>DF820462.1:0-75614 GCA_000739515.1 Candidatus Moduliflexus flocculans
ACGAGCAATCACTCACGGACGACCCCACCCCTTGCCCCTCCCAGGAGGGGAATTGTCGGCGGCGCTGCGTAACATCAGTTTGTAATATATACAGGAGTCAAACACTTCCAACGTGTCTGACTCCTAACAGTTATCTGGTTGATGTTATTTTACGGCAAACCGCCGCAAAATAGCGTTGCGATGCGCCGGGAAGCCTTCGTAATCAGCCAGAGAGACCATCGCGTCTTTCAGGTGTTCGAGACCTTCGCGGGTCGGATATTCGAATGTAATTTTTTTGAGGAAATCTTCAGTATTCAAGCCGCCGCGAATCCGCCCGGCTTTCGAGGTCGGCAGCGTATGATTCGGCCCGGAGCAGAAGCATCCGGCAGAGAGCGGAGCATACGCGCCGATATACATGCCGCCTGCGTTTTTCACTTTTTTCATGTCTTGCAGCGGATTTTTCGTTTGAATTTCGAGGTGTTCCACGCCGTATTCATTGGCAAAATCAAACGCTTCATCCATCGTGTCCACCACAATAATCGCGCCGTATTTTTTCAACGATGTGGTGACGAAATCCCGGCGATATTCCGGCAATTCGGCGGTGTATTCATTGACAAGCTGCTGCGCCTTTTCCGCCAAAACGCGGGAATTCGTGACGCACAGCCCTGCCGAATCGTTGCCATGCTCGGCCTGAATGATGATGTCAGAGGCGACAAATTCGGGCGACGCGGCTTCATCGGCAATCACAAGCCCTTCGCCCGGTCCCGCTTCCACGCCGATGCCGACATCATTTTTCACCAACGATTTCGCGGCCACGACCCACGCGCTCCCCGGCCCGGTGATTTTTAACACTTGCGGCACGCTTTCCGTGCCATACGCCATCGCAGCAATTGCCTGAGCGCCCGACAGCTTGTAAATTTCCCGCACTCCGGCGATGTCGGCGGCGACCAATGCGCCGGGATTGATCGAGCCATCTTTCGACGGCGGCGTGCACATGATAATCCGCTTCACGCCCGCCGCGACGGCAGGACAGGCATTCATAAACATGGTTGACGGAAACCAGCCGCGCCCGCCGGGGGAATAGCAGCCGACAATATCCAGCGGAACAATCATCTGACCGGCAAGGAGGCCGGGCGACAATTCCGTCATCCATTCCTGCGGCTTTTGTAAGTCATGAAAGCGCTGCACCTGTTTATGCAGGATTTTCAGCGATTCCAACAGCGTCGCGTCAATCAGTTTATAGGCATCTTCGACCTCTTTACGAGAGACTTTCACGGTCGCGGCGTCAAGCTTCACGCCGTCGAATTCTTCCATATATTTGAACAGCGCGGCGTCGCCGTGTTGCCGGACATCGTCAATCACGCGCCGCACCTGCGGGTAAATTTCATTGATTTCCTGCTGTGCACGTTCCATAATGCGTATGCGGTCGGCGGCAGACATCGTTTTGAGCGTGTAAATTTCGATAATATTTTCCATAAAGCCTCTTAATTCTCTATTGAAGATGTTTATTATTCCCACCCGTAGAGACGCCCCGCCGGGGCGTCTCTACGGTGACGAAATGCCGATATCATCTTCCGGTAAATTGCAGAATATAGCCGGATTCTGTCAACCGAAATCATCCGAATAACCAACAAAGAGACATCGTTGTTTTGCGATAATTTATGTGCCGACGGATAGCCTTGTCCGCCGCGATTTGGCTGGATGATTGTTGTGACATAGCTGTCAGACACCTATAAGGTGTCTGACAGTTTATCGTTGACACATAGAAATCATTACGCTGTTTTAATTTATTGACTTTTTCTTCCGCGAAAAAAATTGTACCAAATTTGTTGAAAGAATTCGGTCAGGTTTGGCTGAAAATCAAGGGGATGCGAATATGCAGAACGATGTTCGAAATCGTCCGCTGACGGTTGACGTGCGGTCAGTGACGAAACGATATGGACATGCGGCGGCGGTAGATGATGTGTCGTTTACGGTCGCCGAAGGGGAATTTATCACGCTGTTAGGACCAAGCGGTTCAGGCAAAACGACGGTGCTGCGGATGATTGCCGGATTTCTTCAGCCGACGTCTGGCGAAATTTACCTGCATGGCGAGCCTGTTTCCAATAAAGCGCCGTATGAGCGCAAAATCGGCATGGTGTTCCAAAGTTTAGCCCTGTTTCCTCACCTCGATGTGTTCGGCAATGTCTCGTTTGCGCTGAAAATGCGGCGTTTCGACCCAAAGGAGATTTCGGGCAGAGTGGATCGCGTGTTGGAGTTAGTGCGCCTTCAGGATATGCGGCAGCGCAAAATCCACCAGTTGAGCGGCGGACAGCAGCAGCGCGTGGCGTTAGCGCGGGCGTTAGTCTTCGAGCCGGAAGTCTTGCTCTTAGACGAGCCGCTCAGCGCGTTGGACAAAAAATTGCGCGAGGATATGCAGCTTGAATTGATCCGCATTCATAATGAACTCCAGATGACGACTATCAGCGTGACGCACGACCAGAAAGAGGCGTTGGTCATGTCGGATCGGATTATCGTCATGAATGCCGGGAAAATCGCGCAGGCATCGTCAACTGAAGCAGTCTATTTTGCGCCGCAATCGAAGTTCGTCGCCGATTTTATAGGGGAAACCAACTTTTTCGAAGGAGAAATCGCGGCAGTTGACGACGCGACATGCGTGTTGCAGCATCAGCAGATGCAGATCAAAATTCCGAAACGACCGCAGTTTTCGCCGCGTCAACGCTGCATGATCGGCGTTCGGTCGGAACGGATTCACCTGCGCCGCGAGGCTGATGAACTCACGCACATGGACAATCGCTATCACGGATGGGTGAAGGAGGTGATCTTTCAGGGAGATCGAACCGCGTACACCATTCAATTGGGAGAGGAAATGATTAAGGTGGTCGAGTCGAATTTGACGAATTCGGTGACGTATCACCCCAACGACGCCGTGAGTATCGGCTGGAATACAGGCGATATTATTGTGTTGACTGAATAATGAAAAGGTAACTATTTACCTTGCTTTCGCCGTAGGCGATACGGTGTTGTAGAACTCGCAGCACACCGCAATTTGTTCGCCGGAGGCGATGTGGAGCATACCACAACCGCTACGCGGTAGCAATCGCGCACCGTCACGTTCTACAATACTGAAAGCCCTACGGGCTAAATAGTTACATGAAAAGAAGGTTTTTACCCACCCCTTTCTCCTCCCAGGAGGGGATTTTAGCAGGAGGAAATTATGGCAACGATGGATCGCAGGACATTTTTGAAATATTCAGGCACAGCCGCCGCCGCGCTCGGCACGCTCGGTTTTTCATCATTTACGTGGAGCGAAGAACCGGCAAAACCGGCGCAGTTAGTCGTCCGCGCCTGGGGCGATACGTGGCAGGAATCGCTCGATCTCGGCGTATCGCAGCCATTTACGCAGAAATACGGCATTCCGGTCGTGTATGACAACACCGAAGACAATATCATGCAGCAGAAACTCAGGACGGCATTTTCCCAAAAAAGACAACCCCCGATTGATGTGAACTGGGACACCACGACCAACGCGATGAAGTCGGCGTTATGGGAATTGTCGGAGCCGCTGACCGAAGAGCTTGTGCCGAATTTGAAGGAACTGAGTTCCATCGCGAAGCCGGAGTTAGTCGAAGGCTGGCCGCTCGTGAGCGTCTATTCTTATACATACGTGCTGGCGTATCGGACAGACCTCGTGAAAGAGCCGATCACGTCCTGGAAAATGCTGTTAGATAAAAAGTGGGAAAAATCCATCGGCATGTATGACGACGGCATCGGCTTCACGCCAGTCGCGGCGGTGATCAATGGCGGCAGCATCCCGGATAATATGGACCCGGCGTGGGAATTTTATAAGCAGTTGAAGCCGAATATCGGCATGTTAGGCGGCGATGAAGAGTTAACGCAAGCCCTGCTGGAAGGCCAGACGCCAGTGCAATGCACGATTATCGCGAACGCGCTTCAGGCGCAGCGTCAGGGCGCTCCGGTGGCGTGGATCGTGCCAGAAGAAGGCGTTGTGTTAGAACGGGACGCCCTCTGGGTGCCGAAAAATCTGCCGGCAGAAAATACCTACTGGGCGATGAAATACATTGATTTTGCGCTGTCGAAAGAGGCGCAGGAAGCCTGGTGCGGACGCCTCGGCACTCCGCCTGTGAATAAAAACGCCGCGATTCCTGATTATATGACGACCGATTTAGCCTTTTTCACCAACGAAGACAAACGCAAACACATGATTGTCGTGCCGTCGAAAGTCTCTGTCGAGCATGAAAAAGAGTGGTTTGAGCAGTTCAAGAATATTATGGGTTAATGACCCCACCCCCAGCCCCTCCCCAACAGGGAGGGGAGCGCATACCCCTCTCCTTTGGAGAGGGGGCAGGGGTGAGGTTTTTGAATGAACTATTTTTTATGAACAAATTCGAGCGGCAGATTCTTTGTTTTCAGTGGAAAATTTTCGATGGGCTGCGCTGGGCGAAAACGCGCCTTGTTCCGGGCTGGGTGCTTCGTCATATCGGCTACGCGCTGCTTGTTCCCGGCGTGATTGTCGTGGGCTTTCTTGTGTTGGGCATGGTGAATATCGTCTGGTACAGTTTTTTAACCTACAGCCCGGAGCATTTTGTGCTGCATCAATTCACGCTCGACAATTACGCGCAATTTTTCAAGAACCCGCTGCATCTCAAGGTCTTCTGGCGGACGTTTTACATCAGCGTCATCGTGACGATTTTTTCCGTTGGGTTCGGCTTTCCGTATGCCTATACGGTCGTTCGCGCTCAATCAACGGCGATTCAAAAGCTACTGTTGATTGGATTATTCCTGCCGTTTTTTACCGGCGAAATTGTCCGCGCTTATGGCTGGTTGATTATTTTGGGCAAAAACGGCTTAGCGAATTCGCTGCTGAATACGCTCGGCATCGCTAATCTGCGCCTGATTTATAACGAATTTGCCGTGATTGTCGGCCTCTCGCAAATCATGCTGCCGTTCGCCGTCCTGATGCTCGCCCCGGCCATTACGAACATCAGGCAGGATATGGAGTTGGCGGCGGAAAATCTCGGCGCGAACAAGTTCAAAACCTTGTTCTATGTCGTCATTCCGCTCAGCAAGCCGGGCATCGTGTCTGCCGCCATCGTCGTCTTCACGCTCAGCATGACCGAATACGCGATTCCGGCGTTGTTAGGAGGACGGTTAGTAAATTTCTCGGCAAACGTCATTTACGACGCCATGTTTCATGTAGGAGATTATCCCGCAGGGGCAGCGCTCAGCGTGCTGTTGGTCAGCATCGTCTCTGCATTAGTCTTTGTGATTTTTAAAGGAATTTCGCGTAAAACAACAGCAAATTGAAGAAAAGAACGAATTGGAACTTTCATTCGTTCCCTTCTTCAATTCGATGTTGTTTTACGATTCGGAAATATTACGCGCGTGTTACGACTGAGGCAGATATTCAGACAAACGCATATCGCTTTAACAGTGATCACGATTGTAGATTTTCTGTTTCTCGGCTTGCCGACGCTGCTCATTTTGTGGGGCTCGTTTACTGCTGGCAACGTCATCACGTTTCCGCCGAAAGGGCTGTCGTTGCAATGGTACGTCAAGCTGCTTGATCCGGCGATGCGGGCGTTTCGAATGGCGTTTGTCCGCAGTTTTTACGTGGCAAGTTTATGCACGCTGGCCGCCATTCCGATTGGCGTGCTTGCGGCGTTGGCGCTGAATAAGTATCCGCTGAAAGGAAAACATTTCTTTCAGACCTACTTTTTGCTGCCGTTCACGATTCCGCTGATTGTCTCCGGCGTCGGTTTGATGATTATCTACGGCCAGTTAAACTGGCTCGATGCGCTCTGGCCGGTGGGATTGGCGCTAACGATTATCAATTTCCCGTTCATGCTCTGGGCCGTCAGTTCCAGCGTGAACGCGCTTGATAAAAATTTGGAGGACGCGGCGCAGAATCTTGGCGCGGATGAAATTCAGACCTTTTTTTACGTGACGCTGCCCGCCCTGATGCCCGGCGTCATTACCGGCTCGCTGCTGATGTTCATGCTCGGTTTCAACGAATTTGTCGTCAGCCTGCTGTTAGTTTCCACGAAAAACATGACGCTGCCGGTCGCGCTTTATAGTTCGATTCGCACCCAGATCAGTCCGGCGCTCGCCGCCGTGTCGTCGGTCTATATCATCGTCGCCGCCTGCGCGATCTGGATTTTAGATCGCGCGGTCGGATTAAAAGAATTTCTGCGGTCGCGGTAACATATCTCAGCGCATCACAATCGAATAATCTGCCCGGAAATTGCGTCGCCGATTTCGAGCAGGCCGAGAGAATTATACGGCGCAAAAATCCGGTCGGTCGGGCTGCCTGGATTAAAAAACAGAACGCCGTCGCGCCGCTCGTTGACCGGCTGATGCGAATGGCCGAAAACAATTGCGTCCACGCCAGCGAACTTCGCGCTCACGCGCTCGATAATCCCCTGCGGAGCGCCGTCGCCATGCGTGACGCCGATTTTGAATCCGCCGATTTCGAGCACTCGCGCCGCCGGAAACGCTCGCTCGACTTCGGCGATGTCCATATTGCCATGCACGGCTTCTAACGGCGCAAATGTTCGCAGCATATCAGCCACCGCCGTTTCGACGAAATCCCCGGCGTGAATAATCAACTCAACGCCGCGAAAATGCTCCGCCACGATTGCCCGCAAATCCTCAAGCGTCAGCTTATTGCGAATTTTTTGTGTCACGTTTCCCAGAAAGTTTCCCGCCGGAGCGGTAAGATGCGTATCTGATAACACGCCGATTTTCATCATATTTCCAGCCTTTCAATTCATGTTCATCCATCATAAAAACATATTTGGCGCCCAGCCTTTTCTACATAAAATGCCGCCTATCGAAGGTCAAGAAATAAATCACGGCGTATTTTTTTCTTTCAACGCGATTGAGTTCTTGACAACAAACGATTTTAATGTTTAATTAAAAAGAACATTCGGAGCAGCATGTTGATTTTGGCAGGGGTACATCAGGTATGAGCGACACCAACGAATTTATTGAATTATATAAAGCCGACCTTTCGAAGGCAAAAAAAGCGAACGAGCTTCCCAGGATTTCCGCGATTTACAAGAAAATGGCGGTAGCATACGCCGAGGCGCAGCAATGGGATAAAGCGCTGGAATATTACGTCCGCAGCATTGATCTGGATGAGCAGCTTGGCGACCGCGAGGGCATCAGCAAAGCCTACGCCTGCATCGGCAATCTGTTTTATGCGCGACAGGAATGGGATAAGGCGTTGATGTTTTACACCAAAGAGATGAAGGTCGAGGAGTTTCGCCACAATCGCAAAGGGATCGCCAGAGCGTTTAATAATGTTGGCACGGTGTACGCCAAACAGGGACAAGTTGAGAAAGCGCTGGAATCATTTGGCCGGAGCATCCAACTTAAAAACGAAATCGGCGATATTAAAGGCAAAATCTCGACCTACGACAACATGGCGTTAGTCTTCGATATGCTGAAAGATTGGAAAAAAGCGGAGCAATGCTATGAGCAAAGCTATGACATCAAAGCCCGCCTGAATGATGTAACTGGTATGGCGGACAACCTCTGGCGCAGGGCGAAACTGCATCAGGAACAGGCTCGCTACGAAGACGCGCTTGATCTTATGGCGAAAAGCATCTCGTTGTTAGAAAATATCAATGCGCCAAATCTTGACAAATATCGCCGGGCATTCAATGAACTGCTCAGAGTTGTTTATACAGACTAAGCCACTACTCGACCTGCTCGCCGGCTGCCGCTGTTCGCCGCCGAATAACCGCGTTCGTTATGAATATCGCAATTGTTGGAGGGAGTTTTAACCCGCCGCATCTCTGCCATCTCTTTATCGTCCAGTATGTTCTTGCCGCCGCAAAGCCAGATCAGGTCTGGCTGCTTCCGTGTTATCAACACGCATTTCGAAAAGTGTTAGCGCCGTTCGAGCATCGTTTAGCGATGTGTCACCTCGCGATTGAAGCCTTTCGAGATGACCGCGTCAAAGCGCTACCGTTTGAGCGCGACCGGCAAGGCACAAGTTGGACGATTGATACCGCGCGGTATGTCAAACACCTGTATCCGCATGACCGTTTTCTCTGGGTGATCGGCTCTGATGTATTAGCCGAGCTTCATCGGTGGAAAAATTTTGAGGAATTGCGGCAATTGGTGGAGTTCTGGGTTGTGCCGCGAGCGGGAATGCTGCCAGCCGCAGCGCGTCATGTTTCTCAAAATCAGACAGGGAGCAACCAGGCAATGTCCAGCATTCAGCGGTTAATCGCGCAGGCGCAAGCGCTTGAACAGCAAGGCATGCTCTTGCCGAACATCAGCAGTTCTCAGATTCGAGAACGTATTCGGCAAGGGCTGCCGATTCATCATCTCGTCTCGACCTCGGTTGCGGAGTATATTAACCAGCATCAACTGTATCGAGAACCGGAATCAACCCGATAGCTCTTGCCTATGCCGAGAATCACCGTCAATCATATCAGCATACACTATCAGGAGCGCGGCGACATCGCGAATCCAACCATCGTTATGGTGCATGGGTTAGGGTGTTCGCTGAAATATTGGGACTGCGTGTTTGATGCGCCGGTGTTTTCGTCGTATCGCCTGATTTCGCTTGATTTGCCGGGTTTTGGCGGCTCTGAAAAACCGAACTCGTATGATTACCGGTTCGAAACGCAGGCGGCCATGATTTTCGACGTGCTCGACGCATTGCGCGCGCGCGACGTGATTCTTGTCGGCCATTCGATGGGAGGCGCGATTGCGATTTTGATGGCGCTCCAGCGACCGGAGGCGCTCCGACAGTTAATCGTCGTTGAGCCAAATCTCAGAGCCGGAGATGCGCAACTCAGCAAGAGAATCGTGAGTTATGCGAACGAAACAAATTTTATCGCACGGTACGAAGAATTTCGCGATTTAGCGATCACTCTGGTAACAGGCTGGTTTGTCAGGTTTCATCAGGCCGATTTGGATGAATACATTGATGAACTTTTGCAAGCCACGCCAATTTCGATGTATCGCAGCGCACGTTCCCTGATTTCAGTCACCACCGACCCGCAATTCATTCAGCAATTTCGACAACTTCCCCTGAACAAACATTTTCTGATCGGCGAAGAAACGCTGAAACAGCGCCCGGCGCTGAAAGAATTGTTAGGGCAAAACGTTGACACCGTGATCGTCCCCGGCGTAGGACACATGATGATGGTGGATGATCCGACCATCTTTACTCAAACGTTGGCACATATTCTCTTGAAAGATAGATTGCAGGAAACTCTGCATGGAGGTCGAAACGATAGTTTCGATTGACGTCACAACGCATGAAAAAACTCAATTTTTGGACAATTTGGGCTGCTCCACTGACTGCGACGATTGTATTGCTTCTTGTAACCGGCATCATCAGCTATTTCCAGCGACTTCGCGTAGAAACTGATTTATCGGCGCTTCTTCCGGATGAACCGCTGGCATACGCGCATATTCCCTCGCTGAAGACTCAACTGCCGCAACTATTGGCCAGCAAACCCTACCAACATGTTTTGGCGTCGCCCGCGTTTCAACAGCTTCAGCAGACGCCGGAATGGCAGGAATTTACGGCGTCTTTTCCATCGAAGCTGCCGTTCAACCCAATGCGCCTGATTGGAAAAGATGTTGTGTTCAGCGTGCATGAAAGCGCGACAAACGAGGTGATTCCGCCGATGCTGCTGCTCAGTCGGGTGGACTGGTTTGCCCGCAGGAGCGAGCAATTCGCCTACGCTGTTAATGCCTTTTTATGGAAACAACCCATCACAGTCGCGCAGCCTGGAACGCAAATCGTTCTGTATCAACTGCAAACCGCCGACATGCTCTTTCCGCTCTATTACACGGTGATTGATGATGTGTTGTTCCTGTCAACGTCGCTTCCTCTTCTTGATAAAACCGTGAAAAACGCTACCGCAAAGAACGTCGCGCCTGCTCAGAAAGAGCAGCCTGAAGCGCCGCTTTTTTCGGCGAAACTGCGGCCTGCTGACTTCCTGCGAACGCTGGAACGCTCTCCCTTCTTTCAGATGAACCGCGACGCGCTTTCGGCTATCGCGCCGGGCGCAGAGCTTGACCTTTCGCTCAACGCGCTCCCGGATGAAATCCGGCTTGACGCTGTTTTATCCCTCGTAGAGACGCCCCGGCGGGGCGTCTCTACGCAGAAGGTAACGGAAAAGATGCCCCGCCGGGGCGTCTCTACGGCCATCGAACAGGATACTGCAATCCTCGCCGGGCTGAATCGAGACGAAACGGCGCAAATGATGGATCGCCTGGAAACGATGTTTCCCCAAATGGAACGTTACGCCTTGCTGCCGGAAATCGCAGCATTGCAGGCAATGACCGACGGACGGCTCGAATGTCAATCTTCTTCGCGAGTGGCTGGGCTGGTGTACGCCGTGCCGGATGTGTCGTGTCTGACGACGTTTCGCGTGCCGCCTGAGATGGCGCTAACGGCGATGCAGCGCACAGTGACGAACCTGCTTGATCAGGCGATTCCGCCGGCACAGCGCAACATGGTGAAACAATCCGCCGAATCATATCACAACGCCGCGCTGGTCAAGGTTGCGCTGTTGATTCAAGAGCTTCTGGCCTATGGCGTCGTGCCAGCGAATGCGAATGGATATGGCATGGTCGGCGCATCGTCAAAAACTCTCAAGCGCGAAATGGATCGGCTGTTTACGTTAAATCAAGCGTCGCCGTATCGCATGACTGCCGAATCTGGCGCAGTCGCGAATATTATCTTTCAACCGCCGCAAGTCGCCGCGTTGCTGAAAAATTTAGCACAAACGCCGACCTTTTCGATTCTCCTGCCCAAAAGCGAACACCCGCAGTTCTACGCCTCGCTGCCGCTTATCCTGATGACATTGAGCGCGCTGCCGCCCGTCGCGCTTGACGCGCAGATTAACGACGCGACGCTGCGATATTCCCTGCGTCTTTACAACAACGAATAGGTGTAATAACACAAGCTGTCAGACTCCTTCAAGATGTCTGACAGCTATCCCCATAACGTTTCGTGCCAATACAAATAGGAGAAAGACTTGACTTTTTCGAAGGTATCCGACACATTGTTTGTATTGAATCATGAATGTTATTTGGGGACGACAGGGATAGGTGTAGGAAAGGGTATTGCGCGTTATCCTTTCTTACACCTATCCCTGTCGTTCTAAGATTTTTATGGAAATTTCGGTTAAGGTGAATGGCGAGCAGAAAACGTTCGCGATTGCCCCGGCGGACGTGCTGTTAGACGTGCTGCGCCGGGAAGGCTACACTGGCGTCAAATGCGGATGCCGCGCCGGAGATTGCGGCGCGTGTACGGTGATTCTGAACGGCAAAGCGGTGACATCGTGCCTGACGATGGCGGCGCAGGCGGATGGCGCAGAAATCGTGACCATCGAAGGCCTGGCGCAGTCGAACAGCAGATTGCATCCGTTGCAGCGGGCGTTTTTAGATCACGGCGCGGCGCAGTGCGGCTTCTGCGTTCCCGGCATGATTCTCTCCGCAAAAGCGTTATTGGACGAACATCCCAACCCGACAGAACCAGAAGTGCGCGAGGCGATTGTCGGGAATTTGTGCCGTTGTACTGGCTATAAAAAACAAGTGGAAGCGATTCTTTCAGTTGCAGGCAAAAAAGGCTGAACCACGAAACACACAAAATACACGAAATGAATTGAAAAGGAGTACCAACGCTTGCTTTGGCCTATTCAAGATGCCGCCAAAGCAAGCGTTGGCACTCCTGAATTTTCGTGTGTTTCGTGTCTTTCGTGGTGAATACATCATGAAACATAAACCATTGCGTGTGGTCGGCGCGTCTGTGGAAAAGGTGGACGGCGTCGGGCTTGTCACTGGCGCGGCCAAATATACGGATGATTTTGAGATGCCGGGCATGCTGCATGCGAAAATTCTGACAAGCCCGCATCCACATGCCAGAATCCGGGCGATTGACGTTGAAAAAGCCCTTGCGCTGCCAGGCGTTCACGCGGTCTTGACGCACAACGATGTCAAGCCGATTCGCCACACTAAAGCCGGACAGAGCTTTCCTGAACCGTCGCCTTATGACCGCCTGATTTTCGATGAAAAAGTCCGGTTTGTCGGCGACCGCGTGGCGGTTGTGGCGGCGGAAAGCCTGAACATCGCCGAAGCCGCGCTCGCGTTGATTGAGGTAGAATACGAGATATTGCCCGCCGTGTTCGACATGGAAGCCGCCATGCAGCCGGGAGCGCCTGTCATTCATGATGAAACCGACGCCGAGCGGATTTTCGACGCCGCCCGCAATATCGCGTCATTTTCTTCAGTTGACATCGGCAGCGTCGAGCGTGGTTTTCAAGAGGCCGACGTAATTATCGAGCGCACGTACACGACGCAGCGGGCGAAACATTGCGCCCTCGAAACGCACGGCACGTTTGGCTACCTCGACGAAGATGGGCGGTTAGTGCTGATTACCAGCACGCAAGTTCCGTTTCACACGCGCCGCCAATTAGCCGCGATTTTAGAGATGCCGGAACATCGCATTCGCGTCATTAAGCCGCGTATTGGCGGTGGCTTCGGCAATAAGCAGGGGATGTGCCTCGAAGATGTGGTGGCGCTGTTGGTGTTGAAAACCGAGCGCCCGGTCAAGTTGATTTTCGAGCGGCATGAAGAATTTGCGGGCGGATATTGCCGTCATCCGCAGATTCTCCGCCTGAAAACCGGCGCGAAAAAAGACGGCACGCTGCTGGCGCAGGAGATGCACGTGATCGGCAATACCGGTGCGTATGGCGACCATGCGCCGACCGTGCAGGAATGTACTGGACGCAAAACCTTGCCTTTGTATCGCGTTCCGAATATTCATTACGATGTGCATGCCGTGTACACGAATCTCCCGGTCAGCGGCGCATTTCGCGGCTATGGCGCGTTGCAGGGCTTTTTTGCTATCGAAAGCCAGATGGATGAACTTGCCGCGCAATTGAACATGGATCCGCTGGAATTGCGTCAGAAAAACCGGATTCAGCAAGGCGAAATTGATATTGTCGCGGCGGCCTTCGGCGATAAAGAGGAACGCAAGATGTTAAGCTGCGGCCTCGGCGAATGCATCGAGCGCGGCGCGGCGGCGATTGGATGGAAAGCAAAACGCGGCAAATCGGGGGACGGCATAATCAGGCGCGGCGTCGGCATGGCCTGTGCCATGCAGGGAAGCGGCATTGCAGGCGTGGATGAAGGCTCGGCGACGCTGACTCTGAATCCTGACGGTTCGGTGTCGCTTTTTGTCGGTGCGACTGATTTAGGCACAGGCGCAGATACGATTTTGACGCAAATTGCGGCGGAAGCCCTCGGCATCAGCGTCAGTGATATTCGCATTACCTCCGCCGACACCGCCTTGACGCCGTTCGATGTCGGCGCGTATGCCTCCAGCACGACGTATGTGTCCGGCGGAGCGGTGAAAAAAGCGGCGGAGCAGTTGTTGCACAACATCTTGCGCGTGGCGGGAAAGATGCTTGGCGAACAGGTCAAAAAGCTCGAATATCAGCCAGAAGAAGGGCAACGTGCCTGCCGGATTATCAGTCAAAACGGCGAAGCGATTTCGTTCAAACAGGTCGGGGCGTATGCGGCGCAAAACCAGAAACGCCCGATTTCCGCCACAGCATCGAACATGTCTCAGACCAGCCCGCCGCCATTTACCGCACAATTTGCGGAAGTCGAAGTGGACACGGAGACCGGACAAGTGAAGGTGCTGCGGCTTGTCGCGGCGGTGGATTGCGGCATTGCGATTAATCCGAAACTTGCCGAAGGCCAGGTCGAAGGCGCAGTGACGCAGGGATTAGGTTTCGCGCTGTTCGAAGAGATGAAATTCGATGAGAATGGGCGGCTGCTGAATCCGAATTTCGCGGATTACAAAATTTTTAACGCCGCCGACATGCCGCGATTGGAAACAATTCTTGTGCAGACGCACGAACCGACTGGCCCCTATGGTGCGAAATCAGTGTCAGAAGTGCCGATCAACTGTCCGCCGCCGGCAATTGCGAACGCGATTTTCGACGCGGTCGGCGTCCGAATTACTGATCTGCCAATTACGCCTGAAAAAGTGCTGGCCGCCTTACGCGCCCGGCAAGACGCCTCCCCGCTTCCCCACGCGCATAGTTTCCAAATATAGTCATGTCGCGCTCAGACCTCATAGGTTTTTGAAACCTGTGAGGTCTTTTCCGACTCGCTTTTGCCGCCGAGAGTTTTTCTTGACATTTCTCCCCCCGCTTTTTAGGCATTGTCCGAATATTACCGTTGACCTTCTGGAATCGCCAGTATCCTGCTGACTCATAATTTGAATATATGCGATTTGCGAATAGCCTGTTTTTGTTATTGCTCCTCTGTATCCCTTTGTTAGTGAAGTTTCTCCGCGACCGTCGGCACACACAGCAGGCGACGTTGCGGCTGTCGAACGTTTCGCAATTACGCGCCGCGCTGCCGTCGGGCTGGAGCAAAATATATCGCCTGCTGCCCGCGCTGCGGATTGCGGCGCTGATCTTGTTAATTCTGGCCTTAGCGCGTCCGCAATCGAACAACGGGGACGAAACCATCACCACTGAGGGAATTGACATCATTCTGACGCTCGATGTGTCGGGCAGTATGCAGGCGGAAGATTTCACGCCGAACCGTCTGGAAGCGGCGAAAAAAGTGGCGGCGGATTTTATTCGAGGCCGCAAAAACGACCGGATCGGGCTGGTCGTCTTTGCCGGGCATAGCGTCACGCAAGCGCCGCTGACGCTCGATTATGAAGTCGTGTTAGGGCTGCTGAAGCAGGTGCAGCTCGGCATGTTGCAAGAAGACGGCACGGCGATTGGGATGGCGATTGCCAACAGCGTTAACCGTTTGCGCAACAGCGAGGCCAAAAGCAAAGTGATTATCCTGCTGACTGACGGCGTGAACAATAAAGGGGAAATTGACCCGCTGACCGCTGCCAATTTAGCCAAATCCATGCATCAGCGGATTTATACGATTGGCGCAGGAACAGATCATCCATTTATTACAGAAGAGAATCCATTTTTCGGCAAGCAGCGGCGGCAGATTGATGCGGATTTAGATGAAAAGACGCTGAAGCAGATGGCCGAGATGACTGGCGGCGCATATTTCCACGCCACTGACGAAAAGAGCCTCGCGCAGATTTACGAGCAGATCGAGCAATTGGAAAAAAGCAAAATCGGCGTCAAACAATATAAAGAATATGTCGAACTGTTCCACTATTTCGCCTACGCCGCGCTCGGCCTGCTCTGCGTCGAACTTGTGCTCGGCGCGACGCGCTTTCGGAAAACGCCGTGATTTGGAATTGAGGAATGTTTGATGTCCCAGCAAGAGCTTTTCAGAAAATCTGATTTCAACGTGAATATTCAGAAGGTCGCATCTCCTTCTGGATACAAAGGGTTAGCTGCGTTTCATAAATATTGGGGGAAAAAACCTCTTGAATGCCTGACGTTTCTGATGCAAAAACTCTCTTCACGAGATGATATTGTTCTTGATCCGTTTCTTGGATCAGGATTAGTTGCAAAAGAAAGCCTCGATTTACAAAGACGATTTATTGGCATAGACATCAATCCGTTCTCCATAGATTTAGCCGCGTTTTTTGTAAATCTTCCGACATTCGAAGAGTTTTCTGAAGCCTTTCGATATATCGAGCAAGAAATAAAGTCATCAATCTATGAAAGTTATCAATTGCACGATGGACGGATAGCGACACATTATCTCTGGGAAAAAGGCGCATTATCTTCAGTTTGGACAAAAAACAACGGGGAACGAGAACGAGTCGAGCTTCTTCCAGAATTTCATGATAAAGAAATCGCACAACAATTTTCTCAATACACTCCGTATCACATCAGAAAACCGATATTCTTTAATAATTCAAGAGTCAACTCGACAAACGAACTCACGTTGCAAGATATTTTTACTGCTCGCGCGTTAAGAAATATTGATCTTCTTCTTGAAACGATAAAAAAATGCCCGCCTGCTCTTCAGAAACCATTATTATTGACATTGACATCATCTATCGGGCAAATGTCGAAAATGGTCTTTGCGATCTCACAGCGTCATAAAACCAAAGAACATGTTGCGATCAATGAACATATCGAAGTCGGAAGTTGGGTCATCGGATATTGGCGTCCGGAGCGTCATTTTGAAATCAATGTCTGGAATTGCTTTGAACTGCGTGCCAAAAAACTCTTAAAAGCCTTGCAGGAACTTCCTGAAGCAGAACAATATATTTCTATTGCAAATAATCCTCATGAAGTTATTACCAATCGTTCTTCAATTTCATTAGTTACCGGGAATTGCAATACGGTATTAGAGCAGATCGAAAATGGTCACGTACAGCTTATCATTACCGATCCACCTCACAGTGATCGCATTCCTTATTTGGAATTGAGTGAATTGTGGAATGCTATTTTACATCATACCCCGTGTTTTGAGGAAGAGATCGTAGTTTCGAACGCAAAGGAACGCCATAAAAATAAAAAAGCATATCTTCGTGATATGTTGCGTTTTATGCAGAATGCGTGTCATGTTTTGAAAGTCAAAGGATTCTTAGCAGTCATTTTTAACGCGCGGGATAGCTTGAGTTGGGAATATCTGAAGAGCGCTCAGGAAAATATGCCTCAACTACGCTATTGCGGCTGTTTTCCAATGGAATATTCTGCGCGTTCTGTCGTGCAAGATAGTCGAAAAGGCGCATTAAAACATGATTTTATTTTGATCTATCAAAAGATTGCTGATATGAGTGATGAAATTCCATATCATCTCCTCGAATCCATTCACGGATGGAGAAACGAATTTCCTAAACAGTGAGGCGAAAGTCATGTCTTATACCTTTCAAGAAGCTCTACGCGCATTCAAGAACGATCACATTCGAGAATTAAGTTTAGACTCTGACGGCAGACGATTTTTAAAATTACGTTCACTTTCTCGAAATACGCTGATGGATAGGCTTATACATGACCATCATCTCACAATTCCTGAAGTATCAGGGCAGAATATCTTTCAATTGTTGTATGAAAGTCCTTTGAATGAACAACAGATTGAGCAAACCATTCGGAGCATTTACGAAGAAGAACGCGAGGCAAGACGAGCAAGTGAATCTCAATTGATCAGCGAATTATATCGCGTCGCAAGCTTTGATTGGGGTGGGCTTCACCAAAACAGTTTAGAAAAAACCATTGTTGACAATTATGTGAAAAAGATCAAATCATACAACGAATTATGCGAAAACATTGATAATCGGCTGTATCCGAGTATGAAATCCTATGTGCTTTGTTCGTGGTATAACCATTGGACATCAATGATCATTGAAGACATCTTTAAAGATCATCCTCACGTTTTGCCTGCGGTTGGCTTGATCAAGAAGATTGATTTCTTTATTAAGAACGTGCCATTCGATCTGAAAGTGACCTATTTGCCAGAAGGGTTCATTAAAGAATATCGAAGAGAGCATCATTTACGGCCAGAATTAACGCTGTTGAAACAATTTTGTCGAACACAGAAGCTCTATTTTTCTCAAGATTTGGCGGACGTTCGCTTACTTGAAGACTTATGGTCAAAAGTGAGAGACCACCCATCTGGAGCTGCAAGAGAGTTGATGACTCAACTAAAGAATACCCGTATGCAAATTTTACAATCAGTGCGAGACAACCCTGAGACGCTCATCCGCTGGCTCTACGAAAATCAGGGAGTGCGGCGATTCGATGCTTCGAATCGGCTGTTTCTGGTCTTAGTTGACGAGCATGACTTTTTTAGCTCATGGAAACTCAAACGAGCAAAGCCATTATTGGCGCACGAAATTCATCAATATTTGGATCAAATCACCGACCGTCCCGGACGTGATATTTCTTTCGATTGGGATGGAAAAGCATACGCGACAACGGCTGATATGATTCTTATCTCTCACTGAAAAATGACCTATGAGATTCGCCTATCCTGAATATCTGCATATTTTATGGTTGATTCCGCTGTTCACGCTGATGTTCTGGCGAGCGGCGGCGGCGCGGCGGCGTAGCCTGCAAGCGTTCGGCGAAGAGCAGCTTGTCGTCAAACTGTCGCGCAATGTCAGCCGTCGGCGGCAAACGGTGAAAATCGTGTTGCTGCTGTTGGCGTTGCTTTGCATTGGAATCGCGGTGGCGCGTCCGCAATTTGCGACGCACGCTGTGCCGGTGAAGGCCGAAGGGATTGATCTCGTCTTCGCGCTTGATACCTCGCTCAGCATGTTGGCGGAGGACATCAAGCCGAACCGCCTCGACCGCGCTAAACATGAGATTTCCGGTCTGATGGACAAACTGCATGGAGATCGCGTCGGGATTGTCATTTTTTCCGGCGTCAGTTTCATTCAATGCCCGCTCACCTTCGATTACGACGCCGTCCGGCTCTTTTTAGACAATGTGAACACGAACAGCATTTCCGTGCCAGGCACGGCCTTAGAATCCGCGCTCCGCGCTTCGATACGCGCTTTCGAACATAGCCCGGCGGAAAGCTCCAAGGTGATTGTCGTGCTGACCGACGGCGAAAGCCATGAAGGCGATCCGATCAAAGCAGCGGAAGAGGCCGAAAAAGCGGGCATAAAAATCTATACTATCGGCATTGGCTCGGAAAAAGGGGAATTGATTCCGCTGCGCGATGAACAGGGGAATTTGAGCGGCTACAAAAAAGATCGCGATGGCAACGTCGTCATGACGAAACTCGACCAGTTGACGCTGGAAAAAATTGCGGTGCTTGCCGACGGGCAATATTATCACGTGTCGTCCGGCGGCATCGAATTGGAAAAAATTTACGACGACATTGCTCGCATGGAAAAAACCGAACGCGAAACGCAGCTTGTCATGCAATATGATGAAAAATATCAATATTTCATCGGCGCGGCGCTGCTGTTTTTGGTCGCCGACATGCTGCTCGGCGAGCGCCGAAAGATAAAAACCGTCTGGGAAGGGCGATTTCAATAATAAGGCAAGACCTCACAGGCTTTTACAACCTGTGAGGTCTTTCGCAATTAATGTAATGAACACACGCAAGATATTCACATTATGCCTGTCCTTCGCCGCATGGCTGCTGATGGGCTTTACGTGGGGCGATCCGCTTTCACGAAACACGAAAAAGGGAAACCAACTGTTTGAGGCCGGGAAATACGAAGAGGCGCTACAAGCCTTCACCGAAGCGGATGTCAATAGCAAGCCCGGCGATCCGCGCCTGCCGCAGCTCTATCAGAATATGGGGAATACACTGACCAAACTCGGCAAAATTGACGAAGCAATTGCGATGTATAAAAAAGCGGATGACGCCTCGAACAGTTCGGCCTTCAAAGCGGATGCGCAATACAACAGCGGCAATGCCTGGATGAAGCAGCAGCAATATCAACAGGCGGTCGAGGCGTATAAACAGGCGTTAGAACTCAATCCGAAACACGAACAAGCGCAGCAAAACAAGGAATTAGCCGAAAAATTATTGGTGCAGCAGCAACAGGAACAACAGCAAAAACAGCAGCAGCAGAAGAACCAACAGCAGAATCAGCAGCAAAACCAGCAGCAGCAATCGTCGCAAGATCAGCAGGATAAACAGGATCAAAAACAAGAAGACAAACAGCAGCCGCAAAATCAAGAGCAAGAGCAAAAACAACAAGAACAGCAACAGCAGAAGCCGGACGAACAGCAGCAGGCTCAGGAACAACAGGCGGCACAGGCCGAACAGACGCCGGAAGATAAAGAGCAGCAGCTTTCAAAAGAGGAGGCTCTGCGCATTCTCGACGCGCTGAAAGAAAAAGAAGAACTGCACCAGCAGCAGCGTCAAGTCGCGCCGCGCCCGGTGGAAAAAGATTGGTAATCGCTCAGACTTACGATCATCACGATATTGGTTTCGTAGGGGCGAGGTTTCCTCGCCATTGCGCGGGCGAGGAGACCTCGCCCCTACGCGCCAGATTGTTTTTTATATGAAGCAGCCTCTTACATATTTTCGCATAATCTTTGTTCTTATTGGAAGCCTCTTTCTTGTCGCGTCCTCCACATTTGCGCAAAACGTCGAATTTCAGGCGGTCGTGGATCAAACGCGCATCACGCTGAATGACACGCTGGTTTTGTCATTTATGATCAGCGGTGGCAATATAGACCTGAACGTCACGCCGGAACTTCCGGAGTTGGAGCAGGATTTCGACATTTTGCAAGGGCCGACCCGCTCCACCAGCATTTCGATTATCAATGGCAAACAATCCGCGTCGCTGACGTTAGGCTACGCGCTCTCGCCGAAACATGCCGGAACGTTAGAAATCGGCGCGGCGACGGTCACAATTGATAATAAGACCTATGCGACGAAACCGATCACGATTGAAGTGACCGACGCGCCCGCGCCGGGACAAGCGCCACAGCAAGCCCCTGAAAACGGTCAGACGCCTCAGCCCGATGTTAATTCTCCGGAACTCTATCTACAAGCGGAAGTTGACCGGGAAAGCGCGTATATCGGCGAGCAGATGACCATTTCGTTCTGGCTTTATACGCAATTAAGCATTGCTGGCTATGAGATCAAGCAGCCGCCAAAATTTACCGGATTTTGGATTGAAGAATTGCAGATTCCGCAGCCGCCGAAATTGCAATATCGCACGATCAACGGCCAGCAATACGGCGTAGCGCTGTTGAAACGATATGCACTTTTCCCTACCACCAGCGGTGAATTGACGATTGACCCGATAGTGATGGCATTCAGCGTGCATGTCAGAAATTCCCGCGATCCATTTGATATGTTTAACGATCCGTTTTTTTCCAGAACGCAGCCCGAACTACGGAAAAGCCAGCCTGTAACAATCAACGTGCTGCCGCTGCCGGAGGAGAATCGTCCCGCGACTTTTAACGGCGATGTTGGGGATTTTACGATGGCTGTGGAGACCTCGTCCCATGTTGTGAAGCAAGATGAACCGGTGAACGTGAAAATCACGATTCAGGGGACAGGGAACATCAAAACTGTGAAAGAGCCGGTAATGACATTGCCGGAATCATTCAAGAAATACGATACGCAGATCAAGGAAACGCCGTTCCCAATGCAAGAGCCGCTGCAAGGAGAAAAAGTCTTTGAAACCGTGATTATTCCCGGCGAATCCGGCGCATACACCTTGCCGCCGGTGGAGTTCTCGTATTTCGATCCAGCGCGTCGCGCCTATCAAACGTTGCATTCCGAGCCGATTGCCCTCAGCGTGCTGCCAAAAGCGCAGGCCGATGCGCCGGTGGAACGCCGGATCGCGACAAAAGAAGAGATTAAACTGTTGGGCAAAGATATTCGTTTTATCAAAACCGACGCGCCGCATTTGAACAATCAGGGAAGTCAATGGTATCGGAGCGGCTGGCTGCGCTTGGCGTATTTTCTGCCGATTCCGTTGATTGGCGCAGCGCTCCTGTATAAGCGCCATCGCGACAAAATGATGAGCGACATCAGCTACGTCCGCCAGCGCGGGGCGAATAAACGCTCGATTCAGCGGTTGAAAGCCGCAAGCGATTTGATGGCGCAAGGCGATTCCAAAGGATTTTACGCCGCGATTTCCGGCGCGTTGCGGCAACATGTCGGCGATAAACTGAATCTGCCGCCCGCCAGCCTGACCGGAGACGCCGCGTTCCAGATGCTCAAAGAACGCGGCATTGATGACGATACATTGGCCGCGTTGAAACGCTGCCTCGACGCCTGCGATTTCGCCCGGTTCGCGCCGGTGGACGCCACGCAAGAGGAAATGAGCGCGGTCTTGAACGATGCGGAGCAGGTCATTGAGCGACTGGCAGGAAAAAAATCAGGCCGCGCCGGGAAAGATGCGTCCGCCGCGCTGCTGCTGTTCGGCCTGTTCTTGCTTACAAGCAGTGTGTCTGCCGCAACGACCGACGAACTCTTTCAGCAGGGAAACAGCTTCTACGAAGCCGGGAAATACGCGGAAGCGATTTCCGCCTACCAACAGATTCTCGATTCCGGGCTGCGCAACGGTTATGTCTATTACAACCTGGGAAACGCGCTGTTGAAGCAAAATCGCATCGGCGAGGCGATTTTGCAATATGAACGCGCCAAACGCCTGCTGCCGCGTGACGAAGATGTGACCTACAATTTAGAATATGCCAAAGCCGCGACCGTTGACACAATTGAGCAAAAAGCCGGGGCAATTTCAGCCGCATTCGAGCGTATTCGCTCCTATTTCACGCCGCAGGAGGCGCATCTGTTTTTCTGGCTCAGTTACGCGCTGTTGACCGCCTGCATTATCGCCTTTATTTTCGCGCCGCGCGTGTGGAAATTCCGATTGATGTCCATCATGCTGCTTCCGGCGTTCGGCGTACTGTTCGCCCTGATTTTGCTGCTGCTGCAAAGCTCGTCCGGCAGCGATCAGGCCGCGATTGTCTTGGCGCAGAAAGTCGAGGCGAAAACCGGCCCCGGCGAGGAATATTCAACCGTCTTCGAAATTCACGAAGGCGCAAACGTCCGCATTCAACGGGAAAAAGCGGAATGGATTGAAATCAAACTGCCGAACAATGTCATCGGCTGGGTGCAAAATACGACGATTGAACGAATTTTTTAGATGCCAGAACAATTGAACAGGAGTGCAAACGCTTGCTTTTGCGGCGAGGCGTCGTCCGACTTCGTCAGGCTGCAACAGCAAGCATTTGCGCTCCCGCCTGTCACGCCTCGGGCAAAATCACTTCATCATCTGCATGGGAAGAAAGCGATTCGGCTAATTTCCTTGTTATCTTTTCCATCGTCGCTTCACTCCGATCAAGCCCGTACACCGTCAGCGGAAAATTCAGCGGCTGTTGAATCTCCCAGATGGCATCATGTTGATCCGGCGGGAACAGTTGCGCCGGATCGCCGACCGCAATCCAGCCGATAGGCACGGTTGCTCCGGCAGACAGCCGCGTTTTCAGGTGGACAACAGCGTGGATGCGGACTTCTGAGGCTTTCTCAAGCACCGCGCCATGAAACACCGCCGCGCCGGTCGCAATAAAAACTTCATCTTCCACCGTACAGCCGACAAGATGCGCTTGCGGACCAATTAAACAATACTTCCCAATCGTCAAAGAATGCGCGGCATTGCTCCGCAACACGGCGTTTTCGAAGACAATCCCATAATCGCCGATGACAATCTGCCCGCTTTCCGCAATCAGTGCCGCGCCGTGCATAATCCGGCAATGCGCGCCGATAATCACGTCGCCGCAAATTGCCGCCGTCGGCGCAATATACGCGGTCGGGTGAATATTCGGGCGTTTCTGTTGATGTGTAAGAATCATAATAACCTCCCGTTAAACTGATTCAGTAATTTTAAGATTCACGTCCTCGGCATCACATCACAGGCAGGGCTGTTAAGCTCTGTCATTGCGCGGAGCGTCAGCGACAAAGCAATCCCTGATCCCCGCGAGATTGCTTCGTCGCAAGCTCCTCGCAATGACACATGCTCACGAGAACGTAACAGCGCTGTCAGCGTTCCCCCGTTTGCAGGATATCCGGGTGCTGTCAACGGTTTTTTCGAACCATTATCAAACGCCAGCGCGATGGTATTCTTTTTTCGTAACTATTTAGGTCTGAGGAGTGCCAAAGCTTGCTTTAGCCGCCCGAACGAGCGAGATCATCGCTCTCTGACGCGACTTCGTCGCGCTGCCAAAGCAAGCTTTGACACTCCTGGCGATTCCTAAAAATTCGCGGATCAATGCAGTCGTAATTATACCAATTGCGATACATTCGATCATCGTTGTCATCTGACAGGAGAAAGGAAACTGAGTTCGGCATGATTTCACGCCCAAACAACGCGCTCGTTCAGTGTTGAAAAAGGAAATTGATTGATTTCATCTGCGGAAATATACGTTTTTCAAAAATGCGTGTCTGAATACTCACAGAGTGGAACGTGAAATTGTATGCGATGCGATTGACAAGAAGTGATCGCGCAATAATAACAGATAGAGCAAGGCCATGACAACACCACTTCAATTCAACACGCGCCAACACGCGAGGACGGCATGATCTCGATTCCAGGGTACACAATTCTTGAAACGCTGCATGAGGGCGCAATCTGCGTGGTCTATCGGGCAACGCGCAACAGCGATCATCTCCCGGTGGCGCTGAAAACCTTGAAACGAGAAGCCGTCTCTCCACCGCAGCTTGCCCGGCTGAAACGCGAATACGAGATTTGCAGCAAATTGCGCCTCCCTGATGTCATCACGGTGCACGCGCTGGAAGCCTATGATAACAATCTTGCATTAGTGCTGGAAGATATTCAGGCGGTCTCGCTCGCCAGCATTCTGCAATCCCGCAAGCTCGGTTTAGCCGAATTCCTCATGCTGGCCGCCAGAATCACCAGCATTTTGGGGGAAATTCACCGCCAACATATCATGCATTTAGATGTGAATCCCTCGAATATTCTCTGGAATCCTGACACCAATCAGGTCAAATGCATTGATTTCGGCATTGCCGCCAAGTTTTCGCAGCGCTCGCAGGAAGCGCGCAATCCGAATATCCTGGAAGGGACGCTGGCCTACATGTCGCCGGAACAGACCGGACGGATCAACCGCAGCATTGATTATCGCAGCGATTTTTATTCCCTCGGCGTCACGCTGTATGAAATGTTGCTCGGCTTTCTGCCGTTTCAGACAACTGACACGATGGAACTCGTCCATTGCCATCTCGCGAAAGCGCCGAAATCGCCGCACGAACTCAATCAGCACATTCCGCAGCCGGTGTCCGACATCGTCATGAAATTAATGGCGAAAGCCGCCGAAGACCGCTATCAGAGCGCGTCGGGGTTGTTGGCCGATTTACGGAAATGTCAGGAACAGTTGCAGTTTACCGGCCAGATTCAATACGTCGCTATCGGGCATGAGGATGTGTCAGACACGCTTCATATTCCACAAAAACTTTATGGCCGCACCCGTGAAATCGAGCGTTTGCTTCAGGAATTTGAGACCGCGCGGCAGGGGCAGAGCGTGTGCGTGCTGGTCTCCGGCTATGCTGGCAGCGGGAAATCCGCACTCGCGCATGAACTTCAGAAAACCATCGCGCAGCAGCGCGGCTATTTCGTCTCCGGGCGATTCGAGCGCTTCAAAAGCAATGTGCCGTATTCCGGCTTGATTCAGGCGTTTCAAGAATTGATCCAACAATTGCTGACCGAAAATGAATCCGCCCTGACCATGTGGCGCGAAAAACTGCTGGCCGCCGTGGAAACAAGCGGCCACCTGATGATTGACTTGATTCCCGAAATCGAAATGCTGATCGGAACACAGCCCAAGCCGCCGCTCCTCAGTCCGGCGGAATCGCGCAACCGCCTGCAAACCGCGTTGCAGAATGTTGTCAATGTGTTCAGCACGTCCGGGCATCCGCTGGTCATTTTTTTGGATAATCTGCAATGGGCGGATTACGCCAGTCTGACGATGCTCCAGCAATTGTTTCTGATGTCAGAACGGCAAACGCTGCTGCTGATTGGCGCGTATCGCGACGACGGCCTCAATGAGCGTCATCCCGTGCGCAGATTTATCGAAGCGCTTGAATCGCGCAGCGCCCGCGTATTGCATGTCGAACTTGCACCGCTTTCCTTAGCGGAAGTGACGCATCTGCTGGCAGATACCTTGCGCGATAATAAGGAAGACCTCTTTCCATTAGCCAAAATCGTGCGGGAAAAAACCGGCGGCAATCCGCTGGCGGTCAAAGAGTTTTTACGCTCGATTTATGCCGAAGAACTCCTGTCGTTCGATGTCATCAAAGGCCGCTGGGAATGGAATCCCGAACAGATTCAGGGCATGGCGATGACAGAAAACGTGGTGGAGTTCATGATTTCTAAACTCCAAAAACTCCCCGCCGCCACGCAGCGCGCGCTGTTCTGTGCCGCCTGCATTGGCAGTCAATTTGATTTGCATACGCTGTCAGCGGCGCTCGAACAGCCCGAAGCCCAGACTGTCGGCGAATTAGATGTCGCGATTCATGATGGTTTTGTGACGCCTGCCGACGAATCGTATCAATACATGAAATTCTTTAACGCCGTCGAGCTGCGGGAATTCGCCTTGCATGTGAATTACAATTTCGCGCATAACCGTTTTCAGGAAGCCGTCCTGCAATTGGCGACGCCGCAAGATCGCGGACACTTTCACCTGAAAATCGGACGCCATCTGCTTCATTGCGACCGCCACCAACCGGTGGAAGACGAGGCATTCGCGCAGATCGTCAACCATGTTAATCGCGGCCTTGATTTTATTGAAACCGAGGAAGAAAAAATCGAAGCGGTGCAATTGAATCTGCTTGCCGTCAAACATGCCAAAATGTCGGCAGATTATGACACGGCGCTGCGCTATATCGCGCAAGGCGGGTCGCTGCTTGGGGAGCGGCGCTGGGAGACGCAGCATCATCTCGCCTTTGAGCTTGCGCAGGAGGAGGCGGAACTTGAGTGCCTGTCCGGGCGCTACGACCGCTCCGAAACGCTGTGCCGCGAGGCGCTTCAACAGGCGCAGACACCGCTCGAAACGATTGCCATTTACCGGCTGTTGATTACGCAATATACCTTGCAGAGTGAATATCAGCATGCACTTGAAACTGGCAGCGCCGCCTTGCGGCTGCTGGAACTGCCATTGCCGGATGGCAGTCTCGCAGTGGCGGTCGAACGTGAATTCACGGAGATCAGGCGGCTGCTCGGATCGCGCAAGCCAATTGATTTGCTTGATATAAGCCTTATGACAGATTCGAGCAAATTGGCGGCCATGCAGATTCTCGACCGCTTGCTGCTTCCGGCGCTCCACGCCCACCCGCTGACGCGCCGGTTTCTGATTCTACTGATGACGCGAATTTCTTTGCAATACGGTCACGCGCAGGAATCCGCCGGAGCGTATGCCTTATACGGCGGCCTCTCTGCCACCGTGTCGCAGGAGGCGGCGATTGGCGATGAATGGGGACAACTTGCGCTTGTGGTAAGCGAACATCTGCAATCGCCATACAAAGCCGCTGTTTCGACCATCGTGTCGTCGCAACTCCTCCCCTGGACGCACCATGTCAAAGAGACGCATCGTTTCGAGCATGACGCCTATCAGAACGCCTTGCACGCCGGGGAATTACATGCAGCGGGGCTGGCGCTGCTCTATCGGCTGCTGAATCTCTGGTATGAAGGCACGAATCTTGAACAAATGGCGGCGCATCTTGACGAATGTGCGACATTCGCTCAAAATAGCCGCAATCATTACGTCAAAACAATTGTTGATGGATGCGGCCTGGTGCTAAATAATCTGCGTGGCCTGACGCCGGATCGCATGACATTTGCCACCGAAACCTTGTCTGAAGAGGCGTATTTGCGCCGTTGCGACGAGCAACGGCATCGCGTGGCGCGCTGCTGTTATCATATCATGAAAGCGCGGGCGCTCATCTCTTACGGCCTGTATCAGGAGGCATTCGGGACGTTGAACGCCGTTCCGGACGCGCAAGAAAGCCTGCCAGGGCTGCTTTTGCAGGCGGAATACGCGGTGTACGCCGCGCTCTGTCTGTTAGCGCGGGCGGCGGAAAAAAAGAATGCGGCGATGTCCATCAAAGCCGAATTTCATGCGTTTCAGGAGCAGGTGGAGCGGTGGACAAGCGGTTGCCCGGAGAATTTTCAGCATTTCGCGTTTCTGCTTCAGGCCGAATATGCGCGGTTGATGAATCAGCCATACGTCGCCATGCAGCGCTATCGCGACGCTATCGAGGCGGCGCGGAAATACGAATTTATTCATCATAAGGGATTGATTCACAAATTCGCCGCCAATTGCTATCTCAACGCCGGCTTTCGCGAATTTGCCGAACTCCATGCGCGAGAAGCGTATTACGACGCGGTGTGGTGGGGCGCGACACGCTGCGTCACTGAATTAGTCCGGCAATATCCCGAATTTTTGAGCAACTTCGTGAAAAACGCGCCGGGAAGCGGCTTACGAAATGTTGCGCCGACGTCCACCAGTATTCGGCTGGATCGGAACGCCGACGGCCTCAGCGTGCTGGATTTGAGTGCCGTGATGAAGGCCTCGCAGACACTTTCCGGCGAAATCGTCCTAAGCAATCTGTTAAAAGAAATGATGCGCATTGTCATCGAAAACGCCGGAGCGCAAAAAGGATGGCTGATTCTCAAGCGTGGCGACGATTGGGTCATCGAGGCGGAAGGCACGATTGAACGCGATGAAGCCGTCGTCCTGCAATCATTGCCGATTGGCGCGGTTGGCGGGATGCAATATTGCCCCGTGCCCTGCACGCTGATTCATTACGTCATTCGCTCCGGCGAATCGCTGGTGCTTGAAAATGCCATGCTGGAAGGCAAATTCACGTATGACCCGCATATCGTCAAATATCAGGTCAAATCGGTACTCTGCGCCCCGCTTCTGAAGCATGGCGAGTTAAACGGCGTGCTGTATCTCGAAAATAACCTGACCAGCGGCGCGTTCACGGAAGACCGGCTGAAGGTAATTAACATGCTGTCGGCGCAGATGGTCGTTTCGCTGGAAAATGCCACGCTCTATAAACAACTGAACGACGCGCTGGAAAATCAGGTCAAGCTGGCCAACGATCAGGTCGAATTGACCAACGCCTACAGCCGATTCGTGCCGCGCGAATTTTTGAGCCTGTTAGGGAAAAAGAGCATCGTGGACGTGCAGCTTGGCGAGCAGTTGGAAAAAGAAATCACCGTCATGTTTTCCGATATTCGCGGGTTTACCGAGCTCTCAGAACAAATGACGCCGCAGGAAAATTTCAATTTCATTAATTCGTATCTGCATCACATGAGTCCAGTGATCCGGGAATATCATGGATTTATTGATAAATACATCGGCGACGCGATTATGGCGCTGTTTCCGACCAATGCGGATGATGCCGTGACTGCCAGCATCGCTATGCTGGAAAAGCTTAGTCTGTATAATCAGGGACGCAAGCGTGCCGGGTATCGCTCGATTCAAATCGGCATCGGACTGAACACTGGCGTCTTGATGCTCGGCACGGTCGGCGATCAGCAGCGCATGGACGGCACCGTGATTTCAGACGCTGTGAACCTTGCTTCCCGCATCGAAAGCATGACGAAAACCTACGGCGTGGCGCTGCTCATCAGCGAAACCACGTACTTCCAATTGCAGAACCCGTCGAACTACGCGATCCGTATTATTGACCAGGTGCAGGCCAAAGGGAAATCCGAGCCGGTGACGGTATTCGAAGTGTTTAACGCCGATCCGCCCAATATTATTGACGCCAAACTGAAGACAATGGTGTTGTTCCGGCAGGGATTCAAGCTCTATCATCGCACGAAATTCGCCGAAGCGCAGGCCATGTTTACCGAGGTATTAGAGGCAGATACAGAGAGCAAGCAGAAACATATCGCCGAGGCGAAAGATTTGTTCGAGGAAATCCTGCACGTCAACCCGCATGATAAAGTGGCGCGGATTTACCTCGAACGCTGCGAGCAGATTCTCAAATACGGCGTGTTAGACGAATGGGCGGGCGTCTGGGCCTGGGTCAATTCCCTGAAAAATCGGGGATAATTGTTTCGTCGTTACGCGCTGTCATTGCGCGGAATGTCAGTGACAAAGCAAGCTTATGTATAATTTTGGCGAGATTGCTTTGTCGTTGTTACTCCTACATCGAATCATTTATTTTTAGGAGTGCGAAATCTCGATTTCGCCTGTTAAATCGAGATTTGACACTCCTACAAACAATGAAAAATGTATGAAACAGTGTACTCCTTGCAATGACATGTCAATTTTTTTAATGTGTATGCGGCGCGACGCCGTGTTCATGCTCATGTTCGGCCAGAACGCGGTGCGGCACGCCGTGCGCGATTAAATCTACCGGGCAGCGATAGGCCGCCGCCATCATGTCCGACGTGATGTGTTTCTCGTTGTGATAGACGAGCGTCCGGTTCAAGCAGGCAATCGTTTTCGTATAACTCGACACGACGCCGATGTCGTGCGAGACCATCACAATTGTCAGTTCCTCGTTCAATTCCACAAGCAGATCGTAAATATCCCGCTTGATTTCCGTGTCCACGCTGGCGGTCGGCTCGTCGAGCAGCAGTAGTTTCGGGCGGCTGGTCAGGGCGCGGGCAATCAGCACGCGCTGCTGCTGTCCGCCGGAGAGGTTGCCGATCTGCCGGTGACGCAAATCATAGAGCTTGACGCGGTTCAGCGCCTCTGCCGCGAATTCGCGGTCTTCGGCGGAATATTTGCGAAAGAGCGCTTTTTTGCCGAGCCGCCCCATCAGCGTCACGTCCCAAACGTTAATCGGAAAGGTTTTGTCCATCGTGACTTGCTGCGGCACGTAGCCGATCTGCAAGCGGCTCTGCGCGGGCGGCTTACCAAGCACTTCCACTGTCCCCCGCGTCGGCGTCAGCAAGCCGAGCAGCACTTTCAGCAGCGTCGTTTTCCCGCCGCCGTTCGGCCCGATAATGCTCACAAAATCGAGCGGCTTAATCGTAAACGTCACGTCTTCCAGCGCGACCGTGCTGCCGTATTCGACGTACACTCTCTCTAATGTGGCGATATCTGATGGCATGGCGTCCTTTTGTATCTCAGTAAAAACCTATGCGATTTTTAACTCATTGAATCGGGATTCATCATACCCATTTTTTTTAAAAATATTCGATTGATTATATTTCCTTTCCTTGACATCGGTAGTTAAATTTCTACAAATCAGAGCGTCATTATCAAAAAGATGAAGTTCGGAAAATAAACACCATTTTTCTAAAATTTTTCTGTAATATCGAGGCTTTTGATAACGATTCGAACTGTTATTAATATATTCAAACCGTTGTAAAAATTTGGGAGAAGCTATTCTGTTGATAATTTCTAAAATAGTCTCCATCGTATTTTTCTCGCCTGATAAAAAATCCCAAAGTTCGCTGCTTAACAAAACTTCTTCGGAATCGAAATATTTTGTGCCATCAATCAAATATTCAAGAAATCGCTTTTTATCAAAACCTGTTGGAGTGTTATCCGTAGGATCGAAGGGAAACCCAACATAATAACTAATTTCTTTGTGCGGAAAATGTTTGAATAGAGCAGCTTTAGCTTCTAAAATTTTCTGTTTTTCTCCACGAGACTCTCCAGCATTGGGTCTTACAGATTTTAATTCTATCGCGGTAATTCGATCATTGTCTTCAAAATAAACATCACATGTAAAATCATTGGCATCTATTTCATGTCCAAGTAATATTTGAGTTCTGAGCAGGCTATTTTCACTTACGACATCTGGATGTTTGTTTCCATTTTTCAAATCTGTAATAATATCAGCAATAGTAGCTTTTTGAACTTCTGTTACTGTTAAACGAGTCCTTTTCTCTGAAGTAAATCCTCTTTTCTGCCCTCCTGATAATTTATGAGCGACCCTTTCAAAAAAACTTTGCCCTAATGAAGTATTCAATCCATGCATCCAACTACTTAAACCGATAAAGACTGGAATAGATTTAACATGCTCGTTTAGCTTTTGTGAAAATGCTTGAAGAAAGGCTTTATGAAATGGAGCGTTTCTATTATCAGACACGAGGTCTGTCGGAAACTCATCAAATCGTTTTTTCAAAACACGGATGACTTCTAAAGCAATTTGTTCTTTTTTCAAATCAGTTATCATATTTTTACTCCTCGCATAGATAAAAAATCGTTTCCGAATACGCTGCTTTATCTTTCTCTGTCCGATTCAATACCGGGCGCTTGTATTGATTGACAATTCGCATTCCGGCCTTTTTAGCAATCATCGGATAGAGGTTATATTTATCATTCGCCACCAAAAACACATGATAATTCGGCGCTAAAAATCGTTTGCAATTATTTAAGACATCTGCTATTCCTTGTACATACGATTCTTTTGCCTCTTTGCCTTGTCCTTTAAGCATCGCTCCGATTTCAAGTTCGTCTTGCCTCTTAAAGCCAAATAATTCATAAGCGTATGCATGTTGCTCATGATAATCGATCAGTCCAACATAAGGCGGACTTGAAAAAATTCCCTGAATGCCTTGTTTTTGAGTAAGCCGAGCAAATTCTGGAAATGTTTTTTCTAATTCGGTCGCAAGTTCGATATAACGTGAATCTCCTGTAAGACATACTTGAAAAGTCTCTGTTCGTAGTTTATCGAATTGGCTCAAACGCTTAAGAGTATCTTGACTATATCGTTCCCACCAACTAAGAATAGAAAAGAGAGGTTTACAGATTTTACCATGTTTTGCACAATAATATGTCGAACTGATAGGTTCGACTAATGTGGCTAAATCGGCATGTGTCGTTGCCCGGCAAGAACGAATCGTACGGCTTAAAATAACTTGAATCGCTCGTTTTGTCTCAGGAGACTTTATTTGATTGATACACTCACAAACAAAGTCAATCTCTTTTCTAACATGATATAAATACCATTTATCCAAAAAGGTTTCTGCTCTGTTTTGCCGAAGTTGAATGTTATATTGATTGACTATTTGAAAATAACGCAGAAGAAATTTTTCTTCATATTCTTTCCCATACTTATCTTGATTAATCTGCTTGCGTCTGACTTTGAATTTAAAGTCTGGTGATGGAAAATGCACATTATTGAATTTGTTTAATTCTTCCGTCAACTGTGCTTCGAATTCAATAATATTAGACATACTGACAAATTGTTTTAGCGCAGTGGTTATATGAAGAATTTCTCGTTGAATGTCAACGAGATTATGCTGTTCGATTTTGATATTACTAATGAGTGTATTGAATGCAGAGACATCAATACCAATTGCGTGCATTCCTTGTTCACTTGCCTGAACTAAGGTTGTTCCACTCCCACAAAACGGATCAAGTAAAATGTCGCCTTTCTTGAAATATGTCTCTTTTTTAAATTCGTCCGTATGTTCATCTATAAAATATTGAACAAGCTGCGGGATAAATTTTCCTTTATATGGATGAAGCCGATGCACATGTTTCGTCGTGTCTGCTTCTTTCAGATAATCGAACGATAATGCCCAATTCACATCATCGCCTAATTCAGCTTTCCAATTGACTTCGCGTTTTCCCAAAAACGTATGATAATATGCGATCAACTCTTGTTTAGATACTTTGGTATTGCCGTTATCTCCATATTTTGCGACTCGTCCATATTGAACAAGGTAAGAAATATTCGACGTCGTCACATTTTTTTTGAGATACATTGTTGCCCACTGACTGGCTTCGTTAATTGTCAATAGATCCATTTCTTCTTTCATAGTAACCCAATATTATTGTAAAAATGTACGTAATTTATTATGCTGCCACTAGCTCTAAAATCGGAATTTCGGGATAACAATTAAAGCGCACCGGATAAATCGCCCAGCCGACGCCGCGCGAAATGAAAATCGGCTGCCGTTTGGTCGAAAGGACAAAGCCGGAGGAATACGTTTTATTTTTCACCGGCAGCACCGGCGCTCCGACAAACGGAAAATTGACCTGACCACCGTGCGTATGGCCGGAAAGCATCAGATCAATTCGTCCCTGAAACGGCGTATCCGCGCTGTCGGGATTATGCGCTAACACGATCCGGCAGTCGCGTTCGGGAATCTGCGCTAAAATCGGGTCAATGACCATCGGGTCTTCCCACTCATCGCCGATTCCCGCGAGCCAGAGCCGCTGCCCCTCTTTTTCCAACGCTACCGCCTTGCCGCGCAGGTTTTGTCCGCTTTTTTCCAGCCAGTAGAGCGACCGCGCCGTATCGCCCCAATGGTCGTGGTTGCCTAATACCGAATAAACGCCCATTGGAGCGCGAAGTTCCGACAACAGCGGCCAGACCGCGTCAATCTGCATTCTGCTGCGACTTTCATGGATATAATCGCCGGTGCAAACGATGACATCTTTTTCGTTCCGATTGACCTTGTCAAGGAGGTATTCGACAAATCGCAGCGGCATCAACGCGCCATAGTGAATATCGCTTACATGCGCGATTTTCAGGCCATGAAACGCAAGCGGCAGATTCGGCACGGCGATGCGGTAGCGATTAAACTGCACCAAATACCGCTCGATCATCACGGTATAACCGCCCAACGCGACCATCGAACCAGTTAGTCCGCCCATCAATTTGAGAAGCGTTCGCCGCGTCATTTATTCCGCCGTATAAGTCTGCCCTTGTTCCAATGTCAAGTGATCCTTCACGCGCAAGCGGACGACGCTGTCCTTCTGCCAATTCGCCAGCGATTCGCTGTCATGATGTTTTCCTCCGCTATTCGAATGAAGCGTTCAATCTGAATTCTCTTTCCTTGCTTCTTGAATCAATGTTTTCACATCCAGATCATGAATCGAACTCAATTCGGATTTGTCATAAATCGTCAAAAGATATACTCGTTGCTCGTCCAGTATTGGTAAGGCAATCAGAACATGCGTAATGACTCGCGCTCCGCCGCTTTTTCCCTTGCCTTTGCTCTGAATGGCGATTCGGATTTTATAACACGACTGTCCTAACGGCGTTCCTGTTGTCGGGTTGAGCATTAGCTCCGATTGTAGGCGTTCAAGTTCCTGTTTCAGCGATGGATATTTCTTAAGCAGGCGTTTCGCTTCTTTCTGAAAGTGACGGGAAACAATGATTTCAACATTCATTCAAAAACTCCTGAAGCGTCTTGCCGCTCGTTTTTCCGCTTTCAATCTCCTGGATTTCTTGAAATGCTTCCGTCAAGCCCTGTTTCAGCGTGGCGTATTGCTTGAAATAGGCATATTCTTTCAACAATTCTTGCCATTCCTGCAAAGGAATCTGCACCGCCGTTTTCAGGCCGTGTTCGTTCGTCACATATTGCACATGAAATGTTGTCATGTCTCTCGGTCTCCATGCTTTTGAAAAATATTTTGTCACAATCATTTATTCCGCCGTATATGTCTGGCCTTGTTCCAGCGTCAAGCCCGATCCTTCACGCGCCTTGAACACAATTGGAAGCGACTGGCGTGTATAGCCGTCGAACGCTTTATAGACCCAGAAATGCAGATGCGGGCGGTTTGAAAAGCCGGTGTTGCCTGATAAGCCGAGCAGATCGCCGGTATTGACGTGTTGTCCGACTTTCACTCGCGCGCCGCCTTGCTGCAAATGCACATATTCGCCGATAGTGCCGTCATCATGCCGCACACGGATGTAATTGGCATAATCTTTATACTCCGGCGTCTCTCCGCCGCGATTCTCGTCATCTTTCACATCCACCACGACGCCGCCCCGCGCCGCATGAATTTCCGTCCCTTCCGGCATATTCCAGTCAATCGAATACGCCTGCTCGCCGATATGACTGAACGTGCCATTGAAGCCCTGAATCACCGTGAATGCCTCGCCGGAAGAGTATGGCATGGCATAAACAACACTGTCATCATGCACTGCCTCCGCCGAGCCGATTGTCCAATGAAAGCGATATTGATAGCGCCACGCCAGCGATTTGTCGGCTTGTTTTAACGTAAAAGCTGGCACAGTTTTTCCGCCGGGCGCAAGCATCGTATAGCGAAGCGGTTGCGAGGAGGTCATATTTTCGACCTCGGTTTCGAAGGTCACTGTTGTATCGAATGCTTTGGCGTTTTCGACCGAAAATGTCACTGTTCCGCCATTCTGAGTTGTTTCCACGCAAATCGTCTCTTTTGAGCAGGAGCGTTCGGCCTGTCCGCCTCGAGGGGAAGCCGCCGCCGCAAGCATCAGCATTACAATGCTGGCAAGGCGCGTTATGGTCATGTGCGATCTCCTTCAATGGGGAAGACCTCACAGGTTTTTCAAACCTGTGAGGTCTGTTCTTATTCAGGTTATTTGAGCAAAGAAGTTTTTCCCATAAGTAGAAGCATCCTGTCAATAAAAAAGTCAAGAATCCGCATTTCGCGGTTGACATCTTGAAGCGCGGCGAAATATGTGAACTACAACGAATTCAAGAAGGGAACGAATAACGTCATTGAACTCGAAGATTCTCCATCTGTCAGGAGTCGGGAACGACAAGGAGTTTATATAAGCAAGGATTTCAACAATCCGGCGGCTTTGCTTAGTAACTCATGTTACGCAGCCGATTCGAGACGAATGACCGCACACTCCCCTCCGGGGAGGGGTTGGGGGTGGGTTCTTGACACGAGCAATCACTCACGGACGAACCCACCCCTTGCCCCTCCCAGGAGGGGAATTGTCGGCGGCGCTGCGTAACATCAGNCTCCCCTCCGGGGAGGGGTTGGGGGTGGGTTCTTGACACGAGCAATCACTCACGGACGAACCCACCCCTTGCCCCTCCCAGGAGGGGAGTTTGCGGCCATTTGTATTGAACCTGCTGCGTAACATCAGTTATATAAAATCCTTGTCGTTTCCCGCTTCTGACAGAGGCAAAATCATTCTTCTTATATGGTTGATGTCTTAGCAATCGGGGCGCATCCCGATGATTGTGAAATTTCGATGGCTGGCACGATTGTCGTGCTGAAACGGCAGGGCTACACTGTCGGCGTCTGCGACCTGACAGCAGGCGAAGCGGGAACGTATGGCTCGGCGGACATCCGCAGGCAGGAATTGCAGAACGCGACGGAAATTTTGCAGCTTGACGCCCGCGTCACGTTAGACCTGCCGGATGGAAACATCCGCAATACCGAGGAAAATCGGCTGAAAGTGATTGAAGTGATCCGGCAGCAGCGTCCGCGCATCGTGTTCGCATTTTACCCGCAGATGCCGCGTCATCCTGACCATTATTACGCCGGATTGGTCGTCAAAGAATGCGTCTTTCTGGCCGGACTGGAAAAATTGAAAACCGACTCCGCGCCGTTCCGCCCGAAAAATTTGATCTATTTCAAGGAATTACTCATCCGCGATCAGCCCGATTTTATCGTGGATGTCACGGATGTCTGGGAGCAGAAAGTCGCCGCGATCCGGGCGTATAAATCGCAGGTGACGCAGGAAGACGAGGACGACACCGACACGAAAACCTTTATCCGCTCGAACGCCTTCTGGGATGTGATGGAAGCCCGTTCTCGCACCGCTGGCGCGATGATCGGCGTCCGCTACGGCGAGCCGTTTTACTGCGATCATCCCGCGAAAATTCAGGATGTCCCGGCGGCCTTCGAGCGATGATTATTCCGTCCCACAGAAAACTACATGGATGGGGATAAGAAAGGATAAATAGGCGCAATGTCAACGTTGTCAGACACTTTGAAAGTGTCTGACAACTTGCTCCATCCTTTCTTCCCCCCATTCACGCAGTTTTTCCTTATGAACCACCTCAAAGCCTTACTGCCGTACCTCCGGCGCTACGCCGTCGAACTGATCGCCGGATTTGCGTTTATGCTGCTGCAAAATTACAGCCTGATGAAATCGCCGATTTACATGAATCGCGCCCTTGACGAAATCATCAACGCGAATCGCGGCGGCGTGCTGTTGACGAATGTTCTCGCGATCACCTTCTACACGGCGGTCACGTTCGGCGCAATGTACGCCATGCGCAAACTGATTATCGGCGTGTCGCGCAAAATTGAATACGACCTGCGGGAGCGGCTGTATCATAAGATTCTCACCGTCAAAATGTCCTTTTTTCAGGAGAATCAGACCGGCGATCTGTCGTCGCGCTGCACCAACGATCTTGATGCCGTCCGGTCGCTGTTAGGGCCGGGCATCATGTACGTGCCGAATTCGCTCAGCCGTCTCGCCTTTTTCCTGCCGCAGTTGATGCTGCTGAACCGGCAATTGATGTTCATCACGCTTAGCATTCTGGTGTGTATTTCGGCGCTGATCGTCGTGATTATGCCTGGCCTGCGTCCGCTGCATAAACAAGTGCAGGAGCATGTCGGCGCGATTAACAACCGCGTCTGGCAGGTCATTTCCGGCATCACGACGCTGAAACTGTACACGCTGGAAGGCATCGAAACGCAGCGCTTCGAGACACTGAATCAGGAATACATCCGCCGCCAGATGAAACTTGTGAAAATGCGGGGAATCCTCTGGCCGTTTTTCCTCTTTGTCTTTTCAATCACGGAACTCCTGATTCTCTGGATCGGCGGCAAAACCGTTATTACAGGCGGCATGACGATTGGGCAGTTGCTCCAATTCAACGTGATGGTGGCGAATTTAACGATGCCGGTAATGGCGCTCGGCTGGGTCATGACCGTGATTCAACAGGGGATTGCGGCGATGGGACGCTTGAATCATATTCTCGACGCGCCGGTCGAAGAACGCGCGGATTGGACAGAATTAGAAACGGATGAATTGACGTTTACGGCGAAAAATCTGACCTATCGCTATCCCTCGCTGCCGCCGAGCAGCGTGGCGAAAATCGGCAATGTTCCGGCCAATCCAGCCGCGACGGCGGAAGAGCGCCCGCTGGTGCTGCGCGGGCTTGATTTTACGATTGCGCCCGGCCAGACCGTCGCGATTACCGGCACGATCGGCAGCGGCAAGACGACGCTGATCAACCTGATGAGCGGCCTGTTTCAGCCTGAACGCGGCATGTTGTATATCAATGGCGCGGACATTCGCGACATTCAGCCTGCCAATCTGCTGCAAAAAATTTCAGTCGTGCCACAGGAAACCTTTCTTTTCTCCCGCAGCATCGCGGAAAACATCGCGTTAAGCGCCGATGGAGAGGCAAACCGCGAACAGATAGAACGCGCCGCGCAACACGCCGGTTTGCATGGCGATATTCAGACATTCCCCGATCAATACGACCAGATGATCGGCGAGCGCGGCATTACGCTCTCTGGCGGGCAAAAGCAACGCACGGCGATTGCCCGCGCCCTGATGAAACAAAGTCCGGTGCTGATTTTCGACGACACACTGTCCAGCGTGGACGCCAAAACCGAGGCACATATTCTCGACAATTTGAACGCGCTGCATTCGTTCAAAACCCTGATCATCATCTCGCACCGCATCTCCGCGCTGCGCAACGCGGATGTCATTTACGTGCTGGATCAGGGTAAAATTCTCGAACGCGGCACGCACGCCGAATTGCTGGCGCAAGGCGGCTTATACGCTCGTCTCGCTAAAATGCAGCAGATGGAGGAGTTATTCCGTGATGAGAACGCATAAGGAGTGTCAAATCTTGATTTGACCATTTGGCGGCGAAATCGAGATTTCATACTCCTGATTGATAGAAAAGGAATTCGACAATGAAAAGTAATATGGGAAAAGGAGGCGGACGCATCCAAAAAGAGCGCGGCTACGACGCCACCGCCAAAACGCAGAAAATGCTGGATTGGGGCTTACTGAAACGGCTCTTCCCGTACGTGCGCACACACGCGGCGCTGCTCGCTGTGTCGCTGGTATTGCTTGTCGCGTTCGACGTGACCGGCATTGTGCATCCGTATCTGCTAAAAGTCGGGATTGACCAGCATATCGTCAAAGGCGACCTTCCCGGCCTGATTCGCATCTGCTGGATATTGGCCGCCGTGTTGGTCAGCAATTTCATTTTTTCGGCGGCATTCACCTACGGCGTCGAATATCTCGGCCAACGCCTGCTGTTCGACCTGCGGATGGATTTGTTCAAGAAAGTCCTCGCGCTGTCAAATGATTATTTCGACGTGACGGCGGTCGGCAAAACGCTGACGAACGTCACGAACGACGTGGAGGCGATTCGCGAATTTATTTCAGACGGCCTTGTGTCGCTGTTAGGCGACATCCTGAAACTCGCGCTGATTCTCGTGGCGATGATGCTGGTTGACCTGAAAATGGCGCTGTTCGCGTTTCTGACGGTTCCAATGTATCTCGGCGCGACGGCGCTGTTCCGCAACAGCATTCGCAGCGGCTACGACGGCGTTCGTAAGGCGAATTCGGAGATCAACACGTCGCTTGTGGAAACGATTACCGGCATCAAAGAGATTCATCTGTTCAATCATGAAACCCGCAGCGAGCAGATCTTCGCCGGGTACAATCGCAACTATCTCGACGCGTATTTGAAGGTGGTCAATTCCTACGCCCTCTATTTTCCGGTGATTGAAATCGTCGCGAACGTCAGCATGTTGCTGATTCTGACCTACGCCCATTTCGCGGCAGGCCGAGCGTTGCAAGTCGGCGTGATTTTCGCGTTTTTTTCCTACATCAACATGTTTTTCAAGCCGTTGCGGGATATGGCGGAACGGTTCAACTCGTTTCAATCGGCAATGGCGGCGGCGCATCGCGTCTTCAAGCTGTTAGACCAGCCGGTCACGATTCTGAACGCGCCGACGCCGCAACAACTTCCGGCGAACATGCGCGGCGAAATCCGGTTCGAAAACGTCACATTTGCCTATCAGCCGGGGCATCCGGTGATGAAAAACGTGTCGTTCACGATTCAGCCCGGCGAAAAAGTCGCGATCATCGGGCATACCGGCAGCGGCAAAACCACGACGATCAATCTGCTGAACCGGCTCTACGATGTGCAGGAGGGCGCGATTCTGCTTGACGGCGTGGACATTAAAGCCTACGATCTCACGGCATTGCGCAGCCAGATCGCCACCGTGCCGCAGGATATTTTCCTGTTCACCGGCACGATAGCCGAAAACATCGCGCTGCATGATCCCCGCATCCGGCGCGAAGACGTGGAATACGCGGCGCGGCAGGTCTATGCGGATCGTTATATCGAGCGCCTGCCGCAACGTTACGACGAAAACATTCTGGAAGAAGGAAAACTCCTGTCAGTCGGGCAGCGCCAGTTGCTCAGCTTTGCCCGCGCTTTCGTGCGCCAGCCCGCGATTGTCGTCTTAGACGAAGCGACCTCCAACATTGATTCCGAAACTGAGCAATTGATTGAAGCCGGCGTCAAAAACCTGCTCGCCGGAAAAACCGCCATCATCATCGCGCACCGGCTTTCCACCATCAAAAGCGTGGATCGGATTCTCGTTCTGCATAAAGGGGAACTTGTCGAAGAAGGCACGCACGACGCCCTTTTGCGGCGTGGCGGCCTCTATAAACAGTTATACGAAATGCAGACGTTGATGCTGAATTGATATCGCAACCCCCAACGACTTGTCACGTTTTGACATGCGCGGCGCTCCCTGAGCGTGTCGAAGTGAACACATCTCGCTCGTTGAGTGCGTCGAAACGAGCGGGATTGCCGAATTAAATATTTAATCTTCATATTACGTTCTCTGAAATGCTGGAGTGCCAGAAACGACAAGAAACGCTTGACAATTTCTCCGCGCTGACATCGAAGGATAGTGGCTACGATGATAAATTCCGGCAGGCGATTCGGAACTGTTTTCTGAATTTTCCGCCGTTTAAAGGATAGAGAACTATGGAAATGATAGAACACGAAGAACGCAAACAAGAGCGCTTCGATTATCAAAGCGCGATTCATGATTTTCGCCGCGCCCGCCGACGAGCATCATTAGAGAAAGTCATGGCATTTTTACGAGGGAAATCCGATGAACTGCTCTCTTATGAAGATGTGCGCAAGCAATTGCAAGTGACTGGCATGTCGGCTGGCCGTCTGCGCGAAATTCCCGTCAATGCGATTGTCGGCAGCGTGGGACGCTATAAAGATTTTTCACGAAGCTTTATGCCGTTGAACGACAGCGATGAATTGCGCTGGGCCAGAGTCAAAGCGGTCGCGACGGCTCAACAAGGATTACCGCCCATCGAAGTGTATCAAATCGGAGACGTGTATTTCGTGCTGGACGGCAATCATCGCGTGTCAGTTGCCAGGGCGTTGGGCGCAAAATATATTGAAGCCTTCGTGACGGAAATTCGCACAAAAGTACCAATCTCCGCCGATATTCAGCCGGATGAACTCACGCTCAAAGCTGAATACGCCGACTTTCTGAGTCGCACACATTTGGATCATTTTCGTCCTGGCGCGGATTTGATGATGAGTTCCCCTGGAAAATACCGGCTGTTAGAGGAGCAAATTCAGGAGCATCGCTATTTTATGGCGCAGCAGCGGCACGATGAAGTGCCATATAATGAAGCGGTAATCAATTGGTACGATACGGTCTATGTGCCAATTACGGAGATTATCAAAAAGCATGATCTGCTGAAGGATTTTCCGAATAAGACAATCCCGGATATTTACCTGCTGATCTCCGAATATCGCGCGGCGGTTCGCGAAGGAGATGTCGAATATCTCGAAGAAAACCTGACCGAAATTCTGCAAACGCTTCCGTTAGTGCCTGATGTTGACATGGACAAGATCATCCTTGACGCTGAGTACATCGAGTTTTTAGAGCGCACGCAGCTTGAGGAGATCAGGCCGAACGCCGATATTCGCGTCACTGCGCCAGGCAAATACAGCGAACTTGAGCGACATATTGAGGTGCATCGCTATTTCATGGGGCAGGAACAACAACGCGATATCGCCGTTGCCGAAGCAGTCGGACACTGGTTTGACACGGTGTACCAGCCGATGGTTGCGATTATTCGCCGCTTGGGGATGCTGCGCGATTTCCCGAACCGAACGGAAGCGGATCTTTATCTCTGGATTTCGGAACATCGTCAGCAATTAGAGAAGCGTTTAGGGTGGAAAATTCAGCCAGAAAAAGCCGCTGTAGATTTATTAGATCAGTACAGCCCGTCGCCCGATAAAGTGCTGTCTCGCGTCGGCGAGCGGATGTATGACGCACTAATGCCTGATGAGCTGGAATCCGGTCCGCCGCCTGGCGAATGGCGCAAGGAAGATTTGGGGCGGCGTCATGATCGGTTATTCGGCAGCATGTTAGTGCCGCTCAGCGGCCTGTCGCATAGTTGGGTCGCGTTAGATCAGGCGATCACAATTGCCCGGGTCAACGGCCAGCATATTTATGGGCTGCATGTGACCGACACGGATGACGATGCCAAACAACAATATGCGTTAGAAGTCAAAGCGGAATTTGAAAAACGCTGCCAGGTCGCTGGAGTTGAAGGCATTTTGAAGATCACCGGCGGCGAAATCTCGCGGCGCATCTGCGAACTCTCGCGCTGGGCTGATCTGGTGATTCTCAACTTAGCGCATCCACCTGGCACGAATCCGCTCACTAAGATTAAATCCGGCTTTCGCACGATTCTCTGGCGCTGTTCGCGTCCGATTCTCGCCGTCCCCGGCCCGGCCAAAGAATTCCAACGGGTGATTTTAGCATACGATGGCAGCGAAAAAGCGGATGAAGCGCTGTTTGTCGCGGCCTATATCGGCGGCGCGCTCAATGCGACGGTCATTGTCTTGACCGTCGAAGAAGTGGGGCGCACCAGCGCGATGGTCTTGTCGTTAGCGCGGCAATATCTGAAGCAGCGCAACGTTGAAGGCGTCTTTGTCACTGAGAGCAGCGGCAATGTCAGCGAGGCGATTCTGACGGTTGCCGAAATCTATAATTGCGATCTGATTATTATGGGGAGCTATGGCCGCAGCCCGATGTTAGAGATCATGCTCGGCAGCACAGTTGACCCGATCTTACAACATTCGAAGATTCCTGTGCTAATCTGCCGATAATCCTGCGTTAATTAGACCAATCGCGAAGAAGAGGCTATCGCGCCGCACAAGTTAAGCGCACACATCAGGAGGCGCAGATGGGATATCCTGTCATGCAGGCGACAGTGCTTGAAGAGGCGGAACGCCTGCTTGATCAGGAAGAGAACAACAGATGATGTCGCATCAAAAAAAATTAGAATTAGTCTCGCCCTATAGTCCGCGCGGCGACCAGGTGCAAGCTATCGAAGCCCTGACACAGGGTGTGCTACAGAAAAAAAAACATCAGGTTTTGCTCGGCGTCACTGGTTCTGGCAAAACCTACACGATTGCCAACGTCATCGAGCGCGTCCAGAAACCGACGCTCGTGATTACGCATAACAAAACGCTGGCGGCGCAGCTCTACGGCGAGTTCAAAGAGTTTTTCCCCAACAACGCCGTCGAATATTTCGTCAGTTATTACGATTATTACCAGCCGGAAGCCTACATTCCGACGACCGACACCTACATTGAAAAAGATTCGTCCATCAACGAATACATTGACCGCCTGCGCCACTCCGCCACGCGCTCGTTGCTTGAGCGGCGCGACGTGATTATCGTCGCCAGCGTTTCCTGCATTTACGGCCTCGGCGATCCGAGCGCCTACTCCGACATGACCTTTTCCACCGAGCGCGGGCAGGTGCTTGACCGCCAGAAGATTCTGCGGCGGCTGACCGACATTCAATACGAACGCAACGACATGGACTTGCATCGCGGCACGTTCCGCGCCCGCGGCGATGTCATCGAAATCGTCCCGTCGTATGAAGAGAGCACGGCGGTGCGCATCGAATTATTCGGCGACGAAGTCGAACAGATCACGACGTTTGACCCGCTGACCGGCAAGCGGATTGACACCCTCGACCGCATCACGATTTATCCCGGCAGCCACTACGTCACGCCGCAAGAAACGATGGAACGGGCGATGGAAGGGATTAAGGCGGAACTCTTAGAGCGGGAAATCGAGTTCAAAAACGCGAATAAACTGCTGGAATTGCAGCGGATTCATCAGCGTACCATGTTCGACCTCGAAATGCTGCAAGAAGTCGGCTTCTGTCAGGGCATCGAAAACTATTCGCGTCATCTCAGCGGGCGCAAGCCGGGCGAAGCGCCGCCGACACTGATCGAATATTTCCCGAAAGACGCGCTCTTCGTGATTGACGAAAGCCACGTCACGCTGCCGCAGTTGCGCGGCATGTATCACGGCGACCAATCGCGCAAAACGACGCTGGTTGAGTACGGTTTCCGCCTGCCGTCTGCCAAAGACAATCGTCCGCTCTCGTTCCCGGAATTCGAGGCGCAAGTGCCGCAGATGATTTTTGTTTCCGCCACGCCCGGCCCGTATGAGCTTCAGCAGACGAATGGAACATTCGTGGAACAGGTCATCAGGCCGACCGGCTTGACCGATCCGGATATTATTATTCGTCCGGCAACCGGGCAAGTTGACGATCTGCTTAACGAAGTTCGCGCCCGCGCCGCGAAAAACGAGCGCGTGCTCGTGACGACGCTGACGAAGCGCATGGCGGAAGATTTGTCCGAATATTACGAGGATTTGGGCGTCAAAGTCAAATATCTACATTCCGACATCGAGACGGTCGAGCGCATCGAAATCATCCGCGATCTGCGGCTCGGCAAATTCGATGTGCTGATCGGCATCAACCTGCTGCGCGAAGGTCTGGATATTCCCGAAGTCTCGCTCGTCGCGATTCTCGACGCCGATAAAGAAGGCTTCCTGCGTTCGACGACCTCGCTGATTCAGACCGCCGGACGCGCGGCGCGAAACGTCAACGGCCAGGTCATTCTCTACGCCGACAAAGAAACCGACTCGATCAAGGCAATGATGAGTGAAAGCCACCGCCGCCGCGAAAAACAGCAGACGTATAATATCGAAAACAATATCACGCCGGAGACGATTCAGAAATCGATCAAAAACATTCTGGAAAGCCTATACGAATCCGATTATTACACCGTGCCGATTGCCGCCGAAGAGCAGAGCGGGTATCAGGCCACTGGCTCGAACCCGAAACAACTGATCGAGACGCTGGAAAAGCTGATGAAAGAGGCCGCGAAAAAGCTCGAATTCGAGCGAGCGGCGGAATTGCGGGATCGAATTGCGGAGTTGAAGAAGCAATTATAACAATTCTCGTAATTGTTTACGTAGTGCATTGTTTCAGTAATTTTTAAGAGTACTGAGGAGCGTCACATCTTGATTTGACGGGCAAAATCAAGATTTTGCCCTTCTAAAAATTACTGAAACGGTGTAGTAGCGACGAACAGCGTTATCCGCCAAATCTGATTGTTGAACTGTTTCTGTGCATGATCGCTCTATCAGCATAACCCGACGAACATGGCTGTTCGTCGGGATGTAAATAATTACAATCAATTAGGCGTCCGCGCATGGTGAAAATATGGAAGTGAAATTCAGCGAGTGTTCATTAATTTCGTTAGAAAAACTATTCAGTTTGGAGGCGCTTGACGACTGCCCGGCATTGCAAACGTGGTTGACGGAGAAAGCCGAGATTTCAGACTGGGAGCGCACCAATTTGGAGTATTTTCGACAGCTTTTGCGTCATAATGCCCATAACTGGAATGAGATCGAACTGATTCAGAATTTTATCGGCCCGATTTTTGCGCTGGTCAATTTTTCCGGGAAGCATTGCAATTATTTCGCGGAACGCGAACTGCGCGGCACAGTCGGAGATGTCACCCTGTATGGCAGCCCGGACGGCATGATCGCATCCGGGTTTCGAGAGCCAGAAACGCCGTATTTCTGCTTTCAGGAATACAAGAAACATCTCGATCCCAAAGGCGATCCGGCAGGACAAGCGCTCGCCGCGATGCTTGTGGCGCAAGAATTGAATGGGCATCGCCGCCCGCTGTATGGCTGCTACGTGGTCGGCGACATCTGGTGGTTCATGCTGCTGCAAGAACGCACCTATTGTGTGAGCGCCTCCTATTCCGCGACCGGCGGCGAAGGGATATTCGACATTTTCCGCATCCTCAAGGCGCTAAAACGAGCGGTGATCGAATTAACCGAAAAACAATAACAACGTTGATCAAGACCTCACAGGGGTTCGAAACCTGTGAGGTCGTTTTCTTGAATGAACATCCATCTTGCCAAAAGCGCCGGATTTTGCTCCGGGGTGAAGCGCGCGGTGCGGATTGCGCTGGAAACCGCCGCGCAGGAAGCGTTGCCGGTCTATATGCTCGGCGAAATCGTGCATAACGAGCATGTCGTCACCGAATTGGATGCCGCCGGAATTTGCGTGGTCAATTCGATTGACCAGATTGACTCCGGCATTCTATTGATTCGGGCGCATGGCGCAGTGCCTGAAATTTATGACGCCGCCCGCCAAAAAGGAATTCGAATTGTGGACGCCACCTGCCCGCTCGTGCTGGAAATCCATGACGTTGCCCGCCAATTGCAGGAGGAAGGCTATCGCGTCGTCATTATCGGCGATCATGGGCATGATGAAGTCGTCGGTATTGCCGGGCAGGTGGACCGCGCCATTATCATCGCCTCGCCCGAAGAGGCGGAAACCGCATTGGAACATTGCGTCAGAATCGGCGTCGTGGTGCAATCCACGCAGGATATCGAAAATGTGCAGCGGATTCTGGCGGTCATGGCGGGCAAATGCCGCGAAGTCAAGTTCATCAACACGATCTGCGCCCCGACCAAGAAGCATCAGGAAGAGATTCGGCGGCTGCCTTATGAACACGACGTGGTTATTGTGATCGGCTCGTTTTCCAGCGCCAACACCTGCCGCTTGACCGCCATTGCGCGCGCCGTCAATCCCCGCACGCATCAGGTAGAGTCTGCCGCGGATGTGGAGGCCGAATGGTTTACAGGCACGCGGTCAGTGGGCATTTCCGCCGGCGCCTCCACGCCAGATGCAGTTATCGAAGAGGTGGTCGCCCGGATTCAGGAACTAAACCATGAAACGGTATGGTAAATTACGATGTATGCGCGGCGCGAGAACCGCGTGTTTGCCGCTTTAACGGGTAAAAGCGGTTAATCATCGCGCGAAGTTGGCTGGGCGCGGCGACGACCGGCTTGACCGTCAGGCCGGTTTCGTGCTGTAAAAGGAGAATGACGCCCGAATCTAACGGGTTTTCCATCGCTAAGTATAAAATGTTATCTTTTACGGAAAATGGAAAGATATTACACGACACCGCCAATGAATCCGAGACCAGTTGAATCACCTCTGGATGAATCTCAATTTCTTTCAAATTGACATGCTCGATCCCTAACATTTCAGACAACGAGCGGCAGAGTTCTGCCTCGGAGACCCATCCTAAATCAACAATCAATTCACCTAAAAATCCAGCTTTGGCTTCCTGAAGCGCTAAGGCCTGTTGAAGTTGTTCTGCCGAAATTAAGCCGGCTTCCACCAATAAATCGCCCAATCGCCGGCGTTCGCCAAAACCGATTTCACGGGTAATTTTTTTCTGGAGGTCTTTGGGATAGGCGGCAGTTGTCGGTTTGGCCACCGCGTTTTCGTCAATATGGTAATACTTTGCGATCATAACACTTAGCTCGTTGGGAGGCGCCATCAGCGGCCTGACCTGCCTGCCGGTTTCGTACTCAACCAATTGAATCACGCCAGTATCGCAGGGGTTCTCCATCGCTAAGTAAATCATGTTATTATGCACAAATAGCGGCAGGATTTGACAGGTCACGGCTAAAGAGTTCGAAATCAACCCAACGACTTCCTCGCTGATTAACACATTCTCGATGCTGACGCAATTGACATGCAACGATTCGGAAATCGCGCCACAAAGCTGCTTATCGGTAATCCAACCTTTTTCCAATAAAATATGCCCCAAAAACCCCTGACGTTCTTCCTGGATTTCCAGAGCTTCCGCTAATTGCGCTTCGCTGATGACTCCCGCCTTGAGCAAGCATTCCCCCAAACGTGTTGCCATAATGACCATTCCCCCGCGTTGGTATATTTTCTGGCTGAATTGGATGGCGATGTGTTATCTGTTATCATGCAGTCCGAGAGGAATGCTTGTCAAGACAAAATTTTTCGCGCCTTCTTTTTTCTCCCGTATGCTTATAAGACAAGATCGTTATTGCTCCTACCAAGAGAGATTTCGATTGGCAGAGCGTTCAATCAGCGTGCAAACGCATCTTTGCCTCTGAGATTGTCGTTTTACGTTGTCGCGGTCATTTTCTCATTGACAATCTCGAATGGTTCGTATATAAATGCTCAATACACGCTTGCAACCGATGATTTTAATCAACACCAGTTCTGGCGACAGGAGCAGGAGAGCGGGAATGACGCCTGTTCTCCATGAAATTTCAACCCCTCGCCGCGAGGGACGCACATCATGCCATACGCTGATATTGGAGAGAATCGCATTCATTATATTTCCATAGAAAGCATCAATAAATCTATGGGGGAAGGTGAAAACGTCTTTTTTTTGCACGGGTTAGGGGGAAATATTTATAATTGGGCCTACCAGACCAAATATTTCTCGGAAACGAATAATGTCGTCGCCATCGAATTGCCGGGTCACGGGCGTTCATCGGGAAAAGGCGGGTCATCGATTGAATATTACAGCGACTTGCTGAAAAAATTCTGTGATTCCATGAAATTGGACAACATTGTGTTGGTCGGGCATTCAATGGGGGGCGTGGTGTCGCTGGATTTTTCCTTCAAAAATCCCGACCGCGTGAAGGCGCTCGTGTTAGTCGCAACCTCCGCGAAATTCGACATTCCAACACAAAAGCTCATGGAATTGAAAAATGACATGGAGTCTATCTTCGGCAGCCTGGAAAAGGCGAAAGAGAAGATGAAAGACATTGACGAACGCCTGGTGACGAATGATATGATGGTGTTGCTGGGCGACGTGATGGCGATTAAAAAATATGACGGAATCGCCCATTTGAGCGAGTTGAAGATGCCGACGCTCGTCGTTGGCGGCACGGAAGATGTCCTCGCGCCCGTCTCATATTCCGAACAACTTCACAGCAATATCAAAAATTCTCTGTTGCGGATTATCGAAAACGCTGGACACATGGTGATGGTCGAAGCGCATCAGGAATTTAATGCCGTGCTGGAAGAATTTTTGCTGGATTTATTGGTGAATTCGCTGTACGGTTAAGATCGAGAACGAGTTATGACACAGGCAGATCGCATACGAAACATCGGCATTGTCGCGCATATTGACGCCGGAAAAACGACTGTCACAGAGCGAATTCTCTACTATACCGGTATCTCCCATAAAATCGGCGAAGTGGACGACGGCGCGGCGACGATGGATTGGATGGAACAGGAACAGGAACGCGGCATCACGATTACGTCTGCCGCCACAACCTGTCAGTGGAACAATCATGTGATCCATCTGATTGACACGCCGGGACACGTGGATTTTACCATCGAAGTCGAACGGGCGCTGCGGGTGCTGGATGGCGCGATAGTCGTCTTTTGCGGCGTGGCAGGCGTACAGCCGCAATCGGAAAAAGTCTGGCGGCAGGCTGATCATTATCATCTTCCGCGCCTCGTCTTCATCAATAAATTAGACCGCGTCGGCGCAGATTTTTTCCGCGCCATAGATAGCATCCACGAAAAATTCCATGCGAATGCGGTTCCGATCCAGATTCCGATTGGGCGCGAACAGGAATTCTGCGGAGTGATTGATCTGATTCGCCTGAAGGCGATCTATTGGAACGACACGCTTGATGCGCCGCCGCAAGAAACGGTTATTCCAGATCATCTGGTGGCCGAATCACAAAAACATCGCGAACATCTGCTCGAAGCCATTGCGGAATGTAACGACGCCGTAATGGAGCGCTATTTAAACGAAGGCGATTTGCCTGAAGATGTGATGATGAACACGCTGCGCACGGCGACGATGGCCGGCAAAATGTTTCCGGTGCTCTGTGGCTCAGCCTTAAAAAATAAAGGCATCCAGCCGTTGCTTGACGCTGTGACGCATTATTTCCCCGCGCCGACCGAAGTGCCGAAAATCATCGGAATTCATCCAAAAACCGGCCATGAGCAGGCGATTCATTGCTCAGAACGCGAACCGCTTGCCGCATTAGTGTTCAAAATCATGACACATGTGGACGGCCCGATGATTTATTACACGCGCATCTATTCTGGGGTATTAGAAGCCGGAAGTTTGGTCTATAATCCAGGCACGCTGGACAGGCGACAGACCGGAACGCGGGAGCGCGTGCTGAAAATTTTACGCCTCCACGCGAACAAAGTCTCGCAGATCGACAAAGCGTATCCCGGCGATATTGTCGGACTTGTCGGCTTGAAAGACACTGTGACCGGCAACACCCTCTGCGCCGAGCATCATCCGCTGATTTTAGAAACGATTCCTGTTCCAGAATCAGTCATTTTCGTGGCGATTGAGCCACGATCTCAGGCTGAACAAAAATCGCTCGACGACGCCTTGCAGCAATTGATGAAAGAAGACCCGACGTTTCATGTCAGAAAAGCGGAAGATACGGGGCAGACCATTATTGCTGGCATGGGAGAACTGCATCTTGAAGTCATTCTTGAACGGTTGCAGCGGGAAAAACATGTGCAGGCGCGGATCGGGAAACCGCAGGTCGCCCTGAAAGAAACGATCACGGCAACTGTCGAATCTGAAGGAAAATTTGACCGGTTGACTGGCGGGCGCGAACATTATGCGCATGTCTGGCTGCGCATCGCGCCGAACGAACGAAATGGCGGGTTTGCGTTTACGTCAACCGTCCGCGAGCAGACAATCCCGAAAAATTATGTGGCTGTGATTCGACAAGCGTTGCAGGATACGATGGGGAGCGGCGTTCTCGCCGGGTATCCGATGGTTGATATTAAAGTGACCCTGTTTGATGGCTCGTTTCACGAACAACATTCCTCTGAGATGGCATTTGCGGTTGCTGCCACGAAAGCGTTTAATGATGGCTGCCGCCTGGCGAAACCGATTTTGCTTGAGCCGATCATGGATGTCGAAGTCACGACCCCCAAGCAGCATACCGGCGACATTATTGCGGATTTGAATTCCCGGCACGGGAAAATCTTTCATTTGGATACACAAGATGGGGTTGATATCATTCGCGCCTACATGCCGCTGTCAACCATGTTTGGCTATACCACTGATTTGCGCTCGCAGAGTCAGGGGCGCGCGACCTTTTCGATGGAGCTTTCACATTACGGCGAGCGAATCGAACGAACACTAACCTGAGATCAGCTTGTAGCCGCCTTTCCTGCAAGCTGCTCCAAACACGATACATTTTCTATGAGTCGTCAACAACATCAATCATTTGGAACGTGTGGCGTTTTCTCGTTTATCTCGATGCTCTTTTTCGGATCGCTCTTTGGCGGAATCGGCGTAGTAATCGCCCATTTTCTGACAAAGCATCTGAGCGACTATTATCTGATCTTGATCCCTGCAATTGTGTTGGGGATTCTTTTCGGATTGGGCTTGAATTTGGGAGCTAAAATCGGGCGATGTTCAAAATTCAGCGCGCTGACGTTCATATTTATCCTGTTGTTTTCTCTGCTTGCGTATGGCAAATTGCTATTTTTCAATAATTATCACGATACATACGCCAAAAATGTGACGCTCGGCGAAGAAGCGTTGTTCCTGACAGTAGATTCCTGGAATATGCTCGACGCGATTCCGTTTGTGACTGATTACATTGCGCCTTTGACCGATCAGCAAGCGAGAGACGCTGTTGCGAACATTCCAGTGTTGTCGTCGCTTGTTGCGCCAGCAGCAGAAACTCCAATCACGCCGCCTGCCAGCGAACAGGCAGCGCCAAGTGCTGAAACCCCAGCAGAACAGCCGACTCCGGCAGAAGGCGCTCAGACGCAAACGCCGCCGTCCGCAGAAACAACACTCTCTCCTGATGTGGCTGCTTCTGCCGCCTCTTCTCCGCCTCGCGAACATATCGGACGGCAGTTGCTCACGTTTATCATGAATTTTCCGCAATACGCTCTGGCTGAAAATCCGGTTGTCATCGGCACGATGTTCCATATAGCAATTTTAGCGCCAGTGCGTCAGTATCTTGAATTTCCAGGCTTCACGAAATGGGACGCCGAGGCGGCAAATGGGCGGTTGCTGTTTGATGAACGCGCGGTAAAACCCTGGATGGCCTGGTCGGTGGAATGGTTGTTTGTCTGGTTGATTGCGGTATTGATGACACGCAGCGGCACCAAAAAAGCGTATGACAGCTATCAAAAGCGCCTGGCAAAGAAAAACGCTGGAAAGCCCCAGGGCTTGCAGATAAAAGCGTCTATGCCAGCGAAAACTGAAGAAGAACCGCAAGAAACAGAAAAAAAGAAAAAACCTGGTTTCTCGTTATTCGGAAAGAAGAAGGCGAAAACGGCAGAAGAGCCGACTGCACGCGAGGAACAATCCCCTGCTGGGGACGCAGATGCCAAAAAAGCAGAAAAGAAGAAAAAAGGCGGATTTTTCGGATTTGGAAAAAAGAAAACCGAAGAGAGCGAACAGAATGAAGACGCAGCCGAACAATCCGGCGCGGCAGGCAAGGATGAATTGACATTACCGAACGAAGAACCCTCGTCACAAGAGCAACTGTATGCAATCATTCTCCATCAATTTAATCCGCAGCGTCAGGACGATCTTGTGCGGCTGTTACAGCAAGTCGGCCAAGTCTCCGAAGAAAGCGCTAAAAAGCTGCTTAAAACGCCGTCATTAGTCAAGCGCGATGTAAATACGCAGCAAGCGAATATTGCGATTCAGAAATTTCAGCAGGTTCAGGCGCAAGTCAAACTGGTGACAATGGAGCAGTTGGCGCAGCTTCAGAACAAGCAGCGGCAGGCCGCTCCACAGCCATCGCAGCCGACTCCGCCGCCGCTGCCAGCAGAGAAATCCGCCAAAGCGCCTGCGTTGCAGCCGCCAAAACCTGCGCCAGCGCCGGTCGCGCCGTCAGCCAGTCAGCCCGGCGAGAAATATGCGTTGATCTTGCGCAAATTTGACCAGGCGCAACGCAAGCAGGTGGTAGAACTCCTCTCTTCTTTGAGCGGAACGCCGGTCGCACAACTTCAGCAAAGCCTGAAAACGCCAGCGCTCGTTCTGCGCGACGCGTCGCGGGACGAAGTCATGATGATTTCGCAACAATTTCAAAAGATTCAGGCCGAAACCAAGATGTTGACAATGGCGGAATTGCAAAAACTGACAAACAAAAGCGGGTAGCCGTGAATGCTGCGCCATTTCGCATTTTCACGGCATCAGCAGCAGACGCTTGCGTTCTTCACCCTCCTCTATGTTATATCGCTTTGCGCGGCGGTGACGACGGAACATCGGCAAACTGTCGAATCGTCGCCGCTGCGTCAGAGCGATCCGCTTGAGATGGCCTTCTATCTTGACGTTCCCATCAATCTCAACCGCGCCGACGCGCTGGAACTGCAACTGCTGCCGGGCATCGGCCCGGTGTTGGCTGATCGGATTCTTGCACATCGTCAGGAACATGGGAATTTTGCCTCCCCCGACGACCTCGACGCAGTGAAAGGCGTCGGACCTAAAACCATCCAGAAACTCCGCCCGTATCTGGTATGTTCGGAATAACCCTAAAAAATAAATATATTCGAGGAATCATGAGGAAAGGCAAACGAAAGCATTTCTGGCTCATTATGATTCTGTTGATGTGTGGAATCATTCTTTCCCTGCCGTACCTTATCTATAAGAGTATCTATTTCTATGAAATACGCCATCTACCGGACGATACCTCGCCGGTAAGAAATCCCAAAATTCCCGAAACGCTTTTGGACATCGCCTGGAAAGAGTTCGGAGGAATTGGAGAACGAATCATGATGCCGATCCACTTCGATCATTATGCAGCACTCTTTCTCTCTATAAAACCTCCAGAGCAATCCTTTCCTTCAAGTTCAGAAACAACAACGCTCGCAGCCAGATTGCTGTTATTCCGGCGATATAAACACGCAATAAATGCTGCGGAGTGGAAACGGCTCTATGCCGCCGCGTTTATCTGGGTTTCTCATCATTGGACGATTGACGAGGCATTAACAACCATTCTGACCGCCTCGTATTATGGGCATGGCATTTTCGGGATCGAACGCGCCGCAAAAATATATTTCCAAAAGCCTGTCAATCAATTAGAAAAAGAAGAAATGGCTTCTTTAGTTGTCATTCTTCGATGTCCCGGAGCATGTAATCCCTGGTGTTATTCAGAGAATAATCTTCGACAGGTCAATCGCTTGTTTATTTCGCTCGAAATGCCTCCATTAGAACGGCTTCCGCACACATTGACGCCTCCGCCAGAAAACGCCTGTATTAAGATGGTTTCACAACAACGGTGAGGAAAACGCATGACCCGTCCCCTCATTCCCGTCGCGCTCGCACTCTTGCTCGGCGTCTGGTTCGAATCATGGCGCAGTGAGGCGTTTTCGCCGTTATTTCCTTCCTTCGCATCGTTCATCTTTGCCGCATATATTCTGCTGCTCGTAGCGTGGTTGTTCGCTCATCTCAACCGCCGCGACCGCGCCGCGTCTCTCTGCCTCCTGTTGTTAGCGTTTCTGACCGGTATGACGCGCTATGCCGTTGTCATGCGTCTTCCCGCCAATCATCTTGCCAGTCTTATGCAGGATGAGATTGTCACCATCGAAGGTTATCTGTATAAACCGCCGGAAACGCTCGGTGTCATGCGGCGGCTCTATGTCGAAACGACAATTTTAGAAAAGGATGGCCTGCGCTACAACGCAATCGGACGGGCGCGAATTACGCTGACCAACGAATCGCTGCCGAACACCGGACGAAAGCGATTGGCCTACGGCGACACGCTTCGAGCGCGGCTGCGGCTCGCGCCGCCAAAAAATCGGGATAACGACTTCGATTATCAGGAATTCATGGCACGGCGCGGCATTTATCGCGTCGGTTCGCTGCGAAGCGACCGCAATCTGGTGCTGCTGCCTGAAAAACAGGGGAACCCGATGATGCGGCAGCTTTATCACGCTCAGGCCAGAATGCTCGTGTTTCTGAGCGCCTTTCCTCAAAAAGTGGAATACACCCCGCCGCCGCTCGATGCGCCGCGTTACGCGATTCAGGTGATTCAAGCCATGACCATCGGCGCGAGTTATGTGTTGCATCCCGATCTTCGCAGCAGTTTTCGTCATTCCGGCATGTATCATATTCTCGTGATTTCCGGCATTCATGTCGCAATATTGGCGGGCGTCTTTCACGTGGCCTTCAAGCTGCTCGGCGTTCCCTGGCAGGCTCGCAATGTCATTTTAGGCGTCGTGCTTCTCCTGTATGCAGGCATCACCGGCTTTCAATATCCAGTGATGCGGTCGGTCTGCATGGCGCTGATCTTTTATGCGTCATATAGCTGCAACCGGATGTCGGACGCGCTGTATAGCCTCTGGTTTACGGTGACGCTTTTCGTGATGCTCGATCCGAATGCGCTGTTCGATGTCAGCCTGCAATTGACGGTTGCCGCAACAGCAGGAATTCTCCTGGCGTTTCGGCATTGGAGTGGACAGACCTGGTTTCAACGTCTCACTGCCGCGCCAAAATGGAGGCAGGCGATTGCGATGAGCCTGCTCAGTTCTGCTGCCGCGCTGCTTGGCGTCACGCCGCTCATGATGTACCATTTTAAGCAAATCACTCCGTTTTCGCTGATCTCAACGCCATTGTCGTTGCCGCTCGTTACGGCGATGCTGCCGCTCAGCCTGCTCGTCTGTTTCGGCGCGTTGCTGCCGCAGGCGGTCTGGCCATTGCTGAAACCGCTGCTCTGGCTCGATGTCTGGCTGTCGCGTCTGCTGATCAAATTCAGCGAATTGTTTCCAGCCATAAATTTTACCGTCGAGCCGCCGCTCTGGTTTGGCCTGCCGTTGTATTATCTGTTGTTATATCTGTGGGGAACGGGAGGACTAAAATTGGTTCGCCGGACGTTGCCTGACGCTGATGAATCGCGCTCTTTCAGGGCTGTGGACGGGTGATTATGCTCGTTGCGCGACGCGCAAAAATGAGGTGATATAGTCTTGCAATTGCGAAAATGGGATCGTAAACACTCGCTCAAGGTTGCCGGAGACGTCGAGGCGTTCTTCCGAAGCGACCGGAGTGCTGCCGGTTTTCAGCGCCTTGCGAATCAATTCGAACATCTCTTTATCGTAGAATTTGCTCAAATTGGGCAGGTGGTCTCCCAATTCCCAGGCCGGTGTTTTCTGAGGAATCGGCGTGGATTTTTTGCTTTGCGTAATCGCCTCATGTAATTTGGCAATATTGTCTCGCAAGGTTTGAGAGAAACGGACAATATTCGGCTCAGGGGCATCGGCCACGCGCCGCAAATATTCATGAACTAAATGTTGAATTTCTTGCAGCAGCAACGTGTTGTCGCCTAACCGTTTTTCAGGAACGGCCGCCAATTCTTCCAGGCTTAACAGCGAAATTTCCTGAAAAAGCTGGCTCATCGCATATTGCCGGTAACGCAGACCTTCGAACACCTTCTGTTCGGCTTCTTCCAGGCTTTTGACATTCAGCGAAACATCGAGGTGCGTCTGCTGCGTTTGGAGAAACCGGTGAGTTTCTTCGAACAACGATTGACACAACATCAGGCTGGTGGCCGAATTCTCTGCCACCTGTTCGATGCTTAAAAACGACATGTAATGCGAGAGTTGCAGCACCCGCGTCGTTTTCCGCATTTGCGTCTTTCGATACGCGAAATGTTTTGTCAGCGCCTGAAGCATCTGTTGGCAGCGCGCGCTGAGTTCGACAATGCTCGGTCGCCCGGTAATATCTTTGCGCAAAATCGTCAACGTTGTCTGAAGCAAGATTTGATGCGCTTCTAAATCCGCAATATTATACTGATTAAACACGCCATCGAAATCGGGTGGAACTGTGTTGAACGCGCGTTCGCAGAGTGACCGCGCCTGCGCGATATCAGCGTCGTAAATGCGGCTGCCGTCAATCACATTGCGGATAATTTTGCTATAGACCTTAAACAGGTCGGTATCAACCTCCATGCTCGTCAGCAGATTTTTCAACAGTTTCCGGTACGCGTCTAATTCGCTGCCGGAATGATTGACGGCAATCATTTCGGGGGAACTGTCGTAAAAACGCTGCTGAATCTCGATATTGACCGCTTCGAGGATATTCTGGCTGGCAAGGGTAAGCGTTTTGAATAACTGGCCGGAATTGACATACGCAGTTTTGACATCTTCCAGCAAGTCGCGGGACGGCACAAGCGCGAAGACCGAATTGTTCAGCGCAATTACTTCGGGACTGGCAGTCGAAAATTTAGCAATCAACGTTTGCGCGGCTTCCATCCGTTTCGCGATCACCCGTTGCAGTTTGTTATAGGCCGTTTCGAGCGTCAGCGTTTCGCCGCTGTCTTCTTCGGGCGGATTTTGCAGCGCTTCTTGCAGAATCTGGCTGTTTTTCAGCAAATCCCGCAACGGAAAGGTTTTCACCGCCCCGGCCATTTTGGATGGCGAGTATTGCTGCAAATGACGGATAATCGCGTTGATTTCTTTTGACATACATGGTAGAGACGCCCCGGTGGGGCGTCTGTCGGCAGAAGACGCCTCACCGGGGCGTCTCTACGGCGTTTACCGCCTACGATGCGCTTTGTGATAGATGTTTGATGCGTTGCGCCATCCACTCGAAGGTTTTTTTCAAGCCTTCTTCCATCGGCACGACCGGCTCCCAGCCTAATAAGGTTTTCGCTTTGGAAATATCGGGCTGGCGAACTTTCGGATCGTCCACCGGCAGCGGCTCGAACACAATCTCGCTCGATGTGCCGGTAATCGCCTTGATTTTTTCCGCAAACTGCAAAATAGACATCTCGCGCGGATTGCCGATATTCACAGGATCGGAATGATTCGATGTCAGCAGCCGGTAAATCCCTTCCACTAAATCAGACACATAACAGAAACTTCTGGTTTGCGAACCATCGCCGAAAATTGTCAGCGGCTCGCCCATAATCGCCTGCCGCAGCATGGTCGGCACGACGCGGCCATCGTGCAGTCTCATGCGCGGGCCGAAGGTGTTAAAAATGCGAACGATGCGCGTTTCCACGCCATGAAAGCGATGATAGGCCATCGTAATTGCTTCGGCGAACCGTTTGGCTTCGTCATACACGCCGCGCGGGCCAATCGGATTGACATTCCCCCAGTAATCTTCCTTTTGCGGGTGAATCAGCGGATCGCCATACACTTCCGATGTCGAAGCTAACAAAAAGACCGCGTTCTTTTCTTTCGCCAGGCCAAGCGCCTTATGCGTGCCGAGCGATCCGACTTTCAGCGTTTGAATCGGCAGTTCCAGGTAATCAATCGGACTGGCCGGGCTGGCGAAATGTAAAATAAAATCGAGTTCGCCGTCAAGATAGATGTAATTCGTCACGTCATGGTTGATAAATAAAAAGTTTTCATGATGAATGTGCGCGATATTCGAAATATCGCCGGTAAGCAGGTTGTCCATGCACACGACTTTCATCCCTTTTGCCAGCAGATATTCGCAAAGATGCGATCCGAGAAATCCAGCCCCGCCCGTGACTAACGCTCGCATAATGTTCCTTTGTAAAAGAGGAGTACCAACACTTGCCTTTGCAACCGGCGAAGCCGGGCGCTGAACGGCGTCAACGCAAGTGTTGGCACGCCTGTGTTTTTTTTATTGTTTCGGCACGATTCTGATAAAGCGACGCTTCCCAACTTTTAACACTTTCGGCGCATTCAGCGCGATTTCCGCGTCAGGGTTCGTCACTTTTTCGCCATCCACGCTGACCGCGCCGTCTTTGATGAGCCGCCGCGCTTCGCCATTGCTTGGCGCAAGGCCGCTTTCCGTGATTAATTTGACGATCCAACAAGCCGCCGCATCCGTATCGGGCGTGAAATCCTGTAGATCATCCGGCACATCTTTCTGCACGAAAACGCGGTCGAATTCCTGCTCCGCTTTCAGCGCGTCCTCGGCGGAATGATAGAGCGTCACGAATTCCCGCGCTAACCGGCGTTTCAGGTCGCGCGGATTCTTCGTCGGATCGGCGAGCGTCGCCTTGATCTCCGCCAATTCCTGTTTCGACACCGTCGTCGCCAATTCGAAATAGTCGTACATGACATTGTCGGGAATCGAAAGCGTTTTGCCATACATCTGGCTCGGCGACTCCGAAACGCCGATGTAATTATCGAGCGACTTGCTCATTTTCTGTTTGCCGTCCGTGCCAGGCAGAATCGGCATGGTCAGGATGATTTGCGGCTCTTGCCCGTATTCGCGCTGCACGTCGCGCCCGACCAGCAGGTTGAAGCGCTGATCCGTGCCGCCGAGTTCGACATCCGATTTGATGGCGACCGAATCCATCGCTTGCGCAAGCGGATACAAAAATTCGTGAATACTGATCGGTTCGCCCCCTTTGTAGCGCTTTTCGAATTCATCGCGTTCCAGCATCCGGGCGACCGTGTATTTACTGGCGAGCTTGATGACATCTTCAAAGCTCATTTTGCCGAGCCATTCGGAGTTATAGCAGATTTTCGCTTTTGTCGGATCAAGCACTTTCGACGCCTGTTCGTAGTATGATTGGCCGTTGCGCCGCGTTTCTTCCAGCGAGAGCGCCGGGCGCGTTTCGTTTTTTCCTGACGGATCGCCGATCATGCCGGTAAAATCGCCGACAATCAGGATGACCTGATGGCCTAACTCCTGAAATTGCCGAAGTTTGCGCAACACGACCGTATGCCCCAAATGCAAATCCGGGCGACTGGGGTCGCAGCCCAATTTCGCAATCAGCGGCTTGTTCTCTTTGATTGACCGCTCAATTTTTTTCACCAATTCATCTTCCGGCAGCAAGTCCACCACGCCGCGCTTAATCACATCCATTTGCTCATTGACACTCGGAAACATTCGTCCTCCTCTGAAAATTGAATTTTTATGTGTTGTGACGTCTGTCGAAACTGGAGTTTCGACCGACATGAATTATTCCTATCGCACTACTTGATACTGCGAGCCGATGTCGGGATATTTTACAACTTCGATCCGCACGGGAAAGGCGTCTTTCAGCGTTTCGAGATGCGTGATGACGAGGATTTTTTCGAAATCCGCGCTGATGGTTTTGATCGCCTCGACTAATTGCTCCAACGCCTGCGCGTCCTGTGTGCCGAAGCCTTCGTCAATCACCAGCGTCCGCAGCCGCGTCCCGGCGCGTTTCGCCAAGAGTTTCGAGAGCGCGATCCGAATCGAAAAATCCACGCGAAACGCCTCGCCGCCGCTGTACATCTCATAATTCCGCGTCCCAAGCTCGTCGCTGATTTTGATGTCGAGCGTCTCTTTCGTGCCGCCGCTTTGCAAGTCTTTCTGCGATTCGATGGTGATGTGCGTCTTATTCTGCGTCAGGCGCGAGAGAATAATATTCGCTTCATCTTCGATATCAGGAATCGCATTTTGAATCAAAAACGATTGAATGCCGTCTTTGCCGAAAATGCGGACAAGATTGCCATACAGTTTGACGTCGCGTTCGCATTGCGCAAAGTCCTGCGCTTTCAGGCGCTGTTCTTCAGCCAATTCGAGACAACGCTGGTATTTATGCTCATAGATGCCCTGTTCCTGAATCGCCTGATCGCGTTCGCGCTGCAACGTTTCTAATGCGGCTTTCTGCTGATGCAGCGCCTGTTCGATCTGTGGGAATGCCGCGAGTTCGCCTTCGAACTGACGTGTTTCCGTTTCGATGACGCTGAGGCGAGCCGCTTTTTCTCGCTGTTCTTGCTGCCATTCATCAAGCGTCTGCTGCAATTGTCCCAACGATTTTTCGGCCTGCTCCAATCTGGCCTTCTGCGTTAGCGCGGTTTGCAGACGCGGCAATTCCTCGCGGATGCGGGCATGTTCGCGCTCGTCATAGCCAATCGCGGCGATCTGCGAACGCAATGCCTCGACCTGCGTCCGTTCGGTTTGCGCGAATTCCTGCCGGTCAAGCGTTCCCTGAATCTCCGCGATCTGTTGCGTGATGACGGGCAATTGCGTGAAAATGGCACGTTCGCGTTCGAGGGCGGCGGTCAGCGCGGCATGTTCACCCTCATATTTTTCCAGCGCCTTCCGCCGCTTTTTGAGCGCCTGATGCTCTTGCTGATCGTAGTCCAGCGCAGTCAATGTGTTCTGCAAATCCTCGGCTTGTTGATGCGCTTCGACGGCAAACGCCTTCTGCTCAAGCCGTTCCGTCAAGCGGGCGTGTTCCTGCCGCAGTTGTTCCAATTGAACGGCGGCCTCGCGGCACTGCTGCGCGGCATGTTCGGCGGAGCGCAGGTCTTCGCGCTGTCGTTCGACTGTTTTCGCCTGCTGTTCGAGTTGTCTGTATTCAACGCGCAAACGATCCAAAGCTGCCTGCTGATCGCGTTGTTCGATGTCGTTTCGCGCAAGCTCTTGCTCAAGCGTCAGGAGTTCGCGCTGAAAATGGGCGTCAAGTTCCCCTTTTTTCTGAGCGTCGAGCCTGGAAGCGCAGAGCGGGCATTCCGGCGCGTCGCTGCGTTTCAAGAGGTCGAATTTTTCCCGCGCTTCGTCTAACAATTTTTGCGTCTGCTGATGTTGCGCCGCCAGCGTTTCGAGCCGCGTTTTACATTGCGTTCCAGCCTCTTTTTTCTGGTCAAGCTCGCTGTTCAGACGTTGCGTTTCCGTGACAAGACGGTGATATTCGGCGACACGCGCCTCATGTTCCGGCAATTTCTCCGCGAACACGCGAATTTCGGCGATGCGGCGCGTCAACGCCTCGACTTCGGCAATGAGTCGCGCCTGATGCCGGTCAATTTCCCGCTTTGCCGCGCTGATGGCGCGTTCGAGCCTGTCAACTTCGTTGCGCGTTTCATCAAGCTGCTCATCCGTTTGCTTCGTCTGGTGATAGCTTTGAAAACCGTCCTGAATCTCCTGCGTCCGGTTGAGGAGATGCTCGCTGTCGCGCAGTTGCGCTTCGAACTGCGCCTGCTGCGAATGGAGCGTTTTGCGTTCCGCCTCCAATTCATGCCGCGCCCGGTCAATCACCTGCTCAAAAAAGGCTTGCTGCGCTTGCAAATGGCGGATGTCCTGCGCCTGCTGTTCAAGCTGCCGATTCTGCTGCGTCAACGTTTCGTAACGCTCAACATCGCGCACAATCGCGTCGCGCTGATCAAGAATCGTCTGGACAGCGCGAATCTCCTCCTGCTGACGCTTGACGCGGTGCGCAAGCTGTTCGAGTTCGCTGGCAAGTTGCTGGCGTTGCTGCTGTTTTTCGCGGAGTTGCGCCTGTTTCGTCAGCAATTCGGCTTGCTGCTGCTGCAAGGCGTGGCGTGCCGCGTCCTGTGTCGCAATCTGTTGATCCAGTTCATCGAGGCGCTGCGTTAACTCATCGAAACGGCGCTCGTATTCGGCCTGATGCGACACTTCATCTTTGATGGATTCCAGCCGCGCTTCTACAACGGCCATATCCGTTTTGGCCTGCTGCTGATGCCGCTTCGCCAATTCCACAAGCGTGTCATATTGCTGCAAATCGAGAATGTCAGCCAGAATTTCTTTACGTTTGTGCGGCGTCTTTTTGGTGAATTCGTCCACGCGGCCTTGCAGAATGAACGCGGAATTGATGAACGTCTCGTAATTCATCCGCAGCGTCGCGTTGATGCGGTCTTGCGTGTGCTTTGAAGAGCTTTCAGTCAGCGGTTTGAAGCCGTTGCTCGCCTGATCGAAGACCTGAAAATCGAGCGAGGCCGCGTTGCCTGCCGCGCTTTTGCGGCGGTGGAATTTGCGAATCACGCGGTAGCGGTCGCCTTCCAAATCAAACTCGAATTCGACGCGCATGTCCGTCGAACCGAGCCGCAGCAAGCCGTCGGCGGGCGAGCGGTCGCCAGACGCTTTACGGGCTTCGCCCCAGAGCGCCCAGGTGATGGCGTCGAGAATTGCGGATTTGCCGTGTCCGTTATTGCCCGACAGACAGGCAATATCGAACTCCGTAAAATCGAGCGGCGGCACGTCCTCTCCGTAGCTCAGGAAATTTTTCAGGGATAACGAGACTGGAATCATAATACGATTGAAGCGACCTGTCAGACACCTTTAAGGTGTCTGACAGGTATTCTTATCGCGATCATCAAGGCGATTCGATTCTTTCACATGATGTCTATAAACAGAGTCATGTCATGACAACCGCGCTTCTGTCAAGGAAAAACAACGGAGAGAGTGCGGGCGAGGGCTTGCGCGTTGATGCAAAAACGTCTCAGAAGAGAGCATTACGGAAGAGTGCGATCGGCAAATCGTTCTTTCTTGATGAAAATCTCGGTATTCTCGTTTCCGTACCCGGTACTGACATATTCGGACTGAATCCAATCGAATATCCCGGAATCGAATAATAGTGTCGTATCTTTTTGCAACTCAACCAAGATGAATGTTGGCGGTTCTGTTTGCAACATGCGCGTCACGCTGTCGAATTTTTCCTGCCCAGTGCTGTTCTTTGTATCAATAAACAGGTGATTAAAAAACATGTGATAGGGGCTCGGCGACAATAAGCCGGTTTCCATGTAGATTTCCGTATAATTCAGGGATACAGCCCATAACGTATCCCCTGGCTTTGCCATTTTCTTCAACGCTTCGGCGAAACGAGAAGGCTGCGCCCATTGATTCGGCTGCGATAATCTGCCAATCAGCGCCTGAGTCGCTGGCAGATCAAACCATACGAGACAGAGCGCCCCTATTGCAATGCATATCAATCGCGACAGTCGAAGGCGCTGAACAATTTCCCGTATAACCAATAGCCCAAACATCGCTAACAGGGAAAATGAGGGCGCAAGCTGCAAATAATAATGGCCGTAATGGCGCGGACTTAACGCCGTGCCGGTAAAATCCGCAAAAAACGCCGCAAGCGTTGTCAGCAGCAATACTCCATATTTTTTCCGCAATGATGAGGAAGCAAAAAGCCCTAAGCTGAGGAGCGCGAGCCATTGCATAACGGTAAACTGATTCAGCATTTTCAGGCGGGCGAATTGGATATTATCAAGGAGGCGATCAAGTAGAGGGATTGGCGTCTCATTATTCGAAAAATTGTACGAAATGACATCGAGATAATCGGGAAGCGCATGATGCATTCCAAGATAAATAAGCAAAACAATAAACGGAATAAGCGCACCGATGAGACAAAAAACGATTCTTTTCGAAACGGCTTTCCATGAAAAACGATCTGCTCGCAGTAGTAAAAAAAGAAACCAGGGGAGACTTGATAATAAAAATGGCTCTTTAAAAAGCATCGCACCTGCAAAAAAGCAACCAGAAACGATCATCCACCGATACGTAATTCTATAAACATATCGTGTTGACAAAAGGACAGCGGAGATTCCAATAAGCACAAAAATTGCGCCATATTCTTCTGTAAAATTTCCCTCCTCTAAGCTGAGCGGATTGTAGAGATTGATGAGAAACAGTGCAGCGCCGCACCAGGCCAACCAATAAGAACGGAAGTAAGCAAGCGCGGCAAAATAGAATAATATTATGCCTGAACCTGCAAAAATTCTTTCCATTATTCGTACACTGTTGACAGAATATCCGCCAATTTTCATTGCCACCGCATTAAAAAAGAAAATCATTGGCGGCTTATTATCCCAAAAATCCTGATACAATGTTCGCCCTGCCAGCACATGTCTTGCTCCGCTCATAAAAATTCCAGAATCGCAAAATGGTTCATGCGCAGAGAAGTAATTAACAGAACGAGAGGATAAAATCAACAGCGTGAGGAGTGATAGACCGATAATTATGTTGCGAGACTGAAATTTCACGTTCGTTTTTATGGTCATATCGTTTTCGAAAGGATATTCAAAGGTTTTTGAAACGTATATAATAAAATAGAACCACACTTTTTAATATGCGCGATTTCCCATTCGTTGACTTTTAACGCAACCTGCCAATTGAATAGGGCAAGCCAGGGAGCTATTGTATTCAAATGCTTTTTATTAATGCATGAAAAACCGACTTGCGCTGCTTTTTGGCATAAAAGATGATCAGTATATAAGAATTCATGTTGTTCGTGGGACAACACCGGAGTCATTTTGAATGTATCTAAGACCCATTCAATCAGAGGCCATAAACTCTTCTTATTTGGGGTCGAGATGACTAATTTCCCGCCAGGTTTCAATAATTTGTAGAAGGATTCAAACACATAATCGCCCTGTCGTTCGAAGATGTGTTCAATAACTTCCAAATAATTAATTCGATGAAAACTCTCCTCTGGAAGTTCCAGTTCATCTATCATCCCATAACGAAATTTTAAATTCGGCATCTGAAACATCTTTTCAGCAAAATGAATCGCGTGATAATTGGCATCAACAGCGAGCACCTGAATCGTTGGATTTTGTGCGATAAACGATGCCATAAGTCCGCTGCCACAGCCAATATCCAACACCGTATCGCCATCGTGTAAATCTAAACTTTTTAACGCTTCTGCTAATCTGTTATAATGCCAGAATCTCTGAGGAGTTTTTCCACAATAATACGCATGATATTGATAATCACCAGGAATCGCTACAGTATCGCCTGTTTTTCTTTTCATTGTTTTTCATTTGAGCCAAAAGAATTTATCGCAAAAAGCCCGGTAGAATTTTCGAATAGCTGATCAGATCGTCCACCTCTTGCGGCACGCAGGTTTCGCAGACCGGGAACGGACGTTTGCCCGCCTTAATCGCCCGGCGGAATTCCTGATATTTTGCGCCGTTCCAGACTTCGTCCAACGGCGATTCCAGCAGGTCGCCCATGGTCGTGTAATCGTACAGACAGGTGCAACATGGGCGCATTTCCCCTTCCAGCGTGATATACGACGAAAACCAGGGAAGCAGGCAGAGCCGCCGCTGATGGCTCGCCTGCATCTGATATTTATTCCAGTACAGCGGCAGCAGGCGTTGGAACATCCGCAGATTCGTCTCGACGCGGCGCGAACGGCTGGCCTGAATGCCGCGCTGAATTTCCTGACCGAGACGTTCCTGCGTCATCTGCCCGACAAGGGCGTCCTGGCGTTCCTCGATGCCGAATAAGCCGAGCGGCTGAAAGAAAATCGCATCCACGCCGAGCGAATCGGCAAGCTCGACCGTCTCGGCGATTTCGCGGTAATTATCCTGCGAGACGACGTAATTGAAGCGAAGGTATGGCGTTCGCGAGTTCAGGCGCTTTTTCGCCTCCATCAACGCGCGAATGCCGTCGAGGACATCCGCGAAGCGGTCTTCGCCGCGAATATTGACGTAGGTTTGCGGCGTCGCGGCGTCAATCGAAATTTTCAGCAGATCCAATCCGCTTTTCACCAACTCACTTGCGCGGTCTGCCGTAATCAACGTGCAATTGGTGGTGGTATTCATCGTCGCGCCGAATGATTTTGCCAGTCGGATGAGGTCGAAGAGATGTGGACTCAGGAACGGCTCGCCGCCGCCGCTCAGGCTCAATTTAATGGGGCGGATCGGCTCGACAATCCGGCGAAATTCGTCCGGCGTCAAATGGCGAGGAGGATGATTCATGTATTTCGAACGCAGACAGGGCTTACAGTTCAAATTGCAGAACGTCGTAAATTCCAACTGGATATGCAGTGGCGGCTGACTCGCCCGGAGCGGCTTGAACAGCATATCTTTCGCCGCAATGGCGTAACGGAGATATTTCATATTTTCGAAATTACAATGAGGTTATTAAAACGACAACGAATAGGAGAAGGGAACGAATTCGTTTTTTCTCCTATTCGTTGTCGTTTTGGTTCGCTCTCAGAATCTTTTCGCTTCTATCGCGCCAGCCGCGAAAAAAGTCAACCTCCAAACATCGTTCTTGTCATGAAACCTCTCTCCTGTTCGACGCAATTTCGGTGTAGTGCAACGTTTTTCATAAATTGGGCTTGACAATGTACATTATCGCGACAATATTTTGCATAACAGTCAGTGCTGAATGATCACGACAAATTTTTAATTCATGCGCCAAAACTCAGCAGGTGCGAATCTGGACTTTGTGCCAGGATATAAGGGGAAAAAGTAATTATTTACTGATGTTACGCAGCGCCGCCGACAATTCCCCTCCTGGGAGGGGCAAGGGGTGGGTTCGTCCGTGAGTGATTGCTCGTGTCAAGAACCCACCCCCAACCCCTCCCCGGAGGGGAGNCTGATGTTACGCAGCGCCGCCGACAATTCCCCTCCTGGGAGGGGCAAGGGGTGGGTTCGTCCGTGAGTGATTGCTCGTGTCAAGAACCCACCCCCAACCCCTCCCCGGAGGGGAGTGTGCGGTCATTCGTCTCGAATCGGCTGCGTAACATGAGTTATTTACATGCCGATGAACAGCCTTGTTCGCCGAGCACGCCGCATGGGATACCTCCTCGTGCTCTTAAAAATGAATCAGATTCTTGCGATCTCCGATTTCGACGGACAAGGTTGGCCGCCAGTACGTAAACAGTTGCGGGAAAAGACGATGAAGAGAGATAGAATGCTACAGAGAAAACAACATGTTCGTTTTCGAAAATTCGGATTTGCGAAGATCTGTTGTCTCATTATTGCGGTCAGCGTTTTTATCGCATCGAACATTTTTGCCGAAGAGAGTGTCCCGGAAGCGGTGAAAAGAGCGCTCGCTCCCTGGAGCGGCGATTTCGATGGCATGGTCGAACGCGGCATGATTCGGGTGCTGGTGTCGTATAGCAAGACCTTTTATTTTCTCGACGGCGCAGAGCAGCGCGGCATGACTTACGATATATTCAAAGAATTCGAAAAGAGTCTTAATGAAAAACTGAAGCTCAATCCCCCATTGAACGTGGTGTTTCTTCCTGTGACACGCGACGAACTGCTGCCAGCTTTGATTGAAGGGCGCGGCGATATTGCGGCAGCCAATCTGACCATTACGCCGGAACGGCAGAAACTGGTTGATTTTTCTGATCCGCTGTATGAGAATGTGTCGGAGATCGTCGTCACCGGCCCGGGCGCTGCGCCAATTGCCAGTCTTGATGATTTAGCGGGAAAAGAAATGTTCGTGCGGAAATCGAGCAGCTACTACGAGCATCTGCTGCGCCAGAACGAGTCGTTCGCGCAAGCCGGGAAACCTCAGATCATTCTGCATGACGCCGACGAATTTTTGGGAGACGAAGACTTGCTGGAAATGGTGAATGCCGGGCTGATTCCGATGACTGTGGTTGACAGTCATGAGGCGACATTCTGGGCGCAGATATTCGAAAACATCACGCTGCATGCTGATATTGCCGTCAACACCGGCGGGCAGATTGCCTGGGCATTCAGGAAAGAGAGTCCGAAATTACGCGAGGAATTGAACGCCTTTGTCAAGGAGAATAGAAAGGGGACGCTCTTAGGCAATATGCTGCTGAAACGCTATCTGCAAAGCACGCAATGGGTGAAAAATGCTGCCGCAGAAGAAGAACGTAAAAAATTCGAGCAGACAGTGGCGTTTTTCAAAAAATATGGCGAGATGTACGGATTCGATGCGTTGATGGTGGCGGCGCAAGGGTATCAGGAATCTCGCCTCGATCAGAGCGTTCGCAGCGCGGCGGGCGCAATTGGCGTCATGCAACTTCTCCCGAGCACCGCAGAAGACAAGGCGGTCGGCATCCCTGACATCACGAACGTCGAGAATAATATTCATGCCGGAGTGAAATATCTGCGGTATATTTTCGATACCAACTTTCAGGATGCTGAGATGGATTTGATCAATAAAGGCTTATTTACGTTCGCCTCATATAATGCCGGGCCTGCGAAAGTCAGGCAACTCCGCCAAATCGCGGCTGAACGCGGACTCAATCCGAATGTCTGGTTCGATAACGTCGAAATGATTGCGTCAGAAGTCATTGGTCGTGAAACCGTACAGTACGTGAGCAATATCTATAAATATTACATTACCTACAAGCTCATTCAACGACAGGAACTCCTGCGCAAAGACGAGGGACAATAAGCATCTCAAAGAGATGCGCCTTCGATCAGGCGGTGATCAAGGAGTTCAATCGGGGCGACTGGTTCGTTGTTAATCTGTGATAACAGGCAGGCAACGGATTTTCGCCCTAATTCTTCAATCGGGTAGGCGATGGTGCTGAGCGGCGGCGTGACGTATTTTAACACTTGAATATCATCAAATCCCATCAAGCCGACGTCATCGGGAACGGCGATGTTTTTGGCGCGGAGATAATTCAAGACTTCGAGCGCGTAAATATCGCTGGAACACAAAATCGCGGTGCGCTCTTCACGCAGTTTGAGTGTGTCTAATTTCTCTATATACGCTTTTTCGCCGATGACAATCGGCTTATGCGGCATCTCCGTCTCTTTTAAGCCTTCTTTATACCCTGCCAGGCGCTCTTCAACGGAGTAAATATTTTCCGTGCCTTTATACGAGAGCGGCGGGCTGACATAGACAATACGCTGATATCCTTTGGTCGCGATAAACGCCACAGCGTCTTTGATCGCCTGCCGGTCTTTGACGCCGATAAACGGGAACGCTTTCGACACGCGGTTGCCAATCGTCACAATCGGCGTTTTCAGCGATTTCAGATATTGCGAGAATTTGGCGCCGCCGTTGATGGGATCGAGAATAATTCCATCCACATTCAGGCTCGAAAGGCTGTCGAGATAGTCCAATTCTTCTTCGATATTCCCCTCGGTAATCGTCAGATAGACAAAATATCCGGCATCTTTGGCGCGTTCCTCGATTTCTTCCACAAGGTGCGCGAAAAATTGGTTGGCAAGGTCGAACACCACCACGCCAAATGTCATCGTCTTCCCCTGTTTCAGCCCTCGCGCTAACAGATGCGGACGATAGCCAAGCTCTTTTGCCATTTTCAGAATTTTCTCTTTGGTTTCGGATTTGATGCCCGGCCTGTTATGCAGCGCCCGGTCTATGGTTCCAATGGAAACGCCGCAAATCTCCGCAAGCTCTGTTGTTGTGATTCTCATGCTGCCACGCTCTCCTTGTTATCAGCTCGAACGATGATTTCATTGTAACTATTTAGGTCTCAGGAGTGCCAACGCTTGCTTTGGCCGTATAAGATGCGAACACACGGAGATGGTCTCCCTCGCGGCTTCACCGCGTTGCCAAAGCAAGCGTTGGCACTCCTAAATAATTACATTTCGTTCATGTTGCCGCCTTCTATTTAAAAACGTATCGAATAATATCCAATATAAATTATTGTTCCGTTATCGTCAACGTTTTTCTCTTTTTTTTATACACGGGATGTAATGACACTGATTTAACCTTATATATAAGGCATTTCCGCACGTTTATATTTTGCAAAAAATCATAAAAATTCCGACATGCATTACACGAATAAAAAGATGATTATCACAAACGCAGCAATTTTTAACAACGTCATCTACAATGCGTATTTTCATAACTATTTGATTATAAAGATATTACATGAAGAATTGTTCAAAATAATTTCAGCTACAATAAAAATGCTTGACAGATTGGACGCGCATTTTTAAAACCGTGTACGTCAACGCTAATGATGTGGCGTGGATCACTTCACTTTTTTTATGAACCAACCTAAACATGGAGGATGGACTATGATGCTCAAACGTGGATGGATTGTTGCATTGATGCTGGCAGGATGCATGTTAAGCGCAGCGGCGGCATGGGCAGAGCCGAGCGGCGAAATTACGGTATGGGGCTGGCCAACGCATGACAGAGGCTACGAAGCAATTATCGCCGGATTTAACGCGAAATATCCGAATGTAAAAGTGAACTGGATCATGCAGACCGGCGCAGGCGGCTGCCGCGACTCGTTATCCACTGCGCTCGCTGCGGGCGAAGGCTTGCCGGATGTGACCGGCATCGAAATCAATGATATTGGCCGGTTCGTCATGCAAGGCGGGTTTGTCGATCTGCTTCAGCCGCCGTATAACGCTGGCAAATACGAGAAAGATTTCGTCGCGTATAAATGGCAGCAAGGGTTGACGCCGGATGGCCGCTTATTGGCCTTCCCGTGGGATATTGGCCCGGCCTCCGTCTTCTATCGCCGCGACCTGTTCGAAAAAGCCGGTCTGCCGTCTGATCCGGAATCGGTGCAGAAGATGATGAGCACCTGGAAAGATTTTATCGAAGTCAGCAAAAAAGTCGCAGATCCTGATAATGACGTGTACGCGCTGATGCAGGCGGAACAGATTCCGTATATCTACTACGCCCATAAAAACTTCTTCGACAAAGATTACAATGTCGCCATTAACAATCAGAAAACCCTGGAAGTGCTTCAGTATGCCAAACAGATTCGCGAGTTGGGGTTGGACGCGAAAGCCGCCCAGTTGTGGAACGAAGAATGGTATAACATGCTGCGCAATGGTCAAGTCGCGTTCACGATTATCGGCTGCTGGTTCGGAAGTTTCCTGAAGAGCTTTGTTGATCCTGACGGCGCTGGTAACTGGGGTATGGTTCCCGTCCCTGAAGACCCGTTGCAGAACTGGGGTGGTTCGTTCTTAGCCATTCCTGAAAAAGCCCCGAACAAAGAAGCCGCCTGGGCGTTTGTGGAATACGCGCTGGCGACCGCAGAAGGCCAGAATGGAATTTTCAAAGCCGTAGATTACTTCCCATCCTATATTCCGGCCTGGCAAGACCCGATTTATCAGGAAGGCGACCCATATTTCGGCGGACAGAAGACCCGCGATTTGTGGATGAAGATTGCAACCTCTCCGGGCACGCCGTTCACGACGCCGATGGATTCCGTTGCTGAGGTTGCGTTCATGGCGGAAGTGACCAAGATGTTGAATGAAAATCTCGAACCGCAAGCCGCTATTGCCGCCGCCGAAAAATCAATCGCGGAACAAACCGCGAAAGATCGGGAATTGGTGCTGCAATTACTCAAAAAGTAACTCAATGTTCCTCACAGACCCCACAGGTCTCCAAGACCTGCGGGGTCTTTCTCTAAGGAGTTTGTCTATGACTGCCCCCACACTTTGGCATGATATGAAAAAAAATTGGGTCGCGTATGTCTATATTTCGCCCTTCTATATACTCTTTCTGATTTTTGGTGCGTTCCCGATCCTCTTCTCGCTATTTTTGAGTTTCCAGCAATGGCGCGGCAACGGGCCGATGGATTTTATCGGTTTTGGGAATTACGCGCGTCTTTTTCATGATAAACTGTTCTGGGTAGCGTTCTGGAATACCGGGGTGATTTGGATTGCGGTGCATGTGCCGATGCTCAGCCTTGCCTTAGTATTAGCGTTTGTGTTGAATTCCCCGATGGTGAAATTTAAAGAAACCTTTAAAACGCTCTATTTTACGCCGATGGTGACATCCTCGGTCGCTGTGGCGCTCGTGTTTAACACCATGTATGGCGTCCGATACGGCTTAATCAATTACATTCTGCGCTCGATTGGCCTGCCTGCGATTGATTGGTGGGGCGGCACCGGATTTTGGATTAAACCGGCGATTATTTTGCTGATTATGTGGCGTTGGACGGGATGGAATATGGTGATTTATCTCGCCGGGCTGCAAGGAATTGATACGGAACTTTACGAGGCCGCCCGCGTAGATGGCGCGAGCTATCCACAGGTATTCTGGCATATCACGCTGCCGCTGCTCCGCCCTGTGATTATGTTTACGGTCATCCTGTCGTTTATCGGCGGCATTACGATTTTCGATGAACCCTTTCTATTAACGACGAACCAGGGACTCGGCGGGGTGAATAACGCGGGACTCACCTTAGCGATGTATGTGTATAATCAAGGATTTATGAATGGCCATTTGGGCTATGCCGCAGCCATTGCGTATGTCATTTGCGCCCTGATTGTCAGTCTTTCGATTATCAACATGAAAATCTTCGGCAAATCGCCAACGGCGTAACCGCATATATTGGAGGTATTGCATGTCTGCAACACAATCGTCATCACCAAAAATGAAAGAACGGCTCTTGACCATCGGAGGTTATCTATTCTTAATTGCCGGGGCGGTCATCTCGTTCCTGCCGTTTTACTGGATGCTCATTTTAGCAACGCATAGTTCGAAAACGATCTTTCAATTTCCGCCGCCGTTTCTTCCTTCCACGAATTTGTTAGTGAATTATCACAATATGCTCAAAACGATCCCGTTTTGGCTCAATTTCTGGAATAGTACGGTCGTCGCGCTCTTGATGACCGCCTTAACTCTGTTATTCGCTTCGATGGGCGGTTATGCGTTTGCAATGTATAAATTTCCGGGACGGGATAAGCTGTTTTCGCTCATGCTCGCCACGATGATGGTGCCGTTTTTAGTGCAGGTCATTCCGTGGTTTATTATCATCAGCCGCTTAGGCTGGCTCAATGAACTGAAAGCCCTGATTGTGCCAGGCGCGGTCAGCGCGTTCGGGATTTTCTGGATGCGGCAATATATCTCCGCAAACGTGCCGCATGAATTGCTGGATGCGGCGCGTATTGACGGCTGTCATGAGTTTACGATTTTCTTCCGCGTGGTGACGCCGCTGCTCAGCCCGGCGTTTGGCGCGTTGGGGATTATGACATTCATGGGGAGTTGGAATAACTTCTTCTATCCCATGTTAGTGCTGAAAAAAGCCAATGTACTCACCTTGCCGTTAGCCCTGCAATTTCTGCGCGGCGATCCCTACCGGGGCGGCGATTATGGCGTGTTGATGTTTGGCACGGCGGCGGTCATGCTGCCGATCCTGATTGTCTTCTGGGCAGCGTCGCGCCGGTTCATCTCCGGCCTCACCGCAGGCGCAGTCAAAGGGTAAAAATGATAGAACGCGGATGACGCAGATCGCGCAGATTTTCGCGGATAAATTCATATCAATCCGCCTTTATCCGCGCGATCTGCGTCATCCGCGTTCTATTTTTTAGGAGAACAGCTATGTTTTATTTTGGTGTGGATTATTATCCCGAACATTGGCCGGCGGAACGCTGGCCATTAGATGCGAAATTGATGGCCGAAGCCGGGTTTAATGTGGTGCGGCTGGCCGAATTTGCCTGGTCAAAGTTGGAACCCGCAGACGGCCAATTTGATTTTACCTGGCTGGATCAGGCGATTGAAATTCTTGCGCAGCGCGGCATACAGGTGATCTTAGGCACGCCGACCGCCTCCGCGCCGCCCTGGTTAATGGCAAAAGACCCGACACTCTATCTGATGCGGGAAGACGGACGCCGTGCCACGTATGGCAACCGGCGCGAATATTGCCCGAATCATCCGCTGTATCACGATGATACGCGGCGCATCGTCACGAAAATGGCCGAACATTATGCCAACCATCCGGCGGTGATCGGCTGGCAGATTGACAACGAATTCGGCGACCGCTGCTACTGCCCGATCTGCGCCGGAAAGTTCCATGAATGGCTGCGTCAGCGCTATCAATCGCTTGAAGAACTGAACGCGAAATGGGGCACAGTGTTTTGGAGTCATATTTACAATGATTGGAGCGAGATTCCGCCGCCGCTCGCCACAAGCGGAGAGTTGAAACGGCAGCTTGATGTCGGCGGGTCGCCGAATCCCGGCCTGGCGCTGGATTATTACCGCTTCATGTCAGATACGTATGTCGCGTATCAAAAGATGCAGATTGACTTGCTGCGTGAGAAATGCCCGACACACCGCATTACGCATAATTTGATGGGATTTCATTACAAGCTGATCAATTACTTTGATTTGGCGCGTGACCTCGATTTCGTCAGTTGGGATAATTATCAGCGGATGCAATGGACAATGGGGCAAAGCATAGACCCGGCGGGCGCGGCCTTAGCGCATGACACCATGCGCGGGTTGAAGCGCCAGAATTTCTGGGTGATGGAACAGCAAGCCGGCCCCGGCGGCTGGGAACAGGTCAGCGTGTCGCCGCGCCCCGGCGAATTGCGGCTCTGGGCGTATCAGGGGATTGCGCATGGCGCGGACGGCATCGTCTTTTTCCGCTGGCGCACCTGCCGCTTCGGCACGGAAGAATATTGGCACGGGCTGCTGGATCATCATGGCCAGGTAGGGCGGCGCTATCAGGAAATCAAGCAGATGGGGCAGGAAATCACGGCGGTCGGCGAGCAGATCGTCGGCTCTGCGTTGAAACCGCGTGTTGCCATGCTTCTGTCGTATGACGCCCGTTTTGCCTTCCAAATTCAGCAAAACAACCCGCAATTCAGCTATCCCGATCACTTCCTGAACTATTATCGCGGGTTTTTCATGGATCAAATTCCGGTGGAAATTGTCGCGCCGACTGATGATTTTTCCGATTACGACATTCTCGTCGCGCCGGCCTTGCATATCGTCACCGACGATTTAGCGGCGAAACTGACTGCCTTTGTCGAAGCAGGCGGTACATTATTAGTGACGCTCCGAACCGGCGTGAAAGACGACGCCAATGCCGTCGTGAATCTGCCGCTCCCCGGTCTTCTTGCCAAAATATGCGGCGTTGAAGTGGAAGAATACGACTCGTTAGCGTCGAACATGAAAAACGAAATCGCCTTTACCCTGCCTGATTTGGCGGTGACGCCTCCGGCGGCTGTCGGCGTCTGGTGCGATGTGTTGAAACCGACGACCGCCACCGTCGTGGCGC
>DF820462.1:75720-80123 GCA_000739515.1 Candidatus Moduliflexus flocculans
ACGCCTCCGGCGGCTGTCGGCGTCTGGTGCGATGTGTTGAAACCGACGACCGCCACCGTCGTGGCGCGGTATCGCCAGGATTATTACGCCGGAAAACCGGCGATCACGGTGAATCAGCACGGCAAAGGGCGCGTCGTCTATGTTGGCACAGTCGGCGAAACCGGCTTCTATCGCGTTCTTGCTAAATGGTTGATTAAGATGGCGGGCATCGCGCCATTAATGAACGTGCCGCAAGGCATTGAAGTGACTGAACGGCAACAGGGAAGAGAACGCCTGCTGTTCGTCATGAATCACACCGACCAGCCGCAAGTCATGATGTTGGAAGAACGTTATCGAAATATTCTGAATGACCAGATGCTCGAAGGCGAAATCTCGATTGCGCCGCGAGATGTGTTCATTCTGTGTCCCATTCAGTAGGGGCGAACCCCTGTGTTCACCCGTCCGCTGAGTTCGACGGAACAACAGGGCAGACACAGGGGTCTGCCCCTACGTGGCATTATCCATTAATAATCAAATTATGTAAGGAATCAATTATGCGACCATCATATCCTCCGATCAATCCGAAATACCCGCATTTTCTGCATGGTGGCGACTATAACCCAGACCAATGGAAAGAGACGCCGGAGATCTGGGATGAAGACATGCGGCTGATGAAGCTCGCACATTGCAACGCCATGTCCATCGCGATTTTCTCATGGACGGCGCTTGAGCCGGAAGAAGGCCGTTTCGAATTCGGCTGGCTCGATACGATTATGGACAAATTAGCGGAAAACGGCGCGTATGCCGTCTTAGCGACGCCCAGCGGAGCGCGTCCGGCATGGATGTCTCAGAAATATCCCGAAGTTTTGCGCATGCAGGCCAATCGCGTTCGAAATCTGCACGGCCAGCGTCATAATCATTGTTTCACTTCGCCGGTCTATCGCGAGAAATGCCAGATTATCAACCGCAAATTAGCGGAACGGTACAAAGATCATCCGGCCTTGCTTGTCTGGCACATTTCCAACGAATACGGCGGCGATTGCCATTGTCCGCTCTGTCAGGATGCCTTCCGAGTATGGTTGCAAAAAAAATACGAGGACAGTTTGGATAAACTGAATCATGCCTGGTGGACGGGCTTTTGGAGTCATCTTTACACCGATTGGTCGCAGGTCGAATCGCCCGCGCCACATGGCGAAATGTCGGTGCATGGCCAGAATCTCGACTGGAAACGTTTCGTCACAGATCAGACCGTAGATTTTTACAAAAATGAAATCGTTCCACTGCGCGAACTGACGCCTGATGTGCCGATCACGACCAATTTGATGGGAACGTATCCGGGATTGGACTCCTGGAAAATTGCGCCGGAATTAGATGTGATTTCGTGGGATAGCTATCCGCGCTGGCATGGCGACAAGCCCGATCCTGAATTGGCTTGCGAAATCGCGTTTTATCATGATCTCAACCGCTCGCTCAAAGGCGGCCAGCCGTTTATGCTGATGGAAAGCACGCCCACCATGACCAACTGGCAGCCGGTGGCGAAATTGAAACGCCCGGGAATGCACCTGCTTTCTTCGCTGCAAGCGGTCGCGCACGGCTCGGATACGGTGCAATATTTTCAATGGCGCAAGAGTCGCGGCTCGTGCGAAAAATTGCACGGCGCGGTGGTGGATCATGCCGGTCACGAGCATACCAGAATCTTCCGCGAAGTGGCGGAAGTCGGTCAGTTGCTCGAAAAACTCGATGATGTCGTCGGTGCGACGACGCGTCCGGAAGTCGCCGTGATTTTCGATTGGGAAAACCGTTGGGCGATTGAAGACGCTTTCGGGCCGCGTCAGAAGAAAAAAGATTATTTGGAAACCTGCATCGCCCATTATCGCGCCTTCTGGCGGCAGGGCATTCCGGCGGATGTCATCAACATGGACTGCGATTTTTCGAGTTACAAGGTTTTGATTGCGCCGATGCTCTATATGGTCAGACCGGGCGTGGCGCAGCGCGTTGAAGAATTCGTGGCGGCAGGCGGCACGTTTATTGCTACCTATTGGAGCGGCATTGCTGATGAAAACGACCTCTGCTTTTTAGGCGGCTTCCCCGGCCCGCTGCGTCGAGTGTTGGGCATCTGGTCAGAAGAGCTTGACGCCCTCTATGACCGCGACAGCAACGCACTGAGCTTCCTTCCGGGCAATGAATTCGGGCTGTCCGGCGAGTATGGCATCAGCATTTTCTGCGATCTGATTCACACAGAGACCGCGACGAACTTAGCGACGTATCAGCAGGATTTTTACGCTGGACGCCCGGCGTTGACGGTGAATGCGTTCGGACAGGGGCAGGCGTATTACATCGCCGCCAGAACCGAAGACCGTTTCCTTGAGGATTTTTATGGGCGGATTATGGCGCAGCGCGGACTGCAACGCCCGCTGAATGCGCCGCTGCCAGAAGGCGTGTCCGTGCAAGTCCGTTCGAATGAAACGACGGATTATCTCTTTTTCATGAACTTCACACCCAAAGAGCAGATTCTCCCACTCGGAAAGGCGCGTTTGATTGATATGGAAGCCGGCGAGCCGCTGACCGACGCGCTGTGTCTGCCGCCCTATGCCGTGAAAATTGGAAAACAAGCCAGGTAACGTTTGACCGTGAATTCCCCTCCTGAAAGCAGGGCTGTTCAGTTCTGTCATTGCGAGCGAGCGTCAGCGACGAAGCAATCCCTGGATTCGACGAGATTGCTTTGTCGCTGACGCTCCGCGCAATGACAGAACTGAACAGCCCTGCCAGGCGGGGAATTCGCGGAGGCGTTGCGTGGCATGGTTATTAAGTGATGTCTATCCGAAACAAATTTTTTGCCGCGATGCGCCGCGAAAGCAGCGCATACGTTCCGTTTGAATTCGGCTTATGTCCCGCCTTGCAGGAAGAATTCCGGCAGCGGAAGGGAAAGAGCGCGTACTGGGAATATTATGGCTTTCCAACGCGAGGCGTGTCTTCGGAGTACATCGGCGAGTTAGGCCGTTTCGCGGCGTATTATCCCGACACGACCAACATCGAAATTGATCCGGCTTGGGGCGTCGGGCGCAGACAGGGCAGCGTCGCGCATTTTACCGAAATGCAGCATCCGATGAAAAATTTTCAGGCATTGACAGAATTCGAAGCGTATCCGTATCCGCATCCTGTCGAGGATTACGATTGGGCGACGCTATCCAGCAAAGTGCGCGAGATTCAGGCGCGTGATCTTATCGCAGTCGCCAGCATGCAAGTGACAATCTTCGAAATCGCCTGGTATTTGCGCGGCATGGAAACGTTTCTGATGGATCTGATGCTCAACCCCGACCTTGCAACCTACCATTTAGATCGGGTTACCGCCATCCGCTGCGAATGCGCGAAACGCTACGCTGCCGCCGGCTGCGACGTGCTCAGCCTGGGAGACGATGTCTCGACGCAATTGGCGATGATGATGAAAGTGACGACCTGGCGAACCTTTCTGAAACCGCGTTTGCAGCGCGTGATTCAGGCCGCAAAATCGGTGAAGCCCGACCTGCTGATTTTTTATCACGGCGATGGCAATTTGCAAGCGATTATTCCCGAATTGATCGAAATCGGCGTTGAAATTCTCAACCCCATCCAGCCGGAATGTATGAACCCGATCCAAATCAAGCAGCAATACGGACATCAACTCTCCTTCTGGGGCACAATCGGTACGCAAACCACCATGCCGTTCGGCTCGCCGGATGACGTGCGCCAGGAATGCCGCGCGATGATTCGCGAAGTTGGGCGCGGCGGCGGATTAGGATTAGCCCCATCCCATATTTTAGAGCCGGAAGTCCCCTGGAAAAATATCGAAGCCTTCGTCGAAACGGTTTCGGAATATAATGCCAATTGCCGTTAAAACGATCATCTTTAGGGGATTTTAATTGAACACCCCTACAATATGGCGAAGATGGTCTATTTTACCATGATTGATTCAGTCCGTCACAAAAACTACTACATTGAGTCACGAATTTTTAGTGGTATGACCGTACCGCCGACGTCCTCGTCGGCTTTGTGAACAGAGGCCGACGAGGACGTCGGCGGTACAAGTCACTCCTAAAAATTATTGAAACGCTTTGCTACAACGAATAGGAGAAGGGAACGAATTGAGGCGCGTGATCGATCTCATGTGTTCCTTTCTTTCATTCGTTGTCGTTTTTGCGAGGCTCTGATTCGGCGTGAACATCCTTTTGTTAAAAAATCGTTAGCCCGAGATATTCAGTACATTTTCCTTGACAGCCCGCCTGAACGAGTTGATGACCACAACGTCACTGTTTAAGAACCATTCTTTATGATTAACCTGGATGCAGAGGGAGGTAGGTTATGAGAAGACGTGTTGTTCTGTTTTTGCTTACGGGGTGTTTGGTCAGCATGGCTGCGACGAGCGCGTTAGCGGTCACGGAAATTCA
>DF820462.1:80333-82706 GCA_000739515.1 Candidatus Moduliflexus flocculans
TGTTTTTGCTTACGGGGTGTTTGGTCAGCATGGCTGCGACGAGCGCGTTAGCGGTCACGGAAATTCAATGGTGGCACGCCATGGGCGGTGCGCTGGGCGAGAAACTAACGGCGATTGCGGAAGGTTTTAATCAATCGCAAAGCGAGTATAAAGTCGTGCCGGTTTATAAAGGCACCTACGCCGAGACCATGACCGCCGGGATCGCGGCCTTCCGGTCGAAACAGCCGCCGCACATTCTGCAAGTGTTTGAAGTGGGGACGGCGACGATGATGGCGGCCAAAGGCGCGATCAAGCCAGTATATGAACTGATGGCCGAAACGGGCGAGCCATTTGACCCGAAAGCCTATCTGTCAGCCGTGACCGGTTATTATTCGACAACCGACGGTAAAATGCTCTCCATGCCGTTCAATAGTTCCACGCCGATTCTGTATTACAACAAAGATGGCTTCAAAAAAGCCGGACTCGATCCCGAAACTCCGCCCAAAACCTGGCCGGAAGTTGAAGAGTATGCGAAAAAACTTGTCGCCGCCGGTTTTCAGTGTGGATTTTCAAGCTCATGGACATCCTGGATTCACATGGAAAACTTTTCGGCCTGGCATAATCAACCAGTCGGCACAAAGGCCAATGGATTCCAGGGGTTGGATACGGAATTTGTTTTCAATACCCCGTTATTAGTAAAACATGTTCAGCAACTCGCAGATTGGCAGAAAGACAAAATCTTCGCCTACGGTGGTCGTACTAACAAAGGCAGTTCCAAATTTTCCAGCGGCGAGTGCGCGATGTACACCGAATCATCCGCCGGATACGCGGGGTTCAAGTCCACCGCCAAATTCGAGTTTGGCACAGGTATGCTTCCGTATTGGCCGGATGCGCCGGGCGCTCCGCAGAATACGATCATTGGCGGGGCGAGTTTATGGGTGATGACCGGTTTGCCTGCTGAGGACTATAAAGGCGTTGCTAAATTTTTCTCGTACCTCTCTTCCCCGGAAGTTCAGGCGGATTGGCATCAATTCAGCGGGTATCTGCCGATTACGACAGCGGCGTATGAACTGACCAAAAAGGCCGGTTTCTATGAACAGAAGCCAGGGACGGAAACCCCCATCCTGCAAATGACGCTGCATGCGCCGAATGAAAATTCGATGGGCATCCGATTCGGAAACTTCCCGCAGATGCGCGATATTATGGATGATGAATTCGAAGCGATTTTCGCGGGCAAGAAAACCGCCGAACAAGGGATGGCTGACGCGGTCAAGGCTGGCAACGAACTGCTGCGCAAGTTCGAAGCCGCGAATAAATAACGCTCGTTACGCAAAAACCTCACCCCCTGCCCTCTCTCCGAGATGAGAGGGGGATGAGGGGATGATGCGTTGCGCTTTATGGAAACGCCAGTCATTTTCAAAAATAAAGTCCTGCCGTATTTTTTAGTCGCCCCTCAAATGATTGTGATTGTCATTTTTTTTCTCTGGCCGGCCTCTCAGGCGTTGATTCAATCTGCTCTTCAAGAAGACCCGTTCGGGCTTTCCACAAAATTCGTCGGCCTCGCCAATTTTCGCTATATTTTTCGAAATAATTCCTATCTGCATTCGACCTACCTGACATTAGTGTTCAGCGCGATTGTGACGGCGGTCTCAATGATTTTGGCGCTCTTGTTAGCGGTTATGGCGGATCGCGTGGTGCGCGGGTCCACAACCTATAAAGCGCTGTTGGTCTGGCCGTATGCGGTTGCGCCAGCCGTCGCCGGGGTGCTGTGGATGTTCATGTTTAATCCGACGATTGGCGTGATTTCGTCAGCGCTGAAATCGCTGGGATATAACTGGAATTATCTGTTAAATGGCGGACAGGCGTTTACGCTGGTGGTCATCGCGGCGACCTGGAAACGTATTTCGTATAATTTTCTGTTCTTCTTAGCGGGACTTCAGGCCGTGCCGAAATCGTTGATTGAAGCGGCGGCCATTGACGGCGCGAAACCGTTCCGGCGTTTCTGGGACATCGCGTTTCCCTTGCTGACGCCGACGACATTTTTTTTGCTCGTCATGAATATCATTTACGCCTTTTTCGAAACGTTTGGAATTATTCACGCCGTCACGGATGGCGGGCCAAATCATGCCACCGAAATTTTAGTCTATAAAGTATTCCGCGATGGATTTCTAAGTTTAGACCTCGGCGGATCAGCGGCGCAATCCGTGATTTTAATGGCGATTGTGATTGCCTTGACGGTCGTGCAATTCAAGTTTATTGAACGAAAAGTGCATTACTAACTGACCTTACGCAGCGTCGCCGACAATTCCCCTCCTGGGAGGGGCAAGGGGTGGGTTCGTCCGTGAGTGATTGCTCGTGTCAAGAACCCACCCCCAACCCCTCCCCGGAGGGGAG
>DF820462.1:82848-120923 GCA_000739515.1 Candidatus Moduliflexus flocculans
CCCCTCCCCGGAGGGGAGTGTGCGGTCATTCGTCTCGAATCGGCTGCGTAACATGAGTTACTAACTGACCTTACGCAGCGTCGCCGACAATTCCCCTCCTGGGAGGGGCAAGGGGTGGGTTGTTGAATCGGGCTGCATCTGTTCGGTCGAGAACCCACCCCCAACCCCTCCCAGGAGGGGAGTTTCAGGTCATCAACCTCGAGAAACCGCTGTGGAGCATCTTTTTTAGGAGAATATATGGTAGAAAAACGTTCATGGCTGACAGTGTTGACGCACGTGATCTTGATCCTCGGCGTGATCATGATGTTTTTTCCGATCTACTTAGTCTTTGTCGCTTCTACGCACACCTTAGCCGACATTTTGGACGCGCCGATGCCGCTCTTGCCTGGCAGTCATCTCTGGGAAAACTATAGCCGGGCATTTACGGAAGGCTCGAAATCGCTGGGCGCGTCGGTCAGCGTGATGCTGATCAACAGCTTGATTATGGCGACCGGCATCGCTGTCGGGAAAATCGTGATTTCCTTGTTAGCGGCGTATGCGTTTGTCTTCTTTCGGTTTCGGTTCCGCTCGTTGTTTTTCTGGACGGTGTTTATTACCCTGATGCTTCCGGTGGAAGTGCGCATTTTGCCGACGTATAAAGTGATCGCGGATTTACACTTGCTCAATTCCTATACCGGGCTGATTCTGCCGTTGATCGCCTCGGCCACCGCCACATTTTTTTTCCGGCAATACTTTCTTTCGATTCCTTCAGAAATCGTGGAAGCCGCCCGCGTGGACGGCGCTGGTCCGATGCGCTTTTTGTTCGATATTCTCATCCCGATGTCGCGCACCTCGATTGCGGCGATGTTTGTGATTTTGTTTATTTATGGCTGGAATCAGTATCTCTGGCCGCTCCTCATCACGACCGAAGAACGGTATTACACCTTATTGATTGGCATCAACCGCATGCTGGCGGTGGGGGATCAACAGGCCGAATGGCAGTTGATCATGGCGACAACCTTGCTGGCAATGGCGCCGCCCGTCTTTGTGGTGATTGGAATGCAGAGCTTATTTATTCGCGGCATGACTGAATCGGAAAAATAGGAGGAAGGGAGCATGGCACAGGTGAGTCTCCGCAATGTGCATAAAACGTTTGGAAAAGTTGAGGTCATTCACAGCGTCAACTGCGAAATTGGCGACGGGCAATTTGTCGTGTTATTAGGGCCGTCCGGGTGCGGCAAATCCACCATCCTGCGCATGATTGCCGGGCTGGAAACGGTGTCCTCCGGCGACATCACGATTGACCGACGCGTCGTCAATCAGTTAGAGCCGATGGAACGCGACATCGCGATGGTGTTCCAGAATTACGCGCTGTACCCGCACATGTCGGTCTATGAAAATATGGCCTATGGCTTAAAAATCCGCAATATTTCAAAAAACGAGATTGACCGGCGCGTCAAAGAAGCCGCGAGCATGTTGGGCTTGATTGATCTGCTGGATCGCAAGCCGCGCCAGCTTTCCGGCGGGCAGCGCCAGCGCACCGCGATGGGACGCTGCATCGTGCGCGAGCCAAAAGCCTTTTTGTTCGATGAACCGTTGAGCAATTTGGACGCCAAACTGCGCGTGCAGATGCGTCTTGAACTCCGCAATCTGCATGAAAAATTAGGGATTACCAGCATCTATGTGACGCATGATCAAGTGGAAGCCATGACGCTTGGCGACATGCTGATTATTCTCAACGAAGGACATGTGGAACAAATCGGTTCGCCGATTGAGGTCTATGAAAAGCCAATGACCGTGTTTGTCGCCGGATTTATCGGCTCGCCCGCCATGAATTTTTTTACGTCTAAAGTGAGCGCGGATGGGCTGACCGTTCAACTCTCCGGCAATGGCACGCTCGCGCTGCCCGGAAACGGAGCGCCGTCATATCGAGGGCAGGAGGTCGTCGTCGGAATTCGCCCGGAACATTTTGGCCTGAAAGACGACGGCAAAAATGAATTGCCGCTGCGCGTCAGCCATATCGAGACGCTTGGCGCCGATACCTTAGTTTACGGATATTTAGGCCAGGACGATCAGAACCTTGTCACCGCGCGCCTGCCGGATATTCAACATTTCGAGCGCGACGCCCAATTGCCACTGACCGTGTCCCCCGCCAAGCTCCATCTGTTTGATCAACAGACCGGAAAGCGAATCGGAACATAGTCTTTTTGTAAAATTAGCTTGACGAATTCGTATCTGCCGTTTGTCTTGTCGGCAAACGGCGAACAGGCGGTTGCCGATGCAGGCTCTTCCGTCAGCCAGATTTTGAAAAACAGCGGCAGAACATGCCTCAATGCAATGGGCTGCCAGATAAACGCATCAAAGGAAAGATCGCAATATGGCAGGTGAAAGCGTCAAAGTGATGAAAAATATCACGCGCGTGAAAGACCGGAAAAAACGCGTGGATGGATTTTATGTCCGCATTCAGTGGAAAAAAGAGCAGTACTCGAAACTCTTTTCAATTGCCGAATATGGCGATGAAGAAACGGCGTTGAGCCGCGCGCAGGAATGGCGGGATGACATCGAAGAATCTATCGGCAAACCGCGCACTGAGCGGCAAGTGTTAGGCATAACACCCCCAACGAATACTGGTCTCAAAGGAATTCGGCGCACAAAAGTGCGACATTATAAGAATGGAAAGCAAGTGGGAATATATCATGATTGGTTGATTATCACCATGCTTGATAAAAACGGCCACCAGCGCCGCACGGGAGTATCCATAGACAAACACGGCGAAGAAAAAGCGCTGGAGATCGCACGACAAATTTATCACCAGCGCAGTTTCCGCTGACACGTTATCCTTGTTGAATAGCAAGCGGCGCAACGGAAGAATTTTTCACACAACATTTTTTTTGACAGAAATTACGATGTCTGCAACAAGGTTGTATCAACGATTGACTTGTTGAAATCATTTAATACCAATTGCGGTAAATTCGATCATATTGGCAAATCTCCGTAGAGACGCCCCGGCTGGGCGTCTCTATCGAATAGATGATTTTTTCAAACACAATTGGTATAACATATTGTTTTCTATTATCGCCGCTGAAGCTAAACGGAGAAGAAGAATATGAATACTTTCAGGAAAGCCGTGTTGTTGAGTTGGTTAATCCTCATGGTCATCGCATGTGATAACTCGAACAGTTATAGTGAGGAAAAGACATCTATTGAGCAGCTCGACGAAAACACTTTTTTGTTTGTTGTCGAACAAAAAATTGAAAAGAGCATAATAGATGGTAATTCAATTGATGATTCGCTGTATGTCGAAGTTGAAAATGGAGAGACGTACACGATTTCTTTCTCTGACGCACATAAGCATGTTTCAATCACTCCAGGCGAATTATCTGGCAGTCTTGAATCGGAAGAGAACGATATTTTACAATATCGTATCGATGAGGGATATTTTGCTGGTGGTCGTTTTGAGGTGCGGATAGAAAACAATCTTTTGTATGGGGTACTGACAGAATATGGTTCAGGTGTTTGGATTGTTGCAAGTGAAAAAGGTCATCTGAGCCAAGTCCCCAAAAAATAACAGTAAAAGCATCACTTATATGTAGCACACTGTTTCATTAATTTTTAATAGGCTTCAGGAGTGTCAAATCTTGATTTGACACGCGAAATCAAGATTTCGCACTCCTAAAAATTACTGAAACGATGTAGTAGCGCTATGTAACGTTTAAAAAATAACTTCCACTTCAAACTTCGAAAGTCTTGGTGAGGAAGAATTTGAGGTTATTTTTTGAACTTTACTATACTAAGAACGAATAGATATTTTAAGGAGCCACGAGTGAGAAACTAACACACAAATCATCAGAGACACCATCGAGGGCAGGAGAACGGCCAAGGCCGCTTCGTCCGCAAACATGATGTCGAAACAGTTCTGCATGAAACCAGCGTTTTGCGCGAAACTGTTTTGCTGATGCGTTTGTGCGTATTTTTCCCTGTGGCTCGATGTCTATTTTCCACCCAAAGCCACGGGAGATGTCCCGTGGCTTTTTTTATTTTCGGCGTTTCGTTATTGTGCGCAAACGCTTATTTTTGTTTCCGATGCAATTCCTGTCAACGGCGAAGATATTGACAGGAAGGGAGGGCATTATCATGAGTGATCGTCAACTACAATTTCATCATGTCACTTTTCGCTATGACACATCGCCGCAGGCGGTGTTTGAGGATATTTCTTTGCATCTCAATGCAGGTTGGACTGGCATTGTCGGATCAAATGGCGCGGGGAAAACCACGCTCTTAAAATTAGCGGCGTCATCGCTCGAGCCGGATGACGGCATGATTCAGACGCCGCGACGAGCAGTCTATTGCCCGCAGCGCACCGATTTTCCGCCTGACCGTTTCGACGCCTTTCTCGCCGCTGACACCAAGACAGCGGCATTGCTGAAACAGATGCTGCGCGTGCGCGATGAGTGGAACGCGCGTTGGGAGACGCTGTCGCACGGCGAACGAAAACGGGCACAGATCGCGGTCGCGCTCTGGCAGGAGCCGGATTTGCTCGCCATTGATGAACCGACTAATCATATTGACACTGAAGCACGGAGCATCGTCTCCGCCGCGCTGCATACATACGAAGGAATCGGCTTATTAGTCAGCCATGATCGCGAACTACTGGACACGTTATGCCAGCAATGCGTCTTTGTCGAGCCGCCCTCCATAACTATCCGTCCCGGCGGAATTTCCAAAGGCATGACGCAAAGCCGGCAGGAACAAGAAAGCCTCAAGAAAGAGGCACGTATCAAAAAACAGGCATATAAGCAATTGCAACGCGAGGCGATTCGGCGGCGTCAGGAGGCGCAGCAAGCCGATAAAAAACGCTCGAAGCGCCATATTGATCGGCACGATCACGACGCCAAAGGAAAAATTGACGCCGCTCGCGTCAGCGGCAAAGACGCGGTAGCCGGAAAGCTGCTGCGGCAGTTGGATGGCCGATTGCGCCACGCGCAACAGCAGGCCGACAGTATTCATGTGAAAAAAGAATATCCCACCGGAATCTGGCTGCCAGGTTCATGTTCACCGCGCGACGCGCTGGCGGAATTTCCGGCAAGCTGCCTGAAATTGGGAGAAGAAAAGGAGTTGGTTTTGCCCCGGTTATTCGTGCAGCCGACCGACCGCATCGGCATTACCGGCGCGAACGGCACGGGCAAAAGCACGTTGATTCGAAAACTGCTCGCGTCGCTGACGCTTCCGGAAGAGCGCGTGACTTACATTCCACAAGAAATCAGCGTGGAACAGTCGCGCCAGATTCTGACGGATATTCAACGTCTGCCGCGCCAGGAATTAGGGCAGATTATGACGATTATCAGCCGATTAGGATCGCGTCCGCAGCGGTTGCTTGACAGCGCTGAACCCAGCCCCGGCGAATTGCGCAAATTGCTGTTAGCGCTCGGTGTCTTGCGTTCGCCGTATCTGATTATTCTTGACGAACCGACCAATCACATGGATTTGGTTTCTATCCAATGTCTGGAAGAGGCGCTGGCAGATTGTCCGTGCTGCCTGATGTTAGTCAGCCACGACACCTATCTGTTAGACAAACTCACGACAATTCGCTGGCATATCAGCCAAAGCGCGCAGTCGGAGCAGCGCTGCGAACTTCACGTAACATAACTCTTAAATAAACCCCACAGGTCTTCAAGACCTGTGAGGTTTCTGCGTAATTATTCGGAGGAAAATTATGATAAACATGCTCTGGAATTCTTGCTATGTAAAGTTCTGCTGGCTCATTTTTGCGTTTTTGATGGCGCTGACACTGTCAGCGTGTTCTTCACGGCAGAACACCCCCGCCCCCGCACAATCGCTACCAGAATTGCGGCTCGTTTCGGTCAGCGGCGGCATAGATGGCAAGGGGCGGCCTGTGGCGTATGACGGCCTGACGCTCTACGACGACAGAGCCGCCTATTATCTCAGCGACCGCCTGCTTGAGGTGAAACCGCTGACCAAAACGCGCGGCACATCCATCCGCACCGGCCAGCCAGTCACGCTCATTCAAATCGACGGCGAACTCCCCTGCGAACTCGTCGAAACCGCCGCCGGCGTCATCCTCTCTGAAAACGTGTACGACGGCTATCAATACGAGTTTCGGCGATAAGTGGTCGGGAAAATTCTTGACAACGCCATTATACGCGATTGTTATACACATTGCCTCCGAAACAATCATGAATAGATCGCAATTGGTATCGCGATTAAAAAGAATTTAAGTAAAATACAAAAAATAAATTCGCACAAAAGACCTCACAGGTCTCGGAGACCTGTGAGGTCTGGGCCGAAGTTATTTCTTTAACGTTACTTAGGTGGCGCAAATGCCGATTGCGAAGGTGTCTTACTTTATCCTCCGTGTCAGAGGAACTCGACGCGCATTACGACATCAAAGGCCACCGCGTCAGCGTCCGTACGATTGATTTATCTCAGGATTGGCCGCAGATTAACGCGGCGTTGTTGCAAATGATTAAGGAATAATGAGCAGAAAACCGAGGATGGATGAAACAATGGATACATATCGAAAAGCAACGCGAAAAAATAGGATCGCAGATGCTGTTGGCGTTACGGCATTTTTCATCGTTGTGATAACCGGCGCAAGTTTTCTGCTGCCATCGCGCTGGCCGGAATGGCTTGGCCTGGTCATCGTCGCGCTCACCGTGTTGGCGATGTGGCATACATATAATGTTGCGTATTATCGCTGCGCCAACTGTGGACATGAATTCGAGATTTCAGCGCTGGCAACATTTTTCAGTCCGCATGGCATCGGTAAACAGAGCAGATGGAAATTGCTGAAATGCCCGAAATGTCAGACCAGAACACAGGCACAGATTCTCAAAAAATCATGACACGCTGTTGCGAACAGGGCGCAGGGCAGCGGCGAGTGTGCGGTATAATTCGGGCGAAACGGCGCGGCGTTCGTAGATCATGGTGTGCCAGATGTCAGCCTCATGCTGCCGGGCGCGTTCGGCAAGACGGGCGACGGCGGCTGGAAGCGGCGATTCGCGGTGGCGGGCTTTCGGCGCGTGTCCCGCCAAACGCCGGAAGATGTCCGCGCCGAAACGGTCGTACCAGAGAAGCGTGTGCGCGGTGGACAGCGAGCCTGCCCAGGGATAATGATGCAGCCACCATTGTTCCGCTAACCGGTCAAGCGCGGCGTCAAGATTTGCCTGTTCTCGCTCGGTTTTCGGCGGTCGCGTTTCCTCGTAAAACAAGCCGCTGAACAATTCATCTCCGGTCACGCGCCACATCTCGCGAATGCCGTATTTTTGCGGCACTAACGCCACCTGCGCCCCATCCACCAAATCGAAGCGTCCGCAGATAAACAACGCCAGCGAATCGCTATGCGCTTCAAGCCATTGCAAGGTGCGCCGGGCTTCTGGCGCGGTTTCGGTCGGAAAATCGGTGAAGGTCATCGCCTCAACCGCGATTCCGGCGGCAGCGAGATGCTGCGCGGCGGCGGTCATGGTGTCCGCCGCGATTCCTTTGTTGATCAATTCCAGCACGCGCGGCGCGGCGGATTCGATGCCGAGCGCAGCGCTTATCATGCCGCCGGACGCCAATACGCGACAGCGCTCGGCAGTCAACGCGGCTTCGGGACGCATATCTGTCCCCCAGCGAATCGCCGCGCCGGAACGCTGAATCTGTTCCGCGACTTTTTCCGCGAACGCTGGCGACATGGCGTCTTGCGAAAAGTAGAAGACGCGGCAGGTGTGACGCTGCGCAAGCTGTTCGACGTGCTGCGCCACTAATTCCGGCGGGCGCTGGCGATACCGCGCCGTGCCATGCTCCGCAAGTCCGTAATGACAAAAGGCGCATTTTCCCCAGTAGCAGCCGCGCGTCGGGTCGTATGGCAGGACAGGAGCGGGGGCGAGATATTTGTCAAGCGGTATGCCATCGAAATCCGGCGCAGGGTGCTCAGCGAGATTGGCGGCGCATGTTCCGCGTATCAATCCGGCGGGACGCTCGCCGCGTTCCACTGCTCGCGCTAACTCTAATAACGCCGTTTCTCCTTCGAACACAACAGCGGAATCGAAGGGCGTCAATGCCTTTTGTTGAGGCGCCTCCGGCAGGCGTAGCAGCAGTTGCGTCATCGCCGGGCCGCCGACCGTGATGTAGAGGTGCGGAAAGCGGCGGCGCAGATGGAGCGCAAAGGCGTAAGCGGGCTGAACCTGTCCGGGAAAGGCGACTGACAATCCGATGACGCTGACTTGCGACGCGGCGAGACGTTCGCACAACTCCTGCTCGACGTAGTCGTAAAACGGGTTGCGATCCGCCTGCGAATCGGCGCGAATGGTGTCGAGCGTCAGCAGCGAAAATGGCGTGCGATACGAGAGAAAATCGAGCGTCAAGGGCGAATAGGCCGCGCTGATGAGGCGTAGCGCGTCGTCCACCGTCGCAATCGCCGCCGCGTACTGTTCCGGATCAAAGAAGCGGACGCCGGAGCGGTCGCGCAAGACGGCGACGGCGTCGTCAATCTCCGCCGGGACGCTTTGCGCGATCTGCCGCGCTTCATGCAAATCGGCAAACGCTAATTGTTCGACATGCGTCAGGACGCGCTTCCGTTCCAATCGAACGCGGCGGCGTTCGATCCGTTCCGCGAATTTTTCCAGCGTATCGCGGCGCAGCAGGCGGCAATAGGCTTCGATATTGGCGTCAATCGGCAAAACTTCGACGCCATGCGTTCGCAGAAACGCCGTCAGCGTCGGCAGCGCGAGATACGGCGCGGTCGGGTCGCAGGTCGGCGGATAAATCAGGGCAATCTTTGGCATGACGGCTCAGATGTCTCGCCCGGCGGAATTTGTCAAGTTTCTCGTGAATCTGCGAAAGATCGGTTGACAAAAAAGGGCGCAGACCCCACAGATAAAAAAACCTGTGAGGTTGAAAGGATGGAGACATGTATCAATTTATTCCCGGATTAGCATTGAATCGCAATTTTTATCACGACATAATCTTAAGATTGTTGAAACAAGAATATCCTGAATTGCCTTATGCAGCCGCCTTGATCGGATACGGCTCTGATGTGTTAGGATTTGACACTCCGACTTCGATGGATCATAACTGGGGGCCGCGAATGCAGATTTTTCTGACAGAGAGCGATTTTCCCGAATTGGGCCATCAGATCAATGAGATGCTCAGATGGAAACTTCCCTTCTCTTTTCAAGGATTTCCAACCAATTTTACCGATCCTCGTTATGACCACACTCAAACCATGTTGCCGACAACCGCCTATCCTATCCGCCATCTTATTGAAGTCTCAACCGTTGAACGTTATATTGCAGGGCGTTTGCCGCTTGAGTCTCTTTCAGACATCACACTCGCGGAATGGATGCGATTTACGGATCAAAAATTGTTAGAATTGACGCAGGGCGAGGTCTTTTATGATGGACTGCATTCCCTGACCAGACTCCGCGATCAACTTCGGTTTTATCCGCGCGACATCTGGCTGTTGCGACTTGCCGCACAGTGGGAAGCCGTTTCGCAGCAAGAGGCATTTATTGGTAGGTGTCGAGAACTTCATGATTTGCTCAATTTAAAATTATTGGCAGGACGGCTTATCGCACTCTTGATGAAAATCTGTTTTTATCTTGAGCGGCGCTATATTCCCTACAGCAAATGGTTTGGCAGAGGATTTCAGCAATTAAACTGCTATGCAGGCGTTCATCAGCAGATGCTTGGCATTCTTTTAGAAGGCGATCCCGAATCTGTCGAATCGGAGTTAGCAAACTTATATGAACACGTTGTTGACTTGAATAATGCCAATTTCGATCTGCCGAAGATCGAAAATCGCACGCGGAATTTTTTCGGACGCCCCTATATGGTCATTTTTGCCGAAACGATTGTCGAAACATTATGCGCAACATCGAAAATGAATCGCTCAAACAGACCAACCTCAAGCGGTATGCGCTTGATATCAAGGTAGATGTCACCGATTTAACTGATTGCTTATTATAAATTTCTTCTAATTTTATTTGACGAACATCATGATTATTCCGTAAAAGTCGGAAAACTTTGGTAACAGCGATGTTTATCTGCATTTATTGGGTATATATGGGCATTTCTCACGCGTGAAGGGCTGTATGGCACAAAGCAGCATCATGTTAGGGCAGCAAATCACGGCATCATTTGACGGGTGCAGCGGCGCGACGTTTGAGAACTGCGAACGCCTGACCGACCTGCTGCGGCAGGTCGTGACGCGGCTCGGATTCGAAGAAGTCGCCCACTTGAGCCACGCGTTCTCTCCGCAGGGAAGCACCTGCGTGCTGATTCTGGCGCAATCTCATATTATCGCGCATACCTGGCCGGAATATCGCGCCCTCGTCATTGACCTGTTCGCCTGCGGAACGATTGATTTTACTCCGGCGGCGGAACTTGTCAAGGCGGCGGTGAACGCGAGCGCGTATCGCGTCGAGGAACGCACGCGGGACATCGAGGTTGAAAGAGCATAGGAGTGTCAAATCTTGATTTGACAACGAATGGCCGCGAAATTGAAATTTCGCACTCCTGGTTAACATGGGAGGAGAAAACAGCGTATGTACGCGCAAGAGATTCAATGCCCGTCCTGCGGGGCGGGGCGAACGATTCGCAACCCCGGCGTCATCACGATTGTCTGCGAATATTGCGGCAACGCGGTCTATTGGGATCAGGAAAAGATTGCGAACGCCGGGAAACAATCTATCCTACCGGAAGGCTTCAGCCGCCTGTTTCGCGGCGCAACCGGCTCGCTGCTAAACAAGCGTTTCTGCGTGTTGGGGCGCGTGCGCTATAGTTTCGGCAGAGGTTTCTGGGATGAATGGTTTTTGGAATTCGAAAGCGGCGAAATCGGCTGGCTGACGGAAGACAATCACGAATTCGCGTATGAAAAAGCGTTTCCCGCGCCGAACGTGCCGCCGATCTCCAAACTCTCGCCCGGAACGCGGATTGCGATGAACGACAAGCCATACATCATCGAGGAAGTCGGGCAGGCCGAATGTCTCGGCGTTGAAGGCGATTTGCCGATTCGGATGCAAAGCGGCGAAAAATACGCTTTTGCCGATGGTTCGACGCCTGACGGCCAGTACACGCTTGGCATCGAGTATGATCACGATCCTCCCACCGTCTTTTTGGGGCGCTGGATCAAATATGCCTCACTCAAACTTGATGAACCGGGGGAGTGGTAAATCATGGAACATGAACGATTTGCCTTGAACAGCGGACGAAAACGCCCGGCCTATACGCCGAAAAATATCCGGTGTCCGCATTGCGGCGCGGGCTTGACGATCAAGGATGAACAGAGCGAATTGGTGGTCTGTGAGTATTGCGGCAGCCATCTGAATGTGTCTCGCGATGAGATGGAAGTCCTCGGCAAAGGGGCGAGCCGGAAATGGGAATTCCCGCTGAAAATCGGGGATTCATTCCGCTATAACAACGCGCGGTACGAAATCATCGCCCGCATGGTGTTTATTGAAGACGGCGACGAAACCGAAGCCTCGCGCCAGTATTTGCTCTACAACCCGTATCACGGCACGCTCTGGTTAGACGACTATCAGGGGCAATATTCGCTTTCGATGGACACGCATGTCATGCCCGTCGAAGACCCGTTCAGCAAACGGCGCGGCGACCTCCTGAAAACGCATGACGATCAGGCGTGGGTGATGGAAGGTGCTGGCACGTATGAATTGGTCTATGTAGATGGCGCGTTGCCCTGGATCGCCCAAATCGGAGATCAGGCCGAATATGCGGAATTTTTGAATAAATCGAACCCGAAACTGCAATACGAAGCGCAGCGCATCGCCGGGGAAATCGAATACGGTAAAGGGGAAAGCCTCTCATTGGCGCAGGTGCGGCAGGCACTCGGCAAGCCTGATTTTCTGAAAACGGAAGGCACGGGAAAAGCGGCGCAGCGAGCCGTCAGCGTGGATAACGTCGTCAGCGCCCGACGCGGTTTTACGTTCGCCTTCGTGGTCATTACAATTGCGCTGATTGTCAACGGTTTTGCGTATATGGTCGCCTCGTCTCAGGGACGGCGCGTATTGGAGCAGAATTTCACCGCGCAGGAATTGACGGCGGAAACCATCTCCGAACCGTTTATTGTACGGAAAGATAACGACATCCTGAAAATTACGGCGAACGCGAACCTTGATAATGCGTGGATGGCGCTTGACATCGGCGTGGTGCGGCAGGATGACGATCCCATTCGAAACGAAGACATGCTGCTCCATGTGGATGACGCGGATATGTCGTATTATCATGGCACTGAAGGGGGCGAATCCTGGAGCGAAGGCAGCCGCAGCAGTTCTTCGTATATCCAAATCCCCCAAAAAGGGACGTATAAGTTGATGGTGCATGCGGTCAGCAACAGCGGCGAAACCGAAACAGCGACGCAGGCGGAGCACAGCGCGACGATTCGGGTGTATTCCGGCGCGTTAGTACCGTATTATTCGATGCTGATGGCGATTGTGTCTGCGATCATGCTTGTCGGAACGTTTGCGATGTATCATAAATGGAAACATGGCGATGAGGATGACGACGACGATGACGATTGACCCCAGCCCTGCACGCAGGTCTGCGACGTTCTCTAAAAACGTGTCGCTCATATTCCCTTCGACAAGTTCAGGGAACGGATGGTGACGTTCCCTGAACTTGTCGAAGGGAACGCTTCTAAGAGAATTTAACAACCCCGCCAGTTGGGGATGAGTGGAAAGGAGAAATCGAAATGGGATGCATAAAATTTTTTTTGATCCCGTTATTGCTTGCGGGAACGGTAATGGCGACAGTCGCCACGTTTGCCGGATGGGGCGCGGACGATATCTCTGATCCGCAGGGCATCAATCTGCGGCAGGAAAGCGTGAAACACCCGCGCGGCGCGTTTTTTGCGTATTACGGTTCAACCCGCTCGCATTACGGCGGCGGATTGCGGGGCGGAAAATAACGATGATATGTGGCGAAATACCCCTGTCAGGGTTTTGAACCCCGGCAGGGTTCAAACTGCGGTGAAACAGAAGGAATAAACAATATAAGGGGAAGAGGCTATGGACGCGAAACTCATCCAATTTGTCGAAACTATCGTGTATGTCATCACGGGAATGATTGCCTTTGGCGTTGGGTTTTCGATTATCAGAAAAGTCACGCCGTTTTCCATCCGCAAAGAGATCGAAGAAGATCAAAATATCGCGCTCGGCATTATTATCGGCTGCGTTATTCTTGGCTTAGCGATTATTATTGCGGCAGCAATTTCAGGATGACGGCATGAGCGCGATAGACGAGAAACTCCCTTCATTCGGGCGCGCCATCCTGTTAGGTTCGGTCTTTTTGGTGGCGGCGTCTGGGTTAGTGTACGAGCTTGTTGCCGGGGCGGTGTCCAGCTATCTGCTCGGCGACGCGGTGACGCAATTCTCATTGGTGATCGGCGTATTTTTGTCGGCAATGGGAGGCGGGGCGTTTCTCGCGCAATATGTTCGACAGCGGTTGTTATACCGTTTTGTCGAGGTCGAAATCTGGCTTGGGTTGCTTGGCGGATGCAGTTCAGTGTTGATGTTTGCGGTCAGCGCCTTTGCCGATGCGATTTTCCCGGTCTTTTTTTATCTGTTGTGTATCATCCTCGGCGTGTTGATCGGCCTGGAAATTCCGCTGTTGATTCGTCTGCTGCAAGCCGCGCGTGGCGTGTCGGAAACGCTGAGCCATGTTCTCGCGCTGGATTATCTCGGCGCGTTAATCGGCTCGATGCTGTTTCCGCTGTTCGTGTTGCCCTATCTCGGCCTGAGCCGAGCGTCGGTCGTGTTCGGCCTGTTGAATCTCGCGGTAGCGGCTTCTGCAGTTCCGTTGCTGCGCCAAGGCGAACGCATTTTGTTAGCGGCGCAGATGACGCTTGCGATGACGCTGCTGCTGGCGACGTTCGCGTATTCGACGAAATGGGTCGGCTTTCTTGAAGATAAGCTGTATCAGGACGACATCATCTACACCGCCGACACCCGCTATCAGCGGATTGTCCTGACGCGCTGGCGCGACGACATCCGGCTCTATCTCAACGGGCAACTTCAATTCAGCGCGGTGGATGAAGCCCGCTATCACGAATCGCTCGTCATTCCGGCGATGGAGGCGAGCCGTCCGGCGGCAGACGTGCTGATTCTCGGCGGCGGCGACGGCATGGCGGCGCGGGAAGTTCTGAAATACGACTCTGTCAAAACGATTACGTTAGTGGATATTGACCCGGCCATGACTGCGTTAGGGCAGACGCGCCCGGAATTGCTTCGATTGAATTCAGGCTCGTTGAGCTCGCCGAAAGTCAAGATTGTGAATACCGACGCCATGCGTTTTGTGGAAGAGAGCCGCGATGCGTTCGACGTGATTTTTATTGATTTGCCTGATCCCGATACCGAAACGCTTTCCAAACTTTATTCCGACGCGTTCTATCGCCTCTGCGTTCGACGGCTGCGAGAGCGCGGCATCATGGTGACGCAGGCGACGTCGCCGTTTTTTGCGCGAGACGCCTTCTGGTGCATCGCGCAGACGATTGCTTCTGTGGAAATCCCCAACCTTCCCGAAACGAGCCTGCATATCCTGCCGTATCATCTCAATATCCCGTCTTTCGGCGAATGGGGCTTTGTCATGGCCGCGAGGCGTCCCGTCGCTCCGCAGCAGCTTGCCATTTCGGTGGAAACGCGCTTTTTGAATGATGCCACCTTGCATTCGATGTTCGCGTTTGGAAAAGACATCGAGCCGCCCTCGCCGCTGCCCAACATTAACCGCCTCGAGCATCCGATCCTCTCGACCTATTACGAACGCGGATGGAGCAGATTCAATGAATGAAGGGAACGCGCGCCACATGAAAAAGCGTCCAATTGGCATTTATCTGTTAGCAGGCGTTGCGGTAAGCCTGTTCGTATTTGGCGTGCTGCGCCTGTTTATTTTGCGTTATGAAGCTGGAGATTTTTATCCGCCTTATTCATCGCTGCGAACGGATCCGCTTGGCGCAAAGGCGCTTTACGAAGGGCTTGATCGTCTCGATGAATTATCGTGTTCCCGCAATTATCAACCATTCACAAAATTGACGGAACTCCGACAGGCCACCATTTTTTATCTTGGCCTTAATTTCAGACGCTTTCAATCTGAGGCAGACAGAGAAGCCGTTATTGCGGCAGAACAGATTCTTCTGAATGGGGGGCGGCTTGTTGTCTCGTTTTTGCCAGAAAATAACCAGCCCCAAGCAACCTTCTTTGGCAGCGACAATGAGGAGACTGAGAGCGAAGATGACACGAACGACGAAAAAAAAGAACAAAAATCGGATGACGAAAAAGCGGGCCAGAGTGATGAAACGACTCTGCTCAATCTTGCTGAACGATGGGGCGTGAAATTCGAAGTGGCAGCCCTCCCAAATCCCTCAACAGAGAAAGACGCCGCGCCGATATTCGCCCGCCGCGCAGACCAGCAGGAAATGCACCTGCCTGATACGCTTTCCTGGCACACTGGCTTGTATTTCACGCCAATAAAAAACGATTGGCGCGTGATTTATCGCCGAGACTCGCATCCCGTCATAATCGAACGCGATTACGGCAACGGCACGATTGTGCTGTCGGCGGATTCCTATTTCTTGAGCAATGAGGCGATGCGCAGCGAGCGCCATGCCGATTTGCTCGCATGGCTTGTCGGCCGCCACTCGCATGTCTTGTTCGACGAAACGCATTTTGGCGTGATCACTTCGCCGGGCGTGGCCTCGCTTATCAGAAAATATGGTTTAAGTGGCTTTTTTATCAGTCTATTCGTGCTGGCGCTGCTGTTTATCTGGCAAAACAGCGTCAGTTTCGTTCCGCCGCAGAAGGAGCATTTCGCGGAAGGCGGCGCAGTGGGAAAAGATATGATGGCGGGTCTCGTAAACTTGTTGCGAAGCAATATCGCACCGCGTGATATTCTCTCAACCTGCCTTGCAGAGTGGGAAAAAACGTGCACGCATTTGCCACAAGACGACCCGGCAATCTGGGAACAAATAACTGCCGCGATTCAAGCAGAAGAGGCGCGTCCATTCAAAGAGCGCCAGCCATTAGAGCTATATCATACAATCGCTCGCATTCTCGCAGGGAGGTAAGATGGAACGCAATATCGAACGAGTTCAAGAGATTCTGGCAAGAACGAAGCAGGAAGTCGCCAAAGTGATTATCGGCCAGGAAGATGTGATCGAAAAATCGCTGATCGCCATTTTTACGAATCAGCATGTGCTGATCGAAGGCGTACCGGGCATCGCCAAAACGCTGCTTGTCAGAACGCTCGCGCAGGCACTCGGCTGTGAATTTAACCGGATTCAATTCACGCCGGACTTGATGCCAGCAGATATTACCGGGACAAATGTATTTTTAATGGATCAAAATAAATTCGCGTTAGTCAGAGGGCCGGTGTTTACGTCATTTTTGCTAGCGGATGAAGTGAACCGCGCGCCCGCCAAAACGCAGTCCGCGCTGTTGCAGGCGATGCAGGAACGCGCGGTCACAATTGATCGTAAAACGTATTCGCTGCCGCCAAATTTCACCGTGTTTGCGACGCAAAACCCAATTGAATACGAGGGGACATATCCACTCCCGGAAGCGCAGAAAGATCGCTTTTTGCTGAAAATTACGATGGATTACCCGACCTTGGATGAGGAAACGGAGTTGGCGCGGCGGATGCTCGGCAGCGAATCGCCGGAGGCTATCCTGCAAAACGGCGCGATCAATCCGGTGATTCAGGGCGATCAGTTGGACGCGCTGCGTCGCGATTTAGAAGGAATCATCGTGCGTGAGGAATTGATCGGTTATATGGTAAATATTGTGCGCAAAACGCGGACGCATAAAAGCGTATTGGTTGGTGCAGGGCCGCGAGCGTCGCAAGCGCTTTTGCTCGCGTCGCGGGCGTATGCCGCAATTAGCGAACGCGATTTTGTCACGCCCGATGACATCAAGCAGATGGCGGTGCCAGCCTTGGAACATCGCCTGATTCTGCGCCCGGAATTCGAAATCGAAGGCATGACCGTCCCGGAAGTCGTACAGCAGATTTTGCAGGACGTGACCGTGCCGCGATAGCGGTTCTCAGAAACATGTCTATGCACTGTGCCGTGCCGTCCTGTTCTGCCGGTCGTCGCAAAACCGACGAAGACGTCGGCGGGATGTGGTGTTTAAAAATTCGCGTTCCAGTGTAATATGCTATCATCGCTATGCAGGAACTCTTCATGGAAGATGCATTTCGTCGCTCATATTGGTACGGGGAAGGCTGTCAGAATACATTTATTCTTTTTGATCTGTTGCAACATCCCGAATTATTTTCCGATACATTCGTTACTTACGCGCACGAATGCCTGCTGGCAGAACAACGAGATGATGCGCTGATTCTTTTGCCAATGGGTTCGACCAATCATTTGCAACGAATTAAAATGGTGATTGTCGAACCAGATGGCTCGTTTGCGGCATTTTGCGGCAATGGCGCGCGAGTGATTGCTGCCTACTGGGAGTGTTGTTTGCATGGCGATTCGCAGGGATTCACGTTAGTCACGGCGGATGAGCAAAAAGATCATCCCGTGATCGCGCTTGGAAACGGATATTATCGCATTAATTTGCTTTCAGCCTTGACGATTCCGCAGTTCAGCCATTTCCTTGTTCGGAAGGCCGCGTTGTCCTGCATAAAAGAGGCGCAAGAGATCTGGAGATTTCCGCTTGAGCATGACGGTCGCACTTATTCTCTCTATTTTGCCCAGACCGGCGAACCGCATTTTATCTGTTTTGCAGCGCTTTCGCATGAGGAATTAACCGCGCTTGGCCAACTATTAAATACGCGTTATCGCTCGCATTTTCCACATGGCATCAACCTGAATGCGGTGACCATTGTTGATGAGGCGACCATTGCGGTTCGGACGTATGAGCGTGGCGTGAATCACATCACGATGTCGTGTGGAACCGGCGCAGCGTGTTCTGCGAGAATCAGCCTGTTACGCGGTGTCATATCAAGTCTTGTTGTGACGGTCAAGATGGATGGAGGTGAGTTAGTCGTCGAATATCGGCCTCATGAACGTCATCTGCTGTTATCAGGGCCGGCGCATGTCTGGAAATCTGATGAAAATTCACGTAAGTGACGTTAAAAAAATAAGTTCGAGGTAGAGACTTCACAGATATTGAAGACCTGTGAAGTCTTTTGTACGAAGTTATTTTTTGCATTTTACTAACTTTTCGTGAGAGATGGTGTCTGTATTGGTCATTCTTGCAAGAAGAAGGTAATACCAATTGTTTGGTATAATAGTACACTGTTTCATAAATTTTTAATCGTTTGCAGGAGTGATTTGACAGGCGAAATCGAGATTTCGCACTCCTAAAAATTCATGCAACAGTGTAATAGTAGCATATTCTATTTAGGAGTGTTTATGGAACATCAACCGAAACGGAATGGGTTCGTTTTTGATTTAATGCAGGTGAACATATTCTCAGATACTTTTTTCTCACGTCGGCGAATACGCGCTTAAATAATCTAAATACCGTGAAAGATGAACCAATGAAATACCTTTGGCAGCGAAATTTGCAAATTCTTCCTTAGGGGGATACGAATAATAATGCCCTTCCCCTTGAGGAGTGCCCATTGGCAAATTTCCTTTTTCTTTTAAATGGGGTAATAATTCTAAAACATATTGAATGCCTAACTGATAAAGGGCAATATAATAATCAAAAACGGATTTCTTAGCATCTTGATCAAGATAGAGAATGTTTAAAATATTGCCTGTATCAATCCCGGCATTAATCCAATGCACGGTTACGCCTAAACGCTGGTCATTGTTTAACAATGCCTGCAATGGCGATAAAACACCGCGATACATCGGTAATACGCCAGGGTGAATATTTAAAATCCCCAAACGCGGAATTTGAATCGCTGTAGGCTTAAAAATATAATCGTAGCGACAAGACAAAATCAAATCCGGCTGAAACTCATGGAGAAGGGCAAGCATTTCTGGTGTATTGATATTGCCGTGCAAACTAATGGAAATGCGATACCGTTGTGCTAATTGCTGAAAGGTATAATACGTTTGACGATTGGGAGAAAGAAGTGTGGCCGAGTCTAACGCCTTGAAATAGGTCATAGGCAGATCATGTTCCAGAAATTCGTATAAGATTAATTCTGGAATCGTTTGTTCAGCAAGAGACATTTTATCGGACAAAATAACTGCCACTTGATGCGTTGCGACTACTGCTTCACTCAAAAAGTGATTCAACGCAATATTACCTTTCAAGTCGTTTCGAGTACACACAATGATCCGCATAGGTAGTACACGAGGTCATGAATTTTTGATAGTTTCTCTGAAGTGCATACTTCAGTTTGCGAGGCACACTCACGCGTCCACTCCTATAAAAATTCATGACTCGATGGAGTAGATTTCTATAGTCAATTAATGTTTCAAGCGTAAATTTTGGCTGAAGAGAGTAAATAATAAAATTCCGACAATATTCAGCATACCGATCGCGGTAATGGAACGAGCATAACCTAAGTAGCCGATTAATGTCCCGGCGATGATCGGCGCGCTGATATATCCTATGCGTTCCAGGGTGCGAAACACACTGATCACATTGGCCTCGCCAATCTCATTGACTTCTTTGGCCAGGGTAATATACGACGATTCAGTTGAAGAAATTAAGGCACTGCCAATCCCAATTGTCACGAGGGAGATGATCACTGCGGATAAACTGCCGAAGAAGAAAAAGGATGCGAGTACTGCACCGATCAGCAGATTCCCCAAAATCATAAAAATGCGTTCATTGTTCCATTTGTCCGCTAACCGGCTTATAATTGGCCCCAAAAATATGACTGATAACCCAAATCCGGTCAGGAAGCGACCAATATTCGATTGGGACACTCCAATGGAATCCAGGTACAATGGGCAGGCATAAAAAATAAAGCCAATGAACGCAATTTGTGCCGGGATACTTTCAAACAGAAGCGCAGCAACGAAACTGCGATTTTTTAAGATGCGTAAGCTCTTGAAAAACGAAACATGCTTGACTTCTGGCGTAGCCACCTCACGGCGTGGTTCTTTTTTGAGATTAAACAATATAAACAACAGAAAAAAGACAACAGTCGCAGCCGCGATTAACAACGTTACGCGAAATCCTAAACGGTTCGCCATAATCCCGCCAATCGCCGCGGCGCAAATAGTGCCACTATAATAACCGGCCATAAGATGTCCAAACCCAGTGGTGCGGTTTTCGAGCCGTGTATTTCGCACCACAAATGTCTGCCCACTAATCACCATGCCACCATACCCCATGCCAGCAATCATTCTGAAAATCGTTAATTGCAGGAGATTGGTCGCAAACGCTGACGCAATGAAGCCTAACACCGTGAATGACGCTGACAGCCACATAATACGGCGCACGGGAAATTTACCTAACAGCCAACCAGCCAGTGGCAGAAAAATCGCCACAGCCAGCCAATAGGCTGAAATTGGCAACCCTAAGATCACATCTTTTGAGAGACCCAAAATGCTGTTCGGTTGTTTTTCATACATCGTCCTGATAAATAGTGGAAGAAATGACATTGGAATCGCATCAGCAAAATAAAACATAAATGCGATGGGGCGGATCAGTTCATAATTATTGCTGGTTTGGATTTCCGCTTCAGACTGGATGCCCTGGTCTATCGTAATAAAAAACGACAATAGTATCTCAAAACTTAATAGTAACGAAATCGCAATCACAGTCAATGAATCCACCATTAGTTCCCGATTCTTCGTATCAATCAGCGGCAGATTAATCATAAACACTGCCAGTCCCTCGGGACTGACATCTCTGCCAACTAACGGAATCTGGTAGTGCAACGGCAAATGCTCCAAATCCAGCCGTTCAGGGATAAAATGTGGATCAACAATGCTGGCAATTTGGTCTTTTGTCGCTAAATACTGTAACTCTCCCGTCATATTCGTAATTTTGATTTCCTGGCATTCGGGAATATTACGGGCAATATCACGTAAAAGGACTTCAACTTTTTTTAAACGATTGAGAGGAAGACCAATTTTTAAAAGATTATCAATATTATCTTTCAATAATTCGGCAATCGTAGCAATATTCGCCTGTACCATCGCGACATAGCGTTGGGAAAAATACTGTGTATTTAGATACGTATACGTGGCCTGAGAGATAATAAGTACCATAATAATCGTTGCGAAACTTTTATTGCGCAGAGAAACCTTGCGTGATTGATCTGGCGCTTTATAGGAATCAAGCCAAAAGACGAGCCATAACAGGAGGGGTAAAAGGATGATGGTCAGCCCCAACACGATGCCCAGATATTTACTGCGATTTATCAACATCTGGTAAATCTGCTGATTAATCACATGTTGGGCGAATTGAAGATAGACGTTCCCCACCCATTCCTGATCTTGAACATAGATCGGTAGCGCCACATAATACCATTGTCCCTGACGGATTACAGCATTTTCCAATATCTCGGCGGTGCTCTTGATGGCAAAATTGGGCTGCGGCGAGACCGGAATCGCGGTTTGAATCAGGTTCGTCTGGGGGCTATACAGAATTGTGCCATCAGGACGCGTGATGAGAATATTTTGGAGGGTGGGTTCCTGCTCCAAGATGGGCTGAAAGATCCGCTCCATCCCATGGAAATTTTCAAACGGTTTGCCGAGATTCAGCGCAGTTTCGATATTCCGTTTTATTTCGCCGGCCACAATTTGATACTTCGCAATCAACGACAGCCGATATATTTTTTCAAAAGAAGAGATACTAAGAGCGGAATTCAGCATGAGTGCCAACAATAACACAATTACGGCGCCAACAACAAGTTTCAGAATCTGCCTTCTTTTGAGCATACAATTTCCCTTTCGGCGTTTTTAAATGCTTGCGACCGCTCGTGCTCATAGTCTGAAGAAAAAAACCCTCTCTTTCGATACAGAGAGGGATTTAGCGGTAAGACGTCTGCGCACTTTATGGGTTCACAGGGCTCGACGGAACTGGTTCAATCTCGGTATAGACTTCATCGGAACTCCCTAAAATATCCACTGGCACATCGTAGCCAATACGTCCGGCGGCTTTTAAATTAATCGCAATTCGAGGGGTAATACTAAAAATTTGATTCAGCTTGCGCGGCGTTGTGCCTTGAAAAATCCGGATCATATTTTTGGCATTAAATTCGCCGACGGCGGACAGTTGATATGCTGAAATACTAAACAAAACGCCATGTTTCACATAGCTTGACCCTTCCATCGCAAAACTGGGTAACTTATTCGTTTCAATAATCGGCAGAATCTGCGGTAAATTTTGCAATGTTAAGCCAGCCTGAATCGTGAGATAAATCGCATCAACTTTGGGAGCTAACTCCTTTAAAGCGGCGATATATTGTTCTGGTGCTTTCGGATCGTTATCTTCTTCGATCAAATTGGTATTACTCACGACTTCGAAGCCTTTTTCTTTGGCTATCGCCATCACATCATCTAATGCTGCATACGTTTTACCTGCCGTGCTATCTGTATATAAAATACCCAGCTTTTTAAATTGGATCACGTCATAAAACAAGCGGATTTGTCGAACAAAACGTTCAGGATCACAAAATGCGGTGACGTAGTCTTTGCCAGAATCATTTACCGATTGGATAATACCGGATTTCACCGGATCCGATACCGCAGTGACAATTACGGGAATATCGAATGTTGCTGAGGCCGTGACGGCGCGGCTGGACGCGGTGCCAAAGGAGATTATCGCATCAAGATTTTTACCTTGCGTGATAATCTTTTGAAATAAGGGATCGTTCGCATTTTTTTCATCCCAATTAAAGGAGAAATACATATCCTGCGGGAATTCAATATAATCACTATACGATTGGCTGTTTAACTCTTTGAGGATACCAACAATCGTTTTTTGTGCCTCTGCGGAAAAGGTGATTTTATTCATCCAGCCCAAATCCATCAAGGCATTCAAAATGCCTAAAAAATTCTCAGGATAACCATACCATTCGCCACTTTCCAAAATCGCGACACGAAATTTTTGATTCGTCGCTTTATGAAAGGGCGCTAAGTTTTGAATCGGCTGCGGCGTCGCTGATATGGGCGTAGGCGTGGGAGAGACAACAGGCGCATCGGGAGTCGGCGTCGGCTGCGGAGTCGATGACGGTTTTTTTTCGCATCCCAACAGAGACAAGACCAGACACAACATCCAAAACAGTATCCATTTTGTTCGCATAATTCAACCTCATTATTCCTCAGGCTATACGTTGTGACAGATAGCCTTTCAGGTTTACCTCTTACTTCGTTATTTCGACAAAATTTTACCTTTTCTGTTTAATCGAAATGATTAGGGAATACATTTAGTATTTTTGGTCAAGCATTTTTTATCCAAGAATTTACATCTTAAATGTGATAAGTGGCGTTTTTTTCAATGTTTTCTCGACACTATTTACGTAGGAACGAACAGCCTTGTTCGTCGAGATATAACGAATGGATGATGAATAAGTCTCCGATACATTAACATGGATACATGTTCGCATTGACTGGCAAACTGCCAGGAGTGGCGTATCGTGATGTACCTGATTAACACACGAAATCAAGATTCCGCACTCCTGAAGCAGCCAACTTTTAAAGCCGCCTCTTACAAGCGTGGTGACTGAGGCATGACCGATTAGCGCTGAATTGCCTTGAGCGATGGTCTCAAAAAACGCGATCGTTATTTCAAACCCGTTGTAAACCTTACGTCTCCAGCAAAGCAGAAGACGTCGTTTTTCCGATAATCTGGTCGAATTCTTCGCGTTCGATCACTTCTTTTTCCAAAAGCACCTGCGCTAAGGCGTTCAGCAGGTCGAGATGTTCCTGAAGAATGACGCGGACGCGGACATAGGTTTCATCCATAATCCGCTTGACTTCCACATCAATTTGATAGGCCGTCTGGTCGCTGTGCTGCGCGTCGTTATAGCCGTATCCTTCCAGAAACGACGAATAATTGCTTTCAAAGGTGACCAGGCCGAGTGTGTCGCTCATGCCGTATTCTTTGACCATCATGCGGGCGATGTCGGTCGCTCGCATCAAATCGTCGCGCGCGCCGTTCGTGATTTCCTGAAAAATTAATTCTTCCGCAATTCGCCCGCCCAACATGCTGCCGATCCGGTCGAGCAATTCCGATTTCGTCATCACATAGCGTTCTTCAGTGGGGAGAAACATCGTGATGCCGAGCGCAAATCCACGCGGAATAATTGAGACTTTATGCACCGGCGTCGCGTTCGGCAGAAACGTGGCGGCGAGGGCATGCCCGGCTTCATGATACGCCGTGATTTCTTTTTCTTTTTTGGTCATGACGCGACTTTTCTTTTCCAGGCCGGCGACAACGCGGTCAATCGCTTCTTCCATGTCGCTCATGTCCACCGCCTGCTTATCGCGCCGCGCCGCTAATAAGGCCGCTTCATTAATCACGTTCGCGAGGTCTGCGCCGACAAAACCAGGGGTTCGCGCCGCTATCGTTTTCATGTCCACGCCTTCGGCCAATTTGACATCTTTGGCGTGGACTTCCAATATTTGCTCGCGCCCTAAAATATCAGGCCGATCCACAAAGATTTGACGATCAAAACGTCCCGGACGGAGCAGCGCTTGATCTAAAATTTCAGGCCGGTTCGTGGCCGCCATAATAATCACGCCATGCCGACTGTCGAAGCCATCCATTTCGACAAGCAATTGATTCAAGGTTTGCTCGCGCTCGTCATGCCCGCCCATTGCTCCCATGCCGCGCGATTTGCCCAGCGCGTCCAGTTCGTCAATAAAAATGATGCACGGCGCTTTACTTTCCGCCTGACTGAACAGATCGCGCACCCGCGACGCGCCGACGCCGACGAATAATTCGACAAAGGCCGAACCACTGATGCTCAAAAACGGCACGCCTGCTTCTCCCGCAACGGCTTTCGCTAAAAGCGTTTTCCCGGTGCCCGGCGGGCCAACAAGCAACGCACCTTTCGGAATTTTGCCGCCGAGACTGGTGAATTTTTCAGGCTTTTTCAGAAATTCGATGATTTCCATCAGTTCTTCTTTCGCTTCGTCAATCCCGGCCACGTCATTGAAAGAAATCTTGATTTCATCTTCTTCGTAAAATCTGGCGCGACTTTTACCAAACGCCATGACGCTGCTGCCAGGGCCAACCCATCGAAACAGCAACAGCAGAATCATCACGCCGATCAGTAGAATCAATCCCCACGTCACGAAATTCGCGATCCAGGAATGGCCGTCTTTGCCAGAATACTGAATCTGTTGCGCTTCGAGTTCTTGCAGAAGTTGGGGATCGTTTATTTTCGGAGTGGTAAACCGGATCGGTTCTTTTTTCTCATTCGTGCGTTTCAGTTCGCCGGTAATCGCGCTTTCACCAATGAAGACGCGCTGAATTTTTCCTTGTCTCAGCGCCGTTTTAAATTCGCTGTACAACATTGTTTCCCCTTCGAAATGCAGAAAATAGTATGCGGCGATTCCTCCGACCAGCAATAGCAGCAATAGCCAAATTGGAGAAGGAGAAGAGGATTCTTTCGGTTTTTTTCCGGGTTCTTCTTGAGAATTTTTCCGGTCTTTCTCTTGATCGTTTGCCATAATTCACGTTCTTTCGACTGTTCAGCGTTGGAAATATCGGGAGCGCTCCCTCGTGCCTGTTTCTTTCATCTGTTATAGCGACGGCACGCAGTTTCGTCAAGCGAAAATTCGAATTCCTGCGATGAAATCACGCCGCCCTGTCTTCTGAATCATCTTGATAGCGAGGCAGCAAAATTGTAAACAGCGTCCCATGATCGCGCTCGCTTTTTACGTCAATCGCGCCGTGATGAGCTTCGATAATGCGATGGACGATGGACATGCCAAGCCCCACGCCTTTTTCTTTTGTCGTAAAAAACGGCTCGAAGATGCGCTGCTGCTGCTCTGGCGTCATGCCGCTGCCGGTATCTTGCACCGTTAATTGAATTAAATTCTCGTCGGCCAGCGTCGTTGCAATCGTCAGCGTCCCGCCGAATTCCATTGCTTCAAGGCTGTTTTGCACGAAATTCAGCATCATTTGCCGCAGCCGAATGCCGTCGGCGGTCATCGCGCCGATCTCGCCGCAATGCGTTTCCACCGTAATTTCGGCCTCTTGCAGCCGCTCTTTCATATTGAAGATGACCCCGGAAATCACGCCATTCAGATCGGTTTCAGAAAATTCGAATTTCATGTCCCGCGCATATTCCAGCAAGTCTTTGACGATGCGCTCAACTGAGGTAATTTCGGCATTGATATGATGAATGTTGGTGTCAAAAGTCTGTTGAAACGTCGAGCATTCTGGCATGTCGGAGACATCGTGCCGCAGCAATTCCAGCCCCATTTTAATGCCTTGAATCGGGTTGCGGAGTTCGTGGGCGATGCGCGACGCCAGTCGTCCAATCGAGGCCATTTTTTCGGCCTGAATCAGTTTTTCCTGCGCGTCTTGCAGTTGCAGATACGACTGTTCTAACTCTTCATGTTTTCGCTGCAAGTCATTGATCAATTGCGTGTTTCGTATCTTCAACTCATAGTTGTCAACCGCGCGTTTCAGCGTGACATAGAGTTCTTGTTCGTCCCAGGGTTTCGTGATATAGCGATACACGCGCCCGGTGTTGATCGCGTCAATCAGCGCTTGCACATCCGTGAACCCGGTCAAGATCATGCGAATGGAATCGGGAGAAAGGCGAATGCTTTGATCCAGAAATTCGATGCCGGTCATTTCAGGCATTCGCTGGTCGGTGATGATGATGCTGATTGGCGCGTGTTCCTGGAGCAATTGCAGCCCCTCTTCGCCTGATTCTGCGAGCAGTATCTCATAATCTTTTCGAAATAAGCGCTTGAAAGTGCGCAAATTTTCGGCATCGTCGTCAATATACAAAATTTTATGTCTGTTCATCGTTGTGTTCCTGATGGATTGCGCGGAATCGTGATCGTAAATGCCGTCCCTTCGCCGACGTTGCTGCTGACGGTGATTTCGCCGCGATGTTTTTCAATAATGCCATACGAGATCGATAACCCTAACCCTGTGCCTTCGCCGACATCTTTCGTGGTGAAAAACGGATCAAAGATTTTCGGCAGTACGTCGTCCGGAATGCCTGCGCCATCGTCTCGAATCGTAATCGAAACGTATGAACCTTGCAAACGGGTCGTAATCCAGACGTTTCCTTTTTGAGCAATTGCCTGCCCCGCATTGGCGAGGATATTCATAAAGACCTGATTTAACTGCCCGGCGTAACAATCTACCAGCGGCAGGTCGCCGTAGTCTTTATGAACAGTAATCCGGCCTTCATAGATATGGCCTAACAGATTCAGCGTCGTGTCAAGGCTTTGATGCAGATCAATCGTTTTGAGTTCCGCTTCGTCGAGCCGCGAGAAGTTGCGGAGGTCTTGCACGATGTGTTTGATGCGCGTCGCGCCGGTTTCGACATCCTGAATCAACACGTCGAGATCGTCAACGAGAAAGTCGAACTCAATCTCGCGTTTGATGCGAACAATCGCCTCATCCGTTGCGCTTTCTTCTTGAAAACGCTGCTCGTATTCGAAAATCAGCGTCTTCAAATCCTGCACATACTGTTTTAACGGCGTGATATTCGCGGAGATAAAGTTGACCGGGTTGTTGATTTCATGGGCGATCCCAGCGACAAGTTGGCCGAGCGACGCCATTTTTTCGGAATGAATCAGTTGGTCTTGCATCCGCTTCATTGTTTCGACCAATTCAGTCAGGCGGAGATTTTTTTCTTCGATTTCCTGCGTGCGGTCATGCACCCGCTGTTCAAGGGTTTGTGCCGCGAATTCCAATTCTTTGCGCGAGGCATCCAAATCGGCCATCATGTGATTAAAGGATTGCGCTAATTCACCGATCTCACGAGGAAAACCGACTTGCACTTCTCGTGAGAGATCGCCCCTTGCGATGCGATGCGTGCCAGCGACTAACCGTTCAATCGGGCGTCCAATCATCTCGACCAGCAGCCTGGAAACCACAATTGCGACGCCTAAGACAAGAAACGCCAATTGTATGACCTGCTTTTGAATATCTTTTAATTCGTCATTGACGCGGTCGAATGAGATGCCAACAACGGCCATGCCTAGCGTTTCGCGGGGCTGCGTTTCCTGAGGTTGAATTGGATCGTCAGCCTGAGCGGCATTCGGCGTACCGCCGGCATCTTTCTCGACTGTTGGCACGAACACCGGGATAAAGATTTGATACATCTGATCGGAATGCGCCGTGAATGGGACGGAAGGAGTATCTTTCATAATCTCGTGAATGCGCTGAATAACGGCTTTTCGAAGTTCCGGAATGCTTTGGAGCGATTTTTCCACCAGCATGTCGCCCTGTTCATCCACTAAAATCGCAAAAAGCACATCGCGATCCTGCATGGCGCCATCCGCTAATTTTTCCAGCAGATCGTTGTCTTTAAACAACAAGCCATATTCGGCGTTATATGCCAGGTTTTCCGCCAGCGAAAACCCATGCCGTTGAAGTTCGCGAAACATCAGCATGCGTTCCTGATGGTAAAAAAACCAGGTCATGCCGCTGATAACGCCTAACATCAACAGGATGAGCAACAGCGTAAAAATCTGATTCAGGCTGATTCGTTGGAACACATTTCTCTCCCATTATTCATAAAGAAGACTGGCCTTGTCTCGGATCGCTTTCGGGATGGTGACGCCAATAATATCGGCGGTGCGCAAATTGACGGCGAGATCGAGTTTTTCCGGAGACTCTGCCGCCATATTCGCGATGGGTGCGCCAGCAAGAATCCGTTGGGCAATGACTGCCGTCTGACGCCCGATGTCAACTGGATCGACATCTAACGCACACAAGGCTCCGGCTTTGACATACGATGACGATATCCCGATAAAGGGAATCTTATGTTTGATCGCATAGCGGATCATCACTCCCGCTGTTTGCGATGTGTATATCATACTATCCACGATCCCCAATAAAACATCGGCGTCTTTCTTCAGGCGATCCATCGCGTCTGGAATTTCCTTTTGCGACGTGACGGGAAACGGCTTGATATTGAGGTTGACCGTTTTCGCCTCTTCCATAAGATGCTGCACGATGGTCGCATTTTTTTGCGCATCATAAATGATGCCGATCTGTTTCGCCGTCGGCAACATGCTCATAATCATCTGGAATTGTACGCTGGAGGGAATGCGCAATGATACGCCTGTCACATTCGCTTGATTCTGCGGAAGCCGTTCCGGGTCTAACATCATTGAAAAGAGAATCGGAATATCATGAATATGTTGCGCAATATCAAGCGTGGCGCTGCTCCCGATCGTCACAATCAGGCGAATATCGGAGCGAACGACGGCGGTTTCCGTGTCAGCGTCAAGCACGTTATACAGCCCGGCAGGCTCTTCGAAAATCATAATGTTAAATCGGGTCGGCGACAGAAGGCGGAGATGGCGTAAAAACCCTTGTACGGCGTCTTGATAGGCGGCAACGCTGCGCGGCTGGATAATCACGATGGCAGGCGCATCTTCAGCGACGACCGTTTTTGCCATGCCAGTGCACGTTGCCAACAGCCAGAAGCCCACCAGAATCATTCGCAGCCAGTTCCTCATTTCCATGCCAGCAACCCTTAAAATTTTACGCGAATTTCCGCAAAGATCATTCGTCCCGGATTCGGAATATCGGAAAGAGATGTCTCAAGGCCTTGCAACGTCACCAGAACCGGCGCAGGATCTCGATAGTCTTGATCGAATAAATTTTTCGCGGACACTGAAAATTCGATGTTATGGCGAAAGATCTCGTGCGCGGTAAAGGTGAGGTCACAAATGGCGATCCCTGGCAATGGAGACCGCGTATCATTTTCAAGGCGCGCCCGTTCGCCGAGCAGCAGCACATTAAAAAATAGCGAGAGTTCATCGTTAAAAAGGCGAAAGAGGGAGTTCGACGATGTCCCCGTTTCTTTCGACGCTTCTAACAAGAGACCGAGACCGACATTCCCTTTGTGATGAGGAATATATGGCACCGGCGCGTGCGTTGTTGTATCTTGCGCGTCAACATACGAATAGTTCATGCGGAAGGAGGTGCCCAATGCGCGCGGATGGATGCCTAACTGAATTTCCTGCCGATATGTGCCCTGGATTTCAGCCTCGATCCCTTGCGTATCAATTCCGCCGATATTATTGTAAATCCTGGTCGTGCCGATGGGATAACTCCCGGTATCATCGCCTTTGGAAATCTGAACGAGTTGATTGATGTCTGAATAAAAATAATTTAATTCGCCAATAAACCAATCCACCGGCTTATAGCCGACTCCGATTTCGAACGTGCGCAATTCTTCGAGAATCAAATTGTCGGAAAGGTCTTCATCCTCATTATCGAACGCCAGCAACATTTCGCCAAAAGAAGGAATGCGGAACGCTGAACCGAACAACGCTTTAAAATTCAAATTGCTGCGATTCGGCTCATAGGTCACGCCAACTTTCGGCGTGAAAATCCCGCCGAAATCGTTGAAATAATCGCCGCGCATGCCAAGCGTCACATCAATGTCGCGATGAATTCGCCAGCTATCCTGAGCAAACATGGAGAAAAAATGCTGATAGGACGCATTTTGAAAATTTGGATAGATATTTGTAATATCTTGCACCGTGTCTGGCGAATCAACATTCGTTCGAATCTCCAGATTGCTCGCCTGAAAATATTCATACGCCGTGCCGATCGTGAGGTCATTCCGCGAAGACAGGCGAATATGCCATCTGGCTTCAGCACCGAAGCGTTGGCTTTTCTCATACGCATCGAGAATCAGCCCATCAGGGTAGGTTATCCACTGATCTTCACTCAAGATGGTCAGCCCTTGAGCCACCTCCTGGTTTCGCGTCAATTCAAAAAAGTCCATATACGCCCGCGTGTCGAATTCGACTCGCTCTGTGAGATAGCGATCATACGCGAATTCAGCGTACACATGGGTCATATCTTCTGACGAGGCATCATTCAACATGTACCAATCGGTTAAAAACGGTCCGGTCTGTTTCTCCAATATTTTTCCCGTAAACGCAAGATCATTCCAATTGAATTTCCACGACAGATCAAGCTTTTCCCTGGTGTCGCGATACGTCCCCGGCGCAAGAGACGCTGGCAGATATCCTTCAGCGCCAGAAAGCTCATCAAAAATACTCGCGGTATCGGCTGCCATTGAGAGCTTCGCGCCATCAGTCGTTAAATAGTCGGCAGATAACACGAGCTCAAGATCGTTTACGGTTTTTCCGATGAGAAACGTTGGATGATACGTGTGATCCGAACCGATTTCCATCCCGGTCTCAATTCCGTTAATTTCCTGCGCGTGTTTCGTCAGGATATTCACAACACTGACAAAGGCATTGCTGCCGTAAATAGCCGAAGCCGGGCCGCGAATCACTTCGATCCTCCGGACATTCAGCAGCGACAGGTCATCGTAATATTTGGTTGCTCCGCCGGTAAACGGATCGTTCAACGCATGCCCATCAATCAGAATTTTTACTCCTGCCGAATCCCCAGACGTGCCTTTGATCCCCAAACCGCGCACAACAATCTGCGAGACGCCGAAGGTATCTCTGACAATATCTATGCCCGGAATCGTGCGCAATACATCGGTAATCGTGCGCGCGCCCATGCGCTCAATATCTTCTTCAGTAATGACAGAAATAATCGAAGGTGCGGCAGTAATGCGTTCTGGCTTTTGAGAGGCGGTGACGACGACCGGGATCTCTTCGAACAGAGGGAGTTCTTCAGGCTCTTGTGTCGGCGCTTCCTCTGCCATTGCCGTAACGACCCAGCACATGCTCACCGTTATCGTCGCCAGCGAGAGCCTTATGAATGTTTTCTTATAGAATTCGAACATATTCTCTGATCCCCTGATGTTGAAAAGGACACGTTTTCTTCTCATGAATCTCATTTCTTTCATCGTTCTTTCGGAAAAAAACACAAGAAATTTTTAGGGCAGCTTAATGACTTGCGGGACATCTGACTGTTTGAAGGGTTCTTTCAAGACGCGCTCTTGCAATCAGACGGCGCGGCAAGGCGGAAGTTTGTTGGATTGAATAAGATAGTTCAGCCCTGCCAGAATAGAAAATTCTAACAGGGCTGCCATCAGTAGAAATGTCACGTTCGTTGGGGAAACAATCATTCCTCATCAGCGAGGCATCATGGTGACGGTCGCCGACATTTCGCGCTTATTGCCTAAATCATCTTCATAACGCAGCAACCAACGTTCATATACACATTGATAACATTCATGGACAACATACGTTGCTAATTGCCCGTATGGTTGAATATATGAATCTCCGAAAGTATCTGCAACTTCTCCTTCATCGTAATTATCCGAATCAAATGATGTGCCGCCGCTATCAATTCGCTCAACCTTCATCGAGGTAATCGTCGCGCCCACGCCATTGGTTTCGTTCACTGTTATCGTATAACGATACTTATTTTCATAGCCCTGATAGACGGGGTCGGGATTGATTGTTACTTGCAATATCGCTACTTGTCCTGGTAAAATTGGAGATGTCTCGCGATCATCTTCTTCGCAACCAGTCAGCAGGAATGCCGATAACACGCTCGCAATAAAAACACACCGCCACAAAATAGATGTAAAATATGATTTCATGATAGGCTCATTCCCGTAGTTCCGGCTGCTTGCAAGAAACAGGGGAGATTCTTGCCGCATACCGGAGACTACAGGACAAACCGGGAAACTCTCCTATTGACGAGAGATCCGGAGGGGAAACAGGGGAACCGATGCGAGAGGGAGGAGGAGGGCACCCACGCGCATCATAACTTCAGATCACCCATGCAACTTCAAGTTCCCGGAGAAGTGTAAAAAACTTATTATCAGTTTGTGCGTCATGTACTGTTATTATATCAAAGTACATGCCAAGTCTGGATTTCTGAGAGTTTAAAAAACTTTAAAGACCGGATAACCTGCATAGAATCAATACATTATACGATTGTTTACCCAGATTCTCCTTGCAGATTGCGGCAATAACATCGGAAGAATTATATCAGAATTGCGTCGTATGTCAGAAATATAATCGCAATACCAGAAATGTAATTTCAGGTTTAGAGATGACGTGGATATACACACCCAACAATATCCGTTATAATGCCTCGACGGCGATCAAACTACTTTTCTTTTTGAGCGGGGGAGCTTTGATTCCTTGCTGCGGCAGCACGATTTCGAACGACGTATTTCCTGGCACAGAATCGAGACGAATAAATCCATGATGCTTATCTACAATTTGCTGAGTAATACTCAGCCCTAATCCAGTAGATTTTCCACGTTTTGTGGTAAAAAATGGATCAAAAATTTTTTCTTGAATTTCCTGCGGAATGCCAGGGCCGTTATCCATAATTTTGACAGAAATAATATCGGGCAGCGCAGAGGTTTCAATAGTGATCGTTCCTCCCGAGCCTTCAAGCGCTTGCAGGGCATTTTGAATGGTATTCGTCCACACCTGATTGAGTTCGCTGCCGAAACATTGGATTTTCGGGAGATCGCCGAAATTTCTGATAATCGAAACATTTTCAGGAATCTGGCTATGTAAAATTGTCAGCGTATTTTCAATATCGTCATTTAAATCTACGACTCGTTCCTGGGATTGATCTAAATACGAATATGACTTCAAGGCGCGCACGATTTTTGAAATTGTTTCAACGCTCAACTGATTGTCTCGCGAAGAAACCAACACCCGGCTGCAATTATTTAAGACATCCATGACTAACGGCACGCTGTACTCGCTGAATAATTTTAACAATGATTCCAACTCATCATCAAGATAACATCGGGCAATATCCTTCGCAATTGAGCGGGCATTTCGAATGCCTCGCTCTGTCAACACGTCCAACAACTGCTTGCTTTGTTCCCGAATAGACGATGTTGTTCGCCGTTGATGGTCTTTTGCAACGACGATCATCCGTTCGATTAACGCAAGAAGCTGCTGGCGATGCTCGACGGTCATTCCGGCGTGTACGGCGGTTTCATAGGCGAAAAACGTCTTCTGAATATAATCGGGAATAATCTCGGAGGCCGCTTTAATCGCGCCTGCCGGGGTATTCAACTCATGCGCAATTCCGGCCACTAATTGCCCTAATGACGCCATTTTTTCCGATTGAACTAATTGTGTTTGCGTTTCTTTGAGTTCGGCCAGGGTCTCCTGCAATTCCTCATTTTTGCGCTGCACCTCTTGCAAGAGCGCATTCATGCGCTTATCTTTCTCTCGCAGTTCCTGTTGAGTATTAAACAGGCGAAGATTCGCGTCTCCCATCTTTATCAGGTTTCGACGCAGTTCGAAGGTTTTTTCATTCAACTTTTGATTCACCTCTTCCAACGAACTTCGAAGTGTAAAACGCTCGAACGCAACTCCTAACTGTTTGGCAATAAATGTCACAATATCTACGGATTCTTTTTCGTATGAATGTTTTTCGATGCAGCCGAGGTTCAACGTGCCTAATACCGCCGAATCAGACGCGACGATTGGTATGCAGAGCATGGTGCTCAACTGAGTCTCCAAAAAGCGGCCTTGTTCTAAAAAACACCGATACCAACGCGGACGATTATGGAAAATGGAACGTTTGTACTGAACAACATATTTGATGACCGATTCGTCGAACGGAATACGCAACCCATCAGGAATCAGCGTTTCCGAAAACGGCAGGAGTTCGCGCAGCAGCAATTCGTTCTCTTGAAGCAGCGCTACGGTTGCGTAATCAAGGGGAATCAACCGCTGCAATTGTTTGGCAACTTCGATCAGAATATCATCCATGCTGCGGTTGGAATTGATCAGCGAGATGATTTTCGTGGTAAGCGCCATGCGTTGTGTTTTCAGGGTCAGATCGCGATTGATGATGTCAACTTCGGAACTCTTGGACTGCACAAGCCGCTCAAGCTCGCGTTGGCTTTCTTCATAAGAATAGCGGGTTCGCGAGTTTTCAAGGACAATGCCGACAAACGAAGCAAAGGCTGATAACAGCGGGATATCCCGCTCTTCGAATGCGCGTTTATCCGTTCGATTGACGGCTTCGAAAGAGCCAATCACCATGTCGCGAACTCGAATTGGCACACAGAGAATCGTCTGAGTGTCAAAATGCAAAATCTCGCTGATTTTGGGGTTATAGCGCGAATCTTTGGTCACGTCTGGCACAACAACCGGAATGCCATGTTCCGCAACCCATCCGGCAATTCCCTCGCCGCGACGCATCGTCACCCCTTTCAGTTCCTGGCTTTTTTCTCCGGTGGCAACGTGAAAATGAAGCAATTGCGTCTGTTCATCCCAGAGAATAAGCGAACTGTTTTGGACTCCAAGCAATTTATTCGCCGCTTCAACGATGGCGTTTAATTGTTGGTCGTATGGCATGGCGGAGTTCAAAAACGAGCACACCTCCGTCAAGACATTGAATTTTACTTCTTCTGTGACAAGATATTCCGTGCTTTCCACAACGCATCCCTCACATCTCAGGCAAGCTTCGTTCCCAGTTTCCGCGGACTCGACTGTTTACAACAGTTTCTGTGGCGTCTTCTCGATGTTTGAAACTGTAACGATGTCGCTGCTGCTTGTCAACAGATTTTTAGAACAAGAAATCAGTTATTGGATTATTGGAGTCGCAAAAAATACGTTACTGAACGTATTTAAGGCGTGTAGAGGTTTCGGCAGCGCGTTAAGCATTTCTGGAGGAAGATTTCCATTCTGAATGGGAAGGGAGGCTTTCATTTCGCCAGATTCTTTTTCGGAAGGAGATGAGAACGTCGTCTGAACGGCTTGAGCAACGGCAGCGCGCTGATAGGAATCACGCAATAACAGCAATTCAAAGGCCGCCTCTCGTTGTAAAAGCACCCAATCATCCGTCACTTGCACAATTTTCGCACCATCAGGAAGGGTATCTCCTTGTTGAAAGCTCCATTTAATGGGCTTCTTTGTTGGCGTTTTGGGCAAGTTTGAAAACGAGATCGTTCGACGCGCTTGCTCTTTGCGAATGCCAGAGAGCCGGAGTTGGCTGGGTGACACGGCCATTTCAATTTTTTGTAATTCCTCGCCTTTTTTTACAATCACACTGCGCGTGACATCATCAATTTCCTGAAGAATAATATCTTCTTCGGGCATGCTGCCTTCTTCGATGAGCGCTTTTTCAACAAAACGACCAATTTTCGGGATGTCGTTTTTTCCCGAAACGGGATGGGCTAAATAGGCAACCACGCCATTCGGCGCGGTTAAATCTACCGCAATCCCAAGCAATAGCAGATCAGTAAACACCGTAAATGCTGATGGCGTCGGCGGAAAAAGACGCGCAAGCCTCTCTTCCCCGATTTGCTGGAGTTGTTCCTCTGAAAGATCGGCACGCGCAAGGAGATAACGCCCATCTTCTGTTGGCGAGGCGAGCGACAGCAACATCTCGATGATCTCTTGCGGGGCGTCCTTAAGCTGATTCACTAATTCTTCGCGAGTAAATGTGATGGTTTGAGGCGCTTCAACAGAAGTCCCCGTTGGAAACGTCGGCAAACCTGTCGCTTCAGCAGACGCAATGATGATTTGATCTCCCCATTCCAGTGGAAAATCCATTCCAGGCGCTTTGCCTGCGCTCAATGCGTTCCAATCCACCACAAATTCTCCGTCTGCGCCAAGCACCTTGATCGCGGAAAGATTCGACGTAGCGTCTGAGGGCAGGGTTGGGATATACAGTTCAAGCACCTGCTTGATCGTTGCGCCACGCGGCACCATGCGCGCCTGGCCGTTAATCGCGAACGCAATTTGTCCGCTTGACCGCACAACCGTAATCGTAATGTTCGGATTCGTGACATATTTTCCGATTAACTCTCGGCTGACTAATCTCGCTTTCAACATTGTCGTTGTCAACTGTGCCGCCTGCACATCTCCCAACATCGGCAGCGTGATCTTGCCGTCTGAACGCACTTCAGCGCTTTTTAAGGAAAATTCAGGAAATCCCCACACCAAAATATCGAGGGCATCGCCAACGCTAATCACATATTCGCGCGCCGGACGAGTTGTCACGCTTTGGGCGCTGACGGAGTGCGGCAAACAGAACAGGCAACTCGCGAACAATGTCAGAAGGCATAATTGGCGTTGTACTCTCATGCGTTCGAAAAAATCAGAATGCCGCGTCAGGACAGGAAAACGCAGCCATTTCCTGTCATGACAGCAGCCGTGACATTATTTTGTTGTGGCCACAACAATGGTCGTTTGGTGAATCAATTCGAATGTGTCTGGATTCATATAGAACGTCATCACGCTGACGCGCGTCTTGTCCGTGGTTCCAGCCGCTGCGCGGGCGCTCCCGTCGTTAATCATTTGCTCTAACGAATCTTTGGTGGCCTGCGGCATAATTTCCACCGGGGTATCGAGTAATGTGGCCAATTCATCATTCCCGAGTTCGGTGAAATTGTTTAATTTGCCTTTATAGAATCCGGCAACCTCATCAAATGCCTCGCCCGCAGAACTTTCGTCAACAAAATAGATATCAATATTAACAAGCGTCTCTAATTGTTGTTCAACCGTTGCCAATAATGTGGAGACTGATGCTTTTTCTTCCTCGCCCAGAGCCGTATCTGTTTCTAATTGTTTCGTCAACGTCTCTTTCTGTGAGGCAAGAAGCGCTTTCGCTTTTGTGAGCGCCACTGATGAGAGATCCGCATCTTTGGTGGCGGTTGATGGCAGGTCAACAGCCCAACCATTTTGGCTCCAGGCCAATCCCATACATACGACAATCAGCAGCAATATACGTGCTATTTTAGACATACCGACCACTCCTTTGTTAACAGCGGTTGCATCAGAAAACACTCATCATTATTCCGAAACAAACGACAGTATTAAATAATAGGTGTATTGACACAGAACGTTATGGACAAAGCTGTCAGATTCAAGGTGTCTGACAGCTTTTCCCTGACTACAACGTATTGTGTCAATACAAATAACGCTTAAAAACATCATGGACGAACACGCGAACAACTCTTCAGGTTTTTCAAGAATGCCACCATTTGTTTTGGCCGTCAAAATAGGCGATTTCACAGTTTCCCTGGCACGACTTCGTCGCGCTGCCAAAGCACGCACGCGTTAGCACTCCTGAATAACTGATGTTACGCAGCGCCGCCGACAATTCCCCTCCTGGGAGGGGCAAGGGGTG
>DF820462.1:121149-139273 GCA_000739515.1 Candidatus Moduliflexus flocculans
ACAATTCCCCTCCTGGGAGGGGCAAGGGGTGGGTTCGTCCGTGAGTGATTGCTCGTGTCAAGAACCCACCCCCACCCCCTCCCCGGAGGGGAGTGTGCGGTCATTCGTCTCGAATCGGCTGCGTAACATGAGTGAATAATATCAATTGCGGGAAATTCGCTCATATTTGCCTCATGACCGTAAAGACGCCCCGCCGGGGAGTCTCTACCGCGATCATGCGAATAAGATCGAATTTCCCACAATTGGCATAATTACAAACTACGTTAACAATACAATCTTATGGTAGGTTTGTCAAGCGTGCTGTAATAGAGAAAACTGCGCAACGCACAGAAGCAGGAATTATCAGGGGTTTACAGGAAGCAGAATTCCTCCTGTCAGCAGACACGAATTGCCGCAATCCGTTCTGTCTGGTTTCTGCATCGAAAAAGCAAGAATTGGAAGGGCGGGCAAGGTTCGCAGGCATACACGCGAACCTTGCCTATTTTGTTGTTTTACGCCTGAATCATTGTGGCTTTTTTGCGATGCGCTTCGAGGAGCGGCAATAAATCAATTGTAAGCAATTCTCCGCGCTCAATAATGACGCGGCCTTGAATGATAAGAGTGTCAACGCGGTTAGGCTGGCAGAGGAGCAGCGCGCCCACCGGATCGCCTGCACCGGAATAGCTGATATCATTCAGCGAGAAGATCGCAATATCCGCCGCTTTTCCGATTTCGAGGCTGCCGATGTCGGTTCGACCGAGGCAGGCTGCGCCGCCGATTGTCGCCATGCGCAGCGTATCCATAACAGTCATTGAGTCCGCGCCGCGAGCCAGCCGCGCCAATAACATCGCCTGCCGCGCTTCGGCGAGTATATGGGATGCGTCATTTGACGCGCTGCCATCTACGGCAATTCCAACTGGCGAACCGGCATGTTGGAGTTCCGTCACCTTCGCGATGCCTGAGCCAAGACGCATGTTGGAATTCGGACAATGTGCCACGCCAACGCCTGCTCCGCCCAATCTGCCGATTTCCGCCGCGTCAAAATGAATGCCATGCGCCAACCAGGTGCGCGAATTCAGCCAGCCAACCTCTTCTAAGTAATCTACTGGACGCAAGCCAAATCGTTGCAGGCAAAAGTGTTCTTCGTCCAGCGTTTCCGCAAGATGCGTATGCAGGCGGACATTTTTTTCTGTGGCGAGAACCGCCGTTTGTTTCATCAAATCAGTGGTCACAGAGAACGGCGAACACGGCGCGAGCGCGATGCGAATCATCGCGTTTGGAGCGGGATCGTGATACTGGTCAATCAGGCGCTCTGAATCGCGCAGAATCTCGTCTGTGGTCTGAACGACTGAATCTGGCGGCAGGCCACCATCTTTCTGACTCAAATTCATGCTTCCGCGGCAAGGATGAAATCTGATGCCAAGCTCCTGCGCTGCGTGAATCTGAATATCAATCAAGTCGCCCCGAATCCCCTGTGGAAAAACGTAATGATGATCAGTCGTGGTTGTGCAGCCCGATAACGCTAATTCTGCCATTCCGACAAGAGAACTCAACCGGATCGCGTCTTCGTCCAATCGCGCCCAAATCGGATACAGCCCTTTCAGCCAACGGAATAATCCCGCATCCATGACGGGTGGATAGGCTCTGGTCAGCGTTTGATAGAGATGATGATGCGTATTGATTAGACCAGGCATCACGACTTTATTTTCCGCGTTAATGGCAGCGTAGCCGTGTTCTTGAAAATATTGCCGCTTTTGCGACGATAATGTGACTCCAATCTCTTCGATCTGGCCATGATCAATCGCCACGTAACCGCGATGGAAGACATCGTTGGCAGCATTCATCGTGACAATCGCGGCGGCATTTGTGATCAGTATGCGTGTTGACATAATTTCCCTCCAAGATTTCAGCGCATTCAGACGACAGGCTGGCAGCGTTATTCATTGCGCTTGCCCTGTTCTCTGTGGATCAATGCTATTAAATAATGCGATAGAAGCATCCGTGTCATTTCAATAATGGTTTGTCAATAGACATTATCGGAAATACGCATTTGCCCCATCCATTTTCCCTTCCAGGATGGGAATTTCGAAATGATTTTCTTCTTTCCGATAATGTCTAATTTTTCTCTTGAAAAATGTTCTTAAAAAAAATTTCCTCAATATTCGCAATGAAAAGATGGCGAATTCTCGCGTATTCTGAGAAATTACGCAGGCAACTTTTTTCTTGACAACAAATAAAATTACTGTTATCAATATGTTAGAGAATAAAAGGTGGCATTGAGATAATGTTCGAACTTTTCGGAGAACAACAGCCATGAAAGAAAATCCAGGGAAAAAACCCTTTAAAAAAAGCGATGATGATTTCGATTTTGAGATTTTAAATGCATTAGAAGGTCATGCCTCCTCTGATGATCTTCTGGCAGGCGACGAGAATACAATCGAGCTTTCATTGGATGATGATGATCTCCAGTTCGATGACGACGCATTCGAGCAATCTGGCGAATTCAGTTTTGACGAAGGGCTCAGCGCAGGCTTGGAAGAAGAACTGATGAAAAACGGCTCTGATTTAGGATTCGAGGGTTCTTTCGAAGAAGAGGACGAGATGGAAGATGAGAGCGAAACGCCGAGTGGAGAAGACAACTCGTTTTCGTTAGACCTCGGCGAGGCCAGTGAAGGATTTTCATTCGATGAAGAGGAAATGTCTCTTGATTTAGAAAAAACGTCTTTTGAATCTGACGCAGAGGAAGACGAACGATTCGAAGTTCATCCCGATGAACTTGATGCTGGATTCAGCGATCTGGCAGAAAGTTATGGTGCAGAAACCAGAGTGTTTACGATTCCTCAGCAAGACAACAACGCGATGTCGTTTGATCAGGAGATGACCATTGGCGAAGAATTAAATATCTCTGAAGAAGACAATAGCGAATCGGAAATAGATATCAGTGGCATAGATATCGAGCAAGAAGAGGTTGATTCTGAAGAGCAAGAGATTGCCATTGATGAGGAATTCGCTGATCTGGAAAAAGACATCGAACAGGCTGGCGAAGACCTTTTTGAAGACGACGACGAGTTGCAGGCCAAATCAGTGATTGCGGTGGGAGAAGATACGGTCATTGATTTAGGACATGAAGATGATTTTGGCAAAGCCCCGACCCCTCCTCGCGTTTCTTCTCCAATACCCTCAATGCGGCCTGCCGCCAATGTCATACAAGAAGATACTATAGAAGAATCTGCCGAAGAGGATAACGTTCCTGTAAAATCGCCTGAGGGCATCTTTTTGGATTTGCAGGAAGAAGATGCGGAGGAAGAAGAGTTCAGCGCTATGCAGATTGACTTGAATGAAGAGGCCGCCGAGACGCCTGAACCGCCCAGTGAAGCCATCGCCGAACCAGAACGCCCTTCTGCGCCAGACACGTTCGCAGAACCGGAAGAGATGCTCCCTGTTGAGCAGGACATGGAAGAACACCCCCCCATTGTTGAATCACCTGAACCAATCATGCAAGAGGAATTTGACGTGAGAGAATTCTTAGGATTGACCTTGCGCTTGCGTGATGAGCAGATGCAAGAGTTCGAAGGAATGATCGGAGAAGCGAAAACGCTTCAAGCGTATGTGGAAGAATTGGAATCCCATCAACCGGAAATCAAAGACGCGATTTATCGGAAACTCTTCGCGGAATATAACGCTCGCAAGCGAGTTATTTTCCAGGATAATGCGTTTACTGATTTGCTGACTGATGTTGAGCAAGACTTGCAAGATATGCTTGATCAACGCCAAAATTTCACAGCAACGGTCGCGCGTCTCAACGAAGAATTGGAAGAAATTACTGTGCGGCATTTAGTGGGAGAATACACCGATCAAATTCTTGCGGAGAAAAAAGAACAACAGACGACGGAAATTGCTCTGTGGAATGAGAAAACCGAAAAAATTCAGGCAATTATCGAACGCTATCAACACGCAATTGATGCTGAGCGCCTGTTGAATCCGTTACGGCAGGAAACGCCGCCAGCGCCTGAATCTGCCCCAGCCCCCGTTATCGCGCCAGAACCGCCGTCCATGCCAACAGAAACGCCTGCCACAGAAATGCCGACCACAGAAGAAACCGCGCAAGCAGCATCTCTGATAGAACAATCAACGCCTTCCGAAGAGGATGACCTGACTGATGTCTCGTTAGATGACGAGTTGCTTGGCGGCCTATCCGATTTGACACAACAAGCCTTTGCGGAAGAAACTGAAGAAGAAGAAAGCGGCGATTTGTTCGGCGGAGACGATGACTCCGATGAATTCGGCGCAGATTTGACAGGCGATGAGGATTTCGAAGGGGGCGACTTCCTGGTTGATGATCTGGCCGGACTGGAAGACCTTGATGAAATGGAAAGTGACGACGAAAATGTGTCATTTGATTATGAAGTCGAATCAGAACCCGAAGAAGAGGAAGAACCGGCAGCGGCGGCGATGATTGCTTGCAAAAAATGCGGACGCCAGACCCCCGCAACCCAAAAATTTTGTATTCATTGTGGAGGCAAGGCGCAATAAAAGTTATCAGCATTTCAGAGGAATGTAGCTATGGCACTATTTAATTACGCAAACCGCGAAATCACGGCCAAAATAGTCTATTATGGACCTGGAGTGTGCGGGAAAACGACATCGCTTCAATACATCCATGAGCGTATCTCGCCAGCGCAGCGTGGACGCTTGCTCTCGTTGGCGACGGAAACAGACCGGACGATCTTTTTCGATCTGCTCCCTCTGAAATTAGGTGAAATCGGAGGATTCAAACTTCGGTTCCAACTCTATACCGTTCCTGGACAGGTTAAATACAATAAAACCCGAAAGCTCGTCTTGCAAGGGGCGGATGCGGTAGTCTTTGTCGCCGATTCTCAAATCAATCGCCGTGAAGCGAATATTGTCAGTTTACAGAACCTTCGCGATAACTTGTTAGAGCAAAATCGCCGCATTGAGGATATCCCATTAGTGCTTGAATATAACAAACGGGATATGGAAAACATCCTCTCCATCGAAGACCTGAATAAAGACTTGAATCCTCGGAAACTCGCCTATTTTCCGGCAGTTGCCACCAAAGGCGTCGGCGTGATGGAAACGCTTGAAGCCATCTCAAAAATCGCGTTAGACGATATGGAACAGCGTTTAAAAGGCTCTGCCGCCACCGTTTCATCTCAAATCAAAGAACAAGCCGAAGATGAAGACGAAGAACTCCTGAAAATGATGGAAGATGATTCGTTAATGGATTTGACCGAAGCCACAGGAGGAGACCTCTCATTCTCTTCGGAGGAATTGGACTCTTTAGAATTGGAATCCGATTTAGGCGGAGAGACGTTGGAATCGAAACCTATCGGCTATGGGAACGAAGTTGAGGTTGAAGAATTAGAAATCAATGAAGAGCTTGTCGCCCAGACCGGTACGTTAAAAGAATCTGAGTTTTTTAATCTGAAAGAGCTTGAAGAACAAGCCTTGAAGGAATTAGACGAATTTCTCGACAGCAAAGACGGCGGAGAGGATTCTTTCGATTTTTCCGATTTTAGCGCAGGGGAATCCGTTGAAGGAACGGAAGATTTCTCGTTCAACGCAGACGCTGAGGAACAGGCAACAGCAACAGCGGGGGCATCTTCTGGCTGGTCGCTTGGACTCGACAGCGAAGGCGCCGGAGAGAACGACATGGATTTCTCTTTCTCGGCAGCCGTTCCGGAATCGCCTGAAGAGAACGAAGAATTAGCATTCGGCCTCGAAAATGACGAGGAAGCAGAGACGTTCTCTTTAGATGAGAGCATGGAGAACGACGATTTAGGCACGCTGGAATTAGAGGAGTTCGGCGTTGACGAAACCGTTAGCAGCGAGAGTAAAAGCGCGATAGAACCGCTTAATTTATCTGACAGCGAATTAGATTTCGGCCTTGGCGCAGAGAATGAAACTGCTGGCGAAGAATTGCCAGCGTTTACATTAGATGAAGGCGACGAGCGCGGCGAATCCACGTCCTTTGCGCTGGAAGACGATTTCGGCGCATTAGATTCTGAGGGACTCAATTTTGGCGAGCCTGAAGAGAGCGACTCCGTTGAAAAAATGTTCATGTCAGAAAATATCCCTGAACCTCCGGATTTTAGAATCACTGATAGCGTGCGTTTCGAGATGCAGGTGGGAGAAGATATTTCTACCGTTACGCCGTTCGAACAACAGCTTGATCGTCTCTCTGGCGATATGTTCAAAGAAGAGGACGAATCGTACAAAGAAGAATTTCAGCCGGAAGTCTCAGAAGCAACGGAAGAAGAACAATTTCAAGAGATTTCAGATGAATGGACGCGCCTGATTGTTGTGGCAAAACATCTGTTCTACCGCGGTGAACAACTACGGGCGCAACATACCACGAGCGAGAATGTCGCCGCGATCTTGATGTATTATGCCGCGATTGAAACCGCCTTAAAAACAGTTGCATCCAAGTACGAAACATGTAACCCTTCTATTGCGGCATTTCACCTCATCTTAGAAAGTATCGAAGAAGAAACCCAAAAACAGGTGGCTGGCGCGAAATCGATCATGAATAATATTGTCATGATGAAAAACCGCATTCAGTTAGAAGCCGGCTATCCTGATGACGAAGAATGTGAATTGGCAGCGCGGATCAGCGAACGGTTTTTAGTGTCGCTCTCCCAGGATTTTTTAACAATTGATTTTAATAAACTTTCCCCTGTTCTTGCTCGTTCTGAGGGAAATTAGCAACGATGGCATTATTGGACATTTATACCTATCCCGACCCGGTGTTGCTGCAAGTTGCCAAACCTGTCACAACGTTTGACGACACATTGCGCCGGTTATTGGATGACATGGCTGAGACCATGTATGTCGCCCCTGGCGTTGGACTGGCAGCTCCGCAAGTCGGAGTTTCGCTGCGGGCGATTGTTGTGGATGCCAGTACGCGAGACCCGAACTCTCATCTGTTAAAATTAGTCAACCCGGAGATCATCTTCTCTGAGGGACGTTCAGTCTGTGAGGAAGGGTGTCTCAGCGTGCCGGGATATACCGCTGAAGTGGCTCGCCCCGCGCATATCCGCGTGGAAGCGCGCGATGAATACGGCAAACCGGTGACGATTGATACAGACACGTTTCTGGCGACCGTGATTCAACATGAGATTGATCACCTGAATGGTATTCTCTTTATCGAACATTTAGGACGCCTGCGGCGCGATCTCGTGAAGAAAAAACTGAAAAAACAGGCTCGCCAGGAAAAATCACCAAAGAAGAAAGCAGTTGTTGCGTAATCAGGCAAATCAATGAACCTAACTCTTTTAGCGAGGTGAATAGATGAAGAGCATTGTAGTTGGAATAATGGCGGTTGTGGTGATGATGGGATTGACCGTGAATGCGAACGCACAGACGTTGTATCGTGAAATTACTGGCTTTGGCGGCATGACGTTCGATTTTGGCAATGATTACGGCGACGACGCGACTGCCGGAATCGCATTGGCGTTTAATGTCTCTCCTCGTATCGGAATTGAAGCAGAAGGCGGCGCGATTTTTGCTGATGATACCACATTTAACGGCAGTTTGAATCTTGTGCTGAATTTTGGCTCTGGCGCGTCGGCGATTGTGCCATATATCGTCGGAGGCGGTGGCGTGATCACGGATGGCGGCACGGATATCGCCATCAACGGCGGGCTTGGCCTCAAAATGTTTATTGATTATAATATCGCGCTGCGAGCGGACTTTCGCGCCTTTTTCGTCACTGAAGAAGATGACGCGCGAGATATGGAACGCGTGTATGGCGGGATTACGTTTTTCTTCTAAAATACGGAAGGAACAAACGTCCAACCCTGCCAGGGTTCAAAACCCTGGCAGGGTTTTTTTTATCTGTTCTGGCTCGAATTGTTCTGTAATGCGGTTAATGCAAATTGTCGCCCGGCTTCCAGCGCCTTCAAATTCGACGCCACAACCGCTTCCCCTTTCCGTTCGAAAATTGCCCGAATCCCTTCTTGCAATTGTTCATACGGAATATCAATAAACGGCGCCCCCGCGCCAAGCATAACCATATTCATCGCCCGCGCCGCGCCCGCCTCTTTTGCCATCTGCTCCGCATTCAGCATCATCTGATGCGGCAGGGCGCGAATCGTTCCGAAAATCGCTTCTATGTCGGGATAATTTGTGATATTTACGACCGGAGTCGTATTGGTGATTAACCAGCCGTTTTCCGCAAGATAGGGCAGGTAGCGCAGCGATTCCATCGGTTCGACCGAGAGGATTAATTGCGCGCTGCCGCCGGGAATCAGGTCGGAATAAATCGGGTGATCGGAGATTCTGAGGTGCGATTGCACGTCCCCGCCGCGCTGACTCATGCCATGCACTTCGGATTGTTTGAGAAATAAGCCGGATTCGACGGCGGCATGGCCGATAATCGCCGCAATCGAGAGAATCCCCTGCCCGCCGACGCCTGCCAGAATAATATCATTTTTCATCGTCTTATGTCACCGCGAAACACGCGAAATACACGAAAAATTTTGTAATTATTTATTTAGGAGTGCCAAAGCTTGCTTTGGCAATGCGACGAAGTCGCATCAAGAAAATCCGCTCTCGTTCATTTGAACGGCCAAAGCAAGCTTTGGCACTCCTGAAACCTAAATAGTTATAAAAATTTTTTATCTCATTTTCGTGTATGTCGTGTGTTTCGTGGTAAAAAATGCTGTTTATGCCGCCTGCTCGCGCTTTTTCCGACTCATCGTCTGAATGCATTCCCGTCGCGGAATGATGACAGACACGCCGGAATAGCTGATTTCTTCGTTGAAAACCCGCACCATTTCTTCGTGATGTTTCGGCAGCGGATCGAGAATTCGAATATGCGCCTCTTCCACGCCAAGCCCCCGACAAATCTCCTCGATCTTGCCGATTCCGACGTGATCCTGGCCGCCGGTCATGGCGGTCGTGGCATTGTCGAGAATGACCACCACCACATTTGCCCGCTCATTCACCGCATCCAGCAACCCGGTGATGCCAGAATGCGCAAAGGTCGAATCGCCGATGACCGCAATGGCCGGGAAGAAACCGGCGTCTGTCGCGCCTTTCGCCATCGTGATAGACGCGCCCATATCCACGCACGTGTTGATGGATTGAAACGGCGGCAGAAAACCGAGCGTGTAACAGCCGATGTCGGAAAAAACATGCCCGCTGCTGTATGGCGCAAGCGCCTCATTCAAGGCGTGATACACGTCGCGATGCGGACACCCTTTGCATAATTCCGGCGGACGCGGCGCAACCACGTCAGGCACAGGCAACCAGGGTTTGGCCGGATGCCCAAGCGCGGCAGCCACAATGTTCGGATTCAATTCGCCATCACGCGGCAGCGTGCCATCGAGACGGCCTTTAATGATGGGGCGATGTTTATTGTGCAGCGAAATTTTGCCGGTTTCGGTCGCGACCGCATCAACGGTTTCATACGTCGGCTCTTCATGGCCTAAATAGCCGTTCAGCAATTCTTCGACAAACGGCATCCCGTCTTCCAGCACAAGAATCTGCTCGCATTCGGCAAATAGGCGTTCGATGAGCGTGCGCGGCAGCGGGTATTGGCTGATTTTCAGCACCGGATGCGGACAGGACTGTTCCTGCCAGTTTTCCATCAAATAATTGTACGCTAACCCACAGGCGATAATGCCTAATGATTTATTCGGCGCGTCCGTGTAAATATTGAACGACGATTCTTCAGACGCCTGCTCGAAATCGGTTTGCCGCCGCAGCAGCAACTTATAGCGTCGGCGGGCAATGGCGGGGAGCAGCACGAACTGCTTCGGGTCTTCGGGAAGATGGAGCGCGTTTTCCGTCTGAACGCTCTTACGGCTGACGCCGGAGCGCGAATGCGCTAAGCGGGTCGTGATGCGAATCATAACCGGAATCTGATAGCGTTCTGATAAGTCGAACGCATAAAACGCCATATCATACGCCTCTTGCTGATTTGACGGCTCTAACGCCGGAATCATGGCAAATTTGGCATAAAAACGCGAATCCTGTTCGTTTTGCGACGAATGCATCGAGGGATCATCGGCAGCCACGACGATCAGGCCGCCATTCGTGCCGGTAATCGCTGAATTCATAAACGGGTCGGCGGCGACATTCAGGCCAACATGTTTCATGCAAACCATTGCGCGCTTGCCGACATACGACATGCCGAGCGCGGCTTCGTAGGCTGTTTTTTCATTCGCCGACCATTGCCGATGCGCGTTTCGCGCCATCGCCTCCGCGCTATGCTGAATATATTCCGTAATTTCTGTGGAGGGCGTGCCAGGATACGCATAGACTCCCGACAATCCGGCATCTAACGCGCCCTGCGCGAGCGCTTCATCTCCCAATAACACCAATTTCTCCATACACAACTCCCTTTTCAGATAAGACATAATGTCTGCGTGCATCTTTTTCGATGATAACGGCGAATTTGAAAGGGAATGAATTGCTGTCAAGATTAAAATGTGAAGAACGGAGAGAAAAACATCTCGCCGGTCATCGGGCAAACATGAGGAAAGGCAGGAACACATTTCTGTTGCTGATAGTTTCTCGTGAGAATTTCTTGACACAATATTTAAACGGCAAATATGTAGTCAATGTCACTCAGGATTCCGCGTGAATCAGGAAATGCTGAGATCAATAGCGTGATTGGGAACGAAAGGGTCGTATGAAAATTCTGGAACAAATGCTTGAGATAGAGACGGAAGCCCGCCAGATTGTGGAGGATGCCAAAAACGAAGCGAATGCTATCCGAAAAAAAGCGCGAGACGATGCGAAACAATTAGTGCTGGATGGCAAAAATGAAATGCAGCACCGCGTCCAGCAAGAAATCTCTCAGCTTGAACACGAAGCCGAGAAACAGAAAGAACAGATTGTGAGCGCCACCAAAACCCGCCTTACTGAAATAGAACGACTGGCAAAAGAACGAATCGAGCCAACTGTTGGCGCGGTGTTCGCTCAATTCTTGCGCCAATACGTCTCCGCTGAAATCTGATGTTTACCGCGGTCTTCAAATATGCATACCCACACGCGAAAGTTCGCGCCATGAAGGGGCTATTGATCTCGGAAGTAAAGTATCGCGACATGCTGAATGCCGATACGTTTGAGCAAGTGATTCATATTCTGCAAACGACGTCGTATGCGGAGTCTTTTCGCGGAATTGCCCCAACGGACTTATCGTTGCAAGCGTTTTCGGATATCCTGTATCGCAGTTTGTTTCTCGATTATCACAAAACGATTCGTTCCGTAGATAAAATCGCGCGCGATTTTTTAATCTTATGTTATCATAAATATGAACTTTTTAATTTAAAAATGATTTTGCGGGGCATCATCAGTCATGTTCCCGCCGACAAAATTGCGACCTTGCTGCTTCCGACTGATCGCTATACGCTCTTTTCAAAAGACGCATTGTTGCAATGTCAAGATGTTCATGCTGTCATTACCCACCTTCAGGGCACATTTTTTCAATATCCGCTCAATCTCGCCTTGCGCCGTTTTGATGAAGAACAGGAATTTTTCCCGCTGGAAATGGCGTTAGATTTGTACTATTATAATTCATTGTGGGATAAATTAGGAAATTTGCCAGATGCCGACCAAATTATCGTCAAAGAAATTGTCGGCGTTCTCCTCGATATTCTCAATATTACCTGGATTATTCGCTTTAAAGAACATTATCACTTTTCGCCAGAAGAAATCCTCAATTATACGATTCAGCACGGCAATTCGCTTCGCTTGAAAGAGCGGCGAAGTTTTTCGGAAGCGTCCGAAACCGCCAGCATTCTCGACTTGCTGAAAGCCACACCTTACGGGAAAGCCCTGACCGATGACGTACAATTAAACACCTTGCACGTCGCGCTTTCCCGGTATTTTATCGGGCGGTTGCAAAAATTCTTTTCTGGCGATCCATTTCAAATGGGAATCATTATAGGCTATCTTTTACTGAAAGAATTTGAAATTTCCGATATGCTCACGATTGCTGAAGCCAAGCGCTATGGATTTTCTATCGAGCAGAGCCGACATTACGTGATTCATACGCAGCAGGGGTAAGGAAGGAGTTCATGATGTTTAAGCCGCTGGAAATGGTGAAAGTCGTTCTTCAAATTCTTCATTCTGATGGAGCGAAAGTCACGCATGTTATCGCAAAACAAGGCTTGTTGCATCTGTTGGATAGTCATGCGCAGTCAAAAGAGAGCGATACGCTTTTTCCCGATGATCCGCAGCAATTAATTACTCAATACGCAACGCTTGACCAGGAACTCAAGACGCTTTTTCAACAGCTTTCTCTTGGCAGAACCATTCAAAAAGAGATCAGCGTCGAGCCTGCCAAAGAAGTGAATGCGATTCAAGACGCTGTTGAGCGCATTCGCAAAGCGCTTCAGAACGTCTCAAACCAAATCCTTTCGATTGAACGACACCGCGATGAAAAACGCTCGCAAGCCAACCTGTTGAAATCGGTCGCATCCGTCGCAGTTGATTTGCGAACCTACGAACAATTTGCCTATTTTCATAAAGTCATCGGCTTTATCGAGACCAAAGATATTTCCCGCTTCGAAGCCAGTTTAGCCTCGACGCATTTCATGATTGTCCCGTTGACAACGATAGATCGGCGCAGCCTGATTATCGTGTTTTGCTCCCCCAAAGACCGCGACATTATCGAACGCGCCTTAAAAAGCTCGTTTTTCGAAGAAGTGTCCATCCCATCTCTCACGCAAGGCTCTGTGGAGGAAACAATATCCAATTTAGAGGCGGAAGCGCGGGAATTAGATGCAAAAAAAGCCGATCTGAGCAAAGAATTGCGCGAAACGCAGCAGGAAGTTGTAAAAGAACTTCAAACGCTCCGCGAAAAAGTCTCGTTAGCCTTAGTAATCCTGAAAGCGCAATTATTGTATGCGCGCGGAAGCCGTTCCTATCTGATTCAAGGCTGGGTGCCGAAAGATCGCATCGCCACCTTGCAGCAAGAAGTGTTGCGCGTGACTGAAGGACGGGCGCGGTTCGATGTTTCAGACCCGGAAATGATTGAAGACGTGCGGCAGGGCAAATTAAAAATTCCGATTTTATTCAACAATCCCTATCTGATCCGCCCGTTCGAAACGTTGGTGTTTAACTATGGAACGCAGGATTATAAAGAAGTGGATGTCACGCCGTTTGTGGCCGTGTCGTTTCTGTTGATGTTCGGCATGATGTTCGGCGATGTTGGACATGGCGCAATCCTTTTTGGCTTAGGCTATCTGCTCTTTTCAAAATTCTATCAATTTTTGGATTATGCCATCATTGTCATGGAGTGCGGCGTTTCTTCGATCATTTTCGGGTTGCTCTACGGCAGTATCTTCGGCGTGGAAGATTGGATTCCTGCGCTCTGGTTTCGTCCGGCAGAGAATATCAATTATTTCATGACCGTTGCGGGAATCCTGGGAATGGTGGTAATCAGCGGCGGCATCGTGCTGAATATTATCAATTCGTTTCGGCTCAAAGACTATGCGTCAGGGATTCTCGGCCATTACGGCATTGTTGGCGGCCTGTTCTACTGGACGGCAATCGGCTTAGGGTTGAAATATGCCATCTATGGCAATTTAGGCGTCAGCACCGAAGCGTTGATCCTGTTGTTAGGGCTTCCATTAGGCGTCATGTTCTTCCGAGAACCATTAGAGCATATTTTCTTCTCTGCTCATAAACACGACGGAAAGATGTTTCCTTCGGGCGTGTTTATGTTTTTGCTGGAATCTGCCATTGACACTGCGGATGTCGTGGTGCATTATGTCGCAGGAACGGTCTCGTTCCTCAGAACCGCCGCATTTGCGTTGGCGCATGGCGGCTTGATGATTGCGATTTTCACCTTAACCGACATGCTCTCAAACGTGACAGGAAGCGGATTATGGCAAACCATCATCATTATTCTGGGCAATGTGCTGGTAATTGCCCTGGAAGGATTGGTGGTCTCTATCCAAACCGTGCGTCTGGAGTATTATGAATTTTTCACCAAGTTCTTTAAAGGCGGTGGCGAGCGTTTTCAGCCACTAAAACTTGACTAACCAACAACAGAAAGAAGAAGCGAGGCGTTTATGAAAGTGAAAGAGTTCAAAAAATTGATCGCGATTGCGTTAGGGTTTCTGGTAATATTAAGTTTATTTACCGTGATTATCAATGTTGGCATCAGCGTGGCATTAGGGCAAGAACAGGCACAAACGGCTCAAGCCGCAACGGATCCCAAAATTGCGCAGGCCGCATTTTTAGCGGCAGCGATTGCCGTCGGACTCGGCTCCGTCGGCGCAGGCATCGCGGTCGGCTCGGTCGGCTCGGCAGCAATGGGCGTCATGGCAGAGCGGCCTGAAATGGCCTCGCGAGCCTTGATTTTCGTCGGCCTCGCCGAAGGTATTGCGATCTATGGTCTGATCATTTCGATTATGATCCTTGGGAGAATTTAATGCGAACCATTGTCATTGCTGATGAAGACACGGTATTAGGCTTTTCGTTTGCCGGCGTGCAAGGCGTGATTGTCAACACGCCCGACGAAACGCGTAATGCCTTCGATCAGGCGACTCGACAAAAGGATGCGGGGATTATCGTGATTACGGAACGAGCGGCGCAGACAATTCGGGAAATGGTAGATAAATGGATATTAAAACCCGGCACGCCGATTATTCTTGAAATTCCTGACGGTCATGGCCCGATGGAAGGCCGACGCACTCCCCATGATTTCGTCAAATCAGCAATTGGAATCAAATTTTAAAGGAACGAAGTATGGCGGGAGAAACGGTTTCGGATTTTTCAAAGGCGATTCTTGAGGAAGCGCAGCAAGAGGCGGAAGGCATTCTTGATTTAGCGCGGCGAGAGGCTGAACGCATCATGGAAGATGCGCAGGGGGAGTTGGAAGCAATTTACCAGGCAGAATCCCCGCGCGCGGCGACTCAGATGGCCAAAAGCCGCTATAAACAGTTAGTGGCCGCAGCGGAACTCGATGCGCGGAAACAGATGATTTTAACGCAGGAACGACTGATTGCTGAGGTCGAACGCCAGCTAAAAGATCGCTTGCTTCGTTTACGGCGTGATGCAACGTATCCAGCCTTGTTGATGCAGCTTGCGCGAGAAGGTCTCACCCAATTGGATGGCGAACAATTCGACCTGATTGTCGCTGAAGAAGATCGCCCTCTGATTACAGAGGCTTTTCTGAAAGAGTTAATGAGCGGCACGGGGAAAGTCGCGCGTTTGGCTGAACGATCCGAGTCGGGCATCTCTGGCGTGATTATCCAACGCGCTGACAAACGCGTGCAATGCGATAATACGCTTCAGGCGATCTATCGAAGAAAAGAGGAAGAATTGCGGCTGATGATTGCTCAACAATTATTCGAAGGGCAGAACCAGACTGAATAACCTTATAGAGTGAACGTATGAACAACAAGAGTGTAGCCACTGTGTCCTGGATTAGCGGCCCCGTCATCCGCGCCGATCATGTCGTCGGCCTGAGCATGATGGAGCAAGTCGAAGTCGGAGAAGAACGCTTAATTGGCGAAGTGCTTGAGCTTGACGGCGACATGGCGACGATTCAGGTGTATGAAGATACGACCGGCCTGAAACCGGGAGCGCCGATTTATGGCACAGGTTCATTGTTATATGTCGAATTAGGGCCAGGCTTACTAAAAAATATTTATGACGGCATTCAACGCCCATTAGCCGATATTCAAGCGCTGCAAGGCGATTTTATTCATCGCGGCGCGCAGGTCAATGCGTTAGACCGGAAACGGCATTGGAAATTTACTCCAATCTGTCGAGTCGGCAATATTTTGAAAGGTGGCGACACGATTGGCGAGGTTTCGGAAACAGTCACCTTTTTGCATCGCATTCTCTGTCCGCCGAATATTCAGGGTGAGTTGCTCGAGATCGTTCCGTCCGGCGAATATACGATTGAAGACGTCATCGCGAAAGTCAAAACAACAACTGGTATCGAAGAATTGAAACTCTATCATCGCTGGCCGGTGCGTCGCCCCCGTCCCTATCGCCAACGCCAGACCCCCTCGATCCCGCTGATTACCGGGCAGCGCGTCATTGACACCTTTTTTCCGATTGCTAAAGGTGGCACGGCGGCTGTGCCAGGCGGATTCGGCACTGGCAAAACGATTACGCAGCATCAGCTTGCGAAATGGTGTGATGCGAATTTGATCGTCTATATCGGCTGCGGCGAGCGCGGCAACGAAATGACCGGCGTGCTTGTGGATTTCCCGAAATTGATCGACCCGAAAAGTGGCAACCCGTTGATGGAACGTACCATTTTGATCGCGAATACGTCTGATATGCCTGTTGCTGCGCGTGAAGCGAGCATTTACACCGGCATCACCATTGCCGAATATTATCGCGATATGGGGTATGACGTGGCGATCATGGCAGATTCCACGTCACGGTGGGCGGAAGCGTTGCGCGAAATTTCAGGCCGCCTCGAAGAAATGCCTGCGGAAGAAGGCTTTCCGGCCTATCTTGCCACGCGGCTCGCGGAATTTTACGAACGCGCCGGGCGCGTCACCACGCTGAACGGCAGCGAAGGCTCAATCACCGTCATTGGCGCAGTTTCCCCGCCCGGCGGCGATTTCTCCGAACCTGTCACGCAGCACACCAAACGCTTTGTGCGCTGTTTCTGGGGGCTTGATAAAGAATTGGCAAGCGCTCGATATTTCCCGGCCATCAACTACATGGACAGTTACAGCGAATATCTGGAAGATGTCTCCGGGTGGTGGGCGCAGTTTGAGGACGCTGACTGGAAAGAACTGCGCGATAAAGGCATGGCGATGCTGCAACAGGATAACCGCCTGCAAAAAATTGTCAAACTCGTCGGCGAAGATTCGATGCCAGATGACCAACGCCTTGTCATTGAAGGTGCGAAACTCCTGAAAAATGCGCTGTTGCAGCAAAGCGCATTTGATGACGTGGATATGTACGCGCATCCGCTTCGTCAATTATGGATGTTAAAAATCATTCTGCATTTTTATGACCGCGCAAGCGACATTATCAAAAAAGGCGCGCCGATTTACCGGATTCGCGAAATGGAAGCGATTGAAAGCATCGGACGCATGAAAATGCGCATTTCGAACGATGAAATTGATAAATTTCAGGATTTGCTGCGCGAAATTGACGCAGAAATGGATGAATTAGAGTATGATTACGCCGGAGGGCTTTTTTAGGCAAGAGCGATTATGGGAACAGCAGCCAAAGAATACCTTGGATTCAGGAAAGTCTCAGGCCCGATTCTTTACGTAGAAGGGATTGATGATGTCGGCTTTGCCGAAGTCGTACAGGTCGTGGATGTTCGCGGACGATTGCGTCACGGGCGCGTTTTGTCGGTCGGGCAGAATATCGCGGCAGTCGAGATTTTCGAAGGCACCAGCGGCCTGGCAATCGAAGGAACGAAAGTCCGATTTTTAGGTCATCCGGTCACGGTGCCGGTGTCAAAGGAGATGTTAGGCCGCGTGTTTAACGGCCTCGGCGAGCCGATTGACGGTTTGCCCGAACCGATTGCTCACGAGCGCCGCAGCGTAAACGGCGCTCCGATTAACCCGACCAGCCGGGAATACCCCCGCGATTTTATCCAGACCGGCATCTCCGCGATTGACGGCATGAACACCTTAGTGCGCGGCCAGAAATTGCCAGTCTTTTCCGGCAGCGGGTTGCCGCATAATAAGCTCGCCGCGCAAATTGTGCGTCAGGCCACGATTCTCGGCGAAACTGAAACGCAATTTGCGGTAGTTTTCGGCGCAATGGGCATCAAGCATGATGATGCGGAAGTCTTTCGCAAAAGCTTCGAAGAAACTGGCGTGCTCAGCAACGTCATCATGTTCATGAACTTAGCGAGCGACCCGACCATCGAGCGACTGATTACGCCGCGTTCCGCGTTGACCGTCGCCGAATATCTCGCGTTCGATCTTGGCATGCACGTGCTCGTTGTCTTGACCGACATGACGAACTACTGCGAAGCGTTGCGCGAAGTCTCCACGTCAAAAGGCGAAGTGCCGAGCCGCAAAGGGTATCCGGGTTATTTGTACAGCGATTTGGCGTCAATTTACGAACGCGCCGGGCGCATTATCGGGCGCAAAGGCTCGATTACCCAGATTCCGATTTTGACCATGCCGAATGACGACATTACGCATCCGATCCCGGACTTGACCGGATT
>DF820462.1:139284-143466 GCA_000739515.1 Candidatus Moduliflexus flocculans
CCCAGATTCCGATTTTGACCATGCCGAATGACGACATTACGCATCCGATCCCGGACTTGACCGGATTCATTACCGAAGGGCAGATCGTGTTGGATCGCAACCTCGACAAACAGGGGATTTATCCGCCGATCAATGCCTTGCCCTCGCTGTCGCGTTTGATGAACGACGGCATCGGCAAGGGCAAAACGCGCGACGATCATCGGAATGTGTCGAACCAGTTATATTCGGCGTACACCTACGTCAAGCGCGTCGAAACGCTGGCCTCAATCATCGGCGAAGGCGAATTGTCCGATTTGGATAAACAATATTTGGAATTAGGCCGCAAATATGAAACCATGTTTGTCAAACAAGGATTGGCGGAAAACCGCACAATTGACGAAACGCTGGATTTAGCCTGGAAAATTATCTGTACGCTGCCGCGCCGGGAATTGACCCGCGTGACGGATGAACAAATAGATGATTACGGGCAATTCTCGTCGGAATGACCTTGATAAAAAGGAGTGCCAAAGCTTGCTTTGGCAACGCGGCGAAGTCGCGTGAGAAAAAGATGTTTTCGTTCATTTGGGCGGTCAAAGCAGGCTTTGGCGATCCTGAGACCTAAATAGTGACAAAAATAGTTGACATTCTTTATGGCACGGCTCAATATTCCATCAACAAAAAGTAATTTGCTCCGGCTGCATGATGAATTGACCTTTGCAGTTGACGGGCGCGATTTGCTTGACGAAAAACGAGAAATTCTCATTATGGAAATTATGGGAATGCTCGAAGACGCGCACCGCAAACGCCTGGCATTGGAAAAATCCTTAGCGGAAGCCTATCAGGCATTTACTGTCGCGAAAGTGCTGCTCGGCACGGAGAATATTCGCCGGGCAGCGTTAGGCATTCAGGAACAAGCGGAAGTGGACATGCACGACCGCAGCGTCATGGGCGTCCCTGTGCCGGTGGTTCAGGTCAAATGGCATAAATCTGAAAAACCCCGGTACAATTTTACAGGAACGACTTTTGCGTTAGATTCCGCTGCCAAGCAATTTTCGGCCAGTTTCGAAATCCTGGTCGAATTGGCGGAAATTGAAACGACGCTGTGGCGGTTGGCGACAGAATTGAAAAAGACGCAGCGGCGCTTCAACGCGCTGGATAATATCCTGATCCCGGAATATTCAGAAACCGTCAAATATATCGAATATACTCTTGAAGAAAAAGAACGCGAAATCCTGTTTCAATTAAAGCGCGTCAAAGAAAAATTAAATCGCTAATCAACTCAAGAGTTACGAGTTACGAGGCGCAGGCATCCTGTTGATCCGTAATTCGCGGCTTCGTTCGCTATGGCTTCAACAACACTTTTCAAAAAAATTTTAGTGCCTGTTGATAATGCGAAGTATTCTATTGATGCCGCTCGTTTAGCCATTCAGCTTGCGCAGCAGCAGGGCGCTCAACTGATTTTTTTGCATGTCGTGGATATTCGCGCAATTGAAACAATGGCGCGGTATGGCACTGAATCCAAAGAAGCCTTGATTGTCAAAGCCGAGGAAAGCGGGTGGAAAATTCTGTATAGCCTTGAAGAAGAAGCGGTCAACGAGCAAGTGCGCGTGGCGTTGACGCTGGAAGAAGGCACGCCACATCGCGTGATTTTGGACAGCGCTGAAAAATACAAAGTTGACCTGATCGTGCTTGGCAAACCTCGCAAAACTGGTGCCCGCAAAGATGCCGTCTTAGAGCCTGTCATCGAACACGCCGAGTGTCCGATTCTCCTGTCTAAATAGTCTATTAGCCGCCGAACACTCAAATCGGCGGCACTTCCCTCATGTGTGCATCAGCGCCAATTCATGCTGAGCGTATCCAGCAACTCAATGCCCATGACATTCAAACGAGGCAATATGTCCTCTACTGGATGCAGCAAAGCCAACGCGCCGACGAGAACCACACCTTAGAATACGCGATTCATGCCGCGAATGACCTGAAACAGCCGCTTGTTATCGTCTTTGGCCTGACTGACGCCTACCCTGAAGCGAACCTCCGTCATTATACGTTTCTGCTGGAAGGATTGCGGGAAACCGCTGCCGCGTTGGCAGCACGAGGCATCAAATTTGTGCTGCGTCGCGGGCATCCGCCTGAAATCGTGGTTCAGTTGGGGAAATCCGCGTCGCTGATTGTCTGTGATTGCGGCTATCTGCGCCATCAACACGCCTGGCGCGACGACGTGGCGCAACAGGCGGAATGCCGCGTCATGCAGGTCGAAAGCGACGTGATCGTGCCTCTCGAAATCGCCTCAAATAAAGCCGAGTACGCCGCCCGGACGCTCCGCCCGAAAATCATGAAACAGGTGAAGCGGTATCTCAGCCCGATTCCGCGCCTGACGCTCGAACATTCGTCACTTGACCTCGATCTGCATGGAGACGACTTCGCAGATATTCCGGCCTTCCTCTCCTCGCTCAATATAGATCGCCGCATCGCGCCGGTCAGTCGCTTCTTTCGCGGCGGAACGTCGGAAGCGAAACGCCGTTTTCGGGAATTTATCGAGCAACGGCTGCCATATTACGACCACCACAGCAATCAACCCCAGACCGACGACATTTCACAGATGAGTCCCACAACTTCCAAGCACAGTAAAAGGTGTAGAGAGCCAGCACGTCAAAATCGGACAGGTAGGGCTTGCTTGATCGAGGAGCTTGGTTTATCCTCTCTTGAGCTGATGCGGGAATGTAAATAGCACTTTGAGTCATTTCTCGTCCTTTCTTGTTACAACCCTTCTCGTCCTAATCCAACCCAGTAAAAGGGTTGGTGAGCGGCAGGGATGCCGGACGAGAGAAGCAAGAAATTCGGGGATCAGTCGAACCTCCTGCCGCTCACTATTCTGGATTATACGGGGGTCCGGGAGCCAACGCTATAATTTTAAGGGGCTCCCGGAAAAATTCTTACTCCAGGATTGTCTTCCGTATCCGTCTGATTTCCTTTTGTGTCGCTTCGCCGGGGTCCTTCGAGTCCAGCGTGATGTTGAACGTCTCTCCCGGCAACGTGGACAGTACGTTCACAAGGTCCTTCGCCACTCGCTGTGCCGCTGGTTCATTGTCGAAGCAGATGGCCCGCACCGGATACTGGGCGATCCGCTTCACCTGCTCGGACGTATAGCTCAGGCCGAACGTCGCCACCGCTCCCGGTCCGATCGTCCAGGCGTCCAGCGGTCCTTCACACACCACGCAGGCATGACGGCAGTAGTCCTGGCCATAGAGCAGGTGCTTGTGGGGGATGGTTTCTTCCTCCGGACGGGCGGACATGTACTTGCTCGGGGCGTCTGCCGAGATGCTCCGGGTCGTCCAGGATACCGGAGCCCCGTGCAGGGTGATGGGGATGTATACCCGCCACTGTAGACGCGGAGCAATGCCGATACCGCGGATATGCCACAGCCGCTCCAGGTCCGGGTAGTTGTAGCCCCGTCCCTTGAGGTAGGTTTTATGAGCCCCCAACAGCCCTACCACCCCAGGAGGTTCCGTGTAGTGGCCCTGGTGGGGTCCTCGCTCGATACGCTCCGAACGGACTCCCTGGACGAGCTTCTTGGCGTCCCGGAACGAGATACGCAGGAACACCGCCAGGACCGACGGCAGGGAGTGAGAGCCGCACGACCAGCAGTTGGCGTAAGCGTAGGTGAGATTGACACCCAGGCGATACCGTCCACTCCCGGCGGAGCAGAACGGACAGTCCAGCTGAACCCACCCGGGACGGCAGTGCTCGTGGCCTTCGGATAGGTAGTCGATCCGATGTTCCTGTAGGAGGTCTATAACGTTCACTTCAGGCCCTCCAGCCAGTTCCGGATAAGATCGGCCAGCTTCTCCGTCATGGATACGTCACGCTTGCCGCATTCGGCCTTGAACTTCCGCTTCAGTTCCAGCGGGAAGGTATCCCCGCACTTGATGTACAGAACACTTTCTTCTTCATGAATCACTTTTTACTCCTTAACAATTCCTGTTCTAGTTTGTCGTAGATGTCAATGCTCATACCCTTGACGTGATCCTCCCCGTCCAGCGTCCGGGTCAGCACTTCCTGCTTGTCCTGGAGGATCTTGCACAGTGTCTCCTCCAACGTACCCTTGGCGACGAGGTAATAGATGGACACGTCCCGGTTCTGCCCTATGCGGTGGATACGGTCGTCGAACTGCCCCATGGTCCCAGGGTCCCAGGGAAGCTCTAC
>DF820462.1:143856-161936 GCA_000739515.1 Candidatus Moduliflexus flocculans
CGACAATGACAGGTGTTTCCATAGAACATTTTTATACTCGTGTTTCTTGACTAAAATCAAGTAAAATTTTATCAGAATATGATGCCTGTGTAGTTACGTTCGGTAATATCAAACATCCGGAACTTCTCCATCTCAAAGGCTGGCTATTTCTCATTCTTGGGCTATTATCAGGCTTCTTGATTCTTCTGAACACGCGAAGCTACACGATTGCCATCTTGCTCGCGATTTGCGTCTGGGCCTGCTGCCGGTTTTATTACTACGCCTTCTATGTCATTGAAAAATATATAGATGGCCAGTATGCATACGCGGGGATCATCTCATTTCTGCGATATTTTTTCCAGAAGTCAAATGACAAGAATAAGGGGAAGAATGAATGAAAAAGCCCTTCTTTCTGACCTGATCCTTGTCATTCCCCGATAATCGTCAATCAATACACCCGTAAAAACAGATCGTACAGATACCCCGCCGCAATTCCGCCGAAGAGTAAAAAGAGCACATACAAGCCGATTGCCCGTTTTTTCATGATTGTGACAATGCCAGCGATCACCCAGGCGCTTGTCCCCGGCCCGGTAATCATGAACGCTAGCATCGCCCCTTCGCTTGCGCCTTGCTTCATCAACGCCTGAATCAGCGGAATAGATGATTCTGTCGTTACATAGAGCGGCAGGCCGACGAGTGCGGCAAGCGGCACCGCAAAGAGATTATCCGCATTAAACAACGCCACGATAAGCGAAGTCGGCACAAACGAGTTGATCAGGAAGCCAACTGCCACGAAAATCGAATAGTATAACAAAATTTGTTTGAACCCGATTTTGACAATGGCATCGCCAATTTCACGCCATTTGATCGCGTTCATGAGTCTATAGAACGCTCCAAACGGCATGAAAAGCGTCTCTGACATCGAAACGGCCTGAGTGAAACTGCTGTCATTTGCCACTGCGCAGCACAGTTCGGCATTGTTCCAATCTGGCCGAGGCAGAGCATTCACGTCAGCGCAACCGCAAGCTTGAACCGGCTGAGGACGCAAATTCCCTGAACAGCCGCATGTTTGCGCCGTCTGCGCGACCGGAACTGTGCCAGAACACCCGCATGTCGGGGCGGTTGACGGATTCGGATTCGAAAAGCGTGTCTGATTATGTAAAAAGCTGGTCTTTTTCTCAATAACATGCGTTAGATAGCCAGAGCCAAGACCAATGGCAACCGACGCCAATGTCAAGGCGATAGCGAAATTCATGTTCAGCAGGCCGGCGAGCATGATGAATCCGTCGGGACTCATCAGCGGCGACGAGGTCAGAAACGCCATAATCGGCCCCCAGGGGAGCGTTGTCGTCAACATGCCGAGAATCACTGCCATTGTCCCGCAGGCGCAGAGCGGCGTAAATGCACCGAGCGCCACGCTGCCCCAAATTGACGCATTGGTATTGCGAATCAATGCGCGTTTGAGTTTTTCCGCATCCATATACACGGTCATGAGAGCCGCAGTGAGAATCGCGAAACTCAGCGGAATCCAGTTGTGTGACAGGCTTGTGATGATGGCGAAAATCGTGTTTGATAAGAGATTTGCGAATTCGATAGAAAAGTTTTGCATTTAAATGTCTCCTTGAATAGCACCATTAGTGTCTATATGCGCATTTGTGCATATATTGAATTAAAAAAATAATACCTTCGCTATTTTTGACAACAATCCGGGCAGCAAACTTCCATGCAGGCGCGGAGTTTCTCGGCGATGCTCTCGACTTTTTCGAGAAACGTCCCGGCATTGATGGCATAATAAATATGCCGGCTTTCTTTTTCGCAGGTCAGAATGCCAGCACTCTGCATCAAATTCAAATGCCGGGAAATCACTGACCGATCTTGCGGCATCTGTTCGGCAATTGTGCCAATGTCAGAACGGCCATGTACCAGCAGAAATTTCAAGAGTTGCACTCGTACCGGTTCACTCAATGTTTTGAAAAAGAGCGAATCTAAGATCTCAACCAATTCCTCCGCAATTTGTATTTTGCCTTGCTCGATTATCATAACAATACATTAATGCACATACATGCACAAGTCAAGAAAAAAATAAAAAATTTCTCAAAAAATCTTTTCATGAGCCTCTTTCCCCTCCGATAAGCGTATTTCAGCGGCATTCGAGATAACACCGATTTTATCTGCATAATCTCTTGACATCTCCTGCCGTTATCGTATTCTGGAAGTATTCTGGCAAGTATGAGAGAAAAGAGGGAAGTTTCACCCTGAAAGAGCGAACTTATGAACAAAGGAGCGGGATATGTCGAAGAAAATCATCGTAGTCGGCGGCGTCGCGGGCGGCGCCAGTTTTGCGGCGCGGATGCGTCGGTTAGACGAGCAAGCGCAGATTGTGATTTATGAAAAAGGGAACTACATCTCGTTCGCGAATTGCGGAATGCCCTATCACATTGGCCAGGAAATCACGGAGCGCGACAAACTCCTGATTCAAACGCCAGAACGCTTCAAGGCGCGGTTCAATGTTGATGTGCGCGTTCAATCTGAAGTGACTGCCGTTGATCCGGCGCAAAAAACCGTGACGGTCATGTCGCATGGCGTCGCCGAAACAAACCAGTACGACTACCTCGTGCTGTCGCCCGGCAGCCAGCCGATTCGCCCGCCGATTCCCGGCATTGACGACCAGCGGATTTGCTCGCTGCGCACGATAGACGACATGGATCGTATCAAACGCATGGTGGACGCTGGCAATCTTAAAAAAACCGTCGTCATCGGCGGCGGGTTTATCGGCATCGAAATGGCGGAAAATCTGCGCCGCCGCAATTGTCAGGTGACAGTCGTGGAAATGGCCGACCAAATTTTCATTCCAGCGGACAAAGAAATGGCCGCGCTGATCCATGAACATGTCGCGTTGAACGGCGTGCATGTGCATCTGAGCGACGGCGTCACTGCGTTCGAGTCGAAAGGAAATCTGCTGGAAGTCGTATTGAAAAGCGGCACACGCATCGAGGCCGAACTCGTGATTCTCTCCATCGGCGTCAAAACCGATACGGCCTTTTTGAAAAATTCCGGGATCGCCCTGTCAGAACGCGGCGCGATCCAGGTCAACGAGAAGATGCAGACGAACTTCGAAAACGTCTTCGCAGTCGGCGACGCTATCGAAGTCGTGGATTTCGTCACCGGCAGAAAGGTTTCGATTCCGCTCGCCGGGCCAGCCAACCGGCAGGGACGCATCGCGGCGGATGTCATTGCGGGGCTGAATTCGACCTACAAAAACACACAAGGCACGTCAATTTGCCGCGTGTTCGACCTGGCCATCGCCGTCACCGGCTGCAACGAGAAACAGGCGAAAGCCAACGGCATTCCTTACATCAAATCCTACACGCACGGCACGAGCCACGCCACCTATTTTCCGCACGCCTTCCCGCTTTCGCTGAAAATCTTATTCAGTCCGGACAACGGACAGTTGCTCGGAGCGCAAGTGGTCGGGCGCGACGGTGTGGATAAACGCATTGACGTGCTGGCAACCGCGATCCGCCATAAACTCACCGTGTTTGATCTCACGGAATTGGAATTGGCGTATGCGCCGCCCTACGGCAGCGCGAAAGACCCGGTGAACATGGCGGGATTCGTGGCGGAGAATATCCTCAACAAACAGGTAGATGTCTGGTACGCCGAAGAAACGCCGCACCTCGATCTCTCGCGGGTGGTGTTGCTCGACGTGCGCACCAAAGCCGAAGTCGAACAGGGAACGATTCCAGACGCGATCAATATTCCAGTGGATGACCTGCGGACGCGCAGCGCGGAACTTCCCCGCGACAAGACGCTTTATGTCTTCTGTCAGGTCGGCTTGCGCGGCTATGTCGCCAGCCGGATACTGATGCAGCAAGGGTTTACGGTGAAAAACCTCTCCGGCGGCTATAAAACCTATCAAAGCTTTTTCGGGCAAATTCCCGCTGTCGTGTTCGATACGCAGGCAGACGAAAGTTCTTGTTCCGCGCCATCTGGCGAACCGGCGCAAAAGCCAATCAAAATTGACGCCTGCGGTTTACAATGCCCCGGGCCGATTATGAAGTTAAAAACCGCCATAGATGCCGCTCAGGATGGGCAATTGCTCGAAATCACCGCCACCGAACCGGGATTTGCGGCAGACATTCCAGCATGGTGTCATCGCACTGGCCACGATTTAGTGTCGTTCTCTCATGAAAAAGGCATGTTTACGGCAGTTATCCGCAAAATGACGCCAGTTACGGAAGACTCAATGCTTGCGCCTGTCAGTTCGAACAAAAAAACAATGGTGGTCTTTTCCGGCGATTTCGGGCGGGCAATGGCGTCGTTCATCATTGCGAACGGCGCGGCAACGATGGGGAACGAAGTCACCATGTTTTTCACCTTCTGGGGGTTGAATCTGCTGCGAAAGAATCAACCTGTTGCAGTTGAGAAACCGTTCATCGAAAAACTGTTTGGCTGGATGATGCCAAGCGGCGCGGCGAATGCGAAGCTCTGCAAAATGAATTTTCTCGGGCTTGGCACATTCATGATGAAACACATCATGAAACAGAAAAACGTCTATCCGCTGGAAAAACTGCTGGAAGAAGCGCAGAAAAACGGCGTCAAGCTGATCGCCTGCACCATGACAATGGATATGCTCGGCATCACCAAAGAAGAGTTGATTGACGGCGTCGAACTTGGCGGCGTCGCGACCTATTTGGAACGCGCCGACAACGCCGGGTATAATCTGTTTATTTAGCCTCTCAGACCTCACAGGTCTTTGAGACCTGTGAGGTCTTTTCGGCAGGAGCGTGAAAATTTTGCGCGATGGCGAAGGTGGACCGGCAATTTTTGCACAGCGTTTCTGCCAATAAATTGGCGGGCTATTCGCGAGCGTCCCTACGGGACGAACTCTCATAAATGGCATGAAATATGCTTTTCATGTAGTCGAATATATCCATAAGGAAACAACAACATTTTCTCAGGAGAACGCGCCATGAAAACCCCGTCAGGTTCAAGAGTCTTTCAATATAGCATTCGAATTTTTATTTTAGCGTTTGCCACGTATCTTGCGGTCATGCACCAACTCAAAGGCGTCCTCGCAGCGCCGAACGCGCATGTCTATTGTCCGTTCGGCGGGCTGGAAACGCTGTATAAATTCCTCGCATCAGGGGGATATATCACGAAAATCATGCCCGCAACGCTGATATTATTCGTCATCAGCCTTGTGTCAGTGATCATTCTTAATCGGGCGTTTTGCGGCTGGATTTGCCCATTAGGGACATTGCAGATGCTCTCTGACCGTCTTGCGCGGGCGTTAGGCATCAAAAAAGTCACAGTCCCGCCGAAGATCGAACGTTTCGCGCAATATCTCAAATATGCTGGATTGATCATCATTCTCTATTTTACCTGGAGAGTTGGCGATTTGGTGTACGCTCCGTATGATCCCTGGGCGGCGTATGCCCACATTGCCGCTGGATTCGAGGAACTGTACGGCGAATTTTTGATTGGCTCGATCTTCTTGCTGGTTGCGCTGCTCGGCTCGCTCTGGCTGCCGAACAACTTTTGCCGTTATTTCTGCCCGATGGGGGCGTTTCTCGGTATCTTTTCAAAACTCTCGCCGACCAGAATTACCCGCAACGAAAAAACCTGTATCAACTGTAAAAAATGCGATGGGGTCTGTCCTGCACAGCTTGATATTTCCACAACGCCTGAGGTTAAGTCGCCCGAATGCTTTTCCTGCGGCGATTGCGCGGCGGTCTGTCCGGTGAAAAACACGCTGAATGTGCAGATTCAACGGAAAATGTCATTGACTTGGTTTGCCTACGGCATCGCGACGCTCGTCATCTTTTTCGGCAGCGTGGAAGTCGCGAAACTCGCCGGAATCTGGAAAACCAGTTACGCTAGCGCAACCGAAGCCCTGACCGGCGACAGCGGCGCGAAAAATCCAGAGTTGATTCGCGGCAGCATGACATTGAAGGTGGTTGCGGAAGAATTCGGCGTCCCGGCAGAAGCCTTCATCAAGCATTTCAATCTGCCGGAAGCGACGACCCCAGAAATGATGCTGAAGGAAATCGCGGCGGCGAATAACCTTGGGACGGAAACATTTGTGGAAGGCGTTCGAGAATTTATCATGGAAGAGCAAGGCAAACATGGCGAGACGCACACGGAGAAGCCTGTTGAACCGGCAGCGCTCCCTATTCCTGAGCAAGCGACCGCCCCACAGGCAATCGCCTCGCCGCAAGAAAGCGCGAAGACGCCCGTCACAGTGGACATCAGAGGACATACGACGATGGGAGAATTGCTCAGTTTCGGCATCACGAAAGAGCGTTTCAAGGAGATTACTGGCGTGGAGATGCCGGAAGATGGCGCGATGACGCTGAAAGATTTTGCGGCAGCGAACGGGCTGGATCGCGAAGCAATTAAAGATCAGTTGATTAAAGCGGTGCAACAATAGAATGATTGTAACTGACATTACGCACCCCACCCCTGCCCCTCCCCGAAGGGGAGGGGTTTTTCACCCCCCCCTCCTTTGGAGAGGGGGCAGGGGGTGAGGTCGAACAGACGGGCGTTTCAGGAATATGCCCGCGTAACATCGGATTGTAAAACTACACGGATTTCACATAAACAAGGATTTTTGTCGTCTCCCCTATCCTTGCTTACATGAAATCCATGTCGTTTCAATCACACAATGGAGGCATGACAATGTCGAACACAGCGGGCATAAAAATCGCGGCAGTGTGGGTTGGTCTCATCCTGTTTGTTGTCGTCTTTTCATCACTTTCGATGCAATTATGGGGCGGCGCAGCGGAAAAAGCTCCGACCGCCGTTCAACCGCTTGTTATTCAAGACACGATGACACTTCGCGAAGAAGAACTTCAACAGCCGATTCAATCATTCAAACTCTCGCCTGCCGAAATTACGGAAAAGGTGCAAAAAACGGTCGCGTTTGCCGCGGAAGAAGGCTCAAAAAACTGGATCAAAATCGTGACAAAACTCGCGCTGTGGGTGGTCTTTTTAGTGGCGGTCTTTTTTCAACTGAAAAATCGGCGGATTACCGCGCCAGTCAGAAAAGCTTACTTACTGGCGGCGGTGACGTTGTTCGGCGTGATTTTAGGCTCTGACCCGAATACAATGGGCACGGTGAAAGATGCGATTGTCCTGTTTGCAAAAAGCCGCATTATTTTCCCGCCACGCATGATCGTCCTGACAGCGATGCTGGTCGGCGGCACGCTGCTGGCGAATAAGCTGATCTGCTCATGGGGCTGTCAATTCGGGACATTGCAAGACCTGATTTTCCGTTTCGGGCGCGATGCCAAAGACCGCAAAGGCGTGCTGCCGCAATGGAAGATCCCATTTGTCGTTACCAATACAATTCGCATGGTGTTTTTTGCCCTGTTTACAGTGATCGCGTTTGCCTGGGCGTTTGATGTGGTCGGTGTGATTGATCCGTTTAAGATTTTCAATCCGGCGGTCTTAGGAACGGCTGGCATTGTGTGGATTGCGCTGATGCTGATTGCGTCGCTCTTTGTTTATCGCCCCTGGTGTCATCTATTTTGCCCGTTCGGGCTGATAGGCTGGCTGGTTGAAAAAATCAGCGTCTATAAAATCAAAGTCAAATATGAGACCTGCGTGGCGTGTAATGCCTGCGCAGAAGCCTGTCCCTCAACCGTCATGGGGGCGATTTTGAAGCGAGATAAAACGATCCCGGATTGTTTCGCCTGCGGGACATGTATCGAAGTTTGCCCGACCCAATCCATCGAATTCGCTTCTGGAAAACGTGACCTGCCTCCTGCCGGAAAGTTCGACAAATAACCCGGCTATTCATTCTTCTCCAAATACGCCAGTTCTGTCAAGTTTTCGCTCCACGCAAAGCGTGGAACGAAAACAGTTACTGCCTTTAGAGCGTAAGAGTCCTGCCAGAAATACCCGATGTCAGGGCAACATTGGGTAGAAGTCATAACAAAATATCGCAAATTCTCCTGATGTGTCGAACAAAACCATCTCTACCGTCGCATCTCAAAGAGTTCAAACATGACAGTTTTCAGATAAACCATCCATCGTAATTCGTCGCGCCTCCGTCGGCGGAATGGGCCAGCGTGAATATCTATGTCCAGAAACCTTGATGCACGTCACGCGCTTCGTCTTCCAGCAGCGGCCCGACGACTTCCGTCGGCTGCTGCCCTCGCGCCAACACCTCGCGGCAGGGAAGATGCATCGTCAGGTTCTCAGGATGAGCGCCGGTCAATTCGTATAACCCGTTTTCGCTTAAGCCATACACCACTTTCCCAACGCCAGCCCAGTAGGTCGCGCCGGAACACATGGCGCATGGCTCCGTGCTGGTGTACATCGTGCAGCGCCGCAGAAACTCCCGCGAATACGCCTGCGATGCTTTTCGCATCAGATTGGTTTCGGCGTGACCAGTGGCGTCATGCTCTGTGTTGACCGTATTTTGCGCCGAGAGCAGCACCTCGCCATTTTCGCTGACTAAAATCGCGCCGAAGGGGTGATTCCCGCGTTCTCGCGCTTCTTTCGCCTGCTGAATCGCGAGGCGTAAAAAATAGATATCATTTTTCATTATATTCTTTCCTTGCATGAAATTAAATTGTACCGACGAACAAGTCCTGTTTGCAGACGTGAAACTGTCAGACACCTTCAAGGTATCTGACAGCTTTTGGAGTAGAACTGTCAAGTTATTAAAAATCAAAAACTTCTACAAAAAAATTGACAATACCGTACAATTTCCTTAGCTGGCAGACAACCTTGTCATATCTCAATATGAGAGGTGTTTCCTTTAATTATTCACAATGAATTTGAACTTGTAACGTTTGAATCTCCTCGAATGGAAGGGATTGAGGCATTTGAGCGTAACCGAGAACAAATTCGATAACTTGCATAGGAGAGCACTATGAGCAAAAAATTTTTTATCTGCGTAGTTGCGGCTGCTGTGGCCTGTTTGTTTGCATTTTCCGCGTTTGCGGCGGACGAGAAGATCAAAGTCGCGCTTGTGATTCCCAGCACAATTGACGACATGGCGTGGAGTCAGGCGATGTACGAAGGGATCAAGGCTGTTCAGGCGGAACTTGGCGAAGACAAAATGGAAGTGGCGGTCAGCGAGCGCCTCTGGAACGCGGTTGATGCGGGCGCGGCGATTCGGGAATATGCGTTGCAAGGCTATCAACTGATTATCGCGCATGGCGCGCAGTATCAAAGCCTGCTGAACGAGATCGCGCCGGAATTCCCCAAAATCAGCTTTGCGTATGGCACAGGCTTCGCTACAGAATCGCCGAATATTTTCGCGTATGACCCACATGCGCAGGAAGGCGCGTATCTGCTCGGCATGATCGCCGGATTGAAAACGAAATCCAATATTATCGGCATTGTCGGGCCAGTGGAAGCCGGAGACGCCATCAAATTCAACAAAGGTTTCGTTCAGGGCGCGAAAGCGGTCAACCCAAACGTGGATGTCCGCATCGCCTACACCGGCAGTTTCGGGGATTTAGTGGCGGCGGCTGAAATCGCCCGCACCCACATCAAAGCTGGCGCGGACGTGCTGACCGGCTCATCGCAGCAATCTGTCGGCGCGATTAACGTGACGAAAGAATTCGACAAGCTCTTCTGGCTGTCAACCGACATGAATCAGGTGTCAATTTCTCCGAAAACCGTGTTGGCGGCGCAGGTGTATAATTTCAAAGATACGGTCAAAACGATGCTCGACAGCCGCGCAGCAGGCGAGTTAGGCGGCAAACATTTAGAATTGAGTTTCGCCAATAACGGCCTGAGCCTCGTGTATAACGAAGAACTTGCCGCAGAAATCGGCGACGACATCAAAGCCAAAGTCGAAGAAGCGAAAGGCAAGCTGGTTGACGGCTCGTTGAAGATTAACATGGAATAATTACAGCAATCAAACGTAGGGGCGCGGTTTCCGCGCCCGCATTCGTTTTTCAGGAAATGCGCGGGGATATTTCACCGTTCCCGCATCATTATCACGTTGGGCGCAGAGACCGCATCAGGGGCGCGGAAACCGCGCTCCTACAACGCAATTTATTTATGCCCGAAGCGATCCAGCATCTTGCGATGCAGCATATCGTCAAACGGTTTCCCGGTGTCCTCGCCTGCGACCGGATCAGCATCGAACTGCGCGCGGGGGAAATCTTAGCGATTTTAGGGGAAAACGGCGCGGGAAAAACCACGCTGATGAACATTCTGTACGGCCTGTATCATCCCGACGAAGGCCAGATTCTCATCAATGGCCGCGCCGTCAAAATCGAAACGCCGCGCCATGCCTGCGAATTGGGAATCGGGATGGTGCATCAGCATTTTATGCTCGTGCCGAATCTGACGGTGGTGGAAAATGTCGCGCTTGGGCTGTATAATCGCGCCATCTTCCATCTCGACCTGAACCGGGTGCGGAAAATCATCCTTGACATTTCGCAGAAATACCGGCTGGCGGTCAAGCCGGACGCCTACGTCTGGCAGCTTTCGGTGGGCGAGCAGCAGCGGGTCGAACTGATTAAGGCGCTCTGTTTAGGCGCGAATCTGCTGGTATTGGATGAGCCGACCGCCGCGCTGACGCCGCAGGAAACCGACGAATTGATCGCGCAGCTCAAAGAGATGGCGCGTCAGGGCTGCTCCATCATTTTTATCAGCCACAAACTGAACGAAGTCAAGGCGCTGAGCAGCCATATCTGCGTGCTGCGCAATGGGCAGGTCGTCTATAACGGCAATACGTCGGAGCATTCGGTTGAAACGCTGGCGGAAAAAATGGCGGGGCGAGAAGTGAAACTCCCGATCAGCCGCGAGAAAGCCGCGTATGGCGAGGACGTGCTGGCGCTTCAGGATGTCTGGGCGAAGGGGGATCAGGGAACGTTTGCGCTGCAAGGGGTGTCGCTGACGGTTCGCGCCGGAGAAATTTTAGGTATCGCGGGCGTTTCCGGCAACGGGCAGCGCGAGTTGGCCGACGCCATCAGCGGGCTGCGCCGCGTGGAAAAAGGGCATATTTTTGTTGAACACGCCGAAATTACAAATTTGACGCCGCAGCAGATTATCAATCACAACCTCGGCTATGTCCCGGAAGACCGCCTGCATGAAGGGACGATCCCATCGTTTTCCATCAGCGAAAACATGATTATGAAAAATTACGACAGGCCGCCGATGACGCGCAGCGGCTTTTTGCAGCAGAAAACGATCAGCCTTTACGCGCAGGAATTGGTCAACAAATTTCAGGTCAAATGCCCCGGCATTTATAGCTCATGCGCCTCATTATCAGGGGGAAACATTCAAAAAGTCATTTTGGCAAGAGAATTGACCAGAAATCCGAAAATTTTAGTCGCCGCCTATCCCACGCGGGGCCTTGACATCGGCGCGACCGAATATGTGCATTACCGCCTGTTAGAGGCCAGAGAGGCCAATAAAGCGGTCTTGGTGATTTCAGAGGAATTGGACGAATTATTGAATATTTGTGATCGCATCGCGGTGATCTACGAAGGAAAGATTTTGAAAATCCTTTCGAAACACGAGGCGAACAAATCGTCTTTAGGCTTATTAATGGCAGGAGTCACGGGATGAAAACGACGTTCACGCAGAGACTTGGCTTCAAAATCCTCATCGTTGTCGCGGCGCTGATGGCGGCGCTCCTCTCTGGCGCGGTCTTATTTCTTTTAGCGGGCGCGAATCCGCTGCAAGCGTATTTCGTCATGTTTACCAAACCGCTGAATGGCGTGTTCGGGCTGACGGAAATTCTGGTACGCGCCACGCCGCTGATGATCGTCGCGCTCGGCATCGCGATTTCGTTTCGCAGCGGCATCCTGAATATCGGCGGCGAAGGCCAGATTCTCATCGGCGCAATCATCGGCGCGGCGGTCGCGCTCTATCTTCCCGCCATGCCCAAACATCTGCACCTGACGCTGATTTTCGCCGCGAGCTTTCTCGGCGGCGCGATCTGGGGCGGCATTGCGGGCTGGATGCGGGCGTATTTCGCGGTCAACGAAATCCTGAGCACCGTGATGCTCAACTATATCGCCATTCAAGTCTATACCTTTTTGATTCGCGGCCCGATGATTGATCCGCAAGAAATCAAATACGGCACCGGCGTCCCCCAGACCGCCGCGCTGCCGCGTGAACTCTGGTTGGACAAACTGATTCCGGGGGCGCGTCTGCATACCGGAATCATTTTGGCGGTCATTCTTGCCGTGTTGGTCTATCTGTTTTTGTGGAAAACCCCCGTCGGCTACCGCATGAGAGCCGTCGGCGCAGAGGTCAAAGCCTCGAAATACGCCGGAATCAATGTCCCGAAATACCTGTTTTTCGCGATGTTCCTGTCAGGCGGATTCTCCGGCTTAGCGGGCGCGGTGGAGGTTTGCGGCGTGCATCATCGCGGCCTTGAATCGCTGTCCGCCGGATACGGCTTCAGCGGCATTGTCGTCGCGCTGTTCGGCGCGTTGCATCCGCTCGGCATCATTCCGGCCTCAATTCTGTTCGGCCTCCTGATTATCGGCGCGGACATGATGCAGCGCTCGGTCGAAGTCCCCGCCTCGATTATCATGGCGATTCAGGGCTTGATCATCCTCGCCCTCGTCAGCAGTCAGGTCTTTTTGAGTCAGGAACAGATGCGCCTGAAATTGGTGAAACTGTTGTTGTTCTGGAAAAAATAGTGTCAATATAGAAACCTCACAGGTCTTGAAGACCTGTGAGGTTTTGCTTGGTTCGATTATTGGATTCAGTGAAAAAATTATGTTACTTGAAGCGATTACCGTAATTATCTCAACCGCCATTCCGTTGAGCGTCAGTTTCATTTTGGCCGGTCTCGGCGAAATGTTCAACCAACGCGCCGGAACCTTCAATCTCGGCGTCGAAGGGATTATGCTGCTTGGCGCATTTACAGGCTTTTACACGGTACATCATCTCCACAGCAACGTGCTCGGCCTGCTGGCGGCGATGGCGGTGGGCGCGGTGATGGGGCTGTTGATGGCGGTCAGCGTCATCACCTTCAAAGCCACGCAAGGAATCGCCGGAATCGGCCTGTATATGGTCGGCTGGGGCATTTCCGGGACGTTGTTCCGCATTTATGTCGGCGGGATTACCTCTATCGAAGGGATTACCGCGCTGCATATTCCTGTCTTGAGCACGCTGCCGGTGGTAGGGGCGATGTTCTTTCAGCACGATATTGTCGTGTATATCACCTTTTTGCTGATTCCGCTCGCCTGGTACGTGTTGTTTAAAACCGCCTGGGGCTTGAAAGTCCGCGCTATCGGCACGACGCCGCGAGCCGCTGACACGCTCGGCGTGAGCGTGGAGAGAATTCGGTATCAATGCCTGATTTTAGGCGGGATGATGGCGGGGCTGGCGGGGGCGTATTTGAGTATATGTCAGGCGCACATGTTCGCGGATAATATCACCGCCGGGCGCGGCTTTATCGCGGTGGCGCTCGTCTATTTCGGCAAATGGCATCCAGTTGGCATAATGGGCGGCGCGTTGCTCTTCAGCCTCGCGCATTCGCTGCAGCGCTTTATTCAAGTCTATGGCATCAATTTCCCCTATGAATTCGCCGTCGTCTTCCCCTACGTGCTGGTTATTATCGTCTTAGCCCTGTCGCATAAATCGAAAGATGCTGGCCCGACGGCGTTAGGCACGCCCTATGAGCGGGAATTCAGAGGATAATGGATATGTTGTCATTATTAGCCCGTAGGGCTTCGGGTATTGTAGTTAAGCACGGCATATCATTTTCTACCGCGTAGCGGTTGCGGGGCATATCGCCTACGGCGAATGCTCGTAAAAATTGGTGTTTTCTACAATACCGCAAGCGCTACGCGCTAAACGAACATTCAATAACTGATGTTACGCAGCAGGTTCGATGTGAATGGCCGCAAACTCCCCTCCTGGGAGGGGTTGGGGGTGGGTTGCTGAGGCGGGGAATCGTTCAATGACGAACCCACCCCTTGCCCCTCCCAGGAGGGGAATTGTCGGCGACGCTGCGTAACATCAGTCAATAATTGCCATTTTTTCCGCGCCATGTCTTGCCATCCATTGAAACGGACACAATCATCATAAGAACATTGTCATTGTAATTTGTTGTATCAATGTAGAGACGCCCCGGCGGGACGTCTCTACGGTTGAAAATATTTTATAAGCAGGAAACACCTATGCACCATGTCATCGGCACACGAGTTCAGCGCGTGGACGGCTATGAAAAAGTCACCGGAAAGGCCGTCTATGGCGACGATTTGAAATTCAACGGGATGCTCTATGCGGCGTGCCGTTATACCGATATTCCGGTCGGGAAAATTCTCAAGATTGATACGTCTCGCGCCGAGCAGATGGAGGGCGTCGAGGCGATTGCGCTCTATAAAGACATTCCCGGCCAGAAGCGCGTCGGGCCGATTCGGGCGGATCATTATCCGCTGGTTCATGACGAAGTCTTTTATTCCGGCGACGTGATTGCGGTAGTCGCGGCCACTAATAAGGAAATCGCCCGCGCAGCCGCCGAATCGATCCGAGTCGAATATCAGGAGATGCAGGGGATTTTTGAGGTCGAAGAGGCGCTGAAACCTGAAGCGCGGTTGATTCACCCCGAATTCAAAAGCAATCTCGTCATTCATTACCCGCTCCGCAAGGGGAACGTTGAACAGGGCTTTGCGGAATCGGAGATGGTCATCGAGCGCACGTATCGCACCGGCTTTCACGAACACGCCTATATCGAGCCGGAAAGCGTGACCGCCGTTCCGAATCCGGCGACAAGAGGATTCGAGATTTACGGTTCGATTCAAAACCCCTACACCACGCGCAAGGTCACGGCGGCGTTCATGGGGCTGAAATTGAATCAGATCAATATCAACGGCTCGACGCTTGGCGGCTCATTCGGCGGCAAAGACGACATTATCAACGTCATGGCCTGCCGCGTGGCGCTATTAGCGAAATTGACCGGAAAGCCCGTCAAATTGACCTACACTCGCGAAGAATCCATCACCGAGGGCTACAAACGCCACCCGTACATTATGACGTACAAAGTCGGCTTTAACAAAAACGGCAAGCTTCAGGCGATGAAAATTGACATTCTGGCCGACAGCGGCGCGTATTCATCCCAGACGTTTTTTGTCACATGGCGCTCAGTGGTGCAGGCGACCGGCCCGTATGAAATCCCGCATGTCGAGACGGACATTCGCGGCGTGTACACGAATAACACCTACACAGCAGCGTTTCGCGGCTTCGGCTCGCCGCAGGTGATTTTCGCGCAGGAATCGCTGATGGACGAAATCGCGGAACTTTGCGGCCTCTCGCCATTGGAAATCCGGCGGCTCAACGGCTATAAACAGGGGAGCATCACCGCCAGCGGGCAGACGTTGGACGGTCATCAGGTGGCGTTGATGCAGGTGCTTGACGAAGCGGTGCAGAAATCCGATTACGCCCGCAAACGAGAGTATTACGCGCAATTGAACGCGGAGAGCGAACGTTTCCAGTATGGGATCGGCCTCTCGTGCAGCTTTCGCGGCTGCTCGCTCGGTGCGGAAGGCACGGATTTTACGTCGGCGATTGTCTCCGTGCAGGCCGACGGCAGCGTCTATCTGCTGGCCGGCTTGAATGAAAACGGACAGGGGATGCGCACGACGTTTTGCCAGATCGTCTCCGAAGTGTTGGGCGTGAACATGCACAACATCGTCTTTCTCGCGCCGCAGACCGCCACGATTGCCGACGGCGGCCCCACCGTCGCGTCGCGGGGAACGCTGGTGGGCGGCTATGCCACGCTTGACGCGGCGAACACAATCAAAGCCCGCATCTTTGCCGTGATTCGCGACGCGCTGAAGGTCACGACCATCGAAGAAACCGAGTGGAAAAATGGTTGTATTGCCCGCATAGAGCCGATGAACGACATCAGACCGATCCCGTTCGAACTCGCAGCGGAAATGGCGTACTGGGCGGGCGTCAATCTCTCGGCTTACGGCTGGTTCAAAGGGCCGGATGTCGGCTGGGAAGAGCAAACCGGGCAGGGAAACGCCTATTTTACGTATGTCTATGGCTGTCAGATTGCGGATGTGAAGGTTGACCGGCATACCGGCAAAATTGACATTCTGAAAATCACCGCCGCGCACGATGTCGGCAAGGTCATTAACCGGCTCGGCGCGGAAGGGCAGGTCTTCGGCGGCGTGGCGCAGGGGCTTGGTTATGGCGTGTTGGAAGATTATCACATCGAAAACGGCGCGGTCAAATCCGCGAATTTTGATACGTATCTGCTGCCGACGATTAACGATATTCAGCAGATTGAGCCGATTCTCGTTGAAAACCCTGATAAATACGGCGCATTCGGCGCGAAAAGCCTCGGCGAGCCGACGCTGGAACTGACCTCCGCCGCCATCAATAACGCCGTCAGTTTTGCGACCGGAACGCGCTCCTATCAGATTCCCCTCACCTTAGAACAGGTCTTTCTCGGCAAAAACTTGAAAAAGCCGAACCGCCAGAGCGAAATCGCGAAATGCGGCGTTCGCGGCGGCGAATTCGGCGGAGAGAAGCAGGCGAAACGCATCAACAACACCCGCGTCACGACGCCCGACAGCCTGCCGCACGCGCTGGAATTGCTGGAAAAGGAACGCTATCTCATCCTTTCAGGCGGCACAGATGCCGTCATTCAGGCGCGAATGCACCCCGACGTGCAGCATTTTCTGAACATTTCGGGACTTTCAGAACTCAAAGAAATCATCGAAACCGATCAGGCGATTCGCATCGGCGGAGCGGTCAGTTTTTCAAACATCCTCGCCCACGCTGGCATTCAGCGGCATTTCCCGTTATTGACGCAAGCCTGCGCGTTGATTGGCTCCACGCAGATTCGCAATCGCGGCACGATTGGCGGGAATATCGTCAACGCCGCGCCCTGCGCCGATTCCGTGCCGCCGCTGATCGCCTACAACGCGGAGATTCACCTCCAATCCAATCGCGGCCGCCGGACGATTCCGGCGGCGGAATTCATTTCCAGCCATTATCACGCGCACATCAGGCCGGATGAAATTCTCACAGCAGTCACGCTGCCGAAACCGCCCGCGCAAACGCGGTANCGGCTGGGAAGAGCAAACCGGGCAGGGAAACGCCTATTTTACGTATGTCTATGGCTGCCAGATTGCGGATGTGAAGGTTGACCGGCATACCGGCAAAATTGACATCCTGAAAATCACCGCCGCGCACGATGTCGGCAGGGTGATTAACCGGCTCGGCGCGGAAGGGCAGGTCTTCGGCGGCGTGGCGCAGGGGCTTGGCTATGGCGTGTTGGAAGATTATAACATCGAAAACGGCGCAGTCAAATCTGCGAATTTCGATACGTATCTGCTGCCGACGATTAACGATATTCAGCAGATTGAGCCAATTTTGGTCGAAAACCCTGATAAATACGGCGCGTTCGGCGCGAAAAGCCTCGGCGAACCGACGCTGGAACTGACCTCCGCCGCCATCAATAACGCCGTCAGTTTTGCGACCGGAACGCGCTCATATCAGATTCCCCTCACTTTAGAGCAGGTCTTTCTGGGCAAAAACTTGAAAAAGCCGAACCGCCAGAGCGAAATCGCGAAATGCGGCGTTCGCGGCGGTGAATTCGGCGGAGAGAAACAGGCGAAGCGCATCAACAACATCCGCGTCACGACGCCCGACAGCCTGACGCGCGCGCTGGAATTGCTGGAAAAGGAACGCTATCTCATCCTTGCAGGCGGCACAGATGCCATCATTCAGGCGCGAATGCACCCCGACGCGCATCATTTTCTGAACATTTCGGGACTTTCGGAACTCAAAGAAATCATCGAAACCGATCAGACGATTCGCATCGGCGGAGCGGTCAGTTTTTCGACCATCCTCGCTCACGCGGGAATTCAGCGGCATTTCCCGTTATTGATGCAAGCCTGCGCGTTGATCGGCTCGACTCAGACGCGCAATCGCGGCACAATCGGCGGGAATATCGTCAACGCCGCACCATGCGCCGATTCCGTGCCGCCGCTTATTGCCTGTAACGCGGAAATTCATCTCCAATCACGCGGCGGCAGCCGAACAATTCCGGCGGCGGAATTCATTTCCAGCCATTATCACCCGCACATCAGGCCGGATGAAATTCTCACAGCAGTCACGCTGCCGAAACCGCCCGCGCAAACGCGGTA
>DF820462.1:162323-178438 GCA_000739515.1 Candidatus Moduliflexus flocculans
CGCACATCAGGCCGGATGAAATTCTCACAGCAGTCACGCTGCCGAAACCGCCCGCGCAAACGCGGTATTATGTCAGCTATTTTCAATTGGGACGGCGGAACGCGATGAACATCACGCGCCTCAGCATCAGCGCCATGCTGTCGTTTGACGCAGATGGCCGCGTTACAGAGTGCATCCTTGTGGATGGCGCGATGTTCAGCCGCTCGCAGCGTTTAACCGGCGTCGAAGCGGCGCTGCAAGGGCAACCGTTGACCGATGCCGCCATCGCCGCGATTCGCGAGCCGCTCTCTGTCATGATTGACGAAGAAATCGGCACACGCTGGTCAGCGGAATACAAAAAACCGGTTTTTATCAATCTCTGTCAGGACGCCCTGCGAGACACTAAACAACAATTTGAACGTTAATTATTTATGTACCGGCGGACAGCCTTGTCCGCCGAAACCGCCTCTCGTTCAGCACTCGACGAACAAGGCTGTTCGTCGGTACATAAATCTACTGGATAACTGATGTTACGCAGCAGATGCGATCTGCTGACGGTAAACTCCCCTCCTGGGAGGGGTTGGGGGTGGGTGACGGACGAAAAGACGCCTCGCATGACGACACCCACCCCTTGCCCCTCCCAGGAGGGGAATTGCGGAGACGCTGCGTAACATCAGTGGATAATATAATGAATTTGCAATTGACGGTGAATGGAAAAAAGCGGCAGCTTGAGGTGGATGACTCGATGCGGCTGCTCGATATTCTGCGAGAGAAGCTCGATTTGACCGGCACGAAAGAGGGCTGCGGCATCGGCGAATGCGGCGCGTGTACCGTGATTATGAACGGCGAAGCGGTCTGCTCCTGTCTCGTGTTAGCGGCGCAGGCGCAGGGCGCGAACATCGAAACCGTCGAAAGCCTGGAACAGAACGACACACTTTCCGATTTGCAAGCGGCATTTCTACGGCATGGCGCGGTGCAATGCGGCTTCTGCACGCCCGGCATGTTGATGAGCGCGAAAGCCCTGCTTGATCGTAATCCACACCCGACGGAACAGGAGATCAGAAAAGCCCTTGAAGGGAATTTATGCCGCTGTACCGGCTATATTCCGATTGTCGAAGCGGTGAACGATGTCAGTCAGGAGAATGCCCGTTCTTCGCGCTGATCCTTGCCCCTGACAGGGTTCAAACCCTGTCAGGGATGGATTCCAATCTCATCAAAATGTCAGCATATTTCTGTTGACAGCCCCGAATTTGCTGTGGCAAAAGAAATATTAAATTGAATATCTTTTTAGCCCTGAAAGGGCGCGATATGCCAGCGAGCGATATTGTGAATCGAACGTATAAATTCCAATCCCCATAGGTGGAACGCCATGTATTCAGTCAACATCAGCATCCGCAGCACCGACGCCGCCGCAAGCCAGGAATTCGAGCAGGCCGCCGCGCAATTTGTCGAAGAGTTGAAAAATGTCTCCGGCCTTGACGTGCAAGCGCCGACGCAAAAAGTCGCCAATTCGAAAGGCGAACTGCCGCTGTTAACCGACATTATCGCGTATGGAAGGAGCATCGGCGCATTTTCAGCAATTTACACGCTGTTCAAAGATTTAACCGCACGATATTTCAAAGCAGAAGTCGAGTTGAAATTTCCAGACGGTTCGAGCATGATGCTGAAAGGTCTTTCGCTACAAGAGGCAGAACAAAAGATGAAAGAGCATTTGGAAAAATATTCGCCGTCGCCGATTGTCAGAGCAAAAGGATAAACACTGCCGTTGCCTTTTCGTGGTTTTGGATGATAAAAGAATTTTGAGAATGCAATCATGATTGATTTCGAATGGGATCCACAAAAAGCGAAGTATAATAAACGAAAACATGGAGTCTCTTTTCCTGAAGCGGCCACTGTATTTCGTGATGAATTAAGCATCACAGCGTATGATCCGGATCACTCGGCTAACGAAGACCAATACATCACGATTGGGTGGTCAGAACAATATCGTCTGTTAATGGTGTCGCACACTGAACGCGGCGACCGAATTCGGCTCATCAGCGCTCGTGAACTCACCCGCGCTGAGCGCGAAGTCTATGAAGAAACAACCCGCTCCTGAGATGCAGGACGAACTCCGTCCAGAATATGATTTGCGAGAATTGCTGAAAGATGGCGTCAGAGGCAAATATGCGGCGCGATATCGCGAAGGAACGAATCTCGTCCGATTAGCGCCTGATGTGGCGAGCGCCTTTCCGAATGAGGAGGCCGTCAATGAAGCGTTGCGTTTAGTGCTGCAACTGACGCGCATTCCGACGACTCCCACACGGCGGAGCGCCGCCAAAGCCTTGTCTTGACAATTTAATTGCATTGAGCAGAAACCTCACAGGTCTTGGAAACCTGTGAGGTTTCTGCTCAATGCCGCATGATAAGGATAAACGCCAACATGAGAAAACCGTTGATGTATCTGGATAATTGCTGTTTCAATTGTCCGTATGACGACCAGAGCCAGGTTCGAATCAGTCTGGAAACTCAAGCAAAACTGTTTGTCCAGCACAAGATCAAGCATGGAGAATACGTGTTAGCCTGGTCGTTTATTCTGACGGCTGAAAATGACGATAATCCGTATGGCGAACGCCAACAGGAAATTCTCAAATGGGCGAACATTGCAAAAATCACGGTGACTCCGGAAGAGGCGATTTTGCGACACGCGCAAAAGCTCTGGCAGAGCTTCGGCATCGGCGGAAAAGATGCGTTTCATCTTGCGTGTGCGCTCAGAGCGGGTTGCCGTTATTTTTTGACGACGGATGATAAATTGATCAAAAAGACGCGCTATCTGGCTGATCTTGTTGTCATGAATCCTGTGCATTTTGTTGAATTGATGGAGGAATCCGATGATGATCAAAACGGAAACTCAAATCCGCTATGAAGGAATGGAGGCGCTGGTCAAGCAATTAGGCATGATTGACGCCGAACGCTTTATCAGCTTATTGTCGCGAGAACGTTTCGATTATACCGAATGGCAGCGGCATTTATGGGAACAAGACACGATGGAAACGATGTATCAACGAGCCGTCGCACGTTGGAACGCTCACAAGCGTGAAGAATCTGCCGGTTGATGTTCTCGACGAAAGGATGAATAATTTGCGTCCCGCCGGGACGCATCTGAAAACGTATCGCCACAATAGCTGTCAGACACCTTCAAGGTGTCTGATAGCTTGAGCCCAATCATGCAAGAAAAAACGACGATATTGATTTTGACGGCCAATCCGAAAAATACCAGGCAACTGCGGCTTGACGAAGAAGTGCGGGACATCCGGGAGGCGCTGGAACGCTCATCTTTTTGCGAGCGGTTCGACGTGCAGGAGCGGCGGGCGGTGCGCCCGCAAGATATGCAGCAGGCATTTGGGATGCGACGCAACCGATGCAGGTGGGCTTGGAACTTCAATTAAAACAAGAAGATTGGGGAAATGCATCAATTGCTGCTGGCAACCTCAGTGAACTCTACCTGATGCTTGGCGACGTACAGCAGGCGGTGATGTATGCCCGGCAGAGCGTTGCTTTTGCCGATAGCAGCAAAGATGATTTTTTACTTAGAACCATGCGAACCGCGCTTGCCGATGCATTATCCCAAGATAGTAAATTAGCCGAGGCAAAACGTTTGTTTCAGGAGGCAGAAGCCATACAGAAGAAACTTCAACCGGAATATCCCTATCTCTATTCCGGCAATGGCTTTCGCTATTGCGATTTACTGCTGAGCCAGGGGAAGGATCGGGAGGTGGCAGAACGGGCAGTGAAAGCGCTTGAAATTGCGAAACGAAATAATTTGCTTTTGGACATCGCCCTTGGTACCCTTTCTTTAGGACGGGCGGCGCTGCTTCAGGCGCTCGCCGAAGTGACGCAGGATTTCACGCAGGCGGTGGCGGGCTTGCGGAAATACGGGCAGACACAATATTTGCCTCTTGGCCTGCTCGCCCGCGCCGCCCTGTTTCGGCAGACGCAGGAGTTTTCCCGCGTCTGGACTAACCTTGAAGAAGTCTTCGAGATCGCGGAGCGCAGCGAGATGAGATTGTATTTGACTGATTATCATCTCGAAGCGTGTCGGCTCTGCCTCGCCGAAGGCCGCCCGGATGGCACGCCGCCGCGCAGGCGTTGATTCGGGAAACCGGCTATCATCGCCGCGAACACGCCGTTCTGCGGCGAAACGGGACGCGGAGCGTCCGGCAAGGTGGCATTCCACGCAGAGCGTGGAACGAGGGATACGTCGCTGACGCTCGCTCGCAATGACAGAACTTCACAGCCCTGCCCTCTCCTGATTCAGGAGGGGAAATCCGCTCCGTCAGGGATGTTCGCGAATAGGCCGACGAGGACGCCGGCGGCACGAAATACAGCATTATGCGCGATGATTGAACCGGCCTGTCAGACACCTTCAAGGTGTCTGACAGGTTTCGTCCCGTTCAATGCAAGTGAATAACGCTGTATTCTTAAAAATTTATGAACCGGCGTCGTGACTACTACGCGTAGAAATAAAAAAAGCGCCTCACTAAAAAGTGAGACGCTTTTTTTCGTCGCCGAACGTTACTTTTTCTGAACGTTCTGTGCAGCCGGCCCTTTTTTCCCTGCACCGATCTCGAAGGTCACTCGGTCTCCTTCAGACAAGGTTTTGAAACCTGAGCCAAGGATCTGAGAATGATGGACGAAAATGTCTTCGCCGTTTTCTTGTTCAATAAAACCATAACCTTTTTGATCGCTAAACCATTTTACGATTCCTTCTGCCAACTTGGTACTCTCCTGTGCTGAGGATTTTTTGAGAAATCACGTCGCAGCATGACTTCCACAGATCCTAACATATTGTTACTTCTTATCGTTTACTCATGGCCTGCAGTTTTGAAAAAAGGGCGACTTGACAATCAACTCCTGTTTACAAATCTACAAACTACTTGTAATAAGCGTCCTGGCCGTAAAAAAGTCAAGAAAAAATTGACTCGGAATGAAAATTTCAGCCGTATCCGCCAGAATTCCGCGCGAACGGTCAGAGACATCTTATCGGTTACATCAACAATTCCGCCTTGATATGCGTCAATTTGACGATATGCCGCGCCTCTTCCCGCACAATTCCTCTGACCGTTTCCCGATCTTTCGCCGGCACGTATTGTTCCAAGCCGGTATAAAACAACACCGCGTCTTTTTCCCGGCCAATCGCGTAATCTATTGTCGCTTGAAGATTTTCCATATCAACCGGCAGCGTTTTGCTTATTCTGCCTGAATCCAACAGCACGCGCATATAGGCGTCGTATTCCTCATCCCGTTGCAGGCTCGGATCGGCCTGCTGCGCTAACGCCGCAAGCAGGCCGACATAATACACGCGATGTTGGCGCTCTTCTTCCATCAGCAGAAGAAAGATATTTTTAAGCTCCTGTGGCTGAACCTGCTCCGCCAATGTTCTATAGAGCTCGAGACTCTCCTGTTCGCGCTGAATGGCGAAATTGACGATTTCGTGAATGTCGAATAATGTGCCCATAGCTGAATTGTCCTCCGAATGAGAAGAGACATTATCGGAAATAAGGATTTGGCCACCCCTTGCCCCTCGCAGGAGGCAGGATTGTTAAGTTCTCATGGAAATGTGTCATTGCGAGCGAGCGTCGCCGACGAAGCAATCTCGCTCAATCCAGGGATTGTTTCGTCGTTGTCACTCCTCGCAATGACAGAACTTCACAGCCCTGCTCTCAGAAGGGGGAATTTCGGAATGATTTTTTTATTTCCGATCATGTCTCATGATTTTTCGTCTTAATTTCTTCTCGAGTCAGAACGCTTATGCATACAACGCGCTGCTCAATTCCGACCGATATTTCAGCGCCAGTTCATGCTGCGAGCCAAGAAACGCAAACATGGCGATACAGGCTTTCCGCGCGCCATCGTCGTGATAGGCGCGATCTTTGCGCACAACGTCAATAAACAGACTCAACGCCTCATCAACCTGACGTTCCCGCAAATGATTTAACGCGGCAAGATAGGTCTCTTTCCCTTTTCCCTCTGGCAATTGGTGAGGATTCTCGGCGGCTTCGAGCAGAGAAGCTAATGTCTGAATCGCATTGGCGGTGTTAAAATATTGCGACGTGACTGGAATCCGGCGGACAAGCTCCCAGGCTTCTCTCCAATCCTCGAATAGGCGAACAGTCGCGAGCAAAATCAAAGCGTCGTCATAATTGGGATCAGCAGTCACGAGTTCGCGCAATATCAATTCAGCCTTATCAAGCTGTTCGGCGGCCAGCAACTCTTGCGCTTTTTTGATCTTGTTGCGCAATGGATTTGGCAGCGCGTCTTGCAGCCATTTTAAGATTGCTGGTTCTGGCAAGGCGCCGACAAATTCGTTTATCACCTTGCCATCTACAAACAATTTTATCGCTGGAATTCCTTGAATGCCATACTGCATCGCCAATTCAGCGTGTTGTTCCGTATCAACTTTTGCCAGTGCCCAGCGCCCATTCGCCTGTTGCGCAAGCCGCTCTAATGTCGGGCCTAATATCCGGCATGGGCCGCACCACTCCGCCCAAAAATCTACCACCACCGGCGTTTGAAAACTCCGCTGGATGACATCTTTGTGAAAATCTTGAATCTCGTAATTCATCTTTTCCTCCTCTATTTGAGCGAATCCAACCAGTTTTCCGCCTCTTGAACATCACTGAAATATTGAGTCTGAAATCCGGCTTGCCTGGAAACTCTGTTGATCTGCATTTGGGCGATGACATTTTCTGGAAGCACTTCGGCACTGGCTTTTATACCTGCGTCAACAAGCCACTTCCGAATTTCCGTTGCGATTTCCGCCCATTCCGGTGACATCACTGTTTTCGCTTGATGCCCATCATTCAACACCGTAAAGCCGCGTTTTAACAGGTTAAGCGCATTTTTCATCTCCTCTTTATACCGATATGAGATCGTCGGGACGATCCATTTACCGCGCGCTGTTTGATACAACCGATTTTTGGACTCATCCACAGCAAGAATATATAAATCCGTTTCCGTCAGTTTTTTTAGCATACATTCCTCCTTATTTAGGTAGTACACTGCGTCATTAATTTTTAAGAGTCTTCAGGAGTGCCAACGCTTGCTTTGGCGAGTAACTATGTGCGAAAAAGCACGGCCAAAGCAAGCGTTGGCACTCCTAAAAATTACTGATTCAATGTAGTAGTGGTTTTATATGAACTGATGACTGAGGAGTGTCAAATCTTGATTTGACAGCGAAACCGAGATTTCGCACTCCTTGTTATCTCAGCTATGATAAGGTCACTATCCTTATTTTTAAACAATATTTGAAGCTGAGAGGAAACACTCTTTTACCAGGATGTCATTAAGTGTTGTGCCTCTGGAATTAATTCGATCTTCCGAGAACACATTTCCTCGGCTCCGCCATAAAATTTCTGGAAATACGCCATTTCGATGCGATAATACGAATCGTTACCCGCCCATGAACGGTAAACCCCTGGAATAATCGCTTTCGGAACAAAGCCCCGGTCAAACGCCAGTCGCTGAGTGACTGTATGTTTCGCGGTAATCCAGATATATGACATTTCAACGCCACACGACTCCATATATGCTTCCGATTCGTAGAACAATGCTTTTCCGATACCTTTTCCCTGAAAGCGCTCATCAATCGAGATAATAATGAATTCTCCCGTGCGCTCTTGTTTATCCATTCGCATCATTAAAGTGCCAGCAATTGAGCCTGTTGCAAGATGCTCGGCGACCATCAAAAAATTATCTCCTGCGTTAAAATGCTCTCCCGCGCCCAAAATATCAGGATACACAGCCGCATCGTATAAAACGGCATACGCGCCGCCATAAAGAACCGGGAATCCACGGCGAAACGTCTCTGCCGCTCCCTGTAAATCATCATCTGTCGGCCTTGCCGGACGAATAAGAAATTCGTTATCCAGCACGCTTTTTTCTTTGAATGGCAGCCAATCAATCATCCCCTCAATAGGGCGAACCCGCACATCATCAGGAACATGAACCCAGGTGTCCATCATGTTTAACCCATTCATAATCCGTAAAAACCTCTACGTTCTTCTGCAAATATCAATCCGTCGTTCATTCGAAAGACTAAATATCAAACAGAAGAAGTCAAGAATTAAATAACGTCAATTGAAGCCCGTACTTTCTAATTAGCGCCAATATTTAGAACGCCTGTAATTGCGTGAAATCAAGCGTGGCAAAATAGTCGTCAATCGTTTCGGCGCGGCGGATTTGAACGACCTCGCCATTTTCCCGCAGCAGCAATTCCGCCGAACGGAGCTTGCCGTTGTAATTGAAGCCCATCGCGTGCCCGTGCGCCCCGGCGTCGTGAATGACCAGAATGTCGCCGATTTCAATGTCCGGCAGCTTGCGGTCAATCGCGAATTTGTCATTGTTTTCGCAGAGCGAGCCGACGACATCGTAGGTGTGCGTCAACGGCTGTCCCTGTTTGTTGGCGACCGTGATGTGATGATACGCGCCGTACAGCGCAGGCCGCATCAGGTTCGCCATGCAGGCGTCGAGGCCGACATATTCTTTGTAAATGTGTTTCTGATGAATCGCGGTCGTGACGAGATAGCCATACGGTCCCGTCACCATGCGCCCGCATTCCATAAAAATTTTCAGCGGCGCAAGGCCGTTCGGCGCAATTTTCTGCTCATACGCCTTGCGGACGCCATCGCCGACATATTCCAAATTGACCGCTTCCTGCTCCGGGCGATACGGAATGCCGATGCCTCCGCTCAGATTGACGAATTCGATGCGAACGCCGACGTTTTGGGTCAATTCGATGGCTAAATCGAACATCATGTTCGCCGTATCCACAAAATATTGCGGATTCAGTTCGTTTGAGGCAATAAAGGCATGAATGCCGAACCGTTTGACGCCGCGCGTTTTGGCGATGGTAAACGCCTCGAACATCTGCTCGTAGGTCAGGCCGTATTTCGCCTCTTCCGGGTTGCCCATGATGAAGCCGCTCCCCTCGCGCCGTTTGCCCGGATTATAACGGAACGACAGCGTTTCCGGCAGGCTGCCGCAATGTTTTTCAAGAAACGCGATATGCGTGATGTCATCCAAATTGATAATCGCGCCTAATTCCTTCGCTTTGATGAATTCCTCCGGCGGCGTGTCGTTCGACGAAAACATAATCTCTTCGCCGAGTATTCCGGCTTTTTCAGACAGCAGCAATTCCGCGAGCGAACTGCAATCTGCGCCGAAGCCTTCCTGTGCCAGAATTTTCAAAATCACCGGGTTCGGCGTCGCTTTGACGGCAAAGTATTCTTTAAAGCCCGAATTCCAGGCAAACGCCTGTTTCAAGCGGCGAGCGTTCTGGCGCATCGCGTGTTCGTCGTAAATGTGAAACGGCGTCGGATATTTCGCGAGAATGGCTTGCAATTGCTCAAACGTGAAAGGTAATGTTTTTTCTGCCATTGTGGGCAACGACAGCGAATTTGAGAAGGGAACGAATGAGTAACTATTTAGCATGAAATAAACGCAAAAGACGCGAAAGGGTCGCAAGCGCTTACAATATATTAACGTTTGCGTCCGTTGCGTCTCTTGCGCCTTTTGCGTTAAATGATGCAATCGTTATCATTCGTTCCTTTCTCAAATTCGTTGTAGTTCCTGCGTAAAAACGTCCTGATAAATAATCCCCTCGCAGACCGGCGTCACCGCGCCGGTCAGCGTGATCATAAAGTCGTCGTGAATTGTAATCTGCAACGTGCCGCCGGGCATGTGCACCGTGATCTTGTTGTCGCACAACCCCAACTTATGCGCCACCGAAGCCGCCGCGCTGCTGCTGCTGCCGGAGGCGAGCGTGTAGCCCGCACCGCGTTCCCAGATTTCAAGCTGGATATTGGCGCGATCCAGCACTTTCATAAATTGGACGTTGGTTCGATTCGGAAAGCGCGAGTCGGTTTCGATGAACGGCCCGAAGCGTTTCGCGTCTTCCGGCGCAATCTCGTCGCGCAGAATCACGCAATGCGGATTGCCGACGGTCGCGGCGCAATACGTCAATTCCACGCCATCAACAACCATCGTTTCATTCAGCACCTCGCGCTGTTCGCCGCGCACCGGAATCTTCGCGCTGTCGAAACTGACGCGCCCCATTTCCACCGTGATCATCTCGCCGCTGCCATGCACCTGCCCCTGCACGTTGCCGCCGAGCGTTTCCACGCTGAACGGCGCGTTTTTGACTAAGCCGAGGTCAAACAGATAGCGGCAGAAGATGCGCAGCCCGTTGCCGCTTTTTTCTGCCTCGCCGCCGTCTGGATTAAAAATCCGCAGCCGAAAATCGCAGGTCGAAGAGGGCAGCGGGCCGAGCAGAATGCCGTCCGAACCAACGCCGTAATTACGATGACAAATTTGTATAATGTCGCGTGATGTCAACTCTTTTTGTAATTCTTTCGGATGAATCACGATATAATCGTTGCCAAGCCCATGATATTTGGTAAATTTCATGATAAATATACGTAAACTATTAGCCCGTAGGGCTTCCAGTGTTGTAGAATATTCGCATTGTTTTACGCCCTACCGCGTAGCGGTTGTGGGGCGTATCGCCTACGGCGAATCGTCGTTCTTCGCTTGAAACTCTACAATACCTCAAGCGCTACGCGCTAAATGCTTATCCGATCTTAAAATAGTTCTGGAATATGCCGATACGCTTGCAGCGCGGCGACCGCCTCGTCGCCATAGACGCGCAGCAGCGGCGCAAGCGTGTTGATCGCCGCTGCGGAAATCGGCGTTTTTGAGACGCATTCGAGACTGATCGAATAATCATACAAGTTATCAGACACTTTAAAAGTGTCTGACAACTCGCCTATACGCTCATTCTGAGATTGCTCTGCCAACATTTCCACCATATTTTCTACAAGCGCGGAATTCGGATTGACGATGCTTGCGTTGATGCCGAATTCCAAAAACACGCGCTGAAATATTTCCCGAAAATAGCCGAAATGCGTGCAAAACAGCCCGGCGAAGGCCGCGCCTGTTCTTGTCGGAATCTGCGCGACCGCTGCTGCGACATATTCGCGAATCCGCACTTCGATCTCCGGCGATTTGCCGTCTTCGATGGCTTTAATCAACTCCGGGCAGGGCTGTTCGACAAGCTGCGCATCTGGCCGGAGTTGGCGCAGCCGCCGGGCATGTTCCCCCTGCTGAATCGTGGTCGGCGTCGCGAATAACACGGCGCAGGGCTGCGAAACGCTTGCCATTCGGCGCAGCAGGGCGTCAACGCCGACTTCGACAATGCCAGTCACCCGCATCGGCGCGGCCTGCGCGAATGCCGTATGCGGATAAATCACTGACAACGTGTTGCAGGCGACACAAATTGCGTCCGGCGTCAGTTTCATCATGCCTTGCAACGCCATGTCGAATTTTTCAACCTTTTCCGACAACGATTTCAAGCGGTTATAGCCGCTATTTTCGTCGAACAGCGCATTAAAAAAGATGATTCGCGCTGAGAGCGACCGCGCTTTCAGCCGCGCAAATAACTCCGCCGCCACCGAATACCCGCCGATTCCGGAATCTGTCACGATAATAGTCATAAAGCGATAACCCGCCGAGCAAAACGTATTGTCAAAGGAATTTTTTAGCAGGCAACATCTTCTTTCTCTTTTACTGGTACCCAATATTCTATCTTATTCTCTTGAAAATACACTTCCAGTTCAGGTCCGTTATCATGAAGATATTTTCCGTTATTGGGTAACCATTCTTTCCAGGCATACATCTCACATTCCATCAGGGCATGAATATCGTGCCCTTCGTTTGAAAAAATCGCCCAGGTGTACGGCTTGATAAATCGTATTTCATAATCATCTTTCCGTTCTCTTTCCTCTGTTTCTACAGCAACATAGAAATAAAAACTTCTGACATTCGGATCGTTCTCCGTACAAGAGACTCCAAGAATTTCACTGTGTGTTTCGCTCGCATCGGCCTTTTTCGCATACGTTTTGATGCCGCCAATTTTCCCTTCTGCATGACATCGCTTCCAAAATTCCCCGAATGCATTGTTATCAATTCCTGGAATCCATGTCTTTACCCCGATAATATTAAAACCATTCTTGTCTTGTATTCGAACAGAGACCATGATTTCTTTTCACGTATTAAGTGTATCGGAGTGTGAATGTTTAAGAAAAATTTGTCCCGCCGACGTCCTCGTCGGCACTTCAAATGGATGCCGACGAGGACGTCGGCGGGACATCGCACTCCTAAAAATTAACGCACCAATTCATTAATTTCTGGTTCCAACACTGATGAGGCTGATTTGCCTTGAACATCCCAATCAATATTCTATGTTTTTACTCATAAATCGGCGGCCACATCGTTTTGCCGATGTCGGTGCGGTAATAGCTGCCGGGACAGCGCATCTTTTTGATGTTGCGATACGCAATCGTGAGCGCCTCGTCAATCGAATGACCAAGCGCGGCCACATCCGCAATCCGGTTCGCGCCCTGCCCTGATGTGGCGATATTCCCCTTCAAATCAGCATCCACTTCGTTCCACCAGACATCGCAGTCGAATGGTTCAAGCACCTCCACCGACAGGCGTGGCGGCGTCAATTGCGTATAAGGATAGCCATAGCCCGCGAGCGTCACGGAACAGCCAAATCGCCGGTCGCCGTTCAATTCGATCTTCGCGTCACGATTGTTCACGATATGTTGCAACACCTCAATCGGGTTTTTCATCATCCGTAGAATCAACGGCCCGCTGGTGACGCCGAGCCGGATGTTGAATTCCAACACCTGCCAGCGGTGTTCGTGCCAGATCGCCGTCACCTGAATCGGCCCGTGAAAATTGGTTTCCTTGAACCAGGGCAGCAGCGGATGCAGCAGAGCCTTCGCGATGCCGTATTTATCCTCCGGATCCCATTCCACCAAGCCGCCGAGCGGCGCGCCCGCCACGATGCCGAGATTGCCGTCAAAGGCGCGTTTGTATTCCTGATTTGTCACGAGCGAATAAATTTTGCCATTGCTGACAAACGCGATATGCCCGACTTCGTCGCGCCCCATGTATTTTTGCAGAAACACGCCCTCTTTGTAATCCACATGATTCAGCCAGTGGCGCGTCTGCTCGATGGTTTCGCTGACAATCGTATGCACCGGACTGGTGGGCGAGCAGAACGTATTTTTAATGACATACGGCGCGGGATGCTGGCGTAGAATTTCTTCGGCTTCGAATTTGTTGCGGGCGACATACGATTTGGCAAACGGCACGTCGAAGCGCTCGCAGACTTTTTGCGAATAATCGCGCTCCCGCTCAATCATGTACGCTTCGCCGGTCGGGCAGAGAATCGGGATATTCAGGCTCTTGAATTCTTCCGTCCACTCCTGCAATGCCCAATCAATAGACATCGGAATGATGAAATCAATCTGTTCCTGCTTCAACAACTCGCAGGGATTGGGATAATACAGTTTATAAAACGTTTTGCCTTCCTGCATCGGCCCGTAATGGCCGTAATCGCGGTTTAAATACGTCGAAACGTTCGCGCCCGCTTCTTTCAAAATCCGCAGCATGCTCTGCGTAAACGCACCAACGCCGAACAGCATGATATTGCATGGTTTCGCGCTCATATATTTGTCCTTTCCATACGCCTTTTCAGGCATGTTACAATCATCTATTTTTTACTGGATTACTCATGCCAATTGAGATCATCTATTTCGTAGAGATACCTCTTCAGGATAGGGCTGGGAAATTCTCATTCCACGCTCCGCGTGGAATGCCGCACAATCACCGCTCTGCGGCGCGTACGTGACGCGGAGCGTCCGAATCGTTACATTCCACGCGAAGCGTGGAACGAGGGGCATCGCCGCCCTCGCGGAATTCAGAACTTCACCATCCTGCCAATCCAGGGCATCTCTACCATTCATAAAATCGGCATGGTAAAATCCACTCTCGCAGTGTCAACAAATAGTTGCGCGTTTTCTGAAATATTGATCTGCGTGTACAAACTCGCCATACCTCTGGTTGACGAGTGGGGAAGGTTTTTCCCATTGCAAGAAATAGATTGACAGGACGCTGAATGTTTTCTATCAGGTAGGTCAAAACCGTAGTTTCGACCTCCAACAGCAGAGGCAATTATGAAACATCATGGCACTGTCTTCGATGATTGCGCGACGCAGGAAACCATTCATGCCCACCTTCAGCACTATCTTCGCGAATTATTCTTTTTGATTGATCCAGCCGCGCCGCCGCCAAATGGCTTGCAGACGCTCGATTTCACCATCCTGTCAGAACTTTCTCACGCCGATTTGAAACAATGCGAGCGCCCGATCTGTTTGCTGTCGGAAATATCGCGTCTGCTGCTGAAATCGGGAGATCGCGCATCGCTGACACGGGCGCTGGCAATTTCTCACGTCATCTATGCCTTCAAATGCGCTCGCAATGAATCGTGGTATATATCTTCCTTATACAAAGGGATGGCGCAAATCGGCTTGCATAACGTTGATCTTGGGATCAAAAACGTCTCCCTCGGCCTGAGCGGTCATGAAAAATTCGGCATGGTCGCGATTGACCGGGCGTTAGCTTACTGGGCATTGACAAGCGCCGCAATTGCCAATCGCAACCTCGGCATGGCGGTTGCGTTCGGCCAGCAATGGCGCAATGCGGCACAGGGAGGCCATTTCGAAAAAGAGTGCTGGCGGGCGAATGCGGCGCTGCTGCTGTTGCATCTGCTGCATGGCGACGCCCGCGCCTGCGCCCCCTATTTTCGTGAATTAGAGAGAAATCCGCTTGTCGAATGGGAGGATATGCGTCAGTTCTTTACAGATTGGTTTGGGGCGCTTGCCTATAACCGCGAACTCCCCTCCTGGGAGGGGACGGGGGTGGGTTGCGGAAATGAAGAGTCTTCCAGGGTCAGCGACCCACCCCTTGCCCCTCCCTGGAGGGGAATTGCGGAGACATTGCATAACGTGCATGAACTGGTCGAGCCGTTCCCGCTCTTTTTAGGCGTTCGATGGCATGGCGACACGCCGGACGAATTCGCCAGGCTATGCAAGACCAGAAAACAGTTTTGCCGCGCAGAACTCCCAACGCCTGCCAATCGAAGAACTCCGGCAATACGCCGATCTCATGGCGGAATGGGAACTGCCGCGTCCGCTCTGCGAATTCGAAAAGGAACTGAAAACACGCGGCGAATGCCACTATGTCGAAGCCCGTTTGAATCGTTTGATTGGGACGCATGCCCGGCGTAAAATTCTGGATGAAACCCCGTTAGACGCGCAGCTTGCCATGCCGAACGAGGCGGTGATCTGGGTGATGGATGTCAGAAAATTTTCGGCGCTCAGCGAAAGACTCTCGCCGCCGGAAGTCTTCGATCTGCTGAACCCGGTGTTCAAAATCATCAGCGACGAACTTGAGCCGATTGGCGGCGCAATCCTCGAATTTATCGGCGACAGTTTGGTTATCGTCTTTAATACCTTCCAGCAGCAGTCTTCCGAGATGACCGAGATTCTGCGCCACACAATCCGCTGTTTGCGGCGCATCTACGTCCTGAACGCCATGCACGCGAACGCGACGCGGCACGACATTCGCATCGGCGTCGGCATCAATGCGGGCGAAGTGGCGCTTGGCTATCTCGGCGGCTTGAAACGCTGCCATCTGACCGTGTTAGGAAACACGATCAATCTTGCGGCGCGATTGGAAGCGGCGTCGAAAGAACTGCCAGGGGACGTGATTGTCTCGTCCGCCTGTTTCGAACGCCGCCCGCCGGATGTCTGGCGCGAGCCGCTGAACGTCAATTTCAGCCTGCGGGACATCGGCGAACACGTCATGCGGAATATCGCGCAGCCGGTGCATCTCTTCGCCCTGAAACCGCTCCTGCCGTACTGGGTGGATTTCGTGCCGATGGGGTTTGTCGCCTCGCCGGAACGGGGCGTCGTCTATTTGGATACCGGCAACGACGCGCAGCCCGGCATTATTGACCATCACTTCGAACATCGCCGCGCCGACAGCGCATGCGAATCGCTCGTCAGACATCCCGAACTGCTGCTTGAGCATGTCAACGAGCTGCCGCCGTCACAAATCGAATTCCGCCTGCACACGCAGCCCGATTTCGATTGCATCGCTACCCTCTACGCGGCGCATGAACTCCTTGCGCAGCAGCCGCGCCATGAATTGCTGCAACGATTGGCGGAATACACGAGCAAAGTTGA
>DF820462.1:178539-186859 GCA_000739515.1 Candidatus Moduliflexus flocculans
AACTCCTTGCGCAGCAGCCGCGCCATGAATTGCTGCAACGATTGGCGGAATACACGAGCAAAGTTGACCGCGCCTGTCTTCCGCATCCCGAATGGCTGAACGTGTCGCTGTATGGCATGTTCCGAGCGCATCAATTTTTAGCAGGCCGGCATCACGGCGCGGCCTGCACCGATCTGCATTGCGTAGAATACGGGCTGCGTGTGATTGACGCGGCGATGTTTCTGATGGAAGCGTTTCCGCAGGAAGAGGATTTCGCGTCCATTTTCCGCTTCGCGCCGGAATGGTTCGGCGAAGAGCGGCGCTTGCTGGAAGACGATCTTGCGACGTATCAGGAGGATGTCGCGTTGCGCAGCCATACCTACGCCGCTCGCGTCAACGGCCTGTCTGAGCCGGTGATCGGCATCTGGCTCGACCATCCCCGCAGCCTCTTTTTCCGCGTCTGGGGCTGGAATGACCCGAACGCGCCAAATGGACGCGGCTATCCGTTTTTGGCGATAGATTTTTCGACGCCGGGCAAAAATCGTTACGTCATCGGCGTTTCGCCGGAATCGGGAACAAATGTCAACGGATTGGGGCAGTTATTGGAACGACATGAAGCCGACAAACGCGAGCGGCTCGGCAAACAGCGCCCGATTCATCCGATTCGTTATCCCGCCGACAATTCCGATTCCTGGTATTTCGGGCAGGGGCATAATTACGCCCTTGTGGATTCCCCCGGTCAGGGGACGATTCTGAGCGCCGAGGAAGTGCAGAAAATTCATGAAGAGTGGCAGCCTTGATAGAATGTGTAGGGGCGAGGTCGCCTCGCCCTGATGTGGGCGGGGAAACCCCACCCCTACGAATGCCGCTGTAGGGGCGTTCAATTGAACGCCCCTACCCGTGAACGCCCCTACCCGGAACAAATTTGATAGAGGAGAAAAGCCAATGGATACGCTCGAATTGATACGTTTAATACGCGAAAGTTACCCGTTTCCGATTGCGCACGCGCATAAGAAGACGTTGGGCGTCTTGGAGAACGAGGAGAAAAAATTGACGTGTCTGTTCCAAACGGCGGAAACGACGATTCAATTTTTAGCGCTCTTAGCGTTGGCGCAGGTGCGGCAGGATATCATCAGCCGCAAGCCCGTGCCGAATCTCGCGAAACTGCGGGAGAAACTGAATCTCGCCACGCCGTCGCTCGGCAAATGGAGCACGATGGCGCGGGAGACGATGAAAGCCTACTGGAATTCGAGAGACCAGCTTGCCGTGCCGGAATTGTTCGATCTCTTCTGGAGTTGGGATGCCGCCCGCCAGAAGATCGGCTCGAAACCGATCAATAATACGGCCATCGCGCCGCTCATCGAACTGCGCAACAATTTTCATCATGGCCGCATCCAGAGCCATCAAATCCCCGACCTGCTCCCGACGGCGCTCGATCAACTGCATCGCTTCCTTGCAGCGATTCGGTTTGTGGCGGAGTATCAACTCGTCTTCACGAATCGGATTCTGCTCGATCAGGAACAGGAGGACGCCTATCTGAACGAATTGATGCTGTTTACCGGCTGCTTCAGCGCGTTCGACTCCGACCGCTGGAAATCTGCGATTCGCCTCAAACCCGACGCCGTCGTCTTTCTGCATCCCCAGACCGGCCGGCATTTGGTCTTATCGCCGTTCATCGCGTTTACAAACCAGTTCAACGGGCTGCCGGATTTGCTCGTCATCAATTCGCTCGCCGCGAAAGAGGCGGAGTATGTCGCCACGCTGTTCGGCCACGTGGCGAAGACCGCGCAGCCGGATTGGGCGGACGGCGCGAAGTATTTTGCCGCGCTCAACGAGTTCGTCACACAATTACAGCAGGCGGCGGATGCTGCCGCGCCTGCTGAGTTGCCGCAAGAAGAGACCGCGCCTGCGCCGGTAGAAGATGACGCGCCGATTATGCGCAAGGCCGCCGCTCCGTCCGCCGCGCCGCATACGCAACATGCCAGCCCGTACAAATTTTTGGATTATTACAACCCCGAAGACGCCGACATTTTCTTTGGCCGCGACCGGGAAATCCGGCTGCTTGAACAGAAATTCCATAACACGCGCCTGCTCGTGCTGCATGGCGAATCCGGCACCGGGAAAACCTCGCTGATTCGCGCCGGTTTGATGCCGCGCCTGTCGCCGGAGGTCTTCGTTCCGGTCTATGTGCGCGTCCTGCATGACCCGCTGCGGGAAATCAAGCGGGAACTGCTGCGCCAGCTTGCCCTGCCAGACGAGCACCTGCTTGACAAGCCATTCGCGGAGTTCCTGACCGTTGTCACCGAGCGCGTGAGCAAAACCGTGATTATCGTCTTCGATCAATTCGAAGAATTTTTCCTGCGCTTCGACGACGAGGCGCGGCGGCGCGTGATCGCCGAGCTCGCGGCCTGTCTGACGGAGACCCGGCTTGACGTGAAATTCCTGATCGCCATCCGTTCCGATTATTTTGCCTTGCTCGCGGCCTTCGAAGAGGCGATCCCGCAGGTGTTCACGCATCAGATTCATCTTGAGCGCCTGACCGAAGCGCAGGCGGTCGAGGCAGTCATCAAACCGGCGGAACGTCTCGGCATTCAGGTGGATGAGCCGATGGTACAGATCAAGCTGCTGCCGGAATTGCTGGCAAAAGATGGCGGCATCGAGCCGCCGCTGCTGCAAATCGTCTGCGACGCCCTCTATCAACATGCGCAGAACGACGGGCGCAGCGTGGTGGATATGCGCGATTATGAGGCGGTCGGCGACGTGACCGGCGCGTTGGGGAATTATCTGCATGAAAAACTGCGACAGTTCGGCAAACATCAGGCCACAGCCCGCGCCGCGCTGAAAGCGCTGGTCACGGCGGAAGGAACGAAACGCGCCTCCTTCGTCCCGGAACTCTGTTCCCGCATCAGCAGTTCGGGACAGCGCATCGCCGAAGAGGAATTGCGGCGCGACTATTTGGACAAATTCGTGCGAGATCGGCTCGTGCGCGTGGATGATGTGGAAGGCCAGGCGCGCTACGAACTCAGCCATGATTATCTCGCCCGGCATATCGAAGCCTGGATCGAGGAAAGCGAACGGGAATTGACCAAAGCGCTGGAACTGATTGACCGCGCCTACGAAACCTATCAGGCGACCCGCGTCTTGTTAGAACGGAGCGCGTTGCAGGCGCTCAAGCCGTTCGAAACGCAGTTGGCGCTGCCGCCGGAGAAACAGGCGTTCCTCGACCGCTCCAAAACCGAAACGAGAAAGCAGCGGCGCGGCCTCTGGCTGAAAGTCGCCGCGGCATTGATGGCGGTGGCGTTGATTGTCGGCGGCGGGTTTGGGTATCGGCTGTACCAATCGTATCAAGAGACGCAGCAGCAACGCGATCTTGCATTAGCCGAGGAACAGAAAGCGAATGCCGCTCGTCAAACCGCGGTGCGGCAAACCGAAATTGCGCAAACCAACTTGCAACAGGCGCAAATCAATGAAATCGAAGCATTGAATCAATCTGCTAAAGCGTTGTTTTTATCACACGATGAATTAGGGGCGTTGCTGGCTGGCATAAAAGCAAACAAGCAAGCGCAAGCTGCCAAAGCGCCAGCGGACCTTCACGATCAAATCAACATCACTGTGCGCGACATTGTGGATGAGATTGCAGAACTCAACCGGCTGGAAGGCCATGCGGATTTTGTGATCGGCATCGCTTTCAGCCCTGACGGTACGCTGCTCGCTTCGTCCAGCGCGGACGGCACGCTCAAACTCTGGAACGTCGCGGATGGCAAGATCATCAGAACGTTATACGGACATGCGGGCTGGGTCGTCAGCGTCAGTTTCAGTCCAGATGGTAAATTACTGGCTTCAGGTGGCGCAGATAAGACGATCAAACTCTGGAACGTTCCGGACGGTAGCGCAATCAGGACATTATACGGACATAGCGGGAGCGCTGCAAGCCTCAGTTTCAGTCCGGATGGCAGCTTGCTGGCATCAGGGAGCCTCGATAATACGGTTAAACTCTGGCAGGTCAGCAATGGCGCGGAACTTCGGACATTACAAGGGCATACCGGTTCTCTGAACGCCGTGAGTTTCAGTCCGGATGGGACGCTGCTGGCGTCTGGCGGCGCAGATAAAATCATCAGGCTTTGGCAGGTTGCCGATGGCAAAGAAATTCGAACAATATCCGGTCATACGAAAGAGATTTTCAGCCTCAGTTTCAGTCCGGATGGGGCGTTGCTGGCATCAAGCGGCAAGGATAAAACTGTTCGGCTCTGGAATGTGAGCGATGGCTCGAAAATCAGGACATTCCAGGGACATGCCCGCACTGTGCGCAGCGTCAGTTTCAGCCCGGACGGCGAGATGCTGGCGTCAAGCAGCGAGGATAAAACCGTCAAAATCTGGAAGGTCGCTGACGGCGCGGAACTCAAGAATTTCGCGGGACATACGAACACCGTGTACAGCGTCAGATTCAGCCCGGATGGCAGGCTGTTAGCGTCTGGCAGCGGGGATAAAACCATACGCTTCTGGCAGGCTGCGGAAGGAAACGACCGCCGAACGCTCGCAGGACATACTGAGAAAGTGTTAAGCGTCAGTTTCAGCCCTGATGTGACGCTGCTCGCTTCGGGCAGCGAAGATAAGACCGTCCGCATCTGGGACGCCGCCACTGGAAAGCAGATCAGCGTTTTGCCCAAATATCCGATTACAGAAACGCCTTGCATCAGGTTCAGTCCGGATGGCGCAATGATTACTGCCGGAGGGGCGCTCTGGCGAGTTTCTGACGGCACTGAAATTCGAACATTTGGAAAACTGTCGATTACTCCAAGTGTCAGCATCAGTCCAGACGGAGCAATCATGGCTGCGGGCAGCATGGATAGCACCATCACTCTCTGGAATGTTGCCGATGGGAAGGAAATTCGCACCTTGCACGGGCATGATACGGTTGCTGGAATTGTGGGATATATCTACGGTCTGAGTTTCAGCCCGGACGGGAAAATTCTCGCTTCTGCCAGCAGCGATCAGACTATCAAACTCTGGAATGTCGCCGACGGCAGCGAAATCCGCACCTTGCGCGGTCATGCCGGATGGGTGCAGAGCGTCAGTTTCAGCCCGGACGGGACATTGCTCGTCTCCGGCAGCGCGGATGAGACGATCAAGCTCTGGACGGTCGCCGACGGCAGCGAGATTCGGACGCTGCGCGGTCACGCGGGCGTCGTGAATAGCGTCAGTTTCAGCCCGAATGGATCGCTTTTGGCGTCCGGCAGCAGCGATCAGACCATCAAGCTCTGGAAGGTGGCTGATGGCGTTGAAATTCAGACCTTGCGCGGTCATGCGGGCGGCGTGAACAGCGTCAGCTTCAGCCCGGACGGGATGGTGCTGGCGTCCGGCAGCGATGATAACACGATCAAATTCTGGCCGGTGATGCAGGCTGACGTTGTGGCGCGTGGCTGCGCATGGCTGCGTGACTATTTGAAATTCAATCCTTCTCTCCGCGATGCTGATCGCGGGTGGTGCGCGGAGGAAGAAATCGCCACGTATCGCCAGCAGATCGAGATCAAGTCGGATCATGCAGACGCATGGAATCGTTTAGGTGTTGTCCTGTACGCTCAGGGCAATCTTGAAGAAGCGCGCGCCGCGTTCCAAAAACAGGTCGTCATCACACCGGACCATGCTGACGCCTGGTATAATTTAGGCGTCTTATGGGAAGCACAAGGCAATCTGGAGGAAGCGCTCCAGGCCTATCAGCAGCAAATCACTGTCATGCCTGATCATGAAAAGGCATGGCACAATGTAGGGTTGGCGTTCCAACGACAAGGCAAGCAAGACAAGGCGCTCGCCGCATTCCAAAAACATGCTGAGATTTTACAGGCCAACGGCGAATTAGACAAGGCCATTGCCGCGTATCAAACATTGCTTGACGTGAATCCCGCTGATGAAGCGGCGTTATATCAGATGGCGCGAGCATTTCAGCAGCAGGATAAATTGGATGAGGCCATTCCTGCGTTCCAAACACTGCTGAAGGTGAACCCGGCCTATCCGAACGCCTGGAATGAGTTAGGGCGGGCGTTCCAGAAACAAAGCAAATTGGATGAGGCTCTGGCCGCTTTCAAAAAGCAGACTGAGACGACGCCCGACCATGCGGACGCCTGGAATAATTTAGGGCTGGCATTCAAACAACAAGGCAAACTGGATAATGCACTGGCTGCGTTCCAAAAACAAACGGCAGTCAAACCCGATCACGCAGATGCCTGGTTTAATTTAGGGGATACACTGTGGAAGCAAGGCAAGGTTGATGACGCGCTGAAGGCTTTTCACCAGCAGCTTGCCGTCAATCCGGCGCATGCGATGGTCTTCCAGGAAATGAAAATGATCGGCTTCTCGCTCTCTATGCAAGGGTTGTTTGGTGATAAAAAACAGATAGATTCGGCAATCAGCGTGTTTCAAACATTGCTGGCAATGAATCCCAAGCAGTTCGATTTGTGGGAGGTTTTGGGCGATATATGTTTTCAGGCGAAAAGATTGGATGACGCCATTGCCGCATATCAAACGCTTGGAGACATGAAACCTGATTATAAAGATGTCTGGAAAAAATTGGGCGACACCTTCGAAGAACGCGGCAACACAGACGAGGCTATCGCTGCGTATCGCAAACAGGTCGAAGTGACGCCCGATCATCAAGATGCCTGGTATAAGTTGGGTTTTACGTACCAGATGCACGGAAAACCGGAAGAAGCGTTAGCGGCGTATCAACAGCAAGTGGCAGTCAATCCAACGCATCAGTGGGCGTGGGGAAACATGGCGATGATGTATGAAAATCAAGGCAAATTAGATGACGCGGCTGCCGCATGGCGCAAGCAAGCGGAGGCCAAATCCGATCATGTGTATGCCTGGTTCAATGCAGGGCAGATTCTTGTAAAACAAGGCAAGTATGACGATGCGATTGCGGCCTACAAAAAACAGATGGAAGCAACACCCGGAAGTGGTTTTGGGAGCGGTGTGGCATGGGAGGGAATCGGAACTGCGCTCTGGAAACAGGGGAAATTAGAGGAGGCCGCCAAAGTCTTTGCCGATGGGTTAAAATCAGACCAAAATTGTGTGGGATTATTAAAAAGCGACGCAGCATTGGCGCTCATCCAAGACAATGCAGCGCACGCGCAAGAGCGCATTGACAAAGCTTTGACTTTAGTGGAACCCGATAATCAATGGTTTGCAATTATTCCGTTTTATGCGTGGATCATCAATCCGGCGCAAGGATATGATCCTGTGCTGATCGCATTGAGCAGCATGTCGCCAACGACGGAATTTTCGCAGGATTTCTCGTTGCTGACTCCTGCTTTGAATCGGTTAGATACTGCAACGCAGCAGATTGCGCAGCAGTTTATCGCTTTGTTTGAGGGCAAAAACGACCTGCTATCGTTCTGTCAGAAATTGCTTGAAGGGAATCCCAATCAGCCCCACGCCTGGTTCTTGTTAGGTTCGGTGTTTGATGCTTCCGGCAAATCGGATGAGGCGATTAGCGCGTTCCAAAAGGTTGTCGAGATGAAACCTGACTATGAAAATGCCTGGTTCAGGTTGGGAAATGCGTTCTTTCATCAGCAAAAATGGGATGAAGCGATCACGTCGTATAAAGAACAGTTAGACCGTACGCCCCAAAATGAGTCGGCATGGATGATGTATGGTTATGCCTTTTGGAAAGCCGGAAAATTGGATGAAGCGGCGACCGCCTTTGCTGATGGGTTGAAGGTCAATCCGAAGAATCTTAATTTACTCAGCAATGACACGGAGTTGGCCTTTGTTCAGGGAGATTTGAAACGTTCTCAACAAAGAATTGATGCTACGCTGCCGTTGGTTCAAGCAGGCAGTGAATTGTTTGTCGTTCTGTCGTTTTATCAATGGCTATCAAATCCTGAGCAAGCGTGGAATCAGGTCTTAACTGCAATAACTCAAGCCCCAACAGCGAAATTTGCTGGATGGGATTTTTCGGCAACGACCGCTGCGCTTGAGCGGCTGGATGCCGACACGCAACAGGCCGCGCAGGAGTTCATCGCCTTTTTCGAGGGGAAAATTGACCTGCCGACGCTGAAGGCGCAGTTAGAAGGGAGGTAAACAATCATGGAAAATTTGCATATTACCGTCGTTGACGGCAATCAGCAAGCGCAGACGTTCGCCGCGATTGGCGAGGCGGTCGCGTACGTTATGCGTTACCCGCAGGCAGCCTTCACGGTCTATGCGCCGCGTGACGTGTATGACGCCATCGCCAAGCAGGTCGTCGAACAAGACAATCGAACAGATTATGACTCGATCTGGAACTATCGCATGATGAAAGGCTCTGTCACAAGCTGGAGCGATATAGATGATTTGAACGACA
>DF820462.1:186962-205414 GCA_000739515.1 Candidatus Moduliflexus flocculans
ATCTGGAACTATCGCATGATGAAAGGCTCTGTCACAAGCTGGAGCGATATAGATGATTTGAACGACATGATTGATGTCGTCGAAGAACGGATTCACAAGCGCGAACAGCGGTTGAGCTATGGCGGCGAGAAGAAGGTGTAACGCGGAGTAACGACAGGGATTCCGCATAAGCAAGGATATGGCGCGTTTCCGTCGTGGAAACGATGAGAGAAATTCCTTGCTTATAAGAAATCCCTGTCGTTGTCTTCAGCCGTTTCTAAAAATTCACGTCTTCGTGTACTAATGTGTTGACAGAAAACTGAAAGACGTTATTTTGAAATTGAGAATGATACATGTTTTTATTCAGGAGGTGTAATTATTTAGCCCGTAGGGCTTCAGGTATTGTAGAAGTCGAATTCAGAATCCACCGTTTCTACCGCGTAGCGGTTACGGACGCCGTATCGCCTACGGCGAAGAGGGAGTTGTGCATGTCCCTTCTACAAGACTCTATCGCCTACGGCGAAACTCAGCTAAATAATTACCAGGAGGTAATATCTATGTGGCAGATGATAAAGTCTTTTTATCTCAAATTGATTCGCCGATGGTTGAGCTTTTACTCTCAAAACCTGTCGCATCGAACGCGCATCGGATTGCGTAGCACATCAGCCTCAGATGTGCTCAAATATGCCGGGACATGGGCAGGAGACGATCTTGAAAATTGCCTGACAGAAACCCTTCATTCACGCACGGAATCACAATTCTGATCCTCATGTATCTCTTAGACACCAACCATTGCAGCCGATTGTTGCAAGGACATCCCGTCATTATTCGAAAACTCAAAGAATTAGGCGAAGCCCCTATTGCAACCTGCGTGATCGTGCGCGGCGAATTGATTTTCATGGCGTACAAGTCTGAACGCAAGCGCGAAAATCTTCATCACGTCCACCAGTTCCTCAGTGATATTTCTATTTATCCCATTGATAACGAGACCGCCGATATATACGGCAAATTGAAAGCCTCAATCCTTGACCATTTTGGGCCAAAGGAAAAAGCGTTGCGAAGAAAAACTGACGTGATTAAACTCGGATTCAGCGACAATGATCTGTGGATTGCCTCGATTGCCAAACGATACGGCTTGATCGTGGTGTCAGCCGATCAGGATTTTTCAACGTCTCAAAGGCATCGCGGAACTTTCTGTGGAAAGCTGGTGGACGCCTGAAAGCGACCGCGCTCTATAATTTCTGACCTGTTATGCGAAAATCTGATCGAGCGGAACGCGAATATCTAACACGGGCTCGACCACGTCTCCGGTTTTGAAAATCTGCCCCTGTCCAGGGGCGGTATAGACAGTAATCGTGGTTGTCTGAGGCACTAACAGCCAACACGAACGAATGCCGGCCTGAAAGTAGTTCTGAAATGTATCGAGCACTTCTTGAATGGTTTGGGTCGGCGAGACAATTTCGACCGCCATGACAGGCAAATCGGTCATGCGAATTTCGTCCGGTTCGGCATAATTGATCGACATCTTTGGATAAACGCAGACATCCGGGATGTAATCCACGCCATTGATGTCAATCGTCAAATTGAGAAAGACGGAGAACTGGGGAAATTGACGCAATGCGCCATTGACATTACTTCGTAAATAGCTGCACAGTCTCGAAGGACTCATGACCTCTCCTTGTTCCATCTCATGCGTGGTGAATTGGTTATTCAGGCTGAAGTCAGATTCGCCCTTCTTTGAAATCTGTCAATAACTTTTCTTGAAAATAGAGCGGAGGTCAACAATCATGGAAAATTTGCATATTACCGTCGTTGACAGCAATCAGCAGGCGCAGACGTTCGCCGCGATCAGCGAGGCGGTCGCGTATGTTATGCGCTATCCGCAGGCGGCCTTCACGGTCTATGCGCCACGTGATGTCTATACGGAGACATGCAAGCGCGTTCTGGATCAAGAGAATCGCGAGGATTATGAATCCATCTTTAACCTTCGTATGAAAAAAATGGCGATTACCTGTTGGAGCGATTTGGATGATTTTAACGACATGATTGATGTGGTGGAAGAACGGATTTCCAAGCGCAAACAGCGGTTGAGCTATGGTGGCGTCACGCAGAAAAATGGTTGACAATTTTGGCGAAATGCCGTTATATTGTTTACTATGGATGTTCGCTATACATACAATAACATCGTATTTATTTGGGATGAAGACAAAGCTCGCCTGAACCGTCAGAAGCACGGGGTAAGATTCGAAATCGCCGCAGAAGCATTCTTCGATCCTTTTCTCGTGTTTGTTGACGCGAGCCGGAATTTCGAACAACGGGATGCGTTGATTGGCAAAACAACCACCAACCAACTGCTGTTTGTCGTGCATATCCAGAGTGACGATGACCAGATTCGGATCATCTCAGCACGGAAAGCAACAGGACGCGAAAAGAACGTCTATTATGAATATCAACAGCCTTAAAAATCGCCTGCGTTCGGATCGTCCGACATCAGTTGTCCAGGTGCGGATGCCGGATGACGTGATTGACGATCTGCAACGAATCGCCCCGAAATTGGGCATTCCCGATTATCGAGCATTGATCTGTCATTATGTCGGCAAGGGGCTTCGCGAAGATGTGGAACGCTTCGAGCATACGCCGATAGATGACTTGATTGAAAGCCTGAAACGGCATGGGGTTTCTGAAACCGTTATTTATGAGGCCGTGAACGATATGGCGCAGGTCGGATAGTTCCATCTTCTCATCAGGAGGTGAAGTTTATGTGGCAGGCAGCGAAATCTCTGTATCTCAAATTGGTTCGACAATGGTTACGCTTTTATTCTCGAAAGGTGTCGCATCGAACGCGCATCGAATTGCGCGCGACATCAGCTTCCGACGTGCTGAAATACGCGGGAACCTGGGCAGGCGACGATCTTGAAGACTGTGTAACGAAAGCGATCTCTTCACGCGCGGAATTACGGTTTTAAGCGATGTATCTCTTAGCCCCCAACCATTGCAGCTGATTGTTGCAAGATTGCCTCGATACTCTATAATTTCTGACCTGTTATGCGAAAATCTGGTCGAGCGGAACGCGGATATCTAACACGGAATCAACCACGTCTCCGGTCATTGAAACGACCTGCGCGTCTGTCGGGGCGGTGTACACGGCCACTGTTTTGGTTTGGGGAACCACTAACCAGCATGAACGGATTCCAGCCTGAAAGTAGATCGGGAATGTATCGAGCACTTCCTGAATCGTTTGGGTCGGCGAGACGATTTCGACCGCCATCAATGGCAATTGTGTCATGCGAATCTCATCCGGCTCGAAAAAATTGATCGCCAATTTCGGATACACGCAGACAGCCGGGATGTAATCCACGCCATTGATGGCAATCGTCAAATTGAGAAACACGGTAAATTGGGGAAATTGACGCAATGCGCTATTTACCTTGCTTTGCAAATAGCTGCGCAGTTTTGAAGGAGTCATCAGGCTTCTCCTTGCTCACGATATTTGTTGTTGATTGGTTATTCAGACCAAAGACATCATGGCTCTACTCTGAAATCTGTCAATCACTTTTCTTGAAAATAGAGCGGAGGCAAACAATCATGGAAAATTTGAATATTACCATCGTTGACGGTAATCAGCAGGCGCAGACGTTCGCCGCGATTGGCGAGGCAGTCATCTATATTTTGCGTTATCCGCAAGCGACGTTCACGGTCTGTGCGCCGCGCGACATGATGAAGATTAAATAATTATTCCGGCAATCATACCGCAGCAAATGGAACTCCAGGCTTCAGCCTGGTGCAACAGGCACACTCGGTGTCTTCACCAGGCTGAAGCCTGGAGTTCCATTTCTCTCGCGACCGGATTATTTTCTTCATCTTCATTATGTCACGATCCGCAAACAGGTCTTCGAGCGGGAGAATCGCGAGGAACGGATTCGCACGCGCGAACAGCGGTTGAGCTATGGCGGCACTACGCAGAAAAATGGTTGACAATTTTGGCGAAATGCCGTTATCGTTATATTGTTTACTATGGATGTTCGCTATACATACCATAATATCGTGCCGAGAACCCTGTCAGCAATTGTGTTGATGGGCGTCAATTTCAACAAAGAACAGCGCAATATCGAAGAATGGAAGGCGCAAGCCGAATAGTCGTCGAAACAGGTCGGGTTTTCTTCTTTTTTCGAATCTGTGCTAAATTTCTTGACACGTCGGAATTTTTGCGCTATTGTCCGGCCATGTTGTCTGGATAATCAATGTGATGCACGGAGTATGGTGCGCCGAATTTCTTTTATGTTGAGGGAACCTGTATGAAACCGTTACGATACATTCTTTGCGTGTTGAGTGGCCTTGTCCTCGTCATGCAAGGCTGCCAGCATCCGCAATCCCTGTATGAAGAGCCGCCTCTTCCGCCGATTGAACAAGGAAAAGAATATGAATATCGGCATAAATACGCGCAGGCCGAGCAGGAATATAAGCAGATCGAAGATTTAGCCGCGCAGAACATGACGCTGAATCAGTTGAATTCGGCCTGGGATAATGTAAACGCCAACATCACTCGGACGCAGGAGCGGATGCAAAGCGATCCTAATTCGGCGCAGGCGCGACTGGATGTGGCGCAAGAATATTATCATAAAGCGCTGCTCTGCGCCAGTTACTTAAAAGAAGCGCAAGGAAGCTATCCCCGCGACTATGTAAAGGGCGAAGCTGAGTACTATTACAGCGAAGCCTTACGCCAGGCGAAACACGCTGAACGCATCGGCAATTCGCCTGAGGCGTACATGCTGGTGAGCGAAATCTATCTTTCGACCGGCCAAAGCGACCTCGCGTTGCGGGAATTGAAGCTATTGATGAAGAAACACACTCAATATGCCAGAGTCTATTACGCAATTGGCAAAATCTATCTCGACACGCAAAAATATGAGCGCGTTGAGCGCTATTTTATCCGCACAATTAAGCTCGATCCCGATTTTATTGACGCCTATTATTTGTTAGGCAAATTCTATCTCGAACAAAAATGGTATGATTACGCCTCCGCCACCTTCTTAGAAATTCTGCGGCGCAAGCCGAATGATTCGGCGTCCTTCGAAGCGTTAATCCAATCCGCGCATGAATTGAGCAAATTTTATATTGATGATGGCCATTACGATCAGGCGCTCATCATTTTGCAGGAGATTTTACGAGTGAAATCGTCGTACTCTGTGCATCAGACCTTATTGCTCGCGCGGCAGAAAAAAGCCGAAGCGCTTGTGGCTGCTCAAGAAGCCAAAAAGAAGGCGCTTGAAACGCAATTAGCGGCGCAACAGGCACAACCAGAGCCGACGCCGCCCCCGGAATCAACGCCAACGCCGGAAGCCGCTGCTCAGCCAACCGCGCCAACCCCTCCGGCAGCCGAACCAACAGTCGCGCCGACGCCGGAGCCAACGCCTGAACCAGCGGTCACAGAAACGCCTGCGCCGACGCCAGCGGTCACGCCGACCGTTCAACTCCGAAACGCTCCGGCAGCATTGGCGAACGCCGATATTCTCGACATGATTAAACAGCGCGGGTATCATCACCCGAACGATCTCTCCTCCTGGGGCTTATCCGGGACAGTGAAGGGGACGATGCAGCACGCTTACGTTTCGCAAACGCCAAACGGCGTCAACGTCGTAATCGATCAAGCCTCAGGGTTAATGTGGCAGCAGGCTGGCTCGCCAGATCGAATGAATTGGGATCAGGTCAAAGCCTATATCGAACAACTGAATCAAGGCGCGTCAGGCGGCTTCTCAGACTGGCGTCTGCCCACCATCGAAGAACTTGGCTCGCTCGTGGAGTTCGAACAAAAGAATGGCGCGTTATACATTGACCCGATATTCGACGCCACGCAGAACGTCTGCTGGTCAGCCGATACGAAAACTGCTGAAAATTCCTCCTGGGCAGCCTCGTATATGAACGGACACCTCTTCGCCGATGCGCGAGCGAATACCAATTTCGTCCGGGCAGTCCGAACGCTTCCATAGGCATTTTCTTCAAACGGCGCTTTCTTCAGCGAAAGCGCCGTTTCTGTTTCTCGCCGTTGAATCTTCTTGACAAGAAGCCTCTTTCGAATGCGTGAATGGCTTGTAAGAACTGTAACCACATTTATTTTGGCATTGTTTCGTGCCGCTGATCTCCTCATCGGTGCGCGAAAAAAGGCCGACGAGGAGGTCGGCGGCACGGGGCGAATAGTGAAAAAACACGACAACGATACGTGTAAAAAGAGACGCGGCGCGTTATCCTTTCTTACACCAATCCTTGTCGTTCAGCATCATGTTTGGCATTGAAAATTATGCGGGGTTTTTGTTTGCCGGAATTCTGGTGAACCTGCTGCCGGGTTCGGATACGATGTATATTTTGACGCGCAGCATCGCGCAAGGGAAAAAGGCTGGGGTTGTTTCAGTATTGGGGATTTCGACAGGCTGCGTGATTCATACGATGTTTGCGGCATTCGGCCTTTCCGCGATTTTGATGTCGTCGGCGACAGTGTTTCATGTCATCAAATACCTCGGCGCGGGGTATTTGGCTTATTTAGGCATTCGAATGCTATTGGAACGCGCGCCGCTGTTCGAAACAAATGAACGCGGCCTTCAACGCGATGATTTACTGAAAATCTATCGGCAGGGAATGCTGACCAATGTACTGAACCCAAAAGTCGCGCTCTTTTTTCTCTCATTTCTGCCACAATTCGTCCGTCCGGAGCAAGCTGACGGCGCGTTGCCGTTCCTGATTTTAGGCGGCACGTTCGCGACGACCGGCACGCTCTGGTGCTTGTTTCTAGCCTATGCCGCCTCGCTCATGACGCGCGCGCTGCGCAATAATCAATCCATCGGCAAAATTCTGCAAAAAAGCAGCGGCCTCGTTTTTGTCGGCCTCGGCGTGCAGTTGGCGGTAAAAACAGATTAAGGCGGCAGCGCGGGGTTGCGTCTCCGCGAAGAATCGTTGAGGATAAAAATTATGACCAAAATAGACCTGAAAAAAGAGCTCAAACATCTGTATCATCCTTCCGCAAAGCAGGTTTCGATGGTGGACGTGCCGCCGATGAATTTTTTGATGATTGACGGACAGGGCGACCCGAATACGTCACAAGCGTATCAAAACGCCATCGAAGCGTTGTTTTCGGTGTCATACACGTTGAAATTCATGATCAAAAAAGGAGCGCAGGCAATTGATTATGGCGTAATGCCGCTGGAAGGCTTGTGGTGGACGGAGGACATGGCGCGCTTCTCTACCGACGATAAAAATAACTGGCTCTGGACAGCGATGATCATGCAGCCAGAATATGTCACGGAAGCATTCGTGAAAGAGGCCGTCGAGCAGGTCACGAAGAAAAAGGGAATTGCGGTAGCGGCGCACTTGCGTTTCGAATGTTTTCATGAAGGCCGTTCCGCGCAAATTCTGCATATCGGGCCGTTTTCAGCCGAAAAGCCGAACGTTGACCGGGTTCACGCCGCAATCGAGGCGCACGGCTGTCGCCTTGCCGGAAAACATCACGAAATCTACCTGAGCGATTTCCGCAAAGCCTTGCCCGAAAAGCTGAAAACCATCATCCGCCAGCCGATGATTTGATGCTCAGTTTCACTGGGGCTGTCCTGCGCTATTGCGACGTTGCGTTATGAACATGATCAATTTTTACCAGGAAGTGTACGCATTGGTGGCGCGGATTCCAAGAGGGCGCGTGATGACGTATGGACAGATCGCCGCGTTGCTCGGCAGGCCGACAGCGGCGCGGGCGGTAGGATATGCGCTGCACAATCTGCCATCTGGCTCAAATCTTCCCTGGCAGCGCGTGATTAACGCGCAGGGCAAAATCAGCCCACGCGGCGCGAGAGATATGATGCATGAACCGGCATTGCAGCAACTCTTGTTAGAAGCGGAAGGCATCGTGTTTGATCGGGAAGGACGGCTTGATCTGCGCCGGCATCTCTGGCAACCAGAATGATGCCAATTTCGATAAAATAGAGCCTATTTGATACGCCGAGAATTTCGAGGTCTTGATGACGATGAATACTGAAATTTATAATCCGTTCAAACGCAAGTGGCATAATTTGCTAAAAAGCAAAAATATCGAATTGACAGTATATCATTTCTCAACGAGAACGACTCTAAACCTACATAACGTGAGTTTGGGAGATGATGTTTGCCCCAGCGGGACGCGGTCGGGGCTGGATGACCGACGTAGAAATCCTCCAATCCGAAAGCCTTACGGGCGAAACAGTTACTCATAAAAAAAGCCATATCTTCAGGAAAAACGGACATCATGAAATCGCAGCAAGGCAGATCGCGGGAAAAAAATTTTATCATCTGCGTGGATGACGAACAATCCATCTTGAATCAATTGTCAACGCAATTAGACGAGGCATTCGGCGATTTGTGCATGATCGAATACGCTGAAAGCGCGGAAGAAGCGTTGGCATTGATGGAAGATATTGAGAAAGACGGCGGTTCCACGCTGGTGGTGATTTCTGATCAAGTGATGCCTGGCATGAAAGGAGATGAGTTTTTAGAAATCGTCAACTCGCGCTTTCCCGGAGTTCGCAAAGTGCTGTTGACCGGCTATGCCGGGCTTGAATCCGCGATGTACGCCATCAATCATGCCGACTTAGATCGCTACCTCGAAAAACCCTGGGATCGGCAGGAATTTTTAGCCATCGTCCAGCAACTGCTCGGCGCGGTCGTTGAATCGCCGATTTCCGAATCCGTTTTCCGCGTGAGAGAAGCCATCCAAAATGTCCAGATGTTTCGCGATCTTTCGTTAGACGCGGTGGATTTGATCGCCGATAAGCTGCAACTCGTGACATTTGCGAAGGATACTGTTATTTTTAAAATCAATGATCCCGCGGATTGCCTCTATATCATTAAATCAGGCGAAGTAAAAGTCGTGGCTGGCGAAGATGAAACCGACGAAGTCCTCGCGTATTTGGGGCGCGGCAGTTATTTCGGCGAAATGGCCCTGCTGACCGGCGAACCGCGTTCAGCGTCTATTATCACGACGATGGATGCTGAATTATTCATGCTGACCAAGCAGGATTTCGATCAATTATTGGCGCGACATCCTTCGATTGCAGTTACGCTCAGCCACGTGTTGAGCCAACGCCTGCGCGACCTGAGCATCAAACGCGCCGGGCGGCAGAATAAGCTAATCTGCGTCATTAATCCGCTTGCAGAAACACGCGGCCATGATATTGTGATTCATATCGCGCAACGCCTGGTGAAAGAAACCAATGGTCGAGTTGTACTGGTAGATATTGCGCCGATTGGCGAGCATATACATTCAATACGCGAAGAAACGCCCGAAAGCAAAGGCGCATACTGGGTAATTCAAAACCTTGATAAGATTCAGGGGGAAGAACTGGAAAAAATCCTGCCAACGGATGATAACGGTGTCAAATTTTTCGTGCCGCCGCTTCAGAAAGAACCGCCGCTTTCGACGTACATCGTCCAGCTTTTAAGTTTGTTTAAAGAATTTTATAATTTTGTCCTCATTCACGTCAAAGCGGACGCCGACCTCCATGACGATATTTTGAAAGTCGTGGAGCAATCCAATACGGTGCTTTATCTCCTGAAACAGCCAGAAACCCGGCAAGAAGGCGAGCAGGAAACCGTGCTGCTCCGCATGTTGCATCAGGAACAACCCAATCTGATGAAAAAAACCGAGTTGGTGGTGTTGCGCGAAATGCCCGATTCGTCCTTTTCCGAACAGCTTTGCGCGTTTGTGGATCGAACGCGGATTCATTATCTGCGGGTCGGCGAGCAGGCGCAGATGTTGTTTCGCCCCTCGTCAAAAACGATTGTGTCCGTCAGCGAGCCGACGCCGCAAGCGCAACGGGACGTCAGCCGCATCGCCCGCCGTCTTGGCAATGTCAGCGTTGGCTTAGTACTTGGTGGCGGCGGCGCACGCGCCTACGCGCATCTCGGCATTTTAAAAGTGTTGGAAGAAGAGCATATTCCGGTTGACCTGATTGCCGGAACGAGCATGGGGGCGTTTCTCGGAGCGCTGTACGTGATGGGCAAAAGCGTGGACGAGATTCTGGACATTTCGCAAGGAGCGTGGAAACGGCTGAATTCGCCCTTCAGTTGGACGCTGCCGCGGGTGGCGTTCATCAAAGGCAAACGCATTGATCGCCTTGTGCATGATATTTTTGGCGATACCCTGATTGAAGACCTGCCGTTGCCGTTTTTCTGCGTGGCGGCTGACCTGGTTTCCGGGCAGGAAGTCGTGTTGAGCAGCGGCAAACTCTATAAAGCGATTTTGGCGACGGGCGCGCTTCCGGCATTTTTCGAGCCGGTGAGGATTAAAAATATGTTCCTGGTTGACGGCGGCGTGGTGAATAACGTGCCGGGCGATGTGTTGAAAAAACAGGGGATTGATATGGTGATCGCCGTAGATGTTACGCCAGAGCGCGAAGTCCATTTAGTGTCGAAACAGAATTCTTCTGAGGTCGTCGCCTTACCGCCCCGGCAGCGCCTGCTCTCGTATCTCAAATATTTGAAAACCCGTTATGGCACCATTCTCTTGCCCCGCATCATCATGCGCGTCATTGCGATTGAAGGGCTGGAAATCACCCGCAACAAATCTCGCTATTTCGACATCCACATCAAGCCAAACCTTGAGAAGTTCGATCTCTTTGATTTTCGCCGCTTGCCAGACATCGTTAATATCGGCGAGCAAACCGGGCGGCAGGAAATCGAAAAAATCCGCCAGACGATTGCGTCGCTCAAACGGTCGAACGAAGACCAGAAGAAGGGGTAAGATCGTCGGCGATGTGTTGCGACTGCATTCTTTTCCCTAACTCGCGTGAAATACATGCCTCGCTGTTAATATCGTTATTTTTTCCTTGCAAATTTCTTAAAACTCGGTATGGTTGACATTTACAAAGATTTATAGAATCGGCAGAAAAACGAGATTCATCCGCGGAGAGACCTGAAAGACATCCGTTGTCAGGGAGGGACAGGATTATGACATTAGGGGAAATGCTTGAGCGAAGTGGAGAAAAATACCCCGACAAAATCGCGCTGGTGTATAAAGAACAACGCGTAACGTATAAACAATTGAATTCCGACGCGAATAGATTAGGGCGGGCATTAAATGCGTTAGGGGTTGGAAGTAACGATAAAGTCGGCGTCTTGATGCCGAATTGCCCCGAATTTGTCATGAGCGTGTTTGCCGCATTAAAAGCGGGCGCGGTGTTCGTCCCCTTAAACGGTCTCCTCACCGGACGCGAATTGTCGTATGTTGTTGACAATTCCGACGCCAAAATCTTGATCGCTGCTCCGCCGTATGACAGCGTCCTCGCCATGTTGAAGCCGCATCTTCCGAAAGTCGAAAAAATTCTGACATTAGATGACGACACGGAAGAAGACGGTTTAATCCCATTCAGGCCGATGATGAGCAAATATGACGATTCGAACTTGAAGCCGAGCGTCAATCTCTCCGATCCTGCGGCGATTTATTATTCTTCCGGCACGACCGGCCTCCCAAAAGGCGCGATGCTGTCGCACGTCAATATTTTAAGCAGTACCGTCGCCATCGGCAAAGCGGTTGACGCCAGCCGCCGAGATGTGCCGCTCTGCTGTCTGCCGATGTTCCACACGCTTGCCATGACCGCCTGCGTGATGGTGCCGATTTTTGCGGGCATGACCAATATTTTGCTGGAAACCTTCTTGCCGCAGCCGGTGTTAAAAGGTTTCAGCGATTGGAAAGTCACGATTTTTGTCGGCGTGCCGACGATGTTTGCCGTGCTTGCCAACATGCCGCATCTCGAACGCTATGACATCAGCAATTTCCGCTTAGGATATGTCGGCGGCGCGCCCATCACAGACGCGATTGTCGAAAAATTTGAATCCCGTTTCCCCGCAAAATTGTATGAAGGATATGGCCTGTCAGAATGCGCCCCGCTCGTCTCTGTTAATCCGCTGGGCAATCGCAAGATCGGCTCTATCGGAAAAACCGCTGATCGCGTGACCTGGAAAATCGCCGATAAAAACGGCAAAGAACTGCCGCGCAACACGGTTGGCGAAATTATTGTCAGCGGCCCGAACGTCATGTTAGGGTACTATAATAATGAAGAGGCGACAAAAGAGGCGATTAAAGGGGAAGACGCCAACATCATCATGAATGAATCGCTGGTCAATTATCAGAAATATGGTCTGCCTGCGGATATTCTTCAGAGTTTGACCGCGTTCAAAAATAAAAAGTTCACGAATGAAAATGTTTTTTTAGCGACATTAGATAAGCGAATCGGCAAAGAAACATTGGAAAAATATCGGGAATTGATTTTGACGTATTCGCGCCAGCGCTGGTTCTCGACCGGCGACCTCGGTTATATGGACGAAGACGGTTTTGTTTTTATCGCAGATCGGAAGAAAGACATGATTATCGTTGGCGGCGAAAACGTCTATCCAAAAGAAGTCGAAAATGTGCTGACGCAACATCCCGGCGTTGAGGACGCGGGCGTGATCGGCATTGAAGACCCGATTCGCGGCGAAGTTCCGAAAGCCTACATTGTCCCAAAACTTGGCGCGGCCATTGATGAAAAGGATATTCTCGAATTCTGTCGTCAACATTTAGCGGCCTACAAAGTTCCTCGTTCGATTGAAGTGATTGATGAAATTCCCAAAAATATCACTGGCAAAATTTTAAAACGCACGCTCCGCCGCATCGCCGCCGGACTTCCGCCGGATGAAGAAGACGAAGATGAATACGATGAAGAGGTCGAAGAGGTGGAAGAAGTTGCTCCTCCTGTTTCAACCTCGCCTAAACCAGGCGGCATGAGCATCGAAGAGCAAATGCGCATGCTGGAAGGCGGCGGCAAACCTGCGACCCCTCCTGCTGGTGGCATGAGCCTGGAAGATCAAATCCGCATGTTGGAAAACGGCGGCAGCAATTTCGGCGGGAAGCCGTCAACGCCAACTCCTCCACCAACGAGCGGTGGCATGAGCATCGAAGAACAAATGAAAATGCTGGAAGGCGGCGGCAGCAATTTCGGCGGCAAAGCCGCAGCCCCAACTCCGCCGCCGCGCCAACAGCCGACATATACGCCGCCGTCAGGCGAAGGGCTCGGTTTTGACGACCATTTGCGACAGTTGGTCATGGAAATCCCGGGCGGCATTGCCGGAAGCATTGCAGGCTTCGACGGGATCGGCATTACCTCGTTTACCAACGATCCAGATTTTTCTCTCACTGTTGCCGATGCGGAAGTCGCGTCTATTGTCGGCGCGGTCAAAAAGAGCAGCGAAAGCCTGAATGCTGGCGACCCGCAGGAAGTCTATTTTGTCACGAATCGGTATGGATTCTTAGTGAAAACGATTCGCGGTCAGTATGTCGTCACCCTGGTTATTGACGCAAATGAATTAAACTGGGGCTTGATGCGCGTGCAGATCAACAAGATTATCCCAAGAATCGAAGCCGAGTTATTTTAAACCTGGTGTTGAACAATGAACCGATTCCTGGCAGAGGCATTTTCCCTGCCAGGAATTCTTGAAACTCTATGAGCGACGAAATCAAAAAAGATGCTGTTTATAATATATTAGGTTTGATTTATAAACTATTGAAGAAACAGAATATTATTACTGAACACTTTGTTAAAAAAGTTGTGCATTTCGACGCGTCAACCAAAGCGAAAGCTGATGCGTTATCAGAAGAAGAGAAAGTCATCTGGTATATGATCATGATTTTGTTTAAAGCGATTTTCAACGAAGCTGGCAATTACTATCGGTTCAAAGAGCAAGACCCGCCGAAATTCTTGTTCTTAAATAATTACCGCCCATTTTATCAGAGCATGAATCGCGTGGATTTAACGCGCGCCTACATCTTCGAACAAGCGGTGCAAGACCTGAAACAAATGAACTTCCAGGAATTGCAGGATAAAACCGGCGTGTTGATTGATCCGAAAGATTTCGGCAATGCCGTGCGGAGCGATGTTGTCCGTCGAACGCAGGAAGTGTAACGCGAATTTTCATCAACGTGGTCAGGTTCTTTGGCATCAGGGGTGTAAAAATCATTCAGGCTTCGCATAACGCGAATGAAAAGGGAATCCTGTGAAAATCAGGAACGGACCCGCCGCTGTCATCGGGGACGAATGCTGCAACAGGCCACTGTAGTGTTTGCTATGGGAAGGCGCAGCGAGTAGGATGAACCGAGAGTCAGAAGACCTGCCTGAAATGATGCGCTCAGATCGACGTGGTAAGTCACTGAGACCGTCGTGTATGAAGATAAAGCAAGGGGAATCCTCAGATCAACGCATGTTGTCTGGGATTCCCTTTTTTTATTCTTCAAGGAGGATGAATTTTATAGAGAACATTATTTAGACTCATTGAAGCAAACAGGAAAAATGCGACATGGTGAAGTCGCGGTCACATCTTATTAAAAAGGAAAAATGATTGCCTTGTGCTATTCGACAAGTCTCTTTAGGTGTAACGACTGCCGAGGAGCCATGCAATCCCATCAACACAATGAACGTTATCTCGTTATTATTCGGAATGCATATCATGGAAGGGTTCCTACCGGTCCGCTGGGCGTTGCTGTGGTGGCTGCTCGCGGCGATGCTACTCGCCGTCGGATTGCGGAGGCTTCATCGCGTCGTCGCGGAGAATCCGCAAGCCAAACTCTTGATCGCCATGGCTGGAGCGTTTGCCTTTGTCCTGTCAGCCTTAAAGCTGCCATCGGTAACGGGGAGTTGCTCGCATCCGACTGGCGTGGCATTTGGCGCGATTTTGTTCGGACCATTGGTTATGGTCGTGCTTGGCTTTATCGTGCTGTTGTTTCAGGCGCTCTTATTAGCGCATGGCGGCCTGACCACGCTTGGCGCCAACACGTTTTCAATGGCGATTGTCGGACCATTTGTGGCCTATGGTCTCTATCGGATTCTCAAAAAAACCCGGTGTCCGCTTTGGCTCAATATTTTTCTCGCAGCCTTTTGCTCCGACCTGTTGACGTATGTGACCACCTCAATTCAACTTGCCCTCGCCTATCCAGACCCGACGGGTGGAATGATGGCTTCGTTCATCAAGTTTGGCGGAATTTTTGCGGTGACGCAAATCCCGCTGGCAATCAGCGAAGGACTGTTAACCGTGCTGATATTTAATTTTCTGACTGAATATCATCAACAAGGCTTGATTGAATTGCGCGTTTTAGAAACGGAGGTGGCGCGATGAAACCATTTGGAAAATGGACAAGGTTGATGATTGCGTGCGCCGTGATTCTTCTAGCGATCATCCCGTTGTTAGTGAATAAACAGGCCACATTTGAAGGTGCGGATGGCCAGGCGGAAGCGATGATCGCGCAGATTGCGCCGGATTATCAACCCTGGTTTCAAAATTTGCTCGAACCCCCAAGCGGCGAAATAGAATCGCTATTATTCGCGCTTCAAGCGGCGATTGGCTCAGGGGTCGTCTTCTTCGGAATTGGTTATATGATAGGCAAGCGGAAACAGGCACAATTATCGTGAGAAGGCCGCGCTATGCTGATTGACACGCTTGCCTATACGAATCGGCTGCGAGCGGCGCATCCCGGCGAAAAAATGCTGTTTGCGCTGTGTACACTGTTCGGCGCTCTGTTGACGGATTCAATAGGGATACTGGGAGCGATTGCCATCGGAATGATGCTTGTGACTATTCTGAAAATTGGGATCGCTCCTCGCGTGTATGGCAAATTGCTGCTTATCCCTGCAACATTCATCGTAATGGGAGCGATTCCATTGCTGATTGAAACTGGCCATCTGAGCGATGCCGCCGTTGTCAGTTTCAATATTGCAGGATACTGGCTGTACGTCACGCTCGCCAGTTTTCAGCGATGCAGCGTGATTATTCTGAAATCATTGGCCTCAATCAGTTGTTTTTATGTTTTAGTATTAAGCACTCCGGTGAATGACGTGCTGTATCTACTTGGCAAAATCGGAGTGCCAGCGCTTTTAGTCGAAATGATGTCTCTCGTATATCGCTATTTGAGCGTGTTTGTTGAAACGGTGTCTCAGATGTATCTCGCCCAAAAGAGCCGACAGGGATATAGTTCGTTCTCAAAAGCATTGAAGTCATTAGGAATATTGGCTTCTACGATATTTATTCGGGCGTTGCTGAAAAGTTCGGCAGCCTATAACGCGCTGTTAGCGCGAGGATATCGCGGAGAAATCGCGACGTTGAAAGACATGCGTCCCATAAATCGCCGCGCAGTAGCACAGATTCTCTGGGGCGAACTGGTCTTATTCGCGCTGATTGCCTGGAATTCTGTGCAATAAGAGGAGGAGATGAACGCACTCATTCACTATGATCAGGTCAGTTTCGCGTATGCCGACGGCACGCAAGCGTTAGAAAAGATGTCTCTTTCAATTGAACGCGGGCAAAAAGTCGCCTTTTTAGGGGCAAACGGCAGCGGAAAAACGACGGCGTTTCTGCTGATGAATGGCTTGCTCAAGCCATTAGAAGGCCGCATTTTGTATGATGGGACGCTGCTGTCATATCGCGAAAAAGCGCTACGAGAATTACGAAAAAAGATCGGCATCGTGTTTCACGATCCGGACACGCAGATTTTTGCAAATTCGGTCTTCGAAGAGATTTCATTTGGCCCGAAAAATTTGGATTTGGATGATGCGACAGTTCGCACTCGTGTTGAAGAAGCGTTGCGCGTCTGCGATATTGCCGATTTGCGTCACAAGCCGCCGCATTTTTTGAGTTTTGGTCAAAAGCGCTTAGTGACGATTGCCAGTATCTTAGCCATGCAGAGTGACGTGATCGTTCTTGACGAGCCAACCAGCGGGCTTGATCATCTCCATGCGCGTCACCTGCTCACACTGCTCAATACCATCAACGCGCAGGGAAAAACGATTATTTTTTCGACGCATGACGCCGATCTCGCCCTTGAATTTGCCGATGTCGGGTATATTTTGAAAGGCGGGCAGATTGTGCGGCAAGGTGAGATCACCGGCCTTTTTCAAGATTATCACGCTCTTCAAGAAGCGCATATCGCCGTCCCCTACGTGCTTGATCTTTATCAAACAATGGTGGAACGCGCGTTGCTGCCTGCTCAGGCAACTCCGCCGCGCACATTACAGCAATTGAAAAGCGTGTTGGTTAATGACCGAGAAATGCAGTGAATTTCAGCACGAGCTATAGAAAAAATAAAAGGCGTTCATTCGAACGCCTTTTATTTTTTCCTCTCGTAATTATTCGTGCGCATCTTAGAGAATCGCCTCTACCAAAGTGTTCGTGTTGATAAATAATTGATTTCAGTGCTACGAATCTTGACATTTTTATATGGTTTTCGCATAAAGTTTTAACTAATATTATTTATCTATAATTTTTTTACATCAATAGCCTATTCGAGAGAGGGGAAACGAATGTCGAAATCATGTCTTATTACGGGAGGCGCAGGCTTTCTTGGGATTAATCTTATCCGTTATTTGCTTGGCAAAGGCTATGCCGTGACTTCTTATGATATTGCGCCATTTCATTATCATGATGTTCACGATCGCATTCGGGCAATTACAGGTGATATTCGGGACGAAAACGCAGTAGAACAAGCCTTAGAAGGAATTGATATCGTGGTACACGCTGCTGCCGCGCTGCCATTATATCACGCCGACGATATTTTTTCAACGAATATTGAGGGCACTCGAACAGTCTTGCAACAAGCCTATCTCAAAAAAATACCTCGCGTGATTCACGTCTCGACGACGGCGGTGTATGGCATTCCTGACCATCATCCGCTGTATGAACATGATCGCTTATCGGGCGTCGGCCCGTATGGAGAGACAAAAGTTGAAGCCGAAAACATTTGCCTGGAATATCGCCAGAAAGGGATGTGTCTGCCAATCGTTCGGCCAAAGTCGTTTATTGGCCCGGAACGTTTGGGGGTGTTTGCGATGCTTTACGAATGGGCGAAAGATGGGAAACATTTCCCGGTTTTAGGCAAGGGAAATAACCGGTATCAATATCTTGATGTTGAAGACCTTTGCCAGGCGATTGAACGGTGCATAACGCTGCCAGATGCCATAGTAAACGATACCTTTAATATCGGCGCAAAGGAGTTTGGCACGCCCAAATCTGATTTTCAAGCCGTCCTGGACTATGCTGGACATGGAAAACGGATTATTTCCTTGCCGGAAAAGCCGATTATTGCCGTATTGCGTCTCTTAGAACGGCTTAAAATTTCCCCCCTCTATCAATGGATTTATGAAACGGTCGGGAAAGAATCGTTTGTGTCTATCGAAAAAGCCGAAAAGGTGCTGGCATTCTCTCCGAAATACTCCAATCGTGAGGCATTATTACGGAATTATAAATGGTATCTTCAGCATGTTGCCAATTTTCAAAATGCGTCAGGTATTACGCACCGAGTCCCCTGGCAGCAAGGGGCATTACGGTTGGCAAAGTATTTCTTCTAAGTAACTGATGTTACGCAGCGCCGCCGACAATTCCCCTCCTGGGAGGGGCAAGGGGTGGGTTCGTCCGTGAGTGATTGCTCGTGTCAAGAACCC
>DF820462.1:205502-231434 GCA_000739515.1 Candidatus Moduliflexus flocculans
CTGATGTTACGCAGCGCCGCCGACAATTCCCCTCCTGGGAGGGGCAAGGGGTGGGTTCGTCCGTGAGTGATTGCTCGTGTCAAGAACCCACCCCCAACCCCTCCCCGGAGGGGAGTGTGCGGTCATTCGTCTCGAATCGGCTGCGTAACATGAGTAAGTAAAATGTAAAAAATACGTTCGTGGTGGAGACCTCACAGGTCTTCGAGACCTGTGAGGTCTGGACCGAAGTTATTTTTTCAACTTTACGAAGAAGGAAAAAAAACATTATGCGCTGTTTAGTGACTGGCGGAACTGGATTGATCGGATCGCATTTGGTGCGTCATCTTGTCGAAGAAGGTCATGACGTGCTCATTACCGGACATGAAGCGGAACAAGCGCTTCCTTTTTTTTCTGGAAAACGGATTTTTCCAGGTTTCAGCGGCATTGATTGGAACGCGCTTGGAAACATAGACGTTCTCTTTCATCAGGCGGCGCTGAATAATACCCGTTGTATGGATCGAGAGGAAATGCTCCGCGTAAATCTTGAAGATTCGAAAAGATTATTTCGTCATGTCATTCAGCAAGGATGTCAACGAATTGTGTACGCCTCTTCAACGGCGGTGTATGGTCGCAACCCGCCTCCATATCGTGAAACCGATCCGTGTGATTTGAATACGCCCTACGCTGAATCAAAAAAAGGCGTTGAAGATGTTGCAATGCAACTCGCGCGAGAATATCCAACGCTCAAAATCGTGGGGTTGCGATATTGTAATGTCTATGGCCCAGGCGAAGACCATAAACGACAGCGAGCCACCATGATTTATCAGTTTGCGCAACAAATGCGGGTGGGCAATCCAAAACTCTTTCAATATGGCGAGCAAAAACGGGATTATATTTATGTGAAGGATGTTGTTCGAGCCAATATGCTTGCGGCGTCTGCGCCGACAAGCACTCTGGTGAATTGTGGTTCTGGAAAGGCCACGTCATTCAATCGCGTGATTGAAATTCTCAATGAGACACTTGGATACACACGACAGCCCGAATATATAGAGAACCCGTATCAAGGGAATTATCAGGAACAGACTGAATGTGATATGACCCTGGCGAAACAACAACTTGGCTTTACGCCGCAATACTCGCTTGAAGAGGGAATTCGAGACTATTTCCGCAGCGGATGCTTGATCTCGTCGAGTTAGTCTGAAATGATAAGAATTCTATGTTCAGGGAGAAGTAACCATGAGCGAACAAAGAACGATGTGCAAGAGGCCAACTGAGGCCATGAATGGGGGGCGCATGAACTTTTCGACGTGTGAGTTTATCTTCAGAAACTACCATAATTTCAATGCGCGAGTCGTGCGTGAATCGTTAATCGCTTACTGGCGACATATCGCCAATGGGGGAAAAATGTTTTGGGCCATTGCTGGCGCGATGTCATCTGCCCAGCTTGGAATAACGCTTGCGCCCGCGATCAGGACTGGCCTGATTCACGGCCTCTCTGTCACAGGCGCAAACCTGGAGGAATCATTGTTTCGCCTCGTTGCCCATGATAGCTATCGGGATTTTCCTGATTACCGGTATTTCAGCAAAGATGACGACACCAACATTCTCAATGCTCACATGCGGCGAGTGACGGATACCAGCATCCCGGAAGATGAAGCCTTCCGCGCAGTGGAGAAGATTATCGTTCCCTTATGGAAATCGGCAAGCCAGGAGGGACGCCGTCATTTTTGGCATGAGTACTTCTATCAATTAGTTCGGAATTTAGGGGCTGAACTGTATAAAGGGTCTCCAGACGACTGTTGGCTTCTTGCCGCCGCAGAAATGAATTTGCCCATCGTGGTTCCAGGATACGAGGATTCAACGTTCGGCAATATTTTTGCCTCGTATGTGAAGACTGGCGAGTGTTACGCCTCTATCGTGAAATCTGGGATTGAGTATCTGGTGGCTTTTTATGACCAATATCGCGAACTTGCAAAGGGAATCGGGGTTGGTTTTTTTCAGATTGGCGGCGGTATCGCAGGTGATTTCCCAATATGCGTCGTTCCGTCAATCAAGTACGATTTGCGTGAAGAGGTTGCTCCCTGGGCATATTTTTGCCAAATCTCTGATTCAACGACATCGTATGGCTCCTATTCGGGAGCGACCCCAAACGAAAAGATCACCTGGGATAAACTGACGAAGGATACACCGATGTTTGTGATTGAATCGGATGCCACAATTGTGGTGCCGCTCATTCTTGAGGCCTTGCTTGAATGCCGACAGTCTCCTGAGGAAGCCAACGTGCTCTTTACAACGTTTGCCAAATAGCTTCCAGGCGGGCGTCAACCTTGAAAAATCGTTGCGCCCGCCTATTTGCGCCTCTGAAACGAAGGGGTTACGCCGCTTCTTGTTGTTCTAATATCGCCGCAGACTGCTTCGGCACGGCGTAAATCATCGGAATGCTGACCAGTGTTGTCACGCCTTTGATTAAAATATTGCTGACAATAATGCCGAACACGACTGACGTCGGCATCACGCCATAAAAGGCGACCAACGAAAAGACGATACTGTCAATCGGCACACTGATCGAGTTGCTGAATAGTACTCGTCCCCACTGAAACCGCTCGACAAATTTCTTTTCCCACAGTCGGTACATCTCCGTATCAATCAATTCGGAGATCACTTCGGCCAAAATCGAGGCGATGACAATGCGCCAGACCGGTGACAATACGGCGGCAAACTCTGCTTGCGGCCCAACAGACGGGTCTGCCGGAAGTTTCGCCACAAACGAAAATAATCCGGCCATCAATAGATTGATCCCGGCGGCGGCAAAAATCAGGGTGCGGGCGGCAGAAATGCCCAGCATCTTGTGAACGAGATCGCGGAGGGTAAAGGTGAGAGGATAAATAAATGTGCCTGCGTCCATAGACAGGCCGAAAAACAGGACAATTTTTAAGCTGCTGATATCTGCTAACATCTGCGCCGCAATATAGGCGGCGATCACGAGAATGGCTCGCTGCATCTGACACGCTCCTTGTTTTGATAACCGGGGTGGCTCTGCGACCCGGATACGCAATGTGAATAAATAACGATTCTGTAAATATTTTCAGAAGATCGGTGAATCCCACTTTCAAAAAGAGCCATCTCGTGTCAAGGGTTATTTATAAGAAATTCGAAACTCTTTAGCCCGTGGGCTTCTGGTGTTGTAGTAGGCAAGTCAGACCCCGCCTCTATCGCATAGCGGTTGCGGACGTGTTTCGCCTCTGGCGAAAAATAGCTACGTAGTTACAAAAATTTGAATCAATGGCGCCTTGTTTCGCATTTTGCCATTTCTTGCTTGACATTTATTTTCCGCGTGTTGATATTTATCGCATATCCTAAGATCGCCAGCCTCAGGCTGGCAAAACCGCCGACTGGAAGGTGGCAATCCCAGATAGAAAAAGGTACACAACACAGACGTTTATGCTCCAGAAAGAGGTCAGGCATAACCATGAAATTTCGTATTTTTTTAACATCCCCGCTCAAACAGGCGGCCCTTGCGCTCGCGATGATTGGGATAAGCGCCTGGCATATTACTGCGCAGGAGCAATGCCAGGTCAAAATCGCGTGGGAACCGTGGTATCCATTTCAATATCAAAACGCCAACGGAAAATATACCGGCATAGACATCGATATCATTACCGCGATTTTAGAGAAAATGGGCTGTCAATACGAATTTCTCGAAGCGCCCTGGGCGCGCGCAATCAAGGAAACTCAACTTGGACGAATTCACTTGCTGATGGGAGCATCGAAAACCCCGGAACGGGAAGCATTCGCCTATTTTTCAACGCCGTATCGCCAGGAATCATTCGCGTTGTTCGTGCGCAAAGGTGACGCGGTAAAATATCAATTTACCAGTTTGCGGGATATGCTGTCAGTTCCGTTTCGATTGGGGGTGACCAGAGGATATTATTACGGCGAAGAATTTGCCGAACTGAGCGCCACCCCTGAGTTTCAGGCGATGCTTGATGAGATGACGCAAGATCATCTCCATTATGCCAAACTCATCGCGCACCGCATTGATGGTTTTCTCGCTGAACCGATGGTCTCGATGATAGAACTCCGAAAAAAAGGATTATCAGATCAAGTGGAAATGCATCCGTTTCGCCTCGTTTCTAATGACATTTCCGCCATGTTTAGCAAGCAGATCATCTCACCTGAATTCGTGCAAACATTCAATCGCTATTTAGCCGAATTACAGACTGACGGCACATTCGATGCCATTCTGAAAAAATATCAGGCTCAGGCGGAATGAATCGTTCAACCTTTACGAAGACAATCTGCCAACATACTGCTGAAGGAGCGTTATGCTGCATGATCGGTATGAAATTCGGGAAGTTCTTGGGCGCGGCGGCCTAACAACGACCTATTTAGCCGTTGATCATCAGACGCAGCAGCCATGCGCCATCAAATGTCTCTCGTTTCGCAAAATCGCCGAATGGAAGTCATGGGAACTGTTTGAACGCGAAGCGAATATACTGAAAAACCTCAACCATCCGCAAATTCCGGCCTATATTGATTTTTTTACAGAAGAGAGCGAACATGATACGCTGCTCTATTTAGTCCAGGCGTATGTCAGCGGAAAAAGTTTAGGCCAATTGATTCAAGAACGAGTGCATTTCACTGAAAATCAGGTGATCCGGCTTGCGATTAAGCTTGCCAGGGTTCTGGAATATCTCCATCGTTTTTCCCCGCCGATTATTCATCGCGACATCAAACCTGAAAACATCATCCTTGCGGAGAATGGCATGCCGTTTTTGATTGATTTTAACTCCGTGCGAGACACTGTCATTCGCGATATGACCGCGTTTACAGGAGCGCCGACGATCGTCGGCACGTATGGCTACATGCCGATTGAACAGACCGAAGGGCGAGCCGTTCCGGCCTCGGACATTTACGCGCTCGGCATGACGCTCGTCGCGCTGCTCTCGCTGAAAGACCCTGCGCAATTCGATAAAGATGGCTTACGGCTTGATATTCGCTCGCATCTCGACATCTCTAAACAGTTGTTGGCAATATTAGAGCGGGCGATTGCCCCGGATTGCCGCAAGCGGTATCAACAGGCCTCTGAATTTCGTCAGGATTTAGAACGACTGCTCATCGCGAAATCCCAAGAGCGTCCTGCTTATGCTCCATTGCTTATGGCAGTGGCGGTAGTGTTGCTGCTCATTGTTGGAGGGTTCAGCCTGCTTCTGTTCAAGCGTTCCTCGCCAATCCGAGAGCCACAGCAGATCAAAACCCCTGCAACACCGTTGCCGACAATCGCAAGCAGAACACCGACCATGAGCGCGCCACGCCCGACGCCGACAGCAAGACTTGCGCCAACGCCGACTCCGACCATGACGCCGACCGCAACTCCATCGCCGATTCCGACGGCCACTCCAACCGCCACGCCGACGCCGTACCCGCCTGTTAAGCCATCGAATGGGGTGTTGACGATAAATATTTATCAGGATTTCAAATTCGTGCCAGAAGGCTCGCCGCTCAGCATCGCGCCCTCACATACGATTGTCAGCGCATTGTCGCGCTATCCGGAGAAAGAACGGCTCAAACGAGAGCCGATCTATCGCTCGTCGCATGTCTGGTATGGCTATCTTCGCTTGGGAAACACAGATGATCCGTTCATCACATTTGCCCTTGATGATATTGATCAGCCGCATTGGGTCGCGTATGTTGATCGAAATAATAATGAAGATTTGACCGATGACGGCATTCCCTATAAAGATCGGAACGCTGTCTCATCGGTTCGTTTTGGCGCGGACGTGTCGCTGGAAATTGATCTTCTCATGCCGGACGGCAAGCGCCTGAAACAGCCGTACCGCCTGACAATGTGGGTGATCGATCATCGTCAGACCACGAATCGTCTGGATGTCTATTGTTATGCCCTCTGTCATTATGCCGGAACGGTTTTGCTGGCAGGTGATACCTATCAGGCAGTTGCCTTTGAAAAATTGGAACACAACGGATTGCTCAAAGAAAGCGGTATCGGCATTGATTTGAATAGCGATGGACAAGTCAACGAAGAAGAGGAAATCTTTCAGGATGGCATGATGATTCCTGTCAAAAATCAGTCGTATCGTCTCCGACTGGTTTATCCCTAAGCGTTATGCGACTGTTTGACTCTACTCAGGTTCTCGCTGGCAGCCAGGATCAGCAAACGCTCGCCATGCTGGCCGATGTCCGCGAAGATCGACTGCGCGAGATTGTCGCGACGCTTGCCGTGCCGCGTCATTTTTCCGCGCATTTCGAGCAGAATCAATGGACGGAAGCATGGTTGTGCCAGCAGCTTGAGGCCGCTCATTATGCCGTTGAGGTGCAGGGGAAGCATTGCAATATCGTGGCGCGTTCGCCGGAAGCGTTGGCGGGACGGATGATGGTGATCGGGGCGCATTACGACAGCGTGATAGATTCGCCTGGCGCGGATGATAATGCCAGCGCCGTTGCCGCCGTGTTAGTTTGCGCGGAAATCCTGGCGCGATACGTCTCAAATGCGCCGATCTGTGTCGTGTTATTCAATCGCGAAGAGGAATTCATCATCGGCAGCGCCGATTTTGTGCGGGAGTTTTTGCCCATCAGCGGCATGAGTGTTGACGTGGCGCATGTCCTTGAAATGGTGGGCTATTGCAGTCACGCGCCGCATTCCCAGCGCAAGCCGCGCCTTTTGCCGCTTGCGCTGCCGTCGGTCGGAAATTTTCTCGGGCTTGCCGCCAATCGTCACGCCGCTTCCGTGATTGCGCCGTTATTGCGGTTGGCGCGAACCTATCTGCCGGATTTCCCCGTCTGCGGCGTCGAATTAGGCGGGCTGCGGGATGTCGGCGCGTATCAATTGCTCCGCAGCGACCATGTCCATTTCTGGCGTAAGCAGATTCCGGCGTTGATGTGGACAGACACCGCCTTTTTCCGCAATCCGCATTATCATCGCCCGACTGACACACCCAACACGCTTGATTATGCGTTTTTGCGCTCCGTGACGCAACTTCTGCTGTTACAGGCGTTTGCATTTGGAGAAATTCTGTGAAATTTCGGAACAAAGTATTGACAGAAATTCTGAGGAGTTTCTACGCTGAAAACAAGTGAACCCGCCGACGAGGATTTGTGCCTGCCGGCGAGGTTGTTCGCAAGTATGGATATGTCGAAAATTTAAAGGAAGGCGTCTATGTTTGGAATAGGAATGCAAGAACTGATCGTGATTTTGATTATTGCCTTATTGGTTGTTGGGCCGAAAAAATTACCTGAAATTGCGCGAGCGTTAGGCCGGGGCTTTGCAGAATTCAGGCGCGCAACGAATGACGTGCGCCAAACGTTTGATGCCGAATTGCGGCAACTTGACGATCCTGCGCCGAAGAATGCCATTCATAAAAATATTTCAACGCCTTCGCCGAGCATTGAGCGCCCTTCAGAAAACGCGCCATCTCAAGAGCAACCGCCAGCCGCCTAATTGGTTTCATTCAGGGGAAACGTCAACGGGCGGCTGCGGCTCGACAGAAACGCCGCCAGGCGCATTTTCTTGCGGTTTTAATGCTTCCAGCATCTTCTGGGCGCGTTTTTTATATTCGGAAGCCTGTTGATTCATTGGATCAAGCTGCAAAACAATATCCCATTCTGCGATAGCTTCTTCGATGGCTTCTTGATTGAACAGTTTAATCCCCTCATTGAGATGATTGGTAATCTGAGTCTGAAGTTCTTCGCGTACTTGCTCAAGCAATTCGATGATTTCCGGATTTTCAGGAGACAACCGCAACGCTTGTTCGTACACAGCAATCGCTTTCTGCAAATCGCCATTATTCCGATATGAATCGGCGGTGATTAACATCAGATCAACTTCACCTTCGACAGAATCAGCGGGCTTTGCAGGTTGCGCCGAAGGCGTTTCGTTCTCCTGAGTTCCCCCTTGAAGTTTCGTCATGGCTCGTAAGAAGTAATTATAGGCGTCGAGATTTTCCGAGTCATTTTGATAGACTTCATTGAATAACGTGACGGCTTCGCGATAATTGCCGGCATCATAGGCGGCAACGCCTTGCTGAAACAGATGTTGGAACTGCTGCTTGCGCTCTTCCACAGAAACCGGCGTGATTTCGCGCACCTCCGATGATTGCGGCGTTTCGGGCGAGGTTGTTGTTTCCGCTAACACATCGCGTTCTTTTGGAGCAAGCGTGGCCTTAAATCCGAGGATATGAGGAATGTTCAGCGTTTGCCCTACTTGAAGCGTCGCATTTGGAGAAAGATGATTAAAATCCGCCAGCACGGCGTAATCAGAAGCATTTTTGCTGTATTGCTGCGCGATTGAAGAGAGGGTGTCGCCTTTTTTCACCTGATACGGCGTAAACGGAATATTTTTGATAGTTGAGAGATAGTCTTGAGTCTGAGCGCTCTGGGGATTAACGCGCAATGCTTTCTGAAATTCCGCTTCCGCCTGAGTTATCAGCCCTTTCTGCATCAGCGACCGACCGCGCTGAACAAATGCCGCATCACTGTTGGCAGAGAGGACTTCCAAATCGGCAAGGCGCTGTTTGGCGACAGCATGATCCGGAACGAGCAGCAGAAGTTGTTCCCACTCTGTTTTCGATTTATCGTACTCTCCTCTGCTGAGATAGAGTTCGCCTAACTGTTCATGACGCTGAATCGCGTCGTCCATCACAGATGATAACTCTTCGATTCTTTGTTGTAATTCGCGATTGTTTGGTTGGAGTTCGAGCGCTTGCCGATACGCGGAGAGCGCTTCTTGATAGCGTTCATTTTGCTCAAACGTTTCGCCCTGCTCGATCAAGGTTTCATATTCGGATGACGTTTCGTAGGATGTTCCCCCTTCCTTCGCAATCTGCGCTATTTGCAAACGCGCGTTTCGAATCCCTAATTGGGCGTCAATATATTTGGGATCGGTTGGCGGAATTTGTTCCCAAACCGTAATGGCCTGTTCAAATTGCCCTGAATTGAATAAACGCTGCGCTTTCTGATAAGCAAAGGATGCTTCCGCGTCGGCTTGCTGCTGTCCTGAAGAAGAAGGGAATTTCAATCCGGCGCAGCCAGTGAATCCGAATCCTAACAGGCAGACCATAATACTCAAGAAAACATCTCGCAAATATCGTGTCGAAATTCTCCGCATGTTTACGTCTCACTCTGCTTTTTTCAAATATTTCGTCAGAATCAACTCATTTTGTCCATTCACGCCTTGTCTGTAATCAATCTCATCCATCGTATGTTTGATGAGACTAATTCCTAACCCTCCATCTTGTTTCGTCGCAATCAACTTTTTAATATCAGGCTGCATCCGGGTGCGAGGGTCAAATGGAGTCCCCTGATCGATAATGGTCAAGACGAGCCGGGCTGGGTCTATTTCCATCCGGATGGTAATATTTTTGTTCGGATCGCCGGGCAGGTAGCCATGTTCAATAATATTCGCGCATGCCTCATCTACCGCCAACTCGATATTTTCGATATCTTGTTCGTTGATGCCAGATTCTTCAGCAATCCCGGTGACAAAATCTCGAATCCGATGCAAAAAGTGCATCTCTCCGGGAGTTTGAATCACTATGGTCGTCGCATTCATACGTATAACGTGGCGGATTGCCTCGTCCTTATATTGTGAAGTAACTGATTATTTGAACACCTTCAATGCCGACTCTTCATCATCAACGATCGAGAAAATTTCTGTAAAGCCTAACAGATCGAAGACTTTATAAATTTTGGGAGGCATTTTCATCAGGACGATATCGCCATTATTATTTTTGACATCTCCGATGACACTCATAAAGACCCCAAGCCCCGCGCTGCTGATATAGGAAAGCGCGCTGAAATCTACGATGATGCGATATTTTTTCTGTTGCAAAAGCTCCTGAATCACCTTTTCCATTTCAGGGACAGTATGCGCATCTAAGAATCCCTCGACCACAATTTTTGTGATATTCTGTTCTGCTAATGTTTTGACATCAATATTCAGATTTCTCATAATTCATTTCCAACTCCTACGATGTTCGGGTTATTTCACTTTAATAACAACAGCAGTAATATCATCGCTTTGCGTAAAGCCTCGCGTGAAATTTCTGATTTCTTTATCCAACTCGATCAAAAAGTCGTTCACTTTCAGATGGGCGTATTTCCGGATCATCTCTTTCAATCGGTCATCGCCAAATTCTTCCCGCTCCTCGTTCATCGCTTCAGTAATGCCATCCGTAAATTGGATGATTAAATCGCCGCTGGAGAGAGAAATTTCCTGCTCTTGCAGCATTGAATCGAAGACCAGCCCTTTATCAAGGCCAAGAGCAATCCCTTTCGGATTGTAGCTGCGCAATTCCTGGGTTTGGGAATTATACACTAAGGTATCGTTATGCCCGGCGCTGACAAAGATGAACCGAAGCGTTTTGACGTTCAAGATGCCATAATTCGCCGTGATAAACATCCCTTTTTTAATATCCTGCGCGATCATCTGGTTGGTTTTGCGAATGACCGAAGCCGGCCCGCCGCCAAGCGCCGCCGGAAGTTTATGCGTCGGCGCATCCGATTTCATCGCTTTGGCGCGGATGACCGCCTTCGCCATCGTCATAACCAATGAGCCAGGCACGCCTTTGCCCGATACATCTGCGACCACAATCCCTAACTCATCTTCGCTGACCCAGAAAAAATCATACAAATCGCCGCCAACTTGTGACGCAGCCCGATAGAGTGTGCCAAGCTCAATTGGCCCTAATGTCGGCGTTTCTTTTGGCAGGAGTCCCATCTGAATTTCGCGCGCGATTTCTAATTCTCTGGCCAGGCGTTCATTCACCACCAACTGCGCTTGCGCTTCTTTCAATTTCACGCGCGTGTCATCAAGCGTGGTCGCCAACATCCCGACTTCATCTCCGGTCATGACGGTGATTTTATGCGTCAGATCGCCACCGCCGAGGATTTCCGCATCATGCACCAGCACTTTAATCGGCTTGACAATCAAACTCGCCAGCCCGTAAGCGCCAAGAGAACCGAGGATGACGGCAATAATCGTGATGTATAAAATTTTTTGTTTTGCTGAGGCGATATCTTTGACCAGGTTTTCTTCTCGAAAGCCTATATGCACAGTGCCAATTTTCGCGGCGCCAAGGTTCTTGTCGCGCACCTGAATGGGAGATTCAAAATCAAAATGACTCTCGCCTTTGAACATAAGCCGGTGAATAGTCACTTCATCCCCTTTTTCAAGCAGCTCCGTGCCCTGCGGCAACGCATACGGCTGCCCTAACAGATTAATATCCGGATGAGCGCGAATGATGTTTTCTTTGTCGAGAACAATCGCATAGCCGATCACCGGATTTTTTACATAACCTGAAATTTCATTGAATATTCGCTCGGCAACCTTTGCCGTCAATTCCTGTTGTTGGGCTGAGGTAATTTGCAACTGCGGCAGTTTATTCTCGCCAACCGGCAATGTTTCGGCAATAATCCGCGTCCAGGGATACTGCGCGAAAAATTCCTCGTATTGTTGGGGAGTCTGCATATCTTGCCAGAGCGTTAAGACTTTCTGGATGACATTCTTGGCAATTGAAATTAACTCGGTGGAATCGCGGGAAAAATTCACATGAAGGTAAATGATTTTGTCTTGTTTTTCGATGTGCTGATCGAGCAAGGAAATTTGATCTTTCAAAAAGAATTGGGCGAGGAAATTTTGATACTCTTCGACCGTAAACCGAGCGGGGTTTCCTTCTAACTTATCTCGCGCTTCCAGGGAGGAAATCAGATTATTTAAACTCAGGCTGTCTTCTTGTAACAACGGGCTGACGACATTTTTCGCCAGATTTTTGACTAAAAATCGCCCCATCCCTTCCATTTGGAGCATGAGAGATTTTCGTTGCTGCTCAATGACAATATACCCGACAAACAACATGACCGCCACGACAAGCAGGAAGGTCAGCACGCATAATTTGGCTTTTAATGTCTGACTATTGAGCCACCGAAACATGGAATATTTACTCTCTTCAACTTCCAGCAATTGGGATGTTAATTTTTCGACGTGTCACAGTGTTGTGGTGGCATCGCAGCGTCACCACGCACTGTCAGATTGCAGAGTAATTGTATGATCGCGTTAAGATTTTGGTCAAGAAATTTCTCGTAAGATTTCGCAAGAATACCATTCGGTGTCCTTTTGGGCAAGATGTCTGACATCGCAGGGAAAAACAAGTCGTGGGAAAGAAAATCAAAGGGAGACCCTTTTGCCCACGAAAACAGCAGCGGATCTCCCCTGGAAAGAATGTGTATCCTTCCTGTAACCTCACGGAGCATCAATTGCGTCTGCCGGGCAGACGTCAACGCATGAACCGCAATCGGTGCAGGTTTCAGGATCGATAACGTATTTGTTTTCGCCTTCGCTGATCGCTTCGACGGGGCATTCAGCAGCGCATGCGCCGCAAGAAATGCAATTGTCATTAATTGAATGGGCCATAATAACCTCCTGTTATGCCTGAATGGCTCAAATTAATATCCTCGTTGGTAAGTGCCACGTGTCCTGGACGCCCAAAACACGTTGCAAACGTAAAATATACTGCCTCAAATTAGTCAAGGAAAATTCGTGTTTTTTCAGGCAAAGATTTTCGTGAGTTCATCCTGATGGAACATGGGCAGCGGCGTCGAATTCCCCTGATTCCAAAGGCATCTCCCGTGATCTGCGGCGACCACGTTCCCGATCACAGATGCCTGAATTCGGTTCGCGCGGAATGCGTCGAGCAGTTTGGCGGTTTCCTGCGGCGGCACTGTCATCAGCAACGCGCCGGACGCAATCACGCCTAACGGATCAAGGTCGTAGCGAGCGCACAAGGTTGCAGTTTCCGGGAAAATCGGAATGGCTTCGCGCGTGATCTGCACGCCGACTCCAGCCGCTTCAGCCAGTTCATGCAGGCCAGTGGCGACGCCGCCTTCCGTTGGGTCGTGCATGGACGTGACCTGCGCGGTTTCCGCGGCAATCCGCGCTTCTTCCACGACGCTAATGCCGGGCGTATAAATAAAATCCCGGCACGCGCGAAGATAATCCGGCGAATAGTTCGAGATGAGATCATCATGTTTCACGCGCGCAATAATAGAAGTTGCCTCGACAGCAATGCCTTTGGTTAAAATGATGTCATTGCCGATCTGCGCTCCAGCCGTGCGAATCAGCCGATCTTTGGCGACTTCGCCGAGCATCTGTCCGACGACAATCGGGCGATCAAGGCCATACGTGACTTCCGTATGACCGCCGCAGAGCGTAATTCGATACTGCTTGCACGCCGCAGCCAGTTGCGCGAAAATGGTTTCGACCATCGCTTCAGTGGCGCGATGTTCTGGCAGCAGGATCGTGGCTAAAAACCATTTCGGCGTTGCACCTCGCGTCGCTAAATCGTTCGCATTGATGACAATCGCATACCAGCCGATGTCATCAGCGACAAATGTGATCGGATCGGTTTTGGCGACTAAATAGCGATCTCCCATATCAATCACGGCAGCGTCTTCGCCCACTTCTGGCCCGACCACGACGCGTTCATCATTCAGGGAGATATACGTTGTTAATAATCGCCGCAGTTGCTCTAATTTCAATTTTCCTAACGGGAGTGACGTCTCCATATCTGTATTTATTCGTAACGAGCAACCTCACAGGGGTTCGAAACCTGTAAGGTTAAAACGGGGGTTATTCATGCGCCGCCCAGAGAGCGCAGAGGTGAAGCATCACTTCTGCCGCCTTCTGTAAGGCGATTTCGGGAATCCATTCTTTTTTGGAGTGATACAGCAAGCCGCCAGAAAAAATATTCGGCGTCGGCAATCCTAAAAACGAGAGGCGCGAGCCATCAGTGCCGCCGCGAATCGCCTTGCGAATGACTGTCAAGCCAGCCTGTTCGATAGCGATTTCGGCTTTGCGCACGACCGCCGGATATTGGCGCAGCACCTCCTGCATGTTCCGATATTGTTCAAGCGTTTCGATTTCGACGCGCAAGCCGTCATAGCGCAGATGAAACGTGTGAATCAGATGTTCTATCAACGCCACGCGCTTCATATTCCGCTCTCCGTCGAAATCGCGAAGAATCAGCGAGCAGATCGCGCGGTTTTCATCGCCGGACAGGTGCGTCAGATGAAAAAATCCTTCCCGCAATTCCGTATGTTCCGGAGTTTCATGTTCGGGCAGCGCGGCAAAAAAACGCGCGGCAATCGCTGCCGCATTCACCATGCGGTTTTTCGCTTCGCCCGGATGCACATTACGCCCGTGAAACGTCAAGTTGATGCGCAACGCATGGAAACATTCATCTTCCAATTCTCCCATTTCGCCGCCGTCAATGGTATAGCCAAACTGCCCCAATCGCGCCAGATCAATCTGCTGCGTTCCCTGGCCGATTTCTTCATCCGGCGTGAACACCACGCGCATTTCGGGATGCGGCAGGTCTGGAAACGTTTGCAAGGCCGCTAACGTTGTCATGATCTCCGCCACGCCAGCTTTATCGTCCGCGCCGAGCAGCGTCGTGCCTGAGGCAGTAATGATCGTCTGGCCGACGTATTTGCGAAGCTGCGGCGAATCCTCTGGCGTCAACAGCAATTCCGGCGCGTCCGGAAACCGGATAGTTCCGCCGTCGTAGGCTTCATGAATAACCGGCTTCACCTGTTCGCCAGATTCCGAGGGCGATGTATCCAAATGGGCGCAGAAACTGATCGGCGGCGAAGTGACGCCTGGCGACGCCGGAAGCGTCACATACAGATAACAATCTTCGTCCAGTGCGACCTCCTGAATCCCCAATTCGCGGAGTTCCTGACACAATATTCTGGCAAGCTCCCACTGGCCTGCCGATGAGGGATGCTGCCCCGAATGGTCGTCTGACGTAGTATGAATTGTCACGTAGCGTAAAAATCGTTGTCGAGCGTCATGCAGCAGCCATTGACGCAATTCTGGCGAGATCATCATGTCGAAGGCGCGTTCAGGCGGTCGCGTTCCCCATAATGGCCGCCTCGCCTGAACTCGATAATAAGGTGATGCAGCGTGTCTGCGAGCTGTTTCATGCCATTTGCCGCGAGTGAAACCTGATTTCCTGCGGCGGCGAATTGCCGGGCGTTTTCCGATATTTCTTTTAAGGCGGCCAGAATCTGCTCATGCGCGCGCTGCTGTTCTTGAGTTGCCGTCGCAATCTGCTTTGCTTCATCTGTTGTGCGACGCGCTGCTGATAAAATCTCCTGCAAACCGTTAGAAAGCACGCCGGTCTGTTGCGTGCCTTCCTGAATGCGGGCGGTCGTAATATCGGATGATTGCACCAGTTCATGAATGCTTTGCTGAATTTCAAGGATGTTGGAACTGATTTCTTCGGTGGATTCAATAATTGAATCTGCCAGGCGTCGAATTTCTATGGCGACAACATTAAAGCGTTTTCCGCCGCTTTCGCCCCCTTCAACCGCTTCTAAGGCCGCATTGAAGGCGAGTAATTTCGTCCGATCCGCAATGTCATTGATCAACTCGATCACGTCGCCGATTTTTTCAGATCGCCTGCCGAGTGCCATGATATTGTGCAGCACTTGCGTATTCGTGTCCATGATATTGCGCATTTTGCCAATCGTGGCCTCTGCCATTTCAACGCCTATTTGCGCAGACCCTTTGGTCTGTTCGGCCATCGTCGCAACAGTATCCGTATTTCCTGAAATCTGGCGGGAGGCGCTGGTAATGGATTCCATCATAGCAGTCGTTTCCGTGACCGACGCAGATTGCTCTTCCAGGGCGGCAGCCAGTTGATTGACGGCCATCAAAATTTCTTCGGACGACGATTGCATTGTTGCGGCGGCATGTCCTAAATGTTCCAGCAGGTATTGCAGCCGTTGCCGCATTTCATCAAATGTCCGCGCAAGCTCGCCGATCTCATCATGCGGCAGTTGCGCTGAAGACGCAACCATTGGAAGGTCGAATTTGCCGTGAGCAATAGAGGACGCGGAATCCACCAATGAGGTCAGCGGGCTGAGGATATACCGCCGCGTGATAAGCATTGTGGTGATCGAGCATGTGAGAATCAACAGCACCGTCAGTAAAACGTACACCACAAGATTGTTCGTGAATTGGACATAAATTTTTTCGCGAGACATCGCGACATCTAATGTGCCAATTTGCAAGTCATCTTTCATAATCGCGACGTGCTTCGCGATAAACTGGGGAGAATTTTGAAAAAATCCCCATGAATATTGAACAAAATCAGGGTGGGCCTTTTCGGCCATGACGACCCCATCAGACACGACGCTGGCATAGACAATGGTTTCATCCGTAAATAACACATTCAAGACATCTTGCACGATTTCAGGACTGAGCTGCCAGACGGCAGATGCCAGACTTGTCTCTGCTAACAATGTGGTGCGGGCTAATTGCTGTTCGAGTCGTTTTTCATTTTCCTGAACGTTCGACCACATCGTCACTGATGAAAACAGAATCACGATGCCAGCGACGACCCCTGTCAGGGTCGCGCTGAAACGGCGGCTTAAACTCGACTGGATTGCGTGTCGTTCACGAGCGTCATCCATGAGACAAACAGAAATGATCAACTAAAGCGCCTGCCATGTGCCCCCAAACAACTCGCGTCATCAGGAGATTTCTGGCACGCATCTTCATGCCGACAATCAATGGTGGCAGGGGACTCTTATCGAAAACTCTGCAAGGCTTTCTCGAAATCGTCGTAAATTTCGAACACTCGATCTAAGCGGAGCAGGCTAAAAATTTCTTTTGGCTGTCCGATCAGACGTGAAATTTTTACTTCGCCGCGATTCGATTTGACTCGTTTGAATAAGGCAATAATTGCGCCAATTCCCGAACTGTCTATTTGCTCCAATTCATACAGATCAAATAAGACGCGGTGCTGGCCGCTGGCAAACAAGGAATCCAACTCGGCCTTCATCGGCGAAACAGTGCTGATATCAAGACTCCCGTTCAAAATAAAAATTCGAACGCCATCGCGTTCCTCTTTTTGATATTCGAACCGATTACTCATTATGCTCCTTCACAATAACAAAATTGGCATGTTCGGCAGACATTCTCAAACGTCCGCTCCAGATTGCGCATATTCTACGACACACGATGTCAGATCATTTTTTCCGTGTCAAGATGAAAAACAATTTGCCGTCATTTCAACAAAAACCTCACAGATTTCAAACACCTGTGAGGTTTCTTTGATGACCAAACCAGATCATCCAATTCGTTTCGGCATCATTCTTGCTAATTCGGCGCGAATTTTTTCGGTCGCCTGTTCTTTGCCCGGCTTGCCAAGCAACGCGAACATATTGTTTTTATAGTCTTCGACACCCGGTTGATCGAACGGATTCACGCCGAGCATATAGCCACTGACGGCAACACCGATTTCGAAGAAATAAAACAGTTGGCCGAGATAAAATGGCGTCAAATCCGGCAGTTCGATGGTCATGTTCGGCGTGCCGCCGTCGCGATGCGCCAAAATCGTCCCCTGATACGCCGAATAATTCACGTCATCCAGATTCTTGCCTTCCACGAAATTGAAACCGTCGAGATTCGCGTCATCATGCGGAATCAGCACGGAATAGCGGCTCTTTTTGACCATAACGAAGGTTTCGAACAAATTGCGTTTGCCATCCTGAATCAACTGTCCCATCGAATGCAAGTCAGTACTGAAATCCACGCTGGCCGGGAACAACGCTTTGCCGTCTTTGCCTTCGCTTTCGCCGTATAACTGCTTCCACCATTCTGACACGAAATGCAGCGCCGGTTCGAAATTGACGAGCAATTCGATGTCTTTGCCCTGCCGATGCAGCAGCGTCCGAATCGCGGCGTATGCAAGCGCCGGATTTTTCATGACGTTTGTTTCCGCTGTAATCACTTTTGCCATCGTCTTGAAGCCGTTGACAAATTCGCGAATATCCAGCCCGGCGCAGGCAATCGGCAGCAAACCGACTGGCGTCAGCACAGAGAAACGCCCGCCGACATCATCGGGAATCACGTAGGTTTTATAACCTTCGCCGTTGGCTAATTGTTTCAACGCGCCTCTCGCTTTGTCGGTAATCGCCACGATCCGTTCTTTCGCGCCCGCTTTGCCGTACTTTTTCTCCACCGCATTTTTCAGGATTCTGAACGCCAATCCTGGTTCAGTCGTCGTGCCGGATTTGGAAATCGCGATCACGCTGAAATCTTTCTTTTCTAAGAGTGCGAGCAAGTCGTTCATATACCAGGAACTCATGTTCTGCCCGGCGAACAGCACCTTTTCAGTCCCGGCAAACGGCCCTTTCAGCGCCTCGATGACCGCTTTCGCGCCGAGATATGAACCACCGATCCCAACCGCGACAATCACGTCGCTGTTGGTGCGTAAGGCGTCTGCGGTCTGCTGAATATCCCGCAAAAAAGCATCGTCAATTTCGTTTGGCAGATTGACCCAACCGAGAAAATCATTGCCCGCGCCGGTTTTTTGCAATGTCGTTTGCAAAGCGAGATCAACTTGCGCTTGCAATCGGGAAATCGCCTCGCCGCGAATTACCGGCGACATATTGGTATAATCTAAAATAATTCGTTCCATTTCTGACCTCTTTCGTTAAATTGAAACAATCACGTCGTTCACGCGCAGACCTCACAGGTCTTCAAGACCTGTGAGGTCTCTTACATTCATGAAAAGATAATGCACCCCTTCCTGAGAACGACGGATTTGTCAACGAATAAGCGCGAGGATTTGCATTTTCAGCGGAAATATTTATTGACAGGTTTATTGCTTTTCACAACAGCATGGCAGGCATAAACAACTGATTGGAGGATGCTCGCATGACCGACCCCGAACGTCAGATTTCAGCCATATTACGTTGTCCGATAGCCGCCAAACGCTCACTGCAATGGGCGATCTTCCTTTTTCCGATCTGGGGAAGCACCTGGCTCGTCGCGCTGCTTGCTGTCCGACACTGGACGGTGTACGCGCCTGCCATCGTTCCGCTTCTCTTTGCCCGCGCATTATTTGGCCTGCTCATTGCCGCCCTTCCGATCTGGTTCGGCATTCAGGGAATTCGCGCCCTGAAAACTCACGCCGGATATTCTACCGGTTTGCTTCGGTCAGTGTTAGGCATTTCCATCGGCGCGGCGTTTGTGATTGTGGAAATCGTGACGCTGTTCATGGTCATCGCGTTCATGATTCAACGCAACGCAGCTCGATAGAGCCGACGGCTGTTTTGCAAGCATTATCAGCAAATCAATAACGCCGCAGAATGCAAGCGATAATCAGATATAATGCCATCCCGACTATTTCGGCGCGAAACATGATTTCCACCGCTCGCGCAATATCAGCGCGTTCGAGCGGGCGGGTCGCGTCGCCAATGGTCGGTTTCCAGACGCGCTCGCCGAAATAGACATTTTCGCCGCCGAGCCGCACGCCGAGCAAGCCCGCGACCGCACTTTCTGGATAGCCGCAATTCGGGCTTTTATGATTGCGCCGGTCGCGCCGCATTACGCGCCAGCCGTTTTTCACATCGAACCGAAACAGGCTGCCGAGAAGCATCAACACGCTGGTCAGCCGCGCCGGAACAAAATTCCAGACATCATCCATTTTTGCCGGAACATAGCCGATGTCGCGATATTTCGCGTTCAGATAGCCGAGCATGGAATCCATCGTATTCACCATTTTATAGGCCACAGCCAGCGGAGCGACGCCGATCATCGCGTAAAACAGCGGCGCAATCACGCCGTCAGACGTGTTTTCCGCCACCGTTTCCACCGTCGCGCGCACGATTTCCGACTCATCAAGCTGCGCGGTGTCGCGTCCCACGATAAACGCCAGACGATGCCGCGCCGCCTCGATCCCCTGTTCGAACGCCTGCGCCACCTTCATCGCCTCGTCCCGCAAGCATCGCGCCGCGAGACAGGCATACAGCAGATAAATATTCAACGCATGATACGCCACCGGAAATGGTTTTTTGAGAACATGCAGCACAACAAACGGCAGCCCGAACGCGAACAACAGATTGCAGAGGACAATCATCGCGCCGCCAAAGAACATGGCGCGGCGGCTGCGAGCGACGCGCCGAACAAGCGCCTCTTCCTTCGCAATCAATGTCCCCATCCATTTCACCGGATGCGGCCAGGATGGCGGGTCGCCAAGCATCCAATCAAGCAGAACTGCAAGCAACAGATCAAGCATAAGATCAAATAAAAAGTTTTTAAAATTGGAGTGCCAAAGCTTGCTTTGGCCTCGAAAACAGAGCTTTCGCACTCAGAATAATATGAATTTTCTGAAGATCAACGGTACACGGGCTGGAGAGTGTCAAGTGAAAAATTCGTACCGCCGACGTCCTCGTCGGCGAGTTCAACAGAGAAACAGAAAGGGACGTCGGCGGTACGATGATCTTACACCAACGCCTGTTTCATGCGGCGCAAGCCTTCCTGGATATTTTCTTCGCTGGTGGCGTAACTGAAGCGGAGATATTCCTGATCTTCGCCGATGTTTTTATGGCCGAAGAACGAGCGCGAGAGCGCCGCCACACCGACATCATAGAGCAGATAATCTTGCAACGCTTTGGAATCGGCAAACCCTTTGCGGCGGCAGACTTCAGTCACGTTCGGAAAGACGTAAAATGAGCCTTTCGGACGGAGGCAGCGCACGCCCGGAATTTCGTTCAGGCCGTCCACAATCATGTCGCGCCGCCGCTTGAAACGCGCCACCATCTTCGCCGTCTCTTCCTGCTGACCGAGATACGCCTCTTTTCCGGCAATCTGAATGAAGGTCGTCGTGCAACTGACGGAATTGGTCATCAATCGGGCGATTTTTTCGACAAGCTCCGTGTTCATCGCGCCGTAGCCGAGCCGCCAGCCAGTCATGGCAAACGTTTTGGAATGGCCGTCAATCAAAATCATCCGCTCTTTCATTCCCTCAAACTGGCTGATGCTCTCGAATTCGCCTTCATACAAAATGCGCGAATAGACTTCGTCGGAAAGCACCCAGAGGTCGTGCTCCCGCACAATCTTGGCCACTTCCGCGAGGTCGTCGCGGGAAATCACGCCACCGCACGGATTCTGTGGGCTGTTGAGAATAATCATACGGGTCTTGCCGGTAATCAGGCGTTTCAACGCCGCGACATCAAATACAAATTCCCGTTCTTCTAACAACGGCAGCGGCACGGGCGTCGCGCCGACAAAATTGATCATGGATTCATAAATCGGATAGCCCGGATTCGGGTAAATCACCTCGTCCCCTTCGTTAATCATGGCGAGCATTCCGAAAAAGACAAGCGGTTTCGCGCCCGGCGTCACCACGATTTCTTCCGGCGCATAACGCACATTTCGGCGGGTCTGATTCAGATAGTCGGCGCAGATTTTCCTGAAATCCGGCAATCCGGCTGACGGGCCGTAATGCGTGAATCCCTCATCCAACGCCTGTTTTGCCGCCTCGCGAATGTTCGCGGGCGTGTCGAAATCCGGCTCGCCGATGCAAAAACTGACCACGCTTTTCCCTTGCGCCTCTAATTTTTTCACTTCTCCCAACACAACAAACGCAGTTTCCGTCCCCAATCTCGCCATACGGTCGGCATACGGTCGCATAGGCTTCCTCCTTCGAATGAGCGAATTCGGAGGGCTGCGAGCGTCCTCCGAATTCATCGCGGTAGCGTGATTACATCAGGACTAACGACATGAGCCATACTCCGATAATGGTTGTGAGACCAACCACCAGCGTTCCCAATGTTTGCGTCCGATAGGCAACAGTCACGTCATCCATATCTGAAAATTGCGACACGACCCAGAAATAGCTGTCATTCGCATGAGAAACGGTCATTGCGCCCGCGCCGACCGCTAAGACGACCAACGCTTTCGCCATGCTGCCATCCACCCCGAGATTCGGCAGCAGCGGGGCTAACAGCGAGGTCGTGGTGATAATCGCGACAGTTGATGAACCTTGCGCGGTTTTCAGCCCGGCGGCGATGATGAAGGGGAGGAAAATGCCGAGATGGAGTTGCGAGAGGCTGACACCGATATAATTGGCAAGCGGCGTCGCTTTTAAGACCGCACCCAATGCCCCGCCCGCGCCGGTAATCAGGATAATCCAGCCGGCGGTCTTGACACCTTCGCCGACCCAATCCTGAATGACTTCGGTGGAGAGTTTCGGCAGCGTAAAAAATGCCAAAAAGACGCCAAGCAGCAAGGCGGTATTCGGGTTGCCGATAAAATCGAAAAAGGCTTTTACTCCGCCTTCTCCGAACGGGTGCGCCGGGAAATCGGCGATAGATTTGAGGCAGATCAACACAATCGGCACGAGAATCGGCGCGAATGATTTCGCAGCAGAGGGCAGCGCCCCATATTTCTTTTGAAGTTCGTCAAGCGTCACTTCTGGTTTCGGATCGATATGAAATCTTGAAGCGTAATAGATGGCAAACAAATACCCGGCAATCGTACCTGGAATCGAAGCAATCAGGCCGAGCAGAACGACGGTGCCGAGGTCTGCGCCGACATTGCCCGCTGCGGCAATCGGGCCGGGCGTCGGCGGCACGAGGCAGTGCGTCGCATACAAGCCCATGCTGAGCGCAATTCCCATCGTCGCTAACGAGGTTTTGCTTTTTTCCGCAAGAGCGCGATTCAATGGCGAAAGAATCACAAAGCCGGAATCGCAGAAGACCGGAATCGAAACCACATAGCCAGTTATCGCCATTGCCAAAGCGGCTCGCGTTTTTCCGACGATGTCCAAAATCGTATTCGCCATTGTAAACGCCGCGCCGCTTTTTTCGAGAATCGTGCCGATAATCGCGCCAAGCGTGATCACGATGCCGATATAGCCAATCGTGCCGCCAAACCCATCTTTAATTGCGTTCAGCGTGGGGTCTAATCCAATATTTGAGAGAATGCCAACGCCATACGCCGCTAAAATCAATACGAGAAAAGCGTGCATTTTGACTTTGCCTGTCATCACGATAATAAACGCAATTGCGACGAGTAAAACGAGAACAGTCCACATAACTTTTCCTCCCTAGGTTGAATGTTCAGTGTTGCATGAATACTCAGATAACTGATGACCTTCTTATGAGCTCCTGCCTTGATTATCGCAAGCGAATCACCTTCTTTCGTGTAAAATGAAAGGGATATTTCGTGTTGTTAAAAATGCAATAATCTTAGAAAAATCGTCAAGTTTTCTTTTAGAAATAAACGACAAAAAATGATTGACAGCGCCTCAGTAATTCCGTAGCTGTCAGACACTTTTGAAGTGTCTGACAGCCCATCTCATTATGAACGTTATTGCCCGAAACCATTTTGGAAACGCTTATGAAACAACTCGATTACGCAACGCTGATTGCTAAAGAACTGAATATCGCGCCGCAGCAGGTCAACGCGGTGGCGAAATTATTGGAAGAAGGGGCGACGATTCCGTTTATCGCCCGCTATCGCAAGGAAGCGACCGGTTCGCTCGATGAAGTCGCGATTCAGCAGATTCGCGACCGGCTCGAACAACTCGCGGAACTCGACAAACGCCGCGAGGCGATTTGCGGTTCGTTGCAGGAACGCGACCTGCTGACGCCGGAATTGCAGAAGCAGATTGACGCGGCGCAGACGATGGCGCAGTTGGAAGATTTGTACCTGCCGTATCGTCCAAAACGCCGCACGCGCGCCACGATTGCGCGAGAAAAAGGGCTTGAGCCGCTTGCCAAAGCATTGTTCGAACAGAACAATAAAGCGATTGACGCGAAGCCGTTCATCAACGCCGAAAAAGGCGTGGAAAGCGAGGCTGACGCCTTTGCGGGCGCGATGGACATTATCGCGGAGTGGATCAGCGAAGATGCCCGCATTCGCGGCCATCAGCGCTATTTGTACGAAAACCGCGCTCAACTCCAATCGTCGGTGGTCAAGAAAAAAGAGGAAGAAGCCGCCAAATTCCGCGACTATTTCGAATGGCAGGAACCACTTGATAAAGCGCCGTCGCACCGCATTCTTGCGATGCTGCGCGGCGAGCGCGAAGGCTTCCTGACGCTCCACGCGCAGCCGAACCCCGACGAGGCGATTGCCGCGCTCGAAAAGCTGGTGGTGAAAGGTCAGGGGCCAGCCGCCGAGAAAGTGCGCGAGGCCGCGCATGACGCCTACAAGCGCTTGTTAGCGCCGTCGCTCGAAACCGAAGCGCTGCGAGCCGCCAAAGAACGCGCCGATCATGACGCGATTCAAGTGTTTGTCAGAAACTTGCGCGAACTCCTGCTGGCCTCGCCGTTAGGCCAGAAGCGCGTTCTGGCAGTGGATCCAGGCTTTCGCACCGGCTGCAAAGTCGTGGTGTTGGATGCGCAGGGGAATTTGAAACACAATACCACAATTTACCCGACGCAGAGCGACCGCCAGAAGGAGCAGGCCGCCGCGATTGTGCGGGAATTGTGTCAAAAATTCCAGATCGAGGCGGTGGCGGTCGGCAACGGCACGGCGAGCCGCGAAACCGAGGCGTTTCTGCGGGAATTGAACCTCGACGCGCCGGTCGTGATGGTGGATGAAAGCGGCGCATCCATTTATTCCGCCAGCGAAGTGGCGCGGGACGAATTCCCGGATTACGACGTGACCGTGCGCGGCTCGGTTTCGATTGGCCGCCGCCTGCAAGACCCGCTCGCCGAACTGGTCAAAATAGACCCGAAATCCATCGGCGTCGGGCAATATCAGCATGACGTGGATCAATCCGCCCTCAAAAAGAGCCTCGACGACGTGGTGATGAGCTGCGTCAACGCGGTCGGCGTGGAGGCAAACACCGCCAGCGCCCAACTCCTGACGTATGTCTCCGGACTCGGCCCGCAATTGGCGAAAAACATCGTCAAATATCGCGAAGAAAACGGGGCGTTCCGCAAGCGCGAAGACCTGAAAAAAATTCCCCGTTTCGGCGCGAAAACCTTCGAACAGGCGGCAGGCTTCCTGCGGATTCATAACGGCGACAACCCGCTTGACGCCAGCGCCGTACATCCAGAACGCTACAAATTAGTCGAGCGGATGGCGCGCGATCTCGGTTGCACAGTGCAGGATTTGATGCGCGACCCGGCGCGGCGCAAACAGATCGACATCAGAAAATACGTCGGCGACGATGTCGGCTTGCCCACGCTGAAAGACATTCTCGCGGAACTCGATAAGCCGGGACGCGATCCGCGCCCGCAATTCGAGGCGTTCGCCTTTTCCGACGCCGTGCATGAATTGAAGGATTTGCGCCCCGGCATGACGCTCCCCGGCATCGTCACGAACGTCACGAATTTCGGCGCGTTCGTGGACATCGGCGTCCATCAGGACGGCCTCGTGCATATCAGCCAGCTTGCCGACAAATTCGTCAAAGACCCGAACGAAGTCGTCAAAGTGCGCCAGAAAGTGACGGTCAAAGTCGTTGAAGTTGACGCCGCCCGCAAGCGGATCGCCCTGACGATGCGGTTGGGATGAGGTGAGCGCGGACGCCTTCGCCCTGAAAGGGCGGCGGAATACAGGCAGTGGTTTCAACCGCTGCGAACGAATGCGAACGGATGAACGCGGAATAGACGCGAGACACCGAAACCGGCGGTTGAAACCGCCGTCTGTATTCCGCCGCCCTTTCAGGGGGAATGAGGCGAAGAGATCGCGTTCGACAGCTAAAGGAAAACCCATGCCGAAAAACTTTGCAGGCCAAGATTTACGCGGAAAATCGTTCAAAGGACAAGACCTGACGGGCGCGGATTTCAGCGGCGCAGACATTCGCAGCGTGAATTTCACAGACGCAAACCTGACTGGCGCGAATTTTTGCCGCGCCTGCGCCGGATTAGCGTGGCCTGCGTTAATTGTACGAACAATCTTGTCTGTTGTGTTAGGCGGCATAGCGGGTTTCCTGTCAACGATGGCCGGCCTTTGGTTTTTTATGCTGTCGCAATCCGCTCTTAAAGAGATAAAGATTAACGATCCAATCATTCACACTGCCCTAACTCTTGTACTGCTGTTCATCTTTCTCATTATAATCGTGTTATTTATCCGTAAAGGGGCATTTTGGGGTGGTCTTGCAGTTGGAGGTGGGGTTGTGACTGTGGCTGGTG
>DF820461.1:0-23790 GCA_000739515.1 Candidatus Moduliflexus flocculans
GTGACCACCGGTTCTTTGGCCAGTCCAGTATGGCCATTCCTTCGACGGTTTCGCCGTTCGTTCCGGAGTAATCGCACCAGGCGGACTTCTTGCCGAACGTCCCCTTTTCGCCGACGTCGCCCTCGGCGTTCACGAGGCGGCCGCCCTTCTCGCCGCACAGGTGCGGTGCTATCCGTCCGCTGAAAAGCGAATGGTTGGTTTTTTCGATGTGGACATCCGACACCGCCGTCAGTGTGATGACGAAGTCGATGATGCGCAGCCTGTCGGAGGGGGCGGTAATGGTGATCGTCCTCTTGTCGCTGAAGGGGTCGGGGGCCCCGGGGCGCTGCCAGCGGGCTTGATCCTCGATCACCACACGATTGCCCTTCCCCTCGATGATCTTGGGACCTTGCGAGACAATCCGGCCCCGATCGTTTCCTTCCTGCCAGTAGTTGCCTCCGCTGACCCGGTCACAGCCGAAGAAGAGCGAGTGATGGTGCGGATAAGGCTGCGACGTCTCCGTCGTCACCGACTTGCCCGTGAGCGGACCGTTCACAGGGAAGAAGTAGGGGTACTTCTGAGCCGCATCGAACTTGTATGAAGTGAACAATGTGCCGTCCACGGTTACGCGCACCTGTTTCCCATCGAGCGTTGCGGCGACTTCCCGTGGGGCATCGACCGCATGCTCGACCGAAACGAGTGCGATGATCACGCCGATCAGTTGGGTTGGCATGTGTGCGGCTCCTGTCTTGAGTGAACGTGGGATAGAGGGTCTGCATGACCTATCCATCGTTGCCGTCGCAAAGGGGACACCCTTGCGCATTGGCATCATGATTTGACCACTTCGATGGATCGAAGTCACGCGAGAAATGGGCTTGGCTGTGCGACGGAAAGCCCGCTAACATCTCTTTTCGGACGCTACCCCCTGGCGACGCGTTGCGGGGGACCGGTACAGGGCATCCGGTTTGCGCGTCGTACTCGGCAGGATTGCCCGCAACGTCGATGGATGCATGCCGGCGTTGCTTCAGTGAGAAGACCGGATGGGAGGCATCATCGCCAGACTCGGGTCGTTGAAGCCGGCCGTCATTCTGCTGACGGCGTGGGCCGTCAGCATGGTATTGGCCAGCCTCCATGAAGCCGGCCACGGTACGGAGGCGGCGATCAGGGATTTTTACGGCAGTACGTGGTTCGCCGCGTTGATGGCGGCCGTGGGAGTCAACGTGCTGTCGGCGATCGTCGTCCGTTGGCCACCCCGTCGATCACAGGCCGGGTTTGTGATCGCCCACGTCTCCGTTCTGATTGTCCTTGTGGGTGCGCTGGTGACACGGCTCTGGGCTGTTCACGGCAATCTTTGGTTGCAGCCCGGAGAAACACGTGCCGACTTCGACAGCGAACGATGGGCATTGACGCTGAGTGGTGAGGTCGCAAGGGAGGCGGTGAGGATTCCGATCGGTTCCGACGGACCGGCCCAATTACGGGGGGAATCTTCGGGGAGTCAAGGGCGGTTGTCGCTGGAAATCGAGCAGTACGCTTCGGATACCGTCGACGAGGGGGAGCGGGTCATCGCGGATGCGGAGTCCAAGCAAGCCGCCGTGAAGCTACAGTTTTCTCGCGACGGCCGGGAACATAAGGCGTGGCTGCTGAGTGGCCAGCCGAATCGCCTGGGTAATCTTGTTGTTCGGTTCGGGCGAGTAACCGATGCTCAGCGGCTTGCCCAACTCTTGCAGCCGGCCAGTCGGCCGGGGGCGCCCGATCAAGGTAAGGTCGTGGTCGAGCTGGGAGGGCAGAGTCACATCGTGGAGATTTCGACCGCGACGGGAAGGACAGTTCCCGTAGGAGGGACCGGGTATCAGCTATCGGTCCGTCGCTACCTGCCCCACGCGACGGTGGTGGGGCGTGAGATACGCACGGCGTCCTCGCGGCCGGTGAATCCGATGGTGGAATTTGAGGTGATTGGGCCTGAGGGGCGGCGGCACATGCACCGCCTGTTCGCGCGGTTTCCCGATCGCGACTTCGCCTCCATGCATGGGGCGGCAACGTCCGCGACGAGATCGGCCGGCGATCCTTCCGCCGCAACGACACCCTCGTTGAAGCTCCGGTACATCGACGCGACCCTTGCCACCGCGGAAGACAATATTCTCGATGTCCTGCTCGGTTCCGACGGGAGGCTCCATTTCCGTTTCGCGGACGATGGGGGGGGCGTGACCACGGCGCCGGCCGAGTTCGGCAAGCCCGTGACGACGCCTTGGGATTCGACTCAGGTTGCCGTGCTCGACATGCTGCCGCACGCACGTTCCGAGCGGGCACTGAAGCCCATCACGCCGCGTCAGAAGGATCGGGTGCCGGCCGTGTTCGTTCGGGTGGGTACACCGAGCGCTGCCCATCGAATGTGGATTCGAAGGGGCGAGAGCTTTGATGTTCGCGTGGGCAGGGCAGACCTGCGCGTCGGCTACATGCCGACTCGGATCGACCTGGGGTTTTCGATCAAGCTCCTGGAGCCCCTCATCACTTATTATCCCGGCACAGACAGTCCAAGGACCTACCAAAGCCGCGTGTTGGTCGAGGACTCGGAGAGTCGGAGCCGAATGGAGAAGACGATCAGCATGAATGCCCCGCTGAAGTACGGGGGTTACAGGTTCTACCAAAGCAACTACCAGTTCGACGGGGAAGGCAAGCCGGTCGCCAGTATGCTCAGCGTCGCCCGCGATCGCGGTGAGGCGATCGTCTATTTGGGTTACGCGGGGCTCATGGTCGGGCTTGTCACCTCGCTGGTGCAACGGATGAGACGAACAGGTTCTCGCTCGGCCGGGGGGACTCCCTGAGGCTGTGCAAACGACGGATGGAGCGGTGCGGCTTGCTCACGTCCGGCCGCAGAAGGCCCGTTCGATGATATCGCAGATCAGGTGGTAGGCGACTTGGTGGCCCTCTTGAATGCGGTCGGAGGTTTCCCCGTCCACGCAGAGACAGAGGTCGGAGGCGCCGGCGAGTCTTCCTCCGGTGCGACCGGCAAATCCGACGACCTTGGCGCCGCGTTTACGGGCCTCTTCGGCTGCCAGGAGGACATTCTCCGAGTTGCCCGAGGTCGAAAGGGCCCACAGGATGTCACCCTCTCGTACCAGGCCCTCCACTTGTCGGCGGAAGCCGAGCTTGAAGTCGTAATCGTTGCCGATGGCGGTCAGGATCGAGGTGTCTGTGGTGAGAGCGACCGCCGGCAGGGCGGGGCGTTCACGTCCCGGACGCAATCGGCTGATCAACTCGGCGGCGATGTGTTGACTGTCGGCGGCACTACCGCCGTTGCCGATGAGGTAGATGCGCCCCCCCTGGTGAAGGGCATCTATCATCCATTGGGCCATTGTCTCCAGCGTGGGTTTCTGGCGACAAACGGACTCGATTGCACGTTGATGATTCGCAAGCTGCTGTTCGAACGTTTCGTTCACGGTTTTCATTACTCCTGGTCTTCCGAGCGGCCCCCGTCGGGGTCGGGGAGTCTTGGGCCTACGTGTCTCGCTCGCGGCGAGCTTCCATCCTGCGAATACGGTTTACGAGTTGCGTCGTACTGTAGCCTTCCATCATGGGGGCAAGGACCACGCGGCCGCCGGCCGCCTCGACGATTTCCTTGCCGCAGACCCACTTCGCCCAGTCTCCCCCCTTGACCAGAACATCGGGCAGGATTCGTCGTATCATGTTCTCCGGGGTTGGTTCGTCGAAGATGACGACGTGGTCGACGCTTTCCAAGGCGCTGAGCATCCTTGCGCGATCGAGTTGTGTGTTGATGGGGCGATCGTCGCCCTTGCCCTGGGCTCGAACGGAGTCATCCGAATTAAGCCCGACAACAACGATGTCGCCCTGATCCCGACAGAACTTGAAATACTGGATGTGGCCGGCGTGGAGGACGTCAAAGCAGCCGTTCGTAAAGACGACCTTACTGCCGGCCGCACGGCGCGGCGCCAACTCGGCCATGAGTTCGTCCAGCGTGCGGAGCTTCCGCGCGGCGGCTCGGCCTTCGAGCACCAATTCGGCTCGAATCTCATCCATGGATACGGAAACCGCGCCGAATCGCTCGACGGACAGCCCGGCGGCAATATTGGCCAATTGGGTCCCTTGTTCAAGCGTCGCACCGGTCGCCAATGACGCTGTCAGTAGTGCCAAGACGATGTTGCCCGCCCCGGTGATATCGTAGACCGCACGCGGGCGCGTCGGCACGTGGGTGGGTTCTCCCCCGGCGGGGACAACCAACGCTCCGTCGCGATCGAGTGTGACCACAATGGCCTTCAGCCCCAGTCGTTCCGCGAGGGGCTTTGCGTACTGGCCGATTCGAGGGATCTGGTCGGTCTGTTGTCCGCAGACGGCCGCCAACTCGCCACGGTTGAGGGTCAATACGGTAGCCCCGCGGTACTGATTCACGTGGTCGACTCGTCCGAAGTCAATCAGGATGGGCTTGCGCGCTTGGCGAGTTGCCTCGATCGTTGCCTGGCAGAGAGCTTCCGGGAGATCGCTGTCTTCGCTGTCGCTAACACAGACAGCATCTATCTCGTGGATGGTCCTGTGGACAAATTCGATCAGGCTCTCGACTTGCTTGTCGGGGATGGCCGTACTAGGCACCTGTTCGACCCTCATCATCTGTTGAGGATGGCGGTGCTGTGCGAGGCCGATGAGCCGGGTATAGGTCGCCGTTTTTCGACCCGGGACTTGAATCAAGCCGTTCGTTGCCGCGCCGGACTGGCTCAGGATGGCGAGGAGCTCGTGTCCAGCCGCATCGTCTCCGACGACGCCGCAGCAGGCGACCTGACAGCCGAGGGTTGACAGAGCACTTGCCACATGTCCGGCCCCACCTGCTCGCTGAACCTCATTTCGCAGCCGCAGTACTGGTACGGGAGCTTCGGGGCTGATGGAGCGGGCGTCGCCATAACTGTGCTTGTCAAGCACAAATTCGCCCATGACAAGGACTTGCTTTGATTGAAACTGCTCGAGTATGGCCGGCAACTCATCGGGCATGTCGGGTCTGCGTTCCTCTCTATCCCATGGGCTCCCAGATGGTTGGACGATTTGATGATACTAGCCTTGGAGGCGGATGCTGTCAAACGCGAGTTGGAGTTGCAGTATCACAACATTGCATCTCTAAGTCATCCGATTACTATTATCTACATTGGCCCGCGACCAATTTTACGTCCCATAAGTTAAAGCTAGTCAAGGCAAAGGCCGATATTACAATGTGAAGCGATCGATTATCGGTCGCACGCGTCCATACCTTGATTGTGTTGAAGACCGCACGGAGCAGCCGGGAGTCGGCTGGCAATCAAATCGCTTGGGCTGGAGGCCCAATCTGACATGCGGATCCGCACAGCCAATCCGTCCGTTTAAGGAGCGATTCGATGAGGATCATCGCAATAGCTAACCAAAAAGGGGGGTGTGGCAAGACCACAGTCGCGATCAACCTGTCGGCCTGCCTAGCGAGGCAGGGGCGTCGGACACTGTTGGTTGACATGGACCCGCAGGGTCATTGTGGCGTAGGGCTGGCCGTTCCGGAGGAACAGGTAGCCAGGTCCATTTATGAAGTCTTGACCGATCAGACCGGCGTCTTACTGTCAGATGTGCTCTGGCAGATTGCGGGCAACTTTGACCTGGCGCCTTCAACTTCAATGCTTGCGAGAGTGGAGCAGGAACTTGCGGGCGCGCCCGACCAATGTGAGCGTCTTACCCGCGCCCTTCTGAGTGTCACGCCGAAGTACGACTACTGCATCATTGACTGCCCGCCCAGCACGGGTTTGCTGACCGGAAATGCACTTTACGCTTCCAGCGAGGTCATCGTTCCGGTGGACACGGGGTATTTCTCTCTTTATGGTTTGACGAGGCAGATCGAGGCTGTCTCACGGCATCGTAACCAGACGGGACGTGAGCTGCTCGTTCACATCCTTCCCAACCTCTACGATGTCCGCACCAAGCACGCTCGTGAGGTTTTGGCGGAGCTCCGGAAGAAGTATGGGAAGATGGTGTTCAACACACAGGTCAACTTCAACACGAAGATCCGGGAAGCCACCAGCTATGGGCAACCGATCGTGGAATATGCCCCGGCGAGTCCGGGTCATCGCGATTTCATGCGGTTGACGAACGAACTGATTGCCGAGGGCGAAGTCGATACGACCCATCATGTCCTGCTCGAGCAAGCAAGCCAATTGGCTCACAGGGCGGACCAGCTTCTGGCCACCAGCCAGGTGCTGATTGGCGACGTCCGGCTGGGCGACATTGTGGAGGCGACTCCGGAGGAGATCGACCGGAAGATCAGCAGGGTTTACGGGGTTTCTCACGACGAGCAAGGGGTTCACTTCTGTGTTCACGCCCCGGGCGCGCAGCGCGTTCAACTGGCGGCCGATTTCAACAACTGGTCGCCGCAGGCAACGGAGCTCGAGTCGAAGGATCAGGACGGGTCTTTTGCCGTTACGCTGAGTCTGGGACCGGGTCGGTATCGCTACCGATATGTCATCGACGGTCGGTGGACGAAAGACCCGCACAATGACTACGTCGAATGCAATCCGTACGGTGAGTTGAACTCCATCGTCGAGGTTGCCTGAGCGGGGTATTGTTCCATTCACGTTGTCGAGTGCTCCGGTGGGGCGCCACGTCAAGCCGGCGGGCGTTTGGTGATTGCGCCGCGGCATCGCGTGTGGGTTCTGCTTTCGAAATCGAGCGATACTTGAGGGGCTTCGGCCACGGGCCGATAATGCCGTCCTTGACCATGCCGTTGATCGTTCGAGGTCGAGGACCGTGTCATGCATCAGCGCCTCAGCCCTGTTCCAGGGATTCTTCTGATCGTGCTTGCCGGTGCCGCCGGGGGCGAGACGATCGTCGTCGAATGGAACGATCCCGAATCGTTCGAAACGTCGACGCGAGATCGTTTCATCACGGTCGATCATCAGACTAAGGGCGTTCGCCTCGCTCGATCGTATCTCCTGACGAACGAAACCGGCGTGACCGGCCAGTTCTTCGATCGATTGGGACCGACGGAGTCCGCCAGAATCGGTTTCGACATTCCGATCCCGGACTTCGAGCGGGGTCTCCTTCTCATTTACAACAGCTACACGTACCAAGGGAACCCTCCCAAGTTTGTTACCGTGAATGGGCGACAGAGACCCTATGTGCACGATGAGGAGCGGATGCTGACGGGGGGGTGGGCGCGCCATGACATCGCCGGCCAAGACTTGAAGGCGGGTCGAAATGAAGTGGTGATCGGCGGTGGGGGCGGGCTTCACGTGGATACGTTCAGTCATAGCGGAAAGAGCAGCCGTACGTTTGATGGTGGGAAGACGTGGAAGCCCGACGCGCTGGGACCGGATGGGCAGTGGTCCGGCGAATACATTGTACGATTGCGGATGTACGGATTCCCTCCTCGGGGACAGGTGACCAGTTCGGTGATTGACGCGGCTGTCGTTCCGGTCGATCCGAAGATACGACCGCGGGTGGCAGTCAGAAGTCTTGTGCTCAGGCAAACCGTATCTCATGCCGGTCGGGCAGGTCAGCGCCATCCGCGCGGCGCAATCGCTGGAAAGCCCGTTCGGGCTTGCGCCGGTGCTTGGGGCGGAAATCCGCCTGAATCGCGACGCAATCACCGCGCTGCGCGAGAAACGCCCGACCGATTCGTGCGAGCAGGCGCAGAGTTCGATGCGCAGCGTCTATTACCTGACAGACATCGGGATGTACGCGGCCTCAGAGTTTGGCTTGAACGCAAAACCGTTGGCGAAAGCGAGCGAAACAGACGAGAGCGAACAGTTTGGCGAACGCAATCGGAATCCCGAATTGCTGAATCTCGGCGCGTTAGAGCGTACTGCGCAAAAAGCGGCGGATTTCTCGGATGAAAATTTAGTGCATATTCAGGCGAAATCCGGGCTTGGCGTGGCGCTGACGTATGCGCCGCTGATTCAAGAAATCGCGAAGAAACAGGGAATTGCGCCGGAGAAGGTCGTTGAGGCGTTGTTGGCGCAGTACGCTGAATTGAGCGGACTCAACACGATTCCTGAAGGCTTGCTGCCGATTTTTCTCGAATTCGAGGGCGGTGTGCCAGAGATCGAGTATGGCAAGGAGACGGAGCGCTGGCTTGATTCCGGCATGGATCGGTCAATTACGCCGTCTGCGTTGGGACAAACGCTGCGGCGGCAGGTGCTGTGGTTGAAGGCGGCGCTTTCGGCGCGGCATGATGACGCAAACCGCGTTGCCGCAAGCGGAGAGTTTATCGGGCGCAACGCGGAAGAAGGCTTCCTCGGCCTGTTAATTGCTCAGGAGACGGCCAATAAGATCATGTTCCTGTATAATACCATGCGGACGCCGATTGCGGGCGAGAAGGGAACATATTTCCCGCATCGCCTCGAAATCGAGTTCGACGGCGACGCGCCGAAAGCGTATCGCGTCGTTGACAGCGACAGCGTGTTATTTGATCAGATGTCGCTGCTCTGGGGAATCAGTGAGTTTTACGGCATGCTGAAGGCGAAAGGCGGCGCGCCATACAGCGAATTGTTCGGAAAAGACCAGTTGATTTCTGGCAAATATGAGGACATGGCGCGAGAATTGACCGGGTTGTTATTGAAAAATCTCGCGCGTTTCCACTGGAATGCAACTTATGGCACGTTCTATGAAACGCATTCGATGGAGACTGCGAAGGAGAACGCGCCGCAGGAACAAGTGATTTCGACGCAGCAGATTGCGATGAGCGCGATTGCGTTAGAAAGCGTCATTCGTAATTTCGGCGCTGATTCGAAACTCGCGAAACAGGCGGCGTTGTTACTGTCGGCGCAGGCTGATTTCTTGTATCGCTCGCTGTATCGCGCGGAGGATGGCGCGGTGTTTAATGGCGCGAGCTTGACGAAGGACGCAGCGAAGCCGTTCGACGGGCTGAAGACGCTCGTGGCGCATTCGGCGGCGGTGCGGAGTTTCTTGATTGCGTATCGCCTGACAACGAATGAAGAGTATCTCGCAGCGGCAATGCGCGTGTTTGAATTCCTTGACCGAACATTCTGGGATACGCGGCTTGAAGTGTATAAAAGCGCGATTGGGCAATATCAATACACGCCGTTGAATGTCGCGATGACGGTCGGCGCGTTCCGGGAACTGTTAGCCGTTGATCAGGCTGCGTTTATTGAGCGAATGAGCGAGCATTTTGCAAAATTCTTCGACAGCGTGGTGGCGCGCATTGGGCTGCAACTCTCGGAACAACAATATTTCCTTGAGTTGGCGGTTGAGCCGAAGAGACTCGCGCCAGTGTTTGCGTCCGACTTGCTGATTCAGCCGGTCGGGAGCGCGGCGGACATGAATATTCCGCAAGCTGGCGCCACGTTGCGGTATGTGATCAGCGTGCCGGAAGCGAATCTCCCATGCGACAGCAATGACGCCTATATCGAAGATACGCTGCCAGAAAATGTTTCGTTCGAACGCAGTGTGCCAGCCCCAGTTTCCGTGAATGACCGCGTCGTCAAGTGGCGCGTGGGTGATCTTGCGCCTGATCGCGACGCAATCTATCGCATTACGGTTGATGTGCGGGTCAACACGCCTTCGATGATGAGATCGTTCGGGGTGGATCAAGGTAATCTTCCAGGAGGGCGTGGTGATCGCCTGAAAAACTGCGCCTCATTCCAGTGCGGCGGTCAGGCTGGCGATGTTCCGCTTGATTCGGCCTGCGTGGAAGATCACATGAGCAAGCCGCAGCTTGGCATCGAAAAATCGCTGCGGTCGGTCGTGGCGGAACCGGGCAAAGAGGCGGAATTCGAGCTTGTGGTGACGAATCTCAGCGATGTCACGGCGTACAGATTGGTGGTGGAAGATCAGAACCCGGAAGGTTTTGTCTATCTGCCGGATTCGGTCAAAAGTTCAGATGTGCCAGACATTCAGATCGATGACACCAATCCGCTTGTCTGGGTGTTAGAAGACCTTGAGCCGGGCAAGCGCATCAGCTTGACGTATCGGGTGATCCTGAATACCAATCTGGAAGCCGGTTCGTATGCGAGCCAGGTCAAGGTTCATGCGTTAGATCGATCCGGTTTCCCGTTTGAGTCGAATGAGTTTGAATTGACGATAGATGTTCAGCGCGGCGTCGTGCTTCGAGTCTCGCAGCAACTCGGCGAGCCGCAGACGGCGACGATGCAAGCTGGTCAGCCGATGCCGCTGATCTCCACGATTGAAAATGTTGGCACGGACGGCGTGCTTGACGCTGCCGTCGCGCTGACGCTGCCAGATGGGCTTGAGTTTGTGCCTCAGACCAGCCGCTTGAATGGCGTGGCGATTGGCGAGCCGGAACGAAAGGGAAAAACGTTGATCTGGAAAATTGGCGAATTGCCGCCGGGCGTTACGAAAACGCTTCAGTGTGGCATTATTGGCAAAGAGGCCGGGGAATTTACACTTTCGACGATCATTCGTGGGGCGACAGAACGAAATGCGTCGTATGAAAGCCGGGCGTATGACCTGACCGTGAATGTAGAATAGATAGGAAATGGATAACGAGAACGCGCCAGCAGTCGTAACGGGCTGCTGGCGTTTTTTTTATGTGGAAAATACGTGAAAGAAATTTCTTGGTTTTCTCTCTATTTTTCCTTGACAGTCCCCCTTTTTCCAGCCTGTTGGGGAATTGGGTTGTAAAATGAGTCTGGCGCGTGAATGATGGGCATTATGAGGAGTGAAACGACGCGATGGCGGAGGGTGTCTGCGAATTCTGTCGAGGAACGGGATGGCGCTTGAAAGAACAGAACAGCATTGTGGTTGCTGAACGGTGTTCGTGTGTCAGAAGCCGCGAGAAAGTGACGCTGGTTCAGCAGGCGCGTATTCCCAGGCGGTATGAAGACTGTACGTTCGACAATTTTTTATTGCCGATGTGCACAGATTCTCAACGCGTCGCAAAACAGATCGTTGATTGTTTTGTGCGGTCGTATCCGGCGGTTGCAACGACCGGCTTTTTGCTCATGGGGCCGCCGGGAAGCGGAAAAACTCATTTAGCGGTGGCCGCAATTAAATTCTTAATTCAGGAAAAAAAAGTGGGCTGTCTCTTTTATGATTTTCGCGAACTGTTAAAAATGCTTCAAAGCTCATATTCGAAGGATGCCGAATTTTCGGAAATGAGCGTGTTACATCCAGTCTTGCGAACAGAGGTGCTGTTGCTCGATGAATTAGGCGCGAAAAAAATGACGCCGTGGCTGGAAGATATTCTTTCCTATATTTTGAATTATCGGTATAATGAAAAATTAAGCACATTCATTACGACGAATTGGATGGATGAAGAATTGCTGGATACCTCGCGCGCTTCCAATCATGCGAAAGAAGAGACCTTAGATGTGCGGATCGGCGAACGATTGCGCTCTCGGTTGTATGAAATGTGCGAAACGATTCAGATTCATCCTTCCAGTTTGGATTATCGCAAGATTCTTCACGCGCGGAATAAAACACGAAATTTAGCGGGGTTATAGCTCCTCTCCCTAAGAAGGCGTCATGCTTTCCAAACATGTTCTGCTGTAAAAATTTTAAGAGAAAGGAGCAGGAGAACGTATTTTTATCTTGACAACGGTTGAAAGATTGGTTAATTATTATGAATATTTCCGTATTCTGTGAAACATCTCGCCAATCTATGCGCAAAGATGATGTCTCAAACGGCGTTAGTGGAGCGTGTTAAGGAGGTTTTCCATGGTCATTCCAAAGGGGAAGGTTGTTCATGAGGATTTGAGCACCTCATATACGAATATTCACGAATTATTGAGCGACCTGCGTCAGAATAGTTTTACCGGGTATTGTCAGGTGAATTTCTGGGAATACCGGGGAACGTTATTTCTTGATCGCGGCCGCATTATTAATGCCTGCGAAGAAATTGGCAATGAACAGAATATTGGCGACCGGGCAATTAAAAGCATTTTGAATAAAGCGTCCCAAAAAGATGGAACGGTCAGCGTGTTTCAATTACAAGATGAAATGGTGGCAACGCTGGCCAGCGTGTTGAATAGTAAGGTCAAATACAAAGATTTGACGACCGAGTTGACCAGCCTGGAAAAATTGATTTCGAAGCTGAAAAAAGAAGAACACTCTGGCTATGTGGAAGTCCTCTTGAATAGCGATAGCGGCGATGGATGCATTTATTTCCAGGATGGACGCGCGATGGAAAGCGTGTTTCGCGCTTCTGATGGCGAGATGATTTCTGGCCCCAGCGGATTCAAAAAAATTCTTGGACTCAGCACGGAAGTCGGGGCGGTGTTCAATGTGTATGAATCTGATATGTCATCCATTGTTATTGATAACTCGGTGAGTGATGAAGTGATTCGCGTCTTTCAGGATACGATTGCCGCCGTTGAAGACGCAGTGGACGCGAAATTCGGCGCGGGAAAATTTATGGATGATTTTAAGCGCGTGATCGCGACAAACGCCAATAAATACCTCTTTCTTGACCCCTTCACCGGAGAATTTTCTTATAAAGATAAAACAATCAAATTCGAAGGTGAAACCACGCTTGAAGATTTTAGCAATGGCCTGGCTGATGTGATCACACAAATCGTCGAATTGTTCGGGCAGAAAGACAGCAGCGTGTTAGATTCGATTTTCCTCAAGATTCAAAGCGTAAAAGAACGTCATATTCAAGTGATTGATCGGTTAAAATTGGACATGAAGATACCTTCGGTATTTGGAGATCGCGCTGTTTCAGAGCCAGAACATAAAGACGACGACGCGAAAGAAACGAAAGGAAAACGTCGCTTCTGGCCTTTCGGAGGCAAAAAATCTTCAGAAGACGCCTGAGCGTGAACAAATATGATTACTAACCTGAGCGAACCCCTCGTCGAAAGTGAAGGTGCGGGATGTTAGAAAAGATCAAGAGTTTAAGCTTACGTTGGAAATTTGGCATTCTGGTGTTAGCAGCGTTGTTGGTGATGGTGGTCGTATTGTATTTTACGCTGCAATTATTTTTAAAACGCGAATTTGCCGCCTTATATGGAGACCCTGCGACAAAAGGCTTGTTTATCGCAGAACTCTTGCTGAGCGATCTCAAACCGATTATTGACAAAAATATCGATTCTCAGGAATTGGAAGTGACGGTAAATGCGTATAAGGCGTTATATGGCGTGTATGGCATTCGTTATATTTTTCTTCTTGACGAAAACAAACAAGTGATTGTTGATAGCGAGGAGAAACCGATTGCCAAATCCTTAATTGACGCCAATCCGATGACTGATGAGAAAAAATTATGCGTCTCCTATTCTTCAACCAATAAACAAACAGGTCAAAAATATACCTGGCATGATTGCGCGCTTGCGGTAAAACTCCCGAATAATGCGCAAGGACACATGCGCGTTATTGTGTTGGAACATTACGCCGATTCTCCGGTGTGGAAAAAAATCGCCGACCAACATGCCCGCGGAGTCTTAACGCCATTAGTTATTTTAGCACTTTTACTCAGTATTTTGTTGACAGTCCTCTTGACTTTAGCCTTCTGGTATCTAATTCTAAAACGAGTCATGACGATTACTCAATCAGTTGACCGAATGAGCCTGGGCGAATTAGTGGGGGCTGTACAAGTTCAAAGTCAGGATGAATTAGGGACATTAGAAGAAGCGTTAGACCGGATGGGGGCGAACTTGAAAGATGCGTTCGACCGGATTAAACGGCGGAAATAAAGACGAATTCCTGGCGTATTCGGATGTCCATGAGAATGGATGTTTGGTAAGTTGTTTTGTGGAGATTTGATGTTATGGCGCAAACAAAAATAGACGGGAGCAAGGCAATTATTTTTAATGCTGCCCAATATGAAGGCATAAAAAAATATTTAGGAGAGTTATACTCAAAGACCCGTGCCAAAGCCGTATTGTATGCTGATATGGCTGGTCAAATTATTGGCGAGCGCGGCGACACCGGGGAAATGAATACCACGGTGTTATCAGCGTTAGCCGCCGGGGACTTCGCAGCGACGGCTGAAATTGCAAAACTTGTTGGCGAGGGGGATCGTTTTAAACTTCACTTTCATGAAGGGGAAAATAAAAATGTGTATCTGACAAATGTTGGCAATCAATTTTTCCTCATTATTATTTTTGATGCCAGCGTCGCCTTAGGCATGGTGCGGGTCTATACAAAAAAAGCTGTTGAATCACTGCTATCGGTGATTGCGGAGGCGGAATCGAATGTGGGAACGGGCGCTGAAGATATGATTGATGATGATTTTGGCCGCTTGTTAGCCGATGAATTGGATGGAGCGTTTCGGGATTAATGGTTCCGTCGCCAGAACGAACGAAAAAGTGAGTGATTTATGTATATAAATTGGGCGTTACAACAGATTAATTTGAAAATCGTTTATTATGGTCCTGGTGTCAGCGGAAAAACGACGAATTTACTGTATATCCATTCAAAAGTGGCTGCTGATTTGAAAGGGGAATTAGTCTCATTGCAAACGCAAGAAGACCGCACGATCTTCTTTGATTTCCTTCAACTTGAAGTTGGCAAAATTAAAGGGAAAAAACCCAAATTTAATCTTTATACTGTTCCTGGACAAGTGTATTACGCCTACAGCCGCAAAGTCATTCTCAACGGGGTTGATGGCGTGGTTTTTGTGGCAGACTCTCAATTTGATCGTCTGGAAGCCAATCTGGAAACTCTTAATGACTTAGAGAATAACCTCAGACAAGATGGACATAAAATGGATGAGTTTCCCTGGGTGATTCAATACAATAAGCGAGACCTTCCCAACGTCGCGCCGATTCAGTATCTTCAATTAAAGCTGAATAAATACAACGTGCCATATTTCGAAGCGGTTTCAACCCAGGGAACTGGGGTTTTTGAAACATTAAAAGCCGTGATTAACCTGGTTGTGGCAAACGTCAAGAAGAAGTTGTAAAAAGTCACCGGGAGACTGAGTCTCCCGGATCGTGTTGTCCCCTCATTTTATAACGAGCGTTGCCATTCAGATAACATCTTATCCCGGCGGCCAGTTCATCTTTCTTCCCCCTAAAAGATGCGCATGAAGATGATACACCGTTTGCCCTCCATGTGAATTACAATTCAGCACAACACGAAAGCCGCTATATTCAATCTGCTTCATCGTCGCAATCTGCTGGGTGACAAGAAATAGATGTTGAAGAACTTCCATCTCGTTTTCTTTTAATTCCATCAGCGTATTGATGTGCTGCTTGGGCACTAATAAGATATGCACCGGGGCTTGCGGATCGATATCTTCGAATGCAATGACTTCATCGTCCTCAAAAACGACCGTTGAGGGAATTTCGTGATGAGCAATCTGACAAAAAATGCAATCTTGCATAGACCCTTCCTGCGATCAATAAAAAGAGATATTCTCAGTAACTCATGTTACGCAGCCGATTCGAGACGAATGACTGCACACTCCCCTCCGGGGAGGGGTTGGGGGTGGGTTCTTGACACGAGCAATCACTCACGGACGAACCCACCCCTTGCCCCTCCCAGGAGGGGAATTGTCGGCGGCGCTGCGTAACATCAGNGGGTTCTTGACACGAGCAATCACTCACGGACGAACCCACCCCTTGCCCCTCCCAGGAGGGGAATTGTCGGCGGCGCTGCGTAACATCAGTCAGTAAAATGTAAAAAATACCCATCCCTGTTCCCTTCGATAGCCTCAGGAAACGCCATTGCCCGCTCCCTGAGCCTGTCGGAGAGAACAATGTGGATATTATTTTTACACATTACTCACGTATAAAGTTGACAATCTTGTGAGAATAGCGTAACCTTTTCTCTGTGCTTGTTGGCTGTTCCCCCTCTATAATCTTATTAACTCGGAGAATCCATTATGACAAAAGCGGATCTGGTAGAAAAAATCGCCGAACAGGTGTCTTTGTCCAAAAAAGAGAGTGAGATGGTTGTCAATACGGTCTTTCAAAGCATCATTGATGCGTTAGCCAACGGCGACAAGGTCGAACTGCGCGGCTTTGGAAGTTTTCGCACGCGCCAGCGAAATTCTCGCACCGGACGAAATCCTAAAACAGGCGATAAAGTTAGCGTTCCAACCAAAAGCGTTCCCTTTTTTAAACCGGGCAAACAGCTAAAAAAATTAGTGAATGAATAGGCTTATTCTTTTTTCTTGAGCCGATTAGACGATGAAAGAATATCCATCAAAAGGTCTTCGTCCGTTGGGCCCTGGGCTTGTTTATATTTCTCGAAAATGACGCCGCATCGTTTGCACCGATAGGACGACGTCTGCTCAAAACTGCATTTGGGGCAAACAATCGTTGATTCCTGTCGGATAGTGTACCGTTCTGTTTTGACTTCTTTCATCCGTTGTTCCAAAATTTCTTCGACATACGAGAACGATATGCCCAATTTTTCGACGACTGTCTGTAACACGTGCCGTTCCTGCTCGCTCACCTTTCCGTCCGCCACGACCGCCTGGATGAGAAAATACAGCAAGCGTTTTTTATCGGAGTCTTGTTCAGGAAGATGAATGCGCCCTTTGCCTTGCTTGATGCGTTGAATAGCCTTATGTTGAGTCTCTTGAGAAATATTCAGGCGTTGGCAGAGCTCATTAAAAAACTGAATTTCCCATTTATTTAAACTTCCATCTAACGCCAAGACTGACAAGACGGAATCAATAATATCATCATTTTTCATAACGTTCAATTGGTTGGAAACAAGCAGGTGATCAACCGTATCACACAGCGTCTTCGAATACAAGTCGTCATACTGCAAGATCGTATGAATGTCAAGAGAGTATTACGGTTGAGAATGAATTTGTTTCAGCAGGCGGCAGGAAAACTCATTGCAAGGTTTATTCTGCTTGAGGTTCGCTGCTCTCAAGCGAAATATCGCCCTGAAAAGAGATGCGTAGGAAGCGATGTGAATCTTTCCAGGCTGGCAGAACAAGCAGCGCGTTGGCATGGTCGCCAGCGCTTCTCTCAAGGCGACGCTCTTGATGGAAATGGCCTAACACAATCATATCGCACCCCTGCTGCCAAAGCATCTCAGCATATTCATAACACTCCGCCACAGGAAACGCAGATTTATAACGCCTGTTTGTGACGCGCAGGCGCTTTTCAATGGCATGCGCAAGCCACATTGTCAAGGCTTGAGGCATGGCGTTGAAGGCGGCAAACAAGAGCGAATTTCTTGAAAACCTCCGCCAATTTCGATACTGCCTGTCATGAATGTTCACTAAATCGCCATGCGAAAAATACCATTGCCGCCCCGCAATTTCAACCCGGATTCCTTCAGAGCTTACTGCATGGAATGGCGCATGCAAAAACTGGCGCGCTAAAAAGTAATCGCGATTTCCTTCGACATACGTCAACGAAACCCCGCTCATTTTCAGAATTGTCAGCGCATTAAGCACCTCGGCATGACACGGAAGAGTCATTTTGGATGTGCCAACCCAGAAATTAAAGATATCCCCTAATAACACAAGAGAAGCAATTTTCTGGGCGCGAAAGGATTCCAGCAGAGAAAGAAAATGGCGTAATTCTCTATTGACGCCGTCTAAATGGGCATCTGCGATGACGATCGTATCTCCGGAACTCATGGAATGACAGGCGTTGTAAAATCAGATGGGGCGTTTCCTGCGCCCCATCTGTTCGTCGTTTAATTCGCAGAGCTTGTGGATGGGGAATCATGAGGCTCGGCGTCCGCGTTATACTCTGGCCGATAAAATTCCGTCAACAGCAGGCCAATTTGATTCTGCACCTTTTTGACTTCATATCCGCCGCTTTTATAGCCATTCATCATGATCGAAAAGGCAAAAATTTCGTTATCCTGCGAGGCCGCGTAACCCGACAGGCAGGAGACGCTGTTGATCGCGCCGGTTTTGGCGCGCAGCCGCCGTTCCGCGTCGCGCATCCGCCGTTGAAGCGTGCCATCCACGCCCGCAATCGCTAATGATGCTAAATATTCGGCGCGCACGGCAAAATCATCATACATATAGCGCAGCAAGGTGACAAGCTGTTGGGGCGTGACGCGGTTGTTGCGCGACAATCCTGAGCCATTTTCCAGGACATACGCATCTTGCGGAATATCAAGCTCGGCTAAAAACGCCTGAACCGCTTGAATTCCTTTTTGCGTTGTGCCGGGAGCGCCGAATTCTTCCGCCCCCAATGTTTTCATTAATTGCTCGGCGACGAAATTATCACTGGCTTTGTTGGCTTCGGCGATAATGCTTGGCAGCGGCGCAGATTCATACGTCGCGAGAAGTGATGATTTTTTGGGAACAGCCGCAAGCGCCACTTTTCCGCGCACTGTCATCCCGATCTGCTCAAGCGCATTTTTAAATGAGGTCGTAGCAAAGAGCGAGGGGTTGTTAACATGCACTGTCGCAGACACGCCATACGACGATTTTGCTGAGACTTTGCCCTGCACAATCAGCGTTTCTTCCTGCGCCGATTCCTCTGCGGGCAAAAATGAGGCATAGACCTGGTTCGAGCCTAACGTGACGGCTTTATTTTTGATGGCAATATAGGACGTCGGCGGTTCGAGAATGACGAGCGGCGCAAGGCCGGAACGATACGCAGGCTTGATGCGGAGCGTGACCGAATTTTTATTCAACGATAACGCGCTGATTTTGCTGGAATAGGCTTGTTTAAAATCGTGCCAGCCTGAGAATTCCCGTTCGTCATCAAAGAATGTGTCATCGCCAATCACATCGCCGGAAATCGAGCGAATACCGAGATTATACACATCCTGCGCTAATCGGAGCAGACCTTCATACGCGAACGTCGGGTCGCCGGAGCCTTTTAAATACACGTTCCCTTGCAGGACGCCATCGCGAATGCCTCCGTCAGCGTACACGCGGGTTTGATAGCGATATTCTGGCGACAAACGGACTAACGCTGTGGCAGATGTAATGAGCTTGGTATTCGAGGCAGGATTTAACCCAAGATCGGGGTTGCGCTCATACACGACTTCCCCGGTATTGAGCGACACGATTTGAACGCCGACAGCGGCATTTTTTAACGCCGATGAACGGAGCAGATTGTCAATCTTATTCTGCAATTGTCGAAGGGACGACGTATTGTCAGCATTTAATCCCTTTGGGAACAGGAATAACAGAACCACAAGACTTCCAAGCAAACTGACATGACAAAACAGCCGAATGGATCGCCGTGTTTTGCGACAGCACACGGACAGCGATCCCGAAAAGCGCTTCATGAACATGTTTCCCCCCATATACCGCGCTATCAGATACGGATTATTATCCCCTGATAGCCAATTAAGTGTTAAAGCGATTTCGCAAACAAGCCCCCCGCCTGTTCGCGAAACCGTCAGGATACCCACATTATGCGATAGTATAACACGTCATGCGTCAAACACAAGAAAAATGTGAATCTATGATAGATAAATCTATTCTTTTGACGGTTCTTGATCGAACCAGTGTACATATTTTTCAAATTCCGCGATAAATTGTCACAGGCCGTCCGCGATGTGCGCGGCCACGTCATGAGTGTGTGCTTTATTCTTTTGTTGGCGGCGGCGCGTCATCAGCCGTTTGCGCGTCGCTTGAAGGTGGCGCGGTTTCGTTCGCCGGGCGAGAAGCTTCGCGGCGTTTCCACCAACTTTTTTTCTGAGATGTCACATCGCGGCTTTCTTCAGAAAACCGTTCCGCGTCTTTGATTTCTTGAGCTTCAGGCAGCGCAGGCAGTGAGGCTGCCGGCGCGTCTGCGAGTGAGGGAGCGGGAGCATCGGCCTCTTTTAAGGAATCCGCATGGCGCTGTTTTTTCTGCCACCAATACTTGCGTTCCTGCTCTGGCTCTTCGTATGGCTGGAATTCAGGGAGCGACGCGGTGTCGCTCGCTGGCAGAGGTGTGCTTTGTTCATGCGGATGGAGTTCGTCTTTTTGATCTTTCGGCGGTTCGTGCCGGATCGACCGCGTAAGCTGATGCCAGATCGAGGTCGCTTTGGCGTAAGATTTCAAATCAAAGCCACTGGCATTCATAATCTCGACAATCTGATCGTTGATGTGGTGCGTGACCGATTCGGCGGCCACCCGGATCGCGTTTTTGGTTGCCCTGGCTTTGGAACTGCCATGCGAGATGATGACGACGCCGTTGATCCCAAGTAACGGCGCGCCGCCATACTCTTCATAATCCATGCGCGTCTTCATCTCCTCAATGCCGGGCTTGACAAGCAGATACCCGAGTTTTGTCCGCCAATTTTTCGAGAACGCATCCTTCATAAACAAGCCCATCGTTTTGGCGAGGCTTTCAGAGACTTTCAACACGACATTGCCGATAAATCCATCACAAACAATCACGTCCATGCGGCCATTAAACACATCGCGGCCTTCGGCGTTGCCGATGAAATTCAACTTGCTCTGGCTGAGCGGCTCGAACACTTCTTTCGTCAGCGTATTGCCTTTTGAATCCTCTTCTCCCACGCTTAATAAACCAATGCGCGGATTCTCAATGCCGACCACCGATTGCGCGTACACATGCCCCATGACGGCGAATTGCAACAGATGCATCGGCTTGCAATCCACGTTTGCCCCCACGTCAATCAACACCATGTAACCATTGACATTTGGAATAACGGTCGCTAACGCCGGGCGTTCGACCCCTTCCAACATGCGGCAGGCGACTTTGGCAATCGCCATGCCCGCGCCGGTGTTGCCTGCGCTGACGGCGGCGTCGGCCTCGCCGTTTTTCGTCATGTAAATCGCTTTGTGCAGCGACGATTCTTTTTTCCGCCGCAAGGCGACCGACGGGAGATCATGCATTTCAACAATGTCGGGCGCGTGCCGGACTTCGATTGAAAGGTGATCCGTCTTGTATTTGGCTAATTCCTGGCGTACCCGGTCTTCCTGTCCGACCAGAATAATGGTAAATCCATATTCTTCCGCCGCCTGTACCGCTCCTTCGACAATCGCTTCCGGGGCGTAATCTCCGCCCATCGCATCAACGGCAATTCGCATAAGATACGCGGCAACTATTCAGGCGCTTGTGAGAGAAAACCACGAAATACACAGCGTTTTTCACAAATCAGGGGATTCTTCTCCGCATGGCGCAGAAATGAATCCCCTGCCGACGTACTTCGCAGCCTCTGAATAGTGGCTCGACCAATTATTTTTCTTTGACTTCAATCACCTGGCGGCCTTTATACATCCCGCAATGCGAGCAGACCATGTGCTGACGTTTCATTTCGCCGCATTCCGGGCACGGCGTGAGATTTGGCGCTTTTAACGCATGATGTGACCGTCGTTTATCCCGCCGTGATTTCGATACTTTCCTTTTTGGAACTCCCATGATGTTTCTCCTTTACAGTAATGAATGTTCTACATAGGCGCTTTTTTCTGCGCCGTCCTCATTTAAATAAAATACGTGTTGGCTGCTATGACGAAGTCATTCATTTTTACAAATGTACCGTACCGCCGACATCCTCGTTGGCCTTTTTTCGCAACGCCGACGAGGACGTCGGCGGTACGAAGCGCAATGAAAAATTCATGACTCAATGTGCTATGTATGCAGCAATTTTTTTAGCACAGAGAGGCGCGGATCGCCAATGTCAAGAGAACATTGACACTCGCCCTCATTCAAATCTTTTCCGCATGACGGGCATAACCCTTTACAATTTTCCCGGCAAAGCGGCTTAATCGGCAGCATCAGCAATAATTGTTCGCGAACAAGATCGGTCAGGCTGATAAAATCGCCGTGATAATAGGAGACGTTCAGGTCTTCCTCTTCAAGCTCGATCTCTTCGAGGTTTTTTTTCTCATCAACAGCGCCCGGCAGATACATCACTTCAAATGGCTCATCAAGGCGCTCTTTATGGGGCATCAGGCAACGCGAACAGGTCATCTGCACTTGCGCGGCAATCCGCCCGCTGATGTGAATGTCTTGTTGAATTCGTTCCACATGCGCCTCAAAACGAATCGGCTTGGTCAACGCGCCAATATCCTCCGGCACGTCGCATTCTTCAGGACAAAATTCGAACGCAATATTCTGAGGTTCTTTGATCTGCTCGATAAATAGACGCATCTTCAATCTCCCGAATTACAAAGCAGAGACACTATTTCGAGAATCAGGAAAATACCCTGCTGATTTTGTCAAGAAACTTTTACATAGGAGAGAAGAGTCTCTTTCAAAAAAGAAAGAATTTTTATCGTTGAATAATTATTTCCCTCTACGAGCGGCGGCGAACATATCGCCATAAGCAGGCAAGCCCGGCAGCGCCGAGGCCGAACAGCGCAAGCATTCCCGGTTCTGGCACGGGCTGCGGTGCCGCCTCAGTTTCGGGAGCGGCTTCCCGTGCGGTCATCATCATACTGCTTGCGGCGGCTGGCGCTGGCGTCACCTGCGTAATCTGCACATCGTCATAGACACTCCCCGTGCCGCCATAGAGATACACCTGCATCTGTTCCTGATGTGTGAAGGCGATGGTCACGCTTAACTGCTGCCAGTCGCCATTGCCTGCGAGCCGGTGTCTTCCGGCATGTTCATACGCGGGGCCGTTCACCACGTTCGAATCTCCAAAGAACAACTGGCAGGTCGTGCCTGCGCTCGCGTTGCACCAGGCGGTGGCGCGATAGGTCGCGCCCGTCGGAAACGTGCCGGGAATCGTCTGGATGATGTCCGAATTCTTCGCATCCGTGTCAATATGCACGCCGGTGCCCGTGCGTCCTGGCGTGAGCTGGGAATTCTTCAGGCTGAACCAATATTCGAACCCGCGTTCGAAATCGCCGTTGCAGATGGTCAAATCTGCGCAAAGATACGGCGCGGTTTCTTCAATCTGCACATCATCGTAGGCGACAGACGCCACCGTGTCAGAATAGAGATANACGGCGCGGTTTCTTCAATCTGCACATCATCGTAGGCGACAGACGCCACCGTGTCAGAATAGAGATACACATTCAGCAGTTCGGGATGCGTTAACGTCAACGGCGGCGTGGATATTTTTTGCCAGTCGCCATTTCCGCCCCATTCCTGTCCGATGCGGTTTTCGTACGCCGGGCCGAACGCATCGTTCGAATCGCCAAGGAAAAGACGGCAGGCATTTCCTGCGGCCACGTTGCACCAGGCCGTGACGCGGTAGGTCTTGCCTGCCTCGAACATGCCGGGCAGCAATTGCTGAATATCGGAGTTCGCCGTATCTTTTGCCACGAACGCCGCCTGACCGGTGCGCCCGCTGACGAACGTAGCATTGTCCGTGCCGTCCCAGAAGGAAAATTGCTGCTCGAAACTGCCGTTGCAGACGGTGCGATCCGCGCAGGCCGACGCCGTGCTGATGGTCTGAACTGCGCGGTTGTCCGCCAGATCGAACCGATACTCCCAGACCGCGCCATTTTGAAACGCTCGCGCCTGCACCAAACGCTGGTTGGCATCATAGCGATATCGGACAGTCTCCGCCTGCGCTGAGACCGCCGCGCATCCGAACCATCCGAGACCAATCAGCGCGGCGAACGCGCCGGTTTTTCGAAGATGAGCAGTCATGATGTCAGACGGAAGGGAAGAAACTGCCGAAGCCGCTTCTTTCTTTCCGCTCCTTGTTGTAAAAAATGTGTGTGTGATACGATGAACATTCTTGCTGATAAGACAACCAACTCTCGTCCACGAAGTCATCAGGTTTTAGCGGTGTTCAGGAGTGCAAATTTCAGCTTGCGAGGCAAGCTGAAACGTGCACTCCCGAAACAATTCGCGAATCGGTGTACTCGTCTGAGATGACCCGACGAAGGCGTACAAATTCAGCCCGCCCGCTTCTCCCAAAGGGTCTCTTGTCATCCAACGCCCGATGGCGGGCAAATAATTCCGAAATTCATACTGAATCATCCCAATTCTGGCATCATACCGCTTTGTCGAAAATTGGAACGGCTGGTCGAACGCGCCGGTTTTCGCAAGCAGCGTCCCGTATGGGTCGTAGCGGTACGCC
>DF820461.1:23894-43258 GCA_000739515.1 Candidatus Moduliflexus flocculans
TTGGAACGGCTGGTCGAACGCGCCGGTTTTCGCAAGCAGCGTCCCGTATGGGTCGTAGCGGTACGCCACCACCTGCTGCGACGCGTTCAGCACCGCCTCGACATTGCCACTTGCGTCTCACCCGCGCTACCTACCGTTCTTTATGTTCATGTCATACTCATCCGATAAGAATGCGCTGTCTCATCCCAAAAAAGCTGTTTATCATGCTGCTGAAACCAGGAGGTCGAGGCGATATATTCAGCGGTATGATCACATGCCTTCTGAATATGCTCTTCTATACCAGGGCTATCAATTGGCGTTATGATCTGGAGATATTGCCCTTCATTTTGAGACCGTAAAAATATGCCTGCTTCTTGGGTCACGCCTTCTAATACTTGACGCGGATGTTCATAATACCGATTCAGGATATTTTGGGTCGTGCAAAATGCATTTCTACCTGTTGCATACAGGAAAAATGCTACGGCATCATATCCAAGAAAGAGACTTATCGGTTTGAATAACATCTCATCATCGAATGTTGAGGCCATAAAAAGAAGACTTTCTCCTCTCTGAGAGTTTTCCCAGAAAGAACCCTCATGAAAACAAATGGGAATATTTGTGGTTCGAATATTTTTTCCAAACAAGAGGCGAGGAGAAATCTCTTCGTGCTGTCCTGTTATCATTATATGGTGATTGTGATAATATCGATCATCAAACCATTCCTGAAGCGATGGATAGCCAATGAGTCCGACCATTTCATAATAAGAGCTTACATGAAGAATGAATCGAATAAAAGGTGCTTGATAAAAATGTTTGACTTCAGAAAATTCGGCGCAATCGAACAGATTGAGCCCATAAATGCTATATCTCAGAGCAACGTGACTGAAATTATCCTTTTCGACACGTATGAGAGCTTGTGATTTCATATCATCTTTCCCATCTAAATGTTTCGTCATTTTTATGACATCGGACATGTATTATAGGGATTTAAAGGACACCACGACTGCCACGGTTGTAAAACGCAAGGATTAATAATAATCGGAATAAACATTCTGGGGATCAGCATTGGAAGTGGACGACTTCCTGATGGGTCTGGAATCGTTTCTCCCGGTTTCAAATGCTTATTTCCAAAATTTTGCCGATCATGCCAATGATCTACCTGTTGATGAGGAGATGGATCGTTGGGTCTTCCAGGATGCCATTCTAATTTTCTGCCGTCGACATCTAAAAATTTCAATTCATTCGGATTATTGGGATTATAATGTCGTTTATCTAAAAACCAATCATTCGGGTTCACATCATTGGGATTGACAGGAAGCTCCATTAGTCCCCACGGGTCCACCCAGTTCACTGGATTATTCCCGACGAAGGCGTACAGATTCAAGCCGCCCGCTTCGCCGAGCGGGTCGCGAGTCATCCAGCGCCCGATGGCGGGCAGATAGTTCCGAAATTCATATTGCACCATCCCGATCCGGGCGTCCGCGCGTTTCGTCGAAAATTGGAACGGCTGGTCGAACGTGCCGGTTTTGGCAAGCAGTGTGCCGAACGGGTCGTAGCGGTACGCCGCCGCCACCTGCTGCGACGCGTTCAGCACGGCCTCGACATTGCCGTTCGCGTCGTAGAGATAGGCGTAATCCTTGCCGCTCCGCCGCTGGTTGAGCAGCCCGCCGATCCCGCCTCCGAGATTGAGTCCCCAGGCATACTGGCGCGTCACGGCGTTGCTGGCGTTGCGCTCCTGAATAATCAGGCCGCCGTCCCGCACGAAGCGCGTCTCTTCCTTCACGACGCCGTTTTCGAGGCGCTTGACGATGGCGGGCAGCCCGTCGCCGCTGTAGGTGTATTGGAAGGCCTGCGTGATGTTCTTCCCGTCTTTATAGGTCAGGGAGGCCAGCCGGTTCTCCGCGTCATAGGTCGCGGTGAACAGAAAGACGCCGCCACCGGTCACGCCCGGCTGGGAGGCGGTGAAGCCGGTCGTCAGGTTGCCGTCGGCGTCGTAGGCGAAGGTCTGCGCCGGATCGGTGCGGCTGACGAGTTGATTGACGGCGTTCGAACTTTCGATGGAATTCATGGCGTTCATCGCCGGCAGCGGCAGGCGGCAGGCGGCAGGCGGCGCAGGTCGCTTGCGCTGACCTGCCGCCCGGAAACGCGATAGCCGTAACGTTCGGCCATCTCACGCAGATCGCGCAGACTATATCCGCGCGCGTCGGTCGTAGCCAATTGCCGCACCTGCTGCGCCTCGTCATGACGTCCGTCCTGTTCTAAGACGGCGGCCAGCGCCAACGCGCCGCAGTTCAGCAGCGCGGCGCTGTGACAGGCGCAGAATCCAGTTCGAGGCGTACGTCCGGTCGCGCCAGTCCGGGCTGTCGTCATGCAGACGGCGAAAGAGCGCCAGCGCTTCGTCAATGTTGTTCTGGTTGACGCGCAAGACAGCCAATCGTCCGAGCGCTTTGTGCGTCAGCATGATCGCGCCAGGATGAGCGCTGTCGGCATTCCTGTCCATGACGTCCTGAAACAACGCCTCCGCCTCGCAGTAGCGCCCGGTGAAATAGGCGTCGCAGCCGCGATGCAGAATCGCCTCGGAGCCCCAGGGGCTATCGGGAAACTCCCGCTCTTAGCGCGCGAACATCTTGACCGCATCGGCGTAGTGGTGTGCGTTCCACGCATTCATCGCCGCGCCGAACGCCCGCAGCATCGCATCGCGCCGGACAAACGCCGATACGGACGCTGGCGTCAGGCTGATGCTGCGAAACTGCGCGGCATCCGTCACCGGCAGATCGAACGTCGGATGCAAGACGCCGCCTAACTCGCCGGCAGCCATCAGGTCGTCGGTGGTCAGCGGCTGCGAGAGATCGAGCGGCGTCATCCGCAGCGCGACCGCCGGCAGCAACGGCGTATCGTCTGTTTGCGCGGCGGCTGAAACAGCGAACAGGGCCGCATAAGCAGCAGACAGCAGGATCAACAGCACACCACACAAACGGCGTATCATAGACACTCCTTTTAAAATGAAATACTCATGTGCCGGTGTTCGCCAAAACAGATGAATAGCTTTTTATTGTTCTATTTTGGCCTTGAAAGAAAAAACATGGACGAATTTGAAGGTTGGTAGTGTTTTCCTCGACAAATTGTTAATAGAAAACGGCGGTTATTTTCTATACATGGCAAATACAGGCTCGTTCCACGCTCCGCGTGGAATGCCGCCTCCTCGACGCTCCGCGTCCCGTTTCGCCGCAGAACGGCGGGCTGTGGGCATTCCACGCGGAGCGTGGAACGAGATCGTAACAATCTTGCCCCGGCGGGGCGTCTTTACCGCTATTATTCCTCTAACAGACGATCTGCGGCGATCACCATGAACATGAACATGCAGGCGGCGTCGGTGATATACTCCCGTTCCTGCCACAAAAACGGCCAGACTTTATCTTCCGCGAAATCCGGGCTGACAAGATTGACCGCATTCCAGAACGTACCGCCGGGAATGTAGCTCCAATCGGCGCGATTGAAGCCATAGGCAATGATTGGCGAGTTGCCGCCCACGCCGGAAACAAGGCTGTTTGTCGTTTTGCCGGGGCGGCAGCCTAACAGATAGTTCATCACCGCAAACAGCGGCTCAGCACTAAAAATCTCCGGCCAGCCTTTATGCAGAAAATACTGCATCAATCCGATAATTTCCGTATGCGCTAAAGGGCAGCCAAACGGACTTTCGCCCAGGCGCTGCGCTAACTGTGGTTGATACGCTTGCGCGGCGGCGGTGACCTGCTTTACGAATTGCCGATTGTCAAGCAGCGGCAGCACGCGGCCTAATGTCCAGCCCGAATGACAGAAATGCGTTTCAACCGCCTTGCCCATCGCATATAACGCCTGTTTATAGCTCTCCTTGTTCGTGGAGAGAATTAACTCTGCTAACGCATGGATTTTCAGGCTTTCAAGGCTGCCGCGCCGTCCATACGCAAAGACCGGCCCGGAATTTTCATCGGTGAAATGCTGATTAGCGAGCCACAACGCTTCCGCTACGCGCAGGCATTCATCCGCTAACTCGGCGTTATAGCCGTTCAATACTCTCGCCGCCAACGCTAACCCGGCGGTCACAAACATCTGCCGCGCTGGATTCGGCTGCACGAACACTAACCGATCATCTAACTCTGGAACAACTTCCTCAATGTCATGCAGGTTTTCTTCGGGATCGAAGACGCGAGAATAGCGGTTGGCAACTTTTTTATACCAGAGCCCTTCAATCTTCGCAGCGCGAGACTGCGCAACCGCCGGATTCACCACCTGATTGTCGGTCTGCGTGGAAGGATCGCCCAAATGTACGTATTGCCGCAAGGTCGGCACAATCACGCCCACACCGAGCGTTTGAAACTGGCGGTAAAAATTGAGAATCCAGATCACGCCATGCTCAATCTGCTGCAAAATATCCGGCTTGCCGTCAGGCTGGTGAATTTCGACATGTTGATGCTCCTGATCGATCATGGTTTCATCGTAATCAATGCCAAATTCTTCGTAGGCGTGCGCTAAGGCCATGATGGTGTTAATCTGCGTGTCGGTGCGAATATCGTCGTCCCCCGCGTCATGCCAGCCCCCTTTGTTGAAATTGGGGAGATGCTCAAGCGAGGCGAACGGCAGCGGCGCGGCAGGCGGCGTCAGCGTTTCATACCCGTCGAAATGATTGATATTGGCGGGCGCCATCAACGCATCATCTTTATGACAGCAACCATGCCAGACGCGATATTTTTGATTGACCCGTACATGGCACATCTGCATCGGCAGGAAATATTCCAGCGTGGGCTGCCAGACATGGCGTTTATAGACCTTCGCGTCAATTTGAAACGGATGCGTGGTCACGTTACCGTAACTCGCGACGTAAATGCCAGGCGTCGTGATTTCGGAAAAATCAAACGTCGCGTATTGATAGCGCAGATACCGCCCCCAGAGAGCCGCCGGTTTTTCCAGAATGGTCTGATATTCGCCCGAAGGCGTCACTTTTTGCAGCCGGACGCGCTGGAGCGTGGTCTCCTGTTTATCTAACTCAATGTAGGCAATCTTCTTCTGTTTCGGATGATAACCGACCTGCGAAACGTGAATGACCGGGCTATACGTCCAGTTGGGAATCACGTGCGGCGTGATTTTCCATTGGATCGCGTTGCGAGTCGCGCCCGCCGGAATAAGCGAATGCACGACAAACCAGCCGTTATTGTGTTTCAGGCTGCCGTCCAACAGTTGCAGCGGGCTTCCCTCGCTGGCAATTGTCATGCGAAACTGCTCGGTTTCCGGGGCAATCACTAATGTCTGGCCTTCAGCTAACGGCACGGCTTCCGCTTCCCCTTCTGGATTTTTGTAGGTCGGCCCGTTCGCCTGACGCGGAAACACGCCGGGCTGCGCATCCATGTAATAACTTTTGCCATACAAATCGCCGGGGAACAATTCGAGGCTGTACCCGACCCGTCCCACCCATTTTTCAGGCAGCGGCTCTGTTAAATCCACCGCAATCGTAAACGACTCCCCTTCAGCCTGGACGCGCACAGTATAGGCGAGCCGCAGATCAGGGTAAATGATGGGGTTAAACCCTTTGCGATCCCGGCTATGCTCAGGATAACTGCACGGCATACTGATCGTGTTTGTGGCGCGGTCAACAATCAGGCTTTCGAGCGCGATGGCCTGCGGGCTGCACCCTTGTTTGGCAAACCCCTCGCCAATCTGCGGAATCGGCTGCCATTGGCCGGGAGATGGACTCAGGCGAATTTCGCCGTTGGTCGCCACGCGCTCGCCATGCTGGATAATTTCCACCCCGCCCTGATGCCCTTCTAAGAAGGTATTCTGATACACAAAAACATTTAAGCCCGGCATTTCAAAATAATTGTGTTCGTTGATCTGTAAACCAGCGTTTTTCATTGTGAATTCTCCTTGTTTATAACTATTTAGCCCGTAGGGCTTTGGGTATTGTAGGAAATCGGAACATATCGCCTCTCTACCGCGTAGCGGTTGCGGAAGCGTATCGCCTACGGCGAAAGCGGCGTGTTATGATATTTCTTTCTACAAAACTGCATCGCCTACAGCGAAAATAAATGGATCATCGAAACGAATACCAGAACAGCGCCGCGCCGACGGCGGCGAATACGGCGTAATCCACCGGGACGCGCCAGACCCAGTGTTTATGCCAGTGAATATCGCCGGGGCGGAATTTGGCGAGACCATAGGCTGGATTCAGCACAAACCAGAGAAAATCTTCGATCATCCAGAAATACATCAGGCTCGCTAAAATCCGCGCTTCAATCGCCAAACTCCACTGGCCGAGCAGCGTGACCGGGAGATGAAAGACCGCGCACATAAACGAAAAGACCCAGGCGTGATAACCGGTCATGGGGCGGCTGCCCCAGAAAATATCGAGCAGCCAGTGTTCTTCGATGCGCCAGGTTGGCAGATTGGCCGCCCATCCGGCCTCTCCTTCGATCTGAATTTCCACTTTCGCGAAGAAAAAGCCTGAAACAGCGATCCAGATAAACAGCAGCAGAAAATGCAAGAACGGCGGCAGCGCGAGCGAGATCATGCGGCCTCCTCGCTGCCGAGTACCACGCGCAGTACGTCGAGCGCGGCCTTCGGTTTTCTGATGCGCTCAATATTTTGCCGCATCGCCTCAAGCCGGTTTGCCTCTTCAAACAGCCATTTTACTCGATATTCCAATCCGGCGAGATCGTAGGCTTTCAGCGCCGCGCCATGTTCCAGCAAATAATCGGCATTGCGCTCTTCCTGCCCTGGAATTGGCGAGATCAGAATCATTGGCAGCCGCATCGCCAAACATTCCGACGTCGTCAAACCGCCCGGTTTAGTGACGGCGACATCCGCGACCGCCATCACGCGCTCGATGGTGGTCGTGAAGCCAAGCGGAAAGAGGCGACCGGGATACTGTGCGGCGAGCGCGCGGAGCGAATCGAGCAAATCGGCGTTTTTTCCGGCAATCGCGACAATCTGGAACGACAGCGGCAGGCGCAGCAGGCGTTCCGTCAATGTATCTGCATCGCCAAGCCCGGCAGCGCCGGCCATCATTAGTAACGTCGGCTTCTGCAGGTCTATGCCGAGTTCGCGGGCGCATTCCTGCCGGTCGTATGGCCGCGAAAAGACGGGCATGATCGGAATCCCTGTGACATGGATCCGCTCCGGCGGCACGCCATGATCCGCCATGCGCCACGCCACTTCCGCGTCCGCCGCAAAATAGCCGCTCATGCCCTCGTAAATCCACATTTTATGCACATCGAAATCGGTATCCACGACCCAGACCGGCCTGTCGAATTTTCCTTTTTTGATCATGCGCGACAGGAGGCTCGCCGGGAGGAAATGTGTGCAGATCACGTGATCTGGTCGTATTTCTTTCAGGAGTTTTTGCAATCTTCCGGTATTTAAGCGCTCAATGGCTCGCCGTGCCTGATTCAGGGCGGAATCGCCTTTTTGTTTCTCCGCCATGCGGTATAAATAACCCCACAGCGACGGATGATGTTTGATGATTTTCATGTATGACTCAGCATACAATTTCCGAAAATGATCCGGCACGATGTCCATCACATCGAGATGAATGGCGCGAAGCGACAGATACGAGGCTTCGGCGGTCTGCTTCAGCGCTTCGGCGGCGCGGACGTGTCCGGCTCCGGCGGAGACGCTTAACAACACAATGGTTTGCGAATTCATAACGTCAGGCGTCAACATCTCCAGGAGCGCCAACGCGTGCGTTGGCACTCCTGAATAATTATATTTGATGGAATGGCATGGTTCATATCACCCTTGTCAAGGAGGAACGGATTGTTACGTTCTCGTTTCACGCTTCGCGTGGAATGCCGTGAACCCGCCGCTCTGCGGCGACACGGGACGCGGAGCGTCCGGGAGGCGGCGTTCCACGCAGAGCGTGGAACGAGGGCGCTTTCCCTCTCATGAAATATCGAACGTCACAGCCCTGCTGGCATGGTTGATACAACTTTCATCAAGTATGTCAAGAACTATTTTGAGGAAATCTGGCGAGCGTGATCGTATCGAAAATGTGCGCTTTTTAATGTAAAAATAACGAAAAAATATGATATATATCAAAAAATATTATTTTATACTTGACAATATTTTATGATATTTTATGTATGCTTCATAATAATTAGATATATATCAATTACATTTGATTGTTAATCAATTTTTATTGTTCACGAATTTATCGAGCGGAGAAGTCGCATGGAAAGCCGTTTGTATATGATTGAGGCGAAAGATTCGTTGCACGTTCTCAGCGCGCTTGCTTCTGAGCCGCGACTTGCGATTTTGGAACTGCTTGACGGTCGAAAGCTTAGCGTGAACGATGTTTCCAAAGAACTCAGCCTTCCACAATCCACGATTTCCACCAATATCAAAATTCTGGAAGAGGCCGGATTGATTTCCGTTGAAACGGCTGCTGGCAAAAAAGGCATGCAAAAGCTCTGCTCCCTTCCTTATGATGAAATCGTTATTCAATTACCCGGCGTCAAAAAAGAGTTCTCTCAAGATATCATCGAAGTTGCCATGCCAATCGGCTTATATACCGACTTCGAAGTGAATCCTCCCTGTGGCCTCTGCTCTTGCGAAGAAATTATCGGATTTTTAGATGTTCCTGATTCGTTTTTAAACCCAAAACGCGCTATCGCCAGCTTGATCTGGTTCGAGCGTGGTTTTATGGAATACAAATTTCCCAACAATCTCAAGGGGAATGCCACGTTAGAACGTCTGGAAATTTCAATGGAGCTTTCTTCTGAAGTGCCAGGCACGAATACAGATTGGCCGTCGGATATTACGGTCTGGGTGAATGGCGTGGAACTCGGCACCTGGACATCGCCCGGCGATTATGGCGACGTGCGCGGCAAATTGACGCCGGATTGGTGGAAATTGGCCGGATCGCAGTATGGTCTGTTAAAACATTGGAATGTGACGGAGGAAGGCACGTATATTGATGGCATGAAGGTGTCGAATATTACGCTGAACGAAGTGAATGTCCGGGGTCATAGCTCTGTCAAGGTTCGGATCGGCATTAAAGAGCATGCGGTCAATGTCGGCGGAATCAATATTTTCGGCAGAGGGTTCGGCAATTATGATCAGGATATTGTGATGACCATGCATCTGCGCTGACCGCATGATTGCGCATCAACAAGGGAGGTGGTGGCAGGTTCGAGTGAGTTGTGCTGAAGGTTGTACCCGTGTCGCATCGCAAGCGGCCATAAAGCGGCTATGCATGACGTTCTGGCTTTCCTCGGCAGGGAAGTGGACGCCGTGCCATAAGTTGTGCGTTATGGTCAAAAAGTTGGAAGCCATATTATATGTGGCATTCCTGTGTGTATCTGTCAAGTAACTTTTCTGATTCAACAAGGAGAACATATCATGAAACGAGTATCATTGCTCATGTTGGTGGCAGCAATTGCGTGCGTTTTGGGCGGCTATACGATGGTCGCAAGTGCCGCAGACCCGACAGAATTCACCTTCTGGACATTTGTGCAATTCCATGCCCAATTGATTGAAGAAGGCGCGAAAACCTGGAACGATCTGCATCCGGATCAACCAATTGTGCTGAAAAGCGAAGTGTATCCGTATGACGAAATGCATAACAAGCTGCTCATCGCGTTGCAGTCCGGCGTTGGCGCGCCTGATCTCGTGGATATTGAGATTAGCAAATTCCCGAACTATTTGAAAGGGAATAATATTCAGCTTGTGCCGTTGAATGATATTATTGAGCCGGTGAAGGACAAGTTCGTACAAGCGCGCTTCACGATCTATTCTAAAAAAGGCCAATACTATGGCACGCCGTATCATGTCGGCGCGACGGTCATGTATTATAACAAAGAAATTCTGGATCAAGCAGGTGTTGATCCTGACAAAATCGTGACCTGGGCGGATTTCGTCGCGGCGGGCAAACAAGTGCTGGAAAAAACCAGCAAACCGATGACAACTGTTGAATCTGCCGATATTTTTACGCAGTGGGCCTTGATTTCGCAGCGTAAATCAGATTTTCTCGATGTTGATGGCAAGCCAATCATGGATAATCAGATCAATATCGAAGCGCTACAATTCCAGCAAGATATGATTTTTAAAGACAAAATCGCGATGGTCGCGCCCGGTGGCAACCATCACATGGAAGAATACTATGGTTTCATGAATCAGGGCGGCGCGGCTTCCGTCATGATGCCGATGTGGTATATGGGACGTTTCACGGACTATATGCCGGATTTGAAAGGCAAAATCATTATTCGTCCGATGCCGAAATGGGATGCTGACAGTTTCCGTTCCGCTGGTTTGGGTGGCACAGGCACGGCCATCACGAATCAGTGCAAAAATATTGAATTGGCGAAAGCTTTCGAAGCGCACGCCAAATTGTCGGAAGAAGCGAATATCCGCATCTGGAACATTCTCGGTTTCGATCCGCCGCGTTGGGATGTCTGGGCAAAACTCAAAGATCAACCGGCGAACAAATACACCGACTATTTTGGGAAAGACATCTTTGATATTCTACTGCAAGTGAAAGATGAGATCAACCCGGTCAACGTGGGCGAGCTTGTGCCGTTAGTGAAAGACACGTATCGGACAACCACTGGCAATGCGGTGTTGGTTGAAAAATCACAAACCGCAGAAGAAGCGTTGAAACAGTTAGCGGAAGAATTACGCGCTCAACTTGATTGATGCTTTGCATTTGTCGAGACGCCCGTGTCGGGCGTCTCGATACCATATTGTTCCGCAAAAGGAGGTGCGAACGTGAAACAGAATCCGTTATACTCTCAGAAAGTTGCCCCGTATATTTTTGTTCTCCCATTTATCATCACATTTACACTCTTTTTCTTATATCCGATTATCAGCACATTAACGATGAGTTTTCAAAAAGTGCTGCCCGGAGAAGTGACATTTATCGGCCTGAAAAATTTCCGCCGCCTGGATAATGCGCATTTTTATGCGGCATTATGGAACAGCGCCCGATATACTTTCTGGACATTAGTGGTCTTGATTCCGTTCCCAATGCTGTTAGCCGTGTTATTGAACAGCAAGCCGATGCCGTTTCGCAATATATTCAAAGCCAGTCTCTTCATGCCGATTTTGACATCAACCATCGTCGCCGGAACGATTTTCCGCCTCTTATTCAGTGAAATGGACACTGGCTTTGCGAATTCTATTTTGCATTTTTGGGGAGCGCAGAGCATCCCCTGGCTCAGAAAATCCGGCACAGCCATGTTTCTGTTAGTCCTGTTATGCTCCTGGCGCTGGATGGGGGTCAATATGCTTTATTATTTGGCCGGACTGCAAGGAATTCCCAGTGAATTATACGAAGCCGCTTCAATTGATGGGGCGAATTCCTGGCTGCAATTTAAACATATTACGTTCCCATTGCTGAAACCTGTTTCGATCTATGTTTTGACCATCAGCATTTACGGCGGATTCCGCATGTTTGAAGAAAGTTATGTGTATTGGCCAGCAAACTCGCCGGGCGATATTGGATTAACGATAGTTGCGTATCTGTATCAGCGTGGCATTCAATTTAATGAAATGGGCATGGCGTCCGCGATAGGCGTTGTTTTGTTAGCGATTGTGCTGACCTTAAATTTAATTCAATTTGTGTTGACTGGCGCGTTCAAGAAGGAGAAAGAATAATTATGGCACTTTCAATGAAACATTCACAGAAATTGCAAAAGACGGGATTATTCCTCTTCTTTTTAGTGATCGCGGGATTGGCCATCTTCCCGTTCTATTGTTTGATGCTGGCGTCATTCAAGCCGACAACTGAGTTGCTGCGGGCTGGTCTGAATGTGAAGTATCAGTCGGAATTGATGACCATCATCAATTATAAATTTCTGTTTTCCGCCGACGGTCACCGTTACCTGCTCTGGTATCGCAACAGCCTGGTCGTGACGCTGCTGCAAACGGTGGGGGCGCTGTTTTTCGCATCCTTTGTCGGATATGGATTAGCGATTTATAAATTCAGAGGCCGCGATCTGCTGTTCGGATTAGTATTGTTTACGATGATGGTGCCGATTGAAATCCTGTTGCTCCCATTGTATAAACTAATGATTCTGTTTAAGCTGATCAATACGTACTGGGGCGTACTGCTGCCGTTCATCGTGCCACCGTTTGCCATCTTCTTTTTCCGGCAATATGCGCTTGGCATGCCGAAAGATTTGTTAGATGCGGCGCGGATTGACGGCTGCACGGAATTAGGCTCGTATTTCCGCGTCATGCTGCCGCTGATGATGCCCGCCTTCGGTGCAATGGCGATTCTGCAAGCTCTGTTCAGTTGGAATAACCTGCTCTGGCCTCTCATCGTGCTGCGCACGCCGGAAATGTTCACGCTGCCGATGGGAATGGCGTCGCTGCTGACGCCGTATGGCAACAACTACATGATCTTGATGTCCGGTGCGGTGTTGGCGGTGCTGCCGCTGCTCATCATCTTCCTGCTCTTCCAGAAAACCTTTATCGCTGGTCTTACCATCGGAGCGGTCAAAGGGTAGCCAGGAAAAGCTGTCAGACACCTTGAAGGTGCCTGACAGCTATCCACAACCTTCATGTTTCAATGCAGGGGCGTTCAATTGAACGCCCCTACGCGCAAATGTATGATGAAATTTCTACATAATATGCTGATACTGCTATCCGTTCTATTGATGGTACAGTCGCTCGGAATATTGACCGTCGCCGCTGCGCCCGCCCCTGCGCATGATCCGGTCATCATGAAAGAAAGCGATCAATTCTATCTGTTTACCACTGGACAGGGGATTTCCATCAGTCGCTCAAGCGATTTAGTCAATTGGCAATATGCTAGGCGCGTCTTTAATAAAGCGCCGGACTGGACATTCAAAGAAATTCCCGAATTTAAAGGAGTACTCTGGGCGCCGGATATCGCGTTCGTCAACGGCCACTATTTCCTCTATTACAGCGTGTCCACGTTCGGCAGCAATCTTTCGTGTATCGGCCTCGCCGTCAACGAGACGCTCAATCCGCAAGACCCCCGCTACAAATGGGACGATCTCGGAATTGTCATTCAATCCACGCCCGCTGATGATTTTAATGCGATAGATCCGAATTTTATCCAAACAGACGATGGCCGCGCCTGGCTCTCGTTCGGTTCATTCTGGACAGGGATTAAACTGGTTGAACTTGATTCCGCGACAGGAAAGCCGCTAAGCAACCCTCCGGACTTGATTGCGCTGGCAAGTCGTCCCGGCGTCGAATATAATCCGATTGAAGCGCCGTTTATTTTTAAACATGGCGACTATTATTATCTGTTCGTTTCCTGGGATTTCTGCTGCCAAAAGGTGAAAAGCACGTATAACATTCGCGTCGGACGCGCGAAAGAGATCGCCGGGACGTATTTCGACAAAGACGGCAAATCAATGCTCGAAGGCGGCGGAACGCTTGTGCTGGAAGGCGCAGGCGACATGCACGGTCCCGGGCATAACGCTGTGATTCGTAATGGCAAACAGGATTTGTTAGTGCATCACATGTACGACGGCACACGCGGTGGAATGGCCGTTCTGCAAATCCGACCAATCTACTGGGATGCCGACGGTTGGCCGATTGTTGGCGATCCATTGGGAAAATAACGCGCCGTACCGCAAATGTCTTCGTTCGCCAACATTGCCGACGAGGACGTCGGCGGTACGAAAAATTGATGGTTGAAGGGTAGAGAACATGATTCAATGCAAAATTACTGTCTTAAAACGGACGTTTAATCGAGACCTTGTCGAGCAATATGTGCAGGAGGATCGCAAAAAGACGCTCGGCCTCTGCGAAGTGTTTCGCGAAGGCCAGGAATTCATCACTGACGTGTTTACCGGCATTCCGCAGGGATTCTGCCCCTGGGCCTGGGATGACATTTATAAAGCGTTGGTCGGATTTGCGGCGGATGGCAATTTCGGAATGTGGTATCAGGAGAAAAACACGATCATCGCCTGCTGTACTGATGGCACGCGGCCAGTCATTTTTAAAATCGAAAAAATCTCAGCGTAGGGAACGATGATGGCCAATCAAAATTTCACTCATATCGAAACACATCGCGGCTGTCGCCCGTACAATCGGATGATTTTCGGTCAATTTCTCGAACATTTTCATCGCCAGGTGTATGGCGGCGTATTCGAGCCGGGGTCGCCGCTTGCTGATGCGAAAGGCTTTCGGTTGGATGTCATCGCGGCGCTTCGAGAATTGCGCGTCCCGATTGTGCGCTGGCCGGGGGGTTGTTTTGTCAGCGCGTATCATTGGGCGCGCGGCATCGGGCACGACCGGCAACCGAGTTACGATAAAGCGTGGCGCGTGGAAGAACCGAACACGTTCGGGACGGATGAGTTTATCGAATGGTGCCGCCTCATCGGTGCAGAACCCTATATTTGCACAAATGCCGGAACCGGCTCGCCGGAAGAGATGAGCGACTGGGTTGAATACTGCAATCTGGATATCGGGCGTTGGGGAAGGCTGCGTCAGGCGAATGGGTACGTGAAACCGCATCAGGTCTGCTATTGGTCTATCGGCAACGAGAATTACGGCAGTTGGGAAATGGGGGCGAAGACCAAAGAAGAATGGGGGCGATTTGTCGCGGAATCGGCCAAAATGATGAAGCGCGTTGATCCCTCAATCAAACTCCTCGCCGCCGCGCTGCCGGATGTAGATTGGACGCTGAATCTGTTGAAACAGGCCGGGCAATATTTGGATTGCGTCTCAATTCATGGCTATTGGGATCCGCTCTGGCAAAAAGACGAGCCGAGCGATTACGCCACCTGCATGACTCGCGCATTAGAACCGGAAGTGGCGATCCGCACAACCGAGCAGATTATTGGAGTGGCCGGATTCGAAGGACAAATCGGCATCGCGTTCGACGAATGGAATCTGCGCGGCTGGCATCATCCTGATGGCAATAGCATGAGAGCGATTGGCGCGCGTGACCGCAATGACATCAATGCAACCTATACGATGGCGGACGCCGTCTTCTCTGCCGGATTTCTCAACGCCTGTCTGCGGCATCCGTCTGTGACGATGGCGAATATGGCGCCGGTGATCAATGCTCGCGGGCCGTTGTTCGTTCATCCCAAAGGCATCATCAAACGCGCGACATTTCACGTGTTAGCGATGTATGCGAATCTGCTCGAAGAGTATGTGGCGCAGAATTGGACATCGTGCGAGATGTTCACGCACGATGGCAATTCCGTTCCGGCGCTTGACGTGGTTGCAACGTGCGACGCTGCGCGAGAGCGTTGGGCGATTGCGGCGGTGAATCGCCATCCGCTTGTCTCAATTCGTTCTCACATTGCGTTTGAAGGCAAAAGTCTGACAGGAACGCATCAGATGACCACACTGTCCGGCGATTCGCCCGATGCGTGTAATGATGTTGACCATCCGGAGCGCGTCGTTCCTGTCACAAAAGACGTGTGTGTCGAGCAAGGCATGGTGGATTTTCCGCCGCATTCGGTGAATATCGTAAAATTTTGATCATAACAATTTGTCCTCCTGGCGGGCAGGGCTGTGACGTTCTCGCCAAAAGTTGTCATTGCGCGGAGTGATAACGACGAAACAATCTTGCGGGGAAAGGATTGTTTTGTCGCTGACGCTCCGCGCAATGACACGTTTAAAGGAATTCATCATGAGCAACACAGCACGTCTCACGCTTTCCACGCCTCGCCTTGAATTAGTCGCGGCAACTCTTGAGCATATTTGCGCGGAAATGGAAGCCCCTGAACGTCTGGCCTCTCTGTTGAATGCGCAGGTCGAACCGGGATGGCCTCCTGGCGAATATGATCGCGACGCGATGGAATTTTTTCGAGAACGCTTGCAAGAAAACCGCAGGGAAAGTGTCGGCTGGTACAGTTGGTACGCCATTCAACGCGCCTCTCCCGTTAATCCGTCAATATTGATCGGCGCAGGAGGCTATTTCGGGCCTCCAAATGAAACGGGGGAGGTCGAAATCGGGTTTTCGGTCATGCCAGGCTGGCAAAGGTTGGGCTATGCGACAGAAATCGCACACGCCTTGATCGAACATGCGTTTGCCGATATGCGCGTGAAAACCGTCATTGCTCACGCGGCCTGCGGGAATGTGGCCTCGCGCAACGTTCTCGAAAAATGCGGATTTCGCGAGGTTGAACGCGATGACAGCCCTGATACCCGTTGTTTCGAAATTCGACGATCTGAACCGTAGAGACGCCCCGCCGGGGCGTCTCTACGGAATCTGTGATCTTTCCAAACACAATTGGTATTACTTACTGATGTTACGCAGCGCCGCCGACAATTCCCCTCCTGGGAGGGGCAAGGGGTGGGTTCGTCCGTGAGTGATTGCTCGTGTCAAGAACCCACCCCCAACTCCTCCCCGGAGGGGAGTGTGCGGTCATTCGTCTCGAATCGGCTGCGTAACATGAGTTACTTACAAAAACATTACATCGCAAGGAGAATTGGTATGGCAAGCGCAAAAATGCTGTTAGATCGAGCATACGAAATCAGTAAAATTGACAACCGGCTGTATGGCTCATTTATCGAACATTTAGGCCGCGCTGTGTATGGCGGCATTTACGAGCCGGGACATCCGACCGCCGACGCAAACGGCTTCCGGCAAGATGTCATTGATTTAATCAAAGAATTGGATGTGCCGCTTGTGCGCTATCCTGGCGGAAACTTCGTCTCCGGGTACAATTGGGAAGATGGCGTCGGCCCGAAAGCGCAGCGCCCGAAACGCCTGGAACTCGCTTGGAAATCCACCGAAACCAACGAATTCGGCACGAACGAATTCATGCAATGGGCGCAAAAAGCGAATACCGAAGTCATGATGGCGGTCAATCTCGGCACACGCGGTCCAGATGCTGCCCGAAATCTGGTGGAATACTGCAACCACCCCGGCGGTTCGCATTACAGCGATCTGCGGCGCGAACATGGCTTCGACAAGCCGCACAACGTCAAACTCTGGTGTCTCGGCAACGAAATGGACGGCCCCTGGCAGATGTGCCAGAAAACCGCTGTCGAATATGGCCGCGCTGCGTATGAAGCCGCGAAAATGATGCGCTGGACAGACCCGACGATCGAATTCGTGGCCGCCGGAAGCTCGGGCCTGCAAATGCCGACATTCGGCGAGTGGGAAATGACGGTGTTAGAACATGCCTACGATCTAGTTGATTATATCTCGATTCACACCTACTACGGCAATCAGGCGAATAATATCGGCGCGTTTCTCGCGAAATCCACCGACATGGATGAATTCATCAAATCGGTCGTCGCGCTTTGCGACGCCGTGAAAGCGAAACAGCGCAAACGGAAACAGATTCACCTCTCGTTTGACGAATGGAATGTCTGGTTCCATTCCAATGACGCTGACCGCAAACAAGACCCCTGGCAGGTTGCGCCGCCGCTGCTGGAAGACGCCTACACCTTCGAAGATGCGTTGGTCGTGGGCTGTATGTTGATTACGCTGCTGCGCAACGCTGATCGCGTGAAAATCGCCTGCCTCGCGCAGTTGGTCAACGTGATTGCGCCGATCATGACGGAAAGTGGTGGCGCAGCCTGGAAACAGACCATTTTTTATCCATTTTTGCATGCGTCGTTATACGGACGCGGCACGGCGTTGCAGCCAGTGATTTCGTCCCCGACCTACACGATAGAATATGAAAGCCAGGTGTCGTGGTGGGAAAACGAATTAGGCCGGAAAAAGGTCGAGGCACGGAAAATTCCGCTGTTAGAATCTATCGCGACAGTCAACGATGCGACCGGCGAATTGACCGTCTTTGCGGTGAATAAAGATCAGCAGAACGCGCTCGATTTCGCCTGCGAATTGCGCGGATTCGGCGAATACAAGATTGTCGAGCATATCGTGCTGGAACATGCGGATTTGAAAGCGGCCAACACGGCGCAGCAGCCTGATAACGTCAGGCCGCGAACGGGCGGCGATGCGAAAATGGCGCAAGGCACGCTGAAAGCGTCCTTGCCGAAACTCTCCTGGAACGTCATCCGTCTCGCCCGCAAATAAGGCCAATTGCGCATATCTCGTAGAGACGCACAGCCATGCGTCTCTACGGTTATTGGAAACTCATTGCGCTCTCGTTCTGCGTGAAACGAGACCTCACAGAGAGAAATCCCATGCAACTCGCTCCCGCTCCGCTTTTCCGCGATCCTATCTACGATGGCGCGGCAGACCCGGTCATCATCTGGAATCATCAAGAACGCGCCTGGTGGCTGCTTTATACGAACCGCCGCGCTAACGTCCCGTGCCAGGGCGTCGCCTGGGTGCATGGTACGGACATCGGTATCGCCAGTTCCGCCGATGCAGGACGCACCTGGACCTATCGCGGCATTCTGGAAGGCTTAACCTATGGCCAGGGGCGCAACACCTACTGGGCGCCGGAAATTTTCTGGCATGATGGCCTGTATCATGCGTTTGTGAGTTATGTCCCCGGCATCCCGCGCGATTGGTCTGCCCCGCGTTTTATTCTGCATTATATCAGTGCCGATCTCTGGCGCTGGCAGTTTGACCGCAAACTCGCGCTTTCATCTGAGAAAGTGATTGATGCCTGCGTCTTTCCGCTCCCGGCTGGCGGCTGGCGGATGTGGTATAAAGACGAAGCCCACGATTCGCACACGTTTGCCGCCGATAGTCTCGATTTGTCTGAATGGACGGTGCGCGGCGAAGCGATTGCCGATTGTCCGCACGAAGGGCCGAATGTTTTCCGCTGGAAAGACACCTATTGGATGATTGTGGACACCTGGAGCGGGCAGGGCGTTTATCGTTCGGACGACCTCGACCACTGGACGCGGCAGGGGACGATTCTCGCGGAATCTGGCCAGCGCAAAGATGATGGCGGGAACGGCTTACATGCCGATGTTTTCGTAAATGGCGACCGCGCGTTTATCTTCTATTTCACGCACCCTGAGCGCACACCGGGCGAAACGTTCGGTTTTGACGATACGCATCCGTATTCCGCGAAACGCACCTCGCTTCAGGTCGCGGAATTGGATTTCAGAGATGGCATCCTCTGCTGCAACCGCGACAACGCATTTGATTTCACCCTATTGCCACCTGCGTAGGGCGGGGTGGTGAAGGTCTGAATGAAATTCCCACGTTTTACGCTCTGCGCGGTCTGTCGAAATTTCATTTCGACACGCATGATTCGTCTGAACTTGAGAACGCAACCACCCGCCTTTCAGCAGAAAAATTTGCAGCCATTCACCTCGTACCTGCCGCATAGTATCAGTTTTCCATGATATTTTGTTATTCCCTAATTTCTTCTTGACGAATACGGCAAGGCTCGTCTGAATTGTCAGAATATTGGCAGGGAAAATCGTTGATGAAAATTGACGAAATATTATTAACTGATGTTACGCAGCGCCGCCGACAATTCCCCTCCTGGGAGGGGCAAGGGGTGGGTTCGTCCGTGAGTGATTGCTCGTGTCAAGAACCC
>DF820461.1:43346-53207 GCA_000739515.1 Candidatus Moduliflexus flocculans
CCCTCCTGGGAGGGGCAAGGGGTGGGTTCGTCCGTGAGTGATTGCTCGTGTCAAGAACCCACCCCCAACCCCTCCCCGGAGGGGAGTGTGCGGTCATTCGTCTCGAATCGGCTGCGTAACATGAGTTATTAAGAAATTGGGTTGAAATGGCTCGAAGAAAGAGCAGGAGATGCGTTAATGACGGTACGACGAAAAATGTTAATGTTTGTTTCTATCTTTGCATTTATTTTAATTTGCGCAATGTCAGGAATTTATTATTATGTGTTTACCCGCCAGATCGAGCAAGCATCGTATCGCCAATTACGCGCGACCTTCGAACTGATTTTCGACGATTTTGGCACGAGCGCCCGCGATGTGACTTCCCAAACGAACCAATTCCTCCAGTCGTCTCTGGCAAGCCCATTGTATGTCTCACAACTCCTCCAGCAGCAATACCGTGATTCCGTGGAAGAATGGACTGTGCGCGAAGTGCGTAAAATTATGGGGCCGCTGAGTTCGATTTCGTCTGAATTAGAGAAATTCGGCAATTTGATTAATGCGGCAGATATTCGTATTTATACGCAGGAAAAAGCGCTTCTCGCCGTGTATCAGCACGAAGGGGACACGATATTTTCTGGAATTTATCTGCCCGAAATCTTGCCGAATGATCTGATCGTCATCAAAATGGGAGACGATTGGTTTACAACGCTCATGAACCTTGAAGACATCCCCCATCAGCCTCTTCAGACCTCTTTTGCCACCACCCTTCAAACGAAAATTCCAGAACAGGCAACTGTCACGTTAGCCCATAATGATAAATATCTGCTCCTGCGATTTTCCGTGCCAATCAAGCAACGACAGGAACTCAAGGGGCTTTGCGTGATTGATGTGCCGATCCGCCAGCAAGATGTGGAACGCTATGCGCGACTCAGCAAAACGCAGATCAACGTATTTACGGAAAATCTATTCAGCGTGGGAACGTTCAGTGGCTCAACAACGTTGCCAGACGCGGCCTTTACTCAGAAAGAGCGTCTGGATATTCTAAATCCTCCGTCACAGCCGGCGCTGCAATTCGCCGATGCGACGATTGAAGGGGGTGAATATTATCAGGCGATGTTGGCATTCAGCGATGACAACGACAGAATCGGCGCAATTTCAGCGTATTTTCCTCGTGCTGAGGAAGAGCGCAGCAAACATCAATTTTTGCTGATCGTCGCCGCAATTATTGGAGTGTTCGGCCTGTTCGCATTTGTCGGCGCCTCGGTCTTTACAACGGTGCTGCTGAAGCCAATCATGCGCCTGACCGACCTGATTCATCGCCTCGCGCATGGCGATCTGACCGGGGTGGCGAATCTATCGGTCGGGAAAGTATCGAATGATGAAATCAGCGTGTTAGAAAGCGCCCTGCGCGACATGCTTCTGCGATTGCGGGAAACAGTGGGAGATGTCAAACTCGCCGCCAAATTGATTATGGATGAAAGTCTGGCGATGCGGGGGAACGCGGACGAAATGCTGCTGCGCACCACGAAACAGGCGGAAGCGTCCGGCGAAGCGTCGGCTTCGATGGAAGAAATGGTGGGGAATATCGAGCAAAATGCCAATAACGCGACTCAAACAGAGCGGATTGCGGTAAACGCCGCCAAAGACGCGGAAGAAACCGGACAGGCGATGCAGGCGACGATGCAGGCGATGCACGATATCAGCAAGCGCATTATGGTGATTGAGGATATTGCGCGCCAAACGCGCATGTTATCCCTGAACGCGACGATTGAAGCGGCGCGAGCAAGCGAGGCCGGACGCGGCTTCGATGTCGTGGCCAATGAAGTGCGTGCGCTGGCAACTCGCACGCAGACGGCATCTGCTGAAATCAATACCTTAGCATCATCCAGCGTGAAAATTGCGCAAAATGCCGGACAGCGCTTGATGAATCTTGTCCCGCAAATTCAGAAAACCTCGGAATTAGTCCAGGAGATTCGCATGGCAAGTAACGAGCAAAATACCGGCGCGGCGCAGATTAATCAGGCGATCCTGCGATTAGATGAAGTCGTGCAGCAGAATACCATGCTCTCGCAAACGATGGCCACAACGTCTGAAAAACTTGCGGAACAGGCGGAACATCTTCGCCATACGATCTCATTTTTTAAGATTGACGAACAGTGAGGCACATAGCCTCACATTGCAGCGTGAATTTTTTGAGGAGTGTCAAATCTTGATGTAACGAGTGAAATCGAGATTTCGCGCTCCTAAAAATTGATACCGCAATGTACTCACAATGATATGACGCTTAAACGAAAAATTCTTCTGCTGATTTCCCTTCTGACAACGTGCATTATTTTGGCGATGTCTGGAATTTATTATTACCTGTTTGCCCGGCAAATTGAAGAACGCTCTCGCGACCATATCCACTTAGCGTTTACATTGGTTTTTGATGATCTGGAGACACGAGTTCAGGAGGTGTTTTTTAAAACGGAGGGCTTTCTTCGCAGTGCGATTGCCGGCCCGTTATACCTTTCTCAATTGTTCGAAAATCAATACCTGGAGTTGCAAAGCGAGTGGTCGATTCGTGAAGTCAAAAAGCTGATGACGCCGCTCAGTTCCGTTGCGCTTGAATTATCGAAATTCGGCGATTTGATTGAGGCCAGCGAAATTCTGGTGTATCGCCAGAATAAGACATTGCTCGCGTTTTATCGCAACAACAATGACAAAGTCAGCGCCGGGGTGTATCTGCCGCAGGTGCTGGAAAAACAAGCGATTCCTGTCAGCGTTGGCGATAATTGGTTTGTCAGCGCGAGCAGCCTTGATGCGATGCCTCGAATCGCGTTGCCTTCAGATGTCGAGCCAACCTATCAGGGAGAGGCGCCGCAAGAGGATGGGGTGACATTCAGCGTATTGGATCAACATCTGACGATGCGATTTATCAGACAGATAAGCGACGGCCACAATATCAACGGCTTTTGCGTGATTCAGATTGCGGTAAAACAAAAAGATGTTGAGCGTTACGCCCGCTTGAGCGGGACGCAAGTCACGATTTTTGCCGGAGAGACCTGGAGCGTCGGCACGCTGTCTGGCAATCGCCAACTTCCCCATGTCTCGAACGAGAAGAGGCAAACGCTTGATTTGCGCGATCTGCCAGAGCAGCTCAACATTCAATTTGAGAATGTCACGATTGGCGGGCAGGATTTTTATCAGGGCGTATTAGCGTTTGGGGATGCTCAACGGCAAATTGGCGTATTTACCGCGCATTTCCCGCGTCAGCTTGAGATTGAACAGCGTCGAAAATTTCTCTACGTCGTGGTCGGAATCATGCTCTCGTTAGCACTGCTGACAGGGAGCGTCGCCTGGTTTCTGAGCCACGTGATCGTTCAGCCAATTCGACAACTCACGCGGCAAATCCAGCGGCTAACTCAAGGCGATATCTTGAATATTGACGTTGAAACCGTTCCTGCTCGCAGGACAGCCTCTCGCGATGAATTATTGCTGTTGCAGCAGGCGTTTCAGGCGATGACGCAGTATTTGCGCGAGATGGCCACGCTTGCCGAGCAAATCTCGAATGGCGAGATTATGCACCATATTACCCCGCGTTCGGAACATGATGCGTTAGGATTGGCGTTTTCACGCATGACGGAGTATTTGAATGCCATTGCCGCGTTTGCCATTACCCTTTCGGAGGGCGATCTGCGCCAGCAAATAACCCCGAAAACCGAGCGTGATATTCTTGGACAGGCATTTCATCGTCTGCAAGCCTTGCGAGAGACGATGTGTGACATTATGGAACGCGCAAGCGAATTAGGCGACGTTGCCAAAGAACTGCATCATATCAGTAGCGAGATGGCGTCTGATGCGGAGGAATCCTCGTTGCGAACGGACAATGTGTCTGCCAATAGTGGCCATGTCAGCGAAAATGTGTCGGTGATTGCCACAGCGACTGCGCAATTGACGGCCAGCCTTCGCGAAGTCTCCCATCGGACTGAAGAGGTCGAAACGGTCGTGAATATCGCCGTCAACGCGGCTCAATCTGCCGGAAAAACAATTACAGATTTGGAAGGCCGCTCGAAAGAGATTGGCAATATTATTAAGGCGATCACTGCCATTACGCAGCAAACGAACTTGTTAGCGCTCAATGCGACGATTGAGGCGGCGCGGGCGGGGGACAGCGGGCGCGGGTTTGCGATTGTCGCTGGCGAAGTTAAAGACCTCGCGCGTGAAACGGCGAAGTCCGCAGATGATATTATCCATCGCGTCGAAGCGATTCAATTCAGCAGCCGTGAAGCCGCCAAAGCGGTTGGCGAGATGTCAAAGAATATCGAGCAGATTCAGATGTTTACGGAAATGATTGTGTCTGCCATTGCCGAACAATCGGCGACAACCGCCTCAATCAGTCATAGTTTTGGCGAAGTGGCCTTTGCCACGACTGAGGTCTCTCAGGCCATCGCGGACGTGGCAACGGTCAGTCGAAATTCGTCGCTTTTAGCCCAAAAACTGCATCTTTCTGCGGAGCAGCAAACCACCGTGGTCGAGGAACTACAAAAAATGATCAACCGTTTCAAGATTTAAGCAGACGTTGTCGTAATCACAGGGGAAACATAAAACATTCTTCAGGGAGGAAAATAATATGTGGAAAAAATCTCTGGTTTTTAGCGGAAGTATCGTCGGGTTCGCGCTTGTTCTGATCGGGCTGGTTGCTTTTCAGGCACGCGCGGCGGAAAAGGAGACGTTGATTATTGGCATGCAAGATCCACTTGCCTCGCTCGATCCGGCCAAGGCGTATGATGTGACATCATTAGGGGTGACGAGTCAATTGTATGACACGTTAGTACGCTTTGATGAAGATTCCGCCCACGCCAAACCATCGCTGGCAGAATCCTGGGAGATTGGAGTTGATGGCAAAACCTGGACATTTCATCTGCGGAAAGATATGACGTTTGTCAGCGGAAATCCTATTAATGCTGATGCTGTGGTGTATTCATTGACTCGTGCTATTGAGCTAAATAAAGACCCGGCTTGGCTACTGACGCAATTTGGTTTAAATAAGGATTCTATTCAGAAAGTTGATGATTTAACGATTACTTTTACATTGGATAGAAGCTATGCTCCAACATTATTTTTATCCTGTTTAGGATTTAATGTCGCAAGCATACTTGATGCCGTTGCAGTGAAAGCCCACGAGCAACAAGGCGATTGGGGAAGCGCATGGTTAGAAGAGCATTCCGCAGGTTCTGGCGCGTTTATTCTTGAAAAAAGAGAAGAAGGGCGTGTTGCGTTACAAGCAAATCCAGCGTACAGGGGAGACAAGCCTGCGACGAAAAACATCGTGGTGACGCATGTCGCTGAACCGATAGAACAAGCGATTCAAATAGAAAAAGGGGGCATCGATGTTGCGTGGGATTTGCAGCCTGATCAAATCCGTCGCCTTGAAACACTTCCAGATATTCAGGTGTTTGAAACTCCAACTTTTACAACTATCCATTTTGTGATGAATGTTGCTTTTGAACCACTGACAAAACCTGAGGTAAGAAATGCGATTCGATATGCGATTGACTATGACGGCCTGGTTGATCTTGTGTTGCAAGGTGCGGCAGTCAAAACTCAAAGTATTTTCCCCAAAGGGATGTCAGGATATATCCCCGATATGCCATACGAATATAATCCTGAAAAAGCCAAGCAACTATTGAACTCAGCAGGTTATCCTGATGGGGTTGATATCGAACTATTATGTTTGGATTATGCTCCTTGGGTTGACATTGCTGCTAAAATCAAGAGTGATCTTAAAAATATCGGAATTCGCGTCAAGATTAAACAAACCGATATCTCTGGTATGGTAGATGCGTATGTATCGCGTAATTTTCAACTGCATCTTTGGCAATGGCAGCCTGATTATGTTGATCCTGATAGTAATGCGAAAGCCTTAGCCCATTCTGATAAACTAGGCGATGATGCGACGATCAAAAGTGTCCTCTGGTTTTCGCACTATGTCAATGCGGAGATCGCAAGATTGGTAGAAGATGCCTCGCTGGAATCTGATGAATCGAAACGTGATATGATGTATCAAGAAATTGCCAGAAAAATACAGATAGATGGGCCTTTTGCTGTGTTGTGTGTGTCGAAAAAACCGTATGCCATTCGGTTTGAAAAGCAAGATTTGCTTGGTATCCCATCCGTGCTCAGATCAAATTTCCCGCCAATTCGATAGACTACCTTTTTAATCGTCATCGCCCCTGCGACGGGAACTCTGGGCAGGGGCGATTCGTTTTTCATGACAAGCGTTGTTTTATTGTTCCTCTCTATAAGTGCCTTGGTCTTGGCGTACTGGCTTCCATAAAAAACCAGTACGAATAAAATTGGCAAAATACGTTTCTAATAATGATGGTATTGAAGGACAAGTAATATCTGTCCCTGTGAGGGCGTCTAACGTGCGTTGACAATCAAAGAATTGTGGTTCATAGCGATCCGGTTCATTTTCCAAATAAACCGGCAATAAATGAGATAACGCATTTTCTTGTGTACGAGCGGTCGCTAATGGCACTAATGCCGCTTGCCACGCTTTATATGAGAGACGTTCAAATGGGTAGCCAAAGTCATATATCCAATCGACAATCTCATTCCATTGTAATGGCATCGGATTGACTAAATGAAAGACACGTCCTGCCGAGGTTGGCTGCTGTGAAAGATGCATGATGGCCTGACTGACGTAATCTACTGGAGTGAGATAAGTATAAATGATATTTTTGTATGGGGCTTTTCCTAACTGAATGCACCCTTTGATGACAGAGCAGACCACATCATCTGTGTTCCAAACTCCAGTCACACTATGACCAGAAATGGTACCTGGACGATAAATAGTAACAGGTACGTTCCGTTCTTTCGCTTGTTCTAAGAGCTTCTCGGCGATCCATTTACTCTGGGCATACCCTTCCTGAATTAATTCATCAAAGGAATCGAGTGGGGTATCTTCATACACCGTACGCTTTTTGGCAAAGCCGGCTGTTAAAAATACCGACATCGTCGAAATATAATGAATTGGCTTCAATCTCGCTACACAGGCTAAACGGATAATATCTTTTGCCGCATCAACATTGGCAGCTTTCAAACCTGCATACGGATACACAAGATTGACCATTGCGCCGTTATGGTAAATCATGTCAATTTCACACGCTAATTGTTGAAATTGTTCTTCAGAAACGCCAAAACGTGGCAAGCTTAAATCGCCAAGAATTGGCACGATCCGGTCTTGCACAATGCCATTATGCCACAACGCGTATTTTTTCAGCGTATTTTGAAGTCGTTGCCATCCTTCTTCCACAGTTGCCGCTCTGACTAAGCAATACACTTGCGCTTTTGTTTTCTGGAGCAGTTCTGCGAGTAGAAATGCACCTAAAAATCCTGTTGCGCCAGTCAAAAAAACTATTGCAGGGTTAGAAAATCGAGTTTCAGGGAGTTCTAATGATTCTGGACGAATTTTTTCATCTAATTGCGACTCTGCCACTTCATCCACCGCTCCAATGTGCATAAGTTTATCTTCGACATTCACGCCGCGCACTGCTTCGAGAATTTTTGCAAATTCTGCTATTGTTGGAGCTTCGAAAAGCATCCGGAGTGGAAGTTTTACCTGAAAAATATCACAGACACGAAACATTAATTTCATTGTTAATAGTGAGTGTCCACCAAGTTCGAAGAAGTTATCATGTATTCCAACCTGCTCTATCTCAAGAATTTCTGCCCATGTATTGGCTAAAATCTGTTCAATCGGATGACGGGGCGCGACGAAGTTTTCGTGAAATGTGCCTTGTTCTGGATGTGGCAGCGCCAGACGGTCGATCTTGCCATTCGGTGTTAGCGGAAATTTATCTAATACCATAATTACATCAGGAATCATATAGTCTGGCAGAGACCGTTTCAAAGACATTCTAACATCGCTGGTGGAAATCGTTACTCCGGATTGAGGAACAATATAGGCGAGCAAGTGTTTGCCTCGTGATCCGTGTTCGCGCATAATTACGACACTTTGTGCGATCTTTGGTTGTTGCCGTAAAACAGCCTCGATTTCTCCTAATTCGATTCGAAAACCGCGAATTTTTACTTGATGGTCTATGCGCCCAAGATATTCAATCGTTCCATCAGGCAGAAACCGCGCTAAATCGCCCGTTTTATATAACCGCTTTCCCGATTGCGGTGAAAATGGATTTGGGATGAATCGTTCAGCGGTTAACTCTGGTTGATTCAAATAGCCTCGCGCCAATGCGATTCCGCCAATATGTAACTCTCCAGGGACGCCAATTGGGCATGGTTGTAGACTCGAATTCAGGATATAAAGAGCCACCCCAGGAATTGCGCGTCCGATATTGGAGGGGTGAATGCTATCAACTTGTTCATTCATCGTGGCGCAGACGGTGGCTTCTGTCGGACCGTAAGCGTTGATGAAATGCCGTCCTGCTGACCAGCGCTGAATGATTTCCGCCGAACATGCTTCACCCGCTGAAATGACCGTTTGTAAGTCGGGCAGATTGCGTTCTTCTAAGATCTCTAATACAGAAGGAGGTAGAGTAACGATAGAAATTTTTGTTTCACGGAGTGTTTGCGCTAACGGTTCGCCCGGAAGTATTTTCTCTTGCGGCATGAGAACTAATGTTGCTCCTGCCAGAAATGTTGTAAATATTTCTGAGACCGAGGCGTCGAAACCGAATGACGCCATCTGTAACACTCTGCTTTGTTCTGAGAGCCGGAATGCTAAAATTTGGGCTGCACAGAGATTCGGAATTCCGATATGAGTCACTAACACACCTTTAGGGACTCCAGTTGACCCAGAAGTATAAATAACGTATGCGAGGGAATTAGCGCTCACATTGTTTTTCGGATTCTCTTGTGATTCCCCTTCAAATTGAGACCAATCGCCATTTAGACAGACAACGGAACCGGGGCGGTCAAGCGAAAGGTTATCGTATGTGGCAGTATGTGTCAAAAGCAGCAACATGCGTGAATCTTGCATCATAAATGCCAAACGTTCCTGCGGATAGGTCGGAACAAGCGGAAGATACGCGCCGCCAGCCTTTAATACGCCGAGCAGTCCTATAATCATCTCAAAGGAACGCTCCATGCAGATGCCAACTAACGTTTCAGGCTCGACGCCGTGTCGCTGTAAATAGTGGGCAAGCTGGTTCGCTTTGCGATTAAGTTGCTGATAAGTCAGATATTGCTCGTCAAAGACAAGCGCAATGGCGTTTGGTGTCCGTTCAACCTGTTCTTCAAACAGTTGATGCACGCATTTCATTGATGAATTTGGCAATTTTTCAAATGGCTCTGTCTGGAAAAAAAGACGACATTCGGCCTCTGTTAGCATTGGAATTTCTGCTATTCGGCGTTCTGGATGTGCAACAATTTCTTTAAGCAAGATGTGGAAATGATTTACCAGTCGCTCAATCGTTTGCGGAGTGAACAGGTCTGTGCTATATTCGATCTGTCCCGCTAATTCATCTTCTTTTTCTGTTAACACTAGTGAACAATCGAATTTCGCAGTATGATTGAAAATATCTATTGGCATTAGGGTTACTTTTGACAGGCGAAAAATTGGCATCGGCATATTTTCAAAAACAAACATGCTCTGAAACACTGGATGATAACTTGGATCGCGATCCGGATAAATCGCGGCAATCAACCGCTCGAATGGAAGTTCTTGATGCTCCTGCGCTGTAAGCGTCGCACTCCGAACGCGAGCAAGTAACTCGAGAAAAGTTGGATTGCCTGATAAATCTGTTCGAAGCACCAGAGTATTCATAAATAAGCCAAGCAGCGCTTCAAATTCAACAGCATGACGATTGGCGACCGGGAAACCTATTAACAAGTCTTCTTGTCCAGTATAGCGATATAATAGCATATTAAACGCCGCAA
>DF820461.1:53359-76110 GCA_000739515.1 Candidatus Moduliflexus flocculans
ACCGGGAAACCTATTAACAAGTCTTCTTGTCCAGTATAGCGATATAATAGCATATTAAACGCCGCAAACAAGGTCATGAACAACGTCGCACCTGCTTGCTGGCTCAAGCGTTTCAATGCCGCAACCAGGTCCGCCGGAATAGTAAAAACCTGTGTTGCACCACGAAAGCTTTGCCGCACTGGACGCGGGTAATCGGTTGGCAGGCGTAGCAGCGGCAATTCTCCGGCTAATTGACGCTCCCAATAGGCAAGCAGCGTTTCAAGCCGTTCTCCTTGCAGCCGTTCTCGTTGCCATTGTACGAAATCGCTATATTGGAATGGCAATTCCTGAAGCGGCGAGTCCTTTCCCTGCGAAAAAGCATCATACAAAGCAATCAACTCTTTGACAAATACGCCTATTGACCAACCGTCTGATATAATATGATGAATTACGACGATCAAAATATAATCCTGAGACGCTAACTGGAGTAACGTCACTCTTAATAGTGGAGCGATGCTTAGATCAAACGGGCGTTGAGCTTCATCCGACATAAACCGTTGTATTTCATTAGCTTGTTCAGGGAGGGGGAATAACGAAAAATCTCGTTTGGTAATCGCGATGGTCACTTTGGGTAGGATTATTTGTTTCGGCAATTCATCAATTGTTTGAAATATCGTCCGTAGTGCGTCATGTCGCGCAATCAGTACATCTAAGCTTCGTTCCAGTATATTGGGTTGAAAATCTCCATTGACCCGTAAAGCCGTTGCAATGTTATATGCCGAATTGCCACCTTCAAATTGAGAAAGAAACCATAATTGTTCCTGCGCAAACGACAGCGGCAGCGGCTGATCGCGCGGCGCTTGCGGAATGGTTGGCATGGTCTGCTGTTCTTGTTTTTCGCGTTGTTGTTCGCGTAATTTCTTCAGCAATAGTTCTTTTTGCTCTGGCGACAAGTTTGCCAGCCGTTTTGCGACGTCGGTCATAGTTGTTTCCCCCTAATTGCATGATGATTGAGCAGAGTTGCCAGACACCTTTATAGATGTGAGCATTGAAAATTTATATCGGCGAGACCTCACAGGTTTTCAAAACCTGTGAGGTCTTATTAAAAATCAACGCTCGCCTCTATAAGGTGTCTCGTGTTTTAACAAGATTTGATTGATGGATGAGGCCGCGTAGGGGCAGACCCCCGTGTCTGCCCTGAGGTTTGGGCGAACACGGGGGTTCGCCCCTACAGGCCAAATCCGTCACGCAAATGTTGCGAGAACACTAGCAACTATTTTTCGGTTCAACGCAAATGAATAACGCTTATTTGTTGCTTTCTTCGAGCAACCGCGCAATTTCATCGTCTGTCATCCCCTCTGTCTCCGCTAACAGGGATTCGAGCGTTTGCGCGTCAACGTCTTCTAATTGTTTGGCGACAAGCGTTTCGGCTAAGGCTGCAATATCTTCAACCTCAAACAGAACGCGCAGCGGAAGTTCCACGCCGAATTGTTCGCGGATGCGGGAAATGGCCTGCGTTGCCATCAGCGAATGGCCGCCTAATTCAAAGAAATTATCGTGAATGCCGACGCGCTCCACGCCTAAAATTTCCGCCCAGATATCCGCTAATATCTGCTCGGTCGGCGTGCGCGGCGCAACGTAGCGTTCGACTGCTCCTGCCAGTTCTGGAATCGGCAGCGCGCGTCGCTCGATTTTGCCATTCGGATTTAGCGGCATCGCATCCAGAAAGACAAAGGCCGCTGGAATCATATACTCCGGCAGCGTCGCTTGCAGAAATTGCCGCAATTCCTGTATGGTCGGCGCAGGTGTGTGCGCTGCGACAAGATACGCCGCCAGCCGTTTCTCGCCGGGTTGATCTTCTCTCGCGACGACGACGACTTCGCGGATGGCGGGATGGCTGGCAAGCGCAGTTTCAATTTCCCCTAATTCGATGCGGAAACCGCGAATTTTGACTTGATGGTCGAGCCGCCCTAAATATTCCAACGCACCGTCCGGCCAATAACGGACGAGATCGCCGGTTTTATACAGGCGAGCCGCTGGTTGCCCACTGAATGGGTCTGGCACGAACTTTTCTGCCGTGAGATCAGGGCGATTTAGATAGCCTCGCGCTAAATTCACGCCACCGAGATAGAGTTCGCCCGGCACGCCAATCGGCGTCGGCTGCATGGCGGCATCAAGCACATAGGTTTGCGTATTGGCAATCGGGCGACCAATCGGGACGCTTTTGCGCGGGGTGTCCGGATCGCAACGCCAGAATGTGACATCAATCGCGGCTTCCGTCGGACCGTACAGATTATGCAATTCCACATCAGGAAAAACGTCGAAAAAGCGTTGCTGCAAATCGTAAGGCAATGCCTCGCCGCTGCACATCACCCGGCGCAGACTGCGGCACTGCCGCGCCGCCGGTTCCGCAAGAAACACCTGAAGCATCGGTGGCACGAAATGCAATGTCGTAATCTGTTGCTGTTGAATCAATTCCGTTAAATACGCGCTTTCGCGATGCCCCCCCGGTCGGGCGAAAACTAACCGCGCCCCGGTCAGCAGCGGCCACCAGAATTCCCAGCCGGAGACATCGAAACTGAACGGCGTTTTTTGCAAAATACGATCTTCAGGTCTGAGTTGATAGGCGTCCTGCATCCAGAGCAAACGATTGACCACGCCGCGATGCACGTTCATCGCCCCTTTCGGCTTGCCGGTCGAGCCGGACGTGTAAATCATGTAAATCAAATCTGTCGCTGTCGTGCTGCTCTCCGGGTTTTGCTCCGATAACTGCGCAACAGTCGGCCAATCTCGATCTAAGCAAAAGACCTCCGCTTGATGCTCTGGCAGCGCGGCGAGCAATCTAACTTGCGTCAGCAGAATCGGCGTTTGAGAGTCCTGTAACATAAACGCCAAGCATTCTTTGGGATATTCCGGATCGAGCGGCACATACGCGCCGCCTGCTTTCATAACTGCCAGCAGACCGATAATCATTTCGAACGACCGTTCCGCGCAAATGCCGACCAGCGTGTCTGGCATAACACCAGAGGCTTGCAGGTGATGCGCTAATTGATTGGCGCGGCGGTTCAATTCGCGATATGTCAGCGACGCATCTTCGAACACAACCGCGATGGCGTCTGGCGTTCGCTCAACTTGCGCTTCAATCAGGCGATGCAGGCAGACATCGAGCGGATACGCAACGGCGGTATCGTTCCACTCGACGAGCAATTGCTGTCGTTCCGCGTCGGTCAGCATCTTGATTTCCGACATAGTGGCGTCAGGATGGTCGAGCAGATCGCGCAGAATGGCAAGAAAATGTCCGGTCATACGGCTGATGGTCGCCGGCTCGAACATTCCGGCTCGATATTGCCAGACGCCGCTTGCGCGATTGCTGTCTTCACGCAGAGTCAGCGCGACATCAGCCGCCGCCGCCCATCGTTCAAACTCGCGTTCTTCATCTGTCTGAAATGTTCCGCCTTGCGTCTGATAGCGAAACACGAGCGGCAAGGTCGGACGTTCTTCTGTTTGAGCGCTGGAATAGAGCGCATTCAGCGTGTCTGTCAGCGACAATTCCGCGTGAGCTGTCGCGTCCTGGTGTACCGCTTGAAGCGCGTGAAGCACTTGTTGCGCGGAGAGATTTGCGCTCGCGGCGAGCCGCAGCATCACGAACGGCGCGGGCGAATCGGCGTCAGCAATTTGCGTTCCCAACGCAAAATCTTCTTGATGCGTGTAGCGGGCGGCTAAAATGCGCAGCGCTGTCAGCAAGAGCCAGGCCGGGGAACGCTGTTGACGCTGGCTTTCTGCGGCAATTTTCTGCCAGAGTTCGTTTGGCAGGGCGAATGTCGCGGTCGCACAGGGTTGCACCGCTGTCGGCAGCGCATCCGTCGGCAGGCGGAATGCCGGAAAATTTCGGCATTGTTCCGTCCAGAACGCGAGATGAGCATTCCGCGCAGCCTGGCGGACGCAGTGATGATGCCAGATCGCAAATTCCGCATGGCGCAGCAAGACACTGAGCGGTTCGACCTGCTGCGGATTCTTCGCCACTTCACGCAGCAACGCGTCATATTGTTCGGCGAGCATAGCGATCTGCGCGGCTGAAAATTTGCGTTTCGAAAAATTCCAGGAGCAGACAAATTCATCACACGCCTCATACACCACGACATCCAGCCAGGTTGCCGGCGCTCCGGTGCGAATGCGCACGGATTCGAATTGATACGTCTCTGCCGACGTCATGTCCGCCAGAGGAAACAACGCCGAACTGAAAATCATCGGACTGACGGCTTCCGGCGCGCCGTGCTGTTTTTGGGCGAGCGCTCTGGCAATTTCAACCCCGGAAACGGAACTGTGGCGGTGCATATCGGACAATGTGCGATGGACATTGCCGATAAGCGCTAACATATCATCATGCAGCGCTCCTTCGATGCGAATCGGCAGAATATCGGTAAAGCAGCCGATAATCGCCTGCACGTCATGGGCGTAATGTTGTCGGTTGAGAATTGGTGTGTTGATGGTCAGGCGATTTGCGTTTGTCCAGGCGGCGATGAGTTTGAAATAGGTCGCGAGTAAAATCGAAAAAAATGTGACCCCATGCGTTTTGGCCTGCGCCCGAAGTTGCGCGATGACACCCATATCAAGCAGGTGGATATGCGTCTCAAAGCCTTCGGCGTCAGCATGTTCCGGGAAATCGCCGATGGCGGGAAACGGTTCGAATGTCGGGATTTGCGCCTTCCAATAAGCGAAATCGCGTTCGCGTTGCGTTGCGCTAAGGCGGGCGGCGCGGAGTTCGACATATTCTTTAAAGCTTAACGATGTCTGCGGCTGCGACGCGACGACTTCGCCGCGCAGCAAGCTGGCATACACATAATGGAGGTCGGCGAACCATTTCGTTAAACTGAATCCATCAATCGCGAGATGATCGAAATTCAGCAACAAGCGGTGGGTGTCGTCGTTCATCCGCAGCAATCTTGCCAGGAAGGTTTCCCCGTGCGAGATCGCGAATGTATGGGCAGCGAGCGCCGTTTTGGCATCGGCGACGGCCTGTTGCTGTTCCGACGCGGAAAGATGTGAAAGATCGGCATACGAGAATGGCAGTTCGATGGTGTTTTCCGGCAGAACGCGTTGCTCCGGTCCATGACTGCCAGTCGCGAATTGAAGCCGCAGCGCCGGATGCCGCTGAAACAGCAGGCGCAGCGCTTGTTCGAACAGATGCGGTTGCAGTTTCCCTTTCAGCGTAAGATCAAGCACGACATAAATCGCGATTTCTCCGATATTCCTGGCAATATAAAATGATTGCTGCAACGGCAGGAGCGGGAAATCTTCGCGCTCCGGGTGACAATCTGCGCGCTCTGGCATGAAAACCGCGCGATCCTGCTCTTTGGAAGGAGGAATGCCGAATTCCTGCTCCAAATAGAGCGAGAGCGCGCTGATCGTCGGATATTGAAATAGCACATCCTCATCAATGCGAGCGCCGAGCGCTTCTGACAAACGGCCTGTCAGCGTTGTGGCGGACAGGCTGTCGCCGCCAAGCTGGAAAAAGTGCGATTCCTGCGTCAGTACCGCCTGATCGAGATGAAGCGCCTCAGCCCAGAGTTCTCCTAAAAAGACCTCCCATTCGCTATGTAACGGCGTGTCTGCGGCATTTGATGAGTCGGCGGATGGCGCGTTTTGCTGGCTCTCTGCCCGCCATTCAGCCAACACGTCAAGCTCTTGTTTGAGAAACGCCTCACGGCAGGCGCGGCGGCGGATTTTACCGCTTGAGGTGCGGGGAATTGACGCGGCTTTAATCAGTACCACCGCTGAGGCTTGCAGTTCATGCTGTTCGGCGACAGCCTGGCGAATGCTGCGAATCGCGTCGTCTAAATCGGGAGAACGATGTAATTCGTCCGCAAAACCGATATGCTCGGCTTCATTGATTTCGTTGGCGCGGCGGTTGTCTGTCATGAGCGCTTGCTCCTGGCGGCGATAACGCCGCTCGACTTCGGCGACAATGACTGCCTGTTCCTGCTCATTCATTTCTACTGAAAATACGGCGCAGGCATTTTTGCGGACAGATGGAGCGCTCTGTTCGACGGTTAATTCAATATCCTGTGGATGCAGATTCCGCCCGCGAATAATCAGCAGGTCTTTCACGCGGCCTGTTACGAATAATTCGCCGTTGTGGACGAAACCGAGATCACCCGTCCGCAAGAACGGGCCGTCGCCGCTGTCTTGCACATAAGCCTGAAACGTCGCCTCTGTCTGCTCTGGTTTTTCCCAATACCCCTGGGCAACGCTTGCGCCGGCGATCCAGATTTCGCCGATCTGTCCCGGTTCGCATCGGATGAGCGTTTCGGGATGCACGATGCGCAGCCGTTGAACTGGTGGCGTCGCGCCGCATCCGACAAGCATCTGTCCCGCGTTGTCGTCATGTGCAACAGCAGCAACGCGCCGATTTTCCAACTGTTTCGCGTCGAATGCGCAGATGACTGGCGGTGCGTCATGTTGCCCGCCTGTGGCAAATAACGTCGCTTCGGCGAGGCCGTAGCAGGGATAAAAGGCGGTCTCTTGAAATCCGGCGGGCGCAAAAGCGGCGGCAAAGTCTCGCAACGTGTGGGCGCGGACAGGTTCAGCGCCACTGAACGCCAATGTCCAGGAACTCAGGTCAAGCGCGGCGCGTTGTTCCGGTGGAATTTTCGCGACGCAGAGATCGTATGCGAAATTCGGGCCGCCGCTGACGGTCGCCCGATAGATCGAAATCGCGTTCAACCAGGTCTGTGGGCGCTGTAAAAATGTCGCTGGCGTGAGCAGATACACGGGAAAACCGACAAATAACGGCGCAAGAATGCCGCCGATTAAACCCATGTCATGATACGGCGGCAACCAGAACACACCGACGCTTTCTGGTGTCTGTCCAAACGCATTTCTAATCAAAGTCAAATTCGCAATCAAGTTGCCATGCGTTACCATCACGCCTTTTGGAGCAGCGGTCGAGCCGGACGTATATTGCAAAAACGCGAGGTCGCTTTCGTGAATCGTCGGCGGCTGCCAGCGCCCGGCATACGTTTCAGGCAGGCGGTCTGTGCTTTGAATAGACAGCGGCTGCGTCGGCGACGTTTGTTCGAGCCAGGTGACGATGCGTTGTTCCGTATTCGCGTCGGTCAGGAGAAATTTCGCTCCGGCATCGGCGATAATCGTCTGAATGCGCGGCAGGTGGCGTTGATTGCGCGGCGGATAGGCCGGGACGGCGACGGCTCCCGCTGCCAGGCATCCCAAAAACGCGGCGATAAATTCGAGTCCCGGCGGATAAAGCAGCAAGACACGTTCGCCAGCCGCCCCGGCCTCTTGCAAATACGCCGCAATGGTTTCGGTCTGATGCGCTAATTGCTGGTATGTCCATTGATCTGAGATGTGTTCGCCATCATGTAAAAACGTGTAGGCGAGTTGTTGAGGGGAAGATGCGCTTCGTCCGCAAAGAATTGAGATAATATCGGATTGCATGAGATATTCCATACCGCACGACGGCAATTTGTAAGAGTCCCGTCGCGCTGTATCCCTGTCTGGATGATGTTAACCCGCGTAAAAAGGCTGATTATCAAACGGATTTGGAATAAAGTGCCATTAAGATCATTATATCCCGTAGAGACGCCCCGGCTGGGCGTCTCTACGATAAGTTCGTATTTACCGCAATTGGTCGAATTGAGAAGCCGATGCCACATCAACGTTCAGTTTGAGTTTGTCAACCTTTTTGCGCAATAATCTTCAAGGAAATTCTGTGGCTGTTCTACCGGTGTAACAGCCGATATAACGCGCTCTCTTGGAGGACGATGGCGTTATGTGGACACATTTCATGACAACAGTAGCAGCGGATACAGTCGCGCTGCCGAATCTGTGCAACACGCTGCTCGATTGTGATGACCTGCACCGGGCAAGCATCGCGACACGCACCACAACCAACGCATTTCTCCGCCAAAATCTGCGGGCGGACGCTGAACGCCTGCTTAAAAATTGGCGTAAAGAGGCGCAAGGCTACCGATCCCGCGCTGCTCAGCACGGTCATCGGAAGTTTGAAGCCCGAAACGCGGAGTTTTTCTTTTTCCAATCCAATCAATTCGATCTCGTCCAATCGCGTCGGCGTCCAGCCCCGTCGCGCCGCTTCCATCAGTAGCGGATTCTGCTCCCGTTTCATGCCGATGATTTCGGTCGCGACGACATCCAGCGCGAGCGGACTGGTTGACGCTAATAGCAGCCCGATCTGACGCGGCGAACCGTTATGCGGGCCGTTTCCTTCCATGCCGACCACCGCGTCCATGATGGAGAGGCGCGGCGCGACGCAGGCAGACAAATCGAGGCACATCGCGGCAAATCGTGCCGGATCGTGCAATTTGGCGTGAAAGCCCGGTTTGTCGCGCCCCGGAATCGCGCCGAAACTGTTTTTCACCGCGCCGGTCATGCCGAGAAAGCCGTGCGTTTTCAGCTTGCAGAGATTGATGACGCCGTCCGCCTGCGCTAATGGCGTCAAAATGTCGAACCGTTTCATCAAGACCCCTTGCGGAAACGAGACGACCTGCGACGTGATGTCGAAACTCAGTTCGATGCCGGCCTGCGCCGCCGCGTCATTCATGCCGCACGCCGCATAGACTTTGCGCAGCGTTTTTTCGTTATGCGGAAAGCCTGAGCCAGGGCTGTCAATAAGCGCCGCCGCCGCGCCGGTCTGTTTGACTAATTTCCCCGCCGCCGCCACTACCGCCGGATGCGTCGTCGCCGCGTGATCCGGCTGCGCGGCGGTCAGCAGATTCGGCTTCAAGACGATCCGCTCGCCTGCCGCCGCAAATTGCCCCATGCCCCCCATCATCGCGAGCAATTCATTGATTTTTTCCTCAGCCGGCCCGTAATCCGGGCAGGGAATCGCATACACTATATTCATTTTGCAATATTTCGTACCGCCGACATCCCCGCCGGCGCGTGACGAACGGAGATAGATGAGGCCGACGAGGAGTCGGCGGTACGTAATGATTCAGTTTCACAGGGCGTTGCCCTGTGCTGATATATCGCGCCCTTTCAGGGCTTTTTAATTCATTTATTCTTGTCCGATGACGCTTGCTCTTTGGGCGCGGCCTGTTCGAACAATTTTTTGAATTCGCCGTAGCCTTCTTCTTCCAGTTTGTCAACAGGAATAAAACGTAATGACGCGGAATTGATGCAGTAGCGCAGGCCGGTCGGCTGCGGGCCGTCCGGGAAGACGTGGCCTAAATGCGAATCCGCGCCTTTGCTGCGCACTTCCGTCCGCGTCATCATAAAACTCTTGTCCGTTTTTTCGACGATATTTTCAGACTTCAGCGGGCGCGTAAAACTCGGCCAGCCCGTGCCGGAATCGAATTTGTCGAGCGAACTGAACAACGGCTCGCCGGACACGATGTCCACGTAAATTCCAGGTTTTTTGTTGTCCCAATATTCGTTATCAAACGGGCGCTCCGTGCCGCATTGCTGCGTGACCTGATATTGGAGCGGCGTCAATTTTTCCTTTAATGTTTTTTCGCTCATCGGTTGCTCTCCTTTCTCCGTTTTTTCGGAGCGTGTATTTTCGCTCATCGCCTGATATGTCAGCAGGTTCATGCCAACAACAACGGCGAGCATAATCAATATACGCATGATTTTCATAGAATGAACCTCCGCGCCAGAGATGATGTGCGACCGCGCACACGACCAATGGCGTCATGATGTGATACTCTCCTTATAGTGCCGTGACGTTTTGGAGTCAAGAGCCGGAAACTTTTTCTAACCTTAGATAATTCCTTGACAAGACTCCCCTGTTCTTTTGTAAAAGAATCTCAACAAAATCCTGACGAATGTGTCAATATTAACAAACCCATCATTATTGGAATTTATAGGAATACTATGCGAGTACCGTTACTTGATTTACAGGCGCAATACGCAACGATTCGGGATGAAATCCGCCCGGTCGTGGAGCGCGTGATTGAAAGCCAGCAATTTATCCTCGGCGCTGAAGTCGCAGCATTTGAACAAGAAATTGCCGCCTATTGCGGCGCAAAATACGCGATTGGCGTGTCATCCGGGACAGACGCGCTGCTGTTGGCGTTGATGGCCGCCGGAATCGGCGAAGGGGACGAAGTCATCACGACGCCGTATTCATTTATTGCCACCGCGACCGCGATTTCCAGAGTTGGCGCGATTCCCGTGTTTGTGGATATTGACCCGGTTACCTACAATATTGATCCGGCAATGATCGAAGACGAAATTACGAATTCCACCAAAGCGATTATTCCGGTACATCTGTTCGGGCAATGCGCGAATATGAAGCCGATTCTCGATTTGGCAAAACAATACAAGATTCTCGTGATTGAGGACGCGGCGCAGGCGATTGGCGCGGAATACGCCGGGCTTGGCGGTAAAAAGCCGATGAAAGCCGGGACAATGGGCGATTTCGGCTGCTTCAGTTTTTTCCCGTCCAAAAATCTCGGTGGCTTCGGTGACGGCGGATTAGTCACGACGAACGACGAGGCGCTGGCAACGCGCGTCAAACAACTCCGGCAGCATGGCGGCGCGGATAAATACCGGAATACGATGATCGGCATTAATGGTCGGTTGGATGCGCTGCAAGCGGCGGTGTTGCGCGTGAAATTGAAACATTTGGATAGCTGGAGCGCGGCGCGGCGCGAACATGCCGACTATTACACGAAGGCATTCCAAAAAGTCGCTGGCGTGCAGACGCCGGCCACGGCATCAGGAAACGTGCCGATTTACAATCAATACGTGTTGCGAGCGGAAAAACGGGATGAATTGCAGGCAGCGTTAAATCAGCAAGAGATTGGCAATGCCATTTATTATCCGATTCCGTTGCATCTTCAGGAATGTTACCGCGAATTGAAATATCAGGAGGGCGATTTCCCCGCCGCCGAACAGGCCGCGAAGGAAGCGATTGCCCTGCCGGTTTATCCTGAACTGACGCAAGCGCAGCAGGATTATGTCATTGAAACCATTCAGGCGTTTTATCGCTAAGGAGTTGCGCGTATTGCGACCGCGTCATTTTCGCCAGTTGCGATACGCGCGATACAATCTATGACAGAATGGATAGGTTATGTTGGCGCGTTTACCGGTGCCTTGCTGCTCTCCTTCCTGCTTGTTCCAGTCATGATTCGACTGGCGTTCCGCTTTGATATTCTTGATCATCCCGGTTTTCATAAAACACATAAAAACGTTCACCCGCTGTTAGGCGGCGGTGCGATTTTCCTCGCGTTCATGACGGTGATTTTCGCCGGTTTTGCGATGATCGCGTTAGCCAAAACGGGACAGTTGTCATTTTTCCCAACGTATCAGCGCCATTTGCAGAGCCAGTTGCGTGTTATTGCGAACGTGTTGCCAGAGTTTATCGCTCTGATTGTCAGCGCCACGATAATTTTTATTTTAGGGTTAGTGGACGATATTCGCGGCGTCGGTTTTTCGTACAAATGGAAATTTGCCGTCCAGGCGATTGCGGCGGCGATTGTCGTGTCCAGCGGTATCCGCATCGAGTTTTTGCCGCATCCGATCTTAAACATTCTGGTGACAATGCTGTGGATCATTGGCATTACGAATTCGTTCAACTTGTTAGATAATATGGATGGACTCAGCAGCGGCGTGGCGGCGATTATCTCGCTGATTTTGGCGGCGTTGACCATCCGGCAAGGACAATACTTTTCCGCGCTGCTGTTTTTGACGCTGGCAGGCAGCATTTTAGGTTTTGTGCGGTATAATTTTAATCCGTCGAAAATTTTTATGGGAGATGCTGGCAGTCTGTTTATCGGTTTTATGATTGCGACACTGACCGTGTCGAACTCGTATGTCACGACGCACAGCGTTTCGCAATTGCCGGTTGTCGTGCCGCTTCTCGTGCTTGGCGTGCCGCTGTTCGATACGTTTTCCGTGATGATCATTCGTTGGAAAGAGAAACGTCCGCTATTTGTCGGCGACACCTGCCATTTCTCGCATCGGTTAGTAAAAATGGGGATGTCGGTGCGCCAGACTGTGATTTTTATCTATCTTGCCACGCTCTGCGTCGGCGTCAGCGCGATTCTGATTCCGGATTTGAATTTAGCCGAATGCATGATTGTTTTAGTGCAGGAATTCCTGGTTTTCGGCTTAATCACGTTGTTGATGATCAAAGGCAATCACCTTCATCTTTTGCATCAATCCCTGAAAGCTGATTTGGAGCAATTACGCGCCGCCAGCGGTCACGGCAACAACGGTCACGGCCACGCCAAATAAATCGAGCGCGGCGGTCAGCACACGGGCGAGGGGAATTCTTCGCCCGTTTTTTATTTTCCAAACCATAAGTGATATAGCGTTATTCACTTGCATTAAACGGAACGAGACCTGTCAGACACCTTGAAGGTGTCTGACTGGTCTGTTCAATGATCGCGCATAATGCTGTAACTTATTCATCCCAAACCCCTCATGGGGCGTTGAGACCCGTGAGGGGTTCTCTGTCAAATCATTCTGAATAGCGCTATATGAGCAAGAAGGAGAGCATTCATGGAATATAGAACACTTGGAAAGACCGGGCTTGATGTCAGCGTCATCAGCCTGGGAACAGAATACCTCATCAATCGGCCGCAGCAGCATATTGTTGACGTGATTCATCATGCCATCAGCAACGGCGTCAACTATTTCGATCTGTTTTTTGCGCAGCCGGAATTTCGCGAAAATATGCACGTCGCATTTCAAAACTGCCGCGACAAGGCGATTTTCGCCGCGCATTTGGGGGCTGCCGCCGACAGCAGCGGGCAATACATGCGCATTCGCGATCCGCAGCAATGCGAATATTTTTTCCTCGATTTTCTTGCGCGTTATCAAACGGAGTTTGCTGATATTCTTTTCCTGCATAACAGCGATACTCAGGACGATTACGACGAACTGATGAAACCCGGCGGCTTATTAGACATGGCGAAACGATTTCGAGCGGAAGGGAAAACCCGTTTTATTGGATTCAGCGGCCATAATACGATAACATCCCGTCAGGCTGTCGAAAGTGGCGAGATTGACGTGCTGCTCTTTCCGATCAACTTCACCAATCACGTCATGCCGGGGCGAGAGGCGTTATTCAAAGCCTGTGTCAGGCATCAGGTTGGATTGGTGGCGATGAAACCGTATGCCGGGGGAAATTTGCTGCGAGAAGAACGCGAGTTCGAGGCAAATAGTTATATTTCCGGCAGTGCGCAGATGGCGAATGCCTCGGCGAAATTTGTCAAATCCGCGCCAATTACGCCGGTGCAATGTCTGGCGTATATTCTTGAACAGACAGGCGTCGCGTGCGTTGTGCCGGGGTGCGCGAATATTGAGCACTTAGACGCCGCCCTCGCCTATCTCAACGCAAGTGCCCAGCAAAAAGCGTATGCTGCGCTGCTCCCCGATTTTAAACAATACAATACCGGGCGTTGCGTGCATTGCAACCATTGTCTCCCCTGTCCGTCGAACGTTGATATTGGCGAAACGCTCCGGTTATTCCAATTGGCGCAGCAAGAACTCAACTCCGAGGTACGAGCCGCGTATTGCGCTCTTCCCGCGAATGCTTCCGATTGCATCGAATGCGGCGTCTGTATGGAACGTTGCCCGTTCGGCGTGAATGTGATTGCTCAAATGAAAGAAACGAGCCAACTGCTTGCCGCATAATGAGGCTTGCGCAAAAGAATAACGCTGATGATTCTGGCGTGTTGGCAACATAACAGGGCGAGGAATTTCTCGCCCTGTTTTTTTGTGAGGAATAAATGCAGCAGTTATAAAAAATGGGAAATATTTACCCCAAAAAGAATTGACAAATTTACGAGAACACTCAATGATATTTCAGAATTTGAAACATTATCGTCGTTTTATAGCCAGTTGTCTTACATGTTGTATCAAATCATGGTGAAATATATGTTATCAATGAATCCGACTGAATGGCGCGGCATCAGCCGCGTAGATCACAAGCATACGCACGGCTGGTTGGCGCGGGTGTACCTCTCGCATAAAAGAGTGGTCGCTAAACTTTTCAGCGATAAAAAACTTGGCGGACGAGAAGCCGCCTTAGAACAGGCGCGGCTTTGGCGAAATAGTTATCCGGTTGCCGAGGAAGATCGCCCGAATCCTGTTCCGCCGAGGTTTTTGAGAACGCTTCCGAAAAATAACAAAACCGGGCGCATCGGTGTTAGTCTGAGTTTTAAGCGGTCGAGAAACGGCAAGCCACAGCGTTGTTTTCAGGTCTGTTGGGTGCCAGAACGCTGCCATCCCAAAAATAAAACGTTTTATGTGCATCACTACAATTCCGAAGAAGAAGCGTTTCAAGCGGCCTGCGAGTTTCGAACGCAGATGGAACGCGAATTGGAACAACTTGAACTAAAGGAACGCTGATACTTCTTCTCTGCCAAACAGGGCGAGGATTTCCTCGCTTTTTTTATTGGTTATATTGGCAAGCTCGGCATAACCTCAAAAAAAGATTGACAAATTTTGCACAAAAAACACCAACTCAGGCTGTTTACGTGTTTATCGAAGATTTCCTCATCATGATTTAACTCATCAATAACGCGATCCTATATATGATTCCAGTCGCCCGTTTAATCGCCCGTCTGAATGTCGGCGGGCCAGCCATTCACACGATTTTGCTGACACAGCTTTTGAATCCGGCGCGGTTTGCCTCGACGCTGATTACCGGCACAGTGTCGCCGTCTGAAGGGGACATGATTTATCTCGCAGATGAGCGCGGCGTCACGCCCCGGTTTATTCCTGAACTTGGCCGCGAGATTCGCTGGCAGGACGATCCGATTGCCTTCTGGAAAATTTTCCGACTGCTGCGCCAGCTTCGCCCGACCATCGTGCATACGCACACGGCCAAAGCCGGGATGTTAGGCCGTCTCGCCGCGAAACTCGCGGGCGTGCCGATTCTCGTGCATACCTTTCACGGCCATGTCTTCCATAGCTACTTCAGCCCGCGCAAAACGCAGATATTCCTCGGCATCGAGCGAACGCTCGCGAAATTCAGCGACGCGATTATCACCATCAGCCCGAAACAGCGCCAGGAAATTCTCGGTTATGGCATCGGCACGCCGGAAAAAGTGCGTCAGATTGGGTTGGGGCTGGAATTGCAGCCTTTTGTGGAATGTGACAGATTGCGCGGCACATTATGCAGAGAATTGCAGGTCGGCGACAATGTGCCACTGATCGGCATTGTGGCGCGGCTTGTGCCGGTGAAAGGGCATGTCTATTTTCTGGAGGCTGCGCAAATCGTAGCGCAGTTCTTTCCGAACGCCCGTTTTTTAATTATTGGCGACGGCGAACTGCGGGAAGAACTGGAAGCGCGCGCTGACAAACTGAATATTCGGCAGAACGTCATTTTTTTAGGCTTTCGCCGCGATTTGCCTGAAATTTACGCTGATCTCGATATTATCGCGTTGTCATCGCTGAACGAAGGCTTGCCGGTCACGCTGATCGAAGGATTAGCCGCCGGAAAACCGGCGGTCGCCTCGAATGTCGGCGGTGTCGGCGACCTCGTGCAGCATGAGCGTTCTGGCCTGTTAGTTCCTTCGAAAGATAGCCGCGCCTTCGCGGACGCGCTCTGCGATCTGCTGCGGCGCTCGCCGGAAGAACGCCGCCAGATGGGACTCGTTGGCCGCGACACCGTCTATCCGAAATATCACATCGCGACCTTAGCGCAAGAGATCGAACGACTCTATGACGAACTGCTTATAAGTCGCGGCATTTCAACCACATAAACCTCACAGGTTTTTAAAACCTGTGAGGTTTCTATATCGTATGCCAGTCCGCAATCGCCTCCTTGCAGCCGTGAAAGCATGTCGTCGGGCGTTGGAACAGGATGCGCGTCGCCTGTTTGACGATGAACAGGCCGCCGCGCACGCCGCAAAAGCGTGGTTTTTGGAACTTGCGATCCTGCGCTGCCTCGAAGTCTCCGGCCATCTTGCTGTTTTACCCTGGCAGGAGGCGAATCCTGGAATTTTTTACGCGCAGACCTCACAGGTCTTGAAGACCTGTGAGGTCTTTCGAGAAGTTCGCGCCGCTGATTCGTTTTTTCCGTCTTCGGCGACGTTTTTTCTGCTGCGCCGTTTCTTGACCGACACGATCACGCCTGAACAGTGGCGCGAGGATCACCTGCTTGGCTGGCTCTCTCAATATTTTGAGGAACAGCGCGAACAGCGGCGGCATGGCCGATTTTACACGCCGGAAGCGATTGCGGCTTTTATTGTCGGGCAAACGTTCGCATTACTGCGAAAAAGCCGTTCGACGCCGTCGTTTCGATTGCTCGATTTAGCCTGCGGCGCCGGGGCATTTGCGCTGCAAGCGTTCGACCGCATATATGATCTCTGGCAAAATCAGCCTGAACGCGAGCAACCGGAGTCTATCGCCGCGCATATTCTTGAGCGGCAGCTTTTTTTGATTGATTGCGATCCGCTGGCGTGTGAATTAGCCCGCGTTAATCTTCTGCTCAAGGCGCGGCGTCGCGAGCCGACCTGCCGCGTCAAGCAGATGAATGTGTTTTGCGCCGACGCATTGATTCGCTGGGAACATGAACCGTCGTCGCCGTGCCACGAACTGTTTACCCTGCAATACGACGCTGTTGTCGGCAATCCACCGTATATCGTCGTCAATCGCCTGCGCACTCCACCGGAACGCCTCGCATTATATGCCACCTATCGCTCAGCGGCGTATAAACCGAATACGTTTGCGCTGTTTCTCGAACGCGGCCTCGATTTGTTAGCGCCTGATGGCGCGCTCGGCATGATCGTGCCGAACACGCTGCTGACGCAATTGTATTTCGAGCCGTTGCGGGTGCATTTGTTAGAACGCGCCGCTCTTACGCACATTCTCGATACGAAACGGCTGTTTCCTCAAGCGTTTGTGGAAAATTGCATCTTGTTGCTGCAACGCCAGGATGAGGCGGCGAAACGGCAGGCGCAGATCATCGAATGTCACGTCGCGCCGCCGGATGCATCACCCGCATTGCAAGCGAGTCATGCTGGCATTCGCATTCCGCAGCGTCGTTTTGATTCCGCGCCATTTCATCGTTTTTCCGTTTCGATTGATAAGTCGACCTTCGAATTGTTGGAAAAAATCGCGGCGGACAGCCCGAAATTAGGCGATATTTGCGAATGCCACGATGGGGTCAACCCGGGCAATGCCAAACAGAAATTGATTGTTTCCGAGCCGGTGGATGCGCAATGCAAAAAGGTGTTGACCGGCAAAAATATCGGGCGATACTGGCTGAATTGGGGAGGGCTGTTTGTGCGCTATGACCGCTCGCTTGAGGCGAAAGGAGATGTGATTCGCTGGGGACATCTGCTGTCGCTGAATGCGCCGAAAATTTTAACGCGGCAGACTGCGGATCGCATTATTGCCGCGCTCGACGATGGGCAGCATTATGTGACCAATTCGCTGCATACCACCGTGTTGCGGGCGGGCGTGGGCGATTTCGACCTGAAATATCTATTAGGATTGTTGAATTCGACGCTGTTGTCGTTTTATTATCGCAAGTTCGTGTTCGAAACCGGGCAGGTCTTTTCGCAGGTGAAACTGATGAATCTGCGGCAGCTTCCCATTAAACCCGCCACGCCTGAGCAGCAGCGAGAGGTCGTGGCGCTTGTCGAGCAATTGCTTCATGGGCATGACGGCCGCGAACAGGCTGACGCGCAGTTAGATGCGCTGATTTACCAGCTTTACCAACTGTCCTCGGATGATGCGCGCGTGATTGAGCAGAGCATGGGCATCGCTCGTTCGCTCTCTGCGTATCAAACGCAGTGCGCGGTTTAAGGCTCGCGAAGGACGGAAGAATGATCGTGGCGCAGATGATTGCTTTATTTCCCGGAAGTACTTTTCATTTGACACAATCATCACGAATCGTGTACAGTTCTCTTTATCTGAAACATCCGGCAATTTAACCCATTCAACGAAGGAGACAATGTTGTGAGCGATCGCGTCCTTGCCCCGTCAATCAATGCCAACCTGTTCGAAGAATTCGAACCGAATGAATGGTTGTGCGCCCATTTGATCAAATTGTCAGAATTAGCCGCCTCAGGCGCGTTTATGCCGGATATTGTCCATGAAATCAACGGCCCGTTGAGTTCGATTCGTGCGAGCGCGGCGAATAATATTCATGCGCTCCACGCTTTGCGCGAAGAGGTCGAACAAGACCTGCCGATGCTGTCGCCCGATCATCACGCGCAATTCTGGCGTTTAGTCGAACGCGCCTGGCAATATACACATCACCTCAGCACCAGTGAAGAGCGGAAATTGACTCGCGAGATTTGTCGTTTTTTGGAGGAACATGAAATTGACGAGGCGGATGAAATTGCCGAAACGCTTGTGGAAATTGGTATTCATAATGGGATTGAGTCGTGGCTGTCGTTGTTGCGCTCGCCAACCTGCAAGAAAATCCTTCAAACTGCGTATAATCTCGCCAGTTTATTTTATAGTGCGCGTGGCGTTCAGACCGCGCTTGACCGAATCGCAGGCATTACAGCGGCCTTGAAATTGTCGGCCTATCCAGAGATCCTATCGGATGAATGGAGCGAAGCGATAGTGACAGATGGCATTGACGCGGTCGTCAGCCTGTTTAATGCCCTGAAACTGACGAAACACCTTCAATTGACGCGGCAATACGACCCGATCCCAGCCATTCCGTGTCAGCCGTCAAGATTGATGCTCGCCTGGCGGCATCTCATTCGCAACGCGATCGAGGCGGTCGGCGGCAAGCCTGGCTCGCTCGCCATTCACGTCGCGCAGCAGGACGCGCATGTCACCGTCAGATTTACCGATTCCGGTCATGGCATCCCAGCGGAAATCCGCGGGCAGATTTTTGCGCCGTTTTTTACGACAAAATGCCGCAAAGCCGGCGCGGGACTTGGGCTGTATGTTGCGCGAAAAATTATTGAAGAACATCGTGGGACGCTCGTTATCGAAAGCGAGCCAGGAGCCACGACTGTCCTCATCACGCTGCCGAAAAACGCAACATAGCGTCAGTAAGAGCAAACCGCCCTGTTGATGAGGAATTCTCTAACAGGGCGGTTGAAGGGTGTTTTAGATGATTGTCAATTGCTGGTAGAACGACCGACGCCAGTCAATTCGACGATGTCGGTCTCTGGCGAGCCTTGCGTGTCGGTGCCTTCAACCACTAATTTGCCGACATAGGTTTTGGCTTCGGTCGGATAGAACCCGATATACACGACCCGCGCTCCGCTTGGTTCAATAGTGACCGGCAATTCTAACGGAATCAACGTCTGATCGGTGACGTATCCGCCGACTTTAAAGGCGTCATTCGTTGAGGTGACGCGCTCAACCGTCACATTTTCCGTGGCTAAATTCTTGATCGTCACCGTTTGAAATTGGCTGGCATTCACGGCAGCGGTGAAATTTAACGCATTGACCGAGACGGAAATATCGGAAAGCAGCGCAGAAATAGGATTATCGCTGTCAGAGCATCCGGCAAGCATGCTCAAGCTTGCGATGAGTGCGACTGCTCCCCATAGTAGATTTCGTCGTTTCATAAGAAATATCCTCCTTTGATGGATGAATAGATTATTATTCTCTCTGCGGTGTCTCTACAACCTCATTTCTTTTGTCAGAACTCAAAAAAATAGTCAAGACTTATTCTTTGCGTCATACTGTTTTAGCGCGTCAACGATGCGGGCATAGTCGAAGTCATGCGCGAACACGCGCAGTGACGACGCGAATGTGTCGTCGTGTTGGCCAATATCATCAATGGCAGTGGTCAACATGACGATATCGGCAAGGTTGGTGGCATATTTCAACCGCTCGATCAACTCAGGCGGAATCTCTTGCGCGTATTCGTCAGACGCCGACATCTCGTGTTCCTCTTCTTTCAGCGGCGGTTGTGGGCTTGCGTTTTCATAGAGATACTGAGCGCCGAGATGTTTCTGGAGCAGCGCGAATAAGTCGTTCGGGTAAAACGGCGTTCGCAAGAAATCATCACATCCGGCGGCCAATGCGGTCTGACGTTCCTCTTCAAATGGAATGGCCGAAAGCGCGGCGATGCGAATGCGCTGTCCTCTCGGATCGGTCTTAATGCGTTTGATCGCATCATAGCCAATCACGACCGGATCGAACAGGATGATGTCAGGCTCCCATATATCCCAATTGTCCAGCGTATCCGCGACAAAGAGTTCGAACCCCGGCGGTTGAAGCAAGGCTGTGAGCAAGCGCAGATTTTCTGTATTGTTATCAGCGATCTGAACACGATAACGAGGCTGGCCGGGGGCTAACGCCACCACATGCTGGGTGACAGATTCCTTTGGCGGTGTGTCGCATATCTGCATCGGAATCGTGATATGGAACGTTGAACCTTCTCCAGGAACGCTGATCACGTGGATATGTCCGCCAAGCATGTCAGTAAATTTTCGGCTGATTGCCAGGCCAAGCCCTGAGCCTTCTTGAAGCGCTTGCCCGCTGGTCGTCTGAACAAATTGTTGAAATAATTTTTCTTGCTCGGCCTGAGATATGCCCGGCCCGGTATCCTGAATCGAAAATTGCAGGACGTTCTGCGATGCCGATGGCTCAATGTCCGCTTGTTGATAGGAGGATTGGGACACACGCAACGTCACGTTGCCGTTTTTCGTGAATTTGATGGCGTTATTCAGCAGATTGATCAGGATTTGCCGCAGTTTGACCTCGTCTGAGATAATAAAATGCGGAATATTGGGCGGGCATTCGACGATTAAGCGCAACCCTTTTTCGCGCGCCCGCAGGCTAAACAGATCGGTAAGGTCTTGCAGGAGGCGATGAAGATCAACTTCATTCGAATTGACGATCATTCTGCCCGCTTCGATCTTTGAGAGATCAAGCACCTGATTAATCAACGTGAGCAGGTGTTCGCCGCTGCGAATGATGATATTTAAGTCTTCTTGTTCGGACGGGTCCAGCCGCTTGCTACGAGCGATTAATTGCGAAAATCCTAAGATCGCGTTCAACGGCGTGCGGAGCTCGTGGCTCATGCTGGCGAGAAACACACTTTTCGATTGATTCGCCTGTTCCGCCACAGATTTCGCCTGACGCAGTTCCTCTTCCATTTCTTCGCGGCGAGTGATTTCGCGGCGGGCTTCCGTATAAAGCCGGGCATTTTCAAGCGCGGTCGCGGCGGCGGCGGCGATTGGCTCAAGAAGCGTCACATCCTGTTCGGTAAAATGGCCGATATTCGGATTGGTCAGGTTCAACACCCCGATCACCTGCCCCTTGCTGCGAAGCGGAATGCTGAGCATCGAGCGGCTGGTTTCCTGCGCCTGCTGCCCAACCTGTTTGAAATGCCGCGCATCGTTCCAGGTATCTGCGATCAGCAACGTTTGATTCTGCTGCGCCGCCCAGCCAGTTAAGCCCTGTCCCACGCGCAGCCGCATGTCAATCAGCGCGTCGCATCCAGGCCCTTTGGCGTGTTTGCAGACCAACTCGCGCGTGTCAGATTCCAGCAGCCAGAGCGAGACGGAAAAAGCGTTCAGGAGCGTTTGTACTTCCTTTAACACTGTTTCAATGACCGTGTGTAATTCCAGCGAGGAGGAAAACATCTGGCTGACGTGATTGAGCAGCGACAACTGGCGGTTGCGTTGCTGCACGGCCTCTTCTGCCTTTTTGCGCTGCGTAATGTCGCGAAGCGTGGCTAAATACGCCCGTTCTTCGCGCCAATCCGTTTGTGTGACGCGCATTTCCGCAATCGCCACGCTGCCATCGCGGTGAGAAATGTGTAATTCGGTCGTGGTGTCTGCTTGAACCGGATAAGCGAACGGCTGATTCAATAACGCCTGCGCTGAACAATCAAATAGCCGTTCTGCCGCCGGATTCACGAATTGTACGACCTGATGTTGATCAACGACGACGACCGCATCCGCGCTGGTTTCCAGCAGCGCTAAGTAATTGACGCGCGTTTTTTCTAATTCGATATTCTTTTGAACCGCTGTTTCGTAAGTGGAAAGGAGCAGGTCAATAATTTGAATGCGGTCTGGCGTGAAAAAATATTTTTTGCCGCCGAAAAAAATTTCCATTCCCATTTCGGATTTGGTCATTTTCCGCAGTTCTTGATTGGCGAGGATATAGCGGATGCGGGACAGGAGAAATTTTTCTTCGTAGGGAATGACGACAAAATTGTTGGCGCCGCTTTCCATGCCGCGAATAATATCTTGCGGGTCAGAGAGCGGCGTCAGCAGGATGACCGGAATCTCTTTCAAGGCGTCATCCGCCTTGACGCGCTGGCAAAGCTCATAGCCATCCATTTCCGGCATCGTAATCGCGCTGATTACCATCGTCGGCTGACGGCGGCGAATCGTCTCAAGCGCATCCTTGCCATCATGCTTGACGCACACCTCGTACCCGCTGCGCTCCAACAGCGCCCGGAGCGCGTCGGCCTGATCGCGATGATTGTTAACAATAAGAATTTCAATCATATTATTCATAAATTCGCAATAACAAAAATCTCTGAAGAAATGTCAACAAAATTACATGAAAAGTTCGCATGAACAAGGAAGGCTCAGAACATTTTCTTGACAACGAATGGACGCTTGAATCAGAAGCATCCTGACTGATTCCTTTCTGTTGATCCTTCAAATATATTGTGAAAAAGTAACTACACAGCCTATGTTGTATTGGGGAGAGCCTTGAAGGTGTTTGTCAAGGCTTCAAGGACGTTCTTCCCCTGTTTTTTGATCGTTGAAATAAAGCCACGAATGCGACAGAATGCGCGGGTACCCTCTGGAGAACGAAAGGTACCCGAAATCTTCTGTTTGACTTTGATCATGCGGAGATCGCGTTCGGCGAGATTGTTGTCAAACGGGACG
>DF820461.1:77342-79732 GCA_000739515.1 Candidatus Moduliflexus flocculans
CCCCCCAACAGGTCTTCGATCATCCGAAGGGCTTGCGGCAGATCTTCAATGGTAGAGACGACAATGACAGGTGTTTCCATAGAACATTTTTATACTCGTGTTTCTTGACTAAAATCAAGTAAAATTTTATCAGAATATGATGCCTGTGTAGTTACGTGAAAAATTTCTATGTTTTCGGCGCTGCTATCCTATCGTCGGTATATCTGGAGAAACGCCTGGAATGAACTACGCTACCATTACGCTGGCACCGGGATGGGGATTTTCTGGAACGTGATTCATCCCCTTGTCACCATTCTGTTGTACACCCTCATTTTCTCCTGGATTTTTCCGCAACGCGCAAAAGGAGGGGGCTATGTGCTCCATCTGACCTCCGGGCTGCTCGCCTGGCGCGCGTTTACCGACACCATTCAACGCGGCAGCAATGCGTTTATCGAACACGCCCGCTATTTGAAACGGTTAGCGATTCCGCCGCAAGTCTTTGTCGCCAAAATCTGCGTGACCGGCACGCTGATGCTGTTTCTGTACTATCTCTTGCTGTTGCCCATCAGCATGTGGCTCGGCAATGATCTCGGCTGGTCCGTCATCGCATTCCCCGGCGTCCTGCTCGCCTTGCAATTGCTGGCGTTCGGTCTGGCGTTAGCGTTAGCGCACCTGCGAGCGCTGTTCCCGGATGTCGAGCAAATCGTTCAGGCGATTTTGCCGCTCTGGATGTGGACGTTGCCGGTGGTGTATCCTGAAACCGTGATTCCGCCATCGTTGCGGGCGTGGCTCTGGCTGAACCCGCCGTATATGTATTTGCGTTCGATGCGCGATGTCCTGCTCAATCGGCAACTTCCAGCGCTCGAAGAATGGTTGGCAATGACATTCTGGCTCTGCGTCGCGCTGGGTTGTGGAATCTATGTCAATCAAAAACTTCAGCATGACGCGACAGAGGCGATCTAAAGAACAATGATAGATGTTCAAAAGAGTAGGTTATTCGTCGAACCTGGGAGAATTTTACTCCATATCGCGATATGGAGCGTTTTATCCATTCTATTTACAGCGATTATCATTCAATATTCTTTTAATTATGGAAGATTAACCCTTCCATGCAGTTATGATGATGTCTCATATTTTCTGCAAGGAGCGCATAAGCTAAGAATTTTTTATGAAGGGGGCATAATTGCTATTTTACGGGATTATTTTCACCGCCCGCTCCATTCGCCGTTTTCTATTTGGCTCAGCGCATGTTGCTTTGCGATTTTTGGTATCCATGATTGGGCACCGTATCTTGGAAACGCCTTTATTATTTTCGTTTTCTTAGGCTGCGTTGATTATCTCCTGGGCGATCTCGCATTAAGGTGGAAAATATTATGGTTGATATTTACATTAACGTTTCCATTTTCAGCGATGATTGTTCATGAATTTCGCCCAGACTTAGCCAATGGTCTATTGGTCGGGATGGGGATCGTATTATTTACCACGCGCCCTTTTCTCTCATCGAATCTCTCCCGGCATTTTCCTGGATTACTCTGCTTTGCTGCTGCTTTTGTGACCAAACCCTCTGTATTGCCATTCACGCTGTTGATGTTTACGACAACGCTGTGCGGAGTTGCGATCTGTGAAAGATGGCTGCTCGCCGATCCATCTTGCTTCTTATCAATCGTCGCGCATATCGGGAAACGGTTCGCCGTTCTTTTTCTCTGGGTGTTGCCGTATCACGGATTTCATCTTCCTTATCATCTTAAATATACCTTTAGAAATCTTGTGATTAACAGAGACTTATGGGCATATCATGGCGCAGATCGATGGATGTTGTATTTGAAAGGATATGCCGGACAAGTGATGTTAGGACGCCATGTATATCTTATAAGCGCCGTCCTTGTTGTCGGTGGTCTTCTTCATCTGTTGTATTGTAAAAAAGAACAGACCGTCCGGATTGGCATTCTTACTGGAATGACGTTTCTTTCCTGGGGCATTGTTACCGCGAATGCTCAGACGCAATTCACAGGTGCGATCTTCTATTTTTTATTGTTTTTTGAGACGGTAATTATTCTGCGTAATCTGCTCCAAAATGATCAAAAAAATCCGTTCCCTCAATCGCTCCTTTTCAGCGGAATGATTGCTCTTACGTTAGCAGGACTTATGAACGTGCAGTTACCCCCGAAAATCGGAGAGCGCACATCACCTCAAACCAAAGCAGTGAATCGCATTGTTCGCGATGTGTTCCTGACCATCACCTCACGCACAGAAGAGAATGCAACCGTCTATTTTACCACGATTGGCTACCTCACGCCGACTCTCTTTGAATATCTCATGTTACGCAGCCGATTCGAGACGAATAACCGCACACTCCCCTCCGGGGAGGGGTTGGGGGTGGGTTCTTGACACGAGCAATCACTCACGGACGA
>DF820461.1:80128-112120 GCA_000739515.1 Candidatus Moduliflexus flocculans
ACGGACGAACCCACCCCTTGCCCCTCCCAGGAGGGGAATTGTCGGCGGCGCTGCGTAACATCAGTGAATAATAAGCGTATTCACGTCCAAAAACTTCAAGAAAGTTATTCATAATTACTTAAACTCATTGAATATGCAGATGTATTGCACTTTTTTGATGAGATTTGGTTGAGTCATTTTCCGCATAACCAGCAGCAGGCGCAATTTCTCGCCAGATATTTCAAAGATAGCCGGTCGCCAACCACCACCTTGCATGTTGCTACCGTGCGCCGAGCCAGGCATCCAATTCCGTGTTTTCGGTTGAATGCGGTTCGATATAGCTATGGGAAAGTGTACCCGTGTTGTGGTACGCCTTGCGGCCATGAGGATTTGGGGATTCCGTTGACGACCCAATGGCGCGAAGAAATTTTGCATGCTCCTTTACCTTGCACTGACTGTTTTTTTGCGGAAGAAGGATCGGGAGACGAATTATCGCAATTAATTGACGTGTCATCAACGCGACCATTACAGCAACAAGAGGATATGGGTTCTGACGTTCGGTCAGCATGGCGATGGCCTAAATTACGCCCTGATATCGCCATGTACGGCTTAGAATTGGACTCCTGGATGGGATGCCAGGCGGAAATTCGTCTCCGTCCGCAACAAGGTATCACCTCTCTGAAATTCGTATTTGAATCCCATGCGCCGCTGCATTTGCATCCACTACGCCTGATCTTCGAAGATGCTCAGGGTGTAAATATACAGACAACGCACATCAATCAGCCCGGTCAGGGAGAAGCGTTCATCCCCCTCCGGCAGTTCGACGCCACTTGCGGCGAGGTCTGGCTGACTGTGCGTTGTTCTCCAACATTTAGGCCGCACCAACTTGATGCAAACAATCCAGATCGCCGGGAATTGGGCATTCGGGTGGTGTCGTTACGCTATGTCTAATTCTATCGTCCCTTTGCAAAATCCGCGGGTGGCGATTATTCTGGCGATGGGCGATCATCACGGTCTGGCGCTTGATGCGGTCGCCAGTTGGATCAACCAGCAAACGTGCGACCCCACGCTGTTCGAAACAATCTTAATCGTTGATGAAACCGTTCAGCCCTTCGAAAACTCGTTGCGCGTGATGTTACGACCGCAGGATCGGCTGCTGTCAGTCACAACACGCTGTGAAATCGAACAATACGATATTGGCGCGCGACAGGCCAGCGCGGAGTATCTCTTTTTCACCGAACCCCATTGTCTCGCCGCGCCGAATGCGGTTTCGGAAATCATCGCTTATTCCCGAGCCCAGCCGCATGATGGATTTTGCGCCAAGAATCTCCCGCTCTGCCGTAACCGGATAGCGCGACTGCAACGACGCATGTTCGAAGAGGGGTGGAAAATCTGGTCACAGGAGGGGCATTGGGGAAAAGTCATTATGGGCGGTTTCGGCATCCGCCGCAGCATCTATCTTGCGGCAGGCGGTTTTGAAGCGCGCTATGGGCGGTTTGCCGAATGGCTGTTTGCCGCAACTCTCCACGTCAAGGGGTATCGTCTGGGGTATGCGCCTGAGGTCTGTGTCCGGCACGACTATGACCAACACCTGTCACAGTTTGATACCTTTATTCGCGAATTTACTGAAGGTGAATGTTTACTCAGAATGGAACGTCCCTGTGAATTTTGCGAACGGTTTTTCGGTGCGCCGCCGGAATGGGATGAACTGCGGGGGAATATAACACCAACCATCAGGCTGCTCAGGCGGATTCTCTGGAGCGCGTTAGGAGCGCGTCAGGGACATACCGCAACCTTACGCGGTTGGCAGGCTACCTTCCAGGCGTATCTCGCCGTGCTGTTCGCAGAACTGACGCGTAATCGTTCGCGCCTGTGGCTCGAAGCGTGGCGCGTGGCATGCGCCAAAGCGCGCTGCTATCTGTGGTGGTTCCATTCCGACCGGATGTACCGGGCATTTCAAGATTACTGGCAGCGAACAACCACGTTGACCCGCGTGAAATTCCTCTTAGAACATGCCAGGCTGCCGGAACAGGTTGTTCCCATGTCACCTGGTCTCTATGAAATGGCCCAGATCGGGAGAACGCAGTTGTTCGGTTTTTATGGGCTTGAGCAATACGCCTGCCAACCTTTTCGCTGGTCGTCGTCTGAGGCCGCAATCCGGTTGACGCTGCCCCCGCGAACTATCAGGTCACAATTCGTTTGCTTCCGGTTCGGTCAATAGATGTGGCCTGCGATCTCACGATTTTCTTCAATCTGACGCCGATTCGACAGATTACGTGCGACACGCCGACAGCGACGTTACGCTTGTTGTTGACGCCAGCCCTGTTTGAGGCCACACCAGAGCAATGGCTGGCTCTGCTCTGCGCGCCTTTGCCCATCAATCGAACGCATTCAAGAGAGACAAGACAATTAGGATTGCCGATTGTCGCAATTGAAATCGTCAACGATCAACAGGAATCCACCACATGAATATCTCTGCCCCACCTGACTATTTTGCTTACTGGAATGCGCAGGATTACGCGGAGACGCCGCGCCGCATTCGCGCGTTGCTCTTATGGATGAATACCGCGTGTAATCGCCAATGCCCGGAATGCGCCGCTAGCATTCCAGGCATTCGCGTTCCTGAACAGTATCTGCTCAGTTATGTTCGGCATGCGGCTGAATATATGTATGGGATCGAGCATCTCAGTCTGACAGGCGGTGAACCAACGCTGCATCCGCATTTTCGCGAACTTGTCCCGCAGTTGAAAACCTGGTTCGGCTGTCGCAGTCTTACCTTGGAAACCAATGGATATCATCTTGACAAATATCAAGACCTGCTGAGCTATTTTGACGACATTTTACTCAGCCATTATCCTGACAATGCGGCGATTACCGAACAGTTCGCGGCGTTAAACATTGATGGACGCCCGGCTGGGCCGACCGTGCATGTGACGACCGCCCGGCGAGCGCGACGCCCATCGCCCTGCCGCCGCGCGAATTTTGTCCTCTATGCCTATGGCCGCCTCTATCCTTGCGCCTGCATTCCGAACGGCTACGAAGGGATTGGCATTCCTCTGACCGCCAATTGGCGCGAAGAAATTGTCAATGTTCCCTGGCCCTGCGCAGATTGTTGCTTTGCCGAAGAGACGGATGAGCCGAGCTTAATCGTTCCGCCGATTAGCCTGGCAAACGTATTTCCAGCGAACGACGCGACGATCTCGCCTGAAGTGCGTCCGGCGTGGCGCTGGCCGCACTTGCACGACGACATCCGAATCTATGGATTAGATTTGGATTCCTGGATGGGGCGCGAGGCGCAGATTCGGATCAATCCGCGCCAGAGCATGAACCGGCTGCTGATGCATTTCGAATCCGCCGCGCCTCCGGAATGTCATCCCCTGACGTTGACGTTTCTCAATCAACGCGGCGAAACCGTAACGACGCAGCGCGTCGAACAGGCAGGGGTGACGGTTGTCCAGCTTGAGTTGCCCGATTTTTTTCAACGCCTCGGCGATTCATGGATGACGGTTCGATGCGATCCGACCTTTTCCGACGCGGGCCGCGAGCTTGGGATTCGCATGTGTTCGCTCCGTTATCTTGCTCAACAAACGCTGCCGTTGTATGAAGAACATCTCCGCATGATTCAGGACTATACGCATGAGTTGGCCATTCAAGAAAGAGAACTCGCGGAGAAAGAAGCCGTCATTCAGGCGCAGCATCAGGATTTGATTGCAAAGGAGGCGATGATTCAGCAGTTCATCGCGGCACGGCAGTCCTTGTTCCGCTTCTGTGACGTGTATTATCTCCGCCCCTGTCTGAAGCGGCTGCTTCCGATTTCTCAGCAAGCGCGGCTGCGGCAATGGCGGCGGCATGTTCAACCGAAGCTCGGCGTGTTGCGCCAGTATCCGCCGCGCCCGCTGCATATTCCGGCATCCTATCGCGCAACTCCGGTGGCTTCGAACACAGCGCTATCGCTCGTCTCCATCGTGACGCCATCGTTGAATCATGGCCAGTTTTTGGAACGGACATTGAACAGCGTGTTTGAGCAGCATTACCCGGTCGTTGAATATCTTGTGCAGGACGGCGGTTCGACGGATGACACGATGCAGATTTTAGCGCGGTATCAGGCGCGGCTGGCGCATCTGGAATCCTGTCAGGATTGCGGCCAGGCCGATGCGATTAATCGAGGGTTTCACCATGCGACCGGCGCGATCATGGCCTGGCTCAATTCCGACGATCTGCTGCTGCCCGGCACGATTGCGTCTGTGGTCAATTTTTTTCTGGAACATCCTGAGATTGACGTGGTGTACGGGCATCGTATCATCATTGATGAACAGGATCAGGAGATTGGGCGGTGGATTTTGCCGCCGCATGACGATGAAATGCTGCGTTGGGCGGATTATATTCCGCAGGAAACGCTCTTCTGGCGGCGGCGCATATGGGAAAAAAGCGGCGGGTATATAGGGGTATGAGTTTGAGGCATATATTTTGCGTAAATGATTAGAAAATAATGTGTTAATACTCCTGTTTTGTGCTAAATCTATCGCAAGATAGGGACAGAAAGCTACGAGTCTCTATGAGATAGTCGGGTTGCCAGGAGGATTTTTTACTAATGCGGCTTTTTGAATAGAAGCCGGTAATAAAAAATAGGAGTATGTTTTATGAGATTAAAAGGCTGGTTAAAAAAGAGTATAGCGTTGTGTGCATGTACGATATTGGGAGGAATGATCGCATCATTATCGTTTGCTCAAAATATTCAGCTTGATTTTGAGGCGTTTCCTCCAGGAAAAGGAGTCCCTGCTGATGAAATGGAAGTGTCTGAACAGTATAAAGACAGCCATGGAGTAACATTTATTATTGATCAGGATGGAAATCCAAATACAACGAATGATCGAAGTAAGCCATTGCTTGAAGATCGTGGCGGTTCGAATGAAAACTCTCCAGAAACTGGTGATTTGAAAGGATTTCGGAATGATAAATTAGGGGTAGTGGATATTGAGGCAGCAGCCTATCAAAACCAACTTGGAAACTTTTTTTTAAAACTGAATACAGATGCTCCTGCTGGCGCAAACTTATTGATAGAATTTTTGTAACTATTTAGCCCGTAGGGCTTCAAGTGTTGTAGCAGGCGATGTCAGCACTCGTCTCTACCGCGTAGCGGTTGTGGGAGCGTATCGCCTACGGCGAAAAGACGGGTGGGGTGGCGTCCCTTCTACAAGACCACATCGCCTACGGCGAAAATAGCTAAATAGTTACGAATTTTTGAAACCTGCCCAAGAAGTATTTGGAAGTGTGTGGGATATTGATGCTGATTCCAGCGGATATTATGAAAGATGGTTGATTACAGGATACACAAAGCAAAATGGAGTGTATGCCAATTGGAACGATTGAAACCCCGAAAGGTTTGATCTATACAAATGCAAATACGTTAGACGGGAAGCCATTTAACTGGGAATTTAAGAGTTCAACGTATGCCAATAAAGATATTCACGCGATTAAAATCAGTTTTACAGGCAATCGCCCTAATAAAGTTGGTTTAGCATTTGATCAGTTACGTGTTTTCTTTAGCCCTACGCCGACAGCAACTCCAACGGCTACGCCGACCGCGACCCCAACGGCCACGCCGACTGCGACCCCAGTAATTGACGCAGTGAATGATGATTACAGCAGCAGCCCTATCAGCGGGATAAACGGTGGAATGATAAGCAACGTGCTGACCAACGATACACTGAATGGCACGCCAGTCAATCCGTCAGACGTGACCTTGACGCCGGGAACCGCGCCGACGCCAGCTGCCGGCAGCATCACGATGAATGCGGACGGCACGATCACGGTGACGCCAGGCACGAGCGCCGGCACCTACGAGTATCCGTACACCATTTGTGATCGGCTGAATCCGACAAATTGCAGCACGGCGACAGCGATAGTCGTCGTAACTACATTTGTGGTGGTGACGCCTGTCGAGCCGACAGTATTGCCAACTTCGGTACCTGAGCCTGGAACGTTCATTCTTTTCGGCTTAGGAATTGCGGCAACGATCCGGATGGTCAAAAAATCACGCGGAAAATAGACAGAAGCATCAAAAAATAGCATCTTTAAAAAAGCTACCTGAAAAGGTAGCTTTTTTTATTGCATTAATCAATCGCGCTTGAATGGTAAACCGAATGGCTTGATGCGCATTATGCCGTCAGAGAGTATCGTTTCCGTATGAGGTGCGTACTGTTGAATTTCTATCACAGCTTGTTGCGTGAATATCCTTCCATTTGATTTCTTTGAAAATCTTTCCGTTCTCTTCTGTCATTTTTCTTGCAATTCCGAGCGATGCTATCGTATAAAACTGCAAGGATATATGTAAGAAAGGATGATACAAATTTTCCTACCCTTTCTTGCATATATCCCTGCTGTTTTCTCTCCGAAAAATAATCTTTAACCATTCCAACCTCCGGCCAATGCTCTCGAATGCGAAGAACATCGGCAGGCGGACGGAATCCGAACCATGAAACATCTTCTTGAAATATGTAGCGTTGGACTACTTGCGCTAAGCGCGATGGCAATCTTGACCGGCGCGGCGGACGAATCCGGCAGTTTGACCATTCAGAAAACCGCGCTTCGGGCGGTCGTCAAAGATCAAACCGTCGAAACGACCATTCCGCTGCAAGCGGCTGTCAGCGATTACGGAGAATACTCACTCGAAATCAGCATCGAGGATTTGAGCGGCAAACCGCTCGGCAGCAGCAGTATGCCGGTGGAAATCAAAAACGCAACGCAGGACGTTCGTCTCGTCGTAAATGCCGCCGTTGACCGCAGCCGATTAGCGGCGTATCTTGTGCATTACACCGTGAAAAAAGGCGGAAATGTCGTTTTAGAAGGCAAACGCAGCCTCTTTTATGCGGCGCGGCAAATCCAGACGCATCTGCTGATGCAGCGGCAATTTTACGCGAACAGTCAGGCCGCCGTCCGCGTGATTGTCAACGATCCGGGCGCGAATCAGCCGATTTCTAGCGCGAACGTGACGTTGTCGCTTGCGGAAAACGTTCTGTTTCAAGGCGCGACCGACGCGACCGGCACATTGAACGCGCAATTCACGCTTCCGGCAGGCGTGCTGGGCGATCAGCAATTGACCGTCCGCGTCACGCTCGAAGACGCGGAAGAAGTGATTCAGCAGCCCATCGTTATCAAAGACGTGTACAGCATCTTGCTCACCACCGACAAGCCGCTCTATCAGCCCGGACAGGTCATGCATCTCCGCAGCCTCGCGCTGAAAAAGCCCGATCTGCTGCCTGCCGGAGAGACCGAGATGACGCTGGAAGTCGAGGATTCCAAAGGGAACAAAGTCTTCAAAAAGGCGGTCAAAACCGACAAATTCGGCGTCAGTTCCGCCGATTTTCAGCTTGCCAGCGAAGTGAACGAAGGCGCGTACAAAATCCGAGCGCTCTTCGGCGAGAATTCGCAGGAAAAAACGGTCACGGTGCAGCGCTACGTCCTGCCGAAATTCAACATCGTCCTCGATACCGACAAAAAATTTTATCAGCCGGGGCAGCCGCTCAAAGGGACGGTGCAAGTGGATTATTTCTTCGGCAAGCCGGTCGCGGGCGGCACGGTCGTCGTCACGTTGTCCAAATTCGACGCGCAGTTCGAGAAATTCGCCGAATTGAAGGGCAAAACGGACGAGAACGGCCATTATGAATTCGAGACGACGCTGCCGGATTATTTCGTCGGCCAGCCGCTCGAACAGGGGAACGCCTTCGCGCAAATCGAAGTTGCCGTCACGGACACGGCGGAACATGAGGAAAAGAAAAGCGCGACGCGGGCGATTGCGGCGGATGCGTTCAATATCGTCGCCGTTCCCGAAAGCGGCTCAGTCGTGCCGGGCGTGGAAAATATTTTCTACTTTGCGGTCAGCTATCCCGACGGGACGCCCGCCGAAGTGACGCTCGCCGTCGCCGCCGACGGACGCGCCGCGATTTCGATTCCGACCGACGCCGCCGGAATCGGCGAATTGCCGCTGTTGGCGCAGAATCAGCAGCTTATTTTGAACGTCACCGCCAAAGATCGCACCGGAAATTCGGCGAGCAAGCAATTTACGTTCGATCCCGACACGCAGGCCGACGCGATGTTGCTGCGTACCGATAAAGCCCTGTACAAGCTCGGCGACACGATTACCGCCCGCGTCTTTTCGACCAAAGCGACCGGCACGGTCTATCTCGATTTGCTCAAAGACGGGCAGACGTTCCTGACGAAAGCGGTTGATTTGCGCGACGGACAGGCGCAAGTGGACATTGACGCCGCCGCATCCGGCTCGCTGCAACTCCACGCCTATCGCATTCTGAACACGTCCGACATCATCCGCGACACGAAATTCTTGTTCGTCGAAGCGGCGGACGAATTGAAAATCGATGTGACCGCCTCGAAACCGACCTATTTGCCGGGCGAAGAGGCGCAACTCGATTTTCACGTCAGCAACAAAGCCGGTCACGCCGTCCTTGCCGCGCTCGGCGTCAACATCGTGGATGAAAGCGTTTTCGCGCTTCAGGAAATGCAGCCCGGCCTCGAAAAGATTTACTTCATGCTGGAAAAAGAAATCATGACGCCGCGTTATGAAATCCATGCTTACACGATGGATCAGGTGATTCTCGACACGCCGCTCATTCGCGACGAAGCGGGGCAGCATCAGCAGACGCGCGAGAAAGCGGCGCAAGTCCTGCTGGCATCGGCGGAAAACCTCGTCGCGTATGACGTGAACGTGGACACGTTCGCGCAAAAATTGCAAAGCGTCGTCCCGGCAATTCAGGAAAAAATCATGGCGGATTTCCGCGTCATTTACAACGCGATCTATGAATTTTCCAAAAAACAGAAAAAACTGCTGACCGCGAAACAGGGCGTTGACGCGGTGCTGAAGGCTGGGCTGCTGAAGCCGGAGCAACTCCGCGATCCCTGGGGCAATCCGTATATCGTGACCGCCAACGGCGACGATTTCACGTATCAGACGTTCCGCTGCATCGGGCCGGATGAAGTCGAAAACAGCGCCGACGATATTTATTTCGACAGCTATATGGAATTAGGCCGCGAGCCGTCGTTTTTCGATTGGCTGCTTGGCCGCCGCGATAAGGGAATGATGGTTGAAAAAATGGCGATGCCGATGGCTGCGCCGCCCGAAGCATTGCGAGGCGCGGTGATGCAAGACGCCGAATTCGCAATGGCGAAAGACGGCCTCGAAGAGAAATCGGCGGCGAACGGCGCGGGCGAAAGCGGCGCGGCTGGTGTGCGCATCCGCGAATATTTCCCGGAAACGCTTTACACGAATCCGGCCTTGCTGACGGACGAACAGGGCAACGCCTCGATCACGCTGACGATGGCGGATTCGATTACGACGTGGCGGCTGAGCAGCATGGCGTCGGCGCTGAACGGAACGCTCGGCAGCGGCACGTCGGCGATTCGCGTCTTTCAAGACTTTTTCGTGGATATTGACCTGCCGGTGACGCTGACGCAGAACGATCAAGTTTCGATTCCGATTGCGATTTACAACTATCTGCCGGGCAAACAGGACGTGCGCCTTGAATTGACGCAAGAACCCTGGTTCGAGCTTGTCAACGACATCGCCGAAAAGACGGTCGCGCTGAACAGCGGGCAGGTGGACGTGGTCTATTTCACGATCAAAGTCAAGGAAATCGGCTGGCACAAGCTGACGGTGCACGCCTTCGGCTCGGCGATGAGCGACGCGATTGCGCGGCAAATCGAAGTCGTGCCGGACGGCGAAAAAATCGAAACGGTCTGGAATGGCCGACTTGATAAGGACATCGCGCAGGTCGTGACGATTCCGCAAGAGGCGCTTGAGAATGCCAGCAAGATTTTCGTGAAAGTCTATCCCGGCATCATGAGCCAGATTATCGAGGGGATGGACGCGATCTTGCAAATGCCGTCGGGCTGCTTCGAACAGACCTCTTCGACGACGTATCCGAACATTCTCGTGTTGGATTACATGAAGCAGGCGAAAAAAATCACGCCGGAAATTCAGATGAAGGCGGAAAGCTACATCACCACCGGCTATCAACGCCTGTTGAGCTACGAAGTGGCGGGCGGCGGGTTCGAGTGGTTCGGCAATCCGCCCGCGCATAAGATTCTGACGGCGTACGGGCTGATGGAATTTTCCGACATGGCGCAGGTCTTCGACGTTGACCCGAACGTGATTGCGCGGACGCAGCAATGGCTGATTTCGCAGCAAGACGCCGACGGCTCGTGGAAACCGACCGAGCAGTATCTCGACGACGTGGCCTCGCGCTTTGCCAGCGACACGACGCGCAACACGGCGTATATCGCGTGGGCGCTGCTTTCGACCGGCTACACGGGCGAGCCGGTGGACAAGGCGTTGGCGTATTTGAAAAACAAGCAGTCCGAAGTCAAAGACACCTACACGCTCGCGCTGATGGCGAACGCCTTCGTCTGGCGCGATCCGGCGAGCGCGGAGACGTTGAACGCGCTTGACGCTTTGCTCAAAAAGAAGCAGGAAAAAGACGGGAAAGTCTGGTGGATCGCCGAAACGCCGACTTCGATGTATGGCGACGGCGAAGCCGCGAACATCGAAACCACCGCGCTCGTTGCGCTCGCGCTGCTGAAAGCGGAAAAATATTACGACACGGTCGGCAAGATCATGACGTATCTGATTGACGCCAAAGACGCCGCCGGGACGTGGCATTCGACGCAGGCGACGATTCTGACGATGAAAGCGCTGCTCCTTTCGATGAAAAACGCGACCGGCAAAATCAACGCCGACGTGAGCGTCATCATCAACGGCAAAGCGGTCGAGAATTTCGCGCTGACGCCGGAGAACGTGGACGTGATGCGCCAATTCGACCTGAAAGACGCGACGAAAAAAAGCGACAACGCCGTGCAAGTCAAGTTCGCGGGGGAAGGCGGCGCGTTGTATCAAATCGTCGGGCGTTATTATCTGCCCTGGAAAGTCAAACCGGCGGAACAGCAGCCGCCGATGACGATTGAGGTGAAATACGACAAAACGCAGTTGGCGCAAAACGACCTGCTGACGGCGCATGTCACCGTGAAAAACAATCGTCCGGCGCGTGCCAACATGATAATCGTTGACCTCGGCATCGCGCCCGGTTTCGAGGTGCAGTCCGCCGATCTCGCCGCGTTAGTCGAGAACAAGACGATCTCGAAATTCAGCCTGACCGGGCGGCAGATCATCGTCTATCTCGACCACGTCGATCAGGCGTCGCCAGTGACGTTCGCCTACACGCTGCGGGCGAAATTCCCGGTCAAAGCCAAAACGCCGACCTCCGCCGTGTATGAATATTACAACCCGGCGGTCAAGCACGAAAGCCAGCCACAGGAACTTGTCGTCAGCGAGGCGGCGGCAGCGGAGTAAATGACGCAAGCGGTCAGACACCTTGCAGGTGTCTGACCGCTTTTGCTTACATCACAAAATCATTGACAAAATTCGCCGAACATGCCATGAAAATCGAATGGCGAGACGTTCGAATTCATGGCATTTATCATTGGAAGACTGAGAAATCGAAAGGATTGACAGATGTCAGCAAAAGATATTTTTCATAACGCTGTCAAACACGCCTTAGTGAAAGAACACTGGAACATTACCCACGATCCCTATTGGATTAAACTCGCTGATAGCGATATCAATGTCTATATTGACTTAGCGGCAGAGCGATTGATTGCGGCTGAAAAAGCGGGGGAAAAGATCGCAGTTGAAATCAAAAGTTTTATCGGAAATTCCTTGATCGCTGATTTTCATGAGGCGTTAGGGCAATTTCTGGACTATCGGGTGGCATTGCGAGAGAAGGAGCCAGACCGTCAGATGTATCTTGCGATCACCCTTGACATGTATCATGCCTTCTTTCGCCGTCGGTTTATTCAGACGGTGTGTCAGGAATATCAGGTCAAATTGCTGATTTTTGATCCACAAAAAGAGGAGGTCAGTCTATGGAAAAAGTAACGACCTATCGAACGTATATCACGCAACTCCTTGAACAATTGGGGGCGGAGCTTCCATCGTCATCCGAAGTTGATACAGAATATATTTTTGATACCGCTCATGATCATTATCAGCTCTTTCAAGTCGGATGGGAGCAGTATCAATGGATTCATGGCTGTATTGTCCATGTGGATATTAAAAATAATAAAATCTGGATTCAACATAATGGAACCGAATTGCCGCTGGCTGAGGAATTCGTCTCATTGGGCGTCCCGAAAGAAGACATTGTGTTAGGATTTCAGGCACCCTATAAACGAAAATATACAGGATATGCTGAACAATAAGAGCAGGAACTTGTCGTCAGTGACGCGGCGGCAGCGGAGTAAATGACGCAAGCTGTCGGACATCGTCAAGGTGTCTGACAGCTTTTTTATGTCGTCCGCACGTTCCCGTCTTTGCCTCGAAACGCCCCGCCACATTCTGCTTGACAAACGCGGCTGATTCGCGTATTATTGTTCTATGAGTTGCGATACACGAAACACTGAAAAAACCTGTTTCAGGAGGGAGAGATCATGATCGCGCAAGAAACATTGCTTCATCTTCGACAGGCCCCCGTCGCGGAACGCCTGCGCGTCATCGAATGGATTTTACAATCGCTGCAAGCTGATATTGCTGATGTCCAGCCGAATGTCCCGACTCGCAAACCGTTCAAAGTCCGTACGTTTCATTTAGGTCAGGAGGTTCACTGCGACCGTGACGAAATTTATTCGGAAAGGGGCTGACGATCATGTTTGCGATTGACACTAATCTTTTGATTTATGCGCATAACGAAGACTCCGAATCCCACCGTGACGCCTGCGAATTTCTCGAATGCGTCATGAATCAGCGAGATGCGTCTGGCGCATTTGACGTGTGTCTGCCTGCGCAAGTCATTACGGAATTTATCAATGTTATGACTCGGCAGACGATGAGAAGTTCGCTTTCACTGCCTCAAGCGATAAGCGTCATGCAGGATTATCTTGATGCGGGGATTCCGATTCTTTTTCAGAAAGAGACGCAAGTGACGACATTTTTGAATCTGCTGAAATCCGTGAAAACCCGCAAAAAAGTGTTTGATGTCGCCTTAGCCGCAAGCTTGAAAGATAACGGTATTTCAGGGTTTTATACGGTCAATGTATCGGATTTTGAAGAATTTACGTTTTTAGACGTGCGGAATCCATTAGAAAAATAAGCAGGCGCACACGCCGCTGCGTTTGCGTCGCCGGAAAGCCAGCCGCAGGAACTTGTCGCCAACGAGGCGGTGGCGGGGTAATCCTCCAGGCTGTCAGACACCTCAAAGGTGTCTGACAGCTTTTTTTATTTTTTTTCATCACCGCTCTTGACGGATCAGAGAAGTGGAAGATAACAATGATGCAGCATGACTGCGAACGGGCGCGGCGGCCATGCCGAACATCGTGTCGCGCCTCAAAATAACAGAACGATTCAATGAGGAGGAGTATGTTATGAAGAACCATCGTCGTAAGCTGCTCGGGCTGGTCACATCGCTGATGATTCTCGCGGGGGGGGGGGGCGTTAATTAGCTGCCATCGCGACACCGATTCACCCACCATGCCAGACCATTCGACCTTCCAAGCAGGACAACGCAACAATTTCATCATCGGCAGCGCGGACGTCACCACATGGGGCGGCCAGTACATCAACAACAACACCTATTTCATGGTCAATATTCCCGTGACCGGCGCAGTCAAGGTGGAATATACGATCATGGGCGGCGGCACGTATGCCGTCTTTGTAGACACGACCATGCCGACGAAATGGGAAATCGGGTTGAAAACCATAGATGGTGTGACGGATGTTCTTGAAAGTGTCTGCGTTACCTTTACCGACGGCGCCCCGTTTGCCAGCGTTCCGGCGGATGCTGCAACTTCTACGCAGCACAAGGCGACGCATTATCTGCGCAAGCTCGACGCAGGCGGTACGGAAAACTGGTGGTCGAGTGACGCGGCGTTCACGTTTGCAGGCGAGACGAAGACGGTCTGCGTGGTGACGGACGGCGTCGTGCGCGGCGCAGACGTGGCTGGCCCGTTCCCGAAACCGCAGCCAACCGCCTCATGCGGTGGTTACGCATGGGCTGGGATGTGCTGGTATTTATCATCGGCAGGAGTCAATTGTCAAACGACGTGCGCGGCGCATGGAGGTGACATTCAACCTGCCACTTTCTGGGCTGACCGCACCGGCGCAGAATGCGATGCCGTATTGAATGCGTTATGGGGACCTGATCCCAACCCTCCGATAGGCGCATGGAGCGGCGAAGCCGATCTTTGCTACTATGATGGAGACGGATATGGTATAGGTTCGGGTCTGTCCCATGATCCTACTTGGATATATGACAGTTCATCAAGAGCCGCATGTGCTTGCGCGAATTGAACGCCTGTGAATAAGCGGTCAGACGCCTTGCGGGCGTCTGACCGCTTGAACACTCACGCCGCGCGTTTATCCACGACCATCGGCTGTTTTTTCCCCTTGACTTCAGCCGCTAATAAGCCGTCTTCCATAAACGTTACCTTCGCCGACACGCCTAAACTGTTTTCAATGCGCTGCGCTAATCGGTTTCGCAATTGCTCCAGCGTCTTGATTTCGTCAATATAGCCATGATTCGCGGCAATCGCCACGCAGACTTCCAGCGTGTCGAAATCGCCCTGGTGGTCAAGCACGATCTTGCAGTGCGATGTAATCCCTTCTTCACCGACAATCGCGTCATACACCTGCGACGGGAAAAATTTTGCGCCGTGCATGATAATCATGTCATCCGTGCGGCCATGCACCCGACTCATTCTGACGAACGTCCGCCCGCATTCGCAGCAGCCGTCCATCAAGCAGGCGCGGTCGCCAGTGCGATAGCGAATCAGCGGAAACGCTTCTTTCGTGATGGTCGTGAAGACAAGTTCGCCTTCTTCGCCCATTTTTACAGGCTGAAGCGTCGTCGGACTGATGACTTCCACGATGAAATGATCTTCGTTGATATGCAGGCCGTTGCGCTGCTGACATTCGCCGGAAACGCCAGGCCCGATAATTTCGGTCAGACCGTAATTATCATACGCCGTGATGCGGAACGTTTCTTCGATTTCGGCGCGAACGCGCTCGCTCCAGGGTTCTGAACCGAGAATCGCACAGCGCAGGGAGAGTTGTTCAGGGTGAATGCCGGTCGTTTTGAACAGATGACACAGCGCGAGCGCGGTCGAAGGGGCGCACAATAAAGCCGACGTTTTGAAATCCTTCATAATCAGAAGCTGGTCATTCAGATTATCGTGCGACGACGCCGGAATGACCGACGCGCCAAGCTTTTCCGCGCCGAAATGATAGCCAAGTCCGCCCGTGAACAAGCTATACGTGAAGGCGATTTGCGCGACATCATGCTCCGTCAGCCCCGCCGCGACAAGCTGCCGCGCCACCAATTCCGACCAATGCAGAATATCGTTTTTCGAATAGCCCACGACAATCGGCCTGCCGGTCGTGCCGGAACTGGCGTGAATGCGCACGACATCCCTCAGCGGCAGCGCGAACATGTCATAGGGGTAGCTTGCCCGCAAGTCGTCTTTAGTCGTGAACGGCAGGCGCTTCAAGTCGTCAAGCGTCCGAATGTTTTCGATTTCGACGCGCTGCGTGTCAAGCGCATGTTTGTAAAACGCGACATTGCGATAGACGCGGTTAAGCATCGTTTGCAGGCGCTCGATCTGCAACTGCGCCAAATCGTCCCGCGACATTGTCTCGTATTGCCGATTGTAGATCATAGGATGGAAAAAATAGAACACTGATTTGGCAGATTGGGCTGATTCTCACTGAACAAAAATCAAAATAAATCAGTGAACATCACGTTCATCAGTCCAATCTGCCAAATCAGTGTTCTATTTTTTATTCGTTAATCCGCTGGTAATCTTTGCCTAAATACGCCCGCTGCACGTCGGTATTGTTCAACAATTCCTGCGCCGTGCCTTCGATGACGATTGAGCCAGTTTCCATGACGTAGCCGCGATCCGCGATGCCTAAGACCGCTTTCGAATTCTGCTCCACGATCAACACCGTCCGTCCGCTATCGCGCAGCGAACTGATGGCTCGGAAAATTTCTTTGACGACAAGCGGCGCAAGCCCCATTGACGGCTCATCCAGCATGATGAACGCCGGTTTCGACATCAAGGCGCGACCGATTGCCAACATCTGTTGCTCGCCGCCGGAGAGCGTCCCGGCGAATTGACGGCTGCGCTGCTGCAAAATCGGAAACATGGCGTATATACGCTGAAGTTCATCATGAATCGCCGCGCCCGCTTTGCGACGAAATTGAGTATAAGCGCCTAACAGGAGATTTTCTTCGACGGTCATCGGCGCGAAGACCTGCCGCCCTTCAGGAACGAGGGCGCAGCCGAGCGCCACGATTTTATGCGCCGGAATGCCGAGAATCGCATTGTTATCGAACACGATGTCGCCCGCCCAGGGACGCATGACGCCGCTGATGCTATGCAGCAGCGTGGTTTTGCCCGCGCCGTTCGTACCGATAATCCCCACGATTTCGCCCGGATTAACATGCAACGACACATTTTTCAAGACGCGCAGCTTGCCGTAGCCCGAATCAAGATTGCGAATTTTAAGCATGGTCGTCCCCCAAATAGACGCGAATGACCTCCGGGTGCTTTTGAATTTCGCGCGGCTTGCCTTCGGCGATGACCTGCCCGAACGACAGCGCGACCAACTCATCGCAGATCGTCATCACGAGCGACATGTCATGTTCGACCAGCAGAATCGTGATGCCCAGTCCCTTGATTTTTAGAATCAATTCGCCGAGTTGGTCAGTTTCGTGCATGTTGAGCCCGGCGGCAGGTTCGTCGAGCAGCAGCAGTTTCGGTTCGCCCGCGAGCGCCCGCGCCATTTCCACATGCCGCTGTTGTCCGAATGCCAGACTTTGCGCGTCAACGTGCGCCAAATGCGCAATTCCGAGCAAGTCAAGCATCGCCATCGCCTGTTCGCGAATCTGCCGCTCTTCGCGCCATGTGCGAGGCAAATTGAAGATTCCGGCAGCAAATCCGGCGTGACTTTTCGTATGCCGCCCCATCATGACATTTTCCAGCACCGTCATTTTGGCAAATAATTTGATGTTCTGAAACGTCCGAAACATTCCGCGTTTCGCGATATGATGCGGCGGGAGATTCCGAATCGGCGCGCCATCGAACAAGATCTCCCCAGAATCGGATTGAATCGTGCCGGAAATCAGATTGAAGAGCGTGGTTTTCCCTGCGCCATTCGGGCCGATCAAACCTTTGATCGTGCCTGCTTCGACCGAAAAACTCACGTTATTGACGGCATGAACGCCGCCGAACCGACGATTGAGACGCGCAACGTCAAGGAGTGGCATACGATTCCTTGTTTCTCTCGTTCGAATTTACAGGTTTTCTCAACAAAAATACGGATTCGAAATATGAATCCAACGAACGCGGACGAGCGTTTTTATTTTTCTTATCGAGTTCCACATCAATCTGTTCTTCCACAAGAAAACCGACTGACCGCGCAAGTTCGGCAAAAATTTTATCACATTCGACCTTGTACAACAATTCCCTTGTGCTGAACCGATAAAACACGCTTTCTTTTCCAATCACATAAATCGCGAGGCCATGCGGCAGAAGCACCCTGAAATTTTCTTCTAACGCCTGCTTCAAATCGATATAGTAGGCCAATGTCGGTTTCGCTTTAATTTCTCGCAATTCATCCTGGCGCAGCCAGTCATGAAGCGCATACACTGCTGGCGGCAGCCCGTCAACCGCTTCCGTCATTGATTTCATCGAGCCTACTGATAGCGTTTCGGCGGCTTCGATTTCCTCATCGGTCATAAGATTCAAGGCGATATTCGAAATGGCTTTCCCGACCAAATAGTCTTCTCGACCGGAAGAGGCTGGCAGATATGGCGGCGAGGTGAGAACGACGCTGAATCTGTTGCTCTCGAACGGCAATTTCACTGCCGTGCCGTGATGAATGACCGCGTTTCCGAGCGGCAGCCGATACGCCTGAATCAGGCTATTTGCCACGCCGACACTCTGAATCAGCGCCTTGAAATTCGCCATGAGCATGGAGTCAAGCGATGTTTTCGAAATCTTCCGACGCCCGTTCCTAACATTCGAATCACGAATTTCCGCGTCAGCGCGTCGCTCAAACAGATTCCCAACAAGCGTCGTGTTGTCTCATGCGGCAGATGCTCGATGCTATTTTTCCATTTCGTAATCGTCGCCTCATAGAACTGTTGTTCTTCGGGTGTTCCCCATCGTTCGAATTTTTGGGAAATTTTACGAGGAAATTTGTAACATGATTGCTCAGGTAGATGTTCTGTTAAAAGCTTTCCTACGTTATTCACGGCTTGCGTGACCTCTTCTGCGCCGATTGTCAGCGCGTCAATTTTCGCTTGCGTGATGGCGCAGGATAATTTGTCAATATCTACGCCGACCGCGTCAATGCCAAGCAGCGCGGCCTCGATCAGCGCCGTGCCGCTCCCCGCAAACGGATCAAGCAAGGTTATTTTTCCGAGCGCGTTTTTCGGCAGAGAATCGAGTTGCGTCACTAACAGAGAACGAATCAATCGCGGAAAAAATTTCGCTTTATATTTATGGAGCGCGTGAACATGCGGCGTGGATGTTCCACCGCTTGTCGGGGCCTTTATCGAACTCCTGCGAATAGAATCATCTCCGCTAAGAAATGCCGTCAACATAGAAACGTCAGCAGGTTTCGGAGAAGAAATCGCCGATTGACTCAACAATTCGCCGCACGCTATAACCGGCAACGCACAGATAAATTCCTTGCCGCTATCTTGTACAATGTGACACCAGTTTCCGAAATTCTCAACATTAACATTGCCCTTTTCAGTCCAAATTTCTTGAATGAAATTGAGATACAATACAAGGTTTTGAAGGGAATGGACTGTCGTATGAGCGAGAAAGCCAATCGGAGGCTCAACCCGACAATTCAACGCAACGTAATGCAATGGCAAACCTATCGCTGTTTGCACATCTTCAGGATGCTCGACAATCAAAACGGTCGCAAACAGGCTTTTCGCATCTCGTTCCGCCAATTTCACGTCGCCAGACAAGACAACATTCGAACGAAGTTTCAAAAAATAGGTTGCCATATTCATACCATGCAGTGTTACTGTTGAAAATCAAAGACGGATTTCAGCCACCTATCGCGGAAATGCGATTCCGTCAGCGCAATAATGCCGTCAAACAAATTGTAGAATGGGTGGCTGACATCCAAATCGCCGGCTTTCTTCGCCTTGCCAGAAGGATCAAGCGTCCAGATCAAATTTTTCAATGATGCAAGATATTCTTCAAAGTGCCTCGCGGCGTGGATATTGGAGATAATCCCAACTTTAAACTTCCATTCGCTTTTGACAGGCTTTCCTTCTGCCCCAAGTTTTTAAAATTTGATAGATTCCCTTTTTAATATCATCGGTTCGATCCATCCCCACGCTTGTTTTGCTATCAGAAACCGTTTCGAATCCTTCACCATCGCCGCCTTTCGATTTCGGCCACCACTCTGGTCGTGGACTCGGCGCGCCACAGCCATTCGTCAACCAATAAATAGATTCTGTCACTTTCGGATGATAGTGGCTTAAAGCAACGTCCCAAAATTCGTAATAGACAAGGAGGAATTCAGGAGAACGACTCAGAAGTTCTAACATCGCGCGATAACTCCAATTCTTATCATCTGCGCCTTGTTTGCTTCCGAAACAAAAAGAGTTTTCCTGCCATCGCTTCTGCCGAAGTATCGGAACAAATACGCTGAATGGCCTTTGATAAACCAAATTGATCGTGATATTGCCATCATGTTCGGAGATTTTGTTATTTTGAGCATCTGTCAACGCTTCCGAATCCATCGCTAACGGTAATGTCAGCAGCGGAGAAGCCTTGATTTCTCCAAAGAAAATATGATGTTTTGCTTGATTCACAATGACAATATCAACAGGTTCAGCCCCTTTGAGAATCACTTCTTGCCGCCTGCTGTGTTTCAGCAGTTCATTCAAAAAATTCCGCAACAATCGCGATGTCGCTTTCCCAATACTACCGCTTTCAGGTTTGCTTGACGCATGAAAATAAAACATGTTTTCTAACGCATGGCGCGGACAGCAATTCGTAAAATGATAGTATAATCGAGGGGTCGGAGATGGACAGTAAAACCAGCCTTTATGCCCGATTCCAGCATAGTAGTCAGCCGTCACGACAAAATCGAACGCACTGGCTAACAATCTGCCCAAATGAAGAGAGCGCTTCTTTGCGTGAAGCGCATAACAGGCGTGAATCAGTTCGACAATAAGTTGTTGCTCGAATGGATTTTGATGGGCTTTTTGTTCTTTTTGCGTCGCCTCTTCTGCTTTTTGCAATAATGTCTCGATCCAGTTATTATCAATCATACGCTATCATTTTTTCCATTAACAGGCTTTTGAAAAAGAAATCTCCAGTCCTTTTTGACTAAAATCCCATGCGGCGCGAACAGCATCATGCCGACCAGAATCAGGCCGAAGACGGCATCGTCATACGAGCCGAAATAGCCGCGCAGCGAGAGGAAATTCAAGACCATGCTGGTCAGAATCGCGCCCCATAGATTCGCCATGCCGCCGACTGCCACAATCGCGACGTAACGCACGGATTTCATGATCGCGGCTTCCGACGGACCGACGCCGCCGTTGTAATGTGTCAAAAAAATTCCGGCAATCGCGGCAATCATCGCACTGATGACGAATAGGTTCAATTTATATCGCGCCGTATCCACGCCCATCGTGGCGGCGGCCTCTTCGTTGCCATGAATCGAACGCAACGCCCGCCCGACGCGAGAATGCACGAGATTGCTCATCAGCAGCGCGAATAGCAGCATAAGCCCCCATGCGATGTAAAAATTCGGAATCCGCGCATTCATGTCGCCGTTGACGCTCACGCCCGGTACAAGCGGAAACGCCGGAACGCCGGAAATGCCGTCAGCGCCGCCGAGGAACGAACTGCCGACAATGATTTTGGAAATAATCGAGCCGAAACCGAGCGTCGCCATCGCGAGATAATGGCCTTTCAAACGCAAGACCGGAATGCCAATGAAATAAGCGATCACAGCGGTCAGCAGCAACGCGGCGACGCAGGCGATCCAGGGATTGAGCCGCACGAGTTCGTCGCCGTACAGGTCTTTGCTGACGACAAATCCGCCGATCTTCGACAACAAACGGCCTGCCGCATGTTGCCGCACACCGGAGCAATCGGCAGTCGTCAGCGCCGCCGAGCAATACGCACCGATGGCGAAAAATCCGGCGTGTCCGAGCGAAATCTGTCCAGCGTAACCCATCAACAGGCATAAGCCGATGACAACCAGTGTGTAATACGCCGACATCGTCAACTGCGTCAAATAAAAGACTTTGCCCGCCGCCGTCACGCCAAGCTGAATGCCGATGCCGATCAGCGCCATCGCCACAATCGGGACATACCGTTTGAACATCGTCATGCCAAATCCCTTACGCCGGTACAAAGAAAGCTGTCAGACACTTTCGAAGTGTCTGACAGCTTTGGTTACTTATGCGTTCACCGTAATGTCAGCGAGAATGCCAAGAATGTGGTCGAGTTGCTGAAGCGAATATTCGAGCGTGTCCACATACGCGCAACGCTGTTCCAATTTCAAAAACCGCCAGAGACTCCCGGTCGTCACCACGCCATAGATGGTTGGAATCGCTTCATGATTGCGTGCGTTGAACAGTTGCGCCGCGATCATTTCGGCGATGCATTGCGGGATTCCTTTGGGAATCTGCTCGTTTTTGGCTTCCACCAGCACCAACACGGGCGCGGTCAATTCCAATTGTTCTTTCGAGCGCGACAGAATATAATCGCAACGGCCATTCAACCCTTTTCCCGGCTCGACGCTGAATTCGATGCCGGAAAAGAGGCTCAGGCGATTCCGAAAACGGAATTTCAATTCGGCGAGAATCGGCGCGATGATGAATTCCGACCGGGCTTTTTCCGTGCTGATCGAAATAGCGAGCGGCACGTATTGCTCCAACAACGCTTGCAGCGACGGCGAGACTTCGGAGGTCGGCGGGTTCGGAAATAAGGGCTGATCTTCGATCATTTCGATGCCGAATTCTTCTTTCAACTGATGAATCGTAAAATCACTGTAACTCATGTCAAAATTCCTTTAATGTGCCCGCTTCTTTGTTGCCGAAAATTCCGGCGGGCTTGAAAAAAAGAATTGCAAGGAGCGCGGAAATCGCGATGACATCTTTGTAGGCGACCGGCAGCAGGCTGATGCTGAGCGCCTCAATCAAACCTAACATCAGGCCAGCCGCGACCGCCGCCATGCTATTGCCGATCCCGCCGAGAATCGCGACGGTAAAGCCTTTGATCGCGAGCGGCGTGCCGGATTCGTAGTGCGTCTGTGTCAGCGGCGAAATCACGCAGCCCGCCAACGCGCCAATCGCCGCGCTCAACATAAAGGAAAACGTGATCATGTTTTTCGAATTGATGCCGCACAGCATCGCGGCGGTGCGATTCGCGGAACAGGCTCGCATCGAGCGGCCAAGCAGCGTGTATTTGAAAAACAGAGCGAGCAGCGCGACAATCGCGGCGGAAACGCCTAGCACCCACAGCACTTGCGGCGAAATATGCGCCCCAAATATCGCGACGGACGAGGTTTCGCTGCCGGTGAAATAGCACAGCGAACGGACTTTTTCGTCCCAGATATGCAGCGCCGCCTCGCGCAGCAGAATCGAAAGGCCGATGGTGATGATAATCATGCGCAGCACCGACGGGCTTTTCAGCCAGCGGATGAAGGCGATTTCCACGAGCGCCCCGACGATGGACGTGATCGCGACCGCGCAGACAATCGCCGCGCCAAGCGGCATGAATGGCGACAGCGAAATGGCGGTCATCGCGCCGATCATGACGAATTCGCCTTGCGCGAAATTGATGATGCCAGTGGTATTGTAAATGATATTGAAACCGATGGCGACAATGGCGTAAATGCTGCCGCTGGTGATGCCAGAGAGGACGTATTGGAGGAACAGTTCGAATGTCATCGAAATAGAACACTGATGACACTGATTAGACTGATTTGCACTGATTTTCATTGAGTTAAGTAACGTTTAAAAAATCACTTCGGCTTAGACCTCACAGGTCTCCAAGACCTGTGAGGTCTCTTGTTACGAATTTATTTTTTGCATTTTACTAATCAGTGAAAATCAGCCGCATCAGCCCAATCAGTGTTCTATTTTTTTATTTGCCGTACACGGCGAATTTGCCGCCTTTCACAGTCAACATCTCGAATGCATCCATGCCGAGGCCGTTATGGTCGGTGGGCGAAAAATTGAAGATGCCCGCCGTGCCGACGAAGCCTTGCAGATTTTCCAGCGCGGAGCGCGCCTTTTCCTTGTCTGCGCCGCCGATTTCGATGGCCTTCACCAGCGTCATCAGCGCGTCGTAAGCATGGCCGCCGAACGTGCTGACTTCTTCCTGATATTTGGCCTCGTAATCCTTTTTATACTTTTCCAACACGGCCTTCTGCGGATGATCTTGCGCCAACGAATCCACGACTAACAGGCGGCCTGCCGGGAAAATAATGCCTTCGGCGGCTTCGCCCGCTTCTTTGACATACATGATGTTGCCGAAGCCGTGACTCTGGAAGAGCGGAATCGTCAGGCCGAGCTGCCGCATGTTTTTCGCCAAAATCGCCTGCGCCGGTTCGATAGACCAGTTGACGACCGCGCCGACATCGGCGGCTTTCACTTTCGTCAACACACCGGTTAAGTCGGTAGCGTCTTTTTCATATTCTTCACTCAACGCAATTTCGATGTTATATTCCGGCGCGATTTTTGTCAATTGGTCTTTGCCAAGTTTGCCGAAGCCGGTGTTGCTGGACGTGACGGCGATTTTCGAAATCTTCAATTCTTGCAGCGTCATAAAAATCTTGCGGGCGGCGTCGCTGTCTTTCTGCGGCGATTTGAAGACGTAAGGCGAGAGCGGATTGACGATGGCTTCGGCGGCGGCGCAGGAAACTAACAGCGTTTTGCTGCTATCGGCCAGCGCTTTGATCTGCATCGTTTCGCCGCTGGTGCTCGGCCCGATAATCGCGAAGACCTGTTCTTCTTCGATCAACTGTTTCGCAAACGACACCGCTTTTTCCGGGTTGCCTTGCGAATCTTTCACGATTAAGACGATTTTGTCGCCGTTGATGCCGCCATTGGCGTTGATTTCATCCACCAGCATCTGCGCGGTTTTTTGTTCTGGCGCGCCTAAAAACGAGGCCGGGCCGGTGACGGCGAAAATCGCGCCGATTTTGATGTCTGCGGCCTGAGCGCCTGAGAAGCCTGAAACCAGAAGCATCATGATTACAACGATTCCTGTCAACATTCGAGTGCGCATGGTTCCTCCTTGTTGTCTGTGCGTGAAACCTCATCGAATCAGTGAAGACGACGCCATTTATCGTTGATGAATGGTCGCGAGTGTCGTGTCAAGCGAGAAGCTTTTTGTCAAGGAAAAAATAGGGCGCGGCAGTTCGGGCATTTTCATGATGTTCGCGTTGAAAAGCGCGATTTTCTTGCCAGAAGATGCGTTCTTAAATTTCGCTTGACAAGACACTATGAAACGCGCTGAGTGCTTTCACAGATTCACGCAGGAAATATTCATTTCGCAATTATTCTGGCGTGTTGGCAAACCACGCTGTTTGCCGATTTTTATGGAAATCTCAAATATGACGAAAGAGATGCTTCGAGAATTAGCGGAACGGTATCAATCTGTCATTGCTGTCATGGCCGAAGGCGTGGTCGTGCAATTGAAAGATGGCTCGATTGTTGAATGCAACGAGAGCGCCGAACACATTTTAGGCTTGACTCGCGACCAGATGATGAAACGCACGTCCATGGACCCCAGTTGGTATGCCATTCATGAAGACGGATCGCCATTCCCGGGCGATACGCATCCCGCGATGGTGGCTTTGCGCACTGGCGAGCCGTGTAAAAATGTCATCATGGGCGTCCATAAACTGCGCGGAGAATTAACCTGGATTTCGATCAATGCGAACCCGATTTTTCATTCCAACGATCCCTGCCCGTATGCCGTTGTCACCACGTTTCACGATGTCACCGCTCATAAAGGAGCGGAACAGGCGATTCAAGAACGCGAAGCGGCGTTATCCGCGATGAGTCAGGCCTCGCACGATGCGTTGATTACCATCAATTCGAACGGGAAAATTTTATTTTGGAATCCAGCGGCAGAACGCATTTTCGGGTATGCCGCCGCTGAAGTCAGCGGATGCGATCTCCATGAACTTCTGGCGGGTCTTGAAGAACAGGAACAGGCGCATAAAGGGCTGCTCACGTTTGCGAAAACGGGCACAGGCGCGATCATGGAACGGACGCGGGAAGTGATGGCGCGGCATAAAGACGGGCATTTTTTCCCGGTCGAACTTTCTGTCGCGTCGTATCGCTTGAACAACGAATGGCTGGCAGTCGGGAGCGTGCGCGACATTACCGCGCGAAAAGAGGCGGAACGCAAACTTCAGGAAATGGCCATGCTTGATGGGCTGACTGGAATATTGAACCGCCGCTATTTTTTAGAATTGTCGGAACAGGAGTTTAAGCGCTGCCGCCGCTATCATCGCCCGTTATCCCTCATTATGTTCGACATAGACCATTTTAAGCAGGTCAACGACACCTATGGCCATGATGCTGGCGATACGGTGTTGCAGGCCGTCACGCAAACGGGGCGCGCGATCTTGCGAGAAGCGGATATTTTCGGGCGGATTGGCGGAGAGGAGTTTGCGATCACCCTCCCTGAAACCAACCTGGTTTCTGCGCGCCATGTCGCTGATCGTTTGCGCTGCGCGATTGGGAATCTGAATATCAACGCTCACGAGACGCTGATTCATATCACCAGCAGCATGGGCGTCGCGGGGATCAATCACGAAATTCATTCTATCGAAATGCTGCTGAAATGCGCGGATCAAGCGCTCTATCGCGCCAAAAACGCCGGCAGAAACCGCGTGGAAACGTTTGGTTGATTTTGCGTGCGCTCAAAAAAGTTCATTTTTTTTCGATGCAGCGCTTGACATTTTCAAGCAGCCTTCCTATATAGTGTGACATGATGTAAGTGGAATGATTTGCGACCTATTGCAACCACTGTAAAAAATGCTAAAAAGTCTCTGATTTTCTCCAAAACGAGGCATTTCTTAGCAGTTTTCTCAGTTGTCGCCGCACAATCTCTCAGCTTATTTCATCACGAACCAATCTTTATACGTCAGCGACGAAAGATTTTTTAACGCAAAAGACGCTAATGGCGCAAGAGACGCAAGCGTCTTGATGCTATTGACAATTGCGTCTTTCGCGCCTCTTGCGGCATTTGCGTTAAAAATTTTCTCGTCGCATCAATCAACGCAGCATGTCAAGATTGACGATTTCTCCGTCTTTGTTGACATCCTTTTTAGAGGAGAAGTCAGAATGAGCAAACTCGATCAGCAATTGCATTTGGAAACTTTAGCGTTACATGGCGGCCAGGAAGCCGACCCCACCACCGGCTCGCGAGCCGTGCCGATTTATCAAACGACCTCATATCTGTTCAAAGATAGCGATCACGCGGCGCGATTATTCGGCCTGCAAGAATTCGGCAACATTTACACGCGCCTCATGAATCCGACGACCGACGTGTTGGAACGCCGGATCGCCTTATTGGATGGCGGCGTCGGCGCGTTGGCGGTAGCGAGCGGCCAGTCGGCGATTACGTTGGCGCTGCTGAATATCGCCCGCGCCGGTGACGAAATCGTCTCCGCCGACAATCTCTACGGCGGCACGTACACGCTGTTTCATTATACCTTTGCGCGGCTCGGCATTACCGTGAACTTCGTGTCGTCCGACGACCTCGACGCCTTCCGCAAGGTGATCACGCCCAAAACCAAAGCGATTTACGCCGAAAGCATCGGTAACCCGAAATTAAACGTCGCCGATTTGGAAGCATTGGCGCAGATTGCGCATGACAACGGCATTCCGCTCGTTGTGGACAACACCGTCGCGCCGTATCTGCTGCGCCCGATTGATTTCGGCGCGGACATCATCGTTTATTCTGCCACGAAATTTATCGGCGGACATGGCACGTCTATCGGCGGCCTGATTGTGGATTCCGGCAAATTCGACTGGACGAACGGCAAATTCCCGCTGATTGCCGATCCCGATCCGAGCTATCACGGCATTAATTTCGTCGAAGCGTTGAAGCCGCTCGGCAACATCGCGTATATTACGAAAGCCCGCGTCACGCTGCTGCGCGATCTCGGCCCGGCGCTGTCGCCGTTTAATGCCTTCCAATTCCTGCAAGGCCTGGAGACGCTGCATCTCCGCATGCCGCGTCATTGCGAAAACGCGCTGGCCGTTGCGAAATTCCTGCAAACGCATCCGAAAGTACAGTGGGTCAATTATCCTGGCTTAGAAAACAGCCCGGAACAGGCGCGCGTCAAAAAATATCTGCCCAACGGCGCGGGCGCGATCCTCGGCTTCGGCATCAAAGGCGGATTAGATGCGGGCAAAAAATTCATTGATTCGCTGCGATTGGTGTCGCATCTCGCGAATATCGGCGACGCCAAAACATTAGCAATTCATCCGGCCTCCACGACACATCAGCAGCTTTCACCGGAAGAACAGCTTGCCACCGGCGTCACGCCAGATTTTATCCGCCTTTCCATCGGCATCGAGCATATTGACGATATTGTCGCCGATTTGAAACAGGCGTTGGATCAAGCGTAACGAATCAAGAAAACCTCACAGGTTTCAAAAACCTGTGAGGTTTAACCTTTTTATTGGAGGACGATTCTTGTGACAGATAAAAGCAGCGTCGGCGTTGTTGAAACGCAATATTTCACCTTTGCCGAATTGACGCTCGAAAGCGGCGAAAAATTCGGTCCGATTACCATCGCCTACGAAACATACGGCACGCTGAATGCGGAGAAATCGAACGCCATTCTGATTTTGCACGCCTTTTCCGGCGACGCCCATGCCGCCGGATTTCATGAAGGAGACAAAAAGCCGGGCTGGTGGGACGACATGATTGGCCCTGACAAGGCGTTCGACACCAGCCAGTATTTCGTGGTTTGTTCAAATGTGCTTGGTGGTTGCAAAGGCTCGACCGGCCCGTCCAGCATCAATCCGGCAACGCAAAAACCCTATGGCCTCGCGTTCCCGCTCATCGCCATCGAAGATATGGTGGCCTGCCAAAAACGCTTGATTGACCATCTCGGCATTGCGCAATTGCTCTCGGTGGCGGGCGGATCGATGGGCGGAATGCAGGTGTTGGGCTGGCTGACGATGTTCCCGGACATGCTGCGCAGCGCGATTCCGATTGCCACGACGATCAAACATTCGCCACAGCAGATCGCCTTCAACGAAGTCGGACGGCAGGCGATTATGGCGGATCCGCACTGGAATTCCGGCGATTATTACGACGGAACGCCGCCCGCCAAAGGGCTGGCGGTGGCTCGTATGATCGGGCATATCACCTACATGAGCGACGCCTCGATGGAAGAAAAATTTGGCAGGCAGCGCAAACACACCGATGAACCGTTTAAATTCACCACCGATTTCGAGGTCGAAGGCTATCTAAATTATCGCGGCGATGCCTTCGTCAAGCGATTTGACGCCAACTCGTATCTCTATATTTCGAAAGCAATGGATCATTTCGACGCCTCGAACGGCAAACCGTTCCAAAAAGCGATCAGCGGCCTGAACGCGAAACTGTTGGTGTTAGCGTTCGAATCGGACTGGCTCTATCCGGCGTATCAATCGCAGGAAATCGTCAAAGCCTGCAAACGCGCCGGACTTGAGGCGACCTATTGCCAGATTGATTCCACCTATGGCCATGATGCTTTTCTGCTTGAAGTGGACGAAGAAACCCATTTGATTTCTCATTTCTTGAAACGTGTGTTTCAGAATGATTGAATTTATCAGGAGTGTCAACGCTCTGCTTTGACTGTCAAAGCAGAGCGTTGACACTCCTGAAAATCGCATGACAGAACAATCTACAACCGAAGCCACAAACGGAACGACAATTCTCCGCCCGGATCATCAGGCGATTGTCGAAATGGTCGCGCCGAAATCATCGGTGCTGGATTTAGGCTGCGGCACGGGCGAGCTTTTGCTGACGCTGATCAAGGAAAAACAGATCCGCGGGCAGGGCATCGAAATTGACGAACAGGCGATTTACAAATGCGTCGCCAAAGGCTTGAACGTGCTGCAAGACGACATTGATCCCGGCCTGTCGGATTATGAGGATCAGTCATTTAATTATGTTATTTTGAATCAAAGCTTGCAGCAGATCGAGCATTTCGAAACCGTCTTGAAAGACGCGCTGCGGGTCGGCAGAAAGGTGATTGTCGGCTTTCCGAATTTCGCCTATATTCGGGCGCGGGTGCAACTCTTTTTTCTCGGCAAAGCGCCGGTCACGCCATCGCTGCCGTATCTCTGGTACGACAGCCCGAACCTGCATTTTCTGAGCATTTCGGATTTTCGGGATTACTGCTGGGCGCAGAATGTGTTGATTGAAAAAAGCGTGTATATTGGGAAGCGCGGCTATGTGAAGCACTTCCCGAATCTCTTTGCCAATCTTGGCATCTTCTTGATCTCGAGGCAATAATAAAGATCGTTTCGAATTATCACGCCTTAACGCGGGCAATTTTGAGGCATCTCTCGGCTGATATGCCTCGGTTTTGCGCAGATGCTCGCAAGCGTTTCAGGCTGATTTCAAATGACGCCACGAATTTCGACTTCGCATCAAGTCTCGCTTGTATCAGAGGGTTCTAACGATCTTGGTGCGCATAAATTCGCGCTATCCGCAGCGGCTCTGCCGCATCCAAGACAGATATGCTTCGGGTTTCGCACTAATCGCTTATAATTCTCTGGATGTTCTGCTAATAGCCGCTCAATATTATGCAAATGACATAAATGTTTTTCATGCTCGCCATGTGGTTTGCTATTGATAGGTTCCATGATTGTCGTCTCCTGTTGAGTGGATAAAATATGTGAATCTCGTCATATTGTTATTGTGGTTTCTTAGAAAAGTTGTCAAGAGGAAAATGATGGAGATCGATCCCTATGAGGCATGAAGAGCTTGACTTTTTGAGAAAATGAATGATTATAGTGTAATCATCATATTCTGCCAAATAGAGTAACATATCTGGAAGCAATTGGAGGGGAAGAGGCTATGAGCGGCGAAAAAAAACTCCATAATATTTCATTTAAAGACCTTTTCGATATTCAGGAGATTCAGCAACTCCAGGATGCCTTTGCTTTAGCTACTCACGTCGCGTCAATTATCACCGAGCCTGATGGCACGCCGATTACACAGCCATCAAATTTTTGCCATCTCTGCATCAATATTATCAGAAAAACCGAAAAAGGGCTGGCAAATTGCATGAAATCCGATGCGGAATTAGGGCGGCCAAACCCCGACGGGCCGACGATCCAGCCGTGCTTGAGCGGCGGTTTATGGGATGGTGGCGCCAGTATTCGCGTTGGGGATGCGCATATCGCAAACTGGCTTATTGGCCAGGTGCGGGACGAGACGCAGCATCCGCGTGAAATGTTGAAATATGCCGATCAGATTGGCGCCAATCGCGCTGAGTTCAAAAAAGCGTTGGATGAAGTTCCGCAAATGTCGCGCCAGCAGTTCGAACATGTCGGGCAAGCGCTCTTTTTGTTGGCGCAGATGCTTTCGAAACAGGCCTACCAGAATTTCCTTCTTCAGGAGACGCTTCAAACGCAGAATCATCTAATCAGTCAAATCATCACTGCTTCAGATCGGATCGCGTCAAGCAGCCGGGAATTGAACGCTCGTTCCGAACAAATGTCGTTAGGCTCCGCGCAGCAGTCTGCCGCTGCCGAGGAGGTTTCCGCTTCTACCGAGCAGATGGTCGCGAATATTCGGCAGAATGCAGATAACGCGCTTCAAACAGAGAAGATTGCGATTCAAGCCGCCAACGATGCTGAAAAAGCTGGAAAAGCCGTCAAGCGAGCGATGAAGGCCATGAAAAAAATCGCTCAGAAAATCGAAATCATTGAAGAAATTGCCGGGCAGACACACCTGTTATCCCTGAATGCCACCATCGAAGCGGCAAAAGCGCAAGAATATGGACGCGGCTTTGCCGTGGTCGCGTCTGAAGTTCGCCTATTAGCAGGTAGAAGCCGCGCCGCTGCTGAAGAAATCAGCGAATTGGTCTCCTCTGGAGTGGCTGTCGCTACGCGGGCTGGAGAGAGTTTGGGACATCTTGTTCCAGACATTCAAAAAACCGCAGAATTAGTGCAGGAAATCAGCGCCGCCAGCCGTGAGCAACATGCCGGAGCGGAGCAAATCAATAACGCGATTCAGCAATTGGATCAGGTCATTCAGCAAAATGCGATGATGTCAGATAATCTGGCGACGACGTCTGAAACCTTGAAAGTGCAAGCAGAGCAACTTCAAGCCACTGTTGGGGGATTCAGGCAGAACGATCCCGCTCAAGAGGGCAAACCTGTCGAGATCGTGCCCGTCCAAGCGTATCAAGAACCGAAAGCGTTGACGGTGAAAAAACCTCAACCTGTTGGAATCAGGCTTAATTTGCCACAACATAAAGCGCTGCTGAATAAACCTGCCGCAATTTCCGATGAATTAGACCAGGAGTTTGAAAAATTTTAATTGGGCGCATCGTAAGAGGAGGCGTAATCGCGTTTTGCGCCGCTGAATATGGCGATAAATAGCGGCATAAGAGGTTCTGTAAGCTGATAGATGTCGCTTGTTGCGCGTTATTGTTTTATTGGCGCGAGATAAGTTTTTTTGATTTTGTTCAAAAAGTTCTTGACATTTAGAAGGGATTTTTTTTGAAGGAGTATTGTCGTTTGCGTGAAACGGCTGCATTTTCTTTAATTGTTGAGCAATTCTTAAAATAATGAAATTTTCGCTTGACTAATTCACGCAAAATTTTTTCAAACGCTTAAGGCGACACATTCTGTCGTGCTGGTGTAGCTCAGGGGTAGAGCAGCTGATTTGTAATCAGCCGGTCGGGGGTTCAAATCCCTTCGC
>DF820461.1:112205-132114 GCA_000739515.1 Candidatus Moduliflexus flocculans
GCTGGTGTAGCTCAGGGGTAGAGCAGCTGATTTGTAATCAGCCGGTCGGGGGTTCAAATCCCTTCGCCAGCTTTTGCATGCAATTGAGATTGTTGGGGAGATACCCAAGCGGCCAAAGGGGGCAGACTGTAAATCTGTTGGCGGTGCCTTCGAAGGTTCGAATCCTTCTCTCCCCATTTTTGTATAGTTTTTTAGGGCGAGCTTCTCTAAAAAACTTGTGGTATATGTCAGTTGCGTGTATGCCCAATTTGGGTATGGTTAAGCGGTTGCGCGGGAGTAGCTCAGTCGGTTAGAGCATCAGCCTTCCAAGCTGAGGGTCGCGGGTTCGAACCCCGTTTCCCGCTCCACTTTTATTGCTCCTACTCTCCTCCAATGGCCAGGATTCTTAACTCATGCTTACACTATGGGGTCTGAGTGTGTAAAATGGTTTGGAGGGGCAGTGTTGCTCTTTTGCCCACGTAGCTCAGACGGTAGAGCACTTGCATGGTAAGCAAGTGGTCACCGGTTCAAGTCCGGTCGTGGGCTTTCTCGTTGTTTAGTTGAGTATTGATAAAATTCATCTATGGAGGGTCTTACGTAATGGCAAAAGCAAGATTTGATCGGTCGAAACCCCATGTAAATGTGGGAACTATTGGACATGTTGATCATGGCAAAACCACGTTGACTGCAGCAATTACCGAAGTGCTTGCCAAAAAAGGGTGGGCGGAATATGTGCCGTATGATCAGATTGATAAAGCTCCTGAAGAAAAAGCTCGTGGAATCACGATTGCGACTGCGCATGTGGAGTATCAGACTGAAACGCGGCATTATGCTCACGTAGATTGCCCAGGCCATGCCGATTATGTGAAAAACATGATCACAGGCGCAGCGCAGATGGATGGCGCGATTCTGGTGGTGAGCGCGGCGGATGGGCCGATGCCTCAAACGCGAGAACACGTGCTGTTGGCGCGGCAGGTGAACGTTCCCTATATCGTGGTGTTCATGAATAAGACCGATATGGTGGATGACGACGAGTTGTTAGAGCTCGTGGAATTGGAAGTGCGGGAATTATTGAGCAAGTATGAATTCCCGGGCGATGAAACGCCGATTATTCGTGGTTCTGCCTTGAAGGCGTTGCAGAGCGGCGATGTGGACAGTCCCGATACAAAATGTATTTTTGAATTGATGGCGGCGATTGATTCATATATTCCGACGCCGGAACGCGCGGTAGATAAGCCGTTCTTAATGCCGGTGGAAGATGTGTTTAGCATTTCCGGACGTGGCACAGTTGCTACGGGCCGCGTAGAACGAGGCAAAGTTCGCGTGGGCGATGAAGTGGAAATCGTTGGCTTCAAAGAAACTCGCAAAACGGTTGCAACGGGCGTGGAAATGTTCCGCAAGCTGTTGGACGAGGCGCAGGCTGGCGATAACATTGGCGTGTTGCTGCGCGGGATTAAACGTGAAGATGTGGAGCGTGGACAGGTTTTGGCGCAGCCAAAAAGTATCACGCCGCACACGAAGTTTAAAGGCGAGATTTACGTATTATCCAAAGATGAAGGTGGGCGGCATACGCCATTCTTTAATGGGTATCGTCCGCAGTTCTACTTCAGAACAACCGATGTGACCGGGACGATGAATCTGCCTGAAGGCGTGGAAATGGTGATGCCGGGAGATAACGTATCCATTACGGCGGAATTGATCGTGCCTGTCGCGATGGAGAAGGAATTGCGGTTTGCAATTCGCGAAGGTGGTCGAACGGTTGGCTCTGGCGTTGTTGCTGAGATTGTTGAGTAGGTTAAATTTAAGATGGTAATTGTCGGCTGGCGAGGATGACCAGCCGACAATACTGTCTGGTTATCCGCTTATGCGTGAAATAATTACTCTGGCATGTACTGAATGTAAGCGTCGCAACTATACGACGATGAAAAACAAAAAGCGGACTCCTAAAAAGCTCGAGTTAAAGAAGTATTGTAAATTTGATCGGAAGCATACGTTGCATCGGGAAACTAAATAGTTGTTTTTTTACGTATCTTTCGAAAAGCATCTTTTCGTCTATGTATATACAGACCAGTAGCTCAAGTGGATAGAGCTCCGGACTCCAAATCCGGGGGTTGGGGGTTCGAGTCCCTCCTGGTCTGTTTTTTTTTCTCTTGCGACGTGTCGGCGAAATGCTAACTCGGACGGAATGGACGGTATGAAAAAATTACTTCAATTTCTCAAGGAAGCTCGCTTGGAGTTAAAGAAAGTGTCCTGGCCCAATCGTAAGGAAATTATTGGAGCAACAACGCTGGTTGTTGTGCTTTCAGTGATGGCCGGGTTGTGTTTAGGGCTTCTTGACGTGATCTTTTTTCAAATGATGTCTCGGCTGATTCGCTTCTTTTGATAGTGATGAGCGTGAGAGTGTGTTATGCAAGAAAAGTGGGCGTATCTCAAGAAGCAAGAATATCAAAGTTTTGTGGCTCGTTTTCCTGATGCTGAGGCAACGTTATCAAATGGTATGCAAAAGGAAGACGAATGGGTGTCCGTAAGGCTTGACGCGCTTTCTGATGCGCAGCGAGCAGCGATTGGGGACGACGCATTGCAAGAACTGAAGAATCATATTCATCGGTGGTATGTGATTCATACGTATTCCGGTTTTGAAAAAGTTGTGAAAGAAAACCTGGAACAACGCTTGCGGTCGCTTGGTTTAGGCGCTCGGGTATCAGAAGTTTTGATCCCCACTGAAGATGTGATGGAAGTTAAAGGGGGGAAAAAACAGGTCTTCACGAAACGTTCTTTTCCAGGCTATGTCTTTGTGAAAATGGAAATAGACGATGAAGTCTGGTATGCAATCCGAAATACGCCAAAAGTTTCCGGGTTTGTTGGAGGCGCAAAACCTTCGCCGCTGTTAGATACTGAGGTTGATGCGATTCTGAAGCAGATGAAGGAAACATCAGAACGTCCTCAACCAAAAGTCCTCTTCGAACAAGGGGAAACTGTTCGAATTATTGATGGCCCATTTAGCAATTTTTCCGGCGTGATTGATCATATTTACCCTGAGCAAGGAAAATTGAAGGTGATGGTCACAATTTTCGGACGTTCGACGCCTGTAGAATTGGAATTTGGACAGGTCGAAAAGGGAGAGAGTTAATCGGAGAGAGGAATGATGATTGATTGTTTCGAGTGAGAGCATCTATCAAAACTCGACAATCATGTAATCGCAGTTCACATGGCAAAAAAAGTTATTGCTCAAGTAAAATTACAGTGTCCCGCTGGACAGGCGAATCCGTCGCCGCCTGTTGGCCCGGCACTTGGTCAGCATGGCGTAAATATCATGGAATTTTGCAAAACCTTTAACGCCCGTACTCAGGGGCAAGAAGGGTTGATTATTCCGGTATTGATTACGGTATATTCTGACCGGACGTTTACGTTTGTAACAAAAACCCCGCCTGCATCCGTGTTGTTGAAACGGGCTGCCGGAGTCGCCAGAGGTTCGGGAGAACCGAATAAGAATAAAGTTGGGCGAGTGACGCATGCGCAGGTCAAGGAAATCGCGGCGACGAAGATGCCTGATTTGAATGCCCGAACATTAGAGATGGCAATCAAAACGGTTGAAGGAACAGCGCGAAGCATGGGGATTGACATTGTTGATTAATTGAAGAGGAACAGGTGGTAGGAGGCCGACGTAGTAGGCTGTTAGACTACCCGATGTTTCTGATTTAAATCATGGCTAAAGGAAAAAAATACCTCGACGCGATTAAAAAGATCGACGAGCAAAAACGATATTCGTTAGAAGAAGGTTTGACGCTTTTGAAAGAAGTGAGTTTTGCAAAATTTGACGAGACCGTTGATATTGCCGTCAAATTAGGCGTTGATCCTCGCAAGGCAGATCAGATGGTGCGCGGCTCCGTCACCTTGCCGAATGGCACGGGCAAGACGGTGCGTGTGATTGTGTTTGCCAAAGGGGAAAAAGAACGCGAAGCTCGCGAAGCTGGCGCAGACATTGTCGGAGCGGAAGACCTTGCAGAGAAAATTCAGGGTGGGTGGTTTGAGTTTGATCGCGCGATTGCCACGCCTGATATGATGGGACTTGTCGGAAAGCTTGGTCGAATTCTTGGGCCAAGAGGTTTGATGCCAAACCCGAAAACCGGAACAGTCACGATGGATGTGGCGCAAGCCGTGAAGGATGTGAAGGCTGGACAGGTGGAGTTTCGCGTGGAAAAGGCCGGCATTGTTCATTGCCCGGTAGGAAAACGCTCGTTTTCTGTGCAACAATTAAAAGAAAATGTCAATGCGTTGTTGGAAACTCTTATGCGAATGAAGCCTTCTTCAAGCAAAGGGCACTATGTGCGCGGAATTGCGATCTCTTCAACGATGGGAGTCGGGATCAGGCTGGATGCGACAACTGTGATGGCTGATATACGATAAGTACCTAAGAATCGTGAGAGTTGGCGATTGTTAAGCATAAAATCATGGATAGCAATCGGTAATTTTCCGGACGTAGCGTGAATCAAAACGAAAAACAACAGATTATTGATGAACTGAAAGAACGGATTGCCGGGAGTAAGTCGGTGATTTGCGTTGAATTCAACAAGTTTACGGTTGAAAAGACAACGCAGTTTCGCCGTGAGCTTCAAGAAGCTGCTGGTGATTTTCAGGTCGTCAAAAATACGCTGGCAAAACGAGCGATTAAAGATACCCAGTTTGAGGGATTGAGCCAGTTTCTCGTCGGCCCGACCGGATTGGTGTTTTGCCCTGGAGACGCGGCAGGCTTGGCAAAGGTTGTGACGAAATATGCCAAGGAATTCGCTCAACAAGATAGTAAAGGCGTGAATATTAAAGGTGGAGTGGTTGAAGGGGCTGTCCTGAATGCAAACGGCATTCAAGCGGTTTCGACGCTGCCTCCTCGCCAACAGTTACTTGGAGAATTGGTTGGCGTGTTGGAATCCCCGATTAGTGGATTAGTCTTCGCACTGCAAGGGATTGTCAACGAATTTGTCTATACGTTACAAGCTGTTGCTGATAAAAAAGCAGAAAGCTGAGAATTAAATCATTACACGAAACAGTAAGGAAAAGAGCGCGGTTTCGTCTCCTGGGTTGTGGACTGTAAGTCCTTAATACTGTGCAACACGGACAACGCGACAGGCAGCTCTCAAAAAAATCATGGCTGATTTGACAATGGATGATGTGTTGTCTTATATTGATAACTTAAGCGTACTTCAGTTAAACGAACTGGTACAGAAATTAAAAGACAAATATGGCGTGACGGCGGCTGCTCCGGTGATGATGGGCGCGATGCCTGCGGGTGGCGGCGCGGCTGCGGCTGCTCCAGTAGAAGAACAGACGGAGTTTACAGTGGTCTTGGCTGATGCGGGCGCAAATAAAATTCAGGTCATCAAAGAAATCCGCGCAATTACCGGATTGGGCTTGAAAGAAGCAAAAGCGCTCGTGGATGGCGCTCCTGCAAATATTAAAGAAGGCGTATCCAAAGAAGAAGCTCAGGATATCAAAACCAAAGTCGAAGCTGCTGGCGGCGCGGTTCAGGTAAAGTAGTCGCTTCAACATGAACGTTTTCTTCCTGTGCGAGATTGTGCACATATCGCGCAGGAAGAAAACGGCATCAAAGAATTGATAGAGGATGATGTTCTCTCTGATGTTCTTCTCTTTTTTCGCAACGTGCGAATGTTCTCGTTTATGATACATATCCCAGGGAGTGAGCATACCGGAAACAAGTCGAAAATCCAGGCTGCAATTACTGAAAAGGCGTATCTTTCGTGGAATAGAGCTGGTGTTTGGGAGAAGAGAATTTAATCCCGCATCGTAAGCTCTATTCTGCTGTTTGGCTGTTGGGAACTGCTCGCGATATGCAGAAGCAAAGAAGGAATCGCCCCGAAAAGGGACGTGTTTTGTGCATGGCGCGATGACATAATTCATACACTAATGATGCAAGAATATACCGCGACACATTATGGCGAGGAAGGTTTTGTCAGGCAACAGGATCGTGAGAGGCTGACTTCGGCAGAAGGCATCATCTCGACTGTTCGAAAACGATTGGATTTCGGGAAAATCCCAGTGATTCTGGATATCCCGAATTTGATCGAGGTGCAACAGACATCCTATGAACGCTTTCTGCAACTCAATGTCCCGCCGGATGAGCGGGAAAATATTGGCTTGCAGGAAATCTTTCAGTCAGTCTTTCCGATTTCGGATTATAACGACATTGCGCTGTTGGAATTTGTCAACTATAGTTTTGGCAAGCCGAAATATAGCGCGACGGAATGCCGGGAACGCGGCATGACCTATTCGATTCCGCTCAAGGTGACAGTGCGCTTAGTGACCTGGGACATTGATGTGGATACCAACAGCAAGTCTATTCGCGACATCAAAGAACAAGATATTTATTTCGGCGAAATCCCGATGATGACGACGAAAGGCACGTTCATCATCAATGGCACGGAACGCACAGTCGTTAGCCAGATGCATCGCTCGCCTGGCGTCTTTTTTGACCATGATAAAGGCAAAGGGCATTTCAGCGGCAAGATTCTGTATAGCTGCCGCGTGATCCCGTATCGTGGCTCCTGGCTGGAATTCGAATTTGATTATCGCGATTATCTGTACGTTCGGATCGATAAAAAACGGAAATTGCTGGTCAGCCTATTCTTGCGCGCGCTCCAATGCGCAGTGGAAGAAGAACGCCGCCTTGCCGAAGAAACGGGCGAGACGACGAAATCGTTCCCCGATCTCTCCTCAACAGAAAGCATTCTGCGCTGTTTTTACGATACCGTGACCTTCCAGTTTGACGAAGTGGATCGCGTGCGGCGCGATACGTGCTCGGTTCAATTGCAGATTGATCTCCATGCCTCAAGCCCGGATGCGCTCAGCGAGTTTTTGCGCAGCTATGTCGCGAAACAAGATGTCATCGCGCCTGATGGCACGGTGATTATCAAAGAAGGCAAAAAGATCACAAAAAAGGTCTTGCGCCTGAGCCATCTGCACAACATCCCGACGCTGCAAGTCGAATCGTCAGCCTTGATTGGCTCGGTCTCCGCGAGAGATGTCATTGACCCGGAAACCGGCGAAGTCTTGATTGAATGTAATGAAGAAATCACCGCGGATAATCTGAATCAATTGTATCTCGCGAATGTTTCGACGTTGGATGTGTTGCTGGTTGACAAATCGGTTGGCGGCGACGCACTGAGCAATACGTTTATGAAAGACGGCGTGCGCGCAAAAACCGATGCCTTGCTGGAAATTTATCGCACGTTGCGCCCTGGCGATCCGCCGACCGAAGAAAGCGCCAGCAAGCTCTTCCTGAATCTGTTTTTCACGGAGGAACGCTACGATCTCTCCAAAGTCGGGCGGCTGAAAATCAACGAAAAACTGCGCCTTGAAAAATCGGTGGATCAACGCATTCTTGACGTGCAAGATTTATTAGCGATTACGGCATATATGTTGAAACTGCGCATGGGAGAAGGCGAAATTGACGATATTGACCATCTCGGCAACCGCCGCGTCCGGTCAGTCGGCGAATTGCTCGAAAATCAGTTCCGCATGGGTTTGGTGCGCGTGGAGCGGGCGACGAAAGAGCGCATGAGTTTGCAGGAACTCGATACGGTCATGCCGCATGACTTGATCAATGCCAAACCGGTCATGAGCGCCGTCAAAGAATTTTTCGGCAGCAGCCAGTTGTCGCAGTTTATGGATCAAACCAACCCTTTGTCAGAGTTGACCCACAAACGCCGCATGAGCGCGCTTGGACCGGGCGGTCTCAGCCGGGAACGCGCCGGATTCGAAATGCGCGACGTGCATTCAACGCACTATGGCCGCATCTGTCCGATTGAAACGCCGGAAGGCCCGAACATCGGCTTGATCGCGTCGCTCAGCACCTACGGCAGCATTAATGCCTACGGTTTTATCGAAACCCCCTATCGCAAGGTCGAGAATGGGCGCGTCACCGACACCATCGAATATTTGTCAGCGTTCAAAGATGAGCAATATATCATCGCGCAGGCCAACGCGCCGCTTGACGCCGACGGACATTTCCTGAATGACCGCATTTCCGCTCGCTGGGGCGGCGATTTCGTCATGGTGCCGCCGGAGCAGATTCATTATATGGATGTGTCGCCGAAACAGTTGGTCAGCGTGTCGGCTTCGTTAATTCCCTTCCTCGAACATGACGATGCGAACCGCGCCTTAATGGGGTCGAACATGCAGCGCCAGGGCGTGCCGTTGGTGCAGCCGGAAGCGCCGCTCGTCGGGACGGGCATGGAAGCGATTGCCGCTCGCGATTCCGGATCAGTCATTATTGCCAAACGAGCCGGCATGATCGAAAGCGTGGATTCCCGCAGCATCGTGATTCGCGTGGATGAAAGCGAAAACCCGGAAGAAGATCGCCAGAAAATGCAGCAATACGCCGCGTTCCGCCTCCCATCGTTCGAAGATGAAGAAGATGAAGAATCGGCCATGATTGATCGCTATGAATTGATGAAATTTCAACGGTCGAACCAGAATACCTGCGTGAACCAGCGTCCGCTCGTGAAAATTGGCGACCGAGTGGCGGCTGGCCAGGTGATTGCGGATGGCTTCTCCACCGAAAAAGGCGAACTGGCGCTGGGGCGCAACGTACTGGTGGCCTTTATGCCCTGGGGCGGGTATAATTTCGAAGATGCGATTCTGATGAGCGAGCGCGTCGTGAAAGAAGATATGTTTACCTCGATTCACATCGAAGAATGCGAAATCGAAGCTCGTGATACGAAGCTTGGCCGCGAAGAAATTACGCGCGATATTCCGAATGTCGGTGAAGACGCGCTGAGCAATCTTGATGAAAGCGGCATTGTCCGCATTGGCGCGGAAGTGCGCCCCGGCGATATTCTGGTCGGGAAAATTTCCCCAAAAGGGGAGACCCATCTTGCTCCGGAAGAAAAGCTGCTGCGCGCCATCTTCGGTGAAAAAGCGGGCGATGTGAAAGACGCGTCGCTGCGGACGCCGCAGGGCGTGAGCGGGATTGTGATTGACGTGAAGGTCTTTTCCCGCAAAGGTGTGGAAAAAGACGAACGCGCCCAGAGCATCGAAGACGCGGAAATCGCCAAAATCGAGCGCGATTATCAGGACGAAATTCAGATCGTGCGCGACGAATTGAAGAAAAAGATGATCCACTTGCTCAAAGGCAAGACGGTGGCGCGCGATTATTATCCTGATGATTTCGCGAAAAAATCTCCAGCCTCATCGTATGATGATGATTTTGACGAAAGTTTTGATGATGAGGATTCATTTGAAGAAACACGGCCATCGTCACCAAAACAACAGCCGATTTTCAAGAAAGGCGACCTGCTGACGCCGGAAAAAATGGCGGAAATGTCCGTTGACGATTTAGGCAAGATCAAGATTCAGGAAATTCAGGATGTGCGCGATGACATCGAATCGCTCCAGGAAAATGCGATGGATCAAATTCATATCCTGGAAACGATTATGAACGAGAAGACCAACAAGCTCCGCACAGGTGATGAATTGCCGCCGGGCGTCGTGAAATTGGTCAAAGTCTATATCGCGATGAAACGTCGTTTATCAGTTGGCGACAAAATGGCCGGACGACATGGCAATAAAGGCGTGGTGTCGAATATTGCGCCAGTCGAGGATATGCCGTTCCTGCCGGATGGCACGGCGGTGGATATTGTGTTGAACCCGCTCGGCGTGCCGTCGCGTATGAACGTCGGCCAGATTTTGGAAACATGCCTCGGCTGGGCGAGCAAAAAATTCATGCAGAAACTCCATCAACATATTTATTGGATGGAAACGCCGTTGCGTCAACTCAGCATGAATGATAAAGAATTGGTGGCGCTGGTAAACAGCTTGAAAACATCGCCACAGCAAGACGTGTCTGAGGCAGCATTCCGTGACGCGGTGACAGAACGCCTTCGGGCATTGTTGAGCGAGATTTACGATGGCATTCGGCAGGATGATACGGTGACACGCTATTTAAAAGACGGGAATGCGGAAGGTCTTTTACATTTAGCGCATGCGATTAAAGATGATGTCTATTTTGCCACGCCAGTGTTTGACGGCGCCTCGGAAAAATCCGTGAAACAAAAGTTGCAGGCCGCTGGCTTGAATCCGTCGGGGAAATCGCGGTTATACGATGGTAAAACCGGCGAACCGTTCGAACAAGACACGACCGTCGGCTATATTTACATGGTGAAACTGTCGCATCTGGTTGACGATAAAATGCATGCGCGGTCAATTGGCCCCTATTCATTAGTCACGCAGCAGCCACTCGGCGGCAAGGCGCAATTCGGCGGACAGCGGTTCGGCGAAATGGAAGTCTGGGCGCTGGAAGCCTATGGCGCGGCGTATAACCTGCAAGAATTGTTGACTGTCAAGTCGGATGATGTTGTTGGACGCACCAAGATTTACGAATCCATCGTCAAAGGGCAGCATACATTAGAAGCCGGAATTCCAGAGTCCTTCAATGTGTTGGTGAAAGAATTACAAAGCCTGGGCTTAGATATGGAACTGAAGCAACAGCAACAGTGAGTGAAAAGTGTTTGACATGCCTTGCCGCCTCGATGGAGGCGGCTTCATGTCAGCGCACTTTGCACCTTAGCTGATTTTCGTCGTTATGCAAGACTTCTTAGAATTGTTTAAACGTTCAAACAGTGAAATGGATTTCGAAGCGATTCGCATTTCGATAGCCTCGCCGGAAAAAATCCGCGAGTGGTCGTATGGCGAAGTGAAAAAATCCGAAACCATCAACTATCGGACGTTTAAGCCAGAACGTGACGGCCTGTTTTGTGCAAAAATTTTTGGCCCGGTGAAAGACTGGGAATGCTTATGTGGCAAATACAAACGTATTCGTCACCGCGGAGTCGTCTGCGAAAAATGCGGAGTTGAAGTCACGCAGGCAAAAGTTCGACGGGAACGGATGGGGCATATCGAACTGGCATGCCCGGTGTCGCATATCTGGTTTTTCAAAGGCTTGCCGAGTCGGATCGGGCAGTTGTTGGATATGCCGGTCAAAAAGCTTGAAACCATTCTCTATTTCGAGAATTACGTCGTGGTAGATGCCGGAAGCACCAACCTGGACGAAAAGCAATTACTCACCGAAGAACAGTATCGGATGTTGTCGGAAGACCACGATTACGCTGGAAAATTCCGTGTCGGAATCGGCGCGGAAGCGATTCGAGAATTGCTCAAGCGGATTGATGTTGAGACGATGTCGAATGAATTGCGCGAGCAAATGAAGGTGGAAAACTCGCTGCAAAAGAAGAAAAAGCTGACCAAACGGCTGAAAGTGGTCGAAGCATTTCGTAAGTCAGGTTGTAAGCCGGAGCACATGATTTTTGAAGTGATTCCGATTATTCCGCCTGAATTGCGCCCATTAGTGCCGCTTGATGGCGGACGTTTCGCCACGTCGGATTTGAATGATCTCTATCGTCGCGTCATTAACCGGAACAACCGTTTACATCGTTTACAGGAATTAAAAGCGCCAGAAGTCATTATCCGAAACGAAAAACGCATGTTGCAAGAATCGGTGGATGCGTTGTTCGATAATGGCCGCCGCGGGCGCGTGTTGCGCGGATCGAAGAATCGCCCATTGAAATCGCTGAGCGATATGCTCAAAGGGAAACAAGGGCGTTTCCGCCAGAACTTGCTTGGCAAGCGCGTGGATTATTCCGGACGTTCCGTGATTGTCGTCGGGCCGGAACTCAAATTGCATCAATGCGGTTTGCCGGAAAAAATGGCCTTAGAGTTGTTCAAGCCGTTTGTGTTCCAGAAACTCCAGGAAAAAGGTTACGCCACAACGATCAAAAATGCGCAGAAACTTGTCGAGCGCGAAACGGCTGAAGTGTGGGAAGTGCTGGAAGAGGTCGTGAAAGACCATCCGGTTTTATTAAACCGCGCTCCGACGCTGCATCGCGCCGGTATTCAGGCATTTGAGCCGGTATTGGTGAACGGAAAAGCGATTCGTATCCATCCGCTCGTCTGCGCCGCCTTCAACGCGGATTTCGACGGCGATCAGATGGCCGTGCATGTGCCGCTTTCCATCGAAGCGCAAGTGGAAGCGAAAATTTTGATGATGACGACCAGTAATCTCCTGTCTCCGGCGCATGGCGGGCCGTTGGCGCTGCCGTCGCAGGACATGGTTCTGGGAATTTACTACATCACGAAGGAAATTCCGCATAAAGACGTGATTCGTTATGTTGCCCCGAATTCTTCCGATGAAAAATCTGCGGTTCTGTTGCTCGGCGAGGCCGAGAATAACGGCAGCGCGCTTGCGTTTAAAGGCGGCGTAACGTTTGAGCAGCGAAATGGGCATCTGATCGCAAAAGGGCAGGTGTTTGAGGCTGCTGACGGCGTTGTGGTGAAAGAGATTAACGGCTACGACGTGAAGGATTTGCTGGAATGCCGACGAGCCGCGCAACCGAAAACATTCGCCTCGTTTGAAGAAGCGGTGCGAGCGTATAACGATAAGCGCGTTGCCTTATTAGAGGCGATTCGCGTTAGAATGCTGGCCGAGCCGGGCAGTTCAAAGTACAAAACGGTAGATACCACCGTTGGGCGTGTTATTTTTAATCAGATTTTGCCGAAAGACTTTCATTTTGCGAATAAGTTTGTGAATAAGCAGATGAATAAGAAGTCGTTAAGCAAGCTGATCACGAAGACCCATTTGGATTATGGAAATGAAATCACTGTTGACGTGCTTGATAAGCTCAAAGACACCGGTTTTAAGTTCTCGACGATTTCGGCGTTGTCTATTGGTATTGATGATATGCAAGTGCCGGGACAGAAATCTGAGCTCATCCAACAAGCGCAGGCGGAAGTCGGAGAAGTTGACGATCAATACAATAATGGCGTTATCACGAATGGCGAGCGGAAAAATAAAGTTATTGATATTTGGTCGAAGGTGACGGAAGAAGTGGCGAACGCAATGTTTGCTGATTTGGAACGCTCTGAGGAAGCGCAATCGCAACTTGCCGGAAAACTTGGCCAGGCGGATTATTCACGCGATGAGGTTGTCAGGAAACATCCTCGATTTAATCCGATCTTTATGATGGCTGATTCCGGAGCGCGTGGCAGCCGCCAGCAAATTCGTCAGCTTGCCGGAATGCGTGGGTTGATGGCAAAGCCGTCGGGGGAAATTATTGAGACTCCGATTACCGCAAATTTCCGCGAAGGTCTGAGTGTGTTACAGTATTTTATTTCAACGCACGGTGCGCGTAAAGGTCTGGCAGATACGGCCTTAAAAACAGCCGATTCTGGATATTTAACTCGTCGTCTGGTGGATGTATCGCAGGATGTGATGATCTTAGAATACGACTGTCAGACAATGGACGGCATTTATGTCACGCCGATTGTCGAGGGCGGCGAAGTGATTGAATCGTTGCGCGACCGCATTATTGGGCGCGTTGCGCTTGAAGATGTCTGCCATCCGGCGACAAATGAAATTATCGTTCATGCCAATGAATTAATTGACGAAAAATTGGCGGAAAATATCGAGAATGCTGGTTTGAGTCAGGTAAAAATCCGTTCCGTGTTGACGTGTCAGGCGAAACGTGGCGTTTGTGCATTATGTTATGGCAGTAACTTGTCAACTCGCCGCTTAGTCAATGAAGGCGAGGCCGTCGGGATTATTGCTGCCCAGTCTATCGGCGAGCCTGGAACGCAGTTAACCATGCGGACGTTCCATATCGGTGGAACGGCGAGCGCGGTGATGGAACAATCCACATTGATTGCGCGGCGCGGCGGACGTGTTGTGTTTCATGATATCGGCTGCGTCGAAAACCGCAATAAAACGCTGTCTGTGCGCTCGAAAGGTGGATTCATAGGAATCTTCCGCGATGATAACGGCAAGCATGTCGAAGATCATTATCCGCCATTAGTGTACGGCGCAACGTTGTTAGTGCGGGAAGGCGATATTGTTGAGGCAGAGCAGGAAATTGCGCGGTGGGACCCATTTACTACGCCGATTATCGTCGAAACGCCGGGCGAATCTACAGTCATGCTGAAAGACGTGCTGGAAGGAATCACGATGCGCGAAGAAGTGGATGAAGTGACCGGCTTGACGACGAAAGTGATTATTGACAGCGCTGACGAGCAGTATCAGCCGCGCGTGATTCTGAAAGATGCAGAAGGAAAGACGATTGATCAGAAACAATTCCCGACCGGGTCGCATTTACAGGTGAATGAAGGAGATTTGGTGTTTGCTGGCGATATTATCGCGAAGATTCCCCGCGATACGACAAAAACCAAAGATATTACCGGTGGTTTGCCTCGCGTCGTGGAACTTTTTGAAGCGCGAAAACCGAAAGAGCCGGCGACGATCAGCGAAATTGACGGCGTGGTGCATTTCGGCGAAATCGTGCGCGGCATGCGGAAAATTCATGTGCGCGGCGATAATGGCGAGGAACGCGAATATTCGATCCCGCGCGGAACGCACGTCAATGTGCGCGAAGGTGACCGCGTTAGCGCTGGTGAGGCGTTAATGGATGGGCCATCCGATCCGCATGACATTCTTCAGGTGCTTGGCGCAAAAGAAGTGCAGAAATACCTTGTTGATGAAGTGCAGCAAGTGTATCGTCTGCAAGGCGTCAGCATTAACGATAAGCACATTGAAGTCATCGTGCGGCAGATGTTGCGTCGCGTGAAGATTTCCGATCCGGGCGACACCTTGTTCTTGCTGGATGAGTATGTTGATCGGTTCGAATTCGAGGAAGAAAATCAGCGTATTATCGCTGAAGGCGGTAAACCGGCGAGCGGACGTCCGCTCTTATTAGGAATTACGGTTGCCTCTCTCAGCACCGATAGCTTCCTGTCGGCGGCTTCGTTCCAGGAAACGACAAAAGTATTAACAGAAGCGGCGATTTCCGGTCGAGTTGACGATTTGCGCGGCTTGAAAGAAAACGTGATTGTCGGGCGATTGATTCCAGCAGGAACAGGATCAATCAATTATCGTCGAAAAGCATTAAAAGTATCCCCTTCATTTGAGGCGCTTGCTGAATAGAGATTGATTGTCATTCATGCGCTCGACATGATATGTGTCGAGCGCAGCCCTCTTCATGCTCCTCAAAGATCCCTGTCATTCTCTCCGCCAGACGGAGGAATCCGTTGGATTGAAAATTGGTATGGAAAAAGCTTGACAACCTAATAGGGGGTTGTTACGGTTTGCACATTTTTGCAGAATGTTTTGATAAACGTAATAAAAACAATAAGTTAGGAGATGTAGGATATGCCAACAATTCATCAATTGGTTCGAACTGGTCGTAAAAAGATCGAATCCAAATCAGATAGTCCGGCTTTGCGATCATGTCCACAAAAACGTGGGGTGTGCGTGCGTGTGTATACGTCAACTCCCAAAAAACCGAACTCCGCGTTGCGGAAAGTTGCCAGGGTACGCTTGACCAACGGGGTAGAAGTGACGACGTATATTCCAGGGATTGGCCATAATTTGCAGGAACACTCCTTAGTGTTGGTGCGTGGAGGCCGTGTCAAAGATTTGCCTGGTGTGCGGTATCACATTGTTCGCGGAGCATTGGACAGTTCCGGTGTGCAGAATAGAATGCAGGGACGTTCTAAATACGGCGCGAAGAGGCCGAAGAAAGACGCAAAAGGCGCAAAAGCTGCTGCGGGAGCAAAGAAAAAATAACTTGGGTTGACAGCATCTAATTATTGCGAAATTCTCACGCGTCGCGTTTGCCCTCTTTGTCGCAGATGTAGTGGGCAGACGGGACGTTGCAGCGAGGAAGAGAACGTATATGTCACGTCGGAAGTTAGCAGATAAACGAGTGATTTTGCCGGATCCAAAATTCAATAGCGCATTAGTGACAAAGTTTGTCAATATGCTCATGTATGATGGCAAAAAAAGTGTGGCTGAAAATATTTTTTATGGAGCATTGGATTTGATCCGAGATCGCACAGGAAATCGCGATGTGTTGGCGGTGTTCAATAAAGCGGTATCAAATACCAAGCCGATTCTTGAAATCCGTTCGCGCCGGGTTGGCGGCTCGACGTATCAAGTGCCGGTAGAAGTGCGCCCCACTCGACGGACAACGTTGAGTATGCGCTGGATTATTGACGCTTCTCGTGGACGGTCGGAAAAAACCATGCAGGAGCGCCTGGCGATGGAACTCTTGGATGCGGCAAATAGCAGAGGTACTGCCATTAAAAAACGTGAGGATACCCATAAGATGGCGGAAGCGAACAAAGCTTTTGCGCATTTTCGGTGGTAACTCATCCTGGTGAGCGAGAGTTAATGACCATTTGTCTGTTTCATTATCTTTTTTCTCAGAAGAACATTGGATCGAAAAGTTGCATTAAAACAATGCCGGAATATCGGAATTATTGCGCATATTGATGCTGGAAAGACGACAACAACGGAGCGCATTCTATATTATACCGGTCGAAATTATAAAATCGGAGAAGTGCATGACGGCGCCGCCACGATGGATTGGATGGTGCAGGAGCAGGAACGAGGCATTACAATTACTTCGGCTGCTACGACATGCTTTTGGTTAGACCATCAGATTAATATTATTGATACGCCGGGGCATGTGGATTTTACCGTCGAAGTCGAGCGGTCATTACGTGTTCTTGACGGCGCGGTTGGGGTGTTTTGCGCTGTCGGTGGCGTTCAACCCCAATCAGAAACGGTCTGGCGGCAAGCGGATAAATATAATGTTCCGCGCATTGCCTTTGTTAATAAAATGGACCGTGTCGGTGCGGATTTCTTCCGTGTTGTAAAGATGATGAATGAGCGGCTCGGCTCTGTCATTGTGCCGATTCAAATCCCCTATGGGCAAGCTGAAGAATTTGAGGGAATTGTAGATTTGATTCGGATGAAAGTGCGAATCTACGAGGAAGATTCTCTCGGCACGGTTTTTCGCGAAGAAGAAGTCCCGGCTGAATTGCGCGAGCAGGCAGAAAGCTATCGCGAAGCGATGTACGAAGCGATTGACGGGGATGGCAGCCATGGGATTCTTGAACGGTACCTGGATGGGCAACCTGTGCCGGAAGAAATCGTCATGAAGGCGTTGCGTGAATTGACGGTCAAGAACAAGATTGTGCCAGTGGTATGCGGTTCAGCGTTTAAAAATAAAGGAGTTCAGGCGCTGTTGGATGCGGTTGTGCATTATTTGCCCTCTCCAGAAGATATTGAAGCAACCAAAGGAAAAAACCTGAAAACAGGAGAGGATGAAGTCCGAATGGCTCGCGATGAAGAGCCATTATCAGCGCTGGCATTTAAGGTCATGAATGATCCGTATGTCGGACAGTTGACCTTTATCAGAACGTATTCTGGTACGTTAAGCGCTGGTTCGTATGCGTATAATTCTACAAAAGATAAACGTGAACGTATTGGCCGGTTGCTGAGAATGCACGCCAACAAACGCGAAGAAATTGAGGCAGCGGGCGCTGGTGATATTGTTGCGGCTGTTGGGCTGAAATATTCAACAACAGGGGATTCGTTGACAGATGAGAAGTCGCCAATCTTATTAGAATCCATTGTGTTTCCTGAACCAGTGATCTCTGTAGCCATTGAGCCGAAGACGAAATCTGACCAGGAACGATTATCCATTAGTTTAGGCAAATTAGCTCACGAAGACCCAACCTTCCAAACCAGATATAATAATGAAACAGGGCAAACGCTGATTTCTGGAATGGGAGAATTGCATTTAGAGATTATTGTTGATCGTCTCGTGCGCGAATTTAATGTCTCTGCCAATGTTGGTAAGCCGCAAGTCGCGTATAAAGAAACGATTGCGCGGGCGGTTGATGCTGAGAAACGATTCGTGCGCCAAACTGGTGGAAAAGGTCAGTATGGTCATGTCAAGATTCGCGTCCGTCCGTTGGAACGCAATGCAGGCTTCCAATTCGAAAATAAAATCGTCGGCGGCGCTATTCCAAAGGAATATATTCCGGCGGTTGAACACGGCATTCGTGAATCGGCAGAAAATGGCGAATTAGCAGGATTTCCAGTCGTTGATTTTGCGGTGGAATTGTATGATGGATCGTTCCACGCAGTTGATTCATCGGAAATGGCCTTCAAAATTGCTGGTTCAATGGCATTCCGCGAAGCGTTGCAAGAGGCTGGCAGCAACCTGTTAGAGCCGATTGTAAAAGTCGAGGTCGTGCTGCCGGAAGAGTATTTAGGCGATGTGATTGGCAGCTTGAATTCCCGACGCGGGAAAATTCTGAATATGGAATCGCGTACCGGCTCGCAAATTGTGACGGCGAATGTCCCGCTGGCGGAAATGTTTGGTTACACAACCGACCTGCGGTCAATGACGCAAGGACGCGCGACATCTTCAATGGAATTCTCTCATTACGAGGAAGTTCCTCAGCAGATTAAAGAATTAGTCGTGAATGGAAAATCGTAAACATTGCAGGGATGGTCGTTTTGAGGTCAGAACTTAAAACGAAAGTCCCTGTGTGTGTTTTAGGGGCTTCTGTCACAAAGACAACATTTGCGCAGAAGTTCTCCTTTTCCGGTTGCGATTCGCAAAGGTGGTCAGACGGTTGGCGCTGGCGCGGTTGCTGAAATATTGAGTCGGTCGAAAGAGGCAATTGGAGAAACCTCGTAAAATGCGAGGTTGAACAACAGTGAATCTTTCGAAAAAGTGTAAAAAGTTGTTGACAGATTTTCATGACTTCAATAGGACGCCCTCTACTGCCTTTTTGATGGAACTTTTCGCGGTTTTATGGGAGAGTTAACGGTAGGTTGTCTCTGTATTGATTTGGAAAATTGTTCGTAAATTTTAACGTATTGAGTAACAGGTATTATGGCGAATCAGAACATTAGGATATGTTTAAAAGGATATGATCATCAGTTGCTTGATCAATCAGTGACAGAGATCGTGTCGACCGCCCAGAATACGGGATCTCGAGTAGTTGGGCCAATCCCATTGCCCACTCGTATCAGTCGGTATACTGTTTTACGCTCTCCGCATATCGATAAAAAATCGCGCGAGCAATTTGAAATGCGGACGCATAAACGGATTATTGATATTCTTGAGCCGACTCCGCAAACAGTGGATGCGTTAATGCGACTGGATCTCCCGGCTGGCGTGGATGTGAAGATCAAATTATAGAAGTAGAGTGTCAGAAGCAAAAGCGAGTCTTTCTGTCTTCTGAGCTTTGTACTTTGTCGAATTGTGGCAACAGTAAGCGTAGTGACGGCAGCAAATGCCAAAGTAGAAGATATTCAGTTGCAGGAGAGCATTTTTGATGCGCCGATTAAAGAGCATGCGGTGTATCAAGTGGTGCGTTCTCAGCTTGCAGCGCGTCGTCGTGGGACTGCTTCGACCAAAGGACGTTCCGAGGTCAGTGGCGGTGGAAAAAAACCATGGAGACAAAAAGGGACTGGAAATGCTCGCTCCGGCACAAGTCGTTCCCCGATATGGCGAGGCGGTGGAATTGTGTTTGGCCCGAAACCCCGAGATTATTCATTTTCCGTGCCTAAAAAAATGCGTAAAGCCGCAATGCGGTCTGTGTTGACCTCAAAAGTGCAGGAATCGAAACTGATCGTCGTAGATCAGCTGGCTTTTGAGAAACCCAGCACGAAACGGATGGCTGGGATTGTGAAAACGCTGATTGGTGTGGAATCTCCAAGTGTGGCTGTGGCGCTTGGCGATTGGACTGAGGCCGCATGGCTGTCGGGAAGAAATCTTCCGAAGGTTCGCGTGTTGCATGCTGAGAATCTGAATGTGTATTCAGCGTTGCAATATGATTACCTTATTGTGGATAAGGCCGGATTATCTATTATCGAAGGGGCGTTAGCACAATGAAAAACATGTATGATGTACTTAAACGACCGTTATTTACGGAAAAATGTGACCGCTTGAAAGAAAAGTATAATCAATATACGTTCGAAGTTGAATTAACCGCGAATAAAATTGAGATTCGGCAAGCGGTAGAAAAAATTTTTGGTGTCAAAGTCCTCAGCGTCAATACATTGCGCATG
>DF820461.1:132169-165702 GCA_000739515.1 Candidatus Moduliflexus flocculans
TGAGATTCGGCAAGCGGTAGAAAAAATTTTTGGTGTCAAAGTCCTCAGCGTCAATACATTGCGCATGCATGGCAAAGTAAAACGGCGCGGGAAGAGCGAGGGAAGACGCCCTGATTGGAAAAAAGCGATTGTGACCTTGAAAGAGGGCGATACGATTCCTATTTGGAGTTAGACGAAGGCGGTGGGCGGTTGGTAACTGGTAGATGCAGTTGCCGATGGCCGATTGTCACAAGTGTGTTATGGCAACCAAAAAATATAAACCAACTTCGCCTGGAAGACGATTTCAGACGGTCTCGACATTTGAAGAAATTACGGCATCGCGCCCTGAGCCGAGCTTGACCGTTATTCTTAAAAAAACCGGCGGACGAAACAATCAGGGGCGAGTGACTGCTCGTCATATCGGCGGCGGCCATAAACAGTTTTATCGAATCATTGATTTTAAGCGCAATAAACATGATGTTCCTGCAAAAGTTGCGACGATTGAATATGATCCGAACCGTTCAGCTCGGATCGCGTTGTTGCATTATCGTGATGGTGAAAAGCGTTATATCCTTGCTCCAGAAGGGTTGGCCGTTGGAACAACGGTAGTCGCTGGCTCAAATGCAGATATTCAGCCCGGCAATGCGCTTTCATTGCGAAATATTCCGCTTGGAACTCCTATTCACAATATTGAATTAAAGATCGGCAAAGGTGGACAGATTGTGCGGAGTGCTGGCACAAGCGCTGTTATTATGGCAAAAGAAGGTGAATATGCGCATGTGCGCCTTCCTTCGGGAGAGGTGCGATTAATTCTGCTCAACTGCATGGCCACGATTGGAGTGGTTGGCAATGCGGATCATGCGAATATTTCAATCGGAAAAGCGGGAAGATCGCGTTGGCTTGGCAGACGCCCGAAAGTGCGCGGCGTTGCAATGAACCCAGTTGATCATCCACATGGCGGCGGCGAGGGACGAACCTCTGGTGGGCGGCATCCTGTGACACCATGGGGACAGCCGACAAAAGGCTATAAAACCCGGAAGAAACGTAATCCGTCTGATAAATATATTATTCGTAAACGGAACGCGAGTTAAGTTTAGCGCATAGGGGCGAGGCGGACAAGAGGTGTGCGCCTACCCGCCCCTTTATGAGGTATGATATGCCAAGATCGGTAAAAAAAGGACCATTTGTTGATGAAAGTTTGTTTAAAAAAGTCCAGGCGATGAATATGCAAGGGGATAAAAAGGTGATTAAAACCTGGTCGCGTCGTTCGACGATTTTGCCGGATTTTATTTCTCATACGTTTGCCGTGCATAATGGAAAGCGTTTTATTCCCGTGTATGTGACCGAAAATATGGTCGGGCATAAATTAGGAGAATTTTCTCCGACGCGGACCTATCGAGGACATGGAAAAACCGAAAAGACGACCACGAAAAAGTAACTGGTCAATCGTCTTTCGTTGAGAGGAGAGAAGTATGGCGGCTAAGTCAGTAGGACGATATATACGAGTGGCTCCACGCAAAGCGCGATTAGTGATTGATTTGATTCGGGGAAAATATGTGCAGGATGCGTTAGATATTTTGCAGCATTCCCCGAAGACGATTGCGAAGACGATTGAAGCCCTGGTGAGATCCGGCGTGGCAAATGCAGAGCATAATGAAGGCGTCAGCGATGTGGATGCTCTTTATATCAAAGAAGCATACGTGGATCAAGGCCCGACGATGAAACGTTTTACCCCTCGCGCAATGGGGCGGGCGACAAAGATTTTAAAGCGAACGAGTCATATCACGATCATTTTGGATGAAAAATTGTAATAGGCGCGTAGCAGCGCCGGGGCGAAGGGTTGTATCCCTTTGGTTGCCGCGTTGTTATGAGGCGAAACGTCAGAATGCTTGACGTGGAGGGTTCAGCTTGGGACAGAAAGTCAATCCAATAGGTATCCGATTGGGGATCAATAAAACTTGGCAATCCCGTTGGTATGCAGAGAAGAACTATGCTGATTTTTTGCATGAAGATTTGAAAATCAAAAAATTTGTCAAAAAGACATTTTTTCATGCCGGAATTTCTCGCATAGAGGTTGAACGTGCCGCTGAAAAGACGACAATCAATATTCATACGTCTCGACCAGGTATTTTGATTGGCCGGCGCGGCGCAGAAGTCGATCAATTAAAAAAGAAATTACAACAAATTACCGACCGCGATATTCATGTCAATATTTTTGAGGTGAGAAAAGCAGAAGTTGACGCGCAATTGGTCGCGGAAAATGTGGCGCTTCAATTAGAACGGCGTGTTGCGTTTCGTCGGGCGATGAAGCGGAGTGTTACAACAGCCCTTCGTTTCGGGGCTGAAGGAATTCGTATCACGTGCTCCGGACGGCTTGGCGGCGCAGAAATGGCTCGAACAGAATGGTATCGCGAAGGCCGAGTGCCATTGCATACATTGCGAGCCGATATTGATTACGGATTTACGGAAGCCAGAACGACATACGGGGCGATTGGTATCAAAGTCTGGATTTTCAAAGGAGAGGTGCTTAGCCATGGCCATCAGCCCACTCCAGTCAATCCGACCGCATAATTCCCTTATCTACTGAGAATATTATCGAAGAGCTAAAGTGAGTATTGGCACTCATCTCATCTGTTGAGAATGCCGGGGAGTTTTTTGCCCTTTTATCGCTTTGGACTAAGGAAGAAGAGAAGGTGTTGTCTTATGTTAATGCCGAAAAAGGTAAAATATCGCAAACAGCAGCGGGGGCGGATGAAAGGAAAAGCGTATCGCGGCTGTGAAGTCAATTTCGGGCAATATGGCCTGCAAGCCCAGGAAGTGGGGTATGTGACAGACCGCCAGATTGAGGCTGCGCGTATTTCCATGACCAGAAAGATTAAACGTGCTGGGCGCGTGTGGATTCGAATCTTCCCGGATAAACCTGTGACGAAAAAGCCTGCTGAAACGCGAATGGGAAAAGGAAAAGGCGGGCCTGATCATTGGGTCTGTGTCGTGAAGCCGGGACGAGTGCTGTATGAAATGGAAGGCGTTCCGGAAGAATTGGCGCGGGAAGCGTTTCGGTTGGCAGCGCATAAATTGCCAGTCAAAACGAAATTTATCGAAAGAGGGGTATTGCCACAATGAAAAAAGCAAAAGAGCTTCGAGAAATGAGCCCTGAGGAACTGGAAAGTCGGGAGCGCGACTTAACGGAAGAAGTGTTTAACCTCCGGTTTCAAATTGCGGCAGGAATCGCAGAAAACCCTCAAATCTTACGAAATGTTCGCAAAAATTTGGCGAGAGTGAAAACTGTGCGCCGAGAAAAGGAACTACAGAATGGATAGGGTTCACTCTCACGGCGTGATTGAGTGCATTCTGTGAAGAAAATTTATTGACAAGTTGAAGGGGGTTTTTAATATGGCGCAACAAACGCAAGGGCAGCGCAAAACTCGCCAGGGCGTCGTGGTCAGCAATAAAATGGATAAGACCGTTGTTGTTCGTGTGGAACGGTTGACGCGGCACCCTAAATATCATCGAGTCATCAAATCGGCGAAGAAATTCAAAGCGCATGATGAACTGAATCAATGTAATATTGGCGATCTTGTTGAGATCGTTGAGACGCGGCCTCTGAGTAAAGATAAATGTTGGCGAGTGACCGAGATTGTAAGAAAAGCAGACGTGTAAAACGCGAAAGGGTTTGCACGTCCTTTCTTGTGTGGAATAGGTGACCGATCATGATACAGATGCAGACGATTTTAGACGTTATTGATAATTCAGGGGCAAAAAAGGTGCAGTGCATTAAAGTCCTGGGAGGATCAAAGCGGAAATATGCTCGGCTGGGCGATTTAATTATTGCTTCTGTGAAAGAAGCCTCCCCAGGGGGAAATGTGAAGAAAAAAGACGTGGTGCGCGCTGTGGTGGTGCGAACAACGAAAGAACAGCGGAGAAATGATGGATCGTATATTAAGTTTGATCATAATGCCGCTGTGTTACTTAACAACCAAAATGAGCCGATAGGAACTCGTATTTTTGGGCCAGTCGCAAGAGAACTCCGAGATAAGGCGTTTATGAAAATTGTGTCGCTTGCGCCAGAAGTGTTATAGGCGTGGAAAATGACTTGGCCTGTAGAGGAGTGTAAGAGCAATGTCAAAGCCAAAGCTTCATGTGAAAAAAAATGATGTGGTCAGGGTGATCTCTGGAAAAGAAAAAGGGAAAACCGGCAAAATTTTGAAAGCCTATCCTGAGAAAAATCGGGTGATTATCGAGCACCTGAATATGATTAAAAAACATACGAAACGTCGTTCTCAGGGACAAGGGGGCGGGATTATCGAACGCGAAGGCACGATTCATGTGTCAAATGTGATGTTAGTGTGCCCCAGCTGCAAACAGGCCACGCGCATTGCCAAAAAGTTTTTAGAAGACGGTTCGAAAGTCAGATGTTGCAAAAAATGTGGAGAGGTTGTTGACAGGTAACACGCACAGAGGATTGCCGATTGCTTCTTGACTGAAACCAATCAACAATCGTCCGAAGTGAAAAACGAAACATGGCAGCAAACTTAAAAGTCAAATACGAAAACGAAGTAATCGCCGCATTGAAAAAGCGTTTTAATTATACCAGTGTCATGGCTGTGCCGCGAATTGAGAAAATCGTCGTGAATATGGGCATGGGAGAAGCTGTGGCTGACGCGAAAGTGCTGGATAAAGCTGTTGAAGAATTGAGTGCGATTACTGGACAGAAACCCATGATTACAAAAGCGCGCAAATCCATCGCCGGATTTAAATTACGGGCTGGAATGCCGATTGGATGCATGGTGACGCTAAGAAAAGATCGGATGTATGAATTTTTGGAACGATTGATGAATGTGGCGCTTCCGCGCGTGCGCGATTTTAAAGGCGTGCCGTCGAAAGCATTCGATGGGCGCGGAAATTATACGCTTGGAGTGCGCGAGCAGATCATTTTTCCAGAAATTGATTACGATAAAGTTGATAAATTACGAGGATTAAATGTCGCCATTGTAACAACTGCAAGAAACGATGAAGAAGGGTATCACCTGTTGAAAGAACTTGGGATGCCATTTAGTCGTTAAGGCGCATCGAGGGAGGGAAACTGAACGTGGCCAAGAAGTCAATGATTTTGAAGCAACAAGGTCCTCAAAAATTTCAAGTGCGCGGGTATCATCGCTGTCGGATTTGTGGCCGTCCACGTGGATATCTTCGGAAGTTTGGAATGTGCCGTATTTGTTTTCGCCAATTAGCTTCGCGAGGAGAAGTTCCTGGCGTCACGAAATCAAGTTGGTAAGAGGAGAGGACGACGATTATGATGACAGATCCTATTGCTGATTTACTCACGCGAGTTCGAAATGCGAACATGGCAGGAAAGGCGATGATTGACGCGCCGTATTCGAAATTAAAAGCCGAAGTGCTTCGTATTTTGAAGGCTGAGGGGTTTATTCAAGACTATTCCCAGGAAGATCGCGTGTTGCATATTCAATTGAAATTTGCAGAAAAAGGGGCGCGCATTATTACAGAAATTAAGCGCGTGAGCAAGCCTGGGTGTCGAGTGTATCGTTCCAAGAATGATTTGCCAAAAGTGTTAAATGGCCTCGGCATCGCTATTGTGTCAACATCCAAAGGGGTTTTGACTGATCGAGAAGCTCGCCTGGCGAATGTGGGCGGCGAAGTGTTATGCACGGTGTGGTAAGAATGCTATAATCCGTAATGGGGCCTCGGCGAGGCGCCGCATTACGCATGAGGTTGTAACGCATGTCACGAATAGGAAAAAAACCGATTGAAATTCCCAAAGGTGTAGAAATTAGCCTACAACAGGATGTGTTGACGGTCAAAGGGAAATTAGGAGTATTGACATACGCGATCCCGGCTGGAATTTCTGTGAATACTGAGGAGTCGAAGCTTGTTGTGGCTCGTGCGACCGACCAGAAACGTCATCGCGCACTGCATGGATTGGTGCGTTCATTAGTGAATAATATGGTGGTCGGCGTGTCCGAGGGATTTACTCGGACGTTAGAAATTGTCGGCATCGGGTATCGCGCGAAAAAAGAGGGCACAGGTATTACGCTGTCGGTCGGATATTCTCACCCGGTAGATGTTCCTGCTCCAGAAGGCATTACGTTTGATGTCGAAGGGACAAATAAAATTATTGTTAAAGGCATTGATAAGCAACGAGTCGGGCAGGTTGCGGCAGATATTAGAAAAATTAGAAAACCTGAGCCTTACAAAGGAAAAGGGATTCGCTATAGCGATGAAGTTATTCGCAAGAAAGAAGGAAAGACCGCAGCGTAAATGTGCGCTTGCGTATATTTTCCGACTGTACGAATTATGGAAACAAAAATTCGCCGAGAAAATCCTCGCATCCGAAGACATAAACGCATCAGAGAAAAAGTCTCTGGGACGGCTGAGCGTCCTCGTTTATGCGTTTATCGTAGTTTAAAACATATTTATGCGCAGCTAATTGATGATGAGCAAGGGCATACATTATTGACAGTCTCAACATTAAGCCCTGAATTCCGTGCGACGATGTCGTATGGCGGGAATGTTGCCGCGGCAAAAGAGGTAGGGAAATTGCTGGCTCAAAAAGCGTTGGCGCAGAACATTACGAAAGTGGTGTTCGATCGTGGCGGATATAAATATCACGGAAGAGTGGCAGCATTAGCTCAACAAGTTCGAGAAAATGGCGTGCAGGTCTAATGCGCTATAACTATAAAAAAGGAGGATTCCCTTGTCAACCAAGATAGATGCCAGAGAATTAGATTTGACTGATAAGGTTGTCCATATCAGCCGAGTAGCAAAAGTTGTGAAAGGTGGCCGACGTTTCAGTTTTAGTGCACTTGTTGTTGTCGGCGACGGACATGGCCGGGTGGGCTATGGTTTGGGAAAAGCCAAAGAAGTGCCTGAAGCCATTCGAAAAGCTGTTGATCAGGCCAAGAAAAATCTTATCACGGTGCCGTTGCGCGAGACGACAATCCCGCACCAAATTACTGGAAGATATGGCGCTGGAAGTGTATTATTAAAACCTGCTGCGGCTGGTACGGGCGTAATCGCAGGTGGGCCGGTGCGCGCGATTTTAGAGGTTGTCGGCGTGCAGGATATTTTGACGAAATGCATTGGCTCGAACAATCCCCATAATATGATTAAAGCGACAATAGAAGGCTTGAAAAGTCTCAAAGACCCTGCGATGGTTGCAAAACAGCGTGGATTGTCGTTAGAAGAGATCGAGCAGCGTATGCAGTCCTGAGAGAGGATGCGGAGGAATTATGCAGGCATTACAAATTACATTGGTCAAAAGCTGGATTGGTTCACCTGAAAAGATACGAAAAGTCTTGTTCGGGTTAGGGTTGAGGAAAATGCAGCATTCAGTCGTGCGAAAAGATACGCCTGAGATTCGCGGGATGATTTTTAAGGTGAAACATTTGGTTGAGGTGACTGAGGTAGAACAGGCGTCCTGAGTATGTGGGCGTGTCGGAATAAACGCAGAATGTTCTCTGGTCATAAGTGAGCTATGAAATTACATGAATTAAAATATGCTGAAGGCTCGAAATCAAAGAAGAAACGTGTTGGGCGAGGGCCGGGGTCTGGCCTTGGCAAGACGAGCGGTAAAGGGCATAAAGGACAGAATGCTCGCGCTGGCGGAGGAGTGCCTCCATGGTTTGAAGGCGGCCAGATGCCATTACAACGCCGCTTGCCGAAACGTGGATTTACGAGTATTTTCAAAAAAGAGTATGAACTGGTGAATTTGAAAGCGTTAGAAGCCAAATTCGAATCAGGAGCAGAGATTACTCTTGAGCAATTGAAAGAAGCTGGGTTGATTAATTCGACCAAAGGGTTGGTAAAAATTCTTGGACAAGGAGAGGTCACAAAGCCATTTCATGTTCAGGCGCATGCGTTTAGTAAAAGCGCAGCGGAGAAAATTCAAGCGGTTGGTGGGGCTGTCACCGTGGTGAAGCAGTAAGCTCGTATTGTTGTTTCATCAATTTAAGAGGGAAGTGAGGGCTAAACATTGCTTCAGGTATTTCAAAATATATTTAAGATTCCAGAACTGAAAAAGCGCATTCTGATTACTTTGGGATTGTTGGCAGTTTATCGTTTTGGCGCGCATATCCCAACGCCTGGAGTTGATGCACAAGTCTTGACCGAGATTTTCGAGTCTGCGCAAGGGACGGTGCTGGGCATGGTGGATATGTTTACCGGCGGCGCTTTGAAACGGTTGACAGTCTTTGCGTTAGGGATTATGCCCTATATTAGCGCCTCGATTATCTTGCAACTCCTTACCGTTGTCGTTCCTTATCTTGAGCGTTTGGCAAAAGAAGGCGAACAGGGGCGGAAAAAGATTACTCAATACACGCGATATGGCACGGTAGTCTTAAGTGCGATCCAGGCGTTAGGTATTGCGTATGGGCTTGAAAAAATGCAAGGCCCCGGTGGCGCTCCAGTTGTTCCGGTCCCTGGGTGGGGATTCCGGTTGGTCACATTAATTACGCTCACGGCTGGAACTGCATTTATTATGTGGTTAGGGGAGCAGATGACTGAGCGGGGCATCGGGAACGGCATTTCGATGATCATTTTTGCCGGCATTGTGGTGCGCCTTCCATCGGGAGTGGCTGGAACGATTCAGGCAATTCAACGCGGTGATTTTTCGCTGTTTACCCTGATTGGCATTCTGATTGTGATGGTGGTGGTGGTCGCTGCTGTTATTGTGATGCAGCAAGGAATGCGAAAAATTCCGGTTCAGTATGCAAAGCGTGTCGTTGGGCGGCGAACCTATGGTGGGCAAAGTACGCATATTCCCTTGCGAGTGAATACGGCTGGAGTGATTCCTGTTATTTTTGCGTCGTCCATCATTGTTTTTCCCGCAACGGTTGCTCGATTTGTCGAACATCCTTGGATGCAGGCTGTGGCTGAACAGTTATCTCCTGGACACATGCTTTACACCGTATTATATGCCATGCTCATCATTTTCTTTGCCTATTTCTATACTGCGATTGTATTCAATCCAACGGATTTGGCAGAAAACATGAAAAAGTATGGCGGCTACATTCCTGGGGTACGCCCTGGAAAACGCACGGCAGCATATATTGATTCAGTCTTAACTCGTATCACGCTTTCAGGGGCTATTTTCTTGGCAATTATTGCCATTCTTCCTGAATTTTTAATTAAGTCCCTCAAAGTTCCTTTCTATTTTGGCGGAACAGGATTGTTGATTGTTGTGGGCGTGGCGTTGGATACGATGCAGCAGATAGAATCTCATCTCTTAACGCGGCATTATGATGGGTTTATGAAGAAAGGGAAATTGCGGGGCAGACGTTAAGCCTGAGTCAGAAAGAGGGTGTGAAAAACTTTTGTGACAGGGCTTGAGATAACCTAATTATTATGGCAAAAGAAGATGTTATTCAAGTAGAAGGAACAGTCATGGAACCGTTGCCTAATGCAATGTTCAGAGTTGAACTTGAAAATGGACATAAAGTATTGGCGCATATTTCCGGGAAAATGAGAAAGCATTTTATACGAATTCTTCCGGGAGATAAAGTGACTGTTGAATTATCCCCCTATGATCTTTCGCGAGGGCGAATTACCTATCGCTATAAATGAGGCGGGGTCTTGAACTCATGGGTGTGTGCGAGAGAATCAGGGGTGATTCTTGTATTTGAATAATACTCCGGGTGTTCTTATGAAAGTACGGTCATCGGTAAAAAAGATTTGTGACAAATGTCGAATTATCAAACGGAAGGGGATCATTCGCGTGATTTGTGAAAATCCTCGTCATAAACAGCGACAGGGATAAGGAAAGATGCATATTGCATCTCGCAGAGTCTGTCGAATTTTAACATGGAGGGTGTCCCTTGGCTAGAATCGCAGGTGTAGATTTGCCGAAAAATAAACGGGTCGAAATCGGGTTGACCTATATTTTGGGGATTGGACGTTCAACGTCGAAGAAGATTTTAGCGCGAGCAGAAATTCATCCTGACAAACGCGTTCAAGACCTGACAGAAGAAGAGGTTAATTTACTGAGGAAGATTATCGTTGACAGCGGCGAATTTCAAGTAGAGGGTGATTTACGGCGTGAAGTCGCCATGAACATCAAACGTCTGATGGATATTGGGTGTTATCGGGGCTTGCGGCATCGGAGAGGTTTGCCAGTTCGCGGACAACGGACGCGGACGAATGCGCGTACTCGAAAAGGCCCGAGACGTGCGGTGGCCTCAAAAGCAAAAGCAGCAAAGAAAAAATAGTTCATTAACATGTAGAGTTGCGGGATGAAAGCGTTTGTCACAGACCACTTCCGTCCTATGCATTCTTCGGGAAGACGTAAACATGGCAAAAACGCAAAAAAAAGGAACAGCAGCAGCTACGACAACGAAGAAAAAACGGCGTGATTTTGGCAATATTGATCGAGGAGTTGCCCATGTCCAGAGTACATTTAATAATACAATTATTACGATTGCGGACATGAATGGAAATACGATTTCCTGGTCGAGTGCTGGAAGTATCGGATATAAGGGTTCTCGAAAAAATACGCCATTTGCTGCTCAGATGGCAGCGCGTGATTGTGGCAAGAAAGCGCTTGATATGGGAATGCGGCAGATTGAAGTCTATGTCAAAGGCCCTGGCGCTGGTCGTGAAGCCGCTATTCGTGCATTACAGGCTGTCGGTTTAGAGGTAAAGGCCATTAAAGATGTGACGCCGATTCCTCATAATGGATGCCGCCCGCCGAAACGTAGACGTGTCTAATTGTACTGTAAACTCATGATGGGGCTTGCAGAAATCTAAGTATTCTGTCACAGATGTGACTGGTTATGAAGAGGAGGAAGGTCATTGGCACGATATATTGGTCCAGTATGCCGACTCTGTAGAGTCGAGGGTGTCAAATTATATTTGAAGGGAGACCGCTGTCATACAGATAAGTGCGCGATTGAGCGACGAAATTATGCTCCTGGTCAGCATGGGCAGCGGCGGACGAAACGTTCTGATTATGGAACGCAACTTCGTGAAAAACAAAAAGTCAAACGGATGTATGGCTTATTAGAAGCCCAATTTAGTGGATATTTCGAAAAAGCTGAACGTCAGCGCGGGATCACTGGTGAAAATTTATTGTTTTTATTGGAACGCCGGTTGGATAATGTGATCTACCGCTTAGGATTCTGTTCTTCGCGCACTGAGGCTCGCCAGGTGGTGCGGCATGGACATGTCCTCGTCAATGGAAAGCGAGTGGATATTCCCTCGTATCTTGTGCGAAAGAATCAAAAGATCGAGATCGAAGAAAAGAGTCGCAAAATGAAGCGAATTCAAGAATCCCTTAAATCGAGCGAACGACGAGTGGTTCCCACGTGGCTTTCATTAGACCGTGATCATTTTTCTGCGACGGTTCTTGATTTTCCAAAACGTACCGATATTACTGAAGAAATTCAGGAACAGCTTATTGTCGAGTTGTACTCGAAATAACACAGAAATGATAAGGGGGCAGGGAGAAACAAACGGTACATTCTCCCTGTTTCGATTTATCTCAGGTTTCTTGACGTCTGTTGCGGAGAGGATGTGAGATGTTTTCGCAGCGGAAGGCGCAGAAATCAATGATTAACCTAAACAAGGACGTGACGTTGTTCCATGCAACATTGGAAGGGAATTCAGAAAGCTAAACATTTAGAATGTGATCGGGGGAGTGTGACAAACTCCTACGGTAAGTTCTTTGCCGAACCCTTTGAACGAGGTTTTGGGACAACTGTAGGGCATTCTCTTCGCCGTGTATTACTTTCCTCCTTATTAGGAGGTGCTATCACCGGAATTAAAATTGCGGGCGTTCATGATGAATTTTCTCCGATTCCCGGAGTTGTTGATGAAACAATGAACGTCTTGTTGAATGTCAAATCGTTACGCTATAAGATATTGGACAATGAGACCTTCGAACAACCAGTAATTTTTCTTTTAGACGCGAAAAATTCGAAGGATCATGAGGTGATAGTCAAAGCATCGGATATTCAAGTTGACCACGCAAAACTGAAAATCCTTAATCCTGAGCTTCCATTGTTTACTCTCAAACCGAAAAGCGCCGTTCATGTGGAGTTCCGCTTTGAGAGCGGCAGAGGATATGTCCCTGCAAACCTGTTTCGCCGACGAAACGGCCAGGAAGAGGGCATGATTTGCCTTGATGCGATGTTTAGTCCGGTTACAGAAGTGTCTTTTTTTGTTGAACCGACACGTATCGGACGACGCATTGATTTTGATAAATTGACTTTGGAAGTGTGGACTGATGGCAGTATGTCTCCGGCAGAAGCTGTCGGCCAAAGCGCGAAAATATTAGCTCAACACTTAGCAGGAATGATCACATTCGAAGAAGAACCTGAAGAAGAGATCGCTGAAGTGGAAGAAGAAGATTCCATCAATGAACATCTTTTCCGAAGTGTTGATGAATTGGAATTGTCTGTGCGTTCCAATAATTGTTTGAAAAATGCGGATATTCGAACGATTGGCGAATTAGTGCAAAAAACGGATGCCGAAATGTTGAAAACCCGAAACTTCGGGAAGAAGTCATTAAATGAGATTAAAGCAATCTTGACGGAAATGGGACTTTCTTTAGGGATGAAATTAGAGAATTTCCCGCGAACACCGAAAGAACAAGAAGAAGAGGATTAGACCATCATGCGCCATAGAGTAGCTGGAAAAAAATTGGGGAGACGCTATAGCCATCGAAGGGCATTGTTTAGAAATTTAGTAACGGAATTGCTTCGTTACGGACGGATTACGACGACATTGCCGAAAGCCAAAGCGATACAGAGTGTTGCGGAAAAGATGATTACGCTTGGCAAACGTGGCGATTTACATGCTCGCAGACAGGCATTGGCGTTCGTGCAGAGCAAAGATGTCGTTCACAAGTTGTTTGATTCGATTGCTGCTCAGACTGCTGAACGTAATGGCGGCTATACCCGCATTCTCAAAATCGGAGAGCGCCAGGGAGATGGGGCGCCAATGGCGATTATCGAATTGGTTGACCTTCAAAAATAGATCGCAGCAATCCGTTCAGTACGTTTAAACGAGATGCCGAGGAATGGTTTTTCCTGGCATCTCGTTTTTTTATGTGTTTACTCATGACGAGGCGATTCTTCTGATATCGCCGCAGGCTGGGGTGAGAGTTTTTTCGTTGGGAAAAGCCAATCTAAGAGCTTGCCTAAAAGAAAGAGCAGCACGAACGCAATGACGAAAACAAGCCAGCCGAACGATTCGTGCAGAATTCCTTCGGCAAATGCTTTGCCCCAATAATGCGCAACAATTCCAGTTGTCGTAACGCGGATAATATTGGTAATCACCGCAATGGGCAGCGCACTCACCACAAGAATCCACTGTTTCAGGCGCGAGTCGTACATCAAATAGGCAAATAAGGCGCTTAATGCTAAGAGCGCCATAATGGAACGCATGCCGCTGCATGCCTCTTCAACGGCCAATGGACCGGAAGAGACGTAGAGAATATTTCCTTCCCTGAAAATGGGAATTCCTGCCAGGGCAATCAATTTTGTGGAAACGATTGACACGAACAGTTGGAGTTTAAAGGCTAATCCCGAATAGATAATCGCAGGAAGCGGCACCATAAACATGAGAAAGAGGAGCGGAAAGAGCAAGAGCCTCAAATAGGCTTTGCCATACAGATAAAGTACGACTCCGCCTAACACGATGATGAGCGAAGCCCGTTTAAGAAACCATTCAGCGCCAATCGTACCGACAAGATACATGCTTAACCCGAGTAAGAGGATGGGAATTCCCCATAATGAAGGGAGCGGAGACAGCGCGCGAAGGCGTTCTTTTTTGGTCCAGATGAGGTAGGCGACAATAACGGGGACGAGAAATCCATGTGAATAATTATCATCATTGCTCCAATCATAGATAAACATGTGGAATGTGGGATAATAGAGCAGAAGCAATGTAATGCTGAGGATCGCAAATTGGATTAAAGGGGCGTAATTATTCTGACGGAGTTCGTGTTGCACGATAATATTCTTCTCACCACGCTGAACTTGCGATATGCCAGCATGTCAGCGTATGTGATGAAGATTCCTTGTCTGTGGAAGATAACTCATACATGTTGTCAAAAACCGTTATGACGCGACATAGAAGAGAATGTCAACTGGAAAATGTGTGGAAACTAAAACTTCCCGTTTTTATGGCTTTTCTCTTGACAAATCTTAAAAGTATCGGTAACGTCCACGAATACGTGTTGAAGGAAACTGGATAATCGCTGACAGGAACACTGTGAGAGGAAAGTCCGAGCTCCGAAGGGCAGGGTGCTGGGTAACACCCAGGCGGAGTGATCCGACAGACAGTGCCACAGAAAACATACAGCCAATGGCCTGTAAAGGCGCAGGTAATGGTGAAAAGGCGGGGTAAGAGCCCACCGCGATTCTGGTAACAGAATTGGCAGGGTAAACCTCACCCGGAGCAAGATCGAATAGGAAAACGTTTGAGAGCGGCCCGCTCAATGTTTTCGGGTTGATCGCTTGAGGATGCGTGGCAACAGGCATTCCAGATGAATGATTATCATTCCGGCGACGGAAGACAGAACTCGGCTTACAGGTTTGCTTCAGCACGTAATATCATCTAACCAAAGGAGAGCGCCTAATGAAAAAAAACATGATTGTGAAGGGAATCTTGAGCGTTGTTGCAGCAGTAGTGTTTGTCATGGTCGGCTCAAATGTCGGTTTTGCGCAAGAACGCCAACCGGGAGTTTCTGTGGGATTTAATGCTGGAGCAGCCTGGTGCCTCGATGGCTATCTTTCGACAGGGGTTACGGGACGGGCTTTCGTCGAATATGCGCCATATATCCATGAAATCGGGTTAAAACTCACGGCGGGATATTGGCGGTTTGATGATTCGGTCTCTGCGGGAAAAAGCCCGCTGAGAGAAAATGTTGATGTGTTGTTTACCAATTGGTATTTTACTGGCGGCGGCGTGTACCGACTTTCTAGAAAGAATATTACGCCATTTTTAGCGGCGAATCTTGGCGCATACAATTATGAAGATGAACAGATCAACCTTTCAGCCTCTGGAGCGCCCGTCTCTGATGTAAAAGAGGGCTGGGGGTTTGGAGTGAACGGCGGCGGCGGTGTGGAGTTTTTTAGCAAAAACACCTATTCGATTGGCATAGAAAGTCTTGCGCATTTTGTCTTTGGCGAAGAAAGCTACCAATTGATTGATGTCACTCTGATGTTTCGATTCTTGTAAGTTGTGGACGGAAACAGAGGAGGGAATCGTGAAAATTTTTGAGCAGATAAAAATAGTCATTTTTTTCCTTGCCAATTCTCTCCTTGTTTTTTAAAGAGCGTCTTATTTCTTTCGCGAAAAAGAATCACTGCTAACGAATGTCGAAGGAGGACACTTCTGACATGTGCATCATATCGGGATGACACCGATAGGTGCGTGATTATTAGGAATCAGAAGAAGATATTCTATTGAAGATGACGTTTGAAGTGGGCAATTGCCCACTTTTTTGTTTTGTTCTGGGGATAACGTATCCTCATGCTATCGTAACTGGGAGAAGGTATGGCCGGACAGTCAACAGTCGAGCGCGTAAAAGCCCTGATTACGCCAATTATCGAAGCACAGCAACTCGAATTGGTTGATGTGGAATTTCATCGTGAGGGAAAATCGAATGTCTTGCGGGTTTTTATTGATAAACCAGACGGTGTGACAATTGACGATTGTCAGCGGGTCAGCCAGGAATGTGATATCGTGCTGGATGTGGAGAACGTGATCCAATCGCAGTATGTCTTTGAGGTCTCATCGCCTGGCCTGGATCGCCCACTGAAAAAACTGCACGATTTTGTTCGGTTTCAGAATCGTCTTGTCAAAATCAAAACATATCAAGCGATTGATGGACGGAAAAATTTTTTAGGACGCCTGCAAGGAGTGCGAGAATTAGAGGGAAAGGACGCTATCGAGGTGTTGGTTCTGCTTGAGGATACGAACGAAGAGGTGGTCATCCCCTACGAAAGTATTTCATCTGCACGGTTAGAAGTCGAGTTTTAAGGAACCCTCAAATATGCGGTTTCGAGGGATTCTCAAAGAAGAGTTATTGTTATCGAGAGAGAACATGGAAAGATTATGAATCGCGAGTTAATTCAACTTCTTGAACAGATTGCTAGAGAAAAAGGGCTGCCATTAAAAGTTATTGTCGAGGCTGTGATCAGCGCGATCGAATTAGCAGCGAAAAAACAACGTGATAAATCCAGATTCGATGTAGAATACGATGAGGAAAGTGGGACGTTGCATCTGTATGCCATTAAAGATGTTGTCGCTCAGGTGACAGACTCTAAAAGTGAAATTGATTTATTAAGCGCGAGAAAGATTGAACCCACCGCTGAAATTGGCGATGAAGTGTATGTGGAACGGGATATTTCCGATTTGGGACGTATTTCCGCCCAAAAAGCGCGGCAAATCATCAGCCAGAAAGTGAAAGAAGCCGAAAAATATAAAGCGTTCGAAGCCTATAAAGAACGCATTGGAGAAGTGGTGTTAGCAACGGTTCAGCGGATTGATAATGGGGTGGTGGTGAGTTTAGGCGATTCGGAAGCCATTTTGCCGAGACGTGAACAAATCCCCGGGGAATTTTATAAACGGGGCGATAAAATTCGAGCGATGATCACGGATGTCCGCCTTGGATCTTCTGGGAAATGGCCGCAGATTTTATTATCACGAACGTCTGACGACTTTCTTTTCCGCCTGTTTGAAATTGAAGTCCCCGAAATTGCAGAAGGAATTGTTGAATTGGTCGCGGTGGCGAGAGACCCCGGTGTTCGCGCCAAAATCGGCGTGCGATCATTAGAAAAAAATGTTGACCCGGTTGGGGCATGTGTCGGCATGAGAGGGGCGCGTATCCAATCTATTGTGCGAGAATTGCGCGGTGAAAAAATTGACATTATCGAATGGACGGATAATCCTGCCGAGCTTGTCAGTCGGGCGATTACGCCGGCAAAAGTGCAAAGTGCCAGCGTACATAGCGCAGATCGAACGGTTGATATTGTTGTCGCTGATGATCAATTGGCGTTGGCCATCGGGAAGAAAGGGCAGAATGCCAAATTAGCAGTCAGATTAACCAAGTGGCGGATTAACATTTTAAGTGAATCTGAACGAAAAGTAGCGGTACAAGCATCATTCGAACGCGCATTTTCGCAAACAGATGTGGAAGAACCGGATTTAGAAGAGGACGACACCTATTTTGACGACGAGACAGACGATGGCGTGACGGCAGAACAGGATGCTCTTGATTCTGAAATCTAAATCGCAGAGGTGAGACTGGATGAGTAATAGAATCCATGAATTAGCAAAAGAATTACAGATTTCGTCGAAAGAAATTATTGACGTTTTAACCCAGCATAAGATTGAGGCAAAAAATTCGTTAAGTGCGATAGATGATCATGCTGTGGCGTTAATCCGCAAAGCGTTTCGCAAACCGGCGCAACCAGACAATCATACGGATGATGATGACGCTGACGAGAAAGAAAAAAAAGCTGACGGCCTGATGTTTATTCCTCCCCGAAAGCGCAAAAAGAAACGACCCACGCCGCCACATTTCCCTGGCTCTGCTGCGATGGAGCGTTTTGACGAGGCAGAAGAGACAGAATCTCCTGCGGCTCAGGCATTTCCTGCTGAAATTGCATTGGAACGGCCAGCGGAACCTCAACGTCAAGAAGTTGCTGAAAAGATCGCCGAGCCAGCTATTGAGCCTGAAATTGTTCGGGAGACCCCTCCTGAAGTGGTTGTCGCCCCGCCAGTGGTTCAAACGCCTCCAGAAGTTCAGCCTGTGAGAGAGCGCCGGATTTTTGTCCAACATAAACCTCGCCCTGACGGGGAGAAATCGTTTGGTCAGCCGAGACCTCGCCCTGAGGGAGAAAAGACATTTGGCCAACGCAAGCCTCGCTTTGAGGGAGAAAGAACATTCGGCCAGCACAAGCCTCGCGCCAATGAAGAAAAAAAATCGGATAGCGAACGGCCTGTTGGCGGACGCGAACCCAGAAAACCGCATAAAGAAGAGTTTAAACGACGAGATCGCGATCAGGAAAGAAAACCTCCTCGCGAGAATGGTGAAAGCGCGGCAAAAAAACCGTTTACTCGGCCATCATCGCAGCGCCCGGGCTCTGCCGATCAACGAGGGAAAGACTTCAGGCGTCCTCAAGAAGAAGGGGGCGGACAAAGCGAGGATGCAAAAGGCTTTGCCGCAAAGCGCCATAGCAAATTTCGAGCTGATGAAGGGGGACAAGCAAAAAAGAAGGACGAGCATCATGCCAAAGGTGAGATCGCAAAGCATGGGAAGAAAACTGACCGATTGCCAGGCGAGGCGTTAGACGACAAATCTCGACGCGATAAAGTGGTCGCAAAACATACGAATCGCAATGAGCGTGGGAATCAAAAACGTGGCACCGAACCCGAAGATGAACGTGATTTTCAGGATTTTTTCCCGCGATCATCTCGCCCCGCAGTCAGGAGAAAATCCGCCGCAAAAGCGGCGCAAAAAGCGCAAAAAGCTGCTGAAGCATTACGCGCTCAACAGGCCGCTGAAGCAGAACGCTCGAAGGTGCTGAATATTCATGAAATGACAACTGTCAAAGAGTTGGCTGAAAAGATGAATATTCCGCCATCAAAAATTATCGCCCATCTCATGACAAGCGGCATTATGGCGAACGTCAACCAGGTCTTAGACCCTGAAGCCGCGACCTCATTGGCGCAGCATTTCGGTTTCGAAGTCAATACGGTGACGCTGGAAGAGGAAATTGAGCTTCAAGATGAAATCGTAGATGTCACGAAATTGAAACCGCGTCCCCCAGTCGTGACGATTATGGGGCATGTCGATCATGGCAAAACGACGTTGCTTGATGCTATTCGCGAGTCGAAAATTACAGATACTGAATTTGGGGGAATTACGCAGCATATTGGCGCGTATTCTGTCGAAATCAACGGACAGCGTATTGTGTTTCTCGACACCCCAGGCCATGAAGCTTTCACGGCCATGCGCGCTCGCGGCGCAAAGGCGACTGACGAGGTCGTGCTTGTCGTTGCTGCTGATGATGGCATTATGCCGCAAACGATTGAAGCGATTGATCACGCTCGCGCAGCGAGAGTGCCGATTATCGTCGCCATCAATAAAATTGATGTGCCTGGCGCAAACCCTGACCGGGTCATGCAGGAATTGACGAAATATGGCCTGACCCCCGAAGAATGGGGCGGTGACACCATTTGCGTGAAAGTGTCTGCCAAAAAACGGACAAATTTAGATGATCTGCTGGAAATGATTTTGTTGCAGGCGGAGATTCTGGAATTGAAAGCCGATCCGGAGCGTTTGGCGCGTGGAGTCATTGTTGAAGCGTTGTTGGATAAAGGGCGCGGCCCGGTTGCGACGGTGCTTGTTCAGAAGGGAACGCTTCGTGTGGGTGATCCATTTGTTGTCGGACAATATTATGGCAGGGTTCGCGCGATGCTTGACGATTTAGGAAATCGCGTCGAAGAAGCCGGCCCTTCCACGCCTGTCGAAGTGCTGGGATTAGCGGGCGTTCCGACTGCTGGAGATGCGTTTATTGCGGTGGATAGTGAACGAAAAGCCCGTCAAATTGCTGAATCTCGCAGAGAAGAACAGCAGAAAATCGAGCTGTCCAGAACGGCGAAAATTACATTGGAAGGATTGCATCACCATATCAAGGAAGGGGAAACTCAGGAATTACGCATCGTCATCAAGGCTGATGTGCATGGTTCTGTTGAGGCATTGACGGCGTCATTAGAAAAATTAAGCACTGAACAAGTTCGTCTGCAAGTTATTCACGGCGGAGTTGGAGCGATTAATGAATCTGATGTGATTCTCGCTTCCGCATCGAATGCGATTATCCTCGGTTTTAACGTTAAACCTGTTGTCAAAGCATTGGATATGGCTGAAAAAGAGCAGATTGACGTGCGCCTGTATAACGTGATTTATCAAGCGATTGATGATGTGAAAAAGGCGATGGAAGGCTTGTTGGCGCCGATTTATACCGAAGTGCAGATCGGGCAGGCGCAAGTGCTCGCGCTCTTCAGCTTGCCGCGTGGCGGAGTGGTGGCCGGATGTCGAGTGCTAGACGGGAAAATTACTCGGAACGCGATTATTCGCCAATTCCGCAATAATGCCGAAGTTTTCAAAGGTACGATTGCGTCGTTGCGCCGGGTGAAAGACGATGTGCGCGAAGTGTTGGCCGGATTTGAATGCGGCATTCGCCTGGAAGGGCGAAATGATGTCAAAGAAGGGGATATTCTCCGGGCATTCACGATGGAAAAAGTGACAATTACGCTTGAAGAAGCTGCCGCGCGGTCTCGAAAAGAATCGTGATGCGTTGCGACGTCGGTTATGGTTATTGGAGTGTGTACGATTGAATTGTATTTGTCCGACAATCACTCTCTGAAAGGAAAACGCCAGATTGTCAAAAGCTTAAAAGAAAAACTGCAACACCGATTTAATGTCTCGGTGGCCGAAGTGGATCACCTTGATGTCTGGCAGCGAGCGACGTTAGGCGTGTGCATGGTCAGTAATGAACAGGCGCATGTGAATCGAGAATTGGATAAAGTGATCGATTTTATTGAAACGTCTAACTTCGCGCCATTTTTTCTGGACTATTCAATGGAATTCTTGTAACGGTCAGCAGTGAATCTGAGACGGAGATGCCATGAGAACATATAAACGCGCAGATCGGGTGAAGCAGGTCATTCAGCAAGAAATCAGCCAAATTCTCCAGTTCGAAATGAAAGACCCGCGATTATCGCTATTGTCGGTGACAAATGTCGAACTGACCGCAGATTTACGGGAAGCGAAGATATTTATCTCCAGCCTGGACGTCAACCTGGATCGCAAGGAATGTTTAGCCGGGCTCAAACGTGCGAATGGATTTATTCGTGGACTTTTGGGACGCCGATTAACGTTGAAATTTATTCCAACCATCCAGTTTTATTTTGATGAATCATTAGACCATCAGCAACGAATTTTAGCCTTGATTGATGAAATTCATCGGCATGATAATGAAGGAGACGGTTCTTATTAAGCGTGATAGTTTTTTCTTGACTATCGCGCAAACTTTTTCTATATTTTACCAGAATTCATCTTCTGCATGACTCCCGTTTTCACATGAAGGGAGTCTATACCCATTAAGAAGAACGAAAGGCGCTACGTGTGAAGGGTGAAGACCCTCATATCATGAGGTGGTATCCATGAGTTATCGTATTCTAATTGTTGAAGACGAACCCGGCATGATTGAATTATTGACGGTGGCCCTTGAAGATGAGGGATATAACATCTCCATCGCAAATAATGGTCAACAGGGGCTTCGAAAAGTTGAAGAAGAAAGCCCTGATTTGATTATTTCAGATGTGATGATGCCCGATATGAATGGGTATGATTTCTGCCAGCAACTTCGAGAAAACCCGAAAACCGCAGCCATTCCGTTTATTTTTCTTACCGCTAAAAAAGATGTCTCAGATCGCGTTCGCGGTTTAAATTTAGGCGCAGATGATTACATCAGTAAACCGTTCCATGTCGTGGAAGTCGTCGCGCGAATTAAAACCTTAATGATGCGAGTGAAACGAGCCCGTCCCGCCGCCGCGCAGCCTGCTGTCATGAACACGGAATCTGAAGCGGCATTTGCAGGCGATTTGGAAAAAATGAGCATTGGAGAAGTGGTGCAAACCATTACCTTGACTCGTAAAAATGGCCGGTTGCTTGTTGTCAATGGGGCGAAACGCGGCGAAGTTTATTTCCAGGACGCAATGGTGACGTATGCCGATGTTGACCGGAAAAAAGGCGAAGAAGCGGTGTATCGGCTGTTAGCATGGAAAAACGGCCAATTTAAATTTGATTCCGGCGCGATGGCGAAAACGCGCAATTTGCAGAAATCCGCAGAAGGTCTTCTGATGGAAGGGATGCGGCGATTGGATGAATATGCGCGCCTACTGGATGCCTTGCCTTCGCGCGACGCGATTTTTGAAGCGGCGTCGCTTCCAGAAGCGGATTTAAGCCCTGAAGAACTCCAGGTCGTGAATTATGTCAATCAATACTCCAATCTGATGGATGTGATCGAACATAGCAAATTCGGCGATTTGAAAACATTGCAAATATTAGTCAAATTATACACAAATAACATTATTGCAATCAAAAGCGGCAAGAGTGAGAAACAAGAAGAGATGATGGATTACGACCAGCTCGCAGAGGATCTCTTCGGATAAGGCGTCATCCTGCGCCATCGTGTTGTCAGGAGAGAACAAACTGCCAGGGAAGAGGAGGAGGAAGAGATTATGCTATATCCGCAAGGCAAGACAGTTATTGGTGATTTAAAGACCGCCTTTGTGAATATTGATGGGGTATTGCAAGAGTTAAAAACCGAGAAATTTACGGGGTATGTCAAAATTTCATCCGAGAATTATCATGGACTGGTGATCTATGAAAATGGCGATCCAGTCGAAAGCGTGGAGAATTACACGGATGGACGCCCCCGTATTGATGGCATTAAGGCCATGAATAACGTAATTGCAAAAACCAAAGAAGGCGGTGGATTGCTGAATATTCAAGAACTCCCGTCAAACGTCGTGAATATGATGTTGCGAGCAATCCATAGCAAGGTATTGTATAAAGACTTGCTCTCAGAATTCACGCAGATCAAAAATTTGCTGGTCACATTAAAAACCAAACAGATCACCGGCCATATTGAGATCGAAATGAATGACGGCGCGGGCGAAGCGTTTATCTTCCTGGAAGATGGCAAACTGATCGAAAGTCTGTTCAGCGCAGGCGATGGCTCGACGCTTTCAGGCAAAAAAGGTCTGGCCAGAATTCTCGAAGTCGCGAATGAAGTTGGTTATGTGATGAACGTCTTTCAGTCTGATCGTAAAGATGTTGGAAAAGAAAAACTCGAAATTAAAAAGCCGCAGCAGGAAGAGCCGATTGCGGTACAGGCAGACCCAACAGAACTCCTCGAAATTGTCGAAAAAATCGTGTTAAGCATTGATCAGTCGTTAGTCAAAATCATCGGAAAAGGCAAATTTCAGGACGCCTTCCTGCAAGCGATTTTCCAGAAAGCGAGCGATTATCCGTTTTTAAAATCGTTAGGAACAAACATCCAAACAAATAACGGATTTGCGATTGATGGCGCAATCTCGTTGGATGACATCGTCTTTGGCGTCAGCGACGTGCTTGATCAGGCAGTAAGTTTTGTCTCCACGCCCAAAACGAAAGATAAGATCAAAGAGACGATCAAATTAGGATTAGGGCAGGTCAAATGGTTGTATGAAGAGCAAATTCCGCAGTATAATCTTGATACCGCGTTATTTGAATACTTAGGGTAGAAAGGAAATTCCCCGGTTCGCGAGGAATTAGACAGCGTAATAGACGATGCCGAACGAACCGGGTCCCATGGTTGCACCGACGCTGGTGCCGACCAGCGTTTCGAAGATTTCCACGCAATTATATTTCTCCTCGATTTTCGGGCGAATTTTTTCGATTTTGTCTGGCGACATGGCATGAGCGAGGCCGACTTTGATACTGCTGTTGTAAGGAATCGCATCCCCCATCAAATCTATCATCTTATCAAACGCGACCCCGGCGCCTCCCATTGGACGGCCTTTTACGCTGGTCTCGCCACCTTCGATAGAAAAAATTGGTTTGACGCCGAGCATATTGCCGATCATCGCGCCAGCTTTGCCAATACGACCGCTTTTTTCCAAATACGTCATGTCATCAACCATAAAAAGGCTTCTTAAATTGCTGATAATATTGTTGATGCTTCCAACAATGACATCTTTGGGTTTTCCTTGCTGCGCTAAGCGAGCGGCTTCAATGACGATAATCCCTAATCCGATGCAGGTTGCTCTGGAATCAATGACCGTAATATCTAATTTTTGTCCCAACTTCTGCACAGCACTCATGCTGAATCGCGCCATGTTTTCCGCCAATTTATAGGTGGGACTCCATGCTTCGGATACATGAAGTGAAATGACACAATCGGTCTCTTTACTCAGGGTCGTATAAACATCGGAAAAATCTTTTCTTCCAGGAGGACCGCTGACCGGACGATCAGCAGAGGTCTTCAATAGCTCGTAAAATTGATGTACCGGCAGATCAAACGTATCTCGATACACATTGTTTCCAACCGTAATCACCGTTGGCACAAGGCGAATATCATATTGTTTGATGATTTCTGGCGGTAGATCGCATGTCGTATCTGTCACGATTTTTACCTGACCCATAATGCTTACTCCTGTTCCCCGCACAACCGCATTAGATGAACATCACAGTCATTCACGTCAGCATTTCTATGAGAAACGATCAGCGTATCGTCGAGTTGTTCCCTGTGTTACCAATTACAAATATTTATTTAAAACACATTAATACTTAGAATAAAAATATCGCGGTGTCAAGAAAATAATATCTACACAAGAATTTTTGCGAGGTTTCCAACGGTTTTTGAAGTGTTTTTCAGTAGGGAATCGCAATGATCTCTGAACGTTTGCCGAGTGACGCGATCTCAGTATGCTAAAAGGCGGCTGGCGTTCGTGAGGAAAAGCGGGGTGAGGCAAGGAAAATTCTTGACACAGCCGCTCGATCTGCTTTACTTTATAGAAGTGCATATAGAGAAAAAAGACCAGCTATTAAAATAAGGAACGTCACATTCTTGCGGGTGAATCCTGTTCGCTGTAACATCCTTATGGTATAACATTATTCAATGACGTTAAACCCGGAGAAGGAGTGTCAAATCTTGATTTGACTGCGAAATCAAGATTTCGCACTCCTCTTTTGGGGCAATGGCTCTGAATAATGCGATAGAGACGCCCCGCCGAGGCGTTTCTACGAAATGTATAATCCATGTCAACGCAATTGGCCGAATTCGTTGATGCGTAGGCCGTACATCCTCGCTAATGAGAAACCCTGATCATTGAGCGTCAATTGGTTGTCACGCAATACAAGCGTATCCATTTCGTCGTAATTATGGAGACTATCTTTGCCAGATTATGCCAAAACAAGGACATGTTATGAACATTCGGATCCGAACGAAACTCTTGATTTTTTGCTTTACGCTTATTTTTTTGACGACTCTCAGCGTTTCAACGGCGTATTATAGGCTGATCAAGCGGAATAAAGAGCAGGAATCGCAGCAGCAGATTCAGGTGGCGTTCGATATCATCTGGGATGATCTGACGCGAAGATTACAAGAGCATACGCAACGAATGCAAGATTTTTTACTACAAGATCAAGACACACTATATTTGGTCGCCCGCATGTATGGCGGGACAGAGGCGAAAACGGCGTCAATTGATCGCGATTTTGTCACGCGGCGTCTTGTGAACCTGATCCAGTTCGCCTCGCTGGATCGCGTCGCGCTGTATGGATTGAATAAAGTGTCTTTAGCGCAGTATCAACGACCATTTGAACAAGAGCCAGATCATGAGAAACGCCGGCACAAGGAAACATCAGCCGACGGACAACACGCATCCGTCGAAGCAACTCCCGGGTTGCCGATCAAATTCGACCGCAATATCCCGGAATCGGTTTCTGCCAGCCTGTTTCGTGAAGAGCAGCGATTGGGCATCAGAATTCTTCTGCCGCTATCCCAAAACGGCGACATTTCCGGAGTCTTGCTCGGCGACGTCTGGCTGACGCCGCTGATGGTGAATCGCTATGCGTCGCTCAGCCAAACTGCCATCAATTTTTTCGCGGGGCAAAAATTGAGTATTGGCACATTGACCGATGAAGCGGCGCTTGCGGAAGACACCTTACAACAAAGCGTGGCGTGCGCGAACGTCACCTCTCAAAAACATGGACTGACGTATTTTACCATGAAGTTTCGGAAGGATGATTATGAACAGGGGCGTTGCGTCTTGCAAGATAGCGACAAGCAACCCATCGGAGCGATTACGGTGAACGTCTCGCTGGCCGCCACTCACAAAGCGCTCGCCAGAATATTCAGCATGGTTTTTGTGATTGCGGCCGGAGTCAGCGTGCTCGCCGTTGGTTTGACCGTGCTATTCAGCCGCTCCTCGCTTCACTCCCTTCATGCCACTGTGCGCGTGATCGGTCTGGCCGCGGATGGCGATTTGCGACAGAGCGCTCCAGTAGTGACTCACGATGAAATTGGGCTGTTGGCGACGAAATTGAATCAGATGATTGCGCAACTTCGAATAATTTCGGGCCAGGTGCAAACCTCTTCATCTACCGTGAATGGAACAGCAGATACGATTTTACATGAAATGGAGACGCTTGTGCGACACATGGAACAACAGTCCGTTTCTGTGGGAAACACGACAGCAGCGGTTGAAAATATCAATCAGTTTATTGAGACCGTCGCCCGAAAGAATGAAGACTCGCTTTCGGCGGCCTCCGAAGTTTCGGCGTCCCTGCTCGAAATGGCGGCAAACATCGAAGAGATTAGTTCCAGTACCGGTTCGTTAAGCCAGGATTTATCAAAGATTTCCGCCGCGATTGAGCAGATGAATTCAGCGGTGAAACAGATCGCTGGCAATACGGAACATTTAGCGAGAATCGCGAAACAAACCGATACTGACGTACAGCAGATCGATCTTTCATTTCACAACGTCGCTCAAAACGCTGCCCAGACCAAGAATCTTGCGCAGGAAACGAAGGAAGCGGTCATGATAGGCCAGACGTCAGTTGATACGGCCATTCAGGGCATCAATGAATTAAAAGCCGTCGTCGCCCAGACAGCTGTTATCATTCAAGAGGTGAATGCCTGGGGCGAGCGCGTGAGTTCGATTGTGAATATTGTGGATGAGATTGCCGAACAGACGTCGCTGCTTGCCCTGAATGCTTCGATTATTTCGGCGCAGGCCGGAGCATACGGCAAAGGATTTGCGGTGGTGTCAGATGAGATTAAAACCCTGGCGATCCGAACGAAAGGGTCAACCAAAGAGATTCGCGCACTAATTTCTGACGTGCAAAAGAAGATGGGCGAAAGCGTCAAGCAGATGGAATATGGACGGCAGAAAGCTGATCGCGGCGTACAATTGGCGCAGGCCGTCAAAGAAGCACTAAATACCATTCTGATGCGAGCGGTTGATGCTTCTCAGGGCGCGGAAAATACGGTGGAAGTGCTTCAACAGATCGCGGGATGCAGCGGAAATATCCGAGCGTCCATGTCGAATGTGACCGACATGGTCGGCCAGATTATTACGGCAATTCAGCAGGAAGAAGAGAATGTTGAGCAAGTTGTTGTCACTGTCGAAGATATCAGCAAGAAGGCGATCCTACTGAACCGGGCAAGCCTTGAGCAAAATCAATCCGTCGAGCAAATTGCCCAAAACCTGGAATATGTCATCAGCCAGTTTGATGAAATCAACACGCAAACCCACTCGTTAAAATCGAATTCGCAGCAGATAGTCGAGGCGATGCATACGATTGCCACGATTGCAGAACGGATTTCTGGCGATACGGATAAAATTTCCGGAGAAACGGTTAAACAACTGCTTCAGCAATCAGAAACCCTGCATCATGCGATCAAAATCTTCAAAATCGCCTGAAAGTGGATAATTCGAAGAACGATGAGCTCGTTATATCGCATGATTCATCTATCAGACACCTTGATAAGGTCTGACAGATATTATCACGCATGGCGCAACGTAAAACGTTGGGCAATCGGATGCTCCGGATTAAGTTGCAGCAAATCCCACCGATTTCCATACAGGTCTTCAAACACGGCCACCATGCCATACGGTGCGTGTTTGGGTTCTCGGACAAATGTCACCCCGCGCGAAATCATCTCATGATAATCGCGCCAGAAATCATCCGTATTCAGAAACAAAAATACCCTTCCGCCCGCCTGATTTCCGATGAAGGCTTCCTGTTCTGGGGTTGACGCCCTTGCCAGCAAGATCGTCGTTCCTTGCGAGCCTGGCGGAGCAATTACGACCCAGCGTTTATCTTGTTCGGGTTGATACGTATCCTCAAGCAAGGTGAAATGCAGCGTTTGCGTATAAAATGCGATGGCTTCGTCGTAATCCCTGACGACTAAGGCGATATGAACGATGGATTGTTGCATGTCGAGAGAGTCAACTGGTGATGCTATGGCGAAGAACACCAGCGACAAGGCAATCCGAACAAGATGACCACATCGCTGGCGCTCTTCGCCATGACAGATTCTTCTATTGAGAGAGTGAGCGCGCGAAGAACGTCTTCAGGTGTTCGAAACTGATTTTCAAGCTGTCAAACGGATCGCGACGGCAGGTATCCTGTTCGACGGCATACCACTCCACGCCAGCCTCTTCGCAAGCACGCAGAATTTCAGGCCAATTCAGGTTGCCTTCGCCGACTTCCGCCATCGCCTGTTCGCCGTTCACAATCACCATATCTTTGAAATGCACAACCGGCATCCGCCCTGTCATGCGCCGAATCCAGGCGGCAGAATCGCCACCGCCATGCTGAATCCAGTAGGTGTCAAGAATGGCGTTGAGATAGCGCGGGTCACTCTCTTCGAAAATAATATCAAGGCCGGTGCGCGTGCCGAATCGTTCAAGTTCGAAACTGTGATTGTGATAATTGAACGTCAAGCCCGCTTCCGCCAGCCGTTCGCCGATGCGCGTGGCGTCCGCCGCAAACCGGCGATAGCCGGCTTCCCCCTCGTCGCGGTATGCCTGCGGCATCATGCCGAGGCCGACGTGGCGGCAATTCCAGAGATGATGCTGCGCAATGACCACATCAAGATTCTTCCATAACGCTTCAGCTGGGCGAACATGCGTGATGCAGATTTTCAGGCCGAGATCGTCGGCAATGGCTTTGACATCTGTATCAGGAATATTGCCAATCCCGGAGACTTGCACGGCAGGATAGCCGATGTTTCGAATTTTCGCCAGACTCGCCCGTAAATCGTCGCGGGTTTGCGTAAATTCTCTGACGGTATAAAGTTGGGCAGCAAGTTGTGGTGTTGTCGTCATAGTTTTTATAATTTACCACGAAACACACGAAAGACACGAAAATTCGAAGGAACGTAAGATATAAACATGTCACCCTTGTCAGGCAGGACTGTTAAGTTCTCGTGAGAACGTGTCATTGCGCGGAGCGTCAGCGACAAAGCAATCTTGTCCAATCAGGGATTGCTTCGTCGTTGTCACTCCTCGCAATGACAGAACTTAACAGCCCTGCTGTCTGTAGGGGGGGGGCTGACCAATCCTCAATTTTTTTTCGTGTCTTTCGTGTGTTTCGTGGTCTCAATTAAAAAGATTTCCCAAGATCGACCGCGCTGATCGCATCGGCGCGGACGGTTTTCTGAAATGTGGAATGTCGAATGCGCTCTTGAAGCTGGCGTTCATAGTCATCTTCATCAAATGGCAGGCTGATCGTCTGTTGTTGAAATGATGAAAAAAGCATCGCATTTCCTAACATCACGGAATTCAAACCTTCGGCAGCCGGCGCAATCAGCGGTTCGCTGACGCGAATCGCGTTGACAAAATTCTCAATGATAAACCGATGCCCCGGCTCGCCGTGATGCTGATACGGCACGTCAAGCGTGTCGCATTCGACTTTTTCGAACATGCCCGTCGCAATCTGTGTATGCTTGAACATGGAGATGCGATTTTTGTAAAAGGTCAATTTGTCATCTTCGAAAATCAATTTGCCATGCTCGCCCACGATTTCCAGGCGATTCGTTCCCGGCGATTCGGCGGTCGTGGTGATGAAATGCCCAACCATGCCGTTCTCATATTCTAAATAGGCCGTCACTTCATCTTCAACTTCGATCCGGTGATACTTGCCAATCCCGGCAAACGCCGTCACGCGGGATGGCAGGCCGACGAACCATTGATACAAATCAAGATTATGCGGGCACTGATTCAGCAGCACACCGCCCCCTTCGCCGCCCCATGTCGCCCGCCAACCGCCCTGATCGTAATAAATCTGCGGGCGATACCAGTTGGTGATAATCCAGGTCGTCCGCACTAATTTGCCGAGTTCCCCCTCATCAATCATGTGCTTGATTTTTTGCCAGTGCCCGTATGTGCGCTGCATAAACATGGCGGCGAATACGAGGTCGGGTTTGGTTGCTTTCGCGGCATCATACGCGGCGATCATCTTGCGGGCGTCTTTGGCATGCACCGCAATCGGTTTTTCGACAAGGACGTGAATCCCTTTCTGAAACGCCGCGATGCTGATGATTGGATGATCGTAATGCGGCGTCGCAATCAGGATTGCATCTAATCCTGGCATTTCTAATAATTCACGATAATCATAATACGCTTTTGCGCCATATTGCGCGGCAAAGCGGTCGGCCTTTGCGCGATCTGTGTCGCAAACCGCGATCAATTCGGCCTGTTCAAGGGCATGAATATCTTTGAGGTGTTGGCTGCCCATTACGCCAACCCCAATCACTGCCATTTTAAGACGTTGTGTGTTTTCCATGTTCTACTCTCCTTTTGTTATGATTGATCATGGTGGGAAATCGCTCGCATCGTGGGGGCGATTGAATCGAAAAGTTGCTGGTGTGAAGGTGTCTACCAATCAGGCTTAATGTTCAATGCAAAAACAAATCCCATTCTTCTAACGTTTCTGGTGCTTCCGGCGGCTTTTCTGGCAAGAGCATGCCACCGCTCATCAAATACTTAAATCCTTCTTCTACACTCATCGAAAGCGGGATCACCTGACTTTGCGGGTAAATGATCAATAATCCGCCGGTAAAGTTAGGCGTGCTCGGAATGAAGATATTGACGAGCCTGTCATTCTCAGCAACAGTTCCCTGATGGTGTTCTGTGAAAGCTGTTGCGGGTGAGCCTGAAGCGGCTTTGCCTGTTACGACGCCGAGCGCATACGATCCGTCATGCGGGTATGGTACTAATACAACTTGCTGGAATGGCTTGTCTTTCGGGGAAAAAAATAATTCGATAATCTGTTTGACTGAGGCATAGACACTACGCACTAATGGGATTTTTTTCACCAGGCTTTCCCCAAGCGCGACAAATTTTCGACCGACAAAATTCGTGCTGAACAAGCCGATGAAAAAGATCATCAGGAGCGTCACTACTAAGCCGATCCCCGGAATATCAACATGAAAGAGATGCTCAACAAATGGCTTGCTGATACGATCAATATAATTGACAAACAATTTCAGCAGAAAAAAAACCAGCACGGTCGGGACTGTGACCACAAGCCCCGCGAGAAACGTTCGCTCAATTTTGTGGCGCAGGCGGCGAATCATACGGCAGATTGGCGTTCGGCAAGGCGAGCCGCAAGGGTTTCGGCTTCCCGGCAGAATACGTCTAAGAGTGCATGCTCAGAAAATTTGCCCAACATTTCTCCTTGCTTAAAAATCAGGCCGCATTCTTTGCCACCGGCCAGACCGATGTCCGCATCGTTCGCTTCTCCCGGCCCATTGACAACGCAGCCCATCACCGCGACACGCAGCGGATAGGTAATATGCGCGAGGCGGCGTTCGACCTCTTCCGCGAGCGAGATAATGTCCACTTCGGTCCGTCCGCAGGTGGGGCAGGAGGTAATCACCACGCCGTGCTGCCGCAAATGCAGCGCTTTCAAAATTTCATAGCCGACGCGCACTTCATCGAGCGGGCTGCCAGTCAGCGACACGCGGATGGTGTCGCCGATGCCGTCCGCTAATAAAATCCCCAAACCGACTGACGATTTGATGGTCCCGGCGTTCAGCGTTCCGGCTTCGGTGACGCCGACATGCAGCGGATAGGCGACTTTTTGCGCCATCAGGCGATATGCCTCGACAGTACGCGGCACGTCTGAGGCTTTGAGCGAGATTTTCAGATTCGCAAAGCCGAATTTTTCCAGCAGTTCGACATGGCGCAACGCGCTTTCCACCATCGCTTCCGCCGTCGCTGAACCGTATTTCGCCAGCAGGTCTTTTTCCAGCGAACCGGCATTCACGCCGATACGAATGGCGACGTTGTGCGATCCGGCGGCGTCAACAACGGCCTTGACGCGGTCGTCGCTGCCGATGTTGCCAGGATTGAAACGAATGGCGTCCACGCCTTGTTCGATGGCTTTCAATGCGAGACGATAGTCGAAATGAATATCAGCGACCAGCGGAATGTCAATGCTGCGTCGGATCGCGCCAAGCGCCTCGGCGGCCTCCATATCCGGCACGGCGGAGCGGATGATTTCGCAGCCGACGGCTTGCAATTCATGAATCTGCGCGACGGTGGCGGCGACATCCCGCGTGTCGGTTTTGGTCATGGATTGTACCGAAATCGGCGCGTTCCCGCCGATGGCGACCTTTCCGACCTGAATCTGGCGTGTGTGACGGCGTTGGAACATATTCTATCCTAATTCTGTGGAACAGCGCGGTATTGTTCGATCAAGGCTTTGATCTCAGCAAGGTGCTGTGCCTGTTCGAATCCCTGTTCAATCTTTTTCAGCGTTTCAGGGTCTTGAATCGTCTGGAGCACAGGCATTAATGTGGCAGCATCAGATCCGAATCTGAAACGCAACACCAAATTCATCCCTTCCAACAAGCCTTGACAATACCCTTGTTTTTTTCCAATTTCCGCCTGTTTCTCAGCGTATTGGACACCCTTTTCGAACCCTTTTTCAAACCCTTCCTGAATCCATTGCTCTGCGAGCGTCATGACGACATTCCTCCCCTCCATTGCTTCGAAGGTCTTTTCGACAATTTTTACGATCTGCTCTTTCTTGATGTTATCAGTCGCGCTGGCGACATAGCGCAACAGTGTTTCTAAGTATTGCAAACCGCTCGTTTTATCAAGCAAGTCCCGCAGCAACGACAAAATGGCTGGCAGGCGTTGTTCGATATCTGCATCGAAAATATGCTTGAGCAGCAGCAGCGCTACTCGCGACATGACCGATCCTCGAATCTCTTTATCAGAATATCGAGAAAGATCGATTAACACATATTCGAATGTCGGAATATACTCTGTCAGCAAGTGTTCCTGCCTGCCGAACGTTCCCGAAAAATTCAGCGGCATTGTCCAATGCCGTTGTCCGTGATATAAAACAAGCGGAATAATTTGCGGCAGTGTCGTTGATTCTGGCTGCTGCTTAAGGTGCAGCCGCCAGATTTTCAGCAGATATTCCATCAATTGCAGATGGATATATTTTTCAGGATAACTTTTGTGTTCGAACAGCAAATAGACATACCCCGCCTGTCCTGAAAAATTGACGAGATACAGCAAGTCAGAATGAAATTCTTTCAAAGCTGGGTCAACAAACGAATCTTTGGAAATATTCAACGACTCCAGATTGATTCGCTGCAACACCGCATCGGGCAGATAATTCCGCAGAAAGTCGAGCGCAAACGCTCGATTGCTCCATGTTTCCCGAAACAATTTATCATGCGGGTTCGCAATGTCTCCCATGTTTCTACCACCCTAACAGCCGCGTGATGTCGTTGTAGAAGATGAAAATAATCAGCGGAATCAGGATGAGCAGGCCGATTTTCTGCGCGAGTTCGCGGCGCTTCATGCTGAGCGGCTTGCGGCTCAGAAATTCCACGAGCAGCAGGAAAATATGGCCGCCGTCTAAGACCGGAATCGGGAGCAGGTTGAAGATGCCGAGGCTGAGGCTGACGACGCCGATAAAGCTGATCAAATCCGACGCGCCCTGC
>DF820461.1:165757-171202 GCA_000739515.1 Candidatus Moduliflexus flocculans
CAGGTTGAAGATGCCGAGGCTGAGGCTGACGACGCCGATAAAGCTGATCAAATCCGACGCGCCCTGCCGCGCCGCTTCGCCTGACAATTGAGCGATCATAATCGGGCCGCCGATAGATTTCACCGACGCCTGCCACGTAAACAAGCGGCGTAGCATGTCGAACGTCATGGCGGTCAATTCCCAGCAGCGCTTGAAGCCTTTCCCAATGGATTCCGTCAGGCCGTATTTTTTCAAGATGGTATCCTGCTCGGGCGAAATACCGAAAAAGCCATATTCGCCTTGCTTCTTCGGCGTGACTTTTAATTCGACGGTCTGCCCTTTTCGCAGCAGTGTGACGGCAATCTCTTGATCCGGACGTTCATGAACGAACTTCGCCATTTGCAGCCAGTGAATAATCGGCGTGCCATTTAACGCAATCACTTCGTCGCCCACCAGCATGCCGGCTTTTTCGGCGGGGAAGCCGGGAGATAACGCACCGATGATCGGTTTCATCACCGGTTGAATGCCGATATATCCTGCGCCGAGGGATTTGATCAATTCCGGCGTGACTGTGATATTCATCGGGGCGTTATGACGTTGAAAGCCGATAACAAGCGGTTTATCGCCGGTGGAGGCGATCATCAGCATCGCCTGTTCCCATGTGCTGACTGGTTTGCCGCCGACCGTCGTAATCACGTCGCCTGGCAGCAGGCCGCTTTTCGCCGCCGGAGAATCTTCTTCGACCCAGCCGAGGAGCGGCGCGTCATCTAAATATTTCGGTTCTTCAATGCCGATGTAATAGACGAATGAGACGAGGAAGAGGGCTAACAGGATATTCATTAACGGCCCGGCAAAGAAAATGCTGAAGCGGCTGGCAAGAGATTTGGATTGCAATTCGTCGGGTGCGCCTGTGGATTCTTCATCCGGGTTTTCCCCTTTCATTTTGACGTAACCGCCGAGCGGAATGCCGGAAATGCAATATTCGGTGTCGCCGACCTTCTTTTTCAACAGTTTCGGTCCCATGCCGATGGAGAAGGTTTCGACAAACACGCCCGCCCGTTTTGCGGCGAGAAAATGGCCGAGTTCATGCACAAACACTAAAATGCCTAAGACAAATAAAAATGAAATCAATGTGGTCAACAAGAGAATCTCCGTGTATATGTTTGTAAATCGAAACTTCAGTTTCGACCTACAATGCGTCAATTTTCAGGTTGCGGCAACGTCATACCAGGCACGTCAAGCGTCGCTTCAATCGTGACGCTTTTGCCGCCGATTTTGTCTATGCAGATGCGGGCGTATTTTCGCGCCCAGCGGTCTGCTTCGATTGCCACGTCCAGCGACGACATCGCCTTGACATCGTGCGCTTCCATCACGTCATGAATAATCCGGCTGAGGTCGAGAAACGCGATCCGTTCTTGCAAGAACGCTTCCACCGCGATTTCGTTTGCCGCATTCAGCACGGCGGGCATTGTGCCGCCGATTTTCCCTGCTTCGAAGGCGTAACGCAGGCAGGGGAATTTGTCCCAGTCCGGCTCGTCGAACGACATATTCCCGACAGCGGTCACGTCGAGTTTTGGCACGTCAATGTCGAGCCGTTCAGGATGTGCCATGGCATAAGCAATCGGAATGCGCATGTCCGGCGCGCCTAATTGCGCAATCAGCGAGCCGTCGCGATATTCGACCATCGAATGAATCACGCTTTGCGGGTGAATGACGACCCAGATATCCGAATAGCCCACGCCAAAGAGCCAGTGCGCCTCGATGACTTCCAACCCTTTGTTCATTAACGAGGCGGAGTCAATCGTGATTTTCTGCCCCATGAACCAGGTCGGATGGCGCAGCGCGTCCTGCGCCGTGACATGCTCAAGCTGTTCGCGTGAATATAATCGGAACGGCCCGCCGGAACAGGTGAGCCAGATTTTCGCAATGTCTTCGCGCCGATGGCCTTGCAGCGATTGGAAAATCGCATTGTGCTCGCTGTCCACCGGCAGCAGCCGCGCGCCCTGCGCCTCGATTTCCCGCATGATCAATTCTCCGGCCACGACCAGCGTTTCTTTGTTCGCTAGCGCAATCTGCTTTTTTGCCAGAATCGCCTCGTATGTCGGCACAAGTCCGGCAAAACCGACAATCGCGGACATGACCAGATCAACGTCGGGATGCGTGGCCACCGCGACCGCTCCGGCCTCGCCGCTGAGAATTTCGACCGCAACGTCAGCGCATCGCGTCCGCAATTCGTTCACCTGCGTTTCGTCGGCGACTGAGACGACCTTCGGATGAAACTTGCGAATCTGCTCCTCTAATTTGAAAATATTTTGCTGCACCGCTAACCCGACGACCTCAAAGCGGTCAGGAAATTGTTCAACAATATCTAATGTGTTTGTCCCGATAGAGCCGGAAGAACCTAAAATCGCGATCTTTTTCAGCATACCTCAACCTATGTTTCATTCAGACTTGCCGGCAGGATGCCGGCGATCCCGGATATTCAAGCGACTAAAAAGACCTGTGCGTAATAATATAAGACCGGCGCGGCGAAAATCAGGCCATCCACGCGGTCGAGTATGCCGCCATGCCCCGGCAGCAGCGTTCCCGAATCTTTCACGTTCACCGAGCGTTTCAGTAGCGATTCGCACAGGTCGCCGATCTGCGCGACAATCGCCAACAGCAGGCCAAGCGTTAGTGCATGAAGCAGACTGATGTGCGGCAAAAATGTGTATTTGGCGATCACTGACGCCAGCAGCGTCGCCGCCGTCCCGCCAATCGCGCCTTCAATCGTCTTCTTCGGGCTGATGATTGGCGAGAGCGGATGTTTTCCCAACGATTTTCCGGCGTAATACGCGCCGGAATCGCCCACCCAGATCAGGATCAACAGATAAAACACATATTGTTTGCCATACGGCAACCCGCGCAGCAGCGTCAGGTGCATAAAAAACCAACTGACATACATGATGCCGAACATGGTTACAGCCAGCGCGGTCATCGCCTCTGGCAGTGGCTGCTTCGCAAAGAGCGCGAACATGAACAGCGCCCACGCCGCGAGCGTCACGGCGAACAGAATCAACAGGTCTTTGCGAATGCCAATTGCCAGCAAAGGCGCAAGCGACAGCAGCCAGCCCATCAGGATGCCAGGAAGTGGATACGATGGCAATTGTCCGCCTTTTGCCAGATCATAAAATTCTTTTAAACCGAGGACGGTGGCGCTGCTCACTAACAGCCAGAAGAGCAGCAGGTTGCCCCAGCCGACCAGCGCTATCACGATAATCGCGCCAATCACGCCTGTAATCAGTCGAGTTCGGTGCATGGAAATTCTCTCTTGCTACGATGAAGGAATTGGTCTCCTGAACGTTCATTCAGCAAAGAAATTACGTCGTTTTCATTCCCCGTATGGACGCCGCGAAACTTTGTCAAGGTAAAATTTTTTGTCATCTTCTGGCAGAAATCTACGAGCAGTTTCGCCTATTTTGCCGACCTTGCGACATTCTGCTTGACAATTGCCCTCGCCTCGCGAAGATAATGCGCGTGGAGGATGAAGATCATGACCGCGCAAGCACTACCAAAATGGACGCAGCAGGACTATTTAGCATACGAGCGCCGCAACGAAGCGAAACATGAATTCGTTAACGGCATGTTGTTCGCTATGGCAGGCGCAAGCCGCTGGCATAATCTGATTGTTACAAATGTATCAAGAGAACTCAGTTTGCAGTTGAAAGGAAAAACGTGTGAAGTCTATCCGAACGACATGCGCGTTCATATCCCCGATACCGGCCTGTACACCTATTCAGACGCCGTCGTCGTGTGCGGCGTTCCGCGTTTTGAGGATGCGATCCGCGATACGCTGCTGAATCCGACTGTCGTGATTGAAGTGCTTTCCCCTTCGACCGAAGGCTATGATCGCGGCGCGAAATTCAGGCATTATCGGCGGATTGAGTCGCTGCGCCATTACGTGCTGATTACGCAGGATCAGCCGTATATCGAATGCTACTCGAAACAGGAAGGATCGCCCTTCTGGTTTTTGACTGAAGCGGATGGATTAGAGGCGGAAATGAGTCTTCCGGCGATTGACTGCGTGTTGCAATTGGCGGAAACGTATGACAAGGTCGTGTTTGATGAGACCGAACGGCAGGAATTTATGGATGCTGCCCGGCGCGTTCCTCGATAAGCGTTATTTCCTGTACCAGCGGACAAGGCTGACCGCCGGTACGACAGCGTAACCGCAAATCTGATTTTCGCGGTTATCCCTTCAACTGGTGGAGCAGTTGTTCCAATTCCTCCAAATATCGGCGAAACTGCGCTCTGCCGTCGTCAGTAATCGTAAAGGTCGTGCGCGGCTTTTTGCCATAAAAATCTTTCGCGCTTCGAATCAGGCCATGTTTTTCCAGAATTGAGGCGTGTACGCTGAGATTGCCGTCCGTGACCTTCAGCATCTCCTTGAGTTCGGGAAACGTCAGCGTCTCCCGCGTCATCAACGCCGAGAGAATCCCCAATCGCACCGGTTCGTGAATGATTTTGTTCAGGTCAGTCGGATTCATGGCGGCGTTCCTTCTGTTTGCGCATTTGCCGAACAATGCCTGACAGCAGATGCACTCCCCCGAATCCAAGCCCTAACAATGCTGGCTGCCAATCTAATGGCGTAAAGGCGGCTATCGCGCCAAGCGTGATAAACATCAGGCTTTCGATTTTATGTTCCACGCCGGTGAAATAGGAAAACGAGTAGAGAATCACGCCATACACGCCGAGCCAGACTGCTGGAACCATATCAGCATCGCCATGCGCTCCGAGCGCGACAGTCAAGATGCCCGCGACAACGACCGCCGGGATTTGTGAGAGAAACATCCGCGCCGCCAACGAATTCCAGGCGGAGACGCCATGCGTTCTTGCTTTCAGCCAGGATAACAGGCCGACCACGACGATTGTCGTCACAAAAATCGCGAGCCAGGTCGCGGCGATCTGTAGCATATTCGCGCCTTCCAGCGCGGCGCGATCCGTTAAGTTTCGACTCTGAAGAAACAGCGCCGTGCGCCATGCGCCGAATAGTCCGAACATTCCGGCGACGGCATAGCCGGAGGCGGGAATATTGGTGTACCGCGATGATGATTCCATCATCTGACGAATCAGCTTAAGATCGTGTTCGATCTGAGATAGTTTCATAGTGGTGGAAATATGGGGAGCGCATCTCTTCTGCTGCGCTCCTGTTCAGGGGAATTGAAATTAAACACGTTCTTTGATAGCGCGATGTGCAACTTGATATGAGAACCCACCTCTTGCCCCTCCCAGGAACAGGGCTGTTACGTTCTCGTAACCGTGTCATTGCGCGAAGCGTCAGCGACAAAGCCATCTCGTTGTATGCTGGATTGCTTCGTCGCTGACGCTTGCTCGCAATGACAGAGCTTTACACCCCTGCCTCCCAGGAGGGGAATTTGTGCATCGGCAGTCGTCGCATTCCCCTCCTGGGAGGGGCAAGGGGTGGGT
>DF820461.1:171237-262658 GCA_000739515.1 Candidatus Moduliflexus flocculans
CCTCCCAGGAGGGGAATTTGTGCATCGGCAGTCGTCGCATTCCCCTCCTGGGAGGGGCAAGGGGTGGGTCAAATCCTTATTTCCGATAATGTCTAATATTGAATTATACCAGGAAGCTTTTTTGTCAAGCATCAGGATAGGATACGGGAGAATTTTCTCTTGGGATACTGCGAGGTCATGAAAAACAGGGGCGCTCATAAAACGCCTCTGCTTTTCGCGTTCTTTTGCGGTTGCTCAGATTTATTGCAGATCAAACTGAGCCTCTTTCAAAATCTGCTCAATGACCCCTTTTTCCTTCAGTATCGCTAAGCCGCGATTGAAATCGTCCATTTTTTTCTGCCAATCACCTTTAGCGTTTTTTATGAACCCGTTTCGCAACGGAATTCGTTGCAGCGTTGCCAGCCATTCGATCTCCTGTTCCTTCCCAAGCTTTTGGGCGAGGTATGCGCCAAGTTGCCTGTCAACCACGGCGACTCTGATTCGGTCATTGACTAATTTTTCGATATTCTGACGATCTTCTTTCACCTCTTCAATCGTTATGCCGGATTGAGTCAAGCCTTCAGGATTGATGTAGCCGCGCACCGTGCCGACCACAGCATTTTCAGCTTTTAAGGCCGCATAATCTGTAAAGACCAGCGGATCGCCTTTCCGTTTATAAAATCCGATTTCGTTCTCAAGCATCGGCTCGGAAAGAGCCTCCCAATCCTCGCGGCCAGTATTAAACCAGACTCCGATCAGCATATCGCATGCGCCTGCCTCTGCTTCTGCAACCGCGCGCGCCCAGGGAACAAAGGCCACTTCAAAATCGTAGCCAACCTCTTGAAACACGAGGCGCGTTATCTTAATAATCGGGCCAAAATCTGGCAGTTTTTCGCCGTAATATGGCTCATAATCGTTTGTGAGAGCAATGATCTTTTCATTGGCGGATGCTGGCAACGCCAAGAGCAACTGACAAAGCAAGCAGATCACCCATATTTTTTCCATCATCATATCCTCCCAAGAAAAGAGAATGTTCATGTGTGGTACTACATCGAATCATTAATTTTTAGGAGTGTCAAAGCTTGCTTTGATCGCCAAAGCAAGCTTTGACACTCCTGGCGATTCCTAAAAATTCACTGATCAATGCAGTAGTACGGTACAGCGAAACTGAAGTTTTGATGTGCGTGAAGAGCCATTTTTCTCAAAATACAGATACAACGTTATTCACTGATGTTACGCAACGCCGCCGACAATTCCCCTCCTGGGAGGGGCAAGGGGTGGGTGGTGTCCTGTGCGGCGTCTTCGTGTCCACCACCCACCCCCAACCCCTCCCAGGAGGGGAGTTTGCGGCCATTTGTATTGAACCTGCTGCGTAACATCAGTTATTCAGAAATATTGAGCACGCCCTTGACAGGGTTTTATCATCAATGAAACCCTGTCAGGCACGCGCGAGTGCCAATCTTATTGAATAATGCTGTATGATGCCTGCATCACCTTCTTTCAAAAAAATTCATGTCGGTTGCCTCAATAATGTTCGAATTCGTTATCCAGTTCATCCGGATAAGAAGTTTCCCCAAAAGAATCGAGATGATGCTGTTCTATCTGAGTGTTTTCTTGCCGGTTGAGCGCGCTTTTTTTCTCAATATGGTGTGGCGAAAATTTCGACGCTGCGGGGCGATCTTTCGATTCTTTCAAAACATTGCCGATGGCTAATAAGAGTTGCTCTTGCGCATCCTTATCGGGGAGTGTCTGAATTACCTGAAACAGCGCCTGCCATTTTTCGGGGGCTGCTGGCTGCGGAGACGTTATTTCGGGGAGTTTAAAAAAGGCAATCGTGCGCTCCAACTGTTCCGATTGACTCGCCAATTCTTCGGCTGTTGAAGCAACTTCCTCCGCGGTTGCCGCGTATCCCTGCGTCACCGTATCTAATTGCTGCATTGCCTGCGTAATTTGCATCGCCCCGGCGCGTTGTTCCTGGCTGGCAGCGCTGATTTCCTGAATCAATTCCGCCGTGTGTTGAATATCCGGCACGAGCCGGTGTAATTTTTGCCCGGCCACTTCGGCCAGTTCGACGGTCGAATGCGCTAAGGTATTAATCTCTTTCGCCGCTCCTTGCGATTGCGCTGCTAAGTTGCGCACTTCTGCCGCCACTACGCCGAAACCCTTGCCGAATTCCTGCGCTTTTGACGCTTCGATGGAGGCATTCATGGATAAAATATGCGTTCGGCTGGCGATCTCTTCAATAATCGTAATCGTCTGCGCGATTTTTTTTATCGCTCCCACCGCTTCAACGACAGCCTGACCGCCTTCCTGGGCATCTTTCGCTGCTTGCAGGGCAATGAGTTCAGTTTGCTTGGCATTATCGGCATTTTGCGAGATATTGGCCATCATCTCTTCCATTGACGAGGATATTTCTTCAGTCGAGGCGGCCTGCTGCGTGCCGCGTTGCGACATCGTCATCGCGCTATCGCGAAGTTGCTGGCTGCCAAGCGTCGCTTCGCTGCTCGCCTTTTGCACCTGATTAAAAACCTTTGCCAGCGTATCTTTCATTTCCTGGAACGCTCCGGCCAATTCGCCAATTTCATCATGCTGGCGAATATTGACCGCTTGACGGAAATCGCCCTCCGCCATGAGGCGCGCGATCTTGAGCAGGCTGGTCAGGGGGTGAATTAACAAAATACGTATGCTGAGAATCAGCATGATAAACAAGAGGGCATCTAAAACAATAACAATAATTGCAATTTCGCGAAGGGCTAATTTTAGTTCCTGCTGAACAAGACGCTGGGTGACATATACTTCGATGCTCCCGATCACATTGTTGTCTTTGGTGATATCAACCGTTGTCGGCGTGCCTGTTTCCGTCAACTTTTCAAGGGTTTCAATGAGATTCCAATCTTGATCGCGACCTCGCGCAACGAGAAGGCTCTGGCTTTTATCTTTGACGGCAATTGCCAGAATATTTCCGTCTTGCATCGCTGTTTCGACAACTTTGACCATCTGCTCTTTATCAAAATCCCACAATGGCGACACTAAATTGAGCGCAAGCTGCTGCGCGGCGTTTTGGCTGAATGCGTTGAGTCTGTCGAGTTCGCGAGTCTGCCGCGTCTGATATTGATATAAACCAAACCCGGAGAGAATCGCCGTCGTCAACAGAATAATTGTCATGCCAATCTTGAGTTGAATGCTGAGTTTTCGCTGCTTAAAAACGCGCTGCTGCTGTCGGATCTTCATAATACGACTCCTTCTAATTGTTTGAGTTGCTGCACGAGAAAAAGGGGGGATGTCATTGTTCTGCATGAGATAATGCACATATTTCGATGTGTATTATCGCCTTCTGCCAAACACATCTCTCTGATTTAGCTCATACAAATGACATTTTTTGTGGTTGCTTTATTCGATAAGTATTCTTTCCAGAAAAAAAATTGCAAGGAATTTTTTATTTTTTTTAAGGTCACTATGCCGCGATTTTCGTCGGAGGGCAAAACGTCAATTTCGTCCTCCCATGATGATCTATTTCATCGCTGTATTTGACACCACTCGTGGTGGTCAGAAAAAGCTGTCAGACACCTTGAAGGAGTCTGACAGCTATCGCCAATTGCTCTGAACGCTGAAGAAAAACCGCCTCACAGTTGACCATCTGTGAGGCGCATGATTTAGAAGCGTTCGAATTCTTCATCCAACCGGTCTGTCGGGGGAATCGGCGTCGTCACATTTGACAGCGATTCGTTTTGCAGGCGTTTGCTGCTGCGTTCTTCTGCGCCTTTTTTGGCTTTCTCTCTCGGCAGATGCATCATTGTCGTTTTAAAGGATGATGAGGTTTTTTTCGAGGTCTGGCCATTCGTCTTGAAGAAGGCGACGGCAGCTTGCAGATGTTCGGCCTGCGCCGCCAATTCCTCCGATGTGGACGACATCTCTTCCGACACTGCTGCATTGCGTTGAATTACTTCATCTAATTGCTGAATCGCGTCATTGATCTGCGCCGTGCCTTTGTTCTGCTCCACGCTCGCCGCGCTGATCTCTTGCACTAATTCCGCCGTCTTCCGAATATCCGGGACTAACTGTTTCAGCATGTCGCTGGCGCGTTCTGTAATAACAGTGCTGGTTGTTGTCAGTCGCGCAATCTCGACCGCGGCGGTGCGGCTGCGTTCCGCTAAGGAGCGCACTTCCGACGCCACCACGCCGAATCCCTTGCCGTAATCTTGCGCTTTGGCCGCTTCAATCGTCGCATTCAGCGAGAGCATGTGGGTCTGCCGCGCAATTTCTTCAATAATCGAAATTTTCTGCGTGATCGTCTTCATCGCTTCCACCATTTCGCTGACCGCGCGTCCGCTCGCCTCGGCGTCTTGCGCGGCTTTGACGGCAATTTTTTCGGTTTGCAGCGCATTCTCCGCGTTCTGCCGGATATTCGCCGCCATCTCTTCCATCGAGGAGGAGGTTTCCTCGGCCGCTGCCGCTTGTTCGGATGCGCCTTCCGACATTTCGGTGGAACTGGAACTCATTTGCTGGCTGCCGTCTGCCACGTTTTCCGCCGCGCCTTTGACTTCAGCCACAACCTGATTCAGCTTGACGAGCATACTATTCAATGCCTGCATCAGGGTATCTTGTTCCGAGCGCGGCATCGCTTCGACAGTCAAATTCCCGGCGGACATTTCACTGGCAATAGAGGTAATCGTCTGCATGGCGGCGATTAAAATATTGAGGTTATTTTTGATCTCGTTAAAGTCGCCGTTATATTCATCAGTAATCGGCTCAGGAATATCTCCTTTTGAGATGCGATCCACATACTCTGCGGCCACGTTCAATGGGCCAATGACGGCGTCCAGCGTATTGTTCACGCCCTGGACGATTTTGGCGAAATCCCCCTGAAATTTTGCCGCGTCGCCGCGTGTCGAGAGTTTCCCCTGCACCGCCGCGTCGGTCAGGCGTCCCGCTTCGGCGACCAATCCATTGACCGCCGCAATGCACTGATTCAGGTTATTTTTAATCGTATTAAAATCGCCATTGTAGCTGTCGGTAATCGGTGTTGGAATGTCCCCCCTGGAAATGCGATCCACATACTCTGCCGCCACGTTCAACGGGACGATCACCGCGTCTAAGGTGGCGTTGACGCCCTGGACGATTTTCGCGAAATCCCCCTGAAATTTTGCCGCGTCGCCGCGCGTCGAAAGTTTGCCTTGTACGGCGGCATCGGTCAGGCGTCCGGCCTCGGCAACCAACATTGAGATCGTGGCGCTCATCCGTTGAAACGCGATAATCAGTTGATCATGTTCGGAACGTTTTTGGAGTTGTAATGACATATCGCCGTTAGAAATCCTGTTGGCTGCCTCAGTCAACGCTTGCAGATTGGTGATAAACGCGTTGACATGATTCTTCAATTCCTCAAAATCGCCGGAATATCGTTCGGTAATCTGCGGTGGAATTTCGCCTGTGGCAATCCGCGCGAGATAATCTGCGATCAGGCGGAATGCTGGCACGAACGCCTCAACGATGCCATTTGTGCCGGCCACTAAATTTCGCCATCCGCCGGAAAAACGGTCGGCGTCGGCACGAGCGCTTAATTTTCCTTCCTGAATGGCGCTGGCAAGCATTTCCATTTCCCGCAGCACATCGCGAATCGTTCCCACCATGCCGCGTAATGCGTTGGCTAACACGCCGATTTCGTCGTTCTGATTCACGTCCACTGTCGCCGATAAATCGCCGCGGGCGACAGCGTTGGCGAACGCAATTCCTTTTTGCAGCGGAATCACGATGCCGCGCGAGATAATTACTGCAACGATAACCGCCAGGATGATCGCCAGGATTAACCCGAAGATCATGATCGAAGAGGCTGACGATAATAAGCTAACGGCCTGGTTGGAGGTATGTGTGGTTTCTTCGATCCCTTTCAAAGCAATACTTCTGGCATCTTCAAGCACAGTTGTCACGATTTTTAAGCGTTGTTCATTGGCTGCTTCAAGCGCATTCCAATTTGCGAACAAGTCGTTCAGTGTGGTTTTATAGTCGTTTGCCGCCTGCTGAGTCTTTTCAATTTGTTCAATATTCACCTGTTTACGCGTCATCGTTTTCAATTCTCTTAACATCCGATCAATATTGTTGAAATTGCCCATGACGTCCTGAATCAATTGCGGCTGGCGCAGCGCTTGCGCTTTGAATGTGCTTACGCGAACTTCGTTTCCCGCAGAAATAATGTCGCTGACCAGCGCAATCTTTCGCAGGCGTTCTTTCAAGGCTGTTGCGTCTGCGACCGCCCCGATTTCCTGAAGCATCTGTTCTTGTTGGCTTTCCAGAAAATCATAACAATTCTGTATGTATGTGGCGGACGCGATATCGAGACTGGCGCGATTGGCTTGAATCGCCATGTTTTTCGCGTGCGTTTCATCGGCGAATTGTTGATATTCAGTCACACGAGCATTAACCTGCTTGACCGATTCCTGAAGCAATGTCAGATGCGGCGATGCGTTCGCATGTTCTTGCGCGGCCTTAATCGCTTCCTGGACAGCGGTTAATTTTTGCGCCCCTTCGTCCCAGTATTGCTGCTCGCCGGTAAGCGCATATCCGCGCATCGCATACATGGTTTCCAACGTGCGGCGTTCGATATCGTTTGAGACGCTTACTTCAGGCATATATTCTTTTGCTAAAATGGTCGCCTCGTTTTTAATGGACACCATATTCCAGATGGCGATTCCCCCCAACAGACAGACAATCAGAATCAATATCCCGAACCCTAATCCGATTTTCATCGCTAACTTCATATTTTTCATGTGGTAGCCCTCCTCCAACGTGCGTTGTTTATGTATGCCGCCAATATCGTTATTTCAGCAATACAATTTGTGCAAACCTGAGGCATTGCATAATCCCGTTGCCCTGACACGATTCTCTAAAAATTGCAAGAGAATTTTCCTTGTGATAAGTATTTGATGATTTTTCTTTTGGTTAAAGATTACAGGAATCATGCCAGAGAGAAACTGCTGATTGATAGGCATCTCAACAATAGAGAATTGTTTCGATTTTACTCAGTGCGATAAAAGTGAGTAATTTTTACACGTTTTTTTGATAAAAACAGCGTGTTCTCTTCTCTTTTCTTGACATTCCCTTCAAGGATACATACTGTCGGCATATCGCGGCGACCTCGCCGCCCTCCTCATATTATGAATAACTCATGTTACGCAGCCGATTCGAGACGAATGACCGCACACTCCCCTCCGGGGAGGGGTTGGGGGTGGGTTCTTGACACGAGCAATCACTCACGGACGAACCCACCCCTTGCCCCTCCCAGGAGGGGAATTGTCGGCGGCGCTGCGTAACATCAGTGAATAATCCTCAATCATCGTGAAACAGAAGAAAAGGTCATCATGGTAAAGATCAATGTGTGCGCTCAGGTTGAAGAATTTTTGAAAACGCAGCAATATAAGCTGACGACGCCGCGCCGCGAAATTATCCGCGTCCTGAATGATGCGCCAAAGCCGCTTAGCATTCAGGAGATTTATCAACAATTAAACGAGCGCCCCGCCGACCTCGCCTCCGTGTATCGCACCGTTAACCTGCTCTGCGAACTCGGCGTCCTGCTGAAATTAGAATTTCATGAAAAACGCTATCGTTATGAACTCTCCGAAGCGTTCAGCCCGCATCATCACCATGCGATTTGCCGGAAATGCGGCGCGATTGAGAATATCTTCGACGAGTGTATCTTGCAAACCGTCGAAGAGCGCATTAAACGGCAGGCTGGATTTCATGTCGAATCGCATATTTTAGAGTTTTACGGAGTTTGTGAAGAATGTGCCTCTCACAGCGCGGCGCAATAAAAATCTGATTTCTCGCTTGACAAAATGCAAATGATTTGCATTTGCATAGCTCGTCGTGTCAATTTATCATTCAGCCCCAGAACATACAATCATTTTTGTCAAGGAGACCTTTATATGAAACGATTAGTGCTATTGCTTTTGTTGATTGTTGGCATATCTTTGAATGTTGCGGCAGAACCGTTGCGCGTGATGGTGAGCATTCAGCCGCAAGTCTATTTTGTGAAACAGCTTGGCGGCGATCTGGTCAACGTAACCTGCTTGCTGCCTGCTGGCGCGTTTCATGGCATGTACGAGCCGACGGCGGCGCAGATGAAGGATTTGAGCCAGGCCGCGCTGTATATCCGCAGCATGTTGGAACATGAACTCGCGTGGTGGGACAAAATTCAGGCGCTTAATCTGCGCATGATCGTCGTGGACGCCACGCAAGGTGTGGAATTAATTGAAGGACATGAACATCATCACGGAGAAGCCGACGCGGACGCGCATCATGACGGCAAAGAAGAGCATGGGAAAGATTTACACATCTGGCTCTCGCCACGCAACGCAAAGATTCAGACAGAAAACATCTATCAAGGATTGATCGCCGCAGACCCCGCTAACCGCGACGCCTATACCGCGAATCGCGATGCGTTCTTGCAGAAGATTGACGCGCTGGATCAGGAGATTCAGAGCAAATTGGCGACTCTGAAAACGCGGACATTTATGGTCTTTCATCCGGCCTGGGGCTATTTTGCCAGAGATTACGAGTTAGAACAGATTCCGATTGAAGTGGAAGGGAAAGAGCCGAGTGCGGCGGAAATGGCGCAATTCATCAAGTTAGCGCAAGATGAGCAGGTGAAAGTCATCTTCGTGCAGCCGCAAACCAGCAGCCGCACCGCCGAAATCATCGCGAAACAGGTTCGCGCGAAGGTCGAATTGCTTGACCCAATGGCGGAAGACTGGCTGGAAAATCTGCGAAAAACCGCCGACGCGCTGGCGAATGCCTTAAATTAACGCGAAATCCTAAAGCGAGACGGGAATGCAATCCCGCTCTACCGGTAGGGCTGTTAAGTTCTCCGCCTTCGCCCGGCCATTTATGGCTGGGCTTAACAGCCCTGCGCTCTACCGGTAGGGTGGGATTGCACTCCCACCATGCAGGGACGTAACCCCGCCCTACCAGCGACGGGCAAGAATACAAAAAAAGTAACTGTTTAGCCCATAGGGCTTGAGGTGTTGTAGAAGGTCATTCCGAAAGAACGTTCTACCGCGTAGCGGTTGCGAAGGGCGTATCGCCTACGGCGAATGACCACATGGTTGTGGATGCCGTTCTACAAAACCTCATCGCCTACGGCGAAACACGGCTAAATAATTACCAAAAAAACACGTTTTTGCATTCCAATCTTGACAAAAAAAGAATTGCTTATATTTTAGTACTGAATAGTCAGTATTTAAATTTTATGGACACAACATCTCCTAAAATAATCGAATTATTAGCTCCGGCGAAAAATGCCGATGCCGGAATTGCGGCGATTACCTGTGGCGCGGATGCTGTCTATATCGGCGCGGCGCGATTCGGAGCGCGGGAACAGGCCGGGAACTCCGTCGCTGATATCGAACGCCTCGCGCAGTTCGCGCATCGCTATTGGGCGCGAGTTTATGTTGCCCTGAATACGTTGCTTTATGACGACGAATTTCCGGAGGCGCTGCGCCTGATCGGGGAACTCTACGACGCTGGAACTGACGGCTTGATCATTCAGGATATGGGCTTGCTCGAATGCGATCTGCCGCCGCTACCGCTGATTGCCAGCACGCAGACGCATAACGCCGCGCCGGAAAAAGTCGCGTTTTTGGAGCGCGTCGGCTTCCAACGTGCTATTCTTGCGCGGGAACTGAATCTTGAGCAAATCCGCGCAATTCGGGCGCAGACAAGCCTTGAACTCGAATGTTTCGTGCATGGCGCGTTGTGCGTCTGTTACAGCGGCCAGTGCTACCTGAGTTACGCTATCGGCGGACGCAGCGGCAATCGTGGCCAGTGCGCTCAGCCCTGCCGCAAACGTTACACGCTGAAAGACACGAACGGGCAGATTCTCGCGCAAAATCGCTACTTGCTCTCGCTGAAAGACATGAATCGCGCCGCCGCGCTGCGGGATTTGCTTGAGGCGGGCGTCACGTCATTCAAAATCGAAGGCCGTCTGAAAGACATTGCCTACGTCAAAAATATCGTCAGCTATTATCGCCAGCAGCTTGACGTGATTTTCGACGCCGAGCCGGAACGCTTCCGCCGTGCGTCGTCCGGGCGCAGTTCGATTGACTTCACGCCGAATCCGGCCAAGACCTTTCATCGCGGCTCGACGCCATATTTTTTGTATAGCGAACGCGACAACGTCGCCTCGCTCGACACGCCCAAATCCATCGGCGAAGAAATCGGCGTGGTTGCGGAAATCGGCGCAAAATATTTTACACTCTCGCCGACGAATTCCCCTCATGGGAGCAAGGCCGTTAAGTTCTCACCACACGGTGTCATTGCGAGGAGTGACAACGACGAAGCAATCTCGTCAAATCCAGGATTGCTTCGTCGCTGGCGCTCGCTCGCAATGACACGTTTTCACGAGAACGTAACAGCCCTTCCAGGAGGGGAGTTCACGTTACACAACGGCGACGGCCTCTGTTTTTTCGACGCAAATCGCGAATTGCAGGGAACGCTCGTCAATGCCGTCCAGGGCGAGCGGGTCTTTCCGGCTTCAATGCGCGGGATTTCCGTCGGAACGGTCATGTATCGCAACGCGGATCATCGGTTCTTGAAACTGGTGGAAAGTAGCCGCATCGAACGCCTGATTTCGATTGCCATGATTTTTCGCGAGACGGCGGACGGCTTTGCGTTGACCGCGATTGACGAAGATGGCGTGCAGGTTGAAGAAGTCTTGACAGGCGAGAAGATCGCCGCTAATAATCTGGAAACTGCCGCAGCCAATATCATCAAGCAACTTAACAAATGCGGCGGAACAGAATTTGGCTGCGTCGATATTGATATTGAATGGACAATGCCGTATTTCCTTCCAGCGGCGCAACTTAACACCCTGCGTCGCGCTGCGCTCGATAAACTGCGCGAGGCGCGGGAAGCGTCACGCCCGATTCAACGTGGCACAATCGAGAAAAATGACGCGCTGTATCCTGAAACGCGCCTGTCGTATCACGGCAATGTCCTGAACGTGAACGCTGCCGCATTTTACCGGCGGCATGGCGTGATCGAGATCGAACCAGCGGCGGAATCTGGTTTGGACATGCGCGGACGCAACGTCATGACCACAAAATATTGCATCAGACAGGCGCTCGGATTCTGCGAGCGCGACGGGCGTCCGGCGCAAAAATATGTTGAACCGCTCTATTTGGTTGACGAGCAAGGGCAGGCGTATCAACTACAATTTCATTGTTCGCGATGCGAAATGGAGATATTTTATCCTGACTCTTCCAAATGTTGAAACATCTGGCTATATTCTACCGCCCTTTCAGGGCAGATTTTGCCGCGAAGCGGCAACGGAATAAAGACAGAGGTTTCAACCTCTGGATGAGTCCGATTTGACTTTATGCCGACTTCCGACGCTTTCATCACCACGCTGTCGCAGCAACTTGGCACAGCGCCGCAATTTCGCGACGCCCTGCTCGATACGCTGCTTGCGCTTCTGACAGACGCCGCGCCGTCTGGCGAAGCGGCTCGAACCAATCATCTCGATCTCTTGATTGATATCGAAAATCAACACGCACAGGCCGAACAATCCGGGAAAACGCGCCTGAACGCCGCATTGACAACACTCGCGGCGCGTGTCCGCGACGATGTGCAGCAGAATGCGCTCCGTTTGCACCACGCCCTCAAATCAGGCGATCAGTCGCTTGCTGAAGCATTGCCCCAACAGATCGGTGTGGATGCGCGGACATTTCCGGTCGGCCTTTCGGTCAACGCCAACCTGCTCGAATTATCCGAACAATACGTCCGTCGCGCTCAGGAATTGCAATTTCTCCACGCCAACGCGCCCGACCAATTAGCGGAAATCAAGGATAGCATCTTTCGCAAAAAGGTCGAAAACGCCAATCAATTAGATGCTGTTGCGCTTGACGCGCTCGCCGGAACGTCGCTCTCGAAACAATATCAGCGGGTGCAGACGATTTGCCTGTCGCATGTGCAGCAGCAGCGCGTCGAGGCCGAAAACGCCCTGATCAATGTCCTTTCCGCGCCGAAAGCCACGTTGGAGGCTGATGTTGAGGCGTTGGAGTCATGGCTCTTGAAATATGGCATTCTTGCCCGCCAGATTGTCAAAGAAATTCGCCTGAATCCCGCCTATCGTCGCCGCCTGTTGCGCTTGCTCCTCGCCTCGCGCGAGCCATTAGCGTTGCAGGCATTGGCGGAATTTACCCCTTCCACGCAAGCGGAGCGCGATATTTTCGACACGTTGATGACGCTGCGCTTCGGCGAAGAGTTTCAGCAGGCGCGTTCTACATGGAAAAACCGCATGAAACAGCAGCTTGACGAGGCGCTGCATCGCAAAGAGGCGTTAGCGTTCTGGCTGCGTAATTTGTCGTATCTGCCCGGTTTATTGGCTGATAAATGGCCGTCACTCGGCTTCAACGGCGAATTTCATCAGATTGAAGAGGCGTGTCAAAAAGAAATGGCCGCCATCAGCGCGGAAGAATTTCTCGCGGCGCAGCGTGGCCTTATGAAGGTGGAACAGGTGCGGACACTGGAACATGCGCTCAATGCGCGTCCTGTTGCTCCCAAGATCGAGTTCGACGAGTCCGAACTGCATGACGCCGCAACGCCTGAGATTGAGATCGGAAACGCGCCCGGTTCGTCTGCGACGCCAGAACCATTCGCGCCGCCGACACCGCCGGACATCGAAGTCGAAGAAGGGATGATCCTGATTTCCGAAGCGCCGATGGATGCGCCGCTCATGAAACTGAAACCTCAGCCGACCGTTAAACCGTCTGCCCCGACGCGGAAGAAACCGACACTGGCCTTGACGCCGCAAAAACGGACGCCAGTCATTCCCCGCAAGCTCGCGCCGGTCGAACCGGAACGAAGCATCTGGGACGATGTAATTTTCCCGTTCATCAGCAAAAACCTTGTCTTCGTGCTTGCGCCGACGCTGATTTTTATCGGCTTGCTGCTGCTTGTCTTCACGCTCTGGGACAAAGCCGCGTGGATTCGCTACGGCCTGACACCGTTCCTGATTGTGGCTGTCTCGTATGCGCTCGCTCGCATCGGCGTCTGGTTGAAAGGAGAAGACATTCAATCCGCCGCGCCGATTCACACGCTACAGGGCGCCGCAATTTTCCTTGCGCCGCTGAGCCTGCTCTTCGTCGCGCTGCTGTCGGCGGATCCGAAATTTCCTTCATTTGCCATGAAAGTCGGATGGGGCGCGGCGCTCTCCATCGCGTTGTTAGTGGCGTGGCGGCACATTTTTTTGATGGCAACGAAGACGGTTTCCGCCGCAATGTCCGGAATGCACACCATGACCTTGCTGCTGTTGAACGCTTTGCTGCTGCTCTTGCCGTTGACGCGGGCGATATCGTCCGCCAGCGTTGGCGCGTTGAATCTGCAAGATAAGGGGCTGTTCATCGGCGGTTTTTACCTCGGTTTCCTTGTGCTGTTTTTCAGCCTGTTACATGTTTTTCGTACGAATTTAGCGCAGACTGACACGGCGAGCCAACACGCGCAGACGTTTTATGGCGTCACGGCGCTCGGCACGTATCTTTTAGTTTGGGGACTGACCCACGCCAGGCTTGGCGTATTGCCGCAGCCGCACACTTACGCGCCGCTCTTGCTGCTGTTAAGCCTGCTGATGGCAATGTTCGAGTTCGAATTGCGCGAAGCCCGCCAATCGGACGAACGCATCACGTCACTCCATTATTTCGCTTATGCCCTCGTCGGTTTCGGTGTGATATTAAGCATCGGGCATGATTACGTCCGCGTCGCGTCGCTGCTGCTCGCCGGAGTGGTCTGGTCGTATCAGGCGGTCAAGCTGAACGATGACCGACATTACAACATCGCGCTCGCGATTTTCACCGTCGGTTTTTCCTCGATTGCGCTGATCAAAGGCTTTCCAGCGCCCTATTTCCCGCATTTCGCCTTGCTGATTGTGATCGCGCTGTACCTGATTTCAGCCAATGCCCGCCATGAAGCGGTGTCGCTCCTTGCGTTGCGGCTCGTGCCGGTCTATTTGGCCTTCAGTTTCGTCGTGTCCGTGATGTGGCAATGGGCGGGACGTTTCGCCGCGCTGCCGTATGGCGCGGCATTCCTGCTGTTCGGTGCGTTCGCCATCTATACCGGCGCAAAGCTTGATAAATTGCTGCATGTCCATCTCGGCGCGTTTTATGTGGTCGCCGCGCTGCCGTATCTCGGCGCGATTAACGTCAACGGGCGCACGCTCGATGGCAATACGATGGCATTCGCCCTCAGTGTGGCGGCTGCGGCGTGGGTGATTCTCAGCAGTTACACGTCGAATCCGGCGATTCGCGACAGCCGCAGCACCGTGCTCTGGAATATCGGCCTTTTAGCCTTCGCGCTCCTCTGTTTGCGCCTCGTGCTGAAAGATTCGCTCGATTTTTCATCCAGCCCGCTGCTTCAATTTCAGATTCTCGGTGGCCCGATTTTCATCGCGCTGTTGATGTTCCTGAACGCCTATTTCACCGGCTCATATATTCCGGTCTATCTCGGCCTGTTCATCGCCATCGTCATCTTCCCGGAGATCAAAAATCGGTTCGATATTCCGATGTATTCCGGGCTTGGTTCGACGCTCACAGGCTTCGGTTTTCTCGGTTCGGTCTGGCTGATGCGCTTTTTCGACTTCTTGCGCGTCAAGCCGGCATCGCTCGACCTGATCTTGCGCAAAAATCCATTCCCGGCGCAGGCGCAAACTCGGTACAAACTCTACGCCAATCCGCTGATGGTGGGCGTTTTTTTCCTTTTCACCCGCACCGTCTTCATGACGTATCCGCTGAATGTGTTCCGTCCGCAAATGCCGTTCGGCATCAACACCTGCATCGCCGTGTTGTTGTGCGGCACAGGGTATCATTTGTTGAATCTCTGGTTCAAGCAGTCGTGGATGTCGTTCATCGGCTACGTCGCGATCTGGTTCGGCCTGATTCATAGCTGTTATTTGCAGACCGGTGAGATCTTCGATTCGATCTTTCTGCCGCTGTTCATCCTGACCGCGCTGCTCTATTGCCTCGCGATTGCGGCGACGGCGAAAAAATGGCTGCCGGAAGACGACACGGAGTTGATTCGTTCCCCCTGGCAGAGCGTTCTCGAACCCATCATTCTGCTTTTGGCAACAATGAGCGCATACCTGCTCTACAGCGTCTTTTACGCCACCCTGTTTCAATCGTCGTTTTTTATCTACTGGCTGCCGCTGTTGGCCTATCTTGTCGGGCGGACGTTCTTCCGGGCTTGGCGCGAAGAGCAAAAAATCGTTGTTGTGCTTTCTTATCTGCTCTTCTGGCAGCTTGTCGCCCTGTCAGCCTCGCGTGGCATGGCGCTTCCGGAATTGCTCGATGAATCGAGTTTTTATGTTGGCACAGCGGTCATGACGCTCGCATTGTCAACGTCATTTTTCGCGGCGGAACGCCTGTTGAGTGAGCCGAAATATCGCCTGCTGTCGCCGATTCTCTGGCTGTCGCTGATTTTGATGCTCGTGATTTCGTTGTTGACGACCACATCCTTTTACCTCATGCCAGGGCTCATCGAACAACCTGCGCTGCAAATGGCGATCTGGGGTGCAGTCGCGCTTTTGCTTGGGCGTTTCCTGAGTTTCTGTCCGCTCTGGCTCTGGAGCATTTTCCTCTTCTATTCACTGACGATGCGACTGATTGCGGGCGACGAACTCATGACAATGGCGTTCCATCCGTTCCCGCTCGCCTGCCTCGCGGTCGCAATTGCGGGCGTCAGTCAGCTTATCAAGGCCGCGCCGCAGCTCAGCGAACCGGCGCAGTCGCTCTTCGGCAAGCGCGAAACAGGTTCGAATGCGCCGCTCATTTTTTCATTTGCGTCGCAGGCCGTGGCGTATCTGACGATTTCGCAGGCGCTCGCTAATCCAGCGTATCGCCACGCCTGGCCGACGATTCTCGGCCTGTTCGTTTGCGCGATTTCGAGCCTGCTGATCGCTGACACAATCGGGACGTCGCGGCAAGCGTTGTTCCTGCTGCCATACACGATTGCGTGGAGCGGCCTGATGCTCGCGCTGCCGACGCATTTCCCGCAAAATGCCTGGCTGATGGCGCTCGAAACGCCGCATTTGATCGCCTGCGGCATGGCGCTTGGACTCCTGACCGGCCTGCTGTTAGATCGCCTCGCGCCGTCGGACGAAATCGGCTGTGTCGCGATGAAGCACAACACCGCCGGAGGCATGTTGCTGCTGATTTTGTACGCCTATTTCACGACGCTCGACCTGAACGTCATCGGCTGGCAACGTTTCGTCACGTCCGGCGTCATCAGCCTGATTGCGGCCTATTATTTCCGCTATGCCGTCGGCGACGCCCACAAGCGCGTCACTTACGCCTTTTTCGCGCTCGGCCTGACGGTCGGGATGTTGTGCGCCGAATTCGCGACCACGAAATTCGTCTTGCGGCTCGCGCTCTCGCCGTCATTAGTCTTCTACGCGCTGCTCGTGCCGCCGCTTTGGTTTTTGGTCAAAAGCGACCTCAACCGCAAGGCCGAACGCATCTACGAATCCGGGCGCGACGTGGCGACGCACCTCTGTTTCTATCTGTTGGCGTTCTATGTCGTGCCGCCGCTGCTGAAACTCGCGTTTTTGCCCACTTACGCGCCGACGCTCACGCACATTTTCATCTTTGCGCCGATTGCGCTGATTCTCGCGCTCATGCTGATTCGGCTGCACAGCCTCGAAGCGCCGGCGTTTGTCGTCCATATCGGCGTGCTGCTCAGCCTGTTCGCGGCATGGGCGGGCATCGTTCGCCTGATTGTCGAAATCGTCGGCGCAAAGCCGTCGTCTATCGGCCAGACCTTCGCGTTTTTTACGACCGTCGCTGTCGGCGTGGCGTATGCCGTCTTATTGACGACCGGCGAGCGCGGCGTGTTGACGCGCTTCTGGCGCTGGCTTGGCGCGATTGACGACGACCTCTGGGAATCGGCGCATCTGACGCTGCTGCCATATCTGCTGATTCACACGCACGCGCTCTTTGCGATCAGCGTCAGCGATTTCGCCGGACAGCGTTCGCTCGGCGTGTCGCTGCTGCTGTTGGCCGGAATCTGGATCATTGCGGGCTATCGCTCCGACAGGCTCGTTTATTACTGGGCGGCATTGGCGGAAATCATCGCCGCGCTTTATTCCTGCCGCATCCAGCCGACCTACTGGACAGAAGCGTGGATTATGTGGAGTTTGCTCGCTTTGTACACGCTGCTGATTCCGATTTACGGGCTTGTGCTGAAGCGCCGCCACGAGAACGCGGTCTGGCATCTCTACGGCTGGCTGAGCGTGTTGGCGGCATTCGTCTTTTACGAGCAAATCACGTATTACGGCCTCTACTCGCGGCTTGGCATCGCGCCGCTGCTGTTGCTCTGGGTCCTCACATTTTTCGTGCCGGTGGCGGAATCTGAAAAAGAAAAATCCGGTTTCGACGCGCTGATGACCGGCATGGCCTACGCGCCCGCGTTCTTCTTTTTCTTGCAGCAAGGGCCGCCGTCGCTCGCGCATCTGCCGAACACGCTGTTGGCGACGATGGTCATCTGCGGGCTGATGACGGCCTATCGCGCCGCGAACCTGCAATGGCTGTCGGTCGAAAATGTCGCAGAATGGCGCGTGGCGCATCATTTCCACGCCTATCTTTCCCGTCCGCATTCGGTCTATGCCATCATGATTCCGGCGACGGCGGCGGTGGCGTTCGTGCACGTCATGACCTACACGGTCAGCCCGACGTTGTTTGCGCGACAATATATCGCCATGCTCCTCTCCCAACTCTTGTTAGCGGTCTATTGGTACGATCAGGCGCGGACGCGGGAAAAATGGCAGAGCATGGTTCTTGCGGAAGCGATGTTTTTCGGCGCGTTGCTGACGCTGCGGCAGACGCTTCCGCCGTTGCTGCATCTGCGCTGGACGGCGGAATGGGATGTGATGGCAGGCGTGGTGTTGACGGCGATTATTTACGCAGTGCGGCTCTTGTTGCGAGGGCAGCACGCCGCGATTCGCGTGCCAATGCGTTACACGCTCTTCCTCGCGCCGCTCGCGACCATCGCGTATGGCGTCGCGAATGATGTCGGTTTTGAGCCGCTTTCTCGCGCCTTGTTAGTCTTTTCGGCGCTCTTTTTGTGGCTGGCGTACAGCGAAAAAGACCGTTTCATCATGGCTTATGCGCTGCTTGGCGTCAATGCGTATCTGATTCTGCTGCTTTTAGAACGGAACGTGCGTTCGCCGCAAGCATACGTGACGCCGGTCTGCCTTTCGGTTTTGATTTTAGCGCAGGTCTTCCGCGATCTGACTTCTCGCGCCACCGCGAATTTCGTGCGCGGCATGGCGTTGACGATCATGCTTGGCAGCGCGATGTCTGAGGCGATTATCAAACATTACAATTCGCCGTCGCAGCATTTCATTTTGATTGGCCTCAGCATCCTCGCGATGGTTGCGGCGGTGCTGCTGAAAATTCGGATTTTCGCCGCGTTCGGCATGTTTGCTTTTATCGTGGACATGATCGCGGTCATTTACATCGTGTTAAGCAAGCAGGACACCGACACGCTCAAAGTGATTCTCGGCGTCGGCTTTACGCTGCTCGGCGGCCTGATTCTGACCGGCTACATCCTCTATCGCAAGAATAAAGAGCGCATAGACGCGATGACGGAGGAATTTAAAGAAACGTTTATGTCGTGGGATTAAGCGGCTGTTTAGCTGTCAGACACTTCGTAAGTGTCTGACAGCTTTTAACTTCTGGGAAGGCTTCCAGTAACGTAATGTCCAATTAAGGCGTGATAATTTGTTCCAATGCGCCTTGCTGCGGTACGGATAACGCATAACGCGAGAGAGCCAGTTCGCCGGTCAGAATGCGCGGCAGATCGGCGTCAATTCTGGCTTTAACGCGGCTGTCGAGCTTGAAATGCCGCAGCGCCTTTCGAACTTTTTCAGCACGGCGGTCGCGTCGAGAACAAAGCGGCGTTTCTTCTGCCGCTAATATCAACGTGACCGAATCGGTCGGGCGAACCTGCGGCACTGTCACGAACAGCGTTTCCTGCTCGGCGTCATAACGCGAAGCAGATTCTGCTTCCCGTTCATTCAATCGCAACGAGCAGGTTTCAGGCGACCGGACGCCATGCGCGACGATTTCATAAGAACGCAACGTCGGAACGCAGGCGGCATCGCCTTCTACTGGCGCAATAGTAACAATCATCGAATGTTCGCTCCAGCATTGCTCAATGCGCGTGATGGCGTAGTGATCGCGGCAATAATCGGTCGTTGCGCCGTCATCTTCATACAGATTGAACTGATTGTTTGCTCCGGCGAAAATGTGAAGCGTAAGCGTTTCAGGCGGATTCACGCCGCCCCAGCCGACTTTCGCTCCCATCGGCACAATCGCTCCGGCTTTCGCAAAGACCGGAATCGCTGATAAATCGCCGTAAATAGTCTGCCAACCGCCCGTATATTGCTCGCCGGTGAAGAAATCGAACCATTCCCCTTCCGACAGCCAGACGCGCTGACAACTCAGGCCGACATCCGGCAGGCGCGGCGCGGTAAATGGCGCGGCGAGCAATTCGCTGCCGAACCAGTATGCCTGCGGGCATTCGTAGGCGTCGTCAACTTCGGGGTGGGAATAATACAACGGCGTCACGAGCGGAATGCCGCTCTGCGCGTTGCGCCAGGCCATCGAATAGATATACGGAATCAGCGCATGGCGCAGCCGCATCGCGTCGCAGGCCGGCATTTCGATTTCTGCGCCCCAGCCCCAGGGACGCCGTTCTGAATACGGATTGTTCGAACTGTGCAGCCGCAGAATCGGGCTGAAGACGCCGAATTGCACCCAGCGCAGATAGAGTTCCCCTTCTTCCACGCCCCACATGTGACCGCCGATGTCGTGACTCCACCAGCCATAACCGACATTCGCGGCGGTTGCCGTAAAATAGGGCTGCAACGCCAATGATTCCCAACTCACCACCGTATCGCCGGAAAAACCGATAGGATAGCGATGACTGCCGAGGCCGCCCCAGCGCGAGAAGATAAACGGGCGTTTGCGACCGTCCCGCCCCAAATCGTAAAAATGCAGATGATTCAGCCAGTAGAGCGGGTCAAGCCCTTTCGTTTTGCTCTGCGTTCCTTGCTGCCAATCGAGCCACCAGAAATCCACGCCGTCGGCTTCATACGGATGATGCAGCAGCGTGAAATACGCGTCGGCAAAGGCGGGATTACTGATGTCGAACGGCACGGGGTCGTGCGATTCCGGTTCAATGCCGACCGCTTCCGCCATCTGCTTGTACTGCACTTCATGCGGAAAGACGCCGTCCGCCGGATGCAGATTCAGCGCAGTTTTCAGTCCTTTGGCGTGCAGCCATTTAATAAACCCTTTCGGATCGGGGAAGAGTTCCTTGTTCCAGGTGTAGCCTGTCCAGCCGACCGACTGGTTGCCAGTGTTGACGATATGCCAGTCCATATCCACAATGCAGACCGACAGCGGCACGTTATGCGTCTCGAATTCCTCCATCAACGCTTGCAGTTCGTCCTGCGTATAACGCCAGAAACGACTCCACCAGTTCCCCAAAATCCAGCGCGGAATCAGCGGCGTTGCTCCGGAGACTTTCTGAAAATCCTGCAAACACGCGATGTAATCATGCCCATAGCCGAAGAAATACAGATCGAGGTTTGCGGACTGCGAACGCGGAATCAGCCAGCCTTCGTCATCGAACACGAGCGAGCGGGAATCATCCACCACCGCCCAGCCATTGCGCGACATCAAGCCTTGCTCCAATTCGACATGCCCGTTCGTGACATCTAATGTGCGGGCAGTTCCCATCAGATTGCCTGATTTCCAGGCGTGATCCGCAAATGACCAGATGCAATTCGTGGCTTTGACGTGAATAGTTAGCGAATTAGGGGTAAAGCCCCGCGCGTTCATCTGATAGCGTAACAGTAGATATTCGGTTTCGATTTCGACCTGCATGTTGGTCTGGCGCACGTCAAAGGCCGGAACGGGCTGACAGCGATGCCAGAACGCCTGGCTGGGGCAGTCTTCGAAAGTTTCGTTCGGGCTGTATTCAAGCCGAATCAGGCGCGAAGTCAAGACCGTGAACCGCGCCTGCGGCGCTCGCGCAATCGCGGCGGTTTCCGCGTTCGGCGAGCAAGGAAATTTAAAATGAGAAAGTGACATGGAATGCTCCTTTTCAATAGAATTTATTTTGTAGAGACGCCCCGCCGGGGCGTCTCTACCAGGGCTGTTAAGTTCTTGCGAAAATGTGTCATTGCGAGGAGCGTCAGCGACGAAGCAATCCCTGTCCGGCGAGATTGCTTCGTCGCTGACGCTCCTCGCAATGACAGAACTTAACAACCCTGGGGCATCTCTACAGCCTTGAATCAGCCTTTGATTCCGGTCATAGTCATCCCTTCGATGAAGCGTTTCTGGAAGATGATATAGACCAGCAGCACCGGCACGATGCCCATCGTGGTCGCGGCGAAGAGGCCGCCGAAGTCCGTGCCGTAGCGCTGGCTGAAAAGCTGCAAACCAACGGCGAGCACCTGTTTCGAGTCGTCTTGCAGCACCAAAAACGGCCAGAGAAAATCTTCCCAATACCAGAGGAAATGGAAGATCGCGACGGCAGCGAGGGCATTGACGCAAAGCGGCAGAATTACGCGATGAAAGATATAAAACTCCGATGCGCCGTCAATTCGTCCCGCTTCGACCAAATCATCAGGAATTCCTTTGATAAACTGGCGCATCAGGAAAATGCCGAATCCGCTTAACAGTGAGGGAACGATAATTGCGAGATACGAATTCAGCCAGCCGAAGCTCAGCATCAGGCTGTACATCGGGATAATCGTCACTGGCCAGGGAATCATCATGGTGGCTAAAATCCAGCCAAAAATCAGATCGCGCCCGCGAAACGTGTGTTTTGCCAACACATAACCGCATAACGAACTGGTGTAGATGACAAGCGCTGTGCGCGTGACGGCCAGAAAAACGCTATTCTTAAAAAATGTCAAAAATTTAAAGCGCTGAAAGACATACGGATAGTTATGAAACGTCGGATTCTGTGGGAAAAACGAGGCCGTGACGCTCATAATCTCCTGATTTAGCTTGAATGACGACAGCACCATCCAAACGAACGGCAACACGGAAATCACGCCATAGACCGCGAGAATTACGTATAAGACGGTATGCAATTTCTTTGATTTCATAAAATGAATCTTTAGGAGTTACATCTCCCAATCCTTACCTGTGACTTTGAATTGAATGTAGGTCAAGACGGCGATGACGAGGAACAGCAGGAATGAGACCGCCGACGCATAGCCGAAACGGTAATTGCGAAACGCATCGTTATAAATCAGGTACGTGGTCAAATAGGTTTTTGTGCCTGGTCCGCCGCGTGTCATGATAAAAATCTGAGTGAAGGATTGCAGATAGCTGATCAGCGATGTCACCACGACAAACAGCGTCGTCGGTTTCAGCAGCGGCAGCGTGACATGCCAGAAGGTCTGCATCCGGTTCGCGCCGTCAAGACCGGCGGCTTCATAGACGGTTTTCGGCAGATTCAGTAGCCCGGCGAGATAAATGACAATCGCGTACCCGACATCTTTCCAGATGGTCATGACCATAATCGCGCCGAGAGCGGTTTTCGGATTTTGCAGCCAGTTGATGCGCGGTACGCCGAATTTCATCAATACCGCGTTAAACAGGCCGATTTGCGGATGATACATCCAGAGCCAGACGAGCGCAATCGCGGAGAGCGGGCAGACAATCGGAATAAAATAAATGGTGCGAAACAGTTCTTTGAATTTCGGAATAGAATAAATCGCTAACGCCAACGCCAGGCCGAATAAGACGCGAAAAAAGACCACAACTGTCGTAAAAATTAGATTGTTCAGCATCGAACTCCAGAAGAGCTTGCTATGCAGCGCCTCGACGTAATTCGCGAGTCCGATATATGAAAATTGCCCCCGCAGCGGATTCCAGTCGTAAAGACTGCCGCGTAACGCCTGCCCGATAGGGATGATCGTGAATAACATGCTTGACGCCACAATCATTCCAATGACAACGAAACGCATGATAAATTGGTCTGACGACCAGAGTATTCTGACAGATTGCTTCATACGGTTGGTCTCCCCATAAATTTCGGTAGAGACGCCCCGGTGGGGCGTCTTGCGTGAGAACAGACGCCCCATCGGGGCGTCTCTACAATTGGCATTACTTCTTTTCGCTGAAATGGGCGTATTTATCTTCGACAGACACAAAGCTCGAACCCTTCATATCCCGTTCCATCGTTTCCTGCCCGTTTTTCAACGCTTCGGCAATGTCCATGCCATTATACAGGATGTCATCCATCACCTGTTCCGCCGTGCTTTCAACGGTTGACGGGAACGTGCCCGGCCAGATCAGACGGTCAACAATGCTGGCTAATTCTTTGGCAACCGGATGATTTTTCACGGCTTCATCGTTCACTAAGGATTTTTTCGCCGGAACACAGCCATACATCAACGCGGACGCTCTGACAATTTCATCATTGGTCAGATAAAAGCGAATCACATCCTGCACGACCGCCTGCGCTTCCGGCGTAGCGTTTTTATTGATACCCATCGTGGATTCGCCGTTGTAGCGGTCATACGCGAACGGTACGCCATCTTCGAAGGTCGGAACGCGGAAATAGCCCCATTCGATGTCAGGATAATTGGCAGTCAGCGAATTGGCGAACCAGCCCCAGTTATAAATCATCGCGGCCATCCCTTGCCCGAAATCGTCGGTTGCCTGTGTTCCGAAATCTTTTGAGCCGACGTGATCCACTTCATACAATTCTACTAAGAAACGCGCGTTTTTGGCGGTGGCTTCATTGTCGAAATTTACCGTTTTTTTGTCATCTTTGAACAGAAGTTGGCCGCGCTGGTAATTCATTCCCTGCCACATGGCGTCGAATTGCTTGTTGAAATCGAAACCGGCCTGAATGATGTTGCCGTTGGCATCGGTTTTCGTGAGCTTTTTGGCGACTTCGCGCAATTGTTCCCATGTTTTCGGAATGTCCGCGTCCGTCAGTTCGGCATCCTGCCACATCTTTTTGTTGTAGAAAATGCCGCCGGTCATGATGCCATAATCAATGTAATAGATTTTGCCATCAATGACATGCGCGTCCACGCCGATAAAATCGTTGGCGAGGTCTTCGACGGCGATATCATACGGCGCGAGGTAATTGATCAGGTTGTCGTGCTGCGAGTTGTGAATATTGAACATCGCCGGGCCGCTGCCGGATTGCAGGGCTAACGGGAGTTTTGTCCAATAATCGTTCCAACCCTCCTGTTTCACGACAAAGGTCACGTTCGGATGGATTTTAGTGTATTCGTCTAAAAACGCCTGAAATTCGGCGGTCGCCTGCCATGCCCAGAACTCGATTTCAATCGGCTTGCCATCGTTGATAACTTTATTCGGATCAAACTGCACACCAGCGGCGAACGCAGAAAAACAGCTCAGTAACATGGCAAACAACGCAAACATCATGACTCGTTTCATATTTAGTCTCCTCTAAAAAATGGAATTAGCATCGGTCGAAATTACAATTTCGACTTACACGAATGTACATATTGATATGCTGCAATTTTTCTAACCGTTCCGATTCACGTTTCATGATTTGTATTGCCTGGCATCCCTCCATTTTTGATGAACGACAAGGATATGCGTAAGAAAGGATGAGCGCACCTATCCTTTCTTATACACATCCTTGTAGTTTGACTGCTGATATTGTTATTTTTAAAAAACATGTTGAACGTTCAACTGCACTGCTAAAAAAATATGACACTTGCGTGTCGGCTGGTTTTGTTGTTGAACGTTCAATGTAAATAAGAAAAAAATTACGCCGATTCTCGCTCGACTAACACAACGGGCAAAATGAATCTGCTCCCTTGCAATGCGTCATTTTTTAGAATATCGAGCAGCGTTTTGGCAGCAATCGCACCTTTGGCAAAGATATTCTGATCAATCGTCGTCAGACCGGGATAGACCTGCGCGCTGATGTTCAGATTATCGAACCCCACAAGGCCGAAATCCTGTCCGATGCGAACGCCTTTTCGGAGCAGGGCATTCATGACGCCGACCGCGATCATGTCTTCCGTGCAAAACGCGGCGTCAACTTGTTGCTGTATCGCCTCTTCTCCTAACGCTAATCCGCCTTCAAATGGCGTATGAATCTTCTCAAGCACAATTTCCTGATACCCTGCTTCCTGAAGCGCCTGTCGGTAGCCTTCATAGCGTTTATGACTGATCGGGCTGTCGAGCGTGCTGGTGCAGAGCGCGATACTCCGGAAGCCTCTGGCAATCAAGTGTTTCGTCGCTAAATAGCCGCCGCGCGTGTCATCCGAGTTCAAATACGAGAAATGCCCCCATCCGTTCAGAGCGTAATTATCCACTAACACTACCGGAATGCCTCTGCCGTCAAGTTCGTCTAAAAATGAACGCTCATATTCGCCGACGGCGATGATTCCATCCACGTTCCGCATATCCATCCATGCGCTGACATCCTGAAGTACTCGCTGGGGTGGGATACAGAAGATCATCAAATCGTAATATTCATCTTCCCGTAGTACCGAGTACATGCCGTCAAGAATGATGTTATAAAACGGACTGCCTGTCAGAGTGTTATTGTCCACATACGACGGCAGCAGCAGACCGATGAGATGGGATTGATTGGTTACGAGGGATTTTGCCGCCATATTCGGCGTGTAGCCGAGTTGTTTTGCTGCCGACAGCACGGCCTCTCGGGTTTCTTCGGAACACTTCGCACGTCCGTTGAAGACATTTGATACGGTGGTTCTTGATACTCCGGCAATTTTGGCGACATCTATAACTGTGGCTCCCATCTTTTATTGTTCCTCTGTTGAACGTTCAACTAAAAAAGCATAGAGGTTCTGTCAAGAAAAAAATTAAAAAATTTCGTGGTTATTTCAAGAACACCAACGCAAGCGTTGACACTCTTGGGGGATCGTTCAAAAATAAGGCATATACCCTTATTCGTGGTTGACAAATTCTCTTCTGTTTGTCATTGCGGTTCGTCATGACACGAACTATTCTGATTACAGGCGGAGCGCGGAGCGGCAAAAGCCGGTTCGCCGAATCGCTGTTATTGCCGCATACTGATGTGGTGTATATCGCCACGTCCGACGTTTCGGATGATGAAATGCGCGACCGCGTCTGGTTGCATCAGCAGCGCCGACCGGCGACATGGCGCACATTTGAAGGCGTTTATCAACTTCGCAACGCCGTCTGTGACGCTCGATATTATTTGTTGGATTGCCTCAGCATTCTGACCTCGCGTTTCATGTTCGACCTGACGCGCCAGCTCGACCGCATTCCCATAGACGCGCAAACCCGGGTTGAAGACGCTGTATTTGGTGAATTACGCAGCTTGCAGGAAGGCATTGCCGTCATTGGCGGTACGCTCGTCATCGTCACCAACGAAGTCGGGCTTTCGATTGTGCCGGAGAACCATGTCGCCCGTGTCTATCGCGATATTCTCGGCAAAGTCAACCAGCGCGTCGCGGCGATGTGTGATGAAGTCTATCTTGTCGTCTGCGGCATTCCGATGAAAATCAAATAAAACAACAGCGAATGAAAGAAAGGAACGGATTTGAATCGCCTCAGAACTGCTATTCGTTCCTTTCTTCCATTCGTTGTCGTCACCTTTTTATGCCAGCCATCATGATTCAGGGGACAACTTCGTCTGCCGGAAAAAGCCTGATGACAGCGGCGCTCTGCCGGATTTTCGCGAACGACGGGCGGAGAGTCTGCCCGTTCAAATCCCAGAACATGTCACTGAATTCTTACGTCACGTCGGAAGGCTTCGAAATGGGGCGGGCGCAGGTACTTCAGGCGCAGGCGGCGCGCATCGAGCCGTCGGTTTCGATGAATCCGATTTTACTCAAGCCGACGACCAACCGCAAAAGTCAGGTGATTCTGAAAGGGAAGCCGTTTCGCAACATGGACGCCGCCGAATATTTCGCCTTCAAGCCATCGCTCAGGCCGATGATTCTTGAGGTCTATCGCGAATTAGCCGCCGCCTGCGATGTGGTCGTGATTGAAGGGGCGGGGAGCCCGGCGGAAATCAATCTGATGGAGAACGACATCGTCAACATGGGCATGGCGGAAATGGCCGACGCGCCGGTCTTGTTGGTAGCGGATATTGATTTGGGCGGCGTCTTCGCCTCGATTTACGGCACGATCATGCTGCTGCCACCGGAACAGCGCAATCGCATCAAGGGTGTGATCATCAACAAATTTCGCGGCGACGTGGCGCTGCTCCAGCCCGGCCTCGACCAGATCGAGGCGCTGACTGGCGTGCCGGTGATCGGCGTGATTCCGTATATTCAGGACTTGCGGCTTGACGAGGAAGACAGCGCAACCCGCTTCAATCGCCGCGCCGCCGGACAGATTGACATCTGCGTCGTCAAATTGCCGCGCATCTCGAATTTTACCGATTTCGACGCCTTCCGCGCCGAACCGGACGTATCTGTGCGCTATATCGCGTCTGCCGCAGAAATCGGCGCGGCGGACGTCCTGATTTTCCCCGGCAGTAAAAACACGATTGAAGATTTGCGTTGGGCGAAACAGGCTGGATTTGCAGACGCCTTGCGTCAGTTCCCCGGCGTCGTATTTGGGATTTGCGGCGGGTATCAGATGCTTGGCGAGACGATTGTGGACGCGGACGGCTGGGAAGTCAGCAACGGCGAAACTGAAGCCGGATTTGGCCTGTTTCAGACGACGACGCTGTTTCAGGGAGAAAAAATCACGGCGAACGTCAGTGGCGCGGCGTTCGGAGCGCCGGTGTCAGGCTATGAAATCCACGCCGGAAAAACCGTCGGCAACACGCAGCCGTTCGTCAATATTACGCAGCGAGAAGGGAGCGCCGTCAATTACGCCGACGGCGACATGCGTGACGACCGCGTGTTCGGGACGTATCTGCACGGCATTTTCGATTCCGGCGCGTTTCGTAGCGTCTTTCTGAATCGCCTCCGCCGCGCCAAATCCCTCACCGAACAGACTGGCATTGATTTGCATCAGCAGCGCGACGCCGAAATCGAGCGGTTGGCCGCGATTGTGCGGGAACATCTCGACCTGCGGCGGGTGTATGCGTTGATATGAGAACCGCTTAGTCTATTCGAATCGAACATCTTACTTGACAGATGATGTTATCGTGATTATTGTAGAAAAAACAACAAAGGAGGCACAACGTATGCCTGTGGCGACAATTCCTGTAAGGCTTGACGCGGATGCTGCGCGGTTCTATACCTCAGCCTCCCCGGAAATACAAAACAAATTGCGAATTTTATTGAGTGTCTGGCTGCGAGAAATTGCGTCTTCAACTGCTGCGTTAAGCGCCTGCATGGATGAAATCAGCGCAAACGCCGAAGCGCGCGGGTTAACGTCAGATATTCTTGCCGAATTGCTGAACGATGACTGACCGAGCGGTCATTTTCGATACAAATGTGTTAATCAGCGCGGTATTGCTGAAACGCTCGACCGCCCGAAGCGCGTTCGATAAAGCATTGCGCGAGGCGAAACTGCTGTTTTCCGCCGCAACCATCGAAGAACTCAGTAACGTTTTGCAACGCCCAAAGTTCGACAAATATATTCTGCCTCACGAACGATTTCGATTTTTGGCGGCGTTGGTTGATGTTGCTACTGTGGTTGAGATTGGCGAAACTATCAACGCGTGCCGTGATCCGAAAGATAACAAATTTTTGGAATTAGCCGTATGCGGCAAGGCGACATGTCTTATCAGCGGTGATAGCGATTTGTTAGTTTTGCATCCATTTCGCGGAATTGCAATTATGACGCCCGACGAATTTTTGCGTTATGCCTGGACATAACAACAAAGCATTTTCGTCTATAACGTCGCCACGCTCTTTTGTTTTGTTGTCACGTCATCTGCTTTTCCGCAGGATTCGATTCGCGCTACTATCATGACCCAAGCTGTCAGACACTTTAAAAGTGTCTGACGGTTTTCGTGTTTGTTGAAAGCTTTTTTTACCGCAGATACGGCGCGGCGTGGGGTTGACAGAGCCAGAGATAATGCCCTTCCGGCGTCGGGCAATATTACTTATGGCTTTTATTCCGAATATAAATCGCTTTTGACCGTCCATCAGACGACGACATTTCTTTAATCTCAAATAATTGGAGAGAGTTCACCAAATCGCGTAGCTTTTTATGTCCATAAAGACGAGGATCAAAATCTGGCGTTTGGTTTGTAATCGTGCTGCCAACGCTGGCAAGTGTTGCCCAACCAGTGTCATCAGAAACGGCCTCGACTGAATTGATTAAGAGTGCGATCAATTTTTGCTGTTCGGCTTGTGTTTCTTTTTCCTCTGATTGGGTTAATTGTTTGACTGATTGCATCACGGACTGTTCATCTATCTGGCGCAAGACTTCAGTATAAATAAATTTATCGCAGGCGGAAACAAACGGTTGAGGAGTTTTCTTCTGTCCAAAACCATACACAGTCAATCCTTCTTCTCGAATTCTTGCAGCAAGACGAGTAAAATCGCTATCGCTTGATACGATACAAAATCCATTGAATCGCCGGGTATATAGCAAATCCATTGCATCAATAATCAATGCGCTATCTGTTGCATTTTTTCCGGTGGTATACGCAAATTGTTGGATCGGAAGTATCGAATATTGGGTAGTGGGCTAAACCCGTTGATCATACTATGATTTCGCAGAAGAATAATTCTGATAATAATGACGTTNGGTAGTGGGCTAAACCCGTTGATCATACTATGATTTCGCAGAAGAATAATTCTGATAATAATGACGTTCAATATACAAGCCAATGACCGTATCATGTAAGGTTTCATCTTGAGAAAAACAAATCGTTTTGCGAGGCAACCGTTTGAGGTGCGTACGAAAATTTAAATTCCTCCGCTCAATTTTCCAGGTCTGATCTTTTCCGATGTGATGTTGGGCGAAGGGAATATATTTCGCGTCACTTTGCCAATTATCCGTCGAATATGACCGACTCGGGAAGAGGCGTCATCGGTTGAGCAGTTGTTGGCAGACGGCATCGGTGCGTTTGCCGTTTTGATGGGCGAAGATGCTGCCCGTTTCCCGTTCAAGCGCATACCATGTCCAGCGTTGGTGCGATTTATTCCCGACATAGCTCCAGAACTCGTCAGCTTCGGCATGGATGACCACATCAATCCCTGGCGCAGCAGACCTTTTCAGGTGGTCGGCATAGGCGATGTTGACGTGACCAGGGGCTTTTTTTTCAATTCGGCGATGACGGTATTTTTGGCAATGCCAAGATTTCGGCTGATATCTCGTATGCCACTGCTATTCAGTGTTTGTTCGACGATTTGCTCTTTCACTTCAGGCAGCCACGCTCGATAGAGATATTCCCATTGAACGCTCTTTCGGCAGGTCTTACATCGATAGCGTTGCGTCCCGTTTTCGCTCTGGCCGTTTTTGACTAAATCCTCGCTGTCACAATGCGGACAGGCGATCTGAATATATTNAACGCTCTTTCGGCAGGTCTTACATCGATAGCGTTGCGTCCCGTTTTCGCTCTGGCCGTTTTTGACTAAATCCTCGCTGTCACAATGCGGACAGGCGATCTGAATATATTGTTTCATATCCGTATTTTTTGTATTGTTCAAGAGAGAGGAAACGACGTTTCTTTCAAATTTTTTCTTGACCTGTATAAGAAAATCTCCTCTATCTGTCAAGTATAACCATCAACGGATTTGACCCACTACCCTTTTTTGATATACCCGGTGAGAATAAATTGTTTCATGTTCTTTTTCCTCTCACGCATTGTTGGTTTCAAACACGTTTTTCAGGTCAATCGCGACATCTTCGAAAATGCCGATTTTCACGGAATCTTCGGCGCAATACGCGCCATTGAGCAGGAATTTCCCGTCAACGCGCTGGAATACATGCACGAACTGCTCCTCCGGGTTCACGATCCAATATTCGCGCACGCCGGCGGCTTCGTAGAGCTTGAATTTGTCGTTCCAATCGAGTTTTGCCGTCCCAGGCGAGAGAATTTCCACCACCAAATCCGGGGCGCCAACGCAGCCCCGTTTCTCGATTTTTTGGGGATCACAGACGACGATAATATCCGGCTGCACAACCGTATCATCTGATAAAAACACGTCAACCGGCGCATACACAACCTGGCAGCGTTTTTGGGAGCGCAGATACGATTTGATTTCGAATTCCAAATTCCCGGAAATGACCTGATGCGTCCAGCTTGGCGCAGGCGACATCGCGCGGACGCCGCCATGCAAAATTTCATAACGCTGGCCGTCGTCCCATCTCAGATAATCGGCGGCGGTATAATGTTGATTCGATGTCAGTTGCGGGCTATTCATACTGTTTCTCCTCTATTCGTTTCCGGCGCGAATTCGAACTTGCTGCGCTCACATTGTGTTCCTCCTTGCTTATTCGAACCGATTTTCGCCGTAGGCGATGCGGTCTTGTAGAACACAAGCGGAAGAAATACATCATTCGCCGTAGGCGATAGGGCGCAACCGCTACGCGGTAGAAATAGCGCTGGCTGTCTTGTTCTACAATACCTGAAGCCCTACGGGCTAAATAGTTGCACCATCAATCTGCCGGCATCTCTGTGCTCCGGCCAGCACAAGTGCGGCCTCGTCCGCGCTTGCCGAACCGGCAAACAATTCCAGCCATGCCTGCGGCGAGCCTTTACGCGGAAAGGTCGACACGATATTCACCTCGACATGCAAGCCTTCTTGAAATGGCAGCCGCTCTTCGAAACGAATGGTGTTGCCGTGAATTGTTCCAGTGTAGGTCATACATCCTCCCTGTCCATAAGCTGTCAGACACCTTTAATGTGTCTGACAGCTATTTCATGAACTACGCCGCGTCCAATTTCTGCTTGAGGAGCGTGTTGACGACTTGCGGGTTCGCTTTGCCTTGCGTCGCTTTCATGACCTGTCCGACGAAGAAGCCGAACGCTTTGGCTTTGCCGCTGCGATATTCCTGCACGGAATTCGGATTAGCGGCGATGACGCTGGCGATAATGCCTTCTAACGCCGATTCGTCGCTGATTTGCACCAACCCTTTTTCTTTGACGACCTCGTCCGGCATCTTGCCGCTCGCGTACATCTCATCGAACACGGTTTTCGCGATTTTGCCGCTGATGGTCCCGGCGTCCATCAATTTCAGCATTGCGGCGAGATGCGCGGGCGTGACCGGGCAATTCCGAATGTCGGCGTTCTGCGCGTTCAGTTCCCGCATGATGTCCCCCATCACCCAGTTGCTCACCGTTTTTGCTTGCGGAAAGAGCCGGACGCATTCTTCAAAATAGTTGGCTAAATGCTTCGACGCGGTCAACACCTCGGCGTCATATTCCGGCAGGCCATATTCGCTGACGAACCTCTGGCGTTTCGCGGTCGCAAGTTCCGGCAATTCCCGTTTGACGCGCTCGATCCAGTCGTCGCTGACATTCACCGGCAGCAAGTCTGGATCGGGGAAATAGCGATAATCGTGTGCTTCTTCCTTGCTCCGCATCGAGAAGGTCATGCCGCGATCCGCGTCCCAGAGTCGTGTTTCTTGCGCGATGATCTGGCCGGATTCCAGCATTAACGTCTGGCGCTCAACTTCGTATTCGAGGGCGCGTTGCACGTTGCGGAACGAGTTCATGTTTTTGATTTCGACTTTCGTGCCGAATTTTTCCGCGCCGACCGGACGCAGCGAGACGTTGGCGTCGCAGCGCAAACTCCCTTCTTCCATATTGCAGTCGGATACTTCGAGATATTCGAGAATGTTTTTCAGCGTGATTAGATATTCCTTCGCTTCCTCCGGCGAGCGCATATCCGGCTCGCTGACAATTTCCAGGAGCGGCGTGCCGCAGCGGTTGAAATCCACGTAGCTGAACTTTCCCGCAGGTTCGCCGGGGTATTCATGCAGCAGCTTTCCGGCGTCTTCTTCGATATGGATGCGCGTCAGGCCGATGCGCTTATGAACGCCGCCGACGGTAATGTCAATCCAGCCATGTTCGGCAATCGGCAGTTCGTATTGCGAAATTTGATACGCTTTCGGCAAATCGGGATAAAAATAGTTTTTCCGCGCAAAAATGCTCTGATTCGCGATGGCGCATCCAGTCGCAAGCCCTGCGCGGATGGCAAATTCGACCACCTGTTTGTTCAACACAGGCAGCACGCCCGGCATTCCTTCGCAAACCGGGCAGGTGTTGGAGTTCGGCGCAGCCCCGAATTTCGTGCTGCACGAACAAAAAATTTTCGAGTGGGTCATCAGTTGCGTATGCACTTCTAACCCGATGACGGTTTCATACGCTGGCATAATTCAATAGAACACTGATTGGGCTGATTGGGCTGATGTTCTCTGATTTTTTATCAGTAAATATCAGTCTAATCAGTCTAATCAGTGTTCTATTTTTTAATCTCTGGTTGAATTTTATGAAAATCGGTCGCTTCTTGAAACGCGAACGCAGTTTGCAAGAGCGTCGCTTCCTGAAAATGACCGCCGATCAGTTGCAAGCCGATAGGCAAGCCGCTCGATGTGAAGCCGCACGGCACGGACATCGCGGCGATGCCGGCCAAATTGATCGGCACGGTATAGACATCGCTGAGATACATCGCCAACGGATCGCTGGCGAGTTCGCCCAATTTCGGCGGCGGCGTCGGCGTAATCGGCGCGGCGAGGACATCCGCGTATTTGAAGGCGTTCTCGAAATCCTGCCGTACGAGCGTCCGCACTTTCTGCGCTTTCAGGTAATAGGCGTCGTAATAGCCGGAACTCAGCGCATACGTGCCGATCATGATGCGCCGAATCACTTCTGCGCCGAACCCTTCGGCGCGGCTTTTGGTATAAAGCTCCATCAAATCGGCGTACTCTTTGGTGCGATAGCCGTATTTCACGCCATCGTAGCGGGCGAGGTTCGAACTCGCTTCCGACGGCGCGATGATGTAATAGGTCGCCACGCCATACTGCGTCATCGGCAGCGAGACGTCGACGCAGGTCGCGCCGAGCTTTTCCAGCGTCGCGACGGCGTTCCGCACCGCCTGTTCGATTTCCGGGTCGAGTCCGGCGGCGAAATATTCCTTCGGAATGCCGACGCGCAAACCCTGAATATCGCCGGTCAGTGCGGCGGCGTAGTGCGGTTTCATCACGGGCGCGGAGGTTGAATCTTTCGGATCGTGACCGCTGATGGCATCCATCATGATCGCGGCGTCGAAGGCATCTTTCGTCAGCGGCCCGACCTGATCGAGCGACGACGCATACGCCACCACGCCGAAGCGCGACACCCGCCCGTAGGTCGGCTTGAGGCCGGTGATGCTGCAAAACGCGGCAGGCTGCCGAATCGAGCCGCCGGTATCCGTGCCGAGCGCGGCAATCGCTTCGCCCGCCGCCACTGCCGCCGCCGAGCCGCCGCTTGAGCCGCCTGGCACGCGCTCGATGTCCCAGGGGTTGCGCGTCACGCCGTAGGCCGAGTTTTCGGTGGATGATCCCATCGCAAATTCGTCCATGTTCGCTTTGCCGATCAAGACGGGATGGTGTTGTTTCAACTTTTCAACGACGGTCGCGTCGTATTGCGGAATAAAGTTTTCTAAAATTTTCGAGCCGCAGGTCGTGCGGACGCCTTTCGTGCAAATTACGTCTTTGATCGCCAGCGGAATGCCGGTCAAATAGGTCGGTTCAAGGTCGCCTTTGCGCAGGCGTTCGTCAACCGCGTCGGCCTGCGCGAATGCGTCGGCTTTCATGACCTGGATATAGGCGTGAATCGTCGGCTCGACCGCCTCGATGCGAGCGAAAACGGCTTCGGTTATCTGCCGCGATGTCACTTCGCCTGCGCGGAGTTTCTGGTGCAATGTTCGAATGGTTTCTTTATACAATTCCATACTATTTAGGTTTCAGGAGTGCCAAAGCTTGTTTTGGCCGTCTATTCGGCACTCACGCGGCTTCGCTCGCCGTATTGCCAAAGCAGAGCTTTGGCACTCCTGAATAATCACTATTATTCACTCATGTTACGCAGCCGATTCAAGACGAATGACCGCACACTCCCCTCCGGGGAGGGGGTGGGGGTGGGTTCTTGACACGAGCAATCACTCACGGACGAACCCACCCCTTGCCCCTCCCAGGAGGGGAATTGTCGGCGGTGCTGCGTAACATCAGTTATTCAATAATTTTCGGGACGCGATAAAATGAACCGACGCGATCCGGCGCATTGGCGAGCGCGTCGTCAACTGAGAACGACGGTCGCGCTTCATCGGCGCGATACGCGGTGTCTATGTTCATCACATACGAGGTCGGCGAAATCTGGCTGGTATCCACCTGATTCAGCGTTTCCATGTAGGTCAATATGCTGCTCATGGTGTCGGCCATCTCGTGAATCTGACTGTCATTCAAGCGGAGCCGCGCTAACTGCGCGACATGGCGCACTTCGGTATCCGTGAGTTTCATGCGAGTGTCAAAAACTTCCGAGGTCTTGAAGACCTTAGAAGTCTATGTCAGGCTGTGGTTAATAATGTAATTTCTGTCGAATTCGATCTTTCAAATATTCCTCAATGTCATCGGTCATTATTCCAATACAAGGGAGTCGGTCAAGACATTTTCACATTCTCGCGGGAAAAGAAGAAATTTTATTGACAGGAATCTTGAAGCGCGTATTATAATAATGCAATATGTGAATGCAAACAGGGCGTCCTGTTTTCGAATAGAAAAATATTTTGGATACCGTTTCCATGAAATTTGGCGAATCATTGCGCAAAGAACGAGAATTACGACAGATCACGCTGGAAGAAATTTCGCAGCATACGCGGGTGCATCCGCGGTTTTTAGACGCGATTGAAAACGACGATTTTAGTGTCTTACCGGCAAAAGCATTTGCAAAAGGGTTTCTCCGTTCCTATGCCAGAATGGTTGATCTGGATGAAGATTTAGTGATTGCGAATTTCGAATATTGCCAGCACGCCACACAGCGAAGCGGGGCGATGAAAGGCACGCAAGTCCCGGCGAAAAAAAAGACATTTCGCCGCGTGTTTGTGGTGGCAGTATTTCTCATTATTGCTCTCTTGCTCGCGTTGATTATTCTGGTAACTCAAGGACACGTGCAAATAAACTGGCTCTGACCGCTTGACAGAGAAAGTCTGTCTTCGACCCATGAAAGGCTCAAATCCGCTCAATGATATCGCCGCGAATTTAGGCGTGACGCCGAAAGTTCTGACGCAGCTTGCCACTGGCGAGGACCGCGAATTTCGGGAGTTAGTGCGCGGGATTCTCAGCATGCTTCCCGAACCCGAAATCATGCTGGTGGCCAGCGATCCGGAGATCAATCCTGAATTTTTGGAGTATCTCAGGCGGCTGTTTGAAAATAATCGCAAGATTCTCGTAACGATCTTGCAGAATCCGGCAGGGCAGCGGCAGACGAAACGCGCGATTTTAGAAAAACTACCCGAAAACATGCTGATCGCGTTGCTGCAAAACCCGGCGACGCCCGCCGATATCCGTGAAATTTTAACGCAAGCCCGTTTGAAAGGCCAGGGAGGAGCTATGTCGAACGCACCGTCTCAAGCGGAAGAATTCAAAATCAAGATGAAGGTGTCAAAGTTACTGAATGATCTTGAAGCGAATCTTGGGGTTTCGATTGAAGCGTTCATGACGATTCGCGGGCGAGACGACGAGCAATCGAAAGAATTTGTGCGCGAGGTATATAATGCGCTGCCGGAAGAAAATGTGCTGATTGTCGCACGCGATACGACGACAACGGTCAAAATTTTAGATTACCTCAGCCAATTGTTCGACACGAATCAGAAAATTCTCTACACCATTCTTCATAATCCGATTGCAGACGACAAAACGAAGCGATTCATTCTGAGTCATCTTTCTGAAAATGCGATTCTGACGGCAGTAAAAAATTCGAAAACGCCGCCAGAGTTGTTGGCATTTTTCGCCGACTATTTTGCGAAATCCGACGATATGTTGGCGTTGCTGCTGATGAATCCATCAACGCCTGTCGCGATCAAAGAAAAAATCGAAGAACAATCATCCTCCGAATCTGAATCCGCAAAAGAGACTGAAAATGAGTTGGAGTTGGAGGAATTCTCGGCCAATTTCACCCCTCAGGTTTCCGCGCCCCAAAACGATGTGGAGGCGAAAATCACATTGTGCGTGGACAAATTGTATGACATCAATGCCGATATCGTGACGGAATTTATCAAGCAGGCGCGCACGGAGATTTTGAAACGATTAGAACTGATTGCCAGGGCAAACCGCCTGATTTTACGAACGATTATGCGGACGCCGTCGCTCTCGATTCAGGATATTGAACATATCAATATGGATATGTTTGTGACGCTTTTGAAAAAACTTCCCGATGATGTGGATGATAAAACCATTTTACAATTAATGATGCAATCTAAGACCAGTAAATAATTGCAGAATGCCCGCGTTCGCGTGAACTCCGTTCGTTCGAACGCGGGCATTACTGTCAGAAAAGACAGATATGCCGATTTTTGAATACCAATGTGGGCAATGTGGGAAAGAATTCGAAAAACTGGTGAGAAACCGGGCGGAAGCGGTTTCATGCCCGGCCTGCCAGACGCAAGACGTAAAGAAAAAGTTTTCGGTGTTTGGCATGAAAAGCGGCGACACATTCGTGCCATCTTCCGGCTCGTCCTGCGGCTCGTGTTCGTCCCATAACTGCGGAAGCTGCCACCATTGAAAGACTGAAACCACGAAACACACGAAATACACGAAAAAATAAAAGCATGCCATATTTTTGTTCGCATGAGATATGCTTCAATTTTTCGTGTATTTTGTGTGTTTCGTGGTAAAAATGACGCCCATGCATGTTCGCATTGCCAAAATTCATCCCGACGCGATTGTGCCGCACTACGTCCATCCAGGCGATTCCGGGATGGACGTGTATAGCATTGAGGAGGTCACGATTCCGCCGGGAGCGACGGCACTCGTGCGAACCGGCCTGAAAATCGCCGTGCCGGAAGGTTATGAAGCGCAGGTGCGCCCCAAAAGCGGCTTAGCGTTGAAACACGCGATTTCTCTATCCAATACACCCGGCACGATTGACAGCGGTTATCGCGGCGAAATCTGCGTGATTCTAATTAATCATGGTCAGCAGCCGTATCATGTCGAGAAGCAGAGCAAAATCGCGCAATTAGTGATCTGCCCCGTCATTCGCGCTGAGATTCTCGAAGTTACTGAATTGGACGACACCGCTCGCGGCGAAGGCGGTTTCGGCTCAACCGGGCTGCGCCATCCCGATTCTTCTGCGGCGTCATGAAACACGGCGGCGATCTGCTCAGCTATCAACACTTATACGACGGTGAATTGCTCGATTTCAGCAGTAATATCAACCCGTTCGGCTATCCGAAGGCTTTAGATGAGGCGTTTCGCAGCGGCATTCATGCGCTGACGGCGTATCCCGACATCCGCTATCGTCGGCTGCGACGGGCGATCAGCGATTATCTTGCCTGTGCGCTGAATGAGGTCATGGTGGGGAATGGCTCGATAGATATTCTCGATTATTTCTGTCGCCGGGGAAAGCGGGTGATCGTCTGCGTCCCGTGTTTTATCGAATACAGCGAGCGGGCGCAGGTGTATCAGACGCCGGTGGTCAGCGTGCCACTGCCGGATGATTTTGTCATCTCCGCCGATTTGTTCGCGCCGATGATTGCGCCGAATGATGTGCTGATGTTAGGCAACCCGAATAACCCGACCGGACGCCTGATTCCGCAAAATGAATTAATGCGTTTGCAGCAGATCGCAGAGGAACGAGGCGCAATGATCGTACTGGACGAAGCCTTTGTCGAATTTTGTGACGCCGGATATGACAGCATTCGCCTGTTTCGCGACAAATCAAATATCTGCGTGATTCGCGCCGCTACAAAATTTTTTGGGTTGCCGGGTGTGCGATTGGGGTATGGCTGGGCGACGCCGGAAATCGTTCGCAAGTTTGAGCAGCAGGCGCTTCCCTGGCGCATTAACGCGCTGGCCGATCTTGCGGGGCAGGTCATTTTTCGAGACACAGATTATATTGAACGCACCAAAGCCTATATGCGGCAGGAACGGCAATTTGTTTTTTCAGAGCTATCACAAATTCCTGGAATGCGCGTTTTTCCAACCGACACAAATTTTTTATTGATTCGATTATTGACAACGACAGAGCAAACCATATTTGATTGGTGTATCAGGCGCGGTCTGGTTATTCGCAAAGCCTCGACTTTCGAAGGATTGGACGAGAGATTCATTCGCGTCGCCATCAAAGATCATGTCAGCAATCTGCGGCTCATTCAGGCATTCAACGACTGGGCTTGCCAGCATCCTGCCGCAGCAATGCCTACAAAATAAAAGAGCTCCGACATTTTTATTTCAAATAGCAAGAGAGGGTATGTTTGACATTGACCTTAAACAAAAGCTGCGCGACCTCAAACGCGCGGAACAACGAATGCGCTGTCGGTATTTGACGATGCATCCCAATGCGCCGCTCGTCTGGAATGCGTATTTTTCCACCAAATCGCCCGCCGAAGCCCCTACATCCATCAAATATCCGTTCACGCATTTGTGTACGCTTGATCGCGATGCTCGCCGCCGCGTCTTCGAAGAATTCATGTGCGCCGTCTTCCTGCAACATGCGCAGGAAGAAGGCTTCGCGGTCATCATGACCGGATTAGTGTATCAGCCAGAGTTGCTGTCGTTTATGGGGTTGCCGCCGTATGCCACGCCGGAAGAAATTAAAAAGCGTTTCCGCGAATTAGCGCACCAATTCCATCCTGATAAAGGCGGCGACTCCGAAAAAATGATTCGCCTGTTAGAACTCTACGAACAATTTTCCTCGAAAAAACGAGTATAAGACCTACAGAGGAGAATATTCAGTCTGAGCGCCCAATCGTTCATGCACTTCACAGCACAATTCCCCATCCGAGACGCGCACTAACAGATGATCGCCGACGCGGGCGTCGTGGATGCTTTTGATCGGCTGCTGCGTCTCCATGTTGCGGCAAATGGCATAGCCTTTCGCGAATAAGCCGAGGGGACTGAGCGTGTCGAGCTTTGCCAACAGGGTGTTGCGCTGCGCGGATTTTTGCTCGAAGACGAATTGCCACGCCCGGCCTAAACGCTGGAACAGGTCATCAATCCGCTGTTGCAATTCGTTGACGCGCCGTTTCGGGTCTGGCAGGCGTCGGCGCAATTGTGCGGCGCGTTCTTTGCGGCGCTGTAATTCATGAAAAAAATTCTGCCGCAAACGGGTGGTTAACACATTGACAGTGTGGATAAGGTTCGCCTTATTTTGCACGACCAGTTCGGCGGCAGCGGATGGCGTCGGAGCGCGGAGATCGGCGACGAAATCGGCTATCGTGAAGTCAATTTCATGGCCGACAGCGGAAATAATCGGAATACGCGACGCGAAAATTGCTCGCGCCACAACTTCTTCATTGAACGCCCACAAATCTTCCATCGAGCCGCCGCCGCGCCCGACAATCAGCACATCCACATCCGGAAGGCGATTCAGCATGGCAATCGCATTTGCGATTTCGCCCGGCGCTTCTGCGCCCTGCACGCGCACCGGCGCGATTAGAATCTGCACGTTCGCAAAACGCCGATTGACGACATTCAGAATGTCGCGAATTGCCGCGCCGGTCGCGGACGTGACCACGCCGATTTTTTTCGGCAGGATCGGAATCGGCTTTTTATGCGCCGGATCGAAGAGACCTTCCGCATTGAGCCGCTGCTTCAATTGCTCGAATGCTGCCTGCAACGCGCCCGCGCCACGCGGTTCGGCAGCGCTGACGATTAATTGATATTCGCCGCGCGGCTCATACACCGACAGCGACCCGCGCAACAAAACTTGCATTCCGTTTTCCAATTCGAATTTTACGGAACGCGCCATGTATTTGAAAATCACGGCTTTAAGCTGCGCTCCGGCGTCTTTCAGCGTGAAATATGTATGACCGGAGCGGGGCAGCGCAAGATTCGAGATTTCGCCTTCGACCCAGACATTGGCGAATTCGCCTTCCAAATCGCGCTTGATGCTCTGCGTCAGTGCGGTGACGGAGAAAATTTCTGGTTGTATCTGTTCCATATTATTTTTCCAGGAGGTTGAGCCTCTGATTATTTTGTTGAAATGATGGATGTGTTATTCAAGAAATATATCTAAGAGAACGAGGCTGCGTCAAGGAAAAACTCGGTTTTTTTACCTGTCAGACACCGTGAAGATGCCTGACAGGTTTCGCTCGTTTCAGGCCACTGTTTTTTCTCTTGAAAAGACTTTTTCCTTTACAATTTTTATGATTGCAGGCAGGTTCGACATGTTGCGATTCGTAATATGGTTACTAATGAAGTTCATGCAAAGGAACGTTCTATGAAAACATTCTGGATGGGCATCGCTTTATTTTTCGTCCTGTTCCAATCACTCGCGATTGCCGCCGATTGGCAGGGCATTTGGTGTGACGAAACCTATTTGCGAGTGCTGAAAAATTCGAATTCGCCGAAAGCGGCGTTTGCGGCGTCGCAAATTCCGGCGCTGCGCGTTGATATGCAGCATAACATGATTGGCATGACGTTTCAATTTCATGAAATGCCGGAATTCGCGATTCAAGAGATTGATGCGTCGGGCGTGGTCACATTAGCTGAGCCGCCTGCCGATATGACGTCCCTCGTTTTTCTTGAAAACGAACACAAAATCCGGCTTGAGTATGCTGATTATCAGGGGGAAACCATTATCACGACGTTTACAAAAGTTGCTTCAGACATCGCAGATTTTCAGCAAACACTTGATGCCTATTTGACGGCGTTAGTCATTTCCGGCGAATATAAAGACGAGGCGGGCAACATCTATCGTTTCGACGGCCAGAATGCCGATTGGGATGGAAAAAAATTCCAATACAGCATCTTGTTCGATTTTGTCGAATTCATGCCGATTGACATGCTCTGCGAAACCGGCGAAAACGGCATCTGCCAGACGATGTACGGCTTTGCGGCGCGTGGTTCGGTGCTACAAATTTATGAGTATAACGATGACATCAAACAAATCGGGAAGCATCTGTATGAATTGGTGAAACCATTTGAGTAAAGAATATCGCCTTGGAGAACGGAACGAATTTGAGCAGAGATGCTCGTTTATTCGTTTCATTCTTCAATTCGATGTTGTTATTGTAAGCAGCCAACCTTAAGGAGGGAAATATGATTTGGCAGCCAGAAATTGAGTGTATGGAGCAGGCGGCATTGCGCGATCTGCAATCGCAGCGACTGGTCAAGCTTGTGCAGTGGGTGAATGACCGCGTGCCGTTCTATCAGGCGGCATTTCAACAAAAAGGACTCACGCCGTCGGACATCAAAACGATTGATGATATTCAGCGGCTTCCGTTTACGAAAAAGACCGATTTGCGGGATAATTACCCGTTCAAACTCTTCGCCGTGCCGATGAGTGAGATCGCGGAAATTCACGCTTCTAGCGGCACGACCGGCAATCCGACCGTTGTGGCCTACACAAAAAACGACATCAAAATCTGGGGCGAAGTGATGGCGCGAGCGTTGGCCTCGGCAGGCGCAACGAAAGACGACATCGTGCAGAACGCTTACGGCTACGGCTTATTTACCGGCGGTTTGGGCGTGCATTACGGTTGTCTCGAACTCGGCGCGGCGGTCGTGCCAGTATCGTCCGGCGCGACGAAACGCCAGTTGAAATTGATGGAAGATTTCGGCTCGACCGTCATCACCTGTACGCCATCATACGCGCTGTTTATGGCGGAAGAAGCGGTGGAAATGGGACTTGACCCGAAGAAATTTAAGCTGAAAGTCGGCATTTACGGCGCAGAGCCCTGGACGCACAATATGCGCAAAGAAATCGAGGCGCGTTGGGACGTAAAAGCGATTGATATTTACGGCCTCTCCGAAATTATCGGTCCGGGCGTCGCGATTGAGTGCGTCGAAGGGCAGGACGGCCTGCATCTGTTCTCCGATCATTTTTACCCGGAAATCATCAAGCCCGGCACAGACCTCCCCGCACAGGCTGGCGAAACCGGCGAACTCGTGTTGACGACGCTGACCAAAGAAGGCATTCCGTTGATTCGCTATCGCACCGGCGACATCGTTTCGATGATCGAAGGCACCTGCCCGAATTGCGGCAGAACGTCGCCTCGCATCAGCAAAGTGCGCGGACGCACAGACGACATGCTGATTATTCGCGGCGTCAATGTCTTCCCGTCGCAAATCGAAAGCGTCCTGTTGCAAATCGAAGAAGCCGAACCACATTATCTGCTCGTCGTTAATCGTGTCGGCTCACTGGATCAGCTTGAGGTGCAGGTGGAAGTGAACGAAAAGATTTTCTCGGATGAAGTGAAGCAGTTGGAAACGTTGCGCAAACGAATTCAGAAGGAAATCGAAAGCACGTTGAACATCGTCGTCAGCGTTAAACTCGTCGAACCGCGCACCATCGAACGAAGCATGGGCAAAGCCGTCCGGGTGATTGATAACCGCGAACTCTATCAATAGAAAATAGAACGCTGATTGAGCTGATAAGACTGGTTTTCACTGATTTTTTATTGAACAGTGGAAATCAGCCCAATCAGTCTCATCAGTGTTCTATTCACAACCATGAAAGTCAAACAGATTTCCGTGTTTTTGGAAAACCGCAGCGGCAGGCTGGCGGAGGTGACGCGAGCGCTTGGGAATAAAGGGTTGAATATTCGCGCCCTGTCATTGGCAGATACGTCAGATTTCGGCATTCTACGCATGATCATAGACCATCCAGACGACGCCTACATGGAATTAAAAGAACGGCATTACACTGTGCAGGAAACCGAAGTCGTCACGCTGGAAGTCGCCGATCAGCCGGGTGGACTGGCTGGCGTGTTGGAATTATTATATCAGAATAGCGTCAATGTCGAATATCTCTACGCCTTCCCGGAGCGTGATTCGGTGGACAAGGCGATTATGGTGTTTCGCTTCGACGATAACGACCGCGCCATCGAATTGATGCAGCAAAACGGCATTAAAATCATGGACGCGAGCCGAGTTTATACGATTTGAAACACTGGAGTTGTCAGACACTTTTGAAGTGTCTGACAACTTTTGGTCACCACAATGCGCTACATTGATTTGAATTGCGATATGGGCGAGAGTTTTGGTTGCTACGAATTGGGACGCGATGCCGAGATGATGCCGCTGATCAGTTCGGCGAATATTGCGTGTGGCTTTCATGCAGGCGATCCATCTGTCATGCGCCGAACGGTGAGTCTCGCGGCGCGGCATGGCGTCGGCATTGGAGCGCATCCGGGCTTTCCTGATTTAGCCGGATTTGGTCGCCGCGACATGCGAATGGAGGCCGATGAATTGCGCGACGCGCTGATTTACCAAATTAGCGCATTAATGGGCTTTGCGCAGGCGCTCGGCACGCGCGTGCGCCATGTCAAGCCGCATGGCGCGTTATATAACATGGCGGCGAATGATGAGCCGATGGCGCGAGCGATTGTGACCGCAATATCGGAACTCGATGCGAATTTGATTCTTGTCGGATTGGCGGGTTCTCAGTTGCTGAAGATCGCGCAGGCCGGTGGCTTGAACGCGATTGGCGAAGTGTTTGCCGACCGCGCTTATCATGCTGACGGCCGGCTAGTTTCCCGGAAAACGCCGGGAGCGGTGCTGACAGATTCTGCTGTGGTCGCGGAACGCGTCGTAAAAATGGTCAACGAGCGCAAAGTGACAACGCTCGAAGGCGTGGAATGTGAACTCGATTTTGAGACGGTCTGCTTGCATGGCGATACTGCGGGCGCGGTGGAACATGCGCGAGCCATTGTCGAACGGCTGCGGCGCGACGGTGTCCAAATTATGCCTTTTAGCGCGAAATAGGCTGTCAAGGGAGAACGCTGATGAAAAAAATGCGGTATAGGGTGGTCTTATTTTTTGTCTTATTTATATGTATCGGTGAGCATATTGCGGCTGCAACCGACCTGCCGGTGGTGACTGAATCGTTTGCGATTGGTTTCGAACAGAACGGGCAATTTCTTCCAGTTAAAGAACATCAGATCATTTTGGAGAAGAAATCATTTACGGTGGTCGTGTTTTTCAGGCAGCCAGACGATATTCTCGTTAATGCGTCGTTGACGCCGGAATCGTTTAATCTGGCTCAATCTGGTGCCGCGCTGGCCGACATCCCTGGGTTCGCGAACCTCGGCATGGCGGAAGAATCGTTTAATCCCCGGACATTGCTGATGCTATCAAAAGATTCGCCGCATTACTGGTATTATGCGGATGAAAACGATCACCGTTTCAACGATGTTATCGTAAAAAATAGACAATTGATCTGCCGCCGGTTGATTACGCAAGTGATGCAGGTCGAGAAGAAACAGCTTTCGATTGTGAAGGAATTGCCGGGAAATGCGCTGTATTTCGTCTTTTTAAAAACAAGTTGGACGAAGGATTTCACGAAACAGATCGAGCAACAGCGCGACTATGTCAAGGTCATTTTTCAATAACGTATGACGCTTTACGGATTAGGGCTGCGGTGGTTTTTTTTATTGATTTCGGCGGGTTTGACCTCATTGTTATGGGGGCAGACCGGCATGATCCGCCTGGTCGATTTTGATCCCTGGAACGCGCAGAGCCGTTTTTTCTTCACGGTCTGCGCGATCTGGCTGCCAGCGATCTACGGATTTTTCAGCACGGTCTGGTGGCTGCTTTTGCGGCAAGACCCCGCTCCGCGACGCTTCGACGCGCGCGGAGACCTGCTGACGTATGCCGGATTTATTCCATTTTTCGGCATCATGATGTTTCCTGCGCTTTTTTCGTCGCCGTTGGTCGCGATCAATGTTCTTGTGTTTTTATTGTTGCTGGCGAAAACGTTGCATCTCTTTGAAAAAATCAGTACCTCTCCCCACCCTGTTTCCACGTGGATATTATTCGGCGTCAGCGCTGGTTTGTACCTGTTCTCAATCCCATTTCATCAACTTTCCCCAACGCAGTTCCTGAGCGATTTGCTGAATATTCCAATCCTGACGCATTTGGCGATTTTGATGGCCAAAGCGATTGTCCAGGCGCTGACGGCATTGGAAATCTATCGGTTGAGCCTGACGATGGTCTGCTCGCGACGCGGGGCAATTTTTGCTTATGGATGGGCAACGTGTTCGTTTCCGATCTTAGGATTCCCCAGAATGTCATATCTGTTCGCTGGCCTGTTATTCATCTTCATTTTGCGTTTGATTATCTCCCGGTTAGATACACGAGAGTTGATTCGAGGGCTTTTAGAGCCAACAAGCATGATGATCGGCGTGAAATTCGCGATATTTATGATGATTATCATCTCGGCTTCGTTGATTTATTGGAGCAATGTTAAACCTGGGTTCAACATCCACGAAGAACGTGCGTATGAGATGGCGATTGCCACCTTGTTTGACAGCCAATTCGGTCTGCTGACGCTATCGCCGATCTTCTGGCTCTCCTTCTGCGGGGTTGTATATCTTTGCTATTTCGGCGTATGGGATGGCATTTTACTGCTCATCTCAGGCGGTTTTCTCTACGGCGCGTATCATTTGGCCAATTACGGCATTCTTGGGAAAATGGCTGATCCCTGGAGCAGTGTGTCATTTCTGCCATTTTGGGCTGTATTATTAGCCATTGCGCACCATCGTTTTGAGCGCTTCGGCGCGTTCAAATTTGGCGTTGTGCTGCTCGGCCTGTTCACCTGCGTGCATACGGGAATTTTGCTGACGCTTTATCCTGACATGTTCACGATTGCGGGAAAAATCGGCGAATGGCAGCGCTGGCTTATGGGATTGTCGCGGCAGAATCTCGGTTTTTACTTGCTTTCATTCAGCTTTCAGCGGAATTCTTTGACATTATGGTTGTGCCTCAGCGCCATATTGTTGCTGGCAGGATTCGGATGTTATGCTCGAACAAAATCATTTGCCGCGTTTAGAAGTCATCAGAAACATGATCTCTGGCAATTCACCGCGTTCGGCAGTCTGCTGCCGTTGTGCGTTTTTGCGATACTTGGGCTGAGTGGCTGGCTGTCGAATATAAGCCCTCGTTTTTATGCGGTTCCACTGAAAAATCCGCTGGATTTTACCATAGAAAGCTCGCATGAAGAAATTTCTCTGGCTGGCAGTTCGCTATCGAAGATCCAAAGTCGGGGATTGATAGTTGTCTCAACGCTGACAAACAGCGTGACGCTGCCACAGCAAAAACGGTTGTTGAATGTCACGATTCAGACAACAGACCAGCATTTTGAATCCTTCACGCTCAAAGCCGGAAAAGACACCGCAGAACTCATCGCCGACCATCCGTATTTAAAAAGCAGCTTAGCCCATGATCGTGCCACGATTTTTCGCTCGTGGCAATTAAAAACGGAAGACGGCCTGACATACGAGGGGCATGACTACTATACGATTTTGCGCTTGCCGAGACCAATGACCATACAAGAAATGAAACTGAAAGTCTTCAGCGCAAAAGGCGTGGAACTTCCTCCGGGGATTCGCATCCATATCAAACAGATGTTTTTGCTGGAATAGCAGGCGTGAAAAGCTGTCAGACACTTTCGAAGTGTCTGACAGCGATGTGCCATCAACACAGCCGTCCGACGGCGATATTGTCGCCCGTGACCTCCGTAATGACCACATCCAGCATCCGATTCGAAAGCGATTCGTCCGAGTTGACGCCGACTTTGATGTAATTGCCGGTGTAGCCCGTAAACAGGCCGTTTTGTTGTTTACGCTCAAACAGGACAGAGACGGTTTTCCCGATGTGCCGTTTATAAAACGCCTGGCGTTTTTGCTTCGACAAATTCCGCAAGATTTCACTGCGTTCGGTAATCACCTCTGGGGCGACCGGATGCGGAAGGTTGGCGGCGTTCGTGCCTTGCCGCGCTGAAAAACTGAACACATGCGCGTAGTGGAGCGGCAATGTGGCGAGTAATTCCCGTGATTCCTCGAATTCAGCGTTCCCTTCTCCTGGAAACCCAACAATAATATCTGTGCCGATATGAATGTCCGGCACGGCCTCTGTCAGTTGATGGACAAACTCCGCGAATTCCTCGCGCCGGTAACGGCGATTCATCATTTCTAAAATCGCGTTGCTGCCACTTTGCAGCGGAATATGAAGAAAATGGCAAAGCTTGCCTGACGTGGCAAAATAGTCAATAATTCCCTCTGGCACAGTCATTGGCTCAATGGAGGTAATCCGAATGCGTTGAATGCCTTCAATTTCTTCTAACACGCGCAGTACATCGAGAAAGCCCTTGCCCTGATACGCATACGTGCCGATGTTGACACCGGTAATAACGATTTCCTGATGCCCTCGCGCGGCCAGTTCTTGCGCCTCGCGGCGAATATCCTCAAATGTGCGGCTGCGGTCGCGGCCTCTGGTGTATGGCACGATACAATACGAGCAGAAAAAGTTGCAGCCATCCTGAATTTTAATATTGGCTCTGGTTCGGGCGGTGAAGTTTCCTGTTGCTCGCATCGTAAAATCAGCGGCAGCGATCTCGGCGGAATGAAAGATCAATGGCTCGGTCTGTTTGGGAAGATCAGGACGCTCCCCCTGAGCTTCGCACACGGAATGGATGAGTTGGACGACATCGAATTTTTGTTCTGTTCCGACGATCATGTCAATGCCGGGAATGTTTCGCAGCATCTCGATGCCGATCTGGGCGTAGCAGCCGACAACAACCATAAATGTGTCTGGATGCTTACGCAGCACGTTGCGAATCATGTTGCGACAGCGGGCTTCGCTTTGTCCGGTCACAGAACAGGTGTTGATGACGCAAATGTCGGTCTGTTCGCCGAATTCTTTAATGGCGTAGCCTGCCTGACGAAACGCGTCGGATAATGTCGCTGTCTCGGCCTGATTCAGGCGGCAGCCTAACGTATAAAATGTCACTGATGGTTGAACGGTCATGCGTTCCCTGTGTTGACATGCCTTGATAAAGTCAAGGGAAAAACGAAAAGCCAGAACGATTCTACTTGACCAGAATAACTGTGTATAAAATTGATATGCTTGCTATGAACGATACAGGCAAGCCGATCATTGTAGAAGAAACATGCGACACAGCGCTTCTTCGACTGCATACGTTGGAGCAAGCCTGTCTGCTTGAACCGGAATGTATTGCCGAGATTCTCTCCTTTTTTCGACATAGCCATCGCGAAGTTCGCTACACAGCCGCCGCGATTATCGGTCAGCTTGGAGAAAGCGCGCGGCCGTATGTGCTTGATTTGGTGGAATTGTTGACTGATACCGACCGTTTCGTGCATTTTGCCGCAATGGAAGCATTAGAACGATTAGGTCGGACTGCGAAAGAGGCAATTCCTCTTATTGCCAATCTCCTCCAGCACCCTGCCTGGGATATTCGTTTCGACGCGCTCGAAGTACTCGCAGAATTGGATGCTGAGGAATATATCCCACAGATTCTTAAGTTGATGGATGATCCGGATAGCCGCGTGCGCTTTGCCGCTGTCGAGGCATTGGGCAAATTAGGCGAGATCGCGACAATTTACATTCCGCAGCTTGCCGCCCGTCAACTTGCTTCGCAGTTAGATGACGCTGACCCGTCAATTCGGTCATCTGCGACATGGACATTAGGCAATTTCGGCGATGTGGCAAAAGCGTATATCCCACAAATCGCCGAACATCTTGAAGACAATGATCCTGCGGTGAGATCGGCGGCAGCGGTAGCCTTAGGATATTTAGGCAACGAGGCAAAATCGCGCGCGCAAATTTGCCAGATTACCTTGCAGCAGATTGTCATGTTACTGCGGGATGAAGATGCGACTGTTCGGGCTACTGCGCTAAAAGTCCTTGGAGAAATGGGGGAAGAAACAAAAATGTATATTCCCACAACTGTCGCAAAACGGATTACTTCGTGCCTTCATGACGATGATGCTCATGTGCGTTCTGCGGCGGCTGAAACCTTAGGCAAGTTAGCGGATATTGCGCGGCGTTGCTTGCCAGAAATTGTCGGATGTTTGCAGGATGATGCCCCACCAGTGCGCGCGTCGGCGTTGTGGGCGTTGGGAAATTTAGGCCGGCTGTCGCGTGACTATTTGCCCGATATTAAAGCGTGTTTACATGATCAGGAACTGAGCGTGCGCGAGGCCGCGCATGAGGCGCTTGAAGTCTTGTTTGAACAGGTCATCCGGTAGAAAAACGCGCTCTGCCAGAGCGTCAACCCTGGCAGAACATTCTGTGCGGCGATTAATGACCTGGCAAATCGTTGCTGCCGCCGATATTGTAAAATTCATAGACATCAACGCCGCAAATGGTCAAGGTGTACTGAAGGTTTTTTCGAATCAACGTGACCTGGAATTCCGTATTCACAGGAATTTCCCATAATTGGCGCAATAACTGCTCTTCAGTTTTCACGCGATTGCCCGCGATATGCGTGATCAGATCGCCCTTTTCGATGCCAGCCTCCTCTGCCGGACTCTCCGGCATGACATCCACGACGATGATCCCTTTTTGATACGGGGCATGATACATCCCGGTCCACGTCCTTGGGCGGCGGCTCATCACTCGCCCGAACCGGATCAATTCAGATTCGATGTCATATAACAATTCGATCGGAATCGCCAGATTCATCCCTTGCTGCTGATTCAATTGAAGCGAGACGATTCCGATCACTTCGCCTTCGAGATTAAATAATGGGCTGCCTCCAAACGCGGGGTTCTGCGGAATCACGTAGAGCGCGCGGTCTAACAGATATTCCCAATAGCCGATAAACGGCGCAACATCGGTAATCCTGCCATTCGTGACAATGCGTGCCTGCGCTTCGGTGCTATCGCCAATCGTAATGGTTAATTGTCCTGGAGTTACGCGCGATGAATTCCCCAGGACAATCGGTTGAATATCGCCCGCCTCAAGCAGCCGAATCAAGCCCAGGCCGCTTTCATAATCAATGCCGACCACTTCGGCTTCGACAATGCGATCATCGCTGAAGGCGACCTGGATATTTTCGGCTTCCATAACCAGATAGCCTGCTGTAAGGATATAGCCTTGAGCATTGATGATCACGCCAGTGCCTTGCCGCACAGCGCCGAGAATATTGGCAGAATGGCGATTTTCAGGAATATACGCTTGAAATCGTACGATTGTATTCGCGGTTTTTTCCACGACATTCACGATCTGATCGCGAAGCCCGCCATGCCCGTTATGTTCGAAAGATAATTGATAGATCGTTTTGAGCATATCAGATTCCTAATCGTTTTTCCCCACCGCGAAAAATTCCAACAATAAATGGACAACAGAGCATGTTATAACAGGTTTCATACAGCAGAAGTCGCTGCCAATCGCTCTGAAACCCTTGCAATCCGAGTAAAATGAGTTCGCCAGCCACGGTGCTGAAGCCAACGCAAAGCATATGAGTAATCACGCTTTGCGTATATAACTGCTTTCCCGCAACGCCGCTGAGAAATCCCAGAATGGTTTTTGCAAAGGCATTCGCCCCGAATGCGATTTCTGAACTGGCGTCTTGCATCAGCCCGAATGCAAATCCGCTGAGGCATCCGATTTCCGGGCCTTTCCGCAACCCGAGATAGACCACAATGACCAACAGCAAGTCAGGCTTGATCGTTAGAAATACTAAAGGAAAGATTGAGGTCTGAATAACCATCGCCCCTAAGACGATGATCAGTGTCAGCGCAAGGTACATAAGCCGCTCCTATCCATATCATATCATCATTCCGCATGAACTACACATTATTCCTGCGCTTTCTCCGATTTATCCGAATCATTGACTTCTGTCCGCTGAATGATCAGGACTTCTTCTAATTTCGAAAAATCCACGCTGGGCGTGATTTCAATCTCTTGAAATAAGCCATAGTCCTCTTTTTTTACTTTGGACACCGTGCCGATGATCAAGCCTTTCGGATAGAGTCCTCCTAAGCCCGAAGAAATGACGGTTTCGTCTTCCCGCGCAAATCGGAGAATCTGTTCGAGATATTTGGCGGTCTGCTCTGCGCCAATCGCCGTCTGTAATGCCTCGATAAAGGCTTGTTTCGACGCAAATTGCTGCTCTTTTAACGGGCGGAGCGCCGCAAGCACATCCGCCTGAGAAAACTGTAAAATGATCCCTTTATACCAATCGGCCTGTTCTTTTCCTAACATATTTTCCAGCGCTTTGATAAATAAGCGCTGATTTCCGTAGGTTTTATTCTGCATCCCTTCCATAAACGCTAATACATCTGCCGGAACTAAATTTTCTGCCAGGCGCGCCATGGTATCCGCTGTAATCGCATAACCGGGAATATCCGATTTCGCTAATTCGATCAGGGATTGATCCGTGAGCCGATAAATCGTGCCTTCGCGAATTTCGGCGCGTCGGAGCACATTTTTCATCGTATAGGCATCTTTTCGAGTTAACCCGGTCACAATTCCCTGATCGCGCGTGCGTTGAATTAGCGCTGACACGCTGCAATTGGGATCGCTGAGGAGCAACACCTTTGTCGAATTTTTCGCGACCGTCATCGTTCTGCCGACAATGCCCGCATGGGTAATGACTGGCCATCCTTCTTGAATGCCGTCATTGCTGCCGCGATCCACCACCATCGTGTTGCTGTGATTGGTGGCATCGTATCCGACCACGCGCGCTAATATTGTCGAAAATTTTCGATCCTCCGCAAGATGCAAGGTATCTTTCAGGCGCTCGTATGCCATTAAATCTTCGAGATACCGATTATTGGCTTCTTGTAACTGTAGAACCTGTTTGCGCAACTCGTTATTTTCTTTGGCGACATCCACTAAGCGAATATAATTATTCCAGATATTCTCGGTATTTGAAATCACCGATGTGACAACGCGTTGAAACGGCTGCAACACAACCAGCATGGCGCGTTCGAGAATATTGGATGGCTTGGGAACATTCTCCAATGCCGGGCGTCCGAGCGACAGCAGTATCAACGAGATAAACAAAAAAAAGATAAACAACGATAAATGGCGGTATCGTGTTAATAAATGCAGCATAACGTCATCTTCACCTTCAATCGCATGACCCGAAATTAATCAATAACAACCTTGCCAAGTAACTCTGGCATGGTCAATAATTTGCCAGCGCCGATTGCCACAGACATCAACGGATTATCACAGAGCGTGACGGGCAGGCCGGTTTCTTCGCGCAGCCGCATATCGAAATTTTGCAGCAGCGATCCGCCGCCTGTCAGCACGATGCCGCGATCTGCGATATCAGAGGATAATTCTGGCGGCGTGCGCTCTAAGGCGGTTCGCAAGGCATCTACGACAGCAGCGACGATTTCCGACAACGCGTCGCGAATTTCTTCACTTTTTATGGGAATCGTTTTGGGAATTCCTTCTAACAAGTCGCGCCCTTTAATGTCAATTTCGCGCTCTTGCTGCAACGGAAACGCCGAGCCAACCGACATCTTGATATATTCCGCCGTGCGTTCGCCGATGAGCAGATTGTATTTGCGCTTGACATATTGAATAATGGCTTCATCCATTTCATCGCCCCCAACGCGGATGGATTTGCTATAAACAATGCCAGAAAGTGAGATGACAGTCACTTCAGTCGTTCCGCCGCCAATATCAATAATCATATTCCCGGATGGCTCTTCAATCGGCAGGCCGACCCCAATCGCCCCGGCAATCGCCTCATCCACTAAAAAGACTTGCGATGCCCCGGCGGAGATGGCAGAATCCTTGACTGCTTTTTTTTCAACCTCAGTAATGCCCGACGGAATGCAAATAATCGCTTTCGGGCGGACAAAACGCCCTTTATTGAGCGTTTTTTGAATGACGTACCGCAGCATCGCTTCGGTGATTTTAAAATCCGCAATCACGCCATCTTTCAGCGGGCGAATGGCGGTGATATTCTCCGGCGTGCGTCCGACCATCTGCTTGGCGTCGGTTCCAAAGGCCACTGGCTCTCTGGTTTTGGCATGAATGGCCACAATAGACGGCTCGTTGAAAACAATCCCTTTATTTTTCGTATACACCACAGTATTCGCTGTACCGAGATCAATTGCAACTTCATTGGTAAACAGGCCAAATGACGGAATATGCATAACGACAATACCCTTTTCTCAGAAACATACATTGGACAGCGCGGTAAGCAGTGCCTTTCCTACGCTTTGACAGAAACCATTTTCAACACTATAAATACACAGAGAGGTTTTAAACAAGGAAAATAATGAGAAATTTTCTAAAAACTCCCCATGCCCATTTTTTCTCAACGAGGCATTATTGGGAGGGCATTATTTAACTCGTAGGTGTAATGACACAGAATGTTATGGCGAGGAAATCGCTGTCAGATATCTTCAAGGTTTGACAGCATCTCCATAGCCTTCTGTGTCAATACAGCAGTGGCGGCGATTCCGTACTGTCTGCGCCGAAAATAGCGAAATAGGTACTCGCGACGAAGAGGATGGCGATATGAGGCGTAACCGTCCTTTGGTCGGGGAGCATCTCGAAAAAATAAGAACCCCATTAAAAAAAGGTTGCCAAGTTTCTCCGCATTCAATAGCGTGTCTCTCCGTTTCTATCTACTTACTGCAATAGGCGAATGCAGGCTTGACACGTTTTTGGAATGGAGGGTGGTACGCATTATGCTTGATGTCATGAGACAAAACCTCAAATCGCTTCAAATTTTCCTGTGGTTAGTGATTGCCGCGTTTATCGGAACGATCTTTTTTGTGTGGGGACAGGGCGGCGCTCAGCGAGGCGCTGGCGCTGGCGGGACGAACGCGGTTGCTTGGGTCAATGGCGAGCCGATTTCATACACGAATTTTGAAAGAAGTTATCGAAATATTTATGGATTCTACCGCCAGTTATATGGCGATAATTTGACTGAAGAGGCGCTGAAAACCCTGCAACTTGAGCAGGTCGCCCTCAACCAACTTACGCAGAACGTCCTGTTAGAGCAGACGGCTAAAAAATACGGTATTGATGTGTCGGATGAGGAATTGATTTCCGAAATTCACGGAATGTCGAGCTTCCAGACCAATAATCAATTCGATCCGACCTTGTATAAAAATATTTTGGCGCAGAATCGAATTGCGCCGGACAATTTTGAAACCCAGGTCAAAAGCAGTTTGTTGACAAGAAAATTGGAATTGTTGATTAAACAAACCGCGCGAGTGAGCGACCAGGAAGTGTTGGATGAATATGTGGCGCAAAATGATAAGATCGCGATTGAAGGCGCGTTGGTGAAGGCCGACGCGTACAAAGAGCGCGTGACGATGTCTGATGAAGAAATTCAGGCGTATTATGACGCGCATAAACAGGATTTTACCACGCCGCCGCGCGTTAAGGTTCAATATCTTCACTATGATCCGCAAACGCTGAAAGACGAAGTGATGCCGACAGAAGAGGAAATTAAGGCATATTATGACGCCAATGTCAGCGAATTTGATAAGGGACGGGAAGTGAAAGCGCGTCACATCTTGTTCAGAACCCCTCAGAATGCGACAGAAGAGCAGATTGCGGAAGTGAAAGCCAAAGCGGAAGGGGTGTTAAAACAGATTCAAGAAGGGGCTGATTTTGCGGAATTAGCCAAAACGTATTCTGAAGACCCGGGGAGCAAAGAGAATGGCGGCGATCTTGGATTTTTCAATAAAGGACGCATGGTGCCGGAGTTTGAAGATGCCGCGTTTGCGTTGGCCGTCGGACAGGTCAGCGGTTTAGTAAAAACACAGTTCGGTTTTCATATTCTCAAAGTTGATGAAATTCGTGAAGAAACTGACCCGTATGGCAAGGCAAAACCGGAAATTACAGAGCGGCTGAAGCTCGCCAAAGCGCAAGAATTGGCCGGAGAACGGGCGCAAATTGCCTATGAGGATTTGTTGAATACGCCGAATTTGCAAGACGTTGCCGCAAAAGATAAATTGCAAGTGCAAGTCAGTAATTTATTTGGCAAAGGCGAGCCGATTGACGACAAAACGGCTGCTATTTCGCAGGTTCAAGAAGCGGCCTTTACATTAAGCGCAGATCAGAAGTTCAGCGAACCGATTGAAACAACGTCAGGGTACTATATCATCGAATTTCTCGAATCCAAAGACCCGTACATTCCTGAATTGGCTGATATTCAAGATAAAGTGAGCGAGGCGTTGCGCCAGGAAAAAGCCAAAGCCCTTGCCAAAACAGACGCAGAAGCGATGCAGGCCGCATTAGCCGCTGGAACGCCTCTTCAGGACGTAACGGCGACGTTTAAGGCTGAAGCATTTGCTCCTCGCCCATTTGCCCGGAGCCAAAGCTATATCTCTGAAGCGCGCGGCAAATCCGAAGAACTTGCCAAATTAGCCTTCACACTCCGCGACGGCGAATATAGCGCTCCTTTCGAAATCGAATCCACATATTGCGTCTTTCGCGTCAAAGAGCGGACGCCAGCGGATATGAAGACGTTCGAACAGGAGAAAGCTGCGCTGACGGAGCAACTGCTGAAACGGAAACAAGACGCGCAATTCCGCGAATTTGTGGATGAACTGAAACAGAAGGCAGATATTAAGTATAAAGAAGGGCTGTTCTCGTAATCGCGTATTAACAGGATGTGTTAACGGGAGAACGCGATTCGCGTTCTCCCGTTTGCGTTTCTGCCGCATACATCAAACAAGATGCAGCTTGGGTAGAAGCGAAACGCTGTCTGCATCTGTTGCAAAACGTGTAACCTATCTAAAAATGGGGAGTATTCTTCCCATCCCGTTGAAAAACCATCGTCGTCTTCCCCAAAATAATGCCTGGATTCTTCATGTTATAACGCATTGTAATTAAAAGACTTCCCCGGCGTCATCTCTCCGCTGGCAGAAGAAAACCTGAACATCCCTGAAAATCAGCGAAGAATTTCCTTGTCAAAAAATTTTTTTGTGCATAGACTTTGATAATGAAATAAATACCACGAAAAGGAGGTGATAGCGTATGCAGAAAAATATGATGAAAATGATGGCGTTATGGAGTGTTGTGTTGCTGGTTGTAGTGAGCGTGATGCCGATGAATCGGGCGGCAGCTCAGGATAGTCGAGCGATTGTGCCGTCTCCGCGCGGAAGCGTGACGTTAGAAGCAATTGATCCGGCGACCGGAATGGCGAAAAATGCGTTCTGTACCGGGGCGAATGCGATTGATGTTCGCGTGACGAATAATTCAGGCTATGCGCAGTTTGTGTCAGTGCTTAACCGCGACACTAAAGGCGTCCAGCGGACGTTATTCAATGGACAGCTTCAGACTGGCGTTTCGTATCTGTCTCGTCTATTAGGGATGCAGTTGATGCTGAGCGGCCCGGCAGGGACGGAAGTGATCTGGCTGACGACCAATATGGGACAGGGATCGGACAACATGGTAAGTTATTACGTGCAGGATTGTGGGGGGACGACGTTTCCGCCGAATCCGTGGCCCGGATACGCTCAGGTGTGGGCGCAAGTGTCTCCAAATATGATCGAGCAAGGCAGAAAGGGGACGATCACCGTGCAAACCAGTGTCGGCGCGCAGATGGGCGCTGTGTATTATCTGGAAATCCTCAATAGCTGGGGGCAGTTATGGAAACGGATTCCGGTAACAAAAGCACCGTATGATTATTATCAGGTGACATTGCCGGTCGGGACCAAAACGAAACCAGGCATGTTGACGTACACCGTTCATGTGGCGATGGAATCCGGTTTTGGCGGGCAGGCCCAACGCATTGGAACGACGCAGTTTGCGTTCCAGGTTGTGCGTCCGGGAATGATGGCTCCGTATAATCCGGAATATCAGGGACAGATGATGCCTCCGGCATGGACGTCCTACGGAATGAATCCATCCACAGGAACCGCCAGCGATGGCGCGGTGTTCTCTCATCCATCGTTTGTCGTGCAACCCTATTCGCCCTACGGCCTTGACTCAATGAATGGGGCAAAAGAGCGCTCAATCGAATAGGCGCGCTCAGGCATCCTGCCAAATTCTCAGATGCCATCTTCTTGTGTAAGATGGCATCTGCTCTCCTGATTTGTTCCAGTCTTTTTCCCTCGCGTCATCCGCAACGGCACAAGCGCGGCTATCATGGCCGGTCACTTAATTCCATTAACGCCTTGAGATTTTTGGCGATCCCGTCAGGCCATTGATGCAAACCCAGATAAACGGCCTTTTTCTTGAACGATGCTGAAAATGTGTCAGCATACGCTCCTGCTAATAGCTGCTCTGTCTCAGATTCAGTAAATCGAATCAATTCGCCGACCTGTTTCACCTGCGCCGCATTCATTGGACAGACCATCTGACATCGCAAGCAATCGTACACGCAATGATGCGCCGTTTTCGGCAGCCATTCTGGAAACGGCTCGCCGCTCTCGTTCAAATATGATAAACAGCGCTCATTATCAATTAAAAACCGATCCATTCGAATGGCTTTGGTCGGGCAATGTTTGACGCAGACCGTGCAGTGAGCGCAGTTGGACGCCATTTTCGCTGCCGTCCAATCGTCATCATCACAAGGCATATCTGAAAAATAGGCGCTGAACGAAAAATTGCTCCCCATGCCGTCTATATAACAGATATTATTGCGTCCGTAGGCGGCGAAACCGCTCTGGACGGCCAGGCGTTTTAAAGGGATGTTCGGCGCGGCGATGATCTGATAATTTCTTGATTGCAGAGCTTTTTGAAGGCTCTGCTCTGCGCGATCAAAGTCAGACATCACGAGGCTGAGACAGTGATATATTTTCCCTCGATGAATAAACTCGACCGGGGCGTAAAACGGATGCGGAACGGCAAGCAGAATGATGGACGAAATCACGAATTCAGCAGTCGGGACGTCAAATGAATACAAGTCATTTACAATCCATTGCTGAAAACCATTCAGCGCTTCATCGTGTTTAAATTGCGCAATCTCATCTTTTAAATGCTGTAAGCGATGGATCGGGAGCAGCGCCGCTTTTTCCCCGTTGGTGAATGCCTCTTGTATAAATAATGGTCGCATATCTTGTTATGTGGCGATTCGGCTGAAAAAATCAACGATATTGCCATCTGGGTCCCTGAAGTGAAACGCTCGCGTTCCCCAGAGATAGGTCGTCGGCGAGGTCATGAATTCAGAAACATACGCTTTGATCCGCTCATATTCTGCATCAACATCATCAACTCGAAACATGAGCGTAATATTGCCAATTCCCCAGCACGAGCTCAGATCAAATTTCATGTCATTGATTGCCGCAGACTTTGAATAGATCGCCAAAGAATTCATGTCTGTGGCGATTTCAACATGCACGTCGTTCCCAACCGCCGTCGCATGTAAGATATTTTGATAAAACGTCGCAAGACGAGGGACATTCTCAGTGATGATACAGATTCCACAGAATTCCATGATTTCCTCCCCCTGAAAGGCGTAGGCCGAAATTGTAGTTTCGACTGACAACATAGTTCTCTCAAAATGCGAAGCAAATCGCAATTAGAAACCGTCACGCAATTGAAACTGCTGCGAGATGTTTTTTTAGCTCATAAAAAAGAATCTCCGTCGCCGCGATTTCCTCTTTTTTGGGCGAAATGCTTTCCACGTTAAAGCCGCACGCTAAATGTTTTTCGCGGCAATACTCGTATAATTCTTTCGCAATGTTGAGATTTAACTTGATTGATGCGTCAAGGATATCTTTTGAGCGCGCTAAATCATTTTTCAGCCATTTGGGAATATCGATTCCAAGCCAATTCATCAGGCGCAAGGTTTCGGTCGAGCCGCATATAGACAGCGTGAAAATCATATACGCGTTTTTCTCGCCGCGATCCTCGATTTCCCAGCAATAATCAGAGATGAAATTCTTGACGATTTCAATATTGCACACGCATTGCGAGATAAAAAACGAACATCCTTGCCGCTGTTTTTCAAGAATTCGCAGGTGTTCATCCTGTGTGTTCCGATGCCGCTCAGGGATGACGACTCCGCCGAGTCCGCCTTTCTGCGGCGCGGCATTCCAGAGGGCGTAGGCATCAGGCAGCTTGATTCGTGTCCGTTGATTGTTTGAGGCTGCGCCAACAAATACGGAAAGGTAATTCTGCGCCGCGCATTCGGCGATGCGATGCCGCAATTCTTCCTCGGTATATTTGCCGACAACATGATAAATGATTTTCTGGCAATCGAGCGTCACATGATAGGTCGTGGTATAGCTCAGCGGATCAAGCGTCGGGAAATATTCGAACGGCCTCGCTTCATTGGTGCGGCTGCTTTCATCCTGAATATCATACACGACCAGCGCATCACAATGCAAACTGTTGATGCGATTGGTGCGCTTTTCGGTAATGGTCAGCAGTTTTTCTTTCGCGGTCTTTTCTTTTGGCGGCGTAATGCCATACAGCATCGCGCCTGAGACGTTATTGAGGATTTTATCGCTAAGCATTATTATCTCTTTTCGTTCATACAGGCAGGTGGTTGAGCTATTTCACTCGATAAACTTCCAAACATCCTCAAAAAGGAAATGATCGAATGTTTTGATATGTTCCTTGAGAATATCTTCTGTCAGCATATTCGCCCGAATATCACAGTAATAGACGCCGTCCAGAGGATTGAGCTTGATCGTGTATCCTTTAAAATGCCCTGGTAAAAACGTTGCATTAATTCCATATTTTCCTTCTTTGCCTTTCCGTTGCACATCGTTTAAGAACACTGCAAAATGCGGCGTATTTGTCTCCGTCAAGCGGTTATAGAGAAATTTATCCACAAAAATTTTATCAAGGCGATCTTTGCTTGAGGTTTTGACAGAACCAATCGCCTTTGTCGCTTCTTCAACCCGAATAATCAGATCATGCTGATAAGTCATCGTAAAGACTTCTTGCCCGTTGAGAATGACTGGAACGGCAATCGTCCCGGTAGAAACCTCAATACCAACTTCTTTGATCACCAAACGAATGAACCGTTCAAATAAGTCGCCATTGATTTTCCGAGCAGTATTCGAGCGTGTTGCCGGTAACGCATCGAGCGTGGCGCCAATGGATTGTTGCGCCGTATAGATGAAGGTATTTAACAGACGGCGGTTTTCCTTTGTATTCGCTGCTTGCTCACGAATATGCTGAAGGATAGAGAAAAATACGCACTGTTGCTGTTCAAACTCTTCAAACGACAACATCAGATCAGCATTAATCGGGCGCGTGACGTTAAATGTCCCCTCTTTTTTGTATTGAAAAAAACGATAATTATGCTCATTCTGCGAGACAATCACCGCCTGAAACTGCGTTTTAATAAACTCTAAATAGCGTAACCCATAATCCACATAATCAGCCAGAGATTGGAACTTCGCCTTATCAGTCGCTATAGTCAGTAATTGCTGTAACGTCATCGGATTGAATTCCTCCGTTCTTCACTAAGACGATCAAGCTGAATCCATTCCTCTTTTGTTTTATGAATGACACTTTCCAGCCGTTTGATTGCCCATTGATTGTAATCAGGACTTAACTCGCATCCGAACCATTTTCGCTGGAGTTGTTCCGCGACCACAAGCGTTGTGCCAGAGCCAGAAAATGGGTCAAGCACGATATCCCCCTCATTACTTGATCCAAGTATGATTCTCCGCAGCAATTCTTCGGGCTTCTGAGTTGGATGCGGGGTTTTTTCTTCCATGCCATTGCAGGTTGTCGGAATTTCAATGACATCTTTGGGCTTCGCTCCCTGTGCATGGGGAATCCAGACATCGTGCCGCTTTTCGCCGTTGCCATATTGGCTTGATTCAGCTTGCGGATGAGCAGGATATTTCAAGGTATGCTTGCCATACGGAATTCTCACGTCATCAATGTTGAAGGTGAACGACTGCCGATCTTTTCGCAGATGCAGAATGCTCTCATGCGAGCGTCCCCAATCATTGCCTAAATTCGCTTTATTTTTGTAATACCAGATAAGCCATTTACATCCCGAAAAATATTTCATGGCCGGATGTTTTAAATCGGCTAACACCTCCGAAAAACCGCAGATATAGAGCGTGCCTGTTTTGGTAAGCACCCGTGCCGCTTCTTGAATCCATTGTAATGACCATTGAATGTAGTGTTCCTGGCTTTCGAATTTATCCCACTCAGCCTTTTTGATATTGTAGGGAGGATCGGCAAAAATCAAATCAATACTTTCTGATGGCAATGATTGCAGCCAGGCAATGCTATCGCCTTGAAACAGTTGTCCATATTTATTCTGGTAAATTCGTGTAAATGGCGTTTCCTCAGAATGATCGAGAGGGATGGATATTTCCCCTCTCATCGGCGGAGTCAGCAACAAGGGCTGATGATCGGCATGTTCTCGTTTTTTAGGCACGACAATCCTCTCCTCATTCATACAACCAGCAACGCACCTTATGTTCCGGGCGGCGATACGGCTTCAAGGTCGGGAGTTCGCGGCGGCAGATGTCCATCACTTTCGGGCAGCGGGGATGGAAGAGGCAGCCGGACGGCAGGTGCGCGGGCATCGGCACGGTGCCGGGAATTTCTTTCAGCCGGTCTTTTTTGACGGCATGGCGGTCGAGGCGCGGCACAGATTCCAGCAGCCCGACAGTATAAGGATGCAGGGGATTTTCGAAGAGCGCATAGACATCCGCCTCTTCCACAATCTTTCCGGCGTACATCACGACGACCCGCGCCACGCTTTCCGCGACAATGCCGAGATCGTGCGTAATGAGGATAATCGCTGTGTTGAATTCCGCCTTCAGCCCGGCCATCAAATCGAGAATCTGCGCCTGAATCGTCACGTCGAGCGCGGTGGTCGGCTCGTCGGCGATCAGCACTTGCGGATTGCAGGAGAGCGCCATTGCAATCATCGCGCGCTGCCGCATCCCGCCGCTGAGTTGATGCGGATAATCTTTGACGCGCTGCTCCGGCGACGGAATGCCGACGAGTTTCAGCATTTCGATGGTGCGGTCTAACGCCGATCTTTTCGAGAGTTTTTGATGGAGTTGAATCGCCTCGGCGATCTGGTTGCCAATCGTAAAGACCGGATTCAGCGAGGTCATCGGCTCTTGAAAAATCATGGAGATTTTATTGCCGCGAATCGCCCGCATTTCTGAATTGGAGAGCGAGAGAAGGCTTTTGCCGTCAAACAGAATATCTCCGCCCACGATTTTTCCCGGCGGATTGGGAATCAGGCGCATGATGGAAAGCGCCGTCACGCTTTTGCCGCAGCCGGATTCGCCGACCACGCCGAGCGTCTCCCCTTTTCTGACCATGTAATCCACGCCGTCCACCGCTTTGGACACGCCTTCTTCAGTATAAAAATGGGTCTGCAAATCTGAGACCTGCAATAAGATATCGGATGTCGCGCTCACGGGAATGTCCTTACATTCCCCTCCTGGGAGGGGCAAGGGGTGGGTGGCGGATGTCGAGAGGCTGTCAGCGCTCATAACCCACCCCCAACCCATCCCAGTAGGGGAGTTCACGGCGATGCCGCGTCAATTTTTTTACTATTCGGGCAAGGAAAGAATGCGAAATCACGCCTGCCATGCGTGGTGGAATTTGTCAAGGTCTCTATGCATCTGGAGTGTCAATGTTGTCACTATGAAGAATTGTAACTATTTAGCCCGTAGGGCTTGAGGTGTTGTAGAAGTCGAATTCAGACCCGCCGCCTCTACCGCGTAGCGGTTGGGGAAGGAGCGTATCGCCTACGGCGAACAAACGGGAGGGCGGGACATCTTCTACAATACCGCATCGCCTACGGCGAAAATGAGCTAAATAGTTACGAAGAACCTAAGATTCCCGTGTCAGGTCAGCGCGCGAAATTTTTTCTTGACGCTATTCCCCAATTTTGCTACATGTCTTGCAATTTGTCGTAGAAAGTGCGCGCAGGGCGCGTAACAGGTGATTGGTCGTAATAAGGAGAATGTTATGAAGAAATATGAAGCTGAACAGATTCGAAACATCGGCATGATCGGACATGGCAGTGTTGGCAAGACTTCGTTGACAGAAGCCTTCTTATTTAATGCGAAAATGGTAACTCGTCTCGGCAAAGTGGATGATGGCACCACGACAACAGATTACGATGACGACGAAAAGAAACGGAAAATTACGATCAACACAGCGCTCGCCTTCTGCGAATGGAATAACTGCAAAATCAACCTGATTGATACTCCCGGATTCGGCGATTTCATGACAGACACCCAGATTTCCCTCTCTGTGGCCGATGCCGCGATTGTCTCCGTCTGCGGCGTGGCGGGAGCGGAAGTCATGACCATCAAAACCTGGAGTTTCGCCCAGCAATATAATATTCCGCGCTTTATCTTCTTGAATAAGATGGAACGCGAACGCGCCAGTTTCGACCGTGCATTGGCCTCGCTGCGCAAGGCGTTCGGCGACAATATTCTCCCGGTGCAACTTCCAATTGGGCAAGAAGCCTCGTTCAAAGGGGTTGTGGATTTGCTTTCGCAAAAAGCGTACACCTATAAAGACGCGTCCGGCACGCCTGTCGAAGGTGCAATTCCGGCGGATATGGCGGATGATGTTGAAATGTATCGCATGGGCCTGATCGAAAAAGCGGCGGAAGGGCGCGATGACTTGCTGGAAAAATATCTCGAAGAAGGCGCGTTATCGGATGAAGAAGTGCTGGCTGGCTTGATGGCGGGGATCAAATCCTGCACGATTTTTCCGGTTTTTTGCGGCTCAGCGTTGAACAATATCGCCGTCAAACAATTGATGGATGCAGTCGTCGCCTGGGCGCCGTCGCCATTGGAACGGCCTGCGATGACAGGCGTGATTGTCGGAACCGAAGACGCCGCCGAATGCCAGCTTGACCCGAACGCGCATGTGATCGCGCAAGTGTTCAAAACCTTTGTTGACCCGTTCGCCGGGCGCGTCAACCTGTTCCGCGTCTATGCCGGAACCATGACGCCGGATGCGCAATTGAACAATTTGACGAAAGAAAAGAAAGAACGCATCGGCCATATTTTCTGTATGCAGGGCAAAAAGCAGAATGAAGTCCCTGCGTTGACCGTCGGCGACCTTGGCGCAGTCGTGAAGTTGGCCGACACCGGCACGGGCGATACGTTGGCGCTGGATGCGAAAGGAATTTTGCTGCCGAAATATCAAGTGCCGCGTCCGATTATTTCGTTTGCGATTCATGCGAAAAATCGCGGCGACGAAGATAAAATCGGCGTGGGGCTGCATCGCTTGATGGAGGAAGATGTGACGCTGCAATTCAAGCGTGACGAACGCACCAAAGAATTTTTGATCTCCGGCATGGGGCAACTGCATGTCGAAGTCATCGTTGAAAAATTGAAACGTCAATTCGGCGTGGACGTGATCTTGACGCCGCCGAAAGTGCCGTACTTTGAAACCATCAAAGGCAAAATAGAAGTGCATGGACGCCACAAGAAACAGAGCGGCGGGCGCGGTCAGTTCGGCGATACCTGGATTCGCATCGAGCCGTTGCCGCGTGGCGCGGGCTTCGAATTTGTGGATGAGATCGTCGGTGGCGCAGTTCCGCGTCAATATATTCCGGCAGTCGAAAAAGGCGTCTATGAAGCGATGCAGCGCGGCATTTTAACGAGCTATCCGGCAGTGGACATCAAGGTCACGCTGTATGATGGTTCATATCATCCGGTTGATTCATCGGAAATGGCCTTCAAAATTGCTGGTTCTGTCGGCTTCAAAGAAGGCGCTCCCAAATGCAAGCCGACCATTCTTGAGCCGATCATGAAGATGGAAATCATCGTGCCGGAAGAGTGCATGGGCGACATCATGGGCGACATCAATGGGCGTCGCGGTCGCGTGCTCGGCATGGACAGCCAGGCCGGAATGCAGGTGATTCGTGCCCTTGTGCCGATGGCGGAAATCCTGCAATACGCGCCGACGCTGAAATCCATCACTGGCGGACGCGGCACATACATGATGGATTTCGATCATTACGAAGAAGTCCCGGCGCATCTCCAGGAAAAGATCATCGAAGAAAACAAAAAGGAGCAAGAAGCCGAGGAATAGATTCCACCCAACCCTGCCAGGGTTTGAAACCCTGGCAGGGTTTTTCTTTCACTATCAACACCAACAATCTCCGGGAGCCGCCTTCATGGAGTTGCAAGACATTTCTCCGCAGCGCGTCACGCCTGCTGCGCCGACATTCGGCGAAAGCATCGGCATCTATTTGTTATCAGGGGCGTTGCTGATCGTCTTTGGCGCTCAAATTCAACAGAGACATCTCTTTCTTGGCTTGTTCGTCACAGAAATTTTCTTTGTCGTCGGCCCTGCCGTTGTGTACGCGCTCTCCTGCCGGTACGATCTGCGCCGCGCGTTTTCGTTGTTTCCCGCCTCACTGAAGACCGCGCTGTTAAGCGTGGTTATTGCCAGCGCCGGATTTGTGCTGGTTGGCATGATCGCTGCCCTGCAAGAATATATTTTCCCGCGTTCTCCTGAATATCAGGCGGCGTGGGAAACGCTGCTGCAAAAATTTTTGGCATTTCCTCTCGGCGTGACGCTTGCGGTAGTGGCCGTGCTGCCTGGCATTTGCGAAGAGCTTTTTTTTCGTGGATTCGTCTTACGCGGCGTACGGCAGCGTTGTTCCGATGAGTTTGCCATTATTCTGGTTGGCCTGCTCTTCGGCGCGTTTCATTTCGATCCCTATCGGTTTTTCCCTACCAGTTTGTTAGGGATGTTGTTTGGCTATATGGTCGTCAAGACCGGCAGCCTGATTCCGGGCATGATTGCCCATGTTGTGAATAATAGCGTGGCGATGTTGCTTTCGTTCGCCGCGCAAACGCTTTCGGCGCAGGCCGACGCTTCGTTTTCCCCGTTTGCCGCCGAAAAAGAATTTCTTTCCCTTTCCTCTCTGCTCGCGGCGCTGCCGGTGGCATGTATCGCGGCGGGCGTGTTGTGGTTAGGATTGCGGGCGCTGCCTGCCGTCGCACAGGTGAGCGACGGGTTTTCGCCGGAACTCGCGCTATTCTCGCCTGAATCGCAGACGGATGAGGAGCATCAACTGCCTCCGGCGAATTTACTTATCGAAGAGGAGAAATAACGCATGACACGAACGACGATTCTTGCAATTATGTTGACTTGCCCGGCAATCGGGTTAATTCTTTGTCTTTATTTCGGCAGCCTGTTGAAACGTTTTTTGACGAACACGCCTGAAATCAAATCCGCGCAAGACATGGAGCGGTTTAAACAGCTTGTCAAAGGCCAGATGTTCGCGGCGCTCGCCCAGATCGCGGTTTTAAGCATTCCGATTCTGGTCTTTGTCTATGGCTTGTGGATCAAGGTATTGAAACCGAATACCGATATTTTATACATGCTTATGCCGTCTTTGGTGGTCTTAGGCGCAGGGATGGCGCTGAAATCCGTCGAACGCAACGTGCAGAACGTGCCGACTGCTACCGACGAATTGACCAAAGAGCGCGACCGGATTGTGGACATCTGGCTGCATCAGCCGTTCCCGAATTGGTGAGAACATCGAATTCAAAAAGGAGCGGCGTGTGTGTCGAAATGCAATTTCGACCTACAAGACTCTTCTTGAATTCGATGTTGTTTTTATAAGAAAAACAAAAATTTTCCTTGACTTTCGCTTTATATTCACTTAATTTAATCATAATTTCAATTTTAGGCGTATTCAAGATGGCTTGACTTATCTTTTCCCCTTCAAAAAGGGAAATATGAATGTTTTCTCGTCTCGCGAACCGACTGGGGACAGTCCGCAGCCTTTCGTGAAGCGTGTGAAAGCGTGAGAGAGATATTATGGCAGCAGCAACGACAGGCAATAGTGATTTTGAAAAGCGGCAAAAGATGCTCGATGTCGCGATTTCGCAGATCATCAAGCAGCATGGCAAAGGCGCGATCATGAAGTTAGGCGCGGAAGGCGTGATTATTGACATTCCCGCCATTTCCACCGGCTGCCTGTCGCTCGACTTAGCGACTGGCGTGGGCGGAGTGCCTCGCGGCAGGATCGTCGAAATTTTCGGCACGGAATCATCCGGCAAAACGACATTGGCCTTGCACATCTCCGCAGAAGCGCAGAAAAAAGACGGCATTGTCGCATTTATTGACGCGGAACACGCGCTTGACGCCAAATATGCCCGCAAACTCGGCGTGAATACAGACGAACTTCTGATTTCGCAGCCGGACACAGGCGAGCAGGCGTTGGAAATCGCCGACACGCTCGTGCATAGCGGCGCGGTGGATGTGATCGTGATTGACTCGGTCGCCGCGCTTGTGCCGAAAAATGAAATCGAAGGCGAAATGGGCGATGCGCCGATGGGGCAGCAAGCGCGGCTGATGTCGCAGGCCATGCGCAAGCTTGCGGGCGTGGTCAGCAAAACCCGCACCACCCTGATTTTTATCAACCAGTTGCGCGATAAACTCGGCGTCATGTTCGGCAGCCCGGAAACGACAACAGGAGGACGCGCCTTAAAATTTTATTCCTCCATGCGGATTGACATTCGCCGGACGAACTCGATCAAACAAGGGCAAGATGTCATTGGCAACCGCACCAAAGTAAAAATCGTGAAAAACAAAGTCGCGCCGCCGTTCAAAGAATGCGAATTCGACATTATTTATGGCGAAGGAATTTCCCGCGAAGGCGACGTGCTTGATTTAGCGGTGAATTACAACGTCATCCGCAAAAGCGGCGCCTGGTATTCCTACGAAGACGAGCGGATCGGTCAGGGACGCGAAAACGTCAAAGATTATCTGAAAGAACACCCTGATATTCTGGAAGCCGTTCGAAATAAGGTCATCGAACTGGTCGGAATGCACGAAGCTCCACCCGTGAAACTTCCCAGCGAAGCGATTGAAGATGATCCGGATATCGAAGATGAACTGGTTGAAGATGATGATATGCCGGATGATGATGCGGTATAATTGCTGAGAACTACAGGGATTTCACATAAACAAGGATTTTGGAGACGAAAATATCTTAATCCTTGCTTATGTGAAATCCTTGTAGTTCTCAGCATACTTTTATGCGAGCAGTTATCTTTGTCAACGGGCAATTTCAAGATCGTGAAATTGCCCGTTCGCGTCTTCGAAACGATGATTACATTATTGCGGTGAATGGCGGGACGCATCATGCGCTCAGTATCGGCGTGATTCCACATGCGATTATCGGCGACCTCGATTCATTGGATTTCCAGGAAGAGACGATGATTCGTGCCGCGTCGGCTCGCATTCTCCGCTTCCCGTCCCGCAAAGACGAAACCGATTTGGAGCTCGCCTTGCATCATGCCGCTGAGCAGCAAGCCGACTCCATTCTGCTGTTAGCGGCGCTTGGCGGGCGGTTGGATCAAACGCTTGGGAATTTGATGCTGCTGACGCTGCCCTGTTTACAGGGAATTGACGCGCGAATTCAGGAAGGAGCGCAAACCGCGTTTCTCATTCGTGACCGCGCCGCGATTCATGGCCGCACTGGCGATACGGTTTCGATTCTTCCCGTCGGCGGAGACGCCGTTGGCGTGAGCAATGAGGGGCTTGAATGGCCGCTGCGCCGCGAGACGCTGCCGTCTGGCACGACGCGCGGTATCAGCAATGTTTTGATTGCGAATGAAGGCGCGATTTCTGTCGAGCGCGGGATGCTGCTCTGCGTGGTCACGCATCATGAAGATATGTAGAGACGCTCAGGCGGGACGTCCGTACAAAAAACATTGATCACGGGTAATGATTAACCACGAAACACACGAAAATATGTGAAACTCTTATACCGTTGCATGAATTAGTAGGAGTGCGAAATCGTGATTTCGCCCGTCAAATCAAGATGTGACACTCCTACAAACGATTAAAAATTTCTGAAGCAGTGTACTCTTCGGAGATTGTACGAATTTCTTGATGTTTTTCGTGTGTTTCGTGGTGGCTGCTAAATAATTACGACTACGGATAATATTGATCAATGTTTTCCTTTGTAATAATCACGTTCTCAACATACATGTGCGACGGCACGGGAGCGCCTTCCAGAATCGCGCAAGCCGCCGGAATCAGATATTCGGCATATTTTTCAGGAAAAAAGGCCACGCCGCCGTTGCTCAAACCTTTTCGAATTTGCAGTTTTCCTAAGTCATCTACGCCTAACGTGACGGCAATTATTTGGTCTGATTTCCAACGGTTTGCGTTTTGTAAAGCGACTAACGCGCCAGCCATAGTTTCCTCATTTAACGACGTGAGTGCAATCCGCTGCGCATTCGGATAGGTTCGCAGAATTCCATCCATCGCAATTTTCGCCTGTTCCGCGCCGCCCACGCCGCCATCGGCACGCAAGATTTTCGTTTCGATCTGTTCGCCGAATTCCTGCGCTAACGCGGTCGCAAATCCTTCCGAACGCAGCATTGTCATTTCGCCGCCCACCGGATTTTGCAGCAGAATCACGAGATCGAGCGCTTCCCAACTTCCCCAGCGTTCGCGAATCAGTTTTGCCATGAACTCCCCGCCCATCGTGGCCGCCTGCCAGTCATTGCATCCCATGAACGGAGCGCCCGGAATCGGCACATCTACGGCAACAATCGGAATGCCCGCGTCAGCGAATTTGATTGCGATCATGCTATTGATCTTCACTAACGCCTGATGCTCGATAAAGAGGTCAGGCGCGTATTCCAGCATAATATCAGCATTTCTGAGCGCAATATCAGGATCATATTGATTGTCTAATAACAGCAGATTTTGATCTTCAAATCCGGCTAATTTTGCGTGTTTGATGAGGTTTCGTTCGACAGCGATGCAAAAGGGCTGCGTTCCGTAATTTCCGGCAAATCCTAATTTTTTCCCCTGACCGGGCTGATTTGGATAGGATGCGCCAGTTTTCGCATATTCGCGGTATTTTTCATAGATGGCATACGGAGCGGGAAAAAGAGTCTCGCCGCGCGAGGTGACTTGCTGACGCAGGCTGCGCGCCAGCAAATTCGGTTCATAGCGGAGTTTTTTGATTGCTTCTTCGACTTTGAGCTTTGTGTTGCCATCTACCGCGACATTATTCACCACACGCGATACTGTAGAAATAGAAACACCTGCCAATTTTGCAACATCTTTCATGGAACTCATGCGCGGCACTCTCCTTTTGATGGCAAGGCTGTTAAGTTCTCATTCCCCGCAGAGCGTGGGAGCATTCTCTCTGGAATAACATGTAGAGCTACCCTCTGCTGGTGGTTAAACGTCGCTCATGTCACGGAACGTTTTTTACGACCAAAAGCATGATGCAATGAAAACGTTATTGAAAACGTTATCATAACAAATAAATCTGTCAAGATTTTTATATTCCGAAAATAATTCTCATTATAACATGTTATTTAATATAATATTATCAAAATACACCGAAGATTGCAACGGAAAATATTTAAAATTTTCTTGACAAAAATATCATGAAAGATAACGTTATCAGTAACGTTATCTTATGCAGTTATCAATCTTTTCAGGCGAGGTAATTTGTCATGACCGAAGCCGTCACGCAGCCAATCCTTACGCTCGAACACATTTCAAAATCGTTTGCCGGCGTCCATGCCTTAGAAGATGTCTCGTTTCAACTCCGCCCCGGAGAAATTCACGCGCTGATCGGAGAAAATGGCGCGGGAAAATCCACGCTCGTCAAAATCATGACTGGCGTGTATCAGCCCGATCAAGGGCAAATCTCCGTTCAGGGAACGCCTGTCGCCTTTCATGATACCAAAGCGGCGCATCAGCATGGCATCGCAGCGATTTATCAAGACCTCAACCTTTTCCCCGATCTGAATATCGCCGAAAATATTTTTATGGGGCACATGCCGATTGACCCGAAACGCAAATCGGTGGATTGGAAGGCGATGTACCAACAATCGCAGCAGATTTTGAATACGCTCGGCGTTAAGCTTGATCCGAAAAAACAGGTGTTCGGGTTAAGCATCGCAGAGCAGCAGATGGTGGAAATCGCCAAAGCGCTGTCATTACAGGCGAACATCCTGATTATGGACGAGCCGACTTCGACGTTGACGCTGAAAGAAACCGATGAGTTGTTTCGGATTGCCCGCCAATTGCGCGAACGCGGCACGGCAATCATTTTTATTTCGCATCGGCTGGAAGAATTGTTTGAACTGGCCGACCGCGTGACCGTCCTGCGCGATGGGAAATATGTCGGCACGGAAAACATTCGCGACATTTCGGAAGATAATTTGATTCGCATGATGGTCGGGCGCTCGTTAGATGCGCTGTTCCCGAAACAGACCGTTCCCATCGGCGACGTGGTGCTGAAAGTTGAAGGGTTGAAAAAAGAAGGCATCTTCCGCGATATTTCTTTTGAATTGCGCAAAGGGGAAATTTTAGGATTAGCCGGATTAGTCGGCGCGCGGCGCACAGAAGTAGCGCGAGCGATTTTCGGCGTTGAACCGGCAGATGGCGGCGTGATTCAGGTGGACAAACAGGCTGTCACGATTCGCGACCCGAAAGATGCCATGAAATTAGGCATCGCGTACCTGCCTGAAGATCGCCAGCAGCACGGTCTTGTGCTGCAAATGAGTTTGACGCACAATTTTACGCTGCTCTGCGAAACATAGACAGTCATAGACAATCCATGCTTTGGCTTCTTGCTTCATCCTGACTGGTTGCATGGTTCGTGACGAACCATGCAGAGCCATTCAGTCCGCAAGCGTCAATTCCGGGCAAGCCGCCCGTACTGAGTATTGTTCTAAATTGACCGCCGCGTTTTCGTCGCGGTTCTGTCTGTGGTGACACGCCGGACACGTAAACACACGATCCGACAACTTCAACTCTCTATGGATATGCCCGCACTGCGAACACGTCTTGCTTGACGGATAAAAGCGGTTGACTCGTTCCACGTTCCCGCCTGACAGCGCGGCTTTATAGGTGGCCTGCCGATGAATCTCAAAGAAATTGGCGTCTGCAATGTGCTTGGCTAATCGCTTATTCTTCATCATGCCGTTGACGTTCAAATCTTCAATGACAATCGTTTGAAAGTGTTTCGCCAAATAATCCGTCAACTTATGCGCCGCGTCCTTACGGATGCAGGCGATCCGATAGTGCAACCGTGATAAGGCGATCTTCGCTTTCTCGCGATTCTTGCTCCCTTTTTGCTTCTTGCCTAATGCCCGATTGAGCCGCGCTAATCGCCGTTGCAGTTTCAACGTCGCTTTTGGGTTCTCGAATCGCGTTCCATCTGAGAGCGTCGCTAACGTTTCAATGCCGACATCGACCCCGACCGTTGCGTGGTTTTTGCACTGTGGGCGGGGGGAATCTGTCATCTCAACCGTGAACGACACAAACCAATGGTCTGCAATTCGAGACACGACCGCGCTTTTAATATAACCGGAAAAGCGGAGCGATTCTGTCATGCGTACCCATCCGAGTTTTGGGATTTGCACCGCAAACGGCCTGAGCGCGATCTTGTCATTCGCGAGCGTCACACTGTCATGCTTGCCCTTCTTATGAACGCGAGGGTATTTCGCCCGCTTTTGGAAGAAGTTCGAGAACGCTTTGCCGAGATTGATCAGGCCACTTTCCGCAGCACATTTGGTTACGTCTGCGATCCAGGGAAATGCCTGCCGTTTCATGGCATTGAATTGCTTTTTCAAGGCAAACATGGATGGATGTCCGCCCGCCTTGTATTGCCGCCGCCATTCCGTCAGTCCCCAGTTATAGGCAAACCGCGCCGTGCCGCAGGCTTTCCGAAAATAGACAACCTGTTCAGGCGTGGGCGTCAGTCGAATTTTGTGCGCTACGGTCGGCATGTATCGCCTCTTTTATTGTTTTTTTATATGTTCGCAGTCCGTACAGTCTGGATGAAAACACATGCGTGATCGCGATTAAGTCTTGAACAAGCTCTTGTTCAGGACTGAGGGCGTCATTATTTATTACTGTGATTTCGCACCCATGATTCTGGCAAAATTGCGCGAACCAGTCAAACCCAAATCGAACAAGCCGGTCTTTATGCGCTAAAATAATACGTTTCACTTTCCCGGCTTCAACTTGCATCAAGAGATGATTGAATCGTTTTCGTTTAAAATTCAAGCCAGAACCAATATCTTCATACCAGTCATCAATCCCGATTCCTCCATTTTGACAGAATTGATTGATATACGATTTTTGGTTTTTCAGATCATCCGCCTGATTGCGTGTTGATACGCGGCAATACGCGATTGTCAAAGAGCGTTCTGTTGACAACAGCCCTTTATATTCCAGTAAATGTTGTTCTGTATAATAACGGCGTTGTTTCGGATTTCGGCAGGCAACAAGCGTTCCCTCGCGATCCCAACGCTGTAACGTCCTGACAGAACGATTGATTAACTTTGCAAATTCTCCTATACTATACATAATAGACAAAATATAGTCAATATGTCTATTCGTCAAGTATTTTTGTCTATATTTTACAATTTAGCTTTGTTCTCCCTACATTGGATCATTTCGCGTCGCATGGCTGGCTGGATCAGAACGCGGAGCAGCAAACCTCGCAAAAACTCGCCAAACAGATGGAAGTGAAAGCCGCCGGACTCTGGCAGAAAGCGCAGGAACTTTCCGGCGGAAACCAGCAAAAAATCGTGTTGGGCAAATGGCTCGCCACGAATCCCAAAATCCTCATTTTAGACGAACCGACGCACGGCATTGATGTCGGGACGAAATCGAATATTCATCAATTGATGAGCCAGTTAGCCGGAGAGGGGGTGGCGATTCTGATGATTTCTTCGGAATTGCCGGAAGTCCTCGGCATGAGCGACCGGATTATCGTGATGAGCGAAGGCCGCATGACCGGTGAATTCCGGCGCGGCGAAGTGACGCAGGAACAGATTATGGTTGCCGCCGTTTCGCGGTCAGCGTAATGAAATAGCTGCCAGACACTTTTGATGTGTCTGACAACTTTGGAGATGAGATTCTATGGCAACACAACCCCAAGCATCGTCGCAACACAAAGCATTCCTCTTTTTTGCCAGTCACCGCGAAAGCGGCATTCTGGCGGTGATTATTCTGCTTTCGCTTCTGATCACGGTGCGCGCTCCGGTGTTTCTCAGCTTAAAAAACATTGGCGACATCGGCATGGATATTTCCGCGCTGATTATCGTCGCCATCGCGCAAACGATGGTCATTATCACTGGCGGCATTGATTTATCGGTCGCCTCAAATCTCGCCTTATGCGCAATGAGCGTTGGCGTCGTGCAGCGCACCTATCCCGGCACCCCGGTTTTTCTGCTTGTGCTGCTTGGCATCGCGATTGGGACGCTGCTTGGCATGATGAACGCCACGCTGATTACGGCGGGCAAAGTGCCGCCAATTATCGCCACGCTTGGCACGATGAGCATGATTCGCGGCTCGATTTTTCTTGTGAGCAAGGGGAGTTGGGTCGCTTCTACCGATGTGCCGCAGCGCTTCCGTGACCTGGCATGGCTCAAAATCGCGAATATTCCGATGTTGATTCTCTGGGCGGTGATTGCGGCGCTTCTGTTTGCCTATTTTATGAAATACACCCGCACGGGGCGGCAGATTTACGCGATTGGCAGCAACCTAAAAGCCGCGAATGTGGCCGGGTTTGATGTGGAGCGGACGCGCTTCGTCGTGTATGCGCTGGCCGGGGCGCTTGCTGGATTTGCCGGAATGCTCTGGATGGCGCGATTTGCGGTGGTGCAGAATAATACGGCGCTTGGGTTCGAATTGCAGACGGTCGCGTCGGCGGTGGTCGGCGGCACAAGCATTTATGGCGGCTCTGGCACGATTCTCGGCACGATTTTGGGCGCATTATTTATCGGCATTCTCGCCAACGGGCTGACGCTCGTGCATATTTCTGAATTCTGGCAAATGGCTGTGCAAGGGTTAGTCATTCTTGGCGCGGTCGTTATCAACGCGATGATTGCGCGACGGCTGCAAGCGGTCATGTCGTTACGCAAGGTATAAGGAATGAAACCTCACAGGTTTCAAAAACCTGTGAGGTTTGTTTGAGGTTACATTATGGCAACTCAAGCAGCACAAGATGTCAAAGGATTTGTCGCCATCAAAAAGCCGTTTTCGCTGGCGGGGTTTTTTCTGCGCTGGGAATGGATGTTGGTGGCGCTGATCATCATTATCGGCGCAATCAACGCGAGCATTTCCGAATATTTTCTTAATGTCGTCAACCTCTTCGATATGACGTTTAACTTTATCGAAAAAGGGCTGATGGCGCTGCCGATGACGATGATTATCATTACCGCCGGGATCGATCTCTCGGTGGCCTCGACCTTAGCGATGTCATCGGCGACGATGGCGCTGCTGTTCAAGCATGGCGCGCCGATCTGGGTCGGCGCAATTGCAGCTATCGGCGTCGGCGTCTTGGGCGGCTGGTTCAACGGCAAATGCATCACGAAAATCAAACTGCCGCCGTTAGCCGTCACGCTTGGCACGTATGCCCTCTATCGCGGCCTGGCGTTTGCGATGCTCGGCGATATTCCGGTCAAAGGATATCCGGCCTGGTTTACGACGATTGGCCAGAATTACATTCCTGGCACGCCCGTGCCGATTTCTCTTGTCATCTTCGCGGTCTTCGCACTTGGGTTTGGCTTGCTGCTGCATCGCACAGCCTTCGGTCGCTCGGTCTTTGCAATTGGCAATAACGAACACGCCTGCCGTTTCGCCGGCATTGACGTGGATCGAATTAAAGTGAGAATTTATATGTTTTCCGGGTTTATGGCCGCGTTATCCGCGCTGATTATGGCGGCGCGTTTCGGCAGCACCCGGACGGATGTCGCCACTGGCTATGAATTGTATGTCATTACCGCAGTTGTGCTTGGTGGTGCGGACACTGGCGGCGGCAAAGGCACAATGATCGGCACGATTCTTTCCACCTTTTTGCTCGGCATTATCGAATGGGGCATGAGTTTAAAAATGGTGCCAGGTCAGGTGCAGCAAATTGTCAGCGGCGGCGTGCTGATTTTTGCGATTCTTGTGCCGAATTTGTTGGGAAAATTCATCAAACGATAGGCGTTATGGAAATACGAAAAGCGATACTCTCTGATATTGATTGGCTTGCGGCGCATGATCATCATGTTTCAGCCGCGATGCTGACGAAAAAAATACACGACGGGGAAATCTATGTCGTGGCTGAAAGAGAGAATATCGGTTGGTTGCGATATGGCTTGTTCTGGGATTCGATCCCCTTTATGAATCTGCTATTTTTATTAGAAGGCTATCGAAATCAGGGGATTGGGAAAAAGCTGGTCGAATATTGGGAACGTGACATGGTGCAACAAGGCTATAAAATCGTGTTTACATCAACGCAGGCCAATGAATTCGCTCAACATTTTTATCGAAAGCTCGGATATACTGATATCGGGGGTTTTATTGTGCCACAAGAAGTCATGGAAATCATGCTCATGAAAAATATTGCGCCATAACCAGGGAAAGACAGAGGTTTTTCCTCTGAAATGGCATCATCAACAATTATCCTTACATTAATTTCAGGAGGTGATGTTTTTCCAGACAGGGGGCAAAAAATAACACGAAGTGGCAGTTGGTTGCGTTTCAAGATTTACGATAACAACAACAGCGTATCAATTTCACAAGGAGTTTACCATGAGAAAATCATTGATTCTTGCGATGAGCGTAATGCTCGTGCTTTCTATGAGCGTATTTGCGTCTGCCGGATATAAAATCGTCAACATGCCGAAAAATTTAGGCAACCCGTATTTCGACGCCTGCAACGCCGGAGCGCAGGAAGCCGCCAAAGAATTAGGGGACGAAGTCATTTATCAAGCGCCATCCGATGCTGACGCCACCAAACAAATCCAGATGATCAACGCCCTGATCGCCCAGAAAGTCAACGGGATCATGGTCTCCGCCAACGATCCTGACGCCCTCGTTCCGGCTGGCAAAAAAGCCATCGAAGCCGGCATCGTCGTGACCAGCTATGACGCCGCGATTGGCGATGGTGGACGGCAACTGTTCGCGTTGCAGGCTGACGCCGAAGGGATTGGCCGCAAACAAGTGCAAGTCATGGCCGACCTGATTGGCGGCGCGGGCGAAATCGCCATTCTGAGCGCAGCGTCCGGCATGCCGAACCAGACCGAATGGATCAAATGGATGAACGAAGAACTGAAAGACCCGAAATACAAAGACATCAAGTTAGTGGACACCGTGTATGGTGACGACGACGACACGAAGAGCTATCAGAAGATGCAAGGCTTGATGAAATCGTATCCGAACCTGAAAGGCGTTATTTCCCCGACCAGCGTGGGCATTGCTGCTGGCGCTCGCGCCATCCGCGATGCTGGCATGGGCGGCAAAATCATGATTACTGGCCTCGGCATTCCGAGCCAGATGCGCGAATATGTGAAAGATGATACCTGCAAAGCCTTCGCGCTGTGGAATCCGGTTGATCTTGGCTATCTGACGACCTACATGACACATCATCTGATTGCTGGCACGATTAAAGGCCTGGCGGGCGAAAAATTCACGGCTGGCCGCCTCGGCGAATACACCATTGGCGAAAAGGGCGTGGTCTTATTAGGCGCTCCATTCGTCTTCACCAAAGAGAATATTGATAATTTCAGTTTCTAATGTTCTCTGATGACAGGATGGTTTCCTGAAGAAGCGCCAAGCTGTCAGACACCGTTCAGGTGTCTGACAGCTTTTTTTATGTTAAGCGGTCTTCCTGATATTTTCATTGAATTTGAAAAGAAAGAGGTTTTTCAGAGAAAAATATTGACGTGGAAATGTGGATATTCTTATATTTTTCTTGCGTGATTGCAAGCATGCGGTTGATACAAAAAATGCCTTTACAAGCAAGGATATGTTGGCGTTCCTTTGTGCTGATCGATCCGCAACGCACGGTCAACGAATCTGCGCTCAACGCCGCATTGTCTTCACAACGACCTGATATTACGGCGGCTGCGCATGATCGCCAATTGATCTTGCAACGCTCGGGACTCCTTTTGCCAGGGCGGTTAGATCGTCTGTTCGCTCAGGCGCAGCAGATACTTGCCGCGCTTGAATCAGCGTAACAACGCGCAAAATCAGGCAGATTTCGCCGATAAAGAGGGAGGGATGAAAAAGATAATGGCGAGGCTCATCTCGTATTGATAAAAACACCCGCGTGGGCAGGCGCCATTTGGAAAGAGCTATTTATGATTATGAACACCGCCGATTTCACAACGCGCCACAATAAATCATTAACGCCATTCTGGCAGACCAATTTATTAAATGCGACTCTTTACGGCCTGCTTGTGTTGTCTATTGTGTTTTTCATGTCCTACCCCTGGAAGACGAACATCGCCTCGTACATGCGCCAGGGCAAGGGGCCGTTCATCTTTTTCCCGGTGTTTGCTGCCGCTGCCGTCATATATACGTATCTGAATATGCGGTGCGGCAAAGGGGAATTTGTCATCATCACCGCCTACGTAGATTCGTATAACGAAACGCTCCCTCCGCTTGTGTGCGCTGAAGAAGAACACGGAGTTTTCAGGTACGCGCTGCCGATTTTTTTATTACATACGCTATTTCTGCTGCTGCCGTCGCTGCCGATCTTGCTGTTTGCGACGGCAATCTCCGGTTTGCCATTCTCTTCATGCTGGATTGCAATCGGCATGATCTTTGTCACGGCGCTCTGCGCCCGATGGCTCGGATTTCTGTTGTTGTTGCTGTTCGGACACGGCAGCATGTTCGCATATTTTGCCACGCGAATCATGATGACGCTGCTGCTTGTAGCGACGGTCTCAACAACTCCGGCCTACAATTTAATGCTCGGCTTGTATGAACTTCATGGCGGCGCGTCGGGCAGCGCGGTGTGGTGGAATAACGAGTATGCGCGCTATACGGCGCTGATGGCGGTCTGCTCGATTCTTCTGGCCGTTCTCTGTCAAATTCAGCAGAAACGACGGCAGCAACTCGCTGCACGGCAGCAGCCTGTTTCACGCCGCAAATATCCGCGCAGAGGGTAAAAAAGTTATTTTTCCGGTTGTTCGGAATCATTCTCCGCGTCATTTTTGCGGCGGAATTTATGATCGATCAGGCTGCCGACTCCGCCGCCGAGACCTCCGCCAATTGCCGCGCCAAGCGGGCCCAATACAGCGGCTCCGGCGACCGCGCCAATCATGGCGCCGTAGCCTGCCATCTTGTGTTCCTCAATCCGCTCTTTCAGCGTAAGCGGGCGCTGCGGCGCTAATGCCTGTTCATCCTTTTTTTCTGCGGCCATACTACCAATCTCCTCTTGTCACAAATGTTTGACGGAATACGCACGCTCTTCGTAATTATTTAGAGTCGAAATTATATTATTAAACAATAAAATAAAGTCAAGTGATTCGAGGTCTAAATTTGCCTTGACAGCCGACTCTCTGTATTGTCTAATGCAATCATTCACATCTCAAAGAGTTGTTCGAAAACAGGGCATTTATGCTATAATAAGGAGGTCGTATGTGGGAAGCGCCTTCGGCAGGGCGCTGCGTTCATGAAAAGGTTGCGCCGCCCGCGATGCCTGCGACGATAGAAGCGCGTTATTGCCATGTAACATTCAGATCAACGCATAATCATTATCGCTTCTCACAGCAAGTCTTCCCGGCAGATACCCTGCCGATTTCCAATACTGATCTTGGGCCGGGTTCGCTGGCGTTATTTTGCGGATCAACGCCTATCTTTGATGAAAATACGGTCTGGTTCTGGCCGAACATCGAAGAAGTTACCGAGCCAGAGACGCTGCCGCCACTGAGGTTTGATGAACAAAATTCCTGGTGGCAGACGACGATGACGTTGATTGAGGCGTGCGCCAAACTGAGCCGTGACAAATATCTTGTCGGCTGCCCGGATTTGATTGAACGCGATGCAGAAGAATTTTTGAAGCGCCTGCCTGATTCTGTGATGTATTAACCTTGTTTATCTATACTGATTGATTCAAATTTGATGAAAAATTCTTGGTGTAATGATTTTTGATGTTGCTTGATGATTTTCGCTAATTTTGTTATTTCTGGATATTGGTTAAAATCAATGTGTTCTGTATTTTCAAGTTGGGCTAAATATGTATCTCGATTTCCATACCGTTCGATCCAAATCTCAATATTCGAAGGAATTAAAAAATTCGATTTGAGGGGAGGAGTTCTTTTATTACGAAATTCCTGAATGTAAATTTTCAATCCAGATAAATCAAAATCACCGAAGTGGATATAGTCATTTGTTGCATGAGACAACCATTCTCCTAATCCCACACCCCAATAACGTGAAACAAAAAGAGGAGATTTGATATGAGCAAATAATGCTTTTTGTTCATTAATACGTTTAAAGTTTTCGAAATTTTCGACGACGACAATCGTTACATCCGATTCAAGCCTGAAATGCTCATAATCATTGATGAATACAAAACTGCCTGGGATTGGCTTAAGTAGAATCTTTTCATTATTGATATAACCATAAATTTCCTTATAGCAATTAACTAAAAATCCTTCAAAGACTTTTTTCTGTTGAATTTTGCTATCTGAAGCAACTTTGACAAGATCAGCACGTGTCGAAGTTTTCTCTGATAAAATGGCGATATAGGCTGTTAGATTAGTGATGCCAAAATGATTTTCAAGATAATTTTGCAGAATTTCCGATGAACTCATTTGTACGATTTTTTGTCTGCGTCCACTAATCGTTATGATGCCGTCTTCTTGGAATTGCTTGAGAAGAACTTGCTGCGAAAACCGACTATATGGTAGTTGCTTTTGTTCAAGCAATTCAAGTAATACTTTGGCAAATTGGAGCGAAAGAGTCATTGTTTTTCTGCGAGCAGCCTCTTTACAACAGAGTTATTTGTCCTGTCTTTTGATATATGATATACTTTATGATAGGCTAAGGGATCAATCATATTGGGTGATCCATTGATCAAGAAAATATTTTTACTATTTGCGAAAGCTATTAGCTCTTTTAAATAATTATTGGCAAGTTTCCCGACTTCATCAATAATACAATGAATTTTATATTCTTTGATACGTTTCGAAAACTGTTCTTTAGCCACGTCCAATAATGTGATATAAATCATGGCTTTAATCAGAATATCTGTGCCTTCTGAACCAGCCCGTGAGAGTTTCTCGACAAAATTCGTATCGTTTTCATTTTCGATCACTCGGAATTCAAGTTTAAATGAATCTTCCAGGGAAATAACTTGTTGTGAGGTTTTTTCCAACTCTTTTCGTAGATGGTTTAATAAATCAACAGCTTTAGAATCCTTTTGTTGGTTGGGGGGCGTTTGTTGATTAAAAAGATTCAGTTCTTCACCGGCAAACGGATTTTCACTGACAAATTCAGCAATGTGTTTCAGCGTATTGACGATGGTATTACCACTTTCCTTGAAGCGCAGTTGAATCTTTTTGATCGCTCCGACAAAGTTTGAGCGTTCAAAGTCCTGATTAATTCGGGTAATCGCTTTCTGAATATCCCCGGCCTTAGAATTGAGATCGTTAAACTTTTTACTCAAATCTCTCATAAGCTGCCCATAATGCACATTCACCTCGCGTTTAAAAGTCTCGATTCTCCGTTCCTCGACAAAGTCTTGCACATCCTGAGCAAATTCACGGAATCCTTGTTCTCCTGAATCGGAACGATTGAACCGAAAATTGAAAATGTTGTCTGGTCGAAATTTTCCTGAGAACTCTGTCATCGCATCAAGCAGAAGATTGCGTTTACGCTGGAAATTTTGATCTTTCTGCTCTAACTGCCGTATCAAGTGTGATATAGATTCGTTCGTTTCGGTAGAACTCTCTTCAATCTGTTGCCTGAGTTCTGCGTAGAGTGGGGAGAGTTTGAATTCATCGAATTCTTTTAAATCTCGCGCAAGTTCCTCTGTCCGTGTTTGTTTTGTTATCAAACTATTTTCTTTTTCTTGTTTTTGGGCTGATATTTTTCCTTTTGTGGCGTCATAGTGCTGTGTGAGTTCTTTCTTTTTGCGAGTCAATTCGGCTTTTTGCTGTTCAAATTCAGGGATTTTATCAATAAAATCCTTTTTATTTTCCTGGTACACCGCCACAATAGGTTCGTTCTCTTTGATAAACATCAAGATTTCTTCAAGAGCCTTGATCCCTTGCTCAACGGCGGCAACTTTCTGCAAATCAACGCCTTCATTCTGAAGAGCATCCTTCTTTTCTATTTCTAATTCAGTAATATGGTGCTGATAATCATGTTCAATAACCTGTTGTTGTTGGAAAAGCTGTTCACATTGCTGTTTTAGCTTTACATTAATCAGGGTAACCGATTGCTCCTTTTCCATTTCAAGTGTATTGACATCCTGAGAATATTTCTCCTCTTGTCGTTTTATATCTTGTTCAATCTGTCTTTGTTTGCCGCGTTCATCAAGTAATTGAACATCAATCTTTTCAAGTTCCTGTCGTTTTTGGTCAGTTTCTTTCTCTTTGAGTTCAGTAATTTTCTGTTGAACTCGTTGAAGGTGAAATTCATTTTCACGGTCTTCCTTTTCCAATCCAGCGATTGCTTTATTGAGTTTCCCAATCAATTTCCGCTGCTCTTCGACGAATTGATCTACTTCTTGCCGTATTTCGCTGATTGAAACCAAATGCTGTTGCTCAACTTCTTGAATACGTTGTTCAATGTCACGCTTTTGGGATTCATATTCCTCACGTTCAAGAATGACTGAATCCAATTTTTCCAAATCTACCATAACACCAAACAATGTCAGTTGAGATGGATCAAGAATTTTAGGAGACAAATCCGTCATAGAAAATATCTCTTCCCGACATACTTTCGCAATTGTCTCTTTATAGGCAGGACATGTGCGTTCCAGGAACGATAGAAATGAATCCTCCGCGATCTGAAGTTTTTGGATGATACGATTAAGATCGTTTTGCAGCTTGTCGTGCTGACGTTGATAGGATTCCTGGCATCGTTCATGCTTGTTTTCTCCTTCCCTTTGTTTGTGGGTAATGTCCTTTTCGAGGCTAACAATTTCAGCTTTTTTCTCATTAATAGTGACTTCATGTTTGTGAAGTGTTCGCTGGGTTTCTTGCCTCTGCACCTCAAGGTCCCGTATCTCGCTTTGAAACGGACGACTATGTTCTATATCTTTTCTCTGTAATTCTAGATTTTGGATAATTTTCTTCACTTTATCTAAGAGTTCGTTTGATTTAGCGAGTCTTTGCTGATGCTGGTCATTTTTCTCCCGAATCTTTTTACGATACTGTTCTTCAACTGATCTTTTTTCCTGCTCAGAGACCTTCTCCACCTGAAGTTTTTCCTGCTCTTTCTTGAAGATCAGTTCACGTTGATCTTGTTGAAGTTTGTTGATTTGGGCATTGAAAGCCATTTCGATATGTTGAGCCTTCTTAAGTAGTAAAGCTTTCTGCTGCTGTAACGCATCAAGGGATTTTTCATGAAACGCTTTCTGTGAGACCTTTTCGAGAATGTCCTCAATATGCTTCTCCTGATAATAGGCGAATTTCTTTCTCGCTTCCTTTAGATTGTATTCAACAATTCCGATTTGACGTATCAGCGTGTCCCTTTTCTCACTAAATTGTCGCTCAAGGTCATTGAGGGCAGTCTGAACCTTGCTAATTTCAGTTTGAAGGAGTGTGATCTTTCCCTCAATATCCTTTTTCTCAATCTCCGCAAATTTGACGCTACTGCCCAATTGGATCGCAAGATGATATTTATCAGCTTCAATGATTATAATTCGCTCATATTCCGCCACAATGGTATGCGCAAGTTGTTCTTGCTGGCTGTAAAGGTCAATATCGGCCAAATATCTTTCGATTTTCCCTAATGGTTCTTGGATAGCTAAAAGATTGATCTGATACAATCTCTCATCTTCCACCAGGGAATAAATAATGGACTTTTTGATGAAGTCCGATTCCAGCTTGTAATTCAGGAAAATATTTGCAATAGTACGGGGAATGTTTTCGTAATTTTTGCTTTCAAACAACGAAAATGCTCGAAATTTCAGGTCAACAGGGGTACCATAAATAATATCTTTAAACTCTGTCTGACGCTCAATCATAGGAGAGTGGAATAATTTCTGTGCATTGAATGACTGGACAATTTCCTGAGGAGATTTAGCGCGGTGATGTTCATCCAGAAATAACTCTTTTAAAAAAGGTGTTTTCACAAACCGGAAACATGCCCGATTCTGCGATTTCAATACTATTGCCAGATACACTTCGTTCTCTTTGAGGATTTCATATACAATGTACGAATTGGAGAATTTCAAATAAAACTCGCTAAATCCTTGTTGATGGTTTTCAATCCCCAGATTGCGAGTGTTGGCATTGTAGAAAAAGAGAATCGCTCTTAAAATCGTACTCTTCCCAACCCCATTCACCCCGGCAATATGAACATTGCCATCCAAGCGGATTTCAGCGTATGGAATATTGGCGCTATTGATGAAGTAAATCGCTTGTAACATCCTCATTGCTATCCTCCTCGACAATCCGAGCAAACAAATCTTCTAAGTAACGAAATGAACTTAAGACTTTGTAACGGCGTTCATCTTCATCTTCAAGCTCGATAAATTGATTCTCTAATAAAGTGACCACCCCTTCCGCAATATCGGTCAGATTTTCTTTCTGGTGAGGGAGTGATTTGTTCAAATCCTGCAATTTTTGTTTCAAGCCAATCTGCATCTGGCATTTTTGTACAATGGAGGCCACTGTAAAGGTGGAATATGCAGTAAAACTGCTGTCATAACTTTTGAAAAAATCCACAATATCAATGAATCGCAAGACGCGCTCAAGTCGGTCAGCAATCTCTGTTCGCTTAAAATCTTTGCTGAAATAATAATAACCGTTGCCACGCCTTAAAAGAAAACCGATACGAGCAAAGTATTCAGATAATACATCAAAGGATTCCTCAACCACATTATAAAGCTTTTGAATGTCTCTATCATTACTGTTATCACAAAGGAATCCGGGTTTATTTGAGGTCAGTATCTCAAAAACCACTCCAGCTTTTTCAGGGAAATTATCCATTACTGCCTCCTCGGAAACACCAGGGCATATTCAATATTCTGATTAACGCCAAACTCATCTGTTATTGTGATGTCTTGTTCGAACAAAGAGATCATCTGGGTAAAAAGTTTGACTCGCTTAGTAAAGTCCATTTCATAACTAAAGTTATGTTCCAGAATAAATCGGAATAAATCTTTTTTACTATGCCCAAATGCCTCTTGTAAGGCTTCAAAATTAGGTATGATTTCTTCTTCAGTAACAGTAGAAAGATATTGTTCGTTAATAGCTGGAGCAGGTTGTACCTGATGGGTTATACCGCTACGAATTTTACTTGCCGCCTTTTTGATGAGTTCCAAACTGGCATCATCATCTAACACATCTAATGGGAATCTCGTATTAAACCGAAAATCTTTTTGTAAAAGGAAACTATGTTCTTCTCGAATAATCTCAAGCAAATTTGTTTTATATTCTAATTCATGTCGGTCTTTTAAGGCTTTTAAACGCTGGATTTTCTTAAAAACCTCACTATGGTATTTGATGCGTCGGAGATATTCGATAATATCTTCTTGAATCTTAATCAGGTTGATAGAGGCATCGCTAATTGTCACTTGCAATCGGTATGTAATTCTATCCAATTCTTCGTCATACGCATTTAAAGACAAAACTTTCCATCCCTCGCTGTCAAAAATCCCTGAACTAATTTCCGTGAGTAATTGGGAAATATGATTGCGATCTTGGCGATAATTATTAAGTTTTTTTTCTTTAATGCTAAAATCCTGTTCCGTTTTGTATACGATTTCAATGTTAGCCTGTAGCCGGATGATATTCTGTTCAATATCACGGTTCAGACGCCCTAAATTGATCTTGATTTCCGCCAAGTATTTCTCTTTTTCTTTAGTAGCACTCACCTCAAAATAAAATCCAATATGTTCATGTAGTCGTTTGATTTCTTCAGCAATATACGCCGTATCAATCTGTTCGCCGATATTCAAAAAATCCTCGAAAAAGCGGGAGATGCTCTCATTAAGTCGAAGAATACTCGCGCCAGTCTCTTGAATGATGCCATTATTCACGAGTATATCGAGATGTTTATTTTCAACGAACAAACTTTGCTCAATTTGGTCGCGTTTAACTCCACTTTTGCGTTGTCCAAATAGAAAAGAAATAAGTTCAATGTTACGATTGAGGTATTTGATGAAATCTTTGATTGTCATAGCTCTCTGATAGAAAAAGATATGTAAATGAGATATTTAGCGTATCTCATATATCTGCGGATAAGATTTTTTTAGAAAAATAACGTTTTTAGGAAAAGTAAAGGAAAATTTGAGCCCAAAATATATTTTTAGCGATTAAGAAGATTATGTATCTAAGCATATTTATTCTTCTAACATCTCAGTTAACGTGAGTTTTTGATAAGATTTCGCCCCACTGGGGCTAAAACGTTATCCTGAGTTCACGTTATTTAGCTGTAACTGACGACGTAGGACACTGTGATCTCGATATTTTGGGTGAGCAGGAGCAGGGCTATTGGCTTGCATGAAGAGGTTAAATAGTTACTGAGAAAGTGGCTTTGAGGTTCTTTTACAATGAAAAGATTGGCAAGAACAAAACGTTTTGAGTTTAAGTGGAGAAGTAAAAACGGCGGAGAACAGGCGTTCTCCGCCGTCAGCATCAATAAGGCAAGCGCTGGTTATTTGCCTTGCAGCGTTTCGAGCGTGACCATCGAGGATTCCATCAAATAGGTCGGCTCAGGCTTAAAATTCGGGTCTGCCAGAATTTGTTTGCCGATTTCCACTGCTTTATCCACGCAGAGCGGATAGACAAACGTGACCGCTAAAATCCCTTCTTTGACGTATTTCTGCCCTTCATCCACCAGGCCGTCAATCCCGATAAAGATCATCTCTTTTTCGCGTCCTTTTTCTTTGGCGGCTAAATACGCGCCGTAAGCCATCGGATCGTTATGGGCATAGACCACGTCAATTTCCGGAACGGCGTTCAATGCTTCGGTCATCCGGTCAATCGCTTCCGGTTGAAACCAGTTGGCGGTCGCGTCATGCACCAGTTTAATATCCGGGTATTTGCTGACGATATCCCAGAAACCGGCATGGCGATTTAATGCGCCTTCCACGCCTTTCATGCCCTGAATTTCAACGACATTCCCTTTTGGAGCGCCATTCTTTTGGGTTAAGAAATCAACGACATACTGTCCGGCTTGCTGGCCGATTTTGCGGTTATCGCTGCGGATATAGGTTGTCCAGTTCGGTTCCACTAAATCGCGTTCCAAACAGATCGTCGGGATGCCTGCTTTCACCGCTTCGCCCATGACTTTGGTCAACGAATCGCGTTGTAGCGGCGCCACGATTAGCAAATCCGGTTCCTGGCGAATCGCGTTTTCAATCTGGCTGATCTGTTTAGCTGCATCCGCCTGACCATCAAAAATCTGGAATTCGACATCAGGTTCTTTTGCCCATAATTCCTGCATCAGTTTGTTCTGCGCCGCGCGATACGGCTCGCCAAAGTTACACTGGCTGAAAATCACTAATTTTTTGTCTGCCGCAAAAGCCAAATTCACCGCCAACATGACGACGACCACGATCAGACCGAGAGACAATAATTTTTTCAACATATTGTAACCTCCTGATGATGTTGCTGTAACAACATTGTGCTGTTAATAATGACTTCTGAACCGATGAGCAATACTCTGAGCCGGAAGCCTGATAATACTCCTCTTGCAATCTGTTGGATTCCAGGCTCTTACAATGGCGTCATACGCACATTCGCGAACGTATTTCGCCAGATTAGGCGGCGCATGATGAATCGCTAACTCCGCCTAAACTCGATCACTATCCTTGCTCTTGCCTTTCCTTGACCTGGAAAGAAGATGTTCCCGACCTGTTAGAAAGGCGCGGAGCAAGGAATGTTTACGCTTCTTTCTGGCGTCTTTGCGAGGCGACCGCCAGGATGATAATGACCGCCATGATCACTTTCTGAATATTGAAATCTACGTTATTCAGCCCTAAAATATTCGTCAAAATGCCCACGATTAACGCGCCGATGACTGTGCCGGGAATGGTGCCAAGCCCGCCGCCCATGTTCGTGCCGCCGATGGCGGCCACCGAGATCACATCCAATTCCATCGAGATGCCGGTATTCGGATCGCCGCATGTCGTGCGGGCGGTCATGAGAATTCCGGCGAATCCCGCCATTAATCCCATCAGCGTATAGACGCCGATCTGCACGCTTCTGGTCGGAAGCCCGGCGTAGCGCGCGGCCTGAGCGTTTCCGCCGATTGCGCGGACGTATCGGCCAAAAACGGTTTTATGGAGCAAAATGCCGAAAATTAAGGCCGTGATTAAAAACGAGCCGAGCATAAATTCCTTGCTGGAAAACCAATTGCCGAATTTCCCGGAGACATCGTCGCCAAGACCTAATCCTACGCGCTCGTTATTGACGATCCAACGCGCTACGCCGCGCAAACCAATCATCCCGGCCAGCGTCACAATAAACGGCTGAATGTTGAAAAACGCGATGATCACGCCTTGTAAAAATCCGATGAACGCCCCCACTACTAAGCCAGCCGCAATCGCAATCGTAATTTGAGCGGGAATGCTTAACGCAGGTTTCCAGAATTGCAGCAACATCGCGACCAGCACGCCGGAGACCGCGACCGTGCTGCCGACGCTCAAGTCAATCCCGGCGGTGATAATCACCATTGTCATCGCAAATCCCATCACTGCCGCTGGCGTCATGCTCCGCACCAAATCGGTCAAATTTCCGGGCGTCAGAAAAATGAGGTGTCCCTTTCGACTCACGGGACTGAATACAATCGCTAAAACAAAAATTACAATCAAGACAATCAAGCCTTGATGTTTGATCGCGAACCGTTTGCATCGCGCCCAAAAATCAGCAGATCGGGCTGTCGCATTTTGGGCCGGTTTCGTGTCAACAGCATATTCCTTCATGACGCTTCTCCTCCGTTCTCTGTGGCTGCTAACGCCATAATTTGCTCTTGCGTCGCCTGGCCGACCTCCAGAATGCCAGCGCAGCGCCCCTCATGCATCACCATAATCCGGTCACAGCATCGCAGCAGTTCGGGCAATTCGGAACTGGTCATCATGACCGCCTTGCCCGATGCCGCCAATTTTTCGACAATCCCGTAAATATCCTCTTTTGCCCCGACATCCACGCCGCGCGTCGGGTCATCCAAAAAGATCACTTCCGGATCAACCAGTACCCATCGGCCAAGCAGAACTTTTTGCTGATTGCCGCCGCTCAGGGAATCAACGCGATATCTCGGCGAGGCGGCTTTGAGCAGGGTTTTCGACGCGATCTGATCGCATTGACTGAATTCGTAACCGACGTTAATCCAGCCGTAGGCGCTGAACCGATTCAGCGCGGCGAGCGACATGTTTTCATAGACGCCCATCTGCATCATCAAACCCGACAGCTTGCGATCCTCTGGCAGCAGGCCGAATCCTTCTTCGATTGATCTGTGGGGGGAATGGGGTTGATAGGGTTTCCCTTTGAGCGTGATGTCGCCGCGCTGAATGGAATCCAGCCCATACAGCGCCTCGCCGATTTCGGTTCGCCCGGAGCCGACCAGACCGGCAATTCCCAACACTTCTCCGCGATGCAAGGCGAAACTCACGTCTTTCAGTTTCGAGGTGCGCAAATTTTCGACGCGCAGCATTTCTTCGTTTGTATAATGGCTGATCGAGCGGAGCGATTGGTCAATATGCCGCCCCACCATCATTTTGATCAATTCGTCAATCGTGGTTTCGCTGGTCTTTTTGGTGCCGACCAATTCCCCATCGCGCAGAACGGTCACGCGGTCGGCGATCCTGAAAATTTCGTCCATTTTATGCGAGACATAAATAATCGCCACGCCATGACGTTTCAGTTCTTGAATCAATTCGAACAGGTTATCAACGGCATCATCAGTCAGGGAACTGGTGGATTCATCCATCACGATGACGCGGGTGTTCAGGCTTAAGGCGCGGGCGATGGCGACCAATTGCATTTCGCCGGTCGAAAGCTCGCTTAACAGGAGGTTGCCGGGGATATTTCCCAGTCGGACTTTTTCTAAAAATGGGCGGCAAAACTGCGCGCGGCGGCGGCTGTTATCCAACAAGGATTCTTTGAAATTCAGATTGCGAACGACGATGTTTTCTTCCACTGTCAGATTTGAAAACAGGTCAATTTCTTGAAAGATGATGCTGATGCCGAGTCGTTGTGCGTCAATCGGGGAGGTTAGATGAATCGGCTTGTCGTCCCAGTAAATCTTGCCGCCATCGGGAGGGTAAACGCCTGCCAGAATTTTGCCTAACGTGCTTTTGCCTGCGCCATTTTCGCCTAACAGCGCATGAACTTCCCCGGCATTGATTTCGACGCCGACATCCTTTAACGCCTGTACGCCGCCGAAATGTTTAAAGATATGTTCTGCTCGCAATAACATAAGAACCTTCTGAGCAAGGAGGGATGATTCTATTCAGGTAAGCACGCATTTATATCTCTCAGCATAGAACGTGCCAACGGCTCGGCGCGATGATGAAAAATTTATAAACACTTTTATCATAATACGTTACAGCATTATTTCGCAGATTGATGATGACGATGAATTGATGCCAGATTTACCCATTCGAGTAGAATTGTTACCCGAATGAGTAACTGATGTTACGCAACGCCGCCGACAATTCCCCTCCTGGGAGGGGTAAGGGGTGGGTGGTGTCCTGTGCGGCGTCTTCGTGTCCACCCCCCACCCCCAACCCCTCCCAGGAGGGGAGTTTGCGGCCATTTGTATTGAACCTGCTGCGTAACATCA
>DF820461.1:262764-267049 GCA_000739515.1 Candidatus Moduliflexus flocculans
CCCCCAACCCCTCCCAGGAGGGGAGTTTGCGGCCATTTGTATTGAACCTGCTGCGTAACATCAGTGAGTAAATGCAAGTAGGGGCAGACCCCTGTGTCTGCCCTGCTTTTTTGGGCGAACACAGGTTTCGGGCGAACACAGGTTTTGGGCGAACACAGGGGTTCGCCCCTACTCGGAATCCGGCAGGAGAACGCGAAAGGTCGTGCCGCGAGGTTCTCTGCGCTCGACTTCAATAACCCCATGTTCCTGGAAAATGATGTCCTGGCAGAGCGAGAGGCCAAGCCCGCGAGATTCGGTGGTATCTTTGGTGGTAAAAAACGGCTCGAAGATTTTGGCGAGATGCTCTTGAGGAATTCCGACGCCGTCATCTGTAATTGCGATGCTGATATAGCGCTGCTCCTGGATGCTGGCGTTGCCAAGATGAACGGCAAGTTCGCCGCCGTCCGGCATGGCTTCGATCCCATTCAACATGATGTTCAGTAAGACCTGTTTGAGTAAATCTGGCTCCATTTGCAAGCCAATATTTCGCCTGCCATACACGTTCAGATGAATCTGATTATTCATCATCATCGGCTGTAAAAGCAGCGCCACGTCGTCAATAATGTCATCAATCTTTGCGTATTTCTCTGACGGCAAGGATGGTGGCGTCGGAATGTCTTTCTGCTCAGTGAGATTCCGCAAAATCCGTTTGATGCGTTTGATCTCTTTCTCAATAATCCCTGCGTTCATCTGAAGTTGCTCGGCGGTATTGCCGGTTTTCATCAGGTGCAGATAATTTAACATAATTCCCAACGGATTGTTGATTTCATGGGCGACTTCGGCGAGGGTTTTCTGAGGCTCAAGCGGCGGGTGATAGGGAATATGTTTTTCGAAACCAGCACTCTCAGCCTGACCGATGAGATAAATCGTCCCGATAAATGCCTGATCTTCGTCAAGGCACGGGATGACATAGAGATCAATCTCTTGCGGAGAATCGCCATGTTTCAATTTCACCCCGTGCATCCGCTCCGGCTCAAGGTTTCGAATTGTCTGTTTAGGGATGACCGCCTGCCGATCTGGAAGTTCCAAAATCTCCTGCACAGGTTTTCCGATAGCATCCGCGTGCTGGAGGGCGCTCATTTTCGCAAATAGGCGATTCATCAGCGCGACAATCCCTTTGGAATCTGTCACTAAAATGGGAATCGGCAGGTTATGAATAATGCTCCGGTTAAAATTGTGCAGATAAAACAATTCTAAATTGTTTTTTTCCAATTGTTCGCGGCTATACATGGAAGAATAGGTCAGTTGAACTAATTGGAGTTTATCTACGTTCGACAAATCGGTCGTTTCGACAAGATGCCCTTTGTGCAAGATGGTCACGCGATTGGCAAAATTGAAGATTTCATCCACATTTCTGGAAACATACAACACGGTCGTGCCGCCTTGCCGCAGCATGGAAATAATGTAATGCAGCTTTTCAACATCTTTGGGCAGGAAATTGGTGGAAATTTCGTCAATAATCAGGAGTTTTGACGGAAAACAGACGATTTTGGCGAGTTCGATAAAGTGCTGCTGCGCAATCGGCAAAAACGCAATCGGGATATTCGGATTAATTTGAATATCAAGCTCTTGCAGCACCGCCTGCGTTTTTTCGCGCATGGCTTTATCATCGGCAAAAAACAGAAATTTTTTGAGTTCGCGCCGCAAGAAAATATTCTCGACAGCGGTCATATTGGGGAGCAGATTTTCGGCCTGATAAAAGGTGTGAATTCCCAATTTGATGGCTAACTGCGCCGAATGTTTCTCCAAAACCTGCCCGTCGAAGATAATCCGCCCGTATGTTTTGGGAAGCACGCCAGAGATGACCTTGACTAACGTGGATTTCCCCGCGCCGTGATCGCCGATAATCGCGTGAATTTCGCCGGTATTAATGCGCAAATGAATCTGCTGAAGCCCGACGAGATGGCCGAAATCAACTGTGACGGCCTCAAGAGCTAATATCTCCGCCTGCGGCTTACTTGAAGGCATAGGTAATATCCAGTTCTTTCATGCGATTATACAGCGTTTTTCGGCTGATATTCAGGAGTCTGGCCGCTTCGTAACGGTTTCCGTTCGTTTTGGCGAGCGCTTCCAGAATCACTTTGCGAAGAAATGCCGCGCGATGGTCATCATAAAGCGGCTGACTCTCCGGGCGCGTCATCTCTGGTCCGCCTTCTTTTTCGGTCGTTTTAATGCGATCCGGCAGATGTTCCGGCAGGAGTTCCTGCTCTTCGCAGACAACAATTGCTCGCTCTATGCAGTTCATCAACTCGCGGATGTTGCCCGGCCAGCTATAGCCGCGCAGCATCTGCATCGTCTTTTCCGCAATCAGCGTCACCGGCTTCTGATATTTTCGGGCGTAATGCGTCACAAAATTGCGGACAAAATCATCGAAGTCTTCGGGGCGCTCGCGCAGCGCCGGAATGCGCAGATGCACGCCGTTCAAGCGGTGATACAGGTCTTCGCGAAAGCGTTTTTGCGCGATCAACTCATCGAGATTTTGATTGCTCGCCGCAATAATGCGCGTATCTACTGAAATAGTTTGCTGCCCGCCAAGACGATAGAAGGCGAAATCCTGAAGCACGCGCAGCATCTTGGCTTGCAATTGGAGCGGCATATCGCCAATTTCGTCTAAGAAGAGCGTCCCGCCGTCGGCTTCATCGAATTTCCCAATCTTTTTGTTCGCCGCGCCCGTAAACGCGCCTTTTTCATACCCGAATAATTCGCTTTCCAGCAAGGTTTCCGGGATGGCGGCGCAATTGATTCGCACAAACGGGCGATCCGCGCGACGGCTGGTTTCGTAAATATATGTGGCAATCACTTCTTTGCCGGTGCCGCTTTCGCCGGTAATCAGGATCGGCATGTCTGTCACGCTGAATTTTTCAGCCAACTCCAGGATTTTTCGATAGGAGCGATTACTGGATTTCAGGTAGCGTTCAGGTTTGTCAGAAACGGGTTGAGTCGGAAAGGATTGGAGATTTTGTGTGATGACGACCAGCAGTTCATCAACATCAAATGGTTTGACTAAATAATCACATGCCCCTGATTTAAAGGCTTTGCGCGTTGTTTCGATGGATGCAAACGCCGTCATCATGATGACCGGAATCGTCTGCCCGATTTTTGACAGGAATAACAAGCCCGACATATCTGGCATCACAATATCGCAGATAATCAGATCGATCTTGCTGCGCTGTAAGACTTGCAAGCCGTCTTTGGCAGAACTGGCAGTACTGACGATGAACTGGTTGGCTTCTAATAATTGTTTGAGAGAAAGGCGCATGCCTTCTTCATCGTCAATGACAAGCAGGTGCGGGCATTGGTGATTATTGATGTGCATAGCAGAAAAAGAGCGGACGGACAGGAATCTGTCAAGAGAAATTTATGCCTGTCTGCCCCCCACAATCACCATATTGACAGTCGCATAAAATTCTCCGGCAGCCTCCCGCTCCGTGAGCGTGGTTTTCCAAAAATCCGCATCTGTGTGGGATATGGCTTGCGCCGTTAACGCTTCACGCAGCAGCCATTCATCAAACGGGCTTTGCGTAAATTGCCGCTGCACGTTCGGAAAGACCTGAAATTCGACATCTTGCAGCCCGCGCTGTGTCATGATGTGGAGGAATTGCCGCCCGGCGTAGCCATTCGGCCTGACATGTTCGCCGAAAAATCGAATCAATTTCCGCTCTAACGCGGCGTCAGGAAAATCAATCGAAGCCGTCGCCCAATCGGTATCAGCGACCACGATCCACCCGCCCGATTTGGTGACGCGCAACATTTCAGCAAACACCGGCTGACAGGCTGATGCGGGAAGCACTTGAAACAGGCGTTCCGCCCGACACGCATCGAACGCGCCCGATTCGAATGGCAAGGCCGCGACATCAGCAAGGCGATGTTCGACGCGCTCGCTTACCTGCATTTTCCGCGCATATTCATCGGCATTTTTGATCATCTCCTGGTCGCTGTCAACGCCAAGAACTCGCCCGGTTGTTCCAACATATTCTGCCATTGGAACGGTATCCACGCCCGGCCCGCAGCCCATATCCAACACGACATGCCCGGGCTGAATGCGCATCAGCTCGTATGTTCGGGTTTTGAACTGTTTGAGGGCTGCGGCAGTTTCTTGTAAATATTTTACATCAACATAGGCTTCTGCCACAATAATGCTCCTTTAGATACCTTATTAACTGATGTTACGCAACGCCGCCGACAATTCCCCTCCTGGGAGGGGCAAGGGGTGGGTGGTGTCCTGTGCGGCGTCTTCGTGTCCACC
>DF820461.1:267139-311491 GCA_000739515.1 Candidatus Moduliflexus flocculans
CCCCCAACCCCTCCCAGGAGGGGAGTTTGCGGCCATTTGTATTGAACCTGCTGCGTAACATCAGTTATTAATTGTCAAAGACAACAAGAATCTCCGCAGTCAGGTGAAAAATATTTGCGATTTTTCTTTCTATCGTCATAGGACTCCTTTCAAATTCTCTACGGTAATTATTTAGGAGTGCTAAAGCTTGCTTTGGCGCTCCTGAAGTGTCTATCTCTCTCGAATTTATTTCTACATTATTTTACAGATTCAATTGCGTTGAAACCGTCTCGATTTGAGTCGCTGGCGCAAGCACGAATACAATATCGTGAGCGCGGATCACAGTATCTCCTTTCGGCGCAAAAAGATGACGCTCGCGGACAATGGCGCTAATCAACACCTCTTTTGGCAGTTTGAGTTCTTTCAGGGAGCGCCCGACGCTTTGCGCGGTTTCTTCAATTTGGATTTCGAACATGTCAACATCGCTCTGTTGCTTGGTGAGCAGTTCAATCGAATACAGCGATTTCGGGCGCGTTGGCGTCAGCAGGCGCAGTTTTCCGGCGATCCAACTCAGCGTCGTCCCCTGCAATAAACAGGACATCACCACCGCAAAAAAGACGACATGAAAAATAAAATGGCCTTGATCGAGGCCATAGACGGCAGGGTACGTTGCCAAAACGATAGGCACTGCGCCTTTAATGCCGCCCCACATAATAAACAGCTGTTCTTTCAGATCAAACCGGAACAGGCTGGTACACAATAAAACAGTGATGGGACGCGCAATGAAAATCAGGCTCAACGCGATTAGCGCGCCTTCTTTCCAGGCCGACAGCAAATCTTTCGGGAAGACGAGCAAGCCTAATAATAAAAAGAGCGCCACATTGCTGAAATTGGCAATCCCTTCGATAAAATGGCTTGCTCCGCGTTTATAGCTGAATTCGGCATTCCCCAGCCAATACCCGCCAAAAAAGACGGCCAATATCCCGTTTGCATGAATGACATCGGCCAGGCCAAACGCAAAGAGACTGAAACCGACGCTTAACACATGATAATCGCTGCGATTATCAGAATCTAACGCATTAAAAAGCCAGACCCCGATATGGCTGACGAGGTAGCCGATCCCGATTCCTCCGCCTAATTGCCAGAGAAATTTCAGGAGAAACGCTCCTAAATGCTGCGTCTCGCCCGTTAAGATTTGGATGAACAGCACTGTGAGCAGAATCGCCGCAGGATCATTGGCCGCCGATTCGACTTCTAACGTGGCCGCCACCGTCGGTCGAATCGAATGCTGGCGCAGCATCATAAACACGGCGGCAGCATCGGTGGACGAGATAATCGCGCCAATCATGAGGGCATACGTCAAACGAAAGTCCGTCAGCCAATAAATCAGCAGTCCCAGCGTCAGCGCCGTGATCGCGATGCCCACTGTGGCGAGGGTTAACGCCGGTCCAAGCACCATTTGCAATGTGCTGCGTCGGGTTTTGAATCCGCCTTCGAACAGAATAAAAATAAGCGCGATATTGGCAATCTGCTGCGCGAGTACGGCGTCGTCAAAATAAATCAGATTCAGGACGTCGCTGCCCACTAACATCCCCAGCCCTAAAAACAGCAGGAGAATCGGGATGCCAAAACGGCTCGTGATTTTAGTCGAAAAGACGGCGGCAATAATAAGCAGGGCGATTAACAGGAGCATAATTCTACCGGTGATAATCGCCTGCAGCTTCGGGTTGATACAGAATCTCTTTAATCTCCAATCGGCGCACCTTGCCGGGCATCGGCCATTCCACCACGTCGCCGAGGCGATAACCGATTAACGCCACGCCGACAGGCGCAAGAATGGAGACCTTGTTCTGCTGAATATTGGCCTCATACGGGAAGACAATCGTGTAAACCATTTCTTCGCCGGAATCCAAATCATGCAGGCGCACTTGCGAATTCATAGTGATCACGTCTGCCGGAATTTCTTGCGGAGAGACGATTTCGGCGCGATCAAGCTCCGTTTTTAGTTCGAGCAAATGCTGTTTATCTAATTTGCCCAAATTGCTCGTATTAATCAGTGAGTCTAAGCGGTCTAAATCGAATTCGGTGATATAGATAGTTCGTTTTTCCATAACAGCGCGAGTGAACTACCTTGAAAACACCTGCGCAAATGGCATCTTCAACGCAATCCTATCCTTTCTTTGTTTCAGTTCTATATCGGAGCATTTCCCCAAGCCACAACGCAATGATATTCAACAGCGCTTGTTCCTCATGTAACATCGTCAAGGGTTGACCCTGCGCCAATTCCGGCAGCACGCAAACTTCCACTTCTCCTTCGGTTCGGTCGTCAATGCGAATATTGGCGCTTTGTCGTGTTTCAGTGCGTCGAAAATTTCGAGAGGCAAATTCGCTGTCACCCACAACAATGCGGACGCAGGTCGCTTTCGGATATTGCCAGCCACGCGGCATTTCCTTGATAACCGCGTTTATCATCTGTCCAAAAGAGAGGCGATGATTCATCAGGCACGAAGAAACGGCATACAGACAGTCGAGTTCCTTCATCCGCTCGTTTAGCTCGTGCGTCCGTTCGCGCAACGCCTCTTCGAGCCATTTATACTCCGCAAGCCGTCCCCGCAGCAGGAGAATCTCTTCGTGCGCGTCTTTAATGGATTGAAGGAGTAATTGCGGCGATATCTCCTCTGAAGGCGCATTGGTCAAGCGTGTCTTATGCTCTTCCCGTGACAATTTCATGTATATTTCATCCGTTCAGATGGCGACATTCCGCTTTTTGAAGGATTTGCGGGAGATTGCGACTTCCAGCCCTTCCCGCACGTAGAGATGTTCAATCATGCGGTAGAAATGTTCGCGCTCGTTGCCGCGAATCACGGCCTGTTCATGCGCTTCTGCCAGGCTGACCGGATAGCCCTGCCCTTTCTGCGCCTGATCGTAGGCAATCGCATGGGCGAGATGCAGTAATTCCGGCGTATAAGCCACCCATTTCGGAATCTCGATTCTGACAATTTCCGCGCCGACATTCAGATAAAAAAAGTACACGGTATGCTGTTTATATTCAGAGAGAATTTCCGAACGGCTTTTGAACGTGGTGGAACGCTCGCCGTGACGCAGGATTGTTGCGAATAAAATCGCGTCGTTAACTCCGGCAATCGGCTCGCACGGCAATTCAGCATCAGTGTTTTTGTAGGGGCACTGATCGCAGTTCGTGACTTCTTCCGGGCAAAGCGCGACGCGCAGCGTATGAATGACATCCGCGCTGGTCGGCTGGCTGATGTAGCCCATAATCGGCGTCTGAAACAGGCGGAACTGCTCGAAACTCGTCAGATAAAAATTCAGAATTTCCCGCTGAAACTCTTTCGGTTTCCCTTCCAGCGTCCAGAGAATCAACGTGCCGTCCGTCAGCGCAGCCACTGTGCGGCGCTGACGCACCGCTTCGTCAGCGTATTGCGTCAATTCCTGAATTTCGAACGCGCCGCGCAGTGCGGAAATCACATCGGCGTTGACCGGAATCCGGTTACCGTTCCATTGCCGGTAGGTGTCCTGATCGCGATAAAACAGCAGAGGATGATTGGTCAACGTCGGGCGCTCACCGCTGCCGTAATGCAGCACGATCATGCCGATGTTGATGAGATGACACGCGCTGAGTTCGTGCCGATCCGGAAAGATTTGCGAGCCGTCGGTCGCAATGACGGTATGTGCTTTGGGTGGCGATGGCGCGGCGTGGCGCGTGTTGAGCGGCTCACGGATGTCGTCCGCCAACAGCCACGACGTGCGGCAGCTATCTAATTTTTCTAACAATTCCTGCGAGCGGACAGACCACGCCGCCAACGTGTCCCGCGCAATCGCGACTTTTTCGTCATATTTGCGCCGCGCCGACTTTTGCTCGAACACCATCTCATTCAGTTGTTTTTGCAGCAGGGTAAAATCAAGCATAATGTTTTACCCACCCCTTCCCCCTCCCAGGAGGGGATTTGGTCAGATGGTTCATTCTTTTTCGGCAACTTTATGGATTTGCTGCTGCGCCGCGATCAGGCCGTCATGTTTTTTCTGGAGCAAGTCGGTGACATCCGCATTTTCGCCTTGCTCAGTTTGGCGCATCACGATTTGACAATCCCAGTACTCCCCTTCCATCAGCGGCTCATATTTGCCGGACTCCCACAGTTGCGCCTTTGTCGCTTCAATCTCTTTCATGCGGTCTGCCAATTCTTTTAGCAATTCCTCTTTGCTCAATTCGTCGCTCATGATTCCCTCCTGATAATACGAGTCTTTAGCAATGCGATCCTCTGACAACTCTCTGTAACCGTTGGGATAACGGTTGAAAAATTCGGCAAATTTGTCAACCTCTTTTCATTCTCTCAGAGCAAATAATGAGAGATTTTGCAAAGTGGTCATGAAGAATTTTTCTTGGCATATAAATTTTACTTGACAAATTTCATTATTTGGTTAAATTGCCAAATAAGAAAATGACAGGAGAAAAAATTTATGGATGCAGATACCAGAGCAAGATTTGAAATGCGGGCGCAGATCGTCAAGGCGTTAGCGCACCCCACGCGCTTGTTTATCGTCGAAGAATTATCGAAGCACGAATATTGCGTGTGTGAATTGACCGAGATGATCGGCGCGGATACGTCCACCGTTTCGAAGCATCTTTCCATTCTAAAACAGGCCGGAATCGTGAAAGATGACAAACGCGGCACGACAGTCTATTATCAATTGCGCTGTCCGTGCATCCTGAATTTTTTCGGCTGCATTGAGGATGTCATGCAGACAACCATGCAAGAACGAACCCGCCTTTTGTCTCGGTAGTCTCGGTAGCGCGGGGCTGCGTCCCCGCACTACTACGTAAATTGTTATATTTTTTTGTAATTATTTAGGTCTTAGGAGTGCCAAAGCTTGCTTTGGCCGCCCGAATGAGCGAAATTCTGTCATTTTTAACGCGACTTCGTCGCGTTGCCAAAGCAAGCTTTGGCGCTCCTAAATAATTACATTTTTTTTACAATAATAATTGGTAGTTTTGCCAAATATGCACAGAGGAACAATATATGGAATGGAAACATGAATGGAAAGCGTTGTTAGTGATTGTCGGAATATTTCTTCTTGCCTTTTACCTTCCGGTCGGCACGCCGCGTTTCGATAACGCCGTGTTAGAGGCGTTTCACCTTGTCAAATGGTACGCCCGCGAACATGTGCTGCTCTGCCTCGTGCCAGCCTTTTTTATCGCCGGAGCCATCGGCGTCTTCGTCAGTCAGGCGTCGGTGATGAAATATCTCGGCGCGAGGGCCAATAAAGTTTTAGCGTATGGCGTCGCGTCGGTCTCCGGCACGATTCTTGCCGTCTGCTCCTGCACCGTGCTGCCGCTCTTTGCCGGAATTTATCGCATGGGCGCGGGGCTCGGCCCGGCGACGGCGTTTCTCTATTCCGGCCCGGCGATCAATGTATTGGCGATTGTCTTGACGGCGCGGATTCTTGGGCTGAAACTCGGCGTGGCGCGGGCGGTCGGCGCAATTGCCTTTAGCGTGATTATCGGCTTGTTGATGCATTTCATCTTTCGCAAAGAAGAGATCGCCAAAGCGACCGCGCAGATGGCGATGCCCGAACCGGAGGTCAAGCGCCCGCTCTGGCAAACTGCCGTCTATTTCGCGACGATGGTCGTCATTTTAGTATTCGCAAATTGGGGCAAGCCAGTAGAGACAACGGGGCTATGGTTTGCAATCTATTCGGCGAAATGGATCATCACCAGCCTGGCTGCGCTGCTGTTCGCCGCATTACTTGTCATCTGGTTTGGGATTGCCTGGTGGAAAATGGCCGTGACGGCAATCGCGACCGCGATCATCGCGCTGCTCTTTCCGCATGAGCCGTTGCTGCCGTTTTCAGCAGCGATCATCGGATTTTCAGCGTCAATCAGCCCCGATCAAGGCGAAGCCGGAGAATGGTTCGCGTCGAGTTGGGGGTTTGCCAAACAAATCTTGCCGCTCTTGCTCGGCGGCATTCTTGTCGCTGGAATTTTATTAGCCCGCCCCGGTCAGGAAGGGCTGATTCCGTCCGCGTGGGTCAGCGGATTGGTGGGCGGCAATTCCCTCGGCGCGAATCTGTTTGCCTCGGTGTTCGGGGCGTTTATGTACTTCGCGACTTTGACCGAAGTGCCGATTCTGCAAGGACTGATCGGCAGCGGCATGGGGCAGGGGCCGGCGTTGGCGCTGCTGCTTGCGGGCCCGGCGCTTTCGTTGCCGAGCATGTTAGTCATTCGCAGCATTATGGGAACCAAAAAGACTGTCGTATTCGTTGTGTTAGTCGTCGTCTTATCAACTCTGGCAGGCATGCTGTATGGAGCAATTGCGTAAATGTATGGACATCGCTGTCAGACACCTTCAAGGTGTCTGACAGCTTTTCCTAATAAAAAATATGAACAAATCAATCGGTTTTATCGGCAGTGGAAGAGTGACTCGAATTATGCTAGGCGGATGGAACAAGGCGGGCAAATTGCCGCGGCAAATTATCGTGAGCGATCCGAATCAGGAGGCGTTGCGCAAACTGCAACAGGAATTTCCGACAATTGCCACTGTGAACGATAACGCGCAAGCAGCGGCCTGCGATCTCGTCTTTGCGGCGTTACATCCGCCGGTGATGAAAGAGACGCTTGCGCCATTGGCAGGCGTTTTGAAAACCGACGCCATTCTGATTTCGCTGTCGCCGAAAATTCCGCTCGCCGCGCTGACGACCATGCTCGGCGGCTTTCAGCGGATTGTCCGCATGAACCCGAACGCGCCGTCCATCGTGAATCGCGGCTACAATCCGGTGATTTTTTCTCCGGCGATTCCAGCGGCGGAAAAAGCGGAATTATTGGCCTTCTTGACTGTTCTCGGACAATGCCCGGACATCCCGGAAGAACACCTTGAAGCCTATGCGATTCTGACGGCGATGGGGCCGACCTATTTGTGGTTTCAGTTGTATGAATTGCTGGAACTTGCCAGTTCTTTCGGCTTGTCCCCGCAGGACGCGCAACACGGCATCGCCGCCATGGTCAATGGCGCAGCGGCGACGATGTTCGAATCCGGCCTGACGCCCGCGCAGGTCATGGATTTAGTGCCGGTCAAGCCCTTAGGCGAGGATGAGACGGCAATCAAAAATCTGTATCAATCAAAGTTGACAGGATTATACCAAAAATTAAAAGGGTGAGAAAAATTGTTCTTCGTAGGGGCGTTCAATTGAACGCCCCTACTCGAAATGGAGATGTATGGAAAAAGGCTTTCTGACCTTACTGATCACGGTTATTATCGTGGCAGTTTCGGCGCTGGCGAATAGACAAAAAACCTGGCAGGGCGTGCAAAAAGGCGTGAAGATGCTGCTGAAACTTCTGCCGTCGTTTCTCACGATCATCATTCTTGTCAGCGTCTTTCTCGGCCTGATTCCGCAAGAAACGTTGATCAAATATCTTGGCAAAGAGTCCGGGATTTCCGGCATGGCGATTGCTGCGATTTTAGGCTCGATTGCGCTGATTCCCGGCTTCATTTCCTATCCGCTGGGCGCGATGCTGCTTCGCAACGGCGTCTCGTATAGCGTGATCGCGGTGTTTATTACGACGCTGATGATGGTCGGCGTGTTGACGCTGCCTCTTGAAATCAAATATTTCGGCGTCAAGGTCAGCCTGATGAGAAACGCCTTCAGCTTGTTCGGGGCGTTGCTGATCGGCGTCATCATGGGGGGGCTGCTATGAAAAAAGCGTTCGCGTTGCTGAAAGCGTATGCGGTCGTCATCGCGTTCGCCCTGTTTATCGTCGTTTCCAGAATGCTGGATTTCGGCGGCGGCGACAAGATCGTCGCTAACTTTTTCGATTTCAGCCTTGAGGCGCTCGCCTTTCTGCCGTGCATGTTCGTGCTGATCGGCCTGTTCGATGTGTGGGTGCCGAAAGAAGCGCTGCAACGGCATATCGGCGAGGACTCCGGCGTCAAAGGCGCGGCGATGGTCATTCTGTTCGCCATGCTTCAGGGCGGGCCGTTGTACGGCGCGTTTCCGGTGGCTGCAATCCTCTGGAAAAAAGGGAGCAGCATCCGAAACATTTTTATTTATCTTGGGGCGTTTTCCAGCATGAAAATTCCGATGCTGACCTTCGAAGTCGGCTTTTTAGGATGGAAATTTTCACTGCTGCGCACCCTGATCACGCTCCCCGTCTTTCTGCTGATTGCGGAGATGCTTGCGCGAATATTGCGTCACGCAGATTTCGACGTGAAGAGTTTCGACGCTCAGAAATAGCGCGAAGATGGGAGATGTCGGACACTTTTAACGTGTCTGACAGCTTTGCAATATCAACAAAACAAATACAAATAAGAAGCCGGTGAATCTGTCGGGAGATGAACTTCCGGCAGCGTTCTCGCGGCGAAAAACTCATGAAAACATTACAAATTCTTGGAACTGGTTGCCCGAAATGCAAAAAACTCGCCGAACATACCGAAGCCGCCGCCAAAGCGCTCGGCATGGAATATCAGCTTGTCAAAGTGACCGACATTAATCAGATTATGAGTTTCGGCGTGGCCATGACGCCAGGATTAGCGGTGGATGGCGTGGTCAAAGTCGCTGGCAAAGTGCCGAGCGTGGACGAAATCAAAGCGTTGTTAGCGTAACGGAGGCGAGTGAAATGGCCGGACAACTTCAACGGGAGCAGATTCCCTGGTATCCGACAATTCATGCGGAACAATGCACGGGGTGCGGCAAATGCGTGGAATTCTGTCAGCATGGTGTGTATCAGGAACAAGATGGAACATTCACGGTCGTCAATCCGTATGGCTGCATGGTGGGTTGTTCGGAATGCGCGAACATTTGTCCGGCCAATGCAATCGAATTTCCAAAACAAGAGGCGTTTATGGCACTGTTGAAAACACTCCGACAGCAAGCCCGCGTTAGGAACGAAGAGGCATCACGATGAAACACACGATTCTATTTATCTGTACGCATAATTCCGCCCGGTCGCAATTAGCGGAAGGGTTAGTCAACCATTATTTCGGGGAGGCGTGGGACGCTAAAAGCGCGGGGACAGAAGCGACGTTTGTCAAGCCGCTTGCCATCAAAGCAATGGCCGCCGCTGGAATTAACATTACGCATCAGACCTCGAAAACGGTGGCGGCGTTTCAAGGGCAGATGTTCGATGTCGTCGTAACTGTCTGCGACAGCGCCAAAGAAACCTGTCCATTTTTTCCAGGAAAGAAGGTGATACACAAGAGTTTTGTTGATCCGTCGAATGTTGAAGGAACGGATGAAGAAAAACTGGCCGCGTTCTGCCAGACGCGGGATGAGATCAAAGCCTGGCTGGATGAACAGCTTCCTGTCTGGGCAAAGGAGCTCGAACAGGCATGATGACGAGAGATGATGACATGATCTGCTATTGTTTTCAGTACACCTCTGGCGATATTCGCCGCGACGCGGCTGAACATGGCAAGTCAACAATTTTACAGCAGATTCTGGACGCAAAACGCGCCGGCGGCTGTCAGTGCGCTGAGAAACACCCCAAAGGCACCTGATGCGTGGCTGATGTCCGCCGTGTGCTGGACGAGGAATAAAAGGAGGCTATGATGGCAAAAGAAAAGAAGCTCTCGATTTTTGAAAAGTACCTGACGTTATGGGTCTTTTTGTGTATTGTCGGCGGAATTATTCTGGGGCGCATTGCGCCGGGCGTAGCGGTAACGCTGGACAACATGTCGCTCTATCAGGTGTCCATCCCGATTGCGATCTGTTTGTTCTTCATGATGTATCCGATCATGGTGAAAATTGATTTCGCCGAGGTCGTAAAAGCTGGAAAGACGCCGAAACCGGTGCTATTAACCTTGTTTGTGAATTGGGCCATCAAACCGTTTACGATGTACGCGATTGCGTCGTTCTTTTTAGGCTACGTGTTCAAAGGATTTATTCCTGGCACGGAAATCCTCAAATCCGGCGAAACGGTGGAACTCTGGCGCAGCTACATTTCCGGCACGATTTTGCTCGGCATTGCGCCCTGCACCGCGATGGTCTTGATGTGGGGGTATCTCGCGAAAGGGAATGACGGCCTGACACTCGTGATGGTGGCGATTAACTCGTTGACGATGCTCGTCCTCTATGCGCCGCTCGGCGGTTTCCTGCTCGGCGTCAACGCCATGCCGATCCCCTGGCAGACGATTCTGCTGTCGGTCGCAATTTATGTCGCGCTGCCGCTGATTGCCGGATATTTCTCGCGCAAATGGATTATTCAGCACAAAGGATTGGTCTGGTTCGAAACCGAATTTCTGCATGTGTTGACGCCGGTTTCGATTGCCGCGCTTTTACTGACGTTAGTGTTGCTCTTTTCCTTCAAAGGCGAGATCATCATGACGCAGCCGCAGTCCATCGTGTTGATCGCAATCCCGCTGTTTATTCAGACCTGCTTGATTTTTGCTTTAGGCTATTGGGCCGCGAAACTGCTGAAACTGCCGTATGCCGATGCCGCGCCTGCCGCGATGATCGGCGCGAGCAACCATTTCGAAGTCGCGATTGCCACGTCAACCATGCTGTTCGGCCTCTCGTCCGGCGCGTCGTTAGCGACGGTCGTCGGCGTCTTGATCGAAGTGCCGGTGATGTTGATGCTTGTCAAAATCTGTTTGAAAACTCAGCATTGGTTTAAAAAATAACTGTATTGACACAGAACGTTATGGACAGATATGTCACACACCTTCAAGGCGTCTGACAGCTTTTCCTGACCATAACCTGTCGTGTCATTACAAATAACCATAAGACAAGGAGGAATTTTTTATGACCGCACAAGAAACGAATGTCGGTTGTTGTACTCCGCAAACTCAAACCGCCTCGTGCGAGTGCGAATGCAGCAGTTCTCCCGCGTTGTTGTTTCCCTGTTCCGGCGGCTCCGATGTCGGCGCGTTAAGCGATCAGGCTGCGCGGCAAATGACTGCCGCTGGCATCGGCAAAATGTATTGCCTCGCCGGAATCGGCGGGCGCGTCAGCGGCATTCTCGCCTCGACCAGGTCGGCGGGCAAGATTCTCGCGATTGACGGCTGCCCTCTCAATTGCGCTAAAGCGACGCTTGAACAGGCAGGAATAACCACGTTCAAACATATGAACCTGAAAGAGATCGGCATGATAAAAGGCCAGTCGCCAGTCACGGAAGAGCGCCTGACGCGTATTAGCAACGAAGCGCGTTCATTATTGCAAGAGCGTCGAGATACCTGATGAGTGTCTGGCAAATCGCTTGACGCTCGCGGTAGATTCGAATGGAGGATGATATGCTATGGCGCATACGCACGCAGAACCATCAACCTCAACGACCAGCTTATTCGTGACGGTGTTGTTGAATCTTTTGATCACGGTCGTTGAGATCGTGGGCGGCATTCTGTCAGGGAGTTTATCGCTGATTTCGGATGCGCTCCACAATCTCAGCGATGGCGTGGCGATTATTATCACGTACATCGCCATGAAACTCAGCGCTCGCCCCAACACCGAACGTTATACCTTCGGCTTGAAACGGGCGGAAATTCTGGCGGCGATTTTGAATTCGGCCACGCTGATCGGCATCGGCGCGTTTCTGTTCGAAGAAGCGTATCATCGCTTTCGCGCGCCGGAACCGATTGCCGGCGGCCTGATGATCGCTGTCGCGCTGACTGGGCTTGTGGCGAATGTGATCGGAACGCTGTTGCTGCGGCAAGGTTCGCAGCAAAACATGAACATCCGCGCAGCCTATTTGCATCTGTTTTCGGATGCGATTTCCAGCGTCGCGGTCATTATCGGCGGGCTGGCGATTTACTTCTTTGACATCGCCTGGATTGATCCGCTCTTGACGGTCATCATTGCCGCCTATATTATTTACGAAAGCTTCGCCATCGTCAGAGAGGCTGTCAACGTGCTGCTGATGGGCGCGCCGTCCGACATCTCGCTCCCACAGGTGCAGCAAGCGCTTGAAACTGTGCCGGGCGTCCAGAATATTCATCACGTGCATGTCTGGCGCATGAACGACCAGGATATTCATTTCGAAGCCCATGTGGATGTCGCGGATATGCCGGTCAGCCAATGTCAGCAAATCGCTCGGCAGATCGAAGAGAAACTGCATGAGTTGCATGAGATTACGCATGTCACCTTGCAGTTCGAATGTAATGCGTGTTCAGTCAAAGGACTTGTTTATAACCATCAATAAAAAGGAATCTCTTATGAAAAAACGTCTCATGTCCCGCCAATATCTTTTCGGCTTTGTTTGCATCATATCCCTGACATTATTGTCTCTCATATCGGCATTGACGCCAGCCGTTGCCGCCGAACCGCCAGTCCTGTATCTCTTCTGGGGCGACGGCTGCCCGCATTGCGAAGAAGAAAAAATGTTTTTCGACGTATTGCAACACGATTACCCCCAGTTGGAAATCCGCCTGTTCGAAGTCTGGAATAACCCTGAATTCGCCAAATTAGCGGAGGCATTAGCGAAGGCGAATCACATCAACGCCGCCAGTGTGCCGCTCACCTTTATCGGCAACTGGGGGAATGTCGGATTTCAATCGTTCGAAACGACAGGCGTCGAGATCGCCGCACGCGTTCAAGCCTGCTTAGCGCAAGGCTGCCCCGACGCGCTCGACAAGCTTGGCCCGCAGCAACTTGCGGCGCGGGTGCGCGACGAGGCGGCGCGAAAATCGCCGCAGGGCTGGGAATTGCGTCCCGCTGCTGCTGTCGCGACGATCGCTCCCGCCGACACTACGCCTGCGCCTGTTGCAGCCACGCCGACGAAAACGATCAAGGTCTATTATTTTCATGGTACGGCTCGCTGCCCATCTTGTAAGACAATTGAAGAACTGACAAATTTTGCCATCGTGAACGGATTCAAAAAAGAATTGGAAAGCGGCGTGCTTGAGTTCAACGCCATCAACGTCGAAACGCCTGAGAATCAGCACTTTATCAAGGATTATCAATTGTACACCAAATCCGTCATTGTGTCTGAAGTGATTGACGGCAAAGAGCGGCGCTGGAAAAATTTGGAGAAAGTCTGGCAATTACTCATGCAAGAGAAAGCGTTCACGATGTACGTGCAGCAAGAAGTTTCCGCCTATTTGGAGGGGAAATAGGATGAATCCGCTTCTCGTTGATATGGGGCTGGCGCTCTGGTTCGGCATCCTGACCTCTATCAGCCCGTGTCCGCTCGCCACGAATCTGACCGCGATTTCCTTTATCGGGCGGAAAGTCGGACGCGCCGGATATGTTTTTTCCGCCGGAATGCTCTATATGCTTGGGCGGATGCTGACCTATTCGATTTTAGGCGCGATCTTGGTCTCAAGCACGCAGTTGATTTCGCCGGTCGCGATGTTTTTGCAAACGTATATGGTCTATCTGCTCGGCCCCGGCCTGATTCTGTTCGGCGTGTTGCTGCTGGACGTTATCAAGTTGAATTTCGGCGGCGGCCTGATGAACGACCTGCTGCAAGCGCGAATCGAACGGGCGGGCATTTGGGGCGCGGGGCTGATGGGGATTGTGTTTGCGCTGTCGTTTTGCCCGATTTCCGCCGGACTGTTTTTCGGCAGCTTGTTCGGTTTGGCGATGCAGCGCGGCTCAACGATTCTCCTGCCGTCACTCTATGGCGTTGGGACAGCCCTTCCGGTGTTAGCCTTCGCGTTTTTGCTGGCGTTTTCCGCCAATCGGATTGGTAGGGTTTTTGATAAACTCAGCGCATTCGAACACTGGGCGCGGCGCGTGACTGCCTTGATTATGATAGCGGCTGGCTTGTATCTCTGTGTCACGCAAATTATTTAGCGATTTTTATTTATCACCCCTTACAGGATTTGAAACCCTGTCAGGGGTAAGCTTGATTTCCCATGATTCCAGCAATTCTTTCGAATGTGGTTGTAATTTTGTATGAACCGAAAGACCCGATCAACATCGGCACGACGCTGCGGGCGATGAAAAATATGGGCTTGTCTCATCTTCGTGTGATCGAGCCTGCCGCCGACGATCTCTGGCGCATCAGCGTGGCCGCGCCGCGATCCGAACAGGAAATTCGGGCGATCCAACGCTTCTCCTCGTTAGAAGAGGCGTTGCGCGATATTTCTTATACGGTCGGCCTGACGGCCCGAATGCGGAAAGCGAATTATACGGTCATGCCTCCGCGCGAAGCGTGTCCGGTTCTCTTAGAGCGAGCAGCGCAGGGCAAGATCGCGCTGTTATTCGGACGCGAAGATTCCGGCCTGCCGAACAGCGCCTTGACGCTGTGCGACGCCTATATCACGATTCCGACGAACCCTGATTACAGTTCGCTGAATTTGGCGCAGGCGGTGCTGCTGATGACCTACGAATTATCGCTCGCCGCGCAGGAACAGCCGTTTCAGATTCGCGAAGGGAAACGCACGTTTCCTCCGGCGGATCATGCTCAGTTAGAAGGGATGTTCCAGCAGATCGAAACGGCGTTGTGGGAGATCGAATTTTTCAAAAGCCAGACCAGCCGGGGAATTATGCGTTCGATTCGGAACATTTTCAGCCGCGCCGCCTTAGATGAACGCGAAGTGCAGGTGTTTCGCGGCATTTTTAATGAGATCATTCAATTTTTAAAACGTCAGGGGATTGAACCGGGGAAACGGCCTGAATAGAGCGCTTTAAAGGATAAAAGCGTATTGGGCGTTATTGGCGCGTATTTTCCAGACTGGCAAGGCGAGCTCGCGCCGCCTGACCGACCCTGCTCGTATCGCTATACCGGCTGACAAGTAGCCGATAGAACTCTTTTGCTTGAGGGAGGTCGTGTAAATCTTCATAGGCAAAGCCCATCTTCAATTGTGTCATGCCGGTTTGAGGGTTCGAGGGAAATTTCTCAAGCGCGAGTTGATAGTATTTTAGTGCCTGATCCGGGTCGCGTTGCCGTTGGCGATACACATCGCCTAACAAGACATACGCATTTTCCGCATGTTCGCCGGTTGGATACTCTTTCACCAGTTCAAGCAACATGCGCTTGCCGTTTTCGAATGATCCGAAACGAAGTTGATACGCCGCCGCGTCGTATCTGTTTTGGATTTCTTCATGGATCGCTTTCACTTCAGGCGATTCGTGCCGCGCTTCTTGATCGAACGTTTCGATAGTTGGCGCTTCTGGTTGCGAGAAGAGTGCGTAGAGAAACGCCCCGATCAACAATATTCCCGCAAGTGACGCCAATATTACGTCTTTGGCGTGGCGGCGAAGGAATGATTCTTGCTGTTTCGGGAGCGACTTTTTCCGAATATTGGACGGGATGCGTGGCGTTGGCGGTTTTTGCGTGGCAAGAAAGTCGAGTAATTCGGCGTGAGATGTCTCTTGCACTTTTGATGGCGATTCGCTGACTTCAGGCATTTCAGCATCGAACGATAAGGCCGGAGGCTGCGGGGGATGGCGTTTTTGCAACTCCTGTTCAATTATAGACAGATTTTTTTGAAGCAGCTTGATCCATTCTGCGGTGCGCTGCTCCAATAATCTGGTTAAGACCCGTTCTTCGAACAGACTTGCTTTTCCATCGGCAATTTGTTGCCGTAAGTTGTGAAGACGAACAGTGCGTTCATCGAGCGATAAAGAGAGGATTTCATCAATAGCCGCAATCACGCGAGGGTTTTTGGCAAGTTTCAGGTCAAAATCAGAAATTTTATCTATATTGATTTTGATCTGTTTCATAGGAAATACAAAAAGACATTCAGCACCTCACAAAACTGCACCAAATTAAAGAAAGGAACGAATTCGAACGGCTCGCCCTCAATTCGCTCCTTTCTCCTCTTTGTTATTGGTGATGATGGTAGATGCTGAACAAGAATGCGTTTCAAATAAAACGTTGATGAGTGTTGTATGCAAACAAAGACATCTCTTTCAAGAATTGCAAAAAGAATAAGCCCGACAGGGAATTCCTGTCAGGCTTGTTTTTTAACTTGAATTTCCTGAGAGTGTTTCATGATGACATCGTAATAGGGATGTTTATTGCTGCCGACGATCCGCGCAATCTCGCTTTCAAATCGCTGGCGAAGCATCGGCTGTCCTTCGATTCGTTTTAATTCAGTCAGCACATCCGGAGTGATGCCCGCTTTCCGCAATTCTAAAAGTGCCTGAGAGGTTAATTTATACCCTCGCTGCGTGAAGGGTTTCTCCTCAGGTTCTGCTGCCACAGGAGCAATAAGCTCCGTTTTTTCCTCGACAGCCGTTGGGGGCTTTGAGGAGTTCCCTCCTTGCTGATTGTTATATGCATCAATTCCGGCAGCCAGGCTCAGTCCCTGTTGGAAGAAATCGCCACTACCACTGCCAGTGACAGATGTCATTGGAAATGGCATAAACACTTTTGTCGCCTGTCCATCGGCAATTTTCGCCAATGCTTCGAGATATTTGATTTTTAACAGGTCTTCAGTTGGTCTGCCTTTATGAATCGCATCATAGACAAGGGAAATGCGCTCTGCTTCGCCCTGTGCCTCAAGTCGGGCAGCTTCGCGCTTGCCTTCAGCAGCAGTAATCGCTGCTTTTTTTGATAATTCCGCTTCGGAAACTTTTCGCATCGCTTCCGCATAGCTTGGTGGTGGTGTGACAGCCTGCAACTCAACGCGGCGAATCGAAATGCCCCAATCACCACTGGCGTTCGAGACCTCATGCTGTAATTTTTTATTGATATTTTCGCGCCCGCTCAGGAGTTGTTCTAATGTTGTATTGCCGATAACATCGCGCAAGACGGTGCGAATCAACTGGTTGACAGCCACAATGACATTGTCAACCCCGTAAATGGCGCGTTCTGGATTGGAAATCTGATAATACGCGATACTGTCCACTTCGAGTTGAACTTTATCGAACGTGATGACTGTCTGCGCAGGCAAATCTACCGTGCGTTCGCGTTGATCAACGAAATCCACTTCTCCTGTCGTTTCTTTGAATTTTCGTTTTTCTTCGATAAACGGCCACATAAAATTCCAGCCTGGCCCTAATACGCGGTTGAACTTGCCGAACCGTTCGATAATGACCGCCTGCTGTTCCTTCACCGTAAAAATCGGCGTATGCAGGATGAGATACACCAAAATGGCAATAAAAATGGCCGCAACGATAATTCCTCCGATAACCATAGCGCTACTCCTTCTTTTGACGCAGAGACTGCTGTCCGGTATTCATCTGATTGATGAGGCACAACCTCTTCGAACTACGCATACATTAACAGACGTTTTCGATGCGGTCAAGAAAAAAATGCCGGTTTTCCTGTATATATGGCAAATAGTCTTTCAGGCCAACGAACGAATCGAGAACTGTCAGGCTGACGGCACGTGAAATATTTTCTCAATATTCCAATCGCGCAACGTTTCTAACATGCGATAATTGGTTAAATCGTACTGAATCGGCGTCAATACGGCGTATTTCTCTTTCAACAGGCGATAATCCACGTCAATTTCAGGGGCATCCGTCACTTCGACATGCTCGAGTTTCGGCCAATAATAGAGGCGCTCGAATGGGTCAATGCGTTCCTCATACACATCGAGCGAGGAAAAGCGCGCCTGTTTGGCGATGCGCAGTCCTTTGATTTCAGAGGCGTCGCATTCTGGCACGTTCAGATTTAGCAGCGTTCCGGCAGGCAGGTTGCCGCGCCGCATCATTTCTTCGCCAACCGTGACCGCTAATTCAGCCGCAAACGTAAAATCATGTTTTTTCGATCTGGTTGAGAGAATGTCTAACGACACCGCAAGCGCGGGAAGGCCGAACATGGCCGCTTCGGTCGCCGCCGAGACCGTGCCGGAATAGATAATGTGATTGCCAGTATTCGCGCCGCGATTAATGCCGGAAATGACTAAATCCGGGCGCATTTTCAGCAGCGCGTTGGCCGCTAATTTCACGCAATCGGCAGGCGTGCCGACCACAGCCGTTCCAGAAATGCGCGCGTCCACTTCGACTTGAAACACTTTCAGCGGATCAGATACCGTAATCGCATGTCCCACCGCGCTGCGTTCTGTGCTTGGCGCGACAACATGCGCCTGATGTCCCGCTCGCAGCAGCGCCTGATACATCGCCGCGATGCCATCGGCATAAATGCCGTCATCATTCGTCAATAAAATATTCATCGTATAATAACAGGGAGATTGTCGGGCATTTTTTTATGCCTGACAACGCTGTTTTACTCCTTTTTCATGCGTGCTGGGTTCACTTCATAAATTGTAATCAACGGGTTGCGATACACAACTGGAAAATCGGCGGCAAAGGCGTCTAAGCCTGCATTATCGTATGTTTGACGCTCTAATGTCCCGACGTAAATATAATTGATCTGATATTTTTGCAATAGTGGCAGAATCGCGGATTTGTCAATATTTTCATACATCTGTCGAATTTCATCTGTGCGCTCTGTGATTGATTTCCATGTCGGGTCGCGCCACAAGGCTTCATGATTTCCCCAGCCTAAGACAGTAATGCGCCCCGTCGTGGCCGACACTCTTCCGAAAAACGAATATGGATTGCCTGTCGCCTCAAGAATGACAGCCTGACGGTCGAGATGCTGCTGAATCCACATCAACGCTTCATATTCTTGCGGGTAATTGTACACAATATAACCGATGCCATTTAATGTGGGGAGATAAAAGAGGCCGCCCTGTTTTTCGCCGCGAAAATGATTGGTTTTTTCGAATGTCGCACACGCCGGATAAATCAAGCAGACGCCGCAAAGCGCCGCCAGACTGCCGCGCCATCCGATCCGAATCTTGCGTGGCAGCGTTTGCAGCAACGCTTGGGTTCGGAACAGCACGACTGGCGTGCCAAGCGATAACAGTATCCAGGCATGGTACGTGAATTTGAAGATCGTGTTCTGGCGCTCTAATGGATGTCCATAAAAATCCTGAATATAAAAGATTTCACATCCTGCCAGGATCGCAAACGCCAGGCTGATCAGCAGCAGGGGCAAATCGGCGTGAGCGTTATTGAGAAGAGCGCGATGCCAGATCACAAAAAAGATCAGGCTGAATATGGCGGTCAATAGCACCACGCGCACTGATATTCCAAGCCACCAGAATACACTGCCTAAAAGGATAAAATTGATCGTAATAATCGTGATTTCTTTTGAGGTCTGCCGCGTCGGCAGATTTTCCAGGAGCATTGACAGCGCCATCGGCATGAGCGCGGCAAGAAATAAGGCGTAAATTTTTAGAAAATCAAGAATCCCGGTGCGCTGCGCTGCTGCCACGACACGCAGATTTTTCAGAGAGAGTTGCGGCGTAAAATGCTGATAAAACGGCCAGAACGCGACGCGGCTGATTGCGATGAGCGCAACCGCAAGCCCGGCGCTCATGACGAGTTGCGTCAGCAAGGAGCGCTGAACAGCCTGCCGCGAGGCGCGAATCGCGGCGAACATGCCGCAGGCCGCCAGAATGACGGCAGGCGGGTAATCCCACGTATTGATGAATGCCGCGCTTCCCAGCGCCAAGCCGACGAAAAAAAATTGCGGAATGCGAACATACCGCGAGCCGCCATCAACATAAGCTGACAGCAATGCGATCAGCAGCGCCAAAAATGGAATCGCCATGAAGTGGGCGTGTAAATCTCCCAATAAGAAGCTAAAATACGGGAATTCGTTGATCGTGTCAGGAATAATGCGGGAACTGCGCCACCAGTCGAAAGGAAAAACATGACCTCGTTGAATGATTTGAATCAGGCCATCCATATTCGCAGCAACGACTAAAAGAAAAGATGAAAACAGGCCGTATGCGATATGCCGTGTCCAGTGATAGACCAGCCCGAAACTTGCCGCTGCTGACAACGCTGGGATGGTGGCGAGCGCGAGATTAAAGCCGATCGGGGCAATTTCACCAAGTGCCTTGATCACGGTCGCCCAGATGACATAGCCGAAATAGTAATAATTGACGAATTCGCCTGCAAACCAGGAATCTTTCGGCGGAAAGCTTTCGGTTCGCAGCATCGCGTTCATCAGCATGAAATCCGGTTCTTTTTCCGCGCCGGTAATATCCGGGTTATACATTCTGATCGCAAGAGCGACAAAAAAAACCCCTGCAAAAATTGCTTCTATGAGGAGAAAAAGAGGAATATGCGTTTTTAAGGTTTGCCAAATAGCGCGGCGATGCAAAAGAAGAAAGATACCATTCAGAATGCCGAATATGGCGAGAAACAGCGTGATTGTTGATGAGGTATAAGGCGCGATGTTGAGGCTGGCGGAAAGCCAGATGGCATAAGAGACGCAGAAAAGGCCGAATATTTTTGAGAGCGCAAAGCCTCGGTCAGGAAATCTCTGAAATACCGCGAAGGCCAGCGGAAAACTTCCCCAGCCTAATGTAAGAAAAAAAAGATACCAGACACGCATAAATGATTATTCATAGGGGCAAGCCGCTGATTTTGAGTGGGGGCATATAAACATTAAGATGCCCTGGAATGTTTCCAGGGCATCTTCCATGAGAAGAGCTATTCCTGATAAATCTTGATGTTCGAGTAGATCGCGTTGTCCGGGCTGACGCCGCCGACAAACATACCTGTTCCGCCGAACATGAAACGCATCGAATCGCCTGGCCAGAAACCATCGCCGGAGAATAACAGTTGACCGTCTCTGTATCCTTCGGTATGGCCGTTTTTCACGGTGATCACCCAGTGATACGTTTTTGTCGAATCCCAATCAAGATAGGCAGGCCCAACAAACACGCCGTTATCGCCGTGTTCCATCCAACTCCAGAGTTCAAAGCCAGAGACACCACCACAGCCGCCTTTAACCTTCATGCCATCCACAGAGGATTCTCCGCCGGGGTAATATGCCATTTTGATCATCTGGAAGAGGCAGTGATCAATAACTTGCCATTGCGTCCAATCCGTGCCTAACGGCGCATCTTGCATGAACAGCAACGTGGCCTGATCATCGGGGTCATGATACCACTCGCCAGCAGTCAAGCCTTTCGTATCAAATTCGATGCGGAAATTCCCTTTAATTTGCGTATCGTAGATGATATAGCCGCCATCTGCCGTGATATGATACCCTTCTGACGTAAATTCGCCGCCGCCGATTGATGTAGCGACCGACGTGCCATTTTTCAGCGAATCGGAAATTTGCAGATTTTTCCCGCTCCCACCGTCTGAGGATGGCAAACCCGGCGTTGCTGGAGAATCGTTATCGTCATCATCACCCATACATCCCACAAGCCCCGCAATCATCCCAAAACATACAAACGCTCTCACCAGCGCCATTCCCCATTGATGTTTTTTCATCATATTGCTCCTCTTGCATGGCTGATATTACAAAAAAATTATGCAATACCAGTATGTGATACATTCAATCGCGTCGAACTATTCAAAATACGTTCATTTTTTTCTTAATCATCCCTGCCGCTGATTAAGAAACGTTTGATGCGGCGCTTGAATAGTCAGCGCAATGCCCCTGATTTTCGAGACTGCGCGAATTGCTCGCGCAAACGACACGCCTGCCGTATTTGCTGCTATTTTGTCAATCAAAAAAGCGCATTGCCTGACAAGAACATGTTTGTGGCGCAATGACAGGTAAAAAATAAGAATTTCTGAAGAAGGGATGGACTCTGAAAAACAGGCTGATTTTATTTAAAGAATTGAATGGTCCCAACGGGACTCGAACCCGTGTTTTCGACGTGAGAGGCCGACATCCTAGACCGCTAGATGATGGGACCATGTATTTATGGAATACGAAGACGTTATGGAGACGCAGGATGTTCTGTCAAGATATTTTTATGAAAAACTCGCGCTCTGCGACAGAAGAGGTTCGCGCCATCATGCTCCCATAACTTTGATAATCAAACGTTTCGGGCGCTGCCCGTCAAATTCGGCGTAATAAATTTGCTGCCAGGGACCGAGGTCGAGGCGGCCATTAGTAACTGGCACGATGACTTCATGATGCATCAACAGGCTCTTGAGGTGGCTGTCGCCATTAGTTTCGCCGGTGCGATGATGGCGATAATCTGACTGATACGGCGCGAGATGTTCAAGCCAGTCGTCAATATCCTGAATCAGGCCGCTTTCAGCGTCATTTACATAGACCGCCGCTGTGATGTGCATGGCCGACACGAGAATCATGCCTTCTCGAATATCGCTCTCTTGCAGAGCCTGTTCGACTTCTGACGTGATATTGATGTATTCCCGGTGCTTTTTGGTTTGAAATGTCAAATATTTTGTATGAAATTTCATGACATGGCAACGCGCTGTCTCGTCGTCGGAACATAATTTCGACGCGCAAACAGAATCATTTCGACAACTGACAGGGGAGTTTTTCGTTCGATTTTACAGGAAAAGTCAGGCTCGCAACGGTATCGCCCGACACCATGATCGTGACCGACATGTCATAATCATGATCTGGCCAACTAAAAATGCGGGAGAACCAACTTCCACCCGGCTTCAATTGGATAATCGTTTTGGCGTTGCCATTCGTAATCCAGAATTGATTGTCATGCGTATGGATTTCGCCGTGAATGTCCAACGTGATCCCTTTTTTATGAATCGCAACATTGACTGGTTCGTTCGTATGTTTTTCAAGAAAGGCGGCTAATTTCGATGCCTTGACGGTTGTCGGTCGTTGTTTGCTCACGTTATTTTCCCCCTCGTTATGATCGTCTGTTTGCATGTGAAAAACATGCAAAAGCATACTCATATTGCGAGAGAAGTCAAGCAAAAATTATTGGTTCTCGACGATATACCGCAAGAACGCACCATGCGGAAGCAAAAAAACTGGCAGGTCATGCCGCTTTCTGACGGCGATGTCCGTCAATCACGGCGATTAAAATGGCGGCTTCGGGAGCGTGAAACGGAATGTTGTTCCCTTGCCGGCCTCGCTTTCCGCCCATAAATTGCCATGATTTTGTGCGACCAATTCCTTGCACAACACTAATCCTAACCCCGTTCCTTTTTCGCCAGAAGTGCCGACCCGAATGAATTTGACGTCAATCCGAAAGAGTTTTTCAAGCTCTTCCGGTTTCATGCCAATTCCGGTATCGCTCACCATAATTTCAATGTATTCGTTATTTTCGCGTTCAGACAAGTGAATCGCGCCTCCTGTGGGCGTGAATTTCAGAGCATTGGACAGAAGATTGCGAAATACCGTATTGATCATATTGAGATCGGCATACACCATCACGGTCGGGGAGAGGTTATTAAAAATGGCAATCTGTTTATGTTCCATGTTTGCTTGAAAGAGCGCAATGGCCGTTCCCGCAACGCGATGCGGAGAAATTTCCTGCGGAAAGTAATCAATCGCGCCGCGTTGCAAACGCGACCAGGTCAACAAGTTTTCCAAAAGTTCATAGACTGTTTTCGACGTTTTTTGGAGCGCCTCGAACCCTTTTTTCAAATCATCGAGCGAGTAGGCTTCAATATTTTCTGAAAACAATTGGGTCATGCCGATCAGACCGTTAAACGGGGTGCGGAGATCGTGAGCAATGATGGAAAAAAATTTATCTTTACTGGCATTCGCAAGCGCCAATGCCTGTTTTTGTGCTTCCAATTCAGCGGTACGCTTTTTGACCTGCTCTTCAAGAATCGCGTTCATATTGTGCAGCAATCGGTTCTGTTCCGCTAATTGCCGCTCATGGTCATATTTAAGAATCGCTTCTTTGACCGTTAAAATTAAGTCGGTCGCTTCCCAGGGTTTCGCGATGTAACGATATAGACTGGCATGATTGATCGCGTTGGTCACCGCCAGCAAATCGGCCTGCCCGGTCAACATGATTTTCAGCGTTTTCGGCGACAATTCGTGGATTCGTCGAAGCAATTCATCGCCTTTCATATCTGGCATGATATGGTCTGAAATCATCACAGGAATATCGCTCTGATCCGCCAGGAGTTCTTCGAACAGTTCCAGCGCATCCTGACCATTTTCCGCTGTTTCGACGACAAAATCATCGCCGAATTCTTTTTTTAATTCGCGTTTCAGGCTTTTGAGCACAATATCTTCATCGTCCACGCAAAAAATCACTCGTTCTCCCATGCGATCTCCTCCTCTGATAGATACTTCTGAAAAATAGGTGGTGGTATTTCTCAAAAAGTTAAATCGTCAAGCAAGTTTTCTGAAGAAACTTCCCATATTGCGCTGAATGCTGTGGCAACGCGAAAAAGTTGCGCCAGAGAGATGCAATGTCATACCAATTGTCTTCGAATAGATCGTAAATCGTAGGGCGAAACTGAAGTTTCGACGTACAACGCGAATATGATCTTCAAAAGGCAATTGGTATCACTTCTCGAACGGCGAAAGCAAACGTTGGCACTCCGAAGACCTGAATAGCTGCCATCCGTCAACGTGAACGCGCAAAAACACTGAAGGGGTTTTGAGATTTTGGCGAGAAAAGTGTTGACTCTCACACGCATCGTCATAATACACAATTCGTCATTTGTTCGTTCTCGGCATTGTCGTGGATAGGGGGAGCTGCGGGATAATAAACACGCTATGAATCATGAGCAAATCATTACCGTCGCGCATGTCAGCAAGACGTTTCCGAACGGAGTGGCGGCGCTTCAGGATTTTTCGCTGACGGTCAATCGTCGGGAAGTTGTTGTGGTAATCGGCCCTTCTGGCTCCGGGAAATCAACGTTTTTGCGCTGTCTCAACGGTTTGGAAGAACGCGATAGCGGTTTCATTGAGATTGATGGCATTCCGTTAGATCATCATAAAAAACATCGCCTCGAAATTCGGAAAGAAGTTGGCATGGTGTTTCAGTCCTTTAATCTCTTTCCGCATCTGACGGTCAAGCAGAATATCAATCTTGCGCAGAAACTCGTGCGCAAAAAATCGGAACGCGAGGCGGTTGGCATGACGATGCAACTGTTGGAAAAAGTCGGCATTCAGGAGAAAGCTGATAGTTATCCGGCGCAGTTGAGCGGCGGGCAGCAGCAGCGAGTCGCGATTGCGCGGGCGTTAGCGATGATGCCAAAAGTCATGCTGTTCGACGAAGCCACCAGTGCGTTAGACCCGGAGATGATTGGCGAAGTGTTGGACGTTATGAAAACATTGGCGCGCGAAGGGATGACGATGATTGTCGTGACCCATGAAATGGGGTTCGCCAGAGAAGTCGGCGACCGGATCGTCTTTATGGAACATGGCCGTATCGTCGAAGAAGCCGACGCCGGACAATTTTTTACCGCGCCAAAACATGAGCGGACGCAGGCCTTTCTGAGTCAGATTTTATAGCGATAACCATATTCAATCAGTTGCCGCACGCTGAGCGTGTCGAAGCGTGACAACTGATTGAGGATGGCGATATTCGTATAATCGTGGGGAGACGCCCCGTCGGCAGGGCTGTTAAGTTCTCAATTTGGCGAGAGGGAAAATTTACCCTCGTTCCACGCTCCGCGTGGAATGCACCGTGTCGGACGCTCCGCGTTCTGTTTTGCCGCAGAGCGGCGTACTCAAGGCATTCCACGCGGAGCGTGGAACGAGAACTTAACAGGCCTGCGTCCCGTCGGCGTCTCTACGGAATAGATGAGCTTTTCAAACATCACTGGTATTTTTTAGTAGAGGGAGGTGATCTTTGTCGTTGAGATCGGAATTCGAACAACTTCCATATTATTCATTCGTTTGCGCTGGCAAAAATAGCCGATTGAAGAGGCGTTTCTGAACAGCACGTTTATCTTTAAGGAGTTGGATGATGAAATATTTTCGTTCAGTGGTAGCTTTTTGTGTTGTGCTCGTGATGATGGCGGGTTTTGCATATCCGATATTGGCGCAGGACGTCCGGCAGCAGCTTGTGCAAGACAGCACGTTAGAGCAAGCACTCAAGCGTGGCGTGTTGAAAGTTGGGATGTCCACATTCGTCCCCTGGGCGATGCAGGATAAAGATGGAAAATTTATCGGTTTCGAAATTGATGTCGCCACTCGATTAGCCGCTGATATGGGCGTGCAAGTGGAATTCGTGCCGACGCAGTGGTCGGGCATTATTCCAGCCCTGTTGACCGGCAAATTCGATGTGATTATCGGCGGCATGGGGATTCGCCCGGATCGCAACCTGAAAGTCAACTTCTCTACGCCGTATGATTACACCGGCATGTCGCTTGTCGCGCATAAAGAAAAAGCCGCCGGATTCGCGTCTATCGCGGATTTTAACAAGCCGGAAGTCGTGATTGCCGCGAGAATCGGGACAACCGCTGCGGATGCCGTCAAAAAATACATGCCGAACGCCGAACTGCGCCTGTTCGAAAATGAATCGCAGACGATTCAAGAATTGCTGAATGGCCGGGTGCATGCGGTCGTTGCCTCTGCGCCGCTGCCTGCATATCAGGCGTTAAAATATCCAGAAAAGCTGTTTCTGCCGCTGCCGGAGAATTTTACGAAAGAACCGATTGGGTTTGCCGTCAGAAAGGGAGATTTCGATACGCTCAACTATTTTAATAACTGGATTGAAGTGGTGGGGTCCGAAGGCTGGCTGAAGGAGCGGAAACATTACTGGTTCGAAACAAACGAGTGGGAAGGTCAGGTACAATAATCAGGTGCATCGAGCAAATAACCTGCCAGGCATCGTGAAGATGTCTGGCAGGTTTCTCAATCGCAACGCGCAATCATTCATAGATCATAATCGTGACATGCTCGCCGCAATAGTCGCATTCTTCGAAATCTTTCCAGCCAAGCCGCCGATAAAAGGGCATTTGATCCGGCGTAAACAGATACAACCGCTTGATGCCGAGCCTTTGCGCTTCCATCATAATCGTCTGCACTAACTTCCCGCCAAGCCCCTGACGGCGATAGTCCGGCTCAACATAGACCGACGCGAGCCAGGGCGTCAAATCGTGGCGATCATCCATGTCGTACTCGATCAGGCTCGCCATGCCGACCGGCGTGTTGCCATCCATTGCCACGAACGTTTGCGGAATCGTATGCGACGCGGCCTTCACGTTATAGCGACGCTCCATGTCGGCGCGAGTCGTACCTGGAAGCAAATGCCCCCATTGTTCATCCGTCCACTGCGCCAGCGTCGGGATCGTATCTGTATGCCATCCAAGATGTTCGATAATCATCATCTCACATTCGCCTCGTAGAGACGCCCCGCCGGGGCGTCTCTTCAACGAAATCGAAAAAGATTTAGATATTACGTTAAATGAAACGCCTGTTCCAAATCATGAATTTCCTGCTCGCCAATCGGCACAAGCTCGCCGATGGCATAGGCGGAAACCAATGCTTTTGCGCTGAATTCGGCCACTTCTAACCGGTCGAAACTTTGCAGCAGCGACGCGCCGGTCACTATCACGCAGTCGTTTTCAATCATCACAATTGGCGTTGACGTTGAAAGCGTTTTCGTAATCAATTCCGGCTGCAAAAAGTTCGTGCCAAACGGCAGCAGCGGAATATTGCGCAGCATGATGTAGCTCTCCGGGATCGTGCGCGAATCGAACGGCTTATGCGTGATGCCGAAGGCCATGATATTCGGCGGATGCGCCATAATCACGGAATTGATTTCCGGGTGCTGCTCGTAAATCTGCTGATGCAGCAGCACGGAACGGCTCGGCGTTTTTCCGGCTTCGCGCCAGCCGCGATCAATCCGCGTGATTTCCGACGGTTCGATATATTTGCGATCCACGAAATAGGGCGTGATCAAAAACGACTCCGGCGTCAAGCGTTGCGAGAACGTCCCCTGCGTGCTGGTAAACAGGCGTTGATCGTAGGAACGGTGAATCAGTTCGCACATCTGGCGGCGAGCGTCGCGCTCGTCGCTGCTGAAACTCTGCGGAATAAACTCGTTCATCGGCACGTGCTGTTTCTTTTTGACCAACGCCAATTGCTCCGTCGTCAACGACATCGGCGTGCCGAGGCGGCGCGATGTGATTTCCAAACGAGCGCAGAAATCGAGCGTTTCAAATTGCATAAACGCCTGAAATAAATCCGGCGCGACCGTCACGATGCCGTGATTTTCCAAAATCACCGTATCAATCCCCTGTTTCAGCACAGCGGAAATATTTTCGCCGAGTTCCTGGCTGCCGGGAATCGCATATTTCGCCATGCCAACTTTGCCGCAGACAAGATGCGCGTTCGGAATCAGCGATGTGTCAGGAATTTTGCGAGCGATGCTGAAAGCGACTAAGGCCGGCGGATGCGCGTGCAGCACGGCTTTGACGTCCGGGCGGTGTTCATAGACGGATTGATGAAACGGCAGTTCCACCGACGGCTTATGTTTGCCGATGATCTCGCCGTTCGGCCTGACGCGGATGATGTCGTTTCTGGTCAAACTCCCTTTGTCAATGCCGCCCGGCGTAATCCAGACATCGCCGTTATCGTCGAGAATCGAGAGATTGCCGCCAGACGTGGTCGTCATGCCGTAGCCGTAAATCCGCTCCATAATCATGACGAGTTGGTCAGCAGGGTGCGATAATTCAAATTTCATAGTGGTTTCCTTTTATTCGTAGAGGCAGGTCGTTTCATGAGGTAGAGACGGGTCGCCGACCCGTCTCTACGATGACATTAAAAACAGCGGCCTTCGGTTTTTTTCCGGCAGGTGTCGCCGCATTGATAACAGATTTCATTCGGCAGCGGTTTGCCGTCGAAATACTCTTGCAGGTTGCGCAGGGTGGTGGTCGCAATCTGCGACAGCGCTTCCTGCGTGAAATAGGCTTGATGTGAAGTCAGCAGCACATTCGGGAACGAAATCAGCCGCGCAAGGACATCGTCGTCCACAATTTCCGTCGAAAAGTCTTCGAAGAAATAGTCGCTTTCTTCTTCATACACATCCAATCCCGCCGCGCCGACGCGCTTATCCCTCAGCGCGTCCACCAATGCCTTTGAATCAATCAATTGGCCGCGTCCGGTGTTAATGAGCATGACGGTCGGCTTCATTTTGTTGATGGTCTGTTCGTTGATCAAATGATACGTCTCTTTTGTCAATGGACAATGCAGCGAAATAATGTCGGATTCGGCGTATAATTCGTCTAATTCGACATAGCGCACGCCGTATTGCTCCGCAAAGGCGCGATCCGGAAATTTATCATACGCGAGAATCGTCATGCCGAAGCCGTGCAGAATTTGCATCAACACTTTGCCGATCTGCCCCGTGCCGATGACGCCCGCTGTCTTGCCGCGCATATCAAAACCCATTAACCCATTAATCGTAAAATTATTATCACGGGTGCGATAATACGCTTTATGGGTTTTGCGGTTCAAGGCGAGCATCAGCGCCGTTGCATGTTCCGCCACTGCATACGGCGAGTACGACGGCACGCGGACGACATGCAGGCGTTTATACGCCGCGTGTAAATCAATATTGTTATACCCCGCGCAACGCAGCGCGACGATGCTGATCGTGTTTTCGACGAGAATATCGGCGATGCTGGCGGTCAAATGGTCATTCACGAACAGACAAATCGCGTCATACCCTTTGGCGATGACGGCAGTATCTTCGGTCAAATGGCTGCGCAGGAATTTGAAGTCGAACCGATATGCGGCGTTTGCCACTTCAAATGATGCTTGATCATAAGGTTTGGCATCGTAGAAAAGAATTTTTTTTTGGCTCATAAATCGCTCCTGGTTAGCAGACTACAGCGCGAACCCGTTTTTAGAATCAGGCGGAGAGAGACATCTTTTGCCCCGCGCCAACGTGATCGTGAAAGAGTTCCAGCAGGACATCCGGGTATTTTGACGCCACAAGCAGTAGCGATTTGGCCGCGCCACGCGGTTGCTGCGTTCCGGTTTCCCATGATTGCACGGTTTTCAAGCTGACCCCGAACAGCGCGGCAAATGCCGAAGGGCTTAACTTCATGGTTTCGCGAATCGTTTTGGCGTCAACCGGCGCATCAACAGCATAACTTTTCCCTTCGCCGCGTTTGATGGCCTGAATGCCTTCTAATATTTCCTGTCCGATATTACGTTTTTTCATCGTCGAACTCCTCTTTGATGCGGCGCAGAATATGCGCTGGAATATTTTCGGCTTCATTTTTGGCATAAATGGTCAACAGCCAGATGTCCCCGCGTGTGCTGCGCCAGTAATAGATCACTCGCAACCCGCCTCGCTTTCCTCGCCCCTGAGCGTTCCAACGCAGTTTCCGCAATCCGCCGCTTCCCGGAATCACATCCCCGCCTTCAGGATGGCTGGCTAACGCCCATTGCAATGCGGCATATTCGTCGTCATTCAGGTAATTTCGCACTAATTTCGTAAATAGCGGCGATTCTTTGAATAGGATCATGAAAGCTCTCTTACAAAAAGCGGGGGGAGTTGTCAAGCAGAATGTGGCGGGGCGTTTCGATGGAAAGACGGGGCGACGCAAGCGGCACAAAACGCGCTGTCAGACACCTTTAACGTATCTGACAGCGTTTGAACTACGGATTGAGCAGCGCTTGTTCGGTCTTGGGGTCGAACAGGTGCACTTTTTCCATATTAAAGGCTAATTCAATCTCTTTTTCTACCAGCGAGCGTTTTTCGGTAAAACCGACGGCTAACTCCGGAATCTTTGCCACAAACGTCTGATTCCCGGTAGAAACATAGAGCAGTTCCTCGGACCCAATCGGCTCGATCACGTCAATTTGCGCTTTGACGACATTCGTTTCGGTCGCGAACGCCGCGCGTTGTTTATCTAAAATGTCTTCCGGTCGAAATCCGACAATCACATTTTGATCAATGTAGGCATCTAATTTCTCCGGTCTTGGCGGGAGTTTGAATTGGAACGTTCCCATATCCAGCCACAGTGCTCCATCTTTCGCCTCTAAGATTCCGGTGAGAAAATTCATGGCGGGGCTGCCGATGAATCCTGCGACAAACAAATTGGCCGGGCGGTTATACATCGTGCGGGGATCGCCGATTTGCTGGATGACGCCGTCTTTCATCAGCACCAACCGGTCGCCCAATGTCAGGGCTTCGATCTGATCGTGCGTGACGTAAATCGTGGTAGCCTCGAGTTGTTGATGGATTTTGTTGAGTTCGAACCGCATGTGAACGCGCAATTTGGCATCGAGGTTGCTCAGCGGCTCATCCATCAGAAAGACTTTCGGTTTGCGGACAATCGCCCGCCCCAACGCGACGCGCTGCCGCTGCCCGCCGGAGAGGTGTTTAGGAAGTCGTTTCAGGAAATCGTTAATTTTTAAGAGATTCGCGGCATTTTCCACGCGGGTTTTGATTTCAACTTCAGGGTATTTTCTTGCCCGCAAACTGAACGCCATATTCTCGAAAACGTTTAAATGCGGATAGAGCGCGTAACTCTGAAACACCATCGCAATGTCGCGATCTTTCGGCGGCATGTTATTCACCTGTTTGCCGTCAATATAAATTTCGCCGCGACTGATGTCTTCCAATCCGGCAATCATTTTCAGCGTCGTCGTCTTCCCGCAGCCTGAAGGCCCAAGAAAGACGATAAACTCCTTGTCCTTGATTTCCAGATTGAATTCCTGCACAACGGGCACGCCTTCTTCATACTCTTTATAAATATTCTTCAACACGACATCTGCCATTGGAAAACAATTAGGAATGACGAATTAAGAATCCGACTTTAATTCTTAATTCGTCATTCTTCATTTCTCATTCCTGTTTATCCTTTCACGGCTCCAAATGTCAACCCGCGCACAATAAACCGTTGGACTGTTAAGGCTAAGACCGTTGGCGGCACAATCGCCATCAGCGCCCGCGTCGCAATGAACCAGAATTGAATCCCGCGCGTATCCGACGCCCCGGAAATGATATACGGAAGCGTGATGGCGTTCTTCTGCGCCAAAATGAGCGCAAACATGAACTCATTCCATGAGAATGCCAAACAGATAATCGCTGTCGCCACCAGGCCCGGCGTGGATAACGGCAGCGCGACTTTAAAGAACGCGCCAAGCCGGGAATATCCATCCACTAATGCCGCTTGCTCAAGCTCAATCGGCAATTCTTTAAAAAGCTGGCTCATGATAATCACGGCAAATGGCAAATTAAAGGTGGTATTTAAGACGATGAGCGTGGAGATTTTGTCTAATGCCTGAAACTGTCGCGCTAACAGAAAGAACGGGATCGCGACGACGACTGGCGGCAGCACCCGCTGCGACAAAAACCAGATCGTCAAATCTGGATTTTTGATTTTATGGAATTTAAACCGCGCTAACGCATACCCGGCCATCGTACCTAATGCCGTCGCTAAAATTGCGCTGTTGACAGAGATAATCACGCTATTTCGCAGCGCACGTTGATTTTCCGGCACTTTGACTTCTGCCACCCAATTTTCTAAGGTAGGCTTAAACTGCAAAAATGGGATGGCCAGCCCCGCGACTGTAAATGTTTCGGCAGGCTTGCGCAGCGAGGTCGTCACCGCCCAGTAAAACGGGAAGATTGACCAGATCAGGCAAAGCGCGATAGCGAGGCCGATCAGGATGCGTTTGACAGACCATTTTGATTTGGTTGGATCAGGCATAAATTTCCCTCATTCGTCTAAAGAAGAACTGAATAATGAACATCATGATCACTAACAACGCAAACCCCTGCACCGACGCATAGCCTAAATCAAAATATTTCAATCCGGTTAAATACGTATAGAGCGAATAGACCATCGTGGCTGTTCCGGGGCCTCCGCGAGTCAGCCGGGAGGGAATATCGAAAATTTTGCAGGCTTCAATCAGGCGCAGCAACAGCACGATAATCAAAATCGGTTGCAACATCGGCAGCGTAACCCGCCGGAATAATGGCCAGCCGGGGTCATAATCCAACGACGCGGCCTGATAAATTTCCTCTGGCAGTGATTGCAGCCCGGCCAGAATGACTAAGAAGCAAAACGGCGTCCATTGCCAGATGTCCACTAACATGACGCAGACCATAGACCATGTGGGACTTGACAACCAGGGAACCTTCAAACCAAGCGGGATGAGAAACCCGTTAAGCGGCCCTCCTTCTTCATAGAAAATTGTAAGAAAGAGGAAGCCAATCGCGACTGGCGTGGCAAACAACGGCATCAGCATAATTGTGCGATACACCTTCAAGCCTTTGATTTTTTGATTGAACAGCAACGCTAACAGCAAGCCGAAGAGGATTTCCACCGTCACCGTCACCACGATAAAAATGACCGTGATTTTGATCGAATGGTGAATTTTGTAGTCTTTAAAATACCGGACAAAATTTTTAAACCAGATGAATTGGTCCACCCTCCCAATCTGGACTTTGTAGAAACTGGTGCGGATGCCATACAGAAACGGAAACACCGTAAATAATAAGACCCAGGTTACAGCAGGCAGGAGAAAGAGAAATTTCACGTCATCTTCTGTGACGCGAAATGTCTGTTTGACCTGTTTGACCTGTAAATACCATACCACGCCCCCGGTGACGAGCCATACGATCATCGCCGTTAACAGGGGGATTGTGCTTTGAATAAGCCCGACCAGCGTAAAGACAATGACGGCCGCCAATCCGCATAACACCGTCAGCCAGGCCCAGTGTTTGCACTGGCAAAGACCGAATCCGGTAATGACTACATACAAAATGGCCGCGCCTAACATAAACGAAAAACTTTTCGCCACGCCATAGATGACGCCGGATACGCCCGCTAACAGCAGCGCCGCGCCAATCAATAAAATGACTTTGGGAGTTGTCGTCAGGGCGATTCCTAATACTCGTTTTTCCGTTGTCATGGTTGCCTTCTCTCACGTCAAAACGCCTGCAAGAGCAGGCGCTCTTGCAGGCGTTACAGCGGATGTCATGGCTTGTAGCCGATGGATTCTTGATAGTACTTCAATTGCTCTTCTTTGCCAAGACGGTCGTTAATGTCGTTCCAATCCTGGGCTGTCCGATCCAACGCTTCTTTCGCGCTCACCTGACCGGACATCGCTTCAGACAGATGTTCATCCAGTTTGTACCAGAATTCTTCGCCGCCCGGAATGCGGATGTACGATTGCATCACCGGAGCAAAGAAGTTATCATGATACGCCTGTGTATAATCGGTCACATCATCTTTATGCCAATTTTGGGCGACATAATCTTCGACGGTTGACATCCCGCCCTGCTCTTTCAAGAAATGGAGTTTCCAGCCTGGATCAACCCCTGTCCAGCCGCGCGTTACATTCCACATGCTGATTTTCGGCGTGGCATGGAAGGCTAACAGATGATATATGACCTCTTGTACGCCCTTTTCTTTCGCAGAGTTCAGGATCACACCATGCCAGGAACCGCCAGTGGTATTGCCAACGACATTCGGCTGCTCCATTTTCACGAATTGTTTCTGGCAGCGATCATAGACTTCATAGGAGCCTGGCAACACTGCGGCACCGAGTTTGCCTTTGATTTTCGAGCGAGCTTCGTCTTGCACCAGGGCGCCGACATCACCCCATGAATAGGTGAACACTGCGTCGCCGCGCAGGAAATAATCCCACGCCGTGCCTAAATCCCAGGAAATTTGCGCATCTGGACCGGTCTTCGCTAATTTCATCAAGAATTCCAGCGCTTTGACATGGCCAGGTTCATTAACGAGCGGGGTCATATCGGTCGGATCGAACCAGTACACATTATGGCATTGATCCACTTTCTCGCCAGGCAGGACGGTAAAGGCCGCCGAAAGCGAAACGAAGTGATACATCCCCTGATTGTGCACCTGGAAATGGAGAGCAATCCCGGAATCTTTTTCGACTTCGCCATCACGATCCCAGTCTTTGTTATTGAAGAAATTGGCGATGTCATACACCTGATCCCAGGTTTTTGGCGGCACTGGCAAATCATAGCCGACCGCAGCTTTGAATTCTTTCTGCCATTCCGGATCGGTTAAAACATCTTTGCGGAAATAGAGAACTTGCCCGTCGCTATCGTTCGGTACGCCATACCATTTCCCCTGCCAGGTATGCAGATTGACTAATGACGGCGGGAGATATTCGCGATGCCATTTCGGGAAACGCGGATCTGCATAGTATTCTTCCGGCGAGAAGGCGAAACCGCCTGTCACAAGATCGCCATACCAGGAGGCGGCAGGCATACAGGCGTCATATTGTTGCGCGTTCGTTTGCAGATCAACCATGACTTTTTGGAATTGTTCGGCAATCGGAATTTCGACGATATTCAATTTGGCGCCGGTCAATTTTTCCCAGGCATCCCGCCATTCAAACAACGGGCCAGAAATCCCGCCTTTCGGGCCGCCAGTGTTGACAGTAATCGTGATTTCTTTGCCTTTAAAGGGCTGCTGTCCCTCAGCGGCAATCGTGCCGATTTCTTCGGGGGTAAAGGTAATAACATCCCCGCTGGCTGACGTGACCGTGACATCAGCATAGGCGACCATTCCAACCAACAACATGCTCAATACTGTAACCAGAACAAGCGTACATACACGTTTCATGATGAACCTCCGTGAACAAAGTTACCTTGATACATTGAGACGAATCGTGAATTGACATGCTGGCTGAGATTGGATAAGACATAAATCTGCGCGGAACGATCACCTCCCTCGGTCAGATGAGAGGAGAAGACAGAGAATCATTTGACAGATTGAAGAGAATCTGTCTCCTGCTGTTGATAAGAAATGCACTAGGTGGCTGAAGAATGTTGTGATACGCTTCATGCGGGAGATTGAAAATTTTCAAAAAAGACGATACACTTTTTTGAAAATTTCATTATAGTAATGCATGATTAACACACAATCTTCTGAAATGTTATAAATACAACGAATCAATGCCTTCTATTTGTCAATAGAAAAATGAAGAATTTTATAGATTTTCATGAAGAATTTTTACATTACTTTACATTTCACTATCATTTAGGCTTACATGATTTTAGATGATTCCCGAACGACTAATTCCGCATCCAATAAAATCTGCCGGGGAGGTAAATGTGGACTTTGTAAACGTTCCAGCATGGCGCGGACAGCGATTAAACCCATTTCCTGGCAGGGCTGATTAATGGTGGTCAGCGGGATTCGTCCTGAAAGCGCCGATTTGACATCATCAAGCCCGGCGACTCTGACATCGCCCGGAACATGTATCCCTAATGTCTCAAGGTGTTGCAGGCATTGCAGCGCCATCGCGTCGTTGCTGCAAATAAGATTGGTCGCGCCTGAATTGATGATGTGTTGAATAAATGCCCGATCTGTAAGGTCTCCGGTATGAATCCAGCTTTTCTGAGGCAGATGCCCATGATCGAACAGCGCCGCCTGAACGCCACGGACACGCTGGGGAACTGTCTGTGCGGAATAAGGCGGCTTAATGAAATCCACGCGCCCCGCCCCTTGTTGAATGTAGTGTTCGGCCAGAATGTACCCGGCTCGAAAGTTATCAATCCCAACTAAATCAAAGCGGCTGCGTTCAGGATATTCTTTATAGTCAGCATCAATCAGCACGATAGGAACTTGCGCTTTCACTAATTTATTGACGGTACGCTCGTTAATCAAAAAACAATCCTTCGAGAATTCCATCGGCGCTAAAAACACGCCTGAAACGCCATGCTGGATATAGAAGTCGGTCATTTCTTCCATCTGATTGGCGTGCATTTTGGGTTGGGCGAATTTCCCGCCCCACATAAAAATGAAATGGTATTTCGCCGATAGTGCGGCAATTTCTTCGGCAATCGCTGTAAAGATTTCCCCGATGCCTAAGAGCGGAAACAACACGCCAAACACCAGGTTTTCTTGCTGACGTTCCGGTTTGCGTTGAATAAAACTGCCAGCCCCGGCCTTTCTAGAAATGAAGCCTTCGGCTTCCAGGCGGTTCAGCGCCCGCATGACAGTTGGACGCGAAACTTCAAACTGTTGCGCGAACTCGATTTCCGTTGGCAGCAGATCGCCCACATGAAAATCCTCGCTGTGCAGCAATTGCAGGATAAATGTGTAGATGCGTTCATGTTTAGGAGCGGCATGTTTCATAATGGTAGGGGCAGACCTCTGAGTCTGCCCTTTTTCTATAGGCGAACGCAGGGGTTCGCCCTTACATTAGAAATCAGGTGAATTGATGCTCAATAACATCTCCTAAGCGTAGATATTGGCGGTAGAACTCCTGGTATGGTTCGACATACGGCGCTCGTGGGGCGTAAACGGCCTGATAGACGTTCCCCATCGCAGCCTGCGCCTCTTGCAGCGAGGTATGCAAGCCAGCGGCGACAGCGGCGTACATCGCCGCTCCTTTCGCGCAGGCTTCAGTGGCTGCTGAAACTGCAATCGGCTTGTTTAAGACATCAGCCAGCGTTTGCATGACAAATGGCGATTTTTGAGCAATTCCGCCGACCGCGATGATTTGCTTAATCGGCAAGCCAGCAGTCAAGAAGCTTTCCACAATCCGGCGCGCGCCGCAAGCGGTTGCCAATACCAGCGCATAATACAACTGCGGAGCCTGAACGCCAATTTGCAAGCCAGCAATCGCCGCCGCCACAGATTCATTGCCCTGCGGATACCGCCGCCCATTCAGCCAATCTAAGGCGATCACCTGTATTGATTCAAAAGAAGATTGCGCTTCGCACTGCTGCGCAAGCTCTGGAAGCAGCCTGCTTGCGAACTCGTCTATCAGCAGGCACTTTTGTTCGGCGGTGAGCGCGGCGACAGCAGGGAGCATCTGCTGTAACGGCCATAATAACAGATTTTTAAACCAGGCGTACACATCTCCGAAAGCCGCCTGTCCGGCTTCAATCCCAACGAATCCGGGCATAATTGAATTTTCTGCCTGACCGCAGATTGTGCGCACATCTTTGCCATGCAGTTGTTCCGGCTGCGCAATCAGCATGTCAACGGTTGATGTCCCGATCACTTTCACCAGAACATCCGGGGCAATTCCAGCGCCAACCGCCCCGGCATGAGCATCAAACGAACTCCCGCCGACAATCACCTCTGGCGAAAGCCCTAAACGTTCTGCCCATATCGGAATCAGCCTTCCAACGCAGACATCTGCCGTTTGCGGCGGTTGGCCGTAATGGTCGCGGACACAGCCTAAATACGGATCAAGCTGAGCGAAAAAGGCTCTTTCAGGTAAACCGCCAAATTCGCTGTGCCATAAGGCTTTATGACCTGCCGCGCAGGCGGAATGATACATCTGCTGTGGACACATTCTGCCGGTTAGCAGCGCGGGAATCCAGTCGCAATGCTCAGCCCAGGCGTAGGCGGCCTCCTTGACACGACAGTCAATTCGGCTGGCATGAAGGATTTTCGCCCAGAACCATTCGGAAGAATATCGGCCTTGATATTTCAGATAATCCACGCTGCTCCAGGTTGCCGCAAGCTGATTGATTTCAGACGCCTCTTGAATGGCGGTATGATCTTTCCAAAGATGAAACATGGCGTTGGGATTATCGGCGAATTCTGGCAATAAGGCTAACGGGACGCCAGATTCGTTCACTGGACATGGTGTTGAGCCGGTTGTATCCACCGCAAGGCCGCATACGTTCTGAGCAACCGTGTGGCCTGCGTGCTTCAATGCGCCGCGAATAGAGGCGTCTAAGCCATCTATATAATCCTGTGGGTGCTGGCGGAACTGATTTTGCACTGGTTCGCAATATTTTCCTTCTGACCAGCGCGGATAATATGCGGTTTCCGCTCCAACAACTTCTCCATTTCGGGCATCTGCGACAATCGCTCTGACAGAGTCCGTGCCGAAATCCACGCCAATCACATAACTATTATCGCTCATAATTGCCCCTTTTCACGCATCAAATAGAATTCGTTGATTGCAAAATATGACATTATATTACAAATTGTTTACATTTCTGTCAAGTTTAAGTGCGAGCAAATATCTTTTTATAGATACAAAAACGACAATGAATCGGAGAAGAGAAAAAATCGAAGGCGTGACACCGCTCAAATTCGTTTCCGTCTTCGATTCGTTGTCGTTTTTGTAAAAATGTTTTTGAAAATTTCATGCGCTTTTTTCTTGGCTTTTTCAAACAGATGCGCCATCCGGTTGTTTATGAAGTCAGGCATATTCTGGACGTGATGAAACACCATGCGATACGCCGTTGAAACAATTGCGCGTGATTGGCGGCGCGTCGAATGCGTTCTGGTTGCAGATGAAAGCGGATGTTTTGAATTATCTGTTAGAAGTGCCTGTTGTCACCGAAGTTTAGAAGCGGCTTTGCTCGCAGGAATCGGCGTTGGCGTGCATCGCGATGAAAAAGGGGCGTTTCAACAGGTCTCTCGCCCGGGGAGAATTTATGCGCCCAACCCGGAACAGGCTGCGCAATATGAGGAATGCTACCCCAAAATTTTTACCAATATGTACTCGACGTTAGCGCCATTACATCATAAAAATCGCGACGTTGTCACGCAAAGAGTGCAAACGTTAGTTTGCGCAGGCAAACCGAAGTTTACACTCCTCTTAAATGCAGCAAATACTATCGTTTCAATCGTTTAGCTAATGCTGTGCAATCGGATTGGCGTTGAATCAACTGAAAATCCATGACAATAGACCCCTGACTTTCCAATAGCCCCATCAAACGCGTTAACCCTTTGGTATTGCCAAACCCGAAGGCGCTTTTCAGCAAAAACGCGCCCGAATGTATTCCTTCCAAGCCTCGATATGGTTTCAATGCTTCGACCACATCCGCAGGAATTTTCGATCCGATGATTCCTTCGGCGACGCTGCCAAGATAGAGAAAATCGTAACTTCTTAAATTGTGTGATCGGTCACTCTGCCCGAATGGCAGAAGTTCGGCGCGATGCCCCTGTTCCTCAAGGGCGCGTCCTAAAAATTTGGCGGATTCTTCTAACTTTTGATGTTTCGGCGAATACAGGATAGCAACTTTCATAGTTGAACCGTCTCCATGACAAATCTGGAATAATTTCTTCTTGACAACGTCTGATTTTTACGTTACATACAAGTCATCTGATTTTTTCTACAGTCTCACGAAATGTTTCCCGCGCAGGGAAAAAGGAAATTATGGACGAACAGTACGAATTTCATCCATCAGATTTTGCCGCCATGCCAGGGGCGGAAATGGCTGTGGATACAAAACGTTGTCCCGGCAATCACTGCTTTTGTCCGCATTATGCGAGCGCGGTCTGTGATGTCAAGTATAGTGAATGTGTATTATTAAATTCTTTGAAAACCTCGGAACTGCTCCTGCAAGCCGAGCGGGAAAAATTGCTGAAAAATCCGACCGCGCAAAATATCGCGCTCATCGCGCAGATTAACGATACGTTGCGCGATACAGGGGTGAATATGCACATTGATCCGGCGACGATTGTCTGGAATCGGCGCAAAGGGCAAGTGGTGGCCGGATTGTTGTTCGCGCTGATTTGCGTGGCGGCGGTGATGATTTATATGGGATGACGACCGTGAGGTTTTTATGATGAAACTGCTCAAATTGGTGGTGTTTCTCTTATTCGTCGCGCTTTCCATCGGCTATATGCGGGAAATCCTCGACCTCGCGCCGGATATTGCGGCGTTTCCTTCTTCAATCAAGCTTTTCTGCTATGGTGGGTTGGCATTTTTCGCGGTTTGGCTGCTCTTCAGAAAACGATTTCTTTACCGATTTGCCGTCTTTGAACACGAATTGACGCATCTTTTAGTCGCAAAACTCTTTTTGCTGAAAACGTTGCATTTTCAAGTGTCGCCGCGCAAGCATGTTGAAGGGCAGGTTGTCGTGGGCGTGGAAGGGCGCGGCGCGGTCACGAACGTCATCAGCATCTTTTTCAGCCTTGCGCCGTATTATATTCCGACCCTGACGCTGTTGGCGTTCCTCTGCTATCCGTTGTGTCCAGAAGGCATGCGCCCGCTCTTTTTCTTTGCGATTGGCGCGACTACGATGTATCATCTGCTGACGACGATGCTCGAATTCGGCTTTCATCAGGCCGATATTCAGAAACATGGCGAATATTTTTCCACTGCCTTCATTTTGCTCGGCAATATCATCTTTCTCGGCATCGTGCTCGGCGTCTTGGTTTATGGCGATTTCGGCGACACGCTCGGTTTTTTAGTTCGAGGAGCGTTGCGGTTGTTCGCATAACCGCAGAAGTATCGGACAGGATAGACATGATAAACATGATAAAAACTCATGTTCATCATGTCTATCCTGTTTATATTCTATGGCAGAGATTGAGGCGTCGTTATTAGCAAAAATCGAGACGGCTACCGTAGATGGCAAGCCTGCGTTGTTCGGTTTGCTGCATGGACGAAAAGCGCGCGTCGAGACACTGATCGAAGCGACCAATGGGCAAACGCTCAAAGAATTGAAGCAGGCTATTAAAAAGAATGGAGGCAAAAAGCTTAAATTCTATCCCGAAATTAACACCATTTACGCAGAAATCCCGGTAGATAAGGTTCAGGATATGGCCGCGGCATCATGCGTGCTGCATGTCTATGACGCAAACGCCGAAGTCAAAACCATGCTCTATGAAAGCGTTCCCTTCATCATGGGGGCGGAGCGCATCGAAATCCCGTTCAAGATTCGTGGGAAAAAAATCGAAGGCAATCGCGTCAAAATCGCAGTCATTGACAGCGGCATAGATTTTTTTCATCCTGATTTCGGCTGGCGGATTAAAGCGCGCAAAAATTTTAGCGGGGTCAGAGGCTCGAAAGGGAATGAACATGGGACGCATGTTGCCGGAATCATCGCTGGCTCAGGGAAAGTCTCCGGGTATCGCCATGCGGGCGTTGCCCCCAAAGCGCTGTTATACGATATTAAAGTGTTCGGACAAGATAAGTATGGACGGGAAAGAGGCGGAACGCGAAAGGCTGTGCTTGATGGCATTCAATGGGCGATAAAACAGCGTGTTGATGTGATGAATATGAGTTTCGGCGAATCGAATGGCTGCATCGGCGGAACATGCCCGATGTGTAAAATCGCGAATTATGCGGTTAGCAAAGGCATTACAGTCGTCGTTGCGGCAGGAAACTCCGGTCCGAGGCCAGGTTCGATTGCCTGCCCTGGCAACGCAAAAGATGTGATGACAGTCGGCGCATGTACGAAAACCGCTCCAGTCAAAGTCGCCTCGTTCAGCAGTCGCGGTTCTTCCCTTCAGCCAAACAAGCCTGAATTAGTGGCGCCGGGGGTGGGAATTATGGCGCCGCAACCGCATGATGAATACGGCGCAATGAACGGAACCAGCATGGCGGCGCCACATGTTACCGGCATGGCGGCGTTGCTCATTCAGACATTTCGGCATGTCAAACGCTTTGGGAAGCCAACGCCCGCCATGATTAAAGAGACGCTGATTCGGGGGTGCGTCGATCTTGGGGAAAACCGCATGGCGCAAGGGAGCGGTGTTGCGCATTTTCAAAAAACAATCTCTGCAATCCAGCCGCCCAGACGTTTCTTTCACTTGCCGCTGTTCAAAAAGAAACTGGCGCAGACTCCGGCAATGGCAACGCTAAATAACGCTGAACGCGAACCAATGACAACGACCTGCCCGGCAGCCTTGAACATGTTTTGCCCGCATTATGACGAACGCATGTGTAACAACATATACGAGCAGTGCATCCACTTTCGGCGGGCGCAATGTCAGAAACTCCTTCAGCCGCAATAATGCGCTTTCATGCGAAAAAAAGAAGCCAGAGACGTTCAGCGTGTCTGATTTCATCCTCTGAATGAAAACCCTTTTTATGAATTCTATGGTAGATGATTGCGGAGAAAAAATTATGCCGGAATTGCTCATTTATCAAGCATCGTGGCAGGATTGCACCTATCTTGGCCGCTTGAATAAGCGCCTGATCGAAGACGAAGGGCATTCCAACCCGATGACAGAGGAACAACTCGCAGAACGCATGGCTGGGTGGATTGCCACGAATTATTCCGCCTACATCATGACTGCCAATGGCGAAAAAGTCGGCTATTGCGTGTCGCGTTATGACGGTGACGCGATTTACATTCGCCAACTTTACATTGATCGCGACTACCGGCGGCATGGATATGGGAAGTATTTGGTCAACTGGCTGCACCAACACGCCTGGCAAGCTCGCAAATTACGGCTCGAAGTTCTGGCCTGGAACGAGCGCGGGCGGCAGTTCTGGCGGAATATCGGTTTTCAAGAATATTGTATTGTGATGGAACGGGCGTGAAGTCAGGAACGCAACTGAAGGAGAGCGGTTATGATAGGCTTATTAAAACGGATATTAGGCACAGAGATGGCGCAGGCTGAACCGTTTACGCAGCCGCAGCGCGAGGCACTGATCGATCTGCTGCTGCTTGGCATGTATGCAGATAACATGGTATCAATCGCGGAAAACCAGTTTCTTGACGATGAGGTCGAGGAATTAATATGGGATTCGCCGACTTCTCCCGGCGCATATCTCTCTGCGGCAATTCATCGCGTTAGAAGCGCGGAAGAACATCCCGAAAAACTTCGCGCCTTGCTGCAAAGCATCACGGAACGGTTTGGCGATACGCATGGAAAACAAGGGGCGCTTCTCGTGCTGAAAGAGTTGTTGGCATCGGATGGCACGGCAGAGGAAGAACAGAAATTTTTGACTGAAATTCAACGCATGTTCGCGGAATCCTGAATTAAAGGATGGGGCAGGGGCGTTGCTTGGAACGCTCCTGCCTTGAGATCATCGCGCCGCGTCTTTGACGGCGAGCTGCCCGAAAATCATGCGTCCAGCAGTGGTTTGCAGCACGCTGGTCACGGCAACGCCAACCGTTTTGCCGATGAGCTTTTTCGCGTTGTCAATCACGATCATCGTTCCATCGTCGAGATACGCAATTCCCTGACCGTATTCCTTGCCTTCTTTTAAAACAAGCACTTCCATTACTTCGCCGGGGAGCACGACCGGCTTCAGGGCGTTCGCCAACTGATTGACATTTAACACTGGCACGCCTTGCAATTCAGCCACTTTATTCAGGTTAAAATCATTCGTAATGAGCTTGGCTTGCAGATGTTTGCCCAATTCGACAAGCTTGGCATCAATCTCTTTGATTTTCGGGAAGTCGCGTTCGTGAATTTCGACCTGAATATCCACGCGCTTTTGAATTTTATGCAAAATTTCCAGCCCCCGCCGCCCGCGATTGCGTTTGATCGGGTCAGGAGAATCGGCGATATGCTGCAACTCCTGAAGAATAAACTGCGGAATCACTAATACGCCTTCTAAAAAGCCAGTTTCAGAAATATCAGCAATGCGTCCGTCAATAATCACGCTGGTATCCAGAATTTTATAATTTTTGCCTGAGGTTGGCTCAATAAACAGGCGGCGCAGCGATTGCAATGTCAATGATTGGATGCGCTGTACTCCGACCATTAGCCCGACCAGAAAAAAGAGGAGCGTGACCGACGTGCGAATATAGGAGGTAAACGGAGCAATTGGGAGGTGAAGAAATAACGACGAGCCTGTCAGGAGGTTTGCTAAAATCAAGCCTAACATCCCACCAATCAGGCCACCTAAAATCGCTAATGACGGGAGTTTCAGCAAGAGTAACTCCAAAAAGACAATTAATATCCCAACAGTTAAGCCCCACACTGTTCCAAATACCGCTGCCTCTGAAGTATGAAACCCGAACATGCCAATTGCATATCCGATCAGGCCAAATAGGGCAAAAATGCTTATTCGAAAAATGATTTTTGAGGTCACGGTACGATTTTACCAGCAATGCAAGAATTAGTTACTCATGTTACGCAGCCGATTCGAGACGAATGACCGCACACTCCCCTCCGGGGAGGGGTTGGGGG
>DF820461.1:311665-356975 GCA_000739515.1 Candidatus Moduliflexus flocculans
GGACGAACCCACCCCTTGCCCCTCCCAGGAGGGGAATTGTCGGCGGCGCTGCGTAACATCAGTTAGTTATTTCGAGAAAAACACGCGTCGTTTCTATCAGTAGAAAAAGAGGAAGTGTTTGGAGTCGCCTCACTCCAAACACTTCCCGCGCCTTCATTTCGCAAGACGGCCTACGCAGCGACGCAGCAGGCATTAATCAAATTCTCAGCCTGCGACGTGCCGATTTTTTTCGAATGCGCGATTTCGATCACGATCAGTTCTTTGGTGCTATCCAGCATTTTGCGCTCGCCAAACGACAATTCTTTTCTCTGGCCGAGGCGTGTCAAGTTTTTAAACACTTCCGCGATCTCGTAAATCGAGCCTGTTCTAATTTTATCAAGATTAAACGTATAACGTTTATTCCATTTCGGCGGCATATTATTGATTTCGTCGCGCAGGATATCAAACACTTTTTCCACTTCATCTTCCTGAATAATCTGGCGCAAACCGACTTTCTGTGCGTTAAACATCGGAACGATAATCTTTAACTCTTTGCCGATAATGCTCAAAACATAGCATTTGATTTTTTGTCCGGCCACTTCTTTTTCTTCAATCGCTTCAATTCGTCCCACCCCATGAGATGGATATACGACTTTATCCCCGACATTAAACATGAAACAGTCCCTCCTTAGAAAGCACAACGTTCAATAGATTGAACGGATTCGTTGATTTTATTTGTTCTGGTTTAGTAATAGTTGATTTCACTGATACGGCTGAGCCACTGATATTGGTTCAAAAAATGCGGCTCTTGTTCATAGAATACTCAGGTGTTCAGGTCTCGCCCGAACGTCGGTACCCCGAAAAGATTCTCCGTTGACGCGGTTATGCTTTAAAATCGTCCCCCCCCATAACACGAATCTTTCCGTTTGCTCTGCAATAGTGATATTCCTGAGTCTCTATCCCTGTTTTTGCTTGTTTCAAAAATCGTGATCATGTCGAATGCATTTAAATGATCACGTTGTCACATTTCTCCTTCGCTATCGCAATCCCTCCTTTCATTTCATCGTTGAGCGTAGCGGGCGAATGAGACGCTCAATCTGTACGGCGCGGCGAGTTTCGGCATTGAACGTTACGACTACGCCGTTCAGTTCCGGCATCGCCTCAGCAGCCTCAAATCGAACTGGCATGGCTGTTAAAAATTTCTGAATCGCTAACTCTTTTTTGACGCCAATCACAGAGTCCATCGCTCCCGTCATGCCGACATCTGTAATGTACGCCGTTCCTTTCGGCAAAATCTGTTCGTCGGCAGTTTGCACATGCGTATGCGTTCCGACGACCGCGCCGACATGGCCGTCGAGATACCAGCCAAGCGCTCGCTTTTCCGCCGTCGCTTCCGCGTGAAAATCTACAAACAGCAGCGCATTTTCCTCGCGCAAGCGTTCGACTTCGCTCAGAATTGCGCGAAACGGGCAAGTATAGCCGTCTAAAAAGACACGGCCTAACAAATTGATGACCGCAACGCGAACGCCATTGGATGCTGTCACCACACAACTTCCATTTCCTGGCGCATCTGGAGAACAATTCAACGGGCGAATCAGGCGCGGCTGTTTTACAAGATACTCCAGAATATCTTTCTGATGCCAGATGTGATTGCCGGATGTCAACACGTCAATTCCGACGGCAAACAACTCATCCGCAATCGCGGCGGTCAAGCCGAATCCGCCTGCCGCATTTTCGCCGTTTGCGATCACAAGATGGGCAGAATATTCGCTTCGTAGCTGCGGAACAAGCGCTTTAACGGTCTGCCTGCCGGCTTTTCCGACAATATCGCCAATGAACAGAACTGTTGTCGAATTCAAAGAACTTCCTCTATTTATCGCGCATAGGTGAACGAGCGCGTTTCGCGAATTACGGTGACTTTGATCTGGCCAGGGTATTCGACTTCTTTTTCGATGCGTTTCGCAATATCGCTTGCTAACATCACCGCTTCATCATCCGAAATCTTTTCGTAGTTGACAATCACGCGAATTTCGCGCCCGGCCTGAATAGCGTAAGACGCATCCACGCCATAAAATGAGTTGCTGATTTCTTCTAATTTTTGCAGGCGCTTGACATACGATTCGAGAATTTCGCGTCTCGCTCCGGGGCGAGCGGCAGAAAGGGCGTCAGCGGCAGAAATAATCACGGCTTCCAGCGAGGTTGGCTCAATATCGTGATGGTGCGCTTCAATGGCGTGAATCACACGCTTGCTTTCATTATATTTCCGCGCTAACTCCGCGCCAATGATGGCGTGAGCGCCCTCGACTTCATGATTGACCGCTTTCCCAATGTCGTGAAGCAAGCCGGCGCGCTTGGCAATTTGCACATTTGCGCCCAATTCTGCGGCCATAATTCCCGCAATGTACGCCACTTCTTTGGAATGGAGCAACACGTTTTGCGTATAACTTGTGCGAAATTTCAGCTTGCCGAGCAAACGAATCGCTTCGGGGTGCAGTCCGTGAATGCCGGCGTCAAATGTCGCTTTTTCGCCTTCTTCGTAGATAATATCATCCATTTCTTCGCGGACTTTCGCGACAATTTCTTCGATGCGCGTTGGATGAATGCGGCCATCAGCGATCAGGCGCTCCAACGAAATCCGCGCCACTTCGCGTTTGATCGGATCAAACCCTGATAAAATTACGGCTCCTGGCGTATCGTCAATAATCAGGTCAATGCCTGCAACTGTTTCAAACGTGCGGATATTCCGGCCTTCTCGCCCGATGATGCGGCCTTTCATATCGTCATTCGGCAAATCCACGACTGACACGGTCGTTTCAGCGATATGATCAGCGGCGCAGCGTTGGATCGAGGTCATAATGATCTCTTTCGCTTTTTTATCCGCAGTCTGCTTCGCATCTTCATACAAACGTCGTACTGTTTTCGAGGCTTCGTAGCGGGCATCTTCAGTCATCTGGTCAATTAACATCTGCCGCGCTTCTTCGACGGTCAGTGACGAAATTTTTTCCAGCGTTTGCTGCTGTTGCTGCACTAAAGACGCATGAAGTTCTTGCGCCCGCGTTAATTCTTCTTGCTGGGCGATTACATGCTGTTCCGCTTTGGTCAACTCCGTTTCACGCTTGCTGAGTTGAACTTCTTTCCGGTCTAAATTATCCTCTTTTTGCGTCAGACGATTTTCGATTTTCGTCAGTTCGGTGCGTCGTTCTTTTGTTTCCACTTCAAACTCGCTTCGAGCTTCGAATAATTCGTCACGCGCTTCCAGGATAATGCGTTTTTTTTCGGTTTCGGCTTCGGCTCTGGCATCTTCGACAATCTGGGCGGAGAGCACTCTGGCTTTTGCCATTTTCTGCTCGACTAACTGCTTGCGCAGCACATAACCAATCGCCGCCCCAATAATTGCGCCGGCCAATAATGATAAGACAACCCACGCCATGAATCTTTCTCCCTTTGAAAACGCAATGGCTGCTCCTCGGTCATGGCAAGAAGACGCAGCAGCACAACGAATAATCCTGCAATAGCGCTGAATGGAAATTGAAGAGGAAAGATTGGGCAGTGAAAGCGAAGGCGAACGTCCGACGCGCTGAAGAAATTCTGAAGAAGGCGCTTGCGCCGGGCTTTATGCCGTCAGCACATGCCGCGCATAACTGACTCGTCATCAGAATTCAAGCAACAACGCCTAAAACATCCCCCACCACTGTGCCGTGTGAAGCAAACTCTTTGAACCTGGCTAGGCCAGGTGGGTGTCCTCGCGAACATTCAGTACGTCCCTAAAAAACTTCAGGGCATGTACATCTTCATTCAGTCTCAGACTCCCTCGTGTAAGTTGGTAGGCTCAAGAGTTTTACAACATCACGAACACGGCAGGGGAATCATCACAAAAAATGTATATATAGAGAACGAAATGTTGAGAAGAAAATGATGACACACCGTGTCAATAACTCAACAATTTTCAGGAAAGGGGATTAACTATTCTTCTCAAATTTCTCTATCCTTCGATGTCAGACTCTTGTCAATAATTTTTTCTGCTTTTCTTCTCTTGCTTCTCGCTTGCGCGATGTTGACGAGTCCGATCTCGAATCTGTTCTCGTATTTTTTATCAGATCGCTTCGTTCGCATGGCGACGCGCTTCCCATCGCCGTTCCAATCTTTACCGTAAACGAGCCTGTAACCGTGTCTGTAATGTCTCGATCATCCGCTGATGAACGGTTGTCACTTCGTCATCGGTCAATGTCTTTTCTGTCGAACGATAACGCAAAGAATATGTCAGGCTCACATGCCCCTCAGCAATCTGCTGCCCGACATAACGGTCAAATAACACGACATGCTCTAACAATGGTTGACCGACTTCAACAATGACCGCTTCAAGGTCGGACGCCTGAACTGACGTTGGAACAATCAGCGCAAGATCGCGATGGACTGCCGGAAATTTTGGCAATGGGCTGAATTGTTTTCGTTCAAACGCATATTTTGTCAGCGCGGCAACCAGAACTTCAAACACATACACCCGCTCCTGAGCAATATCAAACGCTTCCAGGACATTCGGATGAATTCGTCCCACAATTCCTACCGGCTCGTGATGAATAAGAATTGCGGCAGCTTCTCCCGGATGAAGAAATGGCATTTCATCCGTTCGGCGAAATTCATATGACCGCAGATTGAGGCGTGTAAACATGAGTTCAAGCAATCCTTTGATATCATAAAAATCAACGAAATCTTGTGATTGCGCCCACCCGACATCCATCCGCTGGCCGATTAAGACACCGCTGACCACGCTTTGTTCTTCTGGCAGCGGCTGTGATACATCATGTTGAGTAAAAATCGTACCGACTTCAAACAGACGAATATTCGCGATCCTGTTGCTGAGGTTTCTACGCGCATTTTCCAGCAGCGACGAGATCGCGGTTGTCCGCAACACATCCTGTTCGGCGGTTAACGGATTCTTAATATGCACAAGTTTATCATAAGGTTGAATATTGTCAATCCCTAATTTATGCAAATCATTTTTATCAAAAAAACTATAATTGATCGCTTCATGCCATCCTTGCGCAATTAAGCTGTCTCGAATTTGCTGTTCAATCTTCAATTCAGGCGATTGGGTCTTTAAGGGAATTTCTCCAGATGGCAGGGTTGTCGGAATCGCTTCGAATCCATGAATGCGCCCGACTTCTTCAATCACATCAATTTCTCGCTCCACGTCAGGTCGGAATGACGGAATCTCAACCGTGATCCCCTCGGAAGATTGCTCGGCAATTTGAAAGCCTAACGATGAAAGAATGCGGCAAGCGATTTTCGGAGCGATAGACACGCCGAGGATCGCGGCCATTCGAGCGAAGCGGAGCGATACGCGCCGTAACGCTTCTGGGCGGGGAAATGCGTCAATAATGCCCTGCGCGACCGCGCCTCCGGCTAATTGCAGAATCAACTGCGTGGCTCGTTTGACGGCAACGTCGCAGCCATATAAATCAACCGTTCGTTCGAAGCGATAACTAGCTTCCGTCGCTAACCCTAATTTTTTCGAGGTTTTGCGGATATTCGAGGGGGAAAATCGTGCGCTTTCCAATAAAATATCGGTGGTTGTGTCAGACACTTCGGAATTCAAGCCGCCCATGACGCCAGCAATTCCAACATCGCGAGCTGCGTCGGCAATCATTAAGATTGTCTCGTCAAGTTGACGTTCCGTGCCATCTAACGATGTAAACGTCGAACCGGGTTGCGCGGTTTTAACGATAATTTTTTGATGGTGAAGTTTGGCGAGATCAAAGGCGTGCAACGGCTGCCCCAATTCTAACATGACATAATTGGTCACATCCACGACATTATTGATCGAACGCACGCCCACGCTTTCCAGGGCGCGTTTCAGCCAAAGGGGAGATGGGGCGATTTTTACGCCGGTAATGGCGCTGGCAGTATAACGATGGCAAAGTTCCGGGTTGCGAATTTCGACAGATGCGATTTTTTCGATGGCCTCGCCGTTTTCAGGATACGCAATCGCAGGCGGAATCAACGGCAGATTCAGCAGGGTCGCGATTTCTCTGGCAACGCCGACATGACTGAGGCAATCGCCGCGATTCGGCGTTAAGCCAATTTCAATAATTGCGTCATCATCGTCAAGCCCTAAGAGCGCAGCAGACACCGGCTGCCCGACTTGCAAGTCGGCGGGAAGGTGCATAATGCCGCGATGATCGTCGCTGATGCCTAATTCATCTTCCGCGCAAATCATTCCGGCAGACGGCACGCCGCGAATTACCGCCTCGCGAATCGTTATTCCATTTGGCAGTGTTGCTCCTGGCAAAGCCACAGCAACTTTAACATGCGCTTTCGCATTCGAAGCGCCGCAGACGATGGTGCGCGGCGCAGGTTCTCCAACCAGCACGTGACAGACGAATAACGCTGAGGCATCTGGGTGAGGCTGAACATCAACAATTTCGCCTACGACGACGCGTTCGGGGATCGCATAACGAAGCGGCTCGATGCCATCCACTTCCAATCCTGCCATCGTCAAACGATGAGCAAGCTCTGCGACAGGAATTTGACACTCTACATATTTGCGTAACCACCGATAACTTACTTTCATACGTTTTATCTATTCGCAGATCAAAATTGCTCTAAAAAGCGGATGTCATTTTCAAAAAAGAGCCGAATATCATCAATGCCGTATTTCAGCATGGCAATGCGTTCAATACCCATGCCAAAGGCGTAACCAGTATATTTTTCCGGATCGTATTTCACAAAGCCGAATACATTCGGATCAATCATACCTGACCCCAACACTTCCAGCCAGCCGGTCATTTTGCAGACACGGCATCCCTTGCCTTTGCACATCACGCAAGAAATGTCCACTTCTGCGCTTGGTTCTGTAAAGGGGAAAAAGCTTGGACGGAAACGGAGTTTTGTGCCTTTGCCGAACATTTCGGAGACAAACAGATACAACACGCCTTTCAAATCGGCCATCGTGATATGCGTATCCACGCAAAACCCTTCGATTTGATGGAACATCGGGCTATGCGTGATGTCCGCGTCATGGCGATAGACTTTGCCCGGACAGATAAACCGCACCGGCGGCGTCATCTTTTCCATCACCCGCGCCTGCATCGGCGAGGTATGCGTCCGCAACACCACGTCATCGCGAATGAAAAATGTATCCTGCATGTCGCGTGACGGATGGTCTTTCGGGAAATTGAGCGCTTCGAAGTTGTAATAATCAAGTTCAACTTCCGGGCCGTCTGCAATGGAAAAACCGAGGCCGGAAAAAATCTGTTGGATTTCTTCCATTACTTGAGTTAGCGGATGTTTTGTCCCACTTGGAAGCCGACGTCCGGGCAGAGTGACATCAACGCGCTCGCGGGCGAGTTTACGCTGCGTTTCTTGTTCTGAAAGTTCGCGCTCTTTGCGATCATAGGCATCCTGGAGCAACGTTTTGGTCTCGTTAATCAGTTTGCCAGCCAGCGGGCGTTGATCGGAGGAGAGACCGGAGAGCAGTTTCATCGCTTGCGAAAGATCGCTTTTTTTGCCAAGATATTTGACGCGAAGCCCGGCAAGTTGTTCTTGCGTTGAGGCGGATAAAAGCTCCTGCTCTGCGGTCGTCTGAATCGAATGTAAGTGTCGAAGAATTTCGTCCATTGATTGCAGAAAGATCAGGCGGTTTGCGCTTGCGGGGCTGTCGCCGCCAGAGCTTTTTTCGCCGTTTCGACTAATTGCGCGAATGCGTTGATGTCTTCCATCGCTAAATGAGCCAGAACTTTCCGATCCAATATGACGTTCGCTTTTTGCAAGCCATTAATAAATTGACTATATGACATTCCATATTCACGAGCGGCAGCATTGATGCGGACGATCCAAACTCTGCGGAAATCGCGTTTGCGGCGTCTGCGGTCGCGATAGGAATAGGTCAATGCCTTAATGACGGCGTTCTTCGCTGTGCGGAAGAGTTTGCTGCGGCCTCCACGATAGCCTTTTGCAAGCTCTAAAATCTTTTTTCTGCGTTTTCTTGAAACATTTCCACCCTTGACTCTCATGTTCCGTTATCCTTCTTTACCTGAAATGTATTGATGATGTCTATCTGTTTTTAAAGAAAAACGTCATCCTATAAATAGGGAAGTTGACGTTTGATTCGCGTGCTGTCCGAACTTGACACCAATGCAGAACTGCGTAAATGGCGTTTTTGTTTCGGAGATTTCGTCGTCAGAATATGACGCGCATACGCTTTATTGCGTTTGATTTTGCCGGTACCGGTCTTCCGAAACCGTTTTGCTGCTGATCTGCTGCTTTTCATTTTCTGCATAATAATTTCTCCTACAATACGAAAAACCCTCTTTTTTATCCGTTATCCTTCTTCTTTTACAGATTCGTTCTCTTGGGAAGGCTCGACTTTCACCGTCTGTTTCGGCGGTTTTTGAGACTTCGCTGTCAAAATTGCCATCAAATTTCGGCCTTCCATTTTTGGAGCCGCTTCAACATCTCCAATATCCTTTACATCATCAATAAACCGGGCTAACAATTTTTCTCCGATTTCTCGATGAACGATTTCTCGGCCTCTAAACACGACCGTCAACTTTGCCTTATCGCCATCTTCAAGGAATCGCATGACATGTTTGAGCTTGAATTGATAGTCATGCTCATCAATTTTGGGACGAACTTTGACCTCTTTGAGCTGCACAACCGCCTGTTTCTTCTTCGCTTCATGCGCTCGTTTTTGCTGCTGATAGCGAAACTTGCCATAGTCCATCAACTTACAGACTGGCGGGTCGGCATTCGGCGAAACTTCAACGAGATCCAATGTTAATGCTTCAGCTCTCTGTAAAGCCTCTTGAATAGAAATCACGCCAAGCTGTTCGCCATCTACACCGATGACGCGAACCTGGGGAACGCGAATTTGCTCATTAATTCTATTCTCGTTTTGCGAAGATTTATTCGGTGGTATAAATTTTTTTCGTCTCACTCAGTACACTTCATCTGACAACTGACGGAATAATTGTTCAATTGTCAACGAACCTACGTCTCCCTTGCGTCTATGGCGTAAAGATACGGTCTGGTCGTTCACTTCTTTATCGCCGATGATTATCATATAAGGAACCTGTTCGACTTGAGCTACTCTGATTTTCTGTCCAATTTTTTCGTCGCGCGTGTCAATTTCGACGCGATATTTTTGCTGGCGAAGCGCGGCAGCAACCTGATTGGCATACGCAATATGCCGATCTCCGATTGGCAGCAACTTAACTTGCACAGGCGCAAGCCAAAGCGGAAACGCGCCTGCGTAATGTTCAATCAGCGCGCCGGTAAAGCGTTCCATCGAGCCAAGCACCGTGCGATGCACCATATATACATAATGCTTTTTGCCATCTTCGCCGATATAGGTCACGTCAAAACGTGACGGCAAATTGAAATCGAACTGCGTGGTCGGCCCTTGCCAACCGCGTCCAAGTGCGTCAATCAACTTTGTGTCAATTTTCGGGCCGTAAAAGACCGCCTCGCCTTCCATCCGCTTATACGGCAGTCCTTTCTGTTTCAATGCTTCAATCAAGGCTTCTTCAGCGCGATCCCACTGTTCATCCGTTCCCGCATATTTCTGTTTATTCTGCGGATCGCGAACGCTTAATTCGACTGTATAGTTTTCAAATCCAAAGGTCTTCAGCATATATTCTGTTAAATCAAGGACGCCGACAATTTCATTCACTAATTGTTCAGGCGTGCAGAAGATATGCGCGTCGTCTTGCGTAAAACCGCGCACTCGCAACATGCCATGCAACGTGCCGGAACGTTCATAGCGATACACCGTCCCTAATTCGGCAAACCGCACGGGCAAATCACGATAACTACGGAGTTGACTTTGATAAATCAGGATATGCCCCGGACAGTTCATCGGTTTTAACACATACTCTTCGTCATCAATACCGAGCGTGTACATATTTTCCCGATAAAAGTCATAATGCCCGGAGGTGCGCCACAAATCGGAATGCGCAATATGCGGCGTTGTGACTAATTCGTAACCGCGCTGCACATGAGTATCTTTCCAGAAATCTTCAATCACGCGGCGAACGACCGCACCTTTGGGATGCCAATAAATCAGGCCAGCGCCAACATCCTGATGAATGCTGAACAAATCAAGTTCTTTGCCTAATTTGCGATGATCCCGGCGTTTGGCTTCTTCCAGTTTTTCAAGATGGGCGGTTAATTCTTTCTGGGAAGGAAAGGATGTGCCATAGATCCGTTGCAACATCCGATTTTTTTCGTCGCCGCGCCAGTAGGCGCCTGCAATTGTCAGAAGCTTAAAGGCTTTAATTTTGCCAGTTGACGGCAAATGCGGGCCTCGACATAAATCGGTAAATTCGCCGACTTGATATTCGGAAATCGTTTCGCCATCAGGAATATCATTCAGAATTTCAACCTTATACGTTTCCCCCTGTTCCTGAAAGAAACGACTCGCGTCTTCTTTTGAAACTTCCTTGCGCACAAAAGGCAAGTCAGCGTTCACCAACTCCGCCATCTTGTGTTCAATTTGTTCAAGGTCTTCCGGGGTAAACGGGCGCTCGACATCAAAGTCATAATAAAAGCCATCTTCAACAGATGGGCCAATCGTCACTTTTGCCGATGGAAAAAGCGTTTTTACGGCATACGCCATCACGTGGGATGTGCTATGGCGATAAATTTCCGCCCCTTCTTTGGAGGCGAACGTCAAGATTTCAACCGCGCAATTATGCGCAAGCGACGTAGATAAATCAACGGCGACGCCGTCAATTTTTGCGGCTAATGCATCTTTTCCTAATCGTTGACTGATATTCGAGGCAAACTGAGCAACTGTTATTCCTGATTCAACCTGCTGTATCGAGCCATCAGGAAGTGTAACCTGTAGCATAGTATTTCTTCAATCAAAAGTCAAAAAAATAATAGGCACGGGCGGTCTCGAACCGCCGACCTCTACCGTGTCAAGGTAGCGTTCTAACCCCTGAACTACGTGCCTATATTTTTGTAACGAGACGAAAAACGTTAATATCTTGTGTAATGTGTGAGAGACACTACGTAACACTGGCAAAACTTGTCAAGAGAAAAGTATGGTTTTTTTCTCTTTCGGCGATCTTTGCCGAAGTGAAAATATCTCTTGACACGTTACATCTTTTTCTCGATGATAGTCAGTGTGCAGGTTGTCTCATTCTGAGGTACGATTAAATTTGGCGATGATCGTTTTATCCGAGAGGGAGGCTATTACTTATGATAACACAGCATGACATTGAGATTTATCTGGATGATTGTGGGTGTCCGTTCGAGGCGGTTAGTGACGGAGTTTGGCGAGTAGAATCGCCAGATAATAAGGTTACTAACATTATTATGAGCCTTCAAGTGCCGATTCTGGTGTTGCGAGTGAATTTAATGAAAGTCCCGACCAAAAACCGCGAAGCATTCTATCGGCGTCTGTTGCAATTGAATGCGACAGAAATTGCGCATGGCGCGTTTGGCGTGGACAATGAGACGGTCATGTTGATTGATACCTTGCAAGTCGAGCATCTTGACCGGAATGAATTGCAAGCGTCAATTGATTCGCTTGGCTTTGCCGTTGCTCAATATTATCCTGAATTAAAAGCCTACTTGGAAGTGTAGCTCTCAGCCATTAACTACCAGTGACCTTGTACAGAAGGAGGAAGTCTTATGGGTATCTTTAGCAGAATGTCAGATATTTTCAAAGCCAATATCAATGATCTGATTGATAAAGCCGAAGACCCGGCCAAATTAATGGATCAGATGGTTCGCGAAATGCAGGAACAATTGCAGGAAGCGAAAATTCAGGTGGCGAAAGCGATTGCCGATGAGAAAAAGCTGCATCAGCAGTTGAAACAGAACGAACTACAATCCCAGAACTGGGAAAGCAAGGCGATGTTAGCCCTGAAAAAGGGAGACGAAAATCTGGCCAAAGAAGCCTTGAAGCAGAAAAAATCGTATGACGGTCTGGTCGGCTCGGTCAAGACGCAATGGGAAGAACAAAACGCGCTTTCTTCGAAACTGAAAGATAATCTTCGCGCCCTGGAAGCGAAAATTGACGAAGCCCGTCGCAAAAAAGAAATCCTGATCGCCCGTCAGAAACGCGCTGAGGCGCAGAAAAAGATTCATGAAGTCATGACTGGCCTGAACGACAACAGCGCGTTTGCCAATTTCGACCGCATGGAACGCAAAGTCATGGAACTCGAAGCGCAGGCTGATGCGGCGGTAGAATTGGAAGTGCAGACATTGGATGATCAATTCAAAGCGTTAGAGGCTGGGTCTGGCGTGGATGACGAGTTAGCCGCCTTAAAGGCGAAAATGAGCTTGACGGCATGATAGGCCAGCCGGTCCGATCATGGGAATTGGAGACGTCGGATGCTATCTATCTGCTTGATGGATGGCATCCGGACAAGAGAGTTCTTTCTCTCGCCAACAAGATGTGGAAGGCAATGAGATTACACGATCACGATCTTGCCTCTCTCAAAAAATCGTTCCCCATCTCAATAAAGATGCTTGACAGAAACCTCATATTCAATCAGATTCATAAATAATCAGAAACATCTCTTGTGAAGATGGGGCGTCATGCTCTTTATGACTCCCGCCAAGCAAAAGGAAGACGACACTTATGGGAAGAATACACCTGAAAACGCCTCAGGAAATTGAATGGATCCGCGAAAGCGGACGCATCGCCGCGCAAACCTTGCTCATGCTGGAAAAGGCGATTGAACCAGGAATTACCACCATTGAAATTGATCGGATGGGGGAAGCGTTTATTAAAAAACATGGCGGGAAGCCCTCATTTAAAGGTTATCACGGCTTTCCGAGCAGCGTGTGCTGCTCGATCAATGAGCAGGTCGTTCATGGCATCCCCAACGCTCGCAAGCTGAACGAAGGGGATATTATCACGTTAGACGTCGGTGTGTTTAAAAACGGCTTTCATGGCGATTCCGCCATTACGGTCGCCGTCGGGAATATCAGTTCCGACGTGCAGCAACTGATGAAAGTCACCAAAGAAGCGCTGTATCTTGGCATTCGTTATGCGCAAGTAGGAGGGCGGCTTGGGGATATTGGCTATGCGATTGAATCGCTGGCCGCGCAGCATGGCTATGGTGTGGTGCGCGAATACACCGGACATGGCGTGGGGCGTGAGTTGCATGAAGACCCGCATGTGATGCATTACGGCAAAGCCAACTCCGGCTTGCGCCTCAAGGCGGGCATGGTCTTTACGATTGAGCCGATGATTACGATGGGGTCGCACGAAGTCGAGGTGAGAAAAGATGGCTGGACGGCTGTGACAAAAGATAAAAGCTGGTGCGCTCAATTTGAGCATACCATTGTCCTGACGCCTTCTGGCCCCGATATTTTGACGATGCCATAGGCTGGAGTTGGTGACGCTGAAAGATTTTTATGCGGCTGAGAGAATTTTATTACTTTTTTATGATGGCTTGTGTCTGATAGATTGACGCGAATTCTACCCTCTTCTTTGTGTAGGGAAAAGCGCAAAGAATCAAGAGGGGTCAAAGAACGGACAGATTTTCCCCCTCAACATGACAAGCTCATGCCGAACAGTCAAGCATTCGAGATTGAAGCATATCTCAAAGATGTCGTGGCGACAACTTCCGTCCGGGAGTCGGAGGATTCTTTTCTCCTTGACGAAGAAGCCGATCACACACTGCTGATTGTTCCCAGAGAATACCAGTCTGCCATCACCACGTTCGAATCTCCTTTAATGGAGTACATTCGAAATCTTCAAGTCAAGCTCACGCGCATCCCCAAAGAAATTTCATTTATCAATAGCATTTATTCCCTGACAAATGGCGATATTATTGATTTATTAGACTCTAAAAAAGGCGACCAGGTCAGAAGCCAATTATTTCGCCTCTTGCATCCACTTGTCAAAAAATCCCGGCATTCTCATAACGCGTATTCCAACGGCAAGGAAGAACACGAAATTCAGCAAGTCTTGAATCGGTGTTATCTTGTCCTGTTTTCAAATTTTTCTCAGATGCAATCGGCGATTATTCAGGGGATTATTTATGACATTGAGCGGCAGGGCGTTCATTTGCCGATCCAATCCTCGACCGAATTAGACATTATTGCGCAGCAATACCGCCCGATTGTGCAAAATCAGGCCGTCATCATCCGCAACATGTTCCGGCATTTATTTCCCGAATATATTCCGCCGGATAACATTCATGTCCTAGAACTCTGTTTTCTTGGGTTGCTGGAAGAAATTCAACGGCAGTTCAAAGAGTTTTTAGAAACTGACGAGCAATTACTGCAAATGCTCTCGCGCATTAAGGTCGCGCAAGACGAACTCTTAAACGTCAAAGACCCGAATCTCCGCAATGTGCTGGCAAAAATGGAACGGATTCAGAACCAGTTCCACGATATTTATAATCAGCGTTGGCGCGACGGAATTCTTAATGATATTATCTCCATTTTTTTCTATCATGCCCGATTTACCGCCTATTTAGAAAACAAGGGGAAAATCTCGAAAAAACGCCGCTATTTCCTGGCCAGTTTCGAACATCTGCTCAATAACTATGAAGATTTTTACAATGAAACCCTGGTCGCGCATGTCGAACGGCTGATGGAAGAATATCGGTTAGTTGACCAACAGGGGTACGCGTTTGTTCGACAACATATTGTGGCGGGCAAAATGAAAAAGATTTTCCAGACCATTCTCGATGCCGACCGCTTTTCTGTGTTGAGTGAAATGATCGTGACAGGCGAGTTTTCAAAAGGTCCGGAATCATTTAAAAAAATTGCTCACGCGGAAGAATTGGAAAAAATGCGCAGAGAATTGCGCCATAAACACGAAACGCAAGCCGAAATTCTTTCCTATATTGATAAATTATGGGATATTGTTGACGAACTTCAAGAACTGTTAGTCTCTGAAATTTTTACAAAATGGAAAGACCCATTGAATATCATTCTGAACACCTATTATCAGGAGCTTTTCTGGTTTCATGCCTGTTTTTCAACATATACAGTGGACGCATTTCCAAACAAAGCCTTGCTGTTTCATGAATTGGAGCTTTTTTCCAGACCATATCGCGAGGCATTGCAGATTTTTTCAGATCGTATTTTTAAATGCCTGGAATCGTTGAGCCAACAGGTCTATTCGTTCCGCGACCGCGCCGGGGATTTTAACTTGCTCTATACTGGCATTTTAGGCATTGAATTAAAAAAAGAAGAAAATCAATTCCAATTCGAATTATATACTCCGGCAAAAGTCAAACAGGTTGCGCAACGTCTTGTCACCTTACAGGAGCATTACGTCCAATCATTAAATGAAACCGCCATCACCCTCTCTGCCGCGAAATTGTCGCCAGGCGCGGCACAGGAACAGCAAAAGAATCACCGGCTCTATACGGACGAAATCGTGAAAACGGCGAATTATCTTGCGGAGGAACGAGAAATTCTCATGTATTGCGGCTCTCGCAAACTATTCACCGGCCCGCAATTCGTCGAAGACGACTTCGCCCATTATTATCACGAAGTGCTTGACATTTACGAACACGGAATCAATCTCCTGCATGCCAATTCGTTAGAACCGCTCGATAGCATTCTCGAATTAAAAAGTCTGCGGGAACGAGCGCAAATCGAAGTGGTGTATGAGCGTTATTCCGAAGTTGTGAAATATAAAGCCTTAAAAAAAGCCTGGCAGCTCTCACGGAAAAAAGAAATGCTTGGTGGTAACGCCTGATCGCCCGAATCCTGTATGATGCCTCTGCCTTCCGACACTCCTCGCGCCTTGCGCAGTAATCTCTGGAAAATTACAACCTACTCGATGTGCTTGCAGGCGCTGATGAGCGTGCCGACCATTGTATTATTCTGGCAGTCACACGGCATGAACATGACAGAAGTCATGCAATTGCAAGCCCTGTTCGCCATTGCGATTGTCCTGCTGGAAGTCCCCTCCGGGTACATCGCCGACGTTATCGGACGACGGAAAACATTGATTATGGCGGCTTGCTCTAATAGTTGCGCAATTATTGTGTATAGTCAGGGAGAGCGGTTCGCGCATTTTTTGATCGCGGAGATGTTGTTTGCGTTTGGGTTTTCGATGATTTCAGGAGCAGATGCGGCCATGCTGTACGACACGCTTGTCGTTTTGGGCGAAGAGACGCGCTATCAAAAATACTATGGAAGAATCGTCTTTTATACTCTTTGTTCGACTGGCGCGGCCAGCGTTGTCGGTGGCTGGCTCTCTGCTTTCAGCCTTCGCCTGCCGTTTTATGCGACCACGCCGTTTTTTCTGGCGGCCATCTTAATTGCGATGACCTTGCATGAGCCGCCGCGCAAGCAATTGATTGCCAAACAAGGCTATTGGCGGGAGCTTGTAAAAATTTTGCGGTATGTCTTTATTGAAAATGCGCAATTACGCTGGCTGATTATGTATGCCGGGGTGTTGATCGGCATCAATAACGCGGCTGTCTGGCTGTATCAGCCGTATTTTCAGCGTGCCGGGCTGCCGCTTGCCTATTTTGGCATCGCGTTTGCGTCATACCAGCTTGTCGCGTCGTTGAGTTCGAAATTTGCCTATAAAATTGAACAACGTATTGGCGCGAAAGCCTCCTTAATCAGTTTTCCATGCTGCATCGCCATCGGGTATCTGCTGATGAGCGTTATCCTCGGACGATTCAGTTTTATGCTGGCGTTTTTTCATCAGTTTATCAGAGGCTTTTCGCAGATTGTGACAACAGATTACGTCAATCATTATACGGAATCCGATGTTCGCGCGACGGTGCTTTCCACGAAAAATCTGCTGCTCCGCCTGTGTTATGCGATCATTATCCTGCCTGCCGGAAAAATCGCTGATCTGGCTGATGTGACGGATGCATTGCGAGCATTGGGAATTCTCGCCATATTCAGCGGAAGCATCTTGCTTCTGGTGTTAAGAAAGCAACGAATAATCTGAGCGGTTACGCTTCGTTGATTTTTTGGGCGAACTCAGCAATCACTGCTGTGTGGATATTGGAAAAATCTCCTTTGCCCTTTGACACAACCTTAACAATCAATCGTTCGAAAAATCCAAGCTTCGCGATGGTTAATTCCGCGCCCAACACGCTTTTCATGGTGGCATGTTGAACTAACTGTTCTGGAAAATTGGCCTGAAACGCTTCTGTCCCACAGCACAAAAATAAAAACACCCGCTTTTTGAGTAATTGATCGAGATGCTCGACGGCAAACTGACGCAACGCTTTTTGGGTTTTCCCGGCATAAATTGATCCGCCTAAAATCACCGTATCGAAGGCGTCAAGATTTGGCGCAGCCTGATTGTTCAAATTGACAATCGTAGTGTTTCCTGTCAATTGCGGTTGCAACATGTTTATGCATTTTTCCGTGCAACCATGACGAGTCGTATAAAGAATGATATTTTTCATAACAAGTCCTCATTGATTGGTTATGTTGAAAACAGCCCTGACAGGGCTGTTGAGTTACTTTTGCTGATACGCTTTTTCAAGCGCGACTTGAACAGCATTCATAATGACGGCGCTGCTATTGGTTGCGCCGCTGACTGCATCAACGACGGTTGATTGCTGTTCGATAATCCGCTGCGGAATAATTGGCTCCGTTTTTTTTCCTTTCAAGGCGTCATGTTTGACAATCTCAATCGCGGTTATTTTCTGGCCTTGAATCGTGACGTTCACCACCGCGTTATTGGGGCCGCCTGTATAACTCCCTTCATAAACCCCGTCTATTAATTTGGCATGTTGAACAGCGCCGCCGATGGTCACAGTTTTCGAACAACTTGAAACCAAAAGCATGACGACGCAACACGCAAGGCAATATCCAGATTTTACGATTATTTTCATTGTTTACACTCCTTGTCATTCACTCTGATTGTCTGGCGAAATTTTTGACAACCTTTTGTGAAATCACCGAGCAATCATTAGCAATGTCGAGAATAACGTTTAAACAGTTACAACAACCTTTTGGAATTCCCTTCCAACGTCTCTTAAAACATACGCGCATCCGCTTCAATCCCGCAATAACGCGCTCAAAACGGTCTGCGCGTTCGTCAGAATCATCGTTTTATAGGCTTGCGTATCAGGCACGAGCATTCTGCCGCTGATCAAATTACAAATTTCACCATGCAGATATCCATGCATTACATTCTCAATGAACTCGATTTGCTCAGTTTTCATCCAGTTTCCGCTGCTATCCATCAACACCTGAATGAAGTGATCTCGCAGCAGGAGAAATTTATTGAGAATATGGGGAGGAGAATTTCGAAACAACGGCTCTAACCAGATGCAACGATACCAACCGGGATGATCTAACGCAAATTGAATTTGAGCCGCAATAAAATCAATCAGGATTCGATCCGGAGGAAGGTCGGCCTGGCAATGTTCTTGAACATAACGTTCCCAGCGTTCGAGCAACCGCGCAAAGACCTCCCAGAGGAGATCATCGAAATTCTGAAAATAATTATAGACATTCGTATGAGCGCAGCCCGCCAGTCGGGCAACTTCACGCAAGTTGACCTGCTGAATGCCATTCGATGTGTCTATGAGCGTGAGCGCCGCGTCAATCAATCGCTCGCTGGTTGAATTTTGTTCAAGTTTTCTTAACATAAGTAAAATGTAAAAAATAACTTCCACGTATCTGCCAACACCCCACCCCCACCCCCTCCACAACGGGGAGGGGAGTTTCCCCCTCTCCTTCGGAGAGGGGCAGGGGTGAGGTTCTTGGAAGTTATTTTTTCAACTTTACTAACGCCATCTCAGGATCGTTTATTACCACTGCTCATTACCAATGGTAATTACCGTTGGTAGCTTGTCAAGAAAATAATTGCAAACGATAAATCTTGTCTCCTGCATGACAGAGTTCTTGACAAATTTCAAAACGTCATGCCTAATACCTGGCATGGCAGAACAGGCGCGCACATATCCAACCTTTCCGATTCCCGCAGTCGGAGCGATTGCGTTCAGCGAAGGACACGTGTTGCTTATTCAGCGGGGAAAACCGCCTGCGCAGGGAAAATGGACATTGCCCGGCGGCGCGATTGAAGTCGGCGAATCGCCTGAGGAGGCGCTGATTCGCGAGATATGGGAAGAATGCCAGCTTGAAATCCGTCCGGTGCGCGTCGCTGAAATTGTTAATAACGTTATTCGCGATGATGCTGGAAAGGTGTGGTATCATTATCTTATTTTAGACTATATCGTCGAGTGTGTGGATTCACGCTCATGCCGCAAATTTGCGGGGATGCCAGCATCGGATGCCGCGAATGTTCGTTGGGTGCGTCTTGAAGAACTTGACCTGTATGATCTGACCGAAGGCGTCGCTGATCTGATTCATAAGGCCGCCGCGATACAGTTGGTGAAAACATGAGAAACTGGGGGGAACGTATATGCAGATAACCACAATGAGTTCGAGACCATCTTTTTGGAAACAGTTCGTGATTGCCGGGGGGATATGCTGCCTGTTTGCTTTTGCATTACCACAGAGCAGCCCGGCGATTCAGCCCGGAGACGATCCTCAGCAGCCGCAAGCGCAGATCGTGCCAACAGATAACAGCCTTGTGCCAGCGTTGCCGGCGCAGACAGACCAGGCGATTATGCCAGGCCAGCAGGAGAATTCGCGGGCGATAATGGAACAACCGCGTCAATTGCAGCGCCGGTTTGCCGATAATTTTCTGCCGCAATCCGCCTGGCATGTGACAGATCCGCAAGATGGCCTGCGTCGCGATGGGCGCGTGGCGGTTCTGGAAGGAATGAACTCACAGGTGGTGTATCAATTTTATAAAGACAATGCGGTCGTGAACGTCCCGAATCAGCCGGATTTAACAATTTACACGCATGATAAAGGGGGATTCGATGGGCCGTATAATGTCTTTGTCGCGAATTTCGGCGACCCGACCTGGACGCAGATCGGCGCAGACGTCAAGGGGAGTTCCTCCTTTGATCTGCCTCAAAATTTAACCTCAGTCGAATTAATTCTGATTGCCAACCGCCATGACGGCGCGACGTATATCGAGGCAATCGAAGGGATTGTATATGCAACCGTCGGCGCAGTGGATGGCGCGTTTTCGTATTTTCCCGAAGCGCTCGTCAGCTTGCGGGTCGAGCAGTTGGACTGCGCTGAATTGGAACGCGCTAAAGTCGTGTTGACCAGCGGCGGCATGGGGTATCAATTGACGCCATTAGGCGAAATTGAGGTGAAATGGCTGACGCCGATCAAAAATGAATGGAAACAAGCAGAATTTCATATCCAGGCTGATGGCGAATACGAGATTTATGCGACTGACAGCCGGGGCATGGAGAATTTCATCGGACGCAAAATTGGGGCGCAAAGCGTGGATTTGCCGCAAAACATGACGGACGTGGCGCGCGTGCGGATACGCAATCATAACACAAACCGCCCAATCCTGATTTATGCGATTTCCGGGCGGCGGTAAACTGCGCATACCACGAAACACGCCAAATACACGAAAAGCGGGAGACAGGCAGCGTGATTTTTTTCGTGCATTTTGTGTGTTTCGTGGTGGTTTTTATGCGGAAAAAACTTTTTCTTGTCGGAATCGTGGTCTTGCTTGTATATCTGCTGGTGTTTAATGCGGTCACGTCGCGCATTGTTTTTTCTGAGCGGTCGTGGACTTCCAAAGCGGGAGCGCTGGCGGAATATGGCCTGGCTCAAACGGTGAAAGGTCTCTGGTGGCTGGGCTGCAAAGGGTTTGAACTCTTGCAGCGCGCCTGGTACACGCTAAAACCGGAAAAACCGACGTATGACATCAAAAATAGTTCTGAATTGTATCGCTTGTATAAAGAAGTGGAAACATGGTCAGGATTGCCCTGGCAGGTGTTCTGGGGGCTGCACTCCGAAGAAACGGCGTTAGGCAAAAATTTAGGAACGATTCCAGTATTATCGGTGCTTCCGAAAGAACAACTCCCTTATTTTTATCAAATCTGCCGCGAATTACATTGGGATCCGAAACAGGTGTATGGTTCGAATAAAGGCGCAATTGGCCCGTTTCAATTTATCCCGGAAACATGGGTGCGGCATGCAGTGGATGCCAACGGCGACGGACGCAAAGACCCGTTCGATGTGGAAGACGCCGCGTTTTCGGCGGCGAACTATCTGCTGTATAAAGGCGGGCAGGCAAATCTCAGCAACGCAATCTGGCATTACAATCAGGATCGGCAATACGTCAAGCGCGTCATGCGGTATTTGAGGTATAGTTGATTCTCAACAGGTGTCAGACACGTTTAACGTGTCTGACACCTCAAAAAATGCGCTACTTTCTCTCCATCAGCGACAGCATCCCGGTTTTGCTTTCTTCAGTCAGCATAAATTTTTTCCCGACAAAAAGCAATTTGGACGTCTGCACGTCTTTAAAACTCGGATCAGCTTCGGCCTGCGCTTTCATCGCGCCTTTCATATCGTTCAGCGCCTTTTTTAGCTGTGCCCGCTGATCTGCCGGAACTTTGCTTTCATCGGCCACCATGTCGAATTGATCAATGGTCACCATCTGCACCATTAACTGATCGCAGTTCAATTGCCAGTTGGCCGTTGTTTTCATCGTCACGGTCATCGGCGGATTCGATTGCGGCATGGATACCACCATCCGCATCATGCCGTTCGGCATGAAGAACATTTCGCCGTAAAATGCACTCAATTCTTTTTGATTTTTTTGGAGTTCCTCAAGCGTGGTTTTCCCGGTTTCCAGGTCTTGCACGATTTTTAATGCGGTGGCTTTATTATCGAATAATTGATCGCCCTGAAGAATGATCCAATTCCCTTCAAGTTCTGTCAAACTCACGCACTTAGCCAGTGCTGCCGATGAATACACGAACAATGCCGCCATCACGCTGATGCTGATCATACTCCTCTTTAGTGTCATTTTTCTCTCCTTTTTCGGTTCACGCGGCGGCTCGATTGCCGTCGTTGCAATATCTTACGCGCGTAAAAGGTCAATAATATCGCAAATATCTCACAGAGCTTCGCGAGGCTCGACATACAAACTCGCAATCTGCGTTCGCTCTCGTCCATAATCCTGATAGCGGATCGCTGTGATGACGATCAACACTTTCGGACAATACGGTGGAATCAATTCTAACAAACAGCGGTCTTCGACGCGCACCGTGATCGTGCCGACAGCCCGGACTGGAAATTGCCTGAGCATCGCGGCCCAATCGAAGATGTCATTCCTGATATGTTGATCGAGCGAGTCTATATCTGACGTGGTACTCGCTCCATGATACCGTCTGGCATCGAACGGAGTCATCACAATGCGATCCAGAATCATTTGATTGGCGTTGGTGGCAAAGGTGCGGTTTTTGGCGCGGCGAATTTCCCGGATCGCATGAAGATAGATTGCAAACATGCTTAACACCACAACAGCTAAAATCGTGATCGCGACCAGAACTTCAATCAATGTAAAACCGCGTTGGTTTCGGTTGTCCGACATTCCCTCACTCCAATTTGAAGCGTTCGACGGTATGCTGCATTTCTTCCGCCAGGCGATCTAATTCTTTCGCCGACGAACTGGTATGCGTGCTGCCAATTTTCGTCTCTCGAGCTATCTGAAAGAATTGTTCGATTTTGTCAAATAAATCTGTTGTCGAAGTTTTCTGTTTTTCAGCGGCGCAAGCAATTTCTCTGGCCTGATTGACCGTATCATTCAGCATGTTGAGTACCGCGTCTAAGTGTTCTTTGGTGCGTTTGACGCTCTGCAAGCCATGTTCGACTTTTTTCTGCTGGCGCGTTTCGATCTCAGCCGAACGAGAGGTGGCGTCTTGCATATCCAAAATGATCTGGCGGATATTGCTGGTCGCCACGCCGACGCTATCGGCCAAATTTCGGATTTCTTCCGCCACAACGGAAAATCCTTTGCCCGCTTCGCCCGCGCGAGCGGCTTCAATCGTGGCATTAAAAGCGATCAGTTTTGTGTTCGCGGTAATTTCTTCGATAATTGCGACGATTTCGTTGATTTGGTAGGCTTTTTCCGTGAGCGAATAAATTTGCTGCACCCCTTCTCTGCTGATCGTTTCCACCTCAGTCATTTCAGCGACGAGTTCTTCAGCGATTTCTCCGCCGCGTTTGGTATTGATCAGCGTGTGTTCCGCGTTGGCCAGTACCGTCGCTGCTTTTTCCGAAATCTGGCCTGACGAGGTTTTTAACGTTTCCACCGCTGTTTGCGCCTCCTGAACGGAATTCATCAGGTGTTCCGACGTGTCTAATTGCGATTTCGCGATCTGCACGATTTGTTCGGTAGAAGAGGTGACGCGCAGCCCGGCCCCTTGAATTTCTTTGGTCACGCGCAGTAACCGTTCGGCCATGCGATTGAACATATTGCCTAATTCGCCGATTTCATCGGCGCTTTCCACGACCACGCGCTGCGTCAGGTCCTGCTCGCGGATCATGGTGTTCATTTTCAAAATAACAGCCTGAATGCGCCCGAACAGCCGCGAGAGCAGGGAATAAACCAGCAGCACAAGCACAATCAGCCCAATCGCGCAGGCCAGCAGCGAAGCGGTGATGGATTCTCGCCGATATTGATGTAAGCTATCGAATGTAAATGTTAATTTTAATGCGCCGATAACCGTTGATTGCTCGAAACGAATGGGATAATAGAGGCTTAAGACCTGTTGGTATTTACCCGCAGCTTCCTGCCGGAATATCGGACGGTTGTCGCTGTAGATTGCCTGGAAAATATCTTCAGGGAGTTTGGAGGCCGCAAGATCATGAAATTGCGGGGCAAACTGCCGCTCTCCATGCTGATTATACAACGTGATGCCGTACACATCTTCAAGCTTCAGCAAACGTCGCGCCGAAAACGCGAATGCCGCGGCATCATTCGCGCGCAAATGGCTGCCCATTTCGTATTCGATGCTTCCCGCAACTTTGAGCATCGTGGCTTGCATCAAATGTTCTAAGCGGACGGGCTGAATCATCCAGAAGACAATCACGGCGATTGACAGGACTAATGTCACCAGAACAGATGAGACATACGTAATAATTTTGCTTTGCAATTTCATATAAAAAGATCATCTATCCTGTAGAAATGCGCGTCCGCGCGTCTCTACGACAGTCAGGGGAGAACGGTGATCGAATGTATCGCACTCGGCATGACAAGAAATTCTTGTTGTTATTCTGTCTGACATTCGTCAAAATCATTTGGTATAAAAAAAGGTAATTATTTAGCAGCCACCACGAAACACACGAAATACACGAAAATATGGGAAACTCTTCAATCATCTGACACACATCTTGATTTTTTTCGTGTATTTCGTGTGTTTCGTGGTAAATAATTACAAAAAAAGAAATGGGTTTATATGCCGTCTCCCTGAACAGTGAATTGGAATGAAAATTGTTGACTTTTCTCGCTGAATAAAATACCCTTATCTCATCGTGTTATCATGCCTATTTTCGTTTATTTGTTATGTCAAATTATTTTGTATTAACATGTGTTAGCGTTGAATTTTTCTATGGAAAAACATCAAGCATCGCTGCTGGAATCATCTATCGCGTTGGTCATTACTGGCGGAGGCACTGGAGGGCATGTCTATCCAGGCATTGCTGTTGCGAAAGAATTACAGCATCAAATTCCTTCAGCCTCGCTTCTTTTTATCGGCACAAACGCTGGTTTCGAAGCGAAAATCGTTCCACATGAAGGTTTTAACCTGCAAACGGTTGATGTGGAAGGCTTTAAAAGTCGCGGAATTGTCGGCAAAGCGCGGGCGCTGGCGAAACTTCCGCTGGCTGTGCTGCGAGCGCGGCGACTTTTAAAGGCGGTTAAGCCAGATGTCGTGTTTGGCACAGGCGGCTACGTCTCACTGCCAGTGATGTACGCGGCGTATCTGTCGCGCATTCCGACCGTGACATTAGAGCCGAACCGCCAGCCGGGCATGGCGAATAAATTGATCCGCAGGATTGTTGATCGCATTGCGATCTGTTTCGAAGAAACGGCATCGGCCTTTCCCCAGCGCAAAGTCGTGTTTACTGGCAACCCCATCCGCAAAGAATTTTCCGTCATTGGCAAAATTCCGCCGCCTGACAAAGGCATGACCTGTAATATCCTGATTATGGGCGGCAGCCGGGGCGCATCGCGCATCAATCAAGCGCTCATTGATGCGTTGCCTTATCTCGAAACGCAGCGTGATTACCTCATGTTTACGCACCAAACCGGGCCAGACGATTATGAGGTCGTGCGCGAAGGGTATGCCCGGCAGGGATTCCGCGCCGAGGTGTTGAAGTACATTGATGACACGCCGAAAATGTACGCGAAAGCGCATCTCGTCATCTGCCGCGCCGGTGCCTCGACTGTCGCGGAACTCCGCGCCAGCCGCCGCCCATCCATTCTCATCCCCTACCCGCACGGTGATCGGCATCAGGAATTCAACGCGCAGGCGTTGGTGGATAAAGGGCTGGCGAAAATGATTTTGCAAGAGTATTTGGATGGCAAAGTATTGGCCGACTCATTGCTGCATTGCCTGAATAACCCGGACGCCATGGCGCAGGTCTGGGCGAATACCAATGAGGCGAGCGAAAAAACTGCCGCAGAACAGGTGGTTGATCTGTGCCTGCAATTGGCGGGAAAACGTTCTCTATCGCCAGTCTGAACCCAATGATCTATATGACCGAGCATGAAACCCCTATCGGCCAAAATCCCGCCGCGCCGCGTGTTCAGATGAAAGAACCTCGCGATTCCAAAGAGATCGAACAAAAATATCGCCTTCTGTTAGCCCGCTATAAAGCGATGCAGCAGGAAAACGATCAATTGCGCGAAGAGATCGAAAGCTTTAATTCCAAACTGATTGAACGCGAGCACGAACTCGATCATGTCAAAGAGCAGATGGAAGAGATGCTGTCGCTGCTTCAGCAAATGCATCAAGAAGATATGCGTCTGCCGGTGTTTCAGGCGCGGAGTTCAGTGCAAAATCGCGAACGCCAGGAAAATGAACACGTCGCGAAACGCCTGAAACTTGACGACATTTCCGAAACCGCACCGCAGGAACTGTTGGCGTTGAATATCTGGCTCGCAACCCATAATCGCTTTATGGATAAAATTCTCGGCCACTATCTGCGCCAGCGCGATCATGTGCTTTGCATTCCCAATTATAATAATGTTAAGGAGATGCTGAAAATGGGGATGCTGCCGGATATTATCATTACCGGCGCATACGATTTTGGTCTCGACGATCCGCGCCATTTAGCCTTTTTTCAATTTCTTGATGAGACGCTTGGACATTCCAAAAAGCAGATTCCTCCCCATGAATTTTACGTGCTAACGCTCTCGTCATCGGTGGCGGAAGACGCGAGCATCGTGACGCAGCATGACCGTCACACGGTGCGGCATGAATTTATCTCCAAATTTCGCGGACTGCAAGTGACGATTTCAGAAGTGCGCTATTTCCTTGAGATGCGCCGCTGCCGCAAAGACATGATGCAGGCGGAATTAATGACGAACATCCGCACGATGGGCGACGTGGCGCGGATAATTATGGAAATTCAGGAACAGCAGAAAACCGGCCTGCTTGATGTCCTGAGCGATGATAATGCCACGCAGACGCGCTGGACGTTTCAACTTTTCTTTTTGCAAGGCAAGCTGCTAAAAACCGAACATTCCTTAGAATCGTCGGTCGTCTTTCCGGGAATAAACGACGACAAACCGCTGGAAAAAATTTTTACCCTGACCTCATTGGAATCCACGCACAAACTCAACCCGCCGCGCCATCTGTTCTTTTTTGCCTTGACCCGAAATGCCGTCCTTCGGGAAATCCGCAATCAACCTGCTGGTAATCCTGCGTAAAATGTCGGCGATTCAATGTCATGATGCGAGTATTTTATAGTATGTTGATTTCAGTACCTTACAAAAACGACAACGAATGAAAGAAAGGAACGAATTAGAGCGGCTCTCACCCCCCCCGATTCGTTGCATTCTCCAATTCGTTGTCGTTTTTGTAAGGTAGTGAAGTATGTTGATTATTAACTGATGTTACGCAGCGCCGCCGACAATTCCCCTCCTGGGAGGGGCAAGGGGTGGGTTCGTCCGTGAGTGATTGCTCGTGTCAAGAACCCNCTGATGTTACGCAGCGCCGCCGACAATTCCCCTCCTGGGAGGGGCAAGGGGTGGGTTCGTCCGTGAGTGATTGCTCGTGTCAAGAACCCACCCCCAACCCCTCCCCGGAGGGGAGTGTGCGGTCATTCGTCTCGAATCGGCTGCGTAACATGAGTTATTAACATTTGTAATACCAATTGTGTTCGAATAGATCGTAAGTTTTAGACTTCCGAGGTCTTCAAGACCCAGGAAGTCTTGGCGCACCGAATATGATCTTTTTAAACACAATTGGTATAAGTAGTTACGTGTAAAGAACAATCGCATGAATGGAGAACACAATAGCGTCATGGAGACGTTATCCATGATCCAATCACAGGAGAATACGATGAATTCAATTGAACAGGTGATTAACAGTGGTCCATTCCAGGCATCCTGGGACTCGCTGCAACAGTATGCGCTTCCGGCCTGGTACGAAGATGGCAAATTCGGAATTTTTATTCATTGGGGCGTTTATGCCGTCCCCGCGTTCAGTAATGAATGGTATCCGCGCAACATGTACCAGCAAGGCACTCCTGAATTCGAGCATCACGTGGCAACTTATGGCCCCCACGCAAAATTCGGCTACAAGGACTTTATCCCGCAATTCAACGCCGAACAGTTTAATGCCGAGCAGTGGATGGAACTGCTTAAAAACAGCGGCGCCAAATTTGTCGTGCCGGTCGCGGAACATCATGACGGTTTTGCCCTCTATAATTGTACGTTCTCCAAATGGAATGCGGTTAACATGGGGCCAAAGCGCGACATCATCGGGGAATTGGCGGCGGCCAGCCGAAAATACGGGTTGGTTTTCGGGGTTTCCTATCACCGCGCCGAACATTGGTGGTTCTTCGATGGCGGCTTGAAGTATGACTCTGATGTCACTGATCCGCACTATGCCGATTTCTACGGACCGCCGCAGCCTGGGCCGAGAAATCATGAGGAGTGTCACATTTTTGATTGGCAGCCAGCCCCCGAACGCACCTTCTTACAAAATGATTGGCTCGCGCGTCTGGTTGAATTAGTAGATACCTACCAACCGCAAATTGTCTGGTTTGATTGGTGGATCAACCATGTGGCCTTTGCGCCCTATTTGCAAAAGTTTGCCGCCTACTATTATAATCGCGCTGTGCAATGGAATAAAGGCGTAGCCATTAACTATAAGTATAACGCTTATCGGCCTGGCACAGCGGTGTTCGATGTCGAACGCGGGCAACTCGCCGGAATCCGTCCTGTATTTTGGCAGACCGATACCTCGATTTCGAAAAATTCCTGGGGCTATGTTCATAATCAGAACTATAAAACGGCGACTTCACTCATTGGCGATTTAGTTGATATTGTCAGTAAAAATGGGGCGTTGCTGTTGAATATCGGGCCGCGACCGGATGGGACGATCCCGGAGCAGGAACAACAAATTCTGCGGGAAATCGGTCAATGGCTCGCGTTGAATGGCGAGGCAATTTACGGTACACGACCCTGGAAGGTATTTGGCGAAGGGCCGACCGAGATCAGCGAAGGCGCGTTCACCGATACCAACCGCACGGCGTTTACTGGTCGGGACATTCGCTTTACAACCAAAGGCGACACGCTCTACGCAATTGTCTTAGCCTGGCCGGGGAAAGAATGCGCGATCACATCATTAGGTACCTCTTCGTCGCTGTGGGCTGGACAGATACGTGACGTCGCGCTGCTTGGGTATAATGAACGGCTGGAATGGTCACGAAACGCGCAGGGGCTGACAGTCAAACTGCCCGACCAGAAACCATGTGAACATGCGGTTGTCTTAAAAATCACACAATAAGAGGAGGGCGATGCAAACAGTCCAATTAGGAAACACGGGAGTTCAGGTCAACGCGTTATGTTTTGGCGCGATCTGGATGGGGACTCGGACGGATCTGGGGGCATCAAATGGTGGTCATCGAGTAATGGATATTGGGAGATACGACACGCTGTAGTCAGAAACAAACTGTCGGACACCTCCAGGGGGCCCGACAGTTCTGCCCATAATGTTTTTTGTCATTACATTCAAATTAAATTTCATATTCCATATGGACAAGGTCATGTTGTTGTGGGAGAGTTTGCGGGGTATCAAAATGCATTCCAAAGCCGCCAGTTGTATCAGTGGTATCAGACCTACAGCCACCGCTGGCTGATGCCGGAGGGGACGCCGCCCGCGTCGCAGCCATGAATCCGGCCACCTTTCGCTTGACACATTCGCGCGACGCATGATGATCGCGCTGACGGCATGGGGAGCATTCGCGGATTAAGCGATGCGGCGGGGAACATCACCGACAGTTACGCCTACGATGCCTACGGGATGCTGCTGCACCAGACCGGCGCGACGGCGAATCCGTACTTGTATCGCGGCGAGCCGTTCGACGCCGACCTGAGCGCGTACTACCTGCGGGCGCGGTCTTATCAGGCCGCCACCGGGCGCTTCCTAAAGAGACGTAATAGCCTGTGAAATTTTGGGGGAACACCCAAAAATCCTAAAACTGGAAAATGCATCATCATGAAGCAAAAAAGAAACATTACTGAAGGAATCAGAAAATTCAACGTCCCCCTGGTGCTTGGGGTGATTTTCGTTGTGTGGATCATCGTAACGTTCTGGCAAGAGGGGCAATACCGAACAACAATTGAAGCGTTAACTTCCATCTCTCCTGAGCAAGTGACCAAGTTCAGAATCTATCCCAGAGTAGGTGTGCCTGTTGATACATCTATTGAATTTATGCTCCATGATTCCATCATCGCGGATTTTTTTCAGGCACTGACAGACCAACGATCATATTCATACAGTCATGATACTGTCGCTTCCCGAGATCATAGCTGGTTCTTGGAAATAATTGCTGGAGAGCTGTTCATCCAAATCAGTTTTCATATTCCGCACGACAACGATAATATTGTTGCCGGAATGCTTGGGAAGTTTACCAAAAACAGTACGACATCGTATGGCCATTTCCAAAGCCGCCAGTTGTATCAGTGGTATCAGCGCTACAGCCACCGCTGGCTGACGCCGGAGGGGACGCCGCCCGCGCCGTCGCCGTGATACGGGGCGACACTCCTCGCCGCTCGCCCACAGCCTCGAATCCAGCCGCCTTGCCAATCCTGCCTGAACGGTTGACCACCGCGATTTTTTTACACGGACAAAAATAGATTGACGAAATTACCGTTGCCGACATAAAGATCATCGGCGAGTTGTTTTGCGGAATTGCCAATAAAATCTCTTGACGGACACGAAAAAAATCGCATGTCGAACGAATTGATCGAATCAGGAAGCGGCACGACAGAAGAACGGATTTTAGACGCCGCGATGCAGGTGTTTGCCGAAGTCGGCTTCGACGGGGCGCGGGTGGACGAAATCGCGCGTCGCGCTAACGCGAACAAAGCCGCAATTTATTACCATATCGGCGACAAAGAGGCGGTCTATACCGTCGTGTTGCAGCGCGTGTTCAGTGGCTTTGTCCAGCGCGTGATCGAAACGGTACAGCAGGCGCAGACGCCGGAAGAACAATTGCGCCTCTATATCCGCACGATTGCGAACAATCTCCGCCAACACCCGTATCTACCGACGATTATGATGCGGGAATTCGCGTCAGGCGCGAAACATCTGCCGGGCGCAATCGTGGCGGAAATGACGAAAATGATCGGGCTGCTCGCCAGCATTCTGCATGACGGCGAAGCGCAGGGCATCTTCGTGCATGTCACGCCGCTACTGATCCATATTCTATTAGTCGGCGGCCATATCTTTTCCAATTCGATTGACCTGATTATGCTCAAGCATCAACAAGTAATTCCGCCGCAACTGCTCGCCGCGCATCAGCATTTTCCCGACACATTCCCGCAAGAAATCGAAGAAACCATCCTTCGCGCTGTCAAAAAAACCTCTGCCTGAATAGACATCTGTTTCGCTTTACAAAAAACTGTTTCTTGATACGAAATCTATCATAAGCGTTGCGTGATAACCCTGACAGGATTCGAAACTCTGTCAGGGTTTTTCGCCTGATAAAAAAGCATTCTAAAAATTTTTAGATTTTTTTCTTGACAACCATCTTTGCGTTTTTCGATATGAAACATCATTCCGCATTGAGAAACATTATCATTCAAAAGGGCTGTGAAATTCAATGGAAACCATAACGCCAGCGCAACGTGTCAAACCCAAAAATCTGATTCAAACAATTGAGCGAGTTACCGCGATTCTTGATATGTTAGCGCAAACGTCGAAAGGCGTGAACTTGGGAGACATTGCGGCGGCGGTTGATCTGCCGAAAGGGACAACGCATCGCCTCCTCTCCTCGCTCATGTATTTCGATTTTATCCGCCAGGACGAGGAATCGCGCAAGTATTCGTTAGGCTTCAAACTGGCAGAACTCGGCGGCATTCTGTTAGAACAGATCGATCTGCGGCGCGAAGCCGAGCCATTTTTACACGCCCTTTCAAATCGCGTGGGCGAGACGATCTATCTCGTGCTGCTTGATGGTGTTGAAGTGGTCTATATCGAAAAAGTCGAGCCGGAAGACCCGTCAATTGTGTTACGCGCCACGTCGAAAGTCGGCCAGCGCAACGCCGTCAACAGTTGCTCGCTGGGGAAAGCGCTGTTAGCGCACATGTCTGAACAGGAATTAGAGGCGCTCTTGAAAAAAGTGCCATTCATTCGCAAAACCGCGAATACGATCACGAATCCCAATCAATTCAAGGAACACTTGCAGAGCGTTCGGGCGCAGGGATACGCCATTGACGATGAAGAGAGCGAAGAGGGCATCCGTTGCGTCGCCGCGCCGATCTTTAATGATCGCAAAACGGCGGTGGCGGCCATCAGCATTTCCGGCCCCTCAATCCGCATGACGCGCCAACGGATCGAAGAAACATTGAAAGATGAGATTATGCAAACCGCGCTGCAAATTTCGCAGAAATTAGGATTTCGAGAAAGATGAGTAAAAAATAACAGCCACCACGAAACACACAAAATACACAAAAAATAAAAATTTAGTAAAATGTAAAAAATAACTTCCACGTATCCGCCAACACCCCACCCCCAGCCCCTCCCCAACAGGGAGGGGAGTTTCCCCTCTCCTTCGGAGAGGGGGCAGGGGGTGAGGTACTTGGACGTTATTTTTTAAACTTTACTTATCTGAGGATTGAGATAAAATGATCCATATTTTCGTGTATTTTGTGTGTTTCGTGGTAAACAATTATAAAATAACAAGGAGGAATTTTTATGGACGTTCGGTATCCGATTCACCCGGAAGATTTGAAAATGTACACGACTGAAGAGCTTCGGCAGGAATGTCTGATTGATCCTGTGTTTGAGGCTGGAAAGATTTGTTCGGTCTATAGTCACATTGATCGCATTATCGTGTTGGGCATTTGCCCGACTGTGTCGGCGCTCACGCTGGAAGGCGGCAAGGAATTAGGGAGCGACTATTTCCTTGAGCGCCGCGAAATTGGCATCATCAATGTCGGCGCTGCCGGAACGGTGACGGTAGATGGCACGGCGTATGCCTTAAACACGCAAGACGCTTTGTATATCGGCAAAGGCGCGAAAGAGGTGTCATTCGCGAGCGCCAATGCCAGTCAGCCCGCCAAATTTTATTGCAACAGCGCCCCGGCGCATCATGCCTACCCGACCACGCATATCACGATTGACAAGGCCAAACAGGTCAAAATGGGGTCGCGCAAAGAATCGAACCAGCGCATCATTTATCAATACGTACATCCCGCCGTGCTGCAAAGCTGCCAGTTAGTGATGGGTTTAACCATTCTTGAGCCGGAAAACGTCTGGAATACCATGCCGTGCCATACGCATGAACGCCGCATGGAAGTCTATTTTTATTTCAATTTGCCGGAGGACGCCGTTGTCTTCCATTTGATGGGCGAACCGTCGGAAACGCGCCATCTTGTCGTTCGTAACGAACAGGCGGTGATTTCGCCGAGCTATTCGATTCATTCCGGCGTTGGCACGACGAATTACACCTTCATCTGGGGCATGGTCGGCGAAAATCAGACGTTTACCGACATGGATGCCGTGCCGATGAAAAATTTGATGTAACCTTAACATTCACGGTAGAGACGCCCCGCCGGGGCGTCTCTACGACATGATCGGAGCGTTATCTGCGCGAAATGTTTAAAAATAAGGCGTTTTGCGCAGAAAAGCGTTGCGAAAAGCTATGATTTTAGATAGTTTTAAATTAGATGGAAAAGTCGCCATCGTGACCGGCGCAAGCACTGGTTTAGGTGAAGGCATGGCGATTGGATTGGCCGAAGCCGGCGCGGACATTGTCGCTGTAGATTATATGCCCGGCCCGTATAACGCCAAAAGCATCATCGAAGGAATGGGACGAAAATATCTCGAAATTCCGGCGAACCTGTTGTCTATCGAGCCAATTCAGGGAATTGTTGAACAGGCAGTCGCCGCGTTCGGCAGAGTTGATATTTTGGTGAATAACGCCGGGATTATCCGTCGCGCCGATGCCATCGAATTTTCAGAAAAAGACTGGGACGATGTCATGAACATCAACGTTAAAACCGTCTTTTTCTTCAGCCAGGCGGTCGCGAAACAATATATCAAACAAGGCACTGGCGGCAAAATCATCAATATCGCCTCGATGCTCTCCTATCAGGGCGGCATCCGCGTGCCATCTTACACCGCCAGCAAAAGCGGCGTCATGGGCATTACGCGCCTGATGGCCAACGAATGGGCAAAGCATAATATCAACGTCAACGCCATCGCGCCGGGCTATATGGCGACCAACAACACCGCCCCGCTGCGAGCCGACGAAGGGCGCAGTTCTGAGATTTTAGGCCGCATTCCGGCAGGCCGTTGGGGAACGCCGGAAGACGTGCGCGGCCCGGTTGTCTTCCTTGCGTCTGACGCCTCAAACTACATCAACGGTTATACCATCGCCGTTGACGGCGGCTGGTTGGCGCGATAAATATTTATAACGGAGCGCGAGCTTCAGCTTGTGTCTGGCAAACTATAGTTTGCGCTCCTGTTTGCGATTGAATAGCGAAATGTTGTTTCGCATTAAGGAACGAGAGGGAGACACGATGATTGTTAAACATGATCATATTACAGGAAAAGACCTCGGCGGCGGGGTTGTGAGAAAAGTTCTCGCGTCTGGCGGGAAGATGATGGCTGTGGAATTCACGTTTGCCAACGGTTCAATCGGCGCAATACATTCGCATCCGCACGAACAGATCGGCTATGTCGCCAAAGGGCGCTTCGAAGCGACGGTCGGCGAGCAGAAAGCGATGATTCAGGAAGGCGATACCTATTACGTCGCGCCGAATGTCATGCACGGCGTCGTGGCGCTGGAAGACGGCGTGTTAATTGATGTCTTCACGCCGCAGCGCGAGGATTTTTTAAACTAATCTTTTAGACAGGATTAACATGATTGACATGATTAGAGGGAAGTGGTATTCCATCATGTTCATCATGTCAATCCTGTCTAATAAACAATGAGCGATATTTTGCAAATGATTCGAGAAGTCGGCATTGTGCCGGTCGTCGCGATTGAAAACGCCAAAGACGCCCTGAATTTAGGGAAGGCGTTAATGGCTGGGGGATTGCCGATTGCGGAAATTACGTTTCGGACGGCAGCCGCGGAAGAATCCATCAAAATTCTGAGCAGCGAATTGCCAGATATGTTAGTCGGCGCAGGAACGGTCTTGACCGTCGAACAGGCGCAACGCGCCATCGCAGCGGGTGCGAAATTTATTGTCTCGCCCGGTTTTAGCCCGAAAGTCGTGCAGTATTGCGTCGAAAACAAGATTTTGATCACGCCGGGCATCAACGCGCCGACGCAGATCGAAATGGCGCTCGAATTCGGCCTGAACGTGCTGAAATTCTTCCCGGCGGAAGCCTCCGGCGGATTGGCAATGCTCAAAGCAATTGCCGCGCCCTATGGCAGCGTGTCGTTTATTCCGACCGGCGGCATTGATCAGACCAATATCAACACCTATTTGGCGTTCAACAAAGTCGTCGCCTGCGGCGGCAGTTGGATGGTGAAATCCGATCTGATTTCGGCGGGCAACTTCGCGGAAATTACGCGCCTGACCGAAGAAGCGATGCTCACCATGCTCGGCTTTGATCTTGCGCATGTCGGCATCAACGAAACCACAGAAAGCGCCGCGACGGCGTCGGCCAATACGCTGGCAAACCTGTTCGCGTTTGCGGTGAAAGACGGCGCAAGCTCCGTGTTCGCCGGAACGCGCTTCGAATTGATGAAATCGCCATTTCTCGGAGCGCACGGCCATCTTGCGATCTCAACCAATAGCATTCCCCGCGCTGTGGCCTATTTGAAACGAAAAGGCGTCGCGATTCGTCCTGATACGCTGAAAGAAAAAAATGGCAAACCCCAGTCAGTTTACTTAGATACCGAGATTTCCGGGTTTGCCGTGCATTTGCTTCAAAAATAATTATTCACGCTTCCTTTTTTAGATTAGTAATTACTTAGCCCGTAGGGCTTTTAGTATTGTAGAACAAAATAATATTCCGATTTTCCTTACCGCGTAGCGGTTATGGTGCATATCGCCTACGGCGAATTTATCAAGAACGGGGATCGGTTTGCTACAATACCCCAAGCGCTACGCGCTAAATAATTACCCAATACGATGAATCAAAAAGTCGTCTGTTTTGGCGAAATTATGCTGCGCCTGTCGCCGGTTGGATACCAACGGTTTACGCAGGCGCATTCGTTTGATGTAGTATATGGCGGCGGCGAGGCGAATGTCGCGGTATCATTGGCGAACTACGGCATTCCGGTGGAATATGTCACCCGCCTGCCGAAAAATGAAATCGGCGATGCCTGCATCATGTCGCTGCGTCAATTCGGCGTCGGCACGTCGCAGATCGTGCGCGGCGGCGACCGCATGGGCATCTATTTTTTGGAAATGGGGACGATGCAGCGCAGCAGCAAAGTGATTTATGACCGCGCCGGCTCTTCGATTTCCTCCATCGAGCCGGGCATGATTGATTGGAATAAGGTCTTCGACGGCGCGACCTGGTTTCACTGGACCGGCATTACGCCCGCAATTTCCAAAGGGCTGGCGGAGGTCTGTCTCGAAGCGGTGAAAATCGCGAAAGCGAAAGGCTTGACTGTCTCCTGCGATCTGAATTACCGCGCCAAACTCTGGAAATGGGGCAAAACGGCGCAGGAAGTCATGCCGGAACTCGTGAGCTACGCGGATGTTTCCATCGGCAACGAAGAAGACGCCGAAAAAGTGTTTGGGATTCACGCGCCGGGCGCGGATATTACCTCCGGCAAGGTGGATGGCGATATGTATCGCGCCGTTGCGGAAGCATTAGTGGCGAAATTTCCGAACCTGCAACAGGTGGCGATTACGCTGCGCGGCTCGCTGAGCGCCAGCCATAATACCTGGTCTGGTCTGCTTTATGATCGCCAGAACGTCTATCTCGCGCCGATTCATCAGATTACGCATATCGTGGATCGCGTCGGCGGCGGCGATTCGTTTGGCGCAGGCTTGATTTATGGCTTGCTGACCTATCAGAATGATCCGCAGAAAACGCTGAATTTCGCGGTGGCGGCGTCCTGCCTGAAACACTCGATTTTCGGCGACGTAAATCTTGTCAGCGTGGCGGAGGTCGAGCAGTTGATGAAAGGAGACGCGTCCGGGCGCGTGTCGCGCTGATCAATAGAAACCTCACAGGTCTTGGAGACCTGTGAGGTTTGGCGCAGAAAATTTTCTGTGTCGCATTGTAAAATTTTCTTGACAGAATGAATCTTATGGTAAACGTTTACCATGTTCATAAAGAATTTCCTCTTTAACCTATCCTGTGCGGGAGGTGAGGCCGTGCGCATCCATGAAAGCAACAGATAGTGTCACAACAAGTCGTTCCCCACATTTGAACATCAACGAGTTACGTAAACATCATCACAGGAGAATAATTATGAAACGATTTTTTGTCATGGCATTCGTTGTCGTATTCGCGCTGACATTGTCCTTTACCGCCTTTGCCGCCGATCAAATCGTCTTGCGTTTAGCGGAAATTCACCCGGCAGATTATCCGACGACGCAGGGGGACCTGGAATTTGCGCGGTTGGTGGAAGAAAAATCGCAAGGGCGCATCAAAGTCGAAGTGTATTATGGCGCTCAATTAGGCGATGAAAAAACCGTTGTGGAACAGGTGCAGTTCGGCGCGATTGATTTCGCCCGCATCAGCGTGTCCCCGGTGTCGGAATTTGCAAAAGACCTGAACGCGTTGCAAATGCCGTATCTGTATCGCGATGGCGCGCACATGTGGAACGTGTTGAATGGCCCGATTGGCGAAAGCATGTTAAAATCCGTGGAAAAAGCCAAATTGATCGGCTTGAACTGGTATGATGCCGGCGCCCGCAGTTTCTACAATTCCAAAAAGGAAATCAAAGGGATTGCCGATTTGAAAGGGATGAAAATCCGCGTGCAGCAGAGCAAACTGATGATGGAAATGATCGAAACGTTCGGCGCATCCCCCAGTCCGATGCCGATGGGCGATGTGTACAGCGCCTTGCAGACCGGCGTCATTGACGGCGCGGAAAATAACTGGCCGAGCTACATTTCCGCCAGCCACTTCGAAGTGGCGAAATTCTACACGGTTGACCGCCACACGATGGTGCCTGAAATCACAGTTGCCAGCCAGGTGACAATGTCGAAACTGTCGCCGGAAGATCAGGAATTGATCAAACAAGCCGCGAAAGAAGCCACGCCATTCCAGATTGAAAAATGGGCTGCTCGCGAGAAAACCGACGAAGAAAAAGCCAAAGCCGCCGGATGTACGATTACCTACCTCGATCCTGCCACTATTGCAGAATTCCAGAAAGCCATGCAGCCATTGTATGAAAAATATGGCAAAGATTACGCTGACTTGATCAAACAGATTCAGGAAACAAAATAAGGCCATTCGTGCATGAATTCAGAGGGGCAAAACATGTTGCCCCTCTTTTGCAGCAAAGCGAGGGGTGGGTATGAACGGTTTGAAAAAAGTCATGAATATCGTGCATTTAGTGATGGGGTATATCGCTATTTTTCAACTCATCGCGATGGTCATCTTGATCAGCGTGCAGGTGTTTTGCCGGTATGTGCTGAATTTCAGCATTTCCTGGGTCGAAGAGGTCTGTTTGCTGCTGATGGTCTGGTTCAGTTTTATTGCGATGGCGATTGGCGTGAAAAACAAACTGCATATTTCGATTGAATTGTTCGTGATGTGGCTGCCGAAACGGGTTCAGAATGGGATTATTGCGAAAATTTCCGATGTCTCAATTATTGCGATTGGATTCGTGTTAATCTATCATGGCATCTTGCTCGTGCAGAATGGCATGATGTCCACACTTCCCGCAACAGGATTGCCTGCGGCGGCGGGTTACATCTTCGTGCCAATCACCGGGGTTTTGATCCTGTACGATGCCGTCATGGATTTGTTTGGCCTGGAAAAAGAAGAAGATTTATTAGAAAAACGTCTCAAAAAGGAAGGTGACGCCCATGCCTGATCAACATACTGCGATTATCCTGTTATTCAGCGTGTTTGGAATATTATTAGTGTTGCGCGTGCCGATTGCGTTTACGTTGGCGGTGTCATCTATTGTCACGGCGGCCTACTTGAAAATTCCTCTTTTAATTATTTCTCAGCAAATGGTGCGCGGCGTCAACTCATTTGCGTTGTTAGCGATTCCATTTTTCATTATTTCCGGCGAATTGATGGGAGAAGGCGGTATTTCCAAACGCTTGATCGAATTCTCCAATATCTTTGTCGGGCGGCTGCGCGGCGGGTTGGCGTTGGTGAACGTGCTTGCCAGCATGTTTTTCGGCGGCATTTCCGGCTCGGCGGTGGCGGATGCGTCGTCGATCGGGTCAATCATGATTCCGATGATGAAGAAAAAAGGGTATGATACCGACTACTCCGTCGGCGTTACCATTACCGGCGCGTGCCAGGGCGTCCTGATTCCGCCGAGCCATAATATGATTATCTACTCGGTCGCCGCTGGCGGCGTGTCGGTCGGCGCGTTGTTTCTCGCCGGATTTGTGCCGGGCATCCTGCTTGGCGTGGGGTTGATGATTTCCAGCTTTGTCATCGCTGTGCATCGCAATTATCCGAAGGGGGAAAAAGTCTCCTTTAACGAGGCGCTGAAATGTACTCGCGACGCGGTCTGGGGCTTATTCACCGCCGTGATTATCGTCGGCGGCGTGCTCGGCGGCATTTTTACCGCGACCGAATCCGCGGCGATTGCCTGTGTCTATGCCTTTTGCGTGACCTTTTTCGTCTATCGCGAGATTCCGCTCTCGCGCATGACGAAAATTCTCTACTCGTCGCTCAAAACCCTGGCAATGGTCATGACCCTGATTGCGACTGCCAATGCGTTCGGCTACTTGCTCGCCTATCTCAAAATCCCGACGTATGCCACGAATGCCTTGCTGTCAGTAAGTGATAACAAAGCGGTCATCTTATTTTTGATCAATGTGCTGCTGTTGGGATTAGGTTGCATTATGGATATGGCGCCGCTGATCGTGATCTGTACGCCGATTCTTATGCCGGTGATGATGAAGTTAGGAGTTCATCCGGTACATTTCGGCGTCATCCTGATTCTGAACTTAGCTGTTGGCCTCTGCACGCCGCCGGTCGGTTCGGCACTCTTCGTCGGCTGCGCGGTCGGCAAGATTTCGATGGAACAGATGACCAAAGCGCTGTTACCGTTCTTCTTTACCATGATCGCGGTGTTGATGCTGGTCACGTATGCCCCTGATTTGATTCTGTTTATCCCGAATTATTTCATGGGCGCAAAGTAAGCATTCCCGCCGAGACGCCCGGAGGGGCGTCTCTCTTTCTTATTCTAATTGATGCCGGCTCCACTGAATCCCCGCAATATCCTCAGGATTGGCGGCGGTGAAGAGCGTGGCGCATCTGGCCTGAAAATCAATCGAACGCAAGAGCGCCAACGCGCAGCATTCGTTTCGCGGATTCAGAACGCCGAGTACAAGGTTTTTAAAATCATCCACCATCATATCTCGCGCGAATTCGAGGCCGGGAATTGCGGCTTTCAGGGCGATAAAGTCGGCATACGTAAGTTTGTTTGCGGTCACGATCAACAATTCTCGCTCGACTCGTTCTCCCCAGAATATTGGCTGTTCGTGCGTGAGTTTGCGCGATAATTCCTGTAATTCCTCCGAAGAATACGCCTGCCCTGAAAAAAGCGGCGTATCAAAGATGCCGATGTGATCGAGCGAGCAGCGAATCTCTTGCGCTGCGACGAAATGCTGTTGGAACATGGCGGCGCGATGATTCTGGCGGAATGGCTGCGTCTTAACGCGGCAGTCATCATGCGGGGCGAGCCGGAGAATCGCTGGTTTACGAAAAGCGGCATACGAGCGTAAAATATGTTCACACTCCTCGCCGCGCTGAATGCAGAGGATCAGATCAGGCGCAACCGCCGCGATTTTCTGAGTTTTTAATACGCGCCCGAACTGGCCGGCCACCATGCCTGTTGTATCAATCAACACTTTCTCCATGCCATTGGCGAGCGCCTGAGCGACCATGCGGCTCGTGCCAGCAACAAGTTGCAGGAGATGGCCGGTCGGACGAGTGTCGCCGACGAAATACATGCCGCGCAGCGTCGTATCGGCGAGTTTTGTGAGTTCAGCAGTGACCTCGCCAAATCCGACGGTCGTCGGCGGCCCAATATCAGATTGGCCGATATCCGCATCCACAATGCCGACGCGGAATCCATCGCGAAATAATTGATTGGCGAGCGTCAGTGTCAATGTGCTTTTGCCGGTATCTTTTTCGCCGAGAATCAGAATAATTTTGGCGCGTTTGACAGCGTCAAGAAGGTGTTGCATAAAGGGACAAAGCTGTCAGATTCCTTGAAGGCATCTGACAGCTTTTTTTGAGAGTTACGAGAGATAGACACGATAATCGGCTTTGGGAAAGATGTTGTCCACCTCTTCAATCACGGCTAAGGTCTCTTTATTGATGGTGTTTTGTTCGATTCCCTCAGCGAGATGATGGAAACGGCTGACATGGTCGCGAACCCGGCGGGAGGCATATTGCTCGGAGGTGCCGTTGCTGATGATAAACGGCCAATCGGAACTTTGCGCCAACAATAATTCTCGCAAACATTGATTTAACGCGCGCTGCTTCAATTGCGAGACCTTGCCTTTGCCATGCTGATTAACGAGACGCTCCATCCGGTTGCCGCATTCAATCAATTGCGCGTAAATCCAATCGTTTTTATTATTCAGCCAGGTTTCGAAATAGCCTTTATGCCCCCAGGTCGAGGTGCATGGCACGGCGGTCTGATGGACTGGATGACGTTCGAGATAGGTTGAAAGATTCGTCAATTCGATGACGTCCTGATCGAATGCCGCTTTGCGAATGACGAAATCGAGCCATTGCGGGCCTTCGAACCACCAATGTCCGAACAGTTCCGCGTCGAATGGCGCGATAATAACCGGTTTGGTTTCCATCACGGATGACAGATATTCCACATGCGCGATCCGCTGCCGCAGAAAATCACCCGCATGTGTCGCTGCCCGCTCTTTTGCCACATTCGGCTGATACGGCTCTTTATGCGAGGTGGGGCCGGTAATGCGGTAATATTTGATGCCGGTATCAGAGCGCACGTCGCCGCCAAGATAGGGCTGAATGTAGTTAAAATCGAGATCATGGCCGATGTCGCGATAAAATTCGCGATAATTCGGATCGCCCGGAAACCCTTCCCGCGCTGACCAGACTTGCTTGGTGCTGCCCTGATCGCGCCCGAACGCCGCCACGCCAGACGGCGTGTAAATCGGCGAATAGACGCCATAAAATGGCGCGACGCTCGCATGATCGATTCCAATAGATTCCATGAAAAAAAAGCGAATCTTCTCGCGCCGCAGTACCTCATCCAATCCCGGAAAATAGGCGCATTCCGGCAGCCACATCCCCTGCGGGCGGAAGCCGAAGACGCTTTCGAAATATTCCAATCCGGTGATAATCTGCGCGTCCACCGCTTTCGGCTGTGGCGCAAGCAGCGGCAGAAAGCCATGCGTGGCGGCGGTGGTCAGGAGTTCCACCGCGCCCGATTCATGTAATTTCTTGAAGGGAATCGAGAGCTTGCGGTCGAATTGCCTGTAGAGATCGCGGGTGTCTTGAAAAAATTGACGATACAAACCTGCAAGCCATTGAAAATGCGGCTGATGCTGGTTGCGTTGCTGCTCCTGCTCGCACAGGGCGACCATGCGGCCAAGATGTTGGTCATAACGCTCTTGCAGCAACTGATCCTCCAGCATGGCAAGCAAACTTGGCGAAATGGAGAGCGTCACCTGAAACCGCGTTCGATCCTCCACCGCTTTCGAGAAAAACTTAATCAGAGGAATATATGTCTCCGTGATCGCCTCGAACAGCCAGCGCTCTTCCAGAAAATGGTCATATTCAGGATGCCGCACGAACGGCAGATGCGCGTGTAACACGAATGCTAAATAGCCTTTAGACATGAGTTTCTCCTTGAATTCGCTTCAGCAGATGTTCATATAACAGATATTGTTCCATTGCGCTGCTTTCCGGCGATTGCGACTGATTGGCATTGCGTTTGGCGGCAAGTCGCAGCATGTTGCCTTGCAGCGGATTGGCCAGCATTTCGTTTAACCCCCAGATAATCGAACCCGGATTATCATACGTGATAAGGCCGTTTTGTCCATGCGTGACGCAGTTGATATGAGATTGATGCGTAGTCAACACCGGTTTGCCGAATTCGATGGCTTTTTGCGCCAATCCCGAATCCTGCCACGTGCGTCCCGGAATCACGATGAAATCAGCGGCGAGCAGCACAGATTCGAAGTATTCGCGGGCGACATCGCCGAGGAAGCGGCAGCGATGCGCCACGCCGCCATGCCAGGCGCGGCCTTCTAATTCCCCTTTCAGCGGGCCATTGCCGACAAACACGAATTGCGCTTCGCCATGCCGTTTTGAAACCTCAATAAGCGCGTCCATCAGCAAATCCGCGCCGGAAGCGTGCGAGATTTCTCCGGCAAACAGCGCCACCGGCCAATCGCCGTTTAAGCCGAGCGAGCGTTTGATATCCTGAATGCTTTGAAACGTGGATTGCTCATGTTCGAACACTTCAGAAATGATCGTCACCTTGTCTTCGGCTGCGCCATATAAGCTGATGACTTGCTGGCGCGTGGAGGAATGCGGCACAATAATTAAATTTGCGGCCTGGACAGCGGCTTTTTCGCGTTCGCAGATCGCGCTGGAAATCTCATTCATCGCTCCGCCTTGAGAGCGTTCGTATTCAGTGGAATGAAGGCTCAGGACGAACGGCAGGTTCAAGGTCTCAATAGCCTGAATTCCCACTGGCGCGGAATACCAGTCGTGACAGTGGACAAGGTGAAATGGCGTCTTTGTATGCGCGAGTTCAAGCGAGGTATACGCCGCCGCTGTCGCGCGTTCGACGGACGCAAACAAGGTCTTTCCATCAGCCTGTGATGATTCGGCAGGCGTCAACATCTGAATTCGCCCGCCGAATTTCTGGCTTCCTTCATTCAATTGCGCAATCAGGCGTTCTAATGGCTTGCTGTGTTCTCCGGCAATCGCCGCGCCGAGAAAAACCACTGCGACTGATAGCGGCTCGGCGCGTTCTACGCCCGATAATTCCCGGCTGATGCGTTCGTAAATCGGGGCGTCGAACACGTTTTCCACGTCGAAGACCGGCTGAAAGCCCTTGCCGACAAATAAACCCGACGGATCAAATTTTCCGGAGGGGCGGTCGCGATCAAAAAAGATCGTCGCGGATCGCACTAAGGCGTGAAAGGAGTTATCGCGGAAGCGGAAGCCGAATTCTGCGAGCAGATTCCGTTCTGTTCGGTCAAAATTCATGTAATAATTTCCGACAATGCCATGGACATCCAGATCGAAAAACGTATGCGCATTGAAGCCATTAAATACCACATCGGTCACGTCATAGATGCGGATCACTAATCGTGAACCATGAAAGGCATCGCCGCATTTCGCTTGCAGCGCGTGAACGGACGACTCTTTGACATGCCATTGCAAATAGCCGCGTTTTGGATAAATCATCGAAAACGTCAGATATTCGCTTGTAAACGGGATGGGAAACTTTGTCCCAATCTCCCAACACACTTCTCGAATATGTTCTTGTGTCATGCGTCATTGCTCCTTTCCAAATCAGGCGGGATTGTTAGTATTACACCTACTGCATTGTTCAATGAATTTTTAAGAATCGCCAGGAGTGCCAAAGCTTGCTTTGGCGGTCAAAGCAAGCTTTGACACTCCTAAAAATTCATTGATCAATGCGCTGCCATCATGATTTTTCTCAATACCATGCCTTATTGCGGCAAACGCGGCACAGCTTTTTCCGCCAACGCTTTCATCTGCGCAAGTGTCGCCTTTTCCGGCGGATTGGCCGTCAGGCTCAGCAGCACATTGCCTTTGAAGACGAACAGTTCGCCGACATTTGCCAGCCAGCCCGACGTATCGCCTAAATCGGCGACTCCTTCGGGAAGAATCTGCTGCCCGGGATATTTTCCGGTCAGTTCGGCGACATAGACATTATATTTATCACGAGCGCTCAGCCCGGCAATCCCGCGCGCAATCGTCGCGCAGAGCTTCATGCCCGGCACATCGGCGCAGCATTTATTCGCGGTGCCGCCAGTGGTATCCACCTTCGCCGCGCCGCCGAAAACGGCCTGCACGTCTGGCTGTGGAATGACATCGCACGCTTTAACCTCTTTCGGAACTTCTTGCTTTTTAGAACAGGCTGACAGACTCAACAACAGGCATCCGCATACACACACCCATCTGATTCGTTTCATACATAATCCTCCTTCTCCTGAATGTTCTTGAATACATGGCGAAATCGGGGAAAATGCCCGATTTTAATGCCATGATGTGAATGAAGATTGACAGTAATTACGACACGCGCTGCAATATCATGATTCCATCCCAGAATGTCGGATGATCCGGGATGCACGTTTTTTGATCAAGAAGAATCCGATATGCGTTTGCGCTGGTCTTGATAAAATCCAATGTGGCTTGATACGGGTCGGCTCGATTCGTATCATCCACGACAATACAACAATTCTCGCTGAAAAATGGCTCGGCGATGCGCAGTCCGTTTAACTGATTATCATAACTATGGTCGCCATCATAGAGATACAGGCCGATTTGATCTCTATGAACCTCTGCAAAATATGCTCGATAGTCCATTTCATACAAAAAATGCTGATCGCTTTTATACGTATGAAACCGCGCATTCATGATCTCCTTTGGACTGTCGAACCCTGAAAAATTATCCACGCCGATGCACCGTTTGCCGGCGTTTCCCG
>DF820461.1:357104-358726 GCA_000739515.1 Candidatus Moduliflexus flocculans
ATCTCCTTTGGACTGTCGAACCCTGAAAAATTATCCACGCCGATGCACCGTTTGCCGGCGTTTCCCGCCATGCCTGATAGCAACGTAAAGCCATGCCAGACACCGATATTCACAAAACAACTGTTATCATCAAGTCGGGCGACGCCTTCATTCAGAATCGCTCCAATGGCAAAGGTGGACATTCTTGGAATCTGAAGAAGTTTCGCCAGTTTCTTTCGACTTGCTGCCCCATGTTCAGGCAGTCTTGTATTTAATATTTCCAACGACAGGCCAAATGGACGCAATAGCCGACTTAATCTTGAAAAGCCTTTCGGGTGCGTCATCGGCTGATAGAATCGAAATGAGATGTGTTGAATATACTCGCGATAATTCATGGCATTTTCGCTCTCTTTGCTCAGTAATGAAACACGGTGGCTATCGAATAGGACAAATAAACCGGAGACCTGCTTGATTTGGCAAGCGTTTTTTGATGAAAATCTCTTGACAATTCTTTTCAACGCGATGCATTCTATGACGACATCGCGTTATATCCTGCTGAATCAACATAACCAGCCATTCTTTTAAATCATGCAAAGAGCAATTGAGCATGGTTCAATTGCCCTTTCAATTCATAAAGAGGCGTGACTATGAAATCTTGCGCATTCCTCATTTGCTGGTTGTTGTGTTGTCGCGTTTCATCGGCCCAGGAAGAAAAAATTTACCGGGCAAGCACGCTTCAAATCCCACTATTCATTGAAGATGAGGAGCATGGTGTCTTTATCGAGGTGTTTCAAGAAGTGGTCAAACGCGTGGGAGAACGTGTCGAATTAATTATTTCTTCGGGTAACAGAAGCAAAAAAATGTTTTGTGATGGAGATGTTGATATATATTTTCCGGCATTGGAGAATAGTCTGACATGTTCATTCGTCAGTTCAGCGCCATTTTATCGCAAGGAAGAAATTGTATTCGTCCCTGAAGGATCGCCGATTATCTCTGATATTGCCCAATTAGAAGGGAAATTGGTCGGCGTCACCAAAGGGTATTCCTACGGAGCAGGCCTTGTGTCGAACTCGAAGATCGACCTCGATTATGCTGACTCCGATGTGTTAAATATGCGCAAACTCTCAAAAGGGCGCATCCAGGCATTTGTGGTCGAAACGCAATCTGGCTTGAAAGCCCTGCAAGAAAGCGGCGTCACGAATGTTGCTTATGATGTCAAAAAGCCACTTTCCGCCAGAGCCACCTATTTTGCCTTTCATGAAACCGATGAAGGACGCGCGCTGGCAGAAAAATTCTCGAACGCGATTGAGGCGATGATCTCTGATGGGACGTTACAAACCATTTTAAATAACACTCAATAACATTTCAGCGCATGAGAGAATTGACCTGATAACAGGGCGATTCTCGCTGCGGCGTGTGTGTATCTATATGCGACATTGGAGCATTGCGGCAAAAGTTTCAGCAGCAGCATGTGGGGTAGTTTTTCTGTTGCTTTCTATTGGCGGAATTTTGCTCTTTCGGTTCGAATTTTCCTTGCTTGCGATCTTTAAAGCTGAACATCTTGCTCGCATTCAGCAATCTATTGCGGATCGGGAACTTGCCGAAAAAACCTCGCTTCGCAGCACGGTCGAATTCACGTCGCT
>DF820461.1:358964-368625 GCA_000739515.1 Candidatus Moduliflexus flocculans
AATCTATTGCGGATCGGGAACTTGCCGAAAAAACCTCGCTTCGCAGCACGGTCGAATTCACGTCGCTACAGCTTGCCGAGGTGTGCGCGCCCTATCTCTATAATATTGATGCGGAAGCGATGCTCCGCCCGTTACAGTCTTATCTTAAATACCCCGAATTTGAGGCAATTCAAGTATTCGATGAAAATGGAAAAGCATTTTTCGCGATCTGGAAAACTGGCGCGGACACTTCTTCAGCCTCAACTCTTCCTCAAACGCTATCGTTAAACCCTGAGTTATCCCTGACACAGGAGGCGCGTTATAACGAGCAAGTACTTGGAAAGGTCACAGTCTTTTACACGGAGGCCATCCTTAATGAGAAAATTGCGCAAGCGACGCAACGCAGCGTCAGCGAAGCCGATACCCTGAATGCCGCATTGCGTAAACGGCTAAATAATGCGATTGTGTCGCAAAGCGCCGGGATTCTGCTGATTATGGCAGGATTGGTCGTCTGTCTGTTATTCGTGATCAGAGGGTTTATCGTAACGCCATTATTGCAGGTGGCGAATGTCGCCCGTCGTTTGGCGCAACTCGATCTGGCGGAAATTGAATTCGGCCATAATCGCCACGATGAAGTCGGCGAATTATTCGCGGCCATTCGCGAAATGATCCTGTCGCTGCGCAACATTTTAGGACAGGTGCAGCGTTCTGGCGTGCAAGTGACCTCCTCGGCAGCGGAACTTTCAGCCTCGGCGAAACAAGAAGAAGCAATTGTCATCCATCAACTTGAATCCACCAAAAATGTCTTGAAATCGGTGCAAGAGATTTCTGATGTCACGACTGAGCTTGTCAAAACCATGCAGCATGTTGTTTCCATGTCGCAGGAAACGGCGGGTTTCGCTAATACCGGCCAGGAAGATTTATTGCGCATGGAAGAGGCAATGCGCCAGATGGAACAAGCGTCTAAATCGATTTCTGAAAAATTAGGCTCGATCAACGAAAAAGCGGAAAATATCACGACCGTCGTCACCACCATCACGAAAGTCTCGGATCAAACCAACCTACTCTCGCTGAACGCCGCCATCGAAGCGGAAAAGGCGGGCGAGTACGGGCGCGGGTTCACGGTTGTAGCTCGCGAAATCCGGCGGCTGGCAGACCAGACCGCCGTCGTCACGCTCGACATTGATCAGATGGTCAAAGAGATGCAGGCGGCGGTGTCAGCAGGCGTGATGGAAATGGACCGGTTTATCAATCAGGTGCGGCAAAGCGTGAATGATGTCGGGCGCATCAGCATGCAGCTCAATCTGATTATAGGCCAGGTGCAGGCGCTTTCGCCAAAGTTCGAAGACGTGAATGAAGCAATGTCGAACCAATCAGCGAACGCACTGACGATTTCGAAAGAAATGACGCAACTCAGCGATGAAATGAGCGAAACCAAAGAGACGTTACACGAAACCTTTTACGCGATTACACAATTGCACGAAGCCGCGCACGGCTTGCAGGAAGAAGTTTCGCGCTTCAAAATCGCCTAATCGCCTCGTAGAGACGCCCCGGCGGGGCGTCTCTACAAAATTATTCCACCGTTTTTTCCACCCGTTTATATGGCGTCAAACCGCATTTTGTGTAAGCATTCAGCGCATTCGGATGGTCGAGTGTGCAGGTATTCAGCCAGACCCGCGTGGCGTCCCACTCCCAGCCGGAGCGAATCGCCTGACTGATGAGGAAGCCGCCGCAACCGCCGCCAATGAATTTCGGCAACAGGCCGAGGCAGACGATTTCTACCGCGCCTTCCGCGTCCTTGCGCAATTCGTAATACCCTGCCGGAGTGCCGCCTTTATACGCAATAAACAGCCGAATACTCTCCGATTCCGCATACTCCCGCCACTGCTCATCTGTCCAAACATAGCGGTCGAACCAGTGCCACGCCTGCCCGACCATTTGATAAAAGCCTTTACTCACCTGCCACTGTTTGATCGCCGCCTCTTTGACTTCAATCTCAGGATCGGCGCACGATTTTTCAATCCATTCGCTCCGATCAAGCATCTGCAAATAGGTAATCACCACTACATGAGACATACAATTTCCCTGTTGAGTAGAAAGGAATGCCAAAGCTTGCTTTGGCGGTCAAAGCAGAGCTTTGACACTCCTAAAAATTACTGAAACGGTGTAAGAATTATCGCAAAAATTTTCGCGCGAATGTCATCCATAATGTTTGAAACCATCCGGCGCAATAGGTAAACAGAAACGAAGATCGGCACACCCGTTCCCCATATTGAATCATCCCGCAATTGGCGGGCACGGTGCATGTGCAACGCGGCGACATGCAGGGAAGCGGCGCGTGAAAACGCCTGAACGTTCCCTTCGTGATGTTGCCTAAAAAAAGCCTCGGCTGGATGTTGTAACACCGCTTCACATCGCCATTCATCAAAATTCTGAAAAACGACATGCCGGTCAGGCAGACCGTACCGAAGAAATTGGCGTTTTGCAGCGTTTCAACATTTTTCAGCAAACGGCTGTTGAGAAACTCTTCGACCTCTTTGCGTTGATAAGTGATATATTTCGTCTGAAATTTGGCGTGTTGAAGAGAAAATACGATCCCCTCGCGGTCACATCGCGCCGCCACGTCCTGAAGCGCTTCGAGCGTCTCGTCTAAACAGACAGAAGTCACAGAGAAGTCGGTGTTCTCAGATTTCAGGCGTTGAAACGCGCTCGCTTTCTGCAAGAAAGCATCCACAGACTTGACCTGCTCAAGATGCAGGCTGGCGGTCAGAGATGTCAGATACTCGCCTGCGATTTCAGCCAATTGCGCGTATTTTTCCAGCGGCAGCGAAAAATTCGTCGTGATGCGCAGCGCGTGCCCTTGCTGCGTCAACGTTTCGCACAATTCGAAAAAACGTGGGTGCAGCAGCGGCTCGCCGCCGATCAATTTGATCTGCCATGTTCCCGGCAATTCCGCGATCATCGGCAAGACTGCTGCAATCGTCTCATCAGAGCAATGCTTTCCATGCTTACTGACATACGATTTCTGCACGCAATATGAACAGGCATAATTGCAGGCGGTCGTGATTTCCCATTCAATCGTTGGAATCGGCGTCGGCATGGTTCTCCTACGTTATACCAAATGTTTATAAAACATGTCGTCGTCCGTGATGACGCGGTAATTGAAGCCGATTTCGTCCATTCGCGTCAGCAGCGACGGATAATCGTCGCGGTTGGCGAGTTCGACCCCGACAAGCGCCGGGCCTTGTTCCGCGTTGGTCTTTTTGATATATTCGAAACGCACGATGTCGTCATCCGGGCCGAGCACGTACTCGACGAATTTCCGTAATTGCCCCGGCTTTTGCGCAAAACTGATCATGAAATAATGCTTCAAGCCCTCATAGCGCAGGCTGCGTTCCATGATTTCGGGATAACGCAGAATATCGTTGTTGCCGCCGCTGATGATGCAGACGACGGTTTTGCCCCGCAGTCGGTAGGCCGCGAAATCAAGCGCCGCCACCGGCAACGCTCCGGCGGGTTCGGCGATGATGCCGTCATTCTGGTACAATTCGATCATCGTGGTGCAGACTTTGCCCTCCGGCACGGTCAGCACTTCCACGCCATAATGCCGGAACAGGTCGAACGTCAGCGAGCCGACGCGCCGCACCGCCGCGCCATCCACGAAGGTGTCAATGTCATGCAGCGTCACGAGGCGGTTGGATTTAAGCGATTCATACATCGCGGGCGCGCCCGCCGGTTCGACGCCGATATAATGCATCTGCGGATTTTTTTCTTTCAAAAACACCATGCAACCAGACGCCAGGCCGCCGCCGCCGACCGAGGAAATCACCACATCCACCTTGCCGCCGAGTTGATCGTAAATCTCCTTGCCGACCGTTCCCTGGCCAGCCATCACGGCGTCGTCATTAAACGGATGCACGAAGACGCACTGCTGCTGTTTCAGGAATTTTTCCGCTTCCGCCGAGGAATCGTCGAACGTTTCCCCGACTAACACCACATCCACCCAGCCATCGCCGAATTTTTTGACCTTCTGCACCTTCTGTTTCGGCGTAATCGTGGGCATAAAAATCGTCCCTTTGATTTGCAGCGCCGAGCAGCTATACGCCACGCCCTGCGCGTGATTGCCAGCGCTGGCGCAGACCACGCCCTGCGATTTTTCTTCTTCGCTTAACGCCGCGATTTTATTGTACGCGCCGCGAATTTTGAATGAGCGCACTTCCTGCAAATCTTCGCGTTTAAAATAAATGTTCGACTGGTATTTTTCCGACAACCGTTTGGAAAGCTCCAACGGCGTCTGTTTTACTACGCCATTCAGCCGTTCCGCCGCCTGCTCGATCATTTCCACTGTTACTGCCATAATTTCCGATGGAAACCAGGAGTGCGAAATTTCAATTTCGCGGTTCTTCGCCGTCAAATCAAGATTTGACACGCCTGTTTTCATGCCGCGCGTGTGTCATTGTAATGTCATCAACGACTCTTTGCGTGTTCTGTTGTGTGGTGTCCGTCGAAACCCTGTTTCGACGCCGACGAAATCACATTTCGCCAAACAATGCCGTTCCTCTGATGCGTTCGCGCTTTTTGTCAATAAAAAATGCGAAAAACGCCGAATCGAGAAAAATCCTTGACGAATTCCTGACTGTAAGGGTATGGAACTTCAGGAATACCAACCCGACAGACCTCACAGGTTTTAAAAACCTGTGAGGTCTTCTTAACAAAGGAGACGCGACCATGTTTGGATTAGGATGGACAGAAATGTTGTTGATTTTATTGGTGATCGTCGTGATTTTCGGCGCGAAACGCCTGCCGGAAATCGGCAGCGGTCTCGGCGAAGCGATCATCAACTTCAAAAAAGCGATGAAAGACTCGAAAAGCATTGACTCGAAATCATCAGATGACCAGAAAAACCCACGGTAGCGCGGGGTTACGTCCCCGCGAATGATGAATGATAAGGTAAAATTATGACCGTCACCGTCAGAAGTTCGAATGAAGAAATCATGACGATGCCAATTTGGGTGATGAAACGCCTGAATTTGCATGATGGCGAAGAGATCGCGCCAATCATCGAAGGGCAGAGCATTCGTTTCAGTCCAGTTGAGCAGTTTCTTGGTTTGCGCGGCGTTTTGCGCGATGATGCCGATTTCGACGCTGCGATGGAATTATTGGAACAGAGGTGGCAAGCATGGACATTTCCAGAATCTGTTTAGATACGACAGCGTTAATCGGATATTTGAAAGGACGCGAGCCAATCGCGTTATCGGTTGAAAAAGCCGTGAAAGAATGCTCATGTTTTGTCACCGCAGTTACCGTGTATGAGTTATTGTTTGGCGTCGCTCGCGCCAAAAAAGAAATCGGAGAAGATGCGTTATTAGGCATTATGACGGTACTTCCCTTTCACAATGCCGCAGCGCGGCGATCTGCGGACTTGCATGTCGAATTGATTCACTCTAACAAAGATATTGGGATCAAGGATGTGTTAATTGCGGCAATTTGCCTTGAAAACAATCTGCCGATCCTGACAACAAACGACCAGCATTTTTGTCGTGTTCGAGGATTGAAAGTGTTAACGCCTGCAAATTTTATTACCCTATGATATTAGGGGAGGGCGGGGCGGCGCCCCCGCGTTTCAAACAAAGGAACAAACATCATGGCCACGCAACTGATTCAATTGAAAAATGGCATGTTAGTGGAAACCGAAACCACCAGTGCTGCCGAAGTTACACGCGGCGGGCAGCAAATCGCCGCGGGCGTCAGCAAGCTCGGCGTCTCATTCGAGGAAAAAGTCAAGCCGCTCCTGTTGCAAATCTGCGAACCGCTCGCGGATGTCTGGAAAGAACTGAACAAAAACATGAGCGTGGAACAGGCGGAGGTTGAACTCGGCCTCAGTTTCGAAGGCGAAGGGAATCTTTTCGTCACCAAAGCCAAAACTGGCGCGAATTTCACGGTCAAGCTGATTCTGAAGCCGGAGAAATAAAAGGGGCGGGGATGCAACCCAGCCCTACGCTAACGGATAAAAGAACATGACTCCAGATTTGACTAACGCTATCGTCAACATTACGAGCGCCGCGCCGGACACTGTCGGATTCGGCACGGGCTTCGTCATTTATCGCGATCAGGCCGGCGATTATGTGCTGACCTGCAAGCATGTCGTCAACGCTGTCGGCAAAGAAACAATTCTCGCTGACGGCATCGCGGCGCAGGAAATCGCCAGCGGCAGTGAAACCGGGTTCGATCTTGCAATTTTGCGTATCGAAAAATCGCTGCCGCGCCAGCCGCTCGTGTTGCGCATGGCGCAAACGCCTTGCGGCCAATTCGTGACAAGAGGGCATTATTCTCTGTCTTCCGACACGATTACCGAAGGCGGCTATACGAAAAAAGCTGACATCCGCTTATCGGAAACGCTTATCGGCCAGCTTGACGCCGCCTCGCGCACGGAACTCCGCGAAGCCGACGGGTGCAGCGTCTCAGCGTGGTGGCTCGATTTGCCGCCGAACGCGAAACATCTGCTGCAACCCGGTTACAGCGGCGCTCCGCTGATCGAAACCACAAGCGGCGCGGTCGTCGGCGTTATCAGCATCCGTTTCGACGGCGGCGGGCGCGGCCTTGCGATTTCGACGCAGGCGATCCGCCTGATTTGGCCGAATCATCCGGCAAACCTGTTCGCCGAATCTGCCGCGCAATGGCCTGAGCCGATAATCAACCTCGACGCCGAACGCGCCGCCTTCGACGACATCGTCAGCGGCAAAGACCGGCAAACACGCCTGATTCTCGTACATGGCGCATACGAGGGGATGGGAAAAAGTTATCTTATCCGCATTTATAAGCATATTGCCGAATCGCACCAGCGCCGCCCATTTTTTCTAAAAGTCAACGCGCAAATATCGGTGGAAGAGTGCTTGAAGAAAATCGTCTTGCATTTCGGTGGAATCAGCCAATTCAAGAATTATGAGCGCGTCAGGCTCGACTTGCTCAAAAGCGATCTGTCCGCCGAACAGAAATGGGATATGCTGACGGAATATCTGTTTCTCGACTTCGAGCAATCTCACGCCTCGTCGCAGATTGTGCTGCTTTTTGACGAATATAACCCGGATAAGCCGGAAGCGTCGTTCAAGCATTGGCTGACGCAGACGGTCTTGTCGTATGTCGCATATCAGCAGAATATGGTGGTCGTGATTGCCGGGCGCGAAAAGGTCGTTCCGCCGGAATCGCTGCACATCTCGCATCATGCGTTTTCGTTATCCGGCGTCACCATCGAACAATTCGAAAAATTTCTAAAAACGTACGATTATACGCTTCAACCGCGAGAAATGGATATTGCGTTCAAGGTTTCTCAGGGACGCCCGTTTTTTCTGGCGTCGTTTGTTCAGAGCGAAATGAAACGGCAACAGGAGGCGCGCCATGCAGGATGATCTGTTGATGCAATTAGCGAACGCCTCCAGCGAAGAAGAAAAGGCGTATCTGCTGGCAATGGCGCTGCTGGAAACGCAGCCGCCGGAGATTCGCGAAGCGATTGTCGCCGCCGCCGTGCCGCATTGGTTCGACGCCGAGATTTTGGCGGCGCTGTTGACCCACCCCTCGCCCCTCCCAGGAGGGGAAACCACGCCGGAATCGGCTCAATCAGGCGTTGAAACGCCTGCCCGTGTCGCAGGGGTTGAAACCCCTGCCTATACGCCAACGCCCGTTCAGGGCGAAAACCCGTCGCGGAGCGACGGCGGAATACAGACGGGGGGTTCAACCCCTGTATCACCGAGGTTTGCCGATCTCTATTGCGCGATCCGCAACCTCAATCTGCCGTTCGTCCAGCCCTTCGGCGAACTCGGCTTGACGCTGCACGACCTGACCCGCGCCGGAATTCGGTGGCATCTGTTCACGCATGAGCCGGAACGTTTCAAGGCATACAGCCGCCGCGCCGCCGCCTATTTTGCGGAAAAAAATGATGTGCAACGCCGCGTGGAATCGGTCTATCATCTGCTTGCCAGCATCGAAGAATTGGGGCAGGTGATTTTCTGGAAGCAAATGGAAATCTATTGCATGGAGCATGACAGCCGCAACCTGAGCGCCGCCAACATGCTCCTCGCGAATCTACTGGAATTGATACACGCCGGAATCGTCGGCGGAAATAAGGTCGAACGCACGTTAAGCGCTGGCTACACGATGTTAGGCGATTTGCAACGAAACCGGGGCAGTATTTCCGCCGCCGAAGACAGCTATCGGAAATCATTGGCACTTGCCGAACGGTTAGCGCAGGCCGATCCCGCCAATGCGGAGGCGCAGCGCGACCTCTCCATCAGTTACAACAAGCTCGGCGACCTCGCCCTCCAGCGCGGCGACCTGAACGCGGCGCAGCAGGCGTATCAGCAATATTTCGAGATTGCCGAACGGTTAGCGCAGGCCGATCCCGCCAACGCGGAGGCGCAGCGCGGCCTCTCCGTCAGTTGCAATAAACTCGGTCACGTCGAAGAATTGCTGAATCATGCTGAAACCGCGCTTCATTTACAAGAACAGGCGTTTTCGATTGCTCAAACGTTATTTGCCAAAGACCCGCAAAACGCAACCGTACGAAACGATGTTGCGGAATTCAAAGGCGTGGTTGAACGACTGCGGGGCGACGAGGCGTTCGCTCGCGGCGAGTATCAGGCTGCGCTAACGGCGTATCAACGCGCCTTCGATTTGAGCAAGCAGGTGGCGGAAGAACAACTCACGAATCTCGACGCTGTGCGCGATACCTATTGGAATTCGTATAAAATCGGGACCGCGTTCGCCGCGCTCGGTCAGGCGGAACAGGCTCGCGAAGCGTTCCGCAACGCCCTCGCGCTCGCCGAGCCCTTCGCGGCGCAGCCGGAGAATGCGCTCGCGCAGCGGGATGTGGCGATGATTCGGACGGAACTACAGGGATGCGTGTAAGAAGGGATGCTAGCTGTCAGACACCTTGAAGGTGTCTGACAGCTATTGTAAAGGAGGAACGACATGAGACCGTTTATTTTGACTGGTTATATCAAAAAAGCGCTGACATGCGCCGAATACGATAAATTGGAGGACGGCACATTTGCAGGGCGGATTCCGCCCTGCCCCGGCGTTATCGCCTTCAGCCGGACATTGCGCGGCTGTGAAAAAGAACTGCGCTCGACGTTGGAAGATTGGGTGCTGCTTGGCTTGAAATTAGGCCATCCGCTGCCTATTATCGGGGAATATGATTTGAATAAAAAGGTGGCGCATGAGCCGATGGCAGCCATGTAAACGAAAACTGTTCATTAAACGCTTACGCGCATTAGGTTTTACCTGGCCATCTTCCGGGACGCGCCATCAATTCATGATATACGAGGAACACCGGTTAACCATTCCGTCGAATGATGAATATTCCGTTCCACAATTACGGTTCATGTTGCATGAAATCGAACATATTCTTCAGCGAAATGTCTCGATTGACGAATGGAATACCTTATGATCGCGGCGGCGATTCGGGCGGAACTACAGGGATGCGTGTAAGCAAGGGATGTTAGCTGTCAGACAGCTTGTAGGTGTCTGACAGCTTGATGAACGATGCCGCGAAATTTTCTCTTGACAACAGCGCGGGCGCTGCATATTTTATCTTGCACATAATATTTTGAGTTCAGACCTCACGGGTCTTGAAGACCTGTGAGGTCTTTAACACCAACAGATTTTTTTAAATCTCAAAGGGCAAAAA
>DF820461.1:369369-370567 GCA_000739515.1 Candidatus Moduliflexus flocculans
GCTGCATATTTTATCTTGCACATAATATTTTGAGTTCAGACCTCACGGGTCTTGAAGACCTGTGAGGTCTTTAACACCAACAGATTTTTTTAAATCTCAAAGGGCAAAAAACAGGGAGGAGCATCATTATGCCGATTTACGAGTATAAATGCGAACATTGCCAGCAAACATTCGAAATGCTTCAGAAATTCAGCGATGACCCGCTGACCGAGTGCATCTTGTGCCATGAAGGGCCGGTGAAAAAATTGATTTCCGCATCGGCCTTTGTGCTGAAAGGGCCAGGTTTTTACGTCAACGATTACGCCCGCAAAGATAGCGGCGGAAGCAAGAGCGCGAGCAGCAGTTCGAGTTCGAGCAGTTCCTCGTCAAGCGCGTCGAGCGACAGTTCGTCCGCGAAATCCGATAGTAAAAGTTCGTCGTAACGAACGACTCCGTCAGGGTTTCAAATCCTGACGGGGCTGAACAGCGCAGATATGCGAGCATTTTTGACTGGACATGATGACGCCCTCTGGCGCAGCGAAATTTCGGATTATTTGTTAGAACGTCAGATCGTGGTGATTAATCCGATTGACGTTGCGCCAGATAGCGCGTTTGTGTTTAAACAATTCAAAATTTTGGAAAGCTGCGATCTGCTGATTGCGTATTTTGCAGGCGTGGAACGGCGGCCTTTAGCGGCGATGCTCGCGATTGGCTATGCCTCGAAACTCGCGAAAGAAGTGATGATCGTGGATGACGCGCCGCGCCCGAACCGCTGGCGCATGCCATACGCGCACAGTTTTCCGAACCTGCGCTATTTAAAAAACTACCTCGACATTTTCCTCGGCGCTCCGCGCAAACAGCCCCGATTGGTGGGATAATGCGCCGTATCGCGAATTGGCTTGCCTTGTATGTCGAAACGCGGTTTCGACAGCGACGAAACGCGGTTTCGTTGTACCTCTTGCCGATCATTGCAATGTTCTTCGCCGCCAAAGCAAGTTGTGGCACTCCGGTCGCTTCGACCTGGGAAACAGCGTCGCTGCCGCATTTTTATCTCCATTATCAGCCGGTTGACGCGAAGATCGCGGAGCAATTGAGCGCTCGCGCTGAAACCATTTTTCAAACGATCACAACTGATCTCGGTTTCACGCCGCCGCGCAAAATTGCGGCCTATCTCTGCCCGACTGCTGACTGTTTCCGCCAGCGCCAGCCGTCGCCCGAC
>DF820461.1:370625-380201 GCA_000739515.1 Candidatus Moduliflexus flocculans
GCGCAAAATTGCGGCCTATCTCTGCCCGACTGCTGACTGTTTCCGCCAGCGCCAGCCGTCGCCCGACGCTGTCCCGGAATGGGCGGTCGGCGTGGCGTATCCTGAATTAAACCGCGTTATTCTCCGCTCGGCGCTGCGTCCGGACGAAGGGCGGCTTGTCAATCCGATAGACGTGTTTACGCATGAAGTCGCGCATATCGTCTTAGAGCAGGCATTGGCGCAGCGCGGCGGCGCGCCGCGCTGGTTGTCGGAAGGCTTCGCGATGTATCACGCCCGCGAATGGACGTTGTCGGGGCAGCGCGTGATCGAGGAAACCACGCTGCGCAAGACTTTTTTGCCGCTGAATGTGCTGATGAACTCGTTTCCGGCGGACGAAAACACTGCCCGCGTCGCTTACGCCCAGAGTTTCAGCCTGGTCGCGTTTATGTTGAACGAGTACGGGCAGAAGATTTTTCACAACTTTATCAAGCGGCTTCAGGCCGGAGACGACGTGAACGCCGCGCTGATTCACTCAGCGGGCGTCAATGTGGCGCGGTTCGAAATGGAATGGCGGCATTCGCTGGAAACGCGCTATTCGTGGTGGACGTATCTGCCGGAAATCGGGCTGTTCTGGTTTCTGATCAGCGTGGGCTTTTTTATCGCGTATCTTGTGAAACGCCACAAATCACATCTCAAAGAGGCGCAATGGGAACGAGAGGAACAAATCGAACGCAGCGAAACGGTTCACGATGACAGTTTCCCTTTCTGGGATGGAGACGATTGAATGCTCTGCCTGGCGCTGGTCAGGTTTTTAGCGCACTTTTGCCAGCCACTGCTTCGGGTTTTCGGGAGTGCCGTTGACGCGAACCTCGAAATGTAATGACGCGCCTTTCAGTGAGCCGGTGTCGCCGACTTTGCCGAGTTCCTGGCGCGTTTCGATTTTCTGGCCGACTTTGACGCCGATTTCGTCGGCGTGGGCATAAAGCGAGAGAAAATTGCCGCCGTGATCCACGATGACGATTTTGCCGTAATTTTTGAACCAGCCCGCAAACATGACCGTGCCTTTAAATACAGAATAAAATGGCGTGCCGCGCTGGGCTTGAATATCCACGCCGTTTGACGTGGTATAGGTGTCGCCGATGCGCAGCGGGCCGAATTCGGTGATAATTTTGCCTTCGACCGGCCAGAGTAATTTGCCTTTATTGGCGCGGAAATGGGCGGCGTATGATTCTGTGATGCTTTGCGGATTTTCCGGAAAGGTAATTTCAGCCCCGACATTCTGCGCGGGTTTGGCTTTTTCGGCTTCGGCGGCGCGTTTATTGTCCAGATCGGTCAGAAACGTCTGCAATTCCCCCGCCGAGCCTTCCAGCCGCTGAATCAGCGCGGCATATTGCTGTTTGTCAGTCATGATTTTGGCTAACAACACTTCTTTTTGTTTTTGCTGCGCTCGAATCTGTTTGTGTTGTTCGGCAATCGTTTTCTGAACGGCGAGCGTCTCTTCGCGCTGCTGTTCGAGTTTTGCTTGCTCCTCGCGAATGGCGCGCATGGTGACTTCCGTTTCGTTGAACAATTGTCGGTCGCTGTCAGAGATGATTTGCAGATATTTGAGATGCTGTTGAACATCCGCCGTGGAAGATGTTGCCAGCAACGGCGTTAAATAGCCTAAATCGCCCATTTTATACATGGCTCGCAGTCGTTGTGCCATTGCGGTTTTTTTCTGCGTCTGCAAGGATTCCATGCCTCTCAGGCGGCGCTCGATGGCGGATAATTCCTTTTGCTGGGCCGCGAGCACCGTTTTTTGTTCATCAAGCTGTTCTTGATAGGTTTTTAAGTCTTGTTCAAGGCGTTCTAATTCGGCGACAAGCTGCTGTTCTTGCCCTTGAATATTTTGATATTCCGAGCGTTTCAGGCCGAGCATCTGCTTGAGCGCTTCCAGTTTGGAACGTTTTTCCTGCGGTTGCGCCTCCTGAGCGAACGCCGATAGCTGCCAGCATAGCAGCAACGCGATCAGCAGCGTCAGCTTACAAGCGAACGGTTGCGCTCCTTGCCTGTAAACCTTACAATCTCGACGTGCAATTGGCATGATAGATGATGGGATCAATAGGTTTTCAAATATTTCCGAAGCGTCATCAGGCTTCCACACCAGCCTAAGAAACTCCCTAACCCTACGAGAATCATCATGATCGTCCAGGGAAGGAAAGAAATTGTCGTCAGGCGAAAGAGCGATGATGAGGAATAATGGAGCATCGCTGTAAATAATGAATAGGTCGAAAATATCACGAGCAAAGACAGTCCCGCGCCGAAGAAGCCGCGAATAATTCCTTCTGCCAGAAACGGCCCTTTAATAAACGATTCTGTCGCGCCGAGATATTTCATAATTGCCAATTCCTCTTCGCGAGCGTATAACGTCAATTTGATGGTATTCGAAATAATGAAAATAACGGTAAAGAAGAGGAATGCGCCGAGAAAGACGCCGAGAAATTTCAACATGTTCATGATTGTTGTCAGATTTTCCAGCCAGGTCTGCCCATATTGAATGTCGGTAAAGGTCGGAATCTGCTGTAATTGCGATGTCACCGCCTCCACACCCTGCAACGAACGCGCTTTATTTATGAGGCGAATTTCGAAGGAGGCGGGCAAAGGATTCTGATCCAGCCCCGCCAGCAAATCTTCATGGCCGGAAAGGCGCGTTTTCAGGCGCTCAAGCGCCTGTTCCGGCGACACAAACGTGACATCTTCAACCGTCGCGATCCCGCGAATTTGCGCGTCGAGCGCCGTTTGTTGTTCTGGCGTGACCGCGTTTTCGACATACGCGATAATTTGCACGGTATCCGTCCAATGTCTGACGACGCGATTCAAGTTCACATACATCAACAGGAAAATTCCGAAAATCGCCAACGAGACGGCGATCATGCTGATCGTAATCGCGTTCAGCACTTTATTGCGATTAATATTGGTGATCGCTTCTTGAATAAAATATTTTAACAGATGGACGCGCTTCATGGACTCTCGCCGGGATGTTTTTGTCGCAATTCAGTCGGAACAAAAAAAATATCCGAACTCCTGATAAACTCATAATAAAGCGTATGAAAATTTCAGAAATCTGTCAAGGGGAAAGTGTCTTTGCCTTTCAGGAATTATCTGCGATGCAAAAATTTTCTTGACTTTCAAGAAACACCCTGACCACATATTGGCAGAATTCTTTCACATGAAATGTACACCGTTTCTCGCGTGTTTCCGGCGAGATTCTTTCTGGAGGAGTGATTATGGATCAAGATAAAGACCAGAGTTTTCGCGTGACAGATAAACGATCTTCCGCTCGGCAGGATACCGACACAATGCCGCCTTCCCCGCCCGAAACCGAGACGCATAAATCGTTCACGCAGGCTGCCGAGCCTTCGATGGAGAATGAGGCAATGCCTTTTCCTGAAGCCTCGTTTATGACATTGATTTTTTCATTATATACTCATGCCCAGATTACGTTGGGCGTCATTCCTGATCCGATGACGCAGCAGATGTATAAAGACCTTGAACAGGCGAAATACAATATTGATCTCCTGGATGTGTTGAAAGACAAAACTCGCGGGAATCTCACCACAGAAGAGGAGCAGACATTGGAACAGATGTTATATGAAGTGCGCATGGCTTATCTTACGGCGAATAAATAGCCGCGCAAAAGGAGGAATGTCGTGTCGAATCGGCAAACGAGTTCAATTATAAAGAGTGTTCTTGGCTTCTGTTGCGTGATGTGCGTCATCGGCCAGAGTGTGATCGCCCAAAATCCTGATGTGGCCTCAATGACGTTCCAAATAAATACATCAAAACTCCATCAACTCTGGTTTCAAGCGTTGACGGCGCTTCAAAAAGGCGATCAAGACAGTCGCGATGCTGCGCTGATTACGCTGACCGACCTGAATGTAAAAAAATTGCAGATGGGGCTGCATAATATGTCGGCCTATTCTCGCATTTTGATTCAGGAAGCACAAGTCGTGAAGCGGCAGGCTGGCGCGGAACAAGCGATGCGGGTGTTGGAGGCGGCGCTGAAACTTTCGCCTGAACTCTCGGATGTCCATTTTGCCATTGGAAAGATGCGTTTTGCCATGAATTTTACCGATATTTATCGCGTGGCGAAAGACCTGTGGCGGGGGATGTGGTATAAGTTTACCGATACGGCGGCATTGGTGGTGTATTTCAATAATGGCTTGACTCTCGTCGTGTTTGCCGGCATGTTGGCGTGCATCATTTTTCTCCTTTTTTCCTTTATTTATTATCATCGCGCAATTTTTTATCAGATCAAAGAAAAAATTCCTGTCGAATTACCGCTATTGGTCGCCCAGATCGTCGGGTGGCTTATCATTCTCGCTGTCACGTTAGGATTAGGGGTCGCGTGGGGGCTTCTCCTGCTCGGATTGTTGCTGATCTGGCATGTTGATGCGGCAGCCAGGCGGGTTCTGCAATTCGTCTTGCTGAGTATGGCGATTTTTTCGGCGCTGTTTATCATCATCGGCATTACGTTAATCACAGCCGATGGTCAGTATTTTCAGGCGTTATGCGATATTTCGCGCGGAGAATTTTCTTCACAAACAGCGACCATATTACAGCGGCAATTTACCAAAGACCCGCAAGATCAGTACGCCCTGTTCGGATTAGCATTTCTCGCTCAAAAAGAAAACCATGCGAACGAGGCGATCCAGGCGTATTCCATGCTTCCTGAACAATTTGCTGATTGGAACGCTGTCCAAAATAACCTTGGCAATTTGTATCAAACGGCGTATCGTAACAAGAAAGGGGAGCAGTGGTATCAAAAAGCGGAAGACGCCTATGGGAATGCAATCTTTCGGTCGCCGAAGATGTTTGAAGCGCACTTCAATTATGCGCAATTGTTATTAGAGAAGCAAAAAAGTATCGAAGCCGGAGAGCAAATCAACGCCGTGCGGAAACTCAATCCGGAGCGTTACACCTTGCAATCAGGATTTTTACAAGATGGCATTTTCTGGGTGGATGCGTCATTTTCAACGTTCGGCTTATTAAAACGTTTGTTTTATCACGATGTTTTTACCGCCGGTTTATCGGTTGCAAAACAGTTGTGGAGCAGTGTCTCGCGCTTTGATAACCCGCTCTACTTTGCTCTCGCGTCAGGTCTGTTGTTTTTCGTCTCACTGATGGCTGGCAGTTCGAAAGAGAAGCCAAAAGGGGTTATGTATTGCCAGATGTGCGGCGACCCATATTCAGTGAAACGCAGCAAGAAATCTCAGGATGTCGAAACATTTTGCACGCAATGCACTTATATTTTTAAGAAAAAAACGGCAGTCAAGCCGGAAAAACGAGCGGCAAAAATCAAACAAATTCAGTTGCGACAGAATATTCGCGGCCTGCTGGCAAAGATATTTTCGATTGGCTTGCCTGGCGCTGGACAAATTTATTTCGGGTATCCTGTCAAAGGCATCATCGTTGCGCTGTTTTTTTATCTCGGCGTCCTGTATTATGTCATCCATGATCTGATCCATCTCGTGCTTGTTACGCCAACAAGCGCGGGCATTTCATGGGGGACGGTTGGCGTGTTCGGCTTGATCGGGCTGGGAAGTTATTTGTTCAATCTATACGATGTCTTCAGACTCTCTCCGAAAAATCAATAACGGATTTGACGACATGGAGAAGGAGCGAATTTTATGGCGCTTGCCGGAAATATTAAAGAATTTGGGTTGGCCGATATCTTTCAAATTGTGTCGTTGCAGCAAAAAACTGGCGAATTGATTGTCGAGGGGAAAGATGGTTCTGTCCATATTCTCCTGGAAAGTGGCTTTATTGTCGGGGCGAGCGCGACATTTCGTTCGATTGAAGAACGATTAGAACGAGCCTTAGAACATAGCGAAGCGATCAATAAATTCCAACTCAAACGCGCGCTCGAAACCCAGAAAAAGACATTGCAGCCGCTCTGGACGGTGTTGGCGGAAACCAAAGCTGTGAATGTGGACACATTAAAAAACCTGCTGTCACAGCAAATTCATGAAACGATTTACCATGTGCTGCGCTGGACAGAAGGCGAATACCGGTTCGAGCCGAAAAAAAACGTCGAATATGACCGGGAGTTGATTGCGCCGATTAATACCGAATTCTTGGTGATGGAAGGGTTTCGGATTACAGACGAGTGGCCAGAGGTCGAGAAAGTCATTACGTCATTTCAATTGATGGTGCGCCGCGCCGCGAATGTAACCACGATTCCGCCAGATTTAAGCGAAGGTGAGGCGAAGTTATTCAAATTGCTTTCGCAAGATCGCTCCGTTCAGGAATTGATTGACATTGGCCAGCAAGGAGAATTCGAGACGTGTCAGAATTTGTATGGGTTGATGAAACGAAAGATCGTGGAACGCGTCGAGAAAAAAGGGAAAGTGGCGACGCAAAAGCGAGCGTCGTCTCTCAGCATCGGCGATATTTTTCTGAAAATCGCCGCGATTCTGCTTATCATTGTTGTATTGGCGGGGTTGGTGTTTTCCCTCCGCTTTCTGCCGAACAACCTTTCGTTGATTCATAAACCCAATCTTGGCGGCCTGGAAGTCATGAAACAATTTGCGACGCAATCCGAGATGGCACGCATTTCACAACAGTTCTCACGGTATTACTTGCTGAAAAAACAATGGCCTGCTTCTCCTGAAGAACTTGTGAACGAGCGCATGATTTCGTCACCGCAACTCCTGCGCAATCCCTGGGGAGAACCGTATGCCGTGACGACCGCGCAGCAACAAGTCACGATCAATACTACGGTCAACGCTGGCGCATCCACTGGAAAGCAATTGAGCGTAACAATAGCATGGTAAATGCAGGACGCGGAATGAGCTATGCGGAACATTAAGCTGACGCTCCAATATGACGGGAGCCGATATTCAGGCTGGCAAATTCAGACTCATGATGAGACCGTACAAGGCACGCTTTTAGCCGCAATCCGAAAAATCGTCAACGTGGATGATATGAAATTGGTCGGCGCGAGTCGTACTGACGCCGGGGTTCATGCGCTGGGGCAAGTGGGAAATTTTCGAGTGCCGGAACAAAATACGACGCCTCTAACCGCGTTTTTTCGTGGCTTGAATAGCCTGACGCCACATGATATTATTATCACTTCCGTTGAGGAAGCGCCTGCCGATTTCCACGCTCGTTTCGACGCTCGCGGCAAAACCTATTGTTATCAGATTGAGAACGCGCAAACACCTTCGATCTATCATCAACGATTCGCCTGGCATATTCGGCAGCCGCTTGACATTACTGCGATGCGACACGCCGCGCACGCATTGCTCGGATGTCATGATTTCGCCTCGTTCCAAGCGTCGTCTTGCAGCGCGGAAACGTCTATTCGCACGATTTTTGGATTGCATATTCAACAACGTCGCAACCTTCTGCGGATCTACATTCGCGCGAATGCATATTTACATCACATGGTACGAAATATTGCGGGCACATTGATTGAAATTGGGCTGAGAAAGCGCCATGCCGATGAAATGACGCATATTTTACAGGCAAAAGATCGGACGGCGGCGGGAATTACTGCTCCTGCTCATGGATTGTTTCTCGTCAAAGTCCATTATTGACGCGTTCGCGGAATTGCACATTTCTCCAGGTTTTCTTGTTCAATTCAACTTCTCGGAATTTTTTATCAACCTTTTAAAATTGGCCGGTGTCTATCTTGGATGAAATAAGGAATAATCGCTTAGATTATAGTGATTTCGAACTCATCGATCGGGTGCTGAACGGCCATGTTCATTCTTTCGAAGAATTGGTCAGCCGGTATAAAAAAACAGTCTATTATCTGACGTATCGCATGGTGCATGATCATGAGGACGCGTCTGATTTGTCGCAAGAAACGTTTTTGAAGGCATATCAGGGGCTGAAAAAATTTAAACGACAATCAAGCTTTCATACCTGGTTATATCGCATTACGATTAATTTGTGTATTAATTATCTGCGGAAGAAACGAAGTCGGCAATTCGTCGAACTTGATGATAAAACATATATTGTAGAGTATCCTGATATTTTGAACCAATTAGAGTTAGAAGAATTGCAAGAGCGCGTAAGTGATGCGGTCAACCTGCTTCCTGAAAAACAGCGAGCTGCAATTATTTTACGAATTTATCACGGGCTGTCTCATAAAGAAATTTCTGATATTTTGGGATGTTCGGTCGGAACGGTGAAAGCAAATTATTTTCATGCGATACGAAATCTTCGAGATGTGTTCGCATCGTCTAAGGAAATCCATGAGAGTATTATCAATGAAATGTAAGGATGTTCAGAAAAAGTTGCTCGATTATTCTGAGGGAACCCTCGAACCGAAAACATCTCTGCGAGTAGAGATGCATTTGCGAACTTGTGCGCAATGCGCCGAGGAATTAAAAGCGTTTGAAGACACCGTGCGCCTGCTCCAACGGATGCCAATTAAAGAGCCTTCTGAAGAATTTTGGACTGATTTTACCAGGGGGATTATGCAAAATGTTCGGCGAGTGGAGAGAACCACTGCGCCATCGTGGTTTTTACAGTTTCCTCGCCTCAATGTTGCGTTTGTTGCTGTTGCAACGATTCTTGTCATCGTGGGTGCAGTTTTTTTTATACAGGGGCATGTTGTTAAAAATAACCAGCAACAGATCGCGCGCCAATCGGTAGAGAGCAATCCCCCTGCCGAGAATATTGATGAGGCACTTAAAAAAATTGTTCATCCGAAGATGGTAGAGGATATGTTGCATACAAATTGGGCGCTGATAGATGGGCAGCAATTATCTGCGTTCGATGCGGATTTCAGTGATGATACGATTGATTTTCTGCTTGAAGATTTAACAGAATCCGAGAAACAGGCTCTGCTTGTAGAATTGGAGCGCTTGTTACAATAGGACGATCTTCCGATGCGACGAATGATGTTTTTTGGGCTGCGATGGGTGGTCATTTTAATGAGCGTTGGAGTGCTGTCAATCGCTGAAGAACCTGATTCTTCTCAACTTCAAACAGGTTCTTCAGCGACGCCTTTTGCGGATAGCATGAGCATTCAAGATGCTGTAGAAACCTTGCGAGAACAATACCTCATCAAAGAGTTGCAGTTATCAGAATCTCGCAGCCAGACGATTGTCGAGAAGATGCGATATATGAGGAAACTTAAAAAAGATTATCAATTGCAATTGAATCATTTTGAAAATGAATTGGCGGCGCTTTTTAGCCTCTCAGACCATGATGATGCGAAAATTGTAGAGATATTGCGAAAATTGAAAGATGCGAAATCGCAATACTATCAAGAATTGTTACGCCGTGACGAAGAATTTCAACAACTGTTGACCCCTGAGGAGCAGGTGAAATATGTGTTGTTTCAACGAGCATTTAATCAGCAGTTGAAAAATGCAATTTTCGCTATTCGAAAACAACAGTCGCAAGAACCCCATAAACCCTCTCAAATTCTGCGAAATCAAGATTCTGAGTCAGTGATCAGACAGCCTCGTTAGGCAGGTATTCTTGTTTTAGCAACGACATTCAATATATTCCTCTTCATCATTTTCTTTCTCTGAGCAGTCATATTTACCGGCGGAGATTCACGGGGGGCGGTATTACGCTGGGGGCGCGGTGGAAAAA
>DF820460.1:5000-41240 GCA_000739515.1 Candidatus Moduliflexus flocculans
CGCTGTTCTTCTTCTGTCGCCCCACCTTTTTTGTCAAGCCCTTTTTCTCGTTGCCGCCACTTTTTTCACGCCCCCTCCCCGGATCCGCCCATCACACCGCCTCACCCCGCCCGATCTTTTTTTCCACCGCGCCCCCAGCGTAATACCGCCCCCCGTGAATCTCCGCCGGTAAATATGACTGCTCAACCTGATGTCCAATATAATCATGGGGGTATTTATAATCCTTTCCATATCCCATATCTTTCATCAAACTCGTCGGGGCATTTCGGAGATGCAACGGCACAGGTAACGCGCCATACTTTTTCACATCCTCTCTTGCGGCAAGAATCGCTTTATATTCCGCATTGCCTTTCGCGGCACAAGCAAGGTAAATCGCCGCCTGAGATAATGAGAGTTGAGCTTCAGGAAGGCCGACAAAATGAACGGCTTGCATCGCAGCAACCGCTAAAACCAACGCATGCGGATCGGCATTCCCGATATCTTCCGATGCCAAAATCACCATTCTGCGCGCGATAAACATCGGGTCTTCTCCAGCATCAAGCATTCTCGCCAAATAATACACTGCGGCATCTGGATCGCTGCCACGTATACTTTTGATGAACGCCGAAATCACATTATAATGATCCTCGCCCTGCTTATCATAACTGAGCGTTTTTTCTCCTAATAACCGTTCCAATGTATCTATCGTGATGTGACGGACGCCAGTTGAATCAGGCTCGGAATTTACCGCAATCAGTTCCAAATAATTCAAGGCGATTCTCGTATCACCATCGGCATGTCGAGCAAGCAATGGAAAAATCTCTGGAGAGGTGTTCAGATGATATTCTCCGAGTCCATGAACAGGGTCATTCGCGGCACGTTCAAGAAGATTCACAATATGCTGCTCAGTCAAACGATGAAGCACATAGACCTGGCAACGCGATAACAACGCTCGATTCACTTCAAAAGACGGATTTTCAGTCGTTGCTCCGATCAAAATAATCGTTCCGTTTTCAACATGAGGTAAAAAGGCATCTTGCTGGCTTTTGTTCAAGCGGTGAATTTCATCAACAAACAGGATCGTTTTTTTGCCATACACGCTCCATTGCGTTTGCGCGTCTTTCACGGCGATTCGTAATTCCGGAACCCCCGACATGACCGCGCTAAATGGAATAAAATGCGCTTTTGTCATATTCGCGATGATTCTCGCTAGCGTTGTTTTTCCAGAGCCTGGCGGCCCCCACAAAATGAGCGAACTGACATCATCATGAAGAATCATTTTATACAATGCCCGCCCTTTCGAAAGCAAATGCTCTTGTCCGACAAATTCTTCAAGCGTTTGCGGACGAATCCGTTCAGCAAGCGGAATGTATTTGGGCGTTTTGGGCGCAGATTGCGCGAATAGATCCACACGAACCTCCTTTTTAGAACTGAGGAAAATATGAGAGATGCTTACACATACGCGCCGAGCGATTCCCCTTGCTCCTCGATGATCTCCGCAAACACAATATATTTTGTTCGATACGCTTTATTGCCAATCCGAATGATTTTGCTCTCAATCGCGGCCTCATCTTTTTCTGAGCCTCCGAGATAGTACGAGGGCTGCAAGCGTTCATCGCCTTCATCATATTCAACGGTAATGACATCTTCTTTCCCGTTTGAAAATAGTAAGCGAACTTCTGCTTTTTTCGTTGCCATCTGTTTAAATCCTCCAACAAGCCTCTTCGCGTTATATGCGGCAAGAAAGAAGATACTTGCGGGAAAATATCTCCTCTGATGATGTTTTTATTGACCAGCCATCCTTCTTGTGCTTACATTTCTTTCCGATGCGTTTCCTGACAAGATTATCCGATCAAACATGGAGACGACAGGTCACGCGACTTCGACAACGAAAGCCGCGTGGTATCGTCGAATAAAGCCAATGACTCATTATATCGTAATAGGCGTGATCGCGCTGATTGTGATTACTGCGGCGACAAAATTCTTCAAGAAAGAGAGTAAAAAATCAACGTGTCCGTCATGCGGGAAATCGTATGGAGGTTCGCCAGGAAAATGTCCGCATTGCGGTGCGGCGTTGCGGTGGAAAAAATAAACAAGCCCAACCAATAAAAAAGAGGGGGGCCCCCCCTCTTTTTTTATTCTCCTAACGATTTCAAGCGATCCGCAGCTTTTCGCGCTGCGGCAGAATCAGGAAATTGGTTCATAACATATTTAAGATGAGAAATCGCCTCGATTTGCCGATCAAGCTTTAAAAACGTATCAGCTTTTCCTAAAAAAGCATCTGGAATTTTATCACTATTCGGGTATTTATTAATGAGCGTATCATACTCTTTTAGCGCGGTTTCGTACTCTCCGAGGCTGAAAAACGACTCGGCAATCCAAAATTGTGCCATATCCGCTAACTCAGCCCCAGGATATTGCTGTAAATATCGTTGGAATCCTGAGATCGCAGCCTCAAAGTCCCCGTTGACATATAATGTATATGGCTGGTGATACATGCGAGATGCCTCTGAATCCTGGGGAGAGCCGACTGTTGTTGACGATTGCTCTTCCGTTATCGGCGCCGATTGTTGCTGATCCGGCCCCCCTGGAATGATTGCCGTTTCATTCTTGATCTCGCCCATCTGATCGGACAACGAGGTAATGCGATCAGTTAAAGCTGTTTCTGTTGAATCGAGTCGTTCGCTTAACTGCGTCATTCTGGCATTATACTCATCCAATTTCGCCTCGATTGCCGTTACAGATGCCGCCAACTGATCATTCACTTCCGCATTATCAGCCTGATTTTTTTGAAGCTGCCGAACTTCTTCATTCAATTGTTTGTACAAATTCACCGTATCTTCTTCCGTCTTTGAAAACGAATCACGCATTTCGTTCGATAAAACAGAAATCTGCGATTGAATTTGGGTCAACGATTGTTCCTGCTGCGGACTGGCGCATGATGACAACCACAAAGCCATGCCCACAAACCCGCCATAAATTGCACGTCTGAACATATTACACGTTTTCACGTTTTCACCCCCACATCGTAAGATCGCCAGCATTCCTATCTTCTACGTGAAGATAAGAATGCGTGATCATGATTTCATCACTACAATGGTTTCTCTTATCTCTCGTTTATTGTTGCGCCACTTTGAATTGCGCACGCCGATTTTTCGCCCAGGCTTGTTCGTCAGAACCTGGAACGGCGGGCATAGATTCGCCATAGCTGATCGTATAAAGTTGTTCAGCTTTAATGCCGAGTGACACAAGGTATTTTTTGACGCTGAACGCGCGATTTTCTCCCAGCACCATATTATATTCATCAGTGCCGCGCTCGTCGCAATGCCCTTCAATCTGCACCAGTACGTTTGGATGATCTTTCATCCACATCGCATTCGCTTCTAACGTCTCTCTTGCGCTTTGCGTCAAGGAATACTTATCAAATTCAAAATACACCGTTTGCAATTCGCTCGTGTCTTGAAAACGCGTCCCTTGTGGCGGGCGGTTCGGCAACCAGCCTAAGTCACTGCGATCTTCCTCGCCAATATCTCCTAAGGCGTCCCCAACTTTGGAATCATCCAGTTGGATGTTCGTCGTCTGCCCATTATCCGGCGGTTTCACCATCTGCGTCTGTGTCGGCTGTTTTTTCGAGCATCCCACGATTGCCAGTACACTTGCCACAAGCAGCATCAAAAAAAAGTATTTGCGAAACATCTTCCTGTACGTTTTCAATGCAAAATCTCCTTTGCGCATGAGGGGAACATCAGCAGAAACTCACTGGAATGCTCTCAGCGCGCTCCCCTGACGACCTCTCTGAGTTGTTCAATGATCACCCATGATTCTACCGTACCCAGGTTGGAGAAAGATCCAACCCTTTGTTATCTGTCAATTTACGTTGATTCGATCCATCCGCATTCATAATATAAATACTATTCGTGCCATCGCGAGTGGATTGAAACGCAATATAACGCCCGTCCGGCGACCACGCGGGGTCTTCATTCCTTCCGATCCCGCTCGTCAATCGTCGCAACATATCGCCGTTCGTTTGCATCGTATAAATATTGAAATCACCATCCATTGATGACGCAAACGCAATCATGTCCCCAGTAGGCGACCAGGAGGGCGATACATTATACGACCCATGAAACGACACTCTTCGTGGATTGCTTCCTGTGCGTTCCATGATATAGAGGTGCGGAGCGCCAATATTATCGGCCGTATAGACTAATTCCCTTCCATTCGGCGCCCAGGAAGCCGAGACATCGTTCCATTTATTTTTCGTCAGCCGCGTCAGATTTTTTGAGGCCAGATCGAGCAGATATAATTCAGGATTTCCATCTTTAGAAAGCGTCAACGCTAACGTATTGCCATCTGGCGACCAATCTGCCGCAAAGTTCAATCCTGGATACATGGCGATGGATTCTGATTTTTTCGTTCCCAGATCCATCAGATACAAATCAGGGTTATTCTCTTTATACGACGTATAAACGACTTTCTTTCCATCTGGCGAAACTGCCGGAGACATGACCAGCGAATTGTCTCGGGTTAACTGCGTCAGGTTCGCGCCGTCAAAATCAATTTGAAACAATTCTTTTGCGCCATTTCGATTCGAGACGAAAATAATCTTCGATGATGAGATGCCGCGTTCCCCGGTCATCTTTTCAATAATCTCATCTGCGAAACGATGAATGATCGCCCTCACCTGAGTCATATCCCCTTCATAACGTTTTCCAAGAATAAAATCGCCACCTAATGTATCATAGACGCGACATTCCAGAATAAGCGCATTCCCTTGAAACTGATAGACTCCTTTCACAAGCAGGCGCGCGCCTAAATCTGCCCATTGTTGAAACTGAATTTCCCCAATAGAGCCATCATCGCGGTGAATTCCTTCAATACGCACCGCTTCATTCTCTAACGTATCGAAAAAGCCTGAAATACGCAAATCATTTTGCAACACTGGCGCTAATTCGGCGGCCAATACGTCGGATGCTGTCCCTTGCGCTAAAAAGCCCGGAACGGCAATTTTGATTACATGTTGTCCAGAGCCGCTTAACTCAACAGAAACATCTTCTGCGCCAACCCAATTTGACAAGATGAGACAACACATTCCAAAACATGCTCCCCAGAAAAGCTGTCTCAGCCGTGCCTGTACCATAATCTACCTCCTTACCACAATCCGCACGCGCAATGCCATGCCACTATAATCCTGAGGTAACGGATCAAAACGTTTAATCAAAGCCATCGCCCGTACCACAGATTCTTGTAACTTCTCTACACCAATCCCCTCTCCTTTGTCAATACCTGATTTCAAAATTTTTCCATTTCTGTCAATAACTAAGTAAAGAGAGAGTGTTCCCGAACCCTGCGGAAACCATAAACCGCTGATTTTTTTTTCAATATGCGAAAGATATTCAGGAAATGGAAATGCCCCTTCCTGATCCAACATGACCGATGGACCGCCCATAGAAAGTTGCGACGGCATTCCAGGAGTTGCGCTTTGATTTCTTGCGCCAGGAGTGCCTGTGCGACGAGGTTGAATCACCGGTTCATTCGGATCGTAAATTGTTGGACGCTGCCAATTTTCAGGCGTTCGTTCCAGGACAGGTTCGCGTTTTGGAATATCTAGGGCGACCAGCGGTTCGTGCGGTGTCGGCGTCGGCGGTTCGCGTTTCGGGAGCAAAAAACGTGGCGTCGGCGTCGGCAACTCTTTTGGCGTCGGCGTCGGCGATTTAACAGGGACAGGCGTTGGAGTATCACGCGGACGCGGCGTCGGCGTCACAGTCGGTTCCGGCGTTGGGGTAGGCTTTTCGGCAACAGAAGAGACATTTCGAAACGCAATGAGTTTGTTCTGCGCCTTCTCCGGGGCTTTCGTGATTTGCGGTTCAGGCAAATTCTCTGGCAATTCCGCAGGTTCGACTAAATCAACCATTTGAGCTTCTTGCTCAGGAAATGGCGTCATCACGACTTCCGACGGGAACAAATACACTGCCGCGATCACGCCGAATATCATGGCGTGCAGCAGCATAGAGATCAATACTTTTTTTCGAAATTGCTGATCGTGTTCCATGACGTGTTTCTATTTCGCGGCGGCACTAACGGTGCGCGGCCTGGTGACAAGGCCGACATTTCGAATGCCGCTTTCTTTTAATGCCGAAATCACATCGATCACAGTTCCATACGCAATCTCTTTATCTGATTGCACATAAATCGTATCTGTTTTCTCCACAGCGCCGATCCGCTCAGGCAGCGCATCTAACGAGGTCTCCTGATCGTCAAACCACAGCGCGCCCTCTTTGGTAATGGTCACCATATGCTGTTTCGGTTCGACCGATGACTCCCCCACTGCCGATTCCGGCACCTGCACCACGACACCTTTGTGAATCACAGGCGCTAAAATCATAAAAATAATGAGCAGATTAAACACCACATCCATCAATGGCACGACATTAATTTCCGATAATGTTCCTTCTGGACGTTTGATACGAAACGACTTTGCCATGCGCAATCCTCCATATGATGAATACGACGAAACGGTGTTTCGTCGTCGAAACACCGTTTCGACTTACAACGCTTTGCGCAGCTCGCGACGAATCACGCTGGTAAATTCAGACGCAAAACATTCCATTTCTGCTGAAAACACTTTGACATGATTCAGCAGATAATTGTACGCAATCGCCGCCGGAATCGCCGCGACTAAACCTGCGACCGTCGTTGTCAGCGCCGCTGACACACCAGGCGCGACGGCAGCCAGACTGGAATAGCCCTGCATTCCGACGCTCCAGAATGACATCATCACGCCCCAGACCGTGCCCAATAAGCCAAGCAATGGGCCGGAAGAACTTGTCACCGCAAGAAAAATCAACATCCGCTCTAACAGCATCGTCTCCCGAATCAACGACTCTTGCAAGACGCTTGTGAATTCTTCTACCCATTCAGGAAAATAGACGCTGATGCTGGAACGCCGGTCTGTTTTAATCGTCATCATATCCTTGCGAATGCGTTGTAATTCGAGGTATCCGGCTTTAAATACGCGCACGAGCGGCGCCGTCTGCAATGAAATGCAGGCGGCATACACTTCGCCGAGATCGCTGTTTTCATGATATAATTCTAAAAATCGCTGAGATTCCTTACGAATTTGTTTAAAGCGCTGCGATTTGTATAAAATAATTCCCCAGGAAAAAATCGAAAACACCAGGAGAATTCCGATAATGGCATATCCTGCCCCTCCGATATGCAGAACAATATCAATAAATTGAGGCTGTGCTGCTTGTTCCATGCGTTGTTTACACTCCTTTTCGGCTTGCGCCTGATCATAAAGGTCGCCGCGTTTTCGCTCGCGGATGATGTTCGTCATATACGTCGCGCAGATGTTTCGTTGAAACATGCGTATAAATCTGCGTCGTCGTAATATCCTGATGACCGAGCATGATTTGCAGCGACCGCAAATCCGCCCCATGTTCCAACAGGTGCGTGGCAAACGAATGACGCAGCGTATGCGGCGAAATCGTCATCGGCAGCCCGGCCTGTTTTAAATATTTTTTGATAATGCGCCAGAACGATTGGCGCGTCATCTGCTCGCCAAAACGATTGACAAACAACGCTTCAGCATACGAGCCTTTCAAAAACACGCCACGCGCTTCGTTGATATAACGAGCAAGATAGATGAGCGCCGCCTCGCCAAGCGGCACGACGCGCTCTTTGTCTCCCTTGCCGATACAATGCAAAAAACCGCGTTCGCGATTCACATCGCGCAACCGCAATGAGACCAATTCCGAGACACGCAGCCCCGTCGCATATAACGTTTCCAGCATCGCCTTATCCCGAATCGCGACCGCCCGGTCTTCCGGTGCCGTCTCGTTCGCAGCATCAGGTTGCGCCAGCAAGCGTTCGACCTCATCGAACGACATCACGTCTGGCAATGCAACGCCCAGTTTCGGAGCATCTATTTTAGCGGTCGGGTCTTTGTCAATAATCTTTTCATCGCAAAGATAGTGATGAAATCCCTTAACGGCGCTGAAATGACGGCTGATAGAACGTTCGGCCATACCAAGCTGACTCAGATAGGCGCGATACGCAATCACGTCGTTGTCGGTGACGCGCTCAATCGTCTTGCAGGCGCGTTCTTCGGTCAAAAACGTCAGATAGGTCGTCAAATCGCGGCTGTACGCGCTGCGGGTATTCTCCGATAAGCCGCGCACTGCCGCCAAATAATTGATGTACATTTCAATCAAGTACCGCATGTGATGAAACGATATACAGTGTCGAGCGAAAAGTCAATAGATTTTCTACGAGGATACCGGAAACTCATTAAGGAAGACAGCCACAATCACTCTTGCTAAATGTACAACCGGGATATTCGGTGGGATTAGGCACATAAAAGCCTTGTTTATCAGGATGTCTCAGCGAAACCTCCGTACTGATGGTCATATCGTGATACGTCACATGGTCGAATGGGTCTTTGCGTTCAGACGTGGTCGTGACGGAAATGCGAACGCGCCGCAATCCGCGAAGTTGATTCTGGTCAGTGATCGAGGAAAAATAACGTTCATCTCCGGTCAATTCGCCGTCGCAATTGGCGTCTCCGTGCAAGATGACTGAGCAGGGCGAAATTGCCATATAGTATTGAAACATCGGGGGCGCATTCGTCTTTTTTTCTTCTCCGGGCTTGCTTTTTTTATACGGACCAAGCGCTCCAATCGTTAATGACACATTTTTTTTGCCGTTAATCTCTTTCATCAGCGCCATATCGTCAGGATTTTGCGTCGTTTGCTCTTCGGGGTTATCGCCAATATCATCCGAATCAACATCACCATCGTTTCGTGAATCTAACGTCAAACGAATCGTTTCCGCCCCCGTTCTGCCTACTAAAGGGCCCTTAAAATATACATTTGGCGAGAGATAGGCGTTAATGCCATCATACAGTGGAATGCTTGAACCTGGTAAAAGTGGCGCATCGCCCTGCCAATCAACATTAAACGTAAACTGAAACGGTGCAGCCTCGATAATCGCTGGCTGACCGTGCTGCACATCTCTGTTGAAACCGACCATGCGAATCAACCGCGCCATTTCATCCACGCCAAGCCGCGCTTCCTGAATCATTGCGACATCCATCTCCTGCCGCGCTGAGACTTTGCGCATCTGAAGAAACACCGTCGCCACAATCGCAAACACTCCCACCGTAATGGCCATGCTGATGAGCAATTCCAATAAAGTAAACCCGCGTGTTGATCCCGTTGAACGCCACATGTGCCTTTTTTCTATTATTGAGCGTTTCCTATTCGATAATTGTCCCTTCAAACAAGCGCACCACATCTTGCACCGAGACTTCTACCGGAGGTTTATATGATGACTTTGCGTCACGTCGCTGCCAGCCGCCATCGCCGCCTTTCGTCTGCCAATCCTGTTTGGGGCGCGCAGGCATTGAGGCTGCCGCCTGACGCGGCACGGCATCTGGCGGCGGCGCTTCGATACGAGGAAGTTCAGCCAGGCGTTGTTCATGTTGTTCGCGAATCGCCTCAAATGAGGCGGCAGCATGATGAATCGTGGTTTTAATTCGCATCGGGCGGCCAAAATACGCCTGAAGCAATGTATTCAAAAACGCTTGATTTTTCGGATTTTCGACCGTATTCCGCATAAATTCAGCGTCTTGATGAAACCCTAATACCAATTCTTGCGCTGTCAACTCAACTGGAATCGCCTTTTTGAGGCTTGGGGCAAGCGATTTCCGTTCTGCGTCCACTCGCGCTAAAAGATCGTTCCAGACTCGCTCAACATCCTGCGGTGGCTGAAACGGCTCGACAGGCGCGGCATCGGCAGGACGAGCGTCTTGAATGCTTTCCGTTGGCCGTTCACGAACATACGGCACGCCCGGCGACATTTCTGGCAACTGCTGCCGAATCTGCTGAAGTTGACGAGCCATCTCTGGCAGCGGCGTGATCGCCTGCACTCGCGCCATGCGGGTGAGCGCCATTTCGAGAATCAGGCGCGGACTCGGCGAAAATTTCATTTCTCGTTCGACATCTGCCAACATCCAGTATAATTGCTGCAATTCTGACAGGCTCGTGACTGCTGCAAACTGTTCTAAGTCGCTCCTGGAGTAATCGAAGAGCGCCAAATACCGATCTGCGTCAGATACCGTTTTTAGAACGATCAGGTTACGCACGCGCTCTAACAGTTCCATACAAAAGAGCCGGAGGTTATAGCCGCCGCTGACAAGACGCTCCATCAGCGTGAAGAGATGCGCGGCGCGATGCTCCAGAATCGCGGATAAAAATGCGTGAATCAGGCGCTGTTCGGGAATGCCGAGCACATAGCGCACGTCATGATCTCGCACCGTGTTGTCGCAAAAGCTGAAGACTTGATCCAGCAGGTTTTCCGCATCCCGCACGCTGCCGCCAGATGTTTTCGCTAATAACGACAGGCTTTTCTCGCTAATCGTCCGCCGTTCATGTTTCGCAATTTTTTTGAGCAATTGAATCACTTGCTCTGGGGAGCCGTTTTTGAATTTGAATTGCTGGCAGCGCGACAGAATCGTCATTGGAATTTTCCAGATTTCCGTTGTCGCCATGATAAACACGACGTTTCCCGGTGGTTCTTCCAGCGTTTTCAGCAACGCATTAAACGCCTCTTTAGTCAGCATGTGGACTTCGTCAATAATGAAAATTTTATAGCGGCTGCGAGATGGCGCGTAGTTGACATTCTCCTGCAACACGCGCACATCGTCCACACCGCGATTCGAGGCCGCGTCAATCTCTTCCACGTCCATCGAATAGCCATCCGTGATTTCCCGGCAGAACTCACAGGCATTACATGGCGTCGGCGTCGGACCATGCTCGCAATTCAAGGCTTTCGCCAGAATGCGGGCGGTTGTCGTCTTGCCGATGCCGCGAATGCCGGTAAACAAATAACCGTGATGAATCCGTCCGGTCGCGATGGAATTTTTCAGCACGTCCGCAATATGTTCCTGCCCGACCACATCATCGAAGACCTGAGGTCGCCATTTCCGCGCTAATACTTGGTAGGCCATAGTCAGAATGTTCTCTTCTGAAACGAACAAGATGTTATAGATGCGAGCATTGATTTTTAATAAGACCTCACAGGTTTTAAAAACCTGTGAGGTCTCTGAACTACGCGATATGAATTTTCAATACTCCCATCTATAACACATTTTTTATTTAGGAGATGACATTAGCACTATCCTTCCTTGTCAAGTTGAAAAACAGGGAATAATACCAATTGCGGTCAATTCGATCATATTCGCATGATCATAATAGAAACGCCCCGACGGGGCGTCTCTACGAAATAGCGGTTAGTTGTTTGAGCAGTTCAGCAAGTTCGGTCACTGGCAGATTACAGGCGAAATTTCGGCAAACGTAGGCGGTTGTTTTGCTGGTAATGCACTGATACGGTTCGATAAACGGCGCAAGTCTGAGAATCTCTGGCGCGTCCTGATTTGCCGGGCGAAACAAAATGACGGCATTTGGCAGGAATTCAGCGCGAAGCGCGGCGAGCATCTGCTTCGTTTCCATTGCGTCTATATCGCCGACAATGACGATTTCATGAGACGGACTGAGGGCGAAATCTGCGGCAGTCAGCAGAAACGCAAATGCGGTCGGATTCTGCGCCGCCATGCCAGAAAATGCGCGAAACAGGCGTTCTGCGTCTGTTTCAAATTCCGAATGTCCCGTTAACCTCGCAAGGCGCAGCAGATTCAGCATCATGACCGAATTGCCGGACGGAATCGCGCCGTCGTAGCCTTCTTTCTGGCGCAATGGCAGCGGCTCGGCGTCGTTCGCGCTGAGAAAATAGCCGCCACCCGCAGCATCGCGAAAATGCGCTTGAACCTGTTGATTCAGCGTCAGCGCACGTTCAAGATGTTTCGGCTCGAACGTCGCCTCGTATAACTCGATTACACCCCAGATTATAAACGCATAATCGTCGAGATGCCCGGCAATGGCGGCCTCTCCGTCGCGATAGCGATGGAGTAGACGTCCGTCTGGCAAGCTCACAGTTGAAAATATGAACTCGGCGGCGCGTTCGGCGGCAGCGGTGTAAATTGGCTCATTTAACACCTGTCCGCCTTTCGCGAGCGCCGCAATCATCAGCCCATTCCAGTCGGTCAGAATTTTATCGTCTTTCAGCGGATGAACGCGTCCTTTCCGCGTCTCGAGCAGCCGCTGGCGGATGCGTTCGAAGCGTTCGCATTCCTGGTTCGGCAAGGGCTGCCGCAGGTGAATGATATTTTCGCCGGTTTTCTGGCCGGTGGATTGTTCATAAAAATTGCCCGCTTCTTCGAATGAGAACAATGTCAGCGCGAACTCCGCATCTTCGGCGTCCAGCAACGCTCGCAATTCTTCGACTGACCAGACGTAAAATTTCCCTTCAACGCCTTCGCTGTCAGCGTCTTCGGCAGAGTACAACCCGCCTGACGGATCGGTCATATCGCGCAAAACGTATGTGAAGATTTCGCGAGCGGTTTGCGCATATTCAGGCTTTTTCGTCGCCTGATACACCTCAAGATACGCCAACACAAGCAGCGCCTGATCGTAGAGCATCTTTTCGAAATGTGGCAGCAGCCAGCGCTCGTCGGTAGAATAGCGGTGAAAGCCGAAACCGAGATGATCGTAGATGCCGCCGCGCCGCATCGCCTGAAGCGTCTGCTCGATCATGCCCAACAGCGGCGCGTGGCCGTTGCGTTTCCATTGCCGCAGCAATAACATCAATGTATGCGGCGACGGGAATTTCGGAGCGCTGCTGAATCCGCCGTATTTCCGGTCGAACCTCTCCGTTAATTCATGCCCGGCGCGATTGAGCAGCGCAAAATCCGCCTGTGGCGCGTTCTCAGGCGAACCTGCCGATTTAATATGATACGTCTGCAGCGTCTCAAGAATATGTTGCGCGGTTTGCAGCGCTTTTTCGCGTTCATGCGCCCAGAGATGACGCACCTGCGGAATCAGATCGATCATCCCGATCCGCCCGAAGCGCGACGTTTTCGGGAAATACGTCCCGGCGAAAAACGGCGCTTTATCAGGCGTCATCAGAATCGTCAGCGGCCAGCCGCCGCTGCCGGTCAACATCTGACAGACGGCCATGTAGAGGCTGTCAATGTCGGGGCGTTCTTCGCGATCCACTTTGACGCAGACGAACGTATCGTTCAGCAAGCGAGCGATGTCGGCGTCTTCGAACGATTCATGCGCCATGACATGACACCAGTGACAGGTGGCGTAGCCGATGGAGAGAAAAATCGGTTTTTGCTCGCGTTTGGCTTTCGCGAACGCCTCGTCGCCCCAGGGAAACCAATCCACCGGATTTCCGCCGTGTAGCAGGAGATACGGGCTTTTTTCGGCGCGTAATCGGTTCTGAAATTGTTGTGTTGAAGGATCCATAGTAAAAACTACACGGATGAGCGTAAGAAAGGATGTTCTCCGAATGTATCCTTTCTTACGCTCATCCGTGTAGTTTGCTTGCAAGGTATAGCATTATTCAGTGGTATTGACCAGGAGGAAAACCTCACAGGTCTTCGAGACCTGTGAGGTTTCTGCTCAATATTGCATCTGCCTCAAGAAGAAATCCGCAAGGGACAACACCTCAAAATCTTTGTTTGTGAAATGGTTTGCATAGAACTATTTCAGTTATTTTTTTGTGCATTTCTGCCGCGCATAGTTCTTGACAAATATCTTCCATCTTTGAGCAGAATGTTATTCTCGTTTATATATCCTGGAACGTCCGTTGCGGTCGCTCCGTTATTTCATCAACAAAAAACCAGGAGAATTTGTATGAAACGGTATGCCAGTTTATTCAGCGTGTTGATGCTTGTCTGTGCGGCAACGCTGTCATTTTCAGCCCAGGCGGAAGAGATGAAGAAGGCCAAATATGTGATGTTGTTTATCGGCGACGGCATGGCGATGGCGCAGCGTTACGCCGCCGAGCTGTCGCTCTCCAACGGCGCAATTGACATGAATCGCCCCCAATTGCTTATGAATACGTTCCCGGCGCAGGGATTGGACACCACGTTCGACCTGACCAGCATCATCCCGGATTCATCCTCGACCGGCACCGCGATTGCATCGGGGTTTAAAACAGAATCCTCCGTGTTAGGGACTGACCCGACCGGCGAGATCAAATATAAATCCATTGCGGAAACCGCGAAAGAAAAAGGTTGGAAAGTCGGCATTTTAAGCACCGTGTCATTAGACCACGCCACGCCTGCTGTATTCTACGCGCATCAGAAGAGCCGCAACAGCATGTATGAAATCAGCATGGAATTAGCGAACTCCGGGTTCGATTTCTTCGGCGGCGGACAGTTGAAATCGCCTACCAGTAAAGAAGAAGGCAAGCCGAACGCCTTAGACACCGCCAAAGCGAATGGCTATACGATTGCGATGGGACGCGCCGAACTTGAAGCGCTGAAACCGGGGGCGGGGAAAGTGATCGCGATGAATGACCTTGTGGATAGCGACGCCGCGATGTATTACACGATTGATCAACCGGAAGGATATGTGACGATTGCCGAATATACGGCCAAAGCGATTGAATTGCTGGATAACCCTGACGGCTTTTTTATGATGGTGGAAGGCGGAAAAATTGACTGGGCATGCCATGCGAATGACGCGGCGGCGGCTATTCAAGATACGTTAGCGTTTGACGCGGCGATTGCCGAAGGGATGAAATTCTATGAAAAACACCCGGATGAAACGCTGATTATCGTCACTGGCGACCATGAAACCGGCGGCTTGAGCATCGGCTATGCTGGCACGAAATATTCGTCCTACATCAGCAAAATGAAGAATCAAAAAGTGAGTTATCTCGGTTTCAACGCAAAACTCGAAGAGTTTAAAAAGGCCAACCCAGCAGCGAAATTTGAGGATGTGCTGCCGCTGATTAAAGAGGCGTTCGGGTTATATGTCCTCTCCGCCGAAGAAAAAGCGACACTGAAGGCCGCGATTGATGCCGGAAAAGCGAAAGACGCTGCCGACGACGTGAAGAAAGCGGCGAAAGAGGCCGAAAATACGCTGAAATACGGTTTAGCGCTGACTGACGCTGATCTCGCGATTTTGCAGGACGCCTTTGCCGTCTCCATGTTAGCCAAAGACGCTCGCCCCGCTGATGATGTGGCGTATGTGCAATACGGCGGCTATGAACCGTTAACCGTGAAGTTGACGACGATTCTGGCTGAAAAAGCGGGAATCGGCTGGAGTTCCTACTCACATACCGGCGGCATTCAGCAGACTTCTGCTATCGGTGCAGGCGCGGAATTGTTCAACGGCTATTACGATCAGACCGACATTTACAAAAAGATGATGACAGCAGCGGGCTTTGAGCTTACAACTGCCAGCGCGGAATAATTGACGACGCAAACAAAGACCTCACAGGTTTTCAAAACCTGTGAGGTCTGCTTTTCAGGAGGCTGTTATGAAAAAGCAGCAGACACATAAGCAATTTAAAGTTGCCGCGGCGCGGTTTGATTTGCAGGATGGAGAGCATATTTATCCTGACACCATTATCGGCGAAGACTGGGAAACCGGCGAGCCAATCGAAGCGGGCTGCACAGGCCGCGTGCAACGAATCGAATTCAGCGGCGGCGACCATGCCTTCACCGTCACAATTGCGATTGAATCAGAGGATGATTAAAAGACCAATCAGCCCTCTCAGAGTCTGCTCCCTGACAGGGCTGAATTTAACTCTTTGCGCTTGCCTCAGCAGAGAGTCATTCGCCGGTCGTAACACGTTATTGACTACTGCTGATAGGACGCTCAGGACGTCCGCTCCCCTCGCCAACTCCATCGTCATCCTTGTCTTCAGGTTTTTTCATGCCGAGCACCCCAACCGTCACGCGCGAGGAACCGCCTGTGGACAATGTGGCGGTATTGGTAAAATACGAAAATTCACTTTCGTCAATTTCTCCTTTATGCGTTAGCATTCCATACGTGACCGTTACGCTTTTATTGGGAGGAATATTCGAAAAACCAACTTTGAACTCATTTTCTTTGACAGATATCACGTTGCAACCAGGCGGGAACGGGTCTTCGAAGCTTTCAACCTGTGGGCAATCAATGCTGAAGTTGACGAGCGTTAACGCGCCGCCATTTGTGCCTGCGGACATCGCATCCGTCAATTCGACATGATTTTCATTGCTTGTGCCGGTATTGCGGATGGTGACTTTATATTGAAGCGTCTCCTCGCGATACGTTTCGGCAGATTGCGGATTCACCGTCTTTTGCACGATAAAATCCGGCAATGCCGCAGGGACGCAATCCGCATAACGATGCACGAGCGAATAGGCGCGGCTGCAATCATATCCGCCCGGCGGACATTTCGCGTTCACGCTGATATGAATGTTCGCGCTGCCGTCGCGAAAATTCGGTTTGGGCTGAATGCTGATCATCGCGTATCCACAGCGCGGATTGAATCCTTTTCCCCCTTGGCATTCGTTCAAATTAATCCGCACGCAGCCGCCTTCAGGTTTCCATTCAATCAGGCGTTGATCTTTTTTGACAAAAAAGAGATCAGAAATCCCATCCTGATTCTGATCGAGCGCAGCGCGTTGAACGGCTGCTGTATCCGCAAAATAGACAAAATCAAAATCCTGATTTATATCGCGGCTGTCAAATGTAATGCCGCACAAATCAATAAAGTCCATCAACGGCGGATACACATCGGGCGTGGTCTGATACCAGATATAATACGGGCCGCATGCGCCGCTTTTGCCATTCGGCGAGACGGCTTTCGCCAGAACCTCAGCGACTTCGGCAAACGCGCCCAGACATGCCAGCAGAAGACAGACGAGAACAAATACTGTTCTTGGGGTTCGATATATGCAAATCATGCTCTTTATCTCCCTGTTGAACACACCATAATATTCAAGATTTGCGCTGATAATCGGTATGTCCCATATTCAAGCGCATTCGTCAATCTTTTTTTATGGAATTTTCCCGAATCGCATTCCCGAATGAGGAAATTTTGCCGCCTGCATATATTTTCCTTGCATAATTTCCATGCGTTGGCCATTCTTTCATCACAGCCAGCAACGCTTGCATTAACAGCGTTTTCCAAATCAACGCGACGTTTTCATCACTGACGGGGGGAAATATGAAACGTGCAGCCGATACTTACCTGATGTTGTGTTGCATTATCCTGACATGTTTAAACATTCAAAGTTGTCATGATTCATCGCCAACGTCTCCGGGAGCATCTGACACCAAGCCAGTTCCTACGGCAACCCTGCCGCCGAATTCAGCAGCGCACCAATTACAAGGCATAGTAAGCGGAACCGTCACCCATCGCGCGTTGCCCAATATTCAAGTCACGCTTGGTTCTCGATCCACAGTGACTGACGCGGAGGGAAAATTCACCTTTTCTGGCGTTACGGGAAATAATCTCGTTTTTCAGATGAGCGGAGAGTCCATCTATCCCCGCGTTGCGACGTTATCAACATCTGCAAATGAACGCATCGAACTTGACGCCATCGAAAAAGATAGCGGATTTCATCTGGGTTTTTATCGCGAACTTGCCAGAGGCAATCACCCGACAGAACAACATCTTTATCCGCTCCAACGCTGGGTGTCTCCTCCGACATTTTATATTGATACCAACCCAAAGGCGACGAACGAAGAGGAAATTTCTAAAGATACAATTGAACAGATCAAACAATTACTCATCAAGATAACGCCGATCTTCACCGGAGATGTGTTCGAAGCTGCCGATATTCAACTCCAATACTTTAACAGCGATGGGTATGATTTTTCATTGATTCCCGACCAAACCATCGTTATTTCCTTCGATGACTCGCTTGTGGAAAAAGGAGCGATGGGAGTCACGTTTACCGAGCCAAGTTTCCAAACGAAACCCTCTGGAGCGCTGTCCAAAGCCTGGATTTTTGTCCTGAACGACAACGCGCCCTATCAAGAAGTCGGCATCAGCAAAATCGAACTATTAGCGCATGAAATGGGACATGCGTTCGGCTTCCGCCACACATCGCAGCTGCCGTCAGTCATGACGAAAATCGGCGTATTCGGCGGCACATACAGCAATAATGATCGCCTTCACATGTCTATTGTTTATCACCGTCCATTCGGCAACCAGGATATTGACGCAGATCCGCAGCCGAATCAGAAATCGTTTGAAGAAATTTTGGGGCGGCAGGCATTTATTGATTTTGCGCCAACGCCTTTCTCTCTCAAGCGAACCAATCATCTTGCTCAAAATTCCAGCCCAGCCGCGCATCTTTTTTCCACGGTTCCCAGCCAGAACATCTTCGAATAAAACCAATGGTGTTTGAAAAGATCATCAGACGCCCCGCCGGGGCGTCTCTCCCATACGGACGCTCTTCGCTCCCTCCGGCACTTAAGGCTCGCATATTTTTATTGACATGTTTTCAGCCTCTCTCATAGCGCTACGACTGGCGTTTCTATCACCGATATTCGTTCTATCGCACTCTTTAACGAGTGGCGGTGGCAGCATTCCCTTCGGCACGCTCAGGAAACGCCGCGCATTGAGCGTGTCGAAACGTGACAATTCATTGCGGTGTGCGATAATACCGCGTTAAGCTTGCATGTTGCGCTGATAGCGTTTTGGCCAGACGAAACCCCTGTACAGCGAGATGACAGCTTGTATAATAGATGACAACCGAACAGAAAAAAATTTTTCTTGTGATTCATGGGCATTTTTATCAACCTCCCAGAGAGAACCCCTGGACGCAGCGCATTCCGCGCCAGGAGAGCGCCGCGCCGTTTCATGACTGGAATGAACGGATTACCAGCGAGTGCTACAAGCCCAATACTCGTTCGCGCGTGATGAATGACCAGGGGCAAATTCTTTCATTAGAAAATAACTTTGCGCATATCAATTTTAATATCGGCCCGACGCTATTCGCTTGGTTAGAGGAACATGCGCCTGACGTCTATCAGAAGATTCTTGCGGCTGACGCTCTGAGTTGCCAACAGCAGGGATATGGCAACGCGATTGCGCAAGCGTATAACCATATCATGCTGCCGTTAGCCAATACCCGCGATGCAGCCACTCAGATTCTCTGGGGAATTCGCGAATTTCGCCATCGGTTCGGGCGCGCCCCGGAATCCATCTGGCTTCCGGAAACCGGCATCAACGACGACACGGTCAACCTGCTGATCGAACATGGCCTGAAATATGTTATCTTATCGCCAACTCAAGCGCAACGTATTTGCCATATTGGCGAAGATGATTGGCTCGATGTCAGCGATAATGGAATTGATGTCACGCAGCCATACCGACTGTTTAAAAAAGAGACGACCGCGGTAGCGTCAGCCAAAAAATCGCTTCCAATCAATGATCCTCATGCGCCGGAAGTTGACGCGGATGCTAAACCTGGAGTTCGTTATTCTCCCGATCAATATATAGACGTGTTTTTTTATAATGGCAGCCTTTCCTCTGAGATCAGTTTCAGCCACCTCCTGCAAAATCCCCATTTGTTCGCGCAGAAAATTCAGGAGGCCGCAGCGCGTTCATCGGCGTCTCGCGTCCTCGTGCATGTGGCGACAGACGGCGAAATTTATGGGCATCACGAACGTCACGGCGATATGAGTCTGGCGGCGCTGCTCACGAATAAATTGCCATCCATACAGGTGGAAGTCACAAATTATAGCCGCTTTTTAGCAATATGCCCGCCAACAATGCAGGTCGAGCTTAAACCTGGCAGCGAAGACGGCGAAGGCACTTCCTGGAGCTGCTCGCATGGGGTAGGGCGCTGGTATCGCGATTGCGGTTGCGCGGTGGACAGCCCCGCAGGATGGAATCAGGCGTGGCGCACGCCATTACGCGAAGCCTTCGATGTGCTGCGCGACGGGGTAGCGGAACTCTTTGAGGAATCTGGTCGCGCCATCTTGCGCGATCCCTGGGCGGCGCGAAACGATTACATCGAATATATGCTTGATCCGACCGACGAGACCCTTGCGAAATTTTTCGAACGCCATGCCGCCCATCCGCTGAGTGAGGCAGAACAATCGCTTGCGCTGCGATTATTAGAAGCGCAAAAGTATTCGATGTTTACTTACACAAGCTGCGGTTGGTTTTTTAATGATGTGTCTGGGTTGGAGCCGGTGCAAAACATGCGGTATGCCGCCAGAGCGCTTCAACTCGTCGAAGGGTTGGCCTCACCTGATCTGGAAACGAAGATGCTGAACGTGCTCGATAACGCGGTCAGCAATATGCCGCAATATGGCACTGGGAAAATGATGTATCTGAATTATGTCAAACCCGACATTTTTACGCCGGAACGCGCGGTTAATCATTTGCTGCTCACGACGCAACTTCAACAAAAAGCGGCTCTTGGCAAAGCCTCAAAACACCCGCTGAAGAAACTCGCCGGGCGTCAGGAATATCCGATTCATATTTACGCGCTGCGCTGCCAGAGCGTCAGCTCGTGGAAAGAATTAGGCGGTCAGCCTGCCACAGAGGAGGTTTCCGGCGAAACGTTCGAACATGACATGATATTCAGCGGCGTCATCGAAGTCAAAGATACAACGACCAAACAAATCTGGACGCTGCTTTTTACGACATGCCACGATGCCAACAAACAACCAATCTCCTATCTCAAACAGTTTCAGAATGCGAATGACGCAGAGTCATTTTTTGCGGCGATTGCTCAGCGCGGAAGCGATGCGCAACAAGAAATTATTCGCGTATTGGAACAGCATGGCTTGACGCAATATACGCTCACAGACCTATATCATGACGACCGAGAGCACGTCTTCGGGCATGTATTGCAAGAATATGCTCATTCTGTTGAAGATCATATCGAAACGGTCTATGCCAAAAGCGTGGAATTACTCGATTCGCTGACGAAAGCAAGCTTGCAAGTGCCTGCTGCGCTCCATGCCTCGGTAGAATTCGCCCTGACATATCATGCCATGATCGAGATGGAGCGACTCTACTCAAAAGAGGTGGGAGAGTATTCGCCGGCCACCCTGCGCGCTGCGCTCGAAAAAATGCTGCATTTGAGCGGCGCTCACTGTCTTACGCTTGATATGGGATTGCTGCGAAGCCGCCTGACGGAAGCGCTTCGTCAATATATTGATCGGCTTTCGCGCCGATTTCTCGATATGCAGCAACGCGGACGCGACTCGTTCGATTTTAATGCGCGGGAAAGTTTTTTAGTGCTGCTGCGTGACACCTTGAATCTTCTGGAACAAGCGGAAACACTCGGCGTCGTTCTTGAGAAAATGGACATTCAAAATATGGCGTATGATATTCTTGAAAACGAAATCCCGCGATATATGAATCTGTTTAAGACAGCCCTGCAAAACGCGGGGCAAACGGAGAGCGAAAGCGCTCACCAGGAATTACACCGTTTTTTTCAGGAATATCAATTTCTCCGGGAATGCTTAAAGTTAGGACAACGGTTAAACTTTCACATTGATCGCTATCGGCAGGTATTAATTTCTTCAGAATTAGGCGTTTTTTAACCGTTCGGCAAACGTCATGCACAAAAATCTGTCAGACACCGTCAAGGTGTCTGACGTCTTTTCTTGACCGCCCAGACCTCTAAGTGACAGTATTCGGTGTAACACCTTATTGGACAGGGAGTTCTTCAAAAGGAAAGGTTGGGGTTTCCGGCTCAGGGAATTCCCCTAATGTCAGGGGAATCAGCATTTCCTCGCCATCGCGATTGATCAACAGCGAACTGGTGGCGCCGGGCTCATAATCTGCGGCAATACGCGGCAAATCAATCGAATGGGCAATGTCAACGTCATTAAAGCGCAAAATAACATCGCCGCGCACAATGCCAGCTTTATCGGCAGGCCCATCTGGAACGATACCGGTGACTAACGCGCCTTTTGTATTTGGGAGGTTAAAGGAAGCGACAATTTCCGGCGTGATTTCTTGAATGACAATCCCGACCCAACCGCGTTTGACCCTGCCATATTGTTGCAAATCGTCAACGACCTCCCGGACAATATTGATCGGAATCGCAAAGCCGATCCCTTGCGCAAACCGATTTTGATCGACCTGCCCGAAAATCGCCGTGTTGATTCCAATAACTTCACCGTTGATATTTACTAACGGCCCGCCGCTATTGCCAGGGTTAATAGAGGCATCAGTCTGAATAAAATCATCATACGGATTCCCCATCACTCGCCCTTTGGCGCTGATAATTCCGGCAGTGACCGTCTGACTTAAGCCATAGGGATTGCCAACTGCGATCACCCATTCCCCCACGCGCAGAGCATTAGAGTCTCCTAATACCGCCACCGGCAATTCCTGCGCAGTCGGGGCAATCTTAATGAGCGCAATATCGGTTTTTACGTCTTTCCCAATAATTTTCGCTTGAAATTCTTGATCATCGGAAAGCTTAACGCGGATTTCGTCCGAAGCTTCGATCACATGATTGTTCGTAATGATATAGCCTTCTTTTCCGATAATCACTCCAGACCCCAGACTCCGGCGTTTGAATTGATGAATCGGATTTTTTTCGCGGGAAGGCGGGCGGCCATCATTGCTATTCGCTTGCGGAATTTGTTCGATAATTGCGCCAATCGTCTGCACGGTATTAATATTAACGACGGCAGGCCGAATCTTTTCCGCAATATCCGCAAACGAATACGGGATATACTGCGGATTCTGCGCGGATACATTTTGCGCATTGCTCAAGGAAAACAGGAGAATGAACGCGGAGCAGCAACATGCTGATAATGTTCGTTGAAAAAAGGATAGATATGGCACAATATTTATGTAATTACATGAATTCTTTACGATCAAAGTAATACCGCTTGCCTTCGAATAGATCGCAACTCGAAATTTCACTCAGTTGGCAATAATCGAGGCCGCTATTTTGACCAATTCTGAATCGGACACTTCGCCAACAAGCGTGACGATGCGTTCGGCATCCAGCGCCCAACGCAAAATTTTGATCAGGCCATGATCATAAAATGTCCCTTTGATCGAACTATTGATATCCACCTCTTTCGTGATCCCTAAAGAAGCATCTACCTCAGTGGCCTGTTTTTCTTCAAAAATCGAAATGGTGCTCATGCCATCAATATAACTAAATTGCACTTTTTCGCCCCGTTCTGTCGGAGAGGAAATGATCCCATTCAGAATAAATCCTGGAGGGAGATACGTCGGAGCCACAATCGAAAAACTTGCCTGGGCTTGAGCTTCCTCAATGGTACGAAAATGATTCTCTACCGAGGTTTCCATTTTTGTTCCTTTAGGCACGGTCACAACAAACGATTTTTCCGAAAGTTTTGGCTGAAATGTCAGTTCGGAAAAAGCTGACAGCAACGCTAAATTCCCGGCCACGTCATACACTTCGGTGCGCACAATCAGGCCATGCTCGCTTTCGATCAACAGTTTCCAGGTGGGACGGTCATGATGTTTTGGCTCAAACATCACCATCACGTTCCCCATCACTGATGGCACCTGAGGGATTGGCGGCATTATTGCTGCTAAATCCTGCTGCTCGATTCGGATCGAGTAATTTTCCTGGATCAGCTTATTTTGCGAATAAATGCGCTGAGAAATTTTGCCTAATGAAAGCTGCTGCTTTTTCTTGATGACTGATGCTTGTGAGGGAATGTAATGCCACAAATATTTGCCATCATCGAGAATAATCTGTGGCTCGCCATTTTGAAGGGGAGAGACTTCTTTTTTTTCCAATCCTGCGCCATACGTCACTTTGACAAGCGTTGTAGAGCGCCGCGTCGGGGTATAATCAATAATAAATTTCGTTCCGAGATAACTAAAACGCTTCTCAGAGGAATCGAGCAATTGCAAGACATCATCAAAGGTAAACGTTTTGGCGGTAGTCGTTTCTTTATCAGGGGTTTGCTGAGCCAAACTCGTTGATGAGGAAAACATCATCACCATACAGACATACGCAACAATAACACCTCTCATTGCCCTGATTTGATTTCTTGTCCCTACAACCCGCGATTTCCCCATATTACAACTGCTCACACATGAAGGCTACTGAATGACGGCATCCTGAGCGTATCCGACAAACATAATGTCCTCACCTAAACGATCTTGATATCCGCCCACCACATGTGAATAAACATACCCTTCAAAAGGAGGGGTCGTCGCCTGAACGGGCGTAAGTGAGGGCTGGCCTTCTTCAACAAAGCCGATTTCGAAAAACGATGAGTTATCAGCGTCAGAGATTGTATTCGGCAGAGGTTCCGTTTGAATAGATTTCGCGATAACTGTTGTGGGTTCAGCAGGCGCGTTTGCGCCAATTTGAGCCATTTGGTTGATCGGAGGCGTATAGAAGACGCTCACCGCCAAAAATCCAACCGCAAACATCATAACGCACGAGACTGCCGCAGTCCACGCAAACGGACGAGCTTTTAAACTCGACGTCCACCCATCCACAAAACGCAGGACGCCTGTCCGCAGACGGAGTTTGAATCCCTTGCGCTCCAAAACAGGAGTTGACTCAGGTTGACATGCTTGAAGTTGCGCGGTCACTTTCTGAGCAAAATTGGAAGGAACAACTGGCGCTTCTTGCAAAAAGGCATACCGCTTGAGCGTTGTTCGCAATATTTCCTGACGTTGAAGATGGTGAAGGCATGTTTCACAACTGCGAATATGCTCTTTCAACATCCTGGTTTCATTTTCAGAGAGCGCTTCGTCAATATACCCTGTAATCAGAATACGATAGGCATCACACTTCATACACATTTCCGGTCACATATTGACGTGAAAAGAAATCGTCCCCCCAACAGCCGATTTCTCTCACCTCATAACGCGTGATCTAAGATGTCTTGCAACGCAGTTCTTGCGCGCGAGAGTCTTGAGCGAATAGTTCCAACTGGGCATTCTAAAATATCAGCGATCTCTTCATACGACAGCCCCTGAAACTCACAAAGCGTCAATACCACGCGCTGTTCAGGAGGAAGCGTCGCTAATGCCTCTTCTAACTGCTCAACGAACTCTTTTGCTAACAATAAACTTTGCGGATTTTCTTCGTAATCTTCCGTTACATCCTCAATCGGCTCTTCTTTGCGATACCGTGTTTCAAAATTCTGAGACCGAGAGGAGGCCGCTAAATAATTTTTACAATGGTTAATCGCAATGCGATAGAGCCATGTAAAAAATGACGACTTGCCGTGAAAATCTTTAATGCCTTTAAACGCTGCGATAAAAACTTCTTGTCCGATATCTTCGACTACCTCAGCATTATTGGTCATCTGATAAATCAGGTGAAACACCTGTCGTTGATAACGAACAATCAATTTTTCAAAGGCATTGGTATCACCTCGCTGAGAGAATGATACAAGCTCTTCATCTGTCATCAATGCTTGCGTCTTTTCCTTTTGGCGTTTTCCAACGCTTGCAATATCTGCATCTTTTGACAAGGCCGCCGCCAAAAAGTTCCACACCACCGATAAATTCTTATTATCAATGAAATTATAGAAAATCGTCATCAGAAATTTACAACGAGTTAACAGAACGAAATATTATATTTCCTAAGGAAAAAATACGGGATATGAAAATGTTGTCAACAGAAATTTGCAATTTTGAGAAAAAAATTCCACTTTGCATCATACCACTTTTGAGATAAGAACCATATATTCTTTTTAGACTTGTACCATAACTTGTATCACTTATTATGCCTACGATTTCAAAAACAAGAAAATTTGGGGTGATAACGCCCCTATTTAACGTGATCTCGGTATAAGTTTTTCGCCATAACGGGGCGACGTGTGTATAGGACATGGCTCGCGTCATCGCCCTACACACATTCCGCCCCGCAACGGCTTTTGAGGTCTGGTCTTCTCCCGAACTCAGGTTATTTACTTCGGTATATCAATGCCGAAATACTTCACGGCATTGTTGTAACAAATATCCTGTACCATCTCCCCTAAATAATCAATATCAGCAGGGATTTCGCCGTTTTCCACGTCCGCGCCGATCAGATTGCATAAAATGCGGCGGAAATACTCGTGACGCGGATACGACAGAAAACTGCGAGAATCGGTCAACATGCCGATAAACTGACTGAGCAGCCCCATATTGGAGAGCGCGTTCATTTGTTTTTCCATACCGTCTTTCTGATCTAAAAACCACCAGCCAGAGCCGAACTGCATTTTTCCCGGTGTGCGCCCATCCTGAAAATTGCCGATCATCGTCGCCAGCACTTCGTTGTGGGCGGGATTCAGGTTGTAAAGAATCGTTTTGGGCAATTGCTCGGTTTCATCCAGACGATTCAGCAATTTCGCTAATGGCCGCGCGACTTCCACATCAAGAATCGAATCGAAGCCGGTATCCGGTCCTAATTGCTTGAACATGCGGCTGTTATTATTCCGCAGCGCGCCGAGATGAAGTTGCTGCGTCCAGCCTTTGGCGTGATCCATCCGCCCGAATTCCACCATCATCGCGGATTTGAATTTCTGGATTTCAAGCGGCGTTAAGTCCGCGCCGCCGCGAATTTTATCGAAAATTTTGTTGATTGCCTGCTCGGTATAATCCTCGGCGTAGGCGGTTTCCAGGCCATGATCCGACAGGCGGCAGCCCATTTGATGGAAGAAATCATGTCGTTTTTGAATCGCTTCCAACAGGCTGACATAATTTGTAATCTCCATCCCGGCGGCGGCTTCTAATTTGCCCAGATAGGCGTTAAAGGATTCCGGCGACTCCACCGCCATCGCTTTGTCCGGCCTGAACGCAGGCAGGACTTTGATCTTAAAGCTTTTATCGTTTCGAATTTGCTGATGATATTCAAGCGTATCCACCGGATCGTCTGTCGTGCAGACGACTTTCACGTTCATCTGTTTCATGATGCCGCGCGCCCGAAAATCTTCTTCCACCAACAATTCATTGCAAAACTCGTAAATCATCTGCGCGGTTGATGGGGAAAGCAACACATCTTTCAGGCCGAACGGACGCTTGAGTTCCAAATGCGTCCAGTGATACAGCGGGTTGCGAATTGTGGATGGCACGGTCGCCGCCCACGCTTCGAATTTTTCCCAGTCGGTCGCGTCGCCGGTAATCAGGCGCTCGTCCACGCCGCAGGTGCGCATGGCCCGCCATTTGTAGTGATCCCCCGCCAACCAGATATGCGTCAAGTTGCGGAAACGGGTGTTATTGGCAATATCTGCCGGAGAAATGTGGCAATGATAATCGAAAATCGGCATGTCTTTGGCGTATTCGTGGTAAAGAATGCGAGCGGTTTTGTTGTGCAGCAGAAAATTTTTGGTCAGAAATCGCATGATGTCCTCCTTGTTCGAACGCTGATGATAGCGCATAACCAGACCTCACAGGTTTGAAAAACCTGTGGGTCTTTGTGTAATATGGCACAGGGTAAACCTTTACCATGCAACAACACATCGCGAATCGCGTCAAGGAGTTTTTATCAATTGTGCGAAGATGAACAGGAAACCGTCGTTGTCAGACACTTTGGAAGTGTCTGACAACTTTTCTTTGATTACTTCCCGGCGCCCATCGTCAAGCCTTCGATGAAATAGCGTTGCAGGAAGACGAAGACAAAGACGGTGGGAATCGTGGCAAGCAGCGACCCGGCGACCAGCACGTTCCAGGAGGAAATATACTGGCCTTGCAGTGTCGAAAGCCCGGTGGTGACGGGTTTCAGGTCGTTATTTTTCAGCAGCACGAGCGCCCAGAGGTAATCGTTGAAAATCCAGGTGAATTCCAATGTGCCGACTGCCGCCAGCGCCGGGAGCGACAGCGGCATGTAAATCCGGCGATAAATACCAAACTCGCTGCATCCGTCTATCCGGGCGGCTTCCGCCAATTCCATCGGCACGGTCATCATGAAATTGCGCAGAAAAAAGGTGCAGAAACCAAGCTGAAACGCCGTATGAATCATAATCAGCCCACGATAGGTATCGTAAATTTTCAGGACGTTACTGAGTTGGAAAATCGGCAACATCAGGAGTTGGAACGGCAGCAGCATCCCGCCGACAAATGTGACATAGACGGCGAAATTCCCTTTGAATTTATAGCTTGCCAATGCAAAACCGCAGAGCGACGACAGCAGCAGCGTTCCGGCGAGCGCGGGAAGCGTAATCACGAAACTGTTGTAGAGATACCGACCTAACATGCCCCGTGTCCAGGCATCGGCAAAATATTGAAACGAAATTTTTTCCGGCAGCGCCCAGAAGCCGTGACGAGTCAGATCGTCCATGCTCCGAAAGGCGGTCAGCACGCCGCCGAAGACCGGCAGCAGCCAGACGATCACGAACGTCAGCATCACCACGAATAGGGTGGTTTGGACGACTGATTCTCGCGTATGTTTTGATGATTGCATTGTTGGGGTCGCGGTCATGACGCGCATCCTCCTCATAGTGTTCGGTCAATTCGCCGTCCCCCTGACGTTCTCGTCAGGTTTGCGAACGCAGACGTTCGCGGTACGGAAAATTCCAGAATCACGCAAATGTTTCGTTTTCCGATTTGATAACTTCCCGCAGATACATCACGATAAAAATGAACATGATGAAAAATAGAATGACGGCGATGCCTGCGCCAAAGCCCATCCGATAATTATGAAACGCCTCGATATACATAAAGTTGGCTAAAACGTTCGAGGAATTGAACGGCCCGCCCTGCGTCATGATATTGACCATGTCGAACGCCCGCAGCGACTCGATGACCGTGACGACGACGACGATGATAGTTGACGGCTTCAGCAGTGGGAACAGGATATGCAAAAAGAGTTTCCAGCCGTTCGCGCCGTCCACTCTGGCAGCCTCAAGCACGCTGATCGGAATGCCCTTTAAGCCGGTTAAATACAACACCATCACGTAGCCGGTATGCCGCCAGGCCGCCGCCGCAATAATGCAATACAAGACGAGTTTGGGATCGCTCAGCCAGCCGCGCGTCAGGAATTTTAAGCCGACAGCGGTTAAGGTGGTATTGATCAAGCCGCCGGACGGATCATACATCCAGCCCCAGATCAGCCCGATGACCGCCGGAGAGAGAATCATGGGGGAATAAATGGCCGCCTTGAAAAATTTCTCGCCGCGAATATTTTTGTTCAAAATCATGGCGAGCGCAAGACCGAGGCAGACGGGCAGAAAAATAAAGATGACGAGCCATTTGACATTGTTAATGAGGGATTTCGTAAAGACCGGATCATCGAACAGGACGCGATAATTCTCCAAACCGATAAAATTGGGTTTCGACAGGCCGTCCCAATCCGTCAAGCTGAGATACATTGTATAAAACGCCGGCCCAATCACCCATAAAATATACAACGCAAGCGGAAACGCTAAAAACAACCAGGGCGTCAGTTTCTTTTGCATCGTTACACCTCTTAAATGGTAGGGCGGGGTTGCGTCCCCGCCTTTCTTATTGTATGATCTCAATCCGCACGTCGTTCGCTGTAAACCTCGTTCCCGCAGCCGACAGTGTGATCGTTCCAGCCTGCGTGCCAGCTTTGACCCACACCGCGACTGCGCCGCCGATGACCGGGATTTCCTTCGGACCGATAATCTCGCCCGGCCCGGTCAAACTCAGTTTCAGAAATTCATGCAAAAACGGCGTGAGATTGCCAGCTTGATCAACGGCGGTATAAACGACTCTCGTGACATCAATCCCATCGGCTTGCAGCGCGGCGTCATCAGCGACAGCGACGATTTTGGTCGGCACGGGATCGCTGACAAACTGGCGCTCGATGACCGCCTTTCCGTTCAGATATCCGACAAACCGGCCATGTTCCCAGGTCAAGCCCCATACCCCCAATTCATCAAACGGGATTTCGATGATGATCGGCGGATGTTCAAGCCCCGGAAAACGGTCTTTTGCCGGGAGATATTTCCCGACAAGTTTTTCGCCGTAAAAGAACTCGAGCATATCGCAATTCGTGAACACGACCAATGGAATCACGCCGCCGATGCTCCGTTCGCCGCGCGTCCAGAACGTCGCTGGCTCTAACACGACATCCTGCGCCGGGCTGCCCTGGCTGCGGTAAAACTGCGCCGCCATTTTGGGGAGGCGGAACATATCCATGACGCCATGATAGCAAATCCGGTCGCCAGCGCCGAAATTGTAATGCGTGTTATAATCGAACGCGCACCAGCCGATGCCGCCGCAAATCGCGGGGTCTTCGGCAGCGCGATTCTGCACTCTGGCATGGCGCAGCGCGTGTTCGACCAGGCGTTCTTCCTGATCGAAGCGCTTGGTCGGGTACATGTGCCCGTTGAATTCTGTTACAAGGTAGGGAACGACATGATCTAATCCGGTTACGACTTGTTGGTCGCATAACGCGATGCCGCCGCCATTGTGAACAAAATCGTTCATCGTGTACACATCTTCCAGCAATTCGCTGTTCGGGATACAGCGGATGCCGCCGGTTTGCCGCGTTGGGTCGAGTTCATGCGCGATGCGGTTGGTTTCGACGTAAAAATCGTGATTGTCCGGCGATTCGTTGATGCGGACGCCCCACAGGATAATTGACGGGTGATTCCAGTCGCGTGTCACCATTTCCCGAACATTTTCGCAGGCGACTTGCTGCCAGGCGCGATCTCCGATATGCTGCCAGCCCGGAATCTCTTCCAGCACGAGCAGGCCGATTTCATCGCAGCGATCCAGAAAATGGCGCGATTGCGGATAGTGCGAGGTGCGGGCGAGATTCAGATGCAGTTCGTCTTTCAAAATATCGGCGTCTTTGCGCTGAGCGCGGGCAGGCATGGCCTGGCCGACATAGGGGAACGTTTGATGCCGGTTCAATCCGCGCAATTTGAGCGGCTTACCATTCAGCAAGAAGCCTTGCGGCGTGAATGTTGCTGTACGGAAACCAAAGCGCGTGGAATAAGTATCTTCCGCGCCGCTTTCGCTGAGGAGTTTGACGTCAAACGTATAAAGCGCGGGGGCGTCAAGCTCCCACAGCTTGATATTGCGCAGCCCCGACAACGCAAAATCAACGCGCTGTGCGGCGCTCCCGTCGGTCAGCGTGAAATGCTCTTCCGCCTGAATAATCGGCTGCTGCTGCTCGTCTCGAATCGTGACAAGCGCCCGGACGTTCTGGCCAACGTTAGTTGTATTTCTGAGAAACAGGGAGTATTCGACCCGTTTTTCGTCGCTAAGCACGTCAGCCTGACGGACGAAGACGTTTTCGATATAGATGGGATCAACGAGCGTCAAGGCGACTTCGCGATAAATACCGCCGAAAGTCAAATAATCAATCGAGCCGCCAAACGGCGGAATGTCTTCGCGCTCGCGGGAATCTACCTTGACCACGGCGACATTCGGCTGACCGAAGGCGACGCGCCCTGTCAATTCGACGCGAAACGGCGTGTAGCCCCCGCGATGACTGCCAACAAATTCGCCGTTCAGATAGACCTCCGCCGCTGTCATCACGCCTTCGAAATCAAGAAATATGCGCGTATTCGCATCCTGCTGGTTCGGGGAAATTGTCGCGCGATAGCATGACACAAACTGGAACATTTTTTCATCGAAATAGTTATACGGCGTTTCGATATTGGCATGGGGAATTGTGACGGTTTTCCATGCGGAATCGTCGTAATTTCGAGCAAGATACGCCTCGTCGAACGATGGGGCATATTTCCAATTATGAAGCATGGGAAGAGACGTTCTGGGCATAATTCTGGCGTCCTTTAGTAAAAAATAGAGCAGCTATTTAGGTTTTAGGAGTGCCAAAGCTTGCTTTGGCCGCCCGAATGATCGAGAATACCTCTTTCTGATGCGACTTCGTCGCATTGCCAAAGCAAGCTTTGGCACTCCTAAATAGTTACGAAATAGATATGCGTGTTTACCTGCGAGTAGGTTTTTAGTCGGTAAAAAAAGGCGATAAACATCGCTGTCAGACATCTTCAAGGTGCCTGACAGCTTTCTTTGACCGCATCGAGTTATTCGTCTTTCTCTGCGGCTTTGAAAATCCGTTCGCGTTCTTTGTCTAAACGGGCTAAGATGTCATCCAATGACGCGGGATTGTACCACCATTCCATGAAGGCGTTCATCCCTTTGTCCGCCATTTCCGGCAGCGTGTCGCGATCATAGAATTGCGCGACAGCATCCACGCCCTGCATCATCTTGATCCCTTTTTGCGTGGCTGGCGGGTACATATCCAACGGAATATCCACGTTCGTCACGATGCGCCCGACTTTTTTCACCTGAATTTCCTGCGCAACCGGAGAAGAGAGGAATTTCAAGAATTTTTTCGCGGCAGTCGGATTTTTCGCCTTCACCGGAATCATGTAGCCGTCGGTCGGAGCGTCTTCGCCCACCGGCACGTTCGCGTCAATAATCGGGAATTGAAAGAAATCCATGTCATCCTTGATTTCCGGCGGAACGCTGTCTAAAATAAACTGTCCCATCAGATACATGGCGGCTTTGCCCTGCACCATGAACGGCACGGCTTCCTGCCAGGCATACGACGCGGCGTTATCGAGGAAATAGCCATTGCTGACCAATTGTCCCCAATATTCGAAGGTCTTTTTCACGCCCGCATCAGAGTAGGGTTTTTTGCCGAACATCAAATCCATGTGATAGGCCGGGCCGTTGACGCGCATGTTCAGATAATCGAACCACGCGGCGGCAGTCCAGGGATATTTCGTCCCGATAGCGAACGGCGTAATGCCATTTTCTTTCAGCGTGGCGCAGACTTTCATCAACTCATCCCAGGTTTTCGGCTCGGTCAGGTTGTATTGCGCGAAAATGGATTTGCGATAGTAGATCGCCCACCAGTAGTAAGTATCTGGCAGGAAATACGCTTTGCCGTCTTTCAGGCTGATGCTCTGGAAGGCTTTGGGAAATTTTTCGAACAATCCGGCTTCCTGCCACACATCGCTGATGTCCATGATCAAGCCTTTGTTGACGAAATACATGGCGCGGTTGCCAGCAAACCAGGTGATAACGTCCGGCGGATTATCCGAGGCCAGCCAGAGGCGCACCGATTTTTTGAATTCTTCATGCGCGGTGGTGTTGAGTTTGACCTGAATGTCGGGATTCGCTTCCTGGAATTTTTTGACGATTTCCGCAAAGGTTTCCTGCGGCAGCGGATCGCTGTGCATGCTGTTAATTACCAATTCTTCGGCGTAGGCCAGCGAAAAACTCATGAATACAACGCATGCGATGAGAGCTAACACCTTTCTTTTCATACAGTTCCTCCCCTGAAAATACAATTTTCATGTGCTTTGGCGCAAGCCGAAACTCCAGTTTCGACTTACATGAATAGCTCCATGACAGTGTGTGATGACCAACAAAACCTCACGACATACGCATAAAATAACAACTATCTATGCGTATAGACCAAATGCAAAGACATAATCTCCTTGTCAATAAAAATTTCTATTTTTAGAGAAAAAAATTGACATTTTAATCTATACGAATAGAACTTTCCTCAATCAGGGCAAATACACCAGAACGATTATCGCACACAATATTGAGAAGGGGAGAGATGAGATTATGAAGCGCGAATCAATCACACAAAAAGATATTGCCGAATTGGCAGGCGTATCTTCGACTGTTGTGTCGTATGTCATTAACGAAGGCCCTCGTCCGGTCGCCGAAGAAACGAAACGACGTGTCATGAATGCGATCAAGGAGTTGGGGTATCGTCCTAATAAATATGCGCAACGTCTGCGAGCAAAATCCACAAAGGCGCTGCGTCAATTAGGGATCATTCTCGGCGGCGGCAGCGAGATTTTGCGGCGTCCGTATTACGGCGACATTATCTCCGGGATTTATGAGGAAGCCTATCGGCAAGGGCAACATATCCGATTTGTGCATTTTTTTGATGAATTACATGATCCCTTGCTGCTGAACAGCCATGTGCATCAGGAAGAAATTTCGGCAATCATTTTTTTTCCGCTGTACAGCGCGTTGAAAGATCCGAAAAATCATGCCTTATTTATGCGCATCGTCGAGCGGATTCCGATCATGGTCTGCTTAGAAAAAGCGGTCGCAGATTTGCCGGCGGTGATTTTCGACCGCGTTGGCGCGGCGCGGACAGCGGTTGAGCATTTGATCAGCTTAGGGCATCGCCGCATCGGGTTTATCGGAGGGAAAGGCGAACGAATCGTCGGCTATCGCCAGGCGTTGAGCGAACATGACGTGCCGTATGATGAGGCGATTATCATCCATCCCGGCCCGAAAAATTCGCCGGGCGAAGGCTATGAAGCGGCGTTGCAATTGTTAGCGTTAGACGAGCCGCCAACCGCTGTGTTTGCGGTCTGCGATGAAGTCGCAATTGGCGCAATCGGCGCATTTACGGATCGCGGCGTCGCCGTGCCGCAGCAGATGGCGATTGCCAGCATTGATGATCTGGATTTGGCCGCAATTGTCCGCCCCGCGTTAACAACTGTCCATGTGCCTCGCCGCGAAATGGGAATTCAAGCATTGCGCATGATCGCCATGCAAGAAGCGTATCCGGATTCGCCGCCTTCGTCGAACGTGTTGCGAACGGAATTGATTATTCGAGATTCCTGCGGGGCGAAGTTACGCGAGCGCCGATCATGATCTGGCCGCTTCTCCTGGCATAAGCACTGTTTCAAGGTTCTCTTTCGTCACTTGCCGCGTGGGGATATAAATTGAACGATCTTCTTGCTCGTCAATGCGGACGTGTTGCGCAATTAATTTATACAATTGCCGAAATGCCTGCCGCCCGATTTCCTCTGGATGTTGGAAGATCGCGCCGACTAACTCGGCGTTTTTGATCGCTTGCTCAACTAACGGCGTTTGATCATATCCGACTGCAAGCAATTTCTGCGAGGGTAAAAGATTTTCATGAAATGCCTGGAGATAGGCTGTCGTGACACGCTCGCAAGAGAGAAAAATCCCCTGAATTTCGGAATATTGTTGAATGCCAGAGATCATCGTCTGCTTCAGTTTATCGAACTGAATAACGTCGCAGGGAATTTCGATCAGATCAAAGGGGTATTGCTCTGCTTTTTGACGAAATCCCAATGTTCGTCGAACCATTGACTCGACCGACCGATCGACAAAAACCCCGACAGTCGCATGTGGCGGCAGGTGCGCCATTAAGAGTTCTGCGGCTTGCCGCCCCCCTTCGCGATTGCCAGAACGAATAGAAAACGTGGTCGCAATCGTCTCATCGGCTGCGACAAATGGAATTCCCGCTGCAAAGCCTTTCTGGACAAGTTTCTGGGCAATATGCGGATCGGTTGGGCAAAGAATGACGCCACGCAACATGGGGAGTTTCAACAGCCAATTGACTTGCTCGATTTGGCTTGTCGTTTCATAGAGAGAATCTATTCCCAAAATATCGAATCCTTGCGAGGTGGCTTCCTGACGAACACCCTCTTCGATAAGATCAAAAAACTGAGCAGTTCCTCGTTTGACGAACGCAATGATTGGTCGCCCTCCCTCAGGAATCCGCAATTCCGACGTGACCGAAGACGTCGTGAATTCTCCCATTGTAAACACTAAATTCCCTCCAATTTCAAGGAATTCTTGCGAAAGTTGAGAGGCTTTTTCTGCGCCAAGATTGGTGCGATGCGTTAATTTTTTGACATATCCGATTGTTCCAACAAGTTGTTCGGTGACTTGCGCGGATTGATGCGTGACTTGCTCAATGTCTTGCGAAACCTGCCGGAGATGCTGCGTTGTGTCCGCGAGATGGCGCTGATTCTCTGCTTGTGTTGCATGGATCGTCCGCATCTGGACAACGATTTGCATCAACTGCCACACCATGCTGGCAATCCGATCTTGCCTGTCATGCAACATAAATTCTACTTCCCCCAACGTCTCTCGAATGCGCTGATTCTCCTGGCCATGAATCTCGGAGGTTTGCATCATCCTGTTCACCACCTCATTCATGGTCAAAAGCCTGCCGCGAAGCATATCAAATGCATTTTCCGCATCGCGCGTTCGCGTTGTTCCCTCAAGAATAGCCTTTGACAGCCGTCCCATCGCTGACGTGGCGTCTGCGAATTCGTGAGAAATGGTTTGCAATAATTCTTCGATCTCTGTCGCGGAATCTTGCGTACGTTCTGCAAATTTTCCAATCTCGTTTGCAATCACGGCGAAATCGCGCCCATGCTCCCCGGCATGAGCGGAAATGATCGCCGCGTTAATCGCAAGCAGCGTCGTATGGTCGGCAATGTCGCGAATGACTTCCAGGGTATCGCCGACTTCTTCGGAGCGTTCGCCTAAGCGTTTCACAATGGCGAAGAATTCCTCAACAGCGCCTTGAATAGCGTTCATGCCGCTCACCGCTTCCTGCGTCGTTAATTTACCGCGCTGCGCATCATTCAACGTAGTTTCAAAAAGATTCTTGCAAGTGGTCGAATCTCTTTCAAGAAGTTGCGCGGTATCATCAAGGCGTTCAAGTGATTGCGCGGCCTTCTCTGAATCGAGTAT
>DF820460.1:41265-55100 GCA_000739515.1 Candidatus Moduliflexus flocculans
TTTCAAGAAGTTGCGCGGTATCATCAAGGCGTTCAAGTGATTGCGCGGCCTTCTCTGAATCGAGTATGCCAAAAGGATGTTCGGCCAACAGCGATTTCGTCTCTTCGATCGTCTGGGCGAGACGCTCTACGGCGTGAGATGCGGAATCTATGGCAGGCGTCGTATCATCCACATGAAGCGCTTGAGCGCTCAGATGATCGGCGATGTTCCGAAAGGAGGTTCCGACACGAGAAATTGTTTGCGCGATCTCCTGAATATGCTGGTTGATGAGTCTCGTATCCTGAACGCCCTGATTGGTAATTGATGTGATTTGCGATCCGGTTTTGACAATCTGTTCGGCGTAGCCTCTGGCCTTGGCAGTCAAATCCATCAATTCATGCATCATGACATACAGCGGAAATGTCGGGTTCGACTGGAAGTCGCTCGATATGGCGACTGAAGTAAAATTATGCTCGCTGATCGCTGTCAAGACCTCCTGAAGGTTATTTGAGTAGCGAATCAATGTATTAAACGTCTTGAGAAGCTCATCATCATCAGAACGAATTGAGAACGGCTGTCCTGAAAAATTTCGCAGCATCTCTTTCATGCGAGCGGTGATATCTTCATGAAAATGCGCGTGGGTTTTTAAGGCCGCATACAAGGGGCGAAATTCTGTTGAAAGCTCATGCTCCGGAATGTGCAGCATACTTTTACCGCGAGCCATAAATTCTACGACATTCGATAAAAAGGCCAACTGATCGTTGATATGATAAGAAAGGAAAGAGGCAACAACAACACATGCCAGAACAATAAAGGCGAGAGATAAGAGAACACCCCAGTTCGTAAAAATCCTCATGGCCGTATCGGGAGAAAGTATATTCCAGAGCATCCCGGCAAGCGCAAGACACACACAGAGGAGAGGAACGAGCATCAGGGCAAGCAATATTTTCATCAGACGGCGCGAGTTATTCATAGGTGACTCCGTCAGTTATTCCGAATCATATCCGTGCTTTTTGATGTCCCGCAATTTGATGCCATAACGATTGGCTTTGTTCTGAATGGCTTTCGGGGTGACGCCCAGCAGTTCTGCGGCTTTGCGCGTATTCCAATTCACTTCTTCAAGGATTTTCACAAATTGCGGGCGGGTCGGATTCTTCAACACCGATTCATTGAATGGCTGTCGGATATCGTCCATCACCAGATCATCCACTTGAATCGGCGTATTATCTTCTTTATACAGGAGGGAACGCTTGATGACGCTCTCTAATTGGCGGACATTGCCAGGCCACGGGAACTTTCGCAAACGTTCCAACGCCTCCTCAGTAATGTGAGGAAGATGACCAAATTTCTCCATCCCGTATTGTTTGAGGAAATGATGCGTCAGCAGAAGCACATCATCGCCGCGTTCGCGCAATGGCGGAAGAAAAATCGTAAAGACACTCAAGCGCTGGTAGAGGTCTTCGCGAAATTTTCCGGCAGCAATGAGTTGTTCAAGTTGTTGGTTAGTCGCGCTGATGACGCGCGTGTCCACATGAATTTCTTCGCGCCCGCCGATGCGATAGAATGTGCCGTCTTGAAGCACGCGCAGCAGAGCCACCTGCGTCTCAGGAAGCGTATCGCCGATTTCATCGAGAAAAATCGTGCCAGTATGCGCTTCTTCGAATTTTCCTATTTTACGGGCATCAGCGCCGGAAAATGCGCCTTTTTCATGGCCAAATAATTCGGTCACTAACAATGATTTGGGAATAGCCCCGCTATTAATCGCGACATAGGGCTTATCCACGCGATTGCCCGCCGTAAAAATCTCCCAGGCGACCAGTTCTTTGCCGGTGCCGGATTCTCCGCGAATCAGCACGGGATCGCGTTCTTTGGCGATTTTTTGAATTTGATCATAGACTTTCAGCATCGCCTCGCTTTTGCCGAGCATCGAGCCATAATGGAACGAATCTTCCACCACATCGTCAAGCGGCTCAACTCGCGTCCCTTGCTGATGCGGCATGTCGTGAATAATCTTACATTGCAGCGTGTAGGGCGAAATAAAAATTTTGCTTTCTTCGTCCAATTCCCGGCGAATTTTTTTGGGAAGCCGCTTATTATTTAAATACGTCCCGTTCGTGCTGCCGTTATCGTAGATATAAAAACGGTCGGCTTCCTTGACGATGACGGCATGATAGCGCGACACTCTGGAATCGCGCAGCACAATATCGTTATCTTCCAGTTTGCCAATTTTGATGGCGCGTTTCTCGCGGGAAGCGTCCCAGACAATATTTTTACCAAGAAAGACGATAAGTTTCGGCACAGGTGAGCGACTCCCATGAAACGCGCGAAAGACACGAAGAAATCGCCTCCCATACTGTGCGGCAAGAAGGGCAGGCGCTTGTTGTCGCCCTCCGCCTGTATTTTGGCGTCTTTCGCGTGTTTCGCGGTCAAGAATAGCTAAAACAGGATAATATTATCTCCTTTTTTGACGTTCAGGCTCCGAGCAATCGGATGGCAGATGGCTTTCAAAAGAAACGCGATATTCTCGCGCACGCCAAATAATGTTTGATAATAGCCGATGCCTTTGGCGATAATCAAATCAGAATTTTCCCAGACATCAAGGAAACCGGCGGCCATATTATCCAACGTCAAGCCAATCGTGTCTTTTGCATGAGGAATGATTGCTCCATACTGTCCTAATCCTAATTCTTCAACATCATCAACCGTCGCATCATTTAAAATCGGCTCTTCCTTCGGCGAAATCACGATGGTTTTCCCCATTTCCGCCAGAGCTTCGATGACAATCGCATCTAACGCGATTTCACCGCAGTTATCGGTGAGGTAAAGAATGGTTTTCGCATCGCGCAATGAGTTCTCAAATTTTTCGAATTCATCAATTGCAAAGCCTTGCTTCAATCCTTCTGACAATGGCTCATTGAAATACCCGATAGATTCGGCGTCAACAGTGAGTGGCACGGCAGCGTCAACGGCATTCGCTAAGACGGACGCTAACACTTTTTCCTTCAGGGTTGTGAGTTCAGGTTTGACTTCATCCGCCAAGGCGCGAAAAATAGAATTGGTTTCTTCCTTCAACACCCGATACGGATCAGTGCTTGAGGCGCTTTTTACCATTTGGTGAATCTCTGTTGCCAGCATCTCTGGCACAGCATCAGAAAATGAATTTTGCAGTTTATTAATCACCCAGTCAACCGTTTCATAGCGTTCTTCCCAACTTTCGAATGCCTTATCACATGCTTCGCACGCCTGGCGCAACAGACATTCTGCACATAAATAGGTGGTTTTCATAATGCTTTACAGCCCCTCCTTCATACGCTGATTTCTTGAGTTTCTAAAGGACGAGCGAAAAACAGAAACGCCATCGCCGGACGTTTTGATCCGCTCGCCATCGCAAAATGCAGACTTTCGAATGTCCACCCGTCCTTTGTCCAGGTATTCAATGCTTCTTCAATCGTTTCATCCGTCACGATGCTTAATTCAACGACTTTATACGTGATCATGTTTTTTCTCACATTCTCCTGACAGAAGGATGATTCACTCACAACGCAATGCGACAGCCGGGTCTAACTTCGCCGCCTGCCGCGCCGGATAAATTGTCGCGAAAAAACAAATCACAAGCGAGGACACGGCCACCAATGTGAAATCCAATGGCATAATCCGAAATGGAAGGTAATTCAGGTAATAGACGCCGCCTTCCAACCGGATCAGATGATAGGTATCCGCTATCCGGCAGATAATAAACCCGAGCAAACAGCCTGCGCACGTGCCAGTCAACCCAATAAACAATCCTTGCATCACGAACAGTTTCATAATGCTCGTGGCGCTGGCCCCCATTGTTTTCAAAATGGCAATATCCCGGTTTTTTTCCATGACCATCAAAATCAGTGAGCTGGCGATATTTAAGCACGCCACCACGACCATCAGCGTCAGCATCAAAAACATCGCCTTTTTATATAACGCAAAAATGGCAAACAGATTTTTATTCAAATCCGCCCAATCTCTGGCGCTATACACTGGCCCTAACGTCTTCTGCAATTCTTCAGCCACGCGCCCGGCCACAAAGATATCATCAACTTTGACTTCAATGCCGCTGACCTGATGATCGGTCTGAAAATATTCCTGCGCCGCTGCAAGCGAGAGATAGACAAGTCCGGAGTCATATTCGTACATGCCATAATCGAAAATCCCGGAGACCTGAAACATCTGCTGTTTCGGAATCGGCCAGCGAGACGACGCCTCTTGCATCGGCGCAATCAATGTGACCGTGCTGCCGACCGTGACGCCGAGCGTATTGGCCAGTTCTTTGCCGAGCAGAATGCCTCGCCCCGGCGAGGAGGCGTCAGGCTCAAGAAAATCTAACGCCCCATGAATAATATGTCCGCCTAATTCCGACGTGGTCTGTTCAGCTTGCGCGTCAATTCCTTTGACCATTGCTTTGGCGGTCGTCTGGTCAGATTGAATCATGACCTGTCGGAAAATAAACGGCGCGGCGCCGACAACACGGGATGTCCTGGTGATTTTCGGCAACAATTCTGCGTAATTCCGAATCCACCCGCCACGCTCGAAAATCATAATATGCGAATGCGTCCCCAGAATTTTATCCCGGAGTTCTCCCGATAATCCGGTCATGACGGCCAGCACGATAATTAATGCGGTCACGCCGAGCATAATGCCGCAGATCGAGATCAGCGTGATGAAGGAGACAAACACGCCTTTGCGCTTTGAGCGCAGATACCGCCAGCTAATAAACGCTTCATAGCTCCCGGATGGAGAAAAGAGTTTTTGCAATAAATTCACGATCCCCGCCTGTTATTTTGTGCTGAGAACAACGCGGAACACTTCTGCCCGGCGATTCTGCGCGCGTCCTTCCTTTGTTGCGTTCGAGGCAATCGGCGCCGTTTCGCCAAATGAACGGGTCATGAATCGCCCTGGATCAATCCTCCACTGCGTCACGAAATAATCTCTCACCGCGTCTGCCCGGCGTTGCCCAAGCTTTTTGTTCTTTGCTTCTTTCCCAATATAATCGGTATGCCCTTCGATGATGATCGCATAATTCGGCGACGCAATAATTTTCTGCGCGAATTCATCTAATTTCATGCGCTCTGCCGCCTCAATAGACGCTTTGGCAAACGCAAAATGCACAATTAAATCGGCGTTGCCGCCCGCCACAGATGAACAATCGCACGTCACATTGACTTCAACCGATTGGGTCACAGAACATTGCCCGTCAGAGATAATGCCGCGCACGGTATAGGTGCGTTGCGGATCGCCAACCGTCGCGCACGTTGGCGTGTTCCAGGCAGCGCGTTCCCCGGTATCAAACGTCTGCCCTTCGATTTCCCAGGCATAGGTAATATCTGCCCCGGCAGGCGCGACGCCCGCAATTTGCAAATTCACGGTCTCTCCACATTTGACGTTGGTCGGTGAGACAACAAACTGCGTAATGGCCGGACACATCTCTTCTTTGCCAGCGGCGCGCTGAGCAGCAATATCTTTTCCCAACGCATTTTTCATGTTTTCGCTGCTATTTTCGGCGCACCCGCTTAATACCATCATCCCGAACGCCATGACTGCAATAAATGTTGATTGTTTCGCCATAAATCGTACCTCTCTCCTTTTATCCCGATAATACGCCCCCAGCAATGAATCCCCCCATCAAGATCATTTTCTCAGGAGAAAAACCCATGCTCCTTTTGTAAATTTTTATCACGATTCTTCGAATTTTGTCAAAAGAAAATTACAGAATTTGTCACTATTTACGTCAGTAAGTGCCTGCAAGGATGTATGGCCAGCAACGATATGCTGAATTTCTTCGAATATCGTGAGAATTCGCCGGACACCATTACAAAAAACTATTGGCCATTCTTTAGGAGCAGTCATGTTCCCAACCCGCCTTTTCCCGTCATCACTCGCCGTCGAGAAAACCTCTGATATTTACGAATGTTCACGCAAGAATACGGGTGAGAACAGGTTTTTATTGACACCGCCGTTCGGTTTTCCTATATGGCCGTTTCGACACACACTGGACGTCCACCGCTAACGATGAAAGGGAGTCATGAAAATCTTTTGGGACATTGCAGCTATTACGCAACAGATTGCGTCGCCAATTGTGGCGTTGGGAAATTTTGACGGCGTTCATGCCGGACATCAGGCGCTATTTCGGTTGATTCATCAACGCGCCAAAGAAATACAAGGTACATCATGCGTCATTACATTTGATCCACATCCGCAAAAAGTCTTGTTTCCCGATCAGGAACTTTATCTACTCAACCATCTTGAAGAAAAATTCGAGATCATTCAGGCGCACGGAATCGATCTGTTGCTCTGCCTGCCGTTTACGCCAGAATTTGCCGCGCAGGATCCCATCCAATTCGTCAAAGATGTGTTAGTGGAAAAATTGCATGTGCGCGAAATGTATATCGGCTATGATGGGCGCTTCGGACATGGGCGGAATGGCTCGCCGGAAGTCCTGGCGGAATTAGGGGAAAAATATGGTTTCCGCGTGACGATTATTCCCCCTATCGTGTTAGATGGCACGGTCGTGAGCAGCACTAAAATCCGGCAATTTCTTCAGAACGGCGAGGTGGAACGCGCGGCAGCGTTGTTGAATCGCCCGTATGCGCTTGATGGAACGGTCGTGTATGGGACACAGCGGGGATCGCAATTGTTAGGCTTCCCCACGGCAAACGTTGATGTCATTCACGAACTGATCCCCAAAAGAGGAGTGTATGTCTGCCAGGTTCACTGGAAACAACAGACATTTCAAGCGGTGGTCAACATCGGCATCAATCCGACATTTCCCAATTCCCCGCTCACCGTCGAAGCGCATCTGCTCGATTTCGACGGCAATCTGTACGGGGAATGGATTCAGGTGTTATTCTTGAAACGCCTTCGAGACGAAACCACATTTCCGACGCCTCAGGCGCTTGCCGCGCAAATCAGCGCAGATGTGGAAACTGCGCGGCAGTATTTTTCATCACAATGACGGTTCGTCTTCGTGTTCAGCGTAGAGTTTCAACTTCTTTTGCCGTTCCTGTTTCGCTTTGCAATCCAAACAAACTCGTGTAAACGGCAGCGCCATAAGACGTTCGAGTTCGATATCGTCGCCGCATTCGTCGCATTCCCCATACGACCCGTCTTGAATCCGCCGCAAGGCTTCATCAATATTCTGAAGTTTTTCGCGTTCCCGCTCTTCAAAGATATAGTTTAACTCGTGTTCCAAACTATCCGTCGCAATGTCAATCAGATCTCCGCTCTGAAGTTCTTGATCGCCCTTTTTGCTACGAATTTTTTGAATTAGTTCTTTCCGTTGTTCAAGCAGCATTTTGTTGACTTTTTCGAATCGTTCGTCCATAATGCGTTTGCGCATGGCCAGAAGGACAGCAAAAACAAATTTATGCTCTCCCCCAGAACCGCTTCCTTCTGTGGTCTGTCTATTGGCATTGTGGCATTCGGCAAGGTTCTCTCTCGCCAATACCAGAAAATTCTTCCCTCTTTCCCCGAACGCTGCGCAATCAGCATGGGGCAAAGGCTTCCAGAATGAAGGCGTTCAAACTACGGAATGCCTGCATGAGAAGTCAAGAAAAAATTTCAGAAAATTTACTGCGTAACCATCTTTAGGAAAACGGGCGTTTTTCATGTATTCCCCAGCGAGTCCAACAGGCGATTCTGCTCTGCGTCGTCCATCGAGCGCCCTCAATGAGCGATGCAACCAGAATCGCCTGTCAACAGAATCAGTTTCTCAGTTTTTCCAGGGGAAGATCATCTCTTTCAACGTGCGCGTTCCAACCCGGTCGCGGTCTTCCTGAAGCAGATCATCCCAGGGAATGCGCGGCCTTTTATCGCCCGGATGCGCTTCTACATAATCATATTTGTATAACCGGAGTTTCAGCGCCACATGATGCCAGAGGAGAACCGTGCTGATGCCAGGAAACATAAAGACCGTTACCCCCGACACCACCAGAAGAAAAAGCGTTCCAATTCCTAACAGAACCGTAAAGGCGGTATTATCAAAAAAGAGGAGAATACATTTTTGCGGAATTTTAAGTAGCGTTGGGTTCAGGCGATGCCGCACAGGAAAATAATATTGACTCGCTAACAACCACATCACGCTGCCCCAGAAGAGAAACGCCGAGATGCCAAGCCCGAGCAGCGAATTGCGATGAAAATACCAGGGGATAACAATCAGAACGACTAAGAGTTGCAAAAACATCCATCCACTGAACGCGCAGCCGACGCGCCATTCAGATTTCACATACCGCTTCACGTCCCGAAATTCCGGCGCATGATAATCCGCAATGTCGCTCGTCATCCCCGCGACCACGGCGATATAAATGCTGAAGATCACCATCGCCAGAGCGACTCCAAAGAAAAAGAGCCATTGATTCACGGCGAGAAGTTGCAGCGCATACAACACAATGCCGATCAGCAGTGTTCCGCCGATATTCAGCAGCGCAATCGTAAGCAGGTGATCCCACATGTCGAAAAATGTCTTCTTAATTGTAAACCAGATCATAGCATGTTCCCCTGAAAAAGTCGTCTGTTTGAAATGAAAAAGAAACATTTCCCTTCTGCGAAGAACGACGAGATGTGTCAAGACAAAATCTTCTGGCATTCATCGCGCCGCCGCGAAATATCTCTTGACGCAATTCGTAAATACTTGAACAAGAAGATATATGTATCATCAGGAGCGCAAAAGCTTGCTTTTGCCGTGCGCTGTTGTGAGTAATTGTATTAACACACACGGTTATGGACAAGCTGTCAGACACTTTGTAAGGTGTCTGACAGCTATTTCCTCGCGTGTCATTACAAGTAATTGCCAGGTTTTATCAAGTGGCAAAAGCAAGCTTTTGCGCTCCAATCGTAAAATCTGTGATTGAATAACCCGGGAGACATTATGAAAAAGACAGGATCGCAAATCGTGATGGAATGTTTGAAAGCGCAGGGCGTGGACTTGATTTTCGGGTATCCGGGCGGGCAGATTATGCCGATTTATGACGCGTTGTATCAGTCTGGTCTGAAGCATATCTTGACCCGCCACGAGCAGGGCGCGTGTCATGCGGCAGACAGCTACGCCCGCGTCAGCGGCAACGTCGGCGTGGTTTTTGCGACATCCGGCCCCGGCGCGACCAATCTCGTCACCGGCTTAGCCAACGCCTATATGGATTCCGTGCCGTTAGTCGCCGTGACCGGTCAGGTGCCGACCGCGTCCATCGGCACGGACGCCTTTCAGGAAGCCGATATTTACGGCATCACGATTCCGGTCACAAAATACAACTATCTCGTCAAAGATGTCAACCTGCTCGCCGAAACGTTCGCCGAAGCCTTTTACATCGCTCGCACCGGACGCCCCGGCCCGGTGCTGATTGACATCCCGAAAGACGTGCAGTTTGCCAGCATCGAATATGTGCCGACGCAGGCGATTCCGCTGCTGAAATACGTGCCGGAAACGCGCTACGACTACGCCGATGAGCTTGAGACGCTGACGCGCTATCTGCGCGAGGCGCAGCGCCCGGTTTTATATGTCGGCGGCGGCGCGGTGCAGTCCGGCGCGGCGGCGGAAATTTTGAAGATTGCGAAACATGCCGCGATTCCGGTGACGACCACGCTGCTTGGGCTTGGCGCGTTTCCTTGCGATGACGACCTGTTTCTCGGCTTTCCGGGAATGCACGGCACGCGTTGCGCCAATGAAGCGATTCATCACGCCGATCTGCTGATCGCCGTCGGCGTCCGGTTCGATGACCGCGTGACCGGCGACGTGTCGCGTTTTGCGAAAGGCGCAAAAATCGCGCATATTGACATTGACCCCGCCGAACATCGCAAAGTCGTGGACACGCATCTGCCGATCATCGGCGACGCGAAAGAGGTTATGGCGGCACTCTGGCAGCGGATCGCATCCGACACGTTCGACGCGCACGCCGCATGGCTGCAACAGATTGCAACGTGGAAACAACAATATCCGCTGACCTATCAGCAATCGGATACCACCGTCAAGCCGCAGTTCGTGGTTCAGCAGATTTCCGACTTGACGCAAGGCGAAGCGATTATCACCACCGGCGTGGGGCAGCATCAGATGTGGACAGGCCAATATTATTGCTTCAAGCATCCGCGTCAGTGGGTCACATCCGGCGGACTCGGCACGATGGGCTTCTGCCTGCCGTCCGCGGTCGGGGCGCAGCTTGCCGCGCCGGAGAAGCTCGTGGTCTGCGTCACTGGCGACGGCAGTGTGCAGATGAACATGCAGGAACTCGTCACCGCCGCGTATTACCGCATTCCGATCAAAATCGTGGTGTTGGATAACGGCTATCTCGGCATGGTGCGGCAGTGGCAGGAACTTTTTTTCGAGCGGCGCTATTCCGAAACGCATCTCGCCAACGGCAACCCCGATTTCGTCGCCCTCGCCAAAAGCTGCGGCCTCGAAGCGTTCCGCATCAGCAGTCCCGCCGACGTGCGCTCGACCCTGCAACAAGCGTTCGAGACGCCCGGCCCGGTCTTGGTGCATTGCCCGATTGAACCGGAAGAAAACGTCTATCCCATGATTCCCTCCGGCAAAAGCGTGCTGGAAACGATTGGGTGATTTAGACCACGGAAAACACGAAATATACGAAAATTTTGATCAATTTGGTTTTTATTTTCGTGTGCCAGCAGCGAGACGGCGGAACGGATAGCGCGTTCCGCGTTGTCGCAGTTTGCGGACGTGGCGACGCAACAGGCGCTGCTTGTGCATACGCGGATGTCGGACGAATTGCGATGACCGGACGTGGACGCGATGAATCTGATGAAGCCGATGTTAGACCGATTGGTTTTTACAATAACGATTGCCCAACGATTGTCAGGATTTTTTCTTGACAGAACCCGTCGCGTTCCATAATAGCCCCGCCTGTTGAGACCGTTTACAATCATCATTTCATTGCATGGAACTATGTAAGTCAAACCCCTAAGTTTGACCTACATCACAACATGAAAGGAAGATTTGTTATGAAAAAGTTATTAGCGTCGTTATTGATGTGTGGGACGATGATCAGCGCGTCAGCGTTTGCGGCTGATCCAATTAAAATCGGCGTGTTCGAACCGATGACCGGCGATAAGGCGGCTGGCGGACAGCAGACAATGGAAGGGGTCAACTTAGCACACGAACTGCGCAAAGAAGCGCTCGGCAGGCCGATTGAAGTCGTGTTAGTGGATAACAAAAGCGATAAAGTCGAAGCCGCCAACGCGATGGCGCGGCTGTTGGACAAAGAAAAAGTTGTGGCCGTGATCGGTTCGTTCGGCAGTTCGCTCTCAATGGCGGGCGGCCCGTTAGCCATGAAAGCGCAAGTGCCGGTCATGGGATGTTCCCCGACCAACCCGCTCGTGACGAAAGATAACCCATTCTATTTCCGCGCCTGCTTTATTGACCCGTTCCAGGGGCAAGTCATGGCGCAATACGCCGCGAAAGACCTCGGCGCGAAAACTGCTGCCATCGTGCAGGATGTGGCGCAGGATTATTCCGTCGGCTTAGCGAGCTATTTCAAAAAAGCGTTCACCGAATTGACCGGCGACCCGAACAGCATTGTCGCGGAAGTGTCGTATCAGAGCGGCGATTCCGATTTTACGGCGCAGTTGACCAATATCGTCGAAAAAAATCCTGACGTGATTTTTGTGCCAAGCTATTATCAGGATATGGCGCAGTTTGCGATTCAGGCCAGACAGCTTGGCCTCAAATCCGTGCTGCTTGGCGGCGACGCAATCGAAGCGCCGGAGTTGGTGTCGGTCGGTGGCGAAGCGGTGGAAGGCGTGAAGTTCAGCACCCATTATACGGCTGACGCGGCAGAACGCGAAATCTCCAAAAAATTCGCGGAAGCGTATCAGCAGAAATATAACAAAATCCCGAATGCGTTCGCGGCGTTGGGTTTTGACGCCTACAATCTATTGGTTGACGCGATTGAAGCCGCAAATTCCGCCGATTCAGTCGCGATTCGCGACGCGCTCGTGCAATTCAAGAATCACGAAGCCGTGACCGGCGTGATCACCTTCGATGAAAACGGCGATCCGATTAAAAGCGCTGTGATTCTTGGCGTCGAAGGCGGCAAATTCAAATACGTGACAACAGTCAATCCGTAATAATCGTCAAAAAAACCTCACAGGTTTTGAACACCTGTGAGGTTTAATTTTCCCTTTGGTGCGGCATGACATTTCAACTCTTTCTTCAGCATTTCGTGAACGGCATTTCGCTTGGCAGCCTGTACGCGCTGATCGCGATTGGCTACACGATGGTGTACGGGATTTTGCGCCTGATTAACTTCGCGCACGGCGACATCTTTATGATGGCGATTTATTTCGCATTCTTCGGTGTCAGCATGTTCAGCCTCCCCTGGTATGTTTCGTTTCCACTGGCGGTGCTGCTGACTGCGCTGCTCGGCTTATCCATAGACCAGGTCGCCTATAAACCCTTGCGGAACGCGCCGCGCATTTCGGCCTTAATTTCGGCTATCGGCGTCTCGTTTCTATTGGAAAACCTCGCCACCGTGATTTTCGGTGGACGCCCGAAAGGGTTCAATCAGGTCACACCGCCGATGTTCACCAAAATGGTGAACATCGGCGGTATTCTCGCTCAAACCTCCATGTTGATGATTCCGCTCATCACGGTCGTGCTGCTGATTGCGCTGTCGTATTTGATTTATCGCACGAAACAAGGGATGGCGATGCGGGCGGTGTCCAAAGATTTCGAAACGGCGCGGTTAATGGCAATTAATGTGGATCATATCGTGGCGTTGACCTTTACGATTGGCTCGACATTAGCGGCGGTCGGCGGCATTTTGTGGGCGCTGCGTTATCCGGCGGTTTATCCGCTGATGGGCTTGATTCCCGGCTTGAAGGCGTTTGTCGCGGCAGTGCTCGGCGGCATCGGCAGCATTCCGGGCGCGATGATCGGCGGCTTTCTGCTCGGCCTGATGGAAATTCTGTTGGTCGCCTTTTTCCCTGATTTGTCGGGCTATCGCGACGCCTTTGCGTTCGTCATCCTATTGTTCATCCTCTTAGTGAAACCAACCGGAATCATCGGCGAAAACATTGCGGAGAAGGTGTGATATGGAACGGAAACCACTGAATTTCATCCTCTCGCTTGTCGCGACAGTTATCATTTTTCTCGGCTTCGCGTGGGCGCAACATAACTTGAACGCCTACATCCTGCGCATCATGAATTTGTGCGCCATTTACACGATTCTCGGTGTCAGCATGAACCTGATTAATGGCTTTTCCGGCCAATTTTCGTTAGGCCACGCCGGATTCATGGCGGTCGGCGCGTATGTCACCGCGATTCTGACGCTCAGTCCGGAGCTGAAAGCGACGATCTTTTTTATCGAGCCGATTATGAAGCCGCTCGACACGATGACGCTGCCGTTTCTGCCGGCGCTGCTTGCGGCGGGAATCGTGTCCGCGATCTTTGGGCTGATTATCGGTGTGCCAACGCTGCGCCTGAAAGGGGACTATCTCGCGGTCGCCACGCTCGGTTTTGCCGAAATTATCCGCGTCGCCTTTACCAACATGAAAACCATCACCAACGGCGCGTTAGGGCTGAAAAATATCCCGGAATATACGAATTTATATTGGAGTTGGGGCTGGGCAATGTTTACGATTTTTTTCATCAAGCGCCTCGTGGATTCCAGCTATGGCCGCGCCCTGAAAAGCATCCGCGAAAACGAAGTCGCTGCCGAAGCAATGGGCGTCAACCTCTTCACGCATAAAATTCTTGCGGTATTCGTCGGCGCGTTTTTTGCCGGAATCGGCGGCGGGCTGCTGGCAAATCTGATTACGACGATTGATCCCAAAACGTTCACGCCGACACTGACCTATCAAATTTTAATGATTATCGTGGTCGG
>DF820460.1:55147-56890 GCA_000739515.1 Candidatus Moduliflexus flocculans
CGACGATTGATCCCAAAACGTTCACGCCGACACTGACCTATCAAATTTTAATGATTATCGTGGTCGGCGGCTTAGGCTCGATTTCCGGCACGGTCGTGGCGGCGAGCGTCTTCGCCGTGTTGATGGAAACGTTGCGCCCGCTCGATAATATCGTGCCAGGGCTGCGCATGGTCTTTTTCTCCGCGCTGCTGCTTGTCGTGATTCTGTTCGCCCGCAAAGGCTTGATGGGAGAGAAAGAGTTTAGTTGGGATTGGTTTTTGAAGAGATCGTAACATGGGATTATCGTTAAAAAACCTACAATCTCAACTGCTCTCTCCGACAGCGCTCGCATATCTCGCGCTTTTTTCAGGACTATTCGGATTAGGAATGAGCGCGATTTTCGTTCGCTTTGCTGAAGCTCCTGGTGCAGTGAACGGATTTTACCGCATGTTGACGGCGGTCGTTATCTTTGCGATTCCATTGAACGCGCAAGTGCGCCGCCACCCAATAACATCGAAACGCGCTGCGTGGTTCGCACTTGCCGCCGGAGCGTGTTTTGCAGGCGATTTAGCCTTCTGGAATACCGCGGTGTTTATGACCTCCGCTGCCAATGCGACCTTTTTAGCGAATACCGCGCCGCTCTGGGTCGGGCTGGGAAGCGTTGTATTTTTTCATCAGCGCCTGCGTCCGCTGTTCTGGATCGGCCTGATGATCTCCCTTAGCGGAGCGGCGATTTTGCTGAACAGCGATTTTCATGCGGGACGAGAAGTGATTATCGGCAGCCTGTTATCATTAGGCGCTGGTTTCTTTTATGCCGGATTTTTTCTGACAACCGAACAGGCGCGGAACGGCCTGAATACGTTTGTCTCGTGGTGGCTCGCCGCGCTTGGCAGCATGGGATGTTTATTGGTCATCGCTCTCGCGCTGCGTCAGCCCTTCTTCGGCTATCCCTGGCCGACATACGCCTGGATTTTCTGTGGGGCGCTTGTCACGCAAGTTGGCGGTTACATGTTTGTCAATTTTGCGTTAGGGCATTTACCGGCGACGATTGTGTCATCAACGCTGCTTTTGCAGCCGGTTGTCACTGCGATTGCGGCGATTCTGTTGTTACATGAGCCGTTGTGCCTTTTTCAGATATTTGGAGGATTTTTTGTTATTTCAGGAGTCTGGATTGTGAATCGTTATGGACGATAAACCTCGCACGTCACGATTGATAAGTTATGCAGCAAAACACTCTTTTATCTTGTGACCGGCTTGTGATGCGGTTCGGCGGCTTGATCGCGGTCAATAATTTCTCGCTCACGCTTGTGCCTGGTGAATTAGTCGGGCTGATCGGGCCGAACGGCGCGGGTAAAACGACGGTATTCAACATGATTACCGGCGTCTATGCGCCGACACAGAACGCGGCCTATTTCGAAGGCGCACGGATTTCCGGCCTGAAACCGCATCAGATCACGCGCAAAGGGATTGCGCGGACGTTTCAAAACATCCGGCTGTTTAACAGTCTGTCCGTACTTGATAACGTCATGCTGGCAAAACATCTGCATCTGAAATCCGATCCGTTAAGCGCAGTGTTCCGGCTTCCCTGGTATGCGCAAGAAGAACGCGCGATGGCCGCCGACGCGCTGCGCTTGCTGGATACGGTCGGGTTGGCGCACCGCAAACACGATCAGGCCGGAAGCCTGCCCTATGGCGAGCAACGCCGCTTAGAAATCGCCCGCGCGTTGGCAACGCGCCCGAAACTCCTACTGTTAGACGAACCGG
>DF820460.1:57039-65121 GCA_000739515.1 Candidatus Moduliflexus flocculans
CAACGCCGCTTAGAAATCGCCCGCGCGTTGGCAACGCGCCCGAAACTCCTACTGTTAGACGAACCGGCGGCGGGGATGAATCCACAGGAATCAGAGGATTTGATGCACTTTATTCAGCGCATTTTGCGAGAATTTCAGTTGACGATTCTGCTCATCGAACACGATATGAAAGTTGTCATGGGAATCTGCCAGCGCATTCTCGTGCTTGATTACGGCGTGACCATCGCGGAAGGGATACCGCAGGAAATTCGAACAAATCCGAAAGTGATTGAAGCATATTTAGGAGCGGAAGCCGATGCTATCCATTAACGATCTGCATGTCTATTATGGCGGAATTCACGCCCTGAAAGGCGTTTCATTAAACGCGCCGGAGGGTAAAATCGTCACCTTGATCGGCGCGAACGGCGCAGGCAAAAGCACGCTGCTGCGAGCGATCTGCAACCTGATTCCCGCCAAATCGGGCGACATCCGTTTCAAAGACGCGCCGCTGCTGCGCCTGCCAACACATGAAATCGTCAAGCGCGGCATCGCCATGATTCCCGAAGGCCGCCGAATTTTCCCGAATTTAACGGTGTATGAAAATCTGCGGCTCGGCGCGTATGCTCGCAAAGACGACGCCGAAATTCAGAAGGATGTCGAATGGGTGTACGACCTGTTCCCGCGCCTGCGGGAACGCCACCGCCAGAGCGCCGGCACGCTCTCCGGCGGCGAACAGCAGATGCTTGCCGTCGGACGCGGCCTGATGACACGCCCGTCGTTGCTGATGCTGGATGAACCGAGCCTCGGCCTTGCGCCGAAACTTGTTGAAGATATTTTTAATATTATCCGCACCATCCACCAACAAGGGTTGACGATCCTCCTGATCGAACAAAACGCCCTCGCCGCGCTGAAAGTCGCCGATTACGCCTACGTCATCGAAACCGGCAGCGTCATGTTATCCGGCAAAGGCGAAGACCTGCTCCACAGCGAAGAAGTGCGCAAGGCATATTTAGGATAATCCATTGCAGAGACGCTCCTTGGGGGCGTCTCGACGGGTTCGATTTTTCAAACACGATTGCTATATGAGATGCTCGCCAGCTAAGCGGCTTTAACGCCATCCCCAACATCAAAATAGTTGACAAAAAGTCAGACGACTTGTAAATCTCAGAAGACTATGGTAAAAGGTTGCTCCTGTTATCCATCATGCAAATGCAAGGAGGAATATCAGCATGAGTCATCAACCAAAAGGTTCTCTCTCTGAAACAACGTCATTAAGTGGCGATCTGTTAGGTGGCCTCACGGCGATGCTGGTTGCGTTGCCGTCGTCTATTGCGTTTGGCGTGTTGGTTTATACGATTTTAGGGCGCGAATACGTCGGCCAGGGCGCGGTGGCCGGGGCGATTGGCGCGGCAGCCATTGGCCTGCTTGCGCCGCTCTTCGGTCGAACTGACGGCCTCATCTCCGCGCCCTGCGCTCCCGCTGCCGCCGTGCTTTCCGCATTGGCGACCAGCCTCATTGCAGGACAGACCGGAACGAAGCTCGCTCCAGACAATATCGTCGCCTCGTTAGCATTGGCGGCGCTGTTTTCTGCGCTCCTGCAAATTGGCTATGGCGCATTAGGCGGCGGCAAGTTGATCAAATTCATTCCTTATCCGGTCGTCAGCGGCTACCTTTCGGGCGTCGCCGTGATTATTATTTTAGGGCAACTCCCCAAGTTATTTGGCTTACCGAAAGACACGCCCCTTTTGCATGGCCTGTTATCGCCAACGCTTTGGAAATGGCCGGGGTTAGTGGTTGGTGTCATCACGATTGTTGTCATGTTGTTCGCGCCGCGCCTGACGGAAAAAATTCCGTCCGGCATTTTAGGGCTGATCGCTGGCATGGCGACATACTGGGCACTGACGCCGTTTGTGCCAGCCTTGCGCACGCTTGAAAATAACCCGCTGGTGATCGGCTCGTTGCAAGCATCTGGCGGCTTTTTTAACACGATTTTGAGCCGCGCACAGGGGTTTTTCGCGATTGATACCGCCATGATCAAGCTGGTGCTGATTCCTGCGTTAACGCTTTCGATTCTGCTTTCCATTGATACCCTGAAAACCTGCGTCGTCTTAGATGCACTGACGCAGAAGCGGCACAATTCGAACCGCGAATTGATCGGGCAAGGTTTGGGAAATCTTGGTGCATGTTTGTTAGGCGGAATGCCTGGCGCCGGGACAATGGGGCCATCGTTAGTCAACGTCAGCAGCGGCGGGCGGACGCCACGTTCCGGCATTGCTGAAGGAGTCGGCGTGATTCTGACATTAGTGATCTTTCAATGGATGATCGCCTGGGTGCCGCTCGGCGCGTTGGCCGGCATCATGCTTGTGGTTGCCGGACGCATGTTCGACCGGCAAATGTTCCGGTTATGGCGGTATCCCGCCGGTCGAGTAGATTTCGCGGTGATTATGGTCGTGATTATCGTTGCGGTGACGGTTGATTTAATTGCGGCATCCGGCGTCGGCGTGGCCTGCGCCATTTTGCTGTTTATCCGCGATCAGGTTCACGGCACGGTGATTCGACGGAAAGCCTATCTTAATCAAGTCTCGTCGAAAACCCGGCGGTTGGCTCATGAACGCGAGATGCTTGCCCAACTCGGCGAACAGGGGGTCTTTTGCGAATTGCAGGGCAATCTCTTTTTTGGTACGACCGACCAGCTTTTTTCCCAATTAGAGCCGGATTTGCTCTCAAAGCGGTTCATCCTTCTCGATATGCGCCGCGTGCAGTCTATGGATTATACAGCGGCGCATTTGTTCGAGCAGATGCAAGCGCGGCTGGCAAAGCGCGATGGCCAGCTTCTTTTCAGCGGCATGCCCTCCGCACTGCTGGATCAGCGCAACTTTGAACATTATTTGGCGCAATTGGGAGTTGTTGGGGAAAGCGGCGGCGTGATGGTTGCAGAAACCCTTGACAGCGCCTTGGAATGGATCGAGGAACGGATTTTAGCGAGCGCGGGACTGACGAAAAATGGCGAAGAACCGCTCTTAGGAGTTCGCGATTTTGAATTGTTTCGCAGTTTTGATGACGCCACGCTATCGAAAATTAGCGCGTGTTTGCGGGAAGTTTCCCTGCAACCTGGTCAAAAAGTCTTCTCCGCAGGCGATCAAGACGATGAGATATTTCTTGTGCGCCGCGGCAGCGTGCGCATAATGTTGCCATTAGAAGGCGGCAAACGCCACCATTTAACAACAGTCGGGCAAGGGAATTTTTTCGGCGAACTTTCATTTCTCGACCGAGGCGTCCGCTCCGCAGATGTGGAAGCCAAGGTTTCAACAGAACTGTATGCGCTCTCGCGCGCCCGTTTTGATGAGCAAACGCAGGCCGACGCCGAGATCGGCGTGCAGGTATTCGCGCAGTTAGCGTTGGCGATTGCCAACCACTTGCGCCGGACTGATGCTGAATTGCAAGTGCTTCAAGAACGATAATCTCATGAGGCGCACCTGCCCCGATGACAATGCTGGATGACGCAATTGTCGAACTCGCGATCAACACATCAACGACACGGAGTCATAAATTTCTACTAACAGGAGCGCACACGTCAGTTTGCGAGACACGCTCACGTATGCACTCCTATAAAAATTCATGGCTCGATGTACGACACTGTTGCATGAATTCTTAGGAGTACGATATCTTGATTTGACGGGCGAAATCAAGATGTCGCACTCCTAAAAATTACTGAAACGGTGTAGTAGTACTCCTGTTTTCGCAACGTTTGATTGGCGGATACGTACCTCGAGCAGCCATGTTCGGATAAGGCTGCCCAGGATACGTGCCTTCGCAAATACACGAAAAACCAGAGAACTTCACAGCCCAGCTCCTGCCAGAGTTTGCCCCCCCTGACAGAGGCGCGTGACGAGGATGTTCTGGCGCAAAAACAGCGACGGACAGACGCCCAAATCGCGTCTGACTGCCGAATATGCGTTCATCTCATGCCACAAAGAATTTTTCTTGACAAGCGATCACATCGCTGGAAAATACGCGATGGCATTTACAAAAGACATAACGCCGCCTCACATAAGGGAGGAATGACGCATGACCGCATTGTTAGAACGAGCCTTCGAACACGCAAGGGTCTTGCCTGAGGCATTGCAAGACGACATTGCCGCGCAATGGCTGCAAGAACTGGAATGGAATGCGGCCTTTGCCGCCTCCCAGCCGCTGCTGGAACCAATTGGCGCTGAACGCGTTGCAAGACAATCTGGCCGGACGCGCGGTGGAGATGGGATTCGACGAACGATGACATCGCGCCTGACGTCCGGCGTTCAATTAACCGCAAATCCGGTATATTGCCGCTTATAGGGAGCATGATACGCCAACACAATATCCTGTTTCGGCACGCCTTTTTCCACGAGCAGATTCGCGACGCCTTCTTCCGTGCCGTCATGCTGCACCCAGATTTTCTGGCCTTTGATGTCGATATGCACGATGCACCCCCACACGCGGCGATCTTTATTCCATCCCACCGTCAGCAATTGATAATGCTGCTGCTCGCGGTCAATGACCGTTTCCACTTCAACATCGCCATACGCCGGGGTGTATTGCCCGTAGTTTCGCAAAATTTCTTCGATATAGATGGGGTAATCGGCTATTCGAGCCATCGGATAATCGCCTCCTGTTGAATATGATAGACAAGCAGCGCAATCCGGTTGTTCGTGACAACCCGCTGCGCGAACGGACGTTGAAAGAACGATTGATGCACATCGTTGGAAATCGCTAAATAGAGACGACGTTCCGGCTCTTCTGCCTCCAACACCGTTCGCTAATCAATATATTGTCCGACAGCGGCGTGAAATTCGGACATCACGGACGGCGCAAGAAAGCTTTTGACTTCGACCGCAATTTTCTGCTGGCCTTTCTCAGCGGCAAGCAGTCTTTCCGCGCCCAAATCCACATAGATTTCGGCCTCGCCCCACTCCATGAATAACGGATCATGGGTAATCGTCCATCCATCTTGCTGCAAGGCTCGTTTCACAAGGTCATGAAAAATATCTTTTGCTGGCATGAATCATCGGATGTTCTGCATATCCGAAAAAGTCTAGGATTTTCTGGCGGAAAAGCGGACGGGACGGCGGGGCGCGTCTGGCGCAAAAAAAGAGATCTCCAGCCGCCTGAACAGATGGAGTGATACGTATTCCATCTTGACGTGCGAAGAATGCAACGATCAGAACACCGTATTGTTATGGAAGATGTTCCAGATCATCAAGGTCTTTATGTCGTCCGCTGGCGCGTTTATTGCGCTTGAGATTCTCCAAATCAATCAACGACACCTCAATTCCATCAAGCACGGACAAAATTCGTGCGGGATAGCATTCATCGAACTGAACGCCGGAAATTGTCGTCGTGATTTCGATGCGGATCGGCGGATACCCCATGCGAATAATATGGTCTGATAAAAAGAGTTCCGGCGATAACTCCGGCGGATGAAACCCGAATTCTTGAAGCACGGACACCATCCGCGCAGCATTCTCAGGGCGGGCGGCGATCCAAATATCCATATCATTGGTCGCTCGCGGATACCCATGATAGCCAACGGCATACCCGCCAATCAGGAGATACTCAACGTGGTGCGCGTGGAGCAATCTCAAGAACTCTTTGAAGTCGGACGGCAGCCTGATTTCCATAGTTGATCCGTCGCAGGCGTTCGATGTGACACAGCCGTTCTTCCGGCGATTGCGCCCACCAATAGCGCGTCTCCTCTGACGCATCGAATGATGACGAGATTGAAAATGCGCGTCTGTCAAGCGCAAGGTTCGGCAAAGGCGTCTGAACGGTGTTGACCAGTGATTCTGTCATATTTTCCTCCTTGAGAGGACAACACTACATAAAGCAGGCATACTTTGTCAAGTAGAATGCGGCAGGGTGTTTCGAGGCAAAGAAGATGCGGCGTGTCTGGCGAGGTATGCCAAGGATGTTCTGGCGGGAAACGCAACGGCCCGATATCCAAAACGCTTGAATAGCCAACAGATGACTTCTTATGCCGTCAGAAGGCGAATGACGCGTTCAAGCGCGTCGTGAAGTGTTGGCGGAGCTAAGACGCCGACTCGCCGCACAATAATTCGAGAATCTGCGGTAAACAGGCGATTCGGGCGAATATTGCTTTCCTGCTGCAACGCGCCTTGCGCCAGGTCTGCATCAGAGAGTGGCAGCGCATACGCATCAGCAACCGATTTGCTGGTGATCTGGCATAAAATCACATCATCCCCCGTCATGGTTGCCAGCACTAACGCCGGGCGCTTCTTGTGATTCGTCAAATCAGAAAAGGGAAATGGCACGACGACAATATCGCCTTTTATAAATGCGCCCATGCGAGGTCTTCCTCCGGACGTTCCCAGTCGTGGCGCAGCATGGCTTCCGAGGCCAACATCGTTTGCCATGCCTCTGACGACGGCTTCATCAAAACATCTGAAGACATCTCGCTGATTGTGCCGGCATCTGACGAGGTGACTGAACGGGAATAATCATCGCCAGTCGCAATCAGATCAAGCAGATACCGCATCAGTTCGAATTTTTCGTTCCGGCTGAGCGGCGCCATTTCTCGTTCTAAGTCGAATAATAACATCTGAATCGCTCCTTTCAGTGATGCAAAAACACTCCATCCCGCACAACGAAAAACAGTCTGTTCGCGCGCATAAGGATTGTCAAGGATTTTTTGGACGGAGAAACACGGCGTCCAGTGCAGGGAACGCGCCCCTGTCAGAGTTTGCAATCCTGACAAGGGAAATGTGACGAGGATGTTTTGGCTCAGGCATGGACAATCATCGTTGCGTGTTGACGTAAGGATACGCAAGCAGGCGAGCGTCAACCGTTACTAACGGACAATCAAAGACGCGAGCCGTGGCAACAATCAACTGATCTGCCGGATCGCGATGAAACTCGCCCGGAAGCTGCGTAGATTCGACTGCGATGCGCGGCGTCAAATCCAATAACTGCATGCCGGGATATTGCACCGCCTGATCAAGCCATTCCTCGACAGGGCAGGCCAAATCAAGCCGCCGATATTCGACAAGCTTGGCCACTTCCCAGCAGGAAATCACGCTCACGCCCAGCCCCGTTGGAATATGGCGCTGAATGAAGGCGCGGCAATCTTCCGGGAGATGCGGATGCCCATCAACCCACCAGATCCAGATATGCGTATCGAGCAGAATCACGTCAATGCCTCCCAATCTACTTCCGCAACCGGAGCGGTCGGATCATGATACGCGCGTACCATGCCCTGCAGCGGCGCATCATTCTGGGCGGGCGACGGCTGCGGCATGCGCCGCATGATGATGACCTCAACTTCCTCTCCTGGTCGAAACGGCACATTCTTCAACGTCATGGTGCCGACCTGCGTGACAACCGTTTGGATACAATACGCTTGCATAACGACCACCTCCTGATACGAAAGATGGTGGAACGAACGAGATTTGTCAAGGATTTTTTGGCGGGGAAACGCGGCGGCACGGCGGCCAGCGCAGGGAACGCGCCCCTGAGAGGGGCGCGTGACGAGGATGTTCTGGCGCAAAAACAACGACGGACAGACGCCAAAATCGCGCCTGACTGCCGAACATGCGTTCATCTCATGCCGCAAAAGAATTTTTCTTGACAAGCGATCACATCGCTGGAAAATACGTGATGGCATTCACCAAAGACATAACGCCGCCTCACACAAGGGAGGAAGGACGCATGACCGCACTGTTAGAACGAGCCTTCGAACAAGCGATGATTTTGCCAGAGGCATTGCAAGACGATCTTGCCGAACAATGGCTGCAAGAACTGGAATGGGAGTTGAATTGGGACACGACGTTTGCCGCCTCCCAGCCGTTGCTGGAACAATTGGCGCTGAAAGCCTTGCAAGATGATCAGGCCGGACGCGCGGTGGAAATGGGGTTCGACGAGTTATGACATCGCGCCTGACGCCCGATTTTATCGCCTGTTTCCGCGTATTGCCAGAACGGATTCAGCAGCTTGCCCGAAAAAATTATCGGCTGTGGAAACAGAATCCGTCGCATCCTGGCCTGGAATTCAAGCAAGTCAGCCGCAAGATGCCGGTGTATTCCGTCCGCGTCGGCATCGGATGGCGAGCGC
>DF820460.1:66240-115125 GCA_000739515.1 Candidatus Moduliflexus flocculans
GAATTCAAGCAAGTCAGCCGCAAGATGCCGGTGTATTCCGTCCGCGTCGGCATCGGATGGCGAGCGCTCGGTATCAGACAGGGAAACGATATGCTCTGGTTTTGGATTGGATCCCATGCCGAATATGATCGTTTGCTTCGCGCATTATGAGGTGAAAATGATGTTCTCTCGAACACGCGGGCGGCACGGCGGCCAGCGCAGGAAACGCGCCCCTGTCAGAGTTCGAAACCCTGGCAGGGGTGTTTGACGAGGATGTTCTGGCGGAAAAGCGTCGGCCAGACGCCCGAAACGCGCCTGGCCGTTTACGCAGAAGACGATTACGATTTTGCGTGGTCGTTATCTCGGATGATACATTGATAAAATATTGGCATCAATAAGTTGAAAGTCGCTATCAGATGGCATCCCCAATAACTGATTATAAACCGTTTCCCCCAATAACGCCGCGTTCTCTTTCATAAAGGTCATTACTAAACAATGAATTTCTTCTGCATACGCAGCGGCAGAAATATCTTTGCCGATTAGCTTGACATCAAGAACCTTTTTTTCGTGAAGAAGTTGTTTCTGGCGTTTCTGCAAGTCCGTGATATGTGCTGCATTCTTTGCTGCGCCGAGCCTGTAATCCGCCATTGCTTCAAGTTCTTGAGCTAAACACTCGGCATTTTCATCAGCATCGAATTCTGCAATGGTTTTTTTCTCGATAGCGTTGGCATAGATCGCCTCGACGCGATTAAGATAGTCAGCAAGCATCGGGTCAGGCGACAATGCCAGTTCAGACATTCCAGGCGCAAAATCCCCGCCTTGCTTTCTACAAGACATTTGTCGGATTTTCCATTCGATAAACTGTAGAACGCCGCTTGTTCCGTATGTCCCATACAATATGACCGATGCCCAATACCCGCGCGCCTCGCGAACAATTACTTTGGCAGGGGATAAAATCCTGTTTGCCGTTTGATGACATACGCCGGTAACAGCATAGATCAGCCCTGCATGAGATGAATTCTGCGATAAACAATTGGCCTGTTTCGATGAACCTGTCCCGGAACAGATCACCTCTCCTCCATCGCAGCCGCCCCAACAGCCCCATTTCCCTCCGTCGCTGCTGGTGACGTATGTGTGATCGGCGCCAAGCCAGTCAATCTTGACAGCATGCCCATACAGTATTGCCATAATCGCCCTCCTCTTTCACTGATGTTGATATGATTCCGTGAGGAAAAAGGCGGCGCAAACATCATATTTGCGCCGTCTGTGCCATTATTTAACGGCAAGCCGAAGCATCTCCTCATATTTCTTTTTTCCGCAGCTCGCCCATATCGTCACTCTCGGAATCGGCAATATCTGATCTAATTCATCGGGATATTGCACCGCAAAGGCTGTACCATATTCAACATCAAAAAGACCAAAATCATATACACTCCCATAGCCATCAACAACCATGATTTCAATGTCATAATACGTTTCGCCTTCTTCGGTAACGTCTAAAGCAAAAAAATTATTTGCATCGTTACGCGACAACTTGAGACCCTTATTAAACATAAAAATTGGATTTTTGGGACCCCAGTCTTTTACAGATAACATGGTTCGACTGGAAATATTGTCTCTCGTAGTTCTTTTAGAAATACCGCTATTTTTGTCGAATTTCGCCCATGACAATGTCCCGGTCAAATTATCATCTAACTCCGTGCTGACGTCTTTCTCCTCGTTGGGAAGTAAAATCAACTCTTTAAGCAAAGGAGAGCCATTGCTGCTGGTAGATGCAACGGAAAGCATCACTGGAAAATTCTCTCTGTTTTTTGCAGTTTTCGTCACTGTTGAGCGAGTATTGCTCGTAATTATTTCGGTTCTTGTAAAGTCTATGGGCCCTAAGTGGCTTTGAGACTTCTTGACTGTATCCCCTTGATTGATCTCAGTGGACATGGGAAGATATTGACTGACGACAGTGCCGACAGCCTTCATTCCAAAACTCAGTAAGGATGTCCACCAACTCCCTAAATTCTTTTCCTGTTCTTGTCCTGTAAGATTCATTGTCATAGTATGATCTCCTTATATAATACGGTGCAGAGTAGAGAATAAATTTATAGTTTATGAGTGTTATTGCGACATCAAAACATGTTACATCCCCGACATCCACGCGCTGACCGCCGTGCTGCCCGGACTCGTACCGCTGACCGCTACCGGCGTCACTCGAAACTGATAATATTTAAGGGGATCCGCTCTTCCAATAAAGTCTCTTCCTGTTGCTCCCGAAATCGCTGTCGCGTTCGTGCCGCTGGCGTCATCTGCGACATACCATTGATACAGCGACGTTCCCTCTGCATCGCCTTCCGCATCGGTATAGGTGTAAATCCCATAACATGAGCCTAAACCACAGAACGTTGAGCCGGATACGGTTGCCACTGGCGCAGCATTGGCTAACGCAGGCGTTTTCGGGAACGGGCCGGCCACTTCTTCCCCCTGCACCACGCCATCCGTGACGACGCAGACGGTTTTCGTCTCGCCAGCAAAGCCGAATGCGGTATCTGTCGGCCACCAGTTTTCCGTGCCGGAATCGAGCTTGCGCAGATAATGCGTGGCCTGATGCTGCTTGGAAGTCGTCGCCTCTGCCGGAACGCTGGCAAACGGGACGCCGTCGGTATAGGTGACGCAGACGCGTTGCAGCGTGTCGGTCACGCCGTCCACCGTCTTCAAGCCGATTTCCCATTTGGTCGGCGTGGCAGTGTCCGCGAAGAGCGCGTAGGCGCCGCCGCCGGTGATCGTGTATTCCACCTTCACCGCGCCGGTCACGGGAATATTGACCATAAAATAGGTGTTGTCCTTGCTATACTGTCCGCCCCATTNGAATTCAAGCAAGTCAGCCGCAAGATGCCGGTGTATTCCGTCCGCGTCGGCATCGGATGGCGAGCGCCTGGCCTCAGGCAGGGGAAGTGTGACGAGAGGATATTGGGACGGGATACGTGGCGGAAAGGCAACCCGAACGCGCCTGCTATGGCAGCGCAAAAACAATCCGCAAGGCCATATCAATCTGTCTGAGCGCGTCCGGGGCAATCATGCCGCGAATCTTGACCAGTCGAACGCGATGGTCAATCGGACGAGTTTGCAGGCAATCCGCTAAGGAACGTTTCGTTAAGCCGTTCGTCGAAGAAGGCTGAATATCAACATTCGTCACGATTCGCGCCTTTTTCTCGTTCCATTCCGTAATCGGCACGACTTGAATAACAGGGACGCGCTCATTATACACATCGTTCGTCACAATGACACATGGGCGAATTTTCCCTTTTTCCGCGCCTTGCGTCGGCTCGAGATTCACGTCAATAATCATGCCGCGTTGAAGAACTGTCGTCATTCCGGCCACTCGCGTATCGCCGCCTCAGCGAGATCGCGCAGTTCACTCTCCTCCGCATACAGCTCCGCGTACAACTTGGCGGATTGACTCAGCCGCGCCGCTTCGATGTCGGCTTTCAGATGATCCAACGCCGTTCGCACCATCATGCTGCGGTTTTTGAAACCGTATTGCCGGTAATGATTCAAAAAATCGAGATGTGTCTGGTCAACGCTGAATTTTGCGTCTAACATGCCGCTATCCTCCTTGATCTGAGAGGTTTTTTCACAACGAACCATCCATCATCGCCTTTTGCCGAAACGCATGAGGATTGTCAAGGATTTTTTGGCGGCGAAACGCGGCCAGCGCAGGGAACGCGCCCCAGTCAGGGATTGAAACCCTGACTGGGATATTTGAGGAGGAACTTCTGACAGAAAAGTGGATAGATCGTCGGTCGCGTTATTCGTGATAATGTCTAAACCACAAAATAACACAATTTACACATACTCAACGGTTCCATTTATATGGGTTACAACTGGTTTTCCATTATCAGCAAGTTGAAAGCTACTCACTTCTTTTTTCCAAACATAAGGTTGATTCCTCTGAATAACCTGCAATATACCATCACTGGTTAATTCAATTTTATCAATTTTAAGTTGACAAGGGTGTTGGCCAATCGCTTTATAAATCTCTGCATCTCCATTCCATGCCGCCACGCCATTGGGACTATATACAACAACGTTTGAATCCCCTTGAAAAACAAGTTCAAATTGACGATTGCTTGATGAGAGTCTTTGCCCTTTTAACAAAAAGTCTCCTTGGGCCAAGCGGTTGTGTTTGCCATAGTATTCGTCGATTCTTACAAATTCAATCCCATAACGCACGCCATTTTCTTGATAGGTGAAAGAACCATCACTGTTTTTCGTAAGCAAGTTAAGCGCATCCCCAACCCCTTTCACGAGATTCGTTGCCACCGGACTGTCATGAGAAAGGACAATACAATCATTCTCCGATTTAAACGCCTCAATGTATTTATTTTTGATATGCTCCGCTGAAGTACTCGAATCATAACTTTTGTCGTCGTAGTCGCTGTCGTTACACTCATAAGCCTCACAGATCTTAACAAAACCCAATTGGGAGTTATTTTTCGTAATTATGGTCTTCACGGAATGATATTCTGGCGCTCGAAAGAATCGAGGGGTATATTCTCGTTCAGCAGACTGCTTATAAACAGCATTCTGACAGCCAATCAATTCTTTGAGGATGTCATCTAGAACAAGATTCTCCAACCCATTCCCCTGAGAGTCTTTCCTCCACGGATGAGTCATTGAATGGTTGCCAATCATGTGACCACTTTTCAATTGATTCTTTAGCGTATTACAATTTGCCGCCAGTTCTTCATCAGAGAAATTTTTAGCATTATCTACAACCTTCTCAGGAGATTGTATTTTTCTTTCAGCCAACGTATTGGAATACACCGCATTAAAATCAACTTTTTCAAGATTTTTGCCGACAACAAAAAATGTGGCTTTTATGCCAAAGCCATCCAGAATTTCCAGTAATTTTATCGTCTTATCTGATGGACCATCATCAAAAGTGAGTGCGATTCTTTTGCTCATAATTTTCTCCCATGTACGTCACACGTCCCGTTTGATGTGTTTCGGCGAAAATGAACGCCACAACGTTCATCCGGGCGTGTGCAAATGAGTCGTTTGTAATATAGCATTATTCGCTCGAGCTGAACAATTAACAGGAGTGCGAAATCTTGATTTCGCTGTCAAATCGAGATTTGACACTCCTATCGGTGGGGTCAACGGTTCTGAATAACTGATTACAACTTCTTAACTTACTTGAGGGCTAAATAGACGCGAGCTTCAAAATCATCTTCAATGACAACGTGCTGTTCTAAACAAACTGTCTCCACAATCATCTGACACCACATCCGTTATCTTCAATTATATATGGTATTTACACCACGCATTTCACCACTTTCTTTATCAATTAGTAGGCGATACAATATAGGCTCAAAGAATTACTACTACAAGAGTCGTCAAATTCTCTGATCCAAAAATCGGTTCTATCAGGCCGTCCGTATTCTCCATTGCCACTGTTTGCTGTCCAATTAGCGCATGTGTTCGGAGTAACGGTTCCACTGTCCCAGGTACCTGTCCATATCCAAGCCCAGGTGTCTGTAATGCTATTGTTAAGTGGTGTTGTCACTGCATTCCACAAGGCTGCCCAATTCGTAGCAATCTGCGTTGTGCCATCCAACCGATATACGGGAAGCGTCTGCTGCGCGGCGGGCAGCACATCCTTCGCGTTCTGGCTTGAGTCCGAAATAATCGCCTTGATCGTGTAGCCTGTCAAGCCCGCCGCGTTCGTATCACTCTGGCATTTCACATTCGCGCCGCTGACACCACCGAGGTTACCGGTATAAGTGGATTGCGTCACAAAGATACGCACATCTCTCGCGGGTGTTACTGGCGCAGTCGCTTTCGGGAACGGGCCGGCCACGTCCGCGCCCTGCACCACGCCATCAATCAGGACGCAGACCGTCTTCGTTTCGCCCGCAAAGGCAAACGCGGCGTCAATCGGCCACCAGTTTTCCGTGCCGTTTTCGAGTTTGCGCAGATAATGGGCAGCCTGATGCTGCGTAGAAGTGGTCGCATCTGCCGGAACGCTGGCAAACGGGACGCCGTCGGTGTAGGTGACGCAGACACTTTGGAGGGTGTCGGTCACGCCATCCACCGTCTTCAAGCCGATTTCCCATTTCGTCGGCGTGGTCGTGTCCACGAAGAGCGCGTAGGTGGCGCCGCCGGTGATCGTGTATTCCACCTTGACCGCGCCGGTCACGGGAATATTGACCATAAAATAGGTGTTGTCCTTGCTATACTGTCCGCCCCATTGATCGCTGTCGGCGCTCCCGATAATGAAATTCTCCGGGCGAACGGTCTCGGCCGTCGGCGCGGTCAGCGATGACGAATTCGTGTCAAACAGTTGGCAGCCCGCAACGAGGCCGCCGATGAGTGTCAGGCCGACTAATCCGGTCAGCAGGGTGCGTGTCATATTCTTGTTGAGTTTCATGATATTGCTCCTTATTCGATGTTGTGCGCTCTGAAAGCGCAGGTGATGAAATTGATGGGTGAACCCTTTGCCCCTCTCAGGAGGCAGGGCTGTTACGTTCCAAACTCCGGAGTGTCAAAGCTCTGCTTTGACGCGCCAAAGCAGAGCTTTGGCACTCCATTCATGGCATTTGCGTCTGCTGCGAGACGAAGTCGCGGATGTCCTGTGGCGCGATGCCAAGCAGGGCGGCGGCCTCGTCAAGGTTGCCGTCGGTCAAGCGAACAATATTCGCGACATACTTGCGTTCGAATTCCCGGACGGCTTTTGTCAAACAGTACGGCGCATCCGGAGAGCATATCTGGCGCGGCGGCGATGCGCGCGGCGCGGCACGGTGCTGCATAGGCGTTCTCCTCCTGTTGTCGATGATGTTATCTACCAGACCTCACAGGTGTTGGAAACCTGTGAGGTCTCTTGCGCGTCACCATATCTATAAGCAAGCGTCATGCCACGTCGAGGAAAATAGGTGATTTTGACTGATTATCAGGCAAATCGAGGATTTTATCACAGAGGACAAATATGAGGCTGGTGGGGCATTATGCCCCGCGCAATAGTGAATATTTCATGGAAGATATTGAAAAATAAAAGGATGTTGTCGTGGGGCATTTTGCCACACGCTGGGGCAACATGCCCCACGCGATGAAGGGGCGATTCATGTCCGTCGAGTCATGAATTGTTCATTGCATTTCGTACCGCCGACGTCCTCGTCGGCATTTCGAAGAGAGGCCGACGAGGACGTCGGCGGTACAGCGCGTTCCTCGTGTCACATCCCCCAGATCGCGATGGGATGCCCGTCGAATTGCGCGGCGCGGTGGAAGATTTTGGCGTCCCAGGCGAGGTCAGACTGGCGATTGAAGATGATCAGATGCCCGTCCGCCGTCCCGCAGCGATCCATATACTGCCAGGTTTGTTCCAATCCGTCCTGAAGCGTCTGTTCCAGCGTCCCGTATTGGAGTTTCAATTCCATGACGACGCGCTGCGTCTGATCGCCATGCGGCCAGATGATGAGCAAGTCGGTGCGCCGGCGTCCAAGCCCATATTCCCGCTCGATGCGTCCGCCGCCATTGATAATGCGCTGTAAAAAGGCTTGCAGCAGGAGTTGCGGCCCGGCTTCTTTATACTCGAAGCGCTCGACCCAGTGTTCGGAATGCTCCCGGAAAAACTGCTGGAACGCCGCCAGCAGTTTCTCCATGTCAAGCCGCCCATCTGCGGCGAGATACCAGGCGGGTTCCTGACTGATGGTGAGTTGGGTCGTATAGGTTAAGACGCGGGGAATCACTTCCTGATAGATCGGGTTGGCGATCCGCAATTGTCCCTGAATCGTGATGAGGCCGAGATCATAGACATACTGCACGTCGTCTTCAAGCAGCTTTTCCGGCGCGGTGTCTCCGGCCAGAATCGGCGCGATCACACCATGCACGCGCGGTTCTTTGAGCTTGTCGCTGAGTTGATCCAAATGCGTTTCGCGCCGCGCAATCAGGCGTTCTTTCGCCTCCTGCATCATCGCCGCCGTCACCGACTGCGAGCGGTCGCGGCCTGTCGGAAGCCTGAAACAGGTCTCATACGCGAGCGCGTTGACGAGCCAGGGTTGGCCTTGCGTCAACTGCCAGGCCGTTTCAATCGCGGTTTCCTCGAATATCTGTCCGGTCTCCTCGGTATGCTGGTGATAGAGCGCGGTGAGGTCGTCGCGGCTGAAATTGCCGAGCCGCAGCGATTCGGCCTTGATGTTGAACGCGCTGCCGCCGGTAATCACGGCTTTGCCCTCATCGGTGCGCAGGCGGTAATCTCGCACATCCCGCACGCCGCAGAGGAGCACACTTTGCGGGAAATGCGCCGGGCGCTGGTCGTACCCGGCGCGAAGTTGGCGCAAGACGGCAATCAGCGTATCGCCGACTAACGAGTCAATTTTATCCATCAACACAATCAGCGGCAGCGGACTCGCCTCCGCCCAGCGCGTCAAGGCGAAATTCAATGCTTTGTCTGCGCCGAATTGCAGCAGCGAAACATGCTCTCGCATCAGAAAATCATCGTCAAGCGCCGTACGCGCCCGATCCGCCATCTCGCCAAGAATCGCTTTGATGCCGCGTTCCACGTGCTCTCTGGCAGATTGCGCGACTTCAACGTTGCAATAGAGGCAGCGATACTGGTCGCTCGCGTTCAGATGCGCCTGCAACGCGAGCAGGCTTGAGGTTTTCCCGGTCTGGCGCGGCGCATGCAGCACGAAATATTTCTTTTGTTCGATCAACCGCAAAATGTCATCGAGATCGAAGCGATGCAGCGGCGGCAGGCAGTAATGATCCTGGGCATTCACCGGCCCGGCGGTATTAAAAAAACGTGGCATTCTGTGGGTTCTCCTGTGTCGTCATGTGTAAAAAATACGTTTGGGAAAGACCTCACAGGTCTCTAAGACCTGTGAGGTCTAAGTCGAAGTTATTTTTTGCATTTACTTAACTGATGTTACACAGCGTCGCCGACAATTCCCCTCCTGGGAGGGGCAAGGGGTGGGTTCGTCCGAAACGATTCCCCCGCCTCAGCAACCCACCCCCAGCCCCTCCCAGGAGGGGAGTGTGCGGCCATTCGCATCGAATCGGCTGCGTAACATCAGTTACTTAACTTACGATATAAGGTTTTGCGGGCGATTCCGAACAAGTGCGCGGCTTTGGAACGCTTGCCGGCCGCGCGATCCTGCGATTACATCCCCCAGACCGCGATGGGATGTCCCTCGAATTGCGCGGCGCGGCGGAAGATTTTGGCGTCCCAGGCGAGGTCAGGCTGGCGATTGAAGATGATCAGATGCCCGTCCGCCGTCCCGCAGCGATCCATATAGCGCCAGGTTTGTTCTACTCCGTCCTGAAGCGTTTGTTCCAGCGTGCCGTATTGAAGTTTCAATTCCATGGCCACGCGCTGGGTCTGACCGTCATGCGGCCAGATGACGAGCAAGTCGGTGCGCCGGCGTCCAAGCCCGTATTCCCGCTCGATGCGCCCGCCGCCATTGATGATGCGCTGTAAAAAGGCTTGCAGCAGGAGTTGCGGCCCGGCTTCTTTATACTCGAAGCGCTCGACCCAGTGTTCGGAATGCTCCCGGAAAAACTGCTGGAACGCCGCCAGCAGTTTCTCCATGTCAAGCCGCCCATCTGCGGCGAGATACCAGGCGGGTTCCTGACTGATGGTGAGTTGGGTCGTATAGGTTAAGACGCGGGGAATCACTTCCTGATAGATCGGGTTGGCGATCCGCAATTGTCCCTGAATCGTGATGAGGCCGAGATCATAGACATACTGCACGTCGTCTTCAAGCAGCTTTTCCGGCGCGGTGTCTCCGGCCAGAATCGGCGCGATCACACCATGCACGCGCGGTTCTTTGAGCTTGTCGCTGAGTTGATCCAAATGCGTTTCGCGCCGCGCAATCAGGCGTTCTTTCGCCTCCTGCATCATCGCCGCCGTCACCGACTGCGAGCGGTCGCGGCCTGTCGGAAGCCTGAAACAGGTCTCATACGCGAGCGCGTTGACGAGCCAGGGTTGGCCTTGCGTCAACTGCCAGGCCGTTTCAATCGCGGTTTCCTCGAATATCTGTCCGGTCTCCTCGGTATGCTGGTGATAGAGCGCGGTGAGGTCGTCGCGGCTGAAATTGCCGAGCCGCAGCGATTCGGCCTTGATGTTGAACGCGCTGCCGCCGGTAATCACGGCTTTGCCCTCATCGGTGCGCAGGCGGTAATCTCGCACATCCCGCACGCCGCAGAGGAGCACACTTTGCGGGAAATGCGCCGGGCGCTGGTCGTACCCGGCGCGAAGTTGGCGCAGCACGGCGATCAGCGTATCGCCGACCAGCGAATCAATTTCATCCATCAACACAATGAGCGGCAGCGGCGAGGCCGCCGCCCAGCGGGATAAGGCCGAATTCAAGGCACTTTCTCCTCCGAGTTGCATAAGGGAGGCATATTCACGCAAAAGAAAATCGTCGCCGAGCGCGGTATGCGCCCGATCCGCCATCTGGCCAAGAATCGCCTTGATGCCGCGCTCCACGTCCTCTCTGGCGGCCTGCGCAACTTCGACATTGCAATAGAGGCAGCGATACTGGCCGCTCGCGTTCAGATGCGCCTGCAACGCTAACAGGCTCGAGGTTTTCCCGGTCTGGCGCGGCGCGTGGAGCACGAAATATTTCTTTTGTTCGATCAACCGCAAAATGTCATCGAGATCGAAACGATGCAACGGCGGCAAACAATAATGATCCTGGGCATTCACCGGCCCGGCAGTATTAAAGAAACGCGGCATTCTGTGAGTTCTCCTGTTTCGTCATGTGCAAAAAATACGTTCAGGAAAGACCTCACAGGTCTTTGAGACCTGTGAGGTTTAGGCCAAAGTTATACCAATTGTGCTGAAATCGATCATAAATCGTAGCACGAAACTGTTGTTTCACCCTCGTCGAAACGCAATTTCGACGTACAAATTCATGATCTTTTCAAACGCAATTGGTATTATTTTTTACATGTTATTTATTCAAATTCATACTCTTTCAGCTTGCGATATAAGGTCTTGCGGTCAATCCCCAACAACTGCGCGGCTCTCGAGCGTTCGCCGCCAGTTTGCTCAAGCGCAGCGCTTATCAACTGGCGTTCAAGGGCGAACACCGCATCGGGAAGATGCAATGCCTCCGCAGATCGCCTTGTTCCAGCGGGCGCGATCAGGATGCGCGGCGATAACTCGCGGGAGACGAGATACTGTTTCAATTCAGCCTGTAATTCCCGTACATTGCCTGGCCAATCATAGGCAATCAGCGCATAACGCACATTCGAGGGGAGCAGCAGATCGGAGCAGCCTTCCTGCTCGAAAATATGGCCGATCAAGAGCGGTAGGTCTTCCTTGCGCTCGCGCAGGGGCGGCAGCGTGATTGACAAGATATTGATCCGATAAAAAAAATCATCGCGGAATTTTTTCTCGTGACGTAATTGATCAAGATCGCGATTGGTGGCGGCCATAATCCGCGCATTCGCTTTGCGCCGCGTGCCGCCGATTGGCGTATATTCGCCATCTTGCAGTACGCGCAGCAGCTTGACCTGCTGCTCCGGCGTTAATTCGCCGACTTCGTCAAGGAACAGGGTTCCGCATCCGACGCGGTCGAAAAACCCGTCCTGGTCGCGATCCGCTCCGGTAAACGCTCCTTTTTTATAGCCGAACATCAGGCTTTCGAATAACGATTCCGGCAGCGCGCCGCAATTCACGGCAAGAAACGGATGTTGCTCGCGCTGGCTCATCCGATGGATCTCCCTCGCAACAAGCTCTTTCCCCGTGCCGGTTTCGCCGAGAATCAGAACGGGATACTCTGAATTCGCGGCGCGAAGCACGCGTTCATACACGGTTTGCATCCTCGCGCTTTTGCCGACTAACTCCCCAAATTTGACGCGGTCGCCAAGAGAAAGGCGCATGGCGCGGTTTTCTTGTTCCAGTTCCTTGTTGACGGTCATATCGCGGATCGCAATGACCTCAGCCTGTTGGCCGAAATGTTCGAGAGATTTCCCGCGGATTTCCGTGATCAGGCATGTACCATCGGCACGGCTGAATCGAATTTCAATGCTTTCTTTGGTTGTGGATTCAAGCCAGAGCAGAAACTGCTCCTGATACAGCGGCGCGACCAATTCAACCACGCGACGTCCGAAAAGATTCGATGCCTCTACGCCAAGCATCTCGCAGAACGAATGATTGACATCGCAAATATCCCCATTTTCAACCAATATGATCCCTTCAAAGACAGCCTGTTCCAGCGTTTCATAGCGTTGAATCTGTTGCCGTAATTGTTTCTGCAAACGGGCAATATTCACATGCAGTTTCACCCGCGCCAACGCCTCCGCTTCATGGTATGGCTTCGTGAGATAGTCTGAACCGCCGATGCGAAAGGCTTTCACCTTATCAAGCGGTTCGATCAGCGCGCTGAGAAAGATAATCGGAATATGGCGCGTCGCGTCATGCGCTTGTAACCGCTCGCACACCTCGTACCCGCTGATGTCTGGCAGCATGATGTCAAACAGAATCAATTCTGGCGGCGAGCTTTGCGCGAATTTCAACGCGCTCAGGCCATCAAGGGCAAAGCGGACAGTATACCCATGCTGATGCAAAAGCGTCGTGAGCAGCCGGACTGAATCTTTCGAGTCATCCACCACTAAAATTGTTCCACGTTGCGAAATATCTTCTGAAAGTGTCATTTGTTTCTTTGTCTCCCTGATTGCGGGATTGTTGCGTTCTGCGTGAAAACATGTCATTGCGAGCGAGCGTCAGCGACGAAGCAATTTTTCCGGAATGACGGGATTGCTTTGTCGCTGACGCTCCGCGCAATGACAGCATGTAACAGCCCCACCTGTCGGCAGAAAGCTTAAGCGCCGTGTTTCTTAGAGGCTGTTTTAAGAGTCTCTGTACCAGGCATGTCGAATAAACCGATAATAGGAGTGTCAACGCTTGCTTTGACGGCCAAAGCAAGCGTTGGCACTCCAGACTTTTAAAACAGCCTCTTAGCTCGAATCTGTTGAATATAGGCCACAAGTTCGGCATAATCAAAATTTTCAGCATACGCATTGAGCGCGTCGGCAGCCAGGGGCAGCGTCTTCCGAATGTGTTGAATTAACGACGTGATCACCGAAAAATCGTTGATTTCAGCAGCAGCGCAGAGTTGCTCCACGATGTCGGCAGAGATGTGAGCGACTTCTTCCGCAGCCTGCTCCGATGACGCGGAAACAGTCGGCGCGTCTTCAGCATACACGAATTGCACCCCTAAATGCGTGGCGAGCATTTCGATAATGTGATGTTCCCGGAATGGTTTGCGCAAAAAGGCGTCGCATCCGGCGGCAATCACCTTGATACGGTCTTCGTCGAGAATGCTGGCGCTCAGGACGATAACAATGGTTTCGCGTCCGTTCGGGGCAGATTTAATCGTCTGCGCGGCTTGATAGCCGTCAACAATCGGCATCCGCAAATCCATCCAGATCAGATGGGGCTGCCAGGCACGCCAGAGTTCAATCGCGTCCTCGCCGTTCGCGGCCTCGCGCACGTCAAAACCAAATGGCGCCAAGACGTTCGAGAGCAATAATCTGTTCTCGGGGTTATCATCCGCGATGACCATTCGATACACTGGCTGTCCCGGCTCAAGCGCAACGGCGCGTTTGATAATTTCCGGCTCACCTGGCGCGGTAAATTCGCTCGGTTTGGCATGAATTTCGAATTGAAAGACGCTGCCGCGTCCCGGTTCGCTTTGTACGGTAATCTCGCCTCCCATCAACTGCGCGAATCGGCGGCTGATCGGCAGGCCAAGTCCCGTGCCTTCCTGCGCCCGACGTCCGCTTTCAGTCTGCGCAAACGGCTCGAATAGTTTGTCCATTTCTTCCGGCGCGACGCCTGACCCCGTGTCTTCGATTTCGACGCGTAACCAAACCTCACAGGTTTCCAAAACCTGTGAGGTTTTTTGGACACGCGCGGTCACGCTCCCTGTTTTCGTGAATTTGAGCGCATTATTCAGCAGGTTGATCAATATCTGCCGAAGTTTGACTTCATCGGTGATAATGAATTGCGGCACGTCGGCGGCGCGTTCGAAGATCAGGCGCAGCCCTTTTTGTTTCGCTCGCATGTTAAAGAGGCTCTGTAATTCATCAAGCAGGCCATGCAAATCAACATCAGTTTCATCCAATGTGATGCGTCCGGCTTCGATTTTCGATAAATCTAAGACTTGATTGATCAGCGTGAGCAGATGTTCGCCGCTGCGGCGGATGGTTGCCAGCGGTTCCTGCGTTTGCGGCGGCATGTTCGGCGTATGCGTCAGCAATTCAGCGAAACCAAGCACCGCGTTGAGCGGGGTGCGGAGTTCGTGGCTCATATTGGCGAGAAACGCGCTTTTCGCGTGGTTGGCGGCGTTCGCCTGGCGCGTCGCTTCCTGCAATTGCGCGTTTGAGGCCGCAAGATCGCGGGTGCGCGTCTCTACCAGAGCTTCAAGTTCCTGCTGCCGGAGATGCAGGCTTTGCATGCGATAGGAATACCCCAAGGCTAATGTCGCAATCATGGCGACAATCGCGCCAGCTTGAAACCAGATCGTTTCCCAGAACTGCGGCAGGACAGTCAACGCCAGATTCACGTCCTGATCGCTCCAGAGGCCGTCGTTATTCGTGCCGTTCACGCGGAATTGGTAGCGCCCGGCGGGAAGGTTCGTGTAGGTGGCGGAACGCCGGTCGCTACTGACGTTGTTCCAGTCTTTATCGAACCCTTGCAGCATGTAGCGATAGCGATTATGCTTCGGCGAAACATAACTCAAGGCCGCAAAATCGAACGAAATCACATCGTCGGCAGGAGCTAAAGTGAGGGTAGAGGTCGTTTCGATGGCACTCATCAGTTTCGAATCTTTTCCCGGCAGCACAGGCTGGTTGAACAGGCGCATTTCGGTCAGCATGACCGGCGGACGGTAGGGGTTATCCGTAATCTTTTTCGGATCGAACGCCACTACTCCGTTGACCACGCCAAAATACAGATCACCCTGCTGCCCCCGATAACAGGCATGATGCACGAACTGGTTGGCGAGCAGCCCGTTGGACAGATTGTAGGCGTTGAACGTGTTGTCTTCTGGATTGAACCGAGCAAGGCCGTTTAAGGTCGAAATCCAGAGGCGCTGCTGATCATCTTCAGTAATGCAGCGAATCGCGCTGCTCGGCAAGCCGTCGTATTCCGTGTATTGCGTAAAGGTGTCGGTGGCAGCGTCGTAGCGTTCTAAGGCGCTGGACGTGCCGACCCAGATTGTGCCTTGCTGATCCTGATGAATCGTCAACGCCGCATTGCCCGCCAGCTTGCCGCGCGTTTCCGCATCCGGCGCGTAATGCACAAATTGCGCGGTCTTCGGATCGAACCGAAACAGGCCGCTGTACCAGCTTCCGAGCCAGAGCCGTCCGTCGCGGTCTTCGTAAATCGCGCCGACATTGTTGTTGGAACTCTCCGGTTCATCCGGCAGCGGCGTGAAATGGTCGAACCCGTCGGTTGCGGGATTATAGCGATCTAAGCCGCGATCCGTGCCGATCCAAATGTGATCGGCGCGATCTTTGAAAATAGAAAATATACCGTCGTGGCTCAGGCTGTTTGGATTGGCGGGGTCATGCTTATACGTCGTGATGGCTTGCGTGGCCGGATCATAGCGAAACAGGCCGGTATTCCCTGTCCCCGCCCCTGTCCACCAGAGCGTCCCGTCAGTCTGCATTGCGCCTTGCGAAAATGCCTCTTCCGGGAGCGACGACACGGGGGCGTATTCTCCCGTTTCTTCGTCGAGGCGAAGCAAGCGATACGCGCCGACCAGCAATTCGCCCTGCGGCGATTCGAAGATCACGCCCGCCTGAGCGGATTCGTTGTTCGGCATCACAATCGGGTAGGCGCGAAAGTGCGGCGGGCGGGAATTGCAGCGATTGACGCCGTTGATTTCGCCGCCGAACCAGATGTTGCCTTCGCGGTCGCCGGCAACCGTCCAGAGATTGGTGATGCTCAAACTATACGGGTCTAACGGATCATGCTGATAGGCCGCAATGACGCCGGATGGCAAATCCAGGCGGTGCATATTGCTTGAATGGGATGTGATCCACAAGCCGCCGTTTGCGTCTTCGTACAAATTGGAAACATAGCTATCCTGCAAGGCCTCCAAATCGTTCGCGACGCGGTATTCTCTGCGAAATTGGCCGGTCTGCCGGTCGAATATCTGCAATCCATCCTGGCCGCCGACCCAGAAATTTCCGGCAGCGTCTTCGTGAAAGACGCGCACATCCGGTTTTTCGGGGTTATTCAGATAGCGCGTCGCCTCGCCGGTGTGTGGGTCGAATCGGTTCAGGCCGCCGGACGTGCCAAACCAGAGCGTGCCTTTGCGGTCTTCGCCGACGCGCCAGACAACGCCTGCGCTGATGCTCGTCGGCTCGTTCTCATCATGAATGTAATGGGTAAATATACCAGTGTTCGGGTCAAGGCGATTCACGCCCTCTCCAACTGTGCCGATCCAGATCATGCCGTCGCGGTCTTGATGCAGGCTTAACGCGAGATTTTCGCTCAGGCTGTTCGGATTGGCGGGATCATGGCGGTAATGCGTGAAGGTTTCGGTCATCGGATCGAAGCGATCCAGCCCGCCCGCCGTGCCGATCCAGATCATGCCGTCTTTGTCTTCCAGCAGGCAGAAGATCGTTTTCTGGCTCAGGCTGTTCGGCTCGCCCGGCTTGCTGCGATAAATTTTGAAGGTATAACCGTCGTAGCGATTCAGGCCGTCATACGTGCCGAACCAGAGGAAGCCGCGTCGGTCTTGCAGAATAGCGCGGACGCCATTTTGCGAGAGGCCGTCTTCAGTGTTCAACCGGTCGAATCGAATTTTCCAGGCCGCAGGGCGCTCGATAGGTTCTGCATTGCAGAAAAAAGGCGTCAGCATGAACCACACGATAAAAAATTGCGCGAGATGTTTTTTCATAGACTATGAGGGGTTTTGTTCTGAATACTCACGATGCGAAAAGCTTCAGAGCATTGTTTTCAGGGATCAGTTGATGATACCTGATATTTCGATATATCGCGAGACGTTTGTCAAGAATTTTTCTTGCGCGGAATGGCGGCGTTCGGTAGGGTGAACTGTTGTTTTGATTTGTTCTGTGTCTCATTGTAGAGACGCCCCGGCGGGGCGTCTCTACGCGACAACCACAAAGGAGACAGTAATGACACGCGAAGAAATGCGCCGGGAGACGGCGTTCGAATTATTGACGGAATACACAAAGTCGGAATCGTTGATCAAACATGCGCTGGCGGTGGAGGCGCTGATGCAGGCGTATGCTCGTAAATTCGGAGAAGATGAGAACATCTGGGGAATTGTCGGCTTGCTGCATGATTTCGATTATGAACAATATCCAACCTTAGGGGATCATCCGCTGAAAGGCGCGGCGATTCTGGCGGAACGCGGCTATCCTGAGGATGTGATTTACGCGATTAAAACCCATGCGGATTTTCTGAATTTGCCGCGCAACTCGCCGATGGACAAAGCGTTGTTCGCGGTGGATGAATTGGCGGGCATGTTGACGGCGGCGGCGCTGGTGCAGCCGCAGAAGACAATTCAGACGGTAGAAGTGGCGTCGGTGAAGAAAAAGATGAAAGATAAAGCGTTTGCCCGCTCCGTCAATCGTGACGACATCCGCAAAGGCGCGGAAGAATTAGGCGTGGCGCTGGATGAGCATATTGCGTTCTGCCTCGATGCCATGAAGCAGGCGGCGGAACGATTGGGGTTATAACGCAGGGAGAGACGCTCCGGCGGGGCGTCTCTACGAAAGATGATTATTCTTTCGGCAAATTCGGGGTGGAACGGAAATAAAAAACGGTTTCGCTTTTGCGTGGTGGCCGAGTATGCTCGTTATTCTCCTCAACAATTTCAGCGGTTTTTACATCGTCCAATTGTTGACGCTCATTGTCATTGACGCTCGTAAACGATGGCTGTTCTTCTGTCGGCTCAGCGGGAACGCGCTCTTTCTTCGGCGTCAGGTCGAGGCGCGGCGGTTCATATTCTTTTAAGGCGCGACGATTTTCTTCGACTTCCCGCCGCATTTCGGCCTCGGCCACCTCGGCAAATTGTCCGGTAAACGCTTCTTCTGCGCCGGCAGGAAGCTGCTTGAATTCCAGGGCATGATGTTCTTCAAGGCGAAACTGCTGAAAGGCTTCAAGTTCCTGTAAATTTCGAAATGCGTCATCATCGCAAATCTGCTGTAACTCAGCAAGTTGTTCAAGTTCATCTGCCGAAGCCGTTCTTTTCGCCGCCGCAGACAAGCCTTCAAGCGCAAGGATTTCCTCTAATTCCAGCGTTTTGCCTTGTTTCCATTCGCCATCAGCATATTCAGGATGTGCAAACAGGGTGGCTTTATGTTTTTCGGCATGACGGTCGAGCACAACTTGCTGGTGAAGTTGCCGCGCTTTTTGCGCCGCGTTTTGTTCGTCGAATTTCTGAATATCGTCAATGTCTCTGACGCGGCGCAGAACGTGCGTCTCTTCCAGTTTTTTCGCCGCTCGCAAAAATTTTTGCAATCCGTTTACGGTTTCCGCCATATCGTTCACCACGCTAATTTTTCAAGAAGACGCCGAATTTCACACGCAACTCATTGAGGATTGCGATATTATCTTGCTTCATCCGTCCGATCATTCGCTGGCGGCGGCGTCGGCGACAGCGAGCACAGCCGGTCATAAAGCTCAGGCGCCATTGAAAAATCGGCGGCAGCGAGCTGTACGTTCAATTGTTCAATGTTCCTTGCTCCGATAATTGGCGCGGTGACGGCGGGATGAGAGGCAACCCAAGCAATCGCCAAACACGCCGGATGTACGCCACATTCTTGTGCCACATCGATAAATTGATGCGCCACGTCATACATCCAATCTTCGCCGTATCGGCGTTGATACATCGGATTCGTCGCAAAGCGGCCATCCTGAAATTGATGGTTTGCCGGGTATTTCCCGGTTAGCAAGCCGCCGCCTAACGGGCTATATGTCACCACGCCGAGTAATTCGGCCTGCGCCATCGGCAAAATTTCAACTTCTGCTTGCCGCTTCACTAAATTATACATCGGCTGCAAACACGAGAATGGCTGCCAGCCGTGCAATGCCGATAGACTGAGCGCTTTCATCACTTGCCATGCGGCAAAATTGCTCGCCCCAAGATATAAGACTTTGCCCTGATGCACTAAATCGTCAAGCGCGCAGAGAGTCTCTTCCAACGCCGTTTCCGGATCGAAATGATGCAGAAAATACAGATCGAGATACTCGGTTTTCAATCGGCGCAGGCTGGCTTCGACTGCGTTCATGATGTGGCGGCGCGAGCTCCCTTTGGCGTTGATGTCCGCGCCGATTTTCCCGGAGACTTTACTTGAAATGATCACCTGATCGCGGCAATCGGCAATCAACTCCCCTAAAATGCGCTCGGCTTCCCCCTCAGCATAGACATCTGCGCAGTCAAAAAAATTGATCCCTGCTTCACGGCAGCGGTGAAAGATCGCCGCCGATGTCGCATGATCGGCTTCCTTGCCAAATGTCATGGTTCCCATGCACAATGATGAGGCTTTAATGCCAGTATCTCCTAAACTATTATATTTCATCCTTATGCCCCTTGTGCCAAAATTTTTCCTGTTTCTCCGGCACTCTTGCATGTCCAGTTATCGGTCTGCGTCAGATCAATCAATTCGACTGGAAAACTGCTGATGCGTTTGAGATGCGCGAACGCGCGGTTGAATGCATCGTTCGGAATGCGTTCTATGGCCAGTTCGATGGGCATGCCATCCAGATATTGCCCGTATGTCAATGGCCCGACGAGCAAGACCGTTTTGACGCCGAACTCCGCGCATAATACCTGCGCGAGCCGTTGCGCTTCCCGCATGGCGGCAGCCTGCCGCTGCTGCATTTTTTCCTGTTGTTCCTGCCGCTTGAGCAGCAGGTCTTTTTTATGAAGACTGTGGCTGATTTTCGGATGCATATTCCTGTTCAAAGCGAGCCAGCAGGTCTGGCAACAGACCGATATGCTCGATGGCTTCAAATGTCGTGTGATCCGCGTCCTCGACATGCTCGTGAACCCAGGTGTCGGCGCAATGAATATACACCGCGCGTCCGCCAATCGCGACGACCGGCAATATATCCGACTTCAGCGAATTGCCGACCATCAGAAACCGTTCCGGCGCGATCTGGTATTTTTTCAACAGATTGCGATAGGTCTCTTCGGATTTTTCGCTGACCACTTCAATGTACGTAAAAAATTCGATCACCCCGGAGCGCTGAATCCGCACTTCTTGCTCGAACAAATCCCCTTTGGTGATGAGCATCAGCGTCTTCTTGTCCGCCAACAGACGCAACGTCTCCGGGACATGCTCATATAATTCGATAGGACTGGTCAGCATCCGTTTTCCTTCCAGGAGAATGTCATTGATTTCTTCGGCGGAAATTCGGCATTCCGACGCCTCAATCGCGGCTTCCAGCATGGAGAGGATAAAGGCTTTTCTGCCATAGCCATAGGTCGCGATATTGCGCACGTCAATGTCGTGTAACAGTTGCGCAATGCGTTCAGCAGAGGCATACGGCGCTAACATCGCGGACATCCTAGTTCGCACAGCAATAAAGCGCGGTTCGTTAACCCATAACGTATCATCCGCATCAAAGGCAATCACATCAATTGGCATGGACATAGGAGGAATCTCTCAAAACAGACATCGAAACGGAATTTTCACTGCTTTCGTCTTATTTCGATCCGGCAGCGGCGTGATACATTCGCAGATAGGCTGAAGCGGTTTGCCGCACCATTGTTTGCACCGTAAATTCATTCTGCAACCGCGCATAACCGGCCATTCCACATTGCGTTCTTTTTTCGGGGCTGATCAAGAACTCTCTGATCGCCGCTGTCAAGGATTCGACATCGCGCGGCGGAACTAAGCGCCCGGTTGCTCCGTCAAGTACGACTTCAGGAATAGCACTGATATTCGAGGCGACAATCGGCTTTTTTAAGGCCATCGCTTCTAACAGCACCAACCCGAACCCTTCCCAGAGTGACGGAAAGACAAACAGGTCTATTCCCGATAATAGTCGCATGGCCTCGTGATATGGTCGCAATCCAGTAAAAATCACGTTTTGCGCAATGTCAAGCGTTTTGGCTTGTTCTTCTAATTCACGCCGCAATTCGCCGTCGCCGATGATGATGAATCGCAGGTTCGGAACATCGCGCGTAAGCCGACTGATTGCCTGAAGCAGGAAAGTTTGTCCTTTTTGTTCGGTTAAGCGGCCAATCGTTCCGAGAATCGGCACGTTGTCAGGAATCTTGAACTGCTGGCGAATATAGGTCGGGTCAGCGAGCGCCTCGATTGGTGTCGGATCAAGCCCGTAATGAATCCGCATGATTTTTTCGGCGGGAATTCCCTCGACCTCTTGCAAAAAACGCCCGACCCAATCGGAAATCACGATAATTCCGATCTGCCAGCGCGCTAACAAGCGATTCAGCCAGATCAACGCACGATGACGGCGAAACTGATCATCATTATGCCGCGACGAAACGATCACCGGCACGCCCGCAAGCCTGGCGGCGATTGTGCCATAGAGATCGGCGTGAATCAGGTGGGTGTGGACGATCTGGATTTGCTTTGCGAGCATGTCATGACGCAATCTCCAGATCAGGCGTTCGTCAACATGACGGCGCATCACCAGAATCGAAACCTGAACTCCCGCCTGTTCTAACCTCTGACGATACTCTTGCAACTGCGGCACAAAGCGGGTTTCTGTCAGGATGCAGAGATGCCGTTCGAAAAGCGTGCCGTTTAAATTAGCAAGCAACGTCAGCAGGTGATTTTCCGAGCCTGAGATGCCGTTCATTTTGGAAATATGTAATATCTTATGTTTCATTCGACCGGAACGAATTGGCCTCATTGTCAGAATGATACATGAACACAGACAGAAATAACATCCGATAGGAACGAAAAATCATTGCGGGGCATTCGATTCGCATTCATGCTGATTCATTTGTAATTTCGTAAAGAATGGTCTGGCAAAGCGCGACGAGCGAATGACTGCGAACGACAATTTCGCGCAATTGAGCGCCAACCGTTTGGCGTGTTTCCTTCGAAAGCGCGTGAATTGCGAGAAGGCGTGAAGCGATCTGTTCCGAATCATCATCAGACATACAAAGTGCCGCTATTTCTTTACCAAACACCTCTTGAAACGACCGATTTGTCACGAGCGGAATAACGCCGCAACTCATCGCCTCTAATACAACCTTGTCAATCGCGCCAGTAGGGCAAAGGTTCACGATACAATCTGCCTGCTGGTAGAATGGCACAATCTCAGAAAATGCTATTTTGCCAGTAAATTGCACAAGTTCATCAATGTGTTCATCGCGCAATTGCTGTCGAAGGCGTTCAGCATACTTCTGATCTATGGCGGTCAACGGTTCACCGATGATTTTTACAGAACACTCAAATTCCGGATCACGCCGTTTCAGAGAAGTTAAGGCTGTCAGTAGCAGGTCTATCCGCTTGAATGGAGAAATTCGCCCAACCATGATGATTGAAAACGGAGATGTTTCAACGTGCCAACTATTGGAAGGGAGAAATACATCTGTTGGGATCCCCTGCCCAACAATGCGAAGTTTTTCTGTTTTCACCCGAAACCCTTCTGGAACAGACGTCACCACGCGATCTACAAGCCAGGTCGCGATGCGTAACATCGGCGTTACCGATTTATGTGCATACCATAACACGATTGGAATCTTTTTTAGTCGAAGGATCGGCGCGGCCATCACGGCAAACAACGGCATCATGTGGGCAAAACACGCATCATAGCGATACTGCCGCAACAATCGAAATAACAGCCAGTAGAATTCGACAACACGACGGAATTCACTATATCCTTTTTCTTTTCCAACTGAATACACACGCACATGGGATGGCAATTCGAAATGCCCCGCCCGCATAGTCATGACATCAATCGCCTCCACATGTTTTGCAAATTCGGCAAGCCAGGTCACGGCAAATCCCAACGCAGAATCGTCGGCGTCTGTCGCTAAGTTAAAGATAAGAAGTCGTGTCATGTCGTAAGTACCTGCTTGAACGAGAGATTTATTTGTGAACGTTCAAATTGATCGTCAAAACGTCCGCTGATGAACAATTCGTAACATAAAAACAGATACGCGCATTGTAACAGTAATTTATAATACGTAACTGGCTGGCGTTCGATGATTTGTCGGGCTGATTCTGGAAGTAAAGAACGAAGAAACGGAGTGTGCAGCGTTCGCAACAGCAGCGTTTGATTCGCGGCGACCAACCCTCGCGTATCTACGACTGCGCCGCTTTTGAGAAAATATTGCGTGATTGCAGGCGGCAGCGTTGCACGAATTTGTGCTTTATAGAGTCGTTTTTTCCGATTCGCCATGCCTAATACTCTTGCACAGGCCGCAGTTCTTCGACTCAAAAATGGGAATAATGGCTGCGTACCGAAGCCATTAAATAACAACCCATGCATTTTCAACAAAAACTCCATGTCAACATGATACGTCACATGCTGCGAATAGACGGACGATGAAAGCTGCGACAATTGATGCCGTAAGGCGCGTTCTTCCCAGCGTTCCGGTTTCAGGATAACATCTTTGAGGCGCTGCGATCCGGAGATCATCGCCTCTTTCAGCCATACGTCAGGAATCCGCCGCGCAATCCGCTTAAAGATCGTCTGCGGATACATGATTTGATCCGCGCACGCCCCGACGAACACGGCATGAACGTCGTGCTGCGCAAACAGCGAACCCAATTCATACCGCAGAGAAAAGCCGTTTTCGAACACTGCGCCCTCAAGCATCCAGACCATATTCGGAAGTGCGTCTATGATGTCGGGCTGAATTGTGCTGCTCAAATGACGCACTTGCGTGTAATGCTGCAAAATCTCGCGCGTCGCCGGGAGTTCATTATGCGCGTTGCCGCCGTCAATCGTGATTGCCGTAATCGGAGCATCCGTCAGGCGGCGCAGCGTGAACAGCATCACATTCGTATCCCAGCCCGCCGTTAATGTCGTCGCGAATTCATGCTGGCGAAGATGCCGGGCAATTCCTTGAATATTCGCGATCACCGACGACAGCAATTCCTGTTTCGCAACAGATATTGAGACCGAAATGGTTGGAAAATCATGCGATTTGACCGATACCGTCCGTTTCTCACAATCAATCGCAAGATAGGTGCGTGGTTCGAGCTTTTTCACCCCTTCCCAGAGCGTTGAGGCATTCGGAATGACATGCTCGAAATGCAGCCATTCTTTAAGAGCATGTTCATTCAACGCTCTCGGCAAGGATGTTTGTTTAAACAAATGTTTCAGACTAGAACTGAACGAGACACCACTTGCGTCGGACGCATAGTACATCGGCAGCGACGCGCCATATTCCGACTGCGCAAGATAGGCGATGCGTGTGCGGTCGTCGCACACCGCAATCAGAAACACCCCTTCGCATTCCGTCAGTCCATCAATCCCATTCGCGAGATAGAGGTGGCCGACAATGGCGACATCATCCGATGATTCGATTCCGTGACGCGTTCGCAGGTCGTCTATATTCGACAGATACCCGACCATCGCACAGGTCACGCCTGTCTCCGCATGATGCCAGAACGCCTCTCCATCTGAATCGAAGACCGAAATGCGCTGCGCAGTCAGACCATACCAGCTATTTGTCCATTGGTGCTGAATGGATGAATTTACGGAGGCATTCCAGGAAATTCTCCCGTAGAGAAGATTCTGCATCATCGTTCAGATACTTCACGAAGGCAGGCTTGCGCGGAGTTAAACATCTGGCGATAGGCATTTAGCCACATTTCAGTAGAAAACACTGTATTCGCCGCAAGATATGCCTGTCGCCCCATTTCTACTGTCTCTGAATGATGTTCTAACATCCAGCGAATTTTTTCAGTAAGCGCAATTTCGTCGCCAGGAGGAACAAGAAAACCGATTTTTCCATTCTGCACGACTTCGGGGATTCCGCTAATATGCGTCGCAATAATCGGTAAACCTGCGGCCATCGCCTCGAAGATAACACGAGGAAGTCCCTCTGAATAAGAAGGTAACACGAATATTCCAGCGTCTTCCATAAAACTTGCTAATATTCGTTGTGGAACAGCATCAATAAATGTTACTCGATGCTCTAATTTCAAATCCGCAACACTTGTTCGCAGAGTGTCTGCGTATTCAGAATTATCTTCTTTCCCGACAATACGAAGCGATATATGAGGAAAATCATTGGCAAGGTTGGCGAATGCGTGAATAAGGTGAATTATTCCCTTTCTTGGGATTAAAACTCCTGCATACAAAATTATCGGCGAAAAGACATTGCGCCTGGACCCTCCGATTTTGATAAACGGCTCGATATCAGTCCATGCAACAAATTGAAAAATATGACCGTTTACCTGCCATTGTTCCAATTGTTGTCGAGTTGAATCGGAGACCGCACGAAAAAAATCTGCATGGGAGAAAGCAAATTTAGCAAACATTCTCATAAGCAGTTTATAAAATCGGCGAAAATACACTCGTCGCTGCATAAAAAGGCTTTCTTCGAAATCCCCATGATTTTCAATAATCAACGCAACGCGTTGTCCACCCCATCCAGCAAGGATTTTTGCAACTGCCGCTGCTGCCCCTTCATAAGGACCTTGTGCGACAACAATATCGAGCCGATGATGGAAAATATTCCATAAACAAAGCAAGGGCGTGACAAGAAAAAACAGAAGATACCGTAATAAGGGGAAAGAAAACTCTGGAAGAGCGGTTATATGCGCATATTCTGTAAAACGTCGAAAATGAAAACTATCTGAGAAACCAATGGCATATAACTCACCGATTTCGCTGAGGACGCGAAATTTTTTTTCTGTGGTTTCATCAAGAGGATATGCGTAACGTGCGCTGCTAAGAAAACATATCTTCATAAGTGTGTAAGAACTCAGTATGTCAATATCGGGAGGGTTTGCGCTAACAAGCGTTCCCAGGTCAATCGTTCAATGGATTCGCGACCTCCACTGATCAACGCTTGACAAGATGACGGCTGCGAGAATATACGCTGAAGCGCGGAATGCAACGCTTCGATATCACCGACAGGAATGAGTATTCCATTCTGATTATGCGCGACCAGTTCAGGATTGCCGCAGACATTCGTCGTAATGATGGGGGTGCCGACTTGCATCGCTTCTAATAAGACGTGAGAAAATCCTTCGTAACCAGTATTCAGTACAAACACATCGGCCGCCCGTATTGCTGACAGCGTGAAAGAGCGTTCGGCTTTTCCCCCGAAAATGATTCGCCCGGCAACGTCTCTTTGCGTTGCGAGTTCTGTCAACATATTTTTTTCAGGGCCGTCACCGAGAATCAAGAGTTTCACCGATTCATCAAGCGAGGCAACGACCTCGATCAACTGCGCGATGCCTTTCCATTTGACCAAGCGCCCGACGGTAATCACGAACTTGTCATCTTCAGAAAACCCGAATCGCTGTCGAATCTCCTGTCGTGATAGCAGGTTTGGCGGCAACTCTTCAACAGCGTTATAAATGACCTGAACGCGATTCTCTGGCACACCCCAGCCCTGCACCAATGATTTTAAATATCGGCTCGGCGTAATCACGGTAGAAACGCGCCGCGTGTACCAGCCCCGCAGCCATTTATGCCATTCCACCTGTCGGCATTGGCGTGTGTGCTGAAATCCGTCAATTGAATCGGTCGTCAAGCCAAGATTCATCGCCCGTTCCCAGGCGTAATCGCCGACAATTTTCATTACCAGGCGCTTTCGCAACAACAAGCCCGCCAGCACTGCCGGAACTTCTAAGCCGTTGATATACCAGACATCCGCCTTCCATCCAACGCGAAGCAAGGTCGCAAATAATAAGAGCAGCCGGATCGGCAGCGGCAACGCGCGGGCAATGCGATACACCGAAAAGGGAAGTGATTGCGCCTCGTCGCCGAGCGTGACAACGTGCACCTCATATCCCTGCTCGTGCAGGCTGGACGCAAATCGGCTGACATACGTCGCCGGTCCGCCAATGTCCGGAGGGAAAATGCCAGTAATCAAACAGAACGTTCCCCAATTTTTCCCCATAATTTTTTGACATTGCTGCGTTCGCTGTGAGTATTAAAAATTCCACAGCCAATTCTCCCAATCATGTCATCTCTATATTTTATGCAAGATATTTATTTTGCAACAATTCTATTCAACGCTTTTTCATAATAATCGAGTAATTCGTGCAAAACCAAATGAACGCCTTGAAAATTACTTCAGCCAATATGTTACAAAATCCTGTCAACTTTTTTCTGCATTGCTATAAGCATAACATGTGCCAACTCAGCTTACATTTGTCGAAAAATACGATAATCAACCAGAAAATACGTTTTAAGTAAAATGCAAAAAATAATTTCGCCCCAGAGACCTCACAGGTTTTGGAGACCTGTGAGGTCTGAGTCGAGGTTATTTTTGCATCTTACTAACTCATGTTACGCAGCCGATTCGAGATGAATGACCGCACACTCCCCTCCGGGGAGGGGTTGGGGGTGGGTTCTTGACACGAGCAATCACTCACGGACGAACCCACCCCTTGCCCCTCCCAGGAGGGGAATTGTCGGCGGCGCTGCGTAACATCAGTNGGGTTCTTGACACGAGCAATCACTCACGGACGAACCCACCCCTTGCCCCTCCCAGGAGGGGAATTGTCGGCGGCGCTGCGTAACATCAGTTACTAAGATATTGCTCAAAAACTTTTCAGCGATGATGACTATTGTGGAAAATCGTATTTGTCAGCCGTATTGGCAAAGACATCATGATATTTTCTTGACTTCTTCAGCGCCTATATCGAAGGGAGGTCTTGCTGATTGTGGGCGAAATTCTTCAGATTGTATATGTAAAAGTTTTTATATAGCCATCGTTATGACGCAAAAAAATTTTCGATTCCTATTAAGAGAATATGGATTCATCGTCCTTGTATCCCTCGTTCTCTTCATGATGTCTGTGTATTGGTTGATTTTCCCATCTCGTGGATTGCTTGCGGAATATTATCCGAATAGCAATTGGAATGGTCAGCCAATCTTATCCCTTCTTGAAAAAAGTTTTACCGATTACGAGATGGAATTTGTTGAAGACCTTACCAAACACGCCGATTTCCCTCGCACGAACTTTAGCATCAGATGGACAGGATGGATTCGGATTGATAACGACGGCGTCTATCGCTTTGGCACAAAATCTGATGATGGGTCATTTGTAGCCATCGATCAAACGCTTGTGATCGATAATGGAGGCGTCCATGCATCACAAGAAGCGTGGGGAGAAGTATTTTTATCGAAAGGCATGCACCATATTGAGATGTCATATTTCAATTCCGAAGCCGCGTATAGATTCGCTGCATTCTGGGCGCCCCCGAATACTTCAATCACTCCACTTCCGTCTTCTGTTCTTTTTCCATCCCATCTCTCGCGTGTGAATGAAATCGTTTCTCGTTATGCATTCATTTTTAAGGTAATTTATCTTGCGTTATGGTGTGTATTGTTGGCAATGATTTTCATAAAAGCAGGTTGGTTGCGCTCAAAACGCGATGTTAATCTGTATTCTCCCCCTGTTGCGTTTCATGTCGTTGCGATGCAATTGCTATTGATTGCATGTATCGGTATCGTCATTGTGGATAACTTAGCGATGCTGACAGCCAAACAACCGTGGCGCGCGGGACCGCTTGTGCCGAAGTCAGATCGGAAGTTATCAACCATTCTGCGCGTGAAAGGGTCTGGCGATTCTGACGATAAATTTTGTGCAATCTTACGCGCCCTATATCCTGAACGAACAATCTGGCTGCCAGAAGAACATCTCTTTAAACCTGAGAGCTTGCTTCAAAAAGCGACGATGAAAAATATCAAAGTTTACCATCAGCAAATCGCATTAACCTCTAAAGAAGCGCGACGTTTACATTTTCGAGTCTATCATCGTTTCATTTACAATCCATTTCAATATCGTTCTGATGGCAAACAGATGGACAAATCTCTCGCGAATCGTATAGACCCAACAATTACGCCGAAATTGTTATTCATCATTGCGCCAACTCGCGAAGAAGAACCTTCTGACCTTGTCGTGGTTCAATTCAAACGCAATCTCTATCTTCTCTCTCTTGCTCAACTTCCAGAAAGAATTCGAGGGGAAATTTATGAATGAGCTTCTTGTGATTTTCATCATATTTTTATCGGGGCTTGGAATGGTTCGGTTGTGTTTAAAATCGGAATATCCGATGTTTAATGCGGCGTCAGCATTTCCATTAGGCTTAGTGGGATGGTTTCTCTCATATATTCTTGTCTATGGGAGTCTGTCGTTTTTACAACGGCCAATCCCTTTTACGGTCGCTGATGTCCGGCTAAGTTTTGGAATATTTTGCTGTTTTTCCCTTATTTTAATCAGTCTGACTCTATTTCGTGAAAGGTTAGTCTGGCAGGAATTTTTTGTCTATGCGGCGATTTTTAGTATATTTACTATTAGTCATTTCTGTTTGAGGCGAATCAATATTTTGGTAGTAAATGCTGAACCCTACGGCATGATTGATATCGAAACAAGTCTTTCGACATTTATTCGAGGCGGAGTCCCGATTTTTAATCGCACCATTTTTTCTTTAAGCGCCCTGATTGGAGATGATTATATATTTGCAACATTTCCGCAATATACGGCAATCAGCCTTAGTCTCCTGATGTGTTATGTCACATTTGGCGAGTTGCGAAGAACTTCGCACTCTCTGGCCTATTCACTCATCCTCTCCTTCTGTCCGATTGCGATCTTGTTCTCATCATACGTTGGCGTCTGGCAGCTATTTTATACGAATCACCATCTTCTGGCGGCCACTTTTGTATTTCTTTTTGCGGCCTCTTGCTGGCTTGCAATAACCAAACAAACGCCAAGAGCGTTCATTATTGGGACGATCTCTTTAATCGCGTTTTCGTTCACGCGAATGGAAGGCGTGTTGTGCGCCATTGCGATCCTCTGCATATTTTTAAGTATGCCTGGTTTATCCCTAAAAGACCAGCGAATCGCAAGCCTAATATTTTTATGTGGCATTTCCCCATGGTCTGCTTATATTATTTCCGTTCTCGGGTTTACGAAAGAAGGAAAAATTGGATCGGGCATGCAACATGCTGCGATTTGGGGATTCGCTGCTGCGAGTACGCTCTGTTTTCAACTCAACCGATGGAAAGCCTGGCAACGGGTGTTATGCCATTTTTATAAATTCGTCCCAGCGGCAGTCTGGCTCATATTAATAGTGTTTACGCGATTGAAATCCGAACACATGCTGTTTAATCTTCATATTTCCCTGCTCAGTCTCTTCAACGACACACGCGGTATGTGGTATAATCCGATGAATATTGATGCGGATCAACATGGCGGCTGGGGAAATACCTGGTTTTTTATTATTGGCGCAACTGTTCTCATTCTCGCGTTACGCCCCCAATCAAAACAGACGCGATTCATGGATGCCTTCGGCTTATCTGGCGTAGCCGCGATGGGATTAATTATTGCAATCATCTATTTCGCCCTTCCATATTATGCAGGTCTAACAGATTCTGCAAATCGTATCTTTTTTCATTTTACCCCGTTGCTGTTGGTCTGGACGATTACGCAGCTAGGGATAATCTTTGCGGGAGAGAATAGGAATTAAGCCGGATTAAAAATTGCTCCCAGTTGATAGAATTTTGCAAGAATTGCTCCCCATCTCTTTCCCCACAATCGTTGGAGCATTAATAGCTCTTCTCTTGCCCGCTGTTGATTGCGAATCAGGCGTGATGTTTCCGAGTCCTGATGAAGCCGATGCGCGATTAATGGCTTTTTAACATAGACAAAGTGTCCCTGCCGTTGCGCAAATCTTAGCCAAGCGTCCCAGTCTAAATTAAACTGCCAATCGTTTGAAAACTCAAATGCTCTGATTGTCTCTTTATGATACATGACGCTCGGACAAGGGATTGGATTGCCGAACAACAGACAAATCATCTTCATCTTCGTTGATTTCAGCGCTATTCGGAAGCTAAACGGCCAGAGCAACATACGTTTGATCGGAATAAGTAGAGAATGGCGCCTTCGCGTTCCAATTTGCTCATAGTAATCTGTGAAAGTAATTAAATTATCATGATATGATTGCGCCGCATTGAGGCACTGTTCTGTATATTCTGGAAAATAGCGGTCATCTTGATGCGCTAATGTGACATAAGGCGTGTCAGCCGCCTCGTATGCAAATGACCAATCCACTGCAATACCATCTCGATTCGTATTGATAACCATCGGAATGTCATATTTTCGCGCAAGTGTCTCTACAAATGTTGATGGAGTTGATGTAGAAAGCAAAAGACAACTTTGTATCGTTTGCGCTAATAAAGAACAAATACATTCTTCAAGATATGGCGATTCTTTATAGGCTACGATAACAAATGTATGCAGCAACGATTTCATAGGCATTTAGGACGTTAGAAAAACTTCAGCGAGCCTCTTTATTTTGTTGTTCACGAAATTCTTTTAACACAATCGCTCGATTCAATTTCGTAATGTCTTCTCTGATTTTTTCAAGTTTGGCAAACAATTTGAATACTAAAAAAAAGAGGGTTAAAATGCCGCCATACAAAAAGATGCTGAGAACTCCGACACGATGAGATAATCGTTCTAAGATTTCTGGACTGATCACGAAAAAACAAAAGCCAATATCCAAACTTGCCAGGATAACAAGATCAAAACTGCTGATCGTATGCTGCTGAAATCTTTTGATTACAATTCTCAACAGAATAAGTTGGGCGATAATTACAAGAAACCATTGAAACGGTACCATAGGCATCACTTCTCATCAAAAAATAATAGCGCTAATTTATGAAATATGGTGGAAACCCCTAACTTGATAAAATATGAGGTACGTTGGCCCTTTTGCAACGAATAGTCCGAATAAAGGATTTCAACGGGATATTCTATATATCTCAAACGATGCTTTTTGATCAAATAGACAATCTCTGACGCATGCACCATATTATCAATTGTCGGACACATCTGGAGTCCAATTGCCTTCCTGAACACGCGTAAGCCATTATGGGCATCTGTAATATTCAGCCCGTAGATAAACCGAAGAAACAACGTGGCCGTTTTCAACATGATTTTTCTTTGAAGAGGAAGCGTCTGATTTTCTTTCCCTAAAAACCGCGATCCTAACACCACATCGTAATCAGAAGAGGTAAGCACCTGCAACATTCCTTCGACATCAGCTAACTGGTGCTGACCGTCAGCATCAAATGTCACGATATATTCACATTCACTATCACTGGAGGCCGCCAGAATCCCTGTGTGCAACGCGGCGCCCTGCCCGCGATTGATAATATGGTTTAACAACGTGACCGGATAATTTTTTACGATTTCAGCCGTTCGATCCGAACTTCCGTCATTAACAACGATAATTTGTTTATACCCCCGTTGCAACAGCGATTCGATCACCTTCCCGATAACTCGTTCTTCGTTAAACGCAGGAATAATAAAAAATACATGCTTTTTCATCATATCTGAAACACACTCTTCAAGCGTTTACCATGTATAAAACACATCCCAGTAGCGAAACAGTCTGGAAAGGGGCATCGGACTTCCTTGATGCTGTTCATAGAATCTGGCGGCATCAGGATAATGAAACACAAGATATAAGACAACAAAGGAACAAAAAATCCCTATAAATATCTCCCATTTTTTTTGTCGGAGACTTTCAAAACAACGCCACAACGTATAGGCCGCAAAGATTGAAAGAACGGGCACAACAGGAAGGCGGTACCGCGCTAACGCAAAGAAGAGCAACGTGGCAAGCAATTGAACGCAAACATAGCCATAGAGTAAAAATGCCTCGCGCCATCGCCTGAATGCCAGAATCATTCCGATCAGGCCGAACGGTCCAATAAGAACAAAATTTATCCAGGGCAACCTCAAAATGGAGGAGAGTTGTCTGAAAACATAATATGGAATATTATTCCCAATTTCATATCCCCGCCAGAAATATTTCAGCTTTCTGAACTCTAATTGAAGATATTGCAATGGTTGCTCTTTCACAAATCGCAAGACCTCATCGGCATAGGACGTACCGTCTGTTTTCATGCGCGCCTTCGTTTCCGCCTCTACTTGTGATGACCAGGCGTACACTCCTGTTGAGGAGGCATTATTCCCGATCCAAAAGGTGATGCCGCCGTTTGTATTCATCAGAACAAATGGATGCGATGGGCGTGAATAGTAATTACGAATTGAAACCGGTAGAATGACCAGTAGCGCAAACAGACCGATCATCAAAACATGCCCTGCGATTTTCTTGATCGCGCGGGTATGCCACAACAGCATCCATCCCAATAAAAATGGCAGCAATAGGACAATGGTCGAGCGAGTCAACATCGTCAATCCCACAAGAATCCCTACAGGAATCGTCGTGGAAAGTGAAAGATGCGTTTTATAATGCAGCATGAGCCATAACGCTGTCAGGTTGAAAAAAATAAAAAGAGGTTCAAGCAGAAATGATGTGTCATAAAAAATTAAAACACCGTTACACGCGCACAAAATCGCGGCAATATAGGCAATAGGGCGATTGAACACACGTCGCGCAATGAGGAACGTGAACAGCACTGATAACGAAGAAAGCAAGGCTGTCATTATGCGGATTTTGGTCATTCCTTCCCCAAAAAGCCACGAACAAAAAATAAAGTAAAAAGAAATCATCGGCGCTTGAAAAAAAGGTTCGTGCGTTAAGGCTGGCCAATATCCTCGCAGAAACCCGCGCGCGAAAAACAGATAGTTTAAATGATCTGTTCCGTCCGGTAAAATCAAAAAGTTGGGGTCTATTTTTTTCATTTCGAAAATGAAAAAAAGTCTAATCAAAAAGGCAAAGCCACAAATTGCTGCAATCGCGATGTGATCAGCAGACAGCCACTTCTGAGGCTGACACATATACATCCACATGCTATCAGCGAACACGCCGAGCCATAGCAGCAAAATAATGCTTTCAAAAACAATCAACCCTTTGAGCAGCAATCGTTCTCTGGCAAGGTGATCCCACAGAGATTCTTGCGACATCTGAGTTGGAAACAAGTCATCTTCCGTAATGAGATTCGGTCGAGGCTGATTTGCCTTCTGGCAGATCAGTCGAATAAACGGATTTGACTGGTTGCTTTTCGCGCGCACGACAATTTTATGAATTCCTGGCGCGAATGTCTTGCCTGGCAAGCTCTCTGCGATTGAACTTGCCGAAGATGGCGATATTTGGCGCAGTTCCACGCGATCAAAGGCCGCAGCAAGCTCACGCGTATCGCCAGAGCCTGCAATGACATCAGACGGTTTCGTGAGCCGAGAAAAGTGCAGTATTACATTAACTGAACCTGCTCCACGTTTTTCGATCACGGCTGATGGAACAGGCAAGGTATATGTCTCCCAGCCTTCTTTGAGCAAAAGGTCGCCGATCTGCGTTCCGTCTAAAAAGACAGACACCTGTTGAGGAGAACTTCCCGGATATGAGAACGGCGTGCAGCGAAAAGAGAGCTCATAATCAGCGACCTCTGGTACTCCAAGCAAGAAATGTGCGTCATCATTTACCACCCAGGCAAAATTGAGTTGTTGATTCTTTCGGCGCTCATCAAACGACCACCCTTTTTTTAAATACGGACGCGCCGCTGGCGTGCCAATATCCAGCGATTGCGGCGTTACCATGCGGAATTCCGTCAGCGTATCGTCAATAAATAGCCACGAATCGAAATTCGAATCAATTGAAATCTGCGTCCCGGCGTTCGGAAGATAAACAAAACCTTCCCATTTCACGGTAAACGTTTTGCCTGAAAACGGGTAACGGTTATTAAAATCATTGGGATTAAAATCAAGATACCGATCAGTGCGCCGACCTGTGCCATCAGGTTCAAAATAGCGATCTAATTCGATGGAAGGGTCTTCTGTCCAGGTCGCATTTGGGAAATACTGCGCTGACAGCCCGCGAGGGATGCCCCAAACATGAATCGCCATCGTCAACATCACAGACAACAACACGCCGCCGATTCCGAACCAGAACAAGCGCTTTCTGAGTTGAGAGGTCGCAATTTGACGATACGCAAACAGGCTTCCTCCTCCGAATAAGAACAGAATGACAGCAAGCATACGGGCTGTCTGGTATGAAAAAAGCATGTTCGTCCTTGCTCCTTATTGTTGCGGCGAAACTTCGGCCTCTTGCCGCAACAATTCAATATAATTCAAGCGAATCCCGGCCGCTCCGGTCGTTTCTGTAAAAAATTGATAGCGTTTCATCTGATACGCCGGGGTATCTGTAAAATCTATGGTGAATGGGACATCAATGAGATGATACTGGCCTGCTGGGAACAACTCGCGTCCCGTTAACGTCCGACTCACCGGAGTTCCCACCGTTCCCTCGACCACTTTCAGCGTTGCAATCGTGTCATAGACCGGCTCATTCGTCTGTAAGGCGAATCTGGCGATGTATCGTCCTGGTTGACACACCCGGCAGAACGGTCCGAAACTGAGCAGCCCCGGTTTATCCGCGGAGGTTGTTTCACGCGCAACGCCTCGCGAGGCGGTTTGGTCTTGAATCCCGCGACCAGTGTTCGCAAATAAATCTTCAGGATAATACCGTTGCGGTTGGTCGCGAAATTCGCGGCGGATATGATATACCGCGAGCGATCTGCTCGCACCGAGTTTCTCGTAATATTTCCGCAAAAAATCGGCGACCTCTGGATGCTGTGCGGAGGTTGTATCGGCAAAAAGATATACCACAAAAATTCCTTGCACCGCCACGCGCCACAATTCTTTGAAATTCGCCACGCCGATTGGCAAATGATAGATGCTGGCGAGCATCTCTTTATCATGCTCAGTAAACGTCGCCATTGTTTTGCAGTCGTCAGAATCGGCGTGAATCGCGTCGGTCAACTGCCGAAGTTGACGGCGCGTCTGTTGTTCCGCGTAGGTCTGCGAATCATAAGGAAGGCGAGCATTGCCCCAGAAAAGCGTGTTCGCGGCGAATACGCCTGAATACCCTGCGCATGCGATCAGGCAGAGCGCCTGAAGAATCTGCCGCCCGCACACCGTATGGCGCGGCGTCAGGAAAGCGACTGTTCCGTTGAGGCCTTTCGCGCAAAGCAGCGTCATCAGCAGAAGCAGGAATGCGCGTGCAGCGCGAAGATATTCCGGCGAAATCACTGCCAGGATCACGACAAATACGCTGCCATTTACCAGAAAGAACCATTCGCCGAGCCGTCGCTCGCTCAGAACATACACGCCACCGAGGAGTGCCGCGCTGAAACAGATCATTCCCGCAATGCCAGAGAAACCGCACACGCGCAGAATCTCGGGAAAATCGTTGATCGCTGCGCTGAGATTGGCAACCGCTATTTGCTGAAAAAGCCGCAAAGGCTGGCGAATCGTGACAATTCCATATCCCAGCATCGGCAGCAACGCGAGCAGATACCAGACGATTTTACGACGATGATCCGAGAAACGATATGCGTTCAAATCACTTGATAGCAGCCAATTGGGAGCATACGCGCACAGCCAGAGATGCCAGGCTTCGAAGAAAAGCACGCCGACCGGAAGCCAGAACAGCCCGGGATGAACGCAGACGCCGAGAAGCGAAACGACGCTAAAAAGGCTGGTAAGCCAAACAGATGGGCGGTCATGCAGGATGTAAAAACTCAACCAGGTTTCAAGCAGCCCAAAGAAAACCAGCGCGGCAGAGAAATCGCCCTCCCGATGCAAAAGCAGCGTCCAGCCGGTGAGTCCAAACAATGCAGACGCGGTGAGCGCTTCCCAAAGCGCGAGATGGCTCCGCGATACGGCTCGCCATGTCAAAAAAATCAAAAAAAGCGAGCCGACGCCAAACATCGCCGGAATCATGCGAAACGCGGCAAGCTGGCTCCGACAACAGTTGTATATCAGACGAACTGCCAGCAAGCTCAGCCAGTATGCACCCGTTTTTACATGTTGAAAATACGCGGACAGCCATTCTCCCGTCGAATGCCTGCCAAACGCGATTGCTTTGACATACTGAGACTCATGCGGCGAAAGCTCGTCATATTCCGCGTGATAGACACTCAATCCCCAACTCATCAGCAGCACCACGGCAAGAATGCTCATCGCGACAACAGCATGGGCTGGCGCGGCTGGCTCTGAAAATCCGAATCGGCTGCGCAATGGGGCAACGAGGGAACGCTGCCTGAATAACAAGACGGCGATCATAAAAAAAAGCCAGCCAATAATCACGCTGATCAGCGTCGAACGCGGGAATTGCCAGGGAACGACAGGTTGCAGCAAATCGAGTTCGTAAATGCGCCAGGGAGAAGGCGTTGTCGCGATAGTGGTCTGGATAATCTGTATATATCGCGCAGAAACCGCCGCGAACGGAATCAACAGCAGCGTGCCGTCAACCGCGCTGTCGCGGCTGTTGACGGTCTTCCACTCGCTGCCATCACGCGAGACTTTAACCACCCACTCTTTTGGTTGCGCTTCTTTGCTCTCTTTATTCACGCGCAATGTCACGCCGTTCAACGTGACCGGTCTGCCGACATCCACTTGCATCCACATGCCGAACGTCATCGGATAATAAGACGACCACCAGGTTTCGAGGTCTCGATCAATCGCAAATCGCGCCCCCGCCTTGCTGTAATTGGAATCTGCGTTCCATGCCGCTTTATTGCGCAATGGTCGAAAATTCCGGTCGTTTACCGCCAAGAGAATCAGCAATGCCGCCAACACGCCAAACATGACGTGAGGAACATACGGGTTGATGCGTTGGAAGATCGTCATTAATCGTTGCTGGAACATGGCAACGACTCACAAAACCCATGCGTGTCTTTGTCAAGAAAAAACCGTGTTTCCCTGAGAGGCTGCGGAAAGCCTCGTTGCTCTCTTCCTTACCGGGAAATAGTGCTTGACTTTCTCATTGGAATTGGCAGGGAGTCATAACGACGATGATTTTTACACATTCGGAAGTATTCGGAGGGGTTCTGACCATGATCAATGATACGATAATGCATATTCTCCCGACAATCGAGCATTTCAGAGGGATCGGATATTGGATCGCGTTTCTGAGCGCGCTGCTTGAATCGTTGGTACTGATTGGCGTCTTCGTGCCGGGCACCACCGTGATTTTGCTGTTCGGACTTCTGGCCAGTCAAGGCACATTCGAGCTTGCCGTTCTGCTCTGGTTTGTCTGCATCGGAGCAATTCTCGGCGATGGCATCAGCTTTTATCTCGGCAGGCGCGGACAGCATTATATGTCTGTCGAGCATAAGCTGTTCCGTAAAGAACATCTTGAAAAAGCGCAAGCATTTTTTCAGCGACATGGCGGCAAAAGCGTCTTTATTGGGCGATTTGTCGGGCCAATGCGGGCAATTATTCCGTTTATTGCCGGGATGTCAGGAATGCCCTGGCGCGTATTTGTTCTCTGGAACGTCTCCAGCGCGTTGATATGGGCGCTCACGTTTCTGCTGCTCGGCTATTTTTTCGGTCATGCCTTGCAAGCTGTCGAAACGTGGTCAACTCGCATCGGTTTAGCGTTACTCGTGCTGGCGGGGTGCGCCGCCGCCATATATTGGCTTCAGCGGTTGTTGGTGCGCTATGGCAAGCAAGCATTTGCGCTGACGTGTTCTGTTGGCAAATCCATGTTGAGAGGCGCGTGGGAGAATCCTGATCTTCAGCGGCATGTGCGCCGCCATCCGAAATTCTTCCAGTTCCTGAAAATGCGCTGGCAAGCAGATACATTCTCTGGTCGCCCATTGACCCTGTTAGGAATCGCATTCCTCTATATCGCGATGTTGTTTTTCGGCGTGGTTGAAGACTTCCTGACGTCCGGTCCAATTGTGGCGATTGACGTGCAATTGGAGAATCTGCTGTATCTTTTTCGCGCCCCTGAATTGATCAGGGCGTCGTTATGGATTTCATTATTCGGAACTCCTGTGATTGTTGTCAGTATGGCCGTCGCCGCCTCTTTTCTCTGTTGGCAGCACAGGAAATTGCGCTATATTCTTCCGCTATGGTTCGCGATCTTCGGCAGTTCCGCGCTCGGCTGGCTCGGGAAAATCGCATTTCATCGCCCCCGCCCTGCGTTAGCCGTGTACACAGAGCCATCATTTTCGTTTCCCAGCAGCCATGCCATCATTGCGGCAGCGTTTTATGGCTTTCTCACGTACATACTAACAAAACAAGCCTCGCATTGGAAGCAGAAAGTCAAGCTCACTGTGGCCGGAATTAGCGCGATTCTGGCAATTGGCGCAAGCCGAATCTACTTAGCAGTTCATTTTCTCAGCGATGTGTGGGCCGGATATTTATTAGGAACGCTCTGGCTTATTTTTGCCATTAGCCTCGTGGAAAGGGACGAATTTCAATTGCGCGGAGTCACAACGCGCTCGCAGTCGCCAACGCGCCAGACCTGGTGGCTTTCAGGGGGAATCATTGCGGCGGAAATAGCGTTCTACCTCATGATAGGCTTTCACTATGCTCCTCCGTATCAATCGCCGGAACTCAAGCCAGATGCAGTTATTTCAGACGGCATGAATTCGTTTTTTCTCAAAAATCGGCTCTCCCCCTATACGGAAACCTTAACCGGAAGAAAACAAGAACCGCTGAATGTCTTGATTTTCGCCAACGATGACGCGCAATTGCTTAAGGTCTTTCGCCTCGCCGGATGGCTTCAAGCGGACGACGTCAGTGTATCATCATTATTTCTGGCAGGCAAGGCCGCCGCGTTGAATTCAGAATATTTGACCGCCCCGATTTCGCCCTATTTTTGGGAGACCCGCCCCCAGGACATTGGCGTCCAGAAACCGACGTCCGCGCAAAGTGTGCGTGTGCGTCATCATGCTCGATTCTGGCGCACCTCGTACATCACGCCTGAAGGCATGCGTCTGTATGTTGGCACAACCAGTCTGGATATCGGCCTGAAATGGGGTGTGACGCATAAAATTCAGCCAGACATTGACACCGAGCGCGATTTGTTGACGGCAGACGTATCAAGCACGGAAATGGTTCAACATGTGGAGGAAATTCAATTGGTCGCCCCAACATTAGGGAAAAATGAATTTGGCGATCAGTTTTTCACGAACGGAATGTGCAACGTGATATACCTCGCGTCCAAATGAACGCTCCTGAAACCGAAATAATGTCCTTATGAAGATTATAGTATGAAAACAGAAGCACGCTTGCAAGACCTGTATGCAACCTTTCTGCGGATCGGCGGATTTACGATTGGGGGCGGTTATACCATGCTTCCGATGTTTCAAAAAGAATTGGTAGAAACGCGCCACTGGATCACCGAAGAAGAAATTCTGGATTATTACGCCCTGGCGCAGTCGGTGCCAGGCATTATCGCGATTAATACCGCGATTTTAGTTGGATATAAATTGAGAAAAATTCCCGGCGCGATTGCGGCGACAGCGGGCGTCGTCACGCCATCATTGCTGATTCTCATGTTGATTGCGGCGTTTTTTCCGCGATTTCAGGATGATCCCATCGTCCAGAGCGCGTTTCGCGGCGTTCGCGCCGGCGTCGTCGGCTTGATTATCGTGGCCGTGATTCGCATGGGCAAGCGGGCGATTCGCGACATGGCTGGCATCGTGCTCGCTGTGCTGGTCTGCCTTGCCGCGATCGTCACCGACGTGTCCCCGCCCTATCTCATTCTCTGTGGCGCAGCGGCAGGGATTGCGCTCAAATTCAGGAGGAAACGGCTGCTATGATTTACCTTCATCTTTTTCTCGAATTTTTTAAAATGGGGTTGTTCAGTTTTGGCGGCGGCTATGCCATTTTGCCGATGTTAGAACAATCGGCGCGGTCTGCTGGCTGGCTGACATCGGAAGAGTTTGTGAATATGATTGCGATTTCGCAGGTGACGCCAGGGCCAATCGCCATCAATATGGCGACTTACGTCGGATTTCGAACAGGCGGCGTTCTCGGTTCGTTGATCGCAACTGTTGCGGTTATCCTCCCTTCGATGCTGATTGTCATCGCGTTGGCGCGTCTCTTTCTTCATGCTTACGAACATGCGTTTGCGCAATCCATGTTTTACGGCCTGCGCCCAACAGTCACGGCACTTATTGCCGCGTCAGCGTTTCAAATCGGCTTAGTCGCGCTGTTTGATGCCGCAAGCGGCGTGAATTATCAGGCCCTATTATTGACAGTGGCAGTCGCCACAAGTTCATACCAATGGAATCTCCACCCGATATTGCTGCTCATCCTCGCGGCCTTGTTCGGGATATTATTTTTCTGAATCAATCGAATGAAACACGTCTAAAAACGTTTGATAATCAAATTGTTTGATTCGTTCCATAATTGCGTCGCAAAGAGGAGCATCCTGATTGGCGATTTTTTCGGCAAGCATGGTGATGGTTGCGATGTCCGCCGTAATCATCGCCTGTTTCAGTGCCATCTGCAAGTCATCTGGCAGAGCGGTAAGTGCCTCGCGAATCATCGCTGGAGAGAGGGACGATACCGGGTGTTTCTGAGGTCGCTTTTCGTAAGCATACAGGAATTGTACATGGAGAAACGCTTGGATCATATCGAAAATTTCGGCATTCTTCAGCGGCTTTTGCAGAAAACCATCGCAGCCGCAGGCAAGCGCGGTCGCCTGATCATTCATTCCTGAAGCCGCGCTCGTGGCAATAATCGCGACATGTTTGCCGGTGGTCTGCTCGCTTTCGCGAATGCGTCTGGCGGTTTCGTATCCATCCAGAACTGGCATGCAGACATCGAGCCAGATCATGTCCGGCTGCCAGCGTTGAGAGATTTCAAACGCAGCATATCCATCCTGCGCTTCTTGAATCTCAAATCCGAGAGGTGTGAGAAGATTTCGCAACAAGGCGCGACTTTCAGCATGATCGTCAACAATCAATATCTTGTAACAGGGTTGATCAGGCACAATCCCTGTCACGCGTCGCAATTGGGGCGTTGAGAATTTTTCCATGTTGCCGATCAGCCGCGCTGGAATCGTAAAGGTGAAGCAGCTGCCGCGCCCGACTTCGCTTTCAATCCGAATATCTCCTCCCATGAGTTGCACGAACCGCTGGCTGATCGGCAAGCCTAAGCCTGTGCCTTCCTGCGCGTTCTTGCCGATTTCGGTTTGCAGAAACGGCACAAACACCGATTCCAATTCTTCCGGCGCAATGCCAGTCCCGGTATCTTCCACCGAAAATTGCAACGTCGCATAGATTGCCTGAGCGTCAGTCGAAATATTCGGCGCAGAAGTTGTAGGCAGGCGCGTGGCGCGGACGATCACATCCCCCTGCGATGTGAATTTAATGGCATTATTCAATAGATTGATGAGAACCTGCCGCAGTTTCAATTCATCCGCCAGAATCCCGCACGGCAGTTCCTCATCGCGTTCAAACAGCAGGCGCAGCCCTTTATGCTCCGCTTTCAGCCAGAACATCTCCTCTAACTCATCAAGCAGAGCAAAAAGATTCATCGGTTTTTCGTCTAACATCATGTGCCCGGCTTCGATCTTCGACAAATCGAGAACTTGATTGATCAGGGCAAGCAGATGGGCGCTGCTGCGCTGAATAATTTCGACATATTCGCGCATTTCCGGCGGGAGTTTCGTGGAATAGGCAAGGAGTTGCGCAAAGCCGATAATCGCATTCAAAGGCGTGCGGAGTTCATGGCTCATGCTGGCCAGAAACATGCTTTTCGCCCGGTTCGCCGCTTCTGCCGCGTCCTTTGCCAATTGCAGCGCCTCGGCAGTCTGTTTCTCCTGCGTGATGTCATAGCTTAAAATGACGATCCCGCGCACCTGCCGCTGCTCGTCAATATCAGGCACGTAATTGACTTTGATCCACCGGTCGCCATACGTGAAATGCAAAATATTTTCGTAGGAGGTCGGTTGACCGGATAACACCTGCTCAAGGTACGGTTTGGCAAAGCGATAACTCGACTCTCCGACGATTTCAGGAAATGTTCTCCCAATGACCTCATGTCGGGGACGTCCGAAGGCTTCATAACGTTTATTCACAAAACGATAGCGAAAATCTCTCGCATCAGCGTAGGCGATATACGCAGGCATGTTATCGGCAATCAACAACAAGAGTTTTTCGCTCTCGCGCAACGCCTGCTCCGTCTGCTTTAGCATCGTAATGTCATTGCCGAGCACCACGATCCCGCGCACGCGGCCATCTTCACCCAATTCTGGCACGTAATTCACCTGGACTAAGCGCTTGCCATTGGTCAGAGGGAATTCGTTCTCATAAACCGTTGGTTCGCCGGTTCTTACCTTTTCAAGGTAGGGAAATGCCAGCGCGTAATTCGCTTCGCCGATCACCTCGCGGACTTCTTTGCCAATCAATTCACTGCACGGACTACCAAAATTTTCGAACTGTTTATTGAGAAATTTATAGCGCAACGTCTCGGCATCCACATAGGCGATATACGCCGGCAAATTATCAGCAATCGTCATCAGGAGATTGCGGCTTTCTCGCAACGCTTCTTCAGTCTGCTTGAGCGGCGTGATGTCATGCGTCAACACGATGATGCCGCATACGTTTCCCTGGTCATCAAAGGCTGGCACGTAATTGACCTGCGCCCAGACTTTTCCGACGGCCTGCGTAAACACATTTTCATACGAGGCGCGTTGTCCGGCTCTGACCTGCTCGATGTATGGCAGCGCAAATTCATAATTGCGGTCGCCGATGATCTGGCGAATATGCTTGTTGATAACCTCCTCGCGCGGGCGTCCGAATCGTTCGAATTGCTTATTCACGAACCGGTATTCCAAACTTTTGATGTCCACGTAGGCAATATACGCCGGAATGTTATCCGCAATCATTAATAACAGGCGCTGGCTCTCTTGCAGTGCGGCTTCCGTCTCTTTTAATGTCGTCACGTCTATCGCAAAACCGCCGATAAGAGGCGCATTTCCAGGTCGCTCAATGCGAAATTTCACGGTGTGATACGAGCGGATTTCGCCTGTCGTGGTCGGGACTTGTTCAATGCGTTCACAGATACCGCGTTCGAGCGCTTTCCGATTGTCTTCAACCATGATCTGCGCGATTCCTTCCGGCAGCATATCGCGCGGAGTTTTGCTGATCCAAGCGGTTCCCATGCGGCGTTCGAAACTGCTATTCACATAAATAGTGCGGCCCTCGGCATCCATAATAAACGCCAGAGCCGGCAGATTAGCCATGAATGTCGCGAAAAGTTCTTGGCTCTCCTGGAGTTGCTCGCCAATGCGCTGGCGTTCCGCAATTTCTTCTCTCAACGAGGCATTCAGCGCATGAAGTTCAGCGGTGCGTTCTTGCGACTGTTCGATACGCGCATAGATGCGGGCATTTTCAAGCGAAATTGCCACCTGACCGGCTAATAATTGCAGCATCTCTACTCGTTCTGCGACAAACACCCCTTCAGCCAGATTATTTTCGAAATACAACGCCCCGATCAACCTGCCGCTATGGTGAATTGGCAGCGACAACACTGATTTTGGAGCGTACTGTTTGACATAGGGATCATGGGCAAATCGGAAGTCTGCCGACATGTTGTCTATCATCACTAACTCATGTTTGCGCAGCGTGTATTCGAGCAAATGGCGAGGCAAGCAGTTCGTTTGATCAACGGGTTGAGACACGATCTTCACCTGAGAGGCCGCCTTGCATTCCGCGTACAGAATAAACTCTCCATGCTCTCGCAATACCAGGGAAACATGTTCAGCCCCCGCGACTTCGAGCATCACGACCATGAGTTGTTTTGAGAGGTCGGAGAGTGTCATTTCTTTGGAAATGGTTTGCGCGGCTTTCATCAACGCCGCAAGATCAAGCGTTTCAACACGCCTGGATGATGATGATGTTTCGGTTTTAAATGGACGCAGCGCGGACAGCGATTTCAGAAAAATTTCGGGATATGTGCTTTCTAATTGAGCGACTTTCGGGCGAGCGCCCCAGAGTTGATAGCATGCACGCGCATTGTGCAAATACACGCTGGCAAGATGCGCTTTCTTTTTGCGCAGCCAGAATTTAGCCGCGCATTCGTTCGCAAGCGCTTCTTCACTCAAAAATCCGGCGGATTTTGCAAGCCGAATCGCTTCGTCATACGCATCGAGCGCCTGTTCGAAGCGGCCGTCTATTTGGTGCAATTCAGCCTGTACTAAGGCGCGTTTATGCGCGAAATTCGCCGGACAGAATTCCGCCCAACGCGCAAGCTGCTGAAGATGCGCAGAGATGCGCTCGCGCGCAAGTTGCTGCGGTTCCGCGTCGAGCAGGCGATACACAGCGGCCTGAGCCAGCGCGTCATAAAAGAAAGAGAGCGGGTACACGTAAATGCCGATAGAGGAAGAGAGCATTTGCCGGACGATTTCCGCGTAATGGAGGCTTTCTTCAGGCTGATCAAAGAGCAATGCCAGATACGTTTTATTGAGATAAAAAAGAAATTGCATCCCGACATCGCGACTGTCCTCAAAAGGCGCGACTGACATGCGCTCTTCGAACAGGTCGCGGGCGGAACGCGCAGGCTCGGCATCGTCGCCATGCATGCAGGCAATTATCGTTGCTGCGAATTTCATCCGCACCAACACATACGGCTGCTTTTCTGAGACGCGAAGATACGATTGACAGTCTTTCAGCAATATATCTAATGGTCGTCCGATATAATAACTATAAAAGAGCGCCGTATTGGCCGAATACATCGCATACATGACATCGCCGAGCGCCATGCCCGCGTCGTAATTCTCCCGCAGCATGGCGATGCAGGTTGATAAGGAAATATGCCAGGGCAGGATGCCAAACGCAATCATCTGCGTTGCGTGTGTGCGGATGGCGGCAGACGCCGGATTTTGGGCAAGCTGCGCCGCTAATTGACCAAATTGATAACTTATCGCGTATTCTTGCGGCGGGCCGCAGAGCAGCAGGCCATACGCCGCATATCCGAACGGAGAAAACGGGGAATTGCCATATTGCAAGGATAAGGCAACTTGCTTCATAATGAGATGCGGGATCAATTCCGGGCGGCAAAAAAAGATCGAGGCATACACCGCGACGAGCAGGCGCAAGGCAGCGACACTTTCAGGATGCGTCATCGCGGGGAGCGTCCTCAATTCCATCGGCGATCTGCCTGCCATTGCCGCCTGGATTGCGCCGTAATGCGCCGCAAAATCGTCAGGCGTCGGCTGCTCCGGGAATATAATTCCGATCTCTCGCAATGCCGACAGGCCGATACGCGCCGCGTCGGGAATCTTGCCTTGCGTCATGTTCGCGAGAATCTCGGTTTCATGCGCGCGGACAGTTTCGAGGACATGCCGCGCATGGTCGCGCGCGACGGAAATCGCCTGCGTCATGACAGGATAGTCAGCCGCCAAATATGCGGCTTCCGCGAGTTCGTCATGCAGCGCAAACATCACGGCGCGTTGCGACTGCCAGTCAGAGGCGTCAGTCATGGCAATTCCCGTAGAAAAATACGCGATGGCCGCTTGATGCGCGGCAGACGCTTTGGCTTTTTTCCCTGCGCTCAGGTTGAGTTCGGCAAGCATGCGCTTGTCGGCAGGGTCTGTCAATACGCCCGCGGCGGCGTTCCAATGTTCGACCACTTCAAACAGGCGTTCTTCGCGTTCCTGTTCAGAGAGCGTTTGCTGGAATAATTGCGCAATCCTCAGATGAATCGCCGGTTTTTCCGCGTCAGGAATCAGGGCATGCGCCGTTTGCCGCAAGCGATCATGCGCGAATTGATACCACCGCCGATGGGGTTCGAGCGATTGTTCGAACGCGATGATAATGTCCTCATCGCTCGCCGCCGCTAAATCGGAGAACACCTCGCTGGCCGGTCTGTCGCAGAGAGACGCCAACGTGGCGAAATCAAACCGATGCCCTAAGCAGGAAGCAAGCTGCAACGTTTTTCTGGAATGTTCCGGCAATCGTTCGAGCTTTTGGGAAAGCAACGCCGCAACATTATCCGCGAGCGGCATCGTGCGAAGGCGCGACATGTCATAGACCCAATGACGCGCAATCTCGTCAAAACGCACGATACCGCTTTCATGCAATGCCTGGACAAATTGCCTGACAAACAATGGATTTCCCCGGGTTTTTGCAAAAATCAATTCGCTCAACGGCGGCATGTCAACCGCAAACGTATCGCGCGTAAAATCAGCCACCTCCTCCGGACTGAGCGGTTGCAGGCGCACCTCATTGAGCGTAACGCCGGCTTGCGCGAGCGCATTCAGGCAACGGCGCAGCGGATGTCCTTCGTCAACGTCATGATCGCGATACGCAACAATAACGAGCAATGACCGCAATTCGGGATCAGTCAGCAATGTTTGCAGCGCATGCAGCGAGGCGCTATCCGCCCATTGCAAGTCATCGAGAAAGAGCGTCATGGGATGATCGGGTTGACACACGGCTTGAAACAAGTGCTGGAAGGTTCGGAGAAAACGCTGTTCGGTTTCTTGCAAGCCGACCACCGGGACAGGGGGCTGCGATCCGATTATTTCGGCCAATTGTGGAATCACATCAAGTAAAACCTGCCCATTTTCGCCGATTGCGGCCAGAATCCGCTGCCGCCAGGCGGCGAATTCCTCGGCTGGCTCTGCCAGCACCTCATCGCAAAACTGATTTAAGGCTTCCGTCATCGCTGAATAGGCGCTATTACAATGTAATTCATCGAATTTGCCTGCAAAAAAATAGCCCTGTTTTGCGGCAATCGGCTTATGAATCTCGTGAATCGCCGACGATTTGCCGATGCCCACTTCGCCGGTGACGACAACTAATTCCATGCCGCCAGTGGCAACGCGCTCAAAGGCGCTGAGAAGCATATTGATTTCCCGTGCGCGGCCATATAACTTTTGCGGCATGGAAAACCGTCCGGACCAATCGCGCTGTCCAACCACAAATGAAGCGCGGTCCGGCAGGTCGCCTTTCGACAGCAGTTCCTGGCAATAGACAAGATCGCACAAAATCCCTTGTGGCGACTGGTAGCGGTCTTCGGCATTTTTCGCCAACAATTTCATGATGATGTCGGAAAGGATGCGCAACGTGTCAATTTCTGAGGGGGTTGTATGCTCTAAGGACAGGAATTCCCGCGGCGGCGCAGGATATTTGGCAATATGCGCGTGGACGAGCGTCAGCGCATTTTTGGAGTCGAACGGCAGGCGGCCAGTCAAAAGCTCATACAAGGTTGCGCCAACGGAATAAAAATCTGTCCGAAAATCAATCTCCCGGTTCATGCGCCCCGTCTGTTCTGGCGACAGATAGGCGAGCGTTCCCTCAATCATATTGGGATGGCGAAATGTGGCGTATTCCTTCGCAGATTGTGAGGCGATTCCGAAATCAATAATTCGCAATTCGCCGGTATCTCGGTTCAGGATAATATTGGAGGGATTCAGGTCTTTGTGGATGACATGCTGTCGGTGCAACTCGTCGAGCCCTTCGCAGATATGGAGCGCCAGCGCGATAAGATCGCGAAGAGGCAATTTCCCGGCGATGCGCAACGCACGCAGCGATTCTCCGCCGATGTCCTCCAAGACCATCGTCCAGTTTCCATCGTGCGGAATCAGAGCATGCGCCCGGATGATATGTTTCGATTGGAGTCGGCGCGTCACCTCGTATTCGCGTTCAAATCGCGCCAATTCATCGGAAAGTTGCGTCAGTGGCCGGAATTGCTTCAAGACGACCGGCAGAAGGTCTGCATTGCGCCAGCCTCGATAAATGCGCGAATGCTCGCTTTCGTAGAGCGTATGCGTGATGCGATAACCTGGAATGATTGGCAGCATCTCAAGTCTCTCCTGGAAAGATCGGAAGTTTACCCAACAAGCCCTTCATTTCCAATACATCTCAAGGAACTCGTGCTCCTGAATGTTTTCTTTATAACTCATGTTACGCAGCCGATTCGAGACGAATGACCGCACACTCCCCTCCGGGGAGGGGTTGGGGGTGGGTTCTTGACACGAGCAATCACTCACGGACGAACCCACCCCTTGCCCCTCCCAGGAGGG
>DF820460.1:115208-125914 GCA_000739515.1 Candidatus Moduliflexus flocculans
CACGGACGAACCCACCCCTTGCCCCTCCCAGGAGGGGAATTGTCGGCGGCGCTGCGTAACATCAGTTTATAATATGTGTGCTCCTATTTTTGTCAATAGGAGTCTTGCAGGTCGAAATGATATTTCGACAGGCGCGCCTCATGAACAGGCCGGACTGTAAGGATATTCGGCGGAAAAATCTTCGATATTGACAAAACCGACTTGACAGGAGAAGTTTGGCAACATATTGACACAATTATACCTCTATATTTCACTTCCTTACATAAATTTTTCGACTCACCCCAACCCCTCCCAGGAGGGGAATCGCGCTTCGAGGCGACGCTGCCTGACATTCCCCTCCTGGGAGGGGTGGGGGTGGGTGCTCAAAAAATGTTAGGAAGTGAACCCCCTATATTATGCCAATTTATGAGTATTAAAAAGGATCGACATGCAAGGCGTTCCTCGAAATATTTTAGTCGTTGAAGATGATCTCGTGCTTGCGAAAAGTATTCAGCGGCAATTGAAGCATTTAGGCCATCATCTGACGGCGATTGCTGAAACCGGCGAAGACGCCGTCGCATTTGCCCAAGAGAACACCCCAGACGTCATCCTGATGGACATCCGTCTTAACGGCTTCATGGATGGTATTGAAGCGGCGGAGGAAATTCGTCGAACGCATGACACGCCGATCATTTTTATGACATCGCATGATGACGAAGAGACGTTTAACCGGGCGAAAATGGCTGAGCCAGGAGGTTATCTGCTCAAGCCGTTTGATGAGGCGAATTTGCATATTGCCATCGAATTCGCCTGCTACAAGCATGACGCCGAAAAAAAATTGCGCGAGAGCGAAGCGCGGCATCGCAACCTGTTTCAGAATGCGCCGGTCGCGATGTGGGAAGACGATTTTTCCGCCGTTAAGACCTATTTTTCTCGGCTGCGGCAGCAGGGCATTCAGGATTTAACGGCTTACTGGGAAGCCTCGCCTGATGAAGTGGATCGTTGCGCCGCGCTGATTCAGGTGCGCGATTTGAGCTTGAAAGCGGTGTCTTTATATCGAGCGCAAAGCAAAGCTGATTTGCTGGTGAGCCTTGATAAAATCTACACTCCGACCTCCCGCGATGCGATCAAGGCGTGTCTTTTAGCCTTTTTCAACGGAGAAACAACGTTTTCATGCGAGACTCAGGAAATAAACTTTGCCCAGGAATTGATGTATTTGCATGTTACCTGGATGATTATGCCGGGCGACGAAAGTTCCTGGGAAAAAGTGGTTGTTTCGACGATCGATCTGACTGCGCAAAAACAGATGCGGGATGAAATCCTTCGCGCCAAAGAAGAATGGGAACAGACTTTTGATGCCGTGCCTGATGCCATCATGATTCTCGATAATCATCATCGCATTATTCGAACGAATGATGCCCTCAATAATAGCCTCGGCCTTTCGAAGCAACAATGCGAAGGGCAGCAGTGTTATTCAATTGTGCACGGGCTGAACATGCCGCCTCTCTCCTGCGTTCACACGCATCTGTTACATGATTTACAGGAACATCGCGGAGAAATCTTTGAAGAACAATTAGGCGGACATTGCCTCGTCACCGTCACGCCATTGTTCGACCGTCAACACAACCTCATCGGCGCAGTCCATGTCTCGCGCAACATTAATGATCGCAAACAGGCTGAAGAGTTGCTAAAACTGGAAGAGGAACGCTTACACGCGTTGTTGACGCTGCATCAGATGGAAAACGTGTCGGAAGAAGAGATGATTTCCTTTGCGCTGGAAGAGGTGGTGCGCTTGACTCGAAGCGACGGCGGCTATTTTCATTTTGTCAATCCCGATGAGCAGAGCATTGATCTCTTTGCCTGGTCTAAAAGGGTCTTAGAATTTTGTGCCGTCGAAACAGTGGGACACTATCCGATTGAACGGGCTGGCGTCTGGGCGGATTGCGTGCGGCAGCGAGCGCCAGTGATTCATAACGATTATCAACACCTTCCAGAGAAAAAAGGCTATCCAGAAGGGCATTTTCACCTGGTTCGCCACATGAGCGTGCCGGTGTTCGATCAGGGAAAAATCGTGGCGATTGCGGGCGTTGGCAATAAGCAGACCTATTACGATCAAAATGACATGCGCCAGCTTTCGCTGTTTATGAATAGTATGTGGACGCTGTTGAAACGACGGCGAGTAGAATCCGATTTGCTTGCTGCGCGGAAAGAAGCGGAGCGGGCCAATCAGGCAAAAAGCGAGTTTTTAGCCACGATGAGCCACGAACTCCGCACTCCGTTAAATGGCATTCTCGGCTATACGCAACTTCTCCGAAGAGACGCCCGCTTAGCCGATGACCAGGTACGAGCCATCGAGACGATCCATCGCAGTGGCGAGCATCTGCTCACTCTGTTGAACGATATTCTGGATATCTCGAAAATTGAAGCCGGAAAAATTGAGATCCAGTCCGCGCCATTTGCGCTGCAAGGCATGTTGCATACATTGACGGATATGATGCGAATGCGAGCGGAACAAAAAGGGGTCGCGTTTGCGTATGATTCCGCGCCAGATTTGCCGGAAGTGATTGCCAGCGATGAACAGCGTCTGCGGCAGATTCTCCTGAATTTATTGGGGAATGCCGTGAAATTTACGGAACGCGGCGAGGTCACGTTGCGGGTTAAAAACATGAATCAGAACATGCCTGTTGCTGCGCAGCGGCAGATCACCATTCGTTTCGAGGTGCAGGACACCGGAATCGGCATTCCGGCGGAACAGCTTCAACAGATTTTTGATCCGTTCGAGCAGGTTGCGGCGGCAAAATTTCGCAGCGAAGGCACGGGCTTAGGGCTTTCAATCTGTCGCCGTCTTGCGGAGAAAATGGGAAGCCGGATTGAAGTGGCGAGCGAGTTAGGCAAAGGCAGCCTGTTTTGGTTCGATCTTCCCACGCAGATTGCCGACCTTCCCGGCAGCCATCACCATTACGATTCCTTGCTCCGTTCCGTCAAACGCGCTCGCCCGATTTCCGGCGTCAGAGACCGCCGTTCTCAATCAAGCCGAGCGATTCGAACCATCTTGCTGGTTGATGATGTCGAGCAAAATCGAATCGTCTTAAAAAGCATTTTTCTGCCATTAGGATTCACCGTGCTCGAAGCCGCAAATGGGCAGCAAGCGTTAGATATGGCCATCCGTTTCACCCCGGATTTGATTCTGATGGATATTGTCATGCCTGGCATGGACGGGCTTGAGGCCACGCGCCGCCTTCGCAGCGTGCCGGCATTAGCGCAAACGCCTATTATTGCCGTATCTGCCAGCGCCTCTGGAAAAAATCGCGAGGCGTGTCTGGCGGCAGGATGCAATGAATTTCTCGCCAAGCCGATTGATGTTGGGGCATTGTTAGAGCAGGTGGCAATCTTTTTGCAAATCGAATGGTTATACGCTGACGAACATGCGGCGTCTGACGCGCCGATGGTTGCGCCATCGCGCGACGAGCTTGCCGCGCTGTTACATGCGGCCAGCATCGGCGATATTATGGAGATCAAGCGGCGTATCAAGCATCTGGAAACGATTCCAGAATTCGCCGCTTTCACCAATACGCTGCGAACATTCGCCATCACCTTTCAGTTAGCGCCGATGTGCGAATTCCTGCGATCATTGACGCCGAACGATTCTGCGCGATAACTGCTCCCTGGTGTGGCCAATTTTATAGGATTATTCGTTTCTGTTGACAGGAGTGCGAAATCTTGATTTCGCTGTCAAATCAAGCTTTGACACACCGATGACTGTTCAATGCTCTTGAATAATGCGATATCACCGAAACCGGAATTGATCAATAATCGCCGCGTCTTTCGCGTCCATCGTTTCAACAATGAATGTCAATTCCGGACGGCGCGAGTTCATCAACAGCGGCACGGTATAAGTTTGCCACGCCGCTGAAGTCAAGGTGATAGAGGCGAGCGGTTCGTTTTTTGAGAGAATATGGAGGATCAACGGCGACGCGGCTTTTTTGGGCGAAAGTTTTGTTCGGGCGTTAATCGCGAGCGTGATGTTCGGGCGAGTGAGTTTTGGGAAGAGCGTCATCCGTTGGTTCGCTTCGAGTTTCCAGCCAAAATAGCGCCATTCTCTCAAATACTGCTGATTATCCCAGGGATCAAGCGCAATTGGAACTCGCTCGCCATCGCGCGCGCCGATATTCAGGCGATCTTCAGCTTCAATCACTCGCGTTGGAAACCATTTGGCGACGAGCAGCCCGCCAAACACGAGCGCTCCAGTCATCACAAACACCAGCGCCAACGCGGTATCTGGCGCGTAAGATGAGGGGCGTTTGTACGCCTCGTAGCGGAATCCCGCAATCAACCCGCCAATCAACACAAGACAGGCTGCCGTGACCAAGGCGAGATGATCCGTCGGTCTCGTGTAAGAAGGGAAGATTCTGACGAGATCAACAGAGAGGCGCAAACTCAGCAACTCTTCGAGAAAATTATTCGTGCCGTCCGCCCAATTATAGCGCCACCAGGGGTTCAGCGTCATCGTCCAGGCCGCCGCTCCTGACCAGAAGAGCAACACGCCTGTCAGCGCATATTTGACGTTTGTTTTCGGCAGTTGCCAGAATTTCGCGATAAAAATTCCCATTAATGGAATAGTCGGGAGCAGATACCGGACAGGCGGCGTCGGCGCGGCGTGCCAGAGCGGCCAGAGCGCAACCGTCAGGTGATTGATGCCCGCGATCATGAGCAGCGGCAGCGCTTGCGCGAGTTCGCCGCGCGTCAACAGCCCGATGCCGATAAATGCCAGCAGATAAAGCGGCGTATAAAACAACAAGCCGTATTCCTGATCGAAGAGCAAGCCGAACAAGCCAGACAGCGGGTTATACCCCTGCAACATCCAACTCATGTAACGGCTGTCGGAGATGCGCGCTAAAAACATGCCGCCCAACAGATATTTGTCTGCCAGCATCGCGACAGCGCTGAGCAGCGCAAACAAGACGACGATTCCCGCCAAAAATACCAGTTTCTGCGTCAGGCGTCCCTTACGCTGAATCATGCGAATCAGGAAAAACAGGATCAATGCCCCGGCTAAGGGAAGATAACGCGTTTTCAGCAAGACTAACAGCAGCAGACTTCCTATCAACAAGCCGCCTCCGATCCAAAATCGGCGATTGCGCCAGATGCGATCTTCCGGCAAATTGCGGATCAGCCTGACGCTCCAGACAATCAGCAGCGCCGCCAATGTTTCAGGGTAGATTTGCCCCATATACACGAGACATGGAATTGTGAAACCCATCACCGCCCAGGCGACGAATGCCGCCGAAAACGAGTGAAAAAGCTCCACTGCGAGCAAGAAGACCTGTCCCATAAGGAGCGCGGCAATCAAATTCATTTGCAGCGTCACGCCGAAGCGTCCGCCGATGACGTAACCAGGAAGCAAGGTGTGCGGATAGAGACCTTTATGGCGATAGGAATAAATCGTCGTTTTATTCACTTGATCGCCGAAAGCCGGCTCTAATTTATCCCAATAGAATGAGGTGTAGTCGTGCTGCTGGTAATTGTTGAACAAATTCGTATCGCCATCATGCCAAAGGCTATGTGTAATCAGCAGATAATGCGGCTCGTCGCCAGTCGTCGTGATTCGGGATTGATGATACCACGAAATCATGGCATACACGCCAAAAGCAGTAAGAACTAATAAGCGAACAAGCTGTCGGGCTGATGCCGCCTCATTTTTAGATTGAGACAGCGTGGCGATGTATTCCCGCACCCCGCCGCACCAGAGAGCCGCTTTGCCGAATATCATGACTAAATAAAGCGCAGAACACAAAAAATATGGAGCAGGCAGAGCAGGAGCGGCGATCTGAATCCCCAAAAATCCGAGCAGGAGCAGATAAGACGCGTCGTCATATTGCTGCCAGCGCCGAAACGCGGCCTGATACCCCTCATTGACGCGCTGCATGAAAAGATAGGCCGTGCTGAACAGCGCGTAGCAGACCGGAATCGCAAGCGCGTAGAAGCGGCTCCAGTTTCCGGGCGCGTCAACCCCTGCCAACATCCAGAGGTAGGTTGTGGCATACCCGAACGCCGCTGCAATGCCGTAACGCATAAGCAGCGGCAATAACAGATTTACAAGGCGCGTGACATTAATCATATTTCCCCATCCAGGCATTCAAGCGAATCCGGCATAAATCGGCAAACATTTTCGCGGCATCAAGAACCGCATTGACGCGGCTGTTCGGGTTATTCACCCATTGAATCGGCACTTCTCGAATCACATAACGATGACGCGCCGCGATAAACAAGACTTCAACGTCGAAACTGAAATGCTCGATGCGTTGACGCGCGAAGATGAACCGCGCCGCCTCGCCGCGAAAACATTTGAAACCGCATTGCGTGTCGGCAAACGGCGTGAGCGAAAAGGCTTTGGCAAACAGATTGAAGATTTTCCCCATGTATTCTCGATAAAATGGCTGATGACGCCGCACATCCGACGCGCGCAATCCCCTTGAACCAATAGCGATATCGCACCCGTCGCGCAAAACGGCGAGCAGTTTTTCGACTTCCTGAATCGGCGTCGAAAGATCGGCATCGGAAAATAACACAAATTCTCCGACCGACGCGAGCACGCCGCGCCGCACGCTGAACCCTTTGCCTTGATTTTGTTCATTCCGCAGCAAGATGCCGCCGTCAACCGTCGCAAAAAACGCCTCGACCATTTGACACGTCGCGTCTGAACTGCCGTCATCCACGACGATCACTTCATACGCATACGCCTGCTGCCGCAAATACGCGTACACCTGCCGCAGCGTATCGGGAAGGCGCTGTTCTTCGTTATAAGCCGGAATAATAATAGAAAGTGTGATCGGCGCGTTCATAATCGGTTTTTGTTTCAGCGGTGATTATTTCCGTGAACTGCTTTAGAAAAGCCGGGGAGGAATGTCAAAAGGTTTTTCATCTTTTCTGGCGTTTTCAGATTGACAGAAGAGCAATTATGACGGCAAACAGATAACGCGTTCGATCCATCATCGTCAAATATCAGGCGTCTGGCATCCCTATATTTGCGGGCAGCAGACATCACAATCCGTAGTTGTCACGCTTCGACAGGCTCAACGAGCGCGACTCGCGCATAAAAATTCTATTTTCAGGGGAGGATAACAATGAACACGTTACGATCCGGAGACACAGGCGACGAAGTCAAGGAACTTCAGCGGATGCTTCAGGAACAGGGATTTTTCAAAGGGGAAATTGATGGAAAATTCCTGGCAGAAGTCAAAAAAGCGGTCATCTATTTTCAGGAAACGCATGTCGGATCAAATGGCGAATTTCTGGATGTTGACGGCATTGTCGGGCAGGGAACATGGTGGGCACTGCGCAATCCGGTAGGCGAAGCGCAAAAATCGTATCTCACAGGCTCAATTCCGGCTGGCCTGACGCCGCTGCGCGTCAAGCAGCTTGAAATCGCGCTGCGGGAGCATCAACTCGGCGTGCATGAAGAGCCAAACGGCAGCAATTCGGGCGGCGGCGTTGAGAAGTACGGCAACAAGAAAAACCCCTGGTGCTGCTATTTCTGGTCTTGGTGCAACAAGCAATGTTTCGGCAGTTATTCGCTGAAAGCGCAGTACGGCCTGAATTCGGCGGCCTGGAAAAAGGCGCAGGAATTGAGCATGGCGCGATTGAAAGGGGAGTATCTGCCGATTCCCGGCGATGCGTTTATGATGTTTTACCGCGATGACAAAGGCAAACTCACGAATGTCGGGCATATCGGTTTTGTGCTGCGGGTGGAGGTGAAAGACGGCAAAGCGGTCGCCATCAATACCATCGAAGGCAATGCCAGCAACCGCGTGAAACTCGGCAAACGCCATCTTGCGGACGCAAGCATTGTCGGATTTATCAACAATTTCCCGCCGGATGAACAGCCGACAAATTGGGAAACCGGCCTGATACGCGCCACAACGATGGACAACGATTCAACGCGGAGCGTTAAAAAATAGTCGTATTAACAGAAAAGGCTATGGACAAAGCTGTCAGACACCTTGAAGGTGTCTGGCAGCGATCCTTGACCACAACGTTCTGTGCCGTTACAAATACTGTAGGTCGAAACTATCGTTTCGACCTACGCCGGGGAAAAACTATGCCAGAATATAAAGAATTTGTGTTGACGATTCATACGAAAGACGCGGCGGGGAACTATCCGCTGTCGGCGCGGAGTCCTGAAGGGGACGCCGAAGGCGTCATGACATTGACGGAGGAAGACCACGCCATGAACGCGCTGCTGGAAGGCGGCCAGCCGCCGCTGCAAGAGATCGGCGTCATGCTGTTTCAACGGCTCTTCCCGGAGAAGATTCGAACGCTGTACGACATGAGCGTGAAGAACGATTATCACCTCAGAATCCGGCTGATCGCGCATCCGCCGGAATTGGTCTGGCTGCACTGGGAATACCTCTATCATGCCGACAAACAGAGTTTTCTCGGCATCTCGCCGCACACCGTGCTTGTGCGGCACATTCCGTTAGATGAAAAAATCGCGCCGCTCGTCGTCACGCTGCCGCTGCGGATTTTGCTCTTTATTGCCGCGCCGTCCGATCTGCCGGCCTTGAACGTGGCACGGGAGAAAGATTTGATTCGCGAGCGGATGGCGGAATTGGCGCAGGCCGGCGCGGTCGAAATTGATATTTTGGAAGGAAACCGGCTCACGCGCCATAGCAAAACGGGCGTTGAAGAAAAACTTTATGCGCGGCGCATGACCACGTCCTTAGGGCTGCAAGAACTGCTCTGGTCGAACAGCTATCACGCCTTCCACTTCATCGGACACGGCCATTTCGACGCGCAGGCGCAAAGCGGGTTTTTAGCGTTGGAGCATGAAGACACCGGCAAGGCGGATTTCGTAAATGCGAGCATCTTGAAAGCGCTGTTTGCGGATCGGCAGGTGCGGCTGGTCGCGCTGAATGGCTGCGAAACCGCCGTGAGTTCCGAACGCTATCCGCTGTTAGGCGTGGCGTCGGCATTGGCGCGGGGCGGCGTACCGGCCGTCGTGGCGATGCAGTTCCCGATTTCCGACAAGGCCGCGATCATTTTTTCCCGCATGTTTTACGGCGCGCTGACCAATGGCGCTCCGGTTGACGCGGCTGTGGTCGAGGCGCGGCTTGGCATATACACATCATGCAAAGACCGCCCGGATTGGGGCACGCCGGTGATGTTCATGCGCTCGCCGGACGGGAGGCTCTGGGATATGGCCGCGCTTCCGGCGAAAACGGCAGCGCCGGAGCCGGACGCAAACGCCATGCTGGAAGGGCGGCGTTATGCCTGTCTCATCGGCGCGAATGGCTACGACGATCCGGCCTTTCCGCCGCTGCCGCATCCAGAAGCGAACGTGGACGCCTTCGCCCGCATACTGGAAGATACGCGGCTCGGAGATTTCGATCAGGTGACGGTCTTAAAAGCCAGCGCCCATTCGGAAATTATTCGCGAGATCAGGCGTATATCCGAACAGTTGAAGACCGCTGATCTGCTGCTGATCTATATTTCCGGCTACGCGCTGCTGGATCAAAAAGAAACCGGCAGACTCTACTTGATCGCAAAGGGGACTGATTCGGAGGAACTACCGAGTTCGGCGATTGATTTGGGGCGCGTCAAATCGTTTTTGGATAAGTCGGAAGCGCAGCAGAAAATTCTGATTTTAGATTGCCGTTACGGCGGGCAGAGTCTCGCCGCGCCAACGCCTGATCCGGAACTGCTGCGAACGCAATTGCAGGCAGACTGTCGCGGCAAATATCTCATCAGCAGCCCGCTGACATTCATCGAACCGGCGCAATCCGCCGGAACGGAGGAGGCTCGCAGCCCCCTGACCGCCGCGCTGCTGGACGGCATTCTCACCGGCAAAGCCGACCTCGATCGGAGCGGCAAAATCACCGTGAGCGAATGGTTTACCTATGCGCAGCGCCAGTTCTCAGACCGGCGGCTGCCTGCGCCGCTGAAATGGGACGAAGGCGCGGCGGGCAACTGGGTGGTGGCACGCGCCGTCGCCGCCTCGGAACAGGAGAGCAAACCCCTGCCCACCAGTCTCAAGCGGAATTATAAGCACATCGGCGAGATGTTCCGCGAGGGCGGCATTATCCCGTTTTTAGGCTCTGAAATGGTCATCGAAGCCGCGCTGCCGCCTGGTGAAGACGCGGCGCGATTCAGCGATCCGCCGTTAGAACGGGAATTAGCGCAAAAAATGGCGGGACACGCCGAATTGCAGGAAGGCGGCTGCAATCCGCTGACCGTGATTTCGCAATATTACCAGACGCATGTCGTCGGCGCCAGACCGCTCTTTTACCGGCAATTAAAAAAGCTCTTTCCGCAGCATCTCCGCCCCGGACGGATTCACCGCTTTTTGGCGCAGCAGGCGAAACCGATGCTCGTCATTACCGCAACCTACGATACGCTCTTAGAGCAGGTCTTTCGCGAAAAAGGGACGCCTTACGTGGTGGTGACGCACGTCGCGCATGATGAAAACGAGGGGAATCTCGGCAAAGTGGTGGCGCAATATTCCGACCGCCCGGAGAACGCGGAAATCGGCCTGTCCGACGAATTGAGCATCGATCTGGAGAAATGGTGGGTCTTTTACAAGATTCAAGGCACGTTCGACCTGTTTATCAACGGATTGGGGGGCAAAGAAGAGGTGGATTCGATTGTCATTTCCGAAGAAGATTACATCGCCAGACTCAGCCGCCTGAGCGATCAGCACCGCGCGATTCCGACGCTGTTTCAACGATTGT
>DF820460.1:125986-141650 GCA_000739515.1 Candidatus Moduliflexus flocculans
TACATCGCCAGACTCAGCCGCCTGAGCGATCAGCACCGCGCGATTCCGACGCTGTTTCAACGATTGTTTCAGCAGCGCCAACTCCTTTTTTTAGGCTACCGGATGTGCGACTGGAATTTCCGCGCCCTCGTGCATATTCTGCGCAAAGACGAAAAAATCCGCAAAGTCAAAGGCTTCGCCGTCCGCCACAACGCCGCCGATTTCGAACGATTTTATTGGGACAGCATGAACGTGCAGCTTATCGAAGCCGAGGCGGCGGAATTTATCAACGGCCTCGCGGCGGAAATGAGCATTCGGATTTGAATGCGCCAACGGCGCATGTCATATTAGCCCAGGGCGGCAGCCCTGGGAATTTGTTATGACGAAAGCCGCGCTCTGAAAGAGCGCATCAATGAAACGCCCCTTCAGGGCATGGGCATTAGATGGCATTTCTTTTCCCAGGGCTGTTGCCCTGGGCTAATATGAGATTGCCCTTTCAGGGCAAATAAAGGACAACATAACGAACAATGGCACACGAACATCATATCCAATCGCCCTACAAAGGGCTTGCGCCTTACGACATCGGCGATAAGGACAATTTTTTCGGGCGGGAGCGCGAGACGGAGATTCTGCTGGGCAAGATGTTTGCGAAGAACGTGACGCTGCTGTATGCCGGGACCGGCGTTGGGAAAACGTCGCTGCTGCGAGCGAAAATCATCCCGGAATTGACGGAACGGCACGCGCTGGATGTCGTCTATTATGCCGATTGGGTCAGCGAGCCGCTTGAAGGGCTGAAAACCGCGATCCGGAAGGCACTGATTGCGAACGGCAAAATTACGGAACGCGAACTCAAAATGAGCGACGACCTCGCGCCGTTTTTAGACGCCTGCGCCGCCTATTCCAGCGAGCCGCTGCTGCTGATTCTCGACCAGTTCGAAGAACTCTTTCAATATCATTCCCGTTCATCAGGCCGCCTGCTTCCGTTTGTCGAGCAGATGGCGCGAGTAATCAACGCGCCGCGCCTGCCGGTCAGCGTGACGTTCGCCATGCGCGAAGATTTTCTCGCGGAGTTGGACGCCTTCAAAGGCCATGTCATCGGCAGCCTGTACGACAACCGCTACCGGTTGGAGCAATTGTCCATCGAACAGGCGCGGGAGGCCATCGAAAAACCGGTGGCGAGACTCGGCTTTCGCTATCAGGAGGGATTGGTTGATCTGCTGCTGCGGGACCTCGCGGCGCGGGAACAGGCGAAACAGGCTGATGTCATCGCGGCTAACCGGGAGGCGGAACAGGTGGTGGAGCCGCCCTATCTGCAAATCGTCTGTAATGAGTTGTGGCGGGCGGAACGGGAGAGCCCGCAGCGCGTCATCACGCTTGACCGCTACGCCGCGCTTGGCGGCACGCAAGAGATGATCCTGAAGCATTTCAAGCAGGTGATGTCCCGCTTTTCCCTGCGGGAGCAGTCGTTAGCGTTCGAGATGTTCCGCTACCTCGTGACCGAGCGCGGCACGAAAATGGCGTATCGCGCCGACGACCTCGCCAGCAGCCAACTTTTAGGCGTGCCGGCAGAGGAATTGCAGCCGATTCTCGCGCATTTGGCAAGCAAAGAGGCGCGGGTGCTGCGGGCGGATCAGCGGCTGGATCAGACCTGGTACGAACTCTATCACGATGTCTTTGCCCGGATTATCCGCGTCTGGAGCGAGGAATTTCAGACCGACGACAACCGCCGCATCTATCGCCACTTGACCAACGCGGCGCGGAAATGGATGAACGCGGGGCGCGACGAGAGCCTGCTGCTACGCGGGGCGGCGCTGTTAGAAATGAAAGAGTGGCAAAAACGCAACCGCGCCGACACGCTTGCGCCGGAGGAAGAGCGCTTCTGGCGCGAAAGCTGGACGAAACACGCGAACGCGCTCTGGCTGAAACGCGGGATTGTCGCCGCGATTGGGCTGTTTGCCATTATTTCAACGTTCGCCGGATTCTACGCCAATACGCAACGCAAAGAAGCGGTGCAGCAATCCCGGTTCGCGCTGATTCGCACGTTAGTGGCCTATGCGCTGCAAGACAATATTGACGAGGATCGCGAACGCGCCGCCTTGCTTGCGAAACAAGCCTATCTGCTGAATCAGCAGTATCATGGGAACGTGCAAACTCAGATTGACGATGCGTTGCGTCGAATATTTCATACCGACGCCATCGTCAAAGAACCGTATAGCCCCGTCTTAGTGGAACAGGTGTGTCAGAAAGTGAAACTCAAGACGGCGTTGACCAAAACGGAATGGGCGCAATTGATCGGAAATGTTGTTCCGCTCGAACCGGCCTGCCCGGAACTGAACCCCACCGCTCCGCTTCAACTCCGCAGCGAACCGATGCGTGCCAATTCTTACATGGCGTTGTCACTCAATATGGCTGATGCGGGTGGATATGGGAAGACAGCGCATGACGTGCCGAACCAGTTCGAAAACCGGGGCGAGGTGATTTTCGACAGGGCCACCGGCTTGACGTGACAGAAGTCAGGATCAGAAAAAGAGTTGACATATCAGGAGGCTGAGGCGTATATTGCGCAAATCAACGCGGACAATTTCGGTGGTTATAATGATTGGCGGCTGCCGACGGTTGAGGAATTGCTCTCTTTGTTGGAACAAGAAAGACCAGTGCTATTCTTCAGATTGACCGCCGAAGCGTTCGACAAACTGAAAAGCGGTGATGAGCCTCTGCCGGAGGATGTGCTCGAACGGATGAAGCCGCTTCAAGATCAAAAAATTTTCGCTGAAGCCGATTTTATCAAAGCGGCGCAGCAGTTGATCAAAAACGAAGAGATGGCGCTGTACCAGACGCGCATCCTGAAACAGGCGAAAGTATATGGCCTGTACATCAACCCGATGTTCGACAGCACGCAAAGTTGGGTTTGGAGTAGCGATATATTTCAAAGAAAAGGCGAAGGTTAGGCGGAATCGGCGTGGGACGTCTTTTTCACCCACGGCAGCGTGAGCTGGAACTTCCTCAACGGCAATTACTACGCGCGAGGCGTTCGTTCCTGACAATGATGTGGATTATTTGGTCATTTGATCCTTTGGGGGGTCTGGGGGGCGATAGCCCCCCAGCGAAAAAATTTTTTTTAGGAACGACAGGGATAAGGGGAAGAAAGGATAGGGGCATCATCCTTGCTTACACCTATCCTTGTCGTTCGTTCAAGGTTTGTTTGACGGATTCAATCGGTAGGGGCGAACCCCCGTGTTCGCCCGAACCACACGCGAGATGCCCGAACCACACGCGAGATGCCCGAACAACACGCGAGATGCCCGAACAACAGGGCAGACACGGGGGTCTGCCCCTACCCGCTGTCGTTTGCAGAAAAAATCCCTTGACGCTCCTCCACACGCGACGAAAGCTGTCAGACACCTTCAAGGTGTCTGACAGCTCTGCCCATAACGTTTTGTGTCAATACAGACCCATGAGAAGCTCCATCGCTGTTTTTATCGCCTCGCGCGTCCGCGCCAAATCGTCATCGGAATGCGCCAATGAGACGAACGCGGCTTCGAATTGCGACGGCGCAAGATAAATGCCTTGTTCGAGCATGGCATTAAAAAAGGCGGCGTATTGTTCCGTATTCGATTTGAGCGCGTCCCGATAGTTGTTGACCGGCCCGGCCTGAAAAAAGATGGTGCTCATCGAGCCGATAGCGTTCACGCAGGTCGGAATCGGTGCGGCTTGCAAAATCGTTCGAATCTGCTCGATACACCGGGCGGAAGTCTGGTTCAGGCGTTCGATAACATTTTCCTGCTGAATGACTTGTAACGTGGCGATGCCAGTGCTGACGGCAATCGGATTGCCGGAAAGCGTTCCGGCCTGATAGACCGGGCCAGACGGCGACATCATCTGCATAATCTCCTTGCGTCCGCCATACGCGCCAATCGGCAGGCCGCCGCCGATGATTTTGCCGAGCGTGGTCAAATCAGGCAGTACGCCGTATAATTCCTGCGCTCCGCCGGGCGCGACGCGAAACCCGGAGATGACTTCATCAAAAATCAGCAGGCTGCCGTGTTCTTGCGTGATGGCGCGGAGTTCCTGCAAATAGCCGTCTTGCGGCAGAATCACGCCCATATTCGCCGGAATCGGCTCGATCATCAACGCGGCGATCTGGCCTGGATACGCCGCATACAGGGCGCGAATCGCGGCGGCGTCATTATACGGCGCGATCAGCGTATCCTGCGACACGCCTTGCGTGACGCCGGGGCTGTTCGGCTCGCCGAGCGTCGTCGCGCCAGATCCGGCTTTAATCAGAAAGCTGTCGCCATGTCCGTGATAGCAGCCTTCGATTTTGATGAGTTTGTCGCGCTTCGTAAATGCCCGCGCCAACCGCGCCGCGCTCATCGTCGCCTCCGTGCCGCTGCTGACGAGCCGCACCATTTCGATGGACGGCATCATCTCGCAGATCAATTCCGCCAACACGATCTCTTTTTCCGTCGGAGCGCCATAACTTGTGCCGTCCTGAACCGCTTGCAGAATCGCCTCTTTGACGGCGGGAAAAGAATGGCCGAGCAGCATCGGCCCCCAGGAATTGACAAAATCAAGGTAGGCGTTGCCATCGGCGTCGTAGAGCGTGCTGCCTTCGGCGCGAGTGATAAACAGCGGATCGCGGCGCACGCTTTTAAAGGCGCGCACCGGCGAATTCACGCCGCCGGGAATCACGCGCTGCGCCCGCGCAAATAATTCAGTGCTTTTGGTCGTATTTAACATCATATCGTTCTCTATTCGTCCCCTTCTCCTATTCGTTGTTGTTTGAATAATCGTTCAATCACATCAAGGTTCGCGGCATCAATCCGGTTGTCTTCATGCAGCGCCTTGACCTGCGCGATCAGGCCATGCATGTATTTTCCAGCGAGCGCATGGGTCAGTTTATCCACCTGCGCGAAGGTTTTTTCGTCGAACTGGTAGCGGCATTTTTCCAATTCTTCGCGGCGGAGTTCATCGAAATAACTTCTAATCGAGGCGAGCGCGGCATTAATTTTCAGCGACGCCTGCCAGTCGGTGAATTTCTGCAATTCTTCGGCGATAATCTGCTCGACGTTGCCGACTTCCTGTTCGCGCCGTTTCAGGTTCACATCCACAATTTCTTTTAAATCGTAGATGTTTTTGACCGTCACGCCGGGGAGTTCGCTGATCGCCGGGTCGAAATCGCGGGGGAGCGCGATGTCCACCACTAACAGCGGACGGGCGGGCGGCGGTGGCAGCAGTTCTTTCATTTCGGAAAGCGATACTAAATAGCCGGGAGCGCTGGTGGAACTGATAATCACGTCCGCTTTGCCGAACATTTCGTACATGTTATGAAACGGAATCGCGACGCCGCCGATTTCTTTGGCGAGCGCCGCCGATTTTTCCAGCGTGCGATTTGCGATCATGACGCGCCCGAACTGGCGCTTGCCGAGAATTCGCGCGGTCGTCTGGCCGATTTCGCCCGCGCCGATGAGCAAGACGGTCGCGCCGCGTTTTCCGGCGCAGAATTGATCCGCCATGTCCACCGCGGCCGCGCCAATCGAACAGCAGCCTTTATTGACATCGGTTTCGGTTTTGATCCGTTTCGAGGTTTTGAACGCGGTATGAAAGAGTTTGTGCAGAATCGTTCCGGCGGTGTTGATTTCACAGGCGCGGCGATACGCTTCTTTAATTTGTCCCGCGATTTCGTTTTCTCCCACCACCAATGAATCGAGGCCGCAAGAAACGCGCAGCAGATGGCGTTTCGCCTCAATCTGTTCTTTTAAGTAGAAGCGCTCGAACACGCTTTCAGGATAATCCCCTTTCAGGTTTTTTAATTGCGCCGTGACATGATGCGCGGCGGCGCGAGCGTCGGGCGTAACAAGATAAAACTCGGTGCGGTTACAGGTGGACAGGATAACGATTTCCTCGATTTCCGGCTTATGACGCAGCAGAAACAGCGATTTCATCACTTCATCTTGCGTCAGCGATAATTGTTCCAACAGCGGCAATTCAACGCATTGATGGCTGATTCCAAACACAGCGATTCCCATGAATAGACTCCAATTGAGCGCAAAAAAGCGCGAGTTACGCGATAACAGGTCGTATATTCCCCATAGGAGCGCAAAAGAAAATCTGTCAACTGTTGAGTGCAAAAATCTTGAGATTTCACGGCAAGAGATGCATCGGGGCGCGGTGTCTAATGAATGAATAGGTGTCAGACCCATTGAACGTGTCTGACACCGTTGAGATTCAAAACGGGGGATGTTTCGGCAGGCTGAACGCAAATGTCGTGCCTTTGCCAAGCTGCGTTTCTATCCGCAGCGTTCCGCCGCAGCGTTCGATCAGCGATTTACAGAGCATCAATCCAAGCCCGATGCGCTTCTTTTCGTCATCACCCTCGGGGCAAACGGCCTGGTGATGCAACAGGAGATGCACTTGTTCCGCGCTCATGCCGATGCCGCTGTCAGCGACAAAGAGTTCGACGATATCGTCATGCTCGACGGCGGAGATGCTGACTTTGCCGCCGGTGTCGGTAAATTTCAGCGCGTTGGAGAGCAAGTTGCGAATGATCGCGTTCACCATCTCGTAATCAGCGTGCGCTAAAATGACCGTCTGGACATTGCTTTGCAACGTGATCTGTTTCTGCCTTGCAAGCGGCGAAAAAAAGATGAGATTATAGACAACTAATTCTTCAACATTAATCAACCCTGCCGCAAAATCTAACGTTCCGCGCTGCAATCTCGCCCATAAGATCAGGTTTTCATGCTGCGACTGCAAGCGTTCCGCGGCCGCCTGTACTCGCAGCAGATCGCTTTTGATCTGTTCTTTGCTGTACCGCTCCAAATTTTCCAGCAGCATGCGCACGAAACCTAACAATGAATTTAACGGCGGCTGCAAATCTGACGAGATATAGCCGAAGAAGGTCTGTTTACAGGCGTCTAATGCTTCTAACTGTCGCCCTTGTTCCGCCAAATGCCGCTTCTGTTCGTCAATGTAACGCTGCAACGCATCTTTCTGTTTTTCGAGTTTGCGGAGCTTTAAATGCGCGGTAATGCGAGCCAGCACTTCTTCATATTGCAGCGGCTTGGTAATATAATCAGAGCCGCCCGCCAAAAACCCTTTAATTTTATCGGCGGCATCAGTCAGCGCAGTCATAAAAATCACCGGAATCTCATTGGTTTCCGGGCGTTTTTTAAGCGTGCGACAGATTTCGAAGCCGTCCACATCGGGCATCATAATGTCTAATAAAATCAGATCGGGATGAATCTGCGCGACTTGTTCAAGGGCGCTGCGCCCGTTCTGCGCGACCGATACTTCAAAACCGGATTCCTCCAAATACTCGAATAGCACATTCAAATTGGTGGGATTGTCGTCAATAATCAGAATGACCGGCGTCTCTTCCATGTTCCTCCTCCCGCATGGAACTGCAAGGATGAATGCCAGAAGGGATCACCCTCAATTCATCCATTCTTCTCTGTGCGTAGGTCGAAACTATCGTTTCGACCTACATGATACACGTTATCCGTCTATAAATGCCTGAATAAAGCGCTGCATCTCGTCGATCTGAAATTCTTTCAACAGGTTGCGAATCCGTCCGAGAAAATCCGCGCTATCAGGATATTCTTCCAGCAGGCGATCTAACTCCTTGCGCAAGCGCGTAATCATGCCCGCTTTGGCGAGTTGGTTCAAGCGTTCGAGTTCTTCTGGCGGCGGCGGAATCAACGCGTTTTCATCCACGCAGATCGGAGCGCGTTCGTTTGTCTCAACGATTCGTGCGTCTCCATAGACCCATTCGATGCCAGCGTGTTGGCTCAAAACCTCAAATAAGGCGTTAATTCGAAACGGCTTGGAGAGAAACGCCTGACAGCCCGCACGCAAACATTCTTGCTGTTTTTCGCTGGAAATGCTCGCGGAGATGGCGATGATGACGCATTGCTCCATGCCGGGCATCTGGCGGAATTGCCGCGTGGCATCCAGACCATTCATGACCGGCATGATAATATCCATTAAGATAATGTCCGGATTGCATTCTGCCGCGACCGCAAGCGCCTCGCTGCCATTCGCGGCGTCATGCGCCTGAAATCCCAACGGTTGCAGCAAATCCCGCAAGATCATGCGATTGGTCTCATGGTCATCCACAATCAAGATTGTCCGACGTTTGCCCTGATAGCCGATAACTCGCGGCGGCGCAACCGGAAAACTCCCCGGTGTCCTCTCTTCCTGCATAAGCGCGGCCAATTCAAGATCAAACCAGAACCGGCTGCCTTCCCCCTCGACGCTTTCGACGCATAACTCCCCGCCCATCAAGCGCACTAACCGCTGGCTGATCGCCAATCCTAAGCCTGTGCCTTCTGAATAACATCCCGTGTTGCGAATCTGGTGAAAGGCGGAAAAAATCTCATGGATATGGTTCGCAGAAATCCCGATGCCTGTGTCTTCCACAAGAAAACGCACCCGTTGTTTATGATATTTGACACCCGATTCCTCAGAATCGTTAAGTGAAAGGCGCAGGACTTTAAAAATAATCGAGCCTTTTTTCGTGAATTTCGTCGCATTGCCTAATAAATTGAGCAATATTTGCCGCAATCGTTTTTCGTCTCCATGCACAATCTGCGGCAAGGCCGGGTCAGGCTCGTAATAAAAGGCAATATTTTGCTGATCGGCCCGGACGCGAGCCATTTCCACCAACGTTGCCAACATCTCCAACAGGCGGAAATCGGCGAATTCCAGCATCATGTGGCGAGCTTCGATTTTGGAAAGGTCTAAAATATCGCCGATCATCATCAGCAGGTGTTCGGCGCTGCGATGAATCACGTCAATCGCATGGCGCGGGCGTTCTGGCAGGCTGACATCATTCTTCAAAATCTGCGTATAACCGAGAATGCCATTCAGCGGGGTACGGAGTTCATGGCTCATATTCGCGAGAAAATCGCTTTTCGCGCGATTGGCGGATTCGGCCAGTTCTTTGGCGCGCTGAATCTCAAGTTCCGCCCGCCGCCGCTCGGCAATTTCCTGTTGAAGTTGCGCGTTGGCAGTCGTGAGTTCAACAGTGCGCTCGTTGACGAGTTCTTCAAGGTGATCGCGATACTTCCGGCGCTCTTCTTCAATCGCCTTGCGTTCGGTAATGTCTTCGCAGCTTGTCACGATGGCGCACGGCTCGCCTTCGACATTTCTCACCACTTCCGACATCAGCCAGACCGGAAAAATGCTTCCATCCTTGCGCATATTCGAGCTTTCCCGGATCAAACCCTTCCATTCGCGAATCTGCCGAACGGTCAACGGCTTGCGCAATTCCGGCGGCGCAAGCAGATTGACGTCCTGCCCAAGCAATTCTTCTTTCATATAGCCATGCAATTCGGCCTCGGTCTGGTTGACATAAATGATTTTGCCTTCCAGATTGGCGATAGTGAGACCGAGTTGCATATTTTCCACCGCTTGTTCCAATTGCCGGAGTTGCTCGTTTTTGAGGGATAATTCCGCCATGCGTTCTTTGACCGTTTCTTCGAGGCGCTCGCTATGGCGGCGTAATTTCTGCTCAATGCCTTTGCGTTCAGCAATTTCCTGGTGCAGTCGCGCGTTCGTCTCGGTCAGAGCCTTCGTGCGTTCGTCCACTTCGCTCGCTAACCAGCGATTATGACGCTCCACGTTTCTGAGGCGTATGCGAGAACGCGCGAAAACAGCGGCTAACGCAGCAAGCGCGAGAGCGATGCGAAACCCATCGGATTTCCACCAGGGAAGCGCCGCATTTGCGCTCGGTTCGACGGCAAGAGCGTAGCCGCAGACAACACAGGCCAACAGCATGATTGCAGCAGTTCGAAAAACAGTTTGTCGTCCAAGTATCATATTTCCTCATTATTTTAACGCGATGTGCAACGTGAGATGAGAACCCACCCCTTCCCCTCCCAGGAGGGGAATTTGCGCATCGGCAGTCGTCGCATTCCCCTCCTGGGAGGGGCAAGGGGTGGGTTCGTCCGTGAGCGATTACTCGTGTCAAGAACCCACCCCCAACCCCTCCCTGGAGGGGAGTGTGCGGTCATACGTCTCGAATCGGCTGCGTAACATCAGTTAGGAACTAAATGAATATTTTACGAGCGCCTCATGATGACATTGTAAGCGTAAAACGACAAACGCAAAAGTCAAGGAAAAAGCGGAGAGAGGCAAGCCGTTGGGAGGCGTGGCAGAAACAGAAAAAGCTTGACAGAAGTTCGGGCATTCGAAGGAACATGAGTTGTTCTCATAAAAAGATTTTGACGTCCTCGGAATTCTCTCAAAAAGGAACACATCATGTCACAACCACAGACATTTATTATACAGGGCGAGCGCCAATTATCAGGCGAACTTATTGTTGACGGCAATAAAAACGCCGCGTTGCCGCTGATTGCGGCGACAATTGCGACCCCGGGAGCGGTGCTATTAAAACGCATTCCTCAAATCCTCGACGTGCAGCACATGTGCGACGTGCTCGTCCACATGGGCGCGGACGTGACGATTCCCGAACCGGACGCGCTGCTGATTGACACCAGCAATCTCGATCCGACGCAGGTCAACAGCCATGCGTGGGAAGCGATTCGCGCCGCGATTCTGTTTGTCGGCCCGATTCTCAGCCGGTTTGGGAAGATGACCTTTCCGACGCCAGGCGGCGACGTGATTGGCCGTCGCCGTCTTGATTCCCATTTTCTCGCGTTTAAGGAAATGGGCGCGACAATTGACGCGCATAATGGCGAGTTTTCGGTTCTCGCGCCGACGTCCGGGCTGCGTCCCGCGCAGATTTTTCTCGATGAAGCGAGCGTCACCGGCACGGAAAACGCGCTGATTGCCGCCGCCGCCACGCCGGGAACGACGATTATTGAAAACGCCGCCTGCGAGCCGCATGTGCAGGACTTAACCGATTATCTCTGCGCCTGCGGCGCGACGATTGAAGGCCGCGCGTCAAACCGGCTGATCGTGCATGGCGCGTCGGTGTTGACGCCGCCCGCCGCGTTCGTCTGCGGCGCGGATTATACGCAAACCGGCGCGTTTATCGGGATCGCGCTTTGCACCAATTCCGAACTCCGCATCAAACAGGCTGGCACGAAATATTTGAAGCCGATTCAAATCGGGCTGGAAAAATTCGGCGCCACCTTCCGCATTGACGGCGATGACGTGATTGTGCCGAAAGATCAACAATTGAGAGTCGTCGAAGACATCGGCTCGAACCTTGCCAAACTCGACAGCCAGCCCTGGCCGGGCTTTCCGTCGGACATGACCAGCACGGCGGTGATTCTCGCCACGCAGACCGAAGGCGCGATCCTGATTCACGAAAAGCTGTATGAAAGCCGCCTCTTTTTTACGGATAAACTCGTGGCAATGGGCGCACGCATCACGCTTTGCGATCCGCATCGCGCGATTATTATTGGCAAAACGAGGTTGTTCGGCACGAACCTGACCAGCCCGGATATCCGCGCCGGAATCGCACTATTAACCGCCGCGCTCTGCGCCAACGGCACAACTCGCATCAGCAACGCCCAGCAGATTGATCGTGGCTTTTTCGAGATCGAAAAGAAACTCGCCTCCGTCGGCGCAAACATTGAACGCCTGGCGTGCGAGGAGTAAAAAAATTGTTCTCCGCAGATTTCACGAATATGATGAACGAATCACCTCTTATTCCGCTGTTTGAGCGCTGGGCGCAAGAGCGCCCGGAGCAAATAACGCCGCTGCCGGAATCCGGCTCATATCGCCGCTATTATCGGCTGACGGGCGCGACTCGTTCGGCGATTGGCGCAATCAATACTGATCGTAAAGAAAATATTGCATTCCTCGAATTTTCGCGTCATTTCAAACAGCATGGTCTCACTGTGCCGGAAATTTACGCCGAAGATATCGAACATGACGCCTATCTGCTGCAAGACCTCGGCGATGAAACGCTGCTTTCGCGCCTGACGCGCTTGCGCGGACATGGCGAATTTCCCACCGACATTATTCCTCTGTATAAAACGATTTTAGGCGAATTGCCCCGCTTTCAGATTGTCGCCGGACGCGACCTCGATTACTCGGTCTGCTATCCCCGCGCCGCGTTTGACCGGCAATCCATTCTCTGGGACGCCAATTATTTTAAATATTACGTGCTGAAATTCGCGAAAATCCCGTTTGACGAACAGGCATTAGAAGACGATTTTCAGGCATTTGCAGATTTTTTGTTGAGCGAAGAAGCCCATTTTTTTCTTTATCGCGATTTTCAATCGCGGAATATCATGCTGGTGGACGACGTGCCGTATTTCATTGATTATCAGGGCGGGCGACGCGGCGCATTGCAATACGATGTCGCGTCGCTGCTTTACGATGCGAAAGCCGAAATTCCGCAACCAGTTCGCGGCGAATTGGTTGAGCATTATTTACAGGCAATCAGCCGCTATTTGCAATTCGACCGACCGAAATTCGTTGAGCGCTATCACGGTTATGCGCTGATTCGGATGATGCAGGCGTTCGGGGCGTATGGTTTTCGCGGGTTGTACGAAAAAAAGGCGCATTTCATTCAGAGCATCCCGCCCGCGCTTGACAATCTGCGCAAGTTTCTCGATTCGGTAACGCTGCCGGTCAAACTGCCGGCGCTTATGGCCGCGCTGCGTGATTTAACGGCATCAGAGACACTGTTAGCGCTCGCCGCGCCGCCGTTGACAGTCAGCATCTTTAGCTTTTCCTTTAAACGCAGCCTGCCGGTAGATGCCAGCGGTAACGGCGGCGGTTTCGTGTTTGATTGCCGCGCGTTGCCGAATCCGGGACGGTATCCAGAATATCAGCACCTAACTGGCAAAGACGACGCCGTGATGCGCTTTTTGCAGGACAAACCCGAAATTGGCGATTTTCTCGCGCATGTCTTTGCGCTGATTGACGGCGCGGTCAACACGTATCAATGCCGTCATTTTTCTCATTTGATGGTCAGTTTCGGCTGCACCGGCGGGCGGCATCGGTCGGTCTATTGCGCGGAACGGCTTGCCGATCATCTGCGCGAACGCGGCGTCAATGTCGCGCTTCGGCACATTGAACAGGGGCGCTGTTAGCACGTTTATGCTCTTAGAACTGCTTCATATCACCAAACGGTTTCCGGGAATTGTGGCGAACCGCGATATTTCGCTAAGCGTGAAAAAGGGAGAAATCCACGCAATTGTCGGCGAAAACGGCGCAGGCAAAACCACGCTGATGAATATTCTGTACGGCCTGTACCACCAGGATGAAGGCGAAATTCTCTGGAAAGGGCAGCCCGTTCGTTTTCATTCTTCTGCCGACGCGATTGCCTGCGGCATCGGCATGGTGCATCAGCATTTCATGCTGATTCCGTCGTTGGCCGTGACCGAAAATGTGATTCTCGGCGCGGCTCGCTCGCCGTTTCCGGCGAACGCAAGACTCTGGGAACGTTTTCGCCATCGCGCCGGGCATTTTGTGCTGCAAACAGGGCAAGCCGCCAAACAGATCGCCGCGCTGGCCGAATGCGTCGGCTTTGCGATTGATCCACACGCGAAAGTCGGTAATTTGTCCGTCGGGGAACGCCAACGGGTCGAAATCATCAAAGCGCTCTATCGGCAAGCGGAACTGCTGATTTTGGATGAGCCGACTTCCGTCCTGACGCCGGGCGAAACCCACGATTTTTTCAAAATGCTGAAAACCCTTGCCAAACAAGGGATGTCAGTGATTTTTATCACCCATAAACTTCAGGAAGTCATGGAAATGAGCGACCGCGCCACCGTTCTACGCAATGGCAATGTCGTCAGCACAGTCAACACGGCCAGCGTCACGCAGCGCGAATTGGCGCAGATGATGGTGGGGCGCGGCGTTTTAGAACGGCTGAGCAAGCGACCGTCGGCAGCAGGGCATGAAGTGCTGCGCGTTGAAGGGCTTTCCTATACTTCCAGCGGCAATCCACCAATTTTAGATCGAGTTTCGTTTACGCTGCACGCCGGGGAGATTCTCGGCATCGCCGGCGTTTCAGGAAACGGGCAGGCGGAATTGGCCGAGATTCTTGCTGGCTTGCGTAAGCCGTCATCTGGCAAAATTACGATTCATGGGCGCGACGTGACGCATCATTCGCCGCGCCACCTGATGAACGCCGGCGTGTCGCATATTCCAGAAGAACGCCAGGAAATGGGCATTGTGCTGGATTTTCCGCTGTACGATAACGCGGTGCTTGGCTCGTTTTTCGAAGCACCATTTTCCAGAAACGCGCTGCTCAACAAGCGTATGGCGCATGAATACACCGAAAATCTGCTCGTGCGTTACGATGTCAAAGCGAAAGATATTACGGTGGCAATTCATGAATTATCTGGCGGCAATCAACAAAAATTCGTGGTAGGACGCGAGTTAGATCGAACGCCGCGCCTGCTGTTAGCGGTGCAGCCGACACGCGGCGTGGACATCGGCGCAACGGAATTTATTCATCAAAAACTCTTGGAACAACGCGATCAAGGCGTGGCGATCTTGTTGATTTCAACGGAGTTGGACGAGATTTTTGCGCTCAGCGACCGGATCGGCGTCATGTATAACGGGCGGATCGTAGAGATTCTTTCAGCAGACCGCGCTGACCGAGAAACGGTCGGAATGCTGATGGCAGGCGCAAAGTGAACGACACGGAGGCGTGTAACAAAAGATAAACCAATCCAATCCTTACGCAGGAGTGCGAAATCTTGATTTCGCGGCCAAATCAAGATTTGACACTCCTATCGGCAGTTCAATGCTGCTGAATAATGCTATAATTTCCCCATCAAAAGCCGACATACAGGATGTCAATCAATCCTTCTTTGGAGTTATACGACATTCCCCAGGGAATGTAGCCTTCTTCGATGTTTTTATTGATATAATCCGCATGCGTGCCGACTTTATACGTTTGCAGCCGCCACGATTTAATCTGCGTATTGTTGATTAACAGCAGCAACGTCCAATATTGCCCTTCATGCTCGGTAATGTCGCACGGAACGTAGCCGTTGTCTATGTATGGCTGGATAGCCGCTTGTACCGAGTCTAAATCGGCATCGGACGGCTCAAGCCGCCAGGCAGTCGCCGAATTCTTCGCTTTGATATACAGCACGTAAAACACGTCGCCAGCATAGGCGATGCCGGTAGGAACATAGCCATTGTTCATCCGCGAGGTAATTCGTTTTTGTAACTCTTCCGCATCCTCATACCAATCAAGCTGCCAGGCGGTCATTCCCAGACTCGAATCCATCACATACAGAATATAGAGTTCAGTGTTGTCATAGCTGATTCCTAATGGCACATAGCCTTGATTCGCATAATCGGTCACTTCTTTTTTGAATGCGTCCAAATCTGTGCTGTGCCGTTTAATCTCCCAGGAGATTTCCTGCGCGTTTACCTGGGCGGATAAGGCGATTACGCCCAGCAATACGCTGATGATAAGAACGATTTTTTTCATGTCTCATCCCTCCGAGCGCCAACGACCAGAAAACAGTTCCTCTGATAGAGGCGTCCCTTCCCATCTCGCCAACGCCAGACGTTATGTGTGTTTGTCGCGAAATTTCATCATACGACTCATTAAAGCAAGTTCTCGTTCAGTCAAGAGGGTGTATCGAAAATAATTTCAATCTGAATGACAAAACGCGGTACCGTGTACCGGAACGTCAATTTAATAACTGATGTTACGCAGCGCCGCCGACAATTCCCCTCCTGGGAGGGGCAAGGGGTGGGTTCGTCCGTGAGTGATTGCTCGTGTCAAGAACCC
>DF820460.1:141677-157224 GCA_000739515.1 Candidatus Moduliflexus flocculans
AACTGATGTTACGCAGCGCCGCCGACAATTCCCCTCCTGGGAGGGGCAAGGGGTGGGTTCGTCCGTGAGTGATTGCTCGTGTCAAGAACCCACCCCCAACCCCTCCCCGGAGGGGAGTGTGCGGTCATTCGTCTCGAATCGGCTGCGTAACATGAGTTAATAAGACTTCGTAGCGCCGATGAAATAGTATTTTCATTTTTTCTCTTGACAACGATCGCTCAATTTTATTACTGACTGATTAGTCAATTAATAAAAGGAGTTATAATGAAGCAAGAACAGGGAGACAAGCGGCAGGCATTATTGCAAGCCGCGTTAGAATTATTTACGGAATACGGCTTTCATGGAACGCCGACCGCTAAAATCGCACAGCAGGCGGGCGTGGCAACCGGCACGCTGTTCCATTATTTTAAAACCAAAGAAGAGTTGATTAATCAACTCTATTTGGACATTAAAGAAGAATTTCGGGAAAGGCAGACCGAAGGGATTGTTCCAGAACTTCCGTTGCGTGTCAAGGTGCGGCGAATCTGGGAGAATATGATCCGATGGTTTTTGCAAAACCCGACCAAAATCCTCTTTTTCAGGCAGTTTGGAGCGTCGCCATATATCACCGCCCTGACGAAAGAACAGGGGATGCAGCATTTCAAATTCGTCATGGAGTTATTCGAAGAAGGAAGACGAGAGGAAATCATTAAAGACATGCCGCCCGACATGCTTTTTGCCATCGCAAGCGGCTTGATTGAAACGATCGGCATGTATTTTCTCAAACATCCTGAACAATTCGACGATGAACGCTTCAGAGACATGACATTTGCCATTTACTGGGATTGCTTGAAACGGTAACGTTCATGAGCGCAGACGAACACGTCTGCGCTTTTTCTTCACACGCATATTTGATTGATTAGTCAATCTTAGAGGAGGCATTTATGGCAGCATCAGTTTATTTCACGCCAATCGCATCATATCAAGAAACGCAGCGCATCGCCGACAGTGCGAAATCCTTGCTGAAAACCATTGTCGAACGCGAGCAGGTGGAACTTGAATCCGCTGTCCCGCTGAAAGTGCATTTCGGTGAAAAAGGGAATCACACCTTCATCGAATCGAAAAATTTCGAAGGAATGATTGATTATCTTCAACAGCAGAAAACGGCGTGCTGCTACATGGAAACCAACGCCCTGTATCGCGGCGAGCGCCAGACGCGAACATCGCACGTCAAGTTGGCGGAGCAGCACGGATTTACGCAAATCCCGATTGTCATTGCCGACGGCGAGACCGGCGACGATTATGAAGACGTTGAAATCAATAAACCGCATTTCGCCACCTGCAAAATCGGCAAAGACATCGCGAACCACAAACAATTATTAGTGGTGAGCCATTTCAAAGGACACATGCTGGCCGGCTTCGGCGGCGCGGTGAAACAATTGGCAATGGGCTGCGCGGCACGAGGCGGCAAGCTCGCGCAGCACGCAAATGCGATTCCGATGATCAATCCGCTGGCCTGCAAAAAATGCGGTGCGTGCGCCCGACATTGTCCGGCGAACGCCATCACGATTGGCCGGTGGTCGCGCATTCATAAAGAAAAATGCCTCGGCTGCGCGTCGTGTATGCCGATCTGCCAGCATAACGCCATTTTCTTTAATCCGCTGCGCATGACGATCTCTAAATCGTTCCGGGAAAAACTTGCGGAATACGCGCTGGCCGCGCATCTCGGCAAGAAGAATCTTTATGTCTCGTTTGCGTTTAATCTGACACGCGGCTGCGATTGTCAGGGATCAAAAATGAAGCCGATTGCCCCGGATTTGGGTGTACTCGCCTCAACCGATCCGGTCGCGATTGATCAGGCCTGCCTCGACTTGCTGGATAAGCAAAACGGTAAGCGCGTCTTCGGACGCGGGCGCGATACGCTGGAATATGCGGAACAAATCGGACTTGGTCAGCGAGCGTATTCGATAGTCTCGATCTGACCAATTGCTCATCTATTCCAGGCGGCATTGACACAATACGTTGCGGTCAGGGAAAAGCTGTCAGACACCTTGGAGGTGTCTGACAGCTCTGTCCATAGCGTTCTATTTGACATTCCCTTTAGGCAAGGTAAAATAGAACGTGCTGCCGTGACCGACAAGAGATTCGACCCAAACTGTTCCGCCATAGAGTTCAATAATTTTTTTGACAATGCTTAAGCCGATGCCCGTGCTTTCCTGGTTGTTTTGCGATTGAAGCGTCTCGAATACCTGAAAAATTTTTTCGTGATATTGCGGTGCAATGCCGGGGCCATTGTCTTCGACATTGAATTTCCAGTATGCGCCATCGTCAACGCAGCCAATCACAATCCTGCCGTCAGGCTTATCTAAAAACTTCAGCGCGTTGCCGATAAGATTCTGAAACACTTGCGAAATTCGAATTTTGTCCGCAATAATTCGCGGGAACTCCGATTGAATCTCGATCTGAATCGCTGCCGGAGGATTCAGCGTCTCAAGCACTTCGCGCAGCAAAACGGACAGGTCAACCGGCTCGTCTTTGCTGGTTGCGCGACCGATGCGCGAATATTCCAGCACGCTGTTAATCAGGTCGTCCATCCGCTTGACGCGGTTTAAAAGCAAATCAGCATACGTTTTTCCCTGTTCGTCAAGAATCGGCGCGTAATCTTCGATAAACCAGTGCGCAAGCTGCGCGATGTTGCGCAACGGCGCTCTGAGGTCGTGCGAAACAATATACGCAAAACTTTCCAATTCCTTGTTGATATGCTCAAGTTGCGCCGTCCGCTGCTTCACGCGATCTTCCAACTCAGCGTTCAGGCGGCGAATTTCTTCTTCCGCCTGCTTCCGTTTGGTGATGTCAATAATACTGGCGCGAATAAGTTGGCGTTCCACCGATGGCAGCCTGACTAAGCGGACTTCACAAAACCGCTCGCGTCCGTTCAGCGCGCGCACGAGACGTTCAGACACCACTTCTGCTCCTGCCAGCACGCGAGTATTATTCTCGCGCATGCTTTCCGAAAGTGGCCGCCCATCCGGTTGATTGGGCGGATAAAATCGCTGCGGGCCGCTGGAAAGCAATTCCTGACGCGGACAGCCGAACAACTGCTCCGCGTTTGTATTGGCATCAATAAATTTGTTCTGCTGGACATCAAACACGACAATCGCTTCTGGCGCTCGTTCCACTAAGACGCGGAAACGCGCCTCGCTCTCGCGCAGCGCGACTTCGATGCGCTGACGTTCCTCAATTTCCGTTTGAAGCGATTGATTCAGTTCTTTCAATTCCTGATAATACACCGCATTTTCAAGCGACACCGCCGCCTGCGTCGCGAGCATCTCCAGGATGCGAACGCGCTCTTCCGTAAATGCCCCGACCGTGAGGTTATTTTCCAAATAGAGCACACCCTTCAAATGGCTTTGGGAAAGCAGTGGCAAGCAAAGCACCGAACGCGGCTGCGTTTGTCTGATATAAGCGTCGGTCGCAAATTGACTTTCGTGAGCCGCATCATTCACAATCAGGCTGGCGCGCGTCCGAATCACGTAATTGACAATGGTAATCGCCAGATTCGCAGTTGCGTCGAGCGGGAACGCATGCAGCGCCTTGCCTTCAGCGTCGGCAATATCGCGTTCCGCTTCAATCATCCATTTCCCTTGCTTTTCAAGAAGTAAGCACCCTCTCTGCGCCCCCGCATTTTCCAGCATGATTCGCATCAGATGATGTAGTAATTGTGTTAATTCAATCGCGCCGGAAATGATTTGCGCGGCTTTCATGATGCTGCCGACATCCAATTCGCCGCTGTTCGTGAAGATGGCGTTCGGCGATTGCGTTGCATGAGTGGAAAGCCAATGCGGATATTGCGCTTCTAATTGCTCGATTTTCGCCCACGCCTGCCAACGGCGATAGCCGTTCCGCGCATTGATGAGATAGGTTCGGGCAACGTCCTGCATCTCTTGCTCAAGATAACATGTCGCGGCTAATTCGTATGCCAGCGCTTCTTCCTGGATAAACAGATGCTCTTTTGCGCCGCGAATCGCCCGTTCGTATAATTGAATAGCTTGCCAGGTTTCGCCTTGAATTTTAGCGAGTTCGGCTGCAACTAACTCATGTTTATGCTGAAAGTTGGCAGGAGCTAATTGCGCAAAATTATATAATTGCTGTTGATTTTCCCGCACACGCGCAATGAGTCGTTCGCGTTGCTCAATTTCTGCGTCCGCACCACAGCGTTTTAAACAAGCTAACGAATCGTAAAAATACAATACCGGCACGGCAAACGTTCCCTGAAATCCGGCAAAATTTTCGCGAACCTCCTGCGCATACGCCTCCGTTCGGTCATGTTCGCCCAAAAGATAGGCAAGAATCAGTTTATTGAGAAAATAATGACACAATCCGCATTTATCGCTGGATTGACGCGCGTTCGACAGCCAGTTCGCTTCATCGAACGCATCGGAAGCATCGGGCGCGTCCGGCTCATGGCTGAGGCGCTTGACAGCGGCAAGATACGTGGCGACCCAGTTCCAGAGATACGTCAGCCTGAAATAAGCAATCGTGTGGAGATTGCGCCGCAACCGCCGCGTCAGCGCGATCAGCGGCTCACCCATGAAATAGGTGTACATCGAGAGCGCAAACGTCGTATAACTGCCAGACGTATAATCGCCGGTTTCCATGCCGCTGGCAATCCCTTCTTCCAGAATCGGCACGGTGTTGCGGAGCGGCTCAATCCACGATTGAATCGTTCCACCGTAAATGTTGAAGACCCGGCATTTGGCGGCATGAGCGTGCAGCGGGTCTAACAACGTGATCGCGAGTTTGGCTAATTCGTAACCGGTTGTGATATGCTGTCCCGACGCGCACAACGCCAGCGCATAGGCGGCATAGGCGAACGGCGCGAGCGGGGTGTTGCCATATTGAAGGCATAACCAGGCCATCAACGACGCCCATAAAATAAACAAGCCCGGCGCGGCGGCGTAGGCCGGTTCGCCGATTTCGCTTAAAATCGAGAGACAGGCCAGTCTATCGGGCGCAGTCATCGTCGGCAGCGAGCGGATACCTTCCAGCGTAATCTCATTCAACAAGGCGCGGGTTTGATGGAATTGCTGCCAGGTTTGCTCATCGGTCGGCGTTTCCGGCAGCGGCATGCCGAGCCGTTCTAATGCCAATAATCCGTGCCGGATCGCCTGAAGCAATAGCCCCTGACCGGTCATCGCCTTAATTTCAATCGCGTACACCGGAATTTCATCTAACAGCGACGCCGCCTGTTGATGGGCGATTTCTGCCAATTCGGCCATCTGCGCATATTGGCCGCACAAGTAATGCGTTTCAATGGCATCGTGATACAGCGCAAGCGTCAGCGCGTATTGCGTGTGCCAACTCTGCTTATCCAGCAAGGAAAGTCCGTTTTGAAGATACTCACGCGCCGCCGCATACGCCGTGGATGCTTTGGCTTTCCGGCCTGCGAGCAGATTGAGTTCCGCCAAAGTCATCCGCTCTTCAGGCGTTTTCGCCTGATTGCTTCCCTTATTCAATTGGTTGATAATGTCAAAAATGCGATGTTCCCGTTCCGACTCCGCAATATATCGCAGCAACAACCGCCCGATTTTCCAATGCACCGTGCTGCGTTCGGCGGCAGGAATGAGCGAGTAGGCGGCCTGCTGAATGCGATCATGCGCGAATTTATATTGCCCCGCAAGATGAAAGATAAAGCCTTCCTGCAACGCGATATGCATATCGCGCCATAGCGTGTTTTCCGGTTTTTCCGCAACAATCGTTACGGCGGTCACGTCGAATTGATTGCCGACACACGCGGCCAGCATCAAAAGGCGCTGCGTGGCTGCTGGAAGTTTTTGGATTTTTTGCACCAAAAATTCGACCACATTCTCCGTGATATTCATCGCTTTTAACGCGGGCAAATCCCACTTCCAGCGGAGTTTCGCAGCATCAACACTCAAGACGCCCTGGTCGGCAAGCGCATGCAGCAATTGGCGCGTAAAAAACGCATTTCCCGCCGTTTTGGAATAGACCGCTAAAGCCAATGTTTCGCATGCGGCCTGCGAACAATGCAGCGCGTCGGCGATCATGGCATGAATATCCTCTTGCGCCAAATTACGCAGGGTCAGGCTTTCCTGGCGCACCCGCTCCTTGCGCAGCGTCTCTAATGCCGCATGCAACGGATGAGCGGCATCCACTTCGTTATCGCGATACGCGCCGATAATCAACAAATAGTGCGCGTCACTATCTGACAGCAACACATGCAATAATTTCAACGACGCCGCATCAATCCAGTGAATGTCATCGAGGAAGATCACCAATGGGCGTCCATCTTGCGTAAGCGTTCTGATAAAATGCTGAAGCGTGTGATGAAAACGATTTTGCGCTTCCGTTCCGCCTAATTGCGGAATCTCAGGCTGTCCCCCGATGATGAGTTCCAGCGACGGAATAACATCGGTCAGCACTTTGCCTGTGCTGCCAATCGCCTCTAAAATCATTGTTTTCCAGCGGGCGAGTTGCGTTTCGCTTTCGGTCAGCAGTTGGTTGACGATGCCGGTAAATGCTTGAATCCAGCCAGAATACGGGATATTCCGCTGGTATTGATCGAATTTGCCTTCCACAAAATACCCGCGCTGCTGCGTCACAGGTTTCTGCACCTCGCGCACTAACGCAGATTTGCCGACCCCGGCGTAGCCAGACACCAATGCCAGTTCTTTCTGTCCGTCGCAGATTCGCTCCAGAATGGCGAGCAACTCTTCAATATCACGCTCGCGGCCATAAAGTTTTTGCGGAATATGCAACGTATTCGAGAAATCCTTTTGCCCCAATTCGAATCGTATAATCGAACCGTTGTTTTGATATTGGGCAAGGCTGGCGGCCAAATCATAGCGGACGCCGACGGCGGATTGATAGCGGTCTTCGGCGTTTTTCTCAAGCAGGCGCATCACGATGGCGGAAACCTGCTCCGGCACCAGCGGATCGATAAGATGCGGCGGGATGGGATGTTTGGCCAAATGACAATGAATGATTTCCATCGAATCATCTGAATTAAACGGGCAATGCCCTAACAGCAATTCGTACAGCACCACGCCGAAAGAATACAAATCGGCGCGGAAATCCAACGCGCGGTTCATTCTGCCGGTCTGTTCTGGCGAAATATACGGCAAGGCAATTTCCTGAAGATCGTCCTGCGTCAGTGCTGGCGTTTCGGGGGACAGCAATGCCGCCATACCGAAGTTGGTAATTTTGAGTTGCTCGGTCTGAGGATTCCAAAGAATATTGGCGGAATTGAGATGTTTATGAATGACATTTGCCGCGTGAATCTGGCCGATGCTGTCGGCGATTTTTATGGAGAGCGCAAGGCATTCCTGCAACGAAAAACGGCGGCGAGCCATCCAATTCGCAAGCGTATCGCCGCCAACATCTTCAAAGACCATCACGAATGTACTTTTATACGGTTCAATTCCCCGGACGTAAATAACGCCATCAGCCTGCGCTCGCCTCGTGAGTTCATATTCCTGCCAGAAACGGGCGAGATGTTCCGGGGTGGCATACTGCGGTTTCAGCATTTTGAGAATGACTGGCGTGTTGTCAGGCACTTGCTCAGCGCGGTAAATGAGCGAATAGACGTTTTCAAATTGTTGAGCGAGAAGGCGGCAATTGAGAATGGTTTCGTCCATCAGTCCCTCCAATCAGGTACTATTGATCGAATGCGACGCAGTGGTCGCGATAAGGCTCGAATTGATGGGTGTGACTTTGTTCTGCGTGATGCGCAAATAATTTCGGAAGGCAATTATCATGATCTAACGCGAATATTTTTGTTTCTGTCAAGGGAATAGTGAGAAATATGCGGCATGATTCCCCGATGTATCCTTGTCGGAATTAGCACTTGACATCGCGTTTATCCTGTGTATAGGGATAAAACGTGTTTCTATTCCAACTGAACCGTATTCTTCTTGTACGATAAGCCATGCCGGGGCAAAATACCCGCTTTGCAAGGAAGGTTTGCATGTCGTTGCGCAAAAAAACGTTATTGATTATCGCTGCCACTGTTTTGCTCCTGATGATGACGCTCTACCTGCTTTCGCGTTCGATTGTATCAGGGAGTTTTATCGCGCTTGAGACGCGATATGCCCATGAAGAAGTCGGGCGCGTTATCAGAGCGTTGGATGATGTGTTAACGCAGTTATTGGCCACAAATGGCGATTGGTCAGCCTGGGATGATACATGCGCTTTTCTCGAAGGCACAAACCCAGAATATATTGTTGATAACATGATGAACGCCACCTTTGTCAATTTGCGCCTTCATCTTATGGTTTTCGTGGATAACTCTGGCCGCGTCGTCTATGAAAAAACGGTCAATCTTGAGACTGGCCAGGAAATGCCGATGATTCCAAGTTTAGCGCAATATCTTGCTCCCCAAAGCCGATTGGTGCGGCACGCCACTCCTGACAGCGCATTATCTGGCGTATTGATGCTCCCCGAAGGCGCATTACTTGTTGCCTCGCGTCCGATTGTGGATAGCGAGAAGCATGGGCCGATTCGAGGCGCGTTGATTATCGGGCGATTTTTGGATGCCTCGGAAATCGAACGCCTTGCGGCGCTTGTGCATTTGCCGGTGCAGGCATATCCATTACATCTTTCGAAAATCCCGGTGGAAATCGAAGAAGTGCGTGCGCTTATCTCGAAAGATCAGCCCTTCGTGGTCAAGTTACTCAGCGCTGATTCGTTGGCAGGCTATGGCCTTGTTCAGGATATTCACGGCCAGCCCGGCCTGATTTTACGCGTGAAACTCTTCCGTGATATTTATCAACAAGGGGAAAAAAGCATTCGCTATTTTCTGACGTTTCTTTTTGCGGCCTGCGCGATTCTTGGGCTGGTTATTCTCCTGCTATTAGAGCGAATCGTCTTATCGCGGTTAGCCGAATTTTATCGCGGAGTCAACCGCATTCGCGGCGCGAACGATCTTTCCTTGCGGCTCGAAACATCGGGGCGCGATGAAATCGCGGCGCTGGCACATGCGATGAATGACATGTTGACGGCTTTAGAAACCTCGCAGATGTTATTGCGTAAATTAGAAAAGGCGGTTGAAACCACCGAGGTCGGCATCACAATCACGGATATTGACGGGCGCATCGTGTATGTTAACCCGGCTGACGCTAAAATGCATGGCTATCGCGTGGACGAATTGTTCGGTCAATACGCGAATATCTTTGCTCCGTCCGCCCCGTCAACGCCATCAGAAGATCTGCCGAAACGCCACGAAGATTTTGCGTACTGGCAGCGAGAGCGAGTCAATATCAGGAAAGATGGCACAGAATTTCCGGTCTCGCTCATTTCCAACCCGATTACCGACGCGCACGGGCGTCCATTGGGCAAAGTTATCGTCTGCGAAGATATTACTGACCGTAAACGCGCGGAAGCCGAACTTCTCGCCGCCCATAATGAACTGAAAGAGAAAAATGCCCAGTTGGCCGAGTTGAATGCCAGTAAAGATAAATTTTTTTCAATTATTGCACATGATTTGCGCGGCCCGTTTGCGTCACTGATCAGTCTCTCAGAAGTTGTATTGCTGTTTCTGGACGAGTATAGCAAAGAGGATATTCGCAAAAACATGCTGCGCATCAAAACCTCGTCCGAGGCGGTGTCTGCGCTGTTAGAAAATCTGTTGACTTGGTCGCGATTACAGCGCGGCGTCATGAAATACGCCCCTGAAATCATGAAAATACGGAATATTGTCGAAGAAAATATCGAACTTTTCTCCTCTCAAAGCGAGCAAAAGCAGATCGCGTTACACTGCCTCGTGCCACCAGAGCTCACTGCGTATGCTGATTTTCATATATGTACGGCGATTATTCGGAATTTGCTCTCAAATGCCCTGAAATTTACGCCTGCTGGTGGGCGGATTGTTGTTTCTGCCACGCAGCATCACGCAGAGATCGTCGTAAGCGTGGCCGATACTGGCACAGGAATCAGCGCCGAAGACCTCCATAAGCTCTTCCGGATTGATGTGCAGTTTACGAATATCGGCACGAACGGCGAACACGGCACGGGATTAGGGTTGAAGTTATGTAAAGACCTGGTTGAAGCTCAAAAAGGGCGTATCTGGGTAGAAAGCGAACTCGGTAAAGGCACGACATTTCGGTTTACGCTCCCCTGTCACGCAGATGCCTCTGAAAAATAACATCATAGAATGCTTATTGACCTTGACAATCGTTTTGCCTGCCAGCATAGGCATAAAAACGTATCAGGATTTACGAAATACGAATCGTTGACAGTTACCAGAAGGCTGAACAATCTTTATACAATGGAGGGAAAGAACATGGCGATGAAAGAAGTCATAAACGCGGGGAGTGTCACTCAAAAAGCGATGTCATTGATGGACGAATTCAAACAATTTGCCTTCAAAGGAAACGTGATTGATTTAGCCGTTGGTGTCATTATTGGCGGCGCATTTGGAAAAATCGTGGATTCGTTAGTCAAGCAGATTATTATGCCGCTTATCAGCTTATTATTACCCGGCCAGCAAGGGTATCTCGATTGGAAAATCGTGGTTGGAGCCAAAGAAATTCCGTATGGGCTTTTTCTCGGAGAAGTTTTCAACTTTTTAGTGATCGCATTAGCCCTCTTTTTCTTTGTTGTCAAATTCTTAGGATGGGTCATGCGCGTGAAAAAGGAAGAGGCCACTGCTCCAGCCCCGTTGAGCAAGGATCAAGAACTACTTACCGAAATTCGCGATTTGTTAAAAAAACAAAACGGATAATCTCTGTGATGACAGAGCAACGCGGTGAAGCACTCGCGGCGGAAGCTCTTCATGTATATGCCCGAAAACCTGATGCTTGGACTCGCGCAATTCACCGGGCGCTCGACGCCTGAAAGCAATCTTGCCGCCGCGCGAGATTTCGCGCTGGAAGCTTCGCAAAAACAGGTCAAGCTGTTAGCGTTCCCGGAAATGTTGATGGCTGTGCCGCAAAAAGACGAGCCGCTGCGTCTGATTGCCGAACCGCTCGATGGCGCGTATGCGACGGCATTAGCCGAAATTGCCAAGGAATTCCACCTGTATCTTTTAGGAACGATCTGGGAAAAAAGCGATGAGCATGATCGCGTGTTTAATACCGCGCTCCTTTTTTCCCCTGAAGGCAAGACCGTCATCATATATCGAAAGCTCCATCTGTTCGATGCGTTGAATGTGCAAGAGTCTCGCGCTATGAAGCCAGGACAGCATCTCCCGGAGATTGCCTCGGCATTGGGACAGGCGGTTGGCGTTGTCATCTGTTACGATCTTCGCTTTCCCGAACTCTTTCGCCACCTTGCCAGACAGGGCGCAGAAGTGATTCTCGTGCCAGCAGCCTGGTATGCTGGAACGATGAAAGAAGATCACTGGCTGACGCTGCTGCGAGCCAGAGCGATTGAAAACACCTGCTATGTCGTTGGAATCAATCAGGTCGGCGCGGCCTTCTGCGGCAGAAGTGCGGTGTTCGATCCCTATGGCGTGCAGCTTGCTGACGGCGGCGAGCGCACCGCGCTGCTCTGCGTGCCAATTGATTGCGACCGCCTGGCGGAAGTCCGCTCGAAACTCCCGGCGCTGCGCCATATTCGAAACGATTTATTTGGGTAAGTCGCCGCTGACGCTCCGCGCAATGACAGAACGTAACAGCCAGGCTGCCCGCCGGAACTATCGGAGATATTCTTTTACGCCGCGAAACGTTTTGCGATGAATCGGAGACGGGCCGTATTGTTTGATTGCGTTGCGATGCTGGTTTGTGCCATAGCCTTTATGCACGGCAAAGCCGTAGCCTGGAAATTCGCGCTCATATTCCTGCATCAACCGGTCGCGCGTGACTTTCGCGATGATGGACGCCGCCGCAATTGAAAGACTCAGACTGTCTCCTTTGATGATGCTGTATTGCGGCATCGGCATTTTCGAGAGTTTCACGGCATCTAACAGCAGAAAATCCGGCGGAATCGAAAGATGGGCAATCGCGTCTTTCATGGCGACATGCGTCGCTTGCAAGACATTACGCTGATCCACGATTTCCGCAGAGGCCATGCCGACGCCGACGCTCAACGCATGTTCCTGCACGACAGCGAACAGCCGCTCGCGTTGACGCGCGGTCAATTGCTTGGAATCATTGATTTCGGCATGAAGCCAATCACGCGGCAGAATGACTGCCGCCGCCACAACTGGTCCGGCGAGGCAGCCGCGCCCTGCTTCATCAAGCCCGGCGACAGCGGTCGCGCCCTGCTGATAGGCATGGCGCTCGTAACGCACCATGCGCTCCATGCGTTCGGTTTCGTTTTCCGGGATGACAAATTGATCGGGAAAAACAAGCTGGCGGCGAGACATCTTTTATCCCTCCATTACGTAAAATATAAAAATAACTACCACAACGTCTTGTGTCATACCGGTTCGAGTTTCCATTCTTCGACATTGCGGGTGTCGGTATTAAAATTAATGCCCATCAGTCTGAGTGCTTTGCCGCCCCCCTGAAACCGGTTGGCATAGCGGTTGGAGCGCATCTGCCGGAGCGCAGCGTCGGCGCTCTGATTACACTTGAATTCGATGATGTAGATCGTCTCGGCGGCCGCTACGATCATGTCTATGCGGCCATCGCAGGTCAACACGCTGCTCTGCGCAGTAATGCCGGAGGCAGAGATAAGCAGATAAAAAATGGTGTGATAATAGGCTTCATCCCGCTGCGATTGAATATCGTAGGGAATGGACGCAAAAATCGCTCGAACCGCCTCGAAAAATGCCGCGAAATCCTCGCGTTGCAAATAGCCCGGCAGCCGGAGCACGAGCGAACTGATTGCGACATTCCGCGTCTCGCTGACATCAAGCAGCAAGGCTTCGGCCAGCGCATGTTTGACCTCCTGATTCGGATAATCGAGGGTGTAAATCCCTTCCTGCACGTCGGTAATGGTGAGGTAACCGGTCTGGAACAGCAGCGCTTCCGGGCGCAGGTGCTCGAGTTCGAACGCGCTGAAAACTGCCGGGCTGACCTGCATTCCTTCGATGGCGGGCAAATGATAGCGCTGCTCTTTCAGCGTCTCCACTAAAAATGTCGGCGTGCCGCTTTCGAACCAATAATCTCGAAAATCCCGTTCATTCAACGCATTCAAGACGGAAAACGGGTTATACACGCGGAGCGGCTGTTTCGAAAACCGATACCCGTTATATTCTCGCGCTAATCGCGCCAGGCATTCCGACACGCTCACGCCGTATTTCTGGGCTAATTCGGCAATTTCCGCTGTAAAACAGGTTTCGAGTTCCTGTTGCGTATAACCCAGCATATCGGCATACGATTCGAGCATCGAGATGTCCCGGAGATTATTTAACTCCGAAAATAACGAAACTTTGCTGAAACGCGAGACGCCGGTCAGGAAGACGAAGCGCAGTTTATCTAAGACGGCTTGACCTTTCAGCACGCCAAAAAAGCTTTTCAACATATCGCGATTGGCTTTGGCGATCTCCATCCGCTCCGTTCCTCGACCTAAATGGTCAATGATGCGTTTGTCGTATTCGTCAATCAGAATAACCACGGCCTTCCCGCTCATCTCAAACAATTTCAGGATCAATTCTTCGAATCGCGATTCGATGCCCGGCGCCTCCAGGGAGACTCCGAACTGTTGAGCAGTGTTGTTCAACCGATAACTCAACTCTTGTTTTAACTCTTCCGGCTTCCCTCCAGAAATGCTATTAAAATCCAGCACGATCACTGGATGCGGCTGCCAGTCCCAGTCGCTCTGCTCCGCAATCCACAAGCCGTCGAAGAGTTCTTTACGTCCGCGAAACAGGCTCGTCAGCGTGGAAACCAGCAGCGACTTGCCGAACCGCCGCGGACGAGCGAGAAAATAAAACGTCCCCTCAGTCGCCATGCGATAAATATGCTGCGTTTTATCCACATAGAGGTAGTTTTCAGTGCGCATCTTTTCGAACGATGCTAAATCAACCGGCAGTTTTTTGCGTGTCTGTTTCATATATTGTTCTTCTACATCGCGATTCTGAATCGTTGTAAGCCATATAGTCAAGCAATCTGGAAGACATGTGTAAATGATTCCTGCAAAAGATGGGCTGTCGCATCGGGAAAATCTACCACCACAAAATATTCCGCAACGATATTTATAGACGCGAGCATTGAAAATGAATATTGCACGGACCAAAGACCTCACAGGCTTTAAACACCTGTGAGGTCTTATCAAATATCAATGCTCGCCTCTATAAATGATCCATAAACTTTTCATTTTCTCATCGTTTCATGATGTCGGTCATTTTTTCTATGAAATGATGCCTCGCTGTGGTTTGATGATTCTCCCTAATCAGCTCTCGTAAAGATACCATACGTCGCGCAGGGGTGGGCGTCAAGGGATTTTTTCTGTAAACTACAAGGACCGGTGGAAGAAAGGAGCACACCCCCATTCTTTCTTCTCCTTCAAAAGATCAGCGATGTATCCAGTTTCACACGATGGAAGGCCGATTTCAGAAAAAATCGGCGTCCATCTCTTGACAAACAACACGATTGCTGTCAGGGGGATTGACATGAATCATTTCGGAAATACGTTTTTCACACAAAAACGCCAAGCTCACAAAGTTATCTTTTTCGCAAGACTTGATTTGACGGTTTTTTCTTGGCGACATCGCGCCTTTCGCGTTGATAAAAAAAATTACGAAGAGATTCGAATCATGTTGGAGCGTGAACAATGCATATCAAATGTTTTGCCTGTGATGCCTTAGCCCGCGTGGCCTATTTCTGCGCCGCACATTCGCGTTTTATGGTGGATGTCGAACTTCTGTCGTTCGGGTTGCATGTCACGCCGAAAAAACTCCGCCGCCATTTGCAGGAGCGGATTGACGCCGTCAAATCAGATGAATACGACACAATTATCTTAACGTATGGTCTTTGTGGCAAAGCGACCGCCGGACTCGCCGCCCGCGCCGTGCCGATTGTTATTCCTCGCGCGCACGATTGCATCACGCTCTTTCTCGGTAGCCGCGAACGCTATCAGCGCGAATTTGAGGCGCAGCCCGGCACGTACTGGTACACGAAAGATTATATCGAACGCGGTTCGAATTCCGGCGTGTCGCTCTCCATCGGCGCGGACATGAGCGGCGACCGTCAGGCGCAATACGAAGAATTCGTCGAGAAATATGGCAAAGACAACGCCGATTACCTGATGGAAGCGATGGGAACGTGGCAGCAGCATTATCAACGCGCCGCGTTTATTGACATGGGCATCGGCGACAGCGCGGCGGTGGAATCGCAGGCGCAAGCAGAAGCCAACCGGCGCGGCTGGACATTTGATCGGCTGAACGGCGATCTACGCCTGATGCAGCGCCTTTTTGACGGCGACTGGCGCAACGACATGCTGATCCTGCAACCCGGCGAGGCGTTGGAGATGACAGCGGATGAGCGAATTGTGTGCGGTGTCAGGCCATTATAATGTCGTTTACCCCTGACAGGATTTCAAACTCTGTCAGGGGTAACTACATTACTTATTCACTGATGTTACGCAGCGCCGCCGACAATTCCCCTCCTGGGAGGGGCAAGGGGTGGGTTCGTCCGTGAGTGATTGCTCGTGTCAAGAACCC
>DF820460.1:157336-163423 GCA_000739515.1 Candidatus Moduliflexus flocculans
CTGATGTTACGCAGCGCCGCCGACAATTCCCCTCCTGGGAGGGGCAAGGGGTGGGTTCGTCCGTGAGTGATTGCTCGTGTCAAGAACCCACCCCCAACCCCTCCCCGGAGGGGAGTGTGCGGTCATTCGTCTCGAATCGGCTGCGTAACATGAGTTATTCATAGATTTCTTCGCCCATGTTTCCGTTTGAGAAGCCTTCTTCAGCGTTTTCTCTCGTCGAAAATGCGATGCGGCGCGGAGGGTGGTTTTTCTTTTTGAGCACAGTTTTAGCGGCGCTGATAATGTCGCTTACGCCGAGATGATATTTATCAAGGAGCGGCTCAGGATGGCCTGATTCGGGATACACATCGCGCAGGCCGATTCGACGCAGCGGCGTCGGCATTTCTTCGGCGCTGACTTCGGCGATGGCGCTGCCGAGTCCGCCGATGATATTATGATCTTCGACGGTCACGGCAGCACTGGTTTTCTGCAAAATCGCCGTAATCGCTTCGACATCTAACGGCTTCAGAGTGTGGACATCCACGACAACGGCGCGGATGCCTTCGCTGTTAAGCTGCGCGGCGGCTTCAAGCGCCCGGTTCATGATGAATCCCATTGCAAAAATCGCGACATCATGGCCGTATGTTTTCAAAATTCTGACTTTTCCCAATTCAAACGGCGGCGTTTCGCCTTCGACCATCGGATCGCGTCCACTGCCGATTCTGATGTAGGCCGGCCCGTCTTTCAACGCGACTGCTTTTGTCGCTGCCACGACCTGATCCGCATCAGCCGGAACGACGACCGTAATGCCGGGAATCGCTCTGAGAATGCCGACATCTTCGAAAAATTGATGCGTCACGCCTTCGCGCTCGCCAGAAGCCATGCCGCCATTTGCGCCGACCAATTTCACGTTTAAGCCGGGATACGCGACAAACGTTCTGACCTGCTCGCAGGCTCGCATGGTAATAAATCCGGCATACGTCGCAAAAAACGGAACCAGGCCGGAAGAGGCGAGACCGGCGGCGACGCCGACCGCGTTCTGTTCGGCGATCCCGACATCAAAGAAGCGCTGCGGAAATTTTTCGATAAATGGTTGGGCTTTGATGACTAATCCCGAATCCGAACAGACTAACACGTAACGCGGATCACGTTCGGCTAATTCCATCAATGCGTCCCGAAACGCCACGCGCGAATTTCCTAAGGTTGTCATGATTCGATTCCTCCTAAGGCGATCAGCGCTTCCTGCAATTGCTCTTTGCTCAGAGCGCCTTTGTGCCAGGCGTTATTCCCTTCCATGAATGGAATCCCTTTTCCTTTGGTCGTGCGAGCGACGATGATTGATGGCCGCTCTAATTCTGCTTGCGCCGCCGCGACGGCCTTCAGAATCGCTTCGATGTCATGCCCGTCAATTTCCTGACAATGCCAGCCGAAGGATTCAAATTTGGGGGACAACGGCATAATGCCGCTGATTTCAGCGATTTTGCCGCCGCTTTGATAGCCGTTGTTATCTACAAAGACGATTAGCCTTCCAGCGTGGTGATGTTTGGCGGCCATCAGCGCTTCCCAGGCGACACCTTCGTTCAATTCGCCGTCGCCGGTGATGATGTATGTAAAATACTCTTTACCTTGCAGCCTTCCCGCAAGCGCCATGCCCAAGCCGATGGAAATGCCGTTGCCAAGCGAACCGGCGGTGGAATCAATGCCCGGCGTCTTTTTCATGTCAGGATGCCCTTGCAGAATCGAGTTGATATGCCTGAGCGTCGGCAGCGCGTCCGGCGAAAAATAACCACGGCGCGCTAACGCAGCGTATAATGTCGGGCAGGCGTGGCCTTTGGATAAAATGAACCGGTCGCGATCTTCCCAGTGCGAACGCGCCGGGTCAATGCGCATCACCTGAAAATACAAGGCCGTGATGATCTCAACCACTGAGAGCGATGGCGCCGGATGCCCGTCTCCGGCTAAATGAATCATGGTGACGACATCCCGGCGCAGCAAGCGCGCGGTGTCTGTCAGACGTTCGATAACTTCTGGTGTGATGGTTGGTGTCATGCGTTTATGCCCTCCAAAATAGCTTTTACGGCCAATGTTCCGAGGCGCGGACTGGACAGCACCGGCTTGCCGGTTGCTTCGGAAAAAGCGGCTTCCATCCGCGCCATCGAAGCCTGCGCCAAGACAAACAGATCAACATCTCCGGCAAGCCGCCGCGCCGTGTCCAAAATCATTTGATCATGTGTCGCGGGGTCTCCCGCAATGAGTGCCTGAAATGCGCCTTCCGCCAGCCCTTCGATCACAGAAACGGATTTTTCTAAGCGGGCGGCCTGCGTCTTGACTAAACGCACCGTCGGACCTAATGTCGTGGGCAGCGTGGCGATGACGCCGATGTTCGAGGCGCTTTCAACCGCTTTGATGGCCATAGGCTCGTCAATTTTAACTAATGGCACGGGAAGCATCTGCCGCCCTAAATCCGCCACTTCGCCGACTGATGAACAGGTATTGAAGACGACATCCGCGCCGGCGTCAATGCCTGCGAAATAATACGAAATCAGCCGTTTCGTGATTGCTGACGTAATTTTGCCCGCTCGACCGGCTTCGGCGACAATGCTGTCATCAACAATGTTAATCACCCGAACGCCCGGCAACAGTTCGGCAAACAGGGGCTTGAGCAAGTCAACCATAATCACTCCGGTATGCACCGCAGCAACAGTTTTCATGCGAATTTTTCGCTATGTGTAGGTCGAAACTGTAGTTTCGACCTACATTAATAGCTCCTTTACATTTGAATTAGCGCTGTCCGAAAACGAGATTCGGTAGCCAGGTTGATAACGAGGGAAAGAGCGTGACCATGATCAACGCGAGCAGCAGCGGAATAAAATATGGCAGAATCGCTTTAATCACACGCTCAACTGGTAATTCAGAGACGATGCTCACTAAGTATAAGCTCATGCCGACCGGCGGCGTGAGCAGACCAATCATCAGATTCAGCACCATCACGACTCCCACATGCACCGGATCAACCCCAACCTGCGTCAGCACAGGCACTAAAATCGGCGTCATGACCATCAGCGCGGCAATCGTTTCCATAATCATCCCTAAAAGCAGGAGAACCACATTGGTCAGCATCAGCAAGACAACGGGGTCTTTGGATATTCCAAGCATCAGTTCCGCGATCTGCGAGGGCATTTGCTCAATAGTCAGCACGAATGCAAAAATCGCCGCCGCTGACACGACAAACATGATATTGGCGGTGGAACGGATTGATTCTTTGGCGATTTGCACAAAAGCCGTCCAGGTGAGTTCGCGATAAACAAAGACGCCCAACAGCAGCGCGTAAATCACCGTAACCGAGGCGACTTCCGTCGGGCTGAACATCCCCGATAATAAGCCGGCCATCAGCAACACAGGCGTCATCAGCGCCGGAAACGCCGAGATAAAAATACGCCATTTGGCCTGCCAGGTGGTTTTCTGGGTATCGCGAGGGAAATGCTGCCGCTTTGCCAGCACAACAATCTCAAGCATAAAAAAGAGCGCGATCAGGAGGGCTGGCACGACTCCGGCGAGTAACTGCCGCACTCCAGAGACTTCCGCGACAGTCGCATAGATGATAAAGGGGATACTGGGGGGAAAGATTGGGCCAATCGTCGCGCTCGCGGCGGTAATCGCTGCCGCAGTTTCAGCGGTGTAGCCGTTTTCTTTCATCGCCTTGATTTCAATCGCGCCTAACCCGCCGACATCAGCCAATGCCGCCCCGGAAATGCCAGAAAAGATCAGGCTCGCCACCACATTGACCTGAGCTAACGCGCCTGGGAGACGGCCTAAGAGCGAACGGGCAAAATTAAATAACCGCATGGTGATGCCAGAAGTATTCATCAAATTCGCGGCGAAAATGAACGCCGGAACCGCGAGAAGCGGATAGGAATTAATCGAATTTTGCATCCGATGCGCCACTGTGGAAAGCGGGATGTGTTCAACCAGAATATACAAAATAGCAGGCGCGCCCATTGCGACGGCGAGCGGCACGCCGGCGCACACGAAGATCAGAAATAACAGAAGCACTTCTCCGCCGTTCATCTCATTCCTCCCGTCGTTGTGGTCTGAGCAGGTTCACAAATCGCTCAATGGTAAAGATCAGCAGGCTGATCATGCCGACATACGGCCCGGCAAAAAAGACGATATTCGGCAGCGCCAACGCCGGAGTCGCCACATTCCACGCCTTTTTCATGAAAAGATAGTCGCTGCGCAAAAATGCGATAGTAAACAGCAAGATCGCGATTAACGCGAAGAGTTGAAACGCAAACGCCGCCCATCCTTTCAGCGGTTTCGTGAACATGTCTATTTGGAGATGTCCGTTTTCGCAGAAGACAACCGGGATCATGAAATAGACCATCGTGACAAACTGCATTCTGGCGACTTCTTCGATTCCAGCATGGCCGAAATTAAAAAAGTTCCGCAGCACGATTTGCAAAAAAATGCAGGAGACAAATCCACAGAGAAGAATGATTGAGGCGGCTTCAAGAATTTGCTGCCAGAGGCGAAGAATCTTCGTCAAAACATGGGGCGGCGGAGACGTTGCGGTCATAGATTCCCCTTTTATGAAGCTCGGATTGTTTGGTAAAAGGATGAATGCGCACATCGTTGTCAGGCGCGTTCAATGCGCCTGACAACGGCTCTGACAATCACTACATCATCGCTTTGATCTGCTTATACAATTCGCCGTATTGTTCGCCGAATTTTTTCTCAATCGCAGCCTGGACGCTGGTTTTGAAGGCTTCGATATCAAGCCCTTCTTCCGCGCCGATAACCGTCATGCCTTTCGCCTTTAAATCAGCTAACTGCTGCGCTTCTAAATCCTGCGTCATTTTCGTGGCCTGCGCGCTGACTTCGGCAGCCGCTTCGAGAATCTGTTTCTGAATCTCTTCCGGCAGGCCGGAGAAGACTTCTTCATTCGCCACCACGCATTCTGCGCCCATGATATGATTGGTCAGCATCATGTATTTTTGGATTTCGTAGAGTTTCGCCGACCAGATCACATCAAACGGATTCTCCTGCCCGGAAACCGTGCCAGTCGCTAACGCGGTCGGCACTTCCGACCAATCCACCGGCGTCGCGACTGCGCCCATCCCTTCAACGGTCGTCATGTAAATCGGGAACGGGATCGCGCGAATTTTCACGCCTTCCAAATCTTTCGGGGTTTTGACTTCTTTGTTCGCGGTCAGTTCGCGCGTGCCAAAATAGAACGTGTAGAGGACGCGCACGCCTTTGGCCTTCACCAATTCCGCGCTCAACGTCTGCATAATCGGCGATGCCGGGTTCGTGACCTGCATTAAATGCGCGACATCGCGATATAAATACGGCGTGTCTAACGCGCCGAAATCCTGATACAGCGAGCCGATGCCAGCCATCGTGTTATGATGGAACGCCACGGTGCCGGTAGAAACTTGTTCGGCCATTTCTTGCAGCGTGCCAAGCTGCGAAGACGGAAACACGTCTATTTTGACGGCGCCGTTGGTTTTTTGAGCGACCAATTCCGCAAACATCGTGGCCTGTTTGCCAGCAACGCTGGTGGGAGCATTCATGTGGGCATAGCGCAGCACAATCGGTTTATCCGCCGCCACCGCTTGAAGACTGACTAAAACGACACTCGCCAGACAACATGCAACCATGAACATCTTTTTCATACCATCCTCCCTGAATTTCGGGAATACACATCTCATCCCCCTCAGATGGCGATGCGTATTCTTGTTGTTTATGAAATAAACATCATACATTTGATGTTTAACACTGTGCCAATCGAAAATAAGGAATGATTTGTCAAGGAAATTATCGCGTTATTCTTCGCGTATGAACAGGAGCGCAGACAAGCGTTTGCATTCCTACAAGGCATTATAGATGCGAGCATTAATTTTTATAAGACCTCACAAGTTTTAAAAACCTGTGAGGTCTGAGAAGGGCAGAATATTAATTTTCGTAACTACACAGGCATCATATTCTGATAAAATTTTACTTGATTTTAGTCAAGAAACACGAGTATAAAAATGTTCTATGGAAACACCTGTCATTGTCGTCTCTACCATTGAAGATCTGCCGCAAGCCCTTCGGATGATCGAAGAC
>DF820460.1:164676-168608 GCA_000739515.1 Candidatus Moduliflexus flocculans
AACGTCCTTGAAGCCTTGACAAACACCTTCAAGGCTCTCCCCAATACAACATAGGCTGTGTAGTTACTAATTTTCAATGCTTGTCTCTATAAACGAAGAGAGAAAAAGGGAAAGATCAGATGATTTTACGGGTAGTACGCCAGATGGCGGTATGCTCATGTTCGATATTGGTTGCCAACTCGCGATCTCTGGCGAGAATCGCCTCTAATAATTTTTTATGCACATCAAGCGCGTAATGGGCGTTAATGGTCGGAGCAAAAATATCAATCACAAAATTATACATATTCTCAACAAGATGATTTCGGGTCAGTTTCGCCATGACGCGATGAAACTGAATATCACACGCATTTAATTTTTCCAGATCATCAACGCGAGCCTGGCTGGTCGCCTCCATTTGCAGATATGCGGCGTTTAATTCCTCCATCTCTTCATCGGTTGCATTGTTGATAATCAGGTTGATCACGCCGATTTCCATCATTTCTCGAAGTTGAATCAGTTCTTCGGAATCTTTTTTGGTGATGATCAGGCTGAATATCAGCGGATCGAAAATTTTTCTGTTCGCAGCGGTCGCAATATACGTTCCATCGCCGCGCCGGATTTCAACGATTCCAAACGCGGAAAGAATTTTCATCGCTTCTCGAATCGTTCCTCGACTGACGCCGATGCTTTCGGATAACACATTTTCGCTTGGCAGCAAATCCCCAGGCGTTAATTTTTGCTCAATCAGGAGCGTTTTAATGCGTTCAATCACGAGATCAACATTCGAACGTTTTTCTTTTTTGACATCATCAAACAGCGTTTCAATCGTAACCATATTTCGTGCTATTTAGGCATCGTTGATTTTGAAAAACCCAACGGTTTCATGTAACTGGGCGGCTTGATCGGCAAGAGTTTTGGTGGCGGTTTCGACGCTGGCGGCGCTGATGGCGCTGGCAGAGATCGCCTGATTCAACTCCTGCATCGCATTACTGATATAATCTGAACCATTTTTCTGCTCGCGACTGGCGGCATGAACTTCCTGGATAAATTCCATTGTTTTCTGAATATCTGGCATCAGTGTTGTTAATTTTTCGGCGGCATGTTCGGCGATCTGGACATTCGTCATGGCTAACAGATTGATTTCCTCAGCCATAAATTGCGCGCGCTCCGCTAAATCGCGGACTTCGTTGGCCACCACGCTGAATCCTTTCCCAAATTCAGTGACATGCGCGGCCTGAATGGTCGCATTCAACGAAAGCAAACGGGTTTGCGCGGCAATATCTTGAATAACAGATACCCGTTTCGCGATTTCATAAATTGCTTCGATCATTCGTTGCACCGCTTCTTCGGTCTCTTGCGCGTCTTCGGCGGACTGTAATGCTAATTGTGCGGTTTGCAGCGCGTTGTGGCTATTGTGAGTAATATTGATCGTCATCTCCTCAAGCGAGGATGCGATCTCTTCAGCCGAGGCGGACTGAGCATTTACACTCTGCACCATCTCTTGCACGTTCGCGTGGATATGCAAACTTTCCAATGCCACGCGATCCGCCACGTCTCGCACCTGATGAATCACTCCAGACACCTGACCGAGCATCTCGTTAACTGCTTGCGAGAGCCTGCCGATTTCATCGCGAGATGTCACCGGAATCGTCTGGCGCAAGTCGCCGGAGGCGATCTGTTGCGTCACGGTGGATAAACGCGCGAGCGGCGTCACGATTTTGCGGGCAATGCCCCACGACAGCAGCATAAACAACACAATTGCTGTTCCGCCGATCCCAATAAGCCAGTATTGCACGTTTCGCCGCATTTCAACGCCACAGGAACGCACATTTTCTTGAATCTGCCCAATGCGCGTTTCGGGAATGCCGACACAGAGCATACCGACTGGGGCGCGGGAAAATGTCCGCAACGCGGAGCAGGCGGTCAAATACTGCATTCCCGCGAGCGTCAGGATTTGATTGACTTTGCCGGAACTTTGATAGACAGCGGTCTGCAACTCAGCCGGAACAGCAAACACAGAACCTTCTGCCTCAGCCTCGTTCACGGAAAAACCGGCAAAGGAGATCGGCGTCGAATCTAAGTAAATGATGCTATCATATCCAGCAAGATCGGCGAGACGCTGGAGCGGCCTGACATAGTTATTCAGCAAGCGTCCGGCAATCGCGATGCTCAACGGCTCGTCAAAATCGTTTTTAATTATGCCCGCCGCCGCAATCGCTAACGCCCCTTTTTCAGCAATGTCGCGCTGTTGCAGTTCGAACGCCGTCAATGCTGCGGTATCGTGCCACGTCAAGCTATCAATAATGGTCACCGATTGATTCTGCGATGTATTCAAAAGTGATTCTAACGCCTTTTTGCCGAATTCCCAAGTCGCGAGATATTTTTCCACTGCAAGTTCATCAATGCTTGTCGGATATGACGCGGTAATGCGGCGTTCGAGGTCAATCAGCAGGATATAATCTACCCCTAAGATCTCTGCGGTTCGATATAATTCCGACTCGACAGCTTTGATCTGCTTGCGCTCGATATTTTTGGCGAGCGTCGAACTGAGAAACAGTTCATGCATGTCGCGCTGAATTTCTTCATGAAGCAGCAATTCGATGGTTTGATGCGGCAGATTTAACGACGTGTTGATCTGGTCGGTCATATCCGCCATCAGGCGTTGCGACTGGCGCGAGACATTGTTCGTGATGTTGACAGACACCACGATTCCTACCATTAAAATGCTGACAATAGCGGCCAGACCGAACCAGACCATCATTTTATAAGTGATGCTGTGCAGGCGCATGTCTCTTACACGGAGTCATGAATCTTTATGAACATTCCATACCGCCGACAAGGAGTCGGCGATACGGTGAATTCCTAAAAACTTACGAACCAATGTCTTAGAAACTGTTTTAAAAGTGGGCTGCTCCAGGAGTGCGAAATTTTGATTTCGCGTATCAATCAGGTCAAATCAAGATTTGACACTCCTGGCAGCCAGTCAACAGGACTGTTAAAACAGTTTCTTATGGCAAGGGAATTCCGCCAGCGGAGGTAATCACCTCGCGAGCAGCGTCAGAGGTCGCAAACTCGACGAATTTTTTGATGTTGCTGGCATAATTCGCCTCTTTATAGACAAAACCCAATGTGCCGACATACGGATAATCGGCATCTGTCGGGCTTTTCCCGTCAATCGTCAGCGTCGTCACGTCGAGGGCTTTGACATTCGAATACGAGCCATAAGCGATGACGTTTTCCGTGTTCAGCACGGTTTCTTCAGTTTCCGGATCGCTGAAGGTGGTTTTGGCTTTCTCGGTCACGACCAATTCTTTGAACCCTGGAAACGCCGCTAACAGCACTTCCAGCGAGCTATCCCCTTCCTGGCGCTGCACCACGCGGATGTTAGCGTCGTTGCCGCCGACCTCTTTCCAGTTCGTAATCTTGCCGCTGTAAATATCCAGAACCTGCTGCGCGGTCAGGTTTGTGACAGAGACACTCTTGTTCGCAAAAAAGACGACTGGATATTTGGCATACGCGATGTAGCTTAAGCCATACGGCTTCTCTTTTTCCTGTAATTCCCGCGCAACGCGGCCTAACAGAAATTCGTCGCGTCCGACCGCCTTAATGCCGCCGCCGGTCCCGATGCTTTCTGGAAGAATAATTTTGACATCGGGATTCGCCTGACTGAATGCCTCGCCAATTGCCGCTAAAATCCCCACGCCGCTCCCCGTGCCGACAATTGTGAGTTCTTCGGCGGCGACCGATGACATCGCCATAAATGCGCTTAATACGACCCCTATCAGCATTCGATTCATGTATTTCATGGAATGTTCCTCCCTGTTGGTTTAATTACTTACTGATGTTACGCAGCGCCGCCGACAATTCCCCTCCTGGGAGGGGCAAGGGGTGGGTTCGTCCGTGAGTGATTGCTCGTGTCAAGAACCCACCCCCAACCCCTCCCCGGAGGGGAG
>DF820460.1:168664-176786 GCA_000739515.1 Candidatus Moduliflexus flocculans
CCCCCAACCCCTCCCCGGAGGGGAGTGTGCGGTCATTCGTCTCGAATCGGCTGCGTAACATGAGTTACTTACTTTGACAAGATGGGCAACAACAGGTAAAAAGTCTTATGAAATATAAAGATTTTTTGCAAGAAGAATTTTGAAGATTTTTCAATGAAAGGAATCAATCTGAATTAGCGATGTTCGAATGTCAGCACGTAACTGACGCCGTCGCGCACGTTTTCAAGGCGTTGCAGAAATGCTGAGAACTGCTGCCCGTTTTCTTCCCAGGTCACGGATTCGGGGCGTTCTGCGGTCTCTGCCGATTGCTGCAACGCTTCCGCATATTTCAGCAGTTGATCAATCGCAGCTAATTGTTCCTGTAACGAGTTGCGCTCCTGTTTCTCGGCAAGCTGCTGATACGCCGTTTCCAACTCCTCGTTGCGAGCGCGAGACGCGAGAAAATAAATTTTTTCCGCGCCGGTTTGCGCGTCTAACTCGAACGATTTGCTTTCTGCCGGGATATAGACCGTTTCTCCCTGTTTTACCGGGTTGAAATTGTTGAGCGTCACGCCGCCGAACGAGCCCATTGGAAAAAGCTGGAAGATTTTATTGGCGCTATCGACTTGAAAAATATAGATATGGCATTCTTCGGAGGCCGTGAGAATCAATTTATAATGATCGCCGGAATGCAGTACGCTCCCTTCCTTGATCGGCAGAAATTCTCCCTGGCCGTTTGCGCGATAGACATAGCTGAGATTCACGAGCAGCGGAGCGGCGTCCGGCTGCGCCGCCTGTGGCGTAGGTTGCGGCATCTTATCAGCGACGGACGCTTCAAGCATTCCACCGCCGCAGAGTAATATTCCAATCATGATCGTGATAAAATAGTTCATAGCTCTCCCTGCGAAACGTCTGTTCATACAACGTCTTTTTCATGCCGAGATCGGTTCGAATCGTTGACGGCGACGCCAACTCGATAATGACATCGGGGTAGCGCCCGTCTTCCTGCCAGACGATCCAGGAATCCCGATCCCGCGTACCGTTCACATTCAGCACGACGAACACGTCCGGCCCGCGATAATGTTTCCGGCGCACCTGATCCATGCTGAAATAGACAAACATGTTGCCCCCGGCGAAATAGTTGTTCCGGTCGCGCCAGTGCGCGTGAATTGATTCGATCAGCAGGTTCATCGCTAAGCGATGCCAATTCGTTTTCATTGTGAAAAGGGTGTCGAATCGGAAGGTTTTTGTCAAGCCAAATATCAACGGAATCAGAAGTACCAGGTAAAGCCGAACGTCACCATATAGTCGAACACGCCCTGATATTCCGTCTCGTCTTTCTGGCTGTACGCCAGGAGATTGAGGAACGTGTCCAGCGAATCCACAAGGTTCAGGCTGCTGTTAAAAAAGGCGTAAAACGATTGATCCGCGAGATTCATCGTTCCGCCGCCGGTCAGGTCAAGCGTATCCCAGAGATCGCTGCGATTCGCGTAAAGCGTGGCGTAATGCTGCCCGCGAAACGCGAGATTGTTTTGCAGCGAATAATACAAATTTCTCGCCCCAAGCTGGCGTAATTGCTGTTGCATCGGGTCATCCCCCTGATACGCGAACGCCGCGCCAGAACGATTGATCAATTCGTAATAGTCGTTGGCTTCGTCCTTGTCGTAGCCTTCGCCGTAATACAAATATTCACCTGTCAATGTCGCGCCGCTTTCAAAGGTATATGCGCCGCCGACCAGAATTTCGGAATAAATGCGGCCATCGTCGTCTTTGGTCGTCTCGAACGCCATGCCGAACGGATCGCCGTCGACCGGCGTCACATATCTGCCGTTCGAGCCTTTGGCAAATGACGCATCGAAAAAAAGCACCCCCGCGTCAGTGGCTGTCCACGAGCCGAATCCTCCGACTCTGAGGCGGTCGTCATCCTGATACGAGACCACCGGACTGAGCGAAAAATCGTCAAATGTGAACGTCGCTTTCAGCGCGTAGGTCTGCTTGAACGATTCGCGGTTGCCCTCGATTTCGGCCTCCCCTTCGCCGAAATTCATGATCGCCGTCAGGGAAAAGAGGTCGTTCGGAATCAGCGACGCGATCACGAAATCTTTGCCCGGCAATTCCTGCTGCGGGCGCGATTTGCCAGTGACGCGGTAAAACGGGTTCGACGGCGATGTGATAAAGCCGCTCCCCCATTGCAGGTTGCGGCGTTCGGCAGAGACCACGAACGACGGCAGAACGCGCCATTCCGCATAGCCTTCGTTCACGAAGACATCAATCGTAGAGTCGCTGTCGCCGTCATAAAGGCCGTCCTGAATTTCGGTGTATTCGGCAATCAGGCGCGGGCGGATGCCGAGGCTGATCGCCCCGGCGCGAAACGCGAAATTCGGGCGGACGTGAACGGCGGCGTTCAGGCTGTCTAATTTCATCAGCGCATTGTCAGGATTTTGCGGCGAATCGGCGGGCTGCTGCCATGTCACCATTGGCAAGATTTGTCCGTCATACATGACGCGCTCTTTCAGCCACGCGCCCCAGCTTGTTGCGCGCTCAGCCTCTTCTGCATAAACGGCGCATGGCAGACACAGAAGCCCCAAAAGAATGAATTCGATGTAAGGTTTTCTCATAATGAACGTGAATTGCAATTATTTAGCGCGTAGCGCTTCTGGTATTGTAGAAAATACCGAATTCTCGACGAATATTCGCCGTAGGCGATATGCCCCGCAACCGCTACGCGGTAGGAGATATGATAGATTCCGCCTGCTACAATACCAAAAGCCCTACGGGCTAAATCGCTTTCATGAATCACCGCACGGTTTCCAGGCTGAATTCGGAGGCTGGAATATTGGCGACGCTGATATCGGTGTAGCTCATGACGGTGTATTTGTCTTTCATAACGGCGTCGGCGATTTTCATTTCAGAGACGAACGGCGTCGGCTGACCATCGAACTCGACCGTTGCGTCATATTTGAAAAACGCGGTTTTCAGCAGCTTGCCGGACACGCTGTAAAATTCCGCTTTCACGCCGAGATTGCGGTCTTTCGACACCCAATATCTGATCTGATCGTAGGTCACTTTTTTCGTTTTGCCTTTCAAATCCATGACGTAACATTCCACGCCGTCAACCGTTTCGCTGTCGAGCATTGCGGCGTCATAATCTTCGGCGTAGTTCGTCGAGGCGATGTCCGCGTTCGAGGCGTCGCCCATCAAGCGCTGACGCGGCGAAATGCTGACCGGCTTGCTCAAACCCGGCTTGATGAACCACATATTATTTTTCTTCATCAGCATTTTTTCCCCTTTCGACGATTGCGGTTCGAGGAAAATCGCGACGGAACTGTCGTTTTGCGCTTTGACTGTCAATTTCATGGTGTCAGTCTTGTCTTTATTGAACGATTGCAAGCTGATTGTCCATTCAAGGCCGCTGGTGTTGCCGCGCGATTTGTCGGCCAGTTTCAAAATCGCGGTCGCATCAGTCTCTTGCGCCTGCGCTGCCGAAAAATTCATAAAAATGATACAAAGTACAATAACCAAACCAGAAAGCATATTTTTTGTTTTCATAATGTTATCGCCCTTTAGCGCGTAGCGCTTGAAGTATTGTAGCAAATAATCCCATATCTCGTTATTTCGCCGTAGGCGATAGGCAACCGTAACCGCTACGCGGTAAATCCGTGAGACAACAATTCTACAATACCTGAAGCCCTACGGGCTAAATGGTTTTCTTTTTCAAATTATACATGCCCAAAGGCGTCCACGATACGCAAGCGGCTCGCTTTAAAACTTGGGAAAATCGCCGCGCCCCAGCTTAAAAATGCCAAAAATAGACCACTAATGGCAAGCATTGACGGCACAAATCCGACCAACATCGGCACGGGTTCTGTCGAACCTGGCGGAATATAGGTCACATCAACGGTTTCGAACAGCCAGATGATCAGAAGTGTCCCCGCCAATCCGGCGATTGTACCAATGAGTCCAATCACAAAACCTTCCGCGCCGAAAATGCGGAGCACGTCGCGCCGTTTCAAGCCAAGTGCCCGCAGCGTGCCGATTTCCTGCGTCCGTTCTACCACGCTCATGCTCATCGTGTTGACGACGCTGGTGACGACGATAATCAACACGATGCAGAAGATGAAGAGGAAGATCACGCTGAACATATCCCTGACTTGCGTGTAAAACAGCGATAATTCGTTCCAGGTTTTGACTTCGGCGTTGAACCCGATGGAGGGAAGTTGTTCGACCAGCCACTTCCGCACCGCTTCGGTCTCTTCTGTTTTGGACAACGCGAGCGAGACCCGATCCACCGAGGTCGTGTCATAAAGCGATTGCGCCAATTCAAGCGGCATCAGCAGATATTTGTCGTTTGTCGCGTCCGAGCCGGTGTTATAAATGCCGACGACATCCACGTCGAGCGCGTTCATCTGTCCGGCCAGCGTGTTCGCCATCACCGGCAGCGTATCGCCGACGTTCAGGTTCAACATTTTGGCCAAATCGCTGCCAAGCTGCACGCCGGTCGGCGTCTGCGTCGTGATCGGCGTTCCTTCGCCGTCATATTCGGAGTCATACGACGATCCGTGATCTAAAAACGTTTTGTCGTCGGGATGAATGCCGTCGGCAATGAAGATGGTTGAACTTGAGCCGTTCGAAATCAGGCCGGAGACGCTCATTTTTGGAATCACCTTTGTGACCGCTGGATTTTTGGCGACCAACGCGGTAATCGCTTGCATCTCTTCCGCCGTAATCATGTATTTTTCCGGATCGATCTTGCCTTCCACCAAAAAACCTTTTTTGAAAATCGTCAAATGGCCGAGGCTTTCGCCGTAAATTGCGGCGTCGCCCATCGCATCAAAAATCAGGGCGACATAACCGCCGAAGACGTTAATCGCCATGAAGCCGACGGCAATGGCGAGCAGCGTAATCAGGCTGCGCCGGGTATTGCGAAACACATTGCGAAATGCAAATTGAAAGATATTCATCGTATTGTTCCTTTTTTACGCAGGAGTGCGAAATCTCGATTTCGCTGTCAAATCAAGATTTGACGCTCCTGAATGTTGGTTAATTTTTCCGCGCATCCGATTTGATTAAGCCATCTTCAAGCCACACCGTTCGTTGAACGTGGTCAATCAAGCGTTGATCGTGCGTGGAAAAAATAAACGTCACCTGCTGCTGCTGATTCATGTTGCGCATAATGTCGAGAATCTGCTGCGCGTTGACGGAATCGAGATTCGCGGTCGGTTCGTCCGCGATAATGATTGACGGCTCGTGCGCCATTGCCCGCGCAATCGCCACGCGCTGCCGTTGCCCGCCGCTCAGCTTGTTGGGGCGGTGATGCATGTATTTTTCCAGCCCGACCGCTTTCAAATGTTCCACTGCTTTTTCTTTAGCGTGATTGCCGTTGGCGCGGCGAAAATGCAGCGGCAGCATGACGTTTTCCAGTGCGCTCAGGACCGGCACGAGGTTAAACGTCTGAAAAATAAACCCGATCGTGCTGTTGCGCATCGCGGTTTGGGCATCGTCATTCATTTTGAGCACGTCTTTGCCTTCGTAAAAGATATTGCCGGAGGTTGGCACATCAATCGTGCCGATCATGTTTAACAGCGTGCTTTTGCCACTGCCGGACGGCCCGCAGATCGCGATAAATTCGCCGCGATCAATGTTCAGGGAGACGCCTTTCAGCGCCTCGACCGGCACTTCGCCTAAATGATAGGTCTTTTTGACATTTTCTATGTGTAATAACATGGTCGTTCCTCGTAAATTTTTACGTGCCGCGAACGTCCTTGTTCGCTTATTATACGGGCGAACGAGGACATTCGCGGTACACCGTTTTTCCATCGTTCTCTGCGCGAACACACATCAAGCGTCCGCACAGAAAAGTGTTCTTGTGCGTTATTTCGGATGCTGTTATCCGCGTCAAACAGGCGGCGTTACGCTTCCGCCACCACCTTTTGCAATCCCCGAATCATGCCGGGAATCATTTCTTTGGAATAAAAGCGTTTCCTGAAGGCGGGAATTTTCATCAGCACCGCGCCCAGCAGATTTAAGAGCCGAATGTGATATTTCTTCTGCGGGAAATTATAAAACCCGTTTGCTTTGTAAAAGCGATGATCCGCCTGAAACACAAAACGCATATCGCTCCAGATCGCATCGCGAAATAGCACCTGCCCGCCGATGCCTAAAAACGTGGTTGGCTGGATATGCTGCTGGTCGGCGCAGCGCGCGGCATGTTCCGCAAACGCCTGAATCTGCGCGTCAAGTTCCGCTGATGAACTGACTTCGTCCGTCACGATTCCGGCGAAATTCGAACGTTGCAATTCCGCGTAGGCTTGCAGCATTTCGCGCAAGTTGTGCTGTTGGCTCAACGCGCCGGAAACCAGATAGCCGATCTGCTTCCCCATCAACGCCGGTGCATGATTGTTAAAAAAACTCCGGTCAAGGAACATCTTCCACCGCGCCGACAAATAGCGGTCGCGAATCGCGCCCGCAAAGATGAGAATGTCAGCGGTTTTCAGATGCGCGTCGAACCATTCATGATAACCATCTTTCGCGTCCCAGACGCAGACATTATCATACGCGCAGCGGATACAGCCTAAACAGCCGCCTTTCATGTCAACCTGCGCCAAATCGAAAACTTCCGCAGGCTGCGCGAAGGTCTGGCGCAGTTGCGCAACCATGCGGCCAAGATTGGTCTGCGTGTCGGTCGTTTCGGTCACGATTACCACTTTATGCCCGGCGTTTTTGACGGCGGGGGATGCTGGCGCAGGCGTGTATGTCATGGCGTTCGCTTGAATCGGAGCGAATGCTTTGAGCGTCGGCTTGGCCTGCGCAATCGCGTCAAACCAATGTTCGGCGAAGCGGAGAAACGTCTGGCGTTCCTTTGCTTTCGCCAGGTCGTGCATGTCCGCTGAATAATAATTCACGTACTGCATCCCCAAATCCTCGCAAATCGCCTGAATATAGTTATGCGCCGTATGATCGTAGAAATGAATCGAGGTCGAAAGCGCCGCCGCGTATTTGCCCGAAAACGCCTTTTGCGCCTGGCGTTCCCATATCAATTCGATAAAGCGTTTATATTCCGCGTGAACCAGCATGTAATAAAGCGGAAACGCCCAGAGCACGCCATCCGCTGCCGCGACGTCATCGCAGACCGTCTGCCATGCCGCCTGATCGCGCTCCAATTTGCCGAGCCGCTGCGCCACATGCTGAATGCTGAAGGTGTGCTGCGGGAATTTCTTCTGCAAAAAGAAGACATACTGCATCGTGACGCTCTGTTCCCCTTTGGGGCTGCCGTTTAAGACTGAGATCTTCATAAGATGCTCCTATGTGTTGTAGGTCGAAACTATAGTCTCGACCTACTTACGAAATTTGCGGGGCTTGTTCTTCTAAATTTGGAACGCCGCAATCATTCAACCGACTGTCAACGCGACGCTGCTGATCAAGAAATTCCCATTCAATCACTGTGCGCCCCATGTGCAAAAGTTGTTGTTTTGCGAATGCCGCCGTTGCTGCGGCGTCTTCGTCTGTCTGAGTAAATGAGAGCATGATTAAGCCATGTGTAAAAATCCACATGGACATAAACATGCGCGTGAACCGCACCTCTTCAAGTCCTTGCAGATAGGTTTCTTGTTTCATGCGCTGCGTGAACTTCGCGATAAATGGCTCCACCTCCTGCGGGATTAACTCCCCTTTTCCAGAAAGATACAGTAACTTGAATAACTCTTTTTCTTCTCTCGCAAATTGCAGATACCGTAAACCGATATTTAAAAACGGATAGGGCGTTTGCTCTTCTTGCAAGAGATACTGAACGATATGATTCGTGGCTTTTTCAAGCACGGCGTCCTCTAATTCTTTCATCGAGGCAAACGCGCTGTAAATCGGCTGCGTCGAGCAATTGAGCCGCTGCGCGATCCGGCGGGCGGTCATCGCCTGAAACCCTTCCTGACGCACAAGTTCGAACGCCTCATTCAGTACGATCTCTTTTGAAAAATTAATTTGTGGCGGCATATTAAATTTGCTCCCCTGGAAATAGAATTTTCCTCGCTTATGGTATCGGGCGAAACTACAGTTTCGACCAACATGGATAATTTCTTAATTACTCATGTTACGCAGCGTGATCGGCAATTCCCCTTCTGGGAGGGGCAAGGGGTGGGTTGTTATTTTT
>DF820460.1:176917-203149 GCA_000739515.1 Candidatus Moduliflexus flocculans
CCCCCCCCGCCCCCTCCCAGGAGGGGAGTTCACCGTCATCAGATCGAACCTGCTGCGTAACATCAGTTAATTTTATTATTTGTTGTATAACTTTAATTATATAACATATATAATATAACAATTGTTATTTGTCAAGGAAAAAAATAAAAATTTTAATACCTATTTAGTCCGTAGGGTTTCAGGTGTTGTAGAAGGCGAGTTCGTGACCAGCATCTACCTGTATTAACACACAAGGCTATGGACAACCTGTTCAATGCAAGTGAATAACGCTGTAATTCATAAAATATCACGCGGATTCCAGTATGGCTCTGAGATCGGAATGAAGTCAATTGGAATCTCTGAAATAAAAGATTTCAGCCATTCTGCGCAATACGCCATGCCCGCTTGTTCGGAGAGGACATGCCCAAGCAGAATCAGGGCTTTGTTCTGTCCCATTGCGACCATATCCTGCGCATATTCGACCACTTCCCATTCATGCGTTTCGCCAGCCACCAGCGCGTCAACATCTGGCCGAGCCAGGAGAGACATGCCGTTATCCCGGCTCAAAAATCCCCAGCTTGCCAGAACCCGCCGCACCGGCAGATTTGGGCTGCCCACCACGCGCATGGTCTGAATGCCTAATTGCGATGCGAGTTTCCGAGCAAAAGACGCGAGCGTCATTTCTGGAACATGAAACAGATTCAGTCTGCGCGTATCGGCGTATTGCGCCCATCCTAACGCCTGAATCATGCCGATCTCGATACCGTCGGGCTGGCGATCATGCCAATGATCGTGAAAATGAAAAATATTCAGATTCTGCGTTCGGATAAACTCCTGTTTGCGACGAGAAACGCTGTCATCCGGCAATGAGTCGCGCGTTTCCTGATGCAGGTAAAATGTCGGCTCATGCGTGATCACCAGATTATGTTTCGCGGCGACGGCGCGTTGCAGCACGTCAAAGGTCGCCATCATCGCGGTCGCAATGCCGGTGACGTTGGCCTCTAAACTCCCGGCAATCAAGCCATCTACCGTGTCAGGCCGGGAAGGGGCGGCTATCTTCTGAAGAATGCGCTCAATCACGTGTTTTGTTGAAATCATATTTTTCCCTCAGGTGGTTAAATTCTCCGAGACCAGGAGTGTCAAAGCTCTGCTTTGACTGCGCAAGCAGAGCTTGCGCACTCCAGCATTGCGCAAAACATAACAGCCCTGCGAAAAGAAGGGGGAAACAGGCATGTAGGAATATGCCTGCGTAACACGAGTGAATAATGCTATAATGATTTGACGGAATCACGCACAATCAACGTCGGATTCATCGAAAGGCGCACGGCAGCGTCTGGCGTGCCTAATTCGATCTGTTCGAACAGGATTTCCGCCGCCCACTTGCCAAGCCGGGCTTTGGGATGCGCCATGGTCGTCAGGGGCACTTCGGCTAAGGCCGACATTTCATAATCATCAAAGCCCATCAAAGAAATGTCATCAGGCACTTTTAAGCCAGCTTCGCGGATGGTCGCGTATGTCCGCAGCGCCGCATGATCGTTGAAGCAAAACACTGCGGTGGGACGTTCGTCTTCTAAATCGATCAACTCTTTCATCAGCTTGCGGATATAATCGGTTTGATTCCAATTAAACACGGTTGTTGATTTTTCTAAGTTCGCATCAGGGGCGATTCCATGCGCTTTCAGCGCGTTGCGATAGCCCTGATAGCGTTGAAGGCCTGGAGAATTATCAGGATAAAGACAGGCGATGCGACGATGCCCCGCTTCGATCAGGTAGCTTGTCGCGCGAAAACCGCCCGCGACATCGTCCAGCGATATACACGACACATTCGGCACGTCAAGCACCCAGTTAATTAACACAATCGGCACTGATTGCGCCGCAAATCGCTCGAAAAATCCCGATTCTCTCAAATGATGAATGGTGTCAGACGGCTCAAGAATCAAGCCGTCAATCCCGCGTTCCAGGAGCAAATCGAGACAGGACGATTCTTGTTCCCACTCCGCATGCGATGTGCCTAAAATGATATTATAGTGCCTGTTATACGCGACGTCATTGATGCCCTGGACGATTTGCGGATAAATATACGATGGAAGCGCCGTAATCACGCCGATCAAATGGCTTGGCTGATTGCCATTATCCTGCGCCCGTTCTCCCGCGAAAAAACTGCCGCTGCCGGCTTTTTTATAAATCCACCCTTCATTCACCAATTCAGCCAACGCCTGCCTGACCGTGCTGCGACTGACATCAAACTGCTGCATCAGTTCGTTTTCGGAGGGAATTTTCTGATCGGCGATATAATGCTCGCTTTCGAAATGTCGGATCAGCAAGTCTTTTAGCTGGAGATATTTCGGCGTTGGATCGGTTGTGATAATTTTCATGGTTGAGCTCCAAAGAGAGAATAATAAAAAACCTGTCCGTACAGATTCAAGAGAATATTTCAAAGTTATCATTTTATGTCAATCTTTTTTTGCATAAAAATCAGCAAACGCGCTGTGCATCTTCACAATAGCGCTGAAAATAATTATATCTGATTTTCAGCCATTTTACAGTCAAATATCTGCAATCATTTCGCATGATGCACCTGCGAATTGGAGAGACTGGACAATAATATTGTATATACCGCTACGCACAAGATAGATATATTTTTTAATACCTGTATGCATATAAATAATCAATCTTTATGAAATATCTTTCAAACCTATTCTAATAAGTTCTGTAAAATAATAAAAATATGCTTGACAGATTTTCTCCTCTGATTTTTGATGCATCACATCAGGCGTCAGTGCTTGTGCGCTTCATCAGAGTGCTGAAATGTGACCATTTCAGAACAACCTGTGCGAAGCAAGGTGTTGTTTACATGTCGTCATCTAACGATCTCACCGTTTTCGTCATCGCGGAAACGTGTGAACAACAGGGAGGTACTTCTATGAAAAAGGTTTTTATCGCGGGTGTCAGTCTTGTATTTCTTGCGTTGATGGCTGTGAGTAGTTTTGCGGCAGATAAGCCCGAAAAACTCATCTTCTGGTCATTTACAGCAAACAATTTCAAAGAAATTGAAGATCGAAAAGCAGATATTGAAAAACAGTTCGGCATTACGCTTGAAATGGAACTGCTTGATCAGCAAACGATGCTGACCCGCCTGCGCAGCGCGTCAACCTCTGGCGAAGGGTGGCCGGATATTATTGACGGCTATGGCGATGATGCCGTGTTGATTGCGCATCCCGATCCGGAACGCTCGTTGCTTATTCCATTAGACGATTATACCAAAAATTCCAAAATCGTCTCGCAGATTGTGCCTGCCCGCCTTGCCAAATACAATTTCGGCGGCCATCAATACGGCCTGCCGAATGATGTGCATCCAACCGTGTTGATCTATAATGATGAAGCCTGGAAAGCGGCTGGCATTGACATGGCGACGATTGAAACGTGGGATGATTTCTTTGCCGCTGGCAAAAAAGTCGCAGTGGATAAAGATGGCGACGGCAAACAGGATGTCTATCCGATCATGGGCGTGTGGTATTCGATTGGTCAGATGATGATGCAGCAAGCCGGCATTAAATTAGAAGACGAGAAAGGCATTCCGCAACTGACGAACCCGGATTTTGTGGCGCAGTTAGAAAAATTATACGGCTGGTATAAAGATGGCTTGATTATGGAACAGGATTGGGCTGCCGTCTGGGATCATATCAAAGAAGGCCGTCTGTTAGCGCTTGCCACGCCAGATTGGTGGTTTAATGGCTCGATTGAACCGTTAACTGGCACCGCCGTTGAAGGCAAAATGAAAGCCAGACCGTTGCCTGCCTGGGCCAAAGGCGGCCCGCGCACAGCAGCCTGGGGCGGATCGTATAAAGCGATTACGATTGGTTGCGAATATCCGGAGTTTGCGTATCAGGTGTTGGAATATATGAACTATGCGCCAGGAGTCGGCGGACCGAAATTTGCCAGCAGCGGTATTCTTACCCCGATTTCTTCCGCGTGGGATGCTGAAGAGTTTAAAAAACCATATCCGATCTATGGTGGACAGCAAGTCGGATTGTTGTTAATTGAATTGGCGAAAGAAATGCCAGTCCAGGAAGTCTTTCAGTATAGTTCGCGCGGATGGGGACGAATCAATGAAGCCTGGACAGCGATCACCAGCGGCGCGAAACCGGTGCTGAAAGCATTGGAAGACGAGCAGCAAGTGTTGTTGAAAGAGATCGAAGATTACGAAAACTGAGGAACGCATTCCATCCTCTGGCAAGACGAAATTCCCGGACGAGCGCGCCTCGTCCGGGGTTCCTCCTCTAACCCTCTATCCATGGAGCAAAGAGATGAAGGTATTTAAACAGACAACATTCAGCGAGCCAGGACGTCACCCACTGACCCCGTATTTATTCCTTCTGCCATATATTCTCTTATTTCTGATATTCAGCATTTATCCGTATGTTGTGGGCATTCAGATGAGTGTCTCGAAAATGATCGGATTCAAAATCGGATCGTATATCGGGTTCAAGCATTACGAACGGGTTTTAAGCGACGAGCGTTTCTGGGCAGCCGCCATCAATTCATTTAAATTTATGCTCGGTTCGTTGGCCACGCAGGTGCCAGCGGCATTTGTGTTAGCAATTTTGTTGAATGAAGCGCCGAGCAGATTGAGAGGTTTTTTACGCGCAGCGTTTTTTATGCCGGTATTGATTAGCGGCTCGGTAGCATCAATTATTTTTATCATGCTCTTTCGCCGGGAATTTGGCATCGTGAACTGGATAATTGGCCTCTTTACCGGCAGTCCAGCGAATTTTAACTGGTTGATGTCAGAAGCGCTGGCTTTTCCAGTCATGTGGATTATCTCGTTCTGGATGTGGACCGGCTTTCACATGGTCTATTTTCTCGCCTCGCTTCAGGTGATTGATCCGGGCTTGTACGAAGCGGCGCGGATTGACGGCGCGTCCTGGTGGCAGCAGACCACGCGCATCACCATGCCGCTGATGCGTCCGGCCTTTATTTTTGTCATGGTCACGTCGGCCATTGGCGGCCTGCAACTCTTCGATCTGCCGTTTATGATCTGGCAGCAAGGCGGCGAAAGTTATGGCCCTGGACGGGCGGGCTTGATGTTTATGACCTATTTGTATAACTACGCTTTCCGCACGAATTTAGTCGGTCAGGCAAGCGCCGCCGGATGGCTGATCTTTTTAGCGTTGCTGCTCTGGACGGCGTTTCAATTGAAAGTGTTAGGGGTCAATAAACCTGTTGATTGAGAAGACTATTTATGTTTATGTCAGTCGAAACGACAGCTTTGACTGACAGCACAACGTGTGAATCATTATTTACGGGAGACGACAATGAAATTTAATGCGTATATTAAAAATTGGCTGCTCTACGGATTTTTATTCGCGATGGCGTGCATCTTTTTAGCGCCGATCGTCTGGACAATCATGACCTCCTTCAAGCCAACCAATAACATGTTTTCCCTGCCGCCAAAGTTATGGGTACCGGGGATGGGGTGGCAGAATTATCGCTCCGCGTTTACTGTGCATCAGATGCACTTAGCTATTTTGAATTCGTTTGCCACGACCGCGCTGCAAATCTTTTTCACGCTGCTGGTGTCAGCCTTAGCCGCCTATCCATTGGCGATTATGCAATTTCCAGGGCGGAACGCGATTTTTTTTGCCATCCTCGCCACGATGATGATCCCGCAATTCGGCATGGTCGTTCCGACCTTTAAAGTGGTTGCCCTCTTAAAACTGACGAACAATTACGGCGGCCTCGTCTTCCCGGCTGCTGCCGCGCCGTTTGGCGTCTTCCTGCTGCGGCAATATTACATGCGCCTGCCGAAAGATTTTTTTGACGCCGGCATCGTGGATGGCGCAAATCAATGGACGCTCTGGTATAAAGTCGCGTTGCCATTAGCGAAACCGGCATTAGCCGCGCTCGCGATCTATACTTTTACGAATGCCTGGAAAGCGCTGCTTTGGCCGTTGCTCGTTCTTCAGAAAAGAGAATTAGTTACCCTGCCGATTCGCCTGTTTTTCGTCATGGTCGGCTATAATCCGGATTATGCGTCGCTGATGGCAGGCAGTACGATTGCCATTATCGTCCCCGTCGTCTTTTTCCTCTTTTTCCAGTCGCAGTTTATTGAAGGGCTCTCCGGCGGCGTGAAAGGTTGATGCAATTGCCGGTGTACACCGGCAATTGTCTTCCCATCCGTTTGGTTGTTTCTTTTTGTTCCACCACAATTATTTGCGTTCCGGCGTTCAGCCCTCTCTGCCGGAACGCAGCCCGTTACTCATGAAGAACGCGGCTATTCCGAGAAATAAAAAATGAGTTGGGATATTTTATTTCAAGACACTCCGGAACATATTAACTCGATAGAAGACCTTCCAGAAGATTTCACTCCCGGAAAACTTTGTTCAAGAACCTATCTTGAAGATATGCTGTTGAGCTTATTCCCCACAATTGACAACCATGATAAATCTTGGATGGTTCTGCAAGAGGACAGTTTCTCCATTGAGTTTAATTCCGGAAAAGATGATCCTGTGGAATCACTTATGCTACACGTGCATGGGGAAGAAGACGCTCTTCATGTCATAAAAAAAATATGTGATCATACGGGATGGAAAGCCTTAGATTGCACGTCAGGAGATTTTATTGATTTCGAGCAGAATCCAGATCAAGGATTTTCGACATGGCGTGAATTTAAAGACGATGTTCTCAGGAATAATCGCATAAACCAAAGTAAAAAGTGGTGGCAGTTTTGGAAATAAACATGACGAAAGAACATTGAGTCCCAACGATGCGTTTACTGCACTCGACGTTCTCGCGCTGAAACGTGAGTGATAAAACTTTTGCGATGCAAAACCAGACTGGCAAAAAATATTTCATCTGGACAGTCTTTATCATCTATTCCGCCGGACGGATGATTACTGTTTAGGACACAGTTCACCTTGATCGGCGACAATCCGCTTGAACCCGCCGCTGACCGCATCTACCACTTTCTGTCGCCACCTCAGGAGAACGATGGTATATCTCCGCTGCTTTTCACCCCAGATTGAATCTATTCTTGACAAAAATTCACCAAAATTCTACGTAAAAAATATTGCCTGCGCTGCGACGATTGTTATTAACTCTCTTGCGTAACTGCGTCTAATACGCAAGCGTTCGAGTCACAGAATATTGTTTTCAATCCCTTTGTATCAAAAGGAACTCCAGGCTATGTCGAATTATGTGAGTTTAAAAAATAAACTGCTGTTGTCATTTTTTACCGTCACCACCTTCTCGATTGTTGTCACAACGCTCTTTTCGATCCAATTTTTTACAGGGAAAATCAATCGTTCTGCCGTCGAATATATGGAAAGCGGCATTCGCGTGGCGGAGTTGTTGTACGCTAACCAACTCAACGAATTGCAAACCATGACCACCACGCTTTCGAATGACGGAACGCTGCAACTTCTGGCCAAACTGAATTCCCGCGAAAAACTCGAATCATATCTCATGGAAAAGCCAGACCTCCGGCATGACAACCTCTTTATTCATGTCGTGACTTCCAAAGGCGACATCTTTACAATCCAACCGCAACCTGACAACAATGCCTTGATTCCGACACTTGATGACGCCATGCATCATCCGCATATCGTGAAAGCGATGCGGCATGAGACCTCGATGCCGCCGGTTTCAACCGAAATGCTCCCGGCGAATGGCGCGACGCCTGCCTTGTTAGTCATGACCTGCGCGAATGTGTTTTCGGGCGAATCGAAGTTGGTCGGCGGGGAACAGGGAACATTTCCCGGAGCGGTCGTAATCCAATTAGTGCTGAATCGCCAGACTGACGTTGTGCGCCAGATTCAAGCCTTGCTGAACGTGCAAGCGGCGCTCTACCTGAATGGGGAACCGGTCAGCGCGACCAGTGAGACTTCGATTCCGGCAGATGTCTATCAACGGCTATTAGCAGGAGATTCGCAACGCGAACAAATTGCGATTTTCAAATCAGGCGGTATCTTGGCCCAATACATCGCGTTGAAAAATCTCAACGATACGCCTGTCGGCGTCATCGGCATCAGCGTCTCTGCTGATACGTATGTGCAAACCCGACAGCAGGCGGTCGTGACGCTGCTTGGCATCATGGCGGGCTGTCTGATTGGCGCATCGCTGTTAGGCTATTTCCTCGCCAGAAGCATCGTTATTCCAGTACAAAAATTGCTCGTCGGCGTGGAAACGATTATCGCCGGGAATTTATCCCACGAGCTCACGATTCGGTCACATGATGAACTCGGCACGTTAGCGCAGGCATTTAACACGATGGCGCGACAATTGCGTGAGATTTTCAACACATTGGAAGAACGTGTCAATGATGCCACGTCGAGGCTACAGGCAACATTGGCCTATATGTCGGCGATTATTGATAATATGGCCGATGGATTATTAGCCACCGGCCCGGACGACAAAATTCTCCGTTGTAACCCGGCCTTGCGGCAGATGTTAGGGATCAACGCTCCAGAAGTTTTGGGAAAACGCTATGATGAGGTGTTTGAGAAAGACATTTGCGATCTGGTCGAAATGATCAGTTCCGGGATTGAATCATACGCGGTCGCGGAAATTGACATGGCAAACGACCGCATCGGGAAAGCGGTGTCAACCGCCATTTATAAAGATTCCGCGTTGTCGAAAGGCGAGCAGGAGGCGATTGGCGCGGTGCTGTTAGTGCGCGATATTACGCGCGAAAAAGAAATTGATCAGATGAAAACCGATTTTATTTCGACGGTGTCCCATGAATTACGAACGCCTCTGACCTCAGTCATCGGATTCGCGAAAATCATCAAAAAGCGTTTTGAAGGCGTGCTGCTGCCGGCATTTCAAGAAAATACCGATAAAAAAATCACCAAAGCTGTCGGGCAGGTCAACGAAAACCTTGACATTATCATTGCCGAAGGCGAACGGCTCACCACGCTGATTAATGACGTGCTTGACGTGGCGAAAATGGAAGCCGGCAAGATTGACTGGAAAATGCAGAAAATGGCGATCAGCGACATTATTGACCGCGCCTTGCTCGCAACGTCCGCTTTGTTTGAGAAAAAAGGATTGGCACAACTTCGGGAAATCCCTGAGAATCTGCCGGAAGTCACTGGCGACCGCGACCGCCTGATTCAAGTCGTGATCAATTTGATTTCCAATGCCGTCAAGTTTACCGATAGCGGCTCTGTGACCTGCCGCGTCAGCCAGAAACAGAACGAACTTGTGGTCAGCGTCATTGACTCCGGCATGGGGATTGCGCCGGAAGACCAGCCGAAAGTCTTTGAGAAATTTAAGCAAGTCGGCGATACGCTCACAGATAAACCAAAAGGGACAGGGCTTGGATTGCCAATTTGCAAGCAGATTGTGGAACATCATGGCGGGCGCATCTGGGTCGAAAGCGAGATCGGAAAAGGAAGCACCTTTTCGTTTACGCTGCCGATTCTCGTGGAAACCACGCATTTTGCAGAACGCATCAGTAAACGGATGTTTCTCGAACATTTGCAGGAACGGCAGGCGCTCTCCAAATTCGGCGACACGTCTGAGAAAAAAATGGTTTTGGTGGTTGATGATGAAGCCTCCATCCGAAAACTGCTGCGCCAGGAGTTAGAGCCGGAAGGATATGTTATTCGGGAAGCGCAGAATGGCAAAGAAGCGATTGAACGGGTGCGCCGCGAACGCCCCTGCCTGATTCTGTTAGACGTGCTGATGCCGGAAATGAACGGCCTGGAGGTCGCGATTAAGTTAAAGACCGACCCGTTTAGCATGGATATTCCCATTATCATCTTGTCCGTGTTGGAGGAGCGGGATATGGGGTATCATTTCGGCATTGACGGCTATTTAACCAAGCCGATAGATTCCCGGCAATTGCACCAGCAAGTCGGGACGATGTTGTCAAATGGCCTTGCGCAAAAGAAAATTGTTGTCGCCGGAACGGCAAACGCTGAGATCGAGAACATCACGACCTTACTTTCCATGAATTTCGACGTGCGCCGCATAACGGAATTTGAAGATTTGATGACTCAGTTGAACGCAGAATCCCCTGACATGGTAATCGTTGAACGCGAGTTTGCGACACGTTATCCCCTGAACGATTTGCTGACATCACCAAATCAGCCCATGCATAAGCAACTGTTTTTCTTAGAATTGCTCGACGAAGAGAAGGGAGAATCTCAATAATGCCCCTGATGCGGTTGAAGAAGCTAATGAAGCGCGAAGTGACCAAACTCGCGCAAGAACTGATTGACGCGACTGGCGCTCCGATTGCTGTGCTTGATGAAGATGGACAAATTCTTCTTGGCGCGGAATCGCCAGACGCCGCGTTGACAAAATTTCCGATTGAATTAGAAGGAGAAACACTCGGCTGGGTCGTCGGGACAGGCCAGGCCAGCGCAATTGCCGCACTGCTCTCGCATCTGGCAGAACGAGAGTATGAAAAGCGGACGTTAAGCACGGAAACCCTTGAACGCTATAAAGAAATCAACCTGCTTTATACAATTTCCCAAAAAATGGCGCTCTGCCTGAAACCGGTTGATGTCGCACAATTAGTCATTCAAGAAGCTCGAAAATTGATTACCGCCAGCAGCGCGTCGGTGATGCTGATTGATTCGCAGACGAATACGCTGGAAGTGCTGGCCGCCGTCGGTTCTGCCGCAGAAACCACACTGTCTTTGCATCCTGGCGAGGGGATTGCCGGGAATGTGCTGATTAATGGAAAGGGCGTTATTGTGAACGACGTCCGCTCCGATCCGGATTTCGTGGAAGGCGACCAGGCGGTCGCATCGCTGATTTGCACGCCGTTGCAGGTGGAAGAACACACCTTCGGCGTGATGAATATCAGCAGCGACATGCCGATTCAATATACTGCCGGAGATTTAAAACTCGCCACCGCGCTTTCGACGCAAGCTGCCGTTTCGATTGAAAATGCCCGGCTTCACGCCGAACAATTGGAACGCGAACGCATCGTCAAAGAATTGGAAATCGCCCGCAATATCCAACAATCGCTCTTGCCCAGCAGCATTCCGACGCTCGCAGGCGCGGAGATGGCGGCGATGTCACTGCCAGCCAAAGAAGTTGGCGGTGATTTTTATGATTTGATTCCAATTACGCCAGACGCGCTTGGCCTTGTCATTGCCGACGTGTCAGGCAAAGGCGTGCCGGCGGCGTTGTTTATGGCGTTGTCCCGCGCCCTGATGCGAGCCAATTCCTTACGCGTCAATGAAGTCGCGCAGTCAGTGATTCAGACCAATCGCCTGATTTTGGAATGCGCCACTTCTGGATTATTTGTGACGCTGTTTTATGGGATTATTGAACCAAAACAGCGGATTTTACGGTATGTCAGCGCCGGACATAATCCTCCGATTCTTTTCAGAAGTGCGACCGGCGAGGTGGAATTATTGGAAGCGGAAGGGATCGCGCTCGGCGTGATTGATGAGATTGAGTTAGAGGAAAAAACCGTCACCGTTGAGCCCGGCGACGTGATCGTGATGTACACCGACGGCGTGACTGAATCGATCAACACCCAGGAGGAAGAATTTGGCGAAGCGCGGCTGATTGAAGAAATTAAACAGCATCACGCCCTGCCTGCTCAGGAATTAATGTCGCGCATTACGAACGATATTCTGGCGGAATTTACGCAGGGCGAGCCGCAATTTGACGATTTTACGATGATGGTCGTGAAAATGGTCTAAAACTGATAAAAATTGATCTGGCGTGCCAACGCTTGCTTTGGCACGCCTTTTATCGTTCGTCCGAAGCGCCTGTTACAGTGACTGTTAAAACAGTTTCTAAAAAGATCGCCGCCGTATTGTATGTGTTCAGCTACTGGAAAGCCGCTTCCCACATTGCGAGCATTCGGTCTGATACCATGAAAAACTCGCGTGGCAATCGGGGCATTCCCAGGCTCGCCGTTGCTCTTCAAGCCAGGCTGGCATTCCTTTTTCTCGAATGACCGCGAGATTGTCGGACTTGCATTTCAAATGCGGCAGTTTTTTTTCGAGCTTCTGCACAGTAATCACAATCTTCGCGATTTTATGCAGCAGGCACGGATACTTTTTACAATCAAGGCAGCTTTCGAGCCCTGATTTTTTCTTCGCACATTTTCGGATCGGGCATTTCGCGCATCCCTGAAACACCGTATCGGTTTTACAGCCATGACATCGAATCGGCGCGGCTGGAATATGCCGTCGAATCGGTTCTGGCAAATCATTCCATTCGGGCGGCTGATTTCGCTCCTCGCCGCGTTTATAGGCAGTCAAAATATCGCATGCGCCGCAATATAAGCCGCAATAACTTTCATAATTCAATTGTTCCATATTCATCACCATTCAATTATTTGATACAACGTTTTGATTTTGATTCATACGAGATTTGTTTTTGCATATATCGAATTATATTAAATTTTGTCAAGATTTAATTTTGTAAATATCGAATTAGATAAACAATATGTCTGTTTTTAGACTGTGAAAAATCTTGTGGATAACTTCTGAAAATATGCTTCTGAAAACCGCTTATAAAATGAGGAAAAACCGATTTTTCACAAAATCATCCACAGACACTAAAAATAATATGACGTAACCTATTGTAAAATAAAACTTTGCTATTGTGGATAATTTTGTGGATAACTCAAGCGTCTGAGGAAAATTAACCCTGGTTTAATACAAGCGCGGCCAACTGGCGAAGATCGGAAATGCCATATTCATCAGCGCGGCTAATGATGATTGGTGTAACGCCAACTCTGGCACAGGCGCGAAGTTTTTCCGGCGTGCCTCCTGTCTCGCCTGAATCTTTCATCACAACATATCGCGCTTCATAGTCCCGAAACATGGCAATATTCAGTTCTTCCGAGCAGACGCCGAAGATCGCGACAATGTCTTGCATCGCAATATGAGCGTTTGCGCATTCTTGCAGGCTGGAAATCGTCGGCAGCACGCGGAATACGAATCGGTTTCCGCCTCGAACGCGCTGAAAATCGGCGAGATGCTTGCTGCCGGTGGTAAAAAAGACCGTGCCTTTGACGGTTTGTAAAAAATCGAGGCACGCTTCTAACGACTTGACGCAGATCGCGTTTTGCAATTCCGTCCGTTCCCGCACATAACGAAAATAGGGGAGGTGTAATTGCTCACAGGCATACCGCGCGTTCTGGCTGACTTCAACGGCGTAGGGATGCGAGAGGTCCGCGACAACAGAAATTCGATATGTTTGCGCGAACGCACACATCTGTTCCGCATTCATTCTGCCGACGACGACTGGCTCGTCTTCCGGCAAGACCGCCCGCCCGCTTTCGGTCGCAACAGTAATGACATACATCACATGTCCACGTATTTCCTCGATAAAACGCCTGGTTTCTGATGTGCCCCCAATAATCCACAACATAAATAAAATTACCGTAATTAGTAAAGTTTAAAAAATAACGTCCAAGTACCTCACCCCCTGCCCCCTCTCCAAAGGAGAGGGGGAAACTCCCCTCCCTGTTGGGGAGGGGCTGGGGTGTTGGCGAATACATGGAAGTTATTTTTTACATTTTACTTATTTACCACGAAATACACAAAATGCACAAAAGGAGTGCAAAAGCTTGCTTTTGCAACCAAAAAAATCAGGCAATGTTCAGCAAAAGCAAGCTTTTGCACTCCTGAGTTTTTTTGTGTATTTTGTGTGTTTCGTGGTTCTCAAAGCGCATATCCGCGCGGCGTAATCATGCGGCCATCTTTGACGTAGGTGTGGGCATTACCGATAATCACGACGGTTTTCATATCAATAAAGTCGTATTCCACTGCCGCTAATGTTGTCAAGCGGCATTCCGCACCTGAGCGCCCGGCGTTTTTCACCGAAGCGACGGGCGTTTGCGGCGATTTGTATCGCAGAAGCATCTCAACTGCCTGTTCAATGTGGTTCGGGCGTCCGTGACTTTTGGGATTATACAGCGCGATGACAAAATCCGCCTGCGCCGCGTGTTCGAGCCTCGACAGGATGCGTTCCCAAGGCGTGAGCAAATCGCTCAAACTAATCGCGCACATATCGTGCATCAGCGGCGCACCGACTTCCGCCGCCGCCGCAAACGCGGCGCTGACGCCAGGAATAACCTTGATGTCAATCCCGTCCGCCAATTCTAACGCCGGGCCAGCCATGCCGTACAAGCCGGGATCGCCTGTGCTGATCAGGCTGGTATTTCGCCCCTGTTTGACAAAGTCAATTGCCTGGCGGCAGCGGTCGAGTTCCTGCGTCATGCCGCTGCTCACGACGGTTTTTCCCGCCAGAAATTCCTGAATCAATTCAAGATAAAAGGCATAGCCGACAATGACCTCGCTTCGCGCAAATGCGTCAATCGCGTTCAATGTCAAATGCTCTCTGCCGCCGGGCCCGATGCCCACAAGAAATAATGTTGCCATTCATTCCCCCAAAATCCAGACGTTATAGCATTATTTGATAACGCTGATCCCGAAGAAGGAGTGTCAAATCTTGATTTGACCGCGAAATCAAGATTTCGCACTCCTCTATTTTGGGGTCAATGGTTCTGAATAATGCTATACATTGTGACTGCCAGAAGGCTAAAAATTGCTACCGCTTGCTTTGGCGGCCATGCCGGTTCTGTCAAGGAGAATGTGCGCTCACATCACATCAGCGCAATTCTCAGGCTGACAACACCGATGCTGTTTATGGATGGAAAATACTTGCTTTTTTCAAGGGGGTTTTCAATGCAGACTATTCAGATTGTGAAAATTTTGTTGTAACGCATATTACCGAACTTCTACGTTCGATACGAAGAATGATAGAAAAAATACTGAACCGGAGGAAACACATGGTGCTATTCGAGGAGATTCGCCAATGCCTGATTGAAGGGGATATTCCCGGCGTCGTTGAGGGAGTCAGCGCCGCGCTCGAACAGGGGATGGACGCGGAACATATTTTGAATAATGCGTTGATTTCCGGCATGACAACCGTCGGCCAACTCTTTGAGGATGGCGAATATTTTATTCCGGAAATGATGATGGCCGCCCGTTCCATGCAGGAAGGCGTGGCGCTGCTGAAACCGCAGTTAATCGCGCAGAACGTCAAGCCGCTTGGGAAATTTGTGATCGGCACGGTCAAAGGGGATTTGCACGATATTGGCAAAAACCTCGTAGCAATGATGCTGGAAGGGATTGGTTTCGAAGTGATTGATTTAGGCGCGGACGTCGCGCCGGAGAAATTTGTGGAGGCCGTTAAGCAGCACGAAGCGCATTTTGTGGGGATCAGCGCGTTGCTGACCACAACAATGGCCGGGATGAAAACGTGTATTGAGGCGCTGAAAAATGCGGGACTGCGAGAGCGCGTCATTGTGATGGTCGGCGGCTCGCCGGTGTCGCAGAAATACGCCGATTCTATCGGCGCAGATATTTACGCCGCTGATGGGGCATCCGCCGCGCGAAAAGCGAAAGAACGCATGTTGGCGAATTAAGCCGCCCCAAACACTTCACAAGTTGATAAAGATGGGGAAAATTATTTCGGCAATGTAAAATGTAAAAAATAACTTCGAGGTAAAGACCTCACAGGTCTTCGAGACCTGTGAGGTCTGAGCTGAAATTATTTTTTAAACTTTACAATGCGCAAGCATGAAACGCCAGGCTGGCGATGATGAAAAAATAAACTGGTCATCCCGCTCGTTGAGCGTGTCGAAACGAGCGCGGTCTGTTCCCTGAACGTGTCGAAGGGAACAGAGGCGCGTGTCATGACTGAATGACATTTTCAATCGCCGCCAACCTGGCGTTTCATGTTCATCACCTTCTGAAGCCGCTGCGCCCTCTTATTTCAGCATCTCATCAATCGTCTGCTTAAACATTTCCAACGGCAGCGCTCCAGGCTTGGATTGAATTGCTCCCGTTTTATGGTTAACAAGGATATTGCCAGGCGTCCCGTTAACACCGCTGTTCGCGCCATCTTTTGTTTGATTTTGCACCAACTGCGTATATTTTCCGTCGTCTAAACACGCCTGAAACTGCGTCTTATCCAGCCCCAATTCTCCGGCTAATGGCGTCAAATTTTCTATTGGGAAGCCTTTGCCGTTCGAAGTCGTGCGCTCGAAAATCGCGTCAACATATTTCCAGAAAAGATCGTTTCCGCCGAGTTCCGCCGCACATTCCGCCGCTTCAGCTTCTTTTTGCGCTCCAGGATTATGAAAGGGGAGCGGAAAATGGCGATAGACTAAATTCACGCTGCCATTGTATGCGGCCACGATATCTTTCGCTGTCTGGTGGAATGGCTTGCAGAACGGGCATTCGAAATCTGTATAGACAATAATAGAAAGCGTGGCGTCGGGAGCGCCAAAGATATGGTCGCGGTCTGCGACGACTGGAGGAACATTTTTCGCTTTTTCTTGCGCGATTCGTTCCTGTTCTTTTTCAGCATCGGCCTGCGCGTCTTTTTGTTTTTGAATAAAGCGCTGAATTCCGGCATCAACTTCTTGAGCGATAATTTCGCCGCTTCGCAATTCTGTCAGCACAGCCTCTTTCGTTTTCTGAATCAGATCAAGCGGCGCGTTATCTGGTTCTGCGGGCTGTTGCTTTTTTAATTCAGCCAAAATTTCTGTTTTCATCTGCTGCGCTAATTGTTCTGTCTCCACCGCGCCGCGCCGCTGCATCACTACGCCGAGAAAAATAAGCGCTCCGGAAATCATAATCGCCGCAAAGATCATGGCAATGGCTAACCCATTATTTGAAGTCTTGCCTGAAACTGGTGTGGTCATAAATAATTCTCCATGAAAATGTTTGTTTACTTCGGGTCTCTAAGACTGGCTTGTGTGACAACTCAATAATACGCTTATGAGCCTGCGATGCTTTCTGACAAGGAAAAAATGTGCGCAAAAATGAGGTTTCTTTTTCAAGAGGGCGAAATATTTCTCTTCTATTTCGACGTTTTCTGCTGACTTTTCAGCAAGGCTTCGGCGAAATCGTGGACGTGATGCACATCTTTCATGTCCAGGACTAATTGGAGTTCCGCTTTCGCTTTTTCTTTTTCGCCCGTCAGATTGTAGATTGCGCCGCGTCGCAGATGCGACCACGGGATGAGATAAGACGGTTGTTCTGGCTGCCGGGCGATAATCTCATCGAACAACAGGAGAGCGTCCTGGTATTTCCCTAAAAAATATGCGCTTTCGCCAAGCAGATATTTGGCCTGAAAGACAAGATATTCGGTATAATACGGGGAATTGGCGTTTGCAATAATCTCTTGCGCCACTTTTCGAGAATTTTCCCAATCCTGAAATTTATGATACGTTCCGGCCAATAATGTATGAAAATACGGGTTTTTCGGAAATTTTTCATGAAGCTCTTTGTTGAGCGCCATCGCCTGATCTTTCGAACGATTTTCCTCTTTATAAATTTCGATCAAAAAATACCACGCCTCTACCCTGGAATACTCGCCATGTTCGCGCAACTCCTCTAACATGGCAATCCCTTTCTCTCGGTCGCCTTTGGGCAATGACAACAGAAAGCGCCATTTGCCGATCTTATCGCGATAGAGATAGGCGTAATAATTATAGAGCGCAAATCCAAGTTGAGCATCTATGCTCATATTCGGCATTTTCGCCGATTTGTCTAAATAATCGCGCATTTTGACGCCATTATCATACGCCTTCCCCCAGTCAAACTTGGAAAAGTTAAAATACTCCGCCCGATAGCCGTAAGATGCTGCCAAATATAAGGTGGCATCCGGATCTTTGGGGGCTTTTTTCAAAATCTTCTGGCAATTCTGAATTGACGTTGCCATAGATTCTTCGAATTGTTTTTGGTACGTCTCGTTAGACGGATCGATCCGATTCAACCAACGATAGGTGACTGCCAGAAAAAAATAGGCTTTGGGATCGTCGGGATATTCTTGAATTTGCGATGAAAATGTGGTGATCGCTTGTTCGAAATTGCCTTGATAGAGTGCCTCAAGACCATGAGTAATCGCATACTGGATGCGTTCGGCATCTGTTGTCGGCACAGCAACAGTCACGAAACATACTCCTGTGACGGCCTCTTCAATCAAAAGAACAATCAATGAAAGACACAAACATATTCCCATGCGCGCGCAAATGTTTCGACTGGCAATCGTCAATATCGTCGCTCTCTTCACACCAGTTCCTATGGGTTATTGATAGGATAATTTCGCTTTAAGTTTCGCAAGTTCGTCTTCGGCTTCCTGGTCTTTCATCGCCTCATTAAGCTTATACTCATCCACATCCACAAGCTGCTCGAAATCGGCTAAGAGGCGTTCTGCCCGCACGCTCGATGCCACGTCGGCATCTTTCGGTTTAGCTTGCAGTTTTTCCTTTAAGATTGTGGTTTTGCGTTGAAGCGCGTCTTTTTCCGCTTTCAGGGTGTCTCGTTCCTGAATCAAGCGGTGCAGATGGTCTTTCACTTGCTGAGTTTGCGCCGGATTTCCAGAGCGTTCTGCAAACGCGAGCCGTTCATTCCATTTTTGTAATTCCTGTTCCTTCTCCTGAAGCGCTTTGATGGTTTTTTTTTCGGACGTTAAAAATTTCAACACGTAATCTCTGGCATCTTGATACGACAAATCGTCAATCATAAGATCTCGGTCAACTTCAGGATATGCTGTAGCGTTCATAATACTGTTCTCCTACATCACCAATTGCATTAATAGAGGCGTGTCACACCATTTGTAAAAGAATAACGATCATGGCGGGGATTTGTCAAGCAAAAATCTTGCGATGGAGTGACGATCCGTTTTGAGGGGACGAAAGAGAGAATATGATGGCAAGGCGTTTTGCTAACACATCTTCTTCAAGGCAAGCGAAATGAGATGGGATATCAAAAAAAGTGCCAGACACATTCAAAGCGTCTGACACCTTTTTCATAACCTGTTGCGCGTTACTTCAGCGTTAAGGCTCGCCGCAGAAATAACATATCACATTGTACGCCGAAACTGCGTTTCGGCGAGGGCGAAACAACAGTTTCGCCGTACAACATTTCCGAGGCGATCCTAAGCGCAAGAATGCCTTTCAACGCAACAGGTCGTTACGGTCGGCTGATGTTGCGCCTTCTGTCTCAAACGCGCCACAAAATGACTGACGGCGTTCAACCAACGCGGCGTTTGAGTTTCGGACGGGAGCGTGCGTTGCATGTCTTCTGCCAAAATACGTGTATTCTGTTCCAGATGTTTGGCCTGTTCTTCTGCTTGAAGCATCATGTTGATCGGGGCGATGGTTAACATAAATGTTCTCCTTTATATAGCTGCAATCGGTTGCAATAGATCAGTAAAAAAGACTGACAATTTTTGTCAGTTAAATAATGCAATCGGTTGCATTGTGAAATCAAAAAAAATGAGCGAAGATTTCACCATTCCGCCTCAACCAGGAAATAAAATCATGTTACGCGCCATTCTTTTGGCATTCCAGGTTGTTGTTTTGATGATATTGATGAATGATTTTTTAATCGTAATCAATGCATCATCTTCGCGTTGTTCTTAGCAACCGGTTGCATTAAAAAATATCCTCTATGATCTGTCAAGAAAAATATATAACTTTTTTTATTGATCGCGCAAATTTTCTGAGGCTGGATTGATTTGGCCAACAGATGGGGGATATCAAGCTGAAAAAAGGGTTGAACCTTTCCGATTGTCCTGTCAATCTGTTTATGGTGGATACACATTCATTGTTCCTCAGAGAAGCTCATCATACATTCGACAAGTTTTAAATGTGCGCATGTATCAACGATGACACCACCATGTTTTTATCGGGTCTCATATAGCACTTTATGTTGGGCTAACGACCCAACTTCAGTGGCGGCAAAGGGCGGCGACCACGAAACGCCGGGAAAGAGCAACCAATTTTCCCCGCCGCCCTTTGGCGTCCCCTGCAACCGGATCGTTAGGAGTTCTTTCGTTTTAATAATGATTCAGATTCTGAATATTTTTTCTGCTTTTCCATTTCTTTTTCTACCCTAAACAAGGGATCGTGTTATTGCTTTTTTCATTTCTGCAAGCTTTTCGTTTAAATATTTATGCAGGAAATCATCGTATGGTCTTTCATTAGAGTTGTTGCTGAATAAGGCGATTTTTCCCAATTTGAAGGCTTTTCAAGGTTTTTGTCGGAAAACCAATGACAAGTCGAAGATGCCGTGCAAAACAGTCGTGATAGACGGTGATTTTTTATTTAGCAACAATTCTAAACGCCATGTGCAACTTTTTCAAATACCCCGATTTTAGGGGAAATCCAAATAGGGAATTTCGACATTTGAAAAAAATTTCCACAATAGCGGGCATTCTCAAGATGACGTTGCACATGACGTTTCTAATATAGCAATCCTAAATGAGATGTAAACTTTATCTTGAGAATAATTTTGCAACTTGTACAAATGATTTTTTAAAGCAAAAGAAGTTGGACAGACTTCCCCTGCGAGCATAGAAAGGACTGGATACTGACTGATCCCCTGATGTTACGCAGCGCCGCCGACAATTCCCCTCCTGGGAGGGGCAAGGGGTGGGTTCGTCCGTGAGTGATTGCTCGTGTCAAGAACCCACCCCCAACCCCTCCCCGGAGGGGAGGGTGCGGTCATTCGTCTCGAATCGGCTGCGTAACATGAGTGATCCCCTAACATCTCCCAGGAGGAACGTATGACCAGATATAAACTCCAGATCCAGATGAAGATGCTCCCGTGTGATGAGAGTCCAACGCATGATCCCGTAAAAGCCCCTGATGGCAGCGTCTCTCTCGTGCTGTCAGAGACCGATGCCATGAACATTGATGCCTGCGAACAGGCGTTGTTACAGACGACGTATTCGCGGCTTCGTGAGACATTGGCGGCACATTTGAGCGACGTCTCAAAAAAAAGCCCGAGAGCATCTGCACGAGGGGACGATGACGCAGAATCCGTGGCCGTATCGTGTCGATGGCGAACTGGGGCGGATCGAGTTTCCGACGTATCGGGTGTGTCAGCAGGACATCACGCGCTACGATACCGCGCGGGCGGTATTTCCGCCCTTAGGCTGTTGGGAGCGCGATGAGACCAGAGGGTTCAAAGAATTGGCGTTGATCTATGGGGTGACGGAGCAGTCGTATCCCAAAACGGCGACCTGGCTCAACCGGATTCGCCATCAGGAGGGGGCCACTGGGGCAACGACGTTACGAGCCAGTGTGGAGCGCGAAGGGAGACGCGCGCGCGAAGCCATCGAAGGCACGACGACCGACATGCTCTGCCGTGCCGGGTTTGACGAGACCGGCCAGCCTGTGACCGCCAAAGGCGGCTGGTCACACGCGCCGGTCGTTATTCCGGCAGAGCAGATCGCGACGCTCCTTGACGCCTGCGATCTGACAGCGGCGGAGCGACACGAGATCGCCCAGAATCCCGTGTGCTATGAACACCCGGCGGAGACGGTCAATGTGTCTCTTGATGATGTGGTGGTGAAACAACAAAAACAGCACCGTACCAAAGCGACAGAGGAAAGTGTCCCTGTCGAGGCGGAGATGGGGCGGAAATATGTCCGTCAGACGGTCGCCCATCTTCAGCAGCAAGCTCAGACCTATTGTATCACCGGTCAAGGGGGGCCAACCGTCTTACGGATTGTGCTGGCCTATCTGCTCAATATGGGGGGGCGCTTTCGTCTCCAGTTCTTTGTCGATGGGCAAAAACCCCTCCACGCGGCAATCTTACGAGCATTTTCATGGGGCATGAATCTTGGCCTGATTCTGGATTGGTACCATCTGGAAGACAAATGCAAACGGCAGTTACGCTTGGCGATGAGGGGGGCCACGCGGCGCAATGCGGTCTTGGAAGCTCTCTCGCCGTTATTATGGTATGGGCGCGTCGCGAGTGCTGTTCGCTTGCTTCAGGACCTGCCTGGGGCGGACCTCAAAAATGCCGAGGCGATCCGCGACGTAATCGGGTATTTCGAGCGGAATCGGGCATATATGCCGTGTTATGAAGTCCGCAAGCGGCTCGGATTACGGAATTCAAGTCAAATTGGGGAGAAGATGAATGATCTCTTGGTCTCGAATCGGCAAAAACATCAGGGGATGAGTTGGTCGGTCAGTGGTTCAAGTGCCATCGCAGCCGTAGAAACGCTGAAAAGAAATAACGAATATCACCACTGGTTTGACTATCATGAAATCGCCTTGAAACAGGTTGCGTAAGAACAATATTTTGATTTGTAAAGGTTGAAAAAATACGGTATGGCATAACTCTATAGAATTTATAGATGTGAGTGTTGATGCGTAACAAGATCTCACAGGTTTTTAAAACTTGTGAGGTCTGTCTGATATGAATTTTCAATATTCGCATCTATAACAGCCCTGCCTGACAGGGGGCAGCCTTTGTGCCACTGTTTTACGCTCCTCTTTTCCGATATTTGTAATACGCGGCGCATGTACCTTCTGAGGAGACCATGCAGGCGCCGACGGGGGTTTGCGGCGTGCAGGCGTTGCCGAAAAGCGGGCAATCGGGCGGGAGATGCGCCCCGCGCAGAATATCGCCGCAGCGACAGCCGGGATGTTCGCGGGGTGGTTCAACCGGCAGATCGAAACGAGCGGACGCATCGAAGGCGCGGTACGCGGCGCGGAATTGCAGCCCGCTCTGCGGAATCACGCCAAGCCCGCGCCATTCGCTGTCGCAGACCTCGAACACCTCCGCCATAATCTGCTGCGCTGCGCGGTTGCCGGTTTCTTGCACGGCGCGGGCGTAACAATTTTCCACCAATGCGACGCCGGACGCGATCTGCTTCATCAGCGAGAGAATCGCCTGCAAGATGTCCACCGGCGTAAATCCGGCGATAGCGCATGGTTTCCGATAGGTTTGCGCGAGCCAGTCATACGCCTGCCGCCCGATAATCGTCGAAACATGCCCCGGCAGCAGCAGTCCATCAATCTTAACTTTCCGGCTCTCGAAAATCGCCTGAATCGCCGGAGGCATGATTTTATGCGCCGCTAACACGCAATAATTGCGCTGTTCGCGGCACTGCGCGTCCATGACGGACGCCGCCACCGTCGGCGTCGTCGTTTCGAAGCCGATGCCGAAAAAGACGACGACGGTTTGCGGCTCTCGCTCGGCAATCGCCAATGCATCAAGCGCGGAATAGACGACGCGCACGTCAGCCCCTTGCGCCCGCGCTTGCTCAAGCGATGACGACGAACCGGGGACGCGCAGCATGTCGCCGAAGGTGGTCAGGCAGACGTTCGGCGAGCTTCGCGCAATCGCAATGGCGCGGTCGATCTGCTGATTCGGCGTCACGCAGACCGGGCAGCCGGGACCGGAAAGCAGTGTCACGTTTTCCGGCAGCAAGTCCCGCAAGCCGGATTGAAAAATCGCCATCGTGTGCGTGCCGCAGACTTCCATCAGCGTGACCGGCTGCGGCGGCATCTGTTCGGCGATCTGCGCCGCAAGTTTTTGACAAAGACGGCGATCCGAAAAGGCGGCAAACTCGTTCATGGCGGCGAAATCTCCCTCAGCAGCGCCAATGTTTCCAGCGCCTCGCGTTCATCTATTTTCTGAATGCCGAAACCGGCGTGAAGCAGGACGTAATCGCCGACCTGCGCATCTTCGACCATCCGCAAATCAATCAGGCGCGTCACGCCGTCAATCTCCGCGAGGCCGCGCTGCTCTTGCCGGGAAATGATTTTGACCGGAATTCCTAAGCACATAGATATGATGAACCACGAAACAGACGAAATACACTAAAAAATTATTCTTTTTGCCCATATACGGCCATCGCGGTAGAGACGCCCCGCCGGGGCGTCTCTACACCTTTTGCTTTTTTTCGTGTATTTTGTGTGTTTCGTGGTAAATAATTACGCTCCATTGATGTTGGCGGCGGCAATGACGGCCTGGCCGAACGAGATATTTCCATCGTGCAGGGGCAGGCGTCGCGGCAGCAAGACCTCGAAGCCGCCCTGTTGTAATTGTCGAACGGCGTGTTCGCGCAGCAGCCGATTCTGAAAGACGCCGCCGGAGAGCGCGACTTGTCCGATTCGAAAGTGTTCGCGCAACCGCTCGCACATCGTCGCAATCATTGCGGCGACCGTCAGATGAAACCGCGCCGCGATGCGGGCGATTGGCGTCGCGTTCTGCATATCAGCGATGATCTCCGCAAACAGGCGATGCGGCTGAATCAGATAATACGGCGCGTTTTGCTGTTCAAGGATGTCGAATTCATAAGACATTATGCCTGTTTCAGCGGTTGTCAAGCCCTGAAGATATTGTTCGGCGTTTGCCTGCATTTCGATAGCGGCTTGCCCTTCATACGTGGCATACCGGCAAATCCCAAGCAGCGCGGAAACCGCGTCGAACAATCTGCCGACGCTTGAGGTCAGCGGCGCGTTCACCTGTTGGCGCATCATATTTCCTAAAATCGCCTGCTGACGCGGATCGAGCGTCTTCGCAAACTCGATGTCAAGATGCGGCGCGTCGTCGCCATAGATGTGATCCAGATATGCGAACGCCATCCGCCAGGGTTCTCTGATCGCCGCGCTCCCGCCCGGCATCGGGATATACACAAAATGCCCGACGCGCTGAAAGTCGCGATAATCGGCAATCATAAATTCGCCGCCCCAGATATGGCCGTCGTTTCCGTATCCCGAACCGTCGAACGCCACGCCGATCACCGGCTGATGAACTTCGTTATCAGCAATACAAGCGGCGATATGCGCGTGATGATGCTGCACACCGATACGTACCGACGCGCCGTAGGTTTTCGCGTATTTCGTCGCAAGGTATTCTGGATGCAGATCGTAGGCGATGACGCCCGGCGTCGCGTCAAGCAGCGTTTGGAATGCGGTCACGCCCCCTTGAAAATCCTGGAAATTTTCGACCTGCTCCAAATCGCCGAAATTCGGAGAGAGAAACGCCAATGCGCCCAGGGCTATGCAAAACGTATTTTTCGATTCCGCGCCGCAGGCTAAAACCGGCATTTCGACTCGAAACGGAAACGCGAGCGGTTCGGGTAATGTCCAAATCACGTTCTTCATGATCCAACTTTGTCAGGGGTGTTTCGGCAAAATTCGGCAATCCATTCCGCCAACGCGTCAATTCCACTGCGCTGCTTGCAAGAGACCTGAAACACGGGAACGCCGGGATTGACGGCTTTGATGCCGCGCAGAAAATTATTCAGATCGAAATCGGAATGCGTCAAATAATCGGTTTTATTCAGCGCGATTACGTCGGCGATCTGAAAGATTTTCGGATATTTGACCGGCTTGTCGTCTCCTTCTGGCACGCTGGAAATGACAAGTTTGAGGTCTTCGCCGAGATCATACGCGCAGGGGCAGATCAAGTTGCCGATGTTTTCGATGAACAGAAAGCCGTTCCGGTCAAGCTGAAATTCTGGGAGAACGTTCTGAATCATCTTCGCGGTCAGATGACAGCCGCCGCCGGTGTTAATCTGCACGGCGGGGAATCCGGCGGCGAGAATTTTTTCCGTATCCACCGACGAGGCCACGTCCCCTTCGATGACGCCTTTGAACGCCTCGTTCGGGAGTGATTCCAATAGTTGCACAATCAGGCTGGTTTTGCCTGCACCGGGCGCGGCCATGACATTGATGGCGCACACGCCGCGCTCGTGAAGTTCGAGCCGGTTCGACCGCGCAATCTCGTCATTCGCCGCAAGGATGGATTGGCCGATAATTATGGTATTTTGCATGACGTTTCTTTAATCTTCACAGCCTGACATAATTTTAAAACTGTCCCCAATCTCTGGCAGGGCTGTTAAGTTCTCCCTGAAATGCTCATCTCGACTTCGCTTGATGAGCGGTAAGCCGAACGCCGAGCAAAGTCGAGACGGCGAAGTTTATCCAGAATTTAACAACCCTGCCCTTTTCAAACATATTGGAAATTTAGTAACTATTTGGCACTCCTAAATAATTACGAACTGATGTTACGCAGCGCCACCAGCAATTTCCCCACCCAGGAAGGGAATTCGCGGAAACGTTGCGTAACATCAGTTACGAAATTTAAAGAGAGCGTGCCAATGCGCGTTCCACAGAAAGTCACGCAGAAAGAGATAGAACCTGTCAAGTATTTTCCGACGAAACCGACGGCTGAGCCACCTCCGTTCAGATAGAGAAACGATTCAGGCTGTTGTCTTTATGGCTTCGGCGGACAAGGGCTGTCTGCCGGTACGTAAGCAATTACTTAAACGTTATTCAACAATTGATGTAACTACACAGGCATCATATTCTGATAAAATTTTACTTGATTTTAGTCAAGAAACACGAGTATAAAAATGTTCTATGGAAACACCTGTCATTGTCGTCTCTACCATTGAAGATCTGCCGCAAGCCCTTCGGATGATCGAAGACCTGTTGGGGGG
>DF820460.1:203533-203875 GCA_000739515.1 Candidatus Moduliflexus flocculans
GCCGGTACAATATGGGGCGCGCATGAAAGGCCTGTTGGTCTATCTCAATCACGGCCAACTCTTGCCGTATGACCGGACGACGGCATTGATCGAGGATCTCATTGGTCAGCCCGTGAGTCAGGGGACGCTGTTGACGGCCACGCAGGCATGCGCGGCGCAATTAGTCGAGAGCGAAACCGTGATGAAACAGGCGTTGCGCCAGGCACCTGTCGTGCATGTGGATGAAACCGGCCTGTATGAGAATGGTCGGCGTATTTGGCTGCATAGCGCCTCGACCCAGGACATGACCTTTTATTTCCCTCATGAAAAACGCGGTCATGCCGCGATGCAGGCTGCGGAGGT
>DF820460.1:204048-224829 GCA_000739515.1 Candidatus Moduliflexus flocculans
GCGTCCCGTTTGACAACAATCTCGCCGAACGCGATCTCCGCATGATCAAAGTCAAACAGAAGATTTCGGGTACCTTTCGTTCTCCAGAGGGTACCCGCGCATTCTGTCGCATTCGTGGCTTTATTTCAACGATCAAAAAACAGGGGAAGAACGTCCTTGAAGCCTTGACAAACACCTTCAAGGCTCTCCCCAATACAACATAGGCTGTGTAGTTACCAATTGATTTTCGGAAACGCAGCGATCCGGAGTTTGGCGCAGCCATACGGGATTAATCTGATTGTTTCCGGCTCACCCAATTGCATATTGGCAGGGATTGCCCCGTCAGAATGCTTTTCCATGCCCCAGTTCAACACGCGCCGCGCAGGCAGATGCAGTTCAATCGGCGGTTCTGCGCTGGTAAAGGCATGATGTTCGGCGTGTTCGGTCACGGTGACATCGAGCTTGCCGCTTTCCGGGACATCTATGCCGTAATTCCAGGCGCTTTGCGGATAAATTTCCCAATCCGAGAAGCGTCCGCGATCTGTGATATTTTTCCAATCGCTGGTAATAGGGAAGCGCGTAGAGCAGCGGCCCGCGTCTGATCCCAACATAGCCGTCTGATTCAACGATCTGCGTGTTCATCGGCAGGATGAGCGTCACGACATCCTGATTCTGCCAGGTGCGCTTGAGCGTGGCGAAATTGTTGACAATCTCCACCGCCGTCGCAGGCTGGCCGTTGACACTCAGGCGCGGCGCAATTGCCCAGCCCGGAATGCGTTCTAACACAGCCATCACATCATTCGTCGCTAAATACCGCTGCAAAATATTCTGTAATTCCCGCACGTTTCCCGGCCAATCATAGGCATATAACGCTTGCATGAATTCTGCCGGCAGGACGGAAGCATCCAGCGCCATGCCAGCCTTGTTCCGGTCTGGCGGCAGCGGATGTTTCAGATAATATTGCTCTAATAAATGTTCGATCAGCAGCGGCAAATCCTCTTTGCGTTCGCGCAATGGCGGAACATTAATTTCGATGATGCCAATGCGATAGAAAAAATCTTTGCGCAGCCGGCCATGTTCGATTTCGGTCTGGCAATCTTTGTTGGTTGCGGCAATAATCACGGTATCAGCCTTGCCGGGCGACCGGGCTTCCTAACGGCAGATATTCGCCATCCTGCAAGACGCGCAGTAGTTTGGCCTGCATTCCCGGCGTCAGTTCTGTGACTTCATTCCAAAAAAGCGTGCCGCGATGCGCTAAATCGAATAAGCCGGGTTTATCGCGATCTGCGCCAGTAAATGCGCCTTTCCGGTGTCCAAAGAATTCGCGTTCGAACAGCGACTCTGGCACAGACGCGCAGTTCACCGGCACGAATTTCTGCGTTCGCCGGGTGCTGACGTCGTGCAAAGTATGCGCGATTAATTCTTTGCCTGTGCCGGATTCTCCATAGATCAAGACATTCACGCCGGAGACCGCAGCGCTGACGATCAATTCATACACGCGTTGCATGGCCGAGCTTTTGCCGACTAATGCGCCAAAGCGGTAGCGCTCTTTAATGCTGGATTTCAGGCTGAGATTTTCCTGCTCGAGCCGGAGGAGCGCTTCTTCCATCTGCTGTTCGCGGCGTTTGCGCTCGGTCTGATTACGCAGCGTCAGCAGACGGGCGGGCTGGCTGTTCCAAACAATGTCGGTCATTTCCATTTCAACCCACAACACTTCGCCGTTGGCGGAGAGCAATTCCGTTTCCCAGGCTGGCAAGCCGGAAAAGAGATGTTCGATTTGTAAACGTTGCCGGAGCGTCTCGCGCGCTGCCGGAGCAAAAAGCAGCAGCGGATCGGCCTGAAGGAGTTCACTGACTTCCGCCCGCTCAACGCCACAAACGCATGGTTGGCAAATTGCAGTTTGCCATCTTGCATGATCAGCAAGCCTTCTTTGACATTTTCGGCTAAAAGCCGGTATTGCTGCTCGCTGTCTCGCAATGCCTGCTCAGCGCGGGCATGTTCGGTAATTTCCTGATGTAGCAGTTTATTCGCGCGTTCTAAGGAGGTCCCATATCGAACAACACGAATCCTAAATGATGTTCGAAATAAAGCGGCATGATCACCATATTCACGCGGCTGTTCTGCGGAAAAAGTTCCGAAGGGATTAACTGGCGGGATGGAAACAGCTCTCCTTCAGAAGGGAGGGCAATGCGCCTCGGTCATGATAAGCCAGCATCAACCGCGCGGATTCGGTCAGCGCCTTCTGATGCTCATACAGCGACAAATAGCAGCTTGCAATCTGAAGCTGCGGCAATTCTTCAGCAAGAATGTCCATCAGCTTTTTTATGTCGAAGGTGCTGATCAGCCTAGCGCTCAGGGCGCGAAGAATCCGCGCCTGATCTGCGTCATGCAAGCGTTGCGCGACCTGGGCGCGATGCATCGCCTCGCCAATCACAATCCGCGCCTGCTGCCATAAATTTTCGACGCGCACGACATCAGAGCGCTCGCTCCAGTACGGCAAAAAATGGCGACGCAGCGCAGACACGACATCTTGCCAGACGCTGATTTCCATATTCGATAGCGCAGTCTGGCGCAAAACGTCATGTAAGGCGTTTAAAAAGCCGCCAGATGTCTGTCCCGTGACTTCGCTTGCAAACGCATCTACGATCTGCGCGCTCCATGCGGCGGCAGCCGGAGATTCATGCAGGATCGGCGTGATTTCAGCCAATAGAGCCTCGCGCTGCGCCGCAAACGCCGTTGTCAATGCTTCGTTATTGACAGCAGCGATCTCCGCCGCCGCATGAACGATCGAAGATGCCAGACAGCCGCACGATTGGCGGATCGTCAATTCAATCGGCAATTCTTCCTGCCCGGCGCAATCCCGACAAGTGATTTTCGCAAGCAATCGCTTGATTCCGCGCTGTCCGATGGTATAAAGCGAATACGGCGCGGTGGTCAGCGGCGGCGTCGCGCAGCGTCCCTCAATGGTATCGTCAATCCCAACCACAGCGATTTCTTGAGGAATGCGAAAACCGTTTTCCTGCAATACATTCATCGCTCTCACAGCCAGTAAATCGCTTGGAGCAGCCAGGCCGTCGAATGTGACGCGGCGGATATCCAGCAAAATTCGGATCGCCTCGCGCGCCCAATCTTCATCCCAGCGCCCCGGCGGCGTCACAAGCTCCGGCGCGAACGGAATCTGAAACTCTTTCAACACGTCGCAATATGCGTGATAGCGATATTCGGCTTCACAATTTCCTTCTGGCCCGCGAATAAACGCGATGCGGCGACGCGCATGTGTTTCGATCAGATGTCTCACCACCGCCGATTCTTCGATATCCACCATCGGCAATGGCTGAAATTGGGTTTTAAATCGCTCGAATACATCACTCTGCACGTAATTGTTCAACGCGCTGTTCCAGAATAACAACCCGGCGACATTCTCCGTGCCGACTAAATCATACACTGCATTCGCCAACGCCTTGAAACCATGCGGCGATTGCAACGCTTCGCCGACAAAACAGAGCAGATTGACATCATGCTCGCGGGCGGCGTCGGCCACGCCGAGCCATAAGTTGCTGCTGACCGGATTGCCGATCCCGGACGTGAGAAAACCGATAGTGAGGCGGCCATTCTTAAAGTCAGACGAACATATCATCTGCGTGATTCCTTATCGCATGAATGTTGATGAGTTGCTATTGAAACGTTTCCGTGTTCTACGTCGAAAATCAGCATCGGCAAAATCGAAAACCACCAGCCATTCCCTGTAACGCAAAACAGCGCGAGATTATCGCCAATCTCGCGCTGTTATCTCTCGATTGCGCCTCAATTTTTCAGCGCACTCATGATGATTTCCATAACTTGCGGGCTGGGCATCGGCATGACGAACGTGATGCTTTCAGGAATGCCGGCGACATCCAGCACCTTCGGATCGTTCTGAATCCCCGCTAATCCGGTTCTGAATCCGTGTTGTTCCCAGGCAATTTTTTGGAGTTCCGGGTCTTGCATCGCCAGCATCAACGGGTCGGCCTTGTCTTTTACAATGATCAGCGGATGCGAACTCCAGACGGTCGGCTTAGGATACAGTATGCGGATTTTATTTTTGACTTTCGGCCAAAGTTCCTTGTTTTGCAGGGAAAATTCGACGGCCTGACTTTCATAGCCGGCAATGATTGGCTTATCGCCGATCCCTTTGGTTAAATATTGCTGGAACAGGTCTTGCGAGGATGGCGGCATATAGCCTAAGCGGGCGAACATATTTCTCACCGCAGGCAGCACGGCCTGAACCGAACTCGTATCCACCACGTCGCCATTCAAGATGTTGGCAACCAATCCGGCGAACGCATTGCCGGAACTCGATTTCTCCGGGTCTGTTGTGGTAATCGCCATTTTGCCGAACAATTGGGTTACGCCGACGTTTGACCAGGGCGTGCCAGCGCTCACCATCTCAAGCAGCGGCTTCATATCTTTGATAAACAAAGAATTGCCTTGCTGCTCCAAAAACCCTTTCTGATCAAGCGCTTGCGCGATTAAATCCCAGGTGTAGAGTACAATTGGGGAGTTGAAGATAATCTCGCTTTTTTTGAGCGGAAAATTCTTCGCTTTATATAGTTCCAGCGCCACTTCGCTCGACGGCCAGAGAAAATCAATGTCAGCGCCGGGAGCTTGCTGCGCCATTTCAATCGAACCGGCTTTATTGATATTCAGACGCACGCCATATTTTTTCGACAAAATCGCCTCCACGTTCGGATTTTGCAAAAACGCGAGTTTTTCGCCTCCGACGAGTCCTTTCAGTTCAATCTGCTGTTTCCCGCCTCCGACGAATTTATAAGCGACGCCGCCCGCAATAATCGCCACTAAAATCACAATGCCAATCACTCTGCTTTTCATAATGCGCTCCTTACATTTTTTCGATTTCTAAGGTTTCTTCCAGCACAGAAAGTTCAGCGTCAAGATCGACAACCACATCTTGCAATACGCCCGCCAGTTGTTTTTCATAGGCGACATGCACATTCCGCAACGCCTGCTCGACTTTGTTCATGGATGCCTGCACCTCTGCCGAATACGCCTGATGTTCCGAGAGATGGATATATGTATTGATAATCTTCAGCGTCGAATCCAGATAATAGGTTGAAAATTGCTGCGCCGAGACCACCTGCTGCGGATTTTTTTTCAACGCCTCAAAAATGCTCGCCGCAATCGTCTGTAACTGCGAAATCTGCTGCCGCATTTGCGGATTGTTCACTTTGCTCCGCAAGCGTGTCATCTCCGCTAATTTCTGCTGCCCTTCTTTCAATACGACGCCGAGTAATTTTCTCTGCTCGACTTCTTTCTCCGGCACTGCTGGAAAAATCAGCAACCCCGTCACCAAATAGCCCGTCACGCTGATCGCAATCGCTATCGGAATTCCTAAATTCAGCAGAAATAAGGAGAACAAAAAAAGGCCGCCACCAGTCAATGCGGCGGGAATATTCGATGGCAATGCGATCAATTTTCGAAGCATGGTCATTCTCCAATTCGAACAACTTTTGTTTTGGTCAGGCGTGTTTGACGGACGCGCCTGTACCGCCGACGTTCTCGTCGGCGATGCCAATAGAGGGCGACGGGGACGCCGGCGATACGAACTCATCAGACAAACGTTGCAAAAACACTCCACGCAACCGTGTCGTTCAATTATACCCTTTCGCCGCACGGAAGGCTTTTACCAAATCCTGCCGCCCGTCAAAGACGCGCCCGCGCGTCAGGCTGGCCAGCGCGTCCAGTTGGCCGGATTCCGCGTCGCCGAACATAATGCTGAAGACCGGGATGTCCGCGCCGGAGCGCTGCCAGATTTCTGCGAAATCGCGATACTGCCCGTCGGATTTCCCGTCAGTCATCAGAATTATCGCTGGAACATATTTGTCAAGGGGCATTTTCAGCATATCTTCCAAACCCGCCGCTGCCGGAAGGTAAATATTGGTGCCGCCGCCAGGCTGGAGATTCAACACGTTCTGCAACAAGCCGCTCAGCGCCTGTGGATCGTTCCCCTGCGCGTCCCATCTTGCAATAATGTCGCTGTTGAATGGCAGAATAATCGTCACATCGTCTTTCGAAGCGTTTAGCAGGTTGGCTTTCGCCTGATCTTGATTTAACAGCAGCGTCATCGCCTGTTTCAACTGTTTATCTCCTTCTCCTTTCATACTGCCAGAATAGTCGAGGCAATAGACCGTCAGCGACGGCTTGCGAAATTCGGTTTGATACATATTCAGCGCAGTTTCGATGACATTCGTCGCCGGAATCGTCAGCGGCGACAGTATTCGGTCGGCTTGCACGCCCCATTCCGGGTTAAACACTTGCGGATCGGTCGCGCCCATCATGCCCCCGAAACCGGTGCGCCGTCCGGTCTTCAGAATGCGGTTTTGCACCTCTTCCGATAACAAAAATTCCTGCAATTTTTTGAAGCGTTCTTCTTTTTTCTGGTCGCCCCGCTCAATGTAGCCAAGCGGCGAGTCGGACAGCACGATACCATCCACCGGATAGACGACGTACAGCGGCTCTTTATTCTGTTTGACAAGCGCCTGATTGGTCTCGATAATCACCGCTTCATAATTTACCATCGCGTCGTAATTTCCCTGCAAAAAGAGCTCTTTCAGCCAGCCAGAACTCCCAGACGAGCGATTCACGCCGTTCAGCAATTCGCGAATGCCGTCACGCAATTGCGGCGAATCGAGCATGTCAATGGTCAAGACATCCGGGTTGCCGAGCAGCGCGTATAAAAAGCCGAGATACGCCGACGCCCCGGAATTCGATTGTGTGGCAGAAGTCATCATGAATGTCAACTGCTTGCTGCGAATTGCAGAAAGAATGTCGTTGACTTTCACATCTTTGCCGACAAATCCGAGTTGCTCCGCTAAAGATTTGCGAATGCCGAACACAACTGGCGAGGTCATGATCGATTTTTCGTATTTCACCACGCGGTTTTTGTCCCCCAGCGCGATCCACAGACTGTTAGCAGGCCACACAGCATCATAAGCGATATTCGAGTTGGCAAGCTCCTGCATGATATCCACCGACCCTTTGTACTGCATGACGATATTGATCTTATTGGCCTGTCCAAACTCTTTCAAGATCGGCTCTAACGTTTCATTTTCAGAGCCGGAAAGAATGACGAAGTCGTTTTTTCCAGGTGACTTGCCCCGATCAGAACCGCATCCCGCCAATAACATCACAATGGCGACAGCCGATATTCCATACATAGCGATTTTTTTCATGACATCCTCTCCTAAAAACAGAATTTCCATCATATCACTCTACATAATTTTGCATAAATCACTTTCGTAAAAACTATAATATGTTGTCTTTGTTAAGTTTTTATTAGCGCAAAGTGATTCTCCTAAATAATCCGTTGATTGTGTAAAAATTAAGACTTGACATGATACCTATTTTATCTAACATATCTATATTAGCAAAAATATCTACTTTAAAGGAATTATTTATGCAGACGAAAACAATTGCTTCCACGACGGCTCAAAATAATTTTGGACAAATCCTTGATGACATTTTTCAGAATAAAGACGCGAGCATTGAAAATTAATATTGTGTCACTCGCAGACCTCACAGGTTTTAAAAACCTGTGAGGTCTTATTAAAAACCAATGCTCGCATCTATAATACGCGGTATATTGTCAAATGTCGCAATGTGTCTCAGGCTATTTTTCTGAGCTTATCCGACTTCGAACAATTGTTGAGCAATCAAATTGAGCAAGAGAACATGCGACGTCTCGTTCGGGAACTCAGCCCGATGTATCAATTGGGGGATGCAGTTGATATGAGCGCAGAGGAGTAAACATGATCGCACAACAATTCGACGCCTACCTTTTTCAATATCAATACCATCAATTCGGCACCGCTATCGCGATTCATGCGGATTGTTTCGAATGGATGGGGCAGATTCCCGCGTCAAGCATTCATGCGATTGTCACCGATCCGCCGTATGGCGTCAAGGAATACGATTTCGACCAGATTGAAAAACGACAAAATGGCAATGGCGGTGTGTGGCGTATCCCGCCATCTTTTGATGGTCATGTTCGTTCTCCATTACCGCGTTTTACCGCGTTGACGACGAAAGAACGCGAACGATTGCAACGCTTCTTTTGCGAATGGGGCAAATTAGCGCTTCGCGTCTTGCGACCTGGCGGTCATCTTTTTCTTGCGTCGAATGCGTTTCTTTCTCAATTGGTTTTCAGTGCGCTAATCGAATCCGGTTTAGAATTTCGCGGAGAATTGATCCGGCTGGTCAGAACGCTTCGCGGTGGCGATAGGCCGAAAAACGCAGAAAACGTTTATCCTGATGTCTGTTCATTACCGCGAGGATGTTATGAACCCTGGGGAATTTTTCGCAAACCGTTTACCGGGACGATTGAGGAGTGCTTGCAACGCTATCAAACAGGCGGTTTGCGCAGATTGCCGAATGGAAAGCCGTTATTCGATGTCCTGCCAAGCGAAAAGACGCCGCGCAACGAAACCAAAATCGCGCATCATCCGACGGTAAAACCTCAATCACTGATGCGGCAGCTTGTCTATGCCAGTTTGCCGCTTGGACAGGGCGTCATTCTTGATCCGTTCATGGGATCGGGTTCGACTATCGCCGCCGCTTGCGCGATGGGGTTATCGGCGACTGGCGTTGAACATTATTTCGACTATTTTTCTCGATGTAAAGATACGATTCCCGCGTTAGCCCAATTGCTGATTCAATTAGAGCATTCGTAATTTTAGCCGTATTCGAACACAGATTCATTCGCGTCCGATCAAAATTTGGCGACAGGCGATTGTTTGACGTTCATAATCCTTGAGATCAAATCATTGCTCATGCGAATCGCTAATCGTTCATCTGTTTTGGCAATATTGATTACCTCTACCGCTTCTTCCTCGTCAATCATATCGAATTGATGCTGGCCTGGACACAAACACTCATTCAAATCGCCTGGCTCGAATTTATCCAACTCATCCCCATACGATCTCTTATTCGTCTTCATAATGTTTTGCCCGACATCGCTGAGTAAGTAGACAAACAATTTGTTGACTAATGGAGTGCCGAACATATTCGGATAAAAGCCATGAAAGCAGGTAAAGTGGATAGCAGTCGTCAAATTTCGAACGACCTTGAAACGCCCTCTGCTGAATACGCCGAATAAAATCGGAGCGGGCGTTCTGTGTTCGATTTTATACCAGATATTTCGCGTTTTGGTCAGAAATCTTTTATGATACCCAAGTTTTTCGCCTTCCTCGATATATGCGCGAATTTCCTGTTTCTCGTGATCTTTGACATCCAAGCAGTACACGGGCTTATCCGCATCATACAATCTCTGAAAGTCGTCGTCAGTAAAGACAGAGCTTCGGATTTGCGGGCTTTTGGTCACGCATTTACAGATATTCTGTTCGTCTAAACGGTATCGTTCTATGGTTGATTTTGTTAAGGCAAAAAAATCATTCGCGCCGGTCGCGATGCCCCGCATAAACGCCCCATAGAAGGAGAGATGACAGAACCCCTCAAGCGGCGGTTGTTCAGAGAATAACGAGAGAAAAAGCGGCGTCCACTTTTTATCGCAGGGTAAATCACGCGATGAAATTTCTCGCTGATAGAAGGCGCTAATATCTGAGACGCGTTCAAGTTCTTCATTGGACATGATGCGCGTAATTTTTATCGGCGTTTCCGTTGCGTCATTTTTGCAAAGTAATACGCAGACTGTCGTAATCGCCTCTGGAAAGATTTCTTTTTCATTCGAAAAGATGATAATCTGTTTTAACACATGATGCTCGATGAGCGTTCTTTTAATCGCTTCTCCATAGCCTGTATTAAAAAACTCGAATGGCATGATGAACGCTAAATGACCATTCGCGTTCAGTTCTTGCAGCGATTTGACAAGGAAGATCGAAGAAATGTTCGCATACCCAATCAGCTTTTTTCCGATTTTGGCTTCGATTTTCGGCAAGACATCATGACGTTGAAGAAATTTCTGAAATCTCATGTACGGCGGATTGCAAATAATCCCGTCAAATCCTCCGAGGTCGGCTTCAAGGTAATCGCCATGCACAAGGTTGCAATATTGGCGATGCCCATTGTGGTTGAGATACGCGATGATATGTTGATCGATTTCATAGCCGGTAAAATTGACGCTGTTTTCTGAATCCCGCGTGACGATTTCATCATAAAACACTCCCAATCCGAACGCAGGGTCTAAAATCGTTTTCGGATGATGTTTCATGACCCATTGCGCCATCAGTCGGGCAACAGGCGGAGGCGTAAAGAACTGACCGTATTCTTTCCTGTAAGCCAAAGGTGTTTCATGAATATATTCCGCTTCACGCATTGATGACATCCCTTATGAATATGTCATTGTCAAGATACCCTTTCCCGCCTTCGAAGGTGACATAAAACAAGAGACGACCCCGGTCTAATTCTTTCATGGCGGATTTGTGTTCAGGCATATCAATCTTCCCAAGCACTTCTTTCCCGATTTGCACATTGATCTTAATCGTCGTTTTGCCTTGATTTTTGATGTCTCGTTCAATTGAGAAATTCTGGCCTTCATGATGATCGTTCGAGACCAATACGAGAATATCTTTGAAGGAGATGATATAAGCTTTGTCAAAAAAGACTTGCAGATAAAAATGTTTCACGTCGTATCGTTGTATCCACCGATTGACAAGCGCAATATCTTCCATTTTCGGAGTAATGCTTAAATAATCGCGTTTATGCAAAATCGCGATTTGTTCTTTCATCTCCTTCAATAATGCGGTGAGTTGTCTCAAGTCTTCTGTTAATGACCATGAAGGACATCGAAAATCCAATTCTCTAAAGGTGTCGTCCGTCGCAGTCGAGATGAGTTGGTAAATTGTTTCATTTTTGCGTTGTAATAAATCGCCTAAATTCGTGCCAAGAATTGTGCGTTTGATTTGGTTACATTTATCAATAGCGTGTTGTTGTCTTTCTCGCATAAACAGCGCATATTTATCCGCAAGAAATGAGCTTGATCTGACTTCAAGCGCGGCAACTGCCTGCCTGATATGGTCATCATTTTCAATATCAATCTGCTGCTCTGGAAAGTCGCTGATTTTAAAGATCAGAATATCAGGTCGCTTTCCGATAGTATTCAGTTCATTTTGATACTCCATATAGAAGTCGGCAAAGCCAGGATCGCCAGCCGCGATTGATTCGGAACGACCATAGGACACGGCGAAATAGGCTTCCGAATACTCGTTGATCGCTTTAAAAACAAGGCGTTCTGCCCAATCCCCCTGTTCTTTATTCGTCAAAAATTCAGAACTCGCCATCGTTGGCGGGCGTCCGCTTATTTGTATGTCCATATCAATCTTCAACAGAGATTGCCGAATGAGTTCAAGAATTTCGTCTTTGTACATACCAGTTCCATTCTCGTAGATTAAGCGTCAGCGGAAAGATTTTGGCTTGTCCACCGCCCGAACAGCGACATCGGCAGGATCGTGTCGGAGGCTTTGGGTTTCAGCGTCAATTCGCCGATTTCGATGCTGCCGGAAAAATCGCGCATCATCTCCCGTAGAAGATTCGCGAGGAGCAGCGACGATTGTTCGAGGGAATAGAGCGTCATCAACACGAACGCGGGTTTGTCGCTAAGAAGCTGGCGGCAGGCGTCCAACAGGTCGCCGAGCCGATGTTCGATTTTCCAGAGTTCTTTGTTGGGGCCGCGCCCGAACGACGGCGGATCAAGCAGAATCGCGTCATATTGCCGCTCGCGCCGGATTTCGCGCTCGACAAATTTCATGGCGTCATCCACAATCCAGCGGATCGGCAGGTCGCTCAGGCCGGAACGCTCCTGATTCTCGCGCCCCCACGCCACCACGCCTTTGGCCGCGTCCACATGCGTCACCGCCGCGCCGTAACTTGCGGCAACAAGACTCGCGACGCCGGTATAGCCAAACAGATTCAAGACCCGCAGATTCGTCCGCTCGTCGCGCTGAATCTGTTCGGCAATCCAGCGCCAGTGCGCCGCCTGTTCGGGAAAGACGCCGACATGTTTCGATGTGGCGGTAAATCGCGCTTCCAGCGTCAATCGGTCGAAATGCAATTCCCATTCCGATGCCACCTTCCGCCGAAATTCCCACGCGCCGCGCTCGTCGCCGCTATGTATGGCGACTGCCTGTTTCCATTCCGACGGCGGCAATTCCGGTTTCCACCACGCTTTCAGCTCTTCGCGAATGACGACATAGCGCCCGAAGCGCTCCAATTTTTGCCGGTTGCCGGAATCGAGCAATTCGTACTCATCCCACTCGTCGCAATAGACTTGAATTGTCGGAAGGTTATGCGTCATTTTTCGTGTAATTCGCCATAAAATCGCGGTAAAAACGATCAAAGCGGTCTTCAAGGATCGCCTGCCGTGCATCTTGCAGCAATCGGACGCAGAAGGTCGTATTATGAATGCCGGCGTAGATGATCGCGGTCGTGGTTGTGGTGTGATACAGATGGTACAAATAGGCGCGGCTGACCGTCCGGCAGGTGTAACACTGGCAATTCGGGTCAATCGGGTATTTGTCCTTGCGGTACTGCTTTTTCTTGCCGAGATTGATCGTGCCGCGATAGGTGAAGAGCGTCTTTTCACGGGCGTATTTGGTCGGGATGATGCTATCCATGATATCCACGCCGCCGTTGACCGCTTCCAGCATCGCCTCCGGCCTGCCGACGCCCATGATGTAGCGCAGCTTTTCGCGGGGCAGCATTTCACTGGTGATGGTCAAGGCGTTGCGGTAATCTTCCGGGCTTTCGCCGACATTCAGGCCGCCGATAGCATACGCCGGAAAGCCAAGCTGTTCTAAGGCGTCCACGCATTTCTGCCGCAAATCGGGGTAAATCGCACCCTGCACGATACCGAACAAAATCTGCCCAGTTCGCCCCTGAAAGGCGTGTTTGCAGCGTTTCGCCCAGCGCAGCGTCCGTTCCATTGCGTCTTTCGCTTGCGGATAAGTTGTTGGCAGTTCGACGCAGATGTCGAGCGGCATGACGAAATCGGAATTCAGTACGATCTGCATCGCAATCGCGTCTTCCGGCGTCCAGATTTCCTCCGCGTTTTCGTCGTAAAATTGAATCCCTTTTTCGTTGATGGCGTGTTCCCGCAAGCGCGATTGAAAGCCACCGCTATCGGTCAGAATCGTGCGCGGCCATCCCATAAATTCATGCAGCCCTTCGTATTTCGAGATGATCGCTTTTCCTGGATGCTCCGAGAGGCGGAAGGCGTTGCTGACGATGATTTCCGCTCCCATATCGAGCAGCGCAGACGGCAGCATCCCGTTGACCGCGCCATGCGTCCCGACCGGCATGAAACAGGGCGTATGCAAAACATTGCGCGTGGTTTCGAATTCGCCCGCGCGCGCTAAACTATTTTTGGCTTCAGCATTAATGGTAAATTTCATGAATGATGTGTGAAGCCGTAGATGACGCAGATTACCTGCAAGACCTCACAGGTTTTTAAAACCTGTGAGGTCTAAACGCTCGGATTTATAACTTGTGAAAATCTGCATCATCTGCGACTGATTTTTCAAAAACTTCTCTCCGAGGTGGTGAGTAATTCCTTATTTAATGGAGATGACAACGCCGCATTTCTTGCGATTTTGTCAACAGATTTGTTGAAATCCCCTGCCTGAGTCATGACAAATCGGTTTTTATGTTCTTTGCGCGTGAACACACAGCGACATGTCATCGCTCAGTTTGAGGTAGGCAATCGAAAATTTTTCAAATACTGATAAAAATTCTTGACATAAATAGTAATAATTCTTATTTATAATTATATCATATTTAATTATTCATCAGAATACATATTTAGACCAATTGTCTTGCAGGATTTGTTTTCCCGGAAACCATTGATTTTCAGGGGTTTTATATACGGGTTGCATGAAAACATTTTTATGAGGATTTTTTGCTTGACTTCTTGCAATAGAATTTGCAAGGCACGACATTATACATTTCTATTGCACGGTCAAAAAGGAACATTCCGATCATGGACGAACTGATGAGACAGCAACTATTGCGGTATCAGCGAAATGAAATCACGGAATATCACATCTACACGCAGCTTGCGCTGACGATGACATCTCCTGAAAATGCCGCTGTGCTGCGGCGAATCGCCGAAAATGAACATCAGCATTACGACATCTGGAATACGCATACCGGCCAGGATGTCGCGCCGGATCGCCTGAAAGTACGCTGGTATGTCCTGATTGCTCGCCTGTTTGGGCTGACGTTCGGCGTGAAACTGATGGAACAGGGCGAAGAAACTGCGCAAGACACCTATCGCCGCCTGCGCGAAGTTGTGCCGGAAGTTGACGCCATTCTGCAAGACGAAGAACGCCATGAAAACGAGTTGATCGCCCTGATTGACGAAGAACGGCTGCAATATATGGGATCGGTCGTGCTTGGCCTGAATGACGCCTTAGTCGAACTGACCGGAGCGCTCGCCGGATTGACCTTTGCCTTGCAGCACACGAAGCTCGTCGCGCTAACTGGCCTGATTACCGGCATTGCGGCGGCCTTTTCGATGGCGTCATCGGAATATTTAGCGACGAAATCAGAAAACACCTCAAAAAATCCTGTCAAAGCCTCATTGTACACTGGAATAGCGTATATTTTTACCGTCGCGTTATTGATTCTCCCTTTTCTTCTGCTTCCGAACATTTTTGTGTCATTAGCCGTCACCCTGTTGTTGGCTGTCGGCATTATCGGCTAAATTCGCCGGTTGACAAAATAAAAGAAAAAATTGCAAAGAAAGGGAAACTGTTAGCTGCATACAGATTGCCAAACGGTACTTTCGCAACAACGGGCGTTGGTACGGATATTGTTGTAATGCGGAAAGAGGAAGGGAACGCGGAAGATATTTCAAATGGAAAGTATTTTAATGAGAATAAAGAGAACATTCTTGGAATAGAAACAACGAAAACAAATCAATTCGGCAAGCCAGAGACATATATCGCATTGCCGGAGGGTGAAAATTTCGATACTGTATTAGATCGGATTGATGCGACCGAAATAGACGTTCCAGCGGTTGGGAAGCAGACACTATCCGAAGAGGTGAAGAATAAAATATCAATCGCGCTTGAAGGAAATAGGAACGCGGCAGGCCATCACGATGTAACAATAGTAACAGAGCCAACGGCAGAGCCGGAGAAGAAAGCTAAAGGCGAGAAGAAAAGTAAAATCGGGAAGAAAGAAAGAGAATATTACAGAACGTATGAGAAAAAAGGAAAACCTTACACGATAGAAGAATTTAAAAAAGATTATGCGTACAATTTTGACGAAGAAGATTTACACGCATTCGATGCGCATGAAATAGACAATTCTATTAACGAAAGGAAAATAAATCCTAAATCGCTTGAAAAATTAAAGAAGGAAGGAAAAATATGTTACATGAATGGCAAGATGTATCATCGCACTATTTATGCGAGTGGTGATATATACGAAAAACTGGAAATACTCGAAGAAGAAAAAGATAGTTTGTCGAAAGAAGATTACGAGCGGCAGAAAAGATTACTGGAAGAAGCAAAGCCACCAGTGCGGAGAATGGAAAATATTACATTAAGTCCTATATNGTATGGCGTAGGCGCCGCGAAAGGATTCGGGCTGGCTTAATTTTGTCGTATATCCCTGAATTTCACTTCCTAACATATTTTTACAACCCACCCCTTGCCCCTCCCAGGAGGGGAATCGCGATGTGAGGCGACGATGTGCGAAACTCCCCTCCTGGGAGGGGTTGGGGGTGGGTGATCAAAAAACGTTAGGAATTGAAATCCCTGAATAATAATCTCGCGCCTGTCGCGTAAAAACGCGGCGGGCGTTTAACCTGTCGTTCAATGAGCATCACATCATCAACTCATCTACTACACAAGGAGAACATGTTATGGAAATGAACACAACAACTCAGGTGACTGCCATGCCGCGCATTGGCGAAAAAGCCCCGTCCTTCAAAGCGGTGACAACGCAAGGCGAGATCAATTTCCCGGAACAATATGCCGGAAGTTGGGTGATTCTGTTTAGCCATCCCGCCGATTTCACGCCAGTGTGCACGTCGGAATTCATGACGTTTGCCACGTTGGAAAAACAATTCGAAGAAGCCAATTGCAAATTAGTCGGGTTGTCGGTGGACGGCTTATATAGCCACATCGCCTGGCTGCGCACCATCAAAGAAAAAATCGAGTATAAAGGGATGAAAGAGGTCGAGGTCAAATTCCCATTAATCGAGGATATTACGATGGAAGTCGCGAAAAAGTACGGCATGATTCAGCCGGGCGAGAGTTCGACCAAAGCGGTCAGAGCCGTATTTGTGATCGATCCGAAAGGCGTGGTTCGAACGATTCTTTATTATCCGTTAAGCCTCGGCAGGAATTTCGACGAATTGTACCGCATCGTGGTGGCGTTGCAGACAGCGGATGCCTTCTCGGTCGCGACTCCGGCGGATTGGCGTCCCGGCGATGACGTGATTGTCCCGCCAGCCGGGTCGTGCGGCGTTGCGAAAGACCGCATGGAAGGCAAAGAAGACATGAAGTGCTATGATTGGTTCTTCTGCACGAAAAAACTGCCGAAAGAGACCGTTCTGAACACTATTCTGAAAAAGTAACGTTCTGATGCTTTTGATAAGCTGTCAGACACGTTAAACGTGTCTGACAGCTATTTTTGAGGAATATTATCATGGCAACCGATCAGAAATTTTTCACCAACATCAATGCCTTAAAAGCCAGAATCGCCGCCTTGCCCGACATCGTTGACGCGAAACTCATTCAGCAGGCCACCGCGCGGCTTGAGGAAATTCATTTCACGCCGACGCTGATGCTCCAGCCGAACGCTTTCTTGATCTCTCAAAAGCCGATGTGCTCGCCGAAATAGACCGGCTCGCCGCCCTGACCGACTCAGACCTTCGTGCGCAGGGCATCGCGCTTCCGCAGGAAGCGAACGAGATCAAATTGGAGCAGATCGGCCTGCTCGTTTATCATTTCGAACTGCTGACCGAACTCCGCATGGATACGCCGGAAGCGTGGGACAAAATTGATGAATTGTACGCCGAAGATTAAGAGAATGGCGTCGCCTCATCCCAACGATATCGCCAGCGTAATGGAGAATTGATATAACATTATTTGATGACGTTGATCCCGAAAAAGGAGTGTCAAATCTTGATTTGACCGCGAAATCAAGATTTCGCACTCCTCTATTTTGGGGGCAATGGTTCTGAATAATGCTATACAATGCGTCATGGCGCTATCGGGAGGATAAAAGTGAACGTCGTCCCTTGTCCCACCTGACTTTCCGCCCAGATTGTGCCGCCGTGCTTTTCAATGAAATCTTTGCAGAGAATCAGGCCGAGACCTGTTCCGGCTTCCCCTTCTGTGCCAGGGCGTTGCGTTTTGGTATCAATTCGAAACAAATTGGCTAATGTCGCTTCGGGAATTCCGATGCCAGTATCTGCCACCATCACCATCACGGCGCACTCATCACGGCTCGACGAGACGGTCACTGTGCCGCCTGGCCTGGTGAATTTGATCGCATTCGACAGCAAGTTTCGGATGACCGAATCAATCATTTTGAGATCGAAGGCGAGCGGCTGTTTGTCTTGAATGGTATTGATGAGCGTAATCTGTTTTTGCGCGGCCTGCTGAGAGAGCAAATTCATGCTTCGTTCGACAATCGAAACGAGGGGTAATTGCTGGAAATATGGCTCAATCAGTCCGCGCTGAAGGCGCGACCAGGTCAACAAATTTTCGAACAGCGCATACGTTTGATTGGTCGTCGTCCGAATAATCTCGACCATATAGTCAAGTTTCTCTTTCTTATACGCGGAGAAATCCGGCGTGAGTTGATTGGTATAGGAAAGCAGCAGCGCAAACGAATTTTTCAGATCATGGGAGAAAATCGAAAAAAATTTATCTTTACTGACATTGACCTGCTGCAATTCGAGATTAGTTTTTTGCAATTCCTCAAGCGTCTCTTGCAGACGCATTTCAGCCTTCTGGCGCTCCGCGATCTCTTGTTGAAGCTCATCATTCTGGACTTGCAACTGTTTCCGCAGCGCTCGCAGCATGAGATGCGTTTTGAGTCTCGCCAACACGTCTTCGGCCTGAAATGGCTTGGTAATATAATCCACGCCGCCGGCCTCGAATGCTTGCAATTTATTCCAGGTATCAGTCACGCCCGTGATAAAAATGACCGGAATATCCTGGATTTCTGCCAGCGCTTTCAGTTCGCGGCAGGTTTCAATGCCATTCAATCGCGGCATCATGACATCCAATAAAAAACAATCCGGATGACGCGTCTTGATAAAATCCAACACCATGAAACCATCCATCGCCACCGCGACTTTATAACCATTATCCCGCAAAATGTTCCCTAACATCTGGAGATTTTGCGGATTGTCATCCGCAATTAAGATAAATTCCCGTTCTTCAGTTTTCATAATGCTCCCATGAAAATAGAATTTTCATGCGTTGCAGCGTTGGTTGAAACGATCATTTCGATCTACATGAATCGCTTTTTCAAGTGGCCACGTCTCACGAATTTGTGAATGTTTGAAACCGTGCTTTAATATCTGATGGAATTGAGGTAAAGGCGATTCTGAACGCCTGCGGCGCGTCTGCTCGCTCAAGCACCTTGGCGTAGAGTTCCGCTGACATCACTGTGCCATCCGCCTGAAACAATGTCATTTTGAGATTATTCAACGGCTCAAGTTCGCGCGATGTTTCCAGTTCCGCGATTTTTTCGGCAATCCTCACGAGACGCCCCGAAAATGTCGCGCCTTCAATATGTTTACCTTCAAGCAGCAGGATTTCAGCGGGAAGAGGCTGTGGCAACGTCACAAATTGCATGGTTTTTTCAGGCAAATTGATAGAGAACTCCCCCTCGATACCGCGCACGTCATAAACCGTAATCGGGGCTTGAACGCCTTTCGGCCTCACCTTTTGCGGATTCGCGATGATAAGATCGCTGCGGCACGCCTGCCGCGTCTGCTCCGAAATCAGGATTTGCCCGCCGATTGTGTACGATTCGATCCGAAATGTCAGATTGACATGACGCCCAACGACCGCGTATTTCATCCGCTGCGCCGAACCGATGTTGCCGACCACGACGCTGCCGGTGTGAATGCCGATGCCCATCGCAATAGTCGGAAAGCCTGCGGCCTGATTCCGCGCATTCACGGTCGTCATCGCGATTTGCATTTCCAACGCGCAGGCGACAGCGCGTTCAACATCGTTCTCTCGCGCAAACGGCGCGCCGAACAGCGCAAAAATCGCGTCGCCGAACACGTCGTCAATCGTTCCCTGATATTTAAAAATAATCGGCGTCATCGTTTCGAGATAAATATTGATCATCTCCACGACGCTTTCTGCCGGGAGTTGCTCGCCGAGGCTGGTGAATCCGCGCAAATCCGTGACCAGCATCGTCACGACACGCTTGACACCGCCACGTTCCAGACCAGTCGGCGACTCGAGAATCGTCTCCACCACGTCGTCGGAAAGATAGCGGCCAAACGTTTCGCGGATAAAGCGATTGCGGCGTTCAAGCGCCTCGTTCGCGGTTTTCAGATGTTTTTGCAACTCCTGAATCCGCAAATGCGCCCCTACCCGCGCCATGACTTCCTCTGGCTGAAATGGCTTGGTGATGTAATCCACGCCGCCGACTTCAAACGCCTGGAGTTTGTCTTTCATGTCGGCTAAGGCGGTGATGAAAATAACTGGAATCCCCTGTAGCGCGTTCTGCATTTTCAGGCGGCGGCAAGTTTCGAAGCCATCCATTTCCGGCATCATCACGTCTAACAAAATACACGACGGATGGCGTGTTTGCAAAAAATCGAGCGCGGTTTTCCCATTTGGCGCGGCAGCCACGCGATAGCCGGCTTCCCTCAACAGATTGCCAAGCACCTGAAGATTCTGGGGATTATCGTCAACAATTAAAATAAGAGCTTTGTCTTCATTGGACATAGGGCGCAATTATCATGATCTTCGATGGTTTATGTCATTCCAGCCCCCTGTTATGGGGACGGGGCAACTCATTTGTCCGGCCATTTATGACTCGATTGCTCCTGGTGTAACATTGTTCAATTCCGCCAGAATATCGGCATACGCCCGCAAGGCCGTTTCAAGATGGAGGATGTCGAACTGCTCGGCGTAAGCGCGAAGTTGACTGGCATAACGCTGCAATCCGGCGGATTGATACGTAATGCCGATCACCTGCACCCGCTCGGCAAACGCCTCAATCTCGTCCATATCCATCGCGCCGCGCAGCGTCTCCCAGATCGGCTGCAATTCGGCCTGCAATACCTGAAGCAAGTCTGGCAGTTTTTCGCGCTGCTCCGGCAGATAATCTCGCGCCGTTTTTTCCGCAGGCGGCAGCGTTGTTTCGCTCGCCTGGTCGCGTGTGGGAAGATAGCGGGCAAGCTGGCGGAAGAGCGCGTGAATGTCAAGCGGTTTGGTGAGATGGCCGTCAAAACCGGCAGCGGCAATCTTTTCGGCGTCTTCGGTTGTCGCGCTCGCGGTCAGCGCAATCACCGGAATCGCCTGCGCCGCCGGGCGCGATCTGAGTCGGCGCAACGTCTCCCAGCCGTCCATTTTCGGCAGGCGGATATCGAGCAGCAGCGCGTCAGGCCGCTTCGCCTCAGTTAGACGCAACGCTTCTTCGCCGTCTTCGGCTTCGATGACGGCGACTCCGGATTGCGACAGCCACTCCCGCAGCAGCGAACGATTGAACGCTACATCATCCGCCACCAACACCGTGCCGCCCGCAAACGTCGCCACTTGCGCCGATTCCGGCGTTTCCAGGAATGCGGCGGCGCTTTCATGA
>DF820460.1:224910-236605 GCA_000739515.1 Candidatus Moduliflexus flocculans
GCCGCCCGCAAACGTCGCCACTTGCGCCGATTCCGGCGTTTCCAGGAATGCGGCGGCGCTTTCATGAGCGGCAATCGGCACGCGCGGCAGATGGATGTCGAACGCGCTCCCTTCGCCAATCGTGCTCCGAACGGTAATCTTCCCGCGCATCAACTCAATCAGGCGTCTGGTAATTGTCAAGCCTAATCCCGTGCCGCCGTATTTGCGCGTGCTCTGGCCATCCTGCTGACGGAACGCTTCGAAAATCGTCTCGCATTGCTCCGCTGGAATGCCGATGCCGGTGTCGCTGACGGTCAGCAGCACATCCGCCGCGTCCGGCGTTTCCTGATTTGTTGTGGCGCGAGCGGCGATAGCGACATGGCCGCGTTCCGTAAATTTGACCGCGTTTCCGACCAAATTCAACAGCACTTGCCGCAGCCGCGCTTCATCTAACAGCAGTGCCTCCGACAGTGAGGCGTCGGCATCCACCAGCAATTCCAGCCTTTTTTCGCTCGCTTTCAACGTGAAAATCTGCCGGACTTCTTCGAGCAGCAATCTGAGATTGACCGCTTCCGGCTGAATATCAAGCCGTCCCGCCTCGATTTTCGATAAATCGAGAATATCGTTGATTAACGTTAACAGGCTGCGCCCACCGGTCTGGATCGCCGCAAGATAGCTCTGCTGCTTCGGGTCTTTCACCTGCGTGGCGAGCAGTTCGCTGAAGCCGATGACCGCGTTCAGCGGGGTGCGGATTTCATGGCTCATATTGGCGAGAAATTCGCTTTTGGCGCGGTTCGCGCTGTCTGCCGCGTCTTTGGCTTCCATTAGGGCGCGTTCGGCGTTAACAATAAAAATCGAAAAGAACCAGGCAAAAAATGTGGCGCAGACGACGCTTAATATGATGACGATCAGAATCCAGAATACGATCTGGCGCTGCGTCCCGATGACCAGCCCGTATGCCGACGCGTATGGCTCGACCACGACGACTGCCCAGTTAATCGCGCTGATCGTCGTGAAATTGCCGACATACAATTCATTGTGATCAGTGAAAATTTCCAATTGAAACACCCGCGCCGCGCCAATCAGACTTTCGCGCACGCGATTCATCAGCGGATGCTCGAACGCCGCTCCCTCGGAGAAATGGTCGCGCCGGTTCGAAAACAGGACGCTGCTCGCCTGATCTACGATATACATTTCTTTGTTGCCCACCGGTAATTCCTGCTCGATGCGCCGCAACCCCTCGGTCAGTTCATACACGCAGCGCAGTTGCGCCGTTTCGCCATCGCTTGATTCAATCAGCACGTCAATCGGCAGAAAGACTTCATGCGTGTCGGCGAACACAATCGGCGCATGAATGATCGGCGTATTGCTTTCGGCAATCGCAGGCAGAGTGAAAAACAGCGCCACGCCGTCCGGGTTGGTCTGCGCTAAGGCTTGCAGGCGGTCATTTTTCAAAAAATGAAGCGGCTGCTCCGCGCTCGCATTGACAAACGACAACGTCAGCAGGTCTTCATCCTGCTGAAAAAACGCATTCAACAGCGTGTTGCGGGTATCTTCGTTCTGAAGAACGCCGTAATCCAGCAGATTCCGCGCATGAGTGACATTCGAGAGCCAGTTTCGAATATACTGCTGTTCGATGGTATCCGCGATCTTCTCGGTCAGCAGGTAATACGACTCGTTCAACGAACTGCGCATCTCGTTTTCCATTTTGCGCAGCGTATAAAATTTGATGAACGCAAACGGAATCGAAGCCAGTGCGAGAAACGCCGTCAGGAACATCGCAAACAGCCATTTTTTGTTGAATCGTCGGAATTCCATAACAAAATATATTCCCTGACAGGGGCAAGGTTGTTACGTTCTAAAAAGCGCCAACGGCGCGAGTCATATTAGCCCAGGGCGCAGCCCTGGGAAAAGGGTATGTCGGCGGTCACGCTCTGAAAGAGTGTCTCATGAGCCGCTCTTTCAGAGCGAACCTCGCTGTTGGCCTCTTTCCCAGGGCTGCGCCCTGGGCTAATATGGCCTGCCCTTTCAGGGCAAACAACAATAGCACTCAATGGCCCTGCGGGGATTACGCGCCTTCCACCAACCGGATTTCATCGTCGGTCAGGCCGTAGAGCGCATAGACCAGCGCGTCAATGGCGCGGTCGGTTTGTTCGATCTCGCGGCGCAGCGCGGCGATCTGCGCTTTGTTCGTGTCGAAAAGATCGAGCAGGTCAAATTCATCCTGTTTCGAAAGCGTGACTTTCTGCTTTTTTAATTCGTCTAAAAATTCGTCGAAGGCGAGCGCGTCGAACGCCAGCAGCTTTGTGGAGAGCGTTTTGGGATGATAGCGGGCGTCGAGGAAATGCGTGAATTTCTGCGTCGCCGCGTGGAATTGGCGATTCAAATCAAGCAACTTATTGACATCTTTTACAATAATATCATGCCGAATTTTATCATCGGAAAGTGAAAAATCTATTGGGCGAATTGGAAGCAAAGACATATATTGTTTTTTCCATCTCAATCTTCCGCCCATCTCTTCATCGCCTAAAACAGAAGCAATTCGTTTAATATAGTTAAATATCAGTTTAGAATTCAACAAGCCAAGTAAATATAAATCAGATGTGGGGATTATGTGGGTCGTATCTGCCGGATAGAAGCCATTTATATCTAATGTGAAACGGCTTTCTTTTCCAATTTCAGGATAGATAATTTTAGGAATATCAAATTCAGTATAATAATCAATAGTATCCTGAATTTCATACCATTCATACATCCCTTCTTTTCTTCCTTTCCATGTGTTTCCTTTCCAATCTTTCGGTTTGGGCATTAATATATCTTGAAATTGCTTCAAATATTTTTCTATTGTTGGGTATGATTTAATATCAATGCCGCGTCTGGTAAAAATAAGAAACCTTTCGCGAAAAGCAATGTGATACTTACGAACATCATCGCCAACTATAAAACTCTTGATAATCTCAGAATTCTTTGAATCCTCTTGTAATAAACGCTCTTTTGTGCTTTTATCTATAACAAAGACTTCATTGCATCCAGTAACAATTCCACGATAAATTTTCCCGCTAACATACTCATTTAATGGAATTCCTGCCTTTTCAAGCTTTTTCAATAAGAGTTGTTCTTCTTCTGCAACTAATGACCACGCATTGTCATTTAACATGGAAACATTAACGACATCTCTTTTACCATTTGCGTAAATTGATAAATCAGTAAATTCTAATTTTTTGATTTTTATCGAGAATAATGTTGTTGAAGGAATTGTTTTGGAAATCCGAATAATTGACGGAAATGTTGCTGCATCAGCAAAAACTGGCAATTCGCCAAAATCAATAATTTCTTCTAAACAATATTGTCTTAACCATAAACGTAATGGATAACCATAACTCGCCCGCATCCATTTATTGGAAACAATAACACTAAATACCCCTTGAGATTTCAGAAGTGATAATCCTTTTTCAATAAAGTACACATATAAATCTGCCATTCCATGATAGGTTTTATACGTTTTTTCAAAATAAGCTTTAGATGATCCAAGTACTTCTTGCCGTACATACGGCGGATTGCCGATTACCACGTCAAAACCGCCGCGCTGCATAATCTCCGGGAACGCCTGCGCCCAGTCGAACGCCCGTTCGCCCGCCACCGCCGGATCGTCAATCAGCGAATTGCCGCAGCGAATGTGGTCGTTCAGCGCGGTCAGGCGGTCATCCTTTTTCGCGGTTTTCAGCCAGAGCGCGAGTTTCGTGATTTCCACCGATTCGCCGTTCAGGTCAACGCCGAACAGGTTGTTGCGGAGCACCGTCTTTTCCCACGTCTTGCGGCTGAAGAGGCCAAGCTGCTCGGCGCGGCGCAGGCGGTTGAGTTCGCGGTTGACCTGTTCCCCTTCCTGCATCAGAAAGTCGAACGCCTGCGTCAGAAACGCGCCGGAACCGCAGGCCGGATCGAGAATCGTGATCCGTTTCAATTGCTCAAGATACGCCTCCCAGAAGGCGATATGGCGTTCGATGCGCTCGTTGCGGGGCTTCTTTTTGGCGGTGGACGCGATCCAGGCGTCGTCCTCCGGCGTCAGTTCCGGCAGGTCGTCCTCGCCGAGTTCCCGCCGCCGCTCCGCGAGCCAGCCGCCGACCGCCTGCTCCACGATGTAGCGCGTGACATATTCCGGCGTGTAAAAAACCCCTTCCTTCTTGCGTTTCCCCTGCTTGCGGTCGAGCGTTTCGCCGCGAATTTCGGCGCGGAGTTCTTCGAGGTCGCTGATGGATTGCTCGAAAATGTGGCCTAAAATGTTGACGTTCAGGTCGGAGCGGAAATCGTAATCCGAGAGCGCGGCGAGTTCGATCAGCATGTCGTCCTCGATGCGCAGGGAGTCAATCAGCGCGTCAGGCTTGAACAATTCGCCGTTGAAGCCGGGAATCTGATGGCTGCTCAAGCCTTCGTCCATCGCGCTGAAAAAGGCGCTCATTTCGAACCAGATTTTCTGCGAGCCGTAATGTTTGCTTAACGACACCGAGGCTTGCGTGCGTTGAATCAATTGGCGAAACGTCTTTTCCGGCAGCAAATCCCCCGCGTCCTCGCAGAAATAGATGAAAATGAAACGGTCTAAAAGCCGCTGCGTACAGGCGAGCAGCGTCAAATCGTCATGCTGCGGATTCTGCTGTTTCAGATGCGTGAAAAGATGCCGCCGCGCCTCGCTGTATTTCGCGTAAAATTCCTCGGTGATATTCTTTTCGGCGGTCTGGCTCTGGCGGCGCAGCGTCTCGACCGCGCTTTCGCCCGTTTTCGCCAGGAGAAATTCCCGCGCCAAGAGAAAATAGAAGCGCTTGAATTCCTCCTCCTGCGCCAAATCGAGCAGGCGGAACGTCTCGCATTTCCCGGAAAACGAGGCGTGATAGAGGCGGATTTCGGCGTAATTCGAGACAATGATCCACTGGCATTTTTCGCCCGATTTATGGGCGTAGGCGAACGCCTGCTCCACCGGAGTGCTTTTGTCGTGTTTGTGATGCTGTTTCGCGTCGAGGTCAACATTGACACTTTTGAGTTCGATGACGGCGCGGATGTCCTGCGCCTCTTTCGTGAAAAAACCAAGAGCGCCGTCGGCTTTGGTAGCGTCGGTCAGCGTTTTCTGCTCATGCGCAAGCTGCCATTCGGCGGGGGATTCGATCTGCCGCGCATAGCCAAGCACCCGCGCAAAGATGTCAATCAGGAAATCGCCATGCAGCGCGACTTCGCCGCTCTGCTGAAGCGCGGCGGAGGCGATGGCTGACCGCCATTGCGCGAGAATGGCGCGTTTTTGCGGAAAATCGGCGATCTTCGACGGATCAAGATGGCGTTCGACTGCTTTGTGCAGCGATGGGCGATGAAACAGCATGTTCGGCGATGCGGGCATTCAGATATAACCACGAAGCACACAAAAGACACGAAAAGATAAAAATACAGCATTATTCATGACGATTGAACAGGAGTGCAAAAGCTTGCTTTTGCTGCGATGGCTTGCCTGACCATGTCAGGCCGCAAAAGCAAGCTTTTGCACTCCTCTCTATGGGGCAATGCTATTGAATAATGCGATATCTGCCATGCTTTTTCAATGTTCGTGTCTTTTGTGTGTTTCGTGGTAAATAATGGTGTTTATAAATGTCTTTCGAGTGCGATTGTGACGCAATCTCCTGCAAAGCGGGCTGCATGTCAAATAAAAAATAGGAACAAGGCCAGCCTTAAAAACGGCTTGCCTCATTCCCCAGCCGATCTTGAATCCGCAACTCTTTGATCGTGACGCGGCCTGAAATTTTCGGCGGGACGAAGACGCTTCCTTCGAAGACACCTTTCGCCTGATTCAAGGTCAAAACCCCTTGCAGCGGTTGTTCCGTTTGACCGATGGCGAGGCCGAATTTGCCAGTTTTCGCAAGGCCGATGCCACGATCCTGCGCGGCGACTTCGCAGGCGATAATTTCGCCACCTTTAGCTTCCGGGAGAGAGCAAGCGGCTTGCGTAATTTCCGGCGGCGTGGTGTCGAGCAGCATCCGCAGCGTCTTCGTCGTCGCATTGCCCGCCGGATCTGTCGCGGTCACATTCAACACGTTTTCCCCTTCTTTCAAGGTGATTGGGATGGTAAATCGGTTATTTTGTGCCGGAATCGCATTCGCATCAAGCGTCAGGGCGGCTGATTCTGAGACCGAACCGGTCAGATTGACATTTGGTTCGCGCGTCGAGGCGGGAAGCTCTTTGACAGTGATTTCGGGCGGCGTGAGATCAACGATGATGTGAAGCGGCACGGTTTGCACATCGTTTTGCGGCGAAATCGCCTTGAGCGTAACGGTCTGCTCCCCTTCCGGCAGCGTCAGGACATGCGTAAATTGCAACGGCAGTTCAATCGGAACATCATTCATTTCCACGCGGGTCTGTGGCCGTATTTCCCCTTTCAATGTGACTTGCTGCTGATTGGTGACGATCTGCGTCGGCATGTCCAATGTCAGCAATTGCGCGGCAGTGTTGTAAAAAACCTGGCGCTGCACGCTGGCGACATTTCGTGCCGCGTCGGTCGCCGTGATGGTGATGGTCTGCTCGCCCGGCTTGAGTTGGAGCGTCGTGTCGAAATTCCCATTCGCATCGCTTTCTACCGGCTGGCCGTTAATCGTTAACGCCGCCTCTTTTTCCACTGCGCCGCGCACTGCGACATCCGCCGTAAGCAGCACCGCGCCGTCGGCTGGTGAAACCACCGAGAGAAACGGGGCTGACGTATCAATCTGAGCGAAAAATGCGAATGTGTCGGAAAACGGTCCGGCAAATTCATCGTTGTCAACGGTGTACATCCGGTAATAATACACGCCTTGCTGAGGCACTTGCCAGGCGTATTGCGTGCCGCTGACGCGCTCGCTGGCGAGGATGTTCGTAAAATCGCGGGTCGGGCTGATTTCCAATTGATAAAATGCGGCGTTCGACACCGCTTCCCATTCGAAAGGGATGGTGGCGCTAAAGAACACTTGATTCACGGTTGGGCTGAGCATGACGGGCGGCAGCAGGAGCTTTTTCGGGGCAGTCGGTTTTTGCCCTTTTTCGATTTTTGTCCCTTCATCTTTTTTGATCGTGACTTTGCCCTGATTAGCCGCGACATCAATCTCGCCGTCATAATTGGCGATGCGCGTGACATCTCCTTCGCTGCGCGTGGTGCGGAATTTTTTTGACCGGATCGTCGTGTCCACGCCGGGCGCGTTGATCGTAAAATCTTTCTTTCCGCCAAGCGCGGAAAGATGCGCGAGCACGTCGCCTTGCAGCACGGTGACTTCAGCTTGAAAACTGCGCCGGATTACGTTTTCTTTCATCGTGCCGATCACGGCCAGCGAGTTTTCATTCAAATTGATTTTGCTTCCATCGGTAAAAAGAATTCCGGCGAGCGACGCCGCGAGCGTCCGCACTCGTTCTTGTTCGTTCAAATCCTGTTTGACCGTAGTATCCGCCCAGCTTGAGTCTGCTGGCTTGCGATTCTGCACCGAGCCTTCTTTTTCCGAGAGAATCGCCGAGACCGCCTGAATTTTTTTGGCTTTCGCTTCATTGAGCGCCTTTTCCGCCCATTGCGCGGCTTCGCTGGCAGCGGCTTCGGCCTCCGCCAATTTGCCGCTGTTTTTCAATTCAATTGCGCTCGTTTGCAGACGGTTCGCCTCATCAATATTCGTTTTTGAGAGGACGCCCGCGCCTTCCATGTTCGCTAAACGCGCCGTTTCAGCCGCTTGCCCCAACGCTTGCGCGAAGCGTTGAAAACTCCCCGTCGGAATCGTCAGGCTCATTCCAGGCTGAAGATCGGCTAATTGCTCCAATCCGTTATATTTCAGAAGCATGTTCCATTCGTTCGGGCTGCCTAAATATTGCTCCGCTAATGCCCGCAGCGACATCTCTTGCGTAAAGACGATCTCTACCGTTTCCGGCGTCTCGGCGCTGGCGGGTGAAACTGCCCAAAAAACAATGAGCAGAAGCAGCAATGTAATGAATTTTTTGTTCATGGTGAAAAACGACAACGAATTGGAGAATGGAACGAATAAAATTTCACCTCTTATTCGTTTTATTCTCCAATTCGTTGTTGTTTTATCGCGGTTTCACCTCGATTTCCTGCGAAAATGTGTAAGTCTGCGATGTCCGCAGCAGCGCGTCGGAAAGTGTCACTGTTACGGCGTATGTTCCGCTTTTACGATAGGCATGACTGACGCTCTGCCCCGGCGCGTCTTCGCCGTCACCGAAATTCCAGCGATAATTCCATTCCGCCGCCTTGCCTTGCATGGCCGCAGTAAAAACAATTGCATCCCGCGCTCCGCCCGCGAACTTTTCTTTCGGCTCAGTCTGAATCTCAACCTGCGGCGGCGTGTGTACGGTTACTGGGATCGTGTAGATTTTTTGCAGGCATTCCGGGGCGTCCGGCATCGTCAGCAGCAGTTGCGCCGTGTAATCGCCCGGCTGCGTATAAACATGCTCGGCGCGTTCCGCGTTCAACGTCGCGCCGTCGCCCATTTCCCATTGAAACAGCAACGGCAGGCCGGACGATTTATCATACGCGGGCTGAATCGCGACGGAATCGTTCGGAAAAATGTCAAGCCGCGCAGGTAAACGCAATTCAGGCAATTCTAACGCCGTCACCTCTTTGACCGGCATCCAATCCGCGCCGACTTTCGCCTGAATCTGATACACGCCAGGACGCTCGAACGTTTTTTCGAATTCTTTGCCAGTCGCGGTCGTGCCGTCATTAACCTGCCATTCGGCAGATTCGGCGCTGACCTGATAGGTTGCGGCCAGGCCGACGCAGGCGTTATCCGGCCCGGCAATCGCCTGAATCTGCGGCTCGCGCACTTGAATGCGCATAACGCTGCGGGCGCTCTGACACGCTGTCCCGCTGTTGTCGGTCACTTCCAGCATGACCGGATAGTCGCCCGGCGTCTCGTATTGATGCGAGACAAATGCGCCGTTGGCCTGACTGCCGTCGCCGAAATCCCAGCGATACGCAGCAATATGCCCATCGGTGTCGCTGCTTGTCGCTCCTGAAAAACGTAATACGGTCTGACGCTCAGTCGCATAGGATTCGCCGCTGACCGGCGCGTGATCCGCCGCCGCCACCTGAATCACCGCCGTCGGAACGGCGTTAATCACGATGGTTTCAGCATATTCGGAGGAGTTGCAGACGCCGGTTGCGTCGGTTTGCAGGCGCAGCGCGGCGCGATACGTTCCCGGCGCTTGATAGGCATGGCTCGCGGTTGCGCCGGTCGCCGACGTTTCATCGCCGAAATCCCACGTTAATTCTGTAATTTTCCCATTGGAGGACGTTGACGCATTCGCGTCGAACGCCAGCGATTCGCCGACGCAGGCCGCTTTCGGCACGCTGAACATCGCGATAGGCGCGGCCATGACATGAATCACCACTTCATCTTCCGACGCATTCGAGCATTCGCCATCGCCCGCCACTGTAATCAGCAAACGGGTGGTATAATCGCCCGCTTCGGCATAGACATGCCCCGGATTGACGCCAACGCCGAATTGCCCGTCGCCGAATTCCCATTCATAGCTTTTGATGCGCCTGCCGCCGCCGGTTGAAGCCGCGCCGTCGAATTCCACCAGCGAATTGGCGCAGACCGTCTGGTCGTCTCCGGCGCGAGCAATCGGCGCGTCAACCACATGCAGCATGGTTTCCGTTTCGGTCGTGTTGCAGGCGAGGCCGCTGTCATCCGACACGGTCAGCCGGATGCGATAATCGCCGCCTTCAGTATATTCGCGCACCGGGTTAATCCCTTCAACCGCTACGCCGTCGCCTAAATCCCAGACGTAACGCAAGCGCCCTTTTTCAAGATCGCTCGATTGGCTGGCGTCGAACAGCGCCAATTCTCCCGCGCAAACCGATGGCCGCCCCAACCGAATCTCTGCGTCCGGCGGCGCGTTGACGTAGGCGGTCAAGGTGGCATACGCCTGCGAATTACTGACTTTCTGCCCGTCGTCAACAGTTAAACTGACCGGATAAATGCCAGGTTTGGCATACGCATGTTCGACGCTGCGTCCCTGTCCGCGCTCGCCGTCGCCGAAATCCCAAAAATAATTCAGGGGGTCGCCGTCGGGATCAACGCTTTGAGAGGCGTCGAATTTGACGTTCTGCTCGCACGTTCGAATGTCGTTGCCCGCTTCGGCTTTTGGCGCGTAATTCACTTCCACGACGCGGGTTTTTGCCGCTGTATGCGCTGACGCGGATGAGTTATCTTCAACGCTTAATGTCACGCTATAACGGCCAGGCGCGGCAAATGCATGTTCCGCCGTTACGCCTTCCTGTGGCGGCGTATCATCGCCGAAATCCCAAACCGCCCGACTGATCGCGCCATCCGGGTCATGCGACCATGAGCCGTCGAATTTGACGACTTGTCCCGGCGCAACGCGGGGTATCGGATAAAAATCGGCAACTGGCGGCGCATTTACCGTAATAATCGCGTAATCCACGCCTGTCGCGCCGACATTATCCGTAACGGTCAACCGCACCTGATAGATGCCGGGCTGATCGTATTGATATTCAACTCGCGCCCCGTCAAGCTCAACGTTTTCACCCACGTTCCACTGATATGTCGTGATTTCTCCGTCAGGATCAGTTGAAAAATTGCCATCGAGCGTGACGGTTTCTCCGGGCGAAATTACCTGTGATCCGCCCGCGTCGGCAATCGGCGGATGATTCACGGTAATTTGAACGGTATCCGACTGTTTTGCGCTTAGCGTTTGGGAAGCGTCGGTCACAGTCAGCGTCGCGGTGTATGTTCCCGGCAGCGCATAGACATGCGACACCGTTTTTCCCTGCTGGCTCACGCCGTCGCCGAAGTCCCAGACATAATCAATGATCGGATCGTCTGTATCGGATGAGGCGCTGCCGTCGAATTTGACGAGACTGGAATTAACAATTTGATCATCGCCTGCCATCGGAACTGGCGGCTGGTTCACCCGAACCTCAAACGTGGTGAAGGTGGTGTTGTTCGCGGTGTCAGTGTTGTCGGTGACAGTCAGGCGCACAGTATAAAGCCCCGGATCGGCATAGGCGTGCGTGATTTTTTCGCCTTCTTTTTCCGCGCCATCGCCCATATTCCAGACATATTTGCGAATCGTGCCGTCAGGATCGGACGACACCGCGCCGTCGAACGGAACCTCTTCCTGCGCGGCAATGATTGCGCGATACGTTGCCTGCGCGACCGGTGGCGCATTGATAATAATCTGCGTCTCTTCGATTACTGCGCTGTTGGATAAATCGGCGTCATCAGTCACGCGCAGCCGGATCGTGTAGGTGCCGGGCGCTTGCCATTCATGCGTGACCTCTTCGCCTGATGCGGTCGCCATGTCGCCGAAATCCCAGGCGTATTCGATGATGTCGCCGTCGCTGTCAATCGAGCCTTCCGCGTTCAGCGTGAGCGTTTCCCCAACCGCCGCGATGGTTTTGCTGAGATTCAGGCGCGGCACGGGCGGCGTGTTAATGAACATATTATGAACACTGCGAGTCTGCTTGCATAAACTCTGGCTATCGTCTTCGACGGTCAAGATGACCTCATATTGGCCTGCGTCGGCATAACTATGTTCAACGGTTATCCCTTCGGCCTTGACACCGTCGCCAAAATTCCAGAGATATTTCAGAATTGTGCCGTCGGCGTCGCTCGAACCGGAGGCGTCAAAGACGATCTTTTTTTGCGGAACGGCCTTTTCGACCGCGTTAATGATGGCGGTTGGCGGT
>DF820460.1:236778-238661 GCA_000739515.1 Candidatus Moduliflexus flocculans
GGCGTCAAAGACGATCTTTTTTTGCGGAACGGCCTTTTCGACCGCGTTAATGATGGCGGTTGGCGGTTCGTTGATATGGATGGTTTGCGTTAATTGGCTGCTGTTCGCGACAAAGCCAGAGCGGTCACGCGCAAAGAGCGTCACCGGATAGTTCCCGGCGCGTTCGAAATTATGCACGATGCGAGCGCCCGGCGTTCGTGTGCCATCCGGGAAAAGCCATTCGAAATCCATTTCGTCGTTATCCGGATCAGTTGAACCGGATGCGTCCAACACGATTGAAAGGCATTCTGACAACGGAAGCGCCTTTATATCGGGAATCGGTAGGTGATTTTCAGCGCCGGTAAACGCCGGGAGATCAATAAACACCGTTTCGCCCGTATCATCGGCGATCCAGAGTTGAATCTGGTTGGTTTGTTTTGGGTTGCGCAGCACGAGCGCCCCGGTCTGCCCCTGCTCATCCTTGCCGATGGCGATTTTCGTTGAGGTTGTCTCGCCATCTTTCGACGAATCAATCGGGATATTCTGGGTAAATTGGGTTTCGAAATGCAGCGTCGCCTGCTTTTGATCCAGATCGGCGTCAAAATTGAAGACTTTCAGATCGCGCGCCTGCGCCGGAATTTCGAAACGCAACTGCGTTGCCATGCCCGACGCGGTCGGCAGATAGAGCATAACAACTGGCGAAAACATGCGGAGATTGTTAAGTGGCGTGTTTTCTTTTTCCTGCGCGGACGCAAATACCTGATATTTGTTGATTCCGCGTCCCTTGACACCATCCACGATCAACTGAAAATACCGATGCTGGTTTTTTAGTTCACCATCGGCAGGATTCAGCGCAGCGATGGTGCGCCATTGATTATCGTAGTATTTGTCTTGCGCAAGGCTTAAATCCGCGAGCGGTTTCGCGGATGGCAGCGGATCGGCGATTGTGCGCAGCGTCCAATCAAGCGCCCCGTTGCCATAGACGCGATAACGCGCCTCTGAGCCGTCTTCCCAGCGATCATGCATTCCCGCCAAATCCGCGTCGAAAATCCTGAGATAGACCTTCTCCGTCAGCGTTTCCGGCAGTTCAAGATAGAAGACGGCGCGGTGATACATGTCGCCCTGCGTGATGGCGGTATCTTTGCCGGTGAGAAAATATAAATTCTGCGTGGCGGCAAAACTGCTCGAAATCCCACAAAACCATACGAAACACAGAATGCTCGCGATTTTTTTCATATTTTAATAGAACACTGATTGGGCTGTTTGGACTGATTTTCACTGATTTTTTTGATCAGTGAAGGCTAGTCCAATCAGTCCGATCAGTGTTCTATTCTCTCCCGACAGCCATATAAATGATCGCGTTCATGATCGCGGCGGCGACGTTACTGCCGCCTTTCGTGCCAATGGTCGTGATTGACGGCACATTTAACTTGCGAAACGCCTCTTTCGATTCCGCTGCGCCGACGAAGCCGACCGGCACGCCGATCACCAACTCCGGCGCGATGCCGGTCTGTTCGATATGCTCGGCAAGGCGAAAGAGCGCAGTCGGCGCGTTGCCGATGACAAAAATATCCACGCCGCCTTGCAGCGCGAAATCCACCGCCGCCATTGCGCGAGTTGTGCCCTGCGCTTCGGCGATTTTGCGCACGCCATCATGCGCGATGTAGCAGTCAATTCGGCAATTCGCTTTTTCCAATGCCCGCTTATTGATGCCCGCGAACGCCATCTGCGTGTCGGTCACGATGCGGCAGCCGCCTTGAATCGCCTCAATTCCGGCCTCAATTGCGCTCGGCTTGATCTCGACAAGACGCTGATACTCGAAATCGCCGGTGGTGTGAATCACGCGCTTGATGATCTGCTGTTCCTGTTCGGTAAATACGCTGAGGTCGGCCTGTTGCGCGATG
>DF820460.1:239215-241405 GCA_000739515.1 Candidatus Moduliflexus flocculans
AATCACGCGCTTGATGATCTGCTGTTCCTGTTCGGTAAATACGCTGAGGTCGGCCTGTTGCGCGATGATCTCCATGCTTTTCGCTTCGATGTTATGAGGATTGGTGATGTACATTATTTGCGTTTCCCATGACGCCAAAACCTCACAGGTTTTGAAAACCTGTGAGGTTTTTCCGTTTCGTTAACAGCCCCAGACACAGACAGTTTTGCCATGATATGTCCGGTCGAAGGCGAAGATTTTGTCGTCCCAGGGAATGCCAGGGCGACGGTCGAAAACGAGCAGGTGGCCGCTCTCCGTCGCCGCTTTGTCCATGTATTCGACAGTTTGCGGCAATCCTTCTTCAAGGGTTTTTTCGAGGCTGTTCCAGAGCAATTTCAATTCTAACACAATTTTCTGAACGCCCTGCCGATGCGGCCAGATGATGAGCAAATCCGTCCGTTTTCGCCCCAATCCATATTCGCGCTCGACGCGCCCGCCGCCATTGACAATGCGCTGTAAAAACGCTTGCAGCAGCAATTGCGGCCCGGCTTCTTTATACGCGAAGCATTCCAGCCAGTGTTCCGAATGCTGCCGGAAAAAGTCTTGAAACGCGGCCAGCAGCTTATTCATATCCAACTTGTTGGTGGCGGCGTCCACGTACCACGCGGTTTCCTGCGTGATCGAATATTCGGTGGCGTGAATCAATTCGCGCGGGATGATTTCCTGGTAAATGCGGTTGCTGATGGCGAACGGCTTCTGTGGCCGAATCAGGCCGAGATCAATGGCATACTGCACGTCGTCGGTCGGCATATCGCCCGGCTCATCATCGCTGGCGAGAATCGGCTCGATGACGCGGCGAACGCGTGCTTCCCGTAATTTATCAATCAATTGGTCGAGATGCGTGTCGCGGCGCAGCACGATGTGTTCTTTCGCAGTTTCGACCATCGCGGCGGTGATTGGCTGCGAGCGATCAAGCCCTTCTTCGAGTTCGAAACAGACCTCAAGCGCTAACGCATTCGCTAACCAGGGCTGCCCTTGCGTGAATTCCCAGAGTAAATCGAGCGCGTCAGGCTCGAATGTCTGCCCGGTTTCGTCGGTATGCTGGCGGTAAAGCATGTCAAGTTCTTCGCGCGTAAAATTGCCGAGCCGCAGTGATTTGGCTTTGATATTAAACGCGCTACCGCCGGTAATCGCGGCTTTGCCGTCATCTGTCTTCAGGCGATAATCCCGCACATCGCGCACGCCGCAGAGAATCACGCTTTGCGGAAATTGTGTTGGACGTTTGTCGTAACCGCCGCGCAGTTGGCGCAACATAGAAATCAATGTATCGCCAACAAGCGAGTCAATTTCGTCAATCAGCAACACCACTGGCACAGGCGATTGTTCGGCGATTCGAGTTAAGACTGTGCCGAATGCGCCATACGCCCCGCTGCGCTGCAAAATGTCAGGCCAGAGATTTTCAAGCCAGGCGTCGCCGGATCGCACGGCTAAATCGTTCAAAATCGCCTGCATGGCGTTCGCCACATCTTCCCGCGCAGCCTGTGCGACTTCCACGTTGCAATACAGGCAGCGATATGTGCCGCTTTGATTCAAATGCGCCTGCAATGCCAACAAACAGGAGGTTTTCCCGGTCTGGCGCGGGGCGTGAACGACAAAATATTTCTGGCGGGCGATCAACGTCAAAATATCGTCCAGATTCCAGCGCGACAGCGGCGGAATTGTGTAATGAATCTCTGGCTTCATCGGCCCTTCGGTATTAAAAAAGCGCATAGATTCGCCTCCACAGTGTCGGTCGAAATAATGTCGACCGACTACTACTCTGTTCCATAAATTTTTAAGAGTTTTCAGGAGTGTCAAATCTTGATTTGACAGGCGAAATCGAGATTTCGCACTCCTAAAAATTACTGAATCAATAGACTACGGAATAATTCCTTTCGTTCGCAGCATTTCTTCGGTAATCGGCCCGTGACGCAGGATACGCGGCGGCGTCTGGGTTAGATCGAGAATCGTCGAGGGCATGGCGTGTGCGGTTTCGCCTTGATCGAGAATCAGGTCAACCTGCTGCGCCGCGTCGCCTAATTCCCGCAATACATCTGTCACTGTGTATGGCGTGCCGAAGCCGGATTGATTCGCGCTGGTGGCGGTTATCGGCATGTTCGCCGTTCGCACAAGCTCAAGCAAAAAATCGTTTTGCGGAATGCGGATGCCGAT
>DF820460.1:241441-245875 GCA_000739515.1 Candidatus Moduliflexus flocculans
TTATCGGCATGTTCGCCGTTCGCACAAGCTCAAGCAAAAAATCGTTTTGCGGAATGCGGATGCCGATACCGGGCAATCCGCTGACGAGCAAGTCCGGCACAATCGGTTTTTTGAAGAGCACGACCGTTAACGCACCTGGCAAAAATTGATCAAACACCTGTTGCGCAAGCGGCGAAAATTCCGCGATGGTCTGCGCCATTTCGATGTCAGCGACGACGACGTGCATCGGCTTCTTGAACGAGCGGCCTTTGATGGTGTACGCTTTTTGCACGGCGTAAAGGTTTAGCGCATCCACGCCGAGCAGATAACCGGTGTCGGTGGCGCAAACGATGACGCCGCCATTGCGCAAAATGACGACAGTGTCTTGTAATGCGGAATCATTGATATTATTGAGAATACGAGGGGATTTAGGCATTTTTTTATCCAGAGTAAAATCTAAAAATAACTTCGACTCAGACCTCACAGGTCTCGAAGACCTGTGAGGTCTCTACCACGAACGTATTTTTTACATGTTACAGGAGTTGAAATATTTTATTCTGGCAGATTCGCGTATGCGCCGAGATGCCAGTCGCTGCGGACGCCTTGCTGATACAGATGATACGCCACGCCCGCGATCATCGCGCCGTTGTCGGTGCACATCACGAGCGGCGGATAATAGACCGCAATGCCCGCCCGCTGCGCGTCCTGAATCAGCGTCTCGCGCAAGGCGCTGTTGGCGGCCACGCCGCCGGAGAGCGTTACGGTGGAAACGCGCTGTTCTTTGGCCGCGCTGATGACCTTTTTGACCAGCACGCGAATCGCGGCTTTCTGGAAACTCGCGACGACATCGGGATAATTGATCTCGCGGCCTGCGGCCTGTTCATCGTTGACGTAGCGAATCACCGCCGTTTTTAAGCCGCTGAAACTGAAATTCAGGTCGTCAGAATGTATCAGCGGGCTGGGAAATTCGATCGCGTCCGGATTGCCGGTTTTCGCCATGTTATCAATAATCGGACCGCCGGGAAAACCGAGGCCGAGGAATTTCGCGACTTTGTCATACGCTTCGCCAACTGCATCATCCACCGTCGAGCCGAGAATTTCATACTGCGTTGGCGACGCGACGCGCATAATCAGCGTATGCCCGCCGGAGACGGTCAGCGACAAATGCGGCGCTTCCAAATGCGGATGCGTCAGGAAATTGGCGTACACATGGCCTAATAGATGATTGATGCCGATCAACGGCTTCTGGTAGCAATAGGCTAAACTTTTCGCCGCGCACAGCCCGACTAACAACGAGCCGACGAGGCCAGGGCGATTCGTGACCGCAATCGCGTCGAGTTGTTCCGCTGTGACGCTCGCCTTATCGAGCGCTTCCTGGATCACGTACAAAATCAGTTCGACATGCTTGCGCGAGGCGATTTCCGGCACGATTCCGCCGTATTTGGCGTGGAATTCGTTTTGCGAGGAAATAATATTGGATAAAATCGTCTGCCCGTCCGCAACAACGGCGGCGGCGGTATCGTCACATGAAGTTTCAATCCCAAGTATTCGTATCATAATCTGACCGAAATATGGACGTAACGCAGGGTTGTCAAGTTATTCGGCGGAAAATCATCAAGAGATTGACAGGGTGGCGGCGAAAAAATCGGAGAAGCGGATTTCATAAAAGCCTTGACAATTTTCCCGCAGATTGGTTTTGTAGGGGGAATTTCAGAAGGCGATATGTTTTTTCGAGGCGGCTGAAATGCAGGGCTGGTAAATTCTATCCGAAACGTTCCCTTCGACAAGCTCAGGGAACGGACATCGGCGCTCCCTGAGCTTGTCGAAGGGAAGACAAATAGAACGTAACAATCCTGACGGGATCACCTGCGTTCCAGGTCGTGGGAATATATCGCGACGCGAGGGTTTTCAGGAAATAGGCTATGGGGTATAAACGTATTCTTCATAAAGACGCGACCAAACACGAGCATATCTGGGTGCGGACGGATCATTTTCATGAACTTTTTGTCGCCGATCCCGCCAGTCCAAGTTATATTGATGTCTCGCATCTTTCGCGTATTTTCGCGCAGCCGTTAATCGTCTTGTTTGCCGGGCATGGCCGCTGGTTCGAAAATGAGGGGCTGAAGCGCCAGACGCAGGCAAATGTGTTGGGAATCGAATATATTCGTTCCGGCAATGTCACGTTGACGAACGGGCGGAAAGAACGCCTTGTTGAGGCGGGCGAAGTCTATTTTATTCGCGGTGATTTTCCCGATGCTGATCACACCGGACCCGCCGGTTCGCTCTCGAAACGTTATGTCTGGCTGACTGGCTCAGTGTTGGAAAACTTGCTCCGTTCGGTCAATCTCTGGCAGGAACAGGTCGTGCGCATACAGCGTCCGCGCCAGTTCGAGGCGCTGCTGCGCCAGATGACGCGGCTGTTGGATGAAGACCCGCCGGATGTTGACATGCGAGCCAGCGTCTTAGCCTATCAAATTCTCCTGTTTTTAGGCCAATCTCTGCAACCGTCGCTGCCGTCGTTGTTAGAACATGCGCTGGCCTTTATGCAGAAAAATCTGCACTGCCAGTTGCAGATGAAAGATGTGTGCGACTACTTAGGCGTGAACGATATTCATTTGCGCCGCCTCTTTTCCCGCCATATCAAAGTCTCGCCGATGACCTATTTTCATAAACAAAAGCTGACCTGGAGTGCGAATCTGCTTTCGACTTCTTCCTTGCCAATCAAAGAGATCGCTTACGAAATTGGCTATGACGATCCGCTTTATTTTTCTAATCAATTCAAAAAATATTTCGGCCTCAGCCCCAAACAATACCGGGAATCGAACTCCTTTTCGCTCGGCGTTGTGGCTGAAGACGAACACGCCTGATCAAAAATCCCATATTTTCCATTCAAAATTCTCATTGTAATTTTTGTCCTGCTTTTTTATGTTGATGCTGACGTTCGAATTGTCTTAGTCAAATCATCGTTATCAGCATATTTGTTCGCGCCGGATACGTGTGTTCAATGCGCGTATGTCGGCGGAACCAACATGGAGGGACAAGCCCATGAGTAAACAGTGGAAAATGGTGTTCACCGTTGCAGTATCTATTGCATTGTGCGTCATGATCAGTCTTCCCGGTTTTGCCGCAGACAAAAAACAACTCAAAATCTGGTTCTGGGAACGCGATAACGCGATGGCCGCCTCATGGCACGCCGCAATCGAGACGTTCAAAGCCGCTCATCCTGACGTTGAAGTGTTATTCGAACTGAAGACGTTCGAAGATATGCAGACAACTGCCCGCATGGTGTTGAACAGCGATGAAGCGCCGGATGTCATGTTGATTAATAAAGGCAACGCAACTGCCGGACAGTATGTCAAAGATGGCCTGCTGACCAATCTCGAAGCCGTCGCGAAAGAACGCGGCTGGGATAAAATCATGAGTCCTTCGATTCAGGCGACCTGCCGTTACAATGCAGAAGGCTTGATGGGCGCGGGCGACCTGTGGGGCATCACGACCTACGGCGAATTTGTCATGGTCTATTACAACAAAGATATGTTCGACAAATTTAATCTGAAAGAGCCTACCTCGCTGGAGGAATTCGAAAAAGTCTCCGATGCGTTCGTTGCGAACGGCATCGTGCCGATGACGTTAGGTGGCGCGTCACAATGGCCGGCCACGCATAACTGGTTCGAATTGGTGCTGTATAAAGCCGACCGCAAATTAGCGAACGATTATCAGATGGTTGCGAAAGACGTTGACCTCAAGAGCGAACCGTTCCGTTTCGGCACAGAAAAATTCGTTGATTACATCAAAAAAGGATACTTCGATCCAAACGTGACTGGCATGGATTATGACGCCTCGAATCCTGGTTTTCATACGGAACAGAAATATCCGATGCTGCTGACCGGAAGTTGGCTGTATAAAGTCGTTATGGACAATGCCAAATTCAACTGGGACGTGTTTGTGATGCCTGGCAAATCCCTGAATACCGGTTCGGGCGGCAACGTCTTCTGCGTTCCAGCGAAAGCCAAAAACAAAGACCTCGCCTACGATTATCTTGATCTTGTGCTGGGCAAAGAAGCGCAAACGTTGATGGCAAATCAGGGCGGCATCCCGGTAAACGCCGATCTTTCTGCTATCGAAGACCCAAAAATCAAAAAGTTGAACGAATTGTTCAGCCAGTTGGTAAAAGGCGACGCCTTAGCGTTCTACCCAGATTGGCCAGTGCCGAATTTTATGGAAACGCTTGGCGGCGGCCTGCAAGGGCTTCTGGCTGGCAGCGTCAGCGTTGATGATTTCCTGAATACGATTAGTACTGAATACGACAGCTATAAGAAGTAACTCATGTTACGCAGCCGATTCGAGACGAATGACCGCACACTCCCCTCCGGGGAGGGGTTGGGGGTGGGTTCTTGACACGAGCAATCACTCACGGACGAACCCACCCCTTGCCCCTCCCAGGAGGGGAATTGT
>DF820460.1:246008-269859 GCA_000739515.1 Candidatus Moduliflexus flocculans
GGGTTCTTGACACGAGCAATCACTCACGGACGAACCCACCCCTTGCCCCTCCCAGGAGGGGAATTGTCGGCGGCGCTGCGTAACATCAGGAAGTAAATCTTGCCGCAAGATGGAGACGCCCCACCGGGGCGTCTCTACGATGGGGTTATCAAACACCGCATTTTCATTCTTTTTCAAAGGAACACGCCTCATGCACAACCTGGAACGACGCAATCAACGCGAGTATTATCTGTTTTTACTGCCGGGTTTGTTTGTTTTTATGCTGTTTATCGTGATCCCGTTCATGACGAATATCAGCATCAGTTTTACCGAATGGTCGGGTGTCGGCGTCCCGAAATTCATCGGCATCGCTAATTACGCCAAAGCGATTCATGATAAAGTCTTCTGGATTTCGTTTAAAAATAACCTGCTGCTGATTATTGCCATGACCGTCGTGCCGACGATTGTGGCGATGTTTTTAGCGACGCTGATTTTCGACGTGGTGTCGAAACATGTCGGGCAGCGCACCGCCAATTTTTTCCGCGCCGGGTTTTATCTGCCGCAAGTCATCACCATCGTCGTCTCCGCCTACACCTGGAAATGGATTTTTCATCCGAACTGGGGCGCGGCGAACTGGGCGTTAAAAGCCGTCGGCCTGCCTGCGATGAACTGGTTAGGTGACCCGAAACTCGCGATGTATTCGATCATGATCATGATGATCTGGTTTCAGATCGGCTACCCGCTTGTCATCTTCATGGCCGCCTTGCAGCGCATTGATCCGCAGTTGCAGGAATCTGCCGCGATTGATGGGGCGAATTGGTGGAATGTCTTCGTGTATATTACGGTTCCGCAAATCCGGGCGGAAATTTACGTGGTGGTGCTGACCACGATGATTGACGCCTTAAAAATCTTCGGCCCGGTGTATGCCATGACGATGGGCGGGCCGGGAAATGCCACCAGCGTGGCCGGGTATTTTTCATTTAAAAACTTTTTCGAGCGTGGTCAGGTCGGCTATGGCTCGGCTGTCGCCACGATCCTGAGCGCGATTATTTTAGTGGTGGCGATTATCTTTGTTTCAATTCAATCAAAACGGGAACGCGCCGCTGCGTAGGGAAGCCTATGCGCTGACGCTGGAAGTCAATGCGTGTACGAAAACAACTGATTACTATCGCCGTGTTGGTTCTCCTCTCTGGCTTGTTGTTAGTCATGCTTTTTCCGCTGTTGATGTTAGGCATTAACGCGATTAAAAGCGAACAGGAATTTTACGCGGGCGGCCCGTTTGGGCTTCCAACCGCCTTTCATTGGGAGCCAATTCAAACTGTTGCCACGAAACTGAAATTTCTGCAACGCTTATGGAATAGCGCGACGATCAGCATCCCGACCGCGATTATCGCCGTGACGCTTTCGCTGCTGAATGGCTACGCGCTTGGGATTGGCCGGATACGCGGCAGGACGTTTTTTCTCCTCTTTTTCATGATTGCGATTATGCTGCCGCAGGAATCGCTGGTGTATCCATTATATTACATGTTCCGTGTGGTGAAATTGTATAATACGAAATTAGCCGTGATTCTCAGCCTGACCGCCGCGTTTTTGTCGTTCGGCACGTATCTGCTGGCGACCGTGATGGGGGAATTTCCGAAAGATTTTGTCGAAGCGGCGGAGCTTGATGGCGCGGGCAAGCTTTACGTGCTGTTTAAAATCATCCTGCCACTTATCATGCCGACGCTGTCGGTGTTGTTCGTCTTCTTTTTTATCTGGAGTTGGAACGATTTTTTCCTCTCCATGATCTTCCTGATTTCGGAGAAAGTGCAGACGCTGCCGCTCGCCGTCTTGCAGATGCGCGGGCAATATACGACCAATATCAACCTGCAAAGCGCCGCCGGGCTGATTCTGTCGCTGCCGTGCATCGTCTTTTTCCTGATTTTCCAGCGCACCCTGACGCAGGGTGTCACGGCGTCGGGCTTGAAAGGATAATTCGATAAAACCTCACAGGTTTTAAAAACCTGTGAGGTTTCGGTCTTAAATTATGAAAAAACAGTCTCAATTGAACGTCGTGCTTGCAGGATGCGGCGGAATCAGCCGGAATTGGCTGCAAGCGGTGGAAAATTATCCCGGACTGACCATCGTCGGGTTGGTTGACTTGAATCGCGAGAACGCGCTCGCCGTCCAGCAATCATTTCAACTGTCGCAAGCCTATATCGGCACGGATGTCGGGCATGTCATCGAAGAATCGGGCGCGAATATCGTCTTCGATTGCACCGTGCCGGAAGCGCATATTCATGTCACGTTGGAAGCGCTGAAACGCGGCTGCCACGTCCTCGGCGAAAAGCCGATGGCGGACACAATGGCGAACGCCCGCAAAATGCTCGCCGCCGCGCAGCAGAGCGGCAAATTGTATGCGGTGATGCAGAACCGCCAATTTTTAGATGGGATCGTCCGCTTCCGGCAACTGCTCGCCTCGCAGCAGATCGGCGCGTTGACCACGCTGAACGCCGATTTCTATTTAGGGGCGCATTTCGGCGGATTCCGCGATCAGATGGAACATGTGTTGCTGCTCGACATGGCGATTCATTCCTTTGATCAGGCGCGTTACATTTCCGGCGCAGACCCGGTATCGGTCTATTGCCATGAATGGAATCCTGCCGGCTCATGGTATCAGCACGACGCTTCGGCAGTCGCAATTTTCGAAATGACAAATGGCATCATTTTTACCTATCGCGGCAGTTGGTGCGCAGAAGGGATGAACACGACCTGGGAATGCGGCTGGCGGGCAATTGGCGAACGCGGCACGGCGCTCTGGGACGGCGGCGATGACATTAGTGGCGAAGTCGTGACCGGCACGGAAGGTTTTATTCGAGAACAACGCCTCGTCGAACTGTCAGATGTGCCGAAACTCAGCCATACCGGTCACGCGGGAGTGATTCACAATTTTCTTGATTGCGTGCAGCATGGCAAAATTCCGCAAACAATCTGCACGGACAACATCAAAAGCCTGGCAATGGTTCACGCCGCCATCGAAAGCGCCGCGACAGGGAAAAAGGTCAATATCAGGTATTAACAGTCACAATTTCACTCCATTATATTTTTATATGAGTCTCGTACCGCCGACGTCCTCGTCGGCAGAAATATTTATCATGCCGACGAGGACTCGGCGGTACGAATTGCCTTTAAAAATTACATCATGAACAATAACACGATAAAAGAACAAATCCGCATCGGCACGCTCATTCAGGGCGGCGCGCAGACCGATGCCTACATCCGTCAGATTTTGCCGCATGGATTCGAAAGTTTCGCGATTACCTTCTGGCAAACATTAGGCGCGACCGATTTAGCCGAGCTTGCCAAACGTGTTCAGGACGCACTGGCGGATTCCGGCGCGATGATAAGTTGCGTGTCCATCTTCGGCAATCCGCTTGAGCAAACACCAATAGACCTCGACACCTTGAAAGGATGGGAACAACTGATTGATCATGCGCATCTGTTCGGCACGAATCTTGTGACCGGCTTTACTGGCAGGCTGCGCGGCAAGCCAATTCCCGAATCGCTGCCCCGTTTTAAAGCTGTATTCAGCGAATTAACGAAACGCGCCGAAGATCGCGGCGTACGGATCGCGTTGGAGAATTGCTCGATGGACGGCAATTGGAACAGCGGCGACTGGAATCTCGCGCATCATCCCGAATCCTGGAAATTGCTGTTCGACGCCGTGCCGTCTGAGAATCTCGGCCTTGAATGGGAGCCGTGCCATCAATTGGTCGCGCTGGTTGACCCGCTGCCGCAACTTCGCGAATGGACGCCGAAAATCTTCCATGTACATGGCAAAGACGCCACGATTCATTGGGATGTGGTCCGGCGTTATGGCATCGGTGGCTCGAAACAATTCGCGTTTCATCGTACGCCCGGCTTCGGCGACAGCAATTGGACAGAAATCATCAGCGAACTGCGGCGGCACGGGTATCAAGGCAATATTGACATCGAAGGTTGGCATGACCCGGTCTATCGCGACGATTTGGAGATGACCGGCCAAGTGCATGCGTTAAACTACCTCAAACAATGTCGGGGCGGAAGTTATGTCCCGAATCCGAACATTTAAACTCAGACCTCATAGGTTTGGAAAACCTGTGAGGTCTTGATTTCGCGCCAAAGGAGATTCTTATGCGAATTACGCACGGCTCGTATGCCTTAGCCAAAGGGGTCACATATTCCTCGATTGACGAGGTGTATGAATACACCTATAACGAACGGAGATTGCTCGCTCACGGCATTTATCGCCACCGCGACCCGCGCCAGCCGGGCGGCCATGTGATTAAAGTGCACGGCATGATTCTGACGGTCGAACTCTCTTCGCCCGCCCCCGATGTCATTCATGTCAAAACGACGCATCATGCGCAGGGCAAGCAGGCGGACGGGAAATATCCGATTGACAACAGCCAGTATCATCCGCTGAAAATCGAAGACCAGAAGGATTGCCTGTTAGTCACTTCCGGGAACGTGACGGCGAAAATCACGAAAAGCCCCTGGAAAATCGAATTTTTGAATGACGCGGGCAACATCGTTACCAGCAGCCCGCATGACGGCATGGGATGGGCGCAGACGCTTTCCGGCGAGTACATGGGGGAAAAGCTGATGATCGCGCCGGATGAATACGTGTACGGCATGGGGGAACGCTTCTCGCCCTTCATCCGTAACGGCCAGCATGTCGAAATCTGGAACGGCGACTACGCCACGACGTCGGACATGGGCTATAAAAACGTGCCGTTTTACATGAGCAGCAAAGGCTACGGCGTGTTGGTGAATTCGTCGGATAAAGTCGAGTTCGAGGCCGCAACCGAGGAGGTCAGCGCGGTGCGTTTTACCGTGCCGGGCAACGAATTGGATTATTATCTGTTTTACGGCGCGACGCCGAAAGATGTGCTGGAACGCTATACCTTCGTCACCGGACGCCCGCCGCTCGTGCCGAAATGGTCACTCGGTTTATGGCTCACCACCTCGTTCACGACCGTCTATAACGAAGAGATCGTCACCGAACATATCGAAGGGATGGAAAAACGCGATCTGCCGCTGACGGTATTTCATTTTGACTGTTACTGGATGAAAGAGCGGCACTGGTGCGATTTTGAATGGGATCGCGATGCCTTCCCACAGCCGGAAGAAATGTTGCAACGCCTGAAAGCGAGAGGCTTGCATATCTGTTTGTGGATCAATCCGTATGTCTCCGAACTCTCCTCGCTGTTCGCGGAAGGCGTGGAAAACGGCTATTTCCTGAAACGTCAGAACGGCGATGTGTATCAAATTGATTGGTGGCAGCCGGGGCTTGCGTTTGTGGATTTCACGAATCCCGCCGCCTGCCGCTGGTATGCGGACAAGCTCAAAATGCTGATGGCGATGGGCGCGGATACGTTCAAAACCGATTTCGCGGAAAGCGCGCCGGAAGACGCCGTCTATTTCAACGGTCAGAGCGGCAAAGCGATGCACAACATGTACACGCTGCTCTATAATCAGGTCGTGTTTGAGGTGCTGGAAGAAGTGCGTGGCAAAGGCGACGCGCTCGTGTTTGCGCGGTCAGCAACCGCTTGTTCGCATAAGTTCCCGGTGCATTGGGGAGGAGATTGCGCGGCAAATTACCTTTCGATGGCGGCGGAACTGCGCGGCGGCCTCTCGTTTGCGCTCTCCGGATTTGCCTTCTGGAGTCATGACATCGGCGGCTTCTACGGGCAGGATGCGGATGTGTATAAACGCTGGATCGCGTTCGGTTTGCTTTCGTCGCACAGCCGCTTGCATGGCGACAGCAGTTATCGCGTCCCCTGGAATTTCGACGAAGAATCGGTGGACGTGCTGCGGCATTTCACGAAAGTGAGACACCGCCTGCTGCCGTATCTGTATAGCTGCTGCAAAACCGCGCATGATCGCGGGACGCCGGTCTTGCGCCCGATGCTGTTAGAATTCCCGGATGACCCGACCTGCCTCTATCTCGACCGCCAGTACATGCTCGGCGACTCGCTCTTAGTCGCGCCGATTTTCAACGCCGCCGGCGCGGCGCATTATTATCTTCCGGCAGGCGAATGGACGAATTTCTGGACGAATGAGCGCAAACAGGGCGGGCAATGGGTGAAAGAAATGGTGGATTATCTGACCGTGCCGCTGTGGATTCGCGAGAATTCGATTGTGCCGATGGGGCAAGTGGAAAACGCCCCGCTCCGCAGCAGTTTCGACAATTTAGAACTGCATCTGTATAACATCACCGGCGCGGCTCGCGTTGATCTATATGACGACGGACGCACCGTCACGATTACCGCAAAACGCGAGGGCAATGACGTGCTCCTCACCCTGAGCGAACCGATCCCCGGCGCGACTGTGCGCGTCGCCGGAAAAGCTGACGCCGTTGCGATTTCCGGAAAGGAAGTCCGCGTGAAAACTGCGTAGTTATTGGCGCTCGGATTTCAGACCTCACAGGTTTTGAAAACCTGTGAGGTCGAACTGTTATTCATCATGCGAGAGATCGTTGTCTTACGCAGCCTTCCGAAGCGGCGGATTGTCCGAATACGTTTCCTGCGTCGCGAGCATTCGTTCAGCGTTGCGAATTTGGACGCGGTATTCTTCTTCCTGGCATTGCAAGTATGCCACGTAGCGGTGAATATCATGTCCGAATTCCAATGAAATTTCATGACGAATCGCGCGAAGTTCTACCAATTCTTCATCCTTCATCAAATTCCCCTCCCATCCATCAACACGGGCAGCAGTCAATCCCGCAGGGCGCGGGGACCAAATTATTCGCCTACTGTTTTAATGATGCGATGTCATTGTCTATCAATCGCATGACATCTTCTATCCGGGTTTTATGATAGTGCTTATCATTCAGCATTGTTTTGATTTGTTGCAGATTGCGCTCCTTTTCAACCAGCACATCCGCGATAAATGTGTCCGCCGCTTTCTCTAACTCGTGAACAATCTCTTCAGTCTTGCGCGAAACCAGGTCTTTCACGTCATCCGTAATATCGCACGCGATGGCCTGTGATCTTGCCATTCATGTGATCGGAAACCCCGTAATCCGTTCGTCAATCGCCGTCATCAGGCGAATCGTTTCCAACAGCGCCACGACGATTTGTTGATAATGTTCGATGTCGTCAATCGTCAATTTCCGCTCTTTGCGGTCTTTCAGCCATTTCTCGCAGACCTGATAGCCGCCGACATGAAACACCCACGCTTCCGGCGGCACGTGGTCGAAATACTGCGTGGCGTTGATGAACACGCGCTGCGTCTGCTCATCATAACGGACGCGCTCGACGAGATTCGTCCCGGATTCGGGGAATGGGCTGATGGTGTCCTGCAAAATCGGCACAGCCTTCGCGTCGAGCAGATGCAGCGCGACAAGCTGTCTGCCGAACGCGGCGAGGTCGCGAAACAGATCAAGATCGCTCGTCAGCGGCAGGCGCGGAAAGTCTATTTTCAAGAATTCGGCGTAGCGTTCGCGATAGGTCGGGCTGTGAAAGATGGCGTAGGCATAATGAAAAATATCTTCCGGAGCGATGCCTTCCGGCAGGCCGTATTTGCGTTCTTGCCGCAGTTTTAGTCTTTCAGCAAGTGCCGATAAAAAATCCTGACTGAAATTCGGAACAATGCCGAGAATTTTGCTTTTGGTCTGTTTAGTATCACCATGAGGGTAAAGGTAGAGCGGAAAAAAATTCGTTCCCCTATCGTGTGAACACGTTTTCATTTCAGCGATAAGGTTTGAACATAATACATGGCAAAAATCTAAATTGGTAACTTGACGTGTCGCAATAAATGCTAAATTTTTTCTTCCAACCATATTACACATGATCTCATTTCTTGGAAGTTCAATAACATCTTCATGATGGTAACATGGCCGTATATCAAATGGACGATACAGGCATTTCGTAAAATATTTCTCCCAGTCTGGATTTGTTGCTAATGAACTCCGTTTTGGATGTAATCTCCAATCTCGCGTATCAACTAATTCATAACGTCGAGCAATCTCTTCATCAGAGATTTGCAAATTTCTAAAATCAATTATCCGCTTCTTTAAGGCTGTTTCATCAAAATCCATGACGAAGTGATCGCGATGAGTTTTGACGCCAGTCGAATTGACCGGCATCACCTCCGTCATTTTCCAGCCTTGTTCATATTCCGGCAAAAGGTCAATATTTTGCGGCACGAAGAGATAAAACGGCGAACATGGCTGCAACGCTTTCCATTGCGTCGAATGCCAATCCATCTGTGCAAGTGTCTCGTTTTTATTCAGGCGTTTGCCCCATAAATCCGCATAATACACCTGTGTGGGCTGCGAATTGCCCTGTTGTTTGACGCAGAACATAATCGCCACACCCTGCTGAATGTCGAAGACGTTTTCATCTTTGCCGCCATCCGGCGCGATTTCCTTTTTGCGACTGTTGCCGTGCAGATTATAGACATAAATTTCATTGAAGGTCTGCATCAAACTTTGCCGCATTCCGCGAAAGGTCGGATTATCAAGATAGCCGTGATTCGTGATAAATCCGACGATCCCTTCGCCTGTGCGCTCGATCCTCCATTGCGCGAAGCGGATGAATTTCACGTAATCATCTTGCAATAACTTTGAATTCTGCTCGCCAAGCGGTTTTCCGTCAACGAATTTATAATCTTCGATCAACTTGCCGATAAAGGTTTTCAGCATGATTTTCGCGCCGAGTTTCCCAGCTCTTCTGTGCGAACCACCAATGCCGCCACTGGATTTAACAGAGTATTGAAATCCCTCCTGAATGAGAACCTGTTGTTCACTGCGATTAGCGGAATGGGTGGAATAGGGCGGATTGCCTAACACAATCAGAATCGGACGTTCTTTTTTAATGGTTGCGGCAGTGTCGGCTTCTTCAACAATAAATTTTGTCAATCCTAACGCTTCGGATTTTAAAACGGCGTCATCCAGCGTGTTGGTCAGGTAAATGCCAAGCCGCTGCGTCTCCTGAAAACTATAGTGCAATTGCTGCAACAGCAGGCCAAGTTTGAGATGCGCGACCGCATACGGCGCCATCAGGAGTTCGAACCCGAACAAGCGCGGCAGCAGGCGGTGTTCGACATAGTCGCTCCACGCGCCAAGTCCCATTGTGCTGGTGACGGTCTGGTGAATCAACCGGACGACTTCGAATAAAAAACTCCCCGTGCCGGTCGCCGGATCGAGAATCAGCGTCTTCTCGTCCGCCAAGCCTTTCGGCTTATTGAAGCGCGTTTTCAGCAGCGCATCGAGTGAACGGGCGATGTACGAGACGACTGGCTCCGGCGTGTAATAGACGCCCCGCGTTTCCCGCACCGTCGGATCGTATTCGGCGAGAAACGTTTCGTAAAAATGCACGACCGGGTCTTCGCGTCCGGTCTGTTTCCCAAATTCCGCCAAAATCTCAGCCATTTGCGCCTGCGCGAGCAGTTGCGCCGTGTCGTCGGCAATCCACGCTATTCGATCATCCAAATCGTTTGTCGCGATGCGCTGGAAGAGTTTGCGCAAAAACGGATTGGTTTTCGGAATCAGTTTCGCGGCGGCGTCCCGCGTGAACGTCGCGCCGGAGAGCGTCATGCACCGCGCCGCAAACAGGCCGTAGGCGATGGTTTGCGCGTACAATCCGGCGAATTCTTCTTCGCGGATTTCCGGGAGCAGCGTCGCTTTGACCGCCTCGTAATGTTCATAGACTTCGCCGTTTTTCGTTGCCGGATCGCGCAGCACAGCGGCGACTTCGTTCCGAATCTGACGGGCGCGGCGGGCGAGATGCGCCGCTAACTCTTTCGGCGAGGCGATGCTTGCCCATTTTCCCTGCATGAATTGCGTCAAAAGCGTTGATAATACTTCTGCCTGATCTGACGACACTGAAATTTTCCCATGCTGAGGCGGGGCAGGCAACGTAGCGTCTCCTGCCTCTTTCCCGCTAACATACAAGATGAATTTGAGATGATTCGTCAACAGAAAATTATCGAGATTGGCGTGAAAACGGTCATTCTGTTCTTTCGCATGACCGGTCAGTTTCTTCAAGTCAACGTCATACGCTTCGGCCTCGACATAGCCAATCGGCAGCCCATTCACGGTGGCGGTGAAATCCGGTCTGCCGGATGCAATCTTTTTCGCCTCGCTCAGAAAAACGACCGGACGCCCGATCTGCTCTGCCACCGCCTTCAAGAAGCGGTCTAACGCCGGACGGAGCGAAAGTTCATCGGTTGCGAGGGCATGTTGACGCGCCTCGCGCAGTTCGGTCAGATACATGAGGCAGAGTTGCTGAAATGGCGTGTTCATGAGGATTCCTTTAGATTTGACATATACTTTTCAATGAGCGGCAATTGCTTCGGTAGTTTGATAGAAATCGTTCTGAACAGCATGAACCATTTTCCAATCAGACGAGGTATGAGCCGCCTGCCACAAATCATAATTCCGCGGCAACGTCAGCCAACTTTCTGGCGTGGCATTGGGAAACGCTTGCGCGAGCCGTAACGCCATTTCCGGCGTAATCGCTTTCCGTTCATTGATAATCGCAGAGATCGCTTTGCGAGACACATTTAAAATACTCGCTAATGCAGTAATCGTTAAAGAAAGCGGTAGCAGGTATAATGTTTTAAGAATATACCCTGGATGATGCGGACACCGGTTTCGTTCTCTCATGGTGATTGCATAAGACAGCATAAATGATACGAGATGTCATGTCGTTTATGCTGCTCATGTTGCGACCTTTTTACTTGCCGTTATCTCTAATGAGAGTCAAGATAATCAACGTCATACGCATCGCCATCTTTCAATGTGAATGCGACTCGCCAATTTCCAGAAACGCTTACTGCCCATCGTTGATCTTTCGGCGGCTGTAAACGATTCTTCGATAGTCAGCCGCGCAGAGTCAAGAATATCTTCAGCGATTTCGATTGAACGGATAGCCGTTGCAGTTTTCATAACGACGATTCCTCCTTTTCTCAAGGATGGGGATGGAACGCTGGCATGTCAAGCGAAAACATATCTTTGAACTGGATGAGTTCGCCTTCGATAACAACCGGGAAATACGCATATCGAGCAGATATGACAGCGTCAATATTTTTCTGCACGAAAACGCTCCTTCCTGCCGTCCCCGACAGATTGGCATAAGTCAAGGCGATTTCCGGCACGGAAGTCCACGTGGCTGCGTAGTTATTGGCGTTTGGATTTCAGACCTCACAGGTTTTTTAAACCTGTGAGGTCTACATCAAGGTTTGTGTTAGCGAGTTGCTATTGATGAAGAACGCAAGGCCAAAGCAGAGCGTTGGCGCTCCTGGCAATGGCTTGGTTAAATGCGATATTCCTGCGGCGTTCCGTCTTGGGCGGTGTACGTAATTGTGGCCTGGTAGGTGGTCAATTCGATATACAGTTGGCAGGTCGTTTCGCCAAGCGTCCAGCGGAGCGCAATTTCGCGGTCATCGCTGTCTAAGAGGGCAAAGTCACCGTTAAAGGCCGGGTATTCGTTACGGAAACGGATCAGTTTTAAGAGTCGCTGCACGACCTCTTGCTGAAGCGCAGTTTCGATTTCGGCCACGCTGAAATTGTGGCGATTGATTTCGCGTCCGTCGCCCGTCGCTTTGATATTCTCCTCATCATTTTTCCCGGCGAGCAGGCCGACATAATAGACTTGTGGAATGCCGGGCGTGAAAAACTGGATTGCTCGCGCCGCGAGATAAGCGTCATCGTTGCCATCGAGCATCGAATAATACGTGCCTCTAATTTGATGCACGTCGAAGCCGTCGGGGTCTTGGTGCGCCGGAGAAAAGACGCGGCTGAGGTTCGATCCGCGTTTCAAGCAGGTTTCGACGACCGCCTTTGCGTCTTCGCTGGCATACAGGCCGTTCATATCCGGCTTAACTGGCACGCCGTCGTGACAGTCCAGCATGGTAAATTGCTTCTGAGGCCGCTCTTTGAGGTATTGGCGCAGTTTGACGCTCGACCGGGTGAACAGGGTATGCAGCACGGTGTACGGCAGAATAAAATCGTAAATCCAGTGGCCATGTTCGGCCAATTCGTATTGGGTTGAATAATGCGCGTGAACTTCCGGGAGCAATTCGAGGCCGAATGAATGCGCGAGTTCCGTAATCCAATCAAGAAATTGGTAGATTTCGGGCTTTACAAAAAAGCAGCTTGTCCCTAATTTTTTGACAATATATCCAACTGCATCGAGCCGAACGATTTTGACGTTGTTGCGGCTGAAATTAACGAGAAAATCTGCGAGCAGTTTCCGCGCCATCGCGGAATTCATGTCCATGTCAATCTGTTCCGACGGTTCGTGTTTGCCGAATGTCGTCCAGACGGTCTCTTTCTGTCCGGTTGCTTCGATGGTAAATGTGGAATACGGATGCGTTCTGCGCAGGAAAATTTTTGACAGGTCTTCGCTCTTCGGCGTCCCATCCGGCCATAATTTATCTAATGTGATAAAGAGATCGGCATATTCCGAAGCGCGGCCTTTTTTGAGGAAATCCTGAAAAAACGCAGATTGCCGGGAAATATGATTGACCATCAGATCAAGCAGCACGTCGAATTGTTCGCCGATCTCGCGAATATCTTCCCATGTTCCGAATTTCGGCTCGATCTCCAAATAGGTCAACGGCGCAAAGCCCCGGTCTCCGGAAGAGGGGAACGGCGGAAGAATATGCACTCCGCCGGGGCAAATATCGGCGAAATGGGTACGCAGCATCGTATTCAATGTTTGTAAATTCCCGCCTAATGAATCGGGATAAGTAATCAACTGTACCTGATTTTTGACAGCCATCTTGGAAATGTTCTCCGTGAAAATAGAATTTTCATGCGCTATGCTGTCGGTCGAAACTCCAATTTCGACCGACAGCAAGCGAGGTTATTTTAAGCCTGTCTGAGCGATGCTTTCCACAAAACGTTTTTGCAGTACGAGGAACATCGCAATCGCCGGAAGGCTGGCAAGCGTGATGCCTGCGAGCAGCCAGGCTATCGTCGGCGTCGTGACCTGTGCGCCGCGATTCAGAAAGTTCAGGCCGACTTGCAGCGTGTACATCTCTTTTGACGTGGTAAAGAGGAGCGGCTTGAGCAGCGTGCTCCATTCCGCTAACCAGGTCAGAATGAAGACCGATGCAATGGCCGGGCCGGAAAGCGGCAGCATCAATTCGAAGAACGTTCGCAGATAGCCTGCGCCGTCAATCGAACTCGCTTCTTCCAATTCTGTCGGCACGGTCAGAAAGAATTGGCGGAAAATGAAAATCGCGAACGGATTGCCTAAACTTGGCAGAATTAAGCCCCAATACGTGTTAATCCAGCCCCATTTGGCAATCATGATATACAACGGGACGAACAGTAGCTCGAACGGTACGATCAGCGTGGCTAAAAAGATGATAAACAACACGTCGCGCCCGAAGAATTTGATCCGCGCAAAGGCGTAACCCGCTAACGCAGAAATGATAATCTGACCGATGGTCACGGAGAAGGTCATCACGCAAGAATTCAGCGTTTGGCGCTTGATATCAAGCACTTCCGAGACTTTGGCAAAATTTTCCCAGTGATATTCGGACGGCAGCACCTTGTCAGGGTTTGTCAACGCTTCCTGATTCGACTTCAACGAACCACCGACTAAATAGACGAATGGAAAGATAAACAGCACGGCTAAGACAATCAGCAACACATACGTGACCCCATAATTCTCTTTCATCTGGAATCCCCCCCTGCTATAGCGTGGGTCGAAACGACCGTTCCGACGCACATGGATAGCTCTTTATGTCTTAAAAATAGGTTTCTTTGCGGCGATTCGCGGCAAATTGCGCGACGGTGAGCAGCAAGACGCCGCCCATCAGCACGGTCGCTGCCGCCGAGGACGTGCCCATCAAATTCGGGAATTTATTATAAACGTAATAGACGAGCGTGCTTGTCGCTCCGGCTGGCCCGCCTGCGGTCATGACGTAAATCGGCTCAAAGCCTCTGACCGTGAAGACGGTGGTGGTGACAACGAGCAGAAAGGTCGTCGGCGCTAACAGCGGCCAGGTAATATAGCGGAATCGTTCCCAGCCGGGTTCAATGCCGTCAATCTGCGCCGCTTCGTAATAGGAAATATTAATGCTCTGCAACCCCGCTAAATAGATGACCATCGTGTAGCCGGAAGATTTCCACGTATTCATCAAGACGATCATCACCATCGCCCAGTTCGGGTTATTGGTTTGCCATTGCGGAAAGGAGAGTCCAAACGATTCGAAGAGTTTCGGCAAAAATCCCATCATCGGGGTGGTGGTCAGAATCCAGTTGAAAAGAATACCTGCCGCGACAAACGACATGGCCATTGGAATAAAAAAGATCGTGCGAAAAATCTCGCGACCAAAAATTTTTTTATTCAGCAAGATGGCCAGAAACAGCCCTAACGCGATTTGAGCAGGCACGGCAAGCACGGCGTAATAGATGGTCGCCCAGACCGCTTTCCAGAAACGAGCGTCCTTCATTAAAAACAGATAGTTATCCCACCCCACAAATTTAGGCGTGCCGAGAATGCCCCATTTATGGAAACTGACATAGATCAAAAAGATGATCGGATACACAAGAAAAATCCCGACCAGCACGGTTGCGGGCAGCACGAACAGAAAGCCCGCGAGATGTTTTTTGCCTTTCAGCATAAAATTCGACGTTGCCATTGTGCGTCCTTTGTTGTCAGGCAGGCCATGCGTCACACGGCCTGCCCATAGATTCTCGGTTCTGGTGCGGTTAATTCAGAAATTGAGCGGCTTCTTCCTGTGCGGCTTTGAAGCGTTCTTCCACGCCTTTTTTATTGACCATGACATCATCCCAGGCGGTCGAGAAGACGGTGCTGATTTCATTGAACGTCGGAATCGGCTGCCGCGCAACGCCATAAGGAATCTGATTCACAAAGCCCGCCAAAAACGGGTAGGCTTTCACATGTTCTTGATACTCTGCGCCAGTTGACGCGCTTGTCGTGACCGGCAGGTTGCCGGACTGTTTCTGGAACGCCACCTGAAACGCATCCGTCAGCATGTATTCCGCAAAGGCGAAGGCGCACGCATCCACTTTCGGATCATCGCTTTTGCCGATGAACAACTGGTTGCCGCCTAAATTGGTGGCCGGTTTCACATCGCGCGGGAAGGGCACGACCGTGAATTTGAAATCTTTGAAGGTCGAAAGCGTCGGGAAGTTCCAGGGGCCGTTCGTCATGATCGCCACTTTTCCGGCATACCAGGGCGCAGCATCCCAGCCGCGATTCGGCTCGGAAAACAACGTGACGCCACTGTCAACCAGGCCGCGCATAAAATTCACTGCTTTCAGCGCCGCTGGACTATCTAATTGCGGAATCTGTGTCGCATCTCCGCCTGCGGCGGCGTACCACGCATGAAACAACCAGAAATCCCAGCCGCCGCCGATTGAGACGAGATAGCCTTTCATGTTGTCATTCGACACTTTTTTCACGGCGTCAGCGAATTCTTCCCAGGTCCAGGTTGTCTCCGGGTCTTGCGAGGGAATCGGCACGCCTGCTTTTTCGAAGGCATCCACATTGATCCACATCGCCGTATCATTCGTCATCCAGGGGAGACTCTGCACTTTTCCCTGATAGGACGAGAGCTCAAGCAGCGACGGAATAATGTTGTTTTTGATGTCAGGATGCGCGTTCAACCAGCCGTCCACATCGGCCAACACGTCCGCTTCGACATACGAGCCGGTTTCCGAACTTGCCATCCACCACATATTCGGCTTATCCGCGCCGCTGGCGGCAAGGCCGGTGCGGATAATTGAGGGGTCTTCAACGCCTAAATTACGAATCACAATATTACAATCTACGTGTTTCTTGCTGAATTCTGGCATCAACTGTTCGACGAAAAATTTTTCCGTTTCCGTCGGTATGGTGTGCCACAGGTTGACGTTGGTCTGGCTGTACGCCGGTGTGCTGGCAACATAAGCTGCCACGACAAAAAAGCTGATTGCGGAACAAACGATCTGAGTGATTTTACGCATCATCATGTCTTTGTCTCTGTCAACGCGCCCAGTTTTCCTGATGAAACAGGACGGTTGACGCCCCTTCTGTGTTGGTGAATCGTTCATCGTTTTGAAATAACGTTACCTTCAACGACCAATCATGAGCCTATCTTGTAACTATTTAGCCCGTAGGGCTTCCGGTGGTGTAGAACATGACAGAACAAGGCTGTTCTACCGCGTAGCGGTTGCGCCCTTATCGCCTGCGGCGAACTAGTATGGCCAATAGTTACTTTTCATTATACGCACGGCATCACCTCTCTTTTTTGAGAAAACAATAGAGTTCGCTTGATAAACAACGTGGGTGCTTGTGGGCGCTCAACGTTCGAATTCCTTCAAAATACCGAGCGATACAGACGGAGGACGGCAACTCATCATCTGCGCCATCCGGCGTGATCATGTCGTCATTTCTGTCTGAAGCCACATCCAGGGATGTGTCATCCGGTTCGTTGTTCATGGTGCGCTCCAATTTACGCGGACATTCGCTGAATGTACGGACAGATCAAGGTCTGCTGAACAGGTTCGTCGGCGCGAGGCTGTTCAGTCTGGGACACTAAAAAGCGCACCGCCCATTGCCCCATCTGATAATGCGGCAATTCCATCGTGGAAAGCGGCGGGCGCAGATACGCGGCAATGATGTCCAAATTATCGAAACCAACCACTGCGACATCCTCAGGAATGCGGAGACGCAGTTCATGCAGCGCCTCATATACGCCCATCGCGACCTGATCGTTAAAACAGAAAATCGCCGTAGGACGCGGAGTCTGCTGCATAAGCCGCATTCCATTCACATAGCCGCTGTTTTGGCGGCTTTCGCCGTAGCAGATCAATTCATCCGCGATTGGAATGCCATACTTTTGCAAGGCCCGAGTATAGCCAGAAAGGCGTCCTAACGTGGCGGGGCCTGTATCCACGCTATTGATAAAACCGATGAGGCGATGCCCCTTCTCTACAAGCAGTTGCACTGCGGTGAAGGCACTGTTAAATTCATCTGGCACAACGGAAGGAAGCGAACGCTGCGGATCCTTGCAATTTAATAAAACTGACAAAATCTGATATAATTCCGGCGGCGGCGTCACGCTCCGATGAAACATCGTCGCATAAATCAGCCCTTCGATTTGATGGTTCAGCATCGTTTCGATGGCGGTTTTTTCAACATGCGCGTTTCCGCCGGTATTCGCGAGAAACAAGACTTTATCGAACTCAGCGGCGGCCTCTTGCGCCCCTTGCACGATTCGTCCGGCATACGGCGTGGAGGCGATCAAATCGGTCACTAAGCCAATGGCATGAGAGCGCTGCGAGCGTAAATTTTTGGCAATCGCATTCGGGCGATATCCGAGTTGAGTGACTGCCGCCAAAATGCGCTGCCTGGTTTCTTCAGAAATATTGGCATTCGGGGCGTTATTCAGGACGAAGGAAACGGTGGTCTGGGAAACCCCGGCTAATCTGGCGACATCATGCATCGTCGGCAAGGCGGTCTGTGTTTTTCGTGGTTTAGCCATACGCTCTTTGCCTCCTTAATGTTCTTGCAAAGTTCGCGGTACAGGCGCATCCGTCAAATGCACGCTGAAAGGATATTAATATAAGGTGTTAAAATTTGATAATACGTATAAGTAATACGTATTACTTATTTTGTCAAGAAAAAAATTACTAAAAATGATGTGTGCTGGAGAATTGCGCTATTTGAAAGCTTCTTGGATGATAAGTTACCTGATTGAGAGGGCAGATGTGACACAATATCGAATGAAAGAAAAGAACAAATCCGAGCAATCTCACGCCTTCGATTGGTTCCCTTCTCCTATTCGTTGTCGTTTTGGGGTGCTGATTTTTTACATCATCGAGGTTTTCTGCGACGATTTCCAGGACGGATAATCGGGAAACATGCAAGGACAAATCCAAAAATCTTGACAAGAACAGATCGCTTTAACACGGTATAGACAGAGGCAGAGATTTTCTTGTCAACACGCAGGGGCGTTCATTATGATATTTTTATTACTTTCGATAGCATGTTCAGTCACTATCGCGCATATTTTCAAATACGCCGCGGAAAAAAATATTCCGATGTTTGCCTTGTTTGCCGTGAATTATGGGATCGGTTCGGTCGTGGCATTTTCAGGATGCGAAACATGGCGGATTTGGGAATTAGTCTCTCCGAACCTCCTGCTTTTGGGGCTTGTCCAGGGGATTTTATTCGTATGCAGCTATGTGTTGATGGCGCAGGCGATCAAACATTTGGGCGTGATTATTCCTGTCTCGCTCATGCGCCTGTCCGCCGTGATTCCAACGTTTGCGTCCATCCTCTTTTTTGCGGAAATTCCTCAGCCGTTGCAAGTCGCCGGAATTGTGATCGTATTTATTTCGTTGTCATTTGCCACGCAAGAACGGCTGCTGCTGACGAATTGGTCGAAAATTTTCCATAACGGCTTAGCGTGGGGATTGATGCTGTTCGTGGTGTACGGAATTACGAATTTCGGGTTTAAAATCCAGCGCGAATTCTTTTTGGTCGCCAATCCGGCGCATTTCCTTGTTATCGTCTTTCCATCGGCATTTTTAGTGTCGCTGACGATGGTTTTTCGGCAGAAACTCTCGATTTACCGCGAAATCTTGCGGCTCGGCAGCGTGCTGGGCGTCATCAACGTCTTTGCCAGCTATTTTTTCATGCGGGCGCTGCAAGTATTTCCCGGCATTGTTGCCTATCCGATCAACGGCATCGGCATTATTCTGGCCTCGACGATTACCAGCATTTTTATCTGGAAAGAACGCTTAACCAGGACGAATTACGTGTTTATCGCGTTAGCGTTATCAGCGCTATTGATGATTTATCCGCATTAAGAACTCCCTCTAGCAGGCAGGGGAGTTCACTGTCATCGGTTCGAACTTGCTGCGTAACATCAGAAAATACAGCATTATTCACGAGTATTGGCGCCAACGAAAGGAGTGCAAACGCTTACTTTTGCCGCCTGACGAAGTCAGGCAATGCCTCGCCACAAACGCAAGCGTTTGCACTCCTGTTCAATGCCTATGAACAAGGCTGTAATATTCACGTTGTTCCTTTCGGCGTTATTCCGAGGTAAAGTTGATCTCCCAATGCGTGCCGTCGCAGAACGGCTTGTTTTTTGATGCGCCGCAGCGGCACAGGGTATAATGTTCGGTGGATGCGCATTCGCAGAGCGTTGGAGGATTGGCGAGTTCGATACTGCCAGTCACTTCATACGGGCCGTTCTTGGCGACTGTGATCATCGGCTCGCGCACCTGATCGCGATATTCGACGCCATCAATCGAATAGCTTAACGCCCCGGACGGGCATTGTTTGATCGTTGCAATAATCTTCGCGACCGTATCGCCGTCTGGGCGAATCCAGGGCTTGCCGCCCGCGACAAACACTGAGGGGAGACCATGAACGCAACGCTCGGAAGATGAGCAGAGCGCTCGATTAAAATGGATCGTAATCTCCTTTCCTTCGAAATTCTGGCGTTTATCGAGGGTGCTGTCTGCTGAGTTTTTATCGCTAAAGCCGATTTGTTTATGCGTGCCATCGCAAAACGGCTTATTCTTTGAGCCTCCGCAGCGACATAACGACACGCCGACCGTCCGGCAGTATTTTTCTCCTTGCTCGTTTTGCAGATAGGCAACTTCGCGTTCAATAAAATCGTTCAAAACATACGGACCATCGAGCGAGCATTTGATTTGAGGCATTTTGCGTTCTTCGGATGTTTTCATATCGGGTTTCCTTGTATCGTTGGGGAAAAAGTGCCTGACACGTAACCTTCGCCGGGTTCTCTCTCGACAGCGCGGAGATAAACCTGGTAATCATGCTGACCGAAACAGACGAACGTCACCATTGTGAGCGTGTCGTCGCGTGACAAAAAATCTTTCACAGTGGCGACGGCGATTTGCGATGCCAGTTCAATCGGAAAGCCGTAAATGCCGGTGCTGATTGACGGGAACGCAATGGTGCGCAGGCCATGACGAACGGCTAACGAAAGGGAATGACGGTAACAGTTTTCCAGAAGTTCCGATTCATGATGTCCGCCGCCGCGCCAAACTGGCCCGACAGTGTGAATGACATATTTCGCCAGCAGGCGATATCCAGGCGTGATTTTGGCCTCGCCAGTCGGGCATCCGCCTAATGTCCGGCATTCCGCCAGCAATTCGGGGCCGGCAGCTCGATGAATCGCGCCATCCACGCCGCCGCCGCCTAAAAGCGACGAGTTTGCGGCGTTTACAATCGCATCAACGCGCAGCCGCGTAATATCGCTATCAATCACTTCGATGCGTGGGTTCATACGCGCTCCTCATGTCAGGCTGATGATTAATTCTCGGTGCTGTGGATACTCCCGCAATAAGGCGTCTCGCGTGGCTAATTCGAAATCCTCATACTCGAATCCCGGCGCAGTAATGCAACTGACGAACGCAAACGCATTTTTTTTATTGACTTTTGCGCCGAACCACACATTATGAGGAATGACGATTTGGAGATGCTCGCCGCGTTCGAAGTCTCTGCCAAGCGCCAATTCTTGCAGCGTTCCATCGCGGTGAATGATATAAAGAGTGGCCGCGTCGCCGAGATGAAAGCACCAGATTTCTTCGCATCTGATGCGATGAAATTTCGAGACCTGATCGCCAGGCAATAAAAAATAAATCGCTTTTGCGCCTCGCCGAGCTGATGAATAGCGGGACGGAAGTCCGATGATGTCGGGAGACGTATATGTTTCGATAAAATATCCGCCCTCAGGGTGAGCGGTTAATTGATACTGTCGAATCAGATCATGCGCGGTAGCGTTCATAGAGTCCTCCTGTCGGGTTTGATTCGTTGGCAGCGGCCTTGTTAATGACAGATCGTTGAACGCGCGTTTTGCGCAAGTAAAAAATAACGATTCGTGAAAATAGAGACGTTGTAGATGATTGATATATTCGTGATCAGGGAGCGTCCATGAAACTTACATTTATCGGAACCGGGTCAGCATTTACCCTCAACAATTACCAATCCAACATGATTTTGACTGCCGACGATGGCGACATTCTCCTGATTGATTGTGGCGCCGACGCGCGATTTGCGCTGCGAGACCTCGGATTAACCTATAAAAATATCGAAAGCGTCTATATTTCCCATCTCCACTCCGACCATGTCGGCGGCCTCGAATGGCTTGGATTTACGCGAAAATTCGATCCTTCGGGCAGGAAGCCGCATATGTACATCAGCCGCTATATCAAAAGCGAGCTCTGGAGCACAGTTCTCTCCGGCGGCATGTTGTCGCTGCAAGGCGAAGTGGCGGATTTGGACACGTATTTTGACGTGCACAGCATTGGCAAAAATCAGGGATTTACCTGGAAAAACGTCGAATTTCAATTAGTGCAAGCCGTGCATATTATGAGCGGTTTTCATATTGTTCCCAGTTTCGGCCTGCTCTTCGAAATCAATGGCATGAAAACCTTTTTAACCACTGACACGCAGTTTTCCCCGGCGCAGATTACGGAATTTTATAAACGCGCTGACCTGATTTTTCACGATTGCGAAACGACGCCGTTCCATAGCAATGTGCATGCGCATTACGATCAATTGCGCACGCTGCCGCTGGATACGAAACAAAAGATGTGGCTGTATCACTATCAGGATGGCGTTCTCCCTGACGCGCAGGCCGATGGATTCGCAGGATTTGTTCAGCGAGGCCAAACATTTGATTTCGCGCATCTGGAACCCTTTTCCCCTGTGAAACAAACGGCATGATTATTGTAAATTTCTTTACCACGCTGCGTTCCTACCTGAAAAGCCGGCAAGCCCGTATTTACGCCGAAGATATCACTATTCTCGAATTGTTGCAGCGTTGTGAAATTGAAACCGGCAAAGCGCTGGTTTCGAAACTGATCGCTGAGGACGGCACGCTGATTCCAGGCGTCATGATTTTGATCAACGGGCAGAATATCCTGCACCTGCAAGGGATTCGCACAATCGTTCGCAACGGGGCGGACGTAGCCATTTTCCCGCCCAAAAGCACCGAATAAAAAGACCTGACAGCGATGTCCACACCTCCTCAACACGCCGCGCGATTTCGCGGTCTGTAACAATCACCCCGCCCGACCAATTCCCGCCGCCGAGGTCGTCATGTTCGATAGAAGCGCGGCAGGCGGCGCTGATTGCGTTGTCAGCATTCGACAACAGATTCACCCATGTTGTCAAGTCGAATTTCAACACATTTCTGAAATGGTTGGAATCTCTGGTAAAAAAGTATTGACAAACCTCTGACGACATCATTTCTGAGAACATCATGATTCAGACATTTGCCTCAAAAGAGACTGAAGCGATCTGGCAGGGGCGGGTATCGAAAAAATTGCCGACTGACATTCAACAGGTCGCCCGAAGAAAATTGAGAATGTTGAACAATGCCATGACATTGAATGACCTGAGAATTCCGCCCGCAAACCGACTCGAAGCGTTGCGAGGAGACCGAAAAGGCCAGTATCGCATCAGAATCAACGATCAATGGCGAATCTGCTTCACGTGGGAACAGAGCGACGCCTATCACGTCGAAATCCTTGACTATCACCCATAGGAGAAAAGATGGAAGACCGTTTGCCGAATATTCATCCTGGCGAAGTGTTGGAAGAAGAATTTTTAAAACCGTTGCATATTTCAGCGTCGCGGTTAGCGCAGGCGATTCGTCTGCCGCAACGTCGAATTACCGAACTCATCGAACAGAAACGACGGATCACGCCGAACGTTGCGCTGCGTCTGGCAAAATGTTTCGGCACCTCGCCCCAATTCTGGCTTGGCTTGCAGATGGATTACGATTTGGAAGAAACGCAGCGCCGATTCGAAAAGCAGCTGGCGCGAATAGACCATTTTCAGGGGATGTCCAGTTGATGTCTCTTTCCCGTCTGAGTTTCCTCAATGACCGCATCGGAAAGAAACAGCGTTCCAAAGCGACGCTGGAGCAGAGCAAGTTGTCCAACTGTTGCAAAATTCGATAGCACGGTGGTATTGACAATAATAGACATGGACGCCTCTTTTCATATTCCCTGTAATACGTCAAGTTCCTGACGCGCCTCATTCAGCGTTTCTGCGCCTAAACGCGGCTGAATGCCGCGTTGCAGCAATATCTCTTTCATCCGGTCGAAGCAGACATTTGCGAATGCCGCCGCTTTCGCCAACGAAATGTCTTGCGTCTGATACTGATGAATCGCCCATTCGATTTTTAGCTGCGGACGTTCCTGCCAGAGTGTCCGCATCGCTTCGCGGATGACGGTTTGTTCATCGGGATAGATTCCCGCTTCGACTAACACATGGGGGGTAATCATAATTGTATTCCTCAACTTCTATGAAACGATTCGAATATTGGACAGGCCGTCCGCCATCCCCCACACGCGCCCGCGATGCGCCGCGGCGGGCGACCGGCCTGCCGTTTTCGGTAAGTTGCCGCCCTAATCAAATTCATCAAAACCAGCAAAAAAGCCTATATCAGGCTCTTCAAAAGTTCCTATCAGCAATCCTCTATCTAAAAGCCGATTGCCTTCTTCACATGAAGTTTCTGGTAGTAATGCACAACTATGACATGCGGCTAAATTGCAAGAATCTGGCCCCTGACTGGGGGCTTTGCATACAAACAGGGTCAGATGAACACCACTTTGCGTTATAGAGAGCAGAATTTACAATATTTTCGGGTAGTGGGTCAAATCCGTTGATGGTTATCCTTGACAGATAGAGGAGATTTTCTTATACAGGTCAAGAAAAAATTTGAAAGAAACGTCGTTTCCTCTCTCTTGAACAATACAAAAAATACGGATATGAAACAATATATTCAGATCGCCTGTCCGCATTGTGACAGCGAGGATTTAGTCAAAAACGGCCAGAGCGAAAACGGGACGCAACGCTATCGATGTAAGACCTGCCGAAAGAGCGTT
>DF820460.1:270811-271975 GCA_000739515.1 Candidatus Moduliflexus flocculans
CTAAGTACACGACAAAAAAAATGTTGCCCAACAAAATTCAAGTTCTTTGGCAGCAAGGTTCAGGACGATGTTTCGAAGACGATCAAGCCCATAGCGGAAGAGGCTGTGGGCGCGTCGCGTATGTTTTTTGATCGCGAGTGGCGTCCGTTCATGGAGCCATTCGCCGACTCGCAGACACCAACACAGCGCCAACGTCAGGAGGCCGATCAGCGTATTGAGGCGTTCCGGGATGGTCAGATGCGTGTCTTCGAGATTGAACCCGCGACGTTTTAAGCAGCCGAAGAGGGGTTCAATCTCCCATCGGCGGGCATAGTCTTTCAACGCCGTTTCTGGAGCGGTATTCGTGATGACAATCAGGTAATCATTTTTGATACGCATCCCGACCACGAACACACTCAGCCCCCATACACGTCGAGGGCGAGGGAGGAGGCGCGCCTCTCCAGGTCGATCATGCTGGAAAAATCGGAAGGCGGCCATCTCACTGCTGGCACTCGGATTGGGGATGAGAATATTGCGTGTGATCCGAATACGAAATGGGATACGCTGTCGTTTCAGAAATTTGATCCACTCGGTGCCGAGAAATTCACGATCCGCCGTGAGGCACTGAATTCGCTTCCGGTCAAATGCGCAGAGAACATGCTTGAGAAGAGCGATTCGTTCACACGAGTTCGAAGCCCCATGTTTGTCCATGCCCATCCAAAGGAGTGGGATCGCGACTCCGTGATAGGCGACAGCCAGCACCAGCAGATTGATCGGTTGACTGCCGAATTGCCAATTCGTTCGGTCGAGGCACAAGAGCCATTTCTCGCCCAAAGGCAGCCACTGCATGACGGCGGCGGCCACCTGGGTTCTGGTCAGCGAAAACTCTTGGAAAAACCGCTGAATCCGCCGATAATTGGAGGCGGTCATCGTGTTCCCACAACATGCCGTGGCAATTTGGGTCAAGGTGACCGTTCTCACGCGAACGAGCGCGACAAGAAATTGTGCGAGAAACGTGATTCTGGCTCGATGCCACGGAAATGTTGCTGTCAACGCCGTGATGAGTGGGCAAAGTTCAGTCATATGCTCCTCCTTATGGTGAACGTTGTTGGTCGAATAACAACGCCATAAAGGAAAGCACGAACGATGTCCACTCTATTTTTAATTTTTGTCGTGTACTAAGGA
>DF820460.1:272036-309922 GCA_000739515.1 Candidatus Moduliflexus flocculans
AATAACAACGCCATAAAGGAAAGCACGAACGATGTCCACTCTATTTTTAATTTTTGTCGTGTACTAAGGAGTTTCTCATATTTTCGTGTATTTCGTGGTAGTTGTTAAACAAATACTTCAGATTTATAAATCAGCAATTTCGGTCAGAATTTTGTCTGTGATTTCTTGCTGTTTCTGCGGATTGTCTTTCAAATCCGGCATTGTGGCATACGTCTCGTTCAATTTCTCTTCAAGCGTCTGCACCGGGCCGGGTTTCCAGAAATGCACGGCGTCGTCGCCAATGTATTTCGCGACGATGGTCGCAGCTTCCTGATAGGTTTCAACCGTCATCCACGGGGTTTTCAGGTTGATGGCGTTGGCCGCGTTACCGACGGCTTTGAATTCGGCTTCGGCTCTGATGTCGCGTGACGAACTGCCGACGCGGACAGTAAAACGACCGGCTTCGGCGTTCCAAGCTTTCAGCGCTGGATCGTAAGCTGACAGCGCCCGTTTATCCACCGTAAACGTGACGGTTTTGGTTTCGCCGGGATTCAACGCGATCTTCTGAAAGCCTTTCAATTCCTGATATGGGCGATCTAAGCGTGAGGCGTTGTCATGAATATACAACTGTGCGACTTCCTTGCCCGCCACGCTGCCGCTGTTGATGACATCCACTGACACCGTTAAGGTCTCGTTTTTGTCCACATCCATCTGCGGCGCGCTCAATGTCAAATTGTTATACTCAAAGGTCGTGTATGACAACCCGAATCCGAATGGATAGAGCGGCTCGACGCCTTTGCTGTCATAGTAACGATAGCCGACATAAATCCCTTCGCCGTATATGACCTCGCCATTATAGCCGGGGAAATTGCCATACGACGGCACTTGCGCGTAATATTTCGGGAAGGTTTCCGGCAGTTTGCCAGAAGGGTTGACTTTGCCCGACAGCACATCCGCTACCGCGCTGGCGTCCTGTCCTAACTGCCATGTCAGCAGAATCGCGTCCGCGACGTCGTTCCATTCGGTCATTTCCACTGGAGCGCCGATATTCAGCAGCACGACCACTTTTTTTCCAGCGGCATGATAGGCGTCTGCCACCGTCTGAATCATGGCGACTTCTTCCGGGTGCATCGCCATCGAATAGCGGTCGAAGCCTTCTGACGAGCCGCGCCCAATCGAAATCACCGCCACATCCGACGCCTGCGCCAATTTCGCCGCGTCATCGCCGCTCAAGCCTTCTTCCGCGTCAAGCAGTTCATATCCGGCAGTTTTCAGGCCATCAAACAAGGAGACGATCTTTCTGGGATCGGCGTTCACCTGGGCACTGCCGCCGCCACCGATAATAAAATGTTTGGCGTTTTTGCCAATCGCGGCGATGGTTTTGACATTCTGTAACGGAAGCGTGCCGTCATTTTTCAACAGCACCATGCCTTCTGCTGCCGTTGCGCGGGCAATTGCCGCATACGTCGCTGAATTAAGCACATTGGCCGCTTTTTCGCCTTGAAAAACTGGTGTTTTCACGACGATCTTCAAGATGCGCCGCACATTTTCATTCAAGACTTCTTCGCTCAGTTTTCCTTCTTTGACAGCATCTAGCACGATTTGATCCGGAGGAGCGGCATTGCCACGCGCGCCGCCTGGCATAATCAGATCATTGCCCGCTGGTAGGGCGACAATCGGGTCTTTCACCGCAAACCAATCTGACATCACAAAGCCGTCAAAGCCCCATTCGTTGCGCAGAATGTCCGTCAACAGGTATGGATTCTGAGCGCCATGTTCGCCGTTGATTTTCGGGTAGGAGCTCATAACTGACCAGGGTTTGGCTTCTTTGACCGCCATTTCGAACGCCGGGAGATAAATTTCCCGCAACGCCCGTTCCGAAATGATCTCATTGATACTCTGCCGGTCTGTTTCCTGATTATTGGCCGCGTAATGTTTTAAGGTCGCGCCGACGCCTTGCGATTGGATTCCCCGCACAAACGCAGTCGTAATTTTCCCCGCTAAATATGGGTCTTCAGAGTAATATTCGAAGTTGCGCCCGTTGAGCGGATCTCGCTGAATATTCAACGCCGGGCCTAACAAAATGTCAATCCCGAACGCTTTCGCTTCTGCGCCCATTGCCTCCGCAACGGCTTGAATCTGGTCAACATCCCAGGTCGCCGCCATTGCCGATGGAATCGGGAACGCGGTCGCATACTCCATTTCGCCGCCGATCACGCCGCCCAATCGAACGCCCGCCGGACCGTCAGTCACCACAACTTGCGGAATGCCGAGGCGCGGAATCGGATAGGTGCCGCCCGCCGCGCCGTTGATGCGCAATTCAGGATTCGCCATGCCGACGCCGGCGATGAATTTCGCTTTTTCTTCCAGCGTCATCGCCGCAACGACCTTGTCAATTGACGCTTCATCGGTTAATGTGACGGTTTGAGCACCACTGCTTGAATTTGACATAAGACTCCACGCCAAGCCAACAACAACGCCGAGTTTGCTGAGTTGTCTGGACATATACAAAACCTCCATGACTTGTTAAGCCTTTGCAGATTGTTATCACCTGCGAGGACTGATATGAGATACAAAAAAACGACCTGCTCCGATCAAAAAACAAATCTAAGCAATACGTGCCCAATACAAAATTGATTGGATAATTATCAAGACAAAAATATGAAATTGTATATACAAATAAATATTTTTTTATGACAACTTGCGGAACATGAGTAGGGCTGTAAAGTTCTGCCATTGCGAGCGTCAACGACGAAGCCATCCATCCCTTAATTCGACGAGATTGCTTTGTCGCTGACGCTCCGCGCAATGACAGATTTACAAGAGCTTAACAGCGTTGCGGAATATGGGAAGAACAAGGTGTTGTGCTCGCCGTTTTTTGGGAGCGACAAGGATGCGTGTAAGAAAGGATATTCTCGACATCATCCCTTCTTACACGTATCCTTGTCGTTCTGCATCATGGTCGAATCGCCTTTACGGGTGATTATTTAGCTTTTAGGAGTGCCAAAGCTTGCTTTGGCCGCCTGAATGAGCGAGATTACCTCTCTCTTGACGGGACGTTGTCGCGTTGCCAAAGCAAGCTTTGACACTCCTAAATAATTACCTTCACGGAATCGCGTTCGACAAGGGTAGGGGTGATGAGCAGATGTTTCGGGAAGCGTTGTTCAGGGTGTTCGAGCTTTTCAAATAATAACTCCGCCGCCCATTTTCCCTGATAATATTTGGGATGCACCATGCTGGTCAGCGGGACGCGCGCTTGCAGCGCCAATTCTGAATCGTCAAAGCCAACCATCGAAATATCGTTCGGAACGTTTAAGCCTGCCGCTTCAATGGCAGCACATCCCGCGGCTGCAAGGAGATCGTTGAAAAAAAACACGGCAGTCGGGCGCGTCTCGCCAAGCGCGAATAGCTCATTCATTACCGCGAGCGTTTGCCTATACGTTTCGTCGCTGTAAAATGTTGTGATCTGCTTTTCTAATTGGCAATCAGGGGCGATACCCGCCACATTCAGCGCGTTCCGATACCCTTGATAGCGGTGCTGTCCGGCTGGCGTATTGGGAGGATAAAGACAAGCAATGCGGCGATGTCCGGCGGCGATCAGATAATTCGTGGCGCGAAAGCCGCCTTCCACGTCATCAACCGTAACATACGACAGGTTGGTGTCGGGCATGGCTGTCCCCATAAACACGACCGGAATGGTCAATTTTTTCAATAAATTAATGAGTTCTGTATCCGGCACGGATTGCAGGTTCGGCGCTGGTTCGAAGATCAGGCCGTCAATATTTTTCGCCAAAAGCTGCTCGATGCAGCCTAATTCCTGACCAGGACTGGTTTTGGACGAACCCAACACGACATGATAACGCTGCTGCTGCGCCACGTCCGTGATGCCCTGAATAATCTGCGGATAAATATAAAATGACAGCGAGGGCGTCACCACGCCGAGCAGATGGCTCTGTTTGCGCTCAACAGGCAGGTTTCCTGAAAAAAACGTGCCGCTCCCCTGAATTTTATAGAGAACGCCTTCATTCTCCAATTCCGCTAACGCCTGCCGGATTGTGCCGCGACTGACGTTAAATTGCGCAAGCAAGGCATGTTCGGTCGGAATTTTTTGATCAGGCTGATAATGTTCGTCAATGAGATAACAAAGCAGCGTGGCTTTTAGCTGCAAATATTTCGGCTGTGGTCTGTCTGTGCCAGTTTCCATTATGAAAAATCCATCTGATATAAAAATTTTTCGTCGTTATTCAGGCGGTAAAATTTGTTTATACAAATACTGATTCGCAAATAGAACGCTTCTCTGTTCTTGTCAAGAAAAAGATGACGAGCGAGGGGAATGAACAGTAAAAAGCCATTCTGAGGGCTGGCCGGCACGACTGCCCTGTTACGCCAATCTTGCCACAACACCAATGCGTCTTTGCAAATTGTATTTTACGAGGTGAGATTGTCCTATAACTTGCTCTCTATGAAGGAAATCTCTCTGCGCTAAAGCCTGGCAGGACATAATGATGCTCTTCTAATTGATTGTAAATAAAAGACTTATAAAAAACAATGAGAAAGATGCTGAAAAATAAGGGGTTAGCATTAAACCCTTTTTTTACAATGTGGTCGAACATAATCGGAAGTGATGCACACTTCCGTGATGCTCTCGCCGGTGATGGGAGGCTACTGAAATGAAGTTCGACCATATTGGCGATTTTCCTACTCAACAGCCTTTCTGGTCGTCTGGCAAGACGGAGCGATTCAAAATGATCTCGGGATCCTGCTCCGGCACGCCCAGACGACCGGTTTGGTTTGCGCGGCAAGTTACTGCGTTTTAATTTCCGTCCAGATTTTATCCCAAAAGCGGGTTTCTTTGCCTAAATCCTGCACAAATTCAAGTTTGCCGAGCAATTCCGGGGACAAGGTTTCCAACGTAGCGCGTAATGCCGGGTCTAACAGGGGAAAAGCGGCTTTATTCGTGGAAAGAAAATAGACCTTATTATGAATGCGGGCGTCCACTTCTGGTTGCAGCAGGAAATTGATGAACTGGTGCGCAAGCTCCTTATTCTGGGCAGATACCGGAATCGCGAAGTTATCTAAAAATTTCGTGCTGCCTTCTTCGGGAATCACATACGCAATTGCCGGATTTTCTGCGGCGGCGCGATAAATATCGCCGCTCCAATTATGCACGAGCCAGGCGTCGCCAGAAAGCAGTAATTGTTCGGCTTGCCCGGCTAAATACGCTTTTACCAGCGGCTTTTGTTTCAAGATCATCTCTTTGGCTTTTTCCAGTTCATCGGGATTCTTCGTGTTAATCGAGCCGCCAACCAATTTCAAGGCCACGCCGAGCGTTTCGCGCACGTCATCGAGCATGACAATCCGTCCTTCGTATTGCGGGTCAAACAACACCTTCCAACTGTCCACCGGTTTCGTAATTTTATCGGAACGATAGCCGATGCCGACCGTGCCGAATGCAAATGGAAGCGAATACTGGTTGCCCGGATCGAACGGTTGATTCAAAAAAGCGGGATCAAGCGTCGCGCAATTCGAGATTTTGCTTTTGTCGAGCGGTTCCAGCAATCCCAATTTGATCATGATTTCCACCATGTAATCCGACGGGAAAATGACGTCGAAGCCAGTCGCGCCTGCCTGGAGTTTTGCTAACAGGGTTTCATTGCTGTCATACACATCATAATTCACCTTGACATTGAACGCCTTCTCGAATTCTGGAATCGTCTGTTCGTCAATATAATCATCCCAGTTATAGACATTTAAAACCCGTTTTTCAGCGGCATATCCCGCCATTGGCAGCGTCAACAGAAAAAAGCTGCCGAACAGAAGCGCATATCTTTTCAGCATGTTCATGATGTCTAACGCGTGCGCACATGCAAACGGCGACTGCCGGACGCATTCGCGAAGCGTTTTCGAAGATAATCCTAACACTCCTGACAGACTATTTTCGTTCCAATCGAGCGACTAACACGACGGCGACCGTCGTCACTAACAGAAAAATCGTGGAAATCGCATTCACGACAGGGCTGACGCCGAATTTGACCATTGAATAAATTTTCACCGGCAGCGTGGTAGAATTCGGCCCTTGCGTGAAAAACGTGATGACAAAATCGTCAATTGACAGCGTAAAGCAGAGCAGCGCCGCGCTGATAATGCCCGGCGCGATGACCGGCAGCGTAATATAAAAAAACGTTTTATAGCGGTTCGCGCCCAAATCCATTGACGCTTCTTCTAGCGAGCGATCAAAGCCGTACAATCGCGCCTGCACGATGATAATCACATACGACAAACAAAAGGCAATATGCGCAATGGTAATCGTGGTCACGCCCAGTGAGATTTTTAACAAGGCGAAAAACGACAGGAGCGACACGCCGACAACGATTTCCGGGATAATCACCGGAATATAGACCACGCCTTTTAACAGCGCTTTGCCGCGAAACTGATATTTATACATCGCCAACGCCGCCATCGTGCCGATAATCGTCGAGCCTACGGTTGTCATAAACGCGATTTCCAGGCTATTTCTCAAGGCCAGCATAATGGATTGATCGTGAAATAATTTGATAAACCAGTTAATCGTAAATCCTTTCCAGACAATTCCGCTTTTCGCGGAATTAAAGGAAAAGACGATCAGAATGGCGATGGGAAGATAGAGAAAACAATACATCACAATCGCCCAGACCAACAATCCCCGGCGTTTTTGCGTTAACACATGATGAGCCATATTACCCGATCAACTCCTCGTTGCCGATAAATTTGAACGACAGCCCTAATCCGATCAGCACAAACACGACTAAAATGAATGTAATCGCCGCGCCGAACGGCCAATCTCGCGCCGTCAAAAATTGGTTCGTAATGACATTCCCGACTAAGACAGTTTTCGCGCCGCCAAGCAAATCAGGAATGACGAATTCGCCGATGGTGGGAATAAAGACCAGAATGATGCCAGCCACCATGCCAGGGGCGGTTAACGGCAGCGTCACATGCAAGAATGTTTTGACGCGGTTCGCGCCTAAATCCATCGAAGCCTCTAACAATGACGGTTGCAGTTTTTCAAGGGAGGAATAGAGCGGCAGCACCATAAACGGCAGATAGCCATAGACCATGCCGATCATGACCGATTTCATCGTGTAGAGCAAATTCAGTGGCTGGTGAATCACGCCGAGAGACAGCAGCAGCGAATTAATCAGCCCTTCTTCCTGAAGAATCACAATCCACGAATAGGTACGAATCAGAAAGTTTGTCCAGAATGGGATGATCAGCAGAATCAGCAACAGGTTTTTCCAGCGCCGGGGCGCAAAGGCGATAAAATAGGCGAGCGGATACCCGCACAGCAAGCAAAAGATCGTCGTAAACAGAGCGATGCCCAGCGAGCGCCATAGAATTTTGACGTAAAGCGGATCAATCGCCCGCGTGTAATTTTCCAGCGTTCCTGTCCATTCGACGCCGCCATACACGCCGCGCAAGACGAAACTATACACCAGGATGATCCCCAGCGGCACGAGAAAGAAAAAAAAGAGCCAGAATCCTGCGGGAAACAATAACGCCCACAGTCCAAATGATTTTTTCATGTTGTTATTGAGACCACGAAACACACAAAAGACACGAAAGAAAAAATTATTCAGACGTGCCAACGCTTGCTTTGGCAACGCGGCGAAGCCGCGTGAGTGATTACCTACTGTGCGCTCACATCTATAGCAAACCCATCTGAATTGTCACGCTTCGACACGCTCAGCGTGCGGCATTCCCTGCGCGTGTCGAAGGGAACACTGCCACAACTCATTGAGGATTGCTATATACGGCGAAAGCAAGCTTTGGCACTCCTGACGAATTACGAAAAACAACATTCGCCATCATTTTCGTGCGTTTCGCGTGTTTCGTGGCTATTCTTTAATCAATGATGTGCTTTCCGGGTCCCAACTGATGAACACATCGTCATACCAGGTAAATTTCTGTTTGGCCGTATGCTGGAAGTTTTGCGCGAAGACTTGCAGTCGGGTGTCATTCGAAGAAACGCGCACAAAATAGCGTGTGTCCGTGCCGACATACATAATATCTTCGATCTTCCCTTGCAGAATATTGGCGGCATGTTCAGGGCGCTCTTCGGAAATAATAAATTTTTCAGGCCGAATCACGACGGTCACTGCTTCGCCCGGCGATAATGCTAAATCAGATTTCACCCAGATATCCGCTCCTGGAGAGACGATTCGTTTCAAGCCATTTTCGCTGCTGCGATATGTGCCAGCAATAAAATTCGACGTGCCGATAAAATCCGCCACAAACCGCGTCGCCGGAAATTCATAGATTTCTTTCGGCGTGCCGATTTGTTCGACTTTGCCACGATTCATGACCGCAATGCGGTCAGAGATCGTCAACGCTTCGCGCTGATCATGCGTGACGAAAATAAACGTGATCTTGACCTGTTCCTGTAAATCAACCAGTTCAATCTGCATCTGCTCGCGCAGCTTTTGGTCTAACGCGCCAAGCGGCTCATCCAGAAGCAGCACGGAGGGATGATTGACCAATGCCCGCGCTAATGCCACGCGCTGTTGCTGCCCGCCGCTGAGTTGCGTAATTCGGCGATGTTCCAGGCCGTCGAGTTTCACGGTAGAGACGGCATCCTGTACTGCTTCCGCGATTTTCGCTTTCGGCGTCCGCTTCATTTTCAGGCCGTATGCAATGTTGTTATAGACCGTCATGTGCGGAAACAACGCATAATTCTGAAATACCATATTCACGTCGCGTTTATAGGGCGGAACATCGGTAATATCCTTATCGTTCAACAGAATATGACCAGAAGTCGGCATTTCAAGTCCCGCAATCATACGCAGGAGCGTGGTTTTGCCGCAGCCGCTTGGCCCAAGCAGCGAAAAAAACTCTCCTTTGCCAATCCCAAACGAGACATCATCTACGGCCACCGTTTCTGAGCCGAACATTTTTGTCACATGACGTACTTCAACCGTATGCGCCATTTTTTTATCCTTCAGCAAAGCGATCATTCATGCGAAGATCGCGTAAAACCCTTGATATTGTAAGATGTTACGAATAGCGCATTCTCATTGTGCCTTGCGACGTTCTGTCAATAAAAAATCATAATTTCGCATGAATTTATTCGAACGAAAAGGGAGAGGCGGGAAATCTGAATGTTGTGTGGCGACAGGATATTTCACGCGATGAGCAATTGGCCAGCATGAAGTTTCCCTATCTGAGAGACTGGCAGGGGTGTTACGTTCTGGCCGAAACGCTCCCTTCGACAGGCTCAGGGAGTGGGCAACGTCGTTCCCTGAGCTTGTCGAAGGGAACATGAACGACACGTTTTTATAGAACTTCCCAGTTCTGTCTGAAATGCCGACGGAAAAGATGCGCTCGGAATGAGCGAGAGCGAGGCTGAGCAATCGTTCATAAGATTGTCAGCGCCCCATGTTCATTAAAAAGGCGCAGAGCAGAAAACCGACGATTACGCCGAATATAAAGCCAACAGCGGTGTCGGTGGCGAAGGCTAAACGAGGAACGCTCTGGGGCGTTTTTGCGCGAGGAGCATTGTGATGAATCGGGCCGCGTCGGTGAGCAAGCGCATCTTTGTACGCTTCGTCGAACTGCCGCTCATACACGGGGCTCGACCAGTAATTGGCATCATTTTCGCCTTTGGCTTTGTACGTGCTGGCTAAGCCGCGCCGGACAAGCTCAAGGCCAAGATTGGTTTTTTTTCCGCCAAATGCGTTTCTCGTAAACGCCATGACGAGAATATAGCCCATCTGATCTTTAATCAAATCGCCATTGGGCTGTTGGGCATATTCGATCAGCACGTCTTTGCCTTCGATCTGTCGGAGAAACACGGTAGATTCCGCCGCGCCCGGCTCTGATTTTTGTATTTCTTGAAGCAAATCAACATCCTGGTTTGATTTATTAAACAGGCGCGCGGCAGAATTCAGCCCGCCAGGACAAATCACTTTGAGAAGGCGCGCCTTCACGGTTTGCTGGTATTTTTGCAGGAATCGCCGCGTGCTCCACACAGCGGTAAACGTTTCGCCGTTGGCGACTTGCAAGCAGCGGACAACCGCTTTCTTGATTTGATAGGAACTGCGCTGATGTTCGCGAGGTTTTTTCGCCATACGCCCGTATTCTCAACTCATTAAGGCTCATTCGCCAATTCAATGCTTTGCCGGAAGATAGCGCAAGCTTTTCGCGCTGTCAATCAAAAAATGCGGAATGGCCTTAAGCCGTTGCGTTGCAAGCGATTTAAGGGCAGGAATTGAATCAGAAAATATCCGCCAGACACGGTAAACGTGTCTGGCGGGGTTGTTCAATAAAAACGATCATCAACAACATCCGTGTCAATCTGTCCAATCAGGTCATCAGCGTTCTGTCCGTTTGCGTGTGCTGTGGCAAATAATTTCGCATTCTCTGAGATCAAATCTTCCAATATTTCGGCTTCCAGAAGCCGTCGTCGGTCTGCTCGAAATCAGTGAAGATCGTCGGTTCGCTTTCCAGCATCTTTTTGAGAATCAGGCTGAAGACATACGCGATTTCTTCTTCGGCGGCGGCATCTACGCGCACGGTCAGCACATGCCGCAGCGCCCGCAGATTGCCTGTCCAGACGCCGCCTGTTGCCACGCCCATGCCGATAATTCGGCGCATCATGGACGTGAGCTTTTTCTTTTCTTTAAATTCTTTCAGCGTATCCAATTGCCAGATATCTTCCAATTCGCGATAATTCTCCTCCATCTGCCGGAAAGCGCGTTCGAACACGGCGCGCGTGCGGGTTTTGGCCGCGGCAATTTCTTCAGAATCCTCCGCCTCGTCACGAATCGAAAACGGCATCCAGAAAGGAATATCAGAGAAACGGATGTAGCGCATCGAGCCTTCGCTGATTGCCCAGCCCGCGCGATGCCGATTCATTTCTGCCGTAAAGACGCGGCTCACATTCTCAATGCCAAAGGTGTAGGTCACATGTTCCAACACGCTGCCATGCCGGGATTTGAGAATGTTTTCGATAAATTCCACAATATCTTTGCGGACGCGAGTGATGTTCGGATTCAAGCCGGGTTCGAAGGACAGATAACAGCGTTTCCCCGCAAGCACGGTTAATAATTCCGCTTCCGAGCATTGTTCGGGAATTTCGTAATTGCTTGCGCCGAGATCATCAATCCAGCGGCGGGCTTCGTCGCGATCTACCTGAGATTTTGCAAGAATATATACCATCGGTTCTACAAGTCGCATACAGCAGTTCTCCTGTTTTTTTTAATTTTTAACGTATTCCCCTTGAAAAATTTTCTGAGGCGCATAGATTAGACAAGAATAGAGAGTGCGTTTATCTCAGTCTCTTCTGACCGATACATCAACGTTGGCAATCGGCTTTTCCGAAATTTCTTCATCTTGAATCGGCGCATGGTAGTGTCTGGAATCTCTCTAAAATACAGGCGTGTAAGTCAAGAAATAATACTGATTGCGTACACACCTGATGATTTCTCTTTCAAACAACACAGGTTCGCGCTGAAATGATCGGAACAATTTTGCGAACATCACTTTCAGCGCCAAAAAAACAGACCCCGATGAAAATCCATTGCTACGAATGCGGAAAAGAATTCAAACCCGCGACCGGTTTTTTTATCGAACGCCGAGTGACGAATCCCGATATTGTTCCCGCGGAAACCGTGTTGACGGGCTATGGTTATTGTTCTGCCGAATGCGCAGCGAAGAATCACATGCTGGCCGAAGATATTGAGCTGCAAGATGTGAGCAATTTCGATACGCCGGACACGAACGAAATATTAATCCCGGAAGAAAGCGAGGAACGCATTCCAGTGCGCCGTGTCTCGGATGAACGGAAAGACAAGCGCAAACGCTGGCTGCGTCAGGCGCTCAAAGTCGAAGGAAACTGACGCATGATATCAAAACTCGTGGAGCGTGGCGAACTTGCGGCATTAGTGGCTCGACTCAAGGCGCAAGGCAACACAATTGTCACCACAAACGGCAGTTTCGATTTGCTGCATATTGGACACGTAACCATGCTGCAAGAAGCAAAAGCGCTGGGCGAGACGCTGATTGTCGGCGTGAACAGTGACCGCAGCATTCGCCGGTATAAAGGCAAATCACGCCCGATTTGCCCGGAAGCGCATCGCGCCGGGATGCTTGCCGCGTTGGAATGCGTGGACTACGTAACGATTTTCGATGAATTGACCCCGGTGGAACTCCTCAAAATTCTTCAACCGCATATTCATGTCAACTCGCCGGAACATGGCAACGACTGCGTCGAACGTGAGGTCGTCGAGCAGCATGGCGGGCGGATTCAACTGTCCACGCTGGTGGACGGGATGTCAACCACTGAATTGCTTCGCCGCGTCAGTAGCAGCCTGGCGTTTTCAGGGTGTCGCGGCCTCTTCTTCCGCGTGGGCGATATCTGGGAATCAGCCATCGGCGATATTGCGGAAACGAGCCTTAACGCGCTTCAGGCGTGTACGCAAAAAGATTTCCGGCTGTTTTTAAGCGGCACGACCGAGGAAACGGCTTTTCTGCAAACCATTTTCGCGCCGCACATCAAACAATCGGCGATGAAATCGCTCTCGCAGTTGGCGCTGTCCGCGTCGGCGTTAGAGCAGACGGTTGATGATGACAATGTCATTTTAGCGAAAAGCGTGATTCTCAGCCGCGATATGGCCGATATTCGCCTCGGACGCGACATGAATTGTAAAACAATTCTGATTTCGAATGCTCCTGCCCCTGCATTGCCGCCCACTGCTGGCGGCAGCCCTCATGTGATTGCCCGAACCTTTGCGGAGGCAGTCGCGAGCCTGATGTCATGATGCTCTTTCTTCCGCGCGTGCGTCGAAATGCCAGTTCGCCTGGCGAATCATGATCGTTTTAACGAGAATTGCTATTATTGTTTGGCCATCGCAAATCTTCTTGACACCACTCCCCTCATTTACGTTGATTGTTTCTTTGTCACGATTTACAGCATTATACGCGATGATTGAACAGACCTGTCAGACACCTTCATGGTGTCTGACAGGTCTGTTCAATGCAAATGAAAAACGCTGTACGTTTTTAAATGCTTGTTTTATAAATCGAGCGGGCGATAAAGACCTCTTTCCGACCTGTTTGTCTTAAAGATGCGTCAACATTATGGAATTATATAAACGACTCTTACAATACACGAAGCCGCATGTGTGGCATATTCTGATTTCATTGGTTTGCTCGCTGTTGGTGGGCGGCGCAACCTCGCTCTCCGCGATGCTGGTCAAAAATATTGTTGATCAAATTTTCATGAACAAAGATGAAATCATGTTGCGCTACATCCCGTTAGTCGTGCTCGGCCTGATTGCCATACAAGGGATCGCGTCATTCGGACAATCCTATTTTATCGAAGGGGTCGGACAGCGGATTATTTTGCAGTTTCGGCGCGAATTGTTCGCACATTTGCAGCGCCTGTCGCTCCGCTTTTTTGCCAAAAATACCACTGGCGCGCTTGCCTCGCGCATCACCAGCGATGTCACGCTGCTGCAAAACGCCGTCGCCAACATCGTTTCCGACGCGATCCGGCAGGGCGTTACGGCAATCGGCCTCCTTATCGTCGTGTTTTACCGTCATTGGCAGCTTGCGATGATCGCCTTGCTTGTGATGCCGGTGGCAATGGGCGTTGTGACCTATTTTGGCCGCAAAATGCGCCATAACAGCCGCAATTTGCAACTGAAAATGGCGGACATCAACCATCTGCTGTACGAAAAATTGTCTGGCATTCGCATTGTCAAAGCGTTTTGCGCGGAAAAAATAGAAGAAGACCATTTTACTGAGGTGATCACCGGATATTTCGACACCGCCATGCATTCTGTTACCATTCAGGCCATCAATGGCTCGCTGTCGGAAGTTTTCGGCGGCATCGGCGTTGCGGGAGTCATTTGGTATGGCGGGTATCAGGTGATTCGCGGCGAAACCACGCCGGGGACGTTTTTTTCGTTTATCACCGCCTTGCTGCTTCTCTACGAGCCGCTGAAGCGTATCAGCAGATATAATATGAAGATTCAGCAGGCGTTAGCGGCGGCGGATCGCGTGTTTGAAATTTTAGACATGCCGCCCGATATCGTTGAGGTTGAACACGCCGTCAACCTTTTGCCGATTCGACATGAGATCACCTATCAGAATGTATCGTTCAAATACGAACAGGATCCAATTTTGCAGGAGATTTCATTTACCGCGCCAGCGGGACGAGTCACGGCATTTGTCGGGTTGAGCGGCGCAGGCAAAACCACGTTGCTGAGCTTGCTGCCCCGTTTTTATGACGCGACCGACGGCTGCATCCGGATTGACGACACCGATATTCGACAGGCCACATTTGCCTCGCTGCGCGGGCAGATTGGGATCGTGACGCAAGAGGTGATTCTTTTTCATGATACTGTCGCCAATAATATCGCGTATGGCGCTCAGAATTATGCGCTTGACGACGTGATTCAGGCGGCGAAAATCGCGAATGCGCACGAGTTTATCGAAAAATTGCCGGAGGGGTATCAAACGCTCATCGGCGAGCGCGGCACGCGGCTTTCCGGCGGACAGCGCCAGCGTCTCGCCATCGCCAGAGCGATCCTGAAAAACCCGCCGATTATTATTTTGGACGAAGCCACTTCGTCCTTAGATTCAGAATCGGAACGCCTTGTGCAGGAGGCCATTGCGAATTTAATGCAAGACCGCACCACGTTAGTCATTGCCCACCGCCTCTCTACCATCCAAAAAGCCGATCAGATTATCGTGCTGGACGCCGGCAAAATTATTGAGCGCGGCACGCATCAAGAATTGCTTGGCAAAGGCGGCATTTACGCCCGATTGTACGCCACTCAGATGCTGCATGGCGAACAGAGAGACACAGACGATGAAGAATGATGATCTGCGACGAGCATTCGATACCTGCCTCCCGAATTCATCGGAGCAGGAACGCGAGTGGCGAATGCATGTTTTTCCGGCATGGCGAAAGATGTTTCCTTCTATTTCGCACATCTGCCGGTTTCTTCAGCATCCTGAGTGCATGCTTCAACAGAATTCTCGCGGCGTGGTGCTGTTAATTCAACAGAATGGCGTGCGCTTTATCGCGAAACGTTCGCTGCGGCAAGAACGGCGCTGGTGGTCGCAACTGACCAGCCTGTATCGAGGAGGCGAAGGCGCACGTTCGTCACAAAATTTGGCGCGACTGATCGAGGCGGGTTTGCCTGCGCCTCAGCCGGTCTTCGTGCTTGAACGGCGACGCTTCGGCATGATCGTCGCATCGTGGGCTTGTTATGAATACGCTGAGGGATTGACATGCACCTGTGAAGATGTCAAGGAGATTGCCGCGATGCTGCGTCGCATTCATGCCGTCGGATGGGTGCATCGCGATCCGCATGTCCAGAATTTCCTGCGGCACGAGGGCGAGATTCGAATTCTCGATTGCGCGCGGGCGCGTCCCTGGCGATCTCGCTACGCTCGAATGTACGATGTCGTGCTGCTCGATAACTGTTGCCCCGGCAGCGTCTCGTTATATGGTGTTTCCGAACGCGATCCGATGTTTCGCCTTGCCAAAGCCCAGAATAACCTGATAAAATCCTGGCGACGCATTAAGCGCCGTTGGCGCCATTGCTCCCCTGAATCATTCATATTCATCGCGTGATTTGACGATGGGTAATATTTTATCGAATTCTTGATCTGACAGCCGTTCGAAGCCTTGTCATGGCGATTTCGTGCTACTGCCAATACACCATTTCAGTAATCTTTAGGAGCGCGAAATCTCGATTTCGCCTGTCACATCAAGATGTGACACTCCTCACTCCTCTTAAAAATTACTGAAACAGTGTACTAATGCTATTCAGCGTGACTTGATAAACGTTCCGTCCTGGTATTCTTGAAATGCGATCTGCAATTCCTGTTTCGTGTTCATGACAATCGGGCCATACCAGGCGATTGGCTCGCCAAGAGGCTTGCCGGAAATCAGCAGCAATCGTGCGCCATCCTTGCCGCCCTCGCTCTGGATGTGATCGCCGTTTCGTTCGAAAAGCGTCAACATCTCTTTTTCGAACGGCGTCGGATGGTCTGCGCCGATAAATTGACCGTTCCCGTCTAAAATGTAGGAGAATGCCGTATAACCGTCTTTCACCGGGTGCGTAAACGTCGCATTCGGCGGGAGCGTCACATCGAGAAATTCTGGGTCCACTACAATATCCGACACTGGCGCGTTGACGTTTCCAATCCGCCCGCAAACGATTTTGACGCGGACGCCTTGCTCAAGCGTCACTTCTGGAATTGTCGCGCCACGCACATCGCGATAACGCGGTGGCATCATCTTATGCGACGCCGGGAGATTGACCCAGAGTTGCAAGCCCCATAACAAGCCTGAATCGGTCTGCTGCGGCATTTCTTCATGAATAATGCCGCAGCCGGCGGTCATCCACTGCACATCGCCCCCTTCGATCACGCCATGATTCCCCATGCTGTCGCCATGTTTCACCGCGCCATGCAGCATATAGGTCACAGTTTCGATCCCGCGATGTGGATGCCAGGGAAAGCCCGCCAGATAATCAGCCGGATTGTCGGAATGAAAATCATCGAGCAGCAGAAACGGATCAAACTGCGGCATCTGTTGGTAGCCAAATGCGCGGCGCAGGTGAACTCCTGCGCCCTCGATTGTCGGAGTGCCGCGCCAACTTGCCTGAATTGAACGAGTTGTTGTCATACGTTGGATGGAGTTGACGCCTCACAGGTTTGAAGAACCTGTGAGGCGTACGGTTGGCTTACCCTGCGATTTTTTTCGCGATGCTCGCGACATGTTTGCCCTGGAAACGCGCTCCGGCCAATTCATTCTCCGATGGCAGCCGCTCGCCGCGTCCGCCCGCGATTGTTGACGCGCCATACGGCGAACAGCCGGTAATTTCGTCAATCCGCATCTGCCCCGCGAAACTGTACGGCAGCCCGACAATCACCATGCCATGATGCAGCAGCGTGGTGTGGAATGAGAGAATGGTGGATTCCTGTCCGCCGTGCTGCGTGGCGCTGCTGGTAAAGACGCTGCCGACTTTGCCGACCCACGCGCCTTTTGACCAGAGGCCGACGGTCGCGTCTAAAAATTGCCGCATTTGCGCGACGGCGTTGCCATAACGAGTCGGCGCGCCGAAAATAATCGCATCCGCGTCGGCTAATTCATCAACTGCTGCGACCGGAATATGCACAAACGCTTTTTGCGCCTCAACCGCTCCCATCTTCTGTAACACCTCTTCTGGCAGCGTTTCCGGAACGCGGCGCAATTCGACCTGCACGCCTTCGACTTCTTTGGCGCCTTCGGCAACGGCTTGCGCCATTTGATAAATATGACCGTACATTGAATAAAAGACGATAAACAGTTTCATAAGATGTTCCTCCATATAAAAGCCCATGCAAATGCTCGTCATCAATTTAACCACGTTTGCATGTGATGTTTCTCATATACCTTAGCGACAAACTACTTGTTGTTGTCAGCCCTATTCTCAGAATGTCAAGAGACATAATATGAAAAAATAATATCAATTAGGGAAAAAATTGGGGCGACGATATTCAATTCCTTGCAGGAAATCTCTCTTGACAAAAACCGATCTGCTGGCATGTAATACGATCAGATCGCGTTTTTCGCAGATGTCTCGCTCAATACCTATATAATGGAGGCAGCCATGCCAACAGAGTCATCTCTCAGATCATTTGTGACAGCCCTCGGCTTGCGTTTGCTGTTTTTCAGCCTGCTCATCTTCGGATGGACACACACAAGCCAGGCGCAAACGCCAATCCACAAAACGATCCTCTTCCTATCATTTTATCAAAGCGATTTGCCAGTCAATACCCTCGCAGTACGCGCCATACAGGATGAATTTCAGCAGGCTGCCGACGTAAGCGCGAATATCTACTACGAGTATTTAGACTTCAACCGATTTACTGATCCTACGTATCAACACGCCGTTTTCGAGCTTTTTGCGCTCAAATATCGCGACAAGCCCGTTGATGTCGTCATTCTTGGTAGCCCGAACATGCTGGAACTCTGGCTGGCGAAACGTTCGAAGATTCTTCCGACGACACCAGTGTTGTTTTATGACATGAACACCGCCAGAGCCGCCACGCTGTACCTCCCGCCAGACGTCAGCGGCGTGACGGCGGAGGTGGATTTTGTGAAAACCGTTCGCTGGTATCTGCAAGCTCGCCCGAACGTGAATGAACTCATTCTTGTGCATGGCGTGGGACTGGCGGATCAAACGTTTTTGCCATACATTGAAACAATGCAAGCGGAACTCTGCACAACGATACAATGCGCGGACTGGTCATCGCTGCCGGTATCGGAGATGACGCGCCGCGCCGCGACCTTGCCGGACACCGCTGTGCTCGTCTATATTCTGCTTTTCGAAGATGCCGCTGGCGTCAAGTTCAAGCCGATTGACGTGATCCGGCAGCTTGCCGCTGTCTCCTCCGTGCCGATATTGAGCGGATACGACCAGTTTATCGGCACAGGCACGATTGGTGGGTATCTGTACAGCATCGAAGAGCAAGCCCGCGCTGTCACGCAAATGGGGTTGCGCCTCCTGCGTGGCGAGCCAATCAGCGCGATACCAATTCAGACGAATCAGGGGACGCACTTCATTTTCGATCATGAGGAGTTGCGTCGCTGGGATATTCCGCTGTCCGACCTTCCTGCGGGAAGTATCCTTAAACATCGCGACCATACGCTCTGGCAAAACTATCAGCTGCAATTGATCGCCGCAGGCATAGGAATAATCGGCCTGATCGTCTTGACAATCTTTCTAAGCATGATGGCGCGGCGATTGCATATCGCCCGCGAAGCCTTGCGCCAGGCCAATATGAACCTGGAAACGCAGGTAAAAGAGCGAACCGCCGCGCTTCAGGACACGAACCGCTCTCTTGCCGAAGAAAATATTGAACGCAAGCGAATGGAAGAGCAACTGCGCGAAAGTGAGGAAAAATTTTCCAAAGCATTTCATTCCAGCCAGGTCGCCATGTCGCTCTCTACTCTGGCTGATGGGCGCTACATAGATGTGAATGCTGAGTTTCTCCGCTTAGCCGAGCGCACTTACGAAGAAATCGTCGGACATACGTCGCTGGAATTAAATATATGGGCGAATTCCGAGCAACGCGACAAAATTCTTCAGCAGATTCACGACGAGGGGGCGGTGCATAATGCTGAAATTGATATCCGCGTGAAATCTGGTAACGTTCTCACGTTCCTCTGGTCTGCGGAACAGGTGATCATTCGAGACGCCCCTTGCCTCCTCGTCTCAGCCCTTGACATCAGCGAGCGCAAACAAACGGAAATCGCCTTGCGGGAAAGCGAAGACCGCTATCGGCGCGTGTCGTCCGTCATTTCGGATATTGCCTACTCCTGCGACAAGACCGAAGCCAGTGGATATGTGATTAACTGGATGACCGGCGCAACGGAGCAGATTCTCGGCTATACCGTTGATGAACTCAAAGCCATGCGTTGCTGGAGCCAATTAGTGCTGGAAGACGATCTGCCGATCTTCGATCAGCATGTCATCGGGCTTGCGCCAGATGTGAAGCGTTCTTGCGAATTGCGCCTGCGCCAGAAGAATGGCTCGGTTCGTTGGATTGCCTCATCGGCGGAGTGCGTGTTGATCGCCGCTGCGCCGCGTACGTTGCGGCTTTATGGCGGATTGGTTGACATTACGGAGCGCAAACGAACAGAAAACGCCTTGCAAGAGAGCGAAAAACGCTTTCGAACGATTTTTCAGGAGGGAAAAGCAATCCAACTCCTGATAGATCCGGAGACCGGAAGAATTGCTGACGCCAATCTTTCCGCGCTCGAATTTTACGGATATTCCTATGATGCGCTGACCAGCTTTCGCATTCAAGAAATCAATCAATTATCGCCGGAGCAAGTGCAAGAGGAAATGCGCCTGGCGCGAGCGCAAAAGAAAAATTATTTTAACTTTCGCCATCGCCTTTCTACCGGCGAAATTCGCGACGTCGAGGTCTATTCCCATCCGTTGGAAATCGCGGGACGGCCTCATTTATTTTCCATTATCCATGATATTACTGACCGTAAACGCGCTGAGGAAGCCTTGCGGGAAAGCGAGGCGCGGTGGCAATTTGCGCTGGAAGGATCGGGAGATGGGGTATGGGATTGGAATTCACAAACCCATATCGTCTTTTTCTCCAACCAATGGAAAGCCATGCTTGGCTATGAGCCACAAGAAATCGGCGATTCGCTATCGGAATGGGAGGCGCGGATTCATCCTGATGACCGCGATCTGACCTCTGCTGCGCTTCAGGAACATTTCGACGGACTGACGCCGATTTACATGAGCGAACACCGTGTCCGCTGCAAAGATGGCTCGTATAAGTGGATTTTAGATCGCGGCAAAGTTATCAGTCGAATGCCAGATGGCACGCCGCTGCGCGTGATTGGAACGCATACTGACATTTCCGCGCGGAAACAGGCCGAGCAGATTCTTCAGGAAAGCGAAGCGAAATATCGGCGCTTAGTGGAAAATCTGCCAGGGATTGTGTATGTCTTTTCGAGCGCTCGCGGCAGCGTATATTGTTCGACGCATGTAAGCACCATTTTAGGTTATTCGCCAGAATATCTTTACCAACAGCCGATGCTCTGGAATCAATCCATCCATCCCGACGACATGCCCAAAGTGGTCGCGGCGATCACGCAATTTCAGCAGGGGGAGCATTTTACGGTAGAGTATCGCATCAAGAATGCTTCGGGCGAATGGCGCTGGCTGTATGACCTTTCGATTGGGCGGCAAGATTTGCCTGATGAGACGCTGATCGAAGGCTTGGCGCTGGATATTACCGACCGTAAACGTGCCGAAGACGCATTGACACAGGCCAAAGCCGATGCTGAAGCCGCCAACCGCATGAAATCAGCGTTTCTCGCCAATATGAGCCACGAACTGAGGACGCCGCTGAATGCCATTTTAGGATACGCCCAAATTCTGAGCCGCGATAATGCTCTCTCCGAAGCGCAGCGCAAAGGGATGCGCATCATCGAAGATAGTGGAAATTATCTGCTCGAATTGATCAACGACATCCTTGATCTGGCGAAGATTGAGGCCGGAAAATTAGAAGTGCGTCCCGCCCCGATGCATCTTTCGTCACTGCTCGATGATGTGCGGACGATGATGATGATCAAAGCCGAACACAAAGGATTGCGATTCGAGGTTGTGAAAGAAGCAGACTTGCCGGATTATGTCGAAGGAGACGCGCACCGCCTCCGCCAGATTTTGTTGAATCTGTTAGGGAACGCGATCAAATTTACGGATCGCGGCGGCGTGACATTGCGCGTCGCGGTCGCGCATGATGTCGTAACGACATGCGACCGCACGTCGTTACGATTTGAGATCGAAGACACTGGCGTCGGGATTGCGCCGGAAGATATGGCGAGGCTGTTTACGCCATTTCAACAGGTCGGCGAGGTCGCGCGGCAGGCGCAAGGCACGGGCTTAGGATTGGCGATCAGCCTCCATCTTGCAGAGTTAATGGGAGGAACGCTGACCGTCGCCAGCACGGCTGGAGTTGGCAGCGTCTTTCGGCTCGAACTCCCATTGCCGGTTATTGTCCCTACCGATATGTCCCTGCCTGTGCGGCGCATTATTGTTGGCGTGCATGGCGTAGCGCCGACGATTTTAGTCGTGGATGACGTGCTGGAAAATCGGTTGGTGCTTGATGAGTTGCTGACCTCGCGCGGCTGCTGCGTTTTGCAAGCCGCGAACGGAGAAGATGCGCTTCAGCAGGCGCTGGCGTCGCCGCCATCGGCAATCATTACCGATCTGCGAATGCCAGATATGGATGGCTTCGAATTGATCCGCCGTCTCCGCCAGACGCCTGAGTTAAAAAAGACGGTCATTATCGTCTCGTCGGCCAGCGTCTATGCTGATGATCGCGAGCAAAGCCTGGTAATTGGAGGACAGGCGTTTCTGCCAAAACCGGTACAGGCTGACATGCTTTACGAACAACTTCAGGCATTAGGAGTCGCAGAGTGGCGCTATTTAGAAGAAACCTCGCCGCCAGTTCAGATGAATGATGGTGAGCAACCGCTGCCGCTCTCCACGCTTAAAGAGCTGTTCAATCTGGCAGAAATAGGGGACATTCTCGGTTTGCGCGAACATTTAGACCTGCTTGGCCGATCAGGAAAATTGACCGCATCTGTGGAACAACTTGAGGAATTCGCCCGGCATTTTCAGCTTGATCGCATTCGACAATTGTTAATACAGCAGATGGAAGACGCAACACGGCGCGAGGCAGACGCCGCCTCAAACGCGGAATATGCGGCAGTTATTCCAGATGAATTGATTGGCCGATTGCAAAAGGCGCTTATGACGACTGATATTAAGGCGATTGAGTGCGCGATTGGCGAGATGCGGAAAATCGCTCCTGTCCTTGCTGATAAATTGACAAAATTGGCTTACGATTTTGAGTATGATCAGATCGCCAGCCTGCTGCAACGCGATCATTCGTAAAGATTCTGCCGCCGATGATAGTACAGCGTTATTCACTTGCATTGAGCGGGACGAAACCTGTCAGACACCTTGAAGGTGTCTGACAGGTTTGTTCAATCATCGCGCATCATGCTGTCTCTGATTACAGAAGTTCTCTGTTGTGTCAAATGCGTTGTGAAGGCGCATAATGGCTTTGCAGGGAAATTATGTCGAAAAAACGGCTTGCGAGTTCTCGCGAATTTTCTTATTGACATAAGATGACTGCATTCATATAACGTAATAGGTTCTGTGCTGCATGGCAGTATTGTTAGCGGTTATTATACTCAAAAAACATCAGGAACATTATGAAGAAACTATCGCGAGGAATCGAGGCTGTCAAGCAAATGTTGCGCCTGAAAGCTCAGATCAAAAGTATCAGGGATAATATTGATTCGATGTCAAGAGAGCCTGCTGACAGCCCTGTCGCGAATGAAAACAAGCGCTTGCTGCTTGAGAAGATTCTCAGTTTGTTATCGTTCATGCAGAACGTCATCGATCCAGAGGGACGGGCGCGTCAATTGCCGGACTACGAGACATTTTCGCCCGAAGAGGTCAATCTTTCTCTGGCTGAACTCCTGTTCATGTTTCAGCAAACCCTCATCCAACTTCAACAGATGCCGCAGAAAGTTCAGGATAATGCGATTGCGATCTTGTATTCGTATTTCATCGAATTGCAAGGCTTGTATGATCTGACGGTTGTCAGCGCGTCGGGGACTCACTATTCGTTGACCCCGTTGACCGCCTCAACCATTGCGGAACACCAGCGACGGTATTTTCAGCTTTCCGAAGAGATTGAAAATGACCCACTGATTCAAGAATATCGCAGCATCAAATATCATTTTCTCATGAAAGGCAGTTTAGCGCATCATCTGTATGTGATTGCATTCGATCTCCTTCCCCATTATTGGCTGCTGAAAATCAAAGAATTTGTCCAGAAAACGCCAAAATGCCGCCGGATACTTGATCCCTCCCGGATCACCTCTGTGGAAGAACTGCGTTCCGCGTTACGCAGCCATCCGCTCTCGAAAAGCGAAAAACTTCGCGTCGCAATTCACCGGCACGCTATGCGCATGTTTGACATCGTGTTTACGCGGCTTGCCCTGCGAATTGGACGCCCGGTGTTCGACGCGTTAGTCCTTTCAATCTGGATTCAGACCGTCAAAGATCATGTCGTGCCAGGCATTCATCGCAAAGATTGGCAGGCCGAATCATTATATGAAGAGCGCGAGCAGGAAGTCGTTGACATCCAAAATGGGCCAGGCAAAATAAAAATGTCGAGCGCGTTTTTTATGCAACCTCGCGTGACGTTTAACCTCGAACGCTTCCTGATCTTCAAAATCCGCACGATGACGGTCGGCGACGTGGTGCGCGTCACGGAACTCGGCAACTGGATGCGCCAGAATTCTCCAGATGAATTTTTGCAATTTTTTAATATTGCGATGGGCGATATGGGCGGGTTAGGCATTCGCACGATGCCAGAACATGAAATCGTGCAGACCAAAGAGACCGAATGGCTGTATGGCGCGTTGATGAGCTTCGTTCCCGGCGGGATGACCAGCCCCGGCAGTATCTCCATGCGAAAAACCAACTACGGTCTGACCAAAGCGCAGCAGCTTTTTCAGGAAATTCTCTTCTATGATCCGCGCTTTAAAGGCTCGTCCGGCCTGTTTTCCGATTTTGGGATCATGCTCAAAAGTTTAGGCGTGCTGCGCAAAGGGCGCGTCGGACAGGCGCTCAAACAAACCGAAAGCTTCGACGGCAAAAAACGCGGATTTTGAGAGATTGTCGCGGGAAGGAGCGCATAATCTGCGATATTATGCTGGCGGATTCTGAGCCGGCGGCGCGACATGCACCCAGAGAATGGCGCGATCAGTGGCCTCTTCAATGGTAAAGACGAAACCGTGATATTCGGTAGATTCTCCGACAGCGGGAATGCGGCGAAATTGCGCCAATAAAAAGCCGCCAAGCGTTTCAAAGGTGTCACTGGCAAGCTCTAACGGGAACATTGCATTCATTTCAGCAATTTCGATCCGAGCGTTCATCCGAAATGTCCCGTCTGGCAATTGCTGATACATCGTCTCGTCAGAATTATCGAATTCATCGTCAATATCGCCGACAATCTGTTCTAACGAATCCTCCAACGTCACGATGCCTAACGCCCCTCCGTATTCATTGACCACAATCGCGATTTGCGTGTGATGCCGCTGCAAATCTTTGATAAAATCCGCTAACAGCATCGTGTCCGGCACGTAATAGGCTTTGCGAATGAAGCGGTCAATCGTCGTCTCTTTCGATGGCGCGCGCAACAGATCAAAGGCATGAATCACGCCGACCAGGTGATCCACGCGCTCTTCATAAATTGGGATGCGGGAAAAGCCATGTTCATGAATCTGTTCAATCGCCGTTTCAATCGTCGTTCCTTTTTCCAGCGCCCGGACATCCACTAACGGCACCATAATGTCCTCGACGGTCATGTTGCGAAAATCGAACACGCGCTGCATCATCTCTTTGCGCTGCTGGTCTGCAATTGCGCCCTGGTCGCTGTGCAGCAGGAATTTAAGCTCTTCCCTGGTCAGGGTTTGCTGGCGTTGTTTTTTTTCGATCCCGGCGACGCGCATCATTTTGCCGGAAATTCCTGTAACGACAAAGACAATCGGGTAAAACGCTCTGAAGGCGAGATGGAGCGGTCGCGCAATAATCGGCACAATCGTTTCGGCGTGTTGCTGAAAGACGCTTTTTGGCACGATCTCTCCGAAAACCAGCGCAATCGGCGTCAGCAGCACCGCCACGTAAAATTCGACGGTATGCGTAAATTCCGGGGACATAGACAAAATTGTCGTGAGCGTGACGGAAGAAATCACGACGGACAAATTTGTCCCCACAAGCGTTGTGCCTAAAAATCGCTCCGGCTGCTGCAACATTTTCTGCGCTAACATAGCGCCTTTTGAGCCAACTGAAGCCAAATGCCGCAGTTTGATTTTATCCACCGAAATAATCGCAATCTCCGAGCCGGAAAAAAACCCTTCGCATACTACGCAGCAAAACACAATCAGCGCCGCAATCCACAATAACATGTTTTTTTAACCACGAAACATACGAAATACACGAAATATTGTTTTTTCGCATGTTTCATGGAGACAATCATTTTTTGTCTTTCGTCACAATGACTTCCAGAATGCGCATATTGCGCAATTTGCTGACGGAAATCGTCAGGCCGTCGAATGCCGCCACATCGCCCCGTTTCGGCATGCGCCCTAATTGTTCTAACACCAGCCCCCCCACCGTGCCGTAATATTCCGGAGAGAAATCCGTGCCGAATTCCTGATTGAATTCATGAATGTGCATCATGGCATTAACGCGATACCGGCGGCCTTCTTCAATCGGAAAACACCAGAGCGCTTCATCAGTATCGAATTCATCGGAAATATCGCCGACGATTTCTTCGAGAATATCTTCCAGACAAACCACCCCGGACGTGCCGCCGTATTCGTCCACGACAATCGCGATATGAATATGTCGTTCCTGAAAATCCTTCAACAATTCTTGCACTTTTTTTGATTCCGGCACGAAATAGGCGTCGCGCAGCACGTGACGCAGATGAAAATCCTCGCGGCGTTGATAAATGAATGGCAGCAAATCTTTGACATAGACCATGCCGATGATATTATCAATAGTGTCGTGATAAACCGGCACGCGGGCGTAGAGTTCCTTCCGGCATTTTTCGACAATCCCCTCAAAGCTGTCATCAATCGAAAAGCAGAACATGTCCGTGCGCGGAATCATGATCTCTTTGACGCTCACCTCGCTGAAATCAATGAGATTCGTGATAATTTCGCGCTCGATTGTTTCCACAACTCCTTCGCGCTCGCTGACATCGAGCAACGTGCGAAATTCTTGCCCGGTCAGCATGCGCTCATGACTGCTGCGCGTTCCGCCGACAAGACGCAGAATGCCGTCGGCAATCGCCGTCAAGATAACACGCGCCGGAAAAATGATGTACGACAACAACCACAACGGGCGACAGGCCAACGACGCGAAGCGCTCCGGAAATTGCACGGCGAGAATTTTCGGCGTGACTTCGCCGAAAATCAGGAGCAGAAACGTCATCAACACGGTTGCGAGAATCGGGCCGAATGCATCGCCGAAAAAATGTAATAACAGAGTGGAAGCCGTCGAAGAGGCGAGAATATTGACGATCTGATTTCCCATGAGAATCGTCACGAGCAAACGGCTGGGATGGGCTAACAACCTGGAAATGATTCTTGCTATCGAGGGATTCTGTTGCTCTAAATGGTGCAATTTCATCGGCGTGATCGAAAACAACGAGGTTTCCGAGCCGGAAAAAAACGCCGAGCAGCCAAACAAAAACACCAGCAACATGAGCGAACCGACCAGAAATTCCATAGCGTTTAGAACACGTTCCCGCTTTCAGGCGTGGCGTGATGCGTTTCCAGATTTTCGAAGCGCGTGTATTGTTTGATGAATGCCAATTGCACCGTGCCAACCGGCCCGTTGCGCTGCTTGCCGATAATAATTTCCGCGATCCCTTCCGGCGCGTCTTCGAAATAAACATCCGGGCGGTAAATGAACATGACGATATCCGCGTCCTGTTCGATGCTACCACTTTCTCTCAAATCCGACAACTGCGGGCGTTTGTCCGTGCGTGATTCGACGGCGCGGCTGAGCTGCGACAGCGCGATCACGGGGACATGAATTTCTTTCGCCAATTGCTTAAGTGAGCGCGAAATTTCGGTGATTTCCTGCTGACGATTTTCGCGGGGCGAGCGGGGCTGCATTAATTGCAAATAATCCACGATAATCACGCCCAGCCCTTTTTCCATTTTCAGCCGTTTCGCTTTCGCCCGCATTTCGAGAATCGAAATCGCCGCTGTGTCGTCAATGTAAATCGGCGCTTTCGAGAGGATTTCCGAGGCATGCGTCAGGCGTTCCCAGTCGTCGGCTTCGAGATCGCCGATGCGGACGCGCTGCGAATCGAGGCGCGATTCGCCGCACAGCAGGCGGATGCCTAATTGCTCTTTCGACATTTCGAGGCTGAAAATGGCGGTGGGAATGTTGGCCTTAACGCCGATATGATGCGCGACGTTCAAGCAAAACGACGTTTTTCCCATCGCGGGGCGGGCGGCGAGGATAATCAAATCAGAGGGCTGGAAGCCGGAGGTCATGCGATCCAATTCGACAAAGCCGGTCGGCACGCCGGTGACGAGGCTTTTGGCTTCCGCCAATTCTTCGATTTTCTGATAACTTTGCTTGACGATTTCGTTCAGCGGCGTAAACGCCTGTTTGACCTGTCCTTCGGAAATTTCAAAGATACGTTGTTCGGCATCTTCGAGAATGCGGCTGACTTCTTCGGAATCGTCGTAGCAGCGGGTCGCGATTTCAATCGAAGAATTGAGCAGGCGTCTGGCAATCGCCTTTTCATGGACGATCCTGACGTGAAATTCGATGTTCGCGGCGGTCGGCACAACATCCACCAACGAGACCAAATAGGCCGGGCCGCCGATATGCTCAAGGTCTCCGCGTCGTTCTAATTCATCGCGCAGCAGCAGCAGATCGATCACGTCGCCGCGCTCGTTCAGGCTCAACATCGCCTGAAAAATCTTCTGGTGGCTGGCGCGGTAAAAATCGGACGGATGAAAAATTTCCAACGCCTTAAAAATGGCGTTATTATCCAGCAAGATCGCGCCTAACACGGCCTGTTCCGCGTCCAGATTGAACGGCGGCAGTTTTTCCAACGATTTTTTGGCGTTCTGTTCCGTAATTATTTACCACGAGACATGCGAAATACGCGAAAGGAAACACCTCTCCCTTCCTGAACGATTCTTCGATTTTTCGCGTATTTTGTGTAGTTCGTGGTTGTAAACGAGGTTATTCGAACGGCAGTTCGAGTTCATAGACTTTGACAGCTTTTTCAAAACCTTTGACCTGAATTTCGCCCATATCCCTGACAGGAACTGCCCCGCCGAGATGAGCATGCGTTTTATGGCTGATCATGACCTGGCCGGGCGTGGCAGAGGCTTCCAAGCGTTGCGCCAAATTGACATCACTCCCTAAAACGGTATATTCCATCCGTTCCGCCGATCCCATGTTCCCAACAATCACATAGCCGGTATTGATGCCAATGCGGATCGAAATCGGGTCGAGGCCGAGCTTTTCCTGAATTTCCGAGCCTAATTCCCGCACCGATTTTTGCATCTCCGTCGCCGCCATCACCGCCCGCATTGCATGATCGGGATGCGGCAGTGGGTCGCCGAAAAAACACAACAATCCATCGCCGATAAATTTGTCAACAAATCCATCGTACTTAAATGCGATGTTCGTCATGCGGCTGAAATACATGTTCAACAAGCGGTGGATGACTTCCGGTTCGATTTTGTCCGACAACGTGCTGAATTTGCGGACATCAGAAAACATGATTGACAGTTCTTTGCGCGTGCCGCTCAACGCCAGCGCAGCGGGGTCTTTCAGGATTTGATCCAGCATTTGTTTCGAAACGTATGTTTTGAAGGCTGATCGCAGATGTTTGCGCTCGCGTTCTTCGGTGGCGTACCAATACACAATAATCAGCGAATACGCGAGGAAAAGCGAAAAGAGAATCGGGTTAAAAATATTAATGATCGCGCCATACGCCTGAAAGAGCCAGTTTGCAAAGAAAAGATAACCGAGGACAATCAGAATCATCAGCAGCGTAAAGCGCAATGGCGACAATTTCGGAAACAGCAGCGAAATCGCTCCCAAAAGAACGACCGCAATGCCGATATTCCCCCACCAGCCCACTTCATAGAAAAAATTTTGCGTCAGGATCGTATTCATAATGGCGGGATGGAGAAAGGCGAGAAAATATTTCGTTTGCAGCGGCGTGGGGCCGATGTCGCCTGTGCCGGTGGAATAGTAACCGATGCTGCATATCCGGCCTTCTACCTCTTTTTTCCACGATTCGAATGCTGCCGGGTCGTTTTCGCTCGCCAATACGTCGGAATACGAATAGCCGGTCTGATTCGACGGATAATTCACGCGCAATTGCAGGCGATCATCCACCGGAATGCGAATATCGGTCAGGTCGGCGCGTTCCGGGTATTTGGCCTGGCGCAGCCAAATGTATTTGCCCGGCACGATTTCGACCTGTTCAGGCGCAACTTTCAAATAACGCAAGACCGACGCAAACGCTAACGAGGGAAAGAGTTGATCTTGTACTCGAATCACCAATGGCACGCGGCGAAAGATGCCGTCGGAATCGGGGGACGCGGAAATATGCCCCATGCCGATAGCGGCTTCCGAAAGCTCGACCATCGGCGCGACGGCGCGATTCGCATGGAACATCTTTCCTGAAGCCGTTAATTTGAATGGGTACTGAAAGCGCCGTAACACGGCCTCTACGCGCTCCCGATCTTCCTGTCCGGTAAAAATAAACGGATCGCGTTCGATCAGTTTTTCATAAGGCTCGTCTTCAATCAAATTCGCGCGTTCTTCGGGCAGCGCGTCCACGTCAACACAGATGCGCCCGTCCTGCTGCATCGTGACCGGTTCGAGAATATGGCCGATCTGCGGATATTTCGCGAGAAAATCGGCATGTTCGGCAGGCAAAAAACAAGGCTGCTCAGTCAACTGAAACGGGGTGGAAAGGATCACGTTATTCGCCTGGCGGACGGCCTCGAAGAATTGTGCGTCCCCTTCCTGGCTCGATTTGCGCGGGAAAATCAAATCGTAATCAATAACAGCCGCGTTCATCTGGCGAAGGAGGTTCAGCATTCTGGCATGAACGGAGCGGTCCCATGGCCAGACGCCGATAGCGTCGAGGCTTTTGTCGTCAATGCCGATATTGACGAGATTCGGATAGTTCGGCACGGGCTTGCGCAGGCGAAAGCGATAATCAACGGTTTTTTCCTCCCATTCATACAACTGTTGCGGCAAAAGGAAATTGACGAGCGAAATCGTCAACAGGGCGAGCAGGCTGAGGAAAAGCGAAGTGATATATTTATTTTGAAATGGAAGCTTGATGGTCATGGGATGCGGGAGAAACCTGTCAAGCGCGTTGAAACGCGCCTGACAGGGCGATGTTCGAGGTCTGACAGATTGCGTTTACTCGTTCGATTTCGGCGTGTTGTTCTCTGTATGTCCGGTGCTGCCGGTGGCGTCAACCGGCCAGAGCATTCTGCCGGTGCTGCCGGTGGCGTCAATCGGTTTTAAGATGCCGCGTTTCTGGAACTCTCCGCGAGTAATGCTCCCTTTCGGAATCATGCCGATTCCAAACGTTACGCTTGAACCCGCCCATTCGATCCCTTTAAGCTCTTCTAAGCGGCTGTGCAGCTTTTCGAGTCGAGCCGTATCATTCGCCGGAATGGTATAAACGGCCTCTTTTTTGAGATCGGCCTCGAACAACGCAAATGGTTCACGCGTACAAAAAATATTTAATGCCTCCGTCCCTTTTGGCATTGAGACTTTGATCTTCAATCCCAAATCCGCATCAGTTGAATACGTTTTTTGAGCCTCAATCCCCGTATGTTGAAAATATTGGCTTGGGATGAGGAAGCTAATATCGCCATTCGTCGAGATATCCATGAGCGTTATATGACATGGCTGATCGGCCTGAAACCGAGCTTCAAGAGATTCTCCGATCTCATAGTTCTTCTTTTGCGTGCCAATCACAATTTTCATGGTATCGCTCGGTTTCAATTCCTCTAACGTCTTCATCACCGTATTATACGTCTCGCTGAATTGCGTTTCTTCCGCCAATACGATCCCGCTCATTCCAATTGCCAGAACAAGCATCATACTCATCAATTGTATTGTTCTCATAAGCCATTCCTCCTGTATGAAGAGTCATGTATATCGAAATGGTTTTCGACACACGCGCCGCATAAACGGGCGGACACGGGTGGACGAAAAAATTTCGCCCTACATGTGCAGGGGAAAATCAGGCGCTCGAAACGGATGGATCGCCTGATTTTATGCTGCATTGTTGATTATTTCCCGGCAGGTTTTGGCGCTGGACGCCGCGCCCCGCCAGGGCCTTGCTGCGGTTGATGTTCTTCCGGCGGTTTGAATGCGAAGTTTTCCGTCGCTTTTTCTTCGCCTGGAATCGGCAGCCCCGCCGTCTTGATTTTCAGTTTCAAGTTGTTCGCGCTGTCGGCGTTGACCAACGCTTCCTGAAAACTGATAATCCCATCGCGATAAAATCCGAAAAGCGCCTGATCAAACGTTTGCAGACCGTCGGTCGTCAATTGCTCCATCGCTTCTTTGATCAAGCCGATTTCCCCCTTTAGAATTAAATCAGCGATGCGCGGCTTATTAAGCATGACTTCCACCGCCGCCCGCCGTTTGCCGTCCACTGTGCGCACTAAGCGCTGCGAGACGATGGCGCGGAGATTCAGCGAAAGCTGCTGATAAATCTGCTCATGGCGCTCTATCGGAAAAAAGTTCATGATGCGCTCAATTGCCTGGTTCGCGTTATTGGCGTGGAGCGTGCCAATTGAAAGATGGCCGGTTTCCGCGAATTCAACGGCGTGTTCCATCGTTTCGGAATCGCGGATTTCGCCTAAAAGAATCACATCTGGCGCCTGGCGCAGTGTGTTTTTCAACGCGGCTTTGAATGAGACCGTATCCGTGCCGACTTCGCGCTGGGTGATGACGCATTTTTTATGCGGATGCACGTATTCCACCGGGTCTTCGATGGTGATGATATGCCCCGGAGAATTCGCATTACGGTAATCAATCATGGCAGCCAACGAGGTAGATTTACCAGAACCGGTTGCGCCGACGACGATCACTAACCCGCGTTTTGCCATGATAATATCATTCAAAATCGGCGGCAGTTTCAACTGTTCGACCGTCAGAATTTCCATTTTAATCTGGCGAATAACTGCGCCCGCGCAGTTTCTCTGGCGGAAGATATTTACGCGGAATCGGCCAAGTTTCGGATAAAAGAGGGCGAGGTTGACCTCGTAAGTTTCTTCGAACTCCAGCTTTTGCTTGTGATTCGTCATCTGTTTGACGAGGTCTTCAGTGTCGGCCATCGTGAGTTTATAATCACCGATGGGGCTGGTAATGCCTTCAATGCGGTAGGCTGGCGGATAATCGAACGTCAGATAGACATCAGAGGCGTTATGCTTGACCATGTAATCCAGCAATAGCTCGATATTGATGTTCCGAATGTTAATCGCGATGGCGTTGCCCTTCCGGGCGACTGTGCCTGCAAAGCGTCCGAGGTTTGGGCGTTCCACTGACATATCCACTTTGCCGTTTTCTTCAAGCTCTTTTTTATCTTTCGGAGAGAGTATCTGCGCGGCGACCTCTTTCAAATCGTCCATCGTCAGCTTGGTTTGATTGATCGGCTTGAATGGCGCATTCAATTCCGTGCGGCAGGATAGCGGCGCATCAACGGCTAACGCGATTTCGTAGGCATTCTGTTTGAGCAGAAAATCTAACAACTGTTCGACTTTCATTCCCATTCTCGTCCCTCCTTACCTATGCTCAGAGTGTTTGATTGATGGCCTCGCCTGGCTGAGGTCAGATTATTTACTGCCTCCGCCTGCCGCAGGCGGCTTCGGAGCAGCGGCTGTCGAGCCAGGGCGCGCGGCTGAAATCGGCTTTTTCCCCGGGAATTTTTGCTGGAAATCCTTGAAAAGGTCTGGGTTCATCGTTTTCGACATGGCTTCTTCCATCGTAATGACCCGCTTCATCACTAAATCAACCAGAATTTGATCCATGGTCTGCATGCCGTACTGGCTTCCGGTCTGCATGACGGAGGGAATCTGGTGGATTTTCGCTTCGCGAATCAGGTTACGCACCGCCGGAATGCCGATCATGATTTCCAGGGCGGCGACGCGGCCAGAGCCATCCGCTTTTTTGCAGAGCGCCTGCGACACAACGGCTCGCAGCGATTCTGAGAGGCCCGCGCGGACTTTGTTTTGCTCATTGGCCGGAAACACGTCAATAATACGGTCAATTGTTTTCGGGGCGCTGCTGGTGTGCAATGTGCCAAAGACTAAGTGGCCGGTTTCTGCGGCTGTTAACGCAAGGGAAATGGTTTCAAGGTCGCGCATTTCGCCGACGAGAATAATATCCGGGTCTTGTCGCAATGCGCCGCGCAGCGCGCGAGCGAAACTGTGGGTATCCGGGCCGACTTCACGCTGATTGACGAGGCAGTTCTGAGATTTATGCACGAATTCTACAGGGTCTTCGATGGTGAGGATATGACCGAAGTCTTCTTTGTTCACCAAATCCACCATCGCCGCCAATGTGGTAGATTTGCCGCTGCCGGTCGGTCCGGTCACAAGCACTAACCCTTTGCTCGCTTTAGAAACCTGTTTCAAGACCGGAGGCAGCCCTAATTGCTCGAAGGTGAGAATTTTCGTCGGAATTTGTCGAAAGACTGCGCTTTCGCCGCGTCGCTGAATGAATGCATTCACGCGGAATCGCGCCACGCCGCCGGGTAATTCGATCGAAAAATCGGATTCCAGTTCCTCCGTAAATTTTTTCTGCTGATTGTCGTTCATAATATCAAAGATCATCTTATGAACTTCTTCTTTTTCGACGGCGGGCACGTTTAATTTTTTCATGCTGCCATGCACGCGAAACATCGGCGGCTCGCCGGAACTGAGATGCACGTCGGACGCCCCTTGTTTAACTGCAAATTCCAATAGCTGCAACACATCCATTCCCATAATGCCACTCCTTTATCCATAAAACGGCATGAAAAACCCCACGCCCCATAAATACATTGACAAAAAATTTCTTGAAAAAACTTATTGTTATCAGTGGAAAGATGTCAAGAGAAAAATCCGTGAAGAACCGAGACAACATCTTTCGTGTGATGAGAGCCTCTTTATTATCCAAAAGTTGCGCATGTTCAGAAATGATGTCGAACAATCTTGATGATGACCTGTTAGAGGCTGTTCGCCTCGGGGCGCCGTATGCCTATCGTTCCTGGGAACCTCAAGCGCCCTGCGTGGTGCTTGGGCGCGGAAACTCCGCCGAACAAGAAGCGCATGAAGACCGCTGTCAGAGAGACGGCGTGCCGATTCTGCGGCGGCGCGGCGGCGGCGGAACGGTCGTGCTGTCTCCCGGCGTATTGGTGGTATCGCTCGTCAAATTCGTCAAACATCCGTATCATTTCGCCGAATATTTTTTTCAGATTAACGGCATATTTATAGACGCGTTGCGTGACTGCGGCGTCGAACATCTGCATCAGCGCGGCATTTCCGATATTTGCCTCGGCGACCGCAAAATCGTCGGGTCTTCGATGTATCGCAGCAAATTGCTGCTTTTTTATACAGCGTCGCTTATGGTGGAGAATGATGTCACGCTATTGGATCGCTATCTCAAATATCCGTCGAAAGAGCCGGAATATCGGCGAGGTCGCCCACATCGCGAGTTTGTGGCGACGCTCGCCGCCGCGCATCCCGGCCTGACCGTCGCCGCCGTGCAGCCGACGATAGATCGGCTGTTTCTAGAGCGCATGCATGAAATCGAGTGAATAGAGTACTGATTGATCAGTGAAAATCAGTCCAATCAGTGTTTTATTACATCAATGTCCATCCGCCGACAATTAGAAGAAAACGAACAGAAATTTCTATCGCCGAAAGCAACGCTGAGCGCCGCGACACGAGGGCGCAAATCGCCAATTTCTCCCTGCGATTTTCGCACGGAGTTTCAACGCGACCGCGACCGCATTTTGTATTGTCGCGCCTTTTCGCGGTTAAGGCGTAAAACGCAAGTGCTGATTTCCCCGCGTGGCGATCATTACCGCACGCGTCTGACGCATACGCTGGAAGTGTCGCAAATCGCCCGCACCATCGCCAGATCGCTCCGATTGAACGAAGACCTGACCGAAGCGATTGCGATGGGGCATGATCTCGGCCATTCGCCGTTCGGGCATACCGGCGAATACGCGCTGAATTCGATTCACCCCGCCGGTTTCTATCATTCGCGGCAAAGCGTCCGCCTCGTCGAATCGCTTGAGCGACAGGGCGAAGGGCTGAATCTGACCTACGAAGTGCGTGACGGCATTTTGAAACACAGCAAAAGCTACACCAAAATCATCGCCGACGACCCGAACGCCATGCCCGCCACGCTGGAAGGCCAGATCGTCCGAATCGCCGACAGCCTCGCGTACATTAATCATGATATTGACGATGGCGTGCAGGTTGGAATCATTAAACTGGAAGAGATTCCGAAGCCGCTGATTGATGCGCTTGGTCGGACGGTTGGCGAGCGCGTCGGGCGCATGGTGGAGGATGTCATCGCCGAAACCACGCGCTTGAATCTCGAACACATCGCCATGAGCGCGGAACTGTTAGAGCCGACTGAGATGCTGCGAAAATATTTATTCGATAATTTTTATTTGACGCCGATGGTGAACCGCGAAACCGATAAATCAAAGCGGATTGTCACGGAACTGTATGAATATTTTCTCAAAAATCCTGACCAGATGGATGTCAAACTTTTCGATTTACTGCCAAATGGGGATTTGCCGCAGCTTGTCTGCGATTATCTCGCCTGCATGACCGATGACATGGCATTAGAAACCTATATTCAGGTGTTTGTTCCTCGAAGAATCGCGTAAATGCAAGAAATTTATTGACAAAAATGTCAGGGTTTTTAAGGACTGCATAAAATTTGAGATGTCGTTTTTTAGGCGATTTTCAGGAGTGCCAACGCTTGTTTTGGCGTGCGCATGATCAACGACACATTGTGACTCGCCAAAGCAAGCGTTGGCACTCCTGCTGAATGTTTAAGGATTTATCGTATGCCTGCGTTAGTTGAAATGCGACAAATTGTGAAACGTTTTCCCGGCTTGCTCGCCAACGATCATGTGAATTTCGAGGCGAGAAAGGGAGAAATTCATGGACTGCTCGGCGAAAACGGCGCGGGAAAAACGACCTTGATGAATATTCTGTATGGCCTCTATCAGCAGGACAGCGGCGAGGTTTTTTTCGAGCGCAAGCCTGTTGCCAACGAGACGCCGAAACATGCTTTAGACCTCGGCATCGGCATGGTGCATCAACATTTCCGCCTGATTCCGCGCCTGACCGTTCTGGAAAATATGATTCTCGGCCTGAAAGCAGAACGCCCGGCGCAGCAAGCTGATAAAGGCGTTTTCGCCTCATTTCGCAGTCACGTGCTTGAGCGCATTTTTCTGAATCGCAAAGACGCCGAACGTCAGATTCTCGAGCTTGGAGAGCAATTCGGCTTAAAAATTGAGCCGAATGCGAAGGTATGGGAACTCTCCGTCGGCGAGCAGCAGCGCGTGGAAATCTTAAAAGCGCTGTATCGCCATGCGAAATTGCTGATTCTCGACGAGCCGACCGCCGTCCTGACGCCGCAGGAAGTTGACCATTTATTCGAGATGTTGAACGGCATGGCGCAGCGCGGCTACACGATCATTTTTATCACGCACAAATTGAATGAGGTCATGAACGCCTGCCATCGCATTACCGTCTTGCGGCAGGGAAAAGAAGTGGCGACCGTTCGCTCGGCGGATGTCACCAAAAAAGAACTCGCCCGCATGATGGTGGGACGCGAAGTGCTGTTTCATGTTGAAAAGCCGTTTAAAAAGGCCGGGCGTGAGATTTTAAGCGTCTCCAATGTCTCCGTCTTAAATGATAAAGGTTTGAACGCCGTGAACAACGTCTCATTTACTGTGCGGGAAGGCGAAATTTTCGGCATCGCCGGCGTCTCCGGCAATGGCCAGCGCGAATTGATCGAAGCGATCAACGGCCTGCGGCGGGTCGAATCAGGCACAGTGGCGATTGATGGGCATGACATTACGAACGCCCACCCAAAAGAAGTTGTCCAGCGCGGCGTCGGCTATATTCCAGAAGACCGCATTCATGTCGGCCTCGCGACGCGACTGCCGATTCGCGAAAATCTGCTCTTGAAAAATCAAGCGTCGCCGCAATTCAATCAAGGCGGGATGCTGAACCAGCAAGCCATCAGAGAGACTGCCGAACACTTGATTGCAGAATACGATGTTCGAACCCCATCGGTGGACATTCCGGTTGGAAATTTGTCTGGCGGCAATATTCAGAAAATTATTCTCGCCAGAGAAATTTCCCGTCACCCGAAACTGCTGATCGCCAGCCAGCCGACGCGCGGCCTGGATGTCGGCGCGATTGAATATGTGCAGACACTGCTGTTAGAACAGCGGCGGCAAGGAAAAGCTGTGATTCTCATCTCTGAGAATCTTGACGAGACCATGCACCTGAGCGACCGGATCGCCGTGATGTATGAAGGCAAGATCGCGCGCATCGTGAATGCGAACGAGACGAATCGCCGCGAGATCGGCTTGCTGATGGCGGGCGGGCATGAGTAACTGATGTTACGCAGCGCCGCCGACAATTCCCCTCCTGGGAGGGGCAAGGGGTGGGTTCGTCCGTGAGTGATTGCTCGTGTCAAGAACCC
>DF820460.1:309984-330196 GCA_000739515.1 Candidatus Moduliflexus flocculans
CTGATGTTACGCAGCGCCGCCGACAATTCCCCTCCTGGGAGGGGCAAGGGGTGGGTTCGTCCGTGAGTGATTGCTCGTGTCAAGAACCCACCCCCAACCCCTCCCCGGAGGGGAGTGTGCGGTCATTCGTCTCGAATCGGCTGCGTAACATGAGTTAGTCATTAGTCATGCGCTCATCGGAATCATGTCATATATTAGAATCTGGGTTCACTGCGTTTGGGGAACAAAAAAAGCGTTTTCCGTTCCTGACTGCCGATAACACGAAGGCGATTCTTGTTCATATCAAGGAAAATGCGGAAAGCAAAGGCATTTACATAGATTTTATCAATGCGCATCGCGATCATGTCCATTGTCTGATCTCGCTAAATCCTGGCCAGACGATTGATAAAATCATGCAGTTGCTTAAAGGGGAATCCTCACATTGGATAAACAAGCAACAGATGACACAAAGCGCATTCGAATGGGCAGACGAATATTTTGCCATTTTCGTGAGCGATACGCAGGTAACATCGCGTAAGAGAGTATATCAAAAATCAGGAAAGGCATCATCCTATGAAAACGTGGGAACAGGAATCTTGCGAATTTATTGAACAGTTAGGTTTGACTGTGAATGCTGGGGAATGATAGCAGTATGCGCATACAATTTGAACCACGAGAAGGAACCTCTCCGATATTTCGAGTGCTCATGCCAATTATCACGATCTTGCTGGCATTGGTTGTGAGCGCCATTCCACTGCTGTATCTGCGCGTCAATCCATTGATCGCGTATCGCTCGATTCTGATCGGTTCGTGCGGCGATGTCTATGCCGTGTCGGAAACGCTGGTGAAAGCGATCCCGCTGATATTATGCGGCCTCGCTGTCGCCTTTCCATTAGCGGCGAATCGCTCGAACATCGGCGCGGAAGGGCAATATTTGATGGGCGCGTTCGGCGCAAGCGTGGTGGCACTCGCGCTTCCACAATGGCCGGGCTGGCTGCTCATGTGCCTGATGACGCTGGCCGGATTTGCCGCAGGCGCATTCTGGGGCTGGATTCCTGGATTTTTAAACGCGAAATTCAAAATCAGCGAAATTATTGTGAGTTTGATGATGAATTATATCGCGTTTAATTGGATTGCGTTTATGGTATATGGAGCGCTACGCGACCGGGAAGGGTATTCGAATTTTCCGGTGTCGCCCAAATTCGCGCGTGACGCCTGGTTTCCCCGACTGATCGAAGGCACGCGGCTGCATTTCGGCATCGTTTTTGCGCTGCTTGCCGCGATTGTGTTGTATGTGATTCTCAAGAAAACCCGAATTGGCTACGAAATCCGCGTGGTGGGCGCGAACCCGCAAACGGCAGAATATAGCGGCATTGACACCTCAAAAATCGTGATGCTTGTTATGAGCATGGCCGGAGGATTGGCGGCGCTGGCTGGGGTTGGCGAAGTCGCCGCGCTGCATCATCAACTCCGCCAGGATATTTCTATCGGTTATGGATACACCGCAATTCCAGTGGCGATGCTGGGCAAAGGCCATCCGCTCGGCGTGATTTTGTCGGGATTACTGTTTGCCGCCTTATTTGTCGGCGGGTCGAACATGCAGCAAGATGTCGGCGTGCCTGCCGCGCTTGTTTCGATTATTCAGGCGTTGGTCGTCCTGTTTATCATTGCCGGAGATACCTTGCAGCGCAACCGAATTCGGATTATTCGGCATTCGTGAAAATACGCTGGAGATAAAAATAATCATGTTAAGAAATTATACGGCGAAATATACGAAGATTTCTTCTGGCTACATGGGACAGTTAGTCGAATGGCCGGAAGTCATCACCGAAGGAAAAATATCGAAGATTGCCGAACTTCTTTGCGCGATGCGTTGAAAGAAATGACGCTCGCATATCGGGAATTGGGAAAAGAGATTCCTCTTGGCGATAGTTTACCTGAAACGATTCCGGTTGAGGTTGGGAATGTCAGTTAAACGTATTGATCTCGTCAAATATTTAGAGGAAAATGGCTTTTGGTTGCAGCGTGAAGGTGGAAATCATTCGATATTATACGAATGGCGTGAAAACAATTCCAATCAAACGTCATCGAATATTTGATCGTATCACTGCAAATAAAATTTGTAAACAGGCTGGGTTGAAGCCGAAATTTTAATAACATCTCTGTCACATTTTTAATAATGCCCGAATTTTTTACGTCTGCATTGCTGATTTCCGTGTTAGTCGGCGCGGTACGCGCCGGAACGCCGCTGCTGTTCGCCACGCTTGGCGAAATTTTAACGGAACGCGCCGGGGTTGCGAACCTCGGTCTTGAAGGATTGATGATTGTCGGCGCATTGTCCGGTTTTATGGGCGCGTATTACACGCAAAGTCCCTGGATCGGCGTCGTCGTTGCGATGCTTTGCGCCGGATTGTTAAGCCTGCTGCACGGTTTTCTCTGTATCACGCTCAAAGCCGATCAGGTGGTCAGCGGCATCATGCTCGTGCTGTTAGGCCTCGGTTTGACAAGCTTTCTCGGCAGTTCGATGGTTGGCAAAAGCGGTTATGGGTTTGATTCGCTGCATTTTCCGGTGTTAAGCGATTTGCCGTTTTTCGGGCCGGTCTTGTTTCAATATAATATTTTAGTGTATGTTTCGGTGGCATGTGTGCCGATTTTGACGATCTTATTGTTTAAAACGCGCCTCGGCTTAGAAATCATCGCGGTCGGCGAAAATCCGGCAACGGCAGACACGCTTGGCATTTCAGTAGATCGCGTTCGTTATCTCTGCGTGTTTCTGGGCGGAATGCTGGCCGGATTAGGCGGCTGCTTCCTGTCATTAGCCTACACGCGCATCTGGGTGGACCAGATGACCGCCGGACGCGGCTGGATCGCGATTGCGCTGGTCATTTTTTCCGCCTGGACGCCAAAACGGGCGCTGATCGGCGCATATTTTTTCGGAGGCATCGAAGGGCTTCAACTCCGACTTCAGGCCGCAGGAATCGGAGTGTCGTATCATCTGTTGCAGATGATGCCGTATGCGGCAACCATTCTGGTGCTGCTTTTTTCGGCGCGGGAAACCTTCCGCCGCAAAATCGGCGCGCCAGAAGCTTTAATGAAACCGTATCGCAGGGGAGAGCGAGAATAACACTAACAAGCAGTAAAAAGGAGAAGATGTATGCGTAAATTATTGGTAGTTATGTTAGCAGTTGCCTTGTCGCTGGCGTTGTGCGTTGGAGCGTTCGCCGAAGAAAAGAAAATTAAAGCCGCCTTCGTGTATGTCGCGCCAATCGGCGATCATGGCTGGACGTATGCCCATGACTTAGGCCGTCAGCAGCTTGAAAAAATGGGCGTGGAAACCGCCTACACCGAAAGCGTTGCTGGCCCGGATATCGAGCGCGTGATTCGCGGTTATGCCCAAAAAGGGTATGACATCATTTTTACGACCAGTTTTGAGTTTATGGACCCGACCATTGAAGTGGCCGCCGATTTCCCGAATGTCAAATTCGAACATTGCTCCGGCTTTAAAATCGCTGAAAATGCTGGCAACTATTTCGGGCGCATCGAAGAACCGCGCTATCTGTCCGGGATGGTCGCCGGAAAAATGACGAAATCGAACGTGCTCGGCTATGTCGCCGCGCACCCAATTCCAGAAGTCATTCGCGGCATTAACTCGTTCGCCAAAGGCGCGCGGGAAGTGAACCCGAACGTGGTTGTCAAAGTGGTCTGGACCGGCTCATGGTATGATCCGGCGAAAGAAAAAGAAGCGGCTGTCAGCCTGATTAACGCGGGCGCGGATGTCATTGCGCAGCATCAGGATTCTCCGGCAGCGCAGGAAGCCGCAGAGGAACACAAAGTCTATTCCATCGGCTATAATCAGGATATGAGCAAGTTTGCGCCGAATGCGCACCTGACGGCCCCAAGTTGGAATTGGTCGGTGTATTATGAACAAACAATCAAAGCCCTTCAGAATGGCACATGGAAAGCAGAAGCCTACTGGGGCGGCATGAAAGATGGCGTGGTCTATCTGTCGCCGTTGAGCAAAGCGGTTCCACAAGACGTGGTGGATATGGTAGAGAAACGGAAACAGGAAATCATTGACGGCACGTTCAATGTTTGGCCGGATAAAACCGATCAAGACCTGTTGACGATGAATTATTTTATTGAAGGGGTTGAAGGCACGCTGCCGAAATAACACTTCAAGCAATGCGGGCGCAACGCCAGAACCCTCGGCGTTGCGCCTGTTTTTTTCTGTGAATACTCTGAATATTCAGAAAATTGCCATTTTCAGCATCGGCTCGTTTCGGTTTGGCATCGAAATGTCGCAAATACAGGAGATTCAGACAGTTGCCGCGAATCGAATCATTTGCGAATTTGAGGATGGCAGTTTGCTCATCCGGCAGCATTCTCCTCAGATGATACTGCCTGTCTTTAATCTTCGCCGAAGGTTCAGTCTTCCTGCAACATCGCATGACGTATCCCCTTCCCCGCTAACATGCCTCACCTTTCACTGGCAAGAACAATTCGCCGGATGTCTCATCGAAAAACTTGAACAGGTCATTTCCGCTCAGTTATCCTCTTTATATCCCGTCCCCTGCGTTCTGACGCATATTGCGAGAAAATGCCATATCTGGGGATTTTATGCGTCCGCAGATTTCCTTCTTCCGTTACTCGATGTGACAAAACTTCTTCCCACGCCAGCCATCCTCGACACCTTGCATCTCTACGCCAATTCTCCCGCCAATTCAGGCCGATGAAGCATTTGAATTGCTGCATGTCTGCCTGATTAAGGGTGTCGTTATCTTTCTTACGATTTTCCACTAAACCTTTTTTCGAGTGTTCGTCTAATTTTATCAAAATAGAGTCATAAGCGCGCTTCAATTTCAGATTTATTCTTTTGCGTTATTATTCAAAGGAGGAAGTTTTATGCAATTTATGTATCGAATTTATGTGCTTCTGATTGTTATAATTGCGTTTTTATGCGCATTAACAGGCTGTACCCCGCTCTATTAACAGCAGTCAGGAGCGAAAAAAATCCGACAAAAATTTTACCTTCTGGGATATGCGATGTCTAACATCTTTAAAATGGGAATGTTGTTCGTAACAAACATCAGTAATATTATTCTTTCCTAAAAATAACTTGACAAAGAAACGTTAGCATGTATAATTTTGTTTCAATAGTTAATAAACGGTAATTTATTGAAACGCAATCAACGTTTCTTTGTAAAAGGATGACGATTATGAGATTTCATGAATTTGTTACATCTCGGCGGCTGAAGCTCAATTTGAACAAGAAGGAATTGGCAAAAAAGGCCAAAATCTCGGACGCGTACATCAAGCATATTGAGGATGGAATTCGCATCCCGAAGGACATGATTATTCTGTATAACCTTGCGGATGCCTTGCAAGTTGATCGAGAATGGTTTCGGGATTTTGCATATTTGAATCGTGACCATCAAAAAGCCGCCTCATATATTGATGAGCAGAAAGTGACCGACTCGCGCAACGATGGTGATGATTATAACACGACCGACAGCCTGTCATCACGAGAAAAAGAAATTCTCGCGTTATTTCGCAAGGTGGACGAAGACGAACGACAGGCGCTCCTTCATATCCTGCAAGACGGTTCGTTGTCTGACAGCCTCATTTTCCGGGGGATTATTTACGATTCGCACCACACTCTGTATAAAATCATGAATCAGATTAAAGATCGTGATGAAAAGTTTCTTCAGAAAATGCAAGACTATATTATGGCAATGGTATTTATCGAGACCCACGATCAGAAAAGCCCGTTACGCGATTTATTAACCAATATCCTCAGCATTCAATAGCCGGGCAGGAACGTTACGTTCCTGCTCCCTCCCCTTCTGTTCTTTCGCGATCAGATGATGATCAAAAATTCATGCCGGATTTTCCCTATTTTCGCTGAAAAAAGCGAATCTGATAAAATATGCGATAAAAAATATGAATGTCATATTTTTTTCTTGACACAAATCTAACGTATGTTAATATTTGACTTAAGCAGTCAAAAAAGATATACGTTATGGCTTGAGATGCTGTGCATGATCAGGGAAATTTCGTTATGATGTTATTAGAATTTGCGAGTAAAATCTATACCATTCTTACGAGAAATGAAGCAGTTTATCTGATTCCTATCGTGTACTTCAGCTCGATTATTATTCGCCTGGTGTATTATAAGGTCAAGTATCGCCAGCAACTCTATACCAGAGACCTTATGGCAATGGGAACGATGGTGTTGCTTGTTGCGGACTATGTGAATTATTTGCGATTGTTCTTGACCCAGACCGGCCAGGTATTGCCATTTTCAATGTTTGTCATCAAATATTTGTTCGGATTTTTATTATGGGCATGGATGTTCTGGTATTCATATCATGTTCATTTGAAAAAAAATTTGACCAAAGAAACTTTAAAAAAAGGGCGGGTTGTTCTTTTATATGCAGGATTAGTATTTGTAGTGCTTTTATTAGTTGCGTTTGCTGTATCTGATTAAATTTTTTTGTCCATTTGATTTATAAACGTTAGTTTATTATACAAATAAATTATAAAAACAGTGATTAACGTTGGTATGCGACCGGTATAAGAAATTATACGCATAAAATCTTACAGAATGGACCGTTTTTGCTCTCGGAAGAATAATGGATGTAACGTTACACACATTAACGTAAGTTGAAATATATTTTTTTGCATATTAAATTAACTTACGTTAATAAATAATTGGAGGCTATTATGATTAACTACTGGATGCTGCTCGTGCTGATGTTCGTTTTGATGATTTTAAGCGGATGCACCCCGTATCTATAGGCATTATGTTTATCGTATTGTTAAAATAATTAACATACGTAAATAAATTTTAATGGAGGAGGTTTGTATACATGCGTTCATTACGATTGATTCCGACACAACAATCAACAAAACGCTTGAAGCCTCAAATGTTCTGGAAGCTTGGCGGTGTATTTCTTCTCGCATTCATGCTCAGCATCCCGTTACATGGAAGTTTCATTACCGATGTGATGCTCTGCTCCGCGACAACCCCGGCGCCATTAGAAGGCGGCAGCATCAAAATTACGCTTGGCAAGATGCTTTATAATCAGGAGCGCGAGCCAAAAAGCATTGCGCCAGAAACCGGCCTGCCGTCGCCTCTTATGCCGAATGAGACGCCTGATGCGTCGCTTCGGAAAAGCGGGGGATGGGCAGCCTCGTTGAAGCAAATTCAGTCTATTGTGGCCATAGGAATTCTCCTGACGCTGGGCTTGATCTTTCTTTCATCGTTTGTGCCTGCGCTCTCCGGCACACACGCCAGAACTCGGCCGTCACACAAAAAACGCGAAGCGGCGAATCTCCATAAACGCCGCTTGAAACGGACGCCGGAATGCGTGACCGCCGACATGCCGCTTTCAGCGTCTGGCGCATCGAAAGACACGGCGACCCCGGCGCAAGTTCTGGCCGCGCCACGCTCGAAAAAACATGAGCGGTCGTTTCAACAACTTGAAGATTTGGAAGATGTCCTGAATCTTCAGGATTTAACCGCGTCGCGCGACGATGAGTATCCCATGATGGAAACGGTTGAGGTTCCGTCGGCGTCTTCCGCTCAGGTCATCTGGCCTGCGCCATCGCTTCAGGCGAAGAAAGCGGTAAAAACATTTTTCGCGCAAGGTCAATTTCAGTTAGTTGATGTGACGCCGACCCTCGCGGTTATTCGTTCGAACGCTCCGCAATATGAGCAATACGGCGATATTCCGGTCGCGATGATCACAAAAACGATAGTAAATGACGCAACCGTGCAAGCGGTATATCAGGCGATGATCACACAAACCCGCCTTGCCGATCCGAAACTGATGTTGGCGGTGGTGGACGAATTGCCACATTACAGCGCCTATCAGCGCGTCTGCCAACTTGCGGCAGAACGACAGACCGCGTTCCTGCCAGTCAGCTTGCGGCTGATGGAAAAGGCGCTGCGGAATGGCAATTGCCCGCAGACGCTTGAAAAAATACTCGCCTCGGCGCTCTCATCGCGCAATGTCTATGAAACCGCCGGATCGGTTGAGAATCCGCTGGAATTCTTCGGGCGGGAAAAAATGATGGCGACCCTGCTCGATTCGATGAGCCATTTGCAGCACATCGGCCTGTTCGGGCCGCGCAAAATCGGGAAAACGTCACTGGTCTGGCAACTGCGCGAACAAATGGCGCAGCATATCGTCGCCTACATTGATTTGCAACATGTGCCGCGCGATTGCTCGTATCTGTATCAGATTATTTTGGATGAATGCGTGCGGGATGCGTCGTTCAAATATCCTGAAATCAAACTGCCGGCTTTCGAACGGACGAAAGGCGCAATTCTGCCGAATTACAGTACGCAGTTCATTCAACATCTCGTGCGCGTCTGGGAAACGCTGAAAGCCCATCGCCACGACATCAAAATCGTGTTGCTGCTGGACGAAGCCGAACATTTCGTCCCGAATCTGACGGAAGACGAAGAAGGCTTTTCAGGATTTCATGAATTCATGGGCGTGATTCGCGGTGTATCGCAACAATATGGATTTCTGGTATCCATCATCGTCTCATCGCGCCCGGAAATCTCCAGGATTGACACGTATCGCGGGCAGAGTAACCCCGGCTTCCATTATTATAAAGAGGTCTTCCTCTCGTCATTAGCGGAAACCGGCTGCAATCAGATGATTCAAAACCTCGGTGCTCAAATGGGGATGAGCTATAACGAGGAGGCGCTGTCACGGATTTACTATGAAACAGGGGGACATCCTTATGTAACGCGCCAATTTTGTAGTCTGTTAGCGCAGCAAGACGGCAAGGATATCGAGGAATGCTGCGTGCCGAACCGCGCCAAAACCGTCGAAGTTCAGGATATCGAGCAAGCGATCTCCGACTATTTAGAGCAGAAAAGCGACTACCTTGAAAGTATCTGGCAGCGGTTGTCGTATATCGAACAGGAAATTTTACTCATCCTGACCACGCATCATAATAGTTGCGCGCTGGAAGACATCATCGCCAGCGACTTGAGTTATGAAGCGAAACGTCAGCGCAGAAAGGCGGTATCGAACCTCATTGAACATGAAATTATCGAGAAGTGCGAGAACAAATATTCGATTAGAATGGGCTTATTCGAACGATTCTTACAGGCAAGCAACTAAGCGGAACAGGCGAAAAACCGCGTGATGTTTTAAGAACAGCAACGCCACGCGGCGCAACCGCCGAGAAATGTATGCGAATTTTTATTGATGGCGATGCGTGTTCTTCAGAACAGATCAGCCGCAAATTTGCGGCAAAGCGGGGAGCGGAAGTCGTGCGCGTGGTATCTATCGAAAATTATTCCGGCGAGCCTCGCCGCGGCGAAACGATTGTGGTAGATGCGTCGCCGCAGGCGGCGGACATCGAAATTTACAACCGCGTCAGCCAGGGGGATATTGTGGTGACGAAAGACTACGGTTTAGCGTCATTAGTGCTTGGCAAACGCGGCAAAGCGGTTTCTCCTTCTGGCTTCGTTTATACGCAGCAGAATATCGGCATGTTGCTGCAACAACGCTATGTTAACGGCGTGATGCGGAATTCCGGCGGTCGCCGCAAGAAAAAAGCTGCCAAATATCAGGAACAGCGCATGTATGAATAGTATGCCGAAACTGCGTTTCGGCCCGGCGAAACATAGTTTCGCCATACACAAAGTTTGGCGGCGCTGCGCAAGACGATAGGATCACGTTGCCGGAATCGTTCCGGCAACAATCAGGTGGGTGAGAGCATGTCCTATACACGCGCCGCGTTGCCGCTGATGCGTTCTTTCTTTTCCGAAGAATATGACGGCCTCGGCCTCCGCCATATTCTCGTTATGCCAATTGCTGCGGCAAGCACACACTATCAACGACGTTCGGTGCGCCCTGCCTGCAACAAAGCTTGATCTGATGGCTTGACGCGCAATTGGTATTATCTTTTTCCTCTCAAAATCGCCTCAAATCAGCCGTTTTCATCCACAGGCATCCAGAAAATTTTCAGCATCGTAAAATCTTTTCTTGACAGCGCCATATTTCCCATTTACGCTTTTTTTAACATATAAAAACTTAATTATTTAGGTGTGCTAAACTTGTGTTGGCAATGCGGCTTACTCTGACGAGAGAAGCGGCTAAAGCAAGCTTTAGCACTCCTGATTTATCCAAAAAGGATGTTGATCATGTCAGCGTTACGCCATTACGATTCGAAAAATATCATGCCACAACAGTACGTTCTCGGCAATAGCCCGGAAGGAACACTGTGTGCCTATGGTGGGGCTTCGCATGTTCAACGAGGAGGACACATCACGTAACCTCCTGAATATATGAACAACCGAACCCCGCTGCGGCACAGCCGAAGCGGGGTTTTTTTATGTGTGCAAATGATGCCTCTTGAGCGGGATTTTCCGTGAGATTCTCTGGCCGCAGGGCAAACAACCAGAATCATATTTCGATATTCTGCGATACGTCCCTCATGCCGGTGCTGGCGAAAAATCGTTCTCGCTGATGGTCGTCATTCGCGCAAACAAGCAGGTTTTTTTAATACGGGCGAATTTTGCCCAATGATTGCGGCGTAGCTCAGCAGGTAGAGCGTCCGCCTGTTAAGCGGAATGTCGCAGGTTCGAGCCATGCCGCCGCAGTTAAAAACCCATGCCGATGGCGTAGAATGGAGATACTTCGGGGCTTGTCGGCGCAAGCCGGTGCAGGTTCAAGCCCTGCCTTTCCCGCGAGGAAAAGTGGCGGAAATAGCAGACGCGCAAGCAATAGGACTCCGTTCGTCTGTTCCTCGGCGCTCTTTAGATCGGTGGCGTAGCAAAGGGCTACTTCGACTGATAATCGAGAGGCTGCGGGTTCGAATCCCGTCCCCTTCATGCAAGAAGGGGTAGCTCAATTGGATAGAGCGCTTGCCTTTTGCGCCTGTTCCCCGATCATATTCCTGGAGTGGTAGTCTCGTAACTGGCAGCGAGGCCGGTCTGTAAAACCGGCGGCGTCCGCCCTTGCTGGTTCGAATCCAGCGCACTCCATCTTGTGCCAGTAGCGCAGGAAAGAGATACTTCGTCGGCAGAACACGCTTCGGCGTGCCGGGTTCGACTCCCGGAAGCTCTTTCCGCCTGTTCTCCGGCAGAGCATTTTTCAAAACGGTAACCTCGCGTTACGTCGCGGGTTTGGAAGGAGGCAGCATCATGGCAAAAATCAATGTGGCTCGTCAACCGATTTTTACACACGAAGGCGCAATCGCCAAACATATCTCCGCCGAGCAGCAATTGCGGCGGTCTGTCATGGCCTGCTTGCTCTGGGAAGATGAATTTTATGAAAGCGGCCAGAGCATCGCGGCGCGAATCGCCGAGCTTGTGCCGAAAGTCGAGGCGCAGAATGTGGCAAAAATGGCGATTGAAGCGCGAGTCGCGATGAAACTCCGCCACGCGCCGTTGTGGCTTGCGCGGGAAATGGCGCGTCATGCGCCGCATAAACAGGCGGTCGCCGAAACGTTGGCCTGCGTCATTCAGCGGGCGGACGAATTGAGCGAATTCCTCGCAATGTATTGGAAAGACGGCAAACAACCGTTGTCCGCGCAGGTGAAAAAAGGTCTCGCCGCCGCATTCGGGAAATTCGACGAATACCAGTTGGCGAAATACAACCGCGACAACGCGATCACCTTGCGCGACGTGCTGTTTCTCTGCCATGCTAAACCCAAAGACGCCGCGCAGGACGCATTGTGGAAACGCTTGATTGACGGCGAGCTTACCGTGCCGGATACCTGGGAAGTCGCGTTATCGGCGCAAGATGGCGTCTCCAAAAAAGAAAAATGGGAACGCCTGTTGAAAGAGGGGCGGCTCGGCGCAATGGCGTTGCTGCGGAACTTGCGCAACATGAAACAGGAACAGGTGGACAACGCGCTGGTGGTGCGGGCATTGCGAGCCATCAAAGCCGAAAAAGTCCTGCCGTTCCGCTTTATCGCGGCAGCCCGGTACGCGCCGCAGTGGGAGCAGTATCTCGAAGACGCGATGTTCAAATGTCTGGCGGCGCAGGAAAAAGCGAGCGGGAAAACCGTGTTGTTGATTGACGTATCCGGCTCGATGGATGCGCAGATTTCGGCGCGGTCAGAAATGACCCGCATGGATGCCGCCTGTGGGTTAGCCGTGTTGGCGCGGGAAATCTACCCGCAGGTCGAAATCTTCACGTTTTCGAATCAGACGACGCAAGTCCCGGCGCGACGCGGCTTTGCGCTGCGAGATGCGGTGGTGAACAGCCAGCCGCATTCGGGAACATATTTGGGCAAGGCGATTCAAGATGTTGAACACGCGGTGAAACAGTATGACCGGCTGATTGTCTTGACCGACGAGCAATCGCACGACCGCGTTGCAGAGCCGAAAGGCCGAAGCTACCTGATCAATGTCGCGTCCAATAAAAACGGCGTCGGCTACGGCGCATGGACGCATATTGACGGCTGGTCTGAATCCGTTATCACGTATATTCAGGAGTTGGAACGTTTCGATAGTTCATAAATAGAGGCTGGAGTGCCAAAGCTTGCTTTGGCCGCGAAAGCAAAGCTTTCGCACTCCGGCGCATCGCGATAAGGGGGGACGATGAAACATGGAGCAGACGTTGTTATTGAATGTCACCTACGAGCCGTTGCGGTTGATAAGCTGGCAGAAGGCAGTGGCGTTATTCACACTCGGCAAGGTCGAAGTCGTCGAAGAGTACGACCGGGAAGTCCGCAGCGTCTCGTTCGTCATGAAACTGCCGGCGGTCGTGCGCTTGCTCCGTTGGGTCAAATGGCACGACGACTCGATTCCCTTTTCGCGCCGCAACATCTACGTCCGCGATCATGGGAAATGCCAGTATTGCGGCGAATCGCTGTCGCAGAAAGAGATCACCTACGATCACGTGATTCCGCAATCGCAAGGCGGGCAGACCACATGGGAAAACATCGTCGTCTGCTGCGTCGCCTGCAATGCGAAAAAGGGCGGGCGCACGCCGAAACAGGCGGGCATGAAGTTATTGAGCCATCCGCAGCGTCCGGTCTGGAATTTAGCGTTCCGCTTGACTATAAGCATCCGGAAGATGCCGACCTCCTGGCGCCGCGATTACCTCTACTGGAATCTCGAACTGACGCAGGAATATGAGGCAAAATAACGATATAACCTTTGAGTTGTCAGACACTTCCAACGTGTCTGTCAACGTTTCTTGTAATACCAATTGTGGTAAAAAAGCTCATCTATGATAACGCACAGTAGAGACGCCCCGGCGGGGCGTCTCTACGAAGTGTATGATCTATTTGAACGCAATTGGTATAATTATTTAGCAACCACCACGAAACACACGAAAAACACGAAAAAATTGCACATTGATTGGATTGAGCATCCTGAACAACGATCATCAAAAACATCAGTGTCAATCAGTCCAATCAGGTGATCAGTGTGCTATTTTGGGTGTGTTTCGTGGTAAAAATTATGTCATCAGGCGATACCGCGCTATTTTTTTGAGCAGCCCCTGGCGTGAAATCCCCAACAATTCCGCTGAACGAGAACGATTGCCGTTGGAACGCGATAGCGCTTCGCGAATCAGCGCGATTTCCAGCGCGTCCACCTGTTCCGGCAGCGGCGCGTCAAGGAGATCGCGGCTGCGCGGTTGTTGGGCTGTTGAACCACGCGCTGACAAATCAGCGGAGCATTGCGCGATGGAGATGCGTTCGCCCTGCGGCGTCAGGGCGACCATGCGCTCGATTTCCCGCCGCAATTGCCGGACATTCCCCGGCCAGCGGTATGCTTCGAACAGGTTGAGCACATCAGGCGCGAACCCGGCGATGCGTTTTTCGAAACGATGGCAGACATCTTCTAAAAACGCGAACGCCATTGGCGCAATGTCTTCTTTGCGTTCGCGAAGCGGCGGGAGCGCGATTTCAACTGCAAACAGCCGAAAAAACAGGTCTTCGCGAAAGCGCCCCGCGTTGACTTCGGCCTGCAAGGATTTGTTTGTGGCGCTGATCAGCCGCAAATCATATTTCATCAAGCGCTTTCCACCGAGGCGATACCCTTCCCCTTCCTGAATCGCTCGCAGAAATTTCGGCTGGACGTTGAGCGGCATATCGGCGATTTCGTCGAGAAAGAGCGTGCCGCCGCTCGCTTCTTCGAAATAGCCGCGTCGCGCTGAATCCGCACCAGTAAACGCCCCTTTTTCATAACCAAAAAATTCGCTTTCTACGAGGTTCTGCGGAATTGCGGCGCAGTTGACCGCGATAAATGGCTGGTCTTTACGCTTCGATTCTTCATGGATCATGCGGGCGATCAACTCTTTCCCTGTGCCATTTTCCCCTTGAATCAGGGCATTAACCGGCGTTTCGCTGACGAGCCGCACCTGCTCGAGAATTGCTTTCATCGCCGGGCTTTCCGCGATAAATGGAATATTGCGGAAATATTCCTGTCCGTAGCGCTCGATGTCTCGGTTAAATTGGCTGGAAATGCGGATAATCTCGCGATTCAGAATAATGCTTTCCACCAAAATCGAGAGATGTCGCGCAATGCGCATGACTTGCGTCAGGTCTTCTGGCTGAAAGTCGCCATCTCGGCGATTCAACACCTCAATCGCGCCAGTCACGCCATGTCCGGTCAGGCTGTTGATTGGGACGCAGACGAGATTGCGCGTGATAAAGCCGGTCTGCTCGGCAATTTCGGCGTGATAGCCTGATGAACTGTCAACGTCGTTGACAATGATTGATTGACCGGATGACATGACCTGCCCAACGATGCTCTCATGTTTCGGCGGCTCAATGCGGATTTTTTGCAAGCCCGTCCCCAGCACAGAACAGATCGCTTCCGTGCTAATTTCAATAATAAAAATCGTACAACGTTCTGCCGGGACAATAACCGGCAGAATATCAACATACAATTCTAACAATGCCCAGTAATCATCCACTGTCCAGGCGTAACGCACCTGCTCAAGGCGATGTTTCAGACTCTGCAAGCGCTGGCGGACGAGGTCGGTCTGTTGTTCCATAATCATTATTCTTTGAAGTCCTATTGCTTTTCGCAGTCGTGCTTTTGCACGTTGAAGCTGACGGATGAATCGTAGCCCGACAGCCTTGTCCGGGGGACGTATCCGTCGCGCATATGTTGCAAGAACAGGAGCAGTTATCATCCTCCCTGCTGTTTCAAGATCACCAACGCCATATCGTCATAAACCATCGCATCGCCGACAAACTGCCGCACATCGTGAGTAATCGCTTCTTTTACGGCGTTTGCGGTTGCGTTGCGCCAGGTGGCGCTGATAATGGCGCACAAACGCTCAAGGCCGTAGAATTCATCGGCGACATTCTGCGCTTCAGTAATCCCATCAGTATATAAAACGACTCCATCGCCAGGCTCGAGCATCACTGTCGCCTCGGCGATCCATTCTCGAATATCATCCACCAATCCCAGCGGGAAACCGAGTTCAATCGTATTCATGCGCTCGATCTGCCCGTCACGGCGCACGATCAGCGCTTCTTCATGTTGGCCGATCAGCCGCAGTTGACCATTCTGATAATTCACCATCGCGAGCGTCAGACTGCGATCTGCGCCCATGCGCTGAATATTTTGATACAACACACGATTGATGGTATTCAAAAAGACCACCGGATCAGTTTCGCCGTGATCAACTAAGGTTCGGATAGCGGTTTGGGTCATCAGCATCAGAACGCCGCTTTCCAAGCCGTGTCCGGTCACGTCGCCGATCCCGATGCAGAGACGATTATCATCGTAATGAAGCACATCGTAATAATCGCCGCCAACTTCATCAGCGGGCTGCATATAGCCGACAATCTCCAGGCCGGGAATCTTTTGCAATTCTTCCGGCATCGGGAGCACCATCTGCTGCAACCGTTGCGCAATGTTAAGTTCTGCGCTCATTCTGAGGTTTTCAGAGTGCAATTGCGCGTTCAGCATTTTAATTTCTTCATAGGCCGCAGCAAGTTCAAATTGCGTTTGTTTTAAGGCGGTAATATCGCGGGAAATTCCAAATGTGCCGATAATTTCGCCATGTTCGTCACGAAGCGGCATTTTGGTCGTGAGCGACCAGCGCCCTCCGGCCTCTGGCTCTTCCAGCGCTAACAGCGGCTCTCCTGTCTGAATAATCTTCAACTCTGCCTCATATTTCGGCTGCGCTTCCTCTGTGCAGAAAAAATCGAAATCAGTTTTGCCGAGTAAGGCGTGAGGGGCATTCACTCCAAAACAATGGGCATGCGCGGCATTGACATGCGTAAAACGACACTCGCGATCCTTAAAATAAATGTTATCAGGCACGTTCGCCATAAAAGTATCCAGCACGTATTTTTGCCGGGCGATTTCTGCCGAGCGCTCCTGTACCCGTTTGACAAGCAACGCTCCCTGCAACGCGCTGCTGATCTGGCCGCGCAGCGCGTCATAAATATAGCCGTCGCGCAGGCCGGCTTCAAATAACGCGAACCCAATCTGCTCTTCCTTAAAATACAGCGCTTGCGCGAGCAGATGGAAGCGCGTATCCGGCGCCAGAATGTCTGGCGGAATAAGTTGCCATGATGGAAACCTCAGCCCCTCCGGCTGAAGTGGCTGTCGTCCGCGCTCATCGTATGCTAAGCGCAAACGCGCCCATTCCGGAGCGGCATTCGGATAGCGATAGGTCTGCGGCTGTTCGAACGTCGCGAGATAACAGCGCGGGATGCCGAGCAACGGAAGTTTCGAAGCCAGGATATTCATAATCTCCGAAACATCAAAGGTCGCAATTAACGCCTGCCCGACCTCTCGTAGCTGGCTGGCCAATTGTTCAGCCCGCAATCGTCGAGCAATTTCTGTTTGAACGGCACAGTTGCCGATCAGTACGCGGGCTTGCTGCCAGAGAACCTCTGCTCGCGCCACCATATTGGGGGCAGAGAGCGCCGGCAAGCGTTCTGCCCGAAACACAGATAGCGCGTCATGCCAGACTGAGAGATCTTTTTCGGCATCCATGCTCGCCTGAAGCAGTGTGTCCAATTCAAGGAGAAACTGCTCGGTCGAATCGTTGATCAGGTCGCGTTCAAATGCCTGGATCATTGATTCTATCGCTGAATCCGGGTGTTCGAGTCCTTTTTCCGTCAGTGTGCGGCAGATTTCTTGCGTCAGTTCAGACATCTGGTTCAGCAAGAGAACAGGTTTCCGATTCACCTGCCTGATAGAGGCATCGGCGCAACCGCACGATTGGCGGATAATCATCTGTCCCGGCACAATCACGCGCTGAGGCACAGATTCTCCTGCCAGCAATTTAACCATCGTGGTCATTGCCTGAGCGCCCAATTGATGCCAACCAGGATCAACAGTTGTGATCGGCGGGGTCATGACGCGGCCTTCGGTAAAGCCATCAAATCCAACGACAGCCACATCATGCGGAATCTGAACATTTAAGGCGCGTAAACGTCTTATCACTTGACCAGCAATGCTGTCCGTCACGCACACCAGGGCATCAACCCCGCCTGTCAGGGCACGGCGGAGATAGTCGTCAAGCACTACATCTTCAATTAACCCCTCCCGGATCGCATCGTCTGGAAAGTACCACTGAACTAAATCGGGATATTCAACGAGGCTATACCCCCGCAAGGCATCGCGGTATCCCCGATAGCGTTCCTGGAATCCAAGATGATGTTGAAACATCCCCACAAACCCGATACGCTGGTAGTCGTGCGTCTCGATTAAATGCGTCATGAGGCGTTGCACTCCATCATAATTACTATAGGTGACGCAGGGTGCGCCGGAAAGTTCTCCCTCAATCGTCACGACTGGCAGGTTGAAGCGCCGACAAAACGCGTCGCTTTCTTGTTCCGAGAGCAAGGTCACAAGCCCGGCTTTCCAGATGATCAGTCCATCTAAACACCTGGCATCCGCGAGCGCATACAACACGTTCGCCTGCTCGCTGAAATCTTGCTGCAAAGCAATAATTTGCCCAATCAAACTCACGACATTGACCTGATTGGTTTCGGCGGCATCCAGAATTCCCTGCCATGGCCATAACGCCCATTCAAGGAGCACATTGATATTCATATATCCGATAGTTGGTCGGTCGGCGCGCCAGGAAGATTGTTTGCGCGCCTCAGTTTGCAGAACGTCATACATACAGTTCAGCCTCCTCATGAAAATTGTGCGGATTCCCATTTGAGCGCGATTGAACGCCTGTCTCGTGATAGATAAAACGTTTAAAACACGCTCTTCCTCCTACTTTTTGGGTTGAATAGAGAAATACTCCAAACCGGCATCCGACAAAATGATCCAGGCCAAAATACAACGGTTGCGTGATTCCAAGTTGTTTCCATTCGGCGTGTTCCAGATAATAAAAAGCCGCTTCATCCCGCATATCGGCAAAATCCGCATGAACTTTCAACGTGGCCATTGCGCTCGGCCAGGGAATCCTGGCATATTCTTCGCCGGGAGTCTGGTCGCAGGTGCGTCCGATTGTGTAATCAGCTTCTCCCGGACGGCCTTTCATCACGATATAATATGCGCCATCTTCTTTTGTGAGCGCAATCAGGCCATAACGCCCTTGAAATGCGCAGATGCCCGCATAATCGCCATCATTCAGCAGATTGCCATCCACTTCCACGCTGGCAGCGCAGGCAGGCCAGATTGTTCGCTGGGTCAGCGTGTTGGCGGCGCGTGTCACATTTTCGCTCAACTTCCCTGAACAGATTTGGAGTAGCCCTTGTGTTCCGTCAACCGACCATAAGGCGTTATTGGGAGCATGATTCCATTGCCAGGCCGTTTTCAGATGAATTTTGCCGTCGCCGTCAGGAAAATATTGAAAATCATCGCTTGAGACAAATGGTTCATATTTGTGCGTGGGACGGGTGCTTTTGGTCTCGATAGCTGCTGGAACCTTCCCACGAATTCCCAAGGCTGGAAAATCGTCTTCCCAGCGCATTGGCACAAGCACCGGCACACGCCCGACTGCGCCGTGATCCTGAAACAAGACGGCATACCACTCGCCGTCTGGGGTATCCACAATTCCCCCTTGCGCCACGCCCATATTGAAATAGCCCATGTCATCATCTAAGATGTCTTTGCCAATAAATTCCCCTTCAAGCGAATCCGCTCGAAGACAGGCTTCCACGCGGCGTCCGCTGCCGTCGGACAGCCAATGAATCAGGAACAGGTAATAGCGATGATTGATTTTATAGATATGCGCGCCTTCATAGCCCAATTTAACGCCTTCCCTGTCGCGCGCGATCAGCCGATGCAATCCGCCGGGTTTTGGGGCGGTTAGCTCGCGATTGAGTTCCGTCAGGTAAATTTCCGTATTGCCATAGACGATATAAACCCGGCCATCATCGTCAAACAGCAGAGAACAATCATGGTAGAACCCTTCAATCTCTTGTTTTTTCCAGGGGCCTTGAATGTCTCTGGCTTGATACAAATAGGTCTTTTGCGTATCGTATGCGGCAAAACAGACATAAAACGCGCCGTTATAATGCCGCAGCGAGGCCGCCCACATCCCCTGTCCGTAAATGCTTTTCCCGTCTTCCATTTTTTGAGCGGGCGTGTCATCCAGCGTGTCGTACACGTATGTATAGATTTCCCAATGGATCAGGTCAAACGACCGTAAAATCGCGGCGCCAGGCATAAAATGCATGGTGGTGCTAACCATATAGTAGGTATCACCCACTCTGATCACGTCAGGATCAGGAAAATCGGAACGCAAAATTGGATTATTTATCATCTTCACACCTGTTTCATCCTATCGCCTCTATTTTTTAATGCGTCGTATTGTCAAACACGAGGCTTATGGGAAAATCACCTGAATTTGGTCGTTTCCGATGAGTTTGACGTCGAGCTTTTCATGATAAAATTTCCCAACGCCCTTAACCAATCCGGCAGCAAAATCAGCCATATTTCTGGAAGAGATATATTTCATGAGCAAGGTTCGTTCATCTTTCCAGGTAAAGGTAAATCGCGGCGGTCTGGCGTTTGCCATATTTTTGGTCATGGCAAGATGAAGATTGTCCATGTCGAGCAAAAACGATTTGGCGGTTGCGTGTTTGAGGTAATGCTGACCGTACATTTTCTGCGAATACTCCAATACCCAGTATTCGCCGAACATATCAGCCAATTGCGAAAGCGAAAGGTTCGTTTGCCTCATGATAGACGCAGCCAATTTCATGACAACAGCCTCGTCAATATTATCAAACACTAAAAATATCGTAACTATTCAGCTTGGATAAAAACGTTGACAATCTCCATCAGTTGTGTTTCTTCTCAATTATGCCC
>DF820460.1:330440-331837 GCA_000739515.1 Candidatus Moduliflexus flocculans
GTAACTATTCAGCTTGGATAAAAACGTTGACAATCTCCATCAGTTGTGTTTCTTCTCAATTATGCCCGACATCCTTCCCTCATATAACGAACTGCGTCAAGAAAATGAGCAGTTGCGCCGCCAACTGGCGCAGGCCTGTGCACGGATTGCCCTCTTAGAAGCGACCCTCGCCGCAAAGACGCTCCCCAAACATAGCGGCAATAGTTCCTGTCCCCCCGCCAGCGATCCGCCGTCGCATGCACCTCATCGCCGCAGCCTTCGCCAACGGAGCACGCGCCGTCCTGGCGGACAAGTCGGGCATGCGGGAACGCCCCTGAAGATGTCCGTCACGCCGACGCAGATTGAGCACCATGCCCCCGCCTATTGTTCTCATTGTGGCCGGTCCCTTCCTCCTGAAACCCTGACAGACTGTGGCCGGTATCAGGTGGTGGATCTGCCGCCCATCACCGTCAGCGTGACCGAACACCGCTTTTTCCAAAGCCAGTGCCCGTGTGGGGCCTGTACCGGCGACCATCCCCCCCAAACCGGGGTGTGCTATGGCCCCGGCATCAAAGCGGTGGCGGCCTATTTGTCGGTACGCCATTTTGTCCCATACGCCCGGCTGGCCGAGATGTTTCAGGATCTGTTTCACGTGCCCCTGAGTCCCGGGACGGTGGTGACGGCCCCCCGGAGTATGGCCGCGGCCGGGCGCGGAGCCTATGAGGCGATTCGGCAACGAATCGCGCAGGCTCCGTGCCTCGGCAGTGATGAAACCGGCGTGCGGGTCGCTGGCCGAACCGCATGGGCCTGGACGTGGCAAAGCCCACACGAAACGTTCATCGGCGTGGTTCCGACGCGGGGACAGGCGGCCGTGACGACCTTTTTCCCGACCGGCTTGCCGGCGAGTGTCCTCGTCCATGATCGGTGGGCCGCCCAACTCAACACGCCCGCCCGCAAACATCAACTCTGTCTCACCCATTTGTTGCGTGACCTGCAATATGGCATCGAGGCGGTCGGCAGTGCCCTTGCCTATCGGCTCCAACGGGTGTTGCAGAAAGCCATTCACCTGAGCCATACGCTCTCTCGGGCCGCCCCCCAATTTCCCCGGGCGGTCGCTCAACTGCGTCGGCAATTCGATGCCCTCCTGGCTCAGGAACCGCGGCCGTCTCACCCCATCATGGGGCCGCTGCTCCGGGCGCTCCGGAAGCATCGGGAGAAATTGTTCGTGTTTCTCGAGGAAGCGGGCGTCCCCCCAACCAATAATGCCAGCGAGCAGGCGATCCGCAATCTCAAGGTCAAACAGAAAGTCTCGACCGGCTTTCGCACCTGGGCCGGGGCCGAAGAGTTCATGATCCTGCGCTCGATCCTGGATACCTGTTTGAAACGCGGCCAATCGGTGTTCTCTGCGTTTCAGATTA
>DF820460.1:331959-364023 GCA_000739515.1 Candidatus Moduliflexus flocculans
TCCTGCGCTCGATCCTGGATACCTGTTTGAAACGCGGCCAATCGGTGTTCTCTGCGTTTCAGATTATGGGAGAGCTCTGCCTACAAACTGAATAGTTACAAAATATCATCATCGGTTTTAAGCCGGCTTCTTCAAGGGCATTCTGCCAGAATTTTTTTCCTAACCGCGTGCTGACGAGTTCTTCCAGACAATTGACGATAACTCCTTTCATAAAACAATCTCCTTTAACATGTAAATGTATTGGCACAATACGTTGTGGTCAGAGAAAAGTTGTCAGACACCTTGAAGGTGTCTGACAACTCTGTCCATAACGTTCTGTGTCAATACATGTAAACAATAGCGACACAACTGTCATTATCGTTTACGGGTCGTAAAAAACGTCAATGAAGAGCAAATGGCTCTTGAGATTGGCGTTGTTATTGATGTGAAAAGACAGAAAAATCGCCAAAAAAGCATTGCTGTGATTATTGAGTAGCTCAACAAAAGAGAAAAAATTTGTCAATGATGTTGACATCTTTTTGATTCTTTCCTTGTCATCACCCTCTTGTTGCGAGCTTTCAGGGAGTGGCATGATGTTTGAAATAAAAATAGGTATCAGCCGCGCGTTAAGCGTGTCGAAGCGTGACAACTGATTGAGGATGGCGAGCATATCAACATTGTTGAATCAGAAGGTCGCGCATCGGTCGACGCTTTTTCTGCACTCGAAGGAGGGAACTTATGAAAATCACCGCATTAGGAGTCAATTCGGCATTTGCCACCGGCCAGTACGCCTGGGGCGTCACTGTGCCGCAAGTCATCGAAATCGTCAAGCAGGTCGCGCATTCGCCTGAATTTGCCGCCGCGCCGGAAGAAGCGATTGTCAAGGAAGTCGAGCGCATCAGCCGCCAGATGTACCTTCCTAAATGGCAATCCAATTTTTTAATCGAGTTTGACATGCCGGGCAAAAAAGGAATTGCGCCATATCGGTTGCTGTTAGATGCTGGCGCGGACGCGCGCCATGCGCTGAAAGGCGTGGGATTAACCTCGAACGATATTGACGGCGTCTATATTTCGCATCCGCATAGCGACCACATCGGCGGGATGGAGTATTTGGCGTTGACGACGCTCTTTAATCCATCCTATACGCCAGCCAAAAATGAATGGTTAAATGGCGCGTTTATTGCGGACAAGCTCTTTTTCGAGCAGCACGCCTGGCCGGAGCCGCCGAAAAACGCGAAACCCGATCTGTTTATTCATCGCAAAGTCTTAGAGCCGTTGAAACGCGCGGTCGGGCCGGGCATGGATACGGTGCAGGGCGTGCCGAATGTCTGCCTCGAAACCTATTTCACGGTGCATCTGATCGGTAAGCAGGAGAATGGGAAAACGAAAACCTTCGAGTTTCAGGATGGCGACGGCGCATGGACGATTAAGCCGATTTTCGCGATGCACGTCATTTCCAGTTCCGAGGAGATGGCGAGTTATGGCCTGAGCCTGGAGCATTCCAGCGGCTACAACGTTCTGATGCCCACCGATACACAGCACATGATGCCGCCGCAGTTAGAGGCGCACTACCGCCGCGCTGACCGGATTTACATGGATTGTGAAACCTCGCCGTATCCGTCTGGTGTGCATCCGCATCTATCTGATTTGATGAACCGCATGGATGTGTCTATCCAGAAAAAGTGCCTGCTGTATCATTACGATGAGATGCCGGACGTGCCAGATGACATGTTCTGCGGCATCCTGAACGCTGGCGATACGCATGTTTATCCCGCGTGATGTCGGCATCGCCGTAGAGACGCACCGCCGCGCGTCTCTACGATTTGCCAATATAGACAATATCCGACGGCTGCATCAGATAGAGTTCTTTACGAGCGGGATCAAACGCGACGCGCATCAATTCGTGGTCTTCAAGCCGTCGCGGCAGATCAAATATTTTGTTGAGAACATGCCCGGTCGCATCATACGCATAATACGGGCCGAGCAATTCGTCCATGCTGGCGGGAGTTTGTCCGCTCCGTAGCGGTTTCCAGAATTCCTCGTCGTCTTCTAATTCTTTAAATTTGGCTGGTCGCAACTCTTCAATTCGCATCATGTCACGCGCTGCGATACGAGTTCAGATGAATTTTGCCATATTCCAGAGTTGAAACCGGATGGCCGGATTTGATCTCATCCGGGTAGCCGACGCTGAGAATCGCTTCTACAGCCATATAATCAGGCAACAAGAGCGTCTGCCGAATATAGGCTTCAGACGTGATCGCGTCGTCATATTGGCGCTGGCGGATTTGAATCCAGCAACTTCCTAACCCGGTGGAATGGGCGGCAAGATGCAGCAGCGCCGCCGCAATCGCGCAATCTTCGATCCAGACATCGCTCTTGCGCGTATCAGCGCAGACGACAATGCCAAGCGCGGCATCTTTGAGGAATGATGCGCCATGCGGCTTGCAAACAGCAAGTTTCGCTAACTGCGCCTTGTCAGTAATAAACACAAACTCCCAGGGATTGATGCCTCTGGAAGATGGCGAACGTAAGGCAACTTCCTGCAACATCGCCACAATGTCGTCTGGCAGCGGCTTCTGCTGATATTTACGGATGCTGCGCCGCTCCTGAAGTAAAGAAGCGATCATGCCAATTTCCTCCATTGTTTTTTGTATCGATAACATCAAGTCATGAATTTTTAAGAGACACGAGGAGTGTCACATCAAGATGTGACACGGCGAAATCAAGATTTCGCACTCCTAAAAATTAACGACCCGGTGTACTATTCCATTCCTTTCAGACGTACCTGAACCTCTTCCAGGTTTTTGCGCATGGCGTCGTCATCAAATGCGCTGACGAGATATTCAGCGACAACAATATATCGTTGATAGATGTTTTTGGCGTTTTGAAAATTCTGCTTTTGATATTCATCATCACCCCAATATTTGTATTTTCTCGCTAAATCATAGACGCCCTTTCGCGCCGCATTATTATCTGGCTCGATACTCAGCGCCGCCTGATATTCCTCGAACGCATTCTGCCCCTGCGGAGTCGTGTATTGCCTTTTTTCAAGGTATTCCGCCGCTTTTTTCACATGGCTTTCTGCTGACAACGCATCTTGCGGAACTGGCGCGAGCGTTGGGGTTGGGGCCGGCGTTAGCGGCAACGGCGTGGGGGATGGTGTGGCGGTCGGTTCTGGCGTCGGCGTTGCTAACGGGGTCATTGTGGCTGTTGGCGTGGGAGGCGGCGTATATGTCGCGGCAGGCGTTGGCGTCGGTTCGGCTGGCGTAGGGGATAAAAACGGCTGCGCTAACGTAAATTCCAGCGTATCCGTCGCTTTTCTTCCCTGCGGGTCGATGGCTGTTACCGCGATAGAGACTGGCGCGGCATCAGTCGGCAATGCGTCCGGCGGCAGATAAACTCCGCCGAATTCTGTCGCGCTGAAACGTCCGGGCCCCTGAAATTGCCATGACAACTGTTTCCAGTTGCCAGTGATGTTGAGGAAAACATTGACGCCACCGCGAATGCGTTCAACAGAAAGCGTTCCTTCCTGCGCCGCCGGTTCCATAATCAATTCGACTACCGGCTGCGCGGCACTCTGGGGCGGATAATAGAGCCACATCACACAGCACAATATCAAGAGGCTTCTTTGACAGAATGACCAGAGGATATTGAGATGGAATATCATATCACTCATCTCCTATTCGTTTTTTCTGCATTTTACTTACGTCATTTTTGTCCCTTAAAGAGGATTTTTCGGATATAGGCAAGCGGATCATCAATAATTCGATCATATTCAGATTTATGAATCTTGGCCGAGCCAAAATCAATTTTAACATCTTGTATAAATCGTAAAAAATCGTCATTCTGTTCACACAATTTATTCATCGTTTCCCAATCTAAATCAATGCGAACCTTTGCCGGAAAAAGCACTGAAGAAGAATCAAAGTCTTCAAGATTAAGATGAATCACGCCGATTCCGAACGACATTGTCAAGCGTTCTAATTCGGCGAATAAATCGTCATCTTGCGCAATATCTGCGACAGCTAAATAGCCTTCATTCGCCCAGGAAGAATTTGATACTGCCTGAAAATACGATTCTCGATAATTGCTTTTATTGAGGGATTTTTTCAATTCAAACGAAAACAGTTTCAACACCTTATTCGCTGAAAGTTTATTAAATTCGATGAGGATCGGTTCCCAATCGTCTAATGGCAAATAAAATCCGACTAAATCAGGATGCAGCCATTCATTGTAACCGTGTTTTTTCGATTTTTCGTGATAAATCGTTTTCGTATAAATTGTTCGTCCTCTGCTGAATGATGGGTTTGCATAGGCAAAATAAGTCAACAGTGGGTGTAAATCGCGTTCTAAAAAATCGGCTACGCCTTGAGGAGATTTCCATCCATGATTATTATTGGGTTGAATCTTTAGCTCAGCAAGTTCCTCTTTTCTTTTCGCGAGAAAAAATTTTGCAGGATTTTTTCCTTCTTTGGAAAAACGAGATTTCGGATTATCTCGAACATCAACATATAAACGAGAGCCAAGTGTTGCCCAAGGCGTTTTTCCTGTGAGTGCCAACTTCTGGTCGAATTGGGCAGCCACTCCGCGATTCCATATCTCTTGAAATGTCAGCGGAATGCTCGATTGAGAAAGTACCTCTTCTGCAAAGTCCAGTATGGTGTATGCCATATATTCCTCACTGTTCAAATATCGTTAGCGCACGTAAAACCATTACAATTCCGAATAGCGCCTCAGTCATTTGAATAATCAAAGTCGTTCTCGAAAATATTCGACCCGTTCAGGATTCACAACGACTTTCCAATAGACATTGCCGTCGTCTTGCAAGATGATGTACGAATTCGGGAGAAACAGGTCTTTTAACAATTCCAATAAATGGAAATCCCAAATATCGCCGCCGAATGGCAGATCGATCATATTGCCGTCGGCGTCAAACGTGGCATCATGAAAAAAGAATGTTTTGATGAATACCGGCAAGTTTCCAGCGCGGCGCATCAGTTCTTGATAGTATTGCTCGGAATGAAGAAGGCGTTGAAATGCGGCGTCAAAATGCGTTTTGGGAAGCGTCAGCGAACTGCGGATTTTGCCCGCTAAATAGAAATCAATCGAATCAATCGGCTCAAAAATCGGGGTGTCCAGCGTCAACAGATTGTCAATGGAGACATGCTGCTTGTGCATACTGACATCTCCACTGTGTCGTTCTTGCAAGAATTTCAACGTGGAGATATGGATGTTTGGATTTTGAAGAAGCGCCTCAAGCAAGGGGAGGTAAGATTCGGCGTTATAGAATTGGATGATGCGGTTAATAATGAAATCGTCTTGCCGTTGGTGTTCGATATAAAACTGAAATTTGCCCTGTTTTTCGTAAGTGTCGAACACAAATTCCAGCGCGTCGGAAGCCTCTTCCACCGGCCAGATTTCGCAATGAATATCAAAGTCGTTTTCCGCAATGAGAACATCGCAGCCGTTAAACTCGTCGCTTTCCCACCCACATTCTTCTAACCGGTCGTAAAACGCCTGAGAGAGTTGCATAGGTGACCTCGCCGCTGATATTCCGCTGACGTCCTTCCCCACAAAACGAACAGGGCGTCGGCGCGATATGAAGAATTCCGATCACACCCAGATATACGCCTCACCGCGCAAAATTCGCATGGCACAGATGGCGACGCGCTGAATATAGTGATCTTGCGATGGCACGAAATCGGCGGCCGAGACAACGATCTGCGTTTCGCGCCATTCCGCTGTCAAGCCGTACTGGCAGAGAAACAGGCCTGATGCGCTAACCGTTTGAATTTCTCCGGCGAACAGCCTCAGCACATCAAGGCAAGCAAGCGGCACAAGTCCCGCGACTTCTTGTGGATCAGGGCGGTACGCGCCTAATTCCTGGTGATGCGCGAAAAAATAAACTTCATGAAACTCGTGATTTTTGCGTCCTGGCACGAATTCGTCAACATTCAAATGGATGCCGGCGGGGATGAGTTGCTGCGCCGACACACTCAGCCCTAATTCTTCCTCAATTTCCCGGACGCCGCCGGACGCCAGGGTTTCACCAGCGCGATAATGCCCGGCAGCGGTAATATCAAGACAATTTGGCCAGAGTTCAACGCCGCTGCCGCGTTTTTGAAACAACATGATTTCTTCGCCAGCGTCATTGCGATAGATAATCCAGCAATGAAACGTTTTATGCCAGTCGCCGTCGCGATGGACTTGCGAGCGTGGCTTCGCGACGCCGAGCGGCCTGCCGCAGGCATCGTACACATCTAAAAATTCATCGAAGGCCATGATCAGGGAATATCTTTCAACCGAGTTTGCGCTTTATTCGCCGCTAATGTATCGCTGAAATTTTTGATCACGTATTGCAACGCTTGTTTGGCCTCTGCTGTTTTTCCCTGCTTGATGAGCGCGACGCCGGTGCCGTAATACGCATCGGCGACCTTTTCGTCGCGAGGATACGTTTTAATCAATCGCGCGTATTCCTCTAACGCAATGTCGTATTCTCCAAGCTGCAAAAACGATTCGGCAAGCCAGAATTGCGCGGCGCCAGCAAGTTGATGATCCGGAAAATCAGTCAAAAATTTATGAAAACCACCAATCGCGACCTCATACTCTTTTTCCATAAAGTAGCGATGCGCTAAGCGAAATAATTCGCCTGCGCCAAGATTCAGCGAACTCTCCTGTTCCTCGCCTTCGACGGGCGTTCCTTCTGTCTGCGGCACATTCGCAATGGCAGGTCAGGGTGACCGACAATGGCGGCCTGACCGATATCGCCACCGTCAACTTCACCGTGGCGATAGCCCCTGTACTGCACATTCTTTCCCCGAGCGCCGATGCCCTGTACGCCACGACCTCGGTAATGCTCCAGTGGCAGGGGTGGGACAACCAGAGCGGCATCGCGAGATACGAGGTCCAAGTGGACGGCGGAGACTGGCTGCCGGTCGGATACAACACGACCCATCTCTTCGACGCGCTAAGCGAGGGAGCGCACACCTTCCGGGTGAAGGCAGTGGACAATTTCACGCTCGAAACGGTCGTCCAGGTGGGCATCACCGTCTCCGGCGATCCCTGGCTTATCATCGATGCGATCGATGGACCGTTCAACACCACCCAGCCCTGGATCTCCTGGACCGGTGGCGATAACCAGTCCTCGGTGGTGCGCTACGAGATCAGGGTCGATTCCGGGAGCTGGATATCGGTAGGGACGAACACGAGCTATCAGGCCAGCGTGGGCGAGGGAACGCATATCCTTCATGTCAGGGCGTTCGATGTGCTCGGCAACAATGCGACCAGGCAGGTCGCGTTCACCGTCGATCTCACCGCACCGACCGTTATATCCCACTCGCCGTCCACCGGAGATACGCCGCTGCGGCCCACCATCATCGTGGTCTTCTCGGAGCTGATGGACACCTCCTCGGTCGAGGTCACCGGGGTGAACGGCACGATCTCCTGGGAGGGCAACACGATGACCATTCAGCTCACGGGCGATCTTGCGCTGGACACCGGTTACTCGATCACCGTGAACGGCAGGGACCTGGCCGGGAACGCGATGGCCCCGCACGTGTGGGGCTTCAGCACGATCGACTATTTCATGGCCGAGTTCAGCGGACAGCTCCTGGACGATCAGGGCCATTCGATCCAGGGCGCGGTGGTCAGCTGCAGCAACGGCGAGTCGAGGACGACCAATTCCACCGGGCACTTCTTCTTCTCGCTGGAACCGGGACATTACTCGTTCAACCTGACCAAGGACGGCTATGTGACCCAGGTCATCGACGAGGAACTGGAGTCGGGCGAGATCGTCAGGGTGGTCAGGACACTGGACACCGTCGCCGCGGCCGGAGATGACATGCTGCTAATCATCGCCGCCATCGTCATCGTGTGCGCCGCTGCCGGCGCGGTCGTGTTCCTGGTGCTCAGGAAGCGCAGGGCCTGAGCGTTCGGGATAAACCCTTTCCTCAACCCCTTTCCCCCTTTTCAGCCAGACGAACCTCTGCGGCAATGCCGCTCTGATCCCGTTCGAACGGAAAAGCGAGAGAAGGTTGGAGCGATAATCGGATCGTATCCTCCAGCGGTTGTCGAGATCATCTACCNCCCTCCTTCAGGATGATGGAGCCGGGATTTACGTAGCCAGGGAAGTGAAGAAGCGCATTGTAAATTGCGATAACGTGGATATAGTGGAGGCCAGCCTCGGGGGGATCGGGCTACTCGACCTTATGCAGGGGTATGACACTGTTTTTATCGTAGATGCAATAAAAACGGCAGATAGTGTCCCCGGCAAGACCCTGAGGTGTAAGGTTGAAGACCTTGGTAGCCCTACGAGTGTAGGCGGCCCTCATTTTCTTGACCTCAGGACTGCAGTGGAGCTCGGTACGCGGTGCGGATACAAGATGCCCCATCGCATCGAGATATTCGCCGTTGAGATCATCCACAATACCGATTTTGATGAAAGCCTGACGCCTGAGGTAGAACAAGCTATACCTTTGTTGGCATCGGAAATCATTGCCGAGATACAAAAGGGTAAACACTGAGGGATGTAAAATACGGCCTTCGAAAGGGAACTTTCAAGTAAAGCAATCGGGAAGGCTAAACGAGCCGGGCGTGAGAAGACTGATGCGCTGGGAAAGCCAGGAAACCGCCAAAGGTGCCGGGGTTACCCCAGGGTCTTAAATGGTCGTTATCTTTTACGATTCACCCTTCGTCTGCTCGCTTGTTTGTATCACTTAAGCGTTGACAAAAACACGTAATTAGGATAAACAATTGTGAAATTTTTTTCTAACTGAGAAAGGAGCCCAATTATGAAAGACGTTGTTATCGTTTCAGCTGCCAGAACGGCAGTGGGTCAGTTCGGACAGAGCCTGAAAGATGTGCCGGTAGTGAAGCTTGGCGGTCTCGTTATCAATGAAGCTCTGAAAAGGGCGGGTATCAGGCCTTCGAAAACAAAGGACAAAGAGTTTGCGCCGGAGATTTTTGGAGGACACATACGCTGGCTGACAACGTTCTGCGTAACAATGAACGGATTGACATAACTGTTAGTGATGTTTGCCTCGGGTGAACACCAATTGACACGCATGTATTCAACATAATATTCGTGAATGTTGGTGTTCATTCGTGGCAAACATCCTATGATTTCGCCTCGATCTTGGGGCGAGCGTTATTTTTCGCCGAGAGTTGATTCGCTAACGCAAATTTAATCACTTCATCCATGTGATTCACGAAATGAAACGAAAGCTCTTGCTTCACATTCAAGGGCAATTCTTCCAGGTCTTTTTCGTTTTTGGCGGGCATAATGATATGCTTGACGCCCGCGCTGCGAGCCGCCAGCACCTTTTCTTTAATGCCACCGACCGGCAGCACCAACCCACGCAGCGTGATTTCGCCGGTCATCGCGACATCGCTGCGCACCGGCTGGTCTTTGAACAGCGAAACGAGCGACGTATAGAGCGTTACGCCTGCCGACGGGCCGTCTTTCGGAATCGCGCCAGAGGGAATATGAATATGAATGTCGGTATTTTCCTGAAAGTTTTCAGGAATTTCCAGGTCTTTGACTTTCGAGCGGACATAGCTCAGCGCGATTTCTGCTGACTCTTTCATGACATCGCCGAGTTGGCCGGTGAGAATCAGCTTTTCATGCCCTTTCATGCGCGTCGCTTCGATAAACAGAATATCGCCCCCGACTGGCGTCCACGCCATGCCAGTCGCGACGCCGGCTTCGGCGGTGCGATCAGCAATTTCCGCAAAAAATTTAATCGGGCCAAGATATTTATGCAGCGTTTTCGCCGTCACGCGGACTTTCTTTTCAAGGCCATCCACCACTTCTTTCGCCACGCCACGGCAGACGGTCGCGATTTCCCGCTCCAGATTCCGCAAGCCGGCTTCTCTGGTGTAAGAATGAATAATCGCTTTTAATGCGCTGATATCAACCGTCAACTGTTTTGCCGTCAATCCATTCGCTTTCAACTGGCGCGGAATCAGGTAATTTTTGGTGATGGCGATTTTTTCTTCTTCCGTATAACCTGTAATTTCAATCACTTCCATGCGATCCAACAACGGCGTCGGAATCGTGGATAACACATTCGCGGTGGTGATAAACATCACCTGTGACAGATCAAAATCCAATTCTAAATAATGATCGGAAAAGCTGTTGTTTTGTTCGGGATCAAGCACTTCCAGCAAGGCCGAAGACGGGTCGCCGCGATAATCCGTGCCGACTTTATCAATTTCGTCGAGCATAAAAACCGGATTATTTGATCCCGCTCGTTTCAAGCCTTGTATAATGCGCCCCGGCAATGCGCCGACATACGTCCGGCGATGACCGCGAATTTCGGCTTCATCGCGAATGCCGCCGAGCGACATGCGCACGAATTTACGATTCAACGCTCTGGCAATCGAACGGCCAAGCGACGTTTTTCCGACGCCAGGCGGCCCGACAAAACACAAGATTGGCCCTTTCGGCTCTTTGGTCAGTTGCCGCACTGCAAGGTATTCGAGAATGCGTTTTTTGACTTTTTCCAGGCCGTAATGGTCTTCATTCAGCACTTTTTCCGCCGCGCCGACATGCAAGTTGTCTTCTGTCGAAACTTCCCAGGGGAGATCGAGAATCCAGTCCACGTAGGTGCGCGACACAGTATATTCCCCGGCGGAGGGGTGCATCCGGCTGAGGCGTTCCAACTCTTTTTCCGCGACTTTCCGCGCCTCTTTCGGCATTTTTGTTTCTTTGACGCGCTGTTTCAGTTCATCAATTTCGACATTTTGCGGCTCGCCTTCGCCTAATTCTTTTTGAATTGCCTTCAGTTGCTCGCGCAGGTAATATTCTCGCTGCGATTTGTCCATTTCGCTCTGCACCTGCGATTGAATCTGGCGGCTCAGCTCGAGGATTTCTTTTTCGCGGGTTAATAGCACCGTGACGCGCTGCAACCGCGCTTTCACATCCAGCATTTCCAGCAATTCCTGCCGCTCGGCCAAGGAAAAACTCGGATTCTCGGCGATCATATCGGCGAGCAAGCCGGGATCGTCCACATTCAAAATCATGGTCAGGACTTCGTTCGAAATATTATAGGCTAATTGTGCGACCGAGTTGAAAAGGTCTTTCAGGTTTTTGACCATCGCCATCAACTCTTTCGGGTCTGACTCATCCAATACATCTTGCAACGGTTCAATGGCCGCGAGATAAAAGGGGTGTTCCTGCAAAAACGACGTCATCTTCATGCGCGCCACGCCCTGAACGAGCACATACATTTCGCCTTCTGGCGTCCGAATCATTTTCAACAATTTGACGACCGCGCCGACTGAATAGAGTTCATCGGCTTCTGGTTCCTCGACATCTGCCGATTTTTGCGCGACCACGCCGAATAATTTCTGGCCGGAGAGCGTGTCTTCGATTAATTTCATTGATTCAGGCCGCGATACAGCGATTGGCATCGAAAGATACGGATAGATCACCGCATTTCTCAACGGCAGCACCGGAATGACTTCCGGGATGCGGCTGGCGCTTTCGAGTTTTTCTCCGCCATTTCTGGGTTCCATATTTTCCATAAATTCCTTCTGACTCCTTCTCGATTATGACGATATAAACGCAATCGGGACAGTGACCTGTTGTCCCGAATGATCAGGCTTTTTCGGCAGCGTAACGTTCAGGACGCCATATTCGTACGCGGCTGTAATTTGCTCCGCATTCACCGACGCCGAAATTAAAAACGCGCGTTCGAACGTCCCGTACATTTGCTCGACGCGAAGAATCTTGGCCGATTGCATTTCGCGATTCAACGGGCGATTTCCCTGAATAATCAGATAGCCGTCTTGAAAAGTGATGCTGAGAGAGCTTTTATCAATTCCCGCTAATTCCGCGTGAATGATAATGGCCTCTTCGGTCTCATACATATCCGCGCTTGGCTGCCAATCCGCTTGAGAAACTATTTTACGGCCACAGACGCACTCCGACGCATGATCAAACATCCGCGTCAGATGCTCATCTAAGGCAAACAAATTATTGATAGGATTCCATTGAACAAGGACTGGCATGTCACTCGTCCCTCCATATTGAAAATTTTATGTGTTATATCCAAATAAGATTTTTAGGGTTATGTGTCAAGAGGAACGTGCGATTTCTTTTCAACCAGCGCAGAATTCTTTTCGCGAGGCCAAATAATTTATTGCGATAGACGCAGTTTCTGATTGCGCAGCGATTTTATTTGACAAACAACCGCCCTCTTCAGAGCGTTTGCTCAGGAGCGCCAATGCGTGCGTTGGCCTGAAGAGTCGCTCGCCAGAGCAGGCGTTGGCGCTCCGGCACAATTATGCCAAACACCGCATTTCCTTATTTTTTATTTGTGATTACCGCCTATTCCTTTCTTTCCAGGCTCGTCGGGTTTTTCATGCCGATTTATTTTCAAGAACTCGGTTTCACCGGCGTGCAAATCGGGGCGTATTATTCCGTTTCATCGCTCGCCGCGCTCCTGCTTTCCTTGCCGATGGGAGTTTCAAGCGACCGGAAGCCGCTGACCTCGATTTTTATGTTCAGCTTTTTTCTGATCAGCCTCAGTTACCTCGGGTTCATGATCTCGCGCTCGTTTTACGTCTTTTGCCTGTTTGCGCTGATCGGCAGCTTTGGCAACCGATTTTACGCAATCGCGCAAAACACCATGTTTTTTAAACTCAGCGGAGCAGAAAACCAGCGTCAAACCGGGATATTTATTCTGCTGACCATGAGCGCGGCGGGATTCGGCATGATGTCGGGCGGCCTGTTGATTGCCACCTTCCATTTTCGCGTGGTGTTTTTGATGATGATGGCCGGGTATTTCATTTTTATCGCCCTCGCCTATTTTTTGCCGAATACGGAAACCGTTGTCATCCAACTCGCCGAATATCGCAAGACAGTATTTACGCCAAAAGCGCTTTCACTGATCGCGGTATTTATGCTCAGCAGTTCGCATTGGGGCGCGGAATCTGTCTCATACGGGCCGTTTTTAAAAGAGGTATTGCGCTTGAATTTCACGCAGATCGGTCTGTTTACAGGATTAGGACTCATTGCCGTCGGGCTTGGCGCGTATGGCGGCGTCTGGCTGCTGCGGGAAGGATGGATAACAGACCTGAGAACATTGTTTTTGATCGGCCTGATATGCGCCGGAACATGCCATATTCTGATGACGATTCCCAATGTCTATTGGTCATTCTGTTTCCGCGCCATTCATGAGATCGGCGACGGATTCGTGCTTGTCATGTTTTATCACGGCATTGCTAGAACGTTTCAGATTGACCGCATCGGCGGCTGCGCAGCCGTCATCACGTTAGGTCAGTCCGCCAGTTCGTTTGCCAGCGGCATTGCGTTCGGCTATATCAGCCAACGATTCGGACATCAGTGGTCGCTGATTATTTCGGGGCTTGTGCTGCTGTTAGCCGCGGCCTTCCTCTACGGAAATCGCCGTGAGAATCGCGTGTAGGTCAGCAAAAAACCGCTTGCCAATATTGGTAAATGGCAATGGAAAAGGCAATCGAAACGTTCAATGAATTTTTCGCGCCAAACGTGGGAATATGCAGCAGATGGTCAGCGAGCGCCACGATGGATTCATCCACGCCCATCTCTTCATTGCCGATCACAAACGCGATTGGCTGCCGCTGTTGTACAAGCGGCTGAAGTTCGAAGACTGAGGTTGAAGGAATAATCGTTTCCAGCACGTGGATTTGATACCCGTGCTCTTTTAAGCGTTTGACTGTTTCCACGCCATCGTCAACGTATTCCGCGTTCATCGCCGTGTCGCATCCCATCGCCGAGCGCTGCACCTGCCGACTATCGAGGCGCGGCGTATAGCCCACGCTGATTACGCGATGCAAGCCGACGCATTCCATCGTGCGAATGACTGCCCCGACGTTAAACGGGCTGCGGAGATGATCGAAGACCACGACAATTTCTTGCGGCCAGACTAAGGCTTCTTTTGGCGGCACATCCCGTTCTAAGATGATTAACGACGCCTCGCGGATCGGCTGCTGAATTTTTTCCGCGAAAAGATAACGCAATTCAATCAGCGTCCGCCCGATGTGGCGCTTCTCTTCTTCTGAAAATGGGCGACGACGAGTAGAAGCGTCTTCAGGAATCCAGCGTGTCAATGCTTGCTGAAATTGCGTGAGTTGTCCAAGCTCTTGTTCCGTGAATTTGAAAGCCGTTGTCTCGGCGTTCAGCGTGATAAGATAGTCAAGATACAACGGCAGCGTTTCCAAATCTGCCGGGGTTTTAAAGGTGGGAATCAGATCGATCAACAGATGAAACAGTTTCTTGATTCGCGCCCGCTGGCCAATTAAACGAAATTTTTTGAGCGTAAAAATCACGGGAAATTTGACGGGAAACTGTCAGACACTTCAACAGTGTCTGACAGTTTTTTTATTGCCACTATGCCAACACCTTCGTCACTGTGGCGACGATATTATCTACGGTAAAACCGAATTTTTCAAACAGGATATTGGCCGGAGCGGACGCGCCGAAACTGTCAATGCCGATAACTGCGCCGGTCGTGCCGACATATTTATACCAGCCGATTGTCACGCCCGCTTCAATAGCGACTCGCGCCGTGACAGCAGGCGGCAGCACCTCGTCTTTATAGCTTTGCGGCTGTTGTTCGAACAATTCGCAGCAGGGCATGCTGACGACTCGTGCCGCGATTTTCTTTTCGGCAAGCGCTTGCTGCGCTTTTAAGGCCAAGCTCACTTCCGAGCCGGTCGCAATCAGAATCACATCCGGCGTTTTTTCCGAATCTGACAGGATATACGCGCCTTTGGCCACCATATCGGCTGACGGATATTTCGAGCGATCCAGAATCGGCAGGTTCTGGCGGCAGAGCGCAAGCACGGTCGGGCCATTTTTTCGCTCTAACGCCACTTTCCAGGCTGCAACGGTTTCGGTGGCGTCTGCCGGACGCATCACGAACAGATTCGGAATCATGCGCAGCGAGGCGATATGCTCAATCGGCTGATGCGTCGGGCCGTCTTCGCCCAATCCGATGCTGTCATGCGTGAAGACATAAACCACCTGCTGTTCCATTAACGCCGCTAAGCGAACCGTCGGGCGCATGTAATCGGAGAAAACAAGGAATGTCCCGCCATACGGAATAAATCCGCCATGCAGCGCAAGGCCGTTCATGATGGCGCCCATGCCATGTTCGCGGACGCCAAAGCGAAAATTCCGCCCGCTGAAATCTGTCGCCTGAATGTCGCCGTATCCTTTCAGATAGGTGTTATTCGACGGCGCAAGGTCTGCCGATCCGCCGACTAATGACGGAATCACTTTCACAATCGCATTCAGCACCTGTCCCGACACTACGCGGGTCGCCTGCGGTTTATCTGGCGCAAACGCCGGAATCAACTGTTCCCATCCCTCTGGAACGGCTTTGGACATCATCATTTCCCATTCTTTCGCGGCATCTGGATACGCGGTGGCATACGCGGCAAAGCGTTCATTCCACGATTTTTCCCATTCTGCGCCGCGTTCCACGCATTTTCTGAAATGCGCCAACGCGTCTTCTGGCACAAAAAATGGTTCCTGGCTCGGCCAGCCTAACGCTTCTTTGGTCAATTTGACTTCTTCCACGCCAAGCGGAGCGCCATGCGCTTCATGCGAATCTTGTTTGTTCGGGCTGCCGTGACCGATATGGGTTTTCACGCAGATCAGCGACGGGCGCGATGTTTCTTTTTTGGCAGCGTCAATCGCGGCAAAAATGCTCTGTGGATCGTCGCCATGCTCAATCCGGCGCACATGCCAGCCGTAGGCTTCAAAACGTTTGGCAACATCTTCGGTAAACGCCAAACTGGTCGGCCCGTCAATCGTGATGGAGTTGTCATCGTACAGGCAAATCAGCTTATTCAGCTTTAAATGTCCGGCCAACGAGGCGGCTTCTGATGCCACGCCTTCCATCATATCGCCGTCGCCAGCCATCACATACGTATAGTGATCAACGATTTCATGCTCCGGACGATTAAAACGCGCAGCCAGCATTCGTTCCGCAATCGCCATGCCGACCGCCATCGAAAGCCCCTGGCCTAACGGACCGGTGGTGGCTTCGACTCCAGGAACATGGCCATATTCAGGATGTCCAGGTGTTTTGCTGCCCCATTGCCGGAATTTTTTGAGTTCATCAAGTGGCATGTCGTAGCCGGTCAAATACAACAGGCTGTAAATCAACATGCAGGCATGACCGCCGGACAGGACGAACCGGTCGCGGTCTGCCCATTTCGGGTTATTCGGATTATGTTTCAGAAAGCGCGTCCAGATCGTGTACGCCATCGGCGCCATCCCCATCGGCGCTCCCGGATGGCCGGAATTGGCTTTCTGCACGCCGTCCATTGCCAGCGTGCGAATGGTGTTGATACATAACGTGTCTAATACTTTTTGGTCTATCATGGAATTCCTCCTTTACCGTTGCTGGTTGCAAGATATTGTGATGTGTGGCTGCGATAAAGAACACCCCTTTATCGCAGGCTAAGCCTACATGTGAATAGCAAAGAACAGTTCGAACATTTTTCGATAGCAACGTGAAAAAATAAATTCGCGGGAAAGACCTCACAGGTCTCCGAGACCTGTGAAGTCTAAGGTGAAGTTATTTTTTACATTTTACATAGATTATTTTGAGTCAAATAATTTTCCAAAAGAAAATTATTCAAGAAAATAATCAAATTTTCTTTCAAGAAACAATGTGCCCTTGTAACTCGTTGTTTTAAAAGTAACGTTATCTTTTTATGTGTCTTCACGCCGGACGCAGATCAATTCGGCGGCGATGCTGATGGCGATTTCTTCCGGCGTGTCTGCGCCGATTTCAATGCCGATGGGCGCGTGAATCGTGCGCAGCGTCTCGTCTGAAACGCCCTGTTGACGGAGTTGATCGAATAGAATGCTGATTTTGCGCTTGCTGCCGATCATGCCGATGTATTTGACCTTGCGCCGGATCGCCTGTTCTAACACCGCGAAATCCGAGGCATGGCCTCTGGTGACGATGATCACATACGACGAATGCGAGGTCAAATCAAGCTGTTCGCAGACATTGTCGTAATCATGGCAGACAAACGCTTTGGCATGAGGAAAGCGCTCGCGCGTCAGGAAATCGGCGCGGTCATCCATGACCACGTACTCAAAGCCGATAAAATGGAGCGTCTGCGCGAGAAAATAGGCGACATGCCCGCCGCCGAAGATAAACGCAGTGGGTGTCGGCAGAATCGTCTCAAGAAAGACGCGAATCTCGCCGAATGTGACCATTTTCAGAAACGGCTGGCCGAGTTTCGACATGGCGAATTCCACAAATTGCGCGTTCAACGTCTCATCACCGAGCGAGCCGAGCAGCGTGCCATCTTCCCGCAGCAGCGCGATAGCTGCGCGGTCTTCTGCGATCAGCGTGGCAGCGACGGCGGTCTTCGATTCGGCGTACACCGCCTCGATGTCGCGAATAACGGCGAGATTCGCGTCTGGCGCGAATGGCTGCACGAAAATATCCACTGTGCCGCCGCAGGTCAAGCCCTGCGCCTCGATCTGTTCGGCGGTCAAATCTATGGAAACAAGCTGCGGCAAGCGCGTTGCGATGACCTGCCGCGCCTGCTGAATCACCTGCGCTTCCAGCATTCCGCCACCGACCGTTCCGGCAATTTTTCCATCTTGAAACACTAACATCTTCGCTCGCTTGCTCATCGGCAGCGAGCCTTTGGTCGCCACAACCGTCGCTAACGCAACCGGTTCGCCGCGTTCGACCGTTTCGCGCAGTTGTCGAAAAATAGCGTGCATCATTCCCTCCTGAAATCGTGCCAGCAGACAATTGTAGGGGCGAACCCCTGTGTTCGCCCGAAAAATGCGTTCACCGAAAACAAAGGGCAGACACGGGGGTCTGCCCCTACATCGGTTTGTCAATATAGATGATCCGAAACAACTATGGTATTACCACTCATTGCGCACCTCTCGTTCCCACTGAACCGGATCGATCCCCTGATAGGCTCGAATGTCCTGATATTGTTCAAACAGATCGGCGAGCGCAGAGGTGAAGTGGCGCGAACTATTCAGAGAAGGCGGCTCGCTTTCAACATTTGGCAAGATAATAATATCCACCCGTTTTCCCTGAAACCGCTGAACAGTCGCAACCGGAATCCGTATCCCTTCCTGCATCACGATTTGCGTAATTCTAACGGCTTGCATAGCGTCTCCTGTGATCAAGGCGAAATCAACTCCCAGCCTGTTCAAGTGCATCACTGCTTGCTGTGGAATCCATTCGAATTTCATATTATAGATTGCTGATGAAATTGTCAATGTTTTATATCTCTCCTCCTTTGCTATCCAGCAAGCGCCAGAACATCCTTGCTTATGTGCAATCCGTGTCGTTACTCCAAAAAATACTGCTTCCGCTCCTCCGGTGTGAGGCGGCGCGGCGCAATGCGGTTGGCGTAGTCAATCAACTCCTGCGTATCGCGGAACACACGCCAGATTTTCGCCATGCCATCGTCCGACGCCGTGGCAATGCGCGTGCCGTCGGGACTAAACGCCGCCGAATTCACCTCACCTGCATGGCCGGTCAGCGTCGCTAATACCGCGCCGCTCGCTGCGTCCCACACCCGCGCCGTCTTGTCCCATGACACCGTAACAATTCGCGTCCCGTCAGGACTGAACGCCGCCGCCTCTACCAACTCTTCATGGCCGGTCAGCGTCGCGAGCACCGCGCCCGTCGCTGCATCCTACACCCGCGACGTTCTGTCTTCCGACGCGGTGATGATGCGCATCTCATCGGGACTGAACGCTGCCGAAGTCACTCTTTCTTCATGGCCGGTCAGCGTCGCTAATGCCACACCGCTTGCCGCGTCCCACACTCGCGCCGTGTTGCCGTCTGTGGTGATAATCTTTTTTCCATCTTTACTAAATACCGCTTTATCGCCTTTCAAAACAAGCCGTTCGCGAATATTCATTATGGCGCGATAGAGTTGAAATTCGGCTTCTGGCACATAAGGACAGTCAGGCGATTTCATGTTTTTCGGCAACGCTTCTAATGCCAATAGCATCGCATCGCCATAATTCTGACGCTCGTTCTGTTGCCGCGCTAAATCCGATAAAAAGAGAGATTGCGTTTTTAAGGCAGTATTTTTTTGTTCCTCTGCGTGTATTTTTTCTTGTTCGGCTCGTTTGGTCTCTTGTTGGGCAAGCAGAGTTTGTTTTTCAGCTTCTTGCTTTTGGGTTTGCGCCTCGGTTTTCTGCTGTTCAGCCACATTCCGTTGCCAAAAGGCGATGGCGGATAAAATCAGCGCGATTACGAGCCCAATCACTAACGCCATTTGAAAAGCATTCCGATTCCTTCTGATTCGTCGCTCCTGTTCGGCCTCTTTGCGTTGGCGTTCTTCATACGCCTGTTGGCTCTGGGTTAAAAGCTGTTCAGCCTCGGCGCTCAGTCCTTCACCACCTATCCATTTTCGGATTCGTTCTACCTGTTTTTCAGTTAACAGAACAACTTTATTGGAACTTTTCCATTTCGCCAGTCTGCGTCCCAGGGTTTCCTGAGCTTTCTTGCGTTCCATCTCATGTTCGCTATACCAGCTTTGTACTTTCGGAACCATGACTTCGTGGGAGAGCGAATAGCTGGTATTACCATCCTGACCGCGCGTCTCGATGATGCGTTCTTCACTGAGCGCCTGCAATCCCTCAGCGACAATCTCGGGCAACACGCCTGTTAATTCGCGTTGTACCTCCCGTAACGTCACGAATTTCCGAGTCTCGCTCGCTCCTGTCGCTGTAATCATCGTTTTCAGCATAGAACGGAGTATAACATGTCCATCGGCAATCTGTGGTACGATCTTCGCGAGACGATCTTCCAGATAATTTTGCAAAATCCCATCCGTGCCGTGCAATTCCTCATACAGAGCGTGATTATAGATGCGAGCATTAAAAGTTAATATTCTGTCGCTCAGAGACCTCACAGGTTTTAAAAACCTGTGAGGTCTGATTAAAAATCAACACTCGCATCTATAATCTCCACCACGCCACCGCGTTCAAGTTTAGCGGTATTCTGTTCTTTGGCCTTTTCGTACAATTGATTGCAGACGATTTGCAGATGCGGCGGATCAATCGCAAGGCCGCCGACGCTCTCGCCCATGAGTCCTGGCAGTAAGACCTCATCCACAAAGGTTTCATCGTAGCCGATTTTGACGGTCGTGAGGCATTCGAGGGGACATATAATTGCCTTCCGCGCTTCGTCACGGTTCAAAGGTTCCAAATTGAAGAGATCGGCCTCTTTGAGAAAGGTCGGGATGTGCGCCACGAATTCCCGCGTCAATTGCCCAAAGAATTCCTCGCGCAGAGCAAATACTAAATCCAATTCTGCCCCGCTCAGATATCTCTCTAAGCAGGCTTTGATCTCTTGAATAAACTGGGTACGGATGTTTGTATCCAGGATATTCACAAAAAACCTCTCAAACTGATCGAAGATGACGACCAGACGCATGTTCTGCTGTCGGGTAACAGCTTTCAAAAATTGTGTAAGCGAGTCTGTCTGATCGGCATAGGCTTTGAATACGTCGTTGTGCGCAACATGCTCCCGCAATTGACGCAGAGGACCAGAATACTCTCGGAAGGAAAGGTAATGATAGCCATTCTCGGCTAAGTGCGGGATGAGTCCGGCGTTAATCAGCGAGGTTTTGCCCGAACCGGAGCGGCCATTGATGACCAGCGTTTTATAGCGCGGCAATTTGCCGACAATCTGCTCAATCACAGCCTCGCGGCCAAAGAAAATATCGCGGTCGGAAATGTCATAGGAACTGAGGAATTTATAGGGCGCGGTGACAATCTGTTTCGCGGTCTGCTGGATGATATTGTTAATGATGGTTTTATTTCCGGCGATGATGTCGCCGGTCATATTGCCGCCGACCTGCGCGAAAGCAATCGAACTATTCTGAATATCATCAATGTTGATGTTGCTGTCGGATATATTCCTCCTCTATTACAACGCATCAATGCCGCTATGGCCGATAATTTTTCTTATATCAGAGTGAATTGTTTATCGAATCATTTTTCACTGTCAATCATTTTCTTTGAATTTTATCGAGCAAAGAATTGCTCTTTCACAATTGTATTGACATACCAAGTTGTTGGCAAGCTGTCAGACACCTTCAAGGTGTCTGACATATCTGCCGATAACGAACGCGCTCGATAGGTTGTGGTTTTATCCTCTCAGCATACGAATGAAGGGTTATCTGTCAACTAAAACTTGCAAAACAGTAGGGGTTTTAACAAGGTTTGATTGATAGGGAATGGCATGTAGGGGCGAACCCCTGTGTTCGCCCGTAAAGCAGGGCAGACACGGGGGCCTGCCCCTACATGCCGAATCTGTCAATCAAATGGTGTCAAAACAGGCATTTTGTAAAATTCCCCAAATTTCGTTTGACAACGGAATTCCAGACTTCATTTTCTCTATTTTCGCTGATGGCGGTGTACTGGCTTATGTCGTTGCTGCTCGGCATGATTCAGGGCGGCGGCGTGTTCATCGCCGGGGCGCATAGCGCGTTGATGGTCGTGACGCCGCTTCCGGCGGCAAGAAGCCGCGCGTTAACCATCTCTGTTGGCATAAAGGAAAGACATTGAAACCGCGATTATTTATATTTTCTGGACTTCCAGGAACAGGAAAAACGACGCTCGCCAAAGCAGTGGCGAAATCTTACAAGGCCGCCTATCTCCGATTGGATACCATCGAACATGGCCTAACGGAATTATGTCATGTCAACGTACAGGGAGAAGGGTATCGGCTGTCATATCGGATTGCCAGTGATAACCTGCTCATCGGAAATCATGTCGTTGCGGATTGCTGCAATCCGTGGGATTTGACAAGAAAAGAATGGGAAGACGTCGCCACTCAGCACAACGGCGAATATATCAATATCGAGGTTCTCTGTTCGGATAAAGCAGAACATCGCACAAGAATCGAAACACGCGAAAATGATATCCGCGGATTTGTTTTGCCGGATTGGGAGAATGTGCAGAACAGAGAGCAGCATGCATGGAGAACGCCGATCATACAAATAGAGACAGCGGGACGACGCGCGGAAGAATGTATTAAAGAGCTTCTCAGAAAAATAGAAATGAAAACAAAAGAACTTGCGTAAAAATGCCGCCTGGATAAAACGCGAATGATGAAAACGGCGCACAAATAAAAGAATGGACTCATGATACGCATACAGGCCAGGCGATGACCAAAAATACCATCAAGAATGAATCTGAACATTCGGGAGAATTGCGGCATTTTCAGGCAGCCACGCGCCCGACCATCGTATTGTTAACGGCGAATTTTCTGTTCAACCATTCCTTCCAACTGCTACAAGGGGTCATAGACGCCGCCAAACAGCAGCAATTCAATCTGTTTTATTTTCGCTGCGGAGCGCTTCAATCACCGCATGAAAGCGAGGCGCAAGGCAATATCTTATATCAACTCGCCCATTCTCCCCAAATTGATGGCCTCATCATTGCCTCCTCCCTTTTAGGACAATATGTTGAGAAAGACGAGGTCGAGCGATTTTCCCGCCAATATTGTTCTCGCCCGATTGTCAGCGTCGGCGAGGAATTATCCTGCGCGACGAGCAATGTCATTTTAGATAATTATACGGGGATTTATCGTTTAGTCGAGCATCTGATCGTCGAACACGAACATCGCGGCATTGCCTTTATCAAAGGCCCGGCCTGGCATATTGAAGCGCAAATACGCTATCAGGCCTATTGCGATGCGCTGAAAGCGTATGGGCTTCCATTGAATTCGAAACTGATCTTTTCCGGAACATTTCGACGTGAGGATGGCAAAAAGGCGGTGGCAACGTTTTTCGAACAACGTCAATATGGATTAGACGCGATTGTCGCCGCAAACGATCAAATGGCCTTTGGCGCAATAGAAGAGTTAAGCAAACGAGGCATCCACATTCCCGCTCAACTCGCCGTGACAGGTTTTGATAACGATCATCTGAGCAAAGCGTCATCGCCATCGCTCACGACAGCGTATCAACCCACCTACAAAATGGGAGTAAAGGCGGTCGAAACGCTTGCCAGCATCCTGCGCGGCGAGAACGTCGCGCAGCAGATCACATTTTCGACGCCGTTAATGCTTCGCGAATCGTGCGGATGTGTGCGCTCGTCAATGCCAAACAATATCGCGATTCCAGAATTGCCGACGAATCAGGCAAACGCGACGCTCAGCGCACGCAAAGCGCCGATACTGAAGGCGCTGGCCGAATGGGTGAACGGACATGGCCTTCATTTTGAACTGCTCTGGGCAGAGCAATTCTGGGATGCACTGATGCAAGAATTAGCGCAGCATACCCCGAACGTGTTTCTCATGAAGTTTCATGATATCTTGCGACAACTCTCGTTGACAGAAGACTATTTTATCATCGGCCACGAATTTCTGGCGGTCTTTCGGAACTGGGTGTTTCCTTTTTTTGACGCAGAGCAACGAGGATATGCCGAGGCGCTCTGGCAGCAAGCTCATGCCGAATTAGGGAAAACATTTCAACGGATGGTGATGATGGAAAATGCCAGAATGGCGCAATATTTCCACGCGTTTCATAACCTCAGCGCCGCGTTGCTCACGACGTTCGATCTGGAAAAAATGTTGGGCATGCTGGGAGAAGATTTGCCGCAAATCGGCGTGGAATCGGCATATTTCCTCGTGTATGACGAGCCGCGCGTTTTCGGCGAGCCTCAACCGGAATGGTCAACGTTGATCTTCGCGTTTCATGATGGCAAACGCCTGCCGATTGAATCTGAACGTCAACGTGTTTGCGCAGCCGAACTCTTTAAAGATTCGTTTTTACTTTCGGAGAAACCATCTTCGATCATGACGCTTTCGCTCTATTTTCAGCAAACAGAATTAGGAATCGCTTTCCTTGAAATCCGAACAATGATGCAAGGGTTTTATGATTTTCTCAACAAGCTCCTGAGTAACGCCGCATACGGCATCTGGCTGACGAAGCGGCTACAGAAATCTACCTCGATTGAAAATCATATTTAAGGCCATGATGTTTTGACAGCGTTGGTTTGACGGGCAATTTGTACCGGCGAACAATCCTGTTTGTCAGATGTGAATATGAACGTATTTGTCGCAGTTGGTATAATATCGCGCAGACCTCACAGGTTTTCAAAACCTGTGAGGTCTTATTAAACAATGAATCGTTCGATTGTGATGGGAAAATGCCTGATCAGCGCTGGACTCGCGGCAGCATCCGGCGCATGGGCGACGTATCTGTTCGAGCCGGTGAATCCTGCAACGCAAGCCTTCTTGTTTCTGATCCCGCTTGCGTTGTTTGGCGTCGGGCTGGTGTATGATGTTGCCCGTAAACGTACAACATGGCTGCCGCCGGTCATCACGCGAATCGTTCGCTTCGAACGCCGTTCGTTCCAGGATGTGCTCGACAGCCTTTCGCCGCAGGAGCGAAGCGAATTAGGGCGAATGTTCGCGGGCGGCGCGGAGAATCATCAGGGAGGCATGGCGATTTACCGCAAACGCGCCGCGCGATCATGGCTGCCGTTAGCGCGCTTCCTCGGAATAAATCTTGGCATCGCGATTGCGTTGCTTTTGCTTCATGCGGCGGGCGTCTGGCTCTTTCTGCCGGATAAAACCCAAATTGATCAGATCGCGCAGCATGTTCAACTCCAGTTTCGCAAAACGCCGCAGGGAATCGAATTTGGCGGTGTGATCAACGAGCTTTACACGCCGATTGACTCGCTATCGGAAGAGATGCAAGCCGCCGTGATTGCGCGGGAAGATGTCCGTTTTCTTTCGCATTGGGGCTGGGATTGGCGCGGCAAGCTTCGCGCCATGTCAAAAAGCGCAGCTTATATCGTAACCTTCGGCCATTTTGGCGGCAAACAGGGCGGCAGCACGATCACTGAACAGCTTGCCAAAAACCTGTTTCTGTCAGCAGATCGCGGGCTATTCAGCGGCTTGCGGCGCAAATTCAAAGAACGGATTTTGGCATTCAAATTAGAAACGTATTACGATAAGCCTCGCCTGCTGGAAATGTATTTAAATCGCGCCTATTTCGGCAAAGGCGCGTATGGCGTCGAAACAGCGGCGCGGCTCTATTTCAATCGCCAGCCGAACGAACTCCGCGACATGAATACCTACGAAGCCGCGATTTTAGCCCAATCGCTGCCGCGTCCTAATGCCTATAATTGTGTCGCCAATCCTGACCGCGCCGCAAAAGAAACGCGCAAATTATTGACAGAAGTGGGGAAACCGATTGATGAGGTTCGTTTACGCGCGACGCTTGAACGCTGCGTTCAAAATGGGCGGCGCTCGCTGAAAACGCCAGAAGTTCGTTACTTGCGCGACTGGATTGTGGCGCAAATCGAAGCGGCGGATTACGCGAAACATTTACGCGGCGATTTTACGGTTGTCACGACAATGAACGCGCGGATGCAACGTTTTGCGCAAGATGCCGTCACAACGGCGTTTTACCGCGCCGAAGAGCATGGTTTGCTTTCGCCGGAGAATGCGCCGCAAGCCGCTGTCGTTATGTTGATGCCGGATGGCGCGGTGCGGGCGATGCTCGGCGGGTGCGACTATAATGAAAGCCAATACCAGCGCATCACGCAGGCGAAACGTCAGCCTGGTTCGACGTTCAAGTTGTTTGTGTATCTCACCGCCTTAGAGCAGGGGTGGAAACCGGAAGATACGATCAGCGATCAGCCTGACGCTGACGGCTGGCCGCGCAACGGCACGCATGGGCATTCGCCGACGCCGGTGACGCTGCTGAATGCCTTCGCGGAATCTCGCAACGCTGCCGCTGTGAATCTGCTGAAAAAAGTCGGCGCAGATGCGGTGAAAGCGACAGCCCGGCGCTTCGGCATTGATTCCGATTTTCAACCCGATCCCGGCCTGGCGCTTGCGCTCGGCGTGCGGGAAGTCACGCCGCTGCAAATGACTGCCGCCTACACAGAAATCGGCAACGGCGGATTTGCCATTGCGCCGTATGGCGTCATCGGCGTTCGCACCAAAGGAGGCGCGATTCGTTACTGGCATCGTGCCGAAACGCCGCGACGAATCGTCAAAGACGCCGTGAATAAGGAGGCTGTTCGCTTGATGCGGGCAGTTGTCAAAGACGGAACGGGACAGGCGGCGCGGTTCGATGATCATGATATTATCGGCAAAACCGGCACGACGCAAGGCAATTCCGACGCCTGGTTTATCGGCTGTTCCGCCTACCTGTGCGCTGGCGTCTGGATCGGATACGACACGCCGCAAGCCATGCCGTTCAGCGGCGGTTCGCTCCCGGCAGAAATTTTTCGCGAAAGCATGCGCAAAACGCACGACGCCTTCGTTCTCCCGCCGAAAGCGCTGCCATAGATTGAGATTGCAGAGATATGTTACACGATGCATCAGGACGCACGATTACAAGTTTACGAATTTCGCTGACAGACCGTTGCAATCTGCGCTGCCGCTATTGCATGCCGGAAGACGGCGTGCATTTTCTCGAACATGCCGAGATTTTGCGCTATGAAGAGATTGAGCGTCTGATTTGGGTGGCGGCGCAAATCGGCGTGACGAAAATCCGATTGACCGGCGGCGAGCCATTATTGCGGAGAGATGTGGCTGCGTTCATTGAGCGCAGCGTTCACATTCCCAATATTCAAACCGTTGCGCTAACCACAAATGGCCTGCTGCTGCCGGAACTCGCCTTGCCGCTACGCCGGGCCGGGTTGAGCTATCTGAATGTCAGCCTTGATACACTGCATCCGCGCAAATTCGAGGAGATCACGCGCTTTCCGGCATTACAGACTGTTTTGCAAGGGATTCGCGCCGCGCAGCAGGCCGGTTTTCCGGCACTGAAAGTCAACGTGGTTGCAATTCGCGGCTTCAACGATGATGAATTATTCGAGTTTGCGGAGTTTGCCCATGCCGAAAATGTGGAACTCCGTTTTATCGAATACATGCCGTTTCACGGGAATGGCTGGAATCCGAACGGATTTCTTTCTTCGGATGAATTGAAAGCGCGGCTAATGGAACGTTTCGAACTCCATCCTTGCAAGAACGCTCCGTCGGCTGCGGCGAAAACGTTTGAAATTTCTGGGCGACGCGGCAGAATCGGCTTTATCTCCGCTGTCTCGCACAGTTTTTGCGGCGATTGCAACCGGCTGCGTTTGACGGCGGATGGTTTTTTGCGTCCCTGTCTGCACGACAACATAGAAATTGATGTCAAACATCCGCTGCGGCGCGGCGCAAGCGATGACGAATTGATCGCCTTGTTTCAAGAAGCCGCCAACCGCAAACCCGACGTGCATCGCGATTTTCTGACATCAACCGAACCGGACAGCGCCGATGGACGGGCGATGGTAAAAATCGGAGGATAAAAAATAGCACACTGATTGGACTGAACAATCCTGAGAACAAGTTCAGAAAAACATCAGTGCCAATCAGTCCCATCAGGTCATCAGTGTGCTATTTTTCGCGTGTTTCGGGGCGATTCTCAGGAATATAGGCGCAAAACGGTTCGCTGTCGAGATAGTCGCCGGTGACGTTATACGCTCGCGCCCGACAACCGCCGCAGACATTGCGATACTCGCAAACCCCACATTTGCCATGATACCCGTCAGTGTCGCGCATCTCTAAAAAGACCGGCGATGTTTCCCAAATCTGCTGAAAATCGAAATCCGCCTGCCGCACATCGCCGCATTCTACATCTAAAAAACCGCAAATCTGCACTTTGCCGATGTGTGAGACGAACGCGAAGCCCTGTCCGCCGAGGCAGCCTTTTGTCATGGATGACATGCTGCCATGCGGATGACCACTATGCCCCGTTTGTCCTGGATGAGAAAACGTCGTAGAGTGTTTCTGGCGCTCGCTGCTCTGCTGGCGCATGATGCGGGAATAATGCGGCGCGCAGGTCGGCTTCACGAGAATCGAGCGGCGCTGGCTCTCTTCGTAAATCCAGAGCAGCGTTTTTTCATAGGCTTCCGGCGAGAGTTCCATGTCCATTAAATCTTTCGCGTTGCCGGTCGGCACAAGCAGAAACGGATGAAAGGCATCTGCGCCGGATTGAACCGCGAGATCAAGGATCGCAGGCAGTTCATTGACGTTATACGTGGAAATCGTGCTGTTGACCTGAAACGGAATGCCAACTTCACGAGCGAGTGCCATGCCGCGCAACACAGCATCGAATGCGCCTTCTTCACGGCGAAAGGCATCATGCGTGGCGGCGGTGCTGCCATCGAGGCTGAAACTGATTTTCAGGATGCCGCACGCTTTCAACCGTTCCAGAATATCGCGGCTCAAGCCCTGCCCGCAGAGCGCAATCACCATGCGTAGGCCGAGGCTGCTGCCATAAGAAATAATCTCGAAAATATCGTCGCGCAGCATCGGGTCGCCGCCGGTCAGAATGATAATCGGCGGCGGCGAAAAGCATGTCATACCATCAAGCAAGCGGCGGCATTCCGCGAATGAAAATTCGTTCTGATACGGAATATTTTGCGCTGACGCCCGGCAATGCAGGCAATTCAGCGTACAGCGCCGCGTGACTTCCCAGGCGATCAGGCGCGGCGGGGTGAGCGTGAGTGATTTCATAATCGGTGAATACTCGAGCGACGCTGGCGCGTCTCATTTGTGTATCGTAAAAAAACCGCGCTGTTTCCCGTTGCCGTTCAAAATTGGTGTCGGCAATATCGTCAGCATTGAGCGAGAACAAATCCTTTTTTGTTGAGAAGATATCCTTATGGCGACTGATGTTGTCAAGGGTGGAACGTCAAAAATTGAAAATTTTCGTGAAATGCTCAATTCGAGAACACTGCGGATTCGGCGCCTCAATGGTACAGACGTTTTTGACTGGATGGCATTGATAATCTTTGGCAGACGTTCCCACGTAAACCTAACGCTCGTATTTTTTTCTTGACACCTGGTTGTTTTCATGCAACATATAAGTAGATTTATGACGTTTTCTTTGAGACGCAGTGTTCTTTATCGGTATTGAATGGGATTTTCACTCTGGCGTGATAAAATCCTGTGATTCTGTACGCCCGACAAGTCAATGCCAGTGAAAAATGCTGTACTACAATTACACTTGTTGAGACAAGGGAGGATATGATCATGAAGCGTGTTCTCGTCGCCGGAATAATGTGTTGTGCGATCATTGTCTCCTATATGCCAGCGTATGGCATGTGGGTCGGCCAATCACAACTGAATCCGTTTGTGCAGGTAGAGGGAATCTTTGAATCGAATATTTACCAGACTTATACTGATGAAGAAAGCGATTTTATTACCGTGATCAGCCCGGGGATTCATTTTCAATATCCGACCGCAGAGGATGCGGAAATGAAATTCAGCGCCGATTATCGGGCCGACATCAGAATGTATGGCAATGACGGCGATGCGAAGATCGATCCGGATGGAGAATTAAATACGGTTGATCACCGCTTAGGCGCAGACCTCCTTTTCGATTTAGCATCCGGGGTCGAATTGGCGGCGGGTTACGTGTTTAATGCGACTTCAGAAGCCCCATCAGCGCCAGGGGATGAACGCGATCCGTATAAAGAACATGATCTATCTGGCTCAGTGGCATACAAGTATGCTGATACCTATAAAATCGAATTCGCCTACGATGGCATGTTTCGCGCCTTTGATGATTCGGAAGATTCGAAAGATGACATTACGCGGAACGATCTCCAATTAATCGGATTTTATAATCTCTCACCAATCCTGGCCTTGCTGGTTGGCGGAAATTATGCGATGATTACGCGCGAAGACCCTTTCATTGATAGTGACGAATGGAAAGCCTATGGCGGTTTTGAAGTCGATGTGACTGGCAAAACCACCGGACGCTTGAAAATCGGCATGGTCGGGCGGCAATTCGACTCGGAACTGGACGCGATTGAAGACCCGACCGATTTTTATGTTGATGGCGTCATCGAAAGCGAGTATGTCGAAGGGAGTTTCCTGAATGTTCGTTTATTTAGAGAATATTATGACACCTCAATTACGGAAGAAACCGCTGCAAATGGCCTCTATTATATCAGCAACGGCATTCGCGGCGATATTCGTCATGTCCTGCCGTCTCTGCCGAATCTGTCGCTGTTGGCCAATATCGGATATAGTAAAGATACGTACCAACGGCCTCTTAACCTCGATCTTGAAAATGTAAGAGATCGCGAAGATACGAATTGGGAATTCGGCGCCGGCCTGGAGTATAAGTTCTATAAATACCTTTCGCTTGGCGCAGGGTATCAGTATATTTCGGCGGATTCAACCATTGATGAAAACGACTATACCGATAATCTCGCAACGATCAGCCTGAAAGGAATTTTGTAAATCAGAGAGGAACAGGAGAACAATCATGAATGCGTTGTTGGCGAGAAAAATCTGCGTTTCTATCGTGATGCTCATGACTTGCGTTGTGTGTTGGTCAGGGGCAGCCGCGTATGCTCAGGATGATGATGCCAACAAAAATTACATCATTGGCTCGGAGGATGTGTTAGATATCAAAGTCTGGGATCATGATGATCTCAGCCGCACAGTCACGGTGTCAGCGGATGGATATTTTTCCTTTCCGTTGATTGGGCGCATTAAAGCCGGCGGATTAACGGTTCGTAGTCTTGAAACCAAAATCGCGCAGTTATTGGATAAAGACTACATCGTCAATCCGCAAGTGACGATTACCGTTGCGGATTTTAAAAGTCAAAAAGTCTTCATTTTAGGCGAAGTCAAAAGCCCTGGCGCATATTATTTGTCCAAAAATGATACGGTGTTAGAGGTCATCTCGAAAGCTGGCGGAGTCACCCCGAACGCCGGACGGGAAATCATTATTGCGCGTCCGAAGCAAGGGGCGACTTCCCAACCCGCCAGTTTAGATAGTCAAACCAGCCAATTGCAGCGAGTCAATTTGCAAGCCTTGCTTGCCGGAGATGTTCAGAAAAATGTGAGCGTGCAGGATAACGATACGATTTACGTGCCGAAAGCGAGCCAGTTTTCAGTCTTTGGCGAAGTCCAGAAGCCCGGATCATATATGTTAGAAAATGATACCTCTATTCTGGAAGCGATCAGTATCGCTGGAGGGCCAACCAGTAACGCGGATACGCAGAAATTGGAACTCCTGCGCAAAGAAAATGGAGCGCAACGCAAAATTGTGCTGAACATCAAACAATTGCTGGAGGCCAGAACGGGGGATGAAGAATTTTTGATTCAAGATGGCGATGTCATTTACCAACCACGCGCGGAATTTTTCTTTGTCATGGGAGAAGTGAACAAACCAGGTTCCTATAAGTTGGAAGAGGGGACAACCGTCACGAAGGCGATTTCGTTAGCGGGCGGTTTTACCGATAAAGCCGGGAAAAAGAAAATCAAAATTCTCCGAGAAAAAGATGGCAAGCAGACTGAACATAAAGCCGAGCCAAATGAATTGCTGCAACCGCAGGATGTTGTGCAGGTGCCGCAAAGCCTTTTCTAAACAAGCCGCGTCATATCCATTCACATTGATGGTATGTCCTGAGAAAAAGTCAGAACATGCCATTTTTTCTGATCCCCTATTTATTCAATCGCATTGGCACCCTCGCCAGCCAGGAGTGCAATAGTACGCTGTTGCACTCTGCCCTTCTTGTAGTTTCGCGATAACAAATCGAGGGGCTGCCGTGCTTTGCTTATTCTTCAACAGGCGGCCTCGAAAAATCGTGTTTGTTTCTAACGTTGGGCAGTTTTCGTCGCCAACCCAATTCCGGTCAAGATCAGGGCGATGCCGATGCCATGAAATAACCGAAATGTTTCCCCAAGAAAGATCATGGCTAACAGACTGCCAAACACCGGCATCAGATGGATAAATAATCCCGCGCGGTTTGCGCCAATCAATTCGACGCCGCGATTAAAGCAAAAATAGGCGATAATTGACGGAAAAATGGCGACATACCCGACGGCGAAAAACGTGATGCGGTTCAGCGGCATCGGCTGCCAGGCGAGATGCTCCCAGCAATAAAATGGGAATAACATGCACGTTCCCATGATAAACGTCACGGAAAGCAGACTGAGGGGGTGAATCGCCGGGCGTTTCTGCAAAAGAACGGAGTACACCGCATAACCGACCACTGCGATAAAAATCAGCAAATCGCCGATATTCAAGGAAAGCGTCAATAAT
>DF820460.1:364124-416131 GCA_000739515.1 Candidatus Moduliflexus flocculans
CACCGCATAACCGACCACTGCGATAAAAATCAGCAAATCGCCGATATTCAAGGAAAGCGTCAATAATACACGCCACTTCCCCTGCGTAATAATGAACAGCACCCCACACAGCGAAATCATCACGCCGACCGCCTGAAGGCGCGTAATGGTCTGGCGGAAGAAGAGATAACTCAGCGCCATAATCGCAATTGGAATGACCGATTGGAGCAAGACGCCGTTAATCGCCGACGTAAAACGCAGTCCAATGTAGGAAAGCGTGTTAAACATCGCAATGCCAAACAGCGAGATTGCCAGTAAAATTTTCCAATGACTCAAGATGAGATCGCGATCTTTTTTGAGATACTGCCGGGCGGCGATCAGGACGATCAGCGACGCCACCAGCCAACGCCAAAAAGCGAATCCAATCGGCGGCAGCGCCGAACGAACGGCGCGTCCCACCACAAAATTGCCAGACCAGAGTAAGGGGGCAAGAACAAGCAAAAGGTAGGGAGCGTTAAAAATTTTTTGGGATAACCGTTTCATCATATTGGTGCGTTAATTTTTAGGAATGTGATATTTCAATTTTGCCTGTCAACTCTTGCGTTGGCAACAAAATCGTCAACAATGACAGCGAATTCAGGAAAGGAACGAATGAGAATGATCTCACCGCTCGATTTGTTCCCCTCTTGAATTCGGGGGGCGGTTGTAAAACATCATCAATTCGTAAGGGTAATAATCCACATTGTTCCCTTCGACAGGCTCCGGGAACGCTGCGGCCCGCTCCCTGAGCCTGTCGAAGGGAACGGTGAAGTTATTTTTACATCTTGCTTAGTTCCTCACAATATTGGTGCGTTAGCACATATTCAAGGGATTTCATCTTTGCTTAATTGGCGGAATTTTCGCTGCAATTCGAAATCATCGGACGTCACGATATCTTCCAGCACCTTGAGTCGCTCTTGTACCCCAGGTGTCAACGCCGGGCGAGATTCTAACTGCGCGATGCGCTGCTCCAATTCTTGTATCTTCTGATTTGCATTCCCCTGTTTTACATTGATCCAGGAGGTAATGATGCGAGTAACGAACCCACCAATAATAATTAATGCAACAAATTCGAATGGTCCCATGCCATGTCCCATAATGTCTTCCTTGTTTTATAAGCCCTGTCAGGGTTCACAGCCCTGGCAGGGCTGTGAGATTATGCCAGATATTTGCGCGGATCAGCGATTTTGCCTTCGATGGCGCTGGCAACAACAGTCGCGGGGCTGGCGAGGAAAATCTTGGCATTCGCCGATCCCATCCGGCCTTTGTAATTGCGGTTGCTGGAACTGATCATCCGCGCATTTTTCGACAATACGCCCATGTGACTCCCAAAACACGGGCCGCAGTTCGACGACTCGACATTCGCGCCCGCTTTGATGAAGACCTGCAAAATCCCCTCATCCATCGCGCGTTCATACACCTTGCGGCTGGCGGGAATCACGATCAGGTTTACGTTCGGATGCACTTTGCGGCCTTTCAGCACGTCCGCGCCCGCGACTAAGTCTTCATACCGGCCATTGGTACACGCGCCGAGAAAGGCGTCAGTAATCAGATCGCTCTCCACCGCGCAAAAATCGGGCGTCGGATTTTTCTGGCTCTCCGCGATCATCTCCGGCACGCGGGACACCGTCGTCACGTTCGCCGGTTTGTGCGGAAAGGCGACGCACGGCTCTAAGGTGGATAAATCAATCGTCATGACATTGGCATACTTCGCGTCGGCGTCGCTTGCAATCGGCTCAACCGGCCACTGAGCGCGGCCTTGCAGATACGCGGCCAGCGTCTCGTCATACGCCATGATGCCGGTGCGGGCGCTCATTTCCACCGCCATGTTACAGATGGTAGTGCGGGCGTCCATGCTCAGCGTTTTCAGCCCCGGCCCGGTAAATTCCGCCACGCGCCGGGCGCATCCGTCTGCGCCGACTTTGCCGATGATATGCAAAATGATGTCTTTGGAATAAACCCCTTTCGGCAGTTCACCGACCAATTCGAATTTGAAGGTTTCCGGCACGACAAAATCGTAAATATGGCCGGTCGCCATCGCGTAAAAGCCGTCAGTCGTGCCGACGCCGAACGCAAGCGCCCCCATCGCGCCGTTGGTGTCGGTGTGGGAATCCGTGCCAAGCACGATGTCCCAGGGGACGATCTGGCCATCTTCCATCAAGACGACATGCTCGATGCCGTCCCCTTCTTTATAGGCTTTGCAGCCGCATTGTTTCGAAAATTCTTCCATCAAATCAATCCCTTCGGCTACCGGCACGGAATAGGCCGGGACGGAATGATCGGGAAGGAAAAAGAGCCGCTTTGGATCGAAGACACGCGACGGTGTGCCGTATTTTTCCAACAGATCAGTGAAATTTTCGACAAAGCCGTTAATCGCGGGCGGCCCGATGACATCGTTAAAAAAGAGTTTCGTAATCGGCAGTCGGTCAATTTTTTCGCCCGCGAACACCGGACGTCCGACCTGCCGTGACACAATTTTTTCTACCAGTGTTTGTCCCATAGATGTTGTGTAATAACACACTGATTGGGCTAATTTGACTGATGTTCACTGATTTTTTATCAGGGTCAATCAGACAAATCAGCCCAATCCGTGTGCTATTTTTTTAAGAGGCACGTAAAATTTCCTCTAAATGCGCCCGGACGCGGCCAATCGTGCCGCCTTGTTTGAAGGTCTCTTTATCATCGGCGCTCATATCAAAACGGAGCGTTGTTCCTTTCGTCTGATTTCGAATCGTCCCGGCATCTAAATCCACCTGCAATTCATCACCCATCTCAAGCCCGGTCGTGTCTGGCACGGAGAGCAGCACCAATCCGTTACTGAGTGAATTGCGATAAAAAATATCGGGGTACGACTGCGCGATGACGCAGGCCACGTTATTATCTTTGATGGCATACACCGCCTGTTCCCGGCTTGACCCGCAGCCGAAATTTTTGCCCGCCACCACGATATTCTGCGGCGTCTGGCGGCAGCGCTCCCGGAAATCGGGATCATATTTGTCAAAGGCGAATTTTTTGAAATGCGCCCGATCAGTGCTTTGCTGTAAAAACAGGGCGGGAATAATATCATCGGTATTGATGTCCGGCCCAAACACTGACGTTACTCGTCCTGTAATCATACGTCACCTCAATCATGCGGTTTCGATTAATAGAAAATACGCGACTGCGACTGTCCGGGCGCATGTTGACATGACAGCCGACTTTGTCAATAACAAACAAAAGATTCGCGGAAGAAAAAAGAAACTGCGCATACCTGTTGACAAATATATGGAGTCTTGTCAAACGTTCTTTATTATGGCATTTCGCTGATTTCAGATGGTCGGGTTGCTGCGATACCGTGCGAGACGGAAGCGAAGATTGGATGCTTACTATCTGAAGAAATGACAGGTAAGCAAAAATCGGATTGAGGAGCTATGCGTATTCTGGTGATTGAAGATGACCGAAAAGTTGCCGGATTTATTCAAAAAGGGTTGATGGAAGAGCAGTATGCGGTAGATATCTGCTACGACGGTGTTGATGGGCTATTCTGGGCGACAGAATATGCGTATGATGTGATTCTGCTCGACATCATGCTGCCGAAAAAAGATGGCCTCTCAGTCTGCCGCGAACTCCGCGCCAGCAAGATAACAACGCCGATTATCATGCTCACTGCCCGCGATACAGTGGACGACAAAATCAAAGGACTGGATGTCGGCGCGGATGATTACTTAGCCAAGCCATTTTCTTTCGGCGAACTGTTAGCCCGTGTCCGCGCCTTGCTGCGCCGATCTCAGAACTATACAACTCCGTTGTTGAAATTGGCCGATCTTGAACTTGATCCCGCTTCTCACAACGTCACACGTGGGGGACAGGAAATCACGCTGACCGGCAAAGAATATGCTTTACTGGAATATCTGCTGCGCAATCAAGGCCGGGTATTAACCGAAACGCTGATCGTCGAGCATGTGTGGGATATGAATTACGAGCCAGGCACAAATGTACTCAATGTGTACATCCATCATTTGCGCAACAAGATTGATAAAGGGTTCGATAAAAAGCTACTCCATACGATTCGCGGGGCAGGCTATGTGTTGAAAATCGGAACTCACTCCGATTAAAATTTTTTAATCTGTCATTCATCTTCAGTTAAGATTTCCTCTTTATATTAGGCATGAAAGTCGTCAATCGTTCATGCGTTCATAACTTGATTAGCAAGGAGGAAATCACATGTCTATACAAATACAACAACCGATCACCACCGAACGTACTTTTTGGGCTATCGCCGCCTTTTATTGTTTGAGCGCATTTGAGTTCTTCTCCATGGCCAGCCCATTTGCGGTATATTTCGACTCAGTGTATCGTCCCGGCCTGAATTTTATCAACACCAACCCGTTACTCGCCTGGTTGAACACAATCTTTTTACCTCATAGCGCAGTCGAGACGACATTCCCTAAGTAAGTAAAATATGAAAAATAAGTTCGTGGTAAAGACCTCACAGGTCTTGGAAACCTGTGAGGTCTGAGCCGGACGTATTGTTTAAGAAGATAATGAAAACCCGTTTGCATAATTTAACCGTATTTTAGAGGTCACTCCTATGAATAACATACAATTTAAAGGAAAATTACTGCTTGGTGTGAGTTTGCTTATCATGACCGGTTATGCGTTGTTGGCTGGAAATGAAACTCTGTTGCCCTCCGCATTGGTTATCTCACTCTTGTTCTTTGGCTCATTACGAGAACAACCGGCGACTCCTGTTACCGGAAAGAACACTGAGATTCATGCGGGCAAAGCTGCCCGCATGGCGATTGCGACATTTGCAGTCTTTATGGCAGTCTTCAGTCTCTGCATCTCCTTGTTTCTGCCGGCGATTGCCGTCTACTTCAATCTAACCGGATTATTTGACGGCGATTTTGTGCGGGTCACAATTAATGACGCACATGAGTTCGCGTATGCAACCGTCCTATTATTGCTGCTCGATCTGGTATTTTACGCGGTATTCATGTTTCGCCAATACCGTTTGGGCCCTGATCACAATTGATTTATAGATACGAGCTTCAATTCCTAACATAATTTTTCAACCCACCCCTTGCCCCTCCCAGGAGGGGAATCGCGGATCGAGGCGACTCTGCCTGACATTCCCCTCCTGGGAGGGGTTGGGGTGGGTGATCAAAAAATGTTAGGAAGTGAAAGATACGAGCATTGAAAATTACGATCACATCGCCCTGAAACCTCACAGGTGTAAAAAACCTGTGAGGTCTGATTAAAAACGACCGCTCGCATCTATCGTGTTTGATGTGTTCAATTCCCACACTGGAAATTCCGTTACGGAACATGTTCAGTTCTGAAGAACTGCCCAGAACTTGTCTCGCAAGATAAAGAAGATTTGACAAATATTGGGTTCACATTGATATGCTTATCCTGATGATATCGTAATATTCATTTGTCCTGGTGTCAGAATTGCGAGACTCGAAAGAGTTCGGAATTCTCTCTCGTCACAAATGAATATTGCCATAGAAAAAGAATGAAAAAATTGTCTTTCTCTCATATTACGGGAGTCATGCTTATTTTAGCCTTTCTCGCCGCCACAATCGGACAAATTAGTATTATGAGAAATTTTGATTGGGAGGGCCGTCCATATTCAGAGATACTCGTCATGTATCACAACAGCGGTACAGCCCTCCAAATATCATGGAGCATATTTGCTTTAGGGGCATTTTTGATGATCCCCTCGGCCCTTTTGCTCCACAAGATATTTCATCATAAACACACTCCTTTTTTATATATTGGCACAACATTCGGGGTAATTGCAGGCATGGCGTATATTATCGGTATTATGCGATGGGTTCTGTTTGCAAATATGTTTTCTGCCATGTATGTTGCTCAGCCCACGAATGAAAACACAGAACAGATGATAGAACTCATATTTCAGGCGATGAATGTCTATGCTGGCAATAGTTTTGGAGAAACGATTGCTCCGATCGCTCATGCGATCTGGTTAATCATTCTTGGATGTGCAATGTTCAAAAAGCCGATCTGCGGACGCTGGCTTGCCATTGCGCAAATCCTTTTCGGAATTGTTATTGCGTTTCGGCCACTTGAATATGTTGGTCTAAAAACGCTCGTACTTATAAGCGATGTCGGCGTCTTGCTGTGGACAGTGATGCTCTTGGTTTTTGGAATCCTCTTGCTGTTGGCAAAAGAAAAAATGCATGTGAGCGAAGCCCAGGGCGCATAACATTCGCATGTGATATTATCATATCCCTCGCTCTGCAAGACTTTCGAATAGAATATGGCGGGCAGGATTTACCATGATTACATCAATTCGCAGAAAATTTACATTGTGGTATATCGGGTCATTTATGGCACTTATTGTGTTATCCTTCGCCGTCAGTGATGCGATTTTTCACATGTTTTCTCTTCGAGAAATAGACCACGCGCTCCTGAATGGGGCGCGAAAGGTCGAAGAAGCGCTGCCTCAGTGCATTTCAATGACAGAGGGATATGAATCAACAGCATTTCAAGATTGTTTTGATCACATACTGCGAACGCTCTTTCCTGCCGATGTTGTCTATGCTCAATTATTGCGCACCCCAGCATCTTTGAATGCTGCGCCGACTGTCTTAGCGACCTCTTACGCCTGGCAGCAGGCTGCATTAGCGACAGTGCCAAACATTCAGAAAACCGTTCTCAACATACAAACCCACGTTGAAACGTGTGAAGATTTCACGCTCGGTTTTAAGCTCCGTTTATTAACCATGCCTCTCGCCTCATCTTTTATGTTACAGTTCGGCATCATTATCGGAGAACGCGATTATAATGTTTCCTTGCGTTCTCCATTGTCAGAGCGCTCACATATTTTTGTCATCGTTTTCCCGCTGATGTTTATCATTGCATCGGTGTTAGGAGCGATTTTTATGAAACGGGCATTCGCGCCAATTCATCAACTCGTTACGCTCGCCAGGCAGATTTCCGCCGAGAATTTGTCGCAACGAATTCCGCTGGTGCGGAGTAATGATGAAATCGGTGAATTGGCCGAAACCTTCAATGAAATGATTGCCAGGCTCGAAGCTTCGTTTCAGCAGATTCAGCAATTTTCCAGCGATGTGGCGCATGAGCTGAAAACGCCGCTGACTGTGCTGAAAGGGGAAATTGAAGTGGCTCTGCGCAAAGCGCGTTCCGCCGAGGAATATCGTGAAATGTTGGCGGATTTGCTGGAAACGGCGGAAGAATTAGGGAAAATGGTCGAAGATTTGCTGCTGCTGGCTCGCATAGATGCTCGCCGCATTCCGGTCACATCAGAGAGTGTCGCACTGGATGAATTGACGCTCGAAACGTATGAATCCCTGCTTGTGTTCGCGGAGCAACACCAGATCACGCTCAATCTTCGCGAGATCGAACCGATAACGATTTCCGGCGACGCGGGGCTGTTAAAGAGGGCATTGAGCAACCTGCTTGCCAATGCCATTACATATACTCCCGAAGGCGGGAGCATCGAGTTGGGCGTTCAGGCGACGCCGCAGAATGCAATCTTTACGATTTCTGATACCGGCATCGGCATTCCTGCTGACGCGCTGCCGCGTATTTTCGACCGGTTTTATCGCGTAGATCAATCACGCTCGCACAATACCGGTGGCACAGGCTTAGGGCTGGCAATTGTTCAACAGATCGTTATGGCGCATCATGGCATAATTGATGTGCGCAGCGCCATTGGCAAAGGCACAACCTTTCGAATGGAACTGCCGCGCCAGACGTAAAATTTTACCACGAATGAACACGAATTTTGTGAAGATGTCTTGTCAAATCAGAGTTCAGCGTTGTTCCCTATTTAGTATGCATTCGTGTTCATTCGTGAATATTCGTGGCAAAAACATCCATGAACGCTCGCCTTCTGATTCCCAATAGTTTGACATTCGCGCGTCTGCTGCTCTTCCCTCAGTTTTTGACCGCCTGGCATCAACATCTGTGCGTTCTGGCGTTTGGCACATTATTGTTGGTCGTTGGCAGTGATGCGCTCGATGGTTATGCTGCGAGGAAACTCAACGCCGTGTCATCTGCTGGCGCGTGGTTCGATGTCTGCGCCGATTTTGTCTTTATCTTCGGCACATTCACGCTGTTTGCAATTCATAATTTGTATCCTCTCTGGGTCTTAGGCGTGATTGCCGCCATGTTTGGACAATTTCTGCTGACAAACCTCCTGTTCAAACGAATCATGTATGACCCATTCGGAAAATATTTTGGCCGGGCGCTGTTTGTCGCTATCGGGATCACGGTCATGATGCCCACCCAGACAGTATGCATGATCTGCTCAATCCTGATTCTCTTTGCGGCGATTGGTTCCGCAAGCGCTCGTCTGCTCTTTTTATGGCGTCGCCTTATATGCTCGAATTGATCTTAAAAAACGCGATGGTATGTTGAAGCTGTTCGGCTTGCGAGGCTAATTCTTCCGATACCGAGACGTTATGCTGGATACTCTGATTCAGCCGCTGAATCGCCCGCTCGATGTTGTCTGCTCCCGCGCTTTGTTCATGGCTTGCGGCGCGGATATTCTGCACGAACTCTGTAGTTTGGCGAATATTGGGAACAAGAGTGGTCAGCATCTCTTCGGCGTTCATTGAAATTTTCAAGCTTGCGTCCTCCAGCGCATGAATTTCGATTGCGGCCTGACGGCTTCGTTCAGAAAGGGAGCGAACTTCGGACGCCACAACCGCAAAGCCCGCGCCATTACTCTCGGCTCTGGCAGCCTCAATCGTTGCATTTAACGAAAGCATGCGCGTCTGGTTCGCAATCTCTTTGATTGTGGTAATCTCTTTTGCCATTTTCTGCATCGCGGTTAATGTTTCCCCAACCACCTGCTTGCTGATCTCTGCATATTTTGATGCCTGAACCGCGATCTGTTCGGCCTGTCGGGCATGTTCAGCATTTTTGCGAGCGTTTCCACTCATCTGCGTCATGCTCGTGGTGATGTCCTGGACGGATTGAGCTTGTTCGAACGTTTCACGCGCAAGCTCGCGGCTGACGTCGGAGACCGTTTCAGCGGCGGATTTCGCCTGAAGCGCGACGTCGTTCAACTTCGTCAGCATCGCATTAAACGCCCGCACTAACGTATCATGTTCTGAACGCTCTGCGATTCGAAGCGAAAGATTGCCTTCTGCCATCTGTTCAACAAGCCGAGTAATGTCATTCATCGCCGTAATCAGGAGATTCATATTTTGTTTGAGGGCGTGAAATTCGCCTCGATACGTTCTGGTAATTTTATGCGGAGTATCGCCTTGCGCCAATCGTTGGATGTAGGTCACCACTAAGCGAATGGCTTGAATCATCTGCCAACTCACCAGAGGAGAAAGCGCGAATGCCGCGGCAATTGCCAGGCCTGAAACGAGCATGACCAACAGCAAAATTTTTTGAATCGCCTGTTGTTCAATCACCTGCGACAGGCTGATAGATAACGCGCCTACCATTTCCTGCGAATTGTTGAAGAGACATTGTCCCTGATAATAACGCTCATCACCGATCATTGTTGAAAAAATCCGAATCGGCGTCTTTCCCGTATACACCTCATCACACGTCATGCTGCTATGCTCAGGCGAACGTTCTTGTTGCGTCGGCAATGTTCCAATGCTGAATTGTTCGCCTGCAAAGATATTGATCTCAGTTTTGCTCAATTGCGCAAAACGTTTAACCAGTTCCTCTGTATAAAAATCATCGCAAACTAATGTGCCGATTTTTTGTTTCCGCCGATAAATTGGAGCAATCACGCGCCTTCCTAAGCGCTGATCTTCCTTGAAGACGCTGTAAGAAGGACTCTCAGGGGTTTCTCCGTTGAAATAGGCCGCAACTCCCGAAGGCAACGGTCTTTTAGGAAATAATTGATTCTTCGCATTGATCGAAAGATTATTATGCCGATAGGTAATTTCTGTCAGAACAGAAAGATCGTTCATCGGAAGGTAGGTTTCGCCTTCTTCTGGCGACGTGAAATAGCTTCCGAGGGCATTGCTGTCTCCGCGTCGCTGGTAGGCGATTAACAGGCGCGTATTCGCTCCATACAGCATAATCCGATCAGAAAAGATCACTTCGCTAAAGGTTTTTAATTCTTGCGATACGCGGGGAAAATGTTCTGATAAAAATCGAATCGTTCCTGTTTCGCTGGTATCGCGGCTATAACTATACATGGCCTGAAGCAAGGCGTCATTCTGTTCGATGAATTTATTAATACGGGCAATTGCATCGTTTTTGCGTTTTGCATAGTCATCAAGAATAATATCGAAGGCGACTTGAATTTGCTGCTGGAATTCACGCTGTTTATCTTGTTTGACCAGAAAATAGTAGGTCGAAGAGAGGCCGGCAACCGTGAAAATGATCAAGACGCTGCATACAAAAAGAAACGTTATTCGTATAGACATCGTTCAAGTGTTTCTCCGCCGTCTGGAATGTGAAAGTCGTGATATTTGCATTCGTGATACCAATAATATTCGAAACGATCATATCTCCCGTAGAGACGCCCCGGCGGGGCGTCTCTACCGTGATAATGCGGCGATGATCGCATTTGCCGCAATTGGCATGACATAGAAACATGCTCTCTCTATGCAAATATCTTGTCAATATGGAAGAGAAAAAAGCAAGAAATATTCTCGGCACAGCCAATAACGCGCAGTTTTAGAATAGACATTATTGGAAATAAGAAAATAGCTTCCGAAAATCCCCTACTGGGAGGGGCAAGGGGTGGGTAAAACCTTATTTCCGATAATGTCTAATAGAGAAAAATGAGGAAAGAATGTACATTGGTGAGGATTGCGATGATTATGGATGCAGAGCGCGAGAGGCTCCGCCAGGATTCCTCCTGGCAGAGCTTTTTGGTGGATATTATGAACGTGCGGCCAAATATTTCTGCACGCCTTTGGCGGCGGCGCGGCCTTCATGAATCGCCCAGACGACGAGCGACTGCCCGCGACGCATGTCGCCTGCCGCAAACACGCCCGGCACGGAGGTCATGCGGCTGTCATCGGCGTTGACGTTGCCGCGTCCGTCGAGCGCGACGCCGAGTTCTTCCAGCATCCCTTCTTTGATTGGCGAGACGAACCCCATCGCTAAAACCACCAAATCGGCGTCTTCGATGAACTCGCTCCCCGGAATCTCTTTCATGTCGCGGCGGCCTGCCGCATCCGGCTCGCCGAATTCGAGCCGCACGCCATGCAGTTTTTTCACAACGCCGTTTTCACCGGTCAGGCGTTTGGTCATAATGCTGTAATCCCGAATCACGTTGCCTTCTTCATGCGAGGTTGAGGAACGCAGAATTCGCGCCCATTGCGGCCAGGGATTATCGGCAGGCCGCTCTTTCGGCGGCTCTGGCAGCAATTCGAATTGTTTGATGGACGCCGCGCCTTGCCGGTTCGCCGTCCCGACGCAATCCGCGCCGGTATCGCCGCCACCGAGCACGATGACGCGCTTGCCAGTCGCGAGAATGCGCTGATCCGACGGAATCGCGATGCCGCGATTGACGCGATTCTGCTGCGTGAGGAAATCCATCGCAAAATGCACGCCGTTCAGGTCGCGCCCTTCGACCGTCAAATCGCGCGGTTTTTCCGCGCCGCCGCATAATACGAGCGCGTCGAATTCCTGCCGCAACTGATTGACGCTGATGTCGCGCCCGACATACGCGCCGGTTTTGAAGGTCACGCCTTCTTCTTCCATAATCGCTAAGCGACGGTTGATGAATTTGGCTTGCAGCTTAAATTCCGGGATGCCGAGCGCCATAATGCCGCCGATAAATTCGTTCTTTTCAAACACGGTGACACTGTGTCCCATTTTGTTTAATTCGTCGGCGCAGGCCAATCCCGCCGGGCCGGATCCGATCACCGCGACCTTTTTTCCCGTGCGGAATTCGGGCGGTTCGGGCTTCATCCAGCCTTCGCGATACGCCTGTTCGATAATCGAATATTCGATATTTTTAATCGTGACCGCTGGCTCGTGAATCGCCAACACGCACGAATTTTCGCAGGGCGCGGGGCAGACTCGCCCGGTAAATTCCGGGAAGTTGTTCGTTTTCATCAACATCTCGAACGCTTCGCGCCAGCAGCCGCGATACACGAGATCGTCAAAATGCGGAATCAGATTGCTGACCGGGCAGGCCCAGTGGCAGAACGGCACGCCGCAATCCATGCAGCGCGCGCCCTGATTTTTCATCTCTTCTTGCGATGGGTATTCGATAAATTCATCCCAATGCCGCACGCGAACTTTGACAGGCTCTTTTTGATACTCCTGCCGATTAAAATCTAAAAAACCGAGGACTTTTCCCATAGTATGTAGAAGAATCGCGGATAAACGCGGGGATGCAACCCCGCGCTACCTCATCTGCAATTCTGTTTCTTCCTCCATATTTATTTGCCTTCGATAACGCGGCGATATTCTTTTGGATAAACTTTCACGAATTGCGGTAGCACAGCGTCCCAATTTTCCAGGATATATTCGGCCACCGTGCTTTTGGTGTAGCCGTAATGACGCCGGATCAGTTTTTTCAATTCGTGCCGGTCTTCTTCGCGCAGCACCGGGAACAGATCAACCATTTCCATATTGCACCGGCTGGCGAACGCGCGGTCGCGATCCCAGACAAACGCGAAGCCGCCGCTCATGCCCGCCGCGAAATTGCGCCCGGTCGGGCCGAGAATGACGACGCAGCCGCCGGTCATGTATTCGCAGCCATGATCGCCGACGCCTTCGACGACCGCTTTCGCGCCGCTGTTGCGCACGGCGAAGCGCTCGCCGACCACCCCGCGCAGATACATTTCGCCGTTAGTCGCGCCGTAGAGAATGACGTTTCCGGCGATGATATTCTCTTCCGGCTTGAAGCCTGCGCGACGCGACGGCATAATCATGATTTTGCCGCCTGACAGCCCTTTGCCAACGTAATCGTTGGCGTCCCCTTCAAGCGCAAGCGTCACACCTCGCGACAGGAACGCGCCGAAACTCTGCCCCGCTGAACCGGTAAAACGAATGTTGATTGTGTCTTCTGGCAGCCCGATATCGCCATATTTCCGCGTGATTTCCGAACTCAGCATCGTCCCGACCGTGCGGTTGGTGTTATTGATCGGCAATTCGATATAGACCGGTTTTTCGTTTTCAATCGCTTCCTGGGCATGTTCAATCAGCACGCGATCCAGAATCGTTTCCAAATGATGCTGCTGCCGTTCGACATGATGCAGCGCGACATTCGCCGGGACGTCCGGTTTGTGCAGCAGCGGCGTCAAATCAATCCCTTTCGCTTTCCAATGCGTAATCGCGTCGTTGGCTTCCAGCATGTCCACGCGCCCGATCATCTCATCGAAGGTGCGGAAGCCGAGTTCCGCCATAATTTCGCGGCATTCTTCCGCCACGTATGTAAAGAAATTCACAATATATTCCGGCTTGCCGCAGAAGTTTTTCCGCAGTTCCGGCTTTTGCGTCGCGATCCCGACCAGACAGGCGTCGAGATGGCACTTGCGCAGCATGATGCAGCCAAGCGTCACCAGCGCAATCGAAGAGAATCCGAATTCATCCGCGCCGAGCATGGCCGCAATCGCCACGTCGCGCCCGGTTTTTAACTGCCCGTCAGTCTGGACGCGAATCCGCCCGCGCAGATGGTTCATCACCAACACTTGCTGCGTTTCCGCGATGCCGAGTTCCATCGGCAGCCCGGCGTATTTGATGGAGGAGACCGGTGATGCGCCCGTGCCGCCTTCGCAGCCGCTGATCAGGACGCAATCCGCTTTGCCTTTTGCGACGCCCGCCGCGATGATGCCGACGCCGATTTCGGAGACGAGCTTGACGCTGATGTTGGCGTGATGGTTCGCGTTTTTCAAGTCGAAAATCAATTGCGCCAAATCCTCGATGGAATAAATGTCATGATGCGGCGGCGGCGAAATCAAGACTACGCCCGGCACGGTGCGGCGGGTTTTCGCGATTTCCCGCGACACTTTGCGCCCCGGCAACTGGCCGCCTTCGCCTGGTTTTGCGCCCTGCGCCATTTTAATCTGAATCTGATCCGCATTGACGAGATATTCGAGATTCACGCCGAACCGTCCCGGCGCAACCTGTTTGATGCGACTACGTTTCGAATCGCCATTCGGCAGCGGAATGTATCGCGCCGGGTCTTCGCCGCCCTCGCCCGTGTTCGAGAAGCCGCCGAGCCGGTTCATCGCAATCGCGAGCGTTTCGTGCGCTTCGCGGGAAATCGAGCCGAATGACATCGCGCCGGTCGCAAACCGTTTGACGATATTGCTCGCAGGTTCAACCTCTTCCAACGGAATCGGATTCCCTTTTTTGAATCGCAGCAACCCGCGCAGATTCGAGAAATTGCGGTTAAAATCGTTAATCATGCCCGCGTATTTTTTATACAATGTATAATCACCGCTCTGCACCGCATGTTGCAGCGTCGCGATGATTTCCGGGTTAATCTGGTGAAATTCGCCATCCACGCGCCATTGATAATTGCCGCCGTTATCAAGAATGCTGCGTTCCCGAATCGGGCGATATTTATACGCTTCGCGATGCCGTTCCAGCGTCTCGCGCTGAATTTCTTTCAGGCCGATGCCGCCGATGCGCGACGGGGTCGCAGTAAAATATTTATTGACGCAGGCCGCGTTCAGTCCAACCGCCTCGAAAATCTGCGCCCCGCAATACGAATGAATCGTCGAGATGCCCATTTTCGAAATGATTTTGAACAACCCTTTGCGCGTCGCTTTCAAGAAGTGATACTGCGCGGTTTTCGGGTCTATTTCCGACGGAAAATGGCCGTGCTGCAATTCATGTTCGAGTGTTTCAAACGCCAAATACGGGTTGACTGCTCGGACGCCGTAGCCGATGAGCAACGCGAAATGATGCATATCGCGGGCTTCGCCGGTTTCAGCGATCAAACTCACGCGGTTGCGCGTTCCTTTGCGAATCAGATGATGGTGCGTTCCAGCGCAAGCTAAGAGAATCGGAATCGGGATGTGCGTTTTATCCACGCCGCGATCTGAGAGAATCAACAGCGTATAGCCCTCGTCAATTGCCCGGTCAGCCTTGCGGAACAGTTCTTCCATCGCGTTTTCGAGATCATGCTCGCTGCCGGTGTCCTGAAACAGAACCGGAATCGTCGTTGCCCGCAAATGATAATGCTGCAATTCGCGGATTTTCGCCATTGACGCATTCGTCAGAATCGGGCGCGGCAGGCGCAATACGCGGCAATGCTGCGGCCCTTCTTCCAAAACATTCTGCTCGATGCCGAGCTTGCTCTCTTCCGCCATGATGACTTCCTCGCGAATCGGGTCAATCGGCGGATTCGTCACCTGCGCGAACAATTGGCGGAAATAGGAAAAAAGCGGCTGCGGCTTATCCGACAGCACGGAGAGCGGCGTATCCGATCCCATCGAACCAGTCGCTTCCAGCGCCTCGACCGCTTTGGGATAGAGCAACATGCGGACATCTTCGTAGGTATAGCCGAATGCCCGTTGCCGCTCGACAATCGAGTCAAGGTCGGTTTTATGAACATTTTTGGGGTCAGGCAATTCGTCAATGTCCACCATATTTTCCCGCAGCCATTGGCCGTAGGGTTTGCGGTGGGCGTATTTCATTTTTAATTCTTTATCGTCAATGATCTTGCCTGCATCGGTGTCAATCAACAGCATTTTGCCTGGCTGCAAGCGGCCTTTGAACGAAATTTCTTCTTCCGGGATTGGCAGAACGCCGGTTTCTGACCCCATCACGACAGTTTCATTATTCACGATGCAAAACCGCGCCGGACGCAAGCCATTCCGATCCAATACCGCCCCGATGTAACGGCCATCGCAGAAAGCGATTAAGGCCGGGCCATCCCAGGGTTCCATGAAACAGGAGTGATAATTGTAAAAATCGCGTTTAGCCTGCTCCATGTTTTCATTCCCTTCCCAGGCTTCCGGCGCCATCATCATGACCGCGTGCGGCAAGTCACGACCAGCCAGCACGAGAAATTCCAGCACGTTGTCGAACGTCGCGGAATCGCTGCCGTTCGGGGAAACTACCGGAAAAACCTTTTGAAGTTCGTTGCCGAACAACTCGCTCTGGCAGATGCTTTCGCGGGCGGCCATGCGGTTGATATTGCCGCGCAGCGTGTTAATTTCGCCGTTATGACAGAGCATGCGATAAGGATGCGCCAATTTCCAGGATGGGAAGGTATTCGTGCTGTAACGCGAATGCACAAGGGCAATCGCCGACCGAAATGTCGGGTCAGAAAGATCGGCGTAAAAATCTTTCAATTGCTCGGATTTGAGTTGCCCCTTATACACAATGGTTCGGGAAGATAAGCTGCAAATAAAAAATAAATCCTTTTGCGTGATTTCTGAATTCAGGGCTTTCTTTTCAATTTTTTTACGAATAATATAGAGTTTACGCTCAAACGCTTCTTGATCCGAGACGTTCGCGCCGCGTCCAATGAAGACTTGTTCGAACGCCGGAGCAGCGGCGCGGGCAGTACGCCCCGCTTTTTTCAAATCAACCGGCACGTCGCGCCAGCCGAAAAAGACCTGTCCTTCTTCATGCACAATGGCTTCGATCCATTCTTTACAGAGCGCGCGTTCGCTCTCGTTCGTTGGCAAAAAGACATTTCCCACGCCATAACGCCCGATGGTCGGCAGATCAAACTTATGCTGTAATTCTTTTCTAAAAAAGTCGTCTGGAATTTGGAGTAAAATACCAGCGCCGTCGCCGGTATCCGGGTCTGAGCCAGTTGCGCCCCGATGGGATAAATTGATTAAGATTTGAATTCCACTTCTGACAATATCGTGGGATTTGCGACCTTTGATATTTACAATAAATCCGACGCCGCAGTTATCATGCTCTAACAACGGCTCGTACAACCCCTCTCTGCGCTGATGTGGCAAATTGTCCATCATGACATCTCACCTCGTGCTGCCCCGCTCTCTGCGAAAGATGCTTTTTGTCCGCTGTTGTGGACGCATCCTCCAGCATGAGCAAGCGTTATTGCCTCTGCTGCCAAAATATTACGTGCTTGTAGAAAAAATACAAAATCCATGCCAGAGAAAAATCTGGCGCAAATTCAGGTGATCTGATTCGTACATCAGGAAAAAAAGGAGAGATGTGTCAACATTTTTGTGAAGAGTTTTATGCGGAAACTACAATTTTGTATAGGTTAAATTACGCCCCGATGTTACGCAGCAGATTTGATCTGCTGATAGTGAACTCCCTTCCTGAGATATGGGCTGTAAAGTTCTCGCGAAACGTCGTCATTGCGAGGCGCGGCAGAACGGAACAATCCTGCGCCCCGCCGGGGCTGTTAAGGCATTTTTTTATTCCGAAATCACTTTGTCTCTCACAGAATATAAACAAACATCCTTGACATTCACTATCATATCTATCTGTATAGAAAATTCGAAGAGACGATACAGGAAAATTTTTCTTTCAGGGGAGTATTTAGGTATATGAAAAAATTTGAGGTACTGATTGTCGGGCGGGGAAAGTTGGCAAACGAATTGATTGAGGAACTGAGGGGAGAAGCGATTGCTCGGACACTTCGCTGGGAGGAACGAGCCACATCGGTCTCAGAGGCGCGGATTGTGGTTCATGCCGGGTCAGGGCGCGAATTGCCAGACGTTATCGCCTATTGCGCCATGACGCATTCCATGCTCTTTGAGCTTTCGACAGCAGGCTCCGCGATTCCAGAGACGGTGGATTTTCCGGTGATCATCTGCCCGAATGTAAACTTGCAGATGCTCCGTTTTATGGCGATGATCCGGAACGCATCCCGGTATTTTAAAGGTCAGGCGATTGCCATCACAGAATCCCATCAATCCTCCAAGAAAACGAAACCCGGAACAGCGATCTACCTCGCCAATCAACTCGGCGTGCTGGAATCAGAAATTCGCTCCGAGCGAAACCCCGAACGACAGCGACAGCTATTCGGCGTCCCTGATGAATATCTCGCCCGGCACGCATGCCATAAAATCACGATTAAAAGCCCCGACACTGAGATTACCCTTGAAACCAAAGTTTTGGGGAAGACAGCTTATGCGGTGAGCCTGGCTGAAATCATTGCAATGGTAGCTCAAATAAACCTGAAGGCCGGGTGTCATGATATTGTTGATCTCGTAACGAGGTAGCTCGTTATATTTCTCAATCCGATTTTATAAAAATTTGAAATTGTTTAGCAGTCATTACGAAACACACGAAAATATAGGGAAAATTCTCATTCATCGGATACATGTCTTGATTTTTCGTGTTTTTCGTGGTAAATAGTTACAAAAATTTGAAATATTTTCTTGACAGATTATAGTAGAGATTTTTTAATGCAACCGGTTGCTAAAAACAACGCAAGGGCAAAAAAGCAAATCGCATTCATCACGACCCTATCCCGAATAGCCGGGATGTTGACGAACATATCGCAAAACGAAAACTGTTGTTTATTTTTTTGATTTCACAATGCAACCGATTGCATTTATAAACTGGCAATAAATTGTCAGCTATTTTTTATTATTTGAATGCAACCGGTTGCGATTATATGAAGGAGAACAGATTATGTTAACAGTAGCCCCGATTACCATGATGATTCATGCCGAAGAACAAGCCAAACACCAGGAACAGAATATTCGTGCATGGGCGGAAGATGCACAACAGATGATCCCGTCTGAGCGGCCAACATCGCGTTGGCTGGCTGTCATCAAAAGTTTTGCGGCAAATCAGATGCAGAACGCGCTGTGGCGTCAGCAGCCGACGTTAACGGCCTGCTGCGTTGAAGGGCATTCTTGCGCTCATATCTAAGCGTAATGACATGAGACGTCATTATGGTAAATACGGTCATCTCGGTAGAGACGCCCCGGCGGGGCGTCTCTACAAATTATGATAACGCCCTTTTCTCAGAAGCGTTCTATTGTTTTTTCAAGAAGAGCGCATTATTCGCTTGCGTGGATCAGAAGTGCGTTATACGCTGGCTTCAGGCATAGAGCCAGAACATCCTTGCTCACAAAACATCCTTATTGTTACTTACCACAAATACGCTATTCAAATGCGTCGAAACTCTAATTTCGACATCCACCACAGGAGATATGTATGAACGACATGAAAAATGCAGGGACAGTTGCAACCATTCCGTCAGACGCCGAAGTCACCGCACGAGTCGAAGCGCTGTTAGGGCGGATGAGCCTCGAAGAAAAAGTCGGGCAGTTGGCGCAGATCAGCGGCGCAGATTTTATGCCGGGGCCCAAAGCCGAAGAAATCATCCGCAAACGCGGCGCAGGCTCGGTGCTTTGGCTGAATGACACGAAGAAGTTTAACGAACTGCAAAAGATCGCGGTGGAAGAAAGCCCGTCCGGGATTCCGCTGCTGTTCGCCTTAGACGTGATTCACGGCTACCGGACGATTTTTCCCGTGCCATTGGCGATGGCATCGTCGTGGGATCCGGCAGTGGCGGAGCAGGCGCAGACAATTGCCGCCAAAGAAGCTCGCGCCGCCGGATTGCACTGGACATTCGGCCCGATGCTCGATATTGCGCGTGACGCTCGCTGGGGGCGCATTGTCGAAGGCGCGGGCGAAGACCCGTATTTGGGGGCTGCAATGGCTGCCGCGCAGGTGCGCGGATTTCAGGGGAATGATCTGGCAGACCCGGAGCGGGTCGTGGCCTGCGCCAAGCATTTTGCCGGATACGGCGCGGCGGACGGCGGACGCGATTATGACCCGGTGTTCCTCTCCGAAGCTCAACTGCGCAACGTCTATTTTCCGCCCTTTCAGGCGGCGGTGAACGCGGGCGTCGCTACGTTCATGAGCGCCTACATGGATTTGAACAACGTCCCGGCGAGCGGCAACCGCTGGCTGCTGAGGGATGTGTTGCGCGGTGAATTCGGGTTTGCGGGCTTTGTGGTCAGCGACGCCATCGCGGTGGGAAATCTCGTCGTTCAAGGACACGCTCGCGACGGGCGGGATGCCGCGCTGCGCTCGTTGAAGGCTGGCTTGAACATGGATATGGCCTCAAGTGTCTATTTGGAGAACTTAGCCGATTTGGTGAACGAAGGTTTGCTCTCGATGGCAGAGATTGACGAGATGGTGCGGCCAATCCTGAGTCTCAAGGTGCGCATGGGGCTGTTTGAGCATCCGTATGTGGACGAAACGCTGTTGGAAAAAGTGGTCGCTCTGCCGGAACATCGGCAGGCGGCGCGCGTGGCGGCGCAGCGCTCGATGGTGTTGCTGCGCAATGAAGGCGGATTGCTGCCGCTTCCGAAAACGCTGAAAAACGTCGCGGTGATCGGCCCGTTAGCGGACTCGATGGAAGCGACCGAAGGATCGTGGATGGTATTTGGGCATAAACCCGCTGCCGTGACTGTTCTGCAAGGCATTCGCGCCAAATTGCCGGAAGCCAGCGTCACCTACGCGCCAGGCCCGGAGATTCGCAAGGATATTCCATCCTTCTTTGATGAGGTCATCTTCTCCGAGGCGCAGAAACCAATCCAGACGCCGGAGGCCGCCGAAGCAGCGTTCCAAACAGCGGTAGAAACGGCGCGGGGCGCGGATGTCGTCATTATGGTGTTAGGCGAAAACGCGAACATGGCGGGGGAATTTGCGTCACGCGGTTCGCTCGATCTGCCGGGGCGGCAGGAAGAACTGCTCAAAGCCGTCGTAGCGCTTGGCAAGCCGGTCGTATTAGTGCTGTTAAACGGACGCCCGTTGAGCATCAACTGGGCGGCGGAGCATGTGCCGGCGATTCTTGAAGCGTGGGAGCCTGGAACGGAAGGCGGAAACGCAGTGGCGGACATCCTCTTTGGCGAGGTGAATCCGGGCGGCAAACTTCCAGTCTGTTTCCCGCGCAGCGGCAGCCATGCGCCGCTGTACTACGCCCGGACGCTGACTCACCAGCCCGAAGACCATCCGCAGTACCGCTCGCGCTACTGGGACAGCCCGACCACGCCATTGTATCCTTTTGGTTTTGGCCTCAGTTATACCACCTTCTCGATCACAAACCTCAACGTTTCGGCGTCGCAGGTAAAAATCGGGGAATCGGTGACCGTGACCGCTGATGTGACGAATACTGGCAAGGTTGCCGGAGATGAGGTCGTTCAGCTTTACATTCATCAGAAATGGGGCAGCGATTCGCGCCCGATGCGTGAATTGAAAGGTTTCAAGCGCGTCCCCCTCAATCCTGGCGAGACGAAAACCGTCACGTTTAATCTTGGTGCAGACGAGTTGCGCTATTGGAGCACGAACGCCGGACGGTGGCTTCAAGATGCGGCGGCCTTCGATATCTGGGTTGGCGCCGACTCCTTGGCGACGCTCCACGCTGATTTGGAAGTCGTGAATTAAACGGTCATGTTAAAAATAATTACGAATAATATTATACCAGATTTGTGTTTAAATAGGTCATTTATCCCGTAGAGACGCCCCGGCGGGGCGTCTCTACCGTGATAAGGCAAATATGATCGTATTGACCACAATTGGTATTATATAAGGAAATCACATGAATCTCTGGACAAAAATAAAAAAGTATCCAAGAATTGGTCTTATTCTGCTGGCATTTATCGCCTTCATCGCGTTGGGGCTGCCGGATGGCTTGCTCGGCGTTGGCTGGCCATCAATTCGAACGGGTTTTTCCATTCCGCTGGATGCCATCGGCATGTTGTTGACCGCGAGCGTCATTGGTTACATGACTTCAAGCTTCCTCAGCGGTTTTTTGCTTTCGCGGATCGGCGTGGGGAACGTGTTAGCGGGCAGTTGCTTGCTGACCGGGGTGACGCTGATTGGTTACACCGTCGTCCCTCAGTGGTGGATGATGGTTTTATTCGGCGTGTTCGCCGGATTCGGCGCTGGCGCGATTGATGCCGGTCTCAACACGTATATTGCGGCGCATTTTGGCGAAGGGATCATGCAGTGGCTGCACGCCTGTTGGGGGATTGGCATTACAATTGGCCCGATCATTATGACGGTCGGATTGACACGCCTAAACACGTGGCGGTTCGGCTATCAGGTCGTGGGCGGTTTTCAGATTGCGCTGGCTATCTGCTTTGGCTTAACGTTAGCAATGTGGAGTCAAAATAATGCGCCCTCGGAGGACAGCACGGCAGAGAAGCGACTGACCGATTACAAAACGCCGATGGGAGAAACGCTGCGGCAGCCGCGCGCCTGGTTGAGCGTGTTATTGTTTTTCCTGTATGTCGGAGGGGAAGGCGGGCTTGGCATCTGGACCTACTCGCTGCTGACTGAATCGCGTGGGGTGGATCAGACGCTGGCGGGCTTCTTTACCGGCAGTTATTGGCTGACCTTTACCATTGGCCGGATTGCGGCGGGAGTGGTGGCGAAACGGATCGGAATCAACAATCTGGTCTTAAGCGGATTGGCCGGGGCGCTCACAGGTTCGGCGCTGCTGATCTGGAATCCTTTCGTCATGGCGAACGTGATCGCGGTGGGGCTTATCGGTGTGTCAATCGCGCCGATCTTCCCGGCCATGATGTCTGGCACGAGCGCGAGAGTCGGCGATCACGATGCGGCCAACACCATCGGCATGCAAATGGCAGCGGCAGGGTTGGGAACGGCAGTCATCCCTACTCTGATGGGAGTGTTAGCGCGTCAGATTTCGCTGGAGACTATCCCGGTTTTTCTGCTGACGGTGTATGCTGGGTTATTCAGTTGTTATCTTTTAGCGGTGAAACTTCCGAAAAAACTGGCGATGGCTGTCTCAGCATAAGGGGGAATCGCCCCCAAATTTTTGAGTTACGGAAAAGCCGTCAGACATCTTCAAGATGCCTGACGGCTCGCGCCATAACATTCTGTGCCAATACACTTTTAAAAACAATTCAATCTAAGTAAAGTTCAAAAAATAATTTCGACTCAGACCTCACAGGTCTCCAAGACCTGTGAGGTCTCTACCACGAACTTATTTTTTACATTTTACTAAGGAAAAAATTATGAAAGATATTCAATCCATCGTTGCTCAAATGACGCTCGAAGAAAAAGCCGCGCTCTGCATCGGCGCCAGTAAGTGGACAACCGTTGCGTTCGAACGCCTTGGCGTTCCAGAAATGATTGTTGCGGATGGTCCGCATGGGGTGCGCCGCGTGGAGGATATTCATGCAGTTGCGGCGGAAAGCCTGCCAGCCACCTGTTTCCCTACCGCCTCCTGCCTCGCGTCCACCTGGAACGTGAATTTGATTCAGCAGATGGGTGAAGCCCTGGCCGAGGAATGCCTTGCCCTGAATGTGGATGTGCTGTTAGGCCCCGGCGTCAACATGAAACGTTCGCCATTAGGAGGCCGCAACTTTGAATATTATTCAGAAGACCCGTATTTAGCCGGAGAAATGGCGGTTGGCTTGATTAATGGCATCCAGTCTAAAGGCGTCGGCACGTCGCTCAAGCATTACGCCGCCAACAATCAGGAATTCCAGCGTTTCAGCATCAGCGCTGAAATAGACGAACGCACGCTGCGCGAAATCTACCTCACGGCCTTTGAAAAAGCGGTCAAACAGGCGCAGCCCTGGACGGTGATGTGTTCCTATAATAAAATCAACGGCACGTTCGGTTCGGAACATTACCACTTGCTGACCGAAATTCTCAAAAACGAATGGGGCTTCGAAGGGTTGGTGGTTTCGGACTGGGGCGCAGTGCGTGATCGCGTCGCCGCGCTGAAAGGCGGTCTTGACCTTGAAATGCCGGGACCGCAGGCGCGTCGCGTCAACGAAGTTGTGGCAGCGGTGCGCTCCGGCGAATTAGATGAAGCCGCGCTCGATGAAACCGTCCGCCGCATTTTGCGGATCGTCTTCAAAGCCAAAGAGACGCCGAAACAGGGAACGTTTAGCGCGGAGACGCATCACGAATTAGCGCGGCAGGTTGCCGCCGAAGGCATGGTGCTGCTCAAAAACAATGGCCTGCTGCCGCTCAAAGGCCAGCAGCGCATCGCCGTGATTGGAAGTTCAGCAAAACATGCCCATTTCCAGGGCGGCGGCAGTTCGCACATCCACCCGACGAAAGTCGCCGTGCCATTCCAGGAATTAAAATCCCACGCCGGAAATGCCGAACTGACCTACGCCCCCGGCTATCCCGCTGACAATTCCTTCCGTCAGGAGATGATTGACGAGGCTGTCGCCCTTGCCCGTTCTGCGGATGTCGCCCTGCTCTACATCGCCCTCCCCGCCTTCAAGGAGTCCGAAGGATATGATCGCCGCGATCTCGATTTGACCGACCAGCAAGTGGCGCTGATTCACGCTGTTGCTAACGTCCAGCCCAAAACGGTCGTTGTGCTGAACAATGGCGCGCCGGTCGCGATGAGCGCCTGGATTGACGGCGTGGCCGCTGTGCTGGAAGGCTGGATGATGGGGCAGGCAGGCGGCGCGGCTATTGCTGATCTGCTGTTTGGCAAGGCCAATCCGTGCGGCAAGCTCGCCGAAACCTTCCCGCTGAAACTTTCCGACACGCCCGCCCATATTAACTGGCCGGGCGACGCGGGCGTTGTGCGCTACGGCGAAGGTCTGTTTATCGGCTACCGCTACTACGACGCCAAACAGATGCCGGTACTGTTCCCCTTTGGCTACGGGTTAAGCTATACCACCTTCGCGTACAGCAACGCCAACGTGTCGGCGAAACGCTTCAAAGACACAGACGGCGTGACGGTCACGGTGGATGTCACCAATACCGGCAGCGTCGCGGGCAAGGAGATTGTGCAGGTCTATGTCCACGATCAACAAGCCGGCCTTGTTCGCCCTGAAAAAGAGTTGAAAGGCTTCGCTAAAGTCGCCCTTCAGCCTGGCGAGACAAAGACTGTTTCCATTAAATTGGATTTCCGCGCATTTGCCTTTTATCATCCCGAATACAAGCAGTGGGTTACGGAAGATGGCGATTTCGATATTCTGATCGCGGCATCCGCAGCGGATATTCGCCAGACATTGACGGTCACGCTCGAATCAACCCTGAATCTCCCCTGCATCCTTGACGAAGAATCCACCATTCGCGAGTGGATGGCTGACCCACGCGGCAAAGTCGCGCTTGGCCCGTTATACGCGAAAATGGAAGCCGAAGCCCGCAAATCGTTCGGCGGCGGCGACGAGCGCTATGGCAACGAAGGCGCGATTGGCATGGACCTCATGGAAATGATTAACGACATGCCGCTTGTCAGTGTGTTGATGTTCCAACAAGACGCACTTCCCGCGCATCCAGAGGACATGGTGGCCGATCTTTTGAAACACGTTCATAATATGTAATGCCAATTGCCTAAAAAAGATCACATTATCTCGTAGAGACGTCCCGGCGGGGCGTCTCTACCGTGATGATCAGGATCGTATTTATCGCAACTGGTATAATTATTTAGCCCGTAGGGCTTGAGGTGTTGTAGAAGGCGGCGGCATATAGCATTTCTACCGCGTAGCGGTTATGGGCACATTCCCTATCGCCTACGGCGAATCATTCCTTTCTCTGCCTGTTCTACAACACTGTATCGCCTACGGCGAACACAAGGAAATTTTATGGAATCGAAAACAAATAAGCTGGATGTATATAAAGACCCGCGCCAGCCCATCGAAGCCCGCGTGGCAGATTTGCTCAGCCAGATGACGCTTGAGGAAAAAGTCGGGCAGTTGCTCATGTGGGATGCGCGGCCAGATGACCTCTCGTTCATCAACACCCGCCAGCCCGGTTCGGTGCTGCATATCCTCGGCGAAAAGCTGGATCGCGCCATGACTCTTGCGGCGCAAAACCGGCTTGGAATTCCTTTATTAGTTGGCGAAGATGCGATTCATGGACATTCGTTCTGGAAAGGAGCGACCATTTTCCCGACGCAGTTAGCGTTAGCGTGCAGTTGGAATCCCGCGCTGTTAGAACTCGTGGGACGAGTGACCGCCGAGGAAGTCGTTCCTACCGGCATTCACTGGACATTCTCCCCCGTGCTGTGCCTGACACGCGACCTGCGCTGGGGGCGCACCGGCGAGACGTTCGGCGAAGACCCCTATCTAATCGGCGAGTTCGCGGCAGCAATGATTCGCGGCTATCAGGGGCGAGGATTGGACGATCCCACCGGCATTTTAGCGACCGCCAAACACTACGCCGGGTATTCCGAGACGCAGGGCGGGCGGGATGCGACTGAGGCGGATATTTCGCGCCGCAAGCTGCGCAGCTACTTTCTGCCGCCGTTCGAACGCGCCGCGCAAGCCGGGGCGATGACCTTCATGACGGGCTATCAATCAATGGAGGGTCTGCCGTCAACCTGCAATCGCTGGCTGCTGACCGAAGTGCTGAAGGAGGAATGGGGCTTCAAGGGCGTGGTGGTGACGGACTGGGATAATGTCGGCAGCCTCGTGAAGCAGCAAAAAGTCTGCGCGACTTACGCCGACGCCGCAACTGTGGCCGTGCGAGCCGGAAACGACATTATGATGACCACGCCGGAGTTTTACGAAGGCGCGATTGAGGCGGTGCGCTCCGGGCGGCTCGCGGAAAGCGAAATTGACGCGCCTTGCGCCCGGTTGTTGGCGCTCAAGTTCCGCATGGGGCTGTTCGAAAATCCGCGCAGGCCAGATGCGGAGCGGACGGCTATCGTGATCGGCAGCGCGGAACACCGGGCTGTCAATCTGGAAGCGGCGCGCCAGAGTTTAGTGCTGCTGCAAAACAATGGCCTGCTGCCGCTTGACGTGAAACAATTGACATCCATTGCGGTTATCGGGCCGAACGCCGACGATGATTTGCAGCAGTTGGGCGACTGGTCGCTTGGCTCTTCGCAGCATCCGCCGGAAGCCGGCAAGCATCCCCGCGAAAAGACGACCACCGTCTTAGATGGCATTCGCGCCCTCGCGCCGAATGGTCTTGACGTGCGTTATGAACGCGGTTGCTCGATCATTAATGACGATCTTTCTGGCATCCCGGCGGCGGTGGCTGCGGCGCAGGCTTCGGACGTGGTCGTGGCGGTGGTGGGCGATCACCTGACTTTCATCGGCGAAGAGCGCAGCACAGCGACATTGGAGATGCAGGGCGGGCAAATCGCGCTGCTTGAGGCATTGGAGAACACCGGCAAGCCGCTCGTCGTGGTGTTGGTGAACAGCAAACCGCTCGTGCTGCCGCCTGCCGTCAAACGCGCCGCCGCGATCATCGAGTTGTTCAATCCCGGCATGGAAGGCGGACGGGCTTTGGCCGAAGCGCTGTTCGGGTTGCTCAATCCGTCCGGCAAGCTCACGATTTCATTTCCGGTGCATATCGGCCAACAGCCGGTCTTTTACAGTCAGGTGCGCGGTCAGCATGGCAAGCGGTACGCCGATCTGACGCAGGAACCGCTTTTCCCCTTCGGGCATGGCCTCAGCTATACGAAATATGCCTATTCCAATCTGCGCTTAGCCTCTTCTACCCTTAAAACAGGCGAAACAGCGCAAGTCTTTGTGGATGTGGAGAACGTCGGGCAGCGGGAAGGCATCGAGATCGCGCAGGTCTATGTCAGCGATGTGGTCACATCCGCCACCTGGGTCAACAAAGCGCTGAAAGGCTTCGCCCGCATCCACTTAGCGCCCGGCGAGAAAAAGATCGCACAGATTGAACTCCCCTGGCATTCCTTCCAGATCGTAAATGCGCAGGGCGAGAACGTGGTCGAACCCGGCGAATTTGAGATATTGGTTGGCCCTTCTTCCCGCGATCAGGAATTGTTGAAGGCCAAATTGATAATCGAGTAAAAATATTTTTTAGGGCGCAGCGCGGCTGCACCTTGCGTCTTCCCCCAAAAATATACACTGAATTTTCACTTCCTATCGCGTTATATCAATTCTCTGAATAAATACACTATTTGCTCGTCCTTGCATCAACACCTTACAGGTCTCAAAGACCTGTGAGGTGTTTGAAGGCGGGAGATTTAAATCGAGAATTAGCAGTATTCATTGCGCGGAGCGTCAGCGACAACGCTATCCCGTCAAATATAGGAATTGCTTCGTCGTTGTCACTCCTCGCAATGACAGAACGCAAAAGTCCTGCCGTCAAGGCGTCTAACAGCGTTCTTTGTTCACGCGCATTGTGTCATTATCCAATAGACATCATAAAAATAATTTTTAACCTCGTGCCAAATCCGCCGGAGAAAGCCATCGCATCAGCATTGCAAAGAACACATATTGCGGGCTTGATGTTCTGCGTGAAAAATTTTATATTTCCCCCAAAATTTGAAAATTAGCGTGTATCGCCAAAAAAACTTGACAAGGCGACCTATCTGCTCAACAAAGATATTATTGCGTAATGCATAAAAAGAGTATGTGGTATTGAAAACATGTCGAAACATAGGAGACAGCAGGAGCATACTCATGAGTCAATCGTTTCCCCGCTTTTTGTTTTTCCATGAGACAAGGTATGGCAGGATGGTCATGCGGAGTTATATCATGCTCCCCAATGTCTGCGTTCGGCGCTTTCCTTTTCATAGAACAGCCCCTCCGAGTTGTAACCATCCCGTAGAACGCCATGCTGATGCAGGCTGTTCACCGCATGTTTTCTCGGATGGTAAAGAATCGTTGTGAATATCAGCCAACCGTTTGTGAAGACCGTCAAAAACACGCATATTTACCACAAAAAAGGAGAAATTGATATGTCTAAAAAGTTGCATGTCTTGGCAAGTTTGTTGATCGCACTCAGTTTAGTGCTAACCGTTTCCGCCTTTGCTGAACTCAAACCGGGCGATCCATTGCCCCGCACAGAGACCTTGTATTTTAATGGTCAACAGTGGGGGCCGGTGGTGTGTTGGAATCCGTTCTCGAATAACTGCAATAATGCCCTGGCGATTACCCAGCAGGATAACTCCCGCGTCATCATGTTCGAAACGCCGTATCTGTACAACATGCTCGACGGCAAGCAGTATCCTCTGCTGGCTGATGGCGATTATGCTTGGAACGATGCCCACACTGAGATCACCTTCAAGATCAAGGCTGCCGCAAAATGGAATGACGGCACGCCAGTGACCGCTGAAGATGTCGCATACACCTGGGCGTCTCATATTGAATACAGTACCCCAGTCGCTGCCGCTAACAAGGATTATATTGACACCATCGAAGCTAAAGACCCGCAGACGGTCGTGATTAAGGCGAAATTGGATGCCAATGGCAAAGCGGTGAACCCGCTGCTTGTCTCGGCGTATGTCAGCACCAACTACGTGTTGCAAAAGGCATGGATCCAGAAATTGGAAAAACGCGTCGGCGGCGATGCCACCAAGTTCATCACTGATGTTGCCGAAGATGTTGCGTATTCTGGACCGTATGGCAAGTTTTTTGCCGATGAAACCAAGGTCGTGTATGTCCGCAACGATAATTACTGGGGAAAAGATGCCTCGATGTGGGGCAAGCTGCCTGTTCCCAAATATTTAGCGCACCCCATCTTCAAAGACAACGCCGCCGGTTTCACTGCCCTGAAGGCTGGTGAAGTGGATGTCAGTCAGCAGTTTAATGCCAACGTCCAGGATCTCTGGCTGAAGGATAATCTGCCAATCTCGACCTACCTGCCTGAGCCGCCGTATGGCATTGGCGCGAGCTTGCCGACCGCCTACTTCAACCTGAAATCGCCGGGCCTGGATAACGTGGCCGTGCGCAAGGCGATTGCAATGGCTGTTGATTATGATACCATCGTCGCGAATGCGATGACGAATCAGTCTGCGACTTTCGCCCAGGTGCCGCGCTCGCTGATGAACCCGACCGCCGGCGAACAGGCGATGTACAATCATGATGCCGTTAAAGATTTGCAGTGGGCTGGCAAAGACTATGAAGGCGCCAAAAAACTGCTCGATGACGCGGGCATCAAAGATAGCGATGGCGATGGCTGGCGCGATCTGAATGGCAAAAAACTCAGTTATGTTGCTCTCTGCCCGAATGGCTGGTCAGATTGGCAAGCCGCGATTGAAGTTGTCGCCGCTGCTGGCAAGGAAATCGGGATCGAAATTACCACCAATTTCCCGGAATGGTCTGTTTATCAGACGGTTGTGACCAAATCGGATGGCCCGTTGCCCGCTGGCTATGACATCTTCATGATGTGGAGCGATGGCGCTGGCCCGACGCAGCCCTGGTCTCGTATCCGCAAGACGATGAGCTCGGAATTTATCGGCATGCCGAGCAACTGGAATGGGAACTATGGACAATACTCCAATCCAGAAGCGGATAAGCTGATCAAAGCGATTCCTGGTGAAACTGACGAAGCCAAGCTGAAAGAGATGTTCACCGAATTGGTCAAAATCTACCTGACTGACGTGCCTTCTTTCACGCTCATGTATCGCCCACAGGCGTTCCATACAGTGAACGAGAGCGTCTGGACGAACTTCCCGCATGATGGCGACGGCACCAATCCGCCTGTTCCGCCGTTGGATATGACCGACGGCTGGGCGATTGCTGGCCTTTATAATCTGGAATTGGCCAAATAATCGGAAGCGCGTAGAAACGCCACGTTCCGGGGAAATCCCGGAACGTGGCCTTTTTCATCAATAAGGAGCGCCAATCAAGCCTTGCCGCTCCTAAGCCCTGAAGAGTTGTGCTATTTTTTCGTGTGTAAAGCGACTCATTATCGGTAACGCATGTTACGCGCCTCCCAATCCCCTCTCCAAAGGAGAGATGGCTGGAAGGTGAAGTTGAAGAAGCAGGCATTTCTGAAATAGCCTGCGTAAATTGAGTCAGTATGTAGGGGGTGTTCGTTTGAAAGGATATCAGAAGTACTTCATCAATAAATTGACCTGGTTCTTGATCACCTTCATCTGCGCGTTTCTGTTGAATTTCATCCTGCCGCGCCTGATGCCTGGCGATCCTGTAACGGCCATCGTTTCGCGGCTGGCCCAGGGCATGAGCAACGCCACCGGAGTGCAAGCCATTTACCAGCAATACGCGGATTTATTCGGCACGAACCGGCCTATCTATGAGCAGTTTTTTATCTACGCCAGAAACGTGCTGCACGGCGATTTTGGCTTTTCGTTCAGCCAATACCCACGCCCGGTTTCCCAGGTTCTTAGCGCATCGATCTGGTGGACAATCGCCCTACAGTTCCCGGCGATCATCGTCGGGTGGCTGATCGGAAATACGCTGGGCGCGTTGGCCGCGTATTTAAAGGGGGGCTTCGATAAAGTCCTCATGCCCGTCAGCATCTTTATCAGTAATTTTCCAGCCTTCGGAATGGCCGTTATTCTGTTAGTGATTTTCGGCGTCAACCTGAAATGGTTCCCCACATCGGGAGGTTACGGGTATGACCTGCTCCCCAGTTTCACCTGGTCGTTTATCTGGTCAGTGATCATTCATTATCAGTTGCCGTTCTGGTCAATTGTATTGATCGCGATTGGCGGTCAGGCGATTGGCATGCGTTCCATGTCAATCTATGAGCTGAATGCGGATTACGTGAAATACAGCCGTTTCATGGGCATCAAAGACCGCAAGATCATCGGCTATGTCTTTCGGAATGCGATGCTGCCGCAGATTACCGGATTAGCGCTTTCGATTGGCACGATGATGAGCGGCGCATTAGTGGCGGAAATCATTTTTAGTTATCCGGGGCTTGGTTTCACGCTTCTAAACGGCGTGATGGGACAGGATTATCCTCTCATCTCCGCCGCCACTCTGATCATCACCGTGATGGTCTTAAGCGCGAACTTTATCATCGAAATTCTGTACGGCATCATTGACCCGCGCATCAAGGCAGCGCAGGCGGATTAAGGAGAGGCGTCGTTATGAAACATCTCATTCAGCAAGTTTTTCGATCCGGCAAGTTCGTTGTGGGATTTGCCATTCTCATGAGCATTTTGCTGATCATCATCGTCTATCCTTTGCTCATTCCAGATGCCCCATTAGCGATCATCGGGCAGGGGACGTTCTTTCCCCCTGGAATTTATGTCAATACCTATGACAGTCTGAGTTCGCCTGTCTATACGCTGAACCTGAAGGAGGCAGCCGCGAGACGGATTGGCAGCAAATTAAAAAACGAAGACCGCTTAGCAATGAAGGAATGGCTGGTGGCAGCGGGAATTTCTGAAACTGAAATCGATCACGAGGATACCCCGCAGCTTATCGCGCTGTGGGAGGGGAACTATGACCCGAAGAAGAGCATTCCCGGAATGACGAACGCGAAACGAAACTATTTTATTCGGCTTAACAGTTCGCTGAGTGGATTGCTCTCGCCTGATGCTGCGATTATTGCGGCCAAAGATGCTCAAACCGGCACGCTGACGCAAAAAGGCGCCGTGAACCAATCGGACTATGTGAATATCAGCAAGGTGGCAAATGTGCGCGTGTTACCACTCGGCACGGATAATTTTGGCCGAGATATGCTAACGGAATTGGTGGCTGCCACCCGCGTGTCGCTTCAGATTGGCCTTGTGGCAGGGATCATCGCCACTTTGATTGGCTTGACGCTCGGATTATTCGCGGGTTACATCGGCGGCTTCGTTGATGACGTGATTATGTTCATCACGAACCTATTCACGGTCATTCCAGGCTTTGTGCTGTTAATTTTGATTTCGTACAGCATTGGGCAGGAGCAGCGCGGCGCGTTTACGGTCGCGACGGTGATTGGGTTTACTTCCTGGGTCTGGACTGCCAGAGCCGTGCGGGCGCAGGTCGTATCGCTGCGCAACCGCGATCATGTCAACCTTTCGAAACTCTCAGGGCATTCGATTCCCCACATTATTATCCACGATATTCTCCCGTACATTGCCTCTTACGTAGTGATGGCGCTGATCTTGCAAATTTCCTCCGGCATTCTGGCGGAGGCCGGATTGTCGGTATTGGGTTTAGGCCCCAAAACTACCGATGTGCCGACCCTCGGGCTGATGATGAACTGGGCGAGAATTTACCAGGCTGATATTCAGGGAAGATGGTGGGCGTACATGCCGGTGTTGCTCTCGATTGCGCTGATTACATTTTCGATGAACCTGATGAATACAGGGCTTGACCAGATATTCAATCCGGCTCTGAGGGAGTAGGTGAGGTTATGGCAAATGTCTCATTAGAGGTCAATGAACTGACCACAAAATATGTCACCCGATTCCGGGAAGATGTGTACGCGGTTGACCATGTTTCGCTGAAAGTCGAAGCCGGGAAATCATTAGGAATTGCGGGAGAATCCGGCTGCGGCAAGTCAACGTTAGCGCTCAGCCTGATGGGCTACTACTTCCCGCCGCTGTACTATACGAGCGGCGAAATTATCATCAACGGGCGCAATATTTCCGGGCTGAAGCCGGATGACGTGCGCAAATCAATTTTGGGGACAGAGATTGCCTATATTCCGCAGGCCGCGATGAATGCGCTCAACCCCACCATTAAGGTCATTCGTTTTATTGAGGATGTTGTTCAGGCGCATGGCCTTGACCTCACGAAAAAGGATATTTACGACCGCGCCCGCCAACTGTTCGAGACATTAGGACTTCCGGCGGAAGTGCTGCAAAAATACTCCGTTGAGCTTTCCGGCGGCATGAAACAGCGCACGGTCATCGCCGTGTCAGTGTTCCTATCGCCGAAAGTGCTGATTGCGGATGAGCCGTCCTCCGCGCTCGATGTCACGTCGCAAAAGATGGTCATCAAGATGTTGCGGCAGTTGATGGAAAGCGGCATGATTAATTCGATGCTGTTCATCACGCACGAACTTCCGCTGCTCTACAACGTCACTGACGATATTGTGGTGATGTACGCCGGGCAGATCGTGGAGCGAGGCAGCGCCAAAGAAACCGTTTTTGACTCACTTCATCCGTATGCGAAGGGTCTTATGGGATCGATCATCGTGCCGGAAAAAGGGCTGCGAGATCACAAACTGACCGCAATACCCGGAGTGCCGCCGAACTTGAAGAAGCCGCCGCTTGGCTGTCGGTTTGCCGAACGGTGCAAATACGTTCGGCCAGAATGTCGCGTCACGTCTGTAGCTCTTCGCGATATCGGCGGTGGCCGCGCTTATCGCTGTGTCCTGCCAGAACAAGAGCTTCGGGAAATTTATGCACGGGAGGCTGATGCTCATGTCCGCTGAAAAAAAAGTCTGTTTAAGCGCGTCGAAATTAGCCAAAATCTTTGGCTTTGGCAGCCACAAAACCGTTGCCGTTGATTATGTGGATTTCAATTTCTACGAAGGCGAAGTGGTTTCGATTGTCGGGGAATCGGGCAGCGGAAAAACCACGCTGGCCAAGATGCTGTTGGGATTAATCAATCCAACGGAAGGTGATATTTACTTCCAGGGGAAAAAGCGGGACATCAGCAGTCACAGGAAAAAAAAGGAATACTGGAAAAATATTCAGGCGATTTTTCAGGACCCGTTTTCGTCATACAACATCTTCAATAAGATTGATTCTGTGCTGTTGGACTGTATTCGCATGCGTGGCGGAGGGAATTTTCCTCAGGCGAAAAAGGTTGAAATGATGACAGATGCGTGTAGTTTCGTCAATTTGAAGTTTGCGGAATTGACGAACAAGTATCCGTTTGAGCTTTCCGGCGGGCAAATGCAGCGCTTGATGATTGCCCGCATTTTCCTGCTGAAGCCGAAAATCCTGCTGGCGGATGAGCCGACCTCGATGATTGACGCCTGTTCCCGCGCCACGATTCTGGATTATCTGATGAAATTGCGCGATGAAACCGGCATGACCACGATCTTCATTACCCATGATATTGGCTTAGCGTACTATGTTTCCGACAGCGTCTATATCATGGAGCATGGCAAAATCGTCGAAAGCGGTCCGGCTGAAGACGTGATTCTGCGCCCTAAAGCCGCCTATACCCAGCGGCTGATCAACGATGTCCCGAAGATTTACGAAGAGTGGGACCTTTCTACGGTATAATCACACATCGCGCGCAATGCTCACCACGCTCGAATGCTCGCCTGAAGCGTTCGAGCGTTAAATTTTTGTCAGCCATCTCATCTACATGCAGGATGAAATTGTATTTCGTCCGCCTGTTCATCCGGCGCGGGTGCCTAAATACAATTTCGACAGATAAGGCTCCTGAAGAGCATGAGTATTTCTTTCGATATTTTCTGGGCGCCGGCATTGGGAATGGCGCATTTGTATCATCGGGCGTAAAAAATTTTGCCGTCTAAATCGCGTCAGTGTCGGTATAGACGGCAATTTTGCGGCCTAATCTTGAATTTCCCGGTTTAGGCGGCAAATTTGCCGCCTAAACCAGTCATCGTCTATTTAGACGGCAGATTTGCCGCCTAAACACTTGTTAGCGATTTTGAAGGAATCCATCTCACGGTATCAAGAGAGAATGGGATCAATTACAGCAGAATGAATAATAGCAACGAGGTACATATGAGACAACGCGACGTATATTATCATCTTGCAATAGTAAGTATAGCATTATTCGCCATGTCTCCGGTCTATTCAAGTGCTGAAGAAGAAAATTATTATGATGTTTTTTCCCCTATGACTAACTATTGCAAAACACCACCGAACTCTAAACAACTCTTCATTGGACAGATTGAGAATACTGAAGAGATCGCGGTAATCCTCGATAGTCATAATACAGGATACTTTGAGTTGATGGCTTGTCTAACCCCAAAGACACGATGCCAATATGGGCGTGGATCGATTAAAATCACTAAAAAAGAAGCCAGTAAGATCACGTTACAGGTATATGGGGAAGATACCGAGAATAATACGGACGAAGAATCTCAATCAGAACCGCAGATTGTCAGCACATTTTCTGGAAGAATGGAGCAAGAAGGAGAGCAATTTGTCGGAACATGGTATAGTAATTCGACTCCTCAGGGAATTCCATTTCTGCTATGGAAGGTTGCAGAATACTCTCTTGCTGGACGGATAGAAGGTCAAGCATTCTATCGCGTTCAAACGACACGTCATTTCACGGATGAACAACGGGTATCAGAGATTGTCCGTAGTGGTTTAGTCAGTTCGAGATCGTGTGTAAATGAAAATGAAGAAGAGTCCTATGAAACGGATTATCGGCTATATTATGATTCCCCTCTTTTTCTGAGCATGTATTACGCGTTCCATCGGTGGTATGCAGGTGGTCCTGCCCACGGGGAACTTTCATCCCGTGCCTATAATGTGCTCTTTTCATCAACAGGGTTACGGGAAGTCACGCTATGGGAACTCCTCGATGAAAAAGAGGCCGTGGATATTTTATCCAACGCATGCATCAAAGGGCTTCAAACTCAAGAAGCGAGGGATGTCGTTGAAGGAACGTTCACCGCATTTTCAAAAGAATTTTTTAATGACTTTGCCATCCATCCTCACGGTGTCACGATTATTTTTGCGCCTGAAGTGGTAAGTTCCTATCAAGCAGGATGGTTTGACGTCACAATTCCGTTTGAGCAACTGAAACAGGTTTTGAATTATAACCATCCTATTGTCAAGCAACTTCTCGCGAAGTGAACAGTAGGTGTGCATGGCAATGAAGGACAATGTGTGGCTGCTAACGACCTGCTTGCACCGGATCCCAAAGGGCGGGCGGGAAAATCCGGTGGTATTTCTTCGGGGTTGGGTTGCGCCCGCCCTTTGTGCCTGGTGAAGCAGGGCGTTAGGACTCGTGTAAATAATACCAATTGTGTTTGAAAAGATCATAAATTATTCCAATACACCAGTCAGGGCGTCACGAATCCACGCCCACCCTGCCAGCCGTTGAATGCGTGCTGGAGACGCATTCAATTCGCGAAGCGCTCGTTCGACCGCCTCTCGTTTGGCCTCCAGCGTCCCGTACACGACGCCTTCAATCTGGCTGCGCAGCCATTCGAACACCCGCTCGGCGGGGTTCAGTTCTGGCGAATAGGCCGGTTGTTCGATCCGATGCACGGAGATCGCGTCATCGGCCGCTCCGCCATGGCCTCGCGCGCGATCCCACACCACCGTCGAGAGCCCCTGGTCGCCCCACTGAGAGACCACCCCCGCCAACGCCCGGCTTGTCATGTCTGACGTCCAATCCCACCAGAGCCGACCGCTCACCCCATTGACGGCGAGCACCAGATACTGCCACTGATACACATATTCGACTGCCTGAACCACCTTCCCCCCATACTCGCCGTGTTTGCCCAATCAGCCCGACTCGCATCTCATCCGCCCACGCCAGCCCGCGAGACGTCGTCAGCCCGATGGCCTCCAGTTCGGCGCGGAGCCCCCTTTTTTCCATGTGGCCTGTTCCTCCTCTGAGGCCTTCGGGTTGCGGGGACGGGGTCCCTTTTTCTTCAGTCGGAGTCGGAGAAACACCCCACGCATTCCTCCGTAGGTAGACGCCACCCCCTACTGATCGAGCCCCCACTGCATGGCGTCCCACCGTGTCCGAAATGCCCCTGTGTCGGCCTGTGCCTTCAGCGCCTGGGTCTGAGCGGCGGTCAGTTTGGCAGGGGATCCCCCGCCCTGACGGTGACAGGTGACCTCGGTCAATCCGCCTTGCCGATACCATCTCACCCAGGGTTGCACCGTCCGGTAGGCCATCCCTGTCAAGCTGGCGACCTCCTCAAGCGACCGCCCGTCTCGTAACAGCCATAACGCCTGAAGGCGGGTTCGCAGACGCGGATCGGCCGCCTGGTGATACGCCTGAAATACTTCTTCTTGACTGTGTTGCCATTCGCACTGCCATTTCCGTCCCATGATCTGCTCCTCCTCCGAGAACAGACGGGGAGAAACCGTCTCGCATGTCAAGAGAATTTATGATCATAATTACCGCAATTGGTATTATATACCGCGATGGAACTGTATAAAATGCGCAAGTTCTCAATGGGCAAGGCAATTGAAACAGTTTTTGCATAAAAAGACGAAAACGTAAGCGATGTCTGAACAGAAGATTACCTTAGCGCATGGCAGCGGCGGACAACTGACGCATGATTTGATCAAGCATCTGTTTGTCCGCCATTTTGCGAATCCGCATTTGTCGCGCTTGACGGACGCGGCGGTGCTGTCGCTCCCTGACACGCGGATTGCGTTGACGACCGACAGCTACGTGATTCGTCCGCTGTTTTTTCCAGGCGGCAATATCGGCAAGCTCGCGGTGTGCGGCACGGTGAACGATGTGGCGGTAATGGGCGCGAAGCCGCTCTATCTGACATGCGGCCTGATCATCGAGGAGCAATTCGACTACGAGACGCTAGAACAGATTGTTGCGTCAATGGCGCACACGGCGCGTGAGGCGGGCGTCGAAATTGTGATCGGCGACACGAAGGTGATCGAGCGCGGCAGCGGGGACGGCCTCTTTATCAATACCGCCGGGATCGGCGTTTGTTATTATCAGTTTCCACCCACCATCGAGATTGGCGATAAAATTATGATTAACGGCACGCTCGGCGATCATGAAATCGCGGTGCTTTCCGCCCGGCAGAATTTAGGATTCGATGTCGATGTCGCGAGCGATTGCGCCTCGTTAGCCGGTTTGATCGGACATGTTCTGAAAGCGTATTCATCCGTCAAATTCATGCGCGACCCGACGCGCGGCGGATTGGCGACGGTGTTGAATGAAATCGTCGAAGGGCAACCCTTCGGCATCGCCCTTGACGAAACGGACATTCCGATGAAAGACGCGGTGCGAGGAATCTGCGCGTTGTTAGGCTTCGACCCGCTTTATCTTGCGAATGAAGGAAAAGTCGTGCTTGTGGTCAGCGCCGCCGACGCGCCCCGCCTGCTTGAGACGATGCGAGCGCATCCGTTGGGGCGGGACAGCCGCATCATCGGCGAAGTCGTCGAAGCGCCGCAAGGATTGGTGTATTTACGCACGAATATCGGCGGCAAGCGCGTCGTGGATATGCCCGTCGGCACGCAACTTCCAAGAAGCGGAGACCTCACAGGTTTTGAAAACCTGTGAGGTCTGGATTATGCGCGGCGCTCGCCGAGAAACAGGAAATACGTCCAGAGGCCGCGATATGCAGGGCAGATTTTTTGCGTTACGGGTTGAAAGCGTTCGGTCAATTTCGGCAGCAGGTGGGCGTCCAGCCGGACGTGATTGAGCGCCATCCATTTTTTATAGGCGCGGAACGGGCTGTCGTGAAAATCTACTACCGCCATGAGGCCACCGGGCGCAAGATCGCGGGCGGCGCAATCAATCACGCCTTCCCAGCCCGGATTCATCATGGAAAGCGAATAGGAGCAGAGAATCAGGTCGAATGGATTGTCGGGCGCAAGCGGCTGCTCATAAGGCTTTGACACGAACGTCACGCGCTGCGGCATGGCCGCGAATTTTTTGCGAGCGACTTTCAACATCGCGTCAGCAAGATCGATCCCGGTCAGTTCCGCCTGCGGAAAGAGCCGCGCCATCCGCGCGAGATTTTTGCCCGTGCCGCAGCCGATTTCCAAAATGCGGGCGGGCGCCCGCGCATTGTGAATCTCGGTGATTATCTCGTTTCGCCCGAACAAAAATGTCCAGCGCGTCGCATCATAAATTTTCGAATGAAGGCGATAATATTGTTGAAGCCATTGCGTTTGGCCTGTTTGCGCCGTCATTTTCTGCGTGTTCATAACATTCCTTTCGCTCAGCGCACTTCTGTCAGATGAAGGCTGCCATACGTGCCGACGCGATCCTGACGATGCAACGGCTCGGTTCGTTCCGGGAAAAATCGGAGCGACGCCGTCACCCAGTCTGGCAAAAAATGCAGATGTTCGCTGGCCGATCGCATCAAAATTTTCGTTCCGGCGCGGCTGCATTCCAAAATGCGCCGCCATTCTTCTTCCAACAGATCGCGATGATACGAGGCCAGCCAGTCTTGATGATCCAACAGCACGAAATGCGAATACGCGGCGGGATGCGCTTGTAAAAATTGCGTGATCGTGCTGGTATGTGTCATAATGCGTTCGCGCCGTTCTCGAAGCAAGGAAAAATATTCCGGTTTCAGATAATTCGGGCAGCAAGCAGGCGTATATGAGCCAGACAAATAGACGCGCCAGAAATAGTTGTCATGCATCAAAACTTCCGTGAACACATGCCGCACTTTATCGCGCACGTAGGCGACCAGGCCGCCGGGATATTGCTCGACGATCAAGCGGATTTGCGCTTTCGGCACGCCGAACATCGCCATGACCACCGGATGTTTGATCAGCCAGCGATGAAAGGCGTTCCAGAGTTGATGCTCGATGGTGGCGTAAAGCGAGCGCTGTTCCGTCAACGTCTGCGTTTCTAATAACGCGAACAAAAACGCCTTGATATTGCGCTCAAGGCGCGAAATAACATTCATGAAGAGCCAGGCGAAACTGCCAGACGTGCCGTGATAATAAAACGACGGTTTGAGGCGCGTCCGCTCGAAATAGCTGATATGTTTATCCCAATAGGCCTGCGCGTATGACGGCAACGCGGCGCGAATCTGTTCATATATCTGTTGATAGGCCGCATGAAAGCCTTCGCCGAACATTTTGAAAAGGTGTTCGAAATGCCCCGCCTCAAACAGTGCAAGTTTCAACTGAAGCAGCGCATTCTGGCGCGGATTGACATCCACAGCATGAATCGCCGCCGGCGAATCGAGCAGATAATCCAGCGCATTACAGCCGGCACTGGTAATCATCACCACGCGGCTATCTGATTGAAGTTGCAGGAGTTGGCGGTCGAGGCGCGGGTCTTCCCAGCAGGTGTTGTAAATGAGGTAACGGTTATGAATGCTGTGAAAAAACGCATTATGTGCGCGTGTCATCCAGTGTTGCGCCACGGAAAGCGTGTTCATCGTCATTGTAATATGATAACGCCTGTCGAGAAAAAAACTCGACCGAAACGCAATAGTGTTTAACGTTGATAAAATGCAAGGAGATAGAATCTTTCTTCAGACGATTCTACGCATTATTTATCAGAAGATAAGCGTTTTTTTAGGGTTGTGTTAGAATAGACATTATCGGAAATAAGAATTTCTCACACAACGACGTTAAGCCCGAGATAGTATTCTTTTCGCAATTTTAGCTTAAAAGATTTTTCTTAAAGATGTTAATATTTGCATAAAAATAAAAAATATTTCTAATAACATCTGTTAATTCTTGACACAGGAAATTTGGTCATGCTGCTATGCCATAACGTGAGAATAATCAGATGGTTATCACGTTTATTTTGTTGTTACATTCTATAAACCACTTTTTCAAGACCGCCGGGATGATTGATGACAATGATCCGGTTGTCCTGTCTAACCACAGATACAGGAGAATATTCTGATGAAACGCCAGTTTATTGCCTCAATGACATGTTGCTTTCTCGTCTTATTTATCGGGGTGTCCGGTTGTTCAAATTCAAGTGATTCCGACACCAAAGTGGTGCGAACCGGCCAAACTTCAGCGGGGAGACATTTTTCAGTCATCGAAGATGGCGGAAAGGTGAATCTGCTGATTGATGGCGAAAGCGTTATGACACTTGGAAGCAAGACTCCTCAGACAGTCTATGTTGACACGATCCAAGTCATCGAATCTGGCGGAACGCCCAATTTGCTGCATATTGATTGGGATGGCGATAGTAACGACGCACGAGGATATCGCAACCAACGCAATTATTATCTCGTTGTTCCTGCTGGCAAGGCGACAACAGTCTTGATCAAAGGGAATAACAGCTTAAATTTTTATAACGGGATGAACAACGAAAATGGCAGTGGTTCATATCAATTAACCTTTGAAGGCAGCAAACTGCGCCTGGTTGAGAATGAGGTGTCATTCAATAAAACCGATACGTGCTACAAAGAAGAAAAACGTTTGACTCGTGAATTTGAGATGACAAGCGCCACCGCTCAATTGACGTATTGTCAAGAAGAGTACCGCACGACAACGCTTGCGCTTGATCGATGCGCTGAAATTGACAATGCCCTCCAAAATGCGCCCTGGGCATGGGCGAACCTCTCAGAAGAGGTCAGAGGGCAAAAATGTCCGGCCATTCGGTAATGTATTAACAAAGGGACAACAGGCGACTGTTGCCCTTGAAATGCTCGCAATCTCCCTGTTGAGAGTCTTCAATTTTCCCAATCCTTGACAACCCATCCGCTTCGGGACTTTGGACGCTGAAATCGCAATTATCAGGCATCCCCGCGCCGCAGCCGATTTCTAAAATGCGGGCGGGGGCGTCCGCGCATTGTGAATTTCGGCGAGCATCTCGTTTCGCCCGAAACTTTCATTGTCAAGTCAATCGCTGATGTTTAAAGGTTGACACCGTACCCGGTCTTGAATAGCAAGGAATAAATTAACAAGGAGGAAACGCTATGAAATTTGTCAATCCGCGCAATGATGTCGCGTTCAAGAAAATTTTCGGCAACGAAGAACACACAGAAATTTTGATTTCGTTTTTGAATGCCGTTCTCGATCTAACTGGCGATAAAGAAATTCAATCCATCGAATTGCTGAATCCCTATCAAGCGCCACGTCTTGAGATATTGAAATATACCTTGCTCGACGTTCGCGCCAAAGATAAACGGGGCGTCACGTTTATTGTCGAAATGCAGGTGGAGCGTGTCGAAGGCTTGCGCAAACGCTTTGCCTATTACGCGGCTAAAGCCTATGTATCGCAAATCGAGCGCGGCGACGAATACCCCAGGCTGAATCAGGTCATCTTTATCGGCATTTTGAATTTCAACGAATTCGAGACGCCGCACTATCTCACGCGCATTCAATGGTTGAATACCGCCACCTATCAGCAAGAATTGAAAGATATCGAATTCAACTTTATCGAATTGCCTAAATTTACAGTTCCGGAAGAGCGTTTGGCGACGAATCTTGAAAAATGGCTCTATTTCCTGAAACATGCCGATGAATTGGCGGTTATCCCGGAGAACGCTGATAATGTCGCGTTACGCGCCGCATATAACATCGCTGATCAGTTTGGCTGGACAAAAGACGAATTAGAGGTGTATGATTACTGGAGCATCAAAGAACAAGATGAAATCGGCGCGATTCAATATGCCTTGCGAACTGGCACAGAAGAAGGCATGCGGCGAGGTATGCAACAAGGTATTCAACAGGGCATTCAGCAAGGCGAAGCGCGCAAAGCGTTGAATACCGCCCGCAAAATGCTGGCGAAAGGGTATGCGGTGGCGGATATTTGCGAACTGACCGGCCTGACGCCCGAAGATATCGCCGCGCTCGCAGCCGCCTGATTCATTTGCTATGACACCATCTCACTATTCCGAACTTTTACAATATGACCGCGCCCGCCTTGCGTTCGGCGGGCTGTGGGGATCGTCGAAAGCGTATATGGCCGCGCTGATCCGGCGGCAGGTTGCCGCGCCGATTTTGCTGATCGCGCCGTCGCAGAAACGCGCCGAAGAACTCTTCGAAGACCTGCGCTTTTTCCAGCGCGCCGGCCTGCTGCCCGTCGCGGCGGAGCAGATTCACCTCTATTCCCAATGGAACGTCGCGCCCTACGAACATGAATCGCCGCACCGTGAAATCGTCTCGGAACGGCTGACCGTCTTGGACAAATTGACCGAACGCCAACCGCTGTTGATTGTCGCGCCGGTCGAGGCCGTCATGCACAAGACGCTGCCGCGCAAAGCATTGAGCGCGTTCACCCTCTATATCGGCGCGGGCGAGGCGTTGAGCCGCGAAGGATTGGCGGCGCAATTGGTGGATACGGGCTACAAACATGCGCCGCTCGTGGAAAATCGCGGCGAATTTAGCATGCGCGGCGGCATTCTCGATGTGTTTCCGGCCTTTGGCGACCGCCCGCTCCGCATCGAATTTTTCGGCGACGAGGTCGAATCGCTTCGCGCGTTCGACCCGACGACGCAGCGTTCCACCGAAAAGTTAGAGATGATTACGGTGCTGCCGGGGCGTGAAATCGTCATTTCGGAGAAAACCGCCGCCGCCGCGAAAACGAATATTGACGCCCGCGTCGCCGAGATCGGGGCATCGCTGAATTCACTCAAGGCGCTGATGAACCATATCGAGGAAAAAATCTTTTTCCCCGGCATCGAATGGTACGCCGCCTATTTTCATGACGGACTGGAAAGCCTCTTCGATTATCTCGCGCCGGAGACGCTGCTGCTGCTCGACGAACCCTCCGACATCGCCGAGATTTCGCGCAAATTCGACGCCTTTGTTCGGAAAGAATATCGCCAAACCGAGGAGAAAGGGTATCCGCTCCCCGCGCCGGAAAGCATCTTTCTGACGCCGGACGCGCTGCAAGAGGCGCTTGCCCGTCATCGCCAGATTGCGTTGCAATTGCTAAATGTCGGGGCAACCGATGCCAATCAGTTCGATATTTCGACGAAATCATTAGAATGGACAGGCACATTCACGCCGAGCGCGGACGATGTTGAGGACAAAGACCGGCATATCGGCGTGATTGCGCGGCGCATCGGCGAATGGATTGAAGACCGCTACCGCGTCGTGATCGCGTCGTACACGGAATTTCAGGCAAAACGGCTCTGGGAAATCTTGCGGGATCATAATGTGACGGCGCGAATCGCTGCTGACACCGCCGCCTTGACCGATTCAGCGGAAGCGGTCGTCATGGTCGGGATGCTGAACTGCGGCTTTTTGCTGCCGGATGAGCGCCTGATTTTCCTGAACGAAGACGAATTTCTCGGCAAGCAGACCGCCCGCCGCCGCCATATCCAGCCCAAAGCAATCAAGCCGCAGATGACGCTCGGCGAGCTTGAAATTAACGATTACGTCGTGCATATCGATCACGGCATCGGCATGTATCTCGGCCTGAAAAAGCTCACAGTGCAACAGGTTTCGATGGAATGTCTGCATCTCGAATACAGCGGCGGCGACAAGCTTTACGTGCCGGTGGATCGGCTTGATCTCGTGCAAAAATATAAAGGCGCAGATCAGCGACGTCCGAAAATTGATAAACTTGGCGGGACAAGTTGGGCGCGAGTTAAAGAACGTGTCAAGGCGTCGGTGGAAAAAATGGCGCAGGAATTGCTCGATACTTACGCGGCGCGGCAGGCGCTCCCCGGCATGATCTTCAACGCGGACGAACAGTTGTACCGCGAATTCGAGGCGTCGTTCGAATACGAAGAGACGCCGGATCAGGAAAAAGCCATCGAGGACGTGATTCGCGACATGTCCTCGACTAAGCCTATGGATAGGCTCGTCTGCGGCGATGTCGGCTACGGCAAAACCGAAGTCGCGATGCGGGCGGCATTCCGCGCCGTGCTGAACGGCAAGCAGACCGCTGTGCTTGTCCCGACTACTTTATTAGCGGAACAGCATTACAAAACCTTCGGCAAACGCTTCGCGCCGTTTCCGGTCAAAGTCGGCGTCTTGAACCGTTTTCAGACGAAAAAAGAACAGCAGGAAATCGTGGCGGGCGTGAAAGATGGCAGCGTGGACATCGTCATCGGCACGCATCGCCTGTTGCAAAAAGACATCGGTTTCAAAGATTTAGGATTGGTGATTATTGACGAAGAGCAGCGCTTCGGTGTGACGCATAAAGAGAAAATCCGGCAATATCGCACGTTGGTGGATGTGCTGACGCTCACGGCGACGCCAATTCCGCGCACGTTGCACATGTCGCTGACCGGCGTGCGGGATTTGAGCATCATCGAATCGCCGCCGGAAGGCCGCCTCGCGGTGCGCACGTATGTCATGAAATTCGGCGACGACGTGATTTACGAGGCGATTACGCGGGAGTTGGATCGCGGCGGGCAGGTCTTTTTCGTGCATAACGAGATCGAGACGATTCACGGCGTCGCGCTGCGCGTCACGCGCCTGCTGCCGCATATTCGCGTCGCGGTGGCGCACGGGCAGATGAAAGACGACGAACTTGAAGAAATTATGATCAAGTTCATCAACAAAGAAGTTGATGTGCTGATCAGCACCACCATCGTCGAATCGGGGATTGACATTCCGTCGGTCAACACGATGATTATTAACCGCGCCGACAAATTCGGCCTGTCGCAGTTGTACCAACTGCGGGGCAGGATTGGACGCGCCAAAGAACGCGCCTATGCCTACCTGCTTGTGCCGACTGAGGAATTATTGACTTCCGACGCGAAAAAGCGGCTGCGGGTGATTCAGGAACTCAGCGAACTCGGATCGGGCTTCAAATTGGCGGCGCACGACCTCGAAATTCGCGGCGCAGGGAGCTTGCTCGGCGCGGAGCAGACCGGCCATATCGCGGCGCTCGGTTTCGACATGTACTGTCAAGTGATCGAACAGACGGTGCGGGAATTGCGCGGACAGCCCTCCGAAGAGGAATTTTATCCGCAGATTGACATGCGCGTCTCGGCGTTTTTCCCGGAAGAATACATTCCCGACGTGCATCAGCGGTTGGAAGTCTATAAACGCCTGATGTCGGCCGACGATTTCGCCGCGATCCTTGACGTGGAAGACGAAATCGCTGACCGCTACGGCAAGCTGCCGGAAGCGGCGCAAAGTCTTGTCGCACTGGCTGAATTGAAAGTGATGGCGACCGCGCTGCGGGCACAGCAGATTCAGGCGTTTGAAGGGAGCGTCAAACTTGTGTTCGACGCTAATGCGCCGATTAAACAAGAACGGATACAGTGGTTGGTCAAAGGCTCGAACAAGACGATCCGCTATCTGCCGCCGCTGACGCTCGTGGCGGAAATCAAGCGCATGAAAGACGCCGACAAGCTAAATCACGTCAAACAGATATTGCAGGCGTTTCAATAAAACATGACGCAAGAAGTGCCAACGCTTGCTTTTTCGAGTAGCAAAAGCAAGCGTTGGCGACTCATTCCCTGAGCGTGTCGAAGGGAATATTTCAGACACTCAGTTAATCGAGATGAAAAATCTCTTCCATTCCGGCCCACCATTCGCCTTCGGCGCGGGTCGGCAGCGGGTCGTGCATCGGCTTGACATACGCCCACCATTCCTGCGTGGTCGGGTCTGCCGCCATCTTCGCCATATCGGCGTCATAGTCGCTGCCGACATATTCGAAATAGCTGAACAGCAAGCCGTCTTTATAATAAATCGAATAGTTGCGGATGTTGCAGGCGGTAATCATCGCTAACACGCCCGGCCAGGCGGCGGCGTGGCATTGTTTATACTCTTCGTATCTCTCCGGTTTCACCCGAATCATTGAACCATATCGTTTCATACATCCTCTTTACACCGTAGTGGTAGAGACGCCCGCCGGGGACGTCTCTACGAGATGATCAAATTGGCATCCTATGCTTTAAGGGCGTTAAAAATGGCTTCGATATTGGCCGGGTCAACGTCCGGCAGAATCGCTTCATGACTTGGCGAAATAATCAAGCCGGTCGGAAAAAGCGCCTTGAGTGTTTTCACGCGCTGATACACCTGCTCAGGTGTGCCATGCACAATCAGTTCTTGCGCGTCAACACCGCCGCAAAACGCGACTTTGCCGTAAAAATGCTCTTTCATGTGTTCGGCGGACATGTCTTTGGCGAGCGCCTGAATTGGGTGAATCGCGTCCACGCCGATGTCAATCAAATCCTGAATAATCGGATAAATCGAGCCGCAAGAGTGGTGAATGACTTTCAGGCCGTAGCTCTTCGCCTGCTCGACTAAGCGGCGCGTGCCAGACCAGACGAATTTGCGGATGAGTTTCGGAGAGAGCATCAAGCCTTGCTGACTGCCGAAATCGTTACCGATCAATACGGCGTTCAGCTTGCCTTTCGTCGCTTCATAAAAAATTTCGTTGGCTTTCAGATAAAAGTCCGCAATCCGATCAATCACAACCTGAAACATCTCCGGCTCGGTCATCATCTTGACCAGCGCCGTTTCCATGCCGAACGCGGCGCAGGCGTCTTGAAAATGCGCCGACCAGATCACGCCGAGAATCACGCGATCTTGTGGCGCGGCTTCGACGACCCGGCGGCATTCTTCCGGGCTGATATATTTTGCCGGGTCTGGCCAGTCGAAATCATCAACGCGCGCAGGGTCGGAATAATGCTGAAAAAACCCGGGGGAATTCAGCGTTCTGTGTTCATCGTCACTATGACCCTGCTGCGCGAAGTCAAATGCCATGTAAATGGCGTCGCTGGTCGGCGAATGATACGGCAATTCGACCGGATAGATGTCGTCATCAAGCATCTGCGACACCTCATGGAAATCGTTCACCTGAAAATGCTTGATCAAATTTTGAACCGCTCCGGGCGTCGGCAAGCCTAACCATGAGGCCGGACGATCAACCGGTTTGCATTCAATCGTTGCGTAGAATCGTTCTTTGTGTGTCATCATCTTTTTTCTCCGAATTCCCCTCCTGGGAGGGGTTGGGGTGGGTTGTCTGCATTGGCGTTTTTTCAAACTCCACCCACCCCTCGCCCCTCCCAGGAGGGGAATCTGCTGTCGCTATTTTTCCTGAAGGCTGTTCAAAATCACAGCGGCTAAAATCACGATACCTCGGACGACTTGCTGCATATACGGCGTCACGTCTAACAGAATCATGCCGTTGGTCAAAATGCCGACGAACAACATGCCGATCAGCGTGCCGGTGAGTTTTCCTTCGCCACCGAAAATATTCGTTCCGCCGATGATCACCGCCGCGACAATATCGAGTTCCCAGCCTAAACCGACTTCGGGAGAGCCTGCGCGTAAGCGTGACGAAAGGATGATGCCGCCGATTGCCGCGAGAAATGAGGAAATCACGAACACGGCGACTTTCGTGCGAAAAATATTGATGCCCGATAATCTCGCGGCTTCTGCGTTTCCGCCGACGGAGTAAATCGAGCGGCCAAACGGCGTATTACGCAAAACGAACATCCCAATCGCATAAATCACCACCATGTATAAGACCGGATACGGAATTTTGAATAGATGGCCTGAGCCGAATTCATAAAACGATTTTGGCAGCCCGCCGATAGGATAACCGCCAGTCAGTGTGTAGGTAATGCCTCGAATCAGCGTCAACGTTGCCAACGTCACCAAAAAGGCGTGCAGCTTGAATTTAGCTGTCACCAACCCATTCAGTAAACCCCAGAGCGAGCTAAGGAAAAGCGTAATCAGGATAGCTAAAACGACCGGAATTCCGGCTTTCATGACTAAGAGTGCGTTGACGACCGAGGCGAACGCGACAATTGCGCCGACGCTAAGGTCCATCTGGCCAAGAATGATCACCATCGTCATGCCAACCGCGATAATTGCTTGAATCGAAATCTGGCGCAGGACATTAATGATATTGGACGGCTTTAAGAACGTGTCTGACGCAAAGCTGAGGATGATAATCATCGCAATTAAGGCAAAATATAAGGCGTATTTGATCACAAAAGCGCGGGAGAATATCGTCTGAGACTCCCCGCAAGGCTTGCGGTTTGTGAACGTTTTGGTGGCTGTCATATCCATACATCTCGCATCTCCTGCGGCTGATAAATGCCATGCGTTTACCACTCGCAGCGAGCTGCTGCATAAAATTACCGTACCGCGAACGTCCTCGTCCGCAACAAGTTCGAGGAGAACGTCGAGAATACTCTTGAAAATTACTGAACCGGCGCAGCCGTTTTTAACGTGGCATAATGTAAAATCTTTTCCTGAGTCGCCTCATGATGCGGCAGTTCGGCGGTGATTTCTCCGCCAGACATCACAAGCACTCTGTCGCACATTTCCAGAATTTCGGGAATTTCGGATGAGATCATCAAGATGCCGAGGCCGGAATCGGCAAGCTCGTTCAAGAGGCTGTAAATCTGCCCCTTTGATCCGACATCAATGCCGCGCGTTGGTTCATCCATAATCAAAATGCTCGGATGCGTCGCTAACCACTTCGAGACGACCACTTTCTGCTGATTGCCGCCGCTGAGGTTTTTTGTCGCTTGCGTGATGCCGCTGGTTTTGATTTGAAGCGATTTTACGGATTGTTCGGCCACCGTTCGCGCCGCGCTGTTCTGAAACACGCCGTATTTCGTCAATTTATTGAGAATTGTCATGGATACATTGGACAGAATATCCAGCCCCAACACCAGGCCTTCTTCCTTGCGGTCTTCCGTGACAAAGCCGATGCCGAATTGTTTGGCGTCAAGCGGCGAGCGGATGTCAGCCTTCTGTCCGCGAATCCAGGTTTCGCCGAATGCTTTCGGGTCAGCGCCGAAAATCGCGCGGGCAAGCTCTGTCCGGCCAGCGCCAGCCAACCCAGCGAGTCCCAGGATTTCCCCTTTATGCAGGCGGAATGAAATATCTTTAAACGATTTTTCAGAGCAAAAGTTTTTGACTTCTAATAACACCTCGTCAAACGCTTTTTGCGTTTTGGCGGCGTGTTCCAGCCCTTTGCCGACCATGTGTTGAATAATCACTGGTTTCGGCGCGTCCTGAATATCAAGCGTAATGACATATTTTCCGTCGCGATACACGGTCACGCGATCCGCGATAATCGGCAGTTCTTCCAGGCGATGCGACACGTAAATAATGCTGAGTCCCTGTTTCACCAACCCTTTCAAGACGGTGAACATGTGCGCAATGTCGTTATCGGTCAAGGCGGCGGTCGGTTCGTCCATAATCAAAATTTTCGATTGATTCGAGAGCGCTTTGGCAATTTCGATGAGTTGTTTCTGGGCGACGCTCAGGTCTCTGACGAGCGTTTTCGGCGGGATGTGGCAATCCATCTGTTCCAGCACGCTGGCCGCCTTTGCGTAGGTTTTCTTCCAATTGACCACGCCGTTGCGCGTAGGAAGTTTGCCCATGTAGATGTTTTCAGCGACCGTCAGATTATTATTTAAACTGAATTCCTGATACACCGCGCTGATCCCGATATTTCTGGCTTCCCATGTGGAATGAATCGCGACCGGTTTGCCTTCGAGCATGATTTCGCCGCAATCGGGATGATGCGCTCCGGTGATAATTTTAATTAGCGTGCTTTTCCCCGCGCCATTCGCGCCGACCAACGCATGCACTTCGCCTGCTCGCAGTTCCAAATGGGCGTTTTCAAGTGCGGCAATTCCGCCAAAATGCTTGCTGATGTTTCTGGCTTCGAGAATAGGTGTTGTCTTCTGCATATTGGTTTGGCGCTTAGCCGTCAGACACCTTTGAGGTGTCTGACGGCTTTGGCAATTACTGCATGAGGTATTGTCTGTCGTCCAAATATTTCTGGATGTCTTCTTTGTTGTCGAGGGTGTAGGTTTTTAACGGCACGAGGACTTCGGTGGCCGTCTTGCCGGTCTGCGCCAATTCGGCGGCGTTTTTAATGGAAGTGTAGCCGATTTCGAATGGCTGCTGCGTCGTAATGGCTAAGAGGAAAGAATCCGGTTCCAGCATCGCTCTGGCAAGGTCAATGCTCATGTCCGTCCCCATCAGCAGAATGTCTTTGTTCCCTTTGCCTTTCAGCGCGGCTAATGAGCCTAATAATGCGCCCTGATTCCAGCACCAGACGATCTGCGTTTCAGGATGCGCTTCCAGAATGCTTTCGGTCACGGATAAGCCGAGTTCTTTGAATTCCGCGTCCTGTTGGGCCACAATTTCGACGCCTTCAAGCTGCTTCACCTGATCAACGAATCCTTTGACGCGGTCAATACCAACCGAATATTTGCTCGTGCCGATGACCGCGATTTTGGCTTTGCCATTCATCTTTTCTTTGATGTAATTGACCGTATATTCGCCGGTTTTCGCGCCTAAATCATAGTTATTGACGCCGACGAAATATTTCGATTCCGGCGAATTGACTTTCGAATTCCAGGTCACCACCGGAATCCCTTCAGCAACGGCGCGTTCGAAGGCAGGAACGGAGGCTTCGTCGCTTTGCGGCGAAATGCTGATCGCGTTAATGCCCTGCGCGATAAAATTATCAATCAAATCCGATTCTTTTGCCACGTCAGAATCGGAACTCATGATTTTGACTTCGACGCCTAATTCTTTTCCTGCGCTTTTCATGCCCTGAATGACTTCGGCGAACCATTCATGTTTCGTATCCAGCAGAATCGCGCCGATTTTTACCGGGTCTGCCGCGAAAGCCAGACTGTTTACGACCATCAATCCGACAACACACATGACGACGAGAGCCACGATCTTTTTCATACTAAATTCCTCCAAAAGGATGTTGTGACATTTGAGGCCGCACCCTTGAGATCAGGTCTAAATGAATGCGACGATATTCAACTGAAAAAGCTGTTTTTGCGTGTAGATTCTGTTAAAGCGCCTGTTCATGCTGGCGAAGATCAGAGGAAATCATACAGCATCCGATTGAATCGCCGTTTCAAATCCAATCACCTCCTTGTGCGCCTCACAGAAATTAGGAAAAGAATTACTGACTGATGTTACGCAGCGCCGCCGACAATTCCCCTCCTGGGAGGGGCAAGGGGTGGGTTCGTCCGTGAGTGATTGCTCGTGTCAAGAACCC
>DF820460.1:416246-439711 GCA_000739515.1 Candidatus Moduliflexus flocculans
CAACCCCTCCCCGGAGGGGAGTGTGCGGTCATTCGTCTCGAATCGGCTGCGTAACATGAGTTACTGAGATAAATAATAGATGCGAGCAAAATAGTTTATGAAAAAATTAATAAAATTTGTCAATATTTTTTTAAAAATTTTACAGAATTTTTTGTAATTCCCTTTAATAACAACGAATTAACGAAGGGAACAAATTCGAACATCCTCACACGCCTCCGATGAATTATTCCAGGAAGAAAACGCTGTTCTACCGCATCGAAACGCGAATTTTTAATAGCCCGCGCACTGCCGATGTTCTCGTTCACCTCTGGCCGAAATACTGACGAAGACGTCGGCGGTACGTTACGCTTTTAGAAAAATGTTGAAAAAAAAGAGGAGTGAATTTTTATAAATTTTTGTAAAACTTTGCAAAAATTCACAAAAATTTTACTTGACAATACCTTCTGTTTTTCTAATGTAATTGCATCGCCATTTGCGTATTGCGAATATTCTTGTCCCAGAGTATATTGGTACAAAACATAATAGACAGGGCTGTCAGACACCTCCAAGGTGTCTGACAGCTTTTCCTGACCGCAACCTGTTGTGTCATTACACGCAGTGCACTGGCGGCGCATACAAATCTGAAATTGCGAAAGAATAAACATTATGAGCCAAATTACCTTGAAAGATGTCGCGAAAGAAGCCGGAGTCGCGGTGTCAACGGTATCGTTGATTCTCAATAACAAAGGGCAGTTTTCCCAGGATGTCCGCGACCGGGTCTATGAAATCGCTCAAAAGATCGGTTATATCAAATCTCCGTCAACGCCTTCCGGAGCAAGACGATTTAGCGAACATGTGGCGATTTTAGTGTCGGAAGATATTGAAAAAGATTTTACCTGGAACGTTTTCAACCGCATGATTGCTCCGTTAGAAACAGCCATTGCCCGCGAACGGCTCTATCTCGTCGTGATTCCGATCAACGTTCAGCAGGAAACTAAAGAAATTTCAGAGAAAATCGCCGCGTCGAAAGCCAAAGCCCTGTTTTCCTTCGAATACGCCAACCCGGAACTCTTTCAAGAGTTGGAAGAACACGGCATTCCAGTCATTGTCATCAGCAGCAGCACTATTCGCGCCCAAATTAATTCCGTCTGCATTGACAACGTGCAAGGCGCGTATGATGGAACGAAGTATCTGCTCTCGTTGGGGCATACCCAGATTCATTATCTTGACTATCTGCGGCCAGATGCTCAGATGCCATTAAATGACCGTTTTGTCGGCTTCAAAATGGCGTTAGAAGAACATCAATTCAACATCCCGGAAGATGTTCGCGTCCTTGTGGATGAGTCGAACATGAATGAGTTGCAGCGAAAATTAAAAAGACTTGTGCAGAGAACAATCCCACCAACCGCGATTTTTGCGCATGATGACTATTTAGCTGCCCGCGTGCTTGTGGCGCTGCAAAATCTGCATGTGCGCGTCCCTGAAGATATTTCCTTGATCGCCATCGGCGACATGCTCGATTATAATCAGCCATTTATTCCTCGCATTACGACGATGCAAATCAATAATCAACTGATGGGCAAGTTGGCCGGAGAAATGTTGTTGGAACGCTTGAAGAATGACCAGACCGGCATTCATATACTCAAAGTCAATCAGCAGCTTGTCGAGCGCGGCTCGTGCCTGAAAATTCCAGATAAAAAGAAATTTGCGCGTTTTGTTCAGGAGAAAAACGCCGAGGAGCGCACGCAAGAATACCATATCGGCGTGACCTGTTTTTCGCTCAACCTGACCTATTGGGCGATGTGGGCGCAGGCGGTCTGGGAACGCGCCAGAGAGACCGAGACCAAAGTGTCGTTGCTCCCCTGTTTATCAGCGACAGAGCAGGCGGCCGCCATTCGGCGCTTTATCAGCCAGGGGCTTGACGCGATCATCATCGGGCCGATTGACGGGACGAATCCTGATGTCGCGTTAGCCGCAAAAGAGGCGATGCAGGCTGGCATTCCGGTCGTGGTCTCGAGCGTGGAATTGGAAGGCGTTCAGGTGAATTGCACAGTGCGCTGCGATAACCTGAAAGGTGGAGAACTTGCGGCGTCCTATCTGCTGGATCAAATCGGCGGCGAGGGAAAAATTGCATTAATCGAAGGATCATGGCCGCAATTGCGCATTCAGGGATTCCGCAAGGCGCTCAACAGCGCGACGAAACGTTTTATCGCGTTCGAAGCCAAATGCGATTGGTCACGCGAAGCGGCCAGAGACGCCATGCGCGAGGCGCTGCGCCTTCATCCCGATCTCAAAGGCGTGTTTGCCGCGTGCGATCCGATGGCATTAGGCGCACTTGATGCGATTGCCGAAGCGCAGCAACAAAGAGACATTGTCATCGTCGGATTTGACGGCCTGCCGGAAGCGTGTGTCGCGATTTACAACGACAGGCTGCGAGCCACGATTAATCAAGCGCCGTTCGAAGTCGGCACAAAAGTTCTCGACGCCGCAATTCGCATATTACATGGAAAAACGGTGCTTTCGTCGCTTTTAGTCGAGCCTATGTTGGTTTCGAAACAGAACGTCATCGAAACCACGTTGAACATGTTAGGGTTGATGCCGCAGATATTGCATAGCATCGCGGAGATCAGCGAAGAACAACGCCTGCTCCATACCGAACATCTGCGCATGGATACGGAGTCGCAGATCGCGATCTTCTTGCAGCGCATGTTCCTCTCCTCTGCCGGCGAGCTTCAAGAGATTGACGGCCTGGATATCACTGGTTTTACGGGGACGCCGCGTAAAATTGAGAATGGTCTTCTTACTGGTATCGGCGACATGACCACGCACAGTCTCGAAGGCGGGCTGCTCATGTTGATGTTCCAGACGGAGATTCATACCTTGATCGATCACGGTCCGGCGTCGCCTGTGGAATTTTTAGGATTTTTACGCCATCTCATCGCGGATAATACTGCCATCATGTCGGCGGTCAGGCCGATTCCAACGATCTTTGTGCGGGCGCATCAGATGTGCTTAAAGATTATCGGCAAAAATAATCTGCTGCTCGTTCTGCGTCAGGATGGCGAAATCGAGCATTGCAACGCTTATGAATTACGGCTTTCGCAGGAATCGAAGGAAAATTTTGATGAGATCGCCGCACAAGCCACAATTGTGTTACAACCCGACGAGGGCCTGATTATGTACGCCAATTCCCTGATTGACAGCGAAAATCAGGCTGGCGAGCCGTATGGCGCGGAACGATTAGGCGAGGTGGCGCGCCGCAACTGGACGCGCCCCGTTGAAGAAGTTAAACAGGCGATCTTCGATGATGTCAAGCGTCATATCGGAAACCAGACAGTGTACGATGAACTAACCTTGACCGTGTTGAAATACGCCATACCCTACTTCTAATACCGTTCGAATCCTTCATCCAACGCATCATCGCCCCCTTCAATAAATTTTGTGAAGACGGGCTGCGGAACATGCGCGTGACCATTTCCGCCATTTTTCGGAGAAATCACGTCGTTAGGATGCTTCAGGTGAGCGATTTTCGCATGAAGCCTGGCCGCCATCGGGTTGGGAATGCTGTGTTGAGGCGGTACGCTTTCCTGGTTATTCTGAATCTTAAAAAATTCAATGACGCCTTGAAGATGCTCGGCTTGCGAAGCGAGTTCTTCTGAGGTTGACGCCATCTCTTCTGACGCGGTGGCGTTTTGTTGAATCACCTGATCCAATTGCTGAATCGCGGTGTTGATCTGGCCTGTGCCGCGCTCCTGCTCGCTGGTCGCCGCGCTGATTTCCTGCACGAGTTCGGCGGTTTTGCGAATATCCGGCACAAGCGTTCTGAGCCGCTCTCCGGCCACTTCCGCAATCTTGACGGAGGCATCAGCCAGATTGGTAATTTCCGATGCCGCAGACTGACTCCGCTCAGCCAACGCCCGCACCTCGGCAGCCACAACCCCGAAACCTTTGCCGAATTCCTGGGCTTTCGCAGCCTCAATCGTGGCATTCAGCGACAACATGCGGGTTTGTCGCGCCAACTCCTCAATAATCTGCACTTTTCTGGCAATCTCTTTGATCGCCAGCACGGTTTCGGCGACGGCCTGCCCGCTATCATGCGCATCCTGCGCTGCTTTCGTCGCGATCATTTCGGTTTGTCTGGCGTTTTCGGCGTTCTGGCAGATGTTGGCCGCCATTTCTTCCATTGACGACGAGGCTTGTTCCGCTGCGGCGGCCTGTTCCGTCGCGCCCTGCGAGAGTTCTTCCGAGCCGGAACTCATGAACTGGCTGCCAGAGGCGACATTTTCGGCGGCGACTTTGACATCGCGGATAATGTCGCGCAGTTTTATCGTCATCGCGGTCAACGCTTTCCCTAACGCATCCCTTTCCGACCGCACCGGCACAACCACTGTCATATCGCCATTCGCAATCTGACCTGCTACCTGAACGGCGGCGTTCAGATTCGCCACCATCCTGCGCATCGCCTCTGCCAGAATACCGATTTCATCATACCGAACAATAGAAATCTCCTGCTGCATATCGCCATCACCAATCGCGTTGGCAATCGTGACAATGCGTTGCAGCGGCGTAACAATAGACCGGACGAGCGCCACGATAAACGCGATCAACACAACGATTACCAGGCCAGCCACGCCGCTATTGATATAGGCCATGTGATAGATTGGCGCGAGCATTTCCCGCGTCGCCGCTCCGGCGCCGATTGTCCAGCCTGTCGTTTCGAGGCGCTGAAATGCCACAAGCTTATGCACACCTTCCCAATCGTAAGCAATCACGGCATGGGATTGTCCAATCATTTTTTTGCCAAAATCATAATCAGTCACGTTGAGCGTTAAGATATTTTCCTTCTTTGGATGCGCGACCACCACGCCATCGCGCCTGAATACATACGCATAGCCGGTGTCCCCGACTTTGACGGGATCGATAAACTTCTGGCCGAACTGTTCGAGACTCACAACGCCGATCAGGACGCCGAGAATCTGATCCTGGCCTTTTACCGGAGCGGCGATCATAAAGACCGGTTTGCCGGATATATCGCTTTTTTCAACATCCGAAAGCGTGAGTTTGCCTGACAGCGCCTGCTGAAAATACGGGGATTCTGCCAGATTCGCGATTGCGCTTTCCGCAGAGGACGAGGCGATCACATCGCCGGAGGCATTGATGAGGTGAATCCGTTCATAACAGTCGTAATTGCGCTGTAGTTTGGCTAATTCAACAGCCGCCGCGGCTCTGGCGGACGCGGCCTCCAGCGAATTGGGCACAGCCGTCGCATAAATCGGCGTTTCACTCCAGCTTGTGACATCCGCTTCAGCTTCTTTAATCCAGGATTCAAGACTTTGCACGGTTAACGTGACGATCTGAGAGAGTTGATCTTTGATCGTCTGCTCGACAGCATTTGTCGAACTGATATACGCCACCGCCATCGAAATCCCCATTCCGACGATAATCAGGGCGGAAATTGGGAATAAAAACTTTTCTCTAAGATTACATTTCATGAGTATTCTCCTTGAAAAAATCACGCGGTTATAATCTTCAATGGAGCAGAAATTCATCGTCCTGTTTCTATAAAGCAACAACTATGCCATTGTGGATAGTGTTTCTGTAACATATTGTATTAACGAGAGTTACGTGGTAACTATAACAAAGACAGAACCGATGAAAGAAAACAAATCGGGCAGGGATGCCTGAAGCGCCGAAATGCAGATGCGGGAAAACGCTCTGCGATCTAAGAAAAGCGAGGTTGTTGTAAAAATGCAGGATCGGGCAAACTCGCCCGCTTATTCTGTCGCAATGCGATATTCTTTCATCTTGCGATAGAGCGTTTTAGCGTCTATTTGAAGCATTTCGGCGGTTTTGCCTTTATGTCCATGATTCAACGCTAACATGTTGAGGATAAATTGCCGCTCAAAGGCTTCAGTGGCGTGTTTCAGTCCTTCGCGACTTTGTGCCTGAATGTGTTGCGCGGCATCATCGTTGATGTTATACATCTCATCATCGAATTCTAAGTGTTTCAACGTCAAATACCGCTGCAATAAATTTTGAAGCTGACGAATATTGCCAGGCCAATCATACTGATAAAACAGGTCTAAAATACTGCCCGGAATACCTGGAATGTCCTCCGTTTCTCCCGCCTGCTGCACGAGGTATTCGACTAATAACGGAATATCTTCTTTGCGCTCACGCAATGGAGGAACTGTAATGGGAATGACATGGATGCGATAAAAAAAATCTTCTCGCATCGTTCCATTTTTGACCATGTCTTTTAACTGACGATTTGTCGCGGCGATGATCCTCACATCAGCGTATTTGAGGCGCTGATCGCCGACAGGCATATAGCCTTTGTCCTCAATCGCCCGCAGGAGTTTGACTTGCATGGCGAGACTGAGTTCGCTGACTTCGTCCAAAAATAGCGTCCCGCCGCACGCCGCGTCGAAAAACCCGGGAACATCCTTATCCGCGCCGGTAAACGCTCCGCGCCGATGACCGAAAAATTCGCGCTCGAATAGCGTCTCCTGAATGCTGCCGCAGTTTACCGGAATAAAGGGCTTTTTGCGGCGGTGGCTCAGTTCGTGAATCGTCTGAGCGATCAAATCTTTGCCCGTGCCGGATTCCCCGAAAATCACGACATTCGCATCCGTTTGCGAGGCTTGCGTCATCAATTCGTAAACCGCTTGCATCGCCCGGCTTTTGCCAATGATATTGCCAAAGCGGTAGCGATCTTTGGCGGCGGAGCGCAACCGGATATTTTCCTGCCGCAGGCGTTTGCGTCCGGCTTTTATCTCATCTTCGCGGCGTTTCCGCTCCGTCACATCGCGCATGACGAGCATCACAGCGGGCGCTCCTTCCCAGAGAATCTCGCTGCGTTCCGTTTCAATCCAGATTTCCTGCTGTTCGCGTCTCAGCGAGAACAGCGGAGATCGTTCCAAATCGGTATCGGGCGGCAGCCCGATCAGGCGTTCCTGCGGGCGTCCTAATAAGGCGCAGAGGGCAGAATTGACAAACACAAACAGGCTATTCTGCAAGATGCCGATACCATCAGGATGCTGTTCCACTAATAACCGATATTGCCGCTCGCTCGCTTGCAAGGCTGCTGTGCGTGCGGCGACCCTTTCCTCAAGATGCTGCTGAAGTTTCCGCAAAGTAATGTGCGTCTCAACGCGGGCGAGTACTTCTTCCAGATCGAAAGGCTTGGTAATGTAATCTACTCCGCCGAGGCTGAACGCCTTGACTTTATCGAATACTTGCTGCAAGGCGCTGATAAAAATGACCGGAATATCGCGGGTGCGCTCATTCGCTTTCAACGCCGCGCACACCTGATAGCCGTCCATATCCGGCATAAGAATATCCAGCAGGATCAAATCTGGCGGTTCGAGGCTGGCGGCGGCCAGCGCATGAGCGCCGCTTGTTGCGGGCTGAATTTTATAGCCCCGCTCGCTCAGCATTTTCATGAGCAGGCGCACATTATCCGGCATATCATCAACAATCAGAATATTCGCTGTTTCCATGGCACGAGCCTCTCTTACGTAATTGGCGATGCAGATTTGGGAGAACATTTTTTATGACAACGAAAGATACCCCAAAAATTGCGTTCCTGTCAAGTAATACCAATTGTGTGTGAATAGATCGCATATTTCCGTGTTTAAGAGTATTAGATCAAGTCATGAATTTTTGTAACTATTTACGTACCGCGAACGTCCTCGTTCGCAGGAGGTGTCTTCCAGGCTGTTGAGAACGTTGGGCGCAGGCAACGTCGGCGAACGGGGACGTTCGCGGTACGTCGTGCTAAATAATTACAAAATTTCTTGACAAGATGGTTATGATTTTACAAAGTTGACACGTAAATTGAAACGTTCAAATTTTCGAATCAATTTCATTATGGCAACTATCAAAGATGTCGCAAAATTGGCGGGAGTCTCGCATGGAACGGTGTCGAATGTGCTGAACCGGCGCGGCGTGGTGTCGCCGGAAACCGCCCGCAAGGTGCAGGAAGCGATTGCCCAATTAGGCTATACGCCGGATGCGACTGCCCGCAGCCTGAAAACCAGCCGTTCGATGAATATCGGCGTAATTCTGCCGAATATCACTGACCCGAATTTTGCGCAGATGTTTACCGGCATCGAACGCGTTCTCAGCGAAAATGGCTATACCACCGCCCTGTATTCAACCTCTGAAATTCCTGCCAAAGAAAACCTGATTATTGACCGCATCTGCCAGCAGCGCATGGACGGCGTGATTCTCGTCACCTGTCAGCCGCAGAAGCCGGAGGTTTTTGCCAGATTCGACAGCGCCGATATTCGAGCTGTCTTTTTAGAACGCGAGGTCAAACGCACAGAATATAATTATTTCGGCTATAATAATTACCGTTCATTCTATGACGCGACCACGCAGGCGCTCTCTTCCGGCCTCAATTGTATCGCCGTAGTGATCGGCCCGGTTGAATATTCCAGCGAGCAGCAGTGCCTTGCCGGATATGCTGATGCCCACACCCATGCCAATCAGGGATATAATTCGGGACATGTGGTCGAAACCAATTCCAATAAAGAAAGCGCATTTAAGGCCACCATCAAACTCCTGCAAACGGGAACGCCGCTTGACCTCATTCTCTGCTCATCCACGCTGATCTTAGAAGGCGTCATGAAGGCGGTGTCCTATTTTGAAGGCACGCTGCCCCAAACGCCGCACATCATCAGCCTCAGCGAAGATACCTGGGCAAACGCCAGTCCGCCGCAAATCGGGCGCATTCCCCGCAAAGCGATTCTTTTGGGAGAATTGGCGGCGGAAACGCTGCTTGAGAATCTGAAAGCTCCGGCATTATTCGAATACGTGCATCGCGTTCTTGAGAATGTCCCGTATCGCGCACAGCCAGCGCACGCGACGCCTGCTGTCGCGACGCGAGCGTCCCAGATTCCTTTGCGCGTCTTAATGCTGAAGTGTTCTGCGTCGTATGCCACGTCGGCGCTGCTGCCGGATTTTACGCAGCGCACCAGCATTCCGGTGGATATTGATACGATTGATGAGTATGACGCCTACTATGACGCAGTCGCGCGCGAAGCGTGCGCCGACACGTATGACGTGCTGCATATTGATCTCCCCTGGTTCGCGGAATTGGCGTCAGCGGGTTGCTTAGCCGATTTGACCGAGAACATTCAGGCGCATCCCGATGTCATTCGCGACTATATTCCCGGCGTGCTTGATGCCTACGCAAAATACGGCGACAGCTATTTCGGGCTGCCGTATATGTTTGGAACGCAACTGCTGTTTTATCGGAAAGATTTGTTCGAAGACCCGGAATTGCAGGCGAATTTTTACGAGCAATACACCAGCGAACTTCAGCCGCCGCGCACCTGGAAAGAATTTAATGTGGTGGCGCGTTTCTTCACGCAGGCGTATAATCCGAAATCGCCGGTCAAGTATGGCACAACGCTGGGCGCGAGCCTTTCCAGCGGCGCGGTTTGCGAATTTCTGCCGCGCCAGTGGGCGTATGGCGGCAGAATGTTCGATATAAATGGCAATGTTGCCTTCAACAGCAAAGAAACGTTGCGGGCGTTAGAGAATTATGCGGAAAGTTTTCAGTATGCCTCTAAAAATTCGGCTAATCACTGGTGGGACGAGCAAGTCACTGAGTTTAGTCAGGGATTGGCGGCGATGATGATTCTGTTCGTCGCTCATGCCACCGAATTGACGAATCGGGCAACCTCAAGCGTGGTCGGAAATATCGGGTATGCGCCCGTTCCGGGCGGGCATCCCCTGTTAGGCGGCTGGTCGCTTGGCATCAACAGTCGCTGTCAGCGGCAAACAGAGGCGTTTCAATTTATCAGTTGGGCGACCTGTCAGGAGATGGCGATTCCTTATACGATTTTAGGCGGCGCGACGCCTTCAATCAATCTGTACAAAAGCTCGGAATTGCTTTCGATTTATCCCTGGCTGCTGAAAGCCATTGAAAGCTTGGGAATCAGCCGCAAGCGCGACGTGTCGAAAATCAGCACTGGCGGAGCGCTGACTGAACGGGAATATGAAAAAATTTTAGGAACAGCCGTTCATCAGGCGATTACAAAACAGATGACGCCGAAGGCCGCGATTCAATCCGTAACGGAACGCATTCAGCAGTTTCTTGCGCGATAAAAAGCATTTTTTATCCATTTAATTATAACGTTCAAATTTACGTGTCAAATTTTATAAAAGGAGGGATTGCCTGGGAAGAATGCCGCAGAAAAAGGAATGAACCCAATGTCACCACACGTCACAGACTTCACCCAGTAAGGAGATATTTATGGCACAATCATATATTGACCTTGAAATGAATATCGATCCGCTGATGCCGAAACGGCGGGATTTTCGGATTGGCTGCATCGGGGCGGGCTTTATCATGGCGGACGTGCATCTTGTTTCCTACAAAGATGCCGGTTTCAATCCGATTGCTATCGCGTCGCGCACTCCGGCGAACGCGAAAGCGGTTGCAGAAAAGCGAGGCATTGCCAAGGTGTACAACCACTGGTCGCAGCTTGTGCAAGACCCTGATGTGGAAATTCTGGATATTGCCTTTCCGCCGGATCAACAAGTTGACATTATTCAGGAAGCCGTCAAACAGAAGCATATCAAGGGGATTTTAGCGCAAAAGCCGTTGGCGATGAACTATCCCGACGCTCGCCGTCTGGTGGAAATGTGCCACGCAGCGGGCGTCGCATTAGCGGTCAATCAGAACATGCGCTACGATCAATCCATGCGGGCGCTGAAAACGATTTTAGATCGCGGCTATCTCGGCGAATCGGTGTTGGCGACCATCGAAATGCGAGCCATTCCGCACTGGCAGCCGTTCTTGAAGGATTATGGCCGACTGACGCTCTTGAACATGAGCATCCACCATATTGATACGTTCCGCTATCTGTTCGGCGATCCTGAAAAAGTCATCGTCAGCGCCCGCAAAGACCCACGCACGACGTTCGAACATACTGATGGCATCGCCTTATACGTTCTGGAATACGCGAATGGTCTGCGGGCATCCGGTTGGGATGATGTCTGGGCCTGGCCTGGCGAAGGCACGGAAAAAGATATCTACATCAAATGGCGCGTCGAAGGTTTAGATGGCATGGCGCAAGGCACAATCGGCTGGCCGTCTTATCCGACGCCAACTCCAAGCACAATTGATTTCACGACGCGCCAACAACCGGGCTACTGGTTTAAACCGCGCTGGAACAAAGTCTGGTTCCCCGATGCGTTCGCCGGGACGATGGCGCAACTGCTGCGTGCCGTTGAAAGCGGCAGCGAGCCGGAAATCAGCGGCACTGACAATTTGCGCACGATGGCGACGATTGACGCCTGCTATCGCTCGCTCGCGGAAGAACGGACGGTCAGATTGAACGAGATTCTTCAGGCGTAAATTCGCACCACGAACGTCCTCGTTCACAATTCCGATGGGGACGTCGGTGAGTACTCACATTTACTGGATAGCACACTAAACAGGAGGTTTCTCATGATTTCAGTCGGTATTTTTAACGGATATTTCCCGTACACATTGCAAGAATCCATCAAAAAAATCAAAGCACTCGGTTTTTCAACCGTCCAGCTTGATCTCTGCTTCAAAGATTTGGATATGTCCACGCCGGAATTGATTACGCCGGATAAATGCCATATCATTCGCGATGCGTTCCGCGATGCCAATTTGCCGATCTGCGCGATTTCAGGCTATACCAATATCATCCATCCCGACCCGGCGGAACGCCAGAAACGCCTGAATTATCTCAAAGCGATTATCCGCCACGCCCGCGACCTCGGCACGCCCTATGTCATCAGCGAAACCGGCACGTTCAACACCGAAAGCGACTGGGTACATGATCCGAAAAATAAGACCGAAGAAGGCTATGAAGAAGCTCGCAAAGTGCTCGCCGATTTGGTGCAGGTGGCGTATGATCATGGCGCAGTCTTTTTGGTGGAAAACTACGTGAATAACGTCATCGGCTCGGTGAATGAAGTGCTGCGGCTTTTTGCGGATATCAATCATCCGGCGATGGGATTGTTAATGGACCCGACCAACTATTTTACCGATTACAATATCAACGACATTGACGGCGAATTGAACCGCATCTTCAACGCGCTGAGCGGCAAAATCAAGGTTGCTCACGCGAAAGATTGCAAGGCGGCAGAAAGTCTTGAGGAAAAGCATGCGCAGCTCGACGCCGCCGAATCGCATACGTTCCGAGGCGCAGGCGCGGTTGAATTACCGGCTCCGGGCTTAGGCTCGCTGAATTATGATTTGTACCTGAAGCGGTTAGCGAAAGACCATCCGAATATTCCGATTATCATCGAACATTTGGACGAAACCGATGTGCCGCGCGCGAAAGCGTTTGTTGACAGCAAATTAAAAGCGCTTGGCTGCTAAGATAAATAGAGGTGTCAGACACTTTCGAAGCGTCTGACACCTGTTCCCAACCGTTTTATGGAAATATTACAAAATATTCCAATCACGATTGACCGGCAGGTGCTTTTTGCGCAGGCTCATATACGGCCTGAAAGCGAGGATGACCGCATCCTGTCGGAATTGATTGCCGCTATTGAGCCGGGCATTCGACCGAAAGCGATTTATCAGCGCGCGTATATTGACGGAAAAGATGAACAGGGGGTGACAATTGCCGGAAAACGATTTACAAGTGCGGTGTTGAGCGTGAATTTAGCGCAGATCGAGCGCGTCTTTCCATTTATTGCCACCTGCGGCGTGGAAGTGGAAGAACTCACTCGCCCGCATACCGATTTGCTGCATCAATACGTGTTAGATTTATTGAAAGAACAGGTGCTGCGGGCGGCAATCGCGCATCTGCTCGATTGCGTTCGAACGCGCCATGCGCCAGGGCAAATCGCAATAATGAATCCCGGCTCGCTGGCAGATTGGCCGCTCACCGAACAACGCCCGCTTTTTGCGCTGTTTGGCGACGTCAAACGCTTGATCGGCGTAGAATTGACCGACAGTTTCTTGATGTCGCCGGTCAAATCGGTGTCCGGCATCATTTTTCCGACGCACGCCAGCTTCGAAAATTGCCAGCTCTGCCCGCGCGAAGTCTGCCCGAACCGCCGCGCTCCATATAACCAAACGCTTGCAGAAGAAAAATATCATCTTTCAATGTAATTCTATATTCATCTTGTAGAGACGCCCCAACGGGGTGTCTCTACCGGTTTAAATATATTCAAGGAGATTCATTTCCTAACATTTTTTGATCACCCACCCCAACCCCTCCCAGGAGGGGAATGTCAGACAGCGTCGCTTTACACCGCAATTCCCCTTCAGGGAGGGGCAAGGGGTGGGTTGAAAAATTATGTTGGGAAGTGAATTCGGAGAAATCATGACAGGAAAAGAACGCGTTCAACGCGCCCTCAATCATCAGGAAGGGCAAGTGCCGATTGCTTTCGGCGGCGGCCCGACCACCGGCATTCATTGCCGGTTGGTTGAAAGATTGCGCAACTATTACGGCTTAGAACAACATCCGATTACGGTGATCGAACCGTATCAGATGTTAGGCTTGATTGATGACGACCTGAAAGATGCCATCGGCATTGATACCGTGCCGCTCTGGTCGCCGGGAACGATGTTTGGCTTTGACAACGTCAATTGGAAGGAATGGCGGACGCCCTGGGGACAGGATGTGTTGGTGGCAGGCGATTTCAACACGACGATTGACGCGAACGGCGACGTGCTGATTTACCCGGAAGGCGATCTCAGCGTCCCGCCCAGCGGCAGAATGCCGGTCGGCGGCGATTTTTTTGACTCGATTATCCGACAAGAGCCGATTGATGATAATCATCTGAATGTTGAGGATAATCTGGAAGAATTCGGCCAGATCAAGGAAAAGACGTTGCAATATCTGCAAACACAGGCGACAAAACTCAAAGATTCCACGCGCTTTGTTTTCGGGAATTTCGGCGGCACGGCCATCGGCGACATTGCGCTGGTTCCCGCGTCGTCTCTCAAGCATCCGAAAGGGATTCGAGATATTACCGAATGGTACATGTCCACCGTGTCGCGGCAGGATTACCTGCATCAGATTTTCACGCGCCAGACCGATATTGCGCTGGAAAATCTTGCGAAAATTTACACGGTCGTCGGCGATGTCGCCGGGTTAGCGTATGTCTGCGGCACCGATTTTGGCACGCAGATTTCCACTTTCTGCTCGCCGCGCACATTTAAAACGCTCTATCAGCCGTATTATCAAAAGGTCAACAATTGGATTCATCAGCACACGTCCTGGAAAACGTTTAAGCATTCCTGCGGCGCAGTCGAGAAATTTATGCCGCTGTTTATCGAATCTGGCTTTGACATCATCAATCCGGTGCAATGTTCCGCTACCGGCATGGACCCGAAAATCTTGAAGGAACGTTACGGCCAACAGCTTGTCTTCTGGGGCGGCGGCGTGGATACGCAGCATACGCTGCCGTTCGGCTCGCCGGAAGATGTGCGAGCCGAAGTGTTGAGCCGCTGCGAAGTCTTTGCGCCGAATGGCGGCTTCGTGTTTAACGCCATCCATAACGTGCTGCCCAACACGCCGGTCGAGAATTTCATCGCCATGATTAACGCCGTCAACGAATTCAACGGCACCCGCGCGTAATTCATATCCATCACGTCGAGACGGAGCGCTTGCCCCGTCTCGACAAACAGAATTCTGTCTCCTTCTGCCAAAAGAATTGCCAGACCGTTGGGTAAACTCTGCGTATATTCCAAAATTTAACTGGACAAATTCAGGTCAAGGCAACAAGACATCATACATGCTGAATACCATGGCAATTCTCCATTTTCCAGATAAGAAGGAGAGGTTCGTATGGATAACAGCCAGCGCCTGACCCCTCCCGGCAAACGCTCGACAATTGCCTTTTTAACGGCGCAAATGACCGACTCGAATGGCATGGAACTCTGGCGGGGAGTCACTCAGGCTGCCCGTGATAACGAGGCCAATCTGATCTGTTTTGTGGGAGATGAGTTGCAAATTCCCATCGGATTTCGGGCGCAAGCCAATGTGCTTTACGAATTTATCAGCCCCGAACAGGTTGACGGTTTAGTGATCTGGGGCAGCACCTTCAGCAATTACATGGATATGGCTGCCGTTGCGCAGTTTTGCGAGCGCCATCGCACGCTGCCAATCGTAACGATTGCGACGCCGCTCCCCGGAATTCCGTGCGTGTTGTTGGATAATTATCAGGCCATGTACGACGCAATGGTTCACCTGATCACCGTCCATCAACATACGCGGATCGCCTGCATTCGAGGCCCGAAGGGCAGTCCGGAAGCCAATGAGCGTTATCGCGCTTACATAGACGTGTTGCGTGATTATGGCATTCCTTTCGATCCGGAACTGGTTGAAGAGGCGGATTACTGGAATAAACCATTTGGAAGAACGGCGATTGACGCGTTTTTTACGCGTCTTAAAATGCCACTTCAGGCGGTGGTCGCGGCCTGCGATGCGATCGCGATTGATGCGATTGACGCGCTGCAACTCCGAGAACTCCGCGTGCCGGGCGATGTGGCGGTCATGAGTTTCGACGATGCCATCGAAGGCCGTTATGCGTCCCCGCCCTTAACGAGCGTCCCCATCCCATATTATGCGCAAGGGCGTCGCGCCGTTGAACTGTTGCTGGATGTATTCGCCGGAAAACCTGCGCCTGAACGAGTGATGCTTGCTCCAAATCTCATTGTGCGGCAATCCTGCGGCTGCGTTCATCCGACGGTGAAACGGGCGGCAGTTGGCCGGATAACGCCCACAGGGACCCCCTTGCATACAGCCGCCGCCAGGCAGGAACAATTTCTCTGCGATCTCGTTCAGCAGATGATAAATTTCCCAACAACGTCTGTCCGCGTATGGGGAACGCGCCTCCTCGACACCTTTATCGCGGAGATGCAGGGCGCTGCCACAGGAACATTTTTGGCAGCATTCGATGGCGTGCTCTGTCAAGTCTATGCAAACAATGGGAATCTCGGCGATTGGCAGGAGGCGATCACCATTTTGCGCCGCCATACGTTACCGTTTCTTGGCACAGTGGATGAATTGGCAAAGGCAGATGATCTCTGGCAGCAGGCGCAGGTGATGCTCGGCCAGATGATGCAGCGCACGCAGGCGCATCAGGCTGTGCTGGCAGAGCAAGCCGCGCAGGAACTCCGCGAGCTTGAGGCGGCGCTCATCACCTCTTTTGATCTCGATTCGCTGCTTCGCGTTGTCGCGGAAGGGCTGCCGCGCTTAGGCATTCCAGGATGCGCCCTCGCGCTCTACGATGATCCTCAGCGGCCAACTGGCGGTGCGCGGTGTCTGCTGGCGTATGCCGAGCAGAGAGAATTGGAGATTCCACAGGAAGAACGGCATTTTCCGTCTCAACAATTAGTGCCGCGCGGTTTCTTGCCACAGGTCAGGCCATATCATTTGGTGGTAGAATCGCTGTATTTTCAGGAGAGCCAGATCGGATTTATCGTCTTCGAGCCGGGGCCGCGCGATGGCAAAATCTATGAAATTCTGCGCAGCCAGATCAGCAGCGCTTTGCAGGGGGCGTTATTGGTTCAGCGCGTTCAGCAGCATTCGGCGGAATTAGCCCGCAAGCAATATATTATTGAGACGTTTATGGCGAATATTCCGGACGCCATTTATTTCAAAGATCGTGACTGCCGCCTGATTCAAGTGAATCAGGCGTATGCCAACCTGTTTGGCGCAAGCGATCCGGCAAACCTGGTTGGAAAAACGGATTTTGATTTTTTCCCGGAGGAACAAGCTCGTTCCAAATTTGAGGTGGAGCAGGAGATTCTCCGCACCGGACAACCGCTGGTGAACCTGGAAGAGCCGGACGCGGACAATCGGTGGTCGCTGACCACTAAGATGCCATTGCGAGACGAAAATGGCGCGATTATTGGCACATTCGGCATCTCACGCGATATTACGGCCTTAAAACACACTCAAGCCGCATTAGAACATGCCTATGCTGATGTCGAGCGCCGCGTAAAAGAGCGTACCGCCGAATTGCAGCAAGAAATTGCCCATCGTATCCACGCAGAAGAAAAAATCCGCATATTAAACGCCGAGCTTGAACGTCGGGTACAGGAGCGGACAGCCGTTCTGGAAGCGGTGAATAGAGAATTGCAGGATTTCGCCTATGTTGTCTCCCACGATTTGAAAGCGCCGTTGAGAGGAATCGCCCATTTAGCGCAATGGCTCGTTGAGGATTATCGCGGGCAATTTGATGAGGATGGCCAGAAGATGATTGCGCTCATGGTTGGCCGGGCGAACCGGATGGAGAATCTGATCGAAGGAATTCTGCAATATTCGCGAATCGGGCATGCCAATATGAGTGAAGGGGTTGTTGATCTGCGCCTCTTAGTGTTAGCAGTGATTGAAACCCTTGCAGTGCCCGAACATATCCGTATTACGACAATCGGGGAGTTTCCTGTTGTACGTTATAACATGACCCGGATGACTCAGATTTTTCAAAATCTGATTGGGAATGCGATCAAATTTATAGATAAGCCAGAAGGAATCATTACAATCAGTTGCCAGAATCACGGCGATAGCTGGCTGTTTCGCGTGACGGACAATGGGCCGGGCATCGAAGCCAGGCATTACGAACGGATTTTCAAAATTTTTCAAACGTTAACGGCGCGGGATCAATTTGAAAGCACGGGAATCGGCCTGGCAGTCGTTAAAAAAATCGTTGAATTGTATGGAGGCAAAATCTGGGTTGAATCAATCGTCGGCGAAGGAAGCACATTCCTGTTTACGCTGCCGAGAACCTCTTGATGCGCGCATGAATTGATCTCGATTTTATAAATGCGTTTCAATCAAATTTGCGCGTTCAATGCGCCCGCGTTTAAGATTGACATAATGCTGCAAACGCAGCGGCGGCACACGAATGGTCAACCCATTCCATGCGACTTCTTCAAGATGCGCTTTCGCATACGGCCCGCAATCTACCGGTTCGGGGTCGTCTAAGGAAGAAGAGGGATCCGACGCAATATCAATTCTGGCATGAAGAAACAGCACGCCGAAATCTTTCGTCAGCCAGCCGTTCGTGTCAATAATCGGCTCAATCGTTACGTCTGCGAATAAGTCACGAATCCGCTCAATATCACGCCCGTTCACCATAATATCCACATCGTGCGGATTCAGCGGAATGCCCCTGATGCAGGCCGCGCAACTTCCTGTCAGCCACCAGTCAATACCCGAACCGTCTATTCTTTGCGCAAATTCGCGCAGCGCATTTTCCCAGGGAATCGGCCTGAAATAGCCTAACTGACTGAACATTTCCTCTGCGTGTTGACGATAGTATTCCTGAATCGCCGCAAGACGCGGGATGTCTTTCGAAAAACGTTTAATATAGCTCTTGCCGTCCTGCTGGTAATAGCACATTTTGAACACATCTTCATCTTTCGGCTCGAACTCTGACAGGCGGAATGTGACCTGATCACCGTGATTCTCAAATGAAATTTTCATCGTTTGTGTTCCCTCTATTTTGCCACGTTCTATAATTACGAACTGATGTTACGCAGCGCTGCCGACAATTCCCCTCCTGGGAGGGGCAAGGGGTGGGGTCATCCGTGAGCGATTGCTCGTGTCAAGAACCCACCCCCACCCCCTCCCAGGAGGGGAGTGTGCGGTCATTCGTCTCGAATCGGCTGCGTAACATGAGTTACGAACTATTTTCCGCCACAAGAAGCACATTAAAATGTGCATAAAATATCTTCAGAACTGTCAAGAAAAATGACACGCTTTCGCGATCCGCAAGAAGCGCCGCCTATTTTGTTTCTGCGAAAAATTGCGCTTGACTTCTTTGCTGACAATAATTATCTACCGCCAAACAAAAACATTTCATTGACCACGAAATACACAAAAAAATAGCCCCATGATTGGATTGATCTTGCTGAGCAAACCTGATAAAACGATCATAAAAAATCAGTGCCAATCAAGTCATCAGTGTGCTATTTTTTGTGTATTTCGTGTGTTTCGTGGTTAAAAAAGGAGCGTTATGGCGACTATTTACTTGATTGACGGCACGGCGCAGATTTACCGCGCCTTTCACGCGATTCAACCGCTTTCCACGTCAACCGGCTTTCCGACGAACGCGATTGTCGGCTTTATCCGCATGCTCATCAAATTGATGCAGGACGAGTCGCCGGAATATCTCGGCGTCACGTTCGACACCGGCGGCGTCACGTTTCGGCATGAGATGTTCGAGGCATACAAGGCGCATCGCCCGGAAACGCCCGCCGAATTGAAACAGCAGATTCCGAAAATCAAGGAATTCGTGCGGCTGATGAATATTCCGGTTTATGAGCAGGAGGGCGTCGAGGCCGACGACCTGCTCGCGACACTCTCAAAAAAAGCCGAAGCGCAGGGCATTAACACTGTATTAGTCACGTCTGACAAAGATTTGCTTCAGCTTGTTTCGGATAAAATCGTCACATTGAGCGAGCGGATGGGGCACAAGGCAATTTACACGCCGGAAAAGGTGCTGGAAAAATATGGCGTCAGGCCGGATCAGATTCGCGATTTTCTCGGATTAGTCGGCGATACCAGCGACAATATTCCCGGCATCGAAGGGATTGGCCCGAAAACCGCCAGCGAGTTGTTGCAGCAATTCGGCACGGTCGAAGAAATTTTGAAACATCCCGACGCGGTGAAAAACAAAAAACAGCGAGCGAATTTGGAAAACGGCCATGACATCGCGCTGCAAAGCAAGGCGTTGGCGACAGTCAAAACCGACGTGCCGATTGATTTGAATCTCGCGGAATTACAGCGAAAAACTCCTGATTATCAAGGCTTGAAAGCCTATTTTCACGGCCTCGAATTTTATTCGTTGATTCGCGAACTGATTCCGGCAGACGAATACGGCTATCCGCCGCTCGATGTTGAAGCAAAACAATCCGAGCCGCCTCAAAAAGCGTATCGCACGATTTTGACCGAATCTGAATTAACCGAATTGATCGCGGAATTGCGGCAATCCTGTGGATTCGCAGTGGATACCGAAACCACGAGCGAACATCCGATGCTCGCCGAATTGGTCGGCCTCTCCGTCTCGATCAAGCCGCATACCGGCGCATATATTCCGGTGGCGCATCGTTATCTCGGAGCACCACCACAGCTTCCGTTCGACCGGGTGATTCAGGCGTTCAAGCCGCTGCTGGAAGACGAGAACCTGCCGAAATACGGCCAGAACATCAAATATGACATGCTGGTACTTGGGCATTACGGCATTCAAATGAAAGGCGTCGCCTTCGATTCGATGGTCGCGTCCTACGTGCTGAATCCGTCGCGCCACAGTCACGGCATGGATCATCTCGCGGAAGAATTCCTGAATTACCGCACGATTACGTTCGAAGAGGTGGTCGGCAAAGGCGCGAAACAGACGACGATTGACACGATTCCGGTGGATCGCGTCACCGATTACGCCGCCGAAGATGCGGATGTTACGTTGCAATTGACCAATGTGCTGCGCCCGCAAATCGAACAACACGGCTTGAACGATTTGTATCAAAAAATCGAATTGCCGCTGATTGACGTATTGGCGACGATGGAGCGGCACGGCGTCAAAGTGGATACCGCCTTGTTAGGCCAGTTATCCGACGAATTTGCCGCTAAAATGCGCGGAATCGAGCAGGAGATTTTTCAATTGGCAGGACAGCCGTTCAACGTCAACTCGCCGAAACAATTAGGGCCGATCCTGTTCGAAAAATTGCAGATGCCGTTCGGCAAAAAGACCAAAACCGGCTATTCCACCGACGTGGACGTGCTGACCGACCTCGCCCGCGCCGGGTTCGAATTGCCCGCGAAAGTGCTGGAATACCGGCAGTTGTCGAAATTGAAATCCACGTATAGCGAGGCGCTGCCGAAACAGATCAACCCGAAAACCGGACGGATTCATACCTCGTTCAACCAGACGGTCGCCACGACCGGACGCCTGAGCAGCAGCGATCCGAACTTGCAAAACATTCCGATCAAAACGGCGGAAGGCCGCCGCATCCGGCAGGCGTTCATTCCTGAGCCGGGCTGCGTGATGCTCTCCGCCGATTATTCGCAGATCGAACTCCGCATTTTAGCGCATGTCACGGGCGACGAGGAATTGATCAAGGCGTATCAGCACAACGAAGATATTCACGCGAAAACCGCGATGCGAATTTTCGGCCTGCCCGCCGACCAGATTACACCCGCGATGCGGCGCGAGGCGAAAACGGTCAATTTTTCGGTGATTTATGGCATCAGCGCCTTCAGTCTCGCCAAAGATTTGAATGTGCCGCACGCCGCCGCGCAACGGTATATTGATGGCTATTTCGACTTTTATAAGGGCGTGCAGCGGTTTGTGGACGAGACGATCAAGCAGGCGCAGAAAGACGGCTACGTCACGACGCTGCTGAACAGGATTCGCTATATTCCCGACATCAACAGCAAAAACGGCAGCGTCCGCCAATTCGCCGAGCGCGTTGCCGTCAACACGCCGATTCAGGGCACGGCGGCGGACATGATGAAACTCGCGATGATCGCGCTGCATCAACGCATTTCGAAGGATTTCCCCGATGTGCGGATGATTTTGCAAGTGCATGACGAACTCGTGTTCGAAGTGCCGGAAGCCAAAGCTGACGCCGTGCGCGATCTCGTTGTGGAGCAGATGTCGTCCGTCTTAAAATTAAACGTGCCGATGAACGTCGAAGCGCATTACGGTCAAAACTGGGACGAAGCGCATTAATATTGGCAAGGGAACGAAAAAAATTTGCCCCATAACATCTTGAGGATCAAATTCAATCGTTTTCCCTAAAAAAGATCACCTTCGTTTTATCATCGCAGAGACGCCCCGGCGGGCGTCCTACGGGATTGATGATCTCTTCAAACACCGTTGGGATAATATCAGCAGGGGATTGTTCGACGGGCGGGGAGTGCTGCTTGATGTTGCCTGCGCGCTTAACAGATTCTTGGAAGTTGCGTGCCGACGGGCATATCCACGATGCGCTTGCCGCCGATAGTTGTGCGCAGATAGACCATGCCCTGCGGCGCGTCAACGATTTCGCCGATGATGCGGCTGTCCCGCCCCAACGGATGCGCCCGCATCGTGTCAACTAAGCGGGGCGCGTCGTCGGCGTTGACCACCATCACGACTTTTCCTTCGTTGGCAAGATAGAGCGGGTCGAAACCTAACACCGCGCAGATTCCTCGCACCGCGTCTTTGAGCGGAATTTCAGTCTCGTCAAGAGCAATGCCGAACGGCTGCTCTTCGACAATTTCATTCAACACCATCGCTAATCCGCCGCGTGTCGGGTCGCGCATGAATTTGACGGACGAATGCGCCTTCAGCACATGCACGATCAAATCGGCTAACGGGGCGCAATCGCTCGCGACCTCGAAATCGAATCCTAAATTCTGCCGAGCGGAAAGCACTGCGATTTCATGGTCGCCGAGCGTGCCGTTGATGACGATCTTGTCACCGATTTCGATAGCTGGCGGAAATTGATACTCACAGACGCCGATTCCAGCGGTATTGATAAAGAGGCCGTCCCCATTGCCGCGCTCAATGACCTTCGTGTCGCCGGTCACGATTTTGACGCCCGCGTCCCGCGCCGTGTGCGCCATTGACGCGACAATCTGTTCCAGCGTCTCGTAGTCGAATTGCTCCTCGATGATCAGGCCGCACGTCAGATAGAGCGGCTTCGCGCCCATCACCGCCAAATCGTTCACCGTGCCGCAGACGGCGAGCTTGCCGATGTTCCCGCCCGGAAAAAACAGCGGACGGATCACGTAGCTGTCAGTCGTCATTGCGACCCGCAAATCAGGAAGCGACAGCACTGCCGCATCCGTCAAGCGCGAGAGATGCGGATTTGCAAAATAGCGGACGAACAGATGCTTGATCAACTCGTGTGTCAGTTGTCCGCCGCTGCCATGCGCTAAGGTAATCTTGTTTTCAGACATCGCTCATGTCCCATTGATTGGAAAGGCAGACACCGCTTCCTCGTCTCTTATGTTTTAGTGCCAATAGATCATTAGAACGTGTGTAGTTTTTTATAGATGCGAGCACTGATATTTATTAAGACCTCACAGGTTTTAAAAACCTGCGAGGTCTGCGCCATATTAACTTTTAATGCTCGCATCTATAATAACCAGAACATTGTCAATATTTTTTGCTGTTGCCACAAGCGCTTCGCGATTCTGCCAGGGAAAATTTCAGAGCAAGGCATCGGCGAATTCTCCGTATTTATACGAAAACCTTGACATTGCTGCCAGTCGTTCCGAGTATTATTCACTAAGGCGGTGAACGGTTGATGAAGATGAAGAATTTCATTCGGTAAACATTCTTTTCACCTCCCCCCCTGTCCCCTCTCCGAAGGAGAAGGGGGAACGCACTCCTCCCTGCTGGGGAGGGGCTGGTTGGGTTTTGCGCGGCATCACCGAATGAATTTCTTAACTGATGTTACGCAGCGCCGCCGACAATTCCCCTCCTGGGAGGGGCAAGGGGTGGGTTCGTCCGTGAGTGATTGCTCGTGTCAAGAACCC
>DF820460.1:439766-441556 GCA_000739515.1 Candidatus Moduliflexus flocculans
ACTGATGTTACGCAGCGCCGCCGACAATTCCCCTCCTGGGAGGGGCAAGGGGTGGGTTCGTCCGTGAGTGATTGCTCGTGTCAAGAACCCACCCCCAACCCCTCCCCGGAGGGGAGTGTGCGGTCATTCGTCTCGAATCGGCTGCGTAACATGAGTTCTTAACATTCAACAACCGTTCACCGCCTGGGAAATTTCTCCCTGAAAAGGCGGCGTAATATAGCCTGGGGGTTCAACCCCTAAAAACCGAAAACAGATGAAAATCAAAAGGAGAAAATATGGGGAGTTCGCTGTCGAATCTGCTCTATCATAATGTCAACAAAGGAGCTATTATGTAGGTCGAAACGAGGGTTTCGACCCTATAGTGCATGAAAATCTATTAGGGAGGTATATTATGAATAGTTATGAACGGTATATGCAGGTGATGCAGGGGAAACCGGCGGATATTGTGCCGCGCATCCCGATTTTGATGCGATTTGCGGCAGAATATATCGGTTCGAATTATGGCGCGTTTGCGTCGGATTATCGCGTGTTAGTAGAAGCGAATCTGCGTTGCGCGAAGGATTTCGGCATGGATCAGGTCAGCGCCATATCCGACCCATATCGGGAAACGCACGGCTTTGGCGCGGAAATCCAATACCAGCGGGACGGCGTGCCGAAATGCCTGCGTCCGCCGCTGGAAGGAACGAAAGATATTACCAGCCTGCCCCGCCCTAATCCGCAGGCCGGACGCATGTTAGATCGCGTCAACGCCATTCGTGCCTACAAAGAGCAGGCGCAGGGGGAATATTCCATTCTCGGCTGGATTGAAGGCCCGGCGGCGGAAGCGGCGGACGTGCGCGGCGTCTCCGCCTTTTTAGTGGATTTAATTGATGACCAACCCTTTTGCGAAACGTTGATGGACCTCTGCGTAGAGGTGGCGATTGAGTTTGCTCGCGCTCAGATTGAAGCGGGCGCTGACACGATTGGAATTGGCGACGCGATTGCCAGTCAAGTGTCGCCGCGCCTCTACAATCGCCTGATTCAGCCTCGCGAACAGCGATTAGTCCAGGCGATTCGCGATATGGGCGCGTATGTTCGGCTGCATATCTGCGGCAATATCACGCACCTCCTGCCGGGGATTGCCGGTCTTCCTATTAATATTTTAGATGTGGATTATATGGTGGATATGAAGGCTGCCCGCGCCGCCGTTGGCACAGATGTCGTAATCGCCGGAAATATTGATCCGGCAGGCGGCGTGTTATATGGCAGACCTCAGGTGATCCGCGAAACGATGCAGGCGGCGTATCAGGCGGTCGGGAATCGGTATATGGTCTGCGCCGGATGCGAAATTCCCTCAGGCACGCCGCATGAGAATCTCAAAGCGCTCTGCGAGCTGATTCCGTATTGCGCGTAATGTTTCAGCCAGGAGAATATTATGTGGTAAACGTCGGGCTTTGCCACATAAATTGCGCTTTTACACGGTTTGCTTGACGGATGCGCCTGTACTGCGAACGCCTTCGTTCGCCCGTCTTGCGGACGAGGACGCTCGCGGTATGAACTCAGAAACTCCTTGAATGCAAACCCTTGCTGTTATGTTCACTCCTCTTGATTATTGTGATTTGATGCGCTTATTGCTCCCCTTTTGATTGAATTATAGTAACTACACAGGCATCATATTCTGATAAAATTTTACTTGATTTTAGTCAAGAAACACGAGTATAAAAATGTTCTATGGAAACACCTGTCATTGTCGTCTCTACCATTGAAGATCTGCCGCAAGCCCTTCGGATGATCGAAGACCTGTTGGGGGG
>DF820460.1:442885-483828 GCA_000739515.1 Candidatus Moduliflexus flocculans
GGGTACCCGCGCATTCTGTCGCATTCGTGGCTTTATTTCAACGATCAAAAAACAGGGGAAGAACGTCCTTGAAGCCTTGACAAACACCTTCAAGGCTCTCCCCAATACAACATAGGCTGTGTAGTTACGAATTATAAAATATCCATAAAATATCTTGACAAACTTATGCGTAGAAGTTTGTATTATTTTAACGCGAGCGTTGGAGAAGATTTTCGCCACGCTCGAACTTTTGATGTCTGCTCTCATCTAGAATTCACGTTATTTTATCCTGCATAACATGAGTTCAGTATCGTGCGTATTTTTCCATTTTTATCAACGATATTTTTACATCTACGCATACCTTCTTGTAGTATTTGAAAAATTTCTCCTCTACTCAAGAAGAAGGCGCAATATTGTTATGGCAATTTTAGACACAATTTATCAAAGCGTGATTGATGGCAATCTGAACGGCGCGACAACTGGCGTTAATGCAGCGTTAGCAGAAGGGATTGCCCCGGCGGAAATTCTGAACAAGGGCTTAATTGCCGCGATGACGGAAGTTGGGCGCTTATTTGAAGAAGGGGAATATTTTGTGCCGGAAATGCTGATCTCCGCCCGCGCCATGCAAGCGAGCGTGGCGATTTTAAAACCGAAATTGAAAGACGCCGATGTCAAGCCGCTTGGCAAAATCGCGATTGGTACGGTGAAAGGCGATCTGCATGACATCGGCAAAAATCTGGTGGCGATGATGCTGGAAGGGACGGGCTTCGAAATCATTGATTTAGGCACGGACGTGCCGCCGGAAAAATTTGTGGATGCGGTGAAAACGCACGATGTCGGCTTTATCGGCATGAGCGCCCTCTTAACGACCACCATGCCCGCGATGCGAACGACGATTGAAGCGCTGAAAGCGGCTGGCGTGCGGGACCGCGTCAAAGTGATGGTCGGCGGAGCGCCAATTACCCAGGAATTTGCCAAAGAAATCGGCGCGGATTTATACGCGCAGGACGGGCCGTCTGCCGCTCGCAACGCCAAAATTTCGACTGGAGCGAACGCATAACACGTAGGTCGAAACTTCAGTTTCGACCTACGTTCATGCTGGAGATCGTATGGGAAAACAACTTTTATTCGACGCCTTGCAGCGCAAAGCGACTGACCGCGTCCCCTGGCTGCCGTTCGTCGGCTGTCATGGCGGCAAATTAATCGGCAAGACCGCTGACGAATACCTGCAATCAGGCGATCTGATCGCGCAGGGCATCCGCGAAGCGATCACGCAATACCAGCCAGACGGCATTCCGGTCATGTTCGACCTGCAAATCGAAGCCGAAGCGCTCGGCTGCAAGCTGCAATGGGCGAAAGAGAATCCGCCCGCAGTTGTGGATCATATTTTAGAGCAGAAATCGTTGAGCGATTTGCAGATGCTGGCCGCGACCTCTGGCCGCATTCCTGAAATGCTCAAGGCGATCCGCCTGCTGAAAGCCGACAAACACGATGTTGCGTTGTATGGCCTGATTACCGGGCCGTTTACGCTTGCCTTGCATCTGAAAGGAACAAGCATCTTCATGGAGATGTACGACAAGCCGGACGAAATCAACGAATTGATGGCATTCTGCACCCGCGTCGCCAAAGAGATGGCGCGGATGTATATTGAAGCGGGCTGCGACATCGTCGCCTCGGTTGACCCGATGACGAGCCAAATTTCGCCGAAAGCGTTCAAGCAATTTGTCTCGCCGTTTTCAACAGAATTATTCGACTATATCCGCCAGCTCGGCGCGTTTTCGTCGTTTTTCGTCTGCGGTCATGCCCAGAAAAATGTCGAAGTCATGTGTCAGTGTAAGCCGGACAATATTTCCGTTGATGAAAATATTCCGCTGGAATTTGTGCGAGATATGGCTGAAAAATACGGCATTTCGTTTGGCGGTAATCTGCAATTGACGGTCGTGCTGCTGATGGGAAGCGAAGACGACGCCCGCCGTCATACCATCGAAACGATGGATCGCGGCGGCTCAACCGGCTATATTTTAGCGCCGGGCTGCGATCTTCCGTCTGGCGTGCCGCCTGAGAATCTTCGAGCCATCGCCGAAATCGTGCATGATCCCTACAAGCGTGAAGTCGCCCGGAAATTGCTGGAAACCCGCCAGGAAATCAAAAGCGAACTCGATTTCAGCGAATATGGCATGGCGTCGAAAGTGGTGGTGGACATCATCACGCTCGATTCCGAAGCCTGCGCTCCGTGTCAGTACATGGTGGAAGCCGTGCGGGATGTCGCCGACTATTTCGGCGATCTCATCCTCTGGCGCGAACATAAAATCAAGGAAAAAGAGGCGGTTGAATTTATGCTTGGCCTGATGGTGAAAAACGTCCCGACGATTTGCATTGACGGACAAATCACGTTTGTCAGCACGATTCCGCCGCGGGAAGAGCTGATTCAAGCAATTCAGAAGCGCATTAACGAGCGTTTCGCGATCCGACTGCGTCAGGCGCATGGGCATCTGCTTGTCCTCGGCGCAGCGGGCGATCCCGCCTGCGATGAAGCCTGGAAGCATGTGCAGCAAGCGGTGTTAGAACTCGGCAGCACCGTCGAACTGACGCGCGTGAGCGATCCGCAGGAAATCGCCAAATACGGCGTCGCCGCCACGCCCGCCGTGATTTCGTTCAGGGAACGCATCAAAACCGTTGGGCGCGTGCCGTCCGTCGAAGTTGTGAAAGAATGGATTAAAGAATTGCGCGGATAATCGAAACAGCGTAGAGACGCACGGCCGTGCGTCTCTACGAGGGTGAAGACTCATGAATATCTATATTGTTGGCGGATTTTTAGGAAGCGGAAAAACGACCGCGATTATCAGCGCGGCGAAACAACTTCTCCGGCAAGGGAAGCGGGTCGGCGTGGTGACGAACGATCAGGGCAAATATCTGGTAGATACCGCCTTCGTCAGCCTGAACGACATCCCGACGGTTGAGGTCAGCGGCGGCTGTTTCTGCTGCAATTACGATGATTTGGAAACTCATCTGGAGAAGTTGAACGCAGACGCAGCGCCGGATGTCATTTTCGCCGAATCGGTCGGCTCATGCGCGGATGTCGTGGCGACTGTGCTAAAACCGCTTTCCACCTTCCGCCATATTCCGTATGAGCAACTCGTGCTGACCGTTTTTGCCGACAGCCGCCTGCTGCTGCGGCGATTGCGCGGGCTGCCGCTCGTATTCAGCGATGATGTCTGCTATATTTTCGATAAACAGCTTGAAGAGGCCGGGCTGATTGTGATGAATAAATCCGACTTGCTGAACGCCGAAGACCGCACCGAACTCGAACACCTTGCGCAAAGGCATTTCCCCGCAGCTTCGTTTCGCCTGCAAAATTCGCTTGAGTCAAACAGCGTCTCGGCCTGGCTGCATGAATTAGAAACAATATCACGCGGTTTTCCAGAACAATCATTGGAAATTGATTACGCCCGCTATGGCGGCGGAGAAGCGAAGTTGGCATGGCTGGATCAGGACATCTCATTTGTCGTGCCGCCAGGTCAGGGACGCGCCGCGCTGCTGCTGCTGATCGGCGCGATTATTGACGCGCTGCGGCGTCAGAACGCCCCTATCGGGCATGTCAAATTTCTGGCAAAAGGGGACACGTATGAGCAAAAAATCAGTTTCGTGACGCTCGCCGCCCCTGACTGGGAAGAGGCGCTCCCTGAAACGCCGGATACGCGCTTCACACTCTTGATTAACGCTCGCGTCGAAACCGAAGCGCAAGCGTTGCGCCAGCTTGTCCGCGACGCCATCAATCACGCCGCGCAGCAGGGAGAATTTGCCGTTCAGGAAGGCCGCATTTCCGCTTTTCATCCCGCCATGCCGCGCCCGACGCATCGCCTGACATAAGCTCGAATTTTTCGACATACCGAGAGAATTTATTGACAGAACTCCCACTCTCTCCAAATAGTAGTATCCATCAAACGCGAACACAACCCTGCCAGGGTTTTTCTGATAAATTTATTAACCACAAAACACGCGAAATACACGAAAATCAAAAGACCTCACAGGTCTTGGAGACCTGTGAGGTCTGGGCAAAAAATGGTCTTTCGCGTGTTTCGCGGCGACAACTCATGGAAACCAAAACGTTTGGACATTTGACCTATCAAGACAATATGTATCATACGCCAGCCATTTCACCGTCATTATTCGCCAAAGCATCTCCATCACTGACCTTTTACATAAAAATGATGGCGATTGTGTATAAAGCGAGCGTCAAAGCCAAACACGGGAAGTATCCGAAAACGGAATGGGTGCTCAGTTCGATGGAGATTATCCGCGCCTTAGAAAGCGTCGGCATCCAGATTGAAGTGCGCGGCGTCGAGCATCTGCAAGCCGCAGACGGCGTGTGTCTCGTCATCGGCAATCACATGAGCGTGTTGGAAACGATGGTGCTTCCCGCGATTGTGCAACCGATCAAAAATTGCACCTTTGTCGTGAAAGAAGGGCTGCTGACCTATCCGGTCTTCGGCCATGTTATGCGCTCGATTGACCCGATTGCCGTGACGCGCACCAACGTCCGGCAGGATTTTAAGGTGATGATGGAAGGCGGCTTAGAACGCTTGCAGGCCGGAATCTCGTTGATCGTGTTTCCGCAAACCACCCGCACCGCGACGTTTGATCCGGCGGAGTTCAACTCCATCGGCGTGAAGCTCGCCAAACGTGCCAATGTGCCGATTGTGCCGGTCGCACTCGTCACCGATGCTTGGCAGAACGGCAAGAAACTGAAAGATTTCGGTAAGATTGACGTATCGAAAAAAGTGGTGTTCTTTTTTGGCAAGCCGATTCGCGTTGCAGGGCGCGGCGACGAGGAACACGAACAGATCGTGGACTTTATCCAGCAATTCCTGCTACGCGAGCGCGGTCAGGAAATTGTGTCGGCGCGTTCATAAGGCTGACACGAGGCGTGACATATCACGCCCTCTGAACTCTGTAAGCTCAACATCAAATATATTGCCGTGCGTGATTGATCAATGCAAATGCAAGCACAAGCTCTTCAATATTCACTTCCGCTGACCTTGCCGTCCGAAGGTCGGTCATCATTCGATAAATCGGAAGTCATTCGCAACAATAATAATTCTATCAGTCATGAAGATCGCGCATTTCATGACTGGTATCGCTTTGTATTGTCGTACCCGCCTCATCTTGTCAGCGATTATATCCGCGATTTCGGATTGGATGAACACTCTACGCTGTTAGACCCATTTTGCGGCACAGGCACGACAATCGTCGAATCGAAATTGCATGGAATCAACGCCATCGGATTGGAGGCAAACCCATTTCCGTATTTTGCTTCTACGGTCAAAACGAATTGGGATATTGATCCTGATGAATTAGCGTTATTTGCAGCCGACGTTTCAGAGAACGCCTACGCTGAATTGGCGAATCAAGGCATTGATGACCGAACGTTAACGTATGCGCCGGATGTTCGGTTGATGAGGCTTGATGAACAGGCCATGCGAGCGCTGATCAAGGATTCTATCAGTCCGCTGCCGCTGCATAAATCCCTTGTGATCCTTGAGCAGATTAACCGATATCAAGGTGCTCCCGCCCATAAATACGGCATCTTAGCGCTTGGCAATGCGTTGGTGACAAATATCGGAAACCTCCGTTTCGGGCCGGAAGTCGGCATCGGAAAAATCAAAAAAGATGCGCCGGTTATTGCTGCGTGGAAACATGAAATCAAAAAAATGGTTGACGATTTGAAATTGGTAGCCGACAGAAATTATCCACAAACAACGATCTGTTTAGCTGACGCAAGAGAGCCAACCAGAGCTGTGAAAGAAAAATCTATTGACGCAGTCATCACATCGCCTCCATATCCGAATGAAAAAGACTATACGCGCACCACACGCCTTGAATCGGTCGTGTTAGGCTTTTTCGAAGATATGGCGCATCTTCGCGGCTTCAAAAAAACGTTGCTCCGGTCGAATACGCGAGGCGTGTACACCTCTGACAATGATGATGCGTGGGTCGCTGATATTCAAGAAATACAACGATTGGCCGCAGCTATCGAAGCCCGCCGGATCGAACTCAGCAAAACGTCGGGTTTCGAAAAACTGTATGCGCGAGTGACTAAATTATATTTCGGGGGGATGGCGCGTCATCTTTCCGAACTCACAAAAGTTCTGAAGCCAGGAGCGAAATTGGCATATGTCGTTGGTGATCAAGCCTCGTATTTACAGGTCATGATTCGCACTGGTCAAATTTTGGCAGAAATCGCTGAAAGGCAAGGTTATCAAGTCGAACGAATTGACTTGTTTCGCACCCGATTTGCCACCGCCACTCAGAGTGAGTTACGTGAAGAAGTCGTTGTGTTACGATGGCCTGGAACAAGATAACGACATATTGATCAATTTGGAGTTCTGAACGGTATGGGAAAATACGAACAGATTATCGAATGGGTGTTTAAACAAAATTATCAACCTGACATGGCGCGCGTACCGTTTAATCGAGAAGAACTTGTCCACGCGTCTGAGGCATTAGGGTTCGAAAGAATAAAGAACCTGGGAGATATTCCATACGCATTTCGGTTTCGACGGGAACTGCCAAACAGTATCCAATGTATCGCCCCGGAAGAAGCAGAATGGATTATCGTTGGCACGGGAGTCGGAGCCTATCAGTTTCGACTTGCCGTACCCGGAAAAATTCATCCGAATCCACACATCAAACCAGTAAAAAATACCTGACGCAACGCCAGAGATTTTACGCCAGTATGCGCCCGGCACAGATGAACAAGCGTTGTTGACTCGCGCCAGATATAATCGGCTTGTTGATATATTTACCGGAATAACGTGTTATTCGATTCAAAATCATTTACGGACGACAGTGAGCGAGATTGGGCAGGTGGAAGTTGATGAAATCTATGTAGGCATCAATAAGAGAGGTACGCATTTCGTGCTGCCGTGCCAGGCAAAGTCGCCAGGTGATAAATTCGGCATCGTTCAGGTCATGCAAGATATTGTCTTATGTCAAGAACGCTATCCTAATGCCATCTGTAAACCTATCGCATTGCAATTTATGAGCGGCAACGGTGTGGCTATTTTGGAACTGGCTGTTACTGAAGAAGATGATCTTTTGAGACTTAATATTGTAGAGGAAAAGCGTTACGAGCTCGTTCCAAGAACAGAAATTTCAGAGACGGAATTGCGTACGCTGATGGAAGGTGAACTTTAAATGACAAAACAATCCCTCCTCACCCCGCCGCGCCTGATCGCCTGGGAAGTCACGCGGCGCTGTATGCTGAATTGCCAAGCAGAGAATGACTATGTGGAACATGAATGACATAACGCATCTCGAATATAAATCTCAATACGTGTATCATATCGTTTTTGATGACGGCACAGAAAGAGATATTGACTTTTCCCCATATCTTAAACGGGGAAAAGTCTTTCAGCCGCTTGCGACCCCGGCGTTTTTTCAACAAGCCCGAATCGAAGGCGGAACGATTGCCTGGCCGAACGGCGTGGATATTGCGCCTGAAACTCTTTACGAACAGTGTAAACACGTCAGTGCTGAGCGGGAGTTGTCTGACAAAACGTAAAAACCTCATATTTAGAATCTCTGGCATAAATCGTAATTAGTTACTGATGTTACGCAGCGCCGCCGACAATTCCCCTCCTGGGAGGGGCAAGGGGTGGGTTCGTNCGCTGCAGGACATGTTAAAATCGAGTACGAGGGCATGCGGCTTGAAGCAGACAAAGTAGTGTTGAACAATAAAACAGGCGAAGCCATGGCCGAAGGCAAGGTGTTCCTGCAGGATAAAGGAGACTCCACCCGGGCCGACAGCCTGCGAGTGAATATTAATACGCGGTCCGGCGTCATGTACAAAGGTGAGATTTTCAAACAGAAAGAGAATCTTCATGTAAAGGGAGACGTGATAGAGCGGCGGTCGGAAACCGTTTATCACGTGGAAAAAGGCGCAATCACGACCTGCGATGAAAACGAATGGTATCTGAAGGCGAGCGAGCTTGATGTCGACATGGACCGGTACGCCACCGCAAAGGGCGTATCTTTTAACATGTTGGGGCTGCCGATGTTTTATACCCCCTATTTTCTCTTCCCGGTAAAAAGGCAGACCGGATTTCTGGTCCCCATGGTCGGCAACAGCAGTCTTGACGGTTTCAGTATTCAAAACGCGTTTTTCTGGGCGATATCAGACTATAAGGATATGACAGTCTATTCTGATTACCGGGCTAACACAGGGCACGGTACGGGCCTAGAATTCCGATATATGAATTCCATAGAATCATCCGGCCAGATTTACGGAAAATTTTGGAACATGTTTCGTACAGGCGAAATCCGCGATGCACGGTTTGGACATGAGACAAATGAATCACGATGGGAACTTCTGCTGAAACACCGCGAAGAATTTACGGAGGACTTTTCAGGAAGCCTCGACGTTAACCTTGTGAGCGATCAGCATTATTACTACGATCTTGACAAACAGCTGGAAAACAAGTCCAGACCCTACCTTGACTCGAATGTTTTCCTCACGGAGCGATGGAACACCTCGATACTGTACCTCTTAGGCCAGTACTCTACGGATCTTACACAGTCCAATCGCAACACGATTCAGAAACTGCCGGAGATCCGGTATACAATGTTTGCGGAACCGCTGTTCGGGCCTCTCTATTTCAACTTCGACGGATCGGCGGTCAATTTTGTGAGGCAGGAAGGGGACGGCTTGCGGCGGCTGGATTTAAATCCGAATTTTGCTCTTGTTTTTAAGCCCGGAGAAGAAAATTCCGCGCAAAGTGAAAGAGATGATGCTGGCCATCGAAATTGAGCAAAAATACCGCAAATTATTACCAAATAAAGAGGCGGCGAAAAAGAAAATTTTCGAATTGTATGCGAATCAATACTATTGGGGGCATGGCGCGTATGGCCTTCGGTCTGCCGCAAAAGTCTATTTCGGCAAAGAGGTGGAACAGCTTGATTTGGGTGAATGTGCGATGCTGGCCGGAATTCTTCAGCGTCCGAACTCGCATTCGCCGCTGCGCAACCCTGAGCAGGCCAAAAAACGCCAGAAGCATGTGCTGGATCGCATGGTGGCTGAAGGTTTTATCTCGCCGGAGCAGGCTGAGATTGCGTATCAAAAGCCGTTCGAGAAACAGCAACTTCCAGAGCGCCAGATCAACAAAGCGCCGTATTTTGTCGAATATGTGCGCCAATATCTCGAAGAGCAGTATGGTTATCGCGTTTATCAGGAAGGTTTGGAAGTCTATACCAGCGTGGATTTGCGGCTGCAAAACAAAGCAGAGGAATTGCTGCAAAAGCATCTGCGCAACCTGCAAAAGCGCTATGGTTTCAAATTGTATGATCGCGACGATTCGCCCGAAAAACGTCAGGAGCGCATCGCTGATTTTCGAGAGTTGGAATGGCGCAAGCCTCCGAAAAAAGGGGATTTGATTCATGGTATCGTCAAAGAAGTCCGCGTTGATGCTATTATCGTGCAGATGGGGGAGTATACCGGCGTCATTTCGACCAAAGAGCCAAGCAAGCTGGTCAAGGCGGATGATATTATTTTGGTGAATGTCAAAGACGTGGATGAGGCGAAGCAGACCGCGCAGTTGACGCTCGATCTCGAACCGATTGTCGAAGGCGCGTTGATGGCGATTGATCCCCGCAACGGGCATGTGCTGGCGATGGTCGGCGGATACGATTTTTATCGCAGCAAATTCAATCGGGCGACGCAAGCGTTGCGGCAACCGGGGTCATCCTTCAAGCCGTTTGTGTATCTGACAGCATTGGAACGCGGCTTTACGCCTGCCAGTGTTATCAACGACGCGCCGTATGAGGTCGTGCTTGATAAACAGCGTGGCACAACCTGGGCGCCGAAAAATTTTTCCGCAAATTTTAAAGGCCCGGTGACGCTGCGCCAGGCGCTGGCAAATTCGTTGAACGTGATTTCCGCCAAGTTGATCATGCAAGTCGGCCCGCGCGCGGTTGTAGATACCGCGCGAAAGTTAGGCATCACCTCGTATCTGAACGCCTATCCCTCGTTAGCACTCGGCGCATCGGATGTCTATCTGGAGGAAATCGTGTCGGCCTATTGCGCGTTTGCGAATCGCGGCTATCATGTCGAGCCGGTCTTTGTGACCAAAGTGCTTGATCATGACGGGAATGTGCTGGAAGAAAATGTGCCGCGCGCCCGCCAGGTGATTCCCGAAGACATCAATTATCTGATGGTTTCGATGATGAAAGGGGTTGTCGAAGAAGGGACAGCAGAAGCGGCGAAAGAACTAGGCCGTCCGCTCGCCGGAAAAACCGGCACAACGAACGACAGCACCGACGCCTGGTTTATCGGCTATTCGCCGTCGGTCGTCGCTGGCGTCTGGGTCGGCTATGACGAAAACCGCAAATCGCTTGGCCCGAAAGAAACGGGCGGCAAAGTCGCGCTGCCGATCTGGATTGACTTGATGCGGGAAGCGCACAAAGACCTGCCGATTGAAGATTTTCCCGTGCCGTCCGGCATCAGCGTCGTGGAAATTGACGCGAAAACCGGGCTGCTCGCCGCGCAGGGATGCGGCGAAACGATTCGCGAATCCTTCAGAAAAGGGACAGAACCGCGCGAATATTGTTACCAGTATCGCGGGCCGCTGATGTAATGCCACTCGTAAAGACGCGCGGTCAGGCGAAGATCGCCAAATTTACTTCGAGTAATACCACTGAAGTTCTGTCATTGCGCGGAGCGTCAGCGACAAAGCAATCCCTGCTTCCTGTGAGATTGCGTCGTTGTCGCTCCTCGCAATGACACGTTCAAGAGAACTTCACAGCCCTGCGCTCTGGCAGGGGAATCTCTTTCATGCGGCGGCGACGCGCAGCGTGAAATGAAAGGTCGAGCCTTTGCCCGGCTTGCTTTCCACCCAGATCGTCCCGCCATTTTGCTCGACCAATTCGCGGCAGAGAATTAAGCCTAAGCCTGTTCCTTCTTCGCCTGCCGTGCCGATATGCGTATATTGCGCGTCAAGTTTCAGCAAACGGGGCAGCATCTCAGCCGGAATGCCGACGCCAGTGTCCGCAATGATGATTTCAATGAATCCGTCGCGCTGAGAACCGCTTGCAATCGTCACGCTGCCGCCAGCCGCGGTAAATTTGATGGCGTTCGAAATCAGATTGCGGAACACCGTGCTGACCATGCTTTCATCAGCATAGGCAGATGCCTGCTCAAGAACTTCGTTGCGGAGAGAAATCAATTTCTTTTCGGCCTGGGGCTGGAAAAGTTCAACATTTTCCGCCGCAATCTCACGCAAGCGCAGTGGTTTTGGCACGCAATCCATCAAGCCGCGCTGAATTTTCGACCAGGTGAGCAGGTTTTCTAACAGCGCATACAAGCGCCCTGCCGAGGCAAAGAGTCGCTGCGCGAGGTTGCGGATGCGTTCTTTGTCGTAGCGATCAATATTGAGCGCCAACAATTCGGCAAAGCCTAAGAGCACGCTGAATGGATTTTTTAAGTCGTGAGAAATAATCGAGAAAAAGCGATCTTTGCTGGCGTTTAACTCCTTTAATTGCGCATTTTTTTCTTTTAATTCGTTATGCGCGGCGAGAAGTTCGGCCTGCGCCTTTTTTACCTCAGTAATATCTCGCGAAATCCCCATCACGCCGAACACTTTTCCATTGGCGTCATACAGCGTCGAAGCGGAAAGCAGACAGGGAAAAAGTTCGCCATTTTTGCGCCGGTTCATCACTTCCCGGCTCAGTTGCCCATGTTGCTGCATCAGTCGTTGGATTTCATGAGATTCTTCAGGCGACGCATACAGCATTCCGATGTTTTGCCCGACGACTTCGTCCTTTTGATAGCCGAAGACCTGACTTGCCGCGTGATTAAACTCAACGATTTTTCGGTCTTTGTTTACCGTAATAATCATATCGAGCGAGCATTCAATGATCCCGCGAGCGTATTTCTGCGATTCTAAGAGCGCGGTTTCCGCCTGTTTGCGCCAGGTCACATCCCGTATCGCCGCCACGCGCACCTGCCGCCCCTGATACGGCATTTCTTTGGTCTGAATTTCGACCGGAAAGGTGCGGCCATCTTTCCGAATGCCTTCGCCTTCCGTGAGGTTTTCGAATTCCGTGCGGATATTGCTCAAAATCCCATGCTCAAGCTCCGCCATCATCAAGTCCAGCGCGTTATGGCCGATCAATTCGTCGCGATGATAGCCGAAGAGCGTTTCCATTACCGGGTTCACTTCCAGAATTTCGCCTTTGTCATGCACAATCACGCCTTCAAAGGTTGCTTCTGCCAGCATCTGGAAGCGTTCTTCGCTTTCTCGCAAGGCGCGTTCCATGCCTTCGCGCCCGGCGATTTCCTGCTGCAACCGCTCATTTTGCTCTTGCAGGCGTTTCTGCAAGCTTCTCATCCGCAGATGGGTTGAAATGCGGGCAAAGACCTCTTCATATTGAAATGGCCGGATGATATAATCTACGCCTCCGACTTCGAATCCTTTGACTTTATCAACCGTTTCCGTCATGGCGCTCATGAAGATAACCGGAATATGGCTGGTCTCCGGAGCGTCTTTCAACTGGCGGCAGATATCAAATCCATTCAAGCCTGGCAGAAAGACATCCAACAGAAGCAGATCAACCGGCTCTTCCTTCGCGTATTTTATCGCGTCATGGCCGTTATTCAAAATCAGCACGGAAAGCCCTCGGAAACGGAGATAATCGGCAAACGGAGCAACCCCCATCGGGTTATCCGTTGCCAGGAGCAACGTTGAAAACTGCATCTCATCGCGCTGCATATCTATTCTCCTGAAAAGCGAGCGTGCCGGGCAGCGCTCGTGTATCTCCTGTCATCAATAAAAACCTAACTAACTGATGTTACGCAGCAGGTTCAATACAAATGGCCGCAAACTCCCCTCCTGGGAGGGGTTGGGGGTGGGTGGTGGACACGAAGACGCCGCACAGGACACCACCCACCCCTTGCCCCTCCCAGGAGGGGAATTGTCGGCGGCGTTGCGTAACATTAGTTACTAAAAACCACTGCTCGTATCTATAGTTTTAGCGCTCTCGCTGGAATTGGAAGCGTTGCCAACGATGAAAATTCCAAGAACCGCTATTCACAGGCTGAACTCGCAGAACATGCGTTTCTTGATGATTTTTTGTTTGACTTCTTTGCCGTCATTTTTTATAATTGGACGGAAAATCTCTCATGGAAACGAGAATTGCAGCAGGAGCGGATTATGAAAGAAGATGTGCTTCGTCAAATTACCGATGCCGAGCAGCAAGCCAACCAGGTTGTCCATGACGCGCGAATGCAAGCGGAAACCCTCCTTCACAACGCCCGCCGCCAGGCCGTCGAAGCGCATATCAAACGCGAAGAAGAGGCGCGAAACAGCGCAAAACACCTTCTTGAACAAGGCATGAAAGACATCGAGCAAGAGGTTGCGGCGCTGCAACAGCGCATGCAGCAAGACATTGCAAATGACGCGGCGCTTGCGAATCGTCGTCGCCAACAGATGATCGCGTTTGTCGTTGCGAAATTCGGGGAAGCGCTCAGGAGTAAAAAATAGCCTATGGCTGTCGCTCGCATGGTAAAGGCGCATATTGTCATTCATGACGAATATGGCGATGCGGTTATTCAACGCATATACGATCTTGGCGTGATTCAGGCGGTTGAAGTGACCGATCAGGCTGAGCCGTCGCGCCTCAGCCCGATTGCGGCGGAGAGCGCCCAGAACATCGCCGCGCTCGACACGCAATTGCGGGAAATCTTGCGAGCGCAGGAACTTCTTGCGCAATATGATAACAGCGGACGCGAATTTATCGAAAATTTCATCACGCTGAAAGAACGCCTTCCTCGTCAGGAACTCGCCCGCGTGCGCGACACCTTCGATTTTTCCGCCGTTGCGCATCGCCTGCACGAACTCACCGAAAACATCAAGCATCTCGAAGAAGAAGCAGGCTGGGTGCGTGATGATATTCATGAATTGACGATCCTGTCGTCGCTCCCCTTTCCATTGCGTGAAATCCACGAAATGACCTGGGCGAAGCCGATGATCGGACGCTTGCGCAAAGAGCAGCTTGAGCCGCTGCGTCTGGCATTGCGCGAGTGCGAAGACCGAATTTACTGGGAAGAAGTCGGCGCTGAAGGACAGTTAGTCTATCTGTTTTTCATGTATTACCATCCCCGTAATGAGCACGTCTGTGATATTCCGGCGATTTTGGATCAGCACGGATTCGATTCGCTTGATTTGTCGTCATTTTCGGAGCGCATTCCTGATGAACTTGTTCGCTTGCGGCAGCGCCTTCAGGAACTTCACGCCGAAATTGCGCAGGTGAAAGCCGAACTCAAGGAATTTGCCGCTCAAAAGCAGTCGTTCAAGATCATTGAAGAATATGTGGCAAATGAAATCGAGCGGCACAAAGATATGCAGCGGTTCGCCGAAACGCAGACAATTTATTTGATTGAAGGCTGGATGAAAGCGACCGACAAACATGCGCTGGAACATGGGCTGAACGCCTACGCGGATTCGGTCGAAATCTTCTATGAAACGCCGGACAACAACGACCTGACCGTGCCGGTCATTCTGGAAAATCCGCCGCGCCTGCAACCATTCGAAATCATTACGCGCATGTTCGGGATGCCGAAATATTATGAGCCTGACCCCACTCCATATTTAGCGCCGTTTTTCTTTCTTTTTTTCGGCCTCTGCCTGACTGACGCGGCGTATGGCGTCGTGTTGGTGCTGCTGATGGGCTGGTTCATGCGGACATACGTCGTGGACGCCGGAACGCGGCAACTCGCGAAACTCCTCTATTATGGTGGCATTTCAACAATTATCTGCGGCGCGCTGACCGGAGGCTGGTTCGGCAATATTCTCGATTACCTGCCGAAACCGTTGGCGTTCGTCACGGCTGTTAAAAACAGCGTCATTGTGCTTGATCCGATGAAACAGCCGCTTATCTTTCTCGGCATGGCGCTGTTGCTCGGCTATATTCAGTTGTGTTACGGCTTCGCGTTAAAAATGCGGCATCGCATCCGCAGCGGCGAAATTCACGATGCCTGGCTCGATCAGGGCATCTGGCTGCTCTTCATTAATAGCCTGGTCTTCTGGCTGATCTTGTCAGCGCTCGGCGCGGGCAATTCGCTGTTCGGGCAAAGCATGATCGTGATGTGTCAGGGCTTCGCGCTGTTGAGCGGCGCGGTGCGGGTCTGGATGAATGATCGCGGCAATCCGCATACAGTCAAGCGCATTTTGGTCGGGCTGTATAGCTTATACGACATCGTCGGCATTTTCAGCGATGTGTTGTCATATTCGCGCCTGTTGGCGTTGGGATTGGCGACCGGCGTGATCGCGATGATTATTGACATGTTCGTCCTGATGACCGGCAAGATTCCCGGAATCGGCTTTATCGTCGGTATTGTGATTTTTGTGGCAGGTCACGCATTCAATATAATTATTAACACATTAGGGGCGTTTATTCATTCTGGACGCCTTCAGTTTGTCGAATTTTTCTCGAAATTCTTCGAATCTGGCGGGAAACGATACAAAGCATTTCGATTTCACAGTAAATATTTCGAATTCACTGAATAAATCGGCGTACAAATTCATTAATTTGTCGAATATGAAAGGAACTGGGCGACTGCGCCGTGAATGTGCGACGATGCAATCGCCTGGAAAAACGTATGCTTGGATTGGCATTAGCAATTATCGGCGCAGGGGTGGCAGTCGGCGGAGCGGGAACAGGTTCTGGCATCGGAGTCGGCATTGCGGGGCAGGCTGGGGCGGGCGTCTTGACCGAAGACCCGGAAAAATTCGGGAAAATCCTGTTGTTGCAGGCGATTCCCGGAACGCAGGGAATTTACGGCTTTTTAGCGGGATTCTGGGTGATGATGAAACTCAATTTGCTCGGCGGAACAGTGCCAAATATCGCGCCGATGGTCGGGCTGCAAATTCTCGGCGCCTGTCTGCCGATTGCGATTTCCGGCCTGAGTTCCGGCATTTATCAAGGCAAAGTAGCGGCCTCCGCGATTTTTATGATCGCCAAGCGCCCGGAAGAATCGGGCAAAGGGATGATTCTTGCCGCGATGGTCGAAACCTACGCCGTGCTCGGCTTGTTAGCGACGATTCTGCTGTTGAACGGAATTCAGGTGTAACGATGTCACTCTCCACAATTATTGAAAAAATCGGCGAAGAAGCGCGGCGGCAATGCGATGAGATTCTCGCAAAAGCGCATCTTGAAGCCGAGCAGATCGCCGAGCATAGCCGCCAGAAGACCGATGAAGAGGTCGCGCATATTCTGCGTCACGCGCAGGAAGAGGTCGAATTGACCAGAAATAAGCGCGTGGCGACCGCGCAACTTCATGCCCGCAAAGAGCGGCTGGATCGCCGCCAGCAAATTCTGGATTCGCTCTTCGATGAGGCGCTTGAGCGCGTGTATGCTCATGACGACGCGCATCGTCTTGAGTTAATCAAAACCATTTTGCTTTCCGTTCCTGAAGAACGCGAAGGGGTTATTCTTCCGTCGTGCAGTGATCGTTATCTGTTTACTCCCGACTTTCTTCAAGAAATCAATCAGGAATTAGCGGCGCGGCAGCGAACATTGACCTATTCACTGTCATCTGAGTGCGCCAACGTTCGCCAGGGATTTCTGCTCGATTTTCACGATTTCGATGTCAATTATTCGACGGAAAAAGTCTTTTCCGGGCTGTGGGAAGAGATCAAAGGGGACGTGTCGAAACAATTGTTCGAGGAAGCGTAAATGGCACGAGTAGATCGGCACTATTTATTCAGCATCGGGCGCGTCCGGGAATTGGAAAAAAGCCTGCTGAACAGCACGCATTTCGACCGCGTGCTGGAAGCGAGCGATCCGCTGGCCGTTCTGCGCAGCGTCGGCTTTTTCGAGACTGCCGAAGACCATGAACATTTAGAAAGCGTACAGTTGATCTTTCGACGCGAACGCGAATTCAACCGCCGCTTACTGCATGAACTGATCTCCGACTCGCCGGTCGAGGACATCTTTCTGCTCCCCTGCGATGTCGAAATTCTCAAACGCTTGCTGAAAGGCAAATTGACCGGTGCGATGAGCGCGGCGCAGGCCAAAGAGATTACGGTGGAAGAAGGGAAATTTCGTCTCGCCGATTTGATCGCCGCCGTCTATGAAGGCGCACAGATCGGCCTTCCGGCGCGGATTGCGAGCGCGGCGACATGGACGAACGAACTCTTTCAGGAGCGGCCTGAACACGCCTTGATTGATTCCCGCCTCGACCGCGCTTTACGCGCCGAACAGATCGAAATTGCGCAGAAGGCTGGCAGCCGTTTTCTCGCAAATTATTTCCAACGATTATCCGATGTCCAAAATCTTGCGGTTATCATGCGGCGCAAATGGCATCGGTTCGGACATATTGCCCTGAAAGACGCGCTGTTCGATGCCGGTACGTTGACGGTTTCATGGTTCGAAGGCGTGTATGACAGCGGATGGGAAAGTTTGGCGACGGCCTTCAAACCGACCGATTACGGCAAAATCGTAGCCGACGCGGTGGCGGATGTCGAACATGACGCTTTTTTGCCGCTGTTCGATGTGGCGTGTTCGAACTATCTCATGGAAATATTGCGCTCGGCGAAATACCTTTCTTCCGGTCTTGAGCCGATTGTCGCCTATTACCTTGCCCGCGACCATGAATTGAAACTCGTGCGCATGATTCTCGCCGGAAAAGTCTTCGGTTTTCAGCATGACGCCCTGCGGCAGCGCGTCAAACGGCTCTATATAGATTAGGTAAGACGGGGTTGCATCCCCGTGAAACGCTTAAATTATGGCAAATATCGCATTTATCGGCAAAGAACATATTTTATACACGCTCCGCTATTTCGGCACGCAATTCTTTTACGCCGCGACGGCGCAAGACGCCGAAGCGCGGCTGCACAGCCTGATTGACGATCCGACCGGAGATTGGGGCATCATCTATATCGAAGAATGCCTCGCCGAGCCGTTTCTTGACCGCATTATCGCCTTGAATCAGCGCTTTTTGCCGGTGATTTCGCTGTTTCCGTCCACCAGCGAGAAAAAGGGATTGTCCGGCATGATCTTGAATAATCTCGTCCGCAAAGTCACTGGCGTCGAATTGCGATTTGAGGAATAAGAATCGGTTTGAAATTTAGCCTTGTCAGAGTTTCAAACCCTGACAGAGCTTGCGAAGAACGTATTATGGAGGAACAGACCTTGAACGCTGGAAAAATTGTCAAAGTGTCCGGCCCGTTAGTCGTGGCCGATGGAATGCAGGACGTGCAGATGTATGAAGTCGTGCATGTCGGCGAAGAACGCTTGATCGGGGAAGTCATCGAATTGCGCGGCAAGACCGCTTCGATTCAGGTCTATGAAGCGACGGAAGGGCTTGGCCCTGGCGATCCGGTCTATCCCACCGGCAGCCCGCTCGCCGTCGAGCTTGGGCCGGGCTTGCTCGGTTCGATTTACGATGGCATTCAACGCCCGCTTGACGTGTTGCAGGCGCAGGTCGGCGCATTTCTGTCGCGCGGCGTAAAAGCCGACGGCATTTCTCGCGCCAAAACCTGGCGTTTCACGCCGAAAGTCGCTGTCGGCGCAGAAGTCGAAACCGGCGACATTCTCGGCGAAGTGCAAGAAACGCCGATTATCGCGCATCAAATTATGACGCCGCACGGCGTGAAAGGGACGGTCGCCGCGATTCGCGAAGGGGATTTTACCGTTGATCAGGCAGTCGCGACGATTACGACCGAGCAGGGAACAACGATTGACGTGACGATGGTGACGAAATGGGAAGTCCGCAAAGGCCGTCCGTACAAAAAGAAACTCCCGCCGAATCGCCCGCTCACGACCGGCCAGCGCAACGTTGACACCTTCTGCCCGATTGCCAAAGGCGGCACGGCCTGTCTGCCCGGCCCGTTCGGCAGCGGCAAAACCGTCGTGCAGCATCAATTCGCCAAATGGTCGGACGCGAAAATCGTCATTTACATCGGCTGCGGCGAGCGTGGCAACGAAATGACCGACGTGCTGGACGAATTTCCGCAATTAATTGACCCGCAATCAGGCCGCCCGATGATGGAACGAACGGTGCTGATCGCCAATACCTCGAACATGCCGGTAGCGGCGCGTGAAGCGTCGGTTTATACCGGCATCACGATTGCCGAATATTACCGCGACATGGGCTACGATGTCGCGCTGATGGCGGATTCGACCTCGCGCTGGGCCGAAGCGATGCGCGAAATTTCCGGGCGGCTCGAAGAAATGCCCGGCGAAGAAGGCTACCCGGCGTATCTCGCCTCGCGCCTCGCCAGTTTTTATGAACGCGCCGGACGGATTCAATGTCTCGGCAAAGAGGACAAAGAGGCGTCGCTCACGATTATCGGCGCAGTGTCGCCGCCCGGCGGCGATCTTTCCGAACCGGTCACGCAGAACACCATGCGCATCGTCAAGGCGTTCTGGGGGCTTGACGCGAATTTGGCGTATCAACGGCATTTCCCGGCGATCAACTGGCTCATTAGCTACTCGCTCTACACGGAGCAAGTCAGCAAATACATCGAAGCGCAAGTCGAAGGGAACTGGCTGGAACGCCGCAACGAGGCGATGGTGCTGCTGAACGAAAACGAAGAGCTTCAGGAAATCGTCAGTCTGGTCGGTTCGGAAGCCCTGACGCCGGAACAGCAGTTGACGCTGAAAATGGCGCAAACGCTGATCGAAGGCTATTTAATGCAGGACGCGCTCGATGAAATAGATTCGTATTGCCCGCGCGAGAAACAATTCATGATGCTCTCCATGATGCTCGATTTTTATCGCGGCGCCAAAGAGCGGCTGCGACAGGGCGAAGAATTGAAAACGATTCTGAAATCTGAATTTCTCGATTTCATGGGCAAAATGCGCTTTATTCCCACGAGCGAGATGGAAAAAATTCGGCAAACCTGGCTTCGCATACAGGAGGATTGGATACCAGCATGAAAACGGATGTCAATAAATTCAAAGAATATAAAACGATCACCGAAATCAGCGGCCCGCTGATGCTGGTCAACAGTGTGTCCGGCGTGACGTATGGCGAGCTTGTGGAAATCACGCTGCCGGACGGGCAACTCCGGCACGGGCAGGTGTTGGAAATTAACGGAGACCGGGCGCTTGTGCAATTGTTCGAAAGCACGATTGGCATGGGAACGAATGGCAGCAAAGCCAAATTTCTCGGCAAAGGGATCGAATTCGGCATGTCGCCGGAAATTTTGGGGCGCGTTTTCGATGGCTTCGGACGCCCGATTGACGACGGCCCGGAGATTCTACCAGAGGTGTCCACCGATGTGAACGGCCTCGCGATCAACCCCTATTCCAGAGAGCATCCCGAAGATTTCATCCAGACCGGGATTTCCTGCATTGATTGCCTTTATACGTTGGTGCGCGGCCAAAAGCTGCCGATTTTCTCCGGGTCGGGCTTTCCCCACATGCAGATCGCGGCGCAGATTACGCGCCAGGCCAAAGTGACCGGGCAGGCCGAACAATTCGTCGTGATTTTCGCCGCGCTCGGCATCACGTTCGAAGAAGCCGACTTTTTCATCTCGAACTTGCGGCAAACCGGTGCGCTCGAACGTTCTGTGCTGTTTATCAATTTGGCGAACGATCCGGTCATCGAGCGCATCGCCACGCCCCGTTTCGCCCTGACTGCCGCCGAATATCTCGCGTATCAAAAAGACATGCACGTCCTCGTCATTCTCGCCGATTTGACGAACTATTGCGAAGCGTTGCGGGAAGTGAGCGCGGCGCGAAAGGAAGTTCCGGGGCGGCGCGGCTATCCGGGCTACATGTACACCGATCTTTCGACGATTTACGAACGCGCCGGGAAACTCAAAGGAAAAAAAGGCTCGATCACGCAGTTCCCGATTCTGACGCTGCCGAGCGACGACATCACGCATCCGATTCCCGATTTGACCGGCTACATCACCGAAGGCCAGATCGTGTTGAGCCGCCCGCTGCATCGCGAAGGCGTTTATCCGCCCGCCGACATTCTGCCGTCGTTGTCGCGCCTCATGCAAAAAGGGATTGGGCGCGGCAAAACCCGCGAAGACCACAGCGACGTGGCGAATCAGTTGTATGCCGCCTATGCACGTGGCCGCCGCGCCAAAGAACTTGCCCTGATTCTTGGCGAAGACGCGCTCAGTTACGAGGATAAAAAATTCTACGATTTCGTTGATCACATGGAACGTCGTTTCATCCGGCAAGGCGAATACGAAAACCGCACCATCGAACAGACACTCGATCTCGGCTGGGAACTGCTCGCCGACCTGCCGGAAGCGGAATTGAAACGCATCCGCCCCGCGCATGTCGAAAAATACCTGCGGAAATTTCAGGAGAAATTGCGGGCGAAACAAGCCGCCGAATAATGGTAATGCGTAAAACTACAACGAATAGAAGAAGGAAACGAATCTCTTATTCGTTGTAGTTTTTTGATTGGTAAAAGGCAGACTCTCATGGCCTCACGACAACAGATCAAACCGAATCGGATGGAGTTGCTGAAACTGCGGAAGCGCTTGCAGATTGCCCGGCGCGGGCATAAACTCCTGAAAGATAAGCAGGATAAGCTGATTCAAGAGCTGATGGCATTGACCAAAGAAGAGCGCAAACTACGCCAGGAGACCGAAGACGCCTTCAAATCGGGACTCGGCCTGTTTGCGATTGCTGAAGCCGAAATGCCGTCCGACTCATTAGAAAGCATCATGGAATTTCCGCCGCTCCGCACGTCGGTCACGCTTTCCACCCAGCAGATTTTGAATTTGAAAGTGCCGAAATTCGACGTGCGCATTGAGGGCGATCCGTTCGATTATAACTTCGCGACCACGCCCGGCGATTTGGATTTGGCGATTGCGAAGATGAAAGCTGCGTTCGAGAAAATGACAACGCTGTCGGCGAAAGAAAAGGCGATTCTGTTAGTCGCCAGCGAAGTCGAACTGACGCGCCGCCGCGTCAATGTGCTGGAATACATGCTGATTCCGCAGTTGGAAGAAATCGAAAAAGATATTGTCATGCGCTTGACGCTCGCGGAAATGGAAAATATCAGCCGCCTTCAGCGCGTCAAAGAAATCATCCGACAGCACTAATGTTATGTCAACTAATGATTGACGGATTCGACATGTAGGGGACAGACCGCCGTTTTTTGCTCACCCACCCCCAACCTCTCCCAGAAGGCCAGGGCTGTTAATATCTGACATTGCGACGAAGCAATCCGGTGATTTCTACGAGATTGCTTCGTCATTGTCACTCCTCGCAATGGCACATTTCCACGAGAATTTCACAAGAATATCCTTGCTTACATCAAATCCTTGTCGTGACTGATATAAACCAAATCTGCGCAATTTTATCGAATTATCAGTTATTCACTCATGTTACGCAGCCGATTCGAGACGAATGACCGCACACTCCCCTCCGGGGAGGGGTTGGGGGTGGGTTCTTGACACGAGCAATCACTCACGGACGAACCCACCCCTTGCCCCTCCCAGGAGGGGAATTGTCGGCGGCGCTGCGTAACATCAGTTATTCAGACGGAATGATTATATCCGACATATAGAATAAAAAGCAGGTTTTCTTGCAGTTCGTGGTTGACAAATCACAATAACATTGTCTAAGATAATACCAATTGTGTTTGAAAAGATCACCTATTCGGTAGAGACGCCCCGCCGGGGCGTCTCTACGCAAATCAGGCAAATATGATCGAATTTACCACAATTGGTATAATTTCAGATGCATCTGTAAAAATCTTATCTGAATGTTATCCAATCAGGAGGGGCAATATGAAAAAAATTTTAGTGATTGACGATGATCGGGATATTCGCGAACAGGTTGTCACGGTGCTGCAATATGAGGGATTTCAGACGATGAGCGCTGATAATGGGCGGAGCGGGGTGAAATTAGCGAAAAAGCACCTGCCTGATTTGATCATCTGCGATGTCACGATGCCGGAAGTCAGCGGGTATCGCGTCCTTGCTGACATTCGCAGTAACCCGATGACTGAAAATGTCCCGTTTATTTTTCTCACCGGCATGGTCTCGCCAGAGGATATGCGGCGGGGGATGCGGCTCGGCGCGGACGATTATCTGACCAAACCGTTTAATGTCGAGGAATTGCTCGCCGCGATTCAGACCCGTTTCGAGCGTCATGAAGCTTCGCAAAAGCAGATCGAAACGCTGCGCAAAAATTTGAGCGGGATGCTGCCCCACGAACTCCGCACGCCATTAACTAGCTTATTAGGATTTGCGCAATATCTGACGACCTACGCAAAAGATTTAGCAAAAGACCCGGTTGAAATCGAAGAAGTCGGCAAAGCCTTATATGATAGCGCGATACGGCTGAACCGGCTGGTGGAAAACTATCTGCTGCACGCCGACCTGATTTTAATGGAGCAAACGCCGGAAAAACAAGAGTATTGGCGGCAATCCAGCATCCCAATCCTGACAAAAGCGATTGTGCCGATGATGGCGCGGCGCACATTAGAACGCTTCGGGCGAGAAAACGATCTACATCTCGAATTGTGCGAAGCCACGCTGTATATGGTGGAAGAGCATTTAGCGAAGATTCTCGATTTGCTGCTTGATAACGCCTGTAAATTCTCCGAAGACGGTGCGCCGATTCTGCTGGCATCTCGTATTGAGCAGCGCCGCTGGTGTCTGAGTATCACCGATTTTGGGCGCGGCATGACCGACGAACAAATTGCGCTGGTGGGCGCGTACATGCAATTCGACCGCGAAGTTCATGAACAGCAGGGGGCGGGATTGGGGTTGGCGATTGTGCAAAAACTCCTCGATTTTTATCTTGGCGATTTAAAAATCGAAAGTATTCCGAATCAAAATACAATTGTGACAATCAGCCTTCCTGTCGGAGAAGCACAATAATGGCGACCATTCTTGTCGTTGAAGATATGCCGGAAAATATCCGGCTGCTGTTTACGATGTTAGAGGATGCAGGATTTCGCGTCCTCATTTCTCAAAATGGCGAAAGCGCTTTCGAACGCGCTTCGTTTGCGCAACCAGATCTGATTTTGTTAGATGTCATGATGTCCGGCGCGTATGACGGCTTCGAAACCTGCGCCAGGTTGAAAGCGCTGCCGGAAACGCGCCAGATTCCGGTGATTTTCATGACCTCATTAGCGGAAACCAGCGAAAAAATTAGAGGGTTTCAGGTCGGGGCGGTGGATTATATTACGAAACCGTTCGAGCCGGAAGAGGTCTTAGCGAGGGTGAAGACGCATCTGACAATCCAGCAACTTCAGAACGACTTGTGCGAGAAAAATCAGGAACTTCAAATCAAAAACGAGATGCTGGCGGATCACGAAGTGCATTTGACGGCATTAGTTGAAGCCAAAACCCGCAAAATCGAGAATATCACGCTCGCGCTCATTAACGCGTTGGAACACGCTAATTTCCTGAAAGACAACGAGACCGGCAACCATATCCGGCGCGTGGGCGAATTTTCCGCGCTGTTAGCCGAAAAATACGGTTGCGACCGGGAGTTTGTCCGCCGGATCAAATTATACGCCCCACTGCATGATGTTGGCAAAATCGGCATGCCGGACGCTATTTTAAACAAAACCGGCCAATTCACGCCAGATGACATGCAACAAATGCAGCAGCATGTCATCTATGGCGGCAAATTATTGACCAGCGACGAGATTGATCCGATGGCCGCGAATATTGCCCTGTATCATCATGAAAAATGGGATGGCAGCGGCTATGTCAACCATTTAGTCGGAGAGGCGATTCCGCTGGAAGCCCGCATTGTCGCGTTGGCCGATGTCTATGACGCCCTTTCAAGTCAGCGTGTGTATAAACCCGCCTTTTCCGACGAGGTGAGCAGCCGCATCATCGCGAATGAAGCGGGGAAACATTTTGATCCGGCATTCGTGCAACTCTTTTTCGCCTATAAAGCCGAATTCGAAGCCTTGCGAGCGCGATTGTCGTAGTAAACCGCCATCACGTAGGGGCGCAGTCTCCGCATCTACATCATGGAGGGCAGGACTGTGACGTTCTCGTTCGACGCTCCGTGTGGAACGCCTATTGTCCGTCGCTCTGCGGCGAGACGGGATGCGGAGAGCTCGAGAAGTGGCACTCCACGCAGAACGTGGAACGAGAGTGTTTCTGCCTCTTTTGAAATTGTATAACACTATTCATGGTTTTTACGCCTCAAAAAGGAGTGCGAAATCTTGATTTCGCTGTCAAATCAAGATGTGACACTCCTGTTGGCAATTCGATGTTACTGAATAATGCTGTAAACGTAACAGTCCAGGGCGAACATGGGACGCTTCTACGGTGTGCGGCGAAAAGATGAAGGAGAATCATGCCAATCAATATTTTAATCGTAGAGGATGACATCGAACAGCAGACCTTGCTCACATACAAATTCCGCGAGCGCGCGCAGAGCGGGGAATTGGCGTTTCACATTGCCTGCAATGGGCGAGAGGCCTTAGAAAAGCTGGCGGTGTCTCCTGATATTGACTTGGTGATCAGCGATATTGATATGCCTGAAATGGATGGGCTGACGCTGCTGAGCCACTTGCAGGAACAATATCCGCTCATCCGCGCCATTATGATTACCGGATATTCCGACATGCGTGCCATCCGCGCCGCAATGAACCGGGGCGCGTACGATTTTTTAAGCAAGCCGTTTCATTTCGAAGACCTGAACGCAACGCTTAATAAAGCGATCCGCGAGGCGCAGCGAGTGCGGCGCGAAGCGGCGGAACGCCAGCAAACACAGCAAAAATTGCTGGAACTGCAACACGCATTAGAAACGGTACCTGTTGGCGTGACTGTGGTGAATTTAGACGGGCAAATCGTCTATACCAATCCGGCGGACGCCCGTATGCACGGATATGAGGTCGCCGAGTTGATCGGTCAGGATGTCGGCGTGTTGACGCGGCCAGAACTCCGCCATCGCGTAAAAGTGGAAGAGATTCAGAAGTGGCAGGGATTTGTCCGAGAAAGCGTCAATGTCCGTCGCGATGGTCAGGCGTTTCCCGTCTGGTTGATGTCCGAAATCATCAAAGGCAGAGACGGAACACCACAAGCAATTGTCACCACCTGTGAGGACATCACTGACCGCAAACAGGCCGAGGCTGAATTGCTCGCCTCTCAAGCGTTTGCGCAAGCGACGATTGATGCGCTGACCGAGCATATTTGCGTGATTGATGAACAGGGCGTTATTCTTGCTGTCAATCAGGCATGGCGGGCTTTTGCCGATGCGAATTCACCGATTGCCGGGCAGTATTTCCTCGGCGAGAATTATCTCAGCGTGTGTGATGCCTCGTCTGGTCAGAATTCGGAAGAAGCCGCCCCTTTTGCAGAAGGATTGCGCGCTGTGATCCGCATGGAATTGAGCCATTTTACGTTAGAATATACGTGCGATGCCCCGAATGAAGCTCGCTGGTTTCATGCCTCTGTCTCGCGTTTTCTACAAAATGACGTGGTGCGCGTGGTAATCGCGCATGAGAATATTACCGCCCGCAAGCAGGCTGAAGAGGCATTGCGCCAGCTTAATCAAGAATTAGAGCAACGTGTTGCGGAACGCACGGCGGAATTGACTGATCTCTATGACCACGCGCCCTGCGGGTATTATTCGCTCAATCCTGATGGTCTGATATTGCGCATGAATCAAACCGAGTTAGACTGGTTAGGATATACCCGCGACGAAGTGATTGGTCAGAAACGCTTTCCAGAGCTATTGACGCCGGAGAGCCAACACGCATTTTTCGCCAATTTCCAGCGATTCAAACAATTAGGCTGCCTCACGAATCAGGAATTTGATCTGGTGCGCAAAGACGGGACGATTCTTTCAGTACTAATCAACGGCACAGCACTCTACGATGAACAAGGGCGATTCCTTATGAGCCGCTGCACGCTGATTAATCACACTGACCGCAAACGCATTGAACTCGCGTTAGCGGAAAGCGAGCGCAATTTCCGCGCCTTTTTCGATACGATTGACTACCTGCTTTTTGTGTTAGATGCGCAAGGGATTATTCTGCGCGTCAATGCGGCGGTCTGTCGGTTACTGGAGTATCATGAAGACGATTTGATTGGGATGAACATCTTGGAACTGCATCTGCGCGAACGCCGCGAGGAAGCTGCCGCCATTCTCGCGGCAATGATGGCAGGCAGCGCTGATGCCTGTCCCGTGCCGTTCGTGACGCAATCAGGACGGATGATCCCGGTGGAAACGCGGGTGTTTCGTGGCACATGGAGCGGGCAGCCTGTGTTGTTTGGCATTACCAAAGATATTTCCGCCCTGCAAGCGTCTGAGGAAAAATTCGCCAAAGCTTTTTATACCGCTCCTGCGCTGATGGCGCTGAGCCAATTAGAAGATGGGCGGTTCATTGATGTGAACGACGCATTTGTCGAAACCCTCGGTTATACGCGCTCCGAGGTGATCGGCCATACGAGTCTCGAACTTCATTTGTTCGTGGATGTTGCGCAACGCGCTAAAATTCTTCAGAACATCGCGTCATCTGGTTCGATCCAAAATTTTGAGATCGTCGCGCGCGCGAAATCGGGTGAGATTCGGTATGGCCTGTTCAGCGCGGATTTACTCTATTTACAAGATCGTCAGGTTCTACTAACTGCCATGGTGGATGTGACCAAACGCAAGCAGGCTGAGGTGGAATTAGCGCGTGCCCGCGACGCCGCGAATGCCGCCAACCGCGCCAAAAGCGAATTCCTCGCCAACATGAGCCATGAACTCCGCACTCCACTGAATGCGATTTTAGGTTACGCGCAAATCCTGCAAAAAGCCGATAATCTCACAGAACGACAGCATGAAGGCGTCCGCACGATCCGCGAAAGTGGCGAATATTTATTGCAGTTGATTAGCGATATTCTTGACATGTCGAAAATCGAAGCTGGCCGCATGGAACTTCAGCCTCAGGAATTCCGCCTGCCGGATGTTCTCAATCGGCTTTCCCAGATGATTCAGGTTCGCACCGAGCAAAAACAGCTTGAATTCGCCTATATCGCCGATCCCGACTTGCCAGAATACGTGATTGCGGATGAACGCAAACTGCGGCAGGTGTTGCTGAATTTATTGGGGAATGCGGTCAAATTTACGGACCGTGGCCGCGTGACCTTGCGCGTCGCGAAGCTCAACGCGCCGCCGCCAAAAACAGCGATTTTCTCTTCTTCTGCTGAAGGGGTAGAACCGTTACGTTCTGTCATGGCGCGGAGCGTCAGCGACAAAGCCATCTCGCCGAATTCAGGGATTGCTTCGTCGCTGACGCTCACTCGCAATGACACGTTTGCACGAGAACTTCACAGTTCTGCTCTTCCAGGAGGGGAATCGGTCGTCTCGCTCTGCTTTGAAGTCACGGACACCGGCATCGGCATGATGGAGGAAGACCTTTCAACGCTGTTCGTGCCGTTCCGGCAGCTTGGGGAACGCCGCGCCGCGCTGGAAGGCACGGGGTTGGGCCTCGCCATCAGCGCCAAATTGGTCGCGATGATGGGTGGACAGATGCACGTCACCAGCGCAATCGGGCAGGGAAGCCGCTTCTGGTTCGATCTGCCGGTTACCATCGTGACGTCTCCCACGGTCGCCATGTCGCCCCCCCACGCTGAAATTTTAGGGTATGTCGGGGCAATTCGTTCTGTGTTAATCATTGATGACAAACCTGCGAACCTCGCCATTTTAGCAAACATGCTGGAACCGCTTGGTTTTGATCTCCTGAAAGCGACGAGCGGCCAGGCTGGTTTATATATGGCACTGACACAGCGCCCGGATATTATTTTGTTAGATTTGCGGATGCCAGAGATGGATGGATTTGAAGTGATGCGCCGGCTACGCGCCGATCCTGCCGGCCAGGAATTGACTGTGATCGCCGTGTCGGCCAGCGTGCAAAGCGACATCCGGCAGCGCAGCCTTGACGCCGGATGTCACGATTTTTTAGAAAAGCCCGTGATGTTTGAAAATCTGTGCGCATTATTGGAAAAATACCTTGATTTGACCTGGATTTACGCGCACTCAGAACACACCATTTCCGCCCAGACGCCAGACGCTGCCGAGGTCGCCATTCTGCGGCGGACGCTGCCATCCGATCTGCTGAATCGCCTCATCAACGCGGCAGAGCGTGGCGATGCGCGTCTGCTGATGAAACTTGTGGATCAGGGGATGGCGCAGGAAAGTTCCGCGACTCCGCTGCTCAAGCATATCCGTCAATTAGCGAACAATTTTCGGGTGGATGAGATTGCCACAATATTGCGCGACCGGGAAACGTAGGGGCAGACCCCCGTGTCTGTCCTATTCAGCGGGCGGGCGAACACGGGGGGGGGGGGGGCGCCCCTACAATGGTGGCGGAGTTGGAAACCACCGCAGCGCATTACCGTCTGCTGGCAGATAATATGGCGGACGTGGTCTGGGTCTTTAACCTTGACGCGCAGCGATTCACGTATGTCAGCCCATCAGTGAGGCAGTTGCGCGGTTACACGCCGGAGGAAGTGCTGACGCAAACGATGGCGGAGGTGGTCACGCCTGCGTCGTTAGCGATGATTCAGGCTGATTTGCCGTCGCAATTAGCCGCATTTTTCGCGGGCGAGCCGGCGGCGGTCGCGCAAACGCATGACATCGAACAGATCCGCAAAGACGGCTCGACGGTCTGGACGGAAGTGGTCACGACGCTGATGCAGAACGCGGCGGGGGGATTGGATATTTTGGGAGTATCCCGCGATATTGCAACTCGCAAGCAGGCGGAAGAAGCCCTGAAAAAAAGTGAGCAGAAACTCCGCACCCTCTTCGAAATTCTGCCGGTAGGCGTGTCTATTCTCAACGTTGAGCGCCAGATTGTGTATATGAATCCCCGATTAGAAGAGATTCTCAGCATGAGTCACGCGGGGTTGCTACGAGGCGACTACGCTGCCCGCCAATATCTCCGGCCAGATGGAACGCCCATGCTCCTCTCGGAATTTTCCAGCAATCGCGCCCTTCAGGAGCAACACGCGGTGTATGCCGTAGAAACTGGAGTGGTGAAGGAAGATGGGACGATTGTTTGGATAAACGTGAATGCCGTGCCAGTGGATTTCCCCGATTGGCGCGTGGTAGTGGTTTCAACTGATATTACCGCCCGCAAGCAGGCCGAAGAAACATTACGCGAGCAGATAGAAATGCTCCGATTAGCTTATGCTGCCGCTGATCTTGGCATCTAGAAAAATGATCTGCGCACCGGCGCAATCTATTTCGACGAACGCGCCTGCCGCCATTACGGGTTTGATGCGCCAGAGACAACGTTAACTGAGGTGTTGGCGCGCGTGCATCCAGATGATGTGGCGCGGCTCGGCCAGGAAATCGCGACGGCGACCGGCCCGGCGGGTCAGGCCGCTTTGCGACAGAATATCGCGTGACGCATCCCGACGGGTCGGTTCACTGGTTAGCGATTCAGGTGCAGGTCTATTTTGAAGGGGAGAGGGCGGCGCGGCATTCGACCGTTGGTTTTGGCACGAGCCAGGACATCACGGAACGCAAGCAAGCCGAACTTGAGTTGGAACGCCAGACTGAAATGCTGGGAGAACATGCGGAATTGTTAGATTTGGCGCATATCGTGATTCGAGATCGAGAAAACCGCATTATCTGGTGGAGTAAAGGGGCTGCCCGGTTATACGGCTGGGCGGCTGAAGAGGTCATCGGCCACGTCACGCATGCATTGCTGCGCACGCAATTCCCGGAGTCTTTTGACGCCTATCAAACCGACCTGATGACCCATGACGTCTGGGAAGATGAACTCGCGCACATTACTCGCGCCGGCGCGCGTGTCGTTGTGGCGAGTCATCAAGTGCTGCATCGCGACCAGCGCGGCGTTCCAAATCGGATTCTGGAAGTGAATAACGACATAACGACGCAGAAGCGGATTGAGGAGGAATTGCGGTGTTCAAACGCGGAATTGGAACAGTTCGCCTATGTGGCCTCGCATGATTTGCAAGAGCCGCTGCGGGCATTGGCTGGCATGGTGCAACTGTTGCAGCAACGCTATCAGGACAAACTCGACGCGCTCGGCCAGGAATTTATCAAACACGCAGTCGAAGCGGCATTGCGGATGCAGACCTTGATCAACGATCTCCTCGCGTTTTCGCGGGTCGGCACGCGGGGGAAACCGTTCGCGCCGACGAGCGTCGAAAAGGTGCTGAAAGCGCTGCTCCTGAGCCTGAGCGTGGCGATCCGCGAAAGCGGCGCAGCGATTACATACGATCCGCTGCCAACCATTATGGCGGATGAATTGCAGATCATGCAGCTTTTGCAGAATTTGATCGGCAACGCCATCAAGTTTCGCGGCGACCAGCCGCCGCGCATTCATCTCAGCGCCGCGCAGACGCCGGAAGGGTGGCAATTTGCCGTGCGTGATAACGGCATCGGCATTGAAGCCCAATATTTTGAGCGGATTTTTGTCGTGTTTCAACGCCTGCACACCCGGCGCGAATATCCCGGCACCGGCATCGGCCTCGCGCTCTGCAAAAAGATCGTCGAGCGGCATGGCGGGCGCATCTGGGTCGAGTCGCAGCCGAAGCAGGGGAGTACGTTTTATTTTACGCTGCCGGCGGCATTATAAAACTACAGGGATTTCACATAAACAGGGATTTCTGGAAATCGCTAACCGACAAGGATGTCACATACGCAGGGATTTTTGGGGAATTGCCGTTATCCTGAGAAATCCGTGCTTATGTGAAATCCCTGTAGTATTCTCGCAACATTTGCGTGACGGATTTGGCCTGTAGGGGCGAACCCCCGTGTTCGCCCAAACAACAGGGCAGACACGGGGGGCTGCCCCTACGCGGCCTCATCCATCAATCAAATCTTGTTAAAACAGTAGTTTCAAACCGGAATTGAAAATTATTCCGATTGTGGTCTTGACGACATCGCGGGCGGAAGAAGATGTCTTAAAAGCGTATGGCGCTCACGCCAATTGCTATGTCGTCAAACCGTTCGATTTCAACAGTTTCGTCCAGATCGTGCAATCTATTCATCTGTTCTGGTTCAGCGTCGTGACGCTGCCATCGGAGGTTCAATATGGACAAACTCCAGATTCGCATTCTGCTGCTGGAAGATAACGACGCCGATGTCATCTTGCTTCAGGCGGCGCTGTTAGACCTCGGCCTGCCGGATAGTCAGGGATTGGCGACGTTTGAGGCGATGCACCGCAGCGCTCCGACGCTGCCTATAGTCGTGTTGTCTGGCGTGGCTGATGAACAGCTTGCGATTCAGGCCGTGCAGGCCGGAGCGCAGGATTACTTACTGATGTTACGCAGCGAATTCAATCCGATGATCGTGAACTCCCCTCCTGGGAGGGGCTGGGGGTGGGTTGCCGATGGCAAAACGCCGAGAACATGGTCACCCACCCCTGCCCCTCCCAGGAGGGGAATTGTCGGTGACGTTGCGTAACATGAGTTACTTAGTCAAAGGGGCGGATGGCTTCAGGATCGCCGCCCGCGCCATTCGCTATGCGATTGAGCGCCACAAGATGCAAGCCGCGCTCCATGCCAGCGAACACCGTTTTCGGGCAATAATCGAACATAACGCCGACGCGGTTGTCCTGATTTCGGCGGAGGGCAAGATTCTGTATATCAGCCCGGCGAACGAGCGCATGATCGGGTATTCCGCCGACGAACGCATCGGACAGGATGTCTTTGGTTTGCTCCACTCTGATGATCGGATGCGGATCGAGCAACTTTTCAAGCAGGTCGCGCAGCAGCCCGGCGCGACTGCCACCACAGAATTCCGGCGGATTCATAAAAATGGTTCTGTCCGCTGGAACGAGGGCACGGTCACCAACCTGCTGCACGAACCGAATGTGCAGACGATTATCGTGAATTACCACGACATCACCGACCGCAAACAAGCTGAGGAGGCGCTGCGCGCGAGCGAAGCAGACCTGGTAGAAGCGCAACAGGTGGCGCACATCGGGAGTTGGCGCTTCACCCCCGACACGATGCAGGTGCGGTGGTCTGACGAACTGTACCGGATCTTCGAGGTCGAAAAAGACGCCTTTGGCAACAGCTATGACGCCTTCTTGAAGAACGTGCATCCTGAAGACCGTCCCTTAGTGGTCGCGACGAACCAGAAGGCCGCCGCGCAGGGCGACTCCTTTGAGATCGAATATCGCATTGTCAGTAAAAGCGGTCGCCTGAAGCATATCCGCGAGATTGGGTATACCCGCAAAGACGCCGCAGGTAAGGTGGTTGGCTTGTTCGGCACGGCGCAGGACATCACCGACCGCAAGCAAGCGGAGGCACAACTCCGCGAATCAGAAGAACGCCTCTCAAAAATTTTCCATGCCAGCCCCATCGGGATCAATATTTTTCGCATGGCTGATCAGCGGATTATTGAAGCCAACGATGCCTATCTGGCCTTGACGGGCTACGGGCGTGAGGAAAGCCTCGGCTGCACCGTGCAGGAGTTGAATTTAGTCGTGCATCCGGAAGCGCGTCAACACTGGTTTAACACGCTGCGCGAACACAAACACATCCATAACCAGGAGGCTGAACTGCGCCGCAAAAATGGGGAAATCAGGCAGATTCTCGTTTCCATTGAATTTTGTGAAATCAATGGCGAGCCGATGGGATTGGCTGTGGTTGCAGACATCACCGACCGCAAACGCGTGGAACAAGAATTGGAACGCTTTTTCCAATTTATGCCTGATATGGCCTGCATTGCTTCCACAGACGGCTATTTCAAAAAGATCAATCCAGAATGGGAAGCGGTACTGGGCTATACTGAGGCGGAACTATTGGCCATTCCCTTTGCTGAGTTGATTCATCCAGATGACCGCGCGGCAACCTTTGAGGAAGTCGAACACCAGACACAGGGGGATGCGACCATCCATTTCATCAAGATGGCTCATACCGCTGGCTGGATTGGAATGCCGCTCCTGCAATGGACGGAACAGTGTTGTTTGCCATCGCGCGAGACATCACCGAGCGGAAAGCCGCTGAAGACGCGTTGCGGCGAGCGCATGACGAATTGGAGGGGCGCGTCCGGCAGCGCACGAAGGAATTGGAAGAAGCGAAACTCGCCGCTGACGCCGCTAATCGCGCCAAAAGCGAATTTCTCGCCAACATGAGCCATGAACTCCGCACGCCGCTCAACTCGATTTTAGGCTACGAGCAAATTCTGGAAAAAGCCGACAACCTGCATGACCGCCAGCGCGAAGGCATCCGCACGATCCGCGAAAGCGGCGAACACCTGCTGACGCTGATTACCGACATTCTCGACATGTCGAAAATCGAGGCCGGGCGCATGGATGTGCGCCCGCAGGAATTTCATCTTCACGAGTTTCTGAAACAGATCGCTAAGATGATCCGGGTACGTGCCGAACAAAAGCGGGTCAGTTTCGTGCTTGGGCTTGATCCGATGCTGCCGGAATATGTTGCCTCTGATGAGCGCCGGCTGCGGCAGGTGTTGGTCAATTTGTTAGGCAACGCAATTAAATTTACCGATCAGGGGCGCGTCAGCCTGAATGTCACCTGTTCGAACGCCGAGGCCGACCGCTTGTTGCTCCGTTTTGAAATCGCCGACACCGGCGTCGGCATCGCTTCAAATGATCTCTCAAAATTATTCGAGCCATTCCGGCAGGTCGGGGCGCGGCGCTATGCCGCCGAAGGGACGGGGCTGGGCCTCGCCATCAGCGCGAAATTCATCGAACTCTTAGGCGGCTCGTTGCAGGTGGAAAGCGAATTCGGGCGCGGCAGCCGCTTCTGGTTCGAACTGCCGGTCAAGACCTTCTCGGCGCATGAAGCGCTTGCCGCTGAATATTTCGCCGATGATGTGAAGGGATATGCCGACACGCGCCGCGCCATCCTTGTAGTGGATGATAAGGCGGCGAATCGGGCGGTTCTGGTGAATATGCTGGAGCCATTGGGCTTTCAGATGCTTGAGGCTGATGATGGCGTCTCCGGGTTGGAAGTCGCGTTGGCTCGCCGCCCGGATTTGATCTTGTTAGATTTGCGGATGCCGGGCATGGATGGTTTTGAAATGGCGCGTCAACTGCGATCTCAGCCCGTCGGGCAGGCGCTCAAAATTGTGGCCGTCTCCGCCAGCGTGCAAGGCGACATCAAGCAACTCAGCCTTGACGCCGGGTGTGATGATTTTTTAGGCAAGCCGGTCATGCTGGACGAATTGCTGTGGATGTTGGCCGCGCAGCTTGGCATTACCTGGCTTATGGCAGATCAGTCGCCGATGAGCGAGAACGACACGCCGGCGACATTTCAAGAGCCTGAATCAGCGAGGGCGCTGCCGCCGGAATGGACAGCGCGCATGATTGAAGACGCCGAACGCGGCGATATTCGCGCGATTTCCAAACTAATTGATCAGCTTGCGGCGCGTGATCGCCAGTATGCGCCGCTCGTGGAGCAGTTGCGCCAATTAGCGAAAAGTTTTCAGGTAGATGCGATTTTAGCAATCGTGCGCGGCATGGAGAACGATAAGAATTGTTCATAAGCAGGGATGATTTGTAGATGCGAGCATGAGGCAAACCGTTGCTTTTCAGTTCCGTAGGAGCTATGCGTCCTCGTTCCACGCTCCGCGTGGAATGGGCAAACCGCCGCTCTGCGGCGAGATTGGACGCGGAGCGTCCGGGCAGGTTGTTCCACGCAGAGCCTTGGCACTCCGGCACGCTGACATTTTAAGGAGGCATGTTCATGCCAAAACGCAAACGCATGATGATGACAGGCGCGCTCATTTTCGCGATGGCGGCGCTTATCGCCTGGGGCGCGTTTGAGCGCCGCGATCAGTCTTTTGCCCGCCTGCAACGCGCTAACGTGATTCATATCGGCTATGCGGTTGAAGCGCCATTTGCGTTTTTAGAGGCGGGAGACGTGACCGGCGCGTTTCCCGAAATTGCGAAACGGGTCGCCAATGCCCTCGGCATTGCGCGAATTGAATGGATGCAGGCCGATTTCGACGCGCTGATTCCGGCGCTGGAAGCGGGGCGGATTGACGTGATTGCCGCCGGGTTGTTTATCACGCAAGAACGCGCGCAGCGCGTCGCGTTTTCCGAACCCGTCATTCGCGTCCAGCAAAGCTTGCTTGTGCAAAAAGGGAATCCTCGCGGCCTTCATTCGTATCAGGCCGCAGCCACGCGGGCGGATGTCAGCATCGCAGTGATCGCCGGAGCGGTGGAAGAAACGATTCTGCGGCAGATAGGCGTCCCCGACGCGCAGATTATCGTTGTGCCGGACGCGCTGACAGGCCACGTCGCCGTGAAATCAGGGATGGTAGATGGATTGGCCTTATCCGCGCCGACGATTCGCTGGATGGCGCTTCGTTCTCCCCTGACATCCACAGAGGTGGCCGCGCCATTCGAGCAGCCTGATTTGCCATTTTTTAAAAAAATCGGATATGCCGCGTTTGCGATTCGGCAAACAGATCGCCGCCTGCTTTCGGCATGGAATCGAGCGCAGAGCGATCTGATGAAGGAAGGTGATTACTTAGCGCTGCTGACGGCGTTCGGTTTTGACGAAACCGAATTGCCAGAGAATATCACCACAAAGGAACTATCCATGTAGGTCGAAACTGGAGTTTCGACCTACGCCGCAGCGCATGCATCTGTGTTCAGGGGAAATTTTATGATCATGAACCATATCCGTCATATTGTAAAACCAGCGATTCAGCGCCTCGCAAAATCGCATTTCTGGGTCTGGGTGATTGTGGGGCTTTCCGCGCTGGTATGCGTCTTGATCGCCGGAATCTCTGTTCGCCATCAGTGGATTCTTGAAGAGCGGATTCAAATGATCGGGGCGCTCCGGCAGGTGCGTATTGATTTAGCTGATGGACTGCTACAGATCGCGCTGGCAGACGATGAGAATTCGCCCTATTCGCGTGAACAGGGGATGGCGCTGCTCAGGCAGACGTCCGTAGAATTTTACGCAATGGCCGCTAAATTAGACCAATCTGAGGAATTGGTCACGGTGTTTCAACGCGACGCGTTAACGTTTGAAGAGGCGCTTGCGGCATGGAGCGCGGCAAACACGCCAACAACCGACATGAGCCTGCGGATTGCGTCTGCCGCCCTTATCCGCCGGGCGCGTGCGCTGGATCGGCTTCTTGTCGCGCGATTGCAGGAGATCACGCATGATTTTCACGTGGCGTTTAACGCGATTTTAAGCGGCGCAGCGCTCTTATTGATGGGGATATGCGTCGTGGTCTATTTTATCGAACGCGCCCTGCGAAAAGCGCATGACGAGCTTGAACAACGCATCGCGGAACGCACGGCGGAATTAGCCGCTGCCAATTCGCGTTTAGAATATACGCTGACCAATACGCAGGCGTTGTACCAGGTGGCGCGGGCGCTGATTGAAATCGAACACATGCAGGAGATGTTGCAGCAAGCCGCCGATGTCGTGGCGCGCGTGTTGGATGTGCATCGCGTGTTAATCATCACTTTCGACCTGAACGCTCGCCAGGTGACGGGATATTATCGAGGCGGAGTAGGGAAAGATGCCATGCCGCACATTCCTTTTAACGAATTGTTAGAGGGGTTAAGCGGGTGGGCGCTGCGGGAATTGACGCCGGCGCTCTCGCCGAAAGATGCGCCTGATCCGCGTGAAAGCGAAGCGGTGCAGCGGCGGCGGCGCGAGACAGGCTTCGGCTCAATTATTGTCGCTCCGCTATTGTATCAAGATCGGGCCTTGGGGACGATTACGTTGATCAATCGCCCGGAGCAGCGCGATTTCACCGAGAATGACGTTGAGCTAGTGCAGGCGATGGCGAGCCAGATTGCGATGGCGCTCGAAAATAACCGGCTTTATCAACAATTAACGAGCGAAATCGCTGAGCGCCGGGAGGCTGAAGCGGCGCTGCAACATGCCCGCGATGAATTGGAACAGCGCGTTCGCGAGCGCACGACAGAATTAACGGCGGCGAATGCGGCGTTGAAACAGGAAATCGCGGAGCGCGAGCAGGCGGAGCAATCGCTGCGCCAGGAGCGCAATCTGCTGACCACGTTGATTGATACGCTGCCGGATTACATCTATTTTAAAGATACAGCGGGGCGCTTTTTGCTTGCAAACCGCGCGGTTGCCTGGATGATGGGCGCGCGCGATCCGAAAGAATTGCTTGGGAAAACCGATTTCGACTTTTACTCCCAAGAACTAGCGGCGCAATATTATGCTGACGAACAGGCCATTATCAGATCAGGCAAGCCATTGCTGAACGATGAAGGCATCCAACATGCCGCCTCTGGAGAGCGTCCCTGGATTCTTACCACCAAAGTACCGCTGCAAACCGATGACGGTGTCGTCACTGGAATTGTTGGAATCGGGCGCGATATTACTGCCTTGAAACAGGTAGAGCAGGCGCTCCGCGAGAGCGAGCAGCACTATCGCACCTTGTTCGAAACCATGACGCAGGGAGTGGTATATCATGCCGCTGATGGGCGCATTATTGAGGCGAATCCGGCGGCTCAACGCATTTTGGGGTTGACCTTAGATCAGTTGCAAGGCCGCACTTCGATGGACCCGCGCTGGCAGGTGGTTCATGAAGATGGCGCGGAATTTCCTGGCGAGACGCATCCGGCAATGGTGGCGCTGCGGACTGGCAAAGAAGTGCTGGGCGTGATGATGGGCGTCTATGCGTCGGGGCATGAAGGAGTTCGTTGGATTCGCGTCAACGCGATCCCGCAATTTCAACCGGGAGAGGCCGCGCCGTATCAGGTTTATGCGATATTCGAAGATGTAACCGCGCAGAAATTAGCTGAAGATGGCTTATTGCAGGCGCAAGCCGAATTAGAAGAGCGCGTGCGGCAGCGGACGGCAGCATTGGAACAGGCGACCATTGCCGCCGAATCCGCCAATCGCGCCAAAAGCGAATTTCTGGCGATAATGAGCCATGAACTCCGCACGCCGCTCAACGCGATTTTAGGCTACGCGCAATTGCTGAAACAGGCGGAAAACCTCAGCGCGAAACAGCACGATGAATTAACGATCATTCATCGCAGCGGCGAGCATCTGCTGACGCTGATTAACGACATTCTGGATTTGTCGAAAATCGAAGCCGGAAAATTCGAGCTTGAGCCAACGGAATTTTCGCTGCCGTCCATGCTTGCCAGCTTGATTGACATGACGCGCCTGCGGGCCGAGCAGAAAGGCTTGACCTTCACGGCGACTCCCTTAGAAGAGATGCCGTTTTCAGTGGTGGGGGACGAAAAGCGGCTGCGGCAGGTGTTATTGAATCTTTTAGGGAACGCGGTCAAATTTACGCAGCAGGGAGGCGTCACGCTGCGTGTCGCCTGCTCGCTGTCTTCGACTGGCAGCGAGCCGGAGTCTCCGACGCCAGTTCCCGCCGCGTCATGCGCGATTCGCTTTGAAGTCCAGGATACCGGGAACGGAATCCCGCCGGAACAGATCGAAGAGATTTTTCAGCCATTTCACCAGTTGAAAGACCGGCGTTTGCACGTTGAGGGAACGGGATTGGGCTTGCCGATCAGCCGCCGATTAGTGCGGAAAATGGGGAGCGAACTCTTCGTGCAGAGCGCGCCGGGGCAGGGTTCGGCCTTCTGGTTTGAAGTTCAGCTTCCATGTTCAACAACCATCCCGAACACGCACGCGTCCGACCTGCGCCAGATTATCGGCTATGCTGGTGAACGCCGGAACGTGATAATTGTGGATGACGTGGCGGAAAATCGCTTGTTGCTGCGCGATCTGCTGGAACCGCTCGGCTTTGAGATTTGTGAAGCAGACAATGGGGAGGCGGCGCTGCGTTTGTTAGAACGCTTTCATCCAGATGTCATTCTGCTGGATGCGCTGATGCCGGTAATGGACGGGCTGGAAGCCGTTCGGCAGATTCGCCGCCTGCCGGAGTTCGCGCAGACGCTGGTAATTATGATTTCGGCCAGTGCGTTTGAGACGAATCGTCAGGAGTGCTTAGAGGCCGGGAGCGATGCCTTTTTAGCCAAGCCGGTCTCACAGGAAGACTTGTTTGAGATTTTGCGGACGCATTTGGCGTTGGAGTGGGTGTATGACGCAACCTCCTCGGATCGCGTTGAGGATGAAACGCCGGTTGGCGAACTCGTCTGGCCGCCTGACGATGAGCTTGAACGCCTGTTCAAATTAGCGGAGCGCGGATCGCCTGCCGGCATTCATGATTGGCTTGCCGCCATGAATAATCGCGAGCCGGTGTATCTCCCATTTATCGAAATGATTCAACAATTTGTCAAAAACTTTCAAATGGAAGAGATTTGTCAGTTTATCCAGAAACACCAGAATCAAGCGGCAATGTAGGGGCGAACCCCCGTGTTCGCCCGAATAACAGGCGGACTGTGTCATTGCGCGGAGCGTCAGCGACAACGCAATCTTGCTGAATCGAGGGATTGCTTCATCGTTGTCACTCCTCGCAATGACAAAACGTAACAGCCTTGCCGTGTTCGCCTGAATAACAGGGCAGACACAGGGGGCTGCCCCTACAAGGCATTATCCGTCAATTAAAAGAATAGGAGGCGCATAATGGAAGAAATTCGTCCCACGATTTTAGCGGTTGATGATCATCCCGCGAATTTGAATTTGTTGTTCGATTTGTTGAGTGATGCCGGGTTTGATTTGTTAGTCGCGCAGTCTGGCGAAAGCGCGTTAAGTCGCGCCGAAAAAACCACGCCGGATATTATTTTGTTAGATGTCATGATGCCGGGTCTGGACGGTTTCGAAACCTGCCGGCGGCTCAAAGCGAACCCGCACACGCAGAAGATCCCCGTTATTTTTATGACCGCGTTGTCAGACACGGTGGATAAAGTGACCGGCTTCGAATTGGGCGCGGTAGATTACATCACAAAACCGATTCAGGCTGAGGAAGTGTTGGCACGGGTGCGGACGCATTTGACGATTCAACGGCGTAACTACACAGGCATCATATTCTGATAAAATTTTACTTGATTTTAGTCAAGAAACACGAGTATAAAAATGTTCTATGGAAACACCTGTCATTGTCGTCTCTACCATTGAAGATCTGCCGCAAGCCCTTCGGATGATCGAAGACCTGTTGGGGGG
>DF820460.1:485217-494729 GCA_000739515.1 Candidatus Moduliflexus flocculans
AACGTCCTTGAAGCCTTGACAAACACCTTCAAGGCTCTCCCCAATACAACATAGGCTGTGTAGTTACACAACGGCTGCAAAACGATATTACCCTGAAAAATAAGGAATTGGAGAAGTTTTTGGCGCAAGAGAAAGAATTGAATCAGTTAAAAACGCATTTTCTTTCGATGGCGTCGCACGAATTTCGCACACCACTCACCACGATTCAACTATCGAACGACCTGCTGAAGCGCTACGGGGGCAAAATGGGGGACGAAAAACGGGCGGAAGAATGCGCGGTGATTGAGCGGGCGGTCAACCGCATGACGCTGCTGCTGAACGATGTGTTGATGATTGCGAAAGGGGAAACAGGAAAAGTGGAATTGAATCGTGAACGTGTCAATATTCTGGAACTCTGCCAGCAGGTGGTGGATACCTACAAGCTGTTGAGCGATGGCACGCATACCGTCAGCATCACGTTTTCCGGCGATTTTGTTCCAATTTTGGTTGATCCGAAATTGCTGCATCATGTGTTCTCAAATCTCCTCTCGAACGCCATTAAATATTCTCCGAAAGGCGGCACAATCGCCGTGCAAGTCAAACAAACCCCGGATCGCGTGCTCTGGCAGATTACCGATCAGGGGATGGGGATTCCGGCGGACGAACTGCCGCATTTATTCGAGGTGTTCCATCGCGCCCACAATGCGGCTTCGATTCAAGGCACGGGATTGGGGCTGTCCATCGTCAAACAGTTCGTCGAATTACACGGCGGGACGATTACGGTCAATAGCGTAGAAAATCAGGGGACGACCTTTTTGATCACGCTGCCGGTGATTCAAGAATCATAATAGCTCTGGGGTTTGGCAGGGTTGTTACGTGCTCGTTCCACGCTCCGCGTGGAACGAAGGGTGAAAGCTTGCTTTTGCCATGCATGGCCTTGCCTGACTTTATCAGGCCGCAAAAGCAAGCTTTTGCACTCCTTATGGGAGGGGCAGCGTAAACCAGACCGTCGTGCCATGATTCACCAGGCTTTCGAGGCCGATTTTTCCGCCATGCTTTTCAACAAATTCTTTGCAAAGCACTAAGCCCAAACCCGTCCCTTTTTCTCCTGCTGTTCCGAGCTTTTTCATCTTTTTGCCGATGCGAAAAACATTCGCGGCATTCTCTTCAGATACGCCAATGCCGGTATCCGAGACCATGACTTTGACGCTGGCGTCATCGCAGGCGGCGCGGATTTCGATCTGTCCGCCGCGCGGCGTAAATTTGATGGCGTTGGAGAGGAGATTCCGTAGAATCGTTTCCAGCATATTCAGGTCTGCGTCAAGCTCGATGTCCTGCTGAAGCGCGTTCTTCAAGACGATCTCTTTCTGTTCAGCATTCTGGCGCAAGAGATTGATCGCCGATTCGACGCGCATTCGAAGGTTCAGCCGCTGCGGTGAGAATTCGATGGTTCCGCGTTGAATTTGCGCCCAGGTCAGCAAATTCTCTAAGAGCGCTAAAAGATGTTCTGCCGATTGCCGGAAATGCGTGACTAATTCTTGAAACTGCTCATGCTTGATGGATGAGAGGTTACGCAGCAATTCGGCAAACGAGAGAAATCCGGCTAATGGGCTTCTGACATCATGGGCAATGATCGAAAAAAACGTATCTTTACTGGCGTTGAGTTCTTCTAATTGCGCATTCTTCTGCTTTAATTCAAGGTTTTTTTGCTCCAAAAGATCGGCGTATTTATCTAATGCCTGCTGCTGACTAACGAACTCTAAATGCATTTTCACGCGCGCCAACAATTCTTCGCGCTGAAATGGCTTGGCGATGAAATCCACTGCGCCGATGCGAAACCCTCTGGCGATGCTTTTCGCATCGTTTTTCGCCGTCAGAAATATCACAGGAATGCCCCTGGTATTGGGATGGCTTTTTAAGCGTTTGCACACATCATACCCCGCGATGTCCGGCATCATGACATCAAGCAGAATCAGATCGAAGGGCTTCGCATTCGCCAGGTTCAGCGCATCGCGGCCATTTCTGACCACTTCGATGGCATAGCCGCTTTCTTGAAGCAATGCGCCGGAATGGGCGCTACTTTCAGGATCGTTATCAGCAATCAAAATACTGAATGGCTCTGTCATAGCAGAATCTTATAACAATCGGCGCAGAATCTCTAAATAGAGTTCGGCGATTTTGGCGTGGCCTTTGTTGCTAGGATGAAAACCATCTATGCTGACATAGTCTATATTCGCAGCATAATTTCCTGAATACAAATCAACAAGCGGAATCTGATACGCGGCGGCCTGCCGCGCAATCGCCCGATTATAGGCGTTGACTCGATCTGCGGTGACATCGGGATCGGGGGAGATGATAAACCTCGGCAGAATGGTTAAATCCGGCACATTCGCCATCACGACGACCGCCGACGTTTCCTGCCGCAAACGGGCAAAGATGCGCCCCAATCGCGCTTCAAAGGTTGCAGCATCTGCGCCCTGAATAATGTCGTTCGGGCCAGCCCAGAGCGTCACGACATCAGGATCGGCAGCAATTGCGGAGGGGAGTTCCGTCTCTTCAATATACTTGATGCGCTCGCCAGACACGCCGAAATTGCTGAGATCAACGACTTCGGCGAAGTCCGTTAATCCGTCGCGAATTTTATAGACGTAACCTTGATCAAATGGAAACGCGCCGATGCCGACCGCATCGCTCGCGCCCAGCGCGGCATACGTAAGCCGAGAGCGCTGCGACGGCGTGGTCGGGGAATTGTTGTCATGATGACAACTGATCAGCGCAGACATCAAGAACACAAAAAGAAGAACTTGATAAAGATGGGTTTTGGTCATGGACAAAGAACACTCGGAGCGCAAAAGCGTACTTTTGCGCTCCGGTCAGGACGAGACGCCGCGGCAGATGCCGCGTTCGGAATGGGTGATAAAATCCAGCAGATGCTCAATTTCCGGGCAGGATGGCACTTCGTTCTTGATGCGTTCGAGCGCGTGCTTCAGGTTGACTTTCCCGCGAAACAGAATTCGATGTGCTTTTTCCAACGCTTTAATGCTTGCTTCCGGGAAATTGCGACGTTTCAGCCCCACAGAATTTAAGCCAAAGACTTCCGCTCGCTGCCCCGACACCATGACATACGGCGGCACATCTTGCGATATGCCGGAGCAGCCGCCGATAATGCAATGCGCTCCCACCCTGACGAATTGGTGGACGCCGCATAAGCCGCCGACAATCGCGAAATCTTCGATGGTGACATGGCCTGAGAGACCGACCGAGTTGGCTAAAATGACATTATTGCCAATATGGCAGTCATGCCCGGCATGAGCATACGCCATAAACAAACAATTGTTCCCGACGGTTGTGATGCCGCCTCCTTGCGTTGTGCCGATATTCACGGTTGAGTATTCTCGGAAGACGCTCTGATTCCCGATAACCAATCGAGTCGGCTCTCCGGCATATTTCAAATCTTGCGGCGGCGAGCCGATCACCGCGCCGGTAAAAAATTTACATCCCTCGCCAATTTCCGTATGCCCGTCTAACACAACATGCGCTCCGACTTCGCACTGATCGCCGAGGATCACATGCTCGCCGATGACTGCAAATGGCCCGACCGTGACATTTGCTCCAATTTGGGCATGTTCATGCACAATGGCTGTCTGATGAATGTTCATATTTTTTATTGTGTCCCCCTGGACAGGGTTCGAAACCTTGTCAGGGTTTTGGTGAAAAACACATTTATGATTCGATCACTTCCGCAACTAACAGGAGATCGGCTTCAGCCACAATCTCGTCATTGACGTAGGCGGTTCCGTGCATTTTATACGAGGTCTGACGCATCCGTACGGTTTGTAATTCAAGCCGGAGTTGATCCCCCGGTCCGACCTGTTTGCGAAATTTAGCATTGTCAATTCCGGCAAAATAGACCAACCGCTTTTTTCCATCCTGAAATTTGCTGATAAAAAGGATGCCGCTGGCCTGCGCCATCGCTTCAATAATCAATACGCCTGGCATAATCGGCATTTCAGGGAAATGGCCAGTAAAAAACGGCTCATTAATCGTGACGTTTTTAATGGCGACAATATGATCGTCCTCACATTGCAACACCTTATCAACCAATAAAAACGGATACCGGTGAGGAATGAGTTTTTGAATATCGTGAATCGTATAATTCATACGCGAATATCTCTCCTTTCATTACCGTTTTACTGTCACGTGTGGCAAGAAAACGATACCTCATGAATGGCATAATCAGATGCTTTTTCTTGTATAGGAGAAGCGTCTTTTCCGGCTGTTCCCATTTTGTCAAGCATTTTCTCGGAATATCCCTGTTCACGCAGAAGAAATCGTTGCTACGTGATTTTCCTTTTCTTACGATAAATTTTGATCTTTCAAAATTATTATTGACAGTCTGCGCCATTTTCCATATACTTGAAGCAAATCGCGAGAGTTTGGCTGGATAGACTAAGGGAAGGTTTGGGTTTGAACGGCAAAATATCCTTATAATCATCTTTTTGCGTGAGTAGCACGCAAGTCAGCAGGTGGTGTATGCGGAGAATTTGGATGGTGTGGTGTGCGTGGATGTGTCTGGTCTCGCCTGTGATGGCCGCAATTGACCAGAAATGGATTGATGACTTGAATCAGCGCTTTCCTGGAATTGGCAATGAATTCGATCAGGCGGTGCAGCAAAAATTAGCGGAATACGGCAAATCGGTCAAAGTGGAAGAAGTGGTCAAAACGCTGCTTGGCAGCGCGGATTACATCCCAGATCAGATCACCACCGCGCGCGGGTTTACGATCCACAGCGAATTGATGCTCTTTTTCCCCGCGCTCGGCCAATATCAGGACTCCTTGCGGGAAGCGAAACTGTTGCGGGATTTTACGCTGAAACACTCGCCGGATGATCCGCGTGTCGTTCAAACGTTTCGCGGAGTGTACGCCGAATTGCTGATCCTCAATGAACAATACGAACAAGCGTTGCAGGAAGTCGAAGAAACCATCGCCATTAACCCCGATGAAGAGGGGAATTACCTCAGCCGGGGCGTTGTGAATGTCAAACTCGGCCAATTAGACCGGGCATTGGAAGACTTACAGGTGTTGATTCGCAAGCCGGATGCGGCGAAATATGCCGAGCAGTTGTTTGTATTCATCATGCAGCATCGCGATCTGTTTAAAGATACTGATATTCAGAAGCACACCATGATTGATAAAATGGTGCGTGACCTTGAACCGAAGTCTTCCGGGCGCATTCGCATTCCCGCGAACCTCGAACAATCTGAAAACCAGGCGGCAAACGCGCCCACTCCAATGCCGACAGCAACGCCGACGCCTGAACCGGTGGCAACAACAGCGCTCCCATCGCCAAATGCCGCTGCCGGAACAGACCCGCTTCTGGCGCTGATCAATCTGGATGCCGACAAGCTCTCTCAACTCCTCGGCAAGCCGCTTTCGGAAACAAAAGAAGATGACACGATTGACCGGGAATACAATTATCAGGGGAACACGCTGACGATCAGTTTTGATAAAAAGAAGAAAAAAATCGTTTCTTTCCAGATGTTTTTTGTGCCGCCGGTGAGCGAGGCGACTGCGCTGGCCAATATCGGCGTCATTCCGCGTCAGATTGAGCCGACGCTGATGTCTGACATCTTGAAAGTCTGGTCGCCTTACGACACATTTTCGAAAGTCCGGCTCTCCTTAAGTGATGGGAACGTCATTGCGATTGTTGTCGAGCCGTAATCTTGAGAATGGAAGAGAGAGGATGCCCACAGACCGCACAGGTTTTCAAAACCTGTGCGGTCTGTCGCGTGTTATACCAATTGTGGTAAAAAAGATCATATTTGACGCATCATGGTAGAGACGCCCCGCCGGGGCGCCTCTACGGAATATATGATCTATTTATACACAATTGGTATTATTTTTACTGCTGGCTGCTCTGAATTTTTTTCATGCGTTCCGAGGCTGTCTGCCCGCGTCTATCGCCGCCGCCAAACAGATTATACAACTCATTGTAAATCTTCAATGCCTTGCTCCAGTCGCCCTGCGCTTCGTAAATCTCCGCGATTCTGAATTTCGAAGTGGAGACCCAGATATTTTTCGGCGAAAAGCCCATATAGGTGACTTTAAAAAATTCTAAAATCGCCTGCTGAAAATCGCCGGAGTCATAGAGCGTTTCGCCGATATAATATTGCGCTTCCAGCTTGACTTCCGGGTCTTTGGTGAACTTTGACACCTGCGTAAAGCACTGCATCGCCAGATCGTACATCTTAATATCCTGGAAAAAGATGCCGATACTGAGTTTTTGCACGTCCACGCTGGTGACATTCGGATAGTCTTGAATCACGCTCAAATAGCTGCTGACGGCTTTGTCCAGCATCTGTTTCTCTTTATAACAGCTTCCAATCGAGTACTGCGCCTGCGCCGCAAATTCCTGATCATCATAGTCATCAATCACTTTTTGAAATGCGACGAGCGCGTCGTCATATTTTTTCGACCGGAACAACGCATCGCCGATTTTATACTGTGCGCGCGGCGCAGAGGCGGATTCCGGGAAACGGCTCAATAAGGTCTGATACGCCTGAAGCGCATCGTTCATGCGGTTCGTCTCGTAGAACGAATCGCCCAACAGGAGATATGCCTCTTCAACATATTCGCTGGTGGGATACTGGCTGATAAACTTTTTAAGCGCAGTTTGGGCATCCTGTTTTTTATCATCCAGCAGCAAGCTTTTCGCTTTCAGGAGTTGGCTTTTTTCCTGCGAATACGAACCGGGATCATATTGCGCCAATTCGTCATACGTTTTCAGCACGGCGAGATAATCGCCATCCTGATAATACGCGTCGCGCAGCCGCTTTTTGACGGCGCTGGCATGGGGATTGTCTGGAAATTGTTCCAGCAGGTGATCGTAAATTTTTCGAGCGCCGGAAAAATCGTTCGCCGCATACAGCGACTCGCCATACCGCCAGAGCGCTTCTTCATACAAGTCGGCATCGGTGGGATATTCGTCTATATAGCTCTGAAATTCCTTCGCCGCTAATAGGAAATCCCCCTGGACGTTATACACCATGCCTTTCCAATATCGCGCCTGCTCCGCTTCTGGCGTATTCGGATAGGTATCCACAACTCGTTGGAATAATTCCATGGCGGTGGCGTGCTGCTTTACCATATACGCGCCCCACGCCATCTGGAACAGCGCTTGACGCGCAGATGCCTGATCCTGAGATTCTTCCGTGACGCGGCGATACGCTTTATAGCCGTCTTCATACTTCTGCTGCAAAAAATAGGCGCGGCCAACGAACATCATCGCGTCTGTTTTGAGCGGACTTGACGGGAACTCTGTCGCAATTCGGAGGAGCGCGCGAATAGCGTCATCATAATTTTGCGCTTTAAAGAGGGTTTTCCCCATCAATAACAACGCATCATCAGCTTGATCGCTTTTCGGAAATTGATTGATCAGTTGATTTAACGCCGCAATTGCCTCCTCGGGGCGATCCAGATTATTCAAGGCGTTCCCCATCTCGAACAATGCTGACGCGACAAGCGGGCTGGTCGGATACGCGGCGGCGACTTTTTGAAATTCCGTTGCGGCCTGCTGCAAGCGTCCAAGCGCGGCCATCGCCTCCGCAATGCGATATTGCGCGTTGGCCGCCAGCGGATGCCCCTGATTGGTCGCGATGAAATCATAAAACGCCGTGGCGGCTTCGTCGTAAGCGTGCTGCTCGAAAAGGTAGTCAGCTAAATGATATTTGACGAACGGCACAAACGCGCTGGACGGATACGATTTTTCGAATGTGCTGAACAGATCGTATGCTTTCTGAGTTTCATTGAGATGCAGATAACATTCTCCCATGCGGTACGTGGCTTTATCGCTCAACTCCTGTCTCGGAAAATCCTCGATAAATTGCGAAAAGACGCGCAGCGCCCCGGCGTAATCCTGCCCTAAGAACAGCGATTCGCCCTCCTGAAAGCGTTCTTGCCGCGAAATCAGATTTGGATCATCATCTTCTAATGTAGCGGCTAAGCGAGCGGCTTCCTGCAAGTTGCCATTCCGATAATAGGCCCAGATCAGGTGAAATGTGACTTCTTTGATGAGTTGCTGATCTGAAATCTGTTGCAGCAAGCCGGAAAATTGTTGGATCGCCGCGCCGTAATTGCCGGCGTAATAGTCGGTCAGGCCGAGGCCGGTCAGGGCGCGAATCCGCTGATCGGAATCAGGATACTTTTTAATCACCTCGGTAAACACGTCTTTCGCTTTGCCGAAATCGCCTAATTTCAGAAAGGACATGCCATACCAGTAAAGCGCGTCCGCCCCAAACGACGTTTTCGTTTCGCTCTTATACACCGTGTCAAACAGTTTCAGCGCTTTCGGATACGCTTCCATTTGATAATAGGTTTGCGCCATCTCTAACTGAAATTCCGATTTTCGCGCCCCTTTGGGAAACTCTTCCAGCCCTTTTTCGTAAGTCGCAATCGCTTTATCGAATTGCTTGCCGAGGCGATATGCATTTCCTAATTTCAGCAGCGTGGTTTCGCGTTCGTCCGCTGTTGTCGGCTGATCCAGCACGTACATATAGGATTTGATCGCAGAGGCGGCGTCCCCCTGTTTTTCGAAAATATCGCCAACCAATCGAATGGCAGGAAAGAGAAACGGGCTGTCGAGAAACTGCGTGGTCAGCCGGTTCAGCACATCCGTCGCTTGCTGGTATTGTCCATTTTGCAGGTAGGTTTCTCCCAAATAGTAGAGCGCATCATCTACCACCTGGCTATTGGGATATTGCGAAAGGACGCGCTCGAGCGTATAGACCGCGTCATTATGCCGCCCGAGTTTTTCCAGCGATACGCCTTTGTAGAGCATCGCATCCGGCAGCTTGATGCTCTTCGGGTAATCGTTAATAAATTTATCAAATTCCTTCAAGGCTAAATCATACATGCCATCCTGATACAGATTAAAGGCGAAGTTAAACGCTGTGCCTTCTTGCTGCGCCTGAACAATCGCAGGAGCGATAAGCAGCATGAACAGGGACACTATGGCCATACGGCAAAACAATTTTTTCATAATGCATACTGAGAAAGCGAGAACATCATGTTGACACATCACGTCTTGCTTTCTATAATATTAACGGTATTCATCAGCGGCTTCGCGCAACATCGAAGCTGCAGGCGTGTTTAGATTCAAATAGAACGGGATCATTTGGTTTCAACTCTTTTCGAAACATCTCTTTAGAGCGCGATTCTTTGTCAATACAAATACGTAATGTTCTAATATTTTTCAGGGGATGATGGGGGCGCTCCACCCCATATTATCAGCGAGAGTTGAAGCGTTTATCAAATTTTTGAAATTTTGCTTGACGCAACCGCCGTATAATTACTATAAAGTAGTAGATAAAAACAAATATGGTAACTACACAGGCATCATATTCTGATAAAATTTTACTTGATTTTAGTCAAGAAACACGAGTATAAAAATGTTCTATGGAAACACCTGTCATTGTCGTCTCTACCATTGAAGATCTGCCGCAAGCCCTTCGGATGATCGAAGACCTGTTGGGGGG
>DF820460.1:496117-503088 GCA_000739515.1 Candidatus Moduliflexus flocculans
AACGTCCTTGAAGCCTTGACAAACACCTTCAAGGCTCTCCCCAATACAACATAGGCTGTGTAGTTACCAAATATGATAAATAAGTAAAATGTAAAAAATACGTTTGTGGTAGAGACCTCACAGGTCTTCAAGACCTGTGAGGTGTGAGTGGAAGTTGTTTTTTAAACGTTACTAAGTTGCTCAACAGGCGACTTCACTTGAAACGAAATCACGCTCCTGGAGGAGAGAGAATGAACGAAAAATTACCATGCTCACGACGAGAGTTTTTTCACAAAACGATTGCGTTCAGCGCGGCAGCGTATGGTGCGTCTTTGTTAGGATGGCCGGGCAATCTGCTGGCACAGGATGCCGCGTTTCCCGATTTAGTTGCTGTAAAAAATGGCGAGCCTGATGTCATGCTCGATAAAGCGATGACGGCGATTGGCGGAATGTCGCGTTTCGTGCAGAAAGGACAGACCGTCATCGTTAAGCCGAATATCGGCTGGAATCGCGAACCGGAAACCGGCGCGGACACCAATCCGCTGCTGGTCAAGCGCGTGATCGAACATTGCCTGCAAGCCGGCGCGAAAAAAGTCTATGTCTTTGACCATGTGATTGACGAAAGCGCGGCAGAAAAAACGTATGCGATCAGCGGCATTGAAAATGCGGCGAAAAGCGCAGGAGCTATCGTTGCTCCGGCGCACGACAAAAAATATTATCAAGAAATCGAAATCCCGAATGCCACCCGGCTCAAGAAAACGAGCGTTCATGAATTGGCGTTCGAAAGCGACGTGTTGATCAACGTCCCGGTGCTCAAACATCACATGGCATCGTCGCTGACCATTGCCATGAAAAATTTGATGGGCATCGTCTGGGATCGCAATGACTGGCATGCGAAAGGCTTGAATACCTGTATCGCGGAGTTTTGCCTCTACAAAAAGCCGACGTTGAACATCGTGGACGCTTACGCGGTCACCATGAAAAATGGGCCGCATCGCGCCAGACAAGAAGATTTGGACTATAAAAAGACACTGCTCGTCTCGACCGATATTGTTGCAATTGACGCTGCCGCTACGAAAGTGTTCGGCTCTGATCCCGCCAATATTTCCTTTATCAAACAGGCGCATGATCTCGGCGTTGGAAATATGAATCTGGATGCCTTGAAGATCGAACGAATCGCCCTGTAATTTTCAGGAGTGCAACAGCTTGCTTTTGCGGCAAAAGCAAGCTGTTGCACTCCTGTGTTCTCATGTTAAAAATCTCTCGCATTCTTGCCGCCGGAATCATGTTCGCGCTCTGTTTGGCGGCCTTCCTCGGTGGCGACGCTGCGGAACGCCTTGCCAGGCCGCTCCTCTTCTGGCAATTCACGCCCTCGCTGGTGGAATTTCTTTTTAGCGGCGCGCTCAGCCTGTCACTCGGTTTCGCGGCAGTCGTAATGTTTACGCTGCTGTTCGGGCGCATTTATTGCGCCGCGCTCTGTCCGCTCGGCATTTTGCAGGATGGCCTGCTTTTTTTCGCGCAACTCTTCCGAAAGAAAAAACGGTCAACCTATTACCCTCCGTCGCGTATTGCGCGGTATGTCGCCGCGCTCTTCACGGCGATCAGCGCTATTGCAGGGAGTTTTACGTTGCTGACTCTGCTCGATCCATACAGCATGTTCGGGCGCATCGTCACGCATCTTGTCCGCCCGGTGTTCGTGGCCGGAAACAACCTTGTGGTGGCGCTGCTTGAGCATTTCGACATTTACGGGATGCACTTAAAAACTGTTGTCCGCGTGTCGCCGCTCGTGCTTGTTCCTCCGGTAATCGCCTTGTTGTTGCTGACTGTGGCGGTCATTCTGCGCGGCAGATGGTATTGCAACACGTTCTGCCCGGTTGGAACGCTGCTTGGCCTTATCTCGCGCTTTTCGCTCGTGAATATCCGCTTGTTGCCCGCCGCCTGCACGTCATGCAAACGCTGCGAGCGCATCTGCCGCGCCGGGTGCATCAATATCGCCGAAAAAGAGCTTGACGCCAGCCGCTGCGTCGCCTGCTTCGACTGCGTTGAGGTCTGCCCGACGCAGGCGATCTCGTACACGCGCCGCCAGCCTGACCGCGCAGGCGCGATGACGCCAGCGAAAGAGGGCGTTTCGCTGCCGCGCCGTGAACTCGTTTTCGGCTCGTTATCGCTGATCGCACTCTCTGCAAGCCTGCCATTGCGGGCGATAGCAAAGCCGCTGCTTTCGAAAAGCAGCCGCCTGCCGATTACGCCGCCAGGTTCGCAAAGCCTCGAACGTTTTACTGATCTTTGCATCGGCTGTCATCAATGTGTTTCAGTTTGTCCATCACAGGTGATTCAGCCCGCGCATGGCGGCTATGGCTTGCGTGGCGTCATGCAGCCTGAGATGAATTTTGATGTCGGGTTCTGTAATTACGAATGTCACCTGTGCAGTCAGACCTGCCCCACGAACGCGATTGCGCCGCTGCAACTCCCGGACAAACAATTAACGCAGATCGGCACAGTGAATTTATTAAAAGATCGCTGCATCGTGCATACGCGCCATGAAAATTGCGGCGCGTGCGCCGAAGTCTGCCCGACTCACGCTGTTTATACGCAAGAGCGAGATTACGTGCATTACCCGGAAACGAATCGCGATCTCTGCATCGGCTGCGGCGCATGTCAATATGTCTGCCCTGTCAGGCCGAAAGCGATTATCATTGACGCCAATGCTGTTCATGCGGTCGCCAAAGAGCCATTTTACGATCAAGAGCCTGTCGTTGCGCCGCAAGAAAACGCTGCGCCGCAGCAAAAATCCGACGAATTTCCGTTTTAATCAGAGCGTAATGGCAAGGTGTCAGACACTTCCAAAGTGTCTGACACCTGTTTTTTCGCCACAACGTCTTGTGTTGTTACATTTAAAGGGCTCAGTGCCTGACAAAAACTACAACCTATTGCCGTATATTCAATATCCTGCCCTTTCCTCGAAAATGACAACCCCGCCAAAAATCGCTTGACAGCAAGAACGGAAATTGTTTTGCTTTCATCTATATAGATAATATTTCTGAAAAAAAACATCAATCGCCCGCTGAAATGCCTTTCAGCAAGCGACATTTACACCGATATACATAAAGGAGATGACATGAAAAAAGGGATTCGGGTCTATAATTTATATCCCAAATTAGTCGGACACATGGATAAATGGATTGAGCATTTCGACCGCATTCAGGCGATGAATTTCGACTGGATTTATATCAATCCGATCAATTATCCCGGTTTTTCCGGTTCTGATTACGCCATTAAAGATCACTATTTGTATCACCCATTGTACGTGACCGGGAAATATGATTTTCAACATCCTGAAAAGCACGTGAAACAAGGCAATGACCTCTTGAAAAAGGTCTGCAAAGAAGCTGGTGCGCGCGGCATGAAATTGATGATGGATGTCGTCATCAACCACACCGCGTTCGATTCGCCATTGGCGCAAAAACATCCGCAATGGTATGTCAGAAATCCTGACGGCAGCCTGCGGCATCCCGGCGCGATGGACGGCAACAATTGGGTGGAATGGAAAGATCTGGCGCAGATTGATAACGCGCATTCTTCTGACCGCCAGAATCTCTGGAATTACTGGCTGGAAATGTTCGTATTTTATTGCAGCCTCGGCGTGCGCGGTTTCCGCTGCGATGCGGCCTATCATGTCCCCGCTGACCTCTGGCGTTTCCTGATTCCTCGCGTGAAGGAACAATTCCCGGACGCAATCTTTTTAGGCGAAACGCTCGGCTGCCAGCCGTATCAGGTAATCGAGGTCGCGGAGGCCGGATTTGATTTCATTTCCAACAGCTTCAAATGGTGGAATTTGCGCGATGAGTGGTTTCTCGAACAAAATCGGCAATATGCCCGCCGCGCCCCATCCATCACGTTTCCCGAAAATCATGACACGCTCCGCTACGCGCATGAAACGAACGGCAACCAGCGCATGGCAATCATGAAATATGCGCTCGGCGCGTATATCTGTTCCAGCATTTCCATCACCATCGGCTTTGAATTCGGCTTCCGCCGCCAGATTCACGTCGTGCATACCGATCCGTCGTGGTGGGAACCGGCATTGTACGATATTTCCAGCGAACTCGCCAAAATCAACGCGATTAAAGCCCAATACGATGTGCTTCAGGAAGATAACTATTTAGATATTCTCCATTTGAATGACGGACGCTTATTCGGTTTTGCAAAAGAAAGCCTGAATGGCAAGGAAAAAATCGTCGTGCTGGCGAATCCTGAAACACACGGCACGCATACGGTCAGAGTGCCGAATCTGTTTTATATCATGGGAACGACGCGAGTGGAAGATATCTCGCCGAATCGCAAAGCGAAACATGTGACGGACAATTTCGAACATCAATTAGAGCCAGGCGAAGTCAAAGTACTGTACGCCACACGTTAAATTTTTATTGCCACCACGAAACACACAAAACACACGAAAAAAAGCAGAATTACAGTATTATGCGTTGCGATTGACCAGAGTTGTCAGACACCTTGAAGGCGTCTGACAACTATTTTCCGATTCAATGCACGTGAATGATGCGATATATCATTTCTTGTAAACAGGCATCTTCGGAACTTTTCGTGTGTTTTGTGTGTTTCGTGGTAGAACAAACATTATGCGAATCAAGGATATTTTATTCAGCGAACAACCGCCCGCGAACGCCTCGATTCGCGGCTGGGTGCGCACCAAACGCGACGCCAAAGGATTTGCGTTTTTAGAAGTCAATGACGGCTCGTGCCTAAAAAATCTGCAAGTCATTCTTGAGGAATCTCTCGCTGGATTCGAGACGCTCAAAAACATCAACACCGGCGCGTCAGTGATGATAGAAGGCAACCTCGTCGAATCGCCGGGCAAAGGCCAGAAATGGGAACTCCGCGCCACGTCAATCACATTGATCGGCGAAGCCGACGCCGAAACCTTTCCGTTGCAGAAAAAACGCCATTCCGACGAATTTCTCCGCACGATTGCCCATCTTCGCCCGCGCACCAATAAATTCGGCGCGATGTTCCGCATCCGTTCGGAAAGCGCGTTTGCGGTGCATCAATTTTTCCATGAAGGCGGCTTCTATTACGTGCATACGCCGATCATCACCGGCTCGGACTGCGAAGGCGCAGGCCAGATGTTCCGCGTGACCACGCTGCCGACGGCATTCGTGCCGCCGCAAGGCGAGGCCGCGTTCGAGCAGGATTTTTTCGGCAAAGAAGCGAGCTTAACCGTCTCCGGCCAGTTAGAAGCCGAAGCCTACGCCTGCTCGCTTGGCCGCGTCTATACGTTCGGCCCGACGTTTCGCGCTGAAAATTCCAACACACCGCGCCATGCCGCCGAATTCTGGATGATCGAGCCGGAAGTCGCGTTCGCCGATCTAACCGATAACATGGTGTTGGCGGAAACGATGGTGAAGTTTATGACCGCGCATATTATGGAAAATTGTGCGGATGATCTCGAACTCTTTGCCAAATTCGTGGATGAGACGCTGATGAGCCGTTTGAACAATCTTGTCAACAGCGATTTCGCGCGGCTGCCGTATCAGGACGCGATTGACATTTTGAAAGCCTCCGGCAAAACGTTCGAATTTCCGGTGGATTTCGGCACGGACTTGCAGACCGAACATGAGCGCTATTTGTGCGAAACCCATTTCAAAAAGCCGGTGATTGTGTATGATTATCCGAAAACCATCAAGCCGTTTTACATGCGCCTGAACGACGACAACCGCACGGTGCGAGCGATGGATGTGCTTGTGCCGGGCGTCGGTGAACTGATCGGCGGCAGCCAGCGCGAGGAACGGCTCGACATCTTGCAACAGCGCATGGCGGATGTGAAGATGGACACCGCGCCGTACTGGTGGTATTTCGACCTGCGCCGCTTCGGCAGCGTGCCGCATTCCGGCTTCGGCATGGGCTTTGAGCGCTTTTTGATGATGATCACCGGCGTCAGCAATATCCGCGACGTGATTCCGTTCGCCCGTACGCCGAAAAATCTCGAATTCTAACCGCAGTACGTGCCAGACACCTTGAAGGTGTCTGGCACGTAGGAGAGAATTATGCCAAAATCACTCGTGATTTACTATTCGTTAGAAGGCAACACTGCACTGATTGCCAAAGCAGTCGCAGAAACGCTTCAGGCCGATCTGTTGGAATTACAGCCTGTCAAAAACATTCCGAACAAAGGCTTTTTCAAATTTTTTTGGGGTGGGAAGCAAGTCATGATGAAAGAACAGCCGGAATTGCAGCCTTTCAGCCTCAAGCCTGCTGAATATGATCTGATTGTGCTTGGCACGCCGGTCTGGGCGAGTAGCTATGTTCCTGCATTTCGGACATTTCTCGCACAATATCCGCTGAAAGATAAACAGGTTGGACTCTTCTGCTGCTATGCCGGAAATGAAGGCAAAACCATCGAGGCGTTGAAAACTGAATTGTCAGGGAACATCATCCTTGGCAACATTGGCTTTCTCAATCCGGCTAAAACGCCTGAAGCATCAGCGAAAACAGCCAAAGAATGGGCGAAAAGCCTCCTCGAAAACGCCGGGAAGAAATAAACGGCAGGAGCGCAAACGCTTGCTTTTGCGAATTGACCCTTGTGAAGGTTGCGAACCTTCGCAAGGGCTTTTCGTTTTTAGATAGAGATATTTGCGCGATGTTCGGCAATTAAAGCGGGAGGGATCAATTTCACCGCCAACCAGATCAGCCCCGGCACGATCAGCAGATCATCCAACGCGCCGAGGAGCGGAATCACGTCAGGAATCAGATCAATCGGCGAGACGAAATAGGCAACCGCCACAACTAACAAGATTTTCGGCAGCCAGGGCGTGCGCGGGTCAATCGCCAGACGGCGATAGACATTGATTTCGTCAAAAATGCGTTTAGCGATGAATTTAAGATGTCGGAACATACGGGCAATAATAACTGATGTTACGCAGCAGGTTCAATACAAATGGCCGCAAACTCCCCTCCTGGGAGGGGTTGGGGGTGGG
>DF820460.1:503317-547217 GCA_000739515.1 Candidatus Moduliflexus flocculans
GGGTTCTTGACACGAGCAATCACTCACGGACGAACCCACCCCTTGCCCCTCCCAGGAGGGGAATTGTCGGCGGCGCTGCGTAACATCAGTTAGTAAAATAGAATTGTTGCGAAATAATATTGTCATTGTTATAAGTACAGGTTCAAATGGTTCTTTGAAATTTAAGCCGTCATTTCGATGTGTAAATTCCATATCCCACACGCAATGAGCATCAGGCGATCCCCAAACACCGTCAGCGAATTTCGCAACACGTCGGCGACGGCTCGAACGCGTTTCACGCCGCCCAGCGCGTGTTCGACCAGGACACGGCGTCGCGCCTTTTCGCGGTGGCGTTCCTTCGCCTCCTCTGGCAAGGGACGCCCTTTCGGCTTCTTTTCTGGCAAGCTAAATCGGCCGTTGGGGCGTTCTTTGGGAACGCCTAAGAACCCGAGATCAAGGTGAATCAGCCCCTCCTCAGGAATGGGGGCAAAGATATCATGGTCGTTGGCTCCTGTCTTATCGTGGGTATGACCGGGAAACGTCTCACTCAGCACAATGACCCGTTTACGTGCCGTCGTCACAACAACATTTTTGAGGCGATGACCTTTTTTCTTGCCAGAATAATATGGACGCTGTGCCTCAGCCCCCGTCGGACGCCGAATCGGACGCTCTGTGCCATCGACAAACACCTCTTTCACCTGCGGAAATCGCTGGAGAAATTCCTCGACCGTGGCAATCTTGCGTTCTGGCAACACCGCTTTCCGGCCTAACGCCTGTTCTAACACAGGTAAATAGGCCGTGACCCACCGGTAGGTTTGCGCACGATCAACCTCGAACAGCCAGGCCAGGATGTCAAAGGTGGCATAACATTTGACGAAAAAGATGATAAAAAACAATTTTTCACGCTCGGTGGCGAGTGTATGTTTTCGGCCTCCGCCTTCCTGCCGCTGGCGCGAAGCTCGATTCGTCAATGTGTGATGCGTCAATGCCGCCTCAAAGGCTGGCAACAGCGCGGTGAATTCCGCGTAGGTCATGCCTGTTACCGCTTTGAATAAGCGGATATCTTGAAAACAGCGAGTAATATTCATCATGAGGGTGCTCCAGAGATAGATATTTCGTTGATAACACGTCATGATTGTCTGTTCCTATTATGCAACATAATTTATTTCGCAACAACTCTAATGTAAAAAATACGTTCGTGGAGGTGACCTCACAGATCTTAGAGACCTGTGAGGTCTCAGCCGAAGTTATTTTTTAGCGTTACTTATTGAACAAGAGTGCAAATGCTCGTGAATAATGCTGTATCCGAGAGTACGCTGATTCGATAATTTTTAAGAGAACTTCGTACCGCCGACGTCTTTATCGGCATCTGATAGAAAACAGGCTGGCTCCGTTTATATGACCACGTCTTTGGCGGCTTTGTATAACGCGATTACGTTTTCAGGCGTAATCTCTGCTAAAATATTATGAATCGAGTTAAAGACAAAACCGTTGCCGTCACTGAGGTAAGTTGACACGGTTTTCGCTTCTTGATAGACCTCTTCCGGCGTGCCGAACGGCAAGGTGCGTTGCGCGTTGACTCCGCCGCCCCAGAGAGCGATCCGTCCCCGGCATTTATCTTTCCAGGCTTGATAGCCCTGATTTCCGGCGGTCCACTGTACCGGATTCAGCACATCAAAGCCGGCGGCGATGACGTCATCTAAGATGGCATAAATTGCGCCACAGCTATGGAGAAATGTTTTCACTTGTGGCGCAATCCGATGAATCGTCTGATTGATGCGCTGATAGTAAGGCAAGTACAATTCGCGAAACACTTTCGGCGGGAGAAAGGTTCGATCTTGCGCTCCATGATCGTCCGAGTTGACCCAAATCACATCAACCGAATCTTTGATGGCTGGCAGCAACGCCTCGACTTGGCGAATGTAATGGGTGGTCAGAAGTTCATGAACGGCGTTGACGTAGTCTTTTTCCAACATACAAAGCATAGACCAGGCCGCAATTCCGCCGCGAAATTCAAACCCGGCAATCGCGCCATTAAACAAAATCGCCCGATCTGTCGCCTCGCGCACCTTCTGGCAATAACTTGCGATGGATTGAACTCTGTTTTCCGTCAGGCGTTCTTTTTGAAACCGTTCTGCAAGCTGATCGAGGTCTTCTTTTACCAGTTCTCCGCTTAAATTCAGCGGCTGTCCTCCATGTATTTCGTCAAAAACATACGATGACGGAGGCATCGTGGCAACATTTCCTTGCGTGCGGCGAATCGTACCATCCGACTCGACCTGAAAAATCGTCGGATCAAGAACTAATGCGGGCAAGCGTCCGCCAAAATCGAAGGGCTGCCATTTTTGCGGCTCTTCGAGAATGTTTGAATATTGATCTACTGCGACAAACGCCACATCGCAATCTAACGCATCCAGCACATCTTGATCCGGCAAGGCCAGCATTTGAAACGTATCAAACACTTTTGGCAGGCGCTCTGGCAGCCCCAATGCTTTCACCAAACGCGGATAGGCAAAACAACTGATTCCGGTCGAGGCCATGCCGCCCAAATCTTTCGGCAATCGATCCGGCGTTTCGAAATTCAACGTTTTCAACACGCGCTCTCTTCTGGTCATTTCCATGTTTTCAGCCTCGCATAAAACGCCGCGACGCGAAGAAACATGTGCCAGGAATCTTCGTGATGCGGCGTGTTGATAGATCGATTCGTCGGGACGGAGTTGCCCCATTCACTTCAGGGCGAGAAGACCTCGCCCTGACAAACCTCCGAGATCACATCACGTTTTTCGGCACAATGCGCAACGTGACGATTTGATACGGCGTCACATTCACGCTGACGCTCTTCTCTTGCGCCGGAAGATCGGCCTGTGTTTCTTCGAGAATATTCACAAGCTCGGCGCTCGCAATCGGGAACGCTGTCGTCAAGATCGCCTCGCCGCGCTGGCGCTGCGATTCATAGAAGCGCACAATCAGGCCGTTGCCATCTTCCGCCCGCTTGATCGTTTCGATCACGATATTCGGTCGGTTGACTGCAATGAATGGCTGTTGTTCCCGTAATCGCGCATTGGCGGCATTTCCGCGCCCTGCGCTGACGATAAACGGATCATTCAATGCATACGCGGCGGCAATCGTCTGCGTTCCCCATTTTCCGGCATGAGGCAAAAGGCTATACACAAAGCGATGTTCGCCCTGATCCGCTTCGGGGTCGGGTTCGGTCGGACTGCGCAGCAGACTGAGCCGAATGACGTTGTTACGAATGTCATGCCCGTATTTGCAATCATTCAACAGGCTGACGCCGTAATCCCCTTCGCTCAAATCCACCCATTTCTGTGCGCAGGTTTCGAACCTCGCCCAGTCCCAACTCGTATTCCAATGCGTCGGGCGTTCCACGTTGCCCCATTGAATTTCGTAAGTCGCGGTCGGGCTGAAAATCGCGACCGGGAAAGCGGTCTTCAGCAGCACATGCCGTTCGCGCCAATCAATCCTCGTGTCGAAGCGCAGGCACGGGCTGTTGTGATCAAGCGAAATCCGCTGCGTATAGGCGCTGTTGAGAATCTGCCGCTTGATTTCCAACGAGACTCGGAGCGCGCCATCATCTGCGACTGTAATCGAAGAGGCCGACTCGCTGAACCAGCATTTATCTTCATAGAAAATATCAATATCCCAGGCGTCGAAATTTTTCGGACGGTCTTCGAACGCTAAAAATTGATTGGCACACGCGCCTTGCGGCAGAACTTCGCGCTGATTCGCTTTGTCGAAAATTCGCACAATATCTCCAGCAGCGTTGAATTCGACGCGCAGATATCGGTTTTCCAAAAAGATCGGATTGAGACCGATCGTTGTTTCGCGCACTGCGGTCACAATCGGCTGCCCATCTTGCATGCGCAACGACATCGCGCTGAATGGCGGCAGCGCGGCGACATCAAGCAACGTGCCTTCAGCAATAGCTTGCGTGGCAATCGCTTTCCCATCTGTTGTGACAACATGCTGATTCGCAGGCAGTTTTCCGGCATAACAGGCTAATCCGGTTTGCTCGAACGACGTTGGATTCACAATCAGCAGATCGGCGCTCATGCTCTGCGCCATCACCGCCAGCGCATCCTGTTTGACGCGCTCGCCCATCTGCCGAATCTCTTCGTATTGCGCTAAAGAATCAGCATACACCGGTCCGATGCTGCTGCCGGGAATAATGTCGTGAAATTGATTAAGGCAGACAAACTGCCAGGCTTTACTCAAGGTGTCTGCCGGATAAACGTAACTCGCATCAAGCGTCATCGCCAATGTTGCCAGCCATTCCGCATCGTGAAGCAAAAATTCGCTCTTGCGGTTTGCGCGTTTATTGCGGCTTTGCGTGGTGTAGGTGCCGCGATGATACTCAAGATAGAGTTCGCCGTTCCAGACCGGGAGGCGCTCGCCGGAATCCCGCTCAAGCTTGCGGAAAAACTCGCCGACATGTTCTTGCCGCATCCGAGGAACTGCCGGGAAGTCAGCCATCTCATGGATATTTTCCAGCATTTCGCGCGTTGGCCCGCCACCGCCGTCGCCATAGCCGACAAGCATCAGCAGATCGCGCTGCATCTCTTTTTGCTGGAATGCTTTCCATGTGCCGAGATTTTGCAGCGGAGTCGCCTCGGCATTATATGTGCTGACCCAGACGCCGCCCAGATCGGGCGTGGTGCTGAAATGCGTCAAGACCTTCGTGCCGTCCAAACCCTGCCACCAGAAGCTATCATACGGCAGGCGGTTGTATTGACTCCATCCGATTTTGATGGTGAAAAAGTAGTCGAGTCCGGCCTGTTTGATAAGCTGCGGCAGATTCCAGGCGTAGCCGAAGACATCCGGCAGCCAGAGCACGGGTGAATCGGTCTGCGCCCCGAAATGTTCACGGAAAAACGTCCGGCCAAGCAGGAATTGACGCGCCAACGACTCCGCGCCAGTGAGGTTACAATCCGCTTCCACCCACATGCCGCCGATCGCTTCCCACCGTTTTTCAGCAACCCGCGCCTTGATCCCCTCGAATAATTCAGGATAATCCTGGCGCACATAATCATATAATTGCGGCTGGCTCTGGGTAAAATGATAATCCGGAAATTGTTCCATCAAACGCAAGACCGTATGGAACGTGCGCCCGGCCTTCTTGCGCGTCTGGCTCAACTGCCACAACCAGGCGACATCAATATGCGCGTGTCCCGTTGCGACAACGCCGACATCAAGCGCATCGCCCGCCTGAGCGATCCCAGCCTTCAGTGTGGCGTGAGCGGCAGGGATGCTGGCGTAAAAGCCATCGCCGAACGGCTCGCGACTATCAATCTGTTTAAACGCGTCATCCAGCGCGTTCAATAAGTGTCCCTTGGCAGGATGATTCGCGTCAATACTCGTCGCGGTTCCAAGCGCCACGCGAGCCGTCACGAGAAAATCACGTGTCGGTTGATCGATCTGCACGATTTGACATGGCCGCATAAACAGTTTCGTGCCAGGAAGCGGCGCCTGCCAGCCGCCCATGCCCGTCCAGCCATGTAGCGCGAGCGCGTGAGGCTTGCCGTCGCAATGCTGCGTTGATAACCGAAATTCCTGATGATGCCGGTCGCAGGCCGCGTACGAGACCCCGTCAATATAGGCTAAGGCTTCGGGATGACTGAAATCGCCGGCATCGCCAAGCGGCAGAAAGACCGCAATCGGTGCGTCTGCTTGCCAATCCGTCGGACATTGAAATGTGGTGCGCAACGTGAAATACGAGCGCCAGTCTCCCCAGTAGGTGTGCGGTTCGAGAAGCGGCCAGGCGCTATCGTCAATTTCCGGGCTGATAAGCAGCACCTCTGGTTCGGTATCCGAGGCAAGATGCAGGCGGAATGGCGGCAAATCGCATTTCCGCCGATACACAAGCGGTTCGAATAGTTTGATGCGCTGGCCGATTTTTTCGATTGTCCAACGAGTGGCATGGTACATGATGGTTATTCTCCTTTAAAATATGTTTAACGTGGCTCTTCTTTGTTTCCTCGAATCACTTCGATCTTCGTGATCTCTTTTATACGTATGGCGTTATATTCGTCTTGTGTGCGATCTCCTGCCAAAAATTGATCCAACTCCGTAAATAGCTCAACAAGTTGAGTCTTTCCATCAGTCAGCAACAGGGTGAGGGTGTCTTTATCACCATGCTCTTTTTCAATACGCACAATGTTCTCCCACAGAATGATCTGCGGCGCATCGTCAACCATCACCTTTATCCCGTCAAGCGTGACAATTTTAGGCGGGCATGAATCGCACGAGGTCGGCGTCGGAATGAAGGCGCGAGCATGTTGAAGTTGGATGACATTGCCCTCGAAATCGGTTACTTCCACTGTCAAGTCTGCTGCCAAAATCGTCTGATTGACGCCGCAAAACGCAATAATCGCCGACATGTAGAATATGACAACTCTAAGAATGTGCCAGGTCTTTTTTGATTGCATATTTTAATACCCCTCCAAACCTCACCAGGACTGTTAAGTTCTGAATTCCGCGAGGGCGGCGATGCTCCTCGTTCCACGCTCCGCATGGAATGCGAATCCTGGACGCTCCGCGTCCCGTTTTTGCCGCAGAACGGTGGGCTGGGGGCATTCCACGCGGAGCGTGGAACGAGAACTTAACGGCCCTGCCAGACCTCACAGGTTTTTAAAACCTGTGAGGTCTGGCGGTTACTTTTTCTCAAACAGATAACAGGCGGCTTGTTGGCGATGCCCATCAAGCGAATAAAGCGCCGGTTGGGTCACTAAGCAGCGATCCATGCGTTTCGGGCAGCGCGGATAAAAACGACAGCCACTTTCAGTCGAAGCGCGCAGCGATTCATCTGCCACGCCGTGCAATTCGCTTGTCCATTTGACTTTCGGGTCTGGCACTGGCACGGAACTGATCAACATCTGCACGTAGGGGTGTTTCGGGTTTTCAATCACGTCAACCGTCTTACCATGCTCCGCAATTGCGCCTTGATACAACACGAAAATTTCATCGCCGACTTGATATGCCGTGCTTAAATCGTGCGTGATATACAGGAACGAAATCCCCGCTTCGTCGCGCAAACGGATCATCACATCCAAAATCATGGCGCGCAAGGACGCATCAACAGCCGAAACCGGCTCATCGGCGACAATCAGGCGCGGTTTCATCATATACGCTCGCGCCATCATAATCCGCTGCCGCTGCCCGCCGCTCAATTGGTGCGGATATTTTTCCAGGACTTCTTCGCCGCGCAGACCAACCACTCGCAGCGACTGTTCGATCAGTTCGCGCGCATCAGCCTTGTTTTTCGCTAATTTGAGATGTTTCACAACCATGTCATAGATATGTTTGACACGGTAAAATGGGTTATATACTTCATACGGATCCTGGAATACGGCCTGAACTTCGCGCCGGTATTCCAGCATGGCCGCGCCTTTGAGGTTGGCAATGTCCTTGCCTTTGTAAAGAATCTGGCCTGAAGTCAGGCTGATAAATCCTAATACGGCATTGGCTAAGGTCGTCTTGCCGCTGCCGCTTTCGCCGGCAATTGTGGTGATTACTGCCGGTTTTTCAAGGACGCACATGCTAAAATTCTGCAACGCGACCATTTTCTCGGCGGACGAAAGAAACCCGCCGCCATACACTTTCGTGGCATTTTGAATTTCAAGTAATGGCGTCATCATGATTATTCCTGCCTCCCTTGCGCGTAAAGATGACATGCCACAAAATGGTCTGGTTCCACTTCGAGCATCGTCGGCGCGGCATTTTTCCGACAATCTTCGCCGACATGCTGACACCGAAATTGAAAAATACATCCGGGCGGCGGATTCCGCAAGTCATGCGTCAAGCCCTCGGTAATTTTGAGCGGTTTCCGTTCTTTGATGGATGGAATGGAAGCGATCAAGAGTTGGGTGTATGGATGGAGCGGGTTTTCGAATGCGCGGGAAACCGGGGTGACTTCGACGATATTTCCGGCGTACATGATGATAATCCGATCAACCAATTGCGCTTGCAGCGCCATATCGTGTCCGATCATAATCATGGAAACGCCTAATCGGTTTTTGACATCGAGCAAGGTCTGCGCAACAACCCGCTGCACGACCACATCAAGCGCGCTGGTCGGCTCATCCGCGATAATCAATGGCGGATTCAGCACAATCGCCATGGCGATACAGACGCGCTGCTTCATCCCTCCGCTCAGTTCGTGCGGATAGAGATTATATACGCGGGACGGCAAACCGACTAACGCAAACACCTCTAAAATGCGCTGTTTGAGTGCCGCTTTCGATTGGCGTCCTTCATGCGTTTTGATCGCATCGGCAATCTGGTCGCGTACGCGCATCACCGGATTCAGCGAATTCATCGCGCCCTGAGGAATCAGCGCTAACTCCCGCCATCGCCGCAACCGTAATTCATCTTCATTTAATGCTAACAGGTTCGTCCCATTAATCAGCGTTTCGCCGCCGATAATGCGTCCCGGCGCCTGTATCAGTTGCAAAATCCCCATCGCGGCGGTTGTTTTTCCGCAGCCAGATTCTCCCACCAATCCGACAATCTCGCCTTTATATACCTGGAAATTGATTCCATTCACCGCAATCACGTCGCCTTTAGGAGTTTCATAATGAATCCGGAGATTTTTGACATCCAGAATGACATCTTTTCGCGTCACCATCATACCACCCCTCTTAAGCGCGGATTCGAGATTTCATCCAGCCCGGTGGCGATGAGAAAGAGGCCGGTAAAAATGAAGATCAAGATTAAAATCGGGAAGCCCCACCACCACCACATTCCGCGCAAGATCGCCGCGGCGCGGATGGCATAGTAAATGATCATGCCTAATGTCGGAATCCGGGTTGGGCCGAGGCCGAGCGCTTCCAGGCTGCTGGCGGCTAAAATATTGCCGGAAATATTGCCCGATAAACTTGCAGCCAGCCAGGGAAGCATGTTCGGGATCATTTCTTTGAGCATAATCTGCAACGGCGGCACGCCCGATAATCGCGCCATGCGCACGTAGCCGCGTTCTCGCAGCGTCAACACTTGCGCCCGTACGAACCGTGTTGGCGCTGGCCAGGCAAAAACTGCCAGAATCAATGACATGGTGCTAAGCTCGATCTGGCGCACATACGCCGCCATGGTAATCAGCACCGCTAAGGCGGGAATAGTAATCCAGGCATCCGCCAGCGTCCGAATCACATTATCCACCCAGCCACCCAAATATCCTGCCGCCGCGCCTAAAATGACGCCGATGGTCATGCCGATGACAGCGGCAACTACGCCTACCTGCAATGACATTGGCGCGCCTGCAATCAGCGTGGCAAGAATATCGCGCCCATTGCTTTCTGTCCCTAACGGATTTTTCGCGGTACCGACATATTCCACGCCATCTACTTCGATCGTGATCCCCATTGGCGGGAGGTTCAACTCAGCAGACCCGACGCGCGCGAGTTTCACATCCCAAAAGAATGGTCCCACAGTTCCTAATAGCACGACCGCCAACACCATCGCCCCGCCAGTCAAAAACTTTGTGTTCAACCAGGGATTATCCCAACGATTCATCCGTTTTTTCTTGGGCATAGCAGCAATATTATGTGATTGCGCACTCTTTATGGCTGTCATAACATCATCTCCGAATTATTTCTTTTGATAGGTGATCCGCGGATCGATAATCGGGTAAAGCAAGTCAATCAACAAAACCGACAGAGAGGTGGACAGAATAATCATATAGGCAATCCCCTGAATCATCGTGTAATCCTGACTGACAATGGCCTGATAAAAGCGATACCCCATTCCTGGATAGGCAAAAATATATTCCACTAAAATCGAGCCGCCAACAATGCCGCCTAAACTCAGCGCTAACGCCGTAAATTGGGGCAGCACGGCATTTCGCACCGCATAGCGCCAGAAAATTCGAAACGGGGTTAATCCTTTGGCTTGCGCTAAAATCAAAAAATCTTCACTATCGGTAGAAATCATCATGCCGCGCATTCCTAACGCCCATAACCCCATGCTGGTCGCGACAATTGTCGTTGCGGGCAAAATTCCGTGATAGATGGCGCTCCCGATAAACGACCAACTCCATCCGATTGGAATGCCGCTGGCAGAGCCTTTTGAGAATGGAAACCAGCGCAGCCCGAATCCAAAGACATAAATGAGCAGAATCCCCAGCATAAACGGCGGAATCGAGGTAAAAATCAGCGTGATCGGCAAGATGGTTTTGAGGGTTTTCGGGCTTCTGCGCCACCCCAATAATGCGCCAATCGTGTTCCCGAAAATAAACGAGAGAATCGTCGCGATACCAAGCAAGGTCAGCGTCCAGGGCACGCCGCGCGCGAGCGATTCATTCACGGTTTGCGGAAATTGCGCTAACGAATATCCGAGATCGAATCTCAGCAAACTCCAAAGATATTTGATATACTGGATATACAGCGGGCCATCCAGCCCGAATTTTTTGCGCCAGGCTTCAATCAACTGTCCAGCATTTTCGACCTTTCCAGCCTGGGCAATCATGTGTCCGACCATCGCCGTAATCGGATCGCCGGGGGCTAAGCGCGGAATGATAAAAATCAGGGTCGAACCAAGCCAGACCGTTAGAAAAAACATGAATACACGTCGAATCACATACTCTTTCGTCAAGCCACCCATAGCACATACCTCTTATTATTGACATCATCAGGATGCCTGACGGCGCGAAGACGCCGTCAGGTTTTTTCAGAGAAAACGCTGCTTATTTGGCGGCAGGCTCTAAATGTTGCAGGATTTTATGCGTGCTTTGCCACCAGGTGGTGGAATGCAGATAGTTGTTTTTGGCGGTCGGCCAGCCAGTCCAGTAGGTGGTGTCGAACGGGATCAGCTTTTTGGCCTGAGTGATCGGAATGGTTGGCAATTCATCATAATAAATGGCGAGAGCTTTGACGACTAAATCGTCAATTTTGGGATCGCCTAACGGCAATACGCCAATTTGATCCACCAGCGCGGAATAGTCTTTGTTGTCCCAACGCCACTGATCGCCACCGAGGCTGCGTTCGCCAACCGGCTTGAGCCAGCGGTTGTTCATCGTATCCAGCGTCGCCCAGGGTTCATTCACAGAGCCGCAATTCTGCCACCCCATGTGGGTCTCGAATTTGCCATACTGGAAGGTTTCCCAGAATGTGCCATCCGCGATTTTGCGATGGGTGGCATTGATGCCGGCGGCCTGGAACATTTCCACCATCTGGTCGGCAATGCGTTGTTTTTCAATGTAGGCTTCGTTGGTTTCAATCGTGATTGCTAACTCTTTGCCATTTTTATCAACGTAGTAATTCCCTTTTTTCGTATAGCCTTTGGATTCGAAAATTTTCTGCGCGCCAGCCACATCCACTTCCCATAGTTGATCGAATTTGCTGTTGCCTTTCATCATATCCACGAAACGATTCAGTGGCGGGTAGGCAGGGAATGGGGATTTCGATGGGAGTGTGGTGCCTTCGTAAGCGATTTTCACGATGCGTTCGCGGTCGATCAGCTTATTGAGCGCCCAGCGCATCTCTTTATCATCCCAGGGGTTGACTGTCGTGTTGAATTCAAAGGTGCGGGAGCATGGATCGAGCCAGGCATACGGCAGCTTATCGAACCACGCAATGACTTTTGGGTTTTGGGCTTTAATCGCCTGGAACGCGCCTAACGTCACATCCATCAAACTATCTAATTTGCCATCTGCCATCATCGCAGCGCGGGTTTCTTCCGGGCCGCCCCATGTCCAGATCAGTTTTTTCGGTTTCGGCAATTTGAAAACGCCAGTCTTCGCACCCCACCAATTGTCATCGCGCACATACACAAACTCGGTTTCACTGATAGAGGCCAGTTTGTATGGGCCAGAGAAGATCGGCCACCCTTTTTCAGCATCATAGTTCTTGAAGGTCAACGGGTCTTTGCCTTCCCAGATATGTTTGGGCAATGGGAACACGCTGCCCCATATCCGAACGGAGAAATAATCCAATTGGAAGCGGGGATTCGGACCCGTCAGCGTGAAAACGACCGTCACATCGTCCACTTTTTTCACGTCCTTCAGCCACGACACCAAACCGCGTTCGCCGAAGGTATCATTCTTCATCATAAGTTCCATGGTAAAAACCATGTCATCTGCTGTCATCGGTACGCCATCATTCCAGGTAATGCCCGGACGCAGTTTCAATGTCCACTCGTCCATCGCGGCGTTTGAGGTCATGCTTTCGCCCAGCCAGGGTTCAATCTTACCAGATTCATAATTGAGGATAAACAACGGCTCGGCCATGGCTTGATGCAACCCATGATCTCGGCGCGCTCCTGGAACATAGGGATTCCATAAATCAGGCGCCGGCACGCGGCCACCATCAATATCAAAAATAACAGTATCTTCACGAGGGGCTTTGCTATAGTCTTCTGCGGCAGGAACTGCGGAGGCGTTCAGAAAAAACGCGGCCATGATCATCATTGTCAATGCGGATAAAACAATACGTTTCGTGTTCATTTGTTCTTCTCCTCTTGTGTGGTTAAACAGTTGTCATGATTGGCGCGACTGGAAACTGACGGTGGATATGCAAGACAATTATACTCGTTCTATTCTGAGAGATTTGTCCCACCTCCCTTTTTGCTATGCTGAAGGCTATTCGTGATGAATCGTGCGATGAATGAAAGATTGAATTGATATGCTCAAAAATTGATTTTGAGCATGTTCTTTAATCGAAAAGTGTCAACAATTCGTCAAGATTTTTTTTAGAGATTCTTCATTTTTATCTGTTATCGTTTCATGTTCCCCTCCTCCTTGCCCATCCCTGAAGGGCAGGGTGGCTGTCATTGCGCGGAGCGTCAGCGACAAAGTAATCCCTGATCCCTGCCAGATTGTTTCGTCGCTGGCGCTCGCTCGTAATGACATGCTTTATGGCATTATTCGCTCGAGCTGAACAACTAACAGGAGCGCGAAATCGTGATTTCGCTGTCAAATCGAGATTTGACACTCCTATCGGTGAGGGCAACGGTTCTAAATAACTGATTAACAAGAACTTAACAGCCCTATAGGGGAGAAGGGGCGGAGAGGTGGGCATTTCTGTAGAAAAAACGCCACAATCCGCCTTCTTCGCCATAAACGACTTGCTGTCGCAATTTTTGAATATCGAGTCACATGATGAATATTCTGTTGACAGAATTAACATATTCTTATTATCGTTGTTGCAATATATCTATTTTGCGAAAAATAAATCAAAATAACCATATTCTAATTAGCGGCGTCGTTAAAATTTTCCATCCATGTATTTCATTGACAGAACGGGCAAATGCGAATTCGTTGTCGGGAAAATTTCACTACAAGAGGAAATAATGGAAAAAGGTCCAAAATACGAGCGATTGAAACAGATGATTCGGCAGAATATTCAGGATGGAATTTGGAAGCCTGAAAGCAAACTGCCGCCAGAGAACGAGCTTTGCGAGAGCTTCGAAGTGAGCAAGATCACTGTCAAAAAAGCTAAAGATGAATTGCTGACTGAAGGCGTGCTTGAAACGATTCCGGGACGGAAAGGCGTGTTTATTCGAAAACTTCAGGGAATTTCTGCCGGAAGCCTGATCGGAGTGGTCATTGATGATGTGAATGTTGTCCCTTTTACGGGAATCTTTAAAGGGATTGAAGATAAGTTATGGGAAAATAAATTGCATAGCATTTTAGGAAATGTCTATTTCGATCCTGAAAAAGCAGAATCGTACCTGCAATCGTTGCTTCAAAACAATATTGCGGGCGTCATCACTGTGCCGATGATTTGTGAAGGCTATCAAGAAAATAATCGGCGCGTACTGAATTTGTTGAAGGAGAAAAATATCCCCTCAGTGCTTGTAGATCGGTATCTGCCGAATTTCGATATCCCTTCAGTGGTCTCAAATAATCGGCAGGCGTCAAAGGAAATGGCTGAGCGATTGTTCGCCAGAGGGCATCGCCGGATTCTTGCTGTGTCTGGCTTACCCTGTTCGAGCATGGACGAACGGGTTCAAGGATATATTGATGCGTTTGAGGAGGCGGGGATCGAGCGAGATCCCAATTTATTGATCCGCTCCAATGAAAAATTGTTTACTCTCAGCAGCGCCCATCAAAACAACGAACTCGCGCGTATCAAATCGTTGATACAAAAGGCCGGGGACTTCACCGCCTGTTATTTTATGAATGCGCCGCTTCAAACGACGGTGCGTGTTATTTTTCCGAACGGGAGAGACGGCCATCAGCAGGTCGAATTTGCAGCCTATGACGAAATAACCGAACCATTGCGCAGCCTGACAAATCGCGCCTTGATTGTCGTTCAGCCTGGATACAAAGTCGGTTGGGAAGCCGCCAAGCTTCTGATTCAAGAAATCCGCGAACCTCATCAGGGAATCGTGCAGATGACAATCAAATCCGAGATTATCGAAAAAGTGCTTGATTAGCTATTCGACTGAATACCTCATGTTCAGCAATAACTAAGTCAACCGGCAGATCGTGTTGATCTGCGGGAACGCGCTCGATAAGTTGTTCGGCAACGCATATCCCTACTGTGGTCGCTTGAATGCTCGAATTTGATCGTATGTGAGAAAGAAAGCGGTCATAAAATCCCTTGCCGCGACCGAGACGATAACAACAGCGGTCAAAGGCGAGTCCCGGAGTCAATACAAGCATAGACCGATCATGATGCGCTTCTGGTCGAAATAACGGCCAGTCCGGGGCTGGCTCGCGAATGCCGAACGCATTGATGACATAATGTGCGTCGATCTCCGGCAAAAGATGAAACGCAAGCTCATGCGCGACGATGCGCGGAATGGCGACCGTTTTCCCCGCGTGCAGCGCGGCAATCAACAGGGCGGTCGTGTCCACTTCATCCGGCAGCGAGCAGAATCCGAGCAAAACCTCTGCGTCGCGCCATGCAGACGAATTCATCAGGCGCTGCGTGACGCGCTCGCTCTTTTCGCGCAGCGTCTCCGGCGCAAATTGGCGCAGCATTGACTTGATCTGTCGTCGTAATGCACTCTTTTCTTTCATGCGGCGATTTTCGCGATATTTTCTTGACAAATGATGGGAAACTACAGCGAATTGAAGAAGGGAACGAATTGATATACTGAGACGACAAATTCGTTTGCTTCTTCAATTCGCTGTAGTTTTTATAAGGCAAAGAACCTGTCAAGCATGAACATCTAAAAAACTGTCAGACACGTTGAAGGTGTCTGACAGTTCGCGTGGACAACCATGAAAGATTACGTTCCGCATCTTGGCGATGTCGCTGTGTTAGAGGCATGCGCGCAGCCGGGCTGTCCGATCTGCCGCTTAAAAAACGAGTCCGAGCGCAAATATCTCGTGCTGGTGCTGCACGATTACGTGGACGCGCCAGACCTGCGCGAGGAGTTCTGCCAGGCGTGGGGCTACTGTCACGCCCACGCCTGGGGGCTTTCCACGCTTGAGCGGGGCAACTTGCTGACGGTGGCGATTATGTATCAGGACGTGCTTGAGCGAGAAACAAAGCCGGTGCTGGAACGGCAGAACGCTGCCGCCTTAACAGGCGGCGGTTTGCGCCGCTTGTTCGGCAAAAAAGAACAGGATGCGCCAGCAGGCTTCATTCCGCCGCATACGCCATGCCCGGCGTGTCGTCTTGGGGAACTGGTCGAAACGAATGCCATCAATATTTTGCTGTCAGGACTTGCCAAACAGGAGGCGCGAATGCGGCAGACGCTCCGCGCGTCGGATGGGCTGTGCTTAGCGCATCTGCAAAAGGCGCTGTTATTGGGCAAAGATGCGGCTGTCCGCGAATATCTGCTAAGTCAGGCCAAAGCGCAGTTGGCAGAAATTCTCGCCGAATTGAAAGAGTTTGCCCGCAAGCATGATTATCGTTTCCAGCATGAAGAAATCGGCGAAGAGCGCCGCTGCTGGCAACGCGCCATTACGCTGATCACCGGTTCGCAAAACCAATAGTAGTACATTGTTTCAATAATTTTTAAGAGTCCTGAGGAGTGTCAAATCTTGATTTGACGGACGAAATCAAGATTTCGCACTCCTAAAAATTAACATGCAAAGCAGCCGCATAAAACAATGAGGTGATAGAATGATTCCCAAAGAGCAGATTTTAGCCCATGCGAAAAAATATGAAGCGGAGATGATTCGATTTTTGCGGGAAATCATCGCGATTCCTTCCGAAAGCTGCCAGGAAGGGCGCGTGATTCAGCATATCAAGCAGGAAATGCTGAAGGTGGGGTTTGACGAGGTGACAATTGACGGAATGGGGAATATTCTTGGGCGAATCGGCTCTGGCAAGACGATCCTCGCGATTGACGCCCATGTGGATACGGTTGGCGTTGGCGATCCGGCGCAATGGCAGCATGATCCGTATGAGGGAAAATTCGAAAATGGCATCATTTACGGGCGCGGCGCAGCGGATCAGGAAGGCGCACTGCCGGCCATGATTTATGGCGCGAGGATTATCAAAGACCTTGGATTGGAAGGAGATTACACGCTCTATATCGTCGGCTCAGTGCAGGAAGAAGATTGCGACGGCCTCTGTTGGCAGTACATTATCAACGAAGACGGCATTCGCCCGGAATGCGTGGTGATTACCGATTCGACCGATTGTCATGTGCGGCGCGGGCATCGCGGGCGCATGGAAATCGGCGTCACGACCACCGGCGTGTCGTGTCATGCTTCTGCGCCGGAGCGCGGCGATAACGCGATTTATAAAATGAACCGTATCATCGCGGAAATCGAGCAATTGAATCTCCGTTTAAAAGGCCATGATTTTCTCGGAAAAGGGACGATTGCGGTCACGTATATTGATTGCAAAACGCCGTCATTTAATGCCGTTCCGGATCGCTGCTATATCCATCTTGACCGGCGGCTGACAGTCGGCGATACGAAAGAATCGGCGGTGGAAGAGGTGAAAGAGGCGATTCGCCGCGCCGGAGTCGAGGCGGAAGTGGTTGTGCCGCTGTATGATACGCCAGGCTATAAAGGGCTGGTGTACACTACCGAAAAATATTATCCGACCTGGATTGTGGAAGAAAACCATCCGGTCATCCGCGCCGCAGTTGGAGCGTATGAGACGCTCTTCGACACGAAAGTCGGCAACGTCGGCAGTTGGGTATTCAGCACCAACGGCGTCAGTGTGGCGGGAAGATTCGGCATTCCATGCGTCGGTTTCGGGCCGGGAAAAGAAGTGCATGCCCACAGCGTCAACGATCAGGTCGCGGTCGAGCAGCTTGTGCAGGCCGCCGCATTTTATGCGGCGTTCCCGACGATGTACATGCAGGAAAAATAAATCATGCCTCTCGTAGAGACACCCCACCGGGGCGTTTTAAAAAACAGACGCTCCACCGGGGCGTCTCTACATGCGATTATCAAACTCTAAAATCTTCAATCGCCGGGCGCACCTGCAAGACGGTTTCCTTTTTGATTGTCACCGTGCCAGGTTTTGCGCCTTTCGGCTTGCTGACAAATCGAGCGCGTGTGCAGGAGACCGCGACAACCCCGCCGTTGCGGGCTTTGCTATGATAGGCGGCAATCGCGGCGGCTTTTTTCAGCGTCTCTTTGTCCGGCTCGTCGTCTTCTTTGGCGCGTAAGATCACGTGACTCCCCGGCATTCCGCGCACATGAAACCACCAGTCGTTCGGATGCGCCTCTTTTAAGCTCAAGCGGTCATTATCCGCGTCGGTCTTTCCTGCCAAAACGACCCAATCTCCCGGCAGAATATATTCGAAAACTTGCGGCGGCGTTGTCATCTCTTCCTTAGCATGGTAGAGACGCCACGGCGGGGCGTCTCTACGGAATTATACAATTGGCATTACACCGTTTCCCAATTCTGGCTTTTTTCAGACCGGAACAGGGCATCTAACACGCGCATGTTGGCAACAGCGTCCTCCGGCGGCGTCGGGAGCGCTGTGCCGTCGAGAATCGCTTTGGAAAAAAGGTCAACTTCGATCTGATATTGATGACACGGCGCAATCTGGCGAGTTTCCGCGCCGTCGCTGCTGAAATAATAGACATTCGTCGAACGATTTTCCGGCGCGTTAAACGGGATTTCGATTTCAAAGCGTCCTTCTGTGCCTAAAATGTTGACGCGCTGATACGGCATCAACTGCGTGGAGCAGGTAAACGTGGCATGTCCGCGCTCGAATTCGAGAATGGCGGAACTGAAAATATCAGTCTTCATCTCCGGATCGCGATTGACGAGCGCCATGACGCGCCTCGGCTCAACGCCGAAGATAAAACGCGACAATGAGACCGGATAGCAGCCGATGTCCATCAAGCCGCCGCTGCCCGCTAAATCGCCGCGATTGCGGATGTTGTTCGGGTCGCGGTTCATATACGAGAAAAAGACCTGAATCGCCTTCAATTCGCCGATTTTGCCGGAGGTCACATATTCTTTCGCCATCACCCACTGCGGATGCGTCCGATACATAAACGCCTCCATCAGCAGCACGCCGCGCTCGCGGCAGACATTGACTAATTTTTCGGCATCCTGCGCGTCAACGCCTAACGGTTTTTCGCACAGCACGTGTTTGCCTGCTTCTGCGGCTTTAATTGACCACTCGACATGCAGATGATTCGGCAGCGGATTATAGACCGCCTGCACCGCCGGATCAGCTAAGAGTTCTTCATACGAGCCATACGCCACCGGAATGGAGAGTTGCTCTGCCACGTTTACCGCCGATTCTTTTTCGCGGGACGCAATCGCGTAGATTTCGGAATATTGCCCCTGCTGAATGCCTGGAATGACATGCTCTCTCGCGATTTTCGCGGTGCTGATAATGCCCCATTTAATTGTTGCCATAAAAAAACTCCTTTGATGAGTGATTGCATGCCGAAACTTATGAACGTTAAAAATTTAATCTGGCAATGTGCTAAATGGAACGCCAGGCTTCAGCCTGGTGAAACAGGAGCAGGGTTGTTAAGTCCTGTCATTGCGAGCGAGCGTCAGCGACGAAGCAACCCCGTCCAATCCAGGGATTGCTTCGTCGTTGTCACTCCTCGCAATGACACATTTCGCGAGAACTTAACAGCCCTGGTGAAACAGGATGGCGTTCTTCCTGACACCAGACTGAAGCCTGGCGTTCAATTTCCCGAATTATTTTTTTAATAATCACCAGTTTCGATCTACAGAAATTCTTGCGCTAATGCGTCATGCATCGCCTGCACCGGCGCATCAAGCCCTGTCCACATTTTGAACCCGATAGCGCCCTGATACACTAACATCCCTAATCCGTCAAGGGTTTTTGCGCCACGCGCGGCGGCTTCTTGCAAAAACGGCGTTTGCGGCGGGTTGGGAATGACATCGCAGACAACCATGCTGGACGTAATGGTGTCATACGCAATTTCTGGTTTTGCGTTCACATCTGGAAACAGGCCGATAGAGGTGGCGTTGACGAGAATCTGCGTATCTTTAGGAATCGTGTATGGCGCGTTCCATTCGACAAAATTTGCAGACGTTTCAGTTTTTGCATTCAGCAGGCTGACCAACTCCTCGCCGCGAGCGCGACTGCGATTCACGACGGTAATGCGGGTCGCTCCGGCAAGCGCCAATTCGACCGTAATCGCTCGCGCCGCCCCGCCCGCGCCAAGCACAACCACGCGGCGTCCGGCAGGATCGATCTTCGCGTCATGGCGCAAGGAACGCAAGAACCCTTTGCCATCAGTATTTTCGCCGATTAAACGCTTGCCGTCGCGGCGCACAGTATTCACCGCGCCGATCAGCGCGGCATCCGGCGCGATTTCATCAAGATAGTTCAGCACCTCGACTTTATGCGGAATGGTCAGATTGATCCCCTGAAAATTCATCGCCCGCAGCCCTTGCACTGCCGCCGCCAAATCTTCCGGCAGGACTTCGATAGTGAGATAACGCCAGTTCAAATGGCAGGCGCGAAAACCGGCTTCCTGCATGACAATCGTCGGATTTTCCGCCACCGGATGGCCGAAAACCCCGACTAACTCCGCTTTATAATTTGCCACATTTGCCATGATGATATCTCCTTCTATAATTTTACCACGAAACACACGAAAGATACGAAAATATTGGACACTCTTCAGTCGTTTACTGAACAATTTCTTCGGGAAGATAGAGCGAGGAAAAGATTGGAAGCACGATTCGGTCTTGATATTCAGGAAAAAACTCTTTAAATTGCGGCAGCATCTCAATAAATTCGTTAATGTAATCAATTTTAGGCATTGATTTGGTTTCATTCACCAGCACATATTTATCAGAAACTGCAACAATATCAAATTCCGACCGAATCATCATCGCATTCGTGGAAACGATGAATTGTCCAAGCAAGGCTTCCAGACGATCAACGCGTTCTTCAAGCACGATAGCCATATTTCTTCCATCCTTCAGATAAGATAATTCTTGTTCGATCTGTTAACGATATTCATCCGTTAATTAATACCAATTGTGCTAAATAAAAACATAAATCAGACTCCCAAAGTTTCCAAGACTTCGGAAATCTGCACCAGCCAGCGAAATCTCTTTCCCTTATAAATTATTACATTCTTTTGGTTGATCGTTCTCTATATTAACGTGAGTTCTGGATAAAGATTTTCCTCCTTGACATCATAAATAACGGGAGAAAGAAAGAACATGACGAGTGTTCTATTTCTCACAATTCAGCGGATGTCAAAGGAGGAGGCCTATGACGCTCTTGGAACTATTTTGTGACATTGATGACTTTTGCCTCTGGTTCGTTCCCGTGTGGGAGAGCCGAATGTTACCCCCGGCTGACCATAAAGTGCGTCGCCGGCCAGGGCAACTGTGTGTGAGTGAAGTCATGACCATTTTGGTGCTGTTTCATCGTTCCCATTATCGCATGTTCAAACATTTTTACATCGAATATGTCCTGACGACGCTTCGAGGGGAGTTCCCTGGCCTGGTCAGTTACTCTCGCTTCGTGACCTTGATGCCCGGCACACTCGTCCCCTTATGTGCCTCTCTTCAACGCCGAAAAGGCTCGGTCACTGGAGTGGCTTACGTCGATTCCACCCCGTTGCGTGTCTGTCACAATCGCCGGATTCCGTCTCACAAAGTGTTCAAAACGATGGCGCGTCGTGGCAAAAATTCGTTGGGCTGGTTTTACGGATTCAAGGTTCATCTCATCATCAACGAACAGGGACAACTCCTGACCGTCAAAATTACCCCTGGCAATGTGGATGACCGAATTCCTGTCCCCGATATGACCACTGGACTTGTACGGCAAGCTTTTTGGCGATCGCGGCTCTATTTCCCAGAAATTGTTTGCCCACCTCTCTGACCGAGGCCTTCAATTAGTGACCAAGCTGAAATGCAACATGAAAAATCGGCTTATGAGCCTTGTCGACAAGATCCTGCTGCGGAAGCGGGCGATTATTGAAACGGTCAACGAGCAACTGAAAAATATTTCGCACATTGAACAGACACGCCATCGAAGCATCTCGAATGCGATGGTGAATATGTTAGCGGGGCTGATTGCCTACACACACCAAGATACATTGCCATCACTGAACCTGACGCGACACATCTCAAAGAACTTACGGCCTTACAAGCGAACACACAACCTCATGTGTTGCCTGTCATCGCATTTTAGTTATCCAGAACTCACGTTATATTAATACGTTAAAAATATACAATTTTTTGACATTTTCTGTTCACTTATTCTTTTTTTGTACGCGACATGCCACTCCATCAACAAGATGAGCGCAAACAGTAAACGTTCTCTAACGATACCATTATTCAGATCATCATTTACTATAGTAATCAGTTCTGTCATATTAATATCAGCGATTGAAGACCTCGTAAAATACGTTTTAGCACTACCGTATTGCTCAAACCATTGGCAAATCCATTGTCGCATTGGCAAGATAAAACCTTGCTTACGACGATGAATAATAGTGTCAGGCAGCCATGATGATGCCAGTCCTTTAAAATACCGTTTTTTATTGCCATTCCATATTTTTTCTTTTGAGGGAAGATTCAAACCGATTTCGACGATTTCTGGTTGCAAATATGGAGCTCGCCCTTCTAAACTATGCGCCATCGCCATTCGATCAAATTTGATCAATAAATCATCCGGCAACCATGTGCGCATATCTGCCATTGTTGCGCGTTGTAGTGGATTATAAGTGCAATTCAATTGATCAATAAACTGCATTTCAAATGACTCATTAAATTCATTACTACCCAATAGTCTTATTCTGGTCTGTTGATCTGTCAATAAAGGAAATCCTGAAGGCGTAATCGGTTTCGAATTATTAATCAATGTGTTCAAATTCACTGAAAAGTTTTTTGGTGTACGCCAAAGTTTCCGTTTGATTGTTTCGAACACATTTGGCTGTTCAGCAAAATCTTCATAATATCCATAGCCGCCGAAAATTTCATCTCCGCCTTCACCTGACAAAACCACTGTCACATGTTTTTTAGCTTCACGACAAAGCCAATAAAGCGGCAATAAAGCCTGATCCCCGACCGGCTCATCAAGAGCAATTGCTACTTGCGGTACAAGCTCCAAAAACGCCTGCTCATCAAAATAAAAATGATGATGACGACTTTGAATCATCGTAGCAACTTGTTGGGCATAAACGCTTTCATCAACCGCTTTCGCATGAAAGCCCATCGAAAAAGTATCTATTTGCGGATGTTGTTTGGCGGCGATGGCAGCAATTACGGAACTATCAAGCCCTCCTGATAAAAAAATTCCCACCGGAACATCCGCAATAAGCCGAGACGTGACAGATTCTTCGATTCTCTCTGCAACCTGTTGTGCGTGTAATGGTTTCGTGGGTTTTCGTAATGGAATCGTGTAATACTTAGAAATCTGCATCTGGAGAGAATCGCAATAGATACAGAGATATTCTCCCGGCAGTACTCGTTTAATTTGTTCGAAAATCGTTTGTTCTCCTGGTATATAATGTAGGGCTAAATAATATGCGAGGCTGGATCGATGAATATTCGATTCGACCCAAGGGAGAATATTCAGGGCGATGGTGTTCGAGCTATATGCGAAAAAATCAGAGGTATGAACATAAAATAACGGTTTTTCACCAAACCGGTCGCGCGCAAGATAAATTTTACGTTGACGTTGATCATAAATTGCTAATGCATACATTCCATCAATTCTTTGTAACAACCCCTCAATTCCCCATGCGGCAAAACCATGTGCTAAAACTTCTGTATCAGAGTGTGTCAGAAACGTATACCCATTACTTTGGAGCTCTTGCTGTAGAGTTTGATAATTATAGATTTCCCCATTTTGGAAGGCAACTATTTGACGATCAGCACTAAACAACGGTTGCCATCCCTGCTTTAAATCTATGATCGATAATCGGCGCATCCCCATACCGACATTCGTATCATAATATTCGCCGTATCCATTTGGACCACGTTTCACCATCGTTGCCGACATAGCTTCAACAAGAGGAGGAGGGATAAGAGGAATATCTTTATGGATAATACCGCAAATGCCGCACATCTAATTATTTTTCTCCTATACGATTCACTGTTCTGACATATAGACGAAATCTTGAGTTAATTTCTGTTTAAGTAATTATGAATAACTTTCTTGAAGTTTTTGGACGTGAATACGCTTATTATTCAAAGAAAGTCAGAACATCCTTGCTTAAAATAAATCCTTGTAGTTACTTANAGCTGTTCCTGAATCTAAAGTAAGTGTTTCAGCTCATTTACCAACTCCTGTTGCCATCCCTGATGCTCCGAGACCGGTTGAACCAACTTTACCACCAGTAAAAGATGAAAAATTAGTACCAAATGTTATCAAAATTCCCGCGCCGATGGTTGGAACATTTTATCGCTCTCCAGCCCCGGATGCTGATCCTTATGTCAAAGTTGGCGATCAAATTTCGCCCGGACAGGTGTTATGTATTATTGAAGCCATGAAACTCATGAATGAAATCGAGGCGGAATGCTCGGGACGCATCAAAGAGATTCTCGGTGAAAATGGTAAACCTGTTGAATATAATCAAGTGCTATTTATTGTGGAACCTCTGGCATAATTGGATGGTTTTAAAAGCAAAATTGATTGAAATTCCAACGACAGTATCTATTGATTTAAAAGGACTATAAATTTGTTCAAAAAAATATTAATTGCGAATCGTGGTGAGATTGCTCTACGTGTTATCCGGGCTTGTAAAGAATTAGGCATTAAATCGGTCGCGGTTTATTCTGAAGCTGATGCTGATTCATTACATGTTCGTTTTGCTGATGAATCGGTTTGCATTGGCCCACCTCCCAGCTATCTCAGTTATATGAATATTCCACAACTCATTGCTGCGGCTGAAGTTACCAATTCGGATGCAATTCATCCGGGGTATGGTTTTCTGGCTGAAAATGCCCATTTTGCTGAAATTTGTCATTCCTGCAATATTCATTTTATTGGGCCAACTGCTGAAATGATTAGCAAAATGGGGGATAAAGCCTATGCAAAAAAGGCAATGAAAAGTGCGGGCGTTCCCACCATTCCTGGTAGTAATGGTATCACAAGTAATAAGCGCACAATTGTCGAAGCCTCAAGATTCTCTAAATTAGAAAAAGAGTTGTTGTTTAATAAGGGATATAAGATATGCAAAATGGAGCCACCAAATAGTTGCAAAAATTCTGGAATAAAATAGTATTCAAGAAATGGCAAGATTAATTTAGAACGTACACATTCAGATGGATCATGTTGCATAACCTGTTCAATTGTCGCGTTTTTAAATTTTTGTTCGGAAGACGATCTTAATTCTGGAGGAAAACAGGCTAAAAGTTTATTTATAATATCAATTTGTTTATCATTATAAATATTATAACAATCACCAACATATTCATTCACAATAAAATATCCATCAGGATGAAGTATTTTCTGAATAAGTGATAAAAAACGTTCTAATTCTTTGACATGATGCAAAGAACCAGAGCAAATAACAAGATCATACTTTATACCTTCCGGAATTGAAAAGGTGTTTAAATCATCGATATAAAAATTGATTTTTACATGAGCTTTACAAGCTTCTTTTGGTGCGAACAAGATGGAGGCTTCTGAAAAATCAAAGGCATCAATTACATTCGCAATTCCCGATTTAGCCAGAATAATTTCATGGCTACCTACTCCACATCCAGGGCAGAGAACTCTCTGGAAATGTTTGCCATAAAAATAACTTTCAATTAACCAAGATAACCAATGCTTTGAGGATTGCCCCCCAGACATACGGCGATATACTGTTTCTCCAATAATCGGATTCGATGTCCATTGTCCCTGGCTTGCCGCATGAGGATGAGTCTCCCAATATTTTTGTGCAATAGATTTCAAATTCATAATAAATCATTTCTCCACATAGTTCACATCTTCAAACGCGATAGTCTTGATTAATCGAGCATATTTCTCACACATCTCATGTTCTGAAAATTTCGAATGCACTGTGAGTAAAGCATTCTTTCCTAACGTCTCTCTCAATAGCGAATCATCCAATAATCGTTCGATCTGATGTTGCATTGTCATAATATCGCCGGGTTGAAAGAATAAACCGCTTGTGTCATCCACAATCTGTTCAGCGATCCCAAACACTGGCGTTGTCACAATGGGCAAACCGAATGCCATTGCTTCCAAAATGATGCGCGGAAACGATTCATTGTATGAAGCGCATACAAATATGTCAGAGATATGAAAAAACTTCAAGGCATCAGGCGTTTCTGGAATAATATATATTGCGCTTTCATCTCGAGCCTCCTCCTGAATTTGATTGAGATATTCAGATTGACGCGCACCAACAATCAAAAAACAGACATCCTTTCGTTTCCGCAATATTTGTATCGCTGCTTTCGCAAAATCCAATTGTCCTTTTCGCGGACAAGTTGTACCAATAATCGAAATAATCGTTTTATCGTCAGGTATATGTAACGTCTGCTTCATTTGAAGCTTATTAACTTGCTGGATCATCTCGATGTCATATAGGTCGATTCCATTATAAATCACATCGCTAACGCCATAATGATCGTATTGTTGAAACATCTTGGCGGTTGCATGACACACAAATACATTGCGGTTTGCCTGTAAAAATGCACGTTTTGCGATGCCCTTGACCTCATCAGCGATTGGATGCTGATCAAAATAACTACTGTAATCCACGCTTTCTCGGATATTCCAAATTGAAGGCACCTTGGCTTGATAAGCGGCGTCAATTGCCCAAAAAGTTTCAAGGGTATTGGCAAAGACTACATGATACCCCCCGTCTTCAATATAACGTCGAAGTTGCTGGATAAAAGCATGATATTGCTGTAGTTCGCCATTCCAGCCCCAATTCAAGATTGTCGTGGAAATATTCTCCTGCTCATATCGACTAAATAATGGCCCCTTTTGTAAAGAAATTACGTCAAGATGGATAGATGTTTGTTTTGATAAGTAATGATCCAGTTTAAATTTTGATAAAGGAGCTCCTTCAAAGTTCAAATTATGAGAAACTGATAAAACTTTCAATTTCTGCGTCGACAAATCAAATAAAACCAAACGATTATTACACTTAGTTTGCTCTTTAAAAACATTTTCATAATCGAGCGATTGATTAAGATTATAATAGATATCTTGATAAAATCTCCATTTTTCTCTGAAAGAGATTTCATCAAGAATATTTTTTGAACCGCTTAAATTTCCTCCACGAAATGCCCCTTCACGATGAAAAAGCTCGACATAAGGATTGTAAACCACTCGATAATTTTTTTGAAGGACTTGCAAACATAGATCAACATCATTATACGCTATTGGGAAATTCATTTCATCAAATCCATTCACTTCAAGAAATATAGCCTTTTTTATCATCAAACAAGCAGCGGTCACGCAAGAATAATTTCGAGATACAACAGCAAAATCCATATAACCGCGCTCATTTATTGGGAGGTTTTTGAAAGCTGGATAGGCTAAACCATTAAAGAATCCTTTTATAACACCAGCATGTTGAATAGTTTCGTTTGGGAAAATTAACTTTGCGCCGACAATTGCTACTTTTGGCATCCGACAATATAATAACATTTCTTCAAGCCAATTAGCACTAATCACTTCTGTATCTCCGTTCAAAAATACTATATACTCTCCTGTCGCTGATTGTACTGCTATATTATTCAGTCTTGAAAAATTAAATCCCTGGCCTTGTTCTCGTCTTAACCAAAGCACGGTATATTTCTTGCTTAATCTCTGTAAATAAGCGATAGTTTTTGGATCATCACTTTCATCATCGGTAATAATAATTTCATAATACGGATGTGTTGTTTTACTCTCAATCGAATCAATACACGCTTTGACCAACTTATAATTATTTTTTACATTAATAATAATTGAAATCTTTTCATGAAAGGAGATATTAGGCACTAATTTATAAATACCATTCTGACTTTTTTTGGCAAAATCTGCCTGAACCACCTCAACCCAATCAATCCCTTGCCTTTTAAGAGAATCCAGTACCGCTCGCCTTCCATTCTCAATACTTTTATAAGCAGAAGAACTCTGACCGGGAACTTCGCGCCAATGATATAATACTAACGGAATATGAGTAACTGTGTTTGCAAACTCAATTGCTCTCAAAAAGTAGTCATAATCTTGAGAGCCATCAAATCCCTCGCGGAATATGCCCGTTTTATCAATAATGCGTTTGCTGAAAACTTTCGCATGAATTACATAACAGTACGAATACATTAATTCAGGGGACCAATCTGGCTTGAATTGCGGCATTAGATAATTATCAGCTACATCAATCTTATCGTTATCTGTATAAAGAATATCAACATCCCGATGATCTTGTAAATATTTGGTAATTTGGAGTAAAATGTCTTTTTCTATGGTATCGTCATGGTCCATAAAAATGACATATTCACCAGTTACCATTTTAAGCGCTTCGTTAGAAGCCCCAACAATTCCTTGATTATTATCTAAACTTTTATATCTAAATCGTCTATCCCGTTCAGCATATCTCCGTAAAATTTGATCAACATGGGAGGTAGATGACCCATCATTCACAATACAGGCTTCCCAATATTCATACATTTGGATTTTAATAGATTCCAACGCTTTGATCAACAACGCTTCTGGCGTATTATAAACAGGGATTACAAAACTGAACGTCGGAGTATAAGAAAACTTTTGCAATTCCTCCCGCAACAATCGTTCCATTTTAGATGTTAATCTATTGCGGTAAACCCATTTTTCATATTCATTCTGAAATTCCACAAAATGGACTCTTTCATAAAGTTGCTTTGCCTGCTTTAAGCAAAATGGTTGTCGTCCTTCTTGCTTCCCATACCTGACATAATGGAGAAAAGGGGGAATTCCACTCTGTTTGACATCAGGGTTGCTTTCAAGATAAAAGGCAGTATTAAAGTTCCGGTTGGGGGTACGCCCCTCATATATTCCATAAATAAGATAATGAAGTAACGGATTAATTTTGCTCGTTTTTATATCAGGATTACGGTAAAAATAGTAGGTAGAATCAAAATCAGGATGGGGATTTCGCCCTTCGAATCCGCCATGCCGCAAAAAGTGGCGTAGCGGATTCACGCCTGCCTGCGCGACATCCGGGTTCTGTTTTAAATAATACTCCTGATCAAATAACCCGCTTTGACGAATTACGTGTTGAGACCACAAGGTTTTCGCGCAAAATCGCAGGAATTTGCCTTTCCATGACGCATCCTGATATGACCATTGCTCTTTAAACGCCGTAAGATTTTTGACGATCCGTAATGGTTTAGTAATTCTCCACGATAATGTATGCTCCATTGTTTGAATCTGCTGCGTCTGCTGCTGAATCTGCTGCGTCTGCTGCTGAATCTGCTGCGTCTGCTGCTGAATCTGCTGCGTCTGCTGCTGGAATCCAACATATAAGTCATACATATCCTGCGGGTATTTGCTGAAAATCACTGATAGAGACTCTCCAACTGCCTTTTGATCGCGCTGCCATAATCCAGTAATAGTTGTTATTCCTTCATTATCATAATACAAAAAATGATTTCCGGTAATGAGTTTGATATGAAAGGGATTTGTCAAAAGAGCAAGTCGTTTAATATAATCATAATCTATCAGAATGTGAAGACGTTCATCATATAACCCAACGCGATCTGCGAGTCTTTTAGTGTGCAATATTTGTTTATGATTGATTTTATTGGAAAATTTTAAACTGGCCACATCAACATCTGTAGTATTTTCTACGGTTTTATGTAATACCCTGTTCGATTTTTTTTCGACGCTTGTTAAATAAGTATCTGAAAAGACAAAATCTTTTTGATATAAAATTGCGGCACGCACTAATGATTCTATGTGATTTGGAAATATCTGATCATCATCATCCATATAGGCAATATATCCAGTTTCTACTAATTGTATTCCATGATTAATCGTTGCGGCCTTCCCTTGATGTTCAAATTCATGATAAGATAGCCGGCTTTCATGAAAGCTTGTTACAATCTCGTTAATATTTTCACCGCCATCATTGAGAACCAATAATTTCCAATTTTTATATGTCTGGTGAATAATAGAAGCAATCGCTTGATGAATCACATCGGCGCGATTATACGTTGGCATCAAAATATTGACTAACGGCAAGTTTTCAACAACATCGTTACCTTTTTTGGCATTCGGAGTAAAAGCGCACAACAACCATTTTTTGAAATTCATCTCATACCAAATAATATTATCTGTATATTGATCTAATTCGACTGAAAGCGTTTCTTTGGTAAATAGACGTATATGTCCAGGCCAGGATATTTCTAACGTATCAGGCACAGAAATGAATATTCTGCCGCCCGGTTTCAACACTCTGATTGCTTCAGAGATATATCGCCTGCTATTTACGACATGTTCAAATACTTCAGGAAAAATGACCGAATCGAATGTATTATCGTCAAAATTCAATTTGGTACCGTCCATGACCAGAAAATTGGTCATATTAGCAACCTTCTCCTGTTTGGCGTAAGATATTGCGTGGGAAATTCCGACTTCACTAATGTCAATCCCTGTAACGTGAAATCCCTTTTGAGCTAAGAACACTGATAAATCACCATTACCACAGGCAACTTCTAAAATTTCTTTTCCCATCAGAGCTAAACTTGTTATGGTAAAACGATCTTGTTCAGTTTGATGGCGGTCATGGCATTCACCCAGCTTCCATTGGTCGCTCTCTAAAACCCGAGCTTTATCCCTATTTCGTTCTGCCTGTATCTCCAAGCAAATCTTTTCGGTAGCTTCTGTCTTCTCGGCTCGAGCAAAAACCCAATAAAAACTCTCATCCGGATCAGACAAACGATTCCCGTCTTTATCGAAATATACAACGTGTAATGCAAACTGTTGGCAAAGTTTCGCAAAAGATGCTATAGTAACTGGATTAATATGCTCCACAGTGTATTTTGTATCGTTCGGAAAACAAATAACAAATCCTTTTTTGACAACCCTGAGTATTTCCGATAGTGCACATTTTTGATCACGAAAGTGTTCCAAAATATCCCCAAGTATTGCCACGTCAAAATAATGGTCGCCAAACGGAATGTCTTCAGCAAAGCCATGCACGAATTTCAAATATGGATGCTGATCCAGTCCACGCAGAATATTGGGGATAGAAACATCTAAGCCAATCCCATAAATCCCTCGTTTATAAAGTTCCTCCATGTGCGCGCCATTTGCACATCCGATATCAATATAGGATTCCCCTTGTTCGATGAGGTTGAGAAGCCCCAATAATCGCTCCTTACGTTCAGTGCGGAGAAATTTGGCAACATCAACATGTTCGTAGGTATTGGAATAAAATTCCATTAAATCCTGATCTGAAGAAGCTGTTGAGATATCCTTCACAATATCTTCCCTTTTATTCATTGTGATCAGAGTCGATTTTTGGGTGTATTCTTCAAATTTTGTCATCATAATAAACTATTCTCGCAAGGAAATACAGATAGAAGAAATCGCTTTATATTCTATCTCTATCTAAGGATTTGAGGTTGTTTAAAGATGCGGCAAGTATTTTCAATATAGACTTTATTCCAAAGTTTTGAACGCATATCCTCATTAACTCTAAAAATATATGCATTTTCAGCCCAATCGTAGTAGAGAGAAGTTCGATTTAGAACTTTCGGAGAATAAATAACAATCAGTAGATTGTAGGTATCTTCAATAAGTGGCAACCGTGTCATAAATTCTATCGTGTAACAATCACCTCGGCTACCTTCAATCAATCCCTTTTCTTCTCTGACTGTTCCAGAACCCAATATTTCGATATTTTTCGAATCACGGATATGATAATTGATTCCTACATTACAGGTCTCAAAAAATTTGATGTGAATACGAATATATATCTCCTGATTAAAATCAGCGTCAACAATAGCGTTCCCTTCGTCGTCAAGCATCTCGACACCGCATATACGAACAGAGCCAGTGCCTTGTCGGAAAAGTTTCACGCGTTCGTCGAATGTAGGATCGTCTAAAAAAGTTGTAGGCTCAACAGGGGTATCTCCCGTCGTCTTAGGAAGTAGAAGGGGAGTGTTGGTTGAGAGTTTATCACGCTCATCAAGCAATTCCGCCCGAATATCCGATAAATATTCACCTGTAATCGTTTTAGTCTCACCAAAAGACCAGATTTTTCCTTTTTTTAAATAGAGGCATTTATGACAAAAACTTTTTAACGAGTCTGTACTATGGGAAACAAATAGGACTGTACAACCAGTTTCCATAATTTTCCGCATTTTAGTAATACATTTTGTTTGAAAAGCGGCATCTCCAACACTTAATGCCTCATCCACAATTAATATTTCTGGATCGATGTTAATCGCCACCGCAAACGCCAATCGCACGTACATGCCGCTGGAATAGGTTTTGACGGGCTGATGAATGAATTCACCGATATCCGCAAACGACAGAATGGCGTCAAGATTTTTTTCCACCTGCTCGCGCGAATATCCCATAATTGCGCTGCTGAAATAGACATTTTCCAGGCCGGTGAATTCCGGATTGAATCCGCTGCCGAGTTCTAGCAAGGCCGACACATTGCCATTCACGCTGACGGTACCGCTCGTCGGCGTCAACACACCTGCCAGAATTTTCAGCAGCGTGGATTTGCCGCAACCATTCTTGCCGATAATGCCCAACACTTCGCCCTTTTCGACGCTGAAACTGACATCGTTCAGCGCGTAGAAATCGTGATGATACTTCTTGCGCAACGGGTGCAATGCCTCTTTCAGCCGCGCGGTCGGCGAATCGTAGAGATGATAGACTTTGCTGAGATGTTCGACGGTAATGGCGGTCATGCGTGTGGCTCTCCTGTCGTTCCGGTTTCGAAGCGTGTTTTAATGGCTGTAAAAATGGCGACGGCTTCAATTTCTGTTGATGCCTCGATCCCGCCCGGCAGATGTTTATGATGGGGAAAGGTATTCACATCCGGCCAATCAGGCGCATTATCCCACCGACAGATTAACCGGCATTGAGAATCTTGCCAGTGATAGGCATATTTTCGCTGTTGTCCGTCGATCATGATTTCCTTAATAAAGAGGGCAGAGCCATCTACGAACGAAATTTTTACATTCAATCTCAGATTCATGTCAATCATCTGAAATTGCGTGACCTGATAGTCTGTCATCCAGGGATTGAGGAGCGCAAGGTGTTCAATAATCATGACGTTGCAAGGAGCGTGGTCAATTTGCCGTTGACGGCTTCCAGGCTTTTGAGCGCAAATTCCCAATCCATCAGGTCTTCTTCGACGGCAAAATCCTCGCTATTTTTCTGCGAATGAATGCGTTGTTCATACGTGAAAAAATCGGAGTGATACGTCTGTTCGAAACCGCTAATTTCCAGGCGCAGTTGTTCGCGTTGGGCTAACAAGCGCAGTAATGCGGCTTCGCGCAGCACGATTTCGGGATTTATCCGCTCGCTTTGCAAAATACGATGTAATTCCGGTCGAATATTTACTGTTGACATGATCATTCTTCTCCGATGTAACTCATGCATCCTCATAAAAGGTAAATAACGCCTGATTGATGGCTTGTAATTGCGCTCACGCGACCTGGAATTTCCGGCTCATGCCCCAATGAAATTCATTAATGACCTGAATGCTCAGCGTTAACGGATATTGCAATAATTCGATGGCAACGGTTTTTTTGTCAATTTCGGTGGATGAATACGCGTAAATCAAAATATTCGTATCGCTAAACGCTTTCACGGCATTCATAAATCTCTGTTCTCCGGAATTTCCATTGCGTCGTGTCAATCGCGATAGCGTCAAAGTCCATGGACTGTTCGAATGAAGAAGGCCGCTTTCCGCTGTCAGATCGTTCCTCCCTTTCCTGGAGCAGAATCACTTTGACATGCGACGCCAATTGCGCCCGATATTACAATGGAATCTGGATCACGCCCTGTCGGACGTCTGTTTCGAATTCGATGGCATACATGGTTCTCTTTTCTCCTGGGGCAGACGATCCAACATCCATTGTTCTTTGTTGCCAGCCTTCGAAAGCGAACGGGGTTTGTCAAGCCGTTTTGTGCGTAAACGTCGTGATGATATTTCTTGCGAGTAGAAGTGACACACGTTGCTCAGATGTTCCATAATTATGAATGTGTACTCCCTCTGGATATCACCCTCAGATTGCTGAGATTTCACAGATGAAAAGCGAGTCATCCAAACATTACATCATAAAATTTTATATGTTCCATAAATTCAAAATCGCTTTTGTTTTCTGTAAATAGTTTAAAATCATAAAGTAAACACGTGGCGCCAATAATACAATCCGGTATAAAAACTTCTCGTCTGCCTGTTTGATGTTTCTTCATCAAACTAATTGCCTTTTCGCCAATATCTTTATTTAAATGTACGATCGCATAACTTTTCAATTGTTTTTCTAAATCTTTTTTCCTTTCTTTTGTCTTTGCGCCTCTATACAATTCCATTGCAGTAATAGGAGAAATAACAATTCTATTTTTTATTTTGAGTAATTCTTGTATTATTGTTTCGTCTCCTCTGTACGCAGCAATCAAAATACACGTGTCAACTAATATTCTTTCCATGCGTCTCTTCGTAATTGTTTTGCATTAATCTGCAAATCGCTCCATTTTCCGGCAAGTAATACAGGTGATATAGAACTATCGCCTTCTGATATTTCGGGTATAAACGTTGCCTGCGTAGGCTGCTCCGAATTTTTTGTGAGTATCTGTTTGGCAATGGCGCGTAAATCTTCGTTATCTGATGTTACGTATCTGAGCAACGTTTTTTGAATTGCACGTAATTGCATTTCCAAAGATAGTATAGATTGTTGCATTTGCAGCAAATCCGTTTTTTTTATTTCTATTGTTTCCATATTTTTGAAAGCTCGAACGTCTCTTTCAGCCGCGCAGCCGGCGAGTCGTAGCAGTGAGAGACGTTGCTGAAATGTTCGACGGTCATGACGGTCATATTAAATGACATCCGCGAAATGCGGGCGCAGACGCTTATAAATCAAGATGCCGGCGCAGAGCGTGACGGCAGTGATGCCCCAGAAATAGATGGTCAGTTTCGGATTCCACCAAAACGGCGTTTGATAAATAAACGCATTGCGGTAGCCCTGCACGATATAAAACAGCGGATTCAGTTTCAAAATGATTTCATACGGTTTCGGCAGAATATGATAATCCCAGAGAATCGGCGTTAGCCAGAAACCGAACTGAATCAGAATATTGATGATCTGCGCGATGTCTTTCAGAAACACATTAATTGACGAAGTAATCCAACTGAGTCCTAACAAGAACAACATCAAGGCAGCGCTGTAATAAACAATTTGCAGCCAGTGCCAGGTCACCGGTATGCGATAGATCAACATAAGAAAGAGGAGAATAAGTAGAAAAATGCCATGCACGATCAATGCGGATAAAATTTTGACAATCGGCAGCAATGACACGCGAAAATTCGTTTTTTTGACTAAATAGCCATATTCGACTAACACGTTTGTATTGGTCGCAAGGCAATTGCTGAAAAAATACCACGGAACCAATCCGGAAAGCATCCAGACGATAAACGGCACATTTTCGACCGGCAGGGCGCGAAAGCCTTTACTAAAGACAAACCAGAGCACGCCGGTCATGGCGAGCGGCTGAAGAAACGACCAGGTCAATCCCAAAATCGAACCGGAGTAGAGCGTTTTAAAATCCCGTTTCGTCAGTTCGTAAATGGTATAACGCTTCTGGTAAATGTCTTTAACAAACAGAAAAATTCCTTCAAGCAGTTTTAATAATCGCGTCATGTAAATGGGAATTTTTTTCACGGATAGTTCTGTCAAGAAAATTTTATCCGCCCGTAGCGTCAAAAAATCCGCAGCGAAAAATCTTCTCGTTCTTTTGTCAAATTCGGGTTATAATATGGATCGCCTTCATTCAGAATGTTTTCCCATTTACGCTGAAAGATGGCGCATTCGCGTTGAAAGCGCTGCGCGTTTTCAGGAGAATCTTCATAGCCGCGCGTTTTCGATTCATGATGATATAGTTCCGCGTAGGGCGTCCAGACGATACACCTGCCCTGTTGCTGTAATCGCAGACATGCATCCACGTCATTATACGCGAGGCTGAGTTCCTCATCAAATCCGTTGATTTCCCGAAAGAGTGCGGCGCGAACCATCAAACACGCCCCTGTTACGGCGCTGACGTTCTGAATGATCTGCAAACGGCCATGATAGCCGAGTGAACGCGCTGGAAGATGTTTATGGCCATGTCCGGCGATACCGCAGATGCCGATGATAATCCCGGCATGTTGAATCGTGTTGTCCGGGTAATACAGTTTCGCGCCGACCGCGCCGATTTCCGGCCTGAACGCATGTTCCAGCATCCGTTCGATCCAGTCGGCATTAATCACTTCCGTATCATTATTCAGAAAAAGCAGCATCTCGCCACGCGCCTGACTCGCCGCAAAATTATTTACTGCCGCATAATTGAACGGCTGTGTCCATTCAATGACGCGAATCTCCGGGTGCTTCCGCAGTTGTTCGTACAGCGCAAAGGTCTCGCGCTCACGGCTGCCATTTTCTGCAATGATAATTTCGAACGCTCGATAACTCGACTTTTTCAAAATCGAGGAAATACACCGTCTCAGGTCGTCTGCATGATCGTGGTTGGGGATAATAACCGAAATCAGCGGCGTAGAGGGCAAATCATACGTGACCTTGTAATAGCCATCATGTTCGGTTCGCTCCACGCGCCCGGCAAGACCGACGCGCTGAAGATGTTCGGTCAGCGCCCGCTGTCCCGCGTCGTAGGTATACGATTTCGAGGCGCTGTTACGCGCTACCGACAGATCATGGATGCGCCAGTGATATAACACGTTGGGGATATGCACGATCCGTCTCGTGCGTTCGGTCGCTCGCAAAATCAGATCATAATCCTGGCTCCCGTCAAAGCCCGGACGAAATCCGCCAATATCATCGAATAACGATTTTCGCAGCACCGAAAAATGGGTGGGATAATTCGTGCTGCGGAGCGTGTCAGGGCTGAAATCTGGCTTAAAATGCGGATCATAGCGGATCGTGCCATCTTCGGAGAGGATATCTTCGTCAGAATATAAATAGTCGGCGTCCTGATGCGCGAGAATTGCCTGAGCCACTTCAAACAGGGCGAACGGCGGCAACGTATCGTCATGGTCAAGCAGACCGATAAATTCGCCGGTCGCCAACGCCGCTGCTTCATTCGAATTGCCGGCGATCCCTTTGTTTTCAGCAAGAAATTTCACCTTGATGCGGCGCTCTTGCGTTGCGTATCGCGTCAGAATCTCCTTAACGTATGGTTCGCGGCTGGCGCCATCCGCGATGCAGAGCTCCCAGTTGGAATAAGTCTGGCTGCGAACCGATTCAAGCATTTCAATTAAAAATTGTTCCGGCGTGTTATAGGTCGGCGTAATCAGGCTGATGAGCGGCGCGGCGACGAAATGCATCTGCCGCTGCCGTTCTAATGCGACAGCATCCGGTTCGTGATGCTGAATCCAGAGCGCATACTGATTTTGCGGGGAATGCGTGAAACTGCGAGCTTGTCCATTCTGCCGAATGATTGTCATCTCAACAACGGCACTTGATAGGTCAATCTCTTTTGGCACCTCTTTATACAAATGAAAACCAGACCTGCCGCTGTTGCGAAGAAAGGGGAATGCCTTCTCAACATCGCCTCTGGCGTCGCCATGCACCGCCGTTCCTAAGGGAATCTTATTGATAAAGATGTCAATCGCGCGAATATCATCTGTGCCTTTTCGAGTCAATGCCCAGCCAACAATATTGAGACGTCCCTGATACACGCTGATACCATCAATAGTGGCGACAATCCCATGCTGTTTTTTCAGTTCGAATTTGAGCCGGGAGATCAATGTTTTGAACAATTGATCGAACCAATTATCTCGATATCGGTGCTGAGAACAGAACCGTTCTCCGTATTGTAATAATTTGTTAAAAAAGGTTCCACCACCCATCATACTGCTTAATAACAATGTAAAAATGTGTTTGTCTGAAAGACCCCTTACAGGTCTTGAAGACCTGTGAGGTCTCAGTTAAAGTTATTTTGTAATTTTACTTGCAAGCTAACGCCGCGCTTTTCTCCAGATTCGTTTCAGCGTTTCCTGAACCCCTTCATGCTCGATGTGATAGTGAAGTTTTTTTGTCAAATAGCCGCATTCTTTCAAGAACGACTGTCCGCCAGCATCAAGAAGCGGCGCCCCCTTTTCGCGTTTGCGCGGTTGGCGGCAAAAGGCGTCTAACGGGGCAATCGTGCAATCCCACGTCAGGCGTTCGCGCACAAGGCGTTGCGCGTTGCGGCTATATGCCTCAAGCATCTCAGGATGCGCAAGCATTTCCGCCAAAATGTTACGAAGCCCGTTGACATCATTCGGATCAAGCGTCCAGCCCGCCTGGTAGTCGGCGATATCGCCGGAGAGTTCGGCGTAATTGTTATAAATCACTGGCAGGCCGCACCAGAGATATTCCACCGTGCGCGTCGTGAAGGCGAGTTCCCGTTCCGCGTTGCGCTGCATCAAATCTATCGCCACGTATGACCGGCAATATTCCTGAATCAGTTGATCGCGCGGAATCATCGGCTGCATGCGCACCCGCGGACTTTGCTGCAATTCTGCGCGAAGTTCCTCGAATTTTCCTGTCGGCACGGCGACGACCGGATGTTTTCCGCCAAAAAACTTCAGCACACCGCGCTGATGCATTTCTAAAGATTCGACAAGCGTTCGCAGGCTGACAATCGGGTCTTGCCAGGGGAGAAAGACGCCGCCATACACGAATGATGGTTCGCCGTCGCTCTGATGCGTCGGCAGATCGGGCGACAGCGATACCGGAATCGCCTTGATGAGATCATCGCGCAGATCGCATCCGGCGAGCATGAGCCAGGGGAAAAAATAGTAGCGCTGCTTTTCTCCGGCGCAGGTGAAAAAATCGGCTTTATGCAAGGCGCGGATTTTGTCGCGCCGGAGCTTTTCCAGCGCGGGGTTGGCCTGAAATTGCGTTTCTAACAACAAGGGGCCGTGAAAATCAATCACGACCGGATACGCTGGCGCAGCTTCGAGATGATTCGCTAACCACCAGTGCTGCAATACAACGACATCGGGGCGATGATGTGCGATAAAACGCGGCAATTCTTCCGGAGTGTATAATACTGGCAGCAATTCTTCCGGGATGGACGCCATGTTTTGAGTCGCCGATTTCGGCATAGCCGCAATCACGTCGTGTCCACAGCTTTCCAGACCTTTCGCCAATCCCCACGCCCGCAGCCCTGCGCCCGTTGTCGGGCAGCCCGGAAACGGTAAAATATCGCCTGAAATCACCAGAATTCGTGTCATATCTTTTCCTCATCGCCTGACAAAAAATCAGGCAGCCAACGAAATCAGTTCCGAAACAATCTGCCCGATAAGCAGCGAGAATATAAGTTGAGGAATCATTATCTTCTATTACTGATCAATTTATAGATGCGAGCGTTAAAAAAAATTAATACGGCGCAGACCTCACAGGTTTTTTTAAAACCTGTGAGGTCTTATTAAATATCAATGCCCGCATCTATAATCCATAGGAAACTTCAGGAGTTACTTTGACCGCTCGTTCTCCGCGAATAGCGGTTCACCAACGCAAGCTTTGGCACTCCTGAAACGTAAATCATGACGATAGGGGAATAGTGCAAACGGCATAGACACCGAGAAAACGTCTCAGTAATTCTGTCAAGCATTCGGAATGGAAAAAATCTGCAAGAGTCGTTGGTTTATTTGCGATTGTCTATGCTCGTAAAGACGCATGACTTCGTAGGCTAATGTTATTTGCGATGCGTTGCGAGCTTTGCGCCTTAAGGCGACTACCGCGCATTTCCGGCGTTAAAGCGGGAGCAATCTCTGTTTGTCGGGCAAGCAGGACGCCGCCGCAATGGGAATGTCCATTACGGCGCAACTGACGGTTTTTGCATGAAGTATTCTGTGTGCCAAATCGTTACGACAGCAGATAGGTGACGCCTGCCTTGACGAGTTCGTACTGCCGGTTGCCCCGCAGGGCGGCGATTTCGCGTTCGGCGTCTGTCACGTTGATGGTGTTGAAGTTGAACAAGCCGAAATGATGCGCTAACAGCAACGGAATGTCGGCATTCTGACAAATGGCGACAGCCTCAGCGAGCGTGAAATTCCCTAAAATATTGCGGCTCAGGCGATAGGCGTCGCGGCCATTTACCGGTAGCAGCGCGAGATCAATCTTATGGTTTCGAAGGTGCTGCTCAAGTTCAGGATACGGGGTGCAGTCGCCGGAATGGTAAATTGTCACATCGCCGATTGTCAGCAGATAGCCTAAAAACTCATGTTCGCCGCGCTCGTTGATTTTTAATTCTTCGTGCGCCGATGGAATCGCCTCGACGGAGATCGTTTCGCTGAGTGTGATCCGCTCTCCCGCGTTGATCGGGAGCGTTCGAGCTTCAGGAATAAGTTCAACAACGCGATGAGAGACTGCTTTCGGCGTCACAAAGCGGCACTGCGGATGGCGTTGCGCGATAATCGGGATCGTTCCGGGATCAATATGGTCGCCATGAAGATGGGTTCCTAACACGAAATCAACGCGGCTCACCTCTTCCGGCAGAATCGGTGATGGCATCATGCGGACATGCGAAAACTCGGTTCCGCGATATTTTTGCGCTAACGAATCCGACAGATACGGGTCAATCATTATCACCGCCTCGCCAGCTTTGATAGCAAAACCGGCCTGACCTAACCACCAGAAGCCTATCGCGCGCTTGTCTGGCAGGGGGCGTTGAAGCATCTCCAATAATGGCTGCTGATATGGGGTCTGCGTCAGTGTTTTCATCATGTCTCCCGTAAAAATAGCATTTTCATGCTACAGTGGTGTAGGCCGAAACTACAGTTTCGGCTTACATGGATAACTCCGTTGTGAGCGCCTGGAGCAGGTTTTCGACGGCAATTTGCGTTGCCCGTTCCACGCTTTCAACCGTAAACCCCCCGATATGAGGGGTGAGAATGACCTGCTCATGCCGAAAGAGATCGTGCATGATTGGCGGCTCCTGTTCGTAGGCATCGGTGGCATATCCGGCAATCTGCCCGCTATTCAGCCCTGCCAGCACATCATCGGCGTTCACTAACCCGGCGCGTGCCGTATTCAGCAGAAAGACGCCTTTTTTCATTGCGGCAATCACTTCGCGCGTGATGATCGGCTGGCCGTTCTGCGGCGGCGGACAGTGCAGGCTGATAAAGTCAGCATTCGCAATCACGTCGTCCAATGACGCAAATCGAAACTGCGGAGACGGAGCGAACGCGCGATCCGGAAAGGCGTCATACGCGATGACATTCATACCGAGGCCAATCGCCATCGGCGCGACAAGCTTGCCGATTTTGCCGCAGCCAATCAATCCGAACGTCCGCCCGATCAATTCGATCCCTTGCTTTCGCCGCCATTGTCCGGCTTTCATTTGTGCATCGCTGTAAGGAATGGCTCGAACTAACCCGCACAGCAGGCCAATCGTTAATTCCGCGACGCCGCGGGCGTTCGCGCCCTCGGCTCGCAGCACATGTATATTCAGGCGCGTTGCGGTGTCAAGATCAATGTTATCAACGCCCGTGCCATTGCGGCTGATCGCTTTTAAATCGGTTGCCGCTTCAAGCACCTTCGCGCTGATTTTTTCCACGCCCGCAAGCATCCCCACACATCCGGGCAGCAGGCGCAGTAATTCGGCTTCATCCGGCTGCTTGCCCGGTGTCGAAAAGACAACGTCGTATCCAGCCTGCCGCAATACATCTAAGCCAGGGTGTCCGTCTTTCGTCAACGAACGCGGTGTGACTAAAATTTTATTCATAACAGATAAATAAGTAATTATGAATAATTTTCTTCGATATTTTTCGTACCGCCGACCTCCTGGTCGGCCTGATTGCCAGCCGGAGGCTGGCAGTACGACGTGAAGCAAACCTCTTCATAATTACTTACACGGAATCATTAATTTTTTACGAGCATTCCGTACCACCGACGTCCTCGTCGGCCTATCTTGACAGTGCCGACGAGGACGTCGGCGGTACAACGTACCCTTAAAAAATACTGAAACAGTTATATCAATAGTCCTTCGAGGTTGCTTTGTCGCTGTCGCTCCTCGCAATGACAGGCTGCTTCTCATTTGTGGGATTGCAGTTATACGATTTCGACCTTGCCATGACGCAGGTAAATGCGTTTGGGGAACCCCTCCTGTTCGATGTCGCCATAATTGTGCCCGGCGTCGGCGGGATAAATGAATAATGTTGTCAACGGCTCACTGCCGACATTGACCGAGCGGTGCGCCCAATACGGCGGCACATACACAATTCGACCACGTTCCATATATTCTGCCCGGCATTCCCCTTCTGTCGTTTTCATGAGCATATACCCTTTGCCGCATAAGCAGAGATAGACTTCCGCCGTTTCCGGGATGGCGTGGTAATGCCCTTTAGTCATGAAGCACTCGCCATTGACTGTGCCAGGCTGTAATTTGCTGATGCCGAACATCAAATGCCCATACGCCTGCGGCACTTCTTTCTCGAATACTTCATAATGCAACGGATCGCCCTGATGAATTAAATCGTCTAACGCCTTTGCGTCGGCATAATGCCCTTTCATGCTCGACGCTTTGCGAATGAGATGATTGTCGGGTTCGCGGAGAATGCCTTGCACCAAATCAAGGTCAACTCCGAACGGTTCATATATTGAATGTTTTTCCATTATTCTCCTTTGCGGTAGAGACGCCCGGCGGGGCGTCTCTACGGGATATAATCCATTATTATCTGCATTGTGCCGCAATCCTGGACAGATCGTCGAATTTTGCGCCTTTTGTGGGAATCTCGTGATGAAACACTTCGGCGATCACCTGCGTCCAGCCATGAATAAAGTACACCCAGCCGTCTTCAATCTGAAGGTGGCGCGTCTTTTCCTGGGCGCGAGCCTGATCTAAAAAGATGAGATCGCCGCGATAGTTAAAATCCCAGGCAATGCCATGATCAGGAAACATCCCGGCGTTGGTCAATGGCGAGCCGGGAGCGTCTTTGCCTAAGCCAGTGGCATTCGCGACGACCGAATATGGCGCAAGTTTCGCCATCACCGCGTCATTGTCTTCCGGTTTCGGCGCGTGAATATATTCCACCGGGATGTCGCTTTTAATCTGGCGATGGATATGCTCAATTTCCTCAAGGCGCGGCGTGCTGCGGTTTGTGACGTAAATCTTTGACGGGCGGTTCTCGCCATGTTCCGGTTTCATCAAATACGATGTCAACGCAATTGTTGACCCGCCTGCGCCCATCAGCAAGATTTCTGCACCAGTCGTTTTCCAAAAATTCTCAGGAAGAAACGCCTCTATCGCCAGTCCGCTGGAAATCGGGTCTTTTGCGTGTCCAACCAGTTTTCCGTTGAGTTTCGAAATACTGCTGATTTCTCCCATCAACTGCGCATAAGGATCAAGCACATCAAACATATCCGCGCACGCTTTGAGCAGGTCTATTTTGTGGGTTGTTACCAATGCCCCTAACGAAAGCGGATCATGCTTGATAAAATCCACTGCTTCACGATAGGCTGCCGGCTCGTCATGAGGACGGAAGTCAATCCCTTTCAACTGACAATCGCCGAATTGCAGGTATTCCGCCCATTTCGGAAACACGTTCATAATTGAGGATTTACCGGTAGTCACTCCAATAAAATACATGGTTGGCTTGTCGGCTGGCGTGTACATTCGTGTACTCATGGCGCTACTACACTGTTTCAGTAATTTTTAAATGTACATTGTACCGCCGACGTCCTCGTCGGCGCTTTCAAGAAAGGCCGACGAGGACGTCGGCGGTACGAAGCGCTACTAAAAACTCATGAAACAGAGTATTACTCCTTGTATTGTTCACTAATATGATTCAACGCATTCATATAATCGGTATATTGCGCGACTCGCTGTTGATAAAATGTGTGCATGGCGGAAGTTGGCGGCGTGATGCTTCCCATTGCGATCCACTGCCGGGCGGCTTCTGTTAAGTTTGTAATGATTCCAACGCCGAATCCTGCGAGCAGCGCCGAGCCTAATGGTGCGCCTTCTTTGCGCTGAACTTGCCGCACTGGTATGCCTAACACATCGGCTTTCATCTGATTCCAGGCCAGGCTTTTTTCTCCACCGCCAGTGATGCGGATGTCTGTTGGCCTAAAATGCGGATAGAGCATCTTGAGAATCTGCATGTAGATGCCATATTCCAGCGCAACCCCTTCCAGCACGGCTTTATACAGATGCCCGGCAGTATGCTTCCAATTCAATCCGAGCCACGCGCCCCGCAGATAGGGCTGGCCGGGGCAGACCCGACCGCCTAAATGCGGAATAAACAGCGGATCATCTTTTGACGGCGCAATCTCAGCGACAAGGCGATTCAAATCTTCTAATCCCTGATTGACGATTTCCTTGCAAAACCATTCGAGATTCATGCCGCCGCCGTTAATATAGGCATACGGATGCCATAAACCCGGCGTGGCCGATTGGCCGCAGCCTAACGTCTGACGCAGCG
>DF820460.1:547266-556672 GCA_000739515.1 Candidatus Moduliflexus flocculans
ATATAGGCATACGGATGCCATAAACCCGGCGTGGCCGATTGGCCGCAGCCTAACGTCTGACGCAGCGTGTCCGCCTGAAAGGTCTTCGTGGTGGTCGCAAAGACGGCAGCCGTTCCTGCTACATCCACGCAGATGCCTTCGGCGGTTGCGCCGCACGACAGGAAACTCGCCGCCGTGTCGCCGCATCCGGCAACGATTGGCGTGCCTGCTTTTAAGCCGCATTGTGCCGCCATTGACGGCAGCGTTTTTCCAATAATTTGATGCGCGTTGACGATGGTCGGGAGTTTGCCTTCATCAATGCCGAATTGCCTGCATAATTCACGATCCCACTGATTTTTCTGATTATCGGCAAAACCTGAAAAATGGAGATACGTTTTATCAATAAACGCCGACGACGCATCCAATCCGCACAAGCGCATGGCCGCATATCCGCCCGGCTGGACAAACGCGCGGATTGATGCAAATATCGCCGGGTGTTCGTGTTTCCACCAGAGGATTTTCGGGCCATGATTGAAACTGGGGGGCGCTCCGGCTTTGCGCAAAACCTCGTCACCGGCGTCCTGTTGCATTTTCTTGATATACGGAGCGCAGCGCGTGTCTAACCACGAATCATACGGCGTGATATGCCGCCCATCTTCTCCGATGCCGATAATGCCTGCCATCTGCCCATCAATCCCGATCCCGGCAACGGCGTCTGGCGCGACGCCCGACTTCGCAAGGCATTCTTTAATCGTGTTGCAGACGGATTGAACCTGTGTTTCAGGGTTTTCTTCCACCTCGCCCGGCGCAGGTTGATAGAGTTGCGACGGCTGAAAGGCTTCAGCCAGACATTCGCCTTGCGCCGTGAATAACGCGGCTTTTGTGCCTTGCGTGCCAATATCAATCCCGATCAGGCAATCAGTCGTCATGATGCTCTCCTTGCGCTCTGCCGATAAAATAATTGTATAATTGATATAATGTTATTACAACGTGACATTATGTTGTGATGTAAACATGATACGGCAATCTGTCAAGAAAAAAATTTAACCATGATGATTTCCTGATTCCTGTGACGCGGGAGAACGACAAGGATGCGTGTAAGAAAGGATATGTTCGATATATCCTTTCTTACACCCATTCTTGTCGTTCCCAAAAATTCGGCAGGCTCAGATTCGTTCGACGGCGAGATTAAAAATTGGGGCGATCAGGTCATTTTCAGAATGATTATGGCCAGTCATCAGGCAATAATGATGCGAATAGAGGTGCGCATGAGTTGATGCCCGTCAGCTACTTTGACAACCGCATGTACGTCGAAACTATAATTTCGACGTACATGAAAAACTCCTTACAGCGTCTGGCCGAATTCCAATTTTTCTCCGACCGGCCCGCGAATATTAAAATATTTGTACCCCTTTTCCCAGAAATCCAGGCGAACTGGCGATGATTCGAGCGGCGCGAAACCCTCAGCGCAAAGCTCTGCAAAGGCGCGGTCAACATCAACGACCGTGAAAGCGATATGGTCAATGTGTCCATCTTTTCTGGCGGCGATTTCCGCGCGTTCTGCGCCGACTAACTGGTAGAGTTCGATCACGAATCGGTCTTTTTCGATCATCGCGGCGCGAACGACATCGCCATGTTCAGGAATCTCCGCCGTCATGATCGTTTCGAAACCAAACCGACGGTAAAATGCCAGCGATTCCTCGATATTCGTCACCGGAATCCCCAAATGACTCCATCCGCCGAATATATCGGTTCGGCGCGAAGGAGAGGCGTCTAAGCGCTGGTTTAATTCGACTTTTTCGCCCATCGGTCCTTTCAGCATGACGTATTTCGCCCCTTTTGACCAGAACTCTTTTAAAAAGACCACTCCATTTGGCGTGGAATTGTCCAATTCCGCACCTGCGTTCCGCGCGATTTGTAGTGCCTGATTAATATCCAGCACGTCAAGCGTAATATGATCGATATGCCCATGCTGGCGGCGCAGAATCTCTTCCCGTTCTTTGCCGAGCAATTGGTAGCATTCAATCACCATATCGCACAGTTGGAGAAACGCGACCTTGATCTCGCCTTCTGCGCCTGGCGCAGTCGGAGTATGGATGACTTGAAATCCGAGCGTCTTCGTGTACCAGGCGACGGCGCGATCAAGATCTACAACCGGAATGCCGACATGCTGGCCTCCCTGCAAATTGTTTTCCAATAACATTGTCGTCTCCTTATAGATGAAGCGACCTCACAGGTTTCAAAAACCTGTGAGGTCTAAAACGATTAAAATGGCGGATTCTGCATATACGCAGTATAGGGAATTTTCGGCAGAATGCGCATCTTTTTCCAGTTGGCGAATTCATTCAATTCGTTCGTGAAATCGCCGTAGGCCGTTGGATAATGATGATTAACGCGATTGACGCTGATGGTATTGATCAGGTCGTTGATCGTCAGGTCTTCGCCGTTGAATTTGAGGTGATCTACCCAGCCGCTTGAACCTTCGAATGCCTGTTTTTCCATCACGTCGCCGGTCAGAATGAACAGGCGGTCAAAATCGTTATCCATCGTGGCAATCGTCACTTTTCCGGGCTTGAACTGCATATTCGCCACGACGCCGCGCCCGTGCCATTGCTTTTCAGCGTCGTACTGGCCGATGTTGAAATGCGCATCCCATTTAACGCCATTGGCATTTGCCCAGCAGGTCGGCGCAACGCCGCAATGCCAGAGGTTGATGCTTTGATCGCGCTCGTCTAATGCCACTAAATCGCTGAGAGACGGCGATTCGCCGGTTAGTCCTCTGAAAATCAGCATGTTCGTCGCGGCGGCAATATCGGCCTCGCACGGCGCGACAATCCCGATTTCATTCAAGCGTCCCATCGCGGCGCAGACCGCGACCTGATACACTTCCTGAAACTTCGACCAGCAGCTAATCGCAAGCGCGTTGTAGTTATGCTCTTTGGCGAAATCCACGAACGCCAAACTGAGCCGTGCCATTTTTTCTAAGTCTTCGCTGGCAACTCGCGCGCAGATAGAACCTTCCGCTTGAATTTTGGCGAGTTCCGCCGCGACCGCATTGTTCTGATACGCTTTGGCGCGGGCGACAATATCTTCGACCGTATGGCGGGTCTGGATATAGACGCCAAATTTTTTTTCTAGCACGCGCTCGTCAGTGTGCATATTTTCAAAGCCGTTCGCCAACTCCCCGATCTGACCGATCCGCGAGTTTTTCAGCAATTTGATCGCCCGCATGACGCGCAACGTGACCGCGAAACGTTCCTGAAACAGGGCCGTGTCGGGATAATCATAAAACCATTTGAACGGAATGTCATAATGATTATAATAATGCGCGACAATCGAGCCGGTCATATTCAGGCCGCAGAACGAGTTGAGTTGCAGCACGCCGGAGGTCGTCGGCTCTGGCACTGACCAGATGCCGAGATAGCTGCTGACGCGCGCGATTGGCAGAATCGCCCGGCCAAACGGCAGGCTCGCGCAAAACAGCAGCGTGAAATCCACCTGCCTGCTTTCAAGAAACGCTCTGGCCTGATTGCCGTCTTCTTCCCATTTAATCGGCGGTTCATACGCCGCTAATTCGAAATCGAACGGCGCTTGCATCTGGCGCATAGATTCCATAACCCGCTTATACACGCCGGTATCGTCCCCCGGCATATTCGGATGAATCGCGCCGACTAATCCGACAATCACTTGAGGATTGGGCATAACAGTTTAAAACTACAGGGATAAGTGTAAGAAAGGATAATTGTAATTATTTACCACGGAACACACGAAATACACGAAAATATGGGGAGCTCTTCGATCATTTGGCGAAATGTTTTGATTTTTTCGTGTATTTCGTGTGTTTCGTGATAGCTGCTAAATGTAATGACACAGAACGTTATGGCGAAGAAATAGCTGTCAGACACCTTCAAGGTGTCTGACAGCTTGCCCGTAACCTTGTATGTCAATACAGCTAAACACATACGGATAATTTAACCTTATCTTTCTTACACTTATCCCTGTAGTTAGGCTATAGGGCGAGTTGGAGAATCTTCTGAACATCCTCTTTATACAGTTTCAAGAAATTGCCCACCGGCCCATTTTCTACGCATTTCGCGGCCATTTCAGCCAGACGATCTCCTGGAATGTTCACGGTACTTAAGCTTACTGGCAATCCGATGCTCTGATAAAAACTTTTTAACCGTCGAATGGCTTCTAAGGCGGTTTCTTCCGGCGAGCCGAAATTCGCTTCAACGTCGAAGATGCGATTGCCGAATTGGGCAAATTTGGCGACGTTGGCTTTATACACATATTGCATCCACGCCGGAATGATAATCGCGAGTCCCGCGCCATGCGGAATGTCATAAATGCCGCTCAGTTCATGCTCAATCATGTGCGACCCCCAATCGCCGATGCGACCGGTGGAGAGCCAATCGTTATGCGCGACCGTTCCAGACCACATGATCTCCGAGCGCGCCGCATAATTGTGCGGTTCTTTATACAGGATGTGCGCGTTCCGAATCAAGGTTTTAAATGTGCCTTCAATCAGGCGATCCGTGAGTTCAACATTCGGAACTTGCGTAAAATAGCGTTCGATGATGTGCGCGGTCATGTCGGCAATGCCGATCATCGTCTGCTCCACCGTCAAGGTCAGTGTGAGTTCCGGGTTCAGAATCGAAAATTTCGGGCGCAGCACTTCCGCGTCAACATAGCGCTTATACCAGCCGTCTTCGCTAGTCACGACCGAGGAATTGCTCGCTTCGCTGCCAGCCGCCGGAATCGTCAGCACAACGCCTACCGGCAGGGCTTTCGTCGGTGTGCGTTTCTTCATGTAAAAATCCCACACGTCGCCATCATCCACAACGCCCAACGCAATCGCTTTGGCCGAATCAATGACGCTGCCGCCGCCGACCGCTAAAATAAAATCAATCTGTTCCTGACGGCAAATCTCAATCCCCTTCCGCACCAAACTCAAACGCGGATTTGGCTGAACGCCGGGCAATTCCGTCCACGCAACGCCAGCTTCTTTGAGCGATGCGCAAATGCGGTCATACAGCCCGGTTTTTTTGATGCTGCCGCCGCCATAATGCAGCAGCACCTTGTTCGTATGCGCTTTCAGTTCTTTGCCAACAGCGGACTCTGTCCCTTTGCCAAAAATAATTTTCGTCGGATTCTGAAACACGAAATTTTCCATATTCTCTCCTCCTTGTATATAAATGGATTATTTATTTTGTAGAGACGCCCCGCCGGGGCGTCTCTACCGCGCAATGGCTATACATCACACCTTCGCCAAGTCTTGATAAATTTCTTCAAGGGCGTAATAACATTTATCAAAAATCGGCATCATTTTCTGATATTGCCGCTGATTCTCTCGGTTCGGCAGGCATTCGCTTTCGATTTTGATGAAGCGGTCAACGACGTTAAAATCTGGAAACGCGCCGACACCGACACCGCCGATAATGGCCGCCCCCATCGAAGTCGCTTCTTCAAGGTAATTCGGCTTCAGGATTCTGGCATCGTAAATATCCGCCATCATCTGCCGCCAGATTGCGCCTTTCGCGCCGCCGCCGATCACGGTAATCGTATCAATCGGCATACGCTGGCGGAAAATGCTCAGGATAAGCTGGAGATTATAGGTAATTCCTTCCATAACGGCACGCAACACGTCCGCCCGTTTATGCGACAGATTCAGGCCGATAAACGCGCCTTTGGCGTTCGGATTCCAGCGCGGCGTGCGTTCGCCCAGCAGATACGGCAGGAACAAAATTCCATGCGCTCCCGGCACGGATTGCGCAATCGTCTCATTGATCAATTCATACGGGCTGATCCCTCGCGCTTCAGCCTCTTTGACCTCTTGTGTGCAAATTTCATTTTTGAGCCAGTTATACGACCCGCCCGCCGTCTGCATCGTGCCGGAAGGCTGCAAAGCGTAAGGAATCGTATGCGCCCAGTTCATCACTCGCATTTTTTCATCATACACCGGCTTATCCACCATCAGCGCGATCCAGGAGGATGAACCGAGATAATTATACGCCAATCCGGTGCGGATGCATCCCACGCCAATCCCCGCGCACGAACCATCGCCGCCGCCGACCACGACCGGCGTTCCAGCCTTTAAACCGGTGGCGTGCGCCGCTTGCGCTGTGATTGTTCCGGCGACGTCGGTGGATTTTTTCAACTCCGGGAACATGCTCCGGTCAACCCCGGCAATGTCAATAATTTTGTCCGACCAGGTAAACGTATTCAGATCAAACGCATTTGTCCCGGAAGCATCGGAAAAGTCGCTCACCATGACGCCGGTGAGTTTAAAAATGATATAATCTTTGGCGTGCAGCATTTTATAGGTCTGTTTATAGACCTCAGGCTCGTTGTTTTTCACCCACATCAGCTTTTCCAACGAGTACGACTCATTCGCCCGATGTCCGACGATGCGATAAAAATCCTGCTGCGAAATCTGGCTGAGAATCGCCTGCGCTTCTTTTTGCGCCCGCTGATCGCAATAAATGATGCAATTGCGCAGCGGCGTTCCGTTCTTATCCACGCAGAGACAGCCCATCATGTGGCCACTGAACGACACCGCCGCGATCTCATCCACGTCAATTCCGCGCACAAGTTCCTGCGTCGAATGACAGACCGCCTTCCACCAGTCATCGGGGTTTTGTTCCGCCCAATTATAGTTGAAGAACGTTGTCTCGTACGGATAGGTTATGCTGTTCACCAATTCGCCGTCAACCGTAAATAGTGTCGCTTTGTTGCCCGATGTTCCGACATCATGCGCTAATAAATATCTTTTCATAAGGTGAAAAATAGAACACTGATTGGGCTGATTAGACTGATCTCCTATCATTGCTAATCAGCCTGATCAGTCCAATCAGTGTTCTATTCGCGTTCAGCATCTTCGCGCCGCTACGGTTAATAACTGATGTTACGCAGCGCCGCCGACAATTCCCCTCCTGGGAGGGGCAAGGGGTGGGGTCGTCCGTGAGTGATTGCTCGTGTCAAGAACCCACCCCCAACCCCTCCCCGGAGGGGAGTGTGCGGTCATTCGTCTCGAATCGGCTGCGTAACATGAGTTAATAACGCAGCAAGGTTTTGATGGCGAATCCGGATTTCGCTGTTTCTACGGCCTGATGAATCTGCTCAATCGGAAATTCCGCTGAGATAAACTCTTCCGCCCGCAGTTTTCCAGCGCGAAGCCATTCGCACAGCGGGTCTTGCGCGGCGGCTTCCCACACTCTGGTCGGCCATTGGTGAATCAACAGATTAAAATTATACGGGCCGGCGTGTTTTTGAATCGTGATCGCGGGCGCATCAATGACGCCATAGACACAGACCGAACCAGCCATTTTGATCAGCGGCAGCGCCGCGTTGATAATTCGCTCGTTCCCGACGGCGTCAATCACGGCATCTAACGGTTTGCCTCGTCGTTTCGCCAGATTCGCTAACGCGTCATCCGTCGGCGCAAATGCCTCATCTGCGCCCATATTCAGGGCTTTCTGGCGTTTTTCCGGCAACGTGTCAACGCTGGCGACATACGCGACGCCTAAATTTTTCGCAAATTTGACGAAACTCAAGCCCACCGGCCCCGCGCCAAAGACGACGATCTCGCCGCCGGCTTTTATCTGAAAATCGCTGAATCCAGCGTAAACTTCCCGCCAGGTGCAGAGCAGCGCGGCGGCTTCCGGCGTAATATCTTTCGGCACGACCCGCTGAATTTGATACAAATCGCTCCAGCCATGTTCGGCATCCGCCACGCCGTCACGCACCATCGCGAGATGATCGCGCGCTAATGTATAGTCTGAAAATCCGCCCCATCCACTGGCGTACTTTGAATCTGTCGGTTCGAGGAGCAGGCCGCCAACGACGCGATCTCCGGGCGCGAACGTTGTGACTTTTGCGCCGACAGTTTCGACGATGCCGACCGATTCATGGCCTAATAAAAGCGGATACGTCTCAACGCCGGGGAAATGCCCTTCAATTAGTTTTCGGTCAGTCGCATTGCACAAAAAAGCGACTTCGGTTTTGATGACTGCATCATAAAGGCCAGGAGTTGGTTTCGGAATATCAACGATTTCGAGATGGTTGGGGGTGGTAATTGCAATTGACCGCATAAAAAGCCCTCCTCGTTTAATGGCTGTTATAAATTATGTCATGACAACATAACATAATAGTATTGTTACATTTCAGAGAAAAAGGAAAGCTGTCAAGTAAAAACAGAGAGATTTTAGCAAGCTTTATGAATACGGCAATACAAACTGGTGACAGAAATATATTGACGAGAATAGCGAAGTCGTATGATAGTCTGAGGCGCGTAACGTTTGCGCCCCGGCGGGAACATTGAAGAAACGACGGAGATTTTTTTGTTGACATTGCCTGTTGGTCTGCATCAAAATGAATTTCTATACATCATGACAAGACAAGGAGTTGACAATTATGCACATGACGGTTGATGGACAGATCGTTTTGCCTCGCAATGTTCAGGAGAAATTGCGGATGACTCCTGATGCGGAGGTCGAGTTCATCGAGGAGAATGAGCGATTTTATCTGGTCAACAGATCAACGGTTTCGCAACAATCCTACCGATTTCGGAAACTCCGGGGAATCGCGACAGTCAAGATGCCCACCGATGAAATTATGAGCTTAACGCGAGGCGAATCATGAGCGGCATTTTGGTAGATTCGAATGTGATCCTGGATATTTTTGAAGACGATCCGAACTGGTTTTCCTGGTCTGAAACGCAACTTGAACATTATAGCGCGTTAGAGCCGCTGTATATCAATTCGGTGATTTATGCGGAAATTTCTATTGGCTTTCGAAAAATCGAGGAACTCGAATACGCTGTCGCTGCGTGTGGCTTTGGGATGCTGGATATTCCGAAAATTGCCCTACTTAAGGCTGGGAAAACTTTTATAAATTATCGAAAACGCGGGGGAAGCAAAACCTCTCCGCTACCGGATTTTTTATTGGCGCTCATGCGGAAAGCGCCGATCTGACACTGCTCACCAGAGATGCTGCGCGTTATGCGACGTATTTTCCGACAGTTCGGCTGATTTCTCCATAAAATGCTTACGCCAAAGGACATCGCGTGAGCGTATTCCGTCTGCTGCGGTCGACCCCGCGCTCGGAACCGGTGGGGGACTTCATGGTCACCAACGACCGGACTCAGCCCACCGTGCAGGTTGTTCAAGAGACGACCGACCGACGCTGGCACGTTGAGGAGTGTCAGCGCGAGGCCACACAACTGACTGGCATTGAAGCCTGTCAATGTCGGGGGACTCGGATTCAACGTAATCATATCGGGTGGGCGATCCTGGTCTGGAACCGACTCAAAGAACTTGCGAAGACTGCGCAGACCACCCGCTCTCAACTGAAACAGGGCTTCTTCGATGCGTATCTGCGCAAGGAACTTCGTCATCCAACGCTGAAGATGGTTCTTGCGTAAGTCATG
>DF820460.1:556788-585455 GCA_000739515.1 Candidatus Moduliflexus flocculans
CTTCGATGCGTATCTGCGCAAGGAACTTCGTCATCCAACGCTGAAGATGGTTCTTGCGTAAGTCATGAGATGGTAAAAAAATAGCCGTCAGACGTTTCGCGCTCGTTTGACGGCTATTTTCACAAAAACCACATTAATGCTGGGTATTCTTCGAAATCGGGTCGGCGAGCGCTAAGGGAATAATTTCATCCATGCGCTGCACGAAAAGGAAGTTGAGGTCTTTCTTCGCGTTTTCCGGCACTTCTTCCAAATCCTTCTCGTTTTTCTTCGGCAGAATCACCGTATGAATCCCTGCGCGGCGAGCCGCGAGCACCTTTTCTTTAATCCCGCCGACCGGCAGCACTGCGCCGCGCAGCGTGATTTCGCCAGTCATCGCAATGTCGTTGCGAATCGGGCGATGCGTCAGAAGCGAGGTCAGCGCCGTGAACATCGTCACGCCTGCCGACGGGCCGTCTTTCGGAATCGCGCCTGCCGGAATATGAATGTGAATGTCGCCGTTTTCGTAAAAATCCTGCTCCACGCCGAGTTCCTTGTATTTGGCGCGCACGTATGATAACGCGGCCTGCGCCGATTCTTTCATCACGTCGCCTAATTGTCCGGTCAACGTCAGCGTCTTTTTGCCCGGCATAATTGTGGCTTCGACGAAAATAATATCGCCGCCGGTCGGCGTCCAGGCCAATCCGGTTGCCACGCCAGGCTCGACCGTCCGTTCCGCGACTTCAGGAAAAAATTTCACGGGACCAAGATATTTATGCGCTAACTCGTCGGTAAATTCGACGGTCTGCTGGCTGCCTTCCACGATCTCTTTCGCCACGCCGCGACAGACCGACGCGATCTGACGCTCTAAATGCCGCACTCCCGCTTCCCGCGTGTACGAGCCGATAATCAACTTCAACGCGCCTTCGGTGAATTGTAGTTGCTCCGCTTTCAGGCCGTGTTCGTCAAGTTGTTTCGGAATCAAAAAATCTCTGGCGATCAACAGCTTTTCTTCTTCCGTATAGCCGGGCAACTCAAGGATTTCCATGCGGTCTTGCAACGCGGGCGGAATCGTTTGCAGTACGTTCGCCGTCGCGATAAACATCACTTTCGACAGATCGAACGCGACTTCGAGATAATGATCGGAGAACGAAAAATTCTGCTCCGGATCAAGCACTTCCAGCAGCGCGGACGACGGATCGCCGCGAAAATCTGAGCCGAGTTTGTCCACTTCGTCTAACATGAACAGCGGATTATTCGATCCCGCCTTTTTGATGCCTTGAATGATGCGCCCCGGCAACGCGCCGATATACGTTCGGCGATGGCCGCGAATTTCGGCTTCATCATGCACGCCGCCGAGCGAAATGCGGACGAACTTGCGCCCCAATGCCCGCGCAATCGAGCGGCCAAGCGACGTTTTCCCGACGCCGGGCGGCCCGACAAAACAGAGAATCGGCCCTTTCATGTCGTTTTTTAACTGCCGCACCGCCAGATATTCCAAAATGCGCTTTTTGATCTTTTCTAAATTATAATGGTCTTCATTCAAGATGCGCTGCGCTTCGACGATTTTCAGATTATCTTCAGTCGCCTCGTTCCAGGGCAGGTCTAATAACCAGTCGAAATACGTGCGCGAAACGGTATATTCCGCCGACGACGGATGCATCCGTTTCAGCCGCTCCAGTTCTTTCCTGGCCGCTTTTTCAGGTTCTTCCGGCAACTTTGCCTTGTCTAAACGTTCTTTTAATTCATCCGATTCGTTCAGTTCGTCCTCTTCGCCGAGTTCCTGCTGAATTGCTTTGAGTTGTTCGCGCAGATAGTATTCCCGCTGATTTTTATCAATCCCTTCCTTGACCTGCGACTGAATTTTCTGGCCTAATTCCAACACTTCCAACTCGCGGTTCAGAATTTCCAGGACGCGATTGAGACGCAGCGGAATTTCGATGATTTGCAGGATTTCTTGCTTTTCTTCAACCTGGATATTTAGGCTCGACACCACGAAATCTCCCAACATGCCCGGATTTTTGAGATTGACGATCATCGTCATGATTTCCGACGGCACTTGCGGCGACAATTCAACCACTTTGCGGAAGACATCTTTGATGTTGGCGACTAAGGCGTCAATCGTCATTCCCTCGACATAATCTTCCTCGATGTGCGTCACGCGAGCGATATAATACGGATCGTTGGTGAGATAGCCGTCAATTTTGATGCGAGCAACCCCCTGAACGACAACCCGAATATCGCGCTCGCTGACTTTGACCATTTTCAGAATCGAGACAGCCGTGCCGATCTCATACATCTCCTCTGGCGTGGGGTCTTGCACTTTCGGGTCTTTCTGCGTGACCACGCCAATCACCTTATCGCCGCCGAGCGCGTCATCAATCAGCCGAATCGAGCGCTCGCGCCCGATAATCAACGGCACGGCCAGGCCGGGATAAATGACCGTCCCCTTCAACGGCAAAATTGCTAATTCTCTCGGAATCGCATCCATATTATCAAATATCATCTCAGGATCGTGATGTTCCATTGCCATTGTTTCAACCTGCGTCGTTGCTGCCGTGAATCATGACCATTCACGATTCACCGCATCCTCTCCTCATTGTCCCTTAGATGGGATGGGCTGTTCTCTGAGTTTGAATATATGGACAAATACGGCGACTGTCAAACAAAAAAATACCGAAATCAACGCAAAAGACGCGAATGTCGCAAGAGGCGCAATCGTTTGCAGGATTTGCGCCGCGTCGTTCGGGGGAAATGGGAAATATTAACATTTTTTGTTGCATTTTGCGGCAAATATCTATACGCTTGTTTGCGTTGAGATGGCGGGATGCGATCCCCGAAACAGAGACTGTTACTGGTGTTCCCGGCTGGTGGTGATTCGTTCTGGCGGAGCGACTCACGATTGGCGGAGGCGGCAGCGTATGAAAAAAACATGGATAATGTTGAGTGTGATGGTTATACTGATGGCATGGCAAAGTCACATGGTTGACGCGCAAGAGAATGGTTGTCAGGACGCGCAGGAGATGTATTCCGAAGGCGTGGCGTTGAGCGATGGCAGCGAGGAAGAAGCCAATTTCTACCGGAAGGCGATTGCCGCCTGCCCCGATTATGCCGACGCGCATTTTCGCCTCGCTTCGATGCTCACTGATTGGGGACAATATGCGGAAGCGATGACGGAATTTCAGGCCGCGCTGCGCGTCAACGGCAATTATCCCGAAGCCTATTACGGCCTCGGCGAATTGGCCTATAATCAAGCGCAATACGCCGACGCCATGCAATATTATCAGCAGGCCATTCACCTGCGCGGCGATTACATGCAGCCGCATATCGGGTTAGGCCGAGTATATAGCCAGCAAGGGCAATACAGTCTGGCCGTGAACGAATTTTTCAAAGTGTTAGAACGCGATCCGCAAAATATTGAGGTGAATTACGAATTAGCGGTCGCGTATGAAAAAGAAGGCAATCTCAAACAGGCGACGGAAAGCTTTCTGACGGTCAAAAAGCTTGCGCCGGAACGAGACGACGTGATGGTGCGGCTCGGCTCGCTTTATCGCCAGCAAAAACAGTACGACAACGCCATTCAGGAGTTTAACGCCGCGCTCGCCATCAACCCAGCCAACCTGAACGCGAAACGCCAGCTTGGCATCGTCTCGTTCGATCAGAAAAAATATGACGAGGCGATTAAAACGTTTGAGGAAATGATGCGCATGCAGACCGGCGATGTCGAGTTGTACGAATATTTAGGCAAAAGTTACCTTGCCAAGAAAGACTACAATAAGGCGATTGAACAATTTCGCGAAGTCCTCCAATACACTCCCAACAACGTAGATACCCATTTTCTGTTAGGCACGATTTATTTGGAAAGCGGCGCGTATGACGCAGCGGCGCAGTCGTTCGCCACCACGATTCAACTGAATCCCTCTCACGCCGCCGCGATGTTGCAATTAGCGTTTGTGTATGAAAAGCAGAAAGACTACATCAACGCCATCGCCATCTGCCAGCAAGCGCTCAACACGCAACCCGAAATCCCGGACGGACACCGGACGCTTGGGCGGCTCTACGTCAAGCTTGGCAAGCAAGAATTGGAGACCGCCAACGCCAAACAAGAAGCCGCCGCATTGGAGAAGTTAGGTTATTGAAGTTTGAATGAATGTTTCAAACCTCTGGCGCTCCGTATCAAATCCACTTCTTGCGCCCGCTGTCGCAATTCGAATAGGAGAATCAGATGGATATTTTTTCGATCATCTGTCTTGTTGATACCGTTATTTCTGCCACCAACGGCTTTATCGTGCTGTATGGGCAGATCAACGCCATGCGGGGAAAATCGCCGAAACGGAACGTGTATGTTCATGCCGACGGCAGGCGCTACGAAGGCGATCTGCGGGACGGCGCGGCGCATGGAAACGGCGTCGTGATCTATCCTGACGGGACGCGCTGCGAAGGGGAATTCCGTCGCGGAGAACCTGCCGGGCGCATGGTGATTCGCTGGCCGGATGGCCGCAAAGAAGCGGGCGAATGGCGGGATCGGCGATTTTATGCCGACGAGGTTCGTGTTTCCGGCGCGAACGTCGCGCTGACGCTGCATCCGGCATTCGCATCTGACGAGCCGTTTTTCCTCGAATATGCAGGCGATACGGCAAACGTCCTGTTTGATCGCTGGCTCTGCTATCAACGCGCCTTCGAACGTGCCACCGCTCTGAACGCCGCCAATTTAGAGCGCGTCTTGCAGAAAATCGCGCTGCTGGAAACCGAGCCGGACGCGCCGCGAGCCTTATTCGAGCGCGTCGCGTGCGGCTACGAGGCCGCGCTTGAACTCTGTCGTCAGCCTGAATCGTCAGTTGACGCATTAACTTGCGCGATCCGCGATCTCGAAGATGGCGGCGAATTGTTGGATTCCGCGCCGTCAGCCATCGCCTTTTTTGCGCCGCTGCTGAATTATCTCCGGCAGACGTTGGCGGCGGCGATTGCCAGAACGCCCGCGCTGCGGCGGCAATATCCGGCGCAGCTTGCTCAGTTTCCGGGATTTCAGGCCGACGCGCTGCGTTTGCGCTGGGACAGCGCGACGCAGAGCTTCTTGATCCTCGCCAAACCGCGTATCACGCTTGGCCGCAGCGATCAGCCCGGACAGGCGAGCGACATCTTCATTCTTGATACGAACGACCCCGCACAGAAAACCGCCATCAGCCGCTTTCACGCGATCATCGAATACACGCCGCATGGATTTCAAATCATGCCGGACAAAAATCATTATCAGATTTGGATCGAACGGGGAACGCAGACAATTGACGTGATGCGCCCGACGATGTTAGCGTCGGATGACCTGATCCGGCTCGGCAAACAGGCCGACGGTCAGGGCGTCGCGCTGAGGTATCGCGCCTATTCCGACGGGGGCGCGGCCACGCCGGAAATTCCTGTTGACAAAAATATCACGCTGGATGATGATTCGCATGGTCAACCGTGCATTGCTGCCGCCATCCTGACCGTCGAACGCGGTGTCGCGCCCTATCGGACGATGCTGCTCTGCGTCGGCGCGTGCGCGATTGGGCGCGACGCCGCCAATCCGCTGCGCATAGACGATCAGCGCGTGTCGCGGCAACAGGCGGTCATTTCGCATCAACGCGGCGGCTTCTATCTGCAAGACGCAGGCAGCCGCAACGGCACATTCGTCAATGACGAATCCTGCGCGGAAGCCACGCCGCTGCTCGTCGGCGATACGATTCGCTTCGGCAAGTATGTCACGCTGCGGGTCGGATAACATGTGAAAATCATTTTTCCAGTTATGAGTAGCGGTAACTATTTAGCCCGTAGGGCTTCAGGTGTTGTAGAACAAGGCAGCAGACATCTCTACCGCGTAGCGGTTGCGCCCTATCGCCTACGGCGAATAATGTTCTTGTTCTGCCTCTATTCTACAAAACCACATCGCCTACGGCGAAACGCTGGTAAATAGTTACGAGTAGCGTAAAATACGGGGAATCAGGTAATGAATATTGATGATTTTTTGTGGCTGCCCAATATTGTTGAGAAGTTAGCGGTCAAACATCACATCACGCAAGATGAAGTTGAGGAAGTCTTTTTCAATCGTCCGAAATTTCGTTTTGTGGAATCAGGTCAACGCGCCGGAGAAGATGTCTATTCGGCTTGTGGACTGACTGACGCCAATAGATATGTCATCGTCTTTTTTATACATAAACAGCCGCATGCCGCGCTCATCATCATTGCGCGGGATATGGATGCGAAGGAGCGGAAACGATATGAACGAAAATAGCGCACCGCAAGTCACCAGTATTTCAAAAGCTGCAACGATAGAAGAAATTGCCGAGTTTTGGGACACGCACAGTCTGGCGGATTATTGGGAGCAGACGCATGAAGTCGAATTCGAGGTCAGCGCCGAATGCCGCCGACGCGTCACGCTTGCCCCCGACATTTATGAGCGTCTGGCGACGCAAGCCCATCGTCGCGGCTTGACGCTGGAAACCTTAGTCAATCTCTGGCTGAGTCAACGGCTTGAACGCCGCAACGCCCGCAAGCCTCAAAAACGTCAGAAAAACGTTGCGGAGGCTTCGCAATAAACGGAACGATCCGGTGACGGCTTGTTAGGCATCACGCATACGCCGCCGCGCACAATCAAACGCCAGAAATTCGAAATGGCGTTGGATCAGGCGAACCGGCAATATGGCGATATGTTGCAACGGTTAGCGGACTGAGACGGCGTAACCTTAGAACGCAAGAATCGTAGAGAGGAAAGCATAATGGAAACCTTGCACATCGAATTGGATATTGAAGTCGAACACCGAACGGCGCAGGTATATCAGCGCAGCGCCAATGCCTTCTTGCTGCAATTGCAGCAGCGGGTCAAAACGTGGCTTGAGCAGCAGGCGCAGAGCGTTCGCGCAGCCGAAGAGGCCGATCCCTGGCAGGAATTTCTGGACAAGATTGATGAATATGCGGTAGATACCGGCATCGCCGATTTTTCCATCAATCATGAATATTATCTTTACGGAGGGCCGAAACGCCAATGAAACCGCTCTTCGTGGATACGTCTGCGCTGATTGCGCTTGGGAATGGACGCGATCAGTTCCATGCGAAAGCCGTCATGCTTTTCAAGGAATACAGCGCGGAAAAACGCCGTTTTGTCACCACCAATGCGATCTTGCTTGAAATGACGAACGCCTTCAGCGCCGCGCCTTACAAGCCGCTGGCAATTCGACTGTTCGAACTGATTGAAACCTCGCCCGCCTGGACAGTGGTGATGATAGATCGGGAACTGATGAAGCGAGGATGGGCGAAATTCGAACAGATGATAGATAAAGATTGGAGCTTGGTGGATTGTATCAGCATGGTTGTGGCGCAGGACGCCGGAATGACTGAAATATTCACGAATGACCATCATTTCCAGCAAGCCGGATTGATCATGACGCTCAAATGAGATGCAGAACGATAACGGGAACGACCGTGAGAAGAGATGACCTTTGCGATGTTTGTTGATTGGATGGCAACCCATCTTCGCGCCGCGTGAAACGACCGCAACGCGCAGGGCAGACAGACTGAACGCCGGACGCAGGCAATTCACGCCGATAAGCCTTGTTTGCCATGTTGCGAGAGGAATTTTTTGCAAGAAAGGAGTTCTGGACATGCGTGATTACTTAAAAGATTATACCCCTGAAAATGCAGACTTATGGCGATGTTATGCTGGTAATCAAGATTGGCAGTACCTTACTAGGAAGGCAAGTTATAAAAAGGTAGAGCGTATGCAAGTGAACGTAGAATCGCAAATTGATAGCACGATAAGAACGTTGTATGAAAAAATTGACGCATTAAATGTCAAAGAGTTTCGTCAAGGCAGACTGAACCAGGGCAAACTGACTCAAGATGAAGAAAATGATAGAACATATTTTATAAAGCGCAAAGAAATTTTAGAAAGGCTTACAGGCAATGAAAAGGTTTTATTAGCTATTATGGCAGGCGCTCTGCCGTATTGGTTTACGTTACCTTTTACCCCAAAAGGCATAATACAAAAAGCTTTTAAAACATACAGAGAAAAATTCTCCCAAATCCTCAAAACCCACGCTGACCAACAAGAGCAGATGGCTGCCAAACTCGAACATGATCGTATAAAAGAACAAGAACGAATCGCCGCACAAAATAAGGCAAAAGATAGTGAAGAACAGCGAATTGCAGAACAGTTTTCCTTAATTCAAAGAGCGATTCAAGCGAGTCAATGGGAAACAGCCTTCAAAGCAATTCAACAATTGCTCGGTACGGCTTCACGAACCAATCAAGCCAAAGCCCTCTTGCTTCGCGCCCAATGTTATTTCGGCAGAGCGCAAGGCGCGGATATTCGGCTTGGGTTGCAGGATGTAGAACAGGTCATCGCGCAATATCAAGACGCGCCAGTCTTGCAGGAATTGCTTGAGGTGGCGACGCAGCTTTGCGACGCCGAATACCTGCGGGAAACCGGATCGCAAACCCGCTTTCCCCGCGAATACGACCGCATTCTGACGCTGCTCATCACCGACATCGAACGCCGGTTCAAGGCGGCGGTGAAAGCGGGCAACGCTGACAACCTGCTGGACATCGCCTTGCAACTCTGGCGGATCGGCTATCGCGATGTCACCGTCAAACTCCTTGACGAACTCGGCAACGGCTATGCGCAGCAGATCGCCAAAGATGTCAACGCGGCGCAGCGCGTCATATCCATCGCCGACGACTATTGGAAACGGGCGCAGGAACAGCCGGACATGGCGGTCTATGACGCGATTGCCGAACGGCTCTGGCAAGCGGTCGCGACGGCGTTGGAAAAGCAGTTGCCGCTCGCCAAAATCACGGCGCAAAACGTCGAACCGTATTATCTGCTCTTCAAAGCGTATCAAGCCTTGCGGGACCTGCCGAAATGCGAGGCGGTCGGCTTGAAGATTCTCGGCGTGACCGGCATTGACGGCTACAAAGACGCGCGTCCGATTGTGGACAATCTCGTCACCGGCGGCTTCGACGAGCAGCAATGGCGGTCAACCGGCGACGGCGCGGCGGCGCAGCCCGCTGCGCCCACCGGCAGCGCCGAACAATTCGGCGCGTATCGCGGCGTTTTCTACACGAAAGGCGGCATGGGGGAAATTTACAAAGGCGTTGCGCCGGATGGCTCGCCGGTCGCCATCAAGCGCATTCCGCGCTACGCCCTGAACGGCGTCCGCCTGGAACGCTTTTTGCGGGAAATGCAGATCGTCCGCCACCTCGCGCATCCGCATATCGTGACGGTGCTGGACGTGAACGAACAGGGAGGCTATTACGTCATGGAATGGGCGGAAGGCGGCACGTTGGACGCGCAATTGAAACAATCGAACACGCTGCCGCTGCCCGACGCTTTACGGATCGCATTTCAGATGGCGCAGGCGTTAGAAGTCATTCACCAGCAGGGGATCGTCCACCGCGACATCAAGCCGCACAATATTCTGCTCTTCCCGAACGATGTCGCCAAATTGACCGATTTCGGCGTGGCGCATGTCGAACGCGCCGCCACGCTGACCGGCGAGGGCGTGCAGGTCGGGACGCTGCGCTATATGTCGCCGGAGCAATACATGGCGGACAAGATTGACGGCACAACTGATATTTTCGCGTTGGGGCTGGCGCTGCATGAAATGTTGACCGGCCATATTCCGTTCGCCAATCAGACCGAACTCTGCCAGAAAGACATCGAAGAGATTTTCGCGGCGAGACGCCCGCCGCTGCCTGAAGCGGTGACGGACATTCTACTGAAATGCCTGCGGAATAACGCGAACCGCCGCTGCTCCGCCAGTGAATTACGCGCCGACTTGCAGCGCGTCGCGGCGGTCACGCAGGATTGAAGAACACTGTTGTACCTGTCGAATCCGATTCGTCCCGTCAGAGATATTCGCCAATAGCCCATCCATTTCATTATCCTCGCCGATGAATCGGCGGGCTATTGGCGAACATCCCCGACGGGACGGAATTTCCAATATTTATTCCACATTTCGAATAAAACCGTTCTCCGTATTTCACTTCATATTATCCTTATAATTATAAAGAACGTTCTCCTTCAAAAGAACGCCTATCTATGCACAATCTCTCCATAAAAACAACTTTTAACACGGGCATTCGCGTAAAAACGTCTTTTTTTAATATTTTCACTCTCGCCAATACCTATATTTCGATAAAATATTTTGTTTTTTCTATTGACAAGGCGAACGTTCGCTTTTATTTGACACATTAATAACATCATTATTCATTCATGTTCTCAATATCCATTCGTCACACAGAAGGAGCAATTTATGGCAGCATCATTATTGCAGACGTTTCCACGCATTCACGCCCCGCTGGATCCGGGTTTCATTCCGGCGGTTCTGGCTAATCGCAGTTATCGCGCGGCGGTGGCGGCAGCATCGAACACGACCACGCTCGGCATCGCGCTTGAACGGGAAAACGGGCTGGTCTATCGCGCTGATCTTCAGATTTTTGCGCCGGGTTCGGAATATGACGCCGACACGCTGCGTGTTGTGGATCGCCATATCAAATTCTTGCTCTGGGCGAAAGGGGGCTGGAAATTGTATCTCAGCGGGCCGGGACAGATTTGCCGCGAAATGCAGGCGCGTTACGCGAAAGGCGGCATGCGGGAATTCGACGCACAGTTGATGCAAAAGGCGTATGATTTGCCGTTTACGGTGGCGATTGTCGCCCCGGCGGACATGCCAGACGCGAAAGAAATAACCTCCTCAATTGGCGGGCATCTCGAAGGCTGCCGCATCGGATTCGACCTCGGCGCAAGCGATTATAAAATCTCTGCCGTGATTGACGGCGAAGCGGTCTTCAGCGACGAAATCCCCTGGCATCCTGTCGTGCAGAGCGATCCGAATTATCACTATCAGCATATCGCCGACGGCTTCAAGCTCGCCGCCTCAAAAATGCCTCGTGTTGACGCTATCGGAGGGAGTTCGGCGGGGATTTACGTGGACAATTGCCCGAAAGTCGCGTCGTTGTTTCGCTCAGTGCCGCCGGAGCAATTCGACAAAGTGATCAAGCCGATGTTCCTGAATTTGCAGAAAGAATGGGGCGTGCCGCTCGTCGTGATTAATGACGGCGACGTGACCGCATTAGCCGGGGCGATGTCGCTGAAAAAGAACGCGATGCTCGGTATTGCGATGGGGTCAAGCGAAGCGGCTGGCTATCTCGATCCGGCGGGGAGCATTCCCGGCTATTTAAACGAATTGGCGTTCGCGCCGGTGGATTTCAACGAACAGACGGTGGCGGATGAATGGTCAGGAGATCGCGGCGTCGGGGCGCTCTATTTCTCGCAGCAGGCGGTCAATAAACTCGCGCCGGCGGCGGGCATCACTTTCCCGGCGGAGATGCCGCTGCCGGAACGGCTCAAAGTGGTGCAGGAAAAAGCGAACGCAGGCGACCCGGCGGCGGAGAAGATTTTCGAAACCATCGGCGTCTATCTCGGCTACACGCTGCCCCATTACGCCGAATATTACGCTTACGAAAACGTGCTGATTCTTGGGCGCGTGACCTCCGGGCGCGGCGGTGAAATCATTCTGCAAAAGGCCAAAGAGGTCTTCGAACAGGAATTCCCGCAGGACGCCGCGCGGATTACGCTCTATGTCCCGGACGAAAAAAGCCGCCGCGTCGGCCAGTCTGTCGCCGCCGCCAGCTTGCCGGAAATGAAATAACTTTATGAACCGCGAGTTGTCAGACACCTCAAAGGTGTCTGACAACTTTTGACGACAAGGTGAAATATATCATGATAACACTACACAACCCAACCGCCGATATGTTTATTCCAGACGGCACGGACGTCGCTCAGGCGCTCGCACGCACGACGCATCTTGGCATCAGCGCCCATCAGGACGATCTTGAAATCATGGCGATCCATGGCATTTTGGAATGTTATGAAGCGCCGGGCAAAGGCTTTACCGGCGTGGTCTGCACGAATGGCGCAGGCAGCCCGCGCGCGGGCGTCTATGCCCAATATACCGACGAACAGATGCAGCGCGTCCGGCGCTATGAACAGCGCACCGCCGGAATGATCGGCAAATACGCCGCCGTGCTGCAATTGGATTATTCCAGCAGCGTGATGAAAGACCAGCACGCTGCACCGCCGAAAGATGACCTTGTGGCGATTCTGAAAACCACGCGACCGGAAGTGGTCTATACGCATAATCCGGCGGACAAGCACCCGACGCATGTCGCCGTGTTACGCGCCGTGTTGAACGCGATTCGCAGCCTGCCTGCCGCCGAACGCCCGAAAAAGCTTTACGGCTGCGAAGTCTGGCGCGATCTCGACTGGCTGCCGGATGATCGCAAAACGCTATTGAATGTCAGCGGGCGCGACAGCCTGAGCGTCGCGCTGTTAGGAGCGTTCGATTCTCAGATTGCCGGGGGCAAACGCTATGATCTCGCCACAATGGGACGCCGCCGCGCGAACGCCACCTATTTCGAATCGCATTCCACCGATGAAATCGAAAGCGCGACATACGTGATTGACCTGACGCCGTTGATGCTCGATGATTCACTCAGCCTCGCGGATTATACCGCCGGACTGATTGATGCTTTCCGCGCCGCTGTGGTCAAGAATTTAGCGTAACGGAAACGTTCTCATCGCAGGCGAATAGCGCCAAACAAAACCCCACAAGCCAATAAGGCTTGTGGGGTTTTGTTTGTTCCGCTATGGTGCTCTGACTATTCTTACGCCACGCGCGAAATTCCGATTATCGCGCCAATCCCAGTGGCGATCCGCGCAGCGCAGAAACCAGGGGAGATTATTTAACGCCCCGCCTCGCGCCACGCGGCGCATCTCATCGGCGTTTGCGATTCGAGCGCTGCCATCTGTCGGATGGCCGATATAGGTCTCATTCCAGGCGTCCGCGCACCATTCCCAGACATTGCCGTGCATGTCGTAAATCCCCCAGGCATTCGGCCTGCGTTCGCCTATTTGGTGCGTCTGTCCGTCAGCATTTTCTAAATACCACGCATATTCTTTCAGTTGGGCAGCGTCATTGCCGAAATAATACGCGGTTTGCGTGCCAGCGCGGCAGGCGTATTCCCATTCCGCCTCTGTTGGCAGTCGAAATTGTACAGGCGCTTGCCCATCTGTCTTTGCGGATTGCGCCGCGGCGTTCAATTTTTTGAGAAATTCCTGCGTATCGTCCCAGGAAATGTTTTCCACCGGATACGCGGATGAGCCGCTGCCATTCGGGGTTTCAGCAAAAAACGAAGGATTCTCGCCCATCACGCGCCGCCATTGCGCTTGCGTCACTTCGTATTGGCCAATCCAAAACCCGTTCAAGCAAACTTCGTGGATCGGGTTTTCGTCAATATCGCGCCCGACTTCGTTCGGCGGACTTCCCATCTGAAAACAGCCGTTCGGCACCCAGACAAACGACATGCCGAGAATCGGATCAACCCAGGCGGTTGCTGGCTGCGGCGTTGGCGCAAGCTGCGCATTCGTCGGTTTTGCCGTTGCCTTTGACGTAGGGATGAGCGTCGGCGCAGGCGTCGCAGTTGGCGTTGTTTTTGGGCGTTTCAACTGTCGCATCTCTTCCTGCACTTGCGCAATTTCCCTCGCGAGCTGTTGATCTTGAAATTGCTTGCGAGCATACATCGCAATCGTCAAATAACGCTGATAGAGAATTTCTGCCCGATCTGGCTTTTCCGCTGCGCTTTCCTCCGCTTTTTGCCGGTATTGCTCCATCATATCGAAGATACGGGTTTTTGCTTCGGCGTTCGCCGGATCGCGTTTCAGCACCTTTTGATATAATGCGAATGCGTTCTGATTTTCCGGCGTCAGAAACCACGTTTTTTCAAAATACTCATTTGCCTGCGCGAGCCAGGTCTCAATCTCCGAGCGCGTGGGCATCGGCATGGGCGCGTCTGTTGGCGCGATTTCCAGCGCGATGGTTGGAGCAACCGAAGGAGCAGCCTGCCAATAACGAATTTTCTCCTGCGCAAACTGACGGAGTTCGTCATCCTGAACGGTATAGGGATTGTTTGCCGCAAACACCGCGAGAAAACGCTGCCACGCGGCGATTTTCAGGGCAGCGGAAATGTCTTGCTGCTCGTATGCCTGCACCTGTGCGCGTGCGGCGTCCATTTCCTGAAGCTTTTTCTCCCATTCGAAACGAACGCGCTTTTCTTGTTCTGCCGCTTGCTCCAAATCTTCTAACGAGAACGATTCCGAAGAGGTCGGGGGGAGCGTCGGCGTTGCGGTTGGCATTGGTTCTGGCGTGGAAGTCGGCATGGGCGCTTTCGTCGGCGTGGGCGTCGGCGGCGCGGTTATGGCGAATTCAACCTGTTCACGCCGCTCTTCTCCGGCCTGATTGGTGACAGTGACCGCAATGACGACGCTGGCCGAGGCTGCGTCGAGTTGCGCTGGCAGCAGATATTGCACTGCCGGCCCCTGTCCTTGCAAACGCCCCGGGCCGCTCAATTCCCAGCGATAGGTCAGGTTTTTTTCTTGCGATTTAACGCTGACAATGATAGGGCCGTCGTCTAATTTCAGCGTGGCAACGTTCGGATTGACCACGACTTTCAGCGAGATCGCCGCTGCGTTTTCCGACACGGATAGCACTGCCAATGCGCTGAACAGGGTAATCCAGGCAGCAATATGGTATATGCGAGCGCCCACCTTCATAGAATGTCTGTCCGAATATGCGACGGAACGGCGTCCTCGTCTTGGCGACGCCGGAAGTCTGCTAGAGAAGACGCTCACTGCACCGTGATATTAATCGGCTCTTCGTAGGTGTCCCCGGTGCTGGCGTCTTCAACGGCAATAATCACGAAATCCACGCCAGATTTGCTCGCGGTGTATCTGTTTGTCAAGGCAGAAGTGTCTTGAATGTCTCCATGTAACGCACTCCAATGTCCGATAATATTCTGCGACGCGGAATTCTCCACATTGACGGAAATTGTCAGGGTCTCGCCGACGTTGATCGTATAGATGTCATCCACTGCTGACAACGGAGCGCCCGTCTCATCTGTCACGGTAATGTCCCGAATTTTGAAGGCCGGCGCAGGCGTCGGCGTTGGAATCGGGGTCGGCGTCGGAACGATTTCCGGCGTCGGCGGCACAATCGCTTCAGGCGCATCGGATTGCTGGGTGGCGGCGAGAAATCGTTCAATTTCATTAGCGACCAGCCGATGGCCAGTTTCGCTATACTGCAAACCATCGGGGGCGTATAAACCGCCGCCGTTTCCCTGTTCTTGAAACGCAGGGAGCAAATCGAGGCAGGCGATTCCGCGATCATGGCAATATTCCAACAGCAAGCGCTGCGGTTGCTGGAAGTCGAAATCTTTCAGCGCGAGAGACCGCGTTTCTTTCATCTCTTTCACGATGCGCGGCTCGACCTGAAACTGATCGGGATGAATGATCAGGATATATCGCGCATGATAATTTTGAGTTACGCGAGCAAGATTATCAAGCAATTGCCCCGCCGTTTTCCAGATTTCCGGGTGAGTCAGCGGCAGGTCTTTGCGGCAGATTTCCATCCGCTCGCGCGGTTTCCAGCGCAGTTCATACGAGATGCCAGCCTGGTCGGCGTGGGCAAATGTGGATGAGCACAAGGCAATCAGCCATTGCCGCAAAAGAAAATTATGCGGTGTCCAGGCCAGCGCGTTCCGTTTTTTTTCGAGCGGAATGCCTCGATATGAGAGCAGATCGACGGAGGGATCGCCCCAAAGATCGCGCCCGATAAACAGGCTGTGCAGCACGATATCCGGCTGGTATTGCGTGCCAAATCGCATGAACATATCAGCGCTCTGCGCCAACAACAATCCTTCCATCGAAAAATTCAGCAACTCCGTCTTTGGTATCTGCCGCTGCAAATCGGTTTCGAGCAAGCGGTAATAATTTCCCTCGCCGCCGCTTTTGCCGAACGCACCGCCTAATCCGATAATGCGCAGCGCATCGGATGGTTTGGCAATTGCGATGGGCCGCGGCCATTGGCTCGCGATGCGTTCGGCGAATTCCCGGCTGGTTTGCGGCACGACATGTTCGGCCATCCCAATCCGGAAGATCAGTTCGCAGAAGAGCAGCAAGACGCCAATGACGCTGAACGTCAATGCCGCATAGCGCAACGTCGTCGCAGGATGCCGCGCTGACAGCAGAAACGTCAGCAGCGCAAGGATAAAAATGCTCAGTGAACTGAGAAGAAAAAAATGGCGTGAAATCAACGGGAACAGGTCTTGCAGCAACAGCGTCGAAAAGTCGAGCAGCGCGAGCGCGGAGAAGATGAGCACGCCCGGCAGCAGCAGGCGTTGCTGCTGAAGCCGCTCGTAGAGACGCAGAAAACGGCGGGCATTGCAGGCGCACCACCATGCCGCGCCAGCCCAGAGCATGACGCAGACAAACAACAAATTGACCTGTTGTCCATATAGCTGCGGCACTCCCGGCGCGTTTCTCTGCCCAAAAATCGCGACGCCGATCAGCGTAATACAGAGCGGCGTCAACCATCGGCTGATAGCGATAAAACGGCGCGTCTCTTCGGTCACGTGGTGAAGTCTCCTTTTAAAGAGGACAATATAAAAATTTAACGTTTGTTTATTTTAAAAAATAATTTAATTTTGTCAATAAAAAACGTTAGTTTATTCTCATTTTGTCAACGATGGTGTAGGCCGAAATGATTGGGATAGAGGGGGGATTCTGGCAGGGCTGCTAAGTTCTGTCATTGCGCGGAGCGTCAGCGACAACGCAATCTCGCCCAATCCAGAGATGGCTTCGTCGTTGTCACTCCTCGCAATGACAGCATTGGCGAGAACTTAACGACCCTGGGGATTCAGGCAGGCGACATTGATGAAGATGAACTATTTAATTCGGCAACCAGCCCATTGAGCGCGTCGAAACGAGCGGGATGCGTTCCCCTTCGACACGCTCAGGGAGCGGCGTCTTGGTATTGCCGAATTAAATTTCCGTACTCATCAATTTCGGCCTTCTCTCGATGCATCTCAAGAATACAGCGGAATTGGTATGCCTTGATTAAGGTATTTTTGAAACAGGTAGGTTTTAATTTCTTCTAAATTGGCAAGCGCTTCTTCAATCGTTTCTCCATCGCCTAAGAAGGCGTGTTTTCCTAACATCGGGATGCTCGCTAAAATACCGCCCCCTTCGTCAGGAGCAATTTTCTCAATTTCAATCGGGTAAGAAATATTCAGATAAAAATCCAGATTCTTCTCCATCGGCATTATCCCGGCCATCTTGCATGACGATAAGCACGCATTCGACGGCATCGAGGACACGTTTCAAATGAAATCCTTTGATTTTTCGACCATTATGCACAGGCAGGCAAAACTCGCCATTCAGCCCATAGTGTGGCAGCCCGGCTAATTGCGCATGGCTGATGATCGTGTGGGAACCGCGTTTGAGTTCGATATCGAACCCATACCGACGCAAAACACAGAACACCTCCTCTTTTTCAACAGTTGTCGGTTTTGTTCTCCATTTGGCAATAATTTTATCTGTTCGACTCATACAACCAACACATCGCAGTTTGACTTAGCGCGATGTGTCCCGGCGGCCTGAATATTTGGAAGATCAACGAATCACCCAATGTATTGCCGCAGTTCGGCTTCCCGCTTAAAAAACCGGGGTTAGGCGCATCACCTGCACGGATAGTTCGCAAATGGCAGGGATTCGTAATTTGTAAATGGCTGTTCGCTACAATAAACGTTAGTATTGCATGTTTCATCAAAAAAAGCATGTTGCAAATGGAATGAAAAATTGTCAAGAGATAAACCGAAAGATTGGCGATATTGCGTCAATGCCTGAATAACAACGCCAGGGGAATATTTTAAAACCGTTCCACTGCCAGAACGACGGCGATAGCAATCGAATTTTTGTTTTTCCCTTCAGAGAGTGCTTGACAGGAACAATTCTTATAGATGGTTGAAAGTATTTCTTCCAGAAGTATCTCTATCGTATCTATGTGTCATTAGTCTGAAACATGATAATGACCTTCGGCGTGCCAAAACAAGCGTTGGCACGCTTGAGACCTAAGTAATAACCCTTGGATATGGATGATAATTGTGAAAAAATCCTCTGTTCTTCGTATTGTTGCAGTGCTGTTACTGTTCACTTTTCTGCCGATGTCTGCGCTGACTGCCGCGCCGCGCTCGCTGGCTGAAAAACGGGTGCGTTTCGCCGAGGGGATTGCGCAGCTTGATCAAAAAGCGTTTTTACAGGCGGTGCAGACGTTTCAAACGTTGGCGTCAGATTACCGCGAACTGCCGGATTATACCCGATTTTTCCTTGCGAAAGCCTATGTCGGCGCAAAACAATATCAGGACGCGCTCACGGAATTGCAGGCGTTTCGCGCCGCCTTTCCGAATCATCCGCTTCAAGATGATGTTCTCTGGCTGATGGCGAACGCGCTGGTGGAATTGAAACGCGAAGCTGATGCGCTGCCGCTCTATCAGGAGCTTGTGGCGCGTCCGTCCAATATCGCGAAAGGCGACCTGCTGTATAAAATCGGCGTGACGGCGGCGGCACTGAATCAATCGCAGATCGCGGTCGAAGCGTTTCAGGCGCTGCTGACGACCGTTCCAGCGTATGTTCAGGCCAAAGACGCGCAAACGCGCTTGCAAGCCATCCTGACCGCGCATCCTGAACTCACGCCGGTCATGAGCGAAGACGCGCAGTTGAATTATGCCAACACGCTGCTTGTCGCTAAATTATACGCCGCCGCCATCGCGCAATATCAGGCGTTTCTGCAACGCTACCCCGCCAGCCCGCGCCTGCCGGAAGCGCAGATCGCGCTCGTGGATGCCACGCTGCGAGCGGGCAAACAGAAAGAAGGGACTGACATGGTGGCAACGCTGGTCAAACAATTTGGAACAACCAACCCGGAAATCGCGGCGAAAGCGCTCTACACGCTCGGCGCGGCGCATTGGAACGCTGACCGCAACGACGAGGCGCAACGCGTGATGGAGCGCATTATCACACAATTCAACGCAACAACGTCACGCGAAAACGCGCTCTATGTCTCTGGCCGCATCGCGCAATCGAACTCCTCTTATCTTGCGGCGGCAAAATTCTATCGGGCGCTCGCGGAGCAATATCCGAATGGCGCGTTCGCGGAAGAGGCATTCTGGCGGGCAGGCTGGTCGTATTATCAGGCGCAAGATTACCTACAAGCGGCGCAGATGTTTTCGCAAGGACTGACGGCGTTTCCCGCAAACTCATATTCGGAAGACGGGCAATACTGGCTTGGGCGGGCGCATGAAGGCGCAAATGCGACCTCAGAAGCCGTCCGCGTGTATCAGCAATTGCTTCAATATTCGCCATACGGCTATTATGCGTTGCAAGCGAAGGAGCGGCTTGCGCTATTGCGCCAGCCCACGCCTCAGCCGCCGACGCGTCAGGGAACCTCACCCGAATTATCAGATGTTGTGAAGCAAACCGGGACATTTCTCCCGCCGGAGGTGTTGCAGGCATTGCCGCCGCATGTCAACACTGCCATCGAATTGCGAGCGGTGAATCAGATTGAGTACGCCAGGCGGGAAATCACCTGGCTTCAGGCCAAAGCCGACCAGACTCCGCCGCCGGACGAACAAACGCGCCTGCTGCGGCTCTATCTGTTTAGCCGGTTATACGCGCAGATCGGCGATTATCTCACTGGCATTCAGCTTGCCACGCCAATCGAATCGGCGTTGCGAAAAGGAACTGCCGCGCCCTTTCCGTATGATCTCACGCGCCTGCTCTATCCGCTGGAATATTGGGAGTTGATTACGACGTATGCGGCGCAGAACAGTCTTGATCCATTTTTTGTAGCTGGCATTATCCGCCAGGAAAGCGCATTTAATCCCAAAGCGCTCTCGTCTGCCAACGCACGCGGCTTGATGCAGGTGATTCCAGAAACCGGGAGGCGCGTCGCAAAACGCATCGGCTTGAAGAATTACACCACTGCGCAACTCTATGATCCGGCGGTCAATATTCAAATCGGAACCGCCTACATCGCCGAACTATTGAAGCGATTTCAGGGGAATCAATTTCGGGCGATTGCCGCCTATAACGCCGGGCCGCAAAATACCGACAAATGGTGGCCAGCGCAAGGAGCATATCAGAACGAAGAAATCGTAGAAAATATCAGTTTCCGCGCTACGAAAAGTTATGTCAAGCAGGTTTTGCGGAATCAGGCGAATTACCGGGAATTTTATCCTGAATATCGGTAGTCTGTCATTGCGAGGAGCTTGAGACGAAGCAATCCAGTGATTTCTACTGATTTCTACGAGATTGCTTCGTCGCTGTCGCTCCTCGCAATGACAACTGTTGACGAGAGCATAACAGCCTTGTGGTAGAGGCGGATTGCATTCCCGCTATCAGGTGGGATTATTGACGCATTCTCCGAGATAACATGCGCATCGCCGACGAGAACAGCGCTGCTAATAGCAAAATCGGCGCGAGAATGACGGCGGCGATGTAGCTGAGAAGATATGCTAATCCGAAAAAGAGATGTGATGCTTCGATAGCGCCTGTACCGGACAGCACGTTGACATATTGCCGGAAACCGAGCAGCGATAACACCAGAAACACGCCGAATATGGCCGCAGCCCCGCGTAAAAAATTATTTTTCAGCATCTTTTTGACAGAATTGACATGATAAAATGCTATATCATGTTCATCATGTCAATTCTGTCTATTTGGCTTTTTCCCAGAGCGGCCCCTGCACAAGCGCATAGAGCAGCACAGCATCGCCGACCGGATTGCTGGTCTGATACTGGAGCGCGTCACCGCGTTTGAGCGGGAATCCGGCAAAATTTAATGAGGTCATCAGTTGCGTCAGATATTCTACATCCCGAAATCCCGCAGCGCCGAGAAACGCCAATCCGCTTGCGCTGGCGCTCGCTTCGAAAATCGGCACAATCGGGCCGGAATCAATATCCATCGCACCTTCCGAAGTTTGCGGCCACTCGCGGGAATAGCCGAATCCAAGAAATGAGCGGCCTAATTCGTTCCGCGCCCGGCGATATTGATCCGCCGCGAATTCCGCATTAACCACTTGCAGCATATTGCATGCCATCCAGATGCTTGTTCCTTCCGGCCCCGGCCCGGCAGAGAGCGGCATACCATCCACCGCGTAGGTTGAAATCAACAATCCGGATTGCGGCTCGCTCAGGCGGCGTTTGGCGGTTACAATCCAATCCCGCAGAAATGCGCGGTGATCCGTGCCGTCCAGTACGTCGCTCAATCGAATTGCCGCCAATGCAACAGTGTTACAGAAAATCCAGCATTCATCCGGGTAACTTTCCGCCGACAGCACCGGGCTCAATTTCATGCGTTCAATCATGATAGCGACACGCTCGGCCAAAAGCGGCTGATAGTCAGCGCGTTCCGCAATCATGCGCCGCGCCGCGATCATCAGTGCGATTTCGCCGTCAATGAAAATGCTGCGCGGCGGTTGCATCTTCCAGCCGCCGCTTTTACCATAATCGAGTAGAAACGCTTGAAAGCCAGTGTCGCGTTCGACGGTCAGTGTGTTTTCGATAATCGCCTCTATAATCTCAAGCGCGGACGCTCGATAGGTGTCATCGCGCAACGCCATATTCGCAAGCGCTAACACAAAATAGGTTCGACTCATAAAATCCCATTCGGGATTGTGCTGCTGCATTTGCGCCAATTCCTGCTGTCGAAGCTGCGGGTCAGTCCAGATCGCCAGATGGCGGGCAGCAAGCTGACGCGCAATCGGCGGCACGCCGTTTTCCTGCCAGAAATCAGCGAACTTTGGACGGAAAAAGAAATGCAGGCACGGCAACCAGACAGCGGCGGCGAGTGCCACAGCGAAGAGATTGAGCAAGAGACGTGATTTCATGTGATTCAGGGCTTCGTTATTGTGATGCCAATTCTTCAAATAAATCCGTAGAAAGACGGGGCGGCGTCCCGTCTCTACAAACAAATGTTTTTATGACCGGTAAATTTTGACGTTCGAATAGGTCACGTTTTGCGGGCTGACGTTGTTCGCGCCGAAGTCGCCGCCGATATAGACGACAATCGGCTGCGTGGCGCTGCCGAAGACTTTCGGGTCAATCCAATATTTGAAAATCAGTTGACTGTCGCGAGAGATTTCTAAGTTGCCCGGCTGAAACACGACTGTCCAGTGATAAGTTTTCGAGGAATCCCACGCAAGCGGATGACCGACCAGGCCCTGTCCCATATAGGTTTTCCATTCGCCATCAAACGAGGTGCGCAGCGCAGCCCCGGCTTTCAATTTTAAGCCGTCGGTGGAGTTCTCGAATTTCGCCAGCTTTTGCAACTGAAACAGAAAGCCGTCAATTGAGCGCCAGTTTACCCAGTTTGTGCCGTGCGGCACATCCTGCATCACGATCAGCGACATCTGATCGTTATTGCCGTACATCGGTTCTGCCGGAATATATCCTTTGGCATCGAACTCTACCCGGATCGATTTGGTAATTCCCGGGTTATACAGCAGATAACTCTGATTGCGTCCCGTAATCGCATAGCCTTCATTCAGCTTAAACTTTCCTTCTCCGCCGCGTTGGGCTTGCGTTTTCCCGTCGGTCAATTTATCTTCAAGCACTAACGTCCAACCCTCTGCTCCGCTGCTGCTGCCGCTATCGCCGCCGCTTGCCTGACCGCTTCGCAAGGCGTTAAGCAATTCCGCGTCGGTTTGTCCCGCGGCGTCCGCCGGATCCAAAATGCCGATTTTATCCGCGCAGACGTAGGCGTTTCCAAAATAAAAGATGCGGATTTCTACGTCAGTTGTCATGCTCGGTGGCGTGAAATCGAGCTTGAATAAGGAAAAGTCGCCCGCTTTCGGAAAATCTTTGCGCGTAATCAGCTTGTTCGCGATGATACGATCCCGCCGCTGGTCGTACACGTCGAGAATCAAAATATTGGCGTCATCATGCGTGTTGTTGTCAATCATAATGCTGAACACCGCTTGCAACGGAACGGTAGGCAGGCCGGATTTATGATACCCAAAAGCGAGAAATCCCTGAGCGGTGGTCGTGTAAATCGCTTTTCCGCCGCGTTCCATCGCCACATTCGGATGATTCGAATAAAGCGATGCAACGTCGGCAATATCCACAAATCCTTCAACCGGACGACCAATGGTGGCATACTTTACTAACAAGGTTTTGTATTGTTCGGTCGGATTGCGCCCGATTGTTCCCTGAACCGCTAATAGAAATTCCGCTTCTGTCAGGTATTCCTTATCTTTTAGCAGTTCTAATTTTTTCAAGAGATCATCTGGCACGTTTTTGCGCTTCAATTCAACATATGAACGCGCATCTAATTTAAATTTCGCCACTGGTCCCAGCGGCGCAGGGCGGAAAACGGCGGATATCGCCTTGTAGGTCGCTTCATTCAGCGGGCCTAACTGACCGGGCGTCGGAATCCAGGATTTATGATCCATGAAACCGAGTAGTTGAATCCCCTTGTTGGCGGCGTCTCGCGTCAAACGTTCCATGTCGTTCGGCGTTTCGCGCGGCCCGTCGTCGCCAAAGCCGTCGTTGGAATAACCAAGCGCTTTCCCTTCTCCGGTTTTTTTGCGCAAAGCGTCAATATCTTCAGAGACGTGCGGCGTGCCGGAAGTAAGAAAATCGCGATTGCCGGTATGCACGAACCAGATGTCCGCATACGGATCGGCAGTTGCCGGAGAATTATGATCGCAGCCCGCCACTAAATAGCGATTCTGCGACACTTCTTTGACATATTTCGCTATCTCGGAATGCCATGCTTGCGAGCCGATATACTCATTCATAATGCCGAAGATAATGTTGTCATACCCTTGAACCGTCTCAACCACTTTGCGGATATAATTTTTCTGAAGTTGCATGAGCTTTGAATTTTTTAAATCGGTAAAGGCATTTGTTTTGGCGTAATGATCGCCCGCATGTTGGTAGTGCGGATAAAATGGGTCGTATGGCGTGTATTCTGTCGCCCAGAACAGGCAATTGTCAAAGAATTCGAACAACACGACGACCCCCTTGTCATTGGCGTATTTCACCCACCGTTTCATGTAATCGAAAAACGGCTGATTGAATTGATCGAGCAAAAAACTGCTGCCAGACTTGACAAATGGCTGCTGTTCCTGCCCCTTGTCATACACATAAATCCCCATCGTGCGCATCCCGTTTGCGCCGCAGGCGACGATTTTATCAATCCACGAAAAGACGCCTTCGTTAAAGTAATGGATCAGCGCAAATTCTTCGATGAAAAAAAAGCGCGGTTCTCCGGTGAAATTCTGAAGCTGCAAGCGATTGCCGTTTCGCGTGATTTTTCCAGGAAATGCCATAGTGTTTCACTCCTTTGGGGTTGGTGGTCATGAAAAACGTGCTGCAAAGCCTTACGCAACGCATGTTATGATATGATATGTATGAGACGTGACAATATACTGTAACTCTTCGAAATGCAAGGAAAAAATCAACAGAATCATTCCACATCGCACCAATAATCTCTGTTTGGGGATGGAACGGTTCTTCTGGAAAATGCTGTTTTTTTGTCTTGACACGCGGTGTCTCACTATACACAACGACTGAATTCTCAGAGGCTGTTTTAAACGTTCAGATGAGACATGTGGTCACGATCGCGTCAGGGTGAGCGACGTCGAACCCTGTCAATGATCCTTCGACTCCGCTCAGGATGACAGCTCTCAGGACGTTTAAAACAGCCTCTCAGGTGCGCTACGCAAGCGTTGGCGCTCCGAACATCGTTACGTGAAATAAAAACAGAAACTAACAATGCCGTTACGACACATTGATACACAGAAAAGCGCCGTTATCGGCCTGCTGCTTTTCAGCCTTTTTCTAAATGCGTATGGCCTGTGGTGGGGAATCCCAAGTCTCGATGGATGGGCGGTGGACGAAATCATCCCGGCGCGAACGCTCAAAGGCATTGAACAAGGCTTTTCTCATGGCTGGGAAGATGCGTATCCGCCGCTGCATTATTACTTGTTGACAATTGCGTACCTGCCGGCTCGTCTGGTTCACGCATTCCATCCGCTATCAACCGATGCGCAATATACCGCGTTCTTTGTTCTGGGGCGCATGTTAAGCGTCGTCATGGGGCTTGGCGTTGTCTTTCTGACCTATCAATGCGGGCGAGAAATTTTCGACGACCTTGCCGCCCTGATTGCGGGCGGCTTAACGGCCTGCATTGCCACTGTTGTGTATTACGCCAAAATTGCAAATGTTGACGTGCCGTATCTGTTTTGGGTTGTCTGGTCGTTATTGTTTTATCTCCGCATTCTCAAGGCGCATCGTCTTCGCGACTACCTTGCGTTCGTCCTCACAGCAACCTGCGCCATCTGCACGAAAGATCAAGCCTACGCCTTTTACGTGCTGACGCCTCTTCCGATTCTCTGGTCACGTTATCTTTTCGAAAAACGCCAGCGCGAATCGGTTTCTTTTGTTCGGATCGCGTTCAATCGAGAGCATCTTGCCGCGCTTGGCGTTGCCGCGATTACATTTGCGCTCGCGCAAAACCTTCTGTTCAATTGGGAAGGATTCGTCGCGCATATCAAGTTTATTACCGGCCCGGCGCAAATTTACGTCAAATATCCGCGCACGCTTGCCGGGCATCTCAGCATGGCGTGGCATAGCCTCGACCATCTCAGATTTTCGTTCGGATGGCCTGCGTTTCTGCTTTGCATCGCAGGCATCGGAGTGGCTTTGCTGCAAAAGAAAAAAAATTATCTTCTCCTTGCGCTATTGATTCCAGCCATCTCCTATGATCTTTTTTTTCTCAACGTCATTCTACATGATTTTGATCGTTACTTTCTTGGCATCTGCGTCATCTTTACGCTATTTGGCGGCAAATTCGCCGCAGATATCCTGTGTCTTCGAAGCAGATGGCACGTTGCCAGCATGACGCTGTTCGGTGGCATCGGCCTGCATAGCGCGTGGTACGCCTTCTCCATAGATTTGCTCATGGTGAACGATTCGCGGTATTATGTCGAACGCTGGATTAAGAAACATCTTTCGCCGCAAGCCTCGTTTGTCCTTGCCGATCAGCCATTATTTCTTCCGCGCTATTGGGAATGGAACTGCGAGCAATGCGTCTATACGTCGCGCATGATGTCGCTTAAAGAGTTGGCTCAAAGAAACCCCGATTACGTCGCGATCAATACAGATTTGCAGACGACGATGAATCGGCGATTCTATAACCAATTACGTCAGGAGTCATCTTCTTATGCTCAAATCCTTGACTATCGTTCTCCAACGAAATATCTGCTGATTGATCGAGATACGTTCTATAAAAATGGGGAACGTGTCATCGTCAGCAATCTTGACAAAATCAATCCTCGGATCGAAATCTTTCAGCGCAAGCCATTTCAGTAAGATTTCGATGCGGTGGCGTTAATCGTGACACGTGATGATTTACCACGGAACACACAAAATACGCGAAAAAATCAACACATTTCTTGAAATGCCTAATGAGTCTTCCATATTTTCGTGTATTTCGTGGTGGCGGCTAAATAGTACAACAACATAAACAGGGAGAAACAAAGGAACAGCGCTTGCGGCGCAAGTGTTGGCACTTCTAAAAATACATAAGATGATGGGGATTCAAAAATTTTTGAACGGCATTAGAATTAGTTTGCTCATTTTCGTTCTCAGTAGTTGCAACCACAGTTCTTCGCCAACCGCGCCGACGGAGGCGAATCTCAAAACCTTTCCGCCGCAGATTTTTGCCATCGGCGACAGCATTACCTGGGGCAAAGGGGCTTCTGTTGAAGGAGAAGGCTACCCCGCCATGCTTGAGCAAAAAATGCTGACGGCTGGTTATAGCGGTCAAGTCTTTAATGAGGGAATTCCGAGCGCAACCACGGAAGATTTTCTCCCAGCCTGGAATTGGTATCTGCAACAAGACGCGATTCTGTTGATCATGTTAGGAGCGAACGATATTATGTCGCCAGAGCTTTGCACCGATCCACGGGATCAGCAGAACTGCCAGATGCTCCAAAACATTCGTAAGATGACAACCTCGGCGTTGAATGCTGGTGCGTTGCCGGTATTGGCGACTGTTACGCCGACGCGGACTGGCGATATGTTGGATATGTATAATTTAGCAATTCAAGACCTCAACGTTCAACTGAAACTGATTGCGGCAGAGTTGAAAGTGCCCATTGCTGACACACATTCGGCGATTCTGGCGAACGGCGGGGATTTGCTCTTCTCAGATGCGCATCATTTCAATGATCAGGGGTATGACGTCATCGCGTCTGAATTTTTCACAACACTCCTCAAAAACCCGCTGATGATCGAAAAATTTTCGGATTAATCCCAATAACGACATGATCGAAACCTCACAGGTTTTGAAGACCTGTAAGGTTTTTTTGTTGAGATTTTTTCTTCACCGCACTTGACAATTTTTCCTGTGAACCCCATTCATAATCATATGACACGTATTCGGTTGATGCACGCACTCTTACTGCTACTTGTGGTGTGGTTTGGTGCTGCTCCTGCAATTGCCGCCACGATGCTCTGCAATGACGGCTGCGAGTGCTGCAATCCGCAGCAGCAGCCTGCCGCCGCGTCGCCATCATGCTGCGATGACGAAACGCCTGCGCCCGAACGCTCGTCATGTCCGATGTATCTGACCGACGATCATGGCAATAACAGCGTTGCGCTCCCTAATAATATCGCGTTGACGCCTCATTCACTGCTTGAGAACCAGAACGCCGCGCCTGTGGCTGAAATGGCTGTTGTTCGCCCAAATTATGCCGCAGGCATCGCAAACATTTCTTTAGCGCATTTCCCTCGTTCCGCCCCGATTTACCTGCAAATACAGTCTTTCCTCTGTTGAAAAATTCGCGTCATTTTCACGACAAGAATGTGGTGAACAATTTTAGCGCCTGAACAACATCGAATCGAAGAAGGAAACGAATTCGTTCCTTTCTCACATTCGTTGTCGTTTTTTGATCGAACAGAGAGACCTCACAGGTCTTGGAGACCTGTGAGGTCTGCGCAGAGGAGAAACTGAATATGTCAAAAAAACGAAATCACTCTCACGAATTGATGTCGCCAGAAGAAAAAGCTGCCGCGAAGAAAGCGGCGGTCTTAGGCGCGTCTGAAAAAACCATGTCGCTGCCGCAGATTATCGCGATTGCCGCTGGTCTGGCAATTCTCACAGGCGGGATGTTGTTGTACGCCGCGAATAAATTTATCCCGCAGACATCTCCGGCGGTAACATCAGCGCCTGCAGAAACGGCGGCAGTTCAGCCCGCGCAGCCGCCTCAAGCCGGGCAAGCTATCGCGCAAACTGCCGAAGTCGTCAGTTATCCAGAGACGATGTTTTTAGATAAAGTCGCCAAATTTTTCACCTATCAGCATGGCAACCTGACGATCAAATATTTTATCGTCAAAAGTACCGATGGCGAAATCCGCGCCGCGTTCGACGCCTGCGATGTCTGCTGGCCTGCCGGGAAAGGCTACGAACAGCAGGGCGACGAAATGGTCTGCCGCAACTGCGGACGCCGTTTCCCGACGATAAAAATCAACGAGGTGCAGGGCGGCTGCAATCCGTCGCCGCTCAACCGCGAAATCAAAGACGGCCAGGTCGTGCTTCAGGTGAAAGAGATTCAGGACGGGGCGAAATATTTTGATTTTTCACAACTCTCAGGGAGTTAATAACTCATGTTACGCAGCCGATTCGAGACGAATGACCGCACCCTCCCCTCCGGGGAGGGGTTGGGGGTGGGTTCTTGACACGAGCAATCACTCACGGACGA
>DF820460.1:585581-593785 GCA_000739515.1 Candidatus Moduliflexus flocculans
CTCCCCTCCGGGGAGGGGTTGGGGGTGGGTTCTTGACACGAGCAATCACTCACGGACGAACCCACCCCTTGCCCCTCCCAGGAGGGGAATTGTCGGCGGCGCTGCGTAACATCAGTTAATAAAAAACCACGAAACGCACGAAATACACAAAAAAATCCGTAGAGACGGGTCGGCGACCCGTTTCTGTCTCAATATTGAAAACTTTTTTTCGTGTATCTCGTGTGTTTCGTGGTGATACAACAATGACACTGAAAACCATTGCATTCCGCAATTTGCTGCGTCGCAAGGGAAAAGCGGCGTTCGTGTTAGCGGGGCTGGCGATAGGCGTGGCGACGGTCGTGACCGTGATCACGCTGATTGAAGCCGTGACCGCCGACATTACGCATAAACTCGATCAATACGGCGCGAATATTCTGATTGTGCCGAAAACCGAAAGCCTGACGCTGAGTTACGGCGGCCTGTCGTTAGGCGGCGTGTCGTTCGATATGCAGGAAATCCGACAGGAAGAATTAGCGCGGATCAAGACGATTAAAAATGCCGCCAACGTCGCGGCAGTCGGGCCGATGACGCTCGGTGCGGTGCAGATCGCCGCAAAGCCAGTGCTGCTGGCTGGCGTGGATTTGCAGGCCGCCAGAACATTAAAACCCTGGTGGAACGTGAGCGGCAGTTTTCCAACGGAACAGGAGATCCTGTTCGGCGCGGATGCGGCGCAGGTGTTTGGCGTCGCGCCCGGTAGCCGCGTCGAAATCAACGGCCAGTCGCTCGCGGTAGCAGGCGTGTTGCAAACCACCGGATCGCAGGACGATCAACTGCTGTTTGCGCCGCTCGCGACCGCACAACAATTGCTCGACAAAGAAGGCAAAGTTTCGATAGTTGAAGTCGCGGCGCTCTGCGCAGCCTGCCCGATTGAAGAGATGGTCAAGCAGATTTCCGAAGCGCTGCCGGAAGCAAATGTCATGGCGGTGCAGCAGGTGGTCAAAAGCCGGATGCACTCGCTGGAGCAGTTTCGCGCGTTGTCTTACGGCATTTCCGGCGTGGTGATTCTCGTCGGCAGCCTTGTCGTGTTCGTAACGATGATGGCGAGCGTCCGCGAACGCACGGAAGAAATCGGCATTTTTCGCGCAATCGGTTTCCGCCAGCGCCATATTATGCAGATTATTTTCCTCGAAGCGTTCGTGATTTCCGTGCTTGCGGGCGCGTTCGGCTATCTTATCGGGCTTGGCGCGACGAAAATCGCCGTGCAGTTTTTTGCCACCGATCATCATGGCATCGCCGTCCCGTTTAACTCATCAGTCGCGCTTGGAGCGTTTGCCCTCGCGATCATTACCGGCCTGCTCGCCAGCGCGTATCCGGCGCGTTTGGCGGCGAAACTCGACCCGAACGACGCTCTGCGGGCGTTATAAATTTTGATGTTCGCGCAGAGGCGCAGGGTTTTCTTCCTGATAATTTCTCTGCGTCCCCGCGTCTCTGCGCGAACATACCAAATATGAGCTATATCACAGCGCATCAGCTTTCGAAAGTCTATGGCAGCGGCGATGCGGCAGTGTCGGCGCTGCGAGATGTCAGCTTTCAGATAGGTCCCGGCGAGTTCGTCGGCATTATGGGGGAATCCGGCTCAGGCAAATCCACGCTGCTTTCAATTATGGGGGCGATGAATTCGCCGAGTTCCGGCTCGTTCGCGGTGGATGACATTGACGTGTACGCCCTGCGCCAGGAGCAGCGCGCCGATTTTCGCCGCGAGTTTTTGGGGTTCGTGTTTCAGAGTTTCCATCTTGTGCCGTATTTGACGGTGCTTGAAAACGTGATGCTGCCGTTGACAACGATTGCCATGCCCGCAAAAATCAAGCGCGACAAAGCGGCGGCGGCGCTGAATTCCGTCGGTTTAGCAACAAAAGCGGCGCGTCTGCCGAATCAGATTTCTGGCGGCGAGCAGGAACGCGTGGCAGTGGCGCGGGCGATTGTGAACGAGCCGCCGGTCTTGTTAGCAGACGAACCGACCGGCAACCTTGACACGAAAAACACGCGGGATTTAATGGAATTGCTACAACGCCTGAACAGCAACGGCATGACCGTCATTATGGTGACGCACAGCCAGGAATGCGCCGCGTTTGCCCGGCGGATTCTGCGGATTAAAGATGGGCGGTTAGTGGAGTGATGTTAATCAGTATCCAAAAAAACTACAACGAATTGGAGAAGGGAACGAATTCGAGCCTCCTCACGCTTTCCATTCGTTCCCTTCTCCAATTCGTTGTAGTTCTGACAACTCTCCAATGAACGCCTAACACATCTGCGTGAAGGCAACCAGTGCGGTTAATTTTTTCAGCGCCGCGCCGCTGTCAATGCTATCGGCGGCGAGTTTGACGCCGTCGGTGATACTGCCGGCTTTTCCGGCGACATACAGGCTGGCAGCGGAATTTGCCAGCACGACATCTCGCATGACGCCGCTGATCTTGCCGCTTAGAATGCCTCGCGCAATTTCGGCGTTCTGGTTTGCGTCGCCGCCGGTGATGCTTTCGGCGGACGCTGTCAGGCCGAATTCAGCGGGGCTAATGTCGAATTCGCGAATCTGGCCGCCTTTCAACTCCGCCACATGCGTTTTGCCCGCCAATGAAATCTCATCAAGCCCGTCTTCGCTATGCACAAGCCAGATATGCTCGGCGTCCAATTGCTGCAAGACTTCTGCTAACAAGCGCGTTAAATGGGCATCATACACGCCGATCAACTGCCGCTTTACGCCGGCAGGGTTGGTAATCGGGCCAAGAATATTGAAGACCGTGCGCACGCCGATTTCCCGGCGTGGGCCAATCGCAAACTTCATCGCGCCATGCAGTTTCGGCGCGAACAGGAACGCGATCCCGACTTCGTCGAGGCAGCGTGACATCTGCTCCGCGTCAATTTCGATATTCACGCCCAGCGCGGCCAAAACATCCGCCGCGCCGCATTTGCTGGACACGGAGCGGTTGCCATGTTTCGCCACCGGCACGCCCGTTCCTGCCACGACAAACGCCGACATGGTCGAAACGTTAATCGAATGTTTGCTGTCGCCGCCCGTGCCGACAATATCCACCATCGGCTCGCGGCGGTTTGTGTGGACTTTCGTCGCTTTATTCCGCATGGATTCGGCGAATCCGGCGATTTCCGCAGGCGTTTCCCCTTTCATGCGCAACGCGACCAAAAACGCGCCGATCTGCGCGGGCGTGGCCTCGCCGCTCATAATCTGTTCCATCGTCTGAAATGCCTCCTGGCGAGTCAAATCCTGCCGTTCAATCACTTTCGCAAGCGCAATACGAATCATGATGTTTTCCTCTCTGCAATCAGGTTCAAGAAATTCTGAAGCATCGGCCTGCCGGAGACCGTCAGAAACGATTCTGGATGAAACTGCACGCCATACACCGGCAGCGTTTTGTGCTGCACCCCCATAATCACGCCGTCTATCGTGTTGGCCGTGACCATCAGGCAGTCCGGCAGACTTTCCGGCGCGACGACGAGCGAATGATAGCGCGTGGCAATCAGCGGGCTGGGCAAATCGGCGAAAATGCCGACGCCTTTGTGGTAAATCTGCGACGTTTTGCCGTGCATTAATTCTTTGGCGCGGACGACCGTGCCGCCGAACGCCTGCCCGATGGCTTGATGCCCCAAGCAGACGCCGAAAATCGGAATTTTCCCGGCATACATGCGAATCGTGTCAAGCGTGATCCCGGAGTCATCGGGCGTGCCGGGCCCGGGGGAAATCACGATGCCGTCAGGGTTACGCGCCTGAATCGCCTCCACCGAAATCGCGTTATTGCGGAAGACCTCAATCTCTGCGCCCAAATCGCCGAAATACTGGACGAGATTATAGGTGAAACTGTCGAAATTATCAATCATTAAAATTTTCATAGGTATCTATTCTCGTTCTTACTCCTCCATGCCGATGGAGAACATTTCGTCCAGCGCGTGGCGCGAATAGGCGCGAAACGCTAACATGGTTTCGGTTTTTTGAATCCCTTCGAGTTTGCGAATATGTTCCGTGACGACTTCGGCTAACTCATCGGTATGTTTGACGCGGATGATCGCGATCAAATCATAGCGTCCGCCGATGGAATAGACTTCGGAAACGCCCTGTAATTCGGCCAAACGTTCCGCGACACTATTAATTTTGTCGCGTTCTACATTCATCAACGTAATTGCTGTGACCATAGGTGTTTATTGGAATGAACCCTGCCAGAGTTCAAAACCCTGACAGCGTTGAATGATTATTTTTTGCGAACACATTAATTCGTCGAAACGTCTCAAAATAGGTACAATCTCCTTGTGCGGTTTCTTGCAGCATCCGCATGACGATCGCCTCGCGAAAACGCGATTTATCAACGGCGTCAACGGCCTGAAGAAACGGCACAAGACTCGGCTGGTCAATCCATTTCGTGATTGCCTCGGCATCGGGAAAGCAGCGATCAGCGTTTTCGCCCCAGACGCGGATATCCGTGAATGCCGATTCTTTCAGCAGCGCCGCATACGCTTCAAGCGTCGGCATGAACCAGGGCCATTCGAAATGCTCGAAATACGCGGCAAATTCCGGCAGCCGCATCACCCCCTGCGCGATGCGGTTAAAATGCTGGCAATTGCCGTCCGCCGCAAAATTCAGCCGCATCATGCCGCCCGGTTTCAGCAGTTCCCATAATTTCAGCAGCAAGGCGCGATGGTCTCGAATCCAATGCAGTGCGGCGTTGGAAAAAATCAGGTCGAAACGCTCATCAAACTGCAAATCGTTAATATTCTGTTGTAAAAATATCAGATTATCCGCCTGCTGCCGCTGCGCCGCCTCAAGCATCCCATACGAGGCATCCACGCCGACGACTTTTCCACGCGGAACGCGTTCGGCAAGTTGTTTCGTCAACACGCCGTCGCCGCAACCGAGATCGAGAATCGTTTCGTCGCCGCGCAGCGCCAATTCGGCAATTAGCTTATTGCCCCATTCTTTCTGGTGTGTCGAAGCAGCGTTGTATTTGTTTCCGTCGAAATCAAATGTTGTCATGGCCCTATTTCAAGAATCTTTTGAACTCAGTAACGTTAAAAAAAATAACTTCGGCCCAGACCTCACAGGTCTCGAAGACCTGTGAGGTCTTCACCACGAACTTATTTTACTAACCAACCATTCAAAAATAAATAATCGCTCCATACAACCACTACTGATGGCGTTATTTTAGTTTTTTCCGCATCGTTCTAATGCCGCTCGCGCATAGATCGGGAATGTTCCACCTTCATAAAACACTCGGCCTGTTCGATCTGCATACCAGAGTTGACCACATTCATCGCATTTAACGACCGCCTCACAATTTCCGGGTTCGTAGCGGATCCGATACATTCCCCTGCAAACCTGGCATTCACACGACACCTCAGACCTCATAAAAGACATTTTTCTGCGGCTCGATCACTTCGACATACGGGTTTTTGTCGCGGCAGTAGCGAGCAAATCGCGCCACTTCGAACGCCGGGTCTTTGCAGAAATCGAAATGAATCGGCATTACCTTTTTCGGCTTGAGCAGCCGCACCGCTTCAGTCGCCTGAATATAATCCATCGTAGCCTGGCCGAAAATCGGCAGCATGACAATATCCATCGGGTACAGCCTGCCGAAAATCTCCATTTCCGCGACAATTGACGTATCGCCGGTATGATAGAGCGTCGTGCCGTCTGCAAGTATCGCTATCGTACCGAGCGGCATGGAGGTGTTTGACGTGTGATGCGCAGGAACAGTGACGACTTTGATCCAGTTTTCCTCGAAACCTCCGCCGACCAAATAGCCTGCGCCGTTATTGACGATCATCTCCGGCGTCAAGCCTTCTTCGTGGCAAAGGCGTTTCATCGTCTCATCCGGGCCGCCGAGTTTTGCGCCGGAAAGCTTCGTAAGCGCCGACGCCGAGGCGACATGATCAAAATGATCGTGGCTGACTAAAATCAGATCAGTCTGTTGAAATTCGTCATTGGCATAAGGACATAAATCGTTACCTTGCGATGTCGTCCAGGGATCAAATAAGATGCGCTTGCCATCTTGCGCGACATATTCAATAAACGCGACGCCTAACCATCGTAATTTTCCGCTCATAACCGCCTGTGATTCTATTCCCTGAGACCTCACAGGTCTTGAAGACCTGTGAGGTCTTTTGTACGATTTTACTTTTTACATTTTACTGGAAGGAAAATATTGTCCGACAACCTGCCGCACCTCATTTAGCCACGCCTGCCGCATTTCGGGCGAGCTGGTGACGACGACTAAAAACAGACGGCGATAGACATTACTGATGCCGCAAAATTCGAAAATACACTTTTTCCAGAGCGCTTCCAGCGGATCGCCGAACACATTAATTTCCCGCACCAATGGCGTGTTTCCGGTATTAAAAACGAGCGCGGCTTTCGCATGAAGCAAGCCTTCTGCGATGCCTTCGCCGTTGTCGCCGTCTAAAAAACGATAGGCGACGCCGGGACGAATCACGCGATCAACCCAGCCTTTCAGCACGGCAGGCGGCTGTCCCCACCAGTTCGGATGTACGATAATAATGCCGTCCGATGCGATCAGTTCATCGCAATAACGCTGAATCTCAGGCGGAACGTCGGCGTCTTTCGAAAATTCTTCGAATGGCAGCAGCGCCGGGAATTGTTCGGCGTATAAATCATGAAAAAAAACGGTATGCCCCTGCTGCGTCAGCGTCTCATGCGCTACCGCCGCAATTGCGTGATTAAAACTGACCGGATTCGGATGTGCGAGAATGAGAGAAATATTCATGTTGCTTAAAAGCTGTCAGACACTTTGAAAGTGTCTGACAGCTTGCCTATTGCCCTAATCCGTTTTCCGCCAGCGTAATCGCGGCGCGGATCGCATTTGATTTGTGAATAGTTTCTTCAAATTCGCGTTCCGGCACGGAATCAGCGACAATCCCCGCGCCAGCCTGAAAATAGGCGATGCCGTCGCGAATCTCGACCGTGCGAATAAGGATGCAGGTCTCAAGATTGCCTGAAAAATCAATAAATCCCAAGCCGCCGCCATAAATGCCACGTCGTTCCGGCTCTAATTCTTCGATGATTTCCATCGCCCGCACTTTCGGAGCGCCTGAGAGCGTGCCTGCCGGAAAACAGGCTTTGAAGGCGTCAACCGAATCCATATTGGAACGGAGTTTGCCGCGCACTTCGGAGACGATGTGCATGACGTGGCTGTAACGTTCGACGATCATCTGCTCGGTCAGGCGGACTTCGCCGTAATTCGAGACGCGCCCGACATCGTTGCGCGCCAAATCCACCAGCATGACATGTTCCGCCAATTCTTTTTCGTCGCTGATCAAATCCATTTCAAGCTCGCGGTCTTCTTTCGGCGTTTTGCCGCGTGGCCGCGTTCCGGCAATCGGGCGAATCACGACTTCGCCGCCCCAGACGTTGACGAGCAATTCCGGGCTTGAGCCGATAATCGTCTGCGCGCCGTGCCGCAGAAAAAAGAGATACGGCGATGGATTCAGCATCCGCAGGGCGCGATAGACGTTAAACGGCGGCACGGCAATAGGGCGCGAAAAACGCTGCGACAGCACTACCTGAAAAATATCTCCGGCGCGAATGTATTCTTTCGCCTGCTCAACGGCCTGACAATACGCCTCGCGGGCCATGTTCGACGCAACAGCGCGGGTGGCGGGCTGCGGCGCGGCGCTTTCAACATAGGTTAATGGCGCTCGCAATGTCTGTTTCACGTCGGCGATGCGTTGCAGCGCGGTGTCATAGGCTTCGCGCAAATCGGAATTTTCATCCAAAAACACGTTGGTAATAATCAAAATCCGCTGCTGCACATGGTCGAACGCTAACACGGTTTCATAAATGCCAAAACTCGCCCAGGGCACATCCGGGTGCGGCGCGTTTTTTTCCGGGAGTTTTTCCAACAGGCGCACGGTATCATAGCCGAAGTAGCCGACGATCCCGCCTAAAAAATAGGGCAAGTCGGGATTTTTGACAAAGCGATACTTCTGGACGCGGCTTTGCAAATAGCTGAAAATGTCGGTGGCAAGCGTCTCTTCCTTGTGTTGAGAGGCTACCGTGACGGCCTGCCCGTCGTACTGAATCCATTCCGACGGTCGGCGGCCTAAAAAGGAGTAACGGGCGACATTTTCGCCCCCTTCAACGGATTCTAATAAAAAGCCCTGCTCATCGTCGCCGCAATATTTAAGAAAAGCGGAGACCGGCGTCAACA
>DF820460.1:594250-605301 GCA_000739515.1 Candidatus Moduliflexus flocculans
CGTCGGGACCGCGCGGTCCGGAAAGACCAGCCTGCTGCGAGAGATCACCGACCTGCTGACCGATCTGGAGACCTCGGTCACGACGTACCGCCCCGGTACGGCCATCGCGACGCTGCCCGCCTCGCAGGTCCTGGCCGTCGATGATCTGCACCTGCTCGATGCCGAGGCCCTCGATCAGATCGCGATGCGCGCGCTGGATCCGGCCGCCGGACTGATCGTCACCTGCCGGCCGTGGCCGCGCTCGGACACCCTGACCGCCGTCTGGCGGCGTTTGGAGCAAGACGCTCCCCCGGTCGTGCTGGGCCAGCTCTCCCGATCCGATGCCGTGGCCTATGTGCACGCCCACGGCCGAGCGGTCTCGGATGCCTGCCTGACCCAGATCCTGACCTTCACCGGCGCCATCAGCTGGCTGGCTACCCGCGCACTCAGCCTGCATGACGACCGCGACTGCGCCGGCGACCCCGACCATCAAGGGCTGCAACGTCTGATTCAGGACGAGATCGCCCACCGGCTGAGTACCACCGACGACCAGCTGCGTGAACTCGTCGAGCTGCTCAGTGTGAACCCACAAATCGATCTGGCGATAAACCATTCCACGGCAACCGCGGACGCGCTCATCGCGCAGGGTCACTCCGAGGGCCTGTTGCTGCGCAATGGCCGCCCGGCGCCGGTCGTGCAGTCGACGGTACTGGCCGCCACCCCGGCCCACCGGCTCACGGAGCTGAGAGCCGTCAGCAACGCGCCTGCCGCACCGACCACCGACGACACGGCCGGCCCGCTGCTGCAGCAGGCCTTGGCTGCCTGGCAGCGCGGCGATCTGGACGCGGCAGCGGGGTTCCTCGAGCAGGCCGAGATACCCGGCAACTCGTCGAATTCGGATGCCGCAGCCGATCTGACGGCCGCGATCTGGGCCGAACGTGGTCTGCCACGGGTCAGCAGTGAGAGCTATCTTGTCCGACCTGCCGACTCTGCCGCGTCCCGGGCACGGGCGGCGCTGGCTCACATCGGGGCGGGTATCCCGGAGCGGCTGGACGACCGGCCCTCAGCCCGGCAGGCCCTCACGACATCGGGAGTCGCACTGGAGCTCCTGGCGGAGGGCCTGCGTAGCTCACTCCAGCAACAACCTCCGCCGTCCACGATCAGCATGCTGGTGCACGCTTCGGAGCTGTACACCGCAGCCAAGACCACCCGCCCGATAGCCGAACTGCCGGCTGTCGTCGCCGCGGCGGTCGCGATCGGCGCGGGCGATCTCAACACCGCGCAGGCGGTCGTGGAGGCAGCACTCAACGGCGGCCAGGGCGGTTCGTGGGCACGGCCGAGGCTGCTCGGCTGGCGGGCCTTCGTCGCGATCCGAAGTGAGCGCCCGCAGGAGGCCCGCGAGGCCCTGCTCGAAGCCGAAGAGCTGCTCTCGCCCCAGTCGTCGCGTACTCAGCTTCTCCTCGAAACCATCAGAATCACCCTCGCCCGACGATACGGGGACAGGCAGAGTCTCGAAGCGGCCTGGGAGTCGGCCCTGGCGGTCAGCCGCAATGTCGACATCTCGTTGTATTCACTGCTGCCACTCGGTTCGCTGATCGACGCCGGGGCCCGGCTCGGTGATTCGGCGACCCTCGCCCCGTACCTGGCACAGGGCCTGGACATCGTGCAGCGGCTCGGTCGTCCACCCTTGTGGTCGAATCATCTGTGGTGGGCCGGCATCCAGCAGGGCATCCTGCTCAACAAGCCCGCATCGCTGGGGCCGTACGCCCAGGCCCTCGTCGCTGCCGCACCGCACAGCCGGGTCGCGGCCGCGATGGCCCAGGCGGGTGCGGTTTGGGTCACGGTGCTGGGTGGCAAGGTCGAGGTGCTCGCGGTCGAGGCCGCGGCACGCGCGCTGGCGGCGGCCGGGCTGGCCTGGGACGGCGCCCGGCTGGCGGCGCATGGCGCCGGACGGCTGTCGGACGATCGCCGGGCCGCTGCCCGCCTGATGGCCTGTGCCCGCGAGCTGCACCCGCCGGAGGTCATCCGGCAGGCCGCACCCACGATCTCCGAGGCGACCCCCACTCCGGTGACCGACGGCGCTCAGCTGAGCGAACGGGAGCGCGACGTCGCGGTGCTGATCCTGCAGGGCAAGACCTATGCCGAGATCGGTCAGGCGATCTTCATCTCACCGCGCACCGTCGAGCATCACGTGGCCAGCATCCGGCGCCGGTTGGACGCCACATCGCGCTCCGATCTCATCGCGAAACTGCGGTTGACGCTGGGTTCGGTGGAGGCCAGACCATGATCGTGCTGCCTGATCCCGTAACCCCCTATTCACAAACTAGGGCCAATCCCCCATGCCTGGCACCAATGGCTGCCGTACGCTCAAATCGACCGTCACCCACAAGACAGGAGCCGCGATATGACCACACCCTTGGCCACCATTGCTGATGCTCTCATCGAGTTCATTCTGAGCCTGCTGCGCGACCCTGCAGTGGCCGCTCAGTTCGCTGCTGAACCCGACGAGACCCTCGCCGAGGCAGGTCTGTCCGGTGTGTGTGCGGCCGACGTGCGCGCTGTAGTACCGGTTGTCCTCGACCGGCCCGATGTCGTCCAGCGCCCCGTCGCGACTCAAGCTCCGCCCATGCACCCGACCTACCAGCCTCAGGTTCCCGGTCACCATCCTGTGCCCGGGCATCCTCAAGGACCCGCACATCCTCCGACCGTGGTCGAGGAAATCACCAATGTGACGAACAACTTCACCGTCGACGCCCGCACGACGATCATCGACCAGTCCGTGAATCAGAACATCCGGGCCAATGGCGACGTCACCCAGATCTTTGATCAGGAGGCCATCGTCGCCGCCGGTGATGGTTCGGTCGCCGCCGGCGGGAATGTGCTCATCGACGAGTCCACGACCAAGATCACCACCGGCGATGTGGCGATCGGTAATACCGACATCATCGCCGAGATCACTGATTCGTTCAACGACGATTCCACGGTCATCGATGTCGATGTCACGGTCGCACCGGACGAGCCGGCCCCAGACCTGCTGCCGACCGATGCGCTCGCCGATGCCGGCACCGCGGACGCCGGCACCACCGTGGAGGTGCTGGACGCTGCAGATCCGGTCGTGGTGGTGGCAGTGAGCGAGTACGAGGACACCGGCTCGGTGCTGTACGATCCGGCGGCCTACGACGTCGACGGACTCGACCCGATTGGCCGACCGTTACCCGAATCGTCATTTCGTCGCCCACATTATACGCGATTTTATCCGTTGTCGCGTCAATATAAAGCGCAGAGGGCGCTGGCGTCGGGGTTGGCGAAGCAGGCGTCGGCGTCGGATTGCCCGGGCCATACGGATTGCCGCCGGAATAACATCCATTCAACGCGGCAACAAACATCACGACGGTTAACGATGTCAACAACACAAGACGAGTCATTTTCATAATAAAAACCCTCCAGGTTAAGCACATCCATCGTCTCACGCACGGCGTCAGCGATGGTTTTGTGAACAATGTAATAGTGAATAACGCATCACAACACAACCATTTTGCCTGCATTGTTTCGATGCTTGTTCAATAGACGACGCGCCATCTAAAAAGTTTGTTGTGTTGAAAATTTTATTTGACGCAAAAGAGATTCTTGCATGATAGGCATCTTCATGCAACAAAAAAATGACGGGAAATGTTGCGCGATAGAATATTTATCCTGAAAACTCCTTGATTGAATGGGAAAGTCAGGATGTGTATAAACGCCTGTTTATTGTCATTTCTTGATAAAAATTAACACGCATTCACACGCATCCACTCATTCTCACGCGATACATGGGGATGGAGAATTACAATCATGATCTGCATGAAAGGCAAGAGTATTTTAACACTGCATGAATTAACGACTGAAGAAGTGCTGCAAATTCTAAAAACTGCTGAACATCTTAAATTACAGCAACAGATCGGGGAGTCACACCCGCTCTTGCAAGGCAAAACCCTGACCATGATTTTCCAAAAGCCGTCGCTGCGCACGCGGCTCTCATTTGAAACCGGCATGACGCAATTGGGCGGACATGCGATCTACCTCGGCCCGGATGACATCGCGCTCGGGAAGCGTGAAACCACCGAAGATATTGCCATCGTCACCTCGCGCTATTGCGACGTAATCATGGCGCGAGTGTTCGCGCATAATATTGTGGAAGATTTAGCCAAATACGCGACCGTTCCAGTGATTAACGGCCTGTCGGATGCCGCGCATCCCTGCCAGGCGTTAGGGGATTTCCTGACGATCTACGAAAAAAAGCAGCGTCTCAGCGGACTGAAACTTGCGTATATCGGCGACGGAAATAATGTGGCAAACTCCCTGTTATTAGGCGCGGCCAAAGTCGGAATGCACGTCACGGTCGCTTCGCCGGAAGAATATGATGTTGAAAAGGCCGTCTTTGATCTGGCGGTTGCGGATGCCGCCACCACAGGCGCAAAACTGCGCTTAACCAACGATCCGCTTGAGGCCGTACGCGACGCCGACGTCGTTTATACCGATGTGTGGACCAGCATGGGGCAGGAACGCGAACGCGAGGAACGTTTTGCCGATTTCCAAAAATATCAGGTCAATCTCGCGTTATTTGAACAAGCAAAATCTGACGCGATTTTTATGCACTGCCTCCCGGCGCATTACGGCGAAGAAGTGACATACGAGGTCGCCAAACATCCGCGTTCTGTCATTTATGATCAAGCCGAAAACCGGATGCATACGCAGAAAGCGATCATGGTATTAGTTGCGTAATAGACATTTGGGAAATAATTTTACGTCTCACGCAAAGACGCAACGCTCGCAAAGTTTTTTATTCGCATAGAGCGATTTCATGAGCGTTTCCTGGCAAACTTTGCGTCTTTGCGTGAGAAATTTTTATTTCCGAATGTGTGAATCCGCCGAAAGTTCGTGTCAATCCGCTCTTCACAAAATGCTCCTCAGATAGTATCCTGGTGTTGTCACATTCAAGATCGCCTAACCTCGTATTATAATTATGACAAATACACTGGCCAGACGGCGGCGAACGTCTCTGGTCTCAGAAACTGTTTTAAACGTCTCTGTAATAGACGCATTGGGCGAACGACAAAAGGAGTGCCAAAGCTTGCTTTGACGGCCAAAGCAAGCTTTGGCACTCCAGACTGTTAAAACAGTTTCTCAGAGAACAAAGGAGTTTTATGAAAGATTTACTGACAGGAGCAGCCTTATTCGTCATTGATATCCAAAATGATTATTTTCCCGACGGCCAATATCCGCTTTCCGGCAGCATTGACGCGAGCTTGCAGGCGCAGAAGGTGTTAAAATTTTTCCGAGGCCGCGCCTTGCCGGTCATTCATGTTGAACATGAAGCGATTAAGCCTGACGCTACTTTTTTTCTGCCCAATACTGACGGACAAAAAATTCATGCCAATGCGCTGCCCGCTGACGGCGAATTCGTCATCAAAAAACATCACATCAGCAGTTTCGAGCAGACGCCATTGTTAACCTATCTCCAAGGCCAAAACATCCAACGGATGATTATCACCGGAATGCAAACCAACGTCTGCGTGCTTGGCGCAACGACAGATGGCCTGAAACATGGCTTTGAGGTGGTCGTGTTACGCGATGCGACGGCGGCGGTCAATCCGACAATTTATGCGGAGACAATTGAGAAATTTGCCACGATAGGGGCAACAGTGATGTCTGTGGATGACTTTTTGAACGCGCACAATTGAACCTCCCAATTGTCTGATGGAAATCTCACAGGTCTTGGAGACCTGTGAGATTTAATGGGGCTGGTTTACTCATTCTTCATCTCGAATGTAATCCATTCGCTTGGATATTGCGGATAATCTTTCGGGATAACCCTGAAACGCCAGGGGTTATAAAGCGGCAGCGCCTGCCAGATGTCTTCAGGGAACGGGCCGAACCACTGCTCCGTGCCGACCGCTTCTAATTCGCCAGTCATGTGATACCCGCCTGTGCCGACGTCATATTCAATGACATATTTCCCGTTTTTATCGCCAATCCACGACACCAAAATACGTTTTTCGTATGTTTTCGGCGTGACGACCGTGCCCACTTTCGGAAAGGTGACAATCGGGCGCACTTCGACATCGGTATCTAAATAATGCTCTTGTTCCGTCGCAACCGCCTGATACGGAAATTGTTTCGGCGCATCCATCCACCATTGCATTTCTTCCCTGAATAAACCTGCAATTGCCAGATTTTCAGCGATAACGTTCTTCGTTTCGCCGCGGTCCTCTTTGAGGTTATAGAGTTCTTCGGTGGTCTGACCGGTGTCGTCATGATAAATCGAGATAAATTTCCAATCGTTCGTCCGCACTGAGCGCAAGCGGTTTTTCGCGAGGCGCGACGGGCAGCTATACCCGCAAGGCGTGGTTTCGGAAAACGCGGTTTCTTCAAATTCACCGTCATCGGTGATGACGCTGGCATACGATTTCCCCTGAATCGGCTTATCAAACGGGATGCCAAGCAAGTCCAGCACTGTCGGCATGACGTCAATCGTCCGCACCTGCGTGTCAACGCGCTTCCCTTGCGGCACTTTGCCGGGCAGGACGTAAAACATCGGCACGTTAATCAGATCGTCATACACGGTGGTATCCCACGAAGTTGACGCATGGCCAACAAAGCCGTGTTCCATCAATTCATCGCCATGATCCGCGGTGATCACAATCAGTGTATTCTCGCGCAGCCCCAATTCGTCGAGTTTCATCAGCACTTTGCCGATTTTGGCATCCTGCTGCCGGAGCGTCTGAGCATATAGAGCGCGAATCGCGTCGGTGTGGCGCTTTTTGTCGAACTCGACTTCTCCTTTTCGCACAATCAGATTATTTTTGACGAATTGAATCTGCTCGTCTTGCAGCACATCCGGGTGAATTCCCTCTAAAAAGAGCTTGTTATACGGCGGCGTGGCGCGATACGGCAGATGCGATGTATGGAAATGCACCCAGGCAAAAAACGGCTCACGGCGATGTTTTTCCATCCAGGAGAGGAGATACGATTCTTCGGAGCGGCCTTCTGAGAGCGCAACTTCGGGCGAAATTTCGGTTTTTTTGAAGACCGTATTGATAGACGGCTCAGTCATAACATAACTGGTGTCGCCGATGGTATAGCCGTGCTGCTCCATCACTTCAAAGAGTGTTGGAATCCGCGGGTCCATCGCTTTTGCGCGAATATCAATGCCATGCACGTTCGGATTCACGCCCGTCATCAACGACGCGAGGCTTGGAATCGTCCAGGAACTCGGCGCAATCGCGTTCGTAAAGATCGTGCCTTGCGCCGCAAGTTGCTCGGCAAACGGCGTCGTGCGTTTCGGATAGCCGTAGGCGCTCCAATAATCAGGCTGAGCGCTGTCCACCGTTAAAATCAGCAGATTGGTATATTGCGGTTTTTCGACGTGAGCAGAGATGTATATATTCGCTCCGAGCATTGCCAGCAGGGCGATAAAAAATAAGGGACGCAGCACGAATGTTTCGAAACGACGACCGTCGCGCCTGACGCGAGGCGACCCAAAATGCGTTCGCGCTTCTTTAGAAATAGGGATCATGGTCGCGAACAGACAGAGGAACGCGGCACTGATGCCAATCGTCGCCCACATCACCCGCTGGCTGAACGCTAAAATCGCGAGTTCATGCCCGGCGCTGCGATAAAAGATAAATTCGTTCGGGTCAGGCGTGACCTGAAATGTCTCTGGCTTATATTCGAAAAGTTGAATCGCCCCTTTGCGCAGCGCCGAGCGGTAATAGGTTTTGATGATTTCCTGTTCACAGTAGCTTTCGAAATATCGTCCGTTTTGATTGTATTTGTTGCGGAGATAATGATGTCGCCCGGCCTCGTAATTATATCGTTCTACGGTTAAATACGGAATATCTTCCACCGGTTTGTTTTCATAGCGTTCCATGATGCGCCGATCCAATGCGATCAACTCATTTTCAGCGAACGATGACACAAACTCCGCGCCATTGTCTGGCATGAAAATCTTATGGCCGAAACCATGCACGGATTGCAAAAAGATGCCGGTATAAACAATGGCTGCCGCCAGCGTATAACAAATCGGGCGAAGCGAGGACAGGCTGAATCGCCCTTGAAACGCGCGAGGACGAATCACCAAAAACACCGATAAAATCGCCAAACCGCCAGATGTAATATTCATCCAGATGTCGCGATATTCCCCCACGCGGCTCGGCAGCGCCCACTGAATGCCTTCATCGGTCATGCCGATCAGATACACGATCAGCAGCGCGAGCCAGTAAGCGCTGCGATCTTTGAGACGGTAACTCAGCGTTTTGCACAGCAGTAAACCCAAAAAGCCGTATTCGAGAAAGTGAATTTTCTCCCCCGCATAAATCGGGAAGATCTCCAGAGCTTCAAAAAACGCAGTGTTCAGCCCTACCCAGCGCAATGCCGCGTATATATTCTCGCGCAGCGGTTCGTGTAAAAAAAATGCATACAACGCAACAATCCCGGCAAACGCAATGAATCGCGAGACAAGATGCGTTTTCACGCGGAGCAGATAGAGCAACAAGAAGACGGCGACCACTAATAGCGTAACAACAGTAATGCGAGAAAAGATGTCATTGCCGAAGCGTTCCATCATAAACGTTGAAAACTGGCGGGCGTAGGACAGCGTGACGAAGATTATCGAAGAATAGATCGCCACAATTGCCCAGAAATAGGCGTCAGGGCGTCTGAGATTCTCACCGGTAAAAACAAGTGGCTGCACAATAGCGCGATGCAGCGTCACCCCAAGCAGTTCGAACACACCAGCAGATGGATGTGCGTGACGAGCAAACATCAGTTTGCGAGCAGCGCGAAATTCACGGAATGAGGCAATGAACAACCAGATCAGCGCCATCCCCCAAAAGCCCAGCAGGTACGGCAGCGCGGTCGTTGCTTGCCGATACATCCAAAACCGCTCAAGACTCGTTCCTTCTGGCAGCAACAATTTGACATCCAATGGCATTCCAGAGAGAGGGACTCTGCCGTATAACACGTTGATAGCGGCAAATCCGCCATGCTGTTCGAAACGAATGCGGAACGGATGGACGCCTTTGAGCAGGTGGATTTTGCCTTCACGCTGCTGTAAGCCATGCGGCCCGCCGTTTTCCACAACCATCGCGTCGCCGATATGCACAAGCGAGCCGTCGTCTGATTCGGTTGAAAACGTGTACCACCCGGTTTCTGGCGCGACAAAATAACCTTTCCATTCGACTGAATAGATGTTCTGCGGTAGTTTTTTCCGAATTGCTTTGAGCGTTTCCGTCGAAAAATCGGTATCAACGTGAGTGGCATACGCCGGAGCCGTCCAGGTCGTGTTATCGTAATAATAGCCGGTCAACCCGTATAACGGTGGACGACAACTCCATAACACAACAAGAAACACCGCGCTGAATAAGAGCAAATATGCGAAAACAGTATTAAGCGTCCGTGAATTTTTCATCGTAATCATTGTAATACATCGCCGATTTAAACACAAAAAACGCTGAAACACTCCTTGCGTTCAAATCGGGAAATAACCGTCATAGCAAACAGATTCAAGCTGTTTTCTTTCGAAGACATTGTGCAGATATTTTTCCGATGTCCGGTAGATAAAAATAAGACGCGCTTGTCAAGGATTCTTGAGGCGGGGAATACAATCTGCGCGACAACCACACAGATTGTTGGCGTCTGCGGGAGGCACACTAACACGCTAAGACGAAAATAAACGTGCTGCCTTTGCCGATTTTGGATTTCAAGGTGATTTTGCCGTTGTGGGCTTCGATGATGGTTTTGGCGACGGTCAAGCCGAGGCCGGTTCCCTGATGTTCCCGCGTGGAAGACATATCCACCTGCGTAAATGGGCTGTAGATCTCTTCGATTTTTTCTTCAGGAATGCCGATGCCGGTATCGGAAATGGCGACGCCGATGCTTTTCGATTTCAATTGGGAGGCGGAAATGCGGATAATGCCGCCCGTTTTATTGAATTTCACCGCGTTATCCAACAAATTCAGCACCGCGATTGAAAGCTTCGATGGATCAGCGTCAATTGGAGGGAGATGCGGTTCAATATTCAAAATGACGTTGATATTTTTTTTCGTAATATCTTCGTTTAATTGCGACAGCGCATTTGAGATAATGTCTTGAATAAAAATCTTTTCTTTTTTTAATTCGAAATTCGTGCCTTTGCCCATACTCAGGGTCAAAAGATTCATGACAAGCCGTTCCAGGCGAACGACGGCGCTGCGAATAGAACGCAAACTGTCAAGATGACGCGGGTTCGACATGTCAAAATGTCCGTCGAGAAACATGTCTATATAGGCTTTGATAATCGCAATCGGGGTCGAAAATTCGTGGGTAATCGTATCGAGCAGATCGGATTTGATCTGTTCGATTTCTTGAAGTTTTTTGGTAACTTGCTCTAATTCCGCATTTTTCTGGCGCAGATGCAATTTTTCCAGGCCACGCTCAATGACTGGAATAATAAGTTCCGGGTCAAACGGCTTGGTAATATAATCGTATGCCCCCTGTTTTAATGCCTGGATTGCGGTTTCCAGTGTGGCATTGCCCGTAATAACGATCACAATCAGATCAGGCAGGATTTTGCGGGCTTGCTGAATTAATTCCATGCCCACGATATTAGGCATAAGCAGATCGGTGATCAGCATGTCAAAAGGCTGCTCCCGAATTTTTTCCAGCGCTTCTGCGCCATTCGCTGCGGTCTCTACCGTGAACCCTCTTGAAAGCAACGCCCTGGCGAGAAGTTCGCGCATCGTTTTTTCATCATCAGCAACCAGAATGTTCCCTTCGCGTCTATTCGTTGTCATTGCCATAGAGATTGAGTTTACATGAAATAAACTTGACAGAATTCCCGCACGTTGTGAAGCGTCAACAGGTCATGGCTTAATTAGGTTGTTTATTCAAACACTGAGATAAAAAATTTTGGCCGTTGTCAAGAAAAAAGAAAGCCGTATCTCGAATAACCCAAAATGCCGAGAGGGAATCGTGAGATGGTAGGAGATATGCATGAAAAAATCAGACCGCGTGAAACTTTCAGAACAATCATTCACAAAATTACGCAAAGAAAA
>DF820460.1:605449-608463 GCA_000739515.1 Candidatus Moduliflexus flocculans
TATGCATGAAAAAATCAGACCGCGTGAAACTTTCAGAACAATCATTCACAAAATTACGCAAAGAAAAATTGCCGGTTGATGTCTTGACCGATCTTGAAGAATTAAAAGATATTGAATATACATCGCTCAAGCAATTCGGGCAGGATATCGAGACGCAGATTGGCAAAGAGCGGGCAGCGGAATATGGCCTGTTAATACGCACCTGCGCCGAAACCATGTCTCTTCCACAAAAATCGGTGACGCGCGAATATATCGAAGCGTTTCTTATCGCCATCGTCTTAGCGCTGATCATTCGAACGTTCATCGTCGAGGCGTTCAAAATTCCATCAGGTTCGATGGAACAGACCTTGTTGGTTGGGGATCACTTATTAGTGAACAAATTCATCTATCGTTTTACCGACCCGAAACGAGGTGACGTCATTGTGTTCAAATATCCCGATAACCCCTCGCGAAATTTTATCAAACGAATTGTCGGCATCGGCGGCGATACGGTCGAGGTTCGTGATAAAACGGTGTATGTCAACGGGCAGCGGCAGGATGATTCGTTCACTCAGCACCTGTTTTCTGAGGTGCTCCCCGCTCAGATGTCGCCGCGCGATAATTTCGGGCCGGTGACCGTTCCCCAGAACGCCTATTTCATGATGGGCGACAATCGCGATTCCAGTCTGGATAGCCGGTTTTGGAAAAATACGTTTGTAACTCGCCAGGCGATTGTCGGTAAAGCGATGATTATTTACTGGTCATGGAAACATGATGGAAGCATGGAGATTCCTGAAAACGAGTCATTCTTACAGGCGGCCATGCGCTGGATTAAAAGCACTGTTTATAACGTCAGCCATTTACCATCCACTGTCCGCTGGAATCGGTTAGGGCGACTCATCAAATAGAACGGCAATTGGATGACGAGAATGAATCCAATCGTCGTTCTATTCGTGTTATGAAATTGAAATTTTGGATCGGCATTACGATCAGCTTGATTTGCCTTTTTCTTGTGTTTCGCGGCATTGATTTTGCGAAAGTTTTTGAGGCGATGAAGTCTGTCAATTATCTCTTCATCGTTGTCTCGATCATCCTGCAATTGGCCACGATCTGGCTGCGTGCAGAGCGCTGGAAGTACCTGCTCATGCCAGTTAAACCGCTCACCTTCAAACACCTTGTTCCGGCCACGATGATCGGGTTCATGGCGAACAATATTCTGCCAGCGAGAGCTGGAGAATTTATCCGCGCTTATGTTATCGGCAAAAAAGAACATATCAGCAAAACGTCGGCCTTTGCGACGATTGTGATTGAGCGCGTCTTTGACATGATGACCATGTTAGGGTTTCTGTTAGTGGTCATTCTTACCATGAAATTTCCAGAAAACTTGAATGGAGGCGGTATTTCAAACCTCTTGTCGGAATCAGCGCTGGAAAAAATCGGACTGGTTTCAGCCCTATTTGTCTTTGGTTTATTAGCCTTTTTGATTTTGTTCAAAGAATTGCCGAATCAGACGACGCAGTTTATCACGACAATTTGTAAGCCATTGCCGACGTCACTGGCTCATAAAGCATTGGAATTTGTGAATTCATTCCGCGGCGGTTTGCGCGTCTTAGATACCAGAAGCCATATTTTCTGGGTGATTTTCTGGTCGCTTGCCGTTTGGTTTACCGCGATTTTGGCTGGATGGTCAGTCTTGCGCGCGTTTAATCTGCATTTGTCCTTTCTGGCGGCCATGTTCATCAATGTGATTATTGCGTTCTCCGCGGCGCTGCCATCCTCGCCGGGCTATGTCGGCCCGTTTCACGCGGCGGTTTCCGCTGGCGTGCTCTTTTTTCTGCCGACGTTAGATAAAAGCACAGTCGCTGGCATTGCGATTATCTTCCACCTCTCTTGCATCGTTCCAATCACGTTGGCCGGTCTTTATTATCTCTGGAAAGAAAACATGTCCATTGCAGAAATTCAGCGCGTAGAACAAGGGGAAGAAGCAATTCTGGCAGACCAAAACGCCGATTCTCCCAATACATTATAAGGCGCAATAACACAACTGTCGGGCATTTCGAGCGTGCCTGACAGTGTTTCCTGCCATTTCAAACGATCTGCAACCTCATCCCCTCAATATACACGTCATCACCTGGAAGCAGGACAATGTATTTCTCGACGGGCGCGCCATTCAACATAACAGGGGTAACGTGCGGGTGAATGTGCAGAAACCAGTAGGGCGCATGATGCCGCACCTTAAAGAGCGCAGGAGGGAAATCAGGAAAGCGCTGTTGAATCACAATATCGCAAGAGACATCCTGCCCTATTAACACATCCCGCGAAGAGAGTAGATACGCCGCCGCATTCAGTTGATCTTGCGGACAAAGCAGAACGGCGATATGAGAGCGCGTTTGCCGCACGCGCACGTCGAATGTCGCATGCCGCCCGATTCCCAATACATCCTGATGATGCAACTCTACGGCATCGCGAATGCGCAAGCCATTCACCCGCGTTCCATTGCTGCTTCCAGCATCTCCGACTAAAACGCGCTGTCCGTCAATACTGATTTTCGCGTGCAGGCGGCTGACATCGGTATTCAATAGCACAATATCGTTATCGTCTTTGCGCCCTATCGTGATTGTGCTGCTTTTGAACAGCAAAAATTCTTGTTCTTGAATCGGCAGGCGAATCCGGCAGTTCGCCATGCGTTCAAGCGCTTGCGCGAGTTGTCCGAATAACGCGGTTGCTCGCGCATGAGCAGGATCCAGCGCCAGGCATTGCTGCAAGGCGTGATGCGCCTTATCTCGCTTGCCGATTTGGTAGGCATGTTCGGCGTCGCTGAATAACTGCTCGACAGAATGCGCGCGGTGATCGTGGCGTTCGCGACGTTCCGAAAGCCTCTCAATCAACTCGATTTCGCCGCCTTTTACATACATTTCGCTGGCTTCATCTAACAATCCCGATTCTTCGTAGATTCGCCCGGCCTCTTTCCAAAGATTCGCGGCGGCGTAATATTCCGCAATTTGCTGTAGCAGATGATGCTCGATCCGTTTGTC
>DF820460.1:608486-639131 GCA_000739515.1 Candidatus Moduliflexus flocculans
TCCAAAGATTCGCGGCGGCGTAATATTCCGCAATTTGCTGTAGCAGATGATGCTCGATCCGTTTGTCACGCCCGCCCTCACGCGCAGCGTCTTCCATCAGCGCCGCAAGTTTTCCCGCTAATGTAACGCGGGCAGGAGCATTACACGTGGCATACCAGTGAAGCGCCTGCTGATACGCCTGAATTTTTTCCGGCAGAGAACGTCCCATCTCTCCAAGCATTTCGTACATGGCGCCAACCTCTTCGTAACTCTCCGCCTTGGCATAGTATTTGGCCGCTTCCGCAAAATCGCCCCGCGCTTTTTCCTGAAGCGCGCGTTGCAGGTAACTCTGTTTCAGAAATTTCATGAGTGACGAGTCGCCCCCTCTGGTAGAGTAAAAAGACAAGAGAACTGATCGTTGATGAGAGCCTTTTATGTATTTCACGCAGAGCTATCAGCCTATGAATGCGCGAATACGATGTCAAGAGAAAGATGAAACGAGGAGATTTTTATTGACGAAAATTTTCCGTTTTACGCATCGTGCTGATATTCGTATTTTGTGTTGAAACGTGCCTCAACAGGAGTTCTCTACGAAAGATGTTATTGATTTAAATCATGCAAGGAAGATCATGAAATTATTGTTTATTCAACCCGCTCAGATGTTTCGGGATGGGCGGTTAATCAAGTTCAAGCAAACAATCAGTTATCCTATCGGCTTAGTGACGTTAGCCGGGTTAACGCCGCCAGACGTAGATATCGTCATCGTCAACGAAAGCGTGGACGAGATTGACCTTGATATGGATGTAGATGCCGTCTGTATTACTGGTTATTCCTCGCAAATCACGCGCGGTTATCAATTAGCCGACGCCTTTCGGCAGCGCGGCGTAACAGTCGTCATGGGGGGCATTCATGTCTCGCTCAACCCGGATGAAGCGGAGCAACATGCCGACGCCATTCTCATTGGCGAAGCTGAGGGGCTTTGGCCGACGATGGTAGCGGATATTCGCGCCAATCGCCTCAAAAAACGTTACAAACTCGCGCATTTTCCAGAGATGTCGTCGCCGGTGTTGCCGCGTTACGATCTGGTTGATCGCGCGAAATACATCCAGCCGCCGTCGGTGAAATCGAACCTGATTCCAATTCAGACCGCCAGAGGATGCCCGCATCACTGCGATTTCTGCTCGGTCGTTCAGTTTCTTGGCCGGAAATTCCGGATGAAACCGATTTCGCATGTGCTGAAGGAAATCGAAGCCTGCGGGTCGGATTATTTGTTCTTTTCGGATGATAACGTCATCGGCAATTTTGATCACGCACGTGAATTTTTTAAGGCGATCACGCCGCTGAATGTGAAATGGATGGGGCAGTTCCCATCCACGATAGGGCGGCATCCCGAACTGATTGACATGGCGGCGAAAAGCGGCTGTTTCCTGTTGTTTATCGGCTTTGAAACAATTGTCACGGAGAGCTTGCACGAAGTCGGCAAATCATTCAATCAACGCCAGAATTACCACGAAGTCATCCGCCGAATTCTTGACGCTGGCATCACGCCGTTCGGAAGCTTTGCGTTCGGATTCGACCATGACGATCCAGAGGTGTTTGACCGGACGCTTGCGTTTACCGAAGAAACGCATCTGCCGCTGGTGTCATGGTTTATCCTGACGCCGTTACCGGGAACGGTCTTGTATCGCCGCCTTTCAGAACAAGGTCGCATTATTGACCGCAATTGGCATAATTACGATCTCAGCCGCGCCGTCTTCCGCCCGGCGCAGATGACGCCAGAAGAACTGGAAGAGCGGTATTGGAAGGCATTTGGCGATTTTTATTCCCTCCCGAAAATTGCCAAACGCGTGCGGAGCGCCACGACCGACACGACTATTCAGACAATGTACGCGATGTTAAGCCGGAGCATGATTGCCCATCGTATCAATCCGCTCAGCGGTGGGGTCTTAGCGAAATAATGTCGTCAAAACCAGGAACACTTTTCTCTCCGCCCACACCACGAATGCCCGTAACAAGAAATTCAACTTTTTTCTTGACGGTATCTCAGAGAATTTTTATTGTGCGCAGACAGAAATTTTGAACCGAGACGATTTATTGATAAGGAAATATGGGAGCAATGGCCAAGCAGCCTGAACGATATATGCAGAGTTGGATGTTGTGTCATATCCTATGGGCATGTGCCTTGTGAAGTGTACCTGAGAAGAAGGTACACTTTTTTTTTGTTCATGTCATTGAGAGGAGAACTCATTGTGAATTCGACACTTGAATCGCTTATCGCCTTACAGCACCTTGATAAAACTATTTTCGATATACGGCAGCGCGTCGAGAATATTCCTCAAGCACTTCAGCAACTTGACGAACTACTGACCGAGAGCGAAGGAAAAGTCAGCAAAACCCGCGCGAGCATCGAAGATCAGGAGCGAACGCGGCGGAGTAAAGAATCGGAAATCGAAGCGAATTCGGAACAGATGAAAAAATATCAGGGACAATTGCTGCAAGTCAAAACGAACAAAGAATATTCAGCATTATTGGCTGAAATTAATGGCCTGAAGAGCAAAAACACCTTGATTGAAGATGACATTATTGAACTGATGGAGAGCATTGAACGCGCAAAACATGCGCTGACGCAAGTTCAAGGAGAAACGGCGCAAGTCAAGCGCCGGGTTGAGGAAGAAAAACAACGGTATCTTGTTGAACAGCAAGAATGGCAGCAACAATTAGCGCAAGAACAGCAGACGCGCGACGCAAAAGCTCAAGAGTTCGAGCCGGCGATCTTGCGCGAATATTCCCGCCTGTTGCAGATGCGAAACGGCGTTGCTGTGGCGGCGGTCACTGAAAATGGAACCTGCACCGGCTGTTATGTTGCCCTGACGCCACAAATGTTTGCTGAAGTCAAAACGAAGGATACGCTGCATCGCTGCCCCGTCTGTCTGCGATTTTTATATGCGGAAAGCGCGTAGCATGATGCAGGTAGAGCGAATAGTTGTATGTTAATTATTCGATTATTGGCGCTATTGGCCGTATTATGGACGGGAAAACAGGTCGTGAAACAGGTCTCCGGCATGTTGCATCCGGAACGCGAGGGGCGCGATTCGTCAGCGCCGGAGAATGTTCAGGATGATATGGTAAAAGACCCGGTTTGTTCGACATATATTCCCAAGTCGTTAGCGCGTCATAAAGAATTTGACGGGGAGATGTATTATTTTTGCAGCGATGAATGTGTGACGAAATTCATGGAACAACACTCAACGCCATCAGAAGCAGAAGAACATCATCATGTTGTATAAACTCGCTCGAATGATTGCTCGCATCGTGTTTAAACTCTATTTTCGCCTTGACGTGGAAGGCATCGAACATCTTCCTCGCGAAGGAAGTTGTATTTTTGTGGCCAATCATGTCAGTTTTCTCGATCCATTGATGATCTGTGCGGCAAGCCCCAGAGTCATTCATTATATTACCTATGCGTTTTTTTATTATCATCCCGCCATTCATTGGTTTTGCAAGCGCACGCACTGCATTCCGGTCAAAAAAGAAGGGAACGATATTTCCGCGCTGAAAACTGCGCTTCGTTTATTGAAAGATGGCGAAGTTGTCGGCATTTTTCCAGAAGGAGAACGTTCAGCCAACGGCACGCTTTCTGCGGCAGAGCCAGGAGTGGCGCTGATCGCGATTAAGGCGAATGCGCCTATTGTTCCGATGGGCATTCAGGGTGCGTATGCGGCGTATCCCAAGGGATCGTTTTTTCCGAAACCGAAAAAAATCAGGCTGGTGATCGGCGCTCCATTTCATATCCGCGACCACGTGGGCATCGAACGCAAATTGACAGAGGAGACGCAGCGGCAAGCGTTGCGCTTCATTATGTCGCGCATCGGGGAACTCTGCGGACAACAGGCGCCTGCTCCGCTGGAATTATCCGTAGAACACTCCTGAGCAGGGTTTTTTTTGTGGTCACGCAAATTTTTCTTTACTAAATTCGAATATTTGTAGTAAATATGCAAAACTTGCAGAAATTTTTTGTCTATCCGAGAACAGGGGAAAACGCCTATTTTTTCGTAAAGAATCGAACGTCCTTCTTTCTGAAAAAGGGCGGTCTTTCAGGATAGAGAATTTTGAGATGGCGACGGATAAAACTTGACAATTCGTTGAGTTTCGGGTACAGAGAAGGGGTCTTTCGTTCACGCACGTCTTTCAGATGAGAAGGTAGAGGAGTTATGCAAACAAAGAATTTATTGATTGTTGATGATTCACGCATGGTACGGAAAATTATTTCGGTAAACTTAAAGGGGGAGAAAAATTTCAAAATTACCGAAGCGTCGAGCGGACTGGAAGCGCTTGATAAACTCATGGAATCCCCTGTGGACTTGATTTTTACAGACATTAACATGCCCAACATGGATGGGTTAGAATTTATTAAGCGTTGCAAGGAAGACGCGCAATTCAAAGACATTCCGATTATTGTGATTTCCACCGAAGATGGCGTTGAAGACCGTCAACGAGCGATGGAACTCGGCGCGACAGGCTTTGTCAGTAAACCCTTGGACAGAGACAGCATCTTGAATATTATTGCTTCGACGCTTGGCACTGCATAGGTCTCACGGAACATGGCCGAATGGTGCGATCCCCTGCATAGTGCAACGATCCTTCTCATGACGAAACCGGGAGAGTGAGTTATGACGTTTGATTTGGAAAAATACGAAGACGCCATCATGTCGCAAGACGATGTGCAGCGGACAAATGCTGGATTAGAACTTGCCGAAACCGTTTCTCACTTAGACCGCGAGACATTGGAGCGATTCAGCCAACCCCTTGTCGATCTGCTGCTGAAATCCCTTCGCAAAACAGACTGGGAATTTCGCAGTCTCATTTCTAACGCGCTTCTCATTCTTGGCAAGTTGGATTTCGTTGCCAAAAGCACCTGGTTTTGGAAAAAACTGATCTCGACTTATACCGATGTTGACGCGGGCTTGCGCTCTTCCGCGATGGATTTGCTTAAGGAGCTTGGCCGCAGCGAATACAGCCTTGAGATTTTAGAGCCGCTGATTGAGGGCTTGCGCAACAGCGATAAGGATATGCGGATTCTCAGCGCGAATACCTTAGCGTTAATCCGCGCTCGCGAAGTGCTGCCGATGCTGCTGGAAGCGTTGCACGATGAAAACGCAAATGTTGTTTATAGCGTGGCCGAATCTTTAGGAGATATTGGCGATGCCCGCGCTGTCCCGGCCTTAATGGAACTCCTGGTGACGCATTCTGACGAATGGGTGCATGTCGCCACGCTGGAAGCGCTTGGCAAAATCGGCGACCAACGTGTCGTCGATCTGCTCTTATCGCTGGTAAAAAAAGAAGTCGTAGTCGATCCGTTAATCAATGCGTTAGGCGTGTTGGGCGACAGTCGCGCCATTCCTGTCTTAGCACAATATTTGAAAGAAGAAGATCGCGAAACCCGCGAATTAGCGGTGAAAGCGCTGGTGACCATATGGGAAGAAGTTGAAAACATTGCGTCTTTTACCGGCGTTCGCTACGAATTAGATGAAACCAGACAATTGTTACAACGCGCGTTGACCCCCAAAATAAAAAATACGTTGCTGCAAGATGTGCAAAATGATTCGTTGAATGAGGATATTCGAGAAGGGAGCGCCGTGTTGCTGAGTTGTATCGGCTATCAAAACGCGCTCGTTCCCACTGTGGGATTGTTGGAAAAATTTCCGCTCTCAAAACGCGTGTTATATGCAATCGGACAATATGAAAAACGCGCCTTCCCTGCCGTAATCGCGTTTCATCATCATTCGAATGATTTGATACGCCAATCGGTTGCGGTCTATTTGCAACAGCTTGCCACTCGCATTGATGGATATGATTCTCAACTTGAGCAAAGCCTTCTCCAACTTCTCGACGATGAAAATCCTGTCTTGAATCATTTGGCCTTCGATGCCTTAGCGTCGTTGAAGAGTTCCGCGTTGCTCTCTCCCTGTCTCGATTTGTTGAAACGCCGCCCGGAGGAACTGGGAGAACGAATCGTGGCATTGCTTGCCACGCTTCCAAAGCGAAGTTTATCTCGCGCGATCCTGGAAAAGATGGAGACGGAAGACGAAATCTCCCTGCCATATATGTTAGAACTGTTAGGATACGCGGGCGAACCTGTTGAAACGTTTAAAAAATTTTTCAAGCACGCCAACCCTCAAGTGCAAGAAGCAAGCATTCTGGCAATCGGCTACACAGGAAATGCCGCTGGCATTCCATTATTATTGCCGTTTATCATGAGCCGCCAAAACAGTTTAGCGCGCTGCGCTGCGGCTCAAAGCCTGCAACGTCTTATTGAAGCGCTTGGAACAGGAGTCTCGTCGCCGCGCAACGTCTTCGACGCATTGTTCGTGATGTTGAACACCTATCGCAATGAAGAAGAATTGGCGTTAGTGGCGCAGGCGATGAGCACGCTTTGCCGTTATCGTTACCCCGATATTTCCGAAGTCAACCTGGCGGTTGTGCGCGGACGATTCCTTGATTTAGTCCCCATTGTGTCGAATGAAACCAAAATTGAACTCTTGCACGCGCTGCATTCGCTGATTGATATGTCATCATTCGAAACGATCCGGGAGTTCCGACGATTTTCTCCTAGAGAATTGCAAGAGATGGTGGCGTCGCTCTATAGCCAATTCGACTCGGAATTACGAGTTCTGGCTGATGTCGCCGACATGATCAGTCATGCTGAATACGCATTTCGCAAATATTGGATTCTTGCGGCGGGCAATCTTTCAGCCACAGAATTGACGGACATGATCGTTCCGCTGCTCGCTGAGCCTGATTTTCGCGCCGAAGCCTTCCAGGCGTTAGTGCGCATGGGAAAAGCTGTCTTGCCGCGATTGGGAAAATGGCTGGATCATGAAGACCCGCGCATTCAGAAAATGATTGCCTTAGTTTTATCAAGAATTTCGCAAGATAATATTGACAAATTTTGTAAAGTAGCATTACACTCAAAACGCAGAAGATAAAAAGATTGATTATAGACGCGAGCATTAAAAATTCATATTGCGCCATTCGCAGACCTCACAGATGTTAAACACCTGTGAGGTCTGCTCAAATCAATACTCGCATCTATAGGAAGCTTACTCGAAGGTGTTTGCGTTTTCAGGGAGGTTGAGCGATATGAGATTACGCGGGAAAAGCGTGCTGGCATTGACATTCATTATATGGATGATGCTGGCAGCGAGTCATGAATCGTTTGCGCAAGGGCGAGCAGAGCGCCCGCGCACGCCGGAGCCAGCCTCTCCGGCAATTGATACTCCGGGGGCTGAAGGGCTCGTTGTGAAACTCTGGACAGACAAAGGCGATCAAACGCCCACCTATTTTGTTGGGGAGCGGATTTATATCTCATTTTCAGTGACAAAAGATAGTTATTTGATCTTGTACGATATTGATAGCACTGGAAATGTGAATATTCTGTTTCCGAATCCCTATCACCCGGATAACTTAGTTCGCAGAGGCCGGGTATATACGATTCCATCAGGGAATTACGGGCATGACCTTTTTATTAAAGGGCCGACAGGCGAAGAGATTTTATATATCGTCGCCTCAACCTATGCCTATTATCACTGGCAATACGGTCAATACCCGCCGCCAATCTGGTCAGATGAATGGGGTCCGCCGTCAACATGGGGACATTCCGGCGGTCAGGATTACTCGGTTGCGTCGCGACGTTTTCAGCAGCGTCTGCAATTCAGCCAAACCGGCAACATGGCTGAGTTGACAGTAAAATATATCAAACACCAGACAGACGAAATCGTCAAAGCGTATCCAGTCATGTATGCGCGGTGCAAGTTTTATGTAACGATTCCGCCGTATTGACGCAGTAACGACAGGGATATGTGTAAAACGGATGAACTTATTATCCGTTCTTACACGCATCGCTGTAGCTATAAAAAAACCCCTTCATTTCAAACAAATGAAGGGGTTTTTTTATGTTTCAGTTTTTTTCATCGAATTCGTTTCCTTCTCCTATTCGATGTAGTTTGAACTGCCTCAGTTAATAAAATCGGAAACGCTTGCGGGTTGGGCGGGACTTCTCAATAATCTTCATCAAATCGGCCACGCGGCGATTTTCGGTCTGAAACGGATTTTCGCACATAATCCGCACGTCCAACAGATTCCCAACCCGAATATAACTCCAATCCAAATTATAATGGATTTTTTTCTCTTTCGCTAATTTAATGAATTCGCCGCGAATTTTTGCTCTGGTATCCTGCGGCGGATTTTCAATCGCATCCGCAATCTGGTCATCGGTCAGGATGCGGTCAACCATGTCGTTGCGTTCTAAAATGTAATACAGCCCTTTTTCCTCGCGAATATCGTGATATTGCAAATCGAGCATCAGCACGTTATCGCTCATGTTGTCCCACGACTGGCCGTGTTTGGACATGTAATCTTCCAGCAGCTTGTATTTGATGACCCAATCCACTTCCCGATCCAACAGCATCGGGTCCTTTTCCAGCGTGTTCAGCACATAGCCCCACTTGTGGATGACGTCAACTTCCATCGAGTTCAGTTGGCGGGCTTGCATGTATTTCAGCGCAAGCTCGAAATATTCTTTCTGGATTTCCAACGCGCTGAATTTTTTGCCATTATCGAGCTTGATCTTGCGCGTGCAGGTGATGTCGTCGGAAATCTCTTTGACCGCTTTCACCGGATTGCGCAACGCAAAATCTTTATTCACAAAGCCATCTTCAATCATGCGCAACACCAGCGCCGCTGTCCCGATTTTCAGATAATTGCAATATTCCGACATATTGGAATCGCCGACAATCACGTGCAGACGCCGGTAATTCTCTTCGTCGGCGTGGGGTTCGTCGCGAGTGTTGATGATGCTGCGGTCGTTGGTGGTCGTGCCGGAAATTTTCTGGCAGATGTAATTGGCGCGCTGCGAAATCGTATAATAGCCGCTGTGCCGTTTTTCTTGAATAATTTTGCCTGCACCGGAATAAATCTGGCGCGTGACGAGAAACGGAATCAACTGTTCGGCTAAATAATAAAAATTTGCGTTGCGGTCAACCAGATAATTTTCGTGACAGCCATAGGAGTTGCCAATGAAATCGGTATTGTTTTTATAGACATTCAGCGTGCCGAGCACGCCTTCGCGCTGGAGCTTGTATTCGGCGTGTTGGCGAAGACTTTCAAGAATGCGGTCGCCCGCCTTTTCGTAACGCAGCAAATCGAACGGATTCGTACACTCAGGTGTCGCATATTCGGGATGATAGCCAGTATCTTGATAAAAACGCGCGCCATTTTCGAGAAAGACATTCAAAAAGCCTTCTGTCGTCACTAACTGTTCGAACAGATAGCGGACGATTTTTTCCACCGGCAGGGTTTTTCGTCCCTGCGATGCAAAAATAATCCCGTACTCGATCTCAATCCCGAAAATGCGTTTATCCATAAAAAATAAGCTGTCAGACACCTTTAAGGTGTCTGACAGCTTTGATGAAAATCACACAGACTCCAAACACTGCCGGATTTCTTGGAGTTGAAGGCGGCGGAATCTGCGCCCTTCCAGTGTGCGGTCTAAAACGGCGACTTCCAACTGTTCGGCTTTGATGGTTTTATTGTCGCTGGTGCGCTCAAGCGACCGTCGGCATAAGGCAAGCGCCTCGCACAGCGGCATGTTCTCTTTATACTGCTCTTTCAGAAATCCGTTCACGACTTCGGCATGACCGCCGATGGCGGCATATTGGCGATAATCGCTGATGCTGCCATCGAACAAAATATGGTAAATCGAATTTTTTTGCGGCGTGTCGCCAACTTCTACAACGAGAATTTCAACTTCTAACGGCTTAATTTCGCGTGTAAAAATATTCCCAATCACCTGGGAATAGGCGTTGGCTAACGATTTTCCGGTCACGTCTTCGCGGCTGTAGGTGTAGCCTTTCACGTCGGCGTACCGAATGCCGGACTTTCTAAGATTTTCGAATTCGCTATATTTTCCGACTCCCGCGAAGGCGAGGCGGTCATAAATTTCCGAAATTTTGCTGAGCGATGAACTGGGGTTTTCCGCCGCGAGCAGGATACCGTCAACATATTCGACAACCGCGAGAGACCGTCCTTTGGCGATGCCTTTCCGGGCATATTCGGCCTTATCCTGCATCATCTGTTCCGGCGAAACATAATAGGGCATTGGCATGGCGTTGGAACTCCTTATTTCTTATATATCCGTTCGAGAAGGGATTGGAATAACGCTTCGATTCGGTCTGCGGTGATTTCCCGGACGCCGTCGCAAGTCACGGTTTTCAGGCTGGGATAAATCCGGCGCAACGCATCCGGTCCGCCGGTCGCGGCATCTTCTTCCGAAGCGTCGTATAACGCTTCAATCGCTATATTCACCGCGCCCTCTTCGTCAAGCGGGCGATGATAGAGCTTTTTGATCGTGTTTCGCGCATCTTTGCCGCCAGAGCCGGTCGCGTAGTGTTCGTCTTCTTCATACATGCCGCCGACGACATCGTATTTAAAAATGCGCCCGCGTTGCTGCTGGTGATCATAGCCGACGAAAATCGGCACGACGACAAGGCCGTGTAGCGCGGCTTGCAGGTTGTGACGAATCATGTGGGCGAGCTTATTCGCCTTGCCTTCGAACATCAGCAGTTCCCCTTCGATTTTTTCGTAATGTTCCAACTCCGTGCGGAACAGTTTCGCCATGTCAATGCACAAGCCCGCGACTCCGGCCACTGCCATCGCGGAATATTGATCGGTTTTATAGACTTTTTCGATGCGGCGAGATGAAATTCGATGTCCTTCCACCGCCCGCCGGTCGCCGCCGATCAGCACGCCATCGTCATAGCAGATTGCTAAAATCGTTGTTCCCATCGGCAGCGACGCCTGCGTCTCGTCGTCCATCGAAAGATGCTGCGTATTCGGGATTAAATAGGGAAAGTCGGTTTTCAGCAGTTCGTGAAAGCTCGCGCCCTGATAGTGCGTATTCGTGATCACGTTATTCCCCTCCTCGCTGTACGTAGCTTTTGATGAATTCTTCGGCGTTTTCTTCAAGCACGCCGTCAATTTCCTCAATGATTTCGTCGAGGTCTTTTTTCAATTTTTCCCCTTTTTCCGAAGCAGCGTTTTTCTTCTGCGGCTGAGCGCTTTTCTGCGTCGGCTGCGTTGGCGTCTTCGACTTCTCGACATGCTTCTCAGCGGCTTCTTCGGAAGTCATGGAAACAAGCGAATGCCAGTGATGTTGAACCTGTCGTCTATTGTCATGAAAAATAATATGCTGCATGCGTCCCTCGTATTAGCGCTGTTCAGTAGTATTTAGCTATTTTCGCCGTAGGCGATACGCTTTCCGCAACCACTACGCGGTAGAAGCGGATTCTGAACTCGCCTACTACAAAACCTGAAGCCCTACGGGCTAAATAATGACAAAATGTCTGTATGCTTAACTCACAAGATTTGTCAATAATTCTTCGACACTCGCTGATTTTTCTAAGAGTTCCTGGACATGGCGGCGTGTGCCTTTTGTCGGCTCGGGCATTAGAATTCGCTTGACCGCCTTTTCGCCGACTTCGAAGGAAATCGCGCCCCAACTGACGCCATACACGCGATTTGCGTATTTTTGCAGACAGTGACCGCGAAAATACGCTCGCGTATCGTCTGGCGGCTGCGTCACTGCGCGGCGAATCTCGTCATCCGCCACCATCCGCGCGATTTTTCCCTGTCGTTGCAACAAGTAATACAGGCTTTTGTCGGGGCGAATGTCGTGATACTGCAAATCCACCATCTGCAAGCGCGGATCATCCCACCCGCATTGGTGTTTTTCGCGATAATGTTGCAGCAGTTCGAACTTGATCGCCCAATCTAATTGATGCGACAATTCAAGCGGGTCGCGGCGCAGCGTGTCGAGCGTCTCGCCCCATGCCTTGACCACCTCTTCATTCGCCGGGTTCGGCGGCTGTGTTGAAATATATCGCTGCGCGCGATATTGAAATTCCTGCTGTATCTCGATGGCGGTCATTCTCTGGCCGTTTTCAAGAAGCAACGGCGTCTTGCATGTTAAATCTCGCGACACCTCGCGCATCGCGGCGACCGGATTCTTGAGTTTCAGCGGCTCTGGCAGAACGTCATCTTCGATCATGGCGAGCAGCAGCGCCGTCGCGCCGACTTTCAGATAAGTGGAAAATTCCGCCATGTTCACGTCGCCGGTAATCACATGCAGGCGACGGTATTTGTTCGGGTCGGCGTGCGGTTCGTCGCGGGTGTTGATAATCGGGCGTTTCACCATCGTATCGAGGCCGATTTCCGTTTCGAAAAAATCCGCCCGCTGCGAAAGTTGAAAATGCGTCTGCCGCCCGCCATTTTCCGCGCCGATTTTACCTGCGCCCGCATAAATCTGGCGTGTCACCAAAAACGTCATCAAATAGTCGCACAGCCGCTCGAACGGGAGGTGGCGGTCAACAAGGTAATTTTCGTGATAGCCGTAACTGTTCCCCTTGTAGTCGCTGTTGTTTTTATAAATCAGCATCTGCTGATCCGGCGGCAGCACCGTATTGGCCTGAACCATACTCTGATGCAAAACATGCTCGCCCGCCTTTTCATATAATACGACTTCTCTCGGTGTCGAGCATTCCGGCGTCGAAAACTCAGGATGGGCGTGATCAACATACAAACGCGCGCCATTAGCGAGAATTTTGTTGATCGTGGTATTTTCCTGACCTTTCGGGGTCTCGATTTTTCGATCTACCTTAAAGCCCCGCGCATCCGTAAACGGGCTTTCTTCTTCGTAATCCCAGATAATCTGGACATGCTGCCCGCCGGGATAGCTGTTCACAATCAAAATCGAATGCGAAATCGGATCAAATTTCGCGCTGTTTTTGATCGTGATGCCGTACTCAGTTTCCGTGCCGAGAATTTTCGGAATTGCCATGCAAGGGATTTTGCCACGAATGGCACGAATGCTCACGAATTTTATAGATGTATTTGTTTTTTACTATTTGTGAACATTCGTGCCATTCGTGGCAAATAACTTTTTACAAATATTGCCCTGCGGTGATGGTTTCGACCGGGCGTTCTTCGCCGTTGTCCGTTTCTTTGAGAACGCGGACGTTGACGATGCGGTCGCCTTTGCGTCCCGCGATTTTCGCCCAATCATCGGGATTCGTGGTATTCGGCAGTTCCTCGTTTTCTTTGAATTCGTCAAGCACGGCCTGGCGAAAATCGTCGAATTTAAGTCCGGTTTCCGGCTGCGTCAGCGAGCGTTTCAGCGCGGTCTTTTTGGCGCGGCGGACGATATGTTCGATCATGGCGCCGCTGGCGAAATCTTTGAAGTAATAAATTTCCTTGCTCCCTTTGGCATAGGTCACTTCCAGAAATTTATTCTCTTCGTTCGTTTCATACATCTGGGCGATGGTCTGGTCAATCAATGCTGTCACAGTCGCCTCTCGCTCATCCTGATGCGCTTGAAGTTCGGCCTTGTCGAATGGCAAATCCGGCGTCAGATATTTGACGAAAATCTGTTTGGCTGAATCTTTGTCCGGGCGGTCAATCTTGATTTTGACATCCAACCGGCCTGGCCGCAACACTGCCGGATCAATCAAATCCTGCCGGTTGCTCGCGCCGATGATAATGACGTTTTTCAGCGCTTCGACGCCGTCAATTTCCGCGAGAAACTGCGCGACGACGGTGGCTTCCATGTCGGAGGAAATCCCCGATCCGCGCATCCGAAAGAGCGCGTCCATTTCATCGAAAAAGACAACGACCGGCGTTTCGTCCGATGCGATTTCTTTCGCCCGCGCAAAAACCTGCCGCAGTTTGTGTTCGGTTTCGCCGACATATTTATTCAGCAATTCTGGCCCTTTCACGTTCAAAAAGAAACTTTTCGCTTTGACGCCCGTTTTTTCGGTCATTTTCTGCGCGAGACTGTTGGCAATCGCCTTCGCGATCATGGTTTTGCCGCAGCCGGGCGGCCCATACAGCAGCACGCCTTTCGGCGGCGTCAGCTTGTAGGCGCGAAATTCGTCGGGGTAGAGATACGGCAATTCAATCGCGTCGCGAATCTGCTCAATTTGGTTGTCTAATCCGCCGATCTGAGCGTAGGTGATGTCCGGCACTTCTTCTAACAGCAATTCCTCGACATGCGTTTTCGGGAGTTTTTCGACGGCATAATTAGAGCGAATATTTAACAGCAGGTTGTCGCCGATGGCTAATTTTTCCTGGTTCAGTTCGTCGGCAAGGCCGATTACTTTTTCTTCGTCGGCGCGTCCGCTGACAATGGCGCGGCTGTCGCTGAGCAATTGCTTGATCTGGACGACTTCCCCTTTGAATTCCTGATTGGCGACGCCGATGACGTTCAGCGATTCATTCAAAATCAATTGCTGGCCTGCACTGAATTCCTCGGCATTCACGCCGGGGCGCACCGTGACGCGCAGCCGCCGCCCGTCATTTTCCACATCAATCGTCTGGTCGTCATTGACCGCGAGAAACGTGCCGTAGCTGTTGGGCGGGGCGCACAACGTATCAATCTCTTCCTGCTTTTCGCGAATCAGAGTTTTCAGTTCCTGAAGTTTCGTCGCCAAGCGTTCATTGCGACGACGCGATTCAATCTGCTGCTCTTTCATGCGATAATATTTCCGGCGCAACACCTCGAATTCATGCAGATTGCGGTCGAGTTTCCGAATCAGTTCGTCGGATTCGCCTTCTAAAAAGGTCACTTGACTTTGCAGCTCTTTCACCTGCTGCTCGAACTGAATCAGGTGATGCTGCACAGTGGCGTCGGTTTTGGGCAGATGCGACGACAGTTTTTTCATCGTATTCCGCATAAAGCCCATTTTATCATCATTTTTATACAACTCTTCCATCGCGTATTCCCTCGCAATTCCTGATGTCTATGATAAAAAAAACCCCCGCCAGATGGTTGTCGAGCAACCGAATTCCGTCACCATCTCTTGGGGTCAAACGCTTGCATGATGCCACCTGCTTCAGCGAACTCACGCAACTTCCATCATGATACAATCAATTCCCGCCGCTGTCAAGTGGAATATCTATTTTTCCGAACCTCGTATCATTCAGACAATTGAAGTTCGTCAAAAGTTTCACTCCGCTTTCAGAAAAGAACCTCTTGACAAATTTTGCTGATAGCATCAAGAGCTTTGTTTGTTTTACTCTTAAGAGAGCAGCCAGAGCACCAGCCCCGCCAACAGAATCCGATAATAGCCGAAGACCGTAAAATCATGTTTGCGGATATAGCTCATGAAGAGCGCCACGACGCCCCACGCCGTCAAGAACGCCACGACAAACCCAATTGCTAACGCGCCCCATTCGGTCGCGGAAAAAGCGAAACCGGCTTTCAACAGCGAACCGCCAGACGCAGCAACCATCATCGGAATCGCCATAAAAAACGAAAATTCGGCTGCGACAGGTCGCGCAGCGCCAAGCAGCATTGCGCCGATAATTGTCGCCGCCGAACGCGAGACGCCTGGAATCATTGCCAAACACTGACATCCGCCAATGGCGAGCGCCATTTGGTAGGAGAGGTCTTTGACTGAAAGTATTTTTGGTGTCATTTTGCGGCGTTCGATCAGGAGTATAATCACGCCGCCGACCAATAGTGTGGTGGCAACCACTGTTGGATTGAAAAGACGCGCCTTGATCGCATCGTAAAAGATGGCAGCTAACACGATTGCGGGAATGACGGCAACAACCGATTTTTGCCAAAGGGTAAAAATCTCGCGCCGACGTTCTGGCGGCAATTTCGGCGAGAATGGATACAAGTCTTTGAAAAAATAGACAACAACCGACAAAATCGCGCCTAATTGAATTACGACTTCAAATGTTTCCGCGAAATCACCTGTAAATTCGAGGTAATCTCCAACAAGAATCAAATGCCCCGTGCTGCTGATGGGTAAAAACTCCGTGATGCCCTCGATAATGCCAAGCAGAATGGCTTTTAAAAACAGACTCATGCGTTCTCCTTACGTATAACGCGCTGCGCAGGAATATCTTTCAAAAATTTCTACGTAACGTGGGATTGATTTTTATTGTTTTTCCAGCCAGGCCATCGCCTCGTCGGGATTATCAAATTTGGCGGTGATAATCCCTTTTTCTGAATTAATCTTCGCCTCGCGGTTCATATTCATTTGTCCAATGATTTTTTCCGGCAGGACAAGCGCCCAATATTTCCACCCCGCCAATACCGTGCGCGGAAACCATTCCGCATGCGCCCATTCAAGATCAACGCGCGGCAAGGCGCTATTCTGGCGGTCATCCGACAGCCATTTATGCGCGCCGTACTTTTTCATGGCATCCGTGCCGGCAGTGAGTGCCTCGCGAAACGCCTGCCCATGCATGAATTTATGAAATTGATGATGAATAATTTTTTTATTGAGGTGATACCAGATTGTGACGAATTCATTATCAAGAATGATAATTGAAGGCATCGCCATTACTCCTTATTTGATAAGGATCGCCTCAGAAATAACATGGTGGGCGAAACTATTGTTTCGCCTCCGCCGAAACGCAGTTTCGGCGTACAATTGTTATACGTTATTTCTGCGACGATCCTAAGTAGATTAAGATTCATTCCATCCAATCTCAAACGATTACAGGGTTTTTTTATTGTTTCTCCAGCCAGGCCATCGCCTCATCGGGATTATCGAATTTGGCGGTGGTAATCCCTTTTTCTGAGTTAACCTGCGCCTCGCGTTCCATATTCATCTGCCCGAAAATATTTTCTGGCAGCACAATCGCCCAATATTTCCAACCGGCAAGAACCGTGCGGGGAAACCATTCCGTCCGTCCCCACTCAAGATCATCTTTCGGCAATGCGCTATTTTTTCGATCATCCGAGAGCCATTTATGCGCGTTATGCTTTCTCATCGCCTCCGTTCCAGCATTTAACGCCTCGCGAAATGCTTGTCCATAGAGAAACTTATGGAATTGGTGATGGATAATTTTTTTGTCGGAATGATACCAGAGCGTGACATATTCATTATCGAGAATCGTGATCGAAGACATCGCCATTCCTCCTTCAACGCTTGCGTGTTTTTTATTGTTTTTCCAGCCAGGCCATCGCCTCCGCAGGATTTTCGAATTTCGCGGTAATAATTCCTCGATCTGTGTAAAAGATCGCCTCGCGATTCATATTCATCTGGCCGATAATTTTCTCAGGCAGCACAAGCGCCCAATATTTCCATCCCGCGAGAACAGTGCGGGTAAACCATTCCGTATGCGCCCATTCGGTGTCAACGCGCGGCAGCGCGCTGTTCTGACGGTCATCCGACAGCCATTTCTGCGCGCCATATTTTATCATCGCATCTGTGCCGGCATTCAGCGCATCGCGAAATTCCTGCCCGTGCATAAATTTATGAAATTGATGGTGGATGATTTTTTTATCAGGATGATACCAAACAGTAACATACTCACTGATGTTACGCAGCGCCGCCGACAATTCCCCTCCTGGGAGGGGCAAGGGGTGGGTTCGTCCGTGAGTGATTGCTCGTGTCAAGAACCCNACTGATGTTACGCAGCGCCGCCGACAATTCCCCTCCTGGGAGGGGCAAGGGGTGGGTTCGTCCGTGAGTGATTGCTCGTGTCAAGAACCCACCCCCACCCCCTCCCCGGAGGGGAGTGTGCGGTCATTCGTCTCGAATCGGCTGCGTAACATGAGATACTCATTGTCAAGAATCGTGATCGGTGTCATCATTACTCCTCCGAATGCGTGATTGATGCGTTTTTTATGAACCGCATTTCATGAAATCATTCTCTAAAAAAGTAGGAATTTTCCGCAACATATTTATCACGAAAAGGATTGATTTTCTGAGAGTGCAGAGAAATTTTACCTGCGAATATAGGGGAATCCCGCGTGTCAAACATTCATTGCGGCTTCTGCGAGCCTTATCGCTTGACAAAAGCCTTCGTTTTTGGCGGAGGTGCTCTATCTCTCATCATCAACTCAGCAGAATGAAAGCGCTTATGAATCACAGTCTTTCCGAATATCTTTCTTTACTGCTCTCGCTGACTTGTCAGCAGGGCGCCGTCGCGCCTCCGGTAATCGCGGTGTACGGACTCAGCCCCTATTTAGATCGGCTAAGCGCCGATTTCTGCATCGCTGCCCAACAAGCAGAAGCGACGTTGGTCGTGTCGTTTGATGTCAACAATGTCTCATGCCAGACGCCAGAGGACGGCGTATTTGCACTCATTCAGCAGCTATTCGACGCACTGATCAAACATGCCGCCGCGCCGGAAGAGCGCTCGCAACTACTAACCGCATTCTACAATGTCTGGAATCTGAGCAACACGCTCAAAGGATTGGACAAAGAAGAGCGATTCGCCGCGTTTGTCCGGTTCACAGAGTATATTGCGTATCCATTTTTGGCGGCGTTGTTCCGCACATCGCCGTATCGGCTTATCTGTGTCATCCGCGCAATGGAAAAGGCGGAGAATTGGGCGACAATCATGCATCATTTCGTGTTCGATATGCTGTTGGACGCATTGCACGATATTGATATGCGCGTCATTATGTTCAGCGCCAGCGGACGCCCACCTGACGTCTGGTATGGTTCGAATGAAGAAGAGGCGGCAAGCCAGGTGCGGTTTGTCCGCGTGGATGGGGAACGTCATGCAGAATCTCTATGCGGTGAAATCTAACCGAAAAACGCGGCCTGCCGCGCCCGCGTTATTTGTCAACCGCGATAGCGCGAAACAAGAATTTTTGACTGCGTTGTCCTCTGACGCGCCGACGTTTTTGGAATTTTATGGTGTGGCGGGACAAGGCAAAACCGAACTGCTGAAATGGATTGCGGCCAATCCATCGGACGCGGCATACGTGGCGGCATATGCCGATTTTGAAGTCGCACGATTTTATCAATCCTCGCTTTCCCATATCGTTGAAACGATCATTGCTCAATTGGCCGCGCAAATGGGCGAGGAGATTTTTTCGAAAACGCAGGAGCGCCTGAGAATCTATCGCGAACAAGCCGCCATTGCGTATGCCGCTGCGCTGCCAAGCGTTATCGAGCCTCCAGAAATTTTAGAAGAATGCGAACGAGCGATCCTGCGCGTATTTCATGAAGAATTGCAGCCGATTTTGACCTGGCGGACGTTTGTGTTGTGCCTCGATAGCCTGGAAAAGGCGTATCGCCCGGCGCTGCGCCGCCTCGAAGACGCCATCATCCTCCCTCACGTCAAGCATCCGCATTTTTTTCTCGTGACCGCCGCTCAGGAGCGTTCGATCTGGACAAATCCCGCGATTCGACAGCAGTTCAGGGGGATACTGCTTCGGAATTTCGAATTGAAGCATATCAAAGAACAAGTCGAGCAATTAGCCCGCGTCAAACAAATCGTCATCAACGAAAACGAGCGCGTATTCACCAATATTCAGCGCCTGACCGCCGGCCATCCTTATTGCACATACAAGCTCGTCAAAATTGCGTCGCGCGAATTTACCGCGCCGCTCGCTCCGTTTGAACAGCGCCAGGCCGTGATTGTGCAAGAGTTGGTCGAGCATGTTGTCAAGCGCCGCCTATTAGCGCGCACCTGTTTGGATGCCGCCTATCCGCCCGCCTGCGAAATTCTCTGGCATCTGTCGCCGCTGCGGCAAATCGAATTAGGCGTGCTGCAACGTGTGCTGGCGCATGTGCTGCCGGAAGTGTTCGACGGGAAACCACTAAACGCATTTGAGCGGCTGATCGGCGCGTTTCAGGCATCTTCCATGTTCACAAAATGGCAGCTTGACAGCGGTTTTGTCATTGACCCGGCGGCGCGAAGTGTGCTGTTGTGGGATATGCGCTTGAACGCGCCGCAGCGGTTCGTGGATACGACCGCGATGCTGGCCAATCTGTATCGCGAAAAAATCGAGAAAACGCATGAGGCCACGCAGGTCAAAAATATCATCGAATGGTTGTATCATCATGCGTTGTATTTGAAAGTGACCGCTCCACATTACGTCACCGAGGAAATCAAGGAAGGGTTCGCTTCATGTTTGACGCGCCATTTTACGCGCGACCGGATTGATGATGAAACCGCTCGACGAGAGCAAATTGACCGGCTGCGTCATGGGCTGGAATATGACGATGAATTAGAACAACTTGTTGAGAAAAACGACTTGTTCAGGATGTTAGAACCGTATATTGCAGATGCGCATGATTCACGAGCATGATATTGAGAAGATTGTCAAAGAACACCTTGGACACGATGTTCAGTTCCAGCGGAAGGAACGCATCAAAGAAAGCCCTCGCTCCGTGATTGATCGGTATCATTTTTCAAACGACAGCAGCATCCCATATTCGATTATATGCAAGTCCTATCAGGAGCAGACGCAAGAGGCGGTCGTGTATGCCTATTTCCATGCCCATCATCTCTTCAACGATGTGATCCTGTATGCCGGGAGCGAGCAGAATCAGGCTTTTATTTTGCTCCACGATCTCTCACAGACCCACCAGAATATCAGTTCATGGAATCCACCTGTTGCACAAGCACAATTGGAGTGGATCATCCATCAGATCGCCTGGTTTCATTCGCGCAATTGGCGGAATTATGCGGATCTCGTTCAATTGCTTGGCCTCCCCTGGCATCTTCAGTCAATGTGTCAGTATCGGCAATATTTGGATCATCTTCGCCGGGATGCGCTCGAATTTAAGCACCATGCGCCATTTCCGATGACACAAGAGCACTTCGCCTGTTATGACCACGCGCTTGACTATTTACACGACCATGCGAGTTTCCTATTCGAGCATCTTCATGAGAACAGCCTCTTTACATTTATACATGGGGATTTAAATGTGTGTAATCTGTATTACCCTCTTGACCAGCAAGGAGATATTGTGATGCTTGATTATGAAGCGCTCCGTGTTGGCTTATTTACTGATGATTTTGTGATGTTATTCATCCACGATCTCTATCATGGGGTGGCTGTCACACAGCAGGTCTATCGCATATTTTATCACCAGTTACCCGATGACATCAGAACATCTCTCACGCCAGAATTATTTGCATATAGCCTCAGAACTTCTCTTAGTGATGGATTGTTTTTTCCGATGAAATTATTTACGCACTTCGGCGTGAACGATCGCGAGCTTGTGATGAAATCATTGGACGCGTATGAACACCTGGTATATTCCCAGAATGTCGGAATATCGGAATACTCAATCAGTTGCCGCGCTTCGACAGGCTCAGCGCGCGACGTTCTCTGAGCGTGCCGAAGGGAACGCCACCGCCACGCATTGAGGATTGCTATATGCGCGTTGTGGTCAGGAGAAACGGCGTCTGACAGCTATGCCCATAACCTTTTCTGTCAACACACCTATGGACTATCTTATGAGAATTGGCACTCTTCGGCTCGTGATGCCGTCACCAAAATATATACCCGAGAGGGCAGCGCGAATCAAATCCGAACCAAAATGCTTGACATTTTGAACAAACATCACGATATTTGTATTAAAGATGGTGATGGAGTTCACCTCTAATCGCAGTATACCGCTGATAACTCCTACAAAATAAGGTGATGGGGTTCACCTCTAACCGCACGCATCGCTGATAACTCCTACAAACTAACAATTTTACATCATTCATGGCAAAGCGCTTCGATAGTGCTGTGCATTTCGAACGCCAGAACTGCGCATACACGCTAAGTGGCGGGCGTTCGTTTTATTTGCCGCCTTATCGAGGTATTTCGCCACATACTGAGGAGGTCTGTCATGTCAACACGCATTCAAAGTATTTTCGCGCGAGAGATTCTTGATTCACGAGGCAATCCGACAGTGGAGGTCGATGTCTGTTTAGCATGCGGCGTCACCGGACGCGCTGGCGTTCCGTCCGGCGCATCTACGGGCGTGCATGAAGCCGTCGAACTGCGTGATGGCGATTCTTCCAGATACAAAGGCAAAGGCGTTGTGAAGGCTGTCGAATTTGTCAAAACCGAGATTGCGCAGGCGATTGTTGGCATGGATGCGTTGTCTCAGGAGCAGATTGATCGCCGTTTGATACAATTGGATGGAACGCCCAACAAAGGCCGTTTAGGGGCGAATGCCATTTTAGGCGTCAGTCTGGCGGTTGCTCGTGCTGCATCTCCCGCTCTATCGGTATTTAGGCGGCGTGACCGCCACCACGCTCCCCTGCCCGATGTTCAATATCCTCAATGGCGGCGTACATGGCAACTGGCAGGGAACGGATTTTCAGGAATATATGATTTGTCCGGTCGGCGCTCCAAGTTTTCGCGAGGCGCTGCGTTGGGCAAGTGAAACCTATCAGACGCTCAAATCGCTGCTCAAAAATCGCGGCTATTCCGTCGGCGTCGGCGATGAAGGCGGATTCGCACCGTTAGGCATGAATAATAAAGAGGCGGTTGAGTGCATTATCGAAGCAATCTCGAAAGCCGGCTATCAGCCTGGCGAGCAGGTTGCCTTAGCGCTTGACCCCGCCGCCAGCAGTTTCTATGAAAATGGCATGTATCACCTGCGTTCCGAAAATCGTCAGGCCACCGCGGCGGAGATGGTGACGATGTGGTCGGAGTGGGTTGAAAAATATCCGATGGTGGTGTTAGAAGACGGCCTCGCTGAAGATGATTGGGATGGCTGGAAACTGCTCAATCTCACCCTCGGCGAAAAAATCGAATTAGTCGGCGACGATTTGCTCGTGACAAACGTGGAGCGCATTGCGCGCGGCATCGCGGAAAATGTCGCGAATGGCGTCTTGATTAAATTAAACCAGATCGGCACGTTGAGCGAAACCATCGCCGCGATTAAAATGGCGCGCAAAGCCGGATGGGGCGCAATGGTCTCGCATCGCAGCGGCGAAACCACCGATAGTTTTATCGCGGATTTCACCGTGGCGATGGAAACCGGCCATCTCAAGACCGGCGCGCCATGTCGCGGCGAGCGCGTGGAAAAATACAACCAATTGCTCCGCATCGAAGAAGAATTGGGAACAGCGGCAATCTATGCCGGACGGAAAGCGTTTGTCCGGTAATTCTTATGTTGAAGATGCCATACACTTCTACAGTGTCTGCACCGTACCGCCGACGTCCTCGTCGGCACTTGATAGAGGCGAGCCTTGAAAATTCATCACGACAGACCTCACAGGTCTTCGAGACCTGTGAGGCCTGATGACCAATCAATGCTCACATCTATAAATAGAGGCCGACGAGGACATCGGCGGTACGGAATGCTCTTACAAGTTACTGAATTAATGCAGGGGTGCGTAGAAAAAAATGAGTTCAACTACGATTTTACTCATCCGTCACGGCGAGACCGCCTGGAATCGCGGCCATATTTTTCGCGGCCTGTCTGATATTCCGTTAAACGAACAAGGACGAACGCAGGCGCGTTTATTGGCGCAGGCGTTGTTATCGCGCCAGATTGACGCGGCGTACAGCAGCCCTCTTTCGAGAGCGATGGAGACCGCTTCTATTGCGTTCGCGCTGCGCGGGCTCACGGTGGCTGCGCACGACGGATTGCGGGATTTCGATTATGGCCGCTGGACAGGATTGGAAGAATGCGAAGTAGCGCGGCAATGGCCTGACGAGGACGCGCAATGGCGCGTCGCCCCACACGAAATGCGCCCGCCAGAGGGCGAAACGTTGCGCGAGGCGTTTCATCGAGCATGGGAGGCGCTCGCCGCGCTGACTGCCCGGCATCAGGGGCAAACGGTCGCCATCGTCGCGCATCGCGTTATTAACAAAGTGTTGGTATCAGGGTTGTTGACATTAGGGTTGGAGCGGTGTCCGTTTATCCGCCAGGATAATTGTTGTCTAAACGAATTTGAGCGCGCGGAACGCGGCGACATTGTGATTAGCCTGAATGATACCAGTCATCTCCGTCAGTCGCGCACGGAATGCCTGACGAGCGATTTTTAATGAATCGAGCCAATGAGGAGGGATAACAATTATGCTTGAACGATATGCGCAGAAAAAACAAGAACTGCGGCAGATTTTCGAGCAATTGCGTCAATTAGCCGCTATTCGCCAGGATCAGCGCATTCTCGACAGCCTTCAGGAATTGACGCAGAAACTGGATGAAAATCGGTTCTATCTTGTGGTGTTAGGACAATTCAAACGCGGCAAAAGCACGTTTATCAACAGTTTATTAGGCTCCGCGTTACTGCCGACCGCCATCGTGCCGCTGACGTCAATCGTCACCACCATCGGCTACGGCGACGAGCAAATCCACGTCCGGTTTCAGAACGGGGAACGCCTCGCGATTTCCAGAGCGGAACTGCTCGATTACGTCACGGAAAAAGGCAACCCGAATAACTGCAAACATGTCGAAGTCGTGGAAATCTGTTACCCGTCTCCTTATCTCAAAGATGGTGTGTACATCATTGACACGCCTGGCGTTGGCTCGATTTTTGCCGATAATACCCGCGTGACGCATGAGTTTCTGCCGCATGTTGACGCCGCGCTCTTTCTGCTGGCAGGCGATCCGCCAATCAGTCACGCGGAATTGGAGTTTTTGAAACAGGTCGCCCGGTCGGTGGAAACGATCTTTTTTCTTCAGAACAAGGTTGACCATTTGAGCGAACAGGATCGGCAGGAATCATTGGAATTTTCAAAGCGCGTGATTGAAGAAGCCCTGCCGCAGCGCCCCATTCAGATGTATCCGATCTCGGCAAAGTTCGCGCTTGAAGCCAAATTGACGGGGGATGAGCGTTTATTGCAGCAGAGCTTTCTGCCTGAATTCGACCGGGTATTAAGCGAATTTCTCGGCAAGGAGAAAGGCGAGGTCTTGCTGCGCGTAGCATGGCAAAGCGGGCGAAAACTGCTGGCGGACGAGCGGTTTGCGATTCAATTAGCCCAAAAAGCGGCGGCGCTGCCGTTGCGCGATCTTGAAGCCAAAATCGAACAATTCGACCAAAAACGCGAGGAAATCGAGCGCCAGAAGCACGACAATGATTATTTATATGACGGCGAAGTCCAGAAACTGCTCGATCTTCTGGATCGCGATCTCGCGGAATTGCAGCATCAAAAACTGCCGCAGTTGTTGGAACAGTTGCAAACGGTCGGCGAGCAGCAGACGCAGGCTTCCGCCGAAGAATACCGCCGCATTCTGGAAACAACCCTGCGCGACGGCATCATTCACACATTCGACGCCTGGTTAGCAAGCGAAGAGCAAACGCTGACCCGTGAATATGCGCGGATTTCGCGTCAGTTTTCGGCGCGAACCAACGCGATAATCGAAGAGTTGTTGAACCTGTCTTCTCGCCTGTTCGATTTGCCGATCCAACGCATCCTGAGCGAAGAAACCTTGAGCGTGAGCCGCCAACTCTATTACTTGCTTGGCGATCAGCCGGGATTTTTCGATTTAGAAGGCGCCGTCGAGTCGCTGTCGAGCAAGCTCCTTCCGACGCGCCTGTCGCAACGGCGGATTCTGAAAGCGCTGCTGCAAAAGCTTCCGCAGCAAATTGACGCGAATTGCGGGCGGGTGCGCTGGGATTTCATGTATCGCATCAAACAAAGCGTCCTGAAATTCCGCGAGAAATTGAATGCGACGATTGACACGACTGTTGAGAACATTCAACGCGCCCTCCAACAAGCCAAGTCGCTGAAAAGCGTCAAAAGCGCAGAAGCGGAACGACTGCTGGACGAATTGAATGCGCACGATGCGTGGGGCGAACGGATCGAGCATGAATTCGAGCGATTGGCCTCTTCGCTTCAAATCAATCATGTCAACGATGAAAACACGTAACGGAGCGCGAAATTTTGATTTCGCACTCCTGGCGGCTGTTTTACGTTACTAAATAAGGAGGATACTAATTGTGCCTATTCCAAACCGAACTGCCCAAGAAAATGATGAGAGATATTTGTCCAGGGTTCGTCACGTGGTGAGTGCCTTGATGCGTGAAGAACATATTTTCCAGGAACGTTTGCATCCGATGGGAATCATTGCGGAACTGGCAGCGCTGCTGCAATGGATGCCATCGGAGGAATTCGACGCGGTCGAAGATCATGCGCTTCGGCAGCATATCGGAGCATTCATGGCGCTTCAACTCTTCCCTGCGCCGAGCGAGATGTATGATCGCGATGCTCCGACACTGGATATGAACGCAGCGCGCCAGATCGCCTTTCTCAGGCAAATGTTTCTGTCTTCCCACAATGTTTATGTGCCATCGTCTCACATCCAGGAGGAAAAAATATGAAAACAAACGGCGTCCAAAATGGAACTCGCACGGCGTTGAAATTCGTCATCCTGTTCGGGGTGGTGAGCCTGTTTTCAGATATGACGCATGAAGGCGCACGCGGCATCACTGGCCCGTTTCTCGCGCTGCTCGGCGCCAATGCGACCATTGTCGGCATCGTCGCTGGCTTCGGAGAATTGGCCGGATATGTGCTGCGATTGGCGTCCGGCTATCTCAGCGACCGCACTGGCAGATATTGACTGATCACCATTGTGGGGTATTGCGTGAATTTACTGGTTGTCCCGATGCTTGCGCTAGCCGGGAATTGGCCGCTGGCGGCGGCGTTCATGATCACGGAGCGCATTGGAAAAGCGGTTCGCACGCCAGCGCGCGATGTCATGCTCTCTCACGCAACAAAAGAAATCGGGAGAGGATGGGGATTTGGCCTTCATGAAGCGATGGATCAGATCGGCGCAATGCTTGGGCCGTTGCTCGTGGCCTTCGTGCTGCGCTCCACTGGGAGCTATCAGGCTAGTTTCGGCATACTCCTTGTGCCAGCGCTGTTAGCAATCGGCGTCGTGCTTGTTGCGCGAACGCTCTATCCGCGCCCTCGCGACTTAGAAACGCATACAGCTGAATTGGCAACGAAAGGATTTGATCGCCATTTCTGGCTCTATTTAGCGGCAGTCGCCCTGATTGCGGCCGGGTTCGCCGATTTCCCCTTAATCGCCTATCATTTCGGGAAAAATGCGAGCATCCCGCCCCTCTGGATTCCGATCTTCTACGCAATTGCGATGGGAGTAGATGCCATTGCCGCCTTAATCTGCGGGTATTTTTTCGACCGCATCGGCTTGAAAGTCATGCTGATCGCCGCGTTCATCGCCGCCGGGTTTGCTCCGTGCGTCTTCCTCGGCAATTTCTCGCTCGCGCTGTTCGGCATGGTGATCTGGGGTATTGGCATGGGAGCGCAAGAGTCAATCATGCGGGCAGCAGTGGCTGGAATGGTTTCGGCGAATCGTCGCGGCGCGGCCTACGGCATTTTTAATACCGGCTTCGGCGTGGCGTGGTTTTGCGGCAGCGCGTTATTAGGCATTCTCTACGATATTTCCCTGCCGCTGGTCATTATCTTTTCAGTCGCGATTCAACTTGCCGCGATCCCGTTGCTCTGGTCAATCAGTCGCGCCCAGGCATCGCCGACAGCATAAGGAGGAAAAAGACATGGTACGGTGTCAACAAGATTGCTGCCAGCATTTTACCGCGAGGACAGATACGTTCGAAGGGCAGGAATTGATTATTGGCTATTACTGCAAACATGGATTCGACATTGAATTGAATAAACTCAGAGGCTACGAGCGCAATGTGCCGTTTTGCGAACGCTACGAACGAATGAAAGACGAGGACTGCTCTCAACAGTGAGGCGACGCCGTTTGGCGAAACGAGCGAACATGCCGCGCCATCACGTTGGAGGCAGGGCTGTGAAGTTCTCTACGAAGCATTCCCTTCGACAAGCTCAGTGAACGAGAGCAAGGAGTGTCAAATCTTGATTTGACCTGATTGACAAGCGAAATCAAGATTTCGTACTCCTGGAGCAGTCAACGTTTAACACAGCTTCTGAGTTTACGGATAGCAGCGTTCCCTGAAACCGAACAGCCATCCACTCTGGAGGAGCGTTACCTTATGTCGTTTTATAGCATTTTGTATGAGACATCCGAACAACGGCCACAGCAGGCCGGAGAGAATGCACCTGCATTTTTTGCCGACTTAAACCTCGATCAGGTGGTCGAGTCTGTCACAAAAGGAAAGCAGGAGTATCAGCTTCGCTCATTTTTTTACGCGCCCTTAACAGACCGCCATGCCATCATGTACCGTCAGCAAGTTGCGCGCGACCTTGAAAATGAGATGCTGGTAGAATGTCTCAAAGCGTTTGCGACCAAAATGAGCGGCATGCGCAGCTATCTCCGGCTTATCGAAAAATTGTACTATCACTACCATCAGGCCGGTTGGTTTTTAGAAGCGGTGAACCTTTATTGCGATGCGGTGGCAAACTTAGCGCAGGATATGAACAGGTTCGATCTCCAATCGCGCGGTCTGACGGCCTTTCGCGACTATCTAACAGCGTATGCGAATTCGGATGCGTTTATGTCGTTGTTGACCGAAACGAACAAGCTCAAAACCGATCTGGCAACCATCGAATATTGTATCCTGATCAAGGGCAACTGCGTGAAAGTGCGCACATACGAACTCGAGAGCGATTATACCGTTGAGGTGGAAGAAATATTCAAAAAATTTCACCGGGGCAACGTGAAGGATTATCGCGCAAAACTTGCGCTGAGGGCGGGCATGGGGCATGTCGAAGCCAAAATTCTGGAGTTTGTCGCCAAATTACATCCCGCCATCTTTGCCCATTTAGACCAATATTGCGAGCAACATCACGAGTATCTGGACGCAACGATCTCGATGTTTGATCGCGAAATCCAATTTTATATTGCGTATAGAGAGTATGTTGCCAACATCCAGCAAACTGGCCTGAATTTTTGTTATCCAGAGATCGCCACGACCTCGAAAGATGTGCATGACTACGCCGGGTTCGATCTCGCGCTGGCTTATAAGCAGATGATCGAACATGCGCCTGTCGTATGCAATGATTTTTCGCTGAAAGGAGCGGAACGTATCATTATCGTCTCCGGCCCGAATCAGGGCGGCAAAACGACGTTCGCCCGCATGTTCGGGCAATTGCACTATTTAGCAAGCCTGGGCTTGCTCGTTCCAGGGAGAAAGGCGCGATTGTTTCTGTGTGATCGGCTGTTGACTCATTTCGAGAAAGAAGAGGATATTTCCAATCTGCGCGGGAAACTGCAAGATGAATTGGTCAGGATACATGCGATTTTAGAGCAGGCGACCTCTCACAGCCTCATTATCATGAATGAAATTTTCACGTCCACCACTCTGGAAGACGCCGTGTTTTTAAGCAAAAAGATTATGGCGCGCATTATCGAACTGGACGGATTATGCGTCTGCGTCACTTTTATGGATGAGTTGGCGTCACTCGGCGCAAAAACGATCAGTATGGTCAGCACGGTTGTTCCTGAAAATCCGACGCTGCGTACCTATAAAATTGTCAGGAAACCGCCTGACGGATTGGCGTATGCCCTCTCAATCGCCGAAAAATACCGTCTAACTTATGCCTGTATCAAGGAGCGTTTTGCTGCATGAATGTCTTTCTCATGTACCGTGATCGTGATTTTGACGCCAAACAGAATCTCCCCGCACAGGAACAAACGCTGACGCAGGATTTGGAATTGCACACGTTGTTCAACGCCATGGCGGCAGGGGATCAACTGGTTTTCGATATCGCCAGAACCGCGCTATTATGCGGAGTGCGCGACCCGGAGACGATCCGCTATCGCCAGGCCATTCTGAAGGATTGCCTGAAGAATGCGTCTCTGGTCAGAGAGATGTATCAAATCTCAATCGAATCGGTCACCAACAAGCAACGGGATTGGCTGAGCATTTTTAGAATCTCGCCAGCGTCCATTCTGAGTAGTACTGTCGCGATGCTCCAGATGTTTGTGGAACTGTTGAAAAAACTCAGGCGGATCGCCAACGAACATGCGGAGCAATTTGAGTCTGAAGGGTTTGCCACGTTTTTCGCGATGATAAAAAAAGAGTTGGATGATAACTATTTCGCGACGATCCAGACGCATCTCAGGAGTCTAAAATTTCGCGACGGCGTGTTACTCAGCGCGAAATTGGGAGCGGGGAATGAAGGCGCGCATTACATCCTGCGAAAACCGCACGACAAAAAGCGGCATTGGTTTCAGCGGATAAGAGCGAAACAATCATCTGTCTATAAATTCAGCCTGCATCCCCGCGATGATCATGGCGCGAGAGTGCTGTCGGAATTACAAAACATTGGAATCAATTTGGTGGCGAATGCCGTCGCCCAATCCGCTGAACATATTGACAATTTTTTTACCATGCTGCGCATCGAATTGGCGTTTTACATCGGGTGTTTGAACTTATACGAACAGCTTGTCCAACTCGGCCAGCCGATCTGCTTTCCGCAGCCTGTGGACTCGAACGCGCGCCAGCATCTTGCGCAAGGGTTGTATGATGTTTGTTTAGCCTTAACCATGCGGCGCAGCGTCGTCGGCAACGTGATACACGCTGACCGCAAAGACGTTGTGATCATTACGGGAGCGAATCAGGGAGGAAAATCAACATTTTTGCGGAGCATCGGCGTCGCGCAATTGATGATGCAATGCGGGATGTTCGCTCCCGCCGAATCGTTCTGCGCCAATATCTGCGAGGGTCTGTTCACGCATTACAAGCGCCAGGAAGACGCCACGATGACCAGCGGAAAACTCGATGAAGAACTACACCGCATGAATGGCATCGTTGACATGGTAACGTCGCATTCCTTGATCCTATTCAATGAATCACTCATGTTACGCAGCCGATTCGAGACGAATGACCGCATACTCCCCTCCGGGGAGGGGTTGGGGGTGGGTTCTTGACACGAGCAATCACTCACGGACGAACCCACCCCTTGCCCCTCCCAGGAGGGGAATTGTCGGCGGCGCTGCGTAACATCAG
>DF820460.1:639192-649514 GCA_000739515.1 Candidatus Moduliflexus flocculans
GGGTTCTTGACACGAGCAATCACTCACGGACGAACCCACCCCTTGCCCCTCCCAGGAGGGGAATTGTCGGCGGCGCTGCGTAACATCAGTGAATCATTTGCGGCGACGAACGAACGCGAGGGATCGGAGATTGCCAGACAGATTGTCACCGCCTTATTAGAACAGCAGATCAAAATTTTTTTCGTGTCACATCTCTACGATTTCGCTCATCGTTTTTATGACAACCAGCGAGGGAATGCCTATTTTCTCAGGGCTGAACGACAATCCGACGGCAAGCGCACCTTCAAATTAATCGAAGACAAACCGTTGCAAACCAGCTATGGCCAGATGTATATCAGCGTATCTTTGAGAAAAAAATGCTGAACAATCTGAACGATGCGAATTGATACCAATGATGTGTGATTGGAGTGTTGGCATGATGGCATTTTATAGCATTCTTTATGAAAAACCCGAACACGGGATCCCGTTAGAAACGGAGAACGTGCCACCGTTTTTCGCGGATTTGAATCTCGATCAAATTATAGACGCCGCCACGCTTGGCAAGCAGGAGTATCGCTTGCCGCCGTTTTTCTATAGATCGCTGCGCAATCACGAGGCTATCTTGTATCGGCACGAGATTTTCCGCGATATTGAACAAAAGACGCTTTTTGAGAGCCTCACGACGTTTGCACAGAAAATACGGGTCATGCGCGGGCATCTTGCGCTTGCGGAAAAGCTGTATTACCCCTATCAGAAAAAGCGATGGTTTTTAGATGCAGTCGAGACCTACTGCGAAGCCGTGCTTCACCTGAGCCGCGATCTCTCGACGGAACATCTGCGCGCGCGGGCTGCTGGCGTTTCGCGATTACGTCGCACATTACGCTGCGTCAGCGCATTTTACCGCGCTGCAAGCGGAAACGGCGCAGCTAAAAGCCGATTTCGCCACCGTGCGCTATTGCGTGCTAATCAATGGCAATTCCATCAAAGTACGCCAATATGCCTCTGAAAGCGATTATAGCGCTGAAGTAGAGCAGACGTTCGAAAAATTTAAGCAAGGCGCCGTGAAAAATTACGCCGTGAAATTTCGCTCCGAGGCGGAAATGAATCATGTCGAAGCGCAAATCCTGGATGCCGTCGTCCGCTTATATCCCGACATTTTCGGCCATCTCGATCAGTATTGCGAAGAGCATCGCGATTATGTTGACGAGAAAATCGGCGCGTTCGATCGCGAGATTCAATTCTACCTCTCCTATCTGGAATTTATCGCTGTTTTCAAACGTGCCGGATTAAATTTTTGTTATCCGCGCATGTCTGAAGATCACAAAGAGATTTATAATTATGACGGCTTTGATCTCGCGTTGGCCAATAAATTGCGGCTTGAAAACGCGATGGTCGTTTGCAATGATTTTTTCCTGAACGGCCAGGAGCGCATTTTTATCATCACCGGACCGAATCAGGGCGGCAAGACCACATTCGCCCGCGCCTTCGGACAGATTCACTATCTCGCCAGTCTCGGCTGCCCCGTGCCGGGGCGCGACGCGCAATTGTTTTTGTTCGACAGGCTTTTCACGCATTTCGAGCAAGAAGAGAATCTCGCCAATTTGCGCGGCAAGCTTCAGGACGATTTAGTCAGAATGCGCGAGATTCTCAAACAGGCGACGCCCAACAGCATTATTATCATGAATGAAGTCTTTACCTCCACCGCGCTGAAAGACGCCATTTTTTTAATTCGGAAGGTCATGGAACAGATTATGCAATTAGACGCGTTATGCGCTTGCGTCACCTTTCTCGATGAATTAGCGTCGCTCAGCGAAACAACAGTCAGCATGGTCAGCACGATTGTGCCGGAGAATCCGGCCTTGCGCACATATAAAGTCATCAGAAAACATGCTGATGGCTTAGCGTATGCGATCTCGATTGCTGAAAAATACCGTCTGACCTATGACGCGTTAAAGGAGCGCATCGTCTCATGAAAGCGTTTTTGATGTATCGAGATCGCGATTTTGATCTCAAAAAACCTCTTCCTCCCAATGGAGACGATCTGATTCAGGATTTGGAACTCTCCACGTTGTTTCACGCGATGGCGCTCGACGACGAGTTTTTGTACAGCGTCGCCCAAAGCGCGGTGTTGTCAAGCCTGACCGAGCCAGGCGACATTCTCTATCGCCAGCAGATTTTTCAGGATTGCCTGAGCAATGAGGAGATTGTCAGAGATATGTACGCGCTTGCGGTCGAAACTATCGAGAGCGAGAGGAAAAATTTCTGGAGCATTCTCCGCGATTATCCCGATGCCATATTGAGCCGATCTGTTGACGTGCTGCACATGTTTGTCGAGATGTTGAAGCGCCTGAAACGCGTCGCCGATGACAAGGCAAAGCTGTTCAAGTCAGAGGGATTTACGACCTTGTTTTCGATGCTCCGCCGAGAATTGAACGATGACTATTTTGCCACGATCAATTATCATTTGCGGGAATTGAAATTCCGTGACGGCGTGCTCATCAGCGCGGAGTTGGAACAAGGCAACAAAGGCGCGAATTATATTCTGCGCAAACCGCATGACCGGCAAGGATGGTTTGCGCGGATGTTCGGGACGAAACCGCCCACTTACGGCTTTTATATCAGCGACCGCGACGAAAGCGGCGCCAAAGCGCTTTCCACGCTGCGAGACAGGGGTGTCAATCTTGCGGCGAACGCGCTCGCTCAGTCGAATGACCATATTCTCAGCTTTTTCACCATGTTGCGGACGGAATTGGCGTTTTATATCGGCTGCCTGAACGCGCATGCGTATCTCGCTCGATTGGGCGCGCCGACCTGCCTCCCGCTCCCCGCGCCTGTCGAAGAACGCCGCCACGCCTTTCGCGGCCTGTATGACGTCTGTCTGGCGCTGACGAAAGATCAAAAAGTTGTCGGCAATGATGGCGAGGCCGATCGGAAGAACCTCTTTATCATCACAGGCGCGAATCAAGGCGGCAAAACGACATTTTTGCGCAGCATTGGCATCGCCCAGTTAATGACGCAATGCGGCATGTTCGCGCCAGCAGAATTCTTCTGCGTCAATGTGTGCAACGGCCTGTTCACGCATTTCAAGCGCGAAGAAGATGCCTCGATGCGCAGCGGAAAATTCGATGAGGAACTCAGACGCATGAACGAGATCGCCAACCAGATCACCTCCAATTCGATATTGCTGTTCAATGAATCGTTTGCCGCCACCAATGAGCGTGAAGGCTCGGAAATTGCCCGTCAAATTGTGTGCGCCTTATTGGAAAAACGCATCAAAGTCTTCTTTGTCACGCATCTCTACGAATTTGCCGGGGGATTTTATGAGAAACGCATGGATGACGCGATTTTCCTCCGCGCAGAACGGCAGGATGACGGCAGCCGAACGTTTAAAATCATTGAAGGCCGCCCGCTGCAAACCAGCTATGGCGAAGATTTATACCAAAAAATTTTTCTCTCCGAAGAAATCGAGCAGCAACGCAGGGAAAATTAGGAAAAAAACCATTGATAATCCCATGAATTTCCTTCTAATTCGCCCTATCTCTATCATTCGCCCTCGATTTTTTCTTAGGGTCGTCAGCATTTTCGCTTGACAAAATCAGAAGCGGAAACATAAGACGTAAAAGTTTCATCGCAGTAGAGGACTCGGCAATGTCTAACCAGAATTCATGAAGGAGGAGTCTCATGTCATCTGTCACTGTATCTTTCGAAGAGGCAAAAGAGATTTTGAAAAACGAAAATGAAGAGTTTGCGCGAATTTACCGCAAACATCGCGAATTGGACGAACGAATTAGTCACCTTGAGGAACAACGGTTTTTGACCCCGGAAGAAGAGGTCGAGGAAAAACAACTGAAGGTCGATAAACTGCACCTGAAAGATAAGATGGCGGAGATGGTGAAGGAATACCAAAGCAAACAGCATCCGACACAGTAAACGGATGGTTATCTGACAGGCTTATTCCAACCCCGACATCATAAAATTTCAGAGAATGAACCGAACGGTTCTCGAATGATGTCGGGGTTTTTTTATATTTACGATGCCGAAACCGGACACATGGAATGATGATGTTGACTCAACCTTCATTACGCCATGTTTCGGGAGATTGTACCTATGAAAATGACAGGAGCGCGTATTTTATTGGAATGTTGGAAGCGCGAAGGGGTGGAATTCGTGTTTGGCTACCCCGGCGCAGTGATTTTGTCCGTACATGATCAAATCGAAGAATACGGCATTCGTTACGTGTTAGTGCGTCATGAGCAGGGGGCAATCCATGCCGCCACCGGTTACGCCCGCGCCACCGGGAAAGTCGGCGTCTGCCTCGTGACCTCCGGGCCAGGCGCGACGAATATTGTGACTGGCGTCACGGATGCGTTTATGGATTCCGTGCCGGTCGTCGCGTTTACCGGCCAGGTGCCGCGCCTGATGATCGGCAACGACGCCTTTCAGGAAGCCGATATTGTCGGTATCACGCGGTCAGTCACCAAACATAATTATCTCGTGAAAGAAGTCAACGATTTCGCGACCACGATCCGCTCGGCGTTCCATATCGCCCGCACAGGCCGCCCCGGCCCGGTGCTGGTGGATATGCCGAAAGATATTCTCATGTCTGAAACGGAATTCGTCTATCCAGAAGAAATCAAAATTCGCGGCTACAATCCGAATTACTACGGCAATGCCCGCCAGATTACGCGGGCGGCGGACGCGATCAAAGCGGCGAAATGCCCGGTGGCGTATGCAGGCGGCGGCGTCATCACCTCGAACGCGGCGGAGCAACTGCGCGAATTCATCCAGAAAACGAACATGCCGATTACGACGACGTTGATGGGCATGGGCGGGTATCCGACCGACGATCCGCTTTTCCTCGGCATGTTGGGGATGCACGGCACGCAATACGCCAACCTCGCCGTTACCGGCTGCGATCTGCTCGTCGCCATCGGCTCGCGTTTCGATGACCGCGTGACCGGCAATTTGAAGGAATTTGCGCCGAACGCGACCATTATTCATATTGACATTGACCCGTCAGCCATCAGCAAAACGATCAAAGTGGATATTCCGATTGTCGGCGATGTCAAAAACGTGCTGGTCGAGCTGAATAAGGTTGTCCAGGGCGGGGATTACGCTGATTGGCATAAACAAATCGCCGTCTGGAAAGCGGACAAGCCGCTGACGTATAAAAAAGTCGCAGGACAAATCAAGCCGCAGGAAGTGGTGGAAACCATCGCCGAATTGACAAACGGCGAAGCGATTATCACTACCGAAGTCGGCCAGCATCAGATGTGGGCGTCGCTCTACGGCCTCTACCGGCGTCCGCGTTCGTTCATTTCGTCTGGCGGACTGGGCGTCATGGGATTCGGCTTTCCGGCGGCTATCGGAGCGCAGGCGGGCTGCCCGGATAAGCTCGTGATTGATATTGCCGGAGATGGCAGTTTTCAGATGGTCTCGCAGGAACTCGCGACCGCCGTCTGCGGCGATTTCCCGGTCAAAGTCGTCATCTGCAACAACGGGCATCTCGGCATGATTCGGCAATGGCAAGACCTCTTTTTTGGCGAACGACTCTGCCATTCCTGCTTAAAACATTCGAGCGGTGCGTATTTCCCGGATTTTGTCAAGCTTGCCGAAGCCTACGGCGCGGTCGGCATTCGCATCAGCGATCCGGCGGAATTGCGCTCGAAATTGCAAGAAGCGTTTGCGACCCCCGGCCCGGTGTTAGTGGATGTGATTGTGAACGAAGAAGAAAAGGTGTTCCCGATGGTGCCTGCAGGCGCGGGCATCGCGGATATGCTGATCGAATCGTAACCACGAAACACACAAAATACACGAAAAGATGTTCATGGTTATGGCGATTTCATGCGTGGCAGCGCAAGCATTGGCGCTCGTCTTGCTGATGAGGGCATCGGGAGACGAACGCAGTAAAATTTTTCCGTGTATTTTGTGTGTTTAGTGGTTTGCGCAAAACAGGAGGAAGCATCATGAAAATTACTGGTTCCGAGTTGGTAATCCAGTTATTAAAAAGGCAAGGCGTTGACCTGATTTTCGGGTATCCTGGCGGCGCGATCATGCCGATTTACGACAGCCTGTATCAAAGCGGTATCCGCCACATTTTAACCAAGCACGAGCAAGGCGCGTGCCATGCGGCGGACGCCTATGCGAGAGTCACCGGCAGGCCGGGCGTGGTGTTCGCGACCTCAGGCCCCGGCGCGACCAATCTTGTGACGGGGTTAGCCAATGCGCTGCTCGATTCGATTCCGCTCGTGGCAATTACCGGGCAGGTCACGACCCGCTCCATTGGCACGGATGCCTTTCAAGAAGCTGATATTTATGGCGTCACGATTCCGGTCACGAAATACAATTATTTAGTCAAAAACATCGCGCAATTGCCGGAAACATTCGCGGAAGCGTTTTATGTCGCAACCATCGGACGCCCCGGCCCGGTGTTGATTGACGTGCCGAAAGACGTGCAGTTTGCGTCTCTCGAATACGATCCTGACGCGGAGATTCCGATTCCGCTGCTGAAGTATAAGCCGGAGACGACCCATCATTATGATAAACAGTTGGAGAAGGTTGTGGAATGGCTGCGGACGGCGGAACGCCCGGTGCTGTATGTCGGCGGCGGCTGCGCGTTATCCGGCGCGTCGGAAGAAGTGCGCCAGCTTGCGCGGCAAGCCAATCTCCCGACGACGACGACGCTGATGGGATTAGGCGAATTTCCCGGCGACGATCCGCTCTTTTTGGGGATGCCGGGAATGCACGGCACGCGCTACGCGAATGAGGCGATTGACAAGGCTGATTTACTGATTTCCGCAGGCGCGAGATTCGATGATCGCGTGACCGGCGATGTGTCGAAATTTGCAACTAACGCGAAAATTATTCACATAGACATTGATCCTGCGGAGCATGGCAAAGTCGTGCATCCGCATCTCGCGCTCGTTGGCAATCTGAAAACCGTGTTAGCGCAGTTGTTAGAGCGGATGAATGGTCTCGAATTTTCGCCACGCGCCGCCTGGATGGAACAAATTGCGGCCTGGAAGCAGCAATATCCATTGACTTACACAAAAAGCGATACCACGATTAAGCCGCAATACGTGCTTGAGCAGATTTCTGAAATCACCAAAGGCGAGGCGATTATCACAACCGGCGTCGGACAGCATCAAATGTGGGCGGCGCAATACTGCTGTATCAAGCATCCGCGCAGTTGGGTCACATCCGGCGGACTCGGCACGATGGGCTATTGTACGCCATCGGCCATCGGAGCGCAACTTGGTCAGCCGAAACGAACGGTCATCTGCATCACTGGCGACGGCAGTTTCCAGATGAACATTCAAGAACTTGCAACCGCGGCATATCATCGTATCCCGATCAAAATTTTCCTGTTCGACAATGGTTATCTCGGCATGGTGCGGCAGTGGCAGGAATTCTTTTTCGACCGGCGTTACTCCGAAACATTCCTCGAAGCGGGCAATCCCGATTTTGTCGCGATTGCGAAAGGGTACGGCCTGCAAGCGCTGAAAATCACGAAGCCGGATGAAGTCGTTCCAGCGATTCGCAGCGCATTGGATACGCCGGGGCCGGTGCTGATTCATTGTCTTGTCGAAAAAGAAGAAAACGTCTATCCCATGATTCCATCAGGGAAATCTGTGCATGAAACTATCGGCTAACTGTCATGACTCATGGTTATGAACACGCTGTCAGACACCATTACGGTGTCTGACAGCTTTCTCGTGACCTCATGCGTATGAATCAAGAACCAATTGTTCACGAACCAGAAGTGCGACAATATACGCTTTCAATGCTTGTCAGAAACCACGCAGGCGTGCTTTCTCATGTGGCCGGGTTATTCACGCGGCGCGGCTATAATATTGAAAGCATTTCCGCAGGCATTACCGAAAATCCCGACATCACCCGCATCACGATTGTCGTGACCGGCGATCATCGCATTTTGGAGCAGGTCGTCAAACAGTGCCAGAAATTAGTGGATGTCATTAAGGTCAAAGCCTTGAAACATAACGAATCAGTGGCGCGGGAACTCGCGATTATCGCGGTGAAAGCGAATCAGGAAACTCGTTCCAAAATCATCGAAATCGCCGATGTGTTCAGCGCCAAAATCGTGGATATGGCCGAAGACGCGATCATGCTGGAAGTGACTGGCAATTCGCGCCAGATTAACTCAATTATCAATCTGCTTTCGCCCTTTGGCATCGAAGAAATGGGACGCACCGGCGTGGTCGCGCTCCAATTCAGAAGCAAAATTGCGCCGATTTATTAACGAATTTCCCGCGAGACTTCCGAGGTTTTTAAAACCTCGGAAGTCTTCGTAAAAGAGACCCCATGAAACATACGATCAGCGTGTTAGTCGAAAATAAATTCGGCGTGTTGGCTCGCGTGGCCAGCTTGTTCAGCGCCAAAGGCTATAACATCGAAAGCCTGTCAGTCGGCGAGACGACCGACCCGGAAGTGTCGCGCATGACCATCATCGTCAGCGGCGATGACATGATTGTGGAACAGATCATCAAACAACTGCGCCGATTGATTGATATTATCAAAGTCAGCGATTTGACGGATCGCACGTATATCGAACGCGAAATGGTGCTGCTGAAAGTCAACGCCGAACCAGCCTCGCGCTCTGAACTGCTCAATATTGTTGACATTTTTCGCGGAAAAATTGTTGACGTATCCCTCAAGGAATTTACGGTTGAATTGACCGGCGAAGAGGGGAAAATCAATGCGTTTATTACCATGTTGACCCCGTTCGGCATCAAAGAAATCGCCCGAACCGGCAAAGTTGCGATGTTGCGCGGCTTGCAGCCGAATCAGGCGGCGTAAGCTTCAAAAAAAGCTGTCAGACACCTCGAAGGTGTCTGACAACTGTATTCCCTGCCCGTTGACGCGGGCGTTGTTGTTCACTCAAAGATAACCATTACGAGGAGGAAATGAAGTATGGCGATTATTGATTTTGGCGGAGTAAAAGAAGAAGTCATCACGCGCGAAGAGTTCCCGATGGAAAAGGCTCGCGAAATTTTGAAAAACGAAACAATTGCCGTCATCGGCTATGGCGTGCAAGGCCCGGCGCAATCGTTGAACATGCGCGATAACGGGTTTAACGTGATTATCGGGCAATCCTCGAAATTCCAGAGGGATTGGGATCGCGCCATTGCCGATGGCTGGGAACCGGGCAAAACGCTGTTCGAGATGGAAGAAGCCGCCAAACGCGGCACAATTATCCAGATGCTTGTCTCCGATGCCGCACAACGTGCTATCTGGCCGGTCATCAAACCGTGTTTGAATCCGGGCGACGCGCTCTATTTTTCGCACGGTTTTTCGATTGTGTATAAAGATCAAACCGGCGTCATTCCACCGAATAACGTGGATGTGATTATGGTGGCGCCGAAAGGCTCTGGCACGTCCGTCCGCCGCAATTTCCTCTCTGGCGCAGGTATCAACTCCAGTTTCGCCGTTGAGCAGGATTTCACAGGCCGCGCCAAAGACCGCTGCCTTGCCGTTGGCATCGCTGTCGGTTCAGGTTACCTGTTCCCGACAACCTTCAAACAGGAAGTGTTCAGCGATCTGACCGGCGAACGTGGCGTGTTGATGGGCGCGTTGGCGGGCATTATGGAAGCGCAATATCAAGTGCTGCGCCAGAATGGTCATTCGCCGAGCGAAGCGTTCAACGAAACCGTTGAAGAATTGACTGAAAGCCTGATCCGCCTTGTCGGCGAAAACGGCATGGATTGGATGTATTCCAACTGCTCGACCACCGCGCAGCGCGGCGCATTGGATTGGAAACCGAAATTCAAAGCCGCTGTCCTGCCGGTGTTCGAAGAACTCTATCAGCGCGTTGCTTCCGGCGCGGAAACCGCCCGCGTCTTAGAAACTTGCGGCAAGCCGACCTATAACGAAGACCTCGGCAAAGAACTTGCCGAAATGGGCAACTCTGAAATGTGGCTGGCTGGCAAAGCGACCCGCAGCCTCCGCCCGCATGAAACCGCCAAACAAATCACTGGCGACACCAAAGGCGTAGGCGGACGCGGTTATTGATTATTAACACGTTGAATCACGGCAGCGCATACGGCGAGAACGATTTTTTCAGAGGTTGAAACCTCTGTCTATACGCCATCGCCCTTTCAGGGCGGTTGTGCCGCGAAGCGGCAACGGAATATAGACAGATGTTTCAACATCTGGAACGATTGTGTCCGCCGCCATGCGTTGTCGTTCTCTTTTTATGCGCAGCGATCAAATTACGCAAGGACTCGAACGAATGCCAAACCGGGCACTGCTCTATGCCACCGGCGTTCGTCCCGAACAAATCCAGAAGCCGTTTATCGGCCTCTGTTCCAGTTTTACCGACCTGA
>DF820460.1:649619-653567 GCA_000739515.1 Candidatus Moduliflexus flocculans
ACCGGCGTTCGTCCCGAACAAATCCAGAAGCCGTTTATCGGCCTCTGTTCCAGTTTTACCGACCTGATTCCCGGCCATATCGGGATGCGGGCATTAGAACGCAAAATCGAATGGGGCGTCTGCTCCGGCGGCGGCGTTCCATTTTTATTTTCTGTGCCCGGCATCTGCGACGGCATCGCGATGGGGCATTCCGGGATGCACTACTCGCTTCCGTCTCGCGAACTGATTGCAGACATCATCGAATCCATCGTGCAGGCGCACCAGCTTGACGGCCTCGTATTGCTGACGAACTGCGACAAGATCACGCCCGGCATGATTATGGCCGCCTGTCGTCTCGATATTCCGTCCATTGTCGTCACCGCCGGCCCGATGCACTCCGGCTATTATCATGGCCGCCGCCTGTCGCTCGTCACTGACACATTCGAAGCGGTCGGGCTGTGTCAGGCTGGAAAGATGAGCGCCGAAGACGCCGCCGAATTGGAAATGGAGGCCTGCCCGGGCGAAGGCTCGTGCCAGGGCTTGTACACGGCCAATACAATGGCCTGCTTGAGCGAAGCGATGGGCTTGAGCCTGCCGGGAACGGCGACCGCATTGGCCGGAACGGCGCGAAAAGCGCGAATCGCGCAGGTCGCCGGAGAACGGATTGTTGACCTCGTGCGCCAAAACATCACCAGCCGCCAGATCGTGACGCGGAAATCGTTGGAAAACGCGATCCGCATGGATTTGGCGCTTGGCGGCTCGACCAACACGACGTTGCATATTCCCGCGATTGCCCACGCCGCCGAAGTGGATATCACATTAGCGGATTTTGACCGCCTGAGCCGCGAAACGCCTCAGCTTGCTTCGATGAATCCGGCGGGAACGAACATGATGGAAGATTTGGAACATGCGGGCGGCATTCAGGCGATGATGAAAAGCCTTGAACCGCTTGTGAATAAAGATTGCTTGACGGTCAGCGGCCAAACAGTCGCCGAATTACTTCAAAAAACGCCGATTGGCGACCCGACAGTCATCCATCCGCTCGATAACCCAATTCGCAAAGAGGGCGGCATTGTCGTATTAAAAGGCTCGTTAGCGACGGAAGGCGCGGTCGTAAAGAGCGGCGCGGTGTCGCAGGAAATGCTGCAATTCATCGGCACAGCCCGCGTGTTCGAATGCGAAGACGACGCGATGGCCTATTTGTTCGCGGGCAAAGTCGCGCCGAAAGATGTGCTGATTGTCCGCAACGAAGGGCCGAAAGGCGGACCGGGAATGCGCGAATCGTTATCATTGACAGCGGCAGTGGCCGGCTCTGGGCTTGGCGACAAAATCGCCATTATCACTGACGGACGCTTCTCTGGCGGTACGCGCAACCTGAGCATCGGTCACGTGTCGCCGGAAGCAGCGGACTGCGGCGCGATTGCGCTCGTCAAAGACGGCGACCAGATTGAAATTGACATTCCGGCCAGAAAGTTGGAATTATTAGTGGACGACGCGGAATTAGCAGCGCGCCGCGCAGCTTGGACGCCGCGTCCGCCGAAATTCACCAAGGGCTGGTTGGCGAGGTATCAACGGCTCGTTACCAGCGCCGCGAACGGGGCGGTTCTCGACGCTTCGAAAGCGTAAACACCCAGAGACCTCACAGGTTTTGGAAACCTGTGAGGTCTGTATAGCGAAATTTCTTGACATTCTCAAGAGTTATCCTCATGAAGGCGAAGATATGCCAATAGTGAAAGAAATCAGGTCGCGATAATGTTATCATAAATATCTATCGCCATTTCAACCGCCTGGAATGGCTGTTTTTGAAAAGGGAGAACTGCTATGGAAATGACGCCGCAGCTTTCAATGCATGAATGCAGAATTCTGGAATATGTGCTGACCCGCTTTGTCGAAATTGAAAAAGACCCGAATCGCAAAGCCCAGATTAAAAAACTCCACGCTAAATTCCGCGATTCCAATATTACCGCAGAAAGCATGGACTGGGATGAAGAAAAATTAGAGGAAGAAAGCCCGAAATTATAAGAGTACGCAATGCCGAACTTAATAGCCTCTCCGACAGCGTTGCCTGTCAGAGAGGCTTTTTTGTATTGATCTTTGTAATAGAACACTGATTTGGTTGATTGGACTGATTTTCACTGATGGATACATTGTGCTTCTTGCTCCAACACCGGCGGGAGACGATAGCATGTTCAAAGAATATCAGAGAAAACCAGTCCAATCAGCCAAATCAGTGTTCTATTATTTCACGTTATGCGTTTTCCTATCGCCAAAGAAAGTTTCCCGTTTTTATTTCCGCCGTTACTGCTCGCCATTGTGTTGCTCTTGTTTCCGCAAACCCGGCTCGGCGTCTGGTTCTGGATATGCGCCATTCTCGCCTTCTGCGTGGCGGGATTTTTCCGTGATCCCGAACGCGAGATTCCACAAGGCGACAACCTAATTATCTGCCCGGCGGACGGCAAAATTATTAAGATCGAAGAAACGCGCTACCCTGCGCTCGGCGACGAGACCTATCTGCAAGTCAGCATCTTCATGTCGGTCTTTAACGTGCATATCAATCGCGCTCCAATCTCCGGCACGGTCGAGCAAGTCATCTACAATCCCGGCAAATTTCTCGCCGCCTTCGAAGACAAAGCCTCGCTGCTGAATGAGCAAAATTCGGTGATTCTCGTGTCAACCGCCAATGGCAACCCCGTCAGAATTCTTGTCAAACAGATTGCCGGACTCATCGCCCGCCGGATTGTCTGCTATGCCAAACCCGGCACGACTTACGAACGCGGACAGCGTTTCGGCCTGATTCGTTTCGGCTCGCGAGTTGACCTGATTCTGCCGAAAAACACGGCGTTGCACATCAAAATGAATGAAGTGGTCACGGGTGGAACGACGATTATCGGAACGCTGCTGTAAATTGGCTGGTTTGGAACAACGCGCAAAATGAGGCATTATCGGAAGTAAGATAAAATCTATTGATAACTCCTCGGTTCGTGCCAGTAGCGCCGATTAAATGCCCCGTAAATATGGCAAGAACGGAATAGCCCCTAAACAGCGTAAGGTTTTCCTTGACACCGTTTGATAATTCGTATAATTTTAGGCGAAAATTTTTTAAACAAGGCAGTGAATCAGCCGGTTAACTCAGTGTCCCATCAACGAATGAGGTGCAATTATGAACATCAGACGTGTTTTTTCTCGCAAACGCATGAAAAAAGAGAAACGCGCCCGCCACGCATTTCACGGTCTGGCAATCGCGGCGTTAAGCGGAGCGATTCTTCTGACATCTGGTCTGGCATCCGCGGAAATTTACCGTTGGAAAGACGCGAGCGGCACAGTGCGATACTCCAACCGCCCGCCGGATGATCCGACGCTGCTGCTGGATGCGATGCCGCTGAAACAGCCGCCACAGGAGCAAACGCGCAAAAGCGGCAGTTACTATTTGCAATCTCAGAGCAAAGAAGCGCAGCAACAAGAATTTTCTGGCAATCATGTCGAACGCCTTGTTTTGCCGTCCAACGTGATTGACAACGCGCTGACAAATGCGCCGAGCGTGGCCGAAAAACCGTCGCAACCTGTGAATGACGACGTAACCGCGTCCTTGCTCGCTCGCATGAATGACTTAGAACAACGCTTGCAGCAAGCCATCGCTAACCAAACGAATTGGGAACAAAAATACCAGCAAGCCCTGTTACAGACGGAACAATTGGAACAGCAGAATCGCCTGCTGCGCCAGACAATTGCGGATATGCAAACGACCATCCAGCAATTTCAAGAGATGATCGCCTCCTCGCAAAATATGCGCATCATCCAGCCGTCGTCGCAAATCGCAATGGCCACTACGGAAAACGCCGATGTGAACGCATTGATCGCCACGCAATCGGAACAGATTCGGCAGCAGCAAAGCGAAATCGCCCAACTTCGGCAGGATGTTCAGGCATTAAAAACGAATCCGGTGACGCCGTCGTTCTCTTCAGGCGCGGC
>DF820460.1:653782-666337 GCA_000739515.1 Candidatus Moduliflexus flocculans
AACTTCGGCAGGATGTTCAGGCATTAAAAACGAATCCGGTGACGCCGTCGTTCTCTTCAGGCGCGGCGTCTGTGAGCGCGTCACCCAAATTAGTCACGAGAGGACGCATTCGCGTGGTGGAGCGCACAACCCGCCGCCAGGAAATCGCGCAGATATCTAAAGAAGATACCCATCTTTTTCTGTCACAGCGCTAATTATTTTTTTGTCGAGACGCCCCGATGGAGCGTCTCGACAAAAATACGCCACCGATTCCCAAAAATCCCACAGACACAATCGCGCCGAAAAACAATGAAAGTGGCAAATACCGTCGTTCGATGTGAAACGTTCCTTGTGGTAGATACACGGCTGAAAACGCCAAATTCGCTCGATAAATCGGCAGGCGCTCGCCATTTGCATACACGCGCCACCCCGGATAAAATGGCTCTGAAAAGACGAGGAAGCCTTCACAGGATGATGTCACCTGAAATTCGGCAGCATGGCTTGTTTCTGTCTTTCGCGTGATTTCCGCCGCCACGCATTCCTGCTGCCGCGATGCGGGAAATGTCGGCAAGTCGGCCTGCCAGCGCGACAGCCGCTCGAAGAGCATCGGCGGCTGATACGGATGCAGCACAACCTGCCGCGTCGGATTAAACGACGAAAAGGCTACGCGCGAGATCGTGTCTTCATCCGTTTGCGCGGTCTCCCAACTCGTGACAAAATGAATGCGACTTGCGTTCAAATGATAGAGATGAAATAACGCATTGCTCCGATTGGGCAATTCGGAAACATGCTCAAGGCCGTCAATCTGAAGGCGTTCGGGCGTGATGATGGCCGTAACGCCGCTCATATTGAGAATCGGCAGTTTTTGCGACCAGGGAAGCGTTTTCGCCATCCCTTTCAAATTAACGATATGGCGCTGCGCTAACCCGACATAATCGTCATGAAAGATGACCGGCAGGCGATAGAACGCGCCGAAATAGCGATCCAGCGTTTCAAGTCCCCAGCGAAAGCTCCAGATGATGTCGCTTGACGACGCATACAGTTGAATATCTTGCGGTGAATCCATGCGGAAGAGCCGCCCGCCGCCAATCTGCTGCCGGACAACCTGAACCGCTGGCGGAATCTCGGTCAGCATTTTTTCCGGCGTGGATGGATTGATGTTCATCCCCGCGAACAGCAGATCGAACAATATGATGCCTGCGAGTCCCCATTGCGCAAGGCGTGTTCGCGATGGCATCATCCAAACGCAGAGCGTTGTCAGCAGCAGCACTGCCGCGACGTGCGTCAACGCCTGCCGCAAGCTCTCGGTCATGAATTCGTCCGGCGCATGTTCGAAAAAGAATTGCATTGCGAGGTCGGCAAAGGCCGGAATGAGCGCGAACACGGCAGCTAACGCAATCGCGAACGTCGAACAGACATACAGCGCAAGGCGCAGTGGTGTATTGCGCTGCGAATCACTGAAAATCTGCTCGGCTGCATATCCGGTGAGCAGGCTGAGCGGCAGCAATCCGGCTAGCAGGAATTTGATCGGATAGCGGAACAGCGTGATCATCGGAATACGATACACCAGCGTGAAACCTGGCAGAAAACGGCCTAAACTCAACAGCAGCGCCGTTACAAAGATCCCCAGCAGCATCCGCCGCAACGGGCGTGTCAGCAGCGTGTCGCGCCGGGAATCGAGGCCGCCAAACAGGCCGAACAGCAGCGCAACCGCGCCGAAATAGATATTCAAAATATACGGATAATCGTAGCCGTCCCGCAGAATGTAGCCCCAGTAAAACGTCTCGAATGGGAGTTGATCAACATAACCAAAAAAATTCGGGACAATGATTTCGGGCAGCCGTTTTAATCGCAGCGAACTTGACGCGAATTCCCAATATTCCATTCCGCTGCCCCGCGACGAGTGCAACGCCATTTCAATCGTCGGGAACAACTGAATCGAGGCGATACCGATCACGAAGATATTCAGTAGCAGCCACAACGCAAGTTTGCGAAGAAGTGGTTGTTGATAGGGAAAACAGAGCGACCAGCCCAACAGTGTCAACATGCAGATGACATTGACTTCCGGTGCGCCGCAAAGCACCTGCAATACGCCAAAGATGACGCTGAAGACAAACCAACGCCGTTTTCGTTCTAACAGAAAGAGATGCCAGCCGAGCAGCAGCAGCGGCAGATATGACATGGCGAGAAAGCGTCCGTACAGATTGATCAGCGACAGCGTACAGCCGCAGAAGCCGTACATCGCGGCGGAAATCAGGCTCGCTTTCGGCGAAAATCCGAGAACGCGCGTCAGGAGATACGCCGCAATCAAATACAACAGCGCATGGCCGACAAGAATCAGATTGAACGCCCGGAAAAATGGCAGGACGAAAAAAAGCAGATTCGCCGGATGAAAGACCGAATTGTTCGGATCCGCGAAATACGGCTGCCCGCCATGCCGGTAGATGTCCCACAACGGCCATTCCCCCCTGCTCGCGAAATCGAGCAACATCTGCTTCTGCGGAATGAAATCATACAGCAGATCGCGGAAAAAGAACGTTTCGCCAAGAAACAGCGGGCGATAAAAGAACAACACGCCCGCTAATACGAGCAGGTAGAGTTCTTTTTCTTTGAGAATTTTCCTCACGCTATGTGCTTGTTCTTGTTGCATTTCCAAGCGCATGTTTATAAATCGTCGGGTTTCAAACCTGTTTGTTTTGCAATACGCGCTAACATACGACGGCCGATTTCATCCCCATCATGAAACGCAAAGACATAATCCGGCCACTCCTGGCGAGAAAGAGTGCGGTGAGAACCTGTTTGACGTTTGATGCGCCATCCGATGCGAAGCAGCGCGGCAAGGACTCGTTTAGCTTTTGCAGAAGGCCATTGTTGATTCATGCGGCAACAGAAAAGACCTCCCGTAATTCAGGGATAGATTCGCCATGATCCAAACGTTCAGCCAAGACGCGCAACGCTAATGCTTGAACTCTCAAAATCGCATCTTCCAGCGTTTTGCCGTAAGTCATTACCCCGGGAATTTCCGGAATTTCTGCAATCCATCTTCCATCATCTTCTTGTTCAGTCTCTATGGAAAAATTCATATCATTTTTACCTCGCGATTCAGATTCTTCCTTTGTTCGGTTCGTTTCATTCCCACACCTTGACGTCCACGAGTTCTTCAGGTTCGCATTTCAGTAAATCACGGCGTTTTAATTGGGATAGACGAAGCGGCTGACGCTCATGTCTGACCGCCATATTCATTCTCACATACGCCGTGATCAACTCAAGCAACTGTAATTGCTCGTCAAGGCTCAAAGCTCGAATGCCTTGCGCGTAATCGTTGTAGGAAAGCGGAGATGGACGTTTCATATCAAATTCCCTCTGATTTTCCATGATCATACAAAACTTTTCCTTCGCGCAAAACGATTGATACGAATGAGGCCGGAGAACGCCTGCCGTTCTCGATTTCCTGCGGCGTATAGACGACTAAATCCATTGCGAACGGATAGGGACGAAAAAGAGCGTATAGTTCGCGGCTTCGCTTGAAACGCGGCAAATTGCTTGGGACGATAATCAAGAAATCAACATCGCTGTCGTTCTTGGCATCGCCGCGAGCATACGAACCGAATAAAATCACCTGTTCAGCATTCACAGCTTTTGCAAGATGTTCGGCAACGCGCTCGATGTCATGTAAGGCAATCATAGAGTTTCACGTTCTCAGTTCTGAAATGGTTACGACAACGCTATAATAAGCGACGATGATAAATTGTCAAGTTGTTACTTTATTGGCTGTTTTCCTCCGCATATTTCAACAGCCGCAAGCCTTCCAATCTCAGAACTTCCGGGTAGAGCGCTTTGTAAATATTACAATGCGGCGATTTGACATCGTATCTGCTGGTCATGCGATAGGTTTCCAACGGACAGCCGCCCGCGCACCAATATTTCCACTGACACTCCTGACAGCCTTCTTTTTCGTCAACCGTGAGATTGCGGATGCCGTCTTTTGCGGCGCGAACTGCGCCAAGCGGATCGTCGCAGCGAATATCCGCGACAGGCCGGTCAATCTGCATCTGGCATTTCGACACGCGGCCTTCGGTATCGAAGACAAGGTAGCTATGCCCCACGCTGCACCGGCGCAAATGCGGCGCGGCAAAGTTCGCCATATCCGCTAATGACGCCAATAAACTCCGCTGAGGTAAGTTCGCTTCAATCATTTTATACGCCGCCAACATTCCTTCGATAAAACGTTCTTCCTCGAAACGCAAATCGGCAATTCCGTCAGAACAGGCGTTTTCACGATAGAAATTCAGGCTGAAGGGCAGGTCTTTTTCTAATACCCACGCCAATAATTCCGGCAATTGCGCCACATTGCGCCCGCTGACCGTGATGGAAATATCCGGCATCAAACCGCATTCTAATGCGGTTTCAATGCCGCGCATCGCATCCGCCGACGCATCGCGTCCATCCGGATAGTTCCGTTGCGTCCTTTTCCCCTCCTGGGAGGGGCAGGGGTGGGTTTCATCCGGTAAATGATCGAAAGAAATCGTAACGCGCAACCCAACGTCTTTCAATTGGTTGATTATGTCCGCCGTCAACAACGTCCCGTTCGTAATCACCACGCCGTCAAGCGCGAGGTTGCGCTGTTCGGCGTTCTGTCGGGCGTAACGGTGCAAATCGAGCAACAGCGGCAGGCGCAGCAGCGGTTCGCCGCCCGCATATTTGAATTTGACGGAACGATAACCATGCGTCAGCGCGGAACTGAGCGTGGCGTCAATAGCGGCGCGGCCTGTTTCAATTGACATTTCGGCTTTTGCGTGAGGCAGATAACAATATGCACAATGGAGATTGCAGGCGTCAGAAAGATGCAACCATGCGGATAATAGAGGTGTTTTTATATGATCATTATTTAATAGCTCTTTATCGAAACCAGTAAAAATTAATGATGAATATACATCACAAGCGTCACATTGGGCCATAGGAAAAATATTCAAATGAGATTGATGAATAAGTATTCTGGATATCTCCGGAGTGGTAATTTCATCGATATTAAACAATCTTTTCCTCCTTTTTCCAATTAGCCCATCTATGCATAATTTCTGTTACTTTATTATAGCATACATTATGATGTTGTGATGATTTTTTGCTGCTATATTCCTCTAATTTTTGACCGATAGAGCGTATCAATAAAGGATTGATTTTGTAAAAATCTTTTTCTATTAGTTCTAAACGACCGCTTATATTACTATGAGCATAGGATTCAGACTCTACTAACAAAGATATTCCATGCTTCAAATAAGCGATGATTGTTTTTTTATCTGGATTTTCTTGTATAAAACTGAGTTTTGTAAGCCCAATATATCCTAACCCTAAATCATACTTATAAGATTTCTTAGCTATTTCTGGACAATCTTCTAATAATTTATGATACTCATCGAGCTTTTTATGTTGTCCCAATTCAGTAGCGATTGAAAATAGTCTTGCTAATGACGCAATCCAATAACGATAATCTGGCAATTTTTGAGCTAATTCAAAACTTTCTTGCATACATTTCTCTGCCTCTTGCCACTTTCCTTGCCGCATATATACACGTCCTAACCGATTAAGCATCATTGCACGTATATCTTGAGAACCAATTTCTAAAGATCGTATAAGCTCTTTTTCTGCTTTTTCAAGATCATATTTATTGGGATCTTTTTGATTTAAATCTAAATATAAAATTCCTCGCCAAGAATAAATTCGCCCTAACCAATCATAATGTTCTAATAGTTTAAATATCTCCAAAGCCTTTTCATAAGCTTCTAATGCTGAACTACGTCTTCCATCTCTATAATATGAATTTCCTAAAACAAGAAATGCTGCTCCTAATCCAATATCATGACCAATTGATTGCCAATGTTTGATAGCGTCACGGCCAATATCCATTGCTTGTTCACGTGTCTCTTTATTTTCTGATAATACAAACGCCAAATTATTCGATATCCAACCATAATCTTCCTTTAATTCATCTCTCTCTAATCCTCCTTCAAGAATACATTTACGTCGAGCTTCCCAATAGTAAATTTCTGCTTTCTGGATATCTCCGCATAAACGATATGCCCATCCTAACGCATTCAATACCTGGTAGTGGGCTAAATCCGTTGATTTCTATACTTGACAAATAGAACGAAAAATCGGTAGTGGGCTAAATCCGTTGATTTCTATACTTGACAAATAGAACGAAAAATCGAACATGACCCAAAGAAATTTCTTTATCAACGTGATAACAATATTGGCCATGAAACAATACATTCAAATTGACTGTCCTTTCTGTCAGAGTGACGATTTAGTGAAAAATGGGCAGAGCGAAAATGGCACACAACGCTATCGGTGTAAATCCTGTCGAAAGAGTGTTCAATGGGAATATCTCTATCGTGCGTGGCTGCCCGAGGTGAAACAGCAAATCGTCGAACAAACGCTGAATAGTAGCGGGGTACGGGATATCAGCCGGAACCTCGGCATTGCAAAGAACACGGTCATTGCCGAACTGAAAAAAAAGCCCCTGCTGACTGCAATACCGCCTATGCGGAACACGTAAAAGGACGCGTCTCATCAGGCATTGACGTTGAAATTCGCACAGAAGCCGATGAATTTTGGAGCTATGTGGGAGCGAAATCCCATCAACGGTGGACATGGTATGCCATTGAGCGCGACAGCGGCATCATCTTAGCCCATCAACATGGCAAGAGGACAGATGCCGTCTGTCGGCAACTCATGAAAAAGCTCCAGGTCTTCCCCATTCGTTCATATTATACCGATACCTGGCAAAGCTATGCGAAATATATTCCTTCTTCACAGCATCGAATCGGAAAAGACAATACTTGGAAGATTGAACGCACCAATTTAAATTTTCGAACCCATTTAAAGCGATTGCACCGAAAAACGATCTGCTTTTCTCAAGATGAGACGATACATGACACGGTCATTGGCCTCTATATCGAACGGCATTATTATAAGAATTTTTCTTATGCGAAATCATAGCATCGTCAACGGGTTTAGCCCACTACCCATATTTGAAAAAAGCAAGTTTGTCAACCAGAAATTTTTTCAAAAATCAGATGGGGGAAATACTGCCCCATACCATACCTCATTCTTCGCTCAGCAGAAAACTATTGACATTTTTCAGGTTCTTTTACAGCATAGAAGCAACGCGCAAACAAAGACCGAATACCCCATTTAAAGAAAGGTGTGATATGCCAGCCCGCGATTTCTTTCATGAGATGGTAAAAAAAGCTCTGATTCAAGATGGATGGCGCACATTACTGACGATCCGCTCCGCATCCGATATGGCGGCGTTGATACGTATATAGATTTGGCCGCCGAACGGGTCATTGCCGCCGAAAAAGCCGATCAGAAGATTGCCGTAGAAGTCAAAAGCTTTTTGAGCGATTCGACCACCTATGAATTTCATCTGGCTGTCGGGCAATATGTTGATTATCGCATCCTCTTGTCGAAAACGCAGCCGGAACGCCGCCTGTATATGGCAGTGCCATCCGACGTGTATCATGGTTTCTTCGAAGGAATGTTTGCCCAACTCATTCTTCAGGAAGCGCAAATTCATTTGCTTGTCTATGACAGCAAACGCGAGGCCATCGAACAATGGATAAATTGACGACATATCGCAATGACATTCGAGAACTGCTCCAGCGTTATCAGGAGTTCGCCTCGTCGCGGGATGAGGTCGAGACGCAAGTCATTACCGATGCCGAGCATGATCACTATCAATTGGTGCATGTCGGTTGGCAAGATGAGCGCCGGGTGTATGGCTGCGTCTTTCATATAGACATCAAAGACGGAAAGATATGGATTCAATATAACGGCACGGAGTGGCATTTAGCCGAAGAACTCGTCAAATCAGGCGTGCCGAAAGAGGACATCGTCCTGGGATTTCACAGCCCGTCGCGTCGAAAATTTACAGAATACGCCGTGAATTGATGACATTTATCCGAGCGCGGCAAACCGCAAGCCGGCATGGCCGAATAATTCCGATAACGACGACGGTTCGACGCCTATTCGTTCGGCTTCCGAATCTCTCCCTTCTTTTAACGCCTGCGCTTTGGCGACATTTTGCAACGCAAGAATAAAAATTTCGCTCGAACCTTCATCAAGCGCGGCGTTAAGATACGCAGCGGCCTCTTCGGGATTCATCAATGCGTGTAATAATTCATCGTGATAGGGTCGCGATACCTTATTCATCTTTTCTCTCTATTTGCGATTATTTCACAAGATTTTTTCGCGCCAATGCTTCGAAATGTCAATCTTTTATCTCTGTCTGATGACACGCGATGCGCCTGACACAGCGGTCTTTGCGGAAGACCAGCGCGTAGCCGTGAAGATGTTTTGCGGAACGCGCGGTGTCGCTGGCAAGATAGCGCCGCATCGCTGCTGCGCCTTCTTCCGCTTTCCGGTCAATCAGGGCGCTGGAGGCTTTCGCTTTGACGTATTTCAGTTCGATGAAATAGCTGGCAGAACGCTCTGGCTCGAAGGCGGCTTGCAGGTAGATGTCCACATAGCCACCGGCGCCGACTTCGTATTCGCTATGCGGAATGTAGATGTTGATCTCCGAGAGCAGGCTGAGCATCACGACCTTGATATACTTTTCGTCGAAACGCTCGTAATCGCGGTTCGACAGGCCGCGCAGCAATTACTCGGTCAGCGCGATCAGCCCGTCAATTTTCCCCTCCACCAACGCTTGCAGCGCTTCCCCCTTTCGAATGCCATCAATCCGCGTCTGGCCGCGTTTCATCAGCATATACTGCATGTAGTCGAAGTAGAGGCTTCGCAGCACAAGGTTCGGCATCGCAAGCTCGATCAACACGCCGCGTTTGCCCGCAATCGAAAGATAGCCCATGTAAAACAGCAGGCTGAGGAGCGCTTGCTCGTCGAACAGAAATTCCGTTTCCTGCGTCAGCGGGAACAGGGCGGTAATGCCTGGAACGACGATGCGTTCTTGCTCGACGATTTGCGCTAAGATGTGTTCTTCTAACGCCTTGTCGCCAATCGAGAGAATGGCGCGGATTTTGCGATAGTCGCTGATGACGTTGGGATCAACCATGTTGTCAACCCGTCCGGCGGCGTCGAATTTCAGGCCGTAATACCAGATCATGTCGCTGTTATAGACCGTCTGCGCCGCGTGCGGGCTGAAGCGATAGCCGTTATAATACACGCGCACGTCGTCGCGGTTGACGCCTGCGCCGAGCGCATCCAGCACCGGCGCAATTTCCGCGTCGGTAAAGCCGAACATCTCGTTGACGCGGACATCTGTCGAAAGATTCGAGCCGATATTGAAGCCGCTGGTCAGCGAATCGAGCAGAATCGGCAGCACGCCGGTCACGAACATCCGGTCAACGACCTGCTCCGTTCCTGCTTTGAGTGCTTCGTAAAACGGGCGCACATAGCCGTCGGTGCGCACCAAATCCTTGAACATCTCTTTGCCCTGCGAAAGGATGTTGTTGGCGAAATGGTCGTACTCGTCAATCACGACATAGACGCATTTCCCAAATCCGCGATCCATAATCTTTTGGAAGAGCGCTTTCAGCAGATCATTCGGTCTTATCCCGGAAAGAATGCCCGCCGCATCTTCCTGCGAAAAATGGGCGGCGTAACGCATGAGAAAGGATTGGACGCTGAGTTTGACGGAAAACGCAAATCCTTGATTCGCGTTGTCGAGCGTTTCGGTGTTGATGCCGCTGAAATTGAAGGTCAGCATCAAATACGCGCCGCGTTTCGGCGTGGGGTGGACGTGAATGTACGTCCCTGCGAAAATCTCGTCGAATTCGTCGGCATGGCGCTGATCGTAGTAATAACCGAGCATGTTGGCGAACAGCGTTTTGCCGAATCGCCGCGACCGCAAGATGATCGGGTATTTCTCCGGCAGCGCCTCTAACAACTCGATGTAGCGGGTCTTATCCACATAATAATATCCTTCGGTGCGGATTTCTTTGAAATTCGAGAGGCCATACGGTAATTTTAACATGGTGTCGCCTGTTTCGTGATTGCCATATCAGAGGTTCGACATCTGACATGACAGATGTTTTCGAAAAGAATCATCTGATAACGGCAAATCGCAGCCAGGCCAATTCATAGATGCCATTGCCGAATACGTCAGATGACCACCTCATCGCTGTAACTATACGTTTCAATCTGCAACTCTTTGGCGACCTGTTTGGCCTTGTCGTCAATCATCGGCGAAATCGCGAGCAGGCGGTCGGCGCGGCGTTGGTGCTGCTTTTCATAAAATTGCGCTTTGCGCCAGAAGGCATACATATCGCTTTTGCTCATGGACGACTTCAGTTCGCAGAGAATGACCGTGCCGTTAAAAATGATGACATCCAATTCCACCTGATCCGGCCTGCCGAAGACAAGCCCCTCTTGATCGAAATCGGCGTAACGCTCGACATTGACATGAAACGAGTTCTCTAAAATGGCTCTTAATCCATTGCGAAACGCCGATTCGGATTGCAAGCCCCAACGCGCCCCTAATGCGCCGATTGACGCTTCGTGTTTCGTCTTGATCTGTTTGATTTCGGCAAGCATTTCTTGAATGGTTCGATGGTCTTCCTGCCATCGTTGCTCGCTACGCTCCCGATCTTCTTTTAATTCATTCAAGATACGGTCAATATGATTGTCGGTTTGCCGCCGGTCGGCATAGCGTTCACTGCCGATTCTGGAAATGCTGGAACGAATTGCCGGATCGCTTTCGATGAGCGTCGGGAGTTCACTGAGAATGATTTTTCTGATGGTTTGAATTTGAGTTGTTGCGGGCATGATAAACCTCCTTCTTTACGGTCTCGATCAAGAAAATCCGTTTTGTTGTACGAGGCGACATCTGAATTTCATAAAACACTTCTCGCAAAAACCGGAGCAGATGTCAATCTTTTCGTGGGAATATTTTATCCGAACGGTAGAGACACCCGCCGGGGCGTCTCTACGGAAATGGGCGCATTACGAGGCAGCGCGGGCGAAAATCGGTTCGATGATGGTCAAGCCTTCGTCGGCTTCGGCGTTGGTGATGGTCAGGGCGGGGAAAATGCGGATGACGTTACCTTGCGTGATGTTCAGCATCACGCCCGCCTCAAGCGCATCGAAGTAAATCTTCGACGCGATTTCAGGGCTGCTGATTTCTAACGCAAGCAATAAGCCTTTGCCGCGCACCTCTTTGATCAGGTTCGGATATCGCGCCTGCCATTCTTGCAGACGAGCGAGCAGTTTCGCGCCGAGCTTTGCGGAATGCGTGGCGATGTCATGTTCGATCAGATAATTGATGACGGCATGAGCCACCGCGCAGCCGAGCGGATTGCCGCAATATGTGCCGCCATGATCGCCTTTTTCGACTTTCGCGGAAAGCTCTTCAGACATCGCGAACGCCGCGAACGGGAAACCGCCCGCGATTCCTTTCGCCATTGTCAGAAAGTCAATGTGCAAGTCGAGGCCGTCCACCGCGAACATCGAACCGGTGCGGCAGAAGCCGGTCTGGACTTCGTCAATAATCAGCAACGCGCCGCGCTGCTGGCAGAGTTTCGACACGCCCTCTAAATAGTCTGGCGACGGCAAATTGATGCCGCCTTCGCCCTGAATCGGCTCTAAGACGACGGCGGCGACATGCTCGTCAAGCGCAGCGTCCATCGCGGTGAGATCGTTGTATGCCACAAATTTGTAATTCGGCATGAGCGGATTGAACCGCTCGCGATGTTTGGTCTGGCCGGTCGCGGAAGCCGTGCTGATGGTGCGTCCGTGAAAGCTTTTCAGTGATGACACGACATCGAGCCGCCCGGTGATTTTGCGAGCGAGCTTAATGACGGCGTCGTTGACTTCTGCGCCGCTGCTGCCGAAAAAGACGCGCGTCAGGTTCGACGGCAGAATCGTTGTCAGCAGTTGCAGCAATTGCGCCCGCGCCGGGGAATAGGTCAGGCCGGAACTCGGATTTTGCACGATTTTCTGACTCTGTTCGAGTAGCGCCTTCGTGATGACCGGACTGGCGTGGCCAATGCAGGTTACGCCCCAACCCGCCGTGAAATCCATGTATTCTTTGCCCGTTTGATCCCAGACGCGCACCCCGTCGCCGCGCTCAATAGCGATGGGCAATTTCTGGAAAAATGGCGGCGTATGTGTATCTTCAATTCTCATTGTTTCTTGTTGTGAGTTCATGTGTTCCCTCTTTTTAATGCATATTGATTTACCACGAAACACACAAAAGACACGAAATGTCTTATTTTCGTGCCTTTTGTGTGTTTCGTGATTATTAATGACAACGTAACAGAGCTGAGACTTCTGAGGCGCTGCGCATCTGTCAAGTTTTTCTCTGCAAGATGACAAGAAAAGCGATTTCCCTTGACGAGTGTTCAGGAGTGTTAAAAGTGCGGCAGAAAGAACGGAACGTTTTAATGCGAATCGTGTCTCAATAACTCATGTTACGCAGCCGATTCGAGACGAATGACCGCACACTCCCCTCCGGGGAGGGGTTGGGGGTGGGTTCTTGACACGAGCAATCACTCACGGACGAACCCACCCCTTGCCCCTCCCAGGAGGGGAATTGTCGGCGGCGCTGCGTAACATCAG
>DF820460.1:666350-671958 GCA_000739515.1 Candidatus Moduliflexus flocculans
GGGTTCTTGACACGAGCAATCACTCACGGACGAACCCACCCCTTGCCCCTCCCAGGAGGGGAATTGTCGGCGGCGCTGCGTAACATCAGTCAATAAATCGTGTATCCTTTAGAGATGCCCCGGCGGGGCGTCTCTACAGTGATGATTCAAACAAATTATGATGAACGGAAACCCGTGCCTGTTATTGTGGAATTATACCGAGGAAGAAAAAGCCCGTGTTGACCAGCTATTGAAAGATGTCAACGCGCCGCCTGCCGTTGCGATTCGGAAAGATCAGGGCTATTTGCCGATCAGCGACATTATACACACCGATACACGCGGCGAGCGCGAGTTCGAATGCGACGAAAAGTTGGTCTTGTTTTATCATATTCCCAATAAAGGGATTTCGTATTTAATTGATTTATCGAAAAAACGCAACCTGCCTCAGCCGATTTACGCGGCAGTGACCGAGCATTCGATTCACTGGCCGTTGAACGAATTAATGGAAGAACTCATCGCCGAACGCGAAGCCTTCAAACAGGCGCAACAGGGAGAATTACAAGAATGAACGATATACGCGCAATTATTTTTGATATGGACGGCGTGCTTGCCGATTCCGAGCCGCTGCATTTCGAGGCTGAAAAGGCAATTTTGCAGCAGCATGGCATTGAAGCGCCCTGGCATGAATGGCATAAATTTACCGGTCTGACGGATGAAAAAATCTTCCGCTATGTTGTGGATAATTATACCGACGGACAGTATACGCCTGAAGCCTTAATCAAGGCGAAATACGACATTTTTCTGCATATTCTGGAAGAAAAAGTCCAGCCGATTCCAGGCGTGATGGAATTTCTCGAATGGGCAAAACCGCGTTATGAAAAATTGGCCGTGACCACATCAAGCCTGCGGCAGATTCAGGAAACGGTCTTTCGGGCGCTCAAATTAACCCCCTATTTCGACATTGTTGTCACGGGCGATTGCATTCAGCACAGCAAGCCGCACCCGGAGCCATACTTAAAAACGCTCGAAGCGCTTGGCTTGAAGGCTGATGAATGCCTTGTGGTGGAAGATTCGTTGAACGGCATCAAATCCGCAAAAGGCGCGGGCTGCAAAGTGGCAGGGATTACGACTTCTTTCAGCAAAGCGCAATTGCTGGAATGCGGCGCGGACATGACCTTCGATCATTATGCGGAATTAATCTGCTGACTGCGCTGCGCTTGCACCGGAATCCAGAGCGTCTGCGCGGCTTCGATTTCGAGGGGAAAGGCGAGCGCATAGCGCGATTGCGGCAAATAGGTGTGATAGAGATAATCGCGAAGCAAATCGCGCTGCTCCGTTCCATCAGGATTGGAACAGCGTAAATATGCGCCTGCCGGAAGCGTTTTAATCACAAATGCTGGCGGGCAATTTTCTATCGAAGCGATTTCAACGCCCGCGAAATGGCATCTGCCTGAAAATCCCACCCCCGTCCCCTCCCCAACAGGGAGGGGAGTTATTTTTTCCTTTTGCCTCTGAGAGAGCGTTGAAAGAAATATGTCATAAATTCGCGCCGTTTCTCCGAATTCTTGCTGCAAACAGGCACGCAGGCGAGCGGCAGTCTGCCTATTGTCCGCGTCGATCCAGGTCATCAATCCGGCAAAGTAGCGCGTAGGCCATTCTTCAAGCTCTGGAAGGATAAACGACGGATGCGTTCGCTGGCGCAGATGCGCGAGCGTCAGACGCGGCATAAGCGAACGGAGCGGAATGATGCCGCGTTTGCGCCATTCGTTCGGATTCATGCCAAACATTCGCTTAAAGGCGCGGGCAAATGTTTCCGGGCTGTTAAACTGGTAATCAAAACCGATTTCGATGATTTTCTGGTCGGTCGCCAACAGGACTTGCGCCGCGTTGGACAGCCGCCGCCGCATCAGGTAATCGTAAGGCGTATGCTGCGCGATGGTGTTGAACATCCGACAGAAATGGAACAGCGAATAACAGGCGGCGTCGGCCATCGCTGCCACCGACGTTTCTTCCTGCAAATGCGCCTCGATGAATTCAATCGCGTTGGCGATGGAAAGCAGATTGACTTCAGCGGCGTTCATATCCCGGCGTTTCGCGGCGTGATTGGAATATAGACATCCATTTCCGATTCCGCTAATTGCTCCATCCCTTTGAAGCGGTGATCATAATATTCAAAACTGTACGGCAATGCTTGTTGAAAGCCCGCTTCTGTGAGCGAATCAAGCATTGCTCGCTGCCAGTCGCTTGCGATCTCCTCGCCGCGCAGCGTCAAGACGGCATACGTCATCGCCGGAAGCATCTTGATCGAGAGTTCGACCGGCACCGCGGTAATGTCGGCGATTTCCTGCCCCACAAAAATTTCCCAGAACCCTTTGGCGCGGGTGTCAGCGTGTTCGATCCAGAGTTCGTAACCGACCGTAGGATTCAAAAGCGATGGCGTTTGCGCTCCTGGCAAATGCATAAAGGTCATGTAACGATGCCACAAGCGGCCAATTTCATTTTCTTCCGTCCATTCCCCGCTCAAACTGAACGGATCACCGAAAAAGCCGAGTCCCGCAATCAAAAAACTGTTACGCTCACAGATTCGCAGCGGCATAGAGTTTGTCGAATTTGGATTCATGCATCATCTCATGCGTCAAAAATTTGCCATCAAAAAACAGGCTGAAAATCGCGAAGGCAGACGGCATGTTTTGCGCCTGCTCGCGGGTGGTGAGGCGAATCGTCCGAACCGGGCGCTGATATTTCGCCATAAACTCTTTCATCTGTTCAACCCAATGCGTTGTAAACGGGCAGAGATCGGAATAGATCATCGTAAAGCCCTCAAACGGTTCGCAGGCGGCTCGTTTCGCCGATTCGCGAAAGCGCGGCAACGGCGCGGACGGATTCAGGCGTTTCACCATCAACTGAAAATACGGCGGCGCGGTATCACAAATCTCAAAGCCATATTTTCGAAAAAATTTCGGATCGGTCATGAATCCCATATCTTTTTTGCCAGTGACAACGACAATGCCATCTTTGCCTTCGGCGTCTTTCAGGCAATCATCCAGCAACTTTTTTCCCCAGCCCTGGCCTTTATAGCGTCCCGATACCCAGAAACAGTGAATAAACAGGTAATTCGGCGCGTCAATCGGACTCCAAGCATATTCTGCCGGGACGTATTCGATAAAAACTTTGCCGCGCACATTCAGTTTTTTGTAGCGGAAGCCCTCGTCAAATCGGGCGGCGAGCCATTCTTCTTTCAGGCGAACGCCTTCAACATGCTTCTTATCTGAAAACGCGCAGCAAATCCCTTCTTCCGACAAATTTTCTTTGGTGATATTGATGATATTCAGGGGGGCTGTCATGATAAATTTCCTTTCCAAAGTGACCTGTCAGACACATCGAATATGTCTGGCAGGTTTGTTATGGAGTCAATATACTTCTCTGAAGGAAATTTGTCTTGATCTTTTTTGCGGTATTCTTGAAAAATTCGAGGACATGATTGTAGGGGCGTTCAATCGAACGCCCCTACCGGAAAACCTTATTTCCATAATCTAACTGTATTGACACACAAAGTTATGGACAAGCTGTCAGACACCTTGAAGGTGTCTGACAGCTACTGGCGATCAATATAGACCTGATGCCAGATTTCGAAAACCATCAGCGCCCAGAGCCGGTGGCTATGATTTTGTTGCCCGTTAAGATGCTCGACGATTAATTGCTGGACGTAATCTGAATGGAAATAGCCGCGTCGTTTCAGGCGTTCCGGCGACAACGTATCGAGCAGCAGCGGGCGCAGTTCGTTCATCAGCCAGTTTTTAATCGGGATGCTGAAGCCCTCTTTGCCCCGCGTCAGAATCTTTTCCGGCAGCAAATCCGCCACTGCTTTTTTCAGAATATATTTCGTCGTCATTCCTTTCAATTTCAACTTCGTCGGGATCGCGGCGGCAAATTCCATGACGTTATGGTCGAGGAACGGGGCGCGGGCTTCAAGTGACGGCGCCATGCTCATCCGATCCACTTTAACCATAATATCGTCGGTCAGATACGTTTTAATATCCACGTATTCCTGCTGCGCAAGCGGCGTAACACCGGTGGCCGAGCGTTCGAAATACTCTTGAATGTATTTGTGCGAATTGCCGCGTTCGAAGGTCTCTCGCAACGCCCCGACGTACAATTGGCGCTTTTCGGGCGTTTGCAGGAAGGTCATCCAGCGCGTGTGCATATATTCCGGCGGCAGGCTTGCGCCTTCGACAAAGCGTTTCAGGCGGTTGACCGCGCCTTTCTTTTTCGGCGACGGCGGAATCAGGCCGACCGCTTTCGCAATCACCTGCTCCCGCAAAAACGCCGGAAGATGCTGATATTTCCGCGCCATGCGGTCGGCGATGTACGTGTCATACCCGGCGAACAGTTCGTCGCCGCCGTCGCCGGAAAGCGCGACCGTGACATGCTCCCGCGCCATTTTGCTGACGAGATAGGTCGGAAAAATCGAAAAATCGCCGAACGGCTCGTCCAGCATTTTGACCAGCTTTTCGGTCAGTTCAATCGCGTCCGGCTTGATAATAAATTCGTGATGTTCCGTGCCGAAATGCTCAGAAACGGTGCGAGCATATTCCAATTCATTGTACGTCTGCTCTTCGAAGCCGATGGAAAACGTTTTGACCGGCTGACTGGAATGTTTTGCCATGAAGCCGACAACGGCACTGGAATCAATGCCGCCGCTGAGCAGCGCGCCGAGCGGCACGTCGCTGATCATGCGGAGTTTGACCGCTTCTTCGAGCAATTCGGCGAGCCGATGCGCGTAATACGCTTCATCGTGTTTTTCCGGCTTAACCGGCAGATTGTCCCAATACTGCTCCACGCGGATTTCCCCCTTTTTGAGCAGCAGAAAATGGGCGGGCGGCAGCTTGTAAATCTGCTGAAAAATCGTCTCCGGCGAAAAGATGTATTCGAAGGTTAAAAAACGATCTAACGCTTCAAGATTGACGTGACGCGGCACGTTTTCGCATTGCAGAATGGATTTGATTTCCGAGCCGAACAGGAATTTTTCGCCATCTTTATAGTAATGCAGCGGCTTCTTCCCGGCGCGATCTCTGGCCAGAAAGAGCGTCTGTTCCAGCGTGTCCCAGATCGCAAACGCAAACATGCCGCGCAAATGCTGCAAGACCTCCACGCCGTATTCTTCGTAGCCGTGAACAATCGCTTCCGTGTCGGAGTGCGTGGCGAAACGATGTCCGGCGCGTTCAAGTTTGTCGCGCAATTCCTGAAAATTGTAAATTTCGCCGTTGAAGACGATCTGCAAGTGCCCGTCTTCGTTCTGAATCGGCTGATGCCCGCCCGCCAAATCAATGATGCTGAGGCGGCGCATCCCTAACCCGGCCTCCGGCGCGACATAAAACCCCTCGTCATCCGGCCCGCGATGGCGAATCACATCGTTCATCCGCTGCAATGTCTCGCGCCGGACGCTGAAATGGTCATGAAGCCTGACAATTCCACAAATTCCGCACATAAAAAAGAAGAGAACACTGATTGGGCTGATACGACTGATTTTCGCTGATCGTACATTGGTTTTTAACAAAATGTTTATCAGTAACTCATGTTACGCAGCCGATTCGAGACGAATGACCGCACACTCCCCTCCGGGGAGGGG
>DF820460.1:672134-679950 GCA_000739515.1 Candidatus Moduliflexus flocculans
GGGTTCTTGACACGAGCAATCACTCACGGACGAACCCACCCCTTGCCCCTCCCAGGAGGGGAATTGTCGGCGGCGCTGCGTAACATCAGTCAGTAAAAATCAGTTGTATCAGCCCAATCAGTGTTCTATTTCCACTCATTTCCCCGTCGTCAAGGCATCAATCTCTTCTTTCGCTTGCTTCAACGCATCTGACGGCGGCGTTTCACCGCGCAGCGCCGCGCTTAAATGCTGCTGCAAGATTTGCGACACCTGGGGATAATCGGCGCGTTTCGGGCGGTAATGCACGGTTTCTAATTGCGCCAGTTTCGTCGCCATCAGCGGATCAAGCATGTTGATATCCGCGCTGGTCTGAACGGATGTCCAAATCGGCATTTCCGACCGGTATGCCCGCTGCGCGATAGGGCTGGTTACGAACGAAATCCATTTCCAGGCCGCCTCTTTCTGCTGAGACGCCGCAAGAATGCCGATTCCCTGCATGGCAGAAACCGACGACGATTTCGCGCTCACGCCTCGCGCAACCGGAATCAGCATCATCTTCGCCTGATCTTTGACAGTCGAATTCGCGGCGTTGATCTGGCCTTGTAAAAATGTCCAGTTCGAGGTAAACGCCGCCTGTCCGGTGATAAAGTCGTCTTTGGCGGCGATATCATCATTGGTGAGAACTTTCGGGTTCGCTAATTGCTTATCTAATAACGACACCATGAATTGCAGCGCTTTTACGCCCGCATCGCTGGCAAACGTCGGTTGACCGTCGTCATTGAACAATTCGCCGCCGAACGCGCCAAGCAGCCAGGTGTATTCGGCGACAAGCTCTTCGCCGGTTCGCCAGGCGTCTGTCCAGGGATATTCCACCACGCCCTCTTTTTTCAACTGAAGCATTTGATCCACCATCTCTTCCAGATTAGCGGGCGGATCGGTCAGCCCGATTTTTTCCAGCATGGCGGCATTATAATAAAACAGTTGAACATTCACGAGCAGCGGCATCGCCCACGTCTGCTTCTGCTCGCGAAACGCTTTCCAGAGTGTTGGCGCAATATCCTTGCGCATGGCAGCAGATAAATACTCATCCAAAGGGGCGAGTCGGCCTTGTTTCAGCAAACTGGCAAGCCAGAGTTGATCGAACGCGGCGACATCATACGGCGCGTCAGCAGCAACAATTTTGGCGTAAAGCTCTTGATAGGACACCGTGTCTATCCTGACGGCAATACCGCTTAATTCCTGGAACAGATTGGCGAAAACTCTGAGGTCGTCACTCTGAGAACCGGCTTGTGCCGCATAGATGATACGAAGCGAGGTTGGCTCGGCAGGTTTTTGCGCCTGAGCGGAAAACGCTCTAAGCGCCAGCATTAAGACGCTGAAAGTGATATACATTCGTGATTTCATGCGTATTCCTTGTTCAAAACCTGTGAAGTTGCTTCAACCTCACAGATTCACGTTGCTCATATCAGCACATCCCAACAATCAGGAAAGCCATATTCAGGCCGCGAAATTTGTCAAGAACTCAATTTTTTTCTTGCCATTCTTTCCTGATCCTCATATCGTTCATCCTACGCGCATATCCCTTGTGACGAGATGATCTTGCGTAGCGCGGTCAGAGAGTTCATGGAGAACGACAATGAAACAAATCAATACGATTTTGATTGTTGACGACGAACCGGGCGCGAGAAATATCCTCGAAGCGCTTTTGCTGCGCGAAGGGCATCATTTGGAATTTGCCTCATGCGGCAAAGACGCCCTGGAAAGGGTGCAAAACATCACGCCGAGTTTAGTGTTATTAGATGTGATGATGCCGGAAATGGACGGCTTTGAGGTCTGCCGCCGATTGCGTGCCACTCCGACATTAGCGGAAGTGCCGATTATCATGATTACGGCGCTTGACGACCGCGAATCGCGACTGGAAGGCATTCGCGCCGGAGCGGATGACTTTCTGTCCAAGCCGTTCGACCGCGAAGAATTGCGCGCGCGCATCCGCACGATCCTGCGACTCAACCGCTATCGCCGCCTCCACGCTGAACGCGCCAAATTCGAATGGGTCATCCAACATGCCAAAGACGGCTATCTGATGATCAATCAGCATGACAACATTCTGTATGCCAATTCCCACGCCCGCCTGTTTTTAAATCTTTCCCCTGAACAAGAGTTGTCAACGCTAAAATTTTTTGATCTCATCGGCCAGACCTACCAACTCGAACCGCAGGAAGCCTGGGCTTCGTGGCCTAAGCCTGCGAATGATTCGCCTGGCTCGCCGCAGCGCGCTCGTTATCTTGTCCGGCAGGAAACCATGACCTCAGAGGCATTCTGGCTGCAAGTGGATGTGCTGGATTTGCCGTCGGCCTCGTCGGATGAAGAAAAGATGATTCACCTGTCGGATGTGACGGCTTCCATGAAAGCGCAACGCAATCGCTGGGGCTTTCATACGATTATCTGCCATAAACTGCGCACGCCGCTGGTCGGCATGTTGGGCAGCCTGGAATTTCTCGTGCAGCAAGTCGAGAATCTTTCCACGTCGGAAATTTTCGAATTTGCGCAAATGTCGTTAACCAGCGTTCGTCGTTTGCATGGGGAAATCGAAGATATTCTGCAATATCTGAACGCTCCGAGCTTAGTCCACTCAGAACCGTTTTTTCTTGCGGAATTGCCATCTCTCCTGCGTGAAATCGCGCAGAATCTCGCGATAAAAACGCTCGAGATTGCGATGAACGACACGGTGAAAGAGAACTGGATTGCCCTCTCTGAACGAGCCGTCGAGTTAGTATTCTGGGAAGTGCTGGAAAATTCCGTCAAATTTCATCCCATCCATGCGCCGAAAATTCGGATCGAAATTGAGCCGGAGAAAGGTCAGCGCATCTGCTTGCGCGTCTCCGATGATGGAATGTCGTTGTCGCCACGCCAGCTTTCGCTGATGTGGCAGCCGTATTATCAGGGAGAAAAATACCTGACCGGCGAAGAAGAAGGGATGGGCTTAGGCTTGACGATGGTGGCAACAATGCTCTGGGAAGTCGGCGGCATCTGTCGGTCATATAACCGAACTCCTGCGCCTGGCGTGGTGATTGAACTTTCCGTGCCGCTCATTACGGTTGAAGAGGTGAGAGGGCAGAGGTTGGAATAACGACAAGAAGTGAAGATACGCAAGAATTTCCTGATTATGGCAGAACCGAGGCGTCACATCTCTCCACGCCTCACATTCCTTGAAATCCCCTAATTATCAGCCAGACTCAGCAAACAGTTGACAAAATTTCTTTGACTTTTCAAGAACGTTCTTGAATTGACGAAGGGCGAAATTTTGTTTCGCTATTGCTGAAACGGAGTTTCGGCATATAATTGACATCACATCAACCGAAATTGTTCGAACACAGGAGGAACACGCATTATGTCAGACCACGTCCATGCGCCTGCGCAAGAATTCGAATATCAGGCGGAGATGAAACAACTGTTGCATCTGATTGTCCACTCGCTCTACACCCATCCCGAAGTCTTTTTGCGGGAATTGATTTCGAATGCCTCAGACGCCCTGAATGTCGTCCGATTCCGGCAATTAGCCGACGCGTCTATCGTTGACCGCGACGCGCCGTTAGAAATTCGGATTACCCTGAACAAAGAGACGCGAGAATTCAGCATCGAAGACACCGGCGTCGGCATGACGAAAGACGATTTGATTAACAATATCGGCACAATTGCCCGCTCTGGCACGCTCGCGTTTTTGAAGCAGATGAAAGAAGGCCAGAAGACGCTCGATGGCGATTTAATCGGCCAGTTCGGCGTCGGCTTTTATTCGACGTTCATGGTGACAGATGAAGTCACGATTGAAACGCGCCACGCGAATCAAGATTCCGTCGGGTATCGCTGGAAATCGCTCGGCGAAGGCAAATTCACAATTGAGGAAACTGACCGGACGAAGCGCGGCACAAAAATTTCGTTCACGTTGAAAGAAGACCACAAAGAATTCAGCGAAGATTGGCGCGTCAAAAATATCATCAAAAAATACTCGAATTTCGTGGATTTTCCGGTGTATGTCGGCGAGGAAAAAGTCAACGCCGTCAGCGCGTTGTGGCAGAAACGCCGCGACGACCTGAAAGAGGACGAATTGAACGAGTTTTACAAATACATTTCCAACGATTATCAAGCGCCGCTCGGCTATCTGCACGTCGCACTGGAAGGAAGCGTCAATTTTAAGGCGCTGCTCTTTATCCCGGAAACCGCGCCGTTCGCGCTCTTTTCGGAAAAAGATTACAAAGGGCTGCATCTTTATGCCAACCGCGTGCTGATTCAGGACGATTGCAAAGACCTGCTGCCGGAATATCTGCGTTTCGTCAAAGGTGTCGTGGATACGGAAGATTTGCCGTTGAACGTCTCCCGCGAAGTGACGCAAAACAGCCCGGTGATGGCGAAAATCAATAAAACGCTGGTGAGCAAGCTGCTCGGTTTGCTGGAAGAATGGGCGAACACCGATTCGGCGAAATACGAGAAATTCTACAAAAATTTTTCGCCGCTGCTGAAAACCGGCGTCAATTCGGACTACGCGAACCGCGACAAACTCATCAATCTGCTCCGTTTCGAATCGTCAACGACGGACAAAGGGAAATTGACCTCGCTGAAAGATTACGTCGCCCGCATGGGAAGCGAGCAGAAAGAGATTTACTACGTCAGCGGCGATCATCGCGACCTGATCGAGCGCAACCCGAATCTCGAATATTTCAAAAAGCACAACATCGAAGTCTTGTTTTTGATCGATCCGATTGACGTGTTCGTCGTGCCATCTATCACGGAATATGAGAAAAAGCCGCTCAAATCCATCGAAAAGGCCGATATTGACGTGAAGCCTGAAGACGCGCAGGAAGCCGGCCTGACGGAATCGGTCGTGAAACCGCTCTTGACGACGTTCAAGGAATTGCTGATTGATAAGGTCGAAGACGTGGTGGCGTCGAAGCGGCTGGTGGATTCGGCGGTGACGCTCGTCATCGGCAAAGAAGGGATGGACGCGCAGACCGAGCGGATGATGAAGATGTTCAACAAGGAATATTCCGGCTCGAAAAAGATTCTGGAAGTCAACCTGTCGCACCCGCTGATCAAGAATCTCTGGGCAATTTATCAGAACGACAGCAAATCGCCGATGTTGAAAACGATAGCGTTTCAACTGTACGAAGGTGCGTTGCTGATGGAAGGGAATTTGCCATCGCCGACGGAATTCGTCGCGAGAATGACCGAAATCATGGAACGCGCCACGCGGGCGTAAGCGGAAAAACCTCACAGGTCTTGAAGACCTGTGAGGTTTAACACTTTATTTCTGCCCGTAATACGCATTCGGCCCATGTTTCCGCAGGTAATGTTTCTGCAAGACATACGCCGGCAGCGGCGGATTCTCCGGGCGGAGTTGCAGCGTGCCGAGCGCCATCTGCGCGACTTTCTCCAGCACGAGACTATTTTTCACGGAATCTTCCGGCGTCTTGCCCCAGGCAAACGGCGCGTGCCCGGCGACTAACACGGCGGGCATTTCCAGCGGATTGATTCCGGCGAAACGTTCGATAATCACCGTGCCGGTGTTCCCTTCGTAGTCCTCTTCAACTTCTTGTTCCGTCAAATAGCGCGTCAACGGAATCGCGCCGTAAAAATGATCGGCGTGCGTCGTGCCGAAGCAGGGGATTTCTCGGCCTGCTTGCGCGAACATGACAGCGTGTTCGCTGTGGGTGTGCGTGATGCCGCCGATCTTCTCAAACGCTTTGTATAAGGCCAGATGCGTCGGCGTGTCGGATGATGGATTGAGCGTTCCCTCGACGCGCTTGCCGTCGAGATCAATCACGACGATATGTTCCGGGCGCATGATGTCATACGACACGCCGCTCGGCTTAATCGCTACAAGGCCGCGCTCGCGGTCAATGCCGCTGACGTTGCCCCAGGTTAAGGTGACAAGTTGATATTTGACTAACTCTAAATTGGCGTGACAAACCTGTTCTTTTAATTCATTCAGTGTCATAATGGTGTATGCGCGGTCGCTGCCTCGATTTCAGCAATGCGAGACAGCGAGGTAGCAATGACATGAGTTGTTATTCATCCAGACCTTACAGGTTTTCAACACCTGTGAGGTCTTTTTACGTTACCTCTTCTCAATCTCCGACGGCGAGGGGAAAACCACCTTTCCTCGTTCTGCCGGAGTTGGCGGCTTGGATGCTCCTTGTTCCGATTCGTGATTTTTCGATTTATCGTTGCGCATTCCCCAAAAATCTCCAAACGCCTCGAACCGGTTAAGAACATTCGTGACCGGAATATAAATATAAAAATAGCGCATTCCGGGCGACGGTTCAACCTTCCGCACTTCGCGAAATCGCGCATGAAAGATAATGAGCGTCGCGACGCGCAACAATCCTGAAAACAAAAAGATCAGTTCATAATTTCCATGCGCAAACCAGGGGAGCGACAGATGCGGCGTGAAGTGCGTGAGCGCCCCGCCGACAAGCGCCCCGGAGAAGGCGAACAGATTATTGAACATATTAAAATAGGCCATCGTTTTTGTAATCTCATGGCGCTTGACGGAATCAAACTGATAGTTCTGAATTGCCAGATTCATCCCCGCCAGGATAAACCCGGTAAAGCCTTGAATGAGCGCTAAGGCATAAAAATTTTTGATGATCAGCCAGGCCAATGAAACAAGCGGCATCATCATCGTCGTGACGCGAAGAATCTGATAATTCCCGTACCGATCCGAAAGCGGCCCCCAGTAGGCCATTGCCCAGAACGAAATCAGCATCCGAATCGTCGTCAGGACGCTGAATTCGGCATAACCGAAATGGAGCGATTGCAGCACGTAAATATTGATAATCGGCTCCATGATATTGATGGCAAACGCCATGCAGAAATTGAAGAGCGCAAACCGCCCGAAATTCGAGGTTGGCAGCGTTGTCAAAAACGTCGCAAACGTCGGCGTCGCCGAGTTATTCTGGTGATGTCCCGGCGGCTCGTATTGTCTGACGATGGCGAAACTTCCGATAAAACGGGCAAGAAAACCAAGACTGAACAGGATGCCGAATGTCAGGAATTCAAGATCGTGATGTTTGGCAAATTGAAGGCTGAATCCGGCAATCCCCATGCTGATCAACTGCGTAATCCCCACCAGGCGGTTACGCATTCCCCAGTACTCTCCACGGAGGTGCTGCGGAATCAAATCATTCATCCAGGAGAGCCAGCCCGGCCCGCCGAGATTTGGCACAAACAAACTGGTAAAATAAAACAGAATAATAAACCAGGCGTTGCCTGTCCAGGTTGTCAGCGCAAAAATAAAGAGCCAGCACGCCGCCTGCGTGCGCACGCCCAACACCGGAATGAACTTGCGCGATGGCATTTTCGCGGTGATGTGCGCCCCGATGACCTGTCCGATGCTGGTGCTGAGAAAAGCCGTCGCCTGAAGCAGGCTTAATTGGAAGGCGTTTGCCGTGAACAGCAGGGCAAACGGCACAAGATAGTTTTCCGCGACTCCGAACATGACCGCCCACAGAATGCCATCCCAGGTGGAATAGGCGAGTCCGCTGCGAAGGTCGCTGTTGTCAATTTTTTTCAAAAACGAGCGCATACACCAATCTATTCAAATCAGATTTCGCCGCAGACCATCTCGCGGCAAACAGTTATATACAGCATTATGCGTTGCGATTAAGCAGAGTTGTCAGACACCTTCAAGGTGTCTGACAACTATTTTTCGGTTCAATGCACGTGAATAATGCTGTAAGTAATTATGAATAACTTTCTTGAAGTTTTTGGACGTGAATACGCTTATTATTCAAAGAAAGTCAGAACATCCTTGCTTAAAATAAATCCTTGTAGTTACTTA
>DF820459.1:0-11684 GCA_000739515.1 Candidatus Moduliflexus flocculans
TCGATGTCGGCTCATCGCATCCTGGAGCTGGAGCAGGTTCCAAGGGTTTGGCTGTTCGCCAATTAAAGCGGTACGCGAGCTGGGTTTAGAACGTCGTGAGACAGTTCGGTCCCTATCTGTCGTGGGCGAGTGGAGAGTTGCGAGGGGCTGTCCTTAGTACGAGAGGACCGGGATGGACGCACCGCTGGTGTGCCAGTTGTCGTGCCAACGGCATCGCTGGGTAGCGACGTGCGGACGGGAGAACCGCTGAAAGCATCTAAGCGGGAACCCCACCTCAAGATGAGCTCTCCCGGGGCGCAAGTCCCCGAAGGTTCCTGGGAGACGACCAGGTCAATAGGCGGGCTGTGGAGGCCGGGTAACCGGTAGAGCAGACCCGTACTACTCAACCGAGCGCGCCTTGACTCCGTCGCGTGCGTGTGTGAAGCCGCAAAAACAAGAACGTAGTGACACTGTCTTCGTCAGAGGAAGAGCAGGAAGGACGTGAAATCCAGTGAGTGGAGCGAAGGGGACACACCCGTTCCCATGCCGACCACGGCCGTTAAGCCCTTCCGCGCCGATGGTACTGCGCGGGTTGCCGCGTGGGAGAGTAGGTCCTCGCTGGATTGATGGGATGGAGGAGAGAGCATTGAGGGGACGCCCCCTCAATGCTCTTTTTTTTGTGCCGTGACACAATAAAAAAACTTGACTATTTTGGCCGTGATTCGTGGTATTTCTCAAATTGAATGTTTGAAGACATAAAGGGCTCTTTATCAAACGATTGTTATGAATTTCAATGAAAGAGAGGGATTATTATGCCAAAAAAGTTGTCTATTCGAGATGTCAATTTTGCCAATAAAAAGGTGTTGGTTCGGGTTGATTTTAATGTTCCGTTAGATAAAAAGACGAAGAATATTACAGATGACACGAGAATTCGTGCTGCAATCCCAACGATCGAGCATCTGGTCGCGCAAGGGGCTGTTGTGGTATTAGCGTCTCATCTCGGTCGTCCTGATGGCGAACGAAAACCTGAATACAGTCTGGCTCCTGTTGCTGCTCGACTTGCTGATCTCTTGAAAAAAGAAATAAGATTCCTTGATGATTGTATCGGGGATTCCGTCAAGGCGGCTATTCGTTCAGCGAAATCGGGTGACGTGCTTTTACTTGAAAACGTTCGATTCTACGGGGGAGAAGAAAAAAACGATCCTGAATTTGCTCGCCAGCTTGCTGATGGACTCGATTGTTTGGTCAATGATGCGTTTGGCACTGCACATCGCGGACATGCTTCGAACAAAGGCGTCACAAAATATCTTTCGCCTGCTGTGGCTGGATTGTTATTAGAGAAAGAATTGGAATACTTCGGGAAAGTTATTGATAATCCGGAACGTCCGTTGGTTGCCATTCTTGGCGGAGCAAAAGTGTCTGGAAAACTGCAAGTCATCAATAATTTGATGAAAAAAGTTGATAAATTGCTCATCGGCGGCGGGATGATGTTTACATTCCTCAAGGCGAAAGGTTTGGAAGTCGGTAGCTCATTGGTAGAAGACAATTTGATTGACACCGCGAAAGATATTTTGAATCAGGCAGAAAAGGCGGGAATGAATCTATTATTGCCGATTGACTGCGTGGTCGCCGATAAATTTGAGGCAACCGCAAATTCAAAGCTCGTGAATGTCGAAAATATCCCATCTGGTTGGTTAGGGCTTGATATTGGCCCGGCCTCCATTCAATTGTTTGCTGATGCGTTGAACGATGCGAAAACCGTTGTGTGGAATGGACCAATGGGCGTTTTTGAGATGGAAGCATTTAGTAAAGGAACGGTTGAATTGGCTGCGAAAATTGCCGCATCGAATGCGGTCTCGATCATCGGCGGCGGCGATACTGTTGCGGCAATTGAAAAAGCAGGCGTCAGCGAAAAAATGTCATTTATTTCTACAGGTGGCGGCGCTTCTCTGGAATTATTAGAAGGAAAAGACCTTCCGGGAGTTTCTGCGCTGACAAACAAGTAACGAGCATGAGTATAATCACACCTGAAACCATTTCTTAACTGATGGTTTCAGGTACCATCATCAAGGATATTAAGACATGAGAACTCCAATTATTGCGGGAAACTGGAAAATGTTTACCGTGGTCGAAGAAGCCAAAGCTCTTGTACTGGCATTGAAAGACCTGGTGAAAGATGTAACGAATGTCGAAGTCGTAGTTTGTCCGCCGTTTATTTCATTGCTAGCGGTGAAAGATGTTCTGGCCGGGAGTCGGATTGGATTAGGCGCCCAAAATGTCTATTGGGAAAAAAATGGCGCGTTTACAGGTGAAATATCAGCGCCGATGCTGAAGTCGGTGGGATGTACCTATGTTATTATTGGGCATTCTGAACGGCGCACATATTTTGGTGAAACTGACGAAACCGTCAATAAACGAGTATTTGCTGCCCTTTCTGAAGGATTAAAGCCGATTGTCTGCGTCGGTGAAACACTTGAAGAACGCGAGTCTGGCCAGACATTCGATGTGATCAAGCGCCAGATTGTTGGCGGATTAGCAAATCTTTCTGTGGAACAGATGGCATCAGTCGTTATTGCTTATGAACCTGTCTGGGCGATTGGCACTGGAAAAACCGCAACGCCAGCGCAAGCTCAAGAAGTTCACGCCTTTATTCGGAAATTGCTGAATGATATTTTTGGCCAGACGACAGCAGAAGCAACGAGAATTCAATACGGCGGCAGCGTGAAACCTGACAATGCTACAGAATTAATGTCCCAGCCTGATATTGATGGTGCGCTTGTTGGTGGCGCAAGCTTGAAAGCCGATTCGTTCGAAAAAATTATCAAATTTTAGTCTATAAGCGAGAAATTTATGCTACTGATTTTGGTTACTATTGTTCATATCATTATGTGTCTGCTCCTGGTGGCAATTGTGTTGCTTCAAACTGGAAAGGGCGCAGATATGGGAGCAGCGTTTGGTGGCGCCAGCCAAACGTTATTCGGCGGCGCTGGCCCAGCCAATTTTCTCAATAAAGTCACGACGATTGCAGCAATCGTGTTCATGGTGACATCATTGTCATTGGCGATTCTTTCCAGCAAAGGAAGTTCTTCTTCGAAGGTATTAGAAGCGTCTCCTGTTCAGAAAACGCAGCCGGTTGCCGAGGGAACATCTACTCCGGTTGCTGAAACGTCTCAAACACAGCCGGAAACGACGACAACGCCATCTGCGGAAACGCCACAGACACAACCGCCGACTGAAGAACAGAACGCTGCAAATGGCGCAGAATCTACGCCTCAAGTTACTCCGACCCAATAAGGGGGAAGTTTCTTGTTCTGTTTATACGTGTTGAAGAGGTTTGGGCTTTTTCATATTGAATGCGTAATACAAAAAACTTCTTGTATTACGCATTTCTTATTTTATCTCAGGAACGACTGAATTCTTATGGAAGAACGAATACATAAAATCTTAGCTCATGCCGGAATCGCCTCGCGGCGAGCGTGTGAACAACTTATTCTTGATGGTTGTGTGACAGTCAATGGAACAGTGATTACCGATGTTAGTACGAAAGCGAATCCATATATATCGGCGATCAAAGTCAATGGCAAGCTCATTACAATGAATAGTGAGCAAGAGGAGAGCCATCAATATTTTTTGCTATATAAGCCTCGCGGCGTGTTAACAACAATGACGCCTGATGAAGAAAAAGGTCGTCCGACAATTCTTGATTTATTAAATACGAAGATGCGGACATATCATGTCTATCCGGTTGGACGGTTGGACTTTAATTCTGAAGGGCTGTTATTGCTAACGAATGATGGTGAATTGGCGTATCGCTTAACGCATCCGAAGTTTAAAGTGCAAAAGACTTACGAGGTCAAGGTGCATGGCATTCCTCCGAAAAAGATCATTGATATTCTTGCCAATGGCGTTTATTTGGAGGAAGGAAGAACCGCCCCAGCAAAGGTCAAACTCGCGAAAATAACTGGCAAGAACGCCTGGCTGCTGATGACGATTTCTGAAGGAAAAAAACGACAAATTCGGAGAATGTGCGAAAAAGTGCGTTATCCTGTCTCCAAATTACGACGAATCAAAATTGGGCCGTTGAAAATTACAGGGTTGACTCCGGGAATGACGCGAGCGTTAACAGCGCATGAATTGGCCTTATTAAAACAGGCAGTACAATTAGCCTGAATTAGGCGAATTCGCTGTGAGCATAAATGCCCCACACCGGAAATTTCCCTTTCAAGCCTTTAAAGGTGGCGTCTCCGGCCTTGATTAAGACGAGTTCTTCTTGAAGCACTGAATCGAAAAATGTGTAATGGACTGTGCCTGCGACTTGCTGCTCGTGAAGTTGTTGAATGGCATGAAGATGCGCGAATGTATCATTGCTTAATGCAATTCCGTGATTATTCAGCACCCCTGACAAGACTTTGACGCTCAACTTTTGATATTCCGCCTGTTCTGAGGCGGTCTGATTTTTTTGAGACTGTATCGCCTGAACGACATGCTGCAAACGATCTTCGAAAATTGCTAACGCGCCGGAACCCGCTGATAAAGCGGGATCGTGCGCTTCTAGATAATCCCGAAGTTCTTTGAGTGAGTGTGGCTCAATCTGAATTTTTTTCTCAGTTTTTCCCGACGAGAGCCGTCCCACCAAATTCGCAGACAGGCCGATGACCGTGTTCAAATTGGGTGATTCTAAATCCGAAAAGAAATAGGTCTCTTCGACTAAGCCTGTATGAATGCCGATCCCCATCCCGGTGAATGGGATTTTATGTTCGTTTTTGAGCAGCGTAAAAAATTTTTTGACCTCGATTGACGCGCGAATCGCCTGGAGAACGTGGTATTTCGAATTGCCGAATGAGGCTAAAATTCCATCTCCGGCGTATGTTTTAATCACTCCATTAAAGTGGTTGATAATATTGACGACGGGATCAAAAAATTTATAGAGGTATTGTTTGAGTACCTGATCCGTAATATCTCCTGCTGAAAGTTCTGTAAAGCCGCGTAAATCAAGAAATATCAGGGTGACATTCCGTAAATCCTGAATAATTCGGCCTTTTTCAAACCGATAACTGATTCTATCGGCGATGCCGGTCGCCGCGCTCTCTGCTGCTGATGAGGCATGCGAGCTACTCTGATGGCTTGGCGTGAAAAATGCTAAGCGATTGCGTAACGTGGTGATGATTTCGGAACGCCGCAAATCCTTCGCAAAGTTGAGATAATCAGCCAGCGCAAATTCCCACGTCCCCTCTGCGAATAAATCGCCGAGTTGGGGCATCGAGCTTTTGAACAAAAGCTTTTTGCGAGTAGGGCTTTTGACGGGCAACTGCCTGATCTCTTCGGCAAAGATCGAAATCACGCCGGGATGAAACAAAATGGCTTCAACCGGAATATTTAACACATTCCGACTGGGTATTTTCATGACATTTGCGGCCATTTCGCAAAACATCGGGTCTTTGCTGCGCAGGCGTTTATCAATATAGGTGCGGATTCCTGAGTAAATATTGACAAAGTCGTCGTAGCCGAGATGATATTTTTCGTTGCCTTGCTGAAAGACCTGTTGCGCGCATTCCATCAGATTGGTTCTGGAGAGTTGAGGAAACATCACATGAATCTGATCGGTAATGACAGAACGAGAAAATTCATAATTGAACGCCGCCCCTAAATGCGAGAGCATCATTTCGTCAATGTAACGGGAATAATGGCGCTGTTGTGCATCTTCTTTTTGTAAATACCGCTTGACTTGCTGGATAGCATCAAGGAAGGTTTGGGTGATAAGCGGCAGCATTTCTAATTTTCGTTTTGTCTGTTTGCCGGTTCGATGGGCAATGACGCGATCTAATAATCCAATCAGATATTTGGATATTGTCAGCCAGAACAGATTATACAATCCTAAGCGACGTTCCTGTTTGATCACATCAACTAAACGCGCTCCGAGGCGATTCATACAATCCCGCCGAAGCGCTGCGAAATTTTCGGCCACGTCGCTATGCTGGCGATCTCCTGACTGCTGTTTCCACTCCATAAGGCTGTCAAGCCCTTGTAAAAATTCTCTAATCGTAAACATCAGCGGTGATGATGTCTCGACAAGATAGCCCTCGATCTCTTCATCATTAAGAGAAATAATCCCGGAGGTCGGCGGGAGAATCGGCAGTTGCGTTCGTCCGACATCTTCATCTTCCGGAGTAAAAATTTCTCGAATAGACGTCAAATCGCCTAATGAATAGATAAGCGGCAATCGTCCGATATTCAGTTTGAGATCGAACTGTGAGAATTTATGCATGGTGTGCGAAGGAAAAAAAGAGAGTGATTCCCATGTTGCTGTTGTCAGGACTCTGTGTACCCTAACTTCCGTAAATCTTGTTCATTCATCCGCCAATTTTTACGCACCTTGACCCAGAGCGTCAAAAAAATTTTCGAGCCAAGAATCTGCTCGATTTCTCGGCGAGCAAACGATCCGATCCGTTTCAGCGTTTCACCAGATTTTCCAATTAAGATTCCTTTTTGCGACGGACGTTCCACATAAATTGTGGCGGTAATATCAATCAATTCTTTGGTGTCTCGCGCTTTCATTTCTTCAACGACAACGGCAATCGAATAGGGAATCTCTTCGCGCGTTGTCTGCAAGACCTGTTCTCGAATCAACTCGCCAACAATAAACCGTTCCGGCTGATCTGTCACCATATCGTCGGGGTAATATTGCGGGCCTTCAGGCAAATACCGAATCAATGTCTCTATCGTATGCTCGACATTTTCATCAGCTAAGGCTGAAAACGGAATGATTTCAGCGAATGGGAACGCTTCGGAATATGCCGAAATCATGGGCAGCAATTCCTCGCGCTGAGGCACGAGGTCTATTTTATTCACGCCAAGGATAACCGGCGTTTTTACTCCCTGGAGCATATTGAGAATGTAACGATCTCCCGGGCCGATCTTTTTTTCAGGTTCGATTACATACAGAACAGCATCAATCCCCTCAAGCGTATTGATCGCCGTGCGAATCATATATTCATTCAGGCGATGCTGCGGCTTATGAAATCCGGGGGTATCGAGAAAAATAATTTGCGCGTGCTCGCCATGATAAATCCCCATGATTTTATTGCGCGTCGTCTGGGGCTTATCCGACATAATCGCAATCTTTTGTTTGAGGACGCGATTTAGAAATGTTGATTTCCCAACATTTGTTCTCCCAATAATAGCAATGAATCCTGAATGAAATGCCATCTCTTGCTTCATTCAGACACCTCCTTTATTCAAGTGGTTAAATGCAGACATGCGAAAATCATATCATTGACAGAGATTGCAACACAGGACACCAGGAATAACCTTTTGGCAGTGTATCATGAAGAAAAGTGGACGGAAAATCAATAGCGATAATTCTCAGGATCGATCTGCAATTCAGTCAGCATCTTTTTGAACGTTTCTGCTTTCAATCCCGCGTCAACTGCCGCGTTCTTTACATCGCCATGATGACGGCGCAACAAGCGAGTACAGTACACGCGTTGAATTTCTGATAAGACTTTTTCTCTCAGCGGTTGATACGCCGGAAGTTCTCGATCTTCATCTAATAACGCGATTAAATAATTCAACATGCCAGGATCGCCAATTCCACCGGTAAAGACATGACTATCAAAGCGAATCAGATGTTCTGACAAGGTCATTTCACCGGTTGGCACTTCGATCATTGCGCGTTCAATCACCGTTTCTAATTCCTGGACATTGCCCGGCCAATCGTATTGAATCAACAGGTTGATCGTCTCATCGGGAACTCGTTCAACCGCTTTACTATGGGTGCGATTGAACACCTTTACAAAATGAGCAACCAGCCCGGGAATATCTTCTTTCCGCTCTCGCAGTGGCGGCAAAATAATGGGATAAACAGAAAAATAGCGATACAAGTCTTCACGGAATTTGCCTTGAGCGACGAGTTCTCGCAAATCTTTTGTCGTCGTGGCAATCATGCGCACATCAGACGGATAAAGCACATCTTCGCCGAGCGGACGAACGGCTTTCCCTCGCGCCGCCTGAAGCAGCCGGGTCTGAATTTCTAACGACAAATTGCCGATCTCTTCGAGGACAAGAGTTCCTCCATCTACTTTCCGCAACAGGCCGATTCGGTGGTCGTCCGCGCCAGGAAATGCGCCTTTGCGATGTCCGAACAAATCATCTTCCAGCATATCCATATCGCCATCGCAAATAACATGTAAAACCGGCCGATTATGGCGTGTACTGACTTCTCTGATAATATCGGCAAGCTCATTCTTCCCGGTGCCGCGTTCTCCTTGTATCAAAACAGCAATCGAACTTTTACTCAGTTTTTCGATGCGATAAATCGCCTGTAAAAGCGCCTGGCTTCGCGCGATAATGCCATGTTTTTCGAAAATGCGCATCATTTTTTCACTGGCATCTTTATACATGAAGCCTTCATTATCCTGACTCGGATGATTTTCGATCTGACGGCTGAGTTCTTCTTCTTTCGCTAATAATCCCTTGATTTCAATCTCTCTGGCGCGAATTTCTTTCTGTAACGAGGCCACCTGGCCGCTATGATCGTGATGGTGGGCATCCATTTCTTCTTGAATCAATCGGAGTTCTTCAATTTTCGAACGCAACCGATAGCTTTTACGATCCAAATCTTCCCGAATCTCAGTGAGAGTTCGTTCTAACCCATCGACTTCATTTCCCTCAGGTTTCGTGGATTTGCGTTTTTTCTCTTTGATCTCAACCTTCGGACGACGCTCATCAGTGAAGCGATCTTGGTGAGTTGTTCGGTGAGTTTGGCGTATTAATAGGCTTGTAGCAACGAACGTCAACACAATTGCCAAGACAGGAGAAAGCATGGGAAGAATGACATGGAATTCCACGTATGCGCCGTAAGCGATTCCGCCATATAGTAAGCAAAAGAAGACCGTCAGCATGAATTTTGAAAGAAAACGACGAGTTCCCAAAATCAGGCCAGCTAGCGCGCCAATAAGCAACACAATACCGATGAGAATTCCTGAATGCAATTCTACAAGAAAGTGCTCCGTCAGGATATTATTAATAAAATTGGCTAACAAGCCTGTTAATGGATAGGAATCGGACACAGGTACTGGCTGATTTCCGCCTGAACCAACCAGAACGATTGCATCTTTGAAGGAGGCAAGCACTTCAGAAAGCGCCGCCGGATCATCCATTTTGGCTAAAATATCTTGTTCCATTAAAAATGTCTGATAGGGGGACTGTTCACCATGAGGCCCGGTGGTCGCAAAATCAATCAACATTTCACCATATTTGTTCACAGGGATTTTCGTAAATCCACCGTCCTCTTTCGCGACTTCAATGTATTGCCCAGGATAAAAGGTGATATCAACGCTTTCGATTTTGAGATAATCCATTGCCATTAAAAGCGGCAAAGAACCGTACCAGTGGTTTTGGTAGGTTAAAAATAGAGGAATTCTGCGAAAGACGCCGTCTGTATCAGGCAATGTATTCACAAATCCGATACTACGAGCTGTTGTCAGATATTTATACGCCGGCAGTTCGACGCGTTGCGCTTCAAAAACTTGCTGACCGGTCTCGCCAATATCGGTCAATTCCAGACGAAATGGAAGGATATCTTGATTTTCAGGCTCAGGTGTGGTCTGCTGGGGATCAAAAACGAATGAATACCCATAATACACATTATTCGCAGCAGAAGCGATGCTCACCAATTCATCATTGACCGCCGCGTCGAAACGATAGTTTAATCCGATGACTTTCGGCTTAAATTGACTATTATTTTCGATGGAAACCAGACGAATGAACGTCGCGAGTTTCGTGCTGAGGTTATTGACATCATCCACAAGCACGATTTTGATGGCAGGCGAAATCGCGGGAGAAATTCCATACCGCATGCGATAATCAAACGTTCGCAACTCGAGTCGTCGCAATAATGGAGAGACTGTCGGGATATTCAACTTTCCATAGAATACAAACGCCACTACGCTGGCGCAGATCATACCAAGAAGACAAGCGAATAATCGTTTCATGAAATGCGTTGTTGCTCCTCGAAAAGACTTGCAATATCGCCGATTTGCGTATGTCTCTCTTCTCGGGAAGCTGAAAAAGGATAATGAATAGTTTAAATCCATCCAAATAAACGCGTTGAAAAATTGTCAAGACTTAATCGGTCTATCTTTGAAATCCTGCGAAACTGGAGACCCTTCCTTGTGGATTCAATCCCTGATTGAAAACTTGACAGAAACAGAAGTTTCCAGCATAGAGACATCACAGACGATTCACGATTTTTCCTTGACATATCTGCTTATTCATTATACCTTTACCCCAATCGCAAGCATGGCTTCTCTCGAAGATGGAGTAATGGTATCGCGACAACGACGCGGGCGCGAAGAAGAAGAGGAGGAGGGTATGAAAAAGATCGTAGCAATGGTTTTAGCCGGAGGCGCGTTCAGCGCATTAGGAATTATGGCCGGACGCCGGGCAAAAGCTGCTATTCCTTTTGGCGGCATGTATCGGATTATTGACTTTGTCTTAAGTAATTTAATGAATTCTGAAGTTGATTATGTGGGAATTTTAGCGCAGTATCGGCCAGCATCGCTGATTGATCATATCGGCGGCGGCGCATCGTGGGATTTATATGGCCGAACTCGTGGCATCAAAATTCTGCCGCCATTTAAAGGGGAAACTGATTCTGATTGGTATCGCGGCACTGCTGATGCCGTCTATCAGAATTTGAATTTTATTCGAGACCATCACCCCTCTGAAGTGTTGATTCTGGCCGGTGAAAATGTCTATTCCATGAATTATCAGGAGGTGCTGAATTTCCATCGCGAAAAACAGGCAGATTGTACCCTGGTCTGTAATCCGTTACCCACCAAGAATCCTCATCGGTTTGGCATCGTATCGCTCGATCAAGACGGGCGCATCGCAACATACCACGAAAAACCAGAAACGATTACCGGTGACTTCTATTCCGCTGGCATTTACGTCTTCAATGCGGAATTTCTGTTGAAAAAACTGACGGAAGACGCCGCAAATCCGGAAAGCAAGCATAACTTTGCCGATGATATTATTCCTGCCATGCTGCGAGCAGGCGATAAATTTTACGGCTACCCCTTCCGCGGCTACTGGGCATATTGCGGGACGCTCGAAGAATATTGGCAAGCCAATATGGACTCATTGGACGAGCATACCGCGTTAGATTTATGGAAATGGAATGTGCGAACGAACCTGGATGACAGCAACGTTTCCGGGCAGCATCCCGCGTTGTTTTTACCGACCTCAAAGGTGAAACGCGCGCTGATCTCGCCGGGCTGCAAGATCGGCGGCATCGTGGAAAATAGCGTGCTGTCGCCCGGCGTTGTCGTGGAAGAAGGCGCTGTTATCCGAGATTCGATCATTATGAATGGCACAGTCATTCGAACTGGAGCGGTCGTGAATCGCGCGATTATTGATAAAGGCGCTGAGATTGGCGCTGGCGCGAATCTTGGCGTGGAAGACGCCACTTCCGGCACGACTGGTTTTGATTTGACTCTGATTGGAAAAGAGGTGACAATCGGCAATCATGCTCAGATCGGAAGAAATGTTCTTATCAATCATGGGAGAGTGATTGGCCCGAATCAGCGCATCGAATCAGGACGTATAATTCAGTAACTGATGTTACGCAGCGCCGCCGACAATTCCCCTCCTGGGAGGGGCAAGGGGTGGGTTCGTCCGTGAGTGATTGCTCGTGTCAAGAACCC
>DF820459.1:11801-38412 GCA_000739515.1 Candidatus Moduliflexus flocculans
CCCCCAACCCCTCCCCGGAGGGGAGTGTGCGGTCATTCGTCTCGAATCGGCTGCGTAACATGAGTCAGTAATATATTGATACTCACAGCGGCAAGAGAGACCGCAGGAATGTCTCGGAGAAAAGGGCAGGGAGTTCCTTGTGTTTTTCTCCATTTCTGTTCTCAGCATGGCGAAGGGAAAACCTGAACTCTCGAAAATCGAGTTATATGGCGTCAGCGATCCGAATATTTCCGGGCAGCTTATTTTAGCGAAAGAAAAAGGCTTCTTCCGCGATGAAGGCTTAGACGTCACATATCGCCTCCTCTCTTCTGGCACAATTATGCCGGAAGAGGTGATGAAAGCGAAGCAGAAGCCGTTTGCCTTCACGCAGACGCCGATTACGACCTTAGTGCTGCAAGAAAAAGGCGTGGACGTAAAGATTGTCGCGCCGTTAGCGGATATTTCTGGGACGCAGCAAATCGTTGTTCGCACCGCCGCGAACATTCAGTCGCCTGAAGATTTACTCGGAAAGCGCGTCGGCATGGCAAAAGGCGCCGCTGTTTATATTTCAATTCAGGGGATGGCGAAAGAATTCGGGCTGGACCTCTCGTCCGTGCAATTCGTACATCTGCTGCCAGCGCAACAGTTGGAGGCGATGGAAAAAGGCGAGATTGACGCGATGGCTTGTTGGGAACCCTGGACCAGCAAAGCGGAAGCGATTGGCGGCAAATTCTTTTTCTCTGGAGCGCGTTCTGAAATTCCTGAAAACGAGGGCGATATCAACTGGTTAGTTGATCAGAGCGTGCTCATGACATTTCGGGAGAATTTAGAAAAATATCCTGAAACCGTCAAAGCCCTGATTCGCGCATTTCGCACGGCGACACATTTTATCAATGAACATCTCGAACAAGCTGCCAAAATTCTGGCCGGGCCGCTCTCGCTGAAAAAAGAAGAATTGATGCATATCCTGTCATTGAACAAGTATTCAATGACGATGGATAACCTGTTTAAGATCGGCCTCCTCTCTTTCAGGGAACTCCTCTTTCAAAATGGCGTGATCTCGACGACCCCGCCAGAAGGTGAACTCTACTCTACCGAATTTTTGCGCGATGTTGATTCCTCGCTTGTTTTAATTGAAGAAGCGGCTGCGGAGGAAGAAGACGAAGAACTTCAAGAATATCTCGCCATCTTTTTCGACGAGGTGGATGATATTCTGCGTAAACTTGATAATGATGCCGTTGCGCTGGAAGCGAGCCCGCAAGATAAAACCAAACTCCGCGCGATCACGGGAGCATACCATACGCTTAAGGGCAACGCGGGATTTTTAGGATTCGAAAAAATCACTAATGCCGCCAAGCAGATCGAAGGCTATCTGAAAACCCTGGCAGTAGATGAAAACGCCGCTATTTCTAAAGGAATTCTGACCCTAATTTATTTTTCGAACGATGTATTGAAAAATTTAGTGGCGGACTACAAACAGAATCGCAGCAGTTCAATTGACATTTCCGGCATTCAGCAGCGCATCTCCCAGCTTTCTCCCCAAATGGAAGAACCCGTCGAGCAGGTGACTGCCCCTGGTGAAATCGAAATCTCTGGCTACGAAGCGTTGAAACTTCGTGAAGCCAAAAAAAAGGGAAAGCAAATCTATCGGATCGATATTCAATTCGATCCCGAATGGAAGATGAAATCTGCCGGCGCGTTTATTATCGTCCGCAAATTAGGGTTAAGCGGCGACGTTGCCAAAGTAATCCCTCCATTAGGCAGCAAGGAACTCAAATCCACGTCTGAAGTGCATATCCTGTATGTTTCCGAGATGGAAAAAGACCGCATCGTAGAAATTGCCAATGTGGCGGTCGTTGTCTCTTCGGCCAAAGTGGCTCCTTTTAGCGTCCCTGAAGTGTTAGTGGTGCAGAAGGATGAACCGGATTATTTGAAAGAATTCGGTTCTGGCGAGGATTTTACCCTCGGAGACCGAGCGAAAGCGCGCACGTTGCGCGTGGATTATAAAAAATTAGATGATATTATGAATATCATCGGCGAGTTGATTATTGGTGGTTCAACGCTTGCGCGCGGGCTGAATGAAGTGCGAGAAACGCTCTCGACAACGCAATCCTCGTTGAAGCCAATAGACCATTTGCAAAAAACCAGTGACGGGATTCGCAAAAACCTGTTAAATTTGCAAGAAAATATCATGAAAGTCCGCATGACGCCGATTGATGTCGTCTTTCGGAAGTTTCCACGTGTCGTGCGCGACTTAGCGCTTAAAGGCGGAAAAGACGTTAAGCTTGAATTGATCGGCGAAGATACTGATCTCGACAAAACATTGGTTGACGTGATTAACGAACCATTATTTCATTTGATTAAAAATACGATTGATCACGGAATCGAACCGCCAATGGTGCGAGAACAGTTGGGGAAACCTCCGAAAGGGACGATTCAACTCATTTCGTTTCGTGAAGGCAATCAAATCGTGATTGTGGTCGAAGATGACGGGCGCGGGATTGACCTCGAAAAGCTGAAACGACAGGCGTATGAAAATGGGTTGCTTCCTGCCGAAAAACTGCAAAAACTCACGAAAGCTGAAGCATTCAACCTGTTGTTTACGACCAATTCGGGGACTCCGGCGGAACCCAGCAGCGGCGAGCAGAGCGGGATGATGATCGTGCGCGATACCGTGCAAAGCTTGAAAGGGTCTGTCGAATTAGACAGCAAATTAGGCGAAGGCACGGTCATTATTATCAAGCTGCCGCTAACGCTTGCGATTATTCAAGCGTTGGTGTTTGGCGTTGGCAATCGGATGTTCGCCATTCCACTTTCTACTGTTGTCGAAGCCATCCGGATTTCTCCGGATCAAATCTCGTTTGTTGGCGAACGCGAAGTCTTCGAATTGCGGAATCAAGTGGTCAATCTCATCCGCCCGCATAGCATTCTCGGCATTCCAGAACCAACATACGCCGAAAATAGCAAAATGTACGTGATTGTTGTGCGCTCATCAGAACGAAAAGTGGTCGGCATCGTCGCGGATTCGTTGATGGAAAAAGAAGAATTAGTGATTAAATCGTTAGATCAAAATATTATGCGGTCGGAAATTACTTCCAGCGCGTCCAAACTCGGCGATGGAAAGGTCGTGCTGATTTTAGACGTTCCGGCTTTGATTCGCAACGTATTCGGATAAATCTCCATGCTTAAAAAAGATGGCACCCCATTTACTTGTCTAATTGTAGATGATTCGCGTTTTGCTCGAAGCAGTCTGGTGAAACTGGTCGAACAAATCGGCGTCAAGGTCATTGGAGAAGCCGCTTCTGGCGCAGAAGCGCTCGAAATGCATGAACGCCTTGTTCCCGATGCGGTGACGATGGACTTGTCCTTGCCGGATGTGGATGGCATTATTCTGGTGCGGAAAATGATGAACGTGAATCCAAATACGCTGATTATCCTCAGCAGCGGTATTCCTCATGAAGAAGTGATCGAAGAAGCTCTGCGAGCCGGAGCGGAACATTTCATTTCAAAACCGCTGGATGTCAATAAGGCCAAACAAATCATCGAATGGGTATTGCGCGTTTCTGACAAATAGAAAATTAATGCGCGAATGCCTTTTTCTTTCTTCACAGGAAATCCTTATGCAAAACATTCTGGACAAACTTTCGCAAGCTCGCGCCTCTGGGAAAATCAGTGAAACGGCCTACGCTAATATTTATAAATGGCTGACTGGCAAGGAATATCAGGAATATTGGGAGGCGATTTCGTCGCAGATCGAAGGCGAGCGCTTCAAGGAACTTGAAGATACGTTTTATACGATCATTCCGTTCGGGACGGGGGGACGGCGCGGAACATGCGGCGTCGGCCCGAATCGCATGAATGCCAGGACAATTGGCGAATCCGCGCAAGGATTGGCCGCGTATATCGAAAAATTTGGAGCAGAAGAGGCCAAAGCGCGAGGCGTGGTGATTGCGTATGATACGCGCCTGACCTCGCCAGCATTCGCAAACGTTGCCGCGAGCGTCCTGACCGGCAACGGCGTTAAGACGTACATCTTCAGCAGTTTTCGCTCTACGCCTGAATTATCGTTTGCCGTGCGCGAATTAAAAACAATGGCTGGCATTGTCATTAGCGCGAGCCACAATCCGCCGAGCGATAATGGCTTTAAAGTGTATTGGGAAGATGGCGGGCAGATTGTGGCGCCGCATGATGTCGCCATTATTCAGGAAGTCAATGCCGTGACCATGCTGAAAACGATGGATTTGGGCGAGGCTGAGAAACAAGGCTTGCTGAAAAAGATTGATCGAGAGATTGATGAACCCTATGTGCAAGCAGTTGTAAAAATGTCGCTTACCCATAATCGGAATGTGAAGATTATATACAGCCCATTGCATGGTACGGGACAAACCTCAATTCTGCCAGTCTTGCAAGCCGCAGGGTTTACGCAGCTCTATCTTGTCGAAGAGCAGATGAGCGCGGACGGAAATTTTCCGAATGTTGCCGCAAATTTTCCAAACCCGGAATTGCCTGCGGCCTCGGAACGCGCGATGGCCGTTGCCCGCGAGATTGATGCCGACCTCGGCCTGACTTCTGACCCCGACGCCGACCGGCTTGGCGTGTTTTGTAAGCATGCGAACGCAGATGGCAAAGCGGATTGGGTGCTGTTAAATGGCAATCAAGTCGGCGCGTTGTTAACCGATTTCATCCTGTCGAAATTGCAGGAACTTGGGCGTCTGCCGCAGCAAGGTGTGGTGGTCAAGACATTAGTGACGACCGATCTCGTTTCTCGCATCGCGAAAAGTTTTGGCATGGCGACGGTGAGCAACTTATTGGTTGGCTTCAAATACATCGCGGAAGTGATTCGCAATTTGCCGAGCAATCAGGAATTTATATTCGGCGCGGAAGAAAGCCTCGGATATTTACGCGGCACGTTTGTGCGTGATAAAGACGCGGCAATCGCCGCAATCACAGTCGCGGAAATGGCGGCTGAATTAAAAGCCGAGGGCGAGAGCTTGATTGATCATTTGCATAAACTCTACCGAAAACATGGCTATTTTGCGGAACTGCTGAAAAATATGTATGTTCCTGGAGCAGAAGGCACCGCCCGCGTCAAGAAGATGATGAAAGTTCTGCGCGAGCAGCCTCCCTTGAAATTAGGCGATAAGCGCGTCATCGAAGTTGTGGATCGCCAAGTTGGAGTGGCGATTGCGCCGGAAACCGGCAAAGTGATTCGGCAGGTGGAAGGAATAAAAGGGAATGTCTTGATTTTTGTGTTGTCCGACGATCAGCATACTCGCGTCACGATTCGTCCCTCCGGCACAGAGCCGAAAATCAAGTATTATGGGGCGATTCGGAAAGACATTCCTGTTGGGATGATGGATGAGGAATTTTTTCAATTAAAAATCGAGACGGACGCGCGACTCGAATCCTATGTGAATAATTTGATCGCCGAAGCCGAAAAACGCGGCTGAAAGAGAGCTACGGTGATATGGCATTTTCGAAAAGATTTGGGCAGAAGTTGCTTCCGTTTTTCATGATTGCGGTGGCGGTGATTTTCGTGATGGAAGGGCGTAAAAAGCTGCCGCTTCCCGCGCCTGACATTCAATTTATTCCTGTCGAACAGCGCAGCGCTGAGGGAACGGAATTTACGCTGCCGTCGCTTCATGACAACGCGATAAAACTGGTTGATCTTCGCGGCAATGTGGTGTTATTGAATTTTTTTGCGACCTGGTGCCCGCCATGTCGCGAGGAAATGCCGACGATTCAGGCGTTGTTCGAGACGTATCAGCATCAGGGATTTGTGGTGCTTGGCGTCGCAAGCGATGCTGAAGGAAAAAAAATCGTCGAGCCATTCGTCAAGGAATACAAGATGACGTTTCCGGTTGCGTTAGATTCCGATAGCCGGGTGTCGCAGCAGTATCTTGTGCGCAGCATTCCGACGATATATCTTTTCGACCGGCATGGCCGCATCGCCGCTCGCGTCATGAGCGCCGGCAATTGGAACAGCCAACAGGCGAAAGACGCGATTGAGCAACTGTTGCGAGAACCGTAATAATAGCGGCTTTTTTTATTCGATTTCGCGCTCAAAGGTTTTGTTCATGCAGAGCGAATAGCCAGAGCCATTAAAGCGCGATGTGACGTGATCCATAAAACTGCGAATCAAAAACAGGCCGCGTCCAGAAAGATTGAGGAGATTTTCAGGAGCAAGCGGGTCCGGAAGGGCGTCTATATCAAACCCTCGCCCTTCATCATGGACTTCAATCGTCATGCTTTTCCCCTCGATGCGAGCGGTAATTGTCACGTATTTGCGACTATCCGAACGATTGCCATGCACGATAGCGTTCCCGACCGCTTCGATGACTGACGTGACGATATTCATGGTCAGTGATTTTTCGAACGCTTTTTCGACAAACATCGCCTCGAAAAATTTTACCACTGGCACGATAAATTCCGTACTGCTCGGAATGCAAATTTTCAAATCCTTCATTCGCCTATCGGGGATGGCTTCTCTGCCAGGATGCTCTGTCGGAGCGTCCTGGCAGAAGGAAGAATTATGATGTCAGGGCGCGTTTGAGCGAGGCGACGAGCCGTTCGTTTTGTTCCTGCGTGCCAATCGTGATTCTCAGATGATTCGGCAGGCCATATCCGTTGATCGGGCGAACAATCACGCCCTGCCGCAACAGTGCGTTATAGACCGGCGCAGCCTCGCGATGCAGATCAATCGTGATAAAATTGCCCTGCGTTGGAATATAAGTGATCCCCGCCTCGGTAAACGCCTTGTAGAGATACGCTTTGCCCTGAGAATTGAGTTCGCGGCTGCGTCGCACATGTTCGGCATCAGTCAACGCCGCGAGAGCGGCTGCCTGCGAGAGGGCATTCACATTAAACGGCGGGCGAATCCGGTTCGCGGCGTCAATAATTTCCGGCAGACTTAAGCCATACCCGACACGCAGCCCGGCCAGCCCGTAGATTTTCGAAAACGTTTTTAAGAGCAAGAGCCTTCGCCCGTTTTTAAGATACGTCAGCGAATTCGGGAAATTCTCGGCTTCCACGTATTCATCGTATGCTTCATCCGCCACCACAAGCACCCTTTCCGGAACGCGTTGCATAAAAGCCTCGAATTCCTGTTTTGTGACGATTGTGCCGAGCGGATTCGTCGGATTGTCCACAAAAATCATTTTGGTTTTTGGGGTAATCGCAGCGGCCATCGCCTCCAAATCATGTGAATAATTCGGTCTTGGCGGCACAGAGTGGATTTTTGCGCCGATCCCCATGGCGGCTAATTTATACACGATAAACGAAAATTGAGAAAGCACCACGTCATCGGTAGAAGTCAGCACCGCGCGCATCAGCAGTTCGATGACTTCGTCCGAACCGCAGCCGACAAAAATCTGCGATGGCTCAACGCCATGTTTCTGCGCAAGCGCATGTTTCAAGCGATAACTGTCGCCATCCGGATAAAAATTCGCTTCAAGAATCGCGTGTTTCATCGCTTCAACCGCTTTTGGCGACGGGCCGAGCGGATTTTCATTTGACGCTAATTTAATCGAATTGGAAATTCCCAATTCTCGCTCTAATTCTTCAATCGGTTTGCCGGGCTGATATGGCGTAATGTCAAGAATATGAGATGGAATAAGATCGCGAATATCACTCATGATAATTAAGTTGTTCCTGGATAATTAGTAAGACACCTCCGAATTCTTTGAGATTTCGGAGGTGTGTTTCACGTCGCGCAGAATATCTGAAGTGTTGGATTATGGCTCAACCACGATGTTATAATGCTGTAAGGTAATGCCGGTCGTGCTTTCAAGGTTGACGATTGCTTTATTATACGCGGCAACCGCTAACGCTTCATTGGTGATCGCTTGCGTTAACTGATCCTGATAGTCAAGCACCTGGAAGTTTGTGGAGAGCCCTTCATTGAATTTCTTCTGCTCGGCATCCAATTGTTCCTGCGCCAACTGTCGAGCAACGCGCGTTGAGCCGATTAATTCGTATGCGGTTTGCACATTGCGATAATTGATTCGCACCTGCACGGCCAAATTTTGCTCTAAGTTCTGAAGCGAGAGTTGTTGTTGGTCTAAACCGAGTTTCGCTTTATTATAGGCACTTTGTGCGGCGCGATTGCCTAAAGGATACGTGAACTTTCCGCCGACGCTGACATTAAAACTGTCGGCGCGGAAGATGCTTTGGAACGAATCGCCAATCCCTTCATCTTCTTTATTTGCGCCAACCAGGCCTGCCCCGCCAATGAGGTTTAATTCTGGTTTTAATTGGTTTTCAAGATAGGCCAATGAAATCTGTTGAATCTCAATCCCTGTTTTGGCCTGTTTCAGTTCTTCACGATTCGCTAACGCGGACTGAATATTGTCTTCCAACGTTACGCCATACGCGTTCACTTGCGGCGGGTCTGTCGGAATAATTGCTGCTTCCCAGATAGAATCATCTGACGGCAGACCTAATAATTTTTTCAATTGATCTTCTTTCGTCTGTACGTCTAATTCGGCAGCCGTGACGGAAACCGCGCGGGAAGCGGCCTGCGCTTTTGCCGCCAGCACTTCAATCGGTGCTAATGTACCGACTTCGACTTGCGCTTCGTTAATCTTGACAAGATCGTTTGCTAACTTTAATGACATTCGTTTCGCTTCAAGGTCGGCGCGAGAATTGACCAAATCCCAATATGCTCCCATGACATCAGAAATAACGCTAATGACTTGCGAGTTCAATTGGCTGAGAGAAATATCGCGCTGTTTTTGTTTGATGCGAATCTGTGTGGTGTTGACATCTTTTCCGCGGTTCTTCATGAGCGGCTGAACGGCTTCTAATTTTAATGCTGTGGTATAGGCATCATTAAGTTGACTGTCGCTATTATAGTTGGTTCCCTCAAAACCAAACGTCGCAGAATAAAATCTGCCAGATTGCGATTGTTTGTTGACCCCAGCGCTTGCGCCCATCACGCCTGTCGGCGCATTATCGCTATCGGCTTCGTTAAATTTATATGTGGCATTGGCCTCACTATTGGTGTCGAATACGGCTTCAGCGTTGATGATTTCTTCATCAACAACTTTCGGGTCAATTTTTTTGACACTGATATCGAGGTTATTTTTCAGGGATAATGCGATAATATCCTGAATGGTGAAATACACTTGTTCGCGTTCTGTTGGCATGCCCTGAATTTCTGAGGTTGTGGAATCAGCAGCTTGCTGCGCTTCTTGCTCGGATACCTGCGGAACTTCTTGTGATGGTGCGTCTTGCGCAAATGAATACTGAGCGGATACAATAGTCAATGATAACGCAATACCCCAGAATGATCTCTGCAATATTTTCATACAATTACACTCCTTTCGTGATTGAATTTTATTAAGAAACATGCATTTCGTTTCTTATGATAATCGTCTTCTTATTAGAGGAGACGTTCTCTTTATACAAGATTACGTCACGACGCCCAAAATTTCGTGAAATGTACTCTGCAAAAACATATCTAACGTATGGCGCGTTCAATCTTTTGTCAATATAATTTTCTGCGATTCCGCTGCTGGCGAACTTCAAATGCCAGCAATGCGCTGGCGACGGACGCATTCAACGATGATACCTTCCCATAAAGAGGAATAGACACCATCAGATCGCATCGTTCCGCGACCAATCGGCGGATTCCTTCGCCTTCATTGCCGATGACAAGGGCGATTGCCCCAGTTAAATCTGCGGTGGTAAATGTTTGCGTTGCCTGATCGGAAGAACCAATGATCCAGAGGCCGTGTTGTTTCAATTCTTCAAGCGTCTCCGCAATATTCGTGACGCGGCAGATTGGAAGGTACGCCGTCGCTCCTGCCGCCGCTTTGACGACAATCGGCGTGACTTCCGCCGCTTTGCGTTTCGCGATGATGACGCCATGCGCGCCGGCGCATTCGGCGGAACGCAGAATCGCGCCGAAATTATGCGGGTCTTGAATCTGATCCAGCACCAGCAAAAACGGCGGCTCGTCGCGTCGTTTTGCCACATTCAAAAGCGTTTCCAACGATGCATATTCGAAGGCCACAGTCACGGCAACCACGCCTTGATGGTTTGCCTGGCCCTGCGTGCGTTTGGCAAGGCGTTCATGAGGCTCGAAACGCACCTCAATGCCGCGCGCTTTCGCCTCTCGGACGATGTCATGAATTCCCGCGCCTTTGCGCCCGTCGCCGACGTAAATGCGGTCAATCGCCACGCCGCCGCGCAACGCTTCCTGCACCGGATGAATTCCCCAGATAATCTCGCTCACAAAAAAAATAGAACACTGATGTAACTGATTGAACTGAACAAACATGATTTTTATGCAACGATCAGTGAAAATCAGTCTTCTCAGCCCAATCAGTGTTCTATTATCGTCATTCTATTGTCCAGGAACTTTTGCCGTCGGGCAAATCTTTGACCTGAATGCCGAGCGCGGTCAAGCCATTGCGAATCTGATCCGCCATTGCCCAGTTTTTCGCGGCTCTGGCATCTTTGCGAAGTTGCAGCAGCAGAGTCATCAACTGTTCCACTAGCGCGTGTTCGCTGCCACCTGGTTCGCTCTGCGCAAATGTCAAACCCAACACGCCGCCGAGCGTTTTCACGCCATTGACCGCCATGATGAGCGGTTCGACCATTTCTGCCGAAATGTCTTTCTGCGCCGCGACAACTCGCACCACTGCGTTGATTGCTTTCACCATTTCGAACAACACGCCAATCGCTCCCGCAGTATTAAAATCGTCATCCATCGCCGCCTCGAACGCGGTCTTGAATTCTGGCATCTGCGCGGTGAACACTTTCAGCCGTTCAGCCGTGTCGGCACTTATCGGATTGGTGGAATTGATGCGCGCCTGTAATTGCGCGACATCCTGAAACGTATTCAGGAAACGTTTCAGCGCCGCATTCGCCTCATTCAACCGCGCATCCGAATAATCAAGCGGGCTGCGGTAATGCACGGAAAGCATCAGATACCGGATCGCCTCCGGGCTGTATTTCGCCATGACGTCGCGAATGGTAAAGAAGTTGCCGAGGGATTTGGACATCTTTTCGCTGTTGATATTCACCATGCCATTATGCAGCCAGTATTTCGCGAACAGTTTTCCCGTGCAACCTTCCGACTGGGCGATTTCGTTTTCGTGGTGCGGGAAAATCAGGTCTTGCCCGCCGCCATGAATATCAAACGTATCGCCGAGATATTTCCGCGCCATCGCCGAGCATTCGATATGCCAGCCCGGACGGCCTTTTCCCCAGGGGCTGTCCCACGCCGGTTCGCCGGGCTTCGAGGCTTTCCAAAGGGCGAAATCCAGCGGATCATGCTTGCGTTCGTCCACGTCAACCCGCGCCCCGGAGCGCATGTCGTCCACATTGCGTCCCGACAATTTGCCGTAGCCATGAAACTTTTTGACTGCGTAATAAACATCCTGTCCTGAGCTTGTCGAAGGATCGCCGTCAACCGCATACGCTAATCCGCGATCAACTAACGTCTGGATGACTTCCAGCATGTCCGCAATATGTTCGGTCGCTTTCGGTTCAATTGTCGGCGGGCGCAGCCCAAGGCGTCTCATGTCTTCATGATGCGCCGCAATGTATTTTTCTGCGACTGCTTGCGTCGAGATGCCTTCTGTGAGCGAGCGCTTGATGATTTTATCATCCACGTCGGTAAAATTTTTGACGAATGTCACCTCGTACCCTTTATATTCAAGGTAATTCCGGATCACGTCAAAGACCATTGCGCTGCGGGCATGGCCAATATGGCAATAATCATACACCGTCACGCCGCAGGCATACATCCGCGCCTTGCCCGGCGTCAGCGGCTCAAACGGCTCTTTTTGTCCTGAGAGTGTGTTGTAAAGCTGTAATCCCATGTTGTTATAAGGTAGCAGACACCTTAAAGGTGTCTGCCACCTCTTCGCGAGTTACTGATTGGTCGTCGTATTTGTTGTATCCGGCGTCGCGGCTGTGTCAGGTTCTGTCGCCGTTTCAGGCGTTGCTTGTGCTGTCGGGGTTGCGTTCGTCATCTCAATCGTGGATTGTTTTTTCAAATTATCAACCCACGCCATGACTTCCGTATTTGTTTTTTGCTTTGTCAAGCTGCCTTTCAGTTGATCTTTGACTTCATCAAGTGGCACGTCGCGTTCTGCTTTTTCGCCCGTCTTTTTAATAATATGATAGCCAAACTGCGTTTCCACCACGCCGCTAACTTCGCCGTCTTTCAAAGCAAAGGCTGCATCTTCAAACGGCTTGACCATCGCGCCGCGCGGGAAAAAGTCGAGATCGCCGCCATTGTCTTTTGAGCCGGGGTCTTCCGAATTGGCTTTCGCAAGTTCCGCGAAATCTTTGCCGGCGTTGATTTCTTCCAGCACGCCGTCAATTTTCTTTTTCGCGGCGTCTTTGGCTTCCGGCGTCGCATCCTGCGGCACTAAGACTAAAATATGGCTGGCGCGAATCTTTTCCGGTTCATGAAAACGATCTTTCTGCTCATCGTAGAATTTCTGCACATCCTCATCGCTGACCACGATCTTGGAGACGACTTCTTGCTGGATGAGTTTCTGAATCATCATGTCTCGCGTCAAAAAACTCGTCCATTGCTCGTCCGTCAAGTCCGGGCGTTGTGGCTTCACTTGCGCAATGCGGTCGGCAAGTTCTTTCTGATCAACTGTGACATTCAATTTGGCCGCTTCTTGCAGCAATATTCTTTCTGTGACCAATTGGTCTAACACCTGTTTTTCGATCTGCTGGCGTTGTTCCGCCGGCATCTCTTTATCAGGGTTCTGCGCTTTGAATTGGGGCATGACAAACACCGCCACAATTTCATCTACGTCTTTTTGCAAAATCTCTTCATTGTTGACCTTTGCAAGCACCTGATTCGGGTCGGTTTCTCCAAAAGCCATGCCTGCAATTGCGGTCATCGCCAGTACGCAAAGCGTCGTTAATACCTTCTTCATTTTTTCCTCCATGTGATGGCGAGCAAAACTCGCCATGTCAGTGAATCCAGCTTGCCTGAACAGTCGCGCTGATTCTTTGCATTAATGATACATACCGTAAAAACTCACGAAAATGAACCTCTGAAGAATGGCAGAAATTTGTCAAACAGTTTCTTGTTGAATTAATGGATTCTTCTCGGTGACTCAAGGATGTTGTAAATAATGCTATACACCAGAATTGTTCACACAGAGTATCACGTCTTCTATCTGCGATGGATTGTTTTTCCCGATGAAATTATTTACGCATTACGGCGTAAGAGATCGCGAACTCGTGATGAAATCATTGGATGCGTATGAACACCTGATTTATTCTCAGCGTATCGAAATATCGTCGAATATAACGGTGAACAGAGGGGGAAGCTCTCTTGATATGCTCATTGCTTGATCCTATTCTTGTTCGACCTCAACCCAGCCACCCTGCCGGGCAGAGAGATACGCCGCATCCAGAATGAATTGGGCACGCAAGCCATCAATGAGGTTCGGCTGAGGCGTTTTGCCCTCAACAATCGCTTTTAAAAATTGATATTGATTTTCAGCATGAGTTCGCTGCCACCCTAAAATCGCTCGCGCTGGCGGAATTGACGCGCCGGGATACTGTTGAACCGTATCGAGACGCAGCCAGCCCTGTTCGCCGCCATACGCGCCGCCTTTGCGAGAAGCGTCGAACCAATAGAGATAATTGGCATCCATCAAATTAAAGCGTAATGCCCCATTCTCGCCGCAGATTTCGAAGCGCAGTTCATCAAGTACGCCGGTGGAAAAGCGGGAGGCTTCAATCGTGCCGAGCGCGCCATTTTTTAAGCGGACTTGCAGCCAGGCGGCGTCATCAACCGTGACAGTTCCTTTTTCCGTTGCGCCGCGAGAAACCGGGCGTTCCGTGATATAGGTCTGCGTCATCGCCCGCACGCTCTCAAATTCTCCCAACAGCCAGCGCATCAAATCAATGGCGTGCGCCCCAAGATCGGCCAATGCGCCGCCGCCGGATTTGTCGTGTTGCAGACGCCAGCTTAACGGCTTTTCAGGATTTTCGTAGCCGCTGTGCAAATATTCCGCTTGAAAACGGTAAATCTCCCCAAGCGCTCCTGACTGAACCAGTTCATGCGCTCGCAGCAAGGCCGGAATAAACCGGTAATTAAACGCCATGCCGATCTGCACCTGCGCCGCTGCCGCCTCGTTTGCAATTTCTCTCGCCTCCGCGCCATTCAGGGCTAATGGCTTTTCGCAATACACATGCTTTCCGGCAGCGATGGCTTCCAATAAGACGGGTTTATGCCTAAAATTAGGGAGCGAGCAATCTACCACCGTCACGTCATCATCATGAATCAGGGCTGACGCCTCTACGAACCATTTTCGATAACCGCCCTCTTTCGCCGCCCGTTTCGCGCTTTCAGCATTCGAAGTGCAGACCGCTGCAAGGTCTATTTGGGGCAATTGGCTGGGGTAATACATCTCAATGTCTTTGTAACACAACGTATGAATCTTGCCAATTCCGCCATAGCCAATCAAGCCAATTCCGATTTTTTCCATGTTGTTACCTTGTTGCTAAAAACCTCACAGGTTTCAAAAACCTGTGAGGTCTCTCTCCTACAACCGGCTGATTCCGGAAATTTGATATACGACCGCGCCATCTTCCATATCTTCGGATGAGACTTGCGCATAGCCTTTTTGCGTCAACTGGCGCAGAATGTCTTCGGCGGTGTCGAGCGTGATGTCCAATCCGATAGAGAGCGCCGGAGCCGTCAGTTTGCCCTGTTGCAGGCTGGCGAACAGCAACGCTTCCCGCACTGGCAATTTGTATGAGACGAGCAAGACGCCGACTCCAGCAATGATGATCGGCNCCTCGTACCCTTTATATTCAAGGTAATTCCGGATCACGTCAAAGACCATTGCGCTGCGGGCATGGCCGATATGGCAATAATCATAGACCGTCACGCCGCAGGCGTACATCCGCACTTTGCCCTGCGTCAGCGGCTCGAACGGCTCTTTTTGTCCTGAAAGTGTGTTGTAAACCTGTAATCCCATATTGTCATCAGTTGTCAGACACCTTCATGGTGTCTGACAACGTCTTTGATTCACTGATTCGTCGTTGTATCCTTTGTTTCCGGAGTTGCGGCTGTTTCGGGATTCGCTGCCGCTTCAGGCGTTGCTTCAGCTTGCGGAGCAGCGTTCGTCATTTCGATGGTGGATTGTTTTTTCAAATTATCAATCCACGCCATCACATCTGTATTCGTTTTCTGCTTTGTCAGACTCCCTTTCAACTGATCTTTGACTTCGTCAAGCGGCACGTCGCGTTCTGCTTTTTCGCCGGTCTTTTTAATGATGTGATACCCGAATTGCGTTTCCACCACGCCGCTGACTTCGCCTTCTTTCAGAGCAAATGCCGCATCTTCAAATGGCTTCACCATCGCGCCGCGTGGGAAAAAGTCGAGATCGCCGCCATTATCCTTAGAACCGGGGTCTTCCGAATTGGCTTTCGCAAGTTCCGCGAAATCTTTGCCAGCATTAACCTCTGCCAGCACGCCCTCTATTTTCTTCTTCGCGGCGTCTTTGGCTTCTGGCGTCGCATCCTGCGGCACTAAGATCAAAATATGGCTCGCGCGAATTTGCGCTGGTTCGTGAAAACGAGCTTTCTGCTCATCGTAGAACTTCTGCACCTCTTCATCGCTGACCACGATTTTCGAAATAACTTCTTGCTGGATGAGCTTCTGAATCATCATGTCTCGCGTCAAAAAATATGTCCACTGCTCGTCCGTCAAGTCGGGGCGCTGCGGTTTCACCTGCGCGATACGGTCGGCAAGTTCTTTCTGATCAATCGCAACATTCAGTTTTGCGGCTTCTTGCAGCAACACTCTTTCAGTCACTAATTGATCTAAAATCTGTTTTTCGATCTGCTGACGTTGTTCCGCCGGCATCTCTTTATCTGGGTTTTGCGCTTTGAATTGGGGCATGACAAACACTGCCACGATTTCATCCACATTTTTTTGCGAAATCTCTTCATTGTTAACCTTTGCAAGCACCTGATTCGGGTCTGCTTCTCCAAACGCTATGCCTGCAATTCCTGCCATGACACATACACAAAGCGCCGTTAATACGTTCTTCATTATCTTCCTCCATGTTGTGACGAGAACAACTCGCCCTGTAAATGAATCCTGCCCACCTGAACGGTCGCGCTGATTCTTTGCATTAATGAGATACACCACAAAAACTTACGAAAACGAGCCTCTGAAGAACGGCGGAAATTTGTCAAACAGTTTCTTGTCGAATTAACGGATTGTTCGTGATTGCGGGGGACAGCGGAAGGTGGTTCGACGGTAGAGGTTGAATGGGGAATAAGAGCCTTGCGAAGGTTTCATGAACAAATTAATTCGGCGATGACAAGCCCCGTTCCCTGAGCTTGTCGAAGGGAACGCGCCCCGCTCGTTTCGACAAGCTCAACGAGCGGGATTGCCGAATTATTTTCTTCATCTTCATCAAACCGTCGCAAGGTAAGGTGCGTGTTATTCCTGTTCGACCTCAACCCAGCCGCCCTGACGGGCAGAGAGATAGGCCGCATCTAAAACGAATTGAGCGCGCAGGCCATCAATGATGTTCGGCTGTGGGGTCTTCCCTTCTGCAATCGCTTTTAAAAATTGATATTGATTTTCGGCGTGGGTTCGCTGCCACCCTAAAATGGAGCGCGCCGGGGGAATTGACGCGCCGGGATACTGTTGAACCGTATCGAGACGCTGCCACCCCTGATCGCCGCCATACGTGCCGCCTTTGCGAGAGGCGTCGAACCAGTATAAATAGTTGGCGTCCATCAGATTAAAGCGCAGCGCCCCTTTTTCTCCGCAGATTTCAAAGCGCAATTCGTCAAGCACGCCGGTCGAAAACCGGGAGGCTTCAATCGTGCCGAGTGCGCCATTTTTCAAGCGAACTTGCAGCCAGGCGGCATCATCAACGGTCACAGCCCCTTTTTCCTTTGCGCCGAGTGAGACCGGGCGCTCCGTGATATAGGTATGTGTCATCGCCCGCACGGCCTCAAATTCCCCTAACAGCCAGCGCATCAGATCAATGGCGTGCGCTCCAAGATCAGCCAATGCGCCGCCGCCGGATTTGTCGTGTTGCAGACGCCAGCTTAACGGCTTTTCCGGGTTTTCGTAGCCTGTATGCAGATATTCCGCCTGAAATCGGTAAATTTCCCCTAACGCCCCGGCCTGCACAAGCTCATGCGCTCGCAGCAAGGCCGGAATAAACCGATAATTAAAGGTCATTCCGACCTGCGTCTTCGCTGCTGCCGCAGCAGCAGTTGCGATTTCTCTGGCCTCTGCGCCGTTCAGAGCTAACGGCTTTTCGCAATAGATATGTTTTCCGGCGGCGATAGCCTCCAATAAGATGGTTCTATGAGCGAAATTGGGGAGCGAACAATCTATCACCGTCACGTCGTCATCGTGAATCAAGGCCGAGGCATCTGTAAACCATGTCCGATAGCCGCCCTCTTTAGCCGCCCGTTTCGCGCTTTCGGGATTTGAAGCACAGACCGCCGCGAGGTCTATTTCGGGCAATTGGCCGGGGTAATACATCTCAATATCTTTATAGCATAACGTATGAATCTTGCCGATTCCGCCATACCCAATCAGGCCAATTCCGATCTTTTCCATAGCATTGACTCACGAAGAGGAGTGCAAAAGCTTGCTTTTGCGGCCTGACAGCGTCAGGCAGGCTATGCGAGGCAAAAGCAAGCTTTTGCACTCCTCTTTAATCGAAATGAATAGCGTCACAGGTTTCAAACACCTGTGAGGTTTATCCAATCGTATTAACTCCAGACGAACCAGATAAACAGATATCCGGCGAATGTGGCGGCAATGGTAAACGGAACGCCGATTTTCATGAATTCGCCGAAACTGACGGAATAGCCCTGCCGCTGTAACAGGCCGATGGTGACGACATTCGCGGACGCGCCGACCGGCGTGCAATTGCCGCCGAGACATGCGCCCACTAATAAGCCGAAAGCCAGCACATAAAACGCCGAACCGCCAAGTTTTGTTCCAAGTTCAGCCGTCACCGGCAGCATTACCATGATGTAGGGGATGTTGTCAATAAATCCGCTGAGAAGCACGGAAATCCAGACGATCATCGTGAAGGTCAGAAAAAGATTCGCGCCAAACAAGCGTTGAATCATCGCGGCAATATCGCTGATCATGCCGGATTGTTCGACAAGAAAGACTAAGATGAAAATTCCGGCCAGAAACAGCGGCGTTTCGATGTCGTAGGTTTTCACGATCTCGACATTCGCATTCCATCCGGCCTCCCCATCCATCGAGCCGCCAGACTTTTCACTGGCGTAAAAATAATGCCAGAGCAGCCCGATCAATGCGCCGAGGATGCAAACCGTCCCGCCAAAATAGGTAAAATTGGGGTCGAATTTCGTCGCCATTGCGAGGCAGGTTATCACGCTGAGGAGGATGCCGGTCGGCACAAGGCTTTCAATCTTGACGGGAGTGGGTTTCGCGACGGGCTGGCGATAGACGCGGAAAAACCAGTATAACACCAAAAAGCCGAATATTGCGCCGAATTGCACGACAAAAAAGAGCGAAGGTTTCCCCTGAAACAGGAAAAATTCGTTAAATCCGAAATTCGTGCCTTGCCGTGAAATAAAGCCTGCCGTGATCATGCTGGGCGGGTCGCCGACGAGCGTCGCCATGCCTTGTAAATTGGACGAAATCGCGATGCCAATCAGGACGGGCACCGGCGACGCCTTTAAGCGTTGCGCAATGGCCAGCGCAATCGGCGCAACAATCAGCACAGTCGCGACATTGTCCACGAAAGCCGAAATCGCAGACGATAACGCGCAAAGCCAGAGCATCGCCACGCCTGCCGTTCTCGATCGGAGAATAAACCAGTCCGCCAACCAGGTCGGCACGTTCGATTTGATGAATAACTGCGCGATAATAGACATGCCGGTAAAAATCCCCAATACGTTCCAACTAATCGCTTTGAGAAATTGAAACAGCGTATTTCCGATGCTCTGTCCCGGAATTTTGATAATGATTGCGACAAACAAAACCGCAATCGCCGACCAGACGACATACGGGCGCTTATGTTTGAACGCAATCAACCCAATATAAACCAATACAAACACAATCGCAATAAGTGGCTTCAATGTTGCAAAATCGGTTTCCATAAATTACCTTTGTCAGGGCAGGATTGCATCCCTGCCATGAATACTTGACTTGACGAAAAAGCGGGAATGCAATCCCGCTCTACTATAATCGGCTGACGCCGGAGATTTGATACACCACCGCGCCGTCTTCCATATCCTCGGACGAGACCTGCGCGTAACCTTTCTGCGCCAACTGGCGCAGAATCTCTTCCGCCGTGTCAAGCGTGATGTCTAATCCGATAGATAACGCCGGGGCGGTCAGCTTGCCCTGCTGCATTCCGGCGAACATCAACGCTTCCCGCACTGGCAATTTGTATGAGACGAGCAAGACGCCGACTCCAGCAATGATGATCGGCGTTCCGATCAGAAACGCCCAGAGGCCGGTAAACCAGATTGGTGGAAGCGATGTGCCTGCCGCGCCGTCAACATACGCGAGGATACCGAAAACAATCAAGCCCCAGCCAAATTTTCGCTGCCGTGAACGTCGGGCGTTCAGGCTTTTGATGTAGTGCAACAGTTCGTTGTGCATAAATTGAGCAGGAGTGCAAAAGCTTGCTTTTGCACTCCTGAACATCTATTCCTGATTCTGAGGCGATTGCTGCTGCATCTGTTTCAGCGCCGCACCGGTTTCGCCGATTTTGAAGAAATCATCCAGCGAATTCCAGAGCGTCCCTTCGCCTGCCGGAGCAAACACGACCTGAATATTCGGCGCGAGTTTGCTGGCGAATTGATACATCGCAAACGCTTTCGCATCGCCGAACGCGCTGACCGACGCCGCCAAACCCTCGGCTTCGGCGGTTCTCTTCAATTTGATGACATCCGCTTCCGCTGTGCCGGTTTTCAGAATCGCCTGCGCTTCGATTTCCGCTGATTCGAGGTTGATTTTCGCCGCCTCAAGTCGCTGTTTCGCTTTGATATTCAATTGCGCCGCTTCCGCTTCCGCTTTCAATTGTTGTTCGATTTTCTGCGTTTCGCCTTCCACGCGCCGCTTGTTCTGTTCGGCGAACGCCTCTTCCTGCGCCAACTGCGCGGCAGATTTCGCGGTTTCGATGCGCTGCTGATTGCGCAGGTTCTCTTCCACCGCAATCACCGATTGTTTGATTGGCTCGGAAATTTCCGACGGCACGGTGATTTTGCGGATCAGCGCGCGATGAATGAGAATGCCGCGATCTTGCGAGAAGGTTCTCATCTTGTCGAAAAAGGTCTTTTGAAATTCCTCGCGCCCCGTGCCGACAATAAAGTCTTTTGCCGCGTATTTCGAGCCTTCGGTGCGGGAAATCGAACGCGCATTCGGGCGGATGACTTTATCAATAATTTTGTCTTCAATGCCGATGGTGGCGACCACTTCTGCCACGCGATCCGGGTCAATGCTCCATTCGACCGTCACATCGGTGACGATCTGAAAACCGTCTTTGGACGGAAAATCAACCGCCTCGGTTTCAAGCATCTGGCCTTCTTTCGTGGTGATATTCGTGTTCGGGTTCGCATCCATATCGAGCTTTTGCGCCTGAATGCTGACCACGATCACGTCGTATTCATACGGGTTGACATAGTGCATTCCAGCGGGGAGCAGGTTTTTCTGAACGCCGCGTTCGCCAGGTTCGACGAGAACAGAATCTTTGTCGGGAATTTTCCCGGTTTTGGCGACCTGCACGCCGACTGAGCCTGCCGGAATATTGATCGCATCGTAAATATCTACTTTGATTTGAAACGGGTTAATCCGATATGTTCCGGGCGTGAGAATCTGGCGCAGCACGCCTTTTTCGCCCTCATCCGCTAATAATTTGCCCGCCGGAAGCGGTTTGCCGACTTGCGAGGTCTGCACGCCGAGTTTGCCCGCCGGAATCACGACATTATCGTACAAATGAATTTTCGTGGCGTAGGGATTGATGCGATATGTTCCCGGTCCGAGAATCTCGCGCTGAATCCCTTTCTGACCTGGTTCGGCCAGAATTTCGCCTGCTGGCAGCGGATCGCCGACCAGCGATTCCTGCACGCCGATTTTTTCGCCAGGAATATTGATTTCCTGGTGAATTTCAATCGCATACGACCAGGGATTAAAATAGTAGCGCCCAGGCGACAGGAAATCTTCTCGAATGCCTTTTTCGCCGGGCTTTGCGAGAATTTGTCCCGCGGAAAGCGATTTGCCGGTTTTAGCGTTCAAGATGCCGATGTAACCCGCCGGAACGGTCACGCGGAACGTCAGAAAAAACGCGATGCCGCCAATCGCGAGGATGCTCGCCAATAACGCGCCTAACGACACAACCAGCCCTTTTTTGATGCCATAAGTTTTGCTTTCTGCCATAATCATATCCTCCATTTGGTAGGGCGGGATTGCATTCCCGCCATATACAGGGTTGCTCCCGCCATCATGATTGTTGCAGCGGAAGCGTATTTTCGCCTTTATAATAGGCGGGAGTACAATCCCGCCCTACCGGTAAGATAAAATATTGGCGCTTTTCGCGACAAATTGTCAATACAGCGTCACGATCCCGGACGAGGCGACCGGCAACGCGCCGTGTAAATCAGCGTTAATGAGAATGGTATATGTTCCGGCTTCGAGCGTGTCAAGTGGAATATTGATTTCAAACACGCCCGGCTCGATATACGTGCCGGGATAGGTGTGCTCATCGGTCGGCGTGACCAATACCGCCGAGACATTGCCTTGTTCCGCCGGTTTTGCGGTGTCATCAGGGTAACGCACTTCCGACAGCGTCACCCGCACCGGCATCGTTTTTTCTTCGAGGGCGTACATCGCCGGAATATCCACGCTGTCAATCCGCAGCAGATTCGCGGCGAGCGCGTTCGGCCAGTAATCGGACGCGAACGGATACGCCTCGTCGCGAAACGCTTTTAATTCCATATAATTCGTGGTCGGATCGTATTTTTCGATTTGAAACGCGCCGCAGCCGATCAGCGCGTGATTATGCGCGTCAATCCACTGGATCGCCGCGTCATAACCGGCGGCGGCCTGCTCCGGCGCGACATACGCTTTGATTGAGGCTGGAACGAACTGCTGCTCTTTCAACTCCGTCAATTTGGCGCGAATATCGGCGACGCAATCGGGGCGGAGCAGGTCAACCTGCGTCGCGCTGCCTGCCGTGAAACTGTAGGTCGTGCCGGAGGTGCTTCCTTCCGCGATCATTTGCGCCAATGCTTCCAGAATTTCCCACGCGACGGTGATATTCGGGCGACCGGTCAACACGCTTAACGATGGCGCGCCTTTTGAGGCGACGCGAATTTTTGAGGCTGGAAAATTATAATCAAAAAACGTGGTAATCGTGTTGTCTGGATGGACGATCCAGCCTTTATTCAGGTCGCGCCCCGGCTTGTGGCTCGATTCGTAACTCGCATCGTAGTAACGGTCATTGTCGCCGTCTTTGCGCGTCCATTCCTCTTCGAAGGCGTCGGCATAGAGGAAATCCGCCACGCTGATCGGGCGGCCATGATGGAATTTGCCGAAATTGAATGAGTACGTTCCCGTGCTCATCGCCGTCGCGCCCGGCGCAACCGCGATCCATTCGTCTTTCGCGGAGTCGTAACGTTTAGCGTCTGCCGGAATCGGAATGTCGCCGACGACTTCCCCCTGTTCGTTTTTGTGAATGCGCGTGTCAGAGTTCAGCGGGTTCGCTAAAAGCGGCGTATCTTCGGCAGTTGCCGGGCTTTCGAAGGTTGAGGCCATGCCGGTCGGCGTGGCGCAGACCTGACTGTACACATCGCTGAAACCGTCGTCGCCCACCGGATCCCAGGCGTGCATGAAGAGCGAGCCTTTCGCGGAATAGCCGGTGATACGCAGAATTTTGTCCGGCGTGTTGGCGGAAAGGAGCGACCATTCGTTCAGGCCGTCCGCCATGCCGTAGAGCATCCGGCGGTTGAATCGCGCTTTGTTCGCGGCGTAATACTGATTTTGCGTCGCGACGTAAATTCTGACCGCTTCATTCAAGCCGATTTCGAGCCCTTTCAATGCAAGTTCCCAGTATTCATCCTCTGTCAGGAAATTTCCAGCAAACGCTTTGCGCGTGACTGTGTCGAGTTCGTCGTGCGTGTAGCGCCAGTTGTCCGGGTTCGTGCCGCCCGGCATGTAGCCATACCAGGGAGCGTACATCTGCGCGACGATATGCTCCCAGTACGCCCGCGTCGCGCCCGCACCCCAGCCTTCGGTGTAGATATTCCATTCGTAATTCGCCGGATTGCCCTGATAAACGGTCTGACTGCATTTGGCGCGATCCCAGAGCAGGCGCTCGACCTTGATCCCCGCCTTTTCGATTTGCTGCGCCACGTATTCCCCTTCTTTCAGGCGTCCCTGCGGATCATCCACGCGAATCAAAAATTTAATCGTCAACGGCTGTTTGTCGAACGTCCACCAATCGCCCTCTTTCGCCAGGCGTCCCTGCAATTCCGGCAGCGCGGCGGCGGTGTCGAGCGCGGCGGCGATTGCTTGCAGCGCTTGTTCTTCGTTCCCTTCTTCGGTGAAACCGGCGCGTTGCGCTAACAGATTATATTTATACGTACCAGGCTGGCCGGGCGTCGCCATCGTGAAGGTCGGCATGCCTGAGCCGGACAAAATTTCATCCACGATGTATTTGCGGTTGATCAGATTGTTGATCGCGAAACGAACCTCGCGGATGGCGAATGGATTGAAGAACTCCTGTTCGCCAGTTTTGACGAGATATGGCACTTTATTCGGAATCGGATTCAGCAGCAGCGACCAGTTGCCGCCGGGGACGGTGTAGAGATCGAGCTTGTCGCGTGTCGCCTGATCTAGCCCGAAAATCACCGGGCCGTCCACGCCGAAAAAGAAGATGTCGGTCAGCCCTTCCGCCGTATCTTTCAGGCCGATTTCCGGCTTCATTTTGACGTTGAAATAGACGGTATCCACAATCGGCCCTTTGGGCGCGGCGGCGGCGAACTGCGACAAACAGCAGGAGAAAATCAGCGTTATGATAAGGGAGGAACGACGCAATCGGTTCATAAATCGCAAGCAAGAGAACATGGCGCATTCGGGGAAACGCATCCCAGTTGTCAGACACTGTGAAGGTGTCTGACAACTTTCGAACACTTCATTATTTCCCGCTAAAAAATACTTGACAAATCAGAATTGTTCTTATTTAGAACATGTATCATCTGAGTACGCGCATCAACATCAACTGTGAGGCTATGATGGAAGAAATTGCAGAGAAAAGTAAAGAAAAAAAGCTTGGGCGCTTTAAAGAACTCTGTAAACAGCGCAGTATCAAGCTGACCCCTCAACGCCTGATTATCTACGAGGCGCTGCTCAACAACAACGACCACCCTTCGACCGATATGATCTATCAGCAGGTTCGGCAGGCATTTCCAACAATTTCATTTGACACAGTGAATCGAACCTTATTAACATTTTATGACATGGGATTGGCTGGAGTTGTCGAAGGATCGGGCAATCCGAAACGGTTTGACGGCAACCTGAAGAAGCATCACCATTTTCAATGCCTGCAATGCCGCCGGATTGTTGACGTGTATAACGAGCAATACGACGCGATTCCGATCCCGCAGGAATTGCGAGAGCGGTATCACATTCTGAATCTGACCGTCCATCTTGAAGGGATTTGCGACCAGTGCAAGGCGGACGGAGAGCAACAGGAAGAATCGGAGTGTCAAAGCTTGCTTTGACCGTCAAAGCAAGCTTTGACACTCCTCCATAAGCAAGGAGAAACCTGACCATGAAACCTGTACAAATCAAACAAGATATTTACTGGGTTGGCGGCATTGACTGGGATTTGCGGAATTTTCACGGCTATTTGACGCAGCGCGGCTCAACGTATAATGCCTATCTGATTATGGATGAGAAAATCACCTTAGTGGATTCCGTGAAGCATTATCTCTGCGATGAAATGTTCGAGCGGATTTCTCATATTGTTGACCCTGCGAAGATTGATTATATCGTCTCGAACCATGTGGAAATGGATCACTCCGGCAGCATTCCGATGGTCAAAAAAGTGGCGAAAAACGCGACCGTGTTCACCTCGCCGAAAGGGCTGGAAGGCTTGACCGCGCATTTCGGCGGCGATCTGAATTACAAAGTCGTCAAAACCGGTGACACGCTGAATATCGGCAAGCGCAACCTCACTTTTGTGCAAACGCCGATGGTGCACTGGCCGGATAATATGGTGACGTACATTCCCGAAGAAAAATTGCTGCTGTCGAATGATGCCTTTGGCCAGCATATCGCCAGTTCCGAGCGTTTCGACGACGAATATCCGCTGCATATTATTTTGGAAGAAGCGCAGAAATATTACGCCAATATCGTGCTGCCCTTCAGTTCGCAAGTACAGAAAGCGCTGCAAACCGTCGGCGGCCTGGACATCGAGACGATCTGCCCCAGTCACGGCATTATCTGGCGGGCAAACATTCCGACGATTCTTGAGCAGTATAAAAAATGGTCAGCCAACAAAACCGATAATTATGCCGCGATTGTGTATGACACGATGTGGCATTCCACCGAAAAAATCGCCTATGCCGTGCAGCGGGCGTTTGAAGATATGGGGATTCATACCGGCATGTTCAACTTGCAGCACACGCATATTTCCGACATCATGACGCATGTGATGACCGCGAAATACATCTGTGTGGGGTCGCCGACGTTGAATAACGGAATGCTGCCGACGATGGGCGCGTTTTTGACGTATTTCAAAGGGCTTGCGCCCAGAGACAGAATTGGTCTGGCGTTCGGTTCGTATGGATGGAGCGGGCAGAGCGTCAGCCAGGTCGAGGATGTATTGAAAGCGTGCGGGTTTCCGACCCTCAGCAGCATTCGGCTGCAATACATTCCCGATGAAGCGAAACTCCAATCCATCACCGAACAGCTTAAAGGAGAATTATCATGACAGCGTTCAAAGGTTCGAAGACTGCCGAAAACTTGATGAAAGCGTTTGCCGGGGAATCGCAGGCCAGAGGCCGCTATACGTACTATGCTGAAAAAGCGGTCGAACAAGGGTTCGAACAGATCGCCGAAATTTTCCGCGAAACGGCATACAATGAAGAAATGCACGCCCGCCTCTATTTCGACCATTTGGTCAAAAATCTCGGCAAAGACATGGTCGTGATTAATGGCGCGGATTATCCGGTGGCGCTCGGCTCGACGGAAGATAACCTGTTAGCGGCTGCGGAAGGGGAACATGCCGAATGGACGGAAATTTATCCGAGTTTCGCCAAAGACGCCGAAGCCGAAGGGTTTGCTGATGTGGCGAAAACCTTCACGCGCATCGCGGATGTGGAAGAAAAGCATGAAATCCGCTATAACAAGCTGTTGGAGAATGTGAAGAACGCGAAAGTGTTCTCCAAAGACGCAAAACTCAAATGGAAATGCCGCCGCTGCGGATATATCGTCGAATCCGCCGTCGCTCCGGCCAAATGCCCGGTCTGCGCCAAACCTCAGGCGTTTTTTGAAATGTTTGTCGAAAATTATTAACTGATGTTACGCAGCGCCGCCGACAATTCCCCTCCTGGGAGGGGCAAGGGGTGGGTTCGTCCGTGAGTGATTGCTCGTGTCAAGAACCCCCCC
>DF820459.1:38592-55947 GCA_000739515.1 Candidatus Moduliflexus flocculans
TAGCATGAGTTATTAACTTTCCCTCGTTCCGCTCTCTCAAACAGAGAGGGCGGAAAATCTCCTCAGATATTCTTCAATTGATAATCAGACGTTTTCAGTTCTAACGCCTTCTTAAAAATTGACAGTGAGGTGGGCATATTTTATCGCCATTTGAAGAACGTTTAGAAGCCTGTTTTTACGATAACTTGTTTGGCGGCTTCTGGATAGAGAGCATAGACTTGAAAAAAATGTCATTCCTGTGTCATCCTGCCAGAAATCGCCATAACGCAGAGTTCTTTCAGGAGGAATAATCATGAAGCGATTATTGTTGGTGGGAGTGCTTTGTTTGAATTTTTGTTTGTTGAATCACCTTGCAAAGGCAGAAGAACAATTAAAGATCGTGACGCCGGGAATCGCTCCGATCTCGTATGAAATGGACGGGAAAATCGTGGGGATTGGAACAGAGCTTGTGACTGAAGCATTTACTCGTCTTGGGCAAGCAGTTGAGATTCAGATTCTTCCAGGCGCAAGAGCGCTGAACATGCTCCAAGAGGGAGAAGCCGATGCCCTGTTTGCCCTGGCGAAAACATCTGAGCGGGAAAGTTTTGCAGACTACCCGACCGAACCTATTATTGATCAACCAGTCTCATTATTTGTCCAAAAAGATTCGACGATTGTGTTTGATGGCGATTTGAAGAAATTGAGTCCATATACCATTGGAATTATCCGAGGCGGGCGTTTTTCCCCAGAGTTCGAAGCGGCAATAAAAGACCAGGTCTTCCCCAAACTGGAAGAGGTTACTGAATATCGGCAAAATATTCTCAAATTAACCAGTCAACACATAGATATTCTTATTGGTTCGCGTATTTCGGTGCTTTTTGCGGCAAAAGAACTTGGTCAGCAAGACGCAATCAAAGAATTGTCTCCAACATTGACGACATCGTCGCCAGCCTATTTAGCCTTTTCTAAGAAAGGAAAAGCGGCGAACCTTGTGGCGCAATTTGATGAAGTCATGAAGGCGATGCGCCAGGATGGAACGTATGACAGGATTGTTCAGTCATACCTGAAATGAATTGGCAGTGGAAATGTATTGACACTCAAGGTTTATGGATAAGCTGTCAGTCTCCGTGAAGGTGTCTGACAGCGATTTCCTCGCCATAACGTTCTGTGTCATTACAAATTACGATTTACAGTTGCTTCACAAAGGGCGTGGCTCAAAACGATAGTGTTTTGGCTGCAAAAGGAGGCACATCATGAGAATTCGTCTCTGGGTACTGTTATTCGTCCTGCCGTTCGTTATTACTCCAAGGCTGTCGCATAGCGCCGAATCGGAGCGTTACGCGCTGATTTATAATGGCGAGGTCGCTGCCGAGGATGCGCCTGAAGCGGCGGCAGCTATCGCGGAACAAGCGGGTCTGCCGGTGCGCTTCGTGTCCGACATTGCGGAACTGCCGTCATTGTTAGAACAGGCAGCGGTCTTTATCATCGGCGGCACGGAAGACGATCTTCGCCCATTAAAAGCGGCCTTCACGCCAGAAGTCACGGCGGCGTTCGAAACGTATCTGCGCAACGGCGGGCGCTATTTGGGATTTTGCGGCGGCGGCTATATCGCTTCGACAGGTTGGGAAGAAGAGGACGGTTTTGTGGAAATGCTGGGGATTATTCCGGCGGAATCCGGCGATTTCAGCGAAAACGACGATCCGCAGATTGTGCCGATTCGCTGGCGCGGGGAAACGTACCCGATGTATTTTCAGGCCAGCCCGACGTTTGAACTGACGGAAACATCTGAAAAAGTGGAGGTTTTCGCCTATTATGAAAATGGCGAGATTGCCGGACTGATGAGTTCCTACGGTAGCGGCAAAGTCGCGGTCTGCGGCCCGCATCCCGAAGCCCGCGAATCGTGGAGCGATGATGCGGAGGATGGCGATGAATGGACATCAACCACCGATTTGGCGGTCGCGCTGCTGCAAGAGTTGTTGTCTGACCGTCAGATTAGGAAATAACAAGGTTTTCAGGTAAACAGGCAAAATTGTAGAATCACAGAGACGTAGAGACGCTCCGCCGGAGCGTCTCTACAATGCGCAACATCGCCTTATGATGTCTGGAATTTGCCGTAGGTGTAGTCGTTGTAGTTGAGGACTTTTTCTTTAAAGATTTTGAACCGATCAATGCGGGATTTATGCCGCATCCGGCGCAGCGCTTTTTCCTCGATCTGCCGAATGCGCTCGCGGGTACAGGCGTAAATACGTCCCACTTCTTCCAACGTAAAGCCTTCTTTTAAGCCGATATGATTCATCGTGCGATAGCGCGCTAAAATGCAGTTAAACGCATAGCGCCGGTCAGTCAAGCCGGTCGGATTCGACCAGTATTGGCAGGATTGATGATGACAATTATCTTTGGAAAACATTTCGATAATCTCATCTTCGCCGAGAAACAGGATTTCATCCCGTACAGAACGCGAGCAACCGTAATAAATTTTCGTCCAGCCTGTGCTGTCGCGTTTTTTCAAGCGCTCTTTATACCCGAAATTCAGCGCAAACAGGTCAAGATAGATGAAGGGTGGATTTTCTCCTTTGGTGATCCGAAATGGTAATTTCTTATCATTCGTTAATTCGATTTTGACTTCGTTCGAGTACACCACATTTTTATATTTCGAATGTTCTCCTACGGTTAAAAATTCGATTTCCCCGTTTTTAAGAATATGCATGAACCTCAATCCTCCCCTGACATCTCCGCGTGCAACCGGTTTTCGAATAAATGGAATAATGGCCGGTTGGCTTCTGAGATGGAATAAAAACCTCTATATAATGAGTACATCGGATGAACGCCTGCGATAATCCTGAATATCTGCCCCTATTTCTCATGCCGAAAGATTCCCCCGCCATCCTTCGTGGAGATAACCGCGTTCCACGCTCTTCTTTATTTTATCGCAACATGAACATATAATAGCCCTTGAAAAAATGCAAGTGCTAAACAGAAAAAATTTAGAAAAAATTACTCGATAGTGGGCAATTTTCTTGAATTAGAACGGATCACATCAGGTCCACAAGCCAGGCGGAATGGAGCAGGGCGAGCCACGCTGCAAGCACGTTACACCACTGCGCGACGTTGTCTAAAATCGAAGAATCGGATGTGATTGCGATATGCGGCGACTGTGCGATAGCAGCATCGGGATTGAATCGCGTGTCGGCCTCCCAATTCCAACTTCGCATTGAGGCCAATTCCCGAATGCGCTGCGCCATACGTCCGCTATTGGAAACCGGCTGATCGAAGAGCCAGATGACGCGTTCTGTCTGAATCGCGTGTAATTGCATTCCAATGAATTCGAGCGCCTGCTCAGTCTCTGCGACAGCGCGATATGAGCCATGCACGCTGGCGAGATCGCGAATGCAGCCGTCACGGCAGCGAAGCAGCAGGCCGCCGGAAAACGCCGCTTCAAGCGTGATCATTAAATTGAAGCCATCAATGATAATGGTTTGGCCTGCCAGTGCATCGAGCGGCAGGCATTTGTTCTGCCGCGATTCACACGCCTGATCCGAACAGGCCGCGCGTGACAGCGCCATGCGCTGGCGAGCATTCAGCGCATGACGATCTCCAACAAGTTTCAGGCCGGAAAGATGGGCATATCCGCGACTCAACAGCCAGGAGAATTCTTCTACGGCGGCGCGTAACGCTGGCAGTTCGCTTTCCGAAAATAACTGCGCATCGGCAGGATGCGCGCCGCGATGATGACGCGTGTCAGGCATAAAATTTAGCGGTGAAAGACGAACTGATTACATCCCGTCCAGCCTGCTGTCGGCACGACCTTGTGGATTTGAAAACCTTTCGCTTCGACAACCCGGACAATCGCGTCAATGCTGGCGTATTCATACGGATAGCCGCCGAGCCAATCAATCACGTCAGTGCGAAAGGCCATGCCGCGCGACGTTTTCAGCGGACTCTGTCCGGTGGTGAGCCATGCGCCGACGAATTTGAGGCCGCTGAAAAGCTGAATCAGCAGGCGTCGCACTAACGGCGGCGAGATATTGTAACAATATTTGATCTGTTTCCAGATCGGCGCTGTCCAGTGGGCGTTATAAATCGCGAGAAACAGCACGCCGCCCGGCGCGACCCGCTCCGCCGCGAGTTCAATCGCCTTCCACATTTCTCCGGTATGATGCAGCACGCCCCACGAATAGACAAGATCAAACATGCCCGCCGCCCGCATGAAATCAACGTCTAACGCCGATCCTTGCATAATGCGCCAGTTCGCGTCATTTGGGAAAAATCGCTGTTTCAGCGAGTTGACGCACGCCACCGCCTGCGCGTCGAAATCGAACGACACGACGCGTGCGCCGAGCCGTCGCGCTGCGAGACTGTGCAGGCCGCTTCCCGCGCCGATGTCGAGCATCGTTTTCCCGGCCAGCGATTCGACCGACAACATCGTTTTCAGCGCGGTTTCCGCCGCGATGATCTGTGCTTCAGTCAGCGTGGTTAAAAATTTCTGCCAATTTTCGCCGAATGCAAATCGAGTCATAATATGAATTTTTCCGCGATGATTTCCGGCGCGAGATCGACGGGCGTCAGCACAATATCAGGCTGAACGGGAATGCATGATTGCTCGCGTTTAAGGCGTTCATAGCCGCCGCCGGTCAGATTTAACAAAATCAGGTCATTCGGCGCGACGGTCTTGCGCTCGACGGCCTGAAAGAGCGACGCCACCGCAACTTCCGCCGCCGGGTCGAGATCGCTGCCTTCGTCCTGCATAAACAGCGCCCCGGCGCGTTGCGCGTCGTCGTTTGCGACGGCGTACATTTCGCCGTTCGATTCGTTGAGCGCGTCGTAAAGGCCGCCAACAATCGCGTAGGGCGGGCGGCGATTGCTCAACACATGTGCCCGCGTTGCCGCGATGTTACGCCGCTGCTCGGTGTCATTTTCCGGAAACAGATCGCGGGAATGCTGACGCCAGGCGTCAACCATCGGCGTAAACGGCGCGTTTTGCGCAAGATGCAGCCGCATGTTTCCCGCGCCGAAGCGCCCGTCTTCAAGCAGTCGGCGGCGCATATCCCAGACCGCAATCGCGCCCGTGCCGCTCCCGACCGCCTGAAAATAATGAACTGGCAATGTTCCAAGTTGTTCCACGAACGACAGCAAGACTGTGCCCATGCCGTCGCGCCGCGCCACATTTGCCGCGCCACCTTCCGGAAAATAGCCGTCAGTCGCGGCAATCAAATTGCCAATCCGGATCGCGTCGAAATAATCCACATCTCCTTTCAGCGCGACTAACGTCACGCATTCCGGTTTTGGGCGAAGCATCCAGAGGAACGGCAGGCCGACTTCCGGCACGACGATGACCGCCGGAATTTCGTGAGTCGCGCAGACATGCAGAAACGCCCGCGCCGTATTTCCGGCAGACGATACAACCAATCGGCGGCGCTCGCCATCAGGAATGCGGGCGCAGACTGGCGGGGCTTCCAACTCTTTGAATGAGCCGGTTGTCATTAATGCGCCGCGCTCCGGCCAGTAGCCGCTGAAGACGAAATAAAGTCGGTTCAGGCCGAGCCGCTGCCCTAATTTTTCGCTATGCATCACGACCGGCGCTGGTGCATCCGGCAGAATACGGCGTACTGGCAGCCAGTTCGCAAACCGAAACATACCCGGCGCGTCCGGCTGAATTTCGAAACGCGGATCGACATATTGCGCCCGCAGCAGCGCAGGCGCATGATTTTCCGCGCAAGTCAGCCGAAAACCGGTCGGCGCGTCGGCATGTCTTTTGCCGCATAACGAGCAAACCAGCGAATAATGCGGAATGAGTGATTTCATAATCGCAATAAATGCAGTAAAAAACTATAAGGGTACGTATCAGAAAAGATGAACCTCGAAATCCTTTTTTACACGCATCCTTGTAGTTTCTCCTGTCATGTCAACAGAATTCTCTGTCTCTTTCGTCATTTTTTCGCCTCTTTTCTTTTGCAAAAAAAACGCTCAGTTTCGTATTATACTCACGAATTATAAAAAAACCTCACAGGTCTTCAAGACCTGTGAGGTTTCTATTCAATCGGCTTGCGCCGTTGGAGGTTTCTATGAAAAAATTGGTATTTCTTCTCTCGCATCTGCTCTTCTGGGGCTGGAATCTGCTCTGGTTAGTGCTGGTTTATATCTGGATTCTCCCGGCGATTGGAATTGATTTGATCGCCGGCGCGTTCGAAGGCGTGATCCCGATCAATTTTGCCGTTACGCTGCTCCTGTTATTTGCCGTGCCGACGGTTTGTACGATACTGGGATTTCGCAAGCACTTCCGCGCGTCGGCCTACAATCTGATCAGCCTGCTGTACGGCGTGGAAGCGCCGCTGTTTCTCCTGCTGCTCCTCTGGCTGTTTCTCATCCGCGAACGCACGCTCTCCAATTCCTTCATGCTTGCCACGCTTCTTGCGGTGATTGCCGCGTTTGCCATCGAATTGGCTTACGGCTACGCGCAGCGCCGCAAAGCGCTTGCCGTCGCGCAGCTTATCGGGCATACGCTGATGGTCTTCGTCGCGGTCTATCTCGCCACGCTGCTGATGTTTTACGTCGCGCCGCTCGCCTTCATGCTGATTCGCGAATTTTTCCGATTCGAATGGCTTGAAGGACTATTCGATTTTTTGCGCCATCTTCCCGAAATATTTCCGCTTGGCCTGATCTGGCTGGGATTCTTCCTGTTCAGCCTGACGCTGTTTATCGGTTTTCCGGCGGCGCTCGTTTCGCTTTATTCCTATTCCGGGGCGCGGCTCTGGCAGCGGTTTGCGCGGCAATTCGGCAGGATTCCCGCCATCATCGGCGCGGCGGCGGTGATGATCGCCTGGCTCTTCGGCTTTGCGGCCATCAATCAGCAGCCGCAGCATAAAGCCTTCTTTTTGTTAGAACAGATTGCGCAGAAAAATTCCGCGCGGCAAGCGCTGCTTGCGGAGTCGAACACGATTCGCAAGGGGCTGCTGAACGCTTATTTGCAGTCGTATCGCTATCTCAGCCCAAAACAGGACGCGACGAATATCTGCGAATGGTACAAATCCAAAGACGCCTTTCATTTCAGCGTACCGGTCGCGCAATGGTTTCAGGATGCGCACAATCTGCTGCTTTCGCCATTTTTATATGACGGCGAGGCCGACGACGCGGAAAAAGCGGCGAAACTTTACGCTGAATTTTTCGACATGCCGATTCAGCGCGGTGAAACGGCGGCAATCAAACGCGCCCTTTCTTCGACGTATAACCGCGATGAGGTGAAAGCCGGGCTGATAAATATCAACGAAGAAAAAGTCTGGCTCGCGCAGCAGCAAATCACGGTCGAGCCGCATGGCGACTGGGCGAACGTCGAGTTGTACGAAGTCTATGAAAATCAGACGCCGGAAGAACAGGAGGTCTTTTATTCCTTTTCGCTGCCGGAAAGCGCGGTCATGACCGGCCTCTGGCTTGGCGACAGCGCGAATCGCGACACGCGCTTCGCGTTCCAGATTTCGCCACGCGGAGCGGCGCAGCAGGTGTATAACGAACAGGTGCGCGTTCGCCGCGATCCGGCGTTATTGGAGCAAGTCGGCCCGCGCCACTATCGTCTGCGAGCCTTTCCCGTGCCAGCGAAACAATCGGCGATGTGGCAAAATCGCGGACGGCAACGCGAAACCAGCAATGCCGCCGCAACGCCGCCGAAAACGCTTCATCTCTGGCTTACTTACAAAGTCATGCGGCGCGACGACCAATGGCCGCTACCGGATTTAGGCGAAAAACGGAATATTTATTGGACAAAAAAGACGACCTGCAATTACAATGGTTACGAAACAAAACACAGCGGCGACGACTGGCTTCCGCCGTTTTTGAAAGCCAATCAGCCAGGAGAACCCGCGTTGCATGAATTGGTTGCGCCCGGTGGCTATCGCGTTACGATTACGCCGCTGACACCGGCAGACTACGCCATGCCGCAGGGGAAACGCTTCGCGTTGCTGATTGACACGTCATACAGCATGAACACGCAGGCGGAAACGCTGAAACAGACGCTTCACTGGCTGAAAAGCGATGTCTTGACAGCGAACGCGGTTGATTTGTATCTGATTGACGCGCAGCCGGAATTGAGCCGCCGGGTGGAATATCTCGGCAACGCGGCCTTTGATCTCGATGAACTGACGTTTTACGGCACGGTGCAATTTCAGGAGATGATCAGCCGGTTTATGGCGTTGCGCGGCGACACGGCGTATGACGCGATTCTGTTGATGACAGACGAAGGAAGCTACGAGTTAGCGCAAGACAAGACCACGCTCCCGACGCTCCCCGCGCCGCTCTGGATGGTGCATCTCGGAGGTATGCCGAAAGCGTATGACGACGCGACACTGCAAGCTATTGAAGTGAGCGGCGGCGGCGTGGCCTCCGACGCGCGGGAAGTATTGCAACGGTTGGCGACCACCGCAAAATTCGGCGTAGGCGTCAATATCGTGGACGGTTACAAATGGCAGGTGGAACAGACCGCCGAAACGGTCGCCTTTGCGGAACAGCCTGATTTACAGGCCGCGTTTGACTCGCTTGCGGCGCGGCAGTTGCTCCGCGCTATCGGCAAGCAACTTGATATGTCGGCGTTAACGAGCCTCGACCTCGCGCACGGCATCGCGAAACAATTTCAGATCGTCTCGCCCTATTCTTCGATGATCGTGCTGGTCAACGACGAGCAGCGCAAAGCGCTGGAAGAGGCTGAAAACAAGGCAGATCGCTTTGAACGGGAAGTCGAAACCGGCCACGAGGCGCTTCAAAAGCCGTTTAATCCATTAAAGATTCCGGCTGCTGGCGCGGCGGGAAACGTGCCAGAACCAGGAACAATCGGCCTGCTTGGCCTTGGCCTTGTCTTGTTAGCGCGTCATGTTCGCCGGAAACGTCGCGCAATCATGTAGCCGCACGTCGAGGCGCCTCGACGGGGCGTCTCGACGGGGCGTCTCGACATGGATATATGCCAAACATGAACGAAAAATGGATGTCGTGGGGATGTGTCGCATTTGCGATGATTCACGTCTGGGAAGAATACCATTTCGGTTGGCTCGCCTGGGCGCAGACGTTCGTCGCGGGGGTGACGCTCGCTCAATTCGTCTGGATAAACGCGCTGTTCATTGCGCTCTGCGTTCTTGCCGCTGTCGGGCGCTCGGTTACGCTCAAACTCTCAATCGCCAGCCTGATTCTGTTCAATCTCTGCGTGCACCTCTTCCCGACGCTGTATTTCGGGAGGTATAGTCCTGGCTTATACTCGGCGTTATTGCTCTATTTTCCTGCCGGGTTATGGATGTATCAGCGCGCCTGGCGTTCCCAAAGCGCGTCCCGGCGGCAGATCGCGCTTTCCTGGCTGCTCGGCGCGGGATGGATGATGTTTCCTTTTCTGTTTCAAGGAATTCGGCTTTTTTACATTCGACGAAGGTGAACTATGGATTATGTTGAATTGCGCTCGAAACACGCGGTATTGGCTTATTTGCACTCGTTAGAGCGCAATATTATCAGCGTGGATATTGAGGGGGAGTATAATTTGCATGAGTACGGCGAAAAAGTCTGTCTTGTGCAAATCTATGACGGCGAGCAATTTGTGCTGATCGACCCGTTGGCAGTTGAGCAAGATGCGTTGAAAAAACTCTTTGAAAATTCGCACCTGCTGAAAGTAATGTACGGCGCGGCAAGCGACCTTTCAGTGCTGAAAAACGGGCATGACATCGAGTGCAAATCCGTGTTCGATCTCCAACCCGCCGTGAAATTGTTAGGGCAGGTCAACCTGAATTTACACGCTGCGCTGCGGCTTTATTTAGGCGTCGAATTAACGCAGAAAAAAAAGTTTCAGCGGTATAATTGGACGAAACGCCCGATAGAGACGGAAGCGATTCAATATGCGCTGGATGATGTCAGGTATCTGCTGGAATTAAAAGATGTACTGCTGCGGCAATTGGCGGAGCAAGGAACTCTGGAACAGTTTTTTCTTGAGAATATGATGATGCAGCATAAGGATTATACGCGCATTCCTGGTCAACGCTTGCGTAAAAGCCGTGAATTCGACGCGCTGACGCCGGACGGAAAAACCCGTTTCGAAGGAATTTTCGCCATTCGAGAACGATATGCGCAGCAAGCGAACACTCCGCCGCATCAATTGCTTGCCAATCAAGACCTGTTTATGATTGTCAAGAACCCCTCATCTGTCGAGCAAATTGTCTTTTCTCCCAAAATTCAGCGCGATCTGATTGCCTCTCTTGCTCAGGAAATTCGCGCCTTTTTGCAGAATAATTGAGCGCGTGTGCGAACGGCAGGATAACGTCAATGTATGCTAACAGGCACAATACAAAGGGTTTAAGATGAGAACGCTCTTATGCAAACTGAACGGTATTTCCCAGATTATCGCGGCAGTAGCCTTGTCAATCTGATGAGTTCGATTCTTCAGGCGACTGGCGGCGCGTCAGCGTATGCGCCGCTCTCACTGCTCCCGCCGGAATCGCTCGCACAGTCAACAAATATTGTCTTGTTGGTGTTAGATGGTTTCGGCTATGAATTTTTGATGCGGCAGGCCGAACAGACAGTCTTTCATCGCCATCTCGCAGGAAAAATCACCAGCATCTTCCCTTCGACGACTGCCGCAGGCATTACCACGTTCATGACCGGCCTTGCGCCGCAGCAGCACGCCGTGACTGGCTGGTTCATGCTGCTGAAAGAATTGGGTTGCGTGGCGACCACGTTAAAATTTCAGCCGCGCTGCTGCGAGGCCTCACTGCAACGGAAAGGCGTGACGCCACCCGCGTTATACAGCAACGGCACAAGCATCTTTGCGCAGATGCGCCGCGCGACGTATTCGGTTGATTTAGCCTCCCTGATCAATACCGATTACAACAGCCGAATGAATGATTGCCCGCACAGGCTTGCGTTTTCGACGTTTCCAGAGTGTTTACAGCAACTTGGCGCAATCATCGCGCAAAATCATGAGCCGAAATTCATTTATGCCTACTGGGATGTGATTGATGCGCTGAGCCATGTTTATGGCGCTCGCAGCATTGAGACGGTCAGGCATTTCTACGAAATCAGCGACGCGTTGGATGCCTGGCTGAATCAATTGTGCGGCCAGGATACCACGCTTATCATCACGGCGGATCATGGCCTGATTGATACTGATATGGCGCACACGATTCAGGTCGAACAACACCCCGCGCTGCGCGAGACGCTGACGCTGCCGATGTGCGGCGAAGCGCGGGTCGCGTTTTGTTATGTGCGTCCTTCAAAAACGGCACAATTCGAACAATATATTCAGCGTGAATTTAGTGGTATTTGCGATCTGTATCGCAGCGAAGAATTGATAGGGAAAGGCTTGTTCGGCCTGTTCGAAGCCGATCCGCGTTTATTCGAACGGATCGGCGATTATGCGATTATCATGCGGTCGAATTACGTCATCCGCGATTTTCTGCTTGGCGAAAAAGAAACTTTTTATGTTGGTTATCACGGCGGCCTCAGCGCCGAGGAAATGTTCGTGCCGTTAGTCGTCATAAGGTGTCAGACACTTTAATTAAAAGTGTCTGACACCTCTCATCTCTTATCTAACCACAGCCGCACGATTGGCGCACGATCATGCGAGTTTTCAGAATCACTTCCCGCGCCGGGCGCGCCGGCTCTTCAATCCGCCGGAGCAGGAGTTCAGTGGCGGTCTGACCGATTTCATACGTCGGCTGTTCGATGACCGTCACCGGCGGCCTGACTAATGTCGTCCAGTTTGTCTCGTCAAAACTCGCAAATCCAATCGGTTTCGCAAAGCGCGACTGACGCTCCTGAATCGCTCGATACACGCCGGCGGCTAACAAGCCGTTGCTGCTCATTAGCGCGTCGGGCGGCTCTGGCAAATCAAGCAATTTCAGCGCCGCCTCATAGCCCGGCTCAATTCTCGCGTCAACCATCATCAAGAATTCCGGCGGCAGGGTGATGCCATGCTCTTCAAATGCCCGCAGAAAGCCTTCTTTGCGTTCGCGGCCTGTCGTGCTGCCGATGCCGAAAAACGCGCCGACGCGCCGGTAGCCGTCCTGAATTAAATGCTCCGCAAGCTTATGCGCCGCGTCCACATTATCAATCAACACGCTGTCCACCTCGACATTCCGCACCCGGCGATCAATAATCACCATCGGCACATCAAGGCGGACGCGCTCAGCAAACGCATCAGCGGTTTCGCGCGTCGGGGCTAAAATCACGCCCGACACGTTTTCATCCCGCAGCAAATTCAAATACATTTCCTCTTTTTCCGGGTCTTCGTCCGTATTGCAGAGAAACAGTGTGCAGCCCTGCGAGTAGGCAATATCCTCGACTGCCCGACTGACCGACGTAAAAAACGGATTCCGAATATCCGCGACAATCAGGCCAATTGTGTTCGATTGCTGCACCCGCAGACTTCGCGCCACGCGGTTCGGGCGATAATTCAGCCGCTCGGCTGCCGCCAACACGCGCTCCCGAATATCCGGGCGAACGTGCGGCTTGTCCGCCAGCACCCGCGAAACCGTCGCCGTCGAAACGTCCGCCGCCTCCGCCACATCTTTAATGTTTATCATAAATGTCCTATCATTAATTTAGCCCGTAGGGCTTCCGGTATTGTAGAAAACGGGAACACTACGCATTCTACCGCGTAGCGGTTGTGGCGCGTATCGCCTACGGCGAATATTCGTTTGAGGACGACATGATCTACAATACCCCAAGCGCTACGCGCTAAATGGTTACAATGTCTTTTCTGAAATCATGATTATTGTAAACGATTGCATATAAAAGTCAAGTAATAATTCGTTTATTTTGAATTTTAAGAAAACGATTTCAAAAATTTTTAAATTATAAATACAATAAAAACAATAAATTATAAAAAATATATTTATTTTATAAAAATTTTTATTGACAATAATTGTAAACGATTACAACTTTGTTACAATATCAAACGTATCACACAGCAGCGCAACGCCAACAACTTTCGTAATTATTTAGGAGTGCCAAAGCTAAATAGTTACCAACTTTCGAAGGAACATCTTATGATGACACTTGATCTTGACAACATCAAAATCGGTTCGACTGCCGCTAATAAAGCCGACGCGATCAGGGAAGCCGCCAACCTGCTCATCCAGACGCACCATATCAAGCCCGGCTACATGAACAGCATGATGGAGCGCGAAAAAGTCGCCAACACGTTTCTCGGCAACGGCATCGCGATTCCGCACGGCCTGCCGAAAGACCGCGACGACATTCTGCGTACCGGCATCGCCGTCGTGCAGATTCCGAAGGGCGTGGAATGGAATGCGGGCGAAATCGTCCATTTAGTCGTCGGCATCGCCGCCCGTTCCGACGAGCATATCGAAGTGCTGTCGAATCTGACGACGTTGCTCGGCGACGAATCCCTGATTCAACGCCTGTCGGTCACGTCCGATCCGAATGACATTATCGCGAGCCTGACGCAGTCCGCAGGCACGAAACCTGCCACCCCGCAACTTGCGGATTTTGCGATGGCGATTGAGGTGGTCATTCAAGGGAAATTGGGCTTACATGCGCGTCCGGCGGCAACATTTGTGGAAGTCGCCAAACAATTTGCCGCCGATGTGCATGTCCGCTACGGCGAAAAGGTCGCGAACGGCAAAAGCCTGAATTCGCTCCTGCAATTGGGCGTCAAAGGCGGAACGGCGATCCGCGTTATGGCGCAGGGAGACGACGCTGAGGTGGCGTTGGCGGCGCTGAAAGAGGCGGTCGCGCAGGGGTTGGGGGAAGAAGAAGAAAAACCGGCGGAAGTCGTCGAACATGGCTGGACGCCGCAATATGTCGGCGAAACGATTCCGGGCGTTCCGGCCTCGCCGGGGCTGGCAATCGGGCAGGTTCGCTATTTCAAGCATCGCAAAATCGTGGTGGAAACCACCGCCAAAGACCCGCAAGCCGAAGAAGAGCGACTGAATGAGGCGATTGCGGCAGCGCAGGTGGAATTGGAACAATTGTACGAAGAAGTAAAAGAGCGTTCTGGCGCAGGCAAAGCCTCTATCTTTCGGGCGCATGCGGAATTTCTCGCCGATCCTGACCTTGCGAGCGAAACGCTGGCGTATATCCGCAAAGGGCACAGCGCGGGCTGGGCGTGGCAGGAAACGATTCAGATGCAGGTGGCGGCGCTGCAAAGCGTGGACGACCCGTTGTTATCAGCCCGCGCCACCGATTTGAAAGATGTCGGAACGCGCGTCTTGCAGCATCTTGCGGGCATCGTGGATGATCAGCCGTTCGTGCCAGACATCCCGGTCATTCTGCTGGCCGAAGATTTAACGCCGTCGGATACCGCGAAATTGAATCCGGAGTTCATCCTCGGCTTCTGCACCGCCAGTGGCGGCCCAACGTCGCATACGGCGATTATCGCCCGTTCGCTTGGGATTCCGGCGATTGTCGGCACTGGCCCGGCGCTGCTGCATCAGGCCGAAGGCACGATGGCAATTTTAGACGGCAACAGCGGCAATCTCTACCTTGAACCGGGCGACGCTGACATCGAATCAGCGCGGCAGGCGCAGCGCGCGCTGGAAAATCTGCGCAACGAAGAATTTCGCACCCGTTTCGAACCGGCGATTACAACCGACGGTCATCGGCTTGAAGTCGTGGCAAACATCAGCCATACGGCGGAAGCCGAACGCGCCGTCAACGCGGGCGGCGAAGGCGTGGGGCTGCTGCGTTCCGAATTTCTGTTTCTCGACCGTGAAGATGCGCCATCAGAAGCGGAGCAGTTTACCGCATATCTCGACATGGTGACGGCGTTGAACGGCCTGCCGCTGATTGTGCGGACGCTCGACATTGGCGGCGACAAAAACGCGCCGTATCTCAACATGCCGCCGGAAGACAACTCTTTTCTCGGCGTGCGTGGAATTCGGCTCTGCCTGGCGCGTCCGAAGCTCTTTAAGCCGCAGTTAAGAGCGATCTTTCGCGCCTCGCAGCACGGGCCGGTCAAAATCATGTTTCCGATGATTTCGACGTATGAAGATTTGACCGCCGCTCGCGAAATCGCGGAGCAGGTTCGCGCTGAAATCGGCGCTCCGGCGGTGGAAATCGGCATTATGATCGAAGTGCCGTCGGCGGTGATGATGGCCGAAGAACTCGCCCGCGAAGTGGATTTCTTCTCGATTGGTACGAACGATTTGACGCAATACACGTTAGCGATGGATCGGCTACATCCGGTGCTGGCAAAACAGGCGGACGGCCTGCATCCGGCGGTATTGCGGATGATTGACAAAACCGTACAGGCCGCGAAAGCCGCCGGAAAATGGGTCGGCGTCTGCGGCGGCATCGCAGGCGACCCACGTGGCGCGGTGATTCTGGCCGGATTAGGCGTCACGGAATTCAGCGTCAGCATTCCCAGCATTGCGGCAATTAAAGCCAAATTGCGGCAGATTTCACTAACTGACGCGCAGGCGGTCGCCCAGAAAGCGCTAAGCTGCCGCACTGCCGCTGAAGTTCGAAACCTGTTGCTGCCGATGTAATAGCAATTAAGTTTGATTTGAAAAGATCACTGATGTTGCGCAGCATCGTTGCCAACTCCCCTCCTGGGAGGGGCTGGGGGTGGGTTGTGAGTTTGAAGAAATTGCTTGCCTGCCTTCACCCACCCCTTCCCCCTCCCAGGAGGGGAATCGCGGAGATGCTAAGTAACGTGAGTTATTAAGGAGAATATCACAATGAGCGATCAGGTAAGAATTGCGACGGTGACGCTGAATCCGGCGATTGATCAGACGATTTTCATCCCGAATTTTCAGGCCGGAAAGGTGAACCGTGTCAGCCGCGCACAGTCCAATGCAGGCGGAAAAGGGGTGAATGTCGCCTCATTTTTGGCGGATTTTGGCTTTGACATAAGCGTGACCGGCTTTCTCGGCGCGGAAAATCCGCATCTATTCGAGCGGCTGTTTTCCCAAAAACAGATTGAAGACTGTTTCGTTCGGATTGCAGGTCTGACCAGAACCGGCATCAAAATTATCAATGATGTCACGCAGGAGACAACAGACATCAATTTTCCGGGCGAGACGCCAAACGCCGAGAATGTCCGCACGTTGTTTCAGGCCATCGAAATGCTGGCTGCTGACTGTCAGTGGTTCGTGCTGGCAGGGAGCATTCCGGCGGGCGTTGACCCGAATATTTACGCGGACTTGATTGAAGCCATTACCCGGAAAGGCCGCGCGGTGGCGCTGGATACGAGCGGCGAGAGCTTGCGCCGGGCAATTGGCCGCACGCCATCGTTGATTAAGCCGAACATTCACGAATTGGAAGAATTGACCGGCACGCCGCTTACGACGCAGGCCGAAGTGCTTCAGGCTGCCCAGCGGTTGCTTGATGGGGGAATTGAGTGCGTGATCATTTCGATGGGCGCGGACGGCGCGATTTTTATGACTGCACAAGAGCGCATTCTCGCGACGCCGCCGAGCGTGCCGGTTTTGAGTACGGTCGGCGCGGGAGACGCGATGGTCAGCGGCATGGTGGCCGGACGCATCCGGCAACTTCCGCTCGCGGAATGCGCCCGGCTCGCTACCGCCTTTTCACTCAGCGCGATTTCCCGCGTGGAGGCAGGTTTACCGGATATGGCAACATTGAATACATTTAAGGAACAAGTCGTTATTACAACATTATAAATTTTACCGCTTTTCCCCTCCTGGGAGGGGTTGGGGTGGGTGATACGTTTTTTTGACACCATAACCCACCCTTTCCCCCTCCCAGGAGGGGGAAAACGGCATCAAACACTATGGCAAATATCATTGCAGTCACCGCGTGCCCGACCGGGATCGCGCATACAATTATGGCCGCAGAAGCCCTGAAGAAAACCGCCGCCGTGATGGGGCATAGCATCAAAATCGAAACGCAAGGCTCGGAGGGCATCAAAAATACGCTCACCACAAAGGAAATCGCCGCCGCTGATGTCGTGATTATCGGCGCGGACATCGCGATTGACATGGCGCGATTTACCGATAAACCGGTCTATGCCGTCACAACCAGCGACGCAATTCGCAAGACGAAAGTCGTCATCGAAGAGGCGCTCGCTGAAATGGCCGCCGAAAAAGAGGCCGCCGCGCAGCAGCCTGTCGCGCCTGCGCCGCAAGCTGCTCCGGCAGAACGGCAGAAATTTTTAGTCGGTATTACCTCATGCCCGACCGGCATCGCGCATACCTTCATGGCTGCCGCCGCGCTGCAAAAAGCGGCGGAGTCGTTAGGACACGCGATTAAAGTCGAAACGCAAGGCTCTGTCGGCGCAAAGAACCAGTTGACGCCGGACGAAATCGAAGAGGCGGACGCCGTGATTATCGCGGCGGATGCCTATGTTGACACGTCGCGTTTCGCCGGAAAACGGCTGTATGAAACCTCCACCAAAGCCGCCCTGCATGAAGGGCAGAAAATCGTGCAGGCCGC
>DF820459.1:56078-63127 GCA_000739515.1 Candidatus Moduliflexus flocculans
GAAAACGGCTGTATGAAACCTCCACCAAAGCCGCCCTGCATGAAGGGCAGAAAATCGTGCAGGCCGCTTTAGCCTTGCCAGAGCCGAAAAAAGTGGATTTAGCCGATACGGTCAAACAGTTGAAGCAGGCGCGTTCCGCCAAAACGACCGGCCCCTACAAACATCTCATGACCGGCGTTTCCTACATGCTGCCGGTGGTTGTGGCAGGCGGTCTTTCGATTGCATTAGCGTTCGCGTTCGGCGGCATTTATGCGGGCGACAAAGAAGGAACATTTGCCTGGGCGCTGATGAAAATCGGCGGCGGCACAGCCTTCGCGCTGTTTGTCCCGGTGCTGGCGGCGTTCATCGCCTACTCAATTGCGGATCGCCCCGGTTTGACGCCCGGACTCGTCGGCGGCATGTTAGCCAGCACCATCGGCTCAGGTTTCCTCGGCGCGATTGTCGCCGGATTTCTCGCGGGGTATTTTACGAAATTTTTGAACGATAAAATCCAGTTGCCAGACACGCTGCAAGGCTTGAAACCGGTTTTGATTCTGCCGTTCATCTCAACCGTCGTGGTCGGGCTGCTGATGATTTACGTGTTCGGCCCGCCCGTGAAGACCATCTTGACGCTTATGACCGACTGGTTGAACAGTATGCGGGAAAGCAGCGCGATTATTCTCGGCGTGATTTTAGGGGCAATGATGGCGTTCGATATGGGCGGCCCGGTCAATAAAGCGGCTTATACGTTCGCGGTCGGCTTGCTCTCCAGCAAGATTTATGGTCCGATGGCAGCGGTCATGGCGGCGGGCATGACGCCTCCGCTTGGGTTAGCGTTGGCGGCGATGCTCTTCAAAAACCGGTTCACAGCAGATGAGCGCGAAGCGAGCAAGGCGGCGGTGGTTCTTGGAATTTCATTCATCACCGAAGGCGCGATTCCGTTTGCCGCCCGTGACCCGTTCCGCGTGATTCCCAGTATTATGCTCGGATCGGCAGTGACCGGCGCGTTGTCAATGGTCTTCGGCTGCGAATTGCTCGCCCCGCACGGCGGTATCTTCGTCCTGCCGATTCCGAACGCGGTGCAGCATGTGTTCCTATATGCGGTCGCCATTCTCATCGGCTCAGCCGTGACGACAGTCGCGCTTTACTTTTCGAAAAAGCCGATTAAGTAAGTGGTGTGATGCGGGGAACTACAAGGATGAGTGTAAGAAAGGATAGTGTACGAAATATCCTTTCTTACACTCATCCTTGTAGTTTTCCTACCATTAATACGGATGATGCAAAAATTTCTCTGATTGCATGGAGAAATTTTTTGACTAAATACTCAGAGTATGCGAGAGGGGCGCTGTCAGACATTTCACCGCCTCACAAGTGTTGAGTTTTCCTGAATTTAAGGAGGGGACAGGTATGATGAATGATGTGTTAGGATTAATTTTGGGCGGCGGCAAGGGAAATCGGCTGTATCCGCTCACGCAGAAACGCTCCAAGCCAGCCGTGCCATTAGCGGGCAAATATCGCTTGATTGATATTCCGATCAGCAATTGCCTGAACGCCGGGATTCAGAAAATCGCCATTTTGACGCAATTCAATTCCGTGTCGCTGCATCGTCACATCTCAAACACCTATCGGCGCGACATTTTCACGCCAGGATGGATTGAAATTTTAGCGGCAGAGCAGACGCCGCGCAGTTCTGCGTGGTATCAGGGGACAGCGGATGCCGTGCGGCAGCAATTAGTCGAAATCAGAAATGCGCGTACCAAATACGTGCTGATTTTGGCGGGCGATCACCTCTATCAGATGGATTATCAAAAATTCGTGCAATTCCATGTGGACACGAACGCGGACATTACGTTGGCCGTGCAGCCCGTGAATGCCGCTGTCGCGCCGGAATTGGGCATCCTTAAACGCAATCCTGACGGGGAAATCGTTCATTTTAAGGAAAAACCGAAAACGGAGGAGTTATCAGGTTTAGAAAGCTTGCCCGGAACGCCGAATCCGTTTATGGCTTCGATGGGAATTTATGTCTTTACGACTGAATTGCTGCTTGATTTGCTCAATTCTCCCGGCGACGATTTCGGCAAAGACCTGATTCCGGCGTCATTGGGCATCCGGCGCGTCATGGGCTATGTGTTTGAAGGCTACTGGGCCGACATCGGAACAATTCGCCGCTTTTATGAAGTGAATTTGGAATTAGCGTCGCCGAGCCGCCCATTTGACTTTAATAATCCGGCACAGCCGATTTACACGCATCCGCGCTTCCTGCCGCCATGCGAAGTGTATGGCTCGACGCTGGATCAGGTGCTGCTGACTGACGGCTGTTGCATCTCGAATGCCACGATAACCAATTCCGTCATCGGCTTGCGCAGCATTATTCGCCCGAAAGCGGTCGTGAAAGATTCGATCATCATGGGCGCAGATTATTACGAGAGCCGTGAAGAGCGCGAGAAAAACGCGCAACTTGGCCGCCCTGACATCGGCATTGGCGAAGAATCAATCATCGAAAGCGCGTTAGTGGATAAAAACGCGCGAATCGGCAAGAAGGTGCAGATCAATTATCTGCCGAATCGCCCTGATTCAGACGGCGATTGCTGGGTCGTCCGCGACGGATTGGTGATTATTCCAAAAGGCGCGATTATCCCGGATAATACCGTCATTTAACTTCTCGCCAGTTTTTCACATCAGTAGCGACAGATAAACCTCACAGGTTTTCAAAACCTGTGAGGTTTTATCCCCGAAATACATTCCGTGAATGCCATAACGATCTTCGGCAGATATTTTTCTTGACTCTCCTTTCCTTTTGTTTTCTTTCAAAAATTACCAGCAAATTTATGCAGTCTATTGGGCATATCAACAGGTACGAGCCTTCGCGAAAGTGACGTAGCCATGCTAAAAAATCGTGATCGGTTGTAAGTTTCAGCAGGTGAGTATCAGTATTTCAGATCATCCGTTTGGAATCTAAAATGGACGAGATTAAGAGTTGCGTGAAATGTGCGGCGATCTTGCTGGCAATTATAGGGATGATCGTATTTGCATTTATCGGCAAAACGCCTCTCAGCGGAGCAATCGTGGGAATCTGCATCGGCAGTATTTTGGGAATAGTGGGCGGCGTTGCCATAGGCATGTTTATTACCGCAATCCCCCTTATCTTTTCTCTTTTACTGACATTGTTGAAATACCTTTCACTGGCCGTCATAACAGTTCTTCTACTCGTTCTTGTTCGATGGGCGTTTCTGGTCGAATTCGGGAATTAATATCTATGGAATCATTACGGGAATTATATCGCATCGGCATGGGGCCGTCAAGCAGTCATACAATGGCGCCTCGGCGGGCAGCGGCGCTCTTTGCTGAACGCGCGGGGCAGGCGGCGTCATACCGTGTGACGCTGTACGGCAGTTTAGCGGCGACCGGTCGCGGCCATTTGACGCACGAGGCTATCACGCAGCCATTTTCACCGAAATCGGTCGTTATTATCGAACGCCCGGACATCACGCGGCCATTTCACCCGAATGGCATGTTGTTCGAGGCGCTTGATACCGCCGGCGCAGTTCTGACGACATGGGAAGTGTATAGCATCGGCGGCGGAGCGTTGCGGGAAGATGGCCAGCAACCGCCGCCGTCGGCGTATGACATTTCGACGATGACCGGCTTGCTGGAATGGACGACGCAGACGGGGAATCCGCTCTGGATGTATGTGAAAGAGCGCGAGGGGGAAGACATCTGGGAATATCTGACCACGATCAGCCAGGCGATGAATGACGCGATTGAACGAGGATTGCAGGCTGAAGGCGTACTGCCCGGTGGGCTGAAATTATCCCGGAAAGCGTATCGCGTTTATCAGCAAACCTTCCATTTAAACACCTTGACACAGCGCACCGGTCTGCTGACCGCCTACGCATTAGCGGTGTCGGAAGAAAACGCGGCTGGCGGCATGGTGGTCACTGCGCCGACCTGCGGCTCATGCGGCGTGCTGCCGTCAGTGCTGCGCTATTTGCAGCAGCGCGATAAATTTGCGCCCGCCATGATTTTACGCGCTCTTGCGACTGCCGGGTTAGTCGGGAACATTGTCAAAACCAACGCCTCGATTTCCGGCGCGGCAGTCGGCTGTCAGGGGGAAGTCGGCACGGCCTGCGCGATGGCTGCCGCCGCTGCCGCGCAACTGCTCGGCGCCACGCCGCATCAAATCGAATATGCCGCCGAAATTGCGTTAGAGCACATGTTAGGCTTGACCTGCGATCCGATTGCCGGACTCGTGCAAGTTCCCTGCATCGAACGTAACGCGATGGCTGCCATGCGGGCGCTTGATTGCGCCGAATATGTGCTGCTTTCCGATGGTCGCCATCTTGTGCCGTTTGATCGCATCATCGAGACCATGAAACATACCGGCCACGATCTGCCGAGCCTGTATCGCGAAACCTCCGCCGGAGGATTGGCGGTGTATGGCGGATTATAGAGACGTCCCGGCGGGGCGTCTCTACGGCATTACTCTACTCTTCTAACCGATTCAACGCGCACAAAATCGCCTTGATCGAGGCCAAATTGATATTCGCATCTATGCCGACGCCGAACGCGGAACGTCCGGATTTTTTCTTGATGCCGATGTAGGCGGCAGCCCGCGACGATGAGCCGTGATCAATGTCGTGTTCCGAATATGATTGCAGCGAAAATTTGAGGTCGGAATGCGCGTTCATCCCCTTGACAAAGGCGTCAATCGGCCCATTTCCTTTTCCTTCGAATGTAATGTCATGCCCATCTACCGCGACAACCGCTTTGACCGTCGTGCCGGATTCGGTGTCCTCCATGACATCCACATAAATGTGGCACTCTTTTAAATGATACGGGTACGTTCGTTTGAGATACTCTTTTTCGAAAATCTCGAAAATCTGCTGTGCCGGCAATTCATCGCCGGTTTCGTCTGTGACATGCTGAATAATCCGCCCAAATTCCGGGTGCATGGATTTCGGCATTTTAAAGCCGAATTCGCGCTCCATGATATACGCTACGCCCCCTTTGCCGGACTGGCTGTTGATGCGGATGATGGACTCGTATGTCCGCCCGACATCCTGCGGATCAATCGGCAGATACGGCACATCCCAGTGCGTGTCGCCGCGGGTTTCGTGCGCGGTCATCCCTTTATTGATCGCGTCCTGATGCGAGCCAGAGAAGGCGGTATAGACGAGTTCGCCGACATAGGGATGGCGCGGGTGAATGTCCATGCGCGTGCATTCCTTGTAAATATCGCGGACATGGTTGATGTTGGTGAAATCCAATTTCGGATCAACCCCCTGCGAAAACAGGTTTAAGGCCATCGTCACGATATCCATGTTGCCGGTGCGCTCGCCATTGCCGAACAGCGTCCCTTCCACGCGATCTGCGCCCGCCATTAACGCCAATTCCGACGCCGCGACTGCCGTGCCGCGATCATTGTGCGTATGCAGGCTGATTAACACGCTGTCGCGATTTTTAATGTGACGGCAGAACCATTCGATCTGATCGGCGTGGACATTGGCGGTCGCCATTTCCACCGTTGACGGCAGATTCAGAATTAGCGGATTCGCGGGCGTCGGCTCGATTACATCCATGACCGCATGGCAGACATCCACCGCGTATTCCAATTCCGTACCGGTGAAGCTTTCGGGCGAATATTCGAAGCGAATGCCAGGGTTATCATAGTCGTCTTTATACTGTTTCGCCCAGGTTGCGCCCTGAATCGCGATTTCCTTGATTTGCGCCTGATTCATGCCGAAGACGACATCGCGCTGCAAGGTTGATGTTGAATTGTAAAAATGCACAATCGCCTTGTTGACACCTTCCAATGCCTCAAACGTCGTTTTGATCAGATGCTCGCGGCACTGCACCAACACCTGAATCGTCACGTCGTCGGGAATCCGTTTTTCTTCGATCAACAGCCGCGCAAATTCGAACTCCACCTGCGAGGCCGACGGAAAGCCGATTTCGATTTCTTTGAAGCCGACTTCTAACAACAGTTCGAATAATTTCAGTTTTTCTTCCAGATTCATCGGCACGCGCAGCGCCTGGTTGCCGTCGCGCAAATCCACGCTGCACCAGATCGGGGCTTTGGTGATGACCTTATTCGGCCATTGCCGATCAGGTAAATTGACTGGTGGAAAAGGGCGATACCGATCAAAATTCATGCGTTTCATAATTGTTCTCCGTTGTGTTTCGTCCTGCCAGGGTTTTGAAAATCTGACAGGGCTTGTTGTTACGTACCGCGAACGTCTTCGTTCGCAGATTGACACTGACAGCGCACACGGCGAACGGGAACGTTCGCGGTACGCGGGCGAAAGAGTCTTGAAAATTCATGCACATCGCGACCGATCAGGAAAACCGCCGCCAATATATCCGCGTTCGTGCCTGACTTAGCAGGCGTCTTCGGGATACATACAGTCAAATTTTCACAGAAAACACGATAGTGTAGAAGTTATGTGAAATCGAAAAAAAGATAGACGAGCGTTGGCTCGACTTACAGGCAGAATCCCCCGCTTCGGGGGAGAAGAAGAGAAAGAGGCAGGCTCAGGAAATAGCATCGCCGACACCGGCGATCTGCGGCGCTGACGCGAATTCTGTCATCTTGTTGCGATGCTCTGTGGTTCATAAATTTCCTGCCCGTAAAAAGGTGGTCTGTAAAATGCGTAAAAACGTTATGTTCCGTCGTCATGACTCACGGTGCATTTAAGATAAGAAATGATGTGAGGTTCTGTCAAGAAGAAAAATAAAAAATTTTTCAACGGCGTTAGACATTAGACAAACGCGATGGGTAACGCCATGAAAAACAACCTCGCTCCTTGCCCTGCCAGTATGGGATTTTCAGGCGATGCTTGATGCGATTTACCGTTTCTATCAGTACGAAATCAGTTGTCACGCTTCGACAGGCTCAGCGCGCGCTGTTCCCTGAGCGTGTCGAAGGGAACACTGCCACAACTGATTTAGGAGGGCTATAAGTAATAACAAATATATTTGTAACTATTTAGCCCGTAGGGCTTCAGGTGTTGTAGAACAAGGCAGCAGACATCTCTACCGCGTAGCGGTTGCGCCCTATCGCCTACGGCGAA
>DF820459.1:63344-72263 GCA_000739515.1 Candidatus Moduliflexus flocculans
GAATAATTTGTCATCACTTATAAGTAACTACAAGGATTTATTTTAAGCAAGGATGTTCTGACTTTCTTTGAATAATAAGCGTATTCACGTCCAAAAACTTCAAGAAAGTTATTCATAATTACTTATGGTGATTTCGCAGGCCAAATTTACCCAGGTAAGGCAGGAATTCATGGCGAGAATCTGCTTGACAACATGCGCAACCCATTGAATTTGACCGGAAAATCAGATCATTTTTTATTTCAACATAGCGAGAGAGAGGTTGTTACGCTGTTTCATGAGTTTTTAAGCGCGCTTAAAAATTGCAGACTCAGTGTGCTATTTCAACGATGGATATTCAATCAGAGCCTGAACCCGACAGCGCAGGCAAAAAACACAGGCTGTCCGCTGATGATTCCGACGATTCGATCCGTTCTGAAATTCAGGAGTTCTTTGATGCCAGGCAGCAACGACGCTGGATATTTCCGCGCTCCGCACTGGTTGGCGTATGCGCTGGCATGACCGCCTTGTTGTTCCGCATTGCGCTGGCCGGCGCGGATACGCTGAGAAACAGGCTCTTGTCCTGGGCGCATGGCATGCCGGCATGGGGCTGGATATTCCCGGTGCTGCTCACAATGTTTGGCGCGGGCGTGTCGGTTGCCATCACGCGCCGTTACGCTCCAGAAGCCAGCGGAAGCGGCATTCCGCATCTCAAAGCCGTCCTGCTCCGTTTTCGTTCGCTTGACTGGAAGCGCGTCTTGCCGGTCAAATTCTTTGGGGGCATTCTGGCGATTGGAAGCGGCTTAGTTTTAGGACGCGAAGGGCCGACTGTTCAGATGGGGGGCGCGGTCGGCGACGCGATTTCTCGATGGCTCAAAACATCGAAACACGAGCGTCTGACGCTGATTTCAGCAGGCGCAGGGGCTGGTCTGGCGGCAGCGTTCAACGCGCCGCTCTCTGGCCTGATCTTCGTGCTTGAGGAAGTGCGTCGCGATTTTCAGCCAATTGTGTTCGGCGCGGCCTTTCTCGCCTCAGCAGTCGCCGCCATTGTCGCGCAGATCGGCTCAGGTCAGTTCCCGGTCTTTGCCGTTCCAGACTATCCCACGCCTCCACTGACCGCTCTGCCGATCTTCGCCGCGTTAGGCGTGATCGCTGCTCTGTTTGGCACGCTTTTTAACCGCATTCTTTTGGCCTCATTAGACATCTACGCGCGAATTCCCGCCCAACGTATTGTGCCTGTTGCGGCCATTGTCGGCGGGTGTATTGGATTGATCGGATGGTTTCATCCGCTTGTCACCGGCAGCGGACACGCCTTAGCCGAATCCGCGTTGAGAGGTGAGTTGCTGCTTGCCGCGGTTCCTGTTTTTTTTGCGATACGCGCGCTATTGACGCCCATGAGCTATGGCACTGGCGCGCCGGGCGGCATTTTCGCGCCGCTTCTCGTGCTGGGAGCGTTATTGGGCTTAGGAATCGGCCAGGCGGCGCATCTCCTGTTTCCAGAAGCTGCGCCAATCCCCGCAGTCTTCGCGGTCGTCGGTATGGCAGCCTATTTCACCGCCATTGTCCGCGCTCCGCTGACAGGAATCATGTTGATTGTCGAAATGACCGGAAATTATTCACAGATGCTGCCGTTATTGGTCAGTTGTTTCTGCGCGTATGCCGTTACCGAGCTTCTCAAAGATTTGCCGATTTACGAAGCGCTGCTGCAACGCGATTTGAAACGGCGGGGAGAAGCGCGACTTCTGAGGGTACCGGTCGTCATGGAATTTGTGATTCAGCCCGGCGCTCCATTCGCTGGCCGCGAAGTGCGCTCGCTTGGGCTTCCATCCGGCTGCCTGCTCGTGCGATGCGCAAATGGCACGCGCGAATGGGTGCCGAAAGCTGATACGCGACTGGAAGCCCATACGCGCATTACCGCGATGATTGCGCCAGAGGCTTCCCATGCGCTTACCCTTTTACAACATGGCTGTCTGGCATCCATCGCGAGAGAGCGAAAACGGTAGCGAACGCAAAGTGGCAATACGTTGAACTGGGTTTATCGCCAAAGCGTAAGCAGTGCCACCGCCCCGAACCCGACCAGCACCACGCCTGAAGCGCAGTTAATCCAACGGAGATGCTGCGGGCGCAGTCTGCCATGCAGCAGGCCGACAGTGCTGCTCAACAGCGTCCACCAGAGCATCGAGCCGCTGAACACGCCCGCCACCATCAGCGCCGCCGAGCCGTAGCTGCCGGATGCACCGCCGACGCCGATTCCGGCAAAAATGGCGGCAAAGGCTAAGATCGTGATCGGATTGGTGATCGTGAGCAATAACACCGACGCATACGCCCGGAGCGGATGCGCCGATTTCGCATCTTCCGCGCGCTGTTCCGCCGGTTTCGAGAGAAACGTTCTGACGCCGAGATAACACAAAAACGCACCGCCAATCAGCCGAAACCAGAGCTGCTGCTCAAGCAGCAGCGACGACACCGCCGTCACGCCGAACGCCGCGATAACGCCATAGATCGCGTCCGCTGATGCCGCGCCAAGCCCGGAAATCAGGCCAAGCAGCCAGCCGCCGGAAATCGAGCGCTGAATGCAAAGCAGTCCAATCGGTCCGACCGGCGCAGCGATGGAGAAACCGATGATCAGTCCTTTCCCAAATAGGTGTATATCCATGATGTGTCCTCTCCATTCGAGAGCATTGAGAATTTTCCATTCACAGTAACAGCCAGCAACGTTGAATTTTGTCATCACGAAAGAAGTCGAAAGAAAAAGTCAAGCGAGAAAAGAAAGGATGCAACATGATGAGGCGATAAACACGTTTGATTTCTGTAACTGTTTACCTCTTTTGCAAGTTGACGTTGACGGGTCAAGCGTCCCCCGGATAGCCTTGTCCGGGAGACGAACCTGTCAGCTAAAACGCGCAAAAGCAGTAATCGTTAAAACCTCGCCTTCGAAACCAGTGTCTATTTGGGGAATTGGCAAAGCAGAAGAAAATTTTTATGCTGGATGCGATACGTGCCGACCACATAAAGCGCCGTTTTAACGTCTTTTCGGGCATGCTCCAACTCTTTTTCTCTGATTAAGCAGTACACCGGAGTCGGAGAGGAAAAAAACGCCTGTTTTTCTTGAGAAGTCATTAACACAGGAATATGTGGCTCGACATAATATTGAATGGGAGTGTATGATTCCCACAGCGCGAGCGGGCGTTGAGAATTGCCGGCAGATTTTATGTCCTGAAGCACCGCCTTCAGCGATAACTGCTGATCGAGCATCGGCGCGATATTGAATGCGCTGTAAGCCACGATGAGCGGCGTTATGCTGCATAAGACGCCGAACAGCAGGCGCGGAGATTGCCTGACAGCGGCGTAGATCAGCAGGCTGCCGACGACGTCTAAGCATACGATTCCGCCCCAATGGGCAAAACTCTCGCCTCGCAGAATCAGAACGAGGGAGGAGGCCAGCAAACTCCCGGCCAGAACATACGCCGGAATCGTCAGACTCTTTTGGCTGGCGGATTCGCGCCGCGTGATAAACGCATTCCAGAAATAGGCGGTCAGAATCGCCGTTGGCGGGAATAACGGCAGAAGATAGAGTTCTAATTTTCCGCTGACCGCTGAAAAAAAGAGAAACGTCGCGCCAAACCAGACCCATAAAAATCGCAGCACATCGCGATCTTCAGAAGCGGCGGGCGTCTTTCGAAAGAAAATGATGGCGCTGATAAAAAATGGAAACCAGGGGAGCGTAATCCAGGGGAGCGTGTGCAGATAAAAATACCAGGGACGCGCATGGCTGAAAGAATTATGAACACGTCCGAGATTTTGCTTAATCGTGATGAGATAGGCGTAATCCCAGCCCTCTTGCATGATCGCCGGAACAAACCAGGCTAACACGATTGCCACATAGAGCAGGCTGCCCCAGAACAGATGCATTTTTTTGAGCACGCCGAATTCTCTTCGCCAGACGAGAAAAATCAGAATGATTAAGCCGGGCAGCCCGAGGCCGACCGGGCCTTTGGTTAACGTGGCGAACGCCGCCGCGACAAAGAATACGGCGACATAGACGTTGTCATGCGGCGTTGTGCGAAAATAGAGCCGGACAAAGCTGAACAGGGAAAGACTCAGGCAGAGCAATAAAAACATATCCATTCGGACAAATTGCCCCACGCCGGTAAACAACACAGAGGTCATCAGAATAAGAGAACTCAGCGCGCCGACCTGCCGGTTAAAAAAAAGCGTGGCAAATCCATAGACGACAATGATGACGCCAAGCGCAGAAAGCGCGGAGGGAAAAATCATGGCGAACGGCTGCCATGTGCCGAATAGTTTCGCGCTTCCCGCCATCAGCCAGAAATAGAGCGGCGGTTTTTCGGTATAAATTTCGCCATGCAGGTGCGGAATCAGCCAGTTCCCGCTTGCGGCCATTTCCTGCGCAATTTCGGCATAGCGTGGCTCGTCTGGCAGCCAGAGTTCTCTTGCTTGCGGCGTGAGCAAAAAAAGAGGGAGTGCAATGGCGATAAGTACGCCGATTGTCAGTAAGTGTGTTTTCATAAAATTCAGTAGCAGTGACGTTGGTCGAAACTGAAGTTTCGACCAACATGAATATTTCCTTTACGAGTGTTATTCATAAAGTTTTTCGAATAAATCTACGATTTCCAGGCCATTTTGGGCTTCTTTCTTGAGCTTCTCCACGTCTTTCTCTTGAAGCGCTTGCGCTTGAAAAGTCAGGCTTGCTGTAAATTGTTCAATGCTGCTCTGGCCGTTATGCTCTGAAATAGATGGTTTTACTTGCTCCCATACGGTCTGAATTTTTGTGAGCGTCTCATGAGCAACAGTGAATTTTTGTGTCGTAACGTCAAGGATAATCTGCCGCTCTAATACATCTAAACGCCCGATGCCTGTCGGGATAGCAGGATGATAGACATCGAACATCTCAATCACTGCCGCGCTTAAATCATTGGCGGTTTGCATCGTCCCCAAAGCGTCTTGTTCGGCTGCCAGCGATTTCAGCCGTGAAAGCGCTTCTAAAAACATCTGTTGCGTTGTCTGAGATACCTGATCTTGTTCCGCCTGTGGGTGATAATGTGCCCAGGAGTTGTCAATGTTTGCAATGTCGGCGTTGACTGTTGCCCATTTCGCGGCAGGCACAACATCAATAATATCTTCAGCCTGTTCTTCAAGCGCCGTCAAACTATCAGGGATGATCCCATTCAAATCTGCTGAGGCAGAATCGTCACTATAGGCTCGTTCCATCGGCATAGTTACAATGCAAAAACCGAGCAGGGTGAATAAACAACTTTTTAACAGAGCGGCGTTAATTTTTTGAATACGCATAGTCGTGTAATCTCCTTTTTATCATGTGTAATACATATCTATCGTGAACCGTTACTGAAGCCTGATTAGAAGAGAATTCCGGCACGTAGGCCAAGTTGAAGGTCTTCGTATTCAGAATTGTTCGTCACCTGCAAAAGAGGCGCAACCGTTATGAAGAATTTCCCATTTTGAAAATTGAGGTTTGGGCCTGCGAAGAAAGCGGCTTCCGAATTTGACCAATTGATCATTGATACTTCGTAAAGAGTTTCGATGCCGAGATGAAAGCCCTTGCCCAGTGCAATGCTCCCCCCAAGTGACTGCGTGATCTCTTCGGCATCGTTATTCAGATTGCTGAGTTGGTCTCCAGTCCATTCCGTCTCAATAACGCCATTATAGAGCACTGTGATATTGCTGAAATTCTTTTGAAGGGCGGCAGTGCCGTTTAACGCAAAAAGTTTATCGCCGATCTGCATATTGGCAAAAAGCGCCATTCCGAACTTCTCCTTTTGAGGATTGAAAAGCGTATATCCAACTCCAACTCCCGCAGAATCCCAGCTTGTCTGCCCTTCGCCGTCGCCTTCCCCGCCAGCGGTTTCCGTTCCCGCGCCATCAGCGGTTTCCTCGCCCCCAGAGACGATGCTCCATCTTGAGAGGGTGATCTGTAATTCTACATTTTCAGAGACGCCATAAAACAAGTCATGAGAAAATGCGTAACCATCATTCTCGGCATCATGTTCTAATTGGAGGCTTGAGTCAAATTCCCATGAGCCTTTCGCCATTGTATATGCTTCGTCTGATAGGCCAAACCGTTGTTCGACTGCGAAGGTTTTGAGAGGCGTGACCATACATATACCGAGCAACATCAATACTGAACATCCGAATATTCTGATATATCTTTTTTGAGTGTGCATCATTTTTGATCTCCTTTTCATCAGTTTTAAGAGAATTGTTTGGATGAGGCTTTAACGATTTCCCTGATTACTCAATAACGCCTTAAAAACGGTTATCGTCCATTAGCATGTAACAGCCTGGTTTTTTTCCTGAATATGCGAAGGATGCTATAGAAAAGAAATCCGGTGGAAAATATCGCCATCCACATCGGATCAAGCCGTATGCGCCCTTCTGCGGCAAGGTCGCCAAACATTTCAAGCACGACAAACGAGATAATAATTGCAAATAGCCCTGAATACTCTCTTTTCAGCACATTTCTGAAAGAAAATGGGAGAGCCGCCGGTATCCAATAAGAGAATTTTGGAATAAATGCAGGGACATGATTTGCCCATTGTTCATATTGTTCGCCAAATTTCCGGCGTAAATACTCTTCTTCGGCGAAGATGATTCGTTCGTAGTAGAGCCAAAAGACGAGAATTGTTATGAAGCTTACCCACCACAGGCGAGTAAATAATGAAATCCCTAACCAACAAAAGAAATTTCCCACATAAAGAGGATGTCGAACAATCGAATACATCCCGGTGGTATTGAGCGTATCGGCGATTTGTCGGCTGGTGTTTCTCCCTGAAGTATTTTTCGGAGTCTGTCCGATAGTGAATGCTCGAATCCCTAAACCGAAAAATGCCACGAACATGCAGAATAGTTCCCAGAATTGATCCATGAAATGACTATGCCCTGCATATTCGAACTGGTTTAATCCGATGAGCATGATGCCCATCAGAAATACTGGTAAATAACTTCGCCTCTGAAATAGCCAATTTCCTTCCTCTTCAAGTGTTTTACGTAATGTCATATTTCTTCCCTCCTAACAATGATTTCAGGCCGCCGCGTTGCGATCAACATCAGAGTTTTCCCCACAATGCCGATAGCTCTGTGACTGCATGTTATGATGATCTATGTCAGATATTATATAAAGATTCGGCCTTAAATCTTCATTAGAGGAAGATTAAAACATTCTAATCTTTCTGAGAAACCGGATAAACAAGAGAGGATAATGAGATTTATTGAGGAAGGCAGGGGAATTTGAGGTTAAAAATCGTGCCAGCATTGACAATGCTGGAAACGGTTATTGTTCCGTGATGAATCTCCACGATTTTTTGCGCGATGGAGAGGCCAAGCCCGGAGCCGCCGGTTTCATGAGAACGCGATTGCTCGACCCGGTAGAATCTATCGAAAATCGCGGGGAGCACTTCGGCAGGAATGCCGATGCCAGTATCGGAAATCGTGAACATCGCTTCTTCAGCGTGGCGGCGCAGCGCAAAGCGGATTTCACCTCCGGCAGGCGTATATTGAATGGCATTCAGCATCAGATTCGTAAACGCGCGGAGCAAGAGCCGTTGTTCGCCGTGAATACTTGCGGCGTCAATCTCTTCGAAATGCACAGCCAAATGTTTTTGGGCTGCTCGCGGATGCAAGGCTTCGAAGGCTTCGAAGAACACCTCATTCAGTTCGACGGGCGCAAATTTCAATGAGAGCGCCTGCGTATCAAGTTTCGCAAGCAAGAGCAAATCTTCGACAACCGTTTGCAACTGCTCGACATCCGCAATCACATGCTGTAAGGCGGCACGATATTCTTCCGGCGGGCGATCATGGCGCAAGGCCACTTCAGCATTACATTTTAGTTCCGCTAATGGCGTTTTTAGCTCATGCGCGACATTCCCGGAAAATTGTGTGATCTGCTGAAACGACTGCTCTAAGCGAGCAATCATGTCATTGAGCGTGGCGGCTAATTCGCCGATTTCATCGCGGCTTGCGGTCGGATCGAGCCGGTGGGACAAATCTTCTGCCGTAATCTGTTTGGTCAGCGCGACCATACGTTTCACTGGTGAAAAGACGCGCTTCATAAACACATATCCCAAAAGAGACAGGATGACAAGCAACGAGGGGAACAGGGCGCTTAAAATTGATAAGAGATGTCGCAACGTCGTGTGTGTGTCTTGTAACGATATGCCTAATTGCAAGATATACGGGCGTCCATCCATATCATGAACCTGCAAGCTCAGTACCCTCAACGGAAACGTAAAGAGGTGTTTCACGGTTTCAGCATGATAGTCGGCGTCTTGAATCGCCCGATATGCCTGCGGAGAAAGCGGGAGTCTTTGATCGTTCAGCGTCGCCGTCTTACTGATGATGGGAAGGTTTGGCGCGTATGCCTCAGCAGCGGCGAGCAACTGAATATATGCCTCGTTGATATAAAAAATTTCATGGATTTCTTCGTCCATTTCATCAATCCAAAATGCCTTCTCCTCCGCATCGTATAAACTTTGCGGGTCATGCGCATTCTGCAAGCGATATTCTGCCAGGCCGTCAGCCAAAATTTTCCCGCCATTATAGAGCATCTGATCCAGATTATCCACTAACACGGATTGAAAGCTGACAAACGCGATCCCTCCGAAGATCAGCGCCAACAGGCTGAGCGAGCCAATATACCAGAGCGTAAATTGCAGGCGGATTGATTTAATCATCGTTCTCTTTCAGCACATAGCCAAGCGTTCGAATCGTGTGAATCAGCTTTTTGTCAAAGCCTTTATCAACCTTGTTGCGCAAATAGTGGATATAGACATTGACCACATTGGTAAACGGCTCTGATTGCATATCCCAGACATGATCAATAATATTCGTTTCCGTCAGCACGCGCCCGGTATTGCGCATCAAATATTCAAGCAGGGCGTATTCTTTTCCCGTCAGAAGAATCTCTTT
>DF820459.1:72295-87470 GCA_000739515.1 Candidatus Moduliflexus flocculans
CGCGCCCGGTATTGCGCATCAAATATTCAAGCAGGGCGTATTCTTTTCCCGTCAGAAGAATCTCTTTCCCGGCGCGAGTCACCGTATGCGACACCGGATCAAGCTCTAAATCCGCCACTCTCAGCGATTGGCCTTTATACGAAGAGGCTCGCCTGAGCAAGGCGCGAATTCTGGCGACGAGTTCATCGAACGAGAACGGTTTTGTCAGATAGTCGTCAGCCCCGATATTCAAGCCCTGAATTTTATCGCGCACATCATCTTTCGCAGTCAGCATGATGACAGGCGTCAGGATGCCTTTCGCGCGGAGTTCCTGACAGACGGTCATTCCATCCTTACCCGGCAGCATAATATCCAAAATCATCAGATCATATTGGATCTCCGTTGCCCAATATAATCCGCTGACGCCGTCATGATACACGTCAACCGCATACTGTTCTTCGACAAGTCCCTTTTGAAGATAGCCAGCCAGTTTTTTATCATCTTCCACTAAAAGTATTCGCATGTTGCAATTATTAAGGAGTGCCAAAGCTTGCTTTGGCAACGCGACGAAGTTGCGTCAAGAACAATGCGCTCTCGCTCATTCTGGAGGCCAAAGCAAGCTTTGGCACTCCTGAATAAATAGTTCCCGCATGTTTTATGAAAGGTGCCGGACACTTTGGAAGTGTCCGATACCTGATCGTCGTTTACAACGGCAAGCGTTCCCAGAAATCCGGCGTCGGATGCTCGATAGGAAGCGTCACGGCAAACTCGCCGGGCGCTGCCGGATGCACCGGATCAAACGAATGCCAGGCATTGACATGCGGTGAACCGAAACAGACTTCCGCCATGCCGGTCGTCACATCCAGAATCATCGAATGCAGCGTGCCGAAATACTCCTCATAATAATGCGCGCAGAGTCCCGCCGGATAGACATCCGAAAGCAGGCTTCGCATCGTGTCCGGCGTGATGTTCGGCGCAGCCTGTCGCAGCCGCTTCGTTATCGTTTCATAGCGCGTCTTCGAATGTCGCATCTGATGCGGCGCGAACTGAAGAATCTCCGGCAGCGTGAAATGATTTGTGGCGCAGAGGAATTGTTCCGCGCTCGCGGCGTTGATCTGTTTGACCGCATGATTCCCGCCCCAGGTTTCCACGACTGCCTCCGTTCCCTGCCGATCCGCGAGAATCAGAATTGGATTGCCGCAGCAAGGAAAGTCGTCAATCAACTTCAGCGCGTCATCCACTGTTTTACATTGATCCAGCAGCGTCCGCACAAGTGCCCAGAACATGAAACCATCCTGAATCGGCGGCGTCATGCCGGGAAAGCGCCCGACCGGAATACTTCCGGCGGACATCGTCACCGCGAACCCATGTTCGTTGATGCCATCATTTCGCCCGAACCAGAGCGACGACGTGCCGACATGCGCGGCTTTGCCGGTGATGCGCGTTGTGAAGATGGTCATGTCGTCCATCTCATCATTGAAATCATAATTGCGCCCGATTAGCAGATGTTGATTCGCCGTGATGGACGGCAGCGCGGCAAAGTGGCTGCAATGCGTGACGCGCAGAAAGCTTTCAAGATAATACACGATCTGCGCGACTGGCACGCCAAGCGCGTCGGCGCAGCCCTGAAGCTCGTCGTTCAGTCCGGGGCAGAAGCGCTCGCATTGCTTCATGACAGCGGCCACGTCGCCGGTCGGCGCGTGTTCTGCCTGAGAACACATCCAGTGCTTCAACGGTGGAATCTGCTTGATGATTTCCCCCTGCATCCGGCCTACTTCATACGCTGAGCCTTCGAATACGGCATGAATGAACTTTGTTTGTTTGGATTGTTGGGTCATGGTGTTATTAAGCTGCTCAGGAGTGCAAAAGCTTGCTTTTGCTGTCAAAGCAGAGCTTTGGCACTCCTGCGACAGTCCAATTTTTACCACATCTGCAACGGTTCGACCGGCAAGTAGATATCCATGATCATGTTTTCTTTCACAGGGTCAGCGGGAGCAAACCGGCAAATTTCGTAACATGGCCGGTCTGAAAGCTGAAATCCGCTGTCTGGAAGCCATTCTGAATACAAGCCATGATACGCGGCATGTAGTTCGGGCTGCGTCCCTTCAAACCGATAGACAGCGTATTTCCCGCCCGCAATGTCCATCACCCCGACACACTGATCGCCAGACACCACTTCCGGCACTGGAATGCAGACGTAATAGCGACACTTGTCCGCTGAAGTTATTCCAGGATCGTCGAGCGAGATGCCGATAGGCAGCGTCTCCGCTGTCCAGAGGTCTCGCGCCGACGCCCATTGCCACAACTGTTGCCAGGCCTCGCGAATCTTCTCCACGCGGTAGCCCTGGAGGTTGGCGACATACGCGACATGGAAGCGCGGCATCTGCGTAATCGTCACATTCCACTGATGCGCCTGCTGCTGCGGTTCATCGCGTAACGCAAGACCAATATCGTTCCCCGCTTCAAATTTGTCTTTCCAATCCTTGCGATCTGTTTTGCAAATCTTGCGATCTTTGCTGCGCCGCCATTCTGTCGGCGAAACGCCGAACGCTTGCTTGAAGGCGCGGGAAAACGCAGCAGAGGACGAGAAGCCGCAATCAAAGGCGATCTGCGTGATGGATTTCGCGCCGGGATGCGTCAGCATCCACGCCGCGCGTTCGACCCGCAGGCGATTGACAAACACGTTCGGCGTTTCGCCGACTAATGCGGTGAAAATCCGGTGAAAATGAAACGGCGAAAAATACGCTTCTTTCGCGAGCGTTTCTAAGGAAAGCTCTTCGTCTATATGTTCAGTAATAAAGGTGATGACGCGATGAATGCGCGTGGCGTAGGCGGCGCGGAATGAGGTGGTTTGCATAATGTATTTACCACGAAACACACAAAATACACGAAAGGTGAAATTGTCTGCCCCCGTCAAACTGCAAAAGCTTTGCGCTCCTATTCAATTGATATTTGATATGAATAACGCTATAAGGTATTTGACACCATGTTCTCATCATTGCGAGAAAAGTCAAGCAGAGAACATGGGATTCATCGCCATTGTCGAAAAGTTCCGTTACGCCGCTGTTTTACCTTGACGATGCGACGCCTCTCCATATCATCGCCGCGAAATTTCAAAAAGCCCTGTCTAAAAAGGTGTCAGATACTTCCAAAGTGTCTGACACCGATTTCTTCGCTATAACGTTTATTTTGAGGGTTGACATGATTAGCACAAATAATATCGGGCTGACGTATGGCGGCAAAAAGCTGTTCGAACACGTCACCATCAAATTTACGCCGGGGAATTGCTACGGCTTGATCGGCGCAAACGGCTCCGGCAAATCCACGTTTCTCAAGCTGCTGTCCGGCGAAATCGAAACACAGGTCGGCACGGTGGACATTACGCCCGGCGACCGCATTTCCGTCTTAAAACAAGACCATTTTCAATTCGACGAATTCACGGTGCTGCATACCGTGTTGATGGGGAATAAAAAGCTGTATGATGTGATGATCGAAAAAGATCAATTGTATTTGAAACAATATTTTTCCGATGCCGACGGCATCCGCGCCTCGGAGTTGGAAACCGAATTCGCGGAGATGAACGGCTGGGAAGCGGAATCCGAAGCGGCGACGATTCTGGCCGGATTAGGGCTTGGCGCGGAGTATCTCGATCAGAAGATGGGCGCGCTGACCGGCTCGGAAAAAGTGAAAGTCCTGTTAGCGCAAGCGCTGTTCGGCACGCCCGACATTCTGCTGCTTGATGAACCGACGAACCATCTTGACATCAAGGCGATTACCTGGCTGGAAAACTTCTTGCTGGATTTCGAGCAGACGGTGATCGTTGTGTCGCATGACCGCCATTTTCTCAACAAAGTCTGTACGCATATCGCTGACATTGATTTCGGCAAAATCACGGTGTATGCGGGCAATTACGATTTCTGGCGTATGTCGAGCGAATTGGCGCAAACGCTGCGGAGCAACCAGAAGAAGCGCGATGAAGAAAAAGCCAAAGAATTACTGGCGTTTATCTACCGCTTCCGCGCCAATGTCGCCAAATCGAAACAGGCCACATCGCGGCAGAAGCAGCTTGAAAAATTGCAACTCGACGACCTGCCGGTGTCGTCGCGCAAATATCCGTATGTGCATTTTGCGCCGAATCGCGAGGCCGGAAAAGATGTTCTGCGCGTCGAAGGGCTGAGCAAAACGATTGACGGCGTGAAACTGATTGATAACCTGAGTTTTACGATTAACAAGGGCGATAAGGTCATTTTCCTGACGGAAAACGATTTGGCAACGACGACGCTGTTCCAACTGTTGGCTGGCGAGTTAGAGCCTGATGCCGGGAAAATTTTCTGGGGCGTCACCATCACGCACGCCTATCTGCCTCGCGATAACTCGAAATATTTCGACGGGCAGGACGTGACGCTGCTCGACTGGGTACGCCCGTATTCGCCGGATCAATATGAAACGTTTTTGCGCGGTTATCTTGGGAAAATGTTGTTTTCTGGCGATGATGCGTTGAAAAAAGCACATGTGCTCTCCGGCGGCGAGCGCGTGCGCTGCATGTTGATTCGGATGATGCTCTCCGGGGCGAACGTGCTGCTGTTGGATAATCCGACGAGCCATCTCGATTTGGAAAGCATCACTGCCCTGAACGACGGCTTGATCCGGTTCAACGGCACGATCTTATTTACGTCGCACGACCACGAATTCAATCAAACCGTCGCCAACCGCGTCATTGACCTCGACGCCAATATGGTGAAAGAAAATCATTTCACGTATGATTCGTATTTAGGATTGGAATAACGATCCCGCAATACAAAAAAATGGTAGAGACGCCCCGCCGGGGCATCTCTGCGGTCAAATTCTACGCCAACGCATCGCCTCCGGCGAAAATAGTTAAATTGTTAGGCAACGTCTAAGAGGCTGTTTTAAAAGTTAGGAATGTCAACGCTTGCTTTGGCGGTCAAAGCAAGCGTTGACACTCCTAAAAACTTCTTGATCAATGCAGTAGGTTGAGTGTAGTTCAGTTTTTGTAGTATTCTCAGAAGTTATCGCAAACCCACGTCAAAATAAAAGGAACTGACAATGATAATTCAACTGTAAGCATGTTTTCTTATGTGTCGTTTCACTCTGTGTGAAATGCGTGTCTGGAAGGCGTGTGCTGAACCTAATTCGACATGTCTTCAGGGAAGTGCATAAGATCAAAGCATCTTACAGCGGGAAATTATTGGTCTGTTTTCAGGTCTTTCATCCCGTGTTTACCTCTTTGTGCTGACCTTGTCTATGCAAGGAGTCCTCGCCGTTGTTTCAAGGCGTCTTCCCTGATTACCACCGTGTTTCACAGAAGAATTCAACGCTATTTTTCCGATAGTTGCGCTGTTTTGCTTTCGAACTCGTGGCGGCATGTTGCTCGAATCTCCATGCGGACAGCGGTTCATAAGGCTTTTCACGCACACATAGCATATTTGAAAAATCATAGCGAGCATACTGACGCGCGATGTGCCGTCACGGGCTGTTGGCGCGTAATGCGCGAAGTTTGCCTTTCGCGAGCAACATTAATCACGAATTATATATCCCGGCGAACAGATGTGTTTGTCGGGAGAAAGGAGAGAGATGTTTCAAGAAAAAGAGCTTTTAGGCGGAAACCTCGCGCAGGTGGCGCAAGTCGGCGAGACGGTCAGGCGGACGCTCAAACCCTGGAGTTCGGCAATTCATGGGTTACTGCGCCACCTTGAGACAGCGCAATTCAGCGAATGCCCGCGCTTTTTGGGCATTGATGAACAAGGGCGCGAGATATTGAGCTATATCGAAGGTGAAATCGGCGAGGGGCGACCGTATCTCTGGTCGCCTGCCGTTCTTGTGGCTGCGGCGCAGCTTCTGCGTCAATATCACGATGCCACCGCCGAGTATGTCGCTGAACATGCACAGGATTCCTGGCAGTATATCTACCCGGATCGGCGGCGGCATGAGGTGATCTGCCACAATGATTTTGCGCCGTATAATCTAATTTTCCATGAGGAGATGCCGGTGGCGTTGATTGATTTCGATGTCGCTGGCCCCGGCCCGCGCTTGAGAGATGTCGCGATGGGCGCGTATTGGTTTGCGCCATTGTCGTTCAGCAGCGATCTGACCGAACGCTCATTGGAAGATATTCGCGCCGGAAGCCCGCGTGTGCACCTCTTTTGCGAAAGTTACGGCATCGAATTCACGTCGGCTTTGCTTGATATGGTGGAACATTGGCTCTGGTTTATGAGCACGTTCCCGTTAGAGCAAGTCAAGGCCGGTTATACGGAATACCAGAAACTGATTGATGAAGGGCACGTGGATCATTGGCGCAGAGAGCATCATGCATTTTGCGAGCAGCGGCCTGCTATCAGCAAGAACATAAAGGAGACGCGATGTGCAACTTTTTGAAATTTGTCTGTCAAGCAGCCGTTTTTACCCACCCCTTGCCCCTCCCAGGAGGGGAATTCATTCATCGGCAGTCGTCGCATTCCCCTCCTGGGAGGGGCAAGGGGTGGGTTCTCAGATAAAGCTGCACATCGCGTAAAGGAGTTATTCATGTAGGTCGAAACTGGAGTTTCGACCTACGCTACAAACAATAAGAACCCTATTTTCAGGGGGGCAAAAAATATGAAAATCTCTCATCGAGCCTATAATTCCGAAGGGGATGACTTCAAAAAACTCTGCCAGTTTATCATCGCGGACAACCGCGTGAAACAAGAATATTTCACCTGGTCGTTAGGCCGGATCGTGGATTGGAAATATGGCTTATGGAGCGATGAAAAACGATTTCCCACATTTTTTCGCAAAAATGCGGAATTGTGGCTGAATTATTTCGATGAATTAGTGGGGTTCGCGATTTCTGAAAATGGGGATCGTATGTTCTGGATATTCGTCAAAGAGGGATATGCGCATCTTTATGCGGACATTCTTCGCTGGGTGCTTGACCACTGGAGCGCTCGCGAAGGAAACTTGCTGACCGAAATGACCGACATTCAGCACGCGCAGATGTACACGCTCGAACAATTCGGATTTATTTCGAAAGGCGTCTGTGAAGTGACGCGCATGTTTGACCTCCGTCAGCAACCCGTTTCACCCAGATTACCGGAGGGTTTTACCATTGCAGATATGGCAGCGAATAACGATCTCATGGGCAAAGCGACCCTTCAAGTAAACGCATTCAGGAATGCCTGCGTGATGAACATTGATCTGCTTGCCAGAGAATATGTCCATGAAAGCCCGATTTACAGGCCGGAATTCGATCTCTTCGTTTTGAACGCGCAGGGAGAGCATGTTGCCGGATGCGAGGCGTTTATTGATGACACTAACGGCGTCGCGGAGATCGAGCGCGTTTGCACGCGCAGCGATTATCGCAGAAGAGGATTGGCGCAAGCCGTTATTCATGCCTGTTTCGAGCGGCTGCGAACGCATGGAATTGCCACAGCGTATATTACTGGCGGAAATGCCAACACCATTGATTTATATGGCAAACTTGAGCATGTCAAAGCAATAACGCGAATCTATTATGAATTTGCCGCGTAAGGAACGTTGAAGGAACGTTTCAGGAACTATACGGAACTATTCATATTGGTGGAACTGGTGTTTCGTTCTGCATCGCGACGGACGAATATTCTATTTCAGGAGCTATTCATGTAGGTCGAAACTGGAGTTTCGACCTACACCGTTTCAGGAGAGATAAAAATGGGGTTCGAACAGGCATTTAGCCAATTTCCAATACTTGAAACAGAACGCTTGATATTGCGGCAATTACAGGTCGCCGATGCCGGCGAGTTATACGCCTATTATTCCGATCCCGCTGTCTATCAATACCTTGATTGGCATGGACCGAATTCCGTCGAAGACGCGGCGGAACGAGTCATTTCCAACTGGAATCGCTGGTATGCGGAACAGCGGATTATCCGGTGGGGCATTGTGTTGAAAACAACGCAGCGCCTGATCGGCACGATCTTCTTGTGCGATTTTGTCGGCGAATCTCGCGCCGATGTCGGCTACGAATTAGGGAAAGCTCACTGGAATCAGGGGATCATGACCGAAGCGCTGCGGGCAGTCATCGCCTTCGGATTTGAAGCGATGGGGCTGCATCGGATTCAGGCGATTGTCAACCCTGAAAATCCAGCATCTCTCACGGTGCTGAAAAAAGCCGGTTTTGTGGAAGAAGGATTACTGCGAGCGTATGAATATCACTACATCAGGCGCGATTTTAACGATGTGATAATGTTGGCGCTTCTGCGACGCGATTTCGCCCTGTCATCGGAAAGAACATCTCAATGAAGCAATAGAACATCACCGGCAGGATGCCGGCGATTCCAGAACGCAAGAAAATTATTTCTAACACTTAGAACGTTTATTTAACCCATACAAAAGGAATCTTCGCGATTATGCCCCCTGTGTCTTCTCAACTGTTGCGATAACCATCCCTGGAATCTTGTTCCAGCCTTCCAGCGACCGTTTCCGGCGTTCCCTTGTTGAACCGAACGCTTGATGTGTGCCTTGCGCCATCAGCGTTTCGATAACGCGTGTTCGCCTTTGGAAAAGGCGTTGGCAGGTCTGGAACGCAACACAGTTGAGAGACACAGATGCAAGCACATCTTCTCTGGAGCGTGTATCAGGCCGCGAGCACACGCACAATTCAGCGCCATTGCGCAACATGCGGTAAAACCGTCGCGTTTACGAACAGCGGCAAAATTCGGCGGAATGCCAATGGGAAAAATATTTTCGAATATGCCATTTATCGCTGTGAAAACGGGCATACCTGGAATCAAAAAATCCGACAGTATAAAGCTGGCGATGTCAAGGAACGCCAGGCTCAGCACAACCACAATGGGCATGGAAACGGCCATGCCTTGCGAAGCAATATCGAGCCATTGCAGCTTGCCCTGCATCAGGCGCGAGGAACTGCGACGATTCATATTCGGCTTGAGATTGTCGAGGGCGTCTGGCGGTTGGATACGCTGTTAGCGGCGCATATCGCGGATGTCAGCCGAACGAAAATTCAAAATATGCTCACCGCAGGCCGGATTCTGCTCAATGAACGGATCGCGCCTCCTGATACGGTGGTCAGAGAAAATGACCTCATTCGCATCGAGTTGTGAGACGCGCTAAGAATTCTGAGGGGGTAAATCCTCAGAATTCTCTACCGAATAACTGTAATGACACAGAACGTGATGGCGAGGAATAGCTGTCAGACACCTTCAAGGTGTCTGACAGCTTGTCCATAACCTTGTGTGTCAATACAAATAACTTCTTGACACCAAGCCTCCTCAGTAAAATGTAAAAAATAACTTCCACGTATCCGCCAACACCCCACCCCCTCCCCAAAAGGGAGGGGGAGTTTCCCCATGCCGATGTCATCGGCCATGCCGTGTTAATCGGCTTGCTCGCCTTTTTTCTTGATGGATTGCTGGGATTTCGGCCATTATTCTCAGATACATTGAGCGCGTTGCGAGTCGCGCCGGCAGCAGTTCTTTTGGTCGCCGGGCTTGAGGAAATCGCGCAGCGTTTTTCGCCGCGCCGCACATCCAGCATCATAGATTTTGCGGCGGATGTCGTGGGCGTACTGTTGGCGTCATGGCTGGCATATAAGCTTGAGCAGCAGGTTCGCCATCGGAAGAATTCTTAAATAATCACAAATTGTAACTATTTAGGAGTACCAAAGCTTGCTTTGGCAACGCGAGGAAGTCGCGTCAGGAAAAGACGGTTTCAGTCATTTAAGCGGCCAAAGCAAGCTTTGGCACTCCTCAAACGTAAACAGTTACCACAAATTTTTATATGTGACATCGAAATTCTTGACATTTGAGCGTTTTTCTGACGATAATTCGCTTCGCAACAACAACAATAACCACCTCCAATTGATAGGAAAAGGCGATAACAGCGGCGAAGTTCGCGTGATGCCTCTTTTCTTGCCTTAACGCACAATGGCTGCATCCAAATTAGACCTCGTTCTTCGCGATTTTTTGGTAGAGTCGCAGGAGAATTTACAGCGCCTCGATCAGAATCTGGTCAGGCTGGAAGAAGAACCAGAAAATCTGGATTTGCTCGCCGATGTTTTTCGAACAATTCACAGCATCAAAGGAAGCGCCGGTTTTCTCGCGCTGTCGCATTTGGAAGAATTAGCGCATGCGACCGAAGAAGTGCTGTCAAAAGCGCGGAGCGGGGAAATGCGCCTGGAAGCGCGGCAAATGACCTGCGTGCTGCACGCGATTGACAGCATCCGCGCCATTCTTGCCTCGTTGGAACAGACCGGAACTGAAGGAACGCAAAGCTTTCAATTTATCATCGAGCATTTGCGCCTCATCTCTGCCGGCCAGAATCCGCCTGTTGGCAATCATGAAGGCTGCCCGGAAGCCGTCGCAGCGACGCCGCCCGCCGCTGAGAGCGCGCCAGTCCCTGCGCCGCAAATCGCGCACCCCTCTCCTTTGCCACAACATCAGGCTGCTGGTAAGGTTGAAGACGCCAGCGAAAAACACCCGGAGGCCGCAGAAGATGTGCGCATCCGCGTCAACGTGGCGATTCTGGATCATTTGATGAATTTGACCGGCGAATTAGTGCTGGCGCGAAATCAGGTGGTGCGCAAAGCCAGTGATTCCCGCGATCCGACCTGGCAGCCGATTGCGCAACAATTGCACCATGTCGTTTCCGATCTGCAAGAAACCATGCTGAAAGCCCGCATGCAGGAGATCCGCCAGGTGTTCGGCCTGTTTCCCCGCCTTGTGCATGATACCTCGCATCAACATGGCAAGCAAGTGCAATTGCGGATGGAAGGGGAGAAAACCGAACTTGATCGCACCTTGATCGAAGGGCTGAAAGAACCGTTGATTCATTTGATTCGCAACGCGATTGATCATGGCATTGAGACGCCAGAAACGCGTCGTCAACAGGGAAAACCTGCTGCCGGAACCATCTCCATTCGCGCCTATCATGAAAGTGGGCAGGTGATGATCACCGTTTCCGAAGATGGGGCTGGTATTGATGTCGAACGCATCAGACAGCAGGCGCTGGCGCAGGGCTTAATCGCGCCGCATCAGGCCGAAAGCATCAGCGATCATGCGTTGTTGGAAATGATTTTTCGCCCGGGATTTTCCACCGCCAAAACCGTCACCAATATCTCTGGCCGGGGAGTTGGCATGGATGTCGTCAAACGCCATATCAATCAGATGGGCGGCACGATTGAAATTGCCACAACGCCGGGGCAGGGGACGACCTTTCATATTCGTCTCCCGATGACCTTAGCAATTATCTCCGGGTTATTAGTCTCTGCGCATGACCGGCAATTCGTGATTCCGCAGCGAAATTTGGAAGAATTAGTGCGCTTGGACCAGGAACAGAGCCACGAACACGCCATTTATCAACTGGCAGGCGCGGAAGTGTATCAATTGCGGGGCGAGCTTCTCCCGATTGTGCGCCTGACGAATATCTTGCAACTCCCGCCGCGTGAATTGACCGAAGACGACAACCCGCATATTGTCGTGCTTTCCGCAGGCGAACGCCGATTCGGCCTGTTCGTCGAGAATGTCCGCGATACGGAAGAAATTGTGGTGAAACCGTTGGGGCGGCATATCAGGCAGGTCGCGTGTTATGACGGCGCGACGATTTTAGGCGACGGCGATGTCGCCCTGATTCTCAATATTCGCGGGCTATTTGCCGCCGCGCGTTTTCATTTAGAAGAGATGCAGCAACGCGCCGAACAATTGCAAACGCGCGCCGCGCAGCCATCACAAAATGAGGAACAGCGCCAGACAATTGTCTTGTTCACGGCTGGCCCGAATGAATGTTATGGCGTGCCGTTAGCTTTTGTTGAGCGCATCGAGACGTTTCCAGCCGCCTCTATCGAAACGTCAGGCGGACAGGAAGTGTTGCAATATCGCGGCGAAGTCCTCCCGCTCATGCGGCTTGAGCCGCTGCTGCATCTTTCCGCGCCGCCGCCATCCGCCTCGCTCTCGCTCTTAGTGTTTTCAATCGAAAAAGAAATCGGCTTAGTCGTGCAGCGCGTCATCAATACCGTCGAAATCAGCACGCAGATTGATACGAAACGTTTCCAGCAGAAAGGGGTGTTAGGCTCGACGATTGTCAACGGATTAGCGGTGTTAGTGCTGGATATTCACGGATTGATTGAATTGGCCTATCCGAGTTGGTATCAACAGCTTTTAGTCAGCAAGTTGACCGAAGAGGAACGCCGCCAGACGCGGGTGTTATTGGTCGAGGATTCGAAGTTTTTTATGAACATCGAGCAATCCTATCTCACGTCGGCAGGCTATCAGGTCTTGACAGCGCTGCATGGACAGGAGGCATTAGACCTGCTGGAACAGCAGCCGGTAGATGTCGTCGTGACTGATATTGACATGCCGTACTGTAACGGCTATGAATTGACCCAAGCGATTAAAAGCCGCGCGGAATGGCAGCATATTCCGGTCATGGCCGTGACCGCGCTTTCTGGCGAGGAAGACCGGCGCAAGGGGATGGCGGTTGGAATTGATGAATATAAAATCAAGCTGGATCGCGAAGAGGTGTTGCGAGCGTTGGAGCAACTCATCTTACGAACGCGAAAGCGAGGTGATGTCCGATGAACGCGGAACTCATGCAATACATGACGTTTTGGGTCGGCGCGAATTTATGCGCGGTGAACGCTCTTGACGTGCAAGAGATTTTGCACTATCAGAAAATCACCCCGGTGGCGCTGACGCCGGAGTACGTGCGCGGGCTGATGAATCTGCGCGGCAACATTCTCACGGTCATTGATCTGCGCCGATTATTCGGACTCCCCTCGCTGCCGGATGAAACCACCGGCATGCATCTTGTGGTGCAGGCGGAGGGCGAGGCGATTAGTTTTTTTGTGGATCGGATGGACACGATTGTCGAAATCGTCGCCGAACAACTCCTTCCTCCGCCTGATACGGCGCAGAGCGCGATTGCCCGTTATATCGCATCTGTCAGCCGGGTGGATGACCACTTGATGATGTTGCTTAATCTTGAAACTGTTTTGGATATTCAGGAACGCGGTTGAATAGACATTTGTTTGCCGTAGGCGATGCGATTGCAACCGTTGCGAGTCAAATAACACAATACGTTGTGGTCAGGAAAAGCTGTCAGACACCTTGAAGGTGTCTGACAGCTATGCTCATAATGTTCTGTGTCACTACACAATAATTACAAACGGACAAGCGGGGATAAGGCACGACGCTCGGCAGGAAGATCGGCTTCCATCAGCGGCCAATTTTGTTGTTGAGGCGTTACAAACGTTATGAAGGTACGCACGAAACTTCTGCTCGGCTACAGCGTGGTGATCGCGCTGACAGGCGCATTAGGGATTTTCGCCATCATCGTCATGGCTCGAATTGATGCCGCGTCAACCATTATTTCCCAAAAATTGGCTGCCGTCGGTGTTTTATGTCTCGGACATGAATACCATGACCAGCGACTTTCGAATTGCCGAAAATCAGCATATCCTGTCGCTTGTGGATGCGGAGATGAGTCACTATGAAGAAGTGATGCAGAAATTACTCGCGAAAATTGAGGAACATCGGAAAGCCTATGAACCGCTGATTCTTTCAGACGAAGAACGCAAAGTGTATGAGGAATTCACAGCGAATTTGGAGGCATACCTCAAAGAAAATAAAAAACTCCTCGCTATGTCGAGATTGAATCAGACCGAGGAGGCAAAAACCATGATTCGAGGGGATTCTCAGAAATTCTACGATGAATTGTCGAATAATTTGTTGCAATTGGTTGAAATTAACACTAAAGGCGCTGACCTGGCAAGCCAGGACGCAGATAAACTCTATCTCACCTCTCGGTTTCTGACGATTACCGTGATTGTGATTGCAATGATCGCCGGTTTAGGGCTCGGCTTAGGCATCACCTCCGGCATTTTAAATCAGTTAGGTGCCGACCCCTCTGAAGTCAGCGGCATTGCCAAAGAAGTGGCCGAAGGGAATTTAGCGATCACATTTGACTCGCGCGGCAAAGCGGCGAAAGGTTTATTAGCCTCGATCCTAAATATGGTGGATCGACTCAGAGATGTGGTGAGCGATGTGCAGGGCGCGGCGGAAAATGTTAGCGCTGGCAGCGAAACGCTGAGTTCCGGCGCGGAAGAGATGTCGCAAGGCGCGGGCGAACAGGCCGCCGCCGCCGAAGAAGCGTCCTCCTCAATGGAACAGATGGCGGCCAACATTCGGCAAAACGCGGAAAACGCTACGCAAACCGAAAAAATCGCCACAAAAGCCGCCAATGACGCGATCAAGGGCGGCGAAGCGGTCGCGCAGACAGTGACAGCCATGCGGGAAATCGTGCGCAAAATTACGATTATCGAAGAGATCGCCCGCCAAACACATACTCTGTCGCTGAATGCCACGATTGAAGCGGCGAAAGCACAAGAATACGGCAAAGGATTTGCGGTCGTCGCCGCGGAAGTCCGCGCTCTTGCGTCGCGCTCGCAAGATGCTTCGTCGGAAATCAATCAGATGGCCAGCCAGAGCATTGAGATTGCGGAACGCGCGGGCGACATGCTGAGCAAGCTTGTGCCGGACATCCAAAAAACGGCGGAATTAGTGCAGGAAATCGGCGCGGCCAGTCGCGAACAATCATCGGGAACGGAGCAGATCAACCGGGCGATTCAGCAGTTGGACACCGTGATTCAGCAAAATTCTTCGGTGTCGGAAGAAATGGCAGCGACTTCAGAGGAATTGGCAGGGCAGGCGGAACAACTCCAACATGCGATTGCATTCTTTCGAATCGGAGAAACGGAACCAACCATCAAACGAGGGCAGACGCCGCGAAAGAAGGCGGAAATCGCCCATCTGAGAGATCGCCGCAAATTCAAAAGCCCGCATGAGAAAGCCAACGGAAAACGCGAAGTATCAGAAAAAACCGCGGATCAAACAGAAGTTTCAGGCGATCATTTAGATGAAGAATTTGAACGATATTAGTAACTGATGTTACGCAACGCCGCCGACAATTCCCCTCCTGGGAGGGGAATTGTCGGCCATTTGTATTGAACCTGCTGCGTAACATCAGTTAGTAAAGTAAAAAAATAATTTCGCCCCAAACCTCACAGGTCTTGAAGACCTGTTTATTTTTTTGCATTTTACTTGGCACAGTGGTTCATTAATTGTTACGTAACTACACAGGCATCATATTCTGATAAAATTTTACTTGATTTTAGTCAAGAAACACGAGTATAAAAATGTTCTATGGA
>DF820459.1:88146-141245 GCA_000739515.1 Candidatus Moduliflexus flocculans
AAGAACAGGTCGACCACGCCAAAGCCGTCGGTCAGACGGCCCTCTCGCCCGATGAGATCACCCACTTTCAGACCCAGTATCGCGGGATCGTTGACCAGGCGTTGCAGCCGTATCTGATGACACCGCCTGCGACCAAGCCGCCGACACGCGGTCGGCAGAAACAATCCAAGACGAAGAACTTGCTGGATCGCTTTGACCGGTATCAGACCGAGACACTGCGGTTTATGACGGACTTTCGCGTCCCGTTTGACAACAATCTCGCCGAACGCGATCTCCGCATGATCAAAGTCAAACAGAAGATTTCGGGTACCTTTCGTTCTCCAGAGGGTACCCGCGCATTCTGTCGCATTCGTGGCTTTATTTCAACGATCAAAAAACAGGGGAAGAACGTCCTTGAAGCCTTGACAAACACCTTCAAGGCTCTCCCCAATACAACATAGGCTGTGTAGTTACATTGTTACAAGGATTATCGTATCGCCAACATTCTTGTCAGCCTCTGTTGGCAGCGCCGACGAGGACGTCGGCGGTACAAAGAATTTCGCGGACAATGCAATATGGGCGTCAAGCTGTAAGTTATGAAACTTCGATATAAGCTCCTCATTAGCTATTTGATGATCGGCCTGCTGCCGCTGCTGAGCATCGGGATTTACGCGAATACGCGGTTGCGCGACGAACAATTCCGCGCCATTTCCGAATCGTATTTGACGCAGTTGGCGCAGATTGACATTACGCTGTCGAATTTTCTGCGCGATGTTGAAGCGGATGTCGCCACATTAGCCGCGGATCCAATTGTTCGAACGAAAGACGATCGCGAGTTCACAAACTTTTTGCAGCAGGCCGACCCCGCCACGTTTGTCTATCGAATTGGCGCGGTTGAACAAGAGATTATTGACACGTTTCTCCGCTACCAGGAACAGCATCTCTATGCCAATTCTGTCTATATGGGGCGCTCAAACGGCGCATTTGTCCGCTCACGTAAACGCGCCGCCGCCACGCAGTATGACCCCCGCGAACGACCCTGGTATCAGTTAGCCGTCAGCCAGCCAGATCGGGCGATGCGAACCGCGCCCTATCGCTCGGTCACGACCGATGAGATTAATCTTGGAATTGTCAAAGCGCTTGTGGATGACCAGAACGTTGTCTTTGGCGTGGTGGGTGTGGACATCACCTTGCAAGGTCTGACGGCGGTCGTGGCGCAGACCGAAATTGGGCAAGATCAATACATCTTTCTGCTTGATGAGCAAGGCATCATTCTTTCCAATCCAGACCCGGCGCGGCGGTTTCAATCATATCGCGCGGCAGGATTGAACGCATTCGAGCAGGTGATGACGCAAGCTCGCGGCTACCTGACCTTCGTTGATAAGGGGCAAACGAATTATGCGTTTTTTCTCACGTCCCCTTATCTGAAATGGAAAATCTGCGCCGTCGTCCCTGCGCAAATCATCACGCACGCCTCTCGTCATTTAGTGAATACGATGATGATCATTATCGGCGTAACGCTCTGTGTCGGCATGATGCTCGCTTATGTCGTGGCGCAGCGGATTGTGACGCCGATCAATTCGCTGATTCAAAGCATTGCGCTGCTCGCGTCGGAACTTCGAAAACATCAGCCATTTCGCCGCGTCAATATTCGAACGCATGATGAAATCGAGCAATTGGGCGAAGCGTTTAATGCGATGGGCGCGCAACTCTCCGAGGCAGATCGCGAATTAGAAGCGTATCGTCAGAATCTTGAGCAGATCGTCGCGCAGCGCACCGCCCAATTGACGGAGGCGAACGCGCAACTCTCGCAGGAAATTGTCACGCGCACAGAGGTCGAGCAAGAATTGCGTCGCGCCCAGGAGCTTGCGTTGCAAGCGAAAAATGCGGCGGAAACCGCGAATCAGGCCAAAAGCGAGTTTTTAGCCAATATGAGCCACGAGCTCCGCACGCCGCTGAATGGCATTCTTGGTTACGCGCAATTGCTCCGGCGGGAAAAAGGATTAAACGAATTTCAGGAAAAAGGGCTGGACATTATCGAGCGTAGCGGCAATCACCTGTTACAACTCATTAATGATGTGTTGGACGTGTCGAAAATCGAAGCCCGCAAAATGGAGTTGGTGGCGGTGACGTTTCAATTTCCGGCATTTTTACAGGAAATCACGTCAATGATTCGCATTCAGGCCGAGCAAAAAGGATTGACCTTTCATTGCGATCTTGCGCCAGAATTGCCGCACGTTGTCTGCGCCGATAAACACCGGCTTGAGCAAATTCTGTTAAATTTGCTTGGCAATGCGCTGAAATTTACCGATCATGGCGCGGTGAGTCTGCGCGTCTCTGAGTTGCGCCAATCGAGCGAGCGCCATGAGGCTGAAACAGTTCGGACGTATTGTTTTCAGGTTGAAGATACCGGGATCGGCATTCCGCAAAAAAATTTGGAAGATATTTTTTTAGCCTTCAAACAAGTCGGCGAACATGCGCGGATGCGGGAAGGCACGGGGTTGGGATTAGCCATCAGCCGCAAACTCGTTGAAATGATGGGAGGCGAATTGCGAGCGCACAGCGTGGTCGGGCAAGGCAGCGCGTTTTCGTTTACGCTGCCTCTTCAAGAAGCATCTGACGAACATCTACCTGAAGTCGTTGAAACACAAGCAATTATCGGGTATCAGGGGGAGCGCCGCAAAATTCTGGTGGTGGACGATAAATGGGAAAATCGTGTGCTGTTGGTCAGCCTCTTGCTGCCGCTTGGATTTGACGTGCAGGAAGCCGAAGATGGGTACGATGGCCTTCAAAAGACCGGAGAATTTCGACCGGATCTGATTTTTATGGATTTGATCATGCCGGTCATGGACGGGTTCGAAGCCACGCGCCAGATTCGGCAAACGCCGGCGCTCGCCGCCACGAAAATTATCGCGGTTTCTGCCAGCACCGTGATTCCGTCGCATAAAATTACGTCGGAATATGGTTGCGATGATTACCTTCTCAAACCGGTTCACATGCAAGATGTGTTAGAAAAAATCGCCCTTCATCTTGGAATCATTTGGATATATGAAGGAGCGCAAAACACCGGTTTTTCCACGCTGCCGAATGATCGAGAAGCAGACGCGCAAAAATTGATCGCCCCGCCTCCAGATGAGATTAATCTCCTGCACGCCAGCGTGTTAGATGGAGACGTGCAGCAGGTGCACGCCCGCTTAGAAATAATGGTTCGCCATGACCAGCGTTATCGCCCGTTTGCCGAACAGGTGCTGGAACGGCTTAAAACATTTGATGAAGATAGGTTGTGTGAATTTTTGCAACAATATCTGGGAGGATGAACATGGATTTAGAACAGACCACCATTCTGGCGGTTGATGATAACCCCACGAATTTAGAAGCCTTGTTTGACTTTCTTACGCGGCACGGCTGCACGGTGCTGCTCAAAAGCGATGGCGCAAAAGCGATCGCGTTAGCGCAGCGACGGCGTCCGGATTTGATTTTGTTAGACATTGTCATGCCTGGCATGGATGGATTTGAAACCTGTCAGCGTTTGAAAGCGGATGAGGCGACGAAAGCGATTCCCGTTATTTTTATGAGCGCGTTGACCGATACCGTAGATAAAGTCAAAGGGTTTGCCGTGGGCGCAGTGGATTACATCACTAAGCCGTTTCAATATGAAAAAGTGTTGGCGCGGGTGAAAGCCCATTTGACGATCCAGAAATTACAGCGCGATCTGCAAGCCCAAAACGTCACGCTGCAAGAGCTTTTGGAACGAGAACACAGACTCCTGGACGAATTACGCTTGAATTTAAGCCTGGCGTTGCCGCATGAATTGCGCACGCCGTTGAGCGTCATCTCTGGCTTTGCGCAACTCCTGAAGATGCCAGAATTGGCAGAGAATCCCGCGAAGGTGATGGATTATGCGCAATACATTCATGCTAATTCGCTGCGCTTGCAGCGTTTGATGGAAAATACGTTATTATACGCCCATTTAAAGCTCTTGAAATATGCCTCGCGCGACGGGATGAACTGGCCGGTTCATGCAGGTATTAGCACAAAACGATTCGTGCAGGCGGTGGCGCAGCAATATGCGCAAGCCGCAGGCCGGGAGCGCGACCTGCGCTTAGAACTGAAGGACGCCTATCTCTCGATTGCTCCCAATAATTTGAAAAAAATTCTCATGGAACTGCTTTCAAATGCGTTCAAATTTTCGGAACCAGGCATGCCTGTCACGATCTCGACCTCGGTAAATGGGCATCTGTGCATTTTGAGTATCCGCGATCAGGGGCGCGGGATGACGCGGGAGCAAATCGAGAACATCGGGGCGTACATGCAATTTGAACGCCGTGAATATGAACAGCAGGGGCTTGGATTGGGCATCATTATTGCGCAGTTATTAGTGCAATTGGAAGGCGGCCTGCTCTCAATAGACAGTCAGATTCACAAAGGCACCACCGTCAGTTTGGTCGTCAATTGCACGACAGAACGCCCCGCTGTTCACACTCAGCGTTCGTGTTTGTGGTTTGCGGAATCGAATCTCGCGCAAAAATTTCATGCGACAGGGGAACAGCGCGTTATCGGATATCGGTGGAGAAAAATGTCTGATGCGCCGGGCCTGCCGGAAACCGCGCCTCTTCAAACGCTTCACGCCGCAGCCCAGCCCCCGACAATTTTAGTGATTGACGCCAATCAACAGAATCGCAATGAATTAACGCAATTGCTCACTCCATTGGGTTTTCATGTGCTTGAAGCCGTTGATAGCGCTGAAGGCTTGAATATGATTTTTGATTCTCATCCGGCTCTGATTCTGATTGATTTTCAAACGTTGGAAATGGACGATTTTGAGTTAAGTCATCAAATTCGCCAGGTCGCCGTTGTGCCGCCGATCAAAATTCTGGCGGTCACCGATATGCTTCCTGCGATAGAACAACCGAAACAACTCGCCGCCGTTTGCGATGCGCTTCTCGCCATCCCGCTCGATTCGCAAAGCATTCTGGCCGAAATCCAACGGCTGCTTGGCCTGGAAACGATTATTCCGTCCGAGCCGTTGGCTGAACTGGAATCGCTGGCGTCTCCATCGCTTCTCGTATTGGAAACATTGAAACAGTTTGCGCTGATCGCCGATGTTTACGCATTTGAGCAACTGGTCGAAGCCTCTTGTCTGGAAAATCCCGAGCTGAATCCATTTGCCGAACGGCTGCTCTCTCTGATGAAAGATTTTCAATTCAGCCAGATTCTGCGGATTTTGGATGTGTGTATCAGACAAAAGACCTCCTCTCAAGAGTGCTAATACCAATGGTGATAAAAAAGATCATCGCCGTTTCATCATGGTAGAGACGCCACGCCGGGGCGTCTCTACAGGGGTTGGGGTCTCTTCAGATGCCAGTGGCATTACATTGATTTTTTCGGCCTGCCGAGCAACGTGACGTGCTTGCGCAGATGATCGCGGACAAGCTGGTAATGTGTCTCTTCGTGCGTAAACAGGGCGCGGTAGAACTGTTCGCGGAGAGCGGCATCCTGCGCGACAAAGCCGTAAATAATATGAATCAACTGTCGCGATTCCGCCTGTACGAGATAGTGCGGCAGATCGGCGTCGCTGAGGCTGTCGAGCGCCGGAATTTTTGAAAAATCGGCGGTGATGTGGTAAAACTTCAACGCTTCAGGATAATTCTCCAGCGCGACCTGATGAATCTGGCGATATAACGCCGGTTCTTTTATCGCAATCGTTCGCACTGCTTCCAGCCATGACGTTCCGGCGGTTTTCACATGCAGCCGCCCGTTCGTCCATTTGCCAATCGCCGGATACGCCGAAAATTTATCGCTGCCGGAATGAATCGAAACTTTATAATTGTCATAGGTTTTAGCAATCTGACAATGCACCGCGAATTGCCGCTCAAATTCGCTTAAATCGCCGATATAATCAATCGCTTTCTGGAATTCGCCGATAAAACGCGGCGCTAACGAATCCACCACCACGCCGAGATGCGTGAGTTCCTGGATGATAAACAGATGATGCTGCGGCACGGTCGGCGCGTCGGTTTCATCAATGGACATCTCGAAGTCGAAATTCCCCGCGCCGCGCCGCTCAACCAGCAGATCATAGACCTGTTTCACAAAGCGAATCGCCTCCAAATACATCACGCAGCAGCGATGCAGTTCGACCGCGTCGAATGAGAGGCTTGAGCCGTCGTTCAGCGTGATGGGCGCGGCAAGATAGGCGCGTTCTAAGCGCTGCCGCTCATCTGCCGGCACATTCGCATACGCCGCCGCTAAATCTGCGTCTGACCATTGCGCTGCTTTCGCGTTCATGACTTCGCTCAAATCGAGCGTAATCATCGTCGCGCCGCAGCGCAGCGCCATTTCGATGTCAGGAATGTTTTTCAAATGATCGCCGTCAAAGCCGAATCCGTCCTCGTATCCTTCTTGAAACACAGCGAATGTCGCGGCATCCACCACCTCCTGATACGTGCGTTTCGTGAAATTGAGTTCGCGGATGGATTGCTGCGCTAACACCGGAAAAATATCGTAGTCTCTGACCGCGCGGATATGCGCCGGATTCGCTAATCCGAGCCGGTCGCCCGTGCCAATGGTGGCATCTTTGCCTTTCAAGGACTTCGGCGCAGTCCAGGGAAACGCCTTGCGGAGAAACGCCGCAAGTTCCGGCGTCTCGTCGCTTCTGGCGATGGCATAGCCGTCCGCCTGCTCGACTATTCCCGGAAAATCGGCAAAATCGTTCGCGTCCTGCGAGACTTTAATGACGATTTTTTTGAAGGCCGCCTCGTCGCGATAGACAAAAAACAACGATTTGCCCTGCCGCCGCAGCGACGCGAGATAGACGCCCTGATCAATTGCGCCTTCAAAGCGGCGCGTCTGGTCGAGCGGGCTGTGAAACAGATCATGGGTTGAAACATACGCAAGCAGTGTTTGTGTATTCATCGGATTGTTTTGGAACGTTTAGAAATGCTAAAGCTTGCTTTAGCGGTCAAAGCAAGCTTTGACACTCCTGAAAATTCACGATCGAGTGATCTTGTATTGGAACGTTAATTTTTAATAACCGACGTACCGCCGACATCCTCATCGGCCTCTATTTGAAACGCCGACGAGGACGTCGGCGGTACGAAGTACTCTTAAAAATTCATACATGAAATCATGCTGCCGTGAATATCGCGAGGTAAAAAGTTCGCAAGAAAGAAATGTGAAAATATTCGGGCGGAATAATTTTCTTTGCATTATCCTCTTGACATGAGGAAATCCTTTTTTCTTAAGTTCACTTGCCTCGGAATCATTCTCGCGAAGCTCGTTTGGAGGGCGAATTTCGATGATGAAATTTCCGGGGATGGTAATGAACATTCTATCAACGACTGATATGCCGAGAAAACGGCGGCAGGTCTGTGCCATTGTTCTCGCGTATCGCAACCGTCCGCATTGTGCGGGCATTTGAAAGGGCAGGAGGCTGTGCCAATGAATAACTATGTAGAACGGGTTCTCAAAAATTTGCAAGAAACCTATCCCTGGGAAAAAGAATTCTTGCAAGCCGCGACCGAAGTCTTAAGTTCACTGAGCCTGGTGATGGATCGCGAATCAAAGTATGAACAAGCCAGAATTTTAGAGCGCATCGTCGAGCCGGAACGCACAATTTTGTTCCGCGTCGAATGGTTGGATGATAAAGGCCAGATTCAAGTGAATCGCGGCTATCGCGTCCAGTTCAACAGCGCCATTGGCCCATATAAAGGCGGCTTGCGTTTCCATCCATCTGTCAACCTCGGCATTCTCAAATTCTTAGGGTTCGAACAGATTTTCAAAAACAGCCTCACCGGTCTTCCAATGGGCGGCGGCAAAGGCGGCAGCAATTTTGATCCGAAAGGCAAATCCGACGCGGAAGTCATGAAGTTCTGCCAGAGTTTCATGCGCGAATTATATCGCCATGTTGGGCCGGATACCGACGTGCCAGCGGGCGACATCGGCGTTGGCGGGCGTGAAATCGGCTATCTGTTCGGCCAATATAAAAAGATTGTCAATTCTTATGATTCCGTGCTGACCGGCAAAGGCTTGAATTGGGGCGGCAGCTTGATTCGCCCGGAAGCCACCGGCTACGGCAACGTCTATTTTGCCGAAGAAATGCTGAAAACCAGAGGCGAAGGCTTCGCCGGAAAGCGCGTTCTCGTGTCTGGTTCTGGCAACGTCGCGCAGTTCACGATTGAAAAAATCAATCAGTTGGGCGGCAAAGTCGTCTCCCTGTCGGATTCGAACGGCTCGATTATTGACGAAGACGGCATTAATGAAGAAAAATGGATGTTTGTGATGGAATTGAAAAATATCCGTCGCGGACGCATTCAGGACTATGTCGCGAAATTCCCGACCGCCAAATATTTCGAAAACAAACGTCCGTGGGGCTTGACCAAAGCCGAAGTCGCGCTGCCGTCAGCCACGCAGAACGAAATTTCCGCTGAAGACGCCAAAGCGCTTGTCGCCAATGGCTGCTACTGCGTATCGGAAGGCGCGAACATGCCGTCAACGCTCGAAGCGGTGGACGTGTTCCTGCAAAATAAAGTGCTGTACGGCCCTGGCAAAGCGGCCAACGCAGGCGGCGTGGCAACGTCCGGCCTGGAAATGTCGCAGAACGCCATGCGCTTGAACTGGACGCGCGAAGAAGTGGACGCCAAACTGCATCAGATTATGGTCAACATTCACAAGGCCGCCGCGCAGGCCGCCGAAGAATTCGGCACGCCGGGCAATTACCTGAACGGCGCGAATATCGCTGGATTCCGCAAAGTGGCTGACGCCATGATCGATCTCGGCGTGTAAGACCTATTCTTCTTGTAGAGACGCACGGCTGTGCGTCTCTACGGTACATGTAAAAACAACACTTGTTGTTCTCTTCGCGTTCTCCCTCTTATTCGAACAACCTGTTTCGACCATGCGATAGTATTTCAGATCGCCAGAATAGCAAGCAATTATGTTCATCATGCCGATTTTGAACAGATTGACATTGTTGAACGAGTAAAAAAATCATTATGCCTACAATTATTCAAAAACGCATGTTATCGCCGAATGTCGGCTGGCTTGAAGTTGAAGTCCCGCAGATCGCCAAAAAACGCAAAGCCGGGCAGTTCGTGATTTTACGCATTGATGAGCAGGGCGAGCGGATTCCGCTGACCATCGCCGATTCCAATCCTGAAAAAGGCACGATCACCTTGATTTGCCAGTCTATCGGCAAAACCAGCACGCAGCTCAATTCGTTGCAAACGGGCGACACGATTCGGGATATTGCCGGGCCGCTCGGTCAGCCGTCGCATCTCGAAAATTTCGGCACAGCGGTCTGCGTCGGCGGCGGCGTGGGCATTGCCGTGACCTATCCGATTGCCAAAGCCCTCAAAGAGCTTGGCAATACCGTGATTTCGATTCTCGGAGCGCGGACGAAAGACCTCCTGATTTTGGAAGACGAAATGCGCAGCGCGAGCAACGAAGTCCGCATCGCGACCGATGACGGCAGTTACGGCGTCAAAGGCTTTGTCACCGATCAACTGAAAGCGTTGATTCAGGAACGCCCGGTGCATTTCGTGTTAGCCATCGGCCCGACAATCATGATGAAAGCCGTCAGCAACGTCACGCGCGAATTCGGCATCAAAACGATGGTCAGCCTGAATTCGATTATGATTGACGGCACAGGGATGTGCGGCGGCTGCCGCGTCACGGTCGGCGGACGCGCCAAATTCGTCTGCGTGGATGGCCCGGAATTCGACGGTCATCAGGTAGATTTCGACGAACTGATGCTGCGCCAGCGGATGTATCTGACTGAAGAAAAACAGTCGTTAGACCAGTTTCATCAATGCCAATTAGACGCGCAGTTATCGAAATAATTATTTAACCACAACGAATAAAAACGACAACGAATGAAAGAAAACAACGAATCGGTGGCGCGAGGCGGCTCAAATTCGTTTCCTTCTCCTATTCGTTGTAGTTTTTATCAGGCTCTGAAACGCACCTATCAATGGAATTGACAAAAGACGAACGCAAACGACGCATGAGCATCCCGCGCCATAAAATGCCGGAGCAAGACCCTGTGGCGCGAGGACGCAATTTTCAAGAAGTGAATAACGGTTACACGCCGGAATTGGCGATGGCCGAAGCCGAACGCTGCCTGCAATGCGGCAAGCCGCGCTGCGTGCAGGGCTGTCCGGTGAATGTCCAGATTCCGCAATTTATCGCCGCGATTGCTGCCGGAGATTTTATGGCCGCGGCACACGTGCTGCACGAAGATAACGCGCTGCCAGCGGTCTGCGGACGTGTCTGCCCGCAGGAAGAGCAATGCGAGCAGCTCTGCGTACTTGGCGCAAAAGGCGATTCGGTCGCTATCGGCCATTTGGAACGCTTCGCCGCCGATTACGAACGCGAACGCGGCGCACTTGAACTGCCGCAGAAGCCGACGCCGACCGGCAAACGCATCGCGATTCTTGGTGCGGGGCCGTCCGGCCTGACCGCTGCCGGAGATTTGCTGAAAGCCGGGCATGACGTGACGATTTTCGAGGCGCTGCATGTGGCGGGCGGCGTGTTGATGTATGGCATCCCGGAATTTCGTCTGCCGAAAAAAATCGTGCAGGCGGAAATCGAATATTTGAAAAAGCTTGGCGCGACTATCGAAACCAATGCCGTCGTGGGGCGCACCTATACGATTGACGAACTCTTCGCCAACGGCTATCACGCCGTCTATGTCGCGAACGGCGCGGGCTTGCCGAAATTTATGCGGATTCCGGGCGAAAACCTGAACGGCGTCTATTCCGCTAACGAATATTTAACCCGTTCGAATTTGATGAAAGCCTACGATTTCCCGAACTACGACACACCGATTGCGCGCGGGAAAAACGTGGCGGTCTTCGGCGGCGGCAACGTCGCGATGGATGCCGTGCGCACGGCCTTGCGGCTTGGCGCGGAGAATGCGTATCTGATTTATCGCCGCTCCGAAGCGGAAATGCCCGCTCGTAAAGAGGAAGTGCATCACGCCAAAGAAGAGGGAATTCAGTTCCATCTGCTGACTAACCCGACCCGCATTCTTGGCGATGACAAAGGCCGCGTGATCGGCGTCGAATGCCTGCACATGGAACTCGGCGCGCCGGATGAATCAGGCCGCCGCAGCCCGATTCCGGTGGAAGGATCGGAATTTGTGCTGGATGTGGATACGGTCGTCGTCGCCATCGGCACGGGCGCGAATCCGCTGTTGACGCAGACCACGCCGGATTTGAAGCTCAACAAATGGGGCTACATCGTCGCCGATGAAGTGACCGGCCAGACCAGCAAACCCGGCGTCTTCGCCGGCGGCGACATCGTACGCGGCGCCGCCACCGTCATCCTCGCGATGGGCGATGGCCGCCGTGCCGCAGCCGCCATTCATCAGTACGTCATGAGCCTGCCCGCCTAATGCTTCACGAGTCAGACGCCTTCACGGTGTCTGACTCAACAGACGCCACCGATTCAATTTTATTACTCCTCCGCACAACGCTTTTTTGATAACTCTTCAGTATTTCTGGCGATTCTGTCAACCCTGAGAGATGATTTGGAAAGAAGAAGAAAACGCCGTGAATTTCGCCTTGACATTTTCTTGACGCACATTCAAAATGAATATGATATTGTCATCATGCAAAAAGATAGAGAAAAGGAATTTTTAATGATGAAGGACGAGATAAACACATGTCATATCCTGGCGATTGGCGATGAAACGGCTGAGTTTGCCGAATTAGCGAACTTGTTACGCCAGCGATACGTTGTGCGTTTCGCGCAATCACTTTCGGAGGTTGAACGCGCATCGGCGCAAGCGCCGTGTCTGATTATTGCTGAACGCCGTTGTTTGCAGCAGTTGGATTTTGAGGTGGTTTCTGCAATGATTCAGGATGCAAGAGCGCTCTGGATATTGCTCGACAACGAGACTGTTTCTGATGACGATGATCCCTCGTTTTTTTCTCGCATGTATTATGTGATTTCCGCTCCGTATGCACCGAGCGCGGTCTATCGCCTCGTCGCGCGCGCTATCGAGCATATTCAATTGCTGCGCAAATATGAATCGCTCTCCTGCGCTTCTCATACACAAGCGCCGGAATCGGCGTCACCCCTCCAGCCGTCTTCAGCGAATGCCATACATGATGCTCTCTCCTCACAACAATGGGGAGATGCGCGAACGTCGGAAAAATTCGCCATGCTTGGGCAATTGCTTGCCGGAATTATCCACGAGATCAACACGCCTTCCGGGGCAATTAACGCGGCGGTGGCGAATTTATCGCATCATCTGAGAACTGCGCTTGAAAGCGGCCAGGAAATGTGCAAGCCTGGCGCAACACTGGAGCAGGCGCAAGCCATGCTGCGCATGTTTGCCAATATGTTGAACACGTTGGAAGAGAAACCGCGACGGCATTCCGGCGAAATCAGAGCCGAACAAAAAGCGTTAGCCGAACTCCTGACGCAGCGCAATATTCCCGATGCGGCGAGATGCGCGCGGGAAATTGCGCGGCTCGGCCTTGCTCCATGGCTTGATGAGACGCTCTCGTTGTTTCGGTCGTCTTCTGGCGAACATCTTCTTGCATTGTTGACAAGCTGGCATCGCATTATTCATTCGACGCAGGACATCAAATTGAGCAATGAGATGCTGACTCGCATGGCGCGTGCGGTGAAATCGTATTCATATCCCTGGCAGGAGCAATTGGAACTCGCCGACATTCAGGAGAGCCTTGATATCGCGCTGACGCTGTTGACAAACAAATTCAAGCATAACATCAAACTTGTCACCGATTTTGCAGAACTGCCGGCGATTTTCTGTAATCCTGCCGATTTGACGCATGTTTGGCTGAATTTGCTGCATAACGCGATCCAGGCGATTGAAGGGGAGGGGGAAGTTCGGGTTGAAACATTTGTTGCGTCGTCGCATATTGGCGTGCGCGTGGCAGATACCGGAAAGGGCATTTCGCCAGACATTCTGCCGAAAATTTTTGCGCCGAATTTCACCACAAAATCGCGAGAAGAAGGAACTGGTTTAGGATTGTACCTTGTCCGTCAGATTCTTGATAAACATCATGGAACCATTGAGGTAGTTTCGGTTCCAGGACATACCGTCTTCGAAGTGCGCCTTCCACGATAATTCAACTGCCAATGCCTGGTTGCGATTTGAAGCGCGACAAGCAGCTCATTGCAGAAGATAGCGCTATTCTTTTCCGTTGTTCTCGTCGGGTTTTATTTTCATCATAAGATGTTCAGCAATTCCGGCGCGATATAAATCTGGAATTGTTCCGACCGCTTGATAGCCTCTCTGAAGATAAAAGTGTTGCGCGCGAGGATTAAAATCAGCGACGACAAGAAATATTTTGTCTTTTGCGCGAAACATCATCTTTTCAAATACGTCCATCGTCGCATTTCCGTAGCCTTTTCCTCGTTTTGTGGCAGAGATGGCAAGAATATGCAAGTAGGGAAACGCATGAAATGCACCATTTTCGAGATAACAGAGAAAACCGATAAATCTTTTCCGATCATCACGCGCAATCAATAATGTTCCATGTTCCACAAATTCGATAATTCCATTATACGCTTTTTCGCGTGACGGAAAATATTTTTCTCCGAGCGCTGATGTGGTCAGGGCTGTTATACAATCCTCGATATGCTCTTTTCCTCCTTGAACGAGCGTAATATTCATCTGTTTTCTCCGTTCATTTTTAAGAGACCGCGTACCGCAGATATCTTTGTCGGCAAGTTCAACGGAAAGGCCGACGGAGACGTCGGCGGTACAAGATTCGACGCACAAAATTGCGAATCGTTTTTTTTTACAATTGGCGTTACGCCAGGTCTTCCGAAAGATGCTCGCTTTTCAAGGCGCGGACGGCTAACTGATCGCACCGTTCGTTTTCGGGATGACCGGCATGACCGCGCACCCATTCGAATGTCACCTGATGCTTGCGGCATTGCTCTAAAATCCGTTCCCACAAATCCACATTCAGCGCCCGCTCATCTTTATTCCGCATCCAATTATTGCGCTCCCAGCGATAGACCCACCCTTTCGCGACACTGTTGACTAAATATTGCGAATCGCTGAACAATGTCACCTGGCATGGCTCAGTCAAGGCTTCAAGCCCTTTGATCGCCGCATACATTTCCATGCGATTATTCGTGGTTTTTCGAAATCCTTCAGATAATTCGATGCGCGAATCGCCCTCCACGATAATCGTGCCATACCCACCGCTACCATGCGGATTCTTGGAACATGCGCCATCCGTGTAAATTACAACACTTTTCATAATCGGATCCTTTTTGAACGTTCTATAACGGTTATTTTCTCTTTTTATTGCTGAAATATTCGTCTGTCATGTAACATCGTTCGCATATCAACGGATGTCGTCAAGAGAAAAGTGAGCGCCTGAAGAATTTCGCTTGACAAGCTGAAGATGGAATTACATGGATATGTGTAAGAAAGGATGATTCGGAATATCCATTCTTACACATATCCGTGTAGTTTTTCGAAAGGAATCAGACTATGAAAAAAATCCCTGTGATTCTTGATTGCGATCCTGGCCATGATGACGCTGTCGCAATTGTGTTAGCTGCTCGCTCGCCTGAAATCGAACTGGTCGGCATTACCTGCGTGGCCGGGAATGTGGAGGTCGAACAAACGGCAGCGAATGCGTTGAAGGTCTGCGGGCTGGCGGGCTTGCGAACGGTTCCGGTATTCAAAGGCATGGCGCAGCCACTGTTGAATGAACTGCTAACCGCAGAACATATACACGGAAAAAGCGGCCTGGACGGCGCGGAATTACCTCCGACCGATTTAACGGTACAGCCAACGCATGCGGTAGATTTTCTTATTGAAAAAATTTTCACTTTTCCGCATGAAATGACGATTATTGCGATTGGCCCGCTCACAAACATTGCGATGGCGATTTTGCGCGAGCCGCGCATCACAGAATTGACGAAACAGATCGTTTTGATGGGCGGCGCGATGGGGATGGGCAATGTGACGCCATCAGCGGAGTTCAATATCTATGTTGACCCCGAAGCCGCTCGCATTGTGTTCAATTCGGGAATTCCGCTGACCATGATTGGGCTGGACGTGACGCATCAGGTTCTCGTCTCTCGCGACATTATCGAACAAATCCGGCAGAATGGCACGTCGCTTGCGCACACATTTGCCTCGCTGCTCGCCTGGTATAATGCCTCGCTGAATGCGTTGAGCGGCGAATTGGCAGCAATGCATGATCCGTGCGCGGTGGCGATGGTCTGTGATCCGTCGTTGATTGCTACTGAACTGATGCGCGTGGACATCGAAACGCGCGGCGAATTTACGCGAGGCCGGACTGTCTGCGCTCGCGGATTTTCTGCCGGACGAATGCCGAATGCACGCGTTGCTGTTGGAATCAACGCCCCGCGTGTCTGGAAGATGCTGATTGAACGCCTACGATAAAAAGAACACTGATTGGACTGACCAATCAGCGTTCTTTTCATTTTCATGAAACATATTCACTGTTTGAAATGCGTCAAATGCGGGCGCGAATACGCTCTTGATGAAGTAATGTATGTCTGCCGGGATTGCGGGCTTGACGGAACGCTGGATGTGATATATGATATGAACCTCGTCGCTGTGCGGCTGTTGCGTCATATCAAAACGTCGAATACAGTGCGCGAACCGCTTTCGATTCGAAGATACGCTGATCTCCTGCCAATTCAGGATGAACGCCTGCTCCCGCCGTTACATATTGGCTGGACGCCGTTATATGATTGCCATGAATTGGGGCGGAAAATCTGCCATAATTCTCAGACTGCCTATCCTCCAAGGCTGTTTATCAAGGATGATGGCCGCAATCCGACGGCGTCGTTGAAAGATCGCGCCAGCGCCTTAGCTATTGTCAAAGCAAGAGAACTTGGCAAGACGATTATCACCTGCGCGTCAACAGGCAACGCCGCGTCATCACTGGCAGGACTGGCCGCTTCGGTCGGGATTTCTACCGTCATATTTGTGCCGGAAACTGCGCCAAAAGCCAAAGTGGCGCAACTGTTAATGTATGGGGCGCGAGTATTGATGGTAAAAGGCACATACGACCAGGCGTATGACCTCTGCCTGCAAGCTTCGGATACCTGGGGCTGGTATAATCGCAACAGCGGTTACAATCCATATCTCGGCGAAGGAAAAAAGACGGCGGCGCTGGAAATTTGCGAGCAACTCGGCTGGAAAGCGCCTGATAAAGTCTTTGTTGCGGTTGGCGATGGCTGTATTTTCGGCGGCGTATGGAAAGGGTTTTGCGATCTGTACGATTTAGGATTGATTGATAAACGCCCGCAAATGATCGGCGTGCAGGCCGAAGGTGCAAGCCCGCTTGCAGACGCCTTTATCAGTGGAACAGCGGTGCAGCCTCAGCGCAAATTACATACAATTGCCGACAGTATTTCCGTTGGGCAGCCGCGCGACGCCTTAAAAGCGCTTCGTGCAGCTCGCCATTCGCAAGGAGCGCTCATGACGGTGACAGACGACGAGATATTGGATGCTATGCGGCTTCTGGCCAGAAACACTGGCATCTTTGCCGAACCCGCAGGCGCAACGGCGTTCGCTGGTTTTCAACGTATGATCCAAACTGGCGCAATGGGGGAAGCGGAAAGCGTGGTGGTGATGGTGACGGGCAACGGCCTGAAAGATATTGATACCGCGATCCGCGCCGCTGGCAATCCAACGATCATCGAACCAGATTTCCATGATGTCGAACGCGCATTGTGTGATGATTATCCAGCTAAATAAGTGTTCGGAATATTTGCGCGATCCGCCTCTCTCAAAGGCGTAAAGAAAGGTCGAACAGTCTGTCGTGGAAGATTCTGTGTTCTTTCCGATAATGTCTATTGACAGGGGAAGCCTGTTTGCGCGATACGACAAGTATTGTCGTTATCTCTTACACGTCAACACGAGATGTGGCTTCTGTTCGCAAGAAACCACATCTCTCTGACCATATCAGGTATATGGAGCAATTCGTTGATGAAATTCTGGTGTCAGAAGAAATGATTCGCCAGCGAGTGAAAGAACTTGGCGAGGAACTTTCTCGCGATTACGAGGGGAAGTTTCCAATTCTTGTCAGCATTTTGAAAGGCGGCGTTTATTTTCTCGCCGATTTGAGCCGTCAGATGAGCGTTCCGCATGAAATAGATTTTATGGTGGTTTCCAGCTATGGCGACTCGCAGGAGACATCTGGCATCGTTCGGCTCGTAAAAGATTTGAAGGAAAATATCCACGGGCGGCATGTTCTGCTGATTGAAGATATTATTGACAGCGGCTTGACGCTCGATTTTTTGCTGAAAAATTTGCAGGTGCGCGGTCCCGCGAGTCTTGAAGTTTGCACGCTTCTCAGCAAACCATCACGGCGGCAAGTCCATCCTCCGGTAAAATATCTCGGCTATGAAATTCCAGATAAATTTGTGGTCGGATACGGGCTGGATTACAAACAATATTATCGTCATCTGCCGTTTGTCTGTGTTTTCAAGGAAGAAGGGGCATTAGAGTATCGAATATAGCAGGCGTGCGCATGGAATTTTTTGACGGCGATGTTGAGTTGTCTGCTTTCCGCCACCGTCAATACAACTTTTTCGTGATTATTTACCACGAAACATACGAAAAAAGAAGACACTTCCCGCGCATCGAATAAATGTTGCGGTGTTTTTTGTGTATTTCGTGGTGGCTGCGAAATCGTTAGATTTTTTCAAAAGATATTGGCGGTAATGTCTAAAGAAAATCACTTGACAAAACTTTATGCGCAAATATGCTTACAGAATCATGCATAAGTTATGCCTCGAAAAAACTTGTCATTGAGAACGAGTGACGTATGGAGACTGTTTGGGCGCCCTGGAGAATGGCCTATATTTTGAGCGAGAAAGATCGGAATTGTTTTTTTTGTCACAAACTGCGCGAACCTGCGCGAGATGCTGAAAATTACGTCATCTATCGCGGCAAGGAAGCGTTTGCGCTGCTGAATATCTATCCGTACAATAACGGACATCTGATGATCGCGCCGTATGCCCATGTTTCCAGCTTAACGGCGCTACGGCCAGAACAACTGCTCGAATTGTTCGACATTACGCGTCGCTGCGAACAGGCGCTGCGCGAAGCGATGCGCCCGGAAGGATTTAATATCGGCATCAACGTTGGCAAAGTTGCCGGAGCGGGAGTGGAAGACCATCTACACGTCCATATCGTGCCGCGCTGGAATGGCGATACCAATTACATGACGACGATTTCCGAGACGCGTGTTATCCCTCAGCAGCTTGAAGACGCCTATAAACTTCTGTTCCCATATTTTTCGGAGAATCGTCGTTTTCATTCGTTGAACGTATGATATATACAACCACGCATATTCAGCGGCTCAAGCAATTGCTATTGTTGACAATGGCCGTGATACTCGTCAGCATGGGATGGTATATTTACCAGTATCAACAAGACGGCGCAGGCGCAAAAGGCACTCGTCCAGCGCCCCAGCCAATCCAAAATGATTCCGATGTGTTTGTGGCGAACGTCTCCTTGACAGAAATGTCGAATGATCGTATTCTGTGGACATTGGAGGCGAAAGAAGCGCGTATCTACGCCCAGCGCAAGGAGACGATATTGAGCGGCGTGACGGTAGATTTCTACGATCAGGATGGGCAGAAAAGCACGCACTTGATCAGCGATCAGGGAGTGAAAGACGACAGCACGGGAAATATTATCGCGCGAGGGAATGTGGAAGCCACGTCTTTCAAAGAAGGGGTTGTGCTGCGAACCGAGGAATTGATGTACGACGCGGCAAAAAATATGATCGTGTCAACCACGCATGTCGAAATCGAACAAGGTGGCCTGATCACCAGCGGCGACGGGCTGGAATCGGATTTAAGTTTGAGTCATGCCAAAATATTAAAAAATGTGAAGACCTCTTTTAAAACGGAGTAGGGATTTTTATGAGAGCAATACGACGATTGATGCGATTGCGGTGGTTTCAGGGGATGCTATGGGGCCTGTTCTGCGCGTGTATCGCATGTTCGAATATGACGAATGGGCAGGAGCCAGCGATTGACGCACAAGCCACGCCGACTCCCGCAAAAACGCCGAGCAAAGTCGTGGATATCAGCGCTGAAAATTTTAATTTTAACAAAGCGCAAAAAATTATTACCTACAGTGGAAACGTCAAAGTCGTGCAACAAGAGACAACCCTGTTTTCAGATCGATTGGAAGCGCATCTTGATGAGAGCGGACGCCAGATTGCGAAAACAGTGGCTTCTGGAAATGTGCGGATTGCGAGTTCTTCTGGCATGGCAACCGGCGAACAGGGCATCTTTTATAACACCGAACAAAAGATCGAATTAATTGGGAATGCGAAAGTCTGGCAAGATAATAACACAGTTACGGCGCAGCGTATCGTCGCGTTCTTACAGGAAAAAGTGGTCGAAGCTTACGCTGATGAGGCTAAAACAGATAGTCGTGTTGTCATGACCATCTATTCTACCGGAGAATTTTCCAACCCTTTCGAGATGATGTCAGGCGCGACTGAGACGCCTCAACCAGAGCCTTTGGCAGCACAGCCAACCGCAGAAGCCACTGTTGAGAAAAAAGAGGATGCGCCAAAAGGAGATGAGAAGGCGACTCCCGCTGTGATTACGTCAAAGACGCTGCGATTAAATGACAACGAACATCGGGCGATTTTTACTGGCGACGTAGTTGCGAAAAAGCCGCCGACCGAATTGCGAGCAGATGAAATGATTGTCTATATCATGAAAACGCCGGATAATCGCAATGATATTGAAAAAATAGACGTGTCCGGCCATGTCAAAGTCACGCATGAGACGACGGTGATTACCGGCGAAACCGGTGAATTTTTAAACAAGGCGCAAAAGGCGACTGTCAGAGGCACGCCTGAGAAAAAGGCGCATGTTGACGATTCCGCGCAAAATCTGACGATGGACGCGCTGATTATTACCGCCAATTTAGCAACCGGAGAAATCGGCGCGACAGGCGCAGCAACGCAAGTTGAGCCGGAGAATGAAACCGAGGAGCCGGGCAAAGAGCGCATTCACATGCAATTCGGCGTGGACGATGCGCAAACCATGTTAGATCAGCCGGCAACTCAGCCAACGACGTATAGCATTACCGAAGAATCGGTCGCAAAATTCCGGCAGGAAAAAATTCCTGACGCGACGATTGAAAAATTATCTCCGCTGAAAAATCAGATGTTTTCTCATGAAGCTGATTTTCTCAAAGCGGTTGAAGATGCCATCGGCAAAGAGTTGACGGCGAAATATAAAAAAGCGCTGCTGAAACATAGCGCCAAAGTCGAAAAAACGACTGAAAAAGGGGAGAATCCGTCGGTGACGATTTATCCCAAAAAAGGAAAATAGGTAAATATTCAGGAGCGCATTGCCCGTAAAAATTGTCGCGGGGAATCCTGAATAATTGGTATTTTATGTCATGTATTATTGTTGAAAATTTGCAAAAGTCCTATAAAGGACGGACAGTAGTGAATGATGTCAGTTTTTATCTTGACCAGGGCGAAGTGGTTGGTCTGCTTGGCCCGAACGGCGCGGGGAAAACGACATCATTTTATATGGTCGTCGGCCTGGTCAGCCCTGAACAGGGGCGTATTTTTTTAGATCAGGAGAATATCACGCATTACCCGATGTATATTCGCGCCAGAAAAGGGGTGGGGTATCTTGCGCAAGAGCCATCTGCATTTCGCAAACTGACAGTGGAAGAAAACATTTTAGCGATTCTCGAAACGCTTGACCTGTCGTCGCATGAACGCAAAATGCGGTTAGAAACGCTCCTGGAAGAATTAGATATCTTGCATCTGCGAAAAAGCAAAGCCTATACGCTGTCTGGCGGCGAACGACGGCGTTTAGAGGTCACGCGGGCGCTTGCCACGAATCCATCGTTTATTTTGCTGGATGAGCCGTTCGCTGGCATTGACCCGAAAGCAATTGCGGATATTCAAAAGATTATCGAACGACTGGCAGAAAAACAGATTGGGATTCTCATTACGGATCATAATGTCCGGGAAACCTTAAAAAGCACGGATCGCGCGTATATCATGACGGATGGGGAAATCCGTTTTTCAGGGACGCCGATTGAGTTAGCGTTTAACGAAAAAGCAAAAGAACTATACCTCGGCGAGGGGTTTATGTTATAATCGCCTGAACGCTCGCCGCTTTTCGCCGTCGCTCACCATGCTTGGCCATGCTGAGCGCAGCCAAAGAACGCATCGCATAAGGAGAGGAACTTGAGGCGAAGATGCCTTAAGATAGGTCGCGCATGAATGTGGATACCAGAATAAATCTGAATCTGTCGCAACGTCTTGTGATGACGCCGATGTTGCAGCAAGCGATTAAGTTGCTGCAAATGTCGCGCCTGGAATTGGTTGATCTCGTCAAACAGGAAATGCTGGAAAATCCTGTGTTAGAAGAGCTTGAGGATAACGCCGAGAACGAACAGCAGGAAGACGATTTCTCTTCCTATGACGCCCATATGCCCGATGAGCGGTATGATGATGCGCCTCCGCTCTCCGATCAGCCAGATATTGAGGGGGCGGAACGTCAGCCGCAGCAAGAGTCTTCGGTGAATTGGGAAGAATATTTTAACGATAATCCCGGGGGATTGGGTTATACGGGCGAATTCGAGCCTGATGACAACAATCAATCGTTCGATAATCTTTTCAGCCGCCCGCAGTCCCTGTCCGAACATCTTGCCTGGCAGCTCCAGATGTCGCAACTGCCTGAGCGCGCCATGAAGATCGGACAATTTCTCATCGGGCAAATCGGTGATGACGGGTATTTGTTTCTTGAAGACCAGAGCGACGCCCCGACATTCAATATTTATTCGAGCAATATCCCGTTTAAACAACTGGAAGAGTATCATGCGACGGTGAACAGCGCCTTATGCCAGAAGATCAATAGCGAATTTGAGCGAGATTACCTTGCCGCTCGCTTGGATTTCTCCGGTTCGCAGGCGATGTTGGCAAACGTGGCGCTGCAAGAATATTATAACGATCTCATTGAGGGGCATTATCGCGAGACTATCGAGAAATTACGGCATTTTACGCTGGAAGATTATGAACTGATTGCGAAATCGTTCAGCGAGCTCTCCCTTCATCAGGTCGAATCCCTGACCGGCATCCCGATGAAAGAGATCGAGCCTGGCTTGAAACGGCTGGCGCATATTTGCCGGACACTGCCGCAATTGATCGAGCGCCATTGTTCTGTGCTGGTAAAAGATACCTATCTGACAAAGTTAGAGAAATTGGAATTAAGCCAGGAAGAACTGTATCTTGTCGAGTATCTTCTCTCGAATCTGTCAGCGGCAGAAGTAGCGTATATCGGCTATAAAGAACAAACAGACAAAGCGACGAAACATGAAGCCGAAATTCATGAGGCGCTCGAAAAACTGCGCCAATCCTACGCGCATATCGAGCAGTTGACTTCGCATAAGTATTATCTGATTCAGTTATATACCATTGGGTTGAGCTTAATTGGCGAGCGATTCACCCCCACCAGCCCGATTCGGTTTCAGAAATTCTTCCTCAAAGTGATGAATATCACGGAGGACGAGATTGCTGGCGTGGCGAATGTCTTTCGGCAGATTCGGAGCGAGTTTTATGCGCACGAAGAACCCATCGTTGAAAGCGAAGTGGAGGCTGTGCTCAAGCATATTCAGACATTTATGCCGACCGGCGTCGGGGCGCGGGATTTCAAGGAATGCCTCCTGATTCAGGCGAAGAGCCTTGATTTATTAGGAACGGAAGTTGAGCAGATTATCGCGCATTATCTGCATGAATTAGAGCGACATCGGTACGAATTTATTGCGCACCATTTGAATATTTCGAAAGAAGAGGTTGAAAGCGCCCAGCAGATCATCGCGAATATGTCGCCCCGGCCAGGCGGGGATTTTGTGGCCGAACGCCCGGAATACATCGTCCCCGATATTTATGTGTATAAGGTGGATGGCGATTATGAAGTCGTCTTGAATGAAGATGATTTGCCGAATTTGCGCATCAATCCAACCTATAAAAAAATTCTGACCAGCAACGAACGTGATGTGAGCGGCTCGACGCGGCAATATGTTGACCAGAAACTTCGTTCAGCGATGTGGTTTATTCGCAGTGTCGAACAGCGCAAGCGAACGGTCTATAAAGTCGGAAAAAGCATTGTGAAGTTTCAGAAAAATTTTTTGGAATATGGCGTCTCTCATTTAAAACCATTGGTCTTGCGAGATGTGGCTGATGATATTTCGATGCATGAATCTACTATCAGCCGCGTCACAACCAATAAATATATTCACACGCCACAAGGCGTATTCGAGTTGAAATATTTTTTCCACAGCGGCCTGGAAAGTTCTTCTGGCGGCGACGATGTGTCGTCCAGAGCCGTAAAAAAGAAAATCAAGCAGATGATTGACGAGGAAAATCCTGAGCACCCGCTCAGTGATAAAGATATCGAGAAACGGCTCACCGAAGAGGGCGTGGCGATTGCGCGTCGGACGATAGCGAAGTATCGGGAAGATATGAATATCCTATCGTCCATTGATCGAAAGCGGAAAAAGTGAGTGATGGACGCATCGTCGTGGTGACCTGCGTGCCATTACCCCATTGCAAGGAGGCAGACTATGCAATTAACAGTCACCGGCAGACACTTTGAGATTACCGACCCGTTGCGACAGCATATTGATGAAAAAATGAGCAAACTCAGCCGGTATATAGACAATGTGACAGACGTGCATGTCGTATTGTCTGTTGAAAAACATCGTCATACGGCGGAAGTCGTGTTTCAAACGAATGGAGCGACAATTCGCGGCGTGGAAGAACAACATGACATGTACCTCGCATTCGATACGGTGATGGAGAAAATAGAACGCCAAATCAAAAAACTCAAAGAAAAAGGAAGCCGGAAAGGCCGCGCAGGATCAAAAGAGATCGTGCAGGCTGAAAATGAAGACGAGGGCGAAGATTCGGAGGGTGAGCAACAAACGCCCCAGATCATTCGATCTCCCAAAATGGCAGTGAAGCCGATGTCGGTTGATGAAGCAGCCATGCAACTGGGTGTCACGCGCGATGAATTTTTGATGTTTCTGAATTCAGAAACGAATCAGATTAACGTGCTCTACACCAGACGCGATGGACACTATGAGCTGATTGAACCCGAATATTGATATTTGCCTTGTGACATTGTTCTCCTCTGGGGCGAGACAATGTCACAAGACGAGATGAACGCTCATGAAATTAATTGATATTTTAAAAGAATCGTCAGTCATCGCAGATTTACAGGCGAACACCAAGACAGAAGTTCTTGATGCGCTCGTGAATGCCGTGGCGAAAAGTTATCCCGCAATTGATAAACGCGAGATGCTGAATGTGTTGCTGGAACGAGAAAAATTAGGCAGCACGGGAATCGGGGATGGCATTGCGATTCCTCACGGGAAACTGCCTAATATCCCAGATATTATTTCCGGGTTTGCCTTGTCGAAATCGGGGATCGAATTCGATTCTTTGGACGGAAAACCCGCGTATCTGTTCTTTCTCTTAGTGGCGCCAGATAATTCTGTTGGAACGCATTTGAAGATGTTAGCGCGGATTTCACGGATGCTGAAAAACACGGCATTCCGTAACAAATTAATGAATGCCACATCCCAAAAAGATATTTACCGAATCATCTCGGAGGAAGATTCCAAATATTAAAGATCGGAGAGTGGTCTCCATGTATCCTTGTGGTGCAGGCGATACAGAGAAGAACAAGGGTTAAGGGATAAAAAGAGCGATCAGAACACTGCCGATTGTGCGAACGTCATGCGCTTTCTATTACCTTTTCCCATGCTCTTAATCCCTGATGATTGGTGGAGTGATTGTCTCTCATGGACAGTTAGGCGATGAACTGATCCGAACTGCCGAAATGATTATGGGGAAGATTCCCAATCTGACGGCAGTCTCGATCGATGTCACGACAGATGTTGAAGCGTCGCGAGAGCAGATTCGACGTGCGATTCAGGCCGTAAATCATGGTTCTGGCGTAATCATTTTTACGGATATGTTTGGAGGGACGCCGTCGAACATCAGTCTCTCATTTTTAGATAGTGGCGATGTTGAAGTGATTACCGGTGTGAATTTAGCGATGCTGTTGCAATTAGCAACCTTTCAAACGAACGAGCCGTTCCAAAACACGGTGAATCTGCTAAAACAACGCGGGCAGGAAAATATTCGTATTGCCAGTGAATTTTTGAAACATCATGGGAAAAAATAGCACGAGAACTACCTCCAAAGAGGCTTGTCATGGCGGAAATCCGAGTTGCAACGATAAAAAATGAATTAGGCTTGCATGCCAGAGCGGCTGCACAATTCGTCCAGACGGCAAATAAATTTCGCGCAGAGATTACCGTCTCAAAGGATGGCGAAGAAGTGAATGGCAAAAGTATTCTCAATCTCATGATGCTCGCCGCGCCAATTGGGTCTGAGATTCTGCTCAAGGCTGACGGAGAGGATGCCCTGGAGATGTTGGAATCGCTCTTGCGACTCATTGAGAATAAATTCGGAGAACCCAGATAATTGGAAGAAAAGTGATTTTCTTTTCGATTGAAGAGGAGAGATATCCTTGGAATTTCGAGGGATTGCAGTTTCAGCAGGCATTGTGATTGGCAAAGCCTTCCGCCTGGAAAAAGAAACATACGACATCAAGCCCAATTGGGTAAAAGATGCCGATGTTGATAAGGAGGTTGAGCGGTTTTTCGCCGCGATCCAGGCATCGAAAGATCAATTGCTGGCCATCAGAAAACGGATCGAACCCATGTCAGATAGCGAGCATCTGTCGATCATTGACGCGCATTTGATGATGATTGAAGATCAAATGCTGGTCAATGAAACGGTGGAATATATCCAACGTCATCGCTTGTCTGCGGAATGGTCGCTCAAGCGCGTATTAGATAAGCTGAAAGAGCATTTTGACAGTTTGCAAGACCCCTACTTCAAGGAACGCAAGGATGATTTAACGCATATCGGCAATCGGATTTTTAATAACTTGTTAGGATTCGGACACACAAGCCTTGCTGAATTAAAAGAAGATGTCATTGTCGTGGCGCATGATCTCTCTCCGGCCGATACCGCGCAAATGCGGAAAGAACGCGTGATTGCCTTTGTGACCGAAGTCGGCAGCAAAACCTCGCATACGGCCATTATGGCGCATTCCCTCGAAATCCCAGCCGTTGTTGGCGTCGCGGGAATTTACGATGCCGTAAAAACCGGCGAATCGCTGATTGTTGATGGCATTCGAGGGGTGGTGCAAGTCTCGCCGCAGCAGGATGTTTTTATCACATACCTCGATAAGCAGCGGCAGTTCAAGTATTACGAACGCGAACTGCAAAAGATGAAAGACCTCCCTGCCGTCACGACCGACAACAAAAAGGTGACGCTGATGGCGAATATCGAATTTATCAGCGAAGTGAAAGCGGTGTTAGAGCGCGGCGGCGAAGGCGTTGGCCTGTATCGCACGGAATTTCTTTACATGAACCGCTATTATCTCCCTTCTGAAGCCGAACATTTCCGGGCGTACAAAACGCTGGTTGAGCATTTGGGCGAGTATCCCGCCGTTATCCGCACGCTCGATCTCGGCGGCGATAAGTTCATTTCGCAATTAGATATTTATGACGAATTGAACCCGGTGCTCGGATTGCGAGCGATCCGGCTCTGTTTAGAGCATGTTGATTTGTTTAAAACTCAACTGCGAGCGATTTTAAAGGCGAGCAATTACGGCAACATCAAAATCATGTATCCGATGATTTCCGGCATTGACGAACTGCGCAGCGCCAACGCCGTGTTAGAAGAAGTGAAAGCCGAGTTGCGGAAAGAAGGCGAGCCATTCGACGAACATATCCCCGTCGGCATCATGATCGAAATTCCGTCGGCGGCGATCACGAGCGACATTCTGGCCGAAGAAGCGGCCTTTTTCAGCATCGGCACGAACGATCTGATTCAATATTCCATTGCGATTGATCGCATCAATAAAAACGTCGCCTATCTCTATGAACCGCTCCACCCGGCGATTCTCCGCCTGATTTCGCATGTCATCACTGCGGCGCACGCTAAAGGCATCACTGTCGGCATGTGCGGCGAAATGGCGAGCGACCCCAAATATACGCTATTGCTGCTCGGCATGGGTTTAGATCAATACAGCACGAACGCCGATGCGCTGTTGAAAATCAAAAAAATCATCCGCTCTGTTTCCTTTGCGGAAGCCCACGACATCGCCCAGCAAGCCCTCTCCTATTCCTCCGCGGCGGACACGGAAAAATTCATCACCGACCTCATGGAAAGCCGCTTCCCCGACATTTTCTGCTACTTCGATTAAGCATGAACACAACGCAGACAGCGCAGCATTGTCCGTAGAGCGTTCGGTAGTGTAGAACGTTGAAATGCCTACGCCGTAGGCGTTTTGGTATTGTAGATCGTAGAAATAACCACCGCTGTTTACCGCGTAGCGATTCTGGTATTGTCCCGAACGCTGACGGTTTGGCAAACATACCGCAACTGCTACGCGGTATCATTGTGATCGGCGGGTGCATGTTCTACAATACCACATGCCCTACTGGCAAATAATACGCCGTAGGTGTTCAGGTATTGTAGAATGCAAATAAAAACGCCAATTTTACCGCGTAGTGGTTGAGGTATTATCAAACTATCGCAATATCCAATCGCGACGTAAAATTCAACATGACGCATACCAAATTTTTTACCAATGAACAGGGCAATACCCTGTTAAAACGGTTTGCCGGCGTCTTCGAACATCTGCCGAATATCGCCTTTTTCGACGCGCTTGTCGGCTACTTCCGCGCCTCCGGGTATTTTGCGATTCGTCCCTATCTCGAACACGTGCCGCGCATCAGAATTCTGGTCGGCATCAACGTGGATCGAATCGTCGCGCAGTACCATGCGCAGGGCGTGCTGTTCAAAAGCGATCCGCAGATGGCGGTCGAAGATTTCAGGCAGGCGATGAAAGCCGATATTCAAAGCGCCGCTTATACCAAAGAAACCGAAGACGGCATTCTGCAATTTATTGACGATGTGGCGAGCGGCAAAGTGCAGATCAAGGCGCATCCACACCGCAAACTGCACGCCAAAATCTATATTTTCCGGCCTGAGCATTTCAACGAATACTTTTCCGGCGAAGTGATTACCGGCAGTTCGAACTTGACCGTTCCCGGATTGGGGAATTCAGAATCGTCGAACTATGAATTCAACGTCGCGCTGCGGGATTACGAGGATGTCAAATTCGCGGCTGACGAGTTCGAAAAGCTCTGGAACGAAGGCGTGGACGTGTTGCCGGTGGATGTGAGGAACGTCGCGACGCGCACTTATCTGAATGAAACGTTCACGCCTTATGACATCTACCTTAAATTCCTGATTGAATATTTCGGTAAAAACGTGGAATTCGACCCGAACAACCTCGGCGATCTGCCCGAAGGTTTTAAGCGGTTGTCGTATCAAATCGAAGCAGTGGAGCAGGGCTTTGACCTGCTGAAACGGCATAACGGCTTCTTTTTGGCGGATGTCGTTGGATTGGGCAAAACGGTTGTGGGGGCGCTGATTGCGAAGAAGTTCTTTTATTACAACGACTTCCCCTCGCATATTTCCACGACGCTGATCGTGACGCCGCCCGCCATTCGCCCATACTGGCGCGAAACCTTAGACAAATTCGGCCTGAAAAACTACGAAATCGTCAACAACGGCAGCCTGCATACCATCGCGCATCCTGAAAAATACGATCTGATTCTGGTAGATGAGGCGCATAAATTTCGGAACGACACGTCCGACGCCTATAACGAGTTGCAAAAACTCTGCAAATCGCCCTCTTCGCGCCGCATGAAAGAGGGCGGGTACGCGCCGAAAAAGGTCGTGCTGATTTCCGCCACGCCACTGAACAACCGCCCCGCCGATATTCGCAACCTTGTCTTGCTGTTTCAGGACGGCAAACGTTCGACGCTCCCCGGCGAATCAAATTTGATTTCGTTTTTTGCCGACGTGACGGAAGCGTTTCGAGACGCGCAGAAATTGCCGCTTGAAGAGGCCAGAGCCAAAGTCGCCGAACTGTATCAAAACGTGCGCGAAAAAGTGATCACGCCGCTCACCATCCGGCGCACCCGCACCGACTTGCTGGAGCATGACGACTATAAACAGGATTTGGATGCTCAAGGAATTGTCTTTCCGCATATCGTGCCGCCTTGCCATATTTTGTATGAATTAGAACCGGCGTTGGAACAACTCTACGACGATACGATGGCCTCCCTCAGCTTGCCGCCTGAACAGGGCGGACTGACCTATTTTCGTTATCAGGCACTGCGCTATTTGGTGGTGGAAAAAAAGGGGCGCTATCAAAACGCGGAATTGGCGTCGCGCCAGTTGGCGTTCATGATGAAAACGCTGCTTGTCAAGCGGCTTGACAGCAGTTTCACCGCCTTCCGCGCCTCGCTGCGACGCTTCGCCAACGCGACTGTCGCCATGATGACGATGTTTCGCAACGGTAAAATTTATATCGCCCCGAATCTGAACGTTTCCGAATACATTCTGGAAGACAAGGAAGATGAATTACTCGACAAAATTTCGTCGTTAATGGAGACCGATCCGTCCATCATGATTTGCACGCCTGACGATTTCGAGCCGGAATTCATCGAAGGCTTGCGGCAGGATGACGCGACGCTGCGCGGCCTGTTAGAACGCTGGGACGCCGTGACCGACGACCCGAAATTCGAGACATTTGCGCGAGAATTGCAAAATGCGCTGTTCGACCCGGCGCGAAATCCGCAGCAGAAATTAGTCGTCTTTTCCGAATCGCAGGAAACCACCGCCTATCTTGTCAAGCGGCTGAAAGCCCTGGGACGCGACGATGTCGTCGAAATTCACGCCGGCAACCGCAAGGAAAAAATGCCCGCGATTCGCGCCAATTTCGACGCCAACCTGCCGCACGCGCAATGGAGAAACGACATCAACATCGTCATCACGACCGAAGTGCTGGCCGAAGGCGTCAACCTACATCGTGCCAACATTATCGTCAATTACGACACTCCCTGGAACTCGACCCGCTTGATGCAGCGCATCGGGCGCGTCAATCGTATCGGTTCGCCCGCCGGAAACATCTATATTTATAATTTTTACCCTACCGCCAAAGTGGATAACGACATCGAACTTCGCAAAAAGGCGATTATGAAATTGCAGGCGTTTCATTCCGCCTTAGGCGAGGATTCGCAGATTTATTCCACCGAAGAAGAAGTCGGCACGTTCGGCCTGTTCGAAAAAAGCCCGGAAGAATCCCGCGACGAGCGGCTCGCCTATTTGATGGAACTCCGCAAGTTCAAGCGCGAAAACCCGCAAGAATTCCTCCGCCTCAAGAACATGCCGCTCCGCGCCAGAACCGGGCGCAAGAATCACCTACTGTCCGGCGGAACGCTGACCTTTATCAAAAGCCCAAAACGCGATGCGTTTTCGTTCGTCACCAAAGACGGCGAGTTATTGGAATTGACGTTCATTGAAGCGGCTAAACAATTTCATGCGCTTGCGCCTGAAAAAGCATTCGTCCTGCACGACCAGCACCACGCGCACGTCAATCAGGCCATTTCCGCCTTTCACGCGCAAATCGAAGCGGAACGGCGTCAGGAAATCATCGTGGATGCGAGCCTCAGCCCATACGACCGCAAGGCGCTTACTCTGCTCGCCTCGCTGCTCAATGCGCCGGAAATTTCGGACGAACAGCAGGCATTGATCAAAGCCGCGCAGAACGCAATCAAAATTCATGCCTACAATCAACTCCCGAAAAAGCTCGCGCAACTCGCCAATTCGACAAAGAAAACGCCGATGCGCCTTGACGTGATGCTGGAAAAATTGTTCGCCATTCTCGAATCGTTCCCGCTCTCCGGCTCAGAACATGCTGAATCCCTCGGAGCGCTGACGTTCCCCTCTTCCCTGCGCCAGGAACAGCCGGAAATCATCATTTCCGAATCATTTATGACCGCGTAGCGGTTCAGGAGTTGTTGATATGAATTGACAAATCTACGCCGTAAGTGTTGAGGCGTTATAAATCGTTGACATCAATTGATAATACGCCGTAGGCGTTCCGATATTGTAGAATGTTGAAATGAATCAATCAACCTACGCCGTAGGCGTTTGGGTATTGTAAAATGTGAACATCAATCGTCATTTGTACCGCGTAGCGGTTCTGGTATTGTTCTGAATGCCGACGCTTTGATACAACACCGTAACCGCTACGCGGTATGATTCGGCGCGGCTGTCTGGATTTTACAATACCGCAACGCCTACGGCGTAACCGTAACCGCTACGCGGTAGATTCGGCGTGGCTGTCTGGATTTTACAATACCATAACGCCTACGGCGTAACCGTAACCGCTACGCGGTATGATTCGGCGCGGCTGTCTGGATTTTTACAATACCACAACGCCTACGGCGTAACCGCAATCGCTACGCGGTATGATTCCGGCGCGGCTTGCACTTCTACAATACCATAACGCCTACGGCGTAACCGTTGCTCGTATTATTCGATGTTCTACAACACCGAATGTCCGACGGGCAAAAGGAGGCTATCATGAAACCGGGCGCGTTCACGCAATTATACATCCATCTCGTTTTTGCCGTTCAATATCGCGCATACCTGTTGCATGATGACATCCGCCCGCGCATTTTCGAATACATGAGCGGCATCGTGACCGACCTGAAACACAAATCCATCATCGTCAACGGCATGCCCGACCATGTTCATATTCTGTTAGGCTGGCATCCGAACGTCAGCATTTCCGACACCGTTCACGACATCAAACGCGGCACATCCCTGTTTATCAACCGCGAAAAATTCTTTCGCGGCAATTTCGCATGGCAGGAAGGCTATGGCGCATTTTCATACAGCCGCTCGCATCTCAACAATGTGTATGAATACATCCAAAATCAGCAAGCCCATCATCAAACCAAAACACTTCGACAAGAATATGTTGACTTTTTAACACATTTCAACGCTCAATACGATCCGCGTTATCTATTCGAATTTTTTGACGACAACCTCCCGACGCCGTAGGCGTTTCGGCATTATGACGTGACGAGATATTACCGCGTAGCGATTCAGGTGTTGTAGATCGTTGGCATATATCACGCATATTACGCCGTAGGCGTTGGGGTATTGTAATACAATGAACATCAATCGGCGATTTTACCGCGTAGCGGTTGTGGTATTGTCCCGAATGCCGACGGTTTGACAAACAACACCGTAATCGCTACGCGGTATGATTCCGGCGCGGCTTGCGCTTCTACAATACCGAATGCCCTACGGGCAATATCTACGCCGTAGGCGTTCCGGTATTGTAGAATGTTGATATAAATGGATCATCTACGCCGTAGGCGTTTGGGTATTGTAAAATGTGAACATCAATCGTCATTTGTACCGCGTAACGGTTAGGGTACTGTCCCGATTGACACACTACCCTAACCGCTACGCGGTATGATTCCGGCGCGTCGGCGGATTAACAACACCATAACGCCTACGGCGTAATCGTTGCGATGCGTGCCACGTTTCTACAATACCTGATGCCCTACGGGCAATATCTACGCCGTAGGCGTTCTGGTATTGTAGAATGTTGATATAAATGGATCATCTACGCCGTAGGCGTTTCGGTATTGTAAAACCTGAACGGAAATCGCGATTTTACCGCGTAGTGGTTGGGGTATTGTCCCGATGAGACAACACCGCAACCGCTACGCGGTATGATTTCCGGCACGGCGTGGGATTTTACAATACCTGAACGCCTACGGCGTACACATTGCTCATATTATTCGATGTTCTACAACACCATAACGCCTACGGCGTAAACGCTGCGCGGTATAATGAGATGGATACAAAACAACTGCAAACGCATCTGCAACAAAAATATGACCGCGACACCTGGCGGCGCGTGTTGGAATCGGTCTTCGCGTCGGTCTATTTTTTGAACACGCCCGCGCCGTTTTCGCTGGCTAATTCTCATGTCGCCGAATGTCATCAGACCGGCGTCATCCGCCTGCATGACGGCAAAAACATCGCGCTGTTCGAGGCGCGGCTCGATGACGGCGTGCATCTGCTGCGCAATCGCGTCGGCGTGCGCAACCTGATGACGCGCTTTATTGACGAAACGCAGACGCACGGCGTCTTAGTCGTCTATGACCAGGGGACGGCGAATTACCGTCTGACCTTTGTAGCGCGTGAATCCGGCATCACGCCGCAGGGAGAATGGGTGGCGTTCGAAACCGCGTCCAAACGCTTCACCTACGTCCTCGGCGAAGGCGAAACCTGCCGCACCGCCGCCGAACGCCTCGCGCTGCTGGCCGCCAAAAAAGCCGCCGCCGGATTGTCCGACGTGATTGACGCCTTTTCCGTCGAACGCCTCAGCAAGGAGTTTTTCTCCCGCTACAAAACCCATTATCAGGCGTTTGTGGAGTATCTGACGGCCTCGAATTTCCGTCAGTCCGCCTTTCGCGGCGACGACAAAGCGATCCGCGATTTCGTCAAAAAACTGCTCGGTCGGATCGTCTTCCTCCATTTCCTCCAGAAAAAAGGCTGGCTCGGCGCGACCGACGACGCCTACGCGAACGGCGACCGCCAGTTTATGCAGCAGTTCTGGAATGCCTCCGGCAAGCGCGAGACGTTTTACGCAGAACATCTCAGACGCCTCTTTTTTGACGCGCTGAACAACAATCGCCGCGAGCAGGACGCCTTCACCATGCCAGACGGCGCGGTCGTCAAAATTCCGTATCTCAACGGCGGCCTGTTCGACAAAGACCAGATCGAAGAGCGCACCGAATATCTCACCTTTCCATCCGCGCTCTTCGACGCCCTCTTCGCCTTTTTCGGCGAATACAATTTCACCATTGACGAAAACGACCCCGAAGAACGCGAAGTCGGCATTGACCCCGAAATGCTCGGCCACATCTTCGAAAACCTGCTGGAAGACAACAAAGACAAAGGCGCGTTCTACACCCCGAAAGAAATCGTCCAGTACATGACGCAGGAAAGCCTGATCGAATACCTCTACGCCGGATTGACGAGGCAACCCACCCCGAACCCCTCCCAGGAGGGGACACCCACCCCGAACCCCTCCCAGGAGGGGACACCCACTCCGAACCCCTCCCAGGAGGGGACACCCACTCCGAACCCCTCCCAGGAGGGGACACCCACCCCGAACCCCTCCCAGGAGGGGAATTATCAGGAAACTCCCCTCCTGGGAGGGGATGGGGGTGGGTTACGCAAGCCGCTGGAATACTTCATCCGCTACAAGCTGAAAGGGGACGAACTGCCGGAAGCGGAGCAGGGGAACGCCGCCCAGTTTTACCGCGCGCAGTTCGCCTTTATGCAACGCTATGGGGCGGCGATTGACCGCCTGCTGGACGCCGTGAAAATCTGCGATCCCGCCATCGGCTCCGGCGCGTTCCCGATGGGCTTGCTGAACGAAATCTATCACTGCAAACTCCTGCTGAACAACACCTACACCCCCGCCGACCGCGCCGCCATCAAGCGCCGCATCATCGAGCATTCCATCTACGGCGTGGACCTCGAAAAAGGTGCGGTGGACATCGCCCGGCTGCGCTTCTGGCTCGCCCTGATTGTCGAAGAAGCGACCCCGACCCCGCTCCCGAACCTCGATTATAAAATCGTTGTCGGCGATTCCCTCATCAGCAAATTTCAGGATCACGTCATCGAAATCAAATGGGACGCGCAGAGCGACGCCTCCGGGCAAGGCGGCTTATTGGGAAGCAAAGCGGAGGAACGCAAACGCGACCTGCTGAAGCGCGTCACCGAGCGGCAGCGCGCGTTTTTTCATGCCGCCGCCGCCGCCAAGCCCGCATTGGCGCAAGACATCCGCGACCTGAAAATTGACCTCCTGATCGCGCAGCTTGACGCCATGATCGCGCAGGATGGCGAACACCACGCCCCGAAAGGCACAGGCAAAGCGAATCAGAAACAGATGGAACGTTTTTTGAAAACCGAAGGCTGGAAACAGGCGAAAGACGCCCTGGTTGACTTGAAACAGCGCCCCGACAAACCGTTCGACCATTTCGACTGGAAGCTTGATTTCCCTGAAATCCTGAACCCCGCGCTTGTTCCCCTCCTGAACGAAGGAAATTCCGCTCAAACTCCCTTCCTGGGAGGGGCTAAGGGTGGGTTGCGCGAACCCGGCTTCGACATTGTCATCGGCAATCCGCCGTATGTGCAGTTGCAGAAAAATGGCGGAACGCTGGCAAAACGCTATCAGGACGCCGGATTTCAGACATTCGAACGCACCGGCGATCTCTATTGCCTGTTTTATGAACAAGGCCACCGCCTGCTGAATCCGAACGGCAGATTGTGTTTTATTACCTCAAACAAATGGATGCGGGCGGGTTATGGCGAATCTATGCGGACGTTTTTTCTGGCGAACGCCACGCCGAAGATTCTGATTGATTTCGGCGATGCGCCCCTGTTCGAGAACGCCACCACGTACACCAACATTTTGTTGTTTTCGAAACGCGCCGCGATGCCTCAGCCGTGCCGGGCGTTCGATTTGAGCCGCGAAATCCGAATCGAAGAGCGGCTGTCGCCGTTTCTTGAAACGCTCAACGGACACTATCGGGCGGAGTTGACGGCGGAACGCTATTTGATTGTCAACGACGCGGAATATCGCATCAAGCAGAAAGTCGAAAAGGCCGGAGTTCCTCTGAAAGAATGGGATATTCAGATCAATTACGGCATCAAAACAGGCTATAACGAAGCGTTCATCATTGACGGCGCAACCCACGCCAAATTGATCGCCGCCGACCCGAAATCCGCAGAGATCATCAAACCGATTTTACGAGGCAAAGACATCAAGCGGTATCAGGTTGATTTTCAGGACATCTACGTCATTGCGACATTTCCAGCGTTAAAAGTTGATATTGAACAATATCCAGCGGTTAAAGCGTATTTAAAACAATTTGGGCGGCGTTTAGAACAAAGCGGCGAGACGTATTATGATGAATCCGGGGAAGAGATTAAATGTCGAAAGAAGACTGGAAATAAATGGTTTGAAACGCAGGATCAAATAGGATATTATCAGGATTTTGAGAAAGAGAAAATTGTGTGGGCTGAAATTGTATTTGATTCTGCGTTCTATTATGATAAAGATGCGTATTATATGGAAGCTACGGGTTTTATCATGACAGGCGAGAATGTCGGTTTTCTTGTTGCGCTTCTGAATTCCCGGCTTTTGACGTATGCGTTCAAACATTATTTTTCAGGCGGAGATTTGCGAGGAGACACATTTCGATATAAAAAAGCATTTCTTGAGCAATTGCCAATTATACAAGTGAGTCAAAATCAACAATTGCAATTCAAAAACCTGGTCGAACAAATTCAATCCGCCAAACAACACGGCAACGACACCGCCGTATTGGAACGGGAGATTGACCTGATGATCTATACCCTCTACGATCTCACCTACGACGAAGCGCGGACGGTTGACCCCGCCCTCAGCCTCTCCCGCGCCGACTACGACGCCTTGCCCGTAGGGCATTCGGTCTTGTAGAACATGAAAAATGATCGGTTGTTACCGCGTAGCGGTTGTGGTATTGTTGAACCGCTGCGCGACAATACCGAAACGCCTACGGCGTAAATATTGTTCCGTCATGCACACACGGCAACGGCACCGCCGCATTGGAACGGGAGATTGACCTGATGGTCTATAGACTCTACGAGCTCACCTACGACGAAGCGCGGACGGTTGACCCCGCCCTCAGCCTCTCCCGCGCTGACTACGACGCCTTGCCGCGTCCGGCGTGATTGTACGCCGTAGGCGTTCCGGTATTGTAACACGTGAACGGAAATCGCGATTGTACCGCGTAGCGGTATGATTCCGGGTTAGCACGGGATTTTACAACACCATAACGCCTACGGCGTATAGGGTGGCGCGTTGACGGGTGTTCTACACTACCAAAACGCCTCCGGCGTAACCGCAACCGCTACGCGGTATGATTCCGGCGCGGCTTGCGCTTCTACAATACCATAACGCCTACGGCGTAACCGTAACCGCTACGCGGTATGATTCCGGCACGGCTTGCGCTTCTACACTACCATAACGCCTACGGCGTAACCGTACCGCTACGCGGTGGGCGCGGCGCGGTTCTCAAGCTTTCGAATTCGTATAAATGTCGTACAATAAACTATACACCAAAAACGGGTCGTCGGGCACCACGATTTCGCCATCCGGGGTCTGGCCGTATTTACGGATCAAGAACTCTTTGAATTCCGATTTCATCATGGAGAGGTTGACGCCCTGCATTGACCACTGGCTGAAATGGCGTTCGGCAATCGGCATGTAGGTCAGGAGGCGGGAATGGTCGTGTCGGGAATCTCGCAATATTTTGGCATACAGCGCGTTCAGCGCCTCCGCCGGGCCTTCCAGCACTTGCAGGAATTTCCGCGACATCATAACTAACATGCCGGTCACGTCTAATTGGGCGTTATTCTCCTGGCTTTTCAATAAAATATCTTTCAAATCGCTCCAATCAATATAACTTGCCACGTCGCTGACATAAATTAACCGATACAGTTGCATAATGAACCTCCTTTGTTATTTTTCAGGAGTGCCAAAGCAAGCTTTGGCACTCCTGTCTGTTTATCGCTCGCCCCACTTTAATTTCGTGCGCAGCACGTCGAAATAATTCCGTTCGGTGGGGCGGACAAATTGGATCATGTAATGAGCGGAACGGATATGCACGACATCGCGATAGCGGAGCGCTAATCCGACCTGACCGTCTAAGGTGAGAAATACGTCTTCATTGGCCGATTTCAGGCTGATTTCGATTTGCGAGGTATCTGGAATAACAATCGGGCGATTCGTCAACGTATGCGGGCAAATCGGGGTGAGAATCAGAGCGTGCATGTCGGGATGCACAATCGGGCCGCCAGCCGAAAGATTATAGGCTGTCGAACCGGTCGTCGTCGCGATAATCAGCCCGTCGGCCTTATAGGTGGTGACGTACTGGCCGTTGATACAGGTTTGCAGGTCTATGATGCGGGCTAACGCGCTTTTGTTGATAACCACATCGTTCAATGCGCTGTATTCGGCGAGACGTTCTTCGTCGCGGGTGACGGAAGCTTTCAGCAGCAGGCGCGGCGTAATGGTAAATTCATTGTGCAGCACCTGTTCTAACGCCAAATACATTTCATCCAGCGTAATTTCGGAGAGAAAACCTAATTGCCCCAAATTCACGCCGAGAATCGGCACGCGGCGCTCGCCGACAAGCCGGGCGGCGCTCAATAACGTGCCATCGCCGCCAAGCACGATGAGCAAATCCGTTAACGCCGGCAATTCCGCTTTGGAATGAACATCTGTCGAATGCTCGATACATTTGGCGGTTTCTCGCTCAAACAACGCCTGAATATGGCGTTCGACAAGCCAGGCATGCAAGTCGTGCAAAATCTCCCGAATGCCGGGCGTATGTGTTTTGGCAATAATTCCTACACGCTCCATGCCGAAAGTAATCCGCGAACCGTCTCAAAATTGTCAATCAAAAACAGAGAAAGTATTGGCCTAAAATCGTTCAAATTCATCGTCCAGCGCATCTCGATTCTCCGACGAATTTTGAGGGTCAGATTCTCGGCGCAACTCGTGTTTGGGCTTCGCGACAGTTTTTGGCAGATGCGGATGCGGCAATTGAGTGTGTGGCGGCGGAGTTTCCTGCGTTTTTTCGGCCTCCTCTTCTGGCGTCGCTTCTTCGCGGAAATCTTTGAAGAAGGCGATGGTCTCCTGCAATTGTCTGGCCTGAGCGGTCAGTTCCTGGGCGGTGGCGGCAAGCTGCTCGGAAATGGCCGAATGCTGCTGCGTGGAATGATCGAGCTGCTGCGTCGCTAAATTGACCTGTGACGCGCCGGAATTTTGCTCCCGGCTGGCGGCGCTGATTTCCTGCACCAATTCTGCGGTTTTTTGAATGTCAGGAATCAAGTTCGCCAGGATTTCGCTGGTTTTCGTGACATTTTTGACGCCAGACATGACGAGGTCGGTAATTTTCTGCGCGGCATTTTGCGTCTGGCGCGATAATTCCCGGACTTCAGACGCGACGACTGAAAATCCTTTGCCGAATTCCTGGGCTTTTCCGGCCTCAATCGTCGCATTCAGGGAAAGCATCCGGGTTTGCTGGGAAAGTTGTTCGATGATGGCGATTTCTTCCTCGATTTTTTTCATCGCCTGCGATGTCTTTTTCATCGCTTTTTTGGCTTTTCGCGCCTCTTCAGACGCATTGATGGCGATTTTTTCCGTCTGAATGGCGTGGTCGGCATTCTGGCTGATATTCGCCGCCATTTCCTGCATGGACGACGACAATTCTTCAGTCGAACTCGCCTGATAATTCGCGCCTTCTGACATTTGCGTCGCCGTCATCGCCAATTCCTGACTGCCGCTGGCCACGTAATACGACGCAGTTTTGACATTCGCGACAATCGCTTTCAGCGCCTCAATCATTTCTTTCATCGCCTGTAATAATTGTCCGGTTTCTTCTGCTGTGGAAACGACGATTTCCTGCGAAAGATCGCCCTTTGCGAGCGCCTGAGCGACAGCCACTGCTTTATGTAGCGGCGGCGTGATGTTGGCGTTGATCGTCACCATTGCCCCAATGCCAGTCAACAAGCCAATCGCGGCAATCAATAAAAATCCGGTCACTGTTCGTCTGTAAATGCGTCGCGCTTCTTGATGCGCTTCTGTGGCAAGGCGCAGGTTAATATCGGTCAACTGGTTGAGATATTCCCGCATTGCGTCGAATTTTTCTTCGGCCTCGCCGAAAGCTAACGCAATGGTTATCTGCCGACTGGCAACCGGCTCTGTCATCAAGCCGTTGAGCACGCGCTGCGCCACCGTTTTCCAGGTGTCTCTGGCCTGCTCATATTGTGGAATGAGTGCCTGTTCTTCTTCGGTTGTGGGGAGCGCTTTATATTGTTCCCAGCGATCTTGAGATTGCTGAAGATTTTCTTCATAGAACGCTTTCAGTTTTTCAAAGCGGGGAGACGGGTTTTCGGTAAACATCATCGAACGCTCCGCGACGAGGAGTTGATAGAGATCGCGGTCAGCTTCGATAATCAGGTCAATGCTCGGCATCCGAATCTGGAAAATTTCATCCAAATTCCGCGCGATTCGCGTCATGCTCAGGAATCCTGTTACGCCGAGAATCCCCATAAAAAAGAGGAGCAGCGAAAATCCGAAAACAAGTTTATGGCCGATTTTAAGATTCAGAAACCAGGCGCGCATATAGACCTCCCATCGGTAATAGTGAATAAATGGCTGCCACTTTTAGATGAATAGACAAGAGGTGATGATAAACGTAATATTGTTATTTCAGATCACTCGTTTTTTCAGGCGCATAATCCGGCGATACGACGCATGAACGCGCTCTGATGAAATTCGTCCGTTGTCAACCAATTTCGCGATGATCTCCATCGCGCGGGCGGGAATGTTGTCATCATAGATGGAGAGGTTATTCCCAAACGTCAAGATATCAACGCCTGCTGAAATCGCAAGAAAAATTGCGGTTTCGAGATCGTAATGCGCGGCAATCGCCTGCATCTGCATATCGTCAGAAACAATCACGCCATCGAATCTGAGTTCTTCGCGCAACATGCCAGTCAGAATGCGGCGGGAAAGCGTGGCGGGATATTCCGGATCAAGACCGCTGTGAAAGATGTGTGCGGTCATGACCATCTCATCGAAACCCTGTTGAATAAGTTGCTGATAGGGGCGTAATTCTTCAGAGTGCCACGTCGTTGTCACATCCACAAAACCGAGATGAGAATCCTCACGCGCGCTGCCATGACCGGGGAAATGCTTGAGGGCGCAGAGAATGCCATGAGCGTGATGCGCCTCGATCCAGGCGCGAGCATGAGCAATCGCAACATTCGGGTCTGCCGAAAAACTTCGTTCGACTCTGCCGATAGCCGGACTGGCTGGATTGCGGTTGAGATCAACAACTGGCGCAAAATTCAAATTAATTCCGAGGCGCGAAAGCTGCATCGCGGTTTGTTCGGCGTGCTGCCGCGTGATCTCCACAGATTGCTGGCCGAGAGATTGCGCGGAAACGGTCGGCGGAAAACCACAGCGTTCTTTCAAGCGGTTGACGCGGCCTCCTTCCTGATCAATGCCGATAAATAGAGGAATCTCGGCATACGCTTGTAACGATGCGGTCAACCGCCGAACTTGCTCCGGCGATTCAATATTTCGCAGAGAGGTTTGCGACGGGCGATCAAAATCAAAAAGAATCACGCCGCCAAGATGGTGTTGGCGAATCGCGCTGACAATCGGATGGCGTTCATCCACTGCCAATCCGCGAAAACCGACGAGCAACATCTGACCTATTTGTACGTCTAATGATGGCATGTGACAAATATTGTTTTACGCGTTATCAGCCGGAGAAACGTGCATGAAATTAAGTTCGATTTTTTGAAAAGCGAAAGAAGAAATTTTGAGGAGAAACGACAGAAAAAGAAAAATCGGGGTGAGAGGATTCGAACCTCCGGCTTCTTGCTCCCGAAGCAAGCGCGCTACCAGGCTGCGCCACACCCCGAATGAAATGACCTGACGCTGTTTGACTGTCAGTATGCGCAACAAATATTTGCCGCCAAAATTTGTCAAGTCAAAAATTCGAAAACTACATCAAATACAAGATCGTCTGGTCAAAACAGATATTTAACCACCACAAATCCAAGAATCAGCGCCACCGTAAATGCGACGGTCAGCCATTCGAAATACTTTTCGATAAACCCTTTGATCGTGGGACCGAAATACCAGATAATCCCTGAAACTAAGAAAAAACGCAACGACCGCCCGATAACCGACGCGCCCATGAACGAGATGAAATCCATGAAGCTATTGCGCCAAAACACGCCAGAGGCAATCGTAAAAATTTTATAAGGAATGGGAGTTAACGCGGCGATGAAGACCGCAATCAAGCCATGTTCGCGATACATTATTTCGATTTTATGAAACACGTCCCAACCATGATAAAAATTAATGATCGGGACGCCAATCGCCTCATAAAATTGCCAGCCGATGAGATACCCAAACGCGCCGCCAATGACCGAGCCGACGGAACAAATCAGCGCGTAGCGAAACGCTCGCGTCGGGATCGAGATGGCTAACGCAATCAGCAAGACATCCGGCGGAATCGGGAAAAATGACGATTCCGCAAACGCTAAAATAAATAACGCCGGGACGGCATACGGCGTATCCGCCCAATGCAAGACCCAATCATATAATCGTCGCACAAGATGAAACGGATTCCACCACTTTCGTTCAGTTTTCTCAATTGTTTGCGCCTGTTCCATGTTTATTCCTTCCATCCATCCTCGCCAATGAGCTTGACAAACACGCACTGGCAGGAGGTTTCCGTTCGCAACTGTCCTTGATATTTTGTGATAATTTGCAGCGTTTGCGACATTCGGTCGCCGACAGGAATCACTAATTTTCCCTCATCCGCTAATTGTTCGATTAGCGCTTTTGGCACAACTGGTGCGCCTGCGGTCACAATAATGCGATCATACGGCGCATATTCTGCCCAGCCAAGCGTTCCATCTCCAACATGAATTTCGATATTGTGATAATTCAAGGCTGCCAGCAGCGTTTGGGCGTGTTGGGCTAAATCTGCAAACCGCTCGACAGAATGCACTTTTTGCGCCTGTTCTGCCAGAATCGCTGTCTGATACCCCGAACCGGTACCGATTTCCAACACATTGCATTCTGGCGTGACATGCAGCGCGTCGGTCATCAACGCCACCATATACGGCTGGGAAATCGTCTGCCCTTCGCCAATCGGGAGCGGGTGGTCTTCGTAGGCCATCTCCCTCAGCGACGCTTCAACAAAGAGATGACGCGGCACGCGCCTCATCGCGGCAAGCACCCATGCCGAACGAATGCCGCGCGGCAGAAGCTGCCGTTCCACCATCTGCATTCTCGCATTCTCGAAATCCATCGGCAATTCCTCTTGCTGTCGCCATTTTATGATGAACGTGTATGGTAGAATCATTTCCACGTTATTCGTTCTGGCAAAATTGTCAAATAAAACTTGCGAGTTTCCTGCCCGACGGCAAAATCGGTCATCATACATAATCGTACCAGCGGACAGCCTTGTCCGCAAGAATTTTATGAATCGGCAACCTTAGCAGAGGTTCAAACCCGATCAGGGGGATACAGACTTTCTTTCCTTAAATTGAGGAATTTTTTGTGAAACCGACAATCATTACAGGACAGCAAATCGGTCTGTTAGGCGGGCCGCTGTACACGACGTATAAAGTGCTTGGCGCGATTCATCTCGCCCGGCAACTCGGCGGCAAGGCCGTCTATTGGATTGAAACGAACGACGCGGATTTCAATGAAATCAATCATCTCGAATATCTTGATGTCGAAGGCCAACTGCGCTCGCTGACGTGGGAGATGAATTCGCAAGGCTATTCCTGCGGTCAGATTGAAATTGATCGCTCGCTCTGCGATCTCTTGACGCAATTCTTCGACACGCTGCGTCAGACCGAATTCACACCCGCGCTGCGCGACATGGCGTTGCGCTGCTACGCGCCGGGGCGAACGCTTGGCGAAGCGTCGCGGCTGCTGGCGCAGGAATTGTTCGGGCGGTTCGGCGTCGAATTATTCGATCCGTCAACGCCCGAATTCAAGGCATTTATCAAGCCGATGCTCCTGCATGAAGCCGAACAGACGCCTGTTGGCGAACAGGGGAATTTTTTCTGCATGATTGGCAAGAAACGCATGGCAGTCTTCCGCGATGAACAGGGCTTCGCGCTGCGCGACGGCACGCGCGTCAATCTCGTTGAATGCGAGCTTGTACCGAATGTCAAAACCCGCAATGTCTGTCAGGATGCCTATTTTCAGACGCACACCTACATCGCCGGACCGGGGGAAATCGCCTATATCCGCGAATTAGACGCGCAATATGCGCGGCATGGCGTGAAGAAAGCGGATGTGACGCCGCGCATGTCGGTCACGCTGATCGAGCCGAAAGCGGCGCGGCTGATGCAGAAGCAGCAGATCGCGCTTGACGACGCGCTGACATTGGAGAAAACCGCCTTGGCGCAGCATATTGTCAAAACGCAGACGGGCTTTGATTTCAAAGCCTTGACGCAACAGACGAGCGAACTGACGCGCGCGTATTTTGCGCAACTTCGCGCCACTGGCGCAGCCATCGAACGCCCGTTTGAGAATGCCGTTTTGCAGGCGCTCAAAGAGGCATTAGGCCAACAACGGGCGCAGGAAAAAGCCCGCGCCGAAAAACTCCGCGCCGCTGCCGAAAGCCTCTCCGACTTGCTGCTGCCGTTCGGCCAGAAACAGGAGCGCGTCTTCAACCTGTTTTATTACATGAACCTCTACGGTGGACTCGCCTTTGTGGATTGGCTCTTTGAACGGTATGATCCCACGCGGAATATTCTGGAAATTACAGGATAACGCGACCCCTCACGCAAGTCTGTTTTGCCACAGATTCACACAGATTTGCACAGATGTTTTCATGCGATATTCCAAAATTTGTGCAAATCTGCGTGAATCTGTGGCAAAACCCTTACCTCATATCAATTGATTTGTCTGAGCGTTCAATCTGAGCCGCTTTTTTCAAGTATCCGCTTCAACTTTTCGATATCCTGCGCCGGCACAAATTTCCCCCGCCGAATCTTCTGAATATCCAGCAATTCATTAAAAAAGGCGTCTGCCTCTTCAACATGTCCCTGTTCATACGCAAGAAAGGCAAGTTGCGCGTAGGACTCCCAGTGCATATTATCAATCGCTGTCTGCTGCTGAAAAGATGCCGAGGCCTGTCGTAAATCCCCCTGCCGTTGATATAATTCTCCCATGCGAAAATGCGTGTCTAAAAAATACGGAGCGCGTTTCAGGATGCGTTGATAGACAATCAGCGCGGATGCCTGGTCATTCAGGCGAACATAACAATCCGCAGCGTCATATAACACTTGCGTATCATAGGGATACGCAACCACCGATTTTCGATACCATTGCAGCGCAGATTGCGGTAAATTGCTATTGTAGAGCATTCGCGCAGCTTTGGCATAATAGGCTGCTTGCAATAGTCGGTATTCGAAGACGCAAGGAAGGCCGAGTAATACAATTGCGCAGAATACCGCAAGAGGCAGAAATGGTCTCAATCGCGCCGGCGTTACCGCTGCTGTGAATATGGCAGGCTCGCCGCCGTTCGCCAATCCAATGAGCAGCCAGAACAACGCGGCAATCACGGTATGCCGCAGATTTTGCATCAACAGGCCGTCGAGCAAGATGCCAATCAGCGCGGCGGCAAGGCCATAAAAGACAACATCTTTCCGACGGAATAATAGCCGAAGCGCTTCGACAATCAGCCAGAGAAACAGGCCATAGCCAATTATCCCGCCATCGTGTAATTGTTCCAAATGCTCGTTATGTGCGTGCATCACGCGCGGATGCAAGGCCACGCCTCCCCATTTTTGGGCCATATCGCGTTCGTCGCGAATATAATTATAATAGATCGAAAATGTGCCGATTCCGTGTCCGAATAGAGGGGAGTTTTTTATCATGCGCCATGTTGTTTCATAAAACACCATGCGTTCGTTCCACGAAGAAGTTGTGGTCAGTTTAGTCGCGGCGCTCATTTTCAAAAATGCTGCATAACTGCCCAATAAAATCAGGATTACGAAAAGCGCGGAGAACCTGGCATATTTTTTCAAGATCACCAGGAACGACTGTTTTAGCGCGAATACGAGAAACAGCATCAACGCGACAGCAGCGCAAAGCCACGAACCGCGAGTTTGGCTCATCAACAGCGCAATACCTGAGTAGATAAATATAAATCCCCAGAGCCACGCGCTGCGGCGGCGTTCTTGAAAGGCGCGGAGCCAACAGGCGGCGATGATTGGCAGGAGCAGCACATAAAAACCGCCGACAAGATTTGGATTGCCGAGCGTGACGAAAATCCTCGTTCCAAATGGGAGTTGCGAATTGAAATAACTGCCATATGGATTGAGAAATTCCACGCCGAAAAATTGGTTTGTTCCATAGATCGCGAGCAAGAGCGCAACAAGGCCGAGCGCCTGCAAGAGGCGCGTTCGAAAATGGTCATCCGACATCGCGGAAACGACGAAAAAGAGCAGGAAGCAGCCACTAATATTCAACCAATAGATGCGATCCGTGTACGGGAAGATTGTAGCATTCAGGATTGTGTAAACAACATAGCAGCAAACCGCAAGCGTGAGACGGCTCTTTCGAAACAGCGTTATTTGCGGAGAGAAAAGTGAGGCGAGCAGCATTCCGGCTGCGCACAATGCCATCGAGCAGACAAAGAGCGCATCTTTCGGTGTTTCGAACGGGCGGAAAAAGAGGCGGGATACCAACAGCGGCAGCGTGAACACGCAGAACAACAGCGTTCCTTTGACAGCATGGAGAAGAACTTTAACCCAGGAATTCAAAGGAAAACGCATCATAGCAAGACGCAACAAAAAAACCTGACAGGTCAGCGTTGACCTGTCAGGTTAATGAATTAGAAACGAATTAACACATCGGCACGCCAGAGGCGTTGTTCGGGCATGACGGCAGGGCTTCGTCTTTTGGCATTTCAACCACTGCCGGCTCGCCGTTTGCACCTGGCGAAGACTGTACTGTACCGTCTTGCACGAGCGGCGTCATCGGAATGCCTTGTTCTGTTGGGGTTGAACATGTTGAACTAATTGACCAAGTTCCATAATTTTCAGATAGATTACTGCCTTCAAGGCATCCATTCAACGCCGTATATGGGCTCCACTCTTCATCTGTATTCACCTCTCCTAAATGAGTGGAGATACTTGTTGAGGTTGGAGTCAACGTCGTCATCTCCATTACATCATTCCATATTTCATTGGTGGCATCATTTTCATAAATTCCTGGATATGAAAACGCCAACACTTCGCCCATTGGTTTGGCAATGGATTCATCTGCTGTAATCGTGGTTGGAATCACCGCGGCATCGGTTAACACATGGTCGCCATACAGACCGATATAAATCATCGTGGCTTTAGTTGCCCGGAAGATGACAGTGTAACACCATTTTTGCTCTGGATTCGTAAAACTTGGCGATGTGACACAATAAGGTACCACGTAATCTCCGGCTTGCGGCACGTTGATGACTAATACCCCCTGCTGAAAATAGACGCCGAAGCCATTCGGATTGCCCCCGCCGCCATAAAAATTGGCATTTTCTCTTGCGCCTGATAATGTCGGCCCGGTTGGTAATGAGGTTTGCTCGTCGTCAAACAACGTACATCCAGCGATCACGACGACTGCGGCGACTAACGTCAACCCTAACAAGACTCTGACAGCTTTCAACATAACATTTCTCCTCAAAAATGAAATGTCTCGTCTTGCGAACGAGATATGCATAAAAAATAAATATGGTGAATACGCGTCACAACATAAGACATGCTGATTGAAAATTGTGCCGGTGGCAAGAGATTTCTTTTATAAATGTTTTGACTGCTTCTAACAGCAAGAATAATAAAGGGTTCTATTGAATGAAAAGATGTATTGACAAAAAATCACATGTGAAAAATATTTCCCATTTCATACAACTTAAATTATGAAAGCATGCGCGTATGATACTAACGGTTGTGGAAAGAGTCGTGTCATTATACCAATTGTCTTTGAGTAGATCATAAATTTCGTAGAGACGCCCCTCCGGAACGTCTCTACCATGACGAAACGAGTTTAAGGCAATTGGTATTACATATACGAACTCAGGAGGAAAGAAAATATGCCAACGCCAATATGGAATGAATGGTTTCAGATTCACTCGTATCAGACCGATTTTCGCAGCAAGGCGACGATTCAGACGCTGTGCCGCTTCTTGCAGGAAACAGCGGGAAATCATGCCCGCGACCTTGGGTTCAGCGTCGAGTCGCTACAACAGCAGGGCTTAACCTGGATGCTGTCGCGCTTTCATGTGCAGATCGAGCGCTATCCGGCATGGCAGGAGCGCGTCCGCGTTGAAACGTGGCCGGCGCAGGCTATCGGCTTTTACGGCATCCGCGACTTTTTCTATTTCGACGAGCAGGATCGCCTGCTGGCAAAAGCGTCGAGCATCTGGCTGATTATCGAATTGGCGCGGAAAACGCCGATACGGCTGCCTGACAATATTCTCGGTGTGCACAAAACAGATCGACCTCGCGCCATTGATGACCGGTTCGATACGCTCTGGCGACCGAGTCAGGGGCAGATCGAAAAACGTTTCGACGTGCGGCACAGCGACATTGACCTGAATCAGCATGTCAACAACGTCAGTTACGTCGAATGGGCAGTCGAAACCATCAGCGACGACCTCTGGCGCAGCGCCGAGTTGACCGAATTAGAAGTGAGTTTCCGCGCTGAAGCGCTGACTGGGGATACTATCATTTCGCAAAGCGAGCAGACCGCCGACAATGACCGTCAGACCGTCCTGCACCGCGTGCTTCGCGCCTCGGATAAGCTCGAATTATTTCTCGCCCGGACGCGCTGGCGAGAACAATCATGAAGATTCGCTTTTTCTGAGTCGAATCAGCGTTTCGACTTCCTGAATAAGCTTCGGCAGATTAGGAGCATCGAAACTGATGTGAGGCGCAGGAATGCGATGATGCTTGATGTCTGGCGGAATGTGCTTGTGATGCGGGTGCGTGCTTGCGGCGTTCGAGTAAAATATCATACGCGCCAGCCCAATCCGCCCAGTCAAGCACCCATGCATCATTGTCCGGCTCGACGCCGCGCTGATAGAGTTCATAAAACGTTTCGGACAGAACGCCATATTTTCGCTCGAAGACTTCGAGGTCTTCGGTCAACGCATGAATATCAGCAATAATATCTTGTAAGGTCATAGCGATTCGCTCCCATAGTTTTTATAAAAATGGGAGAACGCGCGAATTCTGTCAAGCATTTTGTCGAAGAAGGATGCCGCTGAACCGCCTCACGATTCGTTCTACGTCGGTTCACCTTGACAGAATTGCATCATATTGAGTAGATGGTTGAAATGTTATTTCCAGAATTGGCTGCTCCCGTTCTCAAACGCGTCGTCAACGTGGCGTCTGTGCCGCAACGAAGCCCGTTTCGCTATCCGGGCGGCAAAACGTGGCTCGTGCCGAACATTCGCGCATGGCTGTCATCTCTGTCTGCTCGACCGAAAGAATTTATCGAGCCGTTTGCAGGCGGAGGAATTATCGGCCTGACGGTCGCCTTCGAACAACGCGTCGATCATGTGATTCTCGTCGAAAAAGATGAGCGCGTCGGGGCGGTCTGGCAAACGATCATTGAAAACGGCGATGGAGAACAACTGGCTGAAAAGATCGAACAATTTCCGTTTTCTCCCGAACAGGTCAAGCATGTGTTGATGAAAGAACATCGCGTGCTTCTTGAACAAGCCTTTCGCACAATTATTCAGAATCGCGTCAATCGCGGCGGAATCATGGCGAAAGGCGCGGGAATGATTAAAAGCGGCGAACATGGCAAAGGGATCGCCTCGCGTTGATATCCGCACACGCTCGCGCAGCGCATCCGTGCTATTCATCACATACGCGACCGGATTTCGTTTGTATGCGGCGATGGATTCGACATCATCAAACAATTTTCGAATCGTTCGGATGTCGTATTGTTCGTTGATCCGCCTTATACGGCAGGACATGGAAAACGGGCGGGCGCTCGATTGTACGATCATGCAGACATCAATCATCAGGAATTATTTGCGCTGATGAGCGCAGTCAACGGCGCTTTCCTGATGACGTATGACGGCGCGTCCGATATTCGAGAGCTTGCGGCGCAATACGGATTCGAAACCCAAACGATTGCCATGAAAAATACGCATCACGCCGAAATGACGGAATTGCTGATCGGTCGTGATCTCTTATGGTTAAAGGAAGGAGATAGATAAGTGAAACTCGCAGTTGTCATTCAGCGCTACGGCGCGGACATTACCGGCGGATCGGAATCGCATTGCATGGCGATGGTGGGGCGGCTCGCCCGTTTTGCCGAGGTGGAAGTCATCACGACCTGCGCCAAAGATTACGTGACATGGAAAAACGATTATCCCGCTGGAACGGAAATGGTCAACGGCATCCGCGTCCATCGTTTTCCGACTGACCGTGAGCGCAAAATCCGCGTGTTTGATGAATTCTCGCAGCAGTTGTACACGCAGCCGCACACCTATTTCGACGAAGTCGAATGGATGGTGCGTCAGGGGCCATACTCGCCGGGCTTGTTCGAATTCATCCGCGCTCATGCCGACGACTACGACGCGTTTATTTTTTACACGTACATTTATCCGACCAGCTTTTTCGGGATGCAATACGTCCCGCACAAGGCGATTTTCGTTTCCACGACGCACAACGAGCCGCCCGTCTATTTCGACATTTTCCGCATGTTGTTTCATCTTCCGCAGGCGTTTTTGTATCTGACCGAAGAAGAAAAAGCGTTGGCGCATTCGCTCTTTCACAACGAGCATATTCCGTATGAAGTGCTTGGGACGGGCGTCGAGGCGCGGCAGGATGCGCAGCCGGAAGCGTTTCGGGAGAAATTCGACATTCGCGGCGATTTTCTGATCTATGCCGGACGAATTGACGAGGGCAAAGGCTGCGGGCAGATGCTCGAGTGTTTCACGCGCTACAAAGCCGCGCACAATGTTGATTTGACAATGGTGTTGATGGGCAAAGCGGTCATGACATTACCGGATCTGCCTGACGTGCGGATGCTCGGTTTTGTCTCGGACGAGGACAAAATCAACGGCATGGCGGCGGCGAATGCGCTCTTGATGCCGTCGCAGATGGAAAGTCTTTCGATTGTGATGCTTGAAGCGTGGAGCGTCGGGACGCCGGTCATGGCGACGGCGCACGGCGCGGTCGTAAAAGGCCACTGCCTGCGCAGCAACGGCGGTTTGTATTACGGCGATTACGACGAATTCGAGGCGTGCGTTGACCTGCTGTTAGAACGGCGCGATCTCGCCGCCGCGCTCGGCAGCAACGGCAAAGCGTATATCGAACAGCATTTTCAATGGGACGTGATTGACCGGAAATTGCTGAATATTGTGGAATTGGTTGTCAATAAAAGATAATAACCACGAAACACACGAAAAAAGAGCATTGACAATTTTCGCGTGTTTCGTGATGAATAATAAAACAAAACGGAATAAAATTAACCTATCAGACGGTTCAGCCTGTCGAACGTAATGAGATTCAGTTGTTTACCAATTTGACGGAAGACGAAAGGGATATTTTACAACAACTTATCTAAAAATACGCCGGATCGGGGGGATTCGGCTCACAATATGACACAGGGAGATATTGTTCGCGACAGATATCGAATTGATGGCACGCTTGGGCATGGCAGCATGGGGATGACATATAAAGCGTTTGACCTTGCGACCCAGAGCCATGTCGCGATTAAACAACTCCATCTGTCGCGGATGCAGGAATGGAAAACGCTGGAAATGTTCGAACGGGAAGCCCATATTTTACAGCAGCTTTCGCATCCACGCATTCCGAAATACTTAGAATATTGCTCGATAGATTCCGACGGCGGCACGCAGTTTTTGCTCGTGCAGGAATATGTCGAAGGCAAAACGCTGAAACAGCTTATCGAAGAGGGTTGGCGTGGCACGGAAGCCGATGTGCTCGACATTTTCATTGATTTGCTCGACATTCTGGTCTATCTGCATTCGCTGCGTCCGCCGGTGATTCACCGCGATGTGAACCCGAAAAATATCATCATTTCGCCGAATCTGCATGTCGCTCCGACGGTGAATGATGTCTATCTCGTGGATTTCGGCGCGGTGCAAGAGCGCATCCGCACGACCGTGCTGGCCGGAACAACGGTCGTCGGCACGTATGGCTACGTTCCCTTCGAGCAATTCAGCGGGCAGGCTGTCCCGGCGTCGGATTACTATGCGCTCGGTGCGACGCTGCTCTTCATGCTGACGCATCGCCATCCCTGGGAATTTCAGACCGACGAGATGAAACCGCAGTTCGAGCCGTTTTTGAAGCAATCGCCTGGCCTCGCCCAATTGCTGAACGGCCTGCTTGAACCGTCGGTTAAAAAACGCATCGCCTCGCCGGAGCAGATCAGAGACATCTTTACGCAGTACATCCCGTCATCGTGGTGGCATCCGTCCGACATGAAAAAGCCGGACGACACGAAGATCGAAAAGATCGCGAACGCGCCGGGACGCCTGAGTTTCCGCATTCCGAACCAGAAAATCGGCATGACGCTGAAGCATACGGTGTTGCATTTGACGCCGGAGAGCCTTTTTGCGCAGGAAGAACTGCTCGGCTTTCATAGCGGCGAACTCTGGCGGATCCCGACGCTTGACGTCGAGCCGTCCGATTTGACCTGGTTTTTTGGGAATCGCAGCGGCGCGAACGGCCAATCGGTCTTGGGCATCAATCACGCCGGAGAAACGCGCGAAATCGGCACACATTTGAGTAAAGCCGAAATTCAATGGCTCTCGCATGAAATTCAGGAATATCTCTGGGACGCGCAAAGCCAGCCGCTGCCGTTGACATCCGAGGCTGACGGCGAACGCGGCGGCCATGCTATGCGGAAAGCGCATGAAAAGCCGGTCGGGAGTCCTATCAAAAAAAGCTTCAAAGATCACAATCAACTTCGCTTTCGCATCCCCAAAATGCTGCCGTCTGCCGAAGTGTTTGATACGATCCTGACGAGCGTAGTCTTTTTAGCGATTGCAAGCGTGTTGACTGGCCTTTCCCTATTTCTTATGTACGAAGAGCAAGAGCAGGGCTGGCTGTCGGCTTCGCTGATGCTCAGCGCATCAAGCGCCTTCTGGGGACTTGGTCTCGGCTGGTTAGTCATTCTGCTATCGCGGATTTTCGGTTGTACTGCGCTGCATCTTGCGCCGGATTGGATTAAAGTCAGCCGCCGCTGGTTCGGTTTCATCGGTTTTTCGCAACATATCCCGACCGCCGCGATCAGCCAATATGATGTGATTCGTTATTTTCGCAAACAGACGCTGCTATTAGGGATCAATTACGCCCAGAAAACCGTGCCAGTCGCGTCCGGCGTCACGCCCGGCGAAAGCGAATGGCTGATTAAGGAAATCACCGACTATATTGCCCGTTTCGCCTCGCCGATTCCGCTGG
>DF820459.1:141331-192160 GCA_000739515.1 Candidatus Moduliflexus flocculans
GAAAGCGAATGGCTGATTAAGGAAATCACCGACTATATTGCCCGTTTCGCCTCGCCGATTCCGCTGGCTGCGTTTGATGGCGATCTGGAAATGAAATAATCATTTGAAAAGCGTCATGCAATTGAACCAGTTATGAGAAATATTATGGAAAATGTTCAATTTATCACATATAAGAATGTCGAATTGCTGGTCATTGATTTTACTTCAACGAAATCCGTCGCCGAATTCCTGAACGTGATTGACGAAGCCAAAACGATAATTGCCAGTCGTCCATTGAATTCACTTCTGACGTTAACCGATGTGACCAATTCATATTTCGATTCGGATATTATTTCTGCAATGAAAGAATATGCGGCTCACAACAAGCCTTATATCAAAGCTGGCGCCGTCGTCGGCATTTCCGGAGCGCGAAAAATCATCTTTAACAGCGTACTGTTTTTCTCTGGCCGCGATAATTTAAAAATGTTTGACACGCGCAATCATGCGATGGAATGGCTTTGCGCATATAAATGAGTCGAACAGCCTATCTGCATCTCGCCCCGCGCGCTTACCTTGGTTTCACCTGAAATTCAGTATCAAGCACAGAGAAACTATTGACAAATTCGCCTTACGCCATAAAGAGGGTCAGTACGTGTTGGAGAATCGGGCGCTTGCCTGCGTAATCAAAAAAGAATTCATCAGAAAATTTCTCTGCGAGGCTTGTAATTTCTCATGAGTCGAACGAAAACGAATATGATATGCGCTTCGATTGAAGAGGCCATTCATGAAATACAGCAGGGGCATGTTGTGCTGATTGCCGACGATCAATCGCCTGAAAGCGTTGGCGTGGCGGCGTGCGCTGCCGAACAAATCCCCCCTGACAAAATCAATTTTATGACAGCACATGTGCGTGGGCAAATCAGCGTTCCATTATTGCCGGAGCGTTTGCAAGCACTTGATATTCCGATGATGACGGTTGATGGCGACGCAGCGGTGTCGGTCAATGCGAAACGCGGCATAGCGAATGGTCTTTCGGCAAACGACCGAGCCGTGACGATTCGCTCTCTGGCTGATCCGCAATGCACGGCGGCAGATTTTACGCAGCCGGGTCATATCTTTCCATTGCGAACCAAAGCCGGTGGAGTCTTGAAACGCGCCGCCCATGCGGAAGCAATTGTTGATCTTGCGCGATTAGCCGGATACGTTCCCGCAGGCGTGATGTGCGATGTGATGAATGAAGATGGCTCAGTCGCGAAATGGCCTGATTTATGCGCCTTTGCCGAACGGTTTGATCTCAAACTAATGACGATTGCCGAGCTGATTCGCTTTCGGATGCGCAACGAGTCGTTTGTCAGGCGAATGGCGACAGTCAATTTTCCCAATCAATTCGGCGATTTTACGTTGATCGGTTATGAAAATGATCTTGATCATCGCGAGCATGTCGCCATGATCAAAGGCGAGATCCAGGCGGATAACATGCTGGTGCGAGTGCATTCGGAATGTCTGACCGGCGATGTGTTCGGATCGCATCTCTGCGATTGCGGCCCGCAGCTTCATCGCGCGATAGAGATGATTGAGGCGGAAGGCGCAGGCGTGTTAGTCTATCTCCGGCAGGAAGGGCGCGGCATCGGCCTGATTAACAAACTGCGGGCGTATGAATTGCAAGCCAAAGGCCGCGATACGGTGGAAGCAAATGTGGAACTCGGCTTCAAGCCAGATTTGCGGGACTACGGCGTCGGAGCGCAAATCCTGGCGGATTTAGGCGTGAAAAATATCCGCCTGATTACCAATAATCCGACCAAAGTTGTTGGTTTGGAAGGCTACGGCATTCGCATCGCCGAACGGATTCCGTTAGAAATTCCGCCCTCTCCGAATAATTTGCGTTATTTGGAAACGAAAAAGCAGAAAATGGGACACATTTTAGGGCATATTTGATACATATCACCATGAAACACACAAAAGACACGAAAAATTTCATGGCATGAGGTGAATCAGGAAGGCAAAATTCCGCGTTCCCCCTATATATTTTCGTGTATATCGTGTGTTTCGTGGTCTCAATACAAATCGTTAATATTCCGCACCTGTCTCTTTCGAATGGTTCGCTATTCATGCAAGATAGGCCGTGGTTTTGGGAATTATGGAAAAAACCTGGGGAGGGCGATTCATCGAGGTGACGGACGCCCTTGTCGAAGAACTTTCAGCCTCGATTCAATTTGACCACAAACTCTATGAATGGGATATTCTCGGCAGCAAAGCGCACGCCAGAATGCTCTCGACCTGCGGCATTTTAACGCAAGAAGAATTGAATGCCATTCTCAAAGGGCTGGATGAAATTCGCGATGAAATCGCCGCTGGTAAGCTCGGGTTCACCATTCATCTCGAAGACATTCACACGCATATCGAACATCGCCTGATTCAGAAAATCGGCGAGCCGGGGCGTAAACTGCATACCGCCAGAAGCCGCAACGATCAGGTCGTCACGGATGTGCGCCTCTATCTGCGCAGCGAAATTGACAATATCTGCGGCCTGCTTGCGACCTTTCAGCGCACTTTGGTGGAATTGGCGGAACGCTACGCCGACACGCTCTTTCCCGGCTATACGCACTTGCAGCGGGCGCAGCCGGTGATGCTCGGCCATCATCTGCTCGCTTATTACGAAATGCTGAAACGTGACCGGGAACGCTTCACGCAATGCCGCGCCCGCGTGAACGTGCTGCCGCTCGGTTCGGCGGCGCTGGCCGGGACATCGTATCCGATTAATCGGGTGATGGTGGCGCAGGAATTGGGGTTTGCCAGCGTCTCTGCCAACAGTCTCGACGGCGTCAGCGACCGCGATTTCATTCTAGAATTCTGCGCCGACGCCGCAATTTTGATGATGCACCTCAGCCGCTTCTGCGAAGAATTGATTCTCTGGTCGTCGTCCGAATTCGGTTTTATTGAACTGAGCGACGCCTTCTGCACCGGCAGCAGCATCATGCCGCAAAAGAAAAACCCGGACGTGGCGGAATTGATTCGCGGCAAAACCGGGCGCGTCTATGGCAATTTGACGGCAGTGCTGACGCTGATGAAGTCGCTGCCGCTCAGCTATAACCGCGACATGCAGGAGGACAAAGAGCCGCTGTTCGACACGATTGCGACGCTGAATATCGCGCTGCGCATTTTTCCGCCGATGCTGCGCGACATGCAGGTCAAGCGCGAGCGCGTGACGGCGACATTGGAACAAGGTTTCATGACCGCGACCGAAGTGGCGGATTATTTAGTTCGCAAAGGCGTGCCATTCCGCACGGCGCACGGCGTTGTCGGCGAATTAGTGCGCTATTGCCTCAAAGAAAACAAAACGCTGCGCTCGCTGACCTTAGATGAATATCAGCAGATTTCGCCGAATTTCGATGAGGAAGTGCTGACGGTCGTGCTGCCGGAAGCGGCGGTCAACAGCAAAAACAGCATCGGCGGCACGGCGTATGAACATGTGCTTGCCGCCATTGGTCAGGCCAAAGAAGACCTGGCGGCGTTAGAATCGGCAAACGAACAGGGGGAACGAAGATGACACGCATAAAAAAATGGCATGGATATATGTTAATAGTTTGCGGGCTATGGCTGGCGGCAGGCTGCGGGAAAAAAGGTGATCCGACCGTGCCGGTCGCGCCGAAATTGCTGCCGGTGTCTAATATCGGAGCGCAGTTGGGCGAGCAGGGTGTTGCGTTGTCGTGGCGACCGCCGACCGAATACGACACCAAAAAGCCGCTCAACCCCAAAGATATTCGTTCGTTCACAATTTATCGCCAACTTCAATTATCTGCCGCAAATTCGTGGCAGTTTTCGCAGAGCGTCGAGGGGTGGCAGGAAATCGGCGACACGCTGCCGGTCAAGCCGTATAACGGCACGCTGCGGGCCGCGTCGAACAAGGCATCTTTGCGCATTCATTCGCCTGAGAATCTTGGGGTTGACGCTGCCACGTTCCGTTATCTGCGCCTGAAACTCTGGACGAAAAATTGTCGAGCAGGTTATGTGACATTTATTACGAACGCCGATAAAAAATGGGATACGCGCAGCGACGTGATTTTCGAGCCAGCGGTGCATACCTCGGCGGCGGCGTTCCAGAAGGCGTTCGGCGCAATTAAAACCAGAGCGTTTCCGCTTGAAACGTCGCCGTCGGCGACAGCGGCGGAGTATGTGATTGACATGCAGAGTTTGCCAGCCTGGAGTGGGCAGATTGCGCAGATTGGCCTTGCGTTCGAAACAAGCGTCACAGAAGGCGAAATGGCTGAAATCGCCGTAGAGAGCGTCGAATTGCTGCCGTCATTGATCGAGCGCGCCTCAGTCTATGACGCCCCGCCGTATCTTTTTGCCAGCGATGAAGAAGGCTGGAGCGCGCGCGGCGCAACGCTGTTTGGCGCGGCTGATGGCGCATTATATGCGCGGGGAACTGCGCCGATTTTGCTGGCATCGAAACCTGGCCAGCAGATCGCCGCGAAAGACGCGCAATTCGCTCGTTTCAGGATATTGGCGGCAGATGGCGGCGAGGTCTATTTTTTAGCGCATGATAATCCGTTGACCTCCTTAGCCGCTGAAACGATATCGCCGGAACGCTTAACACGCGCCGCGCATATTCCGTTAGCGGCGTCGGCAGAATGGAAGACGTATGACCTTGATTTGCAAAGCATATTCGCGCAACGCAGCGAAACAGGAGACATGACAGAGAGCGGCCTGAAAGCGGCGACTCAAGTTGGCCTGTTTTTCCCGAAACGCGCTGACGGAGCGCCCCAGCAGATTGCGATTGATTTTATTGACGTGGCGAGCAGCGAAACGCAGAGCGCGTCGCGCATGACGTTGTTGACGCAGTTATCGCTGCCGGCGGTTGAGACGATTGCGCAACATGTCCAGGAACGCCAGCGCACGATGGAGAAAATATTTGATGTCGCGTATGACAAATTGCCTGAGGTTCTAACGACAAGTTCGAACGCTGCGCTCAAATTAGCGGTGGTTTCTCCGCAAGAGGTTCAACAGCCGGATGGCTCGTATGCGTTTACTGATAACGGAACGTTTGAAGTGGGGGAGAAAGACAACAAACGGACGGCCACGCTTGATGAGGGCGCGCGTTATGCATACCAGATTGAGATGACGGATCGCAAGCATCGCAAAAGCACGTTGGCGACCGGGACGGTCGTGGAAATTGTGAAACCGCTGATGCCGCCGCGCGATCTTCAGGCGAAGCCCGGTGATCGAACCGTTGAATTATCCTGGAATCCGCCGCTGTTAACTCAGGATGGACGAAAGGCGCGCCATCTTGCCGAATACCGCGTCTTTCGCGCTGTCGCTGGGGAGCAATTTTCGAACACGCCGACGGTTGCGCTTCCGGCAACGCAGACGAATTTTATCGATCAGAATTTGACGAACAAACAACAGTATATGTACGCAATTCAAGCAGTCGCTTCGGCCTCTTCAGAGTCCGCCGCGCGCAATCTTTCCGAGGCGGTCTCTGTCACGCCGCTCGATACCATCCCACCAGCCGCGCCGAGTGGTTTAGTGGGCGTCTATTTGGGAAAAACGGTCAATTTGCACTGGAATCAGACGCAAGTCAGTGATTTCGCCGGGTTCAATGTGTACCGCAGCGAACAGAAAGATGGCGAGTTTGTGCGCTTGAATAGTGTGCCGGTTTTGAACGCCACCTACGAAGACGCGACGGCGCAAGAAAAGAAACGCTATTATTATCGCGTCACCACAGTTGACGACGAAACGCCGCCCAATGAAAGTCAACCGGCAGTCACGTTGGTGGAAACGTATTTATTGGATTAGTCGGCAAGCTGTCAGACACGTTTGACGTGTCTGACAGCTTAGGTTATTGCTGGCGGCTCAGTGTCAGCACGACAATTTCAGGGCGAGCAAAAAACCTGACTGGCAGCCCTGTCACGCCGATGCCGTTGCTGATGAATACATCCGTACATGGCGCGTGAACGAGGCCGCGTTTGTATTTCAGGCCAAAGTGCATGAAAGGCGCGGGCGCCCAGAAACCGAACAACGTCATTTGTCCGCCGTGCGTATGCCCGCTGAACACCAGATCAATCTTGCGAGTGCGGATGAATTCGGCGTATTCGGGATTATGCGACACAAGCAACACAAAATCGCCTTCTGTCGCATCCTGCACGGTTGGGCGCAAATCTTGCGACGATTCCTGCCAGTCTCCGACGCCGCCGATTTTGATGCGGTCGCCGCCTCTCATCACCCAATACGCCTGATTATCCAATGGTTGAATCTCCGCGCGAATTCTGGCCGGAGTCGCCACTGCCAAAAAATTTTCTAAATAGTCATGGTTGCCGAACACGCCGAATTTGCCAAGCGGCGCGTCAATTTTCGCCAATTCCGCGAAACAGGGTTCAATATATTTCTTGTTCCATTGATAATAATCGCCGCCAAACAGCACAATGTCGGGCTGCAAGGCATTGACCGTTTTTACCATCTTTTGCAGGCGCGGCATGGGAAAAAAGCGGCCATGATGAATATCTGTCAGAAAGACGATTTTTGCGCCGTCAAACCCTGACGGAATATCGGGGCTGACATGCGGAATGGTCGTGATTTTCAGCCAGTACGGCTCGAAAAAAACATATCCAGCAACCAAACAGCACACTCCGCATACCCCAAACAAATACCAGGAATATCTGCGCCAGAGCGGAACAATCTGACGACGCAATATCCGGCGTTTTCGGTATATTCGCAACAATTGCGTATTAACGTATGCGATCATATTTTTTCAACGTAGAGACGCGCGGTCGCGCGTCTCTCGACGTAACAGAGGGATTACAGGCCGAGCAGGGTTCTGATGGTTCGGAACACGGCGACGTAAATATTGCCTTCAAGGGCGCGGAAGAGCATAAACACCCCTTTTTGACCGATGAACGGGCGCAAGCCCCAGGCGAACTGCGTGCCGACAATTGCATAAATCAGCGACCAGATCAGCAGGACGCGGACGCTGCTGTCTGTCTGATTTTTTTCGGCTAAAAAGCGCATCGCTTTCCAGACGAACATCAGCGCGAAAAACCCGGCGATGCTGCATGTGCCGAAGGTCGCGAGCGAGACGAACGGGCGATCCGAGGTGGTTAAGATGAAAAAGAAAAGAATCGGCGCGAATGAGGCGAGAATCGCGCTCATCAGGTACGTTGACGCTAACAGAATGGTTAGCGTTTGCCGGAATGACAGTTGCGATCCTAACAAGACATTAAACACGTACAACGAAGGCAGGCAGAGTAATAACGTTCCGAAAAAAAGCAGCGGAATCTTGATCATGCTGGCGAGAATTTGAAATCCGCTCGCGTACATCCCTAATAAAAACCCATAGGCGGTCGAAAACATCAGCGCGTAGATCGCAAAATATTGAATCTGCGCGTCCAAATCTTCTTCAGCTTGAATTTTTTCGAAAAGTTTTTGCGGCGTTCGGAGCAATAATGGCCCATAATTGAGCGTGGTCAATTTTTCAAAAACCGTCGGCGAATTGGAAAGCGTGGCGTCTTTCGATACGTATGACATAAAAATTCCTCCTGAATATTGTAGGGCGATTCGATAAAATCGGCGATTCACGTGTTTGCTGACATTCAGAAGGAAAGAGGGAAATTTACGCGGTTTTCGTCATGCGGAAAATATTTTTGGAAGATAAAGAGACCTCATAGGTTTCAAAAACCTGTGAGGTCTCTTTATCTTACGCGATAATCACGCGTACGCCTTTGCTTTCGAACATCTTCTTGTCTTCCTCGGAAATCCCATCGTCAGTGATGAAATAATGGATCAATTCCAGGCCTCCAAGCGACGCAAAGGCGGCATTGCCAATTTTCGTGGAATCGGCGACAAGATAAACTTCGCTGGCGGATTCGATCATCGCTTTTTTGACCGGCAGATCGCTTAAACCGGGATACGTCAATCCGGCTTTCCAGGAAATGCCGGCAGAGGCTAAAAATAATTTATCCACATGCAACTGGCGGAAAAATCCGGCGGCTTTTTCGCCAGTCAGCGAAAGCGTGGGCGCTTTAAATTCCCCGCCGGTGACATGGACTTCGAAAAAAGGGTGTGAACCAAGCATCAACGCGATGTTGAGGGCATTGGTAATAATTTTGAGATGTTGCTTTTCCGTCAGATTTTTCGCCACTTCCGTGACGGTCGAACCGGAATCAAGAATGATGGAATCCCAATCCTCAATAAATTCCGTCGCTTTTTTCCCGATCCGGCTTTTCTTATCAATGTTTTCCTGATGCTGAAGCGACAAACTGCCGACTTGCTGGGGAACGCTTTTTAAAAACGCCCCGCCATGTTCGCGCACAATATATCCCTCAGCCTCTAATTTTTCTAAATCTTGCCGGATCGTCGGCTCTGACACATCGAACGTTTTGCTGAGGTAGCTGACCCTGGCGCTGCCTTCCTCTTCAAGCAGTTCAAGAATTTTTACCCGTCGTTGTTCAGCAAGCAGCATAAATACAATCACTCCTGAATCGTTTTTATAAGTATCGTGAATGGCACTTATAAAAAGCGAGTTCCTTTAAAACATCGTCATTTCTATTTTCAAAACCGCTCAAATTCGTCATCGAGATCATCACTGACGCTCTCTGGCGATATTCTCGACGTTTGCCTGGTCGAAGGCTTATGGTCGCGCGAGGCTGTTGCCTCAGCCTGGGGTTTATTGAGCTGTCCTGATGTTCGCATATCCGCAATAGCCTTCGCTAATGTTGTTACCACCTGTTCATTCATATCTTTGGTTCCCAAGACATTTCGCAGCGCCGCGATGAGGTCTGTTTCCGCGTCTGTGGGTTTTTCGAGGGAACGCTCTTTTACGGTAAAGAATTCAATGACTTGCTGAAGAACCCCGGCTTGAGAGGATAATTGCTCAAACGCGGAGGCCATCTCTTCGGCGGTCGCGGCATTCCGTTGAATCACCTGATCTAATTGCTGAATCGCATTATTGATCTGCTCAGACCCGGAGGCTTGTTCATTGCTGGCGGCGTTGATTTCCTGCACAAGCTCGGCAGTCTTTTCACTGTTCGGAACTAACCGTTGCAAGACAGTTCCCGCTTGCTCGGAAATCGCGACGCATCGTTTCACTAATTCCTCAATTTCATCGGCAGCCTCTCGGCTTCGTTGCGCAAGATTGCGAACTTCCGAGGCGACAACAGCAAAGCCCTTGCCGAATTCCTGCGCTTTGGCGGTTTCGATCGTCGCATTCATGGATAAAATGTGAGTTTGCATTGCAATTTCTTGAATCACGGAAATCCGTTCCGCAATCTTACGCATCGCGTTGATCGTTTCAGCGACCGCCCTTCCGCCCTCTTTGGCATCTTCAGCCGACTCAATGGCCATGCGCTCCGCCACTTTGGCATTATCGGCATTTTGACGAATATTCGCAGTCATTTGTTCCATTGAGGCTGACGCTTCTTCCATTGATGCCGCTTGTTCCGAAGCGCCTTGCGATATCTGAGCGGCAATGGAACTAATATCCTGGCTTCTGGTGGAAACCGAAAGAATTGCAGATTTTACCTCAAATACGATGCTATTTAATTTTGTCACCATCGCGGCCAGCGCATGCATTAACGTGTCGTTTGCCGACCGCTCGCGCACTTCAATCGTCAGGTTGCCCGAAGCGATTTCTTCTGCGACGGTGGAGACATTCCGCAAGCTGAAAATCATGGTTTGCAAGGCATTCATTAAACGATCATGTTCCGACCTGCTTTGCGTGGTCATCGCGAGTTGGCCTGCCGCAATGTCTTCGGCAATGCGAGCCGTCAAATCGGTGGCCTCGATCAATGAATTCAGGTTGTGCTTGATGTCGTGAAATTCCCCGCGCTGTGTTGTCGTGATCTTCCCCGGGATCTCTCCTTTTGAAAGCCGGTCAATTGAGATAATCAATTGTTGCAGGAATTGGATGCTTTTCCGGCTGAAGAAGGCAACCAGGACGAACGTGATGATCACCGCAATCGCGCCAATCATGACGACCGCATTCAGCATTTTCCTGATCGCCTGTTGCTCAATATCCTGCGAAAGACTGATCGTGATCGCTCCAATGATGTCTCCGGCGTTGTTTTTGACCGTGCATTGTCCCTGGTAATAGGACAACATGTCAAAACGTTTCAAGGCGATCTGAATAGAGGAAACCGCTGGATTCAGAATATCGCAGCTTGCAGATTGTTTGAGGCTCTCCAACGGCAATTCCATTTGAGGCTGCAAAGTGCCGATACTTCGAACGGTCCCCGCGAAGATATTGACTTCAGTTTTACTCAGAAAAGCGTAATGTTCTGCCAGGCTTTGAGGAAACACAAACGTTCCGACCAGTACCCCGGACAGATTTTCGCGATGGTAGACCGGCGCAATCACCTGTATTCCAAAACGCCCTTTTTCGCCAAACATCTGCACGGAAATTTCTTTGGGGATATCGCCCGCATACGATTCTTTTATTCCCTCAGGCAACGTGATTTCCTCAGATAATGTGCGCCCTTGTAATTCCGGACGGAGGCGCAAGGCGTCTGCAATGGTCAGTTTCGTCGCCGTAACCTGCTGGGTTTCTAATAAGGCTTCTACCGGCAAATACAGATTTTCGCCGGTATCTATCGCGACATACGCGCCTGCTATGTTCTGCTGCTGACTGTTATGGGAAAGGAGTAATAAGCGCTTATCAAGCCCGTATAATGCCACCTCATCCGCCTCGACCAATTGCCCAAATTGTTGAAGTTCATCTGCCCCTTTCGAAAGTTGGCCTTTCATGAACCCAATCGTGCTGAGAATGTTTTTGTCCTGATTATAGGGAGAAGTGGTCCATCGCAGCGTATCAGCCGCCAAAAAGCGCTCAAATTGTTTTTGGTAGGCGGTCACGCGCGTCTTCCAATCATTCAAGATCACATCAAACGCAATCTGGATGCGCTGCTGGGATTCTGACCGTTTTTCCTGCTTTGTCAGGAAATAGTACGCCACTGAGATGCCGGTAGCGGTTAGTAGAAGCAACAGAATGCATAATGTCAGCAATTTCGTTTGAATCGTGATTTTCATTTTCATCTTGTTCTTCCTGTTATTTTTTTCTGCTTCGTAAAATATCAATAACCACAGCAACTAACACGACTGCTCCAATAATCACGCGTTCCCAGTATGCCGAAATCCCTAATAAGACAATCCCGTTGGCCAGAATTCCCATAAAGACAGCGCCGAGAATCGTTCCCAAAATCGTTCCTTCTCCTCCACTTAATGACGTTCCGCCGATAATCGCGGCAGTAATCGCAGGCATAAGCCAACCCTGGCCAATGGACGGCTGTCCCGCGTTCATGCGGCTAACAAACAAAATGCCAGCCAATGCGGATAACATACCGGAGATGGCATACACGCTGATTTTAATCTGTTCCACAGGAATTCCGACTAATCGCGAGGCGAATGGGTTGCCTCCAATGGCATAAATTCTTCGGCCATAGGGCGTATTATGCAGGATATGCGCTAAAATCACTGTGATCACGAGCATGATAATCACAGGCACGGGCACCGGCCCAAGCATCCCTTGCCCCAAAAATGTAAATTTCGGCGGAATGCCCAATACCGGATAGCCTTTTGTAATCACCAAAATCGCGCCAGCGTAAATTTCCCCCATCGCGAGCGTGACGATAAACGGATTGAGCTTGACGAGCGCAATCAGCACGCCGTTTAACGCGCCGAATAACGCGCCGATGACCATCGCCAGCGCAAGGCAGAGGTACGGATCAAGCTTAACCGCCGTCATTAACAACGCCCCAAGAATGCTGCTCAAACCCGCCGTCGCTCCGACAGAAAGATCAATTCCGCCTAAAAGCAACACTAACGTTTCTCCCAGCGCGACAATCGCCACGAACGACACCTGGCGGATTACAATCCCGATATTATACTGAGAAAGAAAGGTGGTCGTTGTCAGGCTTAATCCGAGGCACAAGCAAATCAGCGCGAGCAGAATGCCGCTTTCCTTGACCTGAAAAAATCGTTTTACCATTCCACGTTCGTCTTTTCGATACAATTGTTCCATAATTGTTTCTTATCCATTTAGCTCAGCGCAATTCGTAAAATTTCGGTCTGATTCGTCTGATGCGCAAGCACCTCGCCTTTAAGTTTGCCTTCATGCAGAATCAAGATGCGGTCAGCGATATTAATGACTTCTTGCAGTTCGGAAGAAATAAAAATCATCGCAATGCCCTGTTCGGCAAGGCGGCTTAATTGCATATAAATCTCGGCCTTGGCATTGACATCAATTCCTCTGGTCGGCTCGTCTAAAATTAAGATTTTACAATCCGTGAGCAGCCATCGCGCTAAAATCGCTTTTTGTTGGTTTCCGCCGCTTAAATGCTGGATTTGCTGATGAAAATGCGACATGCGGATGTCAAGTTTTTGCGCGTATTCTTGCGCGGATGCGTATTCTTTGCGGCGATCTATGCGAAAGAAGCGGCGTAACCGGTCTAAAATGGGGATCGTAATGTTTTCACGCGTATCGAGCAGCGGGAAAATTCCCAATTTTCGCCGCTCTTCCGGCACGTAGGCCAGGCGGTCTCGAATCGCCTGCTGCGGGGAACGGTAGGAAACTTTTTGGGTGTGAACGAACAGGCTTCCAGAATCCGGAGAGGTGTCGCCATAAAGACAGCGCACTAACTCAGTTCGGCCAGAACCGGCCAGACCTGCCAGCCCAAGAATTTCTCCCGCATGTAATTCGAAGCTAATATCCTGAAATTCGCCCTTGCGCGAGAGACGCTCAGCTTGTAAGACGACCTGTTTTTCTGTGGGCTTGAATGCGGCAGCACTCCGCGTCTCTTCAAGCTCGCGTCCGACCATGTGCGTGACCATTTCGTGCAAATTCGTGTGTCGCGCCTCCAATTCCTTCACGTTCCGCCCATCGCGCATCACAGTCACCCGGTCGGCAATTTCAAGAATTTCCTCTAAACGATGAGAAATATAAAAAACCGATCCGCCTTGCGTTTGAAATTGTTTGATAACCTTGAACAGATTTTCCGTTTCGTGAAGCGCTAAACTCGCCGTTGGTTCGTCAAAAATCAAAATTTTCGCGCCAAAGGCGATAGCTCTGGCAATTTGCACAAGCTGCTGCTGCGCGGCGCTTAAATTGGCAACAATTGAACGAGGCGCAATGAACTCGCCGATCTGCGCTAAGGCGTGATTGGCTTGCGTTTCCATGCGTTTCCAATCTATTTGAAGATGCGGAATTTTGCAGGGCGACATTCCCAGCGTAATATTTTCCATGACGGACAACTGCGGGACTAAATTGAGTTCCTGCGGGACAATTCCGATGCCGAGATGCTGCGCGTCAACCGGACGATGAATTTTCACCGGCGTTCCACCCCGGAGAATTGCGCCGCTATCCGGCTGGAACAAGCCGAAAATAATGCTCATCAACGTACTTTTGCCCGCGCCGTTCTTGCCGATAATCGCATGAACTTCGCCCGCATACAGCGACACGCTAACATCGCTCAACGCCTGCACGCCCGGAAAATGTTTCGAGATGTGTTGCACTTCTAATGCGGCAACCTGAGCCTTATTTTCCACGATTGAACTCCCTAAAGAAGTGCGAAATCTTGATTCCGCTGTCAAATCAAGATTTGACACTCCTGTCGGCCACTCACTGCTGCTGAATAACGCGATAAGCAAAACGCCCGACAGACAAACTCTGTCGGGCGTTTTTCGTCTGTCATGCACATCTTGCAGTTATTTTAAATCATCTTTTGTCAGGAATTGGGAACCTGTTGCGTGTTCTTTCGGAATTGTATGTCCCTGAACTTTTGCAACCATGTACACCACGCTCCAATAGCCGATATCCCACTGACGTTGCGCTTTCACGACATCAATCACGCCATCTTTGATAAATTGCAGCGTTTCTGGTAGATCATCCATGCCGACGATATGCACCTGACCGACTTTTCCGGCATTTTTAATCGCTTGCGCCGCGCCAATCGGATTTGAGGCGTTGCAGCAGAAAATGCCATTCAGATCGGGGTTGGCTTGTAAGGCGCTTTCGGTCAAATCAACCGCCTTTTGCAAGTCATCGTTATCCGGCTGTTCGAACACGATTTGAATGTCTTTGTAATTTTCCATCGCTTTTTTGAACCCATTCACGCGCTCAACATGATTCGGCGCAGTCAGCGAGCCGCTTAAAATGCCGACTTTCCCTTTGCCGCCGATTGCTTTGGCAAGATATTCGCCGAGATCGTAGCCATCCTGAAAATTGTTGGCATGTCCGACATACAATGGTCGGAGGCTTTGCGGCGCATCGGTATCAAACGTAATGACATTCAAGCCAGCATTGACGGCGTCGTTGATTAACTGGGTGTTGGTGGCCGGGTCTAAGCAGGCAATCGCCAGGCCATCCGGGCGGGCGCTGATGTTCGCTTCGATTTTTTTCAAATGTTCGCTAATATCCGCAACTGGCGGAGCATCAAATCGAACTTCGACCGTAATTCCGCGTTCTTTGAATTCTGCGGCAGCCTTTTCAGCCCCCGCGCGCACGACATCATACCAGGGATGAACGACTTTCGGGATAAAGACAAGTTTCACTGGTTTATCAATCGGTTTAATCAATGCCCCCTGATCAAATGTGGCCTGCGCTCCAACAACCGCCGGGAATAATCCCAAGCAAAGCAACCCTGCCATTAAGAAACGAATACCTTTTTTCATAAGTTTCTCCTTGCTTGTTCAAACGAAATGTTCCGTAAAATGCACGCCTCTGAATTTTCGACAATCGCTGTAAATATCACACAATCAAAACTGTCAAGCAAAATTTACGAAACGATCTGTCAATTCCCCGTCCTGTTCCGCCTGTTAATTCCGGCTAAACGGTCAGAGACGCAGCAGTTGCCTGATCGCATTTTCGTCATCATCTGCTCAGGGCGTGTTTCACATCTTTTTCCCAGGCTTCATGCTCCTTGAGCACTCTGGCCTGCTCAGTTCCAGGAGTGAACGTTTTCATATTTTTCGACAATGCTTGCAGCGCTTCGATATTCGCAAACACGCCGGATTCCAAGCCTGCCAGATACGCAGCGCCGAGCGCGGAGACTTCTTCGATGCCGATATTGACAACCGGCGTATCGAGCAGGTCAGTCAGAGTTTGCATCACAAACTGATTGGCGGTAATGCCGCCGTCAACATTTAACGCCTGCAATTTCAGGCCGCTGTCGGTTTCCATCGCGGCGATCACGTCTTTAATCTGGAATGGAATAGATTCCAACGCCGCGCGGACAACATGATGTTTGTTTGTTCCAAACGTCAAGCCCACAATGGCGGCTTTCGCATCCATTTTCCAATGCGGCGCGCCCATGCCGCTGAACGCCGGAACGATATGCACGCCCTGATTATCAGGCACAGAGCGCGCGATGGCTTCTGTGTCGCGGCTATGTTCGAACAGCCCAAGCTGATCGCGCAGCCAGACAATCGTTGCGCCGCAGGTGACGATAATCCCTTCCAGCGCGTAATCTACGCGGTCTTTCGCGCTCCAGCAAATCGTGGAGACCATGCCGGTCTGCGAATTGACGCGCTGGCTGCCGGTATTCATCATAATCGAAGACCCCGTGCCTAACGTCGCTTTCGCCGTTCCAGAGATGAAACAGCCTTCGCCGAACGCCGCCGCGTGAGAATCGCCAATCATTGCCGAAATCGGAATCGGCGCGGGCAGCAAGCCGTCGAAATCGGTTGCGCCATACGGGTATGAAGATGGATGCGGCTCAGGCAGGTTTAAGCGACTCAGGCCGAATTGTTCGAGCAGATAGGCATCCCAGCAGAGATCGTTGATGTTGAAGAATAATGTGCGGCAGGCGTTCGTGTAATCGGTCGCGTAACGCTGCCCATGCGTCATTTTGAACAGCAGCCACGCATCCACCGTGCCGAAATAGGCGTTTCCGCTGTCAATTGCTTCTTTGACGCGCTGATCGCGTTCATGCAGCCAGATCAATTTCGTGCCTGAAAAATACGGGTCAATAATCAAACCTGTTCGGCTCGTGACTTCCGGTTCAATGCCCGCTTTTTTCAGGCGTTCGCACACTTCCACCGAGCGTTTACATTGCCAGACGACTGCATTGGAGAGCGGTGCTCCCGCTTTATCCCAGACAACGAACGTTTCGCGCTGATTCGAAATGCCACAGGCCACAATGTCTTTCGGATTGCCGCCGATTTCCGTAAAATTCTGTAAACAGGCGCGTACTGAATTCAGGACGCTCTGGTAAATTTCTTCGGGCTGCTGTTCCACAAATCCGACTTGCGGGAAATACGAGGCTAACGGCGCGGTCGCTTTCGCCGCAATTTCGCCGCGCGAGTTGAAAAGCACGCTTTTCGTGCCGCTGGTGCCCTGGTCTATCGCTAAAATATATTGTTGCATACACGTTGTGGTCGAGAAAAAGCTGTCAGACACCTTAAAGGTGTCTGACAGCTTAGTTCGTAGCGTTCTCAATGAACGAAGAGACGTTTAATTTCCCATCATTTTGCGAGCCGTTTCTACGATGCCCTGTTTATCAATTTTGTAATAGGCGCGGATTTTGTCGCGCGGGCCGGCTTTCGAAAATTGCCCTTCCGTAATCCCTAAGCGAACGCTTATGGCTTGCAGCCCGTTATCGGCGATTATTTCCGACACAATGCTGCCAAGTCCGCCATGCAGCGAGTGTTCTTCAACCGTGATGACGCGCTTCGTTTTTTGCAGCGATTCGATAATGCGCTGCGGCTGTAATGGCCGAATGGAGGAAATATTCAGGACTTCGGCGGAAAAAGATTGCGCGGCGAGTTCCTGCGCGGCGGCCATCGCTTCATGCACGACCGAGCCGACCGCGATGATCGTGACCGCGTTTCCCTCGCGCAGCACGTCCACTTTGCCCGGCTCAAAACGGTAATCTTCTTCATGAAATGTCGGGAATTTGGCGCTGTCCATGCGGATATAGACCGGCCCGTTATAGCGCAGCGCGTAGCGGAAAATTTCTCTGGTTTCGACCGCGTCAGATGGCGCGAAAATCTGGATATTGCCGAATCCGCGCATAATCGAAAGATCGTCAATCGCGTGGTGCGTGCTGGCTAACGGCCCATAGCAGACGCCCGCATTCAGGCCGACGAGCTTGACATTCGTCTGCGAATAACAGACATCGTTTTTCACCTGTTCATTCGCCCGTCCGACTAAAAATGGCGCGGCATTCGTCGTCACAACGACATAACCGCCTAACGCTAAGCCGGTGGCCACGCCGACTAAATTCTGCTCGGCGATGCCGACATTTACTAATCGTTCCGGAAATTTTTTCTGAAATGGCGCAATCTTCGCCGTGCTGGTCGAATCGCTCACCGCGACCGCGACATTGATCTGCTGATCAACAGCTTCAATCAGCGTTTGCACCATGGTGTCGCGCAAATCAATTTTTTCCTGTGTGTTCATTATTCAAGCTCCTCTATGGCAAGGGCGATTTCGTCGCCGACCGGAATTTTATGATGCCAGGCTGGCTGATCTTCAATAAACGACACTCCTTTGCCTTTGATGGTTTTGGCGATCACGACATGCGGCTTCCCGTTTTGAAGGTTCAAACCTTCAACGGTTTCAACAAACTTCGCGGCATCGTTGCCGTCCGTTTCATGCACATCGCAGCCGAACGCCTTCCATTTGTCCGTAAGCGGTTCAAGCGCCATGATTTTTTCGGTGCGATCAGCCAGTTGCAGCGTATTGCGGTCAACGATGATAATCAGATTATCTAATTTAAAATGCGCCGCGCACATCGCCGCTTCCCAGACCGAACCTTCCTGAAGCTCGCCGTCGCCGGTCAGCACAAACACGCGGAATTTGCGTCCGCTCATCTTCGCGCTTAGCGCCAATCCGACGCCAACCGGCAGGCCATGCCCCAACGCGCCGGTGTTCAGTTCCACGCCCGGCGTTTTCTGCCGCACCGGATGCCCGGGCAGTTTGGAGTCAAATTGCAGATAGGTTTCCAGGTCGGATTCGTCAATATATCCAGCCTCCGCTAACATGCAGTAGAATCCGCCGACGCCATGCCCTTTACTCAAAATAAACCGGTCGCGATCCGGATCGCTGAGATGTTGTTTATTCGTGTTGAGTATTCTGAAAAAGAGGGATGAGAGAATATCTGTCTCCGATAAGTCCGCGCCAGTATGCCCCTGGCCAGCCCGCGAATTCATCATAATAATTTTTTTGCGAATCTCTTTGGCTTTCTGCTCGATCTGCTCATAATCCAAGCCAAATTCGTTTGCCATAATCTGTTGCTCCTTCAACCTCTTCCCTCCGCGCATTCTTGAATCCCACGAACAGGCCGCAAAGAACGTATCGGGTGGTAAGAGCCTTTTTTTCTTAATTACTGATGTTACGCAGCGCCGCCGACAATTCCCCTCCTGGGAGGGGCAAGGGGTGGGTTCGTCCGTGAGTGATTGCTCGTGTCAAGAACCCNCTGATGTTACGCAGCGCCGCCGACAATTCCCCTCCTGGGAGGGGCAAGGGGTGGGTTCGTCCGTGAGTGATTGCTCGTGTCAAGAACCCACCCCCAACCCCTCCCCGGAGGGGAGTGTGCGGTCATTCGTCTCGAATCGGCTGCGTAACATGAGTTAATTACATCAATTGCGTTTGAAAAGATCATAAATTTGTCTGTCGAAACTGTGTTTTGACGAGGGCGAAACACAGTTTCGCCCTACGATAGATGATCGATTTCACCACAGTTGGTATTAGTTACCTGATTTGAGACGCTTACGCTTCGCCAAATATTTTTTTCCTGAGCGTTCCCATAAAGCGTTCGCACTCTTGATAATACTTCGCAGTGTTGAACTGAATCACCGCATGTTTTTCTGTGCCTTCGCCGGTTGAAATCACCAATCTTCCATTTAACATACACACATCGAGTTCGATGCTGATAATATGGGCATAGGGGATATGCGTCAGGCGATAGCCAAATAACACATCTGAGATTTTCGAGCCGCCTTCGACCAGAATCGTTACCCCCTTATGCGTGGCGAGCATGAGAATCGTCGGCTGCCAATTGTCGTGTTTGACGATAAAATTGCTTTTGATATCAAACCCTTCGCGCTCGAAACAGAGGCAATCAATAATGTCCTCATTCGCAGCAAAATACGTATCAGTGGTTAAGATTGACTGAAACGCCAATGGCAAGTATGGAGTGTCATTGATGATCTTTTCGATGTGCGGATTGAGATGTCTGGTCATAATCTGATCCTCTTCAACCGGTTCTATTTCATACTTACCAGCAGACGAAACCGCCATCAACCAGGAGGTTGACGCCTGTGCAAAATGAGGATGCCTGGCTGGCGAGGAAAATCGCCGGGCCAACCATTTCATCTACCGAAGCAATGCGTCCCACAGGCGTGTCAGCCGCAAAAATTTTGAGTTGTTCCGCAACTTCAGGGCGTTTATTCATCGGCGTGAGCGTGTAGCCAGGACTGATCGCATTCACGCGAATTCCCTTGTCACTCCACTCCATCGCCAGACTTTTCGTGAGATGAATGACAGCGGCTTTCGAACTGTTGTAATGCGCTTGCAGCAACCCGCGGTTGACGATCACGCCCGACATTGACGCAATGTTGATAATCGAACCACATTTGCGTGGCAGCATGACCCGCGCTTCGGCCTGGCATGATAAGAAGACCCCTGTCAGATTGATATTCATCATGCGCTGCCACTGTTCGAGCGGCATCTCTTCGGCGGCAGTGGCATTGGCAATGCCGGCGCAATTGATTGCGACTTCCAGCGAGCCGAATTCTTTGGTAAGTGCCGTAATCGCGGATTGCAGGTCAGTTGCATTCGTCACATCGCCGGTTAAGCGCAACGCTTTCCGTCCGCATTTCTGAATTTCACTCACCGTTTCATCAAGCCCGGCGCTGGCAGATAAATCGAAACATGCGACATGTGCGCCAGCCTGCGCTAATCCAATCGCCATTCCCTGTCCAATCCCGCTGCCTGCGCCTGTCACAAAAGCATTCTGTCCATCCAAACGAAACCACTCCATGCTGAACATATTAATTATCTCCTCTAAAAGGTCTTGCAGAACATGCAGAGAAGCACCTCTTCTCTGTAAACCTGCGGTAATGATTTATGATGTTGCAAGTTCCATAATTGCGACGCTATTGGCATCTTTGCGGTCTAAAATGCCCCGTTGTTTGCCGCGACTCAGCGCCATGACGCGGTGCGACATGCCTAAAACTTCGTCTAAGTCGGAGCTGACGATGACCACCGCCATGCCAGACTTGGCAAGTTCCGTAATGACCGTATAAATCTCATATCGAGCGCCCACATCAATCCCTCGCGTGGGTTCATCTAAAATCACAATTTTGGGATTGCGCGACACCCATTTGGCAACGACCACTTTTTGTTGATTTCCGCCAGAAAGTTCTAAGGCGCGTTGTTGCGCATGGCCTTTCACGCCAAATATGCGAATCGCTTCTCTGGCAAATTTGGTCATGCGCTTTGGAGCAAGCCAACCGTGCGTGGCAATTTGATCATGGTTGGGCAGCGCAATATTTTCCGAGAGTGTTTGATCCAGCACCAACCCCTGCGTCTTGCGATCTTCCGGCACCATGACGATCCCGGCTTGCATCGCTCCCGCCGGGCCGCGATGAGAAATTTTCGCGCCCTCGACCGAGATCGTGCCAGTGGCGATTGGGTCTGCTCCGGCAATCGCTCGCACAAGCTCTGTCCGTCCTGCGCCAACAATTCCGGCAATGCCGAAGATTTCGCCCGCATTTACGCTGAATGTAATATCGTTAAACGCCCCTTCGAATGAAGATAAATTCTCCACCTTTAAGACTTCTCGTCGAGACGGCTCAGGCAGGTCCGGAAAGAGGCGTTCGATTTTCCGTCCCACCATTTCTTCTACCAGCGTTCTTACCGGAACATCCGCCGTATCATGAACAGCGACTAACTGCCCATCACGCATGACGGCGATGCGGTCGGCAATCTGAGCAATTTCATCGAGGCGGTGGCTGACATACGTAAAAGAGACGCCTTCTTTGCGCAGCCGTCGGATTTGCTCGAATAACCGTTCCGTCTCTTCGCCGCCTAACGCGGCAGTTGGTTCATCCAACAAAATCAAGCGAGCGTGAGAGGTCAGCGCTTTGGCAATCTCGACTTGCTGCTGCGCCGCCACAGTGAGCGTTGCCACCCGCTCGGTCGCCGGGATATTCATGCCTAATCGCTGGAGTTCTGCTTCTGCCAGGCGAATCATGGTGTTGCGATCAACAAAGCCTCCCTGTTTGGTACGAATACGGCCAACAAAGACGTTTTCGGCAATGGTCAATTCTGGCAGCAATCGCATCTCCTGATGGATTAAGGCAATTTGCGCCGCCATTGCCTCGCGGGGCGAAGCAGGAGCATAGGGCTTGCCGTTCCAAAACATCTGCGCTCCCGGATCAGGCTGGATCAAGCCTGCAATCACCGCATTTAACGTGGATTTCCCCGCGCCGTTTTCTCCTAACAGCGCAAGCACCTCGCCAGGATAAACGTCAAGACTCACATCCTGCACAGCTTTGACGCCGGGGTAGGTTTTGGTAATCTGCCGAATCGCCAGTCCTTGATGTTGTTGGGGAGTATCGTTATGCATGCCTTTCATGGTGCGCCCGCAGCCTCCTAATCTGTAAAGGAAATACACTCATTGCATTGATGGTCGTCGTTCTTTTTCCCCTCGTTCCACGTTCTGCGTGGAACGTTGCTTTGTCGGACGCTCCGCGTCCGATTTCGCCGCAGAGCGGCGATTGTGCGGCATTCCACGCGGAGCGTGGAACGAGAACTTTGATATTTTTCCCCTCCCTTGATTCAGAGAGGGGAGAAATGCTTCCTCGCGTTCAGCCTGAATTACGGATGCACGGCGATAAACTGATCAACGTTCTCTTTCGTTGTCAATTCAGCATCCATCAGTGTTTCTTTCGGCAATGTTTTTCCGGCCAGCGCATCGAGCACCGACTGGAAGGCTAACTCTCCCATCGCGCGAACTTTTTGCGTCATCGTCGCGTCGAATCCGCCGTCTTTCAGGACTTTCAACGCTGCGACATCGCCGTCAAACCCAACGGTCAACACCGGGTGATCAAGATTTGCTAATTTTGCTGCCCGCGCCGCAGAAATCGCCATCGTATCGCATTGGCCAAAAAACACCGAAATATCCGGATTTTGCTGCAACATATCCTGCGCCACGTTAAACGCTTTGTCAGCATCCCAGTCTGCCGCCTGTTCCGCCACAATTTCCATCTCTGGAGCCGCTTTCAGCGCTTCGCCGAAGCCTTTGGAACGGTCAACTTCCGGGGTCGTTCCCATCTGGCCGTGAATAATCGCGACTTTTGCTTTTCCGCCAACCTGCGCAATCACCCATTCCCCAAGTTTCTTCGTCGAATTGACGCTATCGCTGGCAATAAACGTATCGCCCGGCATATCCGGAGGGAAACGATCTACGCAAATGACCGGGATTTTCGCTTCCTTGGCAAGTTTTACGGGAACGCTGGCTGCCGTTGCTCCGGCAGGAATATAGATCAGCGCCTGAATTTTTTTGGTGATTAAATCCTGCACCTGGCTGACCTGTTTTGCGCCGTCATTCTGGGCGTCAACGATGATCAACTCGACATTGCCATGTTTCTCAGCGGCGGCGGCAACCGATTCTTTCACCTGATTAAAAAAGTCGGCCTGCAAATTCGGCACGGCTAATCCGAGTACGAGCTTATCAGCGGCAAATGCCGTCGTTCCCATCGCTAACGCAAACAACATCATACCCACGATAACACGTTTGTTTTTGAACATAAACATAATGATCCTCCCAAAAATGATGCGATTGATTTTTTATGATTACTCCCTGTCCGAACGAATTCAGCCCTTCATCATCAGCGCAACGCTGGATGTCATCAAACTCACACACGATCACCTCCTGAGAGTGTGGTGTTGAGGTTACGTGTTATATGATAACGTTATTGTATAACCTCAGCAACATTATTTTTTGCGCCGGCTTAACATATCGAAAAAGACGGCCACCGCAATAATCGTTCCGATTGAAATTGTTTGGATGTGCGGAGACATGCCATGAAGATTTAACCCATTCATCAAAAATCCTAAAAACAACGCACCGATCACCGTGCCGCCAATCGTCCCCACTCCGCCGCGCAAGCTCGCCCCGCCGATCACGGCAATCGCAATCGCGTTCAGTTCATATCCCATGCCCGCGAGCGGCGTCGAGGCATTGACGCGGGAAGCATACACCACGCCCGCAATCCCGGCCATCATGCCAGATACGACGTAAGCTCCCGTCGTGACTAAGGAAACGCGGATTCCGGCCAATCGCGCGACTTCCGCATTGCCGCCCACCGCGTATAAGTTCCGCCCGGCTTCGCGATGCGTTAAAAATACCCAGCAGACCACGATTAACACGATAAAAAGAAAGGTGGTCACAGAAAGAAAATTGAAGTAGTATTTGAATGAATAGGCTAAAAACCACTCTGGATAATCCAGCACTTGCTTGCCGTTTGTAATAATGTGCGCTAACCCTTTGCTGATATAATACATCGCTAACGTGGCAATAAATGCCGGAAGCTTGGCTTTCGTCACCATCAAGCCGTTGGCTAAGCCGCATAACGACCCTGCTAAAATCGCCAGGATAATCGCCACGCCGATTGGCAGCCCAATGATTTTCGCTGACCAGCCGAATACCATCGTCGAAAATGACAACACGAAGCCAACCGAGAGATCAATTCCGCCGCTGATGATGACGAAGGTCATGCCAAGCGCCAGAATCCCCCATACGGTGATTTGGCTCATGATGTTGATGAAATTTTGCAGAGTTAAAAAAGATGGCGTCGTGACACACAACACCGCAAACAGGGCGATTAACGCAATCATTGGCCCTCGCACAACCGCTTTTACCCGCTTCCAGACAGAGATTTTTTTTGATTCGATTCGAAACATTCCCATTTTTCCCTTCGAATGCTTGCCCGTAGCAGCCATCGAATCCTCCTGAGGTTGACGTATTTATCGTTTTTGTTTGCTGAGAATATCGAACGCGACTGTCACGGCAATAACCACGCCAATCAAGAGCGTTTGCACATACACATTCACGCCGTTCAGATTCAAGCCATTTCGCAGAATTCCAGTAATCAGCACGCCGATCACCGTTCCTCCGATTGTTCCGACGCCGCCATTCAAACTGGCCCCGCCAATGACGACTGCCGCAATCGCGTCTAATTCATATCCCTCGCCAGCATACGGCTGCGCGGTGGCTAAGCGCGAAGTTTGCACGATTCCGGCTAATCCGGCAAATGTGGCCGACAGCACATACACCCAGATAGTCAGCTTTTGCACGTGAACCCCGGCTAACCGGGCAACTTCAGCATTGCCGCCGATAGCGTATAATTTGCGCCCAGTGTCCCGATATGACAGAAAGAGCCAGCAGACAATAATCAACACGAAAAACATCAGCGTGGTGAGCGGGAAAAACCCCAAATAGGTTTTTGTGGCTAATTCGCCGAACCAGGGTACGAAGTTATAGCGTTGCTGCATATTGGAGATAATATTCGCCATGCCTCTTGCGATGGACATCATCGCCATGGTGGCAATAAATGCCGGCAATTTCGCTTTTGTCACCAGCACGCCATTCACGACCCCGCCGAGAGCCGCAGCTAAAATGCCTGCGACCATCGCAAGTTGAGCGGGAACGTTAAAATCAGCCGCTAACACGCCAAACGTCATCATCGCTAAAACAAATGTCGAACCGACCGACAGATCGATGCCGCCGATGATGATGACAAAGGTCATGCCTAACGCCATAATCCCGTTTCGGGTCACTTGATCGATAATATTCAGATAGTTGCGCACGGATAAAAAGCGCGGCGTTGTAAACGAAAGGAAAAGGAACAACAAAATCAGCCCAATCAGCGGCCCCTGAGAAAATGCGAATATCCGCTTGAACGCCTCGCCTGCCTGCCTGCTTCCTGGCGTCATCTGTGTTTCCATTGATGATCGGTTCTTCATCCCAAGCATGACATCCTCCTACCGAGGTAAAATTGTTCCAGAAGGTTTTCCGGTCAATGTGTCGCTCTTTCTGAGCGTTACGACATGATCAGGCCGCCATCAACGTTGATCGTCTGGCCGGTGATATAACCGGCATCTTCGGACGCGAGAAATGTCACTAAGCCGGCCACATCTTCCGGCGATCCTGCTCGTTTCATCGGGATTTTCGTATCCACCCATTCATGAATCAATTCCCCCTGCTGATAATTGCCTAACAATTTTCCCCAGGCGCTGTCGTTGTATAACCACATGTCTGTTTCGATAATTCCGGGGCAGAAAGCGTTCACGCGAATGCCGCGCGGCGCTAATTCTTTGGCGAGGCTTTGAGTAATTCCAATCACGCCCATTTTGCTGGCGGCGTAATGCGGCGTATAAATAAAGCCATCTCTAGATTGACCTGAGCCGGTATTGATTAAACAGCCATAGCCTTGTTGAAGCATGACTTTGGCGGCGGCCTGACAGCACAAGAATACGCCTTTGGTGTTTACTGCCATAACCTTATCCCATTCTTCCTCGGTCATGTCTTCGATTTTTGCAATGGTAATGACCCCGGCATTCTGAATGGACACGTCAACCTTGCCAAACGTCTGTACGACCTGTTGATAGAGAGCCTCGACCTCTTTTTTATTGGTGACATCGCACACGATAGATAACGCCTGATTTCCTAACGTGCGAATTTCCTCGGCCACGCTGTGGACGCGGTCTTCGTTTGCGCTCACAACGATATGCGCCCCTTCTTTCGCAAAACGAAGCGCAATCCCCCGTCCAATCCCCCGGCTCGCGCCATTGACAACAACGACTTTTCCTTGAAATCTTTGCAGGTTTTCCATTGTGATAATCTCCTTGTTTGGCAATTTTGCAGGTTTTGTTTATATAGGTGTGCAAAATATTTTTTATTTGTTTGGTATGTGCTATGGGAATGTTTTATTTATTTTCTTGTCAAGAATTATTTTCGTTTTTTTTCGATTTTTTTTTATTTAATAATATGATTTTATAATTTTTGCTTGCGACGACGGTCGCCAGCGGGCATATATTGGCAGAAGTTTATGATAGCGCAATCCTTAATCAGTTGTCACGCTTCGACACGCTCAGCGTGCGCCATTCTCTAAGCGTCTCAAAAGGAATAAACTCGCAACACATTGAGGATTGCTGTATATTGTAAGTCGAAACGCAGTTTCGATCTACAAAACCAGCATGATCGTTCCAAAGGTAATTGGTATGCGTATTGATACAAAACGTTATAGACAGAGCTGTCAGGCATCTTGAATGTGCCTGACAGCTTTTCCTGCCCACAACTTGTTGTGTCATTACAGGTATAATTTAGCCCTGAGAAGAATTGATCTTGATTTCTTTTTAAGATTTGCAAAATTTTTCTTGACACTTTCGATTATTTTTTATTTTTATCTCTTTGCGCGAAAAACATGTCCGACTTTCGTAGCGATGTATGCCGAAATAGCGTGTTTTCGGCAAAAACGGAAGTTCGCTCATGTCAGGCCGCTTGTATCAACGTTCAACGTAACCATAATCATCACAAGGAGAAGAGTGTATGAAAAAGTTAGCTACATTATTACTGTCGTCCGCCATGCTGCTTGCTGCCACGTTTGCATTTGCCGAGAGCAAAGGCACTATCGCAATTATTATGCCGCCGCATGACAATCCGTTCTTCCGGGCTGAAGCCGACGGGGCGGCTGCAAAAGCGCAGGAATTGGGCTATGAAGTCTGGTCAGTGCAGCATGGCGATGATCCGAACAAACAGATGGAACTGTTCGACGCCGCTATCGCCAAAAAAGTCGTGGCGATCATTTTAGACAACGCTGGCGCAGACGCAACAGTGGCCGCCGTGCAGAAAGCCAAAGACGCGGGCATTCCTTCGTTCCTGATTGACCGCGAAATCACGAAATCCGATGTTGCGGTATCGCAGATTATCTCCAATAACTTCCAGGGCGCGCAAGTTGGCGCAGAAGAATTCGTGAAACTGATGGGCGAAAAAGGGACATATATCGAATTGGTCGGCAAAGAATCCGATACCAACGCCGGCATTCGTTCCAAAGGCTATCATGACATCATTGATCAATATCCTGACATGAAGATGGTTGCCCAGGAAAGCTCGAACTGGAGCCAGAAAGAAGCCTTCGAAGATATGCAGACCTTGCTTCAGGCGCATCCGGATGTGCAGGGCGTCATTTGCGGGAATGACACGATGGCAATGGGCGCAATGGCCGCGCTGAAAGCCGCTGGCAAAGCCAATGTGATCGTCGTCGGATTTGATGGCAGCAACGACGTGCGCGATTCGATTCTCGCGGGCGAAATCAAGGCGACTGTGTTACAGCCTTGCTATCGCCAGGCGGAAATGGCTGTCGAACAGGCTGATAAGTTCATCAAAGAAGGCAAAACTGGCCTGCCGGAAAAACAACTCATGGATTGCGTGCTGATCAATGCTGACAACGCCGCAAAACTTGAGACATTCAAACTTTCAGAATAACTCCCCGGAAAACCAGGCTTCCTTGTGAAGCCTGGTTTCACTTCGTTACGCAGCGCCTCCGTGATTCCCCTCCTGGGAGGGGTAAGGGGTGGGGTGCTTGTGGCGGCGGTTTCAAGTATGTAAGAACCCACCCCCAGCCCCTCCCAGGAGGGGAATCACGGAGATCGAATAGCATCTGCTGTGTTACATTAGGATTGTGTATAACAGTTTGATTTGGAGGAAGGCTCGACATGCGGTTACATTTCAATACTTTCTATAAAACACGTATCTTTTCGATACTGTTGATGGTTCTCTGCACGGCGATGCTGTTTCTGTCGGGGTGCAAAGAGGGCGATTATTTTTTCTTTTATCTTGTCAAAAACAAAGCTCCGAAAGCGCAGGGCGACAACCGGCTTGAATATTTTAAAGACGAGAAATTTGACGCTGATAAGGTTGTGAATGATATTTGGGATGGACAGGTCGTTCCGGCGATTCGAGAAAAGGCGGTTGATCTGGCCACGCTGCTGGAAGAATGGCAACACGGACAGGACGAAACGGGGCGGCACTACGGCTATCGCGAAGAAGGCGGCGACTATCCCTGGAATTTTCTGATTAAAACAGACGGGCGCGTCGTTTCAATCAACACGAAATCGCGCAAAGGCACGATGAGCCTTGATCTCCCTCCGTATGACGGCACGCCGGACGCGACAATCTGGATTGGCCCGATTATCACCAGTTATTCCATTCGCGACGCGCTGAATTTTATCAGCTTTACGACTGGCGTGAAAGGCTCTTCCGGCACGCCATACAAATTCGATACGCAAGTGCAATTCTCTGAACTCTCCAATTCGCTCAATCGGCGCGGCAATCAGAACGTGCTTGCTGTCCTGAAACCGCAGATGTGTTTCGCGCTCACGGACTATTCATTCGAAGAATTCAAGAAAAACAACATGCCCGACGCCGTGATTGAAAAACTGAACAGCGCCAAAAATCAGGCGTGTGCGCTTGAGCCTCAATTCGTGGAGACCATCAAAAACCTGCTTGGCACGGATGCTGGTCAATATCAAGAATTAGTGTTGAAATATGCCGACGCCAGCGACACCGCGAAAGGAAAAACGGTGCGTCTCTACGGCGCAATCACGCCGCAAAAAGCGAAAGAAATCACTCCGGCGCTACTTGAATTTATCGAGGAGGGACAATCGTGACGCCTCAGAATGCCGCCCAAAATATACCTGAAAATGTTATCTTGCGAGCAGAAAAAATTTCGAAACTTTATCCCGGCACGACCGCGCTCAATAACGTGGATTTTAACGTCTATCGTGGCAAAGTCAACGTTCTTGTCGGAGAAAACGGCGCGGGGAAATCCACGCTGATGAAAATCCTCGCAGGCGTCGAACAGCCGACATCCGGCCAGATGTTCCTCGAAGGGAAAGAAGTGACGTTCAAATCGGTGCGCGACGCCGGAGAACAGGGCATCGGTATTATCTTTCAGGAACTCAATTTGTTTCCGAATTTGAATATCGCCGAAAATATTTTTATCGCCAGAGAGCTTAAAAAAAATCGCGCTGAGATTGATCACGCCGCGCAGATCAAACGCGCCAAAGCCTTGCTGGAACGCCTTGAGCATCCGATTGATCCTTCCACGCTCGTCAGCGACCTCCGCATCGGCCAGCAGCAGATTGTCGAAATCGCCAAGGCGCTGTCGCACGATGTCAATATTTTGATTATGGATGAGCCGACTTCGGCCTTGAGCGAGGAAGAAGTCGAGGTGTTATTCCGCATTATCAATGAGTTAAAAAGTCATGGCGTCGCGATTATTTATATTTCGCATCGCCTCGAAGAATTAACCCGCATCGGCGATTATATCACGGTCTTGCGAGATGGCAATCTGCGGGATGAGCAGCCGATGAAGGACATTGACGTGCCCTGGATTATTCGTCAGATGGTCGGCGAAGCCTCGGTTGAATCAGTGAAACCCAAAGCGCATACCGCTGGAAAAGAGGTCTTGCGCGTGGAATCGCTGACATTGCCGCGTCAGGGCGGCGGATTTACGGTTGACCATCTTTCGCTGTCACTGCGAGCGGGGGAAATTCTCGGCATTTACGGGCTGATGGGCGCGGGGCGTTCTGAATTGTTTGAATGCTTGATGGGCTTGCATCCCGAAGCGTCAGGGAATATCACGCTCGACGGTCAGCCGATTATGTCGCATACCCCGCTTGATACGCGCATTCGTCAGGGCATTACGCTGATTCCCGAAGACCGCCAGCGCGAAGGATTGGTGCCGATTCTGTCAGTCGAAGACAATATGACATTAGCGAGTTTATGGAAATACTTGAAAGCCGGATTTCATATTGACGAAGCGAAAAAGAAAAAGAGCGTTCATCAAAAGATTAAAGAAATGTCCATCAAAGTCTCCAGTCCGCAGGTCGCCGTCAGTTCGCTCAGCGGCGGAAATCAGCAGAAAGTCGTCATCGGCAAATCGCTGCTCGCCTCGCCGAAAGTGCTGTTGATGGATGAGCCGACACGCGGCATTGATGTCGGCGCAAAAACCGAAGTATTCCAGATTGTCGGCGAATTAGCCTCGCAGGGGCTTGGAATCATTTTTGTCACGTCGGAATTAAAAGAGATTTTAGCGATTTCGGATCGGGTGATTGTCATGTCGAAAGGAAAAATCACGGGGGAATTTACCCGCGCAGAAGCCACCGAACACGCCTTAGTCAGCGCATCCGCAGTGGGACATGACATTGCGTCAGCCAAAAAAATCAGGTAATTATTCAGTTCTCAGGAGTGCCAAAGCTTGCTTTGGCCGCCCGAATGAGCGAAATTATCTCTTTTCTGACGCGACGTTGTCGTCTTGCCAAAGCAAGCTTTGGCACTCCTAACTAATTACAAAATCAGATAAAAGGAGAAAAACCAGTCATGGCAGCTATGACCAACATACCACAGAAAAAACAAAGCCTTTCTTTCGGATTATTGCTTTTACGGTTGCGGACATTTGTCGCGCTGTTTTTGCTCATCATTTTTTTCGCCTGGCGCGCGGATAACTTTTTAGACCCGGCGACGATTGTGCTGATGGTGCGGCACGTCGCGGTCTATGCCTTTCTCGCTATCGGCATGACGTTCGTGATTTTGACCGGCGGCATTGACCTTTCGGTCGGCTCAATCGTCGGTCTGTCCGGCATGGTCGCGGGCGGCTTGCTGTTGAAAGGACTGCCGTTTTTCGGCTACACGATTTATTTCCGCGTCTGGATGATCGTGCTGATTACGCTGGCGTTAGGCATGTTTATCGGCGCGTTGAACGGCGTATTAATTACAAAGTTTAACGTCGCGCCATTTATCGGCACGCTCGGCACGCTCTATATTGCGCGCGGCGCGGCGCTTTTAGTGCATCAGGGGCAGACCTATCCGAATCTTGTCGGCGATCCGGCGCTGCATAACACCGGCTTTCCGCTGATTGGCGCGGGGACGTTTCTGCGCATCCCATTTACGAATCAGGGGATTCCCTATTCGATCTGGTTGATGGCGATTGTGGCGATTATCGCCGCGTATGTTTCCGCAAAAACCCCGCGTGGGCGGCATGTCTATGCGGTCGGCGGCAATGAACGCGCCGCGACGCTCTCCGGCGTGCGCGTCAACAGCGTTAAAATGTTCGTCTATATGGTGTCCGGCTTCTGTTCCGCGATTGGCGGGCTGATCTGGGCGTCGCAGTTGGTGGCATCGCATCCCATGACCGGTGAATCATTCGAATTACACGCCATCGCAGCCGCAGTGCTCGGCGGCACGTCGCTTTCCGGCGGGCGTGGCACCATCGGCGGCACGATTGTCGGCGCGTTTGTCATCGGCATTCTCGAAGACGGCATGGTCATGATGGGCGTCAGTTCGTTCTGGAAAATGGTCATCAAAGGGATCGTGATTGTCACGGCGGTCGTCGTTGATCAACTTCAGCAGAATTTACAGAAAAAGGCGGCCTTGCAGCAGCAACAGGCATAATGAACAAACAAAGGAGTGCCAAAGCTTGCTTTGGCGAGTTATCGTTTGAAGGCCAAAGCAAGCTTTGGCACTCCTTATTCAATTTTCAGGGAGAACGTATCATGAATTTGATGGAAAAAAAAGCGACATTCGGTTTAATTGTCGGAACACGCGGCTTTTTTAATCCAGTCCTGGCAAATGGCGGGCGCAAGCAATTGCTGGCAAAATTGGAGAAATTGGGCTATAATTACGTGATTCCGTCGGAAAACGCCACGCCGAACGGCGCGATTGAAACGTTGAAAGATGCCCGCATCTGCGCGGAATTGTTTCAGGCGCAACGCAAAGAGATTGACGGCATTATCGTCGTGCTGCCGAATTTCGGCGATGAACTCGGCGTGGTGCAGACATTGGAATTGGCGAAACTGAATGTGCCAGTGTTGGTGCAGGCGTGCGACGACGATTTGGATAAAGTTGATGTCGCGCACCGCCGCGACGCCTTTTGCGGCAAGCTGTCGGTCTGCAACAACCTGTATCAATACGGCATTCCGTTTACCGATACGCTTCAGCATACCTGCGCGATTGACAGCGACGAATTTACGCAAGACCTTGACCGCTTTGCCCGCGTCTGCCGCGTGGTCAAAGGCTTGACATCCGCTAGAGTCGGCGCAATCGGCGCTCGCCCTGCCGCGTTCCAGACTGTCCGCTTCAGTGAAAAGCTGCTTCAAAGCACCGGCATTACGGTCGTGCCGGTTGATCTCTCTGAGATTCTCGCCGCCGCGCAAGCGCTGAACGCGCAAGAGAGCGCCGTGCAGGAAAAATTGGCAGTGATTCGTGCTTATGGCACGATTCCGGCGCGGATTCCAGCAGAAAGCATTGAGCGCCAGGCGAAACTCTCCGTCGCGATTGACCGCTTCATGGCGGAAAACGAATTAGACGCCAGCGCGGTGCAATGCTGGGAATCAGTGCAGAAAAATTACGGTTGCGCCACCTGCCTTTCGATGAGCTTGATGGGTGAGCGTTTCCTGCCGAGCGCCTGCGAAGTGGATGTCACTGGCGCAGTTTCGATGTATGCGCTATTGCTGGCATCCGGGCAGATTCCGGGCTTCCTTGATTGGAACAATAATTACGGCGCTGACCGCGAAAAATGCGTCAATACGCATTGCAGCAATTATCCGAAAAGTTTTATGGGAAACGCCATTGAAATTTCCGAATTAGATATTCTTGGCGAGACGTTAGGCCGCGAAAAATGCTTCGGCGCGATTAAAGGGCATGTTGCCGCCGGCCCGATGACCTATTTCCGCATGGATACCGATGACCGCAACGGTACGCTCCGCGCTTACCTCGGCGAAGGCGCATTCACAGACGATCCGTTTGCAATGGACGGAGGGATCGCGGTCTGTCAGATTCCGAATTTGCGCAAGCTGTTAGGCTATATGTGCCAGAACGGGTTCGAGCATCACGTCGCCATGACTCGCACGCATTGCGCCGACGTGCTGGAAGAAGCCGTCACGAAATACCTGCGCTGGGAACTATATCGCCACGAATAAACATTTCCTGCTTGACTTTTCCCTCCTGCCCAACCTCACAGGTTTTTAAGACCTGTGAGGTTTTTTTATTGTTCTAAAACCACAACGAATAGGAGAAAGGAACGAATAAAGGAAATGTTAAGGACTGATCATCGGTTTCTCCATCGCCGCGTTCGGCGTGACGGCGGTGTCGTCTAACTACAACGGAAACATATCAGATCATTTGCGCTTTCGTACAAATTTTCTCCCAAATTTAACAATTGTCATGCCGATCCCGACAAAATAGAGTCCGGCCAGGAGACTGAGCGCGCCGCCCATAAGCAGACTGAATTTCCAATTAGCAATCGTCCAGAAGCGCAACCCCGCTGAATCTGGGGCGGCAAGAAAAGCCTCGACTTTCTTAAGAGCGGAATTTTTATTGATCGGTGAAATCGGAATCACCATCTCTTGTTCCTGATTGGAAAAAATCAACGCCGCCGTGTCTTCAGTCCTCACTTGCCTGGAACGATTCCGTTCGATTTGCCCGGCGGTAAACTCCGAACTGATGCCGGTCACGGGCGCAAGCCGCGTCACGCGATAAGGAAGCAGGCAATAGACGAACCATCGCGCCGAAACCGAGACGACGCTGCCGTCATACGACAGGCTGACGCGCGTAATCGGCGCAATAATCGTCACAAATGCCGGAAGTAATACGCAGACAATAAACCCGACACTCTGTGCCATTATTTTATCATTCTTTTTTTCTTCGCTTTTAGCGCAGGCTGTTTAGTCTTGCTCATAACCTTCTGACCTCCATTCTTGAATACGCGAAAATTCGTCTGCTCATCATGACTTATTCAATGTTTTCAGGCGAAGATTGATGTTCGTCAAGGAAGATGTCTCATAAAATTGTCAAAGATGGATTCTTCCACTCGGATTTTCTCTTTTCTGAAGCAAATTTAGCTTGACAAATTAACGTATGTAAATTATAATAATTGCAATTAATTTATTAATGTAAATTTTAATATATCAATTACCGAAAACAAGCATGAATTTTTCCAATCCCTATATTGCTGGAAATCCTGTTCATGGGCAGGAAAAATTTATCGGGCGCACCGATATTCTGCGAGAAGTGCTGCGGGTGCTGCAACATCCGGAAACGAACGCCATTGTCCTCTTCGGCCAGAGACGCATCGGCAAAACCTCCGTTCTGCTGCACCTGCAAAAACAACTCAGTGCCGGGAACGCCTACCGTCCCGTCTATTTCGATTTGCAGAACCGCGCCTCGCTCCCATTGGAACAAGTGCTGTATCAAATGGCGCAAAAAATCTCCGCCACCACCACCGCCGATCTGCCGGAACGCGAGCAATTCGAGCGGGATGTGCGTTTTTTTGCCGAAATTTTTCTTCCAACAGCCTGCCAAAAGCTGAACCAGCAGCAGCTTGTTCTTCTTCTCGACGAATTTGACGTGCTGGATCAACCTCAGCGCGAACAGGCGGGCAAAACGTTTTTTCCTTACTTACAAAAGTGGATGCGCACAGCGAAAGGGATTCAATTCGTCTTTGTGCTTGGGCGGCGTCCCGAAGAACTCTCTACCGACACCCTCGCCACGTTCAAGGGCATTCCTTCCCGCAAAGTCTCGCTGATGTCGCAGGAAGATTGCGACGACATTATCCGGCAATCGGAGCATCACGGCAGCCTGAGTTGGGGCATTGAGGCGGTGGAACGGGTTTGGTATTGGACGCAGGGGCATCCCTATTTGACGCAGTTGTTGTGCAGCGAAATCTGGGAAGCCGCCCGTTCCCACGCCACTGAGCAACAAATCTCTTCGCCTCGCAATCGTGCGCCAATTGTTTATGCCGATGACGTAAATGCGGCGATTGACAAAACGCTTGAACAAGGCGCGAATGCGTGTCAGTGGATGTGGAACGGCCTCCCCCCGGCGGAGCGCGTGGTGATGGCGGCGATGGCGGAATCGCCGAACGACTTGATTGGCCTTGATGAATTGACCACGATTCTGCATCACAGCAAAGTCCGCCTGATTCTGCGGGAATTGGAATTAGCGCCGGAAACGCTGATTCGCTGGGATCTGCTCCGCCCGGTTGACGGCGAATTCCGTTTCGCCGTGCCGCTGCTGAGGCGCTGGGTGGCGTCGGAAAAGCCGCTGCGCCGCGTCAAAGCGGAATTAGACAGCCTTGAGCCACTGGCAGAATCACTCTATCGCAGCGGCGAAGGTTTCTACAAAATGGGAAATCTCACCGAAGCCGAACGCCTGCTGCATAATTCATTGCATGTTAACCCGAATCATTTCCGCGCCCGCCTGCTGTTGGGACAGGTCTTGCTTGGTCAGGGCAAACCGGCCAAAGCGGTGGATATTCTTGAACCGGCGTATTATTTCGATCCTCGTTCCGCGCAACCCGGCTTAATCGGCGCGTTGCTGGCACTCGCGGAAACGCAGGAAGGCAAAGCCCAACTCACCACCTATAATCGCATTCTGGAAATTGATCCGGATCAGATGACGGCGTTAAAAAAGAAGCAATCACTCCTGCTCGATATTGCGCGAACCGCCACGCAGAAGGGGAATTTCGATACTGCGTTGAAACTCTACCGCCAGATGGGGGACGACGAAGGTATCGTGAGCGTCATCTCTGGCAAACAAAAATTAGCGCATCACCTCCTGCTTGCCGCAGAACATGAGCATAAAGAAGACTGGGCGGAAGCGATCGGCATTTACCGGCGTTTGCTACACGAATTCCCGGAGCGCAAGGATTGGCAGAAAAAATTGCGTCACGCGCAAAACCAGCGCGCGCTTGCGGAATGCTATTTGCAAGCCGGATTAGCCCTGCAACAGGGCAATAACGCGGCAGCGCGGCGGCTCTATGCGAAAATCATCGGATTTCAGCCGGAATACAAAGATGCGTTGCGCTACCTGCTGCTTGCTGTCAAGGGCGTGGACATCGAGGAAATCTTGCGGGAAAACCGGTTAGCGCGGTCACGGCAGCATATCGAAGAACTTGGCGTCGGCGTCACGCTGGAAATGGTCTATATTCCGGGTGGAACGTTCATTATGGGAGCGCCAGACGATGAAATCGGACGCTTTGACCGCGAAACGCCGCAGCGCCGCGTATCGGTCGCGCCGTTTTTTTTCGGCAAATATCCGGTCACGCAGGCACAATGGGAAGCGGTCATGGGGGAGAATCCGTCGAGATTTCGCGGCGAGCAGCGGCCTGTAGAAATGATTTCTTTTGAAGACGCACTGCAATTCTGCGAAAAACTCTCGGCCCGGCATAGCCGTCAATATCGCCTGCCGAGCGAGGCGGAATGGGAATACGCCTGCCGCGCAGGCACCTCCACGCCATTCCATTTTGGCAGCGCGATCACGTCTGAATTGGCGAATTACGATGCCACGCATGCCTACGCCACTGAACCGACCGGCGAATATCGCGGCGAAACCACGCCGGTCGGCAGCTTTCTCCCCAATGGATTCGGCCTATACGACATGCACGGCAATGTCTGGGAATGGTGCGCCGACCCCTGGCACGGCGATTATGAACATGCACCGAATAGCGGCGCGGTCTGGGAAGAGGGGGGCGATGAATCGCTGCGCGTCATGCGTGGCGGCGCGTGGGACATCCTGCCCAAAGGCTGTCGCAGCGCCTTCCGCGATTTCGACAGCCCCGACAGTCGCGAAGCCAGCTACGGCCTGCGGGTGGCGCTGGAGGGTGGACAATAAAAAAGAGCATTTCCATTCAATGTTCTATAATCCTCAGAAGAATGGATTCTGGAGGTTTTTTTTGTATAAATCGCACTGTAGAGCCATGGAATTCTTTTGTACTGACAATATGATATTTATGGTTGATGGCATGTAGCAATAACTCATGACCGAAGGTGATGCCGCGATAGGTGGTTAATGTATCTGTGATGAGCCAGAAATTTTGAGAATCGTTTAAATGGTGTAAGAGAATCTGCGTAATTTCGCCTTCATCCTTTAACATGCCATCGCCGATTAAATCATATCGCTCAACATTTGCCTGTTTGGGAAGTGGAATAAGCGCATTTTTTCCTGAGTAATACAACCCTAAAGGCAAGACGGCTTCAGAGCGATAGACTAAAATAGGCTGCTCTTGTTTCTCTGCTTCCATAATATAAGCAGCAACGCGATCCCATTCTCCCCATTTTGTCCGAGGAAACTTCGTAATGCCGGTCGGCCATCCCCAAATGCAGGTTTGAGCGCTCAGGCCTAACATAATCAGGAAACATGCCATAACGCCTTTTTTCCCAGTCACTGTCATGATCACAAATAATACACATAAAATGAGTGGCGGATAAATGAAAAGAATATGTCTATCGGAAATATCAATGTGTGCTCCCACAAGGATTATAAACATGAATATCCAAAGAATCGGCGCGATGAGAAGAAATGCGGTTGTCACAGAAGTTATGATAATATTGTGTTTTCTAAAAAGAATACTCAAGATCAAAACGATGCTTATCCAAAATATTAACTGTCGTGGTGAATTTAAAAGAAATCTTTTTCCTGGTGTGATAAAAGATAATGCCATGTTGCCGATCCAATTCAGACCCTGCAAAAATGAAACGGACACCTCAGCAGTTGTTGTGTTAGAAACGATCTGTTGTGTTACCATCCAAATCATTGGCGCAAAACAGATTGCCACTATAATCATTGAGAACAAATAGGCGCGGAAAGCGCGCCATCGTTTGAGCAAAAGAAGCGCGCATGCATTCGCGACTAAAAGAAAGCCTAAAAAATAAAATGTGTATAATGCGACTATTGCTGTCATGGTATAATACCATTTTATGCGTATCGTTGGATGATCAGACAGGTACGCGTCTCCAAACAATTTGCATAATAGGGTTGATATAAGGATGACGAAGGCATAGCATCGAATCTCTGTGGCAGCCCAAAGTATAGAGGGATTGAAGGCGACCACGGCGGTAAGCCAGCCCGGATGAAGATCCTTGACAAGCGTTCGAGAGATATTAGCAAAGATTATCAGGGTCAATGTGGTACAAAGCACGGAGAATAATCTGGCGAAGACATAGGAGTCATTGATATTACGCCAGAGATTCAGCAGCATAAAATATAGAGGGGGCTGTTCCTCGAAATTGATTGCTCTGGTCAACGCGTAACCGATGTCATATTGCGTGGTCTGGAGGGAATAGGCTTCATCATACCAGATATTGAGCGTATTGGAGAGAACAATTGTGATCACAAGGTGAGCAAGGATGATTCCTGGAACAATGGCACGTGGCAATATTGCGTTCACGGCTGGCGTCAAGCTGATTGATCTCATCACGATTATGTTTCAAGGCGTATTTGAGAGGACGGTTTCGCTGCGTCTGAGCCGATTCTCCTCAAGCTGCGCGTTGAAAGAATATTGAGGAAGCGGACTTAAAACATTTTCTTTATTTAATTTGTGGTTAATTGAACAAGTAATACATCACGGCATTCTTGCAGTACATTAAAATTCTTGCGCAATTCGGCTTCGAATTCTGGTTTTCTGTGAAGATGCCATGTTTCTGCAATGAAATATCGCGCCCCTCTTCTTGCAAAGGCTCTCAGATTTTCGACTGATTGTTCTTCGATAGGGATATTAAAGCCTTTCCGGTCCAACCAATAAAAGAAATACGAGGCATTATAGGCAATAGGATAGCCATTCTCATCTTTGCTGTTGCCGCCAGAAGCGACAATCAACACATTCGAGGGAATTTTTCCGGCAAACTGTAACGCACATGCATACTTCCCTTGCATTGACATGGGATGCACGTCTTTTTTCAATTGCCAGAGTTGCAGAAAGACGGTGAGCAAGAGGCTGATAATTGCGAAGAAAACGGTCTCGCGCTTCCAGCGGGAACGCCAGAATTCAAGCGGAAGTGATGAACATCGTTGTTGCTCTCGAACAGGCATTGTCCAGGCTGCAATTACCTCCGTTCCAGCGCCGATTAAAATCGCGACAGGCGGAATTGAGACCACGTGGTAATACGTCGCCCAGAGTTCTCCTGTCGTTCTTGCGGCAATGACATAATACAGCATAACCGTTGCGAACCAGTACAGACTATATCGAACTGCACGAGATGTTTTCCCCCAAACGATTCCTATGCCAGCAATGATAACGCCTCCGAACATCCAGACATAACGTGCGTCTAAATATCCAATATTGACGATGAATGTCGGAGTCGTAAAAAAGTCCCATCCTATCCAATGATACTCATTTGAAATGCCCAGCGAGTTGCCATACGTCAGCCAAAGCGCGTGAGCATGCCGATACCAGAGTATCGCAGGCAGCAAAGAAACAATCGCAAATATCCAGATGCGTGCTCTTTTGAGAACTCCAAGTCCTTTCTGCCAGAAGAGAATTACGGCAAAAAATATTCCAATATGTGCCGCATTGGCTTTCGCTAAGATGGCCATCATCGTCGCGACGACCGCAATCCCATAATCTATCCAGGAATCGTTGTCGAGCCAGCGAATAAACGCATACGCCGCCAAGACATAACAAAGAAACATGAGCCCTTCGGGCTGCAAAGAATTGGAAATTCTGACACTCAGCGGGCTTAATACAAAGAATAATGACGCGGCGATTGCTCCGATATCAGGCAATAGATAACGAACAAGTTGAAAGAACACGCCCATAGTTGCCAATGAAAAGAGGTATGCCAGAATTCTTCCGAGTATCTCATGAAAGCCAACGATTTTGTAAAGAATCGCAATCAACCAGGGATACAGAGGGAATTCCATCTCGGTGTAGCCCGGTCCGTCGCCGCGCCAATCAATTCTCGGATAGAACAGGTTCATGCCCTCTCGATAATAGTTTCTGGCGATGCTGGCAATATCGCATTCTCGCCAGGATTCTCGAACTCTTCCATCCACCGGCCTCCAGACATCAATTGCTCGGATTCCTGATCCAAGCAAAAAGAGGCAGAGAAAGATTACTTTCATCGTTGACATCACGATTCCTCTGTTCATATTATTTTCTTTTAAACAGCGCCCAAAACAAGTCCTCTGATGGATATGGGATTAGCCAGTGAGCAGGAATTCGTCTGAATACTCCATTCAAGTAGTACATAGTTTCAGTAATTTTTAAGAGTACTGAGGAGTGTCACATCTTGATTTGACGGGCAAAATCAAGATTTTGCACTCCTAAAAATTACTGAAACGGTAATTCTCAATAAAATTGTGGTGCTGTTCCTTTGGACACGTTTAAGGAACACCGCGCGCTGAACGTGTCGAAGCGTAACAATTGATTACAGTTGCCCATGGCGTTTCCGTCGTTAACGCCTTAGTTAGGTTCGTTTGATTCTTCCTCAGCGCAGTCAAAACAGCCATCATCTTCACGCGCCCGTATGCATCTGTAGATGCTGCTGTTAAGATAAAATAGTTCTTCAAAATATTTTTTCTTTTGCAACGCCAGCACTCCCAGGCTGATTAGCTGAATCGCGACGATCAACGCAATCCCTCCAACGATAAAGGCGTTTGGAGACATATGAAACGCCTGGGCAATCGCTTCGGACAAGCGATAATCAATTCTCTCGCCTGCTGGCGTTACCCGATAAAAATTAAACGTATGGATAAACGTCCAGACAATAGGATAGAGAGAGAGCATCAAGATAAAGAGGCCAGAAAAGATAAAGAACATGAAGGGTCTGAACATAAAACCGGACAGCACGCTTGCGATAATCGCTCTCAGAATGCGCATGCTTGATTTGCGATGTCCTTCCCCAACGGCTTTTCCGGATCGCCAGCAGAGATGCGCCGGGATTTCCACAATTCGCGCCCGTAAAATCATGGCTTTGTACAAGATTTCGGGATGGATATCCATATCCATTGCTTTCAAGCTTAACGTGGACAAAAATTTCCGGTCATAGGCGCGAACCATCCCTGTTAACGTATGAATCTTGCCGACAAGGCGATCTTTCGTGGCTGTTAACGACAGAAACCGATTCGCCCACCGGCTCATCAAGGCTCGATCCCAGGGGACATTAGATACTTTTCCTCCGGGCATGTATGGAGAAGCGATGACGATTTTCGCCCTGGTTTCTCGGAGCGCTGTCAACATCTTTTCGATATGTTCAGGCGCGTAACTCAGATCGGCGTCCAATGTCACCACATAATCTCCCCGGCACTGATTGAAGGCATACCGGAGAGATTGCCCCAACCGGAAATTATACGCATGATGCAAAATGCAGACATTCTTTTTTCCTTGAGCAAATTCATCAGCCAATTCGCCGGTTCGATCCGTGCTGCCATCGTTGACAACGATCAGCTCCCAACGATACCTGTCTGCTAATGACTCCATATACAGGCATAATTCAGACAGGTTTTGCACGATGATATTTTCTTCATTGTAGGCTGGCATGACAAGAGAAACTAACGGCTTGGTTGTTGGTTGCTCGATCTTCCCTCTTTTCATCATTTTCCCCCAATAATGACACGCAAGATTGTTTGCGCGCAAGCAAATGTTCTCGTGTCATTCCCCCCTTTTTTTTGAGCGAAACATTATTGATGCCATCCTTACGAGGTTTATGAAAAAGCAATTTCTCGAATGTTACTCCGCTCCAAGACTGCGCGCGCATGAGCGCTCATGTTGACGAGCGTAAAATGCGCGGCAAGTTCTTGCAATACCTTCTCAAATAGTTTCACTTTTTGAGTGCTTGTTAAATCCATGCCCGGGAAAAATGCTAACTGGGGAACCTGATCGCCTCCTAACAAATCCAGCGGATGTAAGAGAAAACTCGGTTCCGTCCGGGTTATTTGGCACAGCACAATCGCCATTTTCAAGTAGAGCGACATCAATCCTGAAGAAAAGCGGCTGAGATACAGCAAATAGCTGAGGTGGAATGGGAGCTTGAGAATAGGGATCGTTGTGACTGGAATTTCTAACATGCGCGAGCCGGAATGTAATTTCCACACATACGGTTTAACGGGTTTCAAGCCATCCTTAAAGTTCCCATACAACGCTTTGCGCTGATTTTTTTCTTCGTTGCTCAGGTCTGATGTCCAAAAAAAATACAATCGGGCGAACGGGCCGATATAGGTGGGAAGGAGCGAGGCGTCATAGAGATACTTGTTTTCGGCAAGAACGTCAAGCAGATCGGCGCTCCAGCTAAATCCTGGCCCGCGAAAACCGACCGGTTTCAGGCCGATGGTCTGCGTCAGTTGCTCTTCAGCCCGATGAATCTCCTCAGCGATTTGATCTTTTGAGTATAAATGCAGCCAGGGTTCATGATGGAAAGAGTGATTGCCGATTTCGTGTCCATGTTTGCTTAACAACGCTAGCAGATCTTTATTCTTCTCTAATGCCGCATCCTGCCCGACGACAAAAAAGGTGATGCTCAGATGCAACCGCTCTAAAATATCGAGGACATACGGAATAAACACTGGAAAATACGACGGAAATGTTTCCCATTCGCGATCTCCATGAGTTTTCATATACGACCATTGATTATCAAGGTCTAACGAAACACTGGCAAATGGTTTCATTGTATTCATGCTGAATCACGCAGCTTGCGCAAACGTGCCCAGCGATGCCTCCTGTTGGGAATGCTCATACGCGCATTGAGCTAATCTCGAAGAAAATCCCTGATACGTCGGCAACGTCGAGACAAGACCTGGATCGACGATTTTGCAGCCTGTTCCACAAGTTCCGGCGATATGCTGGACACGAGTAAATATAGCGCGATTGAAGTCATCAATGACATAATGATCATTTAAAAAATTGAGCAGACTCAACACTTCGTTTGCTACGCCAGTTTCTATCGCCCGAAATCCATCATACACAAAATCGATAAACTCTGGCGGCGGGGTTGTTCGGCCTTTCCCAATGCCGGGCATGGTCGTGTGCGGATAGAGATGACAGCCATCCAATACCCCCTTGAGATGAGGAGCGTGCTGCGTGATTGACGTTAAATCGTCGGCATAGATACGATGGGCTGCGCAAAAGATGAGATAGTCCGCTGATTCTACCGCTCTGGAGATATCTCGAGTAAAATACGGGTACATGTCAAATTTTACGAGATTTTGATCATCCGGCTTGACATACGGGTCATGCATCATGACAGCGCATCCTTTTTCCAGAAGTTGCCGCGCTAACTGGATCGTTGGTGAATTGCGCGTATCTTCAGAATTAAAGCGATAGGCCGTGCCGAAAAGCGCAATCGATTTGCCCTCAAGCGCTCCCCATACCTGCTCTGCTAGCCGGATGGTCGCAGCGGGCGATTCATCATTAATTTCTCTGGCTTTAAGAATCAGACTGTTGGCAGTATCCGCTCCACTGGCAAGTTTCCGCCACCAGAGCAGAATCCCATCTTTCGGGAGGCAGTGTCCGCCGACGCCAATGGTCGGGAGCAAAAGGCCGCCACTGGGGACAGCATTCGGGTTCTCTGATGCATCATCCGTTTGAGACAGGCGCGTATTGATCAATTTTCGAACATCATGAAAATTGAAATCATGCGCGTCGCAATAGCGGACAATCTCGGCAGCATACGCAATTCTGACATCGCGATACGCATTTTCCAACGTTTTTACCACTTCAGCCGTTAAGCTGTTGGTCTGATATAACGTGCCACTTGTCACAATTTTAGAATAGAGCCGATGAATGCGTTCCGGCGTCTGCGGATTGAGACCAGCGACAATTTTATCTGAATTCATGATCCGATGCACTAATCGCCCAGGCATCACGCGGTTCGGGCTATTGCCTAACAGAATATCTCGGCCTTCAATGAGATCGTACCGCGCAAAATGATTTCTGATAAGCGTCGTCATGGTAGATGGCGCAAGCGTTGACTCGAAGATAATCAGGGGGGTTTTTGATGTGGGTTTTTGTTGAAGCTCTACCGCGACGTGCGTTAACGCATCAAACAGCGGGACATAATCAGGGCCGAGCCCATTCTTATCGGTTTGAACACATACCAGAATGACATCAGCCTCGCGAACTTCGGAATACGAATGGCTTGCCCGCAGCAAACCGGAGGCAACCGCCTGGGCCACGATATTATCCAGGTCAGGCTCAAGACCGCCGATTGGAGAGCGTCCAGAATTAATTGCTGCTACTTTCCACCCTGATGTTGCCGAATTCCGTTGAATGACAACCACTTCGGTTGGATGGTCAGTTCCTTCGCAAATTCTCGCATGAGCGAGCATAGCTGCCATTGGCATTCCGACAATCCCCGGGCCAATCACGACAATCTTGTTGATTTGCCAGGAGTCTATTGTCTGATGATTATTCGACATTGCGTGTTCTCCCGTCTATGAGCGCAACTTCTTGTCGGCCTCTTCAGAATTGGCGAACGATGCGGACAGGAAACCTGCGCCCCTTGATTGATAGTTATGCTCGATGCCGACTTATACGTCTTAGTCCAATCTTCTCCCTGTCATATATCGCACCACCACTGTCCTTATCGGCAAGATATCCCCCCCTATGTGGATCGCGCCGATGAGGGCGGCGACGGTTCTAAGGGGGGCTTAAAAATCACAAGTTCTGAGCATTAGCAGGCTGATCAATAAATTGCTGATGCCATAGCTCAAGATTCAAAATTCCCCACAATCGGCGGCTGAACGGCTCATCATTCTCGATGCTTCGCTGAATCTGGCGTTCATCAAAAATGCCTCGATTGCGACAGGATGACGACAGTAAAATATCACGCAGGAAATCGCCAGCGCGATTTTTCGCCCAGAGATGTAGCGGAACGGGAAATCCCATTTTGTCTTTGCGTGTCATGATTTTTTCAGGCAAGAGGTCTTTCATCGTTTTTTTCAGGATGTGTTTTGTCTCTGCGCCTTTGAACTTCATGCGAGGCGGCATACTGGTCACAAGATCGACGATGCGATAATCCAATAACGGCACGCGCGATTCCAGCGAGACGGCCATGCTGACGCGGTCTTCGACTTGAAGCAGGGCTGGCAGGCTTGCCACCATGTCGAAGTTTACCATCTTATTAAAATACGACAACGTATCGGGATGATTAAAAATCTGTTGGAAGTGCCTGAAAATTTTCTCGCGGTCATACGTTGCTAAAAAATCCTGACTTAAGAGACTTGAGCGTCCGTCAATTCGTTCGACAAGGCTGAAATATCGGCGATCCATCTCTTCGAATGTGCCATGTTCCCAAAAATGTTTGAGCATGGGAACATATTGTTGCAGGATTGGCAGGTTAGGCAGGATTGAGGACATTGATACAATATGCTCGCCTTCTTCATTTGTCTCAAAAATCGCGCCTTTTAAAACTTGTTCAAGATACGCGACAACATAGCGAGTATATCCGGCGAAAATTTCATCGCCGCCCTGGCCGCCTAAAACCACAGTCACCTCTCTGGCAGCCAGCCGTGACACCATGTATTGCGGAAACAGACCCGGCCCGGCGACCGGCTCGTCCATGTGATAAATAAGGCGAGGAAGAGTTTCAATAAATTCAATATCTGTCGGATAAATAAGAAACATTTCGGCGTCACAAGCTGCCGCAACCTCGCGGGCATAACTGGACTCATCGAATTCCGGCCCTTCGAAGAACGCGCCGGTAAACGTCTTCAGTCGCTTTGAATAGAATTTGCTGGCAAGCATGGTAACGATGCTTGAGTCAATTCCACCGCTTAAGTATGTGCCGACCGGGACGTCGCTGCGAAGCTGTAATTGGATCGCATCTTCTAATAGTGTTCGCAAGGTATAAATGAAATATTCTTCGGTATGATGAACATCAACGACAAAACATGATTCCCAATATCGTACAGTTCTGACGCGCATTAATTCCAGATCAATCACTTGATAATGGGCTGGGAGCAGCTTATGAATTCCTTTAAATAACGTGGAATCACCGATGATGTATTGAAATGTTACATATTCCTGCATCGCCTCATAATCGGCCTCGGCGGGGACCGCCGGATGTTGCAGCAGCGCCTTGATTTCCGAAGCAAAGAGGAAATATTCGTTGCTGGCATAATAATACAGGGGTTTGATCCCAAAATGATCTCGGGCGGCAATCAGGCGATTTTGTTCGCGATCATACAATAAAAATGCAAACATGCCGTTTAACTGCTTGATCGCATCCGTGCCATATTCCGCATACATCTTGAGAATGACTTCGGTATCTGAATTGGTCTGAAACTGATGGCCTTTTTGTTTAAGGGCTTCCCGCAGTTCAATGTAATTATAAATCTCGCCATTGAATACGAGGGTCAGGTGTCCGCTGCTCATGGGTTGGTGACCGGAAACAAGATCAATAATGGCGAGGCGTTTGTGATGCAAACCGACACAGCCGTCAATAAAATCCCCTTCGTCGTCCGGGCCGCGATGTTTCAGCGTGTCGCCCATGCGTGTAAGAATGGCAGGATCAATAACAGTTCGATTCCGATTGACGATTCCAACGATTCCGCACATGATTCAACCCTCCGCTCCTGATGTAAACGGCGTTTGATTGCCGTGCTCATTCAGAATAAAAATTATGCGTGCAATGCCATGCGACTGCGAAATAGAGAATTTTTTCTTCGTTTTGAGAACCGCCTCTCATGGCGATCTTGCATCATCCGAAAGAATTGCAGATACTCTTGCCGCTAAGGAAACAACGGCATTATTATTGAGCGTCGAATGCTGAATCATGGCCGTATTGACAATATACACTCCCGGAAAAGGGGTTTTACTATCAAACGCACGTTCGGAAGCGTGTAACTCCTGTAATGGCTGGACATATTGTTCGCGGAAAATTTGGGCATGAAGAATCTCTTCCTGCTTCAAATTTGGGAAGACTGTTTGCAATTTGGCAATAAAAAGCGTGATGATTTCGTCATCGCTGAGACGATTGACAGGATCATCAGGCGGCATATACTTGGGCAGATACACGAGATGATGTCCGCCGACCTCATCCGGCGACACGACGTTGGTTGCTTCAATGATTCCGGTAAAAGGGAGGTCTTGTTCAAGAAGATTAATCACGTAATATGGGGAAAGTTTCCGCGTCAATATCAAAAATACGCACGCGATGCTGAGATATTCGACCTGGCGGAGTTGCTGCCAATAGGGATGATCTTCGGGCGGATCCAATATCTGCAACACATGCTGGCAAGGAATCGTGAATAAAACCTTATCAACAACCGCGCTGCCAGCATTAGTTATTACGCTGATCCCCGCGTGTTCGTGTTTATCTGTGGCATAACGCCGCTGTAACGGCTCGACACGCACAACCTCAGTCTCGGTGTTCACGGTCACGTTCAGTTCAGCGAGTCTCTTTGCCGCAGTGGTTAAAATCGCATGATAGCCGCCATGAACATGCCCCATCTGCTCCCGCTGGCTTCCGGCGCTTCGCGCGCCATGCAAACGGGTAATGGTCGCCCAGATAAACGCGGCGGAGGTTTTTTCTCGCGCGCCGCCAAGCTTGCTCCGCAGCAATGGATCCCAGATGTTTTCATACACCCGTCGTCCGAACACGTTCGTGAGCCAGGCGCGCACATAGATTTTATCTAATTTAGCAGGGTCTTTTATACGACCGCAATACAGAATCCCCAGCCCCATCCGAAATTTCTGCCAGAGCGACATGAATGGAAATCGGATGAAATCCATTGTTGAAGAAAGAGAAACTAATCGTCCCTCGCCATAAAAACCTGTTTTGGTCTCGCGCCAGAAAATATCTTCTTGAAGCTGCAATTCTGCGAGAAACGCTCTGAGAGGAGCATCCGTCGAAAGGATGACGTGGTAAAAACGATCCCATACAATATCCTGCCATTGATAGTAGGTGCTTAAGCCCCCTAATTGCTTGTCTTTTTCGAAGATCGTCACCCGAAAGCGCCCTGATTTTGCTAAGTAGAACGCTGCGGCGATGCCCATCATTCCGCCGCCGATAATCGCGATTGATTCTTGCGATGAACGTGTGTAATCAGTATCGAGCATCATCATAAACTGCAACCTGTATTCCGCCCGCTCATAGAGCGAAATACGGGCTGCGAACGGCGAGAGTTACTGGGAAAGAACATCGCGCAGCAAGATGTTCACAATTTGAGCACTGGCAGCGCCATCGCCAAACACAGGAATCCATTCCCCGCCTTGCGCTGAGCGAACTCGCGCCACGATCTCTTCTTCGTCAATCGCGCATAACCGATTCCACCCGGTTTCGACGGTTTCTACCCATTCTGTTTCCTGGCGCAGCGTCACGCATGGAACTCGGAAAAAGTAGGCTTCCTTCTGAACGCCGCCCGAGTCCGTGATGATCGCCCTGGCATGTTTTTCAAGCGTTAACATATCAAAATATCCGACCGGCTCGATCAGCCGTAATTGAGAAACATGACCGAAATCGCCATCATGCGCGAGAATCGCCTCCACAATTTTTTGGGTGCGCGGATGAACAGGAAAGACCACCGGAAATTCAAACTGGCAGAACGCTCGTAAAATATGCTGCATCTGCTCCATCACGTCGGCATTAACAGGACGATGCACGGTCGCTAAATAGTAGTGCTGCGGAAGCAGGCGATGCTGAGCGAGGGCGTTTGACCGGGTTTCCGCGATTGCTGCGTAATGCAGCGAGGCGTCGAACATGACGTCGCCTGTCAAATGGACGCCCTGCGTGATGCCTTCCTGTCGGAGAATCGAGACACTGGTCGGGGTGGGGCAAAATAAGAACGTGGAGATGTGGTCAGTCAGAATGCGATTGATTTCTTCTGGCATGGCGCGATTATAGCTGCGCAAGCCGGCTTCCACATGGCCGATAGGCATGTTCAATTTCGCCGCAGCCAACGCTGCCGCCAGCGTTGAATTGGTATCGCCATACACCAGCACCACATCCGGCTGTTCCGCAAGCAGCACCGGCTCGAGCTTCATCAAGATTTCGCCGGTTTGTGCGGCGTGGCTGCCAGAGCCGACTCCAAGATTATACGCCGGAGTCGGAATCTCCATCTCTTCAAAAAAAATCTGCGACATCGTTTCGTCATAATGCTGTCCCGTATGCACAATGACTTCCGTGAGGCGCGATATTTCGCAGTGAGCGTTATGCGCCTGGATCGCGCGCGAAACCACCGCAGCTTTGACGAATTGAGGCCGAGCGCCGACAACAGTGACAATTTTCATTGCGCGCATTATTCTCCCCGTTCTTCTAATCCATTGGCGGTTTTCGCGTAAATTTTGCCGCAAACTGTGCAGACGAGATACGCATCCAATCGTTCGCCGCATGAGCAGCGCCATCCGGCGAGTCTGGCGGGATTCCCCACCACAAGCGCATGATCCGGCACATCTTTCAGCACGACCGCGCCCGCGCCGACAAAGCAATAGCGGCCTAACGTCACGCCGCAGACAATGGTGGCATTCGCGCCGATAGACGCTCCTTTTTTTACGAGCGTCGAGCGCATTTGATCCATTTTATAGATTGCCGAACGAGGGGTCATCACATTGGTAAACACCATAGACGGTCCACAAAACACATCGTCTTCGAGCGTGACGCCCTTATAGACTGAGACGTTATTTTGGATTTTGCATCCATTTCCAATCGTCACGTCAGGGCCGACGACCACGTTCTGGCCGAGATTACAGCGCTCTCCGATTGTTGTGCCTGATAGAATATGCGAAAAATGCCAGATTTTCGTGCCAGATCCAATCTGCACGCGGTCATCAATAACCGCCGTCTCATGAATGCCGGTGTGCGCGGGAGTTTTGGGAGGCGTTGCCGGATGAGATTCTTCGCGCAAAGCCACTTTGCTGCAATTCTGATCCAAAGAACGTTGGCTGGCGTTGAGGATTCTCAGCACTCGCAGTCCTTCACGTCCATCAGTCAGCGGGCGATGACCGGTCGCGATACATTCGAGAAAATGCTCGCATTCTACTCGCAAGGCTTCTCGTTGAGGGACATTCACGCGTTCCGGTTCGGCTTTCGTTGGAATCGGAGTGTGGTTCTTCCAGGTAATCTCATGGGGATAGAGCAGAAGTTTGTCCTCCCAGGGCTTCGTATCATCGAATACCGCCATTTTGCGTTCCCCGACCACCACTAACTTTTGCTCTTTGACCGGATGCAGCCAGGAAACAAACACATGAGCGCGCAACCCTGAAGAAAATTCTAAGTGGGTCGTCGTGACATCAGCGATATGCTGATGCAGGTAATTGCCGCCAATCGCCATCACAGAGTCCGGAAATTCTCCAGCCAACGATAGAATCATGGAAATATCATGCGGCGCAAACGACCAGAGAATATTTTCCTCGCGTCGAAATTTGCCTAAATTCAACCGATTAGAATAGATGTAATCGATCCGGCCAAGCTCTCCGGCATGAATGAGTTCTTTGAGGCGCACAAAGGTCGGATGGTATTGCAATAAGTGTCCAACCATCAACACCAATGAGCGCTCTTCAGCAAGCCCGATCAGATGTTCGGCATCTGCCTCGTTTAATACCAGTGGTTTTTCGACATACACATGTTTGCCCGCCAATAACGCTTCTTTCGCAAAATAAAAGTGGGTTTCCGCCGGAGTGGCGATGATCACGCCCTGAATATCTGTTCTTTTGAGGATATCTGTGAAGGCAAAACAGGTTTCTATGTTTGGATATTGCCGTTTGAAATCGGCAAGCACGGTTTCATTCTTATCGCAGATGATTGCGAGGACGCCGATATCATGATAATTGCGAACTAAATTTTTTCCCCAGTAGCCAGAGCCGACAACTGCAACAGCTGGGCGGGAGGTTGAGGATGATTGCATTTCCGGTTGCTCGTTCATCGTACCATCATGTCGAATAGATGATCGCGCATTTCGCCATCAGTGATGGCGCTCGCGATGCTATTTACGACACCCCCTTCTGAAAACTTTCCTGGTTATTTAATTATGCAAACAACAAGACAATCTGCGCTGATAATTTTCCGCAGAACTAATCACTGATGTTACGCAGCAGGTTCAATACAAATGGCCGCAAACTCCCCTCCTGGGAGGGGTTGGGGGTGGG
>DF820459.1:192964-205083 GCA_000739515.1 Candidatus Moduliflexus flocculans
GGGTTCTTGACACGAGCAATCACTCACGGACGAACCCACCCCTTGCCCCTCCCAGGAGGGGAATTGTCGGCGGCGCTGCGTAACATCAGTTAATGTAATATGTCAAAAGTGGCATGTTTTTTTATGTTATGCTGTCATGAAGAATTGCGAAACAGTCTAAGAGATTGTTCAAGATTGCATCAGGCTGAAGGTTGGCACAACATTGATCGGTTTCCCTCAGGCGCAAAGAGCGTTGATCTCCGGCAAACAGGGCAGTTTTCAGCCCGCATTGCGCGGCTGTCCAGATGTCGTTCAGCATGTCATTGCCGATATAGAGGGCGTCTTCCGGCGTGATGCCGCACAGTTCGCGGAGCGGCGCAAGCGCGGCGCGGAACAGATTGACCGACGGCTTCGCTTCGCGTAATTGATATGACCAGGCGCAGAGTTCCGGGCGAAATCCGAACGCATCGAGCGATGTGCCTGCCAGCGCCGGAAACATGAGCGGCGTAAAAAATTGGGCGTTCGACACGATGCCCAATGCGATTCCGCGTCCGGCAAGTCGGCGCAGCGTCTCCGCCATGCCCGGCATCGGCCAGACCGGATTGACGCGGAACTCGTATTCGACACTGACGCACTCGATCAGATCGTTCGAAAGCTCGCCAGAAATGACGCCCTGCCGCTCAAGATCGCGCAAAACGACGCGCCATTCTTCGCGAATATCCACCTCCGGGAACGCCACGCCTTCGAGCTTTAAGCGTTCATCCGTCGCTCGAATTGCTTGAAGCAGTGCGGCGCTGCCGAGCGCCCCCGCCCGTTCGAGATCGCCAGTCACGCCGGAACAGGCGAGCGCGTCAGCGCAGGCGCGTTGATTGCTCATGCCGCTTGCTACGCTGATGTCGCCAGAGCCAGAAATAAACAACGTGCCATACACATCGAATAAGACCGCTTTGATGTTTGCCATCGGCGCGAGTCGCGCTGTCATGTTGGTCGGAATCGGTTCAAGCGGGGAACTGAGTTGTCGGATGCGTTCGAGAAGGGGTTGGGTCATTTTGATGAAACAACCCTGCCAGGGTTTGAAACTCTGGCAGGGTTATTATGTTATGTTCTCAGGAGGCAAAAGCGTTCCGGCGCAAGGAATTGATCGAGGAGGCGCTGCGGATCGAGCGGCGGCAGCGCGGTAATCGGCGCAGCGGCAAGGTCTTCGTAGATGCGCCGCAGCCGCGCTCCATAGCCGCTGAGATGGAACTGACGTTCGATGATTTCCCGGTTGCGGCGAATACGTTCCGTCTGCTTGCCTTCCGTCAATAACCGCGCCGGACGAATCTCGGCGCGTTTCGCGGCGGATTGCGTCGCCTGCGAGATCACGTCTTGCTGCAACGTTTCTGAGAGGCGTCCCATATCAACCATGTCGCCGTTGATGGCGGCATTAACGGCACGGCGCATGTCGTCGGGCGTCGCAACGCGGCTGTATGCGGCATAGACCGGCGGCAGCGCGTTGCGAATCTCCTGTTCGAACCGCTCCCGTCCAATCCACTCGAGTGGAATCCAGAGATGGTCGTATAAACCAGACAAATCAATCCCGGCCTGCTCGAATTCTGCGGTGATTTCTGGCAATTTCCGCCCAACCACCTCGCGGTCAGCTAGCCAGGGTTCGAGGAATGTCAGGCCGAAGCCTTCCGCCACGCTTGTCGTCATAATGGCGGACGCCGCCGCGATCAGGCTGTCGAACGTCCCCGCCCATTGTTTGCCGAGATCGAACGTCACAGGCAGGCGCAAGGCTTCGGCCAGCGCGACCCATTCGGCGTAGCGCGGCTGCTCCGCTGGATTTTGCGGAGCGCGGGTCAGTGCGAATGTTTCGTCAGATTCCGCCAACGCCGACCAGAGCAGAAATTCACCAAGATTTTTGCGGCGGATGCCCCGCACGGAATAAAGAATCAGGCGTTCAAAGCCGCCGTACTCCCCTCCTGGGAGGGGTTGGGGGGGGGTTCTTGACAGAGTGGAAGTCGCCCCATCAACAAACCACCCCTTGCCCTTCCCAGGAGGGGAAACCGCTTCGCGATGAATCGGGTTCGGCAGATCGCGCAGTTGCGCTTCTGACACGCCTGCGGCGGCGAGAAAGCGATGATCGCGCTGATTCAAGACGCCATACATGACATGCGTTCCCTGCGGATAAAGCGGCAGCGGCGCGCAAAGGGCTTGCAGCAAGCGGTAATTGGCGGGGCGTCCGTCTTCGGCGAAATCGTGAATGTGCAGCAGCAGGCGTTCTCCCTGTTCCGCAAGATGTGCGACAACGGCGGGAAGCGTCAGGTTTTTGCCAAGCGCGTGATTATGAATATGCCAGATGTCCGGCCTGCCGCCGAGCGCCTGCGTTGCGGCGGCGCGAAGCTCATCGGCAAGCCGCGAAATCGGCGCGTGAAGCGTTGTGCCGTAGCGCAGCCATTCGACAACCACATACGGTTCAATCGGCATGTCGGCCTGCGGCGGTTCGCCTGTCAGCGTCACCGTTCGAATCGCGCTGTTCGCTGCGGCGAGGGCGGCAAGCGTCTGTTGAATTACCCGCGTCACGCCGCCGGGATGCAGATGATAATGCACGATGGCAACTCGCACCACGATTATGCGGAAACCTCACAGGTCTTTGAGACCTGTGAGGTTTTTTCCTCTTGCGCTATCCTCGCTGAAATTTCTGCCGGTAGGCCGGAATTTCAAGCATGGGCTGGCGCTCTTCATAAAGAATTTCATAATCTACGCGCTCATGCACCATCTCGCGGGTTTGAAATTGATAGAGTGTGCTGCCCAAATTCGGCAAATCTTTAAAAATCCCCAATGCTTTGAGGCGCAGCAGAAATGTGTGTTGAATGCCGAACGCCATTTTTGCAAGGTCGCGGGTGGATTGATTGCGATGCACGCGTTGATCCAAATCGGTTTGCGCGAACGCATCCAGCCCCCATTTCTGATAGACATCAATCAGGTGGGACGTTTCCACGCCGTAGCCAATCGGGAACGGAATCGCTTCCAGCACCTCGCGCCGGACGGCGTATTCGCCCGACAATGGCTGAATCATGCCGGCCAGTTCCGGGAAAAAGAGGGAAAAGAGCGGGCGAATCAAAATCTCGGTCACGCGGCCTCCGCCGGAGGGGCGAATTCCTTGCGAAAAGGCGAGCGGGCGTTCGTAAAACGCTTTGACGTATTTGATTTCCGGGCGATAAATCAGCGGCGCGACCAATCCATAGACAAAACGCGGATGAATGTTTTTGATGTCCGCGTCAATATAGACGAGAATATCGCCGGTCAACTGATAGACCGCTTTCCAGAGGTTTTCGCCTTTGCCGCGTTTTTCCCCCATTTCAGGAAGAATCTCGCTGGAAAGATAGACATCTGCGCCGAACGACGCGGAGACTTCTCGCGTTTTATCGGTCGAGCCGGAATCAATCACCGCAAATTCGTCAATCAGCGGATAGCGCGTCATCAATTCGGATTTAAAGACCACAATCTCCTTGCCGATCGTCGCTTCTTCGTTGAGCGTCGGGATGCAGAGCGAAATTTTGACGCCCAGTTTTTCTTTTGCCTGAATCAGGCGATTCAGGTCGCGAAAATCCGAATGATGGAAGGTATTTTTTTTCAGCCACTCATCGAGTTTCATCGCAGAATCCTCCGTCTATCGCTAACAAGACGCCGATCAATTGCGCGACTCCTTTTGCAATTGGGGCGATCAGGATTGTTTCTTCAGGGTCTTTGGTGCGCTGTCCTTTGGTAATGCCAAGCGTAATCGCGGGGATTTTGCGATCAATAAACGCCGAGAGTCCGGACAGGCTTGGCGAAATATGCGGCTCGATGCTCAACGCTTCCATGATGCGCCGCGTCTGGCGGCAAAGCGGATGCGAAATCGCCAATCCGCCGGGCGTACGTTTGCCGAAAAATTCCGCCGTAATCGTTTTATTCGTTTTGGCCGCCTGTTCCATCACAATTTCTTGAATCTCTTCGCGGATCGATTCGACGACATCGGCGGATTCGCTGCGAATTTCGAACCGGAGTTGCGCGAATTTGGCGATTTTGCCGTAGGCTTGCTCGCCGCCCTCAATTGAGCCGAGCACGACCGAGGTGCGCGGTTGACGCGGCAGAGGAAGGGCGAGAATCTGATTGATGACCTCATTCAAATTGGTAATCGCGCCAGTGGTGTCAAAGCGCGTCCAATCGTAATCATCTGGCACGAGGCAGGTGATTTCGCCGCGCAGCATTCCAACAGAACTGTAACTCAACCGGCCTAATTCAATCCCTTCGACAGCAATTCCGGCCTGAATCGGCATGCGGCTGTTTTCTAAAAAAAACCGCAAGCCCGCCAGGTTGCCGCGTCCGAGGGTGCGAGCGGCCCCCATTAAAATTACGTTCGATTGAAGCCGGAGATTCAGGCGGCGGAGCAAGTACGGAAGCGAGGCCATAACCGCGATTCCTAAGCTGTTATCGGCGACGGCTGTTCCTGTCACTTCGTCGGCTGACATGGTGATCGTATGGTCGTCATCATCTGGGAAAATGGTATCAAGATGCGCCGTGACTAATAGATGCTTTTCGCCAGTTTCTCCGGGCAGGATGGCATAGACATTCTCCATCTCGTCCGTCGAACAATCGAGCATTTCGATGTCGGTAAAGCGCTCTTGCAAAAATTCGACGCGCTTGCGTTCTTCGAACGTCGGCGCAGGAATTTCGCCAATGGCGACCAAATTCGCAAGAATAATATCTTGCATCTCGTGCAGAGGAGATTCAAGCTGGGGAAGAAAGGCGATGAGTTCGTCGAACGTTGCGAATGGCATGACCGCGCCTCCTTTCAGTTCATGCCTCTTGCCTTTTCCGTAAAGACGCTATCCAAAGGCGCAGAGACAGGTGTTCGCGATGTCTATGTTCATGGGCATAACCATATTCTTCCTGTGAATCACCCTCCTTTTTTGTCAAGTTTTTCCTCAGGGCGTCAGCATTTCCTGCGCTTCGGTTCCGGGAACATGAAAGCCTTCGAATTCGATCAGCAGCGTTTTCAATTTATGCGCCAACACCTGATACGAAAAGAATTGCAGGCCAAGCTGGTAATTGGTCGTCGTCATCTGTTCGCGCCTGGCCGGATTTTGCAGCAGGTCGTGAATTTGATCCACGACCTGTTGCGTGACGTACCCGTTCATCGTAATCATCTCGAATCCCAACGGCTCGATGTCCACTTCATAGATCGAATAGCGATTGACTAACAGCGGTTTGCGGAAATAAATCGCCTCCAACAACGCGTTGCCGAAGCCCTCATACATCGAGGGATACGTGACTAAATCGGCGTGGGGATAGACATCCCACAATGTATATTGCTTTTTGCCATCGGGCGAGATGGCGCGAACGCGGTTGATGAGTTCAGGTTTGATAATCAGCGGCACTTCCAACATGGCCGCATAATTGCGAATCCGTTCTTCATACGCATGGCCTTCGTCGCCGCCGAAATGCGTAATAACCAACTTGATCTTCGGATTTTTCAGGCGATTGACAACTTCAATGGCGTTTTCAATCCCTTTTCTGGCGACAATCCGCGTCGGCTGCAAAAACAGGATGTCATCTGGCGCAAGCCCTAAATCGGCGCGAACATCTTTGTTATAGTCGTCTATGCCAGGGGGCGGCGTTTCGAAATCGAGCATATTTTGAATGATACGGGCGGAGAGGCCGGTGCGGTAACTCAATTCGCGTTCGGCAGGGCTGTTGATGACGACATGCTGAATCGAAGGCATTGGCGGCGGGAACGCCATTGAGAGGAAATCAGGGACGCAATTGATCGTAAACCGCTGGCGTTCCCAGTAAAAATCGTGATGATGCGCAATCGTCGGGATGCCCGTTTCCGCGATAAATTCGGTAATCGCTAAACCAAGCGGAATATGCATCGGAATCGTCAGCGCGTTTTCCGGGATAATCAGGCCGATCTGGAAGCGATTGACAAAATCGTAGAGTTTTTGCTTGAGCAGTTTGCGCAGATGGTGGATTTCTCCTGTCAGGGCGGATGGCCTAGTAAACTTGCCGAAACAGTTGTCCTGAATTTTTTTCACCGTTGGATGATCGAAAAATGCTTCGGGAACGACCACTGTCTTTTGCTTATCCCAATCGGATTGCCCGGCGAAATAATAGCAGGAATACCCCATTCGCTCTAAGACCTCGCTCCATTTTTCCGTTTCGAGCGAGACGCCGTCCGTGCCTTGCAGCCGCGTCGAAATGAAACCGATGTTCTTGATTTTTTTCCTGAGGGAAAATGTCAATTCTGTCGAACGCGCAAATTTTCTCCAAATAAACATGGTCATGATTGCCCTCCTCTTGTGGGTGAGGTGATAGATGACAACAATGCTGAGAATGTTTGCATGTCTTTTTTATGGATATTTTTTCGGGATTTGTCAAGCGTTGAGATGAATTATTCCGTTTGAAGGGAGAAAAGGAAAATATTCAGGGGGGATAGGAACTGTGTATATACAGCGCTATTCACTTGCATTGAACGGGACGAAACCTGTCAGACACCTTGAAGGTGTCTGACAGCGATGTTTGCTTACTTGCCCATGCCGATCTGGTCAGCGGCGTTATCGTACACTGTCCAGCCAAGTTTGCCGAATTCTTCCTTGCTCCGATCCGATACGCTGCCGATGAACCATAATTCACGCTGTTTCGCGTTCACATCAGCATACGCCGCAGCGTAATCTTTCGCGGCCTGCGCCGCTTCTTTCGTCCAGAAGAACGTATCAGTCGCCAACACGGAGACCTGGCGGCCATCTTTTGTTAACGCGCAGGGGAGTTTCGTTCCGGCCAGCATTTGCGCAAGCGGCGATTGGGTTTTATGATACCAGGCCAATCCCGCCACGTCTTGCACAAAGAATCGAACTTCTGTTTCGGTTTCAGCGGTGAGCGCTTGCTGTAATACCACTGACAGGTCAGATACGCCGTTCATTTCCGACAGGCTTGTGACAACGGCGGTTTTATGAAGCGGAGAAAAGGAAGGGGATTCCAAAAATTTCTGGATCGCGCCTGAATCGAACCCCATATCGGTCAATGTTTTCTGATTTATCTCGTTCAGTTCACTAGAACTTTTGCTCCAGGCGAGATTATTCACGGTATTGATCGCGCTGACATAATTCAGCCCCGGAATCGGCACGAGTTTCACGCTGAAACCGCCGACGCTGTCCACCAATGCCACTTTGCCGATGGCATCGGCCAGGGTTTTGTTCGAGGTATAGGGGTCTGTTCCAAGCTTTTGCGCCCAGCGCCGCTCGCCATCCGACACTTTAGCGTATTTGTCGCCTTGCGCGGCGTCAACGGTCTTTTCAACTTTCTTCGTCGCTTTGCCAAACATATTTTTCACGCCGCCCGGCAGCCCTTTGACCGTTTCAACAGGATTTTTCGCCACATTCACGACCGCGTCAACCTGCCCTTTGGCTGAATTCTTGACTGCGTCTAAAAAAACATCTGTCTTCGAAAGTTCGTCCAATTCGGCTAATGCCTCGATTTCCTGGACGCGAACCCGTAGCATCGAATTGCCTTCCGCCTTGAATTCGCCGAAATCTGACGCAATCGTATAAAAATTCATATATCCATCGTTCTGCACATCTTCCGCCACCTGATAATGCTCCCCTTTCAGCAATTCCGGCGGCAGAAGTTGACTCGCTTTAAAAACCGGGGGTTTTTCAAACGATTTTTGCGCTAATGCAGGAAAAGCGCTGATCACGAGCAGACATCCGACTCCGAACCCAATAATTTGGACGATGCATTGTTTCTTTAATATTGTCATCATAAAGAATCTCCTTCAGTTAAGTTGTGTTTCCAATGTTTTACACTGCCAAAGAAACTTAATATCAAGGATGAATAGATGGTGTCAAGCAGTTTCTTTGATTGGTGAACGTGACTGCTCTCTTATACGATCTGTGTTTGAAAAGAACATGAAATTTGAAGTTTACCCTAATGCGACATCTAATGTCATCATCGCGGCAAATCCTAACATTGCCCCTAATGTGGCGATATCGGTATTTCCAGAGAGTTGTGATTCTGGAATCGCATCCTCCACGACGACAAAAATCATGGCGCCTGCGGCAAACGCCAGTGTATAAGGCAACAACGGACGCATGACAATAACGGCGAGCGCTCCAACGACGCCGCCAATCGGCTCAACTGCGCCAGAGAGCTGCCCATACATAAAGCTTTTCCATCGTGTCAAGCCAGACCGCCGCAATGGGACGGAAACAGCTGTGCCTTCAGGGAAGTTTTGCAGGCCGATGCCGAGGGCTAAGGCCGCCGCCCCCGCTAACGATGCCGAGGGAATACCTGACGCGACCGCGCCGAATGCGACGCCAACCGCCAATCCTTCCGGAAAATTATGCAAGGTGATTGCTAAGACCAGCAACACGCTTTTCCGCCAGTGCGTTTTCACGCCTTCCGCTTCCGATAATGCCAATCCTGGGTGTAGATGCGGGAGAAGCTTATCAATTATTCTCAGCGCCGCTCCTCCGGCAAGAAATCCAACCAGGGGCGGAATCCAGGGCGTGAGTCCCATTTCTTCGGATAACTCAATGGCCGGGTTGAGCAGCGACCAGAAGCTCGCGGCGATCATCACGCCAGCCGCAAAGCCTAACATGCCATCTAATGTTTTTCGGTTAATTTCTTTGAAAAAGAAGACCATCGCCGCTCCAAGCGCTGTCACGAACCAGGTGAAGCAGGTCGCCAAAAATGCTTGAAATACCGGATGAAATGTCGTAAATTTTTCGAAAATCATTGGATCGCCTCCTTTGTGTGCGATGCAGGTGAAGATTGAAATTCGACCAGTTTGTTTTATTTTCAATGCATTGAGGCGAGGTGTGAGAATGTCAAGAAAAATTCTGATCGCCTCTCCGTAAAAATATGACTTGGCAAACGGAATGTTAATAAAATACGAATATTCCTTGACAAAATTCCCCTTGTTGTATCAGATACGGATGACGTATTTCTCAGAAATTCAAACATGATTGTATGGAGGATTTCCTCGATGAAAGAAGGACTGATTGAGCAATTAAAGGCCACACGGCAGTTTTTTTTGAATAGCGTGAGTTGTTTGACCGATGATGATTCTGGTTTCGCTCCGACGAAAGAGACGTTTACAGTGGCGCAGCAGGTGGAACATGCCGCGCTGACGGTGGAATGGTTTATTGAGGGGGCGTTCAGTCCGCAAGGGTTTAATCTCGATTTTGCCACGGCTGATGCAACCGTGAAAAAGGCGACGTCGTTTGATAAGGCGCTCCAACATTTTCAGCAGGCATTTGACGCGGCGATTCAGAAGATTCAATCGCTGACTATTGATGAATTAGTTGCGTCGTTTCCGCCGGACGATCCGATCTACCGCGGCGCGCCAAAATTTATCGTCATCAATGGCATTGTTGATCATACCGCGCACCATCGCGGCGCATTGACGGTTTACGCTCGGTTATTGGGTAAAACGCCGAAAATGCCATATAGCGAAGCCTAATGTTTTTATGAAGACAAGGCATTCCGAAGTCGCAAGATTTCGGAATGCGTTTTTTCATTTTTGGCAATTCCACGAAAAGCCTGCTCTCGCCTCCATCTCTTCGAAGTTTCTCTTTGGAAATCAACATAATTCTTGACGCCGTATTGCTCTCTATAAATATCTTGCTGAAAATGGTCGTATTTTTTCCGCAACTCGTCTCGTTGCCTGAGAACCAGCTTCTGGCTGACGCAAAGTTGTCGGAGAACCTGTCGGATTCTCATGTGAGTGTAAGATATGAAAAAGCAGGGATTCTTTTTTAGCGAAGTTGTTTTGACAACAATTGCGTATCTTCTTTTGCTCTGTTGTTTTTGGGCGTGGGGGTATGTGTTTACATCATATAACTGGGAAATCAGCGCATTGATTTTTCTCTTGTTTTGTGTTGGTGATGGAATTGTCGTGTTTCATTTGCGGAAATTGTATCACGAAGACAATAACATGGCGCTGTTCGAATCGCAAATCTCGCCGTTTCGCGCGGCAACCTCCCGCTTGCTGCAACAACGGCATACACTTTCGCCGGAGGCGCTTGAGCAAGGATTTCGAACCAGCGTTGAGGAGCATTTTGCTATCGTGCCGCCTTCATTAATCAAGACGCGGTTGTCGCGATTGTCGAATATGACATTGGCGGGGATGTTGCCAGATCAAGATGCGCTGTCGCGCCTGTTAGTGCAGCAGGAAGATATTAAAGGCAGCCGGGTGCGTTATATTGCGGGCATCCTCGTGATGCTCGGCTTGTTAGGGACATTTTTAGGGTTAGTGCAGGCCGTACAGTATCTTCAGCACTTTTTTATGCAGAAGCAGACGATTGATTTTAATGCGTTATTTACGGACATGCAGCAGACGCTCGGCGGCCTGGATAAAGCATTTGGAACAAGCATCGGCGGGATCGCGGCCTATTTAGTGTTAGGGTATCTGAATATCGTGCTTGGCACAAAGCAGGCCTATCTGCTCAATCGGATCGAACATGTGACAATAGAGGATGTGCTGCCGATTTTTTGGCGATTCCGCGAGAAAACTCAACAAGATGCCCCGTCGCAGGCAGTGGAAATCTTACAAACGATTCCGGCGACGTTGACGGCAGAAATTCGCGCTGCGCTTGAAGACGTGATGCTGGCAACGATTGGCGGAAGTTCCGAGAATCTGAAAATTACGGGCGAATATCTAAAACAAGCGTCAGAAGGGGTGCGAGAGGGGCAACAGACGTTTACGCAAACTGTCCAGGCATTTGGCGGATTTCTCAGCAACTTTCAGGATGATGGCGACCGGCTTATCAGCAGCCAGCAGGCGATTGCGTCTGGGGTGCAGCAGTTTTCGGAGGCATTGACGCATTTTGAGAAAAATCAGCAGATGCTGACTGCCAGCCTCGATATGACTCAGGGGTATATTGAACGTTCCGAGTCCCGGTTAGGGCAAATTAGCACGGTCGTCGAGCAGATGCGCGACGTTTGGGAACATAATCGAACCGTCTTGCAAGAATTAGCGGCTGCCATCAAGCAAGAACATCGCATGTTAGCCGAGAATACCGCGAAATCGCAAGAGTTTTTAGCCATGCTGTCTTCGAATTTCGAGCAATTTTTCCAGGCGATTCAACACCGATTGCAGGCCCCGATTGAAAAAGATATGGAAATCCATCAGCAATTGCTGGAATCGTTTGCGCTTCAAACGTCGCTGATTCATGAAATGAAACGATTTATTTTCGACGAGCAAAATGGGCTGCGCCTCCTGGCAACTGGCATGAACGAAACATTTAGCGAAGCAAAATTCCAGTTCCATCAGTTAACCGAACATTTTGAAGAATTGCATAAACGGCTGCATGAACATCAGGCGCAGGTGATTCAAATGCAGGATGCCATGATGGGAGCGCAACCTCGCAGAAATTCATAGGAGTTTCCGCGATTTCTGGCAGGGGGGCTTTTTTCTCTTGACATCTTCTCTGTGAGCAGTAAGTGATTACTGTAACTTTCTTTTGACTGTTGCAAAGTGGGATGCATACGAACGGTGATGCATGCAAGCAGGAGGCGCTTTGCGCGAGAAAATGCGGTCAGAGGATCGGTTGATGGTTGGGGTAGTCTTATGAGAAAACACGTTAAATGTTCGATGTATAGAAGGAGTTGGCAGATATGAGTGATGTTGTGTTGACCGTGAATGATACGAATTTTGAAGAATTGATTTTGCGCGCCAGCATTCCGGCGCTGATTGATTTATGGGCGCCCTGGTGTGCGCCATGCCGCATGATTGCGCCGGTAGTCGAGGAACTTGCGGCGGACTATCAGGGGAAAGCGGTGATTGGCAAATTAAACGTGGACGAAAATTCCGGCGTGGCCAGCCGCTATGGCGTGACAAGCATTCCAACGCTGATTTTTTTCAAAGACGGGGAAGTGAAAGACCAGATGATCGGCGTGCCCGCTGGAAATGCGAAACGTATGATTGAAGACAAACTGAAAAATTTGTTAGATTAGTCACTGATGTTACGCAGCGCCGCCGACAATTCCCCTCCTGGGAGGGGCAAGGGGTGGGGTTGTCCGTGAGTGATTGCTCGTGTCAAGAACCCACCCCCAACCCCTCCCCGGAGGGGAGTGTGCGGTCATTCGTCTCGAATCGGCTGCGTAACATGAGT
>DF820459.1:205119-217187 GCA_000739515.1 Candidatus Moduliflexus flocculans
AACCCCTCCCCGGAGGGGAGTGTGCGGTCATTCGTCTCGAATCGGCTGCGTAACATGAGTTAGTCATAGACAGAGATAACGGCCTCCGAGTTTGATGCTTCGGAGGCCGTCGTCTGTTTCAATCCCATGTCCCCCGTCAATTATTTTCAGATCATCCATAAATTTATTCCACCGCACTCATTCCTGTATCAGATTTACCTGCCTCATGTCGCCCTGGTTACGGCAAAGGCGCTTCAGATCGCCTCGCGTTTAGGACTTTCCCAGACGCAACTTCGATTTATTGAGGAAGCCGCGATGCTGCACGATATCGGGGTTGTAAAAGTTGTTCCGTACTCTCCTCCATCGGAAACTCAATATCCCTATCTCTGTCATGCGCCATTCGGCAGGGAAATGCTGGAAAACGAAGGGCTGCCGCAGCATGCGTTAGTCGCGGAACGCCATGTCGGCGTTGGCATTACCAGACAGGAAATTGTTGAACAGGGGCTGCCGCTTCCTGTGCGAGACATGGTGCCGGAAAGCCTTGAAGAACGCATTATCGGATGGGCGGATCTCTTTTATAGTAAACGCCCGGAACGGTTGTGGTGCGAGGCGTCTGTCGCCGAGGTCGAGCGGCATATTGCTAAATATGGTTCTCGCCAGCAAAAAGTGTTTCGGCAGTGGTTACGAGAATTTGGGGAGAACGCTATCTCGCGAGTGCAAAGCGCAGACCACTAAGAGCCAGAGCATCACGATAACTTCGGAGTCGCCGAAATTATATTCAAACATTCCTTGAACAAAAAACGCAATGGCAGAGCCAAAAACGCCCAGGGCAACGGCCTGCATACCCGTTTCGGCGCGTTTATTCTCCTGATACGCACGGTAGAGCGAACGAAACAGCACGCTCCACAGATAGACCGCGCAAATAAGCAGGGGAAGCCCTCCGACCACAGCCGCTTGCAGCAAATTGTTGTGCGCGTGAGCGCGACTGGTGAACGGGAAATCGCCATACGGTATGCGATAGGTCTGGCAGACGGTTGAATAATTGCCATGCCCGATCCCGGTAAGCAGATGATCTCGAAACATCTTCAGGGAACTGATCCAGGTGTAAATCCGTTCCTGATTTTCTTTGGTGCTGAAGATACTGGCGACGCGATCTGCAAAGCGGGATGTGGGTGGCGTTGACGCAACGATTTCATTTGGCAGATTTTTTGCGCCTGAGGAGGTTTCTTCCGTCCAGTTCTGGCGATACCTCTCCACCTGCTCTTCACGAAGTTTTTCTCGATGCTGCTGAACAAAAACCAATCCTGCAAAAATCATAAATAAAAAGACGACCGGAATGAAGACCTGCTTCCCTTTTTTGAGAAATCCGATCACGATTAACGCCACCAAAGCGCCTAACCACGCGCTTCGGGTATATGTCCATACTAAAGCAATGCCGTTGATGAAAAACGCCAATAGCCAGCGGATACGGGAGCGCCGATTGGCTGCGCAGAGCGCCTGCGCAGCCACCACAGGAAGCGCCATGCCGAGTTGTCCAGCGAATGTCATATATGAAGAAAATCCTGCAATTCTGACCGGCGCTTTCAAATCGTCATTCAGGTGTTTCAGAAAGCTGATTGGGCGATTTAACCGAAACAGATCAACTTCCAGATAGTGTTGGATAATCCCGTAACCTGCGCAAAGCGTGATGCTAACCATCAGAATGAGTATTGCGCGTTTAATCTGCGGCTTCTCCTGGAAGGCAAGAGAAAGCAGAAAAAAGATTCCGATATCGGCAAGATTCGTCAGGGAAGTGAAGCCAAGCCGCATATTCACTGCGAAAGGAGCAAGGGCAATCGTTACAATGATATACGTCAATAAGGCGCGATGGAACGGCGCGCGGAATGGGAACGCAATTGTTCTTGTTGCCATCATCTCAAACACATAGGTGGCCAATAACACCCCTAAGCAGATGTCGGTGAAGGCGATGGAAAGCGGCACAAAACAACAGACTCCTGCTATGCTGAACGAGCGCAAGCGTTGATAAAAGGGGAGCGTAGATGTCGGGCAAGCGCCCTGTTTTTTTTCAATAATCGTCATGAACATACCATAGATGCGCCAATAGATAATGGACGTGATGAAATACACAGGAACAGTGACTTTGATTGCCGTGAAAAAATGTCAAGCATAATTCCGGCATGGGTGGCAAGAAGTCTGAAGATATGGTGAATGTTCTTCAGATATTGGGCGACCCAGGGCATCCTCATCGGTAAAAATCGCGGAGAAAATCCGAGCGTTCAGCCGCCGACATTTCCTGTATTCGCGTATATTTTTTTCTTTTTTTACTTGACAGCCCCGATCTCCTGTGGTAGTTTACTTTGCAATTCGGCGGAATATTCGTAGAATTTCCCGCGCAGATCGGGGAATATTCTCTCAATTTCTTACAGGGAAGAAATAGAAAATTATGTTCGGAAATAGCAAGCAAGTAGTAGGACTTGATATTGGCGCCAGTTCGATTAAGGTTGTCCAATTGCAACAATCCAAAAAAGGAACGGAATTAAAAACGTTCGGGATGTTGCCTCTTGCGCCGGAAGTGATTGTTGATGGGGCGATCATGGATGCGGAAGTGGTCGTGGATACCATTAAACAGGCCATAAAGGAGTTTAAAGCCAAGGGGAAGTATGCTGCAATTTCTGTTGCTGGCCATTCCGTGATTGTAAAAAAGATTATTGTTGCAGACATGTCTCGTAAAGAATTGGAGGGCGCGATTGAAACTGAGGCTCAACAGTATATCCCTTTTGATATTGAGGATGTGAATGTTGATTTTCAGATTCTGGAATCGGATGAGTCGTTAGAATCGGGCGAGATGGCGATTTTGCTTGTCGCCGTGAAAAAAGAAAAGGTGGAAGAACATATTCAATTGATTCGCGAGGCAAAACTTGATCCGATTGTGGTGGATGTTGATGCGTTTGCGCTTGAAAATGCCTATGAATTGAACTATGAAGTCGAACCTGATCTCGTTGTCGGCCTTGTAGATATTGGCGCAAGCACGATGAATATCAACATCCTGCAAGATGGGGTTTCAAGTTTTGTGCGTGATATTTCCATTGGCGGCGATCAGTACACGGAAGCCATTCAAAAAGAGTTTAACGTCAGTTTTGATGTGGCCGAACGGCTAAAACGCGGGCAGTTAATCGAAGATATTTCTCAGGACGATGTGTTAGCAATCGTCAATACCGTGTCTGACGATATTGCGGTCGAAATCCAACGCTCATTCGATTTCTTCCGCGCTTCTACAATGGATGTGGCTGTTGATAAGTTATATCTTTCTGGCGGCTGCTCATTATTCGGAGGAATTGACCGATTTTTCGAAGAGAAGCTTGGCGTGCAGGTGGAGATTTTTAACCCGTTCAGAAATATCAAAATCCCTCGGAAATTTGATAAAGATTACATCGAAAGCATTGCGCCGCAGGCCGCAGTGGCTATTGGACTCGCCTTGAGGAGGTTGGAGACCCAATGATCAAGATCAATTTACTCCCTAAGGAAGCACGTAAGCGCGTCGGTTTTGTCCAGCAAATCGTATTGATGTCGTTGATGTTGCTGGTGACATTCGTCGGGATCGGCTTTTATTGGAGCTATCTGAATGGCGTGATCGAGCAGAAAAACCAGGAAATTGCCAATACTCAAGCGCGACTGCAAGAACTGCAAAAGATTATTGATGAAATTAACAAGTTTGAAGCGCAGCGCGTGGCACTCGAACAGAAGTTAGCGGTAATCGCCAAGCTGGAAAAAGAGCAGAAACTTCCAGTGCGCATGTTGGATGAGGTGTACAAAACACTTGAAGACGATCTGTGGTTGACGTCATTCACGCAACAAGGCGATGCATTGGCAATAAACGGCAGCGCCCTTTCCAACCCGGTGGTCTCCGATTACATGCGAAATTTACAAGCATCAAAATTTTTCAAGGATGTCGAGTTGGTCGTTTCGCAAAGCCGGCTTGTTGGCACGCAGACGATACGAGATTTTCAATTGAAAATGGCTTTAGTTGCCCCGCCAGATTTGACTGCAAATCAGGCTGCGCCGCAAGAAACGGCAGGGCAGTAAACGGGTTCATCGGCGGATAAAAACCCTCGCATAAAGAAATGGTAAGGAAAGAGGATATTGAGTATGGATAAGAAGAAGAACCCTCTGGATCAATTTATCGAATTTCCTGCAAAGTATAAATATTTGATTGTATTAGGGATTATGATACTTTGTGGGGCGGCATTCTATTATTTTGTCTATACGAAAAAGGCTGAAGAAATTGCCGCATTAGAAGATCAATTGCAAAAACTGCAAGTGGAGTTGCAAAAAGCTGAGGCTTTTGCCGCTCGTTACGATGAATTTAAAGAAGAGCTTCGATTGGTGGACTTAAAACTAAAAGAAGCGTTAAAAAAGCTTCCTGAAGGAAAGGAAATTCCGAATTTACTCGATCAGATTAACGAATCGGTTATTGATGCTGGTTTGACCATCTCGTTATTTAAACCGTCAGGGGAAACTCCACAAGAGTTTTATAGTGAAGTGCCTGTGGAGATTAATGTCGTCGGGGGATATCATAATCTTGCAACGTTTGCCGACGTGATTAGCAAGATGGAACGTATCGTCACGCTACGAGATATTAAAATTGCTCCTGACCCGACAAAAAACGCGTTAAATATTGCATGTACGGCGGTGACATTTCGGCAGGCGCCTCAGGAAGCTCCTCCTGCGGCAGAGACAACTCCGGCTGCTCCGGCAACATCTCGTGCTTCAGACGAGTGAAAGGTGTGTTGTTTGGATGTGAGGTTTGGTGAACTGGTCGCGAAATCTCGTATCTGAAATTTCAACCATTGTGGATAGGCGAATGAGAATCTTTAATACACATAATATCGCATGGCAAAAGATATTGGCGCTGATGTTGGGAATGGCCGTCATGCTTGTTTTTTCTGGGTGTGGGGAACAAGCTCCTTTAGAAGAGACGGCTCCAGAGAAAATCGAAAAAACAGAACCGCCTGCGCCTCAAGCTGCTGTAGAAGAACAGGCAACTGCTGAAGCAGTTGCGACGCCGACGCCTCCCGGATACGAATATGATCCTACGGGACGCCGCGAACCGTTCGACCCCTTGATTAAAGAGGTTGTTTCTAAGAATGAAGACCCGGTGCTGCCGCCGAATCCGGAAGAACAAAAAATGCCTCTCCAAAAGTTTGAAGTGAACCAATTGAAGATCACGGGAATTGTCATGGGAAGTTTTGGCGATTATGCGAGAGTTGTTGCGCCGGACGGAAAATCATATACAGTCAATGTTGGAACGCTTGTCGGAACGCATGAAGGAGAGGTGAGCTCAATCACGGATAATGCGGTCGTGGTTCGAGAAATCATACGGTATGAGAGCGGGAAAGTTGAGGAAGTCGAAACGCCACTCTACCTTAACCCTATTCAAGAGGAGAGATAAGAATGAGACGAGAATTTTTCCGGTTTTTTGCTCTGTGGGGCATAATGGGATTGTTTCTATGGGGATGTGCTACCCCTGAAGCCCAAACCGTTCAAGCAACATCCAGCCAGGCGAAAGCTGCGCCATCCACGACAAAGGTCTCTCGGATTTGGACAGATCAATTGGTCGGGAAAATGCGCGTGACGATAGAGGCAAATGCCGAGTTGTCATATACGGCGTTCAAATTGACGGATCCATTGCGATTGGTATTAGACCTTCCGAATATTGATACCTCCAATGTGTCAGAGATGGCTCTTAATAATGCCTTTCCCGTGATGCGCATCACGCCTTTCCAATTCTCTGACGGGATGACGACAAATTCACGAATCGAAATCGCGATTGCCCGCCTTGTTCCATACCAGGTGTTCAGCGACGCAAATAAGTTATTTATTGATTTTGATGTGCCAGTGAAAGAAGTGGATATTTCTGCTTCTCCTGAAGGGGCTCTTCCTTCTGGCTTTGAAGAATTGACTCCCGCGAGTGGAGTGAAACCGCTTTCGATGCCTTCGACTGAGCCGAAATTGATTCAGCCTGTTGCGCAGAATAGTGCCCCAACATTGGAAATTACAACTCCGCCCGCAAACGTCGGAACGGTTTCGCCGATGCCCGCTGATGTCACAACGGGGACGGGAGCGTCTGTTGTGAATGATGTTCAGATGACTCAGGTGAATGGGAATACTCGCATTGTCGTGAGCGCAACGCGAATTCCTGAATTTGAGATCAAACGGACGGACATGCCTGCTCGGTTGATGATCGACTTGAAACAAAGCGATCTGCCTCCGGGAAACGAAAAAATGGCGCGACCTGACGATGCCACAAGCCCTGTGAAACAAGTCAGAATGTTTCAATTGCGACGTTCGCCGCAAGGAACTGATAATATCGTCAGAGTTCTTGTTGATTTGGTGCGGCCTGTGAAACATCAGGTTTCGACTGCGTCCGGAAAGCTTATTGTTGATTTGCAAGGAGAGTCGGTATTTACAAAAGAAGAGATGACGCCAGGAAAGAATACGGCTGATGTGGCGTTGACATCTGGGGTTGAATCTGCTCTCTCCGGGCAAGGAACGCAGAATGCAGAGTCTGGAGTGGCTGATGAACCGACGATCAGAGCGCCAAAGACCGGCTCTGAAAAAGAATATAAAGGGCAATTGATTTCTTTGCATTTCCAAGAAGCTGATATTTTAGACGTGCTTCAGGTGATTGCTGAGGTGAGCGGCTTGAATCTGGTTGTGCATCCTCAAGTCACTGGCACAGTGACTGTTCACCTGACGAATATCCCCTGGGATCAAGCTCTCGACATCATTTTGAAGATGAATAATCTGAGCGTTGAAATTGAAGGCAATATTTTGCGTGTGGCTCAAGCAAGCGTCTTCCAGGGAGAAATTACGAACCGTATTAATCAACAGCAGCAAGTGCTTGAAGCTCGCAGGATTCAAGAACAATTAGAACCATTAGAAACAAAACTGATCACAATTAATTTTGCTGATCCGGCTTCAATTGTCAGCTTGATCGAAGAATATTTCCAGGGAGCGAATACGACGCAGACAGGCCAGGAGCAGACGCGTCGTGGCACGATTACGGTGGATCAACGTACCAAGACGTTAATTGTGCAGGATACTGCCGCAAATATCAAAAAAATTGAAGGAATTGTGGCAACCCTGGATCGGCGGACACCACAGGTTATGATCGAAGCGAAAATCGTGACATTGCAGACAAACTATTCGAAAGAATTGGGTATCCGATGGTTAGGAAATTTCAACGCTGATCCAGAACATGGAAACGCGCTTGATTTCCGTTTCCCTTATACGGTTAACAGCCAAAACCCTGAAGGCAGCACTGCTCAAACGACAGGTTTTGGCGTGAACTTGCCGGGAACATCAGCGACTGATTCGAATGGTAATCCATTAGGTGGCACAACCGGCTGGCTGCGTTTTGGGAGTATTGATGATGTCTTTACGTTGTTTGCGCGGATCGATGCTGCGGAAATTGACAATAAAGCGAAGACATTGTCTCAACCAAAAATCTTCACGCAGGATAACGTGCCAGCTCAGGTTTCGTCAACTCAGACAAGAACCATTCCTGGGATTGGCGACAATACGCAGTCAACAACAGTTTCTGCGCCATTATCGCTGAGCGTCACGCCGCGTATTTCAAATGACGGGTATATTACGATGGTTGTTCAAGTGAGCAACACACGGTTTGAGTCGGCGACGTTGACCAATTTAGCGACGACCGGTGAAACCGTGACCAGCCAGGTCACAGTCAAGGATGGCGGGACGGTCGTGATTGGCGGTATCTTTTTGACATCAGAAGGAAGTTATTTCACTGGAGTGCCGTTTTTGCATAAAATTCCGATTCTTGGGCATCTGTTCAAGTCAACAAATCCAAATTCCTCAACTCAGAGCGAACTGTTAGTCTTTTTAACGCCGAGAATTTTGGATAAGAATGTTGTCGCCCCTGAAGACCAGGATGCGGCAGATGCCTCATTTGTGTACTGATTCACACGAAACAGAAGAAATGGAGAGTCGCCTGAGTCGTACAACCATACGACTCAGGTGGAGAGTTTGATAGAGCATCGCAGGCTTGATAAGATGTATTCACACAAGAAATGTCTTGAAAGGAGAATAAACATGAAAAATCGAAATTCATTCATAAAGAAGAACCCACTCTTCTTCTATGGATTCATCGCAATTCTTGGTATCGGTCTTGTGACGGGAATTGTTACAGGCTGCGGTAAATTAAATGATGATACCGGTCAGCCATCAACGCCATCAGGCACAACGGGTTATAGCCCGATTTCATACGGGCCAAAATCTACCGTGGGGACATTTACATTATCCATGGAGGCAGACCCTACAACTGTTCCTGCGGATGGTACGAATTATAGTACGATTACGGTGAAATTATCAAATACATCAGGGATCCCTGTGTCTGGTTATACAGTCAAATATACCGCAGATAAGCTGTATGGATGGTTTTATGAACCAGATTCGGGACAATTTGTCAGCGAAGCTGAAGGGCTTACTGACCAAAACGGTGTATCAGTGAAACGTTTTTATGGCACACGTTCTGGACAGGGGGTTGCCCGCGCTGAAGTGGATGTTGATGAGGATGGAACTGCTGATCTTGTCGTCTCGAAACCAGTGACATTTACCTCTGGCGGTCAACCAAGCTCTGCCTGGCCATATACGCTGGAACTTTCCGCGTCTCCATCAAGTATTTATGCTAACCTTCTTGATTATTCTACAATAATCGCTACGTTAAAAGATGCGACAGGCGGATCCGTTGAAAATTTCACAATTGAATTTGAGGCGGAATTAGGGTATTTGAGTAATGATAATGTGCCTCCTACTGCGCAAACTGGCAATTCAAAAGCGACAGCGTTAACCAACAAGAATGGTTCGGTCTCGTTATATTATTATGGCGCAAGAAAGGGGAGTGCCGTCATCAGCGCATCGGTATTTGTCCAAGACCTGATGACATCCTTACAAGCAAAGACTGTCATAAAAGTCCTCGAAGGACCTGGAAAACCAGGAGAGGATGTCGCAGGTATCGCTGTTGATGTTAAGCCTGATATTCAATATGTTAAGGCAGATAAGGATACGGGGTTAAGTTCTGAGCAAATTAAAATTACGATTTCTGGCTTTGTTTGGGATGAGACTGGAGATCCGTCTCTTGCTGGGGTGCGAGTCGAATTTTCTGGTGCGTGTAATGGATTTGCAACCACCAAAGATGGAGGGGCATTTCCTCATGAAGGTACTATCGAATGTAATCTTGGAGTACTTGAGGTTGGCACCCATGAAGCAAGTGTTACTGCCTGTGTGAATACGCAAAAAGCTCGATATTGCGATACGGATATGGCATATATCGTTGTAACAGCAACTCCTCCAGCAGAGCCGACAGTAACTCCGACAGTAACTCCGACAATTACGTTAACAGTCAATAAATCTGGTACAGGAACGATAACGAGTAATCCAACAGGGATTAATTGTGGTTCAGATTGTACGGAAACATTTTCTCAAGCAACATCAGTGACATTGACAGCAACTCCTGAAAGCGGTTCGAGTTTTGGAGGGTGGAGTGGCGGAGGATGTTCTGGAACTATTCCAATTTGTACATTACAAGTTTCCGCGGCTACAACAGTAAGTGCTGTTTTTACAACCCCATAACAGAATATCGGTGGAGTTGGCTCGCAGAGCATTATTTTCTGCTCTGCGAGATTTATAATAACGACAGGCGTATACAAAATTGTAGGGCAAGAAGATTGTCTTTTGAAAAAATAGGGGTAATAATAAGCTATGTCATTAGATCAAGAGCTGTTGGCTCAGATTGACAGATATAAAGATATTATGCAGAAAGACCCGAATTCGCGGGAATTTCTGACGTTAGCGGAATTGTATCGCAAACTTGGAGTGGCAGAAGAGGCCACGAAAATCCTCCGCGATGGCCTGACTCGTCATCCTGGTTATGTTGAGGCGCGTTTAGCGATGGCGCGCGTCTATTTGACACAAGGACAGGTCGAGGATGCCACGCGAGAATTTGAAGAAGTGATCCGACAGGATACAGGGAATTTCGTGGCGTATAAACTCCTGGGAGAGATTGCGATGCAAAAGCAGGATTCCGAAAAAGCGGCTGACCGTTTTGGGGCTGCTTATCGCATCAAACCAGATGATCCTGAATGCAAGGTGATGCTGGATTATATCGGAAAACTGTTAGGCCGTGATCTTTTTGCGCAATACGGGGCTGGAACAGCAGTTGTCCCTCCAAAATCCGCTCCAAAACCAGCGCCGCCTGCGCCTGCAGCAACAATTGCCGTTGCCCCTGAGGATGAATTTGGAGAATTTGAAGAAACTGAAGAACTTGAAGAAATCTCTGAACTCGAAGAGGAAGAACTTGAGGAAGAGGAAATTGAAGAAGAGTTCTCTGAACCTGTAATGCCGGAAGATATCGGTGAATTTGAGCCGATAGAAGATGTGCTCGAAGAAGAACCGGTCATGGAAGCAGAGGAAGATATCGAAGAAATTGAAGAGATCGAAGATGCGGAGCTTGAAGAGATTGAGGAAGTGAGTTCCGAAGAATTTGAAGAAATTCAGGAACTTGAGGAAGTTGAAGACATCGAGGAAGAACCTGAAATTGTTGAAGAAGTAGAAGAAGAGGTCATGGAAGACGTTGAAGAAGCAGAAGATGAATTAGTCACGCAAATTTTTCAGGAACTTTCTGATAGTAAATATACCTCTAATAGTGACAATGGGCTTGATGAAGGAAATGAAGGCGAATTAGAAGAATTAATGGGACTGTTAGAATCGGAAGAAGCCATTGAAGAACAGGGGGCTTTAGGCGAAGAAGAAACTCCCGAATTGCTTGAAACCGATGAAAATGATCTTGAGGGCATGATTGATCTTGACGGCGTTCCTGGCATGGAAGAATTGACAGATGTTGAAGATATTGCTGAGGTTGAGGAATTGCCCGAAGAGATCGAAGAAATTGAGGAAGAAATCGAAGAATTGCCAGAAGAAGTAGAAGAAGAAATCGAGGAATTTTCCGAAGGCTTTGAAGAAGTGGAAGAGGAAATCGAAGAATTGCCAGAAGAACTTGAAGAAGTCGAGGACGGTATCGAGGAAATCGAACAGATTGAAGAAGAGCCCGAAACAGAGCCTGTTGAAGATGTGAAAATGATTGAAGAGGTGGAAGAAGAAGAAGAGAAATCTTCGATCTTTCAGGATTTCGGGATGGCTGGTGGAGAAGAGCCTGAAGTTCCAACTGAGGGGGATGTTTTCCAGGATTTTGATTTTGATGTTTTTGAACAGGAATTACTCAAAGATACACCGTCTGTCGGGATTATCGAAGACGTTGAAACGGAAGAATCTTTCGAAGAGGTGGAAGAGGAAATCGTGACAGAGGTTGAGATAACAGAGGAAGAAGCGGTTATTGAGGAATTCGAAAGCGAAGAAAGCGGAGAGGAAGGCGAACTTCCTTCAACATCATTAGCAGAGTTATACATCAAACAAGATCTGTTCGAAGAGGCGATGACGATTTATCAGAAACTACTCAAAAACGATCCGGCCAATCAAGCAATCAAGCAAGTGTTGGAGGAAACAAAAGCGTTGCAAGCTTATATAGAAGGGCGAGAATAATCATTGCTGTCTAATGTGTGGTATGGATGAATGCACGTATCGGATCATGAAGCGAAGATGGAGCTTTATGATCCGTTCTTCTTTTGCATAGTACACATTATGAAGTTTCGAATGAATTACGTATGTACGGAACAAATCAATTTAGAAACGGCTTGAAAATCGAGATTGACAATGAACCATTTGTGATCGTGGAATTTCAACATGTCAAACCTGGTAAGGGGGGGGCATTCGTTCGCACGAAGCTCAAAAGCTTATTATCGGGAAGCGTTTTAGAAAAAACATTTCGCTCCGGCGAAAAAGTTGGAAAACCAAATCTTGAAGAAAAACAGATGCAATATTTATATGTAAGTGATGGCGAATATCACTTCATGGATACAGAAACATTCGAACAATCCTTCTTGACAGAAGATCAATTAGGCGATTGTAAGAACTATCTGCAAGAAAATATTATTGTCACGATGCTATTATAT
>DF820459.1:217302-220936 GCA_000739515.1 Candidatus Moduliflexus flocculans
ACATTCGAACAATCCTTCTTGACAGAAGATCAATTAGGCGATTGTAAGAACTATCTGCAAGAAAATATTATTGTCACGATGCTATTATATAATGAAAGGCCGATTGGGGTTGAGCCGCCGACATTCGTAAATTTGAAAATTACGCAGACCGATCCTGGAGTTCGAGGAGATACGGCATCTGGCGGAGGAAAGCCTGCGACATTAGAAACCGGCGCCGTGGTGCAGGTTCCGCTATTTTTGAACATTGGCGATATGATCAGAGTTGATACGCGGACGGGAGAATATATCGAACGCGTGACGAAATAGTGGCATGTGTCGTGAATCGGTTTTTCACCCCGTTCAGGTTTCTTCTGGGCGGGGTTTTATTTTGCCGTTTGATAGGAAATCAGAACATTGCTTAACTCGGCTAATTCTTGCACTGATAAGTCTTCTGCTCGAACCGTTTCTGGAAGGTGAAGATGAGTAAATGCCTCTTGTACATGGGCGAGAGAGCATTTGCCTGCCATATTTTTGAGCAAGGCATTTTTTAACATTTTGCGCCGAGTCAAAAAGATATTTTTAACCATCTGAAGGAAGAAGGGTTCATCTTGAACGAACACCGGCGGACGATGATACACCTCCAAATGGATCACGGCAGACTCAACTTTTGGCGCAGGTTGGAATGCTGAGGGCGGAACGGTAAAACAATAGCGAGCCGCGCTATAATATTGGCAGATTACGGAAAGCGATCCATAAGATTTGGTGCCGGGAGACGCCGTAATGCGTTCGGCAACCTCTTTTTGAAACATCAATGTACACGACGTTATGACATGCGGAAATTGAAAAAATGCTAACACGATTGTCGTGGCTGCGTAATATGGAAGGTTTGCAACGACTTTCACGCGCTGCTGAGAGGGTAAATGCTCTGTCAGGACAGCCTGATAGTCGAGATGTCTGGCATCGCCATAAACGATGTGTACATTCGGCAAATGTCCGACGGTGCGCTGTAAAGCATCAACTAAATTCCGATCAAATTCAACAGCGATGACTTCACCGGCGTTTTGAATCAGATGTTTGGTTAATACTCCTTGCCCAGGGCCTATTTCAAGGACGCTATCCGTTTGCTGGATATTCGCGGTTGTCAGTATCTGCTCCAGGATGCTCTCATCAATCAAAAAATGTTGTCCTAATTTCTGTCTCACTTCGCGATTTTTTCCACAAGCCAGCGGCTTTGCACGATCTTCTTATCTGGAAAGAGCGCCTGATACTGTTTTAATATGATGGATACCTGCTGCTCTCCGCTCTTGTCATCTTTTACAGTTGCGGCAACATTTTTACTCACATGAGAAAATTCAATATTTTGCTGCTGATTCATAATATCTTGATATTCTGGTTGATGGCTAAAAAAAGCCAATGCTTGTGATAATTGGGCCGTGACCTGTTCAAGTTCCTCCTTCTTTGTTGTCGAGTCTTGAGACAAGCGTTCAATCTCCTTGGTGAGAAGCACAACTGGTGAATTTTGTTTATCCTGGAGTTGATTGGCTTCTCGCAGCAGAGCCTCTTCAGTCGCTAAACGTTCTTCTAACCGGCGAAACTGCGGCTGATACTCGCCATCTAATTCCGCGCGAAGTTGTTGATATTTCTCCTGCTCTTGACGGAGTTGCCTGAGAACTTTCTCCTTTTTTTCGCTCAAAAACTGCTGATTCGATACGGCTCTATTATAAATCGCCTTCCCCACATCATCAGTTTTATCAATATACTTTCTAATATCATCGCGAGCTTTTCTGAGGTCTCGATCAATGTCTTGCAAGTCTGCTTGCAGCCGATCCACTTTTTTTCGATTCTCTGCATCTTTCTCACTAAACGCTTGTTTGGCTTTTGCAAGCTTTTGTTCATCAGTTGCAATTTTCTCTTCCAATATTGACGGGGAAAGGTTTTTCGCGCTATATTCCTGCACTAAAGAAGATTTTTCTTGAATTTGCTCTTCGATATCAGCAATTTCTTTTTCCAGGGTTAATTTTTTCTTTCCCGGAATGCCGATTGACATCTGCTCATATTCCTCGCCAATCGTAATGATTTTGGCAGACGAATAATCTGGAATTGCAGGCATAATAGAAACCTGGCTGAAAATTTCTTGATCCTTTGCGATGATCGCATCAAAAAAGAGATCGGTCAATTCGTCAGGGGGCGTTGTTTCCTGCGTCATCAGCGCATTATATCGGGCTTGAAGCTTTTCATGCGTAGAAGGAAGCAAAAAGATAAACACGATGCTGGCAAGAACGACCAGGCCAATTACTCCTGCTCCAAGTTTTCGGAGCGTCTTTTGAAACTGTTTTTTGGCTTCTTTTTTCTTGAGGGTTTGGTGAAATGTGCCGCTCGCTAAATCATCCAGAGCTTTTTCGACATCAGAAAAATCTTCAGTTACATGAATATGACGCCCGTGAACTTCTCCGATCTGCTCTTCTGAAAATCCGATTTGGACGTTTGCGCCACTCAACTCTTGCTTCAATTGCTGACGCCGACGTCTCTGAAGTTCTTGAGCGACTCGCGGGTCTCTTCCCTTAAGGTCTCTCCCGCACAATTCGCACCGATGCAATCCCATCGCCAGGCTGTCAATGCAACAGGTCGAGAGGTCTTCTTCTAACGCGGCATATTCATCAGAGGCAGCTTCTTCTACGCCATACGCAGGAAACTTTTCTTCTCCCGGCTGCTCAAGGGTGACCGTCACAGGTAATGACCCCGTTCCCTCCCCAGTAATTTCTACCGCGCCTAACGGCACTTCTAAGTTGGTTCCTGACGTTTGCTCTTCTTGTTCAATGCTCTCGTCAGTTTGTTGTTCTTCTTCAGTTGGCTCTTCTTCTAAGGTTTCAGGAATCGCTGCGCTGAACGAAAAATCCATTGTCGGAGAGTCTGAAAGGTCTTCTTCTTCGCCTTGCGCCTGATCAAATGAAAAAGAGAATGAGGAAAAGTCCGTATTCTGCGCGTCTTGTTGTTGAAGCGGAGCACTGATATGATCTTCGATTTCAACCTCTTCAGCTTCTTCAGATTCTGAAGAGGTCTCGCTTTCCGGGAAAAGCACGCCAAATGCACTGCCTGCTTGCGATGGGAACACATCTGGCGAAGACTCCGAGGATGATACCTTCTGCTGAGGGTAATCCAACTGAATTTTTGATAGATCAAATGCTAAGGTTGCCGCTTCCGATGCAGGCGGCGCTTCTTCTGCTTGCTCTTGCGATTTTAATTGCTCACGCAATTGAAATACGGTGTTACATTTTTTACACCGCAGTTTCGTGACATTGGCAACTTGTGAGTCACTGAGCCGATATTGGGTCGAACATGTGGGGCATTTGATATCTATCATAAGCGTTCACTCACCTTACGCATGTCATTCATAAATTTGGAAGAGGCCAGAGAGAACTCCTTCAGTATCTTCTGAGAACATTCTGTTCACCAGTGGAACAGTGTCGAACCATAACGCAACATTACAGCATTATGCACGATGATTGAACAGACCTGTCAGACACCTTCAAGGTGTCTGACAGGTTTCGTCCGTTCAATGTAAGTGACTGATGTTACGCAGCGCCGCCGACAATTCCCCTCCTGGGAGGGGCAAGGGGTGGGTTCGTCCGTGAGTGATTGCTCGTGTCAAGAACCC
>DF820459.1:220991-250274 GCA_000739515.1 Candidatus Moduliflexus flocculans
CCCAACCCCTCCCCGGAGGGGAGTGTGCGGTCATTCGTCTCGAATCGGCTGCGTAACATGAGTAAGTGAATAACGCTGTACAACATAAACCACGTTTTTTATGCGCTTTGTTGTTGACAAATAAAAATTTGTTGCCGTAACGTTCATCACAACGTCAAGCGCGGTTCGTATGTGTGCCGCTCTTGAAACACAAACACGAGTTTTTCATCCATTCCCAAAAGTTCTTATTGCTTCATTAGAGTAAAGATGGATATTTTGTGCAACATTTTTTTTATGAATTATGTCAATTGTCAATAATAATTTCCATTTCTTCAAGAACGGGCGATGATTATGGCGTATAAAACGGTTTTTCTCTGGTTTTTTTCACTATGGAAACAACTCATTGCCCTGATGTTACTTGCGACGATCCTCTCGAATTTACTCATCTATCTATTGAGTCAACAACGTTATCAGATGAGGATGCAAGAGGAGAGCCAGACGCATTACGCAGAATTGGAGACACTTCGACAACGCTTGATGAGCGCTGAATTTGAGAGCGCAGACATGGCGAGAGAGATAGAGACGTTTTGTCTCGCAGCGATTCAGGAGATGCCAACAATATTGGAATTGAGTATTGGCGATGAAAGCGGGCGAATGCTATGGGCAAAGGAATCTCCTGATTTTCTGAAGCAAGATCGATCTACCGCTGATGTGTATATCATCGCGTTGCCGGTTTCTCTCAATGATTCCGTCTATACGCTGCGCGGCATATACGAACGGACAAATATCATCAGGCATTATGTGAATATTATGCATATCACGCTGTATATGACGGGCGTGGTAATCATGGGAATGTTCTTCTTTGCCATCGGATTAATGGCCTTGAGATTTTCACAACGTCTCGCCGCAAAACAGCAGCAAGTTGAAGAATACGCAATGGCGATGGAAGAGGCCAAACTGCAATTACGACGCACAAGAAAGGAACTGTACCTCTCTGAAAAACTCGCCTCATTAGGGTATCTTTCCGCAGGCATCGCCCATGAAATTGGCAATCCGCTTGGGGCAGTGTTGGGGTATGTTGAAGTGTTGCAAAAAGGCAAGGTGGATGATAAAAAACGCGCGGACATTCTCCCTCGGATTGTGCATGAAATCGAGCGGATTCGCGGGATTATCCAGGAATTAGTCACGTTTTCGCGCCCGCATTCGCTGAATATTCAGAAAGTTGATGTCAATCAGGTCGTGCAAAAAATGATGGCGCAGTTTCCGCCAGTGAAGGAAAAACAGATTGAATTTCATCTGAAGTTGACGGGATTTCCGTTATTCGCTGATGTGGATGCCCATAAACTCCAAAGCGTCTGTCTCAATGTGATTCAGAATAGTATTGATGCCATTGATAAAATTGGCGAAATTACGATTGCGACCTCTCGACGAATTCGCGAATCCACGACGATGATTAGCGGGTCGGAAGTCATTGCTATTCAAATTGCTGATTCTGGCTGCGGCATTCCAGAAGAAATCCTTCCAAGCGTATTTGATCCGTTTTTTACGACAAAAGAACCGGGAAAAGGCATGGGGCTGGGCTTATCGTTATGTCATCGAATTATTGAATCGTTTCATGGAGAAATCGAGATCACAAGCGTTGTCGGAAAAGGTACTGAGGTCTTAATCATCCTCCCACCCTCAAGAAAAAAAGAGGTGGAACGACTGTCGCCTGAATCAGAGAGCATGTAAAGGGGTCTATTGAATAACTATGGAACAAAAACGTGTATTAGTGATTGATGATGAAGAAAATATTCGTTATATGCTGCAACTCATATTGGAGGACGAAGGCTACTTAGTCGAACAAGCCGCCGACGGTGAGGAAGGCATTCAGAAAGTCCATCAAGGACATTTCGATTTCGTGATCTGTGACATTAAAATGCCGAAAATCAGCGGACTTGATGTGTTAGCCTCAGTCATTGAATCGTCTCCCAATATTCCAGTCATCATGATTTCCGCGTTCGGTTCGATGGATACGGCGATTCAAGCGATGAAACAGGGCGCGTATGACTATGTCATGAAGCCATTCAAACAAGACGAAATTCTGCTGACGTTAAAAAAAGCGGAAGAGCGAGAACGGTTGCGCTTAGAGAATCAATTCCTTCGCCAGGAAGTCGAGAAAAAGTATCATTTTGAGAATATTATCGGAAAAAGCGTGGGAATGCAGGAAATTTTCAAAAAAATTCAAAAAATTTCAGATTATAAAACGACCGTGCTTGTCACCGGAGAAAGCGGCACAGGCAAGGAACTCGTCGCCAAAGCGATCCATTATGTCGGAAATCGGCGCGAAGCCCCATTTGTGGCAGTGAATTGCGCGGCGATTCCACATGAATTATTGGAAAGTGAACTCTTTGGGCATATTAAAGGCGCGTTTACTGGCGCGATTAGCCATCATTCCGGCCTGATTTTACAAGCGCATCAAGGAACGCTCTTTTTGGATGAAATCGGTGAACTCCCTGTCGCCCTGCAAGTGAAATTACTGCGATTTCTGCAAGAAAGCGAGATCCGAAAGGTCGGCGATACGCGTGTCGTGAACGTGGATGTGCGCGTGATTGCGGCGACGTCTCGCAATCTCGCCGAAGCGGTGAAAAGTGGAATCTTCCGAGAAGATTTATTTTATCGGCTCAATGTCGTGCCGATTCATCTCCCGCCGTTGCGTGAACGGCGGGAAGATATCGCCTTGCTTGTCCGGCATTTCTTAAAAAAATTTACGGCGGAAACCGGCAAGCAGATTCGCGATATTACGCCGGAAGCGATGAAATTACTGCTGGAATATGAATGGCGTGGCAATGTCCGTGAATTGGAGAATGTCATGGAACGAGCGGTTGTGATGACCGAAGGCGCGCTGATCACCACAGAATTTTTGCCAGAGGAACTCCGCAAAACGCAGTCCGAAATTGCGCTGACCATTCCAGAATCTCTGCTCTCTCTCAAGACGGTGTTGCGCGATGTGACCGTGATGACAGAAAAAACCCTGATCATCCGGGCGCTTGCGCATACCAATAATAATCGGACTCATGCGGCAAGATTGCTGGAAATCAGTCACCGCGCGCTGATGTATAAATTGAAAGAGTATAACATTCCCTGATGACGACGAGTGGAGACCGCGATCTATTCCGGGCGCGGAATGCGGTATTTGGGATCATTATACATTTTAAATTGCCGATACACCTTGAGCTGTTGTCGCTTCGTCATGACCGCCTCGAACAATTGATTGATTTCCGCCACGAGGTCATCGCGTTGCTCCGTCAGCACTGCCAGTTTCAGGCGGCATTGCTGCCGATGTTCTTCGCTGACATCGCTCCGTTCGGTTTGCCGCTCCATATAATAGCGTTTCAGCTCGAGAATGGTAATCTTATCGGTTAAACTTCCTAATGTCTCTGCCATATCGTGGCATCCTTGTCCATGAATGTCCTATTTTGAACATTGCGTCGAAAGGGCGATAGCGGTTTCATCAATTGCTTCGATTAAATCGTTTCGCTGCTGGTTTAGTTGATCGATCCGACGTTTCGCCTGCGCGACAATTTGATCATCATGAGAGCGCGCCTTATCTTCTTCATGCCAGAGCGCAATATTGACTTGCGCTAATTGACTGATAATTTGTCCGAAATTCTGTGGCATACGCTGCATACCGTTCTTGTGTGATGAGTGTGAATATTAACAGGGAATCATGCCTGTCAAGCAGTCGAAGAATAGGGCTTTCGTCAACTTTTTTTTGCGAAATTACATTGAGTGGCGATGGAAGAGCGTTCCTCGTCACAATATGCGTGATGCGTTGACGGCAGGTCTTTTTAACGGATCGGACGAGAGTGTTTTATTTGGCAATAGAAATTTTTATTGACATTCTTCTAAAAACGGATATACACTTGACGGTGTAAGAAAGTCGTATTAGCTGTTATCTTGTAGGGTAAAGAAGAAAGGAGCGTTCTATGGTAAAAAATGGAAGAGTGTCTGTTGTGATCATCGTTGTCATCGGCCTGATATTGTTGGCTGGAACGTCGGCATTCGCGCAATACTACGTGCAGCCGATGCAACCTCAAATGTTCGAGATGCCGTATGCGGCGCAGCAATATCTGACGCCCGTGCCGACAATTACGCCATGTCCGCAAACCGTGCCGAATTACTGGCAAAATCCGCAATGCGTCTATCAGCAAGGCTTGCAGCTTGTCAAAGCGCGGCGGTATTATGAAGCGATTCAGACGTTCCAATATTTTTTACAGTATTATCCGCAGTCAAGTTTAGCGGATAATGCCTTGTATTGGACGGGGGAATGCTATTATGCGATGCGGCAATATAGCGTGGCGTTAGCCTATTTTCAACAAATTCCAGCGCAATATCCGCGCGGCAATAAAGTGCCAGATTCGTTGTTAAAAACCGCGTTATGCTACTTCTCAATGCGTCAGAACGCTGCTGGATGCCAGGCGTTAAATACGCTCTTAACGTATTACCCAAGATCGGAATCCGCGCAAAAAGCGTGGCGGTGGCAAAATCGCTGCGGATGGGGCGGCGGATATCAAAATCCATGTTATCCACAACAGCCGACATACCCGACCTATCCAACCTGGGATTCCGGCAGTTCATATTATCCAACCTATCCAACGGTTTCGCCCTATGGATATGGCAGCGATAATTCCTTCCCGAAAAATTATTAAGCGCGTGCAAGGCGTTATTATCCGCTTGCGGATGATAACGCCCCTTTTTAAAATCGCAGCCGAATCCCTCCAAGAAACATCCGGGAGGATGTGACTTCTTCATTATCCAGCACAGGGCTGATTTCGTATGCCGCCGTATCTGTCAGGTTTCTGACAAGCGCGTACACCTGCGCCCAGTCCGTAATCGCCTGAGAGAATGATATATTGACGGAAAACCGCCCGCCGATTGTCGAAGCCACGCTCTGCCAGTTGCGATACTGCTCGCTGACATACAGCCCTGAAATATCCATTTTAAAGCCGTATGGCGCGATCCATGATAAATTCGCCTGAAGATGATGATGTGGCTGATACGGCAGGTGATGTTGATCGAAAGTCTCTTCGGAAGCGAGCAAGAAATCTCGTGACGTGACCTCATAATCGGTATATGTATAGGTCAGCGCGTGAACGAATTGATCGAGAAAATGAACTTGCCACCCCGCTTTGATGCCGAAGAAGCGCGCCGAAGCTTCCTGGGTATATGTCAGTAAGTAATCGAGATTCTCATCAGACAGCGCGATCAGATGTTCGCGTTCCTGATAAAACGCCGCGACATTCAGCGCCGCCGTTTTCCCGAATCGCTGCTGGATCCCCGATTCGACAACATGCCGCCTGGTTTCGGCAGAGAGGCTTGAATTCAGCGACGTATAAAGCGTTTTGATATACAAATCCGAAAAAAGCGGCGTGATTAACGTTGGCTGATAGGTCACATAAAACGTCGTGGTTTCTCCCAAGCGGAGGCGAAGCGCTGAAAGAGGCGCAAGCAGGGAATCTGTCGCATTTTGTTCCTCGGCATGGGAATAGGCAAACCGACCGCCAAACTCGAAAACGACCATATCGCGCCAGACGAACGTATTGGCGAGCGTCGTATCGGCGATGACGGTCAATTCAGAATCGTATTCATCCGCATCCACAGTTTGAATCATGCCCTGGCCTTGAAATGTCAGCGTATCGTATCGCCCCCACAAATATTTGGCGACGAAATCGCTGCGATAACAATTGGCGAAAAATTCTTGTTCCGTATAGTCCGTGAAGATGTCGCGTTCCCAACTAAATGTGAATCGCAACGGGCTTTCGGTTGAGGCATTTACACGCAAATCTGCGATGGCTTGAATGGCGGATTTTTTCTGGTTCGGTTTGTCAACGATTTGCGACAATTCGCGGTCACTGGAAAAAAAGTTCCCATCAAAACGCAGTTCGCCTTGTTTTGAAATATCCATGTTAAACGAAGCCTTGCCAGCGAGCACATATTCTTCTTGCGGTTGGGTTGTGCCATCGGTTTGTTCCCAATGGCCTGAAATGGTATAGTGCGCGCCTTTAAATTGCGTGCCATGTTGAAAGCGGCTGATGAATGTGTCGCCATTGCCATAGCCAGCATCCAGATCAAGCGTGATTCCGGTCTTTTCTTTGGGTTTCCGTTCTTCCGGGCGAAGTTTTCTCCGTTTGGCAGCGCGAGATAGCGTCGGAGAAACTTTTTGAGGGACGGGCAGCGTAAATGAACTGGGCGTAATGTCGCCGGGAAGATACGGAGTCTTTTGAACAGACATCACATCGAAAGAGGAGGCGTCAGTGGTGAATCGCGGATAACGTGGAAAAACGAGAAATGGGATGTCAGAGGCATACGGCGCGGCGAAACGGCGTTGTAGCGCGTTATTGGCCGCGTCACATGGCGTGATGTCAAATATGCCGAAGAGAGGCCAGCATAGTAGAAAGAAGAGAATCCCACGCAGAATGGCCTTCATTCCGTTGTCGGCAATTCCTTTCGCAAGGCGAGCATCCGCTGACGGGTTTTTTCGATAAGAGCGGCATCCTGGCTTGTGTCGAGAATTTTTTGATAAAGCGTGAGCGCGTTTTCTTCTTTGCCGAGTTCCTCATAAATCAAGGCTGTTTTATATTGGGCATTCGTGACCCAGGACACTTGATCTGGATACAAATAGACAACTTTCATATAATCCGTGATCGCTTTGTCCCGTTCCTGCAATTCGGCATAGCATTCGCCAATGCGAAATTGCGCCTCCGCAGCTAATGATGATTTCGCGCTGGCGACGACCTGTCCAAACATCGGAATGGCCTGTGTGCAATCTTTCTGGCGGGCAAACGCATACCCTAACGTCAAGTATGTCTCTCCAATATTGGGTTGGTGAGGATAGCGTTGCAGCGATTCCTGCAATTTTTGAATCGCGGCGGCGGTATCGCCTGTATTGACAAGCGCTGTCGCAAGATTCAGCAAGACGCGATCATTCAGCGCGTAATCCTGATAATCTTGAAGAATCGTTGTATAAGAGGCAATGGCGTCAGAGTATCGTTTGTCTTTTAGCTGATTGGTCGCGATGGCATACAGCGCGTCTGGCGCATACTTGCTGTGGGGAAATTGCGTTAACAACGTTTGAAATTCTGTGGTTGCTTCTGGCAATGCATTCTGTTTCGTGTAGCACCATCCGATTGCATATCGGCTGGCTGCCGCTAAATCATGCGTCGGATAGGTGGCGAGAAATCGGCGGAATTGAGCGATAGCGGTATCGTATTGCTGCTGCGTCACGAAATATTCGCCTAATTGATAAAGCACATCGGGGGTATGCGGATGCCTCTCAATGTCTGGCAAGTGGAGAAATTGTTCCGACTCGGCGACATACTCTTCAGTCTCTCCAAGCTGTAAGCGCGTGAGCAAACGACCATATCGCGCGTCGAGCGCCTCCTTAGCGGTCGGAAACTCGTTGAGAATGCGGCTATACGCTGTTTGCGCTGCCTGGTAGTCGCCAGCCTGATACGAGATGTCACCCACATATAACAGGAGTTTTGAGGTTTTTGCAGGATCATTGGTCATGGCGAGCGCGGCGTTGAATTGCTCGATCGCCGCTCGAAAATCTTCTTTTTTGAGATACACCATGCCTAATAAAACGTGGACATCCCCGGTTGTCGTTGTTGGGTTGGCGGCATTTTCGGGCGAATTGGCTACCGATTGCTGAAATAACGCAATGGCTTTCTCAAGTTCGCCGCGTTGATAGTAGGCTTGTCCAAGCCGTAATTGCGCCTGGTTTGCGAGTTCGCTGTTCGGCATGGCCTGGCGAATCCGCTGGAACAGTTTTTCTGCTCCGGCATAATCTTCCGCGTTCATCAAGCTTTCACCCGCTCGAAACAATGCGTCGGATGCAAAACGGCCTTGAGGGTCTCGTTCATAGACGCGCGTAAATGTGTTCGCCGCTTCCATCCAGTTGCTTTGATTGTAATAGCACCACGCTAAACCATTGAGCGATTCGATGCCGACAGAACTATCAGGAAACTGTTGCAGCACCTGCTGATAATTATTTACGGCTTCGGTGTATTGCTGCTCTCTAAAAAACGCTTCTGCCAGCCAGAAAAACACCTGATCAAGATAGGACAGCGGCGGCTGTTCGTTCAGCAACGGTGATAGCATCGCAATCGTTCTGGCGTAATCCTCAAGATGGATGGCACAAAGCCCAATTCGAAATCGTCCATCCTGAAGAATCTTCCGCGCATCTTGCTGCTGTTCTGGGGAGACAGAGGCCGTATCAAGAGTCTGCTGCGCAAACGTGACTGCCTGTTCATAGGCTTGCGCCGCTTCCTGATATTGCGTTTCAGCGTAGAAACAATCGCCAAGCATAAATGCGGCTGAGGCCGAATAGCGAACGTTTTGACGGGCGAGGATGGCTGAAAATTGTTCGCGGGCATGTTCGTAAGCCTTTTGGTCGAAATAGGCTTCGCCAAGCCGGAAACGCACATCATCGCTTTCCGCCGCATCGGGATAGCGGCGAAGATAGTCTTCGAACATTTTCGTTCCGTCTGCCGTTTGCTGTTGCTGCAACAGCAATATTCCTGCTTGTGACAGCGCCGACGGCACAAGGTCGCTGTTCGGATATTCTGCTAAAAACGCCTGGAATTGCGCGAGCGCGTCCTGAGTTCGATGTTCATATAACAGACTCCAGGCCAGGCCGTAGGCCGCGTTATCAGCATATTCTTTGGGAGAGGGTTCTTTTAAGAATTGCTGATAATACGTCATGGCCTGTAGATAATCTTTCAGATAAAAGAAACTTTCTGCCAGCCAAAATGCGGCTTCTTGCGGATTTTCTGCTGTCCCTGAATTGAGGAGAGTAAGATATTCTTGCGAAGCGTCCTGATATTGGCCTGAAAGAAAGAGTATCCGCGCAATATTCATCCGGGCTGAAGGGATCACGTCGCTTTTCGGAAAATCGGTGAGCAGGTGTCGGAATTGCGTTAAGGCTTCCGGATAGCGCTGAAGATTCAGAAAACACCATCCTGACGAGTAATAGGCATAATCGAGCAAACTATAGGTCGGAAATCTCGCGATGATTTCCGCATACATGGCCGCCGCTTCTTCGTATTTCCCGCGCTGAAAATATGTTTCTCCCAACCAATAATAGGCATCGGGAAGAAGCTTGTTCTCTGGGTGTCCTTTGATAAATTCCTGGAAAACTTTTTGCGCCGAAGAATAGTTTTTCGTCAGAAAATACGCGCGTCCGGTTTTATACAGCATCTGGTCGCTGTAAATATTGCCAGGATAATTTGAAAGCCCGCGTTGATATTGCTGCACCGCAGAATCGTATTTTTTTTGACGATAGTCGCATTCTCCGATCAAAAACTGAACAAACGGCGCTTGCTGACTTTGAGGGAATTGCATGAGGAATTGCTGAAACTGGTCGCGAGCGAGGTCTAACAGGCCATCATTAAATAAGCCAATGGCCACCGTATAGGCGTCTTCTTCGGTGTTGGCGGCGAATGAAACCGCGATTGGCAGGATCGCCAGCAGCAATCCGGCAGTTAGGCTGAACAGGCGCATTTTTTTTGACATCATACCTCTCATTCCTGCAACGGCTATTCTAACATTTCCAAATAGCGCTCGACTTCCGAACGTATTTTTTCGTCAGAAGAACGTTCCAAGACCGATTTAAACTGAGCGACAGCATCATCCCGTTTTCCTTGTTTCATATACACCAGTCCCAGATTGACATACGGATCAATAAAATCTGGTGACACTTCAATCGCTTGTTTGAAACGTTTGATCGCTTCTTGATTTCGATTCATCCGATACAAGGCGATGCCGTATTTATCAAGCGCCTGGGAAAACGTCGGAGATATTTCGACGGCGGCATGAAACTCTTTGACCGCGTTGATATGATCCCCTTTTTCCATCAGCGCTAAACCTAAATTATAATGAGCTAACGCAGGAGTTGGGTAGGACGGGTCACTCAATGCCTTTTTAAATTCAGAGATCGCTTGATCCCATTGCTGAAGTCTCGCATAAACCGTGCCGAGGGAATTATGCGCGTCTGGCAGATTGGGATTCAGCCGAAGAGCTTTCTCAAACATGGAGATGGATTTATCATATTGCTGGTATTGAATGTAAATTAAACCGAGCGCGTTATAAATTTTGGCATCATTCGGATTGTATTTTTGGGCTTCTTGCAGAGATTTAATTGCTTCTGAATAATTGCCTGATCTCATTTCGGCCTCGCCGATTTTATAGTTTGCTTCAGATCTCTGCCGCTGTTCTTCAAGCGTCGGGCCGCAGCCGACACAGAGCATCACTCCTGCGATACAAAGCCATCGGGGTAAGATCATATTGCTCCTCCTGCTGTCAATATCGTTGACGAATTCGAGACAAATCGCCGCACTATTGCGCGTTCTCTTGTAATTGTAAAGGAGAAAAGTGACGAATGAATGTTTTTTTCTTTATTTTCCGATTCCGCGCTGAATGCTCACATCCATCGTCAAATCTGGATGTGGCGGTGAAATACGCCAGGGCTTCGACAGGATTCCCAAAACCTCCGTAGTTCAGCGTCGCTCAGGGATTTTGTCGTAAATGCCAACCTTTCTTCTTGATTAAATTTCATAGGTTCTGATTCATACCGTCACAAAACTTCGTCAAGAAGAAATTGATTGATTTCTCAAGAGGAAAGGAAATTTTTGTTTGGATTGGACAAATTCATTGTTATCGCGTGAATTGTTGTCCTGTCCGGCTGATATTGTTAATGAAATCGTTCATATTCAGAGTGTATTTTTTTTCTGCGCTTGCGTTAGCGCTCGCGCAGGAAATCGCGATTGCCGCGGCCAACCATTCGCGTGATGAGGTGCTCGCTCGCTTCGAGCAGCAAGGCATTTTCGACCCGGCGTTGATCTCCGAAGAAGATTTGCTCGCGCATATTCAGGCCGTCTATGCGCAAGAAACCGACCCAGAGCGGCAGGCGGCGTTGGCAAAACGACTGCTTGCCCTTAAATGGATGAAACTCTGGGATGCAAACGCCGAAATGAACGCAGAAACCGCGATTATTGACGACCCGCTTCCTCCATATTTTCACCCCTCTGAAAACTGGCAGTGGTCATCCAAATTGACGAACCCAGTGACAGGACGCATGACGCGCTTGCATTATGCGGCTGACACTCAAGGGAGAACGAGCCACCTGGCGAGCGGCGTGTTTCCTTCTATTTTGCCAGTCAACGGTCAATTATCGCAAGAAGTCTATTTCCCCGATGAAAAATTCCCGACGCAAGTGTGGATCCGAATTGAAACTCTTTATGTCGGGATGCCCAAAAGCAAGCCAATCACTGTGCAGGCTCGGTGGACGCAGCAACCAGAAACGATCATGGCAACGGAAAATCGCCCGGCGAATTTTTACGCCGGACAATTGCCCCGAACAACTGGATGGCATACGTTCACAGTCAAGCTAATTGATCTCGGTTTGTGCGGGACAGAACGGATAATTTCCAATATCGAATTCGGCGCAGCTGGCGGCAACGTCTGGTTTGGCCGAACCCTTATTCAGCGGCCTTTCGTCGAAGTGCGCGGCGCTCAGAAATATAATGTTTTTTCGCCGCAAGAGCCGTTTGCGTTTGAGATTCGCGCGCATAATTTTTCGGCTTCGACAAAGGCGTATCAATTGGACATCCTCGCCTCAGATTATGAAGGCATGGTGCTGCGACGCGAGACGCTCGCGTTTTTAATTCCGCCGCATGGAACGCAGACCCAGCCTTTTACGATTCCACCCGATACGGCGCGATATCTTACGCTGGAATATACGCTGCGTGAGAAGGGAATTCCGGTTTATCACGGCTATAGCGCGGCAGCGGCGATTGTTTCGAATGTCAGCGGACGCAAGCCGGATTCGCCGTTTGGCATGATGTATTGGGATCAGCCTGGACGCGAGGTCAGGGATTTTTATGAAAGACTCGGCGTGAAATTGATGGTGATTTTCCCGCAAATCGAACGATTGCATCTGTTCGATTCCGGCGCATTCGAGATTATGCCAATGTTCTGGGCATTGCCGCAGGAGAAGCCGCAAGAAGAGGAAAAGCTCCGCCAGCAGATACCGCCCTATCTCCAGGCCGGGCAACGAATTTTTTCCAATTTCTGGGAAACCGATTTGCGCGTGCCGGCGCAACTGTTTGCCGTTCACATGCATCGGTTTACTGAGATTGTCAAAGAAATCGCGCCGAACGCGATGACCGTCGTTGGGGGAATGGCGTGGTTCAACGTGGCGTATGTCCAGCAATTATTGCAGGCGATCAATAATGGAATGCCGTATTTTGATGCGATAACGGCCATGTCGTACAACACGCCGACGCCGCCGGAATATACTGGTCTGGATGAAGATGCCGCTGCGTTGCGTGCGCTGTTTGAGACGTATGGCGTGCCTCAAACTGAGCTTTGGAATGTGGAGTGGGCATATTTCGAAAACCTGAACCTCAACCGGGGCGAATGGCAGAATACCGGGGTTGCGCAAGAACAGATCGCCGCGTACACGATCCGCCATCACTTGCTCGGTTTTGCGTCGGGGATTCATCGGATGGTTCCGGGAACGAATATTTACATCGGACGGACGCCGCTGTCCAAAAATTATGGCCATTCCATGTCATTGGGGCGCAGTTCGATTTTTCGATACGATCTGACGCCGTTGCCATTGCTGCCGGCCTATTCCACGATGACTCGATTGCTGGAAGACGCGCAATTTATTGAAACGCTCGACTCCGGCGACGCAAATGTGATCTGTCAACTCTATCGGCGAAAACAATCACAACATGGGGATGGGCTGCTTATCGTCGCATGGACGGCGTTCGATCATCAAAACGTTGTGTTGCGGCTGCCATCGGCAATCAGGGCAGATGACAAGCCGGTCTTGCTCAGCAATATGTTGGGAGAAGAACAATGGCGTTATGCCTCTGACGGTAACGTGCATCTCGAACTTTCGCCGGAGCCGCGCTATCTGCTGCTGCCGAACATAACAGATGAAGAACTCCTGCAACTGAATTTGTCTGTTGCTGAACCGCTGCTTGCGGTCGAACCGCGAATAATTGATGCAACGCCTGGAGTGGCGAATACGGCCACGTTGACGCTGCATCTGCATAATGCGAGCGATGCCGCGTTACGCGGTGAATTGCGCCTGAGGCTGCCAGATGGCGTTGCAATGATCAGCCAAAAAATTCAATACCAGGATTCAATGAGCGCGTTGTTAGCCCAAAAAATGAAACTGGATGAACATGAAATCCTGTTAGGTCGCGGACATGGCGCTGATGCGGTCTATGAAATTTCTCTGCCTGAAACGCCCTCTCGGAACGCCTATTATGAACAAGTCGAATTAGGGCGGCAGAGTGATATGAATATGATGGCTGAATTCGTTTCGGAAGGCAGGCTATTGGCCTCTGCAACGGCCTCTGCCCGGTATCTGCCGCCGCTCGATGTGCGGTTGCGGCCTGTGCTGAAAACTGCAGTTTCCGCTGATGCGCCGACGCTTCAGGTGCGCGTCGTCAATCATTCCGCCGTATCGCGCAAAGGCGAGGTCTGGCTGGACGCTTCCGGCTGGGTGCAGATTGCGCCGTTGAAACAGTCGTTTTCGCTTGCGCCTGGCGCGTCCGGCCTCTATGATTTTACGTTGACCGGCATGCCGGAACAAACGCTGGATTATCTCGTTGAAACGACTGACACGGCGTTACAGCGTGTTGTCCAACAGGTGAAACTCCAGGAGGGCGAGCCGATGCGCTTGACGCATTATCTCCAGCATTCCGGCTATCTCGTCACGTTCGGGGTCGGCGAGGGATATTTTATCGAAGCACTCGCGCGCGAACAATCTGGGATTGAGACGCGCCAGGGACGAGGATTTGCGTTCCGTCCTACAGTCAAAGCCAAGACGCCGATTGTCATTGATGGCAATTTAGATGATTGGTGCAATGCGATGCCGCAGTTTGTGAATCCGGCGAATCGGCTGAATGGCCTGACGTTTTTTGCAAACATGTACGGCGGCACAATGCAGTGGACGGGCAATGACGATTTCAGCGCGGCCTGGCAGATGATGTGGGACGACGACTTTTTATATCTGGCGACGCGGACGTTCGACGATCATGTCGTGCCGCAGCAGGCGTTGCGAACGTTCTGGAATGGCGATGTGCTGAGCCTTCAGATCGACCCGCTGCCGGATGAATCGGACGCCTCGATTCTGCCGATTCCGCGTGATTTGCGCCAGATTCATACCTTCGATATTGGCATGAACGCGACCGGCCCGATAGTTCGCCGAAAATATGCGACATTTGCGCATCCTGCCGGAACGGTGGCATCCATTCGAATGGCGGCCAAAACGATGCCTGATGGCATCCAATATGAAATAGCGATCCCCTGGACTGAACTCGACCCGTTGCAGCCGACCTCATCCGGTTGGTTCGGCGCATCATTCGCCTGGTATGAAGACGACGGCGGCGGACGCGAAACATATATCAATTGGTTCGGCGGCTCCGGCGGCAATGGATTAGCCAGAGAACCGCGACTATTCGGCGATATTCATTTGGTCGAAGATGTCTCTTTGCCATAAGAAATATTTTCTTGACAGGATTTTTGCTCAAATACTAACGGTGTTTCGCGATGAAAGTCCCTATAACTGTGGGGGGATGGGGAGAAAGTTTAGACGATATTCGATGAATTTTTAGCACAACGAATATGGAGGATGAGGCTATGATGCGCGTTGAAATTAGCGTCAAAATGGAACGTTTATCAGAATTATTACTTCGATCTCCGAATCGCCTGGAAGATATCCGCGATCTGTGTTTGGAGTTGGCGACAGATATTGATCAGCATCTTCAGGAAGTCGAGGATGAAAACTACGAGCAGACCGAAGATGAAGATGAATACGATGAAGAAGACGACTATGATGAAGTCGAGGAAGAAGAGGATGAACGTTTTGACGAATATAATTATCGGTATGGCGAAAACGATGATGAATAGGCTGCCGCATATCGAGAGTGATAACTGTCGCGAACTGCCGCAGAGGAGGATCGTATGATCCATGCCGTGATCATGGCAGGTGGCAAAGGCACCCGGCTTTGGCCGCAAAGCCGGGAAAATATGCCGAAGCAGCTCTGGGAATTTTTTCACCAAAAAAGCTTGCTGCAAGATACTGTTGAGCGCATTGCGCCGCTTATCCCTCCGGAACGTGTTTTTGTCGTCACTGGCGAAAATATTTACCAGCAGATTTGCGATCAATTGTCGCATGTTCCCACCAGCAACATCCTCTTAGAGCCAGTTGGACGCAATACCGCTCCCTGTGTTGGCCTCGCAGCCGTTTATATCAATGATCCAGACGCCTGCATGCTTGTGCTGCCCTCTGATCATGTGATCGGAGAGCGTCCGGAGTTTATGCGGTTGTTGAAATTAGCCGTAGAAGTCGCGTCTGAAGGGGAACACCTGGTCACCTTCGGCATTCATCCGACTGCTCCTGAAACCGGGTTTGGCTATATTCAGCGCGGCGCTTTGTATCGAGACGAAGTGTATGCGGTGCGCCGATTCGCAGAAAAACCAGACAGCGACACCGCGAACATGTTTCTTCAGTCCGGCGAATACTACTGGAATAGCGGGATGTTTATCTGGAAAGTCTCCACGCTGCTCAAGGCTATCGAACGCTTTCTGCCGGAATTATATCAGGGATTGATGCGCATCAAATCTGTCATCGGAACGCTGGATGAACAGCGTGTGGTCGCGGAAGTGTTTTCTGGCCTGCCATCTGTTTCGATTGATTATGGCATCATGGAAAAAGCGGAATCCACCTTTGTCATTCCTGCCGCATTTTCCTGGAATGATGTCGGCTCATGGGCAGCCTTGCCGGAAGTATGGGATACCAACCATGACGGGAATACGCTCAAAGGCAATGTGGTCGCGCTGGAAAGCCACAATAATATCGCTTATACCGACGATGGCCTGATTTCTTTAGTCGGCGTGCAGGATTTAGTTGTGGTGAAAGTTCAGGACTCTGTGTTGGTCTGCCGCCGGGATTACGCGCAGAAAGTCAAAGAGATGGTAGATGAACTCCAGCGGCGCGGAATGACGCAGTATTTATAGCAAGGCAACACCTCACAGGTTTTGAAAACCTGTGAGGTGTTGCCTATTCTCTCACGCGCAGGCGATTTTTGAGAATGTAAATTTCATCTCGCAGCAGTTGCTGCTTTTTCGACAGTGTGGACATATACCAGGCTAACCCCGCCCAAATCAGAACATACGCGGCAAATAAGAAAAAATAGGTCATGACTTTTTTCTCCCTCGTTGGTAATCTACATGATATTCTTCAATGATAAAATTTTCGTTTTCCACTAAAAATCCCTGATGCACATGATGCTCGTTTAAGGAACGATAAATTTTATCAATGTCCGCCTCCATTTTCGTAATGGCAAGACGGTGTTGCAGCAGATACAGGAATAAGCACAAAAAGGTTAGAAGGCAGACGAATAAGGTGCTTAACATCTCCGGGGCAAGGCCGCCGTTTTTGGCGGTGACAAGATGTCCAGGATGGAGTCCGCGCCACCATTGCACTGAAAAGTACACAAATGGCACGTCGAGAAAGGCGATAATGCCGAACACCGCCGCATGGACAGCGCCGCGCTCCCCTTCTGAATATCGTCGCAGCATGAGATAGCCCGCATACATGAGCCAGAGAACAAGCGTTGTAGTTAAGCGGATATCCCAGGTCCACCAGACGTTCCAGACGGGTTTCGCCCAGAGCGGGCCGGTCAGCATCACAAACGTGCAGAAGAGCGTTCCAATTTCAGCGGAGGCATACGCTAACCGATCCCAGCGCGATTGGCGCGTCATCAAAAAGGCGATGCTGGCGACCATGACGATAAAAAAAGCGAGAAACGCGATCCATGCCGAAGATACATGGAAATAAAAAATCCGCTGCACCATCCCCATCACGTTCTCTTCCGGCGCGTAAATAAACACCATGTAGAGCGCAACCGCCATCAGAGAGGATGTGATCCAGCATAACACCGAAGAAATACAGATTTTTCGAGGTTGTTCCATCGTCTCTCACTCACTTTCAATCACAAACTCTGCGACGAGCAGCGCGATCCCAACAAAGACCACGTCAAATATCGCAAGAAATTTTAGTCCAGGCCACAATTCTTGCAAGGCAACCTGAGCAAGAATGTTCGCTGTGGTGTTTACTGCTGCAATCAGCAAGGGAATCAACACGGGAAAGACCAGCATCGGCAGCAACACTTCACGGATGCGCGTTTGCGCGGACATCATGGCGAACAATGTTCCAATGCCAGCAAATCCAAACGATCCCAACGCAATAACGACAGCCAACAGAATGAAATGCCAACCCGGCGTCAAGTTAAATAATACGACAATCATGGGAAAGACGACTGCCGCCATCAGCAGCAGAAAAAACCAGTTTCCCGCCATCTTGCCGAGAAAGATCGCGCTGCGCGAGACGGGACAGAGCCGCAATCCTGAGAAGCAGCCGTTTTCTCGTTCGATTGCGACCGAATGATTTAATCCCAACATGCCCGCAAAGGTCAGCGCGACCCATAAAATGCCCGGAAGCACGTCTTGCGCGGGAATGCCTATTTGCAGCGTGATCTGAAAAATGACCAGAATCAGGACGGCGAACGCGAGCATTTGCGGAAACATTTCTTTCGCGCGTTTTTCCATCATCAGGTCTTTCCAGAACATGGCGGCAATCACGGAAGCGTTCATGGCTCGGTGTCCTGAGAAGGCGGGTGATTAATGGCGTCAATGGCGGACATGACGCCAGTCGGCTCACCGAAATAGCGCAAGCCGCCATTGACGAGCAACGCGGCATGCGTCGCAAGTTCAAGCCCCAACTGATAGTGATGCGTGGTCAGCACGATGGCGCGGCCTTCCTGATGAAATCGTTCTAATAATTGGCGCAGCGTGGCGACCGCGTTGGCGTCTAAACCTGAAAACGCCTCGTCTAACAGCAAGACCTGCGGATCATGCAGCAAAGCGCGGGCAATCGCGACGCGCTGCTGCATGCCGCGTGAAAACGCGCGGATGATGTCGTCGCCGCGTTCGGCCAATCCCACCGATTCAAGCACATATTTAATGCGCGCGCTCATATCAGAAACGCCGAACATTTTGCCGTAAAATTCCAGATTTTCCCGCGCCGTCAGCGTCTCGTATAACAGCGATTGATGCAGCACCACACCGATCTGTTTCCGAACGTCGCCGCATTCTTGAACCGGATCATGCCCGACGATTCGCGCCATCCCGGAAGTTGGGCGGAGCAGCGTCGCGAGGATGCGAATGAGCGTGGTCTTGCCTGAGCCGTTCGGCCCGAAAATCGTCAGAACGCTCCTCACTGGAACGGAAAAACTGACGTTCCTCAGCGCGTCAAGCCTGCCGTAGCGTTTGGTTATCTCACGGAGTTCGATGACAAGCGGTTGCACAATCGGTTTAATTCCTTTAACTGCTGTTCTTGTGAGACGCGACGTTCTGCCTGCGCCACGTCCCGCTCAAGACGTTCGCGCTCCGGCTGTAACTGCTGAAGCAATTGCGCGGCGGCTTCCGGCGAAAGCTGGTGCTGCTGCGCAAGGTATAACCCGACAGCAAATAACAACGCGAATGCCAGCATCGCAAACCAGATCAAAAGCTCTTGTTCGTATTCTTCCGGCAATTTCCAGTCCTCGAACGTGACATTCGATTGCGGCGGCGAAAGATTGTCGGTTTGCGCGAAACCCGGCGCCGCGCTGAAAAAAATTAAGAGCAGCATCAACGCGAATTTATGTCGTTTCATCGGATGCCTCGTCTGGTTTCGCAAGCGCCTGCCAGCGGTCTCGCATGAACAGCGGCGCAAGAATATAGATGGCAAGCGCCAGCGTCAAGATGCCTTCGATCACGAATTCCATTGGTTTCATCCTCCGCAAGTTGTCAGACACCTTCAAGGTGTCTGACAACTTTGGAGATTTACTTCGTCAACTGCCTGACTTCATCTTCGCTTTGCAGGCGGAAATATTCGTCTTCCAATTTCTTGAAGCCTGCCGTAAACCGTTGACTTTATCGGCTTAGAGGCTATAAAAATACGGCGCAATCTCCTCATACGGAATATAGCGGCTGGCCTGACGCAAAATCGCCCGGCATGTTCCCGTATCCAATTCCGCATGATTCGGAATCGTGAGCGTCTGGTGTTCTCCTGATGAAAGCAGCCGCCCCAATTTGACGTGGCTTCCCTTTTGCGATTCGACCGCAAAATGAAACTGCTTCAGGATCGCGTTCACATCTTTCCCGCTTAATCGCTTGAGCTTAGGCATAAATCGGCTCCATTTCGAAATTGACGGAAATCGGTGGCCGCGCCACAAACCCTAATGCTTGCAAATCTTCCCCTTCCAAATGAAGCGCAAGCGCCTCGCGCAAATTGCGGATGACGTCATCGAGCGTCGCGCCCTGCGTGACCACCGGCAATTCGACGCATTCCGCGACAAACCCGGATTCTTCGCCCTGATAAATCATGGCTTTGATGGTATAAAACATGTATCCTCCTTCTTATTTTGTCAACTGCCTGACTTCATCTTCGCTTTGCAGGCGGAAATATTCGTCTTCCAATTTTTTGAAGCCTGCCGTAAAGCCGCCGACATCCGGAAGCGCGTTGAACGTATCGAGCAATTCCAGCGCGGTTTGCGACGCGCGTTGTTCTTCTTTGCTGAATGCGCTGATGTCGCCGACGGCGAGCGCAGTTTTCAGATCAAGCAAATCCTGCCGCAATTGGTCGCAGGTGGTCAACGCCTGATTCAGGCGGTCGGCGCAATGGGTTTCTTCGTCCGCAAGCGGCGTCTGTCGTCAGGTTTGCGCCAATTTCTGACCTTTCGTCTGAATCTCGCTCAAAGTGTTAAGGCGTTCGGTCGCCTGTTGTTCGGTTAATTGCGGCGAATGGCTCAAGAGCGGCGAAAGCTGGTTGCTCCAGCGAATCAATTCGATTTCGTGGAGTTTTCCGATATAGCGATCACGCTGGCGCGAAAGTTCCGCCGCGCCTTTATCGAGGGCTTGAAAGCGAACGCGATTGCGTTGCGAATCGCCCATTTGCTTGAGTTCTTCTATCACCCCCTGAATTTTCTGCTTTTTTTGCCCGATTTCGCTTAAACGTTGCTTGATCACCTCTTCGTTGTAGCGTAACCCTTGGGCTAATCTTTGAGACTTAAGAATGCGTTGCGCATAGGGACGGAAACGTAGTGGTCCGCATATGATTATCATGACAGCCACGATAAATCCGGGAAATCCTCCTATGAGGACACCAAAACTAAAACTGAAGAATCCGAATAAGCCAATAGCGGCGAGAATCTTTTTGGTATCATACACGGTTTCATATTCCTTGACCAGCGAAGTGCCACAATTCGCACATATTAATGGCCATTCGTCGGGCGCATGCCAAAAGCCGCACTGCTCGCATTTGGTGTAGGCGGTGGGTTTTGCTGGTGTTGTCATGTTCTTTTTCTCCGAAGATGGTTACATGTTTCGTATTCGTATTTACGAAATTTTAGCGGGTTTCACGATAAGCGTCCCTCCGCGAAAATTCTCGATACGTCCCGCCGCAACGAAACGTCGTCAATTTGAGCGTCTGCCGCACCGGTGACACTGCCGGTCGTTCATCAAAGGGCAGCACTAAAATCTCGACCTGCCGGTTGAGATATTCGCCCGGAATGCGCACCACGTATTCGCAGGCGTGGGGAATCACAATCTCGCGTACCAGTGTCATTTTTCCCTTCCTTATTTATGAAGGAGTGCGAAATCTTGATTTCGCGGTCAAATCAAGATTTGACACTCCTGAGTGTTGTATAGATTCGCCAACAATCTCATGCGCTTGTTTCCGTATCAAGCTGTCAGACACCTTCAAGGTGTCTGACAGCTTTTTTATTCCGCAAAATATATTTGCGCGATTTCTTCTAAAACATCGCGTAAATCAAGAATTGCCGCCGGAATGATGTCTCCCGCAACGTGTTTATGTTCCAGAAAGCCGGGATCGGGCTTATGGAGCGCATTATCATAACGAAACCGCAGCAGCGCGTCGCGATCTTGATAATGAAACGAATACGTCTTTTTATCAACGCGATAACGCAGATCAAGATATTCTTTAAAAGACAGCGTCGAGCCGTCAATAAACGTGATTTTGCCGCTCAGAAAGCCGATTTTGTCGCTTCTGAAATCCGTCGAAAGTTCGGAGGCCGCAATCACGCCGAGTTCAGCGTATTCGTTCAACGTGTTGGTCAGATTCGCGAGATAGTCTTTCAGGTACATATTCGATTTCACTCAAGGCTTGCAATTCTTCGCGCAACGCGTCCCGAAGTCTCAATTCTCCAAGCCAACTGACATATTCGTCGTCGTTGCCGTCCAAATCTTCGGCGGCATAACTTGCAAGAAAACGCTCCGACGACACGCGATATTTTGTTTCGAATTTTCGAATTTCTCTATCGGCTTTCCGCAAACCGAGATCCATGCGTTTCAGATGCGCGGCAATCGCGGCTTGAATCATCGGAACGACATTTTGCCGATCCGACGCAATGCGTAATGTCACCATGCCGAAGACCTCCTTTCCTCTTAAAACGTCTTCGCTGATTTTAGCGAGAATGGCAGAATTTTGTAAACTGTCAGGCACTTTTAAAGTGTCTGACAGTTTAATTACATGTCAAGAGAAAAACGCCTCGCCATGATTGAGATAGCGGTCAATCCGGCGCAACCCTTCCTGAAGGTTTTCAAGCGAATTGGCGTAGGAAAACCGGATGTAGCCTTCGCCGTTGCTGCCGAAATCAATGCCGGGCGTGACGGCGACGCCCGCGTGTTCGAGAATGTCGAACGCGAGTTTGTAGCTGTCCGCGCCGAATTTTTGGGCGTTCGCGAAGACGTAAAATGCGCCGGTCGGCTCGACGGCGACGCCGAAACCGATCTCGCGCAATTTCGGAATCAGGAACGTGCGGCGCTCATTGTAAATCGCCCGCATCCGTTCGGCATCGGCTTTCGCCGCTCTGAGCGCCGCGATGCCGCCCCACTGCACGAAACTATTGGCGCAGATAAACAAATTTTGCTGCAATTTTTGCAGCGGCCTGACAAATTCTTGCGGCGCGATCAGATAGCCGAGCCGCCAGCCGGTCATGGCGTAGAGTTTGGAAAAGCCGTTCAGCACGAAGGCGCGGTCGGTGAATTCCAGAATCGAATGCGCCCGGCCTTCATAGACGAGGCCATGATATATCTCGTCTGAAATGATGTACGGCGGCAATTCGGCGATTTGACGCATGACATCCGGCGACAGCAGGTTGCCGGTCGGATTGGAGGGAGAATTGATTAAAATCCCTTTCGCGCGGTCAGAAAGTTTTTGGCGAATTCTTTCAACCGTGTATTGAAAGCCGTCTTCTTCATAGACATTCACATACGACGGGACGCCGTTCATCAGCCTGATAAAGTTCGGATAACAGGCATAACTCGGATTCGACAGGATGATTTCGTCGCCCGCGTTCAGCAGCGCCGCGAAAAGGAGCAGCATCGCCGGAGACGTGCCGGACGCGACCAGAATTTGCTCTGGCGAGATGGCAACGCCATATTCTGCGGCGTAATGCTCGACAATTGCTTCGCGCAATTCCAACAGGCCGAGGCTGTGGGTGTAATGCGTTTTGGCGTCGCGCATTGCTGTGACGCCCGCCTCGATGACGCAATCCGGCGTGTCGAAATCCGGCTCGCCGACTTCCAGATGAATAACGTTGCTCTGTTTTTCCCGCTCGATCTGCTGGGCGCGTTCCAGCACATCCATCACGATAAACGGCGGAATCTCTTGTGCTTTGGTTGAAACTGACATAATTTTTTACGATGCCTCTGCATTGAGAACGCTTGATCGGGAGTGCGAAATCTTGATTTCGCACGTCAAATCAAGATTTGACACTCCTGAAATAGCATGTCAGCGCAGATCAATCATTCTCCCTTGAATTGTAATTGTTTGATAAACGAAATAATTTTTTCCGCGACTTCCCGCGTTGTATTGGGGGAAAGAATGTCTCCGGCAATGACGTGTTCGCGAGGGTCTTGCGAATTGGTAATGTAGATTTTCTGCTTGATGCGCGAGCCGAAGCGGGCAAACATCTGTTCGGTGGCTGCCGGGCGGACGACTTTGTCATGCGGCGAGAGCAGCACGAGGACGGGAGCGCTGATGCGTTCAAGCCTGGAACGGCGCGTCAGGCACACAAGCTCCATCATGGTGATATTCGCAGTAATCGGATAATCTCGCGTCCAATACTGACCGTGAAGCTCATTGACCGGCGTCCATGTCCAGATTTTCCCATAGAGCAGCGGCACAAACAGACGGGAAAACGGCAGTGTCAACACGCGCGCGCCGAATTTGGCAGGCATAAAATTCGGAGAAATCAGAATATACGCCAGCACGTCGTCAGAGCGATCCTGTGCGGCGAGCCAGGTGGCAAGCGTTGCACCAGTTGAGGTGGCGATAATGATGACTTTTTGGCCGATGCGCCGCCCGATCTCAAGCGCTTCAACCGCGTCATTGAGCCAATCTGCGACCGTTGCGTTTCCTAATGCCGCTGGCGGTTGTCCATGCCCGGTCAAGCGCGTATAAAATAGATTGGCTCCAAACTCTCTGGCCACAATATCAGAGAGTGGAGCCGTTTCTTGCCGACATGACGAAAATCCGTGAATATAGACGACAGCCAGCGATGTAGGTTGCTTACGGCTTGCGTCAGACCCGCGGATGATTTTTTCCGCGTTGGGGATGATATTCGAAAATCGCGCTTCCTGAGAAAGAAGGTCGGCGTCTAAATCATTTGGCTGGCGCATCTTCCCGTATTTTATTGATCAGGTCTAACAGGCGATTGATTCGCTTCGGGTCTTTTTCTTGATCCAGCACTTTCAGAAGGTATTGCAAGGTTAATTCTTCCGAATTCATGGCCATTAATTTTCCTAACGCAACATCTCTGGCAGCGTCGCTGGCATTGGGATCAAGCAATATCTTTGTATAATGCTCCGCCGGATTCTTCGCGCCTTCCGATATTCCAGTAATCTCCCCGGTCGCCACATTCAACGAAAACGTCTCCTGCCAGGAAAGATTCATATCAACAGGAATGCGTCCGGTCTTTTTGTCGCGCTCGGTGAGAAGCATATCGCTTTTCAACTGAAGCACCATTCCTTTCCAGACATCTAATGAAATTGTTCCCGGATAGGGATCGATATGCTGCACAATCTGATACATCTTTTTTGAAAGTAATTGGTTGACATCAATCACATCAACCACCGAATGACCTTCGCCAACGGACAATACGGCGAGATACTCGCCATTTTCAGAGGATTTCAGGCTTGAAATGATGTTGAAACCTGGTGAAATCGAACCAATATGTTGATTTCCCTCTCCTTTCATCAAAAACCACTGCGGCCCGGCGTTGTTCGTATTCACGACGCCGACTGTCACGCCGCTGCCCGGTAACGGCTCAAAAAGTATCCCGGCGGGAATCGTCGCGGTTTGAGCGAACGCCTGAACGCTGAAACAGACACAGATAAGCGCAAGCCAGAAGCCATTTTTCCTCATAGATGTTCCCTCTTTTTCAATGATTACGGATAGTTTGACGCAAACACATCAATATGTTGGCTATACCCTATCCGCAAGAAAGAGTCAAGAAAAATATCAGGAAAGCCCTAATTCATGACGAATCTTTTGCTTGTCAAGCAGATGAAAGCCCAGCCCTTTGACCGTCACGATTTTCGAAGCGATATAGTTGCCGATTCGCGCGCATTCGGCGAGCGGCATGTCGCGGCAATAGGCAAACAGAAAGCCGCCTGCATAGACATCGCCCGCGCCCGTCGTATCTACCGCGCTGACCGGAAATCCCGGCACTTTTTCGATGCTGTCGGCAATCACATACGAGCCATCTTTGCCGATTTTGACCGCGACGATTTCGCTCATTTTTTGAATCGCTTTGCCCGCATCCAACGGCGATTCGATGTCTGTCAGCATCATCACTTCCTGCGCGTTGCCGAAAACAATATCCACATATTCCTTGATAATGTGCGGAAATTCACCGCGATTACGCTCGATAAGGAATGGATCTGAGAGATCGAAACTCACTTTCACGCCATTGCGTTTCGCGTGTTCCATCGCGTGAATTGCGGCGGCTTTCTGCTTATCGGTATCCCACATATAGCCGGTGACATGGAAAATGCGGGATTGCGCGAGCAAATCGAGATTGATGTCAGCGGTTTCGAACTCCCGCGACACGCCGAGATGCGTGTTCATCGTGCGCTCCGCGTCCGGCGTCGTGAGAATAATCGAACTGCCGGTCAAGCCGTAATCTACCCGGCGCAGCAAGGTTTTTACGCCATACGCGCTCAATTTTTCGTCATACGCGCGCCCGTATTGGTCTTGCGACACGACGCCGGTATAAATCGGATGCCCGCCGAGAAAGGCGACCGCGCTCATGCTGTTCGCGCCGCTGCCGCCCGGCAGCATTTCCTGCGGAATATGTTCGAGCCGTTTCAGAATCGAGCGGGAGCGCTCCTCGTCAATCAGGTGCATAATCCCCTTGTTGACGCCGATGCTCGCTAAAAAAGTGTCATCTACAAACGCTTGAATATCAATTAAGGCATTGCACATGCCGAACACGTCATATTTCATGAGATCATTCGGTAGCCCGGCGTTGCGTCGCCGGGATGAACCCGGCGTTACGCCGCCGGGATGAATATTCCCCGGCGCAATCCATGTTGCCCGGCGGCGCAACGCCGGGCTACCGTATTATTTAAGATATTTGCCGACCAGCAGGTCGAGTTTCTGGCGCGTCGCGGCAGGAACGACTGCCGGATTCGTAATCAGCGCATATTTGAGCGCATTGGCGCAGATGCAGTCTCGTTCGCTAACGATGCGCGGCACAACGGCTTGAATGACTTTTTTCGCTAAGGCCGCGTTCTGATTCAAATTGGCGATAATTGCCTCGACGGTGACATCCTCCTCCGTTTCGTGCCAGCAGTCGTAATCCGTCACCATCGCCATCGTCGCGTAGCAGATTTCGGCTTCCCGCGCCAATTTCGCCTCTTGCAGGTTGGTCATGCCGATAATATCCATGCCCCATTGCCGATACACGTTCGATTCAGCGCGAGTCGAAAAGGCCGGGCCTTCCATGCAGAGATATGTGCCGCCGTTATACACTGTCGCGCCCTGTTCGAGCGTCGCTTGATAGAGCAAATTCGATAGGCATGGGCAAACCGGATCGGCGAATGCGACATGCGCGACAAGCCCGTCGCCGAAAAACGTACTGACGCGCCCGCGCGTGCGGTCGAAAAATTGATCCGGAATCACCACGTTGAGCGGGTGAATATGCTCTTTCAGGCTGCCGACCGCGCTGACGGAAATGATATGCTCCACGCCGAGCGATTTGAAGCCGTAAATATTCGCCCGGAAATTCAGTTCCGACGGGCTGAAACGATGCCCGCGCCCATGACGCGGCAGAAACGCTACGCGCACGCCTTCCAGCGTGCCGACAATATACCGATCCGACGGAGCGCCGAACGGCGTCTCCACCGCGATTTCTTCAACATTCGTCAAAGTGTCCATGTCATACAACCCGCTGCCGCCAATCACGCCAATTTTAATGTCGTTCATATTTTCCCCCTGTTTGATAAGTATTATCATTTGAAGAAAAACCTCACAGGTCTTCAAGACCTGTGAGGTTTGGCCTGGACAAGAGCAAATAAGATGGTTGCTTGTTGGGGGTTGAGGCGGCGTTTTGTCAAGGGAAAAGTCGGATATTTTGCGACGCTGTCGCAGGAAAAGAGCATGAGAACGAGAGGTCTTTTTTCTTGACAGAATCGCGGAACTCTTTTTTTGATATTGGCTGTTGTTACATTGGCCGATGCGCTGTCGAAGGGGGGGGGGGCGAGAGCGTGGTACGGTGAAGATGAACTTTTCTGAAAAGGAGGTTTCGCGCATGTTTCCTCTCTCGCCTGTTCGTGTTTTACCACGATGGATGGTGGTGTGGTATCACAGTCTCTCTGATATTTTTCAGTTCACAAGTTCCTGCCTTCGATAGTTTTACGACAACCGTCTCATTCTATGACGGCGTCAATCTTTCCACTGGCGCAACCGAAGTCGAGCCGACTGTCTTAACCCTTGTGATTGGCTCGGCGCAGGAGGTGGAGCGGATTGCCGCGCCGGAGATCGATCCGCTGTTCCACTTCTCGCCATCGGTACATGTCTCATTTGGGTTGACGGCACATCCGGCGCAACCAGTCATGCTTCAGCCGCACGCAGAGGTCGCGTTTGCCATCGTCGAGCAGACCGATCCGGCGAGCCTGACGGAGACGCAGCTTGCCGCATTGGACTATGCTGCGCAGCCGGTGACCGTCGCGCCGCATCAATTCGTCGTCGCGAAACTCGGCGATGGCATTTATCGGATTCTTGGGCAGATTGCGTCGAACCCGGACGCCACCGTGCAGTTCACGGTCTGGACACCGGAGGTCGGCAGCGTCCCGACGGTCACGCCCACGCCGCCGGTGAGCGAGCCGACCGCCACCCCGACGCCTCCGGTCAGCGTCCCGGAGCCGGGAACGTTTGCGTTGTTTGCAGTTGGCGTCTTGTTGTTGTGTAGGGGGAAATTCTGGAAAAAACATTGTGTCAAAGGAGGAATATCAATGAAACAGGCACGTTTAATGGTTTTATTTGTTGGGCTGCTTGTCGGATTATCGAATTCGGGATGGGCAGCAGAGGTGATGGTGATTAAAATAGGTACCGGCGAAGGTATCGTTGATGGCGGGGACGACATCTTTTGCGGGGCATCCTGTGAGGCGACGTATGAAAAAGGAACGGTTGTTCAACTCAAAGCCATTCCTGATGAGAATGCCAAATTTGACGGATGGCTCGTGAATGGAAAACCGCATGAGGGAACATTGGTTGTCGAAGATGAAAATATTCTTGTGGCGGCGAAATTTACTTCAACGATGCCTCCAACAGATGAATTGGAATGGCTGTGGTATAACGGGAGTGAAAAACGTCGCCTTTTCCTTGCAGTAGATGAAATTGCGGTATTTCCGAAAGACATGCCTGATGATTGGTATGCATTTACAGGAGAGTTCAAAGCCACTGTGGAAGAAATCGCCCACCTCTTTCATCCGCAAGCGGAGGTCTCGGAACTCAACGATTTTTGCATCACCATTAAAAGCCCTGAATCGGTAACGCTCAAGGAATTGCCAGGACTACTTGAACGAATCGCGCAACACCCATTTCTGCGAAGCGCCGGGCCAGTCTTATATGGCTACCAGGGAGATCCCTATACAGAAAAGATTCCGACGGGGGGCATAATTGTGAGTTATCCTCTTTATTATACAGACGCCCAGATTCGTCAGATCGAAGAGGAATATGACTTGATTCGCGATGAGTCTGAATGGCCGTTTGATCGAGATGTGCCTTTATATGTCGCAGAATCTCCATGGGAAGCGCTTGAGTTGGCGAATCGTCTGTTTGAATCAGGACGTGTCGAATATGCCTACCCTGAATGGATTTCTGCAATAATTTACAATAGTACGACCGGAAGCGATCCGTTACAAGAATCCGAAGCGTCGGCTGATTACTGGCATTTTCAGGGATTGGAACGATATGGCGCCAATATCTTCGAGGCCTGGAAATTGAAAGCCGTAAGCGGTGAGCCAATTCAAGGGGATGGCGTCACCGTCGCAATTGTTGACGATGCCGTCGAAATCAATCATCCTGATTTGACGCAGAATGTCGAAAAATCGCTCTGTTACAATTTTTTGACGGGTGGGGAGAAAGACGATCCATCGCCACAAATACGAATAGATTCTTTACCTAAAGATGCGTCAAAAATTCAGTTAGATGGAGGGCATGGTACTGGTTGTGCTGGCATTGTCGCTGCCGTCAAAGGCAATACGCACGGTGTGTATGGCATTGCGCCGAACGCCAAAATTGCCGGTTTTCGACAGGGCGAGGTGCCAATTGATCCGAATACAGGGGGGGTAGAGCCTGCCCACCCTCGAGAGGGCGGCAAGGATTACAGACAGTTGTGCCTGTATAACGATACGATTCAGATTTATAATAATTCCTGGACGAAACGCATGTTTGAGCCTTTGAGTGGTGATGATAATAAGGCCTTACAATGGGGAACTCTCGGGAAAAATAAAGGTAACTACACAGGCATCATATTCTGATAAAATTTTACTTGATTTTAGTCAAGAAACACGAGTATAAAAATGTTCTATGGAAACACCTGTCATTGTCGTCTCTACCATTGAAGATCTGCCGCAAGCCCTTCGGATGATCGAAGACCTGTTGGGGGG
>DF820459.1:251635-255292 GCA_000739515.1 Candidatus Moduliflexus flocculans
AACGTCCTTGAAGCCTTGACAAACACCTTCAAGGCTCTCCCCAATACAACATAGGCTGTGTAGTTACAAATAAAGATCATAAAGGCTCTGGACGTGGCGGGCTGGGAAGTATTTTTGTGTTTAGTGCCGGGAATGAGCGGAAAAATCGTGGTGATTCAAATTTCAGCGCGTTTGCGAATTCCCGCTATGTCATTGCGGTGGCAGCGGCGACCAATGCCGGAAAGTATGCCCCATATTTATCGCCCGGCGCGAATATTCTGGTGAATGCGCCATGCGATCCGGTGCCAACTACGGATCGCACGGATAAAGAAGGCTATAATCCCTGGGGATACAACGAATTTGAACATCAACCTGTAGAGGGGGAATATCGGGATCAGAATTATACGCGATATTTTAAAGGCACGTCGGCAGCGGCTCCAGTCGTATCCGGAGTCGTCGCGCTGATGTTGCAAGCGAATCCCGCATTAACCTGGCGCGATGTGCAGCAGATTCTCATCAAAACGGCGTATAAAAACCCTGATGGGGAATGGGAGACGAATGCTGCCGGCTATGCGCATAGCTACGATTACGGATTCGGACGAGTGGATGCCACTGCCGCGGTAGAAGCGGCGTTATCGTGGAAAATAGTGTCAGAGGAACGAGAAAAACCCGTGATCGGAAAGGATTATACAAAACGACAAATTCCTGAAGGCGGTGAAGGTCTTCCGATTCCTCTTTCAATTAAAGAAAATATTACTGTTGAATTTGTAGAAATTTTTCTTGATGTAAGGCATGAACTTGCTTGCGATTTGGAAGTGATGTTGATTTCTCCATACGGAACGAAAAGTCGCCTTGCGCATGGAAATGGGTGTCTTTATAATAATGTTTCAGAAGATGTAAAAGGATCAAAAAACGCAAAAGGATATGGTTTTAAAAATTGGCGTTTTGGCAGTGTGCGATATTTGGGCGAGCAATCAACAAAAGGTCAAAACCCGTGGAAGTTGATCATTAAAGATAAAAATAACGATAATATACAGGGAATATTCAAATCCGCCGAGCTAAGAATCTACGGCACGACATTCCCGCCCGGCCTGCCGTTCACTGGCGTGTACGGTCTGAAAAATGCCAGTTTGTATTGGGATCCGCAGACGATCCCGACGAGCGACGGCGGGTACGTCACGGTCGTCGGAATGTATGGCTCCGGGAAATTGCTCATGATGAAATTAGACAGCGCCGGAGGCGTCGAATGGGCGAAGACGCTGACGGGCAACGCGAATGCCTCGCCGTCTCTGGCGTCTGTCGGCACGTATTGCGCCACTGACGCCGCGCTGGCTGCGTTCTCGCAGGCGGGCTTTGCGGACGCGGCAGCCCGACGTACAGTCGCGTCTGGTGACGATAGTGTCTGTTCTACTTGAGCGTCACGTCCAACATTCCACCACGCACGATCCCCTTTTTCAGCACGGCCTCATATACGACAATCGAAGATGTCTTATCGTCCATCGCCTTTGAGGTTGATCTCTGCCTGCGTTAGCTGTAATGGCGCTCAATACGTTGTGTTCAGGAAAAGCAGTCAGACACCTTCACGGTGTCTGACTGCTATGGCAGGCTAATTTAAGTTGAGATCACCCTGGCGCGATTGACGAAAACTTCGGGGCGTTAAATCCAGTAGATTGCATAGGACGGCAAGCGTAACGCGCGTTCGGCGATATAGGGCAATTCCTGTCCGAACAAATCTTGCCGCGCGTTTATCAGCGCGGGAACGGTTTGGATGGTCTGTTCCTGTGCCGAAAGATTTTGAATGACGAGAACGCGATCTCCTTCGAACGCGCGATGATACGCTAAAATATGCGGGTTGGGCTGCTGCGCGGCGTCGTGAAAATGCACGAATTCAAGCGTTCCCCGGCTGAAAGCTTTATGCGCTTTGCGGGCGCGGAGCATGGCTTGCAGTGCGTGATAGACCTGATATGCAAGCGTGTCGGGCTGCTGCATGTCGCGTTCGACCTGCGCCCAGTCAATGCGGCCTCTGGCAAAATAGCGGGAATCGGCATAGCCGGAATGCGCGACCATCTCCTGATAAAACGCCTCGTCATTCCCTTTCGCGAATTCATCGCCATAATAAATAATCGGCGTACCAGGCAGCGTGAACATAATTGAATATGCCAGCCGAATCTTGCGCAAATCATTGTCGAACAGCGTCGCAAGCCGGGCGGCAATCCCTTCCTCTTTGCGATAATTCCAGCGGGGATCGCGGGTATAATGCTTGTAAATAAACACCCGTTCTTCCGGCGTCACCATTTCCAGACTCAGTTCATCGTGGCAGCGCAAAAAGGTGAACCACTGGCAGGAATCGGGAATGGCCGGAGTGAATGCCGGATCAAGCACCATTTCAATCGCGTCCGCGCGTTCTTCCGCCAATGCGCGATAGATGCGTGGCATAACCGGGAAATGATACGCGCCCTGGCATTCGTCCCCGTCGCCAAAGTAGGCGACCACGTCGTTCGGCGGCTGACACGCTTCAGCCAACAGCAGCGTGCCGGGTTGCAGATAATCTAAGGCGGCGCGGAAAAATTTGACAATTAAATGCACTTGCGGCAGGCTTTCGCAGGTCGTGCCATCTTCTTTCCAGAGAAACGGCACGGCATCCGCCCGAATGCCGTCAACGCCTTTGATTTTCCAGTGGATGAGCATCCGCGTCATGTCAAGCAGTACGTCAGGATTCTGATAATTCAAATCCGGCTGGATTTTGAAAAACCGGTGGAGATAATATTGCCCGGAGACCTCGTCTTTTTCCCAATTAGAATCCTCCATTCCTTTCATCAACAGGCGGGCGCGGGGAAATCTGTCCGGCGAATCGCTCCAGATGTAATACTCCCGTTTCGGCGATTGTTTTGATTGACGCGCCTCCTGAAACCAGGGATGCTCGTCGGACGTGTGGTTGATGGCGATGTCAAAAATCAGACGAATGCCCCGCGCGTGGGCTTCTGCGATAAACTCGGCGAAGACGCGATCTTTTTCTTCTGTGGACGCGGTTGCGGGCAGTCCTAATAAATCGGCGCGGATGTCCTCGAAATTGGAAATATCAAACCCGGCGTCTTTCATCGGCGATTCCAGGATCGGCAGCAGCCAGAGACACGAAATCCCCAACGCCTGCAATTCCGGCAGTTTCGCTTTCACGCCATTCAGATCGCGGTTAAAAAGATCGGCATACGCCGAATAGACCACCGCGTCTTTATACCAGGTCGTGTCCGTCTCGGCGGCCTGCGCGAAATGCGCCTGTTTTATCCGCGCTAATTCCGCGAGAAAGGCCGTCAATTTTTCATCGGATGACGCCGGATAGAGTTGCTTCCAGAGTTGTTGTAGTGTCGCAAACATGACTTTTTAAGAGTTTTCAGGAGTGTCAAAGCTTGACTTAATGGCCAAAGCAAGCTTTGGCACTCCTGAAAATCAACGTTCCAATGTCATATAGCAAACCGAAATCGGTCATGGTGAGCGGAGTCGAAGAGTGACCGGTTATAACTCATTCACTCATGTTACGCAGCCGATTCGAGACGAATGACCGCACACTCCCCTCCGGGGAGGGGTTGGGGGTGGGTTCTTGACACGAGCAATCACTCACGGACGAACCCACCCCTTGCCCCTCCCAGGAGGGGAATTGTCGGCGGCGCTGCGTAACATCAG
>DF820459.1:255306-266691 GCA_000739515.1 Candidatus Moduliflexus flocculans
GGGTTCTTGACACGAGCAATCACTCACGGACGAACCCACCCCTTGCCCCTCCCAGGAGGGGAATTGTCGGCGGCGCTGCGTAACATCAGTCATTCAGGCTTGCTATAGTTGTCAGACACTTCAAAAGTATCTGACAGCTTATAGTTTACGAATAGATTCGCGCATCGCCATGCGCGTGCTGAGCGTGATGGTTTGCGGAAAATTGGCATAATTGCCATCTAAGCGTTGTAATAATAAGTCGGCGGCGGTCTGAGCAATTGCCTCAATCGGCTGAAGCACCAAGCTTAACGGCGGCTCTAACGCATCAATTGGATCAAAATGATCGAAGCCGATCAGCGAAATGTCTTCTGGAATTTTTAAATGCTGCTGATGCGCGGCGACGACCGTGCCTAAAGTCGCGTAATAAGTTGTGGCAAAAATGGCGGTCGGCGGATTGGGCAAATCGAACAGTTGTTGAATCTGGGCGTATTCCCCCATATCCACGAAACGCCCGGTTACGATCCAGCGTTCGTCAACTGGCAGATTATACGTCTGCATGGCATGCCGATAGCCGCGCAGCCGTTCGCGAAACACATAGATATGTTCGGGGCTGTTGACAATCGCGATGCGGGTATGATTTTCGTGAATCAGTTTCTCGACCGCGCGAAACGAGGCGTGCGCATTGTCAACAATGACCGCGTCCGTTGAGATTCCGGGGATTTCTTGTTCGACTAACACGACAGGCAGCTTTTTCTGTAAATATTGCTGAAGGCGCGGAGCGCTTTCCGTGCCGACACCAGAGGAAAATAAGATTAAACCATCAATAAAGTGTTCTTCGACAAAATCTAATTTGGTTTGAAGCAGCGTCAGATCGTCTTCGAAATTCCCTAACAGCAGGCTGTAATTCGATTGCGCTAATATCCGCTCCAATTGCGCGGTAATCGTCATGAAAAAGATGGTATAATTCGGCAGCAACACACCGATTGAGCGTAACCGACTCCGCTTTAAGCCAGTGGCGATCAGGTTTTGCTTGAACCCCAATGTCTCAATCGCTTGCTCGATTTTCAGGCGATTTTTTCCGCGCACGCCATAGCCGTTTAAATAGCGGGACACCGTGCTGGGAACGACCCCCGCAAGCTGCGCAACATCATAAATGGTGGCTGCCATATAATTATCAAGTCTCTTTCGAAAAAAAGAGCCTGATGTTTGCGTCAACGGCCACGAAGAAAATGTGACCGCCGACGCGCTCAACCTCAGGCTAATCTGTCATGGCGCAGTTATTTTTTCGCCATCAAGTCTTGCAGATCGAGTTCCAATTCTTCGACTGCCGTTTTCCCATCTTTTTTGCCAGTGAGGACATCATGCGCTGCCGTAAAGAAAAGCGTCGAAACTTCGTTATATTTCGGCGCGGAAATCGTGGATGGCCGCGCAACCGCGTTGATAAATACATCGTACAGATTGCCGAAGAACGGCACGGCTTCCAACACCTCTTTATCCTGATACACGCTCATGACGGTCGGCGAGAATGACCCGACAATCGCCCGGCGTTTCTGCTCGGCGGCAGACGCTAAATACAGCGCCACTTCAGCGGCTTCTTTCGGATGTTTGCTGTATTTGGAAACAGCTAACTGCCAGCCGCCTAACGACGCGGCGCTCTGTCCGGCCTTTTCCCCAGGAATCGGGGCGACGCCGATTTTGCCTTTAATCGGGCTGTCATCAGCCTGACCTAATTTGTAGGCATACGGCCAGTTCCGCATGAAGGCCGCGTTGCCAGCCTGCCACATGTTTCGTGCGTCTTCTTCCGCAAATCCGGTTACGCCAGCCGGGGAAATCGTGCCAACCCAGCCTTTGGCGCGTTCAAGGGCTTTGATTGCCATGTCATTATTGATCGACACGTTGCCGTCTGGCTCAATAATCGAACCACCGCCATGTGATGCCACCCATTCCAGCGCATCACAGGTCAAGCCTTCATACGCATTACCTTGCCAGACAAATCCCCAGAAATCAGGATTCGAGGCGCGTTCGCCTTCCTGAATTTTGGTTGCCATTGCTTCTAACTCATCCCAGGTTTTCGGAGCTTCTTTGTAACCGTATTTTTCCAGCAAATCTGTGCGATAATAGAGCAGCCCGGCATCCGTAAACCATGGAATCCCCTTAAGCTCGCCGTTTACCGTGTTATTCTGTACGATGGCCGGGAAATGTTCTTTCGCCACATCCGCTGCGCCATATTGATTCAAATCCACAAGATGTTCGGCTAAGTCGCCCGGCCAGATGACATCAATCTGAAACACATCCACTTCCGAGCTTTTCGCCTGGAAGAATTGGAGATACAAGCCTAAACGGTCATTGGCTAAATCAGGAGTATCCAGCGATTTGGCTTCGATATTCGGATGATTTTTCATAAACTCGGCCAATGCTTCGTCGGTCAACTGTTTTTCCAATCCCACTGCGCCGCAAGCCACAGTAATTTTAATCTTATCTTGTGCGCTGCTCAAAAACGGCATTCCTACCACGAACGCGACTAAAAGAGTGAAGATACAAAGATTTTTTAACGATTTCATGAGAATTCCTCCATGTTGGTGTTGAGTGTCCAGACCGATTTTCGGTTAATGTCCTCTTCGCCATTTACGGCAAAATGCTGTTTCGACAGATGCTTCCGCTTCATGGCCGTCACATCGGCCACGAAGCATGACATCGCAATAAGGCGACTTTCCCATAGGATTCTTTCGCGACATCCACCTCCTCGCAAGCAACAAGCGCCCATTTCTCTTTCAGAACGCGCCATGCCTGCCTTTCTGGTTTGATTGTGTGTTTTTCAAAAACTACATTACGCTCTTCGTTTCCTTCTTCTATTCGCTGTAGTTTTTGGGCGGTGAGTGAACTGTTGAAATCAAATCGGTTCGATTTTTAAGAAATCTTTTATGGTGTCAAGAAAAAAATAATTCCTTGAAAAATAATTAAACTTTATAATTATTAAAATATTATAAAATAATTAGTTACACATTAAATTCATTTATTGAAAACAGTGTTTTATATTAAAATCGGTTCGATTTTTAAGAATTTCGCGAGAATTATTTTTGAATAGTGTTGCTCGCGTTATGTATCATGCATTTCTGGCGAATGCTGGCAAAGTGATTAATCTTTGTAATATGTTGTAAATAAAAGAGTTATTTAAAGAGTTCGAAATGTTTAGAACTCGAATCACAGTTTTAAACACGCAAAAAAATAAAAACTCGAATCGGTTTGAAATGAGGGAAACACGGCATTTAATCGAGAAATATGGGATTCGGCAGAAGACTTTTTTCTTGACCTGCGCGACGCTATTTGCGAAATCTGCATGCGACACGTTTTTGTTTGTCGTCGGTCAGGGAGGTTGGCATTGTTCCGAACACTGTAAATATCAGCAATGGTCAATGCCGATGAAACGATGTTGTCACTATTATACAGGAGGAGAACATATGCCACTCTTCACAAGAAAGCCGCTGGATGCGATGGCGCGGCGTGAGCAAAAAACCGCGTATTTCTTGATGGCGCCCACCATGCTGATTATTCTGGCCATTGCCCTGTACCCGTTAGGGTCCGCGTTTCTCAAAAGTTTTACCAACGAAACCTTTGCCAGCAGCACGCCGACGAAGTTTGTCGGACTGGCCAATTACGCGGAATTGCTCAGCCTGCGCGTGATTAAGCTGCCCCCCAAAGAGAGCTTCACGCTAACGCCGCAATCGTTGAGCAATTTTGCGCAGCAGTTGCCCGCCGAATTGCTTGCCGCGCTGGACGCCGCGAAAGGTACAGCCTACGCCGGGCGCGACGCGTATCTGAAGGCGATGGAAACCGCCATCGGCAAAGACGCGGTTGCGCAATATCAGGAGGTCTTGCTCAGCGCGGCAGAACGGCAGGTGCTGCGCGACCCCAACACGCAGCAAATTCAATATGAATCCGCCGTGCGGATGCTGCCCCGCGAGCCGGTGCGCTATCGCGAGGTCGGCCAATTTCACCTCTTTGGCTCGCGGTATGTCATCGGCGCTCGCGACCCGGATTTTATTCTCGCGGTTAAAGATACGCTCTTGTTTACGATCTTGACGGTGTCATTAGAAACGATTTTTGGCATGATGTTCGCGCTGATTGTGAATGCCGAATTTCCCGGTCGCGCCATCATGCGGACATTGCTCCTCGTCCCCTGGGCCGTGCCGACGCCGATTTCGTCGCGCATGTGGCAATGGATGTTCCAGTCCACGCGAGCGGGCTTCTTTAATGTCATTTTGGAAAAGTTAGGCATGGGCCATGGGCAAATCGCCTTTCTCCAATTAGAAAGTTGGCAAATGACGGCGATGGTGGCGATTGATGTCTGGAAAACGACGCCGTTCATGGCACTTTTGCTCCTCGCCGGGCTGCAACTGATTCCCCACGACATTTATGAGGCGGCGGATGTGGATGGCGCGACGAAATTTACGCAATTCTGGACGATCACGCTGCCGATGCTGATGCCCACGCTGGCGGTCGCGCTGGTCTTCCGCACGCTGGACGCCTTGCGCGTGTTCGATCTGTTTCAAATCGTGTTGGCGCAATCGCGCTACTCGATGGGGAGTTTTGTCTATTATGAACTCATCAACAACCGCGCCATGGGCTATTCCTCCGCCGGCGGCGTGATCATGTTCATCACCATTTTTCTGTTCGCGGTCACCTACATCAAAATGTTAGGCGTCCAAACCGAAGGCGATTAAGCGCGAAGGAGGCACACTATGCCAAAGAGTCCACTGATGAAAACCTTGTTTTGGATCGCCGTCGTCGTCATGGCGATCTGGATGTTGTTCCCGTTTTATTGGATGGTCAATTCCGCGCTGAAAACCGAGGCGCAGTTGCAAATGACGCCCGCGACCTTTGTGCCGCGCGATCCGACCACGCTCGGCGTGTCCGTCTCGCTGCAAAACTTTGCGGCGGTCTTTCGCAATGCCAAATTCCGGCAGGGTATCTGGAACAGCATCATTGTCGCCGGCACGACGACCGTGATTGCCCTGGTTGTCGGCTCGTTTGCGGCCTTTGCGCTGGGAAAATTGCATTTTCGCGGCAAAACGCCGTCCACGTATCTGATTCTCGCGATGACGATGTTCCCACAAATCAGCGTGCTGTCCGGGCTGTACGCGCTGATGAACTGGCTGAATATCTCCGCTATTCCGTTTATGATTTTGTCCTACATGATTTTTACGCTGCCGTTTACGGTCTGGGTGCAAACCTCGTTTTTTAAAGGCTTGCCGACCTCGTTGCTGCAAGCGGCGTATGTGGATGGCGCGAGTCCGTTTCAAACGTTCTATCTGATTCTGCTGCCGCTGACCGCGCCCGCATTAGTCACAACCGGGTTGCTCGCGTTTATTGCCGCCTGGAATGAGTATCTGTTCGCGCTGACCTTCACCTCCGTGCAGCCAGCAGCGCGGACGGTCACGGTGGCGATTGCGCTCTTTACCGGCGAAATCAGCCGGCAGGAGCCGTTCGGGGAAATCATGGCGGCGGGGGTCGTGGTGACGATTCCGTTGATTCTCTTAGTGCTGATCTTCCAGCGTCAGATTATGGCGGGTTTGACTGCCGGCGCGGTCAAAGGATAATATCTTTGAAAATGCTGTCCGGCGCTTCTCATCAGCGTCGGGCAGTGCAATAGTTATCCTTTTTGTTTGTTCTGAAAATAGCGCAGCAGTGTCAACTGCTCAGTCGGTTGGCGGCACTGTTCTTTCCATTGTAAAAGACCATGATGCGCCCCTGTATTCCTGTTAAGACAAAAACAGGGAAGAACGTGCCGTGTTCTTCCCTGTTTTTCCGATCCGCTCTGTCTGTAAAGCTTGCTGCAAGCGCATGTGGCCTCTTCGCGATAAGCAATCATGCTACGCAATAACTGTTTTCTTTCGTGCCTTAAGAGGCTGTTTTAAAATCTGGAGTGTCAAAGCTTGCTTTGGCCATCAAAGCAAGTTTTGGCACTCCTTTTGTCGTTCGCTCAACATGCCTGTTACTGCGTCCTATGTCATGGTATCCAACTGAGGGACAGGGCGGTTTTGTACCTTGCCCATGACGTCGTCGAAATCTGAAAAGAGGTCTTCTTTCGTATAGGCATTCCAATAGATTGAAAGCTTATGACCAGCTTCCAAATTCCCAATTTCTTTTGCCAAAATATACATCGCAAGTTGATTGATTGAAACGCCCTGTTCTTCAGCAATGACTCCGATGCGGTGCGTGAAATCAGCGGGCATTCGAATCGTTAATACATTTGCATTCGTTGGCATACTGCGTTCTCCATTCGTCCAGTTCACTTTCGGCAAGCAGCATTTCCACTCTTTACAGCTCCCGGATCATCATTCAACAAAGCGATCAGCGCACAGGCATCAAACACATACATCATGTTCATCGCTCTAAGTCTTTCTCCTCTTATTTCATCTCTATTCGACACGTTTATTTTGAAGATAGGCTTGCGCGAAGAATTTGCCAAGAGCGAGGTTGGTGATGTTAAAAAAACCACCGAGTTTCTTGCGGAAACTCGGTGGCGGGATTTCGGGAAGATCGTTGTCTCTTCCTGAAATATGGTGAAGAAAAGTCATCTTTTCGCCCTGTTCACAGTGAGCCGACTTATTCTGTAAAAAGGAGCAAGGCTTTTAAGGCTTCTTTTGATGTGCGGTGTGCAATTGATAGAAAAAATATATTCCGCATTTTGCAAAAACGCATCGTCAGGCTTCTTCATCACACAATTACTGTAAATACTTTCGTAACTCCATTGCCCCGTGAAAAACGCCAAGAATGTCAATACGTTCCTCATTCACAATCAAATAGGCAATTCGATAGTGCGTATAATAAATAATTCGAATTTCACGAGTGGCAATGTCGGGATATACCGCCCCTAATTCAGGGAATTGCGTGAGCAATCGCGCCTTTTTTGAGATGCTCTTCACGACGCTTTTGGCTGCTGTCGGATTATGCTGCGCGATATACGCATGAATCTCATGTAACGACTGCTTGGCTTTTTCCGTCCAAAATAATTCTACCATTGCGCAATCTCGCTTTCCATCTGCGTATCGGTAATCACGCGGTTTTCATCAGAATCGATGATTCCCTGATCGATCATCAATTGAAATGCCAATTCTTGCAAGATTTCCTGAATTGACACATCATCAGGCAATTCATCAATCACGAACTTCGCTCGTTCTTTTAAGGTCTCCATAACGACTCCTTTCATCACACATACGTCAGCAGACATTTCTTTTTCATTGAATGCTTCATTTCAACAATCCTTATCTTCACCCCATTAGTTCTGTCAAGACAAAAACAGGGAAGAACAGCGCCACCGAGCTTCTTGCAGAAACTCGGTGGTGGCGTGGCGGGATTTCAGGAAGTAATGTTACGCTCATGCGCGAAATAAAAAAAGTCAGGTGGCAGGATTGTTCGTCCGACAGGCAGGCATCCTTCTTTCCAATCGGTCATTCTGACTTGCTATCGTATCCAATACAACTTCACAATCTGAACTTTTTCAAGCAAATCGAATTCATGGTGATCTGCCGTGACAAGCCTGGCATTCCTGATATTCGCCTCAGCGGCGGCAATCGCATCTGCCAACGATATTTTGTGTTCGGCTTTTAATTGTCCGGCTTCCTGAAAGACTTCATCTGATATTGTGGGCACGATTGTCAATGGCAATTCACGAATTTTCGTCAACGCTTGCTGCGCGACTTCAGCGCCATCATCACGATATATACCATAATAAATTTCCAGAACATTGATGATATTGATAAATAACTGATGTTACGCAGCGCCGCCGACAATTCCCCTCCTGGGAGGGGCAAGGGGTGGGTTCGTCCGTGAGTGATTGCTCGTGTCAAGAACCCNGCGCACCGCCGACGCCGCCCGCGTGGATGCCGTGATCATCTGCGATCCGCAAACCGACATCTATAATCCGAATGTCGTGCGGTCAAGCCTCGGCTGTCTTTTTTCATGCCAACTTGCGGTAGATTCTTCCACAAACGTTCTGGCGTTTTTGCGACAACGCGCTATTCGAACGTATGCAGCGGCGCTCACGGCGCCCCAGTGGTATCATGCGGTTGATTTGACCATTCCCAGCGCGATTGTGATGGGATCGGAAGCGTTTGGCTTGAGCGATATCTGGCTGCGCGGCGCGGACGCCCAGATCAAAATCCCGATGCTCGGCAAAGTAGATTCCCTGAACGTCAGCGCCTCCACCGCGATCCTCATCTATGAAGCCCGCCGCCAACGCGGATTTTGAAGGAAATATTTTAACGATTGAATTATCATCAAGAACCAATATACACCATCTCCTAAAGATATGATTCTTGTTGACAATTTGTAATGTTTGTGCATTATGTCATTTATCTACAAGTTGTTATGACAAAAGTCGTGGTATGAATCATATTGTTCACTATTTACCAGAGCAACAAATCGCAGGAGGAATGAAAGTATGGAAGACCGTAAAGAATATTTATTCAAAGAGACCGCAATGATTCAGGATATTATTAAACGGATGGCATCAAATTCATTTATGATCAAGGGCTGGACGCTCACATTAGTGGTCGCGACCTTATTGTTGAAAGGGGAGAATAAATACCAGGTATTGATCGCCTACATCCCTTTATTGGTATTCTGGTTCTTAGATGCCTATTTTTTGCAGCAGGAACGGTTGTATCGAAAATTATACAACTGGGTGATCCAAAACCGGCTGAAAAGTGATGAATATATTTTAGACATGAATGCCTATCGGTTCAAAAATGATGTGCAATCCCTCGATCGAACAATGTCTTCCGTGACATTAGCATGGTTTTATGGTTCAATCATGGGGATAGTGCTGCTTTACACAATCATTTTATTCTCTTAAGCGAGTTAGCAATTAGAGTAAACAGTTATGCGCTGACGGGGTAATGACAGCATGAGTTACGAATATGATGTGTTTCTGAGCTAACCAATGGTTTTCCATTCGGGAAGTGGGTGCATGAATATTTTTTGCCATTTTTACAAGGATACTTAGATAATGCACTGAACAAAGCCGCGCAAGTGTTTTACGATATAGATGGGATTTCTGCCGGGGAAGATTATCCAGCAAGACTAAAACAAGCCTTAGCTCGTTCAAAGTGCCTTATCGCTATCTGGTCTCCCTTAGATTTTCGTTCGAGTTGGTGTCAATACGAATGTAACGTCATACGGTATCGTGAACAGCAATTACAATATCGTACTCTTGAAAATCCAAATGGCTTGATATTCCCGGTTGTTGTCCATGATGGCGAATATTTCCCAGATTATGCGAAACGCACGCAATTTTTCGATTGCAGAGAATATGCAAGGGTAGGATCGGGATTCAAAAAAACTAAAGGCTATGCCAAATTTCAGACAGAAATGATTGATTGGACAACAAAAGTTGCAGATGGTTTGCATAAAGCTCCTGAATGGATCGCCGATATGGAAACTGATGTCTGGCTGAACAACCCGCTGAACCAGTCGCTTGTGATCGATGAACCAATCTTTCGCGCACCGACATTGGAGTAACAGATAATGGGACAGATTATTACATTTTATTCATATAAAGGCGGGGTCGGCAGAAGCATGGCTTTAGCCAATATTGCGGTATTGCTTGCCCAATGGAAGTATCATGTCTTGATTGTTGACTGGGATCTCGAAGCCCCTGGAATTGAGAATTATTTCAAAGGGTTTAACGGTCTGGAAGACATTGGACAGAAAAAAGGTATCATAGATTTCATTACAAGTTTTGAGAGGGACGGGACTCAACCATTATCCTGGCGAGAGCATTTAACAACCATTCATCATGCTGACGGATATTCCCTGGATTTACTCACTGCCGGAGAGCGAGGAGAACAATATTTTCAACATGTGAGAGAATTGGATGTCAGTAAATTCTACTCAGAAAAAAAAGGTGGTAACTTTGTTGAGTCATTACGGAACGAGTGGAAAGACACGTATGATTACATTCTGGTTGATAGTCGGACCGGCATCACTGATATTGGCGGCATCTGTACCATTCAACTTCCCGATATCTTGATGCTATTCGCAACACCGACCAAACAAGCATTAGATGGTGTGATTGAAGTCACTCAGAAGGCTATTATCGCCCGGCAAAAGTTGCCGGTAGACCGTCTACGACTCCTGGCTGTGCCAATTCTCAGCCGGTTCGATACGCAAACTGAGTTTAAAATTTCGCGGGAGTGGCTGGAGTGCTTTGTCACCGGAGTTGCAGATATTTATGCTGATTGGCTGCCAACCGGAATTACTAACTGACCTTACGCATTTTTAATCTATCCGCAAAATATTTTCATTGCAAAAATTCTGTGCTTCAACACGCGTGATGTGATGGATAAAATACTGTTAGACCTCTATACTGATTACCTGCTCTGTTCGTTTGGGCAAACAACTGCGACTGGTTTATCAGCGGCTTTAGACCAGGCGGTCAGTCATGATAAAATCACTCGTTTTTTAGCCAACTCCGATGTTAGCTCTCGTGACCTCTGGCAACTCGTCAAACCGACGGTTCACTCACTCACACAAGGCGAGGGGGGTCTGATTGTGGATGATCCCATTGCTGAAAAAGCGTGGACCGATGAAAACGACATCATTACCTGGCATTTCGATCATAGCAAAGGACGCATGGTCAAAGGCGTTAATCTGCTCAATTGCCTCTATCATATTGATGGCAACAATATTCCTGTGGCCTTTGAAATCATCACCAAGCCGATTCGTTTCTGCGAGTTGAAAACGCATCGCGAAAAGCGGAAAAGCGAGGTGAGTAAAAATGAACTCGTGCGTCACATGCTGCACGTCTGCGGTTGGAATAAGTTGTCGTTTCGTTTTGTGCTCACCGATAGTTGGTTTGCCTCCAAAGAGAATATGACCTATATCCGCTTAACGCTCAACAAAGAATTGGTGATGGCGATTCAGGGCAATCGCACGGTGGCGCTTACCGAAGAAGATCGCCGCCATCGTCGTCTGGTCAATATTGAGACACTTGACCTTCAACCGAACGTCACACGCCAGGTGTTTCTGAAAGGAGTTCCCTTTCCAGTCGCGGTGTGTCAACAAGTCTTTAAAAACAAAGACGGCAGTGAAGGCGTTCTGTATTTAGTGACAAGTGATACCTCGCTGACCTACGATCAAATCACCACCCTCTATCAGAAACGATGGAATGTGGAAGTCTTTCACAAATCGCTCAACTCCCATGCGGCCGTCACACAGTCACCAACTCAGACGCAAACCACGCAGAGTACACATTTTTTTGCTGCGATCTATGCCGTATTTAAACTCGAACAATTGAAAATTAAGCATCACGTCAATCATTTTGCCTTGCGCAGTAAAATTTATCTGACAGCACTCAAGGCGAGTTTTCAAAAACTTCAGGCGTTATATGCGTAAGGTCAGTTA
>DF820459.1:266917-286481 GCA_000739515.1 Candidatus Moduliflexus flocculans
CATTTTGCCTTGCGCAGTAAAATTTATCTGACAGCACTCAAGGCGAGTTTTCAAAAACTTCAGGCGTTATATGCGTAAGGTCAGTTAGTGAATCTCCGTTATGCCGGGTAAACCTTTCAACCATTGAGGTTATTTAGGAGAAATGTCTAATATGATATTCATTCGACATGTTTATTTCGAAGATAGGCTTGCGCGGAGAATTTGTCAAGAGCGAGGTCGGCGATGTTGCAAAAAGCACCACCGAGTTTCTTGCGGAAACTCGGTGGTGGCGTGGCGGGATTTCGGGAATGTTGTTACGTGCGTAATCGAAACCAAAATAGGGTGGGCAGGATGCTCACTCACCCTACATACTATATATGCTTACCAACCAATACATAATAATTGGCCGGTTTCAGCGCATGAGGGAATGCGGCCATCTTCAATCCACGCGACACTTGTCACGGACGAATCGCCTTGTGCGCCACTGGCTCCGTTTGTCATCGTCCATTCGCCGCATGTCGCCCGCATGGTTCCATTCGGCTTACTGCCTGACCACCACTTCTTCGCATACGCAAGCACGTCTGCTTCATCTAAGCGTGTCGCAATATTCCCATCCAAAAGATCATCCCAATTGTTGGCAATAGTCGCGCCGTTTGGTCCCACTATCCTTACTGTTGTTGGAATACCATAGTTATCGGGCATATCAATAATCGCATCCGCTGGCGTGACATTAAGTGAAATAAAGCCACGTACCTTCTTTGCCCAAGAAGGCCGGTTGGCGGAATTCCTGCACATCTTATCAATCGCCGCACGCCCGCCAAAATCCCCGGTGTAAAATTCGTCATCAACCCGGAATAAAACGACCTTCGTTTGCGCGTAAGCATAAGTGGCTAATGCCGCTAATATACCTCCAATGATTAACATCTTTTTGAAAAGCTTCATACCGATTTCCTCCTGTTAGGGGGTTTTTATGTGCCCGCCTCGCTCCAAGTTGGAGCGCCTGGCGGCACATTGTAATAGGTGAAATGTTGAACTGTGTTTCTCTCATCGTGTGCCTGCGTGGACACGTTGCATCGCCGTTACTTTTAAATATCTCTCTGACACCTTACTGATGGGAAAAATGCCCATCCGACAAACTTACCAACCAACACATAACAATTGTCCGGTATCAGTGCAGAGCGGAATCCGACCATCTTCAATCCACGCTACACTTGTCACTGACGAATCGCCCTGGGCGCCACTGGCTCCGCTCGTCATCGTCCATTCGCCGCATGTCGCCCGCATCGTTCCATTTGCCTTGCTGCCTGACCACCATTTTTTGGCATACTCAAGCACTCCAGCTTGATCTAAGCTCGTGGCAATATTTCCATCCAGCAAATCATCCCAATTGTTGGCAATGGTCGCGCCGTTTGGCCCAACAATCGGCGCTGAGGTGGGGATACCATAATTATCGGGCATATCAATAATCGCGTCTCCCGGCGTGACATTGCGTGAAATAAAGCCATGGGCATGCGTCGCCCAGGAAGGACGATTGCGTGAATTTCTGCATAAGTTATCGATAGCCCCGCGTCCTCTGAAATCCCCAGTGTAGAATGTATTATCAACCCGATACAAAATAATCCTCTCTGATAAGGGAATGATTACTTCTTTTTGTGTAGGCGCGGGAGCAGGTTTGTTCGCTTCTTCCACGCTTTCTGCGATAGCGTCGAGCATTTCGGCAGAGCATCCGATAAATACCAGAGAACTCCCAATCAATAAGGCAAGACTACAATAAAGACCATATTTCCCCAATCGCTTCCGGCTCATCGTCTGTTTTCCCTCATCCATCCATGCCGCGTGAGGCAATGCCTATCGGCGCCTGCTCAAGAGCATTGATGGTTCTGTGGAGTTTATTGGCATATTGATGTTGTAGAAATCTACACCATCAGGTGATATGGCAATCAGACATGTTTAAGATAAGCACATAATATGCCAACCATGCTCCTGGTGCGGTATGTGTTGGTGTTATCAAGAGTTCGTCATTCAGCGCGGGACAAAAAGGAGGCAGTTACGCAAAAACATGGGGCAGGAATGTCCTCTCTTTTCTTTGAAAAATGGCAGTCATGCCTTAATAGCAAGTGAAGTCGAACAATGAGACATTCATGTCCCATATTGAGTTGTGCGAGGGACATCTCGCGTCAGTTCACTGCAAAGCGTTCAGATCAATCCGAATTTTTTCATTTTGCGATACAGCGTCTTGCGTTCGAGTCCCAACGCATCTGCGGTCTGGCCTTTATGCCAGTGATGCTGCTCTAACATCTCGCGCAGATAGAGCTTTTCGAAGGCGTCTAATGCGTCTTGCAACTGTTGTGAATTGCTTAAAGTTCTTGCGGTTGATACATGTTGCAATTTGTTTTGCGGGGGGGCGAATTTTTGCCTGAAAACTCTAAGCGGTCAAAGGTCAGATAGCGTTGCAGCACGTTTTGCAATTCGCGGATATTTCCAGGCCATTCGTACTGATAGAAGCGGTGGAGAATCTGGTCAGAGAGGAACGGCCTTGCTGATCGGTTGCTCAATTTCGCGAGAAAATGCTCGATCAAGAGTAGCAGGTCTTCCTTGCGTTCCCGCAGCGGCGGCACGGTGATCGTCATCACGCCTAACCGGAAGAAGAAATCCGAGCGCATCCGCCCCTGCGCGATCTGCGTTTCCGGCGGCGTATTCGTCGCGGACAGAATGCGGACATTCACGGCGTGAGTAGAATGGCTGCCGACCGGCAGATATTCCCGTTGTTCAATCGCCCTCAGGAGTTTGACTTGCAAGTGCGGCGGAAGCTCGTCGACTTCATCTAAAAACAACGTGCCATGATGGGCGTGATCGAAATAGCCGCGACTATCGCGATCCGCGCCGGTGAACGCCCCTTTCTTATGTCCGAAAAATTCGCGCTCGAAAAGGTTTTCCGGGATCGCGCCGCAATTGACCGCCACGAATTCATGCGCGCGCCGGTCGCTGAGTTGATGGATGGTGCGCGCAATCAACTCTTTGCCGACGCCGGTCTCGCCATAAATGATGATGCTGGCATCGCTCGCCGCCGCCTTTGTGACGAGTTCGTAGATGGCCTGCATCGCTGGCGATTTGCCGATAATGTCGCCGAATTTATACCGGTCGCTGCTGATCATTTTCAGGCGGCGATTTTCTTGCTCCAATCTGGCTTTCTCTTGTTCCAGTCCTCTGCGCCAGGACAGGTCATGCAGTAATGCGATTCGCGCGGGCTGTTCGCGATAGAGCAAGCTTTTGGCATGTACCTCGACCGGAAACGATTTGCCGTTCTGTCTGAGCATCTCGATTTCATAGTGAACATCCTCGCCGCTTAGGGCATGCTGCCGCGCAACGTCATGAAAAATCGGCGCCGTGAATTCCATCAGATTCCGACCGATGACCTCGGCGTGTTCACGTCCGATCATCATTTCAAACGCCTGATTGCTGTCGAAGATGACGCCCTGTTGATGCAGCACAAGTCCCTCAGACGTGGCTTCCGATAACATCTGAAATCGGTGTTTCTCTTCTTCTAAAAGCAGATTCTGCCGCTGGAGCTGCTGTTGAAATTTGCGCAGCAGCAGGTGCGTTTTGACACGCGCAATCGCTTCCGCGCATTCGAACGGCTTGGTGATGTAATCCACTCCGCCAGCCTCGAAACCCTTTATTTTATCAGAATACTCAGCTAACGCCGTCATAAAAATCACCGGGACGTTTGTTGTTGCAGCATTCGCTTTTAAGCGGCAGCAGGTTTCAAAGCCGTCAATTCCCGGCAGCATGACATCTAATAAAATGAGATCAGGGCTGGATGAACTTGCGAGTGTTAACGCCTCTTCTCCGCTGCCAGCGATCAGGATGTCGCAGCCAATAACTTGTAGGCTTTCCAACAGGAGGCTCAGCGTCGTAAAGTGATCTTCAACAATGAGAACGGTTGGTTTCTGCGCTTGATCAAATGACATAATTTCTCCTATTCAGACTCAGCTTTTTATCATAAGGCTGTCAGGCGTTCCCCTTATGCTGCCACTCTTCATGAATGTGCTGAACTTCGGCGGCAGTCAAGACCGTTCCCTCCCAGGGCGCGTCGAGAATCGTGTATTCATGTCCCTGCCCGAAATACCAGGGATCGGAGTTGTCGGCGGGATAACGGATCGGCTCGATGGGGCGATTTTTGCCGAGTTCCTGACGCTTGCGCGTTTCATGCTGTTCCAAAAGCGGCCCTAACCCGTTTAAATCTGTGCCACTGTCCGGATCAACACGGATGATAAACCGATTTTTTTCGGTGGACGACAGATCGAGTGCCATGAAGCAAAAACGTTCTTCACCCCGTTCATTCAAGGCGGTCTTGACCCAGAGCTTGTAAAACACGCTCTGCGGATGATCGAGCCACAGCCCTTCGACTGGCATGGAAATACCGTTGACATGCGCAAAATAGACGTGACTGCGCAGTGCGATATCCTCGTCATATCGCCGCCGATCTTCCTGAATCATCCGGCGCTCTTCGGGAAACCAGGCCGGGCGCGACTCGAATATGCGCGCCAGATCGCCGGTCGGCGTCGCTTCCAGCAGATGCAGCGCGGCGTCAATCACGCGCAACCCCGCCTCAAGCAGCCGCCAATCCGATGCGCGACCGCCGGACATATCGGCCACGCGCCGCTGATGCGCGATAAAAACGCCGATCAGCGAATCGCTTAACCACCCAGGCGATGATATGCGTCCTTGATCGATCAGGTCGTCATACGCCGCCAATATTTGTAACAACTCATGACGTGGGCGTTTTCCGAGCAATTCGTAGGCCGCGTAAAGCGTCGCCGCGCAGTCGAAATCAGGCTGCGTGTGCAGGCGGAATTCGATCTGCGAGAGCGGAATGCCGCGCAGATGCTCAAGCAGCAGGTCAGGCTGGCGCAACAGCAATTCGCAGGCGCTATGCATATCGTGTCCGCCGAAATGATGGTCAATGATGCCGGGCTGCCGCGCATTGCCGGTATCGAGATAGACGACGCCGCGTTCCGGCGCAGCGACAAAGCCCATCGGCACGAAATCCACCCACGAGCGCAGCAGCGGACTCAGCGCGAACAGATGGACGGGCTGCGCGATATTGCGCATGGCGTGGCAGCCGACATCGCGCATGGAAAAATTGATGCCATCCGGCGCAATCCAAATATCAGGCGCATCACTGCCAAAACACGTTTCCGCGACAATCACGTCGCCAGGCAAATCTTTCGATGATGACTCGATCCGCGCCGCTAAATTGATCGTGTTCCCTAACACCGTCAGATGACAACGCGCTAACCCACCTAAATAGCCGATCCCCACCGGCCCTTGATTAATGCCGACGCCGATGCGGATTTCCGGCAGGCCAGCCTGCACCGTCAGCGCATTGTGCGCGTGAAGACGAAACAAGGCCCGCATGGTCGCCTTGAGGATTTCGAGAATTTGCGTCTGCTGCCCATGAAACGTGTTAAAGACGACGATAATACAATCCCCGACAAATTCGAGAATCGTGCCGCCTTCTTGCTCTAATTCTTCGTGCATGATTTTGAAAATCGGATTCAGCAAGTCGAAAATTTCCTCTGGCGAGCAGCCTTCGCTCAGCGTCGAAAATTTTCTGACATCCATCACTAAAATAATCGCCTCGTTCTGCGTGACGACTTCCGGGTCAATCGGGCGCTTGTTTGTGACGGTTTCCAGCACCTGCTTGCCCAGTAACCGGCTCATCACATACTGGAAATTTTTGATTGCCGCTTTATGTTTGAGAATCGTTTCAAAATCGTAAAGCGGGCGCGGCAATTCCCAACGGGCGAGGCAGTCCGCGTAGCGTTCAATCATCTCCGGCGTCAACTCGTCAATCGCGTTCGGATGGCAAAAGGCGCGGCGAATATCGCACAGCAGGCCGAAATCGTCGGAAAGATGGGGCGCATCAGTTTCGCGCCGCGCCTCGCTTTGTGCCGCCGGACGCCATTCCACGCCAAGAAAAAGCGGATGCGGTTCGTCAATATTGCGAGGCTCAATGCGCCTCCCTTCCTCGATGCGTCGCGCCCACTCGACCAAAAATCCGGCGGCGCTGCGCCATTCTGGCGGAACAATCTCTTTAAACGCTTCGATCTGATCGGATGGAGCAGCGTATTCGCCGCAAATCAGGCCAAATAGATGTCGCGCAAATGTGGCGCGAACGCATTCCTGCGAAAAGCCATGCACGGAGGCAGTTTCTTGCCATTGCCGCGCAAATGTCGCCGCAAGCCGCAAATTCCGATTCGCAATCGCCGCACTTGTTAATGCCCAGAGTCCTAACACCTCGTCAATCGGCGTCAGGGCAAACTCTTCCTGACTCTGCAAGCCGCTGACAACATTTTTGATGCCGAGATCAATAATATGCAAGCCGATTTGCGCGATGCCGCGATAGAGCGCCGCCACGCGCCATGATTCGTTGTGGCTGCATTTGAAGGCGTACAGGATATGCGTCACCGCTAATGCCTGCTGCAAGGCTTTTACATCAGCGATTTTGAAAAGTAAACGGCAGATTTCTGACAGAATCCAGACTGGATGGGGATGATGCTGCAAATCGGCATACGAAAAATCGGCGAGCGCGTTGGCGTCGAACACGCTCTGCGTCGCAGAATGCAGGCGTTCTGGTGCGATATGCGTCAATAATTCGCGCATCAAGGCTTGCAACTGCTCGTGCGCTTCCGCTGTCGTCCGCGCTTGCTCGAAATGCGTAAGCATATCGTCGTCACCGTTCAATTAATGCGAAAGCCGCGAAAGGCGCAAGCGTCGCAAACGTACAGCAGCGCATTGACGTTTGCGTCCGTTGCGTTTTTCGCATCTCTCGCGTTACATGTTCGTTCTTCATTCTCCCGCCGTTTCCACAAAGAAACGCCGCCGCTGGTCATCGCTGAGGCGGCGCGGCACGACCGTGTTGGCAAAATCAATGAATTCCTGCGTGGTCAGAAAGACGCGCCACGCCGCCGCGCTGCCATCCGCCGATGTGATAACGACACGCCGTCCGTCATCGCTGAACGCGGCGTGCATCATACGTCCACCGCGCCCCGGGAAAATTGCTAACGTTTTGCCGGTTGCCGCGTCCCACATTCGCGCCGCGCCGTCGTCCGAGGCGGTGACGATCCGCTTGCCGTCGGCGCGAAACGCCACATCAATCAGGCCGCGTTCGTGACCGCGACATTCCATCAACATTTTGCCGGTTGCCGCGTCCCAGATTCGCGCCGTTTTATCTACGGAGGCGGTCGCGATGCGTTTTTCGTCCGGGCTGAAGACGGCACATTTAATTTCTCCCGTGTGTCCGCTCAATGTGGCCAGAACCGCGCTGGTTGAGGTCTCTTCGATCTGAACGATTTCCCCGTGAATGCCAAGGCGTTTTTTGCCGTCTCGCGTTGTGGTTAACGCCGCGAGTTTCGGTGTTGATTCGGCAATTTGCGTCATCATCAGGCTGGATTCGAGTTCCCAGATTCGCGCTGTTTTGTCCCACGACGCTGTGACAATGCGCCGCCCATCCGGACTGAAAGCGGCATATCCGACGCGGTCGGTATGTCCGAGCAATTTCCAAAGCAGCTTGCTATTCGAGATGCCCCAGACGCTTGCGGACTGATCGGCGGAGGCGGTGACGATGCGCGATCCGTCGGGACTGAAGGCTGCATGCGTTACCCAATCCGAATGATCGAATGTCGCAAGCGTTTGCCCGGTTGCGATGTCCCAGAGTCGCGCTGTCTTGTCGCGAGACGCAGTGACGATGCGCGTTCCCTCCGGGCTGAATTCCGCATGAAGTACAGCGTCATGATGTCCGCGCAATTCAGTCAGCAATGTGCCGGTCGCCGCGTCGTAGATTCGCGCCGCGCCATCCCATGACGCCGTGACGACGCGCGAACCGTCCGCGTTAAAGTCGGCCTGCTCGATGTTTGCGGAATGCTCTGCCAGGGCGTATATCAGGCTACCATGCTCGACATCCCACACGCGCGCGGTATTATCGTCAGAGACCGTCACAATTTTTAAGCCATCGGGGCTGAACGCGGCATAATGCACTCCTTCTATTTGGCCATTGAAGGCAGGCAATTCTTTGCCAGAATGCGCGTCCCAGAATTTGAGCGTTTTATCCGACAGCACCGTCAAAATTCGCGAGCCATCCGAGCTGAATGTCGCCTGCGTGATCGCATTGGGAGCGGTTCGCAGCAATAACAGGCGCTTGCCGATTAAGCCGCCGGTTTCAGGCGCGCGCTCAATCTGCCAGACTTGCGCCTGCTCAAGGCAGACGGTCAGCAGGCGCGTTCCGTCCGGGCTGAACATTGCCTGGCTGACTCGCGAAAAATGTTCACTTAAGACCAACCGTTCTTGCAGCTTGCTCAGGCTATCGTATAGTTGCGCCTCGGCTTCGGAAACATACGGCTTTTCCGGCGGAGACATGCGTTTCGGCAGGGCTTCCAGCGCTAATAACACGGCGGTGCCATGTTCCTGCTGTTCGCTTTCCTGTCGCGCCAAATCAGTCAGGAACAGTGATTGCGTACGCAACGCGGTCTGGCGCTGCCGTTCGGCGTCGCGATATTTGGCGTAGCTCAGGAGGCCGAGACCGGAAACTACGACCAGGACGGTCATCAGCGACGCAAACAACGCAATTAACGCCCGGCGTCTGGCTTGCGTGAAGGCGGCGCGGCTCTTGCTGATATATTCGACGATCTGCGGCTTGAAACCGAGGCGCGGCAGATACGGCGCGACATATTCGAGCGCGGCGCGGTCGAGCAGCGTTCCGCGCGATTGATATTCCTTGTAGCGGTTTTCGACCATTTGCAGGGCTTCCAGCACGTCTTTTTCCAGCGCGGTCATGCGCTCGAAAATATGCTGCGCAAGGCTGTCGTGGCGGAGTTCGTAGCCGCTCGCGTCGTCGCGTTCCCGCAGAATCCGCACGGCGACGAAATGATTGACCATTTCCGTCACATGCGCCGTGTCCGCTGGAGTTCCCAGGCTATTTAATATTGTCACAACGTCTGCTACCGTGACCGTTTTTTTCGTCCCTTCCGGCGTAATCAGCGTTTTCAGAACCGCCTCGCCTGATGCCGCTTGCTCGCCCATCGCCGCGATCTGCTCTTCCAGAAATCCGGCCAGCACATTCCCCAACGAGCCGAGCGCCGCAACATCAGCCCGCATCAGGGAAAGGTCGTCGGTTTCAGCGCGGCGGGCGGCCTGATGATAGAGTTTATCCAGCACGACTTGCAGCCACGTTAATTCCACTGTGCCAGCGGATTCGCCGCCTAATCGCGTCAGTACGTCTTCAGCGACGCCATCTTCGAGGCGAACGCCGCAGACGCCGCATGGCCCGGTAATTGCGGCGAGCGCGTTGACGTGGCTCATTCGCTCGACGCGGAGGCGATTGGTAAAAAGATTTGGCACCGTTTGTTCGAAGGCGGTCAATTCGGCGAGATATTCCTCGCGAATGCAAAGAATGACGCGGCATTCCAGCGATGCGTCCGAGAAGGTAGCGAGCATGGCGGCGAAGCGCTGTTGTTCAGCGGGCGAGCCGAATAAAAAAAGCTCTTCGAATTGATCGAAAATCAGGAAAATCGGCTTAAAATAGTCGAGATACAGGGAACGGACGACCTGCGCGAACGCGGCCACTTCCATGTCGGCGGAAATCGCCGGAAGCGGCGTCATGGCGTATTTGTTGGCTTCTCGGACAAGTGATTGCAGCAGGTCGCCGTTGTGACGAATAAAGATCGGCAGCGCATCGGCCTCGCCGAGCCGGTTCGCTAACCCGCATCGAATCACGCTCGTCTTGCCGACGCCGGATTGCCCGTACACCAGGAGCAATTTGCTGTAAAAGACTCGCGAATACAATTCCTCGATTTCCGCGTCGCGCCCGAAAAAAATGTCGGCGTCCTCTTTGGCGTAGGCGTCTAAAAATTTGAACGGCTCTTTCGGATTCATGGCGATTCAGACTACCACGAAACAGACGAAAGACACGAAAATATCGTTCACTTGTAAATGTTTATTTTCCCGCAGGGACGCAGAGCCGCAGAGAAAAGCCAGCATTCCCTGCGCCACTGCGTCCCTGCGGGAGAATATGTTTTTTCGTGTCTTTCGTCTGTTTCGTGGTTCATTCGGTTGTTCCTCCGCCGAAATAGGCAAAATATTCATGAAGTTCTTCGGCCAGCACATCGTAATACGACAGGCTGCGCAGGTCGCATTTTTCCCGCGCTTCCGTGCCGACGTAATGAATGACGCCATGTTCGCGTTTGCTATACAAAAAGATGTCTTTGCGGAGATTTTTGATTTTTTCGGGCGTGTCCAGAATTTCCGTATGCGTATCTACGATAAACGGCGATAAATTCAAATAGTCGGCGGGCGCGTCTTTTAGCGTTTTGACGAACAACACGGAGCGATTATCGGAACAAGTGGCGTATTCGCGGCGTTTTCCCGCGAAATCGGACGTGATATTATTTAAGACGGTGATGTCGTGATCGTAGGTGATCGGCTTGCGTTTGCGCTTATTGACGTGAATGTCGGTGATCGTGATGAGCGGATATTTGCTGAGAAAACAGAGGTCGAGCAGCATATCGGTCAGCGTTTCCTGATATTCGTAGCAGCGAGCTTCGATGTCGGCGTCGCTGAGATTGACGAGATAGTGGGCGATTTCGTTGCGAATCGGCAGCCAGGGCTGGAGTTTTCGGGCGAATTTTTTGGAAAAGACAATCTCCATTTCTTCGACAAACGGGGCGATCTGATTGTCTTCCAGGACTGCGCCGAGCGATTGAATCAGCCAGACATAGGTGCCGAGCGCGGGCGCGCCGAAGCGCGAAGCGAAATTCGCGGTCAGGTCGTTCGGCAGCGTCAGTTCGCGCGAGTGGCGTTCTTCCATCACCTGAACCAATAAGATAAAGGAAAGAAACTGCACCATCCGCTCGACGGTTTTGAGGATTTGATCGAGGCGTCCCCGGTTTTGTTCGTGGAGGCCGACCGAGAACAGGCGGCGCAATTCCACGCCGAGCGGCCAGGGGAAACTGCTGATGATTTCCGCGCCAAGCTGACGGAATTCAGGCTCTTCGTCGTCATCTTCCGGCAGCAGCATCGCTAACTTCGGTTTGTATTCCACCAATTTGCGAAACACCGGCAGAATCATTTTTTCGTTGATGACCATACGTTCCCTCCTTGATAGATTAGACACGATTACGCCGTGAAATTAAACGATACGTCAAGATTTTTTGCAACATCTCAAAAGTTTTCTTGATCTTTCACCACGTTTTCGTTTTATTGGATGGAGATTTTCGGGTAATTCAGGCACGAATCCTTGCGAAGATCGAGCATCTTCGCAAGGATGTAAACATAAAGGAGAACGCGATGAATCTTTCTGAAAAACTCACGCAAGGAGCAGGGATTGCATTTGCGTATGCGGGCGGCGTGGCGGCGCTCTGGCTCGGCGGCTTCTGCACGCTGATTTCGTTGATTATCTGGGGCATTGCGGGATTCAGCCTTCCATTAGGGTTGTTTTTCGGCATTTTCGGCCTTGCGCCGCTCGGCACGGGGTTCTGGCTTTTCCGGCGCGGAAAAGTGCTGCGCGATATTTTAAAGGTCAAATTGCAAAAAGAAACCGTTCGAAAATTAGCGTTTCAAAAACAAGGCCGCTTAACGCCGAAAGATTTGGCGCGGGCGCAGGGCTGGGGCGAGGAAAAAGCGCTGAACGTGCTGAAAAATTTGGCGGCGGAAGACCCTGAACGGATGGTCTTGCAGTTAAATTACGACTCCGGCGAAATCTATTTCGATTTCAGCGACATTCTGGAAAGCCTTGAGGCGCGGAAACAATATCAAGCGCTGCCGCTCTCGAACACGCTTGGGGAAAAAGCGGTGGATATCGCCATGATTCTCGGCAAAACGATTGACACGTTCCAGGATTACGTTGAAATGACGCGGGAAACTGTCTCGCATCAGCAGCATGAAAAACGCGAGGAACGTTATCGTGCCAAGATTGAGCGATTTTTAGATGAGCTTGAAGAGTTAAAAAATCCCTCTTCAAATTAAAACCTTCAATCTCTCTTGACACAATATTCCGCAGTAAAATGTAAAAAATAACCACTCTTTCCACTTCGACAGGCTCAGGGAAGGTCGCCCCGTTCCCTGAGCCTGTCGAAGGGAACAATGTGGATATTATTTTTAAGCATTTAACGCCCCCCGATTTCTATGACAGCAATGATTTGATTAAATACAAAATAGTAGAAAACGCATTATTGCTATACAGTTTTGTTGTGAAACGAATGTATCTTTCATAGGAATACGGTCGGATCGCTCTGTTAATTTTCATGCCGCCACGCCATAATCTCCTCGTTGCAGGGTTTCATCAGTGGATTTTTCACTTTTCTTGCGCAGTTATCGCGACACTGGCATGACTTTTGCTTTGGAAGATGGGGTAGTATTTGCCCAACATAATGATGAGAGCCAAGAAAGGAAAGACCATGAGTGAATTATTTGGATTATGCGCGAGCGCAGCCATTAAAACCTCGTTTACATTTGATAATACCGGCAAAAGCCGGGTTGATGACGCAAGCTGGGGCGTCGGTTTCTATCGGGATGGCGAAATGGATCAGCCGTATGCCGCCATTATTAAAGAACCGATTTCAGCGCGATACAGCCTGTTTAACTATTTTTTGAAATATGGTTACATTAAAACCAATATGTTTATTTCCAACATCAGATACGCCAGTGTCGGGACGAAAGTGTATCTGAATACTCATCCGTTCGAGTTGATGGTTGATCCCAGGCCAGACGCATATACGGAAAAATCGTGGGTGTTCACGCATAATGGCACGATGCCAGAAATTCGAACCGACCCGGTATTTTTCAGCACCATCAAGCCGCATGGGAATACTGATTCGGAACATATTTTTTGCTATATGATAGAACAGATGCGGAAAGCCTACATTCAGAACGGATTCAGCTTGAGCCTTGACGAAAAAGTTCACATTTTCGAAAATACGGCGAAACGCATCAGCGCGTCTTACCCGAATAATTTGAATTTTATTGTTTCGGACGGCTCGCGGATGTATGCTTATTATGGCGGGTACGAGATTGCTGGCGGCTTATGGTATAATGCGAATATCCTGCTGAAACAGAAAATGGCGATGAGCGATCCGTCTGATGGGATGAATGTAACGCTTGTCTGCGAAGAATTTGGACTGAAAGGCTGTATGATTTCATCATCACCGCTGACACCGTCCCTAAATGGCGGATGGAAACCGTTTCCGCTCCATGAGTTGAAGGTGTTCGAAAATGGAGAGATGATCAAATAAGTCTCCGTCAGCCCACAATACAGCATTATTCACGAGGGTTGACGCCAATACAAGGAATGCAAACGCAAGCGTTTGCATTCCGGTTCAATCTCAGTAAATAGTGCGATAAGTGTGATTTGACTGCGAAATCAAGATTTCGCGCTCCTTTTCAAGGATTGAGAGGATTTCTCAACTGGTGAATATCCTTCATACGCCCTCAATATAGCGGAAAAAAGCCTCCGCGCACGTTCGTCAACAATAATCCTTGACGTAGAAAACGATTCTGAATATAGGGGTAAAAAATTTTATACGTTCGAGCCTCTTTTTTTAGCGCCGATTCTTTAATTAATGCCCCATTATGAAAACTGTACTCGTTCAAAAAAAAATTCATGCGCTTCTGAATTTAACGTGTTCCGATCCATTCGAAATTCTCGGTATGCGCTCGCTCCCGACCGAGGGAAAACGCGGATCGCTGACCGTCAGAGCGTTGCTTCCAGGCATGGACAACGCCTCCATTTACGATCCTCACAGACAGAAACGTTATCCCATGACCCGTATCCATGAGGCGGGTTTGTTCGAAAAGACCTTTGCCAATCGCAAGAAACCATTTCCTTATGAAATTGAAGTTCTGAACGGTCACGGCGAACCACATCGTTTTTTCGATCCGTATGCGTTTCCTTCCCTTCTGTCTGCCGATGCATTGTCCGCTTTTTTGTCCGACGCAGCCTATGATATTTATGAATCGCTGGGCTGCCATTTCCGAGAAGTGGATGGCGTCAATGGCGCATTATTTGCTGTCTGGGCGCCCAATGCGAAAGGCGTCAGCGTGATCGGCGATTTTAATAATTGGAATGGGCTGCGGCATCCCATGCGCCTGCTGAAAAAATGGGGGGTATGGGAATTGTTTCTCCCGGATGTCAAAGAGGGAGATCGCTATCAATATCAGATTGTCACGGCGCAAGGGGAAAAAATTCAGAAATCCGATCCGTATGGATTTGCGTTCGAACTGCCGCCAAGCAATAAAACGATTGTCACAGCGTTGCATGATTTTCCCTGGGAAGACGCGAACTGGCTCGAACAGCGCAAACAATACACGCCGTTAAAAAGTCCGATTTCGACGTATGAAGTGCATCTCGGTTCATGGATGAAACACGCAGGAGAGGATAACCGCTTTCTGACGTATCGCGAGTTGGCTGAAACGCTGATTCCATACATCAAAGAGCTTGGGTTTACCCATATCGAACTGATGCCGGTGGCAGAGCATCCGTTTTATGGCTCGTGGGGGTATCAAGTGACCGGCTATTACGCTCCCAGCAGCCGTTACGGCACGCCAGCGGATTTCATGTTCTTTGTCAACGAATGCCATCGCGCCGGAATTGGCGTCTTGATGGATTGGGTGCCGGCGCATTTTCCCCGCGACAGCTTTGCATTAGGAGAATTCGATGGCGGGAATCTCTACGAACATGCCGATCCGAACATGGCAGAGCATAAAGATTGGGGCACGCTGATTTTTGATTATGGCCGCAATGAAGTCAAAAACTTTTTGATTGCCAACGCACTCTTTTGGCTGAACACCTATCATATTGACGGCATCCGTGTGGATGCGGTCGCTTCGATGCTTTATCTCGATTATTCCCGCAAGGAAGGGGAATGGACGCCAAACAAATATGGCGGGCGCGAAAACCTGGACGCGGTAGAATTTCTCAAGGAATTAAATCTGGTCATTCATCATGACTTTCCCGGCGTGATGACATTAGCAGAAGAATCCACCTCCTGGTTAGGCGTGACGTACCCGACCTATATCGGCGGCCTGAATTTCACGTTTAAATGGAATTTGGGTTGGATGAACGATATGTTGCATTATCTGTCGCACGATCCGATTTACCGCAAATTCGTGCATACGATGGTGCCATTCGCCTTGCTTTATGCTTTTCACGAGCATTTTGTGCTGGAATTATCACATGATGAAGTGGTGCATGGTAAAGGTTCGCTGCTGAACAAAATGCCGGGAGATGATGTGTCAAAGTTCGCCAATTTGCGTCTTTTATACGGTTTTATGTTCGGACATCCTGGCAAAAAGCTCTTGTTTATGGGGGGCGAATTCGGCCAATGGCGGGAGTGGGATCATGACAGCAATTTAGAATGGCATCTGTTGCAATATGCGCCACATCAAGGCTTGCAGCGATTTGTGCGCGATCTGAATCATCTCTATCTTTCAGAGCCGGCGTTGTATCTTGATGACATCGAGGAGCGTTGTTTTGAATGGATTGATTACCATGATTTCGAGCGCAGCATCTTCTCGTTCATGCGCAAAGCCTACAATCACGGGCAGCATACTGTCATCTGCATTTATAATTTTACGCCAGTTGCGCGATATGAATACCGCCTCGGCGTCCCATCCGCTGGCTATTATCAAGAGATTTTGAACAGCGACGCCGCTGAATATGATGGAAACGGTTTGCGGAATCATTTCTGCCACGCAGAGCCGATACCCTGGCATCAGCAGCCATATTCCGTGACGCTGACGCTGCCGCCGTTAAGCGCAATTATGCTGAAGCCTGTCGGAGATCGCCTGCCGGAAGCCCCTATCATTGAGGCCAAAGCAGAAACGCCAATTCCTGCGATTGAAGCAACAGCGGAAATGCCGCAGTCAATGCTAACAGATGTGAAGATTACTTCATCTGAAAAATTGAGCGAGCACACGCCACGCGCCGAACAACCGCAGGAAAAGGCGGAAAGCATCAACAACGACATTGCTTCCATACAGACGTCTGTTTTTCCCACCTTGCGTCAGGCGATTCTTCCACAGGTTGCGTATTTACCATTTTTGACAGCACATCAGGAAGAAACGCCGATTGGCCTCGAGCGAGAAGAAACATTATCAGGCGTGCCAGAAAGCCGTTCTGCTCATTCGCAAGGAAGCAAAGAGCAGCATCTTCCTCCAATAAAAAAGACCAAATCCAAGCGAAGCAGCGGATGACGCTGTTTCATCAAATCTCGAAACAACCCTGTCAGGGTTTAGCCCTCTGACAGGGTTTTTCATATACATCTTATGAGCAAAACATTACTGTTATTAGCAGAAGGTTTCGAAATGTATGAAGCGAGTGTGTTTGTTGATGTGTTAGGCTGGAATCTTATTGATGGCGATGGAACAAGCCAATTGGCAACGTGCGCTCTCCGAAAAACAATTCGCAGCACCTTCGATGTTCCGGTGACCGTTGATGTCACGGTTGACGAACTCAATCTTGATGAGTATGACGCGCTCGCAATTCCCGGAGGATTCATTGAATACAACTTTTACAGCGATGCGTATGATGAACGCTTTTTAGAAGTCATCAGACAATTCCATGCGAACGGAAAAATCATCGCTTCGATCTGCGTGGCGGCACTGCCGCTTGGAAAAAGCGGTATTTTACGCGGCAAAAACGCGACAACTTATAACAAAAAAGATGGTATCCGCCAGAAGACGCTGGCGGAATTCGGCGTCAATGTGCTGAATCAGCCGATTGTCATTGACGGGAATATCATCACCAGTTGGAATCCGTCAACCGCGATGGATGTGGCCTTCGAATTGCTGAAACGGTTGACCTCGGAAAAACAAATGAATATGATGAAGGAGATAATGGGGTTCTAAATGAAAAATTACCCGATCTCGTTACTCGAAACGATTCGCGCTCGTTCGATTGTTTCTCAATATCTCAAGCCAACCCAGCTTATTCGCTACGAGGCGCTGTCGCGCATTCTCAATGCGAACGTGTTCATCAAGCATGAAAATCATCATCCGACCGGCTCGTTTAAAATTCGCGGTGGCGTAAATCTGATGGCGCATTTGAAACGGCAGGGAATTTCCGGCGTGATCACATTTTCCACCGGCAATCATGGCTTATCAATCGCGACGGCAGCAAAATGGGCGGGATTAAGCGCGGTGGTCGTCGTCCCGGAACGAAATAATCCAGCCAAAAATCGTAAAATTCGAGAGACCGGCGCAGAGTTGATTGAAGCGGGGAAATCGTTCGAAGAAGCCTCGCAAACTGTTGAGCGCCTCTGCGCTGAGCGTGGCTTGTATTATGCCCATCCGGCGGATGAGCCGCATCTCATCAATGGCGTGGGGACAGAGTTCCTGGAAATCCTCGAAGACGCGCCTGATATAGATGTGATGATTGTGCCGCTTGGCGGCGGAAGCGAAGCCGCCGCCGCGATTACCGTCCTTAAGACGATTCGCCCTCATATTGACATCATTGCAGTTCAGGCACAAAACTCTTCTGCGGCCTATCGTTCCTGGAAAGCACACGCGATCTCTTCGGCGGAGAATACGACATTTGCCGGTGGATTCGCAACAGGCAAAGCGTATGAAACCACCTTCAATATTTATAAAGACGGCTTGCGCGATTTTGTGCTGCTGTCGGAAGAAGAAATTTACCAGTCTATCGGTTTAGCGCATTATTACACGCAGCAATTGGTTGAAGGCGCAGGAAGTTCGACGCTGATGGCGGCGTTCAAATTGCAAGAGTTTCTAAAAGGGAAAACCATCGTGCTTCAAATGAGCGGTTGCAATGCTTCCATTGAAGAAATCGAGCGAGCAATGACCTATTCGACGTTCAGAGAAGGATGGAGGAGCGTTGAATGCCGCCTGTAACGCTGCAAACGCGCCATGAACACTTACTCAATTCCTCCTCAAAAATTGCTTCGCCCCTATATTGACCGATATTGGGGCTGGGAAAGCGCTCAGCATGAGGACGTGTTTCTGCCAAAGGTGCTGCCGGGAACCGGGGTGGAACTAATTTTCCATTACCACGGTGAGCCGTTTCAGGGGGAATATCGCGCGCAGCGGCGCATTTCGTCATTTCTGCCCATATCCCGCCGCAGAAGTGATGGATTCATTTCTCAGCACGGAAGACCTTTGGGGGCGCGTCGGCGTCGAATTTGCTGAGCGCGTCTTGAATGCCAGAACGCTCAGGCAGCGTATCGCTCTTGTTGAGGAATATTTACTCGCGTTTTTACAGCGATTTCGGCGAGATGAGGCGCGAATTGACGACGCAATTCAGCGAATGTATTACGAATATCACGCGCTTCAAGAGATTATCGCGAAATCAGAAGTCAGCCCGCGCCATTTCCAGCGCTTGATTCATGAGGCATTAGGGATGAGTCCAAAAGCGTTTTGTCGTTTGGCGAGGTTTCAACATACAGTTCGCGAATTGCTGCTTCGAAAAGAAACAGATTATTTAGGGACGGCAATTGATCGAGGATATTACGATCAAGCACACTTTATCAAGGATTTTAAAAGTTTTACGCAAGAAACGCCAGGAACATTTTTGCAAAAAAAGAATTTTATGTCGCATTTTTACAATACAAAATTATCGTTCGATATGAATGTTGCTTTGCAAGCTAACAAAGAGGGCTTGTTCCCAAAACCATAATAGTGACAATTTTAACGATATCATGAACCCGACGAATGCCCTGTGGTTTTGCAAGGCAGCGCGTCTTTTTTATGAGAAGCTGCTTTAAAAGTTGCTGTAACAGGCATGTTGCGCGAACGACAACAGGAGTACCAACGCGTGCTTTGACGGCCAAAGCACGCTTTGGCACTCCAGACTTTTAAAACAGCCTCTGAGAGGTTAGCGTTATGAAAGCAGCGTTTATGTTTATTGCGCCAGAAACAGATCACGAGACACATCAGGCGGTAATTACAACTCCCGTCGCAGAGCTTACCGTCGTTGGCGTGAAGAATTATCAGGAAACTGAGATGATTGCGAAAAAATTGGTTGAAGATGGCATTCAGGTCATTGAATTATGCGCGGGATTTGGAAATAACGGCGTGGCAGCGGTGAATCGAGCAATTAAGGGGCAAATCCCGGTGGGCGTGGTGAGATTTGATCATCATCCGGGGTTTGGATTCAAAAGCGGAGATGCCTTGTTTGAATAAGTTCTGCATGACACCAAACATAAAAAAAACGCAACGGCTCACACCGTTGCGTTTTTTGTGTATAGCCCGGCAGTTTACTTAATTGAACCGGCCACCATTCCTTTGATGATGTGCTTCTGAGCAATCAAGAAAAAGACGATCACCGGAATCAGCGACATCAAGATCGCAGTCAGGATGAGGTCCCATTGTTTGACGAACGCCCCGGCAAACGTGGCGACCGCCAGCGGAATGGTCTGGACTTTATTCCCCTTTCCTAAAATCAACAGCGGGAGCAGGAAATCGTTCCAAATCCAGATGCCGTTCAGCACAAGCACGGTGGCATGGATTGGTCTGAGGAGCGGCGAAATGATGGTGTAAAAAATCTGGAATTTGTTACACCCGTCAATCGTGGCGG
>DF820459.1:286712-287862 GCA_000739515.1 Candidatus Moduliflexus flocculans
GGATTGGTCTGAGGAGCGGCGAAATGATGGTGTAAAAAATCTGGAATTTGTTACACCCGTCAATCGTGGCGGCTTCTTCCAATTCATACGGAATGGATTTGATAAACCCGTGAAACATGAAAATCGAAAGCGACAGCCCAAAGCCGACATACGACAGAATCATTCCTGGATAGGTGCGCAGCAAGCGGATACCTGTCACGTCAAATACTGTGCGATACCAGGAGAGGAGGGGAAACATCACGATCTGGAACGGAATCACCATAGACGCCACAAAAATAAAGAAGATGATTTGCGATGTCCTGGTTTTCGTGCGCACCAGCACCCATGCCGCCTGCGACGAAAAGAGATTCAGCGTCAGCAAGGAGAAGAAGGTGATGATGATGGAGGAGAGGAACGAGCTTGGATACCGAATATTGTCACTCGTCCAGATCGTCTGCATATTTTTCAAAATGACGCTCCAGTCAGTCGGAAACGACATCGGAGACTGAGTAATATCAAAGGCGGTCTTGGCAGAATTGACAACCACGATAAAAAACGGAAACAGATACAGCACGAATAAGATAAACGTGATGATCTCCAGCACAACGAAATGTTTTGATTGTTTCATTACATTTCAATCTCTTTCTTTTTATTGATGTACACCTGCACTAAGGCAATGCTCACCAACACGAGAAAGAAGATTACCGCTCGCGCCTGTCCCATCGCAAGCTTGTTGCCAACGAACGCGGAATTATAGATATTCAGGGCTAACAACTCAGTGCCATAAATTGGTTTTCCCATAAAGATCGTGGACGGCCCGCCTGCGGTCAGCGAGAAGTTCACATCGAACTGCTTGAAGGAATTCAGCAGCGTCAGGAACATCGTGATGGTGAAGGCTTGCGCGACCATCGGGATCGTAATGTGCCGCATTTTTTCCCAGGCATTCGCGCCGTCAATTGACGCGGCTTCATGCAATTCGGCAGGGACGCCTTCGAGCGCGGCGACGTAAATCATCATGATATACCCCGCATATTGCCATGTGCCTGCGACCACAATCGCTAACACCGCGCTCCAGCGCTGCCCTAACACGAGATTTTCAGGTTTTGCCAGAAACGCAAATGCACCTGAAACCGTCGCAAGACCGGGAAGAGCATTGTTGAAAATGAACTGC
>DF820459.1:288347-291277 GCA_000739515.1 Candidatus Moduliflexus flocculans
TGCCAGAAACGCAAATGCACCTGAAACCGTCGCAAGACCGGGAAGAGCATTGTTGAAAATGAACTGCCAGATATAGCCGAGAATCAACCCGCCGATCAGGTTCGGAATAAAAAAGCCGACGCGATAGACGTTGCGCAGTTTAATTTCACTCGTCACCATTAACGCGAGAAAAAACGCGAGCACATTGATGGCAAACATGTTGATCACGGTATAGATAAATGTGAGGCCGAATGAGTAGAGGAAACCAGGGTCTTTGAGGCTTTCCGTAAAGTTTTTGAACCCGATAAACGTCAACCCGGCGCCGGTTTTGGCAGATGCGCTCCAATCAGTCACCGAATAATAAATCCCTAAAAAAAACGGGATCGCAATGACCATCGCGAACGCAAAGAGCACCGGAGCCAGGAAGAGCCAGAAAATCACGCGATTTTGAAATTTATTCTCCATACATCTCTCCTTCGTGCTTCGAAGCGATCCAGAATGATGAAAAAAGGGCAGTCTCAATGACTGCCCTTTTTTAGAATAACGACATTACTTCTTCAGTGTCGCAATTGCGGCTTTCATCAATTCGATGAATTTGGCTTTGTCAATCTGGCCGTTGGCCAATTGATTGTAAATCGGGCCGAGGGTCTGATCGCGGAAATCAGTGGAGAAATAATACTGATTCCAGGAATAGACTTTACCAGCGGCGGCATACGCCTGCACCGATTTGGAGAGCGGGCCGGTCGGCTGTAAGGTGATATTTTTGAAGGCGGGAATCATGCCGGCTTTATTGACAATATAGTCATTACCAGCTTCCGTGAACACTAAGTCATTCAGGAATTGTTTGGCGGCGTCAATATTTTTGGATTCGCTGTTGATCACATAGTAGGACGGCGCAGCCACAAAAATGCCATCAGTGGCTTGTTCCATCGAGCCATGCGGCGCAAATGCCATTTCGAATGTGGCGTTGGCGGCTTTGATGTTTGGGTCGGTCCAGTTGCCCTGATGCAGGAACACGGCTTTCTGCGTGGCGAATGCGCCGACTTGCGTGTCGTAATTGCCGGTGGTCAGCACGGCTTTGTCAGAATACTTGAAAAGCAAATCTACCCATTCCGCATATTCTGCGAGGCGTTTTTCATCAACCGTTCCGGCTAACATGCTGTTGACCACCGATAAATCGCCATACGGCAGGCCATTCGACAGCAGTGAGTTAAAGTTATGATGCGCGGTCACCCACTTCATTTCAGAGGAAGCGGCCATCGACACAACGGAATTGATGCCTAATTCGGCTTTCATGCTGTCAAGTTTTTCGAAGGCGGCTTTGTAGCCTGCAAGATTGACGAGCGTGGCGGGATCGATCCCGGCTTTTTTGAGCATATCGGCGTTATACGCCATGCCCCAGCCTTCAATCGCCACTGGAAACCCGAACACTTTTCCGTCAACCTTGAACGCCACATCTGTTTCGGCAGCCCATTTTTCCGCCGAAAGATCAAGAATGATATTCGACCATTCTTTATAATCTTCAAGACCGGCAATGACAAAAATGTCGGGCATATCGCCTGCGGAATAATCGGCTCGCAATTGCTGTCCCAAATCGCACGCGCCACCGCCGCACGATTTGATCGTCGCCTTCATGCCACTCGCTTTTTCCCATGTTGCGGCATACTCTTTTAGTTGAGCATCAATTTCAGGTTTATTCTGCATCAACGTAATCTGTGCCTGCGCACTCTGCATAAACATTGAACCTACCAGAACAAGCCCAAGAACAACTCCAATAAATTTTTTCATATAACCCTCCTGAAGTTAAAAACCACTGTCTCCATGAAAAAACCACGACGTGAAATGCTATAGTGAAGGTGAAGGGGATATGTCAAGAAAAAATTTAACCAAGGAATGATTCTATTTCTTTGAGGCGAGATTGCGAGGTAACCTCCTTAGAAAGGAGGCAAAAGCCATGAATTGCTTTGCTTGAAAAAATCGTCTTGACAAATGATCGCAATGGGGAATACTTGCCCGATTAATCTGATTTCACGGCATCCGCTTAATAAATATTATGAGATGGAATTGGAAAAATTACAAGGACACCGACCGATGAACATTGAATTACTTTCATCATCGCCAGAAGTCACTTTTGAATATGGACGGACGCTCGGCGGATTGTTACAGGCAGGCGACGTGGTCGCGTTAAGCGGCGATCTTGGCGCGGGAAAAACCTGTTTTGTCCAGGGAGTTGCGATGGGGGCGGGGGTATCTGACAGAAGTCAGATTACCAGCCCGACCTTTACGCTGATTCAGGAATATCAGGGACAATTGCCAATCTATCATTTCGATGTGTATCGTCTCAACCGAGCGGAAGACCTCTACGAATTAGGTTTCGAAGAGTATTTTTATGGGGAAGGAATTACCCTTATTGAATGGGCAGAACGGATTCCATTGTTTTTGCCGAGCGAATATCTTGCGATTTCTCTCCAGATTGCGCCGAATTTGACGCGCCATCTCCGCCTGACAGCGTTCGGCGGGCATTATGGCGACATGCTGCGCTCTTTCCTTTCGGAAAAAGAGAACATGGCTTGCGCTGATCTGTAAACCGCCATCAGCCCAAGCAGCGTTCTCTTAACGATTGAACGGCACCGTTACTTCCAGCATTTCGATGTCGGCTTCATCTGTCAAACGCACTTCGATATGGCGCGGATCAACTTCGACAAATTTCGAGATGACCCGAATAATTTCCTCTTTCATCTGCTCCATTAACGGAGCGCTAACTCCACGGCGTTCGTGCGCTAAAATGATTTTCAACCGTTCTGCCGCAACCTGCGCGCTTTTGGGGCGACGCCCGAAGAGTTGTCTGATAAGTTCGGTCACGCTCAAGATCATCATACGCTTATCCTAATTTTACGAGTCGTTTTAACCCACTGAAAAAGCCCTTATTGCCATCTAATGGAAGAAAAGGA
>DF820459.1:291395-299383 GCA_000739515.1 Candidatus Moduliflexus flocculans
TCCTAATTTTACGAGTCGTTTTAACCCACTGAAAAAGCCCTTATTGCCATCTAATGGAAGAAAAGGAACTTGTTCGCCTTCAATGCGGCGGACGATGTTTTTAAATGCCTTTCCGGCTAACGATTTCTCTGAAAGAATCGCCGGTTCGCCCCGGTTCGTGTAGGCCACCATATTCGAATCTTCCGGCACAACCCCGATCAATTCGACCGCTAAAATCTGCAAAATCGTCTCCGTATCGAGCATATCCCCTTTTTTGACGAGATCCGGGTTGAGCCGATTGATAATCAATTTAGGATTCCGTTTGCCAGACGCCTCCAACAGGCCAATCACACGATCTACATCGCGCACGGCAGAGACCTCCGGCGTCGTGACCAGCAACGCCATGTCCGCTCCGACCACCGCATTGCGAAAGCCCGATTCAATGCCTGCTGGACAGTCAATTAGCACATAATCGAACACTTTGCGGAGTTTTTCGGTCAATTCAAGCATCTGTTCGGCGTTTACCGCGTCTTTATCCCGCGTCTGCGCTGCGGGCAGCAGAAACAGATTTTGATGACGCTTATCGCGAATCAAGGCCTGACTGATTTTACATTTCCGCTCCACCACGTTGACCAAATCATAGACAATGCGGTTTTCCAGGCCAAGCACCATATCGAGATTGCGCAGTCCGATATCGGCGTCAACCACGCAAACTTTTCGCCCCACCATCGCTAACCCGGTGCCGATGTTCGCCGTATTCGTGCTTTTTCCGACGCCTCCTTTGCCGGATGTAATCACAAACACTTTTCCAGACATACGTCGCAACTCCTTACTCCGTTAAAGGATCGGCTCAATCACAATGACGCCGTCCTTAATATAGGCTTTTTCCGTTTGAGGTTGTTTCTGGCGAGACCGGGGAAGTTCATCCGGCGATCTGCCGATGTATTGTGCAATTCGCAATTGCGAAGGTTGAAAATGCGCTCCAATCACCGTCGCGCGTTCCTCGCCTTCCGCGCCAGCATGAACGACGCCGTGCAGCCGTCCCATAACGATAATGTCGCCACTGGCAACAACATACGCGCCCGGATTCACATCCCCAAGAATGACGATGTTTCCAGAAAATTCGAGCGTCTGGCCAGAGCGCACCGTCCCGCGAAAATAGAATGCGCTTTCTTCATTTTCATACAGATAATCGTTGGATGACGGGTGTTGGTATTCCGTATTCCGCTTCACCGGGATGCGAAACGTTTCATCCAGCATTTTCATGAAATCAGCGTCATCGCCTTCATACGTTACGTCAACATCGTCAAGCGTTTGTTCTTCAGATTCTTCTTCTTGTTTGGGCGGCGCAGTATCTTCAACAGAGTGAGGCGACGGTTGAGGCGTTGGCGCGGTCATGCCTGGCGGCGTTTCTTGCGACGAAACGGCTGGCGTTGTCGCCATTTCTGGCTCGGAACAGGTCACGCGCTTGATGCGCAGGCCATACTGCTGCCCAACCAGCAAGTCGAGATGTCTGCGTTCTTCTGGCGATAACAAGCGCGTTCCGGTATTGATCGTAACCTCAGCGCCAGAAAAAAAATTATTCGAGGAGGCTAATTTCTGCTCAAGCGCGTCAAAAATATCCGCGATCTCGGATTGATCGTCGAAATAGACCCATAAACCGTCTTTTTGTCCTCGAATTTCCACGACATTGCTTGGTGTATCCATCAGTATTGCCAACTCTTTCGTTATGTATCGCATCGGATCGTTATAGACGCTTTCGTTGAAAATAAAAGGCCGCAAATTATCCACAGAAGTCAAGTTTTTTCCTGAAGGAAGTGAAAAAACACGTTGAACAATTCGAGGAGAAGCGTTTCTTGTCGTTTTTGACACACATGCTTCATAAGAGGTTGATTAAAAATATCTTCCAAAGAGAGAACCTCTTGACACATTTGCTGCTGCGCTGTATCACAATCTTATAGCGGTTTTCACATCAGGAAGAGACGTTCCGGCGGAGCGTCTTGACACTCAATACATACAAGAACAGCCCCGCGATAATTGGAAAATTTCGCCGGGCTATGCGGAGAATGATATTATGAAACAGACACTGTTACGTTGCATGCTGTTGCTTTGTTGCCTGATCGCGCTGGCCGGGTTTGCCGCCGCGCAATCGCTGGAAGGCAAAGTCGTGCAGCATCAATTAGCCAATGGCATGACGTTGCTGCTCTACGAGCGGCATCAAGCGCCGATTATTTCTTGTCGCATTTACGTGGATGCCGGTTCCGCGAACGACGCGCTCGGACAAACCGGAATTGCCCANTTTCTTGTCGCATTTACGTGGATGCCGGTTCCGCGAACGACGCGCTCGGACAAACCGGAATTGCCCATATTACCGAGCATATCGCCTTCAAAGGCACGAAAACACTTGGAACAACAAATTATGAGGCGGAACGTCCATTGCTTGCCAGATTAGACGAATTGTCGCAGCAGATGAGCGAAGAAAAAGAAAAAGGCGATGCCGCCGATCAGGCGAAACTCCTACAATTGCAGGAAGAATTTACCCGAGTGGAAGAGGAGGCCGGCCAATACATTGTCTCTGAAGCGTACAGCAAAATTATGGAAGAGAATGGCGGAGTAGATTTGAATGCTTCCACCTCCCGCGACGCGACAGAATATTTCGTCAGTTTGCCAGCGAATCGCCTCGAATTGTGGATGATGTTAGAATCCGACCGTTTGATGAACATCGTGCCACGCGAATTTTATAAAGAACGCTCAGTCGTCATGGAAGAACGCCGGATGCGAACAGATGCTTCGCCGATGGGGACATTAGTGGAACAATTTTTGGCAACGGCGTTTATCGCCCATCCGTATGGATTTCCCGGTATCGGCTGGGCGTCTGATATTGAAAATATCACCGTCCCGCAGTTGATGCAATTTTACGACACCTATTATGCACCGTCGAATATGACCGTTGCAATTGTTGGCGATATTCAGGCACAAGAGACGATTCGGCTTGCGGAAAAATATTTTGGGCAATTGCCGGCTAAGCCAGCCGCCCCGAAGATTCGCACGATTGAGCCGGCTCAAGTAGGAGAACGCCGCGTTCAGGTGGAATGGGATGCCAACCCGTATCTGCTGATCGGCTATCATCGCCCGGATGTTCGACATAAAGACGACCTTGTTTTTGACGTGATTTCGTTCCTGCTCAGCAATGGCCGCACGTCGCAACTGTATCGGCATTTAGTCGAAGAGCAACAGATCGCAGCCAGCGTGGACACCGCAGCGACATATCCGGGGCAAAAATTTCCAAGCCTCTTCCTCTTTGTCGGCGTACCGCTTGCGCCGCATACGCTGGAAGAACTTGAAGAGGCAATGTATGCGGAAATTGAACAATTGAAAACCACGCCGGTCGAAGATAAAGAATTGCAAAAAGTGATCAATAATGTCGAAGCCTCGTTCATCAATTCGCTTGCTTCGAATGAAGGATTGGCCGAAAATCTGACGTTTTCGCACGAAGTGCTGGGAGACTGGCGGGCGCTCGAGCGCCAGATCGAACAGATCAAGGCTATTACAGCGGAGGATGTAATGCGCGTGGCGAAAACCTATTTTACGAAAGAGAACCGCACGGTCGCCTGGTTAGTGAAACAATCGGAGGAGGAATAAACGATGATAACAAATGACATCAAGATGAGATGGACGCTTATCGGTGCGCTGGCCCTCAGCCTTGTCCTGAGCGCAACCGGCGCTGTTGCGCAGCCGGATTACGAAAAATTGACCTTTCCGCCGCTGAATTTCACGCCGCCGACAGTCGAGCGGCATACATTGAGCAATGGCATGACGCTCTTTTTTGCGCCAGATCACGAATTGCCGGTAATTTCCATGTATGCGCTGGTCAAAACCGGCTCGATTTACGAACCGGCAGACAAAATCGGATTGGCCAGCATTGTTGCGGAAGTCATGCGCACTGGCGGGACGAAAACCTATTCCCCAGATGAAATGAACGACATGCTGGAATTCATCGCAGCATCAGTGGAAGTGGACATCAGTGAGGATAGCGGCTCGGTCGAACTCTGGACGTTAAAACGAAATCTTGAGATCGCGCTGAAGGTGTTTGCCGATGTGCTGCGCCATCCGGTGTTCATACAGGATAAAATAGACCTTGCCAAAAACCAAATGCTGGAAGACATCAGACGACGGAACGACTCTCCGGCTAATATCCGAGGCCGCGAATTTATGCGGGTCGTATATGGCCGCGACCATCCTTTAGCGCGGATTCCTCAGATTGATACCATTACCACGATTACTCGCGATGATTTAGTCGCATTTCATCAGACCTATTTTCACCCCAATAATATCATGTTGGCGGTGACTGGCGATTTCGAGCCTGCCGACATGCTGAAAACATTGACCGATCTGTTTCAATCATGGCCGTCCGCTGATATGAAACTGCCAGCGGTCGAACCAGTCAACTACGAATTTTCGCCCGGCGTGTATCTTGTGGATAAAGACGTGGAACAAACGAATCTTGGAATCGGCCATCTCGGCATCATGGCCAATAATCCCGATTATCCGGCAGTGCGCGTTTTAGATTTGATTCTCGGCTCCGGCGGATTTTCCAGCCGCTTATTTCAGAAAGTGCGCACCGAACGCGGATTGGCCTACTCTGTCGGCTCGTATCTCGGCGCAGGCACGCGAGATTACGCGCCATTCCTGATCTATTGCGGCACGCGCAACGACGCCGTGCAGGAAACGATTCAGGTGATTCTCGATACGATCAAGGAAATGCTCGCTTCCGAAGTTACAGACCGCGAATTGGAATCCGCAAAAAATCAGTATGTGAACTCGTACATCTTCAAGTTTGCCACTGTTAACGACATTATCCGGCGCAAAATGTTTTACGAATATGTCGGTTATCCGCCGGATTTTCTGGAAACATTCCGGGATAGGGTCATGAACGTCACGAAAGCCGACGTGCTGCGGGCGGCGCAAACCTATCTGCATCCCGATAAAATGAAAATCCTCGCTGTCGGCAGCCGCCGCCAGATTGACTCTGCCCTTGCCACCTTCGGCGCGGTGCAACCTGTTGAGCTTGAGCCGGTAGAATAAAACGATGTCGGGCGGAACTCTTGTTTCGCCCTATCTGCCTGAAAGAAATGGAATTTGCGCCGATTTGAGCAACCAGCGCAACATCATTCCCAAAAATTCTTCATAACTGATGTCATCTGCTAACAATTCGATCTGTCTGCGCAATGCGCCCTGACTTTTCGGTAGGAGTTTCGTAAACAACATTTCCATTGGGCGCGGAAACAGGAAATAGCCCATTAAATGCGCGATGTCGAACATTTTGACAAAATGCTGGTACCGCGGACGATAACAGGCGAACGCGGCAGATGGATTCCCTTGTTTGGCCGCCTCAAGAATTGAAGACGCGGCAAATTGGCCGCTTTGCATGGCGAACGCGATTCCTTCGCCGGTAATCGGCTCGACTAAGCCGGCAGCGTCACCGACCAGCAGCACAGATCCGCTGCCAGGCCTGCGGCGATAGACGCGGAACGGCAGATAATGCCCTTTGATGCGGACGTCAGGCTGAAAACCGAAACGTTGTTTCAAGAACTCCTGAAAAGCGTGCAGCATGGACGGATTCTTTTGCCAGACGCCGCCGATGCCGACCGTCAGGGTTTCCGCTTTCGGAAACACCCAGCCATAACCCCATTGTACAAGGCCGAAATAAATTTCCGGCATGGTCACGTCCTGCGTTATCGTTTCGCGCGGCAGTTCAATTTCCATCGCTAAACCGAGCCGTCGCTTATCGAGCGAGTGCGGATAGAGGCTGTTGGCGATTGTGCTCAGCACACCATCCGCGCCGATGATAAAATCCGCCTGAAACTGCTGTCCGTCTTTGAGATACAGCGTATTATCAGCCCGATCAAGCCCACTGACGTTTGCCTGCAAAAAGGTCGCGCCCTGCTGCTCCGCCAATTGCAGCAGATGCGCGTCGAACACCGAGCGCGACGTGAAATGAAGCGGCGAAGCGTCTTCCAGCGCATTCAGCAATCGGTCGCGGTGATATATCGCGACGCCATGCGAAAGATATTCAATCGTCGGACTCCATGACGCGCCGAAAATTTCGGTGAACACGCGCTGACTCCGCCCGCTCAGCAGTCCGCCGCACAATTTATCGCGCGGAAACGCATATTGATCTAACAGCGCCACCCGCATTCCGGCGGACGCTAACAGATATGCCGCCGAACTCCCCGCCGGGCCAGCCCCCACGATGATCACGTCATATTTCATGATGGATGATGCGACAAAAAAAATCATAGTTAAAGACAGTTGCTCGATAAAACAGATGGTTTATAACCTGCGAGAGGCTTCTGAGGATGTCAAGACAAAAGCGAGGTTTTTAGCGAGAGTGCTTTTCGAGAATAGCCGCATGGCATATAAGCATATTTACGTAAAATGTAAAAAATACGTTCATAGCAGAGACCTCACAGGTCTTCAAAACCTGTGAGGTCTCGTGTACGAACGTATTTTTTACATTTTACTAATCGGATTTTTTAGCGGGATAAAGCTGATTTAATGCGTGTTGGACAAGTGATTGTTGCCTGCAATCAAAATATGCACTAAATATATTGTCATGATCTCATGTTGAGCGTGAACCGCTTCATTTCATAGATAATCCGCCCGTCCACGATCAAAAAACCTTCGGCTTCGAGGAAACGTTGCGCGTCGTCAAGCGCCGTGATTTCCGCCTGCACCGTGACATGCCTGTCCGTCGGAATCACCTGCCCGCGATACGTCCAGTCATGCGGCCTGTTCAAGACCATCGTTTCGAAGCGGTCGCCGTCGCGCCAGCCCCAGCGCTTCACCGCCGCGACTTTCAGCAGTTGCAAAAACGCCTCCAATCCGAGCGAACCGGGCCAGACCGGGTCTTGATAAAAATGCGCCTTGAAAAACCATTCGTCCGGGTTGACCGTCTTGACGCCGCGAATAAAGCCCAAGCCCCGCGAGCCGCCATCCGGCACGTACAAATCAACGGCGTCCATCATCCGCAACTGATCGCCCGGAAACGGCGCGGTGCGCGGAAAGTCGAACCGTTCGCCCCGCGCTAATTCGTCGGCGGTCGGCTGATACGGCGTCACTTCCCGCAGCCCGACCTGATTCGCGAGCGCCTGTTTCGTGAAAAAGCCGAAATAGGTCGTGCCATCGTACAGAATCTCGCCCGCCGCATTGGTCAGGCGGTAGCTGTAATGCTGAATAATCATGCCGCCGGACGCCGAGACGCTCGTCAACTTGACGTTCGTGGTCAACGTCCCGACGTGGCGCGTCACCGGCAGGAATTGCGTCGCCGTGCCGCCGAGATTGCGGAACGACAGGTCAACGTCGCTCGTCAAGGCCGAACCGACATACGCCGCAAGCCAGCCGCAGGGCTGCAACACGATTTCCAGCAGCACCGAAAACGGCATGTCATCGCAGCGGTTCGCGTCGAAATACCACTCCTGCGGCGGCGTGTCGTATTGCGCTTCCGCCGTTTTGCCCGCCGCCATCACCCACTGTTCGCCGCTGACAGCGGTAATCCGATCCAAGAATTGATACGGCGGGCCCGGCAACCGCGCAATCACGCGCCCGGCGTCGAAAATTCGATACCGCTCGCCGAACGCCTCCGACGGTTTGCCGTTCGAAAACGCCATGATTGAGGCCGAATCGAAGATCGCGGGCTTTGGGGTGTAAGCTGTCAGACACTTTGAAAGTGTCTGACAGCTATTTTTCCAAATATCTTCCAATTTCTCCCACGTCATGCCGGTCAGGCGCAGCGACATGTCAATCATCCGCACAATCGGCTTGCCGTCGGCGGACATCACCGCGTCGCAGATCACATACGGTTCAGGCCGGAAACCGATTTCTTTCAGCGAAATTTCATAGACGACTTTGCGCGTCGTCGCGATGACCTGCCCCCGGCATTTCAACTGCCCGCCGACGCCCGGCACAGGCTGCCAGCCGATCTCGTCCTGTTCGCCGACCCAGCCCAT
>DF820459.1:299537-301401 GCA_000739515.1 Candidatus Moduliflexus flocculans
TCAACTGCCCGCCGACGCCCGGCACAGGCTGCCAGCCGATCTCGTCCTGTTCGCCGACCCAGCCCATGCGCATCAGCAGCACGCGCAGCGTATGCAGGCAGCATTCGTACATCAGCGTCCCCGGCATGACCTGATCGTCGGAAAAGTGGCAGGTCAAGAACCAGTCGTCGGGATGAATGTCCGCCTCGCCGCGAATCTGGCCGAGACCAAACCGCCCGCCCGCCGGATCGAGGCTGAGAATGCGGTCAACGAGCTTCATGCGCCCGCCCGGCAATCGGCACGGATTTTTCAGCGGCAAGCCCGCGAATTCTGCGCCGAAACAACCCGCCAAATCGCCGCGCCGCAGGGCGTCAAGCTGCGCGTCGGAGTATGATTCGACGCCGCCGATCTTCGTGAGCGGCTGCCAGTCCGGCGGCGTTTTGCCCGGCATTCGGCGCAAATCCATTTCGGTAAAGACCAGCCCTTTCCCATCTTCAAGGTCGCGCAGCGTGAAAAATCCGGCGCAGCCCTTCGTCATCGTCAAAAAGAGTTTCCCTTCGACCGTGCTTTCGAAGCGGAAACGGAACAGATGTGTGTCCCCCTGCCGGAAAAATTCGTCAATATGGATGTCGTGCCGAATCACCGCGCCAGCGGCGGGCAAATCGTCGTGAAAGGTCACAGTCGCGTCGAGCAAGCGATAGACCGCTAAGCCTTTCGTGATGAAATCAATGCCGAGATAGCCGGACAAAAAGAGGTCGGCTTGCCCCGATTCGACGGCGATGCAGGTGGGGATCCGCCCGCAATCGAGATACCACGCGCCCGGCAGCACATCATGTTCGGTCACGACGCGCCCGCGTGTCATCGAACACGGTTCGCCCTCGACTTCAAGAATCCGGTCAACCAGCATCAGCGGCTCATCGGGCAGACGGACGCGCGTCGGATGGCTGTCAATTTCCGCGAATCGCGCTCCCAACGCCACGCCGATTTTGCCGATGGCGAATTCCATGCACTGCTCGCGGGTCATGAATAATTGAGATTGAGGAGTGTCAAATCTTGATTTGACAGCGAAAACAAGGTTTCGCGTTCCTTGTTCCAAATCAGGCATTTCGCCGCGCATCGCCGCTTCAATCAGCGACATCTGAAACGCAAGCTGCTGTTCGTAGTTCCGCGTCAAGCCTTGCGATAATTTTAAAAATGCCTCGTGCGCATCACTTTTGCTGCGTTGCGCCGCTGACATATCCGCCACAAGTTCAGCAATCTGCTGCGCCATTACTTCCCCGCCTGAAATAGGCGATCGGCGAGCTTCCAGCAAATCCCCTCCTGGGAGGGATTGGGGCGGGGTTTCCGATTTTGAAATACTGCCGTTATCAACAACCCACTCCTTCCCCCTCCCAGTACGGGAAATTGCATCCAGGTTGTCAGGCACTTTGAACGTGTCTGACAACTTCGGTGCGCTTTTTCGTTTTTCAGGAATCGAAACAGCGAACGGCTTTCCGCCCATCGGAATCCGAATAGTTTTCTGCGTCGAAATTTGCTCAGACAACGCGCCTCTTGCCTCTCTCAGGACGGGAAAAAGCGGAGACACATCAACCGGCACGCGTTCCGCAATTAAGCGACCTAACAAGCGCAAAACGGTTGACAGATTTTCGGCGTTCGCGGCGCAGGCCGACACGGCGACATGCGGCTGATTTTCAAGGATTTTGCCGATCATGTTGGTACAACTATTTCCCGGCCCGACTTCCACGAAGACGCGGACGCCGTCTTGATATGCCTGACGAATCACCGCCGGAAAATCAATCGTGTCGAGCGCTTGCGCCAAAATCGCGTCCGCCGCGCTGTCGGGTGTCACCTGATACGCCTTGCCCCATGCCGTGCTGTAAAAACG
>DF820459.1:302357-303512 GCA_000739515.1 Candidatus Moduliflexus flocculans
AAATCGCGTCCGCCGCGCTGTCGGGTGTCACCTGATACGCCTTGCCCCATGCCGTGCTGTAAAAACGAACGCCTTCCGGCGCGGTCGCGTTCTCGAAAAAGTGAAAGGCGCGATACGCCTGCGCAACGGGTTGCACAACCTCGCAATGCGCCGCCGAAACGCCGTTGATGAACGCAAACGCGCAGCCCAATTCCGCGAGCGCGTCGTTGACCGCGCTCCGCTCGCCGCCGATGACGCAACTGACCGGCGTGTTGATAATCAGCAGATAGACGCGTTTGCGCCCTTGCAGCACGGCGCGAACCTGCTCCGCCGGACATTGAACCGCTGCGATTGTCCAGTCAGCCGCCGCGGCTTCCGGCAAGCCCCACGCTTGCGCCGCCGCCCGAAATTCTCCGGCGAGATCGTGCACATAAAGCGGCGACGCCTGAATACGACGCAGCATTTCGTCCCGCTCTTTCCAGACGCCGAGCGCGAAGAGCGCCGACGATTCGCCGAGCGAGTAGCCGATTGAGGCTTGCGGGCGCAGGCCAAAAGATCGGAGCAGATCAACCATCATCGTGCTATACGTGACCTGTCCCAACAAGATTTCACGAGGAAAACGATCTATTTCCTCGTGCGACGACGTATTCCAGAATAATTCCGGCAGATATTGGCTTTTCAAATGCGCGTTGTCGGCGTCCTGTTTTCGCAAAATTTCCGGCCACCGCGTCGCAATGTCGCGTCCCATGTCGGGGTAATGACTGCCAGAACCAGGAAACACGAACGCGAGTTCGCCGGTTTTACCAAGAGGCACGGCATTAAAAAAAAGTCGATTTCCGGGTGGCATCATGTTGCCACTGCGAAGCGTTTGCGCCGCAAGCTCAAGCTGCTGCCGCAATTCGTCGTGATTGGCGGCAATCGCCGCGAGGCTGAGCCGCGCCGAATTCGCCTGCGATTCGCGCCAGCGTCGAGCTAACAACGGAAGCGCAGCGGAGCGATTCGCGGAAAGCATCGCCTGTAATTCACCGATTTTCGCGACGATTTCCGACGTGTCATCGGCTTCGACGGCAAACAGCGTCTCGTCATTTTCCCGCGAAACGACCTGCAAACGCGACGGCTGCGGCGCGTCGAATTCTTCCAATTCGATGCGAATGCGGTTGCCGTCAGCGCTGCTTG
>DF820459.1:303736-307101 GCA_000739515.1 Candidatus Moduliflexus flocculans
CGCGACGGCTGCGGCGCGTCGAATTCTTCCAATTCGATGCGAATGCGGTTGCCGTCAGCGCTGCTTGAATTGACCGTCATGCGGCGCAAGCCGTCAGCGCGGTCGCGCAGCCAGAATTGCGACGTTCCGGTGTCACCCGGCTGCAATTGATGATGCAGGCAGAGGCAGACCGTCGCAAAATTCGTCAGACCGGTCGCCGCGCCGAGATACGGATCCCTCCCCTCCCGGGAGGGGGAAGGGGTGGGTTGTTGAGTTTGATAGCCGTTCACGGAAGAACCCACCCCAGCCCCTCCCAGGAGGGGAATTTGTGTCTGAGAACCTGTTACGCGCATCTTTTTGATCACGGCGTAAATCTTGCTGCCGTCGCGTTTCGCGTCATCGAGGCGCTTGAGAATCACGGCGACCGCACCTTCCGCCGGAATGCCGAGATTCGGATTTTCAGCGAACGCCGCGAGCCGCGAGCGAATGTCGCCGTGCATATCCACTGCGCCGACAATTGCCTGATCGAGCAGGCCGGTTTGTAACGACCGAATCGCCGCGTTCAACGCCTGCAAGCCGGAATTTTCTTCGGCGGAAATCGTGATGCCTGTGCCGCCGATTTTGAATTCGCGGGCGATGCGGCTGGCGACAATGCCGCCGAGTGCGCCGACCGTGCGGTTCGCGGTCAACGGCGGACAAAAGGCATCGCGTAGCTTCGCAATCCATTCGTTCAATTCGGTGCTGGTGAGATGCAATCCTAACTGTTGCGCCCATGCTTTCGCGTATTTCGCGATTTTCCAGCGATAGGAAAAATTCGTGCTATTGAAATCGAGGCCGATGCCAGTAAAGACACCGGTGCGGAGCGTTGCGGCATTGCTTAAATCGAGTTTCGCGTCATCAATCGCGGCGGCGGCGACTTTCAGCATGAGCAATTGTTGCGGCAGCGATTCTTCCATCTCTTTCGGCGGAATTTTAAATTTTCCGACCGGCAATTCTAATTTTTCAAGAAAGTAGCCGCGCAGTTCTTCGCGTTGTTCAATCCCCCATTGTTCGGGCTTTTGCGCGAGAGTCTTTTCGGCGTCGAGACGCAAGACATGGCGCAGCCACGCCTCCGCTGATTCATACGCGCCAATATGCGTTTCAAGGCCGACGACGGCGATGTCATCCACAGACCTCACAGGTTTTTGAAATCTGTGAGGTCTTTCCATGTTTTCACGCCATTCTTCAAGCAGCACATGCGCATTGATGCCGCCGAAACCGAACGCGCTGACGGCGGCTCGGCGCGGTGTTTCAGAGTTGCGGGCGTTCCATGCTTTGGCGCGATTCAGTACGGCAAACGGGCTGTTCGGCATATCAAATTTGGGGTTCGGCGTTTCAAAATTCGCGGTTGGCGGCAAGACGCGGTGTTTCAGCGCTAATACGACTTTCATCAAGCCCGCCGCACCTGCGCCGGTGAGCAGATGGCCGACATTCGATTTGACGCCGCCGATCACGCATTGGTTTTTTTCCCAACCAGAATCGCCCCAGAGTTGGCGCAAGCTGGTAAATTCGACCGCGTCGCCGACGGGCGTGCCGGTGGCGTGACATTCAATCAAATCAACGTCTTGCGGCTGCCAGTTAGCCGCCGCGTAAGCCGCTCGCATGGCGCGAAGCTGGCCTTCGGTATCGGGCGCAAGCAGGTTGCCCTGTCGGTCATTCGACAGGCCGATCCCGCGAATCACGGCGTAAATCGTGTTTTTATCCCGAATCGCGTCGTCAAGGCGCTTTAAAACGAACATCCCTGCGCCTTCGCCGACGACAAGGCCGTCGTTTTTGGCGTCGAACGGCGAACAGTTTCCGGTCGGCGACAACGCGCCAAGCTGACAAAAACCCATTTGCGTGAACGCGCTATCCGGGCGGCAGACGCCGCCGGTCAGCATCGCGTCGGCGCGTCCGGCCTGCAATTCCATAACGGCGAAATTCAGGGCGTAGAGCGAGGCCGCGCATGCGCCATCCACCGTGAAACTGCCGCCGCCAAGTCCACACGCCTGCGCCACGATTCCGGCGACCATGCCGACAGCGTGGCGATTGATCGGATTCTGTGCCAAGACCTGTGAGGTTTTCGAAACCTCACAGGTCTGAAGAATTGCTTGTTCGAAGGCGTTTCCAAGAATTTCTTCAGTCATAGCGGACATCGTTTCGGTCGGGAGCGCGATGTTGCCGATCATTGCGCCTGTGGTGCGGCGTTCGGCATTTGTCAGATTCGCGTCTTGTAGGGCGGCGCGGGCGGCGTGGAGCGCAAGATGAAAGACAGGATCAAGCTGCGCAATTAACTTGGGATCAAGATTCAATCCTGCGGGATCGAGCGTGAAATCGGTGACATAACAGCCGCGTTTGGAATAGACATGATCGATCAGACCGCGCTGCGGATGGTAGATGTCTTCAAGTGGCAGCGGCCAGCGGCCTGTCGGGACTTCTCGCGCCGTGCTGATACCCTGTTCGATGTTCTGCCAGAAGGCGTCTAATGTGGAGTCGCCGGGAAAAATACCGCCAATGCCGACAATTGCAATCGGGGAAAAGGTTTTCATTTGTATTTTGAGATAAAACAGGTCGGACGCCCGATTTCAGGCGACCGACCTGTGAATAACAACAAAAGGGAACGAATGCGTTCGTTTTTTTAGAATCGCCTCGTTTTGTCCAGAAAAAACGAAATTCGTTATTTGATCGGCACGAAACGCACGAAATCGCCAGCATTGATGAGTACAGGCGGTTCACGATGGGGATCGAATAAGCGCAACGCTGTGCGGCCAATCAGTTGCCAGCCGCCGGGGGAATCAATCGGGTAAATGCCGGTCTGTTTTCCGGCAATGCCCACAGAACCGGCAGGAATGCGTGTGCGCGGGACCTCAAGGCGCGGCGTTTCGAGGCGTTCGTCCAACCCGCCGAGATAGCAGAAACCGGGCGTGAAGCCGAGCATATAGACGAGATAATCCCGCCCGGAATGGAGCGCAATCACCTCGTCTTCGGTCAGGTGATTGCGAGCGGCGACGGTGCCGATGTCCACGCCGAATTCGCCGCCATATCGCACCGGAATTTCAATGATGCGAGCAGGTGGCGCTGTAAAAGATGGCAGGGAGGCTTCTGTTTGTTTTATTTGTTCGACAAGTTTGTGAAACAGAATAATCGCCGGATCATAAAGTATCGTGACCGAGCGATACGTTGGCACCAATTCGCGAACGCCATGAATCTGGCGTTGTTCCAGCGCAAGCGTCAGGGCGCGAACGACGGCGTTTATGTTCGGCGCGATCTCGTCGCCGATTTCGACGGTGATCGCGCAGTCTCCGACAGGAAGATAACGGAATGATTGATAGCGCATCTCAGGTTCTCCCGGCTTTGATGGGCGCGTT
>DF820459.1:307317-308646 GCA_000739515.1 Candidatus Moduliflexus flocculans
TCCGACAGGAAGATAACGGAATGATTGATAGCGCATCTCAGGTTCTCCCGGCTTTGATGGGCGCGTTCAATGTGCGTGTCAGATCTTTCAAGCGTTGAATCTGCTCAAACGTATGTCGCTCTTTAAGATATAGGAAAATCGTATTGTTCTGGAGGAGCGGGTCGTCATCCGCGCTGAGGTGTCCTTCTTGCGCCAATTGCGCGTAAGCTGGCGTGCCGGGAATCGGCGAGTATTCGCAGAGTAGGGCAAGGACGCCGAGACTGTTGACAACGCGAATCGTCGCCTCGGTTTCTTCGAGCGACTGTCCCGGCAGACCGACAAACACGTAAACACCGATCTGATGCCCGCCGAATCCAGCGTCTTTCAAATGTTTGACCGCTTGTCGAAATTGATCGTTGGTCACTTTTCCGCCCGTGCGCTGCTGGCGTTCGGCGTCAACGGTTTCAAGGCCGATCCGCAGCGATTGGAACCCGGCGCGAAACATCAATTGCGCCAGTCGTTCGCTGATATACCGCGCATGTAATCCGTTCGGCGTGTGAAAGGCACAGGCGAGCCTGGCATCAATGATTTGCTCAAGAATCGGTTCAAGGTGTTTCTGCGCGTTTACTAATAGCGCATCGTCGTAAAAGGCGATATTTCGAATATCCTTCTCGATAACGTAATGGCGGATTTCGTTGAACACTGCGTCAGGTGAGCGCTGAACAAACGCCGGGCTGAGTTGAGCGGACGCGCAGTAGGCGCAGCGATATGGGCAACCGATGGAGGTGAGCAAACTGACGGATTCGAGGCGTGAATACAAATCGTATGCGGGAAGCGGCGTATTTTGGGGAAAAGCGCGATGGATGGCCTGCGAAGTCACTCCAAGAATCTGATCAATGGCTTGAACGACGACATTTGGATCGCGCGCGGCGATGACATAATCCGCGCCAGATGTCTTAACCGCATGATCGCAGCAGAGGGACGCATAAACCCCTCCCAGCGCGACTGGGGCTGTGGGAAATAATTGTTTCACGAGTTCGATGGCACGCGCCACGCCGGGATACCAGTATGTCATCATGGAAGTGACTAATACCGCGTCGGGACGGGGAATGCGTCGCAGCATGGCGCAAAACAATTCTTCTGGCATGCCATACCGGCAATAATGATAAGGAATGTCCTTCAAGACGGCTGGCTTCGGGATTTCCTGCCGCAAAAATTTCCCTGTTCCATAGGCGCGTGATTGGCCGGATGGCCTTGACTGTTTGGGCAACTCAGGGTGATGCCGATCTACGCAATCAATCCAATGAATATGATACCCGGCTTCGCGCAAATAGGAGGCGATATAGAGCA
>DF820459.1:308843-311983 GCA_000739515.1 Candidatus Moduliflexus flocculans
CGATCTACGCAATCAATCCAATGAATATGATACCCGGCTTCGCGCAAATAGGAGGCGATATAGAGCAGTCCCACCGGTTTCATCCAATAATCGAATGCGGCAAAATCATAAATCCAGGGATGAATCAGTAGCAGATGTTTCTCGTTTGTGGTCATCGCGGACACGTTTCACAAAACGGCAAAAAAAGTCAAGCAGAGAACAGGGCATCTCGTCAATTCGACGAGATGTCCGAAATTCTCCGAAAATTCCCTTGACGAAGATCGCCATTTTTCTTGAAAGGAACGGGTATGAAATCTCAATCTCATGTCGTGCTTCGTTCGAATCTTCTTTTGTTATTGGCCGCGACGATCTGGGGGTTTGCGTTTGTTGCACAGCGCGTCGGCACAAATTATATTGGAGCGTTTACGTTCAACGGCGCTCGTTTTATCTTAGGCGCATGCACGTTGTTGCCGCTGTTGCTGTGGCGGCGTCGGCACACGGCTTCCCCGATGCCTGTAGTTTCCTGCAAAACGGTTCTTCTCGGTGGAATCGCCGCAGGCGTGATTATGTTTCTCGGCGCGTATTTGCAGCAATTCGGGGTGAAATATACGACTGCCGGAAACGCCGGCTTTATCACCTGCTTGTATGTCATTCTTGTGCCGATTTTCGGGATATTCCTGAAACAGCCGATGAATCGAGACATCTGGATCGGCGCAATTCTTGCGGTTATTGGCATGTATCTGTTAAGCGTAACCGCCGAGTTCCATGTCAATTTTGGAGACATCTTCGTCTTTATCGGCGCGTTTTTCTGGGCGCTGCATGTGCAATTCATCGGGTGGATCTCGCGGCGGGCGGATGCGATTGTGGTAGCGTTTATTCAATACATCGCGTGCGCCGTGTTCAGCCTGATCTGTGCCTGCTTGTTTGAGTCGGCGACCATAAATGCTTTTCTGCAATCCAGTATTGCCATCGCCTATTGCGGGATATTATCGGTCGGCGTCGCCTTCACTCTTCAGATCGTCGGACAACGCCATGCTCAGGCCTCTCATGCGGCGATTATCATGAGCCTGGAAGCGGTGTTTGCCGCTCTCGGCGGCTGGCTCTTTTTACGCGAATCGTTGACCTTTCGAGGTCTCATTGGCTGCGGATTGATGTTGCTCGGCATGCTCGCATCGCAATCGCTGTTTTCAAACATCTCCTTAAAACGGCTTTACGCATTCTGTTTTAGAACGCCGTTAAAATACGAAGAATAGCTGATTCCTGCATTTTCTGTTGATATTTTTTTTGACATTTCTTGATAACATCACTATAAAAAATTTGTCAGTATTTCGCCCGTAGGGTTTGAGGTGTTGTAGAAGGCTACAGCAGAGGCATTTTCTCCCGCGTAGCGATTGTGGCTGGGAGGCCGTATCGTCTCCGGCAAAAATAGCTAAATAGGCACAAAAATTTATAGGATCATGGGGTCGTTTTGGTGCGTAACCTCAATGAATTGACAGTAGGCAGTTACGCTTTTTTCTATGGGAGGAGATAGCATGGAAATTCGGGGGGACAGTTATGTCATCCGCTATGATGAGGCGACAGCAATGCTCTCGTTAGAGGGAATTCTTCGGCTATATGGCGCGGCGGGGTATTTCTCGATTGAAGACTTCAATAAACATCATGATGTGTTGCCAACCGATGCTGGATCGTCGTATGCGTCAATTATGGAGATCTTCGAATTTATCGTGACGCAAAAGTTGCCTCATTGCGTGCTGAATCTGCGAGGATTAGAGTTATTGAATAGCTCAGGCATCAATGTCTTGTCAAAATTTGTGATTAAAATCCGTGAATTGCATTCAACCCACCTGACAATCCAGGGATCACAGCAATTTTTCTGGCAAAGCAAAGTGTTGCAAAACCTGCAAAAGTTAATGCCAGGACTGAATGTTGAGTTTGATTGATCCCAGCAGAAGGAGCCGTTTCGCATGACGAAACTATTTGGAAAATATACTGATGCGACCGATTGCCAGGAATATTTGACGTTAAAATTTTCTCCCCATCAGTTTTCTATTAAAGATCGCTGGCGGAATAACGGGTTGTCTGCGGATTTTCTGGCAGACTATTGGACGACATTTTTTCCAGCAAAAGATCCTTCATCGCTTCGCAAGCAGGCGCATGTGAAAAATGCGTTAAGTTATATTGCCAACGAATTGCTTGAAAATACGATGAAGTTCCATTGCGAAAAGTCAGAGAAACCGATCAGCATCACGTTGTATCTCTTCCCGGATAAACTGCTCTTTTATGTGACAAATTGCGCGGAACTATCAGTTCTTCATCGGTTTCAGGATTATATCACCATGTTATTAGCTGGCGACCTTGAGCAACTTTATCTTGGACAATTAGAGGCGAATGCCAAAGATGACACGCATTCAACTTCGCGCATGGGATATTTAACCATGATGCATGATTATGAAGCTGAATTAGGCTGGAAATTTGAGCCATCGCCAGAACACCCTGAGCAGCAGCAAGTCACGACGATGGTGCTGCTGCCGATTTAATGAATTCATTGGGTGAGCGATGGGATTTATGGAAACAGTCGTTTTTGTGTACGGAACGTTGAAACAAGGGGGCGAAAATCACGCCCTGATTCATGACGCCGAATATCTTGGGACAGCCCGCACCAAAGCCCCTTACGCGCTGTATCTTGGCCGGTATCCGTATTTAATTAAAGAAGAACAGCGGTATCATGTCAACGGGGAAGTGTATCGCGTCACGCCTCCGATCCTCTCGCAATTAGACGATTTGGAGGGGCATCCACATGTTTATTGTCGCGAGCAAGCCGCTGTGATTATGGCATCAGATTGCACAGAACGGCAAGCCTGGATATATTTTTATCCTCAAAAACACGGAGAATTGCTTCCAATAGGAGAATTCGACGTGACAATTCACAAGAATTGACAGCGAATAAAGGAGGAGTTGCCTCGAAAAAATATCATAGCGTTACAACCGCGGATCGCCTTTCAGGGGTGCCTTTACGGCTGAGAACAGACCCTTTGAACCTGATCTGGATCATACCAGCGCAAGGAAGAAAATCGCGATACACAGCAGAACTTATCGTGATCTTTCTGGAAAATCAGCGCGATTTTCCAGCGTGTGTTCAGGGAATATCCAATCAGAGGGTA
>DF820459.1:312224-315506 GCA_000739515.1 Candidatus Moduliflexus flocculans
CGTGATCTTTCTGGAAAATCAGCGCGATTTTCCAGCGTGTGTTCAGGGAATATCCAATCAGAGGGTATTCCCTTTTTTTATTAACGGATAAGAGCGCAGCACAAGAGAATCAGGCGCTCTAAAAATAGCGTTTCAACGCATTCGGGAGACTGCAAGGATTTATTGGTTGAAGATGAAAATTTCACTTGAGCATATATAGCAAAATGAAATGATTCATGGTTTAACTCCGCTTATTCAGCAGCATTGACAGACACCAGGAGTGTCAAATCTTGATTTGGTCGCGAAATCAAGATTTCGTAGTCCTGCTTGAGGTTCATGAGTTCTGAGGAATGCGATATTTATGAATTCAGCGATGTATATGACAACAATATGTCCCTGGAGATTTCCTGTATAATTTATGAAAAATACATTACGAATCTTATGCCTTTTTATGTGTTGTTTGATGACTCCTCTGTCAGTGGCTGCCGAAGATGCGCAGGGGTTGGTTGTGTATGCGTATGACAGTTTTATTTCGTGGGGACTGGCGGAAGCCACCATTCATGCGTTCGAACAGGCGAATAACTGCAACGTCACGCTGGTTGGGGTCGGTGATGCCGGACAGGTACTGAATCGGGCGATTTTAGAAAAAGACGCGCCGCAAGCGGATGTGATTGTGGGCATTGATAATACCTACATCGCGAAAGCCTTGCAACACGATATCTTAGAGCCATATCAATCGCCAATGCTCGAAGTGATACCGGATGCCTTGCGCTTTGATCCGAGCTTCCACCTTACGCCGTTTGAATATGGCTTTATCGCATTTGTGTATGATACGCAAACAATTCAGACGCCGCCTGCCAGCCTGAACGCGCTGACTGACCCCCAATGGAAAGAAAAAATCATTTTGGAAGACCCGCGCACATCCAGCCCCGGCGTGGCCTTCCTGCTCTGGACGATTGCGGTGTTCGGCGAAGAGGGCTATCTTGACTACTGGAAACGGCTGCAACCGTCGCTGCTGACGATTACCAGCGGGTGGGACAGCGCCTATGGCATGTTTACGAACGGCGAAGCGCCGATGGTGCTCAGCTACGCGACCAGCCCGGCGTATCATGTCGAAACCGAACAAAGCACGCGCTATCAGGCCGTTCCATCTGAAGAAGGATATTATCGCCAGATCGAAGGCGTTGGCATTCTGAAAGGCACGAAACATCGGGCATTGGCAGAAAAATTTATTGATTTTATGTTAACAGATGAATTTCAACAGGAAATTCCGTTGACGCAGTGGGTATTTCCGGTCAACAAACATGTCGAGTTGCCCAAAAGTTTCGATTATGCCGCGAAAACCGAGAAATTCCTGTCGCTCGATCCGAAACTGATCAATGAGCGTTATGATGCCTGGCTGAAAGCCTGGACGGAACTGATGGCGCGATAACAATTCATCCGTAGAGACACACGGCTGGGCGTCTTTATGTTATGCGATGGCAATGGGAGAGACGCACGGCTGTGCGTCTCTCCGGAAAAATAATTTATTCTTTCGTTTTAAATGTGTCTCGGAAATCGGGGGTTTCCAAAGCGTAGGTCATGCGGAAACCGTACATATTGCTCCGCAAACCACACAAACCATTATATGTACCGATAAACACCATCACCGCATCGTTTGCCAGTATTCGTTGCACATCATCGTAGAACGCCTTCCGCTCTTCCGGCTGATAAGCCGCCGCAGCTTTTTTAATCAATTCCGTCATCGTTGGGTTTTTGTAGTTCGTGTACCCCATTTCCGACGCGAGCCGGTTATGCGGATCAAGCTGGCCGGTATGCCCGATGATCGTTATGTCATACTCTTTGCCGCGATAGACCTGACTGAGCCAGGTCCCCCAATCTACCAATTGAATATTCGCCGTAATGCCGATATTTTTCAGCATATTCTGCACCATATTTCCGGCGTTGACGTGAGGTGTATAGTTCTGCGGCAGCGTCAACGTGCACTCAAAACCGTTCGGATAGCCCGCTTCAGCCAGCAATTGCTTTGCTTTTTCAGGATGATACGGATATTTTTCATCCTGCTTGAGATAATAGGGGTTGCCAGCGTCTAAAAACGCCTCGATTTTTTCGCCGCCAAAATACGCAATATCCAGCAAGGCCTGGCGATCTATTGCAGAAGAAATGGCTTGCCGCACCAGCAGGTTATCGAACGGAGGGCGGGCATGATTCATGGCGATGACTAATGCTAAGCCTGTGGGATAAGTGAACATTTTGGTGTCAGGATTCGATTCAATCTGCGGAATGGTGTGCGGCTCGACAAACATAATCCCGTCAAATTCGCCTGTTTGCAATCCCATCAGTTGTGTCACCGGCTCAATCACGGTTTTCAGTTCCAATTCATTTATATACGGCTTGCCTTCCATCCAATATTGGGTGAAGCGAGTATAGGAGAGGTGATCGTCGCGCACCCATTCTTTGAATACAAACGGCCCGGTGCCTAACGGATGCGTGCTGAAATCATGTCCTTCCTCAATCGCGCGTTTCGGCAAAATTGCGCTCCAGCCAGAGGCCAATGTGCCGAGCAGCGGCGAAAACATCTCGTTCAGCACAAATTCGACCGTAGTCTCATCAACCACGCGAATCTCCTTCACCGCGCTGAAGGCTGGTTTATAGGGCGAGGCTGAATCTGGCGCAAGCATTCTGTCGAACGTCGCTTTCACGTCGGCAGCGGTAAAAGGATCGCCATTGTGAAACACCACGCCTTTTCGTAAATGAAACGTCAATGTCAGGCTCTCTGGCGAAAAATCCCACGATTCCGCTAATGCCGGAACGATTTCCCCCTTTTCATCCGGCTCGACTAACGTATCATACGCGCTTTTGATATGTTGAAATGTCAGGGTTCCGGTTGTCATTTGCGGGTCTAACGTATCCGGTGTGCCAGGAATGGCGAATACCAGCTTGCCACCGCGTACTGGCGCTGGCGTCTCGTCAGAGATAGCAGGCGATTCGATAAGGAACAGGCTCAGAACAACAGCGATGGCAACAGCAGCAAATCTTTTCATAACGATAATTTCCAGAAAATGCGCTGAAAAACGGCATGTCGTCAGCGCATTCCCAGAATCGAACAGCGTCATTATTCAAGCCCGATCATGTCTTAAAAAACCTGATCGGGCAGTGGATCGAATTTTTCCGACATGGATAGAAGCCATGACGCCTATTAAAGTGTTTGGCGGCTTTTTCCTGTCATGTTATTCACTCATGTTACGCAGCCGATTCGAGACGAATGACCGCACACTCCCCTCCTGGGAGGGGGTGGGGGTG
>DF820459.1:315598-379859 GCA_000739515.1 Candidatus Moduliflexus flocculans
CTCACGGATGACCCCACCCCTTGCCCCTCCCAGGAGGGGAATTGTCGGCAGCGCTGCGTAACATCAGTTATTCATATCTGACCACAGGAAAAGCCAGCAAATATTTTTCAATAAAAAAATTGCAAAAAAAATGCTTGACTTCTCTTTTTCTTCAGAGGATAGGATACACATACACATTGCATGGGAGCGGATAGCGGCCTGGTGGCGCTCCTGGACTTCAAATCCAGTGTGGGGCGTTAATACCGTCCTGGGTGGGTTCGATTCCCACACGTTCCCGCCATCCACACGTAAAACGCGATGATTCTTTCGACCATTGAAAAAATAATGCGGCTGCTACAGCAGGCATTTTCTCGACTGGATGCGCGAGTTTCTCTCCATGCCATCGAAGAACTTGGCGTCATTGTTCATAAAACCATGACCGCACACGTTCGCAGTTATCACACCTTAGAACATGTCTTTCATCTTGCTGAACATCCTGAGCCGCATCATCAGTTGGCCGCGCTATTTCACGATATTGTGTATTATCAAATTGACCGGGGATTCCCGCCGGAAGTGCGGCGAGTGGTCGCGCCTTTTCTGGTCGAACGCGACGGCGTCACCATTGCGGCAGGCATTGAGCCAAACGAACGACTGGCGCGCTTGACGCTTGAAGTGTTTGGTTACGCGCCGGGACAACAGCTTTCGCCATTTAGCGGCCTGAATGAATTTTCCAGCGCGCTGTTTATGAACTATGCGCTGCGCGAGGCGCTGGATGAACGCGATCTGCTTTGCCTGACCGCCTGCGTTGAGGCCACGATTCCTTTTCGCGTGAAAAACGCGCAGAAGCAAAGCTGTTTCGATCTGCTTGAACAACGGCTTTGTCAAGCGAATCGGCAGCATCAATGCGGCTTAACGGCCGATGACATCGAGCAGATTCTCATGATCGCGGTCAATTTCGCCAATCATGATGTGGATAGCTTTGCCGAGCCCAACCCCGGAACATTTTTGGATAGCTCCTGGAAAGTGCTATTAGAAAGCAATACTCCTCTCCATACTGCCGGCGCCTATTCGATCCGCGAATATCGGAACGGATTACAAAATATGGGGAAATTTCTCTGCCATCTTCATCCGGAAATCATTTTCCATCAATATCACGGTGAGCCGCCTGATGATGTTTTGTCCCGGCTGATCGGCCTGGCGCGGAGAAATCTGCTGATCGGCTGTGAATATGTGAATATTAAGCTGCTGGCGATTGCCATTTTTGAAGCATTGGCGGAGTTGACGGGCGGAGACGCGCCATTGTCGTTGTTTATGGGAGATTTGACACAACAAGAGCTGCCAATTAAGCGCTTAGAACAATTCTTACCGGATGACGACGAGATTTCGCCGGAAACGGATGATGCGGCAGCAGTGATCAATTTGCTGGAAGTCGGTCGGACAAGCGAATCAAGTTTCGATTTGAAAAATTCGCCGACATCGTTTTTTGTTTATACGCACATTTCCGAACCACGCCGCGCCGAACTCATGCCGCTCGCGCAGGCGATGTTCGATGGGAAATTACCGCCTGAAGAATTTTTACGCGCCGTTGATCCGTTCGTCGTCTCGGCGATTGCCAAAGCGAGCGCCGAAATGGTCTTCTCCCGGCGCGAAGAACTGTTGCGATTTGTCCGGTAAATATGATTGAAACCACGAAATGCACAAAAGATACGAAAAAAATAGCACACTGATGACCTGATTGGACTGATTGACACTGATATTTTGGATGATTTTGTGATCAAAGATGTTCAGGAGATTAGCCCAATCAGTGGGCTATTTTTTCGTGTCTTTCGTGTGTTTCGTGGTTAATATAAGAATACCATGTCCTTGCTTGATGAATTCGAAGAAGAAGTCGCAAAACGCAATATTTTAGAGCGCAAACGCGGCCAGATTAGAGCGTTGCGCAAACAGGCGAAAGAGGCATTCGACGCGCAATTCCTGTTAGGAGGCGGGGCCAGCCAGGAAATGCTCGCCAAACTGCAAGGCCGGATCGAGGCGTATGATGAATGCCTGCAAGTCTTAGCTGATGAAAAATCGGCGGAAAAAGAGCATTCGCCGAAAAAACGCGATCTGTTTTTATAATGTACGCTCTGATCCGTTATTCGCTTCTCTGAAGGTTTCAGAGTGCTGCTCAATAAAAAATACTGTTCCCATATTGGGAAATTTCCGTTGACAAAATTTATGATATCCAGCAGAAGATGAATACACGTAACGACATTGATGAGCAACAGGATGCAGTCATAAAATAGATGTGAGTATTGATTTTTAATAAGGCCTCACAGGTTTCTAAAACCTGTGAGGCCTGTGGCTGACCCAAATACGTCAAAGTAAAATGAATCATTTTCTGTATGCGCGTGATTTCACGAGTTCCCTTAAAAAAGTTTATAGCACGCCCCGATTGTCGCGATGCTGAAAAACCCATTGATACATGGTATCATGAAGTGAAACGGGCGCAATGGACGTCAGGAATAGATATTAAAGCCCAATATGCCAGCGCGAGCATCCTGAAAAATCAGCGTGTTGTGTTTAATATTGGGGGGATTCAATTCCTAACATAATTTTTCAACCCACCCCTTGCCCCTCCCAGGAGGGGAATCGCGGATCGAGGCGACTCTGCCTGACATTCCCCTCCTGGGAGGGGCAAGGGGTGGGTGATCAAAAAATGTTAGGAAGTGAAATTGGGGGGAATAAATATCGAATTGTCGTCAAAGTCAATTATCCGGCACACGTCGTCTATATCCGATTTATTGGGACGCATGAGGAATATGATGTCATTAACGCGGAGGAGATATGATCAGACCAAGACTCATTAAAACAGAAGACGAATATCAGGCCGTCCTTGCGCGCATTGAACAACTTATGGATGCTGAACCGGACACTCCAGAATGTGATGAGTTGGAGTTATTAAGCACGTTGGTTGAAGTGTATGAAGACGAACACTATCCCATCAATTTTCCCGATCCTATCAGTGCGATTCAATTTCGCATGGAACAATTAGGGTTTACGCCCCAGAATTTGATGCCGTTTATCGGAAGCCGAAGCCGTGTGTCGGAAATTCTCAATCACAAGCGTCCCCTCACGTTGCGTATGATCAGGTTATTACATCAGGGATTGGGGATTCCGGCAGAAATTTTATTGCAAGATGCTCAGGTGTCAAGAGTAGCCACACTGAAAAGCGAACAATCCGCTTGCAGATGACGCAAAAGGCAGGCGTAAAAATCAGTTGCACACTAAAAGAGCATAAAAGACGAAATTTTTCGAATAAATTTCAAATCAAACAGAAATTTTATAAGATCACGTGTAATTTTCTGGACATTTTCCCTCATGTTTTATCTCTGTCTCATGCTCTTCATCCCGTTTCGAGAGATTTCCTTCAAAGAAATTATCTTCAGGGATGATCATCGTTGTTCATCAACCTTTCACGTCAATCGGTCTGCATAAGCGGCATTGTCAGGTTCATTTGAGCCGTTTGACAGCTTGTCTATGCAACCGGTTTCAATATATGTCTTCACTCTCTCAAAAATTTCAGCAGCGCTGGCAGGGCGATGGCGGTTATCGCGACGTGTTGGTGCTGGCCTTTCCATTGATTTTAAGCACGAGCGCCTGGACAGTCCAGCAATTTGTGGATCGCATGTTTTTGACCTGGTATTCGCCGGAAGCTATCGCTGCCGCGATGCCTGCCGGAATTCTCAATTTTACGGTCATGAGCTTCTTTATCGGCACGGCGGGATATGTCAGCACGTTTATCGCCCAATATTACGGCGCAAAACGGTATGAGCAGGTCGGCGCGGCGTTATGGCAGGGAGTCTATTTGTCTGTGATCGGCGGTTTGGGATTTTTGGCGCTGATTCCTTTCGCCGAGCCGATTTTTCGTTTTATTGGACATGATCCAGCGGTTCAACAATGCGAGGTCATTTATTTCAAAGTGTTGTGTTATGGCGCAGTTCCCGGCATTACAAACGCCGCACTGTCGAGTTTCTTTTCTGGTTTAGGCCAGACCTGGCCGATGTTCTGGGTGAATGCCTTAGCGACGTTGGTCAATATCGTCTTCGATTATACCATGATTTTCGGCAAATGGGGCTTTGCGGAAAAAGGGATCGAAGGCGCGGCAGTCGCAACGAATTTATCGCAATATGTCGCGATGGCCATATATGCGATCTTACTGTTCCGGCGCAAATATAATGCGCAGTATCACACGCTGAAAGCCTGGCGGTTTCAGAAAGAATTGTTTGTGCGCCTGCTCCGTTTCGGCGTGCCGAGCGGCGTGCAATTTTTTATTGATGTGATGGGCATTACCGCGTTTATCATGATTCTCGGACGATTGGGCACAAACAGCCTCGCGGCGTCGAATATTGCGTTCAATATCAATACGTTGGCGTTCATGCCGATGATCGGTTTTGCGATTGCGGTATCGGTAATTGTCGGGCAGCATCTCGGCAATGATCGTCCGGATTTGGCCGAACGCGGCGTCTATTCCGGCTTTCAGATTACGGGCGTGTATATGTCCACGATTGCCGCGTTCTACGTGCTGTTTCCGCAGGTCATTCTCTGGCCCTATGCTGCGCAGCAGACCGATGCCGTGAACTTTGCGGAGATTCGGCAGATCGTCGTCGTGCTGCTGCGTTTTATCGCGATCTATTCGGTGTTCGACACGTTGAACCTGATTTTTATTTCTGCCGTGAAGGGCGCAGGCGACACGCGTTATGCGATGATCATTATGGTGATTTTGTCCCTCTTTGGCCTGACGCTGCCAAGTTATCTCGCGTTAGTGGTCTTCGGCGCAGGATTATATACGGGCTGGACGATTTTGACGATCTATATCAGCGCAATGGGATTTACTTTTTATGCTCGTTTCCGGGGCGGAAAATGGAAAACCATGCGCGTGATCGAAGAAGTGCCGCCGTTCGCGCCGTCGCGACATGCCGAATCACCCGTCGCGGATTACGAGTTATAAAAAACAACTCCCCTGTCAGCATTCGACACGCTGGCAGGGCGATCATCATTCTTCTGTCACTCACGCCAACTCATCCGAGGACGCGATCTCTTTAAATTCTTTTTCAAGGTTTTTCCGGTCAAGATATCCTTGCAGAATGATGACTGCCGCAATTTTATCCACGAGCGGCGCGCGATGCTTTCGGTTGATATGGCCGCGTTTCAAGATTTTGATGGCCTGGACTGTCGTCAGGCGCTCATCCCATGTGCGCACCGGCACAGGGAGATGCTTGGAGAGGAAATCGCAGAATGTCAGGACTTTTTCAGTCTGAGCGCTTCGTGTCCCGTCCATTTTTAAGGGAAGTCCAATCACCACCTCTTCAACATCATGTTCAACAATCAGTCGTTGGAGATACCGCAAATCATGCCACAATGACCGCCGTTTGAACGTCGTCATCCCTTGCGCCGTGTAGCCAAGCGCATCGCTTAACGCCACGCCGATTTTACTGTCGCCAACATCCAGCCCAAGCAATTTTCGCATAAATTCACCGCCTTTTCATATAAAGTAGTGCGCCTTTTTGAAAATGCAATTCCTTTGACGCGGTTTTTTTATTAAAATGAATATCATAAAAGTTGATATTATTCTAAAAAAATGAAATACATCATATTTTTTACTTGACAAGAATGTTTATATCTAAATAAAGGATTGGTATTGCTAAAAAATTAATTATTATCTATTTACGGGATATATATCATATTTTTTGATGTTGAGGAATTTTTATGGAAAATCGAATATTAATTGTATATGCGGAAGATTCTCCTGATGTTTTGGAGGCGATGGCTTCCAGAACGCGCCTGCAAATTCTCAAGCTGCTCAGCGACCAGAAATTGAGCGTGAATGAAATTACTGAATCCCTGCAACTACCTCAATCTACAGTTTCAACCAATATCTCTGTTCTGGAAAAAGCCCGCTTGATTCGCGTTGAAGTCGCTGCCGGGAAGAAGGGATCGCAAAAACTGTGTTCTGCCATTTATGAAGAAGTTGTGGTCTATCTTCCTGGCATGAAAAATAAGCCTGAACAAAAAGTGTTGGAAGTCTCCATGCCGGTCGGCCTTTATACCGATTTTCACGTCAGCCCGCCATGCGGCCTCTGCTCTGCGAAAGAGATTATCGGATTTTTGGATGTTCCCGAAACCTTCCTTAACCCGAAACGTGCGGTAGCCAGCCTGGTCTGGTTCGAACGCGGATATATCGAGTATAAATTCCCGAACAATCTTCCGCCGAATGAACCGTTAGAAGCGTTGGAATTGTCGGTGGAACTCTGTTCTGAAGCCCCTGTTACCACGCTGGAAACGACGAAAAACTGGCCGTCTGACATTACCGTATGGGTGAATGAAAAAGAGATCGGCACCTGGACGTCGCCAGGCGATTTCGGCGACGCGCGCGGCAAGTTTACGCCGATGTGGTGGAAGATGTCCGCATCGCAGTATGGCTTATTGAAGCATTGGAAAGTCACGGACGAGGGGACGTATATTGATGGAAACAGGCTGTCGGATGTGACGCTTTCGCAGTTAAATCTGCGCGAACATACCTCAGTGAAGGTTTGGATCGGCGTGAAAGAAGACGCGCTAAACGTCGGGGGAATCAATATTTTCGGCAAAGATTTCGGCAATTACGATCAGGATATTGTCCTGAAAATGTATCTTTCGTAGCACACAAAAACGTGAATCATTAGGAGTGCCAAAGCTTGCTTTGGCGAGCCAACATGTTGCCAGAAGGCCGAAGCAAGTTTTGGCACTCCAATACAGCATTATTCATACGTCTTGAAACTCACGCAGGAGTGCGACATCTTGATGTCGCTGGCAAATCAAGATTTGCCACTCCTCCTGGCGGTTCAATGCTATGGATAAGGCTATAACGCAGTAATAGAGCGGCACGCTTGCTCGTCATGGGGGAAGGCGCTCATGCTCTGAGGAGGTGATGGGGCGCAGATCACGTCAGACATGTCAGTGCAGGGGTAGGTAAGTCAGACAATAACAAAAACCATGTTCATCTCAAACAGAGGAGAAAAGGGTATGAAAAAACGTGTTGTCAGTATAGTGGCGATGTGCGCCATGATGTTGTCATTGGCAGTTGCGGGGGCGCAGGCTGAACCGGTAAAACTTACGATGTGGACGTTATTCAGCGGCGGCGAAGGCTCGATCATGACCGATTTGATTTCGAAATTTAATGCCGAGCACCCTGATATCGTCATTGAAGAGCAGTTGATTGAATGGGCGCAGTATTATAATAAGTTGTTGGCAGGCTTGATTTCTGGCGAGTCCCCGGATATCGGGATTATGCACTTAGCCGTGCTGCCAGATTATGCTTCCAGAGACGTGTTGAGCCCAATTGGTGCTCTGTTAGAAGCCGGATTTGCCGATAAGTTCCTGCCGAATATTATTGCGCAAGCTCAGTATGATGGCAAACTTTATGCGATTCCGATTGATACACACCCGATGGTGATGTATTACAATAAAAAAGTCTTGAAAGACGCTGGCATCCCGGAAGACAAATATATCCCGAAAACCTGGGATGAATTGATGGCGAACGCCCGCACCGTGAAAGAAAAAACCGGCAAATGGGGCTTAACACTCGAAACTGGCGCCATGTTAGGTGAACGCTGGTGGATCGCGCTGTATCATCAACTCGGCGCAACCTTCCTCGATCCGGCGACTGGCAAATTGACGCTGGACACGGAAAAAGCGGCGAAAGCATACGAAATGATCGCGACGTATTACAAAGACGGGCTGGCGATTAATTCTGGCGATTACAATGAATGCGAAGCGTTGTTCATTAATGGCGATAACGCCTATCATTTCAACGGCGTCTGGGCAATGTCCGTCTATCCGACGACCGAAGGGCTGGATTTCGGCGTGGCGTCATTGCCGGCCATTGATGGCAGCAAGCCGTTTACCTGGGGCGACAGCCATTCGTTGATTTTTCCGAAAAAAGGGGACGATGCCAAATTGAAAGCCGCGTTGACGTTTGGGCAGTGGTTCTCCGCTCACACGATGGAATGGGCGAAAGCCGGCCATCTGCCAGTCAATGGCGACGTGTTGAAATCTGAAGCCTTCTTGAGCCTGCCGATGCGGAAAGATTATATCGGCGTGGGCGAAAATGCCGTGTTAGCGCCGTCAGTCAAAGGCTGGACGCAACTTCGCACAGAAATGTGGGAAATTGGACAGCGCGTCGTGGCTGGCGAGCTTGAACCGAAAGCGGCTGCCGATGAATTGAAAGCCAAAATTGAGGAAGTTTCCGCGCAGTAATTCCGAATCTCAGGACGCGGGCGCTCGCCTGCGTCCTTCTTTACAACCTTGACCTTGCAGGGCAGAAGCTATGAAACTCTCCTATCGCAGCAAACATGTATTCTATGCGTATCTTTTTATCTTTCCGTTTGTCGCATTTTTTACGGTCTTCAAGCTGATCCCATTTGCTCATGCCGTCTGGTTGACCTTCTACAAATGGGATATTTTAAGCACGCCGCAATTTATCGGCCTGGCAAATTTTCGAACGGTTTTTGCCACAGCCCGTTTCTGGTCATCCCTCTGGCATACCACTTATTTTACATTGCTTACCGTGCCGCCATTAGTGATTTTGAGTTTTTTGCTCGCGGTGTTAGTGAATGCCAAAATTCCAATGCGAGGGTTTTTCCGTTCAGCGTTTTATCTGCCATATATTCTTTCAATTTCGGTGGTCTGTCTGACGTGGGGGCTGTTGTATAATTCAAGCTACGGCCTGTTTAATTCGATCTTAACTCAGATGGGATTTCCGGCGGTAAAATGGCTTGCCGACGCCAAATTTGCGATGATTTCGGTTGCCGTGACGACGATCTGGTGGACGCTGGGCTTCGATTTCCTCGTCTATTTAGCCGGATTGCAGCAGATTTCGACATCTTATTACGAAGCCTGCGAAATAGATGGCGGGACAGGCTGGCATAAACTGGTCTATATTACGTTTCCATTACTGAAGCGGTCGCATGTGCTCGTCGTGGTGCTGCAAGTCATCGCGTCGCTGCAAATTTTCGGGCAAATCTATTTGATGACAAGTGGCGGGCCGGGCGGAAAAACGCGCGTTCTCGTGCAATATATTTACGAAGAAGGGTTTCGCAATTTTAAAATGGGTTATGCCCAGACCGTCGCCTTTATCTTTTTCGTCATGATGATCGGCGTCTCCTACGTCCAGATTCGCCTCATGATGCAAAAGGAGGAATAGTCAATGAAAGCAACTCGCTGGAGAAAATATGTGCTGACTGGTGTGGTCGTTGCCGTCTTTCTATTATATATGATGCCGCTTTTCTGGATGGTCACCAGTTCGTTTAAAACCGAAAAAGAGATCGCCGCACAGCAATGGCTGCCGTCAAAATGGCGTCTCGATAATTATGCGCTGATCTTGGGGCGCGCCAAAATCAGCCGGTGGTTTCTGAATAGTTTGATTGTTTCGACGACATCTACCATCGGCATCGTCTTTATCAGCCTGTTTGCTGGTTACGCGCTGGGACGGATGGAATTTCCTGGAAAGCGAATTTTCTTTTTGTTCGCGCTCTCCGGGTTTATGATACCATTACACGCGATTATGATTCCGCTGTTTTTATTGTTGAAAAAAATGAATATGATCAATACCTACGGCGGATTGATTCTGCCGGGTTTAGCCTCTTCGCTCGGCGTGTTGGTGCTGTCGCAATATTTCAAAGGGATTGACCGGGAATTCGACGAAGCCGCTCGGCTTGACGGCGCAAGCGAATGGCAGATTCTCTACTGGGTGATGGTGCCGATGGCGATTCCGGCTATTATTACAGTCGCTATTGTGAGCTTTACCGGCGCGTGGAACGATTTTGTCTGGCCGCTGATTCTCGCGCAAACTGACAAAATGTACACCTTGCCGGTCGGATTGGCGACATTGGCTGGCAGCGACACCAATATCCGTTTTGGCCCTATCATGGCCGCGAATGTCATGGCAAGCCTGCCCGTCTTTATCGTCTATCTCTTTTTTCAACAGTATTTAGTGAGAGGGGTTACCATCGGAGACCTGAAATAATTGAATAATTACAAGGAGAAGAACGTGATGTGCAACTTTTTGAAATTCCTCTGTCAAACAGGAGTTTTACCCACCCCTTGCCCCTCCCAGGAGGGGAATGCGAGGACTGCTAAGGGTGAATTCCCCTCCTGGGAGGGGCAAGGGGTGGGTTCTTTATTCTAAAGTTGCACATCGCGTGGAGAAGATTGTATGAACATGCCGCGACCTGAACATCCGCGTCCAGATTTTTATCGCCCAAATTGGTTGAATTTAAACGGCGTCTGGGAATTCGAATTTTTTGGCGTCTATCCTGTTGATAACGCGGAGAAATATTTAGCAAAATTCCAACAGCGCAAATTTTCGAAAGAAATCATCGTGCCATTTCCGTATCAAAGTCCGCTCTCAGGAATCGGCCACAAAGGCATTCAGCCGTGCGTCTGGTATCGCCGGCATTTCGATCTGCCCGCAGATTGGCAATCAGGGAAAATTCTGCTCCATTTCGGCGCAGTAGATTATTTCGCGAAAGTGATGCTGAATGGAACGGTGCTCGGTACGCATCGCGGCGGACATGTGCCGTTTTCGTTTGATATTACGCCGTTTGTGCGCGAGAAACAAAATGAATTGATTCTTGGCGTCTATGATTTTCTCGATAACGATCAGCCGCGTGGCAAGCAATCCTGGGCTGATCCGGTCGCCTGCTGGTACACGCAGACCACCGGCATCTGGCAGACTGTCTGGCTGGAAAGCGTACCGGAGAATTATCTTGAATCCGTCCGCCTGATTCCTGATCTTGATGACGGTAGTTTAGCGATCTGGGCGCGACCGAATGCGCCGTGTCAGGGGTTTGAAGTGATGGCAGAAGCGACATTTCAAGGAACGCTCGCTGGCAACGTCCGGCGAAACGCCGCCTACCCGGTGACGCCGCTGCGCCTATCGCTGCCTGACGTGCTTGCCTGGAGTCCTGAAGCGCCGCATCTATATGATCTTGAATTAAAATTGATGGCCGGAGATCGCGTCGTTGACCGCGTTTCGACCTATTTCGGCATGAGAAAAGTGAGCCTGTCGAACGGCTCGCTGCTGTTGAATAACGAGCCGTATTATCAGCGCCTTGTGCTGGATCAGGGCTTCTGGCCGGACGGATTATACACCGCGCCGTCAGATGACGCGCTCAAGGCGGATGTTGAATGGGGTAAAAAATTAGGCTTTAACGGCTGCCGCAAGCACATGAAAGTCGAAGATCCGCGCTTTCTCTACTGGGCGGATAAACTCGGCTTTCTCGTCTGGGGCGAGTTTCCGGCATATTATGAATTGTCGCTGAGCGCAGAGGCGAAATATCTGCCGGAATGGCAGGCATCTATCGAGCGCGACATCAATCACCCGTCCATCGTCGCCTGGACGCCATTCAACGAATCGTGGGGCATCAAAGACGTGCGCAACGACCTCGAAACGCAACGCTGGGTGCGCGACGTGGTGAAGATGACGAAGTTAATTGATCCGACGCGGCTCGTGATTGATAATGACGGCTGGGAACATATCACGTCGGATATTTACGGCTATCACGATTATACCGCGAGCGGCGAACAATTCCGTCAAAATTTTATTGATCTGTTAGGTAGGGCGAAACAGATGCCAGACGCCGGAACATCCGTCCTGAGTCATCACCGTGAAATGATGGTTGATGGCGTGAAAATGCCCGATATGCCGGTTATGAATACCGAATTCGGCGGCATCGCGTATGTCGCTGCTCAGCCGCCATCCGACGCCTGGGGGTATGCCGGGATTCCTGCCACAGAAGCGGAATTCAGGCAACGGTACGAAGAGACATTTCAAGCGCTGTATTCGCTGCCGGAATTATGCGGGTATGTCTATACTCAATTGACTGATGTGGAGCAGGAAATCAACGGCCTCTTGACCGCCGACCGAACGCCGAAATTTGACGTGGAGTGGCTGCGAAGCGTGAATCAATTGCCGGCGGCGCGTCAGGAGAAACTACAAGGATAGGTGTAAGAAAGGATAAGTGTAAAGCAACGATTGACCATGTTTTCGCCGTAGGCGATGTGGTCTTGTAGAACAAGGCGCTCCCAAAATGATTCGTCGGAGGCGATACGTTCCGTAACCGCTACGCAGTAAGGTGAGGGGAGCATCGGCGAATCCTACAATACCGAAAGCCCTACGGGCTACATAATTACAGTGTAAGAAAGGATAAGTAAGTTGTTATCCTTATCTTACACGTATCCTTGTAGTTCCACCGGAGATGAAATAAAAAAACGGCAGAAGCACTCGCTTCTGCCGTTGACGAAGATGTTTGAGGATTATTTTCTCAGCTTTCTGCCGAATCCTAACAACCCAATCAGCCCTGCGCCTAACAGAAGTAGCGTACCTGGCTCTGGGACTTGTGATAGCGGTGTATCATCATCAGGCTTACCAACCAAGAATAAGCTGCCTCCATTGATATTACTAGGCAAACTTTGTAAACGGATACCTGTAAGAGACACAAACATTGATAAATCTATGCTTGTCAGGTCCAACCCAGAAAATGTTAGCTCGAAAACATCAGATTGTCCAGCAAAAATTCCGGGAGGATTTATAGTGTTTGCCTGACCTTCCGTCACGCCAAAAACGTAATCAAATTTTTTGATTTCTGGATTAAACTCATCACCATTTGCCGGATTAGGAATCGCATTCAGATTTTCCAATTTAATCCAATCAAGATCATTCAGATCGTTACTAAATTTGCCATCCGCAGGATTCCCTACTGCATTAGGAAGCGTTGCCTCTGGATTAAATGTGAATCCAAATCCAGTAACTTGCGAGCCAGCAGGGATTGTTGGCGCAGAGGTTGCACTATACCAAACCTGAAGGGTACTCGCATTCATAACCGTAATATCCATCGTCCCCCATGACGCCCCACCAAGGTAATCTTGATCACTAAATGTAAATGTTAATGCTTCTGCATACGACCCAATCATGACCACTAACAGAAAACTGAGTAAAAATGAAAATAATTTTCTCATGATGTTTCCCCCCTGTATCTCGCGGCATTGCATACATTTGCAATCCGCAATAGATGCGTTAAATATTGAAGTATTTCATGCCCTGCTCTCCCGTGTATTGAGAATAAAAAAAGCCGGGCTGCCTTTTATACTTCAGGCAACCCGGCTATCTTATGTTCTGGTATAAGACCCGTGGCTTTCCGTCCTCACCTCACGATGAGTTTGGTTTTTTCTGAAACGCTTCTTGTTTCGTTTTTTTATAATGCATACCGTATGCCAACATGGTCTGTCATCTTTTCAAAATAGTGATGCGGTGATTCACCTACTCTTTCAATGAAAAATGACATCTGTGCATTTTTTTTACATCATTTGAATAAAAACAATCAAAATATTGTAATGGAAAGTTTTCCGACACTAAAAATCACCTTTCCAGAGAATGGCATTTAATACGGTTTTTTCTGGTGATAAAAAGTGTCGGAAAATTTTACAACGCCCAATCAGACTGCCGAAAAAAAGAACTGTTTGTGAATTTTTATAATTGTTCGTGATTTGCCACAAAAAATCCAATAACTGTCAGGGGAAAAATCCGTAAGCATGTCATAAAATGGTTCGCCCTTTCGTGAATTGTATGTCTAATAATACGGCATTAACGCAGAACGTGAGAAGGCGTCAGACACGTTGAACGTGTCTGACACTTGTTTTCTCTCGCCACAACGTGTTGTGATATGAGAGCTAAATATCGCATCATCGTGGGAGAGACGCCCTGCCGGGGCGTTTCTACGGAATAAATGGTCTTTTTAAACACAATCGGCATAACTCGTTATTCAACTCACCGGGAAATTTTCCAACCGCGTTTTTCTGCCGAGAAATCGTCCGCGCGAATTTTTCGTTGGAAATGACAGAAAAAAACTTGACAGAAAAACCACTCTTTATTTTAGGTCGTCTTGTCTGTAGAAACTATCTTTGCCGAAGTGGTGGAACTGGCAGACGCGCAGGTTTCAGGTACCTGTGAGATTACTCTCGTGGGGGTTCGAGTCCCCCCTTCGGCATTGTCTTTTTCCCTCCCTGTTATTTCAACTCAATTCCCCACTTATAAAATAATTGCAGCCGTGATAATGGACAGATTATTGCAGTAAAATAAATTATGAAGATTAAACCGCGTCTCGGTGGGGGGAAATCCGGAGACCCATCGCTCTACATCGAACTTCTTGATCGCAAGCGCAGTCTTTTATTTGATTGTGGACTGAATTATTTTAAGCATGCGTTGCTGCGAAAAATTTCAGATGTCTGCGTCTCGCATACGCATATAGACCATTTTATTGGTTTCGACACCCTGCTTCGCTTGAATTTAACTGAAGAAAAGACGCTTCAAATCTTCGGCCCGCCAGGAATTTTGCAGAATGTCATCGGAAAATTGCAAGGTTATACCTGGAATATTTGTCAGAATCTTCGACTGATCATTCTCGTTCAGGAAATCCTCCCAGATCGAATTATTATGACCGAGTTAGCGAGTTGGAAAGGATTTGCCATCACGAACGTGGTGGAGCGTCCGCATTCCTCGCAACTCTTGAAGGATGAAGAGTTTTCGATCAATTATCTTGAATTGAATCATAAGATTCCGTCGTTTGCCTATTCTTTTATTGAAGATGAAAGTTGTAATGTCCGGAAAGAAGCGTTGGCGCAGTTGGGGCTTGAACCCGGCCCCTGGGTGGCAAAACTGAAATCGTTAGCCCTCGATTCTGCTGCTGGCCATAAAGAACTGCATATCCAGGATCAGGCATACACCGTCGAATTTCTGGCGCAGCACTTACTCATCCATAAACGCGGCGTTAAAATTACGTATCTCACCGATTTTCTTCTGGAAAATCAGCGAATGGAAGACATCGCGCGATTCGCCTGGCAATCGGACTGGTTATTCTGCGAAGCGTCGTTCTCGGAACAAGAACGCGATAAAGCCAAAACAACACATCATCTGACGGCAAAAGACGCGGGGAAAATTGCCAGGCTTGCCCAGGTAAAACAATTAGTCTTATTCCATTTTTCCCGCCGTTATCAGGACTATTCGATCCTATTGGAAGAAGCTCGGCAGGAATTTCCTCGCGTAGAATAACAACCTCCAGACAACTTCAATTTTTCCCGCATAGCTATTTTTTGCTTGACACTATCATTTTTTTCGGCATATACTACGCTTATCTTGGAAAAGAGTAACGCCCTTGTTCTTGTCAGTTAACATAACAGTGTGTGGTAAAGAAGAAGAAAGGGTTTGCAAGCAAGCCATCTGAGCTGCGTTTTGCAAATTCAGCATTTCTTGCATGGAGGACATGATTGTGAAACGTTTTGTCAAATTATCCGTAGCATGTATCAGCCTTGTGATGTCTCTGATGGCTTCGATTGCGGCATGTGCCGCGATTGGCGCTGAACCTAACGGCCAATTGATTGGTCAGACCGCTGATTCAAATATGATGGCGACGACGGAACAGCCCATGATGGATGTTCCTGCTGATATGGCTGCAATGCCAAATATGAATATGAACGGCGAGAGCCGGGCAATTGTGCCGCAGTATGTCGATCCGGCCATGAAATCAGGCCAAATGATGACCGCGCCGACATATCCGATGACGCCGACAATGAATGCTCAGACGATGTCGCCATATTCAACTGCTCCAATTCAAACGATGCCGATGCAGCCGTCATACCAGCCGAATACAGTGCCAAATTATCAACCGCAGAATTACCAGATGCAGAATTATCAAAATTACATGATGCCTGTCCCCAACACGGGTGTTTCAGTTATGCCAGGCATGGACAGCAGCAATATGTATGCGCCATATAGCGTTCAGCCGCAATATGGTTCGGCTGACCAGTCGTATAATCAGGCGATGCAGGCGTATCGGATGCAAGATTACTGGACGGCGATGAGCAAATTTCAAGAAGTTGCCACGATGTATCCACAAAGCGATCTGGCAGATAATGCGTATTATTGGATTGGCGAAATCTATTACGCCTCCCGGAATTATGCCGAAGCCATCCGTTCATTCCAGACGGTGATGCAGATGTATCCGAGTGGAAATAAACTGCCGGACGCCATGCTGAAAATGGGATTTGCCTATGCGGAAATGCAGCAATATGACGTGGCGCGCTCGATATTAAGCGATGTGGCGATGCGTTTTAGTAGTAATGCAAGGATTCGTGATTTGGCAGCGAAAAAATTACAGCAACTGCCGATGATGATGTATTAAGCAGTACATCCGTGAGCGATCGTAGAGTGGGAACGCAAGCATAACGCAATCCCACTCCTACGGTACATGCTGAGAGGCGTGAACATGATAACACGAATGATGGTAGGAGTGGGCATCGCCTTAGCGTTGTATGCGCCTGTGAGGGGATATGCCCAATCGTCAAGCAATGGAAATTACATTGTTCAATATGGCGATACGCTGTGGGATATTGCGGCAGAACAATTGAATAATCCTGAAGCCTGGCGAGAACTGCATCGAAATAATCCTCATATTACCAATCCTCATCTCATTTATCCTGGTGATGTGCTTGGGCTTGTGCCAGGGGCAGGCACGAACGCAACTGGACAGGAAACAAGCCCCAGCGGGAAAAGAAGCGATAAAATGATCGCACGCCCCTGGTACGGAATGCCCGCGCCGTCGCCAGAATCGCGGAAAACAAGCCGCCCTGCAATGGCCGTCGTCCCAACCGCTGATTTTATAGAGGCTAGCGGGTATATCATTCCATATTCATTGAAGGAATTGATGTCAGGAGACTTTGCGCAAATCACTGGCGATGCCTCTGGAACGGGCGAAACCGCGAGGGTGATTCATGCCGAATTTAACCAGCCCGGGCTGGTATTTGGCGATATGATTTATATCAATCGCGGCAGCGCGAATAAAGTCCAGGAAGGGGATGTGTTTGTGGCCTTTACTCCGCGCAGTGAAATTTTCCATCCAGTGACGGGAGAGTTAATCGGCACGCAGATTGACATTAATGGACATTTGCGTGTTAAAAATACGGAAGCGAATATTTCAGCGGCTGAAATTATCAAATCATACAGTTATATCGAAATTGGCGACCATATTATTCCCGCCTCGGAAATTTCAGTGCCACTGCTCAAACCAGCTCCGGGAAATGCGAAAACATTCGGCTTGAAGGTTGGCAATCAATTGATTGCTCATATTTTGAGGGAACGTGTTGGCCGTCAAAGTATGTCGTATGGCGACATCGTGTATATTGATGTTGGCGCGGCGCAAGGCGTGCAGCCTGCTGATAACTTCATCGTCTTTCGCGAAATTGGCGAAGGATTTCCACGCCAGGCCATTGGGCGATTATTGGTGTTAAGTGTTCAGGAACAAACAGCGACCGCATTGGTTTCGGAAAGCTCAAGAATGTTTAATATCGGAGAGAAAGCGGTTTTACGACGATAGTGCTGCCTGATGCGATTCGCGTAACCGAACTTATGAGACATACGCTCACTCCTCGTGCGCAGTGGGCGTATGTCTTTTTTCTTATGGGCGAACTCGACGCCAGGAAGTATTGGATCGGCCTGAATATGGTGCCAGGGGTCGGGGCTATAACATACCGTAAATTACTGAACGCCTTTCACGATCCGCAAAAAGTGTTTTCCGCGTCCCCCGCCAGTTTTCGTTCGATCCCCGGCCTTGCTGAAAAAACCATCGCCAATATCTTGCAATTCGATGTCGAACGAGCCGTTCAACAAGAATTCGACGCAATTGCGTCTCATGGCGCGCATATTATTACCTGGGATGATGATGAATATCCCGACGCACTGAAAAATATTTTCGATCCCCCTCCAATTCTTTATGTCAAAGGGCAGCGCCTGCATGCGCATGACGTGATGGTCGCGATTGTCGGGTCGCGCCAATCGTCCACGTATGGAAGAAGCGTTGCGGAGCAGTTGGCAAAACAATTTGCGCTCAAAGGCGTTTCTGTCGTCAGTGGCATGGCGCGCGGCATTGACAGCGCGGCGCATCGCGGAGCTATTCGCGCTGGAGGACAAACTATTGCTGTGTTGGGATGCGGCGTGGACGTGGTCTATCCTCCTGAACACGCCGACCTCTATCAGGAAATTATCGAAAAAGGGACGATCCTGTCAGAACTACCGATGACTACGAAACCGGATCGCCGCAACTTCCCGGCGCGAAATCGCATTATCAGCGGGCTGAGCCTGGCAACAGTTGTCGTCGAAGCTGGCGAACAAAGCGGCGCGCTGATTACGGCGGATATGGCATTGGAACAGGGACGCGACGTGTTTGCCGTGCCTGGAAATATCACTTCCGGCAGCAGTAAAGGAACAAACCGCCTGATCAAGCAGGGCGCGGCGTTGATTGAACACGCCGATGACGTGCTGAATGCCATTTCTTCAGAAATTCGACGCGAGCTTCAGCAGGAAACGCAGCCGGAATTGCCGCTGTTAGCATCATCGCCGAAATCAAGCGTTCCGCCGCTTCCCCTTGCATTAACGCCATTGGAAGAAAAAATTTTGGAACTGATTCCTACCGAACCGATCCATATTGATGAGATCGCCATGCAAACTCAAACCGCAAGCGGGACAGTTTCTGCCACGCTGATGATGTTAGAAATGAAAAATTTGATTCGTCAACTTGCCGGAAAAATGTTTGTGCGTCAATAGACTGCATGTTCACGAAAGAAAGGATTGGCGATATGAACGAGCATCACGCGGGCGAAATAACAGTATTAATTATAGATGATGAACTGTTACAGATTTCTCTGCTGATAGATTATCTGAATAAACAGGGAATTCGCATCCTGAAATCAACCAACGGTCGAGATGGGATGACATTAGCGGTCGAACATCTCCCTGACATGATTCTTCTGGATATTCTTATGCCGGAAATGGATGGCTTTGAGACCTGCCAATGTTTGAAAGCTCTTCCAGCGACTCAGGATATTCCCGTGATTTTTATGACAGCATTATCTTCGCCTGAACATATCGTCAGAGGGTTTGAAGTTGGCGCGATTGATTATATTTCCAAGCCATTTTCGAAAGAAGAGGTCATGGCGCGCATGATGACGCATCTTTCGTTGTTGCGGCAGCGACGCGAATTAGCGGGCGCCAACGCGATGAAAGACGCCTTCTTTGCGACGATCAGCCGCGAAATGCGCAATGCGCTTGTTCCCATTATTGGCCTTTCAAGCCTGCTTGATGATAAACAGATTCAGGAGCAGCAAATTCATAAAGTCGCCCACACCTTGCGCGAATATGTCGAGCATGTCCACAAGCTTTTAGAAAACCTGCTCTACTGGGCAAACCTTCAGATGAATAAGGTGCCGTTTCGACGGGATGTCTTCGATGTGCAGCATGTCGTGTTGGAGGTAAAAAATCAATTTCGCCAGTTTGCAAGGCACAAAGAGATTCTTTTGAAGGATGAGGTCGCCGAGAAAACGATGGTCTATGCGGATCAGGAGATGTGCCGTATTATTCTGAAAAATCTCTTGATGAACGCGATCATGTTCACGCCGCATGGCGGAACGATTTGGCTTGCTGCCAATTATATTGATGCGATGATTAGCATTCGGGTTAGTGACACGGGCGTTGGCATTTCTCAAGCCAATTTGCATAAAATATTTCAGATTGATAAAAAGTTTTCGACCGCCGGAACTGATGGCGAACATGGCAGCGGGTTCGGCCTGGTTATCTCCAAAATTTTGGTGGAAAAGCTTGGCGGCGCGCTTTCGATAGAAAGTGAACTTGGCAAAGGAACAACCGTGAGATTTACGCTCCCCCTGACGGCGTAAATATGCCGCGAATGTCCTGCGGCGTATCAATATCGCGCAAAATTGCGGCATCAAGCACATCGAGTTCAACAATTCGATCCGCAAAAAACGGCCAGAGAGATCGCAGCCCTGGCGTGTCTGGCGGCAAGCGCTGGATATGTTCGATGAACCACGCTGGCAGCCCGATTGGATGCCCGCGCCGTCCCTGATACGATGGAATGATGATCGTGTCCGGCGAACGGTCAAGTTTTTCTTTTACGGAGCGCACCGTTTCCAGCGTGATTCCCGGACAATCGCACGGACAGAGCAATGCCGGCTCGCCATCAAGAATAGCGCGACAGCCCGCCTGCGCCGACGAAAACATCCCCGATTCCGGCGTCTGATTGACGACGAATTGGCAGGGAAAATCGTCAAAGATCGCCCGCACCGCCTCGCCATGCGCTCCTATGACAACATAGATCGTGTTGCCAGGCAATAAAAACGCTTCCGCCACGCGCCGCGCCATCGGCACGCCATCAAGCGCCATGATCTGCTTGATCTGCCCCATCCTGGTTGAAAACCCTGCCGCTAAAAGAATCGTATTCATGCTAATTTTTCAAAAATTCGATCATCTCTTTCATCTCGTAGCCGCCCGTCAATTCGAGGAAGATGTCTTCGAGTTTCGCCTGCGAGGTTTGCGCTTGCTGGCGCAGTTCATCTACCGTGCCTTTCGCGATGATCTCGCCTTTCTGGATGATCGCGATGTAATCGCACATCTCTTCCGCGATTTCTAAGGTGTGCGTGGACATAAAAATCGTTGTCCCTTTGGCGCAAATTCCTTGAAAGATTTTCTTCACAAGACGCGCCCCTTTCGGATCAAGCCCCACCATCGGCTCGTCAACAACAATCACTTTCGGCTGATGAATCAGCGCCGCCGACATGACAAGCTTCTGCCGCATTCCGTGCGAATAGCTTTCGACTAATTCATTGCCCCACTCTGATAACTCGAACATGTCGAGCAGTTGCGCGATCCGCGTTTCAATCTCGCTGCTGTTGACCTGATACAAGCCCGCCATGAACTGCAAAAATTCCCGCCCGGTGAGTTTCTCATAAATAAACGGTTTATCAGGAATGAAGCCGATGATCTGCTTGGCGTGTAACGGCTCTTTCTGCACGTCGAATCCCTCGACGTTCACTACGCCGGACGTCGGTTTCAGCAGGCCGACGATTGTCTTGATCGTCGTGGTTTTCCCCGCGCCATTCGGTCCTAAAAATCCAAAAAATTGGCCATCAGGGATGGTGAGATTGATATTCGATACCGCCGTGATATTGCCGTAACGTTTGGTCAAATTGATGATTTCAATCACAATTGTTTGATGGTTCATGCCATGTAGGGGCAGACCCCCGTGTCTGCCCTGTTTCTCAGGCGATTCCTGTTTTTAAGGCGCACCCTATTTTTAGGGCGAACACAGGGGTTCGCCCCTACATGACATGCTCTATCAATCAAATATTATCAACACGCCGCAAGGATAAATATAAGAAAGACCGTCGCATAAACATCCTTTCTTCCACATATCCTTGTCGTTCTTTCATGTTTTTGTCAAAGATTTTATTGAGAGAATTCCTTTTTTAAAGGCAATTGTCTGTTGCTTAATTTTTACTAAAAATTAACTATATGGAAAATTTTTAGAGATTTTCCCCTAATTTCTTGACAGAAAAAAGATAAATAGAAGATGGTTTTTTTGTAAATTTTTTATAGTAAATTTTACTAAAATTTTCAGGAGGACATATTTTATGAAACAGGCCAAAATGTTGACAGAACAGACGACAATCCAACAGAAGAAACCCGTCATCGGTGTATTTTCAGCAGGAGACCCCCGCATTGACGATCAATCCCGCGAACGCTGCCGGAATATCGTGAAAATGGTCGCAGATACGCTGGCTGATCGCGTTACCACTGCCGAAGTTGTCTATTCGACGATTTTAGTGGATAGCGAGCGGCAGGCGGATATTGTCGCGCAGCAATTCAAGGAAGCAGGCGTCAGCAGCTTAGTCTGCGCCCCGGATACCTGGGCGTTCCCGCAGCTCAGCGTCATCTCCCTCTTAGCGCATTTCCCAAAACGGACGCCGATTAACTTCACGTGCGGCAACAGCGGACCCAAGCCGGGTGTCGTCTTTGCTCATGCCACCAACGGCGCAGTCACGCAATCAGGAATTCTTTCACATTTAAATATCGGCAGTTGGCCGGATACCGGACAGAATCCAGTCATGACAAAGGAAACGGCTGATTCGCTGGTTGATTGGGCGTATGCCGCCGCAACGTATCAGGCCATGAAAGGCCGCCGCGTCGTCGTGTTCGGCCATGATTCAATGGGCATGGAAACCGCGTTGGCGCATATTCTCCCCACCCGCAATATTTTCGGCCTCGAAATCACGCGCTTAGATATGAAACTCCTCGCCGATATGCTCAACAAACAAGCATACAACAAAGAAGAGGTCAAGGCGTTGCGGGCGTGGTGCGATAAATATGTGAAAAAAATCGAATTGCGCAACGATGATGACAGCCAAAAGCTCAATACGAGCCTTGCAATGTATCTGATCGTGCGCGACCTGCTGAAAGACCTGAACGCGGTCGGCGGTGGGTTTATGAGCCAGTTGGAATGGGGATCTGATCCGCGCGGCATTCCGTTGCCGGTGGCGGACGCGATGGAGTCGTTCTTCAATTCGACCTTCGACCATAACGGCACGAAACCGGTCATGCCGTTCGCGACCGAAGCCGACGTGCAGGGCTTGCTGACGATGCTCTTTTTCAGTCAGTTGACCGGCGGCAATCCGCCATTATTCATGGATTTCCGCAAAGTGTGGGAACCGAAAGAGATTACCGAAGTCGCCAAACAACTCGGCGTGCCGCTGACCGGTGCGACGATTTGGGAACAGAAAGGCTTCTTCGATGGCAATAACTCCGGCAGCGCGGCGTTCGACTGGGCAGCCAAACCGGGCGCATCAGTCGAAGAAATCATGTCCCGCGTCACCTTCCCGCTGCAAGATTTCGGCTATTTCCCCGGCGGCGGCAACAGCGTCACATTCCTCACGCCTGGCGGCATCGAAGGCGTCGTCGGACGGCTCGGCTACAACGCCATCAGCGGCATGTTCTCGTTGATCTGGGATGAAGCCGTCACGCTCGATCTGCCTGATACACTGGCGACGAAAGTCTGCAACACCACCAACCGCGAATGGCCGCATACGTTCGTTTCTACGAAATATGCCTCCATGTATGAATTCAAACAATACGGCCCGGCTAACCATAACCACATGGTCTGGAATCTGCCGGTGGCGCGACTGCAATACTGGATGGATTTCACGAACGTCCTCTCCGTCGCTCCCTGGGCAGCGCGGCCAGTGCTCGTGGAAGGCGTGGATCGCAGCGTGCCGCTGCTCTATCTCCAAAACGGCGGCGAAAACGCCACGAAACTCATGCTGAACGGGCGGTAACGGTGTCTTTGCGCTAAATAAAAAGCTGTCAGACACCTTTAAAATGTCTGACAGCTTTTTGCATTTTATTGAAACACAAGGCTCGCGTGGACTTTCGGCATCCATTCGCTGATTGGTATCTGCTGCGGGCATTTTGTTTCACAAACCTTACAGGCGACACAGCTTTTCGCCCGTTCTTTTTCCTGGAAATGCCAGTTATACAAGGCTTTAGAAAGTTGCAAGTCACCATACGCCACGCCTTCGTTATACATCTCGAAATTGCGCGGAATATTGACGCCCGCCGGGCAGGGCAGGCAATACTGGCATTTGGTACAGGGAATCGCCTGGAGCTCGCGATAGCGATCCCGAACGCGTGTCACCAAATCGAGATCGGATGCTGCAAGCGTGCCGACGCCGGAACGATTCGCGCTGTCAAGATTCTGCTGCACCTGCTCCGGCGTGGACATGCCGCTGAGCACGGTCGAAACTTCCGGCTTATTCCAGAGCCATTGCAGCGCCATATCTACCGGCTGTTTTCCAGCCTCTTCCCAGATGTTCTGAATCACTTTCGGCGGTCGCGCAATCAAGCCGCCTAAGAGCGGTTCCATAATCACTGTCGCGATTCCTTTTTGCGCGGCGTATTCCAGCCCCTTCGTGCCAGCCTGCACCTCTTCGTTCATGAAGTTATACTGAATCTGGCACATCGTCCAATCGTAGGCGTCAATCACTTCTTTGAATAATGCCGGCCCGGCATGATACGAAAAGCAAAGATGCCCGATTCGCCCGTCAGATTTGGCTTTTTCCGCCCATGCAAACACATTCATCTTGTTCATCAATTCCCAGCGTTCTTCCCATACGGCGTGCAGCAGATAAAAATCAATATGATCTGTCTGAAGTTTGGCTAATTGCTCGTTCAAAAACGTATCGAAATCTTCCGGTTTCGTGACCAACCAGCACGGCATTTTCGTCGCGACTTTCACCTTGTCGCGATACCCGTCCCGCAGCGCTTTTCCGACGACGACTTCGCTTTGCCCTTCATGATAGGGGTACGCGGTATCAACATAATTGACGCCCTGATCAATCGCATCCCGAATCATGGCGATAGCCTGCGTTTCGTCAATCACCGTTTTTTCGCCCTCTTTGATGGTGGGCAGGCGCATCGCGCCGAATCCTAACGCCGACACCTTCCAATCAAGTCTTCCAAATTGACGATATTGCATAAATCCCCCTCTAAATAGAATGTGCGTGTAGGTCGAAACTGGAGTTTCGACCTACATAAATAACTCTTTTGCTTTTTGCGCCATCCGCTGGCCGAAAATTTTTGCGCGTTCGCGCTGTGGTTCATCGCCGGATTTGATGGCGACTGCGCCGAAATGCGTGAGCGGATTGCCGCGCGTGAAACCGGCGGAATAGACCAACATGCCACGCACTAACAGGCCGGCGATCATGCAGAGTTCCGCCACCTCTGTTCCACCGCCGAGATAATCGCCGGTAGCAAATACACCGCCTAATTTATCGGCAAGTTTTAAATTCGTGGTGTCTAAAAATTTTTTCATCTGCCATGATACGGAAGCAGCATAGGTCGGGCAACCAAATATGAGGCATTGCGCCTGGGTGGCAAACTCCGCGTCAATCGCATCGAGGCTCATGGTTTTTACGTCAGTTTCGTTCACGCTTTGCGCCCCTTCAGCGATGAACTCTGCGATTTTAGCCGTATTGCCGGTTTCACTGTGATACAAAATCGCGATTTTCATGATATTCCTTTCGTATTAAAAAACCGTATATTCCGTAGAGACGCCCCGGCGGGGCGTCTCTACCGTTGATTTATTATTCATTCATCGGGCGGAGCAATTGTTCAATCTCCGCCATTTGCGTTGCTGTTAATGCGCCGAATTCCATCGCCTTGACGTTTTCTTCAACCTGTTTTACATTTTTGAAGCCCGGAATCGGCACGGTTTGCGGGCTTCTTGCCCAGATTCCGGCCAACGCGCCCTGCGCTAACGTGCGCCCGTTGCTGGTCAGCACCTCGCGAATCGCTTCCAGCGCCTTGAGCCACGCCTGCGTCGGCTTGCCATCTTTGAAGCCGGGATGCCAACTGGCATGTTTGCGCACGTCGTCGTTGGCGAATGTGGAATCCGGCGCGAATTTCCCGGTCAACAGCCCCATGCCTAACGGACCGCGATTGATGCTGGCAAGATTCCATTCTTCGCAGAGCTTGAGCAATTCCACATTGCCGTCCATCACGCTTAATTGCTGCTGCACGACGCCGCAATTCGGTGAAGTCGAAAACGCCTTGATTGCATCGGTTCGGTCGGTGCTCCATCCGTATGTGCGGATTTTCCCTGCTTTGACCAATTCTTCGAGCTTTTCGCGTACTTCCAGCGCCCGCTCGATAGACAGCCCCCAGACATGGAGTTGATACACATCAATGTAATCGGTATCCAAACGCCTGAGACTTGCCTCGGCATCCTCGAAAACGTGGCTGGCGACATCGCTATTCTCTTCGTTTTCGTTGTATGGCGTGACCTCTTTGGTCGCTTCATTGACATGGTAGCCGAATTTGGTTGCGATCACCATCTCGCTGCGCCGCCCTTTGAGCGCCTGCCCTAAAATGCGTTCGCTGTGACCGCTGCCGTAGTTCGCCGCCGTATCGAAAAAATTGACGCCAAGTTCAATCGCCCGATGAATCGCCCGGATAGATTCAGCGTCATCCACCACGCTCCAGCCTGCCTGTGAACCATTCAGCGTCCAGGGGCCGCCAATCGCCCAGCATCCTAATCCCATTGCGCTCACTTCGATTCCGCTTCTTCCCAAAACTCGTTTCATATTTCTTCTCCTTGTATAAGCTCCGTCATAGCCGTTTACATGTTGATTTGTGTTTTGTTTTTCGTGTATTTTGTGTCTTTCGTGGTAAATAAAACGGGAAAAACAATTTTTCTCTTTACCATTTTGATACCTAACATAAATATGGAAAGTGGTTCTGTAAAGAGCCACTTTTTAAAAATTTTTTAGAACCACTTTTGCACGTAAAGAGAAACTCCGATGCTCTGGGTTGCAATTGACAAAACATCAGGAATGCCGCTGACGAAACAGGTGTGCGAACAACTGCGCTCGAAAATTCTCTCGCGTGACCTTCCGACCGGCACGAAACTCCCATCGACCAGAAGATTCGCGCAGGAGATGCAGATTTCGCGCAACGTGGTGATTTATGCCTATGAGCAACTGATTGCGGAAGGGTTTCTTGAAAGTCAGGAAGGCTCAGGCACGTATGTTGCCGAAGGGAGTTACCTCGAACAATACAAAGAAGTCGCGCAGGAGCAGCGGCAACAGGCGCAGATTCGCCAGTCTCGCCGAACTCGCGACGTGATTCATTTTCAGATCGGCGTCCCCGATTTATCGCAATTCCCGCGTCAACTCTGGGCAAAGCTGTTGCGAAACGCCTGTTTCGACGCGCCGCAAGATGTCTTAGATTATCTGCCGCCGGAAGGTCTGCCGCCACTGCGTCAAGCATTAGCCGGGTTTTTGCTCAAAACAAAAGGGCTGCGCTGCCGCCCGGAGCAGATTATGGTGGTCTCCGGTTCGGCGCAGGGATTGGCTGTGCTTTTTCAGGCTGTTGCGCGGGCTGGCCGAACATTTATCATTGAAGACCCTGTATTTATCGGCAGTTCCCGAATCTTGAAGATGTCTGATTATCCGTTTTTGCCGATTCCGGTAGATGAAAAAGGGATGCAGGTCGAGCAGATTCCGGCGAATCTGCCGACGAGCGGCATCATCGTCACGCCGTCGCATCAATTTCCGCTCGGCAGCGTCCTGCCGATTCAGCGCCGCGTCAAGCTGATCGAATATGCCAGAGCCGCCGACGCGTACATCATCGAAAACGACTATGACAGCGAGTTCCGGCATCACGGTTCGCCCATCAGCACGCTGCATCTGTTAGACCCGGAGCGTGTCCTGCATGTCGGCAGTTTCAGCGAAATCCTTTGCCCCGCGACGCGGCTTGGATATATCGTTGTCCCGGATGCGCTCTTTGAGCGCTGTCGCCAGATCAAATCCATGTTAGGGCTTGTCACCTCGTCGCTGTCGCAATTAGCGCTGAATGCATTTATTACGGAAGGGTATTTTGAGCGGCATTTTAGCAAAATGAAAAAACTGTATCGAGCAAAACGGGCTATGCTGCTTGAAGAACTTGAGCGGGCGTTCGGGGATCGCGTCTCAATCAGCGGCGATTCGACAGGGTTATATGTTGTTGCCGCATTTAACGGGATCGAATTTACGGCACAACGGCTTGAAGACCTGCTTGAGCATGGCGTGCAGGTCTCGACGGTTGAAGAATCCGCGATTGTCAAAGGCCGCCATGCGGAGAAACTCTTGTTAGGTTACGGTAATCTGCAATTCGAGGAAATTACAACTGGCGTGCAGCGCCTGTTTTCTGCGTTAGCGCCTGTTTTAAAAGCCGGCTGATCGAGAACCGCGAATCGTGACTTCGCGCTGACATCAAGATGGGCCCCTTTTATCGGCTGCTCAATGCTGCTGCAATATTATGATTGGGTTAAAAATGGATAATGCCGCAACATAATGCTTGCATTTTTTTTGAGTAAATTATTGACTGCTTATCGGCTTGAGAGTGGATCTTTTGAAGAAGCCTGGTAGGAAACCTTGTGTAATAGCAATTGTGAGAAAATAGATCATAAATTCCGTAGAGACGCCCCGGCGGGGTGTCTCTGCCATGCTGTGCCGAATATGATCTTTTTAAACACAAGTGGTATAATGATGTGTTTTGATGCGCCTTTGTGCGGTGAAGACGCATTAAATTTTATCAAAGGAGTCTGATATGAAAAAACAGATCGCGTTGTTATGTATTGTATTGGCAAGCCTGGCCAGTCTGGCAGCGCCGTGCGCTGCAATAGCTGCCGACTCGATTTATATCGGTCTGTCAGCCCCGTTTTCGAAGGAATACGCCGAATATGGCGTTAGTTTTGAACAAGGCGCTCAGTTGGCAAGTGACACCGTGAATGCGCAAGGCGGCGTAGATGGCCGTTCGCTTGAATTAGTGACTGGCGATAGTGAAGGCGAACCGAATATCGCCAAGCGTGTCGCCCGCAAAATGACGGAGGATCAACGGATTGTTGCGGTCATTGGCGATTTTGCCAGTTCATGTTCAATGGCAGCGCAGCCATTTTTCCACCGTGCCGAGATGGTGCAAATTTCGCCGACCTCGTCGCATCCGTCGTTTGCGCCGGGCAGTCCATTCAGCTTTTCCCTGCCTGGCACGGATGAATTGCTTAGCAGATTTATGGCGCGGGCTGTCGTCGAAAAATTGCAAAAAAAGAACGTGGCGGTGTTATATTTGAATAATGATTGGGGCGTGGCCGCTCAACAAATTTTTGCTGACGAGGTTAAACACTTAGGAGGAACGGTTGTCGCGGCGGAAGGATTTTTGGATCATACGACAGATTTTATTCCGATTTTGGAGAAACTGCGCGCCGCCCAGCCAGACGCTTTGTATCTCTTCACGCAACTTCCGGATGGAAAGATAATTCTCAACCAACGCGCGCAAATCGGCTGGGATGATGTGACGATTATGGGATATGTTGATTTTTATTCGCCGACGATTTTCGAACTCGAACCCGCTGCCCGGCGCAACTTGTACACCAGTTCATTAGGCTTTTTTCCAGATTCACCGCGTCCCGAAGTGCAATCGTTTGTGAAGGCGTTCAAGGAAAAATATCAATTGCCGCCGACGCAGGAAGCGGCGCTCGCGTATGATGCCTTGAATTTGATTGCCGAGGCGATTAAACAAGCGGGAACAGATCGGAAAGCCATTCGGGAGGCGATGGCAAAGATCAAAGATTTTCCTGGCGTCACCGGAATTATTCGTTTCGATCAGGGAGGTAATGTGGTGAAAGACTATCCGATATTGCAGGTAAGGGAGACTGATTTTGCGTTAATTGAATAGCGCAGTACATGAATCGGTAATTTTTACCAAGTGATCAGGAGTGCGAAATCAAGATTTCGCACTCCTAAGAATGCTCTGAACAATGTCGTCGCCCCCCAGGTCAATTTACTGATCCTGGACATGCGAAAATATACAAATTATGCAACAACAGCGCAAAACAGTACGGTGGGGAATCTCCGCGAAATTATTTCTGTTCAATCTCTTCGTGATGATGGTCGTGGGGGGAATTTTAATTATCATGCTCCTATCGTTCCAACGAATTGAAGGCTCGTTCTCTCTATTGTTGGACCACAAGGTTTCGGATATTATTGAAAATGCGCATTCTTCTCAGGAATTGACGGCGGTCTTCACCGATCTTGTCACCGCGCTTTTTTATGAGCAGGGCGAGGAAGAAGCCGAGCAGTTTCGCACGTTAAAAGAACAGATTGATGCGCTTGCCCTGCAAAGCGACAGCACAAGCGTTCAGATTGGGTTGGCCGATTTTACGCAGGAATTAACGGAGTTAATCAAACAATCTGCGGATTTGAAGCGAATTCCCGAAGAATTAACGACCCTGGAAAATGATGTCGTCTTTAATTTCGAGGTGTTGGAAGATATTATTCAAGAGCAGCTTGAAATGGCGGAAAAGCAGCAGGATCATTCGTTATTTCTGCATCTCAAAGAATTACAGGCGATGCCGATCGGTTATCGGAATGCGTTTCTGCAAATCATGATGCAGGTCAATAACTTGCGTCAGCATCTGTTAAGCCAGGACGATTTGCAGGCCATCCTGCAATCAATTGATTATCTCCTGCTCCGTTTTCAGACGCTGCGTTCGACAGTCAATAAGATTTCTGAACAGGGAGGGCAATTAAATTCGACCCTCACTCAATATCAGGAAAAAATCAGACGTTTTTATGACGCGCAGATTGCTTTTCAAACACAGCTTGAGACGGTGAATGAAAAAAAACGGGCTGTGTTGCAGGCATTAGATGCTGACGATGCCAATATTACCGCCTCTGTGAAAACAATTCAAGCAGATATGCACAAAGAGATTTATTCTTCTAAACGTATGGTGGCGAGTTTAGTCGGCGTGATTGTGATCGCGTTAATGCTGACGACCTATTTTGCGATGCGTATGGTCAAGCCGATTGTTAAATTAGCGCAGGCCGCCAGTCAAATCGCTGTCGGAGATTTGAACATTCGCTTAGACGCGAGGCATGCACATGATGAAATCGGGCAACTGATCTCGGAATTCACCAACATGACGCGATATATGCAGGAAATGGCAGCGGTTGCCGCCAGCATTGCGCAGGGAAATCTTCAGCAGGAAATTGCTCCGCGCATTGAGGCTGATGTGTTGGGGCAGGCATTCGCTCACATGACACAATACTTACAGAATGTTGCTCATGTCGCGATTCGATTTGGAAACGGCGATTTGCGCCAGGAGATTGTTCCTCGAACAGACCAGGATGTGATGGGGCATGCGTTCAGTCAGATGAGGACCATTCGCCAGACGATGAGGGAAATTGTCAGCGGAGCGGCACAGATCAGGCAGGCTGCCGAACATTTGCAGAATATTAGCGCGAACATGGCCGCTGGAGCAGAACAGACCTCCCAGCAAGTCCAGATTGTGTCATCGAATAGTCACGACATCAGTCAAAATATTACGACGATCTCAAGCGCGATTGAAGAATTTGCCGCGAATGCCCACGAAATTTCCAAGACGGTAGATAACGTGACGCAGATTATTGCGCAGGCGGTGAGTGCGACCTCGGAAGCTAATGAGAAAATCGCTAAATTAGAAACAAATTCGCAGGAGATTGGAGAAATAGTGAAAATGATCGCCGCAATTACCCGGCAAACAAATTTATTAGCATTGAATGCCAGGATTGAGGCCGCTCGCGTTGGCGAGGCTGGCAAAGGGTTTGCGGTCGTGGCGCACGAAGTGAAAGAATTGGCGCAGGAAATCGCCGTGTCCGCCGACGATATTACGCGCCGCATTGAAACCATTCAGTGCAATACGCAGGATGCAATTATCGCCGTGACTCGTGGCGCTCAGATTATTCAAGAAATTCATAAATTCGCGAACGCTATTGATATCGCCGTTGAGGAGCAAAGCCACACTGCCAACGAAATTGCTCGCAACATTACCAATGCCGCGCATGGAAGTTCAGAAATTACCCATGCAATCAGCGAAGTGGCCTCAACTGCGCAATCAGCGTCAAACCATGCCAGCAACGTCAACGAGGCCGCAACCGCGTTTTCGCATTTAGCCGAAGAATTGCGCTCGCATGTTGAAAAATTTTCGATTTGATAGAAGATTCTTGCGGAAATTATTGTGGGACGTTATAGCAAGTGCGATCAATCTGTTACACAGCAGATGCGATCCGCTGACGGTGAACCACCGCCGGGAGGGGAATTGCGGAGACGCGGTGTAACATCAATTCCTTAAATGATAACGGTCAAATTTTAAATTGTTCAATCAGGCGGCGCAGTTTCTCGGCAAGCGTTGCTAGGTCACGGGCTGCCTGCTTCACGTTCCCCGCGTGTTCTGACGAGTTATTGGAGGCGTCTTCCACTTCGCGAATGGCATGGGTAATTTCATCGCTGCCTGACGCGACATCGTTGATATTGCGAGCAATTTCTTCTGTCGTGATTGATTGTTGTTCAATCGAACTGGCGATGGCTTCTGAAAGATCGTGAACGCGATAGATGACTTCCGACGTGCGCGTCATCCCTTGTTTGGTCTGTTGGATGCTGGTTTGAATCGTGTTGATGCTTTTCGTAATATCTTCTGCCGATTTGGCGGTTTCGCGAGCTAATTCTTTGACTTCTTTCGCCACGACTACAAAGCCGCGCCCAACGTCGCCAGCGCGGGCGGCTTCAATGCTCGCGTTTAACGCTAAAAGGTTGGTCTGCTGCGTAATCGAGGTAATCACTTTGGTGATGTCGCCGATTTCTTTGGAACGCATCTCTAATTCAGCCATAGTCGCATTTGCGGCTTTCGTGGTATTGACGGCGTCATTCACAAAATTCGCGACATCCACAATGGTGCGGGAAATTTCTTGAATGCTGGCGGAAAATTGTTCGACTGAGGAGGAGACGGCGTTGATATTGTTATTAATCTGCTGCCCATTCGCCGAGACGCTGGTGACTTGATGCGATGTCTCTTCGGCGCCAGAGGCTAAGTCGGAGCTTATCTGCGTCAGGTAGTCCGCCGCCGCGCCTAATTGTTGGGAGCTTTCAACGATTTCTTCCATGATTTGCCGGAGCGCGTTCATGCTGTGAAAGGCTTTCCCTAACACATCCTGATTGGATCTCGGCTGTATTTCTTGGCGTAAATCGCCTTCGGCAAAGGCTGTGGCCGCCTCTGCGATTTCCTGAAGATACGTTGTCATCTCTTGAAGCGCGAGACCTAATGTGTCGCCCTCTGACTTCGGGGTGATTTTGTGGCTGAGGTCTCCAACGGCGATCTTCGCGGCAACATCCGCCATTTCGCGAAAATAGGCGAGCACTTTGTGAAATGATTGAATCAGCACGCCAACTTCATCATGGCGCACTCGTTTCCAGGGGAATGAGTCTGATAAATCGCCTTCTGCCACTCGTTGCGCAATCCGGGCAATCTGATTGATCGGTTGCGCAATATAGCTTGCGACAAACAATGACACCGCCACAATTCCAACAAGCAGCAAGATTCCGATGTTCCGGCTCACTGAAAAGAAGCGTTTGATCGAAGCAAATGCTTCCTCTTCATGCATTTCAGCGATTAATGCCCATTTTGTATTCCAAAATGTAAGCGGCGTGTACGCCGAAAGGACGGATTGTCCAAGATAATTTGAGGACATGCCTTTCCCGGCATTCCCGCTCAGCGCTTCGCGGCTTGCGAGCGTCTCAACGCGGGTAGTGCCGGGGTCGGCAAATGACGAAATGACGGAATATTGATCCGGAGCCAAATAGGAATCGGAGCGCATCAGGCCATCTGCGCCGACAAGATAGGTCTCGCCGGTGCGCCCCATGCCAGAGCGTTCCTGCATGATAGTATTAATTTCTTGCAAGGGAATTTGAACTGCTACGACGAATTCCACCTGGTCGCCACTCATGATCGGTTGCGCCATAAAAGCGACCGGTTGTCCGTTGGCTGGCGCGTATGGCTGAAAATCGACAAAATTGAACGTTTTGGTCTCCAGCGTTTGTTGAAACACCCGCCCTAATCCGCTATTCGCATACGCAGGCTCGGTGAGATTGGCTTCATAATCTGCATGATGCGCGACGGTATAAAACACCGTTCCATCCCGAAGGATCAAAAACAAATCGGTGTAACCATATTGTTGAATAAAGCGAGCGAAATAGTTATCCCTGTCAGTGCGAAGCGTCGGGATGATCGCTTCTTCTAAACTGATCACCGTAATGATTCCCCAATTGAGGCCATCAATATTTAAGGGATCGAATTGAGCCATTTCCATGGCGCCATTATTGCCGACTCTTACCGTGAAGCCTGCCTCTTTAGCCAGTACGCGCTCCACTTCTTTGCCGGAAATCGCTTCATTCATTTTTTGCGTTCGCACCACCTGATCGCTGCGCAAGCTGGTATTCATCCCTTTTTGGCCGACTAAATAGGTTTCTCCCGTGTTTCCCATGCCTGCGCGCCGTTGAGTAATCGTATTTAATGGAGTTGGGTTGATTTTGATGACCACCACGCCAAGCGTCAGGTTCAGTTGTCTATTAATGACCGGGGCAGCGATAAAGGCCATTGGGCGATTTTCTGCGGGGGGATACGGCGTGAAATCCTGGATCGCGACGCCTTGCAATCCTTGCTGAAAACATTGTGCTAATGAGGAGACCTGTAATGGGCCGGTCAGGATATTTTGCCCTAAATCGGCGTTTCGGCTGACGCTATAGACAATGTTTCCGGCGCTGGTGATCAGCAAAATGTCGTCGTAGCCGTAATCGTGGACGATTTGTTTCAGCGAATCGCCGAGATATTGGCGTTCATACATCTCCAAGGTGGCTAATTTGACGCCGCCTTTGCCGTCTAAGAGCAATTCAAAATCTTTCATTTTTGCAGGTTGACATTGGTGGCTAAGACGGCGACATCAGCGCGCAATCGGTTAAAATATTCCTCGACCTGGGCTTTTTTCGTCTCCTGAACCGAACGCATCTTTTCAAACGCTGATTGTCCAAAAATGCCGACCGTTTCAATCAGCGATTCCATATTCCGCTGGCGTTCAACGAAAAACTGCTGGATATGCGTTTTTTTGATGTCGCGCTGACTTTCAAGCTGACTGAAAACCTGTTTGGAAAGCGCGTTGTTTGAAATCCAGATGGCTAATCCGCCGATGAGGGTAAACGGGATGATACTTATAATTAAGAATGCGATCAACAGTTTTGTTCTGATTCTCAGGTCGTGAAACATAGAATGATAATCTCTCCCGTCAGATACTCATTTTCAATTCATACATGTTCTTTTTTCATGAGAGAGTATCGTATGATACTATATTGCCGTCAAGAAAAAAACTGTCAGATAGATCGGCTCTATCTGACAGTTTGGCGCGAATATGCGGGAGAACGTTCGATAATTACTGGATATTATTGACTTGCTTATACCATTCAGTCGCGCGTTTTAACACTTCTTCGCCGCCCTGTTTATTCCATTTCTGGACATATTCATCCCACGCGCTCATCGGCAAAGCGCCAAGCACCATTTTCGAACAATATTCCCGATACAGCACGGCATTCTCTGGCAGATAATCTTCATACCCTTCATAGACAGTGGCGGGGATGCCGGAATCATCGGGGCCGACAGTTCCAACCGCCAGCACGCGATCTAAAATGGCGGCTTTCATCTCTCCCAAAGGCGTTTGCAATAACAAATCGCGCGAATATTGACTGGTGGTGATTGGCACGTATTTGTAAAACGGCGTTTTCGGCAAAAGAATTTCGATGTTGCCATCAACTTGTTTCCAATCTACGTTAGGAATGCCGATACTTTGATACATCAGGCCATCTATCGTATTGGTCGCCATCATGTACCATTTCAAAATTTTTACCGGGTCTTTTGCGGCAGTTGTTATCGCGAAAATCGCGACAGACGGGTCTGCGCCAGCATAATACACATGTTTTTGCGGAGGAACGCCAGGAACGCTGACGAGCGGCAAATATGTCCATGAGGCGTTCTTATCGGTTTCCATAAACGCGCTGTATTGATTGATTTCGCCAATAACATGAAAATAATGCCCGACCTGATTGGCGTTGATTTTCGCCACCCAGTCCTGCTTTTTCTGAATCGGCATCACCGGATCCATCAAGCCTTGTTCGACCAACGACCGCAAAAACTCAACGGCGGCTTTCATCTGCGGCGACACCTGATGGGAAATCATCTGCTTTTTCTCCGCATCCCAGCCTAAACGCGGATGACCGCCATAGACGACTGCGCCGTGAATCTGGAATAAATCGTCGCAAAAGCGCATTCCTTCGCGCCCGGAAACCGGAATTTCATCGTTCGGGTCGCCGTTGCCATTGGCGTCCTGTTCTTTAAATGCTTTATACACCGCCACCAATTCATCGCGCGTGGTCGGAACCTTCATCCCCACGCGATCCAGCCAATCCTGGCGGATAAACCCCGCATTCGTATAGAATTTGCTGGGCAAGTCTGGGAGGTAGTAGATTTTTTTATCGGGCGAGATCGCGCGAATTAAATTCCAGACCGTTTCAGGATAGGCGCTCAGGAATTCCGGGGCGTGTTCTTTGAGCAGATCGTCCAGTGGCAGCAGTTTTCCAGCTTCAATCAGTTCTCTGGTCAGCGTTAAATCGAGTGGACGCAAGGCTTCGGGCAATTCGCCGGAGGCTAAATAGAGGCGCAGTCCCTGAAGATACCCTTTCTGCCCCTCCCACTCCCAGGACGTCGTTAATGGCGCAGCGCCATAGATTTTTTCGACATATTGAAAATAGGGATCATTGGGCTGATCGGCGGGATCAATGCGCCCTTCAGCCAAATCCCATGGGCCATACGCAAAGGTGAATCGGTAGGCGTCTGATGCCTGCGCGATAGAGATGCCGAAACAGAGGCAGCAACTTACGAGAAGCCCTGCGAAACGTAACATCTTGCAATTCATAGTGTTATTCTCCTTGTCAGAACATGATTGGGGTTGACGCGAATTCCTGGCTTACAACGACCACCTTATATAGCAAATCCATCTGAATTGTCACGCTTCGACACGCTCAGCGTGCGACCGTTCCCTGTGCGTGTCAAAGGGAACACTGCCACAACTCATTTCGGATTGCTATAGAATGAACCAGACATCACCTCCATTCGAATGTCAAATATTACGTGCCATCGAAAGCGTTGATTATTTCATTGACAAGGCCGGAGGTCGGCGACAATAAGCTATAGAACAACTGTCCGACGATGACCAGGCCGAAAAAATGGGGAAGATAGAAGCAAGCCTGAAAGACTCGTTTCATGGTATTGAAGCGCGCCTCATGCAGCAGAAGCGCGAAAATAGTTGGCACGGGAAAACCAAAGAGAATCAACATCCGGCCAATCATCGTGACTTCTGGTCAAAATCGGCAGAATTTGTCAAGATTTACATCGCGTTGTTGTCGAAGATAACAGGTTGTTCTATCATAACTACAAGGATTGATTGTCAGCAAGGATATTCCATATTTTATCCCTTCTTACACCTATCCGCGTAGTTTCGCTGAGGGAAAATATGTTTAATCGGGACGATATTCAAAAAAAATACGCGCAAGCGCTCGCCGGACTTACGCGGAATACGCGGATAGTGCATGGTTATGATGTTCCCGTGTTAATCGAAGGCGGCGATTATCAGGGTATCTGGTTAGAATGCGGCCCGCTTGAAGGGCTGATTTATGGCCGTTTCGCTCCTGAAATCGCCATTGCGAACCATGATATTTTTTTCGCGCTGCAACGCGATGATGGCTATTTCCCTTGCTGGGTGCGCACAGATCGGCGAGGTTCGGCGCAGATTCAAATGGTCGTGCCGATTGCGGCGACAGCGTGGGAGGTGGCTGAAAAAACCGGGCGCGAGGATTTTTTAGCGCGCGCGTACCATGCCTGCGCTCGCTGGGATGACTGGTTGGCAACGTATCGCAATACACGCGGCACGGGGTTATGCGAGTTGTTTTGCGAGTATGATTCCGGCCACGACAACAGCCCGCGCTTTGCCGCAGGCGTGCCGAAAAAATGCCCGAACGACGACGCAAGGCAACTCCCGGCTGTCGGAAAATTGCCCTATGTAGCGCCCGATCTTTCCGCCAGCATGTACGGCGGGCGGCTCGCGTTAGCGCAGATGGCCGACGCGCTTGGCCGCCAGACTGACGCGCAGAGGTGGCGTGAACGCGCCGAAACGCTGCGGCTGAGCATCATCAAATACTGTTATGATCCTGAAGATGAATTTTTTTACGATGTTGATCTCGACGGGAATTTTGTGAAAGTTCGCGGCGATGTCATTACGCGTGTGTTCGGCGAACATGTCGTCGAACAGCCGATGTTCGAACGGATTTATGCGCGCTACCTTAAAAATCCGAATGAATTCTGGACACCATACCCGTTTCCCTCTATTTCGATCAGTGAGCCGGCGTTTGATCGGGCGCTCCCTGATAATTCATGGGGCGGCGCGTCGCAGGCGCTGACCGCGTTACGCGTTCCGCGCTGGATGGCACATTACGGCAAACAGGAGGATTTAACCTTTTTGATGCAGCGATGGATTGAAGCTATTTTGAGAAGCCCAGACTTTATGCAGCAGGCCAACCCCTGGACAGGCGAATTCGCGACGTCTCAGGGCTATTCGCCCGCCATGTGCGTGTTTATTGATTTTGTAGATCGTTTGCAAAACGATATTCAAAAGCCTGAATAATTTGAAAGGAGCAGGTTCGCCTTGTAGTAAATGGCGAGTGCACGGCGTAACGCCTTAAAGACCTGAACTGTGGCAGAATTGCCACATTTTTTCTTGACAACCTGAGTGCCTCTGCCAACAGACGAACGATACGTCGTGAAACAGCGCACAAGAAAAACCCTTGACGAAAATAACAAGACGCCGTATTATGCGTGTCAAGTGATTGTAGGGCGAAACTTCAGTTTCGCCCGTGTCGAAACACCGTTTCGACATGTTGGCATATTGAACGTTTATTTAAGCAACGAGGACAAGGATGGCAAAATCATTAGTTATCGTAGAATCCCCGGCCAAAGCGAAAACCATCAACAAATATCTCGGCGCGAATTTTCTGGTCAAAGCGTCGGTCGGCCATATCAAAGACCTGCCCGAAAAAAAATTGGGTGTGGACGTCGAGCATGATTTCGAGCCGGAATACGTGGTCATTGACGGCAAAGCCAAAGTGATTGACGACTTGAAAAGCGCAGCAAAACAGGCTGATTCTATCTATTTAGCACCTGACCCGGATCGCGAAGGGGAAGCGATTAGCTGGCATATCGCCGAAGAACTCAAAAGCGCCAAAGGAATGACGAAAAACATTTACCGCGTCATGTTTAACGAAATCACGAAAAAAGGCATCACGGACGCGATGCAGCATCCTGGCCAGATTGACACGAACCGCGTGGACGCGCAGCAAGCGCGGCGCATTTTGGATCGGTTAGTGGGCTACAAAATCAGTCCACTGCTCTGGAAAAAAGTGCAAAAAGGCTTGAGCGCCGGGCGCGTGCAGTCGGTGGCGCTGCGGATTATCTGCGAGCGCGAAAAAGAGATTGCGGCGTTCGTGACTGAAGAATACTGGTCAATCACCGCTCGCCTCGCCGCAAAGAAGCCGCCGATTTTCGACGCGAAACTGCTGAAAATCGGCAAGAAAAAAGCCGAAATCGCCAATCAGGAGCAGGCGCTGGCGATTGTGGCGGATGTCAAAAACGCGCAATTTATCGTCGAGAGCGTGACGAAAAAAGAGACGAAACGCAATCCGGTCGCGCCCTTCACTACCAGCACCTTGCAGCAGGAAGCCGCCCGCAAACTCCGTTTTTCGTCGAAAAAAACCATGTCGGTCGCGCAGAAACTTTACGAAGGAATCGATCTCGGCAAAGAAGGGCCGGTCGGCCTGATTACCTACATGCGAACCGATTCCACGCGCATTTCCGACGAAGCGGTCAACGAAGCCCGCCAGTATATCAACGAAAAATTCGGCGGCGATTATCTTCCCTCGAAACCTCAGGTATATAAAACTCAGAAATCGGCGCAGGAAGCGCACGAAGCGATTCGCCCGACGTCGGTGTATCGCGAGCCGGACGCCATCAAATCGTTTTTGACCAACGAAGAATTCCGGCTGTACGAATTGATCTGGAAACGTCTGCTCGCCAGCCAGATGCAGGCCGCGATCATGGATGTCACCACAATTGACGTATTGGCAGGAACGTATCTGTTCCGCGCCACCGGTTCGGTGATGAAATTCGCCGGTTTTATGAAACTCTACATCGAAGGTGCAGACCCGCAAAACGACCAGGAACAGGAACAAGATCAGGCGAAAGAGCAGGATGTGCTGCTGCCGCCGGTGGAAAAAGGGGATGTCCTCGATTTGAAAGAACTGCTGCCGAAACAGAGTTTCACGCAGCCGCCGTCGCGCTACACTGAAGCGTCGCTTGTGAAAGAGCTTGAAAAACAGGGCATCGGACGTCCCAGCACGTATGCCTCGATTATCAGCACCATCGTGGATCGGCAGTATGTCGCGCTTGAAAACCGCAAAATCAAGCCGTCGGAATTGGGAATGCTCATCACCGACCTGCTGGTCGAAAATTTCCCGAAAATCCTTGATGTCGGCTTCACCGCAAACCTTGAAGAGCAACTTGACAAAATCGAAGAAGGGGAATTGAACTGGGTGAAATCGCTTTCCGCGTTTTATCAATCGTTCGAGCAAGAGCTTGAACGCGCCGCGAAAGAGATGCGTAACGTCAAGCAGGAGCGCGAAGAGATCACGGACGAAATCTGCGAAAAATGCGGCAAGCCGATGAAAATCAAATATGGACGGTTCGGCAAATTCCTCGCCTGCACCGGCTTTCCGAAATGCAAAAACACGAAGCAGCTTGACGAAGTCCCTGCCGCTGCGTCCGAATCCGCAAATGAAGGCGGTCAGCCGCAAGCCGAAACGCCGCAGATCGAAGAAACCTGCCCGAATTGTGGCAAGCCGATGGTGCTGAAACGCGGACGCTTCGGTTCGTTTTTGGCGTGCAGCGGCTATCCTGACTGCAAAACCACGCAGAAAATCGCCAAAGGGAAAAACGGCGAAACGGTCGTCAAAGCCGCGCCGCGCGTGACGGAAGAAAAATGCGAAAAATGCGGCGCAAACCTGCTGGAACGGCAAGGACGCAACGGCGCGTTTCTCGCCTGCTCGAATTATCCGAAATGCAAATTCACGAAACCGGTTGGCGGCTCGTCCGGCACAGGCGTCAAATGCACGGAAGAGGGCTGCGACGGCGAATTCACGCAGCGCAAAGGCCGATTCGGACGCTTCTTTTATAGTTGCAGCCGCTATCCCGATTGCAAAGCGACCTTGCAGGATAAGCCGATTCCACGCCCCTGCCCGAAATGTCATGCGCCGTTTTTGGTGGAAAAATGGAACAAAGCCACCGAACAAACCTTCGTCGCCTGCGCTAATAAAACGTGCGACTATTCCGAGGCGTGAATAGAGTTTCGAGGGCGTAGTTGTCAGACACCTTGAAGGTGTCTAACAACTTTTCTTTTTCGGCATAACGGGAACAGATCGCGCATGTCCATCATTGTTGACGGCTACAATTATATCGGGCGTTCGGTGGAATTGACGCTGCAAGATACCGGCGCGCGCGATAAAATCATTTATCTGTTCGGGCAATATTGCGCCCGCGCCCAGAAGATGCTGACGATTGTGTTTGACGGGAGTTACAGCGGGCAGCAGGTAGATCGCAAGCGTCAGTATGGGCGTGTCACCGTCATTTACACCTCGCCGATTTATAGCGCGGATCACGCCATCAAAAAAATGGTCGGCGCTCAGGAGCCGAAACGTCGCAAGAAATTGACAGTTGTCTCGTCAGATAACGAAATCGCCGACTATGTGAAGGTGCACGGCGCGTCTGCCATGAAATCAGAAGAGTTCGAACAAGAGATTATTCGAACGCTGGCAGAGGAAAAGAAGTTTGATCGGGTCAATATCCATATTACTGACGAAGAAGTGCAGGAATGGCTGAAATTGTTTGGCCATGAACCGGCAGAACCGAAAAAAGCAGAAAAAAAACCTGTTATATCGGGACAACAAGCGAAACAGGAACGAGAATCGTCCACCCCTGCGCAGCCTTCCACAAAAAATACACCTGCTGGAAAACTTCAAGCGACGCCGCGCAGTCGCGTTCGCGAAGATGATGATCAGATTGAGGAACGCCGCGACCGGAAATTATCGAAAAAAGAAGTGGACGAATGGCTGAAAATTTTCGGCGCGGAGGATGATTGATGATCTGCAAAGAAGGAGGAGAAATATGGAACGATATGTTGCTTCCTCAGATAACACGCTAATTCATTTTACGGCATCCGGTCATGGAGATACCGCAATCATATTTGTTCATGGTTGGCTTGGAAGTGGTGATTGGTGGAATTTACAGAAAGAATTCTTTTCTAAACAGTATTGCGTCATAACGCTTGATCTTGCCGGACACGGAAAATCCGGGAAGGGAAGACGCGAGTGGTCTGGAAAACTGTACGCTGATGATATTATGGCGGTAGTGAACCAGGTTGATTCAGAACGCATTGTGCTGGTCGGCCATTCAATGGCAGGCGCCTACGTACTTGAAGCGGCCTTGTTATCATCCAGAGCGAGGGCAATCATATTGATTGATACACTAAAGAATTTGGATCAACTCATGACGATTCAGCAGGCAGAAGAACGGATTTTGGGAGCATATCGAAAGAATTTCAACGATGCTGTAGAAAATCTATTGCCCAAATTCCTGTTTTGTGACTCCACTCCTGAACCGATTCGCCAGCAACTTCAGAAAGAGTTTCTGAGGAATGATCCGGAATTTGCGGTGAATGCCATCGAACCTCTCTACAAAATGGATATCAGGGAACTAGCAAAACGAATTGAGATTCCGGTCAGAGCAATTAATTCAACGTTTACGCCAACGAATCGTGAAAACAATCAAAAATACTTTCGGGACTTTGATTTCGTATCAATTTCTGATACGGGGCATTATCCCATGCTCGAAAAGCCGGAAGAGTTCAATGACTTACTTCATAACGTCATAAAAAATCTTGGCTTATAATACCAATTGCCTTTTGAATGATCATATTTGTCACTGTGAAGGGGGCAATTGAACACCTCTATAATGGCGCAAATTCGATCCTTTTTACCACAGTTGGTTCACTTCCTAACATTTTTTGATCACCCACCCCTTGCCCCTCCCAGGAGGGGAATGTCAGGCAGAGTCGCCTCGATCCGCGATTCCCCTCCTGGGAGGGGCAAGGGGTGGGTTGAAAAATTATGTTAGGAATTGAACCACAGTTGGTATAACAAAACGTTCCCAGATTGATGCAAGCATACATTGACGCTTTTATCACGTATCTCGCCCACGAGCGGAATTTCTCGGAGCAGACGATCCGCAATTACGAGACCGATCTTGAGCAGTTTCGTGAATTTTTGGCCAATCTGCATAAATATCTTGACGAGACCGCCGAAAACGAGATTGATGTTCTGAGCATTGATCGCACGGTCATTCAGGCGTTTTTAGGGCATTTATACAGCCGAAAACTCGCCAAAACATCCATTGCCAGAAAATTGTCGGCGCTGAAATCATTCTGTAACTTTCTGTGGAAAAAAGCATATATTCCTCTGAATCCGGCGCGAGGCATTCCATTGCCGAAAGTGCCGCATCATCTTCCGGCGGTCTTCGAAGAACCGGAAGTCGAGCGGCTGTTAGACGGCGTGGTGGGCGGCGATCTGCTGACGCTGCGCGACGCCGCGATTCTGGAACTCTTGTATGCAACCGGCATCCGCGTCGAAGAATTGGCGCAATTGCGGCTGCCGCAGATCAATTTTTCGGAACGTCGCATCAAAATTCATGGCAAAGGCAACAAAGAACGGATGGTGATTTTTGGAGAACCGGCGGAACAGGCGCTCGAACGGTATCTTGCGCGGCGCGAGGAATTGCTGGCAGCGGACTCGGAAAAAGTGCCAGTCGCAAAAAAACGCCGCCAGACCGATGACGCCCTGTTTTTGAACGCGAAGGGGACGCGCCTGACCAGCCGCAGCGTGCGCCGCATCGTAAAAAAATACCTTGCCGAGGCCGATCTCGACCTCAGTTTCAGCCCGCGAGCCTTCCGGCATTCATTTGCTAGCCATCTGCTGCTGGCCGGAGCGGATTTGCGAACCATTCAGGAACTCTTAGGACATGCGCGGCTTTCGACGACGCAGCGGTACACGCATGTCAGCGTGGATAATTTACTGGATGTGTATCATCACGCGCATCCCAAAGCCTTACTCGAAAAGGAGCCTCATGAGAATACGATCAACGACCGTGATTGCGGTGAGACATAACGGACAGGTGGCAGTGGCCGGAGACGGGCAGGTATCGTTCGGCGAAACTGTCATGAAGCATAACGCCAAAAAAGTGCGCCGGATGTATAACGACAAAATTATCGCCGGATTTGCGGGCGGCGCTGCCGACGCTTTCGCGCTGTTCGAACGCCTTGAAGCGAAATTGAAGGAGTTTCATGGCGACTTGACGCGGGCGGCTGTCGAATTGGCAAAAGACTGGCGCACAGATCGGATGCTGCGCCGTCTCGAAGCGATGCTGGTTGTCGTGGATCACAAACGCTCGTTTATCATTTCCGGCAATGGCGACGTGATCGAGCCGGACGACGGGATTTTAGCCATCGGATCGGGCGGCTCGTATGCGCTTGCCGCCGCCAAAGCGATGGTGAAGCATTCGACCCTGAACGCCCGCCAGATCGCCGAAGAAGCGATGAATATCGCCTCATCCATCTGCATTTACACCAACGACCATATTATCATCGAAGAATTGGATAAAGAATAGGTAAGAGAATAATGATTATCAAAACAGGCGAATTGCAAAAATCGGAAGAACAGCCGCAACGTAGCGAAAACACGGCGTTGACGCCGAAACAGATTGTGGCGGAATTGGATAAATACATCATCGGCCAGAAAAACGCGAAACGTTCGGTGGCGATTGCGCTGCGCAACCGCTGGCGGCGGCAGCAGCTTCCGCCTGAATTGCGGGAAGAAATCGCGCCGAAAAACATTATCATGATTGGCCCGACCGGCGTCGGCAAAACCGAAATCGCCCGGCGCATCGCGAAATTGGCGCAATCGCCGTTCCTGAAAATCGAGGCATCGAAGTTCACGGAAGTCGGCTACGTCGGGCGCGACGTGGAATCAATGGTGCGCGATTTGATGGAGTTAGGCGTCAAGATGGTGAAAGAAGAGAAAAAGGTGGAAGTCGCGGAAAAAGCGAAGGAGTTGACCGAAGACCGCCTGCTCGATCTGCTGCTGCCGCCGTCTCGCGTTCAGAAAGAGGAGGCGCAGGAAAACTCCAGCACGCGCGAAAAGCTGCGGAATTATTTGCGCGAAGGCCGTCTCGAAGAACGCGCTGTTGAAGTCGAAGTCACGGATCGCAGCAATCCGGTGATCGAAATTTTTTCAAGCTCCGGGATGCAGGAAAACATCAATATTCAGGACATGCTCCCTGGCGGCCTGTTTCCATCGAAAACCAAAAAGCGCAAAATGAAAATTTCGGAAGCGCGGCGGCTGATCGAACAGGAAGAGGCGCAAAAGCTGATTGACATGGACGAAGTCGTGGCGCACGCCATTCAGCGCGTCGAGCAGTCCGGCATCATCTTTCTCGACGAATTGGACAAAATCGCCGGGCGCGAAGGCAAAGCCGGGCCGGATGTCTCGCGGGAAGGCGTACAGCGCGACTTGTTGCCGATTGTCGAAGGTTCGACCGTCAACACGAAATATGGCATGGTCAAAACCGATCACGTCCTGTTTATCGCGGCGGGCGCGTTCCACGTCAGCAAGCCGTCAGACTTGATCCCTGAATTGCAAGGCCGTTTTCCGATTCGCGTCGAATTGGAATCGCTGAACCGCGACGATTTCATCCGCATTTTGAAAGAGCCGCAGAACGCGCTGATCACGCAATATAAAGCGCTAATGAAGACCGAAGGCATCGAGTTAAATTTTACCGACGACGCCATCACGGAAATCGCGTCGCTCGCCGCCACCGTGAACGAACGGACGGAGAATATTGGGGCGCGGCGGCTGCATACGGTCATGGAACGGATGCTCGACGAGCTTTCGTTCGATGCCTCGGAACTCGGCTCGCAGACCGTGACGATTGACGCCGCCTACGTGCGCGAAAAATTAGCAGGCATTTCCGAAGATCAAGACCTCAGCCGGTATATTCTTTAAATTGGCACACTGGTTCATTAATTTTTAATAGCATTTCGTACCGCCGACGTCCTCGTCGGCCTTAATGGTAAGCGCCGACGAGGACGTCGGCGGTACGGCGTACTCCTAAAAATTAGCGACTCAATATATTAGGAACGGAGACACTATGAAAACTGCTGATAATATTTCAGAATTTACGATTTACCGCCTTTCGATTTATAAGCGCTGCCTCGAACAGCTTGAGCGCGAAAACATGAAAACCGTCTCGTCCAAAGAGTTCGCCAGCCGGTTCGGTCTGAATTCTGCGCAAGTGCGCAAAGATTTGGCCTTTTTCGGCGAATTCGGCATTCGTGGCATGGGCTATCCGATTGGCACACTGAAAGAGCAGATCATGCTGATTTTAGGGCTGACCGACAGCGTAAATGGCATGAAACGATGGAAAACTGTCGTAATTGGCGCGGGACGGCTCGGCGCGGCGCTGCTTCGGTCGCAAGACTTTCTCTCCGCTGGATTTGATCTGATTGCCGCGTTCGATAAAACGCCGGAAACATCGGACTACGCTCGTCAGGCGAGTTCCGGCTTGTTCGAATCGCCTGTACCGGTCTATCCGCTGAAACAGCTTGAAGAGACGATTCAGAGCGCGTCGGCGGACATGGCGATTCTCGCCGTGCCAGTAGAAGAGGCGCAAGAAATGACGAATCGCCTTGTCAATGCGGGCATTACGGCGATTTTGAACTTCGTGCCGATTCAATTGATTGTGCCGTCCGCCGTGAAAGTGCGGACAGTGGATGTCGTGGCGGAACTGCAATGCCTCGCCTATCACCTGCATAGCGAGAAACTGCGATTGCAGGCGCAACTACCCAAAGACGCGGCATAATTTCGTTGTAATTTTCACAAGCCCTGACAGGGTTCGAACCCTGTCAGGGTTTTGTTTTAGAATATGGAAATTTTTCACTTTTTTGAGACTCATCAGATTGCTTACCAGCGTTATGATCATCCGCCAGTGTTCACCTGCGAAGAAGCCAACGCGCTTTGCCCTGAGATGCCGGCGGACGCTATCAAAACCAAAAATCTGTTTTTGCGGGATAAACCGGGACGCCGCCATTTCCTCGTCACGGTCGGCGATGATAAATCTGTGGACATCAAAGCGCTTGCGCCGTTATTAGGCGTGTCCAACCTCAGCTTTGCCTCGGCGGATCGTTTGGAGCGTTATCTTCGCCTGGTGCCCGGATCCGTGACGCTGCTCGGTGTGGTGAATGACGCCGAACGCGAGGTCAGCGTGGTAATTGATAACGCGGTCTGGAATGCGGCGGCGGTCTGCTGCCATCCGCTGATCAATACCAGCACGGTCGTCATTCCGCAATCTGATCTGCGCCGGATTTTCGAAATCACAGGACATCAGGCGCAGGTGTTGAATGTGCCTGAAAAATAGGCAAAACGACAAGGATGCGTGTAAGAAAGGATGAATGTGGAAATATCTTTTTTACATTTCAACTGAATCCAAATGTTTGAATCAAGCCATGAGAGCCGTAAAGACGGATGGAGTAGAAATATCCTTTCTTACACTCATCCCTGTAGTACATTGTTTCATTAATTTTTAGGAGTGCGAAATCTTGATTTCGCGTGTCAAATCAAGATTTGACACTCCTGTGTGCTATTAAAAATTTCTGAAACAATAGAGTTGTTGCGAAATAAATTTATTGCACAAAAATCAACCAGATAAATCACTGGCGAGTATATCACCCATGAACGCATTGATGGAGGAATTTGCATGATCAATATCGCTCGCTGTGTTCAAGATCGTCGGTTATTGAAGGCGGTCACAGGCATGACTCCTGGTGAATTTTCGGCAATCTTTCCCGCATTCAGCGACGCCTTACACCAGCCAATCACTGAGACGCCTCGCCGTCGTCAACGAGGTGGAGGACGAAAACATACCGTAGTGACAGGACAGGAGAAATTATTTTTTATCCTCTTCTACCTCAAGTGTTATGCGACCGTTGATGTCCTGGCCTGGCTGTTTGACGTGGATCGCGCCCAAACCTATCGATGGGTGACCACGTTTCTTCCTGTGTTAGAGACGGCCTTAGGGCACAAAGTCGTCTTGCCGGAACGGAAAATTGCCACCGTTGACGAATTTCTTCAGCGATTTCCGTTGGTGAAAGAGGTCTTCGTGGATGGCACGGAACGTCCCATTCGGCGTCCAACGGGGCACGAGGCTCAGAAACCGTCCTATTCTGGCAAGAAAAAAGGGCATCGCGTCAAAAATGTGATCGTCACGACCGAAGATACGCGTGTCAGAGTGCTCAGCAAGACGTTTTCCGGGCATATTCACGATAAGACGGGGGCGAGAGATCACGGCATATTTCCCCCCATTCCAGACGAGGTGCTGATCCATCTCGATCTTGGCTTTTTGGGGGTCCCCAAAGACCGCCCAAAAGGGACGTTCAGCCTCCCAGAGAAAAAACCGAAGGGACGCCCGTTATCGGACGACGCGAAGTGCCGTAATCGCGAGAACGCGCGTCGTCGTGTGTTGGTTGAACACGCCTTGAGTGGCGTGAAACGCTTCCGAGCACTCACGGATGTGTTGCGGAATTCGTTGGAGGCGTTTGCCGATCGGCTGATGCTGATCGCGTGTGGATTATGGAATGTACATCTCGACATGGCGAATTAAATTTCAAAGAACGGGTGAAAATGCCCCGGTAGTGGCGTAAAATAAATGATGATACAAATATGCTTGACAACCATGCGCAATTGCGTTGTGTTTGACCGTATGATCACGACAACAATTCAGCATCAGTGCCGCAAATGCGGCAGTCTCAATATTGTCAAAAATGGCCGAAATCGGCGGGGACGCCAACAATACCTCTGTAAAGACTGTCGGGCTTCCGGGGTACTCACTCCGCAGCGCCGGTATACACCAGAAGACCAGGAGCAGATTCTTCGCGCCTATCAAGAACGCCCAAGTATGCGCGGGATCGAGCGGATATTCGGCGTCTCCCGTCGAACGCTCGCCCAGTGGATTAAAAAAAACTCCGCATCCTGCCGTCGTTGCCGTCCACGCTTCAACCGGCCCCCCCTGACGACACCTTAGAGGTGGATGAGGTCTGGTCGTTTGTCCGCAAACGGGCATGGAAACGATGGCTGTGGACGGTCTTGTGCCGTCGGACACGTCAAATCATCGCCTTTGTGATTGGCAACCACAGCGAACGGACCTGCCGTCGCCTCTGGCAGCGTATTCCGTTGGAATATCGGGGCTGTCGCAGTTTCAGCGATTTTTGGAAGACCTATGCCACCGTCTTTCCGACGACGACGCATCAGGGCGTTGGCAAAGAGACCGGGGAAACAGCACATATGGAGCGTTGGAACAACACGCTCCGCCAACGCCTGGCGCGTTATGTTCGGAAGACGTTAGCGTTTTCGAAACAGGATCGGTGGCATTATCGAGTCACCAAATGGTTTATTTTGACATACAATTTACGTCTATCATGTACTATTTAGCCACTACCAATGCCCCTCACATAAACATGTGCTTATTTCGCAATAACTCTAATATTCGAATATTCGAAAATATGTGTTCTTTTGAGTATTTTTTTGTTGCTTGTAATATCTTGTGCGCGAGCGCCAATCACCACGTCGGAAGAGATTATCAAATCAATCCCTGTCCCAGAAGAAGCGCCGCGTGTTGAATTATTAGACCCTCCTCTTATGTCGCTTTACCAACCATATCCGCCATTCGATTGTCCTAAAGAATTGGGAATGTACCCGCTCCTTTTTGATGAGGGAAAAGCGACTCTTACCCAAGAAATGATGCATACACTTCAACGTCTGGGAAAAATTTTACGAATGCCACTTTGCGATCATATCAGAATTGAGGTGCAAGGGCATGCCGATTCAACGGGAAGTGAACGTTATAATATCGGGCTTGCGAATCGGCGGGCAAGGGCTGTAACCTACTATCTTATTTACGATGAAGGAATTACGCCAGAACGCATTATCCGGTCTCAAAAATTAGAACAGGGGATTTGGACTGGTGAAGGATATGGAGAAAACGTTCCGATTTCGTCGAATGATACCGAGAAAGGGCGGGCATTGAATCGGCGCGTTCAGTTTATTATTTTGCCACCAAATGAACGATAATAGACCTCTTGCAAAAGTCGTTTACTTGGTCGTTTTAAGTTCCATGTTGTAGATAGCGGCAATCAGATTAAAACGGAGTCCAAAACGCTTGCGCCTGTTACGATACCGTTCACTCAATATCCGAAATATTTTGAGCTTGCGAAGAATATTCTCGATCACAATTCGTTCACGGGCTAAGCTCCGGTTGCTTTTCTGCGGCGTTTTCGTCAACGGGTGACACTTTGTTTTCTTCGTTGGCGTGTGACTGTTCATGTGGATGTCAGCGAGTCCCTGATAGCCAGCATCTGCCAACACGCGGGTTTGCGGCAATATCCCGCACCGACTTTCCTTGAATAGTTGAAAATCATGCGTGCGACCGGCGCAGAAATTCGTCGCCATGATTTTTGCTGTGACCCTGTCCGCAATCACCTGGACTTTTTGCGTGTGCCGTTTCTTTTTGCCACTGTCAGAGCGACGTTCTCACTCTAACTTTTTCTGTTGGAAAATGGCCTTGTCCCCTTTGTTTCTGAGAAATTCCGTTGACTCCTTTCTCTGGAGCAGAGAAGGGAGTCGCATGAAACGCACCACCTATGCTCACGATCCGAATATGACGCTGGATGTCACGTCCTGCGCCAATAAGCGCATTATCTTGCCCTTTGATGAAGTAACCTATTCCACCTTGCTCCAGAGCCGCCCCGCCTATAAAGCGTTCCTGGCCGCCCAGATCCAAGCTCATCCCGAACTTTTTCCGCCAACGATTCAGGATGGCTGGACGTTGCATGGACTGACCGATACCTCGACCAAACAAGGGATCCGCTTGCGCCGGATTCAGACCACGGCAGATGGCGAAGTCTGGCAGATTCATTCCTCGTTTCTGATGCCCTACATGACGTGTGACACGGCAACAGCAGAACAGATTCTCTTTCTCGCGAAATGGGCGCCGGACTGGGCGTTGGCCAGGGTCTTCAAGAAAGATGTCATGACGATCTACCGCTTGCGCACGTCCCTGGGACGCTACAATCTGGTCGGAACGACCGTCAAAACCCCAGCCGCCTTGCCGACCGATGTCGTCGCCGATGAGAAGCACAGTACGCTGGCCGGAGAACGGGTATATATCGCCACGACCGCCGGGAACAACTGTTTTCTGGGGGCGTCGATCAGTTCCGAGGCCGGAGACGAGGCGTTGACGACGGCCTATCGCCAATTTCAGCACGAAGCGCAGCAGGTGCAGCTTGCCTATCAGCCCACGACGGTCAATACCGATGGCTGGTCGGCCACGCGAAATGCCTGGAAGACGCTCTTTCCCCAGGTCTGCGTCATACAGTGTTTTCTCCATGCCGTTTTGGGGCTGAAACAGGTGGCGACCAACGCGAGCCACGCCCTGTATCAGCAGATCGTCGACGTGACCTGGCACGTCTATCACGCGACGACCAAACGGAGTTTTGCCCAACGCGTGCGCCGCCTCCGAGAATGGGGCGAGACCCTGGCGGACAGCCCCCTGAAAGGCAAATTGTTGAAACTCTGTGGCAAATCCCCGGCATTTGCGTCCGCCTATGACCATCCGACGAGCTTGCGAACGAGTAACATGATTGACCGGTTGATGCAGGGCATGGAGAAGTACCTCTTTGCCAAATCCTATTTTCATGGAACACTCATTTCGGCAGAGCGGGGTATTCGGGCCTATTGTCTCCTGACCAATTTCCGCCCGCCCGCCTACAATCCTATTGCTCACATGACGTGTCGAGACAAACTCTCGCCCTTTGAACAACTGAATGGGTTCAGCTATCATGAAAATTGGTTACATAATCTCCTGATTGCGACATCCTGCCAGGAGATCTACCGATTTCAACAGAAAAAGTTAGAGTGAGGCGACGTTGTCTTTTTTTGGGCGTTCAACTGGCTGCTCTGTCGCATCCACCACCACCAACCACTTCAAGGGCGCTCGTCTTTGAGTGGAGGGTTTTCTTCCCAGGGAGGTGAAATTGTTGGGACGCGATCAACGCCTTCTCAACCTTCTGGATCGTGCGACAGACGGTGGCTTCACTCACACTATAGGCCACACCAATATGAAACGCTGTCCGGTATTCGCGCCAGTACATCAACGTGAGCAGAAGCTGATCTGCCCGACTCAATTTGGGCGGCCGGCCAAAAGCCCCCAATCCTTCTTCAATGACAGTCAACATCTTATTGAAGGTTGCGCGCTGAACTCCAGTTGCCCGTTTGAAGTCTTCATTATGAAAGTTTTGTATCATTTTATATCGCATCTGCCTATTATCATGCCCATTTATGACTTATGCAAGAGGTCTAACAAAAAGGGCGTTCTTTCGAACGCCTTTTTTTCTAATGCAAAATCTGGCTGAGGAAGAGCTTCGTGCGCTCGTTTTGAGGGGTTGCGAAAAATTCCTCCGGCGTGTTTTTTTCCACGATTTCGCCGACATCCATGAACATTACGCGATCAGCGATGCGCCGGGCAAAGCCCATTTTATGCGCCACGACAAGCATCGTCATCCTATCTTCGGTTAAATCCACCATGACATCCAGCACTTCTTTCACCATTTCCGGGTTAAGCGCGGAAGTTGGCTCATCGAAGAGCATGATATTCGGTTTCATGCCCAAACTGGGGGCAATCGCGGCGCGTTGCTTGAAAAATACCTGCGTGTCGAATCGCGCCGCCATCGAGGATCGGCTGCTGCGTGCGCCGGTGGAACTACAAGGATGAGTGTAAGAAAGGATGCAGGCGGAAATATTCTTTGAAAAAGATTGACAGCCAGCATCATATCATCGAATATACATCAGTTGTAGAAATATGCGGCAACAATGGCAATAACCAGAGAGAAGCGAGGAGAGTATGAGTCCGTCATATCATCATGCGTATTTATGCGGGAAAATTATTACCGCCCTCAATCAACGCGCGGCGTATGCGATTTTTTCCGAACTCACCATCCAAATTCAAGAGAAAGATTATGTTCCTGATGTTTGCGTTTATCCGAAACGCCCGATGAATTTTGTGGAATCGGATATTATCAAAATGACAGAAATTCCACTGATGGTCATCGAAGTGTTGTCCCCCAGTCAGGGATCGCAGGATGCGCTGAGTAAATTTCAGGTCTATTTCGATGCGGGCGTCAAATCATGCTGGCTCGTCATTCCGATTTCGACCTCCGTGATCATCTATACGGCTATGGATCGAGCGCAGACGTTTCATACAGGCGAGATTCATGATCCTGTTCTGGACGTGCGCATTCCGCTGTCAGAAATTTTTTCATAATAATCTCAGACGATTGAACGCGACAGACAGGAGTGCAAAAGCTTGTTTTTGCGCTCCTGTTCATCATATCGCTGTTACGCCGCCCTGCCTTGCTCAATCGTGGCGAAACAGTGTGAGGATCGTTTCGCAGGCGACCCGCGCCATGAAAATCAGGACGAGAAAGACGACCGGCGCAAGAATCATGACGATAATGCCGGCGCTGACCTGCCCGGCTTTGAACATCGTCATTCCGGCGAAAAAGAGCACCGCCATGACAAACGTGCTGGCAAAGATGCTCAACATAAACAAGAACGGCAAAATCTGCGGCGTGACAACCTGTTGCAGCGATACGTCGAAACAGGCTGACCAGAAGCCTTTCTGCGGTTGCGATTCTTCGTGGCGCATCATTCTTTTTTGGGTGTAGGTCGAAACTTCAGTTTCGACCTACTTTATTTCTCCTCATTCTTTTTAAACCGTTCCGCCGCTTTTTCGAAGGCGATATTCATTTCGTTCATGGCCTTATCCATGCCGGATTTCACATCTTCCCATGCCTGTTTGGTCGGGTCTTTCATCTCGTCAAGTTTCTGCTGGATGATTTGCCGCTGCTGCTCCAACGCCGCCAACTGTTTTTCCATCTCGCGTTTGGCGTCTTCCTGCATCTGCTCGATTTGCGGCTTCCATTCCTCGATCTGGCGATCCATCTCCGCTAACTTTTGCTCTAACTCTTTGCGGTACGGTTCGCTTTCCTGGAAAAAATACTCTTTCGTGGTCTTGAACGCCTCGCCGAGCTTCTGCTTAACGTCCTCCGCCGAAATTTTGGCTTTCGCGGTCGGCGCAGGCGTCGGAGTCGGCTGCGCCTCCTGCGTCTGCTGCTTGCACGACATCAACAGCAGCAAACCGCCGATGATTGCGTAAAATCGGATGCTCTTCATATTATGGGAACTCCAGGGATGAGTGTAAGAAGGGATAAATCCTACATCGAATCCTGAATTTTAAATTGTGCTTCGTCCCGTCCTCGTCGGCATTGTGAACAGAGGCCGACGAGGACGTCGGCGGGACGAAGTTTATAAAACACTAAGCACAAGACTGTAAGAACATTCCACGCCATTCCTTCTTACACTCATCCCTGGAGTTTTCTCCATGATTACCCTCATCCATTCCGCCGATTCTGTCAATAGAAAAGATTCCGGTTCTTTTTCTTGACATCTTTGCCGACGCTTTCTATCTCAAGCGCAGATTTCACCCGTTAGGAGCAGAACACGCGCGAAAGGAACGCCATGAACATTCACGAATATCAAGCCAAACAACTTTTTGCCCGGTATCAGATTCCGATTCCGAACGAGCGGATCTGCGTGACGGTGCAGGAAGTGAAGCACGCCTTTTTGACGATCAATCGCCCGATGGTCATCAAAGCACAGGTACATGCGGGCGGGCGCGGCAAAGCAGGCGGCGTCAAAATCGCCAGCACGCTTCAGGAAGCCGAGGAGAACGCGCGGCAGATTCTTGGCATGACAATCAAAGGGCTGAAAGTGGAAACTGTGCTCGTCTCTCCGGCGGCAGACATCAAGCGCGAGACCTACGTCGGGCTGGTTGCTGACCGTAACACGAAAAACATCGTGATGATGGCGAGCGCGGAAGGAGGCGTGGACATCGAAAAACTCGCCGCCACCGCGCCGGAAAAAATCGTCAAAGTCGAAATCAATCCCGAAGTCGGGCTGCTTGATTTTCAGGCCAGAAACGTCGCGTTTCATCTCTTTCCCGACTCGGCGCTTGCCACGAAAGCGACGAAAATTTTGAAGCAACTCTATGCCTGCTATATCCACTCTGACGCATCGCTTGCGGAAATTAATCCGCTGATCGAGACGCCGGACGGCGAGATTCTCGCGCTCGACGCGAAAATCAATCTTGATGATAACGCACTCTACCGCCATCAGGAATTCGAGGCGTTTCGCGACATCACCGCCGATGAACAAAAAGAGCTTGATGCGAAAAATAAAGGCTTGAGCTACATCAAGCTCGACGGTGACATTGGCTGCATAGTCAACGGCGCAGGATTGGCAATGGCGACGATGGATGTGATTCAGTTGTATGGCGGACGCCCGGCGAATTTTCTTGACATCGGCGGCAGTTCCAGCCCGCAGAAGGTGATTGACGCGATGACGATTTTGCTCGATGACAGCAACGTCAAGGTCGTAATGATCAACATTTTCGGCGGCATCACGCGCTGTGACGACGTGGCGAAAGGCTTGCTGACCGCCATGAATCAGATGGAGATTGCCGTGCCGATTGTGGCGCGGCTGACCGGAACGAACGAACAGGAAGGCCACGAAATTCTGAAAGGCAATCACCGGCTGCTGACCGCCTCCTCCATGCGCGAAGCTGCGCAGATGGCGATTGCCGCGATAAAATAATAGAACACTGATAGGACTGATTGGGCTGATCTATGCTGATAACGTAATTATTTACCACGAAACACACGAAATACACGAAAAAGATCACGGTATTTCTCAAAATGACCGAAGAGTTTTTCACATTTTGGTGTGTTTCGTGGTGGTTGTTAAATAGGTACGTATTTACAAAATCAGTGAAAATCAGCCCAATCAGTCTCATCAGTGTTCTATTCCAACAATGAGCATCTTGGTTGATCAGGCGACGCGCGTGATTGTGCAGGGGATTACGGGGCGTGATGGCCGGTTTCACGCGCTAAAAATGCGCGAATGCGGCACGAAGGTTGTTGGCGGCGCGACGCCGGGCAAAAAAGGGCAAGATGTCGAAGGGATTCCGGTCTTTGATTCGATGGAAAAGGCGGTGCGGGAAACCGGCGCGGACGCCTCCGTGATTTTCGTGCCGCCGCAATTCGCCGCCGACGCGATCTGCGAGGCCGCTGATGCCGGAATCAAGGTCATCGTGGCGATTACCGAAGGGATTCCGACATTAGACGTCATGAAGGCGCTGAAATTTATCGAACGCAAAGGCGCGGTGTTGATTGGCCCAAACTGCCCCGGCCTGATTTCGCCGGGCAAATGCAAAATCGGCATTCTGCCGTCGAACATTTTTAAGGAAGGGCGCATCGGCCTGATTTCCCGCAGCGGCACGCTGACCTACGAAATCGTGCATCAACTGACGCAAGCCGGATTCGGCCAATCTACCTGCATTGGCATCGGCGGCGATCCGGTGATCGGACTTGGCTTCGTCGAATTGTTAGCGCGGTTCGAAGCTGATCCCGACACCGACGCGGTGGCGCTGATCGGCGAAATCGGCGGCAATGCCGAAGAGCAGGCCGCCGCCTTTATCGCCGCGTACATGAAGAAACCGGTCGTCGCGTTCATCGCCGGGCAGACCGCGCCGCCGGACAAGCGCATGGGACACGCCGGCGCCATCATTTCCAGCGGCTCAGGCACGGCGGCGGAAAAAATCGCGGCCTTCGAAAAGATCGGCGTGCCGGTCGCCAAAGAACCAGCGGAATTTCCCGAATTGATGCAACGCGTCTTGTCGTAACTTCAGGGAATAAGGGTAAGAAAGGATGATTACAATTGAACTGGAATGCAAAAGCAAGTTTTTGCGTTCTTATTTACGATACTTGCAAAACATAGAATAGAGGATATATGCTGATGACTCAAATTAATTTAACGCTTGATAATCTTGATGAAATCCTGTCAGCCACGCTGACGCCCGCGCAGAGCGCGAAAGCGAAGACGCTGTTTTTGAAAAAATTGTCGGAAGCGGCGCACCATTTTTACGGCGGCAAAATGCAGACGCTCCCGAAGGCGGGCGTGTTTGGCTTTAACTGGTTTAACGTCTGGTACACGCCCGGCGTGTCAATGATTTCGACGATGATTCGCGACAATCGCGACGCGTCGTATGATCTCTCGAATCGTGGCAATTATGTCGCGGTCGTCAGCGATTCGACCCGCGTGCTCGGCGATGGCGACTGTTCGCCGTCCGGCGGGTTAGGCGTGATGGAAGGGAAGGCGTTTTTGATGAAATATCTCGGCGGCATTGACGCCACTGCGCTCTGCATTGACAGCCGCGACGCCGACGGCAGGCCGAATCCTGACAAAATCATCGAATTCGTTAAAATGGCACAGCCAAGCTTTGGCGCGGTCAATTTGGAAGATATTTCGCAGCCGAATTGTTACAAAGTGCTTGATACGCTGCGGGAAGCCTGCGACATTCCGGTCTGGCATGACGACGCGCAGGGGACGGCCTGCGTTACGCTGGCGGGCTTGATTAATGCGCTGAAAATCGCTGGAAAATCGATCTCTGACGTAAAAATCGTTTTGCTCGGCGCGGGCGCGTCGAATACCACGATTGCCCGCATTATCCTCGCGGCAGGCGGCGATCCTGAAAAGATGATTATGTTCGATTCGCGCGGCGGGCTGCACAAAGGGCGCGACGACGTGAAAGCCGACGCTCGTTTTTATCGCAAATGGGAATTGTGCGAGCAGACCAATCCACAGAAAATCAACGATTTTGACGCTGCGCTGCGCTGCGCGGATGTGCTGATCGCGCTTTCCACGCCAGGGCCGGATACTGTCAAACCGGCGTCCGTGCGGTTGATGGCGGAAAAATCCATCGTGTTTGCCTGCGCCAATCCCGTGCCGGAAATTTATCCGTATGCGGCAAAAGAAGCGGGCGCGTTCATCGTTGCCACCGGGCGCGGCGATTTCCCGAATCAGGTCAATAATTCGGTCGGATTTCCGGGCATTCTGAAAGGTGCGTTGCTGGTTCGCGCTCGCAAAATCTCCGATGCCATGACCATCGCCGCCGCGCAATCGCTCGCGAGCTACGCCGAACAGCGGGGCATTTCGCCGGATAACATCATTGCCACGATGGATGAGTCGGGTGTGTTTCCGCATGAAGCCGCCGATGTGGCAATGAAAGCGGTGGAGGAAGGATTGGCGCGAGTCCAATTGACGCGAGAAGAGGTCTATCAAAAAGCCGAGCGCGACATCAAACAGGCGCGGGACATCACGCATCAACTAATCGAGCAAGGCTATATTCAGCGCCCGCCGCAGGAGATGTTGCAAGCCGCGCTGGATTGGGCGATCCGGCAGGTGGCGTAAATAGCATGAAAGTTGTCAGACACTTGCGAAGTGTCTGACAACGTGTCGTTTATGCGGCGGCTTCGTCTGGAAAGCGCTCTCGAATGGCGCGGATCGTGTCGAGGCCGCTGAAAAAGGCGTCAATCATGTCGGGGTCGAAATGTCGTCCTGCCCCTTTTTCAAGCGTCCGCAGCACATCATCTTCCTTCATCGCTTCTCGAAAAACGCGGCGGCACGATAGCGCGTCATACACATCGGCAATCGCCACCACGCGCCCGAAGACTGGAATCTCTTCCCCGCATTTGCCGCGTGGTTTGCCTCCGCCATTCTCGTAGCCTGGGAGCGGCTGTCCGGTTTCAATATTGACATGCCCCGGATATCCCGTGCCGTTCCAGTATTCATGATGATTTAACGCAATCTCCGCTGCCGCAATTTCGTAAGGCGTTTGCGCAAAGGCCATGAGCATTTTTGCGCCTTTGACGGTATGCTGCCGTATGATTTCGTAATCTTCTGCCGTCAGGTTGCCGGTTTTCTGGCGAACGGTTTGCGGAATGGATAATTTCCCAATATCATGCAGCATGGCTGCCATTTTCAAACGCTCGATTTTGGTGCTGATCTCTTCTGGCGAAACACCCCGTTTGATTGCCCAGGCTTCGTAAATTTTGACTGAAAATGCGCCGATACGATTCACGTGCGCCTCGGTTTCTTCCGGGTCGCGAGTGTCTGTCAGAAAACGAATCATGCCTAAAATTTCAGTCTGCGTGTTTTGCGCCCGTTCAATCGCCATTGCCGCGTTATCGGCCAGGATGCGCACGATAGGAATATCGCTTTTGACAAATGGAATCACGCTGCCCTGCTCATTGCGAGCGTTAATCAATTGAATGACGCCAACGATTTCTCCGGCAGTATTTTTGAGCGCCATTGCTAACATAGATTGGGTGCGATAGCGAACTTTTTCATCGAATGACCGGTCGAACGAATACGGCGAATCGCCATTGAGCAGATAGGCATCCGGGATGTTCAGCGTTTTGCCGGTCGCGGCGACATATCCGGCAATTGAACGGCGATTGATCGGCACGGTAAACGTTTTGTACATCAGGCCAATTCCGGCGGATTGGCGGCTCTGTAGTGTGTCGTTCTGGCTCTGGCTGAAGATCAGGCTCTCCTCATGCTTCATATATACAGTTCCGGCGTCGGCGTTCGTCAACTGTCGGGATGCCGAAAGAATGCGTCCTAAAAGGGTTTCCAGGTCTTGAATAGACTCGATTTCCTGCCCGAAATCAATGGCTTGTTGAAGTTTTTGATAATTTGCGTCCATTGGCTCTGCTCCCGGTAACATCAGATATTTTCTTGCATCATCAGCGAATATGCTGCATGGGTGCGTTAATTTTTAAGAGTTAACAGGAGTGTCAAATCTCGATTTGACAGGCGAAATCGAGATTTCGCACTCCTAAGAATTCATGCAACGGTGTAATACATTCACACATGAGGCCGTGGGCAAGCAGTCAAATGCCGTCAAGATGCCTGACTGCTCAGATATATGTTAGAGCAATCGAGAGAGATTTGGCAAAAAAAATTCGTGAAAATATCGCGTTAACAGCCGATTTAGAGAGGGTTTACAACGCTAATCGCGGGAAAATTCTTGCGTTGTCATTGCGGGCGTCAAAAAATTTTTTGCAGATGCTATAAGGATACGTAATTCAGGCAGGTGGTTCGTTGGTGTCTGATTTATTTCCAAGAATACGACCAGTATCATCAGTGAGCAATAGACCTTTGGTTGTATCTAACACGACAAACTGATTGCCCCAGGGGTCTTCAACGACCGCTGCCCGGCCAATTTGAATCTCAAATGGCGGAACAAGCACGTTTCCGCCGTTTGCCGCAATCTGTTGCGCTGCCGCATCGGCAGACGGCACTTTCAGATCGATCTCAGGTTGTGGCCGCTGGGTTTGCAGCACAATTTCCGCGTCGCTTTCCGGCAGGCGCAGGCCGACGGCATTTTCCGTTCGCCAGATGAGTTCATGTCCTAACGCGTCGCGATAGAACGTCAAGCCTGCCTCAAGATCGGGAACGTAAAACTGGACGCAATCAATTTTTTGAAAGAGTGGCGTCATATTACAGATTGTTCGTTGTTTCCCCTTTGCTGGAAATCCAGAGGAAGAAGGCGAATGCCGCGAGCGCTAAAAGAATCCAGAAGATGCCAATCGGCAGGGAAAGCGCCTGAACGCCGAGAAGTTGCGCGATGGCGTCGGCGTCGCTGCCGATATTCGTGCGCTGAATCAGATCCTCTTTAATGTCAATCAGCACATACAAGCAGCTTGTCATGCCGAGAAATTTCATCAACATGTCCACAATGTGATTGCTGGCAAAATACGAGATCGCGGCTAAGGCTGCGCCAAACCCAGCAGTGAACAGAAAGCCGAACAGATTGCGGATATAGAGAATCGAGAGTAGAATCAGCAGGCCGCCGATGGCCATGCCGAGGATTTTATCGTGTTTGGTGCGCGATGCGATAATCAGAATTAACCCGCCCCAGAGAATGCTTCCTAAATAGCCTGCGCTGGCGACAATAAACAGTGAGCCGCCTCGCGTGTAGCAGACGCCGCCGATGCGTTGATCCACCTCGATTTTGACGATACTGCCACCGGTGAGAATCGCTGCTAATCCATGACTGAACTCGTGCAAAATCACGACAAACAACTTGATCGGATAGATAAAGATCGTATTCCAAAAAATCAAGGCGATCAAAAACATCCCGGCTAAAATGCCAAGCGTCTGCCAATCAAGCTGTTTCAGACTCCTCGTGTTCATGCGTTACTATTCCGAGATCGCTATTTTTCCAAAAATTCCAGGAGTTTTTGGGGCGGAAACTGAAACGTCACTTCCGGCCAGTTGCTTGGCTTTTCAGTTTTCAGAACGTAGGTGCGGCGACAGGAGCAGCCGGGGAAAAGCGGCGGGCTGAAAATATCTGTGGCCGGATCGTCCGGGTCCATCACCATGCCGTCGAGATACGCGCACAACGGGCAGGTTTCAATATCTGTCGTGGCGTGGTAAATAACGCGCACCACGCCGCGCTTGCTTAAATCCGATTTCTGGCGCGGGCGTAATTGCTTGATTGCCGCCAACACGTCTTCGTCTGCCGAGACGTGAGAACCCTGCGGTTGTCCATTCTGCGGAGATTCTGCGATCTGTTGGGCCACGCTGCGAGTATAGATCGGAATATCTTCAACAGGGGCTTCATGAGGCTCTGAGGAAAGGCTGAAATCTTCAGGCTCTGCAAAGGCGTATTCGATAGCTTTGCGTTCGCGATATTTTTTAGACATTAAGCCGCGCAATTTTTCGTGGAGTTCCATTTTGACAGGCGCGCTTTGGCGTTGGCGCGGCGCGTCTTCTTTATCCTGAACAACTGTCGGCTCCGGGGCTGTAGATTTTGAGCGTTCAGAGAGAGTTGACGGCAGCGAGACGTTTTCTGCCACAACCGCCGGGGCAGCGGGAGGAGTTGAGATTATCGGCGCGTGAATTTCGTCTGGCGGCTGTTTCGCTTCGTCTTTTGACGCCGCAACTTCGTTCGACGTTGGCGCAAGCATTTCTTGCACTGCCGGGTCTTGCCATAATGCGTCAAAAGATACTGATGATGATTTTGGGGGCTGAGGCGTTGGTTTTTTGAGCGCGATGCCGACTGGCGGAGTCTGCGCTTCCGGGGCATGAACAACAATGACTTCCGGCTCAGGTTTCGGTAAGCCGCCAATATCCTGGCGAATTCGCGCATTCTTCTGTGATTGCGTGTCCGGCAACGCGGATAAGATAACTTCTTGCGTCATGCGGATGGCTGGAATGACATTCTCTATTTCGCGCAAGGCAATCTTCCAGAATTCGTTTTTGCATTTCGAACAGATCATTGTCTGTGGGCGATAAGGAGCGCCACAAGCAACACACGACACCAGGTGAGTATAGGAGACCTCTTGAAGATCGCGCAGATTGCGAGTCGCTAAATATTGGAGCGCCTTGCCAACGCATGGGGTTGAACTCACTTCAACTAAATCGGGAAATGTTTGCTGATCCGAGGTGAACGACGTCAGCGAAATTGCGACATCATGCCCGGCTGGCAGCACTCCGGCACGCGCATCATTTTGATAAAAATACTGCCAACGCGAGTCGCATTCTGGGTTCACGTATTTAGGGAGAAGCGCAAGGCCAATGGATAATTTTTCTTGCGATAATGCCGGACAGAAACCGCACGTGTATAACTGCCTGCGCAATCTTTCCGCAATGCGATCAGTGGCGATAATAAACAAGCCGGTCTCATCGTCTAACTCGCCATAATGAAACCAGCAGCACTCGATGCTTTTGGCGACATCAGGCATATCAAGCTTATGGCAGCCAAAAACATTGAGCGAAAACGGGCTTGCTCCATAGCAGTATTGCGGCGTGTTGGCTTTTAGCGATTTTTTATAGCATTGGAACCATGTGCTAAAAATTTTTTCTTCCAATGGCAAATTATTCACAATCACATGATAGGTCGCGTGCGTATGAAGTTCTTCATGAAACAATTCGAAATCTTTGACATGTTTCAGGGGGAATCGAAGTTGGCAGATCGTTCCCGTTTCATCATTTCGAGGTTCGCGCGAACCGGTTTGATAGGGTTTATACACGGCGCGCAATTGATCGTGATCTGTAATTTCCTGTAGCGGGATTTCCAAATCAATAATCAATTCATCCGCTTGATATGGGGTAATGTCAATCAGGAATTGCTGCGGGCGGTTCTGCTCTGCAAATTCAGGGTAACTTTGCGCCAAAAGCTCCAGTTTTTCTTGCGCATCGCGATGTTCCGGCGCGATGGCAGAGACGGTGCCAAGACGTTTGACAAGGCGATCATACACGTCATGCGTCATGCTCTCTGGATACTGCGCGATCTTTTTTAATTCGGCATTGATACTCTGAAACAATCCATCCATCTGAAATTTCAGCTTATGTACCTGGCACAATTCAAGATAGAGGGAAAGCTGTTCAGGCGAAATCTGCCCCGCGCCCGCAACAACATTCAGAGAAGGCTGCATGAGGGCTTGCAAAATAGAGACGGCTTCATTCACTTTTGCAATCTGGAGGCGCGGTGTTTTTAGCCGATTGGCCTTCCGCAAGGTTGCGGCAATTTTTCGTTCAAGTTCTTTTTTAGTCATAGTGTTCTATGTTGAAGGGCAATCTATCAGGAATCTATCCTCACGCGCCCATTTGAAACAATGATTTTTATGCGAGTTTTCTGATTGCCTTCTAATTCTATGGTTGTACTCGCTGATGTTCCTGCTGGAGAAAATTTCAGTTTGCCGAACGCGGGAATTTTAACAAGCTTGATCCCTGCGAATTCTCTGTTGAGCATCACTCGACCAATTCCCGATACAATTCGATCCCCATTGCTTTCAACGGCCTGGTAATAATTGCCATGTTCGAAATCCTTTAGCTGTATTTCATGCGGCACGCCTTTTAACATCGCAAGCAGGCGGATCGCGTTCAGGTGATTGGCCAGGTTCAGCGCCGCAGCCTGGAGCCGCTGTTGCTGCATGTAGGCAACGAGATTTGGTATGCCGATGCCCGCAATCAATCCGATAATCGTGACAACGACAAGCAACTCAACCAGCGTCACGCCGGGGGAACGAGTTTGAGCGTTCATGGTATGTATTTTAACCTGATGGAATTAAAAAGGTCAAGTACCATTGTAAAAAATTTTCGCCGAAAAATAATGCGCAGAGCGCACCGACTGATAAAAATGGGCCAAAGGGAATATATTCGTTGCCTGTCGCTAATTTCATGGCGATGCCGATGATTGCTCCAATGAGCGAGGCAAAAAAAATGGTCAGCAGCACCATTTTCCAGCCTAAAAATGCGCCAATCATTGCCATTAATTTAACATCGCCGCCGCCCATTGCCTCTTTTTTAAACACAAGCTCGCCGAGAGAGCCGACAATCCAGATCATGCCTCCACCGACGAAGAGGCCGATTAACGAGTCATACCAGGGACGCGGAATAACAAATGACGCTGCAATACCGAGCGCAATGCCGGGGAGCGAAAGAACGTCGGGAATAATCATGTGATCTAAATCAATAAACGAAATCGCGATGAGCAGAGCGGTAAACACCGTATAAGCCAGAGCCGCCCAGGTGAATGAATACCGGTGGACGATATACCAGAAGAGGACGCCTGTCAGGGCTTCGACCATTGGATAACGCCAGGAAATCGCTGCGTTGCATGAGCGACATTTTCCGCGCAGCCATAAAAAACTGACAACTGGAATATTGTCGTATGGTTTGATCGGGTGCTGG
>DF820459.1:379984-397803 GCA_000739515.1 Candidatus Moduliflexus flocculans
ACATTTTCCGCGCAGCCATAAAAAACTGACAACTGGAATATTGTCGTATGGTTTGATCGGGTGCTGGCAATTCGGACAATGCGAGGCGGGGAACGCGATGGATTCGCCTCGTGGAATGCGATAAATGCAGACATTCAAAAAACTGCCGAATAACATGCCGAACAAGGCCACAATCCCTTCAAGAAGATATTCGAAGATATAATCGCTCATAGCTTGGATTCTCTGCGTCCGTATTCATTCGGGCTGATTTTTTACGTTTCCTGCCCGTGTTAATCGAAGATACAACTCTTCTTGCTGCTGTACCATGCGGTGAATATCAAATTCAGCAACGCGTTGCTGCCCGGCGCTGCCCATGACTTTGGCCTGGTCTGGATGACGCAAAAGAACGACGATTTGGTCGGCCAATCCATCAATATCCCCAGGCGCTTTTAAAAACCCGTTCACACCATCAATAACAGCTTCAGGAATGCCGTCAACATGCGTGGCGACAATCGGAAGCCCTGCTGCCATCGCCTGAGGACAGACACGTGGCAGACCTTCCCAGTGCGAGGTTAAGACAAGCATGTCGAAGAGCGGAAAAATTTCGGGCATGTCCGCCTGCCATCCGGCTAATGTGATCTGACGCTGCAATTGTTTTTCCTGAATAAGCGCTTCTATCTGTGACCGCAATTCACCGTCTCCGACCATCACGGCGTGGACATCAGGGAATTGCGCCGCGACGCGCTCGATCACTCGCACAAATTCCAACGGCGCTTTCTGTGGCTTGAAACAGGCGACCATGCCGATGCGCGGCCTATTCTGCGGCCATCCAAGCGCTGAGAGTTTTTGCGCGCGCCAGGCGTCGAAATCTGCGTGTGAGAGGCGGGCGTATTGTTGAAATTTCTCAATTTCGATCCCGCTGCGAATCAGGCTCACGCGCGAAGGCGAAAAGAGCCGCAAATCAACGCCAGTTTGGATATTGACCGCAGAAACAGCGATAAAATGGGTCGTCACGCGGGCAGTCAGCCGTTCTAACGCGATATAACACTGACGGATCAACGGTCGTTGATCGCGATGAAACCCGAATCCATGAATGGAATGAATGATTGGAGATATGCCGACAGATTTTGCCGCCCACCGACCGAGAATGCCAGCTTTCGAACTGTGGGTATGAACAATCATTGGGAGTTGCGATGTCTGTTGATATTCTTGCTGCAAGATATGTCGAAAGCGTTGAAACGCATTGAAATCAAGACCTGGCCGAATTTCGCGGACAAGTTCGGGGATATAATATTTCCGCACATGCCCGGCTTCTTCGGCCTCCTGAATTAGTCGCCCTTCCGGGCCAGTCATCAGGATCGGCAGGAATCGCTGCCGATCAAGATGACTCACCGTGTATAGCGTGTTTTGCTGCGCTCCGCCTAATTCAAGTTTGGTGATGAGATGACAGACTTTGATCATGCCATATCCTGGCTTTGTCGCGCTGATTGGTCATTTTCAATTTTGAGAATTTTGTCAATATCCAGCAACATGATCAAATGGCTTTCCTGGCTTCGTTTGGTGACTCCCCAGATGTATTCAGTGTCAATCCCGACCACTTTGCCTGGCGCTTCCTGAATGGCGCTGCGTTTTGCGCGGATGACTTCTGTCACCGAATCTACTAAGAATCCCACAATAATATCGTCTTTTTTAATCACCAAAATCCTGGTTGCCGGCGTGTGATCCGCCACGCCAAAGCGCTTTTTCAGATCGATGATTGGGACGATGTCTCCGCGCAGATCGATGACGCCCTGAACGAAAAACGGCGATTGCGGCACCGGGGTTGGTTCCATCGTCGGTTTGATAATTTCTTTCACAAGGGAAATATCTACCGCATATTCTCCCCCGGCAAGCATAAAACAGACTTGCTGGATTTCGGCGGCCAGACTGTCATGTTGTTGTCCTGGCAAAACATCTTTGGCCTGCGTTGGCGATTGCGCTGAGGTATTCGAGACGGTCTGTTCCATAATTGATTCGAAGATCGTCGGAGATTAGCGAACGGCAACGCTTTTTTCCGAGACGGTTGATAATGCTGAACGTTCCGCAACAGGAGCCCCTTTTTCCGCATGCCGTTTCAAATTGGCTCGATGTTTGGTATTTAAGCTTTGAATAAGTCCGACAACGTCAAGAATCAGGACGACTCGCCCATTTCCTAATGTTGTTGCGCCCGCAAAACCAGGGGTTTTCGCTAAATACCGACCTAATGGCTTAATCACAATTTCTTGCTGCTCTAATAGCTCATCCACGATCAAGCCGATACGCCGGTCAGCCAGGCCGATGACAACAACAAAATGCCGCGCCTGTCCATCGTCTCCGAATTCTTGAGACACTGGTTGGGGACGCCCATTATCTGCGCTCAGGCCAAATGCCTCTCTCAGGCGCAGTAACGGAAGCACGGTATCTCGTAGTTGCGTGACCTCTTGATTATCAATTAATTCGATTTTTTCAGGGAATAGCTTGAAACTTTCCGTTACTGTTGAAAGCGGGATGGCATACGTATGGTTCGCAATACGGATGAGCAACACCTGGATAATCGCAAGCGTCAAGGGCAATTTGACAATAAACTTTGTGCCAACAGTCAATTCGGTATGAATATCAATAATGCCTTTCAAGCGCGTAATCGCTTCTTTGACAGAATCCATGCCCACGCCACGCCCGGAAGTGTTCGTCACTTTTTTGGCTGTTGAAAAGCCGGGGTAGAAAATAAAATTCAGAATTTCATTATCGCTCAGTTTTGCGCCTCGTTCCATGAGGTTCATTTCGATGGCCTTTTCTCTCAGCACATTCACGTCAATTCCTCGGCCATCATCTTGAATTTCAATGACAATATAACTCCCTTCTTGATACGCGCGCAACGTAATCGTCCCGACTTCAGATTTTCCTGATTTTTTCCTGGTTTCAGGGTCTTCGATGCCATGTCCGCCAGCGTTACGGACTAAGTGAATCAGCGGCTCGCCCATCTCATCCACAACAGCTTTGTCTAATTCGGTCTCTTCCCCTTCTCGCACTAATTGAATCTGTTTCCCCTCGTCTTTTGCCATATCGCGGACGATTCTTGGGAATCGGCTGAAGAGCGTCCCGACTTGCACCATGCGGACTTGAAGAATGGCTTCTCGAAGGTCTTCCAATTTTTTCGAGGTGGACTTATTATTTTTTTTGAGATTATCCCGCAGCGTCTTATGACTGGCGATATTCTCCAATTCCGCTTCGAACTGAAGATACCTTGCCTTTGCCAGCACTAATTCGCCCACAATATTCATTAAATTGTCCAGCTTTTTAATGTCCACCCGCACCATATTCCCGCCAGTCTGATCGCCCGACAAATCTTTTACGGGCTGGGCTGGCGCGACAGGTTTTACTGGCGCTTCAACAGGCTTTTTAGTTGCTTCGGCGGCGCGTACTGGCTCAACGGGAGGGTGAGGTTTTTCCGGCACGATGGGCGCTTTCTTCGCTGGAGCGGCAGATTCCTGGCGATGTTCTGCTGGTTTTATGGCGGGCGAACTCTCTTTTTTTTCTGGAGCGCCTTGCGGGGCGATGAGCAACGTCAGCGAGAAACTTTCAAGCTCTTTTAAACTGGCAAGCGATGCGGTCAGGGCTTTTTCTGGCAAGATCGACGCGAAAATAATGCGGACTTGCAGATCGTAGCCTGGCAAACGTTTCGAACTTGGAACTTTGGCGATGACTTCACTGGTAGAATTCAGTTGTTCAATGACTTTATTGACAACGTGCTCAAATCCTTCCATGAGCAGGTTGAGGATCACCTGATAAATGCTGCATTTTTGCGTGATATTTTCAACTAACCGATTTTCTTCATATTCTGTCAATACTCGCCGAATATCTTCTGGAATGGCGATTAACGAGCGATCTCCGGGAACGCCCATCGTTTTGGTTGAGGTGGGGAATGAGGGCGTCTGGTGTGATCCCATCGTCGCTGCTGCCGATGGCATCGGTTGTTTTTCAGACGGATGCGTGATGGATGGTTCTGCGCCACCTTCTGATTCTTTTCCAGAAAGCAGAATATCGAGTTTATCAACCAGATCAGCAATCACTACGCCCTGGTCTGTTGCGCTGATAACTTCTTGCAGGATCGCGCCAATGCGATCAATGCCCGCAAACAAAATGTCAACGACATTTTGGGTCATGGGCATTTTTTCTTTCCGCAACCGGTCTAACAGCGATTCCATTTTATGGGCAAGGTCACGGAGTTTATCTGCGCCAGCCAATCCGGAATTGCCTTTCAGGGTATGAACATAACGAAAGATATTGTTGATCAGTTCCCTATTTACGTCGGCATTCCCGACGGATTTTTCCAATTCCAGAACGTCTTTGTTCAGATTTTCGACGATTTCTTGCGACTCTTCGACAAAAACCTCTGTCAATTCATCAATGTCTTGTTGATTGATCATGCCGGGAGCTCGAACAGTCCGAGTTGCTAACTCGCGACGTTCTCCTCTGCTGTGTCGTCGTTAACCGATCGTATGTTTAATAACCTCAATAAGTCGATCTAACTGAATTGGCTTCATCAAAAAATCTGCGGCCCCGAGAGCCAATCCTTTTTCTTGATCTTTCAGGCTATCTTCTGTGGAAATAATCACAATTGGAATTGCATGATAATGGTCGCTTTGTTTACAATAATCAATTAATTCCAACCCATTGATATTAGGCATATTAATATCAACAAACAGAAGATCGAACTCTTTTGTGGCTAATTTTTGAATGGCTTCGAAGCCATCTTTCGCTTCTTCATATTCAATATCCCCAAAGCGCCTGATAGCAGTCGAGATCAAGCGCCGCGTCATCTCAGAATCATCCACGATTAAAATTCGTTTTAACATGCGTTGTAATCCGCCCAGTATGAAACAGGCAAAGAGGATAACGTTCGGAATCGCTCCGCTCTGTTTCCTGAGATATTATTCCTCGTCATCTTCTGCGTCTGAATGCGATTGTTGATACATAATGCGTTTATTTCTTCGATCAATGGCGGCCTTGCGGATCAGCGTGGCTGCGCGGGCAGCAGATAAGCGCCCCTGTCGGATATTATCCTGATCATTTCCGATGAGCACAACATAATCAATCCGCGTCCCCTTCCGAATGACGATGTATCCGGTTTCCAGGAAGAAGAAAATTTCTTTGAATTTACCGCTATCGAGATCAGGTGCTTTCTGTTTGACAAAAGAAATCAAGTCTTTTTTATCGGTAAATACTTTTAATGCCGCTGCTGCCGTGTTTTCGGCCTGACCTTGAAGTAAAATTGCGGCTTTCCCCTTATTGAGGCGGACGTAATAAATGCTATGGACTTGCGTTTCTTGAATCAAATTGACCAATTCCTGCTCTAATCTGACCTTAAACGCGGCATACGATTCGAATTCAGGCGCTGACGGGATTGCAGCCGCGGCAGCTTCCTGGTCAGCGCCAGTCACTCCGGCGATTTCTTTGTTATCCACCGCGCACAGCAGAGTGACAAGGTTCATTGGCTTGCCTTTTGGCATTCTTTCCGGGTCCGCCCGTCCAAATGAAAACACGCCTTCTGTCCATTTGACCATCGCGCGAAACGCTTCTTCGCCTTCGATCCGGTTTTTCATGCCTTTGGACGTATCTACCAACACAAGATGCTCAATGTTTCCGTAGCGAATATGCATGGAGGCGCTTTGCTTTTTTTTCGGATTGGTCAGGGTCGCATAGCCAGAAACATCTTCCAGATGGAGCATTTGGAGGAGGGACGGAAGATATTCGTTCGATAAATCTGCAATCAAGCCCGCGCCACGCTTCAAACTGCGGGTGCTCATGGTCAAGAGCCGATCAAGTTTTTTCCGCAGGTTGCTTAAAAAAATCGGGAGCGATTCCGCGCTTGAGGGCTTGACCATATAATCAATGGCCCCGGCATCTAAGGCTTTGCTGACGATATCTTGTTCGCCAATCCCTGTCAAGAACACAACAGGGACTTCTGCTACGGCGGGAATCGGACTGGCTTTGATTTTGCTGGTCGTCTCAATCCCGCTCATTCCAGGGGACATCAACACATCCATAAAAATCAGGTCTGGGAGAAGTGTCGGTTCCGTTTTGGCTCGCGTTTCAAGTAGTTCCAGCGCTTTTTCTCCGGATTCCACTTGAATGGCAGTGTGATCTGCCAATTCCACCATCTGCGACAAATAGTGACGAACAACTTTACTGTCGTCCACTATCATTACTCTGGCCATCTGTAAGGGTCTCCTTCGCTATGCAAACGCACCAATCTTCCAGCGCATATTTCTCAAAAAATAGACACGAGACAATTCTCAATGTTTATGGCAGGCATGACGAATTCTGGCGATTGAATTCTTGCGTTCTTTGTCTTTTTCGGTTGACAATCTTCCTATCACTTATTATGGTTACGTCAAACGGAATGGTTCGCAATGATTTCCACGCGCGTGTCTGGCAAATCTTGCTGTAATTCAGGTCGAAAAACCGTTGAATGACGCTGTGCAAACATATAAGAAGGTATATCATGACCTATCAGAATAAGTCAAGTCTTTTCATGGCGTGTTTTTGAATATGTCGTGTTCTCACGGAAACTGCTCGCGAGTGTGAATATATTATGCATCCGATACTCTTCGAACTTGGCCCGCTTCAGATTCGTTATTATGGCTTAATGTATGCCATCGCCATTTTATGCGGATTGCCGTTGATTCAACGCGAAATTCGTCGAAAACAGATTCTGATCACGGAAGATCAGACGATGAATTTTGTGATGTTGTGCGTATTAGGCGGCATTGTAGGGGCACGGTTATATTATGTCTTTTTTAATTGGGACGCCTATCGTAATAATTGGTGGGAAATCGTGAAGGTGTGGCATGGCGGCCTGGCAATCCATGGCGGCGTCATCGGCGGAACGCTGGTGGGGTGGTGGCTGGTGACACGCCATCACATTCCGTTCTGGCGCATGGCGGATGTCGTTGCGCCTGCGTTGATTTTGGGGCAGACGTTCGGACGATTCGGCAATTTTATGAATGGCGACGCGCATGGCATTCCAACGACGATGCCCTGGGGCATCATCTTTCCTCCGGAAAGCATTGCCGGACGCGAATTTCCTGATACGCCGATTCATCCAGTCATGTTATATGAAATGGGGTTGAACTTCTGTATTTTTCTGCTCCTCTGGAATATTCGTAAAAAACCGTATAAACGCGATGGATTGATTGCGTGTTTGTATATCGGACTCTATTCAATTGATCGATTTTTTGTTTCATTTTTCCGCGCAGATAACTTGAAATTCGAGCAATTGAGCGTACCACACATTATCAGTATCCTTCTCATTGTACTGGCGGGATGGTTAATCGTGCGAGGACGATTATGGGAACAAATTCCTGAAACACTCGAAAAAAAATGATGAAAAAAATCTTTCGCTTTACCTTTTAAAATATCGCGTTGTCTGTATAAATACATGCGAAATCAGTTAAAAAAGGAGCTATAAAGGAGAGAATCGTCTATGAGCATCTTAGAAAAATTAGAAAGTTATCTGAAAAGCGAACATGTCGAAATTCGTCGTAAAGCGGTAACCGCCCTGGGAGAAATTAAATCGGAAAATGGCGTAGATTACTTACTCTCAGCCTTACATGATGGCGACTCGATTGTCAGGGGAACGGCGATTTTCAGTTTAGGGGAGATTGCCTCTGATCGCGCTGTTGAACCTCTTTTTCCCTTTTTACAGGCGAAAGATGCGAATATTCGAAGCGGCACGGCAGTCGCGTTAGGGAAAATCGGATCCTTAAAATCTGAAGACGCGCTTATTCGAGCATTAAATGATCCTGACGCGCATGTGCGGAGCTGCGTCGCTGCCGCATTGGCTAAAATCGGATCGGAAAAATCGGAAAAATTACTCATTCGCATTTTGCGAGAAGCTGAAGACCCCGATTCCCGAAGAAAGGCAATTACCGCGTTAAAGGAAGTGCGGTCTGAACGCGTGCGTCAGGCGGTGCTGAGCGCGTTGAACGATGCGGATGAGTCGGTGAGAAATTGCGCCGCCGTTGCCGTAGGCGAAATGGGCATTCAGGCTGCCGAAGATCGCTTGCTGTCGTTATTAAAAACAGAGTCGCCTGATACTCAAATCAGCGTGATCTTTGCGTTAGGGGAAATCCGCTCTGAAAAGGCAGTCGCGGCCATCATTCCATTTTTGCGAACCCCCCACCGTGAATTATCGCAGCAAGCCGCCTCATCGTTAGGCCGAATTCATACGCCGGAGGCGATTGCGGAACTTATTGCCGTATTAGAATCCGGAAACCTGGAAATTAAATGGAGCCTGATCGAAGCGCTTGGCGAAACGCATAGCGAGGAAGCCATTTCTCATTTAGTCCATTTTGTCAAAGATCGCGACCAGGATATTCGCTGGGGAGTTGCCAAATCATTGGGGATGATCCCATCGAAATTGAGCCTGGCGCCATTAAAAGATTTGATGAAAGATCGACAGGCCGACGTGCGCAGTATGGCAGCAGTTTCATTGGGACATCTGGGATTTCATGAGGCCATCGAAACGCTTGTGCAAGCCTTAAAAGATCAAGACCCAAAAGTCTCGGATAGCGCCGCCTTGGCATTGGCTGAAATGGGAGAACAAGCCACCTTGAATCGGCTGCGCGACTTGCTGCCGACGTTAGACGCCGCGCTTTCAGAAACGGTCGAACATACGATTCGAGAAATTCAGTCGCGTTTACAGCGATAAAGTGGCTCAGTAAGAAGTGGCATAATTATTTTGATTGACAAAAATGGGGCGGGCGAAAAAAATAAAAGTGGAAGAAGATGTTTTCTGCGACGATATAAAAGTGAGGAAATCTTATGGCTGGGAAAATACAAATTTTGTCTGAATTCTGGCAATTCATGAAAGAACGTAAAAAATGGTGGTTAGGGCCGATTGTGATTATGCTCGTTTTGTTAGGGTTACTGATTATCCTGACGCAAGGGTCGGCAGTCGCGCCATTCGTCTATGCGTTGTTCTAATGCGTGACGGACGTAAAAAAATGTCTCCGCGGTGTTTTCCTGGCAATACCGCGGAGGCCAGTTCTGAGAGAATTCTCGCCGATTGTTATCCTGAAAAATCCCCTTTTGTGATCGAATATTTTTTCATCAGGTCATGCAACGTGGGCCGCGTGATCGCTAATTCTTTTGACGCTTGCGAAATATTCCCCTGATTCCGGTCTAATGCTTCGGAAATCAGCTTGTATTCCAATTGCTCTCGCGCTTCTTTGAGCGTTAATGGTTGCGTATTCGCTCGAATATCAAGGTCTTCAGGGCGAATCATCGTATCGTCAGACATGACAACCGCGCGTTTAACCCGGCTGCGCAATTCTCGAACATTGCCCGGCCAGGCATAATCTAATATCAATTTTTGCGCGTCCGTGCTGAATCCTTTGATCTGACGGTTATTTTCCTGCGCAAACCGATGTAAAAACAGATTGGCCAGCAAGAGGGCATCCCCTTCGCGTTGTCGCAATGGCGGCACATGAATATGAATTTCATTCAATCGAAAAAATAAATCTTCGCGAAATTGCGAGGTCTTAATCTCTTCTTCCAGATTCCGATTGGTCGCCGCAATTACGCGCACGTCTAATTGAATGAGCTTTTTCCCGCCGATGCGCTCGATCATTTGATCTTGTAAAAACCGCAACAGCTTGGCCTGAAGAGGCTGCCCTAACTCGCCCATTTCATCGAGGAAGAGCGTCCCTTCATGCGCTAACTCCAGCTTGCCGACCTTTTGCGCATTCGCTCCGGTAAACGCGCCGCGTTCATACCCGAACAACTCGCTTTCCAATAACGTTTCAGGGATCGCGGCGCAGTTGATCGGAATAAACGGCTTGTCCCGCCGCAGGCTGCGGCTATGAATGGCCTGAGCGATAAGTTCCTTTCCCACGCCGCTTTCTCCGGTCACAAGCACGCTGGCATCTGTCGTCGCGACTTTTTCAATAATGGTAAAAATATGTTTAATGGCGGCTGATTCTCCAATGATGCCTTCGAAAACATGCTCGCGCTCTTTTTGGCTGCGTAAACGGATGAGTTCTTCTTCAAGGTCATGCACCGAATAGGCGCGACGCAGCACAACCCGTAATTCTTCGAGATCAACCGGTTTATTTTGAAAGTCATACGCGCCAAGCTCAATCGCTTTCAGGGCGATGCTTTTTTCCTGGTTTCCCGTGATGACGATGACTTTGGTTTTTGGTTTTAATCGGAGAATTTCTTCTAATGTTTTCAGCCCTTCTGATGAGCCATCGGCATCAGGCGGAAGCCCTAAATCGAGAGTGATCACGCCGGGAAGGGCTTCTTGGCAGATTTTGATTGCAGACGCGCGGTCTTCTGCCTGGAAAACCTCGTATTCTTTGGCCAGTGCCCATTTCATCTGCTTGCGAATATTCGCATCATCATCAACCGTTAAAATTACGCGTTTTTTGTCCTGTTCCATACAATTCGTGTTTTGAAAACGTCAAATCGAGTTGCTGCGTGAACGCCTATTATCGGCAACACACGCCAACATCTTGAACGAGACGCTATGCAAACATGTCAGAAGATTCGTCAGATTGCGTAGTGCGTCATACGGGAAGTTCTATGCGAAAGATGGTTCCCTGTCCGACCTCGCTGTGAACAAAAATTTTTCCATTATGGGCTTCGACAATCGTTTTACATTGATATAGACCAATCCCCAGGCCTTTTTTCTTTGTTGTTTTGAAGGGCGTAAAGAGCGACTTGAGATGCTCCTCTGACATGCCGCTGCCAGAATCTTTGACGGAGATTTCTATCGCGCCATTCGCGCGAACTGCGCGGATCTCAATCTCGCCGGAGCGATCTCCAATGGCTTCCGCCGCATTCGACAACAGATTAAAGAATACGCTCTGAAAATGGCGCTGATCGAGCGGGAGAGTCAGGTTCGGGTCAGCGACATCAAGATGCAAACGAATATGGCTGAATTTGCTGACTTTTGATTTTTTCAGAATATCTTCCAAAAAAGGAAGGAGAAGCGTGTCGGTAACATGCAACTCCAATCTTTCAGGCACAGAAGAGAGCCGGGTAATCATGTCATTCATCCGCGTCACGGTATCGGAGATCGTGGTGATCGCATCCTGGCGAAATTCGGGATCATCGAGATAATCCGCGGCGTTTTGGACAACAAACGACAAATTCTGGACGGCATTTTTCAAATCATGGATAATAAATGCGGAAAATTTATGGAATGTTTCCATCGCGCGCGCCTGCGAAAGATTTTCTATCAAGCGGGCATTGAGAATCATGCTGGCAGCCTGCGCGCTGATCGTATGTAACAGATCGTAGTCTTCATGCGAGTACTGCTCGCCAGTTCGTTCCGGCCCAATCGCCAGCATGCCCAAAAAATGATCTTTTACTTTGAGCGGCGCGCATAATGCAATAGAAAACTCGTCAAACAGATCGCGCGATTCCGTACTGATCGCCTGGAATTCTGGCCTGGCATTAAAAATTTGCGTGTCAACTTCTGGGGTTGCCGTTTGCTGAAAATAAGTCATGAGCGCAGAATCCATCGGGATTGAGAGTGGATACTCTATTGGAAACGTGCTCTGGGCAAGCGTCATCGCGCGTTTGCTTTCATCCGATAAAAAGAGATAGACCCGATCAGTGTTGACGATTTCCTGAAGGGAAAGCGTTATCTGTGGCAATAGCGTCTCAAGGCTGATATTCGAACCAATCCGTCGCGTGAAGGCAATCCACACCTCGTCGTACTCATATTTATGTTTATAAAAGTGTTTGCTGATATATCGTTCGATTTTTCGTCGAACTTGCTCAGACAACAGAAAGGCCGCCAATCCGACGACTGCTACATACATAAAAATTTCTGCGATCAAAAATTGCGTGAACTGCGGCGGAATCAGTTTATATTTGATCAGGTAGCCGATAATTGCGATCGTGAGGAGATACGCGCCAACGACAAACAACACAAACGAATTGAACACAACCTGACGTGAGATAAACACATCAGTATCCATCAAGCGGTGCCGCACTAAGGAAAAGCCGATCAACCCGCATGAAATGAGGATGATCATCGCCTCTGCCACGCAATATTCGATGCGGACTGTTTTATATAATAAGATCGCGCTAATCAGGAAGATATAAAAAAATGACGACGCAAAAATCCCTAACAGAAGAAATTTTATTTTCCACCGGATGAGAACCGGCGCGTTCCGATAGGTATTTTCCAGATTATGCAAGATGAAGAGCAGGCAGAAAAACGTGAATAAGAGAAAATAATGTCCGGCGGGTTGCAACGTATAGACCTGCGCGCGCTCGGAGGAAAATACGACGAATGGGGCGAACAACTTTCCTTGCCAGCCGAGCAGCGAAAACCCGATTGAGCCAACGGCAATAATCGCAAGAATCCATTTCCAGTGGCGAAGCTCGTTCTGGTAATGCTGTCTGGAAAACGCGACGCTGAAAATCGCAAGGCTGCTGAGAACCAGCCACATTCCCGCAAATGAGAGCTGCGCCCAGAAAATATCCTGAGAGCGCAAAAGGAAATAATGGCAGATTTGCATGCCCGTCTCGCCAATCAGCGCGAGCGCAAGACTCAAGTTGATGAGACTATGAATATTGCGCGTGATGACAAAAAGACTCAGCCCCAGTAACGTAATGGCGCTCAATAACGATGGAATCGCTGTATATAATGACATAGAGACAAGTAAGCGCTTATGAGGTTATAGATTGCCGCCAGGGTGCGCGTTGATATTCTTTCCAAATTTTCCCATATTTTTTGGATAACGAATGATGCTCAGAGCGATTCAACACCACGCCGAGAATCGCCGGATTCGTGATGCGTTCCAGCGCGGATCGCACCACGTCTTTATCGGTATGCAATTCCTCGATGACCCAGACAATCCCATCTACTTTTGACGCAATAATCGAAGAATCCGGGATGAGCGATACGGGCGGCACATCTAAGACCGCATATTCAAAATAGGATGATCCTTTGATTGATTCTAAAAATTGCGTCATTGGCTTGGAACTTAATAAATCCGCCGGATGCCACCCGCCGATTCCTGCTGGAAGAATGTTCAAATTCGGGCTTTCCGGAGAAAAATACACCGATGGGCATAACTGATGCTCCAACATATCCGAAATCCCGGGGCCAGGCTCAAGGCCAAAGGCGCGATGAATAGAGGGCTTGCGGAAATTGGCGTCAAGCAATAACACTTTATGATTTCGCGCTAACGTCGAGGCCAAATTAATCGCCGTCAGCGTTTTGCCTTCGTTCGGCAGAGCGCTGGTGACTAAAATGGTCCGGCACGGCCCGGATAACGTTTCCTTCAAGCCCCATTCAACATTAAAACATAACCGGCGGTATTCTTCGGCGGCCTGCGATTCGGGATTTGTCAGCATCGTCACCATAAGGCGCGACTCGATGCTCGCTGTCGGGGGAGTGGGCATGCGTTTAATCGTATAATTAAACAACTCAATCTCAACGGGTTCGTCATGATTGTTGTGGATATCCTCTGCGAACTCGGCAAACGCATCATTGCTCGGTCGGGCTGGCAGGCCTTTGGAGGAGGACGCTTGCGTCAATGCCTCCTGCGAGGGCGTTTCAACCGGCTGATGATTGAACGATACGGCGACTTGCCGTTTTGAAAACGGCAGCGTGAGTTTCACCTGAGAAGGAAGACGCCCAAGACGTTTCATGGCCTGTTTCTGCCAGGTGCGATATTTTTTTGACTCTCGCTTAAAGTTTGTATTGGGAATCATCGCGATGACTGGCAAGTTATATTCGGTCTGCACATCGTCCTGGTTTTTTACCGATGAATTCAGATAATAGGCGAGAAAAACAATGCCCCCCCCGATTCCTGGCCCGATCAGGCAAATCGCAAGCATGATGATGATCGGCGAAATTCCAATCGGCTCATTCGGATTTGAACGGCTTAACACGCGAATTCGCGTTTCGACGCGGCTTTTTTCTAATTCCATCGTCGCCCGCGCCGTTTCGCGCCGTTTGGCGAGGTCTTTCTGAAGGTCTTCGTGCAGTTCAATCTTTCGCGTGATTTCGGCAAAACTTTTTTCAACTTCTGGCATCGCTCTTAATTTTTCTTCATAAATTCCAATATTGGTTTGCAATTTCTGAATTTGAAGATTGGTCGAGGCCTGGTCGCTCTCGATTTGCTTGATTTGCCGATAATATTCGTTATAAATCGGGTCTGCCAAAAAGATCTTTTCTTCCGATTCAGGGTCTTTTTCGACTTGCGTTTTGAGCGAGCTTTCCAGTTCAGCAATCCGCGCTTGATATTTTTTCACTTCCGGCCATTCCTGGGTGAAGCCTCGTTCTAACAGTTCATTCAAGCGCTTCTTCGATTCTTCCAGCGAGATGGCATCCTGATTGCGGGATTGTTCGGCAAGTTTTGCCACAATATCTGAATCCTGGCGCAGGACGGTCTGGCGTTTTGCTTTGGCTAATTCAAGCTCTTGTTTCTTTGAATTGGTTAATTCCGATTCCTGAGTCAGGATTCGAATGGTGTCAAGCGCTGCCTGGCGTTGCTGGAGCAGCGCAATTTTGGCCTCCGGGCCTTTGTCGAATTGTTCGACGCGCATATTGGCTAATTCGCGCTCTAAATCATCTAATGTTTGGGTTGCGGTATTATACTGACTTTCAATATACCGCAATGCGTCGCGAGTCTCCTGATTTTTGCCGCGCAGCAAGAGGTCGCGGCACTTATTGGAGACAATTTCGACAATTTTTTTACAGGCGGTCGCATTCGGCCCATTGTAGCCAATCGTGAGCAAGCGTCCCTGGCTTTGCGTCAAGACGATTTGTTTTTTGAGGATGCTAATCAGTTGGAGGCGTTCCTGCGCCTGTTTTTGCTCCTGGGTCAGCTTATAAATCGGAAAACCGAAGATGCGCTTGACGATATCTTTGACCTCATCCACGCCTGTTAAGACGGTCGTCATAAATCGTAACCGCAGCGGCGGCGTATATACGTCGCTGAGTCGAATATCTAATTCCTGAATGACAAACGGCTCGATAAAATCATCGCTGAGGATCAACGGGCGCAACGTGTTTAATTGGTCATTTAAAGTCGTTGAGACGGCGACGCCTTCCGCAATGCCTCCCAACACATTTTCGGGATCGACGAAGATAATGATTGAGGCAGAATAGACATCAACCATGGATTTGACGATCACAGAGGATACGCCGACCGAAATCAGGGTTAAGGTCACTAACAACCAGCGATAACGATGCGCAATGACATTGAGGACGTTTAAATCAATTGGAAACTGTTTCGCGGCCATATTGAAAAAGTCCTCCTCAAAAAGAAAAATGTTCTCTAGTGTTTTGACAAGGTGATAGAAATAGTGTATCACCTTATATAACTAAGGTGATGCGCAACTTGATATGAGCCCCCCTTGCCCTTCCCAGGAGGGGAATGCGATGACTCCCGATGCACAAATTCCCCTCATGGGAGGGACAAGGGGGGGGGAAAGATGCCTGTTTAACAGATAAATTTCGAAAAGTTGCACATTGCATATAACTACTATACGCAGAACGCGAAAGGTGTCAAGAGATACTTTGTCTGCATGAAGAGAAACTCGCGTGGGAGTGTGTCTGAAAAAGAGCGATTTATGTAGGTCGAAATTGGAGTTTCGACCTCCGGTGCAATATAACAGCTTGTAATTGTCCCAGTTGCGGCAAATGCGAACATATTTGCATCATGACGGTAGAGACGCTCCGGCGGCAGGGTTGTGAAACTCTATTTTTAAGGGAGATCGGATGCGAATTGCATTTGCTTTCATATCAGTACGCGATAATATCGAGAGGGTTGCCCGGGGTTGACAAACTGTAGAAGGGGAAAGGCAGTCGTTACATGAAACGGCAGGAAGGTGACATTCTTCGTAAACGCGATGCGCAATTTTTTGAAATTTCTCTTTTTACCCACCCCTTGCCCCTCTTGGGAGGGGCAAGGGGTGGGTTTTCTTCTCAAGATGCACATCGCGTACCAGTTGTGTTTTTGTAGGACGAAACTCTGTTTCGTCCTCGTTGAAACGCCGTTTTACGTTCTCGTTCCACGCTCCGCATAAATGGCGCTCTTTTTTTTACCACCAGTAGGATTTCTTTTCACATAAGTGCTCACGCCCTAACATATTTTTGCAACCCACTCCTTGCCCCTTCCAGAAGGCCGGATTGTTAAATTCTCTCGGAAATCTGTTGCTGACGCCCGCTCGCAATAACAGGACGTAACAGCCCTATCTCTTAGGAGGGGTGGGGGGATCAAAAAACGTGAAGAACTGAACACGTCAGTGTAAAACTTTTCGACAGCGTCAATGTTATGCAAACGGTTTATTTTTGAGCATTTTCAGCAAACGATCTTTGGGGTGTCGGGAATCTTTACACTTTTTGCCTTATCGCCCTGCGCTCTTCCCATTTGCGCCAGCAGGAGAAGGGCGTGGCTTTGCTTGAAAACGTAAGGCAAGGCCGGATGCGCGCCTAAAAAAAATCATGAGACCGTGATGTTGGCATGTGATGTGCATATTATACAGGCAACAGGCAATTTTCAGAAAAGACTAAATTCGCCGCGAGGTGAAGACGGAAAGCTACGGATCTTATCCTTGAGAGGAGAATAAGATGGCCGGGTTGCCTGAAAAAAGCCGAGTGGCTTTTTAAATAATTTATTCATTTATTTTGTTTGTAAACGCGGGATAAAATCACGAATTCTATGGTGCATGTGTTGTACACAATGTGCAAGACAGCAGCATACGGATGGAAAAACATTATGAAAAAATTACTGACGGTTTTATTGGTCGCTGCCAGCATGGTGATATTAACAACCTCTGCGCAAGCGTTGACGTTTTCGCTGTCTGAAGATGGAACAGGAACGAATCCTTTGCTGACAGCCACATTTAACGACATTTCAGATGGTGTTGTTGAATTGATACTTCAGGCGAACCTTTCAGCTACGGCGTATGTGACAGAATGGTTTTTTAACCTTGCTTCAGGGATAGATTTTAATTCTCTGACCTTTTCAGGATTATATGGTGATGGAGTGACCCCAAGTGATGGGTATGTTATGCAGAATTCTCCTGCATCATATGGGTTTAGCTTTGTGTTTGCTACGAACCCTGTTGGTGACGCAGTATTAAATTATGATTATACTCCATTAACGTATACTATTATGGGGGCAGGGTTAAGCGCAGAAGCGTTTAATATCACAACGGCAGGCGGTGAATATACTCGCGCGACCATAGCAGATCCTACCGCTGGTGATGGTTCGACATATTCTGTTACTGCGAAGGGCGTTCCTGTTTCCAATGTGCCAGAACCGGCAACGTTCTTGTTGTTAGGCGGCGGATTGCTGGCATTGGTTGGGTTCAGCAGAAAGTTGAAAAAGTAAGAAGTGACAGTCAGATTAACGGCAGAAGCATCATGCTTCTGCCGTTTTTTTTATGTTCTCGCCTCGGTTTCCTCACGTTTTTTTGATCACCCACCCCGACCCCTTCCCTGGAGGGCTGTTACGTTCTCGTGCTGCGATTCCCCTCATGGGAGGGGCAAGGGGTGGGTTCTTATATCAAGTTGATCACGTCAGTTTACGTTCTCGTTCCATGCTCTGCGTGGAATGCCTTGAGCACGCCGCTCTCCGGCGAAATTAGAACGTAGCCCCCAGTTTCCAGGAGGGGGAGTTCGCGGTCAGCGCCTCGGTTCTACTGCGTAACATGGGTTCGTGAATATTTACGTACCACCGCTTTACTTCCTAACTGATGTTACGCAGCGCCGCCGACAATTCCCCTCCTGGGAGGGGCAAGGGGTGGGTTCGTCCGTGAGTGATTGCTCGTGTCAAGAACCC
>DF820459.1:397892-410706 GCA_000739515.1 Candidatus Moduliflexus flocculans
CCCCCAACCCCTCCCCGGAGGGGAGTGTGCGGTCATTCGTCTCGAATCGGCTGCGTAACATGAGTTCCTAACATATTTTTTACAACCCACCCCCAACCCCTCTTAGGAGGGCAGGGCTGTTAAGTTCTCTCACCTCACCCCCGGCCTCTCTCCGAAGGAGAGGGGGAGACTCCCTCCCCTTCGGTGAGGGTTGGGGGGAAATTGCCTCTCGTTCTATGCTCCGCGTGGAATGTCGCATCCCGGACACTCCGCGTCCGGCTTCGCCGCAGAGCGGCGTGTTTCAGGCATTCCACGCGGAGCGTCAGCGACAAAGCAATCCCTGATACCTGCGAGATTGCTTCGTCGTTGTCACTCCTCGCAATGACAGAACGCAAAAGCCCTGCCAGGGCAAATCCTGGCAGGGCTGACGCTGCAAACTGCTGATGAGGCGGGCTATTCGATATTCTCTTTAATCTCTTCCCACCGGCTGGTATTGCCGGTAATCCAGACCTGAATTTTCCGTCGGGATGAGCGGATGCGCTGGCGCACGTAATCATCGTCGCGATCGAGCAAGAGGGTCGAGTAGTTTTGGAGCGCCGCGCTTGTCTTATATGGCGCGGGATAGACCGCTGTCGAGACAAGGCGGATAATCGGCGACATGGCAAACAGGCGGATGTATTTTTCCGTGCTGGTTTCGCTGCCGCCATGCTTATACGTGGCAATATACGCCATGCCATTTGCAATGGTCGGCGGGAGGAGCACCGCATCAGCATCCGCGTCAACCGCTTTGGCCGGCGCCAATTCCGATCCATCGGCGGCATCTAACACGATAATCTTGGCAATACGGTTTGCGGCGATTGTTTCCGCGCCATACTTCATGTAGGCTAAAAAGACTTTATCATTCGCAATTCCTGGCGTATTGTTTGCGTTATCTCCTAACCAGGAGGCGGCAGTATGATAATCCCAGAGATGGAGTCCGGTGCGGGCGTTGATGCCATGCAGCCGCAAATCCTCGCGTTGAGTTCCGCTTGCCCCCGTCAAATCAAGATTAAACGGAAACACAAGCAGCCCATCACCATTGATGCACTCCGAGCACATGGCCATCGTTTCGCCTTCGATATCCAAATCAAACGGATAGTCCTTGCTGCTGGCAGAGGCATCAAAATCTGTCACGTCTGCCCATCCTTGTTTTTTCAGGCTCCACTCCTTTGTGGTGTCCGTGAGATCTCGAACATTGGCTTTCCAGGTGCTTTCCGCGAACGAATACGGGCGCGGAAAGCCAACCTGCACCCCTTTTTGAAAAGGCGCTTTCAGCGTCGAGTTGTACACAACCATCAAATTGCGATCCTGATATTTATAGTTATCCGCATTCGGCCCATTAGCTCCATCATATTGCGAGTAATACCAATACGGCTCGACCGGATTTGAGAGATCTGGATTGGCGTTAGACGCTCCAACAATGTTCGTGCGATCTCCGGCGCGATAGTCGTCCCACGTATCGCGCATCGCCATCACCATGGCCCGCGTATCGTCCCACCCAGCGGCGAAGCCAGCGACGCCGCCCTGGGCAAGCGTTGGGGCCGCAAGCGCATTATAGTTTGTGGGCGTATCGGTACCACCGCCGCCGCCTGTGGGAAAGCCGGTGCTGCGATAGTTGGCGTACACCACCGGATAGCGATCCTGCTTTCCAGCCGTAGTGCGGATCGCAGAAAACGAGGTGCCGCGATCAATAGTCACCCCGGTGGACGTCACGTTTTGTTCCCCACGCAGCCCATCGCCGTCCCCATCATCAGAATCTGTGGTCTGGGTCATGACCATCGGCGCGATATGCTGGTCGAACCAGGTGTCCCAGGAGTATTCGCCATAACCGGTGGCGGGAATGGCATCGGTTTCGTTCGGATCCCACCCCGGAACGCGATAGACCCATTTGAGTTCGGGATACCGGCTGCGCGGATGATTCCATTTCCAAGCTCCGGTCGCGATGTCGTCAGCAGGCGTCGCGTTGGCCGCCACAAGGCGATCGCGCAACGCAACCACGCGAGTTTGGAGCGCGTCAGGCTTGCGATACCCCGGCCCTCCCCATCCATCCTTGCTGTTCACGCTTTTGACGAAGCCACCGCTGGCAGTATCGCCGCCAAAGAGCGGTATTCCGCCGCCATCAACATAGGTAACGCGAGAATAAAAGGAAAACATCAGATACAGATTGATCGTGGGGTTCATTTTGCTCGCCGCCGTCGCATCTTGATAATTTTCAGTCAACGCGCCAGTGCTATCCCGGTATAAGATATTCAACACCGGCGGGCTGCATGCCAATGGCTCGCTAAATCCCATATTGCCGCGCACCTGGTTCCATTGCTGATCATAATGGCGATTGGCAGAACCGAGATAGTTTCGTCCCGGTCCATCGCGATAATCGGTCAATAAATCGTCTTCCAATGGATACGGCGCAATATCCGACGGCCGCCCGACAAACGGAAAGCGCTGCCCGGTGGTGCCGGTGGCGTGTTCTATTGGATAATCAGTCCACTCGGCCACATCCGGATCGGGGAACGGACGCGCCCATTTTAATTTGTATCCGGCGCCCGTATCAACCACCGCGAACAGATAAATTTGTTCTGGATAATCGCCGTATTTTTCTGGATACACACTGGCGCTGTAATAGGCTCCATTGATATTAAACGTTCTGGTCAATCCAGAAGGATAGCTATAGGCATAGTTCCAGCCTGCCGTCGGGGTCTGGGTTGCTGTTCCGGTTGTGCCAGAACTCGTCATCGGACGTCCCTGAGAGATCACGGCAAAATAGATGACTTCATCGCCGCGATGCCGCTTATCCGTATCGCTGGGATCAGGCGGCGTCGGGTCAAAAAGCGTCGGCGCAGTGCCAAAGCCATGCAAGCCGGTATCGAATTCCCACAGGAGCTTTAACTTGGTCGTATCGGTATCCAGTAAATTGACGGCTCTCAGTCTGACCGTGCTGCTCGTGTCAGCAGATGTCGAGGTTATGGCGGTCGGATGGCCGTTATACGTGAAATACATGACCTGCTCGCGCAATGTCTGCCGGTCTTTATAGCGGGTGTAGGTTGCTGTCGGACTCATCTTGACTCCCAGCAGTGTTTGGCCTCCGCCTACCAGGCTTCGATCGCTTAAATACGTTCCTGTGTATTCATGATGTGTTCGAAGATTCGTATCGCCGTTTGCGGTGTTTTCTATCGGGAAAAAGACGCCTGTCGCGACAATCCCGTTTAAATTGGTGAGATAGTAAACGCTTCCGTCCCATCGCCCATTCGTGCCGGGTTTCGCGGTGGCCCAGACTGTAAATAACGGCGCCGTGATCTCACTTTCGGTGTTATTGCCGCTTAAGTTGAAATTGTAGCGCCATTGTTCCCAGGTTTCGTTGCCGGCAAATCCTGACGTCAGGTAGGTCAAAAAGTAGCCGCCATTGATAAACCCATTGACTGAGGTCACCGGCTTTGTCGTGTCTGTTAAATTGGCATACGAACCGCCATCGAAAAATTTCTCGCGCGCGATTTGAATACCATTTTCGGCGATTTTTAACGCGCGTTCCGAATTTTCATAGTTTTTGCTGATTTTGAGGTCTTCGTCAACATTGGCTAACATGCCAATTGCCAGAATACTCATCACCATCAGCACGAACAAGGCCGCTAATAACGCGACGCCTCGTGAATGGTCTCGACCGATCAGTTTCATACATGTTCCCTCGGAATTTCAGTGCGCATGATTCGGAAAATACCTTCCCTTCATCTCATGCACTCAGAAATTCGGCAGATGAATAATGCATACTCCTATACAACACACTTATTATCTGATGTTACGCACCCCACCCCTGCCCCTCCCCAAAGGGGAGGGGTGTTCCCCCTCTCCTTCGGAGAGGGGGCAAGGGGGTGAGGTCGAAGAGACGGGCATTTCTGCCTGCGTAACATCAGTTATTATGATAGCGCCAAAACGCGATTGCAGATGATAAATACGATTATATTTGCAATATGATTTGTAGAGACGCCCCGCCGGGGCGTCTCTACGGAAAAAGATGGCTTATTTAAAACAATACCGCACTTCCCCTCCTGGGAGGGGTTGCCGACGCGAGGAAACGTTCAATGACGAACCCACCCTTCCAGAATATCAGGGGGTGACATTTCGCATCGCGTCAGTTGCCGACGCGAGGAAACGTTCAATGACGAACCCACCCCTTGCCCCTCCCAGGAGGGGAATTGTCGGCGACGCTACGTAACGTCAGTTACTTATTCACCTCAAGGTTTCGCGGCACCACGAACTGCTGCATGGTGGTCAAGCGCGTTCTTCCCGCTTTATAGGCGCCTGCGGTGACTTCAATGACAAACCCGCGCAGATTCCAATGCGGATGCGTGGCATTAAAGCGGACAAGACTCATGTCAGTGGCATCGCCATAGACATCCGCCGCTCCGCCAGATGCTGAACTGCCATGGCAGCCGGTGGCGCTGCTCCTGCTCTGGCAGCGTCGATCTACCTGCGGGGTATCCGGGTTTGGAATAAGTGTTGAGACCTTGGTCGGCAGATTGTCATACCGCGGCACCTCGCGAATGTTGAGCCGAACGATGCCTGTCGCAATCGGGGCATCCTGATACCCCTCGTCATCATAAATCGAATAGTTATATTTAAGCTTGTTGCGAGCATCCTTCGTAAATGGGCTGGCTGACGTCATAAAATTCATCGCCTCGACAAGTGTGTAAAACGGTTTATCGCTCTCTTTGATGAGCTTGAGATTCCAATCTTCGCCAAAAAAATCGTACTGACTGTTTTCATTTAAATCTTCAAGGAGTTCGAATTCCCCGTTGTCATATTTGCCGTTCGCATTTAAATCGCCGCCGATGGCTCTCCAATCCCACTTTTCATTTCGGGCGATCAATGTTTTCGGGCGTTCCGTGAACGATTCTGAAAACCCGTAGAGTGGCAATAAATCCGCCACAAAACTAATATTGTTTGCCGTCATCGCTGTTTGCGCCGGAATCTTATATTGGGCATTAATGGCCGGCAGCGTATTTAACGCTAACGAGTAACGCAAAATCTTGCGCGGAACGGACACATCCTCAACGCACGGAATATTGTCTTTTACCGTTTGCAGTTGGCTGGTTGCTCTTCCGGCATTATGACAGTCTAAGCATTTCCAGGGCGTGTCAATGCTCCGCCCGCCATCAATCTCGCGCAAGCGAAAGACTAAATAATCCATGACGATTCGCGCCGTTTGCTGGCTTTCAATCCGGCGGCGCGAATCTATATAGGATTGGTAGGCCGCGTTCAGCAATCCATAGATGCCAGCCATGACGAGGCTCAGAATCGCGACAACAACCAACATCTCAACCAGCGTTACCCCATGTTCTTGTCTCGTGGTTTTCATGCAAATCTCCTCTAAAATAGGAGTGCGAAATCTTGATTTCGCCGTCACATCAAGATGTGACACTCCTGTCTGATGTTCACTGCGGCTAAATAATGCTCTACCTCAACGCCAACCCGCGTCATTGGGATTTTGGCAAAAAGGCGATCCCGCGGTCGGTATAATTTACGCCCGCCGCAATCGGCCCCTTGTATTTCACATTCACCTCGATGACTTTCATGCGGCTCAACCCTGGCACGGTGGTATAAAGCTGCAATTGAGCATCGCGCAGATCATACAGAAGAAAGGTTTTATACCGATCCGCTTTTGGAAATTTGGCAATGTCAATGTTAAAATCAATCTTATGTTCAGGCGCATCCGTTCCTGTGGGGGGCATAATATTATAGATTTTTACGCTGCGCGTAAAGCCATCATATTTGGGGCGTCCATTTAAGCCGTCATATTTCGTCCCGTCAAACATTTCAAGGTCGGTGTTATTTTTGCACAGATCGGCCGGGGTCACTGACGCGCAGACGCATTCGATTCCGCGGCACCACCCGTTAAAATCATCCACGTCGTCGAACGCTTTTCGTCCGGTGGTGGCGCTGAATCCATCATTGGTATCCACGCCAAATGGCTGTGGCGTCGTGCTGACATACGGATAAAACTTTTGCACAACATTTTGATTTAATGAGGATGACGGTTCCCAAAAGGGCAAGGAACGGATTTCTTCCCCCAAATCACGCGCAAGATAGGTCGCGATTGTCAATTTATGGGCTTTTTCCGCCGTGCGAAGGCCATGCATGAAGATGCCTAACAAAGGCGTCAAGGCGACCGCTAAAATGGCCAGCGCAACTAATAATTCAACTAAGCTCATCCCCTTTTCGGTTGTTCTCTCGTGTCTCATACGCGCTCTCCTTCACTTGTGATATGAACTGATGTTTCGCAGCAGATTCGACGCGAACGGTCGCAAACTCCCCTCCTGGGAGCAGGGCTGTGAAGTTCTTAACGCGCCAACGGCGCGAGTCATAGTCGTCCAGGGCGCAGCCCTGGGAAGATTGACGGGTTCGACAATCACGCCCTGAAAGGGCAGCTCATGAGGCGCCCTTTCAGAGCGAAAGGGTCGTCATCCCTGATCTTTCCAGGGCTGACGCCCTGGACTAATATGACAGCGCCCTTTCAGGGCGGAAAACAGAACGTAACAGCCCTGCCCCAGGAGGGCAATTGTCAGTGACACTGCAACATCACTTATAGATTCGACGACGTAATCTGGCCGCCTTTATAAACCGTAATCGTATATCCCATCGCGTTCATCGGCGTTCCGGCTTTCGACCCAATTCCGATGGCAACCCGATTCTCATTAATAATGCCGGAGGGTTGAAAGGTAAAATTGGCCGGATTCGCTGCTTTGCCATTCACTTCCACGATCATGGACGCGATGCCGCTTTTCTGGATAATCACGTTTTTTTCCGACGCGCTCATGGCTGACCATTGCTTTTTGAAAATACTCGTTGGCATATCTGTTTGCAGCACATCATAGTTAATCGGAATTTCATAAATCGGCTGTTTCGCGCTATCCCAGCGAGGAACGACTAACAACGGCTGCTCGTCTTCGGAGAAGATCGTAAAATCTTGCAGAGCAGGCTTGCCTGTAGTAGTTGTCTCGTCAGTGAGCGCTTTATTGATGTCAAAGTTGTTTAATTCATCAATCAGATTGTATTCTCGATACGCTAATTGGGTGACTAAGAGCGTGCGTTTATCAGTATCAATGGTCACTCGCAATTGACGATTTTTTGTAATCGCTAAGCCGCGGATATAGCGCAATTTTGAGACGAGATCGTTATTCGCCGTCCGCAAGCGATGTCCGCGAATGATTTCCGGAATGTTCGGCAGCGTGAGCATGGTCAGAATGCCCATAATCGCGACCACGACCAATAATTCAATGATCGTTACGCCGCGAGGTGTGCGTAAACGTGTTGGTGTCATACATTTTCATCAGGCGTCAGGCCAGCGCGTGTATTTCACGCACGCTGGCCGAGTTGGCCTGTTCTCCTCTTATTGAATCCCATAAAAGACGGTGCCGGTGCGTCCGCTATATGGGAAATCTTTATCTTCCGCCACCACTTTCACCAACCCTTTGCTTGGGCAGCCGTTGGTTCCCGGAATGCCAGCCAGGCCGCTCGGCAGCAGATAGGACGGACGATACACATCGTTATTTGGCGAGAATCGGCGCGCCGCCATCTGCGGATAAAGCGCCGTGTAATTCGTAAACTTTCCGGCCTGATCGTAGCAGAAGATATGCACCCGCCCCGCAAACTGCGCATCCCACGCGCCAGCGATCAGATTTGGCACGGTGGACGAGTTTTTGAATCCCGCGCGTTTATTTAAGGGCTTGCCAAAATTCTGATACCGCGACGCCACGCCGATTCGCAACGGAAGCGTCCGGCTGATTTTTTCGCCATCGCGGAACGATTTGGCGGTGTAATCAGCGCTTTCCGACGGATCGCTCCAATCCACCACACGCACATCAATCGGCTTCAGCGTATTCCATTGCAGCGCCGCAATCCCAAATGGCCGGTCGGTGAAATACCCGGCCTGTCCGGCGTTATTCGTCATGCCAGCGAGATCATCAACGGCCACCGATGTGCCTGAACCCGTATAATTCGCCTTGCTTTGATAGACGCCGCCGCTGTACAATTGGAACGCATTCGGTCCTTTTAAGCCAAACGGATTCTGGCCTAATTTCAGGTTATGATATTTGATCGCTGCTGTCCCTTCTTTCATGCGTGCGGCAGTGTAGGTGCTGAATTTCGCATTGCGCGTGGTTTCCCACGGGATCCAGGCGCCGGTGATGGATGAGAACCCTTCCGGCACGTCAATAAACTGCATCACGCGCATGCTGACGCGTCGCGGATTGATCGAGGTTTCGTTCCGAGAGCTGTCGGTCACATATACCATGTAGTTATTCAAAAATTCGACCCCTCTGCCGAATGGCGCCGTGTAGAGATAAAAGCCGGAGTAACCGGTCGCCACATCCTGCGGATTCTGGAAACCTGGCTCTAACGAATGCTGCATCATCGGTTTGCCCATCACGCTGGCAAGGCGGCGGCTGAACGTGCCTTTGACGGCGTCATAGCCGAATCCGGCATCCGCCTGCACCGTGGTAATCCCGGTGCCACTGTTCGTCACCTTTCTGCTAGCGTTCAATGTCGCCGGCGATTCTCCGATCAGATAGCGCATGACGCGGTAGTTCTTCGAATCCACCACATACAGGAACGAGGAGTTATTTTTGAACCGGGCCAGCGCCACCCCTTTCGGATAGCGGAAGTTATACGGCCCCGGCTGCGCCATGACGCGAATTGACGTTTGCAACGGGTACGTGCCCCACATGGCCGCGAGCTTGAAGTCAAAGTTTTTGGTCTTAATATCTTGACTCGACACGCCGCTGATGTCGCGGAAGACCTGAATGCGGTGATTGTAGGTGTCCGCCACGAAGAGATAGACATCCCGGCTGTCCGGGTCTTGATCCACTGCCACGCCGTGCGGGAAGTAAAATTCCCCTTTCCCGGCGGTGTAGGGCTGGAACGACGCGCCAGAAAACGTGGTGTAGTTGCGCCAGTCGCCGCGACGGCCATTTCCTCCAGTCATGTTGGGGAACGCGCGGAACCCGATTTCATTGGTATCCGCTTTCGCTGCATTCGGCCCTTTGACTCGTACTGGGCGAATCGGCGCCCGCGCTTTCACGTCGCCCGCCACGCCGGTCGCATTCATAAAGACCTGAATGCGGGAGTTACCCGTATCCGCCACGAAGATATAGGTCGGCGCGCCATTTTTGATGTCAAAGTAATCGCGGTACGCGGCAATGTCACGCGGGTCTTTGAAGCGCACGTTGCTGGCGTCATTGAACGTCTTATTGCTGGTCGAGCCATAGCCTGGCGCCCATTTGCCGCTGTTAAACGCGGTATAGCCTGGGTACGAGCGCGGCGGCACGGTGTCTAAATAACGATCAATTTTCGTCCAGCGTCGTTCCATTGTTGCTGTTTTTTGAGCAGGTGACATGGCTGCCCAGGCTGTCGGATTGGTATCCATCATTTCAACAGGAATGCGGTATCCATTATCTTGGAGATCAGGAGGATACGTTCCTGGCAATCGAAATGCCCAGTTTCCATGATTTTTACATTCATAAATGCCGACCGTCATCTGGCAATATTCGCCGAAACAATCTGCGCACGATGTCGGTACGTTCGGGAAGGTATAGCTTTGGGTTTTAAGTGTCGGGCAGTCAAAATTTGATCCTCTGTCATATTCCGGTGAGTTTTTGGTGCATGCGCCATTGGTTGATCCCGGAGCGCCTGGATTGATCACGAACATAATGGTCCCGGAATTGTCGTGCGCCACGCCCTCGATAGAGAATGGAACATCAATGGTTGAAGCCTTGTTAATATCCCTCGCTGGAATCGAGAGTTTGACTTTAAAGCCAGGGTTGAGCGGCGTTGTCGTCGCCGTGCAATTGGCTTGTGGAAATGTGACGCCGCCATCCTGCTGTTTATAATAGGTGATAAACAAATCCTCCGGTTTCGTGGTTGTCGAGACGCCGTTAGAATTCGTGTACGTGCCAGTACAGCTTGTCTGAGCTGCCGTCAGGATTGCCCACTTGTCTTCTTTACAACAACTGCATTCCCCATTATTATTGGTAATGGTGCAGGAATCGCCCGTCTGATCGCGCGCATCTCCGGCCTCTACCGGATCATAGAACAATGTCGGTGGCACGTCATCGGCGATTTTCATAAATTTATATCTCCGAATATTATTATTCGCAGGATCAACCGCATAGACCCATTCCATATACGTGCGGAGGCCGACGGCTTTTGTGCCAGATTTTGCGCCATATCCGTAATAAATATAGCTCGTATATGGAATGAAGTTCGCAACAGCCGCTACGCTGCGATTCATGTAATCATTGATTGATGGGCTGGTGCCACTGCCGCCATAGGGCGAGGTGTAGGCAGACGACCAGTTGCGCATAAAAATATTCGGAAAATCCTGATCCCCATTTAACGCGGAATAAATCGGAAACAGGTTCGAATCTGTCATAATAATCCGGTTGAAGTTATCAGTATCGGAGTCGGTGTACGTGTTCTGGTTTTCGATATTGTTATCGTAAAAGTTGTGCATCCAGTCATACGACGCGGTCATAAAAAACGTCGGGTGATACACATTATTTATCGGCACGCGAACCAACACCGGGCGGCATTTTATATTCGTCTCCGGATTGCTATCCGCTTCACTCTTCACGCAGATGCAGAGCCGTTTGCCGATTTCGTTGGCAACTATTGCTGGATTCGTTCCAAAGACGATATTAAAATCCACCTCTGCTGGCACCGGATTTAACACTCCGGTCGAGTGAGAGCCGTCAGGAAGAAAAGCGCTGCCATACGTGACATCAGAAAACATGTCTTGCGACGTGCCTTTGCAGCAGGTCTTATCGCTGCATGTGGCAGAAAACGAGCCTTTTTCAACATTCCACTGATTGCAAGAATTTGTGATAATTTTTGACGCAATTTTTGCGCCCGGCTCGTAAATCACTGGCTCGATGATCGTCCAATCCCAGGCGCCTTTCGTGCAGACGCCGCCCGCGGCTTCGTCGTCGGTAATCGAGATCGGCAGCGTCCCTTCATAACCTCCGCCGCTGGCGTCGAGATCGATGGTATCGCCGTTGGTGTTATCCGTGCCATCAACCTGGCTGTTATTACTCACGGAAATCGTCAGGTTCTCACAGGTCTGGCCTGCTTGAATGATGACTGAGGTGTTTATATTGATGCGGGAATCGGTCGCGCTTGGGGTCAGCGTCACGGTCGTGGCTGTCGTGGGAGCGGATGGCAGGCAGACTTTTACAGTTTTATTTCCTCCATTTTCATCAATATCCAGCGACGTTAATACACTTCCTGTTGACGAATCTTTAAACACAATCCCCGGCTCGACGACTAACGTTGCGGAGCTATATGCGGTTGTCGTCGCGGTGATTGTGCCTGTTTCCGTCGGATTGGTCGTGCCTCGCGTCAGCGTGACGGTGCTGGAGGTACAGGTGTTATTGGCCGGAATAGTCAACGACGTCGTGCTTAATGTGACGGATGACATGGATTTTGAGAGCGTCACCGGAACATTGGCCGAGGGCGCGATGGAAACATCCGTCAGACAGGCTAACACCTCGGCGGTATCGCCCGCGTTGACGGACAGAGCAGCGATCGGGTCCTTTGTTATGGGATCGGCAAACGCAATAGACGGACACGAGAGAAACCGGATCGTATCAAAATCCTGATATCTGTTCAAGGTGCCGGTCGCAATATTTTGTAATTGCACATACAGCTTTCCTAAATCGTTGTTTACCCCGCACGCTGCTGGCGTCAGCGTCACCTCGCGCGTCACCCAGGTTACTTTTTTGCCAACCTTGCTTCCTTTGAGGGTGGCGACGACCTTTGCTTGCGCTTGATTTTTTCCGCAAGAGACGGTGAAGGCGTCTTGCGTCGAGGGAAAGTCCGAACGATAGGTCATCGTGATTTTCGCCACGGAGAGCGAACCGAAATCATAAGTTATGCCTGCTGTGCGTTCGTTTCCGTAGGTTGCCGTGTAGCGAAGTCGCAGCGAGTTGCGCGTTGACACTGCCTGGCCAACGGCGAACACTCTGCCGCCATCCCATCCCTGGCGAGCGGCGGCGGAGATGCCAGTGCCATTCGCTTTCGGGAAAGTATAGGCCTGAATATCCGTGCATTGCGCTCCCGCCATATCCGTCAGACTAAAAAATACGGCGAATACGACAAGACAACCGATGCCGATTCGCGCTATTGGATGAATATGGTGTTGATGCTGTAATTGGGTCTTCATAAATCCTGCCTCCTCTTGTAAAGGTCTCTCTCTGCGCAGTGGATCCTCCGAAAAATGTAACAATAAGACATGTAAAATTCATGAAATGCAAATTCCATGCCGATCTCATCTCTGAACGGTTATATTCTACAAATATCTGGTTGAATCGTACCCCAGGCAGCCTTGTCCGAGGTACGATTGATGCTTTGCAAAAAACGACAACGAATCCAAGAAGAAAACGAATTGGGGTTTGAGGCTGCTCTAAGTAATTATATTAACTGATGTTACGCAACGCTCCCGCAATTCCCCTCCTGGGAGGGGCAAGGGGTGGTGTCGTCATGGGCAGCACTTCCGTCCGCAACCCACCCCCAACCCCTCCCAGGAGGGGAGTTCACGATGAGCGTTCCGAACTTAGTGCGTAAGGTCAGTTATATTAAATTGTGTTTGAATAGTCAGACTTCCGAGGTCTTGAAGACCTCGGAAGTCTCGGGCTGAATTATGATCTTTTTTAACACAATTGGTATTAAGTAACTGATGTTACGCAGCGCCGCCGACAATTCCCCTCCTGGGAGGGGCAAGGGGTGGGGTCGTCCGTGAGTGATTGCTCGT
>DF820459.1:410961-415268 GCA_000739515.1 Candidatus Moduliflexus flocculans
CCCCTCCCCGGAGGGGAGTGTGCGGTCATTCGTCTCGAATCGGCTGCGTAACATGAGTTATTTAGCTATTTTTCGCCGTAGGCGATACGCCCCAGCAACCGCTACGCGGTAGAGTTGGGTGCTGAACTCGCCTGCTACAACACCAAAAGCCCTACGGGCTAAATAGTTACCATGTTATTTTTGTCAGGCGCTGAAATCACGGAGGCTTGGCATTATTAATGAATAGATATGTTGCGCCTCTCATCATCTGTTTGGAGAATGAAATATGAAACCAATGCATGATTTTCAACGCCTGATGGCCTATGTGTACGGAGTATTTATCCTCTTAGCCGCGTTTGCGCTCTATCTGAAAACGCTTGCGCCGACGGTGTCATTTTTTGACAGCGGCGAATTGATTACGGCAGCGGTCACGTTCGGTGTGGCGCATCCGCCGGGCTACCCGCTATATGTCCTGCTCGGCTGGCTCTTTTCGCATCTGCCGGTCGGCTCGGCGGCGTATCGCGTGAACCTGATGTCTGCCGTGTTTGCCGCATTCGCCGCGCTGATGGCCTATGGCGTGACGTATCTGTGCTTGACTGAGCAGGAGGCTCGCGCTGCCGGCAATAGCGGCAAACCCGATCCTGCCAGAATGCTGCAACCGGTGCTTGCCATGATTGCCGGGCTGACATTTGCCTGTTCGCTGACGCTTTGGCGGCAGGCAGTTATTGCTGAAGTCTATACGTTGAACACCTTTTTATGCGGCCTGATTATGCTGCTGTTACTCTGCTGGCGACGGAGTCAACAAAGAACGATTCAACACGCGGACGCGCCACTCTCGCCCTTAGCGCAACGCACTACGTCCCCGATTGAGCGCCGCTGGCTGCTGTATCTTGTGGCGTATCTCTTTGGTTTAGGATTTGGCAATCATCAGACGATCATCTTGTTTTCGATTCCCGCAGCCTTCCTCGTCTTAGCGACTGCGCCGCGCATTCTGCGACGACCGCTTCCGGTGCTTTTGATTGTCCTCTGCTTCGGGTTGGGTTTGACAATTTACGGCCTGATTCCGCTGCGTGCCGCCGCAAAACCGCCGATGAACTGGGGACATGCGACAACCTGGCGGCAATTTCGATGGTTAGTCCTGCGCGAAGGCTACAACGATGTGCCGCGTGGTGAAGCCTTGTCAACGCTCTGGAACGATCTATTAGGGCGCGCGCCGAAGCCGCGAGCGGCAGAGGCTTCCGGCGAATTTCAGCCGCCGCCGGTCTGGCAGAGTCAGGAGCGCGGCCTCGCACGGATGGCTGATATCTTTGTGCATTCCCTGTTTTTCAGGCAATTGCAAACGGTTTCACTCTTCAAACAATTCGGCGCCGTGGGCGTGATCTTGCTCCTGATCGGCCTCTGCTACGGAATCTGGAAGCACCCCATCTTGACGGCGACAATGGTAATTGCCGTCGCTTCATTTGCGCTGATTGTGATTTTTATCGGCGATCCTCCTGATGAAAACGTCTTTTTAGTGGAAGAATTTCATGCGCCGATTTATCTGCTGTTTGCCGCGCTCATCGGGATCGGCATGATGGGAGTCGCGAGCGGCTTTCTTTGGCTTGCCGCCGCGTTTGGCCGCTTCTGGCAATATGGCGTGGTGTTCGGCGTTTCTCTGATATTGCTGATGCTTCCGGCATCGCTGATGTTGGGAAATCTCAATGTCGTTGACAGCAGCCGCAATTATGTGGCCTATGATTATGCCAGCAATATGTTTGTCTCGCTGCCTCGCAACGCGATTGTATTCACCTGGGGGGACAGCGGCGCGTTTCCGCTCTGGTATCTGCAATTTGCGGAGGGAATGCGCCCGGACGTGACCGTCATTCATGTTCCACATCTCAGCCTTTCCTGGTATCGAGAAGAGATGCCCGCCGAATTTTTTCTTGAAACGCCCGTCGCAGAAGATGATGTGATTGAATACGTGTTGCAGATTGTCGAAACTCAACAACAAAAACGTCCGATCTATTTTGATTATTCCAGCGTGCATTCATTAGAATTGCCCCTGCCGCTGCTTCCGAATGGCGTAACGTACAAGGTCGAAATGCCGGGAGACGTTCTGGATGAGGAGGTCTGGATGCGCTACCAGTTTCGCGGAATTCTGGATCATACTCGAATTGCCATGGACCCCGATACTGAGCGAGTCATGACGATTTACGGCGCGGCACAAATTGAATTAGGACAATATTATATGGAACGCGGCGAAACGGAAAAAGCGGCGCTGGCATTTAATAATGCAGTCAAATTTGATCCGTCATTAGGGGACGAAATTGTGAACGAATTACACCTCCACAACAAATTGGCGACAGAACCAGCGAAGTAATTTTTGTAAAGCTATGCATGTATATTCATACAGCAACTGCCTTTATTTTAAGTGTTTTCGTGTAAGATGATTTGCCAGTATATGCAGGATGTTTCATAAGAAATCTATTTCAGAAAGGGTTGTCATGCGAATTCAGGAGCGCGAAAGCTCTGCTTTAGCGTTTCTGAAATTTGTTTATTAGCGTCTTTCCTCCGGACGTTGACGGCGTTCGCCATCCGGCGTCTGTTGCTGCGGAAGGGTCAGGCTGCTGCCATCTTCCAACAAATGCTGCCCAAGCGTGACAACAATGCCAGACAGCGGCGGCGCGAGAATTTGCGCGACCTCCGCATTGGTGACGCCGACCGTGACCGGCACGAATTTCGCGCTCATCTGCTGTTCATCCACGACAAACACGCCTTGCTGCTCGTTGCGCCGAACTAACGCGGCCACCGGCACGACCGTTGCGTTAGGAATCTCGTCGAATTGCAGTTGCACCCGCGCAAACATCCCCGGCTTCAAAAGTTCGTTGGGATTGGGAATATCAATTTCAATAGCCGCCTGGCGCGAGGTTTCCTTTAAAATCGGCGCAATGCGGGCGACTCGACCGTCGAAAATCTGGCCGGGAAAAGCATCGGTCGTCACGCTGGCCTGCTGGCCTGGCTTGATTCGAAAATAATCGCGCTCAATTACGTTAATCACGCAGATAATCGAGCGAATATCAACCACCGAGACGATCTGATCGTTGGCTTTCAATAACGCGCCTTCGCTGGCAAAACGCTCCGCAATCACCCGTTCGCCTTTGTCGCCGCTCCAGGTCGCTTTGACTGACGTGTAGGAGAGGTTTAATTGCGCCGTTTTTAACGCGGATTCGCGGCTGGCAACATTCGCTTGCGCCACTTTGACGCGAGCCTCCGCGGCATTATATTCCGCCTCGGCGGCATCTAATTTCGATTGACTCAGAATGTTGCCTTGCGAAAGCGTTTTCGACCGTTCGAATTCGCGCTGCGCGGCAAATAACGTGCTTTCCGCTTCCGTGAGATTCGCTTTTGCCACGTCCAAATCCGCCTGCGCCCGCTCGACCTGCTGCTGGAATAATTCGGCGTCTATCGTCGCGATGACCTGATTCTGTTTGACGCGGTCGCCGATATTCACCAACAACCGTTCAAGCCGCCCGGAGACGTTGGCAGTGACGACAAATTGCGATTGCGGCGAGAGCGACCCGGTATATTGCCCCATCTCCTGAAGCGTTTGCTGTTTTACGGGCGCAACCTCTACCGCCACCGCCTGTTTCCCGAATGTTCCGCCGCCCGGCCTGCTGCCCTGACCTTGCGGGCTGCCTGCCGCTGTCGGCTGGCGCGTCGGCGTTTTCGAGGCGCTGGCTTCCTGAATGCGTTGATAAATTCTCCAGCCCAATAAGCCAAGCAATGCTAATATGATGATGATGCCAATCAATTTTTTCATAATTTAAAACGTAAGTATTTAGGAGTGCCAAAACGTGCTTTGGCAACGCGACGAAGTCGCGTCAAAAAAGAGATGATCTTGCTTTCGGGTGACCAAAGCAAGCTTTGGCACTCCTGAGACCTAAATAGTTACTTTAAAACGTAATGCCAATGGTGTTTAAAAAGATCGTAAATCCGGTAGAGATGCACAACCGTGTGTCTCTACCTGTAATGACACAGAACGTTGTCGGACGCGGAAAGCTGTCAGACACCTTCAAGGTGTCTGACAGCTATGCCACAACGTTCTGTGTCATTACATCTACCATCAAGAGACAACTATGATCGTGTCTGACGATTTCTGTGGGATTTCTAATGATGTCAATACTTTTTGCGAAAAATTCTTTCAGAAGAGCCTTGTCTGTCGAAATTGATGAAGATGAAATATTTCATTCACTCATGTTACGCAGCCGATTCGAGACGAATGACCGCACACTCCCCTCCGGGGAGGGGTTGGGGGTGGGTTCTTGACACGAGCAATCACTCACGGACGA
>DF820459.1:415518-426404 GCA_000739515.1 Candidatus Moduliflexus flocculans
TCAAAGCTTGCTTTGACCGCCAAAGCAAGCTTTGGCACTCCTGGCGATTCCTAAAAATTCACTGATCAATGCAGGAGGGCATGACCAAACTAAATTTTTAATGTTCACTTATGCCAATTGCATTTGATGAAATCATACATTCCGTAGAGACACCCCGCCGGGACGTCTCTACGGAATGTATGATTTCAGACCCTGTCAGGGGTGCGTTACGGATAATACAATCGGCAAAAGATGCTTAATATGAGGGCAAACCGGCTTCCTTGAAAATGCGGGCGTTCAGCGCTTCCGCCACCGCCAGGGTCGGGGCTTCGCTCATGATGCGCAGGATCGGCTCGGTGTTCGACGGGCGGATGTGCGCCCAGCCGTGTTGATCGTCGAAAAAGATTTTGATGCCGTCCGTCACGTCAATATGCGCGCCGCTGTATTGCCGTTTCAATTTCTCCATCAGCCCGAAAATCTGGTCGGACGAGAGCGCCGCTTTCTTTTTGACCATGTAATAGCGCGGAATCTCCGCCACCAACTGCGACAGCGTTTTGCCGGTCTGCGCCATGTATTGCAGCACGAGCGCAATCCCGATGAAGCTATCGCGGCAGGGATGAATCGCCGGAATCATGACGCCGCCGTTTCCTTCGCCGCCCACCACCGCGCCGCAATCGAGAATCTTGTCAATCACGTTGCTTTCGCCGATTTTCGTAAAGTAAATCGGGCAATCATGCTGCCGCGCAATGTCTTCGATAGCCCGCGACGTGGAAAGATTCACCACCACCGGGCCTGGCGTTTTCGACAGCACGAACTGCACCGCCAATGCTAACGTGTAATCTTCGCCAATCGCCTCGCCATACTCGTTGATAATCGCGAGCCGGTCAGCGTCGGCGTCTTGCGCGAATCCGACATCCGCGCCGGAAAGTTTCGTCGTGGAACACAATTGCGACAGGTTTTGCGGCGTCGGCTCTGGCTCTCGCGGAAAAATGCCGTTTGGCTCGGTGCTAAGCGGAATTAACTGGCAGCCCAATTCTTGCAGCAAGCGCGGCGTCATGAGGGAGCCTGCGCCGTTGCAGCAATCGAACGCGACTTTGAAGCGTTTCGAGCGAATCAATTCGACATCCACATAATCAAGCACTTTCTGCAAATGCGAATCTATCGCTAACGGGTCGCGCCGGATCGTCTCAATCTCCTCGTCCGCGCCGCGTCGGAAACTCCCTTCGTGGTAAATATCTACCAGCGTCCGGGATTCGTATTCATCCAAAAAAATGCCATTTTTGCCGACGAATTTCAGCGCGTTCCATTGCGCCGGGTTATGGCTGGCGGTGATGATAATGCCGCCCACCGCGTCGGTTTCTTTGGTGCGGATTTGCACTGACGGCGTCGGGCAGATGCCGAGGTCAACCGGCGTGCATCCGGTGGAGAGCAAACCGGCGCTGACGGCGTGCAGCAGCATTTCTCCGGAGGTTCTGGTGTCGCGTCCGACATTCACGCGTCCCGGCCCGGCAAACGTGCCGAACGCTTTCGCGAAACTTTCGATAAGCTGCGGCGTCAGAAAATCCCCCACCACGCCCCGCACGCCGCTGATACTGATTTTTAACGCATGTACTCGTGCCATTATTGTGGAACGACAGGGATTTCACATAAGCAAGGTCGTTTTCAGGAGTGCCAAAGCTTGCTTTGGCGATTAGCTATTTTCGCCGTAGGCGAGGCGGTGTTGTAGAATTATGAAAATTCCTCTCTCGCCTTTCGCCGTACGCGATATGGAATCGCGGCTACAACCGCTACGCGGTAGAAATGCCTTCTAATGCCGCGTTCTACAATACCTCAAGCCCTACGGGCTAAATCATTACTTCATAATTATAGAGGCGAGCATTGAAAATTAATATCAAACAGACCTCACAGGTTTTAAAAACCTGTGAGGTCTTATTACCAATCAATGCTCGCATCTATAAATGAAGACCAAAGCCAGCTTTGGCACTCCTGAAAACCAGAAATTATCCTTGCTTATGTGAAATCCTTGTCGTTTTAAAGTGTTTTTCGGTTATCAATCAACGCACCCGCTCAAATCATTGCTTTGCGGACTTCGGTTTTGCCGCGTTGTAACAGGGTTTCGGCGTCATTCGGATCGCGGCTTTCCGCGATTACGCGCAGGATCGGCTCGTTGCGCGACGGGCGGATATGCAGCCAGCCGGAGGCAAACAGAATTTTCACGCCATCGGTCAAATCCAGCGTTTCGTTCGCGAACATGTCCGAAATCCGGCGCAGAATCGTATGAAACAGATAAACCGGACAGCGCACGGCATCTTTTTTAATCGTATAAGCCGGGAACGTCTGCGCAAGCTCAGAGACGCTGCCGCCGCGCTGCGCCAACATCTGCAACATCATCCCCATCGAGGCGATGCCGTCAATGCCGTAGGAAAATCGCGGAAACGCTGCGCCACCGCTCCCTTCGCCGCCGAGCGCCGCACCGATGGAGCGCATCCGTTCGATAATGTGTTTCTGTCCGATTGGGCAGCGGGAAACAATAGAGCCGTATTTCGCGGCAATGTCGTCAATCAGGCTGGTGGTGGAAACGTTCGTCACCACCGGCAGCCCCGGCTGGCGCGACAGCGCGTCATCGGTCAGCAGCGCGAAGGTCATCTCTTCGCCGAGCGACTGCCCCTGTTCGGAAATCACGACGACATTGGTGGCGTCGAGATTAAAATAAAAGCCGATGTCCGCGCCGACCGGCTTGACCAATTGACTGGCAACTTGAACGCTCCGCTCGTTAATCAGCGGTGTGTAGGCCGCATCCGGCGATGGGGCGTTATTGATCGCGATCACGTCGCAGCCGATCTCCGTCAAGAATTGCGCGACGAACTGCGAGGCCGTGCCGTTGCCGCAATCAAGGACGATTTTGAACCGCAGCGCCCGAATCGCCTCGACATCGAGAAACTCGCGCAAGGCATTCGTGTAATTGCGGATCGCGGTGTCGCGGGATGACAGCCGCCCAAGCTGATTCCAGGGTTTTGCGGCAAATGAGCCGTTATGAAAAATATCTAACAGTTCTTCATCCTGATATGAATTCAGCGCCGCACCGTCTGCGCTGAAAAAGCGCAGGCTTTTCCATTCCGGCCCCGCGCCTGGCCCGGAAATCGAAACGCCGCCTTTCGCGCCCATCTGTTTCACGGCATATTGAATAACCGGCGCAGGCAGAATACCGAGATCATACACATCAATGCCGGTGGAAAGCAGCCCGGCGATCACCGCCGAATGCAGGCGTTCGCCGATGCGCCGCGTATCGCGCCCCAGCGCGACCGCCCCGGTTTCCAAATACGTGCCAAACGCGCTGGCAAAATCAATTGCTGACATATTATAATGATTGCGGCGTCATGCGTCCCTGAGTAAACCCCACCCCCCTCCCCAGCAGGGAGGAGGAGGTTTCCCCCTCTCCTTTGGAGAGGGGGCAAGGGGGGGGAGGTTTCAACAACGCATGACGTCGCCATCGTTTACCCCATAATTACTTCGATCTGATGATGCGCTCCGGCGGGCTGAATCGGGACTGCGCCAGTGATGACCGCGCCGTCTAATGTGACGGAGACGACTCCTTTCTGGACATGATTCGGATTTTTGACGGTAATCTGATACGTTGCGCCGCGCCATTGCCGCTGCACCGTGAAGCCGTCCCAATCCTCCGGAATACACGGGTCAATCGTCAGGCCGCCGAATCCGGCGCGAATTCCAAGAATGTATTTGGTGGCGGCGATATACGCCCAGCCTGCCGGATTTCGATTTTGTTGTTTTGATTGTACGGCAGCAGCGAATCATAAAATTTCATGGCCTGGTCGCCGCGTTTTCCTTGATGCCTTTATAGACGCGGGGCAGATAGCCGATGTCGTCGTTCGGCGGCGAGAAGGATGAAAGCACATCACTTTTTACACTCAAAAACCTATTCCTTTTTACACATATCCCTGTAGTTTCCCCCAGATAGCCCATGAAAACCTTGCCATTTCAGGCAGCGGGCGACGGTATTGCCGAATTGTTTTATTGTTATCCGAGCGGGCTTTCGATGACGACTTTGCTCAATCGGATCGGGTATTGAATTTCTTCGAGGCTGAAGCCGTTTTCGAGACCGATCAGGAAATAGGCCAATTGCAGGCTGACTAATTGCAGAATCAGTGTGTTGACCGGCGTGGTCTGCGGCACGAACAGGTTCGGCACGCCGAAATCGTGCGCCCCGACCGTCGCGACGGTCGGAATGTAGAGCGACAGTTTCTCCACATGCTTTTTCATGGCGTCGGTCGTGACGAGCGAATCTTCGAGATAAATCGCCGTGCCGACATCCGGGTTGAGCGGGCCGTGAAAGAGGGAGTTAAAGATCGGTTCGAGATGTTCCCGCGCCAATTCTTTGGCTTTGAGCGAGGCTTCCGACAGCAGGCAGTCGCTCAGCAATCCGGCGGCGGTGATGTAGCCGTGTCGCGATTCCGCCATACCGTGCGCCAAAAATTTGGCAACATAGGCAATCGTGTTGATGCGGCGCTGCGTGAAGATGTCGCGCAGCAAGCCCGGCAGGTTCGCCGCGTCTTCGAACACCTGATCATAGACCTTGCTGTTATCGAGAATGTCGCCGATTCGCGCCAACGTCGCCATTGCGATCAGAATGGATTTCGTGACGCTGACGGTCGCGGCAATCGGTTTTTCCACCGGCACATTCATCGGGAAAAGAACTCCGCGTTCGGAACAATAGCGCCCGACGGCGGAGTCAGGATGGTTTGTCAGGCCGATGACGAGTTTGGCCGCGTCCAAGCGCCCTTCCTCGATATTTTGTTTGATTTCGGCGGAATTCCCGGAGTTCGAACACATGAACACGATAGCGTCGCGAATCTCGCTAAAACGCAGGTCGGAGGAGGGAATCCGGTACACGTTCGACAATTGGCCGTAGCCTTTATGCAGCAGCCAGGCCGCGCTGTTCAACGCGGAGAGCGACGACCCTTCGCCCAAGAGGAAGATGCGCTTGTTTGACGCCTTGACTTTTTCCGCCGGAATCGCGTCCGCGTATTCGCGATGCGTGTTCAGAAAATCGCGGGCGGCGTCCGTTTGCGCCTGAATTTCCTGAAGCAGCGGCACGTCGCCGAAGGAGCGGAAGAAATCGGAGACGACATGATCAAGCACTTTTTCATAGCTGTTGGTTTCGAACGGAATCCGCAGATTCAGCAGCAAGTTGATCGTTCGCCGCGCATGAAGCGGGGAAAGGTTCGTGGTATCGAGCTTGATCTGCGCAATATCCGCGAACGGTTTCAGCATTTTCTGTTCAATTTCCAGCGCCTGCTGATGCGGCAGGTTGTAATCTTGCGACAGGCGCGTTTTCAGGCGGCTTTCTTCCTGGCGTTTGGTCAGCATCGGAATGGCGGAATGCAGGAAAATTGTGATGTTGCCCTGGCATTTCTGCACTTCGCGGCAGAGGTCTTGCGCATATTCGCCGAGTTTGTCGAGAGGAACGCCGTGATCCAGCGCTTCCCAGATTTTCGGAATGTAGGCATGGAGGCCGGCGCGTTTGTCGTCGTCTTTCAACGTGTCTAACAGGGCTGGCTGAATCAGCTCGTATCCTAAACTTTCCAGTTCTTTGGCGATGGTCGTGATGCCCGACCCGCTTGGGCCGATTAAGGTAATGCAGCGTGGCAATGCCATAATAATTGGTGGTTGACCGTTCATAATCGGCGGGGACGCGCCGCTGATCATCAACTGTCCGCTCCGGGTAAAAATATCTTTGGTTGTTCGGTTCTGTCGGTACGGGTTCGCCCTACATATTTATTTTATATCCATGTTGTTGTATATATTTTGTTGATGTGATACGATATCAAGGCGAACGTTCGCCGTGTCAATAGAAAAATGAAAATATTTTATCGTTATTGCGTAAAATATTGTTTTTTATAAAGATATTCATGAAAATTTTTAACGAGATTGATAAAAATGTATGCGGTTTCATCTAAAAATGATAAAGAATCCGGCGAAATATTTAATATGTTTGCGTGGGCGCGATCCCGGTCAGGGGTTTAAATCCTGACAGGAATTTTGCCTGTTATCAGACATTATTGGACAATGTGGAGAAGAATTACGTCTTGTAAATTTGATAAAAGAGAACGTTCTCTTTTGGGGCAGATGAATAATGTAGGGGCGAACCCCTGTGTTCGCCCCAAAAAACAGGGAATGCACGCCCCAAAAACAGGGCAGACACAGGGGTCTGCCCCTACATGCGTTGTGTCATGAACCGCGCTGCAAGTTTGCGAGGAAGAACGGCGTGATGTCGGTCAGGCTGCGAATTGCGGCGAGAGATTCAGGCGGCGCGTTGCTCCAGATCAGCGTGGGGACGGGGTTCGCGGTATGTGTGATGACGCTGACATCTTCGAGATTGCCGTGATCGCTGCACACCACGACAACGGTTGAACGTAAATCAGTCTGTTCTAACACGGCGGTCAGGAATTCATGCAGCTTTTCGACTTCAGCGGCTGCGGCGTCCATTTTCCCGAAATGACCGACGCGGTCGGTCAAAAAATATTCGTACAGACACAAATCATGCGCCTGCGACAGTCGGGCAAGCTGTTTTCCGGCGTATTCCGGCGAAAAGAGCGGCATGTCATACCCGCGCTTGCGCAAGGCCGCGTTCGTGAAATCGTGATACAGGCTGCGGCCTTCGTGAATCTGCTCCACCAATAAAAACGGCAATTCGGCGGTCAGCGTGGCGGCAGTCGTGACGGAAGTCATCCGCGCCCGCTGCTTGTCCGGCAGTGCGAAAAATTCGCGGCTGTACGCGTTGGCAAATGCGGCGGTTTTGCCGAGTTGCCGCGCCTTGACGAACATGCTTTCGCGGCGCAGCATCTCGATCAGGCGCGGCGTGGCGAAGCCGCTGACATGCGCGCCGATCTGCTGCGCGGCGTTCAGGCCGGTAAACAGCGACGTCTGGCCGGTCGCGCTTTGCGGCAGCCCCGCGACGCCTAACGTCGCGTCGGTGGGAATGCAGACGCCGCCGAACGGCAGCGCCGCAGGCTCGCGGATCGCTTGCGGAAAGAGCGGCGACCCAACGACGTAAAACGGATTCTTCGCCCGGTTTTCGCCGCCGATGCCGATGCCATCAATAAAAATACACAGCACGCGCATAATTTTCTCGATAACTCCGATAAGGCTCTTGACAAGAATTCCTACTGATGCGTATAGGTAAAAAGACCTCACAGGTTTTGGAAACCTGTGAAGTCTGGGTTTCTATAATAATGTTGCCGTTCTCCAAATCGTCAAGTGTTCTTTCTGGAAATTTAGCGAACGCCGTTGTCATCGTGAAGATGGCAATTGGATGTTCGTTGTTGATTGTGTATGCAAGAGGTCACGATTTTTGCGGCGTTTTTCGCCGGGATTTTGTCGTTTTTATCGCCGTGCGTGTTGCCATTAGTGCCGGCGTACATCTCATTCATGTCGGGCGTCTCTATCGAACAATTGCAGCAGGCGACGCATCGCGATCAGGTGCTGCGCAAAACGATCATCACCTCCTGCGCGTTTATTTTGGGGTTTTCCATCGTGTTCGTGCTGCTTGGGGCGACGGCGACGGCGCTCGGCGCGTTTTTTCTGGCGCGGCTCGCGTTGCTGACGAAAATCGCGGGCGTGATTGTGGTCATTCTTGGCCTGCATCTGTTGGGATTTTTTAAAAAATGGTTGAGTTTTCTCAATTATGAGAAGCGGTTTCACATTCAACATATTCACGCCGGAGTTGTCAGCGCGTTTGTGGTGGGATTAGCATTTGCGTTCGGCTGGACCCCCTGCGTCGGGCCGATTCTTGGGCCGATTCTGATTCTCGCCGGCGGGCAGAATACCGTCAAAGAAGGGATTCTGCTGTTGAGTGTCTATTCGCTGGGATTAGGGATTCCGTTTCTGTTGACCGCTCTCGCGACGCATCGCTTTTTAGGCATTTTAAACCGTATTAAACGTCATTTTCATGTCATTGAAATGATCAGCGGCGTGTTCCTGCTGCTTGTCGGCGTGCTGATGTTTACCGGGAAATTCTCATTGCTGAATCAGAAATTGATTGAATGGTTTCCCTGGCTGCTAAATTTTTCGTAATTTTTACCACGAAAGACACGAAAAATACAAAAGATTGTCGGCACACCTGAACATAAAAAGTCCAATCGGCTTTTTTTCGTGTCTTTCGTGTGTTTCGTGGTAAAAATTCTTTGCCGTTCATGAATACGAATCAGAAAAAGCTGTTGATTGGCGGCGCGATGATTGCGGTCGGAGTCGCCTATTTGATTTACGCCGGACTGCAAGGCGCGAGCGTCTATTATGTGACGGTCGAAGAATTTTTAGCGCACAAAGATCAGCCCGGACAGACCGGCGTCCGCATTGCGGGAACGGTCGTCGCCGGTTCGATCCGCCGCGCCGCCAATGCCCGCGAAGTCTCGTTTGATATTCAAGGAAACGCAGGCTCGACGACCATGCCGGTCTATTACAAGGGCGCGATCCCGGATATTTTTCGCGACGGCGCCGCGATTGTGGTTGAAGGAAAATTCCAGCCGGAACAGCGGCGATTTTACGCGGCGACACTGATGACTTCCTGTCCGTCGAAATACGAAAGCAAGGTCAAGCCCGGCGCGAAATAAGCAAGAAGAACGTTCGCGTTCACATCAGCCAACTCGACAATCGCGGGCGATAAAAGCCCCAGCGCGGGAGAATGTGGCGAGAGTTCGAAAAACAGTCGTCACGTTATTTATGCTGATTAATGAAACTGTCGGACATCAGATTCGAGAACGGCGAGAAAAATTACGATTGAAACAGCACGATATCGCCAACGCCTTGCAGGTCAGCCCGCAGGCGGTTTCAAAATGGGAGCGTGGCGAAAATGCGCCGGATATTTCATTGTTAGCGCCGTTAGCGCGATTGCTCGGCGTGTCAACTGACACCTTGCTTGGGTATCATGAGCAACCGCCTGATGTTTTCGAAGCGTCTGTCTATTTTGCGATGGTGGATGGATACGCCGTGAAATCGCAACATCTTCCGCCGAAAACAGTCGCGACCTGGGCGAACGGCTTCTTTTTTCAGGTCACTGAGGCCGTATTGCACTATAACGGCGTTCCGCTTAAATATATGGGCGATACGTTTTTAGGATTTTTTTCCGGCGCAGATCATCAGCATCGTGCCGTACAAGCGGCGTTTCTCGCGCAGTCAGTTGTTTCAACCGCGCTCACAATTGCCCTGCACAGTGGCGAAATCTATCTCGGCGCAATCGGCCACCCTGAATACGCTCGCCCCGATATTATGGGAGAAACGGTCAATCTTGCCTTTTTGATCCTGGAATGGGCAGCACGTCATCAGGCACATCACATCATCGCTACCAGCACGATTCTGAACCATCTTCCTACTGACATCGCGACAGGAACGCCATCGCTGCTCACATTGCGAGGCGTTGGCGAGAGCATCGAAGTCCGGCAGCTTTTCAGGCAGACATCCTCATAGCCCCTCGGTTCAACGTAGAGTTGAGCAAGAATCAACAATGTCGTCATTGATTTTCCCTCCATCCTGATGTACATGATACCTGTTTGCAGTCCAGTGTGATTGTTTGTTCATTTCAGTAGCTACCCGGATTTCGTGTAAGCATGGCTATTCTGGATTTCTTTGAATATCGGGGATTCAACAAGGGTCAGCATATCCTTGCTCATACGAAACCCGCATAGTTCATTATAAACGGAGGGTTTTTACATGACTTTTACATCCCCAGCGCAACGCAAAGAGTTTATGGCTCGCATCCCGAAAGTCGAACTTCATCTGCATATCGAAGGAGCGATTCCGCATGAAACTATGCTGGCGCTGATTCACCGCAAAGAGCCGCATTCTTTGTTACGGAGTGTCGAAGATTTGCAACGTCAGTTTACCTATACTGATTTTCCGCATTTTTTAGACCTCTGGTGTTGGAAGGATACCTTTATCACGACTGAAGAAGATTTTGAAGAAATTGCCTATCAGGTTTTGCGTGACCTGCGCGCTCAAAATGTGCATTACGTTGAAGCGCACTATTCGCCTGGCGGCTATCTGAATCAGGGGCTTTCAATTCAGGGAATCACCGAACATTTAATTGCCGGGAGAAATCGAGCGCTTCAGGATTTTGGCATCCGCTGCGAATTTATCATTGATCTTATCCGGCATCATGGCGTTGATAAAGGCTGGCATTACGTAGATGAAGCCACGCCGTATCTCAACAACGGCGTTATCGGAATCGGGCTTGGAGGGCCGGAACACGATTTCCCGCCCGCGCCGTATGCCGAGCTTTATCACGAGGCGAAACGGCGGGGATTTCATCTCGTGGCGCATGCTGGCGAGGCTGCCGGAGCGGATTCTATTTGGGCGGCCATCGAAAAATTAGGGATTGAACGAATCGGACATGGCTTGCGAGCGTATGAGGACTCTGAATTGGTGACGTTGCTGAAAGAACGGCAAATCCCGTTGGAAATGTGTGTGGTAAGCAATGTAAAAACCGGCGTATGCAAAGCGGTGGAGAAACACCCGATTCGCGATTACCTGGAAAAAGGGCTGTTAGTCACAATTAATTCCGACGATCCGGCCATGTTTAACACCTCCATGACCGAAGAATATGACACGCTTTCCGAGCAACTTCTGTTTACACGCGATGAATTAAAGCAGATCAGCTTAAACGGGATTGACGCGTCGTTTCTCTCTGAAGAGGCGAAAAATAGCCTCAGAACGCAATTTGAACACGAATGGCTGCAACTTTCGTCGTGTTAATCAGTAGGGCTGAAACGGCGCATAGGTCGAAACGTTTATTTCGACCTACGCGAGCAATTCTAACGTTATAGCATTAATTAACTGATGTTACGCAGCGCCGCCGACAATTCCCCTCCTGGGAGGGGCAAGGGGTGGGTTCGTCC
>DF820459.1:426410-466008 GCA_000739515.1 Candidatus Moduliflexus flocculans
CCCTCCTGGGAGGGGCAAGGGGTGGGTTCGTCCGTGAGTGATTGCTCGTGTCAAGAACCCACCCCCAACCCCTCCCCGGAGGGGAGTGTGCGGTCATTCGTCTCGAATCGGCTGCGTAACATGAGTTAATTAATGATGTTTAACCTTGAAGAAGGAGTGTCAAATCTTGATTTGACCGAGAAATCAAGATTTCGCACTCCTCTTTTGGGGTTAATGGTTCTAAATATTGCGATATTCTATCGAAGTCCACACCGTCAGCCGCCGCACAGCGCCATCGCGGGCAAAGATGCGCTGGCTGAGTTCGACGGTTAATTGTTGGCCTTCAATCGCCTGTTGCGAGCCATCCGCGAACTCAACTTCGATGCGCGGCGATGCGGCAGCGCGATAGATAATCGGCGTCTGGCAGAAGGTGAACGCCAGCGAACCCGCCGGGAGGTCAATCGTCTGCGCCTGTCCCGTCGCGTCAAAATAGGTGAAGCGTTCCGGCTGCGTCAAAAATTCCTGCGAACGCAGCAGGCGCGGCGCGAAGGTCAATGCGCCGTCGCGGACGATGACGCCCAATTCGCCCCAGCGCGTCAGCACTTCCTCTTTCACCTGCCCGGTCATGCCGGGCTGCTGCGCTCCGCGTCCCGCCGGAGTATGCGAATACGGATCAGTCGGGAACGCGCCATAGACGTCCGGCGATTTATTAAAGCCAATCCCCTGGCGAATGTCATAATATGCCGCCGCTAAATCCGCGATGACACTGGCCGGTTCGCCATGCGCAATCGCCCGGAAAAAATTCTCCTGCGTCGCGAGCAGCAGCTTGGAGATCATGTGCCAGTAAATGCTCCCCAATCCTTCATAGGCGAAAAACGTGCCAGAGCGTCCGGTAAACGCCTGATGATCGAAATGCGTCTCGAACATGTCGAGAATCTTCGCCGCCTCTTGTTTGACCAACTCCGCATATTGCGGCTGTTGTTCAAGCGCGGCCAACGCGGCGTTGATCTGTTTGGCGTTTTTGAATGCGCCGTTGAAATGATAGTCGCCGTTGACATCCCGCGTAATCAGCGTCGTGTCCTGATTGGCGACTAACGCCGCGATCAGGCGCGAATCTGCGACTTGCGTCGCGCTAAACGTGTTTTTCTGCAAAAATCCTGGCAGATTGCGGTTCGGATACAGAATGTACGAATGCTGATCGGCTCGATACAGATCGCTTTGGCGCAGCGCTCGCAGCAGATTCAGCGCATCTGCGCTGGAGAGCAACCCGGCAGAAAGCGCCGCCACCTGGCCTTCCAACATCAGCGACAGATTGCGGATCGACGCTTCTCCTTCAGCTAATTTGAGCGTATTGTATGAATGGAACAAGCCATCTTCGCGGCGATTTGCTCGAATTGATTGCTCGACATACGCCTGCGCCAATTCGAGGAACGCAATCATCTCCTGCTTTGTCAGCGTCGTTGCCGCGCCAGAAATCCCCTGCTGATAATATCGTTGCCGGTACGCGCTCCCCGCTTCGCCGACAACATCCATGAACGCCCGCCGCGCCGCCGCGCTGAAACCAGACTGTATGACCGGCTGAAATTGTTCCAGCCCGGCGCGAATCGCCTGCATGAATTGCGCAACTTCCGCGCTGATTTCATACTGCGTCTCGTTTGCGTGTTGGAACATTTCAAGGCAAAAGCCGATGAAGCGCCGCAAATAGCATAACGTTACCACTGACAGCCCTTTGCCGACTAAGGCGTTGTTCGCGTCGTTCCATTCCGGGCGCTGCGTGTTCATCCAAATGCCGCCATCTGGCACGAAATTCGAGAGTTTCGCCAACAGCAGAATCAGCAGCTTTTCCGTCAGCGTGACATGCGCGACGCGCCCGCTCGCATCCGCCGCAAGCTTGCCGTCTGCGCCGATCTCCGCAACGCGTTTCTCAATCGCCTCTTCCAGCGTCCAATCAAAGTCAATTGTCGAGTACCAGTCGCGCAAAATTTCCTGATACGGCTTGATTTTATACGGCACGTTGGCATGGCTGAACATGCGGTGATTCAGCATCGCGGAGAGTCGTCCCGGATGCAATTGCGCGGCGGTTTCCAGCAATTTCAGCAGGTAAATAATCTGATGATCGCCCCAGTAGCCGATATTCGCCCAGGGATTTTCCGGCTCCGGCACTTCCCATTCAATGCCGTTGCGCGTGACGCGATAGGGATTATAACCGTCGGGGGTCGTGGCGTTCAAGAAGGCGCTGATCATGTTTTCCACAAATTCCGGGAACGAGTATGCCAACGGCTCCCAGTTCTGGAAAATATCGCGCCAGTTGCCCTGATAATCGAGCTTGCGCGAGCCGTCGGGCTGCCGCAGATTGATGGAAAAGGTGTTCCAGGGGCGGCTCGGATCGCCGTGACGGCGGCTGAAGGTCAGCGGCAGATATTCGTAGCAGAGGCGTTCGAGATCCGTCGAGCCGCTCTGAACGGCACGCTGCCGCAGTTCCTGTATGGTCAATGAATCTGGAAGCGCCTGCACAAACGCCTGATTCGCCTCGAATGCGCGGCGATTCCGCGCGCTCAGGAAATTGCTGAAATCCGCTTTGGCAACGCGATAACCATCCGCAAACACGCCGCCACGCATGATATTAAACAGCACGTTCGATAGATGATGCGCGGTACACATTTGATCCGCCGAGACCTGCAAGCCGTCCGCATTGGCGATCAGCGTCCGCAGATTCGCCGTGCCTGCCGCAATATCGGTTTCCAAACGCGCCGCCAGTTCCGCCGGGGAGCTTGCGCGCAATTCGTTGCGCAACGCAGCCAATCGCGCGTGATCCTGATTCACTTCCGCCACGAGATACCAGCGCTTTTCTGCGGCGGCGGGCAATTCCAGAGTGGCAGAGGCGAAATAGGCGGCGCGTCGTCCGCGCACATCCGTTTCCGGCTGAATGGCAGCCCCCTGCCGGAATGCAGCCACTTGCGCGGGGGAAAGCAGATATTGCGCCCCTTCCAGGCCGGTCTGCCAGACCGTTGTCGCTTGCAGCGATTCGCTCGGCTCGGCCAAATCGGTCAGCGTGGAGCTTAAGCTGAACATGCCGATGCCGGTTGTCTGATCAAGTTCGTTGCGTTTATAGGCGTCCAATAGCACGCTGAACGTTCGCTGCGTCTGCGCCGTCACGCCATACGGGAGCAAGTTTTGCAAACCTGACAGCACGTGTACCTGACAACTCGTGGAAGTATCGTTTTGCAACTCCGCCGTCACGACAAATCCATAGCGCGAACTGGTGCGCCAACTGATGCGGAATGTCAATTGTAAATCGAGGTTGCATTCCTCGAAAATCAGGGCGTTGCCCGGCACGTTTTTATACAGATTACGCTGAAGTTGATACGCCCCGGCGTCCCGATCCGAAAATGGCTCCCACCTCATCAATTGGCCGTCACGAGTCGCGAGCAAAATCGTTTTATGGCCGGTGTTTTCGGCATGCTCCGCAATTTGATCTTCGGTGTAATACGGAAACAGCGCGGAATTGGCGTTTTGTCGTCCCGCCGATAACCCGCCAGTGCTAGAAATAAAGAGCCAGTGATCCGCGTCGCTGACGATGGTCATGAAAAACGGCGGCATTTGATCGTAATTGGCGATTTTGTGATAGGCTTCCCCTTCGATCTCGACATATTCCCCTGTCACCGGTTGCGGCGCATTGCGAAGAATTGTTGCGCCGACTTGCAATGTGGATTGTGATGTTGACATGGTTTGCAAAACGACAGCGAATTGAAGAAAGGAACGAATCTTCTGCGTGGTTTTAATTCGTTGTTTTCTTCAATTCGTTGTTGTTTTATAACAATTCTTGCGTTAAGCGGATGATTTCTTTGCGATTGTCTGGCGACAGCCGCACTTTCGGGCTGTTATTGTCATTGGTATCAACATTTTCGACAATCAAGACTTTCGCACCCGGCGTCAGCGTATGCGTGTGATAGACGCCTTTGGGAACATTATACACTTTTCCGGCTTCCATCGGACACGCCTGAATATCGGAGACCGTTTCTCCCCTCACATCCGCCGTGAACAAGATGCATTGCCCGCTCAGAAGCACGAACACTTCATCAGTGTCCGAATGCTGCTGAACATTGTCAATATTTTCCGGCAGTAATTCATCAATATAATTCAACATCGCCACGCGCCACGCGCCGTAATCCACGAGCGGGCGATAGCCAATTTCTTCAAATTCTTTGACTTGTATAGGACAAGTTGACATAAGATTTCTCCTGAATAGGATGGTTGACACCTCACAGGTTTTTGAAACCTGTGAGGTGTCGGCGCCATTGCTATGACTGTTTTTCAATGGTACGATACGGGCGGCCAGTTAATTCATAGACGCGCACGAAGTCAACTTCCATGATGCCGGGAAATGATGTCGCGGCGTCTGGATTGCCGTCAAAATTGCCGCCGACCGCCAAATTCAGCATCAGATAAAAGGGTTGATCAAATGGCGCGGGGTACGGATTCGGTTCGGCTTGCCCGGCAGACTGGCTGAACCAATCATGCTGTGTGGCGTATAATTCGCCATCCACATACCAGCGGATTTCGCCGGGTTCCCATTCAATACCATACACATGAAACCCATCAATCGCGCTTCCGGCAGGAAACGTGTACTTATTGGAGGTAAATTTGTTATCCGGCCATGAGCCGCCATAGTGCAGCGTGCCACAGATTTCATGCGGCTTGCTGCCCCAGCTTTCCAGAATATCAATCTCGCCGGAAGCCGCCCATCCGCCATAGACGCCGGTAGCATGTGCCGTCCCTTGCGGCAGCATCCAGAACGCAGGCCAGAGCCCCTTGCCGGCTGGCAATTTCATGCGGGCTTCGAATTTGCCATATTTTTTGCTGAACAAGTCCCGCGTTTTTAATTTGGCTGATGTGTATTGCAAGGTTTGCGGCTTTCCCGCAACATCGCCTGTATATGCCTCAGACCGGGCAATGATAAGTAACATTCCATCTTTCAAAGACGCATTTTCTACGCGGTCGGTGTAGTATTGCAATTCATTGTTGCCCCAGCCTTGCACCCAGTCTTTCTGTTCAGCAGGATTTGCCCAGAAACCGTTGCCGATGTCAAAATCCCATTTGCTGCGATCAATATTGACGCCATCAAATTCATCCTGCCAGACGAGCGTCCACTCTTCTTGTGCCGTTGCACTGCCTGCCAGCGAGGCAAGCACGAGCAAAATTCTGACAATTGTTCTAAACGTGTTCATGATTAATTCTCCTTGTAGATTCTGTAGAGACACCAAGACGAGGCAGGGCTGTTACGTTCTTGCCGGACGTTGTCATGGCGCGGAGCGTCAACACCATCCCTGATGCCAGCGAGATGGCTTCGTCGTTGTCACTCCTCGCCATGACAGTAGTTAATAGCCCTGCCGATTAGACGTCTCAAATGTTTATCCCTTCAATCCGGCGGCGACGGCGCCTTCGATGATGTATTTCTGAAAAATCAGAAAGATCAGAATGACCGGCAGGGCGACAATAAACACGGCTGCTGCCAATGGAGGCCAGTCGTTCCCGTATTGGCCGACGAACATGAACAACACGCGGATCACCGGATAATATTTCGGACTGGTCAGAAAGATGGTTGTTCCGATCAAGTCGTTCCAGACGCCGACGGAATACAGAATCGTCGCCGTCGCAAAGACCGGCTTACTCATCGGGAGCAAAAATTGCAAGATATATCTGATTGTGCCGCAGCCATCGAGCGCCGCCGCTTCGTCAAATTCGCGCGGAATGGTTTTGTAATACCCGACCATCAACAGCATGATGATGCCGGGATTAATCCGCAGCAGCAAGTAGCCGAGCGGTTTGCCATACAGCCCAAGCATGTCAATCAAGCGGAATTGCGGAATCAACGGATTCGGCAAAAAGATTCCGGCCATGAACAGCATGTAGAAAAAGCCGCTGTATTTGACATATTTCCGCGAAATCACGAACGCTGCGAGAGCAGTCACGAATAATGTCAACACATTAGAAACCACTGTGTACCAGACGCTATTGAAAAACGACCGGGCAAAGCCGCTTTGCCGCAAGACGTTTCGATAATTTTCGATATGAAACGATTGGGTCAGGCTGACCGGGTTCGCGGTAAACTCGGTAGATGTTTTTAAGCTAACATTCAACAGCATGGCGATTGGGAAAATATAGAAGATTGAGACAACTACGATAAATAATCCAATCCCGATATATGAGAGTTTGAAGAGTTTTTGCGTGAATTTTGGTTGGTCGGTCATAGTTCCACCTCCCGTCGGCGCAGATACACCTGCATCACAGCGGCAACGCTGAAAATCATCAAAAAGAGCAGCACAGCGACGCTTGACGCGAATCCCATTCGTCCGCCGACGCCTCCGGCAGTCTGTTGAAACGCTAACGAAAACATGTAAAACGCCATGGTCTGCGTATCGAATTGACCATTTGTAGCGAGATAGATCGTATCAAAAGTTGACAACGCGCCAATAATCGCTAACAGCACATTCACCGTAACCGACTGCGCGATCAGCGGGAACGTGACATGCTTAAATTGCGCCCACCGACTCGCGCCATCCACTGTGGCGGCCTCATAGAGGTCACCGGGGATGCTCTGAAGCCCGGCTAAGTAAATCACGCATGAATAGCCGAGATACGACCAGATTTGAATAAAAATAATCAATGGAAACGCTAATTTCGGGTCAGAGAGGAACTTATAGACCACGCGCGTTTCCGCATATTGAACAAGCTGAGTTTGATATTGCTGCACCGCGTTTGCGCCGGCGTTCTCTTCGACCGCTTTTAAAAAGAGAGCTTTTTTGTCGAAGTTCTTATTTTTTAATGGTTCCAGGCTTTTTACAAATTCCTGAGGCAAGCCATCTTTTTTCATTTTCATAAACGTTGAATACGTCAGCTTATACTCTGCCGGTTGAAACACGGCCTGCGCGACTTTCTGAACCGGCCCGTCAAAGGGATGAAACATCAGCCGCCAGGTTAAGACGTTGACTGTCATGCCTAAAAGCACAGGCAGGAACAACAGCGCTCGGAAGATCGCGCGAGTACGCCATTTTTGATTCAGAATCAGCGCCACAGCCAGCGCCAGCCCATTTTGAACGAGCGTCACAACAACCGTAAACACAATTGAATTTTTTAACGCCACCCCTTTATCGCGAAACGTCCCCGGCTGAAAAAATTCGCGATAATTATCTAACCCGACAAAATGGACAGGTTGATAGCTGGTGCGCTGCATATCTGTAAAAGAAATGATAAACGTGGCAATTGAGGGAAATACATGAAAAATCAAAAAGAACAACAATGCCGGTAATAGTACAAGATAAGGAACAACCCAACGAAATTTGCCATTCCCTTGTTGAAAAGGATACATCATACGTTTATTTCTCCTTTAAAAACGACAAGGATTTTTGTAAGCAAGGATATTTGCTTGATTAACAGCTATTTAGCCCGTAGGGCTTCTGGTATTGTAGTCTATGGAAATTTCCCCCATTCTACCGCGTAGCGGTTGCGCCTCCCTATCGCCTACGGCGAATCAGTTCAGCGAGAGGAATTTCCATCTTCTACAAAACTCTATCGCCTACGGCGAAAAAGCATGGTAAATAGTTGCATTTGTTTTTATCCAGCGCGTTCTAACTATCCTTGCTTACGTGAAATCCTTGTCGTTTAGCCTGAGGGCGAAACATCGTCGCCCTCTTATTTTTGATAATGTCATGACCTTATTTCGGCACAGCCGCTTCCCAGTCTTTCTGAGCTAAATCAGCGAACTCTTCGACTGTTTCGATGGTTCCAACTGGTTTCAAGTGAACGATAGAGCCATCAGCATAGCGCCCCTGGTTCTGGCGAGCGATATGAATCTGTTCAAACGAGACCTTCATCGGATGTTGAGAAATTTCCGCCAACACCGGATTTTCCACCGTTACATCCTGCGTCGGCAGCCAGCCCACCGTGTTGATGAAAATCTGGTAATTCTCTTTGCGTGACAGGAATTCCAGCCACTTCAGCGCGGCCTCTTTGTTTTTCGATTGCGAATGCACCATCCAGAGCAGATCGTATTTTCCGTAATACATTTTATTATCTTCTGCATTGTCGCTTGCAGGAATCGGCATGTACCCGAAATTCAAGGTCAGCCCTTTTTCTTTGGCATCGGAAGCAATCGAATTTGCCTGCCACATCCCATCCGGCAGCATGGCGACCGTTCCAGATGTAAAACGTCCGATATGCGGGTTATACTCAATCGCCTGGAAGCCGTCTTCATAGTAATTCAACAGCAAATTCTGGTATTTTTCCAGCGCTTCCATATATTTCGGGTTTTTGTAGCCAGGGCCGCCAGTCCACAACTCTTTTTCAAACGCTTCTCCATCTGGAATCAGCGGGGCGATAAACCCAAACATGCTCATATTGACCGGCCAGACTGCCGCGCCAGCCGTCGTGAATGGCGTGACGCCATTTTCTTTTAAGGTTTCGGCAACATTCACCAACTCTTCATACGTGGTCGGCATCGCTAAATTATATTTGGCAAAGATGTCTTTATTATAGAAAATCCCGGAGAAGACGACGCTTCCCATGCAGACGCCATAGACTTTGCCTTTATAGGTCATCGCGTCTTTCACGGCTTCAGGCTTGTAATTCTGAAGAAACGCCTGCCCGTCTAATGGCTCGACCAGCCCCGCCTCAATATTCTGGTAACGCAGCGGGAGCGCCGCGCCCTTATGATAATCCTGAATGTGATTGGAGAAGCCGAAATCAGCCCAGATATCAACATCACCGGCAGCAACGCGCATCGGGTTTTCCTGGTTAAACTGATCTCTTGGAGCGAAGGTAAATTCGACTTTAATATCTGGATTTTCTTTCATGAAACGCTGATTGATTTCTTCAACCGCTTTATTGGTCGCCGGGTTATCCCAGGCATTAATGCGCAATACCGTTTCCGCATTCGCAAATGCTGCCATGCTGAATGCGCACACAAGTAATAGAATGCTCATCTTTTTCATAAGTAAGCTCCTTGTTCTATTTAATGAAATAACTGTGTCTGTTTTTCTCCTGTTTTCATTCCAAACATTCCTGCGATATTTCGATAGGCAAATCATTATTTATATATCTCTCTTATAGCAGCACCACCTCCTTTTGAAAATGAAACATTGTTCTTTTTTAATTCCGACAATCATTTAACTTGTTCAATCTTGTTCATAATATAAATATAAACATAAACATGTCAATAGAAATTTTTTAATAATTATACAACTTATGTAAATATCTTTTATTTACAAATAGTTACGATAATAAAAAATTTTATTATTTACGCCATTCATGAAAAAAATGCTCTCTGATATGAAAATATCTTGACGATAAGACCATGATTCAGCACAATTGATATACGGTTGTACTAAACAACAGCATTGTATCAATGAGAACTACATGGATTTCGCATAAGCACGGATAAAATATGATAGATTGAAGCAAGCGCTTCCTTGTTTATGCGAAATCCATGTAGTTCTTGTGAAAGGAGATGAGGCGGTATGACGATTGACGCGGAGAAGGCGCTGCCCAAATATCGGCAGGTGAAAGAGACGATTATTCAATACTTTACAGAAGAACAATACAAGCCTGACCAGCGGATTCCTTCGGAAAATGAATTGGTGGAGCGGTTTCAGGTCAGTCGGAACACCATTCGGCAAGCGCTGTCGGAATTAAATGAGGAGGGCTTGATCTACAAAAAGCAGGGATTAGGGACGTTCTTTTCCGGCAATTTCACCGCGCCCCGGCAGTTGAGCCATTTAGTCGGCGTGCTGTCGCCGCGTATTTCCTATTATATCTATCCGCAAATCATGGAGGCGATTGATAAAGTCGCCCACCAGAGCCGCTATAATATTGTCTTAGGCAACTCGTATGCGAATTACGACAAAGAATTGACGTGTTTGGAACAACTCTTAGAACGCCAGATTGACGGCCTGCTTTTCGAGCCGGTCGGCGGGTTTCAGAAATTCGAAGAAACGCAAATCTTTCACGCCCTGAACGCGTTGACAATCCCGTTTGTGCTGATGAACTGGTGGTTTCCAAATCCTGATATTTCCTGCGTCTCCGTAGATGACGTCGAGGGCGGTCTGCGAGCGACGCAATACCTGATTGACGCCGGACATCGCCGGATCGCCTGCCTCTATCCTTACGATAAACTTCCGGGGATACACCGGCATCAGGGGTATCGCAAAGCGTTAGAACTGGCCGGAATCCTGCCAGAGCCGCGTTTTGAAAAAGCCGTCACCTCGCTGCAATGGGATGAGCCGGAGACGATTCCGCGTTTGGTGCGGGAACTACTTGTACTGAACAACTCCGAACGCCCAACCGCGATCTTTTGCTTTAATGATGACAGCGCGTTGCGAGCCATGGCAACGCTGCGCGACGCGAATGTCGCCGTCCCCTCCGACATCTCGCTGATCGGCTTTGATAACGCGGAACAGGCGGCAGCGGCAGAGGTGCCGTTGACGACGCTGCATCATCCGAAACATCTGATTGGCAAATGGGCGGCGGAAATCCTCTTTGACCAGATTGCCGACACGAAATATCGCAACCCGCGCAAGGTATTAGTGACACCGACCCTCGTCGAACGCGATTCAGTCAGTGTGCGCCGGGCGGTTTCCTAAAAAAAGAGACGCACGAATGTGCGTCTCTCTCCAATATGAAACGTAGTCAGAGATTGTTTTGCCAACTCTAATAGACAACTCATTTATAATATTTCAATTAGGCTGATGTGAGTTATCCCGTTCCGCAAAGACTTCTTTTGCCGCGAATACGCCATTCAGCGCCGCCGGAAATCCGGCATAGACCGCCATTTGAATCATGATTTCGATAATTTCTTCTCGTGTGCAGCCGACGTTTAACGCGCCGTGAATATGCACTTTGAGTTGCGGTCGCGCATTGCCAAGCGCGGCGAGAGCGGCAACCGTCGCGATTTCGCGGGATTTCAAATCCAATCCCGGACGCGAGTACACGTCGCCAAATGGAAATTCGATAATGTAGCGCCCCAAATCCGGCGCAATGTCTTTCAAACTTTCCATCACATTCTTCCCGGCATCGCCGTCAATTTCTTCCAGTTTTTTCCAACCTCGTTCATAGCGTTGCGTATCCATAGATATTCTCCAATTATTGACTGTCAGACACTATCGAAGCGTCTAACAGTATTTATGGCCTATAATAATGCCGGAATTCCGGCATTGACTTTTTCCAGCAATCCAAGCAATTGCTCGCGTTCTTCAGCATCCAAATTCATCATCAGCCCCGCGATCCGACGATAATAATCCGGCAGCATCGTTTCCAACCTGTCCAAACCCGTTTCCGTTAAACGAATCGCAATCTTCCGGCGGTCATCTTGCGCAAACACTCGCTCAACCAGCCGTTCTCGCTCTAATCCATCTAATAAGCCGGTCATCGTCGCCCGTGTCACGCCGACTTTTTCCGCGAGCAGCGACGGATTCATCGCCTCATCGCGTGAGCGGGACAGAACAATCAGTGCCAAAAAACGCCCTTGCGACAGATTATGTTTTGAAAGCATTGTCTCAAACCCAGAAAGCAGATCGCTCCCGATTCGCAACAATTTCAAACACACGTTGACTGCCGAAGCGTCCATTTCTGGATAGCGCTGCGCAAACTCTCGCAATGTGCGGCCATCAGGTAAATCTTGCAAAAAAAACATCTTTTTATCCTTGCTTGTATTCGATACTCCTCTTTGCTCATTTGAATTAATTAGTTCACTAATTATATGTCAACATATTATTATCAAGAACAATGTTTATTTTTAAAAAATTGGTATTATTTACCACGAAATAGCTCATCTCTCGTTGGGCGAAACACTGTTTCGACGTACACCGCGAAGATGATCGTTCAAAAGGCAATTGGTATAATTACAAAAATTCTTCTGACACAGAACTCTTGACACATTCTCGCGGTTTGCATATCTGACGCAGGCAGTTTATCACAACGACGCAATAGGAGATATGCGACATGATTATTGGAATTTGTGGCGGAACCGCTTCAGGAAAAACAATTTTTGCCAAAAAAATTTTAGAGATGATTGGCGCGGATTCGATTATTTATTTAGAGCATGACGCCTATTATTTAGGGCTTGATCAGCTTCCTCAATCGCTTCAGGAACAAAAAAATTTCGATCATCCCGACTCCTTAGACAATGCGCTGTTTATCAGCCATCTCAAGCAGCTTCAAGCCAAACAAGCGATTGAGCGACCGATTTACGATTTTACGATCCATCGTCGTACCCAGCACACCTATCACATCCCGCCGAAACCGGTGATTTTAGTAGATGGCATCCTGATTTTTGCGATTGAGGAATTACGCAAACTTTTTGATATCAAGGTCTTCATAGACGCCGACGCCGATATTCGGTTAGCCAGGCGGTTACAGCGCGATATTCTCGACCGGGGACGGTCGCCGCAATCCGTGCTCGAGCAATATCTCAGCACTGTCCGCCCCATGCACCGGCAATTTGTCGAACCCAGCAAGCGCTATGCCGATGTCATTATTCACGGCAAAATCGAGCAGCATTCCACCGGCCTCGATTTGTTGGTCACGAAAATCAAGGCGTACCTTGCGGAAATGCATCATGCTGATCACCCATGAACATACAGCTCGCTACGCTGACATTCATACTTGCCGTGTTATGCGGCAATGGTTGCGCAAGCAGCGTCGGCCATGACGATCCCTGGTTCGGCGCGGATAAATATAAACATGCCGCGATTTCTGCCGGAATTGCGGCGGGCGCGACGATAACGGCGAGACACGCAGAGATTTCCGAGTCATCTGCGCCGATCATTGGATTTTCGACCTCGTTTGCCGTCGGGCTTGGCAAAGAAGCGTATGATCTGCGCATCCGAAAGACGTTTTGGAGTTGGAAAGATCTCTGCTGGGATATCTTCGGCAGCGTCCTCGGAAGCGTTGCGGCTTCGCAATGAACAGAAACATGCAAAATTCCTGCTCTCAGGCAGAAGTTATGTTTCGCGTTGTTTTTTCATTTGACAAAATCTCAGGCGATTCTTTTACGTCATGAATTATAATATGGCTGAAAATGTCTAATAACAGGCGACAAGAGCGAGTATGGCTTTGCGTCAAATTTTATCATAGTTGAGAATTTATGGCAAAACGAGATTATTATGAAGTGTTAGGCGTCCGTCGCGACGCCTCCGCCGATGAGTTAAAAAAAGCGTATCGTAAGTTGGCGTTGGAATATCACCCGGATCGGAATCAGGGAAACAAGGACGCTGAAGAGAAATTCAAAGAAGCGGCAGAAGCGTATGAAGTCTTGTCGAATGCCGAAAAACGCAATTTGTACGATCAATACGGGCATGATGGCTTAAAAAATACCGGTTTCAGCGGATTTCGAGGCTTCGAGGATATTTTTAGCAGTTTTGGCGATATTTTTGGGTTCGGCGATATTTTCGGCGCGACAGCCGGACGGCGTCCTGGCGGACCGCAAGCCGGAGCGGATTTACGTTACAATCTCCGCATTGAATTCAAAGAAGCGGTCTTCGGCGTTGAAAAAGAAATCGAAGTTGAAAAATTAGAGACGTGCAAAATTTGTAACGGCGAAGGCGCAGAACCAGGGACATCGCGCAAGACCTGCCCGACCTGTCATGGACGCGGGCAAGTCGCCCGGTCGCAGGGCTTTTTCACTGTCAGCACGACATGCAGCCGGTGTCGCGGCGAAGGCATGGTGATTGATACCCCTTGCCGGGAATGTCACGGCGCTGGAAAAGTGCGCAAACAGAAAAAACTTTCGTTTAAAATTCCAGCAGGCGTGGATAGCGGCTCGCGAATTCGTTTGCAAGGCGAAGGCGAAGGCGGCTTGCGCGGCGGCCCGCCTGGCGATTTATACGTATTTATTGACGTGCTGCCTGACGAAGTCTTCCAGCGTGATGGCAATGATGTGTATTGTCAAGCGAGCATTTCCTTCACGCAAGCAGCCCTCGGCGCGGACATCGAAGTGCCGGGGCTTGAAAAATCACAGATGCTGACAATTCCGCGCGGCACGCAGACCGATAAAGTCTTTAAGATTGCCGAAGCCGGCATTCCCTCATTGCGCGGTTACGGGCGCGGCGATCAATATGTCAAAGTCGTAGTGGAAACCCCCACCGATTTAAGCGAAGACGAAGAACGATTGCTGCGGGAATTTGCGGAATTACGCAGCGAAAAAATCGCCGCAAAAAAGAAAGGCTTTTTGAATGGCCTGTTTCATTAACTGATGTTACGCAGCAGGTTCAATACAAATGGCCGCAAACTCCCCTCCTGGGAGGGGTTGGGGGTGGGTGGTGGACACGAAGACGCCGCACAGGACACCACCCACCCCTTGCCCCTCCCAGGAGGGGAATTGTCGGCGGCGTTGCGTAACATCAGTCATTAAAAGATCGGAGTCAGACACCGTTAAGGTGTCTGACTCCTTATTCACCTGTTGACTCATTTTCCAACGCCACTTTCACCTGCTGGCAAATCTCGTCAAAATAGCGTTCCATCGGCTCGTTGGTACCCCGCACGCCCTCGATCACCTTTTCCGCCCATGCCACGTATTCTTTCCGGCGTTGCAGCGACCATCCCGCTGGCGGCGCGGCGATCATGTCGCGCACGTTGCTGATTTTATCTGCGAGCTTAATCTGTTTCGCTTCAAACGAGGCGCGTGGCGCACGTTCGATCTGCAAGCGTTTGCGCTCTTCTTTCGGCAGACGCTTATCATCAGTCACTTCTTCCACAAGGCTGAGAATGTGGTGGCCAAACATCTCTTCAAGCTCTTCCGGCGTGGTTTTCGTATCCTCAAGCGTATCATGCAATGCGGCGGCGGCCAACGTCTCAGCCTCTTCAACCTGACCGATATTCAGGAGGATGTCGGTCACATCAATCAAATGATTGATATACGGAATCGCTAATCCGCCTTTGCGGTGCTGATGTTGGTGCTTCTGCGCAGCGAATTTGAGTGCCTTCAGCAGAAGGCTGAGCGTGGAAATCTCCGAATGCGTTTTCATAAATGCCAGAGAATCAGAAACGCAAAAGCCCGTTCTTGCAGTTTCTGAGGTATCACACGGTTGACGTGTTTGATGCCTTATCAACGCAAAAGCAAGCTGTTGCACTCCTTTATGTCTCCCGCTGATGCAATTCCTGATATAAATTGGCGTGTTCTATCGCAATTGAGGCGTACATGGAAATCGAGGAGAGCAGATACATATTATCCTCGTTAAACGGCTCGTCGTGGCTGTGGTTGATGACCTGAATCACGCCGATGACTTCGTTGCGGATTTTAAGCGGCACGCAAATCATGGATTGCGTTCTGAAGCCGGTGCTTTCATCAATCGAGCGGTCAAAGCGCGGATCGGCATAGACATCGGGCAGCAGCAGCGATTTGCCGGTTTTCGCCACCCAGCCGACGATCCCTTTGCCGGCAGACAGGCGTTTATGCCGGATTGAGGGCCCGGCCATGCCGAGCGCGACTTCAAAGATCAAATCTTTCGTCTCTTTTTCCACTAACAGCAGCGACACCGCCTCGACTCCCATAATTTTTTGAATCTGCCCCATCACAATATGCAGCACTTCGTTGAAATCAAGCGTCGAGGTCAACACGCGCCCGACATCGTTTAACAGCGTCAATTCGCGGATGCGATTCGTCAAGTAGCTGACATCCTGAAAGATCATCAAGGCGCCAATGTATTTTTGATCGTCAGACATGATGTTGGAAAAATTGAAATCCAGCGCCTTTTTCTCTTGCAGGAGCGTCATTTCGATATTGACAGCTTTTTTCGACGTTTTCAGGCGAAGCAGAATTTCCTGAAATTGCCCGTCATATCGCTTGCCAAGCACATCGGAGACGTCATGACCGATAATTTGCATTTCATCCTTGCCGATCATCCGCCTTGCCGCAGGATTGACATACACAACTGTATCGGCCTCATTGATTTCCAGAATACCATCGCCGACTCTATACAGCATAGTCTCGAAATGTTTGCGCTCGACGAGGAGTTCCTCAACCACGACACGCGGCGAGCGCCCTTCGAATCCGAAGGTGCGGTTTTCAAGCGACGCGGCGGGCAAATTGCTTTCAAGCAGGCGCAGGCTGCGCAGCAGATTATTCGCCACATCCATGATATAGCCTTTCGCAATATACATGTCAGCGTCGGCTTCGATAATATGGTATGTTTCAGATGCCGTGAGCGGGGACAGCACAATCACTTTGATTCCGGCAAACTCAGGCTGCGTTTTCAGGTAACGGCATAAGCGCACGCCATCAATGCCGGGCATAAATAAATCAAGCACGACAAATTCAGGCAGATGGGCGCGGATTGCTTCCAATCCTTCGATGCCATTGTACGCTTTAAACACGACATATCCTTCCCGGCTGACAATTTCGGCCAATGCCTTACTTGACGCTTGATCGTTATCAATAATCACGAGTTTTTTCATACACGCTTCCTTCGACAAACTCAGGACAAACGGAGGGAAATGACTTCTTACGTCCTGACAATTACACCGATGCCCTTCGCGCGCGGGTCTCCGCCCATTTGCGCAAGGCGGCAATATGTTCAGCCATTGTTTGCGACAATGGCACAGTTTCTCGCAAACTGCGCGTCACGTCGTCGGTCGTTAATGGCCGCCCATGTTCAAACGCATCATACAATGCCGAAATAATCACCTGCTCGATTTCCGCGCCACTAAAGCCATCGGATGCCTGACGCAGCATGTCCATATCAAAGTGCTGCGGCGACCGATGCCGTTTTTTGAGATGAATATGAAAAATTTCCTGACGTTCCTGTTCTCCGGGCAAATCCACGAAAAAGATTTCATCAAAGCGTCCCTTTCGCAGCAGCTCTGGTGGCAGCAGCGAAATATCATTCGCGGTTGCGATTACGAACACCGATTTTTCCTTTTCTTGCAGCCATGTCAGAAAGGTGCCAAAGACGCGAGCCGCCGTTCCGGCGTCGCTATAATGCGAACTGGCCGAGCCGGACAAGCCTTTTTCGATTTCGTCAATCCATAAAATGCACGGAGCGATAGATTCCGCTAACTTAATCGCTTTGCGCACGTTTTCTTCCGATGAGCCGACCAAGCCGCTGAACACTTTGCCGAGATCAAGCCTTAGCAGCGGCACTTTCCACTGCGAGGCCACCGCTTTGGCCGTCAACGATTTGCCGCAGCCTTGCACGCCAACCAGGAGCAATCCTTTTGGCACGGGCAGGCCGAATTTTCGGGCGTCTTCCGTGAAGGCCACGTCGCGTTTCGCGAGCCAGCGTTTCAACGACGCCACACCGCCGATTTCCTCAAAGGTTTCGTCGGGCGAAAAATATTCGAGAATACCGGACTTGCGGATAATCTGTTTTTTCTCCGCTAAAATCATTGGAATTGCGCCTTCACCGATTTTCTGATGCGCGAGAAACGCCTTGCTTAACGCACTCTGCATTTCATTCAGCGTCAAGCCTTGCGAGGCTTTTAACAGCCGTTCGCGCTGTTCTTTTTTCAGTTTGGTCGTTTTCGCGGACTGACGCTCCTCGATAAACTGGTCTAACATGCCGCCCAATTCATCCAATGTCGGCAAGTCAACGTCAAACACGACGACTTCTTTCGATAATTCATCTGGCAGCGTCAGAATCGGCGACAGCAAAATCAGCGTTTTCCCGCTCTGCGCTAATGCCCGCGCGGCGTCTCGCAGCCGTCGCGTCACTTGATGATTCACTAAAAACGGATGAAAATCAAGCAGCACAAACATGGCCTTGTCTTTGGCGTTGATGATGTGATTCAACACTTGCAGTGGGTCTGTCAACGAACGATCCGCCTCGCCGAGCGCGATATTTTTTAAGCCGCAGGTTTCCGTCCAGACCCAGAGCTTTTTGCGTTGATCATCTCCAATCGCAATTTGCTCGATGGCTTGAAGCACCCGTTCTTCTTCCCACGAAACAAGGTACAATAGAGGATAGCCAGCCTGGATATGCAATCGGATATCTTGCATTACGCCTGAAACCGACGACGATGTGTCATTTTCCTGTTTGCGCATATTGGTCATGTGTCTGCCACCATTTTCGCATTTTGTCAAGCGAAACTTGCGACAGTTTCATGGTCGGGGTTTATTCGTCTCGATGCACGAGCTGCGGCGAAAATGCCGGGAGACAGACCGCAATATACTCCGCGCCCTCCGTGCCAGGCGTGCTGTATTGCACCCACTCGCCGCGATGCGCGATCACGGCTTGTCCGGCGGCGACATCTACCGCGCCGTCACGTGTCGTTACGCGCAGCATCCCTTTCAACACAATGGTATATTCGTCAAATTCCGGCTGCTGCCCCGGTTCGATCCACCCTGACGGGCTGGTCATTCGCGCAATGCTGAGCGCATCAGTGTTCGAATTCACGCGCCCGATAAATTCTTCGATAATTTTGGGCGTATTGCCAGCCGCTTCAATAATAGATGGCTGTTGAATAAGAGTTGGCATGTTATTTCCCCCTCAGCACGAACTAAATGGTTCAACGTTTCAGTATAGTGCATTGTTACATGAATTCTTAGGAGTGCGAAATCAAGATTTCGCACTCCTAAGAATTACTGAAACGGTGTAATAGGACACTGTTTCATAAATTTTTCATCGTTTGCAGGAGGGTCACATCTCGATTTGACAGGCGAAATCGAGATGTCGCGTTCCTAAAAATTCATGCAACAATGTAGTAAGATTATTCACTTGCATTGCACTGAAAAAGAGCTATTAGACACCGTCAAGGTGTCTGAACACCGTAACACATAATGTTGTATGCTTGACGACGAGAATAGCGCTGTAAAACAATGCTCTCTGTCAATATATTACTGCTGCTAAAAAAGAAATAGATCAACCGTTTCTGATGGATATTTGTCTTGACGTGCTTTTTTAGAGGTCGCAGCAGCGAGAGGCTTATAACACGCGTGCATGCCTGATGGCATTTTTAATGTCGGGAACTAACGAGGCGGCCACGCTGAGAGAGCGTATGCCGGTGTTTAACAGGCGAGACATGGCATTCGCTCGTCCAGCAAGCTCTCCGCACAATGATACGGGCGTATCACCGGCTTCTTGAACGACGATCTCGATCAATCGGAGAATCGCGGGATGATCGTCAATGAAATACTCTGTGACGGTAGAGCTTTCCCGCCCGGCGGCCATTGTGTATTGCGTCAGATCATTCGTCCCGATGCTGAAAAAGTCGACATACTGTCTCAGCATTGAGACTGACAGCGCGGCGGCGGGCGTTTCGATCATCGCGCCGAGACGCGGTCGTTCGTGAATGCCCATGTTATCAGCTAACTCACGCAATCGCGCCGCAATCCCAACGATGTCGTCTTCTGTCGTCACCATTGGAATTAATATGCCGATCTGAAACTGTCGGGAGACTTGCAGCACTGCTGACAACTGCGTTTCCAGCAATTCAGGATATTCTCGCAAGACACGCACGCCGCGCCGCCCTAAAAATGGATCAGGCTCCGGAGGCAGATGGAGATAAATCGGATTTTTATCTGCGCCAATATCAAGCAGACGCACGTCAATGCGTATTCCACGCGCCGGAGACAAACTTTCAAGCAAAAAACGCGTGAATTCTTGCTCTGACGGAAAATGCTTGGCGGCCATAAAAAATGGCTCGGTGCGAAATAAGCCGATCCCATCCGCCCCGAGTTCCATCGCTAATTCGACATCTTCACGGCTGCGGACATTCGCCATGACAGACACAGCGCAGCCATCGCAGGTGATTGCGCGTCCGGCGCGGCATGCTCGCACTCTTGCGTCCTTTTCGCGCTGCAATTCGCCGCCTGCCTCTTCGTAGTGTTGGAGCGCCTGCGCATCCGGCTTGACGATGACCTCCCCTTTCGCGCCATCCACCAGCAGCAAATCCCCTGCATGCACGATGTCAAGGAGTTTTGGCACGCCCCCCACGCACGGGATGCCCAGTTCGCGCGCCAATAGCGCCGCATGCGCTGCGCGGCCAGCAAATTCGGCGATAACGGCAACAGTGGTCGTTCGCGAGAGAAACACCGTATCGGATGGGAGCAGCCGACTCGCGACCAACACCGTGTTTGCAGGCAGATGTTCAAGGCTATGCGCCTGAATGCCAGCCAATGACAGCAGCAAACGCCGTGATAAATCATCTATGTCGTCGCCACGTTCGCGAAGAACCGGGTCGTTCAATTCTCTGAATCTGCTCGCTAACAGTCTGAATGCCATTCTGATCACATGTTCGGCATTGATTCGCTCGACTTCCAGCGTCTTCTTCAAATCTTCGATAATGGTTCGATCAAGGAGCATCGCTTCTTGCGCGAGGAAGATATCCGCCGATTCTTTGCCTAATTTCCCCTCCATTCGCTTCGCGTCAATGATTAAGTTCCGCCGTACATCAACAATCGCTTTTTCAATGCGAACTTTCTCGCCAGCAATTTGGGCGTCATCTATTTTATAGAATTCCGTGTCGCGTTTCAGCACATCTATATAGATAAATGCCGTCCCTTTCGCCACGCCCGGCGACACGCCTTCGCCCTTTAATATCAACATCGCGTTCATGCTCATGCCTCTTTATTTTTCTGAAAAGGCGCGTTTCGCGTCCGCAAACGTGCCGCTGAACAGTAATTTTCCCCGCTTCCAGGACTTTGACGCAGCATCAGCGTCGTACACTTCAACCGTGCGGTCCGCTAATGAAATCACATAATAGTAATCCGGCATATCTTCCGGATCATCACCAAGCCGGAGTGCCCGGCGCACGTCCTCAAAATCCTGCTCATCATCCGGCAAATTCGGAATCACGCCGGTCGGATACCCATCCCGATACACGCAAAATTGGTACGTTTTCTGGTTCTTATTGATCATTTCTACATGCGCTCGCGTACTCATAATTTGTTCTTCTATCGCGGATATAATCGCGAATGTTCGCTACTTACAGATGAAGGCGATATTTCTTGGCATGCGCATTAATCATCGCAATGGTTTGATGAATCCGCTGCAACTGCCGATTCTTCGCATTCATTTCCATCTGATTTTCCAGCGGAATAATCATTGCCCTGATTTCGCGCTGCACAATCGTCAAATGACCGAGCAGCGCTTTTAACTCATCAACGGTATAACGTTTTATCACAGTGGGATTGAGGCAGATCAGGCCATCAGCAATATCGGAGGCGACTTTTTTCGGATTGAATGATGCCATAATTGCTCCTTTTCATAAATCAGGTATTACCCATTCGATCATATTTGTCTTATCAAGAATTCCGAGGTCTTCAAAACCTCGGAATTCTGAATTGATGCTCGTTTTTAAGTAACTACAAGGATTTCCAGAATTTTGCTTGATACCAGGCGTTTTCTCCAAACGAACGTCAAAGAAATCAACTGATAACTCATGTTACGCAACGTCACCGACAATTCCCCTCCTGGGAGGGGCAGGGGTGGGTGACCATGTTCTCGGCGTTTTGCCATCGGCAACCCACCCCCAGCCCCTCCCAGGAGGGGAGTTCACGATCATCGGATTGAATTCGCTGCGTAACATCAGCTGATAATGTAACTATTTAGCCCGTAGGGCTTCAAGTGTTGTAGCAGGCGATGTCAACACTCGTCCCTACCGCGTAGCGGTTGTGGGAGCGTATCGCCTACGGCGAAAATAGCTAAATAGTTACTTTATAATTACTTAGCCAACCTATTACTGCTCGTTGTGTTGTTCAAGCCACGCCAGCATCGCGCGGATGCTGCCAGTGGCAAGGCAAATGCTCGTGTCCGCCGCGCCATAATACAGGTGAATCGTGTCGCAGTCAGGCGCGATGGTATAGCCGCATGGAAAGACGGCATACCCGACATCTCCGACGCGTTCGTAAGGTTCTTCCGGGCCGAAAATCCACTCATCGCCGCGTTGCAGGCAATGTTCCGGCGTGCGCAGATCAAACAGCGCTAATCCGACGCGATACAGGCAGCCTGCCGCGTTCTGCCGCACGCCGTGATAGAGCATCAGCCAGCCCTGTGGCGTTTCGATGGGCGGAGGCGACAGGCCGATTTTATTCGCGTCCCACCAGCCGCCGCGCCGGGCTTTCAGCATTTGTTTTTGGCTACCCCAGTGCCGCAGATCGGCGGAATAGGAAATCCAGATATGCGCGCCGGTATGCGCGCTGGGATCACTGATCGGGCGATGAATCAACGCCCAATAATCGCCGATGCGATGCGGCAACAGGGTCGCGTCTTTATCGTCCGGCGGCATGATCAGGCCATAGCGTTCGAACTGGCGGAAGTCGTCCGTCAGCGCTAACGCCACGCCCGGCCCTTCACGGGTGTAAGCCGTGTACACGACAGCATACCGTTCTAATTCCGGGATGTAGGTAATGCGCGGGTCTTCGATGCCCCATGCTTCTTCCGGGAAATGTTCGGGTTCTGGCATGAACGTCGGTTCGGCGTCAATCTGCCAGCCATCCAGCCCGTTGGCAGAACGCGCCGCGCAGAGGTGCGAATGCCCGCGCCGATCCTCTGCGCGGCATAAGAGCAGCGTCGTACCGTCGGGCAGCAGCGTCGCGCCGGGATTAAAGACGCTATGCACCGGATACGGCCAATCGTCGGCGGTCAGGATCGGATTGAGTTTATGACGGCGCAAAAGTTCGGGATAGTGCGTGTTCATGAGGATTGTCCCTCCTTCGCTGACAGGGTGTTCTCAGACAGGCGCAATTCTAATAACGCCTGCAAAAACGCGAGCGTGGATTCCGCGCCCTGATTTTCGTTCGGGCGGTCGGGATGCAGGCCATCGCGGCAGCCGCCAGTGCTCGGATCGTACAATGGCAGATTCAGTTCATTGCGTCCGAGAAACCACTCGAAAGCGCGGCGGGCTTCCCGACGCCAGCGCGTGTCTCCGGTAATCCGGTACGCTTCGAGGCAGGCGGAGACCATCGCTTGCGCCTCGACCGGTTGTTGATCGAATTGCGCCCGTTCGCCGTCCTGCGGATAAAAACCATTAGAACCGATGGGGACGAAATGCCCCTCATCCGCGTCTGTATGCTGCAAATCGGTCAACCAGGAGAGCGATTCCAGGCCAACCTCAGCCATCGCGCTATCCGGCATCCATTGGCCGCATACGAGTATCGCCTGCGGCAGAGCGGCGTTACAATAGGTCAGTCCGATTTCATACCAGCGCCAGGCCTCGGTATGGTGGCGTTGATACAGCGCCAACAGCCGCCCGGCCAAATCTTCCCGCACCTGACCGGCGCGGCGGTCGCCTTCGAAGCGCCAGAGATACTCCTGAATGCCGAGAAGCGCGAACGACCAGGCGCGCGGGCTGGTGGTGTCGAGAATGGCGGGCAGCGCCTGCTCGAACATGCGTCCGGCCATGCTTTGGATGTTCGGCGCATTCGAGCGGCCTAACACCGTGCCTAACGCCCATAAGGCGCGGCCAGGGCTGTCATCCGAACCGCTTTCTTCCTGCCAGCGGCGCTGGTAATCCATAAAGTTGCGAAAGCGTCCGGTTTCAGGATTGAACGCGTACCAGAGAAAAGCGAGATACCGGGACTCCAGTTCGACGGCTTCGCTGTGTCCGACGGCTTCCAGCAGCGCGCTCACCATCAGCGCGCGGGCGTTGTCGTCGGTGGCGTACCCTTCGGCATAGTTCGGGATCGTAAAAAACGCATGTTGCAACATGCCGGTTTCATCGGTCATGTGATATAAATGATTGAGTTTGAGCGGGGGCAGATCGCCTGGATATTTGTCCAGCGATTTGGCGGTGAAGCCGGGCGAGGTGACATGCCGGCGTTCGACGCGGGCGCGTTCGAAACTCTCCATATAGCGCTGCGCGACCTGCGGCCAGATCATCGCGCGCCCGAACAGATAGGCGCGTTTGCGCATGGCGTGGCGTTGGGCTTCGTTTTCCAGGAGGCTGATCACTTGCGTGGACAATACCGCCGGATCGCCGAACGGCACTAACACGCCGCGCCCGTCGGCCAGCATCTCTTCGGCGTACCAATACGGCGTCGAAACCACCGCCTTGCCTGCGCCTAACGTATAGGCCAACGTGCCGGAGGTAATCTGCGCCTGATTGAGATACGGCGTAATGTAAATATCCGCCGCGCTGATGAACTGCACGAGTTCCTCCAAACTGACAAAGCGGTTATAGAAGATCACATTCCCTTCCACGCCTTGTTCCTGCGCTAACCATTGCAAGGATAAACGATAGGTTTCCCCTTCATGTTGCAGCACCTGCGGATGCGTCGCGCCGAGGATGATATAGACGACATGCGGATAGCGGGCGACAATCGCGGGCAGGGCCGAGATCACGGTTTCGATGCCTTTATTCGCCGAAAGCAGCCCAAAGCTGAGTAAGACGATTTTGCCCTCGACGCCGAACAGGTCTTTATGAAAACTCGGATCGACAAACGGCACATCGGGGATGCCGTGCGGGATGAAATCAATCTTCTCCGGCGGCACCTGATAGATGTCTTGCAAGAATTCCACGCCGCGCTCGCTCATGACGACTAACCGGTCAGAGAGGGCGGCGACAGCTTTCAAGACGCGCCGCTGATCGATGTCCGGCTCGCGCAGAATGGTGTGCAGGGTCGTGACGATAGGCATGCGCAATTCTCGCAAAAGTGCCAGGATGTGACTGCCAGCCGATCCGCCGAAGATGCCGTATTCAAATTGCAGGCAGGCAATGTCCACGTTGTTGATATTCAAGAAATCGGCGGCGCGGCGATAGGAGTCAATATCCTTCTCCTTGAGCTCGAACCGGACGCGAGGCGGATAGGCATAACCGTCCTCGATGTCGTTCACCGGCATGGCAATGCACGTTGTATCGCTGTATTCAGCGGCAACCGCCTCGCACAAGTCGGTCGTGAACGTGGCAATCCCGCACTGACGCGGCAAGTAATTCCCGATAAAGGCAATGCGTTTGATCATTGAATTGGTTGAGCTATTTTCCATCATCTCCATCTCCTTTTCTTTCCGATCCAACCATTTCGTGCGGTTTCCCCTCCTCCCTATTGTAGGAAAAGGGGATTATGTAGGGAGTGGTTTAAGAAAAATCATCATTTTGCGGTTGAAAAGATCATGAATGTGTACGTCGAAACTGCGTTTCGACGAGGGCGAAACTCCAGTTTCGCCCTACAATTTATGAACGATTTTGCCACAATTGGTATTAGTTGGATCATGTTCGTTAAAACATCATGTCACGCACTCCAGTATGGCAATGATATGACAAGCAGTACCCGTCATCACGAACAGATGCCAAACAAAGTGGCTGTATCGGAGATACGTCGCCGCGAAAAAGCCCACTCCGACGGTGTACGCGATCCCGCCCGCCGCCAGCCACATCAGACCCGCCGGGGACATGCGCAGCCACAGCGGACGGATCGCGATCACGATGAGCCATCCCATGCCGAGATAGAGGCTCATCGAAAGCGCGCGGTGGCGGAATCCGCTCACCGCCTTCAACAGCACGCCAACTGCGGCCAGCCCCCAGATGATGCCGAAAAGTGTCCAGCCCCACGCTCCGCGCAGCACGCCGAATGTAAACGGCGTGTACGTGCCGGCGATCAGGAGAAAGATCGCGCTGTGGTCGAACAACCGGAAAATCTGCTTGCCTCGACCTTGCGGCAGCGCGTGATACACGGTGGAGATCAAATACAACTGCATGATTGTGGCTGCGAAAATGCTGACGCCCACGATCTCCGCTGCGCTGCCGCGCCGGGCGGCATTCGCGATCAGTATCGGGGCGATGCAGCCCGCCGCTAACAGACCAATCCCATGGCTGACACTGTTGGCGATCTCTTCCCTGATTGACTGCGAATCATGTTGTATCATAGGGGTTCTCCTTTCAACATATCCGTAACGCATGTTGCGCAATTTCATGTTCGTGTAATCACTGATACGCTACGTTTCGTCAACGCTGTATTCTAAGCCGCCCGTAGTAGTCGTATAATTTCCCTTCATAATCCGTGTTGATCCCTTTCGACGGATCATACGGAGGGCTGTTTTTGATGGATTCGCGCTTCGACTCTACGAAAACTTTCGACATTGCCCAATCGATCTTCTTCAACCATCTTGGAGCCAGCAGCACTTTGGGGCCGAGGAGCCAATGTCGGGTATTCACCACTAAATAGCGGATTTCCCAGCTTTTATCATCGAGAATGAAATCGTCCACATGCCCGATGTTGCCATCAATGGCCTGAATTTGGCAACCGATGACATGCCGCGTGCTGCGGAGATGGAGACCGTTCTGCCACTCTGGCGAGGGAATCCTGTGTCCAGGCGCTGACGCATCCACAGCGGGGATCGTCGGAGCCATGCCGGGCGTGGTGTCTGAGGAGATTTCGCTTCCCCAGTACGTCGGCCAGGCGTAATATTGCGATAATTCGATCTCGTGTTGCCGGGAGATGGGCTTGTCCGTGTCGCTTGCGGGGCTGTTGCGTACTTGTTCCTTCGTGAGCTTGATGTACAACCGATTCGACTCCCAGCCCAAACTGCCTAAGAACGCCGGCGACAGCAGCACTTTGCGATTGGAGAGCCAATCGCCGGTTTCCGCGACTAAATATCGGACGATCCAGGCGGCGGCGTCGAAAAAGAACTCATTCACTTTGCCTAATTCCCCATCGGTGGCCTGGATGTCGTACCTAAGTAAATTTTTGACATTACGTTGCATGATGCGCTTCCCTCATGTTGCTGTCTGTTCTTCATAGATCGCCACTCGACCTGCTGAAGAGAAGCAGGTTTGTCATTCAGCCTCTATCATGTTGTGGCTCTATCTGTCTTTTTTTGAGTGCTATCGGTTCTCTAAAGGTTAGAGCAATGAACGTGCCAACGCCCCGCTATCGTCGCTAACGCCTTGTGTTTATGAGGCTTCTGGAATGCAGGACGCCGGAATGTAATGGGGGAGGAATGGAAGAATTTGCCAGAAATGACAACACGCTGCTGCTCGGTTCTCCGTCACGCCCGCATCAAACAGGGGAACACAGCATATTGTCAGATATGGCACGATTTGCCATTCTGGTAAACTGCGTCCCCCCGACGTCCGTATCGGACGATAGGCTGCTTGACCTCTTAGTCACTGATGTTACGCAGCGCCGCCGACAATTCCCCTCCTGGGAGGGGCAAGGGGTGGGGTCGTCCGTGAGTGATTGCTCGTGTCAAGAACCCACCCCCAACCCCTCCCCGGAGGGGAGTGTGCGGTCATTCGTCTCGAATCGGCTGCGTAACATGAGTTAGTCATTTGCTCACGGACGGCTTTTCCCGCAGAGCGCTTGCTGCCAGGCGATCCAGGTCTGCGTCCGTGACCGTAGGGAGAAAGCGCTTGCGATATAGTTCGTCGTGCAATATCTCCACAATAGCAACCAGCGGGGCTGCGACCAACACGCCGAGCATACCGAAAGCGACCACGCATAAAAGCATTGAAAAAATCACCGCCACTGGATGCAATTTCATGCTGCGCGCTATGATGAACGGAAGGATGATATTGTTCTCCAACGCCTGTACCGCGATATACGCGGATAAGACCCAGAGCGGAGTCGTGCCTCCGACGCCGAAGGCTAACAACAAGGCGGGCACGGCGCTGAGAATCTGCCCCAGAAAGGGAATCGCTTCCAGGACGCCTGAGGTCAACCCCAACACGAAGGCGTCCATGATGCCGAAGATCGGCCACATGATCAGAAACACAAGCAGGCCAATCGTCACCATCCCAAGCAGCATAGACCCTGCCCACAGAGGGACGAATGTTCCGATGCGTTGCATGATGATGAGGGCTTGGGCATGGTGGCGCTCGGGAAACAGGGCAAACATCGCCCCTAAGAGCGAGCGGGGATTCATGAGCGTAAAGGAGACGCCAAAAAAGACGGTACCCAGAACGACCACGATCTGAACTCTATTGAACGCGACTGCGGTGAAACTGCCAATTCCCCCTTGAAACATCCCGCTCAAAATAGAACGCAGTGATTTAGACTCTCGTGAAGGTTTGGGCGGAGTCGGCATGGTGGTTCGCTGTGCGGCATCGTATTCGCCCGATGCTGTCTCGGATTGTGCAATTTCTGTGGTGACTTCCGCCTGGAGTTTTTCCTCTGAGAGCACGGCTTTTTGCTCCATTTTGATCAAGGGTTTTTGGAGGCGTTCCCAGTAATCGGGCAATTGTTCCGCAAGTTTTGTGAACGAGGCATTCATCGGCTCGAATAGTGCCCAGCCCGTTAAGAGAATGACGGCGATGAATCCTCCCGCAACCAGCCCCGTCGGGACTTTTCTGCCGTCTGCCAACGCCCGCATCCGAGAGACACGGGATTAACGGCGAGTGAAATCAAGAAAATCAGCAGAAACGACAACAGGATGGGAGACAGCAACGCGAACGATTGGATGAACGCGAACAACGCCGCTCCTAAGATCACATAGAAAGACAGCGAGTGAGGCGTCATCTCTGGCTTGATGGTGTTTGGCATGACGTTTTCTCCTCTTGTTCGCGACCGTTCTGTGGAATTGACTCCGTGAGAACCCTGCCAGGGTTGAAAACCCTGGCAGGGTTGGGTTAAATCCTCGTGAATAATGCTATAAGAGTTATCGTTATCGTACAGCAGGCTTTCGAGATTTTCATGAAGATGAAAAAATCATTCAGAAATGTCCCTCAGCAACCCAACACCCGATCCCTCTCCACCCGAGAGAGGGCAGGTCTGAAGGAGTGATGACCAGATGACATTTCATCTCCATGAAAACCGTAGAAGTCTTTCGTTCTGGCAGAGCGCCGCTTATTCGACGTAACGAGTCGAAAGCCCTTGTTTCTGCATTATTTCGACCAGCATGTCTTTCATAAAATGCAGCAGCGCGGGGATATTTTCGTTGGATTGCACCCCGACCACTGTCCCGCATCGCTCACACTGAATAAACGTGAGTTGATATTTCGATCCTTCCGGCGTATTTTCCACCATTTCGAATGTTGTGTGATCACATCTTGCGCATTTTGAGTGGCTCATAATCCTGACCTCCTTACCGAAATGAATAATGCTCTAATCTCCCGCCGGGACGCAGAGGCGCAGGAGTTCTCTGCGTCCCGGCGGGGAGAACTGAAAAACACTCTTGATCATCGCGTATCGTCATCTCACCAGATGATTTGCAGATAGATGCCGAACACCTTATGATAATACGGCATGAATGAAAATACTCTGGCGCTGGCGGCGACCGGTTTCGCGCGAACCGGCACAGCAGGCGGAATGATCGCTTTGGCCTGCGCATATCCGCCAACTGACACGGTTTCCCTTGTTTGATATGCCCTGACGAACGTTTGCAGTTCTTCGATAATCAGCACCGGCTTGATAAAGATTCTGGGGGTTAACCTCAATTTGTCTTTTTTTCTTCCATCATGTTTCAGGTCATATCTGACGATAGCGTTCTTGCGTCCGGTTAAAAAGACATTCAGGCGTTCCTGATTCTCGCGTTGCAGCATCTCGGAAAATGCTCCGCCCTCCATCCATCGCGGCTGAGAAGAGCGCGTATCGCACTGGATGAGCGCAAGGTCTGCTCTCAGGAATTCGGCGGCATCCGCACAGGTTGCGACGCTCCCGAAGAGCATCGCCAGCAGGGCAACATAGTCAGAATATTTCATGCGTTCCTGTTTCAGGAAACCTCCGAGGTTGCGAACAGCCAGGTGATCGCCTCTTCGAAGGACGTGAACGCCATCACGTTAAGACCTCTGTTCTGGCTGCATAACTCAAGGAACTTGGCATGATCGAACCGTTCGCGCGGGCACAACACCGCGATTTTGAACCCGGCTAAGGATAGTTGTTTTCCGAACTCAGCGGCAAGATACCAGAGATTCGTTTCAGATAATACCGAGTGAGCCGCGCGTGTATCGATCAGTACGCCGGAATCACTCTGAGAAATAGCAAGAGAGGCGCACTGGAGCAGTTGGCGCTTCGTTTCTTCATAGTTCAGCGTCCCTTCAGCGGTCACTTGCATGAACTCGCGCGCATGAATAATCGTCACATGATACGGCATAATCTCGCAGTTCCTTTTCTTATTCTCAGGACTTACGCAAAACCTCACCCCTTGCCCCTCTCCAAAGGAGAGGGGCATCTTGAATCACCCCTCCCTGTTGGGGAGGGGCAGGGGTGGGGTTCTTGAAATGCGTCAGTCCTGATTCTGATGCCTCATGAGAGGGTTGACGCATCCCCCTCATGAAGCTTGCGCCGGGCGCTCGCAATCGCGAGTTAGACCAGCATTCCCACAGTGATGAAGCCAAAGCCGATATTCATTAAATCGAACTGGCCGGTGTGCAATCCGGCTCCCTTTACAAAGAAGCAAATCGCTGCAATGACAAAGCAGACAAATTTTGTCGTGACGTTCATGTTTCCACCTCCTTCTCCTTCTTGCATGTACACGAAAGCGTTGGCGTGCTGTGATCCGACAAACCAAGCACAATAATATGATGGATCATACACGTATGCCATTGATGACCATTCTCGCAGGTGCTATCCCCTCGCGGACAGCGGCATCGAATTTTCGGAGGCTGATGGCAAATCGGACAATTTTCCATGTCACGTTCCCTCTTGATCGCGGACAGCGAAGTGCGCCGCGCCACTGATGCGACACGGTCGAACTTGATTGTCGTCGAACCACATATATCAGACGCAGCAGGCGCTACGTCTTCTTGCGATCAACCAGCATGAGCGCCGCGCCGACCGCGACCGCTCCCACGCCAGCCCAGATCGGGATGTTGACTCTCTGTTTGTCTTTCACCGATACATCAAGCGGGCCGACCTTGAGTTCGTGCGTTTCCTTCGTGTAGCTGAAACTGCCATATACGAGCCCCAACACGCCAGCCACAATCAGCACAAGCGCTACTATTTTCAATGTACTCATGATATGTTCTCCTTTTGAAACCTCTGGTTTTCGACCGTCCCCCTGCCCGTTCTCTGTGGGCTGGGCTGTGAAGTTCTTCGTGCGCCAACGGCGCAATTCATATTAGCCCAGGGCATCAGCCCTGGGAAGAAAGGCGTTTCGGCTCTCGCTCTGAAAGAGCGTCTCAATGAATCGCCCTTTCAGGGCGAAAATAGAACGTGACAGCCGAATCAAGATTGCCTTGATTTACCCCTGGTCCTTGTGATTATGACGCGGCGTCTCGTCTTCCTGCTCGCGGTCACGATCATCCAGCAAGGCGAGCGCTGTGCGATAGCTCTCGCTCAACATCGTTGCCGGCGAATGCGTTGCTCCGCCTTTCGCGGCTGCGATAGTTAAATTGATTGCGATGTTGAGCGCGATGCGTTTTTTCTTTTTTGTATTCATTGTTGGCACTCCTGTTGTCGAAACGGGCGAATTCAGATCGCTAATTTCGAGAAAATTTTAATACGGGCTTGCTTTGATAATAACGCTAAGATCAGCGACGAACCAGACGCAAAGAGCGTGAATCCGAGCAACACGAACCACCCGGCAAATCCGATCACATGGCCGCGATAGATCAAATCCTGGTTCCCGATGAACGACGTTAAGAGATCATACGAAATGGCAAGCGCGTTCAAGCCTTTTAACCATGTATTCGCGCCGGTGAAAATCAACCCGCTGGAGATGATCAGCCCTAACATCAGCGCGCCGAATAATACAGAGGCGAACAGGATAAAAAATGTGCGTTCGCCTGTCGGTTTCGCCCCCTGAGCGGGAGATTGCTCGTTCTTAGGCACGAGCCGCTCTTCAGTGAACACAATGTTGACCCCAAAGATTTTGGCCGTCCCATAGGCAGTTGTAAAACCATCCCATAAGGCCGCCACTCCTAAAATGATAATGACAATCATTTTGACTGACTGCGGCATAGTGATCTCTCCTTTCTTAACGCCAGGTGTGGGCAAGCATGTAAATCACGGCCAGGAACATTCCGATGAGATACATGCTCGCTAAAAACACTTCGGCAAAATAGTCCTTCACAATCAGGCGAAATCCTTTCTGTTCTCTTTTTTCAACAGTGACCTGTCGTTGGTTCAACAATGGATCGGCCTGACCTTTTTCGACGCTCGCCTTCTCTTGTTTCAACTCCGTCGCGGCTTGAATTTCTTCGACTCGTTCATCATGTTGTTCCAGCAGCGTCGCGGGGCCAGGGTTGTTTACCCCGGCGTTGAGCGATTCCGAAGGTGTCTCGATTTGCTCGGTCTTGAGCATAATTTCATTAGTTCATCCATATGCAGCAGTATGGCTGTTCAGACAAACTCCTCCTCTGAGCGTTAGCGGTATCTCCTGAATGCCTTTTTTGTGGCATCCATTGCTCTATGTGCCGCCTTAGCGGTTCTGGATATCCCTTTTTTCGCGGCCTTCATAATTTTTCGAACAACAGTCATTGTCATCTCCTCCCTTGTGCGCCGCATCTCTGTAATTCCTCTCCTGGGAGGGGAATCACGGAGGCGCTGCGTAACGTAAACTGTTTAGATTTTCAGTCCTAAAATCCCAATGACGCCGACCGCAATCAGATAAATCGCGACAATATAATTCAATAACTTCGGCGTGATGAGAATGGCAATTCCCGCAATAATTGCGAGCACATATTCAACGGTAAAATGCAGTTGAAGATTCATAGTTATCCCCTCCTTAACACCTTTTCGATCAGACGCAGCAGAAATAACAAGATCACAGCGCCGATGATTGCCACAATCAGGCTCACAAAGAGGCTGCCTTCAGTAGAAGCGCCAAGTCTGCTGAAGAGAAAACCGCCAAACAGGGCACCAAGCACGCCGACGATGATGTCGCCGACGATACCAAAACCGTCCCCTTTCATAATTTGCCCTGCCAGCCATCCGGCGGCGAACCCAATCACAATAAATACGAGCCATCCTGTTTCCGACATAGTCTGTTCTTCTTTTGAAGCGTGATATAGCCAACTTACGCGCGGTCGTTGTTGCGACCGCGCAACGGCTGTCGCCTGGTACCGGTGTCTGTCAGACGGCAACCCGGAAATGATGCTCACGCAAAGACCGACGCGCTTAATAATCCTTTACGTCAGGCCACAGTCCCGCAACTCCGACCACCGTCACGAGAATGCCGCCGATCAGCATCCAGATCATCTTGTTAGTCGGTGTTCCGGTAAAAAATCGAGACAGGTCAGAACTGAACGACTCTGTCGCCCCGATGCAAAATCCCACTAACAGAATTCCCATCACAAGCAGCGCACTAAAAACGATTCTGTTCATCGCCTGTTCCCTCCTTCTGCTCACGACATCACTACACAGCTCTTCGTCCGCCGATGACTCGCATCAGGACGACCACGATGGCGATCACTAATAGGATGTGAATAAATCCATTCATAGTGGTGGACGTTGCCAGCCCCAGCACCCACAAAATGATTAATATAAGAGCGATTGATTCTAACATAGCACACACATATCCTGACTGTCCGTCATCCGCCTCGGGCGTGACCCACGCCCGGCAGCAGCAGCAAACACGCTGCTCCTGAGCGTAGGGGACGACACCGAGACAGGTACGCGGCAGGCAGTTTCCTTCTAAGGGTTCGTCTATTCCTCTATAGTATCTTTTAGTTTGTCTTTTGTATTTTTCAGCTAATCCTTGACTTCGTCCGTTGCGTTGTTCACGTTGTCTTCTGCGCGGTTTTTCGCGTTTTTCAGCGTATCCGCGATTTTGTCTTTGGCATTGCGCAATGTATCTTTTACTCTTTTCATAGTATCTCCGTAACTGATGTTACGCAGCGCCGCCGACAATTTCCCCTCCTGGGAGGGGCAAGGGGTGGGTTCGTCCGTGAGTGATTGCTCGTGTCAAGAACCCACCCCCAACCCCTCCCCGGAGGGGAGTGTGCGGTCATTCGTCTCGAATCGGCTGCGTAACATGAGTAAATAATTACNCCCTCCTGGGAGGGGCAAGGGGTGGGTTCGTCCGTGAGTGATTGCTCGTGTCAAGAACCCACCCCCAACCCCTCCCCGGAGGGGAGTGTGCGGTCATTCGTCTCGAATCGGCTGCGTAACATGAGTCCGTAATTATTTAGGAGTGCCAAAGCTTGCTTTGGCAACGCGGCGAAGCCGCGCCGAGTCTGCACGCTCTTGCTCAACCAGACGGCCAAAGCAAGCTTTGGCACTCCTGAGACCTAAATAGTTACGTATCTCCTTTGGTGAATTGTTGGTCATGCTCGAAAAACGCTCCGCTCGCGGTGAGCTTGCCGAACGGAAACGTGCGTGATTAAAATTTCGCTTTGATTTTTTCGAAACCGTCTTTAATACTCGTCCAGACGTTTTCCATGCCATCCTTGAGGTCTTCCCACTTATCGTCGCCTGCGGATCGAATCTCCGACAGTTTGGCTTTGGCCTCGTCGCGTTTTTGACGGAGACCGCGAACATGCTCTTCGTGAGCAAGCCTCGCTTTGGCATCCACGCCAGCCGCCGCGATTTTGACATCCAGTTCCTCAAGCTCGGTGTTCCACTTATCGATCTCAGCCTGACGTTTCTCGACATATTTGTCTTTGGCGCTCGCGATTTTTCCTTCTAAGTTATCTCTTTCGCGCTGCATTTTATCTTCTCTTCTCATAATAGTTCTCCTTATCATGCTGTTCGAACATCTTGATTCTCCGATTACGGCTGAAATTTCGCGGCGAATTTTTCGAAGCCGTCCTTAATAGTCGTCCAGGTGTGTTCCAGGCCATCTTTGAGTTCTTCCCACTTGTCCTCATGCGCGGCTTGAATCTCCGCTAATTTCGCTTTGGCCTCATCACGGTGTTGGCGAAGGGCGTTGATCTGCTCTTCATGGGCGCTCTTCGCGTCTGCCTCTATGATTTTGGCTTCCAGCACATCAATCTCCGTATTCCATTTTTCAATCTCAGTCTGGTATTTCTCGATATATTCGGCTTTTGTACTCATAACAATTCCTCCCGATGGTCGTGTTGATAACTGATTTTACGCAGCAGATTCGATCTCATGTGCCCCTCCCAGGAGGGGAATTGCGGAGACGTTGCGTAACGTGTGTTCATAAATATCCCCTTGCTCATCATGCTTTTGCCCCTTGCCAATTTTTCAGATGTCCGAGGTCTTTGAGACCTCGGAAACCTGCTGCTATGTACCCATCGTCATAATCACATGCGGCATAGATTGTTATTACCAGTTTCTCGTCGTTGCTCGGCGTTTCCTCCAGAGGGACGCGGGTCGCCCTTGTTTCGAGTCTCGCTATTGTTGAAGACATCCAGCAGAATTCGTAAATTATCGTTCATATATCGCGTCACTGTGTCATGCGCTATTTTCTTGAGATTCAGAGAGGTTAACATAGAGACTCCTTTATAAATAATCCGCGAACACCTTGCGGAAATGATAGCCGTAAATGGCATACGTAATCGCCGTTGTCAGCACTTGCGGGCGCGCGAATAACGACCAGAAAAACAACTTCCAAAAATAGACCCGCGCCTGATCTTGAATGCCTAAGACAACAAGCGATTTGAAAAACGCGCCGACATACCCCGAACGAAAGCGAATACGCGAGAGATGCAGGTGAAAAGGCATCTTGGGAGGGCAATACTCTTGCAAGCTCGCCTTGACGCGCTCATAATACGGCTTCGGAGCGTAGAGACCGCGCAGAATGTGTGTGTATCCTGCCAGCAGCACCTCATACCCCATCTTCGGAATAAAATTCGTCGAGCAATCGGTGTTATCGCCCGACGAATCGCTGAGCAAGCGCCCTTCCTTGACAATCCGCTGATAGAGCTTCGTGCCGCGCGGAGCGGTCAGCATCCCCACCATCGCCGTGATAATGCCGCTCTTGCGGATGAATTCGATTTGCCGGTCGAAAATGGACGGCGTATCATGATCGAACCCGACGATAAATCCGCCGCGCACCTGTAAGCCCGCCTGCTGAATTTTTTTGACGCAGGCGATCAAATCCCGATGCTTGTTCTGAATTTTCGCGCATTCCGCGAGGCTTTCCTCGTCGGGCGTCTCAATCCCCACAAACACATCATCGAACCCGGCCTGCGCCATCAATCCCATGAGTTCGTCGTCGTCCGCGAGATTGATAGATGCCTCCGTCGAAAAACGAAACGGATAATGCCGCGCCTTCGTCCAGGGAATCAACGCCGGCAGCACGTCATGTTTGACCGTCTGCTTATTGCCGATGAAATTGTCATCCACAAAAAAGACGCTGCCGCGCCACCCCTGCGCATATAAACGGTCTAATTCCGCCAAAATCTGCTCAGGCTGTTTCACGCGGGCATGTTGCCCGTAGAGCGCCGTAATGTCGCAGAATTCGCAATTGAACGGGCAGCCGCGGGAATATTGGATATTCATCGAGGCGTAATGCTTCATGTCCGCCACCAAATCCCAGCGCGGAATCGGCGCGTGCGTCATCTCCGGAAACTCGCTGGTCGTATAGATGCGCCGCGCTTGTCCGGCGGCGAGATCGGCTAAAAAGGGCGGGAGCGTGAGTTCCGCTTCATTCAGTACTAAATGGTCAACATCGGGAAACGCATCGTATTCGGCGGTAAAGAGCGGGCCGCCTGCGACAATCGTGACTCCGGCATTACGGCAGCGCTCGATGACTTCCTGCGCCGAGTGTTTTTGCACGATCATCGCGCTGAGAAAGACATAATCCGCCCACGCTAAGTCAACATCCCGCAAGGGCGCGACATTCATATCAATCAGCGTTTGATCCCACTCCGCTGGCAGCATCGCGGCGACGGTCAACAGCCCTAACGGCGGAAGCATCGCTTTTTTCGAGACAAATTCCAGCGCATGTTTGAAACTCCAGAACGTATCTGGATATTTAGGGTACACCAGCAGGATGTTCATAGTCGCATTCTCTCACGGTTTTGATTGATATTGAACCCCGTCAGGGTTCGAAACCCTGCGGGAGCATCTGAAAGTTTTCACTGCCCGTCTTGCTATCGGTAGAGGAAAGCAACAAACATGCCAATACGCGCATATTCGCGTTAACTCATTGTATTTAATAGGTTTATAATTATGATTGAGTCGCTGTGCGACATGCGCGAAAGTGGGGGATTTTGCCAGAAATGACAAAACACTGCGCCGTGATTCGCTGTAACTCATTTAAAACAGAGGGGAACGCTGTCTTTTGTCAAATATGGCATCCGTTGTCATATTGACAAACCGTAGTAATTATTTAGCCCGTAAGGCTTGTGGTGGTGTCGCATGGCGTTCTCTTCTTTTTTCTACCGCGTAGCGGTTGCGCTCCATATCGCCTACGGCGAAGCGCTCAGCGGGAGCATCTCATTCTACACAACCTCATCGCCTACGGCGAACATATCTGGTAAATAGTTACAAAAGATCACAACAACGGCCAGAATTTATTTGACAGATTCTCGCCGCAGATTTTTCATTAAACCTGAGAGGTAATTATTTACGTACCGCGAAGGAGACCCGATGGAAATACTCACAGCATTACAAGAAGCTCAGGAGAAATTAGCGGTTCAGAACGAAGAGTTGAATGCCTCGAATATCGAACTGCGCCAGATACAGGAAGATCTCGAAGCATCTCGCCGGAAGTATGCCGATCTGTATGATGTCGCGCCGGTGGGCTACTGTACGTTTGACGAAAATGGCGTCATTTTAGAGGCCAACCTCACGATTGCCGAACTGTTAGGCGTCGAACGAGACCATCTCCTGCACTCGCGGTTTTATCATTTCATCGTTGAAGAAGATCGAGATAACTTTTATCTGCATCTCAGAACCCTGTTGGCGACGCAGACGCGGCAGATGTGCGAACTCAGGCTGATGCAGCGGGATGGCGTGCAGTTTTACGCCCAATTAGACACGATTGTGGCGCAAGAGGACGCCGGGCAGCCTTCCCAATATCGCACGGCGATCAGCAACATCACCCCGCGCAAGCTCCTGGATGCGGAATTGCAAACCTACCGCCAACACCTTGAAGACCTCGTCGAAGCGCGCACCGCCGAACTCAGAAGAACCAATGAACAACTGCAACAGGAAATCACCGGGCGTCACCGCTCCGATCAATCCGTACGCGCCAGCGAGCAGCAATACCGCCTTTTAGCGGAAAGCGTGGCCGACGGGATCGGGATCATTCAGGCCGGAAAACTCGTGTTTGTGAATCATGCGCTGAGCGCCATGCTCAGATATTCGACACACCACCTGATCGGCATGGATATTGGCGAACTCGTCAGGCCGGACGTACAAGAAGGGTTTCGGAAGCGGTTCGAACAGATTGAGCAGGATTTGATCCCTCAGGACTGGCAAGCCGCCTGCGTGACCGGAGATGGCGGCGAGGTCTGGACTGAATTCCGTCAACGGGTGATCGAGTGGGAAGGGAAGCCAGCGATCCTGGCGACCGTGCGGGATATTACCGCCCGCAAACTCCGGGAGACCGCCATCGAGGAGGAACGCGCCCACCTCCGGCGCGAGAATCTCCAACTGCGTTCGGCCATCGAAGACCGCTCCCGGTTTGGCGATTTTGTCGGCAAAAGTTCGGCGATGCAGGCGGTGTACGCCCAGATTGTCACGGCTGCGGCGGTTGATGCCAATGTCCTGATTGCCGGCGAATCTGGAACAGGGAAAGAGTTGGCAGCCCAGACCATCCACAAGATCAGCCAGCGGAAAACGCACGAGTTTGTGGCGGTGAATTGCGGCGCGATTTCAGAGAACCTGTTCGAGCGCGAGTTCTTCGGGCATCGGAAAGGGGCATTTACCGGCGCGGATAAAGATCAACCCGGCTTTTTCGACCGGGCGCACAAGGGGACGCTCTTCCTTGATGAGGTGGGGGAACTCAACCCGACGATGCAGGTCAAACTCCTGCGAGTGATTGAAACCGGCGAATACACGCCAGTCGGGGATAATCGCTCCCGCCATGTTGATGTGCGCCTGATTGCGGCCACGAATAAAAACCTGGAAACCCTTGTCAGGCAGGGCGTCATGCGAGAGGATTTTTTTTACCGGATTTACGTGTTGACCATTACCATGCCTCCGTTGCGCGAACACCGGGAGGATATTCCACTGCTGATTGAGCATTTTTGGCATATCATCGGGAAAGGCGCTCCGCGTCCGAAAATTCCCGAACGCATTATCGAAACCTTGTCACAAAAGGATTGGCCTGGCAACATCCGCGAATTATATAATGTGTTGCAACGGTATCTTCAGGAACACCGGCTGACATTCAGCGATACACGCCGCACTGAACCTGTCGAGAGCACCATCTCGCCGAGCCAAGAGTTCGATCTGAAGGGCTTGACGTTTTCTGAGGCGGTCGAAGCCTTCGAAAAACGGATGATTGCCAACGCGTTGGAACAACATGTCGGGAATATTGGTGCGGCGGCCAAAAGCCTGGGACTTCCGTTGCGCACGCTGTACCGAAAAATCGAAAAATACCGGCTGGCATAGCCGCTCGCCCATCCTGTCAATTTTGCCAGAAATGGCAATCGTCTTCTTTCCTCTATTTTTTCAATGAGTTATCAGAGATTTCAGTCTGCAATTTTGTCATTCCTGACAAACACTCATGGCTCATTTTTCAGGCGCGATCCCGCTGTAAACGACATAAGTCTAATTAATATGCTATCTTAGCACAGTTTGTCACAACGTGGCTTGTTCTATGCATTATGAGACACTCAGGACTCATTACAATTATAGACTCATGTTACGCAGCCGATTCGAGACGAATGACCGCACACTCCCCTCCGGGGAGGGGTTGGGGGTGGGTTCTTGACACGAGCAATCACTCACGGACGA
>DF820459.1:466043-496955 GCA_000739515.1 Candidatus Moduliflexus flocculans
GGGTTCTTGACACGAGCAATCACTCACGGACGAACCCACCCCTTGCCCCTCCCAGGAGGGGAATTGTCGGCGGCGCTGCGTAACATCAGTTATAGACCTCACAGGTTTGACAAACCTGTGAGGTCTGCTATATAACTCATGTCATGCAACAATTGACGTTGGAGGGGAAAAATCATGGAACAAGATAGAGGGTTTAGCCCACAAAATACACGCGATAAGGGGACTTTAGGACAGCGGTGGCAGAATGCGCGTCCGACTAAAATGATGGTTTTCTGGATGTGTCTGGCATGTGTTCTACTCACAATGGTGGTCGGTTTTCGATGGGGCGGATGGGTGAGAAGCAGCACTGCTCAGAAAATGGCTGAGACAGCCGCTGACGACGCTGTTATTAAACGCCTGACACCAATATGTCTCGCCAAATTCAACGAAGACCCGGGGAAAATACAGAAGTACAATGAACTGAAAGCCGCCAGTTCCTGGGACAGAAACACGTATATCGAAAAACAGGGGTGGGCGACGATTTATGGAGAGACGACCCCTGCTCGAGGAGTTGCCGCAGAATGCGCTATCCAACTGATGAAAGCCCCCGCGCCAGTCGCAGCGGTGATCGCTCCGGCGGCGTTACCGTGAAATTCATCACGCTGATCGCGCTGCATTGCAGGAATCAGTAGCACTCCTGAATAATTCGATAAGAGTATTTGCCCGCCTTGCCTCCTAATTTAGGAGGCAAGGCGGGCAATGAACACACGTTACCGACGATAAGAACGATTGTTGTTCCCCGTGTGGGACTGTTTTTTTGAACGTTCTTACAGGTTTTCGCAGTAGGTGTCATTTGACGATTGTTTCGTTTAATAACGCTTCAATCGTCAAGATTTACAGTTTCGGATATTCCTTACCGTATTCAGTGTTTGAACCGCTTGTTGAAACAAAGTTTCGTTTGGATGACCATGTCCATCTACCATTAAAAATGACTAAGGAAGGATGCCATGCATTATCAAGAAAATTGTCCCTTAACATTCGCGGTCACGACAGAGGACGTCATGAGGCCGACAAGCGCCAGAGAATCGCCCTTTTGAAGACCGGCAGCAGTGTCATAAGAAAAGCATAACTTTCTCTTGACAATCTTTCCGCACGCCATCTCCCTGACAACTCAAGGAAAGCCAAACAACCACTCTTTATCACCAAGCATGATGCAGAAGCATTTGCAACGGCATGATGCGTTTTTGAAAAGCTATGTTTAAAACAACGGCGTATTCGATTGCAAAGTTTTTTAACAGGATTGCCGCCCTCGCGTTGTTTTCGATGATGTGTCTGACCTGCGCTGACGTGGTGTTGCGCCTGTTTCGCCATCCGATTCGCGGCACCTACGAAATGGTCTCCTTTTTAGGAGTCATTACGGTATCGTTTGCGTTAGCACATACCTCGATTCATAAAGGGCATGTCGCGGTCAGCCTCGTCGTCGAGCATTTCTCAAAAAAATGGCAGGGGATTGTTGAATTGTTGGTCTCTGCTGCAAGTGTTGTGCTTTTTGCGCTGATTAGTTGGCGCAGCGTGGTCTATGCCCGCAGTTTTCAACTCAGCGGGGAAGTGTCGCCGACATTGCAGCTCCCATTTTATCCCATTATTTACGGCATCGCTGCGGCTGCCGCTGTTGTTTGTCTCGTGCTGATGGTGGATATTCTCACGGCATGGAAGACGATTAAAGAATCATGAGTGTCACCACCATCGGTCTCATCGGTATTATTGGCCTTGTGTTCCTGCTTTTTTCGAAGATGCCAGTCGGCTTTGTCATGGCCTTTCTCGGCATGGTTGGTTTCAGTTATGTCAAAGGCATCAACGCCGGGCTGAATTTGTTGGCAAAAGACATTTTCGACACGTTTTCCGGGTATGATCTTACCGTCATTCCGCTGTTTATTTTTATGGGGCAGATTGCCTTTCATTCCGGTATCAGCAAGCGATTATACGATGCGGTGTATGTGTTTATGGGGCATTATCGCGGCGGGTTGGCGATTGCCACCATTGGCGCGTGTGCGGCATTCTCTACAGTGTCTGGCTCGACCAACGCGACTGCCGCGACGATGGCGATGATTACGCTGCCAGAAATGCGCCGTTATAAATATGATATGGCGTTGGCTACCGGCACGGTTGCGGCAGGCGGCAGCCTCGGTATTTTGATTCCTCCCAGCGTCATTTTTATTATTTACGGTATTTTGACGGAGCAATCTATCGGCAAACTCTTTGCCGCCGGAATTCTGCCGGGGATTCTGTTAGCGGCGCTCTTTGTTCTGACAATTTATTTTGTGGTGTGGCGCAATCCGGAACTTGCGCCGCAGGGAACCCGCGCCACGTTTTTTCAGCGCGTCGTCTCGTTAAGCGGCATTATCGAAGCGCTGGTTATTTTTGCGTTGGTGATGGGCGGCCTGTTCAAAGGTGTTTTTACGCCAACTGAAGCGGCGGCAGTCGGCGCATTTTTGACGCTGATGATTGCTGTGATCCGCCGCCAACTCAGTTGGGCGCATCTTATGCAATCGCTGTCGGAGACCACGAAAATCAGTTGCATGGTGATGACGATTGTGGCGGGCGCAGTGGTGTTCGGGCATTTCATGGCGATCACGCGCATTCCGTTCGCGCTCGCGAATTGGGTCGGCGCACTCGCCTTGCCGAAGTATGCCGTTATGTCCGTAATTATCCTGATGTATATGGCTGGCGGTTGTTTTATGGACTCGTTAGCCATGATTATGCTGACGGTTCCGATTTTTTATCCGGTCGTGATGGATTTGGGCTTCGATCCGATTTGGTTTGGTGTAATTATCGTGTTAGTCACGGAAATGGGCGTGGTCACGCCACCGGTGGGGGTGAATGTCTATGTCGTGCATGGCATCGCCAAAGATGTGCCGCTGGAAACAATTTTTAAAGGCGCGTTTCCGTTCATGTTGGCATTATTCACCTGTATCGCCTTATTATTAACTTTTCCGCAAATTGCGACCTTCCTGCCGAGTTTGATCCAGTAACAAATAAACGATTCATGTCGGTCGAAACGATAGTTTCGACCGACATCATCAAGGAGAACGTGAATGGAAACACTCAATACAATTGCGCAACGCCGAAGTATTCGCAGGTTTGAAGATACCCCGGTTTCAGATGAACAAATTCGGAAGATTTTACAGGCAGCGACGCAAGCGCCTTCCGGGAAAAATGGTCAACCCTGGCGATTTATTGTCGTGAAAGAAGACAACCGGGCGGAAATGGTGCGCCTGATGCGCGAAGGAATCAGCAAAATGATCGCGCAAGGCCAGAATGCCGGCAGCGCGGAATGGACCGCCAAAATCATGGAACATGCGCCAGTCACGGTATTCATCTTTAATCCATACGGGCAAGCCCCCTGGCTGCCGCGCTCAATTGAGCAGATGTTCGGAGATTTGGTGAACGTGCAATCTACGGGCGCGGCCATCCAAAACATGCTGCTTGCCGCGCAAGATATGGGGATCGGTTCATTATGGATTTGCGATGTGTTTTATGCTTATGAAGAATTGTGCCGCTGGTTGGGAGAAGAGACGCAAATGGTGGCAGCGGTGTCGTTTGGCGTCCCTGCCGAAACGCCTGCCGCGCGTCCACGCATGACGGTGGATGAAGTCACGCGCTGGCTATAAATAACGTGAGTTCGGGATAATCTCGATATTTGTTCGAATATCAAGGTAGAGACGCCCCGCCAGGGCGTCTCTACGCTTATTTCAAATTATGCCTGACTGAGTTCCAGCGCCCAGGCCGCTTTGTCCACATGCGGCGGCGAATAGGCGAGCATTTGTTCCAGCAAACCGGCAGGCTGCGCGTCCATCAACACCAGTTGTCCATCCGTTTCTCGCACGAATTGGTGGGCGACGGCATGGCGCACAAAACGGATCAGATCATCGTAATAGCCGCAGACATTCAGCAAGCCGCACGGTTTGCGATGAATGCCAAGCTGCGCCCAGGTCAACACTTCGAAGAATTCCTCAATTGTGCCAAGTCCGCCCGGCAGGGCGATAAATCCGTCCGCAAGATCGGCCATCAGCGCCTTGCGTTCGTGCATCGAGTTGACGACGCGCAAATCAGGCAGATCGTTGAACGCCACCTCTTTTTCGAACAGAGAACGAGGAATCACGCCAATCACATCGCCGCCCTGCTGAAAGACAGATCTGGCGATTTCTCCCATCATGCCGAGCTTTCCGCCGCCATACACCAGACCGATGCCGCGCTCCACCAGCGCAGAGCCTAATGCTCGCGCCATCTCAAGATACTCTTGCTTCGTTCCTGGACTTGAGCCACAAAACACACAGATACGTTTCATAAAATGAGAAGGAGCGCAATATTTCACACCCCTAAAAAACCACGAAACACACGAAATACACGAAAATTATCGCAAATCTGCTTTTTTCGTGTATTTCGTGTGTTTCGTGGTAAAAAATTAATTCTGCTGAATCACGTCAACGCCTTCGGGAATTTCAAACGTAAAGACGTCATCCGGCGGCGAAATATTGATTTCAAGGTTGCTCAAATACACGTCAGTAATATTGCCATAGGGATCATAGACGGCAGTATGCACGATTTGATATGTTTTCGGATCAATCGTCAACACCAATTTGGCAAGCTCCGGCTGGGGTTGTTTCGGCAGCAATTCCAATTTATATGCCGTTGCCGGGTCGGATTCCGGCAGTAAATTCATATAAAAATCATTCTGTAATTTTCCCATGCCGGACAGAAACGTAATCGGGGTTTTCGAGCCATACGCATCTTCGGCGGGCTGAACAATCACCTGCTCATCGTCAGCGACATAAAACCACATGGTTTTGCCATCGCTGACCAATAATTGCTGCTCAGGATTGGTATATTCCCAGCGCATTTTGCCAGGTTTCTTAAAATAGACCATGCCGCTCGATTCTTTGGGTTTGGAAACCGAGCGCAAATGCGAAACCTGCGTAAACGAGGCGTAAATATCATTTGTGCGCTCATATTCCGCCTGAACTTTATTAATCAGCGTTTGTAAATCATCCTGCCCAAATGCGGTCATTGCCGCACAACTCATCAAACAACACAGCCCTACAACTCGCCATAATTTTTTCATATCTCTGAATCTATCATTGAACCAGCGTGAAACCGCGATATTGTCATCATCGTTCACCCTGTCATCTTCTTGTTTATTGTGATGCCTCCGTCACTGCTTTTGACGCCATCGGCATACATGGGAGGTGGATATGAAACGTCGCTCCTTTATGCAAAACGCTTTCAACCCAAATACGTCCATGATGCGCTTTGACGATGGCTTTGCAAATTGAAAGGCCAAGTCCTGATCCTCCATATTCCCGCGTTGATGTATTATCTACCTGATAAAACTTTTCAAAAATCCGCTCAAAATGCTCTTCGGCAATTCCAATCCCCGAATCCGCGACCGATATCAGGATTGTGTCATCCTGATGCATGATCGACAAAGAGACGGTCCCCACCTCTGTAAATTTGATTGCATTCAAAAGCACATTTTTCAGCACACGAATAATTTTCGGCCTATCCGCGATCATGTCAGGCAAGTCTGGCGCGATGGTCATCTTCAACTGTAAGCCTTTTGCCTGAGCAGCCTTGCGCGCAATATCAGCGACTTCCTGAGCGGCCTGCGCAATATCGAAGCGCGATGGATTCAGATCAATCTGATTCGCCTCTAATCCGGTGACGTCAATCAGATTATCAATTAAATCCGATAACACCTCGCTTTGCTTCCAGGACATGGTGATAAAGTCGCGTTGGTCTGCATTCAGTTCCCCCAGCGTTTCTTGCAGCAACAATTCGAATGTGCTTAAAATCGAAGAGATCGGCGTGCGAAGTTCGTGGGACACGGTCGAAAGAAAATTCGCTTTCAGCCGATTCAATTCTTTTTCCTGGGTGACATCGCGCAGGATGGTGACGACTCCCATCGGGTAATCATCTTTATCTCGTAACGTCTTGGCAATCGCGATAATGCTCCGTTCCTCTGCCGGATTCTCCTCGCGCCGGATCACGATTTCATCGCTGACCACCTCGTTATTTCGGTGCGATGCCTCGACTAACAGCATAATCAAATCGCGCAGTTCCAGGACATCGAGAATGCGCTTGCCAAGGATATCTTCCTCCCGACAACCCAAAATATCAGTACACGCTTTATTCACCAATGAGATGCGATCATTTCCGTCGAAGACAATAATCCCATCGGTAATAGAATGTACAATCGCTTCAGCTTTATTCTTTTCGGCAATGAGTTCCTCGGCTAACCGATCATTCAGCCGTTTGATTTTCGCCTTCTGAATCAACGCCTCGACAGTTGCTTTTAATTCATCGTAATCCCACGGCTTTTTAAGGCATTTCTCCAATCCCGCATGATTGATCGCATAGACGACATCATCAAATCCAGCCTGACCGGTCAGAATGACCGTCATGATGTTGCGATCACGTTTGTGAACGATTTCCAAAAAATGCGATCCCTGCATTCCAGGCATGATTTCGTCTGTAATGACGATATCGATCTGCTCGCCCTGCGCCAACAGATCATCAATGACTTCAAGGGCTTCTGCGGCGCTTTCGGCGACTTCGATTTCGCACGCGTCACCGACCGCATGTTCTAATTGCGTTAACAACGATCCCACCACTTCAGGCTGATCGTCAACGCAAATGATATACCCTTTTTGCATGGAATGTTGGCGTTCTGTCATCGCGCTTGCAGACGAAGATAGACCGGAGATTCAGTAAATTCGAATTGCTCGCGGAATTGATTAATCAGATAACGTTTATACGAAAAATGCACGCCATCCGGATGATTACAAAACAAGACAAACGTCGGCGGACGCACGGCGGATTGGCTCGCGTAATAAAATTTCACTGGCTTTCCTCGATACGCTGGCGGCTGGAATTCCCGCACCATTCGTTCCAGGGCGGTATTCACTTCTGACGTGGCAATTCGCTTATTGTACTGCGCGTAAATGCGGTCAGCCAATTCCAGGGTTTTGGTCACGCGCTGCCCGGTTAACGCGGAAATAAAAATAATCGGCGCGTAATCTAAAAATTTCAATTTTTCTTTGATTTGAAGCGCAAATTCTCCGGCAGTTTCGGTGCTTTTCTCAATGACATCCCATTTATTCACGACCAACAACACGGCACGCCCATTATTGTAAGCATACCCGGCAATGCGGACATCCTGATCGGTAATGCCGTCTTCTGCGTTCAGCATAATAAAGGCAATATGACTCCGATCAATGCTTCTAAACGAACGAATAACGCTATAGCGCTCGACTGGGTCAAAAACCCTGCTTTTGCGGCGAATCCCCGACGTGTCTATAAACACATAATGCGTGCCGTTGGCATAAACATCGGAGTCAATGGCATCGCGCGTTGTTCCGGCAATATCGGTTACTAACATGCGATCCTCGCCTAAGAGATAATTCACAAACGAGGATTTGCCCACATTCGGCCTGCCAACAACGGCAATCCTCATGGCCGCCGGTTCGCCCCCCTCGCCTTCAACCTCTTCTTCATCCTCTTCAATATGCTCGCAAATTTTATCAAGCAGTTCATCCAATCCTAATTTGTGCTCCGCCGAAATTGTCAGCAAATCGGGAATGCCAAGTTGATAAAATACGAATGCCATGTTTTCGTGGCGAGGGCCGTCAATCTTATTCGCGACGTAATACACAGGCTTTTGGGTTTCTCTCAGCCGCTGCACGATTTCATAGTCGGTCGTGGTCAATTCCGCCTGTCCATCGAATAAACAGACGATCACATCCGCTTCTTCGATGGCTAATTGCGTCTGCGCCTGCATGGATGACAACATTGGATCATCTGAAGACGGGTCTAACCCGCCTGTGTCAATGATAGAAAAGGCTTTATTCAACCAGCGAGCAGTTCCATAGATTCTATCGCGAGTCACGCCGGGCATATCCTGAGTGATCGCGGCACTTTGCCCAATTAATCGGTTAAAAAGGGTTGATTTCCCCACATTCGGTCTTCCAACAATCGCCACAGTCGTTTTGTGCATAATGTATCATAAAAAAGAGCCAAACTGCTCTTTTGTAGAAAAACAAAAAGGTTAAGGGCTTCGGAATGGCTCTTAACCTTTTCTTTTATTTCAACCCTGTTAGGCACTCAGGCTAACAATCTATTCAACCTGTTCTTGACATCCCGATAACCTGGATTCATTTGAAATAACTCTTGAAAAATATGCGCGGCTTCACTTACTCGTCCGCCATCTTCATAGGAAGAAGCAATTTGATATGTCAAATCCTGATAGCGTTGCTCACCTTTGCCGACGCGGGCGCGCGCTTCCTGAAGCGCTTGAATTGCCTGGTTATATTCCCCTTTTTCCAGATAACACAGAGCAATGACGCTCTGACATTCCACAAATTTCGAGGGCTCGAGCGAGGCCAGCTTTAATTCCTCAATCGCATCATCTAACAGCGACATTTCTTTATAGGAAATGCCAAGTTCGTAATGCGTTTCATAGTCTTCCGCGCCGACCTCTTCTAACACGCCCTGCTTGAATTCTTTAACAATATCCTTCACTTCGCTGGTCGCGAGTTTTTCTGGCGCTTGAATTTTTAATGATGCTGTCTGCTGCGGTTGCGCCCCGCCAATATTTTGCTCAAAATTAAAACTTGTATCCAGGCGCGAGGCCAAATCGAAAAACCCTCCTGACGAGGGCGCGGGCTGCGCTACAGGCTGAGAGGGCGGCGTTACCGCAGGCGGCGGAGATGGCTGAACGGCTGGCGTCTTCTCCTCAAAATCAAAATCGAGGCTTTGACTTTGCGCGGCAACATCTGGCGCGAATGTTTCCTCATCTGTATCCGATGTCCAGGAAATAGAACCTTGATCCTCGATCTGGAAATCTAACGAATGGTGATCTGCCGAAGCCCCGACATCAGTTAGATTAAAACTATTCGAATCAAACTCCAACATGTGTTCCTGCCCAATTGAAGGTTCTGCGACTTCTTCATCTCCAAAATTCAAGGAAGAGAGTTCGTCGGTCGAAAAGACAATCGCTTCTTTTGGCAATGTTGGCGTGGCAACGGACGGAGCAGGGCCGGCAAGCAATTCTAATTGTTCCCGATAGTCGGGATTCTTCGGAAACATTTTACTCAGGGTGGCAAACACCCCTTCAGCCTCTTTACGCAGCCCTGATTCCGAATAGGAATAGGCGATTCGAGATAAGACATCCTCGTTTTCCGGCTGTAATGCTAGCGCTCGTTGATAATGCTCCTTTCCTTCGGTCTGATTGCTTTGAATAAGGGCGTCGCCGATATCAAGATAAATCAAGGCGGCATCCACCATAAAATTTTCCCCTTCGTACATCGCCGCTAATTTCGCGCGGATTTTGATGTTCGCCGGGTCGAGGTCTGCAATCTTTCGATAGGTATCCAAGGAGTCATGTTTCTGGCCTGCGGCAGCCTGCATCTCCGCCGCTGCTAAATAATTCGTCTTGGCTTCGCCAATCAGCCCTTTTTGTACGTACATATCGGCTAATTGGAGATACGTGCTGATTTGTTCCGGCTTGGCTCGTTGCGCCTTTTTGAAAACCGCAATAGCTTTCAGCGCAAATCCATCTTTTGCGTAAAGGTCACCGACTCGAAGATAGTATTCGCAAGCTTTCTCCGCATCGCCGCGCTTGGCATACAAGTCGCCTAATCCATTTAACGCATTGCGATCATCTGGTTGTTCCTGGAGAATTTTCTCATACTTTTCAACTTCTTTATCTTTTCCCGACCCTTTTTTCTGGCCAAATCCTTTAAAAGCATCGAGAAAACTTGCCGGTTTTTTAGACATTCTCGTTCTCCTTCATTCATCAGCCGCCATCATCGCAGGCGAGCCTCATCTTTACGCTCCGTCAGGGTCTCTTGCTGAATATTGACTTGCCAACCACCAACAAGGTAAAATTGAAATCGCGGAAAATGTTCATTTCGCATGAATCATCGTTTCATACTCATCCGCTGACATCAAGCGTTCTAACTCGGAAGCATCTGTCATCATGACTTCGAAAATCCAGCCGCTCCCATACGGTTCTTGATTGATCTGTTCCGGAGCGTCATCCAATGCCTCGTTAATCGCGATGACTTCGCCGCTGACAGGAGCAAACAAATCAGAGACGGTCTTCACGGATTCAATCGTGCCGCAGACTTCGAACTGGGAAACTTGCGATCCTGGCTCTGGCAGTTCCACATAGACAACGTCGCCTAATTGTTCCTGCGCATAGTGCGTAATGCCAATAATCGCTCGCTGGTCGTTTACGCGAACCCATTCATGCTCCTTGCTGTATTTGAGTTCTGCTGGAAACATACGCTGACTCTCCTCTCATTATTGTATCGCTTATCAAAATAGATCAGTCTTTTGACGGACGACGAGATGTATCCATATCCACGTTGCCTTTGAAATGAGCGCCTTCTGCGACAATCACTTTGGGCGCTTTAATATCCCCCATCATCGTCCCCGATGCGACAATCTCCACGCGATTCTGAGCGACCAGATTGCCCGTGACTTTTCCGCCGATATTAATATTTTCGGCTTGCACATCCGCTTCAACCACTCCGGCCTGTCCAACAATCAGATTCCGTTCCAGCAAAATTTTCCCAATCACGCGCCCTTCGATTTTGACATCTTCATCGCCGACAAGCTCGCCTTTGATCGTAATCCCTTTGCCAATCGTCGTGACGCCGCCATCGCTTCTTCGCTGCGGCTGTTGAGGAGCGGAAGGAGTAACGGCTTGCTGTTCGCGTTTTATTGGCTGAGGAACAATTGGTTCTGCCGGGGTTGCTTGTTTGACTTGCGTCTCTTCATTACCTTCTTCCATGCGTTGTCGTCCAAAAAGTGCCACGGTTGGTATCCTCCTTAAAAAAGAATATGTTCTACATTGGAAATCACGTTAAATACGCGCAGTTACTTCGCCTCTACGCTTCGACTCATGCGCCGTCTTTCCATCTGTCATACAGATGGATGGCTTGTCAAGTCGAAAGCAGAGTCTGTTCAGAAAATGTTAGACGCGAAATAATAAAGGCGACTTCCCTTGTCAAGTTTTTTCTCGTTTCTCGCATGGCTTCGCATCATGTTTCAAATAGAACGACAATTCCTCAGAGAGAGATATTTCTTGACTTTTCCCCCTCTTCTTTCTGATGCAACGTGATACTGTTTCCGAGTCGATTCCTCCTCTGTCAACGGTAAAACATTGGCAGGGTGAAGAAATTAAGAAATAACGAATATCGTCAGCCAAGAGCCATGCGCCTTTCCAATGGAATTCATTCATTATTCACGTTTGCAGTCGCAATTTTCCCGGTCATGTTTCTGGCCGTATTTTTTTATCTTCCGTTGCTCTCGATGCTGAAGGAAGGCTGCCTCGATCCGTCTGGCAGCCTGACACTCCACTATCTCATCCAGACACTTCGCGATCCTTATCACTATCATGTCATTAGCTTGACATTCAAGCAGGCCTGCCTCAGCACCATCATCACCCTGCTTATCGGCTTGCCGGGCGCATATATCGCGACGAAGTTCGATTTTCCTGGCAAAGCCGCGCTGCAAGCCATCACCACGATTCCGTTTGTGCTGCCATCAATTATCGTCTCCTTAGGATTTATTCTGTTGTTCGGAAACAACGGCATCCTCAATAACGCCTTGAAGTGGCTTTTTCATCTCGACGCGCCGCCATTGCGCATTTTATATAGCTTGAAAGCGATTGTGCTGGCACATGCGTTTTATAATTTTCCTGTCGTGGTGAGGTTTGTCTCAGCCGTCTGGTCAAGCATTGACCCGCGCCTCGAAGATGCTGCCCGGTCACTTGGCGCGTCGGATCGGCAGGTCTTTCAGCATGTCACGCTGCCGCTGATCCTTCCTGGCATCCTTGCCAGTGCGGCGTTGACCTTCATCTTTTCGTTTATGAGTTTTGCCGTCGTGCTTGTGCTTGGCGGCGTCAAATACGCCACCGTTGAAGTGACCATTTATACGCTGATGACCGTGTTATTAGACTATAAAATGGGGAGCGCGTTAGCCATCGTGCAATCGCTGTTTTCTCTTAGTTTTATGTATGTATATGCCCATGTTCTCGACATCAACAGGCCGACCAATCGTCTTTCCGTTCGCAAAGTGCCTCAGCCGAAAATCATCGTGACTCGCCGCGATGTTGTCAGCATTCGCGGGGCGAGCATCATGACATACGCTGTACTTGTGTTGCTGATGATTCTTGGGCCGATGTTAGCAGTTTGCGCGTATTCTTTTGTGAAACATACAGGCAACACAACGCTTGTATCAGCGGCAGCCTATCAAAAAGTGTTCGCAACCCGATATAACTCTCTCTTAGGCACAACGCCGCTTCAATCCATCCGTAACAGCCTCTTTTTCGGCGTCATGACCGTCTTCTGCTCTCTGCCGTTAGGCGTCTGCATTGCATTTCTGCTCACGAAGACGACTCTGCCGCACAAAAAATTGTTTGACGCGCTGGTGATGCTGCCGCTTGGCATTTCCTCGGTCAGTCTCGGTCTGGGGTATGTCAGAAGCTTTCATAAGCCGCCTCTCCTGATTGCTGGAACGTGGTATGCCATTGTCTGCGCGCATACGATTCTCGCCTATCCATTTGTCATGCGAGCGGTCACGCCATTGCTCAAAAAAATGCAGCCCGCGCTGATTGAGGCGGCGATGAGCCTTGGCGCAACGCGAACCGCCGCATTTTTTCTGATTGAATTGCCGTTGATCAAGCCTGGCCTTCTCGTTGGCGCAACGTTTGCCTTTGCCATGTCACTCGGCGAAATGGGCACAACGTATCTGTTGTATCGCCCTGTGCTGACGACGATGCCGATTTCAATCTATCGTTTTCTGTCGTCTCACGATTTCGCCAGCGCCAGCGCAATGGGCGTGCTGCTGATGTGCGTGTGCGGATTGCTGTTTTTCTGCATCGAACGCCTCGGCTATTCGACATTTTGATATGGGAACGTTGACCCTGCAACACCTCGTTAAATCCTATGATGATTGGGAACTCCGCATTGATTTGCGCGTGGATGATGGCGAATTGATGACGCTGTTAGGGCCGAGCGGCTGCGGCAAAACGACCACACTGCGCTTGATTGCCGGCTTTCTTCAGCCGGACGAAGGGCATATCTCGCTTGATGGCGTTTGCCTTGACGCGATTCCGCCGTCCCGCCGCAATATCGGCGTTGTTTTTCAAGAATATGCGCTTTTTCCGCACATGACGGTGTTTCAAAATATCGCGTTCGGCATGAATATGAAAAAAACTCATTCCAAACAGGCCATTCGAACCCGAGTCGAAGAATTGCTGGCGTCTGTCGGCTTGAATGGGTATGAACGCCGTTATCCTGAGCAGCTTTCCGGCGGCGAGCAGCAGCGCATCGCCTTGCTGCGAGCCTTAGCTCCCTCGCCATCTATGCTGCTGTTAGATGAGCCGCTGAGCGCGTTAGATTTTCAACTCCGCAAGCGCCTGCGCCAGGAAATCCGCAGGATTCAGCGGCAATTCGGCATCACGACGGTTTATGTCACGCATGATCAAGAAGAAGCGATGAGTATTTCAGATCGAATTACCGTCATGAAAGATGGCGGCGTTCAGCAAATCGGCGCGCCGATTGACATCTACCAACATCCGCAAACGGCGCATGTTGCCGAGTTTATCGGCATTTCCAATATTCTTCCCGGTCGTGTTATCCAGCGCGACACGGCGCGGTTTCTGATACAATCCGGACAACACAAATTGGAGATTCCAGCGTCCGAGGACTATCGCCTGCATGACGATGTCGCCATTTTCTTTCGCCCTGAAGATTGTTTTCTTTCCTACGAACCTGCCGCTCCGAACGTTATTCGCGGCACGGTCGCAGCGCATGAATATCTGGGCGCAGAGATTTTGACCACCGTTGAAACCGCCGATCATCAGACAATTCAGGTCAGCGAATATATCAAAAACATGCGCATGTCCCTGCGCGAGGGCTGCGACATCTGGGTGAATATTCCGGTTGGCGCGTGCCATTTGATTAAACGCGCCTGACTTCAGTGAATCTGGCGATCATGAATACTTTTTATTTGACAAAGACAGGGGTGCGCTATACATAATAACGCAGGATTCCGGTTGCGATCTGAACGATTCTGCTTGCCTGACCGATCCTCAGAAGGGACTGAGATGCGCATGAAACAAGGGTATATTATTTGCGTTGACGATCAATCCGCGATTTTAGATTCCTTACTGCTGCAACTTGAAAGCGCGGTAGGGGATTTATGCCATATTGACGCGGCTGAAAGCGCTTATGAAGCGTTAGAATTGCTTCAAACGCTCCATGAAAATGGCGAATACGTCGAGATGCTCATTTCCGATGAAGTCATGCCCGGCATGAAAGGCTCGCAATTATTGGAATTGGTGCATCAGCAATATCCGCATATCGTGAATGTCATGTTAACCGGGCAGGCCGGGCTGGATGCCGTCGCGTATGCAATCAACCATGCCGGATTGCATAAATATTTTACCAAACCCTGGGAATATGAGGATTTGCATCTTTCAGTGCGCAGCCTGATTGAAAAAAGCCGGCTGGCTCGGAAAAATCAAGAACTCAGCCAGCAGCTTCAAGAAAAATATCAAGAATTAGAAGAGGCATACGATAAGCTTTCTGATGCCTATCGTCAGTTAAAGGAAACGCAGGATCAACTCATTCGCGCTGAAAAGTTGTCGTTAATCGGCCAGCTTTCCAGCGGCATCGCCCATGAAGTCAAAAACCAACTCAATATGATCGGTTTTGCGGAACTCATTCGGAGTGCACATCCGGAGGACGCGACGATCCAGAAATATACCGATTATATTCTCCGCGCCGGGACGAATATTTACAATCTTGTGGATGAAATGCGGCGATTTGCCAAACAGGAACAGCCTCATTACGAACTCAAACTTGCGTCAGTGACTGACGCTCTGGAGCGATTGCTCCATTTTATTCGGTTCGATCATCTCTTTAAAAATCGTCAGGTGATCAAAGAGTTTGAGCTTGTGCCACTCGTGGCTCTTAATGAAGAGAAATTCGGCCAGGTTATGATCAATCTTCTCCGAAATGCCGCGCAAGCCACACAAGATTATGCCGGCGAAATTATTATTCGCGTCTCAGCAGATGCCGACCACGTTCGGATTGAGGTCGAAGACAATGGATGCGGCATTCCCGAAGCCATGCTCGGAAAAATTTGGGAACCGTTTTTCACCACCAAGGGGGACGATGGGACTGGCTTAGGGTTAGATATCTGCAAACGCATTGTCGAAGAACATCACGGTACATTAACTTGCCAGAGCGAACCCCAGCGAGGCAGCACGTTCACCATCCATTTGCCCATTCCGCAAAACACTGCGAAGGTGGCAGATACCATGTTTTAGAGCCTATGAAGATTTCACCATTGACAGATACACTCCCTATTGATATCGAATTAATCTATCAAGACATGTGCGAGCAGTTTCCTGAAGAAGCTCGACATTTGCACCACGCGCTCGAGCAGCACACCTTTCTTGCGCCATTATTAGGAAAATTTCTCCAGGCGTTTCATCTATTAGAACAGGGGTTTCGCGCAGGCAAGATGTTGTATCTCTGCGGAAACGGCGGGAGTTTCAGCGATTGTATCCATATCGCCGGCGAGTTGATGAAAACGTTCAAGCTCCCACGTCCGCTGAACGCTGATGAGCAAAACGCTTTCGCCGGTCTCGCGCATGGCGATCTGTTGGCAGAACACCTGCAAAAAGGTCTGCCGTGCATGGTTTTAGGGTTAAATCCCGCTCTTTCCAGCGCAATTCTAAACGATAGCAAGGCTTCGGGCATGCAATACGCGCAGGAATTGTATTGTCTTGGGAAGCCAGGCGATGTCTTGTTAGCAATCAGCACAAGCGGTAACGCCCAAAATGTCTTGCTTGCTGTTTCGACCGCCAAAGCGTTAGGCATGGCGGTCATCGGCCTGACTGGCAGAATGGGGGGCTTGCTGACGCAAATGGCCGATATTTCTCTTAACGTCACAGAATCCGAAACATACAAAATTCAGGAGCAGCATGTGATTGTCTATCATCTCCTCTGCCTCCTGTTAGAATCACGTTTCTTCCTTTCCCCCTCTTTACCTGCATGTTATGCCGATTAGATCGTCTCTATATTGAGGATTGCTATCGAAGTGACAGAAATCATGTCTTTTAATAGATTTCGGTTGACAAGAGGAGCGGCCTGATCTATAAAATTGGTTCAGGCGTAAGATTGTCATGCGCAAATTGAATATTTTATCCCTCGGCGTGATCTGAGTGTAAACATGCTCATTCCTGGAACAAAAACCGATGGCTGAGGAGACCTCTCATTGAGATGAACCCGCTTCTGTTATCACAGGTCGCTATGGAACAAAAAATTGCGTTGGAAGAAGTGCTGAAAATCAAGCAAGTCGTGGATCAGATGGATTTGCTGGAATTCAAAACGCAGTGGAGCAGGCGCTCCAAAGATTATGCTACCCTCAATCAGACAGACCGCTTAAAATACATGGTCATGTCCATTAAAGTGCTGCAAGCCCAATCCGACCTGAAGCGCATGATTAATTCCATCCAGGAACTCTCGACGCACCCCGAATCCGAACGCGCGATTTATTACTATTTGCGGGCAGACCTCTGGAAATTCTTAGATAATTTCCATTATCTGCTGCTCGTCGAAGAGTCGGAAAGTCAAGAGCAGTTTGCCTGTCTTGACCTGTTAGAGGATTTAGTCGGCATCATCGTTCAAGATGAAGAATTACAGCAAACCTGTCTCATTCGATTGCAAAAACTGCTGGATCAAGTACGCATATTGAAGAGCGATGTCATCAAGCGCGATCCAAAAAGCCCGATGAGCGGCGTGTATCAGGATGTGGAGCATCGCGTGGCGCAGATTCTTCAAACCGTCGATCCAACCATGCGAGTCGCAGCGCCATTGCCAACCAATCTTGTGCCGCAACCAGCCTGGGCAATTATCCAACGTTATACCGCCTTTTCAATCTCACGGATATCCATTGAAAAATCAGGCGTCCTGAGCATTATTCAACTTCTGTATGAATATCCCATTCTTCAATTGAATACCGACATGGCGATGTTGGAAGAGGTGTTGAATACGCTGGAACGGCGCGCGCTTTATGAGCCTCAGTTGAGTCAAATCCGCAATCAATGCGCCTATGCGTTAATTCTCTTGCTGGAAATCATTAAAATGCATGAGGGGTTGCCCGTCCTGCTCTCGCGCATTTTTGATCTTTGCGCGTATATCCACTTTCCACAAGCTGGGGTTTCGCTCGAAAAAGAGTTAACGGAATTAAAAGGGCGGGTGGCTGAAATCTCGCAAAAAAAACTTCGGCCTATCATCGAAGATGTGTTATGGAAAAATCCGGCGTATTTGGCGAAAGTCTCATATATTCGGACATCGTGTCCCTGGTGCTATCGGCAGGATCGCGAAGAAATATTGAATCTTTCCTTTATTCGGCAAGTCATCACGTCAAGTTTCGACCGCCTCGAATCTGTTCCGGCATTGCAATTCAGCTATGAAGGCGTCACCAAATCTCGCCTGTCGGAGATGGTGATTGAAAGTTTAGGGTTATTAGTCAACTTAGAGCCATCGCCTCAATTCCTCTCATTACACGCCAAAGAAACGCGCATGATTAAGCAAGCGCAAAAAACTGGCACACTTTCAGACGATACGCAGGAAAAATTGCTCAACAAGCAATATCAGACCTATAAAAATCATCTGAAATTCCTGCATGACAGCATCGAATATTATCAGGGGATTTCGGCAGAATCTGCGCAAGAGGAGTCACGCGCCTGACTCAGAAACGTTGCCGCGTCAATTCAACTCGCAGCGCGAATCATGAAATCGCTACGCATGACAATTGCCCGTCTCGTGAGCCTGTCGCCTTGCCTGTTGTGACAGGCTCACGCCAAACGGCAATGTCCGCATTTCAGCCACAGCGCGAATTATTTTCTCTTTTTCTTTGTCTTCGTATTTTTTGCCTTCGCGCTCGTCTTTGTGGCTTTTGCTACAGGCGCAGCAGATTTTTTCTCCTGAGACACGGCCACCCATTTTCCATCAACGCGACTTGCTTGAGCGATATTGGGAATATACGCGATTGGATCGATTTTGGAGGTTTTCGCGAACAGCAACTTGCTGAATTGACCGCATTCACATGCTGACAGCGCTTTAACAACAGCTTTCCGCGCAAATTCATCAGCAGAAACCTCAAGATTCCATTTTTCGCGAAGATCGATCAACTCAAAATGCAAGTGATATCCTCTGGCATTCCCCGTTTTTCCCATATAACCGATCACTTGACCGCGCTTTACTGTTTGGCCGGTGATTATGCGGCTTTTTCCTAACATGTGGGAATACAAAGAAAATAATCCATTTTGATGATAAATCACGGTATAATACCCATAGCCGCGACCAGATGAGGCAACCACGACCACCCCATCTTCAATGCTTTTGATTTCCGTGCCTTGTCGTTCAAAGGAGGCCGGAATAATATCCACGCCATAATGCCCGCGTTTTTTCTTGCTCGACGGTTTTTGCATTCCTCTGAGAATCATGCCATTCTCAACTGGCGGCAGGAAATTCGGCATAATCGCGGTGGCAACTTTTAAAGATTCTTGTTCAGCTAAATAACTGAGGAAATCCTTTTCATGGGCAGGAAGACACCAGGATGACGCGTTATCAGCGCAATCCGCTTCAATCATCGGGTCTTCTAACAGAATCGGCTCTTGCATAAAACAGGCAGATGTTCCGGCAACTTCTTCTGCGTGGCAATCAGCAAACGTGGAAAGAGGTTTTTGAGGAGAGTTATTGGAAGCGGAGAGCGATGCGTCATCTTGCATCAATTGGTTATGGCGATAATTCATCGCGATTGTCATCGGCATCACAGACGGCGGCGGGGTCTGCGCATACATAGAAAGGGTGGGGTGATAATTGATTTCGATGGCCATTTGGGATGACCATGGAGACTGAACATCGTGTTCGTGTTTTTTTAATGAAGGAACTTGCGTCTGACGAATTTGAACCCGCGTTGCGTTGCCGCATCCGACTGCGCCAAGCAAACTCACGCAGGCAATAAGAACATATTTAAATGTGGTAAGACATGAGACGTTCTGACCGAAAGGATTGATCGTGAAAAACTCCACAACATACCTCCTCAGAAAACGTTTCTGCGCAACATCGCACTCCTGAAAGTTCTGACTGATATACACACTCGCATGCCAATATTTTTGGGCGCACATCGCCAAAAAATATGGGCTTACGTCCGCGTATCAGCGTAAACCAGCCCTTCCGTCATGAATGTTTCGCACAAACAATTTTGTGCCATTACGCGCTTGCATTCCCGCACGGCAGTCCAAAGCAACTCTTTCGGCGGCCTCCCCCATAATGCGGAACAACGATGCAATAATTTGTTCGTTCTGATGAACGAACAAACGGCGTAGTATTGTGACAGCAACAAACCATCATCGCACAACAAGATTATCGTTGGAAATGATGTGACAAACCAATTTCGGAAAGACGCCATTCCTCCCCAGGAAACGAACATCCTTCCAAAATGTCGGTTGTTTTGAATTCCACCCAAAACTGTCAAGAAAAAAGTTACAGGGGTTTCCCATTTTTCTTGAGTTACCCCTGGAATTTTTATGGAAAAAACTGTCGTTGTTAGTCTAATTAGAGGGGTTAGACTGAATTGCTAACTTTTGTTAATTTTTTTTATAATAATAAAATACACAAACATATCTGCGCATAATCATCTGATACCTGTAAAACTTCTTGACGAAAGTGCTTGCTCTTTATAACGTTGAATCTGTCAGTGGCGTGACATCGTAAAAATTTTTTGTCTGGCAAGATCGAGTTTCCGATTCTTTATGAATGTCTTGAGCAAAGAAACAACCGATAAAGAATCATCCGTGAACACGTCACCCTTTCAAAAAGGAGCAATACAATAATGAACGACGAACCGAAAAAAGAAAAACGCACCTGGACAGAAGAAATTGAAGTCGCTGGCAATGAATTGGTCGAAAAAGTGAAGGAATTGATTCAGGACAGCAGCGCCACGCGCTTGATTATCCGCAAACCAAGCGGCGATGTGCTGATGGAAGTGCCGATTGTCGCAGGCGCAGCCGTTGGCGGCGCGATTACTCTCTTTCTGCCAGTCATCGCCGCAATCGGCGCGATGGCGGCATTGCTCGCGCAATTCAAAATTGAAATCGTGCGCGAAGAAGGCGGCGAAAACGACGCAAACAAGCCCCAGCAGTAACCATGTTTGTACCTGTGAGGCGTCAGAAACCTCACAGGTGGTTTCCTCCCACGAAATTTTTTAGTCCCCTCCGCCCTTTTTGTTGACAGAAATCCCTCGCTTCTGACAGTCGTCAAGGTTATGTATATTCTTGGCATAGAAACCTCTACAATGACTGGCAGTGTGGCGATTATTACCGAACAACACCTGATCGTTGAACAGACGATCAATACTAAAATCACACATGCTGAGCGACTGATTACGGCAATTGACGATACGTTACGCGCCGTGTCGCTGACCATTCGCGAGATTGATGGCATTGCGGTTTCCGCCGGGCCTGGCTCGTTTACTGGTCTCCGAATAGGGATTACGACCGCGAAAAGTCTTGCGTATAGTCTCAAAAAGCCGATTGTTGCCGTCTCGTCATTAGATGCCTTAGCATCGCAATTTTTGTTTTGCAATCAATTGATTTGTCCGATGCTCGATGCCAGAAAAAAAGAAGTTTATTCCGCTTGTTATCGCAACAGCGGCGCGATGGTTCAGCGCGTGTCGGAATACGTCGTGATCACGCCAATGAATCTGCTGAAAGAGATTCATGAGCCAACACTTTTTCTCGGCGACGGCGTCGCTGCCTACCGGCGCCAGATCGAATCGGAATTGGGAGAACTTGCGCTCTTTGCGGATGCCGCGCATCTGCTGCCGCGCGGAAGTCTCGTGGCAAAACTCGGCTGCGACCGACTGCTCGCGGGGGAACAAGATGACTGTTCAGCGCTGACGCCTTTGTATCTTCGTCAATCCGACGCGGAAATTCACTGGGAACGCGCACAAATTGCGCAATAACCGCACAACGTGAAAAATGGAAACGAGCCTTTCAGATTCATTGACTGTCCAGACAGAAGCCACAGCAGAAAGAACCCTTGTTCGCTGGTCGCGAATAGGACTTGTCACGCTCTCAGCGCTCTGTTTTATCCTGATCTTTCCCCCGTTTAATCTCGAAGCGCTGGCGTGGGTAGCGTTCGTGCCATTATTGTTATCCATTCGGGATACGAGTCCAAAAGAGGCGTTTTTTCTGGGCTGGTTAAGCGGCCTGCTCGGCACAATTGGCACTGTCTATTGGGTTGTGGTCGCGATGGTCAGTTACGGCAATGTGCCGTCCTGGTTAAGCGTGCTTTCGCTGCTGTTAATGGCATCTTTCCTCGGATTGTATAGCGGCGCGTTTGTCTGGCTGATCCGCCGGATTGCCGCGCGAATCCCCTTGTTTTTGATGATCCCGGCGATCTGGGTGGCGCTTGAATACGCGCGGGCTTATCTCCTTTTCCCATTCCCCTGGAGTTACGTCGGATACAGCCAATATCTTACGCCGATTATTACGCAAATCGCCGACACGACCGGCGTTTATGGCGTGTCGTTTCTTGTCATGTTAGTGAATGCGGGCTTATATGCCGCAGTTTTTTCCAGAATATCGCGAAGGGCGAAACAGACAGCGTTGATTGTGACGGCTTGCGCTGTCGCCATCAGCGCCGGGTACGGCGAATTTGTGTTGTCTGGCGCGAGCAGGCTTGAAGAAAAAACTGTCAAAGTGGCAGTCGTGCAAGGCAACATTGATCAGGGGATAAAATGGAATAGCGCCTTTAAACAGCATATTCTCGACACGTATGCCCGGCTTTCAACGAAAATTGCGAAAGAAAAACCCGATTTGATCGTCTGGCCGGAGACTGCCGCGCCGTTTCTCTTTTTATATGATGCAGAGCCACAGCAGCAAATGATCAATTTGGTGCGCTCGCTCAACACATTTCTCCTGTTTGGCGGACTCCAAGTGACGCCAGTGAACGGGACGCGGGAATATCATTCATTTAACAGTGCATTTTTGTTGTCGCCCAATGGCGGGCTATTAGGACAATATAATAAAATGCAGCTCGTGCCGTTCGGGGAATATGTGCCATTCAAAAAACTGCTGTTTTTTATTGACCGTATTACGACCGCCATCGGCGAAGTGCAAGCCGGAACCGTGCCGGAAGTCATGCAGGCGAACGACACGTTATTCAGCGTGGTGATCTGCTTCGAATCCACGTTTCCCAATCTGGTGCGAAAATTTGTTGACAGAGGCGCGCGCGTGTTGCTGATTATTACGAATGACGCCTGGTATGGCCGCAGCCCGGCGGCGGCGCAGCATTTTTCGATGGCGACCTTTCGCGCCATTGAAAACCGAACCGCCATTGCCAGAGCCGCCAATACCGGCATTTCCGGCTTTATAGACCCGTATGGCCGCATTCTTCAGCAAAGCGAGGAATACGTCGAAGCCACGCTCGTTCATGATATTCCCCTGCGAACCACGACCACATTTTATACGCGGCATGGCGATCTGTTTGCGTGGTTCTGCTGCGCGGCGGCGGTCGGGGCAATCATAGCGGCAATCGCAACGCGGCGAACAAGAGCAGGAGAACGTCAATAATGGAACGATTGATCATAAAAAATTTTGTCGGAATCGAATCGCTTGAGATCGAACTGAGAAAATTCAATATTCTTATCGGGCCGCAGGCGACAGGAAAAAGCGTCGTTGCCAAATTGCTCTTTTATTTCAAAAATTTTATATGGGATATATTTACGAGCCTTGAAAATGAGCAAACGAAACAAGATTTCGATCACCGTTTTATTGAAAAATTCATAGAATATTTTCCCTCTGAAAGTTGGGGAAATGGAAATTTTTCCATTCGTTATGAAATTCGGGGAAAATTTATTGAAATCAACTATGAAGGTTCCAAGCCTAAGTTACGATTAAATTATTCGGATTACTTTCAACGGCAAATTCGGTCTTATCGGCAATTATTAAAAAAAATCAGCGATAATCGTCTTGGAGATAAAGCATATAATCAATTTGACGATATCTCTAAACTCAGACAACGATTTTTAGGGGAAGCCGTAAATCAGTTAGGCGACGTCGTTGGTTTTAGTCAGTTATTCATTCCTGCGGGTCGTTCATTTTTCGCGAACTTACAAAATAACATCTTCGCCTTTTTATCTACTGACAATGCAATTGAGCCGTTTTTAAGAGAATTCGGGGTGATTTACGAGAATATCAAGAGATTATCGCCTTTTAATGAGAGTGAACATCTTGAAATTCGGCAATCGATTGAATCTCTTCTCTTTGGTAAATATATAAGAGAACGGAGTAAAGATTATCTTTTGCTGGCTGATGGGCGAAAAATTCACATTGCAAATTCATCATCAGGTCAACAAGAAATCTTGCCCCTCACGCTTATTTTAAACGAATTACCATTTTTATACGGCGGGCAGACTGTGTATATCGAAGAGCCTGAAGCGCATCTGTTCCCAACGACGCAAAAAGATGTGATCGAATTGATTGCCGCCGTTTTTAACTTATATGGACAAAATCCGCTTCAATTTATTATCACGACGCACAGCCCATACATCATTACAGCGATGAATAATCTGTTATATGCGGGGAAATTGTATGAAACGCTTCCAGAAGAACAATGCGCTCGACTAAAAGAAATTATTCCAAGATCGCGTAGTTTGAAATTACAAGATATTGCGGCGTATTCATTAGAGCACGGCGGCGGAAAAAGCATTGTTTGTGAAGAAATTGGACTGATCGAATCGCAAATTATTGATGCTGTGTCAGATCAACTTGCCATGCAATTCGATCTCCTTTTACAGGTTGAATAGCAGAACATGCGCGAATTCGGAAAATGCGAAGAGATCACCACCTCGCCGCGAATTGTTTTGGAGGAAGAACGCAGCAAGATGGTCTTTCTCAACGAATCGCGACAACATGTTCGGCGGATTCGGATTGATGGCTGCGTATTGACTGAGGGCGTCAGATGCGATTATTTGATTATTCCAGAAAACGGAAAGGAGCATTTCATCGAACTCAAAGGCAATAATGTTGCGCATGCTGCCAGACAACTTGAAGAGTCTATCCGGCAGATCAGCGAATCGCCGCAGCATTCTGTAAAATACGGATTTATCATCAGTACACGCTGCCCACTATTGAGCAGCGAAATTCAGGCGTTAAAACTCAAATTCAAAAAACGATATAATTCCTTGCTGATTATCAAAAATATCCAATATCAGCATTCTATTTGAACCCTATAAATCGAGATGATAACATCATGGAAATTACCTCATTATATCAGGCCAAAGACATCTTGAAAACCCTGTCCGAAAAAATCGAAGCGATGCGGAGGTATCTTTGACATTGATCGCTGCCAGACCCGTTCAGACGAGATTGAAAAAAAGATGGCAGACGCTGCGTTCTGGGATAATCAGGACGCCTCGAAAGAGGTGATCCGCGAGAAAAAGACGTTGCAGCGCCAGTTGGAGATGTGGCGCGGCCTGACGCAAAAGCACGACGATCTTTATACTCTGGTCGAAATGTGCGAAGAAGCTGATGATTCGTCGCTGTTTCCTGAGATCGCGTCGGTCGCGGATTCGTTAGAACAAGCGATTAATGACGTGGAATTCAAGCAGATGCTCAGCGGCGAACATGATCAGGGGAACGCGATTCTTTCGATCAACGCCGGAGCAGGCGGCACGGAAGCGCAGGACTGGGCGCAGATGCTCTTTCGAATGTATTTGCGCTGGTGCGAGCGGCGCGGTTTCAAAACCGAAGTCGTGGACATGCTCAGCGACGACGAAGCGGGCATCAAAAGCGTGACGATTATGGTGGAGGGCGAATACGCCTTCGGCTATTTGAAAGCGGAACGCGGCGTGCATCGTCTCGTGCGGATTTCGCCGTTCGATGCCAACAAGCGGCGGCATACGTCGTTCGCCTCGGTCATGGCGATCCCGGAAATTGACGACGATATCGAAATTGAGATTGACGAAGAAGACTTGCGGATCGACACGTTCCGTTCCAGCGGCGCGGGCGGCCAGAAAGTCAATAAAACGTCGTCGGCGATTCGTATCACGCACTTGCCGACCAATATCGTCGTGCAGTGCCAGAACGAACGCTCGCAGCATAAAAACAAAGCGCAAGCCATGAAAATCCTGCGGGCGCGGCTCTATGAATTGCAAGAACAGGAGCAAGCGGAAGAAAAGGAAAAATTGCAGGGCGAAAAGCGCGTGATTGCATGGGGCAGCCAGATTCGGTCGTATGTCATGCACCCGTATCAGATGGTCAAAGATCACCGCACGAACCAGGAAACCAGCAACGTCACGGAAGTCATGGACGGCGATTTAGACGAATTCATGCGGGCGTACCTGCTGTTTGCGACGAAAGGGGCGTAACGCGAAAAAATTAACGCAAGCGGCGCAAGAGACGCGAACGCAAAAAACGTTTGCGCCCGTTGCACCATTCGCGTCTTTTGCGTTAAAACAGTTGTAAAGAACCACAATATTTCGAATATAAAGGACACGAATCATGTTAGAAACGACGGATCAACGAGAACAACGCATCGCCAAACTCGACGAATTGGCGGCGAATAATATTCCGGCGTATGTGAATAGTTTTCATGTCACCGCCAGCATTACCGAACTGCTCCGCCTGTATGCGGAGAAAACCAAAGAAGAACTCGAAGCGAACGAATATGTCACGACAACCGCCGGGCGCATGATGTCTATGCGGATTCAGGGCAAAACCTCGTTCGCGCACATTCAAAGCGGCACTGACCGCGTCCAGATTTACGCCCGCACGAAAGAGCTTGGCGATGAGGGCTTCAAATTTTATAAATCCCTTGACATTGGCGATTTCGTCGGCATTACCGGGCGCGTGTTCCGCACGAATACGCAGGAATTGACCGTGTTAGTGACGGAATTGAAATTGCTTTCCAAATCGCTGCGTCCGCTGCCGGAAAAATGGCACGGCCTGACGAATGTCGAAACGCGCTACCGTCAGCGCTACGTGGATTTGATCGTCAATCCGCATGTTAAAGAGATTTTCATCAAACGCGCCAAAGCGATTGCCGCGATCCGGCAGTTTTTTCTGTCCCGCGATTTTTTGGAAGTGGAAACGCCGATGATGCAGCCGATTGCGGGCGGCGCAACCGCGAAGCCATTCGTCACGCATCACAACGCGCTGAACATGTCGCTCTATCTGCGCATCGCGCCGGAACTTTACTTGAAACGCCTGATTGTCGGCGGTTTCGAGCGCGTTTTCGAAATCAACCGCAATTTCCGCAATGAAGGAATTTCCACGCGCCATAACCCGGAATTTACGATGCTCGAATTTTACATGGCGTATGCGGATTACAACGATTTAATGCCGCTGACCGAGCAACTGTATTCTTCCGTCGCGCAGGAAGTCGCCGGAACGATGAAATTGACCTATCAGGGACAGGAGATTGATTTGACGCCACCCTGGACGCGCCTGACGATCAAAGACGGCATTTTGAAATATGCCGAAGGCGTCACGCCTGCTGATTTAGAATCGGAAGACGCACTGCGCCGCATCGCTGGTTCGATGGGGCTTGACACGAATGTCGGCAAAGGCAAACTCTTGATGGCAATTTTCGAGCATGTCGCCGAGCCGCATCTGGTGCAGCCGACCTTCGTGATGGATTTCCCGACCGAAGTCTCGCCGCTTTCCAAAGCGAAACCGAATGATCCGGAATTCGTCGAACGTTTCGAATTCTACATCGCTTGCCAGGAAATGGGAAACGCTTTCACCGAGTTGAACGACCCGCTTGACCAGAAACGCCGTTTCGAGAAACAGACAGAGGAACATGAAAAAGGGGACGAAGAAGCGCATCAGATGGACGAAGACTACGTCCGGGCATTAGAATACGGCATGCCGCCGACGGCGGGCGAAGGCATCGGGATTGACCGCCTGATCATGCTTTTGACCGATTCGCCGTCCATTCGGGAAGTCATTCTCTTCCCGCACATGCGCAAAGAACAGGCGTAACGAAAGACGATAGCTGTCAGACACGTTGAACGTGTCTGACAGCTTGTTTTAATATGCCGAAACGCCGCAATATTACCGCCGACAAGCGCGACGAATTCCGCCGCCGCTTGCTCGCGTGGTACGCGGAATATGGCCGCGATCTTCCCTGGCGCAACACCGACGATCCTTACCATGTCTTAGTCTCCGAAATCATGCTGCAACAGACGCAGGTGGATCGCGTCATTCCGAAATATCACGAATTTCTTGAAAAATATCCAAATGTCGAGCAGTTGGCCGACGCGCCGACCGACGAAGTGAAAGAAAACTGGAAGCCGCTCGGCTATAATATCCGCCCGGTGCGCTTGCAGATGATTGCGCGGGAAGTGCAGGCCGAATATGGAGGCACGATTCCCGACACGCCCGAAGAGCTGCAAAAGCTGAAAGGGATTGGGAAATATACGGCGGGCGCAGTCTCCTGTTTCGGTTATCGCAAAGCCGTGCCGCTCGTGGATACGAACGTTGACCGCGTCTTGCAGCGCGTTTTTTTCGGCAAACACGCCTCCGAATCCACGAAAGACGAGAAGCAAATCTGGGAACTCGCCGCCGAATTAGTGCCGCAAGAGAACGCTTACGACTATAACCAGGCGTTGATGGATTTCGGCGCGACCGTCTGCATGGCGCGTAAGCCGCTCTGTCTCGTCTGTCCGATGCAAGCGATTTGCGCAGCCTATCCGATCTCCGCATAAACGTAGAGTCCCGGCATGGCGTGATAAGATGGCGAATTCAGGAAACGCCGCTTTCGTGGACAGAAAGAAATCATGACGATTTTTCTTTTTCTGGCAAAAAAAAGTTGTGATTCCATGACAAATGATGTATTCTGTAAAACAGAATTCGTCATTAACAAAGAGTTGGTCAATATCATCATCATGTTCTGACCTGTTTTGCCGCCTCAAATGATGTTATCTCTGCGCCAGCTTGCGAGACGATGTGACATATCGCTTGAAAAATTTCTCTTCCACAGGTTATCTGGTGGAACTATTTGTGAATCAATCTATTATGGAGGTTATTATTTATGCGCTGGTTTTTCATGAAACAGAGGTCTGTCAAATTACTAATCCCGATATGTATTATTATCATGGCGCTGTTTGGATGCGATAGCGGAAGCAGCGATTCCGGGAGCGATAATCCGACAAATCCCGGCACAGATGATCCCGGTGTGGGCAATCTGTCTGGCAAAGTGGTCGGAACGATTTACGGCAATGCGCTGGCAGGCGTGACTGTCGCGGTCGGCTCGCTGTCAACTGTGACAGGAACAGATGGGACATTTCGTTTAGACGGCGTTGGCAGCGGCGAACTGGCCGTCGTCGTCTCTGGCGATAAAATTTACCGCCGCACGAAAGCGGTCAATACGACTCAGCAAAGAACGGTAAAAATTGACGCGATTGAAACCGCCAGCAATTTCAGCCTGCGATTTTATCGCGAATTGGCGCGGGGTAATCATCCCAAAGAAGGCGATCTGTTCCAGACGCATCGTTGGACAAGCGCCACGCCTCCGACATTTTATATCAACACCAATGCGGCATCGGCCATTGACGGGAAAATTGACCAGAAAACGATTGATACGGTGACGCGGGTGCTCAAAGAAATCGTTCCCGTTTATACGGGGGGACTCTATACGAAAGTGACTGTTCAAACTGCGAGTTTCCCGGCGACGATGGGGTTTAATGATATTCCGAATAACGGCTTTGTGATTTCGTTCGATGACACGCTCAGACAAATGGGGGCGTATGGGTTGACCTATACCGACCCGGATTTTACCTCGCCGTTTACAAGCACGATCAGCAAAGTCGCCATGTTTTTGCTTGATAATGAGCAATTCTATAAAGCCGGCAATTCGGCGAATATTTCCTTCGAAGAAATTATTGCCCATGAAAGCGGACATGGCTTCGGCTTTCGTCATACGTCCGAACCGAACTCAGGCGGTTTGCCGTCAGTCATGGTGAAAACCGGCGAATATGGCGGGATTTTCAGCATTTATGATCAACTGCACATGGCTATTGTATATAGCCGCTCTGCCGGGAATACTGATATTGACAATGATCCGGTAAGTGGCAATGCGAAACAGATGCGAGCGAGCCGCGAAGTGTTTATTGATGAACGCGCCACCGGCGGTATAGACAACGAAACGCAGCGTCAGTTAGCTGAATTGCCAGGATTCGCGTTAGCGCAGGAAGCATTCGAATCGCAGAAATAATAACATCTTAAAGACCTCGCAGGTTTTCGAAACTTGTGAGGTCTTTTCAGTAAAATAAGGAGAGAAATGCATGAAAGGAATGCTTATGATATTGATTCTGAGTCTCAGCCTGCTTGTCAGCAGTTGTTCCGCGCAGAAAGCCGAAACAACGCCGGAAATCCAGCAAACGCCGCTCAAAATCACGTCTTCGCTGCTGAAAGACGGCGTCGAACTCTTTGCGGCGCAGGAAATGACCATGCCGCTCGGCAAACATCGCTCGATCCTCGCAAAAACGAACATGTCCGACATTGTAATTCGGACATCTGCTGATTTTACGCAGGTCGTCAAAGAAATCGCCTCGCCAGAAGACGCATTAGCGTATGTGCGATTGATCACGTCGGAAGAGATTCGCCCGTTTTTGCAAGACGTGTATTACGCCGAAGTACATAAACAGGCCGTGCCGACAACCAAAGAAGTCAATGGCGAAAAAATCGTCGTCGAAGATATCTGGTTTGCGGTTGAGGCAAAACAATACGACGCCTGGAAACTTGCTGAGCCAGTTGTCAAAAAGTTAGAAATCGGCGGTTACGCCATCGAACGCTTTGTCGCCGCCTATCCGAAAGTCATGGATAAAAGCGCGACACCGGCGCAACTGTTGAAAATCCGCGAAACCGTTGGGACACAAGGCGCATACACGATGGAAATTCTTGCCGTCATCGCTGAAGGCGACGCCATCGAAAAGATGCTGTTGTTTACGAAATAATGCCTTGCAATGGGAAAACAGGTCAATGACCGCGTTACAACACGCCCACATCATTCAGGAAGAAGCAGAGCCGTACCGCGCCCTGAAATATGCGCCTGACCCCATATATCCCGATTCGGATGGAAAGCCTATGGGAGAAACCGGCTTTCATGTTCGCGCCATTCTGCATTTGTACGGCACGTTGATGCTCTTTTTCCAGCAGCGCGGCGACATCTACGTCGCCGCCGACATGTTCTGGTATTATCAAGAAGGAAATCCCCGCGCTAACAAATCCCCCGACATCATGGTGATCAAAGGCGTCGGCAATCATGAGCGCCGTTCCTTCAAAAGCTGGGTGGAACAGGCCGTGCCATGCGTGATTTTCGAAATCTCGTCAGCCTCGACAATGGTGGAGGATATGGTGACGAAAAGCGCGTTATACGCTCGTCTCGGCGTGCGCGAATATTTTATCTTCGATCCGCAGCAAGAATATCTCTTCGCGCATGCGATAGGATTTCGCCTGCAAGACGACGAATATGTCAGCATTCAGCCCGACGGCGACGGACGCCTGTTCAGCGAGGAATTGGGGTTGTTGCTCCAGCCAGAAGACGAGATTCTCCGCGCCATAGACCCGCAAACCGGGCAGCGGCTTCTTTCGCTGCAAGAAGCGATGGCATTAGCGTATCAAGAGGCTGAACGCGCCACACAAGAACGTCAACGGGCAGAGCAAGAAGCCGAACGCGCCGCCGCACAGGAACGTCAGCGGGCAGAGCAAGAAAAACAGCGAGCCGCGCAAGAAGCCGCGCGTTCTGAAAAATTAGCCGCGCAATTGCGAGCCTT
>DF820459.1:497021-516003 GCA_000739515.1 Candidatus Moduliflexus flocculans
AAGAAAAACAGCGAGCCGCGCAAGAAGCCGCGCGTTCTGAAAAATTAGCCGCGCAATTGCGAGCCTTAGGCATCGAACCAGAAGCGTAATGCGCGTTCATTTGTAAGGGTAATTTCTATTTCAATCCGAAATGATTTGCCCGGTTGCAAAGGAGGAGAACGCTTATGAAATGGACGGACATTCGACGGCAATATCCCGATGCGTTTGTATTATTGAGCGATCTGATCGAAGAGCGTGTCGCCGCTAATACGTTTCGGATCGTGGAAGGCTCCGTGCTAAAAGTGAGTCAGGATGCGAAAGAAATCCGCGCAGCGTATCAGGAATGTCTGCGACGCGGACAACAGGCGTTATACGCGCTTCCAAGCACGCCGGGGGACTTTATTGTGGAAAATGTGGCGTTTATGGGGCGGCTTGCATGAAATTTGCGTTTCGGCAGGGACTGATTTGGATTCCGATTGAGGTCGTGTATGGCGGTCAAATGATCAGAATCGAAATCAGAATGACCGATCAAGTTTCAGCGCGGACACCATCGAACACGATTTACAGCCGGAAGCATCATAGAACACTGATTGGGCTGATGTGACTGATCTGCGCTGATAAAAAATCAGTGAAAATCAGTCACATCAGCCCAATCAGTCTTCTATTTTTTACATGCCAACACCAGAATTCGTTCATCTCCATTTGCACACCGAATACAGCCTGTTAGACGGCGCGAACCGTATTGACAAGCTGATGAAAAAAGTCAAAGAACTCGGCATGTCGTCGGTCGCGATTACGGATCACGGCAACATGTTCGGCGCGGTGCAGTTTTACCAGAAAGCCAAATACAGCGACCTCAAGCCGATTATCGGCTGCGAAGTCTATATCGCGCCGGAAAGCCGGCTCGACAAATCCTCCACGCACGGCATTTCGGGCGCGTCGAATCATCTCGTGCTGCTCGCGAAAAACGAGGTCGGCTATAAAAATCTGATCAAGCTTGTCAGCGCGGGCTTTCTGGAGGGATTTTATTACAGGCCGCGGATTGACATGGAGATTCTGAGCAAGCACGCCGAAGGCTTGATCGGTCTCTCCGCCTGTCTGAAAGGCGCGATCCCGTATTGGTACACGCACGAAAACGAGGCCAAAGCCCGCGAAATTGCGGGGCAATACCGCGACATTTTCGGCAAAGACAATTTTTACCTCGAACTGCAATATCACCACATCAAAGAGCAGGAAACCGCGAACACATTTTTGTTGAAACTCGCGCAAGATGTCGGGCTGTCGGTCGTGGCGACGAACGATTGCCATTATCTGAACGAAGCCGACGCCACGCCGCATGACGTGCTGCTCTGCATCGGCACGGGACGGCTCGTCAACGACGCGCAGCGGATGAAATACGATTCCCGCGAGTTTTACGTCAAATCTCCGGCGGAAATGGCCGCCGTGTTCGGCGATTACCCGGAGGCGCTCGCCAATACGCTGAAAATCGCGGAGCAATGCCAATTCGCCTTCAAATTCGGCGAAAACATCCTGCCGGAATATGAAGTGCCGGAAGGCCACACGTTCGATTCGTACATGGCGAAAATTGCGCGGGAAGGGCTGGAAGACCGCCTCGCCGTGATTTTCCGGCACGAACCCGCCGAACGCCACGCGCAGATTCGCGAACAATATCAGAAGCGGCTCGAACTCGAATTGACGATTATTCAGAAAATGGGCTACGCCGGATATTTTCTGATTGTGTGGGATTTCATTCACTACGCCAAAAGTCAGGACATCCCTGTCGGGCCGGGGCGCGGCTGCGTTCTGCCGGACACGAAAATCTTGTTGGCGGATGGCCGCGAAAAGCCGATTCAAGATGTGCAGAAGGGCGAAACCGTGATTTCTCATCTCGGAAACGCGCTGCCGGTCGCGGACGCGCTCACGTATGATTGCGACGAAGACATCGTTCGCATTCACGCGCAAAACGAGACACTTGCGCTGACGCGCGATCATAAAATCTGGGCGGTGCGCTCGCAAAAATGCGTTGTGGATTCGGAGAAAACGCGAGACATCGTCTGCAAGCCCTCTTGCGGTCGCTATTGCATGGCAAAGCCGTTCCTGAATTATCATTTAGAATGGATCGCGGCGGGCGAGTTGCGAAAGGATGATTTCATCGTCTTTCCGCGCATTCCATCGCGAGCGCGAGACATCGCGTTCGATCTGACGCAATTCGTCGAACATCGCCACGCGCTGCGATTCGATGACACATGGGTCTGGTACGAACGCGGCTCGAACCATTTGGCGACGCAGAAAATTCCCCGTTTTATCCCGTTCGACGAGCGTTTGGCGCGGCTGTTGGGCTACTATATCGCCGAAGGCTGGGCGCGGCTGCAAGAGCGCGAAAGCGCGGTCGGTTTCGGCTTTCATCAAAAAGAAGCGGCCTACGCGCAGGAAGTTCAGATTTTATTGAAAGACGTGTTCGATTTGGAAAGCCTCATCATTCCGCATTCGACGCGCAAATCGCTGCAAGTCGTCACGCATTCGAGGATCGTCGGGGAATTTCTCGCCGCATTGGGCGGGCATGGAGCGCATGAAAAGCGGATTCCGGCGGAAATCGTCATGCACGGGCGCGACGAAACGGTCAAACTGCTGTTAGCGTATATGTTTCGCGGCGACGGCTGCGACGGGCGAACGAATCAGACGATTTCGATCAAATATTCCACCACATCGCCGACGTTAGCCTCGCAACTCCGGCTGTTATTCGCCCGCTTCGGTTATCGCGTCACGATCTTGACGCGCCCGAAACCGCGCGAAGGCTGGGCGGACGAATATTCCGTCAAACTCGCGGGCAAGCAGCTTTTGCGCTGGAACGCCGATTTTCCCGCGTTTCCGATTCTGAAGAAATCGCAGACATTTTACCGCAACGACAGCTTTTACACGGATGATCGCTATCTCTACGTCAAAATCAAACAGGTCGAAACGGCGCATTATACCGGCAAAGTCCACGATTTGACCGTCAAGCCCGACACGTCTTATGTCGCGAATTCCATCGCCATTCACAATTCGGCGGCGGGCAGCCTCGCGGCGTTTTGCATGACGATCACCGACATTGACCCGATCAAATACAATCTGCTGTTCGAGCGCTTTTTGAACCCGGAGCGCGTGAGTATGCCCGATATTGACGTGGATTTCTGCATGAATCGGCGCGAAGAAGTCATCAAATACGTCTCGCGCAAATACGGCAAAGAGAACGTGTCGCAGATCGCGACGTTCGGGACGCTCGGCGCAAAGGCCGTCATTCGCGACGTGGGGCGCGTCTTGAACATCCCATACAGCGACGTGGACAAAATCGCGAAACTGATTCCGAATCAACTGCATATCACGCTTGAGCAGAGCTTGCAGGCTGTCCCGGAAATGCGGGAATTGAAGGAAAAAGACCGCCAAATCAGCGAATTGCTCGATAACGCGCAAGTCCTCGAAGGCTTGACGCGCCACGTTTCGACGCACGCCGCCGGGGTCGTGATTTCCCCCAAGCCGCTCGTGGAGTTCGTGCCAGTCTATCGCGGCACGAAGGAGGACGACGAAGTTTCGACGCAGTATCCGATGTCGGATTTGGAAAAAATCGGGTTGCTGAAAATGGACTTTTTGGGGCTGCGCAACCTGACGATGATTCAGGACACGCTCGCGCTGATCAAAGAGAGCAAGGGCGAAATCGTGGACATCATGGATTTGCCGATGGATGATCGCCCGACTTACGAACTGCTGTCTCGCGGCGCGACGCTCGGCGTGTTCCAGCTTGAAAGCTCGGGAATGCGGGAACTGCTACGCAAGCTCAAGCCCGAAACCTTCGAAGACATCATCGCCGTTCTTGCGCTCTATCGTCCCGGCCCGCTCGGCAGCGGCATGGTGGACGATTTCATTGACTGCAAGCACGGGCGCAAGCAGATTCAATACCCACTGCCGCAATTGGAAGGGATTCTCAAGGAGACTTACGGCGTCATTATTTATCAGGAACAGGTCATGCAGATTTCGAATATCCTGGCCGGATATTCCCTCGGAGAGGCCGATTTGCTTCGTCGCGCCATGGGGAAAAAGAAGGCGGAAGAGATGGCGAAACAGCGGGCGCGTTTTCTGGAAGGAACACGCAAAAACAACATCCCGGACGCCAAAGCCGATGAAATTTTTAACCTGATGGAATATTTCGCGGGGTACGGCTTCAACAAGTCGCACACCGCCGCCTACGCGCTGATTACGTTCCAGACCGCCTATTTGAAAGCGCATTACCCGGTGGAGTGCATGGCTGCGCTGCTGACGAGCGACATGGACAACACGGATCGCATCGTCAAATATATCAACGAATGCCGCGACATGGGAATCGCGATTTTGCCGCCGGACGTGAACGAAAGCGTCCGCACGTTTTCGGTGGCGGGCGAGCGCATCCGTTTCGGCATGGCGGCAGTCAAAAACGTCGGCGGCGGCGCGGTGGACGCGATTATCGAAGCGCGCCAAAAAGGGGGCAAATACAAGCACTTGCAAGATTTTTGCGAGCGCGTGGATTTGTCTCGCGTCAACAAGCGCGTGGTGGAAAGCCTGATCAAATGCGGCGCGTTCGACTTTTCCGGCCATGCCCGCGCCGCAATGGCGCAAGGGTTGGAGCAGGTCTTCGAACTTGCGCAAAAAACCCAAAAAGAGAGGCAAAGCGGACAGTCGAATATCTTTGGCATGTTAGCGAACACGCCCGCCGGATCATCTGCGGCATTCCAATTGCCGAACGTCAAGGAATGGGATGAAAGCGAAAAGTTGAAACTCGAAAAAGAGGGAATCGGCTTTTACATCACCGGCCACCCGCTCGAAAAATACCTGTATGCCATCCGACAGATGACAACCGCGACGACCGGCTATTTGGCGGAATGCAAGGACGGCGCGCAGGTCGTCGTCGGTGGGCTTGTCACCGATTACCGCAAGAAGCTGACCAAAAAGGGCGACCAGATGGCGTTTTTCCGGCTCGAAGACCTCGAAGGCGCGATTGAAGTGATTCTTGTGCCGCAAGTGTTCGAGGAATACAACCGCATTCTGCACGACGATTTGCCCGTCATCGTGACCGGCATTCTGAACGTCGCTGAAGAGGAACTGCCGAAACTCCGCGCTCAGAAGCTCCGCCCGATTCAGCAGGAAGCCGCCGTCGCGCCGCAGGAATCGTGCTGCATGATCGAACTCCGCGCCGCGAAACTCCGCCGCCAGACCATGCAGCAGCTTCAACAGCTTTTGCAGCAGCATCACGGCTCATGTGGCGTGACGTTCAAATACGTTGATCGCGACAACGGCATCACCATGATTCGCGCTGGGGAAAAATTCGGCGTGACGCCGTCGCAGCAATTGGCGGACAAACTCGAAGAACTGCTCGGCAAAAGCAGCGTCGTCATGTCGGGATAAACGACATCAAAACGCCCGATTTTGTCCCTTATCCCCTCTTGGTTGTGTCAGTCCTGTCAGGGGTTAGAATTCTGACAGGGCTGAAAATTCGGAATGATTGCTTGCTTCGATACATGAAAAGGGCAATCGCAGCAAAATTTCATGTGCCCTCCCCTGAAAATAGAATTTTCATGCACTGATGGAGTACGTCGAAACTATAGTTTGGACGTACATGAATAGCCCCTCTGAAAATTCTACTGTGCATCCACCTCTGCACACCTCTTGCTAAATCTGATTGACAAAACTCCGATTTTTTACGATTTGAGAACTATCGAGAGAATGTATTCGCTGCGTTCAAATCAGACCCGATTTTCAGGATTGACGCGATGAAAAAGCCTTGTTAATCAATCATGTTCATCGTGTCAATCCTGTCAAAACACCATGGCTGATGACAAATTGAAAAAGCGCATCCAGCGCTGCTTGGACATTTTAATGCTGATCATGTCGCGCCGGGGCTTGAATCGCAAGCTGTTAGCGGAAAAGCACGGCTGTTCCGTCCGCGCGATTGCCGACGACCTCAAACTGCTGAACGACATCGGTTTCGATATTCATTACGATTACAAAAACGGGGAATACGCCTTTTCGCCGCGTGACCTTAAATTTCTGTCGCTGCCGCTGAAAGAAGAGCATCTGCTCTCATTATTCATCGCGTCGCAACTGATGGTGCTGACGCCATTAGAGCCGAAAGCAAACGAAGCAGTGGAGAAGATGCTCGCCTCGTTGGAAGAAGATACCCGCGCCTTTCTGCGCAACCTGACCGACCGCGTCTGCATCGCGCCGGGCGGTGAAATCGGCGACATGCAAATCTGGTCGGACGCCTACCGCGCCGTCTCCGAATGTCAATCCATTGAGTTCGAGTATCAGGCGTTTTCGAGAAAGCGGCTGGAACATTGGACGCTCGATCCGTGCGGTCTGTATCTCAAAGAATTCGACCGGGCGTACCTGATCGGGCTGACCTATTCGCAGCCGCGAACATTTCGCCCGTTCAAGCTTTGTCGAATCAAAACGCTGAAATTTCGGAACATGCGGTTCGCATATCCGGCGAATTTTTCGCTGCGCCAATATGTTGCGAACGGCTTCTGGTCATCTGACAAAGGCGAGGAAACGAGCGTTGACGTCGAAGTCCGCTTTCATCCGAGCGTGGCGCAGCTTGTCCGCGAGCGCGAACCGAAAGAACGCCTGACCGACCTGCCCGGCGGCGGCCTGCTGCTGCGCCGGACAGTGCGGAACGTGGATGAAATGTATTACGAGTTGCTGCGCTACGGTCACTGGGCGGAAGTCGTCCGCCCGCTGGCGTTGCGCGAGAAATTGAAAGCCGAAGCCGAAAAGATGGTCGTAATGTATTCATCATAACATTCATCTGGGATCGCCAGCATCCTGCTGGCAAAAGCTGCCGACAGGATGTCGGCGATCCCAACATAAACATCGTAACTGTTTAGCCCGTAGGGCTTTCGGTATTGTCGAAGGCGTTTTCCTCCTTGTCTCCACCTACCGCGTAGCGGTTGAGGCGGCCTATCGCCTACGGCGAAATGAGGGAGCTTGTTTGCATATTTGCTACAATACTTCAAGCGCTACGCGCTAAATCGTTATGACAAATCTCATGGAAAGCTCGTCATATTTCAACAATGGATTGCGGCACGCCGTTTTCGGTGCGTTGTTCGTGTTAGGGTTTCATCTGATGGGACAGAAACAATATGTCAAACGCTTCGAATATCTCGCGGCGGCGGTCGTCAGTTCCAGCGCGCTCTTTTTTCTGCCCGGCCATATCGGGCGTTACGGTTCATGGCTGGATCAGCTCTATCAATTCCTGCATTACCCGCTTGCGGACTGGGATATTCTGCTGTTTGGCATCTCGTGGCATCGCTTTTTCGTCACGCATTCCCTCGCGATTCCTGCATTGCTCCTGATTCTGCTGCTGCGCCATCCCATCGGTCATCCGGTCGGCATGGGCTTGAGCGTCGGCATGAGCAGCCATCTGATTTGGGACGCCCTGACCTGCTCGATGCGCACGCCGGTCGTCTTCATTGATAACATCATCGAAATTCGCGGCTACGACGCCAAAGGCTGGCTGATTATTCACGGCCTTCTGCTGCTTGCGCTGGCGTGGCATACGTCTCGCGTCGCCGAGCGAAATGAGGCATAATTAATAAAATTTAAAAATTCAATTGACATTTTTAATGAAACATATTAGATGTAAAATATTACATTTTTCATCATCAATACGTTTTAACAAAGCATTGCTTGCTCTCGCGTCGCGCGGAGGAATGAGGCGTAAAAAGCGTTGAAATTCTTATTTTTTTAGCATCATCTGTCAGACACCTTCAAGGTGTCTGACAGATTTTCCTACGCAATAACGATTGGAAGGAGAACACATGTCGAACGAATTACTCGCGCACGTCAAAGAAACTGAAAATGGCAGAGAAAACCACTATTTGAAAGATCATCTTGACGGAACTGCCAGATTAGCCAAAGAATTTGCATCAGTCTTCGGATTGCAGAAATTAGCTGATATTGTCGGCAAAGTGCATGATTTCGGCAAAGCGTCGCAAGCGTTTCAAGACAAAATCAATCCGGAAATTCATGTAAACCCGCACGTTGACCATTCAACAGCCGGAGCGCAGTTTTTGAAAGATCGCTATGACGCCTTCGGTATATTGCTGGCCTACATCGTCGCCGGGCATCATGGCGGCCTGCCGAATGGTAAAGACGACAGCGAAAGCAGTCTGGCGAAACGCCTGAAAAAGCCGGTAAAAGAATATCGTTCAAAAATTCCACCAGTTGCGTTGCCGGAAAAAATTTTACCGCAGGATTTCATCACATCAAAAGGAATAACAAAACATGATTATTTTTCGTTGCATTTTTTGACTCGGATGCTCTATTCGGTGCTGACAGACGCGGATTTCCTCGATACAGAAACCTTTATGACGCCAGAAAATAGCGCCGCCCGTCAACACGCCATCACACTTTCAGACCTTCTGCCCAAATTAGAACGCAAATTAGCGAATTTTCAAGCCGATACGCCCGTGAACCATAAGCGAGCGAACATCCTGAAATGGTGTCGAGACGCCGCGCAGCAATCGCCGGGGCTTTTTTCGCTGACTGTGCCGACCGGCGGCGGGAAAACGCTTTCCTCAATGGCGTTTGCGCTCGATCATGCACTGAAATACAATCTGCGCCGGATTATTTATGTGATTCCCTATACCAGCATTATCACGCAGAACGCGGATGTGTTTCGCCAAATTTTCGGCGAAGAGGCTGTGTTGGAGCATCACAGCAACCTCGACCCGAAACAAGTCACCGCGAAAAACCGTTTAGCATCGCAAAATTGGGACGCGCCGATCATCGTCACGACGAACGTGCAATTTTTCGAATCGTTTTACGGCAATCGCAGCACGGCCTGCCGAAAACTGCATAATGTCGCCGATTCTGTCATTATTTTCGACGAGGCGCAAATGTTGCCGCCGGAATTGCTCAAGCCATCATTAGCGGTCATTCGCGAACTCACACGGAATTACGGTTGCACGGCGATACTTTGCACCGCCACGCAGCCGACATTGAGCGATCCGACAATCTTGAAAAACGAGGCATTGGAACAAGTGCGCGAAATCATTCCGAATCCTGAACAACTGTATGAAGAGTTTCGGCGCGTATGCGTCACGGTCATTGATGGGCAGCAAACATGCGACACGCTTGGCGAAAGCCTTTCGAGCCATGAACAGGTGTTGGCAATTGTCAGCACGCGCAAAGACGCCCGCCTGATCTATGAACAACTCTGCAAGGAACTGACGGAACGTTACCCCGCAAAAAATCCTATCGAGGAATGTTTTCATCTCAGCACGATGATGTGTCCCGCGCATCGCACGGTCACGCTGAACACCATCCGCGCTCGACTCGCTGGTAAGCTGCCGTGCCGCGTCGTCAGCACGCAACTGATCGAAGCGGGCGTTGACGTGGATTTTCCAATCGTATGGCGGGCGATTGCCGGATTGGATTCGATTGCGCAGGCGGCAGGACGTTGCAACCGCGAAGGCAAGCTCGAACGAGGGCAAGTCGTCGTCTTTCATGGCGAAAACAAACCACCGGTCGGCCATTTGCGGCAAGCGGCGGAATCCGGCGAGCGCATTTTAAAAGATCATCATGATGATCCGTTACGCCTGGGCGCCGTCACACGCTATTTCGAAGATTTCTTCTGGAAACAGCAGAACGCGCATCAGATGGACCAGAAGAAGATCATGCAACTGTGCAGCAGCAGACCGGATGAGATTCCGTTTCGAGAGATCGCGCAGGCGTTCAAGATGATTGACGAACCGACGCGCCCGATCCTTGTGCCGTATGGAAAGGAAGGGAAGCGGGTCATCGAAGAATTAAAACAATGCCAATTTCATGCCACTTATCCCGGCTATGTCAATCGCGAATTGCGGAAACGCTTGCAGCAATACACCGTAAATTTGTATGAGCGCATATTTCAGGAAATTTCCGGGGAGTTGTTCGATGTGTTCGGAGACGGGCAGTTCTGTGTGCTGCTGAATATGGATATTTATGACGAGGCTGTTGGATTGAAGCCTGAAAATCCGACATTTATGAACTTCGAAAGCAGTTATATCTGAATTGGTTGCTTGAAAAATGACATTGCGCCCCATGATTTTTTGCATGGGGCGCTTCGTCTGGCCTGAGACATTGTTACTACGTTATACGACATTGTTTCAATCCACATGCCGTGAAAACGACATGACAACACCTTAATAGATTCAACGAAAGAAATTTGTCAAATTTTGTTTTGCAGTTTTTTGAGTCATTATCAAAAAAGACTTGACTTTTATTTTACGTTATACTACATTAAATAAAAAATATTTTTATAAATGGAGAATTGTATGAGTGCCGTTACTATTAAAGAGCTATATCATCAATATATCGAACATATCCCAATAGCTGACCAACTGCGGCTGATCGCGTTGATGAGTGAACGGTTGGCGCAAGATATTGGAACGCGGGAGGGAACAAAAAACAGATGTTTATTTGAATTGGAGGGATTAGGCGCAGAAATTTGGAAAGGCATTGATGCACAAGAATATGTGAACGATTTACGAGACGAATGGAAGGAGGAGCTATGAGCTTTGGCGTGAAAATGAAAGTCTGGGGCGACTATGCCTGCTTTACGCGCCCCGAAATGAAAGTGGAACGAGTGAGCTACGACGTGATGACGCCGTCCGCCGCTCGCGCCGTGATTGAGGCGATTTACTGGAAACCGGCGATTCGGTGGATTGTTGACGCGATTCATGTCTTGAATCCGATCAAATTCGATAACATCCGCCGCAACGAAATCGGCAGCAAACTCTCGGCGCAAGCCATAGGCAAAGGGATGAAAGAAAACGCTCCGGTCGAAATCTTTGCCGACGATTCGAGCGTGCGCCAGCAACGCGCCGCGATGGTCTTGCGCGATGTCGCGTATGTCATCGAAGCGCATTTCGAGGCAGTCACGGAAGACGGCAAAAATGAGGGCAAACATCTCGATCTGTTCAATCGCCGTTTGGAAAAAGGAAAATGCGCGTATCAGCCGTATTTGGGAACGCGGGAATTCTCCGCCAATTTCGAGCCGGTTGATGACATTCCCGCATCTGAATTGGCTGGCGAAAAAGACCTCGGTTTTATGCTGTTCGATATGGATTTCGGCAATCGCGCGCGGCAAGAAGGAAAAGACGGCGAACCGGCGCTGTTCGAAGTCACACCGTCTGATTATCAGCAGATTCGTCCGATGTTTTATCGTCCGACAATGATCAACGGCGTCATTCGCGTTCCCCACCCCGACTCAGAGGAGGTGTACCGATGATTTTACAGGAATTGACGACGCTCTATCAACGCTTGCAAAACAATCCTGATCTCGATATTTGCGAGCCAGGATTCAGCAAAGAAAATATCAGTTTCAAAATCGTGATTGATCGCGACGGAAATTTCAAGTCGCTTGAAGACCTGCGCACAACCGAAGGCAAAAACGTTCGGCCTGTGAAAATCCTCGTGCCGAAATTCGACGGAAAGCGAACAGTTGGCATCAAATCGTATTTTCTGTGGGATAAAAGCGATTATACAATTGGCTGGAAAAAAGATGAGAAAGCGAAGGAATTTTCTGCCGTCGAGATGCCAAAAACCCATGGAGCATTTATAGAACTGCTTGATGAAATTGCTGCTGAAACTGGACTTCATCATCCAGCAGTCGCAGCAATTAAGAACTTTTCAACCAATCCCGCCACTGTTGAAAAATTACGCGCTAATCCGAAGTGGGAAGAATTTTTGAATACGTTTGCCGTCTTCGAAGTTGAGGGCTTTGGAAAAACAGTCTTTGACGATCCTGCAATTACCGATGCCTGGCGGCGATATTATGCTGTGTCGGCCACTGGTAAAGAAATGGAACAAGGTTTATGTCTTGTTTCTGGCAACCTTGCGGCACTGACAACAACGCTTCCGACAATTAAAAAAGGTGTGGGCGGAAAAAATGATACGCCGTTCGTGTCGTGTAATATCGAATCGGGCGAATCATATCGCCTGACGAAGGGGCAAAACGCGCCGATCTCGTCCACCGCTGCCGCGCAGTTTACCGGCGCGTTGAACTATCTGATTGATACGCCGAAACATAATCTGAAAATCGGCGATACTGTCACGATTTTCTGGGCGGAGCGCAATGACAAATTTTCCGACGCATTCGGCGAAATGTTCGATATGAAACGCGTGGCGGATGACGCGCATTCGAAAGACCTGCACATCTTTTTGCAGCGCATTCGCTCCGGAAAGTTGCCCGATAACCTCGAACACGATGACAGCCGGTTCTTCGTGCTTGGCCTTGCGCCAAATGCCGCCCGCGTCTCTGTTCGTTTCTGGCATGTTGATACCGTCGAACAGATGGCCGGAAAGATCGGGCGGCATTTCGAACAGTTACAGCTTGTTCGACAATTTCCCGACAAAGAGCAGGAGTTCCCGTCAATGTGGCAACTGTTAGTCGAAACAGCGGCATTGCATGAAACGAAAAATATTCCGCCGAATATTGTCGGGCCGTTGATGCGCAGCATTCTGTCCGGCCATGATTATCCCAAGAATTTGCTGTCAATACTTGTATCCCGGATGCGCGTTGATCAGGGCTATAACCGGCTCAGTTACTATCGCGCGTCGTTTATCAAAGCCATTCTGAACCGTAACTATCACAAGGAGCTTGCTATGTCATTAGACAAAGACAGAACCAGTGTGCCGTATTGTCTCGGCAGATTGTTCGCCGTGTTGGAAAAAAATCAGGAAGACTCTGCGGAGGGCAACATCAACGCCACGATCAGAGATCGCTATTTTGCCACCGCTTCGGCGAAACCGAAAGTTGTCTTCGCGCTGATTTTGCGCCTCGCACAGAATCATTTGAAAAAGTTGAAAAGCGTAAGGCCAAAATCGGTGGGTTATCGCGAAAGATTACTTGGCGAAATCATGGGCAAATTGACTGATTTTCCGGCTACACTTGCACTTGAAGATCAGGGGGAATTCGCCATCGGCTATTATCATCAACGGCAAAGCTTTTTTACAGGCAAAGGCAATGCAACCGTTGAAACATCTGAAAATCAACCTGAAACAATCGAACTTTCTGAGGAGGAATAACAATGAACGCTATTCAGAACCGCTATGAATTTGTTTTACTGTTTGACGTGGAGAATGGAAACCCGAACGGCGACCCGGACGCAGGCAACATGCCGCGCATTGACGCCGAAACCTCGCTCGGCATCGTGACCGATGTCTGCTTGAAACGCAAGATCAGAAACTACGTCGAAATCGCGAAAGAGGGCGAAACCGGATTCGATATTTATGTGAAGGAAAAGGCCGTTCTCAATCGGCAGCATGAACGAGCATATAAGGCGCTTGATCTCAAGCCAGAATCGAAGAAATTGCCGAAAGACGAGCAGAAAGCCAAAGAATTGACGTTATGGATGTGCGCCAATTTTTTTGATGTGCGGGCGTTCGGCGCGGTCATGACGACCGAAGTGAATTGCGGTCAGGTGCGCGGGCCGGTGCAGATCAATTTTGCCAGAAGCATCGAGCCGGTCATGCCGGAAGAAATCTCGATTACCCGCATGGCTGTCACGAAAGAGCAAGATTTGGAAAAAGAACGCACTATCGGCAAAAAAGCCTTGATTCCGTATGGCCTCTATCGGGCGGAAGGGTATCTCTCCGCGCATTTTGCCGAAAAAACAGGTTTCAACGAAAGCGACGCCGAATTTTTATGGAACGCCTTAGTCAACATGTTCGATCATGACCATTCGGCGGCGCGGGGCAAAATGAACGCCCGCAAACTGATTGTCTTCAAACATGCCGATAAACTCGGCAATGCGCCCGCGCATAAATTGTTCGATCTGGTGAAAGTCACGCGCAAAGACAATGCCACATCCCCAGCGAGGGCGTTCACGGATTATTCAGTCTCTATCGCACACTCGGAAGTGCCGGAAGGCGTGACGATTCTCGATCGGTTGTAAATGCGTAGGGGCGTTCAATTGAACGCCCCTACATATATCGCCCCGTCTGAAATCGGGAGCGTGGATTGAAATCCGGTTGTTTCCGGTTCGGCGGTCGGTTGAGGCATCTCCATATCAATACCGTTAAAATTAAAAACCAGGAGAGGGAAGATTAAATATGCAGCCCTATACCATGACCATTCAGATGCCGTATGACGTGTTTATTCATCTACACAAATCTCGAATAGAAGCGGCGCAAGATATTCAGCGTCAGGCCGCCATCCGCTATTACAAAATGCGAACGTTGTCATTGGGTAAAGCGGCGGAATTGGCGGACATGACACGCTTCGAGTTTATTGATTATCTTCGATTCAACGGCGAACCCATCTTCGACTATACCAGCGACGAACTTTCGGAGATTCACGAAGACGCCGCGAAATTGGAGGAGATTCTCGGATGAAAAAGATCGTGATTGCAAATGCCACGCCTATCGTGTCATTATCTGCCATTGGTCGTGAGGATATTTTGCAGAGCCTCTTTCAACAGATCATTATCGCCGAGGCTGTGGCGAAAGAATTGCGCGCTCAGAAGAAGCCAGGATCGGTGTTTCCCGATCTGAAATGGGTAGAGATTGTTCCCGTCGAAAATCTGCTCTTCGCGCGCTCGTTACAAAAAGATATCGATCGTGGCGAAGCCGAAACGATTGCTTTGTCGATCCAAATAAGCGCCGATGTCGTGCTGATTGATGAAGCCGCCGGATATCAAATCGCGAAAAATTTCGATTTGCCAGTCATCAGAACGCTGTCTTTGCTCAAAACCGCCAGACAAAAACAAATTATCTCCCATGTTCGCCCGCTTGTCGAGGAGATGGTTCGAAAAGGGCGTTGGTATCCTCGCGTTCTCATCGAGCAATTTTTACACGATCTCGGAGAATAAACCAGCATGTATCGTGAAGAAGATTACATCCAACTTTCCGCCTTGCAACATTACCTCTTCTGTCCGCGTCAATGCGCATTAGCCTATATGGAGATGACGTGGGAGGAGAACCGCCTGACGACATTGGGAAACCTCTTGCATGAGCGGGTGCATGAGGCGGGGCGCGAAAAGCGGGGGGACGTGATTACGGCGCGGGGCGTGGCGCTCTCGTCGGCGCGGCTCGGCCTGTCGGGGCAGGCGGATGTCGTGGAGTTTCATCGCGGCGCGACCGGCTGCGCCCTGCCGCGCGAATCTGGCCGCTGGCAGCCGTTTCCGGTCGAATATAAGCGCGGCAAGCCGAAAAAAGATTCGTGCGACGCGGTGCAGTTGTGCGCCCAGGCGATCTGCCTCGAAGAGATGCTCGGCTGCGCGATTCCCGGCGGCGCGTTGTTCTATGGCGAGTCGCGCCGCCGGTTCGACGTGGCGTTCGATGCGGCGCTGCGCCGGGACACCGAGGCGTGCGCGGTGGCAGTGCATGTGTTGCTCGCGTCCGGCGTCACGCCGCCGCCAGTCGCCGGGAAACAGTGCGGTAGTTGCTCGCTGAATGAACGCTGCTTGCCGGAGACGCTCTCGAAGCGGCTGTCGGGGTATTATCAACGGTTAATGTCAAATGAAATTTGACTTGGCGAAGCCGTGAACTCCCCTCCTGGGAGGGGTTGGGGGTGGGTTCTCGACAGAGCGGGGGGCGTTCGTTCAACAACCCACCCCTTACCCCCAGGGCTGTTAAGTTCTGTCATTGCGAGGAGCGTCAGCGACAAAGCAAACTCGTCGAATCCAGGGATTGCTTCGTCGCAAGCTCCTCGCAATGACACATTTTGGCGAGAACTTAACAGCCCTGCCCCTTACCCCTCCCAGGAGGGGAATTGGCGGTCTGCGGCGACAGCATATCATAAAAACCCATACCTGTAAGCCTCCTGGAAGGGGAAATACAAAGAATGCGGCGAAAAATTATACGGTATAACCCACAATTGACGGCATTAGCAAAGCAGTTGCGGCAAAATATGACTGTTGCCGAAGTGTTGCTGTGGAATCGCCTGAAAAACAAACAGATGCGAGGCTATGATTTTGATCGCCAGCGACCGATTGACGAATATATCGTTGATTTCTATTGCAAAGACCTGCTGTTAGCCATCGAAATTGATGGCTTCAGTCATGCTCATCCGTCTTCCTACGCTCATGATATGGCAAGGCAAGAACGCTTAGAGTCGTTAGGCGTTCATATTTTGAGGTTTCAAGACGAGCAAGTGAAACAGGATATTGAACAGGTGCTATGGGGAATTGAAGGATGGATTATCGCGTATGAATCGCAACACGTTACCCACCCCTAACCCCTCCCAGGAGGGGAATCGGTCGCCTTCGGCGACACACGGAATTCTATGAAACGACTGTTAAACACATTGTATATTTCGACGGATGGCGCGTATATTCACCGCGAACGTGAGACGCTCATCATCGAAATCAAATCGCAGGAGATCAAAAAGCAACTTCCGGTCTTGGCGCTGAGCGGCATCGTGGCGCTTGGCCGCGTGATGATGAGTCCGGAGGCGATGGCGCTCTGCGCGGAGCACAATATCGCGATCTCGTTTTTGACGGAGCACAACCATTTTCTCGCGCAGGTCAACGGGCCGCAGAGCGGGAACGTGCTGCTGCGCCGCCAGCAATATCGAATCGCCGACGATTCCGACCGTTGCCGCGAGATCGTTCGGTGCATCGTCGCGGCGAAAATCAGCAATGCGCGAACAGTGTTGCAGCGCGACCTGCGCAATCACCCCGACGATCACGGGGATGGCAGCGCGGCGGACGCGGTCGAGCGGCTGTCGCGCATCAAAAAAAGCGTGGCCGAAGCCGATTCCGCCGACAGCCTTCGTGGGTATGAAGGCGAGGCGGCGCGCGTCTATTTTTCGGCGTTCAACGCCATGTTGAGCGCGGAGAGCGGCTTCAGCATGACGGAGCGGACGCGGCGGCCTCCGCGCGATCCGGTCAATGCGCTGCTGTCGTTCGTGTATACGCTGCTCTGCCACGATTGCCGGGGCGCGTGCGAGGCGATGGGGCTTGATCCGGCGGTCGGTTTTCTGCATCGCGACCGACCGGGACGCCCCGGCTGCGCGCTCGATCTGATGGAAGAATTTCGGGCGTTTGTGGCGGATCGTGTCGTGCTGACGCTGATCAATCGGAAGCAAGTCACGCCGAAACAGTTTACGACGCAGGAAAGCGGCGCGGTGTTGATGACGGATGATTGCCGCAAGACGGTGCTGGAGCAGTGGCAGAAGCGCAAGCAGGAAGAGATCACGCATCCGGTGTTGAACGAAAAAATGCCGCTTGGTTTGGCGTTTTATATGCAGGCGCAACTGTTGGCGCGGCATCTGCGCGGCGATACCGAGTTGTATCCGGCGAGCGTCTGGAAATGAACCATTGTGTTCCGAATGTCCCATCCGGGGAGCGGCAAGGGGTGGGTTTTTCTTGAGAAAGAAGGAGGCGAATGATGCTCGTGTTAGTCACCTACGACGTGAATACCACGTATCAGAGCGGCCAGAAACGGTTGCGGCATATTGCCGAGGCGTGTGAAAATTACGGGCTGCGCGTGCAGAAATCGGTGTTCGAATGCCGGGTTGATCCGGCTGAATGGGAACGGTTGAAGGCAAAACTGCTTGATCTGTATCATGCGGAGACGGATTCGCTGCGGTTCTATTTTCTCGGCTCGAATTGGAAAAATCGTGTCGAGCATCATGGGGTCTGCGATGCGCCGGATATTGATGGTGCGCTGATTCTCTGACCTGCCCGCGCGCTTCTCACACTATGCGCTAACCAGAAGCGGACAGCGAAACGCCGGGAGGTTAGCGTATCCCTCCAATCGGGCGAAGCCGGGAGATCGTGGCAAATTCGCCCTCTGGTGTAAAAATCAGTTGACAGGATATAGCGGAATCGCATTTTTTACCCTTTAAGCATCAAGCAGTTCTGTTGATGCCGTCGCGCCCCTCGCGGGCGCGTGGATTGAAACGACGATTGTGTCCACGCGCCGCTTTGACCTGTCAGGTCGCGCCCCTCGCGGGCGCGTGGATTGAAACCGCGCTGTCAATGGCCGTTTGTACGTCTGACAACATGTCGCGCCCCTCGCGGGCGCGTGGATTGAAACAAGGCAAGCGAAAAATGAATATTGGGGATACGGAGGTCGCGCCCCTCGCGGGCGCGTGGATTGAAACTTCAAGCTGCGAATAGGCCGCGTCAGCTGCAAGGGTCGCGCCCCTCGCGGGCGCGTGGATTGAAACGCGCCATTGTGGGGCGCGTCTGTCTGAGGTGTTAGCGTCGCGCCCCTCGCGGGCGCGTGGATTGAAACTCGACAATGGCCGCCGCTCTGCGAACGGGTAACGAGTCGCGCCCCTCGCGGGCGCGTGGATTGAAACTTATCCATCAGCAAATTAAACAACGCGCCCACGCCGTCGCGCCCCTCGCGGGCGCGTGGATTGAAACATCCATGATCATGTTGAACAATGCCCCTAATCCCGTCGCGCCCCTCGCGGGCGCGTGGATTGAAACAGGCGTTTTGAAACGGTTTCAAGATTATCGCCAGGTCGCGCCCCTCGCGGGCGCGTGGATTGAAACGTGAGTGCGAGAATCTGCGCTGCTACAACTTGCGAGTCGCGCCCCTCGCGGGCGCGTGGATTGAAACGTCCGCATTCCAGAACTTTGCAGGCGTTCCCGACACGTCGCGCCCCTCGCGGGCGCGTGGATTGAAACAATAATAGAAATATAATATACATCAAAAAAGTAATGTCGCGCCCCTCGCGGGCGCGTGGATTGAAACAATCGAATCTGCAGCTTGCTTCTGCTGTTCCCGATGTCGCGCCCCTCGCGGGCGCGTGGATTGAAACACTGCTCAACATGCCACGAAACCCCCGCGCCATTTGTCGCGCCCCTCGCGGGCGCGTGGATTGAAACGCGACATCGCCCCGATGGAAGGGAACGCGGTTGGTCGCGCCCCTCGCGGGCGCGTGGATTGAAACATCGGAGTAACATCAGACGATAGGCGCGTTGACATGTCGCGCCCCTCGCGGGCGCGTGGATTGAAACAGAGCACTATCAATCAGAGATGCTATTGGAAGACG
>DF820459.1:516195-556496 GCA_000739515.1 Candidatus Moduliflexus flocculans
CCTTGGCTGGCGCGGCGCGTTGATCGCGATGCTGTTTATGGTTGCGCTGCTCTGGATAATCTTTAAAAACGCTCGATTTTCTGAAGCGGGTATTGCGTCGAAAGAACATTTGTCAGGACGCCCTAAATTGCCCAAATTATATTGGGCATGGTGGAGTGTGCTTGTGCTTGGCGTCGCGGTCGAATTCTGCATCATCTTCTGGTGCGCTACGTTTTTAGAAGTCGAGCGCGGCCTGCCGCGCACAATGGCCGCGTTTTCGGTCAGCATTTTTTTAGCGGCGATGGTGGTCGGACGGCTCGGCGGCAGCATGATTTCGCATCGTTTTTCCAGCGTTCAGATTCTCTTTGGCTCAGTTATGTTAAGTCTGTTTGGATTTGTGACACATTGGGCAAGCCATTCGCTTGTGATGATGTTATTCGGTTTGTTTCTCGCTGGCGTCGGCGTGGCGAATCTGTATCCGCAACTTCTCTCGCTTGTGGTCGGTTCTGGCGGCACGTTGATTGATTTGGCAAGCGCGCGGGCGTCGTTAGCGTCTGGCACGGCGATTCTGGCGTTGCCGTTATTACTCGGCGCACTGGCCGATTTCTTCGGACTTGGGCGCGCATACGGGATTGTTATTGTGTTGCTCGNTTACTCGGCGCACTGGCCGATTTCTTCGGACTTGGGCGCGCATACGGGATTGTTATTGTGTTGCTCGTTCTGGTGGCAGGCGGAACATTGGCAATTCACTACGTGACGCCAATAAAAAAAACGTAAGTATTTACGTACCGCCGACGTCCTCGTCGGCCTTGATGATACGCGCCGACGAGGACGTCGGCGGTACGAAGTGCTCACAAAAACGACAACGAATCGGAGAAGGGAACGAATGAGAGGAATTCATGTAATAGTTACAAAAGAACATTAATTCTTAGGAACGTCAACGCTTGTTTTGACTGTCAACGCAAGCATTGATACGCCTGGAGTAAAAATAGATCATGAAATATTCAGGGATTATTTTTGATTTTAACGGCGTATTGCTATGGGATACGCCATTGAATGACGAGGCGTGGCAGCGGCTCTCGCTGCAACTGCGTGGCCGGGCATTGACGCCCGACGAAATGCGGCAGACCGTGCATGGCCGGACGAATGCTGCGGCGTTATCATATATTACGGGACAACAGTTATCAATCATGGATCAACGCCGTTTATCAGAGGAAAAAGAATTGCTTTACCAGCAACTGTGTCTGGAATGGGGGCATGATTTTCGCCTCTCGCCGGGTTCTGTCGAGTTATTGAATTATCTTGTGGCGCATGACATTCCTCATACAATTGCCACGTCGTCCGGCGCGATGAATGTGGAGTTTTATTTGGAATGGCTGCATCTTGATACCTGGTTTGATGTCAGCAAGATCGTGTATGATGACGGCACGCTTGCCGGAAAGCCTGCGCCGGATTGTTATCAACGCGCCGCCGCTCAATTAGGGTTATCCCCGGAAACGTGCGTGGTTGTGGAAGATGCGCCGTCCGGCATTCTTGCGGCGCAGCAGGCGGGAATTGGGCGCATTTACGCGCTCGGCCCGGCAGAAAGACATCAGGCGCTCAGGCAGATTGCCGGCGTGCATGATGTCATCGAGCATTTGGGAGCGTTGCCGAAAGAGATTTTTCGATAAATTATCCTAAGCAACAAGGTGTCTAACAGCGTTCCGTTCCGACTTTTTTTGCAATTTCATGAAAAGTCTTGACAGAATTTCGGCCTTTATGTTAGCTGACTTCTGCTTTATAGGAAAGAAAGACACTATTGTATCAGTCGAAAAAATAGAGAGTTACATGTTTTGGAGGTCATGCATCGTGTACGCAGTCATTAAAACTGGTGGAAAGCAACATGCTGTCACAGAAGGGGAAGTGCTTCGAGTGGAGAAACTCGACGCTGAACCAGGTTCTGAAGTCGTTTTTAAAGACGTTTTGATGGTGAAAGGCGCAGATGATAAAGTTGCCGTCGGAGCGCCGATTCTCAAAAATGCTTCAGTGACCGCCGAAGTCGTGGAACACGGCAGAGGCAAAAAAATTATTGTCTTTAAATACAAACGGAAAAAAAATTATCAGCGGAAACAGGGACATCGCCAGGATTTTACGGCGGTGCGCATTAAAGCGATTGCAGCGTAAGCTGGATAGAAGGAGACAGGATCATGGCACATAAAAAAGGTGGCGGGAGTTCGCGGAATGGTCGCGACAGCAATCCGCAATATTTAGGCGTAAAACGATTTGCCGGGCAGTTCGTGACCGGCGGCAGTATTTTGGTGCGCCAGCGCGGCACGGTGTTTAAGCCTGGCGTGAATGTCGGGCGAGGCAAAGACGACACCTTGTTTGCAAAAATTGACGGAGTGGTCGAATTTGTCAACCGTGGCAAAAAAAATCGGTATATTCATATTCGACCACAGACACCGCAAGCCGCATAAATGTTTGTTGACGAAGTTGACATTTATGTAAAAGCTGGTGATGGCGGAAATGGCTGCCTGAGTTTCCATCGTGAGAAGTTTGTGCCGTACGGCGGTCCGGACGGCGGCGATGGAGGTCGAGGCGGCCATGTCATTTTACGGGTCAATTCTCAACTTTCGACGTTGATTGATTTGCGCTATCAAGCACGCTATCAGGCAGAGGGCGGTGGCAACGGAAGAGGCCGCAACCAAACCGGAAAAAATGGCGAGGATTTGATTGTTCCCGTCCCCCCCGGAACAATGGTGAAAGATGTCGCGAGCGGCGAGTTGCTGGCGGATTTGGCGAACGCAAATGATGAATTTATCGCCGCAGAAGGCGGTCAGGGCGGACGCGGCAATGCGCGATTCAAAACCTCGACCAATCGAGCGCCTCGTTATCATCAACCCGGACGCGAAGGGGAAGAACGCAGCCTGCATCTTGAACTTAAATTGTTGGCCGACGTCGGCATTATCGGTTTGCCGAATGTTGGAAAATCTACATTAATTTCACGCATTTCCGCGGCTCGTCCTAAAATTGCCGACTATCCGTTCACGACGCTCACGCCGAATCTTGGCGTCGTGAGTGCGTCGAACTACCGAAGTTTTGTGGTCGTGGATATTCCTGGCTTAATTGAAGGGGCGTCATTAGGGGCAGGATTAGGGTTTCAATTTCTTCGGCATATCGAGCGCACGCGGATGTTTGTCCATGTGATTGATCTGTCGTCGTTGTCCGACCGAGACCCTGTTCAGGATTTTCAGACGATTACTTCGGAACTTGCCCATTATGATCCGGATTTGTTAGCGCGTCGCCAGATTGTTGCCGCCAATAAAATTGACGCATTGGATGACGAAACCCGATTATTGACTCTTCGCAAATTTTGTGAACAGGAAGGCATGACGTGTTATCCGATTTCGGCTGTGACGGGCGAAGGTCTCGGCGATTTGCTGCAAGGGATAACCCGCGTGTTGTTTCCTGACGAAGCATGACAGATACGCAATCTACACGATTGACCCCCCAACCGCTTGCCGCCGCATCGCGAGAAGATGCGGTGGCTGCCGCGCAGGCCGCGCTTGACAAAAAAGCCCTCAATGTGGTCTTACTTGATGTCGCCGGAGTCGTTACATACGCCGATTATATTCTAGTTTGCAGCGGGCGCTCCTCTGTTCAAGTGAAAGCGATTGTCTCCTCAATAGAAGATGCGATGCGGGCGCGGAAAATTCGTCCGCTTCATATTGAGGGTGGGACGGAGGCGCATTGGGTGCTTATGGATTACGATGACATTATTATCCACGTCTTTGTGGAAGAAACCCGAGTATTTTATAATTTGGAACGGCTGTGGGGCGATGTGCCGCGCACGGCGTTCGAATCACCGGAAAGCGCGTTGTTTTCAATCTAAGTGAAAAGGGTGGATGACACGTGACGGTTGTTTCGCTACGCTCACGCACAGGTGTCTGTGTGATGCGCTCTGTGATGCATGATTATCAAATTAGTATGCGTCGGCAAAATAAAAGAGCTGTATCTATTGCCGGGCATTGAGGAATATCTCGAACGAATTCGGCATTACACGCCAGTGGAATATGTTGAGATCAAAGCAGAAACGCGCAAAAAGCACGAACCGGATGCGTTAATTAAACAGCGCGAAGCCGACAAAATTCGTCAGACGCTTATGTCAAATGATTGCGTGATTGCGCTGGATGAACATGGCAAGGAGTTTTCATCAGAGCAATTTGCCGGGATGTTGTCGCGATACCAGCAGCGTGGCGATGTCAAGCGGCTTGCATTCGTTACGGGAGGCGCGACTGGACTTGCTGAAGAGTTTCTCCATCGGGCCGACATGATGCTTGCGCTATCCAAAATGACCTTCCCACACCAGCTATGCCGATTAATTTTATTAGAACAGGTTTACCGAGGATTGACGATATTGGCGGGAGAGTCATATCACAAATCGTGAATCGTGAGATGATGAGGGCAGAAGCATGGCAAGCGAGACACAGGTTATTTTAGTTGTTGATGATGATGAAGGATTGCGCGAAGGATTGAGCCGCCTTCTTGAAGATGAAGGATATCAGGTGCTCTGCGCAGACAATGGAGATCGCGCGCTTGAGATTATCCGTCACACGCATATTGATTTGATTTTGACCGATATGCGCATGCCTGGCATGAGCGGGATCGAATTGTTGAAAAACGTTCGCGCCGTCAACGAGCATGTCGGTGTCATTATTCTTACAGGCTACGGTGAAATCGAATCGTATATTGAAGCGATGAATTTTGGCGCGATGGAATATGTCAGCAAGCCTTTTAAAGTGAATGAATTGAAATTTATTGTCAATAAAATTCTAAATCGAGCAAATGTCGTGTCGCAAGAAAGGGGATGACCATGAAAGATTTGAAAGCCATGATAAGAAATATCCCTGATTTTCCGAAAGCAGGGATCATGTTTAAAGACATTACCCCGTTATTACAGGATGGCGAAGCGTTTCAGCAAGCGATTGATCAAATGGCGGCGTCCTGGGCGGATAAACAGATTGATGTCGTTGTTGGCATTGAGGCGCGCGGGTTTATTTTTGCCGCGGCGTTAGCGTATAAATTAGGGGCGGGTTTGGTTATTGTCCGAAAGCCGGGCAAATTGCCCTATCAGACGAAAACAGTGACGTATGCGCTGGAATATGGCACGGATTCGTTGCAAATTCATGAAGATGCCATTGCGAAGGGGCAGCGCGTGCTGATCGTAGATGACGTGCTGGCGACTGGCGGGACAGTAAAAGGCGTCGCCGAATTGATTCAACAATTCGATGCGACAATTGCCGGGATTGCCTTTTTATCCGAGTTATCCTTTTTGAATGGGCGTGAAAAACTTCAAGGAATGGACATCACTTCATTAATCTCGTTTTAGCGCGTCACTCGTGAAGAAATGCTTGTTTTAGGCGCCCGTAGCTCAGTTGGATAGAGCGAAGGATTCCTAATCCTTAGGTCGGAGGTTCAAGTCCTCTCGGGCGTATTTTTTGAAAGAACGGCTAAAAAGGCGTCCTTTTAACCTCAGGGTGAGACCGGTGCATAGCAAACAAAGTATTGAATGTTGGCTGTTTCATAAGATATTGCGGAAATTCTTGCTGCTTCGCTGCCCGGCGACTCATCGTCATCCTGAATACTGGCAGCCGATTACAGGAGGCGTCTGGCATCGCGAACCGCTGTTACAGGCATGTCTGCGGGAAGTGCGCGAAGAAACCGGCATTGTGCTGGCCGCCTCGGATATTGTAATGATTCAGGAAGACTTTCACGTCTTTGTGCCGGAATATGACCTCGAAGTGCGCAAACCGATCTTTACGGCAACGACCGCTATCGAACACATCGCGATTTCTGACGAGCATTTAGCCTATCAATGGGTCGCGCCGGAGCAAGTTCCCGAAACGCTCTTCTGGGAGAGTAACCGTATCAGTTTCGCCGCTGTCAACGCCTTCTATCTAACCAGTCATCCTCGGACATAAACGCATTATGCAATCGCTTTAAACGAGAGCTTACCAACCGAAGTCTTCGTGACTTCGGTCGGCAGGAGCAATCGCTACGTTCAGTTCAAGCGGCTTCAAACGGCGTATCCAGCGGCGATTCCGGCAGCACAACAGGCTGCGCGGCGCAAGCGTCGGCAATCGCTTGGCGGAAAGCGGCGTCTTGTTCGAAAAGCTGATAGAGTTTGCGAAAGCCTTTAGTGCATCCGTTTGGGATCAGCGTGTTAAAAAACCAGCTTGCGCGTTGGGTAATGACGTTTTTCTCAAGCGCTTCCTGGGCTAAAGCGGCATATTCGGAGGTCGGTGGTTCTTTGGGTTCGGCTTTTTTTCTCGTTTTGGCTTTCGATTCGGTCTCAATCTCAGTGATTTTTGGCAGCCGCTTGATTTTGCGAGTGGACGCTTCACGCGGACGCTGCGCTGAAACGGACACACCAACAGGCTCTTCGACGCTTCGCGAAAGCGACTGCAACTCAATGACCGGCGCAAACGTCGGCTTGCTCGTGACTCCCAATTCAAGACCACTCTCAAATTGAATGGCTTCGATATCGCGCAGGACAATATGAAATGTATCTGCCTGGCCTTTGTAATATCGGCTCATGGAGGCATCCTGCGCATTGGCGGCGCGTTGCTGCGCGGATTCGAGCCGCTGGCGAATTAAGGCTTCTAACGCATGAAAACTCTGTTCTTGTTTTTGCATCATACTTGTTTCCTTTGGCAAAAGATGAATGATTGGTTTCTTCTATTTTTTCGCTCTGGCTTCTAACTCTTTGCGTCCCATTAAGACGCGCTTCGGCGGCGATGAAACATCTTCGTGAGAAGAAAAATCCTCGTCGTCTCCCATGTCGCTGCCGCGAAACATCGGCGCGGAAATCAATCGCTTGACATCTTTTCCCGCGCAGATCGGACACGTCAGTTCGGCATCCGCTGCTTGTTGAAATGAGGGAAAAAAACGGTCGAAAACGTCATTGCAGGTGAAGCAACGATACTCATACACAGGCATACTCAACATTCCTTTCTATTGGACGTTCCGAAGAAATTCTCCGCCTGCGCGGACAGGACAGGCGACAAAATGACCATTGCCGGTATCTGTAAATGCGGGTTCATATTGAGCGCATTCGTCTATTTTATACGGGCAGCGAGTGTGGAAATGGCAGCCTCTCGGCGGGTTAATCGGACTGGGAACATCCCCCTGCAAAATCTGGCGTTTCTTTTCGTTGCGAGGATTCGGAATCGGCACAGCGGATAACAACGCTTGCGTATAAGGATGTTTCGGAGAATTATATAACTGATCTGACGCGGCTAATTCAACAATCTTTCCAAGATACATCACCGCCACGCGATCACTCATATATTCCACCACGCTGAGATCATGCGCGATAAACAGGTATGACAGGCCGTATTCTCGTTTCAAATCTTCCAGTAAATTAATCACTTGCGCTTGAATTGAGACATCTAACGCGGAAACCGGTTCATCCGCCACAATCAATTTCGGATTCAGCGCGAGCGCGCGGGCAATGCCGATGCGCTGGCGCTGTCCGCCACTGAATTCATGCGGATAACGGCGGCGGTGGTCAGCGTGTAAACCGACTTTTTCTAATAACTCCACCACACGCTCTTCACGCGCTTTTCCTTTGCTGACATTGTGAATTTTCAGCGGTTCGGCAAGAATTTTTCCGACAGTCATGCGAGGATTCAGCGAAGCGTAGGGGTCTTGAAAGATGATTTGCATATTGCGGCGCAGGGCGCGCATCGCGGTTTTCGACAGACGCGAAATTTCCTGACCTTCAAAATAAATTTCACCGTCTGTTAATTCAACTAAGCGAAGAATTAAGCGGCCTGTTGTCGTTTTTCCACAGCCGCTTTCGCCCACCAAACCAAGCGTTTCCCCGTTATTCAACGCAAAGCTGACTCCATCGACTGCAAAGACATTACCAATGGTTTTGGAGAAAACGCCTCCTTTAATCGGAAAGTATTTCTTTAAATTTTTAACATCTAATAACGGCTGATTCATGAGGAATATTCGCCACACTGGATTATTTTAAACGTCGAATTACAAGCAGAACGCAGTATTTTTTCTTTATGTCGTTTTGTCAAGAGATGTTTCATCTTTTGAAATATTTACGATGAATACGCCATGCGGTACTTGTCTCAGCAGAGCGATAAGTGAGTATTGGCACACAAGGTTATGGACAAACTGCCAGACACCTTGAAGGTGTCTGACAGCTATTTCCTGGCCATAACGTTCTGTGGCATTACAGATAAGTAACTACAAGGATTTATTTTAAGCAAGGATGTTCTGACTTTCTTTGAATAATAAGCGTATTCACGTCCAAAAACTTCAAGAAAGTTATTCATAATTACTTAAACACGAAAAGATGAAAAAGTTGTTGACTTTTGAGTTGAGATAACAATAAATCTTTATATGAATGAACTCTGTAATTGCCTTATTTTAAAAGGCGCTTAAAATTGTAGGGCGAAAGACAGTTTCGACATACAGCGCCAACATGATCTTTTCAAAGGCAATTGATATAATTTTTGTTATGATCGTATTATGATCGTATATCGTATAATGTAACTGACCCGTACACAGGGAACTATAAGGATATGTGTAAGAAGGGATAATCGGTGAGAACTATGGAGATTTTTGAAGCGATTCAACAAAAGATGGCCATTGCAAAGCCGTATATCACGGTGATTTTAAGAAAAGGCGAACAATATGATACGCCAGATACGCAAGAATTTCTGATGACGCAACATGTTCCTTATCTCTTTAAACTACGCCTTGAAGGTCTCTTAAATATCACGGTGGCAGCGTCGGGAACGGCTGATATAAAAGGCGTCGCCATTTATAACCTGACAGATATAGAACAGGTCAAACAATTGACAGAAAACGATCCCGCCATCCGAGCCGAAAAACTTTGTTATGACATAATGCCGTGTTTCGGCTTTCCTGGCGATGTATTATTATAGCGCATGACTTTCTGCCAGAGTTTTGAACTCTGGCAGAGACTGTTAATTCACCGAGTCTAACCACTCCAACGCTTTTTCCACGCTTTCAAAGGTTTCCAGGAGAATCCCTTGATCGGTATAAAACTGGAATTTTTTCATCGTCATGACGCCAATGGCGGATTCCGGCTCCACTAACGCCCAATATTTCCAGCCCGCCGCCAATGTTTTCGGAAACCAGTCGTTATTAATCCAGTCAATGTCTTCCGGCTTATAGACGGGCAAACCGCGATTATCCGACAGCCATTTGCGGCCATGATTCTTTTTCAGGCATTCATAGCCTGCGTTAAATGCTGATTTTAATTCATCCCCTTTGATAAAACCTGTAAATCTTTTCAAAATAACGGCATGCTTTTCCAACCACTCAACTTTTGCGTGAGGCGATTCATGCAATACCATATCATATCCTCCTGTTCTCAGACATTTTGATCTGACAATATAAGTGAGGTGGGCACGTCCGAACGAAAGGGTTGTGATGAAACATGCTAATTTATCGTGCAAGTTGTAATGCAAGTCAAGCATTTTGATATAAAAAGATTATTTTATGCTTGATTCAATGATACATTATGAAAAATGAGGTTTTTCATTTTATAAAATTGACAATGTTTTATTTTCACAGTATGGGCGTCATAAGATATTCTGATTCTGAACTATGGCAGCGCGAAGGCGAAACGGATGGCATTGGTGGTCATGAAGTCGTTACGCGCTCGCTCTGCTGAGGTATATTCGCATGTATTCTCTTGCTGACGTGCATACAATTTTTACCAGAGACGGCCTGCTGGCGAAAACATTGCCGTATTACGAACATCGCCAGGGGCAGGTTGATATGAGCAAAGCGGTGGCGGCAGCCTTCCGCCATCAACAACATTTAATTGTCGAAGCCGGCACCGGCGTCGGCAAAACGCTGGCGTACCTGATTCCCGCCATGATCAGCGGCATGAAAACCGTGATCTCCACCGGCACGAAAAACTTGCAGGAACAACTTTTTTTCAAAGATATTCCCTATCTGCAAAAGCACGTGTCCGACAAGTTTCAGGCGGTCTATATGAAAGGGCGCAACAATTATCTTTGCCTCAAGCGCCTGAATCTTTTCCGCCAGCAAGCGCTGTTTCACGATACCGACGACGTGAAAATCTTCGAACAGATTCAGGGGTGGGCGAAGAAAACCAAAACCGGCGACCGCATGGAAATGACTGCCATGCCAGAGAATTATGGCCCCTGGCGCGATGTCTGCTGCACGCGGGAAACCTGCACCGGCGGCGCGTGTGAGTACTATAAAGACTGCTTTCTGTTCAAAATGAAACGTGACGCGGACGAAGCGGATTTGGTCATCGTCAATCATCACCTGTTTTTCGCCGATCTCGCCATCAAAGGCTCTGGATTAGGCGAAGTCATCCCGGAATACGAGGCCGTGATTTTCGATGAAGCGCATTTGTTAGAAAGCATTGCCACCTCGTATTTCAGCGTCAGCGTCAACAGCTACCAGGCCGAAGAACTCCGTGATAACATCACGCAAGAGTTAGCCAACTCCAAAATCGTGTCAGAAACGATTGCCAAAACCTTGCACACGCTCGGTCAGACAGCGCAGAAATTTTTTCGGAGTTTCGAAAAAAAGGAAGGCGGGAAGTATCGCTTGAATGACGATCAAATTGATAAAAAAATCTATACGATTACACCCGATTTCGCGAATCAGTTGTTAATGCTGGCCTCGCAGCTTCGTGGGCTGAAAGACCCGTCCGAGGAGATCAAATTCCTCGCGAACCGTGTGGATGAAATCAAAAGCAACCTTGAATTGATTGTCAATCGCAGCGAGCCGGGTTTTGTCTATTGGTGCGAAATGCAGGGACCGGGAACGTTTCTCCACGCCTCGCCGATTGATATTGCCGACGACATGCGGCGCAATATTTTTAAACAAATTCCGCGCATCGTCCTGACGTCCGCCACGCTGTCGAGCGGTCATTCCTTTGATTTTGTCAAGCAGCGCATCGGCCTCGATCATCCGGTGGAATTGATCGTGGATTCGCCGTTTCATTATGAAGAGCAGGCGGTCTTGTATCTGCCGCAGTACATGCCAGAGCCGAATAGCAGGGATTTCACGGCGTTTGTCGCCGCGGAAGTCGAAAAAGTATTGGAAAAATCAAAAGGTCGAGCATTCGTCTTATTTACCAGTTATAAAAACATGGACGATGTCCATAATCGGCTGAAACATAAAATCCCTTATACTGTGCTGAAACAAGGGCAAAAAGGCCGAAACGCGCTTCTGGAAGAATTCAAAAAAGACGTGCACTCGGTGTTATTTGCCACCAGCAGTTTCTGGCAGGGCGTGGATGTGCAGGGCGAAGCGTTAAGTTGCGTGATTATTGACAAACTGCCGTTTGCATCGCCAAACGAGCCGATTGTCGAAGCGCGGATCGAACATCTCCGCAATCAAGACGCCGACCCGTTCATGACGTATCAAGTGCCGTCGGCAGTGATCACCTTGAAACAAGGGCTTGGACGCTTGATTCGAAGCAAGCGCGACACTGGAATTTTGTGTTTGTTAGATAGCCGCATTTTGACCAAACAATATGGCCGAATTTTTTTAGAAAGCCTGCCGCGCTTTCCGATTGTGCGCGATGTCAATCAGATTGCGCTCAAATCGCCTGCCTCCGACGCTTCCGCCTCATCGAAACGAAAGCCGCCGGAGCGCCGCGCGTCGAACGCATGAAACCAAAACGACAATTTAATAGACACAAACCGAAAAAGGGAAATGCGCCAAAGAAACCTGTGGTTCCGAATATCCCGAAAACTTCCTGGGAACTCGCGCTGGAAGGGAAAGACCTTGCGAATGCCCGCCCCTACTCAATGGAAACACGGTTTGCCGCGCATGAAGTCATGCGCCATGCCGTCTTTGGCGTCGGCGTTGTTACAGCGCTGCTCGCTGAAAATAAAATCGAAGTCTTGTTTCAAAACGGCTATAAAGTGTTGATTCAGGCGTAAGGTGTTTAGGATATTGGTTGCATGATAAGCGCTGCTCGCTCGTTGAGCTTGTCGAAACGAGCCGCTCGTTCCCTTCGACAAGTTCTGAACGTGTATAGTTGCCAATAAACACTACCAATTGTTGAGCCTCTTGAAACCGTATGATACCATAATGAAGAATAACAATCTTACAGCCATTCTTTCAATTCTTGCCGCAGGCATCAGCCTCGGCGTCTTTTTTTTCACACGGCGTATTCCGGCGTTGCGCACATTTCGCGAACAAGCGCAAGAAACGGCGGTTCTTCAGAGCGTGCCCTCGCTTGCGCGTTTCGGCTTGTTCCTGTTTGTCGCGATCCTTCTCCTGATGGCGTTCTGGGTGGGCTATTCCGCGATTCTCTCAACAAGAATGCGACGCGGCTTTATTGAAACCGCGCAACAGGATGCGCTCACCTATCTGCCGTTTTCCTTGCTGCTCGCGACGCTGCTCCGCTTTCATTCGCTGTTGACCTATTACTTTGAAGGGCTGCTTTTTCTTGCCGATACCGCTGCCCCATTATTACTGCTGCTCGCACTGTTTGGCGTCTGCCATCTCAAAATATCGATATCGCAATGCAATTCCTTCCATTGTCCGCCGCGCAAATTCACCGAATCGCTTGCGATGCCACGAACATCGTCATGGAAAATCGCCATCGGATTGTTTTTAACGAGCTTGCTCATTTATGCGGCGGTAGGATTTCGCTTAAAAACGACCAACGGCCCTGGCGGCGACGAGCCGCATTATTTGTTGATTACGCACAGCATCGTGCTCGATCACGATCTCAAAATCGGCAACAACTACAAACAGCGTGATTACCAGATTTATTATCAGGGGGAACTCGACTCGCATGTCAGCATTGCCAGAGATCGAACGCGCTATTCGATTCATCCTATCGGCATGCCGCTGCTGCTTGTGCCTGCGTATGCGCTGAAACGCGGTTATGCCGCGCCGATTCTCAGCATGAATATTATGGCGGCCTGCCTCTCTGTGCTGCTCTTTTACATCGCTGACGCGCTGACGGGCAGGCGAGGGCTGGCGTTCCTGCTCTGGGGGCTGCTCAGTTTTACGCCGCCACTGCTTTTTTATTCATCGCAGTTGTACCCGGAAACGCCGTCCGCGCTTTTTCTCGCCGCTGCGTTTTATCTCATGTATTCTCAGCAGCGGCGGCAGACGTGGCGGGCTGTGGTTATTGGCCTGCTTTTAGCTTATCTCCCCTGGTTGCAGCAGCGCATGATTCTCCCGGCGATCTTACTCTGGGCATATCATCTCTACCGCGTGCGCGTCTTCTCAGAACATCGCGTGCAGTGGTGGCGCGAGACGGGTATTTCCACGCTGTGCCTTGCCGCGTCGGGCGCGTTCATGGCCGGATACTATTACGCGCTGTTTGGCAACCCGCTGCCGAATGCGCCGTATGCGAGCGTCGGCATCGCGCAGGTCTTCTCGCTCCGGATTTTCCTGCGAGAAGGATTACTCGGGTTGTTGTTCGATCAGGAAACTGGCCTGTTGATCTTTGCGCCTTTTATGATGTTTGCTGGCGCAGGATTGCTGATTGCGCTGCGAAAACGCGCAAGTTTAGGATTGCTAACACTTGCCGTTATACTCAGCATCTATATTCCATGCGCAGGTTTTACATTAAACTGGCGCGGGGCGTGGAGTCCGCCCGCGCGATATATGGTGACGATGATTCCAATTTTTTTGATTCCCCTGTCTGTCAGTCTTAGGCATCTTTCGCGAACCACGTATCGCTATCTATTCGCGCTGTTCGCATTCCTTAGTTTCGGTTGGTCATACTATTTCCTGCGCGAGCCATCATCGCTCTTGATGTGGAACAGAGGCGTCAATCCGCTGTTTCATCAGTTAAGCAATATTATTGATGTGACGCGCTATTTCCCATCGTTCACCGCAACAGGAGAAGGGAGTTTCGCATTGACAGCGGTGTGGCTGGGAGGCATTGCCATGATAACGCTCGATCTGTTTCGCCGCAGTTGTGCGCCGCGCCGCGAACTGCCGCGTTCGCCAGTTTCTATTGGCGAACAATTGGCGTGCCTTGCGGCTATTTATGTCAGCATCATCGCGATCTTTGGCGTGTGGACGTTTTTGCGCGTCCGGCTGGAATATCCAATTGCGATTGCAGGCGGCCAGAATCGCGCAGTACGCCAGTTTCTGGCGTGCCAGGACTCTCAGGCAGTCTTTCGCTCGCAGATCGTTTCGCCAGACGCGATCCCGCCGTCAGACCTCCGTTTTGTGTATGTTTCACGCGATAAGGTCGGGCGGAAGGGAAAGACTCCGCCAGGATTTTTAGTTTCCGGCCCGAATGAGCCATTTTCGAAAGGGGAATATCGCGCCTATTTTTATATAAGGCTTGAGTCATCTTTTCCGGCAGAAATCATCGCGAAACTCGATGCTGTGGCTGACTCCGGCTCGCGTGTTTTTGCGGAGCAAACGCTTACGCCTTCGGATTTTTCTGGCTGCGGCGAGGAATGTTTTTTTGTCTTGCCATTCACCCTGCCGGAAGATGTGTCCAATCTGGAAACCCGCGTCTATTTTTACGGCTCGACTGATATTACCGTTACGCGCATCCTGGTTGAACCTGAACGAAACCAGGAAGGCTGCCGTTCATTTCCCTAATTTTCTTGACAGAATTTACAGGCTTTGAGCAGGGTGTTTCCACGTTTTCAGAAAAATTACAGGGCGAGTCTGCCTGTCTTCAGGCGAAATTATGGATATTCTGTGGAAGTTTTTAAAATGGTTTTAATTTGCATAGAGAGGGAGAATGCATGAAACATTCCTGGTCGAAATTTTTTATCGGGTTGATTGATATTGTTTTGGTGCTGCTGTTTGCAGTCGTGTTATATATCCATTTTGTCGCGCCGATTCGATTCGAATTTGGTAGCCTCAAATTCAGCGCGGCAGGCTATAATAAGCCGTTTCTGATGATGGCGGGCTTATGGCTGCTCCGTTATATCATTGTGTTTATCACAAATCCGAAAATGCAAAAGAGCCGCATGGCATGGTATTATATCGGGATCAGCCTCATTTCAGGGGCGACTCTTTTAATGCAAGTTGCCATGACGCGCATTTTTTCCGTCGCGTTTTTTAATCATTACGCGTTCCTAATTATCAGCACAGCGTTATTTGGATTCGGTTTCAGCGGCGTGGTGCTGGCAATTTTCCCATCCATAAAAAAATTCGATCTTAATAAAACTGTAGCCTTTTTTTCGCTTTGTTTTGGCATCAGTGCCGTCATCATCTTAAAAATTGTCATTGCTGTTCCGCTTCAATTTGGCAAACTCGACTCCCAAACCATTCAAATGGTGTATCTCTCCATTTATTTTCTTGGATTGGCGATTCCGTTTTTTTTCTCTGGCATGGTCGTGGCATTGCTGCTTTCGAATATCGCCAGCGAGGTGAATAAGCTCTATTTCTCCGATTTGCTTGGCGCGGGCATCGGCTGTATTTTCGTCCTGCCGCTTGTGCCTGCCATCACTGCTCCGGGGGCGGTGATGGTGGCGGCAATGCTTGGTTGCGCTGCCGCTGCCGCCTTTGCTAAACACGCTGGCAAATACCTTGTCGCGCTCAGCCTTTTATTTATGGTCGCTATCGCCGTGCTGCTGCCGTTCGCGAATTCGCATTTCCGCGTCAAAGTTCATGAAGGCAAGCGGAGTTTCCGAGACGAAGAGACTGAATTCAGCAAATGGGGACCGATTTCCCGCATTGATATTACGCCGTATGGCCTCGATAAAATTCTCTGGATTGACGGCGGCAGCAATCAGTCGTTCATGAAGCCATTCGACGGCAATGTGGAGGCATTAGAGCCAAGCCCGCTTGCCGGGTTAGTCTATCAATTCGTCAAACATCCGGATGTGTTGGTGGTCGGCCCTGCCGCTGGCGAAGAAGTGCTGTATATGCTTTCTTACAAGCCGAAATCCGTTACTGGCGTCGAGTTAGACCCGGTGATTTGTGATATTATGCAAAATGAATATAAAGGCTTTGTCGGCGGCATTTACAATCTCCCGAATACGAAATTGATTAACGACGAAGGCCGCAGTTACATCCGCCGCAGCCCGGACAAATATGACATTATCCAGCAAGTGAACAACGCCTCGCCAACGGCGATTGCGTCGGGAGCGCTGAACATCTCTGAAACCTATCTTATTACCGTCGAAGCGTTCCACGAATATCTCGACCATTTGAAGCCGGGCGGCTACGTCTTTATCCGCCGTTACGGCGCGATCCGGCTGGCTGTGGTGGCAGCGCAGGCGTTGCGCGAACGCGGCGTGGAACATCCTGAAGAACAGATTATTGTGATGAGCGACCCGCTGCATACAGTGGCAGGCGGCCAATTTTTCCTGAAAAATGGCGCGTTTACGGAAGAAGAACTCGCCATGTTCCGCCAGCCGGGGAATTATGAGAATCTGATGCACGGCCCGGCGGCGTTGAACGTGCAGCATCCGAAGTATGCCGAATACCGGTCGTTGATTGCCGATCCGAATGCCTGGAAGAAATATGACGAGGTCGGCATCAGCATGTTTCCGGTGACGGACGACCGCCCGTTCTTTAATCATTTCACGAAATTCGCCCGGTTCAATAAAGATACCGTGCCGGAAGAATTTAAGCCGATTTTTAGAGTCTATGGCAACACCGACAATTCGTTGCTCGTGATTCTGGGCGAGGCCGCCGGATTAGCGGTGATCTTTATTATTTTGCCGCTCTATATTTTCCATCGCGCCGGATTGCACGCGCCAGGCAAAATTCGATTTTTGCTTTACTTTTTCTCGTTAGGATTAGCGTTTATTTTTATCGAAATTGTGTTAATCCAGAAATTTACGCTGTTTATGGGCAATCCAACATATTCCGTCACCATTGTGCTTTTTTCGCTCCTGATTGCGGCGGGCTGCGGCAGTTTTCTTTCCGGGCGATTTAAGCAAAATCCACAGGGTGCGCTACTCGTTGTGATTACGGCGATTGCCCTTCTTTGCCTTGCGGAATTCACTGTCGCGCCGAAAATTTTCGCGATCTTTTTGGGCGATTCCATGCCAGTGCGCATGTTCGTTTCGCTTCTTATGATTTTTCCGCTCGGCATGATGATGGGGATGCCGTTCCCGCTTGGCATCACATTCGCCAATCGCGTTGTGCCGCGCCTGATTCCCTGGGTGTGGGGCATTAACGGCTACGCAACGGTTATTGGTTCGGTGCTCTGCGTGATTTTAGCATTGTCACTTGGTTTCAAAGCCGTTATTTTTGTCGCCTGCGCTATTTATATCGCCGGATTGATAGCGTTGTTAACTGTCAAAGCATGAGAATAATCGTAGAGAGAATGTTGGGCATCTAAATAACGATTGGTCGTTCCAATTTTTCATCTCGCGTCGTGCGATCATGATGACATTTTTGCGAACTAAATGGATATTCGTTGTCGTCATAACCTTGTCTCTGCTAACGCTTGTCCGTACCCAAATGTATTACGGGCGCATCTATCACGGCTCAGATGCCCAATTTTATTACGCGCTTGCGCATTCTCTGACCTTCGATCTCGATAGCGATATAACGAATAATCTTTTGTTGACCCCCTATACAACGCCCTTTGATCCCAGTGGAGATGGCTCATGGAGTGCTGCCCCTCGGAAGGTAGATGGGGGGATTCCAAGTAAATATCCAATAGGGCTATCACTGATTGAGGTTCCACTGCTTTGGGTGGGATATTTTGTCCGTTTAACGGTGGAAACTATAGGGATAAGTGTATCAGGAGCTATCGGGTACTCATGGATCGAATTGTGGTGTGTCGCTATAGGGCTGCTTGTCATTTTTGCCGCTGGAGTCCAAACGCTTTACGGACTTCTTATTCAAGAATATGACCGATTGGCTGCGATACTTGGAATCATTGGATGCTGGGTGGGGACGAGTCTTTTTTACTACTCCGCTGTCTTTCCATTCATGACTCATGCGGTTTCATTCGTGGCATTGACGCTGTTACTTAAAGTCATACGTGACATATCGAATACCAAAACGGTGAATAGTTCATTCGCTCTTCTTGGTGCTGGGCTTGCGGGAGTATTCCTGATCAGACCTCAACAATTCCTGATATCCCTCTTTCTCTTGCCCGTTTTCGTGAAGGTTGTGCGAACTCGCCCTATGACTGATTGGGCGGTTGGTTCAATCGTTGGCGGTATCGCAATACTGACGGCGATAGCAACTCAAATGTGGTTCAACTATTCTCAATTCGGAGTGGTCACAATTAGTGGTTATTCGACCGGTGGTGAGGGGTTTAATTGGTTCGCTCCACACCTGAGCATGGTATTATTCGACGCATCACGAGGACTGTTGGTATTCAGTCCGGTTATTGTAATTGCGGCCATTGGCTATATTTTATACGCAAGATACGTTCCTGGATATGTTTGGATCGCAGTCGGAAATGCGATAGCACAAATTTACGTGGTTTCGGCATGGTCATCTCCTGAACAAGGAGATTCGTTTGGAGCACGCATGTGGAGCGACAATACCGCTATTGTCGCAGTCGGGTTATCGCTCCTGTTCCATCGAACACCGGTCATTGGACGGTGGTTGACAACCGGAGGGATATTGCTGGCGGTCGGTTGGACGATGTATCTTCTTGCTCGATTTCTCGGTATCGGTAACTAAAATGTTGTCAATGCTGGTGCTATACGATGAAACGCAGGTTATACAACGCGTCATGGTTTTTTCAAACTCAATTGTATTATATCCAATTACTTAAAAGGTAAAGGGGGAGGAGCTATGAAACTCACGGTTGTCATTCCTGTATATAACGAAATCCAGACGATTGAAGAAATTATCCGCCGGGTGCAGGCTGTTGAAATCGAAAAAGAGATCATTCTTGTGGATGATTGTTCGACCGATGGGTCGCGCGAATATTTGCGAACGCTCAACGTTCCTAATATCCGCGTTCTGTTCCATGAAAAAAATCAGGGAAAAGGCGCGGCGCTGCAAACCGGCTTCGAGCATGTGACTGGCGATGTCGTCGTCATTCAGGACGCGGATTTGGAATATGATCCGGAGGAATATCCTCTGTTGCTCAATCCGATTTTAGCGGGAAAAGCGGATGTGGTGTATGGTTCTCGTTTTTTAACCGGCGCCGAGCGGAGGGTGTTGTTCTTCTGGCATTCGCTCGGCAATAAGTTTTTGACCTTCCTGTCGAATATGATTACCGATTTAAATCTGACCGATATGGAAACCTGCTACAAGATGTTCCGCGCTGAGATTTTAAAGGAAATGAAGATTGAGCAGAAGCGCTTTGGTTTTGAACCAGAATTCACCGTCAAAATCGCCAAAAAGCGATATCGCATTTATGAGGTCGGCATCTCATATCATGGCCGCGATTATTCCGAAGGCAAAAAAATCGGCTGGCGCGATGGAGTGGCCGTGTTATGGCATTTATTGAAATATCGCTTCTTTGTATAACTGTATTGACTCAGAACGTTATGGACAGAGCTGTCAGGCGCGATAGACAATATGTTTAATGAACGAAAATTCGATGATGATCAACTTGTCAGCGCGGCTCAGCAAGGAAATCAGCCCGCGTTAGAGCAGTTGATTTTACGGCATCAGCGGTGGATTTATAATATCGCGATCAGAATGGTTGGCAATCCGCGAGACGCCGAAGACGTCACGCAGGAGATTCTGCTGAAACTCATCGCGAAACTGAATACCTTTCAGCGGAAGAGCAGTTTTCGAACCTGGCTGTATCGCATCACAGCGCATCATGTGCTTGACATGAAAAAGCGCCCGCAAGAAGAGCGTTTCGTTTCCTTCGAGCGGTTAGGCGCTTTAATTGATCAGACAAGTGACGAGGAGTATTTGGATGCGCGAATGGCTTCGCCAGATTCCGCGATACTCGTTGAAGATACCAGAATCCGTTGCATGATGGGGATGTTGCTCTGTTTGGATCGCTCGCAGCGCTTGGTCTTTATTCTTGGCGTGATTTACGGAGTGACGGCACAGTTTGGCGGCGACGTTCTGGAAATCAGCCCCGAAAATTTTCGGCAGCAGCTTGCGCGAGCCAGAAAACAGTTGTTCAATTTCATGGATGAAAAATGCGGTTTAGTGAAGCCGACTAATCCATGCCGTTGCATCCGAAAAACTCGCGCGGCGATTGCTGCCGGGCGCGTTGATCCGGAGCATCTGCAATTTTACTCCCAGCATCTCCATTCTGCCAAAACAATGGCCGCGCAGCATGTGCAGACAGTCACGCTCGATGACATCGCCAGGCTGCGCGACCAGCAATTCTTCCAAAATCAACCATTCTGAGAACCGCCTGATTTTTCGGCGATTTTCAAGAATTTGACGGAGACTCCGGAAACTTGAATCTCCTCTTGACAACATCATTCATGTCCTGCGGAGGCTGAACGGTTGGCGCAAGAATTTCTTTTAATGCGCGGCGAAAGACCTTCACTTTTTCCTCCGATTCCGGATGCGTGCCGAGCACGATGCGCAGGTTCGGATACGCCTGCTGCACGATTTTCTGATATTTCGACACGAACGGGCAGAAATGCTCGATGCACCAGGCAAAATGCAGGGCTTCAATATCATACTCTGCCACAGCCGCAACCCGTTTTCAATATTTTCTCAGGCGCAACAACTGTCGGGCACCCTGCACAGCTAATCATTCCAACAAGCTCCAATGGTTCTTCGGACGGATAGGATTGGAAATATCCATTTCGTTCGCGCATATCCCGCAAACAGCCGACAGACGCGCAGTTCGTTTCTTGTATCGTATTTGCGCAAGTTAAAATCGCAATTCGAGCCATAAAAATCTCTCCTTTTCTTATTGTTCGGGAGACATCGAGTTGTCTCCATTATCTCGTTTATGCCACAATGTTCCTCTATGCAGATTTCATGAGGATTTGCTTTCATAGACGACGCTGAAACGATGGTGTGACGATGAAACACAATTTTTTGTACATATCGAGAATGCTTTTCTTTGACGCTTTTTACGACAAACCTCTTGACAAATCTTTTCCTTCCCGTCATCTATCATATTGATTATTAACTCATGTTACGCAACCGATTCGAGACGAATGACCGCACACTCCCCTCCGGGGAGGGGGTGGGGGTGGGTTCTTGACACGAGCAATCACTCACGGACGAACCCACCCCTTGCCCCTCCCAGGAGGGGAATTGTCGGCGGCGCTGCGTAACATCAGTTATTAAAAATAAGCTGGCAGCCTCGTTCGTTGAGCGTGTCGAAGTGAGCGTGGCGTGTTCCCTTCGACACGCTCAACGAACGGGAATTTGTTATTGCCGAATTAAATTTTTATTGATAAATTCATCTTATAACCTTCGCCCTGCCTGGGTTTCAAATGCTGGCAAGGCTACAAAATATTTACGCTATGGAACTCTCGTTATTACAATCACTGATCCGCATCCCCTCGATTTTCCCCAATGAAACCGCGCTGGCGCAATGGCTCTACGACTATCTGCGCGACGCAGGCTGGAACGCCAGGAAGCAGTCTGTCGGAGAACATCGTTTCAACGTCCTGGCTGAAAAAGGGAACGCCTCACGCGCCGTAATGCTCTACGGGCATCTTGATACCGTGCCGGTGTATGGCGAATGGGACACGCCGCCGTTCGAATTGACGGAGCGCGGAGACCAGTTGTTCGGGCTTGGCGCGACCGATATGAAAGGCGGCATTTTCGTCATTTTAGAAGCCATCAAATCGCTGCCAGAACGCCTAGATAAGACCATCAAACTCGCCTTTTGCGTGGATGAAGAAAACGATTCGCTCGGCGCGTATGCCTTAAGCCGCGATCCGTTTTTGCAGAATGTCGCGCTCGTTCTTGTGCCGGAAATTTGTGATGCGTTCCCCCGGAAAGCAGGGGCAATCTCCGTTGGGCTTGGGCGACGCGGGCGCGTCGGCATCTCGCTTGCCGTCCCTGGCATCAGCGCGCATGGCGCGAACCCTGAACGAGGCGTTAACGCCATTCATGAAGCGTATAAAGTCATCGCCGCGCTGGATGCGATGCCGCTGATCTCGCATGAGAAATTAGGGCAATCCACTCAGTTTATCCAGGAAATTCATGCCAGAAGCGGCTCGCTCTCCCTTCCCGATCTCTGTGAGGTCTATCTCAGCCGCTTGCTGGTTCTGCCGGAAACCCCGGACGATGCGCTTCGCGATGTGCAAGAGCATCTTGATCGCTTATACGCGCAGGGCATCTTGACTCCACAACGCGGCAAGCGCGTTCTCGCGACATTGGCGGAACGCGAGACGCCGTATTATCATCCATATATCACAGATAAGCGTCTTCCCATCATTCAACGCCTGCTTCAGCGCGTTCAGGCATTCGGAGAAGTCTGCGTCGGTTATGGCCGTTCAGTCGCGGACGAAAATATTTTCGGCGGGATCAATCAGATTCCGACCATCACGCTTGGTCCGCAAGGCGGCAATGAACATACCGCCAACGAATGGGTCAGCAAACAGAGCCTTGAAGAACGAATCGCTATCTATCGCGATCTGATAAAACATCTTGAATTGGAATAAGCCGCATCAGGAGTGTCCCCTTGCTCTGACTGCCAAAGCAAGCATTTGCGCTCCTGAACCTGATGAGGAGTCTCTATGAATATTGCCTGGAATAGCTTAATGACAACGGGTGTTCCTGAATTGGATGACCAACACCGCGACTTAATTGATACATTGAATCAACTCGCTGATGCCATGTCTGCGAATAAAGGATCACAGGACATCGGGAAGATTCTGACATTTGCCGAAGAATATGCGCAATCGCATTTTCAGATCGAAGAAGCGTATTTCAAAAAATATGCTTGCCCCGCCAGCGCTCAGAATCAGCAGGAACACGCGCAATTTTTAGCGCGATTTCGCGAATTGCAGAGCCAATTCGAACAACACGGCGCTGATTTTAAATTTCTCTCCAGTGTCTATCGCGAATTGTCAAATTGGTTAGTGCATCATATTTTAGGCGTAGATGTCCAACTTCGCGATGCGATTGGAAAATAGGCTGCAATGCTAAAGCGCTATCTCTTCACCTTTACGCTTCTGATTGCGATACCGATTTTCGTAATTCTTGTGGTATTTTTTCGCGTGTTCGAACGCGCGTTGATTGATCAATTGTCCCATCAAAGCCTCGAAGCCACGCAGCAAATCGCGGAAGGGTTGGACGAAGAGGCGCAGCGCATCGCGCTCATGGCATCGGCGTTAGCGTATAACTCCACCTTATTTGCGGAACTCAGCGCGTACGCGCATTCGACAGATTCGACCGCCTCCTATCAGGCGTCGCGCCGCATCGCTGAACATCTTGATACCGTGTTTCAATACACCAATCAGGTCGGAGGCTTTTTTTTCTTCTTCACGAACAAAGAGATGCTCTATCACCGCAACCTTCCGCTCCCGCTGGATGAAGGCGCAAAACAGACCGATTGGTATCAACAGGCGCTGCACGAATCCGGGAAAACGCATATCCTCCAAACCTTTACGCTGCATGGCCGCGCCGCGCCAGCCGGATTATTTGTCTCCTGCGCGATTTCCCCGGGTAAGGAGGCGCTGCGACAGGGAATCGAGATGATCGTCGTCTCGTTCAAAAGCCGCGTGTATAGCGATATTTTGCTGCCTACACAGGCGAATGCGTTGAACGATTTTCTTCTTCTCAATGCGCAGCGCGAAATCATCCTTCCCTCAAACGTTGAGGAACGCAGCAACCTGGCTTCGCTCGATGTGAATCGTTTAGACGGCGTCACCACGCTTCAAACGCGCAATGCGTCGTATTTGGTGATTGCCAGCCCGCTGCCATATTGCGGCATGAAATTAATTCGCATGTTCGACTATGCAAGCCTGACCAGCAAAATTCGCGCATATAGCCGTTACGCCAGAATGACGCTGTTCGGGCTGGTGGCGCTGTTTTTGCTCTATACGGTGACATTCTTCCGCAGCATGATTCGCCCGCTTCGCAAGGTCATTCACACCATGAACGCCGTTGGCAAAGGCGATATGGACGCTCGCGTCGAGACCGATGGGATGCCAGAGCTCACCTCGCTCTGCACCGCGTTCAATCAAATGGTGGAAAAAATCCGCCGCCTCACCATGCAAATCGAGCAGAAAGAACGCCAGCGAGCGCAGGCGGAAATTGACGCGCTGCAATTCCAAATCAACCCGCATTTTCTCTCGAACACGCTGAACGCGATCCGCATGATGGCGACGATGATCCGTGCTGAAAATATCCAGAAAATGACCGCTGCGACGATGGCCATTCTGAACGCCAGCTTTCGCACGACTGGCGCATTTGCCCGGTTAGATGAGCAAATTGAACAATTGGAAAGTTATATCTATATCATGAAAGTTCGTTTCGGTGACCGCTTCGAGGTGGAGTTCGATTGCGATGAAGCGGCGCGCTCTTGTTTTGTGATGAAAATGCTGATCCAACCGCTCTTAGAAAACGCCATTTTGCATGGCATTCGCGAAATCGAGGGGCCGGGGCGGATTCGGATGGCGGCGCGGCGGGAGGCTGATCGTTTAGAAATTATCGTTGCGGATAATGGCGTGGGGATGTCGCCAGAAACCATTGCCGCTGTTTGGAAGCCGGAAGCGCATCAGCACAAGGGATTTCAATGCATCGGCATTCGAAACGTGCATGACCGGATTCGGCTGTATCATGGCGACGCCTACGGCCTCAACATCGCCAGCGAGCCGGGACAGGGCGTCACCGTCATCTGCGTGCTGCCGATTATGACAAAATTGGCAGAGCTGAAAAGCGTCTAAGAACAGGAGCGCTGAAAGGGAAAACGTATGCATCAGGTTCTGGTGGTGGATGACGAACCGCTCGTGCGGTTGGCGCTGAAAAATATGCGCGATTGGGAGGAGTTCGGCTTCTTCTTCGCCGCTGAAGCCGCGCACGGCAAGCAGGCATTAGAAATTCTTCAAGGCAATCCCGCGATTGATATTGTGATTTTGGATATCACCATGCCGGTCATGAACGGTCTGGAAGTCATTCAGCAGTTGCACGCCTGCGAGCATCCGCCAGAAATTCTGATTTTAAGCTGCCATAATGAATTCGAATTTGTGCGGCAAGCCTTTAAATCCGGGGTGCATGATTATGTGCTGAAGAGCGAGATGGAGCCGGAGACGATGCTGGCGCATCTTCAAACCATTGCGAACAGGCTTGACGCCGTATGTCCCCGGTCTGGGGCGCATGGCGATGCGCTCATTGAGCAAAAATATCTGCGCCGCCGTTTCCTGCGTGATTTGATTTCCGGCCAATCTACGCCTGATTTACTTGTTGCGCCATTACAAACCGGCATTCAGCGCGATGATGCCTATTTTTGCGTGGCCGCCGTCAATGTTCAGCAATTCGACCATATCCGCCAACGATATCAGGCTGCTCCTGGCGCCGCTTTTGTTGAACAGGCGCTGGATTGCATGGCGCAGGTGCTTGATCGGCAAGCCTTAGGCGAGGCGATCAGCCTGACAGAAGACCGCTATGCGCTTCTTTTTGCGCTTGATGCCCTTAACGCGGCATCTGGCGAAAGAATCGCGGAATGCGTGAAGGAAATCGAACAGGCGTTGCGGCATTATCTCGATATGACCATTTCTTTCCGGATTAGCCGCATCGAGCAGGGAGTCCGTTCGATTCCGCTGCTGTATCTGGAAGCGACGCAGCCGCTTCTGGAAAGCCGGATCGTTAAACGCGCCAAACGCTACGTTCAGGAACATTTTCACGATCCAGAACTGTGTTTAAGCGAGATCAGCGAATTCGTCGGCATTACCAAAAATCATCTTAGCCACCAATTCGCGAAAGAAACCGGCGAGCATCTTCGTGACTATATCCATCGCCTGCGAATCGAGGAAGCGAAACGGCGGTTTCAAAAGGGCGATGTCAAGGTGTATGAAGTCTGCTACGATGTCGGCTATAAAAATGTCGAATCGTTCAGCCGCATGTTCAAAAAACTGACCGGCCAGAGTCCAAATCTTTTCAGTCAACAGACCTCAGAAGAGCATGTTTTTTGAGCGCGCATAAAGAACGAATCGCCGCCGGAGCGTGAAGCAACATGTCAGCGAGACGGCCTTTTTGCTGGCGGATGTTCGCCATGAGATGCCGCGTGACGCCGGCCTGAATGTGTTTGCTATACTGCCAGCAGCACATCCGGCTTGAGATGAAACCGGCGGCGGTATTTATTGCGCCAATATTAAATACGGTGTATTTCCCGACCATATCCGCGCTTGAGAAAATGTCTCGTAACTCGGCGAAAGAATGCACCTCAGCGCTTTTCATAATCCGATACCAATGATCGAGCGCCGAGGCGGATTCAGGATGCCGCTGTTCGAATTGTCTGATCATGCTTCTTGAAATAATTCTCACGACGCATTCCTCTGTTCATTGATTGTGACCTGTATCATCTGCAATGTCCGTTCCGCCTCAGCCAGATGTCGACTGCCGGTCTCTCTGAAAATCGCGACGGCTTCCTGAATATACGTGAGCGCGTCGGCGGGACGGCCTTCCTGCTGCCGAATCTTCGCCATGAGATGGAGCGTGACGCCCGCCTGAATATTGTCTGTTATCGTTTCAGATACCAGTCGAAAAAGTCTTCTTTTGTCAATTCGACATCATGGAAAATCTTATTCGTCAGGCCGCGCCCCAAATCTTCGCCAGCATGATCCGGCACGGTCGCAGTTCGTCCATCCTGATGTCGGAAAAACTTATGACTCCCTTTCTGACGCGCTTGCTCAAATCCGTGATGCGTGAGAAACGCGATCATCAGCGCGGCGGTAATTGTCGGCAATCGTGGCATAATTTCGGGTGTTTCCGGTCAGTTCGAATTGATGGACGGCAACAAATTTCATCGGTGTCGGTTCTTCTTCTTCTAAACAAAGTTCGATCACTTCCTGAAGGCGGCCATAGAGCTCCGGCAACGTTCTGGCCTGTGTGTAGCAGCTTTTCAAGGCTGGCACAGTCGCCACGTAATAGCCATCTTCATCTTGTTCGATTAAGACGGTAAACACCTCGTGTTGTAAGGTTTGCTCGACCATATTTCTCCTTTTTTCGTGTTATCTTCGCCTGAATAGATTCTTGAATCGTATGCAACGTCCGTTCCGCCTCAGCCAGATGCCGGCTGCCGGTATCTCGAAAGATCGTGACGGCTTCCTGAATATATGACAACGCGGCCTGCCCTGAGCCTGTCGAAGGGCCTTCCTGCTGGCGGATTTTCGTCATGAGATGGCGCGTGACGCCCGCCGTACCCCTTCACGCCGAAACTGGTACGTTTGGTTTGGCTGTTTGACGCCGCGTGGCACGTCGTTTTTTCGGGCGTATTTCCGGTTTCGAATCAAAAGAAACATAGACGATGCCGGTACGTTGTTCTTGTTCTTGAAGGTCTCGCAGTAACGCATCTATGTCGCCATGAAACCGTGCGACCTGTTCAGCGCGGTTTTGATGAATTTCAGCGACAATCGGGTCTTTCCACATCATGTTACACTCCCATCAACTCTTCAGGCGTACACAAAATTGGAATCGGGTACCCCTGTTGTTGAATAACGCTCCAAATGCCCTTTTGCAATTGGGCATTCGCAATATGTTTACAATTCCAGGTGAGTAAATACTCCATCTGATGAACCACCGCCAACGCAATATGCGTCGCGTCAGCAATGGCTTTTGATGGCAAAGCATGATCTCGAACAATCTGTTTGGCTAAGGCGATGACATGGGCATTTACCTGCAAGCGCGGCATGGCAGCGATCACGCCCAATCGTCGCTGCACGGCGTCAGCATCGCCGATACCGGCTTCTTGCATGACTAATTCAGAGATATAGACCTCAAATTTCGATTGGTGATTGTCCCACCACTCCTGCGTGATCTGCTGACGAGCGGCCACAATCAGATCGCGACTCATTCTGGCTGTGAGATAACTGACAATGCTGGTTTCTATATAAATGCGCGTTTTTTTCATTGTTCTCCTTCTGCATTCATACTCCTCTGAATCTCCTGTAACGTCTTTTCCGCCTCGGCCAAATGGCGGCTGCCGGTGTCTCTGAAAATGGTGACGGCTTCCTGAATATACGGGAGCGCGTCAGCGGGGCGGCCTTCCTGATGGCGGATTTTCGCCATGAGATGGAGCGTGACGCCCGCCATACGCACGGCTGAGGGCGAGGCTCTCTTCGCAGGTCATGAGCGCCTCCGCGAGTTTGCCCTGCCGGAAAGAGATGTCGGCGATGAAAGTTAAGTAAAATGTAAAAAAATAAGTTCATGGTAGAGACCTTACAGGTCCTCGAGAACTGTGAGGTCTGAGTCGAAGTTATTTTTTAAACTTTACTATAAGCATGATTTTATCAAACGGAACGATTTTCTGATAGAGAATTTCTGTAAGAAAAGCGCTTGTGCGTTCATAATTCTCGAACATCATATACGCGTTCCCTGTATAGAGGATTGGTGCGGAATCTCGTGAGAGACCCGTTTCCAATCCCCTCTCATCAAACTATACGGACGGTTCCCCCTTGTTCATCGGCACTATGGTTATTGCCAACTTCCTTTCTAACGTTGGGTCCGTAATTTTGATTCCTCTTATAAGTGTTGTAGCAGGCTTCACCTTCGAAGAACAGGTTCGTCCTAGACCAATATACCACTTACCCGCGTACTCCCTGGTGGATTTGACGATACAGATTCAGTGTTCACGTGATTGCTGCCCGTGAATTCGTCTCGCCGGACGATCGGAAATCAGGCCTTATCATTCTGCTAAAAAACCAAATCACTATACTCTCTCAGGGGCGTACTGCCCGAACAAAAATATTCGTATGTTGGCCACTCCAGTAAACCTGACAAGTACTGAATACAATACGCCATGTAAACTCTAAACCTGTAACCGGATCTGAACTCCAACACCACCTTTGGGTAGCATCAAATGTTGATGGATCAATATACACATCATTTGCCTTGGTTGGCTCCAACAAAGACATTAATTCTGGAATTGTTGGTAATCGCCAATCATTATAACTACCAAAACGATCTCGATTCAATTTGTCAATATAGGCTTGTACTTCCTGATAGGCCATTGTATTCGGTGAGCCTGACTTCTGCCACATCAAACCGGTAGCATGATCCACTACGACATTACCTCGGTTTTCAAAGTCATTTTTTATATATTTATATGGTCGCCAGTTCTTATCTAATCCAAAAATTTGTTGTGCTTCATCTGATGACACCGTCATTGGTTCGCTCCTTAAATGTTTGACAATATTGGCATTTCTCTTATCTTCTATTACCGTCGCCTCTTTATTTATGTAAGCTATAAAAATACTTGAAAGACTTAATATAATCACCCCAATACCTATAAAAATACCTTTTTTAGTCTTCAAAGAAGAACTCTTAGATTGAACAGGCGTTTTGTCAAGCGATATGGGCTGCTTAACGGGTGCGACGAACAAAAGATTTATCACGTGTTCTAATTCTTCTGAACCGACCAGCAACAAAGTTTTCCGGGTATTCCCTTGCTCGAACGGTACGTGGCGGACGTTCGCCACCTCGAAAATATTAATCTTGTCGGCCAAGACACTCGTATTCTTTCCAAGGTTGGCAAATGGGGCGATGAAAAGACGGTCAAGATTGTCAGGAGCGAGAAACGCAGCGAGCTTAATTTTAAATCCATCCGGTTCCACCGGCTGTACAATAAAACGCTTTGGCGTTCCAGGTTGTCTTACAATATCGCCCGTGCACCAGATATCGCCTGTCGCGTCGGTCAGAATGAGGCTGCGGAAACGATGGATCAACGCTAACAGATAAGCGAGCGACATGGAATCGCCTTGATAGGTTTCATATGGGCGATCTTGCTTTTCATAAATGCGCGGGCTATTTTCTAAGGCTTCCGGAGCAAAACTTGCGGCGGCTTCGAAGATAGTTTCCAGACTTCGTGTGATTTTGGGAGAGGCTTCGCGATACTCCGCGCCCGGCGGCTCGGTCGCCGCGATAAAGCGTCCACAGCCGATAAAAATCGTCTCTTTGTGTCTGGTGTTGGTATTCGGATACGCAAAGTGAATCATAACGCGTTTTTTCAACCCAGACGGGGCGGTATGTCGCCCCGCCGGGGCTGAAACATGACTAAGGAAATGCCTTCTACAAACATGACGCTGCTCCGCAGCTATGATGGTTAAATCAGACAATTGCAATCGCCCATTGTTCGTGTTCGGGATCGAAACCTAATTCGTCGAAGGTAAAGGTGGCGTGACTGTGCCGAATCGTGCCAATTTCTTCTTCATACAGGATTTCGCGCGTGTCGGGCTGGAAAAATTGAATAGTGAGTTCTCGATCTGATGTGATATTCGCTTCCCATGCAACGACGATATAGCCCGCTTGACGCGCTTTCGGGTATTCCCATTGGAAGGTTGTCTTAATCTCTCCATCTACGACGGTGAACGTGTGTTCTTCGTGCATTCCGCCTGCGGCCTGTTCCATCAATTCCCAGCCGATTTCGACGGCGATGTCGTCCGCGATTCGCATCGGTTGCCGCTGGGATTCATCATCTTCGATAGCGTCTTGCAGAAAACGGATGCGCAGCGTTTCTTCGGCGCATGCGCCGCAAAACGCGAGATGTTCTTGAATGATCGCGGTCTGCGCCGGTTCGAGATCGTCCGCCACGTAATCATATAACATATCGCCGGTCGGATGAGCGCCGGACTCGATAGTCTTTCTGAGATGTTGCGCGTGCGGCGATTGCGCTTCCCGTTCTAATAATTCCAGAAATCCGTCATGACTCTGGAACGCGTGTTCGATTGTCATCATGTCCATGATGCTGCCTCATTCGCTGCTGATGTTGGTCTGAAATAACATTTTCGCCGTAGGCGATACGGTTTTGTAGAACGGTTCGAGTTTCCGGCGCTGTCTTCGCCGTAGGCGATATGCGCCACAACCGCTACGCGGTAAGCAAATGGGGCATCGCACATGCTACAAAACCCAAAGCCCTACGGGCTAATAGACAATACTTCATCATTTGAGAAGGCTCGTTATTGCGAATCGCGGACATTCTCTCGCAAAAATGCCCTGATCTCGTCTAAATCGCGCCGAATCGTGCGGGCGTTTTTCAGGCGATACTTTTTCGCAAGCGCCTGCTCGACCTGTTCTTTCGGCGTGCCTTCCGCCAACAGCGCGAAAATATTGACGAAGATGTCATGTTGACGGCGGCAGATTTTGCGCCGGACGCTTCCGAACGGCTCGCGTTCCGCCCGTTCCCGGAGCAGCCGCATGGCGTCATCGTAAAAATGGTCGGTGTCTTCTGCCATTGCTTGCGCCCGTTCTTGCAAAGTGTTCGCGATTTCAGCGTATAATTTTTCGATGCGTTCGCGTTTTTCCGCATCATCTCCGCCATCAAGCGACTCGAATCGGTGAATATTCTTTTCATAATCATCGCAGGGTTCATCGGTCTTTTTGCGTTCAATCCCTTTTTCGTCGCAAATAGATGGTTTCGCGGGCGTCAGATGCGCACAGTTTCCGCAGAGCCTTTTGCGATACAGCAATCCCTGTTTGACGAGTATTCTTCTGATTTCGCGATACGCCATTTTCATGACATAGTTTCGCCATGCCGCTACATTCGCGATATTCATGCGCTGCGCGGTCAGCCGCCGGATCATGTCGTCGAAGGCGAGGTTTTCGGCGTCGTCAACAGGGAGTGCGTCGTATTGTTTCCGCATCGTTTCATTGCAGAAATTGACGGTGTCGTAAAACACCTCGAACGCAGCCCGGCAGTTCTTCCAAAAAACTTGCCCATCTTGCGCCTTCAGCAATGCGCATTCCTGCGTGAATATCTCGTAATGCTCGCAAGCGTTCCCGGCGTATCGTCTATTTTTCACGCCGCAGCGAGCGTCAATAAACTGGTTTCGTGTGGGGGCGCTCATCCTGAATATCCCTATGATGCAGTCATTTTCAGCAAAAATGTCCGAAACAGATCGAAGATCTTCTTCCCAATCAACAAGAGGTACGGCAACACAAACGTAACACGCCGTATCCGGGTGTCAAGTGTTTTGTCGCCAGTTACATAAACTATAATCATACAATGCATTCAACGTTCTTTTGTGAGTTTCTCATGGAGCGAAACAAGAGTCTCGTTGAAAAACGATCATGAAAAAATGGTCTATCATTATGTTTGCGCTGGCATTTGTCGTTGTCGGTATCGTTGGATGCAGCAAACACCATAGCAGCCCAACAGCGCCAGACGTTTCTGATTTGCCAAATACTCAGTCGGATGCGGAGCAATCAGACGCGGATGCGTCGGCGAATGACCTGAGTTCGGCTCTTTCTTATACGGGACCATCGGATCAGTGCGGCAATCAGACCGCTTACGGGAATGTGTATCCATGCTGTACGAATGGCGGCAATTGCACGTGGTGGGCATGGAAAAGAGCCAAAGAAGTGTGGGGCGTTAGCCTGCCAAACTGGGGCAATCCGAATACCTGGACAACGTATGCGCGTAATGCCGGCTATACAGTCAGTTCCACGCCTGCGGTGAATACGATTGCCGTTCGCGCATACGGTCACGTTGCCTGGGTGACAAGAATTGTTGATAGCTCTCGGGTTGAGGTCTCTGAAATGAATTGCTGGGGTAATTACGGCGCTCGAACCTGGATTTATAACAAAAGCTATTTCGATGCCGGATTCATTTACAATAAATCTGCTGCTTCCAATTATTATGCGCAGTATGATGGCAAAGACCCGATTGCGATGGGTTGTGCGGGAGACGGAGTGACAGTTGCTCAAAGCAATATTTATCGCAGCGGCGCGTATGTCGGTTATGTGGAACTGCGCTGGTCGAATAAATGCGGCACTAATTGGGCGAGAACGACGCGCAAGGATGGCCGCACATGGGAAGGCATGGTGACGGAAGTGCAACGCGCAAATCCGGCGAAAAACGTGCGCTATTCGGCTTCCGGCGGTTATATCTATGGCGATATGGTGTATGCGCGGGACAGCCTTGCGAGAGCTTGCGGCAGCATCGGCGCAAGTGGGTGGTATTGCACGGCATGGAAATAACACTTAGAATTTTGGCGCGAGGGTTACCCGCCTTCGCGCTTCGCAATTTAGCAGAAAAATTTCTAAATGATAAATTTCTTCGGAACAAAAACCGTTTCAAGAGTCTTTTGAAGATAAAGAACAACGGCACGTTTTTCATCGTGCCACTAACAGAATATGGGAGGTGATGTGACATTCGAATAGAATCATGCTTGTAGTTATACGATTGTAGAATCATGTTTTTATAAATCCAAAACGCTTTATTCTCGTACTGGCGCACGTGATAAAGCGGAATCATTTTAATGAACGCGCCTGATTTCAGGAGGATGCTCTCATGAGATGGATTCAACGTTTTTGTAATGTCAGCGTAATGGTTATGGCTCTATTAACTATTTTTGCGGCATCGCACGCGCATGCACAATTGAAAACCTCAACCGGTTTTTTCTATCCGACCAATTCCTATTGGGACGGATCGTACATTGGTTGGCTGCAAACAAATGGCGGAAATGGGCAGTATCATTTAGCCATAGACTTCAAAGAAAATTATGGAACGCCTGTCGTCGCAATTGCCGATGGCGAGGTCGTCGCCGAAACATTTCAATATGTGAGTGGACAAGACGAGGGGGGCGCGTTAGTCGTCAAGCATCAACTGAGCGATGGCTCATACTTCACCGCCCTGTATGGACATATTTCTCTGATCAAACGGCAGGGAGAAACCGTGAAAGCCGGAGAGCAGATCGGAACGATTACGAATTGTTGGACACAATGGGGAAATTTGACGCATCTCCATTTCGAAATCCATCCGAATCCGAGCGTCATCTGGACGCCGGCCTACACCTGGTCAACGTCTGATCTCAAAGGATGCGTCGATCCGCTCGCGTTTATGAATAACAATACTCCGGCAAGCCAAACGCCGCCGCAGCCAGAAGAGCCGTCTATCAGCTTTCAAGGCCAGATTGACGATACATTCATCGGCGAAGGGTATCAATGGGTTGAGCAGAATAAGCCGAATCTGCTAAGCCAGGGTTCAGATTATCAATACGCTGACATCATCGGCTACAATAGCTGGGACTATTTCAATATTCGCGGCATGAATATCGGGATTCGCGATGGGAAACTGACGGTGGATATTCGCACCGATTACACGCCTGGCATCGTTCCCGGAACGCAGAACGCGCGGACGGATTACGGCGATCTCTTTTTGAGCTTAAACGGCTGGACGCCAGACAGCGAAGTCTGGGAATATGTGTTTGACACCAGCGTGGGCAAACTGTATGACATTCGCAACGCGCAGGATCATATTCTCTATTCTGACGATGTGTACGGCGAACGCTACAATACGCAATCCTACCGACATGGGCAGGAAGTTGAAATTGATCCAACCAATCTGGTCGCAATTGCCGATGGTACGACCTCGAAAACGAATGGCCTCTATTCGATGACGTTCGATATTACCAAATTAGGCTTACTGTCCGATTTCTCGCTTGCGTTTCACTGGACAATGGGATGCGCCAACGATGTCATTGAAGGAATGGTTTCGGCGCCAGAGCCTTCGACCATGCTTCTGTTAAGCAGCGGTTTGCTTGGAGTGCTTGCATTCAGAAATAAATTATTGAAGCAACGTTGTTGAACATTCTTTCTGTAGTTGTCACAATCGAGGCGGGCAAATAGTGTTAAGCGTTTGTCCGCCTATCGTTCTAATAAACGGTTTCATGCGGTATTTACCAGAGGCGTCAACATGAGACTTAACTTTTCTTCTTCGTCTTCAATTGGCTGCGCGTCTTTGTTGGCTGACACAAAGAACGCATCTCCATTTGCTTTTATGCTCGCAAAATTGACCGATCTGCTGCGTGATTCGAAAATTGAAGTCGTGGAATTGTTGCAGGAGATTCGCCACTTGCAAGAAGACCTCAAAGAAAAAATCCGCGAGCGAAAGTATACATTCGGGAAAGAGTATGATTACGCAATGCACGACATGAAAAACGCGTTCAGCGGCATGTTAGCGTGTGCGGATGTGCTGCGTCACGGCGAACTCGAACCGGCTGACCGGCAGGAATTGCTGCAATTGATTCAAGGCGAGATGGAACGAATTGTTCGTTTGGCAGGCGAATGCCATAAAAACGGAGTGCCGCTATCTATTCGACCAGCTTCCATCGCGAAGTTCCTCGACACATTCGTTCCTTTTCTCCGTCATCATCTGTTTGCGAACCGCAATATTACGCTTCAGATAAACATGCAATATCGCGGTTGTATCCGGATTGATCTGGAAAAAATGGAACAGGCGTTTCTGAACATTGTCTATAACGCCCGCGATGCCATGCCGGACGGCGGAACGTTGACCATTGCGACTAAACGGATTAACGCAATGGTCTGCATCGAATTTACCGATACCGGCTGCGGCATGTCGCCGGAACTGCAAGCGCATTTCCTCGAACCGTTCGTGACCTCAGGCAAGCCTTCCGGGACGGGGCTTGGCATGGCGATTGTCAAAGAGATTCTTGACGCACATCATGGCCGTATCGAAGTCGAAAGCGCGGTCAATGCCGGAACGACGATTCGGCTGTGCTTGCCGGTCAAATAGGAAACCGCAACGATTGTTAGAATGGAGCGAAGTCGAACGGTTTTTATGAGAAACTCATCCTCATATCAGTTAGTTCGCTGGCGATTTTTCTTGAAGCGCCTTCTTAATCTGTTCCACATTCAATTCACGAATAAATGTCTTCAAGTTTCCGAAGATTGCATGATAGCCGAAACCGCCATTGGCCATTTCATCCAGCGCCTCTTCTTTCGTCCAGCCTTCGACAACGATGCGATACGCCGCCATCACCGTGCCGGTGCGATCCGCGCCATGCAGGCAATGCACGAATACCGGCGCTCGGTCGGCATCGGTGATCACGCGCAGCGCTTCGATGATTTCGCCTTGATTCGGCAGCAGCGCGAACATGCGGATATGTATATAGTCAAGCGGTGTATCGCCGATTTCATCGCGGTCAGAATGAAATGTGCGCAGATCAACAATCGTCTTAATTCCCATCTCATGCAGGCGCTTCATTCCTTCCGCCGTCGGCTGGCCGCCGCGATAGAGCATATCCGACACGCGATGCAGATTCGGCAGCCCCTTTTCATGCAGCGGCGTCGCCCATTTCGCCGGACGCGACTCGGCTGCCCAGATCGTTGAAACGCAGAAAAGCATAATGATTATGCAAAAATACAGATGTTTCATCGGGTGGTTGATGGAACACGGATAACGCGGATTGCGCGGATTCATGCGGATACAAACCAAAAAGATAACTACTTAGGTCTCAGGAGTGCCAAAGCTTGCTTTGGCACTCCGAATGAGCGAGATCGTTGCGCTCTTGAGGCGACGTTGTCGCCTTGCCAAAGCAAGCTTTGGCGCTCCTAAATAATTACCCAAAAAGTTTTTTCCGCGATAGTAAAGTTGAAAAAGTAACTTCCAAGAACCTCACCCCTCCCCGTTGGGGAGGGGCTGGGGGGGTGGCAGATACGTGGAAGTTATTTTTTACATTTTACATATCCGTGAAATCCGCGTTATCCGCGTTCCATCTCGTTTTAATGCTTAAAATGCCGCAGGCCGGTCAGAATCATGGCGACGCCGAGGCGGTTGCAGGCGTCGAACGACAGATTGTCGCGCATCGAGCCGCCGGGCTGCGTGATGGTCTTGACGCCGTGTTCCGCCGCAAATTCGACGTTATCCGGGAACGGGAAAAAGGCGTCGGAAATCATGATCGCCTTGCCGATTTCCGCCGCGATATACGCTTCTAATCCGGCAGAATCGCCGTTATATTCGGCTGTCAGCGTCTCGCGGCTGCGTTCCAGCGCAAGTTTCGTCGAATTCAGGCGGTTCGGCTGCCCTGCGCCCATGCCGAGCATCTGGAACAGGCCGTTTTTCTCCCGCACCAACACAATCGAATTCGATTTGATATTGGAAATCGCTTTCAGGCCGAATTCGACAAGCGGGCGAATTGCGTCAATATCCGGTTTGATCTCAGTGACCGCTTCCATTTTCGATAACAGTTCCAAATCGGCGTCCTGCGCTAACAGCAAGCCGTTGACATAACGCACATCTTTCCGGCAGGGCGGAAAGGCGGTGTTATACTCAATCACCCGCAGGTTTTTGTGCTGCTGCAAATATGCCAGCGTGTCCGCCGGAATCTGCGGCGCGATGATGACTTCGACGAATTTGCGTTGGCTGCGATCTTCGGCGTCCAACATGAGAAATTCGGCGGCGCGGCGCTCAAGCGGGCGATTGAAAGCGAGAATCCCGCCGTATGCGGAGACCGGGTCTCCCGCCCACGCCGCCTCGAAGACCTGCCGTTGGTCGTCTCCTTCCGCCAAACCGCACGGATTCGTGTGCTTAATCACTGCGCAACCAGTTTTGCTCAGGCGGCGCACCGACTCGATGGCGCCGTTAATATCGAGAATATTGTTGAACGACAGCTCTTTGCCGTGCAGAATCTTCATGTCATACAGCGAGCTGGCGTCGGCCTCTTTGTCGCGATAATAGAACGCTTTCTGATGCGAGTTTTCGCCGTAGCGCAATTCTTTCCCGCCCGTGAACGCCAGCCGCAGCGACAATTCGCCGTCGAGCTTATCCATCGCCGTTGCGATCATGGCGTCGTAATCGGCGGTATGGTTGAACGCCTTGCGCATCAGCCGCTTGCGCGTGGCATAGCTCAACGCGCCCTGATTCGTGGTCAATTCGGCGATCAGCGCGTCATAGTCCGCCACGTCGGTCACGACGGCGACATATTTGAAATTCTTCGCCCCCGCCCGCACCATTGTCGGCCCGCCGATGTCAATATTTTCAATCAGCGTCGCCTCGTCCGCGCCCGCGTCCAGCACTTTCTTGAACGGGTACAGATTGCAGACGACGAGGTCAATCGGCGTGATGTTGAGGTGTTCGGCTTCGGCGTTGTCCTTCTCGCGGTCGAACAACAGCGCGGATTCGATGGCGAAGGAAATCGTTTTCATCCGTCCGCCGAACGCCTCCGGGTTGCCGGTGACTTGTTGAATATCGGTGTAGGCGATGCCGTTCTCTTGCAACGTTTTGCCCGTGCCGCCAGTGGAAATCAGTTCGCAGCCATATTGCCGCAACGTGTTCGCCAACGGAATCAGGCCGGTTTTGTCGGAGACGCTGAGTAAGGCGCGTTTGATAGAAATCATCATTGTCATCATACCTCCTTGAATGAGTGTTCATTTATTGCCCTTGAGTGACAGGGCTATATGTTCCATGAGCAAGACAATATTTACGTGATGGAGAGTCAGGCAGCAAGCTGTAATATGGATGGTCTTCCAGAATTTTGACGCACCATGCGAAGAGCGTTCTAAGCCAGGCGCACGTCTCCGGGCGAGAAAGAACATGCTCGACATCAAGCTTTTTCAGAATCTCGCCACCATCGCGAACTTCATTGAATTCATGATGCAGGTTTTTTAACTGATGTTTTGGGTTGGGGATCGTTTCAACGTCTCCTGCATAATCAGTCAACGGCGGATCAAGTTTCAGCGCGTTATTGATAGCGTTGGCCTCGGCGAAATAATAGGCTTCCAGCATATTGACAAGAAAATGCACAGCGGCTCGTTGTTGCTGTTCGGAATTCAACATCGTATTCAATCCCAATCTATAACGCTTGAACACATCAGATGCCCGCTCCTCCCAGCCATCCATATCGTCTATCAAAAGAACGAAACCACATGGATAATCCTGAAAAAAGCGACGTGCGATTTTTACAAAATCTTCATCTCTGTCAGGGATGAGCGAGCCTTTCCCAATCTTTTTCAGTTTTTTTTGTTCAGAAGTGATCGGCCTTCTTTGAGGGACTTGACCTATAATCTTGAACGTACAACAGCCTGTTGACATCAGCGACTTGAATAAATTCGGTAAATGGCCTTTTTCGGAATCTCCTGTCACAATCAATCCGAAATAAATATGTGGATTCACAGTGCCGACATTGTTATTGTTCTGGGGCATGATCCTTTTCCTCCCAGAACCCCTTTTCTTTCCATACGGGCTTGCTCTGCGCAGCAATCAATTCGGCCATATACAGCGAGCCGGTTGCATATTGTTCCAACAGGTCTTGAATATTTTCGATTTCGCTGACTCGCCTGACGACTGTTTGTCGAGTTTCATCACGTTCGAATGCCAAAATATTTGCCGGGTCGAACTGGCTGATCAAGACAGGGGAATGTGTGGCGATAAAAATTTGCTTGTCCCACTCTTTGACGGCAAGTTCGACAGCTTCGGCAAACACGGCTAACGCATGGGGATGCAGCGAAGTCTCCGGTTCGTCGAATAAGATCATCGAATGCCGATTCTTCCCCTCAGAAAAAAGCGCGGTCAGCAGGATCAACATTTGCAAGTGACCGTCGGAGACGCCTGACGCTTGAATCGGCTCACGCAGTCCTTTTTCGCGAAAGCTGGCATAAACCGAACTGGGACCTGTTTGATCGAAGATTAATTCATCGAAATCAGGAAAAGTTTTCTGCATAAACGAGAGAATCGTATCATAGCGACCATCTAACGATCCTTTTCCAGCAAGGTTTCTTAACACTGACCAGAGATTCTGGCATCGCTCCGAGAGCCATGTATGATAATTCGATTCCGATCCTATATTTTTCAGTCTAAAAAAATCGAATTTTCGCGATGGATAGAAATGAAGAGACTGGAGTATCTGATTCATTTCAGACGCTGATCTTGGCGGATTCTCTAAGAAATCAAGATAACGACCTAATGCTAATTTTTCAGGGTCTCTTAGAGGTACTTCTAAATATTGCGTTAAATTGGTATGATAAAAAAAGGCTTTATCACTGCCGATTTTTCGATCAATCAAACGAATATTTAATGTTTTGTCATGCAACATTTCTCCGACAAACGGTTCGATTCGTCCAGATGAATATCCGAAAACAACTTCATATTCAGCCAATTCCGTTTCAAGCGTGATGGCGATATTCGCGCCATCTTCGGCCAAAATCCATCGCATTCCAATACCATGGCTTCGATCTGTCGATGCCTGGTCGACTCCTGTTGTGATGCAATCTCTCACAAGCCAACTTGTATCCAAAAAGGTTGATTTCCCAGCCCCATTCGGACCGAATAACACATTTAACGCATCGGTCTTTATTGTAATATCCGCAAGAGAACGAAAATTGCGAATATGTAAACTTTTCAGTTGGATTGCCATGCTTTAATCCTCCTCAGTTTTAGTTATTGCTTCGTCTGAAGATACATCACAATATTCTTGAAAATTTTTAAAACGTTGCCTTCTATGGTCTCCAATCGAAACCTGCGACGCTGACGAGTTCCTGCGCAAGCGGGCGAGTTTCGCCGGTTGACAGGGTAACAAGAGACAGCGGCGACACCC
>DF820459.1:556596-627917 GCA_000739515.1 Candidatus Moduliflexus flocculans
ACGAGTTCCTGCGCAAGCGGGCGAGTTTCGCCGGTTGACAGGGTAACAAGAGACAGCGGCGACACCCAGACGGTTTTCTTCCGGCCAAACTTTGCAAGACCGCGTCCGGCGCTTGTGAGAAAGGATTGCGCATCCGCAGACCATGCCAGATCACGGCCTTGCGCCACCACAGCCACTTCGCCGGTTTTCACGTTTACGCGATAAAATCTCTGCGCGTCGCCTTCGGTGCTGTTGCCTGCGTGACGGCCATAGATCACGCGATCAGAGTCGCCTGGAATGGCGAAGAGATTGTCGGCAAACGGCGAGAGATCGTCATCCCAGGTAAATGGCAGTGCGATTTCATTTATTTGCACGCCATCGTCTCGCAGGACGAGCAACCGAGATTGGCTATTTTGAGCGGCTTCTGGCGAGACGAAGGCTTCCGCAATCAGGGTAGTTTCGTTCACCCACGCCGCTGCGCGTAAATCGCCGGGAAGCTCGACATGGCGGCCTGTTGCGAGATCGAGAATCCGGGCGGCAGGCGTTGATTCGCCCCAGGTTGAAATATAGAGCCGATGGTTATCAGGATTCCACGCAGTTTTCACGCCCGCGCCGAGTTTGTGCGTCTGCCGCGTCGCAATGTCAAAGAGTTCGAGTTGCCATTGTCCGTCAGCGCTCACGAGATAAATGAGCTTGTCGCGGCTCGGCGCGATGCTTTCAATGCCGATGTATCTATCCGGAAGGGGAGCCAGTTCGGTCACTGGCCCGCCGCGTTCCGCAACTGTGCAAAGTGTGCTGCCTTGCGCCGTCTCGCGGACGAATGCAATCGTCTGCCTGTCAGCTAACCACATCGGCGCGTAATCGTCGGCATCGCCATCTGTGATTTGTATGCGCTTCGCGCCTGCCGCATCAATCCGCCAGAGATGATAATGGCTCGGCTGCGAACCTGACTCGTAGTAACGCGCCGAATAGACGATGTCAGCCGTTGAATTGTCGGCGGCGAACGCGGATACACCGCAAAACAGTCCAAAATTGGCCAACATTAGCAGAAAAGCAGCACAACATGTTAAAAATTTCAAACATCGATTATAATCAAAATATTTTTTTATCATATTTGTTGGGTTAAGAATCCCATCAGAGTCGAAAACTCTGACGGGATTGCGTTGTTGTTATCGCGTCTGAAGATGCGCAACGATGTTTATGAAAAATCTTCAAGCCGTCGTCTTCTTCGAACATGCCGGATTACTCGCGTTTTCGAATCGAGCAGATATTTCATGATGACGCCTCATGTGGAAACATAAATGACTCTCTGAATTCAAGCATATCCTTTTTCAACTGTTCCCCATAACCGGCCAAATGCGCGGGATCATTTTCGGCCCTTTGAACGATTGCAGCCCATTTCGAAGGGGATTGCTCCGTATAATTCTCGAATTCCTGCTCTAAATGGGCTAATGAATCTGCATCAAGTCGTGACAGTTCCTCTTTTGCTCTATCTGGAAGGAGATTGAGGTTAAATCTCTGTTCTGTGATCGCGACTCGCATGATATTTTCCTCTTAAAATTCCCTGTCCAGGTTTTACGCTGAACAGGGCTGATATTGTTATCGCGTTCGAATATGCGCGACGATGTTTTTGAAAATCTTCAAGCCGTCGCCTTCTTCGGAAATGCCCGGCTGCTCACGTTTCAGCCGCGCCCAATCCGGGCGATTGTAGAGCGATAGGCACGCTTCCGGGTGCGGCATCATGCCGAGCACCTGGCCGGTCGGATCGGTCAATCCGGCGCAATTCAGTTCCGAGCCGTTCGGATTCAGCGGATAATCGGCGGTCGGATTCCCTTGCTCGTCGGCGTAACTGAGGCAGTTCAACGTCTTTTCGAGAATCGCTTGCCGCGTGGCGTCGTCTTTGATCACCAATTGCCCTTCGCCGTGTCTGACCGGCAGATAAAGCGTATCGAGTCCATTTAAAAACGGCGTTTTCGCGTTCGGCGTCACGGTGCAGCGACACCAGCGGTCTTCGAATTTCCCTGACACGTTGCGCGTCAGCGTGACCTCTTGCGCGATGTTTCCGCCGATGTTCGGCAGCAAGCCCATTTTGACCAGCATTTGAAAGCCGTTGCAGACGCCGAGAACGAATTTGCCGTCTGCGAGAAATTTTCGGATGTCGTCAATGAACGTCTGCCCGGATGGCAGCGTTTTGTAGAGAATCTTGTTCGCCATGACCTTGCCGGAGGCGATGTCGTCGCCGAACGAAAAGCCGCCCGGAAAGTTCAGAATATCGAAGGCGTGAATCGAAAAGCCGTCCACGAGAATATCGTTCGCGTGGACAATCGCAGCTTCGGCGCCAGCCAGCCGATACGCCGCCGCCATTTCTTCCTCGCAGTTGATGCCGAAACCGGTGATGATAAGCGCGTTGACCTGTTTCATGAAAATATATTGAATAGAACACTGATTGGGCTGATTAGGCTGAAAAAATCTGATTTTTATCAGTGGAAATCAGCAAAATCAGTCCAATCAGTGTTCTATTACCGCGTTAAACCGTTCTTCCACGCCTTCAGCAGCGTTTCGACCGGGAGATTGACAAGTGGTTCGTTTCCATTCGTGATCTTCAAATTCGTTTCCAGCGTCACGCGCCCCAGCCGCGTCGCCATGCCGCCGAAATGCGCCTCGAATTCGGCCTGACGCTCCGGCCTGACGCTGACGAGAAAGCGCGAATGCGATTCCGAAAAGAGGGCTGCCGGAACGCTGAGAGATTGACAGAGCGGCGCGAGATCGAGCGCTGCGCCGAAATCGCCGCCGAACGCGCATTCCGCGACTGCGACCGCCAATCCGCCGTCGGAAAGGTCGTGGCTCGATTCGATCAGATGCGCTTGATTCGCTTCCATGACCTTTAAATAGAGCGCTTTCGCCGCATCTTTGCGGACAACCGGCACGTTTGCGCCGAGTTCGCCGAATAAGCGGTAAAATTCCGATCCGCCGAGTTCGTCGTAGGTTGCGCCGAGCAGATAGACCGCGTCGCCGTCGGCCTTGAATTCGCTCGTGACGGTCTGGCGCACGTCCTCAATTTTCGCAACCATCGAATAAAGTATCGTCGGCGGCACGGAAATTTTCTGGCCGTCCGCCTTAAAATCGTTCTTCATGCTGTCTTTGCCCGACGTGAGCGGAATGTCGAAGAAGGTCGCCATGTCGCGCAGCGCCTCGCACATTTGCACGAGTTTCGCGAGTTTGACCTTGCCGTCGGGATTGTTGGCGGCGTCATAGACCGAATCCGGGACGCAGAAATTATCGTTCACCGTCCAGAAAAGGTTCGTGTTTTCCGCGATATTCGGCAGCCTGCCGCCGACCGAAATGATTTGCCGCACCGCCTCGTCGAACGAACCGGCGGACATCTGATAGGCGTCAAGATCGCCGTAGCGCGGCAGAATGCCGTTGGAAATCGCGATTCCTTCATACGAATCGAAGCCGAGCCGCATTACCGCCGCGTCTTGCGGCGCGACGCCTTTCGCGCCCATCAGCGGCTTGATCACGGTTTTGCCTTTGACTTCGTGGTCGTACTGCCGAATCACGTTTTCCCGCGAGCAGATGTTCAGGCTGCCGAGCAAGCGCACGAGCAGGTCGTTGTAATCGAGCGTTTCGGGGAGTTGCGGCTCGCGTAACGCCGGTTTCTCCCATCGCGCCTCAAGGTATTTGCGCGGCACGCCCTCATGCAAAAATTCGAGGTCGAGGCAGGCGACATGGCGGTCGTCATAGCGCACATCAAGCAGGCCGTTCGCCGTGAATTCGCCGATATCGGAGAGTTCGACTTCCATTTCCCGCGCCATCTTGAAAAGCGCGTCTTGCTGCGCCGGTTCGACCACGAGCGTCATGCGCTCCTGCGATTCGGAGACGAAAATTTCCCAGGGGCGCAATCCGGCGTATTTGAGCGGCACGCGCTCCAAATTAATGATCGCGCCGCCGCTGATTTGCGCCAATTCGCCGATGGACGACGACAGGCCGCCCGCGCCATTGTCCGTGCTGCATTTCACCAGCCCGGCGCGGCAGGCGCGTTCGAGAAAATCGGACATCAGCTTTTGCGTGATCGGGCTGCCGATCTGCACGGCGGATTGCGGCGAATGCTCGTCAATTTCGGCGGAAGAAAAGGTCGCGCCGTGAATGCCGTCTTTGCCGACGCGCCCGCCCGCCATGACGATCCGGTCGCCCGCGTCAATCGGCTTTTCCCACGAATTGCGCCCGTTGTACGCCGCAGGCATGACGCCGCCCGTGCCGCAATAGACCAGCGGTTTTCCGGCGTAGCGGTCGTCGAACACAATCGCGCCGTTGACCGTCGGAATGCCCGATTTGTTGCCGCCGTCCTCGATCCCTTTGCGCACGCCGTCGAAAATCCGTTTCGGGTGCAATTGGCCGGTCAGCAGCGGCTTGTCATAGAACGGCGAGCCGAAGCAGAGCACGTTCGTATTGAAGAGCAGCCGCGCCCCGCCGACGCCCGTGCCGAGCGGATCGCGGTTGTTGCCGACGATGCCGGTAATCGCGCCGCCGTACGGGTCAATCGCGGAGGGGGAGTTGTGCGTTTCGACTTTCCAGACAAAGAGCGACTGATCGTTGATGCGCACGACGCCCGCATTATCGGAAAATACTTTCACAAGCCAGCGATTCCCCCGCGCTTCGAGATGCTGCCGCACCGTTTCAGTGGCGTTGCGAATGTAGGTTTTGAAGAGCGAATCAATCTCTTTCGTTTCGCCGGTTTCGGCGTTTTCGTAGCGAATCACGGCGCTGAATTCTTTGTGTTTGCAATGCTCCGACCACGTTTGCGCGAGGACTTCGAGTTCGCAGTCGGTCGGCAGTTCCGACAGCCCCGCCGCCTTGCGTTTGGCCTGCACCGCCGGATCACGGAAATACGCCTGAATCGCCTTCATTTCTTCCAAATTCAGCGACAGCACTTTCGTTTTCGAGAGTTCTAACAACTCGCTGTCTCTGACAAAAATATTGACCGTTTCGACCTCGTTATGCGCCTTCATCAGCACTTCCGGCACGTATTCGAACGCCCGCCGCGCCGCCGCGCCGCTCGAATCGTCGGCAAAGACGCCGTAATCGAAATGATGAATCAGCTTGTTGCCGAGCAGGTTTTCGGCAATCGCCCGCAGTTGGTCGCGGTTGAGCGGCTGTTCGATCAAAAACACCTCTTTCGTGTAAATATGCTGTGTGTTCGTGTCGAGCGAGACATTCAGGAAATCGGCGAGCGATTTCTGCGCGGACGTGCCTTCGTCGTCGGTCACGCCGGGCAGCTTCGCGACCGTGATGAACGCGCCGCAGCCGGGATCGTGATAAAATTCATTGATTTTGACCTCGTTGATCACGGCGTCTTTCAGGCAGAGATTGGCGAAGTCGCGAATCTGCTGCGCCGGAAGGTCATAGACGACCGAAAAGATTTTCGAGCGCTTGACGCGCCCGGTCGGAATTCCGAGATATTTCGCCGCGCTATCCGCGACCTTTTCGCCCTCGACATCGCGGATGCGGGGCTGTAAAAACAATTGAATATGCGTGATAGTGTGTGTCATTGTCGTGTCCTTGAAAATAAAGTTAATCCCAAATGGTTCGAATGCCCGTTACTGCCGCGAATTTGCTATCGCTGGAAATGAGTGGAACATCAAGCCATTTGGCAGTTGCGAGAATTAGTCGGTCATGAAGTTCGTAAAAATTTACCGTTTGAGCGACTCTTAAAATTTCGGGCGTCAAATTGACAATCATGTATTTCGATGACGATTCGATTCGGCGCAACGTTTCCTGCAAATCAATAGGGATTCGTTTCTTCTCAGCCAAATACATAATTTCCATCAAACTGACGACAGAAACAAGCAAACAGTCGTCTTGTTTTCCGATGTTATCCAAAATCGTTGCAGCGGCGTTGCCGATTTTCCATTGTCCGCTGAGATGGCGTATAACAGCAACCGTATCCAGTAAATATCGCATATTTACACCGTCCGATTCAGTATGATTTCTTGTAATTCTCGTCGTACGTCTCGAACATCTTTTTCCAAGTCAATAAGCTTTTCGAAACCGACATCTTTCCAAATCCCCTTCAAACTTTGATCTGATAGAGGTTTCGGATATTTTTCCAGAATTGAATCAATATAGCGTTTGACAATATAAAGCTCTTCTTCCGGTATTCTGGAGAGTTCCTGAATAATTTCGCTTTTCGCGATTGCGGCAGTATTCATATTTTCCCTCTATGTTCTTAATTTATTCGATGTCGCGAGTTATGAAAGGCAATATTCTCCCTGAATCCGCACGATTGCGCCACCGCCGAACCAGACGCGCTGTTCCTGATTGCCGTCCGGTTTCGCCAATAATTTCACGCAATTTGACTGATCCCGCAGGCCGTTCTGCTCTAATGAAATCGGACGGCCATCCCACTGGTCATGCTTCAGGAGATAATAGCCGAACGCCGCATTGCCAGAGCCAGTTGCGGGGTCTTCGAGATAGCCGAAGGTCGGCGCAAAGACGCGGGTGCGGTAAGCATTCTCGTCATTCGCCACATCGTCCGTAAAGACCGTCATAATATCGAGCGCGTGATTCAGGCAGAACTGCTTGAGTTCTTGCAAATCGGGGTGGAGCGACAGGACGGATTGCAGGTTGTTGAGCGGCACGATCAAAGTTTTTAATCCGGCGTGAATACTGGCGAGCGGCAGCGTATCGCTGATTGCTTCGGGCGAGATGCGCAACGCGGCGGCCAGCGTCTCGTTTTGGACGGCGCAGCGGGAAAAAGTCGGCTCCGGCGCGGAAATATAGACCGCGTTTTCCTGCGGAATGCGATTCTCCACCAACAGCCGCGCCTTCGACGTGCTGATATTCACAAAAGGCTGTTTCAGCAGATCGTCGCGCTGTTTAATCAGATCGTACATGATCGCGATGGTGGCGTGACCGCAGAATTCGACTTCCCGTTCCGACGAGTAATAGCGCAGATCGAAAGCGTCGCGGTCAACCTGCCGGACATAACCGACTTCGCTGACAAAGCCCTTCAATTCATGGGCGATGCGCAGCATCTCCTCTTCGGAAAGTTCGTCCTGCTGGCGTAAATAAATGACTCCGGCGGGATTGCCGGAGGAATGTTCCGTCGCAAATGCGTCAATTTTTTTGAATAACAATGTTTTCATAGAAGGTTTCCTATTGGATACTCAGAAGTATAATTTTTATTGGTGCTTCTTCTCCATATAGTCATAATATTCTTGTTTTGCATCCACGTCGCCTGGAACGATTCCCAAAATTTCATGAATTTCCGGATGCAGCACATATTGTTCCGAAGCGCGGAATTGCTCGATTAAGTCAGAGATCAAGCCTGACATCGAAAGTTGATGCTGTTTGACATACTCTTCTAAAAACAAGACATCTATTTTGGGTAGCTCGACAGTCAATGACATGGTTTGCATCATATCCTCCTTTCGCATTCAGCCTCTATCGTGTGTGTCATCAGTTCAAGGTCGTCTGCGGCAATCGTTCCGGCGAAGCGCAGCAGGTCTTTTCCGGGAACGCCTCGCGGCATCAGCGCAGAGGTAAAATCCAGCACTTTCTGCTGCACGCCCGGCGTCAGCCGATTCACCGCCTGAATAATCTGTTCGACTAATGGCGAATAGGGGGGTAGATACCATAAGATGTTCTCTCCTGGTTATCATGTTACGCTTTTGCTTTATACGGGAGTTTGTATTGAGTGACAAGATGCTCAATCGCTTCGAACTCCGGGTCTTTATGCACTAAAACTGCTCCCATATCCTGAGCTAATCCTGCAATACAGCAATCTGCGAACGACAGAGAATATCCGGCTTTCAGATTGCCGATAACGCGAATCAAATCACTATCCAATACCTCTTGCGTTATCGGCAAATCATTCAGCAAGCGCAGGCGTTCGCTGGCAATCTCTTCGCCCTGTTCGCGCAATGAGATATAATAGACTTCAATCTCGCTGATCATAGAAATCGCAAGCTCATGTCGTCCCTCAATCGTTTGAATGAGAAGTGTTTCTACCTCCTGAGCGCCTTCTTCGTTTTCAATGAACGCGAATAATGCAGAAGTGTCCAGCACATAGCGACTCATAGCCACCGCTCCTGTTCGCGATCTTTCAGTAACGTTGCTGATAAGCGCCCGTTGCCCGATCCTTTCAATTTTTGCAGAGCATCATACGCGCGTTGGCGTTTTGACATCTCAATGCCAATGTGTTGATCTTCGAAGATGACAGAAATCTTTGTATCATCCGGCAGCCGACTCTCCTGTAAAAGCCGCTGAAATTCCGATACTGTGATGTGCGCTAACGTTGACATGTTTCATCCTTTCTATTCATGAGATGTCAGGCGGCAGGCGGTTCCGCGTTCAATTCGTTCAGCAGGGCGTTCGCACATCAGGCTGACGTTGCCGCATGTTGAATATTGGCTGTTCCGCGCGTTGCGATGCGTAACACCACCCTATGCTCACGAAGCATCTGCGCAACAAGCTGTTCATTATTATCAAGGAATTATTTGATGCTGTTTCCGGCGTCCTGCGTCATGCGTTCCTGGGTGCGCCATTTTTCTTGCAAGAGGTCATTGGTCATGACGATTCATCCTCTCTTTCAACGCTCAATTACGCCGACAGGCGGCGCAGAATCGCTCAAATCGATCCAATACGGACGAATGGTTTTCAGCGACCGAAAATGCGGATCGCTGGTGACGAATAACTGACAATGATCATGGACGGCGATAGAAACATGAAGCGCATCAATCACATTCAGCCCTTCATTTTGCATGATTCGTTGTGCGTCTTCGAACAGATCAGGGTAATTTTTTAACAGATTTAACGCATCGAATAAATGACGATATTGCTCTATCAAAGCATGTTGCCCTGTTTTGAGCGGCTTGCATAGCGTCTCAAGCATGACTAATTCGGAAATACAAGCGAGCCATCCGTCCTGAGCAAGCGCGAACAAGTGTTCCGTCATCACCTTTTGATAAGATGGAATCCCTTCGAAACGCGCAATATAAATACAGGAATCAATATAGGCCAATTTCATCATGATTCCCTCATTTCATGCAGATCATGCAGAATCTCCTCAAGTGTCCGTCGAGGAAAATCCAGTTGATCAACGTCGTAGAAGACGGCCTTGATCTGTTCCCATTGCGCCAAACTCGCCTGATTTTTTTGAGTGGCCAGCGTTGGCGAGGATTGCGGTTTGGTAGTGGGCTGCTCTGTGTCCACCTGGACTTTGACTTTTTTCCCCCAGAAGGACTGTGGGGTTTTGATAATCAATGTGCCATCGTCTTTTACGACTGCGTCGAGTGTCATATTGATCTCCGTTTCATGAGATGTCATGCGACAGGCGGTTCCGCGTTCAATTCGTTCAGCAGGGCGTGGGCGTTCGCACACTTTGCCGCATGCTGAATATTGGCTGTTCCGCGCGTTGCGATGCGTAACGCCGCCCTATGATCACGAAGCATCTGCGCGACAAGCTGTTCATTGTTATCAAGGAATTCTTTAACTGATGTTACGCAGCGTCGCCGACAATTCCCCTCCTGGGAGGGGCAAGGGGTGGGTTCGTCATGGAACGATTCCCCGCCTCGGCAAACCCATCCCCAACCCCTCCCAGGAGGGGAGTGTGCGGCCATTCGCATTAAATCTGCTGCGTAACATCAGTTCTTTAATACTGTTTTCGGCTGCTTGCGCCATGCGTTCCTGTGTGCGCCATTTTTCTTGCAAGAGGTCATTGGTCATGACGATTCATCCTCTCTTTCAACGATCAATTACGCCGACAGGCGGCGCAGAACCGCTCAAATCAATCCAATGCGGGCGAATCGTTTGCAACGACCGAATATGCGAATCTGTGGAAACAAACAACATGCAATCATGATGAAGAGCAATCGCAAGATGAACGGCATCCAGCCCCTTGAGATGTTCCCGATGGGCGAGATGGAGAGCCTCTGTAAACATATTCGGATAACTGTTCAGGGATTCCATTTTCGCAAATAATAAACGATACTGCGCAATCACGTCGGCTTGTCCCTCGTTCATCGGTTTCAGTAATATTTCGAACATGACCGCATCTGACACGCAAAACTTCCAGCCCTGTTCAAGCAACTGGCGCAATATCTGGTCAATCGTTGCCTGATAGGTTGGAAAGCCTTCTATGGCGGTAATCCATACGCACGAATCAATATACGCCCGTTTCATGCCGATTCTCTGAATTCCCGCAACTCCGCCAGAATGTCTTCACTCGACCGACGAGGAATATCGAGCTTTCTGGCATTATTCAAAATTTCGGAAAGGTCGTCCCATTCCGTTCGTTTTTTAGGAACATAGTGACGCCGCATCGGGCGCACGATAATTTTGACCCGCTTTCCCCTTAGTAATTTTGGGGCTTTCGCAATCAAGGTGCCATCATCTTTTACGACTGCGTCGAGTGTCATATTGATCTCCATTTCATGAGATGTTATGCGGCAGGCGGTTCCGCGTTCAATTCGTTCAGCAGGGCGTTCGCGCCTTCCAATTCCCGCACCATGCCCAGCCGTTCTGCCCAAAAATGCGCTTCTTGTGCATATTGTAAGGCTTTTTCGTGATTGCCAAGAGTTTTTTCAACCAGAGCTAATCTCCAAGAAAGTGTTGTAATATTTGCTCGTCCCCCTATTTTTTTAAAAACGGTTAAACTTCGTTCTAAAAATTCTTTTCCCTCAATAAAATTACCAAGCTGACATTCTATCCAGCCTAAATTCCCTGTTGCCATCATCAAAAGCGCAACATCTAAATCAACCTTATCTTTATGCTCTTCATACCAGTTAATAGTTGCTTCAAAGTGTATTTTAGCTTTTTCCCATTTTTTCAGGTCTCGATCAAACTTGCCCCATTCAAAATGTGTATTAGCTATTCCGTCTCCATAAGCATATTTTTTTGCTAAGTCCATTGCTTTTTCAAACAACGCTTGCGAAATTTCATATTGACCTTTTAAACGGAATACACGTCCTAAATTAGCTGTCGTAATACACATTCCTTTAATGTCACCTAATTCTTGATATAAATATAAACTCTGATTGGTAAATTCCTCTGCCTGTTCTATCTTTCCGCGCTCGGCATAAAAATAACTTAACCAGAAATTTCCGATCCATGCCCAATTAGGCTTATCATTCAATGCTTGTGCGACAACGTAAAGTTTTTCACCATAGATAAACAGGTCATTCCATCTTCCAGACCGATCCGAATAGAACATTGCCGCTTTAGTAAAAGATAAAGCGATAGCTCCTTTTCCCGTCTCTATTGCCCAATCAATTATTAAAAGGATATTATCCCCCTCATTAGAAAGCCAATCATAATTGTTCCATCTCCAATACTTTCCACTATACTCATTACTTAACTTTGTAAAATATTCAATCCATCTTTTTCGTAATTGCTCTTTCTCCGCTGACTTCTCAAACTCCGCTGCCGCATACTGCTTCGTCAATGGCAGCAGCCAGAAGCGGTCGCCGCTTTTGTTGACAAGCGAGAGTTTTTCTAATTCCACCAATCCGTCGTCGCGGTCGAATTCCGCCAATTCCGTCGCGTAGCCGAGCGACTCGCGGCTTGCGCTTTCGGCGCAGAGCGACAAGACCATCAACAGCTTATGCGCCGGTTTGCCGGAAATCCGCTCCACCGCGCCTTCGAAACAAAAACGCGAAATATCGCTGGTCGGTTGTCCCAACCGATGCAACACCGCCTCGACGCCATAACCGAAGCCCATCTGTGCGATGCTCCAGACCATCGCTAATGGCACGCCGCCCGTGCGTTCGAATAAGCGTTGAACGCTATGTTCGTCTAACCCACCCCTTGCCCCTCCCAGGAGGGGAATCTCTGGACTGATTGCCCCTTCCAGGAAAGGAATCTCTGGATTGACACGATTCTTCCCCTCCTGGGAGGATTCTTGAAAATTGGCGACCCTCTCCGGATTCCCCTCCTGGGAGGGGTCAGGGGTGGGTTTTTGAAAAAATGAGACACCTTTCTTCTCGCATTCCTGCCGGATCAACTGCTGCGCGTCGTCGAACGGCAAGCCGGTCAGCCTTACCGGATACGCGACATCGAGGCGGTGGCGCGTCGTGACGATGGCTTTCGTCGGCGCGGGGAGTTCCCGCAAAAACGTCATGACCGCCTCGTCGTCCACCGTTTCGAGGTTATCCACAATCAGCAGCGTCCGCTGGCGCGTCAGGGCATTGCGGACGACTTCGTCCTGATCTTCTTTGCGGGCGCGGGTGATGTCTTCGCGCTGCAAACCGACCGCGAGGGCGTTGTAAATGTCGTCGAGCGTCCGCAAAATCTGCCGCCGCGTGCTGATGCCTTCCGCTGTCAAAATCGTCAGCTTCGCGCTCGCCCAGATAATCGCCTCGAAGCGTTCGTCCGGCGGCAGGTCGTCGAAATTCCGCAAAAAACGATGCCCGATTTCTAACGCCAACGCGCTTTTGCCGATACCGCCGATGCCGTCAATCGTGACGAGCGCGTGCTGCGACTGTGGATATGGGCGCAGAATGTCCGTGATTTTCTTGAGTTCCGCCTCGCGCCCGACGAAATTGCCGTAATCCGGCTGCGGCAGGTTGTGATAGACTTTCGGGCGTTCCGGCAGCATGTACGCCGCGCCGCCGGGGAGCGCCTTTTGTTCCACGAGCTTGTCGGTCAGTTGCAGCAGCGCGTCCCGCATTCCGACGTTCATGCCCGCCAACGCCTGCAACTGGATGCGCTGCATTTCAGCTTGTTGGCGCAGCGCTTCCGCCGTCATGCGTTGAAATTGAAAGCTGTAAATCGGCTGTAATTCGGGTAAATGACAGAGTTCTTCCGCGAGGCAGCGCAGGAAAAAGCTGACGGCCTGATTCACGCGATCCCGGTTTTTGCGCGTCGGCAGCACGGAATCGAACGTTTGCGCGAGGAGCGTCCGTTCGTCGCTCAGATACGCGCCCGGATTTTTGAGGATTTTGATGAGCGCGGCCTGCACCTGTTCGTTTTCGAAAAATTCCGGCGTATTGCGCAGCGCGGCGGCCAAATCTTCATCCTGCCGCTCGTATTCGTCGGAAAATCGCTGCGCCGCCTGCTGTAAGCCCTGTTCGAACGCTTTCTGGAATCCGGCGTCGGAACGCATTTTTTTGATGCGGCCAGCCATCTCGTCGCTGAGATGCTTTTTCGCCTGTTCCGACACGAAATCCACCACCACGTTCACGGCCTTTTCTCTGAAACTCGCAGGGATCCAATCCATCACGCTCATAACGCCTCCTTGCCTGCGACAGCAGGCCACTGTAAATCAGGATAAACGGAATTCATCGAAATCTTCGGCCACCACAATGTCACCAGCAAACTCCTCTTGCGCTTCGGCGCGGATGGCGTGCGGATCATCGTTTAAGACGGCATCGAGATGCAGCAGCGCGAGCTTTTTAACGCCGCTCTGCCGGGCGACCTGTCCCGCGTGACGCGCATTGCTGTGAATCGGCACGATGTTTTGCGTGGACAAGCCCGAACATTCGTGAAACAGCAGGTCTGCGCCCTCTGCTAAGCGGATCAGGCGCTCTGAATAAGTCGTATCAGCGGAATAGACGACGATTTTTCCGGAATATTTTGATCGAATTTTCACCGCCATCGTCGGCGTTTTCGGGGAATGATCGACCGGCGTGGCCGTGACGACCGCCGCGTTATTTTCCAGAATCAACGCGCCTTCTTCAAGCGGGATGCCATGCACATGTAATGGAAATGGACAATCTTCCCGCAAATTAAAAAAATCCAAAAAACGGATAATCGCATCCAGCGCATCTTCCGGGCAAAAAATCCGCAACGGCATTCGGCGCGCGATATTGCGGTACATCATGGAAAAAATCAGCGCCGGCAGGCCGTAAAAATGGTCAATATGCGTATGCGTGATGACCACGTCTTCAAGAGCGTGATACGGAATGTTGATTTTGGCGAGCTTATGCGCCGCGCTGCCGCCACACTCCATGAGCAGATACCAGTTCTGTCCGTGTTCCAACTCGGACGAAAAGACGAGCGAAACATTATCCCGGCGGGCGTTTACCACCGCGCCAGACGTGCCTAATGTCGTGATTTTTTCCATTGTTATCGGGAATGGAACGCGGATGACGCGGAAAGCGCGGATTTACTCGGATCGGTAGTATCCTCACAGCGCACATCGCCGATCCACGAATATCGGCGCTTTCCGCGTCATCCGCATTCTCTTCCGGCAGAGTGGTTATTTCCATTTAAAACGCAAGAATCTCGATGGTTTTGTCAAGGGAAATTCTTGAGAGGTTGAAACAGAACGACCTCAGTTCCTCACAAAAACGACAACGAATGACAGAAAGGAGCGGATTCGAGCCACCTCAAGCGTTCAATTCGTTCCCTTCTTCTCTTCGTTGTCGTTTTTGTGAGAAACTAAGGCAGAACGACAAGAATCGAGAGAAGCAAGAATCGCGTTCAAATATGTTGACAACATTTCCCGCCTGAAGAACGTTGCTTTTCAGGCACGACAACGCATGAAAGCAATACACGATGACAACGTCAACCCGCATTCCCGGCGAGCGCCGATGGAATGATAACCCCGAAATATATGAGCAATACAGGAAAACCGTCAGCCGCGAATCTCTATAACCCCCACGAACAGAGCCGCGAACAGCTTATCGGACGTTTCGTCGTTCGGCAAAACGTCTTTCACGAGGTGTTCTGCATGCTGAAAACGACAGCGATGACGCCGCCTGTGCAGCATTTGCTGATTGAAGGGCAGCGCGGCATGGGAAAAACCACGTTGCTGCTGCGGTTGAGTTACGAGGTCGCGAACGATTCTGATTTTGCCTCCTGGCTGATTCCAATTGTGTTGAAGGAAGAAGCGTATTACGGCATCCGCCGTTTGTTCAATCTCTGGGAAAAAATCGCGGAAGAATTGGAGCAAAAACAGCCGGAATTCGCCGGACTGCATCAACAGATGAGCGCGGCGTACACGGAAAGCTCCAGCTATGAAACAATCTGTTTCGAGTTATTGGAACACGCGCTGGAAACGCAATCGCGCAAGCTGATCCTGTTTATTGATAACTTTGGCGAGTTCCTGCGCAATTTTACCCTCTGGGAACAGTTGCGATTTTGTCAGATATTAGGCAACAGCCCGCTGATTCGGATTGTGGCGGCGTCTGCCGTCGCGCTGGAAGCGTTTGCCCGCGAAGCCGAACCGCTTGCGCCATTGTTTCAGCGTGTCCAGTTAGAAGGCTTGAACAGAGAGGAAACCCATCAACTGCTGTTGGAATTAGGAAAAGGTTCGGAGCATGAATCCACGATTCGTCATATTTTGAATCGCCAGCCAGGACGAGTCGAGAGCCTCCGTTTGCTGACCGGCGGCGTGATTCGAACGATTGTGCTACTGTTCGAAATTTTTACGGATCAGGAAGACAGTTCTACGCTTGCCGATTTGGACACGGTCTTAGACCGCGTGACGCCGCTGTATAAAAGCCGCATGGACGACTTGACGCCGTTGCAGCGGGAGGTTGTGCATACCATCGCGCTCGGCTGGGAAGCGATGAGCGTGGAAGAAATCGCGAATAAAGCACGTTTGCAGGTTGAAGAAGTCGTGAGCGTGTTGCAGCAGTTAACGCACGTCTTTATGATGGAGCAGGTGTCGTCTGACACGAAAACGCCGTTATATCGCCTGAAAGAGCGTTTTTTCAACGTCTGGTATCTGATGCGCTTGACGTCGGGAACCAGTCAGGCGCGGGTTATCTGGCTCGTGCATTTTTTGGAAAACTGGTACAGCCCGAAAGAGCTTGCGCAGCACGTTCAGCGCCATATTCAGGCGATGTCCGACGGCGAATATCAGGCCAAAGCCGCACTGTATCTGACCGAGGCGTTTGCGCGGTCAGGGCAATTGGATATGGATACCGAACATAAAATGATTGCCGCGACGCGCCGCCTGTTAGAAGCGACTGACGTGCCGTTAGCCACCGAACTGTCGCGTTCCGACAAAGAGTTGTTGAACGAAGGCGACGCCTTGTACCAACAAGAACGCTTCGACGACGCGCTTGCCAAATATTTGCAAGTCAAACGGAAAAACGCCAATATTCAGTTTCGCATCGGTTTCGCCTACATGCGGACAGGCCGCTACGCCGAGGCCGAAGCCGCGCTGCTGAGTTCGATGCGCGGCGGTCATGCGGATGCTGTCTTACAACTTGGGCATTTGTATGCAAAGCATTTGAATATCCCGGAAAAAGCGGTGACATATTACACCAAAGGGGTCGAAAAAGGCCGTCCAGACGCCATGCTGCATCTCGGCAACCTGTACCATCAAGCCTTTTCCGCGTTCGCGCAGGCGGAGCAGTATTACCTGATGGCAATCAAAGAAGCGCAGGTGCGGGCGAAAGTATTGCGATCCGGCAGCTTTTCGCTGAAAGGCTTAAAAAACTATCTTGTGACCGCGATCAAAGGGGACGCCGAAGACCCGGAACGCTCTCAATTTCAGGATTTCTCCGGTACAAAAGACGATTTTCTTGAGTTAATCGAACAGTCCGAGCGCGAGGCGATGTTTCAACTTGGCAACCTTTACGCCAGCGATCAAAAACGGCTTACGCAAGCGGAGACCTATTACGCGATGGCCGCCGATGCCGGACATATCGGCGCAATGACTACTTTCGGCGAATTCGCGCAAACCGTGTTGAAAGACATGAATAAAGCCGAAAAATATTATCTGATGGCGGCTGAACGCGGCGATATTCCTTCGATGGTGAATCTCGCGTTGCTCTATCATGACGTGTTGAAAAACAACGCGCAGGCTGAAGTCTATTACTCAATGGCGGCTGAACGCGGCGATCTGCTCGCTATGAACGGATTGGCATGGCTTTATTTCGAGGAACATCGCCAGAAAACGCGCTCGTTAGAGTATATTCTGCCCGTGATTCAGGCCGTGAAAAACCGCTATACCGCGCATACCGCCGCTTGCATTTATCTCTGGAATAACCAGTCCGACCGCGCCGCAGAACTTGCTGAATTGTTTATCTACGATACCGATGCCTACAAAACGATGGAACAGGATATTCTGCTCTATTTGCTCTTGCTGCTGGCAAAGCAGGAATATCAAACCGCGTGGGATTATTTCTGCAACGCCGATGTTGAATTGCGGAAACGTTTCGCGCCGCTCTATTACGCGCTGCTGACGCTCGGCGAACATGAAGACGCCCAGAAATGCCCGCCGGAATTGGCGCAGCCGGTCAACGAGATTCTGCGCCGCGTCGAACGCATGGCGCGGGAGTATGCCTGATTTACGAAATTGACACCCAGACACCCAGAGGTTGAAACCCCTGGGAATAATTGGAAATAATAAGGTTAGTTGTTAGCTTGCACATATTCATAAGCATACAACAGAGGAAAAACAATGAGCAATATCAAATCAAAGTTAAAACGGTTAATTGGATGGATTCCAGACGAAAGCGGGTTCAAAAGAAAGATGAGAGTTCACCAAGGATGGTGGAGAACCTGTGTATTAGGCGAAGTTGAGGGGGAACATCCGATAGAGGAGAATAGAACTGTCTGTAGTACCATTAAAAATGGTAGAGATACTTACAAAAACTTCCTCACCCCAACAGTAAGCCAAATTGTAAAAAATACGCTTCAGAAGCGAAAACAGAGGGATGAATCGGGAATAATTGAGGAAGATCGATTGTTTGATAACCTTTTGTCAAGTCAACCCGTATGCTTCAATTTCTTTGGTGAGTTGAGCGCAGATCCCTCTTTCGCTTTCAGCGTACTACATCAATTTTACCATGAACTTACTGAGGTCACGGATGTATTGTTTGAGTTTGCCCCTGAAAAAAACTATACTCAAGATAACTCTGCATTTGATGTGGCCATTAAGGTTAAATCTGGTAATAGCATAGGATTACTGGGAGTCGAATGTAAATATACAGATGCTTTCTCATCCACAGAGTATGACAAACTTGCCTATAAAGAGATATTTCAAAGAAGTACACAATTCAAAGAACCTTATAGCAAGTATATATCAAGTCAGTTTAACCAACTTTTCCGAAACCAGCTTATAGCCGAAGCTTTAGTTCAAAACGGAGAGTATACCTTTGTAAAAACAGCATTATTTTGTCATCAAGAGGATCAGAAAACTTTACAAATCGGAAGTGAATTCCAAAAGATGCTACATGATGGTAAGGAAATATTTCGTATAATCACATATCAAAGTTTGATAGAGAATATACAGAAATTGGATTTACCTTGGGTAAAACGAGAACTGAGTATGCTTTTGTGGGCACGTTATTGTGCGACTCAATTGAGCGAGGAAATCTATAAGAAGGATTAAGCCGTGTTGCAAGCTAACACTGGCTTGCAGGGGACGCAAAACGTTATGTTAATAAAATTGTTTTTAGCCTTTACTTTGATTCCTGCCCTTGAAATCTATCTGCTGATCAAAGTCGGCGGCGTGATCGGGGCATTGAATACATTTGCGATTATTTTGCTGACCGGCGCGGCAGGCTCGTATCTCGCCAAAATGGAAGGGTTTCGCACCTTTATGAAGATTCAAGCCAGCCTTCAGCAAGGGATTATGCCCGCCGAAGAAATGATTGACGCCCTGATTATTCTCGTCGCAGGCTTACTGTTGCTGACGCCCGGCTTTCTGACCGATGTCGCCGGGCTGCTGCTCCTGATTCCGCCGATTCGTTTCCATTTCAAACGCTATCTGCGCAAAAAATTCAACCAGTGGATCGCTGGCGGCAGCGGCGGCGGCGGAATTCATATCAGCTATATGGGATAATGTTGAAATAAGGAGTTAGACACTTTCGAAGTGTCTGACTCCTTTTGCTGACAGGTGAGAATGAAACGTTTAGCCGCCGAATTAGCGAAACGCACCCGATTCTTGTGTGATGAAATCATTCCTTCAGCATTACGCGATGACAGCAAGCAGCAGAATGAGTTAGTCGGCTTTTATGATGCCTTTAAAACGTATCTGAACAGCAATTTATCCGAGCAAGATTTCGCCGATCTATATTCCCAGACGATTGCGTATGGCCTGTTCGCTGCCAGAACACGCGCCGAGAGCGGCTTCAACCGCAAGCTGGCGTACGATTATATTCCCCGCACCATCGGCGTCTTGCGCGATCTGTTCCGGTTTGTGTCGTTAGGAGACCTGCCGAAGCAGATGGAATGGATGCTTGATGATATTTCCGATTTGCTCGCCATCGCCGATGTCAAACAACTTCTCCATCAATATTTTTATGAGGGAAAAGGCGCTGACCCGATTATTCATTTCTATGAAACATTTTTAGCGGCGTATGATCCAGACACTCGCGAACGGCGCGGCGTTTATTATACGCCCGATCCGGTGGTATCGTATATCGTCCGTTCGCTGCACCATATTTTGAAACAGACCTTCCAGCGCCCTTACGGATTGGCGGACGACGCTGTCACCGTCCTTGATCCGGCGGCGGGAACGCTGACGTTTATGGCGGAAGCGGCGAAAATGGCGGTGCAGGAATATCGCACACATTGTGGCAGCGGCGCGGTGAGCGAATTTATTCGCCAGCATATTTTGCGGCATTTTTACGCCTTCGAACTCATGATGGCGCCGTATGCGGTCGGACATCTCAAAATGGCCTTTTTGCTTGAAGAACTCGGCTATTCGCTTGAGGAAACAGATCGTTTTCAGTTGTATCTCACAAACACGCTGGAAATGGAAGAATTGCAGCAAATCACGCTTCCCGGCATGAAATCGCTCTCTGAAGAATCGCATGTCGCCCATGAAATCAAAGCGCGGCAAAATATTCTTGTCATACTCGGCAATCCGCCGTATTCCGGCCAATCATCCAACACTGGCACATGGATTACCAATTCAATCAAGCAAGGCGAGACGCTGATTGAGGGCGTGAAAGATGACGGCTATTACGCTGTTGACGGCAAGCCGCTCAACGAAAAAAATCCGAAGTGGCTCTTGAATGATTACGTCAAATTTCTTCGCTTCGCGCAATGCAAAATCGAGCAGACCGGATATGGCGTCGTCGGAATGATTACCGATCACAGCTATCTTGAAAACCCGACATTTCGAGGAATGCGGCGGTCGCTCATGCGCAGTTTCGACGAGATTTATCTGTTCGATTTGCATGGCAACAGCCTGAAAAAAGAAACCTGTCCCGACGGGTCGAACGATGAAAACGTCTTCGATATTCGGCAGGGAACGGCGATAGTCTTCTTGATCAAGAAGACGAAATCTGAGGCGTCTCAGGAATGCGCCGTCTATCATGCCGATTTATGGGGCTTGCGCGACACGATCAAATATCCTCAACTCCTTGAAAAAAGCATTGCGACCACGCAATGGCGGCAAATCTTTCCGCAGCCGGATATGTACCTGTTCGCTCCTCGCGATGACCGTTTACAGGCCGCATATCAAAAGAATCCTCGTCTTTCGGATATTTTTCAGCAATCCAGCGTCGGCGTCGCGACGGCTCGCGACAATTTGACGCTGCAATGGTCGCCGGAAGAGGTCTGGACGACGGTGTTGAATTTTTCGAAGATGGATCCGGAACTCGCCAGAGTTGCGTATGATTTAGGAGAAGACGCCAGAGATTGGAAAGTCAAATTGGCGCAGCAGGATTTGCTCGACAGCGGTTTGCATAAAGAGCAGATCATCCCGCTGTTTTATCGTCCGTTCGATATGCGGTTTACTTACTATACCGGCAAATCGCGCGGATTTCATTGCATGCCGCGCGGCGACATCATGCGTCATATCATTCCGCTCTTTTATCGCCCGTTTGATATGCGATTTACTTACTATACCGGCAAATCGCGCGGATTTCATTGCCGACCGCGCGAAGAAGTGATGCGCCATATCATCAATGAAGCCAATCTTTGCTTGATTTTTACCCGTTCGACCACCGCGAACAAGCCATTTACGCATGCGTTCTGCACCGAACATGGCATTATTGCCCGCTTTTTCCCTGATGCGTCATGCGTTCCGTATTTTGCGCCATTATATGTCTATCCTGAAAAAGATTTGTTCAATCATAAAGAACAACTCAAAAATAGAGTTTCCAACCTGAATCCGCTGGTCGTCCAAAAATTATCGGAAACGTATAAACGCGCCATAGACGACGAACAAATATTTTATTATATCTACGCCATACTCTATTCGGAGGAATATCGGGCGAAATACGCAAAACTGCTGCAAAGCGACTATCCTCGCATTCTATTTACGCGCCATGTCGAACTCTTCAATCTCATCGCGGGATTCGGAAAGCTATTGGTGGAATTACATCTGCTTGCCTCGACTGAGCTTGATCCGCCGCTGGCGAAATTTCAGGGGGCGGGCAATAATCGCGTCGAAGAAGTGAAATATGATCCGCAGAAGCAACTGATCAGCATCAATGCGTTTCAGTATTTTGCGCCGATTTCTCAAGACGTATGGGAATTCGAGATCGGCGGTTATCAGGTCTGCCAGAAATGGCTGAAAGACCGAAAAGGACGGCAATTAGCATTCGATGACATCAAAACCTATTACTGGATTATGACCGCTCTTTGCAAAACGAAAGAGATTCAGCAAAAGATTGATGAACAATTTGCCGCAATCGAAGAACACGTTATCGAATTTACATAATGTGCAACTTTTTAAAATTTCTCTGCCAATCAGGCGTTTTTACCCACCCCTTGCCCCTCCCAGGAGGGGAATGCGAGGAACGCTGATGGCGAATTCCCCTCCTGGGAGGGGCAAGGGGTGGGTGCTTTGTTCATCGCGTAAACAATATGCTCTCCGGCACGATATTCAATCTTCAACGCTACGCCGTTCACGACGGCCCCGGCATTCGCATCACCGTCTTCCTGAAAGGCTGCCCGCTGCGCTGCTGGTGGTGTCATAATCCTGAAAGCCAGCGCAGGGAAATCGAGACATTTGCGCAGACTGACCGGCAGATTGGCCGCGAAATGACGGTGGATGCGCTGCTGCGGGAAATCGAAAAAGAGCGGGTGTTTTTCGATGAATCCGGTGGCGGCGTGACCTTTTCTGGCGGCGAGCCGCTGATGCAGCCCGAATTCCTCCGCGCCGCGCTGCAAGCCTGTCAGCAACGCGAGATTCATACGGCGCTCGATACATCCGGCTACGCGCCTGCCGACATCTTCGATGCGACGATTGAGCTTGTTGATCTCTGTTTGTTTGATCTCAAACTGATTGACGACCAGCGGCATCGCGAATATACCGGCGTCTCAAATGCGCCGATTCTCAGCAATCTTCGGGCGCTTTCGCAGCGCGGCAAACCGCTCTGGCTGCGTCTCCCGATCATTCCCGGCATCACAGATACGGAAAAAAATCTTGTTGACATCCTCGCCCTGCTGCCTGATATAACGACCATTCAACAGATCAACCTGCTTCCATATCATCGGATTGCCGACGGGAAATATCAGCGGCTGCTTGTCGCAAACAAAATGGCTGGCGTCGAATCACCGTCATCCGAACGCATGGACGCTTTAAAAACTCACTTCGAAACATCGGGAATTTCCGTAAAAATCGGAGGATAATTTTTGTAATCACCACGAAACACACGAAATACACGAAATAAAGAAGGTTCATGGAGTTAGGAGTGCAAAAGCAAGCTTTTGCACTCCTACATATCCGACATATCCGAATTTTCGTGTATTTCGCGTGTTTCGTGGTAAATAAGCATTTTTATGATGACTGAACGAATTCGACAACTGCGTGAAAAGAGCGTGACGACAAAGCCTTATATTTCGCCGGAACGGGCGCTGCTGATGACGGAATTTTACCAGAGTGACCGGGCGCAGGAGGTGTCCACGCCAGTCAAGCGGGCGCTTTCGTTTGCCTATCTGATGGAGCGGAAAACGATCTGCATCAACGAGGGCGAATTGATTGTCGGCGAGCGCGGCCCTGCGCCGTTAGCGACGCCGACCTACCCGGAAATCTGCATCCATTCCTTACAGGATTTGGAAATCATCAATTCCCGCCCGAAAGTATCGTTTGCGGTGGATGACGAGACGCGCCGCCTGTATGAAGAGCGGCTGATTCCCTACTGGCAAGGGAAAAGCCTGCGCGACAAGATTTTCGAGAACATGACCGACGCCTGGAAAGCCGCCTATAACGCGGGGATTTTCACCGAATTTCAGGAGCAGCGCGCACCGGGGCATACGGTGCTTGGAAAAAAAATCTATTCACAAGGAATGCTTGATATGAAACAGGAGATTCGAGCGGCAATTGACGCGCTTGATTTTCTGAACGATCCCGACGCTTACGACAAACGCGAAGAACTCAAGGCAATGGAGATTGCCGCCGACGCGCTGATAACGTTTGCGCGACGCCATGCCGAAAAACTGCGGGAATTGGCGGCGCAGGAACGCGAGCCGCAGCGCAAGCAGGAACTCGAACAGATGGCGGCGAATTGCGAGCATGTGCCGGCTCATGCGCCGACAACCTTCTGGCAGGCGTTGCAATATTACTGGTTCGTCCATCTCGGCGTTGTGACAGAACTCAATCCCTGGGATTCCTTCAATCCGGGGCGGCTGGATCAGCATTTGCTGCCGTTTTATCAACGGGAATGCGCGGCGGGTTTGCTGACCGAAGAGTGGGCGCGGGAACTGTTGCAATCGTTCTGGATCAAATTTAACCATCATCCCTCACCGCCGAAAATGGGCGTGACCGCGAAAGAGAGCAACACCTACACCGACTTCGCGCTGATTAATGTCGGCGGCGTCAAAGAAGATGGCGCGGATGCGGTGAACGACCTGAGTTATCTGATTCTTGACGTGATTGAGGAGATGCGGATTCTTCAGCCGAGTTCCATGATTCAACTCAGCAAAAAGAATCCTGACCGCTTCCTGAAACGCGCCCTGAAAATCGTCAAAACCGGATTCGGCCAGCCCTCGATTTTCAATACCGATTCCATTGTGCAGGAACTTGTGCGGCAGGGTAAAACCGTCGAAGATGCCCGCAACGGGGGATGCAGCGGGTGTGTCGAGTCCGGCGCGTTCGGGACAGAGGCGTATATTCTGACCGGCTATTTCAATCTGCCGAAAATTCTGGAAATCACGCTGAATAATGGCATTGACCCGCGCACCGGCGAGAAAATCGGCATTTCCACTGGCGATCCGCTCAGTTTCGAGACGTTTGACGAACTCCTTGATGCGTATCGCAAACAGGTGCAACATTTCGCGGACATCAAAATTGAAGGCAACAATATCATTGACCGACTCTACGCCCGTTACATGCCTGTGCCGTTCCTGTCGCTGCTGATTGACGATTGCATCGCCAACGGCAAAGACTATCTCGACGGCGGGGCGCGCTACAATACCAGCTACATTCAGGGGGTCGGTTTGGGAAGCATCACCGATGCGCTCGCGGCAATCAAATATCATGTCTTTGATCAAAAAACGGTCAGTTTCAATGAATTGCTCGGCGCATTAAAGGCGAACTTCGACGGACATGATGGCTTGCGGGACGCGCTGCTGCATCAAACGCCGAAATATGGCAATGATGACGATTATGCCGACGACATCATGAAGAGCGTGTTTCAGATGTATTACGATGCTATTAACGGCAGGCCGACGACGCGGGGCGGGACGTATCGCATCAATCTGCTTCCCACGACCTGTCACGTCTATTTTGGTAGCATCACTGGCGCGACGCCGGACGGACGCAAGGCCGCCGAACCGGTGTCAGAAGGGATTTCGCCAGTGCAGGGCGCGGATCGGCATGGGCCGACGTCGGTCATCAAATCGGCGGCAAAGATGGATCACATCAAAACCGGCGGCACGCTGCTAAATCAGAAATTCGCGCCGTCATTCCTGGCAACGGACGACGGCATCAATCAGGTCGCGCATCTTGTGCGGAGTTATTTCAAAATGGATGGACATCACATTCAGTTCAATGTGGTAAGCGCCGCCACGCTGCGGGAGGCGCAGCGCCAGCCCGAACGCCATCGCGATTTGATCGTGCGCGTTGCCGGCTACAGCGACTATTTCGTGGATTTGACCGAGGAATTACAGAACGAAATCATCCTGCGCACCGAGCATCAGGATACGCAGGGGTAACTATACCTCACCTCCACGAGAGGGGGGCTGTTAAGTTCTCGCCCAAAATTGTCATTGCGAGGAGTGACAACGACGAAGCAATCTCGCTGAAGTTGGATTGCTTTGTCGCTGACGCTCCGCGCAACGACAGAATTTAACAGTGAGGGGATGTGTAGCATGGGTTCTTATAGATGCGAGCGTTGATTTGTGATAAGACCTCACAGGTCTTCGAGACCTGTGAGGTCTGTCGTTATTAACTTTCAATGCTCATATCTCTAATTGCTCGATTTCTTGTTTTCAATACCCACATCGGCAAGGTTTTTCTGGGTAATCGTCTGGACGCGAACATAGGCGGTTTTCGGTTCGGTTGGCATGGACAGCCCTTTTCCGATATAAGGGGAAAGTTCCTGAAATGCTGTCCACCCTAAATCTGCCGGATTCTGATAGATTGTGCCTGCAATGTATCCAGCGGTAATCGCATCCGCGATCTCCGGCGTCAGATCGTAAGCAACGACCTGTGGCGGTCTGACCTTAAAACGCTGCTCGCGCAGTAATTCAAGGTACGCTAATGAGGCGTTTTCATAGGTGAGAAAAATCCCGTCAACCTTCGACGCAAGCGTCAGTCCGTCAACCAGCGCTTCTTTGGCTTGCTGAATGTCGAACGAGGACGCAAACATTTCAATCACGTCCCATTGATACGCGCTTGCTTTGGCTAAAAAGCCTTCTAACCGACGAAAAATCGAACTGACATTGCGAAAGCCGCAGACCATGACAGTGGCCTGTTTTGGCAGTAATGGTTTTAGTAAATCCGCCGCCTGTTCTCCGCCGCGATAATTATCGGAAAGCACCGAAAGAAATGGCTGCTCTACCGGACAATCCACCACAATCAGCGGCATATTGGCCGCGTGGCTTTTCATCAGCAAGCGCTGCCCCGTATGCTCATCTACAGGCGCTAACAGGAGACCTTTCAGCCAGGGCTGCTGCAATATCCAGGTCATCTGCTCTGCTTGCAGCACCGGATTATCGTGCGCGTTCAACGTCAATGCCTGAAAACCGGCGGCAAGAATACGCTCGCGGCAGCCTGCGTAAATCTGTTCGAAAAAATCCTCGGTATTCGGAGAAAGCAACGCCACCGTGGATTTGGCGCGATCAAAATCATTCGGCAAGACAGGATCGGTGACTAAAAATTGTCCCATATTTTCGGCGAGATGCGCTTTCAACGTTTCTAATTCAGTCGAAGAGGCAGCGAGTTGTCCGATCATCTTGGCATTGCGATGCAGTAAATTCTGCATGTGATCAATGGCATGAACGATGGTTTCGATTTCATGCAATTGCGATGACGCGGACGATTCCAACTGCTGCGTGATATTTCTCAGAATAGCGGCAATCTGGCCGAGGTGTGAGCTATTTTTGGTCTGAGCGCTGACACTGTCAGAAAGATGCTCAAGCTTGCGATGCACCTGATCCATCGCTTCTTTTGCCTGAAGGCTGTTTTGGCGTTGGGAAACCGTTGCTTTCGCTAAGTTGGCCGCCATTCCGCGAGCGTCTTGAATCCGTTGCGCAATCACATGCAACAGGGCATCCGCCTGCTGGCCAAGTTCCACGCCTTCCCGCACCGCGTCAAGGCAATTGGCCATCGCCATCGTTCCACGCATGACTTCATTTTGCAGGGAACGAATAATATTGCCAATTTCTTTCGTAGAATTCCTTGTGCGTTCGGCTAATTCTCGAACCTGACCGGCCACGACGGCAAAGCCTTTCCCATGCCCTCCGGCTTGCGCCGCAATAATAGAGGCATTAAGCGCTAAAAGATTGGTTTGTTCGGCAATATCATTAATAACTTCCAGCACATCGCCGATCCGATCCGACTCCTTGCCTAAATGTTTGATGGTCGCGGCAGCATCGTTGACTGTGGTGTTGATGGTCTGAATCCCCTCAATCACGCTTTGCACGGCCTCAACCCCTTTTCCCGCCTCTTTTGAAACCGATTCCGCCAACGAGGATACATCATGGGCATGATCGTCAATTTCCTCCATAAATGCATGAAGGCCGGTAATAGATTGGTCGGTGACGTTTGACAGCGTCGACAGATATTCGATATCCTGGTGAATGTTCAGGATCGAGGCGTTCATGCGTTCAATATCCTCAAAGGTATTGTCCAACGATTGTCCCTGCGTTTCGATGTTTTCCATCGTTTGCCGCAAATTCTGCGCGACTTGTTCGCTGGAAGCGGCGATATGTTCAATCGCCTCCGTTTCCAGCGTGGCGTTCCATAAGCTTTGCTGCGACATGGCGCCGATGCGCGCGCTGGCCTTCGCGATATTCCGCACCTCATCGCCGATCTGGGCGATAGCGGTGCGAAATTCGATGGTCATGGCTTCAAAAAAATCGCCTAATGATGTTTGCTGCAAAACCTCTGGCGTTTCTAAAAATAGTGACCCTTGAATCAATTTACCGACATGGCGTTCGATGGCTAAAAAGACCTGTTCGAATTGTTGGATCACTTCCGTTAACTCGTCATGCTCAGAGCGCGGCTGGAGCGTTTCGCGTTTTCCTTTGCGAAGAAAACTATTCCCCGCGTCAATTAATCGCCTGATAAAGCGCGAATTTGTGCGGAGAATTTGTTCGAGATCTTCTAATTCCAGAATAATAAGCCTCGTTTTGGGTGCATTCTCGGAAAGAGTTTCGCCTGTGCCGACTGTTCGGGCAATCGCAATCGCGCGTTGAATATAAGGAAGAATGCACCACTTGATAATGCCTGCGTTGACGAAAAGCAAAACAATCGTCCAGAGGAATTGCAGGAGCATGATGTGTTTGAGGGAGAGTCTCCCGTTCGCCAGAAAAAAGACGAGAGCGCTCATCGCAATATTTAGCGCAAGGCCGATGGTTAAATGGGTTCGAACATACAATGCATGCAAACCTATTCGCTTCATGCAATCATCCTCCTGAAAAGCGTATAAAAACAATTAGATAACGTGACATGTATCTTGATAAGAAAACCCACCCCTTGCCCCTCCCAGGAGGGGAATTCGCTCGTCGGAAGTCGTCACATTTCCCTCCTGGGAGGGGCAAAAGGTGGGTAAAGACGCCTGTCTGACAGAAAAATTTCAAAAAGTTGCATATCGCATATTTACAGCCGGCATTCAGTCTGCGTTTTTTGAAACAAGGTGATGTTCCACCTCAGTCGTCAGCGCATTCAGCGCGTCAGCAATCTGGTGTTGACAGGCGAATAATGCCTCTTTTTCCGCCGTATCAGGCACGAAAATCGGCTCGCCGTATTTTATGGTGATGGTTGCAAACGGCAACGGGATAATCGTGCGATCCCAATTACGAAGACGGCGATACCGTGTCACGCTTCCGCCAATCGGCACGACCGGCAAGCCAGAGTGTTTGGCTAACAGCGCCGGGCCAGCTTTGCATTCATGCGCCGGGCCTTTCGGGCCGTCGCCGCCAAACAGCACATCATGCTCCGCCTTCAGTGCGTCAGCTAATTGTAGAAATCCCCGCATCCCGCCGCGAGAAGATGAGCCGCGCACCGAATAAAATCCCAATAATCGGTTCAAGCGGGCAAGATATTCACCATCGCGGCTCTGGCTCACTAAAATTGCAATCTGCCGGTGGCGCAACGCCCATGCGCTGGTGATTACATGCTCGTGCCAGCCGACATAAATGATATTGCGGTATTGCGCCCGCCACGCCTGATGCTGTTCAGGATTGAGCAGGCGAATACGCCACGTCAGCCCGAACCCGTAAAAAAAGGTAATGCCGACTGTTGGAACGAGGATTTTCAGCGCTTCGTGGCGCAACTGCTTGATGAATGGCTTTAATGACATGATTAAAAAAACCTGTGAGGTCTGCGTTGAGAATGGTGTTATCCTGCAAGCGCCGCGCGAATCTGGGGCAGCGCTTCTCGCGCAATCTCTTCCCCTTTGCGGATGCACTCCTGCGGCTTGTTGAAATCTACCAACCGAATTTCCGCCAAATCCGGGACGAGCAGAATGTCGGGCGGCGACTGTGCGAAATTCGCTTCCGCGAGATAGCCTTGCATAATGTTAATCGAATTAAAAATGACGCGAAACATGTCGGGCAATTCGATATCGTCGTCATCTTTTTTCACCCAATCGCTGAAAAACGTGGCTCGTTCGCTCAAGACCTCGCGCCCGCGCTCGACTTTATCATCGAACCATTCTTCCACCGCTTGCGCTGGTTTTTCGAGGAAATCGCGCCCTTTTTGAATCGCCTCTCTGAGGAACGGCGGCAAGGTGGTTTCAACGGCTCGCAGGCTGTTCACCATGTCTGACGCATCGAAACCGCTGCGCTCGTCGTCGTCCCGCTCTGGCGGTTTGATGTAGGAGCGTTTCGACATTTCCGCCGCCAGATTCACGGCAATCACCACGTCTGCGCCGAGCATTCGCGCCGCTCGCACGGGAACTGGCGTGACGATGCCACCATCAACAAGAAAGCGATTTTCGTGCGGAACGGGCGTGAAAATGCCGGGAATCGACATGCTGGCGCGGACGGCCTTGACAGCGTCACCGCTGGTAAACATCACTTCTTCGCCAGTCGCCACATCAGCGGCAATGGCGGCGAATGGGATCGAAAAATCTTCGATGCGTTTGTCGCTTAACAGGGTTTTCAGCAACTTTTCGATCTGCCTGCCGCCGAACACGCCAGAGACGGGAATCTGCGGGTCGAGCAGCCCGGCCATATTTTTCCAATCGAAGTTTTCCAGCATCGCTTCCGCCTGCGGCAGCGCGCCAGCGGCATAAACTGCGCCGACAATCGCGCCCATGCTCGTTCCAGCGATGCAATCTATCGGCAATCCTTCTTCCCTCAGCACTCGCAAAATGCCGATATGCGCGAATCCTCGCGCCGAGCCGCTGCCGAGGGCTAATCCTAGTTTTTTTCGTGCGTTCATAGTTTGCGTCATGCGTTCACGGGTCAGATGGCAAGCGCTTATTTGGTCTGCCACCGATCCTGTTCTTCCATCACGGAACGCGCTTCATCGCCTTGAAGCCAGGCTTTCGCGGCCATATTCCCGCGCAGGTAGGCATCCCAAAAAGCGGCGCTCAACGCCAGAATTACCCGATGATGATTCGGGTTGCGCGCCTCCGCCTCGCCAGGCAACGCGCGATCTGTAAACGCGGAATGTTCCGCGCCATATAGCACCACTTCGTATTTATCGCCGGGCGGCAAGGCTGGAAACACCGCCAGCCGAGAGGCGACATCCGTATCGTTGATCGCTGACACGTCGTTCGTTCCAGTCATTAACATCCAGGGAATGTTCACTTTGCCGAACGCCCGTTTCAAATCTCCTCGGCGAGGACTGCTTGGGCTGAACATGATCGCGGCGTGAATTCTCGGCTCGGTCGCAATTTTCTGGCCTATCGGAAATTGCTGTCCGCTGACGGCCTGGGTGGTTATTGCGCCGAAGGAATGTCCCGACATGCCAATCGCTGCGACATCGAGGCGTCCGGCGAAGGGAGAATTCGGGTCTGCGTTCCAGCGTTCAAGAACATCAAGCACGACATGAATGTCGTTGATGCGATGGAGAAAATTCTCCGCGTTTGCCGCCTGTTTCAGGGTGGTAAGGCGCTCTGCGAATGGCTTATCCCGCCACACGGACACATCGCTCCCCGGATGCTGGACAAAAACGGCGACATATCCACGTCCAGCCCAATGATGGCCGAGATAGACGCATTGTTCGCGAGAGCCGCCTAACCCGTGGCTGAAAAGCACGATGGGAACTGGAGTTTTTTCCGCTGGCAGGTAGATTCGCAGGGGAATCTCCCGTTCTCGTTCGGAGTCATGGACAGTAAGATCGATAATTTGAGGGGCAAATCCCGCAGAGATTGCGAGCGGATTATACGATGGTTCACCAGCGATGCCCTGAACGGCATATAACAAAAAAGTCAACACGAAGAAAATTGTCCGGTTATGGTGTTCTTTCATAAAAACAGGGAATTATTTATGTACGACTGTTCTGCCAAGGTTTGATTGACAGGTGCGCCTGCATCGCGAACGAGGACGTTCGCGGTACGAACTCGTCAGTTATACTTTGACAGAACAGTCGTACCATCTGTAAAAATGCATAAGGGCGAGATTTTCATTTATTGAAATTTCTGAAAATCTCGCCCTCGATAATGATTGATACCCGTTGATTATGCCGCTTTTCTCAGCGGGGTGAACTGAGGTTTTTTCTTCTTCTTCAGCAATTCGAATTCGCAGACATTGGTTTCGCAGTAATGATCTTTAATGTGCGCTTCGATTTCGGCGCGGAAATAGCGGAGGCCGGTCACAATCGGCGCAGGGGCGGTCTGGCCGAGGCCGCAGAAGCAGGCTTTTACCATCTGATCGCCCAGCGCTAACGCTTTTTCTAAATCGCTCATGGTTCCCGTTCCGCCGGAAATGCGAACGAATGTGTCGTAAAGTTGTCTGGTGCCGATGCGGCAGGGAACGCATTTCCCGCACGATTCGACTTTGAAAAAATTCAACAGCACTTTGATCAGATCGACAACGCACGTGCGTTCGTCGCAAATTAACAACGCGCCCGAACCGAGCGAAAGGCCGTATTTATTCATCGAAGCAAAATCCATCGGCACGTCGAGCAATTCGGCGGGGATAATCGAGCCGGAACTCCCGCCCGTCTGGGCTAATTTGAATCGCGCGCCGTCTTCCATGCCGCCGCCGTAGAATTCGACGACTTCGCGCAGCGTAATGCCCATCGGCACTTCGATCAGGCCGGTATTGTTGATATTGCCGAGTATGGTATAAACTTTTGTGCCGGTGGAATTTTCCGTGCCGAATTGTTTGAACCAGTTCGCGCCATTCAGGATAATCGGCGGCAGATTAGCCAATGTTTCGACGTTATTGACTAAGGTCGGTTTTTGATGCAGCCCGGCAGTCGGCGGATAAGGCGGACGTTTGCGCGGTTCTCCGCGTTCGCCTTCCAATGAATTCAGCAGCGCGGTTTCTTCACCGCAGACATACGCGCCTGCGCCGGAATGGACAAACACATCGAAATCAAAGCCCGAACTCAGAATATTTTTGCCTAATAATCCCAACTCCCGTGCCTGATCAATCGCTTTTAACAGGCGGCTATACGCTAAGGTGTATTCACCGCGAATGTAAATGTAGCCTTGCGTTGCCCCGATACAATAGGCGGCGATTGCCATCCCCTCAAGCAATTTATGCGGATCGCCTTCGATAATTAAGCGGTCTTTAAACGTTCCCGGCTCGGATTCATCAGCATTGCACACCACATATTTCTGATCGGCGTTCACAGCCACTGAAAATTCCATCTTCCGCCCGGTTGGAAAACCTGCGCCACCACGTCCGCGCAGCCCGGACGCTTTAATTTCATCAAGCGTCTGACGTGGCGTCAGTTCCGTCAAGACTTTGCCAAGCGCCATGTAACCATCTACAGCGATATAGTCTTCGATACTCTCCGGGTTAATTTCTCCGCAATTTTTCAGGACAATCTTCTGCTGGGCGGCGAGATGTTTTGCGGTTTTGGGGAGGCGGATAATGTTGCCGGTCAGCGGCTTGGCGCTGGCCAGCAAATTCCTGACCACACGGCCTTTATACAGATGTTCTTCCACAATCAGCGTAGCAGCGTCCGCCGTGACGCCTTCATAGACCACGCCATCAGGATACACCGAAACCACAGGCAATCGAACACCTGTGCCAGGTTCACCGGTTTCGACCACCATGATTTCGTTTACTAATTCCCGTCTGGCAAGTTCCTCGCGCAAACGCTGCAAGACGTGCCCTGCCCCGCGTAATTGACTTTCCGGATCGGTGGATACTAAGACATGCGCTCGATAGATTGGCATAACCTTCCTCCTATTGCGGTGATAGACGTGGTGATAGTCGAAAAATTTTTCGACCCGTTTATGCAGAGATAATCATGAATTTCTGGCACAACGAAACTTTCTATCATTTTGGTCTTGACAAAAACCCTCTTACTTTCGAAGAGTGTTCATGCAATATGTTGATCCGCGTAATAACTAAGATTTTTGAGATGTCCGATATTGCGAACATCCTGCGAAAAACATATCCTTGATAGCTGCTTGCCATGCACCTTCTTGCGTGAGGGGAAAAAAGTCAAGAATTCTTTGATTGACGACGAAAGAAATCGTGCCTTCAATTCCGTCCGTTGATGATATGTTTGATCGAGCGAATATTTTATGAGTGTTGAAACAGAAACGTCATGTCTTTACATCTGTATGGGGTCAGCCTGTCACCAATTAGGTGTCTATGAGGTGCTGCCGATTCTTCAGAGGCTTCTTCTCCAGCATCATATTCCCATCTCGGTCGAGTTAAAAGGGGCGTTTTGCCTTGGTCCCTGTTCGGAAGGCATTGTGTTGAAATATCGCGAGCATCTCTTTCGGCTTATTCGTCCCCAAAATATCGAAGAAAAATTCATTAATGAGATTTTACCGTACATCTTGAACGAGTCTCAGTCGTTATAAGCCTATTGTTTCGAGGCCGCAATTTGTAACACTCTCACGAATTGCTTGCCACGCGAAAACAATTATAAAATTATGCCAATCGGTGTGTCAGATAAATTGTGGAAACTCCTCTGGGATTATGATCCAAACGGCCTGGTTGTCGTGGACCGCAACATGCGGATTCGCTTAGTGAATCCGGCGTTTTGCGAGATGCTCAAAATGACCGATGCTGAATTGGTTGACCGCGATCTTGGAACGGTGCTTGGCGATATTGATGATGTGAAAACGGCCTCGCACGAAAACAAAGTCATGAAATGCCCGGAACGGGAATATCCACGCTATCACCTGTATGCTCGCCGCGTGATCTTCCCCATCGGAGACGAAGGAATGACCGCCTGCATTATGGTTGATTTGACGCATGAATGGCAGCAGCGGAATGAAATGGTGCGGATTCAGCGGGAGACGCTCGAACAAGTGAACGAAGTGGTCAATAAACACATGCATGTTGCTCAGGAAGTCGCTGGTTTGTTAGGAGAAGCGACCGCAGAGACGAAAGTCAGTCTCTTGAAAGTTCGAGCGCTGTTAGAGCAAGAGGCATTACAGAAATGAAACATTTTCTGGACATTTCTTTTCAATCGTTAAACAAATTCGGCGAAGAACTTTGCGGCGATCAGATTAAAATTGCCCGAACGGACAACAAAACCTGGATCGTGCTGTCGGATGGGCTGGGAAGCGGCATCAAAGCCAGCATTCTCGCCACTATGACCTCTCAAATTATCATCACGATGCTGAAAGAAGAGGCATCGTTAGACGATGTGATTGAGACGATTATCGGGACATTGCCGATTTGTAAAGTGCGGGATATCGCCTATGCGACCTTTACAATTATTGAAATCGATCACACCGATTACCGCTTTCGCGTCATCAACTTTGACAATCCCGAAATTTTCTTTTTAAAAGCGGGAGGAGAAATCCATCAGCTTGAGGCGCGTGAGGTGCAGGTTCTTGATAAAAAAATCGTGGTGCGCGAAGGGCAAATGATGGAAGGCGATTTTCTCGCCGCAATTAGCGATGGCGTCCGATACGCCGGATTAGGGCAACGCTTTAATTTCGGCTGGGGATGGGAGAATATCGCCGATTTCATGGCAGAAATCTTGACAGAACGGGTGAACTCGGCCCAAACGGTTGTCGAACGGGTGCTGAATCAGACCAATCTTCTCTATGGCGGCACGCCAGGGGATGATGCGACGCTGCTCGGGTTATACCTGCGCCAGCGGCATTCCGCGATGATTTTTACCGGCCCGCCGTTGAATCAGACGGACGATGCCCGTTATGTGACACGGTTGATAGAATTCGATGGCCGGAAGATCGTGTGCGGCGGCACCACCGGCAATATCGTGGCGAGACACCTGAAGCAGGAGATTGAAATAGACCTGATGACCATCCAGCCGGATACGCCGCCGGTCGGCTACATGGATGGCATTGATTTGATGACGGAAGGGATTCTCACGATCAGCAAAGCAATCGAGTATATCAAGGAATCGCGTGGTGATTATACGCGCCTGCCGACGGAGATTAATGGCGCGACAATGTTAGCGCTGGAAGTGCTATATGCGGATGATATTTATTTTTTAGTGGGGCAGCAGATTAATCCGTTTTACCAAAACCCGTTGCTTCCAATGAGCATGTCTATTCGCAAGAATTTGATTGAGCAATTAGCGCAGGTTTTGCGCGATTTACGTAAAGACATCACGATAGAGTATTGTTGATGCGCAAAGGAACGGTTCATCGGGAACGATGGATCGTTCGAATATTCACTGATAGAAGGAGGTTTGACATGTTAAATACGTTACATATCAATCCTGATCCAATTGAAAAGGTTCTGCCGCAGGAGCAGTATGATCAATTGGATCAGTATCTGGAAACGCTGGACATCGAACAGGGTGATCCGAGAAAAAAGGAATATCTGATTCAAGCGTTGCATAAAGCGCAGCATATCTTCGGCTATTTGCCAGAAGAAGTACAACTGCATATTGCCGACCGTTTTGGCGTGCATCATGCTGAAGTGTCCGGCGTGATCAGTTTTTACAACTATTTCACGACGACGCCGAAAGGGCAATATCAGATCAATGTCTGCATGGGAACGGCCTGCTATGTGCGCGGCGCGGATAAGGTGCTGGCAGAATTCGAGCGTGTGCTGAATATCAAGTCTGGCGAAGTCACGGAAGACAAGCGTTTTTCGATTGAAAGTCTGCGCTGCGTTGGCGCGTGCGGCCTTGCGCCAGTGGTGATGATTAACGAGAAAGTTTACGGCAAAGTCACGCCGGACCATGTACGAGAAATCGTTGAAAGCTATTTAGTGGAAAACGAAAGCAAGGAGGGAAAATAGATGGAAAAGATCAGCTCATATCAAGAGTTGCTGGAAGTCTATGAACAGGTAAAACCTCTGCTGGAAAACCGGATCAACTTCGAGAATAAAGAAGTGGGGCGGACAACGGTGCTGGTGTGCGGCGGCACAGGCTGCCAGGCGTCGGAAAGTCAGCAGATCGTGAAGAATTTCGAACGCCTGATTCAAGAAGAACAATTAACTGAAATGGTGGACGTGTCCATCACCGGATGTTTCGGGTTCTGCGAAAAAGGCCCGATTGTCAAAATTTTCCCGGATAACGTCTTTTACGTCCAGGTCACGCCAAACGATGTGGAAGAAATTGTCGAGACGCATTTAGTACAAAATAAGCGCGTGAAACGGCTGTTATACGAAGAACCGAGCTTAAAGAAAAAAGTCGAGACGCAGCCGGAGATGAGTTTTTATAAAAAACAACAGCGGATTGCGCTGCGTAACTGCGGCTTGATTAACCCGGAAAAAATCGAAGAGTATATTGCGAATCAAGGTTATCAGGCGCTTGGCAAGGTGTTAACCAGCATGACGCCGGAACAGGTGATTCAAGAAGTCAAAAAATCCGGCCTCAGCGGACGCGGCGGCGGCGGCTTCCTCACCGGCATGAAATGGGAAATCACGCGGAAAGTCGAAGGCCAGGAAAAATTCATCATCTGCAACGCGGACGAAGGCGATCCGGGCGCATTCATGGATCGTTCGATCATGGAAGGCGACTCCCACAGCGTGCTGGAAGCGATGGCGATTGCCGGTTATGCGATTGGCGCGAATTACGGGTATATTTACATCCGCGCCGAATATCCGCTCGCGATTCGGCGTCTCGAACGCGCCTTAGAACAAGCGAAATATTATGGTTTGCTCGGCAAAAACATCATGGGCACAGGGTTTGATTTCGATGTGCGCATCAAACTTGGCGCAGGCGCGTTTGTCTGCGGCGAAGAAACCGCGCTGATCCATTCCATTGAAGGAGATCGCGGCGAGCCAACCACCAAACCGCCGTTCCCGTCTGTCTCTGGCGTTTGGGAAAAACCGACGAACGTGAATAACGTGGAAACGTTTGCCAATATCCCGCAGATTATCTTAAACGGCGCGGACTGGTATAGCGCCATCGGGACGGAGAAATCGAAAGGGACGAAAGTCTTTGCATTGGCCGGACAAATCAATAACGTCGGCTTAGTGGAAGTGCCGATGGGGACGACGCTGCGGGAAATTATTTATGAAATCGGCGGTGGCGTCAAAGGCGGCGAATTCAAAGCCGTGCAAACCGGCGGGCCGTCTGGCGGCTGCATTCCGAAACAGTTCCTCGATACGCCGATTGACTATCAATCATTAACCGCGATTGGCTCGATGATGGGGTCTGGCGGCATGATCGTTTTGAGCGAAAAAGACTGCATGGTCAACATCGCCAAATACTATCTGGAATTCACCGTAGATGAATCGTGCGGCAAATGCACGCCATGCCGCATCGGCAACAAGCGCCTGCACGAAATCCTGACCGATATTACCGAAGGACGCGGCACGGAAGAGGATTTGGCGGAATTGCAGGAACTCTCCACGATTATCAAAGACACGTCGCTCTGCGGCCTCGGCCAGACTGCGCCGAACCCGGTGCTCAGCACCATGAAATATTTCATGGATGAATACAACGCGCATGTCCACGAAAAACGTTGTCCGGCGGGCGCGTGTCAGAAATTGCTGCGCTACGAAATCATCCCGGCGAAATGTATCGGCTGTACGGCGTGCGCCAGAGTCTGCCCGGTCAATTGCATCTCCGGTTCGCCCAAGAAAGTGCATGAGATCGATCAAAGCAAGTGCATCAAATGCGGCGCGTGCATGGCAAAATGTAAATTCCAGGCGATTATCAAACATTAAGACAACTTGTATCGCAAGCGTTTCTCGCGCGGCGCTGCATGGCGCGCGACCGGAACGCGAACGAAAGGTAGATAGATATGGTAAACATCACAATAGACAATCAACCGATTGCCGTTGAGCCGGGGACAACGATTTTAGACGCGGCGAAACTGGTACATATTCATATTCCGACCTTGTGCTATTTGGACTTGAGCGAGTTCAAAATGGTCAACAAAGTCGCCTCCTGCCGTCTCTGCGTGGTGGAAGTGGAAGGACGCCGCAACTTAGCGCCTGCCTGTGCCACGCCAGTCGCAGAAGGCATGAAAATCATCACGAATTCGCGGCGCGTGCTGCGTTCCCGACGCAAAATTCTGGAACTCCTGCTGTCGGATCATCCGTTTGATTGCCTCGTCTGCGAAAAATCCACCAACTGCGAATTGCAGACGTTAGCCCAGGAATTCGGCATCAACCGAAAACCGTATCAAGGCGGCGCACAATCTTCCTATGAGGTGGATGTCAGCAGCAAGGCGTTGAAACGCGATCCAGAAAAGTGTATTATGTGCCGTCGCTGCGAAACGATGTGCAACGAAGTGCAGACGGTCGGCGTGTTGACCGGCTTCGGACGTGGTTTCGATGCAGTCGTCGGCCCGGCGGAAATGAAGCCGTTGAAAGAGTCGATCTGCACCTATTGCGGGCAATGCGTAAGCGTCTGCCCGACCGGCGCGTTATTCGGCGTGACGGCGATTCATCCGGCCTGGCGAGCAATTTTCGACGCGAAAGTGTCGGTGGCGCAGGTCGCTCCGGCAGTGCGCGTTGCTATCGGCGAAGAATTCGGCATTCCGGCGGGAGAAAGCGTGACCCGCAGACTGGCTGCCGGATTGCGCAAACTTGGCTTTGACGCGGTCTTCGATACCGATTTCGGCGCGGATTTGACCATCATGGAAGAAGCGCATGAAATTCTGGAGCGTGTGCAGAAGAACGAGAATCTGCCGATTCTGACCTCTTGCTGTCCGGCCTGGATCAACTTCTTCGAATATCAATTCCCGGATTTGAAACATATCCCGTCAAGCTGCAAATCGCCGCAGCAGATGCTCGGCACGATGGCGAAGACCTACTACGCTCAGAAGCTCGGCGTGAAGCCGGAAGAGATGAAAGTCGTGTCGTTCATGCCGTGCATTGCGAAAAAATACGAAGCCGCTCGTCCCGAACATTGTTCCAGCGGTGCGCGCGACGTGGATGTGGCGCTGACGACTCGCGAGTTAGCGAAAATGTTCAAGGAAGCCGGGATTGACCTGCGCTACATTGCTGAGGAAGATTTCGATAATCCGCTCGGCGAATCCACTGGCGCAGGCGCGATTTTCGGCGCGACCGGCGGCGTGTTGGAAGCGGCGCTGCGCACGGCCTACGAATGGGCGACCGGCAAGGAATTGGCCGACGTGAATTTCACGGCAGTGCGCGGCTTGGAAGGCGTGCGCGAAACGACGATCAATCTCGGCGGCAAAGAATTGCATGTTGCCGCAGCATCGGGCTTAGGCAATGCGCGGGCGCTGCTGCAAAACGTGCGGGAAGGGAAGTCGAAATATCACGTCATTGAAATCATGGCCTGCCCCGGCGGCTGCATCAATGGCGGCGGGCAGCCCTTCAGCGAAGATCGCGCCGATACGGTGGAACTCCGCATGAAGGCGATTTATCAGGAAGATGAAGGGATGGCGATTCGCAAATCCCATGAAAACCCCTCCATCAAAAAACTGTATGCGGAATTTCTCGGCGAGCCGGGCAGCCACAAAGCCCATGAACTGCTGCATACCGAATATTTCCCGCAAAAGATGTATCCAAAAGAGTAGGACGTTCAATGGGGCGTTCACGCGAACGCCCCGTATTCATTCTGCATCCCCCCTCTTAAAATCAGGGCTGTTAAGTTCTCGCCACACGGTGTCATGGCGCGGAGTGACAACGACGACGCCATCTCGCCGGACGCAGGATTGCTTTGTCGCTGACGCTCCGCGCAATGACAGAACGCAATAATCCTGCCTCTTAAAATAACCATTTTCGATATACGAAATCATGCGGTAGTTTCTTAAAGAGACTCCGCGTGTCGTTGATGTTTTTCTTGCAAAATCCTTGACAAAAAAAGGAAGAGCAACATAGATTACTGTTTTCTCCCATCATTTGACAATTAGAATCAGAAATTTTCTCACACACAGGAGGATATGTATGTCGGTTCGACCATTCCTTACACGAAAGGCTGCTATTTCGGCGCTCTTGATGTTCGGTCTTGTTTCAGGCATGATCGGATGCAAAAAGAAAGAAGAACAGCCGGTTCAAGCACCGAAAGACGATGTCAAACAAGTCAAATTACTCACGATTGAGCCCTCTTTTTCATCAGGAAAGCGGGAATTCCCTGGCAAAACCGAGGCGACGCAAATCGCCGAATTAGCGTTTCGCATCAGCGGCACGCTCATCGAATTTCCTGTGAAAGAAGGGCAGCGCGTCCAGGAGGGCGAACTGATTGCGAAGATTGATCCGCGCGATTATAAAACCGTTGTCAAACAGGTCTCCTCGTCGTTAGAAAACGCACGCGCTCAACTCAAAGCGATGCAAGCCGGGGCGCGGAAAGAAGAAATTGCACAACTACAAGCCGATGTCAGCGCGAAAGAGGCCAGCGTGGAAGAGGTGAAGACTCGTTTGGACCGTTTCAGCAAACTTTATAAAGAGAAAGTCGTCGCCAAACAACAAGTAGATACCATTCAGGCAGAATATGATATGAAGGTTCAGGCGCTGGAAAGCGCCAAACAAGCCATGTCTGAAGGGAAAGCGGGCGCGCGCTGAAGATATTGACGCCCAGCAAGCGACGATTCGCGGGCTTGAAGCGCAATTGCAGGATGCCCAAAATGCAGTCACTGATACGGAATTACGCGCGCCGTTCAACGGGATTGTGGCTCGCAAGTATGTCGAGAACCACGAATCTGTCCAGGCCAAACAGAAGATCGTCAGCTTTCAGGACCCGCAACGCATCGAAATTGTGGTTGACGTGCCAGAAAACGAACTTGCCCGCGCCGGAGAAAATGTTGCCAAAATCAGCACCGTGATTGGAACCCTCGTCCAGGTCACGGCCGTCTTTCCCGCATATCCCGGACGAGAATTCCCCGTGGAACTGAAGTCTTTTCAAACCGAAGCCGACCCCAAAACCCAGACGTTCCAGATTCGATTCGTCATGGATCAACCGGGCGAACCTCCGATTATTCCAGGCATGAACGCTGTTATCAGAGCCAAACGCACGGCTGAGACCGGTGAAGTCAAAGCGGAATTTCACATCCCTGTCAGCGCGGTATTTGCAGATGCCGCAGGCAATTCGAGTGTCTGGGTCGTTGACCCTGCCACGCAGCAGGTGCAGCGCCGACAGATCGTGACCGCCGACATGGCAGGCGATCGTGTCCGCGTGACAGATGGGCTTGCCACAGGCGATGTCATTGTGATCTCTGGTGTAAAATCGTTGCGTGAAGGGATGAAAGTTAAACAGATGCCGGAATTGGACAAGATGTAAGTGACTTCCGTGACTGATGCGGCTGCTTCGTTCAAATCGCGCGGGGGGGGTTTCGCGTCAGTTCACTTGAGCGTCATTTCAAACTATGAATATTGGAGAATTTTCACTCACACAAAAAACCAGCACGCTGGTCTTGACCGTGCTGTTCATTGTTGGCGGCGTGTATTCGTATCTCCGGTTAGGACGCCTGGAGGATCCGGAGTTTACGATCAAATCTGCGGTCATTACAACGCAGTATCCCGGCGCGACGGCCGTAGAAGTCGAGCAGGAAGTCACGGAAATCGTCGAACAAGCGGTGCAGCAATTAGGACAATTGGACTATGTCGAATCGCAATCCCAGAAGGGGCTTTCCATCGTCACAGCGAATATTAAGGATAAATACGATAAACGCACGTTGCCGCAGGTCTGGGATGAATTACGCCGCAAGGTGGGGGACGCGCAAAGCAAATTGCCGCCTGGCGCCGGCCCGTCAATTGTGAACGATGATTTCGGCGACGTTTATGGCGTGTTTTTCGCGCTCACCGGCGACGGGTATTCCTATAAAGAACTTGAAGATATTGCGGAGTATCTGCAACGAGAACTACTGACCGTGCAGGATGTTGCGAAAATTGTCTTTTTCGGAAACAGGCCGGAACGCATCTATGTCGAGATGTCTCGCCAAAAAATGGCGCAGTTCGGCGTGCCGAAAGAAATGATTTATAAAGTGCTTGCGGAGAAAAATTTGGTGGCTGATGCCGGAAAGGTGCATGTCGGCACGGAATACCTCCAACTCCGCCCGACCGGTGAATTCGATTCGGTCGAAAAAATCGGCGACCTGCTGATTACGCAGGGAGGCATTTTGCCGAATAGCGACCGCAAGTTCATCACGTTGAACGATATTGCCACAATCAAGAGAGGATACCAGGACCCGCCTACTGCGATTTTGCGCACCGATGGGCAACCCGCTGTCGCCCTCGCCATTTCGACCGTGCAAGGCGGCAATGTCGTCACGATGGGACAGGCGCTCCAAAAACGGATGGAAGAACTTGCCCCCACGCTGCCGTTTGGCATCCAATTTCATAAAATTTCGATCCAATCCGAGTCGGTCGTCACCTCGATTCAAGGCTTTGTCACCAGTTTGTGGCAGGCGATTGTGATCGTAATCATCGTGTTGATGATTTTTATGGGGTTCAAGTCAGCGATCTTGATCGGGTTGGTGTTGTTGATCACGATCTTAGGCACCTTCATCATCATGGATTATAATGGCGTGATGCTGGAACGGATTTCGTTAGGCGCGTTGATTATCGCCCTCGGCATGTTGGTGGATAACGCTATCGTCATCACGGAAGGGATGATGATGCGCATTCAGGGTGGCGAAGAAAAGCGGAAAGTCGTGCGCGAGATTGTCGGGCAGAATGCGATTCCGTTGTTCGGCGCGACTGTGATAGCGGTGTTGGCATTTGCCGCTATCGGCACGTCGCAGGATTCCACCGGCGAATTCTGTCGCTCGCTCTATCAGGTTATCTTGTTCTCCCTGATGTTAAGCTGGATCACGGCGGTGACAGTCACGCCGCTCTTTTGCTCGATGACGTTCAAACCCAACCCGAAAACCGCAGGCGGACAAGACGAAGACCCATATAACAAAGGCTTTTTCAAAGTCTTTAGAGGGTTCTTAACGTTATGCCTCCGCCTTCGCTGGATCATCCTGATCTTAACCGTCGGGACGCTGATTGCGGCAATCATCGGTTTTGGACGAGTGAAACAAAGCTTTTTCCCCGATTCCACTCGACCTCAGTTTCAGGTGGACCTCTGGCTGCCGCAGGGAACGCATATTTATGATACGGAACAGGAAGTGATCAAAGCCGAAGCCTATTTGCGCGGGCTTGACGGCGTAACGCATGTCTATAGCAGCGTCGGGCAGGGCATGCCGCGTTTTCTGCTGACCTATACGGCGGAAAAAACCAATTCCAGCTATGCGTACATGTTGGTGGAAGTTGATGATTATCGGAAGATTGGCGCGTTGCTGCCAAAAGTGCAAACAGACCTGGAAGCTCAATTTCCTGATGCGATCCCGATTGTCTATCCGTTCATGCTTGGCCCTGGCGATGCGACCAAAATTCAAGTGCGCTTTAGCGGTCCGGATAGAACGATCCTGCGAGAATTAGCTGATCAAGCGTTGCAGATTATGCATGACGATGGGCGATTAATCGGAATTCAGCCTGATTGGCGCGATAAAGTCAAAGATTATCGCCCGATTCTGGCGGATGTGCCCGCCAGAAATAACGGCATCGAGCGCCCCGACGTGGCGGTCGTGCTACAAGAAGCGTTTGATGGAAAGGTGGCCGGAGTGTATCGGGAAGGCAAAAACCTGATCCCGATTATGTCGCGCCCGCCGGAAGCCGAGCGCCTCGATATTTCCGATATTAAAAACTTAGTGATCTGGAGTCCGGTGGCAGGGAGACATATTCCGTTACAGCAGGTGATCGCGGGATTCGAAACCGTGCTTGACGATTCCGTGATTTTCCGTCGCGACCGGCAGCGCACCATCACCGCCAAGTGCAATCCCCGCGAAGGGATGGCCAGCGAAGCGCTTGCCCGGATTATGCCGAAAATCAGTGCGATCCCCTTGCCCGAAGGATATAAAATGGAGTGGGGCGGCGAATACGAAAATTCGGCAGATGCTCAGGGGGCGTTGGCAGCGTCCATTCCGTTGTTTGTCATTATGATGATTTTGATCGTCATCTTCTTATTCAATAACCTGCGCCAGCCGCTTGTCATCTGGTTGTCCGTGCCATTAGCGATTATAGGCGTTACCGCCGGATTGTTGTTGACAGGGCAGCCTTTCGGATTCATGGCGTTATTAGGGTTATTGAGCTTAGTCGGGATGCAGATCAAAAGCGCAATCGTCTTGATCGATCAGATCAATGTGGATATGCGGGACGGGAAAGACGCGTATAACGCGATTCTCGATTCCGGCGTCAGCCGGATGCGCCCCGTCATGATGTCAGCGGCGACGACCGTGCTTGGCATGGCGCCGCTATTGTTTGACGCCTTTTTCGTGGCGATGGCCGTCACGATCATGGCAGGACTGACGTTTGCGACAGTCCTGACCCTCGTTGTCGTTCCGGTGTTATATGCCATTATTTATAATGTCAAACCGAGCGACAAAGCAGCTAAATAACAACCAATGGTGATATATCGCGTGGCGGCGAGTGGACGAAACGTTCTCTTTTCGCCACGCCCTAAATGTCATCCTATACGACAAATGGAGAAACAGGCTATGAAAAGAATGCAGATCGTAGGTCTCGTGGTGATCGCGTTGGTGACGATGGGGTTCCCATTTCTGGCTCTAGCTGCGGAGAAAGCTGCTCCTGACGATATTGCCGCCCCGTTGATGGAAATGATTCAAAAACATGATAAAGCGTTGAACGATCAAGACCTCGACACCATTATGTCCACATACGCGCCTGATGGAACGATTGTCATGATGGGCACCGGCCCTGGCGAAGCCTGGGCTGGCAAAGAGGAAATCGCGGATGCGTACAAACATTTTTTTATGGATTACGATGCCGGCACGCTGACGACCGAATGTACGTGGCACAAAGCTGATCAACGCGGGAATATCGCCTGGCTGATCATGATGTGCAACTTTACGGATTATCTGAAAAATGTCCAACGGCAATATGCGCTGAATATTTCGACGGTGTTCGAGCAGATTGATGGGCAATGGTATTTCCGTACCTTCCATTTCTCCAATTTGACAAATATGCAATAACAAAAAGGGAGCGGTACGGCGTAAGCAGATATGCCGGCAGACGCAGGACAGATCGTTTACGCCCACCTCTCAGATATTGGAGGGTTTTCGCATGAAAAAAGATGAGATGATGGTCGAACAGGAGCAAGAACTGCTCAGTCGTCGTGAATATCTGGTGAGCCTCAAAAAGTGGTCAAAGGTCGTGATTGGCGGCGTTGTGCTTGGTGGCATGCTGGCTGGAACGAATAGCGCTGAAGCAGGCTGGGTGAATCGCCGCGGTGGCTGGGTGAATGGCGGCGGTGGTGGCTGGATTAATGGCGGCGGTGGTGGCGGCTGGATTAATGGCGGCGGCGGCGGCTGGATCAACAGATGGTAATCCTCTGCGCGTGAGTCATTGTGGAGTCTGCTGCGAAGCGGACTCCACGGTTGTTATGGCGTTCTTGAATATAGGGAGACCTTACGATGAGTGACACAGAATATCTTCGCAACGAAGACACATCTCATGCGACAGAAGAGCAGCGCGGCATGAGCCGCAGAGACTATTTACTCAGCCTGAAAAAATGGTCAAAAATCGTGATTGGCGGCGTTGTCCTTGGCGGCTTGTTGGCCGGAACCAATCAAAATGCTGAGGCCGGCGGCTGGGTGAATCGTCGCGGCGGCGGTTGGAGCAATAACGGTGGCAATAGCTGGGCGAATCGCCGCGGCCTCGGCGCATGGATTGACGGGTGAGGTGAGCATCCTGTAGGTCGAAATTATCGTTTCGACCTACGCCACAGCGTATGAAAATTTTATGTTCAGGGGAGACGGTGCTATGAATGATACAGACTATATCTCTTCCGCAGAAGACATTCTTGAGACAGAAGAACAACAGATCATGAGCCGGAGAGATTATCTGTTGAGCCTGAAAAAATGGTCGAAAGTTGTCATCGGCGGTGTGCTTTTCGGCGGCATCATGGCTGGAATCAGCGATAACGCCGCGGCTGGCGGCTGGGCAAATCGCCGCGGCGGCTGGGGGAACGGCGGCGGCGGTAGCTGGGGCAATAGTCGCGGCGGCTGGGGCAACGGCGGAGGTGGCAGTTGGAGAAATTACGGCGGCGGCAGTTGGGGGAATGGCGGCGGTTGGCACAACGGCAGCAGTTGGGGGAATGGCGGCTGGGGCAATGGCGGCAGTTGGATCAATAGCTGGTAATTTTTGTGAACGCCATTTTGGGCGCAACTTCTTTAAAATTCCCCATATATTCGCTGCTAAACAAAGCATAAAAGGAGAAGTGTAACTGTTTACGTACAGGGGATCATGATATGTGACGGCTATCCGTACCGCCGACGTCCTCGTCGGCTTTTCCACGAGACCAGATGTTCAGGCCGACGAGGACGTCGGCGGTACATAAACACTTACGGAGAATTCATATATGAATGAGACGAAACTCGTTAGTTCAGTAGAAGAACCTCTGGAAACTGAAGAGCAACAGACCATGAGCCGGAGAGAGTATCTGCTCAGCCTCAAAAAATGGTCGAAGGTCGTTATTGGCAGTGTGTTGCTCGGCAGCGCAAGTTCCGCGATGTTGCCTGGATGCGTCGCGTGGTCGGATAGCGGCGGCTCGTGGTACGATTACGATGACGACTGGACAAATTATCGCGGCGGCTCATGGGGAAACAGCGGTGTCGGCTGGCTGAATGGCGGTGGCAGATGGAGCAATAGCGGCAGCGCCTGGCATAATGGCGGCGGCGGTTGGGCGAATCGGAATGGCGGCGGTGGTTGGGCGAATGGCGGCGGCGGGGGCTGGTCGAACAGCGGTGGCAGTCGCAGCGGCGGTTGGTCGAATAGCAGCAGTGGCAGTCGGAGTAGCAGCGGCAGCCGATCAAGTTCAGGGAGTCGCAGCAGCGGCGGCGGTGGACGGTCACGGTGAACACATGATTTATAATATTCCCGTCACGCTGATCGAGCAATATCGCGATCACAACCTTATTCTCCGCGCCAACAGGTTTGACGATATTACCGCGCACCTCTCAGAAGGCGTGTTAGAGCGGCTCGTGCATGCCCAGATTCACGCATTGCAGGAAAACGCGGGCGAACTGCGCCCCTGGAAAATCGGGTTTCCTGTTGATGTGGTCATGCGCGAGCCGTCCGTTGAATTTCCACAGTTATACCGCTATGCCAAACTGCTTGGCTCGCATCCCGTGCGCGTATCCATCCCGGTCGTTCCCGGTTTCGGCAAGGCGGCGAAGTTAGCGATTTCCCTACATTTTGCGGTCAAACTCCTTCCCGGACAGCCTGGGGCAGCGTTGATTGATGAAATGCTCTCTCTTGCAGAACTCTACCTCCATCAATCCACTGCCTCGCAGCCGATAGAATTCTTCCAGAGCGTGCTGTTAGCCTATTACCATCAACAAGAGGCGTCGCTTTGGACAATTCAGGATGAAGACCCCGCCTATCAGCGCTATATCGCCGAAGACGGACGGGAATTGATTGCTCCGCGCTTTGAAAATGTGCCTGCCGCCGATGATTTTGTCGCCGCATTTGCGCAGGAATTGGGGCGTGAACAGCGAGAATGCGCAGGCTGTGAATTTTTTGCCCTTTGCAAAGGCTATTTCAAATGGCCGGATCGCTCGTATTCCTGCGGCGGCATTCAACGTGTCTTGCAAACCCTGCGCGATGCCGCGAATGAACTGCGGCAAGACCTCGAATCCTTTCCAGAAGAACACCACATTTCATGAAACATTATTCTTTGATTCTCTTGCCAACGCTTGAATGTAATGTCGCCTGCGATTATTGTTTCGAACGAAAATCAGGCGATGCCTTATCGCTCGACAACCTTGATATATTGATTGAGAAAACGCTGGATTATCTTGAAGAGCGCCATATCGAACACTTGACGATCTACTGGCAGGGAGGCGAAGTGATGGTGCTGCCGCCGGAATGGTACGCCGCAGCCTGCGAGCGCATTCAGCAACGCGCGGACGCCCATCAAATCGGCGTTCGCCACTGTATGCAGACCAACATGATTGATTACAGCGAACGCTGGAATTCAGTCATCTTCGAGATTTTTGGCGGGAATGTCGGCTCTTCGATGGATTACCCGAACCGGTATCGTCGCAAAAGCGGCAGCAGCCCGGAAAAATACACGCGCATCTGGGAGCAAAATGTTCGTTTGGCGCATGAAGCCGGCATTGAGGTCTCCACAATCGCCATTCCGCATCAGGAAACGCTTGGAGCGGGCGCGGAGCGTTTTTACAACTATTTTGTCGAAGAAGTGGGGCTGAACAGTTTTCAGATCAATACGCCGTTTCCCGGCGGCGAACCGAATCAGGTGAAACGCGACTTGCAGATGGATCAGGAACAACTCAGCCGCTTTTTCATTGATCTCGCGCATATCTGGCTTGAACGCGGCTATCAACAGGGCGTCAAACTCGGCCCGTTTTATGAATTATTGCATTATTTTCAAGGAGATGACGCCTGCATTCTCTGCATCTGGCGGGAAAATTGCGCAGATGAATTTCTCTGCATAGACGCGAGGGGCAATGTCGCTCAATGTGATTGCTGGGTCACGAGCTACCCGGATTATTGGTTTGGCAATATTTTTACCGCAAATTCTTTAAGCGAACTGATCCGTACCAGCCCGGCGCGCCAGCGTTTTCTCAAACGCCCTGAACATCTGATTCAACACGAAGATTGCCTTGACTGCAAATACCTCACCGTCTGTCACGGCGGCTGCCCGATTCGCACGTTCACGACCTATCAGGACCTGCTGCGCAAAGATCCAAATTGCCAGCTTTACAAAGCGCTATTCCAATGTATGGAAGAACTTGCTGCCTCGCGATATTCAGCCAATGTGAAACCGCGCGGGGAACGCGCGCTCTCAGCATCTTTTTAAGATTGCGTTATCGTTTCGAACTGGTGTTTTGCCACGTTTTTTCGAGCGAAACGCGGATCGAAAATTTCGCCGTTCATGGCGATATATACGCCCGGCGGCATTAATTGCGCCGCCGCAATCGCAAAACCGATATTGAAGAAGGCGTCGCTGACGCGCAATCGCGCCGGCTGCATCGCGCCAGTCAGCACAATCGTTTTTCCCGGAATCTCCCGTAGCGCCAACGCCGTTTGAATCATCGTATCCGTGCCGTGCGTCACGAGAATTCGCTCGCAGGCGTCTTGTTCGACATGCGTCCGAATCAACTGGCGGTCGTCATCTGTCATATCGAGACTATCTTTGCGCAGCACCGATTCCACTTCGAACGCAAACGTCACGTTCGCTTCCGTCAAAACCTCGGCGATTTGCGGCTCGCCCACCTGAAATTCGCTTTTGGCGTCGAAATAAATTTTATCAATCGTGCCGCCGGTCGTAAAAATTTTAATTATCATCGCTTGTTATGGGTTGATTGTGGATGTGATTTCAGTCACAACGAATAAATTTTTCAGGTTGTTGTTTCGCGAACATCAATGATATTCAGCACAAGCCCGAATATCCGTGCTTACATAAAATCCGTGTAGGGTTTTGCAAGGAGTGTTTGACGGATATGCCTGTACCGCGAACGTTCCCGTTCGCCCATATTGCCAACGAGGACGTCGGCGGTACGGGGTATTGTAACAGCCTCTATATTGACATTCAATATAAAGCGTAGAACGAGACTTGTCAAGGCACGCAAAACATTTCGTTCTAAAATCGCGCAACATCTCCGAAAAAGATGATTGCCACGCATTTTTTTGTTGACATCAAACATAGGGGCTTTTTATGTTGCCACACATCAAAGCCGAAGTGGTGGAATTGGTAGACACACTATCTTGAGGGGGTAGCGGAGAGATCCGTGGGGGTTCGAGTCCCCCCTTCGGCATGTCATTCATTTGTTTTTTCTCGCCTGACTTTTCTGACTAATTTTGTCAACAATACCGCAATCGCCGCTAAAAATACGCCAATCACGAGAAACACCGGGCGCAGTCCCATGATTGCGGCGAGCATTCCGCCTGATAGCGACCCGAAAAACCAGCCGCAGGAAATCGCGCTGCCGCTCAATCCGAACGCCGAGCCGCTTTTGGCTTGCGGAACGCTGCGCGTCAGCATCACTTTTAACAGGGGGTCTATGCCGCCGATGAACATGGCAGTGACACTATATAGCAGGGCAAGCTGCCAGACCGTTTGCGCGAAAAACAGCCCGCTGGCAAACAACGCCGCCACAAACGCGCTCATCGTGCCAATTCCCCAGCGGCCTCGATCTATCACTATCCCCATGACAACTGCCGCCGCCACCGACGCCACGCCCGCCAGCGAACTCACCAGACCGGTTTGAGCGCCGAGTCGTCCGGGATCCGTTGAAATGTCCTGAATAAACAGAGGAAGCACCGGTTGATGAATATTGCGGCACGCGCTATACAGAAAGATCATGCCCATAATCGACGCAACGCCGCGAATCGTCAGAATGGCCTTTGTATCAGCCCAAAAAGAAAACGCCATCTGTTGTTGCGGCGCGGCGCGTTCGTGAATGAAGAAGACGGACAGCAAAAAGGAAAGGAAGAGCAGACCGGCTGAAATTAAGAAGGTCAGGCGAAAGCCGAAGTGGTCAGCTAACGCGCCGCCAATCAGCGGTGCAATCGCCGTGCCTAAAAAGACGGCGGAATTCATCACGCTGACCACAAAGCCGGTACGCTCTTTCGGGCTTTCCGCCACCGCTAATGTCAAAAACGCGGTAATCGTGCCGGTAAATGCGCCTTGAATCAGGCGAAAGAGCAGGAGCATTTCCGGCGTCCGCACCAATCCCATGCCGAGCAGCGCAACCGCGCCGCCGAGACTGGCGCGGAGCGTCATTGGCTTGCGTCCGAACCGGTCGGCCAAATATCCCCAGAATGGCGTCATAATCGTCATCGTCAACCCGGCAATCGAGGAAAACAACCCTGACCAGAGACGTAGTTGTTTTGGGTCAGTCACGCCGAGGTCTTGCAAATACAGCGGAGCGAAAGGAATGGCAAACGAGAAACCGGTAATGGAAACCGTCTGCGCGATCCATAAAAAACATAAATTCCGCTGCCATCGTTCAATTTTCATATCAATTCGCAATCGCTTCAAGAAATTCCCAGCGTTCGTAAGCGCTCAGAAGTTCCTGCTCGATTTGCGCTAAACGCGCGTTGGCGGTTTTCACCGCGTCAACATCGCGATAAAAATTGGATTCGGCCATTTTTAGCGACAACGTGGCCTGTTCCTGTTCTAATTTGTCAATCAGCGTCGGAAGTTTTCCTAACTCTTTCTGTTCGCTGAACGAGAGTTTCCGCTTCTGTTTGGCCTTTTGCGCTTCTTTGAACTGTTTTTTCTTGTCAGTATTCTCAGCAGCCAGAGGCGGCGCGTCGGGCGTCCGCTGCCTGAGCCAATCGTCATAACCGCCGACGAATTCTTCGATCTTCCCGTCTTTGCCAAACACAAAGGTGCTGGTGACGACATTATTCAAAAACGTCCGATCGTGGCAAATCAGCAAAATCGTCCCGGCAAAGTCCACGAGCAATTCTTCTAACAATTCGAGCGTTTCGGCGTCGAGATCGTTCGTCGGTTCATCCAGCACGAGCAGATTCGACGCTTTGGTGAACAATCGCGCCAATAGCAACCGGTTGCGCTCGCCGCCGGAAAGATGGCTGACCGGCGTTTTGGCGCGTTCCGGCGTAAACAGGAAATCTTCGAGATACGAAATAATATGTTTTTTGTGGCCGTTGATGATAACGAAATCGCCGGAATCCACGACATTTTCCCAGACGGTTTTGTTCTCGTCAATCTGCTCGCGCAACTGGTCGAAATAGGTAATCGCGAGATTCGTGCCGAGTTTAATCGTTCCGGCCTGCGGCGCGAGATTGCCAATCAACAGATTGATCAGCGTGGTTTTGCCGCAGCCATTCGGCCCGATGACGCCGATTTTATCACCACGCGCCACAATTGCGTTGAAATTTCGAATTAGCGGTTTGTGGTCATATTCATAACAGACACCTTGCGCTTCAATCACAATTTTGCCCGATTTTTGCGCGTCCGTCAACTTCAGCGACGCCACGCCCTCGCGCTGCCGCCGCTGTTGGCGCTCTTCCCGCATCGCCATCAACGCCCGCACGCGGCCTTCGTTGCGCGTCCGTCGGGCTTTGATGCCGCGCCGAATCCAGATTTCTTCCTGCGCGAGTTTTTTATCGAATCGTTCCCATTCTTTTTCCTGATTTTCCAATAATGCCTGTTTTCGCTGAAGAAACGTATCGTAATCGCACGACCAGTCGGCCAACTCGCCGCGATCTAATTCGATGATGCGCGTTGCGAGCCGCCGTAGAAACATGCGGTCATGCGTGACAAAGAGCAGCGTGACGCCGAGCCGGATCAGAAAATCTTCCATCCAGGCGACGGTTTGAATATCGAGGTGATTGGTCGGTTCATCCAACAGCAGCACGTCCGGCTCGGAGGCGAGCGCCGCCGCCAAGAGTACGCGCCGCTTCTGCCCGCCCGACAATTCAGCGTATTTCCACTCACTATCAAGCGATAACTGCGAGACGACCTTGTTAATCGCCTCCAACGCCGACCACGCCTGATGCGCGTCCATCTCTTCATGCAGCGCATTTAGCAAGCGATGATCTGCCGAACCGCGCCGTTCTTCGTCGTGATATTTGAGAATCAATTCGCCGCGTTTGCCCAAACCGCGCGCGATAATTTCAAAGGCCGTGCCGGTAATATCTTGCGGAATCGTCTGCGTAAAATAAGACACGCGGACGCTCTGGTCTTTATGCAATTCGCCGCTATCCGGCGCGATTTCCCCGGCGAGAATTTTCAACAGCGTGGATTTCCCTTCGCCGTTCCTACCGAGCAAACATATTCGCTGATTTTTTTCGATATGCAACGAGACATTATCCAATAATTGCTGCCCGCCAAAGGCGATGCGTGCGTTTTGAAGCGAAAGTAAGGCCATACATTCACCTAATTAAATATTCGAAAAGCCATGACAAGGTTCGAACCAACTGAACCGTTCCCTGAGTTTGTTGAAGGGAACGGTTTCGAGAGAAATTCACAGCTTTTCAGATGCGGTTGCGCTGTCAATCTTTTTCATAAAAACCTCACAGGTTTCAAAAACCTGTAAGGTTTGGGTTGATCGCAAATTGTTCTTTTTCGCGAAAAAAGATTGCCAAAATGCGCCGCCTCCACGAGGCGTTGTCATGGAGGGAGTCACAAGGAGCGAACTGTATGAAAATTCACTATTTACAGCATGTCCCGTTCGAGGGATTGGGAAGCATTGCGGTATGGGCGGCGAATCGGGGCGATTCGGTCACGGTGTCGCGTTTGTATCAGGGCGATGCGCTGCCCGCGCTTGATACGTTTGATTTATTAGTCATTATGGGCGGGCCGATGAGCGTGAACGACGAAAGCGAGTTTCCGTTTTTAGTCAGCGAGAAGCGGTTTATTGCCGACGCGATTCAGGCGGAAAAGCGCGTGCTTGGCATCTGCCTCGGAGCGCAATTGATTGCCACCGTGCTTGGGGGGACGGTGTATCGCAACGCGCAGAAAGAGATCGGCTGGTTTCCGATTGAATTGACCGATGCAGGCCATCATTCGCGCTTCTTTGCGCACGTGCCATCCGGGGCAGAGGCATTCCACTGGCACGGCGAAACGTTCGATTTGCCGGATGGCGCGGCATGGCTGGCGCAGAGCGAGGTGTGCCGCCATCAGGCGTTTTCGTATCGCGATCATGTCGTCGGCTTGCAATTTCATTTAGAAACGACGCCGGAAAGCGCGATGCAGCTTATCGTGAATTGTGGCGATGAATTAGTCGCCGCGCCGTTCATTCAATCCGCGGAAGCGATGATGGCAAGGCCGCAGCGTTTTGCCATGATTAACCGCCTGATGAGCGGCTTGCTGGACGAATTCGCCAAATAAAAAAGAACGTCAGACGCCTGTTTCAGGCGCCTGACAGCCATTCCGGTTCACCACCTCAATCGTCACGACTTACACTTCGCTTGCAAAAACGCGGAGATGCAAAAAAACATCAAAATTCTCTTGCGTTCTCTTTCGTCGGCATAATATAAAGAAACGTCTGATTTTTCGTCCTTGCAGGATAGGAAACTTCGAATAATACTTACTCACTTCCAGGTCGCGCCTTGTAAACCATCAATATTTATTTCCGACGCAAAAGCGGTCATATAAATGATGTTTTTGCGCAATCATTCAAAAAGGAGAACGCTATGAAACGATGGATGGACGGAGCAATTATCGCTGTTGTTGGATGGCTCGTATTTTCAGGAACAAGTCACGCGCAAGACCCGATTGTTATTGGTCTATCCGTTCCAATGACCGGGCAATATGGCGAAACCGGGAAAAGTATTCACACTGGCGTTGAATTAGCAGTGAAACAAATAAACGAGGCCGGAGGCATTCAAGGACGTCCGCTTGAGATTATTATTGGCGACAGCCAGGGCGCTCCCGATATCTCCAAACGGGTTGCCCGAAAATTCATCAGTAATCCCAAGATCGTCGCAGAAATTGGGGATTTCACGAGCGGCTGCTCGATGGCGGCGCAGCCGATTTACGATAAGGCGGGGATGGTACAATTATCGCCGACCTCCTCGCACCCGTCGTTTGCGCCTGGCAGCCCATTCAGTTTCGGCATTGTCGGCACGAGAGAGTCTGCGTTCATGGCTCGCGCCGCGGTTGAACGAATGGGGAAAAAACGCATCGCTATCGCATACCTTGAAACAGATTGGGGCGTTGCGGCGAAAGAATATTTTATCAAAGAGGCCACGCAACTCGGCGCAGAAATTGTCGCGACGGAATCTTATCTCGATGGGACGACGGATTTCAGCGCAACGCTCAAAAGCCTTCGGGCAGCGCAGCCAGACATGATTTTTCTCGCCTCGATGCTGCCTGATGCGGTTGGCATCGCCAAACAACGTCAATTAGATGGCTGGGATGATGTCCTCTTAGCGGGAGTGTCCGCGCTATATACCCCCGAATTCCTGAAACTCGGCGGCGACGCTGTAGAAAATTTATTGGCCATCGCGCTTTTTTTCCCAAAAGACCCGCGCCCTGAAGTGCAGAACTTTATCGCCACCTACCAATCGGCGTATCAAATTCCCCCAAGTTGGTTTGCTGCCGTCGGCTATGACGCCATGAATGTGTTGGCAGACGCGATTAAACAAGGAGGCGTGGATCGAAAGGCCATTCAGCAGGCGTTAGCCTCGATCAAAGAGTTTTCCGGCGTAACCGGCAAAATCGTCTTCAGCGAGCATGGCGATGTCGCCAGAGAATATGCGCTGCTGCAAGTCAAGCAAGGCGAATTTGTCTTATTTGAGGGGAAATAACGAATAACATCGCGTTTCTGTCAGCGACCTCAGGGTCGCTGACAGAAACAAATGACACCTGGAGGCGAGAGTATGTCACAACGCCGCTCGTTCGTTCGATGGGGAATTACCACAAAATTTCTGGCCTTTGATTGTTTAGTGATTCTTGCGTTAGGCGCAATTGTAGCGGTGGTTTTTATATCCTTCCAAAAAATGGATGCGCTCACGACGACAATCCTCGATCAGAATCTCGCCCGTATCATCAAAAATAGCGAATCCAGCCAGGAATTGACGACGCTGTTTGCTGAATTAGTGACGGTGATTTTTTCCGATCAGAGCGAAGCGGGGGCGGCGCGGTTGCAGGCGTTGCAAGAGCAACTTCGCTCGTTGACCTCTCAGGAGGCCAATGCGGAATTGCAAACCCTGATCCAGCAATTTACGCAGCAACTTTCGGCGGTGCTTGAGCAGGCGGCTCTCATCAAGCAGCGTTCGGCAGAATTTACCGGCATCGAGGATGATTTTATCTTCAATGTCGAGATGCTCGAAGATATTCTCAGCGAAAAAATCGAAACAGATAACGCCGGAAACGTCCTGTATCTCAATCAGTTGAAACAATTGCAAGCCATGTCGGCGGGGTATCGAAGCACGTTTCTGCAAATTGTCAAAGCGGTGAACGAACTCCAAAAAACAGGTGCTCAGAATCTTGAAGAACCGGCCAAAGAACCGGCGGTTTTTAACACAATCAATTCGCTGCTTTCTCGTTTTGGAACCGTCACCTCGAATAAAGACACTGAGATTGCGAAACAAGGGGAGCAATTAGTGGCAATCATCACCCGTTACAAAGAGGAGATCGGCCAATATCAAACCGCGCAGCGCACATTTTCGGAGCAGCTCGCGCTGGCCGGACAGACGAAAGAGCAGGCGCTGAATGCCCTGCGCTCCCGCAATCAGGAAAACGTGTTGGCCGCTGAGACAATTCGAAGCGACATTCATGTGCGAGTGCAGACCTCCCGACAGTTTGTTATGCTCTTATCCGCTGCCATCGGTGTCATTCTGTTGTTGCTCAGCTACGGCGCTATCAAGACGGTACGCCCGCTTATCGCCCTCTCGCACGCGGCGCAGCAGATTGCGAACGGCGAAATGGATATTCACCTGCCGTTCGTCCGTTCAGCCGATGAAATCGGCGTCTTGACCGGAGCTTTTGCGTCAATGGCGCAGCATCTGAGCGGTACGGTGCGCGACGTGAAGGCTGCCGCTCAACAGGTCGCGCTAAAAAGCCGGGAAATGACTATCGTGGCTGAGCAGATGTCGGAAGGCGCATCAGAGCAGGCTGCCGCATCGCAAGAAGTCTCCTCGTCTATGGAGGAGATGGCCGCCAATATCCGGCAAAATGCGGACAATGCGAAAGCGGCGGAAGCGATGGCGGCGCAATCCGCGCATGACGCTCTGGAAGGAAGTCAGGCCGTCAACGAAATTATCACAGCGATGCAGATGATCGTTGATGAAATTTCCAGCATTCAAGAAATCGCCAATCAAACGAATATTCTTTCCATGAATGCCACGATAGAAGCTGCCCGCGCTCAGGAATATGGCAAAGGCTTTGCTGTTGTCGCGTCGTCGGTTCGCGAACTTGCGAAATTGAGTCGGAATGCCGCAGATAAAATTCAGCGGTTGGTCAAAGATTGCATGATTCGTTCTGAACAGGCAGGCGCGTGTTTAAACCGGCTCACGCCGAATAGCCAAAAGACTGCCGAATTCGTCAAGGAGATTGCGGCCTCCAGTCAGAAACAAACCACCGGAGCGGAGCATATCAACCTCGCCATTCAACAATTAGACAGCGTGACCCAGCAGAATGCCTCTACGGCGGAAGAGGTGTCGGCGACCATCGAAACCTTGACGGCGCAAGCGATCCATTTGCAAGAAGCGATGGCGTTCTTTACCGTGAAAGAGGAAGAGCCTACCAAGGATAAAACGGAAGAAGGAGATTTATTGCAGCGGATTAATGAACTCGAACAGCAGTTGAACGAACTTCGAGCGTATGCGCAGCCTCAATCTCAGGTTACGTCGGCGAATGCCCCGGCGCAGCTTAAAAAATCTCAAATTAGCGGTTTGTTTCATTTGACAGGAAACCATGTGGCTGGCGATGAACGCGATCAGGAATTTGAACGTTTTTGACGACGATTAACACAATCAGGAAGGAGTCAGTCATGTATTGGCAGCAAGAACTTGAGACCATGCCCGTAGAAGCGCTCCGAGCGCTACAGCTATCCCGGTTGCAGACCTCTGTGCGCCGGGCAATCACGTCGCCCTATTATCAGCAACTCTATCAGCAGCGCGGCATCACCGCCGACGATCTCAACACACTTGACGATGTCAAACGCCTGCCATTTACGACAAAACAGGATTTGCGCAATGGCTATCCCTACGGCTTTTTGACGGTGCCGAAAACTGAGGTCGTGCGTTTGCATTCCTCGTCCGGCACGACCGGGCAGGCGACTGTGATTTTCCATACTGCCGCTGACATTCGCGATTGGGCGAATTTGATGGCGCGGTGCATGTATATGACCGGAGCGCGCAACAGTGACGTGTTTCAGAATATGAGCGGCTACGGCATGTTTACCGGCGGATTGGGCTTTCATTACGGCGCGGAATTGCTTGGGATGCTGACCGTCCCGGCTGGCTCAGGCAATAGCAAACGCCAGATTCATTACATGAAGGATTTCCAGACCTCGGTGATTCATATTATTCCGAGTTACGCGCTGCACATGATCTCCGTGTTTGAGGAAGAAAAGGTCAATCCACGCGATTTGCATCTGCGCATCGCGTTTCTCGGTGCAGAGCCACACACCGAACATACCCGCAAACGGGTTGAAGACGCATTCGGCGTCAAAGCGTTCAATTCGTATGGGTTATCAGAAATGTACGGGCCGGGTGTGGCGTTCGAATGCCCGGAACAGAACGGCTTGCATATCTGGGAAGACAGTTATTTCGTCGAAGTGATCAATCCTGACACGCTCGAACCGGTCGCAGACGGCGAAATCGGCGAATTGGTGCTGACCACCCTGACCCGCGAGGCGATGCCGCTGATTCGCTATCGCACCCGCGACTTGACCTCAATTTCGTCCGAGCCATGTCCATGCGGACGCACGCACCGCCGGATTGCTCGCATCAAAGGTCGCAGCGACGACATGCTGATTATCAAAGGCGTCAACGTCTTCCCGATGCAGGTCGAAGCTGTGCTGATGAGCATTCCCGAAGTTGGCACGAATTATCAGATCGAGTTGGAAACCGTCGAAAATATTGACGTGATGACCGTGAACGTCGAAGTGCGCGACGATTTTTTCCTCGGCGATGTCAAGGGCTTAACCGCGCTTCAACAGAAGATTACGAACGCCCTGAAAAGCGAAGTGCTTTTTACGCCGAAAGTTAAGCTCGTCGAGCCGGATTCCATTCCCGAAGCGCAAGGTAAAGCCGTGCGCGTCATTGATCGCCGCGTCGCGCATTAAAAGGCTGAAGAGGGGCGTCGGCGGCACGGCTGCTGTAGCGCCGATATCCCAATTGGCACAGAAACTTGCGGATAAGGCTGTTCGCGGCAGGCTATGACGCAGCCCTGTCCGAGAGTCGATCAATATATTCCTGCATCGTATTCACGACCTCTTCTCGGCTCATGTTAGTTGAGTCTATGGGCATGGCGTCATCTGCCTTGCGCAGTGGCGCGACGGCGCGATTGGAGTCGTCGAAATCGCGTTTTTTGATGTCGTGAATCAGTTGCTCAAGATTCGCCTCGCGCCCCTGCTCTTGAAGTTGCAGAAAGCGGCGTTTGGCGCGGGCTTCCGCTGAGGCGTCGAGATAGAATTTCGCGTCAGCGTCGGGAAAGACGACCGTGCCGATGTCGCGGCCATCGAGAATAACGCCGCCATTTTTGCCCGCCTGCCGCTGTAATGAAAGCAAACCCGTTCGTACTTCAGGAATTGCGGCAACTGTCGAGGCGAACATGCCGGCTTCGTTCGTCGTGATGGCGTGTGACACGTCGTTTCCGTCCAGCACGACCGCCAGGCTGCCATCAGCATTGCGTCGAAATTCAATCGTCGTCTCCTCAATCAGGTGTACCAACGCCGGAACATCCGCAAGCGAAATGCCGCATTGATGCGCTTTCCAGCCGATTGCCCGGTAAATCGAACCGGTGCTGATATGCGCGTATCCTAAGCGTTCGGCGAGCATATCGCCGATGCTGCTTTTGCCCGATCCCGCCGGGCCGTCAATTGCGATAATCAATTTTTTCATCACGCGCCTCGTTGAAGCAGGTTCATCAACGCTAATAACCCTTTCATAATGTCAAGCGGCGTCGGCGGATTGCCAGGGATTTTCACGTCAACCGGTACGACCTTTTCCGCGCCGCCTAACACGGCATACGAGCCTTTAAACAGGCCGCCGTCGCAGGCGTCATCGCCGATGGCAATCACGAGCTTCGGCGCGGGCGTGGCGTCATACGTCTTTTTTAACGCCACTGCCAAGCTCTGCGTGACCGGCCCGGTGACGGCGAGCGCGTCGGCATGACGCGGCGAAGCGACAAACGACACGCCGAAGCGCTCGATGTCATAATACGGCGTGCTGAGGTTATTTAATTCAATTTCCGGCGCATTATCGCTTCCGGCATCCACTTCGCGGAGCGCGAAACTCCTGCCGAAGATGGCATCTATTTTCATCTTCAATTGTAGCCCCAACGCCTCGAACTCCTCATCGCGGAAGCGAATCTGTTCGGTGACTTTCGGAGCAAAAAAATTTGTGAGCGCTGTTAACATAGAAAAAATAGAACACTGATCGGGCTGATTGGGTTGATTTTCGCGGATTTTTTATGCGCATCGCTTGAGCTATTTTTATCAGTGCAAATCAGCCCAATCAGTCTCATCAGTGTTCTATTCCTATAAATCGTTTCCGGCATACGAAAGGTTCATGCTCTTGTTGATGAGCGGGAAATCCGGCACGATGTTGCCGGGAGTGGCGTGTTCCATCGCGAGCCAGTTACAGAACGAGGCCGTTTTTACTTTGTACCGCGAAACCGCGCCATCTTGAACGAATACCCAGTGGACATTCTGCCCGCGTGCCGATTCAACCAGCGCGAGGGCGTGACCGTCACGAATATCGGTGGTGTCGGCGCAGACGCTGCCGCCGGGCATTCGGCTGATCTGGCGCTGAATCATCTCCGCCGAGGCCGCAATCTCGCCGACTTTCTGGCGGAAACGGCACAACACGTCGCCGTCGGGCTGCGTCGGAATGTCGCGCATCAATTCGGCGTAATTGTTGTACGGATGATTGACGCGGGTATCGAGCTTCACGCCCGCCGCCCTGATGATTGGCCCGGAAAAGTTCAACGGCGTGGCGAGTTCAGACTTGACGACGCCGGTGGTTTCAAAACGATCATACACGACGGAATGCGCCACCGTATCTTTTTCAGCCGCTCGCAGGCGTGGCACGAATGTCGCGAGATAGCCGCTCAACTGCTGTAATTCGCCATCAGCGACATCTCGCGCAACGCCGCCGAGCGAGAGCGCCCCTTTCATAAAACGCGAACCGGCCAACTGTTCATTTCGGCGCAGCAATTCTTCCCGCAAAATAAAAAATGCGCTTGCGCCAACCGGAAACGCCACATCCACCGGCATTCCGGCCACATCGCCCAACAGGGCGTACATCCGCTCCATTTCAGCGAAAATCGTTCGCAGCGCCTTGCCGCGCTCCGGGACGGCGATGTCTGACATCGCTTCGAACGCCTGGCAGCAAGCGAGTGCGTTGGCGACCGTTTCGTCGCCGCTGATCGCTTCCGCGAGTTTCAGGGCATCTGCCGGAGTTTTGCCTTCCATCAGCTTTTCCAATCCGCGATGTTTGTACCAATGGCGGATTTCTAAATTAAAAACCTGTTCGCCGATCACGCTGAAGCGGAAATGCCCCGGCTCGATGATGCCAGCGTGAACCGGGCCGACCGGGATTTGATAGACGCCTTCGCCTTCGAATTCCTTAAATTCGTAGTGGTCGTGAATCTGCCCGGTCAAATCCATCGGCTGATTAATAAACGATTTGCGCAACGGGTGAAAATCGTTCGGATACATTTCATGCAGAAAGAGCCGCCGCGTATCGAATGCGCCCTCAAACTCGATGCCGAATCCGTCGCGGATGTCGCGTTCGTGCAGCGTCGCAATCGGAAACCATTGCGCGATTGAGGCGGCGCGTTCCTGTTGCAAGCCTTGCTGCAAGATCAAGACATCAGGCGTGTCAGGAAGCTCGAAGGCGTAAAACAGGGTGAACGACGCGTCAGGCTGGAATGCCTCGACGCAAAACAGGGCAATTAAGGTCGCCTTCTGCTCAGCCAGCAGCATCGCCGCGCGTTGACACGCCTCGTCGGATTTTACCGGCAGATAATAGTCGTGATTTTTTCCGTCGCGTCCTGTTTCCGACGGAAAATACTCTTGTACAATATGAGAAAACCGTTTCATGTCAGTCAATTAGCACCACGAAACACACGAAATACACGAAAATAGCGTTATTTATTGCGATTGAACAGGAGTGCAAAAGCTTGCTTTTGCCGAATGACATCGCCTGACTTCGTCAGGCCGCAAAAGCAAGCTTTTGCACTCCTGGGTACGGTATCAATGCTGTATTATATCGATCTTTCGTGTATTTCGTGTGTTTTGTGGTTACATCCCTTAAATATTCAAATTGCTCACCGCGTCGGTCAGCAGCGTTTTTAATGGCGAAGGAAGCGCGACGCCGCAGAGAATCAGCGCGAAAATCAGAATCATAATCGCGAGATGAATGCTGAACGGCGTCTGAAATTGCGTCGTATTCTGGTCGCCGCGCCGCTGCGTGAACAGCGTGAGCATGAAGCGCGTGAAGGCCGCGCCGACGAGCATAAACAGGACAATCGCCACAAACAATAATGGGAGCGACCGCGATCCCAATTCGCTCATCAGGCCGATTTTCGACATAAAAATTGGACTCAGCGGCATCCCGATCACCGCTAAACTGCCGACGATTAAGCCAAACGACGCAAGCGGCTGACGTTTCAGCAGATGATCAACTCCATCAAGATGAATCTGATGATATTCCAGCCGAATCACGCCCGACAGCATGAACATGAGCGCCTTTGCTAATGAATGCCCTAAGACGTGAAACAGCACCCAGAAGATCGCAATCGGCGAACCGAGTCCGATTCCAAGCAGCAACAGTCCCATGTTTTCCACGCTGGAAAAGGCGATCAGTCGCTTCAGGTTCTTTTTCGCCAGCATGGTGAGCGCGGACAGCGCGATGCTCAACAGGCCGAAGGCGATACAGACAGTGGAAAAAACGCCGTTGCTGCCAGTCGCCGGCTTGAGAATCGCATAGACGCGCAGCAGGCCGTAGATGCCGACATTCAGCATCACCGCCGACAGAATCGTGCTGATGACCGACGGCGCGATGGCGTGCGCGTGCGGCAGCCAGGAATGAAACGGCACGACGCCACTTTTCGTGGCAAAGCCGATAAAGATGAACAGCGCGGCCAGCGACATCATGGCTGGCGCGAATTCGGCGCTATGCTGCGTCAGCGTCGTCCAGTTCAACGTCCCTTCGCCCAGAGTCTTTTTGCTGACTGCAAACAGCAGAATCAGGCCGATAAACGAAAAGAGCATGGCGGTTGACGCCATAAAGACGTAACTCAGCGCCACCGCGATGTTTTCTTTCGCATTCGGCGTGACAATCAGAATTGCCGAAAAGAGTGTCGTCAATTCGGTAAAAATCCAGAACAGCGCGAGGTTATTCGAGCAGAACGCTAACAGAATCGAAACCATCAGCGCGTTCAGGGCAAGATAAAACGGTTTGATCGTTTTGGCCTGCATCTCCTGATGCCGGAGCATTCCTTCAACATAGCCACGTGCGTAGATGGCGGCAATCAAGAAAATGAACGCGGCAATCAGCATTTCGAACACGCTCAAATGATCAATAAACATATACTGCGCGTCGAAATAAAAGACGGGCAGTTTTCGCAGGAGCAGCAGCGAGAGAATCAGGGCAAAGGCGGCATGAAGAACTGTCCAGAGGTTCATCATGTCATGCGATTTCGATAACGCAATCGCCGCCATCACCACAAGCGTAAGAAAAATATAGAGTATCATGAGAAATTATTCCTCCCCGAACAAGTTGCTGAATTGATGCAGTTTCTCATGGAATTTTTCCAGTGTCGCGTCAATTCCGAACGCTAAAAAGGCCGACACCACAATCAGCACGACGAGGTCTAACAACACTAAGATTTCTAAGATAAACGGGAGTTCTTGAAAAAACAAGCTGAAGAGCAGCACGCCGTTTTCCATCGTCAAATAGCCGACAATGTCGGTCAGGGCTTGCAGGCGCGTGAAGATGACGATCAAGCCCATGAACATCAGCGAAATGCCGAGCACCGCGACAAACAGCGAATCTTTCTCCACCTGCATCAGCGGCGCGAAGCGCGACAGCAGCGAATAGAGCGCCAAAAAAATCAAAATGCCGGCGATCATGGCGAAGACAGGCTGCAAATAATGAAAGCCAATATCGCGCTTGACCGGCATGCTTTCATGCACGCGCCGCAAAAACATCGGAATCACAAAGACTTTCAGCAAGAGCGTCATCGCCGCTAACATCAGCAATTCGCCGCTTTTTTCCTGTTCATAGCGCGTGACGGCAATCGCGGCGAGGAGCAGCGATTGAATCGCATACGTCGTGATGAGCGACCGGATATGGCGGGTCGTCAAGATGAACGAGGCGGTTGCGACAATCAGAATCAACAAAATATCAATCATAAAAACACCTCGACAATAATCGTCAGAAACGAAAAGAATAACGCCACCATAAACAACCCCGGCAGCCGGAACAGGCGATATTTCGCCATCATAGATTCGAACACGCCGACCACGACGGAGAGCGCCACGCCTTTGAACAGAAAAATCAGCGCCGCCGCCGGAATGCTGAGCAGCGAAAATCCCAATCCGCTCGGCAGCAGCACGTTCAGCAGCACCGCCATCAGCAGCGTTTGTTTGACAGCGTGCGACCACTCCATCAACGCCAGGTTTTTGCCGGATTGTTCGAGAATCATCGCCTCATGCACCATCGTCAATTCGAGATGCGTCTCCGGGTTATCCATCGGAATCCGCGCCGTTTCGACGATGAGAATGATAAAGAGCGACAGGCCGCTTAAAAAGAGCGATGGATGTTCGAGCATCAGCAGATTTGAGCCAGATTGCGCGAACATCTGGTGCAGATCGAGCGTTTTCAGCACATAAGCTAACGCGGCAAAGACGATGATCACGGTTGGCTCGAAGATTGCGGATAAAGCCATTTCCCGCGAGCTTCCCATGCCGCCGAACGTGCTGCCGGCGTCCAATCCGCCGAGCGCCATAAAAAATTTGGCGAACGCGAGCAGATACAAAAAGAGCAGCTCGTTGCCGACGCCTGCCATGCTGCGCGGAATGAACAGAAACGGCACGGCGAGCGACGCCGTCAGAACGACACTCATGTTCAGATAGGGCGTGATTCGCATGATGAACGACGAATTCGATGAATAGACCGTTTCTTTTTTCAGGAGTTTGGCGAGGTTGTAGTAGGTTTGCAGCAGCGGCGGCCCCTGGCGGCGCTGGCAGAACGCTTTGACTTTTTTGATCAGGCTGATGAACAGCGGCGACACCGCCAGGACAAACGCCGTGTTCACGATAATAAAAAGGAATGATGTCATCATAAAATAATAACGCCTCCGATTCAATTCCTAACATAATTTTTCAACCCACCCCTTGCCCCTCCCAGGAGGGGAATCGCGGATCGAGGCGACTCTGCCTGACATTCCCCTCCTGGGAGGGGCAAGGGGTGGGTGATCAAAAAATGTTAGGAAGTGAAACGCCTCCGATAAAAATCAACGCTAAACTGGTTAAAAACAGCACCAGAATGTAGGCGTCAGGCTCGACGCTGGACTGGATGCGCGTCAAAAATCCTGAGAGTTTCATAAATACGTCGGCAATCGGCTGATAGAGGTATTCTTCGTGAAATTGCGCCGTCGTGATTTTGGCCGAACCTTTGCGGAAATAGGCGTCGAACCAGTCGAAATACGACTTGTTGACCTCTTTTTTCGTGCCGTAAATCGTGTCGAATATCGTCAGAATCGGCTCTGAAAAGCCAGACGCCGTGTATTCCATGCGGCTCGTCTGCTCAATCAGGCCGCAGCCCCAGGTTTCCGTCACGCGGCTCGATTGCGCAACGCCCTTCTGTTTCAGCGCGAACACAATGCCAGCCAGCATCAGCAGAATCACAATAGCGACGAACAACAGATTCGGAATCGGCATCGGCACGCCGAACCAGGCGAAAAGTTGCGCCGAGAAGACGCCAAGCGCGGCGCAGCAGCAGGCCGCCAACGCCGGGCCGAGAATCATGCCGGTTTCGACTTCATGGGCGCGAGCCGCTTCTTCCGAACGCGGCAGTGCAAGGAACGCCGCGCCGAACGCCCGGACAAAACAGGCCGACGCGAGGGCGCTGGTCAGCGCGAAAATCGCGAGGCAGGCCATCAGCAGGATATGCAGAAACGGATTTGGCAATTCGCCCGCCGCGAACATGGCCTGAAAAATCATCAATTCGCTGGCAAAGCCATTCAGCGGTGGCAGCGCGGAAATTGCGACCGAGCCGATCAAAAAGATGATCGCCGTGTATGGCATGATTTTGACGAGTCCGCCCATTTTTTCCATGTTGCGCGTGCCGGTGGCATGAGCGATCGACCCGGCGGTCAGGAATAGCAAGCTTTTGTATAAGGCGTGGTTTAAGGCGTGAAACCAGGTCGCGGCCAGGCTTAATTGCTTTAAGGCCGTCAAACCGGCATATTCGAAAATGACCGACAGACCGAGGCCGATAAACACGATGCCGATATTTTCGATGCTGTGATATGCGAGCATTCGTTTGATATCAAGCTCTTTTAGGGCATACAGACCGCCAAGAATCGCCGAGATCGTTCCGGTCACGAGCAGCAGAATGCCGAACCAGAGCGGGCGATCCGCCGTCGCGAACGCAAAGCGCAGCAAGCCATAGGCCGCGACTTTCAGCATGACGCCCGACATCAGCGCCGAAATGTTCGAGGGGCTGGCGGGATGCGCGTAAGGCAGCCATTTATGCACCGGAATGATGCCTGCTTTGATGCTGAAGCCGACAAACAGCGCTAATAGAATCACCGGCAGAAGCGGCGCTGGCACGCTGCCGATGGCGACAATGTCGAATGAGCCGGTCAGCGCGTGTATGCCGAGAAAGGCAAACATCAAAAAGACCGTGCTGAGCTGCGTCATGATGAAATAAAACTGCCCCGCTTTTCTGGTTTCGGCTTCCTCGTAATGGAACATCACGAGAAAAAACGAGCAGATGGACATCAATTCCCAGAAGACCAAAAAGGCGATGGTGTTGGCCGAAGCAACCACTAACAGCATGGAGAGAATGAACCCGTTCATCAGCGCGACATGCAGATTTTTTTTGATGGCGCTGTGCTCATGCTCGATATAATGCAGCGAATAGATCGCAACTGTCAGGCCGACCAGCGTGATAATCAGCAGGAAAAACCCTGCCAGCCGGTCAAACTGAAACGTGAGCGCGATGTTCGGCGCAAGCTCGACGAATGACGCCGTCAACGTCCGGTTGGTCGCGACGCTTCCCACCGCGAAGAGCGACAATTCCGCTAACGCTGCCATCGTCAGCATCAGCGATGCCCGCCGAAACGAGCGCCGGTCTTTCGTCAGCGCCGCAAGCGGCAAGACGGTGGCGACGCAGAGCATGATCACGCCGAACCACCACCATTCAATAGATAAAAACATACGTTCTCCTTTGATTTTCAGCCCGATCATCGTTTTTCACGCTAACCAGGGCTTTCCATTTTATACGACACGCCGACCACGTTCCGTTTCGGCGCTTATTGCTGTCAATGAAAAAAATAGCGCACCATCGCGGAAGGCGCTACAATCCGCGAAAATGCGCCATAGTCTGGCAGCTTATCGTTGCTGTTTACCACTGCCCGACGTATTGTTCTTCGTATCACCGCGAAATATTCAAAACGCCGGAGCGATTCAGCGGAATAGTTGCCTGTTGCAGCAGCGGGAGCGAACTGCCGACATCGAGGCTGCCTTGCAGTTGGTAGTTGACCTGATTCTGGCCGGACAGGATTTGATAGAGCGTGAGGCCAACCTGGACGAAATCGAGCGACATGCCTAATGAAATTGGGGCGCTGCTGTTTTGGGCAATGCGCGTCTGCTGCTCGCCGACGCCTTGAATCCAATTTCTACCGTTGATCTGTAGCGCGTAATCAATCCGATTCAACAGCAATTCGAAGGCATTCGGGTTGGCAATGGATAAATTCAGCGCAATGTCTGCGCCGCTGATGTCCAACCGCGTCACGCGCAAGCTATTGACGCTGATATCCGGCAGTTTCACGGCGGGAAATTTGCCGCTTTTGCTGAATGGAATCCGCAATTGCCCCAACACCGGCACATCGAACGAGACGCCGCCCGCCATCCGGTACGATGCCTGATCTTCCGTCAACAGGCTCGATACGGTGTTATACAAATCCTGAAAATTGATAGAGACAGGTATCTGCACGGTAGTGCGATCCATTGAGGCGATTGAAAAGGCATAGTCCTGTTGGCCTGTCAAAAACGAGTTGCCATTGATGTCGAATTGATAATCAAATCCGCTGAAATTAATGGAGACCGGATTATAATTGTGGATATTGACATCAACGGCAAAATCAATCGCATCGAACGAGATGCCGGTATAGCGTACATCTTCGAACGACACGCGCGGCGCTTGAATCTGCGTCACATCCTGAAGCAGCGCGCAGCTTGATAAGAGAAGGCTTCCGGTGAATGCTGCGAACAACCGCCATTTCGAGAGAATAATCTGTTTCATTATTTTATTTCCTTTGTTTAGCAATGTTTGAAAAATAACCTCACAGGTCTTGAAGACCTGTGAGGTTTCTTGTGCGAATTTATTTTTTGATTATGAATTTTCCAGCCAACGCTCGTCATCGCTGTAGGCGATGCCGCTCGCCTGAAATTCCGTGAGCGCGTCGGCGGTGAAGCCGTGCCGCGAAAAGACGAAGAGCAGCGCCTTTCCGACGGATTCGCGTTCCTGCAAAATCTGCACTTTGCGGATGAACTCAAGCGTTTCTTCTTTGGAAAACGCCGTTGTGTCGCGGTTTTTGACTTCGCCGATGATCGAATAGGCATCCTCTCCGGCGCGGGCGAACAGGTCTATCGCGATGTCGTTTTTGTCGGGACGCGCCGTTTTGTACGACCAGACCGATTCATATTCGACGAACGCGAAATCCTCCGGCAGATTGCGGATCATGGCGCGAAAACGCTCCTGTTCACGATGCGCCCGCAGGCGGAGGTGATTGATGATCGCGAATTCCGCGAACAAGCCTTTGGTCTGGTTATAGCGCCCCAACAGCGCCTGATATTCCTGTTTGGCCTGCGCGTAGAGCGCCTTGTATTCGTTCGTGATTTCCTGCGGGTCGAACGCCTGAATATCGTCGGCGTACATGCCGCGAAAGACTTTGTCGAAGATATTGTCCTGCACGCCGCGATAATAAAAATTGCTTCGCCCCTGCTCGATCAAATCGCTTTTCAGCAGCGCCCGCAGCTTTTGCTCCAATTCGCTTTCGGTCATCGGCAGATGCAACGCGTCGAGGAGTTCTTTGCGGGAAATCTCGCGATCCTGATGCTTGCTGAGATAGAGGAGCATGTTTTTCGCGTTGACTTCGTTGACCTTGTAAAAGACTTTGTAGAGATATTCCATCCAGACGCTCCGAATCTGGCCGCGCTCGTTCAACGTTTCATATTCCAGCGTGTTGAGCAAACCCTCCTGCGTCGTGAAATCTTTGGCTTTGCAGGGAGATTCGAACAGAGAACTGATATAAAACGGATTCCCTTCGCTCGCTTTCGCGAGGGCGTAGGCGACATCTTCCGAAACCGGCACGTCCATGATCTGCGAATAGCGGAAGACCATTTCGAGCGCCTCATCTTCGGGAATGTTTTCGAGTTCGTATTGCCGGAAGCGCGACGGCAGCAACGTGTGGAGCATGCCCCGCAGCCAGCCGATCCAACTGCCAGAGACGAGCAGCGGCGCGTTCCTGTATTCGGCGGTGCTCATGTAGCCTCCGGCGAAATTCGAGGCGAGATGCTGGCACGCCTGATCGCGGTAAATTTCGCTGTTCAGGTATTGGAATTCGTCGAACATCTGCACGATGAATTCACGCTGGCTGGTCGCAAGGGTGAATGGCGCATCGCGCACGGCAAGCCAGATCGTGTCCAATCCCGCTTCGTCAAAAAGCTGCGCCATGCTCGCGACCGCATTTGCAAGATAGCCAAGTCCGTCCCGCTGCGCCGCCGCGCTGGCTGCCGCCAAATTCAGGCGCTCTTCGCTCGGAACATACAGGTATTCGACGCGCCGCGTTTTGAAAGCGAGATATTGCCAGATGAAGGTCAAATAGAAATCGCGGCAGAAATCCACCCCCCAACGCTGGCCTTCTTTCATTTCATAATAAAACGGAATGACGCCGTCGTTCTGCTCGAACGTCAGGTTGTAGAGGCGCTGCATCAGCGCGGTTTTGCCGGTTTTGCGGCGCGACAGAATCGCCATGCTTTTGGAAATCTCTTTTTTGATGCCCGCAATCCATTTCTGGAAAAACGCCAAATCTTCTTTGCGCCCAGTGAATAACTCCGGGTTGCCGATTTTTTCTTTCAGGTAGATGCGCATAAATGATCCTTCATGATGCAACCCTGCCAGGGGGTTGAACCCTGGCAGGGTTTGTTTGTTGCGTGTATATATTTTTAATAATTGTGCTTTGCCTGTCAAGCAAATAGTCGCATCGAGCGGCGGATTCGGCGTGTGATGGCAGTTTTTTTGAGGTTTGTCGGGAAAGGAGGCGATTACGTATTGCGAGAAATTTAAAAACGTGTGTTCTGAAAAAACAAGAAAAACTCGAATTTCCTACAAAAAATGCTTGACAAAAAAAGGTGGGTTTATATTGTATGAACATCACAAGCAAATGAGAAAGGCGTTGCCGAGGTAGCTCAGTCGGTAGAGCAGAGGACTGAAAATCCTCGTGTCCACAGTTCGATTCTGTGCCTCGGCATTTCTCGTTTTTTAAGCCGGCGTAGCTCAGGGGTAGAGCAGCTGATTCGTAATCAGCAGGTCGTAGGTTCAAATCCCATCGCCGGCTTTTGTCATTTCTACGACACTATCCTCTTCTTCATAGCGTTTTCCGCGTTCTTCCTGTTTCAAAATATCTTTCCGAATCTTCCCTGTTGCGGTTTTGGGTAAGCTTTCCCGGATTTCAAAGTATTTCGGGTTTTTGTACATGGCGATTTTTTCATGGCAGAACTTCCGCAATTCTTTTTCGGTGATGCTCGCCGAATTTTTGAGCGTGAGAATCGCTTTCGGCACTTCGCCGCGCTGTTTGTCCGGCACGCCGATCACGGCGCATTCCGCCACGCTTGGATGCGTCGCGAGGACTTCTTCCACTTCGCGGGGATAGACATTCATGCCACGCACGATCAGCATATCTTTTTTACGATCAACGATATAAACATAACCGTCTTCGTCTATCTTCGCCATGTCACCCGTGCGCAGCCAGCCGTCTTGCAGCACGGCGGCGGTTTCTTCGGGCTGATTGTAATAACCGATCATCACCGAATCGGATTTGACGAAGAGTTCCCCAACCTCATTGACGCCAAGTTCGAGATCGTCTTCATCCACCACTTTTACGTCAACCCCTTTAATTGGCACGCCAATGGATAAGGGCTTCTGTTCGCCTTCTCGCGGGTTGACGCAGATGCCGCCGGTGGTTTCGGAGAGGCCATATCCTTCCAGGAGCGGAATATGAAACTTTTCTCGAAACGTTTCCAACACCTCGACGGAGAGCGGAGCGCCGCCAGACACGCAGACGCGGATCGGATTAAGCAGCGAAAAAAACCAGGGAATTTTCGCGTTCACCAGCGCGTTAAACACTTGCGGCACGCCGACCAGAATATTGACGCGATATTTCAAAATGGCCGTAATGATGCGCTTGAACGGCTTAA
>DF820459.1:627977-636212 GCA_000739515.1 Candidatus Moduliflexus flocculans
GGCACGCCGACCAGAATATTGACGCGATATTTCAAAATGGCCGTAATGATGCGCTTGAACGGCTTAATCGAATCAATCAAAATCATGCGCGAGCCATAGCTCACAATCGCCAACACGCAAACCACGAAGGTAAACACATGAAACAACGGCAAGAACACGACAATCCGGTCGCGATGGGAAATTCGAATGGCGTCGGTGTTCGAATCAATCGCGGCTAACAGATTTTTATGGCTTAACATCGCGCCTTTCGGCTTGCCGGTTGTGCCGGAAGTATAATGAATGACGGCGACATCGTCATGTTGCGCGTGCCCCCATTCCGGATTCTCAATCGGTTGTTTATTGAACGACGCAAACGGAATCGTGCCAGGAATCTCTTCATCTGCAACAATCACGAATTTCAGCAGCGGAAGGCTTGACATCACCTTCTCAAGCGTTTTGTAGAGTTTGGCGTCTGTTACAATCGCGGAGATTTCACAATCCGCTAAAATAAAGCGCAGTTCTTCGTTGGATAGAAACGTATTGATCGGAACATTGATTCCGCCCGCTTTCAAGACGCCAAAGTAGGTGAACAGGTATTCAGGACAATTGGATAAAAACAAGCCGACGCGTTCGCCATAGACGATGCCTAAGGCGCGCAGCCCGTGCGCCGTTTGATTGATGCGTTGATTGAATTGTTTGTAGGTATAGGTATCGCGCCCGAATGTCAGGCATTTCCGGCGGCCATGCGTCTCGGCGACCTGATTAATCAACGTCGCAATTGTCATGTTAGGGTCTCTGAAATTCATGCATTTTCCTCTGTATGCGCCGCTATCGAAGCTCGCGTTTCATAATTTTCTGCGTCGCATTCTTCGGCAGGGATGGTCGAAATTCAATATATTTCGGATGTTTATACGCCGCAAGCCGCTCTTTGATGTGGTCGCGGACTTCGCGTTCCGTCAGCGTTTCTCCTTCTTTAACAACGATAAATGCTTTCGGGATTTCCCCTTTGGATTCGTCAGGAACGCCGATCACAGCGCATTCCAGAATCTTCGGATGCTGATACAGCACGTCCTCGATCTCTCTGGGATAGACGTTGACGCCACGCACAAGTAACATATCTTTTTTGCGATCAACAATATAGATATAGCCATCTTGATCCAGCTTGGCAATGTCTCCGGTCAGCAGCCAGCCATCCACAATCGTTTTGGCCGTCTCTTCGGGCATGTTGAAGTAACCCTGCATCACATTTGGCCCTTTGACCGCGAGTTCTCCGACGTCGCCAATCGGCAATTCCTTGCGGTGTTCATCAAGAATTTTGACCTCCACATTCGGAAGTGGCAGGCCGATTGATCCGGGCTTGCGCACGCCGTAGCGCGGATTCACCGCCACCACCGGCGACGCTTCTGACAGGCCGTAACCTTCGCAGAGCGGACAGCCAAATTTCTGTTCGATTTGCCCGATCACTGGCGTCGGCAGCGGCGCAGACCCGGAAACCATCAAGCCAATCGCGTGGATATACTTAAAAAACCAGGGGAATTGTTTATTCGCCAACACGTTAAAGACCGCCGGAACGCCGACAAACAAGGAAACGCGGTCAAACAAAATCGCATGGCGAATTTCATTCATGGATTTGACTGACCCAAGCAGAAGAATCGTCGAACCTAAAGACAACGGCGTTAACACGCCGACGGTGAACGTAAACGAATGAAACAGCGGGAGAAACACTAAAATTTTATCGCGCTCGCGAAAATCAGTAGCTGTCGTGGAATCGCGCGCATTGCACACTAAATTCCGATGCGAAAGCATCGCGCCTTTCGGATGGCCGGTCGTGCCCGATGTATAGATAAAGACCGCCAAATCGTCTTCTGAAACAGAAGATTCAGGGGGATTCGTCTTTTCGTTTTTCAAGAATGTCGCAAACGAAAGATACTCTGCGGTGTCGCTTTCTTCGCCGATCACGATGAATTTTTTGATGCTCGGCATTTGCGACAACACCGGCTGAAGCGTTTTCAAAAACTTCGAGGACGTGATAAGGATTTGAATCTGGCAATTATCTACGATAAATTTCACCTCAGCGCCGGTTAAAAAGCTATTGATCGGCACCGCGATCCCGCCGATTTTTAACGCGCCGAAATAGCTCATGATATATTCAGGACAGTTTTCAGAAAAAATCCCGACGCGATCTCCTTTTTTGAGGCCGAGCGACAGCAGATTATAACTGATTTTATTGACAGACTCATTTAATTCTCGATAAGAAATCTTTCGGCCAGAAAATTTGATGGCGCATTTTCGAGGAAGTCGTTGCGCGGTGGCTTCAAGCATTTGTCCCAATGTCATATTGCTGCCTCCTTCTTTCGCGGCTAATCGGCACACAGCCATGTTTATACATTCTGACACGCGCTGCTAACAAAAGTTTATATACGTTTGCAATCCTCGCGAAAGAAGTCAAGTGAAAAGTCGTTCGTCTCGCATCCACGCCCGCTTTCCCGCAGAAATGTACATTCGAAATAACAGAAAAAGCATGGAGCGCAAAAAACGTCGAATGTTTGGACGACAAGTACGCCGTTCGGTTTATGACGAGGAGCGCAACAAAAAGAAATCTTCACAACGGCAAAATCTCGTTGACTTTCTTTATATGTTAGGAAGAATTACAGGGATTTCGCATCAAACAGGAGCAAATTCTATGAGCCAACAACGACGTGATTTGGGAAAATTGGGAGAAGACCTCGCGCTGCAACATATCTTGCAGCAGCAATATCAGATCATTCAGCGCAATTTCCGCTGTAAAACCGGCGAGATTGACATCATCGCCAAAGACCGACATATTGTCGTCTTTATCGAAGTCCGCGCCAAAACCTCCGACGCTTACGGCCCGGCCTATAACATGGTCACGCCCTCCAAGCAGAAGCAGGTCAAGCGCGTCGCGCTGCATTACATCAGCCAGAATAACCTCGTCAACACGCAGTTTCGGTTCGATGTCATCGGCATCACCTTTCAGCCAGGTTCCGACGACTATCAACTGGATCATATCCAAAATGCGTTTCAATAATCCTGTCATTATGCGGAGACATGGCCGCGCCGCCTCAGAGAAATCATCTTGACAAAAATGCTCCATTGTTCGATTTTCGTCATGAACAATCAAGCGAGAGGCAGAATTACAAAATTATTCGCAGGCATTGATACCGCTTAAAGGAGTGCAAAAGCTTGCTTTTGCACTCCTTTAAGCCAAACAACGCCGCGCCGCAAAAGCAAGCTTTTGCGCTCCAGTTTAATCGTAATGAATAACTGACCTTACGCAGCAGGCTCGATGCGAATGGTCGCAAACTCCCCTCCAGGGAGGGGTTGGGGGTGGGTGGCCGAGGCCGAGCATCGCGCTATGGCGAACCCACCCCTTGCCCCTCCCAGGAGGGGAATTGTCGGCGACGCTGCGTAACGTCAGTGAATAACGCGATATGACGGGAAAAGAGAAAAAACAGTTGAGCGAAAGCGACATTTGCGATCTGTATATCACGCCAGCCATCAAAGACGCCGGGTGGGATCAATTCAGGCAGATTCGGCGCGACGTGACGCTGACGCCCGGGCCGGTGATTGTGCGCGGCAACATGTCGTCCCGCAACAAGAAGAAAAAGAAGTTCGCCGATTACGTGTTGTCGTGGGAACCGGGCATTCCGGTCGCGGTTGTCGAGGCCAAGGATAACACGCATACCGTCAGCGCGGGGATGCAGCAGGCGTTAGGTTATGCCGAAATTCTCGACGTGCCGAGCGCCTTCAGTTCCAACGGCGACGCCTTTGCTTCCCATAACAAGGTTCCGATTGACGACGAGATTGAAACGGAAATTCCGCTGAATGCCTTTCCATCTCCTGCCGAACTATGGCAGCGCTATAAAATCCACCGCAATATCGCGGATCCGGCAGAAGCCTTAGTGACGCAGCCATATCATGAAGATTTTGCGGGAAAAGAGCCGCGCTATTATCAGGCCGAAGCCATCAACCGCGTCATCGAAGCGATTGCAAAAGGACAAAAACGGCTGCTGTTGGTGATGGCGACCGGCACAGGCAAAACCTACACGACCTTCCAAATTATCTGGCGGCTCTGGAAAGCGAAAGCGGTCAAGCGCGTCTTGTTTCTCGTGGATCGGAATTTCCTCGCGGATCAAGCCTATACCAATGATTTTAAGCCCTTCGGTTCAGTGATGACCAAAATCAAAAACCGCAAGATTGATCCGGCCTACGAAATTTATCTCGGCCTGTATCAGGCGCTCACCGGGACAGAGGAAGCGGACAAAACCTTTAAGACCGTCTCGCCGGATTTTTTCGATCTCATCGTCATTGACGAGTGCCATCGCGGGAGCGCCGCCGACGACTCGGCCTGGCGCGAGATTCTGGAATATTACGCGACCGCCATTCAACTCGGCCTGACCGCCACGCCGAAAGAAACCGAATACGTCTCCAATATCACCTATTTCGGCGAGCCGGTCTATACGTACAGCTTGAAACAGGGGATTGAAGACGGCTTTTTAGCGCCGTATAAAGTCGTGCGCATTGATATTGACAAAGACCTGTATGGCTGGACGCCGCCGCCTGGCATGACCGATGATCTCGGCAACGCGCTTGAGCAGCGCGAATATAATCAAAAGGACATGGATCGGATTTTGATCCTGAATCAACGGACGAAACTCGTTGCCAAACGGGTGATGCAACTGTTGAACGCCACCGATCCGTTTTCGAAAACGATTGTGTTCTGCGAAGACATTGACCACGCCGAACGGATGCGCAAAGCGATTGTGAACGCTGCCGGGAAGCTTGCCATCGAGCATCCGAAATACGTGATGCGCATCACGGGCGACAGCGTCGAGGGCAAAGCGGAATTGGATAACTTTGCCGCTTCCGATAGCACATTCCCCGTGATTGCCACCACGTCGGAACTGTTGACCACCGGCGTGGATGTCAAGACCTGCAAGCTGATCGTGCTGGATAAAACCGTCAACTCGTTAGCGACCTTCAAGCAGATTGTCGGGCGCGGCACGCGCATTGACGAAGAACATCAGAAATTCTACTTTACCATCATGGATTTCAAGAAAGCGACGGCGCATTTCCGCGACCCGGATTTCGACGGCGAGCCGGTCGTGATTTTCGAGCCTGACCCCGATGAGCCGCCAAACCCGCCAGACCCGCCGTGCGGTGACGATGACAACGATAATGGCGGCGATGACGGCGACGGCGTGAAAAAATTCTACGTGAGCGGCGTGGAAGTGCGAATTATCGCGGAACGGGTGGAATATTACGGGCTGGATGGCCGCCTCGTCACCGAATCGTATGTGGATTACAGCCGCAAGCAGATTCGCCAGGAATACGCCTCGCTGAACGATTTTCTGACCCGCTGGCATGACGCCAAAAAGAAAGAAGCGATTCTCAACGAGTTAGCGGAATATGGCATCGAGTTCGAGAAATTGGCGCGGGAAATCGGCAGCGGCTACGACGCCTTTGACCTGATTTGCCATATCGCCTACGATCAGCCGCCGCTGACGCGCCGCGAGCGGGCGAACAACGTCAAAAAACGGAACTATTTCACGAAATACGGAGCGCAGGCGCGGGCGGTCTTGGATGCGCTGTTAGAGAAATACGCCGACGAAGGCATCATCAGCATCGAAAACCCGAAAGTCTTGCGGCTCAAGCCGTTCGACACCATGGGCACGCCGATGGAAATCATTCGGAACGCCTTCGGCGGCAAAGAACTCTACGAAAACGCGCTTCAGGAATTAGAAGAGGCACTGTTTGAACAGGAACAATCGGCATAATTTGCGGATTGTTTACCCACCCCTAACCCCTCCCAGGAGGGGAATTCATGCGGTGGTACGACGATCTTATTCCCCTCCTGGGAGGGGCTTACCGATATGGATTTTACACGGCGAAGCCGTGAACTCCCCTCCTGGGAGGGGTTAGGGGTGGGTAACTCTAATGACAAGAAGAAAAATTATCCCGTATAATCCCAAACTCACAGCATTAGCGAAGCAACTCCGTCAGAATATGACTCTGGCGGAAGTATTACTCTGGAATCATCTGAAGCAAAAACAAATGCGCGGGTACGATTTTGATCGCCAGCGCCCCATTGATGAATATATTGTTGATTTCTATTGCAAAGACCTCATGCTGGCAATTGAAATTGATGGCACAAGTCATGATCTTGATACGTCTGCGATCAAAGACGTCCAACGCCAACAACGCTTAGAAGCATTAGGGATACACATCTTGCGGTTCCGAGATGAGGCCGTGAAGCAGGATATTGCCAACGTTTTATGGGGCATTGAAGGGGGGATTATCGCGTATGAAGGACAGAAGACAACCCATCTCTAACCTGCTGACAGATATGAATTTTTCCACGGCGAAGCCGTGAATTCCCCTACTGGGAGGGGAATTCACGGCTTCGCCGTGGAAAAATTTCTTTTAAAAAGGACATGACTACATGAGCAACATCAGCGGCATTATCAAAGCGATTCAGGACATCATGCGCAAGGACGTGGGCGTGGATGGCGACGCGCAGCGCATCGGTCAGTTGGTCTGGATGCTGTTTCTCAAAATTTACGACGACCGTGAAGCCGAACTCGAACTGCTGGAAGACGACTATGTTTCGCCGCTGCCGGAGCCCCTGCGCTGGCGTAACTGGGCGGCGAATCCCGAAGGAATGACCGGGGACGAGTTGAGCGATTTCGTGAATTTGCAACTGTTTCCCACGCTCAAGGAGAAACTCAGCCCGCGCGGCCATAGCGGCCAGCGGGCGCTGGTGGTGCGTTCCATGTTCGAGGACGCCTACAACTACATGAAATCCGGCACGTTGATGCGCCAGGTCATCAACAAAATCAACGAAATTGATTTTAACGCCGCCGCTCACCGCCATACCTTCGGCAGCATTTACGAAAAAATCCTCAAAGATTTACAAAGTGCGGGCAACGCCGGGGAATTTTACACGCCCCGCGCCGTGACGCAATTCATCGTCAACCGCGTCGCGCCGAAACTTGACGACATCGTGCTGGACCCGGCCTGCGGCACGGGCGGCTTCCTGACCGCCGCCATTGATTACAAGCGCCATCACCACGTCGTTTCGCCGAAAGATGAAGAGACGCTGCAACGCACCATTCGGGGCGTCGAAAAAAAAGCGCTGCCGCACATGCTCTGCACCACCAACATGATTTTGCACGGCATAGACATCCCCACCAACATCGAGCATGACAACACCCTCAGCCGCCGCCCGTACCGGGATTACGGCGACAGCGACAAAGTGCAGGTCATCGTGACGAATCCGCCCTTCGGCGGCATGGAAGAGGACGGCGTCGAGAACAATTTCCCCGCCCATTTCCGCACCCGCGAAACCGCCGATCTGTTTATGGCGCTGATTCTGAAATTGCTGTGCGATCATGGACGCGCCGGCGTAGTACTGCCTGACGGCTTTCTGTTCGGCGAAGGGACGAAAACGCGCCTGAAAGAAGCGCTGCTGCACGCCTGCCACCTGCACACCATCGTGCGGCTGCCCAACGGCGTGTTCAGTCCGTACACCGGCATCAAAACGAACATTCTGTTTTTCACCAAACAGCCCGAACACGCGCACCCCGCCACGCAGCGCGTCTGGTTTTACGAACATCCGTATCCGGCAGGCGTGACGAGCTATAACAAAACCAATCCGATCCGCTTCGAAGAATTTCAGGCCGAGATGGATTGGTGGGGCGACGAAGCCGACGGTTTCGCGGCGCGGACGGAAACCGAATACGCCTGGCAGGTCAGCCGCGACGAGATCATTGCCCGCAACTATAATTTAGACATCAAAAACCCGCATGTCGGCGAACAGGCGAACCACGATCCCGCCGCGCTGCTCGCCGACTATGCGCGGCAGCAGGCGGAAATTCAGCGATTGCGCGACCAATTGAAAGGCATTTTGTCCGCCGCGCTATCGTCATAACCGATGTTACGTAGGGTTTCCGGAGATTCCCCTCCTGGGAGTGGCAACGGGCTTGTAAGGGTAGTTTTTCGCGGCGAAGCCGCTGAATTCCTCTCCTGGGAGGGGTTAGAGGTGGGTTCTTTCTGACGAGCACACGCGCCCTGAGCAACCCACCCCCATCCCCTCCCAGGAGGGGAGTTCACGGTCATCTGAAAGGAACAACCCATGACAACACCAGCACAACTTCTCACGGAACATTTCGACATCTGGTCGGCGGCGGTCGCGACCAAATCCGCTGCCGGGCGCGGCAACAATCACAACCTCGA
>DF820459.1:636336-651875 GCA_000739515.1 Candidatus Moduliflexus flocculans
TCGACATCTGGTCGGCGGCGGTCGCGACCAAATCCGCTGCCGGGCGCGGCAACAATCACAACCTCGAGCTCTACGGCCTCAAGAAACTGCGCGAACTGATTTTGGAACTCGCGGTGCGCGGGCTGCTTGTGCCGCAAGACCCGCAGGACGAACCTGCGGCAGTCTTGCTTGAAAAAATTACTGCTGAAAGGTCTCTGTTAATTAAGAATAAAACCATTAGTCCGAAAAAATTAGATGATGTAAAAAATGACGAACTGCCTTTTGAAGTTCCTGAAAAATGGGAAGTCGGACGGTTGGGAGGCTTATCACATGTCATTACTAAAGGCACAACACCAACAAGCATTGGTTTTTCATTTACTGACTCCGGCATTTCATTCGTAAAAATAGAAAATTTGGAAAAAGGTAGAATAGACAAAAAATCAATCAACCAATACATTTCAGACGAAACCAATAAAGCACTTGCGAGATCCCAATTACAAAAAGGAGATATTTTGTTTTCTATTGCTGGAACAATTGGCAAAACATGTATAGTTCATGACGTTGATTTGCCTGCAAACATAAACCAAGCGTTAGCTATTATTAGAGGCACTCAAACGGTATTCATTCCTGAATATTTGCGGATTCAATTAGATTCATTTGTAGCAGAAAAAACCAGAGCTAAAGCCAGAGGTGGAGCGATGCCTAATATTTCTTTAGGTGATTTGACCGAACTGATTCTACTTGTTCCACCAAAGCAAGAACAACGCCGCATCGTCGCCAAAGTGGATGAACTGATGGCGCTCTGCGACCGCTTGGAGCAGCAGCAGGACGCCAGCATCGCCGCGCATCAGACGCTCGTGCGCGTGCTGCTTGCCGCGCTCACCGCCGCCGCCGAGCGCGACGCATTCGAGGCCGCGTGGACGCGCATCGCCGACCATTTCGACGCGCTCTTCACCACCGCCGAGAGCATCGCCGAACTCAAGCAGACGATCCTGCAACTCGCGGTCATGGGGAAACTTGTCCGGCAAGACCCAGCGGATGAACCGGCGTCGGTTTTGCTGAAACAGATTGCCGCCGAAAAAACGAAACTGGTGAAAGCAGGCAAAATCAAAAAACAAGAGCCGTTGCCGCCGATTCGCGAGGATGAACAGCCGTTCGAATTGCCGGATGGGTGGGCGTGGGTGCGTTTTGGTTTGCTTGTGAATGTTAAAGTCGAAATGGTAAAACCGGAAGACTTTCAGGAGCTTGATCAAGTTGCGCCAGATTCAATAGAAAAAGGCACTGGCAGACTATTATTTAGAAGAACTGTGCNTCGACATCTGGTCGGCGGCGGTCGCGACCAAATCCGCTGCCGGGCGCGGCAACAATCACAACCTCGAACTCTACGGCCTCAAGAAACTGCGCGAACTGATTTTAGAATTGGCGGTGCGCGGGCTGCTCGTGCCGCAAGACCCGCACGACGAACCGGCGGCGGTGTTGCTGAAAAAGATCTCCGCCGAAAAAGCGAAACTTGTGAAAGAAGGGAAGATCACAAAGCCCTCAAAATTTCCGCCGATAAATGAGGATGAAAAACCTTTTGACTTGCCAAATGGTTGGGAGTGGACGAGATTAGAAGCTATCGGGCATGATTGGGGACAAAAAACACCTGATTCTGAATTTACATATATTGATGTGGGGGCGATTAACAAGGAACTCGGAATCATTTCCGATCCTCGCATATTACAAGCCAGCGAAGCGCCGTCACGGGCAAGAAAAATTGTCAAACAAGGGACTGTTATTTATTCAACTGTTCGACCATATTTATTAAATATCGCAATTATTGATGAAGTCTTCGAGCCAGAACCTATCGCAAGTACGGCCTTTGCGATTATCCACCCGTTCGAAGGCATTCATGCGTCATTCATATATCGGTATTTACGTTCCCCTATTTTTATTCGTTACGTAGAAAGTTGTCAAACGGGTATTGCGTATCCTGCCGTCAATGATAAACAGTTTTTTTCCGGGATAATCCCAATTCCGCCGCTTGCCGAACAACGCCGCATCGTCGCCAAAGTGGATGAACTGATGGCGCTCTGCGACCGATTGGAGCAGCAGCAAGACGCCAGCATCGCCGCGCATCAGACGCTTGTGCGCGTGCTGCTGGCGGCGCTCACCTCCGCCGCCGAACCCGGCGCATTTGAGGCCGCGTGGACGCGCATCGCCGACCATTTCGACGCGCTCTTCACCACCGCCGACAGCATCGCCGAACTCAAGCAGACGATTTTGCAACTCGCCGTCATGGGGAAACTTGTGCCGCAAAACCCGGCGGATGAACCGGCGTCGGTCTTGCTGAAACAGATCGCCGCCGAAAAAGCGAAACTGGTGAAAGCAGGAAAAATCAAAAAGCAAGAGCCATTGCCGCCGATTCGCCAGGATGAACAGCCGTTCGAATTGCCGGATGGGTGGGAGTGGGTGCGTTTTGGTTTGCTTGTGAATGTTAAAGTCGAAATGGTAAAACCGGAAGACTTTCAGGAACTTGATCAAGTTGCGCCAGATTCAATAGAAAAAGGCACTGGCAGACTATTATTTAGAAGAACTGTGCAAGAATCAGGTGTCATCGGCCCTAATAGTCGTTTTTTCAAAGGTCAGATACTTTATTCTAAAATCCGTCCTTACTTGTCAAAGGCAATTATTGCTGAATTCGATGGATTGTGCAGCGCAGATATGTACCCTTTAGAACCTTTATGCAATCCGCATTACTTGCTTAAAGTAATTCTATCCGAAATCTTTCTAAAGCAAGTGAGAATTGCTGAAAACAGAGTAAAAATGCCGAAGTTGAATATTGATAATCTATCAAACATAATCGTGCCTTTAGCGCCAGTTCGAACTCAGCAAAACATCGTTTCAAAGATTGACGAATTGATGGCGCTCTGCGACCGCCTGCACGCGCGTCTCGCGGCCTCGCAGACCACGCAGCGGCAGCTTGCGGACGCCATGACCGCGCAGACCGTCGAGAGGGGATGACCCGGCATGTTGCCAGCAAACGCACTTCCCTCTTGACAAAACGCTCGCCACTGTAATATACGCATATTCGATATGTAGGGGCAGCCCCGTGTCTGCTCTGCCTTTGCCGCAAACACAAGGATTTTGGGCGAACACAGAGGTTCGCCCTTACATTCAATCAAATGTTGAAAGAACAATTGTCGTCTCATCAACACAATTTAACAAGGAGGTTCTTTATGTTTACATCGGTTTCAACAACACGCTCACGCATGATCTCAACGCTTGTATTCACCTGCGCCATTCTCGCCTTATTATGGACGACTTCGGCGACAATGGCCGCGAATAATCGCAATGTAGCGCTTGACGCCAATGGCGGCAGCGGTTCGCCGTATTTGAATGACAAAGTGGCGCCAAATGACAATCTGCTCTGGAAAATTGTCAAATATGGCGACTATGTCCGCATCATTCCGAAAGTGAATCAAAAGACCGCGCTTGATGCAAACGGCGGCGTGGGCGTGCCGTATTTGAATCCAAACCTGGCTGAAAACGATAACTTGCTCTGGAAGCTCAAAACGCAAGGGGAATATGTGATGATCGTTCCTAAAGTGAACCAGAAAGTCGCCTTAGACGCGAACGGCGGGCGCGACAATCCCTATCTCAGCGACAAACCGGACGCCAATAATGTCAATCAACTCTGGCAGGTCGTGAAAGAAGAAAACAGCGATTTTTACCGCATTTACTCGAAGTTAGAGAAAAAGGCAAAATAGCGTTCGCGATTCCCTTGAAACGACAAGGACCTGTAGCCGTATCCCTTCTTACACGGATCCTTGTCGTTTTTCAGCGATGGCGAGAACGCAGCAGGGGGGGGAGCGAGCAGGAATGTTACTGGCTCTGCAACCATGTCAGGGCGGCCTCAGCGTCGCCAAAAACCTGCACAATCAAGCCTTGTTCAGAATAGTTTTTGACAAAGCGTTTCATATTCATCTGTCCAATCACTTGTTCCGGCATGACCACCGCCCAGAATTTCCATCCAGCGTTCATCACGCGCGGAAACCAATTCGTCTGCGCCCAATCAACATCTTCTTTCGGTAATGCCGCGTTATGCCGGTCATCGGATAACCATTTGTGCGCGTCATATTTTTTAAATATATCAAGCCCGGCGTTTAACGTATCGCGAAAGGCTTGTCCATAAAGAAATTGATGAAACAGATGATGGATGATTTTCTTATCAGGATAATACCACATCGTCACAAATTCGTTATCAATAATCGTTATTTTTTCCATAAGAAGCCTTCCCTGCTCATAGAATTTTCATGCGCGGCAGCATATCGAAACTCCTGTTTCGACTGCCATGAAGAATTCTGTTCTGTGTTGATTATACGCAAGAGCCTTCAGTTCCTCACAAAAACGACAACGAATAGGAGAAGGGAACGAATTGAACGCGTGACGTGACTCGAATTCGTTCCTTTCTTTCATTCGTTGTCGTTTTTGTGAGGAACTGAACACAAGAACCAATATCATCGTTGTCGCAAGATGTTCTCTATAACGCCAACGCCTTTGTCAAGGGAAATAAATACATGTCTTCCTTGAAAATCGTTACGCCCTTCGCTTTTACAGCCTTTTGATTTTCTGTCTATATGTTTCTTGACAAAGAACCATAATTCGTTCAAATCTGTATCAGCAAAAATGAATGATACGCAAAGACAGCTTGCTTCCTGCCGAAGTGTAGTGCATTGATCAAGAAGTTTTTAGGAGTGTCAAAGCAAGCTTTGACACTCCTGGCGATTCCTAAAAATTCACTGATCAATGCAGTAGATGTGATTGACGGAGACATGGAGGGGCGAATTCCTGTGCCCGCTGAAAGACAGAGCGGGCAGCCATTGCTGCAATACACGTTTTAACAGAGGTTGAAGGATGCGATGAAAATAAGCGTGCGGACCCAAATGATATTCGTGGTCGAGTTGCTCATTTGCGTGATTGTGGCAGTGAATACGCAGATGTTTATTCAGAATATGAAAAAAAACGCGCGACAGATGATGGCATCGCGGCCACACGCCATGGCTCAGAATGACGCGCCTGCGCTGACCATTCTGGCCACAGATCATCCCGATCTTCCGGGAATTGTGGATCAACAAATCAAAAGCCTTCTCATCCAATCCGCAATCATATTAGGCGTCTCGCTCGTGGTTTCATTTTTCGCCATATCCGGCGTGATGCGCCTTCGCGTCGTCAAGCCGCTCAAACAGCTTGCCACTGCCGGACAACAACTTGCCGAAGGGCAATTTGTCCAAACATTCCACATCGGGCAGCAAAGCCCTGAGATCGCTGCGCTCGTAACGGTCTTCGAGAACCTTGCGCGGTATTGGCAACATACCGCAGCAATTGTATCTGAAATCACACGCGGAATCCTCATCCGCGAGGGGAATGCGCGTTCACCCCATGATGCCCTGAGCAATGCTCTTCATGAAATGGCGCGGTATCAGCAACAGATTGTTCTGGCGGCCACAAAAATAAAAGAGGGCGATTTCACCGCGACAGTTCAGCCCCGTTCGACCGATGATGTTTTTGGACGCGAGATTCACGCAGTGGCGACAGGATTCAATAATCTGTTGAGACAGATCAAAACGAACATGGAACAGATGAGCAGTACCGGAGCGACTATTTCAACCTCTGCGGAACGGGAGATCAGCATTGTTCGCGATGTGCATGCATCAGCGCAAATGATGCTGTCAATTATGACCGACATCGGGGGCAACACGGAAGAAGTGGCGCACAGCATGGAAACGTTATCCCCGTTCGTCGAAGAAACGTCCGCCTCAGTCGCTCAGATGGCGACCTCCATCACTCATATTGCCACCCACTCTCAAAAACTGACTCAGCAGACAGAGGAGGCGTTTGACTTTCTGGCGATGACTGTTAATGCGTTGCAAGAGATCGTGAAAATGACGGAAACATCCCGGCAGCTCTCCGAGGAAACGATGCAGGACGCCCTGGGAGGTCAACAAGCGGTTGAACAGGTCATGTCCAGCATGTCCCTTCTGCAACGCACCATCACGACGACAGTTGACGCGATCACAACATTCGCGCACCGTTCGCGGGAAATTGATACGATTCTCGATGTGATCCAGGAAATTACCGAACGCACCTCGCTGCTCGCGCTGAATGCGTCTATTATTGCGGCGCAAGCCGGAGTGCATGGCCGGGGCTTTGCCGTGGTCGCGGATGAAATTAAAAATTTAGCCCTGGGCGTGGCAACATCTACAAAGGATATTGCCGCTATCGTGCGCAGCCTGCAACAAGATATTCAGCGCGTTGTTGAATCTATTCATGCTGGCGAAAACGATGTCAAACAGGGGATGGAACGCACACAGCAAGCTGAAAAAGCGTTGCAGACAATCATTTCCAGCGCAAAGCATTCATCCTCAATGGTGATCAGTATTGTCGCGGCCCTGGATGAACTGATGACCACCAGCCAGGAGGTCTCTAATTCGATGGGACAGGTGAATCTGATGACTGAAGAGATTACCACCGCCGCCAGGGAACACGAGTTCAGCACTAAGCAAATTAACCAGGCCATTACCCATATTAACGACATGACCGCTCACATTCAACACGCAACGGATCAACAATCTGCCGGGACGCGCCAGGCACTCAACGCGACCCATACCATGCTTGATCTCATGAATCAAAACCTGGAAAGCTCTCGCCAGATTGCCCTTTCGGCTGAAGAACTCTCCGCGCAAGTTGTCCCGATACTACACGCAATGAACCGGATGACCCTGCGTTGATCACGCTCGAAAAAGGAACAGAGGATATGCTCATGGATGCCAATCACGTTAACCAACGCTGGCAGGTCGTGAAAGAAGAAAAAAGCGTCTTTTACCACAGTTATTCGAAATGAGAGAAAAAGGCCGAATAACGCTTCCGTAGAGACGCACGGCTGTGCGTCTCTACAATCCATTTACAAAAAGCGGCAGCATGAATTTTATGTCCATCCCACAGTTTACCCGCAACACGATGCGCTTCACCGAAATCGTCGGCGTATTGGGGAAATACGGGCTTGCCAACTGGATTCCCGAACAATTTCCAGACATGGTCAAGGGGTTCTTCAAAACCGCCGACGGCGTTGATCTGAACACGCTCAGCGACGGGGCGCGTCTTCGACTGGCGTTGACCGAACTTGGGCCGACGTTTATTAAATTGGGGCAGGTGCTCAGCACTCGCGTGGATTTAGTCGGCAGTGAGCTTGCCAACGAACTTGCGGAACTGCAATCAGGCACGCCCGCCGATCCGCCGGAGGTCGTCCGCGCTACGATTGAGGCGGAATTGGGCAAACCGCCGGAAGAATTATTCGCCGCCTTCGATTCGGAGGCGATTGCCTCCGCCTCCATCGGTCAGGCGCATCTCGCGACGCTGCATAACGGCCAGCAGGTCATCGTCAAAGTCCAGCATCAGGGCATTGAAGAAAAAGTTGAAACCGATCTCGATATTCTGATAGCGCTCGCCAAATTGGCAGAGCAATACGATCCCGAATTGCGCTTTTACCTGCCGCAAAACACCGCTGCCGAATTTCGCCAGAGCCTCCTGCGGGAACTCGATTTCCGGCGCGAAATGCGCAATCTGCTCCAATTCGAACGCAATTTCCACAACAATCCCGCCGTGCATATTCCCATCGCGTACCCCGATTTGACGACGCGCCGCGTGTTGACGATGGAACAATTGAACGGGTACAGCATCGCGAACGTTGAACGATTAGAACAAGACGGTTTCGACGGCAAGGCGCTCGTGCATACTGGCGCAAATATTTTTATGGATATGATTTTCCGCGACCGTTTTTATCACGCTGACCCGCATCCCGGCAATATCTGGGTGCTGTCGGATGGCCGCATCGGTCTGCTGGATTGCGGCATGATTGGCCGCCTCGATTCGCGGACGCAGCAAGGGATTGAACAGATTTTATTCGCCGTGATATCGAAAGATTCTTCCCAGTTAACAACCGTCGTGATTCGATTGAGTTCCGCGCCGCTGACGCTGAATCGCGCCGCGCTGGAAGCCGACATCGAAGATTTCGTTGCCGAACATATCGAGCAAGCCGCCGCTGATTTCGACATCAGCAACACGCTCGACATGCTCGCCGCCATTATTCGGAAACACCGCATTTTGCTGCCAACCGGCATTTCATCGCTGATTCGCCTGCTGATTATGCTGGAAGGCACGGTCAAAATGCTTGACCCGGAGTTTAAATTATTTGACATTTTGGCCAGCCGCAAAGTCGAATTCATGCAGAAACGGGTCTCGTTCGATCATCTGACGCAGCATGTGCTGAAGTCGTATCGCGACTGGGAGCGGCTGCTGACCATGCTGCCGCATGAATTCGCCGAAATTCTCGAAAATTTTCGATCCGGCAGATTAGAGGTACATTTGGCGATTCGGCATCTGGATAGCATCGTCAATCGACTGGTCTATGCGATGTTAAGCGCCGCCCTGTTTATCGGTTCAAGCTGGATACTCAGCGCAAGCGTGCCACCGCTTGTGAAAGGCGTGTCCGTACCTGGCGCGGGCGGCTGCGTTGTGGCCGCCGTTCTCGGCCTTCGCCTGATGTATGCCGTCAAAAAATCCGGCGATTTGGATTGAGGTAAGAGAACATTGATGAGACTAACGAACTTGACAAAATTCTCAGGAATTCGTAGATTTGACGAGTGGTAAAGACGTCGGTATTTCGAATTGATGCGTGAGCAGAATGGAGGCAGTATGTACGCTGTACAGCGAGTAGAACAGGCGATTTCAGAAGAGGAATATTTGGCGACAGAACGTCAACAGCAAGACAAACATGAATGGTATCAGGGAGAGAGTTTCGCGATGGCTGGCGGGTCTCGCTGGCATAACCTCTTGTCCACTCGAATTCTGTCGGCGCTTGTGCCTCATCTTGAAGGTACGCCATGTACGCCCTATATGGCTGACTTACGACTCTATATCGAAACCCATCACCATTATGTTTATCCCGATATTCTGGTCGTCTGTGATGAGATCGCATATATTGCCGAGGATATGGTCAATGATGCCGCAGTGATTTTCGAAATCCTCTCGCCAGGCACGGAATCGTATGATCGCGGGCGGAAATTCCTCCATTATCAAAGCCTGCCATCATTACGCGAATACGTGTTAATCAGCCAAACCATCATGCAAGTTGAGGTCTATCGCCGAAAACAGGATGGGAAATGGGAGTATGAACGATTGACCGAACCAACAGCCCAACTGCGATTAACGGCATTGGACTATGTGATGACGCTTGAGCATTTATATCGTGACATGCCCATCAAACGCTCCGGTGGAAAGTGGGAGGCATGAGCCTTCCCTTCAGGTGCGGGCGTGGCTTGTGACGTATCGCATTCTATTTATCATGAAAAAAATTCTATTAGTTGACGACGACGCGGCACATCGCATGATGCTGCGGGCGATTTTAGATGACGAAGGCTACGCTGTCCGTGAAGCGGATGACGGCACGGTCGCCGTCTCTGCCGTCTCGCAGGAGTTTTTCGATCTGATTTTGATGGATGTCCGCATGACTGAAATGGACGGCATCGAGGCATTAGAAGAGATCAAGCGCCTGAGTCCCGCGATTCCGGTCTTGATGATGACGGCCTATCCTGCCGTGCCGCCTGCGGTGAAGGCAATGAAACTCGGCGCGGTGGATTTTCTTTCGAAACCGCTGGATACCGACGAACTGCGTCTGCGCATCGCCAAACTCGTCGGCCAGATTCCCGACAAGCAGCGCGCTCAGCAGAGCATTTCCCCGATTGAAGTGTCGCGCCTGTCAGGAACAAGCGAACCGATGCGGCGGCTGTTGGAAACATTGGCGCTGGTCGCGCCGACTGACACGACGGTGTTGATTCTCGGCGAAAGCGGCACAGGCAAGGAATTGGTGGCGGAAACGATTCACGCCAACAGCGCCCGCGCCGGTCAGCCGCTCATCAAGGTGAACTGCGCCGCCTTGCCGGAAACGCTGTTGGAAAGCGAACTGTTCGGCCATGAAAAAGGGGCGTTTACTGGCGCTGTCGCTCGACGCAAAGGAAGATTTGAGGTTGCAGATCGCGGCACGATTTTTCTTGATGAAATCGGTGAAATCCCGATAGCGGTGCAGGTCAAACTCTTGCGCGTGTTGCAGGAACAGCAATTCGAGCCGCTCGGCAGTTCCAAAACGCTGAGCGTGGATGTGCGCGTCATCGCAGCGACAAATCGCCATCTTGAGGCAGAAATCGCGCAGGGGCATTTTCGTGAAGATTTGTATTATCGGCTGAATATTTTCCCGGTCTTCATGCCGCCGTTACGGGAGCGCAAGGATGATATTCCGCTGCTGGCGGAAACATTTCTCGCCAAATACGCGGAGAAACACAAGCGCCGCATTCGCGGATTCACGCCCCGCGCGCTCGATCTTTTCATGCGCTACGACTGGCGCGGCAACGTCCGGGAGCTTGAAAATACGGTGGAGCGGAGCGTGATTCTCTGCCGCGAGGAGCAGATCGCGCCGCAGCATCTCCCCGCGCCGCTGCAAGTGCTGCTGCAAGAAGAATCATCGGAACATCCGAATCTTGAAGCCGGCGTAACGTTGAAAGACATGGAAAAACAGTTGATTCTTTCCACGTTGAAACAATGCGATGACAATCGCACGAAAGCGGCGGATATGCTCGGCATCAGCCGCCGCAGCCTGCAAATGAAGTTGAAAGAATATGGCATAAATTGAACGCATCGTTCAAAGAGGTGTCAGGCACTTTTAAAGTGCCTGACACCTTTGGAGTGACATGAAACACGATTTGCAACCATACACACATTTGTTTCAGGGATACACAGAACTGCGAGTGCAAGAGCGCCACGAACAGCGCGTTGCCGTATTCAATGGCGAGGTGATGGAAAATCGCCGCATTACGACCGGAGGCGTTGCGGCGCGAGCCTATTCGAATGGAGGCTGGGGCATGGCGTCGTTTTCGAATATTGAGGACGCCACGATTACGCAAGCCATCCGAGACGCCGCCGATCATGCCCGCTGGCTTGGCGAGCAGGAATCGCGCCAGGCGCTGACCCTCCCCGCATATCCCGGCGTGGATGAACACGACCTTTCCGCGCCGCAGAACGAGCTTTCCCGCAAAGACTTGATTGACGTGCTGCGCGTCGTTGACGGTTATCTCACGGCGCGTTATCCGAAACTCGTTTCCCGCGTGTTGACGCTCTACACTGATGACGCTGAAAAAACGCTCATCACGTCTGACGGCGCGGCAGCCTATTCCCGCATTCCGCGTATGCGCATTTCGATTCATTTGACGGTCGAACATGGCGCTGAACGGGTTTCCTTAGCCGAATATTACGGCGGCCTCGGCTATTTGCAGGATTATTACGTCCGATTCGAGCCGCTGTATGAGCAATGCGACGCTCTTTACACGCATCTCCAACGCAAAGCCGAAGGCATTGCATGCTCTGCCGGAAACGCGGAATGCGTGCTTGAAGGGGATGTTGCCGCCCTGCTTGCCTATGAAGCCGCGTGTGAGTTTTCTAAAATAGCCTCTGGCGAAGACATTGCCAGTCCGCTCGTCTCGCTCGTTGACGCGGCGCACACGTTCTCCGGGAAGCCCTGCCCATCGCCGGTGTTTGTGGATGATGAAGGGACGCTTGCGCAGGATGTGAGCATAATCGAACAGGGTATCAGTAAGGCGGCCTTGCTTGATAAAGAAGACGCCGCGCGAGTTCAGGCGCAGCCGACCGGAAATGCGCGCGCCGCACACCTTCATGAATCGCCGCAGCTTGCTCCGCGCAATACGGCGCTGCTTGCAGGATCGCACCGCCTGCCGGACATGATCGCGTCTATCGAGAATGGCTATTATCTGATGAAGGTGGAACGCATTCAATCTCCTGCCGGGCATTCGCTATTTGCCCTTACGTTGGGATATGAAATCACGCATGGACGCTTAGGGAAAGGGGTGCGCGAAACCGTTATTTCCGGCGAGATTGCCGATATGCTGCGCAACGTGTCAATGATGTCAACAGATATTCGCTGGCTGTCGGGCGAATGGCGCGGCCTTCCGGTCGGCATGGCCGCGCCTGCCGTTAAATGCCGCATCTTGTTGGGAGGAAAATAAACGTGGACATCCGGGAAGCCATGCAATATTGCCTTGAGAAAGCAATCGCCGTCGGTATGCAGAACGCGCAATGTGTCGCGCAGCAACGCGATGTGGAAGAATTGACCGCCGCTGACGGAGAGATTTCGCGTCTGAACGTCACGACGACCACGACACTCCATCTGACCGGCATCTTTGATCAGAAACATGCCGCGATTTCGATAAATTGTTTTGAAACGGCCTCATTAGACCGGGCGATTGAGGAATTGTATCTCCTTGCCAAAGCCTCGAAACCAAACCCGGCATACGCGATTGCTGATTATCAGCCGCCGCAGGAAATCGAGCGCGGCGCAGAGGCAGCGGATCGCGAGTTAATGTACGCCCGCCTCGCCGAGTTTATCGAATATTGCCGCGCCACCTATCCGCCATCTGTCCTGCGCGAAACCCATTTAGCGTTCACGCGCTCGCACATCTATGTGCGCAATTCGAATAACGTCAATTTAGCGGCGCATCAGGGCGTCTATCGTTTCACCAGTCTCTTTTCTGCGCAGAATGCCGCGACGTTTTCGTCCGCGCACCTTGATCGGGAATTGCAGACATTCGGCGCAGTAGAACGGCAAATTCAGCAGGCCGTCGCGCAGCTTGCCGCCGCGCCGCTGACGGAAAAATTCGCGGGCGACGTAATTTTATCGCCAGAAAGCCTGGGAGCATTCATCGCGCTCTTCGCCGATCAATTGCGGGATCACGCAATGATTTCAGGCGCTTCTATTTTCCGCCATCGCTTACGCGAAACCATCGCCTCGCAGAAATTCACGTTGCATGCGTGCCCATTCGCGGAAGAGATTATAGATAGCGAACTCATTACGCCAGACGGTTACGTTGCTCAAAACAGCACAATCATCGGCAGCGGCACGCTTAATTCCTTGCTGCTGAGTCAGCACGGAGCGCGATTGCTTCAACAGCGCCGTGCGATGAACAACGGCGACGGGTATGTCATTGAGGCAGGAGGCACGCCGCTCGACACCATGCTCGCCTCTACGCGAAAAGGCACCCTGATCGGAGCGCTTTCTCTCGGCAAACTCAGCGGAAATGGCGATTTTTACGGCGTTGCACCGATTTGCGCATTCGTTCAGGATGGCGAGATACGGACGCCGCGCAGACATGTTACCATCGCTGGAAACCTTGCCGAGGCGCTTCAAGGAATTCGATTTGTTTCACGTGAACGCGCTGAATTCGGCACTGCAATCTTCCCCTGGCTTCAAATCCGCAACATCATGATCGCCGGAGAATAATGCTGATTCTCCTGGTAAGAGGCTTTCCCCGGCATTCTGCTCACCCGCGTTTATTGAAATCATCCTTGCTGTTACTTATGACTTGACAAAGAACCTGCGTTTTGCATAATTATGTTTCTCAATATTCAAACAACCCGCTTGAAAGAACTCGACGCCTTTCTAAAATCGTCGAATGATGAACCTTACACACGGAGGATATTTGTATGAAAGCACAACGGATACGCTGGAGTGTAGTGTTGTTATGTCTCATCTTGCTGGTTTCTTCTTGTAAAAGCAAGGAGGAACGCAATCGCGAAGCTGCGCAGCAACATTATCAAAAGGGCGTAGAGCTCAAAAAAGCAGGCAAATTAAACGAAGCGGTCATCGAATTAAAAAATGCCATTCAGAAAAATCCCGAATTTGCAAGCGCCTACTATCAGTTAAGCGTCATCTTTCTTCAGCAAGAAGACTTCAAACAGGGCTACGGCAGCCTGAATAAATCTGTCGAGTTGTATAAAAACATGACGACAATCTCAGACCCGACTGAAAAACAGATGATGCTGGATGCCCGGCTGCAAGCGGCGGAATTCTATTTTAATCAGGGGTTGAGCGATAATAATTTTTCGCGAGCGCTCGAAGAATTAAAAGATATATTAGAAATCGATCCCAACATGGCCAAAGCCTATGTTCTGCGAGGCCGCGTGAATTTTGCGGCAGGGTCTCAGGCTAAAAACGACGGCAATGCTGATGACGCCAAAGCCAAGTTTGAAAATGCCATTGCCGACGCGAAAAAAGCGCTGGAATTGCAAGCTGATAATGCGGACGCTCATGTGCTTCTCGGCCAGATCGCCCTCGTTCAAGAGCAGCCCGATGTTGCGCGGTCTGAGTTAGAAAAAGCGTTAGAACTCGATCCGAAAAATATCCAGGCGAATATCGCCTTAGCGTCTATGAATTTTCAGAGCGGCGATTTCGATAAAGCGCTGGAATTCTATAAGAAAGTCATCGAGATTGACCCCAAAAATCTTCAAGCCTTTGCTGGCTTTGGCGAAGCGGAACTCTCCAAAAACGATTATGATGCCGCGATTCATGCCGCAGAAAGCATGTTGGCGCTTGTGCCGAAAGTTGAAAATCAAGTCTCCCGCGAAGAAGTCGGTGCGAAATTCATCCTCGGGCGTGCCTATCTCATGAAAGCCAATGCAATCGAGGCTGACAATGCGGAAGAGGCGAAAGCCTTATACGAAAAAGCGGCGACTGAATTAGAGCCGGTCATTGAAAATGTCACAAAGCTGCCAGCCGCGAATTATAGCATCGGGGTCGCCTATTCCAAATTAGGCAGATTCGATCAGGCTATTGACCAATTTCAGCGCGTGCTTGCAACCAATCCGGATAATATCTCGACCTTGCAGAACTTAGCGGTCGCGTATTTTCAAGAACAGCAATATGATGCTGCGATTGAACAGGCCAAAAAAGCCGCCGCGCTTGATCCGAAGAATCTCGCTATCCAGAAGCTTCTGTTAGACGCCTATTTACGGACGAACAAGGCGGAAGACGCGCAAGCAGCGTTGGCGGCCATTGAAACGCTCAATCCTCAAGACCCGGCATTGGCCATCAATAAGGCGATGATTGCTCTCCAGTCTAAAAATTATGCCGAAGCCGTCAAACAGGCGGAAGCTGCGCTTGCCAGCGGCCAGGAAACTGGATTCACATACAATATTTTAGGCCGCGCGCAGGCCGGGACAAATGATTTTGAAAAAGCAATTGCCTCCTTGAAAAAAGCGATTGAACTCAGCCCGGAATTCCTGTCGGCGCGATTGGGATTGGCGGATATATATGTCAAAACCCAGCAATTTGATCTCGCAGAACAGGAAGCGAATGCGGTGCTGAATACGCGGGCGGATGTTGCCGAAGCGCATTTTATTCTTGGAATCGTCGCCATTGGCCGCAATCAGTTAGACGCCGCCAAAACTGCGTTAGAAAAGGCGATTTCCTTGAAAGCTGATTTTCCGGACGCGCAATATCAATTAGCCTTAGTGCAAAAAGGATTGGGCAACACCGCCGAAGCGCTGGCGTTATTGGAACAGGTTATCGCTGAGGATTCCGGTAATGTGGGCGCATTGACCAATCTGACACTATGGGCGTTTGAAAGCAGAGATTATGCGAAAGCCTTAGACACTGCGGAAAAATTGCGACGGGCTGATGC
>DF820459.1:651947-654074 GCA_000739515.1 Candidatus Moduliflexus flocculans
GGGCGTTTGAAAGCAGAGATTATGCGAAAGCCTTAGACACTGCGGAAAAATTGCGACGGGCTGATGCGAAAAGCATTGTCGCCTTGAATGTGCTTGGCGCGATTTATGCGCAGACCGGGCGGTTTGACGAAGCAATGGTCATGGTGGAAGCCTTAAAACAGCTTCAGCCCGATGCGCCGAACGCCGCTGCGACTCTAAGTGTCATTTATCTTGGGAAACAAGAATTTGATAAGGCGATTGAGACCTCGCAGCAAGCGATTGACAAGAATCCTGATAATCCGGCGCCGTATGATACGCTCGGACGCGCCTATATTGGGAAAAAGGATTATGCGAATGCCGAACAGGCATTTAAAACGGCTTTAGAGAAGCAAGCTGATTTTTATCCGGCGATCATCGGATTAGGGAACCTTTATGGCATTCAGCGTCAATATGCTGAAGCATTGCAGCAGTATCAACATGCGTTAAAATTGCGCTCGAATTCGGCAGAAGCCATGATCGGCACGGCTGGCGTATATGCCATGACGGGCAGATTGCCGGAGGCGGTCACTGCGTTTGAACAGGTGCTGAAAGAACAGCCCAATGCGACGATTGCGCTCTTTAACGCAGCGGATATCGCCCTCCGGATCGGGCAGTATGAGAAAACCATCGAATACGCGGGACGGGTTCTCGAACAGGATGCTCAAAACCCGAACGCTCGCTATCTGTTGGCGCAGGCGTATATTCTTCAGGGCGATATGAGCAAGGCGCTGGTTGAGTTGGAAGACCTGTCAAAAGCGGATAATGCGGAAGAGGCGGCCCTGCTTGATTTGGGGATTGTCTATTTGCGTCAAGATACGCCAGAAGAGGCCAAGGCTATTTTTGAGAGAGTGGCGAACAAGAATAACGCGCAGATTGCCGCATTGCTCGGCGCCGCCGTTGCCACGCAGCAGATCGGCGCAGATGCCGACGCGGTTGCGCTCTGCGAACGCGCGATGACTGCGCAACCCAATAGCCCGATGCCGGCCTTTGTGTTAGGGAATTTGTATGTAGGACAAAACAACTACGAACAGGCGAGAGCCGCATTTGCAAAAGCCGGTGAATTTTATAAAGACCTGCCATTTGATGATGCGGCCATCCCGTCGTATTATGGCGATGAACCCGCGAAAACCGCCTATTTGATGAACGTCGCTCATATTTTGCTGGCGCGTGGTTGGGGAAAAGAGGCGATCAATGTTCTCACGGATATTACGGTACCGAAAGCGATGCGCGAAGGCCTGATGGCGCGGTATGCCCTGGCCAGAGCCTACGCGCTGGAAAAAGAGACGGACAAAGCGATTGCGGAATTGGAAGCGATTGCCGCAGCGCAACCGGCATTAACGTCGGTTTATAAGACTCTCGGCGCTCTGTATCAGGGGAAAAATGAACCGCAAAAGGCGATTGACGCCTACAAAAAATATGCTGCCGCCAACCCGACCGATAATTCCAGCAAGGTACAGTTGGCATTAGCTTATGAAAGCGCCAACATGAAGGACGAAGCGATTGCTGAATATGCGGCGGCGTTAGAAGCCATGCCCGATAGCCCGTTAACGAAAAATCAGTTGGCCTGGTTATATGCGGAAAAAGGCCAGAATCTCGATGAAGCGCTGAAATTGGCGCAGGAAGCCGTACAAGCCCAACCTGCTGCCGGGATTATTGACACGCTCGGCTGGGTCTATTTCAAGCGCGGAGAATTCGACAATGCGATTGCCCAATTCCAACAAGCCGCGGAAATGAATCCATTACAGCCGACGATCCAGTATCATCTGGCGATGGTGTACGCGGAAAAAGGGGAAAAGGATTTAGCGTTGCAAGCCTTAGAAATGGCGTTCTCCTCCTCGACAGATTTCAAAGAAGCTGCCGAAGCGAAAGCTCTTCAGGAGAAGCTGAAACAGCAGTAGCCACAAAATAAGACCTCACAGGTTGGGAAACCTGTGAGGTCTGGAAAAATTGTTTTTTAGTTGAGCGAAAAAAGCTTGACAGGAACGTTAGGCTGAATAGGTTGTGCCTCAACAGATTGAGGCAGAGGCGTTCCCCGGTAGCTCAGTCGGTAGAGCGGTTGGCTGTTAACCAATTGGTCGCTGGTTCGAGTCCGGCCCGGGGAGCCAGTTT
>DF820459.1:654200-693262 GCA_000739515.1 Candidatus Moduliflexus flocculans
CGTTCCCCGGTAGCTCAGTCGGTAGAGCGGTTGGCTGTTAACCAATTGGTCGCTGGTTCGAGTCCGGCCCGGGGAGCCAGTTTAATAAAGGCCGTTTCTCTTGCGAGAAACGGCCTTTTGTGTTTTTTCCAATCAACCACGATGGGGTGAATAATATAGACGCGGGTATTGAAAATTAATATTGTGTCATGCGCAGACCTCACAGGTTTTAAAAACCTGTGAGGTCTTAATTAAACATCAACGCTTGCATCTATAATACCAATTGCGCTTGAAAAGACATACCGCGTTATTCACTTGCATTGAACGGGACGAAACCTGTCAGACACCTTGAAGGTGTCTGACAGGTCTGTTTGATCATCGCGTATAATGCTGTAATTGAAGCGCTCTGAAAAAAGAAAAACCTCACACGTCTTGAAGACCTGTGAGGTTTTTGGCGTAATTGGGCTTAAATGGATTGCCGCTCGAAAATCAGGATTCCTCGCAGCAAATCCACTGCGCGGCTCAGTTGGCTGTCTTCTTTGATGAATTTTTCAATCGCTGCCGTCTCAGCATCGCCGTTTTCTTTCGGCAGTTCCCCTGGTTCGGTCTCATCTGGCTGAACCGTTGTTGTCGTATCTGGTTCCGCGTCATTTTCGTCTTCTACGACTTCCTGCGTGTCTTTCTTCGCGGGTTCATTCGTTGCTGGCGGAGGCGTGACAGGTTTATCTAATTGCACGATAATATCAGGCGTAATCCCTTTTTCATGAATGGATTTTCCATCCGGGGTGTAGTATTTCGCAGTTGTCAGCCGCAACCCGGAATTATCACTCAACGGAATCACGCTCTGCACCGATCCTTTGCCATAGGTCTGCGTTCCCACCAATACCGCGCGGGAATGCGCTTTTAATGCGCCGGCCACAATTTCCGACGCGCTGGCGCTGCCGTGATTGACCAGGATCACCATCGGGTAATTCGGATGCGTGAATTCCTCATGCGCCACGAACCGCATATCCTGATTGCTTTTGCGGCCTTCCGTATAGACGATTAATTTCCCTTTTTCCAAAAATTTATCAGCAACTTCAACGGCAGAATTTAACAATCCACCCGGGTTGCTACGCAAATCCATAATCAGCGCTTCCATATCTTGATCTTCAAGGTCTTTTAACGCTGATTCTAAATCATTTGCGGTATTTTCCTGGAACTGGCGCAGCCGGACATAACCGATCTTATCTTCCAACATTTGATGCGTCACGCTTTGAAGTTCGATAATATCGCGCGTCATCGTAAAATCTTTCGGTTCGGTGAAACCTTCGCGCATAATGCTGATCGTGACTTTGCTTCCTTTGGGGCCGCGCAATAATTTCACGGCTTCCGTCAAGGTCATGTCTTTCGTGGATTTATCGTCGATTTTGACGATAGTATCTCCCGCCAGAATTCCGGCGCGAAACGCGGGCGTATCGTCAATCGGCGAGATGACAGTCAACTGGTCGTCTCTGATGCCGATTTGAATGCCTAATCCGCCAAAATTTCCCTGAGTCTCCACGCGCATTTCTTCATACAATTCGGGCGGCATGAACGAGCTATGCGGATCAAGAGTTTTCATCATCCCGTTGATCCCGCCATAAATCAAGTCCTGCACATTGACTTCTTCGACATAGTTCGTTTGAATCAAGTACAACACTTCGTCGAAAATTTTCAGTTTTTCATACGTTTCGGATTGGAACGCCTGCACTTTTACTCCGACGCTCGCGCCCATAATAACAGCAGCAAATAATGCAATAATCAGCACGATAATTTGGTGACTTTTTAACGGTCTTCTCATGAAATTCCTCCGCCCTCTTACTTCGTAAAGAGACATCTTTTGATATATTGAAAGTTATTGATTCACGCCTCAGGGAATTCCCTGCATATTACGTGTAAATTAAAGTAATTATTATTTATCATTTTTATTTTTGTCAAGAGATAATCCTCTCTTTCTCAAAGAATCCTCTGCGTCTATGGCGATCCGCTTTTCAACGAATCGGAGAGACGATCACAATCAGGAAAAGCGCCAGACTTAACACGTCATGCTGCCAGGTTTGCCGGGGATATGTCCAAAAAACGAGGCTGCGGAGCCCCCTGATTAACCAGAATGAATTTGGCGATCCGTATCCTATTCTCGCAGATTCAGGATGCTCTAAATTCACGCCGATTTGCCGGGCATCCCAGATGCGGTGAAATGTCGCTAAATTCGAGAACACCGCAATACAGAGCATGCCCCCATATAAGCGGCTGAGCAGGCAACTGACGAGAATTGCCACAATCCGCTCAGGGCGTTCCATATACCCAGCGTCAAATCTTCCCGGAAAGAGAGATTCAGCCCGCGCTCTGGTATAGCTGGTCATCACGCTTCCTACCAGAGCTACCGCTGAGATGACGACAAACGGCAGATCGTGTCGCAACGCGAAATAGGTAATCGCTCCGGCAAAGAGCATCATATCCGAGTAGCGATCTGTGACAGAATCAAAAAACGCGCCGAATTTCGTGACACGACCGGCCATTCTGGCCACCGCGCCATCAAGCACATCGAATGCATTAGCGATAAAAATCACCGCCCCTGCGGTGACATGCCACCAGTTGATCGCGCCGGGAGCAGATGTGACGCCTATCGCCAATAAGACCCCCGCAAATAGATTGATAAGCACGCCTGTTGCGGTCAACAAATTTGGGGAAATCCCACTATTCACAATCGCCCTCGCAATCGCATCGCGCGCTTGACTTCCGTACTTCCCGATAGCTTTACCCGCCATATCTACCGTCATGATTTTCCGCCCTTCATAATAGATGCAAAAAGAAACACAAAGAGAGAAACAACAATTGGTTAAGGTGACACGCCATAAAAGATAACGACCGCGTCGTTTCTCTTATTGTCAAGTTTTTTTCCTTCAGGAAGAGGTTTCTCGTTCGAACTCCTTTTTTTCCTTGACAAAAGGGAATCTTTCTTAAAATATTTAGAGAGTCTGATTATTGTTGACAGGCGATATAAATCCTTAAAGGAGACGACCACTATGCCAATTGAAACGCGAGACATCAAAAACGTCAGTGAAGCGAAAAGTGTCGCAACACGCGGAGGATTTTACGGCACAAAAGCATATATCGAAAACCGGGATTCCGCTCCAGGGGCGGTTGTCAAAGTCCAGTTTTATAAAGATGTTGATAATGTAGCCACAGGCTATGAATATTTAGATGTCAATCAGTTCCTCCAAATTCCTGATTTTGACATGATTGTCTGTACAGTGGGATACCGCGACAGGCCGCCGGTTCAGGCGATTATCTGGAATGATTCGACCAATGCGGAACTCTGGATTTTCAAAGAAACCGCAGGAATTCGGCAGTATGTTGATTTTATCCCGCCCGTTGATGCGGAAGGCGCCTTTTCGTATCGTTTCCAAATTAAGCCTGGCGAGGAATATCGTTTTCTTTCTGTCGCGCCATTGCGGAAATAAAAATATTGACAAAAATTTCTGCCTGAGGATGTTTGGTCATTGAGCGGTTGAGACAAAAGAGACAGGCGTAATCATCAGAGGTTATGAGTATTTATCTGTCAAGAAGGTGGTGGAGCGAATGGCTGATGCAGCACTGAAACAGCAATTAAAAAATATTATCTCCAAAGCAACCGGGGGGGCCGTTCCCGCGGACAAAATTGCCGACAACGTCGGTTTGATGGACTTAGGCGTGGATTCGATGGCGGCGTTGGAAGTCGTGATGGAGTTAGAAACACAGTTCGGCGTCTCGATTACCGACATGGAGGCTGGAAAAGAAGCCTTTACCTCCATCAATTCACTGGCAAATTTTGTCGAAGCCAACCGAAGCTGAAATTCTTCGCGAAACTTCGAACGTTCTCCATGAGAAATTCGTTCGAAGTTTCGCGTTAAGACGACGGTTTTGAGGCGCGCTTTTGGCGGTGTTCCTCTTCCATTTTTTGACGCTCTTCCGCGCTCATCTGCGTGATGACAAACGATTTATACATCTCGCCCTCTTCTGTTGTCACCATCTGCAATTGCCGCTGTAAAAACTTCTGTTGCTGAGGTTTTACAATTCTGGAAGGCATGAGCAGTAATATGACAAACATCACGCCGCAGATACTCACGCCGACAAGCAAACTGAAAGAATCTCCCGTCTTCAAATAATGCGCGCACGCAAACAGGCCGATGAGCATCGCCATCATGCCGCCTAACAGCCGCCGCGTCATCGTGCCGGTCAAGGTGCTTAACGTCTGCAAATCAGCCGGATACAATCGAATGCGTAGCTGTTCCCGGTCAATTTTGATGATCGCGTCCTGAAACGCCGTCAGCGTTTGATAGGACTGCATCGTCCATTTTTGCAGGGTTTCTAACAGGTTTGAACCCAACTCTTCTTGTAGAATTTCCCGCCCCATCTCGGAAATAATCGGACGCCCGACCTCCACCGCGTCGAACCAGGGATCGTGAATGAAGCCGATGCCCTCAATCAGCGACGCCGCCCGGCCAATATAGACCAATTCCGATGGCAAGGTGAACGGAAATTCGTAAAACGCATTCATCAGCGCGTTCGTCATGTCCTGCACTTTGCGTTTCGAGAGTTTCCCCTGCTCCTGAATTTCCAGCATCAATTCCGCCAATTCCCGCAGCATCGCTTTATTCGTGCCAGGCTCGACGAGATGCAGCTCATACATTTCATGCACCATGCTGTCAACGTCATGATGCACGATGGCGACGGCGTATTTGATGAGATGCTGCTTAAAAAAGTTGTCAATCCGCACCACCATGCCGAAATCGAGAATGATGATCTTCCCTTCGCGGTCAACGAGAATATTGCCTGGATGCGGATCGGCGTGCAGCAGGCCGTCAATCATGACCTGCCGAATATAGAGCCGCGCCAACCGCCGAATCGTCTCTTCAATATCTATTCCAGCGGCTTCTAATGCGGCGACCTGATTGATTTTGATGCCGTCGAGATATTCCAGCACGATGATGCGCGAGGTCGAAACCGCGTCATAGACTTTCGGAATGCGGGCGAACGGCTCTTGCTGAAGATTGTGCTGAAACATTTTGACATTGCGGGCTTCCAGCACAAAATTCATTTCTTCGTTGATGACGCGGCGGAATTCCATAATAACGGTCGTCAACGAGCGCAAAAACGGGCTGTAACTGATGAAAAAATTCAGCGTCGTCAAGATGGCGAACACGACTTGCAAATCAATATTGACCAACTCTCTGACACGCGGGCGCAAGACTTTGATCACGACCTCTTCGCCGCGATACCGGGCGCGATGCACCTGCCCCAACGATGCCGCCGCTAACGGCTCTTCATCAAAACGCTCGAACACCTCTTCAAGCGGGCGTTGCAACTCGTCCTGAATCAAGTGCCGCATGACCGCTGTCGGCTCAGGATTGACCTTATCTTGCAACGTGCTGAGTTCTTTGATATACGTCGGCGGCAGTACATCCGCTCTGGCGCTCAACACTTGCGCCAATTTGATAAACGTCGGGCCTAAATATTCCAGCGTATTGGTCAAATTCCGAGCGCGTTGAAGATGCTGCTCTTTCGTCAAACTCCGCCCGCTGCCCCAAAAAATATAGCGGTGGAAATCTCGCGCGAAACTCAAAATCAGCGGCACAAGCTTCCAAAGCACAACCGTCACGCGCATCAGCGTTTTCATGAATGCAATTCCTTATATTCCCCTCCTGGGAGGGGCAAGGGGTGGGGTAATTTATCAAAGCTGTCAGGCACTTTGAAAGTGTCTGACAGCGAATCCTTGCCGCTCAAGAAACTCCAGCGTTTCCTGAAACGTCGGAATGCCAGCCTGTCCGCCTAATTTGGTGCATTTCAGCGCCGCGACCGCGCTGGCGAACGTCACCGCCTGACGCAGCGCGTACCCTTTTTGCAAGCCAGCAACAAACGCGCCATGAAACACGTCGCCTGCGCCGGTTGTATCCACGACCGGTACGCGAAACGCCGGAATATGAAATTCGTCATCAGGCGCGCAGACATAGACGCCTTCCGCACCGTTGGTAAGAATTACCGCTTTTCCGCCATATTTCAGCAGCGTCTTTGCGGCGCGGAACGGTTCGCGTTCTGCCATAAATTGTTCCACAAACGCGATCCCCGGCATAAAATAATCCACGCAATAAAAAAGTTCTTCCGCGTCCGCGTGCAGCAGTCGCGTACTTGGATCGAGCGTCACCGTAACGCCGTGTGCCTTCGCCTGCTGCGCTGCGCGAAGCGCCGAGCGAAACCAGTAGCCGTCAAGATGCAGAAAACGAACGCCTGCTAAATCGAACGTCGCCGGTGGCAATTCTTCGCCTGCCTGCACGCCGCGCTGATGCAGAATCGTCCGCTGTCCGGTTTCTTGATGCACGAGCACGAACGAAAAGGCGGTGGCTTCATCGTCAATCACCTGCATGTTTTGCGTGATAACACCTTCGCGTTTGAGCGTTTCCAGCGCATATCGCCCGGCATCGTCATTGCCGACGCCGCCGATCATTTCCGCCGATTCTCCTAATCGCGCCGCCGCCACCATCGCGGTCGCGACCATTCCGCCCAATTGCGTGGCGGAACTCGAAATATGCTCCACTTCGTCCCATCCCGGCATCCGCGGTAAAATCGCAAGCCGGTCGAGACAGACGCCCCCTAAACCTACAATCGCTGCCATTGTTTTATGGCCTCCTGTTGTTATCGTGATGAACGCAAACCTCACAGGTCTTGAAGACCTGTGAGGTTTTTCCCTTGACATGAACAGCCGGAATCTCTATGGTTTTGTCAAGGAGATTTCTAAATTTTGCGCGTGATGACACGCAAAAAAGCTGTCAGACACCTTCGAGGTGTCTAACAGCGATGTCCATTCAAAAATCAATTGTGCTATGAAACATCCTGCGACTCAACCGCTGCCATTCGGCATTTCGGATTTCAAGGCGTTGCGTGAGCGCAACTGCCGTTATGTGGATAAGACGCACTTCATCCGCGACATCATTGATGCGGATGCGCAGGTGTTGCTGCTGCCGCGCCCGCGTCGCTTCGGGAAAACGCTGAATCTGAGCACGTTGCGCTATTTCTTCGAGCAGAGCGCCGAAGAGCGCCGCGCCCTGTTCGACGGCCTGCTCATCGCCCATGAGCCGCATTTTCAGGCGCATCAGGGGAAATATCCGGTGATCTTTCTGACGTTCAAAGATGTGAAAGGGCTGAATTGGCAGGATGTGCAAACCAGCCTTTATAGCGTGATCGGCCATGAAATCGAGCGTTATCAGCAGGTGTGGCAGCGAGACGGCGCGGCAACATTGTCGCAGAAAACCTTGCAACGCATTGCGCAGGATGCCGCCGCGCCAGCCGATTACGCCGACGCCTTGCGCCTGTTGAGCGAAGCATTATATGCGTATTATGACGCGCCTGTCGTGATTCTGATCGACGAATACGACGCGCCGATTCTTTCCGGTCATGTAAACGGTTATTATCGGGAAATCGTCAGTTTTATGCGAAATTTCCTGAGCGGCGGGTTAAAGGATAATCCCCATCTGTTCAAAGGCGTGTTGACCGGCATTCTCCGCATTGCGAAGGAATCCATTTTTTCAGGGCTGAATAATTTGGCGGTGTATAATTTGCTGCGGCCGGAATTTCGGACAGCGTTCGGCTTTACGCAGCCGGAAGTGAGCGCCCTGCTGACAGATTATGCGCTGGCAGATCGCGGCGCAGAGGTGGCGGCCTGGTATAACGGCTATCTTTTTGGCGGCGAAGTTATTTATAATCCCTGGTCTGTGCTGAATTATATCGCCAGCGAAGATCATCACCCTCGCCCGTACTGGATCAATACGGGCGATCCGGCGATTATCGAATCGCTTGTGACCAGAGGTTCGCGGGAATTGCGGGAAGAGATCGGCAAGCTGATGTCCGGCGAAATGATTGAAAAACCGATTGACGACAGCATCGTCATTCCAGATTTGGAAACGCGGGACGATCTGCTCTGGAGCTTTTTGCTGTTCAGCGGCTATTTGAAGGCAGTGGCGCAAGTGGACGAAGAAACGTTCCGCCTGCAAATCCCGAATCATGAAGTGCTGCTGAATTATCGCCAATGGGTGCGTCATTGGTTCACGCAAAAAGTCGAGTCGAATCTTCTGGAAGAGATGCTGCGCGGCTTAGAAAACGGCGATGTCGTCGTGTTCGAGCGGATGCTGCGCCGCGTGGTGACGCAGATTATGAGTTATCACGATTTGAGCGGCGAGCCGGAAAAGGTCTATCATGCGCTGGTGTTGGGGATGCTGGTGTGGCTCTCCGGCAAATATGAAATCCGTTCGAATCGGGAATCCGGCTATGGCCGGTACGACGTGCTGCTGCGCCCGAAAAATCCAGAAAAGCAGGGCATTATCATCGAATTCAAGCGCGTGTATGACGACGAGACGCCGGAAGATGTCCTGACCGCCGCGCTGCGCCAGATTCAGGAGCGCCGCTATCTCGCCGAACTCGACGCCGCCGGAATTCACAGCCATTTGCAACTCGCCGTCGCCTTTCGCGGCAAAGAATTATGGGTGCGGCAAGGGTGATGTGTATTGAACAGGAGTGCAAAAGCTTGCTTTTGCCACGTGGCATCGCCGCCTGACTTCGTCAAGCGGCAAAAGCAAGCTTTTGCACTCCTCAACCGTATTCTACGCCGAAATTGCGTTTCGGCGTAGAATGCTTCTATCAAGAATAGGAAATTTGGGTTGATATTATGCTCGCTGAAACGCTATTTTCGCTGTTTGTCGGAGATGTTATCAAAAATTTTTATACGCAGAAAGCGGGGGACGCTGCGCTGAAAAGCTGGAAAACCTACCTGCAAGGCAACCATGACCTGCAAATGGCTTTACAGGAGGCATGTGCGAAAACGGCAGCCACGCTCGCAATTGGTTTGGTGCAGGAATCGCTGCTGCTGCGAGCCTTGAAATATCCCTCGCCGCAGCTCAACCGCGAATTCGCCGAGATGCTGGATGTCCGCTACGTCAAGCCGTTTTGCGGCGATCAGCCTGACAGCGAACGCCAACTTCGGCAGAACGCCAAAGCGCAATGCAAGGCGTTGAGCAAATTTTTCGCGCAATATCCGTTCAAAAACGTGAGCGTCGAAGAAATCGCCAATCTGTTGTATAACGTCCGCTTTATCACGAACGCCGACCTGCTGCGCCAGCAGACGCAACTGACCAAATCCGCGCTGCGCGACGCCTTTTCGCAGGCGGGACTCGACTCGCAATTTATCGCGTTTCTGCTCTTCCCGGAGCATGGCAGCGGCGTCTTGTATGACGGCATCGTGTATCATTTCGAAGAGGCAATCAAATCCAATGAACGCGTCAGCCGGATGTTAGCGCATTTCGACCGCCAGCAGCTTGCCGCGAACGCCCGTCAGACGCAGCAAGAATTCGACGGCCTGAAGACGCAGATTTCAAGCCTGGAAGTGCAGATCGTGCAGCATCAGCAGGCGCGGAAATTTGCGGAGGTTTCGGCGGTTGCGCAGCAATTGGACGCCTTAGAGCAGCAAGCGCAGAAGGCCGACGCGACCTTGCGCCTGTTACAACAGAATGCTGAAGTCTGGCAAACCGTCGAAACGGAATTGACGCAGACGCGCCAGGGGTTCGGCCTGATCAGCAAAGAAATCGCCGGGCATTTCGCGGAATTGCAAGATTGGCTCGACACGGAATTCGACGAGGTCAAAGACGAGATTAAAGGCCATGTCTCTCACGAAGCGAGCGAAATCATGCGTTTCGTGCGGCAGGAATTGGAGTTTTTCTTCGGCGCGAAAGACCCGGCGATTCAGGTCGAAAAACACGATTTTCTGAGCAAAACCTACCGCCTCTGGGATCGTTATCTCAGAACAGCAGACGCGCCGCTCGGACAGGGCGGCCTTGCGGAAGTCTGGAAAGTCTGCAAAATCCATCTGCAAAGCACGGTAGCGTTGAAAGTCTTGCTGCCGAAATATCGCCACGATCCCGCCATCGTTGCCCGTTTTTTCGCCGAGGGGAAAATTATGGGCATGTTGGGCGATACGCCCGGCCATCATTTCACCAAAGTGCGGGAAATGGGGCGCAGCGCGGACGACGAATATTTTATCGAAATGGATTTCGTGCCGGGCAAGACGCTGCACACGTTCTTGAAAGAGCAGGGCGCGTTCGCGCCGCCTGACGCGCTGCGCCTGTTGCGCCAGCTTGCCGCCGCTTTGCGTCATGCCCATGAGCGCGGCATTATTCACCGGGATGTCAAGCCGCAGAATATCATCGTCAATGCCGATGGGCAGGCGACGCTAATTGATTTCGGTATTGCCAAGCGGATTGACCATGACAGCCTCCTCACGCCGGGCGGCGAGTTTTACGGCACGTATCAATACGCCGCGCCGGAGCAGTTCGACCGCAAGAAATTCGGCAAGATTTCCGAACGAACCGATGTCTATGCGCTTGGCATTCTCGGTTATCAACTCCTGCTGAACCGCTTCCCCTTCGAGGCCGAGACGCAAGCCGAATTCATTCATGCCCATTGCTACGAGCCGTTTCCCGGTTTTCCGGCAGACGCCAAAATTTCAACCGATATTGTGGCGTTTATCGTCACATGCGCTCAAAAACAGCAGGACGACCGTTTTCAGAACATGAGTGATGTTGAAACGGCGATTGCTGCGATTTTCGAGCATGATGCGGCGGAGAAATATCGAAGACATTGCGCCGCCATCATTCAGGCCGCAACGATCAGCCCGGAACAGCAAGAGACGTTGGATGATCTGCGCAAACATTTGGCGTTGAATCGGGAAACGGCGGCAAGCATTTCGCAAGAGATTCGTGAAATGCGACAACAGCAGGTAGCGGCGATCAACGCTGAGAACGAACGCCGCGCCGCCGAGGAAGCGGCAGAACGACAACGCATAGACGCGCTTAAACGGCAACAAGAGGCTCTCAAAAAAGCTGAAGAAGAACATCGTCTGAATGAGCAAAAAATTGAAATTCATAAACAAGAAGATTTAAGACGAAGACGACAATTCAAAATAGAACAGCAGCAAGGGGAGCAGAGTGAGGAAACAACGTCCGTAAAGAAAGATAACTCTTACTGGGATAAAATTCTTTCAGATTTGGCAACTGTTTTGGGTGGATCGAGAAAATAACGATATTCATGATGAAACTTGAGAAACCTATTTTTATTCGATGAGGTCGCGCTGAAGGCGGCTCATGCGTGAGACGTGTGCGTCTTTTTCGTTAAGATGCTGTTGCCTGTTGGCGTAGTTTGGGGCAGCGCCCCAATGAAACTTTTTTGGAGGTACATTTATGGAAACTATTGTTGTTTCGCCCAAATTTCATGTGATGATTCCGCCGAGGATTCGCAAAGCTTGCGCCTTGCGTCCCGGCCAGGAGATGCGGATTGTTCAATATGACAATCGCATCGAGTTGATTCTGCTCAAACCGATGCCAACACGGCGCGGTTTTCTGAAAGGGCTTGATACAACTATCGAACGCGAGGATGATCGGGTATGAATATCGTTGATTCTTCCGGTTGGCTGGAATATTTCGCTGATGGCCCGAACGCCGATTTCTTTGCCCCAGCGCTTGAAGACATTTTAAGCTTGCTCGTTCCGTCAATCAGCGTGTATGAAGTGTTCAAGCGCGTCTATCAACAACGCGGCGAAGAAGCGGCATTAGAAGCATTTGCGGCGATGGCGCAAGGTGAAGTGATTGACCTGGACACGACTCTTGCGCTCAATGCAGCAAAACTTTCTGTGACCTACAAATTGCCGATGGCGGATAGTATCATACTCGCAACGGCACAGGCGCATCAGGCTGTGTTATGGACGCAAGATGCCGATTTCAAGGATATTCCTGGGGTTCGGTATCTTCCGAAAAAGTAGAGCACCTTCATCGTCGCCGCTGGATGAGAACCAATGACATTACAAGAAGCGTCTGATTTTTGGGATGAACATGACTTCGCGGAATTCGATGACGTGGTCGAAGTTCACGACCTGTCGTTTCGCTTGACGCGGAAAAAATACGTGGGGATTGACGCCGTCATGTATGACCGCATTCGCGGTAAAGCCAGAGAATTGCACACGACAGCGGATCATTTGATGAAACATGGCTCATGAAAAAATGAGCGCATGATTCGAATGAGCGATGTCCGATACAAAACATCTCTATGATTATGGAGAATGCGATATGTGCGGGATGCCGCTTGAAGAACGCTTGATCTCGCAGAATTTCTGGATCAAGGGCGAATTGTTGGTCATGCGAAATGTGCGGGCGGGCGTCTGTCCGCAATGCGGCGAAAAAGTGGTCAATGCAGAGGTCGGGCAGCAGATTTTCGAGATGCTGCAACGCCCGGACATTGTGACGAACGCCCCGCGCATCAGCGTTCCTGTCTTGATGTTCGATGAGGTCGCGCTGAAGGCGGCTCATGCGTGATAGAAAACTACAAGGATATGTGTAATCTGTTTACATGGAGGTTGAACGATGAAACTCAGTCAGGCGACAAAATCAGTGGGATATTTGCAGGCGCATGCGCCCGATATGCTGCGGGAGTTAGCGGATGGAGCATCGAGCTACATCATTACGGATGGCGGCGAAGCGCGAGCGGTGATGTTGGATATTCATTCGTATGAAGCGTTGCAGGATAGTCTGGCCTTGTTGAAAATGCTCACGATCAGCAGTCAGCATGTTCGAGAAGGGAAAATCTCTGATGTTGACGACACATTTGCGCGTCTGCGCGGTCAGCTTTTTCAGGAGGCGGCGCAATGAAACGCTATCAAGTGCGGATGGTCAGCGATGCCGAACGTGATATCTTCGAAATCTGCCAATATCTAATGAACGCAGTTTCTCGCGCGAAAGCCGAACAGGTCTTTACGCAGTTGGAAGAGGCTTCCAAACGCCTTGCGAACATGCCCGAACGCGGCCATTTTCCGCCGGAACTCGAACGGCTCGGCATTCATGAATATCGAGAAATCCATTCGGGCATCTATCGCATGATTTACGAGATCGCAGGCGATGGCGTGCTGATTCATGCCGTGCTGGATAGCCGCCGCGATTTGCATGATCTGTTGTTTCACCGATTGTTGCGAGACGAAGTTGCATGATGGGCAAAACTATCCGAATATGATGACGAATTTTATCAAACTGCCCGCGACGGAATTCTGGCTCGATTATGACGCTGACGCCGATGTCGTCTATCTGCATTTCGTCGAACATCCCGCTTCCACGCATAGCGACATGCGCGACGACGGCATTATTTTGGATTATCAGGAGGGTGACACCATTCCAACGGAGGCCGAAATGATGAAATGCAGTATTCAAGGATGTCCTGGCGAGTATGAAGACAAATTGATTGTACATGTCGTTCAACGTCGGGGAGAGATGTTTTTGCTTGAGCATGTTCCGGCGGAGGTCTGTTCGATCTGCGGCGATACGCTGCTGACGCCGGCGACAGTGAAGCGCATCGAACAGATGCTTGCGGAATCTCAGCGCCCCGCGAAATTCGTGCCAATGTATGAATTTACCCAGTATCATGATGATACGCCAGTTTTATCTGTTTCCGAACCCAATTTCGCATGACACAACTCCCTTACGCCGTCGCGTTTCTTGATTGCGGGTACAATCGTTACAGCATCGCTGCGCTGACCGGCGCGGTCGAGGTGGACGAGCGCCTGCAAGACGCGGCGCTCTATTTTCCGAAAATCCGGCACGGCAAGCAAGCGCCGCCGCGCAAATATCGCGTCTTGTACGAAGAAGTCGTCGCATTGGCGCAGCAGCACGAGAAACTTGTTGTCGCCTGTTCGTTTACTACCGCGAACTTCGTGGATATGCGCCGCATCGTGGCGGGCTTGCGCGACGTCTTCGGGCAAGCCGGCATCTCGAACGCGCTGTTTGTCGCGGGCGGACCGCACGCTTCCGGCGACCCGGAAGGGACGCTCCGCGCCGGATTCGACGCGGTGGTCGTTGGCGAGGGGGAAATCACCTTTCCCGATTTGCTTGTCCGCTATTTTCACGGCCAATCGTTTGCGGATATGCCGGGATTGGGCTTGATAGAAAGCGGCGGCGCGTATCGCTTTACCGGGCGGCCTGCGCTTGTAGATTTAGGCGCGTTTCCGCCGTTTGCCATGCGTCACCGGCGTTTCTCGCCCATCGAAATCAGCCGGGGCTGTCCGAATGGCTGCCGCTACTGCCAGACGCCGTTTTTCATGGGGGGCGTCATGCGTCATCGTTCGCTCGATTGTATTCTCGATTACACCGAACGCGCTAAACGGATCAACCTGAAAGTGCTGCGCTTCATCTCGCCGAATTCCTTTGCGTATGGCTCGGCAGACGGCCATTCCGTCAATCTTCTGGCATTAGAAACGCTGCTCCGTTCGGTGTCCGAAATTTACGGCAAGCCGAATGTCTTTGTCGGCTCGTTTCCGTCGGAAGTGCGGCCAGAGCATGTCTCGCCGGAAACGCTCGGCCTGATTCGGCGGTTCTGCGCGAACGAAAATCTCGTCATCGGAGCGCAATCTGGCAGCGAGCACGTCTTAGAGCGGATTCATCGCGGGCATAGCGTCGCGGAAATCATTAACGCAGCAGAACTGACCATTGCCGCCGGATTTGTGGCGCATGTGGATTTCATGTTCGGCCTGCCTGGCGAAACGGAGCAGGATCGGAAAGAGACGTTAAATTTGATGACGCGCTTGGTGGCGATGGGCGCAAAGATTCATGGCCACGCCTTCATGCCGCTTGTCGGCACGCCGTTCGCCGCCGAAGCGCCGGGCGAAGTTGACTCGGAAACGCGATTGTTTATGGATAACATGCAAGGCAAACATCAGGCGCATGGCCGCTGGCGGCAGCAGGAGCGTCTGGCGAAAACCACCGCCGAATTGCTCGCAAGCGATTCGCGATGATTTCAGGAGTGCAAAAGCTTGCTTTTGCGGCAAAAGCAAGCTTTTGCACTCCTTTTGCGATGAATCGAAAACGTCTGTTAGTCAACATTTTCTCAAATTGGACGAATCTCGCGCTGATGATTGTCATCAATTTCTATGTGTCGCCGATTCTCGTGCATCGGCTCGGAAACGAGCAATACGGCCTCTGGACGATCATCGTCTCGATTACCGGCTATTTCACACTGCTCGATTTCGGCATCAATAACGCGATTGTCCGGTTTATTTCCAAATACGTCGCGCAAAAAGAGCCGGACAAAGCCAATGAAATGTATAACACCGCGCTCGTATTTTTCGGGAGGATCGGCCTGATTGTGCTGGCGTTGATGCTTGCGGGCGGATGGCTCTTCACGCGCTGGCATACGCTGGCAGGCGTGTCGGCGTCATATCTCTACATCGTCTTTGTATTGGCGGGGCTTGACGTGGCGGGGCATCTCGTCTTCGGCGTGTTTTCCGCGACATTGGTCGGCTTGCAGGAATTTTTCAAGATGAATATTGTCTCCATGACTCTGACGATTTTGAAAAATTTCACACTCGTGCTGCTCGTCTTTTCAGGCTACAAACTGCTCACAGTGGCCGCGATCCAACTCACGTTCAACCTGTGCAAGCATCTCTGGCATTACCTTATTCTTCACAAGAACTATCAGTTTTTCCGCATAAATTCCACGCTCTGGACATCAACGACATTTCGAACGATTGTCGGTTACAGCGTGTACAGTTTCATTATCGCGATAGCGGGGCGGGTGATTTTCTTGACAGATTCAGTCGTCATCGGCGCAGTCGTCAATGTCGGCGCCGTGACATTTTACACGATCCCGGCGTCGCTGCTCGATTATTTGGGGCGCATCGTCGGCGCGATTACCAGCGCCCTTGTACCGGTCATCAGTTCGCAGGAGGCGGTCGGCGAACTCGAAAAAAACCGCGTGTTGTATCTCACTGTCACGAAATATCTGCTGCTGCTGATTCTGCCGATGATTTTCGTGCTTTTTACCGTCGGGCATGAGTTTATTGCGCTCTGGATGGGCGCGGAATACGGCGCGAACGGCAAATGGACGCTGCGGATTCTGCTGGTCGGCTATGCCTTTTCATTTTGCCAGTGGATTGCATACAGCATTTTATTGGGCATCAGCAAACATGTCTTTTTAGCGTATGTGATGACCGCCGAAGCCGCCCTCAATTTAGGTATCAGCATTGTTCTGGGCGCAATCTACGGGATCGAAGGCGTGGCGCTCGGCACGACGATTCCCCTGCTGATCGCCAATCTGATCGTCCTCCCGATATACGTCTGCCGCGTTCTCTCCATCGAAATCGGCGCGTATTATGCCCGATCCTTTTGCTGGTCGGTTATTCTTTTAGGGGCAAGCAGCGGACTGTATGCCCTTTTTCCGGTTCGTATCGGTTCGTATCTGCAATTGCTCGCTTACAGCGCCGGAGTTGCGGCGTTCTGGTGGGGAAGCGGCATCTTCCTCATCATCGAGCGTGAACACCGGGCATGGGGTTGCGCTCGAATTCGCGAACGGCTTCATTTTTCTTGACAAGTCTTGCCCCTATTTTGCTACAAGGCGGGAAGATATCATGATACTTAAAACGACAACGAATGAAAGAAAGGAACGAATTCGCTGCGTAAATTCGTTCCTTTCTCCTATTCGATGTCCTTATTCTTGTACGTGCTTATGCGAAGAGAAAAACATTCATTTTTGCTTGAAGATCGCTTTCAGCGACGCCCGGAACAATCGGGACGGCGTAGTTTATTGGCATTGATCGCGGCGGCAAAAACCGACCGGCGGGCGCTGCACGAATTATTAGCCGTCGGAATGCCGGTGAACGCGCAGAATCGGAATGGCGTCAACGCACTGTTTGTCGCCATTAACAAAGGGGATGTGCGAGTGCTGCATCTTTTGCTGGAAGCCGGCGTGGATGTCAACGCGCAGACGGTCAAAGGGACGACGGCGTTGATGCGGGCGGTGGCGATGAATGACGTAGAAGTCGTCAAATTGCTGCTGCGGGCTGGCGCAGATGTTAATCTGAAAACTCACAATGGCGTATCCGCGTTAGCATTGGCCTACATTCATGATGCAACCGAAATCGCGAATCTGCTGTTGGACGCTGGCGCAGACCGAATTGCGGCGTTACTGGCAAGCGATTACAGCGTGTTTGTCAACACCTGCGCGCAGGGGGATATTCATTTTGCGCAAATGCTGATTCAGGCCGGCGCGAAAATTAACCGGAACGACAGACAGGGGCGGGCGGCGTTAATCGAAGCGGTCAAACAGAACCATGTCGAAATTGTCAAATTGCTGCTCAAATCTGGCGCAGACGCGAATATTCAAAATCAGCAGGGAGACACCGCGTTATTTCAGGCCATCAAGGGCAATCATCTCGAATTAGTGAAACTGCTGCTAACGGCTGGAGCTCGAGTAGATACGCAGGATAAGCAAGGAAATACGGCGCTATTGTTCGCCGCGCAAGGCAATCATGTCGAAACGGTCAAACTGTTGATTCAGGCAAGAGCCAATGCGCTGCTGAAAAATAAAGCGGGACAATCAGCGCTTCAGGTTGCGCAACAGTATGGGCATACCGAGTTGCTTAAGCTATTTCAGAGCATCCAGTGATTTCTTACGTGGCGCGTTTGGAGGCTGCTTGCCACGCCTGAGAATGCGAAAGCGAGTATAAAATCAGGGCGCACCAGATACAGCTAAAGCCGATGAGATGCGCGCGGGAAAATGACTCCTGATAGACGAAGACGCCGAGTATCAGGGCGATCGTCGGGGAGAAGTATTGCATGAAACCGACGTGCGACAGCGGGATAAATTTCGCCGCCTGCGCAAACCAGTAAAGCGGCAAAAACGTCACAATCCCCGCGAAAACAAGCAAGGCCGTGATGGCGGGCGAAACCGTGCCGAACGCGCCGACGCCATGAGCCTGCCGAAAAAGAATATATCCGAACAACCAGGGCGTCAGCAGTCCGGTTTCGATGCCGAGGCCGATTATCGAATCCACCGGCGTCATCTTTTTGCACAATCCATATACGCCGAACGTCACGCTCAATGTCAGCGCAATCCAGGGAAGCCGGCCATAGTGCCAGGCCATCACCGCCACGCCGAGCGTCGCGATTCCAACTGCCGCCCATTGCAGCCGATTCAGGCGCTCGCGCATCACAACCACGCCGAGCAGCACCGAAAACAGCGGATTGATGTAATAGCCGAAACTGGTATCGAGAATATGGTTATGCGTGACCGCCCAGATGTATAAAAACCAGTTCGTGGTGATAAATAGCGTGCTGAGAAGCAACGCGGCGGCAATTTTAGGCGTGGAGAGCGCGCGAAGCAAGGAACGCCATTGGCGCGAGATTGTCAATAACACCGCCACAAAAACAAACGACCAGACCACGCGATGCGACAGGATTTCCAGCGCAGGCATCCCCTGAAGCAATTTCCAATACGCAGGCAGCAAACCCCAGGCAATAAACGCGGCGGCGGCATACAACACGCCGATAGTTGAGGGTCTCATTATTCGATAATCTCCACGAGCGTGCCAAGCGGGACGGTGTTAAACAATTCGATCACATCGTTGTTATACATGCGAATGCAGCCATGCGACGCCGGGCGGCCAATCAAGCCTTCTTCCGGTGTGCCGTGAATATAAATGAACCGCGCGTGAGAATCAATCCCCGGCCCCACGTTCACGCCCGTTTCCTGCCCGCGCAGCCACATAATGCGCGTGGTCACAAGATCGTCATCCACATCCGTATCATCGGTATAAATTTTCGCCATTTCACCCTTATACATCCGCGACCGAAACACGCCGCCGAGCGGGACATTGTCGCCGATTTTTTCCGAGATTTTATGTGTGCCTAACGGCGTTTGGTTGCTACCAGCCCGGCTTCCCGCGCCGAACGCTGATCCGGAAATCGCGTATGACGCGACAGTGACTCCCTGTTTCATCAGGAGCAATTTTTGTTCTGATAACACGACGATAATCGCGAATTGATCGTCTTGCAGGCCAAATCGCGTTTTGAGTTTGTCAAGCGCCTGCTGCACTGGCGCAGGTTGCGGCGCAATCAGCGACGCCTGCGAGTTCTCTGTTTTGGGCGAAAAAGGAATCGTTTTCATCAGCAGTGCCAGCAAGCCTCCGAGGATAAGCCCTCCGAACAGAATCAGGGCGGATTTGCGCCATTTGGGTGGCGACTGTTGTTGCGTATCACTCATGCTGAGTTTCTCCGTTGGTGTTGTCATGCAGGCTGAAAGAATGCGGCGGCGGAAAATCGTCAAGGAAAAACATGAGAGAAAGAACGTATTCATGAGGCTTGACATAATAATCAAATTTTTTGATTGACAAAAAGAATAGAAGATTTATTTTAGTACTGATTAGTCAGTTTAATATTTAAAGGAGAAACGATGGGAAAGCGAAGTTATACTCCGAACGCGCAACAGCGTATTTTAGAAACGGCGCGAAACGTGTTTGCCCAAAAAGGTTTCGACGGGGCGCGAGTAGATGAAATCGCCAAAGAAGCGGGCGTGCCGAAATCATTAATTTATTATCATTTTCCGAGCAAAGAGGCGATTCTCGAAGAATTGATGAACGCCTGCCTTGCGCAATATCAGGCGATTTTGCACGAGTATTTCGATGATCCGGTCGAAGCGGAGCCGGAAGTGCTGCTGCGTCATGTCCAGTCGGGTTATCTAAAGTTTTTAGAAGTCAACGAAGATGTTATCCGTATTATCAGCATGGAAGCGTTAAAAAAGAATTCGCCTGCCGCAAAATTGACGTTCAAATTCGTCGAATCGCTGATGCGCGTCGAAGAACAGCGTCTGCCGAAACTTCGCAACCTTGACGCGCAGCAGCGGATGCATCGCATGGTGATGGAATTCTTCGCGAGTTTCGTGCCGATTACGATCTTTTTTTGTTTTCGAGACGCCTGGAGCGAATATTTTAAAACAGATCAGGAAATGGTAACGCAAGATTTCTTGCACGTCTATGATGCCACCTATGGCGCATATCGCCGCCAGCAGGATCGCTAAAAATTTTAACCACTTTTAAGACTGAATAGTCAGTATAAAATGAACATCTTATTAATTCTTCCTTATGATCGTGTCTATCGCTATCAAGGGCTTATTTCGAGGATTGCGCCTTATATGCCGTTGACGCTGATGACGTTAGCGGCCTTAGTCCCTGAAGAATTACACGCGGAAATCGAGTTGGTAGATGAAGGCGTCCAGCCACCGTGCAACGGTCAGAAGCGGTATGATGTGGTCGGAATCACGTGTCTGACATCATCCGCGCCGCGCGCCTATGAATTAGCTAAATTCTGGCGCGAGCATGGCGCATTCGTCGTATTGGGCGGAGCGCATGTTAGCATGATGTCGGAGGAAGCTGCCCGACATGCCGACGCGATTGTCGTCGGGCCAGGCGAAACAAGTTGGCCGCAATTGCTGCGGGATTGGCGCAGCGGCACGCCGCAGAAAATCTATGCGGCGGAATACCCTGAGCAGCTTTCATCGCCATTTCCTAAGCGCAATTTACAACGCAAACACGCGCATTTTCTTGCCGCGCCACCTGTGCTTGTGAATCGCGGTTGTCAAAATACCTGTCATTATTGCTCGATTCCGGCCTTGTATAATCGCATAAGTGTCAACCGACCGATTGATGAAGTGATTGAAGACATTAAACGGCTCAAGGCCAAAAACATTTTATTGTTTGCGTCAACCCTCAGCGCCGATAAAGCCTACGCGAGCGAGCTGTTTGAAGCATTGATTCCGCTGCGGATCAAATGGTCGAGCGCCGATACGATTGATGTGGCCGAAGATCGCGCCTATCTTGATTTGATGGTTCGTAGCGGTTGCGAAGGCTTGCTGATCGGTTTTGAATCGTTCGGACAGCAGAGTCTGAATACCGTCGGAAAACGGTGTAATCAGGTGCAACGCTATCGCGAATCGGTGCAAACGCTTCACCAATATGGCCTGACAGTGCTGGGCTGTTTCATGCTTGGTTTTGATCATGATACGCCTGATATGTTATATCAAATGCCACAGCTTGTTGATAACATCGGCGTTGATGTCGCCCGGTATGCCATCGTTACGCCGTTTCCGGGAACGCCGCTGTTTCGGCGGCTGAAACAAGAGGGGCGCATTTTCACAGAAGACTGGTCGTGGTATGATAGCGGCCATGTCGTTTTTCGCCCACAACACATGTTGCCGGAAACCTTGCAGCAGGCGTATTACGACATCTGGCGCGCCACCTATCGCCTGCCTCGCGTATTGACGCGTGTATATACGGCAGCAAGTCATCGAGGGATGATTCTGGCGGCGGGGCTTGGAATACGCCTGTATGCAAACAAATTGCGCGATCATGCGTATCTTGATTTTTTGCGAACAATCAACTCGAATCCTGAAATTCAGCGGAGGAATACATTATGCGAACTGCCTTTGTTTCGCCAGCGCACGGAGCGCGGCACATTTTAGACCTTAAATATGTTCGAAACACCTTCCTCGGAGCATCCGCTTCGACGTGCATGCCGTTGGCGCTGCCGACTCTGGCTGCGCTCACGCCGCCGGAACATGACATCACGATCATTGATGAACAGACCGACGCGATTGATTTTGATGCTCACTACGACGTGGTCGCAATTACAACGTTGACTCCAACCGCGACACGCGCCTATCAGATTGCGGATGAATTTCGCAGTCGCGGGACATGGGTCGTATTAGGCGGTTTTCATGTCACGATGTTTCCCGAAGAAGCGCAAAAACACGCCGATACGATTTGCACCGGAGAAGCGGAAGGCACCTGGCCGAATTTCTGCCGCGATTGGGAAAATAAACAGCCGAAATCAGAATATCGCGCCTATCAGAATGCCGATCTCGCCACATGCGTCACGCCGCGCTGGGATTTGCTGCGACCGCGCCGCTATCGGTTTTTTTCGATTCAGGCATCGCGGGGCTGCAAATATAACTGTGACTTTTGCTCAGTGCGATTTGTGTTCGGCCCAACTCGTTATAAACCGATTGCAAAAGTGATGCAGGAAATTATGACCGTCAAGCAGTGTACGCTTCCTCGCAGCGACCGTTTTGTGCTGGTGGATGATAATCTGTTTTCGAACCGACAGTATGCGAAAGAATTCTTGAGGGCATTGATTCCCCTGAATCTCCGCTGGGAATGTTTTGCGCCGCTCAACATCGCCCATGATGCAGAAATCCTGCAATTGCTTCAGGAAAGCGGCTGCGATCGCCTGAGTATCGGCATCGAATCTGTTTCGCAAGCCAGCCTGACCAGCGTCAACAAGGGAACGGTTAATAAATACGACGAATATGCCGAAAGCGTTGCTTGCATTCACGCGCATGGCATTCCGATTGTCGGGTTGTTTATGCTTGGATTTGATGGCGATGATGACACGATTTTCGAAAAAACCTTTGAATTCGTGCGAGAAACAGGAATCGCATTTCCAATTTTCAGCATCGTCACTCCCGGCCCAGGCACGAAGTTTTACGAGCGAATGATTCAGGAAAAACGCATGTTGCAGAGAAGTTGGGATGATTTTGACGGCACGCATGTCTGTTTCCAGCCGAAATTGATGAGCCCGGACACATTGCAAGCAGGCTATGAATGGATTATCAAAGCCTGTTATTCTTACGAGCCATTATTCGAGCGCACTGAAAAACTCTGGCGTAACGGCGTTTTCACGCAATCTGAACAGCAGACCGGGCTCAGGCTGCTGGCAAGCGCGATTCTTGCGAAAGAATTGATTACGCACTATTTCGACAATCGCGCATTGCTGCCGTTCATTCAACGCACGTTTTCAGAGTTATGGGCAAAGCCGAAAAGCGACATTGTTTCCCTGATCCTCAATCTGGGATTAGCGGAATATGCTCTCTATCTTGCCGGGCGGGAACGTCATCGTGAGACCTCCCTTGAATCGGCTGAATTGTTGAAAAGATTATCTTGTTGTGAGAGTATCACACAATAAGATAACAGACGGATCATGCATTATTTTTTGAAGAAAATCAGAACGATGTTATCGGGTGCTGGCGGGGCAATAACGGCAAGCAAACGGTCATTGCTTCTCACAACAAGCCTGATTATCGGCGTCTGTTTCGCTGGAGCGATATTATGCTTGCAATATCATGACAAGAGCAATGTTCTTCGCCATCTTGATTGTTTTCCAGCGATTGTCATGTTGCTAAATGTCTTATTTATATTACAGCATGTTCATTTTTATTACAAGCTTCCGCCAACGATTCAGGTTGTGAAAGAAGCGTTCGGCGTCACCTATGATCCGTTGATGGGGCGATTCAACGCCCTGTTGCTCCTTTGCGAATCCGTCGTGTTTTTAGATTACGCCCATTGGCACTTTTCGCCGTCGTTTTTGCGGCAGTCTGGCCTGCAATATGCCGGGATCGGCGTCTATCTGCTCGCGTTTGGCATGGTGGTCTGGGCGGATCGGCATCTTGCGCGGCATTTCGCTGCTTTCGCGCGAAACGGCGTGATCACGGTTGGCCCGTACCATTATGTCCGGCATCCGCGTTACGCCGGGTTATTTCTCTCTCGCGTCGGATTTGCGTTGGCGTTCGGCAGTTTGATCGAATGGGGGATTATTATCGGATGGTTTTGGGTCGTTCGGCGCAGAATCCGCATCGAAGAACGCCATCTCTATCAGCAATTCGGAGAGGAGTACGCGCGCTATATGCGCAAGACGGCAAGATTGCTACCAGGAGTGTTTTAGCATGAAAATCACCGTCATCCGCCCGAACATGAACGCACAAAAAGCCGCCGACGCCTTACAGCCGCTTGTATTTGCACTGTTGAAAGCGCTGACGCCGCTAACTGTCGAAATGGCCTTCTATGATGACCGCATCGAAGAGATTCCGTTCGACGTGCCGACCGATTTGGTGGCGATGACGGTCGAAACGTTCACCGCAAAACGCGCCTATTGGATCGCGGCGCAATATCGCGAGCGCGGCGTGCCGGTCGTGATGGGCGGCTTTCATCCGACGCTCATGCCGGATGAAGCGCGGCAACACGCCGACAGCGTGATTCTCGGCGATGCCGAAGCGGTTTGGCCGCAGCTTGTCACCGATGCGACACGGAGGCGCTTACAGCCGATATATCAAGCGCCTCCGTTGTCATCGCCCTTAAACGCGATGTATGACCGCCGAATCTTTCAGGGCAAAGCCTATCCGCCGCTGGAACTTGTGCAATGGGGACGAGGCTGTGCGCATAATTGCGAGTTCTGCGCCATTCGCGCCTTTTACGGCAAGCATCAGTGTCAGCGTCCGATTAAGCGCGTGATTGCCGAAATTGACGAGCTTGACGCGGAACACATGATCTTTTTTACTGACGACAATCTGCTGGCGGATAAAGCCAGGTTCAGCGAATTGCTGTTGGCGCTTATTCCGCTGAAACGCCGCTGGGCGGCGCAAATCAGCATCGAAGCCGCGCAGAATGCTCGGATGCTGAAACTGCTGGAACAGAGCGGCTGTCAGGTAATGTTGACAGGATTCGAATCGCTGAATCATGCGAATTTGCGCCAGATGAACAAAGTCTGGAATACGACTGCCCAGGATTACGAAAGCGCAATTAAACGTATCTATGATCACGGCATCATGATTTATGGCACGTTCGTTTTTGGTTATGATGGCGATACGCCCGACGTTTTCGACCGCGCTGTCGAATTTGCGATTCGGCAGCGGCTGTTTCTCGCGAACTTTAATCCGCTGACGCCGTTTCCGGGAACGCCGCTCTATCGCCGGTTGCAGCGGGAAGGCCGCCTGTTGAGGGAACGATGGTGGCTGGACACTGCGTATCAATATGGCGATGCCATGTTTCAGCCTGCGAACATGACGCCGGAAGAATTGACGCAAGGCTGCTTTGAGGCGCGAAAAGCGTTTAACTCGTCGGTGTCAATGTTGCGCCGCGCCGCCAATATTGCCGTGAATCTGCGCTCATGGCGGCGCTTCGCGCTCTACACAGCGGCGAATTACATCAATCGTAAAGCAATTTTTCAAAAACAGGGGAAAGCGTTGGGAGCATGACTGACGTAAAACCTCACCCCAGCCCCTCTCCAAAGGAGAGGGGAAATTACGTTCTCTCTCCCTGTAGGGGAGGGACCGGGGGGGGGGTTCTTGAAAATACGTACGTCTTGATGAATATGAAACTCACCTTGATCAAGCCGAATATCGGGCGCAAAGGCCACAGTTTATACGTGGACGAAGGCCGCATGGAGCCGCTGCAACTCGGCGTGATTGCCGCGCTGACGCCGCCGGATGTCGAAATCGCATTTTACGATGACCGGATGGAGGCGATTCCCTACGACGAGGCGACCGATTTGGCCGCGATCACGGTGGAAACGTTCACGGCGCGACGAGCGTATGAAATCGGCGCGGAATTTCGGCGGCGCGGCGTCCCGGTGATTCTCGGCGGAATGCACCCGACGCTATTGCCGGAAGAAGCCGCGCAGCACGCCGATTCGGTCTATGTCGGCGACGCCGAAGCGCTCTGGCATCAGGTGATTGCAGACGCGAAACAACGCAAACTGCGCCCGCTGTATCAAGCGACCGCCGGAACGCCGCATCCGGGCGTGTTGCCGCGCCGCGACATCTTTCGCGGCAAAGGCTATTTGCCGATTTTATTGACGCAATTCGGGCGCGGCTGCCGTTTCGATTGCAATTTTTGCGCGACGAGCGTATATTTCAACAAGACCCAATTTCGGCGCGATGTGCGCGAGGTCGTCCGCGAAATCGAGGCGCAGGAACGCCGCGTCATCTTTTTCGTGGATGACAATCTGCTGTCCGATTTCGACGCCGCGAAAGCGTTGTTTCGCGCCCTGATTCCGCTGAACGCGCGCTGGGTGTCGCAGGCGAGCCTCGACATGACGCAAGATCGCGAACTGATGCGCCTGATGATGCAAAGCGGCTGTTTGGGGCATGTGATCGGGTTCGAATCCATCATGCCGGACAATCTGCAAACGATGCGAAAACGCCCGAATCTTGCGGCGCATTTCGACGGCTACAAGGCGCAATTGGAGATTCTGCGAGATTACGGCGTGCAAGTCTGGGCGGCCTTCACGCTTGGTCACGACGGCGACACGGTGGAAAGCATCGAGCGCACGGTCGAATTCGCCATCGAAAGCAAGTTCGCGTTCGCCGCCTTCAACGTCCTGACGCCGTATCCGAACACGCCGTTCTATCGGCAATTGCAGGCGGAAGGGCGGTTGTTGTACGATGGAAAATGGTGGACGCATCCCGATTTTCGATTCAATCACGCCGCGTTCGTGCCGAAGCGGATGACGCCGGAGGAATTGACCGACGCCGGATTTCGTGCGCGAACGCGCTTCAACAGCCCGCTTTCGATTGTGAAACGCGCCTGCGACCTGAAAACCAACATGCGCTCGCTGTTCCGGCTGCTGACGTTTCTGCGCTATGCACCGCTCTTTCGCAAGGAAGTCTATAAAAAACACGACATGCAGCTTGGCGCGGAATGTTGAATGTATTTGGAGTGCAAAAGCTTGCTTTTGCCGCAAAAGCAAGCTTTTGCACTCCTTTTCGGAGGAAAAATTATGAATCTGCTTTTCGATAAAACGTTGTTGATTGTTTTGGGAATCGTTGCGCTAAGCCTGTTTTCATTACGCCCGTCTCTCGCGTTTGCCGCGAAAACCGACGCGCCTCCGATAGAATTGGTCATGATTGATGCGCGTCAGCCTGCTTATACCGTTCTGATAGGCATTCCGCGCGAAAACGTCGAACAGGTCGAAAAACAGGCGAAAGAGGACGGCGTGACGCTCCTGTCGTGGAAAGCGTTCGAAACCGACGCGGAAACGCTGATCGGAAAAGGGATTTCGAAGAATGAGTATCCCGAAATTGCGCTCGCCAAAGGGATTATCGTGCTGCTGAAACTCTATCCCGCGATGCCGTTCGGCGTGACCTGGAATGGCGGCGTTGCCGTGACATACTCCGATTACAAACATGCGGAAAAGCTGTACGATGTGCATCACAAAAGCGCCGACGAATACGAACAGAAAAAGCCGAAAGACCGCGCAAGCGACCCGATTCACCCCGAAAATCAGTTCGGCGCGTTGCTTGGCGACGAGTGGAGAAAATAAAACGACAACGAATTGAAGAAAGAAAAGAATACATCATGACGAATAAAAATTTGGTAACTATTTAGCAGCCACCACGAAACACACGAAATACACGAAAATATGGGAAGTTCCTCGGACATTGTACGAATGTGTTGATTTTTTCGTGTATTTTGTGTGTTTCGTGGTAAATAATTACAAAATTTGAATATTCTCGCGCAGGGACGCAGAGGCGCAGGGGGAAATATTCTCTGCGTCCCCGCCTCTCTGCGGGAATATAAAAAACATAAATTCGTTTGTTTCTTTTATTCGTTGTCGTTTTAGTAATTATGAAGAGGTTTGCTTCACGTCGTACTGCCAGCCTCCGGCTGGCAATCAGGCCGACCAGGNCTATTGCCGGAAGAAGCCGCGCAGCACGCCGATTCGGTCTATGTCGGCGACGCCGAAGCGCTCTGGCCTCAGGTGATTGCGGACGCGAAACAGCGCAAACTGCGCCCGCTGTATAAAGCCACTGCCGGAACGCCGCATCCGGGCGTCTTGCCGCGTCGCGACATCTTTCGCGGCAAAGGCTATTTGCCGATTTTATTGACGCAATTCGGGCGAGGCTGTCGTTTCGACTGCAATTTTTGCGCGACCAGCGTATATTTCAACAAGACGCAATTTCGGCGCGATGTGCGCGAGGTCGTCCGCGAAATCGAGGCGCAGGAACGCCGCGTCATTTTTTTCGTGGATGATAATCTGCTGTCCGATTTCGACGCCGCGAAAGCGTTGTTTCGCGCCCTGATTCCGCTGAACGTGCGCTGGGTGTCGCAGGCGAGCCTCGACATGACACAGGATCGGGAACTGATGCGCCTGATGATGCAAAGCGGCTGCCTCGGCTATGTAATCGGCTTCGAATCCATCATGCCGGACAATCTTCAGGCGATGCGGAAACGCCCGAATCTTGCGGCGTATTTCGACGGCTACAAGGCGCAACTGGAGATTCTGCGAGATTACGGCGTGCAAGTCTGGGCGGCCTTTACGCTCGGCCACGACGGCGACACGGTGGAAAGCATCGAGCGCACGGTCGAATTTGCCATCGAAAGTAAGTTCGCGTTCGCCGCGTTTAACGTCCTGACGCCGTATCCGAACACGCCGCTCTATCGGCAATTACAGGCGGAAGGGCGGTTGTTGTTCGATGGGACATGGTGGACGCACCACGATTTTCGGTTCAATCACGCGGCGTTCGTGCCGAAGCGGATGACGCCGGAGGAATTGACCGAGGCCGGATTTCAGGCGCGAACGCGCTTCAACAGTCCGCTTTCGATTGTGAAACGTGCCTGCGACCTGAAAACCAACATGCGCTCGCTGTTCCGGCTGTTGACGTTTCTGCGCTATGCGCCGCTTTTTCGCAAGGAAGTCTATAAAAAACACGACATGCAGCTTGGTGTGGAATGTTGAATGTATTTCGGAGTGCAAAAGCTTGCTTTTGCCGCAAAAACAAGCTTTTGCACTCCTTTTGGGAGGAAAATTATGAATCCATTTTTCGATAAAACGTTGTTGATTGTTTTAGGAACTGTTGTATTGAGCCTGTTTTCATTTCGTCCGACTGTCGCATTCGCGGCACAAGCCGACGCGCCGCCGATAGAATTGGTCATGATTGATGCGCGTCAGCCTGCTTATACCGTCCTGATTGGCATTCCGCGCGAGAATGTCGAACAGGTCAAAAAACAGCCGAAAGAGGATGGATTGACGATACTGTCGTGGAAAGCGTTCGAAACCGACGCGGAAACGCTGATTGGAAAAGGGATTTCGAACAATGAGTATCCCGAAATTCCGCTTGCCAAAGGGATTCTCGCGCTGCTGAAACTCTATCCGGCGATGCCGTTCGGCGTGACCTGGAACGGCGGCGTTGCCGTGACATACTCCGATTACAAACACGCGGAAAAGCTGTACGATTTGCATCAAAAGAGCGCCGATGAATACGAACAGAAAAAGCCGAAAGACCGAGCAAGCGATCCGATTCACCCTGAAAATCAATTCGGCGCGTTGCTTGGCGAGGATTGGAAAAAATAAGACAACAACGAATAAAAGAAAGAAACGAATACGTCATGACGAATAAAAATTCGAATATTCTCGCGCAGGGACGCAGAGGCGCAGGGGGAAATATTCTCTGCGTCCCTGCGTCTCTGCGGGAATATAAAAAAACATAAAAACGCATGAAAACAGGCTTTAAATTGTTGATTGTCCTACCGGATGGCCGGATTCACCGCTTGAAGCTCGGCGCATGGCGGCGTTCGTTTCGCGAAGCGCCGCTCACTGCCACGACGCTCGCCGCGCTCGTGCCGCCGGAATTGAACGTTGACATCACGCTCGCGGACGAAAGCGTTGACCGTGTGCCATTCGAGCGGAAATTCGATCTCGTCGCGATCAGTTGCATCACGGGCGCGGCGACGCGGGGCTATGAAATCGCCGATTATTTCCGGGCGCAGGGCGCGACGGTCGTGCTTGGCGGCGTGCATGTCACGCTGCTGCCGGACGAAGCGGCGCAGCACGCCGACGCCATCGTGGTCGGATTCGCCGAGCAGACGTGGCCGCAACTGTTGCGGGATTATGCGAACAACTCGTTGCAGCGGACATATCGCAGCGACGCGATGCAGCTTGAGAACCTGCCGCATCCGCGCCGCGATTTGCAGAAATCGTTCCGCTACAACGTGCCGAACACAGTGTTTGCGACACGCGGCTGCAAAGGCACGTGCGATTTTTGCGCAGTTCCGGCGGCGAAATTCGGCTGGCATCAACGCCCGATCCCGGACGTGATCGGCGAGATCAAGGCGATCAAAAGTCGCCGAATCGCCTTCAATGACGTGAATCTGACCGAAGACCCGGACTATGCCAAAGAATTTTTGACCGCGTTGATTCCGTTGAAAAAACGGTGGGGCGGATTGGCGTCGTCGCGCATTCGGCAGGATGACGAATTGCTCGATTTGATGGCGAAAAGCGGCTGTCAATTCATTCTGATCGGCTTCGAATCGCTGAACAACCGCTCGCTCGCTTCGATGCACAAGGCGTTCAACAAAGTCGAAGATTACCGCGAATTGGTCGGCAAACTGCACGACCGCAGCATCGTGATTCAGGGCTGTTTCATTTTTGGGCTTGACGAAGACGACCGGACGGTGTTCGAGCAAACGGTGGATTTGGTGAACAACCTCAGCATTGACATCCCGCGTTACGCGATTTACACGCCATTTCCGGGAACGCCGAGCTTTCAGCGGTTGCAGGCGGAACACCGGCTGCTGCATTATTGCTGGGAATATTACGACACGCAGCACGTCGTTTTTCAGCCCGCGCAAATGACGCCGCAAGAGCTTGACAATGGCTTCAAATGGGCTTTCAAAGAGACGTTTCGGCTCGGCTCGTCGTTCCACCGTACGAAACGCGCAGGCCGCAATTTCCCGATTGCGTTTATCGGCAATTTAGCGTATAAGCTCTATATCCGGCGGCTGTATGGCGAAGAACATCGTTTCCCGGAAAAAATAGAACACTGATTGGACTGATTACCTGATATTCGCTGATTTTAATAGTTTTTCCAAATCCATAAAAAAACAGTGAAAATCAGCCCCATCAGTCCAATCAGTGTTCTATCCTCTCATGAAAATTACCTTGATTTATCCGGCTGTCGGCAAAAAGCCGGGCGAGCCGTACATCCGCACATGGACGATGGAGCCGCTGCCGATAGCGACGTTGAAGGCATTGACGCCCGCCGACATCGAAGTCGAATTTTTCGATGATCGCCTCGAATTGATTGATTACCAGACTCCGACCGATTTAGTCGCGCTGAACGTCGAGGCATACACCGCGAGACGTGCCTACGCGATTGCGGCGCGATTCCGCGAGCGCGGCATTCCAGTCGTATTCGGCGGCGTGCATCCGACCTTACAACCGGATGAAGCGGAACAATTCGCCGACGCGATTCTGATCGGCAACGCCGAGCACGTATGGCCGCAGATGCTTGCCGATTGCCGCGAGCGTCGCTTGAAAAAGCGGTACGAAGGCGCTCAGGCTTATGCGGTGCTGCCGGATCAAAGCATCTTTCGGGGCAAACGCTACTTGCCGCTTGGCCTCGTCGAAACCGGGCGAGGCTGTGTGTTTAACTGCGAATTTTGCGCCCCGTCTGCCTGTTATGGCGCACGATATTATCCGCGTCCGGTCGCTGATGTCGTCGAGGACGTGCGCCGCAGCGGGAAAAAATTCTTGTTTTTGGTTGACGACAACATCGCGGCTGATCCGGCTTATTCGATAGAGTTATGCCAACAACTTGCGCCGTTGAACGTGACATGGGTGTCGCAAGCGAGCCTGACGGTCGCGAAACGCCCGGAACTCCTCGACGCGCTTGCGAAAAGCGGCTGCCGGATGCTGCTGATCGGCTTCGAATCCACCGAAAAAGAAAATCTCCAACAGATGCAAAAAGCGTGGATGAATCAGGTCGGCGACCGCGACGAGCTTGTCCGGCGGATTCATGCGGCGGGCATCAGCATTTACGCCACGTTCGTGTTCGGCTTCGACCACGACGCGTCCGCGTCGTTCGAAAACGCTTTAGCGTTTGCGGAAACACATGGCTTCTTTTTCGCCGCCTTCAACCATTTGCTGCCGTTTCCGGGAACGCGCCTGTATGAGCGTTTGCAAAGAGAAAAGCGGCTGCTCGTCGAAAAATGGTGGCTTGAGCCGGGCTATGAATACGGCAAAATCGTTTTCACGCCGCAGAACATGACGCCGGACGAACTTTCGCAACGCTGCGTCAACGCCCGGCGGCGGTTTTTTCGCGTGGCCTCGATTCTGAAACGCGGCGCGATGCTGCTGCGCCGTCGTCCGCCGCTGCGCTTGTTTGCCGCGTTCTGGCTGCAAAACTGGCAACTGCGCCACGAAGTCGAAGAAAAATTCCGCCTGCCACTTGGCGAAGGCTTGGATGAATTACCAAAGTAATGGAACTCTGATTGGACTGATAAGGCTGATTAGCACTGCTTATTGTAAAGCCACCACGAAACACACAAAATACACGAAAAATTAAGACATTCATTCCATAGCCAAAAAATTTTCCAATATTTTCGTGTATTTCGTGTATTTCGTGTGTTTCGTGGTAAAAAAATACAAAAAATCATGGCAAATCAGCCAGATCAGTCCAATCAGTGTTCTATTTTCTAAATGTCACGATTTTATTTTGATGCTGCCACGCCTGACGATGGTCAGGAAATGCTTAAAATTCTTGAAAACGCGCCGTTTCATGGAAAAATTTCGCTGCTTTACACGCGCCGCCCGGATGCGTTTCGTTCATTCGAAATGGAAGGGGAGCGCGTGGAGATCGTCGTCTGTCGCGATTCAGAACGAGGGCAGATTGCCGGACTCGGCGCATGCGCGACGCGCCAGGTTTTTTTGAATGGGCGACCTGAAACGATTGGCTATTTATTCGGTCTCCGCGTCCGGCAAGAATATGCCAAAAAATATCCGCTGCTCCATCGCGGCTATGCGTATTTGCGAAATGCCGCAAAAGACGCGCCGCTTCCGTTGTATGTCACAACCATTCTGGAAGAAAATCGCTCCGCGCAAACGCGCCGATTTGCAACAAGCACGGCCTGAAGATGCCGATGCATTAGCGCAATTTTTGAACGAACAGGGACGCCGGTTTCAATTTTTTCCGACCGTCGCGCCGAACAGTTTTCTCGCAAACGTTCCCGGCCAACCGGCGCTGGAAGATTTTTACCTGCTGAAAAGCGCTCAGGGCGACATCCTTGCCTGCGGCGCGTTCTGGAATCAGGCGGCGTATAAACAATATCTTGTGCAAGGGTATGGCGGCTTTTTTAAAATGCTTGCGCCGGTATCGCGCTGGCAGCCGCTTGTCGGTATGCCTGCCCTGCCGAAACCGGGGGAGCGGCTGCGCTTTTTTACGCTATCGTACTGGGTTGTGAAAGATGATGATCCTGCGCTGTTTCGAAAATTTTTAGACGGGATTCCGGCTGTGGCCGCGACCTATCCGTTTTATTTAGTTGGCGTGCATGAGACGCATCCGCTTCGCCCGGTGCTGCAACATCGCCCGCATGTCAGCTATAAAAGCCGCGTTTATACGGTCGGATGGCCGCATCAGCAGCCGATGATTCGAAACGTCAATCCTGATCTGCCGGTCTATTTAGAATGCGGCATGTTATAGAATTTTCCCCTCCAGGGAGGGGTTGGGGTGGGTGCAACCGTAGAAAAAACAATCATAACGAAAGGCTTATCATGAAACTGACTGGCGCGATTCGAAATATCTCAACGCTTTCGTCGCAAGAAAAAGAGCGCATGTTCGCCCTGATGACCGCGCATTACGAGAATGTTGCGCCGGAAAAATTCCTGAGGGATTTGTCGGAAAAAGACGGCGTTCTTGTGTTTCAGGACGACGACGGCGAGATTCAGGGCTTCACGACGTTTTTGCTGACGACGCAGACGGTCGCAAATCGCCCGATTCAGGCGCTCTTTTCGGGCGATACGATTATCAATAAAACGTGCTGGGGACAGCAGGAATTGTTTCGGATGTTCGCTGCGCTGCTGCGGGAATTGATCGAGCGGGAAACGCCGCCGCTCTACTGGTTTTTATTGAGCAAAGGGATTCGCACCTATCTTTTGCTGCCGATGTTCTTTCGGGCATTTTATCCGAATTATCTGACGCCGACGCCGCCCGAAACGCGGGTGATCATGGGTGCGCTCGCCCGCGCGAAATTCGGCGCGTGGTATTTCGAACAGCCCGGCATCGTGCGCGTGTGGCCGCCTGCCGACCGCCTGACTGCCGAACTCGCCGCCATTCCCGATTCGAAACGCGAACAGCCGCACGTCCGCTTTTTTCTTGACCGCAATCCCGGTTATGTCAACGGCGACGAACTCGTCTGCCTCGCCGAAATTTCCGAAGCGAACCTGACCCTCGCCGCTCGGCGGTTTATGTAAACCTGGTAGAGACGCCCCGGCGGGGCGTCTCTACGGAGGCGTGATCTCCTATGCAATTTCTACTGCAAGCGTTATTCGCGCTGTCGCACTATCCTGAAAGCCGCCGATTTCTGAGCCGTTGCGAACAGGTTCGTTCGGCGCAATTCGATCTGATGCAAGCGGCTGTTCGGCAAAATGAAGCCACTGTTTTCGGCAAAGAACATGGCTTTCATGACATCTGCGATCTTGCGACATATCGAAAACATGTCCCAATCAGAACGTATCAGGATTTCTTGCCGTATATTCGTCAGATTCAGGCCGGAAACGCGCAGGTGTTGACCGCCGAACCCGTCTTGCTGCTGCATCCGACCGGCGGCACGACCGGCACGAAACTGATTCCATACACTGCCGCGTTGAAACGCGAATTTCAACGGGCGCTCGCTCCCTGGATCGTGAATATGGCGTCGCATTTCCCGGATATTCTTCACGGTCAGACGTATTGGACGATTACGCCGCCGAGAAAACAAAGCGCCGAACGCGAACAAGCCATTGCCGAAGATTTCGAGGAAGATTCCGCCTATTTCGGCTGGAAAGGGCTGCTGTTGGGACAACTCTTCGCCGTGCCGTCATGGGTGACGCAGATGACGCGGATGGAAAATTTTCGATTTTTGACGCTTTATTTTCTGCTGTGCGCCGACAATCTGCGCTGGCTCTCGATCTGGAGTCCGACCTTTTTGCTCGTTTTATTGGAAGAACTCGACCGTCACGCCGAACGGCTGCTCGCGTCGCTGCGGGATGGCTGGCCTGATTTGCCTGAACCGGAAACGTTCCCGATTCGCCTGAAACGCAGGCCGAACAGGGCGCGGTCAATCGCGCTCGAACAGGCGTTGCGCTTGCCGCCGTCGGAACGCTATCAGGCGATCTGGCCGCGCCTATCGCTGATTTCGCTTTGGAAAGATGGCGCGTCTGCCTTTCCGGCGAGGCAATTACAGGCGTTATTCCCGAAAACATACTTTCAAGGCAAAGGGCTATTAGCGACCGAAGGCGTGATTTCGATTCCGCTGCAAGGAATTGTGAGCAGCGGCGAAACGGCGTGCGTTCCGGCCTTTACGTCGCATCTGCTGGAATTCGTGTCGGAACAAAACGACGAAGCGCGATGGCTCTGGGAACTTGAAGAGGGGCAAACGTATTCGGTCATTCTGACGACCGGCGGCGGCTTGTACCGCTATGACATCGGCGATCTTGTCCGCGTCGAAGGCTTCTGGCGCGGGCTGCCGATGCTCCGATTCATCGGGCGCAAAGGGCGGCATTCCGATCTCGTCGGCGAAAAATTGGAAGAATGCTTTGTGAATACGGCTATCGAACAGGCGTTGCAACGCTGCTCGCTTCGCTGGAAATTCCTGCTGATTGCGCCTGAAATAAGCGAACAACGGCGCGGATATGTCGCGTTCGTCGAATCGGAAGAAGATGAATCGCGGCTATCGGAATTTATTCACATGGCTGAAGGCGAATTGTGCGGGAATTTTCAGTATGACGTGGCGCGTCGCTTGAAACAGCTTGAGCCGCTGCGCCTCGTTCGCGTCGCTCGCAACGGAGCGCAAACCTATTTACAGCGCGGCCTCGACGCCGGTCAAAAACTCGGCGACATTAAACCCGCGCTGTTCGACAGCCGCTCTTGCTGGCAAGATTTTTTTGAATTGGACAATAACAATATGCGGTAGAGACGCTTCGGTGGAGCGTCTCTACGTCGTATGCTATTGTAATCTATCGTGTCATCAGACCAGGCAGGTACAGCACAATTTGCGGAAACACCGTCAGGAGAACAGTTGCCGCGCACATCAGAAGAAAAAATGGCAGGGCTGCCATGGCGATTTCACCAACATCCTTATCAGTCAATCCTTTAATGACAAAGAGATTAAAGCCTACTGGCGGGGTAATCTGCGCCATTTCGATCATCACGACTAAATAAATGCCGAACCAGATCGGATCGAAGCCGGCTTGTTTAATCAGTGGCAGAGTGATGGGAAGGCTCATGACGATCATTGAAAATCCGTCTAACAAACACCCCATGACGATATACATGAGCGTGAGAATAAAGATCAGCAGATACGGCGAAAGGTGTAATGACGCAATATATTCAGAAATACTCTGCGTAATTCCTAAATAACCGATAGAGACCGATAAATACGAGGCGCCGCACACAATCCACATAATCATGCAGTTTGTCTTGACCGCGCCCATCAGCGCCGCTTTAAAAGCTTGCCAATCGAGGCTTTTCGTGAGCATCGCAAAAAATAACGACCCGACCACGCCGACCGCAGAAGCTTCTGTTGGAGTTGCCCAACCTGTATAAATACTGCCTAATACGATCAGAATAAGAATGATCACCGGGGCAAGCAAAGGCAGCGAGTATAATCGATCTTTCCAGGTATAACGGGTTTCATCAGGAGGAGCAATCGCGGCATCGCGCAAGCCGCATGCGATAATATAACCGCTGAAAATCAGCGCAAGGAGAATGCCCGGAAGAAATCCTGCAATAAAAAGCTTCCCGATACTGACATCCGCCATAATGCCATAGACCAGCATCACCATGCTCGGTGGAATCAGAAAGCCTAACGTTCCCGCGCCAGCCAGCGAACCGATTGAGATGCTCATATTATATTGACGCCGTTGAAACTCGCGCAAGGTAATTTTCCCAACCGTCGCAGTCGTCGCTGCTGATGAACCGCTCACCGCCGCAAACATCGCGCTGGCAAAGATATTGACATGCAGCAGCCGTCCGGGAATTCGATCCATCCAGGGCGATAACCCTTGAAACAAATTTTCAGCGATCCGGCTGCGGAACAGGATTTCTCCCATCAACACAAACAGCGGCAAGGCCAGCATCGCCGAGCCATTTGTGCCGTTCCACAGCACATTCGCCATGAGCGTGCCGGCGGGAATATCAAGAAAAAATGTTAATCCTCCAAATCCAACAAGAAAGAGCGACATTCCAATCCAGAGACTGCCGCCAAGAAACACCACTAATAATCCGGCAAGCGTGAGAGAAGTAATCAATAATTCCATATCATCTGCGCCTCGTTACGCCCTACTTCGATTTTTTAAAATTACCGCCCTAATTCGTCAGCATTACTTTGAATCGTTTCGAATTTTCCGGTTTTCAGCATCATAAAATTTTTCAAAAACTCCGAGAAGCATTGCATGAGCAACAGGCCGATTCCTAATGGCAGAAACGCTTGCGGAATAAAAAGCGGGGTTTCTGATATCTGCATGGAACGCGATCCGGACGTAAAAGAATCCCAAAAGAACACAAATGTCACATACATCAAGCCCGCGCAAAATACGATGCCGATAGCGAAGCAGAACATATCCAAAAGACATTTTCCCTTTGGCGAAAGCGCCGACCGAAGAAATGTCATGCGAATATGCCCATTTTCTCGGAGGGTATAGGCTAAGGCAATGCACGTTAACCCCACCATCAAATAACCGCAATACTCATCGGTGATATATAAGGTTTTCCCGAAAACTTTGCGCACGAGAATCTCGCAGATCACTAATCCCACCCCAAAACAGGCCATCACACCTGATAATACACCGCCAAGCCAGGAAATCGTATCAATCGTTTTTATCAGCTTTATCATCGAGTCACCGCAAAAAATTACGGGAGGCGCGCTTGCCAAACAGCGCCTCCCATTATTGTAATGAAAGGCGTTTACCGACCGACGGTTTTCAAAAAGGCCTCATAAATCGCTTTAGCATCTTCAGGCGCTGTTTGCAGCCACTCACTTCGAATCGTCTCCGTGATCGCGCCTAATTCTGTAAGAAATTCGTCAGAGACTGGCACGGTCGCGATCCCGTTTTTATTGCAGATCGCTTCCTGATCTTTATCCAATTGGGCAACGCGCTCCCACATGATCTGCTCCATCTCTTTGCCCAGATCGATCAGCAGATTTTGTGTCGCGTCATCGAGCTTATTGAACGCTTTCAAGTTGACCGTGACCAGGTCGGTTGCTTGCGTAATGTTAATCGGTTGATAAAATTTGAGCACTTCCCAGAATTTCGCATCCACCGCTGTTGGCGTGGAGGTCAGCACAGAATCAATCAAGCCGGTCGCCAGAGACGAATACACCTCGCTGAACGGCAGCGCATGAGGCGTGCCGCCTGTCGCTTCAATCACGAGCGCTCCATTTTTGTCGTATGTCCGCACTTTTAAGCCTTTCATTTCCGCGACAGATTTCACCTCGGCTTTTGTCCAGAGACCGGCAGCCGGCCAGGGCGCGATATACAGAATTTTTTGTCCCCATTTCTCGGCGGCTTTATCAAAATATGGGCGAGAAATTTCGGCTAATGTTTTCGCTTCGGCGTGACTTCTGGTCAGGAACGGAAGCGTCGGGATCGCAAAAATTGGCTCATCGCCCGCCACGCCGCTGGTCAGCATGTCAGACAATGGCACTAAGCCATCCCGCACAGCTTTCAGCAATTCTGGGCCTTTATAACCTAACGCGCCACCGGTCTGGACGACAATTTCCAATTCACCATTTGTGCGTTCTTTGACCTTATCGGCAAACTCTTGCAACGCCACGCTCTGATGATTCTGCGGCGGCCAGACAGAATTGGCATTCCACTTCGTTTTCGCCGCCCCTGTTCCCACCATGCTGCTGAGTAACATGCCTGCTGCCAAAAACCCGATCAATAAATTTCGCATACCGTTTTCTCCTTAACTTACGAGGTTGATATTACTCAATTTTCATGAATAAACGGGAAGATTAGGAACAAAAAAATAACAATATTGTCAAGCAAAAAATAAGCCGTCCTACATGTAAATTTATTTGACACCCCTATCTCTATCCTGTCTTTTAAAATACTCAGGCATGATTTGAATTTCTCTCGGCGGCATTGCTGATAAATGCGCGGATGGCACGGCATAGCATACCGTTTTCGGCGCGATAAAGATTTTTTCTTGACAGATCATATATGATATATCGTATATGATCTAAAAATTAATTGATTCATTCAGTAACTGATGTTACGCAGCAGGTTCAATACAAATGGCCGCAAACTCCCCTCCTGGGAGGGGTCGGGGGTGGGTGGTGGACACGAAGACGCCGCACAGGACACCACCCACCCCTTGCCCCTCCCAGGAGGGGAATTGTCGGCGGCGTTGCGTAACATCAG
>DF820459.1:693375-747919 GCA_000739515.1 Candidatus Moduliflexus flocculans
GGTGGACACGAAGACGCCGCACAGGACACCACCCACCCCTTGCCCCTCCCAGGAGGGGAATTGTCGGCGGCGTTGCGTAACATCAGTCAGTAATACTGAGTTTCATCATCAAAGCGTATTCCCGTTCTATACAACTGATACAATTTTTTAAAAAACACAACAGATATGATACAGTTTACCTCACATTCTCTTTCCGGTTTAGAGAAGCGAATCAAGCAGTTCTGGGCGCTTTCTGGCGTGAAAATTCTTCAGATTGAAGCGACCTCTAATTCTGCCGGCGGCTCGCCGGTTTTTACGAAAAATGGCGTTTATACGGCGCGAGGCTGGACAGATTGGACGCAGGGTTTTCAATACGGCTCGGCGTTGCTGCAATTCGACGCCACCAATGACGCGGAGTTTTTGCACATCGGGCGCAATCAGACTGTTGCTACTATGACGCCGCACGTCACGCATTTTGGCGTGCATGATCACGGCTTCAACAACGTCAGCACCTACGGTAACCTGCTGCGGCTGATGAACGAAGGCCGCATCAAAGAAGAGCAATGGGAGCGGCGCTATTACGAACTCGCGTTGAAATGTTCCGGCGCAGTGCAGGCGCGGCGCTGGACGACACTGAACAACGGCGAAGGCTACATTTATTCGTTTAATGGGCCGCATTCGCTCTTTATTGACACAGTTCGATCTCTCCGCAGTCTGGCAGTCGCGTACCGCCTGAGGCATGTTGTCAAAGCCGAAAATGATCAGGAGATTTCGCTGCTCGAACGTATCTGGACGCATCTCAAGACCACCGCGAAATATGCGGTCTATTACGGCGCAGGTCGCGACGCCTACGATATAAACGGACGGGTGGCGCATGAATCTATTTTCAATCTAAACGACGGCAATTACCGCTGCCCGAATTCGCAGCAGGGCTTTTCGCCATTCACCACCTGGACGCGCGGACTTGCCTGGGCGATGCTCGGTTTTGCCGAGGAACTCGAATTTTTCGCCACGCTCCGCGATGATGAGCTTGAGCCGTTCGGAAGCAGGACGGTTATCGAAGGCTGCCTGTTGAAAGCGGCGCAGGCGACCTGTGATTTCTACATCGAACAAACGCCGATTGACGGCATTCCATATTGGGACACTGGCGCCCCGTTATTGCATAAACTCGGCGATTATCTCAACGCGTCCGCGGACCCGTTCAATCCGTATGAGCCGGTGGATAGCTCCGCCGCCGCCATTGCCGCGCAAGGCTTGCTGCGATTGGGGCGTTATCTGCAAGAACGCGGACACGTGGAACAGGGCGAACGTTACTGGCAGGCCGGAATAACGGTCGTTTCCACCCTGTTGTCAGCGCCGTACCTTTGCGCAGACGAAGCGCATCAGGGCTTGATTCTTCACGCCGTCTATCATCGCCCGAACGGCTGGGACGCCATTCCTGACGGGCAGCAGACTCCATGCGGCGAAGCGACGATGTGGGGCGACTATCACGCCCGCGAAGCGGTATTGTATCTACAGCGCGTCATGCGGCAGCAGCCGTATTTGACCTTTTGGGGGAATTGATAAACAACAATTAGGAGTGCCAAAGCTTGCTTTGGCCTGTTAAGAAAAGCTTGAATCGCCAAAGCAAGCTTTGGCACTCCTGGTTCTATTACATCCAATGATTATCGCAGATTTGCAGAAGATCGAAGGCCGAACGTATCCAGCGCGGCGGCGGACGCAAAACCTCGTCGGCGGCGCGTCGCCGATTCAGGCGACCAATTTTGCGTTAGGTTATGTCACGTTAGAGCCACATGGCGGGCAGGTGCCCTGGCATAATCAGGAACAGGAAGAAGTCTATTTCATCGTTAGCGGAACAGGCGAAATGTGCCTCGGCGAAGAACGGCAGGTGCTTACAACCGGGCAGGCCGCCTACATTCCGTCAGGCGTGTTTCACCAACTGACGAATATCGGCGCAGAGCCGTTGTTGATGATCTATTGTTACGGCCCGGCAGGCGATGTCGCCCATTGGAAACAAGAACTTGCAGGAACGCTGCCGAAAGCCGGAGTAGATGCGCCGTCGCTTCCCGCAGGCGCCGCGCCGCAATGTACCGAGAAACCTTAAGATGATGAAAATTGGGTGTTCAACCCTGCCAGGGTTTAGAACCCTGGCAGGGTTTCAGCGCTCTTCCACAATTCATGGCACAAATTACCACACATAACATCGGCATTATCATGAACGGCGTGACAGGTCGCATGGGAACGAATCAGCATTTGATGCGCTCTATCGCCGCGATTCGCCAGCAAGGCGGCGTGAAGCTTTCTGATCACGAAATTATCATGCCCGATCCGATTTTAGTCGGGCGGAACGAAATCAAATTGCAAGAAATTGCGAAACGGGCGGGCATTACGAAATGGAGCACTGACCCGGAAGCCATCCTGAGCGATCCGGCGTACAGTGTCTATTTCGACGCGCAAACCACGAATCGTCGGGTGGAATGGGTACAAAAGGCGATTCGTGCCGGAAAACATATTTATTGCGAAAAGCCGACCGCCTTAACGACGCAGGAAGCGTATCAACTCTACGCGCAGGCACGGGACGCTGGCGTCAAGCATGGCGTGGTGCAGGATAAACTCTGGCTGCCTGGCTTTTTGAAACTCAAACGCTTGATTGACGCCGGATTTTTCGGCGAAATTCTCTCCGTGCGCGGCGAATTCGGCTACTGGGTCTTTGAAGGGGATTTAATCGAACCGCAGCGCCCGTCCTGGAACTATCGTCAGGAAGACGGCGGCGGAATTATTTCCGATATGCTCTGCCACTGGCGCTATCTGTTAGATAATATTTTCGGCAAAGTCAAAGCGGTATCCTGCCTCGGCGCGACACATGTCAAAACCCGCTGGGACGAGCAAGGCAAGCCGTATAACTGCACCGCCGAAGACGCCGCCTATTCCACGTTTGAGCTTGAAGGAGGCATTATCGCGCATTTCAATTCCTCTTGGACTGTGCGCGTGCGCCGCGATGACCTCGTCACGCTTCAAGTGGATGGCACGAAAGGCTCGGCAGTCGCGGGCTTGCGCCAGTGTTACATCCAGCCGTATGCCGCCACGCCGCGCCCGATCTGGAATCCCGACATCGAAAGCCCGATCAATTATATGGATAACTGGCAGGTCGTGCCGGATAACAAGGTCTTTGAGAATGCCTTTAAAATCCAATGGGAACTCTTCTTGCGCCATCTCGTCACAAATGAGCCGTTCCCCTGGAATCTGCGGGAAGGCGCGAAAGGCGTGCAATTGGTCGAAAAAGGGATGGAATCGTGGCAGAAACGCGCCTGGGTGGATGTACCGGAATTGGAAGAATAAATAGGTAAACTACAAAGACACAAAGGTAAAGACCTCACAGGTTTTCAAAACCTGTGAGGTTTGTGATAAAAAATATGAATCGAGTGGCATTAATTACCGGAGGCAGCCGGGGAATCGGTTTCGGCGTGGCGCAGTGTTTAGCGCTGGAAGGGTTTGATCTCGCCATTTGCGGCGTCAGGCCGGAAGAACAGATCGGCGAGGCGCTCCAAACGCTTCGCAGTTTCGGCGGAGAGGTGCTATATTGTCAGGCGGATGTCAGCGAGGCGGCGGCGCGGGAACGGATGCTTCAGGAAATTCGGGCGAAATATGGTCGGTTGAATTTGTTGGTGAATAACGCAGGGGTTGCGCCGACAGAACGCAAAGATGTGTTAGAAGCGACCGAAGCGAGCTTCGAACGGCTGATGCGCATCAACGTGCAAGGGCCGCATTTTCTCTGTCAGGCGGTCGCGAATTGGATGATCGAACAGCAAAAGACGCAGCCCGATTTTGCAGGCTGCATCATCAATGTGACCTCGATTTCGGCCACTGTCGCGTCAACCAATCGGGCGGAATATTGCATTTCCAAAGCCGCTCTTAGCATGGCGACGAAAATCTGGGCGGTGCGCTTGGCGGAATTCGACATTCCGGTCTATGAGGTTCAGCCGGGCATTATTCAAACCGATATGACTGCCGCGCCTGCGGTTCAGGCCAAATATGATAAGCTGATTCATGAAAACGGCCTCCTTTTGCAAGCTCGCTGGGGCATGCCGGAAGATGTCGGAAAGGCAGTCGCCATGTTAGCACGAGGCGATCTGCCGTATTCGACAGGGCTGGTGCTGGCTGTTGACGGCGGAATGCGGGTCGAACGGTTATAATTGCGAATCGTTATGGGTAGAGATGCACAGCCGTGCGTCTCTACAGAAATTATGTCTCCAATCAAGGCATTCAAAAGCAAAAAAGAATTGGTGTACGAGTATTTACGCAAGGAAATTTTACACGGAAGTTTTGCGCCGGGCGCGCGCATCGTGATTGACGAATTAGCGGCGACGCTCGGCGTCAGTCAGATTCCGATCCGCGAAGCTTTGCAGCAGCTTCAGTCCGAAGGATTCGTCGAAACGGAACTGCATGTCGGCCCGCGCGTCTCCGAAATTCGACCGGAACTGATTTCGGAAATTTTTCAGCTATTAGAAGCGCTGGAAGTCATTAGCAGCAAGGCGGCCTGTATCCGGATGACGCCTGCCGACCTGAATGAAATGGAACGCATACTGCGTCGCATGGATGATCTGCATGAAGACACTGAACGATGGTCGCAAGAAAACGAGCGTCTGCATGATTGGATTTGCGAACGAGCCGGAACGACGCTGGTCAAAAATTTGATGGATAACGTGCTGGATCAATGGGATCGTTTGCGGCATTGTTATTTAAAAGATGTTTTTGCGCATCGGATTGACTTAGCGCAGAAAGATCACTGGGAATTGTTTTACGCCCTGCGCGACCGCGACCCTGAGCGCGTCGAACAGGTGATGCGCCAACATAATCAACGGGCGTTGGCCGCGTATGTCGGCCATCTGAAAGCCGCCAGGCAAATTGCGTAGAGACGCTCCGGCGGGGCGTCTCTACGGATTTATTTTATATTACAGGCTCTCTTTGCACAGCGCCGTAGATTCACGCACGACGAGCGGGCATTCTAACAGAGTAAACCCGCCTTGTTCGAGGTTCGAGCCGGTGAGCAGATTGTAGATTTTTTGCACGGCTAACTGCCCGACCTGATAGAGCGGCTGGGCAACGGTGGTCAGTGGCGGATTGGTGTGAGGCGTCAAAAAGATATTATCAAAGCCGATGACCGACACATCTTCCGGGACGGCAAAGCCGAGCGCGCGAATGGCGTGAATCGCGCCAATCGCCATCAAATCGTTAAAGGCGATCACGGCGGTGGGGCGTTTTTCTACTGGCAAATTAAAAAGACTGTTCGCCACCTGAAAGCCCCAATCAATCGTCGGATAGCCCCAACGATGGAGTTTGGGATCGAGCGATAATTCGGCCTCAGCGAGCGCCCGTTCGATGCCGCGCAAACGGGCTTTCGACAGTTCCCATTCCGGCGGGCCGGAGAGAAAGGCAATGCGTTTGTGATTCAAGCTGAGCAGATACTTCGTTGCCTGATACATGCCGCTTTCGCGGTCAGTATTGATGTAATAGACAGAAGGATCATTCACGCTTTGCCCTAAAACCACGATAGGGAGCGAACTCCGCTTATTCATGCGCGTCACTTCTTCCGGTGTGATGTTGCTATGAAACAGGATGACCCCATCAAACGGCACGTGTTCAAGCATTTGCAGGTTATGCTGCTGGCGGCCTGGTTTTTGCGTCACTTCAAGAATGGCAAGGCACAAGCCGAGCCGGTCGGCTTCGTCATGCGCGCCGGTCGTCACTTCGGTCAATCCGGGATTCAGAAGTTCCGGCGTGACAAACGCGAGCATAAACGGTTTCGCTCGTTGTTTCGGGCGTTTCGGCTCGAAACCTAAGGCGTCTATCGCCTGTTTCACGCGGTCTTCAAGGTCTTTGCTGACCGTGCCGGTTTGATTGATCACCCGCGAAACGGTTGCGACCGAGACGCCGCTGTGCGACGCAACATCTTCTAAGGTTGGCTTGAGAACTCTGTTATCAGCCATAGTTGTCGTATTCCAGTGAAAATAAGGTTATTGTCACTACAAGGATGCGTGTAAGCAAGGATTTTAACTATTTAGCCCGTAGGTGTATTGACACAATATGTTGCGGTCAGGGAAAAGCTGTCAGACACCTTCAAGGTGTCTGACAGCTATACCCATAACCTTCTGTGTCAATACTCGTAGCGGTTACGGCCACATCGCCTACGGCGAAAATTAAGGTAAAGAGTTACTCGAAATCCTTGCTTACACATATCCGTGTAGTTCTTTCTTGGAAGGAGGAAAAACGCAAGAAAAAAGATGTAAAAATCATACTTTTTACAGAAAATGATAAAAACCTTTCTGTAAAAATATTTAAGATTACAGAAAAATGTTGACAAAAAGAATTCAGTTTTGAAGGGTGAAGATGTCGGAAAATCCAAATGTATGAATCATTCTATGCAAGGAGCGTCATTATGAAAAAGTTGATTGGATGTTTGCTTGTCGTGTTAGGAATGAGTATGTGGGCATTGATGGCCTTCGCTGAAGACCCCATCGAATTACGTTTCACCTGGTGGGGCTCGCAAGATCGGCATGATCGCACCATTAAAGTTGTTGAAATGTTCCAGAAAGAGCATCCGAATATTAAGATCGTGTATGAATTCGCCAACTGGAACGATTACTGGACAAAAGTTTCGACGCAGGCCGCTGGCGGCAATTTGCCGGATATTATGCAGCAGGACTACGCTCGCATCAATGAATGGGCGGACAAAAAGCTGATTGCTCCGTTAGATGATTTTGTCAAAGATGGCACAATTGATTTGTCGAATGTCTCAGAAAACGTGTTGACTGGCGGGCGCATCGGTGGAAAATTGTACGCGATCAATATCGGCAGCAACTCCCTCTGTTTTGCGCTTGACGTGGATGCCTTCAAAAAAGCGGGCATCGAATTGCCGAAACAGAATTGGACATGGGCGGAATTCGAACAAACGGTGCTTGCGCTGCATGAAAAATTAGGCTATTTCGGCATGGGAGCGCAAATATTAAATGAGCAAAACTGGAAATCGCTCTATCTGAGCTTAGGGCAATGGGCATATTCGGCAGATGGCACGGCGTTAGGTTATACCGACGACCAACCGTTTATTGATTTTATGAAGATGGCTGTGCGGCTTGAAAAAGCGGGCGCGATTCCGACAATGGCCGAAGAAATCGAACTGTTCAAGCAAGGGCTTGAAGCCGAACCGATGGTCAAAGGGAATGCCGCTATGCAATATATGTGGAGCAACCAGATTATTGCCGCCTGGAAGGCCGCTGGCGAAGGCCGCAATTTCGTGCTGATTCATCTGCCGCGCATGACCGCCGACGGCGCTCCGAGCAACTACGTCAAACCGGGACAATTCCTCTCCGTCACAACGCATTCCAAACATCCGAAAGAAGCGGCGATGTTTATTGATTATTTCACCAATTCCGTCGAGGCGAACAAAGTCTTGTTAGCCGAACGCGGCGTGCCGATTTCTTCCGTGGTCGCCAAAGAACTGGAACCGTTCCTGTCGCCCGCTCAGAAAGAGATGTTTGCGTTTATGGCACGTGTGATTGCGGATTGCAGCCCGCTGCCGCTGCCAGACCCGAAAAATCATGCGGAATTTATGAATACCGTGTATCATCCAGAAGTCGTTCAGCCAGTTCGGTTCGGCAAAATTACGCCAGAACAAGGCGCGAAAATCCTGCGAGATCGCGCTGAAGACATTTTGACGCAGTAACCTTCGCAACTATCAACGATTCTCCTCCCTTTCGCAGAGAGGGCTGTTAAGTTTTTGCTCAAAAGTGTCATGGCGAGGAATGTCAGTTTTGTCGCTGGCGCTCCTCGCAATGACAGAATTTAACAGATGTCTTTCGCAGGGAGGAGAATTCCGACAGAGGTTCTTATGAGCGCACAACAGACATACGCTTCAACTGACCTCCCTGTGTCTGCTGAATCGGCCAACGCCCGCAAGCGACGCCGCAGGCACGAAAATCTCATCGGATATTTATATCTGTCTCCCTGGTTGATTGGTTTTCTGATTTTCACGTTCATTCCAATTGCGGCATCTTTTGCGCTGGCGTTTACCAGATACGATATTCTGGGGTCTCCGAAATGGATTGGGCTCGCGAATTTTCAACGCATGTTGTTTAAAGATTCGCGGTACTGGCAATCCGTGCGAGTGACGTTTCATTACGTATTTACCGCAATTCCGCTGCGGCTCATCTTTGCGCTGATTGTCGCGATGCTGCTGAACACAAAACGGCGGATGATTCCCACCTATCGCGCCATGTATTACGCTCCGTCCATTGTCGGCGGAAGCATCGCAGTGGCGGTGATGTGGGGGCAGATTTTCGGCAAAACCGGTTTGGTGAATTATATTCTGGCAGGCCTCGGCATTCAAGGCCTGGTCTGGCTCAGCGACGTGCGCACTGCGATCTGGCCGCTGATTATTCTGGCTGCCTGGCAATTCGGTTCGCCGATGCTGATCTTTCTTGCCGGATTAAAACAGATTCCGACTGAACTCTATGAATCCGCCGCGATTGACGGCGCAGGCGGCTGGTCGCGTTTTCTAAAAATCACGCTGCCGATGCTGACGCCGGTCATTCTGTTTAACTTAGTGATGCAGATGATCAGCGGCTTCCTCGTCTTTTCACAGGCGTTTATTCTCAGTAATGGCATGGGCGAGCCGATGGACAGCTTGCTGGTCTATGCGCTCTATCTCTATCAGCAGGCGTTTGTGAATTTTAAAATGGGCTACAGCGCGGCAATGGCGTGGGCGCTCTTATTAGTCGTCGCCTTTTTTACCGCGATTGTGTTCAAATCCTCCCAATACTGGGTCTTCTACGAATCCGAAGGAGGCGAATAGCATGGTTGAACAATCTGCCGCAAATACCTCGCATGAAATGCAGCAACGGCAGCGACGGAAGACATTTCTCCGAAGTTGCGTCTATCATGGCAGCGTCGGCCTGCTCGGTTTTCTGATGATTTATCCGATCCTCTGGATGTTCGCCAGTTCCTTAAAAGGCCCGGATGAAATCTGGCAGCGCATCACGGCGCTCATCCCTCAACAGTTCATGTTTCAGAATTACCTCAATGGCTGGAAAGGATTCGGCGGGATTACGTTTGCGACGTTTTTCAAAAATTCATTCTGGTACGCCGGGATGTCAACGCTGGGGGCAGTCATCTCGTCGGCGGTCGTGGCGTATGCCTTTGCGCGGCTGCATTTCATTGGCCGCAAAACCTGGTTTACGGTGATGCTGCTGACGCTGATGCTGCCGCAGCAAGTCTTGCTGATTCCGCAATATATCATGTTTAGCAAGTTAGGCTGGCTGAATACGTTCAAGCCGTTGCTTGTGCCGCGCTTTTTCGGCCAACCGTTTTTTATCTTTCTGATGGTGCAGTTTATTCGCGGCATTCCGAAAGAATTGGATGAAGCCGCCTCGATTGATGGGTGCAGCAGAACCGGCATTTTCTGGCGCATTCTGCTGCCGCTGATTCAACCGGCCTTGATTACATCGGCAATTTTCTCATTCTACTGGACGTGGGAAGATTTCATGACGCCGGTGATTTACCTGAATAACCCCAAATTATACACGATCTCATTAGCTCTGCGCACCTTTGCCGATCCGCAGTCCAGCACAGACTGGGGCGCGATTTTCGCAATGTCCAGTCTCTCGCTCGTGCCGGTCTTTCTCATCTTCATTGTCTGTCAGCGGTATATCGTCGAAGGCATCAGCACAACTGGCTTAAAAGGATAATCCCTGTAGAGACGCACGGCCGTGCGTCTCTACGCAGGTTTCTTCCCCCAAATCATCATGATCAAAATTGCATTTATTGGCGGCGGCAGCGTTCAATGGACGACTGGCTTAGTCGCTGACATGGCGCTGACCAAACACCTCGCAGGCGCAACCGTCGTCCTGCATGACGTTGACGCCGACGCGCTTGAGCTTCTGACTCGCGCCTGCAAGCGGATTGTTTCCGATGTGGCGGGCAATCTGAATATCACCGCCACGCCAGACCGCGCTGAGGCGCTGCGCGACGCCGATTTCGTGATTCTCTGCATTTCCATCGGCGGTCTGAACGCCATGCGCAACGACATCGAAATTCCCGAACGCTACGGCATCTATCAATCGGTCGGCGATACGGTCGGCCCTGGCGGATTGGCACGCGGACTGCGGCATATTCCGTTTGCGGTGCAAGTCGCCCGCGACATGGAGCAACTCTGCCCGAATGCCTACATGCTGAACCTGACCAACCCGATGACCACGATTTGCCGGGGCGTCACTCGTGCTACCAGCATCCGGACGATTGGCCTCTGCCATGAAGTGGACATCTTTCGGATGCGCCATTTGACGCGCCTGTTTGACTTGCCGGAAGAGGAAATTTCAATGGACGTGGCGGGCATCAACCATTTGCCGGTCATTCTGCGCTGCGATGCCGCCGGGCGCGACGGATTGTCGCTGCTGCGGGAATGGCTGGCGTCGCATGGCGTCTTTGAGTTTCTCGGCGAACATGATGATGACGTAAAAACCGACGTGTTTCGCGACCGGTTGGCCGTGAAATTATCGTTGTTCAAGCGGCTCGGCGTCCTCTTTGGCGCAGGCGACCGCCATGTTGCCGAATTTCTCCCTGGCTATTTAACCGACGCGAATCAGCGCGGCGCGCGGTTCGGCGTGCTGCTGACCACGATTGAAAATCGCCTCAATTTAGCCAAAGTGCGTCGCCAGCGGATCGAACAGTATGCCGCAGGCAAAACGCAGGAAGATTGGAAGATATCGTTCGAACAGATGGCGTCGGTGATGGCGGCCTTATCCGGCGGCCCGGCGGGGCAATTTGTGGTAAATGTGCCGAATCAGGGGCAGATTGATAACTTGCCGCGTCAGGCGGTCGTAGAATGCATGGCGCAGGTGGACGCGCTCGGCGTGCGCCCGCTCTCAGTTGGCAACTTGCCACTTCCGGCACATGGCATTATTGCCGCGCATGTCGCTCGCCAGGAATTGACCGTCGAGGCGGCGCTGACCGGAAACCGCGCGTCCGCCTTAGCCGCGTTAATGGCCGATCCGCTCATTACGAATCCCGAAACCGCTGAACCGATGTTAAACGAACTGCTCACCGCAAACGCGCGATTTATTTCATAAAGGAGAATGAAACCTCTGTCAGGGAGATAACGATTCAAGCAATCTCCCAATGACCCCACCCCCAACCCCTCCCCAAAGGGGAAGGGAGCATTTCCCCCCTCTCCTTCGGAGAGGGGCAGGGGGTGAGGTCAAAAACCCTGACAGTGGTGGAATTGCTGATATGTACTACACAGGTTTTGCCGATGAAGCGGGCGCGTCCATTGACTTGCAAATCCGCGCTACGAGAGAATTAGGATGGACATACATCGAATCCCGTAATATTGACGGGGTGAATATCACCGATATTTCCGATGAAAAATTCGAGGAAGTCGCCGGGAAATTAGCCGACGCAGGCGTGAAAATCAACTGTTTCGGCAGCGCGGTGGCGAACTGGGGCAAAGACCCGCGCAAGGAAGAAGATTTTCAACGGAGCATCGCCGAATTGCAGCGGGCGATCCCGCGCATGCAGCGTTTAGGCGTTCCGATGCTGCGCGGGATGAGTTTTGCCGTTGTTAAGGACGAAGAACCCGACAATCCGGCATTAGAGCAGCAGATTTTCAAAAAAGTCGCGCATCTCGTCAAGATGTGCGAAGATGCGGGCGTGTTGTATCTTCATGAAAATTGCATGAATTACGGCGGCATGTCGCCGGATCACACGCTGAAATTGATTGAACGGATCAATTCTCCGGCCTTCAAATTGGTTTTTGACACGGGCAATCCGGTCTTCACCGACTTGCGGCGCGGCACGAAACCCTACAAAAAGCAACGCGCCTGGGATTTTTACCGCGAAGTGAAGGAGTTCATTTATTACGTGCATATCAAAGATGCCCGTTATGTGAGCGAGACAGACGGCATCTTCCCGGCGGCGAATTTCACGTTTCCCGGCGAAGGGGACGGCGATGTCGAAGCGATTGTCGCCGACCTGCTGAAAAACGGCTATGATGGCGGCTTTTCAATCGAACCGCATCTCGCGGTCGTGCATCACGAGCAGCGCTCACAAATCACTGAAGCGGACATCCGCTACGCCAATTACGTCGAATACGGGCGGCGCTTCATGCAGCTTGTCGAGCGTGTCCGCGCCAATATCGACAAGTAATCCCCAACCATCACAGACCTCACAGGTTTTAAAAACCTGTGAGGTCTCTCTTATTTTATGGAGATCATCATGAAACAAACACCAATACGTTTTGCCGCGATTGGACTCAATCACGGCCATATTTACGGGCAGGTCAACCTGCTGCTCCGCGCCGGAGCGGAATTGACGGCGTTTTACGCCAAAGAGCCAGACCTCGCCGCCGAATTCGCAGCAAAGTATCCACAAGCGAAACAGGCGGGCAGCGAAGAAGAATTATTGGAAGACGAGACGCTTCAGATGATCGTTACGGCGGGGATTCCCTGCGAACGCGCCTCGTTAGCCGTCAGAGCGATGCAGCACGGCAAAGATGTCATGAGCGATAAACCGGGCTGCACCTCGTTCGAGCAATTGGCGGAACTGCGGCGCGTTCAGGCTGAGACCGGGCGCATTTTTTCGATCTGTTTCAGCGAACGCTTTGAAAACCGGGCGACCGTGCAGGCCGGGGAATTGGTCAAATCAGGCGCGATTGGCCGGGTTGTGCAGACGATTGGGATGGGGCCGCACCAGATTCGCCTGAACACCCGTCCAAACTGGTTTTTCCGCAAGGCGCAGTATGGCGGCATTTTGACCGACATCGCCTCGCATCAAGTGGATCAATTCCTGTTTTTTACCGGCTCAACGCAGGCGGAAGTCGTCAGTTCGCAGGTCGCCAATTACAAATTTCCGCAATATCCTGAATTAGAGGATTTCGGCGACATCATGCTGCGCGGCAACGGCGGCACAGGCTATATCCGGGTGGATTGGTACACGCCCGACGGCCTCGGCACCTGGGGCGATGGCCGCTTGACGATTCTCGGCACGGAAGGCTACATCGAATTGCGGAAATATGCCGATATTGCCGGACGCAGCGGTGGGGATCACCTCTTTTTAGTTGACCAAAAAGGAACGCGCTATATTGATTGTCAAAATGTGCATTTGCCCTACGGGGAGCGCCTGATTGACGATATGCTCAACCGGACGGACACCGCGATGCCGCAGGCGCATTGCTTCCTTGCCACCGAGTTGGCTTTGCAGGCCGAAACCCGCGCCAGCCGTTTAGGGAATCTTTCATAAATTGGAAAATCCACCCCTTGTCCCTCCCGGGAGGCAGGGCTGTTATGTTCTAAAACCTCACCCCCGGCCCCTCTCCGAAGGAGAGGGGGAGACTCCCTCCCCTTCGGGGAGGGTTGGGGTGGGGTTTTTGGGGAGAACGTAATAGTCCTGCCTCTCAGGAGGGACAAGGGGTAGGTAATATCATGGAAAAAACACGTTTAGGACGAACAAATTTGATGGTCAGCCGCAGCGGATTCGGCGCGATTCCGATTCAGCGCATCAGCATCGAAGCCTCAACGCGCCTGCTGCGCAAAGCGTTTGAACAGGGAATCAATTTTTTCGATACCGCCAAAGGCTATACCGACAGCGAAGAAAAAATCGGCCATGCGCTGCGAGACGTGCGCTCGCAGATTACCCTCGCCACCAAAAGCCCGGCGTCAGACAAAAAAGGGGTATTGGCAGACATTGACAACAGCTTGCGCCGCTTGCAGACCGATTACATAGACATTCTGCAATTGCATAACCCAAGCTACGTGCCGCGTCCTGGCGATGAACACGGCATGTATGATGCCTTGTTAGAAGCGAAGGCGAGCGGCAAAATCCGCTTTCTCGGCCTGACGAATCACCGCCTGCATGTCGCCAGAGAAGCGGTGGAATCAGACCTGTACGATACGATTCAATTTCCGTTCAATCTGCTGTCAGACGCCAAAGATTTGGAATTGATTCAGATCGCGAAACAGCATGATGTCGGCGCGATTGCCATGAAAGCGCTCTCCGGCGGCCTGATTACGAACGCGGCGTCGGCGTTTGCCTTTCTCCGGCAATATGACAATGTCGTGCCGATCTGGGGCATCGAACTCGAATCGCAATTAGACGAATTTCTCGCCTTCGAACAGCAGCCGCCTGTGTTAGATGACGCCATGCGGCAGAGCATCGAGCGCGACCGCAGAGAGCTTTCCGGCGCGTTCTGCCGGGGCTGCGGTTATTGCCTGCCGTGTCCGGTCGAGATTCCGATTCCGATGGCCGCTCGCATGGCCTTGTTGATGGGACGGATGCCGTATCAGCAATTTTTAAGCGCCGAGTGGAAAGAGAGAATGGAACGGATCCCGCAATGTATTGACTGCCGCCAGTGCGCCTCGCGCTGCCCATACGAATTGGACACGCCCGCGCTGCTGAAACGGGAATACGCCGCGTATCAGGAATTTGCAAGACAACATGCGGTCTAAAGTGATGTTCACCTATCGCAGTTACGTTATCAGGTGAATGACAAGGAGGATTTTTTCATGCACTATGAACAGAGCATTCGAAAACTAAAACATCGGCTACATGATCATTTTGGCAACGCCTTAAATCAGGTGATTGTATTTGGATCGGTAGCACGTGGTGCCGTGACGGCAGACTCCGACATTGATCTGATAATTGTGCTGGATGATGATTTGACTGAGATCAATTGGCGCGTCGAAGATGCGATTCTTGACTTAGCCTATCCGCTCGAATTAGAAGATGACGTCATCTTTGATCTGAAAGTGATGGGAAAACAGGCGATGCAGGAGAAATTTCGCGATATGCCACTGATTGAACGGGTGAGGCAAGAGGGGATTATAGTATGAATCCAATTTCAAAAGATGAATATATCCACCACCGATTGAATCGGGCACAAGAGACACTCGCCGAAGCGCAGATGCTTTTCGAGGGAAATCATTTGGGGGGCGCGGTTAATCGCATCTATTATGCCGTTTTCTATGCGGTGTCAGCATTGGCGCTGGCACATGATTTTACCACATCGTCGCATACGCAGCTTCGAAGTTACTTCAATCGCGAATTTGTCAAAACCGGCCTTGTCTCAATTGACATGGGCAAGCTTTATAATTTAGCCTATGATAAGCGCACGACCAGCGATTATGCGGATTTTCCGACATTTGAAGCTGAAAATATCGCCATCATGCTGAAAAGCGCTCATCAATTTATTGCAAAACTGAGGGATATGATCTTTCCTGAAAAATCTGAATAATATTGCCAGAGGTTGAAACTGCTGTCTATTTTCCGCCGCTCTGACAGGAGAATTGAAGGCAGACAAGGGATTCAATCTATAGGAAATGGAGGATATCATGAAACGCGCTTTACTGATTGTTGATGTCCAGAATGATTATTTTCCCGGCGGAAAGATGGAACTGCATAACAGCCTCGCGGCGAGCCGCAACATCAATGAGGTGTTAGCCGATTGCCGGGGGAATTCGCTGCCGGTGATTCATGTTCAGCATATTGCAACCAGACCCGGCGCGACATTTTTCCTGCCGGGAACGCCGGGCGCTGAATTCCATGAAAATGTCATGCCGACCGCCGATGAAAAAATTTTCGTGAAACACTATCCCAACAGTTTCCGCGAGACTGGCCTGCATGAGCATCTTGCGGAACAGCAGATTACCTCGCTGATCATCGTCGGCATGATGACGCATATGTGCATTGATACCACCGTTCGCGCCGCCTTTGATTTGGGCTATGAATGCCTTGTCGTCGAAGATTGTTGCGCCACGAAAACCTTGAAGTTTCATGACAAAGAAATTTCGGCGGAAGATGTTCATGTTGCCTTTTTAGCCGCATTAAACCGCGTGTTTGCCAAAGTCATTACAACGCAGGAATTGGCAGCGCAGCCGTAACAACATTATCAAAAGGTAACTATTTACCGTATTTTCGCCGTAGGCAATGCGGTGTTGTAGAACAAGACTCTCCCCGAGGATAATTCGCCGTAGGCGATACGCTCCGCAACTGCTACGCGGTAGGGGAGGGGGCAGAGCCATCATTCTACAATACCGAAAGCCCTACGGGCTAACTAATTACATCAAAAGAACACAGGTGTCAGACACTTTGGAAGTGTCTAACACCTTCACAGTCTAAAGAGGAGCAAGTCATGACCAAAGAAGAATATCTCAAAAGCATGAAAATGGTGCAAAAGATGGATTTTAAAGATCGCGTGAACGATCTGAATGCGCTCAAACAGGCGTTTGGCGATCAGGTGGTTGAGGTTGTGCTGACAGAGCGCGGAAAAAAAGTCGAACAGCAGTGGCAGCAGATTGCCAGCCAACGCGGAAAAAACGACATTGAGGAACTGAAAGAAACGCTCTGGAAATGGGTGCAGGAGGCGGGCTTTGAGTTTACCAGCACGGAGACGGATGAAGGGACGCAGTTCCATGTCACGCGCTGCCCGTTAGCGGAGATCGCCCGCGAATTGCAGGCGGCAGATTGGGGCTATACCTGTTTTTGCGCCGATGATCCGCATATTGTGGCAGGCTTTAATCCCGCGATGGGATTTCGGCGCACGAAAACGCTGATGGAAGGGCATGATTGCTGCGATCACTTCTACTACATGAAGGCGGATTCGTCAAAGTAGCTGATGTTACTTCGAGAACGATAAGGATCGGCGGAATATCCTTTCTTACACTTATTCTTGTCGTTCTCGAAAATGCGCATAAGGCCAGCATTACAACATGAAACAGGAAACGCCTCGAAGAATCGCCATCAATGACGAGCATGCTCAGGTCAAGATGCACGAGGGTGAAATTGACATAGACGCTGCGCTCGTCAGGCGGTTATTAATCGAGCAATTTCCGCATCTGGCTGAAAGAACAATAACTGTCGTGAGATCAGCAGGCACAGTCAACGCAATGTATCGCCTGGGGCACGATCTCTGTGCGCGATTGCCGCGAATGGGGAACTGGGCAGAGAGCATTGAAAGAGAATGCGCCTGGCTGCCAAAACTTGCTCCATACATTTCGCTCAATATTCCAAAGCCGTTCGCGCAAGGGAAACCCACGAATGAGTATCCATATTCCTGGGCAATCTATCATTGGATTGAGGGATGTGCTTATCAAGATAATCTCGTCAGCGATGAGCGTCAGATAGCCTCTGAACTCGTGAACTTTATTTTGGAACTGCGAAGGGCGGATATGCAGGGAGCGCCTTGCGGCGGTCGACGTCCGTTAATCGAACTTGACGCAGCGACACGTGTTGCAATTGACTCTTCGCGCGGCATGATAGACACTCAAGCGGCATCAGCGGCATGGACGCACTCGCTTGAGTCACCTGTCTGGGATGGAAAGCCCGTCTGGATACATGGAGACTTGCTGAAATCCAATTTGTTAGTGCAAGAAGGCCGCCTTTGCGCCATCATTGATTTTGGCGGAGTTGGCATCGGCGATCCCGCTGCTGATGTGGTTCCCGCCTGGAGTGTCTTCAGCAGAATCGGGCGCGAAACATTCCGGCAGGCATTCGATGTGGATGACAACACCTGGAGCCGAGCGCGAGGTTATGCATTACATCAAGCATTGCTGATCATTCCATATTATCCCAAAACAAACCCGGAATTTGTCACAATGGCAAAACACACAATCGAAGAAATCCTGATCGAATTCAAGTAGCTTTACACGTTAGATGTTCTGGATTTTTGGCTCTGCGGTGGTGACGATCGTGCTATTCTTGCGATGAGGTATCGTTTTGAGTCGCGCCCATCAGAATGCACGAAAATTTTATTTTTGGAGGAAAACATGGATTTAACTGTTTTTCAAGTTGATGCTTTTACGACAATGCCTTTTCAGGGGAATCCTGCCGGAGTCGTGCTGAATGCCGATGGACTTTCTGAGCATCACATGCAGCAAATCGCGCGTGAGTTGAATAACTCTGAAACGGCTTTCATTTTTAATAGACCGACGGATGAGTATGAGATTGAAGTCAGGTTCTTTACCCCGACGAAAGAAGTTCCGATCTGCGGTCACGCCACCATCGCCTCGCATTATGTGTATGCGAAAGAGCATGGAATAGATCAGGGAATTATCCGGCAAAAAACGAAAGCAGGCATCTTGCCGGTTGAAATTGTGCAGGAAGATCATGATTTACGAATCATCATGACGCAAGCCGCGATTAAGTTCGGGAAAACGCTTGATGAGGCTGAAATAGACCTCTTAGTGCGCGGTTTGCGCCTCCGCCATGACGATCTTGATCGAAGCCTGCCGATACAAATTGTTTCAACAGGCCACTCGAAAGTCATGGTTCCCATCAAAAGCAAAGCGGTTCTTGACGCGATCCGTATCAATGAAACGCATTTATGCGAATTAAGCGCGCTGATCGCCTGCAACGGGTTTTACACGTTTTCATTTGACACGCAGGAGCGCGATGTGCTGGTCTGCGGAAGAATATTTGCGCCTGCCATCGGCATTGCGGAAGACCCGGTCACAGGCAACGCCAACGGTCCATTGGGCGCCTATTTAACGCGGTGTCATCGAATTAAACAACAGCACGACGGGTTCACGTTTACGATTGCGCAAGGGGAAGCCATGCGCAGAAAAGGATATATGAACGTCCATGTGTATAGTTCAGAAAAAGAAGCCGAACTCATTAAGATTAGCGGAAGAGCCTGTATTGTGTTCAAAACAACGATTTCGATGTAATCTGAGAAAATATGCAGGCGAATCTCCCGATACATTTGACTATTAACGCACGAAAAAGAAGCGAAGGAACGCGATGAAGACGATTATTTTGGATGGAAAAGTGTTAGCACAGCAGATAGAAAAGGAATTAGCTCTTCGCGTGCAACGCATCAAAGAGCGCAACAACGGGAAAACGCCGATTTTGGCGACCATTTTAGTCGGGGATGATCCCGCATCCGCAACCTACGTCAGGATGAAAGGGAACGCATGTCAACGTGTCGGCATGGAATCGCTGAAAATCGTCCTTCCACAAACGTCGACAACGGATGAACTGCTCAACGAAATCGCGCAACTGAATGCGAATCCCGACATCTCCGGGATTTTGCTCCAGCATCCCGTTCCATCCCAGATTGACGAACGGTGTTGTTTTGAGAAAATTGACATTACAAAAGATGTTGACGGCGTCACCGCGCTTGGTTTTGGACGAATGGCGATGAATGAACTGGCATACGGCTCGGCGACGCCTGCCGGGATTATGCGGCTGCTGCGCCATTATCAAATTCCAATCGAAGGAAAGTCGGCTGTTGTCGGACGCAGCCCGATTCTTGGAAAGCCGATTGCGATGATGCTATTGAATGCCAATGCCACCGTGACGATCTGCCATTCGAAAACGCAGAATTTGCCCGACATCATCAGCCGGGCTGACATTGTGGTCGGCGCAGTCGGCAGGCCGGAATTTATCAAAGGCGCCTGGATCAAAGAAGGCGCCGTTGTTGTTGACGCAGGCTATCATCCCGGCAAGGTCGGCGATGTGGAACTTTCCGCTGCCATTCCCAAATGCGCGGCATATACGCCTGTTCCCGGCGGCGTCGGGCCGATGACTATCGCGACGCTGATTGCGCAAACCGTCGAAGCGGCGGAAAAGAGTCTCTGATATTACCCAGTCATCTTGCTATCCACTTGCAGGGCGATGATTCATCCGGTAATATGAAAAAGGGAAATTGAATATGAACGACAAAATATCTGAAACAGCAATGGCAATCGCCTCCTTACGCGCATTAGCAAATTATGAGTCTGACGCAGCCATCCAAAGCCGCGATAATCTGGCGGAATGTTTTCTGCCAGAAGACCGTCAGGCAGCGTTAAAGACGCTGAATTCACGAGCAATGATCAAACCGCAGATTCCTCAAGGGATGTATGAATATGTCATTGCCAGAACAACCTATTTTGACAGCGTCTTTGTTGAGGCGCTCAAGAATTCCATTGAACAAATCGTCTTTTTAGGGGCAGGCTTCAATTCCTAACATAATTTTTCAACCCACCCCTTGCCCCTCCCAGGAGGGGAATCGCGGATCGAGGCGACTCTGCCTGACATTCCCCTCCTGGGAGGGGCAAGGGGTGGGTGATCAAAAAATGTTAGGAAGTGAAAGGGGCAGGCTATGACAGCCGTCCGTATCGGTTTCATGCATTGCTCTCCACGACAAAGATATTTGAATTAGACGCGAAGCCGACGCAAGAGCATAAGCTCGCCTGTTTGCGTCAGCAGAACATTCCGATTCATCAAAATATTTCGTTCATCCCCATGAATTTTGAGACGGATGATCTTATTACGACGCTTTGCCGGCATGGATATGACAGACAGAAGCAAACCCTTTTTATCTGGGAAGGCGTCACTTTTTATTTATCACAGACAACGGTGAGACGCATGCTTCAGGTTTTACGGGAGAATTCTGGCGTCGGAAGCCGGGTGTGTTTTGATTTTCAAACCATTCGCGATGAGCGCGATTTGATTCAGACTGGATTAGTGGATGAAACCATCAAATTTGGCATTCCATCAGAGAACATCGCCCGTTTTATCAATGAGCATCAGTATCGGATTGTCGAACATGTAACCGCAGACGAAATGGAACGGCGATTTCTGACCTTACAAAATGGCGACCTCTTCGGGAAGATTATGCCGATGATGAATTTTTTATTGATCGAGCACGATTAATACGGCGTAGAGAGGAAAAATCGTGCAATTGGCGATGATTAAGACGCTTCAGGACGTTGAGCAGTGCGTGGAATTATATATTGAGGTTTTTAATGCCGCTCCCTGGAATGATGAATGGACAACGGCAACCGCCTCTCAGCGGCTCTCCGATATTTACCATTCGCCAGGATTTCTTGGGATCGCCTGCCATGTTGATGATAGGCTTGTCGGTTGTCTTTTGGGAAATATTGAACAGTATTATACCGGCCCATACTTTTTCCTGAAAGAGATGTGTGTGCGAACCGCCCTGCAACGGCAGGGAATTGGCCAGCAGTTATTCGAGCGCCTGTATCAGCAATTACAACAAGATCAGATGACCTCCATTCTTCTGTTTACGGCAAAAGATTTTTTCCCATATACGTTTTATCAGAAGCATGGCTTTCATGAAGTCAACGGCATGAGGATGATGAAAAAAGACTGGTGACCACTGAAAAGGATGAGAAAAAACGCCTTCGCGGAATCATTCGTGAAGGCAGCATTTTTTAAGGAGATTCTTGTGGGAAAAGAATTTTTAGACTACTTTTAGAAAGGAAAATATTATGTCAATTTTACGAGTTGGCGTGACTGGCTGCGGCGTCGGGCAGTCGCATATCCGCGCGTTTCAAAGCTTGCCGCAGGAATTCGAAGTCGTTGCGCTGTGCGATATCGATCTCGCGAAGGCGCAAAGCATTGCCGCAGAATTAAAGATTCCGCATGTATTTACCGATTTTGGCGAGTTCTGCGGCATGGAAGAATTAGATGTCATTGACTTATGCACGCCGTCGTTTCTCCATGCCACGCAGACGCGGCAGGCGGCATTAGCGGGGAAACACGTGATTTGCGAAAAACCGGTCGCCGGGTCGCTTCAGGAAGTGGATGAACTCATTGCATTGGAGCGTGCGTCAAATGTCCGGATCATGCCGATTTTTCAATATCGGTTCGGGCATGGCATTCAGAAATTAAAATATCTGATGCAGGAAGGGCTTGCTGGCCGCGCTTATCTCAGCACGGTCGAAACCGCATGGCGGCGACGCGCCGAATATTACGCGGCTCCCTGGCGCGGCAAATGGGAGACCGAATTGGGCGGCGCATTAGTCACGCTGGCGGTGCATGCGCATGACATGCTCTGTTATGCCATCGGCCCGGCGAAAAGCGTGTTTGCTCGCGCAGCGACGATGGTGAATCCGATTCAGGTGGAAGATTGCGTGTCGGCCTCGTTAGAAATGGCGGATGGCTCATTCGCGTCATTATCCGTTACTACCGGCTCATCGCAGCAGATCAGCCGTCATCGCTTCTGCTTCAGCCAGCTTTCGGCGGAAAGCAACACCGAGCCGTATAATAATGGCGCAGACCCCTGGATATTTACCGGCGATTCCCCGGAAATTAACACGCAGATTCAAGCCGCGTTGCAACGCTTTACGCCGCAGCCGGAAGGGTTCGTCGGCCAGTTTACGCGCTTTTGTGCCGCCTTGCGCAACCAGACGGAATTGCCGGTCACGTTGAACGATGCCCGCATGTCGCTGGAATTAATTACCGCCATTTATCATTCCGCGCAAACCGGGCAGCCGGTCAATCTGCCAATCGGAAAAGATCATCCCCAATACGCGAGTTGGCGGCCATAAAAATTCGCGACAAAAAAACCCTGTCAGGGTCGATCCCTGACAGGGCACGTATAGAAGACTGTTACGCGCTCTTCCGAACGTTTTTTCTGCTGACAAGCCGCTGAGTTCGTCCCATCGCTCTTGGCGCGAATGATCCGCCTCTCGCCGGGCCTTTTGATTGAAGACCTCTGTTCTGGCCTCGCCGCCCCATGTCAATCGGCTCTGCCGGAATAGACGCATCTGGCTCATAGCCCGCAATCAGTTGTTTCGGGATTGGCGATTTCAGCAAGCGTTCGATGTCTTTGAGCAAATGCTGTTCATCCACGCAGACCAGCGACACGGCTTTGCCTTCGCTGCCGGCGCGACCGGTGCGGCCAATGCGATGAATGTAATCTTCGGACACGTTTGGAAGTTCGAAGTTGACGACGTGCGGCAATTGTTCGATATCAAGCCCGCGCGCCGCAATATCAGTCGCGACTAACACGCGCACGTCGCCGCGCTTGAAATCCGACAGCGCCTTCGTTCGCGCTCCCTGACTTTTATTGCCATGAATCGCCGCTGCCCGGATGCCGTCTTGCGCAAGCTGCTCGCTCAACTTGTTGGCGCCATGTTTCGTGCGCGTGAACACTAACACCTGTTTCCAGTTTTGCGAGCCGATCAAGAATGACAGAAGTTCGCGTTTCCGCTTGCGATCAACCGGATGAATCACCTGCTCCACGCTTTCTTTGGCCATGTTGCGACGAGCGACTTCAATCAGGGCCGGGGATTTTAACAGGCTTTCCGCCAGTGTTTTGACATCATCGGAGAGCGTGGCAAAAAATAAAAGATTCTGCCGTTGCTGCGGCAACAATGCCAGGATTTTGCGAATATCTCGAATAAATCCCATGTCCAGCATCCGGTCGGCTTCGTCCATCACCAGCGTTTCGACAGTGGATAAATCCAACGTTCCTTGCTGCACATGGTCTAACAGGCGGCCTGGCGTGGCAACTAAAATATCCACTCCTGCGCGAAGACGCTTGATCTGCGGTTGAATTTTCACGCCACCGAAAATGACCGTTGAAGTCACTGGCAGATGTTTGCCATAGGCCGTGACGCTTTCTTCGACTTGCGCTGCAAGTTCGCGAGTTGGCGTCAGGATGAGAGCGCGGATGCGGCGCGTGCCTTTCGCCGAGGCGCGCTCGCTTAACCGCTGCAAGAGCGGCAACGCAAAACCAGCGGTTTTGCCTGTGCCGGTCTGGGCGCCTGCCATAATGTCTTTGCCTGCGAGAATAACGGGAATGGCCTGACGTTGAATCGGGGTGGGTTCATGATAGCCTTGTTCGGCAACTGCGCGGAGTAATTCGGCTGAAAGGCCGAGTGTCGTAAATGACATACTGCGTAATCCTTTTGTAAAGGCAGTTCAAACATACTCGCAATACATCATTCACACTAAAAAATAGCTGGATAATTGGATACTGAGTTATGACGTCTGCCTATTATAGTAACATACGACGATGTTCATCATCGTCTTCTGCAAGCCTTCTTACGTAAAGCCGCTTATCTGTCAAGGAGAATATGCGTTTGGGGGATTGTTTTTCTATTCCCCATCAGCAGGCAGGGCGATTACGTTCTCGTGAACATGTGTCATGGCGAGGAGTGACAACGACGAAGCCATCCCTGGATTGGGCGAGATGGCTTTGTCGCTGACGCTCCGCGCAATGACAGAACGTAACAGCCCTGCTGCTTGAGAGGGGATATTGTTTATTCCTCCGCGCTGGCTTGTTTCAGCAATTCGACAATTTCGCTGTACCCGAGTTTTTCAGCAAGCGCTGACGCATAGACGCCGTCGCTGTTGGCCGCAGCCGGGTCTGCGCCTGCGTCTAAGGCGACTTTCACAAAATCAACAGCGTTTTGTTTGATCGCGAAGAAGAGGACATTGTTGAGGCTCAACGTGATGTCTTCATCTTCATTCGACGGCGGAGCAATTAACATCCCTCCCATATAAATCACATCATCGCTTTCCTCTGCGTCGCCCGCCCCTGGTACGCCATTTTCGCCATAACTGACGAGAACGTAATCACTCCCCTCGGCGTCAGACAAATAATAAATCGGATTGCCCCATTCATCAAGGAGACTCCCTTCGTAATACGTTCCGTTGTACGCTCCGCCGGAGAAATCCACGTTCGCAATCGGCGTAATCGTCGAATATTTCGGATACGTGTTATTATCTACCATCCACGAACCAAGCGCCGTGGCGTATGACTGCATAATATCGGTCGTGCCAGTCGGCAATTCGGACTCGCCTTCATTGCCTTCGATAATTGCCCCGATATTGCCGGATTCGATTTCCTCTTCCGCTTCTTCCACTGCTTTCCAAATTGGGTTTGACAGCAGAAGCGTTCCTGATTCTTGATAGTCCGCCGGATGCGCAAACGTGTTCTGAAGCTGCTGTATGCCGTCAGGTGCGTTGACATATTTGTCATAGAATGTGTTGGTGACGTTTTTGACCAACAGCGCGAGAGCGTCAGTGCTTTGAACCGTTGCCAATTCGACGCGCCCGGCCTGGACAGTCATGTATGACAGATTGCCGCCAACTGTCGAAGCTGCCGCCAGCACATCGGCCAACAGGTCTTTTACCAGCGGCATCACCATCGGACGCGGATAATGCAGCCCGCCCGGAAGCGTGCAGAACAGTTTTTTCTCGTCATCCACAAATAAGCCTTCCATCGCGAATGGAATATCAAGCCCGCTTTCCAGTAATTTTTGCTCAAATTTTTCCGCGCCGCTTTCGTCGTATATTTTCTGAGACGCCGCGAGGAACGCATCTAACTCGCGATGCGCCACATCTTCCAGGCCAGCCAGCGTTTCGACGATGTCCGGGAACAGCCGGAACGGCCTGACGATGCCGAACATGGCCGCATTGGATGGCACGCGTTCGAGCAGTTTTGCAATCGCGGCAGAAGTCGGCGGATAGGTCGCTTTCATCACCGCGTCGAATTGCGCGGCGTCCGCTGCGCCGGCATAGACCAATTCCGCGTCGCCGGCCGCCTTGACGAACATGATCCGGCGATTCACCAATTCATGCTGCTGATAGCCGAAAATGCCGCGCCGGGTGGTAAAAATATCGTTCGAAATCAGTTTTTTCACGCCATTGCCCGCGTCTTCGACGGCAAAGGAATTGGCGTAACTTGCAAATGGTTTTGCGGCGAGCAGTGACTCATATAACGCATTTTTCTGCGCGCTGTTTTGTGCCGACGCTTCCGATTTTTCCTTGAAATACGGTTCGATAACGCCTGCGGGAAGTAGCAGCAGGCGATGGAAGAGCGGCTCGTTCGCGAGGCGGTCGGTTTGCGCTTTGCCCCAGGCCCACAGCGTCGCGAATTTGCTGAAATCGGTGTCCAGCGACATCGGAATCACGCTGCGCAGCGTCCAATCGGCTTTCGATTCCAGCGTTGGACAGGCTTGTTGGCTTAACAGATATGTTTTCACCGCATTGAAGCCTTCGAGCGGCAATGCTTTTGCCGCGAGTTCCTTCTCAACTTCAGTCAGCATGGCGCTGATCAGCGGAGACGCTTCATCGCGCGGCTGCCTGCCGATGGCGAACAGAGAATTCTTTTCGCCTGGCAGCGCTGCAAGCGCATTTTTCAGCGTATCGAGCGGGAGCGGCTGCGTCATCTTCTCAGGGAGAATATCCTTCGAAAAGAGCGTGAACGTCACCTGCTGATAAACGGCATCAAGGTCAATGCTGACGACTGCGCCGTTTAAATTGGTGAGCAATTGTGCGAGCCAGTTCAACAGGACGCGGCTGATGCCAATTGTATAGGCTTCGCTGTAATCCACCAGTTGATCGAGGCTTTTTACGCCGAATTCAAGGCGCAATCTGGTATCGAGCAACATCCGATCCGCGACGGGAATCTCAGCCACTCCGGTGCGAATTTCTGTGAATAATTGCGCCGGAAGCGTTTCCAACTGCTGTTGTATGGCGGGGATTTGCGGCTTTAACACGTCCGGGCTGAGGATAATGGTGAGATCGCCTTTCTCATACGCGGTCACGCCTTCTTTGATAATGGGGTCGCTCGTTATGTTTGCCTCCGGTTTGGCTGCGACAAGCTGGTTCAGCAAATCGGTAGAGCTACAGAAAAACGCGGTTTTTTCGGAGGCGATCAGATACAGATCGTCCGGCATATCGCCATTGCCCGGCGTAATATGATAATACGTGAGGTCGCCGCTCTGCTCTTTCGTGACGGAAGATGGCTGCAACATGCCTTGAATCATACCGCTCGCGACCGTTGAGTTGGCAATCGGCACGCTCAAGACAAACCCTTGCGGCATTGGATAAAACGCCAGCGACAGCGGGCGGTCTAAGGCGATGCCGGTCAATTCTGAAAACCGCGCTAATTCGACCGGCTGCCCGGCCAACTGCATTCCGAGGAATGTGATCAGCGGTTTTGGCTTGGCGAAGGTCTCTTGAAGTTCTACAGGCAGGGCTTTTTCGGGAACAATCGTTGAGGCAAAGGCGTCGAGATTCTCTAACAGCGTCAGGGCGTTATTCAGGCGGATGTAAGCGGCAGCGCCGCCCGGCAGCGCCTCCTCTGGCGTCGCGGCCACCGACAGGCCGGTCGAAAACACGGCAGGCAATTGATCCAGGGTATCCTGTCCGTAGGTGGGAGCAACAGGCAAAAGTAACAGACTTAACAGCCATATTATCAATCTCAATGGACGTTTCATAGATGAATCCTCCCTCTCTGCCGGTCTGCCGAACATCGCGCCGATGTTCGCTCGCCGGGCTGGATATGTTGTGAGTGGTTGGCGAAAACTCCAACGAATTGGAGAATGTTGGGAAAATTTGCAAAAATGGCAAGGTGTTTCGACGTAGCGAAACACCCCCGATGATTTGGCGAGAACTATTTAACAAACGGCGCGAACAGTTGGTGATCCATGAATTCCGCCGGACATTCTAACTGCGGAATCTGGACGAATCCGTAGTCTTTTAAACGGGTCATAGTGTCTATATGTGCCTGACGGTTCGTAATCTTCCAATCTGCGCGTTTCAGCGTGGCCTGGAAATAATACGAAAACGCGCCGCGCGTCTGGCCGTCAATCACTTTTTCCTGCGCTTCCTGGTTCGATTTGCAGGCGGAAAACAACGTGTGCCGGTTTTTAATGACCACCTGGCCAAGTTGTACAACGGGGAGGACGATACCGCGTGACCGGTGTTCAATGTCTAATGGTGGTGCGATATACCGAGATTTCTTATATTCCGGTTCGCCGAATTTCCCATCCGGGCCAACCGGCACGTATAACGAGCGGGTTGCCGTGCCGGAATTGCAGCAATCGAACACAACGGTCAGGTTCACACCTTCCGGGATGCGGCCAAAATATTGGGCAAGGACGTCGTCTGTCAGCGGATCATCCCAATTCAAATCATGCGGACAGAGGATTTCGTCCATATTATCATCAAGCTCATCACCGTCGCGATCACGCACCTGCGAGCCGTGTCCGGCGTAGAAGAACACCAGCACATCGCCGGGCTTCGCATCGCGCACCAACCAGTCGAGCCGCGCTAAAATATTGGCTTTCGTGGCGCGATCATCCAGCAGCAGGCGGACATTGCCGCCAGGAAAACCAAAATGATCTTGCAGCATTCCGCTGGTGACAGCGGCATCCATTGTGCAGCCTTGCAGATTCCAGGCCGGGTTTTTATATTTATCAATTCCAACAACTAACGCTTTTTTCGTCATACTCGTCTCCTTATTTGTGGTTGATGGTTGGCTCGACGGCTGAACGGGAGTCGGCTGCGCTGGCGTGACCGGCGGAGTGGGCTGCTGTACCGGTTGTGCCGGAGAAGTCTGCTGTACCGGTGTCGCTGAAGGCGCCGGCTGCAAGATTTGAGGAGTAAGATTCTGCTGGGGCGGCTTTTTATTTTTCGCAATCCATTGCCGAATGTACTCCCAATAACGTTTATAACTGTTTTCGAGATCCATAATCCTCCTCTTTCGACATCTTCCAGCGAAACGCAGCACTTACCGCGTGATGCCGCGCTCCTCTTTCGGAACGATTCGCGTCATGCTCCAGGGATTCTCTTTGATATATTTCGAGAACTCGCGCAAATTCTCCGCGATTAAATCAAGATTGTCAATGATTTTTCCTATTTTATTACGAGAGTTTTTCGCCACCAACGAGACGGCCTTCATATCATCGGAAATCACGGTCAGATTTTTCAGCGTGGTTTCGATGTTCGGAGCGCTGTCGCGGAGCCTGGCTGTCACGGCGCTTACGTCCTGCATTGCCTGCGCCGAGCCGGAAAGCGTGCTGGTAATATTGCCGGAATTCTCCGCCAGCGTTTTTGACACGGCGTTAAAGTTTTTTAAGACCGTTTGCAGATTCGCGATGGCGGCGTCAATATCGCCCTTGCGAGCGGCAAGAACGCCGCTGAACGTTTTGGCATCCTGCGTAATGCCATGCACGTTTTCTAAAATCGGCGCGATGTTCTTGCTTTGCTCGTTGATCTGCGCCGTGATGCTGCTCAAATCGGTTGCCATGCCGTCGAGGCTCGTCAAAATGCGGTCAACAGAATCTTTGCCTTCAGCGAGTTGCTCGGAAAATGTGCCGACATTCGTCATCGTTTTGTCTGTGCTGACGAGAATCGAAGAAATGGTCTCTTTATTCGTGTTCAACATCCCGACAAAATCAGCGGATTCACGTAATATCTGATTGATTTCGGTCATCGCCGTCTCGATGCGCTCGTTCTGCGACGTGATGAACGCGCTGAATTCAGAAATATTCTGCGAGGTCGTCGTGGCGTTTTCAATAATCAAATTGATTTGCTCCGATTTCGCCGCGAGCGTCGCGGTCAGGTTTTTGACATCGCCGGAAATCCCTTGCGCGTTCGTCAGCGTCGCGCTTAATTCGTCCTGATGTTCCGTCAAAAAGAGCGAAAACGTTTTCAATTCTGCGGTCGTGTCTTTGACATTCGTCAACACCGCTTCAATCGTCGGCGCGTTCGTTTTCAGCATGTCCGTCACGGTCGAAACGTTGGCGATGGAGGTGTTCAGATTGGTAAGCAGGGTTTCGAATTGCGGCTGCTGCGTCACGGCGAAATCTGTCAAGCCTTTGACATTCGCGATCACGGCGTCAACTTGTTCGATAATTGTCCCGATCTGCTCGCGTTTGGCGTTGACCGTCGCCATCAGCGCTTTGGTGTCGTCGGAAATTGTTTTGACATTGTCAAGCATGGTAGCGATCTGCGGCCATTGTTCTTCCGCTTTCTGCGCCAAATTATCCACGCGCGCGGCGGTGGATTCGACATGATCAAGCGTGCTTGCGATCTGCTCTTTTTTCGAGGCCACCGTACCGGTCACGTCGCGGACGTTTTGCATGGTGTCTTGAATGACCGGCTTTTCTTCGACTAAAAACGCGCCTAAGTCGGCGGCGTGTCCTGATGTTGCAGCGACATTCGTGACAATCTGCTCGAATTTTTCATTGTTCGCCTGCACCTGCTCAAGAATCAGTTTGACGTTTTCGGACGAGGCTAAAATATTTTCCAACACGCCTTTGACATCCTGCCCGCTTTCCTGATCGGCAAATTGCAGAAAGAGCTTGATCTGCTCCGACACCTTCTCCAGGTTGGTCAACATGGAGTCTATCTGAGCTTTATTCCCTCGCAATTCGGCGGCAAGTTCCGCAAAATGCTGCGTCGCCGTGCTGGTATTCGAAAGAATTTTCTGTATATCTTCTTTGCTGACGCCGAACAGCGACTGAAAATCGCCGACTGTCTGCTCGCCGGTCGTAATCAGCGAATTGAATAATTTAATCGTATCGTCAATCTGGCTCTCATTATCCACAATCACGCGGTTTAACGACCCGGAGAGCTTGTCCAATTGCGTCAACATGCTGCGCAGATTGGTTAAAATCCCCTCGATAGTGTCGGAGTTATTTTTCACAATCAGATCAACATTATCGAGAATCGAGGTAATTTTCTGCTGATTGCCTTCTCCGATGATTTTATTCGCGTTTTCAATCAATTGGTCGGCATTTTTCATGATCAGCGAAACGTTTTGGTTCACTTCGGTAAAGAGATATTCGATGCTGCCGGAAATCGAATCCACGCGGTCGAACATATCGCTGAATTGCATAATGTCTTTCGGCGTCACAAATGATCCGGTGGGCAGTTCCGGCGCGGTATCCGTGCCTGGGAGAATTTCGAGATAATACGCGCCTAACAGGCCGATATAATTCAGAAACGCGATGGAATCCTGTTTCACCGGCGTATTCTGGTCAACGATAAATTCAATTTCAATTTTTTGGGGATCGTCCGAGGCAATATGGACAGTCGTCACCGTGCCGACTTTCATCCCGGCGTAGCGGACGAGATCGCCGTTTGCCAGCCCGGCAGACGCGCTGAGCTTCGTGTGATACGATTTCGTTTTCTGCCATAACCCGCTGCCGCTGAGCACAATGACAAAGATCAGCAACGCAATCCCTGAGATGATGACAACAAACCCGACTTTGATTTCATTGGCGCTATATTTCATACGTTTTTATTCCCTGTAATCAATTGCAGATATTTCTGGTCGTCTTGCGCTTCTTCGTCCGCAGCGCGATTCAAAAACTGCACGACGCGCGGATGCGTACTGGCGCGAATATCGTCTGGCGTGCCGAAGGCGATCACTTTGCCTTTGTCAAGCATCAGAATGCTGTCCGCAATCAAAAACGCGCTGGCTAATTCGTGCGTCACGACCACCATTGTCATTTTGAAGGCACGTTTCAATTTCAGAATCAATTCATCAATTTCCGCTGCAATAATCGGGTCAAGCCCGGCAGACGGCTCATCGAAAAAGAGGATTTCCGGGTCCATCGCGAGCGCGCGGGCTAAACCGGCGCGTTTTTTCATGCCGCCGCTGAGTTCCGCAGGCTTGAACTCGTCGAAACCGGTCAGGCCGACAAGGCCAAGCTTGATGCGGCTCATGATTTTGATGGTAGATTCGGCCAATTTCGTATGCTCTCGCAGCGGCAGCGCGACGTTGTCGCCGAGTGTCATGGAATTAAAGAGCGCCGCCCCCTGAAACAGCATCCCCATTTTTTTGCGAATTTCATTCATCTGCGTTTCAGTCAGGCGCGTAATTTCCTGGCCTTTAATGTAGATTTGACCGGAATAGGGCTGCAACAGGCCGATCAAATGGCGGAGAAACGTGGTTTTGCCGCAGCCGCTGCCACCTAACACCACGAGCACTTCGCCGCGCCGCACCCGCACGGTCACGTCGTCCAAAATGCGGCGTTCGCCGAAATAGGTGACTAAATGGTCAACGACAATCGCGTAATCCTGCGCGTTGTCTTGAGTAGTTGTTTCAATCACGCCATTCATATATCGTGGAACGATTCACCTTCGCCGTAGGCGATGCAGTTTTGTAGCATAAGCGATCCCCCATCATTTAACATTCGCCGTAGGCGATATGGGCAAAACCGCTACGTGGTAGCAATGCAATATGGGGATATCTTTCCTTCTACAATACCGAAAGCCCTACGGGCTAAATTAACGATACGTTTATTTATAGAAAAAAGAAGAAGAACATCGTCACAAGCAAGTCGGCGATGATGATAAACACGATGGATTTGACGACTGACGCCGTTGTATGCACACCGACGCCTTCCGCGCCGCCTTCGACCTGAAAGCCTTCATGACAGCCGACTAACGCGATAATCACGGCAAACACGAGGCTTTTAATCAGCCCGGTCACAATATCTTGCAAGACTAACGCGGTCATGGTTTCGTTGATGTATTTGACTGCGCCTAAATCAAGGAGCGTCAGGCCGACGAACATGCCGCCCGCCATTGACACGACATTCGAAATCATCGTTAAGCAGGGCTGCATAATGATGATGGCGAGCAGTTTTGGCACCACGAGAAATTTAATCGGGTTCAGGCCGATGGTCACCAGCGCGTCCACTTCTTCGGAAACTTTCATCGTGCCGATTTCCGCCGCAAACGCCGAGCCGCTGCGCCCGGTGACGATGACGGCGGTGACGAGCGGCGCAAGCTCGCGCGTCATCGTGACGCCGACGAGGTCAGCGACATAAATTACTGCGCCGAACGGGCGCAGCACATACGCGCCCTGCAACGCGAGAATCATCCCCACAATCGCCGACAGCATCGAAATCAGCGGGATCGAATTGACGCCGATGATCACCATCTGTTCGACGCTTGTCTTCCAGCGCAACCCTTTGCCCCGCAACGGCGCGACGATCATCCAGTACATCGAATCAATCGCCAACTCCGTCGCATCATACACACGCCCGAAAAAGAGCAAGGTTTGATGCCCCACGTGTCCCAAAAATTGTTTCATGTCGCCTCCGCTACCTGTTTCAAGGCCGCTTCAACGGTCGGGTAGATTTTGAACACCGTTTGCAAGCGCACTAATTGGAACACTTCTAACACCGCTGGCGATAGGCCGACGAGAATGAATTGCGCCTGAATTCCTCGCGCAAATTGCAAGCCTTCGACCAATGTCGCAATCCCGGAACTGTCTGTATAAGTCACATCCGTCAGGTCAATCACGATTACTGACGGATGGTGTTGTTTCATGACTTTAAAAATCGCTTCTCGCATTTTGGGCGACGAGTACAGGTCAACTTCGCCGCGAACAGTCACAATCTGCGCCTGCTGATGCGCTGTGATGTTAATCTGAATATCCATGCGTCACGCTCCTTTCAGAAAACAGAGGATATGGTTTGAGGTCATGAAATCAGTGTCAAGAAAATTTTATGCGCTTGCTTGCGTCAAATGCACGGAAACACGAATTTTTTCTTGACACAATGGAATTTCATGCTCTTATTACATCAGCATCATGATTGTGTTCGCGTGGAAGACTTGTGCGGTCTTCATGAAGATGAAAAATTTAATTCGGTGATGACATGCCCCCGTTCCCTGAGCGTGTCGAAGGGAGTGGCGGGCGCTCATTTCAACACACTCAACGAGCGAGATTCCCGGATTATTTTTTTCATCTTCATCAAGACTGCACAGGTCTCTGAAATATGCGTTTCTAACCCAAACAGAGGCGGTGAACTATGGAAAAAATCTTGAACAATGTCATGTTCAAATCAGAGGCGATGCAGCAAATTCTCCGAGAGATCGGCCCGTATATTGAATCAGCGGCCACAATCTTATTATATGGCGAAAGCGGCAGCGGAATGGGGTTTCTCGCGCAGGCGATTCATCACGCCTCCGGACGCCCCGGAAAATTTCTCTCAATTCCGGGATTTGCCCTGGAAAAAGAGACGATCAAACAACAGTTTCTCGGCGTTGATGACCGCCCCGGATGGCTGGAAGAAACCGACAAAGGCACGATTTTTGTCAAGCGGCTCTCCGAAATGAGTCTCGATATTCAGGAGCAGCTCGCCGCTATTATGGGAAACCGCTCGGTGGATGGTCGGCTGCTCTTCCCGCGCATCGGCAGAACCGACATGATCGAGGTTAATAATCGCTTTATTTTTTCCATGACGCACGACTTCAACATCGCCATGCAGGATGAACTGACCAATCGGCGCTTTTTCGAGGAAATGCAGCGGCGCGGCGGCAAAATCGTGCGCGTGCCTGCGCTGCGAGAACGGAAAAACGACATGATCGAAATCGCCAACCACTTGATTGCGAATTTTGCCAAAAAATATGGCGCGTCAACAGGTGGTCTTTCCGACAGCGCGAAAAACGTGCTGTTAAACTATAACTGGCCGGGCAATATCGAAGAATTGAAGCAGGTGCTTGAAACGATTATTGCGAAGGAACGCAATCTCGCCACGATTTCGCATGAACAACTGCCAGATAACATTATTCATCCGGAAGTCAAGGGAGAGAATAATTATCGGCTGAAATTGAAAGATGACGCCAAGTTTATCGCCACAGTGATCAGCGCCAGCCTCAATGTGCAAACCGAGCAGAAAAAACTCCGCCTCGACGCGAAAGAACTTCAGGAAATCCGCCGCGTTGAGGATACCAGCTTTGCGCCGCCGAAATTCAAATATTTTCTCCTGCGCTTGAAAGATGGCAGCCAGATCAGCGGCAAAATTCTCGACAAAAAGCTGCTGCTCCAAACCTCTTTCGACCCTGCCTACGAGATCGATCCCCAGAATATTGTCTCGATGTATGTGGTCTAAGCCCGGAAACGCTGCCAGACACTTCGACGTTTGACAGCGTTTTTTTCGCGTTCGATGCATTCCGCCTCGCAAGATCGCGTCTTGTTGCCGAATTTTTCCATCCATCCTCACCAATATTTAACATGATGAATGGCAAGTTTAACTTGACTTTTGAAGAAATAAGCATCCATCATAGTCTTGTTTCAGAAGCCCAGGACATTCGACGCTCTTATCGCCAGATTTTCATGCAAGGAGGTTGTTCGATGAACACATTTTCCCTCAAACAGATGGGCATCATCGGATTGAACATGATTGTATTTTCCTGCCCTGCGTTAGCAGACGCTTAGGCAACACGGCACCCTAATCAAATTTGAAGATAACATACTGAGAGGATGGGTTATGAGGATGACGCTTGGAACGAAATTTGCGTTGCTGCTTTCTCTCGTTATTGCCTGTATCATGCTGATATTTGGGATGATCAGCATTTATGAGCAACAGAAAACGTTTACAGCGCTTTCGTACGCAAAAGCCGAAGGAGTGGTAAAACAATTAGCGATTACTCTGCAATCTCCTTTATGGGATGCCAATAAAGATTACATCGAACTCTTGCTCCGCTCCTATTTGGAAGACCCTGAAATTCTATCTATCGAGGTCAAAGAGCTTGAAAACACAGTTAGTCATTTAGCCAAATCCCAGGAGACAAACGAATTAGTTGACCTCACCAAGAACCAGGCTCAACCGATTTTCTATAACAACCAAGCGATCCGAAAGACTGGAGAAATCGTGTATAATGAGGAGGTTATCGGCCGTTTTGAGGTTGTCTTTTCAACCAAATTCATCTCCACGCAAATCCATAAAACAAGCCTTATGACCGGCACAGTGTTTTTCGCGCTGCTCGGCGTCGAAACATGCACGCTGTTCCTGCTAATCAGGCGTTTTATCTCTCTTCCCCTCAAAACCATCGTGCAGGCGTCATTACAAATTGCTGAAGGCGACATTGATGCCACGCTGCCAATCGTGAAATCGCAAGATGAAATCGGGACGCTCAATGCGGCGTTTCACAAAACGCTTGTCTATATTCGACAGATGGCAGAAATTGCGACGAAAATCGCCGCTGGAGATTTGAATCATCGCATTGTTCCCAGATCGGAGCGCGATGTGTTGGGGCATACATTTCAAGATATGACCACGTATCTTCAGGAAATGGCGACCGCCGCCACGACAATTGCCGAAGGAGACCTGCGGCAAGAAATTCGCCCGAAAACGGATTCTGACGCGCTTGGACAGGCATTTCAACGCTTGACCTTCGTGCGCGATATTATTCGCCAAATTATGCAGAGCAGCGAACGCTTAGGAATCGCTTCCGGCGCGCTTTCCAGGGTAAGCGCACAAATGGCTGCTGGCGCGGAGCAGACCTCGCAGCAGGCCAATTTTGTCTCGTCAAGCAGCCAGAAAATCAGTCAGAACGTGACGGAAATTTCTTCCGCGACGGAACAATTAGCTGCCAGCATCCGCGAAATCTCACATAAAGTGCTTGACATCGAAAGCATCGTCATGCGCAGCGTGGAAACCGCGAATTCTGCGAATGCGACGATTATCAGATTGGAAGAAAGTTCACAAGAAATTGGCGATATTGTCAAGGTGATTACAACGATTACCCAGCAGACCAACCTTCTTGCGCTGAACGCCAGCATCGAAGCCGCGCGAGTCGGCGATGCCGGAAAAGGATTTGCCGTGGTCGCCAATGAAATCAAAGAACTCGCACGAGAAACGGCACGATCCGCCGAGGGGATTATTCATAAAATCGAGACAATCCAGGCAAATACGACAGAAGCCAGCGAGGCGATCAGTCAGGTGACAGCAATTACGCAGCAGGTGCATGAATTATCTTTATCGGTTGCCACTGCAATCGAGGAGCAGGCGGCCACGACAAACACGATTTCGCATAATGTGGCAGATACGGCAGATGGCAGCAGCGAAATCACGCGCACGATTACCGAAGTGGCGAGTGTCATCAGCCAAACGTCCGAACAGGCATCAAGCGTGCAATCCGCCGTGCAAGAATTGACCGGCCTTGCCGAACAATTACGTCAACTTGTCGGAAAATTTCAGGTGTAGCCTTTTCTGGCGCGATTCTAAGAATGCGAGCGCACATACTCCGCGAATTGCGGACATTCATCAAGCAGACGTTGATAAAATGTCGTCTTGCCATAGCGGTGATGCAGTTCACGAAAATAATCAGTATTTTGGGGCAGAACATGGCTGCTGATACTTGTCATCGTCGGATCGACTACGCAATCCTGCGACATGGCGAGCGTTTCGGCGGCCAATTCGGGGTCGTTTCTCGCTGCTTTCAGCGCCCTCTGATAATATTCCAGCGCCATCGCCCGCGTGCCATATTCTTGCAGGAACGCCTGTTCTCGCTTGAGCATCGCCTGTTTCAACGCTGGCGTGTTAAACGGATATGAGACGCCGTGTTCCTTGAGAAGATTCCCCTCGTCGTCATAACGATTGAATGCCGCGCCATATTCATATTTGTACGACCAGACAAGCGAACCGTTCCAGAGGACGCCGGAATACCCCCAATACGAGGTATTATAGAAGGCGTTCGCGATCTGCCAGTAGTATTCGGCGGCGCGAGCGCGGTCGTGGCGAGCCTGCTGTTCTAACGCGAGAACCTGTCTGATAAATTCCGCTTTGTTTGTTCGAATAAAGCGCTCAGATTCATGATGCGCATTATCAAAAAAGCTGGTTTCAAATTGCTTGACGCAAAAATCGCCGCCTTCCCAATTCCGGTCGCAACGATTGTCGCGTTCCCAGTAAGATGGCGCAATCCGGTCGAAAACGGCTGCCGCCCGGGTAAATTCATGCTGCCGCAGCAGATGCGTCCCCCAGACATCCAGCGCTGCGTCCTGCGTCAGCGGCAGATAGCGCAGCAAAAAGCTGTCGAAGGCCGAAAAAGAGGGCTGATTCATGAATTTCAGCAGGCGTTCGGCGTCCTTCGCGTCGGCGTACATGTCTAACACAAGATTCCCCATCGAGCGCATTTCCAGAAGGTCTGTTCCTGAAGGCCAGTAATTATTGTTCGCGGCATAGAAACAGCAGGCCGCCTGCGGCACGTCGCCTTGCAGCAGGAATTTCTGCCCCAACGCCGTCATGACGGTTTGAAAAATAACGGTTTCGCGCTGATCCGCCAGCCATTGCAATTCTGGATAGAATGACGCCGTAAATGTGCTGTTGATGCGCCCCGGCTGATAGAGCTTCACGACATGCCGCAACAGCCGCGCTTGATGCCGAACCTGCGCGTCGTTTTCGGCGGCGTCTTCAGCCTGTTGCAAGAGCTTTGCCGCCTCCGCGTACCCGTGATCGGCGAACGCCCGCATCAACCGGAGATACCCTGCGGCAAGCAGCCAGAGCGCGGGGCGGCGGGCATGCTTCTGTGTCGCGGCATCGAGAACAAATTGTTCGAATTCGGCGAGATAGGCCGTATCGAGCGCGAAGTCATCCGGCTTTTCGAGATGGCGCGAAAATTCGGCTTCTTCGTAATCGAGCAGCGCCCGAATCAGCAGGCTTTCGACTAATGCCGATTGCGGCGCAAGCGCATAGACTCGGCGCAGCGGCTCGAACGACAGGCGGTCGCCGCGCCGCCGCGCCGCGATCGTCCAGAGCATCGCTTTGTCATGCGGCGACGCGGCCAGCGTATCGTTCGCCAGCGCGTCCTTATCGAAACAATAATACGCGGTTCTGCGCAGTTCCGGCGCGTCTTCGAACACCTGCGCGACCAGCGGCGACGCTTCGGCGGCGCGTCCGAGAAAACAGAGGCTTGCGGTTTTGTGTTCCAACGCCCAGGTGCGAACGATGCTCTCGACCTGAAGCGGCGCGACCAATTCGTCATACAGCGCGACCACCTCGTCGAATTCCCGCAGATACCGCGCTAATCGCACGACCTGATAGGCGTAACGCATTTTCACCCATTCCGACGAACATGCGGCGTAACGCGCTTTCCCCTCATCAATCAATTCCCGCATCGCCGCCGGATCGAACGGCTCGCGCTCGCCCCAGCCGTCATCGTTCGACTGATCGAAGGCTCTGACTTCGCAGGCTTTCGCAAACTGGAGATATTCTACGATCTCTTTTTGCTTTGAAATTGCCACGAAGATTGAATCAACACTATATAAAAAATACCGGGCTTCATCAAGTTGAAGCGGTTTGAATGTGTTGCGGATGCTTTCAGGAAGCGGATCGTATTGGCGTCCTTTCACATAATCATGAATATTGCCGAGCGCAACCGGATCGAACTGGTAAACGACATAGGAAAGCGCGTCATGATAATTGTCAAAATCCAAAATTCGATCAATGTTGTTCGTTTCTAAATACGCCTTCCATTCCAGCAGGTTAGCGCGGTCGCGCGGATTCGCCCAGTACGGATTGCGAATATTGTTGTTCGCGTCCCGCAATCCCTCCGGGAGATTGTCCGCGTCCTGGATGAAACGGCGGACGCGCAGCGATTCTTGCAGCGGCGCGTAACCGATGAACTGCGTTGAAAAAAACGACAGATACTTTTCCGGGAGTTCCGGCCCGCAGGCGGCGGCAGTATTGGCGAAATTCGCCGCAAACATGGCGACTGCGATCAGGCGTGTTTTTAACAGGGATGTCATAAAAATCTCCTTCGATTTTCGAAGACACTTCACAGGTTGTAAAAATCTGCGAGGTGTCAGCGCTGCCGGACGTACTCTCGATACGTCGCGCATTCCTCGATCAGGCGTTGATGAAATTTCGTTGTCGCGTAGCGTTCGCGCAGCGGGCGAAAATAATTTGCTGTCTTTACGGGCAACGAATGCCCCTGGCTGATGCTCGTCATCGTCGGAACGACGAGGCATTTCTGCGACATGGCGAGCGTTTCGGCGGCGAATTCGTCATCGTTCGCCGCTCGCAGCGCTTTTTGATAGTATTCCAGCGCAAACGCTCGCGTGCCGTATTCATTGCGAAAAACCCGCTCCCGCTGTTTCAACGCTTCTTTCAGAATCGGCGCATTGAAAGGATAGTCACGCTCTTCGTCAGACCTCGCATACGACCAATACTGATATTTGAACATGTGAACGAGCGAGCCGCGCCAGAGCGTCCCGGCATAGCCCCAGTACGGCGTATTGTAAAAGGCGTTGGCAATCTGCCAGTAATAGTCGGCGGCGCGAGCGCGGTCGCGGCGAGCCTGCGCTTCCAATTCCAGAATGGCTTGCGTGAATTCGAGTTTCGTCATGCGGGAGAATTGTTTCGATGCGCGATATGTGTTGTCGAAAAAACTGGTGCGAAATGTTTTGATGCAGACAACGTTGTCGCTCCATTCCCACGAGCGGCGACATGAATTCTCGGCTTCTTCCCAATAGGTTGGAGAAATCTGCTTGAACACATTCAGGGCGCGTTCGAATTGATGCTGCCGCAGCAGGCGCGTTCCCCAGACATCCAGCAGTTCGTCGCGAGTCAACGGCAAATAGCTCAACGCAAAGCGCTCGAACGCCGAATATGAGGCTTGATTCATGAATTGATACAGGCGTTCGACATCGCGTTCCGTCGCGTACATATCTAAGGCAAAATGCGCGATGGCGCGTTTTTCCAGCGAGTCCGAATCCGGCCAGATCATCGTATCGTTGGCGGCATAGAGACAGCAGATCGCGAATGGAACGTCATCTTGCAGCAGCAGCTTTTGCGCCAACGCCGTCATCACGGTTTGCAGAATCGTGATTTCCCCCTGATCTTGAAGCCATTGCAATTCGGATGTCAGCGCTTCTAAAAAGCGTTTGTTGATGCGCCCCGGTTGATAAAGTCGGACGACAAATTGCAGCAGCCGTGCCTGATGCCGAATTATCAGGTCGTTTCCAGCCATGCGCTCAGCCTGTTTCAACAGCGCGTCAGCGTCGGCGTCATGTTGACCGCCGAGCGATTCCATGAACGCGAGATAGCCCGCCGCAAGCTGCCAGAGCGCGGGACGGCGGACGTTGCCCGCGTTCGCGACGCTCAACGCGAATTCCCGAAATTCGGCAAGATATTCGAGATCAAGCGTGGCATGGTCGGGATATTCCAGAAATTCGGCGATTTCGACTTCTTCGCACTTCAACAGCGCCCAGATCAACAGGCTTTCGAGAAAGGCAGACTGCGGCGCGAATTCATAGACCCGCCGCGCCGGTTCGAGATGCCGCCGGTAAATCGCCAGTCCTTGCTCCATCCACATCCGCGCAATGTCATGCGGCGAAGTCAACGGCTCTTCGTCTTCCGCCATCGTCAGCCGTAATTCGCTCAAACTGTCGCGAACGCTGGCGCGGCGTTCGGGCGCGTTGGCGTGAACGTCGAGGAATAACGCCACGCCGTCGCCTTCGCGCCCAAGCGCCCCGGCTTTCTGCTCTAACGCCCAGTAGCGGATGCGGCAGCGCAGATCAAGCGGTTCGACCAGTTCGTCGTATAAGGCGGCGACCTGTTCGAACTGTTCCGCATACCGCGCCACGATCATCACTAAATAGGCATAGCGGATTTTCAGCCAGTCCGAATCGCAGCGTTGATACGCCGCTACTCCTTGCGCGATTAACGCGCTCGGATTGACGCGAGGCGTTCTTTTGGCCGGGATATTGACGCGAACGGCTTGACTCGGCGGTTCATCCCATGTGCGACTTGGATCGTCAATATCATTCAGGCGAGGCGCGTCGTCGTCTTTATCCTCCTCATCGTCATTCCCAGGCAGCAGGATGATTTCGGCCTCGTAGCAAGCTTTCATGAAGAGCAGATATTCGATGAGCGTCCGGTCATGCGCGGCGATCTCCGCAATCAGCGCCGCCGCGTTGCGCATCGAGGCGACATTCGGAGATTGCGCGGCAAGTCGGGCAATCGCGGCTTTATCCAACGTGTCGCGCTGCTCAAAGAGCGTCGCGAGCGTTTTTCCATCAAGCTGATAAATCACATCCGCTAACGCCGGAAGCGAAATGTGCGTCATGCCTTGCGCTTGCAGGTAATCGAGCCAGTCGTTCAAATTCGCGTAGATGCTCCGGTTTTCGAGGTAATACGGCTTCGGCGTCTCGCGTTCGTCAAGCTGCGCGTATCGCTGAACGCGGAGATCATTGCGCAGCCGCGCGTAGCCGATGAACTGCGCCGAAAAAAACGAGAGATATTTTTCGGGGACAATCTCGCTGCATGCGAATGCCAACACTGGACTCAACATCGTCATGAACATCAGAGTTGCGCCGATTATTTTCCGTGCCATACTTCCCTCCAAAACGCAATCGCGTCAAACGGCCAATACGCCTGCTCGATGTCGCTGACAGCGTAATATTTCACCACGTTCGGATCGTAATGAAACCAGGCGACGCTGACCGGCGCATGACCTGATTGCGCCGCGAGATATTGCGCCAAGCGCTGCGCGTGATCCATGCGCGGCTCGTCCACGCGCACGCGCTCCCCTTTGAACACGTCCTGCCCGCGAATGATGGCGTCTTGTTTTGCGGCGAACATGCCGTCTTCATCACGCTCGAATTCCGTTCTCCCGTCGAAATCGGACGTTCGCGCATTGTTAATCAGCATGATGAAGCGTTCCCGGCGATAGACCGCGCCCCATGAAAAGAGCGGCAGCGCCACGTCAAGCGGCAGCGGATAACCTCGAAATTTATCAAGATAATAATCAATTGAGCGCAGATCAAAAATTGCGTTTCGCGCCCCCGCATATTTCGGCGACGCCATGTTGTAGCACATCAACATGCCCCGCGCCACCGGCGGCACGCCGATGCTGTCGTCGTATTTGAGTTGATGCAGGCGGATCGTGGCGGAGATGGCAATCTGCTGAGGCTGCGTCAGATCGATAATCGCTTGCAGCAGCGTGAAATACGCCGCCCGCGTCGCGCCGGTCCAGTCGCAATCAAGCTGAATTTCGCGAAACGGCGGCAGGTTCGCCGCTTTCGCCATGCGCTGAATCTTCTGCGTGATTTGCCCGGCCAATGTCGGAATTTCGTTGAGCGGAATGCGGCGCACGGTGGCATTGGTCAGGAAGACGGTCGGCACGATCTCCATGTCCGCCGGAAATTTCGATGCGAAGCGCACCGGCGCCACCGGAAACGCGCCGCGTGGGGCGCTGTCGAACCAGTCCACATCGAAAAACTTGACATAGAGTTTTCCGACGCGCAACTTGCGCAGATAGTTAAGATCGGCGGCAGAAAGGTCGAACACAGTTCGCCAATAGTAAAACGAGCGCGTTGCCTGAGGCGAATTATTTTCGAATTGGCAGCCGCCGAGAAACATGATAACACAACAGTAGAAAACAACAAAGCGTTTCATGGAGTGGATTGACCTTTTAAGCATGAATAATTGAATGTTTCATAGTTATACCAATTGTGTTTGAAAAGATCATAAATTCCGTAGAGACGCTCCGGCGTGGCGTCTCTACCGCAAAGGCGCAAATATGATCGTGTTTACCACAATTGGTATTATCCGCATCAGTTTGGTCATGACCCCAAATCAACTTCAAGTATCGGCTTGATGGTTTCGGTCCAAACGGCATAGCCCCTCTGATTTGGATGAAGGCCATCCATGCGATAGAGTTTGCGATCCGGTTTCCCGTCCGGTCCGATGAACCTGGCTGTCAGATCAATGAAGTGAAGCCTGTCATCAGTGCGTGAATGCTGTTGAATTAACCGATTCGTTTCGTTTGCGATTTCCCAATACTTCCATCGGGCTGGAGTGGGCGTAATTGCGACATAGTAAATTGGTGTTGCTGGGAGTAAATCGCTGATCTGGCGCGTGAACGTAAGATATGCCTGATAAACCTCTTGGGCCGTTGCAGGCTTTGGCCAGGCAATATCGTTTGTTCCTGCAAAAAGTACAATGGCCTTCGGATTGTAAGGAATGACGATCCGGTCGCTATAGCGCACAATGTCAGTGATTTTTGAGCCGCCGAAACCTCGATTGATGATTTTTAAGGGGGACATATCTTTTTCCAATGTCTTCCACAAGGTGAACGTCGAACTTCCGACAAAGAGTATGCTGCCAGGAGTTGGAGGCTGGCGCTTGTCTTGAACCTCAAATTGCCGAATACTTGATTCCCAGGCTTCAGGATCGCCGAATAAGGAGCGAATCGTTCCCGAAATGAGTTCCAACCATTTTTTAAATGAAATCCACAGTTTCATGTAGAGTCTCCTCGATATAAAAGCGCTTAGAATGAGCATCGAACACGGCTTGCTAAAATCGCCCACGTATAAAAACAACTGCTGCCTGTCAAGCAGGATGTTTTGGAGCGCAGATGAAAAACAACAAGAGATGTGAATAAAGATTGACACACGAAGGGATTCTCAATTGGTTGAAGCGTGAACATTGGCGTAATGACCAGATTTTACATTAGTGAAAGAGCAGAACTATTCCATGAGAAAGGGAACTTAAAAGACGATGAGTATGGAACGTTGGAGTTATAAAAACGCCGGGGTGGATATTGATACCGCAAACGCGGCGAAACAGGATATGTCGAACGTGTTGGCGGCGACCAATCAGCGCGTCTTGAATACGGTCGGCGCGTTCGCCTCGTTATATGACATACATTTTCCCGCCATGAAACATCCGGTGTTGGTCTTAAAAACCGAAGAGCCGGGATCGAAACAATTGCTCGCGCTTCAGCATGATCGCGCCGAATCGATCTGCTTCGATATGGTTAACCATTTGATCAACGATTGCGTCGTTATGGGAGCGCAGCCGTTAGCGGTGCAGGACGCGATTATCTGCGGCAAATTGGAACAGGCGGTCGTGATGCGCATGGTGAAGGCGATTGCGGAAGCGTGCCGCCAGCAGGACTGCGACTTGACCGGCGGCGAAACCTCCGAGCAGCCGGGCGTTCTGGAAGCCGGGCGCTATGTGCTGACTTCAAGCATTGTCGGAATTGTCGAGCGCGACGAAGTGATTGACGGCTCGGCGATTCAGGAGGGCGATGTCGTGCTTGGGCTGGAATCCAGCGGGCTGCATACGAACGGCTATACGCTGATTCGGGCGATTATGGCGAAGCAGCCGGACATTATTCATGAGCGTTTAGAAGACGGGCAGACATTTTTGGACGCGGTGTTAGAGCCGCATCGCTGCTATTATCAGGCGATCAAAGACCTCTTTCCGCGCCGAATCATCACTGGCATGGCGCATATCACCGGCGGCGGCATCCGCGAAAATTTGAATCGCGTCCTCCCCGCGCAGATTGACGCGGAAATTGATTTGTCCACCTATCCGAAACTGCCGATTTTTTCGTATCTCAAAAATCGCCTCAACATCGCACATGACGAATTGCTGCGCACCTTTAACATGGGCGTCGGCTACGTGATCGTCGCCCGCCCGAATCATGCGGATCAAATCATCCAGCATATTCAGGCAAACAACATTCGCTGCTGCCGCATCGGGACAATTGTTCCAGGCCAGAAGACGGTGCGGACAATCAACGCATTTTTATGGTAAACACCCAAACCAGGAGCGCAAAAGCTTGCTTTTGCAGCCTGACGAAGTCAGGTGATGGCGTGGCGCGATCATATTTTTTGCATGACGGTAGAGACGCCCCGGCGGGGCGTCTCTACGGAAACGGAGGAGAAAAAAAGATGGCAATCAACAATATTTGCGTGGTCGGTGTCGGTGGCGTCGGCGGCTATTTCGGCGGATTGATGGTGCATTCTTTTGCGTCGGGGAAACAGATTTCTTTTATTGCGCGGGGAGCGCATTTGGCGCAGATTCGCGAACGCGGCTTGATGTTGAACACGTCAAGCCGACAGGGGCTTGTTTGCACGCCGACATTGGCAACAGATCGGCTCGAAGATGCGCCGACGCCTGATTTATACCTGCTCTGCGTGAAAAGCTACGATCTCGCGGACGTGGCAGCGCAGATGAGTCGGAATATCAATGAAAAAACGATTGTGCTGCCGCTGCTGAACGGCGTGGATATTTATGAGCGCATTCGCGAAGAACTGGCGACCGGCATCGTGCTGCCAGCCTGCGTCTATGTCGGCACACACATCGCGCAGCCCGGCGTCGTGACACAAAAAGGCGGCGATGGCGCGATTCTCTGCGGCCCTGACTCGCGTCATCCCGAATTTGACGCAGCGCCGCTGCTGAAATTGTTTGAGCAGGCGCAGATTCAATGTACCTGGAATCGTGATCCGTATCCAGCGATCTGGGAAAAGTTTATGTTTATCGCCGCCTTCGGCCTTGTGTGCGTGGCCTCAGACAATACGCTCGGCGAGGTAATGGCAGATGCCGAGGCATTGGCGCAAACGCGCGGCATCATGGAGGAAATTCTTGCGATTGCCCGCGTTAAAGGCGTGAATTTTGCCGATGACGTGGTTGAGCGTTCGCTTGCGAAAGCTGGAAACTTCCCGCCAGAAACCAAAACCTCGTATCATCGCGACGTTGAAACGCCCGGCAAGCGCAACGAAGGCGACCTGTTCGGCGGCGCGATCCTGCGCATGGGCGAAGAATTTGGCGTTCCGACGCCGGTGACGCGGCAGATGTATGCAATGATTCAGAAGAATCGCGGAATTTCTTCTTGTGCCAGTTGACGCTGAAATATCGAATAAAATCACTCGTCAGGTTATTGAAGAAACAGACGGAGGGCTAAATTTGATTCGCTGCCAGAACGCGGAGAAACGCTTGGCAGGCGATGAGGATATACACACATTTCGTCCCGTTAGGACGAAAATCGTATCCCGTACTCCTAAGTACACGACAAAAAAGTGATTACCCAATAAAATTCAAGTTCTTTGACCGCGAGATTGAGCATAATGTTTTGAAGCCGATCAAGCCCATAGCGGAAAAGGCTGTGTGCACGTCGCATATGTTTTTTGATCGCGAGTGGCGTCCGTTCCTGAAGCCATTCGCCGACTCGCAGACACCAACACAGCGCCAACGTCAGGAGGCCGATCAGTTTGTTGAGGCGCTCCGGAATGGTCAACTGGGGGTCTTCGAGATTGAAGCCACGACTCTTCAAGCAGCCGAAGAGGGTTTCAATCTCCCATCGGTGTCCATAATCCTCTCAGGCCGTGTTCGGGTCGATGTTCGTGATGATGATGAGAAACTCATTTTTCATCCGCATGCCAACGACAAAGACCGTCATGCCGAAGACACGACGCGGGGGCGGGAGCAGATAGGCCTCTCCCAGACGGCATTGCTGGAAAAATCGACCGGCCGCCATCTCGCTGCTGGCGCTCGGATTGGAGACGAGCACATTGCGTTTGAGCCGAATCCGAAACGGAATTCGTTGCCGCTTGAGAAATTTGATCCACTCAGTGCCGAGGCATTCGCGATCTGCGGTGAGACAGCGAATGCGCTTCCGGTCAAAGGCACATAAAAAATGTTTGAGGAGGGCGATCCGTTCGTGTGAGTTCGATGCGCCAGGTTTGTCAAGACTCATCCAGAGCAGTGGGAGCGCCACCCCATGATAGGCGACTGCCAACACCAGAAGATTGAGGTGCTGGTGGCCGTATTGCCAATTCGTTCGATCAAGACATAAGAGCCACTTCTCGCCGAGAGGAAGCCATTGCAACACCGCAGCGGCGATCTGGGGTCTGGTCAGCGAGAAGTCTTGAAAAAACCGTTGAATCCGCCGATAACTGGACGCGGGTTTCGTCTGCCCGCACAACGCGGCGGCAATCTCCGTCAAGGTCACTGTTCTCACGCGAACGAGTGCGACCAGGAATTGCGCCAGAAATGTGATTCTGGCTCGATGCCAGGCAAATGTTGCTGCGAAGACAGTCATGAGTGGGCTGAGTTCAGTCATATGCTCCTCCTATTATGCACGGTGTAATCCAATAGTACCGTGATAGAGGACACGTGCTGACAATGTCCACTCTATTTTTTATTTTTTGTCGTGTACTATGCCCGAACTCACGTTATTTTACAGGAGACACCGCCATGTTTACGGAAGAAGAATTATTGTATCAGTTTTTTCCCGATACGCGTTGCCTTTGCCGTTAAGGATGGCGAAATTTCTTGTGACGTCTTTGTTCCTGGTTTCGTTATCGTGCCAACGATCTTGTATCCCCCGTAGTGTAGCACCTCTCGGATCGCTCGAATGGCGCCCCTGCTCTCAGGAAAAATAAAATTGAACGGCCACGGGGTCGTGCATGCGGTCACAACGACGGCACGCTTCCCGTTCTGTCGTGGCTGAGGGAGGCCGTTTGGACGTTCTCCCATAAATACTGGAACGTTACGGTCGAAAAGACCTGTTAGGCGGGTCGTGGAATACCGATCCCGACACTCAGAGTTGCGCGAGAATCCCGGCGGAATTGCCAACCACGCGACGCAGCGATATTGGCTTTCGGGTCGCCGTCGAGCCTGCTGTGCCGTAGTTTTCAAGCAGCAAGAAATTCCATTCATCACTGATTCTACGTCATGCGGAAAATCAAGTTTCTTCGCCTGCTTCAACCAGAATGCGCTGAAATAACGGCTCCGCAATAAAAAAACCGGCGTCATGCCGGAGTTTTTGCATTTCATCGCGAACCGATTCGATTCTTCCTTCATATTTTGCGCGAAGCAAAATGCCCAACACCCCGGTTGGAAACAACCCTAACGCTTTTGCTTTTATGCGGCCTTCTGTTTCATCAATAAGAATTTTTGAAATGCGCTGTTCAAGAGCTAACGCAATTGCCGCCGCTTCGCCTTGATCCAACTCAAGCAGAAGCGACTGTTTGAGTTCAGGCGTTTTCAATGACAACACCTCAATCCATCCGGCGTCTATGGCCTCCTGAATCGCCGCGTTTTCAAGCATGCTGTTTCCGGATCGTAATTCTGACAATACTTCAGGAGGAATCAGAATTGCCGCAAATTGTTCGCGCAGCAGATCAAGCCGCTGAATGCTTGTCAGATTCCAGATCGGCGAAGTATTACTGACCACGCGCATACGCCAGATCATCCTCCATATCCGTTTCCGCATAATGACGCGGAATGCCTCGCCACCCCAATAACATGCCGAATTCCGCGTGACTGAGCGCCGCGAGTTCACGCGCTTTGCCGAACGACAAAATGCCTCTGGCATACAGCGTGACCGCTAATTCTGTCAAAAGCTGCTGCTTTTGCTCGAATAACGGCATGCGCATCGCCTGAACAACCTGATCCGGAATTTCTAACAGAAGTCCCATAACCATTCCTCCTGCCTACTGATAATCATGGAGATATTTGGCGGAAGTAACATGTAAAATCATGAATAATTCTAACCAATGGTTGTATTGACGCAAGAACATTGCTGTCAGACACCTTGAAGGTGTCTGACAGCTTTTTCTGACCACAATGTATTGTGTCATTACAAATGGTTTTTATAAATCCGGACTTCGACGTTATTCATGCTTTCCGGAGTTCGCTGAAATTGTCTCCTCTGCTTGCTCTGCGTTGGGTTCGTCCGGTTTCTTGTTGGCTGCTACCGTAGAAGAGGATTGTGGTACCAATTTTGAGAACCATCCTGAGGTTCCTGAACTTGACTCCTTAGCTTGCGCTGTTTCGGATTTGTTCGCTTGTTCGCCGTCTTTTGCCGCAGAAGAGGATTGTGTTGCCCATTTTGGCAACCATTGGTATCCAGTTGTTTTCACTATCTCCCAAGTGTCAATTATTTTATCCCCTATTGGCTTTGCCGCATCTTGCAATTCACGCTCGATCTGTTCGGCGGTTTCCTTGCTCAATCCTAATTGTTTTCGTTGAGATTCCAATATTTCGCGCTCTTGCGGGCTGATTTGCAAATCCGTCTGAAAAGAACCAAACAGCGTTTTGTAGGCTTCGATGGCATTCCGCTGTAAAATCGCGTCAATCGCCTCGCCGACTTCGATCATATTCTGATACCGATCTCGCTGCTGTTTCTGTGTGCATTTCTTAACAATTGCAGCAATTTCAGCGGGAATGATTTTCGGCAGCGCGGGCAACGGCACGTAACAATGCCCGTGCATGCTTTCCATCGTTTCTCCGGAAAAGGGCAGGGTATTCGTCAGCAAGTGATACGCTAAAATTCCGAACCCATATACATCCGTGCATTCGCAAATTTTGCCGAATGCTGTCACGAACTGCTCTGGCGCGGCATACAGCCATGTGCCATAAAACTCGCCCTTTTGCGTGGTGATCGTGTTGTCCTCCATGCGTTTGGCAATGCCGAAATCTATCAGCGTCAATTGGCCGTCATGCACGATAATATTTTGCGGCTTGATGTCGCGATGAATGATCTTTTGCGCGTGCGCATGATGCAACGCCGCCGCTAACTGGCGCAACAGGCGCAACGCCTCCAGCGGCGTGAATGCGCCCTGTTCGTTCAGCACATCATGTAGCGTGCGACCGCGAATGAATTCCATTTCGATAAAAAAGTCGCCGTCTTTGCTCCGCCCCATATCGAACACCTGCGCGAATTGCCGCCCGCCCGCCTGTCCAAGCCGCCCCATAATTTTCCCTTCAGCCAGAAAGCGGGCAATAATATTGGTATTATTCTGATGTTTCGGCGACAAGACTTTCAAGACCGCAATCCCGTCAGTATGGCATTTTCGGACTTTATACACTTCCGCCATGCCGCCGCTGCCGAGATGCTCCAACTGTTCATAGCAATCCCACACGCTGAAATCTTTTGCTAAAAAATCCTTCGCCTGCACTTTTATCGGTTCTGCGTGAGCACCGAAAACACGCCTCAATTCATCACTAACAGACTGCATGATTTCCTTTGCTCGCTCATCAAGAAGGGTGCGAGTTTTGTCACCGTCGTCTTTGATAGCAGTTCCGATTTTTATAAATTCTGCGTTCAGCCATACTTGAAACTCAGCAAAACGTTCGGAAAGTTCTGCGCTAATTAAGCCGAAACTTTGACGGATTCCGTGCAGATCGGATTCGACGCGCTGCCAGGCGGCGGCGTTCTGTTCTGAGCGTTTTAACGCGATCTCGTATTGTTGGCTGCGTCGTTCCATTTTATCCAGCTTTTCGGCAATCGGCGTCATGTCGGAGAATTTTCGCGCCTGTTTCAATTCGTCCAATTTAGTTTCCAGGCCGCTGATCTGCTGTTGTAATTTGCTGAATTCCTGCTTTGCCCGTTCCGTGTTGGCGAGCAATTGCTGGCGGTCGAAATGCGCCAAGACGTTTTTGACTCGTTCATTGCTTTTGATTTCTTCTTCGAAATAAAACACGACGCCATCATACAACATGCCGCTCCCTTGCGTCGAGAAAAACAGCGCGTCTAAAAATATCGGAGCGAATTGCTTCGTCTGTTCTAAGGCTTTGCGCAACGTGTCTTTGGTGAGTTCGCGCTGCCGACGCATGATGTCCGCGTCGGTCACGAATCGCAGATTATAGAGAAGATTAGCAACGTCTTCGGTCGGCACATCTCGAAAAGAGAAGGTCTTAAAAAATTGATCTAACGCCTTGCATTGCTCTTTGCCTATGACATTGAGTTCTTCTGCTTTTGTCCGATCATTGCCGCAGAACGGCTTGATATAGCGCGTTTGAATCGTTTCCGCAAACTCGCGGATCAATTTCGGCGGGGTGAATTGCATTTGCCGCGTCCACCAATCGTCTTGGACAAGCCCTAAGCCAATCGCTGTCGGTGTTTTGCAAAACGCCTGCTGCAAAGCCCGTTGCACGTCATGATTCCCTTGCGTGTAATTTTTCCATGTCTGCAACACCGCATCAGTCGCTTTTTGCCCGTAAAAATTTTTGAGCGTTTCACCGACAAAAATTGCGAACAACGTTTCGATCACCATACACATTCGAAACAGCGGAGATGAATCCGAACGTCATCTCGACCGTTTCCCAATAATTACTTTTACATGACAACAATCAGTGAAATAAAGAAAATACGCAAACCATAGAGAAACGCCGATTGAATGCAAGAGAATAATGCGATGAAAATCTCAAGAAAACAACCTCTATTTATCGTCAGATAAAAATGGCCGGACTACACGCAAACCGCTGACTTAACGCTCGAATCTGGCGCGTATTCAATTCGCGTTTTCCGGCTAATATTTCAGAAATCACGCCGGGGCTGCCAAGTTCCGTCAAATCCTTTTGTTTCAGGCCATGCTCCTGCATCAGGTATTTCAGACAGTCAATCGGCGTTCCCTCTGGTTCGGGGACGTTCCGAGACTCGTACTCCGCAATTAACGCGCCGACAATATCCAATAACCCCATGAGCGGATGATCGGCATCACCCTGAGTCTGATCCATCAGATAATCCGCTAACCGATTAATTGTTCCGCCTCGTCATCGGTTGTCGGCGTTGATAAATACGGCGAAACTGACGGCCAGATTCGAATCAATTGTTGGAACTCTTGAACCATAAATCCTCCTTCCATTTTTCCTGGTCGTACACATTCATATCATGCTCCTATTTTTTCAACCGGCGTATCGCCTGAATGCGCTGCAAGACGGGCGGATGCGAGTAGCTCAGGGCGACATGGAACGGGTGCGGCGTCAGGTTCGACAGGTTTTTCACGGAGAGTTTTTTCAGCGCGGAGATGAACGGCTCAGGATCGGGCGTGGTTTCGATGGCAAAGCGGTCGGCTTCGTATTCATTGCGGCGCGAAAGGAAGTTCATGCCGAGCGAGATGACCAATTCAATCGGACTGTATAACATACCGAAAAAAATCAGCCCGGCGTAAATCGAGGGCTGCTTGACGTAAAAGGCGTCGAATAAGCCCTGATGACCGAGAAAGATGGAGAGCAGGAACAGCATCACGCCGCTGTGGGCGATGCTGATGAGCATTCCTTGCAGGATATGTTTTTTCTTGTAATGTCCGATTTCATGCGCCAGCACCGCCACCAATTCCGGCACGGTATGGGCGGCGATCAGGGTATCGAAGAGCGCGATCCGTTTATGTTTGCCGAAGCCGGTGAAAAAGGCGTTGCTTTTGGTGGAGCGTTTCGAGCCGTCCATCACAAACAGGTTTTCCAATGGAAAGTCGGCGCGGCGGGCGTAAGCCATGATGCTTTCCCGCAATTCGCCATCTTCTAATGGCGTGAATTTGTTGAACAGCGGCATAATCCAGGTGGGCGCGATAAATTGCAGAAAGAGCGTCACGATGGTCAGCGCAATCCAGCAATAAAGCCAGGCGAGCGCCCCGGCGTATTCGAAGAAGGCTAAGACGCCCGCGAGAATCGGCACGCCGATGACGATGCCAAGCCCTAAGCCTTTTAATAAATCGGTGACGAACACGAGCGGCGTGGTTTTGTTGAAGCCGAAGTGTTCTTCGATCACAAACGTGTCGTAGATATTAAACGGCAGCGAAAGAAGCGTTCTGACGATGATTAACACGCCGATGTAAAGGATGCCGGTGACGATTGATGAGAAGCCCCAGCCTCGCGCGATCTGATCGAGCCACTGAAATCCTCCGGCAAACCAGAAAATCAGCGAAACGGCAAGATTAAACGTGGAGGTCAGAAAGCCGAAGCGCGTGTTGACGCGGGTGTATTCCTGCGACTGTCGGTATTTTTCGGCGTCATATACGCCGTCGAATTCGGCGGGAATGCGGTCGCTCAGGGCGCGAAGATTCAGCCAGTCGGCGGCAAGATCGAGCAGGAAACTGATCAGAATTGTGGCAAGGATGATGATGGCGTAATTATTCATCATGGTTTTGTGTTGGAATGTCTGCTTCGGCTTCGTTCAACGTGACAGGCCACGTCGAACAAGTCGAAACACAAAAAAACGTGAAACGGTTAAAGACAAAATAAGCTGTCAGACACGTTGAACGTCTCTGACTGCTATTTGCATGGATCGTCAGACATCACGCCTGTTCGGCTTCACCGGCTTCGGTGTATTTGTTCAGCACCTCTGCCAGGCGCTGTAATTTATCTTCCGGCGCGTCTAAAAACTGCAAGCCCACGTCATACTGGGCGGTTTCGCCTTCTGGCAGCGGACGTTGCCAGACGATCTTGGCAATGAAGGTCAAGATTTCGTCATCTGGCAGCAAAAGCTCGATTTCAAGGCGCTTGCCGACGCGCAGCTTATCGTTGCTGTAAATTCGAATGCCTCCTAAACCGATATTGACTAACTGGCGGCGCGTCGAAAAAAATGGCGCGGAACGGTAACAAATCGGCGCTTTAAAACGCGGAAATTCACGGCGGTTTGCGTAATCGTCAGTCATGGTATCCTCCCCTGAAAATAGATTGTCATGCATGATAGCGCGGGTCGAAACTCTAATTTCGACCTACAGAATAGCTCCTTGAGCGTTAACGTAATGAAACAGGCGTGTATTCGTCGAAATACGCGCTGAATAACGGACGTAACTCTTGCAGCGGTTCTTCAAGGATGCCGAGAAACGTCATGGCATAAATGTCTAACTGAACAAGCGCGTCAACAGACGAGTCCTGAGTGCTGGCGGCGAGAAAGCGTTCCGCAATCGAAGTATTCACAACATGGATATTTTCATAAATCCGCGACAGGCCGGTCAAGTTCAAATCTACCGATTTGCCTTCTTTATGCAGAAAATATTGCGCCATGAAATACATCGAGACCGACCGGAACATCGTCTCCGAAGAGTTCGCAAGCGGCACGTGAAACCGTGCCATCGGCTTAAAATAAGCGGTATGCGGACAGCCGCTCAGAGGCATGACTAACCCCATCAGCGAGCCGAACGCCGCTTGCAGTGTCGTCGCCTGCACGATTTTCCGCTCGGCGGTCACGACTTCGAGCTGCACTTTATGATACGGCAAAAACGGACCGATCTGTTTAATGATATTGACCTGATTCGCGGCTAAAGGGCAGTAGGGATGGTGGGCGCTGTCGAGCGGACAATGCGGGCATTGATGAAACGTCAAATTTGTCCAGCCGGGCAACGTCTCCGGAATGTTGTTGATCAACTCCATCTTCACCGGGTCAATTTCCAGCAGAAATACCGTCTGCGATTGATCGGGAAATGCCAAATAATAATAGATTGACAGCGTCTCCATGCGTGCCCCCATGACAGAAATGTTGACGTGTTGAAACTACCGTTAAATATAAATCAACTTTACTATATCGTGAGAGTTTCTGTCAATAAATAAACAATGGAATTTTTCGGAGGGAAATGCGGCGAGATTCTCTCGGTTAAACGACTGTTTTGACAAGTTGTAATTATTTACTGATGTTACGCGGGCATATTCCTGAAACGCCCGTCTGTTCGACCTCACCCCCTGCCCCCTCTCCAAAGGAGAGGGGGTGAAAAACCCCTCCCCTTCGGGGA
>DF820459.1:748119-761257 GCA_000739515.1 Candidatus Moduliflexus flocculans
GGGTTCTTGACACGAGCAATCACTCACGGACGAACCCACCCCTTGCCCCTCCCAGGAGGGGAATTGTCGGCGGCGCTGCGTAACATCAGTTATTTAGCACGACGTACCGCGAACGCCCCCGTTCGCCGACGTTGCCTGCGCTGAACGTTCTCAACCGCATGGGAGACGCCTCCTGCGAACGAGGACGTTCGCGGTACGTAAATAGTTACGACAAGTTTAAGATGACTGGTCAATCGTACCCCGGACAGCCTTGTCAGGGATACGAATCCTTCAATCAAACCGTGTCGTTTTTCAAACACAGCGATAACGCGTTTAGTGATACAACTCTTTAATTACGCGCTCAATCGGCAATTCCTGAATCGAGAGGTCGCGGATATTGCTGCCGTTGATGCGCTGAATAAATTGATTCAGCGGCAACTGCGCGACATCAAGCTCGATGTCGGCTTCATACAGCGAATGGGCTTGCAAAATCGCTAAACCGTTGCCGTGCAAATCCGCAGAAAGCGGGCGATGCGTGGCGAGATGGATGATTTTTTTCTGCCCCAAATGGCTTTTTAACGCATTCATATCGTCGTTAAAGACGATCTGGCCGTGATTGATGACGATGACGCGCTTTGCGAGATGCTCCACATCGTCCAAATCGTGCGTGGTCAGGATAAACGTCTTGCCTTGCGCGTTTTGTTCTTTGATGAATTCGCGAATTTTTTCTTTGGCAATCACGTCAAGTCCGATGGTCGGCTCATCAAGAAAGACAATTGGCGGGTTGTGCAGCATCGCCATGATAAATTCGCATTTCATCCGTTCGCCAAGCGAGAGGTTGCGCGTCGGTTTTTGAATCACCTCTTCCACGTCCAGCATCGTCGTCATCTCTTTCAGACGCGCCTGAAAATCGCCGGACGGAATCGAATAGATCGCCTTATTCATGTAAAATGAATCAATCGGCGGAATGTCCCAGATCAACTGCGATTTCTGGCCGAACACCGCGCCGACGCGGGCGACATATTGCTTGCGCTGTTTCCAGGGCGTATAGCCCATGACATCCACGTCGCCAGAGGTCGGAAACAGCACGCCGGTCAGAATTTTCAGTGTCGTGGATTTTCCCGCGCCGTTCGGTCCTAAATAGCCGATCAACTCCCCCGGCTCAACCTCGAACGACACGCCTTTGACCGCCTGCACATCCACATACGTCGGCGCAAAAATGCTGCGCACGGTCTCTTTGAACGTATGCCCTCGTTGAATTGAACGAAACGATTTTGTGAGATGATTGACACGAATCATAGATACAACGTAAGTATTTACGTACCGCCGACGTCCTCGTCGGCCTTTTCATGAGATCACGTGTTCAGGCCGACGGGGACGTCGGCGGTACGTAATACGTATAAATTTTCATAGTTGAAGAGCGCTCATCCTCCGGCGCTGGTGTGGTGTTTCATCATGGAATGCCAGAACCAGAGGCTAAAGGCGAAAAAGACGCCGCACATCGCGACGCCGAGCGCCATGCCTTCATGCGGCTTTCCTAACAAGACCGATGCCGGAAAAAAGCCCATCATCGCAATCGGAATCACGGCGGTCAGAAACAATTGCAAGCCCTTGCTGAAAATCGAAAGCGGATAGAGGCTGAATCTCGTGGCTGCGCCGAAAATCTCCCACATTCGGCCATTTCCGACCCATTTGAACAGGAGGCCGGAGAGAATCAGCGCAAACGAAAAGAAGACGGATAACGCGGCGGCGAACAGCAGCCCGAATTGGCAGAACTGCCAGAAACCGGGCAGCGGCAATTGCGTAAAGACCAGAATCATCATCGCCACGCCGCCGACGAGCTTGCCTAAATCTTCGATGTCTATGCCGGTGGCAATGCAGAGAAACAGAATCGAACGCGGCTTAATCAGGAGCAAATCGAACGTCCCTTCCCGCACGCGATCCATAATATTCCAGACAATGCCAAAGAAAAACGGAAACGCGACCCCTTTCACCAAGAGAAATACCGCCTGAATCATGAGCGCTTCATACATTGTCCAGCCGGGAAAGGCTGAACCGGAACGGTAAATCAGCACCGTGACAAACGGCACAATCGCTTCGAACAGCAGCATAATCGCCGCGCTGATGAACAGATCGGCGCGATACGCCATCCGCGACGCCAACGCGCATTGAAACGCCTGCCGATAGACCACAACATGCGAGGTCATGCGCCCACCCCCGTGAAATGCGTAATGCCTGTCCGCCAGAGCATTTCAGAAATGCCGAACATGACGAGCGCGACAAGCGCCTGAACGCCGACGATTTCAGGAATGCTCATGGAAATGCCGGCCAATTCATACGAGCCGAGAAACACGCGGATCGGCACGTAAGTCACGAACTGGAACGGCAGGAAAAACAGGATATATTGGAACGCGCTCGGAAAAAAGCTGAGGGGAAGAAACACGCCCGCGCAGATGTCCCTGAAAATCAGAAACATGCGCTGCACGCCCTGCGTTTTGACGAGCCAAAATCCGGCGATGCCGACGCAATAGTTAATCAGAAACATAATCACAAAGCTCAACGCGATGGAAAGCGCCGCCCAGAAGGGATACACAGGCACAAGCCGAATATGAAAAACGAATGCGAAAATTAACAGCACCGGCAAAAATTCGAACGTAAAACCGAGCACACGGTGACCGACTTTCTGCGACAGCGCGAAAAAGCGGTGCGACACCGGGCGTAGCATGAACGTCAAGAATTTGCCGGTATGAATCAACATTTGCAGATTCCAGTCGGCAAAATCCATGATCAGGTAATGAATCATGGTGGTTGCGGCGTAATAAAGCAGCATTTGCTCGAACGTCAGGCCGTTAATCGTCTCCTGTGTCGAAAACAGCGCTTTCCAGATAAAGACCTGCACCAAAAAGAATACCGGCCCGATAAAAAGTGACACCAGCATGTGCGAGCGATACGCCGCCCATTCTTTATACGTTACGAACGCAACCGCTTTCAGAATGGCGAACATCCGCCTGACGCTCGCGACTGGCGAAGTTGGCACAATTTGAAATACATTTTCCATAATAAATGATATACCGCCGATGTCCTCGTCGGCATTGCGAATAGGGACGTTCGCAATACAGGTTTTCTAACTGCTGGCGCTGCTGTAATTGCGCAGCCCCCAGTTCCAGAAGGCTCTCACAATACACAAGAGCAGAATCGGCGCAAGCGCTGCCCAGGCATAATAAGCGGGCGTCATTTTATTCAGCACGAACAGTGGCGGAAAGTTGGTGATAAAGAACACCGGCAGCGCAAACACGCCGAACTGCTGAATCCAGCGCGGATAAATTCCCATCGGCATGCTGTTGATGTCCCACATCGAATCGCTGACTTCCACAATCGCGCTCGTATTTACCAGCCAGAACGACAGAATTTGCGGCAGCAGAAACACGCAATACGCCACCACGCTGCTGATGACGAAAAACACCGCATACCCGACGAGATTGATGGCCGTGACAGGAATGCGCAGGCGCTGCCAGGCGATGGCGACAAGCGCCAACCCCGCCACTATATCGAGCGTAAAGAGCGTCAAATCTATATGGCGCAGCGTTGCCATAAATTGCGTGGAGACCGGCTTGGAAATCAGCAGGTCGAGATCGCCGTCTTTGATTTTTTCCCGCAGCCGAAAATTACTCGTCGCGTACAGCCCGGCATACACGCCGGTCAGCGCGATAAACGAGCCGATAAACAGCAGAATTTCATCCGGCGACAGGCCGTGAATCGTGACGCCGGAGCGATAGACCACCACCGCATACGACAATTTGACGCAGAGATAGCCGCCTTCCATTGCGATGCTTGTCAGAAAATTGACGCGGTATTCCATCTGCGCCATCAGGCCGTTTTTCAAAAAGACGCCGTAAATCAGCAGATATTTTTTCAGGGTTTCGAAGAATGTGCGCATGTCAGCCTCCCACCGCGACATAACGGCGACCGCCTTCGTGCCAGAGCCATTTCGCCAGCATGTACATAACGACAATCCAGAATAGTTGCAGCAGCATGCCCTGCGCGAATTCGCCCGCCGCTAATCTGCCGTTCAGGACGTTAATCGGATAACTGACCGTGTATTTAAACGGCAGCAGATTCAGCCACCACAACGCCCGCTCGCCGAAAACTTCCAGCGGGAAAATGCCGCCGCTCAATAACACCGTGACGATCCGAATCCCTTCGAACAGAAAGCCGATTTCAACGATCCAGAAGGCGAGGGAACTGACGCAATAAAAGATGATGAAATTCAGGATCACCGCAAAAAACAGGGTCGCTAAAAACGCGAGAATCCGCGCAAATTCGAGCGAGACATCTAAATACACGATTAGGCCGACCAGCACGATGGCGAGAATTCCGAGAATCATTGCCAATCCCGGCAGTTTTTGACCGAGAAACGAACTGAGTTGATAGGGGAAATAGCCGACCGGCTGCACGAGAAATTTGCTGAACTTGCCGTTTTTAATATCGTTCATAATCTCGTATTCGAAGCCGGAACGGACGATCCGACCAACAAGTCCGGCGAGAAACGTATACACCATCATCTGGCGAAACGTGTAGCCATACAGCGCCGATTCCGCCGAATTGCGATAAATTGCCGCCCAGAGATACGATTGAATGAAGACCGGAAACGCCGCGCTGATAAGCGACAGCAGGAAATTCATTCGATATTCGAGAGCGTTTTGAAAGCCCATTTCAAACGTTTTCGCATATTTCTCAAGCGCTGGCATCGGTCGCCTCCCGCGCCTGATAGAGCAGCGCGATTCCTTCTTCAATCGGAATGTCTTCGATGGTGAAATCCACAATCGGTAACTGATCCAGCATCGCTTTCGACCGCGCTTTCAGTTCGACACGCGGTACTTCCAGCATCGCTTCTACATCGGAATGCTCTTTCACTTCGCCAAATGCGGCGAGCGCAGCGCGTTCAACCGGGCTGGACAACTGCAATTTCACGATTTTCGACTGCGCAAAGAGTTCGTTAACGCGGTTGAGATCGCCGTCAAACACCGTCCGCCCCTGATTGATGATAATCGTCCGCTTGCAGAGGTCTTCGACATCCGCCATGTAGTGGCTGGTCAGGATAACCGTCGCCTTTTTTTGCTGATTATAATATTTGAAAAACTCGCGAATCCGTTTCTGCGAGACGATGTCCAAGCCGATGGTCGGTTCATCGAGAAAAATCAATTTCGGCTTATGAATCAGCGCGGCGATCAATTCCATTTTCATCCGCTCGCCAAGCGACAGCCGCCGCACCTGGACGCTGAGCAACTCTTTGACATCGAGCAACTCGGTCAATTCTGCCAATGTAGATTGATACACGCGGTCGTCAATTTCATAAATGCACTTGTTGAGATAGAGCGACTCGTTCGCCGGTAAATCCCACCAGAGTTGGTTTTTCTGCCCCATCACGATGGCGAACTGCATCTTGAACGCCTTTTTGCGCTCCCAGGGCGTGAAGCCTAAAATATTCGCCTGCCCGGAGGTCGGATGCAAAATCCCTGACAGCATTTTCAGCGTGGTCGTTTTGCCTGCGCCATTCGGGCCGAGAAATCCGACCATTTCCCCTTCTTCCACGTCAAAGGAAATGCCGCGCACGGCCTCTTTCGTCAGCGTTTGCCGAAAGAAAAGATTTTTGAGCGAATTCTTTAATCCTAATTCTTTTTTATAGTACTCGAATGATTTCGAGAGGTTCTTCACTTGAATAATCATCTTGCGTCTCCATGCAACAGGCACGGAAACCTCGCAGGTCTTGAAGACCTATGAGGTTTTTGGAAATGGTGTATTTAAATCAAGAATTGGTATGACCACGAAACACACAAAATAGACGAAAATATGGGGAAAATCCTCGGTCATCGGATGAATGTCTTGATTTTTTTTTCGTGTATTTCGTGTGTTTCGTGGTAAATAATTACATTTTATTCAATCCCGCCCCACGCAATCGCGCGAGCGCCGTTCATATACCGCGCCTGCCAGAACTCGTAAACTGTCGGCTGAAAATAGATGCAGATCAGCTCTTCGACCGGGTCAATAAACATGCTGCTCCAGCGCGCGCCTTCATGCCCGAACGTGCCGGGCGACGTGACCGGGTCTTTGTCCACTTCCAGACCGAAACCGAATGGTTTCGCTTTGATATTGTGTCCCCAGGTATAATCAGGCACGCGATCAAGCTGGTTGCGCGTCATCGCTTCCACTGTTTTCCGGCCAAGAATGCGCTGGCCGTTGAATGTCCCTTTGTTCAGGAGCATCTGCGCGAATTTCCACAAATCGAACGGCGTTGAAGACAGCCCGCCTCCGGCACACCATGACGGAGAGAAATTGTCGTTCGGCTCTTCATGCAGTTCTTTGAGATCGAATTCATTGACAATAACAACCTGATCGCGCAACGCTTTCGGCACGAGAAAGAACGAGCGCGTCATGCCGAGCGGATCAAGAATGTGGCGCTGAATATATTCGGGATACGACATCCCCGAAACGCGGGCGATAATTTCGCCTAACAGCCAGAACCCTTTGGAACAGTAATTCCAGACCGTCCCGGTTGGATATTGCAGCGGCCCTTGCAGCGCCCATGTAATCCAGTTGTCCTTGTTGAGTTCAGGAGTCCACCAGGCACGCGGATACGGCTCAGTATGCGCTCCCGGATCGGCGGGAAGGCCGGACGTATGCGTCAACAAATGCATCATCGTGATCCCTTCGTGCATCTTGGTCTGAAATTCCGGCAGAACCGTCGCTACCGGCTGCTCAAGCGCGAGTTTTCCCTGCTCCATCAATTGCATAATGCCGACTGCGGTCAGCGTTTTTGTGATGGACGCAATGCCGAATAGCGAATCCGGCAGGAAATCGCCGTTGTCTTCAAGCCCGGAGAGCTTGCCGACTGAATTCCAGACAAACACCTTGCCGCGACGCGCAAGGAGATAGCTTGCAGCTTGAATCGGCGTGTTCTCCACGCAATCCATAAAAAACGCATCTAATTTTGTTATCGCTTCAGGGCGAAAGCCGACTTCTTGCGGCGTCGCCATCACCTGCCCATTGTGTATCTGCATACAACTCTCCTTCTCGTTAGTGTTTTCCTGTTTCTCAACAAGGATTTCCTTGACAGAATGCTCGCTGTTGACATCGTTTTTGAATAAGCGGAATGTGTATCGCCTACGGCGAATGGGCGTTGTTGTGGATGCCCGTACTACAAGACCACATCGCCTACGGCGAAACACAGCTAAATAATTTAGCATACTATACATCGTGACCGTTCCTGAATCGTTCCCTGAACGTTCAAAATCACAACACGCTCAAAAAACACGAAAATTTTTTACATGCACGACACATCCTCGCTCAAATTATGCTGGTTCGGCAGCCCGCAAGTCGAATTGAACGGCGAGCGCGTCGAATTGGATACCAGAAAATCAATTGCGTTATTGGCGTATCTGACAATGAATAAACAGGCGCACAGCCGGGAAAAGCTCGTGAGTCTGTTCTGGCCGGAATCGCCCTCCGCGCAAGCCTTTACCAGTCTGCGCAAAACGCTCTGGACGCTGAAACAGCGCTTGACCGATACCTGGTTCGATATTCGCCGTCAATCTGTCGAACTCAGTTCGAACACCGGCTTATGGGTGGACATTCATTCGTTCGACCGCGCCGTGAACGCGGGGGCCGGGCATGATCATGCGCCATCTACCGCCTGCGCCGAATGCCTGCCATCGCTGCTGCACGCGATAGACCTGTATCGCGATGACTTTCTGCGCGGCTTTACGCTGCCGGACAGCCCATCGTTCGACGACTGGCAATTCTTTCATACCGATATGTTGCGAGATCGCTTTATTGACGCGTTAAAGCGTGTCTTGCATTATTATGCGGCACGCAAGGAATTTTCCGCCGCGATTCGCTGCGCGCAGCGCTGGCTGGCGGCCTCGCCCGCCGAAGAAGCCGCACACCGGGAACTCATGCGGCTCTATACGCTGAATCATCAACGCGCGGCGGCGTTGCAGCAGTATCAGGAATGCGTTCGCCTGCTGAAACAAGAATTTGACGCCGAGCCGGAACAGCAGACGCAAGACCTCTATGACGCGCTGCTAAGTCAGGACGGCGCGACAACGTTTCAGGTGCAGCAGATCGCAGCCGCCGCGCCTCTGCGGGAATCGCCGTCATTTCATATACGCGGCATGTTTCAACAAACGGCGTTTATCGGCAGAACCCGCGAGCTTAAAGAAATTCGTGCGATCCTGCAACGCCCGGATTGCCGCCTGCTAACGCTTTTAGGCATGGGCGGCATCGGCAAAACGCGCATCGCGGAACAGCTTGTCTCAACGATGATCGCCGACTACCCGGACGGCGTCTATTTCGTGCCGCTTGCGCCGCTGTCGTCGCCCGAACAGATCGCACCGGCGATTGTCGAAACGCTACACTGTCTCGCATCGGCGGAAGAGGAGGCGTTGAACGCGCTGACGCAGTTTCTTTCAACCAAAAAACTCCTGCTGATTCTTGATAACGCGGAACATCTTCTGGCGGGCGTCGGCGTGTTGAGAGAATGTTTACAGGCTGCTCCAGCGATTCAGTTTGTCGTCACATCCCGCGAGCGGCTGAATTTACGCGGGGAATGGGTCTATAACCTTCATGGGTTAGCGTATCCCGAAGCCGTTGCGCTGGCGGATGTGGCGCTGGAAGAGGTCGAGCAGCGCTATGACGCGGTGCGGCTGCTGATGCGCTCGGCGCAACGGCAGCATCCCGATTTCACTCTGTCTGAAGCGAATTTGCCGCATATCCTGCGACTCTGCCGCTTAGCGGATGGGATGCCGTTGGCGCTCGAATTGGCGGCGTCCTGGTGTCATATTTTGTCATGCGACCAGATTGTCGCTGAAATCGAGCAATCGTTGGATGTGTTGACTTCGCGTTCGCCGGATTATCCGGCGCGGCATCAAAGCGTGCGGGCGGTGTTCGATTCGCTCTGGATGCGCCTCTCAATGCAGGAACAGCGTCGGCTCTGTCAGCTTTCGATCTTTCAGGGGAGTTTCGACGTGGCGGAAGCTGAGACCATTGCAGGGACATCGCTGCCGTTACTGGCATCGTTCGTGGATCGAGCGCTCGTGCAAAGCTACGCGAATGGACGTTTCGCACTTCATCCGCTGCTGCAACGATTTCTCGCGGACAAACGTGAGCAAGATGCTCCAGAAGAGGCTGCGCTGATCGAACGTTTCTGCGCCTGGTTCGAGCGTTTTGTCATCGCGCAATCCGATTGTTTGAAAACTGAGCGCCAGCAGAGCGCGCTGTCAGCGATGAGCGCGGCGTCTCCGAATATTCGGCAGGCGTGGGAATTGGCGGCGGCGCAGCAAAATCTGCCGCGCCTTCAGGCGATGCTGCCGCGCCTCGCATTATTTTACGAAATCGCCAATCGCCTGCAAGAAGGGCGCGACGTGTTTCAACATGCCCTGACATTGTGCCGCCAGCAGCAGCCCGATCATCTCCTGTGCGCCCAATTGATCGTCCATATCGCCGCCTGTTCGCGCTATAACGTGTATAATGCGGAAACGCTGCCCGATTATCAGCAGGCATTGCAACGCCTGCGAACTTCTGGCGCGGCGACTTCGGCTTATACCTATTTCTGGATCGGCTGCCTGAAAACCTGGTATCGCCAGCAAAACGAAGACACAGGCGAATGGGTGGAACTGCTCGACGACCTGGCCGCGCAAAGCGGCGACTGCTGGGATATGGCGTTAGCGGCGTTTTTACGCGGCGAATGGCTTTATCAGACGCGGCAGAGCTTAGAGCTTGCGCACATCTGCTTTCAACAGGCGTTGACGCTGCGGCAGCAGCTTGGCGACCTCTGGGGGCAGACAACAGCGCTCAATTCATTGGGGCATGTCGCGCTGAATCATGGGCGCTATCGCGAAGCGCAGCATTTTCACGAAGAGGCGCTGCGCATGTCCCAGGAATTGCGCGATGAACACGGGATTGCCTGGGCGAAATCGCAGTTAGGCGAAATCGCCATTTTACTCGGCGATTATCAGCGCGCCTGGACGTATGAGCGTGAATCCCTCGCGATTGTGATGCAGTTAGGATGTCAGGGCCTGGCGGCGTGGCGGTTTAGCGCGTGCGGCTTTCTGCTGATGATTCAGGGAGAATATGACAGCGCGGAAACGTATTTCCAGCAAAGTCTGGCGATTTTCCAACGCCTGCGCCATCCCGAAGGATGGCCGGCTCAACTGCTGAACCTCGCCGAATTGCGCTGGCGTACCGGGAGAATTGGGGAAGCAGCCGCGTTCTTAGAAAAAAGCCGCCTCCTTGCCTCGCCTGCATTAGATCATTATTTTGAAACCTGGTTTTGTTATACGCAAAGCAGAATCAGCGCCGCATCAGGAGCAACAGAACAGGCATGGGCGCAGTTGTTTACTGCCATTGACATGGCAGCGCAGCGGCCATATTTGATGGGATTGTTGGAATTTCTGACTGATGCGGGGGAACGCCTCCTGAAAACCGCCGAAACGCCTTTCGGCCTTCAAACGCTCGCGTTCGCCGCGCAGCACGACGCCACCCCATTTTATGCGAAACAACAGGCCAAAACCGCATTAGCGCGTCAGCAGAAAACGGTATCGCTAAGCGTGCTTCAATCTGCTGTCGCTGCTGGTCAAACCGCCTCCCTTGGCGAGATTATCGAACATCTCCGTAGAATGGCGCTGTGAGCCGCTATATAAATTTCTTGACATTCTTGCTGAAAACATCTATTTATTTTCTCTGTCTTCAACTCCTCTCACAGAATTGAATCAAACGCAGCAGTAGAGGCCGGGGATACAATGGAAGCCATTCGACTTATTACGCAAGTGATTGATAATCAGGTCAATATCGAGGTGCCGTATCATTTGAATAATCGTGAAGTAGAAGTGATTCTTCTGCCGATAGAAACAGTTCCTTCTGTTGTGCCAAAGCTTGATAAGTCGGCGTTTTTGCAATTCCTGAAAAACGGCCCGACGTTTAGCGATCAGGAACTTGAGCATATCGAAGATGTGAAAAAGGAGTTCCGCCATTGGACACTGGACGCGTTTTGATTGACACATCGATCATTTTAGGCTATTTGCGGCGCAAAGAAAAAGAAAATACGTTATTGTATAATCTGTGCCATGCTTATGACGAGTTATTCGTCTCATCTGTCACGGTGTTTGAAGTCTTTTATGGCTGCGATCCCGAGCATGAAGCCGCCATATCGCGCCTGTTCGAGGGATTTTCGGTGATTCCGTTCGATGCCGACATTGCGCGGTTTGCCAGCGCGGAATATCGCCGCTTACGACACGCAGGCGGCTATATTGAAGTGCGGGAATTAGTGGTCGGCGCGACGGCCATCATCAAACAGATTCCGCTCGCCACGCTGAATGCGCCCGCGTTCAGACAACTGCCCGATATAAAAATTATTGTGTGAGGCGGGAGAAGGTCGAAGCATACGCATATCAGGCGCATTGATACACGCGCATATCCCATATCATGAAAATAGATCATTATAGATGCGAGCATTGAAAATTAATATTGCGTTACTCGCAGACCTCACAGGTTTTAAAAACCTGTGAGGTCTTATTAAAAATCAATACCCACATCTATATTTACCGCGAAACACACGATACACAAAAAAATCAACATGTTTCGACAAATGACTGAGAGTTCCCCATATTTTCGTGTCTCGCGTGTTTCGTGGCGGCTGTTGGGCAAATACGAAAATAGTAAATTATACCAATTGCCTTTTGAAAGATCATATTCGCGTTGTACGTCGAAACTGGTGTTTCGCCCGACAATTTACGATCTATTCGAAGGCAATTGGTATTATTAGATTGACAGATTTTAGCCAGACTGGCCTGTTACGATGTAATCGTATTCACGAGCATCATGAAATGTTAAACCAACAGGCGAACATGTGTGGAGGAGATTCATGGAACGACGAAGTTTTTTGCAAGGGATGTTGGCCGTTTCTGGACTATTAGGCTCGGCAGGCTTGACAGAGCTTGCGGCCGCCCAACAATCGGCGGAGGCGCAAGCAGGCAAGACGGGGAAAATTATTGACGCGTACTGTCATTTTTCCTCGATGAAGTTGATTGATTTTCTCGAAGAAACCAGCAAACAGCGCCCCCATGTATTTCGGGATTTGTTTGCGAATACGCCCTCGCTGATTAATGCGGACAAACGCTTTGAACTGATGGACGAGTGTGGGATTGACATCAGCGTTCTCGTGCCGCTGCCCTGGCTGGAAACGTCGCCGCCAGTGTATGCTGATCCAACCCTCTGCGCGACGGCGGCGAAGTTGTTCAACGACGAAGTGGCGGAGATCGTGAATGTGCATTCAAATCGCATGATGGGCGTGGCGCTGCTGCCGACGACAACGCCGGAAATTATGGTGGCGGAGTTAGAGCGGGCAGTGCGCGATCTGCATTTTGTCGGTGGATTTTTTGTGGTCGGGCCGACCGTGAAACCGCCGGATCATCCCGATTATGAATTTTTGTATCAAAAAGCGGTCGAATTAGATGTGCCGTTATGGGTTCATCCGTCGCGCCCGGCGATTTATCCAGATTACGTCGGCGAAAAAATGTCGGAATACCAAATCTGGCAAACCCTGTCCTGGCTGATGGATAGCTCGGCGGCAATGGTGCGTTTGGTGTTTCATGGCGTGTACGACCGTTATCCGAACCTCAAATTGATTATCCATCATCATGGCGCGTTAATCCCCTTGTTTGCGCAGCGCATGCAATACGGCTGGGATTATTTCGAACAAAATACCGGCAAAAAACAGAACACAACAATTTCTTCGCCATATATCGAGCATTTCAAGAATTTTTACTGCGATACCGCCACGCAGGGCAAAGCGCCGTTACTCTTGCAAATGACCCACGATTTTTTTGGCAGCGACCGCTTGCTCTTTGGGTCTGACGCGCCGATGGACGCCACCAGCGGACGCGCTTTCACGATGGATGCGCGCGCCAGCGTGGATGGAATGACGATTTCAGAAGAGGATCGCCAGAAAATTTTCAGCGAAAACGCGCTGAAACTGCTGCGGCGCGGGTAAGTAAAGTTTAAAAAATAACGTCCAAGTACCTCACCCCCTGCCCCCTTTCCGAAGGAGAGGGGAAACTCCCCTCCCTGTTGGGGAGGGGCTGGGGGTGGGGTGTTGGCGGATACG
>DF820459.1:761476-797446 GCA_000739515.1 Candidatus Moduliflexus flocculans
TCGTCCGTGAGTGATTGCTCGTGTCAAGAACCCACCCCCAACCCCTCCCCGGAGGGGAGGGTGCGGTCATTCGTCTCGAATCGGCTGCGTAACATGAGTTACTAATGCCATTATAGATGCGAGGTTAAAGACCTCACAGGTTTTGAACACCTGTGAGGTCTGCGCATGGCGCAGGCGCAATATGAATTCTTAATGCTCGCGTCTATAATTTCAATTCAATGTCATGCGCCAATGTATTCATCAGAACAACACTATCATCAGGGATAGAGCGTAATGACTCTCCCGGTTTCATCAGAGAAAACTTATTGCGCTGACGCCCCAAATGTCTATGAAACAGGAAAAACAGGCTCGAAACCGAATCAGAAGAATAAGCCTCGTTGTGGTGATGCTGCTCTCGATGAGCAGTTCGACGCTTGCTGCTGAAAAAATCGCGCTGGGAGTCCATTTTTCAAATCAACAGGATGTGTTGGGAAAATGGATTGATCTGATTTATACTGAAGCGTTTCGGCGCATCGGCATGGAAATGGAATATAAAGAACTCCCTTATAAACGCGGCGACGCGATGGTAGATGCCGGGGAGATTGATGGCGTTTTAGCCAGGCCGAAAAATTATGGAGACCTTCACCCCTCGCTCATCAGAGTCGAAGAAGCCGCGCCGATTGATTCATTAGGAGCGTTTGCGACAGAAGCCGGCCTCCAATTACAAGGATGGGAAAGTTTGAAAGGCATGGCGGGGGTCATCGAATACCCGCGAGGCTTCGTTCTGGCCGAAATCAATCTCCCAAAACTCGTTACGCCGGAACAAATCTCTCCGTCGGATAATTTAGTGCAATCGCTCAAAAAACTCGCTGCCGGGCGGATTCACCTGTTGCTCGCTCCGGCTTCAATTTTAGGGCAATTGCTGCGCTCCGAGGAATTTGCGAACTCAGGCATTCGGAATGTCGGCGCAATGCAGGACGTGGAATTGTTTGCGTATCTGCAATCGAAACATGCGGAGACGGCGGTCAAGTTAGCGGAAGCCTTGCGCTCGATGAAAACCGAAGGGTTATTCGAACAGTATCGCGCGACAGCGGAAGAAGCCACGAAAAAAGCTCAATAAATAACTGCTGTTATGCAACGTCTCCGCGAATTCCCCTCCTGGGAGGGGCAAGGGGTGGGTTGGTTATGTCGCGGATTCTTGCGCTATAACCCACCCCAAACCCCTCCCAGGAGAGGGAGTTTGTAGTCATTCGCATCGAATCGGCTGCGTAATACGTAATAGAAGTAAGTAACGTTAAACATGACAAAAGCGTATTTTATCCCCCTGACAGGGGAGATGTTATCGCGTTTTTACATCTTAATGCGCATGTTTATAGCAATAAGGGGACTATTATGCGTACCGATACCAATATGCCTATGAGCGGAATTCACAGCCTGCAATTCAAGCTGGGGTTGGCATTGATTTTTGTGGCGACAATCGTCTTGTCAGGTTTCGGCTGGTATCAATATACAACGCTAAAAACCGAAAGAATAGATGGGCTGACGCAAATTGCCGACACCGCAATTGAGCGATTGGCGGAGGGATTAGCCGAACCGTTATGGAATTTCGCCGAGACTCAGCGCGATCAAATACTCATCACAGAGATGCGCGAACAGTCAATCTATGCGATTGTGATTACAAACCCGCAAGGTCAGCGCGTTGTGGCAAAAGTTCGCAATGAGAAGTGGGAGATTATCTCGACGCACGATGAAATCCCGCCAGAAGGCATTATACGCTCCAAAGAAGTCGTCCGCGCTGGAGAAGTATTGGGAACTGTCGAATTGCATGTTTCGCTCCGGGCGATGCAGCAGGATTTGAATGAAACCGTTCGCAATTTAGCCATCATGATTCTTGGGTTAGACGCGGCGCTGTATCTGTTTTTCGCCATCAGCCTGCGCTGGTTTTTGGTGATGCCTGTTAAACGCTTGCTGATGCTTGCCAACAGCCGTTCTGCCGGAAATTTTGATCTGGAAATCGCCGGGCTGAAGCAGCACGATGAGATCGGCGCGCTAGCGAATGCGTATCAGCAGATGAGGGAAACGATTCAAAACGCGCTGCGGGAAATGGATCGGCTGATTCAGGCCGTGCAGCAAGGGAAATTGGCGATTCGTGGCGATGAGCGCACCTTTCAAGGAAGTTGGAGTCAATTGATCGTCGGCGTCAATCGCGTGTTTGACGCATTTACCACGCCATTAAACTCGATGAAAACGTCAATTGCGCGGATTTCTCAGGGGGATATTCCGTCGCAGATGTCTGGCGAATACGCTGGCGATTTTGACGCGATTAAAAATGATTTGAATGTCATGATTCGCACGTTGCGAAATTTCGCGTTCCGCGTCCGCGCGGCGGCGGATCAGGTGGCTTCGGGGAGTCATGAACTGAGCGCGACCGCCGGGCAGATGTCGCAAGGCGCGGCCAAGCAAGCCGCGACCGCTCAGGAAGTTTCGGCGACGATGGAAGAAATCTCCGCGAATATTCGCCAAAACGCGGAAAATGCGCAGCAAACGGAAAAAATCGCGATCAAAGCGGTCGAAGATGCCAGAGCCAGCGGGAAAACCGTCGCGCAAACGCTTCAGGCCATGCGTGAAATTGCCGATAAAATCGAGGTGATTGAACGGATCGCCAACCAAACCCACATTCTGTCGCTGAATGCGACGATTGAAGCGGCGAAGGCGCAGGAATATGGCAAGGGGTTTGCCGTCGTCGCGTCTGAAGTCCGCCTGCTGGCCGAACGAAGCCGTCTCGCAGCAGAAGAAATCAGCGATTTGGCGAGTTCCAGCGTCATTATTGCGGAAACTGCCGGAGAGATGCTGACGCAGTTAGTCCCGAATATCGAAAAAACGGCGTTGTTAGTGCAGGAAATTACCTCGGCCAGTCATGAGCAGAAAACCGGAGTTGAACAGGTGAATCAAGCCATTCAGCAGTTAGATATCGTCATTCAGCAAAATGTCTCGATTGCAGAAGAAACGGCGGCGACCGCGTCCGTGCTTTCCGAACAGGCCGAACACCTTCAAAGTGTCGTGGCGTTTTTTCATATCACGGACACCGTTGAAGAAGCCGATGATCAATGGAGTGTCTTGATGAATTCGATGCAGACCGTTCAAGACCATGACCTTCGCGCCAAAATTGCCACCGCAATTCAAGCGATTGCGAACCGGCGTGCCCCGGATCCATCTCTCCAGAAAAAACGCGCGGATGCTCGCCCGCTTGAACGAGAAATCGGCGGCACACAGAAAAACGCCTCAGAACAATCGTTCGTCAAGGATGCGCCTCACGCCGATGAACTGGATCAGGAATTCGAGCATTATTAATCATTCGCTTGCGCATGAAAAGTGCTATGGCGTATATAACCCGGCGTTGATTGGGAGATAGAGAGAGAGCTGCGGAATCAGCGAAATAATAATGAGGCCGACCGTTTCGATGACGACGAACCAGATCGCTTCTTTGGCAACGGAATCGAGGTTGCCATCGACAAGATTGGCGGCAGTAAACAGATTGACGCCAACCGGCGGCGTGGCCTGCCCGATGGCTAACGCGGTGATAAAAATCACGCCGAACCAGATCGGATCGATCTGAAACGTCGCTAATACCGGCAGCAGAATCGGCATGACGAGGTACAGAATCGAAATCGCGTCGAGAAACATGCCGAGAATCAGCAGCAGAATATCCACCAGAATAATCATCACAATCGCGTTCGGCGAAATGTTGATAATCAGATTCGCGATCATGTCCACCACGCCGATCACCGACGCCGTCCACGAAAAAATCCCCGCAAACACCACGATAAACATGATGACCGAGCTTGTCACGCAGGAATCCACCAGCGTCTGCACGAGATCGCGCCAGGTCACGGAACGATAGATGAACACTGCGACAAACAGGCTGTAAAAGACGGCGACCACCGCTGCTTCGGTCGGCGTAAACACGCCCGCGTAAATGCCACCGAGAATAATGACCGGCGAGAGGAGCGCCCAGATCGCCTCCTTGGTCGCAATCAGAATCTCTTTCAGACTTCCGCGTTCTTCAAGGCCGCGATAGCCGCGTTTGCGGGAAATCAGATACGCCATGAGCGCGACCAGCAAGCCCATCACGATTCCAGGAATAATCCCGGCCACAAACAGCGTGCCAACAGATTGGCCTGTAATATTGCCATAGATGATAAACGCGATGCTGGGCGGAATGATGATTGACAGGTCAGACGACGTGGCGACAATCGCGGCGGCGAAATATTTGCTGTAGCCGTGCCGCACCATCGGCGCAATCAAAATCAAGCCGATGGCCGCTGTCGTTGCCGGACCTGAGCCGGAAATCGCGCCCCAGAACATGGCGGTCAGCACGGCGACCACCGCTAATCCGCCGACGCTTCTTCCCACGATTAATTCAAGCAGGCGGGCGATTTTTGCGGCGAGCCTGGCTTTTTCCATGATCGTTCCGGCCAGCACAAAAAACGGAATCGCCAAGAGCGGAAACGAGGCGATGCCGGAGACGAAATTCACGCCTAACATCCCGATTCCCTGATTAAAGGCGATCACGGTAATCACCGCCGAGACGCCAAGCACCGTGCCGATGGGAACGCCAAGCAACAGCAGCAACATAAACACAGACAAAATCAGCGCAGTTTCCATAACGATAAATATTCCCAAAGATTTATGAGCATTAAAAATTATTTCGATAATATCGCAAAATTATTTGCAGTTATGTGTAATGACACAGAACGTTATGGCGAGGAAATCGCTGTCAGACACCTTCAAGGTGTCTGACAGCTTGTCCATAACCTTGTATGTCAATACAGTTATGCTCTAACGTTTCGCCTCAAGTTCTTTGAATTTTCGCGTTGTTTCGCGATAAATGCCGAGAAAGACAAATACCGACAAGATCGGCACGCCGACGTAATAGACGGTCATCGGAATGCCGAGCGCGCCGGAAATGCTGTGAAAAATGGTCGTTTCCGCGTAAATGGTCTGAATCATCACGATATCCACGACGCAGAACAGCGCGGCGCTCAGGAAGGCGCTCAGCAGAATCACCGCCTGTTTCCAACGTTTTGGAAACAGATCGTAGAGCGACACCATGCCGAGATGACCGCCTTTTTCGAACGCGAGGCCGGTGCCGATCAAGGTCATCCAGACAAACAGGTTGATGGTCACTTCTTCGGTGGCGGCAAACGATTTATGCAAAAAATAGCGGCTGACCACATTCAGAAACGCGATCAAGGCCATAATCAACATCAAAATTGCGGCAATCCATTCATCAATCCGAAAGTGTTTCTTCGATTCGCTCATAATATATTGTCAGGCAATTAAGCCTGTCATTGCGAGGAGCGACAGCGACGAAGCAATCCCGCGCTATCAACGAGATTGCTTCGTCGCAAGCTGTTCGTAATGACAACATTGACCTGTTTATTGCCCCATGTCAGCCAGCGCTTTTTTATACAGGTCTTCGCCGATTTTCGGCACCCAGGTGTCATAAATCGGTTTCACGGCATCTTTGAAGGCTTGCAGTTCGGCGTCGGAAAGGGTCGAGACGGTCATCCCCTTTTCCTGGAGGAATTTCACCGGATCAGCCACTTCCATCGTGTAATTGAACTCGTTTTTCAAGATATTCAACGACACGTCGCCATCCAGCCCGGCGCGGCTCAGCGCTTTTTCAAAACGCGCCGCCTGTTCTGCGGCTTCTTTAATCGCGGCCTTGATGTCATCCGGGAAAGCGTCCCAATCTTTTTTATTCCAGTAAATCATCAGCGGATCGGCGAGATAATTCCAGAACGTCGCGTATTTATGGTATTGATGAATCTGCACCGGAATCAGCACGCCGACCGGGTTTTCCTGACCGTCCACCGTGCCTTGCTGGAAGGCGGTCACGGCATCGCCCCAGTTCATGTTGATCGGGTCTGCGCCCAGCGCCTTAAACGTATCAATAAAAATCGGGCTTCCCACGACGCGGACGCGCAGCCCTTTCAAATCTTCCGGTGTCTTGATCTCTTTTTTGCTGTTGGTAATCTGGCGGAAACCGTTTTCGCCCCATGCCAGCGGCATGACGCCTTTCTCTTCCATCGCCGCGAAAATCGCCTTGCCGGTTTCGCCGGTTTCTAATTTATCGAGGTTTTCCAGCGTGTTGATAAAAAACGGCAGCGAGAAGATATTCTTCTGCGGCAGCACGGTGGCGGAGTTAATCGTGGATTCGAAGGCGACATCAATCACGCCCTGCGCCACCATCTGGAAGGCGTTCAACTGTGCCCCTTTCAGCAGCGTGCTGCCGAAATACGGTTTCACGACGATCTGGCCGTTGGTCTTTTCATTCACGAGATCGGCAAATTTCTGCGCTCCCATGCCCCAGTAAAACGTTGGGCCAACGTTGACCTGCAACTTGTATTCCTTTTTGAAATTGGCTGCCCCGGCCAACGCGCTTGCCAGCATGAGCATGACAGACATCAACGCCACGCTTTTGAGAAACAATCTGGTCTTCATATTCCACCTCTCATAGAATGTTGAACATCTCCGAATCATTCGGAATAGTGAGCCTGAACGACAAGAACCGTCCTTCCGCATAGAAAGCGAGACTGTCAAGTTTTTTCTCCATTTCGTTCACAGACGAGAAACAGCACATTTAAACCGTTATCAGCAGGAACTTCTTGACAAAAAAGATGTTTGCGCGGAAAGAAATAGAGTAATTATTTTGCCCGTAGGGCTTCAGGTCTTGTAGAAAGCGGCAAGAGACGCACATTTCTACCGCGTAGCGGTTGTGACCGCTCTCCTATCGCCTACGGCGAATAATGTTCTTCCGTCCGTCTTCTACAACACCCGAAGCCCTACGGGCTAAATAATTACATCATTTTAATGGCAAGATCATGAGCAACATGCTTCAATATAAAGACTATTACGGCAGCGTGGAGTATTCAGCCAGCGGAAGACCATGTCTTCTGGGGGAAGATTGAAGGGATTCGAGATTTGATTACCTTCGAAGCCACTGATGTTAACGCTCTTGAACAGGCGTTTCAAGCAACGGTTGAGCATTATCTTGAACAATGCCAACAGCAGCGACGCGCTCCGCAAAAGACCTTCAAAGGGCGATTCAACGTCAGAATAGACCCGGAACTGCATAAACAAGCCTCGTATCTTGCCACGCAAGAGCGCGTTTCGCTGAATGAATTCGTCAAAATGGCGATTGCCCATGAAGTCGAACGGCATGCGGCGCAAGGATAAACATGTTGAAACATGACAAAAAAGATACTCGCAAGAAAAAAAGTAATCCATAAAATATTCAAAAGGAGATGATGCGAAATGACCGCTACTGTAAACATTCCTGTCGAATATATCACCGTATTGCAAGCATTAGGAGGGATGAAGGAGGCAATTCAGGACGCTATCCGCCTGTATGCCATTGAGCGCGTCGGCGAACGTATCGGCAAATTGCAGCGAGAAATCGCGAGTTTTCAGGCGCAATATGGCATGAGATATGAACAATTTTATACGGCTGTCACGACAGATGAAGCCTTTGCGCAGACATTGCGTCAGACGCATCCGACATGGGAACGCGATTTTCAAACGTGGGAATATGATCTTGAGGAATTACAAGAATGGCTTGGACATTTGGGACGCATTTCGATGCCATCTTAAATCACGCACGCCGAGTTCTCAGCAACGCGCGTGTTCTGCGTTGTGATAGCAGCCAGAATAGAGCCATCCTCGATTTCGAAGGCACATGGGGCGAATATCGCATCATTGTTTCAGAAATTCATCGAGTGCAGCGCCCCGTTCGATATGCGTATTATGTGTTAAATCAACAAAATCAGGTTGTTCATGCCTTTGATAACAGCCCTGATAATCTTGCCATCAAACTTCGTTATCATCAAAACTGGAAAGCCCATCTTCATGAAGAAATTCCTCATCAACACGACGCTGATGGCAATATCTCATTGACAGCCTCAGTCATGACATTCGAACAGTTTGTCGAATGGCTTCAAAAACATCTAACATGAAATTATGCCCGTTTATCTGCTAACTGATGAACTCCTGTTTCCGCCGCCGCATTTAGCGGAAGAAGGCGGTCTGCTCGCCGTCGGCGGCGACTTATCAATAGAACGCCTGCTGCTGGCATACAGCAGCGGCATTTTCCCCTGGTATTCCGACGGCGAGCCGATTCTCTGGTGGTCGCCGGATCCGCGTCTCGTGCTTTATCCCAACGAATTGAAGGTGTCCGGCAGCCTGCGGAAAATCCTGAAAAAACAGGCGTTTCGCGTCACGATAGACACAGCGTTTCCGCAGGTCATTACGGCCTGCGCCTCGATTCGCGAATCCACCTGGATTATTGACGAGATGATTCAGGCGTATTGCCGCCTGCATGAAGCCGGCTACGCGCATTCGGTCGAGGTCTGGCAGGATAGCGAATTGGCGGGCGGACTGTATGGCGTCTCGTTAGGACACTGCTTTTTCGGAGAATCCATGTTCTCGCGTCGCAGCAACGCCTCGAAAGTCGCGTTGTATCATCTCGTCGAGCATGTCAAGACGCTGAGGTTCGATCTGATTGATTGCCAGGTCACATCCGACCATCTGCTGAGTCTCGGCGCACGTGAAATTCCGCGCCGCCAGTTCCTCGCAGAAGTCAAAGAATCACTGAAATCGCCGACAATCAAAGGGAAATGGGAACAACAGATGTTGCACGAAACACGGTAGGTCACAAGTAGAACATAGGCCGAAAAAAGTGTTGACAAAATTTCCCATGTTGATTGTATGGCGATTTTAATGAAACTGATTCGCCAACATAATTTATGGAGATTATCTGATTTTTGGGGAAGAACGCCCCTTGCTTTTCACAAGCGTCGGGCATGTTTTTCGTGTATTGTCGCCGTATTCAGGACTGATCCCCTTGCTCGTTGAAACGGGCAGGGGGATTTTTTTTGCCTGAAACACGTTTAACATAAAGGAGGATGACATGGGGTTCGAAGATGAAGTCCGCAACGCCGTCAAGAATCTTGGCGGCTGGTTTAACGCGCACGCCCACATTGACCGGGCGTATGTGATGGAATCGAAATTTGTTGACCACGCCGATATGGATCCGTGGGACATTGCCACCTATCCGCTGGAAGCCAAACAGCATACGACCGGCGCATTGCATGAAGGACTCGCTTACACGCCAACCTCGCTGCGAGAACGGATGTCGCGTTGCCTTGATGAAGCGATCAAGTTCGGCACACGCAGGTTGGATAGTTTCATTGACGCCACCGCCGATTGCATCGGCAGTTCGGCGGTCGAAATCGCCTGCGAACTACGGGAACAATATAAAGACCGCATCGAATTCCGCGTCGGCGCGTACCCGATTTTCGGCTTTAAAGACGACCAACCGCGCCGGTGGGACGTGTTCGTCAAAGCCGCGCCGATGGCGGATTTTATCGGCACGCTGCCGGAACGCGACGCTCGCCCGTATCATATCGGCTTCAAAGAGCATTTCCGGCGCGTGCTGAATTTTGCGAATTCGCTGAATTATAAAGAAATCCATTTGCATGTTGACCAGACGAACAAGCCCGAAGAAAATGGCACGGAAACGCTGATAGAAGCGGTGCGCTGGCTGCGCCCCGATTCGCGCGGACGCGCCGAACGCCGCCCGCCGACGGTCTGGGCGGTGCATGCGCTCTCGATTGCATCGTATTCGGAAGAGCGGTTTCAGCGCGTTGTCGAGGGGTTGAAAGAAACGAACATCGGCGTGATTTTCTGCCCCAGCGCCACGCTTTCGAACAAGCAGGATCGCCGCATCATGGTGCCGATGCACAACAGTATCACCCGCGTGCTTGACCTGCTGCTGGCCGATATTCCGGTGCGGATCGGCACGGACAACATTCAGGATTTTTTCCTCCCCGCCGGAACGATGGATTTATACGAAGAAGTCGCCAACGCCTCGAACATTCTCCGCTTCTACAATTTCACGACCTGGGCCAAAATCGCCTCTGGCACGCGCCTGAACGAAGTGGACAAAATGAAAATTCGGACGGCGCTGGAAAATTAAGGAGAAACGCACATGGACGATAGTCGTTTACTTGAACGTATTGTTGCCAATCCCCATGTGATGGCGGGAAAACCGGTCATACAGGGAACGCGCCTGACTGTCGAATACATTTTAGGCCTGTTCGCGCATGGCGCAACGGTTAACGATGTGTTAGCCGAATATGACGGCATGAACGAAGACGATATTCGCGCCTGTTTTCTCTTCGCGGCGAGGTCTCTGGAAAGCACGTTTTTCATGCCATTAACAATGGAGACCGCCTGAATGCGTTTTTTAGTAGATGAATGCACCGGCCCAATGGTGGCGCGATGGCTTCGCATCGAAGGACACGATGTGTTTTCGGTGTACGAGGAACAGCGTGGCCTGAGCGATGAAGAAATTCTCGAAAAAGCCTATTCAGAAGCGCGGATCATCGTGACCAACGATAAAGATTTCGGCGAAAAAATTTTTCGAGAACATGCGCCTCACTGCGGCGTTATTTTGCTGCGACTTGAGGATGAGCGCGCCAAAAATAAAATTCTGTCGCTTCAACGCTTATTCGAAACCTATTCGACACGTTTGTTTGCAAACCGTTTTATCGTCGTCACAGAAACGAAAGTTCGTTTTACAGGATAATATAGAACACTGACTTGGACTGATCAGGCTGATTTGCGCTGATTTTTTAAATCAGTGAATATCAGTCCGATCAGCTAAATCATTATTCTATTCCACAGATGGAACACGCAAAAAAGATTGCCGCGATTTTATTGGAAAAGCAAGCCGTCACGCTGAACATTGACGCGCCTTATACGTATGCGTCGGGGATTCGCAGCCCGATTTATTGCGATAACCGCCGCTTGATATTTTACCCGGACGCCCGCCGCACCATCAGTGCGGCGTTCTGTGAAGAGGTCAAGCCGTTCGCGCCGGACGTGATCGCCGGAACAGCGACCTCCGCCATCTCCTGGGCGGCGTGGGTGGCGGACGCGTTCGACAAGCCGATGGTCTATATCCGCAAAGCCGCCAAAGGCTATGGCAAACAGCAGTTGATCGAAGGCGGCAGCATCGAAGGCAAAACGGTCGTCGTGCTGGAAGATTTGGTCAGCACCGGTGGCAGCAGCCTGAACGCGGTGCAGGCGTGTCAGGATGCCGGAGCAAGAGTGTTGGCGATGATTGCGATTTTTACCTATCAATTTGCAGAGGTCATGCCAAAATTCGTTGACGCAAACTGCCAATTCGGGTTTTTATGCAATTTCAGCACTCTCATCGAGGTCGCGGAAGAACGGCGGCTCTTTGCGCCTGAAAAATTGGCGATTGCGCGGGAATGGAATCGCGATCCGCAAAACTGGGGGCCGTCGCACGGCTTCCCGAATGAGGCGAAATAGAACACTGATTGGGCTGATTTGACTGGTTTATGCTAATGTCATAGCTGTCAGACACTTCGAAAGTGTCTGACAGCTTTTCCTCCACTTTTTATCAATGCAATTTTTAGGCAAACCGATTTTTACCAACCAATTTACGGATTTCGAACGGGAGATATTATGAGTGTATTGCATGTAGAATTCGACCTGCCGATGACGGCGCTCATGCAGACTGACATTGATCGCCGAAATATCAGCGCCGAGATCAAGCGGATGGTGGCGTTATTTTTATACGAACACCAGCAGATTTCTCTCGGAAAAGCCTGTGAATTAGGCGGCATGAGTTATTGGGAATTTGCGGACGCCAATCGGCGGCTCGGCATCTCTCAACCCTATTCGTCAGAAGATTTGACTGACGACTTGGCGCGACTGAAGGGTGTGTGACATGATTGTCATCGCGGATTCTTCATGTTTGATCGGCCTGAGCAAAATCGGCAGATTGGATGTGTTGCGCCAATTGTTCGGGAATGTGCTGATCCCTCCCGCCGTCTTCGATGAAGTCGTGATAAAAGGACGTGGACGCCCCGGCGCAAGCGAGGTTCGGCAGGCTGAATGGATTCTGACAACGCCCGTCAACAATCGGCTGGCGGTCGAAATGTCGCATCTCTATTTGGGAATCGGCGAATCGGAGGCAATTGCATTGGCCGCCGAACACCATGCCGATTTCTTGTTGCGTGACGACTGGAAGGCTCGTCAAGTCGCTCTTGCACTACAACTTCCAGTTATCGGGACGGTCGCCATCTTGCAAAAAGCGTATGAAAAAGGCATCATCAACGATATTCGCGCCGAAATTGACGCACTCCGTCAAGCGGGTTTCCGTTATGATCTCACGATCTGACTAAAAATTATGATGACATCTCAGTTTTTAGGCAAGCCGATTTCCGGCTGTTTCACGCTGCCGTCGGGCGTGATTACGACGAACGCAAAAATTATCGAGACGGTCGCCCGCGAGATTCCGCAAATCGGCGTCATCACGACGAAAAGCATCGGGCTGCTGCCGCGAGAAGGCCACCGCGAGCCGGTCTTCACGCAATATGCGCCGGGCTGCTTCATGAACGCGGTCGGCCTGACGAATCCGGGCGCGGAGGAATTTGCGCAACAGATCGAGCAGATCGCGCTGCCGCCGGATCGCTTTTTGCTGATTTCGATTTTCGGCGGCACAATTGACGAATTCGTCCGCGTGGCGCAGCGGCTCGCGCCCTGCGGCGACGGGCTAGAACTGAATTTGTCCTGCCCGAACGCCAAAGGCTACGGCATGAATATGGGGCAGGACGCCGCGCTTGTCTATCAAATCGTCAAGGCGGTCAAGCAGGCGGTCAACGTGCCGGTGATTCCGAAATTGACGCCGAACACGCCGCATATCGCCGCCATCGCCAAAGCCGCCGTCGAAGCGGGCGCAGACGCAATTTGCGCGATTAACACGGTCGGTCCCGGCTATTACACCGTCGAAGGGTATCCGGTCTTGACCAACGTCTATGGCGGCATGTCGGGCAAAGGGATTCTCCCCATCGGCTTGAAATGCGTCAAGGAAATCGCCGCGATGGTGAACGTGCCGATTATCGGCTGCGGCGGCATCAGCAGCGCCACGGACGTTCGGGCGTATCAGCAGGCCGGAGCGACGATTTTCAGCGCCGGAACGGCGGTGACGGGCATGACGACGCCGGAATTGAAGGCGTATTTCGCCGCCTTGCAGCGCGATATCGAGCAGCAGAGCAATATCGCGCCGACGCTGCTGAAATCGGTAGATTTGAGCTTTACGCCGTATCGGCTCGAAGAAAACAGGCGGCTTGCGCCCGATTTGTCGCTGCTGACGTTCGACCACAACATTGACATTCTGCCGGGACAGTTCATTTTTACATGGATTCCCGGCGTCGGCGAAAAGCCGTTTTCCGTGCTGGATGACGATCCGCTGACGCTTTCGATTCAGCGGCGAGGCTGCTTCACGAACGCGCTCTGCGATTTGCCCGCCGGTTCGGCGGTCTATGTGCGCGGTCCCTACGGAGCGCCGATTTCGCTTTCCGAACGCCGAAAATCGGTCTTGGTATGCGGCGGCTGCGGGCTGGCGGCGGTTTATCATCTCGCGAAACGTCACGGCAGCGCCGACCTGTTTATCGGCGCGAAAGACGCGAGCCATCTCTTCTATCTCGAACACGCGCAGCGCGTTGCTGACGTGCATATCACGACCGAAGACGGCAGCGTCGGGGAGCGCGGTTTTATCACGGACGCGCTCGATGCCTATTTGCGGCAATCCGGCGGCGACGCGCCGGTTTTTTACAACTGCGGGCCGCGCGGCATGATCGAACGCGCCACCGACATTGAGGCGCAATACGCGCCCCGCGACCAGATTTATAATTCGATTGATTTTGTCACCAAATGTGGCGTCGGCATCTGCGGAAGCTGCGCCACGCCCGACGGCCTGCGCGCCTGCGTGGATGGGCCGTTTGTTGCCACGAATAGCACGAATGAACACGAATAGAAATCAATAAATTCGTGAACATTCGTGTTATTTGTGGCCAATCTTCATGAAAAACGAACAACTCGCTCGGAGTAAAATTTGCTTGGCGCTGGATAATTTGCAAGAAACGCGCGACCTCGAACGATTGCTTGAAGAGGTGCTGCCGGTGGTCGGCATGTTAAAAATCGGGAAGGAACTGTTCACGCGCTTCGGCGTGGACATCGTTAAACTCGCGCAGGGGTTCGGCCTCGAAATTTTTTTGGATTTGAAATTTCACGACATTCCGAACACCGTCAAAGGCGCGGCGTATGCGGCGACGCAGTTGGGCGTGTATCTGTTCAATGTCCATGCGTCCGGCGGGTTGGCGATGATGAAAGCGGCGCGGGAGGGCGCGTTGGCAGCCAGCCAGGAACGCGGGCTGCGGATGCCGAAAATTGTTGCCGTCACCGTGCTGACCAGCATTGACCAGCAGATCATGAACACAGAGGTGCGCGTTCCCGGCACGATTGACACGCAGGTCTTGCATTTGGCGCAATTGACGCACCAGGCGGGGTTGGATGGCATTGTCTGTTCTGCGGCGGATGTGAAGGCGATTCGACAGGAACTGCCACCGGATTTTCTGTATGTGACGCCAGGGATTCAGGGGCCGACGACCACTGCCGGAAGCGATCAGAAGCGCGTCTATACGCCGCACGCCGCGATTCGCGACGGCGCGAGCATTCTCGTCGTCGGTCGCGCCATTACCGCCGCGCCGGATCGCTTCGCTGCCGGTCGCGCCGTGTTAGATGACACATTGAAGGGGTTGGAATAATAAAAAAACCTCACAGGTTTCCAAAACCTGTGAGGTCTGTCTAAGTTACCCATTGTTCCCGAACAACAGGATGAATCCAACCACAATTCCAATTCCGACGAGCACCGCAAACGCAATTTTGATCCAACTCCATGGGCGTTCCCCCTGAACTTCGCCGGTGCGAGCGTTCACCAAAAATCGGAAAATCTTATCATTGTAGCGATACGCGCTGATCCACAATGGCAGCAGGATATGCTTGAACGTGATGTCAGAGTAAGCGGTGTCTTTCCGCCCGATGCGCTGTTCGTCGCCGCCGATATCCTTTCGAATGGTTTCTTCGATCTTTGGCTCCATGATTTTTTTGGCAAATTCGAAGCCTTGCTGTAAGCTGACCGAATAACTTTCCGCGCGAAATCCGCTCAAGAATTGATCGTCATACGGCGCAAGCGCATGTAAATCCCAGGGTTCTAACGCTTGCGTATATTGACGCGGCAGAGAATCGCTGGCCGGGACAACAACATCGTCGAACGTATTATGGACGCGGCCTTTCGCCGGATACCAGCGGGTTTTCTGCACCTGTACGCTCTCTGTCACCTGCTTGCCGTCGCGCGTGACCGTGCGCATCTCCGTGACATAATAATGCTCGCCGCGCTCGCCGGCATAGTTCGTGCTGGTATTGGCATCATACGTCCAATGCGGCAAATACAACCCTTTTAGCCCTTCGGCGAGCCTGGCGGTCTTTTTCAGCTTATTCGGGGCAAACCACAGCCCTTTCACCCATGACTGAAATTTCTCCTGCGCTTCCTTGAGCGTCACTTTAAACGGCAGAAGTGCCGAGGGTGTGATTTGTTTCGTGGTAGTGGTCGTGATGACAATGCTTGTGCCGCAAAACGGGCATTCGGCGGCAGCGGTATTGGGTGGCAGCGTGGTTTCCGCGCCGCACGCCTGACATTTCACCGTGTTGATTTCTTGCATTTCACCTTCTGGCGCGGCATTGCGCAGATAGGCGTCGTAATCTAATTCCCGGATATGCTCCTGATCGTCAGGTGTTAAGCCGCGAGACGCTGCCGGGATTTCATTTTCACTGCCGCAATACGGGCATTTGAGGGAATTCGTGCCTGGCGCAAATTTTAAATCCGCGCCGCATTGCTGACATGGAAATTGCGTGTTTTTTGACATGGTCAAACCTTCTTTTCATCATCCCCATTGTAGAGACGCTCCCGACGGGGCGTCTGTTTTCGGAAGACACCCCGCAGGGCGTCTCTACAAAGGATCAAATGTCGAGTTGACAATTCTGATTTATCGGGGTGGCAGCGGCGGCGGCGTGGAACCGAATAAGCCCGCTAATTCAGCAACCTGTCCGGCAGGCGTCCAACTGGCCATGCCATCTTTCCAGACCAGCGTGTCGCGTGTCAACTTTCCGCTTTGGATATGGGTTTTCAGTACATTCAGATCAAATGGGCCGGCAGACTGGCCATCCAACGCGACATGGAACGCAACGGCTTGCGGCAAAGGCGGCGGCGTGGGAGCGCCTGCTTGCTGCGGCTGATTCGGTTGATTCATGGCGCGGCTCATCTGGTTCGCCATCGCAAAGCCCATCCCCATGCCGATGCCAGCAGAGGCGTCGCCACCCGGATTTTTCGCGGCGGCTTCCATCGCTTCCGCGGCCTGGAATTGGGTATAAGCCGACAAGTTGCCAATTACGCCCATGCTGGCGCGTTTATCCATCGCAGCCTCGACTTCCGGCGGCAGCGAGACGTTTTCGACCATCAGATTGATCAGTTCTATGCCAAAATCCACCATTTCCAATCGCATTTTTTGGCAAATCAAATCACCTAATTCACTATAATTGGCGGCCACGTCTAACACCGGAATTTTCATTTCGGCTAAAATTTCGGAGAACCGCGACACAATCATATTCCGAATCTGTTCGCTGATGTCTTCGGTCGAAAAATCCGGATTCATGCCGACAAGCTGGCGCAGCAGCGTTGAGGGGTCAGACACGCGGATGCCGTATGTGCCGAAGGCGCGGACGCGCACGACGCCGAATTCCGCATCTCGCAGCATCAGCGGATTTTTCAAGCCCCATTTCAAATTCATGAACCGGCGCGTGTTGACAAAATAGACTTCCGCTTTGAACGGGCTGTTAAAGCCGTATTTCCAGCCTTTTAGCGTTCCTAAAATCGGCAAATTTTTTGTTTCTAATGTGTAGGTGCTCGGCACGTCGAAAATATCGGCGATCTGCCCTTCATTCACAAAGAGCGCCACCTGGCTTTCGCGCACAATCAATTTCGCGCCATTTTTGATTTCGTTTCCCTGTCGTTCGAAACGAAAGACGATCGTATCCTGCGTCGAATCCAACCATTCGATAATATCAATCAGTTGCCCGGCAATTTTATCCCATAACGACATAGGTCACTCTCCTTGTAAAAGGTCGCATTGTTGTTACAATTCTCTGTGAGCCACTTCTATGCGAAGATATCGAAAATATCCCCAGACAGGCAAAATCTGTCAATAAAAATCACGCCAGTCTGTATTTTGTGCATCTTGCAGTAAAAAATAATGCAAGAGTTCCTGCCTTTTTAAACGAATGCCAATTGTGTTCGATAAAGATTATATTCCTTAGAGGCGGCCTGTTTCTCCAAGTCTGTTAAGTTCTCATAAAAACCTGTCATTGCACGGGGCGTAAGCGACAAAGCAATCTCTGGTCGCCGGGATTGCTTCGTCGTTGTCACTCCTCGCAATGACAATTTTAGTCGAGAACTTAACAGCCCTGAGGGTTAAACAGTGACGTTTCTTCAGCGAGAGCGCCTGAAGTGCCTCACCGATAGAGCGTCATCGCTAACAAAAACAGCGCAATCGAGACGAGCGTGCTGAATGACAGCGTATTAACGACATAGTGCCGGTTCGCGTGATCATCGTCTCGCAGAAACAGCGCAATCACAAACGGCGGCGGCAGCAGAAACATCGTCAACGCCGCGTATTCATACATGTAATCAAGACCGAGCAATCGAGCAAAAACGACTTTATTCAATAATAACACAACGGTGATGAGCAGCGCCGAACGAATCGCAATCGTTTTCAGCGCGATCCGCGCCATATCGAAATCAACGCGGAATTCATAACCTAATGTCAAGCAAATCAGCGGCACGGTCAAGTTGCCTAACATGGAAACCAGCGTCTTGACGTACGTCACGATTCGCGCGTCAGGAGCGCTGACTCGCCCTTTTAACAAGCTGACCAACACACCGAGGAAAATCGCGATAATCACGGGCGACGTGAGAAACATGCGGACAAGTTGCGCCGGGTGCTGTGTGCCGTCGCGGAGTTTCATCAGCATCGCCATCAGCACGAAAAAGACGAACACAACCTGTCCTAAATCAATTAACGCCAATTTATCAAGTTCCGGCATGCCATAGACAGCCAGGAAAATGGCATAGCCGAGCATGCCGGTTTCGAAACCGCCTAAAAGCAGCGGAAAATACGGCGACGACATCTTGAGCGGCTTTGCGAGCAGATGCCCAAGCCAGACCATGACAGAGCAGACGCCAAACACCAATCCGATTACGATCAAAAATTTTGCCTGAAGTTGCAACGATGAAAATGCCTGAAACAGCAAGCAGGGAAGGCCGATTGCAACCACGATTTTTTTGATGTCCGGGATGGACTCCGCGCGGAAAAAATGAAACCGTTGCAAGATGTAGCCAAGCAAAAACATCGAGATCACAGGCAAAACACTTAAAAAAATATTGAGCATAATTCTCCCTTGAAAATAGAATTTTCATGCATCGTGGCGTAGGTCGAAACTGGAGTTTCGACCTACATGAATAGCTCGCAAAACATAACATTATGGAGACCTCACAGGTCTTCAAGACCTGTGAGGTCTGTTAGAATTTCAGGCTTATAGCACTTTCAGCGTTTCGAGCCACGCGCCGCGTGCCTGATTCGCCTGCTGAATCGCGTCCGGCGAGCCCATGACGACGACGAGTCCGCGCTGATTCACCTGATCCAGCGCATCGGCAAATTTCCGAAAATCGTCGGCGGTTGTTGACAAGACCTGGTCTCGAATCCGCTGCCGCGTCTCGTCGCTTTCGCCGAGCAGATGCCACATCATCGAGGTGTAGCCTTTGGCGTCCGGGAGCATGTAGTCGTCAATCTGGCCGATTACGCCAATAATGCTTTTCGTTAATTCTTCGACGCTCAGGTCAAGCTCTCGCAGAAAACGCGCCGTTAAATCGTAATTTTCCAGCGTTCCTAAAAGATTGGGATCGCGGTAGGACGAAAACACAAACAGGCCGGAACGCCTATCAAACCAGCAGTTTCCGCCATACGCGCCTCCCTGCACGCGCACTTTTTCCCAGAGCCAGGAGGTATGCAGATAATTGGTGATGACGCCAATCGAGCCGTGATGCTGATAGCCTGCGGCATAGAGATTCGCGCCTTTGGCGACGTAATTGACCTGCGCCGGAATCGTCAATCCTTCATTCGGCGCAAGCGTTTCCGGCGTCCAGGCCGCCTGCTGCGCGTCAATAGCAGGCAGCGTTTCGACAAAGCGTGTCAATTTGGGCAACACCGCCGCCCAATTCTCCCGGTCAACGGTCACATTGCACAACAGCGCGTTGCGGTTGATGATGATCTGCCGGATCGCGTCCAGTTTTGCCAATACAGACGGCCAATCGCGTTCTACTTCCTCAGCAAGCTGGCGCGTGAAAAAGAGCGAACTTATGCCGTTGGTCTGCTCGGAAAACCAGCCGGATTCGTGGAAATGGGCGCTCAGGCGCGTTCCGGCGAAATAGCTGCCGGATGGAATCAGGCTCGACTCTTTGCGGGCTTTGTTTTCCAGCACTAACTGCCTGAAGCGTTCCTGGTTATCGAGTTTCACGGTCAGCAGCATGTCGCGCAGAATTCCAAGCAGATCATCGGTTTGCGCTACTGTCGCTTTGCCGCGCAGCAGCAGCCGCGCCACGCTTGCGTGTTGCCCGGCCATCGCAGAATTAAAAAGCGTCGGCCAGATGCCGCCGGTTTTGCAGCCGATGCGCTGCTGCAATTTGACGAAATCCTCCGTTTCCGTGCCCATATTGAGCAGCGATCTGCCGAACAACGGCGCATACGGCAGCAATTCCTGCGGCAGCGTATGCAGATCGAACGCAAGGTCGAGATAGACAATGCCATTTGTAAAAAGATCATGATGCAAAATGTCCGTATTGCCATGTTTCATGAGGTCGGACGGGATGATCTTATTGTTTTTGTCCAAATCCGTTAGCGTCAGCATCGGCAGCGTGGCGAGCGCTTCCGGCGAATTCGGCGTTTCCTGCATCCGTTTCAACTCTTGCGTCTGCGCCACGACAGATTCGATGTCGGCAGGCGTCATAGCGGCCTTCGCCTGCGCTAATCGCGCTTCTTCCGCCGCCTTGCGCTGCTTGCCGAGTTCGACATCCGGGCGCAGCAAAACGCTGACGCGGTGCGGATTCTTTAACAGCATGTCATCAATCAACCGCTCGAAATAACGTTCGCCCGATTGTAGTCGGGCTTTGATCGCCTGAAGCGGTTTTTCGAAGGCGAGCGGCTCAATAGGGTCATGGCCGTGCAGCCAGGCGGTCAGCGCGGTGAACATCAGCGCCAAGCCGCGCGGAAATCCGCCGGTGTTCTGCTCCCGCAGGCTGAATTCGGTGGTATTGACCGCCGCCTCAATCATCTCCGGCTCAATGCCGCCTTGCGCTAAGGCGCTCAATGTCGAAAGAATCACCTCTTCGACACGTTCGCCATCTTCCGGCGCGATTCCTTTTAAGCCTGTCGAAAAGCACAACTGCCGCAATTCGTATTCTAAGCCGCCGCCGGTAATGTCTTCGCCAAACCCGGAATCAATCAACGCTTTGCGAAGCGGAGAGGCGGCTGTTCCGACGAGAATATGATTCAAGATAATCCAGCCGAGCGCTTTTTCGACATCGTTCCCTTCTTCCAGCAGCCAGTTGATGGTAATCATGCCTTTCCGCGTCAATTCGGCGTCTTCTCCGGCATCATAGGCATGAATGACTTGTTTCGGCGCGGCGAAGCGCTGCTGCAAATCAATAGCGGCGGAAATCGGCTTGCGGTCAAAGACGCTGAGCCAGTCATTCAAATAGCGCAGGCGTTCCGTCGGGTCGTCGTCGCCATAGAAAAAAATCATGGCGTTTGAGGGGTGGTAATAGGTTTCATGGAACGCCTTGAACTGCTGATAGGTCAAATTCGGAATATCGTCGGGATCGCCGCCGGAATCCACGCCATAGATCGTATCCGGGAACAACGCTTGCTGCGACAGGCGGTACAGCAGGCTGTCCGGCGAAGAATACGCCCCCTTCATTTCATTGAAGACTACCCCCTTGAAGGTCATCGGCGCATCCGGCGCGTCGAGTTCGTAATGCCAGCCTTCCTGCATGAAAATCTGCGGCGTGATGTGAGGATAAAAAACCGCGTCTAAATAGACATCAATCAGATGATAAAGGTCTTTCACGTTTTGACTCGCCACCGGATAGCTCGTTTTGTCCGGGAACGTCATCGCATTCAGAAACGTGTTCAGCGAGCCTTTCATCAGTTCTACGAACGGCTCTTTCACCGGATATTTGCGCGAGCCGCACAACACCGAATGCTCCATGATATGCGCGACGCCGGTGGAATCGGCGGGCGGCGTGCGGAACGAAATGCCGAACGCCTTGTTTTCGTCGCTATTTTCGACGGACAGCAATTCCGCGCCGCTTTTGTCATGGCGGAATAATTTGGCGCGAGCGTTGAGTTCAGGAATCGTCTGGTCTTTGATCAGGGTAAATCCGTAGGTCTGTTGCATTGGATGGTTTCTCCAGAAAGAGTTCGAGCAGTCAGACACCTTGAAGGCGTCTGACTGCTTATTTAGCCCGTAGGGCTTTCGGTGTTGTAGAAGACAGTGCTACGCGGATTCTACCGCGTAGCGGTTGTGGTGGTTGCTCTCCATATCGCCTACGGCGAACAATGCCTGTTTTCTGCGCGTTCTACAAAACCGAATCGCCTACGGCGAAAACGACGTAAATAATCACGATTTTTACGCATACTGCCGCGCGCCGAAGACAATCGTGCCGAGGCGCACCATATTCGAGCCTTCTTCAATGGCGACGCGGTAGGAATCGGACATGCCCATCGAAAGCGTTTTCATCGTCACATTCGGCAGGCTCAGCGCGCCGAGACGGTCAAATATCTGGCGGGCGGCACGAAAATAGGGGCGGCTGTCTTCAGGATCGGGCGTAAACATCCCCATCGTCATGATGCCTTCGACGCGCAGATGCTCGAGCTGCGCCATCTGTCGCGCAAGCTGCTCGATCTGCTCGTATTCCGGTGGCAGCCCGACTTTCGAGATTTCCGCGGCGATATTCACCTCAAGATAGACCGGCCAGACGCGCCCAAAACGTGCGGCGCGAGTCTCGAACGCCTGCGCTTTTTCAAGCGAATCAATGGTCTGAAACACGTCAAAGAGCGGCAGGGCTTTATTGATTTTATTGGTCTGCAACGCACCGATGAAATGCCAGCGAACGCGGCGAACGGCGTCGCCGAGCGCCTGCTGCATCGTTTCGGCTTCCTGCACGTAATTTTCGCCGATGTCGGTGGCGCCTGAGGCAATCGCTTCCAGCACTTCGTCAGGTGTTCGGGTTTTCGCGGCCAGCACAATCGTGACATGTTCCGGGATGTCGCGGCGCAAGCGTTGGTAATTTTCAGTAATACTCATAATGGTTATCCTATCAGGAAATTTCTCTTGACAAGTTTACGGCAGCCGCATGGGCTTTTTTCTGATACTGCCGAATCTTTCGGCAAGACCTGAAAAAAATGTCAAGAACTCTTTTTGGTTCTTCCGGGTGTGAGTAAATAGAACACTGATTGGACTGATTTTGCTGATTTCCGCTGAGAATTTTCAACGTGCTTTCGAATCAGTCAAAATCAGTCTAATCAGCCCAATCAGTGTTCTATTCCCCCGAAAAACCGCCATCAACGACAATAGAGGAGATTGTGCGCGGCAAGGGCTGGAGGGCAATTGACGCGCATGAGGCAATGCATTATGACACACAAGGTTGACGTTCCGCAGGTTGTTCCATTATCCGATATTTTGCCGCAAGAGCCACTGCTGCTGATGGGCGCAGGCCCGGTGCCGATTCCGCACGCGGTCGCGCAGGCCAATGGCGTGGTGATCAATCACCTCGGCGCGACAATGAATCGGGTCGTGGATCGCGTTAAACTTATGGGGCAGTATGTCTTCCAAACCCGTAGCGAGAAAATTTTCGGCGTTTCCGGCCCATCGTCTGCCACAATGGAAATGGCGATGACGAATCTACTCTGGCCGGGACGCAAAGTGCTGGTGCTGAAAATCGGCACGTTCAGCGCTCGCTTTGGCGAAATGGCGGAAGGCATCGGCGCAACCTGTCGCTATCTTGTTCCTGAAGGACTTCAACCAGTGACGGCGGCCATGGTGAAAGAAGTGCTGGATCAGGAACATTTCGATGTGGTCACGACAGTACAGGGGGAAACGTCATGCGGCATTCAAAATACGGAGTTGCCGGAAATCGCCCGCATTGTCAAGGAACATGGCGCACTGATGGTGGTGGACGCAGTCTGCACGTTGACGACGATGCCGCTCTATATGGACGAATGGCAGCTTGATGTGGTCGTGACCGGCGGGCAGAAAGGGCTCTCTTCGATTCCGGGTGTATCGCTGATTGCGTTTTCGTCCGACGCCTGGAAGGTCGTGGAATCGCGCCCGGCGAAATGTCCGCACTGGTGCCTCGACGCTCGCCGCGCGCTGAATTTCTGGGATAAACACAATTATCATTATACCGCCCCGGTCTCCGGCATTTTAGCGATTCATGAGGCGCTGCGGCTGATCTGCGAAGAAACGCTCGAAGCCCGGATTCATCGCCACACTGTCAGTTCGCTTGCGTTGCAAGCCGGAATCGAAGCGATGGGGCTGCATCTGTTTATTCCCAAGGCGTACCGCCTGAATTCAGTTGTGGCGATTGACATCCCGGACGGCGTGGATGGCAACGCTGTGCGCAACTACATGGCGGATACGTTCCATGTCGAAATTTCCGGCGCGTTCGGCCTGAATATCATTCGCATCGGGCAGATGGGCGAGCAATGCCGCTCGTATAATTTGTTCCGCACGCTGCACGCGATGGGGATGAGTTTCAAGCAATTTGGCCTGGATGTGAACGTGTCGAAGGGGATGTCTATGATGGAAGAATGCCTCGTGCGCGACGAACGGCATTCTGTAGAATAACCTGTAGAGACGCCCCGTTAGGGCGTCTCTCTTCTCTGTTGTCAGCGCCGTTTTTGTTTCAGGCGCAGCGCTTCGTTCGAATGCAGAAAATTATGGCGGGTCGGCGGCATCAGCAGCAAGCCGGCAATCGTGCGCTTTCCCCAATAATCAAGCACATAATGAGCGGTTTCGACAACCGCGCCTTCGTCGCGAATACGTTGCAGACGTTCAGGCTTGACTTTCTCTTTGACTTCTTCCGGTCGAAGTTGTTGTACGATTTCGCGCGTTTTGCGCCCAACTGCCACCCGATACGCCTGTAATGCCTCAAGATTGATCTCCGCGCTCAACCGCGCAATATCGGCGTCAGGCATTTCGTTGCCAGTATCGCGAAACGGGATATTCATCCGCTCGAACCAATTATTCTGATCAAGCGTCTGCGGGCTGGCGGCAACTAAAAAATTCATCGTGACATCTTCGATGCGGGCGAGATGCCAGAAAACCCAGGCAATCGAATGATGGCAATTTTGCGGAATGCGCCGAATCATGGCTTCGGGCGCATCTTGCCAGATTTCATCGGTAAATGACCAGAGGCCGGCGTCAGACATCGCCGAAGCGTGTACCATCGCATGCTGGCTCAAAAAAAGTTCGATGGCTGCGCCATGTTCTTCGGCTTTTGCAAGAGCGCGTTGCAAGCGTTGGTGTTGTTCGTTCCAATGTTTTCGATTCGAATTCATCCTGCCGTTAAAACGCAAAAAACGAAGCCTCGTTGAGAAACTTCGTTTTTTGGCGAAAAAATAAGGGAAATTTTTGTTTCTTACTCCTGCGCTTCGTTGAGAATCTGCGCCTGATGGAAGAGGTCTTGCGCCGCTTGCATCAGTTGTTCGGTATTTTTGACGCTGTTGCGCACTAATGACGACATATCTTCTGTCGCGTTAATCACTTCCGCCGCGCCTTTGGTCTGCTCAATCGTGGCGCGATGCACTTGATCTGCCAGCGCGGTCATCTTGGCGACCGCTTCCATCACGCGAGCAGCGCCGACTTCTTGTTCTTTCGTGGCTCTGGTGTTTTCCGTCGCAACATTGACGACATCCTGAATCGAGTTTTCGATGCTCTGGTTCATGGCCGTCTGTTCTTGAATCGCGTCGGCAATATCGGTTGCCACGTTCGCCGACCATTGCGCGCCGAGAATGATTTTTTCCAGAGCATCTCCGGCTAAACGCGCCAATTTCAAACCTTCCTGCACCTGCACGTTTCCTTTGTCCATCGCTTCCACTGCTCTGGCGGAATCTTGCTGTACGGTTTTGACGATGCGGGAAATTTCTTTGGTGGATTCGGACACGCGATTGGCCAGGTCTTTAATTTCGTCGGCAACAACGGCGAATCCGCGCCCATGTTCTCCGGCCTGCGCCGCGATAATTGAAGCGTTTAAGGCTAACAACGAAGTTTGATCCGCAATTTCGTCAATGACATCCAACACGCCGCCGATTTCGTCAGATCGCGCTTCAAGCTGGCGAATAACTTCCGACGCCGATTCAACCGTGCTGCTGATCAATTCGACGCTGTCGCTCATGCTTTTCATCGCTTCCTGGCCGCGCGAAGCGTCACGCATCGTATCGCTTGACAGGATTTTGGCGTTTTCGGCGTTCTCCGACACCTTTTCCATCGCCGTCACGGCCTGCGCAATAATCACAGAGGTTTTTTCTACGAATTCGGAGAGCTTTTCGGAATTGCGCGTGACCTGGCTGATAGATGAGCCCATCTGGCTGATCGAGGTGGACGTTGCTTCGATGGAGGCGGCTAACGCTTCGATGTTCATGCCGACTTCTTCAACGCTTGCTTGCATTTCCGCCATTGATGAGGAGGTGCCTTCGGCGGAGGTGAGAAGTTTCTCAATGCTTTGAATTTCCGCGCTGGAACGATTAACGACTTCCTGGCTTGTGCTTAAAATGTGTTCTATCGAATTTTTAAATCGTCCGGAAATATCATGTAATCCGCTGGCAATTCGTTTAAGCGCTAACCCAATCTGATCTCGGTCTGAAAACAACGGAACATCGTAGCCATTGCCAGAACGATCCGCCAACTCTCTGGTTACTTTCGAAAGATGTTTGACATAGTGCGATACATCGCTGCATGCTTGCCCGAATTCATCGGTTTTCTGGGTGGTTTGAAATTCTTGCGAGCAATCGCCGCGAGCCAGCGCCTGAAGATAATCTTTAATGGTCTTTAAATATTTTGCAAGTTCGCGAGAGGCAAGAATCAAATGACCGCGCTCATCTTCTGGAATAAAGTCGTTATACGCAGGGCTGATTTCTCCATGAGCGATTTTCCAGAGCAACCCTGACGCAGCGTTGATGGGCTGGGCAAATTTTCCGCCAATAATCAACCCCAGAATCAGGGTTACAACCAGGGATATCGCAACGGCAAGTATATGCGTGATCGCGATTTTTGGAAATCCTGAGGCGACATAGAGAATGATGAATGGAAACAGTGAAAAAATAATAAAGAAAAACGTCAACTTTGCGCGCACCGACTTAAACATAACAGAGTTCCCTCATGCTTGAAATAGTGATAACCGCCCGATTATTGTCATAAAATGCATGTGATCTCTATAAATCATATTCCTCGTTTCAAGTCAACATTTTTTTGCAATCGCGATTAGAGATTCTGAGAATTTCAGAGCAGCGCGAAATTCAAAGGGCGGTTTTTTCGGCGTTTTGTCTAAACAGGCGAGGTTTTCTGAAAAATTTCCTTGTCAAAATATCAACAACGATGGTAAGAAGTGATGATTGGGTTTGGTTGCGATAAGAGATTCGAACGTTGATACGAGGAGGCTGCGTATGCCAGATGATGTGCCGCGCCAACAATTACAAACGCTGCTCCATGAATATGGACGCGAAATTTGCGCCCAACCGAGACGCCTGGAACCATTGCTGAGGAATCTCTGCCCGGAGCAGCGGCGCGAAGTCAACCTCCTGTTCGGCGCATATAAAGAGCGCGTGCCGGAAGAATTGCTGGCGGAAGAAGAAACGCCGCCTGACAACGACGTGTTTATCCGGTTAGCCGCCCAGGTGCGCTCGCATCTCCGCATTTCCGAACAAGAGGCGAGATGGGCGGTGGAATCGTGGGCGATTGCGCTCGGCCTGATTACAGATGAGACGGAGATTGACTACACGCAGCCTGCCATGCTTCAGCCGAGCCTGTCGCATACCCGCATCGGCGAGCCGGAAAAAACCTGGTGGACAAAGTTAGACAAACCCTGGCAGCAGGCATTCAAACGCGCTGTCGGCGTGCGCAGCGATATGAATGAAAAAGTGCTGCTCAAAATTTTAAACCTGGACGAGTTGCATTGCGGCGGCGAACCGATTACGCACCTGACGCCATTGATTGAATTAACCTCCCTGCAAAGTTTAGATTGCCACAAAACGCAGATCAAGAGTTTAGCGCCGCTGCGTTACGTCAAACAACTCCAGGTCGTGGATTGCCATCACACCGCGATTCGGTCGCTTGCGCCGCTCCGCCATTTGGCGAACCTGCGAAAATTGGTCTGCTATGACACGCCAATCGAAACGCTTGACGCCCTGAGCGGCCTGCTGAATTTAGAAACGCTCGCCTGCCATAATACCGCTGTATCGAGCCTGCTGCCGCTTCGCTGTCTGTCACAACTTCGGGTGGTCGTCTGCCGGAATACCCGCGTCAGCAAACTCGATATCGAAGAACTGCAACACGCCTGCCCGGAGTGCGTCATCATTCGGTAACTCGTTCTCAGATAGCGGCAGAACATGAAAAACGCTTGACAATTTTTTCCCGGTTTTATTTCGAAGAAATGAGCGTTATGCGTGATGCCGCGAGAGAGAACGCCTGCCTTTCCTTGAAAGAAGGCCGCGAACTCCTCATTTTCATAACCACTCTCACCCAAAAGGACGAAAACCATGTACGAACAGAATGTGATCAAAATAGAAGAATTGACGCAAAAGCAGAATGTGTGGCGGTCAAGCACGATCAATTTGATTGCCAGCGAAAACGTGTTGAGCCAGCGGGCGCGGAATCTGATGGCGTCGGATTTTGCCCATCGCTACGCCGAAGGTCATCCGGGCGAACGCTATTATCAAGGCACGGCGATGATCGATCAAATCGAAACAAGCGTGACAGAAGCCGTGAAAAAGCTGTTCCATTGCCGTCAGGCCGATGTGCGACCGATCAGCGGCAATTTAACGAATGATGCTGTGTTCAGCACGTTCATCAAGCCGGGCGACGTGGTGATGGTGAATTCCACGCCGGGCGGCGGACATATCAGCCATCATCGCGCCGGATCGGTCGGCAAATATACGTCGAACATCGTCAACTTCCCATTGGCCGCTGACGGCTATCACATGGACGTTGACAAAGCGATTGAATACGCCAAAGCCCTGAAACCGAAAGTGATGGTGCTTGGAAAAAGCCTGTTCCTATTTCCTGAACCGGTCAAAGAATTGGCGGAATTTTGCCAGAAAAGCAAAATCACGCTGATTTACGACGGCGCGCACGTGCTGGGATTAATCGCAGGCGGCCAGTTTCAAGACCCGTTGGCCGAAGGCGCGGTGATTCTGAACGGCAGCACGCACAAAACGTTTTTCGGCTCGCAGCGCGGCGTGGTGATGAGCAATTTCGAAGACGCCGACTGGAAAAAAGTGGATCGCGCCACCTTCCCCGGCGCGTCATCGAATCATCATCTGCACACGCTCGCCGTGCTTGGCGTGGCGGTCTATGAAATGCTGGAATTCGGCCAGGAGTACGCCAAACAAGTTATTGCCAACGCCAAATGCCTCGGCCAGAAAATGTATGATCGCGGCTTTAAAGTGCAAGCGCCGGAATTCGGTTTCACGCAAAGCCATCAGATCGCGGTGGATATGTCGCCGTTCGGCAATGGTGCGGAAGCGGCGAAACGCCTGGAAGACAACAACATTATCACGAACTTCAACCTCCTACCGTTCGAGCCGTTGAGCAACGTGACTAAACCGTCGGGCATCCGGATCGGCGTGCAGGAAATGACCCGTTTCGGCATGAAAGCGGCGGAAATGGACACGATTGCCGACTTTTTCAAGCAGATTCTCATGGACGGCAAATCTATCGCCGCCGACGTTGAAGCGTTCCGCAAGCAATATCAGCGCGTGCATTACTCGTTTGACTCGAAATAAGAGTCGGCGAACGGCAAGCTGTCAGACACGTTCAACGTATCTGACAGCTTTTTTTCTTCCCCGATCTCAATCCAAAGAAGAATCCCTTGACAGATTTATGCAAGGTTTTTATGCAGAATCCTGAATATGAAAGATTGTTCCAGAATTCAAGCGAGGTTACAAACGTTGGCGGGCTATTCAATTTACTCACGATAGAATGGGAGGGACTATCATGATCGCAACGCAATTGTTCGGACGGACAGGCCATCAAAGCACGCGCGCGCTGTTCGGCGCGGCCTCATTAGGGCGCGTGACGCAAGACGAGGCAGACCGCACGCTGGAAGTGCTGCTCGCTCACGGCGTCAATCATATTGATACGGCGGCCAGCTACGGCGACGCGGAATTGCGCATCGGCCCCTGGATGCGAGAACACCGCAAAAATTTTTTTCTCGCGACCAAAACCGAAAAACGGACATATCAGGAGGCGAAAGAAGAACTGCACCGTTCCTTAGAACGGATGAAAGTGGATTCTGTTGACCTCTGGCAGATGCACGTATTAGTCAAGCCGGAAGAATGGGAAATCGCGATGGGCGCAGGTGGCGCGTTAGAAGCGTTTATCGAGGCTCGCGAGCAAAAGCTTGTGCGTTTTCTCGGCGTCACCGGACACGGCATGATGACGCCGAATATTCATTTTCACAGCCTCGAGCGGTTCGATTTCGACAGCGTTTTGCTGCCATATAATTTTGTATTGATGCAGGACCCGGAATATAAATCGTCGTTCGACAGGCTTTTGGCCGTGTGTCAAGAGCGAAACGTGGCGGTTCAAACGATTAAAACGATCTGCCGCTGCCCCTGGGGAGATCGCGTGCCGACTCGCGCCACCTGGTATGAGCCGTTAGAAGATCAGGACGCCATTGATCATGCCGTCCACTGGGCGCTTGGCAATCCACAGGTCTTTATCAACACTGTTGGCGATATTCATGTCCTGCCGAAAGTGCTTGACGCTGCCAGCCGTTTCGAAACGCGGCCTGCTGACGAAACCATGCTCAATGATGTCGAAATATACGACATCGCCTCGCTGTTTACCGAATAGTTGACACCTCACAGGCTTCTCAAACCTGTGAGGTGTTTTCATCATCAATCCCCCAAACTCGTTCCCACCAGCCGGGCCGTTCGGATCCAGGGGTGATCCAGCGGTACGATTTTGCGTTTGCCGACGACTTGTTCTAATGGTACGGGTTCGATGCCGTCGCCGCGAGAGGCGACCATCACGCCATACACGCCGTCATAAATAAGTTGAGCGCAAGCGGTGCCGAGCCGCGTCGCCAATAAACGGTCGGCGGCGGAGGGCGTGCCGCCGCGTTGCAAATGCCCTAAAATCGTGATGCGCGATTCTAATCCGGTCAGCGCTTCCAATTGCTCCGACAACACGAGCGTTCTCCCTTTGACATGCGGCTCAGTGTCCGGCTGTTCGACTGGCAGCACAGTCTCTTCTTTTTTCGGCTTTTTCTTTTTTGGTGTTCCTTCTGGCGTCTCTTTTTCGGCCTGGGTGAATTGCTGCGCCTCCTCGACAGACCTCGCGCCTTCGGCAACGGCGACGATGCTGAAGCGTTTCCCGGAGCGGCTGCGGCGTTTGATCGCTTTGGCGACGCTCTGAATGTCATAGGGAATTTCCGGGATCAGAATCACGTCCGCGCCGCCGGCAATCCCTGCGCCGAGCGTCAGCCAGCCCGCGTTATGTCCCATGACTTCCACAACGATGATGCGATGATGGCTGTGCGCGGTGCTGTGCAAGCGATCAATCGCTTCGGTCACAATGCCGAGCGCGGTATCGAAGCCGAACGTCATATCCGTCATCGCCACATCGTTATCAATCGTCTTCGGAAGCGTCACGATATTCAACCCTCTCTGCATCAGACGAAACGCATTTTTGATCGTTCCGCCGCCACCGAGGCAGATTAATACGTCAAGATGATGCTTGTGATACGTTTCGACAATCGCGTCAGTCATATCGAGTATTTTTCCGCCAATCGGCATTTTGTGCGGTTTGTCGCGGCTGGTCCCGAGAATCGTGCCGCCTTTGGTCAGAATATCAGAGAGAATTTCCCCTTCCAGCGGAATCGTATGATTTTCAACTAACCCGCGAAAGCCATCACGAAAGCCGATCACTTCCATGTCTAACGCGCTTTGCGCTGCTTTGCCGATGCCTCGAATTGCAGCGTTCAAGCCTGGACTGTCGCCGCCTGACGTTAAGATGCCAAGGTATTTTTTCATGGTCTTTTCCCCTTTTGATGGTGAGTTAAGCAGGTCTCAGGATAAGATGACTCGCAGAAACGAAACGCTTGTATCTACGCCACATGCCCGTCTTGAAAGTCAAAAGATTCTCTGTTACATCTGGATAAGCGATTTGTTAAAATGTGGTTATATTTTAAGTAAGTAAAGTTTAAAAAATAATACCCACGATGTTCCCTTCGACACGCTCAGGGAACATCGTCCCGCTCCCTGAGCGTGTCGAAGGGAAGAGAGACGTTATTTTTTACATTTTACTAACTGACCTTACGCACTAAGTTCGGAACGCTCATCGTGAACTCCCCTCCCCGGAGGGGAGTGTGCGGTCATTCGTCTCGAATCGGCTGCGTAACATGAGTTATGAATAATCGTAAGTGTTTACGTACCGCCGACTTTCTGGCCGGAATGTTCGCGGGTTCGACAGCGTCGAACGCAGCGGGAACAGCTCATCTGTCAGCTTGCAGAAGCCGTGCGCCTGGATTCCGCTTCGATAAACACTCGTTTCACCTCTGGATAGGTCGTTTTGATGCGCTGATCTAAGGCGCGAATTGCTTGTTCCACCTCGGCGGCGGAGATGGCGTCTGCGAAATCGGCGCTGAGATTGACGAGAATGCAATCCGGCCCAAGATGCATTGTCAGAATTTCATTGATATGCTCAATCTCTTTGAACGCGCCAGCCATCTGCCGGATGCCTTGAACCACATGTTTCTGAGCGCTTTCGCCAATCAGAAGCCCTTTGGTTTCGTAGGCCAGCCAGAGCGCCACGCCGCCTAAAATCAGGCCGATTATCACGGACGCCGCGCCGTCAAAATACGGATTGCCGGTCAAATGGCCTAACAAAATGCCGATAAAGGCGACTAACAGACCGAGCATGGCCGCCGTATCTTCAAACAGCACCATGAACATCGAAGGGTCTTTGCCCTGCCGGACAGCTTCGATATACCCTAACGAGCCTTTCTGCTTGGCGAATTCCGTGACCGCGACATACCACGAACCGCCTTCAATAAGCAATGCCATGCCTAGCACGATGTAATTGATCAACCCCGATTCAAGCGGGCTGGGCTTGAGCAGGTGCAGAATGCCTTCATAAAGCGCCACGCCCGCGCCAACCGCGAAAATCAGCATCGCCACCATAAAATTCCAGAAATATAGCTCTTTCCCATGCCCGAACGGATGATCCTCGTCTGCTGGCCGCTGAGCACGGGCAATGCCGTACAGCAATAGCAGTTGATTGCCGGTATCCACAACAGAGTGGATGCCTTCGGAGAGAATCGCCGAACTGCCGGTGATAAAGGCCGCGATAAATTTGGTCAGCGCGATGAGACAATTCCCGGCAAATGCCGCATAGATGACTTTTTTCGATGAATGTTCCATAACGTTTGTGGTTGCCCTTCTACTACACTGTTTCGTTAATTTTTAGGAGTGCGAAATCTTGATTTCGCCAGTCAAATCAAGATTTGACACTCCTCAGTCCTCCTAAAAACTCATGAAACGATGTACTACGTTGTCAGACACCTTCATGAATATTAAAAAGTTATTCCGGTGATACCAATGCGCCGTTCCCTGAGCGTGTCGAAGGGAATATGTCCCGCTCGTTTCGACAAGCTCAACGAGCGAGATTGCCGAATTAAATATGTAATCTTCATCAAGGCGCCTGACGACTTCAGGTCACTCTTCATCCAGCCACGCTTCCGCGTCTGCAAAATCCGTAAAATCGCGTTTTTGCATACCAGAACGTTTGGCGATATGGTCGAGCGACAGTTTCACGATGGCATTTTGGCTGAATACTTCGGCGACTTTCTTCAAACCGGCTTTATTTAATCGCCGCTGCTGTTCATCAAATAGCGGCTTTACAGACTGAGCAGGCGCTTTAAACTCGCGGACATCGGTCAATACGGTAAAACCAGGGCGAACGGCGGCGACAGCCTTTTTATAATCCTCGAAATAATCAGGGAAATCGGCGGGATCGCGCCAGAATCCGCTCATCGTGTAATAAATTCGATTTTTGGCAGGATCAACTTCAAGTCGATACTGTTCGCGTGCGGCAATGATGCGTTTCATAATTTTCCTCCAGGTGTATAATGTAGAGACGCGCGGCTGTGCGTCTCTATACGACACGATCTTCGAATTGATCAATCAGCATCTGAAAAAATTCTGAGACTGATGTGAACAGATAATCAGGCTTACGCTGAGCGAGCGCAGCCGCGTTGGCATCCGGCGACCAGGCCGCGGCAACGGCGCGAATTCCGCAGGCGCGCGCCGCGATAATATCAGTCGGCGCGTCGCCGATATAAATAAATTCTTCTCGCGGCAGTCCCGTTTCGGCAAGCACTTCTTCGATGCGCTCCCGCTTGACCGGGCCGGCGATTGAGCCGGTTTTGACGCAATCAAAATAATCAAGCAGGCCATACGACGCCAGCGTCAACTGCGTGCTTTTCGGCCCTTTTCCCGTGACCATGCCCACATAACATTGCTGCCGTTTCAAATACGCGAGGAGGCCGGGAATGCCTTCGAACGCCTCAGGATACAGGATATGCTGGCGTTGATAGCTCTCGATATACCGCATCATGCCTTCTTCATAGAGGTCTGGGATCAACGCCTGAATCGTGCCTTCTTCAGAAGGGCCGAAGGTGGCGATAATTTCCTCATCCGACAGCGTTCGCTTAGCGAGCGGTTCAATGGCCTCGCGAAAGGCTGCGATACAGAGCGGGACGGTGTTTCCAAGCGTCCCATCCAGGTCAAACAGCAGGTGCATCTTCATACATTGAGTTCCTTAAAAGACCTCACAGGTCTTGAAGACTTGTGAGGTCTGGGCGGATTATAAAAACGATTGTTGTTCTCCATCTTGAATAGTTTCTTTCTGCGCTTTTTTATAGGTTTTGGCGGTGGGCGGCATGTTGACGGCTGCCCCGGCCAATAATGCCTCAATTGTCAAAATTTGTAATCGTGGATAGTCTCTGTTCCAGTTAGGCGAATGATACAATCCGGCGGACAGCGCTTCTTTCAACATCTCTTTCGTCGGCTCTTCCAGCGTGATAAAGACGCCCATCGCCGCGTGTTCCCGGTCAATCGCGCCGACAAGATCGCGAAGGTCGCCGCTTTTGACCTTGCCGCTTTTCACCTGAACAATCAGCTTTTTCGGTTTATTTTTCGGATCATCAACAAATGAGATGATGCCGTCAATCCCTTTATCCGCGCCTTTTTTGCCGTGCTTTTTGCCGGTATCGCCGCCAAGCGGCTGCGCCTGAATCAGCGACAGCGCCCACCATTGGAATTGATAGCGGTCATCCAGCGCAAGCTGTTGCGCGGCTTGCAGGTCTTCCGGCTCGCCAATCACGTTGTAATCGTCCTTTTCAATCAAGCCGAATGCGTCTTTGAGGCGGTATTTCTGCAAGGCGATGGCGAGATGCGTAATGTCAATGCCGAGCCAGCGCCGCTTCAGTTTCTGCGCGGCGTGAATCGCCGTGCCGCAGCCGCAAAATGGATCAAGCACCACGTCGCCTTCGTTGCTGCTGGCGGCGATAATCCGCTCTAAAAGGGCAACTGGTTTTTGTGTTGGATAGCCAAGCAATTCTGTGGCAGAACCATGAAGCGGCAAAATATCATCCCAGAGATTCGGAACAGCTTGCCCTGCATTTTCGTCCAAATACCGTTTCAATTGGATGCGGCCATCCTGTTTTTTCGGAAGATGCAAGCGATTTTCACTGTCAAGCTGTTCCATTTTTTCACGCGATACAGCCCACCCATTCGGATGGGGTTTGTAGCCTTTATACTCATAGATCAGATTCGGGCGTGGATTCGGGCTTCGCAAGTCGCTTAAACGATACCGCCGTCCATCTTCGTCAATATGCCGATACGCGGATTCGACATAGTTGTCTTCAAGCGGTTTTCTGACCACGTCGAACGGCGCTTTGTCTGATTTGACGTAGTAAAAAATCGAATCTGTAATGACCGCATATTTCTTGCGGGCGTCATTGTGGGCAGATTGCCGTTTCCAGATAATTTCATTCCTAAAATTTTGTGACCCAAAAATCGTGTCCAAGACGATTTTCAAATAATGACTCGCGGTCGGATCGCAGTGTAGATAGAGGCTACCGGTCGGCTTCAAGACGCGATGCAGTTCAATCAGCCGCGCCGTCATCATGACGAGATACGCCATCATCTGATTCGTGCCGATAAAGCCGTAAAACGCGCCGATCATGCCGACAATATGCGGCGCAGCGGTGGCAATCAATTCATGATAGGTGTCGGCGGCGGCGTTATCCCAATGCCAGGTGTCGTCGAACGCCATCAACTGCGCAGCGGAATCCGCGCCGCTTTCGTCCTTGAACAGGACGTTATAATTGCGATTCGAATTAAACGGCGGATCAAGATAAATCAAATCAACGCTGTCGTCCGCGAGATATTCCCGCAGGATTTTCAGATTATCGCCGTAATAGAGCGTGTTTTTGTGGTTAGCCATAAAAATTAGATTGGAGATACCTCACAGGTCTTGAAGACCTGTGAGGTCTTTGCCGAATGCTAAATAAAGAGTGTTGCCATTAATATTTCGTAACTACACAGGCATCATATTCTGATAAAATTTTACTTGATTTTAGTCAAGAAACACGAGTATAAA
>DF820459.1:797859-801476 GCA_000739515.1 Candidatus Moduliflexus flocculans
AACGTCCTTGAAGCCTTGACAAACACCTTCAAGGCTCTCCCCAATACAACATAGGCTGTGTAGTTACAATATTTCATTTTCATAGCGCCCATCAATTTTTCTTACCTTCCGCTTTTCTCCTTCATATTCAAATCCACATTTTTTATAAAGTTCGATAGCGCGTTGATTTGAAGCAAAGACGAGCAATTCAACTCGCTCGACGCCAGATTTCTTTTTGGCGTGCTGAAGGGTTGTTTCGAGCAAGGCGCGTCCAATTCCCTGGTTTCTGAACGGGGCTATAATCCCGATTCCCAAGACGCCGACGTGACGAAACTCCGGGATGGATTTTGGCGTAATATCGCACCAGCCAACCACAACGTCCTCGTCAGAGATGGCGAAATATTGAGGATAATCATGTTCTTCCATGAATGTGACATAATTGAGCGAACTTTCCAATGAAAAGCCTTCAACGGTCGCCAAATATTTCCTCTCGCGGGCAACCAGATCAACGGCTTTGTTGAATGATGGGGCATATTGTTTTGTAGATCGTTCGATTTTCCAAACGTTCATTTTTCCTCTCTATACATAGCGGTAGCCCCGCCCTACGTGGCGGGAATTGTCCTTAATTTTCCGCCACGTAGGGCGGGGCTACAGAATATAATCTGAACACAGTGCGAATTTTACGAGATCTCATCAAACAGGTACGGTACAAGCTTTTTCGCGGTTTGAATCGTCAGTTTTTTGCGTCCGGCGAGAAGTTCGGCGAGCAATTTTTCAGAGACGCCGCTGGCGGCGCACATCTGCTTTTGCCAGCCTGCCGCGCCGAGCGGCGAGGCTTCCATTTTTTCTTTCAGCACGTCAACCGTCAGCAAATTGGCGTCGAACGGCGCAGAGACCCATTGCGGCAACGGTTTCGGCGGCTGAGCGTTTTGCAGCGCGTCTGGCTGCGGCGTGACCGTGATCGCCTCGCCGCGCAGCATCTCGGCCACGAATTCCATGTCGCTGTCAGTGGTGAACGGCATTTTGCAGATCGCGGAATCGTCCCCAACCGGGCAAAGCAGCACGTCGCCGGGCTGCCTCAGAAAGCGTTTGACCTTTTCCGCTTCGTCTTTGTCTTGCAGCAGCAGATTCGCCTGTTTCGGCTTGATGCGATGCACGAAGGCGCTGGTCAGCGTGTCGCGCACGGCGGAACTGTCGCCGGTTCGCGCCACGAGCCAGGTTTGTGACGATGCCAGCATATAGACCGCACATTTGCGGCCTTCGGTGGAAATCCGCTCCATCGTGTGTGCCACCGCGCTCCCAATCGAGGTCTTGGCAAGAAACGCCAACTCGTCAATCACTAAGACCATCGGCGTGTCGTCTTTGTCAATTTGCTTCAAGCGCCGGTCAATCGTCTGTTCCACCTCTTTCAGCGCGACAAGCATGTCGTCTTTGTAGGTCGCCATTTTCATCAGCCCGTTTTCCCAGAGCGGTTTGGTTTTGAAGCCGAGCGATTTCGGGTGCGGATAGTGCGGGTCAATGCCGACATAGCGCACCGCGCCGGAGACCATGCCGCTGGCAATCAAATAGAGCAGCGTCGCGGTTTTGCCGCTCCCCGATTCTCCGGCGACCGCCGCCGAATAAATATCGAGGAACGAGCCGCGTCGGGGCTGGCCGTTTTCAAAGCCGAGAATCATCGGTTTGCCGCGCGAAATTTCGCCCGATTCTAAAAGCGTTCGAAAGGTCGGCACGCTCTGCAACAGCGGCGCGCCATTTTCCGCCGACGCGGGAAGCGGCTGCGCGGGCGCATCGTTCGGCGTCAGAATCTGCGGCATTCCCTTGCGTCCGATGATCGCCTGCATCTGTTTGGTCTGGACTTCAGCCATTCTGGTGTAGAGTTCGAACGCCCGCTCCACGCCGCCATTCATCTGCTTCAATTGTTCCGCGTTCATCAGTCCCATTGCAATCGGCGCGGCGAGCGATAAATCCTTTTCATGCACGACGACCTCATTATTTTTGCCGATTTTATAGGTATGCACAGACGCTTTTTTGAGGCGGCTCTGCGCCACGCTGTACGCGAGAAACAGCACGGAAATCAGCAGCACCGTCAACACTGCGACAAACGCGACTTTATACGCGGAGGAATACCATTTGAGATTTTCGATTTGCGTCTGAATTTTCGCTTCGGTCAAGCGGGCGTCTTCCGGCCCGGCCATCCAGAGTTGGTACATCAAGAAAATCGAGAGAACCGTCATCAGGGTAATCACGCTAACGAGAACTAAGGTCAACGACGATGTTTTCATACGGCATTTACAATTTACCTTTTTGCGTCTTTGCGGTAGAGACACCCCGCCGGAGCGTCTCTACGGAATTTATGATCTTTTCAAACACGATTGGTATTACTAACTGATGTTACGCAGCGCCGCCGACAATTCCCCTCCTGGGAGGGGCAAGGGGTGGGTTCGTCCGTGAGTGATTGCTCGTGTCAAGAACCCACCCCCAACCCCTCCCCGGAGGGGAGGGTGCGGTCATTCGTCTCGAATCGGCTGCGTAACATGAGTTACTAAAAAAACCAGTTCGTTGAGCATGTCGGAACGCGCTTACCGACGAAGCCAATGCGCCACCCGCTGCACGAGGCTGGCGACGGCGTTAACGTAGCCTAAAAAAAAGGCCAATATTGCGCCGAACATGCCGAAATCGTCAAACGCGGTCGGCAAATCTGGCATGATCAGAATCACCACACCTAACACGCACGACAGGCTCAATCCAATCAGATTCCAGATTTCTTGCGGAAAGAGCCAGAGCAAAAAAAGGTACGCCTGCAACATCAGTAATATTAACAAATGATATTCATCCCAGCGCATTCGCTGCGCGGCATTAAGAAAATCCAGCAGATACCACGACAGGCAGACGACATACCAGAACTTGCGCCAGAAGGCCGATTTCGTCAGCAGCGCAATCAGCAGGCACGCCAGAATCGGCTGCAAGAGATAGGATATGGATGCCTGAAATAATTCAAGAAAAAACGGCCAAAAAAATTCGAAAGTTTTCAAAATGCCCTTGACAACCGGCGGCGGAAAGAGCCGCGTCACGCCGTTTACCCGCTGCCAGGCATCCCAGATAATCGAAACGCCGACCAGCACGGCCAACGCACGAACGATTTTCAGCAGCACAATCAAATCCTTGATAAATGCGGCGAGTTGGGAATCTTCTGCGGGCAGATAGCGCCCAATTCTTTGCATCATTGCGTCTCGTATCATGATATTCTCCTGCGTTGACCGATTTTTCTGGAGGTAAAGACCTCACAGGTCTTTGAGACCTGTGAGGTCTGGCGTACAGAAAACAATCCTCTATAGTTCGACGCGATGGTCAAGGAGAAATATGAAGATTTTACGAAGAAAATACGGCGATGGAACATAAAAACGCTTGACAAAACAAAAACCACATCGAATTGAAGAAGGTAACGAATAGATAACCTGGTTCGGTGTAGTTTTTTGCGATGTCTTGAATAAGAAGGACACAATTTGCTTGTCAAATCATACCAATCATTTATATAACTGATGTTACGCGGGCATATTCCTGAAACGCCCGTCTGTTCGACCTCACCCCCTGCCCCCTCTCCAAAGGAGAGGGGGTGAAAAACCCCTCCCCTTCGGGGA
>DF820459.1:801944-803386 GCA_000739515.1 Candidatus Moduliflexus flocculans
GGGTTCTTGACACGAGCAATCACTCACGGACGAACCCACCCCTTGCCCCTCCCAGGAGGGGAATTGTCGGCGGCGCTGCGTAACATCAGTTATATAATTATTTTACCGATGTTGTATTTTACACTTGAAATCCAGCCCTGGCAGGGGGTTAACCCCTGACAGGGCTTTTGATAATGACTGATCATGACACAATCTATTAAACGATCCATTCTTATCGGTGTCAGCGTATTTTCCCTGCTGATTGCGGGAGTGACAGTCACTTCCAGACTTCGCCCGCCGGTTTCGCCTGCGCCGCAAATTCCGTCCGCCACGCTCGAACAAATGCGGAAAGAGGCTTATGATTCCGGCTATGCAAATGGCTACAATACCGCTAAAGAAGAGAGCGCGACGGCCTATCAGCGCGGTTATGACGCGGCGCAAAAAGAAATTGGCAGCGGCGCGTTGACGCGCTTTGGTGCCCTCGGCTTTTTCGGAGGATTCTGCCTGAGCGCCGGGGCATTCGCCTTGTTGAAACAGCGCGAACTGCGCGACTATTTCGAGGAATGGCGGCAGCGCAGCGAATTAAAAAATGCTTTCCGCCGCATTCCCGAAGGCTTGTCGCCGGAAGTGACCGAACTCGCGAAACAGATCGCCCGGACGCACAGCTTGTTGCAGCAGCAGTTGCGCGGCAGCAAAGGCTATGTGTTCGAGCAGTACCGGCAGGAATGGCGGGGAAAATTGCGCGAGATGATGAGTAAATCCGAGCAATTATTAGAAACGACGCGGGAATTGGAAGCCGCGCGGCGGCATGTTGATGATAAAGACCTGTCCAAAACGATCAGAGGCTTGACGCGTGCGGTGCAACGTCCGGATAGCGACGACACGGCGCGGAATGCGGCCATAAAATCGCTGCAACGGGCGCGGCAGACGCAGCAAGAACTGCTGAAAACCGAAAAGAATTTGGCGCAATGCCGCGCCTCGCTTAGCGGCATGAATGCGGCGCTGGAATCCATGCGGCTGAAAATTTCGAATTTGAAAGTCAACACGCAGCATACGGATGTGTTAGATGAGCTTTCCTCCGATCTTCAAGCCGAAATGAGCGCACTTGAGGACGCGCTGCTTCTCGTTGGATGACGTATTCTGTTGATCGCCCGGTCAGGGGAAATTCTGGCCGGGCGATTGTCACACCAATCATTCATCGTAAAGAGTCTCACTGTTGAATGTCGCTAAAACGCGCAACATTCCGGTAGATCGGCAATCTGTCAAGTATTTTCGGCGCGAGCATTCCAGGGCGAACTGATTTATTCAGGCGTTATTGCGGCCATAATGATACGATGATGCCGTTGAAGATTTGATTGAAGCCCTATTGAATAACTGATGTTACGCAGCGCCGCCGACAATTCCCCTCCTGGGAGGGGCAAGGGGTGGGTTCGTCCGTGAGTGATTGCTCGTGTCAAGAACCC
>DF820459.1:803930-829025 GCA_000739515.1 Candidatus Moduliflexus flocculans
GGGTTCTTGACACGAGCAATCACTCACGGACGAACCCACCCCTTGCCCCTCCCAGGAGGGGAATTGTCGGCGGCGCTGCGTAACATCAGTCAATAACATATTATTTTTTATACATGCGTTAACATAATCCAATAACAGGAGAAATTACCATGAAAAAATTTACGTTGCTTTTTCTTATTACAATGTTCGCCATCGGATTGGCAGGTTCTGCTGAGGCGCTCTCATATACCTTTGAACCGAACGATGGTTCTGGCGATCCGAATGACTTAAACGATTTGGATCACTATTACAACTATACCTGGGGGTTCAATTGGGCTGTCCCGACCGGGGAACGGATCGTGGGCGCTTCATTGGTGTTTGATAATATTTGCAATTGGGACAACAATACCAATGACCTCTATGTGCACCTGTTAGACGACACCGATTTGGGCGTGAAATCATATTATGATGGGCAAGCGGACGGCGACAATTTTGATGGCATGGGTATCTTGTTACATCACTGGCATAACCTCTCCACAATTCCCCAGGACATTGTTTATACCTTTGATGCTGCGGAACTTGCCACGTTAACAACGTTTGCTGCGAATGGGCTGCTCGGACTCGCGTTTGACGCCGATTGCCACTATTGGAATGATGGGATCACGTTAAAGATCGAAACTGAAAAAGTTGTGGTGCCGCCGTCAACAGTTCCTGAGCCAGGCACGCTCTTCTTAATCGGCAGCGGTTTCGTTGTGCTGGTCGTATCCGCCAGAAAACGGATGCATAAATAGCCCCTTTCTTCACATCAATCTTCTATCGTCACACCTCCGAGGCGCAGTCAGCGCTTCGGAGGTTTTTGTTTTTTTGGGGGCGCATCCAGAAAAGAAGAGCAGGAACACGACGCAGCAACAACCAAAAAATAGTTGACTTTCTCAGGTGTCATTCAATAGAAGTTGTGAGTCGTGTCTATTATACATACACCATTTCTGAGAATAGTAGAGCCTACTTACATTCCTTATACATGAACCGAGTGAACCGGAGATGTCCCGTTGACAGGCGAGGCGTTTGCTGGTCATCCGCGCAGATTATGATTATTCAGACCGTTACGCCTGCCAGAGCAGGGCTGATTGGCAATCCGTCCGATGGCTATTTCGGCAAGACCATTGCCTTTTCCGTCCGCAATTTTGCCGCCAAAATTATTTTATACGAATCGCCAGAATTAGAAATCAAATTTCACCGCAAAGATCAGGTCATGTTCGCCTCCATGCGGCATCTGATCGAAGACATCAAATTTTCCGGATATTACGGCGGGGTTCGCCTGATTAAAGCGGCGATTAAAAAATTTTACGACTACTGCCAGCGGGAAAATATTTCGTTGGAAAACAAAAATTTTACGATTTCCTATGATTCCGATATCCCTCTTCGCGTCGGATTAGCTGGCTCAAGCGCCATTATCACGTCGGTCATGAAAGCATTAATGCAATTCTATCAGGTCGAAATTGAAAAACCGATCCTGGCAAATCTGATTCTTTCGGTAGAAACACAGGAACTCGGCATCAGCGCGGGCTTGCAAGATCGCGTCGTGCAAGTGTATGAAAATATTGTGTATATGGATTTCAACCGGGAACACATGGAAGAATACGGCTACGGCATCTATGAAGCGTTGACGCCGCCCGCCGTTCCGAACCTGTATATCGCGTATTCCGAAGAATTAAGCGAAGGGACGGAAGTCTTTCATAACAATATTCGCCAACGCTACGATAATGGCGATAGACAGGTGCATGACGCCATGCGGCAATTCGGAGAAATTACGACGCGTTTCAGAGAAGCGCTGATGACCGGCGATCTGCCTGCCATGAACGCCCTGATCAATCAGAATTTCAATCTCAGAGCTTCGATTTATAATATCAGCAAGCGCAATTGGGATTTAATCAACTGTGCCCGCAATGTCGGCGCGTCTTCCAAGTTTTGCGGCTCTGGCGGGGCGATTGTCGGAATTTACGTTGATGACAAGATGTATGACATGCTTGTTCAGGAAATGGCGAAATTAAACGCTCGCGTCATTAAGCCAATTATTTTTGCGCCGCCAGAGCAGGCCGAAGAGGAGTTGTGCATATAGTGCCGACCGATGCCACGATGTATGAAAATTCTATTTTCAGGAGAGAGACCATTATGATTAAAAAAGCTGTCATTCCAGCCGCCGGGTTTGGCTCCCGGTTTTTGCCTGCGACGAAAGCGCAACCGAAAGAGATGCTACCGATTATTGATACGCCAACAATTCAATATGTTATTGAAGAAACGGTCAAGTCCGGCATTTCTCAGATTCTTGTGATTACCGGCAAAGGAAAACAGGCCATCGAGAACCATTTTGACCGGTCATTCGAATTAGAAGCCGATCTGACGCAGAAAAACAAGCTGAAGCATTTGAAAGAAGTCCAGGAAATCGCGAATATGGCAGACTTGCATTATATCCGCCAGAAAGAGTTGAACGGCCTCGGCGACGCCATCCGCTATGCGCGGCATTTTGTCGGCAGCGAGCCGTTTGTCGTGTTATTGGGCGACACCATTGTCAAAAGCAAAACGCCTTGCGTGCGCCAGATGGTTGACGCCTACAATCTGTATCAGCGCCCGATGATCGGCGTTGAAGAAGTACCGCAGGAAAAAGTCGAGCGCTACGGGATTGTTGATGCGGCTCCGATCAGCGAATCGCTGTTTCGCGTCTTCAATTTGATTGAAAAGCCGACGCCACAAGAAGCGCCGTCCCGCTTAGCGATTGGCGGACGCTATATCTTGACGCCGGAGATTTTCGATTATTTGGATCGCACGACGCCCGGCAAAGGCGGCGAGATTCAATTGACCGACGCGCTGCGGGCCATGTGCAAGCAGGAAGAAATATTGGCGTTCAAATTCGAGGGAAAACGCTACGACATTGGCAATAAACTCGATTATCTGATGACGGAAGTCGAATTCGCCGTTGCGCGCGAAGATTTGGGCTATGAGTTCCGACAGTTTTTGAAGGAATTTGTCAAAGGATTAGAATAATCAGATGGAGAGACGCCCCAGCCGGGGCGTCTCTTCCGTGATCTGGCGAATATGATCGAATTGACCGCAATTGGTATTATTCCGAATCGTTGTCGGAGTTGACCGTCAGGCTGGAACGAGTCGAAAACGTCTCGTAGAGCGGCAGCGAGGCCGCGCCAAGCGCGGACGAAAAATCGCCTGCTGTGGCGCGCAGCATTTTCGCCTGATAGCTGCCATAGCGGTCGGGCTGCGAGGCTCGCGCCGCCGTCGCTTCAATTTGAAGGCGTTCAATCAGATAATCAAAAATATTGGCGGGAAAATGCCCGCCCAAAAAAATCGCCTCCGGGCCTAAAATCGCATTGATTCCATCCACGAGCATATCGAGACAATCTACTGCTTCATTCAGCCATTCCCAGAGATACGGATTCTGCTCAAGAAACAAGGCTTCTAATTCGTTGACATGAGCGATTGTAATGCCGCACCCTTTCAAAAAATTATACAGCGGCTTCAATCCCAAATAATTTCCGATCAAGGTTCGCCGTCCTTTCGATGGATGCCGCATCCAGCCTAATTCGCCGGTATTCTGAGAAAATCCCGAATACGGATGCCCATCGAGAATCATGCCGCCGCCGATGCCGCCGGTCAAATGGATGTAATAAAAATCTCGAAATGTCCGCCCCGCCCCGTGATACAGTTCGCCAAGCGCTGCCGCCATCGCATCATGTTCGACCATCACGGGAAGATGAAATTCTCCGCTCAGTTTTTCGTTTGCTGGAAAATTGTTCCATTGCGGGAAATCAATTGGAGAAACGATCTGCTTTTCTTTGGTCAAAAATGGGCCGGGCATCGCGACGCCGATGCCTAAGACGCGGTCGCGGGAAATCTCCGAATGGTTGAGAAAGCGTTGAATCCGCTGCGTCATAATCGGCATGGCGATTTCTGGCGGCGGATACTCCCACTCCTCCGAAGTCTCTTCAAGAATTTGTCCTGTCAAGTTGATCAGCACGCCGCAGAGGTTCTGGCGGCCAACTTCGAAGCCGATTGAAAACCGCCCGTTTGGGTTGAGCTCTAATTCAATCGCGGGTTGTCCGCGCAATCCTTTTCTGCGTCCGCTTTCAAGAATAAATCCCTCATCGATCAATTCAGCGGTTAAATTGGAAATGGTGGCAGTTGTCAACCCGGTCATCTGCGCGATTTCCGCGCGAGAAATTGGGGTGTGGCGTCGGATGGCCTCAATAATAATTTTTCGATTGTAAATTCGCGTATCTTCTAAACGTGTTCCAGTAAGCATGATCGCACTCGCATTTTAACAGAGGTTATCTTAATTTTAGATATTTGATTAATTTATTTCCTCCCTGAATTTTGTCAAATGAATAATCATTATTTTATTGGCGTTAAGTTTATACAGCATAAAATGTTCTGTACAGGCATACGTTAAATGGCATTGGCGCGGATGATCTTTTGTATATATGGTTTAATTACTGCTAATTAGATGCCTTTTTTGATCAAGCATAAAAAATACTTGACACAAATAGATAGATTTATTTAGTTAATATTATTAATTTAATAGCAATTGTATTTCACCCGTTATGCCTCATGTTATTCAAATTATCATCACATCCTCAGGAGGAACACGCATGCGCGTAAAAATTGTTGGTTCTGCGATTCCTAATATGCCCTGGCAAGATCGTCCGGCAGGTTCGCAAGATGTTATCTGGAGATATTCAAATAACCCTGTCATTCCCCGGAATTTGATTCCTCGCGCGAATAGTATTTTTAACAGTGCGGTTGTCCCGTTTAATGGCAAATTTGCCGGTGTCTTCCGGTGCGATGATCGCGCTCGAAACATGGTCATCCACAGCGGCAAAAGCGACGACGGCTTGAATTGGACAATTCAACCAGACCCGATCCAATTGATTCCAGATAATCCTCGCGTGGCGGAAATCTCGCAGTTCGTCTATGGGTATGATCCTCGCGTCTGCTGGCTTGATGATCGCTACTATGTCACCTGGTGCAACGGCTATCATGGCCCGACCATCGGTGTTGGCTATACCCATGATTTTGAAAAATTTTATCAATTAGAAAATGCCTATCTTCCGTTCAACCGGAATGGCGTCTTATTTCCGCGCAAGATCAACGGGAAATTTGCGATGTTCAGCCGCCCCAGCGACAACGGTCATACGCCCTTCGGCACGATTTTCTATAGCGAAAGCCCGGATATGGAGCATTGGGGCTGCCATCGCTGGGTGATGGACCCGAATACTGGCTGGCAAAGCACCAAAATCGGCGCAGGGCCAATTCCGATTGAAACCAGCGAAGGTTGGCTGCTGATCTATCACGGCGTGCTGACCTCCTGCAACGGATATGTGTATAGTATGGGCGCGGCATTATTAGACCTTGACAAACCCTGGCAGGTTATTTATCGTACCCATCCATACTTGTTAGCGCCCTGGGAAGCCTATGAATGCGTCGGAGACGTGCCAAATGTTGCGTTCCCATGCGCTGCGTTAGTGGATGCGCCGACCGGTCGGACCGCTGTGTATTATGGCGCTGCGGATACCGTGACCTGTCTCGCATTTTCGTATGTTGACGACATTATCGAATTTACCAAAAAGAATTCGAGAGTGTAGCAACGCGCCTTCCTGAGGTTGGAGGTTTCGGGAATGTGCCTTGCCACATTCCCGAAGCGGCATGCGTTATGGCAAACACATCGTTTATCCTCACCCAAGAACAACTTGTGACAACTGCTCGTATCCTTTCAGAGCGAATCCGCAAAGGACTTGAAACACCGGATTTAGAAATTCTCGCCATTCCAACGTATCTTCCTGTCGAAAACATTCCACATACCGGGCGCGCCCTCGTTGTGGATTTAGGCGGAACGAATGTGCGGGCAGCGGTAGTTTCCTTAAGCGGTGGTCAGCTAATATTTGAAAAAGGGCCTGTAAGCACTGCAATTCCGATTCAGCGGAATATTCCGTTGGAAAAAGAGCGATTTTTAAACCATCTGGCAGAATTGATCGCCTCATTAGACCCGCCGGACGGCCTGCCATTAGGCTATTGTTTTTCCTATCCGACGCTTTCAACGCCGGATGGCGACGCAACACTGATCCGCTGGACCAAAGAAGTCTCTGTTAATGGCACAGTCAATGAAAAAGTCGGGCACATGCTTGTCGAGCATCTCGCCACATTCCGCAAGCCAGTCAAATGTTCAAGCGTCGCGGTCATCAATGATACGGTCGCCTGTCTGTTAGGCGGGCTGCCTGCGGTCGAAGCCGACGGATATATCGGCTTGATCGTCGGGACGGGCAATAACGTCGCGCTGGTTGTCGATGCGCATGCGGTGCCGAAATTGCCGAAAGAGTTTAACTGGCATTGGCCGCTACCGATCAATTTGGAATCTGGCAATTTCGATCCGCCGTATTTAACAACATTCGACGATCAATTAGACGCTGAATCCGAAAAACCGGGTCACCATCGGTTTGAAAAGGCCGTATCTGGCGTGTATCTGGCGAAAGTGCTGAAACTGGCCTGCCCGGAAAGCCGCGTTGACGTGGCGCTCGGCGCCAAAGCGGTCGTTGATGTGGCCTACAAAACCGGCACCCCATCCTCGAAAGAATACGAATTGGCGCATCAGATTCTGCAACGCTCGGCCGATCTTGTGGCCGCGTCGTTAGCCGGAACCATTGACATATTAGCGTCAGCACATGCCTGCAAAAAAATCGGCATCGTTGCTGAAGGCGGCTTATTCTGGGGCTGCCCTGATTATAAAAAATGGACAGATGCCGCGCTGAGAGCAGTGCTTGACGCAATGGGACATTCGCAGATCGCCTTCGAAATCGTCTCCGTTGAAAACGCGAATTTAACAGGAAGCGCCGTCGGCGCTTTGTCGGAATATAAAGCCGCCTAACCTCCAACATCCGCGAAGAGACGCCGCAAGCGCCTCTTCGCCGCTACCATCGTGCGTATGCCTACATTTTCAGGACAAACCACCGAAGAAATTCGCTCGTGGCTGCGTGAGCATCAACTTTTTCACGCTTTAGCCGCTCAAATCCGTCTGCCACTCGTTCCGTTGCCGGATAATTTCAGCAAGCCGACCGGAATGCCCTGGGGTGGCACGAAAATCGTCAACGCCTATAAAAATGGCTTGCCGATTCGAGCGGAAAAGCAGTACCCCATTGTCGGCGAATCGTGGGAAATCTCCGCGGATCCAATTGCGCCGAGCGAATTTATCTTCAAATTTGGCGAAGAACGCTTCTCGATCAATCTCATTCAATTGTTAGAACTTTTTCCAGAACAAATTCTCGGCGCGAACGTCGCGAAAAAATTCGATGGACAAAACCCGATTCTCGTCAAATTGCTTGACGCTGCCGACCATCTTTCGGTGCAAGTGCATCCGTCCGATGATTACGAAGGCTTGAAGCCGAACGAATCCGGCAAACCTGAAAGCTGGTATATTCTTGAGGCTGAACCGAAATGCGGCTTATACTTAGGACTGCGCGAAGGCGTCTCGAAGGCGCAACTTCGTCAGGCCATCGAAGCGCAGGAAGATGTCTCGCAGTATTTGAATTTTGTCGAGGTGCATCCTGGCGATTTTTTTGTGATTGACGCTGGCACAATTCATGCGATTGGGGCGGGCGTGACCTTAATCGAACCGCAAAAAATCGCGCCGAAACGGAGCGGCAAAACCTACCGCTTGTGGGATTGGAATCGGCGTTATGATGCGCAAGGAAATAAAGACCCGAATGGCAGGCCGCGAGAATTGCACATTGACGACTCGTTTCAGGTGATTGAGTTTGAAGGATTGCGTGGAGAGGCGTTTATTCAGCAGATTCGCTCTAAACAGCCAATTGTTCAGCAGAACGGAGAGAGCGTTGAACGTTTATGCGCGGAAACGCCCAATTTCGGCGTCAGTCAGTTGACGCTGAAGAATGACGACGCACTGTCACAATCCTGCGCGGTCAGTTTTCATGGGCTCATCGTGTATGAAGGACAACTTGAGGTGTGCCAGGGCGAGGTTACGCTGGCTGTTGTATCGCGAGGAGAGTCGGCGATTCTTCCGGCGACGCTTGAAACCTATTCCCTCAAAAGCCCTTCAGCGAAGGCCGTAAAGGTGTATTTACCGCATCAGTTTTTGTCATGACTGAAGCCCTATAGCCATTCCTCCGACGCGCGCGTTGAGCGTGTCGAAGCGCGACGACCTATTCGATATGCAGCACCTTGCGGATCGGCGCAAAATCGAAATCTCGAATTAAGCAGCGCAACTTGTCGGCTGTGGCGTGTAAGTTGATGTAATGCCGAAAGCGCGTGGTGATGGAAATATTTGGAATGCGCGGTTGATCGGGATCCAGTTCCCAGGGATGCAGATACACGATAGCGGGCTGTCCCTCGCGATTGACGCAACGCAGGCCAAATTTCATGACCGCATAGGGAAACAGGCGCATATACCCGCCTCCGGCAATCGGAAAATTCCATTTGCCGATCCGCACAGTCGAAACAGGAAATTCGATCATCATCTGCCCGTTGCGCTCGTAAATGGGATACGGAAAACGCGGGGCTTCCGGCACGCCATAACGGTCGTGTCTGATCGGGAAAATGCTGGAATCGTACTTCATGCCGTATTTGACAAGAAGGTCGAGCGCCCAGAACGATTCTTTGATAATCGAATAGGTCGGAGCGCGATAGCCAATGATTTTCGTTCCGGCGAGCGGTTCTAAAATTTCCAGCGATTTTGCAAGGTCGGCCTCAAATTCCTGCGGCGTCTGTTTGGAAACCATCTGATGCGCGTAGCCGTGCGAGGCGATTTCGTGGCCGTTCGCGGCAATTTCTTTGACCATGTCCGGGCAGCGTTCTGCCACCCACCCCAACATAAAAAAGGTCGCTTTGACGCCGCGCTCATCTAAGATATCGACGATTTTCTTCGTATTTTCAGCGACACGGCGAGGGTAGTCCGGCCATTCTTCGTAGCGGATATATTGTTTAAACGCTTCGACTTGAAAGTAATCTTCGATATCGAACGTCAACGCGTTCAGCATGATCAATTCTCCATCTCATTGCCGTTAAAAGAAACCTCACAGGCGTCGAACACCTGTGAGGTTTTTTACATTGAGAATGCTCTTATGCTCTGCTGTCTGACGTGTCAACCGGAAAACGCGAAAAAATTACAACACGATTTCGAAACTTCGCTTCGCTGAGGCCGGACGGTCTTTTTCTAATTCAAGCACTTTTTGTAACGCGGCGATGGCGACTTCTAATTGATCGGCAGAGGGTGGTTTTGTTGTGATGCGCTGCAAAAATAACCCCGGCGCAGAAACCCATCGCGCCCAGGTTTTATCCTGATGTTTGGCGGCAAAACGGATAATTTCGTAAGATGTCCCGGCAATGAGCGGAATAAAGACAATTCGCGACAGGAATTTCAGATAAAACGCCGCATCCGAGCGTAATATTGAAAACACGAGAATGCTCATCATCATGACGATCAGGAGAAAATTCGTGCCGCAGCGCGGATGGAATGTGCTGTATTTGCTGACGTTTTCAACGGTTAAATCATCGCCGTTTTCGTATGCGAAAATCGTCTTATGCTCCGCGCCGTGATACTCGAACACGCGCCGCAAATCCTTGAACTGCGAAATCCCCAACAGATACGCGAGGAAAATAATCAGGCGAATCACGCCATCCACCGCGTTGAACGAAATAGAATTCGCGCCAACAGACGGGAGAATATGCTCTAACAAATTGGTTAGCAGTAACGGGAGATAGACGAATAGCGCAATGCCAAGACCAAAGGCAAAGACCATCGTCAATCCCATTGACATCGGGCTGAGTTTGCCATCTTCTTCCTCTAACGACTGGTCTGCGGAAAAATTTAACGCGCTGATGCCTAAATACAGGGCTTGGAATAGCGTCACGACGCCGCGAATAACAGGCAAACGCAAAAGTTTAGGCCGCGTGGCGGGGTCGCGCAAGGCTTGGATTTTGGAGGTGATTTCACCGTGAGGGGTGCGCACCGCCACTGCCAGCGCAGTTGGCGAGCGCATCATCACGCCTTCGATAACGGCCTGTCCCCCGACGGTAAGTTGTTGTTCTGCCATCATGATTGGGAAAAAGTTATTCCGCCTCTTTTTTGAGACCGTATTTTCTCTGGAAACGCTCAACGCGGCCAGCAGAATCTACTAATTTCTGTTTTCCGGTATAAAACGGATGGCAATTGGCGCATAATTCTACGTGAATCTCTTTTTTGGTGGAACGGGTTTCAATCACATGTCCGCAGGCGCAGATAATCTTCGCCGGGACATAATTCGGATGAACATCTGGTTTCATAAATTTACTCCTTGTCATTCATGGTTATTCATGAACATTATCGTATTGTAGCCCACAGTCGTTCGAAAAAGTACGAAAACCTTTAGAAAAACTCGCGAGACGGTGTCAAGTTAATTTTGACGATTATTCATAGATTGCAAAAACTCTTTGTTTGTCTTGGTTTTTTCGAGTTTTTCCATCAAGAGTTCCATCGCTTCGACCGGGTTCAGCGAATGCAGCACTTTGCGCAGCACCCATATACGGCTCAAATCCGGCGGCTCGATCAGAAGTTCTTCCTTGCGCGTGCCGGAACGATCAATATCAATTGCCGGGTAAATCCGTTTTTCGACCAGGCGGCGATCAAGATGAATTTCCATGTTGCCGGTGCCTTTAAATTCTTCGAAAATCACGTCATCCATGCGGCTGCCGGTATCAATCAACGCGGTCGCGATAATCGTCAAACTCCCGCCTTCTTCAATGTTTCGCGCGGCGCCGAAAAAGCGTTTCGGCTTCTGAAGCGCGTTCGCGTCTAACCCGCCGGTCAAGACCTTGCCGCTGGGCGGCGTCACGGTGTTATACGCTCTGGCAAGGCGCGTGATGCTATCCAATAAAATCACGACATCGCGCTTATGTTCCACCAGTCGTTTCGCCTTCTGAATGACCATTTCCGCCACCTGCACGTGGCGCTGCGCCGGTTCGTCGAACGTCGAACTGATCACTTCGCCGCGCACCGAGCGCTGCATGTCAGTCACTTCTTCCGGGCGTTCGTCAATCAGCAGCACAATCAGGACAACTTCAGGGTGATTCGCGGTGATGCTGTTGGCGATCTTTTGCAGCAAAATCGTTTTGCCGGTGCGCGGCGGCGCGACAATCAGTCCGCGTTGTCCTTTGCCAATCGGCGTCATCAAATCCATCACGCGCGTGGACAAATCGGACGGATCATGCTCAAGCATCAGGCGTTCATCTGGATGCAGCGGCGTCAGGTTATCGAACAACACCTTATCTTTCGCCTTGTCCGGGTCTTCGAAGTTGATTGCCTCGACTTTCAGCAACGCGAAATAGCGTTCGTTTTCTTTGGGCGGACGCACCTGACCGGACACCGTGTCGCCGGTTTGGATGCTGAATTTGCGAATCTGCGATGGGGAAATATAAATATCGTCGGGGCTGGGGAGGTAGTTATAATTCGGGGCGCGTAAAAACCCGAATCCGTCTGGCAGCGTTTCCAATACGCCTTCTGAAAAGATCAAGCCGTTGCGTTCGGTTTGCGCTTGCAAAATCTTAAAAATCAATTCCTGTTTCCGCAGGCCGCTGACCCCCACGACGCCAAGTTCTTTTCCGAGATTGGTCAATTCGCTCATGTTGCGGCGTTGCAATTCAGCGATATTGAGTTGATTTTGGCTGGCGGCATCTCCGCTGTTTTTGGTTAAGTCACTCATAATAAACGGAATCTCCTTCGTGCAAAATTAGTCGGAATCTATCGTTGCAATCCCCTGACAAGCCTCTCCCCTCGCATATTGCGCCTTGAAAACGCAACGACGGAACATTTCACGTCAAGAGAACGCCTCACAATTGCTATTGAATTCCTGATGAAAATACGATGAAAAGACATCACTTCCGGCACGTACACGCGGCATGTCCACAGTGGAACTTTTTTCTAAGCGAGAATCTCAAGAAAAAGGGGTTCGTAGAAGTTTTGTAACGTTATCAGAAAGGATGTGATTGGTAAAAACGAAGCCACTGAAACTATCCTCTTCTTTATCTTTCTAAACTGATAAACACACGATAATGACAACAACCGTTTATGTCAAGGTTTTTTCTGAAAAATTTGCGAACAGCGAAAATCTTCAATCGTTGTCAGACACTTTGTCAGTGTCTGACAACGGCTGCGACTATTTCCATTCCCGCAACTCATACAGCGCCCGCGCGGCGGCTTCGATCCCGAGATAATAAAGCTCTTCGGTGAAATGTTCGTTCGGCGCGTGGGCGTTATCATCGGGGTTGCACAGGCCAATCATGACGATTGGCACGCCCATCGTATTGGAAAACGTGCTTAACACGCCAATCGTGCCGCCCGTGCGAGCGAACACCGGCTCTTTGCCGTAAGTCGCCCGCAGCGCCCGCGTAACCGGCTCGAAAATCGGATGATTCATCGGCGTCAGATAGGCGCGGCAGTCCGCTCCGCCGATGAACGCGACCCGCGCTGACGATGGCGCGAGCGTCTGTTCGATATAGGCTTTTGCAGCGTCGGCAATTTTTTGCGGGTCCTGGTTCGGCACGAGCCGCATCGTGACTTTTGCCATCGCTTTCGCCGGAATAATCGTCTTCGTCCCTTCGCCAGTAAAGCCGCCGACAATGCCGTTGATCTCCAGCGTCGGACGCGCCCAGCGCCGCACCAATGGCGGGTAACCCTCTTCGCCGATGACGTCGCGGATGCCGATTTCTTGTTTCAATTCGTTGTCATCAAACGGCAGCGACTCGAAATTCGCACGTTCCGCATCCGAAACCATCGCAACTTCATCGTAAAAGCCTGGAATTGTGACCTGCTCGCGCTCATTTTTCAGCGCGGAAATAATGTCCGCCAAGACCTGAATCGCATTATCCGCCAGGCCGCCGAATGATCCGGAATGCAGGTCTCGCGCCGCTGTTTGCACGTGAATTTCGCCATGCACCAGGCCGCGCGTGCCATAGCAGATCGTCGGCGTTCCCCGCTGATATTGGCTGTTATCTGACAATAATATGGCATCCGCTTTGAGTTGTTCGGCATGATCAAGCACAAATTGGTGCAGATGCCCACTGCCGATTTCTTCTTCCCCTTCAATCAGCAATTTGACATTGACCGGCAGGACGCTGTCATTCTTCAAAAATGCTTCAATCGCCTTGATATATGCCCAGAACTGGCCTTTATCGTCGGACGCGCCGCGTGCATAAATTTCGCCGTCGCGAATCGTCGGCTCGAACGGCGGCGACAGCCATAAATCGAGCGGCTCTGGCGGTTGCACGTCATAATGGCCATAAATCAGCAGTGTTGGCACATTTTTCTGCTCAAGCCATTCAGCATAGATCACCGGATGCCCGCCGGTCGGCATGATTTCAACCTGTTTCAGGCCGATATTCGATAGATGCTGCGCGACAAATTCGGCGCAGCGCCGGATGTCGTCGGCATGTTCTGGCAGCGTGCTGACACTCGGAATCAGCAACAGGTCGAAAAGTTCGTCAAGATGTTGTTGGCGGTGTGTGCGAAGATAATTGATGATATGTTCCATCTGTTTTTTCCGAAAACCCTGCCAGGGTGTCAAACCCTGGCAGGGTTCGTTCTGATTAACCGTGAATTTTATGGGAAAGTAAACAATTCTTCATGTATGATGAAATATTCCCATAGGAACGGCGGGGAATTTGTCAACTCTAAACCTGTGATTTTTCTCTTGACAGCCGTTCGCCCGCCCTGTTCTGTGTTCGCATTCATTTTCAGGAGAACGAGGGCGAATCATCCATTTTTTAAGGAACGACACGGACGCGCAAGGTTATGGCGATCTCAGGTGTCAGACACTTTAAAAGTGTCTGACAGCTTTTCATAACACTTGCTTTCCATGATCAACATGTATGGCACAACAAAAAATTACGAAACAGAGCGACGATTTTTCGCAGTGGTATATTGATACGGTCTTGCAGGCAGGCATGGCGGATTACGCGCCAGTGAAAGGGTGCATGGTCATCAAGCCGTATGGCTACGCGGTTTGGGAACACATGCAGCAGGCGCTTGATGGCATGTTCAAGGCGACCGGCCACGTTAATGCTTATTTCCCGTTGTTTATTCCCGAAAGTTTTCTCAAAAAAGAAGCGGAACATGTTGAAGGCTTCGCGCCGGAATGCGCGGTCGTGACGCATGGCGGCGGCAAGCCGCTCGAAGAGCCGTATGTCGTGCGCCCAACGTCGGAAACGGTCATCTGGTCAATGTATGCGAAATGGATTGATTCGCATCGCGATCTGCCGATTTTGATTAACCAGTGGGCGAACGTGGTGCGTTGGGAAATGCGGACGCGCCTCTTTTTACGCACCACCGAATTTCTCTGGCAGGAAGGGCACACCGCGCACGCCACCGAGCAAGAAGCGGCGGAAGAAGTCGCGAAAATTCTGGACATTTACGCCGATTTTGCTGAAAATTACGCCGCCGTGCCGGTCTTGAAAGGCCGTAAAACGGACAAAGAAAAATTTGCTGGGGCGCTCTATACCACCTGCGTCGAAGCATTGATGAAAGACAAACGCGCCTTGCAGTGGGGCACGTCGCATCATCTCGGCCAGAATTTCGCCAAAGCGTTTAATGTGACGTTTCAGACTGAGAGCGGCGGGAGAGATTTGGTCTGGGCGACGAGTTGGGGCGTCAGCACGCGCATGATCGGCGGGCTGATCATGGTGCATGGCGACGACAAAGGGTTGCGCTTGCCGCCGAAACTCGCACCGCATCAGGTCGTGATCGTGCCGATTTATTACAGCGACGAAGAGCGCCAGACTGTGTTGCAGAAAGTGGATGCCTTAACGGCGGAATTAAAAGGGGATGTGCGCGTTAAAGTGGATGACCGCGCCAATTATAAGCCGGGCTGGAAATTTAACGAGTGGGAAATGAAAGGCGTGCCGTTGCGCCTCGAAATCGGGCCGCGCGACGTGGCCGAAAATCAAGCCGTTGTCGCCCGCCGCGATAAAGGGCCGAAAGAGAAACAGACGATTTCGCTGAACGGCATCAAGCCGACAATTCTCGACTTATTGGCCGATATTCAGCGCGGCCTGTATGAAGACGCTCTGAAATTCCGGGAAGAAAACACATTTCAGGCGAATGGGTACGACGAATTTAAAGAGATTCTCGATAATAAACTGGGATTCATCTATGCTCACTGGTGCGGCAATAGAGCCTGCGAACAGGCCGTGCAGGATGAGACGAAAGCGACGATCCGCTGCATCCCGTTCAATCAACCCGAAGAAGCCGGTCAGTGTGTCTATTGCGGCAAACCTTCTGAAATGCGCGTCCCATTTGCGAAAGCATATTAAGAACGATTTCATGACTCGAACCTGCCAACGTGTTCACTCAAACCTTGGCAGGTTCGAAATGAGCCGAAACCATAAGTGACAGCAGTCAGTCTTCTTACCACTCGCACAGCGAATTGACGAACGCCGCCGAGCCATCCCGCAGCCAGCCGTCTAACTGCGCCGGTTCTTTCAACTGCTGCCCGCGCCGCCGCGACACCACGATGAAGCGGCAGTCGAACTCCGGCAGGCCGGTCATGTCGCACCACAATTTTTCGAACTGCGCGAGCGGAAAGATGTCTTCCTGGCCTTTGCCCCAGCGTTTTTTGACATCTTTCAATGTGATATATGTCGGCATTTTCGCCGCAATCCGCCGCACCGCCGCCGTGACTTTTTCGCGATTCGAGAGATCGGCGACCGTCAGTTCGAACAGTTCCAGCAGTTTCGGAACATTGATCCAGGCGGTGTTCGTGTTATAATACGACAAATCGAATTCCACTTCTTCGCGTGGCAGCGATAAGCCTTCTACCAGCCGCAATTGGCCGTTGATGCGAGCCAATCCGCCGCCGCGATCCTCTAAATGGCGCGTAATCACTTCCATCGTGCAGGCGGCGTCTTGTTCGATGATATAGCCAAGCAGCGTCGGATTGATATTCGTCCCCAGCGTGTCAATATTATGCACCATCAGGTAGCGCAAATTGGGGAAATCCTCAAGCAACTGGCTCAGGACGCCGTTTCGCAGCAGGTTCGGCGCTTCGTACCAGTGCCCCACCGGATGCAGGCATTGCAACGGCAGATTGTCGCGGTAGTCGCTCCCTTCCCCCATGTTCTGTGCCCAGTCAATCAGCGCGGCGTACAGGCTTTCCCGGACTTTCTGCGCCTGTTCATCCAATAACTGCTGCGGCATTTCTTCCCACGCAAAGCGCAAATCCCGCGCCATCGGAATCAGCCGCAAGCCGACGCTGCGCCCCGGCGAAAGATAGAGCGGCCCGGCGTAACCGTAATTATGTTCAGCCTGCAAATAGCGCTCAATCGGTTCATGCGTCAAATAGCTGGTGGTAATGACGTGCGGCAGCGGCGTGCCGGTCAAGCGGCTGGTGAGGCGGCTTTTGGCTAAATGGATTTCGATAAATGTGCGATGCTTTCCGGCGAATTTGCAAAACGGATTGAGCGCCTTGACCACGCCTGCGCCATGCGTCCAGCGGCTTCCCGCACCGCCCGCCAGCGACACGACCGCCACGCTGCCGCTTGCCAATGCGTCCAAACCGATCTGACAGTACGTTTCCGGCAGACCTTGCGAGGCGTCGCAAATATCGTTAGCGGCCACATTTTCAATATGCGTACTGACCGGCAGCCGGTTCTGCGCGAGACCGATCCGGCCATTGCGCAAGTCGCTCCGAATTTGCTCATGCTGAACGCGGTCAAAGCCGAGTTCTTCAAGCAGCGCGTCCAATGACTGCGCCTTCGCCTGCTCCTGAGGTGCTCGCGGCAGCAGTCGGTCGAACAGCCGAAGCGGCATGTTCGACATGTCGGATTTTTCGCGGCAAGAGACCGCCAACTGGTCAATTTCCGCCCGCCTTTTCGGGGACAGTTGATGCCGTTCGACCCGAATAATCGCCGGGAGCGTCTGCGTATAGTATTGCTGCGGCATCAAGGCATCCGCGCCCTGAAGCAACGTCGAGTATGTGCCATGTTCGTTGATGGTGAAGTCATAGACGACCGGCTCGATGGCAAATGGCACGGCATGTTCTAACCGCCGCTTGAGGTCGCTCATCATCGGCTGCAAGCGTTCCTGCGCCGCCGGTTTTTTCTTCGGATCGAAAATAAACCCCATGCCGCCGCCGGACATGCCGCCGATCATCCAAAAACCGAAAAAGTCCTTGCCGAACTCCGCCTTGACCTGCGCGATCAGGGATTCGGTAAACAGGTTGCTCGCCCAGGGGACAATTGTCTGAATCGGGCGGTCGAAATTGCGTTGCGTGATGCTGCCGATGGCGGCGATATTCCCCTGACGCAGATGCTCGACAATCTGATCAAGGAACGTGATCGCCTCCAAACGCCCCTGCCACTCGGCGTCGGAACGGAGCAGATATTTCTCCGTCACCATTTCCAAAATCGGCCCGACATCCTGCGCCATGCCGCCATGCACGAGGACAAGACTATCCTGCAAACGCTGGCGCGTGGTTTCCAGCACCTCATTGTGGGAGATGATTCGGTGGCGCGGGAGCAAGCAGCCCCGACTGACGCCGAATTCCGGGTCGCCATCCTTTGCGCGGACGCCTTCAATCAGTTTCATGCCCGGCCAGACGCCGCCGGAATCCTGCCAGCCGCCGCCAGACCCGGCCAGCCATTCGCCGAGGATGGCGCGCGCCGCCACAAGCCGCCGCTCCTCTTCGCTCAACATGCCGGTCAGAGCGTGAGTCTGGCCGGTCGCCCTCATGCAGGCGGTAATCAGGCAGGCTAACAGCGTTGTTGACACCGCGAGGCGCGAGCCTTTCGGAATGCCGTTGACGCAGCTCACGATTTCGAGGCCATGCCCCGGCGTGACAACCCGCGCCAGCAGTTCTGCCAACGGCTGCCGCGCCCCTTCCATGCCGGGCGGAACGATGCCGGAGGCAATCACGGCGGCTTTCAGCAAGCCCAAATAATCTTTGGCGAAATCGAACAATTCCGCGAGCGTGGAAATCTCCGCGCTTGCCCCTAAATCCACGCTGACAAGCCGCAGGAGCGGACGATCAATCACGCGAACATACGCTTCTACCGGCGGGCGCGGCTTGGCGTCTCCTTCCGCGCCGCGCACACTCAGATTGATAGAAGTGTTCAGCACGCGCGCCCCTTCCGGGAAATCCATGCCGAGGAAAAAGATGTCACTCCAGCAGCTATGGGTCAAATCCATGCGCACTGGCGTCGCTTCGAAAAGAATCGGAAAGAGGCCGTTGGCGGGATGCGGCACCGCAAGTTCCGGGCGGACGCGCAACGGATGGTCGGCGGGATGGCCGGTGCGAAACATCCATTGATTCCCGCGCGCCGAGCGGACGCTGCGGCGCACCTGATCCGCCAATGTTTGAAAGCCGAGGCTGCGATACGCGGCGGCAAGGGCGCTGGAAACGCCGTCGCTGATGCCGTCGGTCGCCTGCGCCCGCAAGAAAATGCCAATCGCTTCCTCGAAACGCCGCGACAGCAAATTCTGATACCCGTCGAACGGAATGCGCCCGCCGATCTGCATCCCAGATTTCATCGGCAGATGAAAACGATGCAGCGCATACAAAAAGAACAAGGCTCTGACGCGCTCATACAGATTGTCGCTCTCCTTGCGAAATTGCTCCAATATCTGGCATTCCGCCAACAATTCCTCAAGCGACGCATTTTGTCCAAAGGCGTCGAGCGAGCGATTTCTGATGGCTGGATCGGTGGAGGTGATGGTGTTAACTAATTCGCTTCGCATCGCTTATTTCCCCCTTTCGCCGAGTTCGCGGGTAGCAAACAAGCCTAACAGCATCGAAAGCACGTCATCGCGGTCTTTTCCGCTGAGCGCAAGGGCAAGCTGCGCGTTCAACAGGCCGTATTTGACGCCGACATCATAGCGCCAATCGGTTTGTTCAAGTGCTAAGTATTTCTCGCGTTTTGCCAACTCTGTCAGCGCGTCCGACAGCGTGACGCGCTCGGCGTTATCGGCCAGTTTTTGCTGCAAAATCTCCATGACTGTGGGCGTTAACACATGCATTCCGAAAAAGCAGAAATAGTATCCGGCGCGTAATCCTGACACGATCAGGCGTTGTTCAGCTTCCGTCGGCGTCGGTTTTTCAATGACGTTTTCGATTCGGTAGAGTTTCGGTTTTTCCGGTTCATGATGCCCGCCGATTGCGCCATAAAAGGGGAGTAGGTGCTCACGTGTCGCCTGCACTGATGACACCGCGCATTCTTCAACGGCGGCGATCTCAACTAACTGTTCGGCGCAGCCTTTTTCCGTCCGGCTGATATAGAGATGATCGCCGACAAGATGCAGAAACGGCTCGCTGCCGACGAATTCACCAGCGCAGGCGATGGCATGACCATAACCGCGCGGTTCGGTTTGATAGGCGAAATGGAGGCGTCCATCCAGCCCACCCGCCACGTTGCGATAGGCTGATTCGTCGCCGGGGCGAATGACTAAACAAATTTCCTCTATTTGAGCTCGCAACACCTCTTCTATTAAAATCTGCAACACCGATTTTTCCGCGCCATCCCGATCCACAAGCGTCTGTAACGGCAGATTGCGCTGCGTTTCGCCCGCAGCGGTAATCACGGCTTTTGTGATATTCATGATGCTCCTCCTTATCATCAATTGTTGAAAACTATTGCGGTGATGTCGTTCGGCGAACTTTTCTGTTTAAGCCCTTGCGCCCTTTGCCAGAAGAAACGCAAGAAAAAATGGATGCGAATAAAGATTTCGGAAGAATCAGCCGCATCCTGTATTAAACAATCGAATAACTCGATAATAAGCAATAGCATCTAACATTTGATAAATATTCGCTCTATGGAGAACTCGCATCTCTCTGATGCTAAAAACTTGACGGAATACTGACGCAATGCCAACGGAGGTAGAACAAATTGATGCACACGTTTAAATTTTTAAGCGCGTTCTTAGAAAGGAGATTTCTGCATGAACATGAACAGGTATTCTTTTCTTTTTGTTCTTCTCATGCTTTGGTTGCATAGTGTGGCAGCATACGCTGAAGATGAGCCTCTCACGACAATTCGACTCATGACTTCAGAGTGGCCTGGATATACCAATAAAGACGGCACCGGGTTATATTTCGATGTGATCAAAGCCGTGTATGAGCCTGAAGGGATTCAGATCATATTTGAGCTTCTCCCCTGGAAACGAGCGCAAGCGCTTGTCAAAAAAACGGCGGATGCGATTGTCGGCGAGACAATTCTCCCGGAAGAAGATTATTTATACCCGGAATGGCCGATTGATGTGGAAGAAGTGACCGTCATGTTCAAGAAAACAAAGATCGCGGAATGGAAAGGAGAAACGTCATTAGAAAATAAAACGGTCGGATGGATCAGAGGTTACGACTTTCAAATGTATTTACACACCGCGATGAAAATCCTGGAAGTTGATAACCTGAAAAGTGGCTTGCTTATGCTGGACGCGGGGCGCATAGATTTTTTGATTGATTATGAAGACCTGGTCGAGGAAGCAGTTGAAAACATTCGCAAAACAGACAAGTCTGATTTTGATCGTTCCCAATACCAGATGGAATCGTTGCGCCTTGGCGCAAAAGTGTATGTCGCGTTCGTGAACTCTGCACGCGGCAAACGGTTGGTCGAGATTTTTAATCGCCGGATGGCGCAATTGTATGAATCAGGCGTGTTGGATACAATGTATAAAAACTTCACGCAATGGCGCTATGAACAGTATCCCAAATAAAGGATATTGACGCATAAAAAAGGATCAGGAGAAACGGTGTGGAAAATTTCATGACAGCAGACGCAGAATATGTTCATCCCGGAGAAAAGTTATTCGCCTTGCTTTCCCAGTTTGATGATACGATTCAATGGTATCAACGCCAGGGATTCGACGGTTTTTCGAAGATGACGCAACGTGAGCAAACGCAAGCCATTGCCACGCCAGAACCTTCGACACTCAAACAGCTTGAACAAGCGCTCCAAAATTGTCAGCGGTGCAAATTACATCACGGCAGGACGCATGTTGTGTTTGGTACAGGGAATCCGCAGGCGATTTTGATGTTTATCGGCGAAGGCCCCGGATATCATGAAGATCAGCAAGGTGTCCCATTTGTCGGCGAGGCCGGAGAATTGCTCACCAAAATTATTCATGCGATCAACCTGACTCGCGACGATGTCTATATCGCGAATATTGTGAAATGCCGTCCGCCGCACAATCGCGACCCTGAACCGGACGAAATCGCGACCTGTTTTCCATTTCTTCAACAGCAGATTACGATGATCCGCCCTCAAATCATCTGTACATTAGGAAAAGTCGCCTCGCAAGCCTTGCTGCAAACCGCCGATTCAATGTCGAAACTGCGAGGCCGTTTTTACGACTATCACGGGATTCAGGTCATGCCGACATTTCATCCGGCTTATTTGCTGCGCAATCCCGAAGATAAGCGGCTGACGTGGGAAGATATGAAATTGGTGAAACACGCTTACGCACAGTATGCGCCCATGGCAGAGGCAGAAAAAGCTCGCTGAAATAACAAAGGCGTCGAACATTGCGGAACGTTCGACGCCTTGACAGGGCAAAAAAACTTAGTTCCCGTACTGCTGATTCATGCGAATATCCAACTCCACGCGGCGATTGCGCTGGCGTCCGCTGTCGGTAGAATTCGAGGCAATCGGCATGCTTTCGCCATACCCAACGGAGCCAATACGATACGGCGGCACGCCCCGGCTAACGAGATAATTCGCGACGGACTGCGCCCGATTTTCAGAAAGGCGTTGGTTATACGAGTCACTTCCGACGCTGTCGGTATGTCCTGCGACAGTGATATTGGTGTCTGGAAAGTTCATCAAAATATTGGCTACCTGATCCAAATCCCGACGGGCTTCATAGCGCAACGCATACGAATCGGTATCAAACAGAATCGTGCTTGGCATCGTGACAATCAACCGCTCGCCTTCGCGGCGCACACCAATGCCGGGAATCTGCTGGAATTGCTGCTGCTGCTGCTGAATATAATCTTGCCGCGATGGATACGGATTCACCACTGGCTGCGGGCTTGCCGACGTAACATAAAAATAACAGGTTGCCGTGCCATAGTTGCTCGGCGCCTGACCGCCGCCGGACGTGCCACTATTATCTCGCGGCTGCACGACGATTTTAGAACGGATTTCTTCACGCAATTCGCGGGAAATGCCGAAATTCCGCGCTAAACTCTGCTCGCCTTCCTGACTGAAATCTTGCGGGCGATTTTGATATTCGGCGCTGCTTTTATAACCCGACCCGGATGCTCCGCTGTAATTTCGGCCTGATAAGCCCCATTCTCGCACCCAGCGCGGCTCGCCCTGGCGATAATCCCAGGAATAATACGGGTCATTCGAGACGACAGCATCAACATATTCGATGCCTTCCGGCCCTTCGACAATCAAATCATACGAATACGTGCGATCCGGCACGGTGTAGGTCTGTCCGCCGCGCACATAGTTATTCGGCTGCTGCTTATTCGGGAAAATCACCGAAACCTGGCCTCTGGTATCAATATCATACACCGTGAGATATCCGTCCGAATTGGCCTTAAAATTAATCAAGATTTTCTCGCCTTGTTTATATGGCGAGCCGCATTGCTTATCGAACCAGACATCTACATTCATATTTTCGCGCGGCTGCGTGATGATCTTACGAGAAGTTTCCGGCGTCAATTCTTGCGGGCGCTCTTGCGCCTGAACATGCGCAGAGATTCCCGCCACTGCGCACAGGCCGATAAGCATAAACTGACTGATTCGACGATACTGTTTCTTCATAGTATATCCTCCTGAAAAACGATAGTTCATAATCATGTTTGCACACATCATTGCCGTCCATTCACCAATTTCGGTGAACATCTGCACTTCTTTCAGCAGAAGTATAATGCAGACGGCAATGCGTTGCAACTTTTTTTGATAAGAATTTAGTGTTTTCTCAAAAACATTCCTGCAATATTGTTTTGCAAGCCGCGTTCCATATCGAGTTGATGGCGGATGATTTTCTGAAATCGGTTGATTAGAGAGAATTCCCCGATAAAAATATTCTTTCCCGCGTTTAGTTCAGCAGCCAAAAGATCGCGGATTCTCTCAAAAAAAGAAATAGAAATTCCGAAATAGAACGCGGAGGACGCGGATAACTCGGATTTACGCGGATTTGAAAAATACAGATAATCCTTGATAATCGGCGCAATCCGCGTCATCCGTGTTCTATCCCGTTAATGTTTCATAGCCGTCTGGATCGCGTTCACAAATCCGCGAACGTCGCGCTGAGTGGTGTCGAATGCTGTCATCAAGCGCGTTTCCGACGTGGCCTCATTCCACACATAAAAAAAATAATGCTGTTGAATCTGCGGAATCGCTTCTTTCGGCAGGATCGCGAAGACGGCATTCGCTTCCACTGGCTGCGTAATCGTGATTCCAGGAATCGCCGCCAATTGTTTCGCCAGCAACTGCGCCATGTCGTTGGCATGGCGCGCATTTTTCAGCCAGAGGTCATTCGTCAGATAGGCGTCAAACTGCGCGGCAATAAAGCGCATTTTTGAAAATAGCTGCATTCCCTGTTTTCGGATAAATGGAAAGGCTTTGCCGTAAGTCCGCTTAAAAAAGATGACCGCTTCGCCAAACATCATCCCATTTTTCGCGCCGCCAAACGAAAGCACATCCACGCCGACGTCGCCGGTAATATCGCGCAAGCCCATTTCTAAATGCGCCGCCGCATTGCAGAGCCGCGCGCCGTCCACATGCAGCAATAATTCATGCTGGTGGGCAAATTGCGCGAGTGTTTCGATTTCTTCCGGCGTATAGACCGTGCCGTATTCAGTCGGTTGGCTGATGGAAATGACTTTCGGCTGGCTGTGGTGCATATTCCCAACCGCAGCAAGCAGCGGCTCAATCTGTTCGACGCGGATTTTGCCATCCGGCGAGGGAAGCGCTAAAATTTTGCAGCCAGTGAATTTTTCCGGCGCGCCACATTCATCCACATTGATATGCGCTGACTCCGCGCAGATAATCGCATGATGCGACTCTGTGACGGTCTTTAATCCTAACACATTTGCACCCGTTCCGCCAAACACAAAATAGGCATCTGCCGTCTCGCCGAACTGCGCCTGAAGTTTTTTGAGCGCCGCGTCGGTGTATGGATCATCGCCATAGGCTTTGACATGGCCTGTATTGGCTTCGGCGATTGCCTTAAAAATCGCCGGATGAACAGGCGCAAAATTATCGCTGGCAAAGTGTTTTGATGGTTTCATTGAGGAGTTTCCTTTGTATAGTAATCGCATAACGCGGTCAGCGGACAGCGCTGGCATTCTGGCGTTCGCGCTTTGCAGGTTGTCCGGCCATGCGTGATCAGATGAATATGAAACGAATACGCTTTTCCGGCAGGCACGCGCGGCTGCATCAGTTCGAACGTCTGCTCCGCCGATTTGGTCGACGGATTCACCAGGCCAATCCGATTGCAGAGGCGATGCACATGCGTATCCACCGGAAAAATATCCACACCGCAGGAGAACGCTAACACCACCGCAATCGTTTTGATGCCGATGCCTTTTAACTGGCAAAACGTCTCAATTGCTTCTTGCCGCGTCATCTCACAGAGGCAATCGAGGTTCAACGCGCCGTATTTCTCCTGAATCCAGCGCAGAATCGCCTGCATCCGTTCGCTTTTCTGATTGGCTAATCCCGCAAGACGGATCGCCTCTGCCACTTCTCGCACATCTGCCTGTAACACGTCGTCCCAGGTTGGAAAGCGCGAGCGGAGTTTCTCATAAGCTTTGTCGCGGTTGACATCGTTCGTATTTTGCGAGAGCAGCGTCAGTATCAAATTATCCAGTGGTGGCAGGATATGATCTCGCGGTGGCAACCCCATAACCTGTTCAAGCATTGCAGCGACTTGCGCCGTTTTTTCCGAAAGTTGCATTATGGCAATAGAACATTGATTGGACTGATCGCGCTGATTTCGACTGATGTGGAAATACACATGACACTATTGCATTGATCAAGAAGTTTTTAGGAGTGCCAAAGCTTGCTTTGACCGCCAAAGCAAGCTTTGGCACTCCTGGCGATTCCTAAAAATTCACTGATCAATGC
>DF820459.1:829030-854603 GCA_000739515.1 Candidatus Moduliflexus flocculans
GCTTGCTTTGACCGCCAAAGCAAGCTTTGGCACTCCTGGCGATTCCTAAAAATTCACTGATCAATGCGCTATCAGGGAATATCAGTCTAATCAGTGTTCTATTAAAGCGTTTGTGTTATATGATGGCGCGATTTCTTCGAAATTCCTGAAATTCGTCAAGCAGAGATCGCAAAAAAAGTCGCGTTGCCTCAGAATACAGCGAAAATGCGTTCTCACATATTTTTACGCTTTTTTCAATTGACTTCTACAAACAACCAAATTTGCATGTATTGGCAGCACAACGACGAAGTAGCAGTTCACAATCACTTTTAGGATGGGGATTATGATACGATTATTTGGAACCGATGGCATTCGAGGCGTGGCGAATATTTTTCCGATGACCCCTGAAATGATGGTCAAAATCGGCATGGCGCTTGGCGCGATAATTGCAGATCATCAAACACACGTTATTATTGGTCGAGACACCCGCCGTTCCGGACAGATGTTGGAATACGCGCTCAGTTCGGGTTTGACGGCAGTTGGAGCGTCTGTGCTGTTGACAGGAATTCTGCCGACGCCGGCAGTCGCATTTCTGACTCGGAAATGGCAGGCGCACGCCGGAATTGTGATTTCCGCTTCTCACAATCCTGCACAAGATAATGGCGTCAAAATTTTTTCATCTACTGGCTTCAAACTTCCGGATGACCTGGAAACGCGGATCGAACAAATCGTACTCGATGAGCAGACGACCCATGCGCGCCCGACTGGAGCAGATATTGGAATCATTAAGCCTGTGATGGAAGCCGCCGAAGAATATGCGGAGCATATTATTCAATCGGTCTTTGCAGAGATGAAACCCGATTTCAGCAAGATGAAAATTGTGGTGGATTGTGCAAATGGCGCGGCCTCCTTTCTTGCCCCATCGATCTTGAAGTATTTGCAAGCCAATGTCATCGAAATGGCGGTTGAACCTGATGGACTCAATATCAATCAGCAATGCGGCGCGTTGCATACGAAGCAGCTTTGTGAGCGAGTGCTTCAGGAGCAAGCGCAGATCGGCATTGCATTTGATGGTGATGCTGACCGGTTGATTCTTGTGGATGAATATGGCAGGCAGGTTGATGGCGATCACATTCTCGCGATGCTTGCGTTGGATTTGCGTCAAAAAGGGCGTTTGCAGCGGAATACGCTGGTGGCGACCGTGATGAGCAACCTCGGATTGGAGGTCGCCATGAAAGATGCGGGCATTCAATTTGTCCGCGTGGCAGTTGGCGACCGGCATGTCGTCGAAAAAATGCGGGAAATCGGCGCGAATATCGGCGGCGAGCAATCCGGGCATATCATTCTGTTTGAGCATGGCACGACAGGCGATGGCATCGCGAGCGCGCTAACTGTGCTGAAACTTTTACAAGAACGCGGCAAGCCGTTATCGGAATTAGCGACCTGCATGACGACGTTTCCGCAAACCTTGATCAACGTGCCGGTGAAAACACGGAAGCCGATTGAAGAAATGGTGAGAGTGAGTGAAGCAATTCGCCAGGCAGAAAAAGAATTAGGAGACCGGGGACGGACGCTTGTGCGCTATTCCGGGACAGAATTGTTAGCGCGTGTGATGGTGGAAGCGGAAAATGAGGCGACAGTCAATCGTATTGCTGAAATGATTGTTTCGGAATTACAAAAAGAGAATACATAGACATAAAACGATAATTCGTGAATCGTATTATCAGGTCAATCTCATTGAAAAACACAAATAGAGGGTTTATGAAATCAACATGGAAGAGAAATCTTATCGTCTATCCGTTAGGATTATTGACGATTGTAGGCATGGTTATCGGCACGCAACTCTATGTGACGCGGACGAAAGCGCAGAATCAGGAGAGTAAAACTGAGGCTGTTGAACAGGCGCAAGCCGAAGCGCAAGCGAAACTGCCGAAAGTCAAGGTCGTCGAAATCATGCCGATCCCGTTTGTGGATGTGTTGGTGCTGCCAGGAACAGTCTCCGCGTATGAAGATGTCGATTTGGCGAGCAAGTTAAGCGGCGTTATCGAATGGCTCGGCCCGAAGGAAGGCCAGCGCGTAAAAAAAGGCGACCGATTATTACAAGTTGGGGTCAAATCCGAAAAAACGCGAGTCTCTGAAGCGCAAGCGCTTTACGAAAAAGCGTTCAAAGAATATCAGCGCGCGGAAAAACTTCATCAAGACAATATCGTGTCCAAAAGCCAGCTTGAAAGCGCGAAAACGTCGTTGGATACGTCCAAAGCTGCGTTAGAAGCCGCCAGTGTGACGATGGATGACGGAACGCTGATTTCGCCGGCTTCCGGGGTGTTAGATCGTTTGGACGTCAGTGTCGGCGAATACATCAGTCCCGGGCAAACGATCATGAAGATTGTGGATATTGATCGCGTGTTTATTGAATTGCCGGTGCCAGAAAAGGATATTCTCTATTTCAGCAAAGGGCAGCAAGTCGAAATTGAAATGTCCGCCGCCGGATTGGCAAAATGTGACAATCTCAAAATGACCGATGGGGAATCGCATTGCTGGTTCTCTGGTGCGATTGATTATATTTCTCTGACGGCAGATACTTCGACACGCACCTATTTAGTGAAAGTGCTGGTGGAAAATCGTTCGACGTTGCTGCGCCCAGGAATGATCGTGCGAGCGCATCTGGTTCGCCGCGATTTGAAAGAAGCGATTGCCGTACCGTTTTTTACGATGCTTGATCGTGAGAAATCCAAAGCCGTGTTTGTGGTCGAGGATGGCGTCGCGCGTTCCCGCGAAATCCAATATGGCGCCTTCGAAAAAGGCCTGGTAGAAATTACCAGTGGGTTAAAATTTGGAGAAAAACTGATTCTTGTCGGGCAGCGCGGCCTGGTGGATGGGCAGAAAGTCGAAGTCACCCAAGATGTCACGTTGTTAGCGAAACAATGGATTTTGCAGGGCAAAGACCTCTCCGATCTTCCGCTCGATCTGTTAAGCCAACAATAATGCCAATGCGGATGTGATTCTGACCCTGTCAGGAAAAAGAACCTTGACAGGGTTTTCTTTGAATACTGTCACACACTTTCTTCGATAGCGCATCGTTTCAGGTGTTTTCAAACAATGGGAACGAGACGCTCAGACGTTTATGGTTATTTCAAACTTTGCCATTACACATAAAACCACAATCATCATCCTGATGTTTTTTATTATCATCACAGGCGGGATGGCGTATATGACGCTGCCGCGCGAGTCGGCGCCTGATATTACCTTTCCGTATATCATTGTTACGAGCAATTATGAAGGCACGTCGCCGTCGGATATGGAATCGTTGGTCACGCGCCCGTTAGAGCGCAAGCTCAAAACTTTGACGGACGTCAAACAGATGACATCCACGACGATGGAAGGCTTGTCGCAGATTTTTATGGAATTCGAGCCGGACGTTGATGTTGATACCGCCTTGCAGAAAGTCCGCGATAAAGTGGACCAGGCGAACGGCGATTTGCCGTCTGACATGAATGAGCCGAATATCATGGAAATTTCGTCGTCGGATTGGCCGATTATGTTCGTTGTGATTTCCGGCGAAGTCGGCCTTGTCGAGTTGAAAAAGATCGCTGAAGATATTAAGGAAGATGTCGAAGGCGTGCCAGGCGTGTTAGAAGCGGAAATCGTCGGCGGGCGCGAGCGCGAAATCCGCGTGGAGTATGACCAGGATCGCCTGACCGCCTACGGATTGGTGATTTCGCAAGTCGTGCAGACGGTGCGCAACAACAACCAGAATATGCCTGGCGGCAATATGGACATCGGTGAAGCGCGCTATGTGCTGAAATCTCCCGCAGAATTTAAGTCTCCGGCAGAAATCGAAAACCTTGTGGTGACAATTCGCGACGGCAAAGCGATTTATCTGACCGATGTCGCGACGATTCGCGATACGTTTAAAGACCGCGATTCGTTTTCGCGCCTGGATGGCGTTGAATCGGTCTCGATTCGGGTGACGAAACGCGCCGGAGAACATATCCTCCGCATTGCCGATGATATTAAAAAGATTGTCGCGAAATATCAGGATACATTGCCAGATCAAGTCAACGTGACTGTGACGTCCGACAGTTCCAAAGATGTGCATATCATGGTGGCTGATCTCGAAAATAATATCGTTACCGGCTTGCTCCTCGTGCTGATCGTGATCTTTGTCTCGTTAGGATTTCGGAACGCGCTGCTTGTCGCGTCAGCGATTCCGTTTTCCATGCTGCTGACATTTTTTACGCTGCAATTATTAGGAATCACGCTGAATTTCGTCGTGTTATTCAGCCTGATCTTAGCGCTCGGAATGCTCGTTGATAACGCTATCGTCATTGTCGAAAACGTGTACCGGCATCACACGGCAGAACGCAAACCGTTAATGCGGGCGGCAATGGAAGGCACATCGGAAGTGGCGTGGCCAGTGATTTCTTCGACATTAACGACCGTCGTCGCGTTTTTCCCGATGATTTTCTGGCCGGGCATTATGGGCGAATTTATGGGCTATCTCCCAAAAACGGTTATCATTGCGCTGTTAGCCTCATTGTTTGTCGCGTTAGTCATCAACCCGACGCTCTGCGCGATTTTCATCCGCCCATCTAAGCGCGAAGAACGGATCGCTGAACGGGAAGAACATGGGCAGTACGGGTTTATTATCCGCCTGTATCAGCGTTTGCTGAGATTTTCGCTGAATTATCGCCTGTTAGTGCTTGTCATATTCTTCGTCATGCTCATCTTATTAGGCTATGCGTTCAGTCAGAGCGGATTAGGCGTCGAAATGTTTCCAGATAACGAACCGCCGCGTATTATCGCTAAATTGACTGCGCCGGAAGGGACGAATATTTATCAAACCAATAATTTTGCCCTGCAAGCCGAAGCGATTATTCAAAAATATGGCAATATTCAGCATGTCACGACAACGGTCGGCAATGACGGTCAGAATAAAGCCGAGATCAATATTGATATGGTGGATCGCGAATTGCGCAAAGGCGCGGGAATGCCGGGAACGGACGACGGAAAAATCTATTTCCGTAACTCAAACGAAACGATGGAAGCAATTCGCAAAGAACTGCTGGCGTCACTCGTTGGCGTGGAAGTGAATGTCGATAAAGAGGAAAATGGGCCGCCAGTCGGCGCTCCGGTGAACGTTGAAATTCATGGCGAGGATTTTGAAACCATGTCAAAAATCGCCGACGAATTGAAAGCAAGAATTAAAGATGTCCCTGGTGTCGTGGACCTCACCGACGATTATGAACCCGGTTTGCCAGAAATTCAAGTCAATATTGATAAGGAACGCGCCGCGTTGTTAGGATTGGATGCCTATACGATCGGTTATGTGATCAAAGGCTCGGTCAATGGGCTTGAAATCGGGAAGTATCGCGAAGGCAAAGATGAGTTCGATATTATTGTCCGGCTGCCAGAAGAACAGCGCAAAAATATCCAGAATATCTTGCGGCTGCGCATTCCAGACCAAACAGGCCAGCCGATTCCGCTCAGCTCTGTCGCGACAATTGTCACGACAAGCGGCCTCTCCGCGATTCGGCATATTGAGGAACAGCGCGTCATCAGCGTTTCGTCGAACGTGGCAAAGGGGTTTAATTCACAACAAGTGCTTGCCGACGTCCAGAATATTGCGAAAGCGATGCAATTACCGTCAGGTTATTCGTTTGCCTATACTGGCGAGAACGAAGAAATGCAGAAATCGCAAGCGTTCATGACGAAAGCGTTTTTGATTGCGGTGTTATTGATCTCAATGGTCTTGGTGGCGCAGTTCAATTCGATTCTGGCGACGTTCATTATCATGACTTCTGTGCTGTTGTCCTGGACAGGCGTGTTTTTAGGATTGATTCTTACGAAAACGCCGTTCGGCGTCATCATGACTGGCATGGGCGTTATTTCGCTTGCGGGCGTTGTCGTGAATAACGCCATTGTGTTGATTGATTATATCAACGTGCTGCGCCGAGATCATGGGAAAAACTGCCGCGAGGCGACAATCCTCGCGGGGTGTGTCCGTTTCAGACCGGTCATGCTAACGGCGGTGACAACGGAGCTCGGGCTGATTCCCATGGCCATCGGCGTCAGCCTTGACATTTACAAAAAAGGCATTGTCATCGGCAGCGATATGAGCCAGTGGTGGGGGCCGATGGCGATTGCCGTCATCTTCGGGTTAGGCGTCGCGACGTTACTCACGCTGTTCGTCGTGCCGTGCTTATATAGCCTGTTCTATGAGCGGAAGCGAGATCGACAGGAATATGAAGCATCGCTTCTCCAGCCGGTGCGGTTTCCTGTGGTCGCGCAGGAAACGCTCCCGCAGAATCCTATCAGCGCATGAATGCGCCGTGTGAGGTGAAGGCGTCAGACACATTAACCGTGTCTGACGCCTGTTTGTTTTTTGCCACAGTGTTGGTTCAGGGCTGTTAAGCGTCATCTTCTGCGATTTCCTCAACTTTTCCGTCACATTTCTTTTGACATCTCTTCTGTATTCGCATAATAATCGGTTCTAATCATTTCCAGCATGTGCACGCGCTGACAAAAGGCTGAATTCTATGGCAAAAAAGCAATCATTGCAGGTAAAATTTTTCGGCATGTTTTTCCTCGTTGTGGTGATCATCACAAGCGGGCTATCTGTCACCTATTATGTGTTGACAACGCGCGAAAAACATGCCGAATCGCAACAACGGATTCGAGTTGCTTTTGATATTATTCTCCAGGAATTACGCCAAAATACGAGGTCATCTATCGAAAAAACTACGAAATTTACCGAAGAGACCCCGGTGTTATCATTAACAACCTCCCGGTATATGCAAGACCCTGCTCAAATCGCCAGCATCGAATTTTTGACCAGTTATCTCAAAGAGGCGCTTGATAATATGCAGCGGTTTGGCGAAAATATGCCGTTTGACGTATTGAGTCTTTATGGCGCAGACGGCAGGCTGTTAGCATTTTACTACGCAGACGACGCGTCTCATTCTCAGGGAGGCGTGTATATCCCCTCTGCTGCGGGTGAGGAATTATTTATTCCGATTGATAGAAAAACCTCATTCAACTGGCTTTTTTCCAACGACATCTCTGCAAGTCAACAGCCGCTGCCAAAGGGCGTTATGCCCTTCTTCCCTTCGCCGCTGCCTGCTTCGGTAAACACAGATGTCTTTTATGATGCCGGGCGTTTCGGCGTTCGCGTGCAGATACCGATTGTCTATCGAGAACAGACGACAGGCGTGCTTGTCGGCGATATTTTTTATACACAGCAGATGGTGGAATGGTATGCCAGGCTGACAAATGCTGACATTAATCTATTTGTTCAGTCTCAATGGGTTTTAGGCACATCAGCCACCATCCCGGTGGCAGCCGTCTCAGAGAATGATGTGGTTCGCTGCGAAGAGATGATGGCGCGTCCTCGTGAAATTCCCGTCTATTCTGTTGTATTCAACACACAAGATTATTATCAAGGACGCTGCGCGTTCGATAACACGCAACAGATGATCGGCACGTTAATTGTCAGCGTGTCTCGCCAGCAAGAATATCAGACATTAACCAAATTATTGATGACGGTGACGCTTGTCACAACGCTTGCGCTGCTTGTGTCCGTATTGCTGTCCAGCCTGGTCAGCCGGTATATCGTATCAGCGATTCTTCGGATTGAGGGCGTGGTGCGCGTTATCGCCGAAGGGGACTTGCGGAATGCGGCGCTGCCGCATAGTCGGGATGAAATTGGGCGCCTCATTATGCAGGTGAATCGCATGATCGCGGAATTGCGCGTCATTGTGTCATGCGTGCAAAATGCTGAACGGCAGGTAACCTCTGCGGCTGATGAATTAGCGGCAAGCATTAAAGCGCAAGGCGCGACGATGATTCGTCAGGTCGAATCCGCCGATTATGTCGTCAATGCCGTCGAAGCGATCTCCTCGGTTGCCGAAGTCTTAGGGGATACGATGCAGCAGGTTTCGGCGACGGCTCAGGAAACAGCAGAATTTGCGAATCAAGGACAGGCGAATCTATCGAGGATGGAAGAAGTGATTCAGCATATCGGGACAGCGTCTGGCAGCATTTCCAATAAATTGGAGATTATCAGCGAGAAAGCCGACAGCATCACTGCCGTTGTCACGACAATTACCAGCGTCGCGGATCAAACGAATCTCCTGTCGTTGAATGCGGCCATCGAAGCGGAAAAAGCCGGAGAAGCCGGGCGCGGTTTTGCCGTTGTCGCTCGTGAAATTCGCCGATTGGCGGATCAAACCGCTGTCGCGACGCTGGATATTGAAGAGATGGTGAAAACGATGCAAATTGCCGTTAACGAAGGCGTCAACGAAATGGATCGGTTTGTGGCGGATGTGCGTCAAAGCACCGAAGATGTCGGCTACATTGGCACACAGCTTTCCCGCATTATCGAGCAGGTGCAGCGCTTGCTGCCCAATTTCGCCGATATTAACGTCGTGATGGGGCATCAGGCCGAAAATGCGCAGCAGATTCATGAAGTTATCCTTTCGTTGAGCGAGCAGATGCAGGAAACAATGCTCTCGTTAAATAGCGCATTCGACGTCATTACAAAGCTGAACGATGCCGCCAAGGGATTGCAGAACGAGGTCGCAAAGTTTAAAGTATAACGCATTGTGCCGCCGATGTCCTCATCGGCGGCGCGAAATGATATTCTATTATTTACGTTAAAGATGATAAAGGAGGAATGTGTGATGTTCAAGTCGCTGCGTACCCAGTTACTCATCGTGATGATCTCGCTGTTTGTCGTGACGTTCGTAACAGTGTTATTCTTCTCGCGTCGCATTACAGAGCGCTCGATGCAGGCCAGCGCCAACGAAGGATCGCAGAATGCCATGAAACTTGCGATGGTTGCGCTGGAAGACCAATATAAAAATTTGCTCCAGTTCAAGGCGACGATGTTCGAATCGTATCAGCGCAAGCTGCGCGATTTGGTCATGATTCAAGACGCCCTGGTGCGGTCTGCGTATCAGGATGCGCAGCGTGGGAAACTGACGACGGAAGCGGCTCAACGCGACGTGCTGGAAAAATTGCGCCTGCTCAGATATGGCGAAAACGATTATTTCTGGGTGTCGAATTACCAATCCACGCTGATTTCCCATCCTGACGACAAACTGAATGGCGCAGATTTCTCGCAAATCAAGGATGTCAAGGGCAATCTCATCGTGCCGCCGATGGTGGAGATCGCCCGCAAACAAGGAACTGGCTATTATTCCTATTGGTGGAAGCGCCTCGGCACGGAAGAACCCATCGAAAAACTCTCGTATGCCAAACATTTTCAGGAGTGGGAATGGGTGTGCGGCACAGGATTTTATATTGATGACATCGAAAAAGAGGCGCAACGCTGGATTGATTCCATGATTGACGATTTGCGAAAAGCGTTCGCGCAAATTACCATTGCGAATACCGGTTATCTTTTTGTCTTTGACAAAGAGAAGCGCGTCATTATTCATCCAACTCTGAAAAGTGATGAATTGGCCTCGCTCAAGGACCCGGTTTCAGGCAGGCTGTTATTCGATGAACTGGTCGAGGCGGCCAAGACGCCGAATGTTGCCTTCGAATACGCCTGGGATCGCCCCGATCATCCCGGCGAATATCGCTTTCAGAAACAATCGTATGTCACCTACTTCGAGCCGCTCGGCTGGTATCTCGCGTCCTCAGTGTATCAAGACGAACTTTATGCGCCGATGCGCCGTTTAGGCGTGCAGATCAGCCTGATTTTCGCCGTCGTTCTGCTGGCGGCAATTATCATCGCGATCATGTTCGCACACATGCTAAGCGCCCCGATTCGAGATATGGGAGAACGAGTCAAACGCCTCTCGAACTTCGATTTGAATGTCACATTTAACGAACACTCTTCTCTCTACGAAATTTCATATCTCTCGACCTATTTGAACGAGATGCTCCGTTCGTTCCGTTCGGTGGTTGGACAGGTGCAACATTCTGGCATTCAAGTCACCTCGTCGGCCACAGAGTTATCCGCCACCGCGAAAGAGCAGGAAGCGACGATGGAGAGTCAGATCGCCTCGACCAGCCACGTCGTCACCGCCGTGAAAGACATTTCTGAACTGTCAACGCATTTGGCGGAAACGATGGAGAATGTCGCTGTGATGCTCAACAATGCGACCGGGTTTGCCAATAAAGGGCAGTCCGATTTGCTGCACATGGAAGAAGCGATGCGGCACATGGAAGAAGCGTCGCGCTCTATTTCCGGGCGTTTGGAGGCGATTAGTGAAAAAACGGATAATATCACGACCGTCGTCACGACGATTAACAAAGTGGCGGAGCAGACCAACCTCCTGTCATTAAATGCCTCGATTGAGGCCGAAAAAGCCGGAGAATTCGGGCGCGGTTTCACGGTGGTGGCGCGGGAAATTCGACGGCTCGCCGATCAAACCGCTGTAGCAACGCTGGACATCGGACGCATGGTGCAAGAGATGCAATCCGCCGTGTCATCCGGGATCATGGAAATGGATAAATTTATTGCCGAAGTGCGGCACAGCGCGGAAGATGTCGGTAAGATCAGCATGCAGTTGACCTTGATTATAGACCAGGTGCAGGCGCTTGCGCCGAGTTTCGACGAAGTGAATGCCGCGATGGGACGGCAATCCAGGAACGGGCAGCATATTAACAGCTTGATGGCGAACTTAAGCGAAGAGATGGATCAAACGCGAGAAGCGCTGCACGAAACCTATTCTGCCATCGAACAGCTTAATGACGCCGCCAGAGGCTTGCAGAAAGAAGTGTCGCGTTTCCAGATCAATTGAGCAACGCAATCCATTCAGGTCTCAGGTGTGTCAGCGTGCGTTTTGACCGTCCGACAAGCTGTGACGTTCTCGCAACATTTGAGTGACGGATTTGGCATGTAGGGGCGAACCCCCGTGTTCGCCCAAACAACAGGGCAGACCCGGGGGTCTGCCCCTATGCGGCATCACCCATCAATCAAATCTTGTTAAAGCAGTAGTACATTGTTTCATGAGTTTTTAGGAGGACTGAGGAGTGTCAAATCTTGATTTGACAGGCGAAATCAAGATTTCGCACTCCTAAAAATTAACGAAACAGTTTAGTAACAGCCCTGCCCTCCTGGAAGGGGGGGGTAGGGATGGGGCATTAAAAAGGTTAGGAACTGAAGAGGACAGAGTAGAAGAATGTCATTGCGCACAAAATTTCTGATGTTATGCGGGGGATTGATTCTGCTGACCGCAGGGGTCATGTCCGGTTCATATTACTGGCTGATGGAGCGAGCGCTGCGCAAGGAATCGCAGCAGTATATTCGCGTCGTGTATGATGTGTTTTTTGACGGAGTCCGCAGCCAGACCCAAACGTATGTGCGCCAGCTTGATGAGTTTCTTCAGAAAGATACACGACTTAAAGGTTCGATAGATTTATACCTTCAAGAAGAAAACCGGCTGACTGCTGCGCGTCCCATCGCGTTCCACCTGACCGGATTGGCGGCGGAATTGTTGAAAGTGCAGGAGATTGTGTTTGCGGATCGCCTTGTGTTATATGGAAATGACGCGAGGCTGCTGGCCGTGTTCTCGCGCGAGGGAGATCGGCAGACGATTGGTGGTTATGTAAAATCAATTTCTGGAAGAGATACGTATCTCGCGCTGGATGATCCGAACCTTCAATCAAAGCTCCTTTCCGGCCAGGTGATTCCCGATGCGCCCTTGCCGTTTGATGTGGCCGTGACGTATCCGCGAGTGTTTCCGACTGCCATAGAAACAAGCATGGTCAGGGAAGACAATCTGCTTGGTATGAAGATTACCGCGCCGATTTTTCATTCGTATTACACGGATCGCTTGCTTGGAGTGTTGGAGATCGAGGTTTTTTTCACGCAAGAGATGATCGAGCGATATGCGCGCTTAGGACGAGCGAACATCAATCTTTTTGCCGGGGAACGCCTGAGCGTCGGCACGCTGAAAAGCCAGGCATTTCTCTCCCAGGATATCATGAGCAAAAGTATCGCGTGCGACAAGATGCTCGCGGAAGACGAGATGCCGATTGTTTCGACTCAGGTTGATTACGAGCGCTATTCGCAGGGGCGATGCCGCTTGACGAATAGTGACGGCGACGGCGGCATCGGCATGATGATTGTCAGTTTATCGCAAGAGACAGAACAACAAGCTCGCCGCCAGATTTTTTTGACGTTATCCGGCGTGTCGGTCGGAGCGCTGATTCTGACGTTGGCGTTGCTGTTTAATGCCAGCCGCCGTCCGATGTTCGTGCTAACACAACTTTTGGCGGCCATTGAAGCCGTTGCGCAGGGCGATTTGCAGCAACGCGCGAAGTATGTCGGCCATGATGAATTTGGAGCGTTAGCGGAGCGATTTAATCGCATGGTGGAGCAGGTGCGTGAAATTGTCGAGCAGGTGCATCAGGCCGGGATTCAAATTTCTTCGTCAGTGACCCAGCTTTCCGCCAGCGCGAAAGAGCAGGAAACGATTGTGGGAACGCAGGTCGCCTCAACGGAAAATGTCGTGGAGGCTGTGATACAAATCTCCGGGGTCGCGGCCAATTTAGTGCATACCATGCAGGATGTCGCGGGGAAATCCCAGGAAACGGCGAGATTTGCCACAAGCGGGCAGCAGGATTTGACGCAGATGGCCGGGATGATGAAACAGATGGAAGGCGCGTCAAAAGCGATTTCTTTAAGATTGGAGGGAATTCAGGAAAAAACCGAAAATATTACCTCGGTCGTCACCACGATTGCGAAAGTCGCGGATCAGACGAACCTGCTGTCATTAAATGCCGCGATTGAAGCAGAGAAAGCCGGGGAACATGGACGCGGCTTTACGATTGTCGCGCGGGAAATTCGCCGATTAGCCGACCAGACAGCAAGCGCCACGCTGGATATTGGAAAGATGGTGACTGAGATGCAATCCGCTGTCTCCGACGGCGTGGATGGCATTCAGAAATTTCTGTCCGAAGTGCGGCACAGCGCCGACACTGTGGAGCGTATCAGCGGCGAACTGCGGAAAATTATCGAACAGGCGCAAGGGTTGGCGCCGAGTTTCGAAATGGTTAATGATGCGATGGAACAGCAGGCTGATTATGCCTCGAACATCAATCAGATCGCATGGCATGTCAGCGAGGAAATGCAGCAAACGCGAGATTCGCTGCATGAAACATTTTCAGCCATCGGACAATTGAATGAAGCGGTGAAACAACTGACGATGCATGTCGCGCGTTTTAAATTACGCGATGAAAATCCTCTTGACAGGAGAGCAACAGAGCGGACAATAGCAATGTAATGGGAGAGGAATCGTATGCTAGTGCTATTATTTTATCTTGGCGATGTGATGTATTCAATCCGATGCGATAAAGTCCGGGAAATCGCTCCGATGGTGAATTTGAAAGAACTGCCTCATGCGCCAGATTACTTTGCGGGGCTGTTTAACTATCGCGGCATGATCGTGCCGGTGATCGATCTCCGACGGCTGATCCAGCATCAATCGTGCGATATTCGCCTGAGCACGCGCATTATTTTGCTTGATTACGTCAAGCCTGATAATACCCCTGCGATTTTCGGCATCATGGCCGAACGTGTTACTGAAGCCGTTATGAAGCCGCTCGATGCGTTGATTTCTTCCGGGATTACGATGGCGAATATGCCCTATCTTGGCAGTTTGTTGGTGGATGGCAATACGATGGTTCAATATATTGCCGTGGAAGCGTTGCCAGGCGCATTGAATCTGTCGCCAACAGTGGAAAACGATGAGGCAATAACAATGAACAGGCGGCGGACTGATTCGCTGCTGCCATAATGATAAAGCGACAAGCAGCATGGATTTGCGCATCATTGAAAAATGGCTAGAGGAGCGGATTGGCCTTTCGACTGAAACCATTGGGACTGAAGCGGTCGCGAAGGTCGTGCAGGCGCGGATGCAGGCGTGCGGTCTGGCGGATACAGACGCGTATGCCGCCTATCTGCTTCGTTCCGAAGCGGAACGGGAAGAACTGATCGAAAGCGTGATTATCCCCGAAACCTGGTTTTTCCGCAATCATCGGTCATTTCAGTTTTTGCAGCAGTATGTGAAAACGGAATGGCTGCCTGCTCGCGGTCATCGTGTTTTGCGAGCGTTAAGCCTCCCCTGTTCTACTGGGGAAGAGCCGTACTCGATGGCGATGATGCTCTTGGATGCGGGGTTGTCGGAGCAAGCGATCCATGTGGATGCGATAGATGTCAGCGAAAAATCCCTGCAAAAGGCGAGAAATGGGGTCTATGGCGCGGAATCGTTTCGCAGGAAAGACGCGGATGCGGCGTTTCGTCAGCGGTTTTTTGAACCGGTCAGCGATAAGTTTCATATCTGTTCGGCGGTGCGGCAAATTGTGCATTTCCAACAGGGAAATTTACTTGATGCGGCGCGGTTTGCGAAAAAAGACCCCTACGATATTATTTTTTGTCGAAATGTGCTGATTTACTTAGGCGAAGCGGCGAAAAAACAGACGGTCAAATTGTTAGAGAAACTCTTGAGTGCCAACGGCATTATTTTTGTGGGACATGCAGAACGCCCGGCGTTTGCTGGCGCGCCATTTGAATGGATTCAGGAAACGGGAGTATTTGCGTGTCGCAGAGCGGCGGCGCTCCAGCCCTCATCTGCGAAAACTGCTCGGAAAATAAACTCCTCCCCCATAAAAACGCCTGTGGCAGCCGTTCCTCCTTTAAAACCTGCCCTGCCCCTTGAACCGATTTTTGAACGGAGACAGCGCCAGCAAACGCCCGCGAGGCCAACAAAAGAAGGCGTTACGCACAGTCAGGTTGTCGAACCGATTGCGCAAACGGAGGCTGCCAATAACGAACGCCGTCATACAGTGGACATGATGACGCAAACCCTTGACCAGGCGCGTTCATTGGCGGATCAGGGGCAATTGGCAGCGGCGCTCGATGTCTGCGATACCGTGTTAAAAACAGATGCAGTGCACGTCCAGGCGCATTTTTTAAAAGGGCTGATTTACCAGGCATTGCGAGACGAACGTCGGGCAGAAGAATGGTTGAATAAGACCGTATATCTTGATCCGAATCATGAAGATGCCCTCAGTTATTTGGCCGCGCTGGCCGAGTTTCAAGGAGACTTCGGAAAAGCAGCGCGTTTACGCCAACGCATCGAACGTATTCGAAAGAAGAGTTGATGGAGAACAATAATATGCCTATTACACAACCTATGCCCAATTGTTGGAAGGTGATTGGCGTCTGGGGGCTGGACGACCGTTTGGCGTGCCCCCATTTGGAGCGCTTTATTCATTGCAAAAACTGCGAAGTCTATACGCAGGCCGGACGAACGCTATTGGAACGCGCTCTGCCTGGGAATTACAAACAGGATTGGACGCAGGTTCTCTCGCAAAAAAAGAAGAAGAACTCGTCGGCACAATTTCGGTCGTCATCTTTCGAATTGAAGGCGAATGGCTTGCGATCCCCACCCAATTATTGGATGAAATCATTGATGTCGAATATGTGCAAAGTCTCTTGCATACGATCCCGCATCGCCGAAATCCTGTGTTGATGGGGGTTATCAACGTGCATGGCGAAATCTGGCTCTGCGTCTCGTTGAAAGAATTATTAGGGCTGGAGGTGGTTGAATCGCCGCAGACCGAATTAGATCGCAATGCGTACAAACGGATGATGGTGATTCAAGGGGAGAATACAGATCGATGGGTGTTTCCTGTGGATGAAATTCACGGCATTTATCGCGTCCATCCCAAGTCCTTTCAAAACGTGCCAGTGACTGTCGCAAAGGCCAAAACCACATTTACCAAAGGCATCTTCGAATGGGAACAACACCAGGTCGCCTTTTTGGATAATGAATTACTGTTGCATAATCTGGCAAGGAGCGTAAAATGACACAGGGAGAACAAAAAGATTTCGCTGATTTTTCGATGATGGATCTTTTCCGCACCGAATTGGAAACCCATCTCGCTACCCTGAATGATGGGTTGTTAGCGCTTGAGCAGACCCCGACGGCGATGGATAAACTTGAAGCGTTGATGCGGGCAGTGCATTCGATCAAAGGTGGCGCGCGCATCGTAGATTTAGATCAGGTTGTGCGATTGTCGCATGTGATGGAAGATTGTTTCGTCGCCGCACAACGCCATCAATTGACGCTGCAATCGCCGCATATTGATTTGCTCTTTCGCGGCGCGGATTTGATCCGAGAAATTTCCGACGCCACTGCTGAGGCCGATGAGGAATGGTTTCAGACGCATCATCGCGATATTGAACAGACCATCAAAGCGGTCGCGGCAATTCTGCTGATAGGAACTGCCGCAGTCACAAGCCCCCAAACCTCGCCGCCAGCCTCCACGCCTGCGGAAACTCTCCCTTCCGTATCTGAACAACCTGAACAGGCTCTTCCTGAGCCTCCGGTTTCCTCGCAGATCGCGGAACCTGCGGAGAACGCTCCGAGTTCAGGCGGTGATCCCGATGGGGCAATGCGAGAATTCTTCCGATCTGAAGTCGAAGTGCATACGGCCATGATTGGGAAAATTTTCGACGCGCTTCAAAATGGCGCCGACCCTGCCGAAAAACTGGATGGAATGCTTCAAACGCTTCAGGCGATCAAAGGTGGCGCGCAAATTGTCGGCATACAACGCGCTGTCGCTGTTGCGGAGGCGATGGCAATGTATGTGCAAGCGAGTCGGAAGCGCCAGCAGACGCCGCCAGCCGGACATCTCGCCACATTAAACGAAGGGCTTGGCGCGTTGCGCGAAATTGCCAAAACCTCGTCGCAAAATCAGGAGCTATCCAGGACAGCAGAAGAACAACTGGATCGCGTTCTGCGTCAGTTAGAAGAACTGGCGCAGGATGCCAGCGAAATGTCGCTGCCGCGCGCGCAACAGACGACCTCTATTGTCTATCATGAAGAAGAGGCTGTTCCGCTTGCAGGCCAGCCGCCGTTGACTGAGGACGAAACGGAAGAGGCGTCGGAAGTTCAGATATACGCGCCCGCATTGGAAGGGAAATCGGATAATAAAAAGGGGGAAAGCAAGGATCGCACCGTACGCGTCACCGCAACAAAAATCGAACGCCTGATGGGATTAGCCGGAGAAGTGGTTGTTAGCGCTCGCTGGCTGCCGTCATACTCGGAATCGCTGCTGACGCTGAAGAAAACCCATCGCGAACTGTTTGCGCTATTGGAAAAATTGCGCGAACTCACCCGCAATGAACAGCAAAACGAAATGGTGCGCAACCTCGTGTTATCCGCCCGCGAAAAAGCCAAGGAAGCGAATGCGACATTGGCTGTGCGTCTCAATCAATTGGAAATGTTCAATAGCACATCTGCCACCCTGTCGGATCGCTTGTATCATGAAGTCATCGGCATTCGGATGCGTCCGTTTTCTGATGGGATTCGCGGGTTTCCTCGCATGGTGCGGGATTTAGCTCGAGAAATCGGCAAAAAAGTCCAATTAGACATTATCGGCAAAGCTACTGAAGTGGATCGAGATATTTTGGAAAAACTCGACGCGCCGTTAACGCATTTACTGCGCAATGCGGTCGATCACGGCCTTGAATTTCCTGATGAACGCCTTGCCGCAGGAAAACCTGAGATCGGCACCGTACGCCTTGAAGCCTCACACCGGTCTGGAATGCTGTTAATTACAGTGTCGGATGATGGTCGGGGGATTGACATGCATAAACTGCGTCAGAAAATTCTGCGCAAAGGGCTGGCAAACACTGATATGGTGAATCATCTCACCGAGCCGGAACTGCTGAAGTTTCTTTTTTTGCCCGGTTTTTCCACGTCGGAACAAGTCACTGAAATTTCCGGGCGCGGCGTAGGACTGGATGTTGTAGATAACATGGTGCATGAAGTCGGCGGCGTCGTCCGCGTGACTTCGCGCCCCGGCAAAGGCGTCAGTTTTTATTTGGAATTACCGCTCACGTTGTCTGTGATTCGGACGTTCCTTGTAGAAATTGCCGGAGAACCATACGCATTCCCGCTGGCACGCATCGAACGCTGTCTGCTGCTCTCAAAAGAAGAACTGAATGTTGTTGAAGATCGGCAATATTTTCGGTTCGACGATGAAAACGTGGCGATGGTGAACGTGCATGAAGTGTTGGAACTCCCCAAAACGACGCCGAATCAGCGAGAAAAACTGCCGGTAGTCGTGATTACCGATCGGTCGAATCTCTACGGGTTGTTAGTAGATAAATTTGTCGGGGAATGCGATCTTGTCGTGCGGCCATTAGACCCACGTCTCGGCAAAGTGCCGGATATCAGTTCTGTGGCCGTGATGTTGGATGGCTCGCCGATTCTGATTTTCGATGTCGAAGACCTTGTGCGGTCTGTGGATAAAATGCTAACCAAAAAACGCCTCGGCAAATTGCAGGTCTCTGGCGAAGAGCATGGCGAAACCATTACCAAACGCATTCTGGTGGTAGATGATTCGATTACGGTGCGCGAGATGGAACGCAAACTCCTTGAAAATAAGGGTTATCATGTCGAAGTGGCGGTGGACGGGCTGGCTGGTTGGAATGCGGCGCGAGCGGAGGAATTCGATCTCATCGTGTCTGACGTGGATATGCCGCGCATGAACGGCATTGAATTCGTCAGACAAATCAAGCAGCATGAAGAATTGAAAAAAATTCCTGTTATTATCGTCTCCTATAAAGATACCGAGGAACACCGTCTGCAAGGGTTGGAAGCGGGAGCGGATTATTACTTGACGAAAAGCAGTTTTCAGGATGATTCATTCATTAACGCCGTCGCTGATCTGATTGGGGAAGCGTAAGTATGCGCATCGGAATTGCGAGCCAGCTTTTAGGAACAGGATTGCAACGTGTCCTGCAAAACCAACCGGAATGCGAGATTACATGGATCGCGCAGAACGGCCTGGAAGCGGTACAGAAATGCGAAACAGACATTCCTGATATTCTGCTCATCGATCCGAATCTTCCAATATTGGACGGGGCGGAAACCACTCGTCGAATCATGAAAAGCAGCCACAGCCCGATTCTGCTTGTCACGGATTCCGTTGAAGGAAACGCGGCGAAGATTTTTGAGGCGATGGGATGCGGCGCGGTGGATGCCGTAGATTTTGCGGTGAATGGTTCTGCCGAGGAACGGGAAAAAAGTACGCAGAATCTGCTGAAGAAAATTAAAACGATTATGCGCCTTCAGCAATTCTCTGTGCGTGAAAGCAAGCCATCTGCGCTGGTTATTGACGTGAAACAGGCCAACATTCCACCATTGATCGTTATTGGCGCGTCGGCAGGGGGACCGAAAACGCTGTCCGCTATTCTTTCAAAATTATCAGCGCCATGCGCGTCTGCGATTGTGATTATCCAGCATGTTGATCGCGATTTTTCGTTCGGACTGACGGAGTGGTTGAATAATCAGACCTCGCTGACAGTGCAGGTCGCCAGGATTCATGAGCGACCGCAAGCCGGGCATGTCTATGTCGCCGGAACGAATGATCACCTGGTATTGACGGCTTCGCTGCGATTTGCATATACCCCTGAGCCGAGAAACATGCCGTATCGCCCGTCAGTGGATGTGTTTTTCAACAGCGTTGCCAAATATTGGCCGACGCCAGGACAGGCCATTATTCTCACTGGCATGGGGCGGGACGGCGCTGAAGGATTGGCGCTCTTGCGGCAGGTCGGATGGCACACGATCGCGCAGGATGAGGCGACCAGCGTCGTGTATGGGATGCCGAAAGCCGCCAAAGAAATCGGCGCGGCGGTAGAAGTGCTTCCCTTAGATCAGATTATTCGCTCAATTCAACAATCGGTAACGAAAAATACGAGGTGATTCCTTCCGAGTCGTGTGATGGTTGTCAACCCTGACACGGCTTCAGAGCGAATGCTCGCCATGCAGCAACGTACAGAAATTTTCCCCGCGCGTCGGATTACGGTCTTGTTAGTAGATGATCAGGTTGCGATGATCGAAGCAGTGCGCCGCATGTTAAGCACGGAGCGGGATGTTGACTTTCATTTTTGCCGCAACCCGATTCAGGCGATTAAAATGGCGAATCAGATTGCGCCGACGGTCATCTTACAAGATTTGGTCATGCCTGAAGTGGATGGGTTGACGTTAGTGCGCTATTTTCGAGCGAATCAAGCCACGCGCGATGTGCCGCTGATCGTGTTATCGGTCAAAGAAGAAGCGCATATCAAGGCCGAAGCGTTCACGCTCGGTGCGAACGATTACATGGTCAAATTTCCGGATCGACTGGAAGTGATTGCCAGAATTCGGTATCACTCGCAAGGGTACATCAATTTCTTAGAACGGAACGAAGCCTATGAGCGCCTGACGGCTGCGATGAAACAGGAGCAAACACGCGCCAAAGAGTTTGCCGCGCTCAGCGAAATGAGCGATGCGTTGCAAAATTGCGTCTCAGAGCCGGACACCTATGTTGTTATCGCGAGCGCGTATCAAAAACTGTGCGCCCCCTGTTCGGGATGCATCAGCCTGTTTCGGCAAGATACCGGGCGCATGAACGTTGTTACAACCTGGGGTGATATGGAAGTGTCATTGTTAGATTTTCAACAGCAAGATTGCCGCGCGATCTGCCAGGAAGTCTTTCATCCCTCTGCGAGCGAACAGCCGAACTATTCCTGCCTGCATCTCTCGCAAGCTTCTGACGGCTCATCGTGCTGTATTCCGGTGAAAACGCAGGGCGAGACGTTAGGCGTGATTTCGCTGCGATGCCAGGAATCCTTGCAGCTCAATAAGTTTGTCGGGATGAAGGAGGCGGCGATCTTTCGCGTGGCAGACCATTACGCGCTGACGCTGACGAATTTGCGTCTGCGCGAACGCTTGAAAATCGAAGCGATTCATGATCCACTGACTGGGGTGTATAATCGGCGGTATATGGAAGAAAGCCTGGAACGTGAGATTCTGCGAGCAGAACGCCACCAGACAAATGTTGGCCTGATTATGCTGGATATCGATCATTTTAAGCGTTTTAACGACACATACGGCCACGATCTTGGCGATACGATTTTGCGAGAATTAGCGAAAAGCGTTCGCGCCAATCTGCGAGCCGAGGATATTGTCTGTCGCTATGGCGGCGAAGAATTTATCGTCATTATCCCGGACATCGAATTGCGAGACCTGCTGATCAGAGCGAATCATCTATGTGAGGAAGTAAGAACGTCCGTGCAAATTCTGCATAATTCGCAAACGCTTTCAATTACGATTTCGCTCGGCGTCGCCAGTTTCCCTGAACATGGCAATTCCGCACAAGAGGCGTTGCGGGCTGCGGATCAAGCATTATATCAGGCGAAAAAAGGAGGGCGAGACCGTGCGGTTGCGGCCTCGACTCCAATGATATAAATTCTATTAAAAAGTAATTATTCCGGTCTCAGGAGTGCCAACGCTTGTTTTGGCCGTCCGAATGAACGAGAGCATCGCGCTCTTGAGATGACGTTGGCACTCCTAAACAATTACACGTAAAAACCATAAGGAGGGAGTTGGATGAATTTTGAACAACTCAATACACTGACAAAGGCGTTGGTGAGACAATCGAAATTATTTCAGGGATTCACCGAATCCGAATTAGATGTGCTGGTCGCGCATAGTCAGTTAAAAAAGCTTCCGCGAGGCAAAATTTTATATCGCAAAGGCGAGGCGTCGGATGGGACGTTCTGCCTGATTATCGCGGGAACGGTGGATATTGTGGCCAAAGATGGGCATGTGGTCGGGGCTTCGAATGCGGGGGATGTGATCGGCGAATTAGCTTTATCCAATCCGTATCAAATGCGGACGGTCAGCGTCATTACCACCGAGCCGGTTGAATTGTTAGAATGGAACATCAATCACATCAAAACCAAAGTGCCTGGCCTCTGGAAAAAGCTGCTGAAATTAGGCTGGGAACACATGCAAGAATATTATGAAGAGTGATAAACGGAATTATGGGCTTTTTGTCAAATCTGGTAGTGATGCCCTCCTGAATCCGTTATCAATTCGCTAAAAGAAATCAAGAATGCCTGACGTTCAATTGACACATCATCGCATTACCGTGCTGCTCGTGGACGATCAGCCAATGATCGGCGAGGCGGTGCGCCGGATGCTTGCTGGCGAGCAGGATATTGACTTTCACTACTGTCAAGACCCGACGCAGGCGATCAAAATGGCGAATCGCATCGCGCCGACCGTGATCCTTCAGGATTTGGTTATGCCGGAGATCGAAGGCTTGCTGTTGGTGCGCTATTTCCGCGCCAACCCCGGTACGCGGGAAGTGCCGCTGATCGTGCTGTCCAGCAAAGAAGAGCCAATCATCAAAGCTGAAGCGTTCGCGCTCGGCGCAAACGACTATATGGTCAAACTTCCCGATAAATTGGAAGTATTAGCGCGTATCCGCTATCACTCCAAAGGCTATATCAACCTGCTGGAACGCAACGAAGCCTACGGCCAGTTAGAACGGGCGAATCGCTTCATTCGTAAGACATTCGGGCGTTATCTCTCCGACGACATCGTGGACGCGATTTTAGAATCGCCGAACGGCCTGAAGCTCGGCGGCGAAAAGCGCATCGTGACGATCATGATGTCCGATTTGCGCGGCTTTACCGCCATCGGCGAGCGGCTGTCTGCGGAAAGCGTGGTGAGCATGTTGAACATGTATTTGGAACGGATGACGGAAATTATTTTCGACTATCAGGGAACAATTGATGAATTCATCGGCGACGCGATTCTCGCGATTTTCGGCGCACCCGTGCTGCGCGACGACGACGCCAAACGCGCCGTCGCCTGCGCCCTCGAAATGCAGTTGGCAATGACCGAAGTCAACGAATGGAATCGGCAGGCGGGTTTTCCTGAAGTGGCGATGGGAATCGGCATCAACACCGGCGAAATTGTCGTCGGCAATGTCGGATCGAGTAAGCGGACGAAGTATGGCGTCGTGGGGCGGCACGTGAATCTGACCTCGCGCATCGAATCCTACACGGTTGGCGGACAGATTTTGATTTCTGAAAGCACGAAACTGGCATGCGGAAATATCCTGCGAGTTGACGGACAAATGGAAGTCATGCCGAAAGGCGTGAAAGACCCGATTACGATTTATGACATTGGCGGCATTGGCGGAGAATTTCACATCGCTTTGCCAACTAAACAGATGACGGAGGTGTATGATCTCCCCGCGCCGATCTCGGTCGAATTTACCATTCTGGAAGGGAAACACGCGGGCGATAATGCTTATGCAGGCACGTTGATTCGCTTGAGCGATCAATCTGGCGAAAAATTGGCTGATGTCTCCGCGTCTCGGACGTGCCGCGAACTTACGAACGTCAAGTTCGCCTTGTTCGACCAGGAGCATCGCGAAATTACCAGAGAACTCTACGCGAAAGTGACGGACGTCATTTCCAAAACGCCACCGGTGTTTCGCGTGAATTTCACCTCCGTGCCGCCGGAAGCCGAACGCTTCTTCGCGCAGATCACAGAGGAACGCGCCGCGTGATGTTCGCTGTTTGTTCTACGGCTGCGGCGCGGGCGGTGTCCCCTCCGGCGTCAGCCAGCGGTGGCTGTACGTCTGATACCACTGATACAACTGGCGGCTTTGGAAATAGGTGTATCCTGCCGGAGAATCAATCAGGCTAATCACCAGTGTCGGATCATCGGCAGGGATCGAACACTCCACGGTCACGATCTTTGTACCAATATGTATCTCCGTTTTCCACTGCGCAAGGAACTCCTTGTAGATCGGAGCTGCGAAACGCATATCGGGAATGGTCTGAAAAAAGGCAGTCATCATCTCTTTGTCTGTCACGAATTCACGATTCGCCTGTCGTTCAGATAACGTTGAGTCTTTCGTTCCAATGGTGAACGACGAGACCTGTTGCGGAACGATTGATTTCAGATGTGGCTTTACCCGACCATATTGCACTTTTTGATAGCCTTCTACCTGCCAGTAATGTCCATATTTTTGATACCATCGAAGCAATGATTGACTCATGTTACGCAGCCGATTCGAGACGAATGACCGCACACTCCCCTCCGGGGAGGGGTTGGGGGTGGGTTCTTGACACGAGCAATCACTCACGGACGAACCCACCCCTTGCCCCTCCCAGGAGGGNATAACGATAAACCTAACAGGTCTTGAAGACCTGTTAGGTTTTTTTGGGTTTTCCCCCGCCGATTCTCTGCCTCAGCGCGAGGGACGAACGTCCAGCCGATTTCTTGCGCATATCTAAGAAGGCGGGCTTGCACGGTTTTATATTCGTTCGGTTTCGGCATATTATTCGTTGAAAGAGACCTCACAGGTCTTCAAGACCTGTGAGGTCTAACGCTCTTTACAGTAACTCCTCATCAATCACAGCAGCAATCATTTTTTCATTCACCATGCCGCGATGAAAATGCTCGAACTGCGTCAGATTGCCGAACCAGCGCAACACATCAGCGCGATTGAGTTTCGTCTCGCCAGCCGCCCGCAGCGTATGATACGACGACCAGCGCCACTCGCGAAAATCCGAAACAAATCCATGCTTTTGCGGGTTGAAATGGATATAAAAAATCAATTGCTGAAAATAGCGATCAGAATCCACCAGAATCCGCCCGAACCGCTCCTCAAACAAACTGCCGGTGCGGTCATACGCTTTATTGATCGCTTTGGCATAGGCGTTGAACAGATTCGAAAAACGCTTGGAGACCTCACAGGTCTTCAAGACCTGTGAGGTCTGAATTCTCACCAACAGATGAAAATGATTCCGCATCAGGCAATAGGCGAACGTTTCCGCGACCGGAGAAACATGCTGCGCGTACAACTGCAAAAAATAGCGATAGTTGCGCTCTTCTCGAAACAAATCTTCGCGATTATTGCCGCGATTATAGATATGATAAAACTCGCCCGGATGAAGCGGCGTGCTGGTATTTTTCATACTATTCGAGAGCAAGAAAAGACCTCACAGGTATCCAAGACCTGTGAGGTCTAAGCCGGTTGTTCGCACCTGCCCCGTCATCAGGTGATGCAACAGCGTGCGGAAAAGTTCTTCTTGAATCTTTTGTTTTTTTTCAAGAATAGCAATTTTGCTATCTACTGTGTCAAGGATTGTTGCAATTTCTTCTTGTTCGTTTTTTGATGGTAAAAACACAGGCAAAGCATCAACAGCACTTTTGTTGAAAGTCGCATTAACTGATGATATGTCATGTTTTTGGAGAAAATATCCCGAAGTTCGAAGAAAATACAAATACCAGAAAATAAATCTACCGTTCACATTGGTATTAGGGCGGATTCTGAGAATAAATGACGAGTGAGTATATTCGCCATCCAAATTGAAATACGCGGTTTTGCCAATGTGTTCCTTGCTTCCACTTCGCCAATTGAAAAGGATGTCACCCTTTTTGAGTACAGTTTCAAAATGTCTCTTAGTTTTCAATTCAAAATAATTGATGTCATCTAAAACAATTTGGCCGTTGAGAGAAATATTTTTATTTGTGAGAATTTTCATGCCTATTGGTTGCAAGTTATTAGCAACCGCTGCCTGTATGCCATAAATAACATCGCCAGTTTTTTCTAAGGGCAAAACTTCCCAATCCTCCGGCACTAAGCCGATCTCGGTCATCTTCTGAGACCTCACAGGTCTTGAAGACCTGTGAGGTCTGTCGGCTGGCAGCCCTTCCGTAAACAACTGGCGCATCAGCGCGGCCTTGAGTTCGCGCGTCAGGGCAAT
>DF820459.1:858592-884309 GCA_000739515.1 Candidatus Moduliflexus flocculans
AGGGGCAAGGGGTGGGTAAAGACGCCTGTTTGACAGACCAATTTCAAAAAGTTGCACATCGCGTTTCTCTGGTGTATAGCATTCATCTTGACTGCCTGTAAAGAAAAAAGTAAAAATTTCTTGCATTTTTACCAGAGTTTTTGGAATTTGTGTAAATCACAAGAACGTTGACCAAATCATTCAAATTCATGAATTGATGATAAACCTGATAACGCTGCTTTTGCTGCGTGCTTTATGTAACCTATAAACCTTATTAAAAACGATGTAAAGGAGCGTCCTATTATGAAGATGCGACATGTCGTATTGCTGTTGTCACTCAGTCTCTCGCTCATCGCCGCCAGATACGCTGATGCCTATCCGCGCGATGTCAAATGGCGAGAATTTCAGACCGACCATTTTCGGGTGATTTTTGCCGAACAACATCGCCAGCAAGCGGAGGCATTGTCTCGAATGGTCGAAACGATTCATCAGGAAATGAGCCGCATTCTCAACGTTGACAAAAAGATCAACACGACCATCATCGTGACCGATTATTTAGATGACGCCAGCCTGCCGAATTCCGTGATGCTCAGCCAATTCGGTGGCAATATCGTGTTGCAGCTTGGCGAGATGAAAACCGGATGGCCGTCATTAGGCATGGATGTGAAGGAATGGATGATGATTCAGTTTATTTATCAATATACGAACGTGATGCGCCATCACCTGGACACGTTCTGGCGCAAGCTTTTCAGCCTCGGGTATGTTGATAACGGGTTCTCCGGCTGGATGGAAGGCGGCATGGTGGTCTATATGGCAAACCAGCTATTAGACAAGCAATCGCGTTTGCCTGCGATAGACATGATTTTGCGCACAGATGCGACGAATGGCGGGCTGTCTTCCCTGAAGCAGAAATCTGTCGGCGGAGTGCCTTCTTACAATGGCAATCCCGCGATTTTTGCGTATGGCTATTCCTTTCTGCAATATCTGGCCGACACGTATGGCGCGGAATCGCTGGTGAAACTGATTCACGCGCAACGCAATAATATTCCGTTTCCATTTTTCACAAAAGACGCCTTTGTGGAAGCCTATGGCAAATCGTTCAAAATCTTAGAAGAGGAATGGTCAAATTACGCTCGCGTAATCTATGCCCAGCAAATCACGGAGATTCAAGCGCATCCGTTGACGAACTCCTCCTCGCTGACTGCTGCCGGATATGGCATCCAGAGGCCGGCGCTGTCCCCGGATGGGCAATTCGTCTATTATGTAGAAACGACGCCAGACAATAGCCCCGCGCTGATTCGGCAGCGTCTGAGCGACGGCGAGAAGACCCGCATGACCAGCGGCAACATCGGCGAAACATATTCCATCACCGCCGATGGCCGGTATCTCTATTTCTCGAAAACCGACCTGTATCATGCCTACTATCAGCGCAGCGACATTTATCGCCTCGATCTGAACAATTTTCACGTGACGCGCCTGACCAAAGGCGAACGCGCGTTTGATCCGGCGGTCACGCCTGATGGCAGCGCAATCGTCTATGTCAAGCAGGAAGGCGCCTCCTCCATTTTGATGCGCTGGGACGCGCAGAGCGGGCAGAAGACGATTTTGGCGAAAACGTCAGATTGGGCGTTGATTCGCCAATTAACCTTCTCCTCGGACGGCTCGAAATTAGCCGCGCAAACCCTCACTCGCGACGGCAAGCAAGGGTTCGTGATTATGCAGCCGGATGGCACGCAGATCGGAACAATTCTGTATGACATGAACCAGAAAGGCGCTCCAATGTGGGGCGTCAATGATCGCTACCTCTTCTTTCATTCGGCCTTGTCTGGCGTGCCGAATATTTTTGCCTACGATCTGACGGATAACACGTTGTATCAGGTGACAAATGTGCTGACAGGCGCATTCGAGCCGTGCGTTTCGTCAAACGGACAAACGCTTTTGTTCACGCAATATTCGCGCAAAGGCTTTGATATTCAGCAGATGCCGCTTGGGCAGGTGAACTGGCAGGCAACCGTTCCCGCGCAACCCAATAGCGGAAACACGCTGACCGCCGCGCCGACAACGATTGGCAAGGAATCGCGCTATAAAGCGTATTCGACCATGCTTCCCGCCACATTCCCCATCTGGGGCTCTGATGAAGAAGGATTTCAGCTTGGCCTGGAATTCGCCGGAAGCGATGCGCTGAATCGTCATAAATATTCTCTCTCGGCAATGTATGGCTTCGAAAGTAACCGGTTCGATCTTGAAGGCGAGTATATCAACAATCAATTTTTCCCATCTATCGGCCTGTTCGGGTATAGCAAAGGGAGGGGCTATGGCGACCTGTTCATAGATAAAAACGGCAAAGATGAAGATTACTGGGAACTCCAACAGGGCGGCGGGATCGAAATCGGTTTTCCGCTCTATCGTACGAACCGCACGGATGCGTTTCTCACGGCAGGCTACGAATATAAGGAAATCGAGCATTTGACCGCCCTTGATAAATTGTCCGCGCCGTACCCGGATGAAGGCGCGTTGGGCAATGCGTCGAGCCGGTTCATTTTGCGCTCATACGAAGAATATCAAAATTCGATCAGCCCGGAAAAAGGCGCGTTGACTTCTGTGCGGTATCGGCGCTACGATGAGATGTTCGGCAGCGATTTTAATATCTCTGAACTCGTCGGCGACCTCAATCTGTTTGTGCCGATGCCGTTCAAGCATCATGTCCTCTTTTTGCGCGGCGCAGGCGGCATCAGCGATGGCGACACGTTGCAGCAAGGGCTGTTCCAGCTTGGCGGCTATATGTGGAATTTCGAAACTCAGGTGATTTACGAGCCGACGTTTTATCTGCGCGGCTACAAAGAGAATGTGTTTAAAGGCGACCGGTTTGCGCTCGCAACCGCCGAATATCGCCTGCCGCTCTGGTATGCGAATCGCGCGATTTTCAGCGGCCTCTTTTTCCTGGAAAGCTTTGCTGGCAGCGTCTTTTGGGAAGCCGGAGACGCCTGGAAAGATGCGACCGAAGACGCGGAATTGGAATCGAGCGCTGGCGGCGATCTCTCGGCGCGTTTCGTCTATAAACGCCTCCATCTTCAGGGACATGCCGGAGTTGCGCATGGGTTCGACGAGGACAAAGGCGAAACGCAGGTCTATTTCAAAATGCGTTTTCTCTTTTTCTAAGTAGGTGTTTTTCATGTTCAGACCTCACAGGTTTTGGAAACCTGTGAGGTCTTTGCTCATTATAGGATGGGATATTTCGTATGGGCTATTTTGCTGGAATTGATGTCGGCGGCACGAAAATTTACACCGTTGTAATCAATGACGCAGGGACGATTCTCGGACGGGCAAAAATTAAAGTCGGTCAGGATACCTGTTTCGACACGGTGCTTGGCCTCATGAACGATTGCTATCATATCGCGGTCAACAATGCCAGCCTCGCTGAAGATCAAATTGACGCTGTCGGCGCGTCCGCTCCTGCTTCTGTTGACCGCCGCCGTGGTCTTATCCTTCACGCGCCGAATTTAGAATGGAAAAATGTCAAATTTTTAGCGCCAATGAAAGCGACCTTTCAGAAGCCGTTTTTTCTGGATAATGATGTCAATTTAGGCGCGTTTGCCGAATTTCATCTCGGCGCTGGCAAAAACTATCATAGTATCTACGCCATGTTTATCGGCACAGGGATCGGCGGCGGTTATATTATTGATGGCAAGATTATCTGGGGCGTGAACTATACCGCCGGCGAAGTCGGCCATACGGTGATTAAAATCGGCGGGCAACGCTGTAGCTGCGGCAATCGCGGCTGCCTCGAATCTGTGTCGGCGAAATCCGGCATGATTAAATTCATGAAAAAAGCGGTAGATGAACACGGCCAGACGACCTTGTTAGAAAAATTAGAGCCGGATTGGCGCATCTCGCTCGGTTCATCGGCATTAAGAAAAGCCTGGAAGAAACATGACCTGATCGTGATGCAGGCGTTAAAACGTTCAGCCGATGGAATCGGGATTGCCGCCGCGAATCTGATCAGCATCACCGGCGTAGAGGCGATTATTTTAGGCGGCGGCCTGATTGAGGAACTCGATGATTTTTATTTGCCTCGCATCAAAAAAGTGATGCGGAAAAATACGATGGCCAATGGCGCGAAGGGCGTTGGCCTGCGAAAAGCGAGACTCGGCGACGACGCCGTCGCGCTCGGCTGCGCCTGGTTTGTCCGCCAGCCCGAAAATCAAGAACTGCTATTTTGATAGAGAATAGAACACTGATTGGACTGATCTGAGTGATTATCGCCGATCTTTTCGTAGAGACGCCCCGGCGGGGCGTCTCTACCGTCACACAATTGGCATCAATCTTTTTTAAATCAGTGAAGACCAGTTCCATCAGTCCAATCAGCGTTCTATTTTTTCCAAATGACAACACTGCAACAGACTGTATTATATGACTGTCATCTCGCGCATGGGGCGCAGATGGTGGATTTTGGCGGCTGGAACATGCCGATTCAATATCCGACCGGCATTATTACCGAACACCTCGCCACGCGCAAACATGCCGGCATGTTCGACGTGTCTCACATGGGGCGTTTTCGCATCTCCGGCAACAATGCCTTACCATTTTTACAGTATGTGCTGACCAACAACGCGGCGGCGCTGCCGGTCGGCAAAAGCCACTATTCGATTATGGCCAATCCCAACGGCGGCGCGATAGATGATGTCTATTTGTACCGGTTTCTTGACGATGAATATTTGCTGGTCGTGAACGCTTCGAACCGCCAGAAAGATTGGGGTCATTTTCAAAAGGTTCTCGTCAATTTTCCAGACGTTTCCCTGCAAGACAAGTCGGAAGAGATGGCAATGATCAGCGTGCAGGGCGCGGATTCCGAAAAATTAGTCGCTGAATTGTTAGACGCCGGAACGCTCCCCGCGCCACAGCGGAACGCGTTGTCAATCGCGACAATCGAACGAAAAACCGCCTATCTCGCCCGCACTGGCTACACGGGCGAAGTCGTCGGATTCGAATTATTTGTTCCATGCGAGATCGCGGCGCAACTCTGGGAGCGGCTGCATGAACGCGGCGCAATGCCCATCGGCCTCGGCGCGCGCGACACGCTGCGCCTTGAAGCCGGACTTCCGCTCTACGGGCATGAATTCGGCACGGATCAGGATGGCAATGAAATTCCGATTTTCGCCGTGCCAGCCTCGAAAATCGCGGTGAATTTTGCGCCGGAAAAAGGGGACTTTATCGGCAAAGCCGCGCTGCAACAACAATATGACGCTTTGCAGGCATTTGCGCAGCAGGATTTTTCGCGAATTGCCGCGCTGCCGCGTCGCGTGCGCCTGCTCGCTATCACCGGCAAAGGGATTGCTCGTGCAGGCGATTCGGTGTTTCAGGGCGACCGCCGCGTCGGGTACGTCACCAGCGGCACGATGGTGCCATATTGGAAATATCAGGACGAAGGCGCAGCGTTTCAACTCCTGGAAGAAACCGGCAAACGCGCCATCGCGCTCGCGCTGCTCGACAGCAGCCTCGCGAATGGCGTGGCGCTCGACGTGGAAATTCGCGGCAAACGCGCCGAAGTGCAAATCGTGGCCGCGCACCTGAAAAAAGCGACGGAACGTCATGTTCGAGCGATAATTTGATTTGAATCGGACTGTTGAAATAGGGGGATGTGTATTGACACACAAGGTTATGGACAAGCTGTCAGACACCTTGAAGGTGTCCTGACAGCTTGTCCTCGCCATAACGTTTTGTGTCAATACAGGTATGCTAATGGTCAAAAAAATTTCGGTCATCGAACCCTATAAATTGCAAACAACTCCTTCATTCGACTATTTTCAACGAGTTCGCATCAACTTTTGCCAAATTTGTTGGCCGAAGGGCAAGATTTTGGCGCAGACACTATCGAACATGACATGATACGCGGAACAGCAAATGCATACTTAAATAAGTACGAAACATTCTTATAAGAATGACGTCCAATCTGATTTGAGAAAATATTATCTCATATCCGCTGTCCGCTAACGCGACGTTTCAGCCGTGAGAGACGGGCGCGGTCGTCTCGACTTGATATAACGCCACTCATTTTCTTACTGCGATGAGTCCGTCTAATGGGCGAGTTCACCCGATGAACCGAGCGTGCCTGGGTGGCGAGCAGCATCGGTTCACTTGACAGCCGTTTTCGCAGTCGTCAGTTGTTCCACAAGATAGTCAATCGCCTTTTCAATCTGGAGATCGTGTCCGTGACAGTACCGAATATCAAAGGGAACCTCAATATCAGGCGCGACGCCGACTCCTTCCAGGGAGACTCCATCAATCCGGCTGCTTTGACCGGCAAGAAAGAGCGCATCTCTGTTCGACAAGGGAAAAAGACGTCCACCAAGAGTCTGTCCAGCAGTATTTTCACCGATCACGGTCGCCAGGCGATATTTTTTAGCGCCAAACGCTAACAGTTCCTTCCCGCTTCTGGTGAACTTGTTGACTAAATACACAGCGGGTTTTCTCCATTGTGAATCGACGATCAGGTCTTCTCCATCTCGGTTTTGTACGGAAAGCACGGGAATATTCCGGTCAAAAATGGATAAATAATAGGGATTTGCGCCACCCAATCCATACCGCAGATCAATAATCAAGGCATCCGCTTCCTGTAATGTCCCCCACATGATGGCATCCAATAACTCCTGGTGATATTCTTCGCCCGCATAGGAATAGATATGAATATAGCCGATCTTCTGCCCTTCTTTTTCAATCAGCCGGACGCTGGCTCTTTCCGCCTCCAACATCTCTTGTTTTGGATTCACAAGCACTGGCCGCATCACGATGATTTGCGGCTCTGCCTGTTCACCTCTTCTAATTTCGAAAGCGACATCGGCAGCCGATCTGAGAGACGCGATTGGCGTGTACGATTTCCCATCCACTGACAGGATTTCATCACCTTGCAGCAGCCCGGCTTTTTCTGCAACGCTTCCGGCAAGGACAGTGGTAATATAAATCTTTTCTGCGATAGGCTGCGTCATAATCCCGACGGTCGGATACATCACGTCTTGTCCCCCAAACAACGCCCCGATTTCGGGAATCGTGACAAACAGAGCGCCTAACTGATAATATTCATAATCATCGGGCGTCAAATAATAGGTATGGGAGGCGTGCAGCTCACGCAACATGGCATTGACAAGGGTGGCAAACGCTTGTGGGGTCGAGACTTGCACCACTTGCTCCTTATATCGATCTTTTATGGACGGAAAATCACGGGCAATCTGGGCAGGGTTATAAAAATTTTCTTCCACGATCTTCGATATCTCCTCAAAAAGAGCGGGATAAGAGCCTGTTTGTTCCTCTGAAGCCGCATATAAGGTCATTGATAATGCCAAACACAAACTGATGGTAAAAACAACGAATCGCGTTTTCATAAATTCTCCTTTCTCTCTGCCATATCGTTGTTGAGATCGCATAATTCTTCATCCAGGTTTCTTGGAGCAGAAGTATATGAGGGGCGTTATTCACATCAACCCTTATTTGATGCCGACTTTTTTAGGGTACGGCTGGCTGATATGCGCTTGCCCTGCATTGCTTTAAATACTCGAAAGCTAATTTCTGCCCTTCAAGTTCTTTTTCATTACAATATATAGGATCATGATATCCTTCTATCGTAATGCTCCCCTGATACTCTTTTCGATTCAACGTATTGAATACATCAATCCAATTCGTATCACCAAAACCAGGGAACCGATGGGATGAATAATTCAAGCAGGACAATGTTCCGACCTCTGCCAAAAGCTCTTTATCGACATGGCAGTCCTTCCCATGAACGTGTACGATTTTGTGAGCCCATTTTTTAAGTTGCTTAATCGGATCGATAAACTGATCTATTTGATGAGATGGCTCCCATTCAAGACCAAGGTATTCATCATCAATTTCATTGAACATCATTTCCCATGCTCTGGGGCAAAAACCGATATTGGATCGCGTATTGTACCAAAACCCGTATGCAGGATAGTTTTCGATTGCAATCTTAATATTATGATCTTTTGCTATTTCCAAAAACTCGGAGAAGTATTTTTTGAACAATGGTAACGCTCCATCAACAGTACCATTTTCTATTGCCCCTGCAAACGTACTGAACACGTCTATTCCTAATTTCGCTCCATTCTTCAAACATTTGATTATTTCCTCTCTACTCGAACTATTTTGTAGTGGATTACAATATAAACCGATACTATTCATTTTGATTCCATTTCTTTTCAGGTGATCGATAATCTCCTGTTGGTTCTCTATGTTAAAACCATTCAAAGAAGCTGGAAAATACAGTTGAATAGATTCGAATCCGATTTCTGCGACGCTTGAGAGATTCGTATAGAATTCATTACCCTTAACACACGTACCGATCTTAATCATCATACCATCCTTTCAGAATGATTGGCTAAGCTAACGCCGTTTTTCAGCCGCGAAAGACGGGATCGCCTTGTACATATAAGAGAGTCTTTTTTATGGCGTTTATCATCGTGTCCCTTTTCCCGGGATTCGCGACGACCCGTCAAGAATAATCTCTTTTTTGCTCTTCTAACAGGTAAATGTATTGACACAGAACGTTATGGACAGAGCTGTCAGACACCTTATAAGGTGCCTGACAGCTTTTTTTGGCCACAACGTTTTGTGTCATTACACCTCCCCTTTACCGCATATCTCTGATGCCAGCATGAATCGCAAGTTCATAGCTTTTATCGCTGAACCCTGGATTTTCTTTACGGAGTTTTTTGGCAGCATCTTCGTATGAAATGGTGACAGATTGGTATTCGAAAAATGCCATTCCAACCAATCCATTTTCAGCCAGGAGTTTCTGCGATTTTCTGAGCGCATCTTCATACGCATTTTCATCGAACTCGCTGAAGACTTCTTGAGGAGTAATGTCTTCTGGCTTAGGCCCAAAACCCCAGCGCTTTCTGTCGCGGTTGTAGTAATTGATAAGAAAAATGGCGTCTAAGAACGCTGTATCCCTGGCTTCCGCAACGTATTTTGCCCTTTCTTCTATGTCGTACTTTGAAATTTCCATTGCTCTCCCTATAGTCGAACGCCGCGCATAATGTGTCACAAAGAGCGGGCGTAACAAAACCCGAAGAAGCGGCAACCAACTTTCCCGCCCTTTTCGCTCCGGCATAAGCAGATCGTTAGTTCCATTCTCCTTCTTAACATGTTTCTGATGTTTCCGTTGCTCATAGGCTGAATCCCTGGTACGTGCTATCTGCTCAGAAAAAGAATGGCTGCTTGCCGGATTCCTGAGAACATCGCCATCACCTTAGGCGATAAGAGATTCTGCTGTTTTGAAAAAATCCGTGCCTTTCCTCTTGCCAAAAATCCCGTCTGGCATAAATTGAATCATGCGTATTTTCTAACTGTAATGACACAACACATTGTGGTCTGACAGCTCTGTCCATCACATTCTGTGTCAATACATCTATCCACTGGACTGATTCCTGAATCGTACAGATGTCGAGACCTTACAGGTTTTTAAAACCTGTAAGGTCTATTTTCGATAATTGGAGTGTATTATGCAAGTTTCGATACCGCGCAAAGATGTCGAAGAAATCGCAGAGCGATATAATTGTTCGCAGGAAGATGCTGCTAAAGCGTATTTAACCGCGCAAGATCGCGCAAAAGAGGCATTTGGAGAGGCGTTGATCGATCTGTTGGGTCAGCGACAGGATGGCGGTGAAGAAGAAGCGCCGGTGCGTGAAATCAAAGCGTTTACGCCGCGTGAAATTAAGCAGCATTTAGATAAATACGTCATCGGCCAGGAAGAGTATAAAAAACGGATTTGCATCGCCGCGAGCTATCATTTCGCGATGATTGCGTATTTACGCTCGCACCCCGAAGATACGAAGGTCAAGCGCTTTCGTAAAAAAAACACGATGATCGCCGGGCCGTCCGGCAGCGGCAAGACGTATTGCGCGGAAGTCTTAGGGGATTTGCTGGAAGTGCCGACGCTGATTATTGACGCCACCGATTACACCGAGGCCGGATATGTCGGCAAAAGCGCGGATGACATGATTCGCGAATTGATTGACCTCGCTCCGGGCAACACGCGGGAAGAGCAGGCGCAGTTCGTGGCCAAAAACGGCGGCATCATTTTTATTGATGAAATTGACAAAAAGGCCAAAGACGGCACGCTGATCGGGCACGACATTTCGCGTGAAGGCTTTCAGCGCTCCGTGTTGAAATTGATTGAGCGCAAGCTGATTCCGATTGATAACCCCTATTCGCCTGCCTCGCAGATTCAGGAAGCGATGGAGCGCCAGCAAGGGCGGCAGGCGGTCAAAAAAGAGAAACTCATCAGCACGGAAAATATTTTGTTCGTCTTAGGCGGCTCATTCGAGCGCAATGCTGAAAAGCTCGAAGAGATCGTCAAAAAGCGCATCGAACGCAAAGGAAGCGTTCGCGAAGACGGCAGCCTCGTGATTCGCGGCTTTGACTCGGAGAAAAAAGAGAGCGAAGCGGGCAAAGAGAAAGAGAAATTCAAAAACTATTTCAAAGAAGCCGGGGCTGACGATTATATCCGTTTTGGTCTGCTGCCGGAGCTTGTCGGGCGCGTGCCGATTCGCACGTTCGTCAATCTGCTGTCGAAAAACGATCTCGTGCGCATTATGACCGACACCGAGGATTCGATTCTCGCACAGTATAAAACCGAATTCGCCGTGTTCGGCATTGACGTGGAAGTCGCGGACGACGCGATTGATTACGTCGCAGAAATCGGCGAAAACAGCAAAACCGGAGCGCGGGCGCTCGTCAGCGTGTGGGAGAATATTCTGACCGATTTTCAATACGAACTGCCGGGGTCGAATTTTAAAAAGCTGAAAATCACGCGGGAACTCTGCGAGCGCCCGAAAGACATGCTCCTGAAAATGCTCGAAAAATCGCCGTTTGTGGATTATATCGAGCATTTCCGGCGGGAATACGGCGTCGAGCTTGTCTTAGATGATGAAATCCAAAATTATATCGAGGTGGTCGCCAAAGACCGGAATATGGAGGTTTCCGCCACGATTAAAAGCTTTTTAGACGCCGCCTCGGCGCTGAACTACATGAATCAGAAAGAGCCGTTCAAAATTACGCGGGACATGCTGGATGATCCGAAATATTTCGACAAACTGTTTATCGAATGGCATGAACGCCAGATGGCGCAGCCAGCGTAAACAAGAAAGACCTCACAGGTGTTTGAAACCTGTGAGGTCTGCTCATACCTGAAAAAAGGCATGACTGCTTTTTTAGCGAACATTCCTCCTTTTGCCTGACCAAAGGCATTTCTTCAAGATTCCATCCCTCAAGCATACCTCAAATCAGGTGTCGTTTTTTTAGAATTTATTGTGCGTATTTTTGATATATCTCATTATTTTTAAATGGGTTACATAGATAATGCGCTCGAAATGGCATACTCTTTGTACTAAGAGAAGATGTCCGCGCACAGATGGTCAGCGCGTTGTGTCTCAGGTCGAAACGGGCGGCCAGCGCGAGGACGTTTTGTTAAGAATAACTACGGTTGGGCAGGAGAGCACGTCACCTATCGTTACCTGCCCGCATGAATAATTTTTGATGGAACTCATCGTAGAAATGCGATGCTGAATCGTTTTCTACGGTGAGCATTCCTGGAGGAATCGTATGAATCGGAAGACAGTCAGTGTGTGCGCGTTATTCGCGTTCTTCGGGATGTTGATGCTGCATGCGCCGGTGTTTGCTCAGGATGCGGCGCCGCAGAAACCGGAACGCCAGATTTCGATGTCGGTGGAATATCCTGGAATTGAAGTCACAGTCGGCAAAAGCGTGAATATGAATATCAGTTTCCACAATGGCGGTCGCCAGAGTGAAAACGTTGAGGTGTGGGTCGCTGGAAAGCCGGAAGGATGGGACACAACCATCAAAACCTATAAATTTACGGTGAACGCCGTCAATGTGCCGGCCTCTGATACACCTACCAATATCACCTTCGAAGCGGAACCCTCTGACAGCGTCAAGCCGGGCAAATATGAATTCCAGATTCAGGCCAAAACCCGCGACGGCGCGTTTCAGATGGCGGAAACCATTGCTGTGAACGTTGTTGAGGAAAAAGCGAAAAAAGAAGAAAAAACCACGAAAGACATCACCTTAAATACCGCCTATCCTGAATTGCGCGGCCCGACAGACATGACCTTCGAATTTTCGCTCGAAGTCGCCAGCGAATTGAGCGAAGACGCGAATTTTAACCTCTTTGCCGAAGGGCCAAAAGATTGGGACATCAATTTCAAGCCCGCCTACGAAAATAAATATATTTCGAGTCTGCAAATCAAGGCGAATCAGCGCCAGAACGTGTCCGTAGAAATTAAGCCCGCCTTCCAGGCGCAGGCCGGAGACTATCCTGTCAAAGTGAAAGTCGTGGCCGGAGAGTCGAAAGCAGAAATTGACCTGATGGTCAAGCTGACCGGTACGTACAAATTAGAAGCAGGTACGCCGAATGGCTTGCTATCGCTGGACGCGCAGCATGGCAAAACGACGAATCTCTCGATCTACGTGAAAAACATGGGATCAGCGCCCAATAATAACATCAGTTTCATGAGTTTCAAGCCGGAGAACTGGAACGTCGAATTTAAGCCGGAGACGATTGACGCGCTTGCTCCGGGCGAATTGAAGCAAGTCGAAGTGTTGATTACCCCGTCAAGCCAGGCGCTCGTCGGAGATTATTCGGTGGCGGTGGATGTGCAGGGCGAAAAAGCGTCGAAAACTCTGGAATTCCGCACTACTGTCAAAGCATCAGCCGCGTGGGGCTGGGTCGGCATTCTGATTATTGTGGCGGTGATTGCTGGGTTAACTGGATTGTTCCGCACGTTAGGAAGGCGATAAGCTATGGAACCGCGCGTGATGATTACAACGCAAGAACTCACAAAAATATATGATGGGCAGGCTGCCGTCAATCATCTGACCTTTCAGGTGCATGAAGGCGAGGTCTTCGGATTCCTTGGGCCGAATGGAGCGGGCAAAACCACGACGTTGCTGATGCTCCTCGGTCTCACCGAGCCGACAAGCGGAACGGCGTCGGTGGCTGGAATAGACCCGTCGCGCCACCCGATTCAGGCGAAACAGATGATCGGCTACTTGCAAGAAAACATGGGGTTTTATCGCGATCTGAACGCCCGGCAGATGCTCGGCTTCATCGCTGAATTGAATAATATTCCCGCCAAAACCGCCAAAGAGCGGATTGACGCCGCGCTGGAAACGGTCGGCCTGTCGAGCGAAGCCGCGAAAAAAATTCAGGCGTATTCTCGCGGGATGCGCCAGCGTCTCGGCATCGCGGAAATTCTGGTCAAAGCGCCGAAGATTGCGTTTTTAGATGAGCCGACGCTCGGCCTTGATCCGGAAGCCTCAAACCGCCTGATGGAACTGATTTTGCAATTGAGCAAAGAACAGCAGATCACGCTTCTGATTTCGTCGCACTTTTTGGATCAGGTACAGCGGACATGCGACCGCGTCGGTATTATGCTGAAAGGCCGCATGGTGGCACAGGGAACGATGGAGCAGTTGGCGCGGGAGAAATTCGGCGTTGACACGGAACAATATACGTTGGAAGAAATTTACATGAAATATTTTCAGGAGGGCTGATATGCAAGGGATCATGACGATTTTTAAGAAAGAATTGGCTGATCATTTCAGCAGCTATCGCTTCGTGATTCTGTTCGCGTTGATCGCGATGGTCAGCCTGATTACAGTCTATATGGTGGGGTTGAGCATTACGAAAGATTTGGAAGGGATTGCGAAACCGCAGCAAGTCTTTCTGATGTTGTTCACCTCGTCAGGGATTCAATTTTCATTGGTGCAGTTCGTGGCGTTTTTCGGCCCGCTGATCGGCTTGATGTTAGGGTTCGACTCCATCAACCGCGAGCGCAATGAAGGCACATTGAGCAAGTTGCTCGCGCAGCCGATCTATCGCGATTCGGTCGTGAATGGCAAATTTCTGGCGGGCGTGGCCGTGATCGCCATTATGATGACTTCCATCCTGCTGGTCATCACCGGCTTAGGATTGGTGATGATTGGCGTCGTGCCGGGCTGGGAAGAGATCTGGCGCATGTTCATCTATCTGGTTATCAGCATCGTGTATGTCTCGTTCTGGCTTAGCGTGGCGATTTTGTTCTCGATTCTGTTTCGGAGCGTGGCCACCTCGGCGCTGGCGGCATTGGCGGTTTGGATTCTGTTCTCGTTTTTCATTTCGCTCGGCGCGGGCGCGATGGCGAATGCGCTGACGCCAGAGGCCGAGTCCGGCGATCCGGCGGCATTGCTGAAACGGCTGAACATTCAGCAAGCAATTTCAATGCTGTCGCCGTTAGAACTGTATTCGGACGCCACAACGACGATTATTGATCCGATGCGCCGCACGACGCAATCGTTTGTGCAGGTTGGGCGGATGGAAAAACTCTCGATGGAGCGCTTTTCCGGGCCGCTGCCGCTCAGTCAGAGCGTCTTGGTTGTCTTGCCGTATATCATTACGCTCATCGCGATTACGGTGGTTTGTTTCGCGATTTCTTATACGGTGTTCATGCGGCAGGAAATCCGCTCGATCTGAGGCAGCAGGTGTCAGACACTTGAGAAGTGTCTGACACCTTCGAGGGCATTATTGAAGTTGCGCGAGGGCGTGTTTCAAATAATGCAGACTTCCTTCGTCCATATTGACCGTCAATTCCGTCTGCGTGTCCTGATCTCTGATAATCAATTGATACCCTGTGGCTATTCCTTTTTCATTTTTTATCGTCTCGGCAAACCACGATGGATTCGTCATTTTCAGTGTATTTTCCATTGTAAACGACACTTCAACGCACACAATCAAATCTTTGCGAGCTTCTGAGTAGAGCAGAATGCGCTGGAACAACGGAGTAAATTCCAGTTTGCATGGCGTAATATCTCCGCTCCCTCCTTCTTTTTTCCAAAAAAAGGTAATGCCCCGCACGGCAGTTTCAGCAAAGACGAACGTTTCATCAAATTTTTGCGGCGACCAGTCCACCTGCCCATTCGCGCCGATCAGTCGTTGTTTCCAGACGATCTTCTGCGAGACAAGAGACTTCCACCACTCGGCAATCACTTTGAAATTCTCTGCGTTTTGAGGCTGCGATGAACCCGCTTCCCATACAATCGCCATAGGCATTTCAAGCAAATCGGCAACACGCGCTGGCGATTTGCGTTCTCCTTCTCCTGAAAGTCTTGCTGTTTCATTCTACACGACTGTTTTCTCCCTCGTTTCGCGCCTCCTGAATTCTATATTCGACGCGATTTGAGGTCACGAGCAACCTCTCTGATAATGCCTTTTCAAAGGCAAGAAAAATGTCAAGAGAGTTGTCTTTTTTGTGATTATTCAGGAGCGCCGACGCGTGCTTTGGCCGCGTGATTGAGTCAGCGCGTGACATCTCGGACGCGGCATTGTCGCGTTGCCAACGCATGCGTTGACGCTCCTGACATCACAATCGTTACTTTTTTTTACAAAATTCCATTTGACAGGAACGCAAAAACGGCAAAGCGTGGCGAATACGCGCATGAACGAGCCTTTTGATAGTGAAACACTTGAACGAGAGGGCGAACACGGGCAATGATAATCACAAAGCGGCCACGATTACATCGAAATGAGCAGCGGCAATTATTGATTCTGCGTTGGCTGATGGGACTCAATGCGTTAGCAGGCGTCGCCTTATCAATCATTGATTATGGATTTTATGTGGAATCGCCATCCGCAAAAGACGCAATTATTATTGGGTTCTGGGTGATCGGCCTGTTTTTTATTATCGGATACGCGCTCCAGTTAGTTGTCCGGCATGATCGCTGGGATTATTTGCAGCACAACCTCTTGAAATATGTGATCACCGGGCTTGTGACGCTGGATGTGATTGCGGTGTATGTGCTGCAAATAGATGTGATTGTCAATGTCATGACCATCCAGATCACCCTCCTGAAAGACCTGATCACAACCCCTCAAACGCTCTTGTTTAAATCGTTTATTCTGCTGAATGTGTTGCGTTGGATCGTTAAAGCCTCTCAGTTTTTAGCGCAATATAACACGTCCCCTCCGAAATTCATGTTATTTAGCTTTGGAGGGGTTATTCTGACCGGGGCCTTGCTCCTGATGACCCCCAAAGCGCATACCATTGATCCCGGACGAAACCTGACGTTTCTTGACGCGCTGTTCACTTCGACCTCGGCAGTATGCGTCACCGGCTTGATCGTAAAAGATACAGCCAATGATTTTACCCGGCACGGGCAGGTGATTATTTTAGGCTTGATCCAGATCGGCGGATTAGGACTCATGACCATGACCGCGTTTTTCAGCCTGTTTATGGGGCAAAAGATGTCCGGGAGAGAGCAGGTGCTGCTGCAAGACATGCTGGCGACCGACCGCTTAGCGAAATTAGGATCAGTGCTGAAATCAGTATTTTTGACCACGATCATTATCGAAATCTGCGGCGCGGTCTCGTTCTATTTTGCATGGCGCGATGTCTTTCCTGAATATGCGACGAAAAGGATTGTCTATTACAGTATTTTCCATTCGATTTCCGCGTTTTGCAATGCTGGTTTTTCGACGTTTACATTCGGCTTGTTGGATTATGTGAACAATCTGCATATCAGCCTGACGATTTGCGGATTGATTATTTTAGGCGGCCTGGGATTTGGCGTGCTTCACAATCTCGGTTCTCATGCGACGGCGCGGCTGCGCAAGCAGTATCACGTCGAAAAAGTGTCGGTGCATAGCAAAGTCGTGTTGATTATGATAACGGTGTTGATTTTTGTCGGCATGGCGCTCATTTTAACCGTTGAATGGCATGGCGCGGCCTTTCAGCGATTATCCTGGCCGCATCGCGTGTTGGCGGGATTTTTTCAATCCGTGACCTGCCGAACGGCGGGATTTAATACGGTTGACATTGGCGTGTTAGGACCGCCCGCGTTGTTAATCAGCATCGGCCTGATGTTTATCGGCGCAGGGCCCGGTTCGACGGGCGGCGGCATGAAAGTGACGACATTCGCCATGTTGATTGTCACGGTGGTTGCCTTTGCGCGGGGGCGCTCTCGCGTGGAAATGTTTCGTCGAACAATTCCCGCCATGGTGTTTTATCAAACCATCGTGGTCACAACGATGTATTTGGCGATTGCCATCGGCGTCTGGTTCTGCCTCACTATTTCGGAAGCCAGGATGCTGGCCTCCGAACAGATCGTGCCCGTGTATGAGCCGCAGGCCGCTCGCCCGATTGGGTCGTTAGACTTGCTCTTCGAAACCGTGTCTGCGCTCGGCACCGTTGGCCTGACGACGGGAGTCACGCCGAAATTGAGCGCGATTGGAAAAAGCTTGATCATATTAACCATGTTTTTAGGGCGCGTCGGCCCATTTACCCTCGCGCTTGCTATCGGGCAGCGGCAGCGTGTCGAACGCTATCGTTATCCTGACGAGCGAGTCTTGATCGGATGAAAAAACGATTTGCCGTCATTGGTTTAGGGCTGTTTGGGACAAAAGTCGCGAGGACGCTGACGGAATTGGGTGCAGAGGTCATCGCGATTGATAAAAATTTCGAATTGATTGACGCGATCAAAGACGATGTGCTGATTGCCGTGCAGATGGATGGAACGGATCGCGAGGCGCTGGAATCTCAGAGCATTAAAGACGTGGATGCCGCGATTGTGGCGATGGGTTCGGATTTTGAAGAAACGCTGCTGACAGTGGTGACGCTGAAACAAATTGGCGTGAGCAAAGTGATTTCCCGCGCCGGAACAACAATACGAAAAGAAATTTTGGAGCGTGTTGGCTGTGACCGCGTGGTGCTGCCGGAAGAAGAGGTGGGGCTGAACGTCGCGAAAGAACTGGTATCAGGCTTTTTCTTCGATCAGATCGCGGTCGGCGACGAATACAGCATTGCCCAATTAAACGCGCCCAACGATTTTATTGGGAAGAGCATCATCGAACTGAATTTGCGGGGAATGTATCATCTCAATATTGTGACGATCAAGCGCAAAGTGCCGCGCCCAAGCTTTTTCGGCAATGAAATGGTCGAACATATCATCGCCGTGCCAAAACCGGAAGACCTGATTTTGGAAGGCGATATCCTTGTGTTGTTCGGGCATGACAACGATTTGCGCCAACTTGCGGAAATGCTTGAGGAGAAGCAATAAGCCTTATTGGAAATGAGAAATTCGCCTCACGAAATCCCCTCCTGGGAGGGCAAGGGGTGGGTAAAACCTTCTTTCCAATAACGTCTCATACACCCCTTGTTCGCTCTCATCTCCGAACAATTCCTTTCGCGCATCTGGGAAGCGGCGGCCTTCGACGCCACTCGCCTGAAAACGGACGATGGCCGCGACGTGCAGATCATCCGGCGCGGCTGGAAGAATCTTGACGCCGGGCCAGATTTTCGCGAGGCGATTATTCGTCTTGACGGGCGCATCGTTGAAGGCGATATCGAACTTCATGTGCGCCCGTCCGACTGGCATGCGCATGGCCATGAACGCGACCCGAATTACGCGGACGTGGCGCTGCATGTCACATTCTACGCTGAACCGCATGATGCCACGCGCCCCATTGTTACGCTGCGCGGCGCCCCTGTGCCAACCCTAACCATCGAACCGTTTCTTTTCACCTCGATAGATCGCCTGCGCGCGCATTTTGAGCAAGAAGACCGCCGCAACGCTGAATGCGAGGCGTGTTGCCAGGCCGCCTTGCAAACGATGTCGTCGAGCGACCTGCTCGCATGGCTATCGGAATTAGGATACGAACGCTTGCGGGAACGAGCGCAGCGTTTTGGGATGTGGCGAAAAGATGCCTCATTCCAGCAAATCCTGTATCAAGCGATCTGCGAAGGCTTCGGCTATTCCGCCAATAAGCGTCCGTTTCTCGAACTCGCCCGCCGCCTGCCGCTTGAGGTCATCTTGCGGCATCTGCCAGAAAGCGAGACGCCGCTGTCAGAAAATCGCGCGCGATGGATGCAGGCAGCGCTCTTCGGAATTTCCGGCTTGCTTCCGCCTCAAGCGGACGATTCGAAATTTCACGATCCCGACACACGCGAATATCTCGCCGCACTGCACGATCTCTGGGCGATGCAGAAGGCATCGCTCAACGCGCGTCCGATGCTGCCGCAGGAATGGCGGTTTTTCCGGCTGCGTCCCACCAACTTTCCGACGCGGCGGTTGGCGGCGCTCAGTCATCTGCTCTGTCAATACGCCGTCCAGCCGCCATTCGACCACTATCTCAGCGTGTTCGCGTTGGCCGCGCATCCACAGAAAACCCTATTGCAGACGATTGCGCTCTTCGAACGTTCCCTCTCGATTCCGGCACAAGGCTATTGGAAAGGGCGTTACCAATTCGGCAAGCCAACGCTCGCAACGCATGATCGCGACTTTCTCGGCCAATCCCGCATCCGCGACATCGTGATCAGCGCGATTTTTCCTGTCTTCTGGCATTACGCTGAAGAGATGGCGCTTCCAGATTTGCGGCGGCAGATTGCCGCATTATATTCGAATTTTCCCGCGCCTGCGCAAGGCAACCGCGCCAGCAATCGCCGTGCCGCGCATCTGCTCGCTGGACGCGCCTTGCCAGCAAAACCATTCCGCCGCGCCGACATCTATCAAGGCTTACTCCACCTCGACCGTCACCACTGCTCGCCCCATTTCTGCCAGCAATGCCCCAGTTTTGCGCGTAACTTGATCTAAAATATGATGGTTGAAATTTCCGGCAACCGTTGAAAATGACATTGAGCTGATTTTTTTCTTGTCATGATAAAAATCATGGCGGAAATGGAAAATGACACGCATGGATCACATATCCGCTCAACGAAAGGAATATTATGAATGCTGAATCATTGCGGCGATTGACGCCGCAAGATTACTATAGACGATGAAAATCCTATTTTCAGGAGAGAAACAAGTATGAAACGATTGATGATATTATTGATTGTGCTGCTGCCGCTGAAGGCGTTGGCGGCGAATTACGCGCTGTTAGTAGGAATTGAAACGTATCAGCAATCTGGCATCAATTCGCTGCCGGGCTGCGCAAATGACGCGGAATTGATGCGGCGGACACTGACGGAAAAATTCGGGTTTCCGACGGAAAATATCGAAATTCTCTTGAATGATCAAGCGACATACCGGGACATCGAAACGGCGTTTCAACGCCTGATCAATCGAGCGCAGTCCGGGGATGTCGTCACGTTTTATTACAGCGGACACGGCACGCAAGTGCCGGATAATAACGGCGATGAAGCCGACGGCGTGGACGAAGCGCTCTGCCCGACCGATATTTCGCGGGCGAATCCCGATAGCTGGCTGCGCGACGATACGCTGGCGGCGTGGCTCGCGCAATTGCGCACCGACAACGTGACGGTAATTCTTGATTCCTGTTTTTCCGGCACGGCGACGCGCTCAGAAGGCGAACCACTGCGCGCCAAATTTGCGGATTTGGGCTTTCGCCCGATGCCGCCGACGAAAGGCGTTTTTTTCGAGAAAAAGGCCGGCGAACATGTGCTGCTGTCGGCTGGCACGGCGGATCAAGTTTCCTACATGCTGCGCAAGGCCGATGGCAGGGGCTCGGTCTTCACTGCGTTTCTGTATGACGTGTTGACGGAGGTCGCATCAGACGCTACCTACAATGTCGTCATGAATCAAGTCGCACCGCGTGTGCAGGCGTATGTGGCGGAATATTTCGGCGGGCACGAACAGACGCCGCAGCTTGAAGGAAATGGCAGCGCCTCCGTCTTTTTCGCGTCAGCGGCGCTCATCGAACCACAGCCGCAGCCTTCTGCGCCGGAGGACATCACGAACCGCCGTGATTTTCCGCTAACGCTTATGTTGAATCAACCGGAGTATTATGAAGGCGACTTGATGACGGTCACAATCAAGGTCGGGCGTGATTGCTACATCCGCATTTACGTGATGAACGCCGAAGGCGTGACGATGCAGATTTTTCCGAATACCTGGCTGCCGGATAATTTCGTTTACGCCGGTCAAGCCATGCGGATTCCAGGTGATAACGCATCTTTTGAACTTGCCATCACGCCGCCGTTTGGCAGGGAAACGATCTGCGTCGTCGCCAGCACAACGCAGTTTTCGGATGCGAGCATCCAGGATTTTCAACAGCCGTTCCAGAGCTTCGGCGCAGAGCCGCTGGAGCGCGTCATAATGCGCGGCGTCGAACGTTCGGAAGTCAGCGTGGCGACCGCGCAATATGACATCAAGCCACGTTAAAGGAAATCTACAGCGTTATTCACTTGCATTGAGCGGGACGAAACCTGTCAGACACCTCGAAGGTGTCGTTCAATTATCGCGTATAATAAGGTTTACTTGACGGGCGTGCCTGTTCCGCGAATATCCTCGTTCGCCCCGCCTTGCCGACGAGGACGTCGGCGGTACGACACGCGGTTAAAAATGAATGACTCGATGTACTGTTTTAACAAGATTTGATTGATGGATGATGCCGCGTAGGGGCAAGCCCTGTTGTTCAGGCGAACACGCGTTGTTTGGGCATGTAGGGGCGAACACGGGGGTTCGCCCCTACATGCCCAATCCGTCACTCAAATGTTGCGAGAACAGTACTACTGTTTTGACAAATTGAAGGTGAAGAGTCAATCGTACCCCGGACAGCCTTGTCCGGGGTACGATTCAGCCGCGCCTCCGTAGAACTTAGTAACCCCGCGCTACCGCAGAACCTGCCATCTGCCGTTACGCAAAATCTGGCAGGGATGAAACTTGTTTTTATACGACATTTTGCGGCTTTGCTCGACCCAGAAGCCGAGATAGACCCACGCTTTGCCGAGCGAACGGGCGAGGGCGACCTGCTGCAAAATCGAAAACGTGCCGGGGCTGCGGTCGGATTCATCGGGATCAAAGGCGCAATAGACGCTGCTGATCGAATCGGGCTGCATGTCAATCCAGCCGATGCCAATCAGCCGGTCTGCCACGTAATAGCGCATCAATTCCGACGTGACCGGGGAATTGATGAGAAATTCGCGATAGCTGTCGGCATCCGGCGAATGGTCGGACGGGTGGCGCGCGTCCACATAGCGGCGATAGAGGGCGAAATCTTCACCCGCGAACGCGGCGCGCGTGCGGGTGTAACGCACATCCTGATTTTTGCGCAAGACGCGGCGCTGCGAGGTGGTGGGCGCAAATCGTCGCGCGTCAATGCGCAGCGGCAGACAGGCGCGACAATTCGGGCAATGTTGATGATACACCGTCGTGCCGCTGCGCCGAAAGCCCCGGCTCAATAATTCGTCATACTGCGCCGGTTCGATGGTATCGGCGTCGAAACCGCGAAACACCCAGACCTGATTGTCTAAATACGGGCAATCCATCGGAAAGCTTTGATAGAGAAAAAATGTCTGTTGGCTCATGAAAATATCATGCGTTCAGGAGCGCAAAAGCAAGCTTTTGCGCTCTTGTGTTTACGGAATCGGTCCGACCGGCATAATACCGACCGGCAATTCCTGAGAGGGGAACGTAAGTAATTCGATGATCTTTTTGTTGTCGAACGTGGCAAAAAAGATGGCGCCGACATGCAGCGCCGTTGCTTGCAGATAGAGATTTTGCACGGCGTGGCCGAGTTCGATGTCAACGTAGCGGGCGCCGCTTTTCCCTAACCGCCGCGCCGCAAGGTCGTAATTGCCGGTGAAAATCAGCACGACTGGTGCGTCGGCGATCCACTGCTCGCGAAGGCTTCGGGCTAACGGCTCGCGCCAATCATCCAGCGAGATGTGCGTCAGGGCGTGTTCTTTCGGGAGATATTTATAAAAACCCTGGCTCAATTGCGTGACATCTCCGACAAGAACATACACACTCAACGGATACAGGTTGTTGAACGATGGCGCGGTGCGTCGCGCCGAAGAGCGGTCTGTCTCGCCTTGCGCTGCCCAGAGGAGTTGCGCGAGATGCTGAAGTTTAATTGATCCGGGCAAAAAATCTTTGGCGGCCTGGCGGTTCTGCAATGTCCAGGCGAGCGGCATTCCGCCAGAGGTTTCCGGGGATGGCAGCGAAATTGACGTTGAGCCCTCTCGGTCGGGACCAGCGGCGGCATAGGACGCCATTATAGCGAAAAGACCGGCAAGCAGCCCAATCATTACCACACGCGATCTGTTCATACGTTGAACGACAGGGAGAGGTGTAAGAAAGGATAGTTCAACGTTATCTATTCTGCAACGCACGATCCTTTCTTACACCTCTCGTCTTACGCAGCGTCTCCGCGAATTCCCATCCCAGGAGGAGAGTTCACGGCCATTGGCATCACATCTGCTGCGTAATTATGAATTACACCTCTCCCTGTCATTCCTCTTTATTTGACCTCAAACGTGATTTTGCCGAAATCGCCGTAATCGGCGGTATATTTGCCCGGCTTGCCGGGAATCATTTTGCCGAGCGCGCCAGTCATCAGCACGTGGCCGGGTTCGATTGTCCAGCCTTGCGCGATGATGCTATTGACGAGCCAGAGCGCGGCTTGCCACTGATCGCCGAGCGCTTCTTTGCCCGTGCCGGTATTCACCGTTTCGCCGTTCAGCGTCAAATTGACCGTCACGGCGTTCACATCCTGCCCGGCGAGCGCCTGTTCCGCGCCGACGATGAATTGCACTGCCGCAACATCTGCCGCAATAATATCTACGCCTTTCAATTGCTTCATGTCGGCAAATCCCATTTCCGGCAGTTCTATCGCCGGGAAGACGCCGCGCACCTTTTGTTGAAGTTCCGCCACGTCTTTCACCGGCTGCGTGATCGCTTCGCCGAGGACGAAGCCGATTTCGGTTTCCAGCATCAAGCCTCTGAACGCGGCAGCCTCCACGCTTGCGCCGTCAGCGAGCTTTCCAGACGCGAACAAGATGCCCGTGACCGGCGCTGTCACGCCGAAACGCTCCTGCGCGGCAGGCGTCGTCAAGCCCGCTTTGAAGCCGCCGATTTTATCGGTTTCCAGCCGTTTTTGCAAATATGTTTTTTGAATCTCATACGCGGCTTTTACGTCTAAATTCGGCATCGTTGCCGACAAGACCGGAATCGGCTGTTTGTTGGCATAGGCATCGAACAACAGCGCGGCAGGATCAACGGCCTGCGCAAAGACAAGGGAAACGAGCAACAGAGAGGTCACAACAGTGGCGGTCAAAATTCGTTTGAGCATGTTCATGATGATTATTCTCCTTGAGAATACACCTCACAGGTTCCAAAAACCTGTGAGGTGTATTGTTGTATTTTTTCGTGTATGTCGAAACTCCGTTTCGACGGGGACGAAACGGAGTTTCGCCTTACAAGTTATTTCTGTCAAGCGAGAATGCGAGAATTTGTTATCTCGCCTGAAGACATCCGCGCAATCGCGAAAGTTGAGCTTCCGACGCGCCGTCTATCAGCATGACAGCGCTGCCGCGCCGCTCAAGGCGGACGATGCCGGCAGGCGTCTGCATTTGCCATGATGTCGAGGTCGTTTCGGCTGGCGTTGCTGCGTTTGCTGGCGAAACGTATCGTTTTTCAAGCATCTGGCGATACACGCGGAAAAATTCGGCGCTGTCGCGCTTGCTGTCCCAGACCGTCCGCCAGATCAACTGCAATTGTTTGGTTGTTTTCTGCTGATAGAGCGCAAAGCGGTCGCCGCCCCAGCCCGCGCTGGCGCGAATGGCATCCTGTTCAGGGAGATACCCGTCAAGCAGCAGGCGGATGTTGAATTCGCCCAACGTGTTTTCTTCGATGTTCTGCCAATCTGCCAGAATTTCGGCGCAATCGGGAAGTTCCACATTTACCGGCAGATCGCGTTCGCCGAGGTATTTTTCAGGATGCAAAATCTGTTCGGTGGAACGCGGCGGATCGGCATACGCCTTGTTGACCGCCTCCCAGCCGCCGCGCTGTTTTATGGCAAGCACAAAATCGAAGCCGTCAAGGTAAGAAAACATGAGGTTGTCGCTCAAATAGCGAGGCATGGCCTGCATCATCATCATGGCGCGCATCAGCGGATGATTCGACCATGCCCGCATATTGTCAGAGATGCCGGATACTTGCGTGGCGTCAAGGCCGGGCTGTTGGTGATCCAACATATAATCAATCATCACCAACATCGCATCCCCTTCAATCAGCGCTTTCGCCGCCGAGCCAGCGTCTTCCTGCCGCAAATCTTCGAGCGGCAGCGACATCAAGTCGAAATGCTGATCTTGCAGGGCGTGCGTCAATTCATGCGACAGGAGAATTTGCTCCATCGTCAGCCCCAATTGCTGCACTAACATATTGCTGAGGATTTGAATCGGCAGGGCGGCCTGCGTTCCGCCGGTGATCAGCGCAAGCTTTTTGGTAATCGGGTCGTAATACCCGGCGATCTGCTGCGTCAAAAGCTGCGCATACATTTTGCGCAGGTCAATCGGGCTGACCACGAAACCGAATTTCAGCAGGCGCTGTTCGAGATAATGCAATGTTTCGCCGGGATATGCGCGGGCAAATTCGCGATCTAAAACCGCACCGAGTTCGCTGGGCGTTTGGAAGATTTTTTCGACATTTTGTTGAAACAGCAGGCCGCGCAGCAGCGCGACGTTCGGTTCAAGTTCCCGCGTCAGGCGCTCTAACGGCGTTTCGCCGAATGCAGTGGACTGAGAAAGAAATAACAACTGGACACAAACGATTCCAATCAAGCAACAACAACGTTTCACGTTCTTTGTCTCCTTAATTTGTAATTATTTAGGAGCGCCAACGCTTGCTTTGGCAAGGCGACAACGTCGTCTCAAGCGCGCAACGATCTCGCTCATTCGGACGGCCAAAGCAAGCTTTGGCACTCCTGAGACCTAAA
>DF820459.1:884502-922217 GCA_000739515.1 Candidatus Moduliflexus flocculans
GGGTTCTTGACACGAGCAATCACTCACGGACGAACCCACCCCTTGCCCCTCCCAGGAGGGGAATTGTCGGCGGCGCTGCGTAACATCAGTTATTCATAAAGATGCATTTTGACAATCTCCGATTCCTGTTCGCGATAGATGCCGATATCATCGCAAAACAAGCCGTGCCCGCGGATATACCGGAACTGGATGGCCTTCTGCACAATCTGCAAATGATCGAGATATTCCTGTTGCAGCGCCAGCCCCATTCGTCCGGTACCGACGCAATAGGTGGCATTATTTTTAAAGGGTTTCCCCGATGTCGGGATTGCAACCGTGGTGGTCATCGCAGAATCTCCCTACTGTGTGGTTGATGGATTAAATGAGCAGCGCACCTGTGCGATGGGTACGCCCGCCACCTGAATTTCGTTCAGGCGATTAGTGCCCAGGCCGAGTTCGCTGGCCATGGTTAAATAGTTTTCGGTGCGGACAAAGGGCGCGGTGAACGACGGGGCAAGCGGATCAAACCCCATGACGGCGGTCGCCACCGCATCGGTCGCTACCGGATTGCCGCCCGCAATCAGCACGCCCGGTTCCACCGGTTTGAATGAGCCGCGCGGGATTTCGCCGCCTTCCGAGGCTTTGACGCCATCAATCAGGGCCAGTTGAATCGGGCGCACCCGGTTGACATCCAGAATCACGCGGGGCAGGCGGGTGTTGACTTCGTTCGGGTCGCCATCCGAACGCGATAGATGCAGCAGGGTGCGATGGGAATCTTTGGGATTGATCTGGTAGTGCGCCATCGGCGTCAATCCAATCAGGTTTTTCATCGAAAGCGACACCCCGGCATTGTAATGACACTTCATTTTGGCTACGGAGACCAGCACGTCAACATCCTGTAATTGCGGGTGCAGTTGAAAATGATCGAAGCAAAACGGCTCACCGGCCACAGGCATTTTCGCAAATTCCTGATACGGGGCTGGCGAGTTCAAATCCAGCAGCGCGGCGTCAAGTTCTTTGGTGATCTTCTCGTACCCGAACATTGAGAACGATCGGGGGTCCCACGCGGCTTCGGTGACGAGCACTTTTCCGGCGCCAGCGTCGCGCAGACATTGTATCAACGCCCGCACTACTTCCGGATGGGTCATGTACGATTCGACCTGGCTGACGCCCGGATACGCCGGGTAATACGAGCCGGCCACCAGATTCACCTTAATCGCCACCACATCGCCGGGCCGCACGATCTGGCTGAAATTGCCCATGCCATCCAGCAGGGTTTGCACCTGCCGCAGAATCAACGCGGGTTCATAATCGGCGGCCTGTGCGATGGCGACTGAGGTCGCGGGGGTTGCGGCGGCCCTGGCGGGGCGAAATATCTGCGACACTAACGTGCCGCTGGCTAACAATCCGGTGACCGCGCCCATCCCTTTCAAAAAACAACGGCGTGAAATGGCGTGAAGACTCATACGTGATTGATCCGGACGGGCTGAGGTTCTTATGCGAAGAACCTCAGCCCGCACGGATTCCTTGTGGTGTTCAAAACACGATTTCTGGTTCTCAATTTCTTCTGCGCGCTTATCCGATTGCCTGGCTGATCAACCCTGCGAGTTCGACACCGAAGTCAGCTTCTTCAGATGTCCATCTGCGCTTGTCGCCGATATGCTCATGGCACAGCACACCTTTCAGGACGCCCTTGTGCCAAATGGGAATATCGAGCATGGACACAATACCGAGCGGCTGGAGATACGGTTTGGAAAAACACGAGGTTCTCGGATCAGCATTGGCGTCGTCGGCATCAATCGCTCTGGCATATTTCAATGCGCTGAAGTACGCGGGATAATCCCTCTCAAATAGTTGTAAGCCTGAACTGTGCCTCACCTGCTTGAGTTCGAAGAGATCAAGACATTCGATCAAGGTCTGATCGTGATTCAGAAACCATACACTGACGCGGGCAATCTTTAACTCATTGGCCACTGCTTCCGTGACTCGTGAGATCGTCGTCTTGAGATTCGAAATATATTGGGGTTTTTCGCGTTCGAGGACGCCAAGAACCTGTCTCATGTGTTTGACATCACCAGGCGTTGAAGAGATGGGGATATTTACGGGAACGGATGTGGCGGAGTCAGTCGCGTATTCCACCCTGATTTTTCGAAGGGCTTTTTCAAACGTCTCAATCAATTCCGGGGAATCAGGCGCCTCCATGACTCGTGTTGATGCCAATGCCGTATATCGTGCGAGTGCCACGCGCGCGGCGATCCCTCCGATTTGGCTGGCTTCATCATAAAAATCTTTCAGTTTTACGCCCATTATGTGAACTCTCCTTTCTCAATATGCCGCAGTGTTTTTTACTGAAAGCCTTTCCCCCTGAAACAATCTGTCAATAGCCTTATAATATCCGGCATGACTGTCAAGCATTTTTCACCCCCTACAGCCTATTTGACAATAGCTCTTACATGAACTGGCGTTAGACAGATCACCTTCTCCCTTCAAGGGAGGATACTACCCCATGCATACAGTCCTCCTGGCGAAATGTTTGCAGGGCCTGCCAGGATGTCATCGGATGTTGTTCATCCTCCGAATTTGCCGGCACCTGTTGAACCGTCCGAAATTCCGCCTGCGCGTCGAGAAATATCAATCCTTCTTTGTTGACCTCATACGAACATCTGATCTCCTCTTCGTAGGTGCTGCCCTCCGGTTCCTCTGACCGAGAAATCGTGACACTCAGCCGATTCTGCGCATAGGTCACCGCCGAAAACTTCTCCACATGCGACGTAGAAAATGTCTCGCGGTAACTTGCTACGCATGTGTCAAACAGAGGAACCGCGGTATGCTCGTACCGAACAATCAATAGGCAATCCGTTCCCAGGGTCTGCGCGTAATGAGTGTGTGACCACGTAATCTGCATGAGCGCCGGTGAGCCGGGAAGCATTCGGAGGTCGAACGATTTCGGGTCTATCGCCCCCTCCTGCCCGCAGGTCAATACACCCTGCTGACGAGTCAGAGGGATCTTCTCAAACCCATCAAGAGAAAGCATCACCTCATCTTCTGCCCATGACGACATATCAAGAACGGGGTTTGCAAGGACGCGAAAAGGAATCATCTCATTGAATGTGCCGCTCAGGAGAACTGTTGGGGCGCGTTCTAACACAAACGGATCGCTCCGCGTGTGCGAGACGGCTCTCCATTCACCTTCGATCCGATTGGCAGAGACGAAATGCCCTTCGAACATGGCCGTCGCCTGATCCGGAGAGCGACGATCTCCATATTCGGAAAGAAGCATCTGCCCCTCGTGAGAGATGGTGCCCTTTACCACAATCTCCTCTTGATACCTGGGATAAAAATATGTCCCTTCAAGCCGCTGCTCGTTCCGAGAAAGCGTCATCCGAATATCCGACTTGACGTTTATGACGCCGTGAAATTCGATGACACAGGGTTGCGGAAATACTTGCTCAAGATCAACCTCTACAGCCATTCCTCCTCGCAGAACGCCCAACATGAGGATCGCGCTCACCATAATGATCATCATTCGCATTTCACACCGTATCATAGCCCTCCTACCGCATCACAACATAGGTTATAGGCATGTCTAATGACCTGTGCGCTCCGGTGCAAGCAGATCGTTAGAACAACCATATATTGTATCAGGGGTTACCCAATAACCTCTCCCACTTGCCTCACCTCGTCTACAATATAGAGAAGAGCATTAAGAATTTAGGAGCGCAACGTAGCCGTTGCACAGCGCAAAGACTGCTTTGCGCTCCTGATTATTAACAATCAATGCTCGTATCTATAATGCCTGGCGATACGGAAGAACGCCACTCGCATCGGGAAACACGATAAACACAAGAACCTCTATCAACAACTCTTATCCATCATGGCCCCTGTCACTCGACGCGTGGCACCTCCCTCTCCCATTCATTGATCGACAGATGATCTCCCTCGCTGTCTATCATCACATGGAGCATGATCGTTGGTTCTGGCGTAAAATTCGGAGGATACGCCTCCGTCAAGGTCAACACCAATTCTGCCATATCAGAGAACAGCACCGTGCCGTTCACCTGATACGAACACCACATCTTCATCGCGCTGATGTATTCGTCTCTGGTATAGGTTCCTTCAAGATGCTTCTCATGTTGGGCGAGGACGAAGGTGTCGGTTCGAGAACTCGCCCGCCCTGTCGCGTCATATTTTGTAAATGTCCCCGTAAAATTTTTCTCATCGTTGGTTGAGTGTGAAGAACAACTGATTGCATTCATGATGATGAACAGCACCAGACAGACGCTCGTTATGGTACGATCCCGCATATTTCCTCCAACGTATTGGTTTCTGTGTGTCTGACGAGAGATGGTTAAGAAATTCCCTAATAGCCACACGATCAATCCGAAAAACAAACCACTTCAAGGCATATAAAAACCAAGGTTTCTGTCAGATCAAGTATTGTGAGCCAGATCACCGAGTATCCAAGCATGATCAACACGGAAATGACTGGAACGATGTTGAGTATTTTACTCATGTGCTAAGACCTTTCAAGTATAAGGTTCTAACAAATTATTAGGCCGATCATGTTAGTCATTGTTTATTTCAGAAAATATTTTTTCATACGCTTTCTCTGACAAATGGATACGATCTGATGCCAAAATATCCGTCGTCTGCATGCCGTGTAAGACTTGTTCGCAATGAATCACCTCTGCCCCTTCCTCTTTGGCAACCTGAATGATGCCATGATTCAGCGCTTCTAACGAGGAGAGCATGACATGCGTGGACTTGAACGGCTTCATGTAGAACGGGACGGTATAAATGGGCGGGATTGTCAAGATATAGGTCTTTTCAGATATGCGGTTACTTAATTTGATGATTTCTCTGATCGTTGAAAGCGAAGACGGTATGATCTTTGGCGATAATTCCGGATCAACGCGGAGGATTTTGAGATCATTTCCCCCAACCCAAATAATGGATTTTTTTGGCATGGATTTTGTCCCCTAATAATCGCATTCGATACAGCGCTTGTCCGCTCGTCTGCGCGGATATTCCGTGATTCGCGACGGCATATTCAGGAATCTTCCATCGCGCGATCAGGGAATCGCCGATTAAAAAATAGTCATATTCCCCCTGTTGAATCTCTTGCTGATGTAAGATGCCTAATGGATCTCTGCGCAAGGCGTTATAAGTTTGATAGAGATCAAGCGCCATCTTCCCGAGCATCATATTGCTCAGCATCAAAGCGAAGACGACGACCACAAGGCCAATCAACAGCTTACGATTCATCATTTCTCCCGAATGATGTTCGGTTTTCTGACTCATCCTAAAAATACATTTGGCGCGATAAGCAAGTAGAATTTCGCCATCATGTACCATTGTACCACGATCTTATTGCTTGAGAATATAGATAAACAACCGAGACAATAAAAAAAGAGCCCCGGCAAAGATTGCTATCGGTAGCCATGGCCATTTGTTTGCCTTGAATAATAATTCATCCAGATTTCCTTTTATTTCGCAATCCAGGGGGGTGTCTGGATCAAACTCGATTTCAAGTGCTTTTTGGTACGTGGCGAGCAGATTTTCGCAACCTTCTCTGGTCGTGAAGTGGACGCCAATAGAACCCGGAGATAGTCGGTTCACCACACTGGGCGTGGCTTCATAGGTCTGACCTTGATGGGTGAACTGCACTTTGATGCGTAACACATAACAGGTCACTAACCTGCGATGCTCGGGTTCTATTCCTTTCACAATGTGCATCTCCTGGATTTCAGCATCCAGGAGATGCGCTGGAGCCGTCTCACATCGTTTTTTCCAGTTCAGAACGACAAGTCGTCTGGAAAGCCAGTTGGAAATGACGATCAGAGAAACCATCAGCAGGGACATCGCTGCGAGGCCATTCACGAGGACCTCCATGCGGCCTGTCTGAAAATATTGCGCGACATGACCAACCTGACGATAAATGAACGTTCCGATTGCAGCAATGCTCGCATTGTTCAGGGCATTTGAGAACTCTAACGTTGCCCCAAAGAAGCCGATGACGAAAGCGCTGGCAAAGGTAAGTAGTGCCAGTGATAGAAGGATATTGGTGATGAGGAAAGACGGAGCCTTGAGAATTTTATCCGGATAGGGATCGATAAATGTGACCCGCTCAAAAGGGCCGTTTATTCTCTTTTTTTGAAGCGTTACGACAAATTTTGATGGCATGGGAAACTCTCCAAGTCAAATAGTTGCAGTGAAATGAATGGCATGTGTTCCAAACGTATTATAGCATTCTTCACTAGTATTGAGCAGGAACTCTCCACAATGTCAAGAAAAATTCTTCTCGAAGCCTGTTGGGAAGATAGCTAACGCCGTGCATAACGCGCCAGAAAATAGTACGATTTTCGCCGCCGCCTTTTCTGGTCGCCGTTCATGCGCATGGTTCGCGCCTTTGACCCTGCACACATTGTTCCTTTACCTGGTTATTGTTCACATTCTGACGATACCGGCGCTGCTGTAGAAAAAAGGCGATCCACGTTTTCGGCATTCTGTTCAATGCGCCTGTTTGTGCGTGAATGTCACGGTGTGGCAGAGATTCGTCAGGACATTCCGCACATGTGGAGCCAATTGGGTCTCATCTCCATGAATCTCCACGGTGACGTATCGTTTCAGATCGTCTTCCCCGATGACGTTGACAGCGTATGTCAGAAAACGCTCAAGCTGGTAAAAATCATACGAGCCGGGATCAATCACAATCTGCCGCAACCGCTGAAACGGCAGCCTCAAGGTCGCGGTCTCCGGATTGCGCAAGGTCTGTGGCGCGTCGGCGTCACTCACCGGAAGATTCCCAAAGATGAGACGTTCGATCATCGTAGAACGAAATGCGATCACTTCGGAGAGGACGGAAAGGAACACTATAGCGTCATCATACAAAATGGGGAAACGTGTCACGATGCGTTGCCCCGCATAGGTAAATTCAATCTGGGCACGATCGGGGGCAGGGGTACGAGTTCGCCGGAATAATTGGGGATCCCAAATGTGAGCGAGCGCAAATTCGGTTTGTTGACCCTGGTGGACCAATACGGAAGGGAACATCACCTCCGTTCCAGTCAGTCGAATCTGTCGCTGCACAATAGTGGGAGTATCTGGGCGAAAGCCTCCTCCTCGTTTTTGCACTAACAACAGGAAATAGAAGAAGAACACCACGAACGAAAGGAGCATAAGCCCGAAAATAAGACTGTTACAAGAGCCGGAGACGCAAATCTCCTTGCAACCGCGAATAAATTGCGCACAGAGCATCATTCCAAGCAGAGGAAGGCCGATTGTATATTTCAGCAATGGACGCTGGAGATATCCTCGAACTGGTGGATGCCTTACGGCAGACGGTTCTACGACGCCTACCGTCAGTTCAAGATCGCCGCCACGTCGAACCCTCAACCTGGTTGCATGTGATCTTATATCTACTTTCATAATCGCATAACGTTTTCAAAATTTCGGATTTAAAACGCCTAACGCCGCGCTTAACCTGCCCAACGGGGCGCGACGAACTGTTATTATTGGGTACGCGCTTGACCGCGCCCTATTGGGTCAGGTTCAAGCGCATTGTTCGCTTGCGTCCTCAAGTCTCCACGATAATTTCTTTCCGCACTTAGGACAATATTTAAAATCTGACATCAGCCGTGTCTCATCGCATTTAGGGTTTGGACATTTAAAAAACTCTGTCCATATTTCATCTTTACCTAAACTTTGTTTTTTGGTAACAACAACCTTCTTTTCCATATATTTCATCTCTTAGCAAGCGAACGTGCTGCTTCAGGCGCGTGAAGGGGCGCGGCTCCCACACTTGCAGGAACAGGACAAATTTTCCCCGCGCCCCTTCACGTCGCCTGCAAGCAGATCGTTAGAACATCTCATTTGTTTATAAATAATTACGACCAATTGTATATTGAAACATTTATTTCACCTGCACATCGATTTGTCCAATTTGGCAAATTGAAGCCGCTGTTATATTTTTCCGCTATTCTATTTCTCCTAAAAACCATAGTTCACTTTCAGATGTAACATCTTCATCAATAATTATTTCTTTGTATCCTTGTATGTTAAAATCAGTTGGCACATGAAGATGCCATTGTTTTGCTATATCTCGCTTTCTTTCTAACGGAATCCATTGTTGATATGCAGTATCTCTATCGAAGAATCCTTGAAAGTGAGTATCACCGAAAAACACTATTATTTCTGAATACCAGAGCTTGGGTAAATTAATCACTGTAACAACTCTGATCTTATAATTAACCGGTGGTTTTATACTGATCAAATATTGTGTTCTATCAATTAACGTTTGCATACAGATCCGTCGAATTTTTACAGGTATTCTTTCGGAATCAATAAATGACCGTTGTATCGGCAGATGCATATGCCAATAGCCAGAAACGAATTGTTCATCAGGGAAATACTGGCTTTCATGGCTTATTCCCGAAATCATGTTCCTCGTTTTTCTTCTTTTTCCACGAACTTTCTTTTTTGAATTGTTATAAATATTTAACGCTCTCATGTTGGCATACGTTAGAAATACGAACAAAAATTGAGCTTATAAATACTTTAGAGTTGCTATATTTCGAGAGTTCTAACAAATGATTATGCAGATTTCCCCGGTGCCGCGTTCGCGTTGTGCGCCGTTTCATACTCTTCTCGCGTCAAAAACTGGCCGTTCTGGATTTCTTTGGCGACAAGGTGTTTTTGCTGATCGAATTCCAAATCAATCACCACAATTTTCCGACAGCGCCCGCCAACAAGCTCTTTGTGAGCGCGGTAGCTCTGACCGCCGTCTTCATACGACACCTGCACGTCATAGAGTTTATCAATCCGATTGCGAAACAGTTCGCCACATTTGGCGCATTTCGAATAAATGAACAGATATTCGGAGGTTTCATCTTTCGACGTTTTCGGCGAGCCGTCGCCAAATAATTTTTGGAAGAGTCCCATAGTTTCGAAGAGGCATTTACCCCTGTCAGGGTTTGAAACCCTGACAGGGGTATTGTCGCGTCAATATCAACAGACAAATTGTCAGACAACTTCGGAAACATTCAATGCTTACATGACGCAGCGGCAATTTGTCAATCAAAAATTGAACCATGCGTGCTTTTGAGTCGTTTAGACCTCACAGGTTTTTAAAACCTGTGAGGTCTGACTTCAATCGTAGGCTTGATATAGTATGCCTCCCCTTCGGAAAATACTTGACAATAGGCAATTCTCTTATGGAGGAGTAGCGTGTTCATACGATTGATTTATCGTGATGCAGAATAATGACATTCAAATGTGAATGAAAATACGGATGGAGAAACGCCATGAGCATACAACAGCAAGGATTCAATCCATATCTTCCGTCATGGGAATATATCCCGGATGGAGAACCTTATGTTTTTAACGGCAGAGTCTATGTGTACGGCTCGCATGATCGCTTTAACGGGCATGCGTTCTGCTTGAATGATTATGTCTGCTGGTCTGCCCCAATTGACAATTTGGGCGACTGGCGCTATGAAGGCGTCATCTACAAAAAAACCGATGATCCCCTCAACCCGGATGGCTGCATGTGCCTGTATGCCCCGGATGTGACGGTTGGGCCGGATGGACGATACTATTTGTACTATGTGCTTGATAAGGTTTCCATTGTGTCAGTGGCCGTCTGCGATACGCCTGCGGGAGCATATCAGTTCTTAGGCTATGTTCGGTATCCAGACGGGACGCGGCTTGGTGAGCGGCCAGGCGACCAGCCGCAATTTGATCCGGGGGTGCTGACTGAGGGAGAACGAACCTATTTATATACAGGGTTTTGCCTGCCGGGGGACGCCTCGCGGAGCGGGCCGATGGCGACGGTGCTTGGCGTTGACATGCTCACGATCATCGAAGAACCGGTTTTTATCGCGCCGAGTCAGCCATTTAGCAAAGGAAGCAGCTTTGAAGGGCATGAATTTTTCGAAGCCCCATCCATCCGCAAAAAAGGCGAGACCTATTACTTCATTTATTCTTCAATCGCGATGCACGAGTTGTGTTATGCGACCAGCCGGTATCCCACGCAAGATTTTACCTATCAGGGCGTGATTGTCAGCAATAACGATTTGCATATTTCCACCTACAAACCGGCAGAGAAGCCGATGTATTACGGCGGGAATAATCATGGCAGCATTGTGGAGATCAACGGATGTTGGTATATTTTTTACCATCGCCATACCAATGGCACAAGCTTTAGCCGGCAAGGATGCCTTGAGCCGATCCGCTTTCGCGAAGATGGGACGATCCCCCAGGTCGAAATGACATCGTGCGGCCCCAATGGCGGGGCGCTTCTCGGACGCGGCGAGTATCCGGCATATCTGGCCTGCAATCTGTTTTGTAAACAGGAAGCCTTATATACGGCTCATGGAGCGTACATGGATAATCGTTACCCCAAGATCACGCAAGATGGGAAAGACGGTGATGAAGAACCCGGCTACGTCGCGAATATGATGAATTCCGCAGTGGCGGGCTTCAAGTATTTTGACTGTAAGGGCATTCGAAAGGTCACCATCAAGGTTCGGGGCTATTGCAAAGGAGACTTCGAAGTCAAAACAGCATGGGATGGGCCGGTGTTGGGGAGCATCCCTGTTGATTTTACAAATGTGTGGACCGAGTATGCAGCGGACATCGCCATTCCTGATGGAATCCAGGCGTTGTATTTTGTGTACGGTGGGGAAGGAATCGCGAGCCTCTCCTCATTTACATTGGAATAAATTTTCCTTCGGAGGCTTCACCGTGCTTCACTGGTTGGAAAGGGCGGCAGACCCCCCACTTGACGATTCGGTACGATTGTTCCCGCCCGCCCTTTGCGCGCTCCGGCGCAAGCAGATCGTTAGCTCTTTCCCATTTGTTCAATGTCTTTTGCCGTTAATCCGGTGCATTTCATAATCATCTCAAGTGGCAGTTGCGCCTGGAGCATTTTTTTTGCGGTCAATCCAATCCCTTCTTGAATACCGTCGTGTCGAGCTTTCTCAATCGATCCTCGTTGCATCACGATAAAATCACGCCGTTTGGATTGTAATTCAAATTCTTCTTCCGTGAGACTGGCGGTATTTGCCATCTCAAATGCGTCTCGAAGCGGTGATTCGCGAAAACTCGTCGGAATAACGTCGAGCTCTCCCGCATGTTTTATAAAGTAAATCCATTTATCCGTAATGGTGTGGAGTTCCTCTTCTGTTTTGGTAAATTTGGCAAGTTCGACAAAGATCAACTCAATATCATCGCTATATTTGAGTAAGGTTTCCTTTTCGCGAACATCCCAATACAAAATGACTTTCCGAAATTCGTGAAACATCTCAAAGTCCGTAATGGCTAATGCGATAACCGGTTCCAGACTTTCATAGTTTTGAGCTTTCTTCAATCGGGTTGAATAGAGTTTCGCGACATTATAGAGAATACGTTTTTCAAAGCCATCCACGTTCAAGACTTGCATTTCAATTTTCTGTTTTTCTTCTTCTGTTTTGATCTGTTGGCCGTGCATGATGTGCGGCGATGAAAAATTATGGCTGGCGGCAATAAAGAGGTTGGTGGATTCCACATGCCCTTCTCGCTTGACGATTTCGCTGATTCTGCCGAGTTCTTCCTCAAACAGAGAGGTCATGTCAACCACGACGAGTCCGAGTCTTGTCGCGCCGTTATCAAGCAGCAGCGTTCTGACATGCAATTTATCGTGAACTCCGACGAATCCCTCTGTTGGGAAAAACGTATCAGGAATTTCAATGGCCGCCTTGCCAGCGCCGATGGTAAGATTCATCGTTTCAGCGGCGCTGCCTGATACGATCCCGGTCATGCCTGTCATCAACGTGATTGCTGTAAACATCAAATTTTTTAACCGACGATTTATCATTGCGTTCTCCTTGTTGTGTTATTTGTTGTTTTACTTGTTAATTATGTCGACCTTAAATGTCACGTGCTATGCAAATATTAAAAATATAATCCTTTAGGGATCGAGCGCCAAAGCCTGCTTCGGCGCTGGGATTGCTTGGTTTGACAAGCGTCATCTCGGTTTTCGGCGTCCAGCCCATGCGCACGCGCCTTGTTCGCCGTAATACGTCGCCATCACGACGAATGCGAAGACTGCGACATACGCGAGCACATTTTTCCAGGTTTCTAACGGAGAGGGCATGACATGCCCATTCGGGCGTTGTCCCTGAACGCCTTGCGTCTCCTGGACTGGTCGGCCATGATTTGACGAGGCTTCTCCTGAAGCCATCAAAAGGTCAGATTAATCATGACAGGACTGCAATTGAGTTGACTGCCCATCGTCGGCAGCGCCGGTAAATATAAACCCATTGATAGCGGGATAAACATGTTCATCATCGTAATAAACGCGATCAACATTTTAGTTCCCAGATATCTTTGTGTTGGGGACTCCGTGACAAGCGTCTTATTCATCAGAAAACTCCGTAATATGAACAGAATAAACCGATCACTTGCGTTCGAGATGATCAAATGATCGCATTTGCCGCAATTGGCATAAATATCACGTGCTATGAAATAATCAAAAAAAATTACAACTTTCTTCTCACCGACTCTCTTTCAACAAGCACCGGATCAATAACCGACTTCGACGCTCCGATACTCGGATTTTCAAGCATTTTTACCAACCGTTCAACCGCTTCCATCGCGATAATTTCTGTGTTTGCCCTGATCGTCGTCAATTTTGGATCAATCTCACTTGAAATGAGCAGGTCATCAAAACCGACAATAGACACGTCACCGGGAATACTGATGTTTTTTTTCCTGAGCGCCCTGATCGCGCCAATCGCGGACATATCATTGATCGCAAAAATCGCCGACGGAACATGTTTTTTCGTGATAAAGTCGCTGATGACTTTTTCAGCGGTTTTATCGCTAAAATCTCCCTTCAGGATATTTTCTGGAAGAATCTCTCTCCCCCTGTCTTGCAATGCTTTTTGGTATCCTTGCAGCCGTTCGATTGATGGAAGTCTATTGGATGGCCCATCAATATACACAATATCGGTATGCCCCATATCAAGTAAATATTTCGTGGCGAGATAGGCGCCTTTGAAATTATTTCTGTTGACGATGCTTTTTCTCCCGGAAATATCTCGGTCGCTAAACAATTTATCAACAAACACCATCGGGAAGACGCTCTCTAAGAGGCCAGAAACCTCTGCTTCATCAATTCCGCCTCCAGAAATAATTGCTCCCCGAACGCTTCCGTTTTGAAGAAACTTTAAAATCTGTTGGGATTCATGGTGTTTGATTAACGATGTCATCACGCTATATCCAAGAAGCTCTGCTCTGCTGATGACATCAACGATCAGGCTGCTGAAATACACGGTCGTTTGCAGATCTTCTAACGCCCCGCTTCACCGGCGTGGGAAGGCGGGCGCAACCCAAACCTGAAATAATACCACCGGATTTTCCCGCCCGCCTTCCCACGTCCGGTGCAAGCGCATGTTAGGCGGTATTTTGAATTTATTTCTTACCAAATACCTGGAATAAGGCGATATCGAGTTTTTAGTTTGTAATCCGAATATCCTTCAAGTTCTTTTGTAAGCACACTTTCCTCATTTATGATCCTTGCGATAAAAATTGGAATGATGAATATCGCTGGAATAATTGCCCAATATGAACCTAATGCCAACGGAGATGCGATATACATCACGATTGATCCCATATACATTGGATGTCGAACTAATCGATATGGTCCACTTTGAATTACTATTTGTCCTTTTGCGACTTCAATAACGCGAGATGCAAATTGGTTTTCTTTGAATACAAGAAAAACAAATATATAGCCTAGAAATACTAATATTTCAGCTATGACAATAATAGTAATGGGAACATTTGACCAACCTAATCGTTTGTCAATTCCCGGCAGAATGAATGCCAATAGAAATGGAATAAAAGAGAGTTTAATTATTAATTTTTGCTCAACTTCTTTTTCCTTGAATTTCATTCTACGCGCCAAGAATTCTGGTGCTTTCTTCAGAAAGTAAAACATAACTATCGACATGGGAATGAGCAAAATCGTAAGATATATCCATGCTTCCCAATAAGCAAATGTTCCCGCGGGAAGAAATAAAATTAATAATAATACAGGAATACCGATGATCAGTCTACTGCCTACCAACTTTATCAGCTCTGATTGAGATAATTGAGTATTTTCCATAGTATTTTCCTACATGATTTTCGAATATTAATTACTCAGCTCACGTACACTGACCGCCTAACAGATAAATGAATAGCCCGATAATCTTTGGCTTTTTCCCGACAAGGTGTCTGGCTGCGGAGTTCGGCACATACCCGTATTCTTCAATAATTGCTCGGACTTTCTTTTTGGTCTCTTCCGAAATAAACGAATAATCGTTCATGACGCCTGTGACAGTGCTTCGTGAAACACCTGCGATTTTTGCGATTTCAGCGGCGGTCATTTTTTATTCCTTTCTTAGCTTCACAGGAAAGTGGATTTAACCATATCTAAATATGTCACGTGCTATATTGTCAATATTTTCTTGGAGAAAATTACTATAAATGAAAAATATTTTGCTATGGAAAGGTCGCGATGGCTTGTTTACTGGCGATAACAGGAGGAGAGAATAGGGCAGTAAAATGTTGTCAGCCACAAATCGCGTGTGATGCGTTATACGCCAACGCAGAGCGTTGGCGCTCCGAAGCGCTGAGAACGTCACCGCCTTATGCTCCAACCAACACGCGCGTAATGACGGGCTGATTTTTCGCCTGTTTTTTAAAGCGGTTGTTATAATAATGCACAAACAAGAATGACAGCCCTAAACAGCCGAATCCGCCGATCATTTCGAAGATATTTTCCACGCCGACGCGCTGTCCGATAGCCCAGCCGCTTAGCATTCCGACAATCAGCCCACACAGAGGGAGGACATAGACGACAAATGATGCTTTTAAGGCGCTATCATAGGGAATCGTCACTTCTACCTGTTGATTGACGCTGACGCCAATCGGATCCTTCGCTTCGACAATGACTTCGCCGGTTTCGATATTGCAGGCGCATCCGGCATGACATTGCGCGCAGGCGCTCTTTTTTTGAATTTCGATTACGGCGATGCCGCCTTCAATTTTTAACACTCGTCCGGTTTCTGTAATCATAAAATATAACAATTGCCGAGAGAGTGTCAGACACCTCTCAGGTGTCTGACACGTATTTCTCGGAACGTTTCGCGATATAAACAACGTCGGTCGTCACGCTCCCGTCTGGTTCATGATAATCTAACGCAAATTCTTGCGCGACGCTCATCCCATTGTTCGTCAGAATGTTTTTGACAGTTTCTTTATCGTGGTAAAAGATCAAGAATTCGTTGCTGCCGCCAAACGACGTTTTTTCGATTCGAGATTGATTCCCTTGCATGAAACTCACATAGAGATATTTTTCGCGTTTGACCAGGCGGCAGGCATTCGCCAAACAGCGCTCCATCTGCTCTGTGTCTAAATAGGGAATCCCAAAGCCGATGATGACCGCATCGTATTGTCTTTCATCATAATAATCAATGATGGAATGCTGTACGAATTCGCCGTCTGGAATTGCCTTTCGGGCGATGTTCAGCATTCCATGCGATAAATCAACACCAACAATTTTGGCAGCGATCCGTTCGCGGATATACTGGCTGATTTGCGCTGGCCCGCAGGCCAAATCGAGAATGTCACACGGTTCAGGAAGGCCGCCAATCAAAAAATCGTATGTGTGATGATAATTCTTCAATTTCGCAATAGAATCGGCAAACGTCCCCGCCGATTTGTTATATGATTCAATCGTTTGCTGTTGAAGCTCGTTCATAAAAATCGCCTCTCATATCATGTCATTATTGACGAATCAAAAAAATGCAAGCAGAATGCCCAATATTATTACAAACAAAAAGTCCGGTACGCAACGCGCGCCCGGACTATTACGAGTGCGGCGAGGTCGCCGCTTCTGCCAGAGGAATGCCATCAAATAATCCTGATGGTTTTCGTCGGGCATTTCTGCGCGACGGTTTCGGATGGCGGACAGAGATCATGGTTAATGATTGGAAGATTGCCGCCCATGACAATCCCATGTTCCACCGGGCTGTTTTTAGCGCATAAGCCGCAGCCGATGCAGCCGACGCTGCACGCTTTTTTCACCATCGCGCCTTTGTCCTGCGATTTGCAAAAGACAAACATCCGATGCGATTCGGCATGGAGTTCAATCAGCTTGCGCGGGCAAGCGTCCACGCATTTGCCGCAGGCCGTGCATTTCACGCGATCTACGACCGGGAGGCCGTTGTCATTGATGACAATTGCATCAAACGCGCAGACCGTAACGCAGTCGCCGAAGCCGAGGCAGCCATATTGACATTGCTTTCCGCCGCCGGCAACCAATGTCGCCGCGCGGCAACCCTGCACGCCGTAATATGTCGCGCTTTGCGCCGTTTCTTTGAGGCCGCCATTGCACAACACCACCGCCACGCGCCGTTCTTTCTTTTCAACGGTCACGCCCATCACTGCCGCAATCTGTTCAGCAGCGGCATGACCGCCGGGAGCGCAGCCGTTGAGCGGCGCGTCGCCTGCCACGATATGCTCGGCAAAGGCGTGGCAGCCGGGAAAGCCGCATCCGCCGCAGTTCACGCCAGGCAGCGCGGCAAACACCTTCTCGACGCGCGGGTCTTCTTCGACTGCAAGTCTTTTATTGGCAAGCGCTAACAGTACCGCTAACGCGAGACATAATCCCCCTAAACTGAGAATCGAACCGAATAACACGCCCATGTCAAATAATCCCGGCAAAGCCCATGAACGACAGCGCCAACAACCCGGCTGTGATCAGAGTGATGCCTGCTCCTCGTAATGGTGCGGGAACGTCGGCGAGTTCCAATTCTTCCCGAATGCCCGCCATAATCACTAAGGCGACCGTAAAACCGACGCCAGCCCCCACGCCGAACACTAAATTCTGAATCAGGGAGTATTCCCTCAGCACGCCTAACAGCGCCAACCCAAGAATCGCGCAGTTCGTCGTAATCAGCGGCAGATAAATGCCTAATGCCTGATAGAGCGCCGGCGCGCTCTTTTTGATAAACATCTCTACCAATTGCACCAATGACGCAATCACGAGGATGAACGCCGCGTATTCCAAAAACGGCATGTTCAGGCCAATCAGAATGAAATGATTGATCAGCCATGTGCTGACAGCAGTCAGAGACATCACGAACGTCACCGCCATCCCCATACCGACAGCGGAATCAATCTTGTTCGAAACGCCGATAAACGGACAGATTCCCAAAAAATAGGATAAGACGAAGTTGTTCACTAAGGAGGCTGAGATAAAGATGATAATTAACTCTTTCATAGCCTGTGTGTCTCCTGTTACGCCTGCTTTTTACTGACGATGTAGTTGATAATGCCCAATCCGATGCCTAACGACAAAAACGCGCCTGCCGGAAGAATCATGACAACCCAGGGGCTATACCAGTCGCCAAGCACGCGCATCCCGAAAAACGTGCCGGAACCTAAGAGTTCGCGCACAAAACCGAGTGTGCAGACCGTTGCCGTGAAACCAAGCCCCATAACGATGGCGTCAATCAGCGACGGAATTAGCGGATTTTTCGAGGCAAATGCTTCACAACGGCCAAGAATAATGCAGTTCACGACAATCAACGGCACGAACGGGCCAAGCTGGGCGCTGATAGGCGGAAACATCGCTTTTAAAAACTGATCCGCGACCGTCACGAATGTCGCGATAATCACGGTAAACGCAGCAATTCGCACCTGATTCGGCACGATTTTTCGAATCAGCGACACAATCGCGCTGGAACAAATCAGCACGAACGACGTCGCTAACCCAATCGCCACGCCATTCACAATCGTATTCGACACCGCGAGCGTCGGGCATGTGCCTAAAATCTGGCGAAACACCGGATTCTCAGTCCAGACGCCGCGTCGTAATTCACTCAAAAATGTCGGTTGAATCTGTTCTGCCATAGCTGTTCCTCCTCACGGCTTACTGGGCAAGAAGCTTTGCCAGTTGGGTCAGGCTGCTGTTTAAGGTCTTCACGACCGCTTTCGATGAAATCGTCGCGCCGGTAATCGCCTGAATTTCGCCAGGCTTTTGCGGCGCAATGTTTTTGACGTAACTGATGTACGACACGTCTCCGTAACCAGAAGCAGAGGTCACGCCATCAACCGCTAACGTCAATCCTGAAAACTGCCGCTTAAATTTCTCTGTGCTGATGTTTCCGCCAAGTCCAGGCGTTTCCACCTGTTCTAATATATCCATGCCAAATAATGACTTGAATTCAGGATCGATGCCGACCATCATCCGAATTGTCCCCTGAAAACCAGGCCCCTCGGCAATAAACGCATAGCCGACCAATTGGCGTTGCTCGTTCATCCCTTTATAGGCGCTGAACGTCTCAGTCCCGATGGCTTCATACGTTTTTGCGCCGGGCAGAACCTTAAACACGGCGGCTTCCAGCGCTTTTTGCTGATTCTTCGCAATCATGCCTTTTGTCACCATATCCGACGCCGCTAATACAACGCTGGACAGGACGCCGATGACGGTCATCACCACAATCATCTGTTTTGTCACATTCATAACGGTTCCCTCGCTATTTTTTTGCCAGATTCCGACTGCCGAACACTGTCGGACGCGCATAACGGTTGATGAGCGGCGTGACCGCGTTCATGATGAGAATCGAATACATGACGCCTTCAGGCAACCCGCCGAAGACGCGGATAACAACGACCAACACGCCCGCGCCGATGCCGAAAATCCAACAGCCCATCGCCGTGACCGGCGACGTGACCATGTCCGTCGCCATGAATAACGCGCCTAACATCAAGCCGCCCGCAAACAGGTGAAACAGCGGGTCTGCCGGATAATTCCCGATGCCGCCGAGCCAGAAAATCGAACTGATGAGGACCACTGTTCCCAAATAGCTCGCGGGAATGCGCCAGTTAATGTAGCCTTTATATAACAGGTACGCGCCACCAATCAGAATGGCAAGTACTGACGTTTCGCCGAGACAGCCCCCTTCGTAGCCGAAAAACATCTTCCAATACGGAGTCATGCGGTCAACGGTTTCGAATTTCATCGTGGCTAAGGCGGTGGCGGACGAGACCGCATCTACGCTGCCATAAGCAATTGGCGGCGTCCAGGTGGTCATGGCAACCGGAAAGGTCGCCTGCAAAAAGGCGCGGCCAATCAGCGCCGGATTAAAAATGTTATAGCCCAATCCCCCAAAGACTTGCTTGCCGAGCGCAATCGCAACGACTGAGCCTAAGACGGCGGACAGCGGCGAAATTGACGGCGGCAACACGAGCGCCAATAAGATGCCGGTAATGATCGCGCTGCCGTCCCCGACCGTCATTTCTTTTTTGCGAACCGTTTGAAAAATATACTCGGTGGCAACACACGCCGCCACGCACGTTAAAATCAGCACGAGCGCCCGCATGCCGAAAAAGGCGAGGGCGCAGACCATCGCCGGAATCAGCGCGGCAATCACGGAATACATGATTTTGGAAATCGTATCCTCAGATTGCGCATGTGGCGCAGGCGAAATCACAAAAAGTTGTTGTTCCATAGCTGTTTCTGTTACACGCCGAACACGCCTCGTTTCCTTGCGAAAGAGAGCCTTTCTGTTAACGAGACGACCGGGCGCATCGTTATTTTTTGCGCGTGCGGAGCACCGCTTTGCCTAATTTGATCCATTGCACCATCGGGCGCTTTGCCGGGCAGACATACACACAGCAGCCACATTCCATGCAATCGTTGACGTGATATTCTTCAATCATCTCAAAGCGCTGCCGCTCGATCAACATGCCGAGACGTGACGGAATCAGGCGCATCGGGCAGGCATCCACGCATTTGCCGCAGCGGATGCAGGGATGCGGCTTGATTTCCTGTACATCTTCGTCAGTCAGCACCAGAATGCCGCCGGTTGTTTTCACCACCGGCACATCAAGCGTGGATTGCGCAATTCCCATCATCGGGCCGCCAAGCAGGACTTTTTTTGCGGATGGCGTCAAGCCGCCGCAAAATTCGATGACTTCTTTGATTGGAGTCCCAATGCGTACGCGCACATTCTGCGGCAACTGAATGCCTTTGCCAGTCACGGTAACAATGCGTTCCAACACCGGCACGCCATCGCGCACGGCTCTGGCAATGGCGACGGCACCGGTGGCGTTATTAGCATTGACGCCGACATCCATCGGCAGGCCGCCCGGCGGAACTTGCCGGTTCACTGCGGCCTGAATCAGCATTTTTTCCGCGCCTTGCGGATACTTGACTTCCAGCGCAATGACGCTGATCCGCGAATCGGACGCGGCAAGTTTGGTCAGAGTCTCGACAGCAGCCATTTTATTCGCTTCCACGCCGATAAACGCCTGCTTTGCGCCGACCGCCTGCATGATTAATTGCGTGCCATACAGCACCTCTTCCGGCTGTTCTAACATCATGCGATGGTCTGAAGTCAGATACGGTTCGCATTCCGCGCCGTTGATGACGACGGTATCAATCGGCTTGTCTTTGGGCGGCGTCAATTTGACGTGCGTGGGAAAGCCCGCGCCGCCCAAACCGACCATGCCCCCTTTTCTGACGGCGGCGCGAATCTCATCCGGCGTCAGCGAGGCCGGGTCTTTCATGTCGCCGCGCGGCGGAAGCGTCTGCGCCTCTTCGCTTGTGCTGATGATGACCGCGTTGACGAATCCCCCGCCGGGATGCGGACGCGGTTCGATTTTGGACACCACGCCAGACACGCTGGCATGTACCGGGCTGGAAATAAACGATTCCGCGTCGCCAACAATATCGCCGACGCGCACCGTATCTTTTTCTTTCACCACCGGCTTGCAGGGCGCTCCGATATGCTGTTGCAACGGGATAATCACCTGCTGCGGCACGGGCATATCCACCGTCGCTTTGTCCTGCGTCAGTTCCTTGTAATACTTCGGGTGAATTCCATGTTGAAAGGTTTTGAGTTCCATGATACCCTACTGACAAAACACGCATCCGGCGCTATTCCGGGCACGTTTCTGTCTGATGTCTGAAATAATCCCTCCAGCGGATGAATGCTCAAACCATGATTTGCAGAAAAATATCGCGCCTCTGCCGCGCTTACTTTGCTGACAAAACGAATCCCGCTGAAAAGACCGGCGTGCCATCTGTCCCGACAATCATTGCCTCAACGTCGCGTTGCGCTTCAATAAACCGCATCCCTGCGTCTGCCCCCATGATAAACACTGCGGTGGATAGCATATCGGCCATTTCCGCCGTCGGCGCGAGAATCGTCACGCTCTGGCACCCCTGAGCCGGCTTGCCGGTGCGCGGGTCTAAAATATGATGATACCGCATGCCGTCTTTTACAAAATAGCGTTCATAATCGCCGGAGGTGGCAACCGCCTTTTCGGTCACTTCAATCACGCCGAGAATCCCCTCTTGACGCGGATGCCGAATGCCGATCCGCCAGGGCTTGCCGTCGGCTCGCGTTCCAAGACAACGAATGTTTCCGCCTGCGTTAATCAGCGCTTTTTCGATCCCCTGATCTTTCAAGGTCTGCCACGCCCGATCAATCGCATATCCTTTGCCGATGCCGCCAAGATCAACAGACCCCCCCGGCTGCGTAATAGAAACATTTTGTGTTTGATCCAGTTCAAGCGCCGCAAGGTTGATGCGCGGCAGCGTTTGCCGAATCTCGTTTTCAGAAGGAACGCGCTCGTGTTCCGTGCCAATTCCCCATAAATCAACCAGCGCTCCAATGGTGACATTAAACAACCCATCCGTCAATAAGCCATACTCTTTCGCTCGTTGCAGCATGTCTCGGACTTCGGAACTCACCGCCACGCTTTCGATGCCGGCGTTTTTATTTAATGAGAAAATCTGGCTTCCTTCCTGATACCGGCTGAACACCCCTTCAATGCGCTGCATCTCCGCATACGCTGCGGCAATGGCCTGATTCGCGCGTTGTTCATCCGAAGAAAGCACCTGAATATCAACAACGGTATCTAACAACAAGCGCGATTGAGCGAATGCCTCGCTGCGGGGTTGCGCATGGAGATAATAATACCGCCCCATGCCAAAAAGGAGAACGAGTGAAAATAAAAACAGTGTCATTCGATACGGCCCTATTCGCATACAGGTACATTCGCTATTCAAACCATAAAATTTTGTCAATGATTCTTTTTGACGATGTAGATAAAAATAGACGATAGCGTCATTTTAATCTTATCGGACGCGACATGTTTTTGAAGAAATTTGGGTGGCAACGATTTATTGCTTGACAATCGCGCTCGGCGCTTTCAATCTTTTTTCGCCGTACAAACTCGCGATTCAGACTGCTGCACTGGTTCATTCATTTTGACGAGTTCCCGTACCGTTTGAAGCAGTGTACTCACGCGCAAGCAGGTATTACGATATTCTGATATTCCTATGAAATTTATTTTAAATAGAAGCATTACGACGAAATTGTTTTTGGTGAACAGCCTCATTTTTCTGATTATGGGCGGAATTCTTTGGGTAGTGAATGCCTCATTTGAACATATTCATACCTCGTTGAGCAAGACGATTAATGAGGATGTGAATCAGGTGATCCAGGAGGCGCGGGTCGGTAGGGAATTAAATCGCGTTTTTAGCGAAATCAATACATTGATCCGCACCGTCTATGATTTTAACGCGGATTCGTCCCAAACGGACGGCGCATTACAGAACACGCTGAATGACTTAGCGCAGCAAGAACGCGATGAGCGCTTGCAGCAGGCACTGCAAAAATTATCAGGAGAATTGCAGCGTTTCCTTGATAAAAGAGCGCAAGCGCAAGCGGATTTACTGGCGTTCAATGAGTTTAATGCGAACCTGAGAGAGTTGTTGGATGAATTAGACGGACTGCTTCAGGACAAAATCATCCTCTCGCGCATGGAAACTGAAAAACCCAACGGCTATTTCAACTATTTGGCCAACATGATTCCCGAATTTCGCGAAATGTTACTCATGTTCACGATGCACGTGAATAAACTTCAACAAACCAAATCGCAACGCATGTTGCAGCAAGAAAACGAACGCAAAACCTCAGCCCAAAGACAAGGCAATGAAGTCTATGAAGTCTTTCGAACGTTTGAGAGCAAATTACGCATTTTCTTGCAAACGGATAAAGAGTTTGCCGATACCGTTAATAAATTCTTTCCCATACTCATCAAATATGAAGAACGCATCGCATCATTTTATGCGATCCGCCAGGAATTAGATAGTTGCATCAGCAATATGAACGCGCTTCAAGAATCTATCCTGGGCATTATGCGGATCAATACAGATCGTGTGGCGAAGACGACCGAAACGATTCAGATGCATATTATTAAAATTATTGACGATTCGAAACAAATTATTTTTGCGCTCACGATTGTGATTTTTATTGTGCTCGGCTTGGGATGGGTGATTACCCACATGATGACGAGGCCGCTGCTCGAACTTTCGACCGCAGCAAAACAATTAGCGGATGGGGATTTGGATTGCAATATTCGCCGGTTGACAAGCCGAGATGAAATTGGGCAACTCTCGGCGGCGTTTATGCAACTGCTGCAATATTTTCAGGAAATGGCGCAGATCGCCACAGAGATTTCGCATGGGCATCTTGATTTAGATGTGTGTCCAAGAGGCGAGCATGATGTTTTTGGCACGCGCTTCCAGCAAATGATTGCCTATCTTCAGTCAATCGGGAAAACCGCTTCCAACGTTGCCAGAGGGGATTTGCGTTATTCAGAGGCGTTGAAATCAGAGCGCGATCAATTAGGGAAGGCGTTTCTTCACATGCAAGAGGCGTTGACGGCCTTGATTACCGAAATCCGCGCTGGCGCAGACCATATCTCCTCCATCAGCACGCAAGTGCTCGACACCTCGGCCAAAAATACCGAAGCGCTGATGCATATCGGCAATGCGGCGGATGTTACATCCACCGCGATGCGGGAAATGAGCGCCAGCGCCGAGGAAGTGCGCATCAGCACCGAAAACCTCCGCTCTTCTGTTGAAGACACGAGCAGTTCGATCAATGAAATGATCGTCTCCGTCAAACAAGTTGCAGAAAATTCCCGCAAACTCTCGACGTTCGCGACCAATACATCGCAGACGATTTCCACGATTGTGACGTCGCTTCACACGGTTGCCAGCCAGGCGGAACAATCCGAAACAATGGCCGAAAAGACGCGCGATGACGCCACTGCCGGACAGCGGGCGGTCGAGCAGATGCGCGCGAAAATGGCTGCGATTTCTGACGTGACCGGTCAGATTTCGGAAATTATCAGCCGACTTGGCACGCGCTCCGCCGACATCGGCACGATTCTCGACGTGATTAATGAGGTGGCCGATCAAACCTCGCTGTTGGCGTTGAATGCTTCGATTATCGCCGCGCAGGCCGGAGAACATGGGCGTGGATTTGCGGTGGTCGCGCAGGAAATCAAAGAGCTTGCCACGCGCGTCGGCACATCTACGAAAGAGATTTCGAAAATTATTACTGGCGTCCAGCGCGATTCTGCTGATGCCGCTAAAGCGATTCAACTCGGCCAGCAAGAAGTCGAAAGTGGAGTCACGTCAGCGCAGGAAGCAGCCACGGCGCTTGATGAAATTGCGGAAAGCGCCGAAAATTCATCGCAGGTGGCGGCTGAGATTGCGGTGTTAGTGCGCCAGCAAACCACCGCCAGCACCGCGGTGGCAGATTCCGTGAAAGATGTCGCCAATATGAGCACAGAAATCACGCAGGCGACGCAGGAGCAGGAAAAAAATTCCGCGCAATTGCTGGTCACTGTTGAAAACATGCAAGACCTCGCGCTTCAGGTGTTGCGTGCCATGCAGGAGCAGCAGCAAAACACACAGCATGTGACAGAATTTATGGAAGACGTGCTGACCTTAGTTGGCCAGAATATCCCTACCGTCAAACAGTTAGCTGAAACCGCCAACACCCTGACTGTTCAGGCGCACAACCTGAATCATCAGGTCGAGCGCTTCATCCTGCCCGAGAAAAATAATTAACTGATGTTACGCAGGGGGATTTGCGATTCCCCTCCTGGGAGGGGCAAGGGGTGGGTGTTGCCATGCGCGGAGGCGTCTTGTCCGTCCCCCCCTCCCAGTAGGCAGGGCTGTTACGTTCTCGTTCCACGCTCCGCGTGGAACGCCTGCAAACCGCCGCTCTGCGGCGAAATGGGACGCGGAGTGTCCGAGAGGCGGCATTCCGCGCAGAGCGTGGAACGAGAGCTTCCCCCCCCTGAACGTTATGGATGAGATAATGAAACTTCAGATGTACCCAACCTATCAGGAAGCCACATTTTTTCGCCGTCCAAATCGGTTTGTGATGGAATTACAGATGGAGAGCGGCGAGATGATTCAGGCGCACATCCCGAATACGGGACGGATGGAAGAATTTTGTTTTGCCGGACAACCGTTTTTCATCGCGCCTGCCTCTGGCAAATATCCCTATAAAGTCATTGCAACCAGCTATCAGGGCGCGTATGTCTTTTTAGATACCATCAAAGTTAACGACATTTTTGGCGCATTGCTGACGCGCAATCTTATCCCCGCCTTTCGCGACGCCGCCGATATTCGTCGGGAAGTGACATTCGGCGTGTCGAAATTCGATTTTACCTTCACGTTGAATCAACGTCCTGTAATTGTTGAGGTGAAATCCTGCACATTGTGTCATAACGGCGTGGCGATGTTTCCCGATGCGCCGACGCTGCGCGGGCAAAAGCATCTCGCCGATTTGGAGCGTTTAGCGCGAGAAGCGGGCTATGACACGCATGTCGTGTTTCTGATTCTTCACGCCGGAGCGCAACGCTTCCTGCCGAATCTGCATACTGATCCCGCTTATGCCCGACTTGTGTTGTCGTCGCAGGCTGTTCAATTGCATCCTTACGCGCTGACCTTCTCCGATCCCGCGACCACAGAACTTGCGACGCTGCGCGATGTGCCGATTGAGTGGGAGACATTGCGGACAAATTGTCAGAATAAAGGCTCATATTTACTGCTGCTGGAAAACCCGTCGGAAATCGTCCAATCAGTCGGTAAATTAGGGCAGGTTACATTTCCCAAAGGATGGTATGTCTATGTCGGCTCTGCCATGAATTCGCTTGATACGCGCCTGAAACGGCATCAGCGTACACAAAAAACGCGCTTTTGGCATATTGACTACATCGCGTCAACCGTTATGCCGGTCAGAAAAATTTATCCGATTCGCCGCGTAATCCGGCTGGAAAATGCGCTGGCCAACGCGCTCGAATCCATCAGCGATGACAGCATCCCCGGCTTCGGCGCATCCGATTCCGCCGCCCGTTCTCATCTATTTTATTTTTGCGAGCCGCCGACTGCGAATCGGCACTTTGTGGAACTTCTGTTAACAGTGAGAACTCAGATTTTCACGATTAACTCTTGACAACATTGCGTCGCTGCAATAGACGAATCACGCTTTTCATAACATCAATCCATCCCAATATGATCACTATGCCGAATATTGCCGAGACATTGCCAGGTTCTCCAAAAGCTCGCCCGGTATTAAAATGGGCGGGGGGCAAGGTGCAGCTTTTAGCGCAGTTTGAGCGGTATTACCCGCCGGAATTAGCCGATGGTGAGATTGACACATACATCGAGCCATTTCTCGGCGGCGGCGCGGTCTTCCTCGATGTCGCCCAGCGTTTCCCGATTCGCCGCGCCTATCTGTTTGATATTAATCGGGAACTGATTCTGACCTATTCCGTGATCAAATGCGAACCGCAAAAATTGATCGAGGAATTGCGCGTACTTGCCGATGAATACGAACAATACGATGCCGCAGCGCGAAGCGATCTCTTTTATCGAATACGCACGAAGTTCAACGCGCAGGGTTATGATTTCGATTATGACGTCTATTCGCCCGAATGGAATGTCAGAGCCGCGCGGATGATGTTTCTGAACAAAACTTGCTACAATGGCTTGTTTCGCATGAACCGGCGCGGCGAGTTCAATGTTCCATTCGGACAATACAAACGCCCAACGATTCTGGATGAAGAAAATATTTGGCAGGTCTCTCGCATTCTTCAGCACGCGGAACTTCGCGTCGGCGATTTTTCGACTTGCCGCGATTATATCGGCGAAAAGGCATTCGTCTATTTCGATCCGCCGTATCGCCCGATCAGCAAAACGTCCAGCTTTACATCGTATTCCAAAGATGTGTTCGGCGACCAGGAGCAGATGCGCTTAGGGCAGTTTTACGCGGCATTAGCCGCCGAAACCTCCGCGAAATTGATGTTGAGCAATTCCGATCCGAAAAATTGCGCCCCGGACGATCATTTTTTCGAAAACCTGTATCGGCAATTTTATATTTATCGCGTGTCGGCCAAGCGGATGATCAATTCCAACGCGCAGAAACGGGGCGAAATTTCCGAATTAGTCATCACGAATTACGAGGTCGCATGACGCGCCATTCCCAGAACGACGACGCCTGGCAGCGCGTGTTCGACGAGCCATCGCTCGGCTTGTTGGCCGCACTGGAACGCGATGGATTCGCATCTGTGTCGGCGGAACAGCTCAAGCAGATCGGTCGTCGCGAGCCGCGCTTAATGGCGAAATTCGACACATCCAGCGAGCGCCCTAATATTTTTAAACGTCATGCCCTCACGATTTTTCCGATTGAAAACGGGCGCTATGTCATTTTCCCGGATCAAAGACAAACGAGCTATTTTCGGGTGCAGGACGAACTCGCGGCGCTCCTGCCGGAACGCTATCGCTCCGAGACGTTTCTGCCGCGGTTCGATAGCTATCCTCGCAACCAGCATTTCAGCGAGACGCAAGCGATTGATTTTGCGTACATTTCCAAATTGCTCCAGACGTTTGTCGAAGACGATGCGCTGTTGCTGACACTGCGCGGACGCCTGCGTTCCGGAGATTTTGCGTTCACGCTGCCGGACGGACGCGCTCAGGTGCAGGTTTCCGGCGTCCAGATTGAAATTGATTCCGGCTATGAAAGCGACCGCGCGATCTACTTGATTGAGGCGAAAATCGGGAAACGCGACGATTTTCATATCCGCCAGTTACTCTATCCGTATCTCGAATGGTCGCGGCGTTCGCGCAAGGCGGTCGTGCCGATTTTGTTGATATATTCGAACGGAGTGTATTATTTTTTTCAGTTTGAATTTCAGCAGCGATTCGGGGAGATGCGCGTCGTGAAAAAGCGATGTTATGCGCTGGAAGACGCGCCGCGCCTGCACGTTCATCTTGCCAACTGGCTGCGCCGCATTCCGGCAGAAGACGAGCCGAAATTCCCTGTTCCTCAGGCTGACGATCTTGATACGGTCGTCGAAACGACACATGCCGTCGCTGACGGGAAAACGAGCAAAACGGAGATTGCGGAATCATTCGAGTTTGACGAGCGACAGGGAGATTATTACGCGAATGCGGCGGCGTATCTCGGCCTGCTGGAGCGGCAGCAGCATGGTTTCGTTCTTTCTGAGGCCGGAGCGCGATTTGTCGGCATGGCATCGCGCAACGAACGCAGCGCTTATGTGTTGGAATGCCTGCTGAAACGCCCGATTTTTCACGATCTGCTCGGCCAGCTTTGCGCGAAATCAACAGAATCATTGTTTGCCGCGCCGCTCTCGCCGGATGACGTGCCGCCGCAGGAAATCGTTCGCATCATATTGCGGCATCGTCCACCATTAAATGAAACGACTGCCAACCGCCGCGTTGCCACGATTCGAAGTTGGATCCGGTGGGTATTCAAAAATTGTGATGTTATCTGATTGAAAGAAAAATATTCCCGATGACCTTGTCGGACTTGCAAACGAGGACATTCGCGGTTCAGGACAGGGGAAATGCGGCTGTCAGACACGTTCAACGTGTCTGACAGCGTGTGCAGTTCAGGGCAACTGTTGATTTTCAGGCGTCGGGTCGGTTGATTTTTTGCGCAAAAACTCGTCTTTCAGCGTAAGAAGAATCAAGAGCGCGACTCCAGTACTGATGGCGGAATCGGCGATATTAAATGACGGCCAGCGGTACGTTTTGATGTAAAATTCCAAAAAATCCACCACATATTTCAGGCGGACGCGATCAATCAAATTTCCGCACGTTCCGCCGAGAATCAGAGCGAATGCAAGCAACATTCCTTTGCGTTCGTGCTGCCCCTGCCAAATCAACACGGCTAACACCGTCATTGCGGCCAGGCTGATCAGGCTTAAAATCCCTAATCTGCCCTGAAAAATGCCGAATGCCGCGCCAGTATTTTCGACATACACTACATTAAAAAAACCTGGAATGACGTTAACGTATGGTTTGGTCTGGCTGATCCAATACTTGGTAACTTGATCCAGCAGGACGATTCCCACTGCCAGGCTGTACATGCTCAGGCGAATTTTCACGATGGTTCTGTTCCTTTTCTTCTGCTAAAATGATGGTTAATCGGTCTCCGGGGAATATGCGAGAGCGCGGCGTCAAATTATTCCATCGCATCAGGGCTTCCGGCTGAACGCGATAAAGCGCCGCAATCGTCCAGAGATTATCCCCCTTTTGCACCGTATAGACGAAACTTTGCTGCTGCTTCGCATCAAGATTGTGACCGGGATTGTCAGGTTGTGGCGTGGAAGTGGCTTGCGCAATCTCAGCACGACAATCACAAGGGGCGCTATGAGGTGGTTGCTGTGCGAGGAGTTGCTGGTGTTCCTCCCGCAATTCGCGAAGCTCGCTGCGCAGCAATTCTTCCTCGCTCAACGCTTTTTCTCTGAGCAGCAGCGCATATCCTGAAAAAATGGCCACCGTGATAAAAAAACATGCCCAGAGAATGACAGGGAAAGGAAGTGGAACCGTTGGGAGTGAGGAATGGTGTTCACTCATACAGCGTCACATTGGCGATTTGCGCCAGGTCAGGTTGATGGATTCAGCGAATAACGACGCAGAAAATATAGAGAAACTTCCGAGAAATGTAAAGAAAAAAATGTGCCGAGAAATCGTTCTCGGCACAAAAACAAACACCTGACACATATCTGCAAAAAAGTTATTTCTTCTTATTCCCTTTTTTGACAGCCTTACGAACCATCACCAGGCTATTCGTCGCGCCAGGCACTGAACCCAGCACCAGAATAACATTCGTCTCTTCGCGCACTTCAACGATTTTCAGGTTTTGCACTGTGACCTGTTCGTTCCCCTTTTGCCCTGCCATTTTTCGGCCTTTAAAGACTTTGCCGGGATAGGTCGCCGAACCAATAGAACCGCCGTGCCGGAAATATTCATGCGTACCATGCGACATCTCAGAAGAGCCTGCAAAATGATGTCGTTTGATAACGCCGCTGAAGCCTTTTCCTTTGGAAGTGCCGGTGACGTCAATAAAATCCCCGGCTTGAAAAATGTTCACTTTGATTTCCTGCCCAGTTTCGTATTGTCCGATTTCTTCTTCTGTTAAGCGAAATTCGCGTAAATAACGTTTCGCCGGAACATTCGCTTTGTCAAAATGTCCCAATTCCGGTTTGGTTAACCGCTGGCGTTTTTTATCAAGAAATCCAAGCTGAACAGCGTTGTAGCTGTCGGTTTTGACTGTCTTTTTCTGAACGACCGGGCATGGCCCGGCTTCGATAACTGTGACGGGAAGCGCGTTATTGTTTTCATCAAAAATCTGCGTCATTCCCAGCTTTCTCCCTAAAATTCCGATTGCCATTTTACGTATCTCCTTTGTTTCTGGTTAGTTAAGACAGCAGCGGTTCCTGATACGCCCAGGAACATACGTTAGGGGTGTCCCTCTTTGTTCGCTGATAAGTGAATCTGACAGGGCGATATTCTTTTGAAAACACGGGGATTCTTGTCAAGAAGTTTCCTCAAAATTTTTAGGCGCTGGTCGAAATAGATACCGGATATCTTCCCCATCAACCTCTGCCATCTATAAACTTGACAAAATTTTAAAGAATCTCCACGATAAACAATATATCTCGTGACACAGAACGTGACAGCGTGTCCATAACCTTGTGTGTCACTACAAAACATCTCGAAAAGAGGCCGCGCCATAATGCAAAATAATACTCATCTGTTCCAGAAAATATGGATGGTCAGTCTGTGCGGGATATTGTTGTTGATAAGTCAGGCCGTGCGCGCCAAAACCGTCGTTCAATGGGATGATTACCGCCAGCCATGCCAGCAAACCATCTATGTCTTTCAGCATGGCGAATACCGGCAGGAATCGGCTGAAATTCAGGTGAATTTGCCGGAAGAATTTGCGCGGCGGGACGTGCCGCTTACGTTGGTTATCGGATTGCAAAGCCGGACGTTAAGCAAACAGACGAAGCAGCCCAATTTCGATTCGTTTACTGCGTATCTCAAAGTGAATTCAAAGACGTATGCAATTCCGCTTTACAAAGAGCTTTCCAGCCAGGAGGCAGAGATCGCTATCAAGCCGCAAGATTTGCGCGTCGGGAAAAACACATTGACCGCGCGATTCCAGTGGCATGATCAAAAGGCTTCTTGTTCTGGCACGGGCTGCGGATATGAAATTCTTGCGCTTTATTTTAAGGAGTTCGGCGGAAATCGTTCCATTGAGAGGCAGTATTCTGGAATAGATGATTTGCCGGTGATGTTTGAAGAATCGTTCACGACCAACGCAAATCATTGGTTCGAAATGGAGCGGCCTGAAGCGGTTATGCGCATTCGCGACGGCAAGTTAGAATTCGCGCACCACCGCGACGAGGGGAGTTGGCTGCTGTGGAACGAAATCCCTCTGGATCAAGCCCACGATTTTGCGATCAGCGCGACGATTCGGAAAATCTCCGGAATCAACGATCATGGCTACGGCCTGATCTGGGGGGCGAAAGATGCCAATAATCGCTATCAGTTTTTGGTGGCGGGCAATGGATTTTATAAATATGAAAAATTGGTCAACAATGAATGGCAGGAAGTAATCCCCTGGACGCCCTCCGCGTATATCAATCCCCTGAACGCCGCGAACACGCTCGCAATCAGAAAATTTGGCGACCGGCTGTCGTTTTTTGTAAATGGACAATGGCTTGGCGAGGCGGAGTTCGAACCGTTTTTCGGGAATAATATCGGTTTTGTGCTCAACCTGAATATGGCGGTAGAATGCGATGATTTAATCCTTCGGCAATAAAAGCCACGAAACACGCAAAATACATGAAAATGGCGTAAGTAAAATGCCCAAAATACAGACCTCACAGGTCTTGAAGACCTGTGAGGTCTGTGCCGAATATTTTTTAGCGTTACTGAAGTAAATCATCTCCACAACTTCGCTGTTTTCGTGTATTTTGTGTGTATCGTGGTTTCTCCTTTCTAATGACAATTGACGCTGCTGCGCTCGCGTTTGATCGCGAACATATCTGGCATCCGTACACCTCCATGCGAAATCCGCTGCCGGTTTATCCGGTGGTGTCTGCGTCCGGCGTTTACCTCGAGTTAGCGGACGGACGAAAACTGATTGATGGCATGTCGTCCTGGTGGGCGGCGATTCACGGTTATAATCATCCGGTGCTGAATCAGGCGATGACGGATCAGCTTCACTCAATGGCGCATGTCATGTTCGGCGGCATTACCCACGCTCCGGCCATCGAATTAGCGCGGCAGTTGATCGAACTGACGCCGCCGTCGCTGCAACACGTTTTTTTCTGCGATTCCGGCTCGGTGGCGGTTGAAGTCGCCATCAAAATGGCGGTGCAATACTGGCGGGCGCAAGGAAATCGCGAAAAAACAAGACTCCTGACCATCCGTTCCGGCTATCATGGCGACACCTTCGGCGCGATGTCTGTCTGCGATCCTGTCACTGGAATGCACCAGATTTTTAACGGCGTGCTGATGGAGCATCTGTTCGCGCCCGCGCCAGCGTGCCGTTTCGACGATGACTGGGACGAACGCTATTTTGCGGAATTTTCGGCGTTATTAGACACGCATCAGACGCAGATCGCCGCCGTGATTCTTGAGCCGATTGTGCAGGGCGCAGGGGGAATGCGTTTCTATTCGCCGCACTATCTGCGCCGGGTGCGGGAAGCGTGCGACGCCTGCGGCGTGCTGCTGATTCTTGACGAAATCGCGACCGGCTTCGGGCGTTCCGGGAAACTATTTGGTTGCGAACATGCCGGAATCGATCCGGATATTCTTTGTCTCGGCAAAGCGTTGACTGGCGGTTATATGACGCTCGCCGCCACATTAGCAACCAGCCATGTCGCCCAAACAATTTCGAACGGCGAGCCGGGCGTTTTTATGCACGGTCCTACCTTTATGGCAAATCCGCTGGCCTGCGCGGTCGCCTCGGCGAGTATTAAACTGCTGCTTGCGTCTCCCTGGCAAGAGCGAATTCAACGGATCGAAACGCAGTTAAAGGCCGAACTCGCGCCGTGCCGCTCGCTGCCTGCGGTCGCTGACGTGCGAGCGCTCGGCGCAATCGGCGTCGTAGAAGTCAAGCAGCCGGTCAATATGGCGGAGGTTCAGGCGCAATTCGTGGAACTTGGCGTCTGGGTGCGCCCGTTCGGACGTTTGCTGTATATCATGCCGCCGTATATCATCGCGCCAGACGAACTCTGGCAGCTTACTCATGCGCTCTATCAGGTCGCGGCGAAACTCTCATGAATCATCTCTGGATTATTCTGGCGGTCATCTTTTTTTCATCTCTTATTCAGGCCACATTCAGTTTCGGCGGCGCGTTAGTCGCGCTGCCGTTATTGGCCTTTGCGGTGGATGTCAAAACCGCGACGCCACTGATGACGCTGCTCTCCTGCTCAATCGCGGTGATCGTGGTGGTTTTGAAATGGCAGGATATTCATCTGCAAAATGCCTGGCGTTTGATTGTGTCAGCCTGGGTCGGGATTCCGTTCGGCATCTTCTTTCTCGTGCGCGTTGACGCGAAAATCGTCAAACTCGCATTAGCGCTTTCGGTGATTTTTTTTACGCTGCTGAATCTGCTCAACGCGAAAAAATATCATCTGAAACGTCCCTGGTATTCGCTGTTGTTTGGCTTTGTTTCGGGAGTGTTCGGCGGCGCGTACAATATCAGCGGCCCGCCGGTTGTGTTATACGGCACGCTCGCGCAATGGAGTCCGGCCACGTTTCGCGCCACGCTGCAAAGTTATGCCTTATTTACGAATCTGTTTGCCATTGCCGGCTATGCGTTCGCCGGGACAATCACGCCGGAAGTCATCACGTATTATTTTTATTCTCTGCCGATTGTCGCTGCGTCAATCTGGCTTGGCGGCCTGCTTCATCGGATCATTCCTGGCGAACAATATGTGATATATGTCAGAATATTATTGCTGCTGTTAGGGCTGAATCTGCTTTATTCCGTCATGCGGTAAGAAACCTTGTCACTCACAATCGAAATTTCTGTATGAAATACGGCTTTTTCCGTTTGCAGCGTATTACACAAGAAATTGCTGTATTCCTTGAAGCAGGCTCTCTTTCTGCGCTTTTTTATGCGTTCTTGCCGTTGGAGGCATCTGGACAATCGCTCCTGATAATAACTGCGCGATGGTCAAAATTTGGAGTTTGGGATAATCCTTATTCCAATTAGGAGAATGATAAAATCCGGAAGATGCGGCTTCTTTCCGCATCTCTCTGGTTGGTTCTTCTAATGTAATAAACACTCCCAGTGCAGCCTGTTCTCGTTCGATTGTCCCGACGAAATCTCGAATATCGCCGTTTTTCACGTTGCCGCTTTTGACCTGTACCAGTAACTTTTTCGGTTTATTGTAGGGATCATCTAAAAACGTGATCATGCCATCAATGCCTTTATCTGAGCCTTTTTTCCCCTGTTTACTAATAAGGCTATTGGTTTTTGAGTTGGATACCCTAATCGTTCGGCAGATGAGCCAGCGATAATCGAGATGTCCCACACATCTCGCAATGGCATGCCGGGAGTATCTTCTGCGGTCGTATGTTTTTTTGTGTCGCCGGGTTCAAGGCGATTCTTTTTTCCTTTAAACCGTTTCAAAAAACCTTCTGTGGCAGGTTCGTACAATGTGTTGAATGTTGGTTGTCCCTGTTTGGCATAATAGAAAATAACATCGTGCATGCACTGGTAATTTGATGTTTTGGATGGCCATCGGCGATAACTCCAAATAATCTCAGCACGAAAGTTCTGTCCGCCAAAAATCACATCCAAAATCATTTTGAGATAATGGCTCATCGTCGGATCGCAATGCAAATATAAGCTCCCCTGAGGCTTAAGCACACGATAAAGTTCGATCAATCGAATGGTCATCATCACCAAATACGCCAGCACCTGATTTGTCCCGACCAACTCCCTCATGGCTCCAATCATTGTGGCAATCTTCGGCGTCGTTTCCGTTGTTAATTCTCTATATGTTGCTTCTGCTGATAAATCCCAATGCCATGTATCTTCAAAGGCGGTGAGTCGCGCTTCGGAATCTTCTCCGCTTTCATCTTTAAACAGGATATTATAATTTCGGTTCGAGTTGAATGGAGGGTCAATATAGATGAGATCAATGTTTGCATTCGGAATATATTCTCGAAGAATTGTCAGGTTATCGCCATAATAAAGCGTATTTTTCCACATAACGGGAGATGATCGCGAACAGTTATTCGAACACTTTATGGATAAAACAGCAAAATTCCCGAATAACCATTCGCGACGAAATGTTAAAAAATGACCGCCCGAACGTGCTGCTCCGTCGCTTTTTTCAGGTGCGCGGCCACGATTTGCGCTTTGGCGCGTTTGCCGCGAATTTCCACGTTAAGCGTTGCGCCGTTCGCTAAACTGCTATCGAGTAGCGCGAGCGCGATAGCGCGTTTGCCGGTTTCTTCGAGGAGTTGAAACGCTGCGCCTTCCCCCTGATATTTCCAATATGGCACCATCGTGCCGCTGGTGACATAGCCGACGCGACGGTCGCCTTTCAGCCCAACATAGAGCCAATCTTTGGCCGGGCAATAGCCATAAGAGGGTTGGAGAACCGGATCATCGAGAATGATCGCTCGCTGACGGGCTCATTTCGGATGACACACCGGAACGGACAAGGTATCAAGCAGCTGGATTGGGTCTGCCCATGCGCCGCTGTCTCGTAAGATATCCTGTTAGATGATCTGCTTGATTCGCCAGAGGTACTGCCGTTGGCATACGAGGATTGAGTGGTCGGGCAGGGGCGGAAACCTGTCCTGATCGTGCGTGCGGACATACCGATAGATTTATTGTTGTCCGGTCTCCAGGCTGAGATATTCGCCGACAATTTCAAGGGGGAAGGGCTTCTTCATCACTGAATTTCGGCAGACACCCCGCATGACGCAATGGCATCGGAAACTGTCGTTGATCATACTGGATAATCAGACAGGACACATACACAATAAATTCATCTCGTGTGAACATTAAAAACCTCCTTCGTAGAGAAGGCGATACGGTGTATTGCAGACGCCGCATCATTCTTAATAGTGGGCAATGTTCGCAAGGAAAAAATTGTAAAAAAGTTGCACATGACGTTTCTTCATCTCTCCTTTTCGAGAAAGACGCCTCTCGCGTCGTTGATCTCACTGAACATATTCTCAGGGAGTCGTTTGCTACATACTAATCCCAGTCGCCTGAAATTCTTTCGCATACGCGAGCGCCTGCTCGCGTGTGGTGACAGTCCCCTCTAACTGGGCATCTTCGACAGCTTCAAGCACGCGCTTAAAAACCGGGCCGGGCGCGAAGCCTAACTTGACGAGATCATCGCCGGAAATCAGACGCGGCGGATGGATGTTGTCGTGCGCGAATTCTTTGAGTTTGGCTTTGCAAAAATGATAGCTCTCTAATTGACGGTAACTGCTCATCCGATCCAAACGGTGCAATTCTAACAAATCGGCAAAATGTTTCTGGCGCAGAAAGCGTTTCAGCGTGCTGGTTTTCATCTCCTGCGCGTGGGAAAATTTCTGGTGTTCCCGCACTAATGTCGTGATTTTTTCAATGGCGTCGGTGGAGAATTTCAGGCGCAAACAGATGTTTTCCGCGATGTCCGCGCCGACAAGCTCATGCTGATGAAAACGGATGCGGTCGGTGACAGTGCGCGTCGCGGGTTTGCCGACATCGTGTAGCAGCGTCGCCATCGCCAATTCCGGCGATGGGTGTTTCATCTGTCGCAGCATCAGCAATGTATGCGTAAACACGTCCCCTTCCGGGTGAAATTCCGGCGGCTGCGTCACGCCTTTCAGCGCGGCGACTTCGGGGAGAATCAATGGCAGCATGCCGCTGTCGTCTAACAGCCGAACGCCGCGTTCGGCCTGCGGCGACGTGAGGATTTTCAGGAGTTCCTCGCGAATCCGCTCCACGCTGACCTCTTGAATGTCCGGCGCGAGTTCCTGAATGGCGGCAAACGTCGCGGGATCAAGCTCGTAGCCGAAACGGACGGCAAAACGGATCGCCCGCAGCATCCGCAGCCGGTCTTCGAGAAACCGGTCGCGCGGCTCGCCGATGCCGCGAATAATGCGCCGTTGAATGTCTTCCTGACCGCCGACGTAATCGAATATCTGCTCGGTCAGCGGATCGTAGGCCATCCCGTTGATGGTTAAATCGCGGTGCTGCACATCTTCGCGAAGCCAGGCTTCGACGCTGTCGCCTGAGATATTGCGAAACTGCGCGACTTCGAATTTGACTCCCTTAATCACGACCAGAATCACGCCGAATTGCGCCCCGACCGGCACAGTGCGCTTGAAAATCCGCGCCACCTGTTCCGGCGCGGCATTTGTGACAATATCGTAATCGCCGGGTTTGGCGTCCATCAGCATGTCGCGGACGCAGCCGCCGACCCAGTAGGCCGCAAAGCCATGCTCGCGCAGCGTTTGGAGAATGTGGAGGGCATGCTGTTTC
>DF820459.1:922448-923241 GCA_000739515.1 Candidatus Moduliflexus flocculans
GCCGACCCAGTAGGCCGCAAAGCCATGCTCGCGCAGCGTTTGGAGAATGTGGAGGGCATGCTGTTTCATAAAGGGGAATTTCAGGAGTGCAAAAGCTTGCTTTTGCCTTGTTACGTAATGTTATATCGTCGTCTGGTTTCGTTAGACGGCAAAAGCAAGCTTTTGCACTCCTGTATTATACGCGGACGATCAGGAGCGTGATGTCGTCGTTTTGAGGAATGTCGCCGGAGAAGCGCCGCACATCGGCGACAATCGCGTCCAACAGTTCTTTCGGCGAACGGCTGCCATGCTCTAAAATCAACCGAACAAGCCGTTCTGTCCCGAATTGCTCTCGAATGGGATTTAACGCTTCGCTCACGCCGTCAGTATAGAGGACAAGCGTGTCGCCCGGCTCTAATTGCAGCGCAGATTCCTCGAACGTGAACGGATCGAATACGCCGAGCGGGAAATTCGTATTGAAGAGCGACGCGCATGTCCTCTCTTTCGGGCGATACAAGAATGGGAGCGTATGACCGGCGTTGGTAAAACGCAGCAGGCGGGTTTCCGGATCATAAACCGCGTAAAATACGGTGACAAAAATGCCATGCTGGGCGTCATCGGCAATCAATTTGTTCGCAAAATGGATAACTTTCGCTGGTTCGAGAATCGCCAACGCTTGCGATTTGATGGTGCTGCGGGCGCTCGCCATAAAAATCGCCGCCGGAACCCCTTTGCCGCAGACATCGCCGATCATAAACGCAAATTCTTTGCCGTTGCGTTGGAAATAATCGTAAAAATCGCCGCCGACATCTTT
>DF820459.1:923794-926450 GCA_000739515.1 Candidatus Moduliflexus flocculans
CGATCATAAACGCAAATTCTTTGCCGTTGCGTTGGAAATAATCGTAAAAATCGCCGCCGACATCTTTGGCCGGGTGATTCACGCCTTCGAAATGAATATCCCGATGTCCCTCGAATGGACGGGGAAGTATCCCTTGCTGAATCTGATGCGCGATGAGCAGTTCGCTTCTGATACGTTCTTCTTGCAAGAGGCGCTGCGAAAAACGGGCATTTTGAAGCGCCATCGCCGCACCGCTGCTGAGGGATTGGAGCAAGTTGACATCTTCTTGCGAAAACGTTTTGCCCCCTTTTTTGTTAATCACTTGAATCACGCCTAACAGTTCGTCTTTTGTAATCAGCGGCACGGAAACCATCGAATGCGTGACGAATCCGCTCTGCTCGTCAATATCGGGAAAATGACGAATATCATGCTTGACGTCAGTGGTTACATCCACCTGCCGCGTTTTGGCGACATGCCCGACGATGCCTTTGCCGAACGGCACGTGAACGCCGGTAATATCTTTCGGCCCCTGACAAATCCGGCAGGCGAGCGTGTTGCTCTGCTCATCCACAAGAAAGATCGAGCCGGCTTCGGCTTGAATGGCGTTCAGAATATTGTAGAAGACTGTATTCAGCGTCTCTTTCAGGTCAATTGAAGAGGCAAACAACAGGTTCATCTCGTAGAGGATCGAGAGTTCTTTCAGCCACTTTTCGCGTTCGATAGCCATAATTCGCTGCGCAATCGTAATTTCGTATTGCGTCCGCAACCGGTCGAGAATCATCACTAAATCGCGCTTATTCCAGGGCTTTTCAATGTAATAATTCAGCCCCGCGTGATTGATTGCCCGGACAGTGTCTTGCAGCCCGGCCTGGCCGGTCAGCAGCACCTTGATCGCCTGGCGGTCTATTTCGTGAATCGCGGCTAAAAAGGCGTCGCCCGACATGCCGGGCATCACCTGATCGCTGACAATCAGCCAGACGCGGTGTCCTTGCCCGGTCAATTCGCGATATAATGCCAATCCTTCTTCCGCGCTTTCGGCATACTCGAATTCGCAAAAATACTGAAAATGCTCTTCTAATTGAGCCGCAAGCTGATTTAAGACGGCCTGCTCGTCATCAACGCAAATGGCAAAATATTTTTTCATTTGTGTGTTTGCCCTTATGTATGCCGAAACTGCGCTTCGGCTCGGCGAAACATCATTTCGCCGTACACGGTTTGGTAAAACGACAGCCAATGTAAGCTGGGAACGCTGGCCTCCTGCCGGCAGAAGGCCAGCGATCCCAGAACATTCGTTTCACTCTTCCATTCGCTGTTGCTTTGTCAGGTTTGAGAAACGCCCCCCAAACTTCGAAAAGAACGACCTGGGATAATTTTCCCTAAAATCACTGGATGCGCGGATCCCGTCACGTTCGGAAGGTTCGCCGGGCGACCTGCCAGCGTTTCACGCGCGAACAGGGCAAAAACGATCGCTTCAAGCGCGTCGCTCGAAACGCCGACCTGCTCGACCGAGGCGATGGATAACGGTTGCACGCGCTGTTGCACGGCGCGCATAAGCGTCTGATTTCTGACGCCGCCGCCGCAAAAAAGTAAATCAATTGTCTGAGTTTCCAGCATGTCGCGCATATTGGGTAAAAATGTCTTAAAACTATAGACAATAGATTCTGCCGTATATTCTGTCAAGGTTCTCAAGAGATCGGCGTTATTGATGCCGCACGAACCGGCCTCTTTGTGAATCTGCCGCAAATACGCCGCTCCGAACTCCTCGCGCCCAGTGGATTTCGGCGGTTTGCTGGTAAAATACGGATGCGTCATCAACGAGCGTAATAAATCCGCGTCACACGTTCCTTGCGCCGCGTCGTCCCCATTCTCATCATACACGCGCGTTCCGCCGGATATTTCCCGCATCAGGCCATCAATCAGCATATTGCCCGGCCCGGTGTCGAAAGCGATGACCTGATCCGGCGTTGCGCCTGCCGGAAGATAGGTCAGATTGCTAATCCCGCCGATATTTGTCACGATGCGCGTCCGCGTCGGATGCCGAAACAGCAAATAATGCCCATACGGCGCAAGCGGAGCGCCCTGCCCGCCAGCCGCCATGTCGCGAGGCCGAAAATCGGCAACAGTCGTCACGCCCGTGCGTTCTGCGATAATCGAAGGCTCGCCGATTTGCAAGGTCGAGCGCACCAAAATTCCTGACTCGTCCTGCGGCTGCGGCAAATGCTGAATCGTTTGTCCATGCGAGCCAATCGCGTCAATTGACGCGAGCTCCACGCCAGCCTCACGCGCGATGCGGATTGCCGCTTGTGCGAATAATTCGCCGAGATAGGCGTTTAAATGACAAATCTTTTCCACGCTTCCCGCGCCTGGCGCTGAAATCTCCAAAATGCGTTCACGCACGCCGTCAGGATAGGGATAGGTCGCAAATTGCAAGACATTCACGCGAACGGCGTCATGATCTTCCACCCCGTTCTGAATGTCAACAATTACCGCATCAATTCCATCAACAGACGTGCCGGACATTAAGCCGATGATTTTCATAATTATGTCCGTAGAGACGCCCAGGCGGGGTGTCTCTACTCTGTGTTACACATCAAAAATGACGGTGGCGTTCCAGCCGTCGGCCTCTTTGCTGAGTTGGAACTGGTGATAGGTAATCGCTTTCAATTCGGTCTTAAAA
>DF820459.1:926603-929736 GCA_000739515.1 Candidatus Moduliflexus flocculans
CCAGCCGTCGGCCTCTTTGCTGAGTTGGAACTGGTGATAGGTAATCGCTTTCAATTCGGTCTTAAAATCATGCCGTTGCTTGTCGAGCGGTTCGCCGCGAATCACGGCGCTGAGCTTGCCCGCCTCTAAGGAACGAATATCGAATTCGCGATAGACTTCGCCTTCAACCGCGCAAAGATAGAGCAGTTGCCGCAGCCAGTTCATCAGCAGCAATTCGTCGTCGTCGCCGACCACGAAAAGCTCGCGTTCCTGAAGCGGCTGAACCCACTGAATGTCCACGATCGTGTCAAACAGGGCATACGCGGCATTGCAAAACAACTCTTCCAATGTCGCGCCGTAGATATTCACGCCGATATCGGCAGTGTGTTCGAATTCTGAATAGGGACGGTTCATGATCAAAATGCATCAAATCCGAACTTTATTCGGAAAGCCTGGCACAAGGCTCGAATGCTCATGTTGTTCATTGTTGTCATAAAAACGAAGATTGCTGCGTTCATCGCAGACCCATTTTTTACCACCACGAAATACACAAAATAGACGAAAATAAAAAACAACATATCTTCTTTTCGTGTGTTTTGTGTATTTCGTGGTTACAATAGATTATTTTGGCGTTCCGTATTGCTGTTGCAGCACGTTGATCATCTCTTCGGCTCTCGCCATTTCCTCGCCGTATTTTATCCAATCGCCCTGCGCGAGGCTCTGGCGGGCGGCGCTGAAATGGTCGCTCAACTGCTGGACGACGCTGCCGATGTCGGCGGTTTGCAACTGATCCGCCGGAATACGCTCGACAATGCGCTCTTCTTCCGGGCGCAGCTTGCCGCCGAACACCGCTTCAAGCGCCTGCTGCAACGTCAATTCCATCGCAACTTCGCCGCCATAAGAGGCAACAACTCGTTTTAATTCTGGCAAATCGCGCTGTTCGGCTTTCAAATAGACCGGCTCGACATAGAGAATCGAACCGTCAATCGGAATAACGAGCAGATTGCCGCGAATCACCGCAGAACCGCGCTGATCCCAGAGCGAGAATTGCTGCGAAATCGTGGTGTCCTGATTGATGCGCGCTTCGATTTGCGCCGGGCCATACACTAATTTATCCTTCGGGAATTTATAGACTAACAATTCGCCGTAATGCTCCTGATCGCAGCGGACAGCGAACCAGGCGATCATATTGTCTTTGTTTTTCGGCGTCACCGGGTTCATCAGGATAAACTCCTGTTTTTCCTCCCCGGGCAGGCGCATTTGGATGTAATACGGTTCCATCTGCACCGTTTCGTCGCCATACGTTTCTTTTGGAATCGTCCACAAGTCTTCTTTGCTGTAAAAGACCTTCGGGTCTTTCATGTGATACGTGTTGTATTGCAGCATCTGAATGGCAAACAGGTCGTGCGGATAGCGGATATGCGCTTTCAGTCCGTCCGGCATCGCCGCGAAATCCTTGAACATGCCGGGGAAAATGTTCTGATACGTCTTGCCGAGCGGCTCGTTCTGGTCAACCAAATAAAAATCCACGCTCCCGTTATACGCGTCCACCACGATTTTGACGGAATTACGGATATAGTTGATCGGATTGCGCTTGTAATAGACCGGCTCGGAATAGGGGTAGCGGTCAGTCATGACGTAGGCATCCTGAAGCCAGAAGAGCCGGCCTTCGCTCAACACGATATACGGGTCGTTGTCCAATTCAAGGAACGGCGCGATATGGCGAATCCGCGCCTGAATGTTGCGGCGGAACATAATCCGGCTTTCGTTCGTGGTCGAGCCGGTCAGCAGGATGTTCATATCCCGGAAACCCCACGCGAACAGCAGCCTCCGAAAGAGTGACCCCATCCAGATGCCGCCCGTGCCATCATACGTGATGTAGGTGTTTTCATCGCCGGAGGGATAATGAAATTCGGGGTTTTTCGTCCTGACAATGACGTAATCGTCACGGTCTCTGACGAGAGATTGCGGCACCGCCTGTTGTCCCTGCGGCGGCTGTGTCTGCCCGGCTTGCTGCTCGCCGAAATAAACCGCAGTATTGGCGGCGTCAAGGCCGACCGACGAGACCGGAGGGATGTCTTTGATGAACAAATCCGGCAGACCTTCGGGCGTGACGCTGTTGACGGGGTTCATCACCACGCCGTAGCCATGTGTGTAAGTGAGGCGCGTCGTGACCCAGGTTTGCGCCTGCGCCGCTAATTTTTCCCGCTCCAATTCCCGCGGCGCGAGCATCACCTGCCGCACTTTGCCGTCAATCTCGTAGCGATCCACATCCACGTTGTAAAAGGTGTAATAGGTGCGGATCGATTGAATCTGCTGATATGTGCTGAGGAGCGGCTTTTGATCCCACAGGCGGATGTTGTTGACCGTGTCTTCATTCTGTTTGAGCGTGTCGAACGTCAAGGCGTTTTCCGCTGGAAACGATTTGACCGCAATGTCTGTCAAGCCATAGGCATTATTCGTCATCTCGATATTGTGTTTGATGAATGGCTCTTCTTTGATAAATTCGTTCGGCTTGACAATCATCTGCTGTACCATGCTCGGCACGACGCCCTGAATCACAATCGCTATCGGAATCAGCAGCACAACGCCGATAATCACCCAGACAGCGCGATCTTTCGAAGAAAACAGGCCAGAGAGCGTCAGCGCCGCCAATGCCAGCACATAGAGCAGCAAGCCCCACAACGCGAAACGGTCGGCATAATAGTCGGTGTACCCTGCGCCGAAGACCAATCCTTGCCGGGAAAAGAGCAAGTCGAACATTTGTAACCGATAACTCCAGGCTTTCAGCAACAAGCCGAAAATAACTAACCCGTACAGATGATGTTTGACATGCTTGATAAGGCTGAGCGACCATCCCTGCACTGCGAACAGGCCGTTCAGGCCATAAATCGCGGCAGACCCGATAAAACCAAGCACGGTCAGCGACATCAGCCAGCTATTGATCAGGTGATACACTGGCAGCGAGAAGACATAAAAGCCGATGTCACGGCCAAAGAGTGGATCATTTTTCCCGAATGGCACGCTATGGAAATATTTCAGCAGCGTTTCCCAGTGCGGCGCGGCTGATATGCCTGTAAACAAGGCAAGCACAGCGATAACGAGCCAAAGAAACAACGGCGCGCGATGAAAGCGACCTGACGTCAACTGGCGC
>DF820459.1:929904-948287 GCA_000739515.1 Candidatus Moduliflexus flocculans
AAGCACAGCGATAACGAGCCAAAGAAACAACGGCGCGCGATGAAAGCGACCTGACGTCAACTGGCGCAACGGTTCAGCGTATTCGCCGAGATCGTAGCGAGCGAAGACGTCGGGATTGATTTGCAACGGGCGGCCTTGCGTCTGGCCGATTCGTCGCGCCTGCCAGAAATTTGCGCCGAGAAAAACCGCGCCGACGACAGTGAACAGCAAGACGTACCAGAATTTCGAAATGAACATTTTCCAGAACACCGCGCTGTAATTGAGCGAATCAAACCAGAGCCAATCAATGATAAAGCCTGCAAAAATGCTGATCACAAGAATGATCCCAAGCCCGGCAAGCACAAATAGGCTGAGCAGTCTTTGAAAATTCTGTGGTTTCATGAGTCTAAAGTCTCCTTGCGCATATTACCATCACGACAAACAGCCCTGTTCATCACGCAGTTTCGACAGACAAGGCTATCCGCCAGAACATAAACAGTTTCTCCATCATGTCTATTCTCAAACCTCTTGATCTTTATACAGTCACCCGTTTTTTTGGCAAGAAAAATATCCGTTTCTCTCTGGATGGATCATATTTGTATGATGTAAACTGCGATGATCTGTACGTCGTTGAATTGATTCAAGAACATATTTCCGATAAATACGCCATATTTGCGGTGTTATTACAATCATTTTTCGCCACATTGAAACTGGGCAATTCAACTATTTCTCTTGACAGATTCCTTATCGCATAGGCAAGGCTTTTGTTGAAATGAATTTATTCTCTAAATGCTATACCATAGATTTTCGGCAGTAACTGCGAGGATTATACCGCTACGGTTCATGATTTCGTCTCAGGCATGGCATAATTCAGAGGAATTGATATGTTATTCGAGTTGAATCCGCTTCATCTTGCAGAAGGATTGGTTTGGTACATTGTGTTTTTGTTTTCAACAGTCTGTCACGAGGCGGCGCATGCGTTCGCTTCGTTGAAACTCGCCGACCGCACGGCGCACGAAGGCGGACAGGTGACGCTCGACCCGCTGCCGCATATTCGACGTGAACCAATCGGCATGGTCGTCATTCCAATTGTGTCGTTTTTGATGAGCGGCTGGATGATGGGGTGGGCGAGCGCTCCGTATGATCCGGCCTGGGCGATGCGCTATCCGCGCCGCTCGGCATTGATGGCATTGGCCGGACCATCCGCAAATTTCGTGTTGTTCGCCATTGCGTTTCTCATGATTCGCGCCGGAGTGGCGTTTGAGTGGTTCTATGCGCCGGACAGCATCACCTTTTCACAAGTGACAGTGGCAGTTGCCGCAAAAGGCGTGTCTGTTGCAGTCGCAAAATTTTTGAGCATCCTCTTTTCGTTGAACCTGATTCTCTGCGTGTTTAATCTGCTGCCGCTGCCGCCGTTAGATGGAAGCAGCATCTTTCCCTTGTTTTTGGAACGCCGCATGGGGCAGGAATATCTCGATTTCCTTCATCGCAACCGGTCGTTTGCCTTCTTCGGCCTCTATGTTGCCTGGCAGTTCTTCCACGTGATTTTTAACCCGATTCATCTGTTTGTCTTGAACCTCTTATATCCCGGTCTGCAATATCATTAAATCAGCCCAAAAACCCTGCCAGGGTTCTGAACCCTGGCAGGGTTGCCCTGTCAATACCGCTCAAACTCATCATCATGCTCATCTCGCGGAACTGGCACATGAGGTGCAATTCTATCAACGCGACGCTCTTCATAGCCGCTGCCGTTATTACCTGACGCAGCGGCGGGCTGAGTTTTGATGTGTGCGACCTTGTGAATCACACGCTGAGAGGTTGTCCCGTCTGTTTCTTTCTTCTCATGCTGTTCAAGGTGATGCACTTTAAAGAAGCTCATCGTCATTTGCAACTGTTCAGCCTGCCCGGAAAGCTCTTCGGCTGTTGACGCCAATTCTTCCGATACCGAGGCGTTTTGCTGGATGACCTGATCCAACTGCTGAATCGCCTGATTGATCTGCCCCGCGCCGGAATCCTGTTCGCGGCTGGCAGCGCTGATTTCTTGCACGAGTTCGGCGGTGCGCTGAATATCCGGCACGAGTTTGTTCAGCATCTCTCCCGCTCGTTCCGCAATTGCGACACTGGTGCGTGCCACTTTGTTAATGTCCGCCGCCTCGCCCCGACTGCGTTCGGCTAACGAGCGAATCTCCGCTGCCACGACCGCGAATCCGCGTCCCTGTTCTCCGGCTTTCGACGCCTCAATCGTGGCGTTTAACGATAATAAATTGGTTTGCCGCGCAATGTCGTCAATCACCAGAATTTTCTCTGAAATCGAGCGCATCGCTTCCACTGTTTCGGCCACCGCTTTGCCCGAATCACCGGCATCTGCCGCCGATTTGATGGCAATGCGTTCGGTATGCCCGGCGTTTTCGGCATTTTGGCGGATGTTCGCTGTCATTTCTTCCATCGAAGACGACGCCTGCTCTGCCGACGCCGCCTGTTCCGTTGCACCTTGCGACATTTCTTCGGAACTGGAACTCAATTGCTGGCTGCCATACGCCACATTATCTGCCGCGCCTTTGACGTCCATGACAATCTCTCGCAACTTTTTGACCATGTCATTCAGTGCGTCGGCCAGCATCCCGATTTCATCCTGCTGCGTGACTTCGATATTTTGGGTCAAATCCCCGGCAGCAACGCTTTTCGCAAATTCGACGCCGAGCGTCAGCGGCGCGGCGATGGAGGCGGCGAGCGACCGCGCAAACAGAGCGACTGCGACGCCCAGGACGACACCGATGATCGCGATGGTCAGAATGAGCATATACACTGGCGCTTTGACCTCACTGTTATCAATTTCTGCCAACAGCGCCCAGGTCGTCCCAAAGATCGAGACCGGTGTATAGCCAGACAAGACGCGATTGCCGCGATAATCGCTGATAATCGCATCGCCGCTTTCTCCGCTGAGCGCCTTTTTAACCGCCTTTGTCTCTACTTTGCCTTTCTCTGGATTGGCGAATGAGGCCTTGACGCTGTGATATTCCGGATCAAGCACTGAATCTGACCGCATCAGTTTATCTGCGCCGACTAAATATGTCTCACCGCTTTTGCCCATTCCTTCGCGCTGCTGCATAACACGGTCAATCGCCTCTAATGAAAGCTGCAAGCCAACAATTAATTGAATTTGATCATTGGCAATCACAGGTTGCGCGATAAACGCCGCAGGCTCGTTGTTGCTTGGCGCATATGGCGCGAAATCCGCCATGCCAAACAATTTCGTTTCAACGGTTTGTTTCACGAGCTTGCCGAGATTCGAGTCGGCGTACTGGCCTTTCAGCATATTCGTGCCATAATCTGCCTCGTGACTGACGGAGTAGAAAACGTCGCCATCTGGGTGAATCAGGAAGAGATCGTAATAGCCGTATTTTTCGATATACCGGGCGAAGAAGTCTTTGCCGTTCTCATACTGCGGCACAATCGCCTCTTCCAGTTCCATCTTGCTGATGCAGGCCCAGCGCAGCCCAGCGATGTGGCACGGGGCGTAATCTACCAGAATCAATTTACCGGATTCGTCAGTAGAAACCTGCTGCCCGGATTTTCCCGCGAGCGCGTCTTGAATGTATGACGCCGAAACTTCTGTGCCAATACTGAGCGCTCCGTCGCTTCGCGTTGTCAATGGGCTGCGCAGCACAGTTTTATCGTTTGACGCGCCGACAATATAGGTTTCGCCAGTTTTGCCAAGCCCGTCGCGCTGCTGGACGATAGCGACAATCTGATCGGTTGGCATCTGCATGGCAACAAACCCCTTTAATTGCCGGTATTCATCGCGAATCTGCGCGATCATAAATGCCGCTTGCTGCCCGCCAGATGGCGCATACGGATCGAAATCCGCCACCGCGATTTCTTCGGCGGTCATACTTCTTGCCAATTCGAAGGTCTTCCCTAAACTGGCATCTTTCAAATTGCTTTCCGGGATAATCGTGCCAAGATCGGCCTCTTTTTTCGCAGTATAGACGATATTGCCGTTGGCGTGAATCAAAAAAAGATCATACCAGTTGTTATCTTTTAGAATGTCCTGAAAGCGGGCGTCATACTTTTGCAGGACACTATTCCATTCCGGCGTCAGTACCTTTTTTCCTGAGAGTTCGAAGGCGGTTTCAAATTCTATCAGCGCCGTCAATACCAGGGGGTCATCTTTCAGATTGCGTAAACTTCCCTGCATTCGCGTCAGATACTCTTCTAAATGCGCTTTTTTTAACTGCTGTGCCACCGACAATTTGGCAAACGCGGCGTTTTGCAGCGAATGCACCGTTTCGACGAGGACGGCCATATCTCCCTGGCGTTCGACGAAAAAGCGCTCGATTTGTGCCTTTTTGATGCCGCGAACAGCCTGCAATTGCCCATAAGACGCCTTCATCAGCGCTCTGGTGGCCTGAAATCCACTCCAGACGCCGACAAGCAAAATCGGAATCAGGCCAACTGCCAAAAACAGCCCGATAAGTTTCGGTTTCATCTTTACATCTTTCAATGCCACCATAGTCCATTCCTCCTTTTTGCATTCCTATTTAATCATTATGAATAATGCTATAAAGATTACAAAAACCGTGCCAGCGCAGATCAAGCCCTCCCTTGCGAGCTGTGAAATGGACGATAGCTGCGTAAGAACACGATAAAGGAAGAGAGGTGTTCACCGTTCCGTTATCTATTTTTTCACTGCTACGCTACCGTCACATTTTTTCCCGATTGACAAAAGTGAGTAAAATTTTCACAGCAATTCTCTTGACAGGAATGAGACGGATCGCGTAAGAACGGAGGCATTAGAAATTCCTTTTTACACGCCCCCTTAGGAAGAAACCATGAAACTTCTCATCGTTGACGATGATATTAAATTTCGCGATCAATTAGTGAGCCTCTGCGAATTCGAACACATTGATACGCAGGTTGCCGATAATGGCTTATCAGCCCAGCGCTATCTGGAACAGGAGACGTTCGAGGCTGTAGTGATGGATTTGAACATGCCAGGCATGAACGGGCTTGAGTTATTGCGATGGATTCAAGAAGATGGGCCGGCGCTCCCAGTACTCATGATGTCAGGTTATGGCGAAATCAACGATGCCGTTGACGCAATGAAGCTCGGAGCGCAGGATTACATTGTCAAGCCATTTGAGCCTGAAGTGCTGTTTGCGCGACTCAGGCGCATTATTGATAACCAGCGACTTTCACGCATTGTCGAGCGCGGCAGAAGCCTTCAATATGGCTGGGAAGGCTGGATCGGCAACAGTCCGCAGATGATGGCGATTAAAGCCCTGATTGAAAAAATTGCGCCAACGCCCTCCACCGTGTTGCTTACCGGCAAAAGCGGCACAGGGAAAGAAGTCATCGCCAGAGCGATTCATCAGCACTCGCCCCGCGCTGATAAACCGTTTTTAGCGATCAACATTGGCGGCGTCCCTGAAAATCTGTTGGAAAGCGAACTTTTCGGGTATGAAAAAGGGGCATTCACCGGCGCGGCAGGCCGCAAAATCGGCTTGTTCGAGATAGCGTCATCTGGCACGTTACTATTAGACGAAATTGGCGATATGCCGTTGCATCTTCAGGGCAAACTGCTGCGCGTGCTGCAAGAGCGCAAAATCCAGCGTTTAGGCGGCACGCGCGATCTGCCGATTGATGTCAGAATTATTGCCGCAACGAATAAAAACCTTGAAGAACTTGTGCGGCAGGAACGCTTTCGCGAGGATATGTTTTATCGCCTGAACGTGATTCGTATCGCCGTTCCGACCTTAAACGAGCGGCAAGAAGATATTCCCTTATTAGTTGGGCATTTCATCCAATGTTTTAACGCACTCATCGGCAAAAACGTTCGCGGGATCGCGCCCGACGCACTCCGCGCCTTAGAAGCCTATGATTTCCCTGGCAATGTGCGAGAATTGGAGAATCTGATCGAACGTGCCGTCATTTTAGCCGACACAGAAACGATTACGCTCAAAAACTTAGGTTTGACACCCCCGATAGCCAGGAATATTCTCTATCATGGCACGCTTCAAGAGATTGAGCGGCAGGCAATCGCTGAAGCGTTGCTGCGCTGGGAAGGGAATCGCACTCATGCCGCGAACGAGTTAGGCATTACCCGCAAAACGCTAATTAGCAAGATCAAACTGTATCGGTTGGAATAACGCCTTATATAACAGCGGTTTGCATATTGGTCGAATCCTGTTTCGGCATCTCCTGTGACTGTTACAATTTTTCACAGTATCATCGCTTAAGATAAAGTCTCCCACTTTTTCCTCTCATAAAAGGCAAATTCTCTGGATGTATGAACATGGCATGGTATTTGTAACGCGTATCAGAGCAAACGATTATTCGTGATATTATACATGGTCGTTAAGTTAAAAAAATAACTTCGGCTTAGACCTCACAGGTCTCTAAGACCTGCGAGGTCTCCACCACGAACGTATTTTTTACATTTTACTTCCAGCATTATTCACGAGCCTTGACACCGATGTCAGGCGTGCAAAAGCGTGTTTTTGGCCATGCGCGACAACAGCACACTTTTGCACGCCTGTTTAACCGCTACGCATAAATGCTGTCTCAAAAAAGTATGCATGAATCGGAGGGATGAGCATGAAAAAGATTCTTGTCATTGAAGACGATCAGCAGGTGCGGCATTCAATTGTAGAGTTGCTAACCTATGAAGGCTATGAAGTGGCACAAGCCGAAAACGGACGAATTGGCCTGCTGCGGGTCAAAGAGTCGCATCCCGATTTGATCCTTTGCGATATTGTTATGCCAGAATTAGGAGGGTATGGCGTGTTGATTGAACTCCGTCATTCTTCGGACACCGCCGATATTCCGTTCATATTTTTGAGCGCGAAATCCACGATGAACGAACTACGCAAAGGCATGGAATTAGGCGCTGACGACTACCTGACGAAACCGTTTGAAGTGGATGAGTTGCTCTCAGCTATTCAAACCAGGCTGTTGCGCTATGAGAACTCTTTCAGGCAGGCGCAAGCGTTACAACACATCAATCGCATCCTCCCGCATGAACTTCGAACCCCGTTGCAAGGCATTTTGAGCTTGTCAGAATTCTTGCGTTTGTATGGCGTTGAGTTGGTGCATGAACACAATAGCGAAGAAATTATTCGGCTCGCCACCTACATCAATGATGATGCATTACGTCTGGAACATCTGATCGAAAACACGATGTTGCACGTCGAATTACAGCAGCTTGAGCAGAATCCAGAATTGCAGCGCGCCTCGATCTGGTGTCGCAACGAATTGGTAGATACGAAAACGTTATTGACATTTATCGCGTCGGAGAAAATCTCAAATGCCCGGCGCGATCATGATATCGGGCAGTCGTTTGTTGAGGCGGAAATCTGGATGAATGAGGAAAGTTTAGGAAAAATTTTCTCGGAATTGCTCGATAACGCGCTAAAATTCTCAGAAACGGGCACACCCATTTTAGTGACCAGCGATATCAACGACACCACGTTTACGTTGAGCGTTACCAACTACGGCCGCGGCATGACGCCGGAACAGATCGCCGCTATCGGCGCATTCCGGCAATTCGACCGCGCGCGCTACGAACAGCAGGGAATCGGATTGGGACTGGCGATTGTCCAATTACTTACGAAATTGCACGGCGGACAGTCAACTATTCACAGCACGCCGCAAGACGCGACAACCGTCATCGTGACCTTCCCACGTCATGACGACGCCGCAGTGCCGTTGAATTAAGGACACTGGCATGAATCTTCTCAACAACAATGCATGAAAATTTTGTAATTATTTACTCATGTTACGCAGCCGATTCGAGACGAATGACCGCACACTCCCCTCCGGGGAGGGGTTGGGGGTGGGTTCTTGACACGAGCAATCACTCACGGACGAACCCACCCCTTGCCCCTCCCAGGAGGGGAATTGTCGGCGGCGCTGCGTAACATCAGTTATTTAGCAGCCACCCCGAAACACACGAGATACACGAAAAAAATCAAGATTTACATCCGATGACAGAGGAGTTTCCCATATTTTCGTATATTTCGTGTGTTTCGTGGTAAATAATTACAACATTTTACTCTCACAGGAAAACATATTATGCAGAACTTTATCTTTTGGAATCCGACGAAAATCATCTTCGGCAAAGGCATGATCGCTGAAATCGGCGCACACGCCGCGCAACACGGCAAAAAGGCGCTGCTTGTCTATGGCAAAGCGAGCATCAAGACAAACGGCATTTATGATCAGGTGGTCGGCTCACTGCGGCAGGCGGGCGTCGGTGTTGTCGAATTTTCCGGTGTGAAGTCGAATCCGATTTTGTCGCATGTCAATGAGGGGATTGCGCTGGCGAAACGCGAACAGGTTGACATGGTGATTGCGGTCGGCGGCGGCAGCGTGATTGACGAGTCGAAAGCGATTGCGGCAGGCGTCAAAACCGACGGCGACATCTGGGAATGCTTCTTAGGCAGAAAAGAGCCGCAGGGCGCGCTGCCGGTGCTGACCGTCCTGACGATTGCGGCGACCGGCTCGGAGATGAATTTTATCGCCGTGCTGACGAACGACGCCACGCAGCAGAAATTCAACCTGCGCTCGCCGCACCTCTTCCCGAAAGTCTCGATTCTCGACCCGACTGCGACATATTCCGTGCCGAAAACTTACACTGCTTACGGCGCGGTTGACGCGATTTCGCACCTGATCGAAGGCTATTTCACCAGTGCCGATCCCGACACGCCGATTCAAGATCGCTATGTCGAAGGCTTGATTAAGTCAATCATGGAAAGCGCGGAGCGTATCCTTGCCAACCCGGAAAATTATGAAGGACGTGCCACGATGATGTGGGCGGCGACGCTTGCGCTGAACGGCTTGCCGGCGGCGGGGATCGGCGCGACCGCGTTTCCGAATCACCTGATCGGCCATTCCCTCGGCGCGTTATACGATCTGCCGCACGGCGCGACGCTCTCCATCGTCATTCCCGCGTGGATGCGCTACGCCGCCAATCTGAACCCGGCGAAATTCGCACAATTTGCGCGGCGCGTCTTTCATCTCACGGCAGGCGGCTCTGACACGGAAATCGCCGAAAAAGGCGTCAACGCCCTCAAAGTGTGGTTTCGAAAAATCGGCAGCCCGGTCAGTCTATCAGAAGTCAACATCCCCGAATCAGAGCTTCGACGCATCGCCGAACATACCCAGCCCCTCGCGCAAAAATGGCAGATTGCGCAACAATATACGGCAGACGTTGTGGCAGGCATTCTGCAAGATTGTAAATGATGGAGAAAACCTCACAGGTCTTAAAGACCTGTGAGGTTTCTGTTTAATGTCATCCTTCTACTTCCACCCGAATCACGTTATCGTCCGAATCGCGGTCAATGAGTTTGTTATACAAATCAATGCCGGCTTTGGCCGGTTTGCCCTTCACAATCAGGGTAAGCTCCGTTTCTGACTGCGTAATCCGGCGTTTTTCGGTATAAAGCGTCTCGCCGTTTTCATCGAACACGCCAATATCAATCGTATCATTCAACGGCACTTCCGTTTCCGCGCCGGTCTGGTCTGCGCGGAGTTTCTTCGACGCGACTTTCAATTGCACCTGATATTGCCCATCTGACAGCGGCGTCGCCTTCGCGGTCACGGCTTTGTTTTCGAACAGCGTAATGTTCTCGAACAAATCCGTCAACAGATACTGGTATTCCGGCGGCGTCTCTTCGCGGAGATACGCTAATAGTTCCAGCGAATTCGTGTACGGCGGTTCCTGAAACGCGACCGCCTGCAAATACTTCCGCAGCGCGGCATTTACGCGCTCTTCGCCGATGTAATCCCGCAGCGCGTACATCGCCACGCTTCCTTTGTTGTAATACACATACCCCTGATCTTCGACGCGAGCTAATGTCGGTTCGTATTTGCGTTCGAACGATCTCCCGGAAAGATATTGATCTAACTCATATTTGAGAAAGCGTTTCATCTGCGCCGCGCCGAATTCCTGTTCCATGACCATCATGGCAGAATACTGCGAAAGGCTTTCAATAATCCACGCATTCCCCTGCACGTTGGCGGCTTCGACCTGATGTCCCCACCATTGATGCGCCATTTCGTGCGCCGTTACGTAAAACGGATAATCCACGTCTTTCTCGTCATCAGGCCGCACCCGCGCAATAAAACCGACGCTTTCGGAATACGGAATCATCCCCTGAAATGCCTGCGCAAACGAACTGTAACGCGGGAACTCGACGATCCGCACCTGACGGAACGGATACGGCCCGAATTGTGCCGTGTAATAATCCAGCGATTTCTGAACGCCCGCGATCATCCGATCCAGATTGTATTCATGCCCCGGATGATAGTAAATTTCAATCGGCAAATCGCGCCACTCAGCTTTTTTGACCGCGTATCTGCCAGACAAGAAGGCGAGAAAGTTTTCGATTTTCGTCGTTCCCATGCTATATTGAAAATAGCGGCGATTACCGTCAATCCACGTTTTTTGCAAATCTCCCGGCGTAATCGCAATCTGATCCGCATCCGTGCTGATCGTGGCCGCGTATGTTATCCAATCGGCATCAGGAATGAATGTTTTCTGCCGACCGTCTGGATCATTCACATCCGGCAAGACGGTCTCTTTTTTCGGCAGGCCGTGCTTCTTGCGCACATCGTCTTGCGTCAATTCGATATCAGCGCGATACCCGATGCGCGGCAGCATCTCGTTGTTGATAAACGTGCCATTCGGGAAGAGCCAGGGGCTATTTCCATACGCCGAGATTGAATTGCGGAAGCCTTTCGGCGCATACGCGATCTCAAACGTGAGCGAACACTGCGCCCCTGGTTGCAGCGGCGCGGCGAGCCGGTGGATATAGTAACCTGTAATGCGGTCGTCAACGATTGTTTGTGATGGCAATTCGAAATCTAATTGCCGGATGTCCATTTCCGGCGGGATGCGCAGATGTACCGTTTCTATCGGTGTCACGGTTTTGTTCTGCAATTGATACGTGCCTTTGACGCGCAATTTTCGCTCGCTTGCATAAATGTCGGCTTCGACGCGCACATCCGTAATTTTCGGCTGCGGCAGGGTTTCGTATTGTTTATACTGTTTTTCATAATTCGCGACGATCTCTTCGTTTTCGAACGTCGTTCGGTACACGTTCAAAATATTCGTATTGTAATAGATAAACGCGCCGAGACTGATAAACAGGGCGACAAACGCTATGCTCGCGAGTTGCAGCGGTCGCGTGAAACGTTGCCGCGCCACGCGCCAGCGCAGCCGCCACGCGCTGTCCGTGCCGCGCTGCCAGAAGAGATGCGTCAGAATGGCGAGCAGGCAGGCGAACGCGCCCCAGTAAGCTTTGAACGCTATCGCGCCTACAAGCATAAAACGCGGATAGCCATTCATATCAGAATAGAGCAATCCCGAATCGGAGGCATATCGAAACAGATTATGCTCAATGCCGAATTTTCCCATGAACATGTAACCGACGTAATACGTCACCATCAGGACATAGCCGACATATTTATTCGGTGCGAACGTTTGAACCAGCAACGCCAACACGCAGAGCAGCAGATAATCGAACAGATGAAATCCAAAGAGCGTGGTCAGGTATTGCCCGATTTCGAAGCGGAAATAGCCCTGCGTCGCCTGAATCGTCAGCCCGCACGCCATGACAACGCCAAGCAGCGTCACAAGCATCAACACAAGCGCTCCAAGTTTTCCGATATACGCCGTCCAACTCGGTGTTGGCAGCGTATCTAACAATTGATCAAGCCGCAGCCCGCGCTCCTTCCAGATGAGTTCCCCGGCAAAAACGGTCAGAATAATCAACATAAACAGCAAAAAACTGCCGCCGGTGATTTCTAATATTTGATAGGTGACGGGATAGGTTATCGTGCCATACATCGAACTCATTTCCGTCGAATTCACGAACACGAATAACACACCCGCCAGCGACAGCAACAGAAACGAGAGGCTGCCGAGAATGCTGCGAAACTCAATCCAGGCTGTGTTCAGGCTCAGTTTCAACGCCGCGCTCAAGGAGAAATCGAAGGCGAGAGACAGCGGCGATCTTGACATTATCGGAATCGGTTCATTCGACAGGACGACGGCCTTCGAACGCGCCGCGCCACGTTCGAAGCGATTCGCGTAGCTGAACCGAAACAGCCAGAAAATTGCCGATAGACAGGCCAGTCCAACGCCAACCCACAAGGCGCGATTTGCGAGGAAGATGCCGGTCAGCGGAATCTGACGAGTATTGATGTCCGCGACCGTCCAGTAGCGCGTCAGCAAATTGAATGCGGTCAAGCCGAACGGGTCAACCGCTCCGGCAATGGTCTGATTCTCGATATCTTTCGTCAACGCGCCTGCAATCATATAGCCGAGCAGCAGAAAGATTCCCGCCACATACGACGAGAGCGTTTTGCGCGTCAACACCGCCAACCCGAAAAAGAGCGTGGACGTAAACAGCAGATTCGGAAGAATCATGAAGAGATAGGGACGCAGATAGGAACTGACCAGATTGTCTCCAAGTTTTGCGGCTTCTATGCCGGGAAAATAGGTGGCAAGCCAGACGCCGAAGCCGAGACTGCTGAAAATCAGCGTCAACACGACGAATGCGCCGGCAAATCGTCCGCCGATGTATTGCCATCTCGTGATCGGGCAGGTAAAGATCAGCGCATGGCTGTTATGCGCGAAATCGCGGCAGCCGACGCTCGCCATGACGGCAGCGGTAATAATCACCCCCATATAGCCCATGATACTAATGATCTGCGCAAGCACATACGGCGAATTGATGAGCACCGTGCCGCCACTGCCGGCTAACCCGACCTGAACGCCCTTAAAATAGCCGCTTACCGCCAGCATTGTCAAAAACGAGAGACTCGCCAACAGGATAAAATAGACCCACGTCGAAGCGCGTTTCAGCCAACTTCGAATTTCGAACAACATGATGCGAATGAACATAACGTCTTCTGGTATGGCCTTTCCAGAGGTTAAAACCTCTGTCTATATGCCGTTGCCGCTTCGCGGCAGAAAGCCGCCCTGAAGGGGCGATGGAATACAGACAGAGGTTTTAACCTCTGGAAAGATAATTATAAAAACCTATACCTCCTCCTTGCTCTGATTAATTGCCCAGAAATAGACATCTTCCAACGTTGGTTCTGCGGCGTGAAATGTTGGGCCGGGCTGCGTTTCGCTATAGACCGTGACTTGCGTTTCCCCGGCAAACAAGCGCGAAGAGATCACGTGATACGCCGCCTGATAGTCGGCGAGTTCGTGTTTTTTAATGATGTCTTTCCAGATTTTGCCTTGCAGCATCAGAATCGCGTGAAAGGGCTGATCCGCAAAAATCACTTCCCCTTTATTGATAATCGCCATGTCGCGGCAGAGATCGCTGACATCATCCACGATGTGCGTGGAGAGAATCACGACGACTTGTTCGCCGATTTCGCTCAGCAGATTATGAAACCGCGTCCGCTCTTCCGGGTCAAGCCCGGCGGTCGGCTCATCCACGATGATCAGCTTCGGATCGCCAAGCAGTACAGTCGCGATGCCGAAACGCTGCCTCATGCCACCGGAAAAGCCGCCGAGTTTCTTTTTGCGGTGATCGTAGAGATTGGTTTGCTGCAATAAGCGGCGCACAAGATCGCGGCGCTGGCTGCGATTGGTGATGCCTTTCAGCATCGCAAAATGATCCAGCAGTTCTTCCGCGCTGACATGCGGATAGACGCCGAATTCCTGCGGCAGATAGCCGAGGACTTTGCGTGTTTCGTGTTTTTGCCCCAGCACATCAATGCCGCCAAGACGGATCGTGCCGCTGTCGGCTTCCTGCAACGTGGCAATCGTGCGCATCAGCGTGGACTTGCCCGCGCCATTCGGCCCAAGCAGGCCGAACATGCCGGGCTGAATCGTGAGCGAAACATTATTCAGGGCGCGTGTGCCGCCCGCATACGTTTTCGAAATATTCTGAATCTGAAGTTCCATAACCACTCCTTTCGTGTTCGTGTTCGTGTTATTCGGGTATGTCAATGTCGTTTCCGTATATAGCAAATTGCTTGCTAACAGCGTGCATGAATCAAGAATACGATGCGCAAAAGGGAGCAATCCACCTGAATAACAGGGAATAATTGGGAATTTCATCGAAAAGATTTGTCGGGAGTTAGAGAAGCACTGTTCAGAAAGAATATGTAAAAGAAAGAAACGTTATTTCCGAAACGTCAGAAAAAAAGAACTCCGAAGTGTTTGAGGCTTCGGAGTCCTTTTCGTTACGCGCTCGTTCAGAGTTCCTGCTCGATCATAATTTTGATATAGCGCAATATCTTAAAAATTCGTCTTAAATCGGCCTCTTTCGTGGCGTCATATTCCAGGCTGACGGCATACGTTTTCTCATGCAGCATTCACAGTGTTATATCGTTCGAATCAACGCGCCTTTCGCGGCGATTTCGAAAACCTGTTGCGAGCCGGAAAAGCAGACATCGAATGCTTGAAAGAAATTCGTCTGGCCTAATAAAATCAGGGGTACCCGCTCGCTCGTCACCTGCGTCCATGCAAATTTTAGAACAACCGGAGAAAACGGGGTAACCTCTCCGATAATTTGAACGCCCCACGCTTGGGCATGTTTCAAACTTCCGACCAATGGCGTAGGGACGGTTTGTTCATCCCACTTCAATCCCAATTGCAGGCCAACATCATAGGGCAGCACGCTAACTGTGCTGCCCGAATCAACAAGCGCAAGCGCCGATATTGCACATGAATAATTAACCAGGGTTATTGGCAGAAATGGAAGTCCTATTCGCATCCCCGGAAACGCGCCAGGCGGCGTATATTGAAAATGCCGAGGGGGCATAGTTGACGCTCCGGTAACATCGTTTGTAAGTTGACCGCAGCCTCATACGCATCAATTTGACTCCAAAACCCATGTTCAGTTGCGGTAAACGCCTCTTTTGCAAGCGTGTCGGCATCATTTTGCGTTGCCGAGAGATATCGTTCTAACACAACTTCAACAAACTGCGAAAAACTGCGTTTGTCCGCCCTGGCAAGCTGATCCGCTTTCTGATGGATCGCTGGATCAAGCCGAATGTGTACCAATTTTTTGCGCAGCTTGACTCCGGCTTGTGGTTTGGCTTTTGTTTTTGTTATGGTTTTCATTCTATCCTCCTAAGCGGCAATTATTGCACCGCGACGACGAGTTTGTCGTCTTTCACGCTAACATTGGCCGCGCCACCCTCTTGCAGTTTGCCGAACAAGATGTCTTCCGCGAGCGGCTGGCGGATCGTGGTTTGAATCAGGCGGCCAAGCGGACGAGCGCCGTAGCGTTCGTCATAGCCATGTTTCGCCAACCACGTTTTCGCCGCGTCGTCAAGCGTGACCTGCACTTTTTGCGCGAGAAGCTGCTCGTTCAGTTCGCCGATAAACTTATCCACGACTTGTAACATAATTTCTTGCGACAGTGGATCAAAAAAGACGATTTCCGTCAGCCTGTTGCGAAATTCCGGGCTGAAGAGATGCTCAATGGCGGTTTTGCTGGCGGTCGTGTCCACCGTATTGTCAAAGCCGATGATGCGCCGGTTCATCTCCCGCGCGCCCGCGTTGCTGGTCATAATCAGAATCACGTTGCGGAAATCCGCTTCGCGCCCTGTGTTATCGGTCAGCGTGGCGTGATCCATGACTTGCAGCAGAATGTCGAACAAATCAATATGCGCCTTTTCGATTTCGTCGAGCAGCAGGACGCAGTGCGGATGTTTGCGGATCGTTTCGGTCAGCAGCCCGCCCTGATCGTAGCCGACATAGCCGGGCGGAGCGCCGATCAAACGCGAAACGGCGTGTTTTTCCATGTATTCGCTCATGTCGAAGCGCGTGAAGCGGATGCCGAGGCAGGCCGCCAATTGCTTCGCGACTTCGGTTTTGCCGACGCCGGTCGGGCCGGCGAAGAGAAACGCGCCGACGGGTTTATCCGGCAGCGTCAACCCGGCGCGGGACAGCTTGATCGCGCCGACCACCGCATCAATGCCGCGATTCTGTCCGAAGACTTTCTGCTTCATGTTCTTTTCCAACACCGCAAGCTGTTCGCGTTCGCTCTGCCCCGGATTCAGGTCGGGAATGTGCGCGATGCTCGTCACGACTTCTTCCACGTCAACGACATCGAGGACGGTTTTTTGCTGTTCCTGCGCCCGAATCTGATTCAATGCGCCGACTTCGTCAATCACGTCAATCGCTTTGTCCGGCAGGAAACGCTCGTTGATATGCCGGAACGCCAAATTGACCGCGCTTTCGAGCGCCGGATCGGTATATTTGATCTGATAATATTCCTCGAAACGCGGGCGCAAGCCGTGCAGAATTTTAATGGCGTCTTCGACCGACGGCTCGGTCACGTCAATTTTCTGGAAACGTCGCGCAAGGGCGCGGTCATGCTCGAAATGGCGGCGATATTCTTCGTGCGTCGTCGTGCCGATGCAGCGCAGATTATCGGCGTGAAGCGCATGTTTCAGCAGGCCGGAAGCGTCCACCGACGTGCCGGTCGTCGCGCCTGCGCCGACGATCATGTGAATCTCATCCACGAACAAAATCGCGCCGAGTCCGGCTTTATTATTCTGATTATGCTGATTGATCGCTTTCAAGACCGATTTCAGGCGTTGCTCAAACTGGCCGCGAAACTTCGTTCCGGCGAGCAACGCGCCGAGATCGAGCGCGAAAATTTCGGTCTGTTGCAACATGCGCGGCACGTCTTTTTTGACGATTTTCTGCGCCAAGCCTTCGACAATCGCGGTTTTGCCGACGCCCGGTTCGCCGATCAAGACGGGATTATGCTTGAGACGGCGGCAGAGAATCTGAATCAGGCGTTTCGTCTCGAATTCGCGCCCCACGAGCGGATCGAGCTTGCCTTGCCGCGCCAATTCGGTCAAATTCGCGGCGAACGTTTCGAGCTTGAATCCGGCCTGCGGCTGCTGGCGCGGCTGCGGATGGCCTTCATCTTCGAGTTCTTCCCCCTCGCCCATGTCGTCGAAATCAAGCGGCGGCATATCGTCGTTGCCTTTCCCGACACCATGTGAAATATAATTCAGTACGTCAAGGCGCGTGATGCCCTGCTTTTTCAGCGTATAGACCGCGTGCGAATCCTGTTCTAAAAACATCGCGGCGAGGAGATCGCCGACTTCGATTTCGTTTTTCGCGGAACTCATGGTCTGATTCACTGCCCGTTCCAAGACGCGGCGAAATCCGAGCGTTTGCACCGGCGACGCCTCGTCTTCTTGCGCGGCTTCATCGGCTTTCTTCGCACGTTTTTTGACCGGCAGTGTCGGAATTTGCGAATTGAAGAACTCCAATAATTCTTCCAGCATCAGGTCAACGTCTCCGCCACATTCTGCGACGATGGTCATGCCGGTATCGTGCTGCAACAGGCTATACAGGAGATGTTCGACCGTAATATATTCATGTCGCCGCATAATCGCTTCGCGGACAGCGGAATCAACAACTGACTGCACTTCATGACGACTCATAATGTTTGCCGCGAATGACACGAATAAGCACGAATCTTCGGGGAAATCCGTATCATTCGCGGCGATTTCATGCCATTTGATAAATCAATGGACGATAACGTGGACGAGGAATGGATTTGCCATGCGCTTTTGCCGATTCGAGCCAGGCGGTTTTCGCTTTTAACACTTCCTGCAACGCCTCGGCAGGGCTGTTTCCGAAAGCCGAACAATGCGCCAAATCCGGAATGTCTGCGATATATCCGCCATCGTCTCTGCTGTAAAAGATATTGATGTGATAATCACGCATATTCAATCCTCCATCTGTAAATCATATTTTTCAACAAGATGTAAAAACTGTTTTATCTGATACGGCTTCGCTTTTCCGTCAACATTCTGAAGATTCAACAATTCAGGAATTTCATCATGAACAAAAATATGATGACTGCTTGCGACACGATCCAAACGAAAACCAAAACCTTCGGCACATGCCACAACTTCTGCAAATCTGATATTTTTCGATCCGGCCAGCAGCTTTTTTAACAGTTTGCGCCTGTTCTTAGCTTAAATTACGCCGGTTCGGCAACGCAGCGCAAGGGATAATTATGCTCCTGCGCGAGGTTGCGGGTTTGCAGCGCTTTGGTTTCAGCAATGTCGCGGGTGTATGTCCCGGCGATGCCTTTGCCGCGCTGATGCACGTCGAGCATGATCTGCTCGGCTCGTGGTCGCGCATGGTGAAAAATGCTTTCCAGGACGAACACGACGAATTCCATCGTCGTGTAATCGTCGTTATACAACACCACATGATAGGGCTTCGGTTCTCTGACCTCGATACTCTCCTCAGTGAACACGTCCCCTTCGAATTCTTGTCGGATTCCGCTCATAAATAATTCTTCATTAAATAGTTACTGATGTTACGCAGCGCCGCCGACAATTCCCCTCCTGGGAGGGGCAAGGGGTGGGGTCGTCCGTGAGTGATTGCTCGT
>DF820459.1:948565-953927 GCA_000739515.1 Candidatus Moduliflexus flocculans
CCCCCAACCCCTCCCCGGAGGGGAGTGTGCGGTCATTCGTCTCGAATCGGCTGCGTAACATGAGATAGTTATTCATCTACTGGGCGAAAACGCCTATTTTCGAGACATTCTTCGCTCGCTCAATTTCAACCAAATATTTCGAAAGGTCGCAATCTGACCGTTCGAAAATCCGAATTTTCCTTTCAATACGAGATTATCCGTATATTCCAACACTGACAGAATATTATTCTTTCGCACGAGATTGTCAATATAATCAACATCAAGCGCGATCTCAGAAGCAAATGGAACAGGAAAACTTTCGGCCTCCGACGGCTCGAATGTCAACACGCCGCCGCCGTAACTTCTGCCAATCACTTCTGAAAATGCAAAGGTCATTGAATTTAAAAACGATGCAACGAAATTCTTTTGATCAATCCCAGGCTTGAATTTCACTCGGTGGAGCGTATCCGTATTGGCGGCATTACATTCGTTCAAGACGAGTTTCGGATATTGATGCACTTGCCTGAGCATAAATGCATCTGGCGTCCAAAGGGATGGAACAATCCACCATTTTTTCCGATTGCGGCATTTATATCCTCTATGAAATAGTTGTTCCTCACCATAACGAAGATATGCTCGTAGTTCGTCGGAAAGTTCATCATCTGGAATGTTCGGCACGCATAAAAAAAATACGTTCGCATCCGACTCAGCAAGCGATTCAAAGTGCTGTTCCGAAAGGCGTATCCCTTTCAATTGATTCGATTTCCCAATGATTTTTTGGGTATAGCATTCAAGGTTTTTCGTTGTGACAAGCGTTTTATTCAATAAAAAAAACTTATTTTGACCGGTGACAATGCCGACATCAACCTCAAGGCATTCTCCGCTTATCGGAATAGAAAGATTTTTTTTGACATCGCGCAACACCTCGATTTCCTTATGTGATAAAAAATATTGCGTCCATTTGTCTGAGGAATGGTTGATTCGTTTAATATCGGGAAGATGCCGATCTAATGAGATCGCCTTCAATGTCGAAACATCATCGGTTTCGATGACCGTGATCCCATGCGAATCCGAACCGTTCTTTTCCCCTAAAAACAGCACGACTTCTTGTTGAACGTTTTCGAAAACAAGCTTTCTGAACGTAATCAAAAAGATTTTGCTGAATGCCTCGCTGAGAAATAAACGGGCATGAGCAGCATAATTGACTTGAAAGAGTTCGGCGGGAATCACCATGCCAATGCGCCCGCCCGGCTTAAGAAGCAATGTCGAAGCGATAAGAAAAGGAATCCACGCATTGATTAACCGCGACGGCTTGAGACCTGCGCGAACCATAATGCTGAATGCAATATCTTTTTGTTCATCTGGAAAATCCTGATACCTGATGAATGGGGGATTTCCGACAATACAATCAAATAACGTTTTGTTCGAAAGAAATGTTTTGCAACTCTTGAAAAAGTCAGCCGCCTCCACGCTTTCTTCGTGATAAACCCCTAATTGATGAAGCTTTATGCGAACTTTTTCGGCTTCACCCTCATCTAATTCGATAAATTTTACATTTTCGAAATCTGAGCCGACTTGTCGTAATTGGTCAACAATCGCGTGAACAAATGCCCCGTCACCGCAGCTTGGCTCAAGCACAGACGCATTCGGTTTTTGAATTGCCCAATGACAGAGAAAATCACAAATTTCCGCTGGTGTGTAATAGCCGCCACGCAATTTTTTCGATGCCGACGTTTCGAGATGATCACGCTTTGTCATGGGGAGGAAGCCCTTTATATCGTTCAAGGTATCTTTCAGACACAATGTTTGGAAAACGTTCTATTCGTAAGACACTTTCTGGCGCAGGGATATCCTGATCAATACATCCTGTTGCAGGTTCCCACACAAGAAAAGTGATTGCTTCCGCAAGATGATTCTGATTCTGAACACCTTTTCTTGCAGCAAGTCGTTCTAAGGTTCGGGTAATGTCGTATTCTTGAGATGTGTCTAAGGCGGGTCTCGGAATAACAACCACAAAACAGACAATTGCATACGGAAAGCGCGTATGAACAGTCGTCGCTTCGGTCGCTAAATCATTGATCATGTTTTGCCAATTCTTCTTGATGCTATCGAAATCGTTCAATGTTTTGCTATCATAGGCAATTCGCAAACCATCAGGGCGATAAGCAATATCGAAATTCTGAGGGCGAATGCCGCCAATAACGCGAGTATCGCCAATTTCAATACAATCGGGAGCAGGCGGAAGCAAGGATTTGCTATTCTGTGGTTCAGTAACAGGAATGCCTCCTAACATCTCGGCAAACGCTGAGGCAAACGCCAGATCGATGATTTGTTTGCCGAAATCCATGCTTTGCTTTTTATCAAAGCGGTTCGGTTGCTTTGAAGATTCATTCGAACCAGTCGTTCCTAACCAAATAGTTCCCCATTTAGTCAATTCATCTCGATTAATAGAAATAGGGGGCATTGCTCTCAAAGAAGCCATATTCACACCTGTACAAAAAATTCGTAAAAAATCACAGAGTAATTCGTTTGATGTTCACGTTATGCGTACCGTTCTGATTTGTCAAGTTCTGAATGTAGCGGTGAAAGGCGAGCTTAAATCCGTCCAAAGCGTTTTTCCAAATCTTGCAGGGTGATTTTGATAACGGTGGGGCGGCCATGCGGGCAGGTGTAGGGGAGTTCGAGGGCGTCCATCTGTTGCAGCAGCGCGAAAATCTGGGAATCTTGCAGGCGGTGATGCGCCCGGATCGCGCCGTGACACGCCATCAGTTTCAAGATGCCGTCGAATTTTTGCGCGATGGTGGCGGTTTTCGTCTCGCCAAGCTGATCAAGCATGTCGTACAGCAATTTTTTATAATCGGCTTTCGCCAGCAGCGCGGGGACGCTTTTCAGCAGCCATGTCGTGCCGCCGAACGGCTCGACTTCGAAGCCATATTGCCGCAGCGCGTCGAGATGCTCTTCCAGAATCGCCTGTTCACGGTGCGAGAGTTCTAACGACACGGGGAAGAGGAGCGGCTGCACGTCCAACGTGTTCTGTTGAAATTGCGCTTTGAATTTTTCGTAAAAGACGCGCTCATGCGCGGCGTGCTGGTCAATGATGAAGAGGTCTTCGCCATCTTGCGCTAAAATGTAGGTATCTTGAAACTGACCAATCGGGAGCATCCGCGAAAAGACCGCGCTGCCGCCGAGAATCGAACGCGCAAGCTGACCGTCAGACGACAGCGCGTTGTTTTGCTCTCGCCGATACCTCAATTGAAACGAGGCGGATTGTCCCGTCATCTCCGGTTCTGGCGAAAATGCGTCTGACGGCTTGAAACGCGGCGTCGGGGCGTTCGACGAAAACGGCAGCGCGGGCGGCTCGATGTCGCGCTGCGCCATGCCGAACGACTCGAACGGCACTTCGTCTTGCGGCGCGTCGCTATCGGCTTTCGCGGCTCGCTGCGCGGCATAAGACGGCAGGGCGCTGACGCCGAGCGTCTGGCTCAACGTTTTGCGAATGCCTCGCGAGACAATATCATGAATGGCTTGTGAATTAATAAACCTGATTTCCGCTTTCGTCGGGTGCACGTTCACATCCACCAATTCCACCGGCAGCGACAAAAACAGGAACGCGACCGGATGGCGGCCTTTCGGAATCAACGTGTCATACGCCTGCTGAATGGCGTGGCTGATGGTTTTGTCTTTGACCGGGCGATTGTTGACGAACGCTTTCTGATAATTGCGGTTGGCGCGGTTGCAGGACGGCAAGCCGATCAATCCGCGCAGTTCGACGGTCGCTGCCATTTCGTGAATTTCGACAAGTTCGCGGACGATTTCACGCCCGAACAATCCGGCAATACGCTGCAACAACGTGCTATCAGCAGGAAGATGGAGTTGACTGCTGCCGTTATTGCTCACGCTGAAGCCGACTTGTGGATTCGCAAGCGCAATATCGGTGATGACGTTATTGATGTAGCCGAGTTCGGTGGCGGGAGATTTGAGGAACTTCAGCCGCGCCGGAGTTTTGTAAAAGAGATCGCCGACTTCGATGAACGTGCCGGGGCTTGCGCCGCTTTCGACATTCGCGACCATCTCGCCGCCGTGAATCNGCGCGATGGTGGCGGTTTTCGTCTCGCCAAGCTGATCAAGCATGTCGTACAGCAATTTTTTATAATCCGCTTTCGCCAACAACGCAGGCACGGCTTTGATCAGCCACGTCGTGCCGCCGAACGGCTCGACTTCGAAGCCATATTGCCGCAGCGCGTCGAGATGCTCTTGCAGAATCGCCTGCTCGCGATGCGAAAGTTCTAACGACACCGGGAAGAGGAGCGGCTGCACGTCCAGCGTGTTTTCTTGAAACTGCGTTTTGAATTTTTCGTAAAAGACGCGCTCATGCGCGGCGTGCTGGTCAATGATGAACAGGTCTTCGCCGTCCTGCGCGAGAATGTAGGTTTCTTGAAACTGCCCGATTGGGAGCATCCGCGAAAAGACCGCGCTGCCGCCTTGAATCGAACGCGCAAGCTGACCGTCGGACGACAGCGCGTTGTTCTGCTCTCGCCGATACTTTAATTGAGGCGAGGCGGGCTGTCCCGTCATCTCCGGTTCTGGCGAAAATCCGTCTGACGGCCTGAAACGCGGTGTCGGCGCACTTGACGAAAACGGCAGCGCGGGCGGCTCGATGTCGCGCTGCGCCATGCCGAATGAGTCGAACGGCACTTCATCTTGCAGCGCGTCGCTGTCGGTTTTCGCGGCTCGCGGGGCTGAGTATGACGGCAGGGCGCTGACGCCGAGCGTCTGGCTCAGTGTTTTGCGGATGCCTCGCGCCACAATGTCATGAATGGCTTGTGAATTAATAAACCTGATTTCCGCTTTCGTCGGATGGACGTTCACGTCCACCAATTCCACTGGAAGCGACAAAAACAGAAACGCAACCGGATGGCGGCCTTTCGGAATCAGCGTGTCATACGCCTGTTGAATGGCGTGGCTGATAGTTTTGTCTTTGACCGGGCGATTGTTGACGAACGCTTTCTGATAATTGCGGTTAGCGCGATTGCAGGACGGCAGGCCGATCAATCCGCGCAGTTCGACGGTCGCCGCAACTTCGTGAATTTCGACCAATTCGCGGACGATTTCGCGCCCGAACAGCCCGGCGACGCGCTGCAAGAGCGTGCTGTCGGCGGGAAGATGGAGTTGATTGCTGCCGTTATTGTTGACGCTGAAGCCGACCTGCGGATTCGCCAGCGCGATGTCGGTGATGACGTTATTGATGTAGCTGAGTTCGGTGGCGGGGGATTTGAGGAATTTCAGCCGCGCCGGGGTTTTGTAAAAAAGATCGCTGACTTCGATGAACGTGCCGGGGCTTGCGCCGCTTTCGACATTCGCGACCATCTCGCCGCCGTGAATC
>DF820459.1:954258-971501 GCA_000739515.1 Candidatus Moduliflexus flocculans
GACTTCGATGAACGTGCCGGGGCTTGCGCCGCTTTCGACATTCGCGACCATCTCGCCGCCGTGAATCTCGATGCGCGTCCCGATCACTTCGTCCGGCGGCTGCGTCAGGAGTTTCAATTTCGAGACCGACGCGATGCTGGGAAGCGCTTCGCCGCGAAAGCCGAGCGTGGCGATGTTGGAAATGTCCGCCGTGCAGGCGATTTTGCTGGTGGCATGGCGTTCGAAGGCGAGCGCCGCATTCTCCCGCGACATGCCGTGCCCGTTGTCTTTGACGCGAATATACGCCTTGCCGCCGACGCCGATGTCAATTTCAAGCTGCGTCGCGCCCGCGTCAATCGAATTTTCGACCAATTCCTTGACGACCGACGCCGGGCGTTCGATGACTTCCCCGGCGGCGATATGGTTCGCGACTTCGGCGGAGAGGACGTTGATTTTCGGACTCATTCCTCGCGCTTCTCGTATTTCTCGCATTCGCTCGCCATGCGGGCGTAGCCGACGGTGTCGTTCGTTTCAATCGTAAAGCCTTCTTCGCATTTGTAGCCGATAATGAATTCATTCCCATCGAATATATCTTTCATCGGCACGAGATGTTTGCACTGATCTTGTTCGCATTTTACCATAGAAACTCCTTTATAGCATTACAGCATTACCTGATGTAGAGACGCCCCGCCCGATGCGTCTCTACGATTATTTTCTGCCAACCAGCGTTTTCAAAATTTTTACGCCGATTGATACGCCAGTATCTTTCGCAAATTTCTGCAACTGCGAAAGCGACAAATCCTTTGGTGATAAGCCGACTTCCGCGAGTGCTTCTTTAAGGAAAGAAACATCTTCTGTCTCTTTGGTTGAGTACGTTCTCGTTTTCATACCGCTTTTTTTGATTTTTTTCATCCAGACGACCGGCGCGCCGGTCGAAGGGTGGCGCGTGCGTTCATACAAAAACGGCAGATGAATGCCCGCCTCCAATTCTTCCTGAAACATGGCGTCGAAGGCGTCTGCCGGAATATGGCGGCCATAATCTTTGACCAGACGCCAGCCGAGTTCGATATACAATTCCTCCATGATGTCTGATGGCTGTTGATGCGGCGGCGCATATTCCGTATATCCAGCCTGCTCGGCTTGAGGGCGGCGTTTTTCCGAATCTGAACCATATTGATCGTAGAGTTTCCGGCGTTCCGGATCAGACAGGATTTCATACGCTTCGGCGGCCTCGCGAAAGCGTTCCTGCGCTGTCGGGTCATTCGGGTTGCGGTCGGGATGATATTTTAACGCCGCCTGGCGATACGCTTTTTTGATGTCGGCGGCAGTGGCGGTTTTTGGCACGCCGAGAATGTCGTAATAGGTGCGAACTGGCATATAATCTCCGTTGAGAGACCTCACAGGTCTTGAAGACCTGTGAGGTCTGCGTGGACGTTATTTTTCAGTGTGACTTTTTTGCGTCTTTTGTGTGTTTCGTGGTAAACAACTCCTGTGCAAGAGTCAAGCAGAATTTTGAGAATTTGACATTTCTTGCACAAGAAAGATGCCGCTTTTACCGCCGCTTTTTTTGATCAGGCGAATATCGGAAATCACCATACCACGATCGACGGCTTTGCACATGTCGTAAATCGTCAGCGCCGCAACGGTGACGGCGGTCAGCGCTTCCATCTCTACGCCGGTTTTGGCGGAGACTCGCGCCGTCGCTTCAATCTCGATTTCAGCGCGTTCAGCGTGAAGATAATACGCGATTCCCACGCTGTTCAGGTTGAGCGGGTGGCAGAGCGGAATCAAGGCGCACGTCTGTTTTGCGCCCATAATTCCGGCGATTCGCGCCACTTCCAGCACGTCGCCTTTGGACATCGCCTTGTTGAGAATCATTTCGAATGTTTTTGGCTGCATCCGCACACAGCCTCGCGCCACCGCCTCGCGCTGCGTGATGGCCTTCTCGCTCACATCCACCATGCGCGATTGCCCATGCTCGTCAAAATGGGTGAATTGTTCCATATTATAGTGAGAAAAAACGACAACGAATTTAAGAAGGGAACGAATCAAGACACTCGAAACAATTCAAATTCGTTTCTTTCTTAAATTCGTTGTCGTTTTTGCCTCTTGCGTGTTTTGTCGTTTCTTCTTTCATTAATTTCGGAATTATAATTTCCGAAATTCGTTTGTGTTCGCTTTGAATTTTATGCGTGCTCAGGTATTCTCTGCCATCCAACTACGCCTTATATGGGACGTTACGGTGAACTGATTATTCTATGAAAAATCATTATGCGCATGGCACGGTGCTTGCTCTATAAAGATTATGCAAGAAATTGTTGTAATAACTTGTCGTTCCCTATAAATAAATCAAGGTGTCAAGCACATTCAGTGAGCCTGACACATAAAAAGGAGGGATGCCTTATGAAAAGATTTGGATTATTCACATTCGCGCTTCTGCTCGTCGCGATAACGAGCGCAGGCTGTAGCACCGCGTATCGGATGCAGCAGGGCGCGGCTGTCGGCGCAGCAGTCGGAGCAGTCGTCGGACATGACATCGGGGAAGATGCCGAAAGCGCACTGATCGGCGCGGCAGTCGGCGGCGTGGTTGGCGCAGTGGCTGGCGATGCTGTTCGTGAATACGAACGATGCAATTATTACGGACAGTGTGACGGCTATCAGAATAATAACCAATACAACAATCAGTATAACAACCAGCAATATCGAAGATAATAGATACCTCCAGGTTTAAAAAACCTATGAGACGTCAATTGTTGAGGAGCGCAGATAGAATAAGGCATTTTGTCAGTCTCTCCCTTCCTGACATTGCCAATCGTTGCGCTCCTCGCATTCTTCTTCCTGCCAAATTTCTTGACAAACCAATAAGAAGCATTCATCCTCGCTCCTCATGTTGCATTTTGCCTATCCGAACATCAATGAACGCGAGCGACGTTTTTTAGGTTGCGGACGATATATCGCCCTCTCCGCTGACGATGTGCCGGTCGAGCATGATTACGAACCTGCTGCGCCGAAAGTAATTACGCTGACGACAAAAGTTTATACGGCGGCCTCGCTCCTCTCGCCGGAATCGTCAGCGTCCACGTGCAAAATCTACGAACGCAAAGATCGACCGGACGAAAAATATTTCGGCAATTCCCAAAATCTCGCCTATCTGCTCGCGCTAATCAGCCGTTCGCGAGCCTGGCGATTTTCCGGGATCCTCGGCGATGTCTGGTGTACCGGCAGCATTGATCTCGGCGCGGATAAACAGCCATTTTTAGAGGCGGTGCAGGCGTCGGGATTCGAATTGAAATTGCAGGCGTTTTTGGAAGATGAACAGCCGGATCGCCTTTTTATTGCGCCAGAACCGAATCTTCAGGCCGTAGATGACGGCCTGTTGCGCCATCCCGCGCTCCGCGTCGTTTCCCTGCCAGAATTTCAGCAGCTTTCGCCCGCCGATTTCGCCGATCATAAGACGATTCTCAAGGTCTTTCCGACTGAATTAAATGTCCTCTGCAACGAGTTGTTCGCGCCATTTTCTGATCTGCGTGAAACGCCTGTTCCTCCGGCTGTGGCGCGTAATCCATATCGAGGGCTGTTTGCGTTTCGAGAACAGGATGCGGAATTTTTTTTCGGGCGAACGACATTTATTGCGCAACTGCTTCAGACGATGCAGCGCAACGCGCTCGTTTCGATTATTGGCGCGTCTGGCAGCGGCAAATCATCGTTGTTATTCGCGGGATTGCTCCCCCGATTTCGCGAACAGCAACGCCTTATCATTGCGGCGCGACCGGGGAATGATCCCTTTCGCGCCATTGCCGCCGCGATTGTTCCCTTGCTCTGCCATGAGAAAAGCGATGTCAAGCGCCTGCTGGAACTCAACGCCATGAGCGGGCGTTTGAAACAAGGGGAACTCAGCCTGATTGACCTGTTCGAAGCGACGCAGCGGATAACGCCCGAACAACCGTTGCTGGTTGTGCTTGACCAATTGGAAGAGCTTTATACGCTTTGCCGCGACGACGCGCTGCGCCGACGTTTCCTTGAGGCGCTGATAGAACTTGAAACCGGATTTTCCACAGCGCGAATCAGAGGAAACCTGCTGCTTGCGCTTCGCGCCGATTTTTTGGGAAAAGCAGTGTCATTTGCGCCGTTAGCCGCGCATTTCCAATGCTCCAGCCTGATTCTTGCGCCGATGAGCGCTCATGAATTGCGGGAAGTGATCGAAGCGCCAGCGGCCAAATGCGGAGTAGAAATCGAGGACGGTCTGACTGACCGGATTCTGCAAACCACCAGCGACGAGCCGGGAAGCCTGCCGCTCCTGCAATTCGCGTTAACGCAGCTCTGGGAGCATCGCCAGGGACAGACGTTAACGCATGCCGCGTACAACGCCATCGGGGGCGTCGAACATGCGCTCGCCGCCTATGCAGAGCAGGTCTATCATGCGCTGACGCCAGACGAACAGGGACGAGCGCAGCATATTTTCACGCAGTTAGTCCGCCCCGGCGAAGGGACGGAAGATACGCGCCGCCTTGCCAGCAGCCCCGAAATCAGCGAAGAAAATTGGGCGGTCGCCGTCAAATTAGCGGATGCGCGGTTGGTTGTCACCAGCCAGAAAGCGTTGGCCGTTTCCTCCGAAGTAACCTCCTCTTCGCCTGACAGCACGCTGGAATTAGTGCATGAAGCGCTGATTTCAGGCTGGACGCGCTTGCGTGAATGGCTTGAAACCGACCGCGAATTCCGCATGTGGCAGGAACGGCTGCGCGTCGCGCTACGCCAGTGGAAAACGCATGAAGGCGATCAGAGCGCCTTGCTGCGCGGCCTTCCTTTAGCCGAAGCCGAACTCTGGATGATGAAACGGCTGCATCAATTCGGCGCGGAGGAACTTCGCTTCATTACCGCCAGCCTTCGAGCGCACAATAAATTGCGCTGGCAGCGCCGCATCGGGCGGTTCGCGTTCGCCGGGCTGATTGGACTCGCCTTGTTTATCTTCGTGTTGCTCAGAAATGACGTGGCGTTGCAACACCGCATCGCTGATATTAACAAGATGAACGCCTTGCTGCAAAGCTCGCGCGTTCGGTTTCTGTCGCATGATGAATTAGCCTCGCTGCTCGCAGGCCTCAAAGCCGGAGTGATGGCAAATCAACTGACCCCGCCCTCGCTTTTGCGATTACAAATTGTGTTAAATCTTCGAGAAATTGTGGATACAATTCGCGAACGCCACCGCCTTGAAGGGCATAGCCTGGCAATAGAGTGCCTCGCAATCAGCCCTGATGGACGGTTTGCCGTGTCAGGAAGTCATGATCGCCTTGTGAATGTGTGGCATCTTCCTGATGGGCATCTGCAATACACACTACGCGGCCATACCAGCGGCGTTCGCGCGGCGGCGATCAGCCCGGATAGCCGAATTATCGCGACTGGCGGCGCAGATCGCATGATCCGACTCTGGAATTTCGCTGATGGTACGCTGTTAAAAACGTTGTTCGGTCATATCGGCGAAGTGCGCAGCCTTGATTTCAGCCCGGATGGCAAAATGCTGCTTTCTGCGGGGTCGGATGGCACGATCTTGATCTGGGATGTGGAACGTGGCGCGAATACGCATCTCCTAACAGGTCATGTGTCAACCGTCACGGTGGCGCGTTACAGCAAGGATTCGACGAAAATTCTTTCCGCCAGTGAAGACGCGACCGTGAGGCTCTGGGACGCCGTTTCAGGACAGGAAATTGCCGTGTTGCGCGGCCATGCCGGGCCAGTGTGGGATATGGCGCTTCATCCCGACGGCAAAACAATCGCCACCTGCGGAGAAGATCGCGTGATCAAACTCTGGAATCTTCAAACGCTCACAGAGATTATGACTCTGCGCGGACATACTGACGCCGTCCGCAGCGTAGCCTTCAGCCCGGATGGCGCGCTGCTCGCTTCCGGCAGCGATGAATTTGATTGCACGATTCGGTTGTGGGATGTGGCGAAAGGGAAAGAACTCGAAGAATGGAAAGGGCATTATAATTCTGTCGGCCAACTCTGCTTTACGCCGGATGGCACGATGCTATTGTCGGGCAGTGATGATCATGCCATCAAACTCTGGCAGCGGCACACGTCGTGCGAAGCGTATGCGCTGCTCAGCCAACATCTTTTTGTGAAAAGCATCGCGTTCCACCCGCAACGCCCACTGTTGGCAGCAGGAAACGCAGATGGCACGATCACGCTCTGGGATATAAACGATCATCGCGAACTGCATACGTTAAAGGGGCATCGCAGCGTAGTGCGAAGCATAACGTTCAGCCCTGACGGCAAGCTACTCGCCTCGGCCAGCCATGACATGTCCATTAAACTCTGGAACCTCGATACATTGACCGAAGTATTCACATTGACTGGCCATCGCCAAATTATTCGCAGCGTCAATTTCAGCCCGGATGGGACATTATTAGCATCTGGAAGCGAAGACCGCACGATCAATATTTGGAACGCGGCGACTGGTGAATTACTCCACACGTTATATGGCCATCGAGATCGGGTGACAGCAGTAGAATTCAGTCCGAACGGGAAATGGCTGGCCTCAGCGAGCGAAGATACAAGCATTCGATTGTGGGATACGCTGCAATGGCAAGAAGTGCGGCGATTTTCCGGCCATCAGGTCGCGGTTCGCGCGCTGGCATTCAGCCCGGACAGCCGCATCTTAGCATCTGGCAGCGGCGATAATACGATTAAACTCTGGGAGGTGCAAACTGGCAAAGAACTCCGCACGTTGAAAGGTCATGCGCGAACGCTGACAAGTCTGACCTTTGTTCAGAAAGGGAGAATACTCGTTTCTGGCAGCCAGGATCACACGATCAAAATCTGGGATGTCGAACATGGCGAAGAATTAGCGACACTGCGCGGGCATACCGGGCAAATCAACAGCGTGGCAAGCAGTCCGACATTACTGCTGCTTGCGTCAGCCAGTGACGATCAGACTATTCAACTCTGGGATATCGATCTCAATCGCCTCTTAAAACGAAGTTGCGAATGGTTACACGATTATCTTTCGACCAATTCGAACATGCAAGACGCAGATCGCAGGATGTGTCAGGAGATTCTGGCAGCGCCCCAAAAGGCCGCTGAAACATTCGGAGTGCCACAGCAATAGAGCCGTTAGAGTTTGCTATAAATTTTGTGGTTATTGATGACGTTGATCAGTTCTGGAAGCGCTTGCTCCGCGGCTTTTTTCCCGGCGGTAATAATCCCTTCGGCTTTGCTGAAATCACTCCAGCTATATCCAATTAATTCCGGCGCAATGGTCAAATCCGCGATCATCGCTTTAGCCGTGCTGATTTCATACTGCAAATTTTGGAAAGACCGGATGATAATATCCACGATCTTGAGATTATCCGCATACCCGACCAGATTCTGATAATGTAACGGCGGCGGCGTGTAACTCGGCGTTAACGGCGCAAAACTGCTGACCCCCACCAGAATATCGGCGCCCATTTCCAACAGATCGCTGATAGGAACAGGATTGATGATGGAGCCATCCACAAGAAATTTCCCGTCATACTTGACCGGCGGAAAAATTCCCGGGATCGCCAAGCTTGCTTCAATTCCGTTAAAAAGCGAACCAGAGTTCAGCGCTAATTTTTGCCCGACATCGAGTGTCATTGTAATAATGCGCAATGGAATTTTCAAGCTGTGAAACGTCAACTTCTCCGGGAGATACTCGGTCAGCAGGGTCATGATACGCCGTTGACTGAGCAATCCACCTCCAAACGGGCTGAAATCCCGGATAGACACTAATGGAAGATGGCGTTTGAAATCCAGTGCAAACTGCTCAATATCTGCCACCTTCATGCCGAAGGCATACAAAGCCCCGATAATTGCGCCGGCATTACTGCCGGCAATCATGTCAATCGGGATATGGTGTTCTTCCAACACTTTCAACACGCCAATGTGCGAAAGACACCGCGCCGCCATGCCGCCCAAGGCCACGCCGATCCGCATATCGGCCACATGTCTGGCGATGCGACTAATGGTATCGCTTTCATCACTTAAGGGGTTTTCGAGGACAATGATTTCACCCTGCTCATAAAAGCGCTGTTCCGCAATTCGTCCTGGCGGCAGGATCAGCGGCGCAGATTCCGTCAAATGCGCGTCGGTTTGCGGCGCATCTGGAAGAAAATAATAGACCGGGATTAAATCCTGATGATCGAACATGCCGACAGGTGGCTCTTCGCCGATCGGAGACAATAGCACGACTTTATCGGAGAGATCGAGGGCTTCGAAGGTATTATTACTGATTTCAGTGGAGGTATTAATGACAATATACTGAAACAGCGTTTTTAAAATGCTTAAAATCCCGGCAATCTGTTCGCGCGAGATTTTCCCGGCGCGCAGGAGTTCAGAGGGCATCGGAAAGAGCGTCACGCCAGCGTTCACCTGGATCAGAACCTGTTTCACCTGTTCCTCGGTAATATCATCCTCGCCGATTGTGCTCTGAACAGAGAGAGCGAGCGTTTCAGCAACATTCGGGCTGCTCATCGTCATATCAAGAATCACGATGGACTGCTCGGTCTGTTTCGAGAGGCTCACGGCGAGATTGACAGCCACAAACGTTTTGACGGCGATGCGTTTCGGACTATACACCGCGACAATCTGGCTTTGTTTTGGCTGTTGGTGAAACATGCCGAGCGTGCGCCGCCGCAGACGACGGTCAACCGTTCGGATAATATTATGCATGACCGTCGGGTCGCGTTCTACCAGGTCATAAAAATGCTGCTGGCCGAGGAGCAAGATTTCCGCGTCAATCACGACTTCCGCCGTCACAGTGCGCGGCTCGTTGGAAAGCACGGAAGCTTCGCCAAAAAAATCGCCGGCATTCAGATAGGCTAATGTCTCTGTGCGGGCGTTTTCTGTCATCGTAAGCTTTACCTGCCCTGACAGAATGATATAAATACATGATCCAGGCTCGCCTTCGCGGCAGATTTCCGCGCTGCGCGGATAATACTCCTGGCGCAGCGTTGGGAGTATGCGACGCAATTCGGAGACCTTCACCCCGGAAAATAATGTATTTTTTCGCAGTTCGGAGATGGAAATCACTGCTCTTCTAAGCCTCTTTGCGGCGAGTCATGCGCGGCACGAATGTCCGCAGCCCTGATCAATTCGGATTAACACAACGCAATACAACCCATTTCATTGGAGAACCGGCAAGCATTTTTTCCGGGTTCGCGCGCCCGAACGAAAAGACGCCTTCTGTCCATTCCACCATTGTTTGCAACGCTTCTGTTCCTTCAAGACGTTTTTTCGGACGACTGGTTGGGTCAACAAGAATAATATGCGTAATTTCCCCATAGCGAATGTGCATTGAACCGGTCTGCTTCGTCGTGGGATTCGTCAGCGTCGCAAATCCAGACGCATTGACAAGACTGAGCATTTGTAGGATCGACGGGAGGTGTTCTTCTTTGAGATTCGCTAAGAGGGTCGTATTTTTGCGTTTCAAGACGCCTACGCTCGATTTAATTAATCGATCAAGAATTGAACGCAGGTTATCGAGAAATTCATTCAATGACTCAATGTTCGTCGGCTCTACCAGGAATTCAATGCGCGCGGTGCTAAAGTCGCCTTCGACCATATCCACTTGATCTTGTCGGATGATAAACACCATCGGAATTTCGCTGGTCGTAGTGCTGGCGATTGAACGGACTTTGCGATGCACTTCCAAGGCTTCTTTGATGGCAAAATTTCCAAGTTCGACAAACAACAAATCTGGCAGGAACGCGCCATTTTCTTCAACCTGATTGATTAAATCCTGCAACGCGTCGCTTAATGACGGAACGAGAATGACTTCATGTTCCGCCAATTCCAGGACTTTTGCAATGTATTGATGCAATTCGGCGCGTGCGTCCACTAACATAATTCTTGCCACAGTTTTTTCCCTCCGTCAAGGTTTGTAGTGTGTTTCTTGCTCCCGCAAGAAACCGTGTAAAGAATTACTCAGTTCCTATTCTTCTAAAATAACTTTAATTTTCTTCACCAACTGCGCGATGCAGGATTTCATATCCTGATCTTTGCGGACATAGTCGCGCGCTCCCGATAATTCTACCGCCCGCTTGATTTCCTCTTCCGGTTTCGCGGAAAAAATCACGATTGGAATGTTTTCGGTTTCATCCATGCCGCTCAGCATAATTCCTAAATCTTCACCTTCAAGCGCTGGAAGATTCAGATCGAGGATAATCAAATCCGGTTTGGTATCCATCTGGAGGATTTGAATATGGCCAGATTCCGCATCTTCGGCAAAAATAATGTTAAACCCATGTTTTTTGAGTTCTTTCGATAAGATAGCCCGCGCAAACTGGCTATCTTCGACGACCACGAGAGTCTTAGGCATACGATTCTCCTTTTCTCTGTGATGTGTTCATCCCCCTGAATAGGCGCGTGACATTCACAATTTGTTCTTATCCTATACGTGACGGTCAAAAAGGTCAACTGAAAATTCCGAGATTTTTCACAATCCTTATTTTCTTTGCTCGAATGCCTGCAAATACTCGATTGCGACTTTATCTGACGGGACAAGCGCAAGGTATTGTTGTAAGAATGCAATGGCATCTTGTTTTTTCTCAGGCTGGTACGTCAGTTGATACTGTTGATCTAAGACGAGCGCAAGGTTAAAAAGGACAAAATCTTGCGCGTCAAGACGCACCGCTTCGCGCAACGTCCGTTCCGCGTCATCAAATCGGCGAAGCTCGGCATACGCCACGCCAAGATTATTCGCCGCGTATTTGTTGCCCGGTTCCTGCGATAAGACCTCGCGATAGGCGTCAATCGCCTGCTGTAAGGTTTGATAATCGGGCTGGCCGCGCAACAGTTGCAGTTGTTCAATTTCTAACATGCCGGGATACGCCAGCAAAAAATCATTGCGCGGGCCGGAATCCCAATATTTCAGATGCCGCGCCACACCAAGCCCGATCCGCGCTGTGCGGCTTTGCGGAAAGAGCGAGAGCAGCGATTCGAAAATGAGCGCGGCTTCCTCATAATTCCCATCATCAAGCGCCTTTCGCCCGGTCGGAAAGAGCTTGCTGACTTCAATGGCTTTCACCCGAAAAAGTTCTAACTGTTCGAGGCGTGCTGAAAGGAGGGGATGGGTCGCGTTTTTGGGAGACGGCTCACTAACCACATCGGTAGGATTTTTTTCCAAATCAAACTGCTCGCCGAATGCCGCTCTGAGCCGATTCAAGACCTTCTGCGATGCGGCATATTCATACCCGGCGCGCAAGGCGTATAACGCGCCGAATTGATCGGCTTCCATTTCCTTGACTTGCCTGATATTCACGATATATGGCAGCAAAATCCGCTGCACGTCGTCGGCTTGCGCATTATATTGCTCGATCTTCTCAGGCTCATGCGTTTGCAGCAATTGCCTGACATACGCCGCCTGCTGGCCGTCCTGCAACTGATAATCGGCATAATGGCGCAGCGCCGAATGCGCGATTTCATGGCCGAGTATAAACGCGAGGTCGTCGTCTGTCCGACAGGCTAATTCAAGCAGGTTTTTCGTCACCAGCACGTATCCGCCAGGCAGCGAGAGGGCTTGAGGCGCGATATCTCCCGTAATCAGATAAAACGCATAATTTAATTGCGGGCGATCTGAGTATTTCGCAATTTTTTCGCCAATTCGTGTCAACGTTTCGTCCTGAACCACAGAAATTCCTGATTCGGCAAGGTGGCGTTGCAGACTGTAAAATGCAAGTTTTCCGGCAATTCGTTCTTCAATCTCGCTGAGCACAAGAGAAGTGAGTTCCGATTCCGCCGCCCTCACAGAATGGCAGAGACAACATGCCACAAACGCCACAGCAATCACATATCCGACATGTTTCATAGTTCGTTCCTTCTATTTCCAATCGCCGATCATGACGAACGGCGCCCAAAAAAGCGGATGACTCAAGGAAATCTGACGAGGCCGCCTGCGCCCAATCTGCATCGTGGAACGCATAACCGTCAGACTGGCCTGCTGCAATGCCCGCGCTTTGCCGAGCGTTGGCAGTTGTTGATAAAACGCGCTCATCAGCGTCTGGGTGGCGGTATCATTCACGCGCCAGAGACTGGCCAGGACAGTTGGCGTTCCGGCGTAGATAAACGCGCGAATGAACCCGACCAACTCATCGCCGGAGACCAATTCTCCCATATCGCCGGCATCGGCTTGCTGCGGCAAAAACGTTTCGCAGCCGCTTAACGTCACTAAATCAGCATTCAACGACATGCCAAACACATCTTTCGCATACAGCGGGGCTGACGCCAGTTCTAAATACGAAAACATCGGGTGATGCTTATCAAAGATGCCATGCGTCGCTAAATGCAGAATATCGTAGCGCGGCGCTTCCTCGAACAAGCGTTCTTTGGTGGCTTCCGCGCCGCGATATTCAACGGATTCCGGGAAGGCGTCGTCTAAGGCTTGTAATTCTCGCGCCGCTCCTGGCAGATTCGTCGCGCTATCCGCAAAACCAAGCGCGTTCTGCGGGAAATGCCGCGCTTGCCGTTCTGCCCGATCTCGCACGACTGGCAACAGGCTGAGTGAGGGCAGCGAAAAAAGCGCGTACTTTTGAATCAAAAACGACGGCGTCCCCGCCTGATTGTCAGATTCGACCAATGTGCTGAACGGGACGAAATGCAAGATGCGAAACGGAACGATGCCCACCGTCGTCTTCCCGGATAACTCGGCGTCAACCGGTTCAATCAGCCAGGAGTACAGATCGTGGAGCGGCTCGGCAACCTTTAACGAATGATAATCACGCAATTCGCGCCGAAACCGCAGGACAGCCGCTGTCAGCGTCTTCGCCGAGATCGGAACAGACACTGTTTTCGTTGAAGTCGCCGTCAAGACCCAAATATACAGCCGGTCGTCATCCAAAAAATATTCCAGAATTGCCACGTCCGGTTCCAATAACGCCACCGCTTGTTTCATAAGCATACGAATCTCTTCTGCGTCAACAATTTTCAAGCGATAATATTCTGGAAATGTGAATTTTATTTGCAGCAACAGGTTTTCGTAGTGCGCTTTGGCCTGTTCAAGCTCCTGTTCTATATCTTGGTTCTGCGCTGACACGTTATCCACTGCGGAAGATAGGCGGCTGTTCAAGAGGCGAATTTTGGCCTCAAGCTGCTGCGCCTCCCGAATTTGCGCCGGATCGGTTTGATGCTGCTGCGATGCAGCGTTCGCCGCTAATTCCAGGAACGTTCGCGCTTTCAGACGCTCAAGATACCATAGAGCGTCAACATCCTGATGGCGCTCTAACAACAGCCGCACCATCTCAAGATAAGGGTTCATATTCTCTTGCATGAAAAGCTGGCGTAATTCAGAGACCTGTAAATAACCGCGCATCTGTTCGAGCGTTAAAATCGAGGCATGAAAATAGGTCAGCGCTTCATCTTTCTGCGATAATTCGAGATGAATTTTGCCCAAATCGTGCTGAATACTCCAGAGCACTGAGAGATCATGCAGGTCTTGCGCGATACGCAGCGCCTCTGCGTTTAAGGCCAATGCCTCGTGATAGGATGACTGTCGAAACGCCATTTCGCCTAAGCGGTGCAGCGTGTCAAGCTCTCCTTTTTTCGAGCCGATCTCGCGATATAATTGCCGCGCCGCCGTCAGCGATTGCGCCGCCTGAGCATATTGCGCTTGTTCAAGATGCAGAACGCCAATCGTTTCCCGCACATGAGCTTGCGCCAACACCATATCTTGCGTGGACGCTACTGTCAGCGCTTCTTGCAGATATGCGTCAGCCTGAACAAAATCAGCGCGTTTAATCGCTAAAGACGCTAAATTGGTCAACGCCACAGCGATCTGCGTCGGCGTGCCGCCTTTGCGCCGCGCGTCAAGCGATTCAAGTTGATATTGCTGCGCCCGTTCATTTTCGCCGATTTCTTCATACAGCGAGCCGATATTGCCAGAGGCTATCGAAATGCCTTGCTGGTCGCTCGCCTTTTTATAGGCGTCAAGCGCTTGATAGTAGAGTGTAAACGCTTCCTGAAAATTGCCGAGATTTTTATGCGCGGTGCCGATGTTCAACAACGTGTTGGCGGTGCGCCGCTCGTCGGATAATGTAGATTTAATCGCTAATGACGCCTGTAAATAGTTTAGGGCCTGCTGGGAATCGCCAAGAAACAGGAATAACTGCCCCAGGTCTGCCAGCGTATAGGATTCGCCCTCCTGATTGCCGCTCTTTCGGTAAATCTCCAGCGCCCTTTGAAATTGCGCGTTCGCCTCCTCCAATCGCCCAAGCTCGCCATAGACGATGCCTAAATTGGTGAGCGTTTGCGCCATGCCTTCCGTGTCGCTCGTCTGCTCTGAAAGTTTTAACGCCTCTTCCTGAGCGGCAATGGCATTCAATAATTGCCCTTGATAGCGATAAAACACGCCGATGCGCCGCAAGGCTTTCGCCTGATTCGGCACATCGCCAAGATCAGCGTAGATAGCAGCCGCCGCTTTCTGCATTGCGAGCGATGCCGCGTCTTTGTCCAATTTCCGATAAATGACGGCGATCTCGCTCATGACATCTGCTTCAATCCGCCGATTTCTGGCAAGCCTGACGGCATTTAAAATCGTCTCGTATTGCGCCAACGCCTCGGAAAATTTCCCCTCTGACGCCTGCTGTTTGGCGTCTGCCAGCATTGCGGAAATCTCTTGCGCAGAGACGGTGGCGGCTGATGCCGTCTCATACGTCGTCACGAGAACCGTTGCGCCCGCCGCCACGCCGAATATTTCTCCTACGATAAGCCACCAGGCCAGTGTTATCCGCATTTCTTTCCGCTCATGACACTCTTGAGGTTTTTCCCTGCCAAATACAATGAATTCCATAACATCCTGCCTATTTAGGCGAGCGCTGTCAACTCTTTTTCGCGATTAGTTTGCGAAAGCGGAAAACATCAGGAGTTTTTGACTTGACAGGGGAGAGACATCGCGCAAAATAGAATACGTTTCATCGCGAGCATGACGCTATTATGAACGATTTGCTGTCTAAATAGGAAAATGAAATACCGTTCAAATTGGTGGGGCTATTGTTTGATTGTGTTGTTGCTGTTTGGCAAAAATGTTGACGCCAAAACGCTGATTATTACAGGAGATCGCCTCAACCTACGTGCCGGGCCGGGACGCACGTATGATATTCTCGATGTGTTGCAAAAAAACGAACGATACGAGGTGCTGGAAGAACAGGACGGCTGGTATCGGATTAATGTCGAAGGCACAATCGGCTGGGTGTCTGAAAATGGCGTGACGCTTGCGTCATCAGCGCAGATTCAAACGCTGCTCGCACAGGCGGACGACTATTTTATCCGCCAGCAATTCACGACGCCGCCGGGCGAAAATGCGTTCGATCTCTATATGCAGGCGTTAGAACAGGAACCCGACAACGCCCGCGCTCTCGCTCGTATCGCGCAGATCGCCAAAACATATAAAACCTGGGCAGACGTGGCGTATCAGGACGGAGATCGGCACAAAGCCCGCATATTTTATGAGCGCTATTTATACGTTGCGCCCGGCGATAAAGACGTTGAAACGCGCCTGAAACAGCTTGACGAGCAACCTGAAGCCTCCGCAAACGATCTGCGCATTCTGCAATTGCGACAGCAGCCGATGCGCCTTTCTGCCGACCAGATCGTCAGGCTCATCAACGCGAATCAATTTCATCACCCGGCGGATTGGTCGAAATATGGCCTCGCGCCAAGCCTTACCGGCAGTGTTCGGCATGATTACGCGCAGAAAGAGGCACAAGGCGTTCAGGTTGTCATAGATTATGCCACGCATCTGATGTGGCCGCAAGTTGTGCCAGAGCAGGCATATCGCTGGCAGGATGCCTCAAAATTTATAGATCAACGTAACGCCGCGCAATTCGCCGGGTTTTCGGATTGGCGGCTGCCGACGGTCGAAGAGTTAGCATCGCTGTTGGAAGCAAAAAAGACGAAATATGGCTTGTATCTTGCGCCGTTTTTCGGCGATACGCCGCGCTGGTGCTGGAGTGCCGACCTGACGCCAGACGCGCAATCGGCCTGGTACGTCAGTTTCAACAGCGGCGGCATTCAGCAGCAGCCGCTTGAACAGGCCGCCTTCGTGCTTGCCGTCAGGACATTTAACCCGTAAATGTATTGACACAATACATTGTGGTCAGGGAAAAGCTGTCAGACACCTTGAAGGTGTCTGACAGCGCTGTCCATAACGTTCTGTGTCAATACACGTAAATACTGCCAATTGCGTTTAAAAACCCGTAGAGACGCCCCGGCGAGGCGTCTCTCCCGTAATGAAACGAATTGGCATAATGAGGAATCTTTAGAGTTATGTTTTTCGTTCTATCTAAAATTCTCGCGCCATTCTTAGAACCGCTGACCTATATCGTGTTGTTTGCGCTGTTGGCGCTGATTTCATTTCACAAGCCGCATCTGAGCAAAATTTTCCTGTCGCTTTCGTTATGTTGCGCGTTTGCCTTCAGCACGCCGTTTTTGCCGACCGCGTTGATCCGCCATCTTGAACAGCGTTATGCGCGGCCTGAGCCGCTGCTGCATGTAGATGCCGTGATCGTTCTGAGCGGCATGGTCGTTTTAGAAATATCAACCCCAGACAAGATCGAATTTGGCGATAACTCCGAACGCATTTTGGAAGGGATTCGCCTGATAAAACAGGGCGTGGCCGATAAGCTGATTCTCAGCGGCGGCAGCGGCAGCCTGACGGATCAAACTAAAAGCGAGGCGCGAATGCTCCGACAATTTGCGATGGATTTTGGCATTCCAGAAGAGCAGATTTTGCTTGAGCCGGATTCTCGCAACACCTACGAAAACGCTGTTGAGACGGCAAAATTAATGCGGCAGCATGGCATTTCTTCCGTGATCCTGATCACCACCGCCTCGCACCTTCCCCGCGCAATGGGCTGTTTCCGTAAAGTCGGCGTTGAGCCGATTCCCTACGGCGTGGATTTTCACAGTGATTCCAACAGCCATCTCGCGCTGAGCGATTTTATTCCTGAGATTGGCAATTTGCGCGGCTTAACCTGGATTTTGCATGAATACTTCGGTCTTGTGATGTATAAAGCGGCGGGGTATATATAACCACTCAAATAATTACCAGGACACCTCAGTTTCTAACATTTTTTGATGCCCTCCCACTTCCAATAGGAGAGGTTTGTGTCTGCCATTTCGCCGGACGATTCCCCTCCTGGGAGGGGCAAGGGGTGGGTTGTAAAAAAATATATTAGGAACTGATGTTACGCAGCGCCGCCGACAATTCCCCTCCTGGGAGGGGCAAGGGGTGGGGTCGTCCGTGAGTGATTGCTCGT
>DF820459.1:971680-990494 GCA_000739515.1 Candidatus Moduliflexus flocculans
CCCCCAACCCCTCCCCGGAGGGGAGTGTGCGGTCATTCGTCTCGAATCGGCTGCGTAACATGAGTTAGGAAGTAAACCAAGACACTAATGATAATCATTTTCGGGAAGTTTAATGCCTTTGATAACGCTCCATGCAAATGATTCAGCGAGTACAATATCATCAGAATTTGTGAATTCACTCATTCGATTAAACGATTTGACAAATTATTCGTGTTGTAAATGATATTCCCAACCATCAAATCGGTTGGATTGGTGGAGAGTTTTGGAGAAATAAATGCATATTTATCTATCATAAAAGGAGAGTCTATGGCATTCGATATCAAACGCGTTGAATATTATAACTTCATTATTGAGGGGCAGATCGGGGAAAGCACGAAACTTCTTTCTATCGTGGCTGAGGCCGGAGTGAATTTATTAGCGTTCAAAGCCATTACGTTGGAGCCGGCGCGTACCCGTTTCACGCTTATTCCTGATGACAGCGCGAAAATGAACACTGGCGCAAAAAACGCAGGACAGAATTTCGACGGGCCTTACCCTGCGTTATTTATCAAAGGCGAGAATGATGAGTCAGGAGAATTGGCTGCAATCTATCAGAAGCTTTCGCAGGCGGGTATTCCCGTTCATGAGTCGAGTGGAATCGCCAATATCAAGGGAAGTTATGGCGTCATCCTCTACCTTGCGCCGGAAGACTGCGAGAAGGCGACGGCAGCGTTAAAAATATGAGTGGTTCCTCATGTCAAAAAACGGGGCAATCGTACATCGGGCAGCCATGTCCTGGGTACGATTGACCCATCACCTGAAACTTGTCAAAACCCTACGGTTGTGTCAGCCTGTTTAACGGCAGCAGCAATTCCTGCTCAATCTGTGCTGCTGTTCGCTGGAATTGCGAAATTTCTATATCGTGAAAGAATCTCTCGCCATCCATGCGTTCCATTCCAACATAGCCGATGGGGGTTCCGCGTTCATTATACAGTTCTTTGCCATAGCTCTGCGGTGCTCCCCAATACATGCCGTTCATCGTCTGGTTTTCCAATTGCACCTGCAACCAATGTTCGCGTGGCATTCCCTGATAATTGTCAAAACGCGGCGCAATTCCTTCCCCTTTTACTTCGAATACAGCAAAAATATGCGATTCAAGACCGCTGAGATTTTCGGCTGGCGCATATTCGTACACAGCAAGGTAGGCTCTGTCAATCTGCCCTGCGGCACGCAATCCGTTGAGATGATTCATAATATGCGCCACTCGCTGCGAATACTCGCTGGCATGCGCCGAATCTGTGAGGAACGTCAGCGGCTTGACAGATTCGGCGACGATTTGCGACATTTCAGTCTCTCTGCCGACTGTGAGCCCTCTGAACATTTCGAAGCGATCCGCCGCTGTCGAGAGCATCCCGATCACAATCAGGATGAGCAGCGCGGCGGCGATTTTGCGGTGATGCTCGATGAAGGCTTCACTCACATCGAGCCAATGCCACCTGCGATGTAATGATGGGGTGTACATAACATCTCCTCCTTGATGGATTCGACGAACACGATGATTCGCCTGCGCGTTCGAATATTAATTTCCCCGACGAATGGCGTCAATGGCGACCTGATACCGCCAGCCGTCATAAAATGTCAGATATGGCGCGTGAGGTTCGTTCCGAATATCGGCCACAAACTCGCGCATCAAGGCTGTCCATTTCTGCTGCACATCATCACCTCCCTGAGGCAATTCTGTTATCAACCGTTGTGGCACGGGTAACGCTTCAACCTGCCCATTATGCAGGTGAGATACCGTCAACGCAAACATTCCCTGCCCGATCAACATCCCCTGATCGCCGTAAAAATACCACCCGTTATTCGGCGCTGGCGTTGGGGCGGTGACATCAAAGCGAATAAAGACCTGAATCGGCGGGGAACTGGCAGAAAGCGCTGATTTAAATTGGCAGAGCGCCCAGGCCGCCGTATCAAGATCGCAGGATCGCCATTCACCATGAGCAGCCTCTTCTGGCGTGAGCGTCACGTTAAATTGCTTGCGGAAATCATGAAGTTCAGGCATAACAGGCGCATGTGTTCGCGCATGCTGCGTTCCGCCGACAGCCGTGAGAAGTTTCCCATTCAACATGGTTTCCAACATGCCGAAAAGATGGGGAAAAAGATTATTTAACACGCCGCCACCTGACGCAAGGGAATCAACCCAGCCATAGGGCGTGAATGCCTTGAACATCGGAAGAACGCTTATGACATCAATCCCCCGTAATGCGCCGATAGTTTGCTGTGCCAATAATTCCGAAATCCATGCCACGCCGGGATCGTATCGTTGCGTGGCGGCATACGCATGTTTGACTTCAGCCTGAGAAACCAGGGCATATAAACGCTCAGCCTCTGCCGCAGTAGTCGCCAATGGTTTCTCGCTCAACAGATGACATCCCTGCCGTACCGCCTGTTCAACGACTTCAAGGCGCAATGCGGCTGGCGTGGCAAGCGTCACAATATCGGGCTGCGCGTCGGCGAGGGTCTGCCGCCAATCTGTCGAAGCTTGCGGAACATTCAGCCGCGCCGCAACCTGCTGGACAACTTCTTGTTGACGCGCACAGATCGCCACCACATCCACACCGCACGCTTGCAGCGCTTTCGTATGGCCTTCACCCGCCCAGCCTGCCCCAATCACAACGGCTTGTAAATCCATAGACATCCTCCTCACACGTACCTGTGAACACGATTATTCGCAGGTACACAACATCCCGTCAGCCAATTTAACTACACCGGCTGCCACTCAGTCCCCAGTACGGTCATCGCCTCAAGATAGCGAAACCAGTCGAACTCGCTCAGCAATTGAATGTGTTTTTGTTCGGCTTCAATATCCGGGAAGACTTCGACCCCAAAAGCCGGCCATTGTTCCGACGCCCATCGCGAATCACACAGCGCAAGCCGCTGCCCGCCGACCTTTTCCAGCGCCGCATTCACCTTTACCATAGCAGCCGTTTGCTCCTCTTTTGATAGTTGATACCAGGCTTCCGTGAAGCCCTTGATTAAAAAGAGTTTGTAAATTTTCTGAGCCATAGCGAACCTCCTGATGTTTACTGTTATGTTAACGGTAAATACGATCATCTGCTCACCTCGGTAGAGACGCCCCGGCGGGGCGTCTCTACGGTCTGACACACTCGCAGCGCAGCTTACTTCTCCGGTCTGCGTTGTTGAAGCAGCCAGTCGTACAACGCCGGATCATTGTACACTTTGCCCCATATATTGTGCCCCGCATTTGGAAACACGGTATATTGCACCTGAGCGCTGCATGCTTTAAGCGCCTTTACCAATGCCTCAGCATTCGAGACCGGGGCAGTTTTGTCTCGGTCGCCATGAAACACCCAGAAGGCCACGTCCTTCGGGAGACAGATATTACTCTTGTCAATGTAATACGCAAACGCTCCTGCGACAGGCACAGCCGCTGCGAAGCGATCCGGATGTGCCCTGGTCACCATCAGCAACGTACCTTCGCCACCCATACTAAAACCCGTCACAGATAACCGCGCGGTATCCACTCGATAGTTGGCAACAATCTGGTCTAACAAGGCGTCAATGAGGTCGAGTGCCGCATACCAATCTATCGCGTAAACAGACAATTGCGGCGACACCACGATAAAGGGAAAATTCGGTTTCCGTTTCACCAATAATGGGAGACCGTCCAGTGCTACAGACCCTAAGCTGTCCAGCGTGTTGCCTTTTGATCCGCCTCCATGTAAGAAGAGGATCAGCGGCCACATCTTCTGCGTCTCATTCTCGTAGTCTTTGGGGAGGAAGAGGAGATAATTAAGCTGCTCGCCATTCCATTCGAAGGTATAGCCATGCTGACCGATTTGAACCGGCATGGCACGTGGTGTCGTGATTGCTGTTGGGGACATCACCGGTGTCAGCATTGCCGCCGATGACGGTATGGCTGTCGCCGATGTCGGCATCACACAGCGAAAACCAGTGGAGTTACTTCGGAAGCCTGGAGCGACTGTCGTCCGCGAAGCTCTGCGAATTTCTCTGGTTGGATCTCTCCATCCACCACCCCGGAGCACTCTGTCCATTCCTGTGACCGGGCCTGTCGGATTGCTGGTTGCAGAGGAGCGGTAATAATCCCTGGCATACCGGTCGGCCACCCATTCGGAGACATTGCCGAACATATCTACGCCGCCATAGGGGCTGGCGCCTTCCGGTTTACTGCCTACTTGCAGAGGCTTCCACTCTTTTTCGCATGAGCGCATCACCACTGTCTGACAATTCAGACCGACCTTTCCCCAGGGATAAGGCCGTCCGTCAGTACCGCAGGCAGCCTTCTCCCACTCCGCCTCGGTTGGCAGGCGCGCTCCCACCCACTGACAGTAAGCCACTGCGTCATGCCAGCTCACCTGCACCACCGGATCATTCAGGCGTTCGGCAAGACTGCTCTCAGGACTTTCGGGATGCCTCCAATCCGCCCTTTGCACGACCTCCCCAACCCATTCCACCATCCCTGCCCCGGCTTTCCCTGCATCAGATAAATACACCCCACCCGTCCCCTCGTTTTCAGCCTCAGTGCGGTAGCCGGTCGCCGTGACAAACATCTCGAACTGGCGGTTCGTGACCTCCGTGCGGTCAATCCAGAAGCCGTCGAGAAAAACGGTGTGTTGCGGCCATTCATCTGAATTGCCTTCCCCCTCTGGACTTCCCATTAGGAATTCGCCGGAGGGCACATAGACCATCGTCGCGCCGTCCGTTTCGCGCACCTGCGTCGCCCCGGCGGGTGGCTCGGAACTGGCCGCCATTCCGCTGAGAAGCAGAGCGGCGATTGTGACAAACATCGTCACACATCTAATGTGTTGCTTCATTTGCGTACTCATACGAGACCTCCGTTTGCTTGTGGGGAGCGCGTTACCGCTCCCCGGCTGCATAAACGAGCTACTTTTTCTCAAAGACCAATTTGTCCGACATATACTTCAGTGAGGCTTTCTCCCATCCATAGCCGCAGTGACCAGCTTTCTCTTCCACGTATTCGTGTTCAATCCCTAAGTCGGCAAGCAAGTGTACGAAACTGTGAACCGACATCGAAAAGTCGGCATCATACACCCCATGCCGAATGAGAATGCCTCGCAATCGGACCGGCTGCTGTAGATACCGGCGCGCTTCGTGGGCAGCGTCGGTTTCAACGATCCTGGCAATGACCTCTGGACGAATTCGCCTCGTCCGTCAACGATACGGAATGGCATTTCGCAATAGAAGGGCGGATTGTTCGGGTCAGGTGCGGTGGCTGCGGCCATTTCAACATACCATCCAATTCCAAATGGACTAAAGTCACTGATAATCCTGGGCAACTGTTTCAAACGCTGCACGGTTTCCAGGTCGGACGGCCACACATCCAGAGAATAATCCCACTCGCCGGCCCCCGATGCCACCACGCTGAAGACAGTTGGATACCTGAACCCCAGGCGCATAGAGGCAGTACCACCGCGGGAGCAACCCGTTATCCCGCGGCTGTCCGATGTCGGTAGGGTGCGGTAATGGGTATCCACATAACCAACGACCTCCTGGGTAAGATAGGTCTCGTAATCGCCGATTGTCGAAGAACTCATAAAAAAGCTGAACCCAAGCTTGTCGGTACCATCCGGGACGACCACGATCATCTCCTTAATCTCACCTTTGCCCAGAAGCGATTTCATAAACATTTCGAACTTAAACGCGGGACCACTCGGTTCACCAAGCCCCCCGGGCGTCACATAGACCACAGGATAACGTTTATCGCTCGTGGCGTACCCCGGCGGCAGCAGGACGTAAACCGTGCGTTCAGTCGGATCGCCAAGCAGGTTGCCGGCGAGCGCCTGGCTGTCAATTTTTTCACGTTTCACCTCGACCGTCGGCTGCGGCGTCGGAGTTGCCGTCTGTAATGTTTCTTCTGTCGCGGCAACCGGCGTTATAGCAAAGAGCATAAACATCAAAGCCATCACTTTCCAAATTTGTGTGTTCATAGAGGAACCTCCCTTGAAAATAAAATTTTCACGCGCTATGACGTAGGTCGAAACTACAGTTTCAACCTACATGAATAGCTCCTGCGTAACCTGGCCAATCATCAGGATCATAACATGACAGCATCAAATTAGCGTTTGGCCTGATACGCCTGCACGCTCTCCCAGGCGATGCGCTGCAAGAAGTTGGCTTCTTCTACGCTGATCTGCCAGTTCGACTCATGAGCAAGCCCCCACGCCGCATACTCCAACGACCAGGTTGCCACGTCATCCATGCGATAGGCCAGCCCGACCGGACTGCGCTCGAAGATGGTCGCATACAGCACGCAGACCGTTAAATACACGCCGCGCGCGTTGATGCGTGTGCTGTTCGAAAGGAACAAGCTCAAGGCCGGGCGCTCCCGGCTCGCGCGTTCAAAGGCCAGTCCGACCGGCGCGACTTTCACTCCCAACTCTGTTCCGCATGTGGTGAACACGTCGGCAATCTCTTGCAGGGTGGGAGATGGCGTCGCAGGGTTATCCCAGGGGAGCAAGAGCACCGTCTCCGCGCCAGCCTTGACAGCAGCCTTGTGAAATTTGCCCGCATACGCACAAAAGGTGTTTGCTATTTGCCATGTTTGATCAAGGTCTTGCTGGAGCACAACAAATTTCCACTGACCGGATGCGATGTCTTGCAGTGTGTATTTCCCTTGCATATAATAGAAACCAAGCCACATTTCATCTGATGCAAACGCCTTGCTCTGAATGATCATGGGCGTATCGCCAGAGGCCGCCAATTTCGGCAGGTAGCGATCCAGAAAACGCACGTCGCTGTCGCCGATAAACAAGACCCGGCTTGTCGGCTCAGAAACTGCTGCCGCTGTCTCAACCGGAATGCCAGTCGTCGCCCCTGACATCGCGCACCGAAAACCGCCGAGGTTCGCTCTGAACGTTTGAACATACGGCGTATCGCGATGGGTGCAATGATGAACGCCCCATTTCTCTAATTCTATCCATGACCCGCCTCGCGTCTGGGTAAGATTCCCTTTCTCCATGCCTTGCGGATTGCTGGCCGGGGAATGCGCGTAGTAGTCAGGAGCATAACTGTCAGCCACCTTTTCCCAGACATTGCCGAGCATGTCCAATGCGCCATACGGACTCGCGCCTTCTGGTTTGCTCCCCACCGGCCAGGGTCTTCGCCCCTGTCCGCAACTCACGCCGCTGCTGTCCTGCATCACGATATGCCGGCAGCTCGGCTTTTCGTTTCCCCAGGGATAGCGCCGTCCATCAACGCCGCAGGCGGCTTTTTCCCATTCCGCCTCGGTCGGCAGGCGTCCGCCCGCCCACTGGCAGTAAGCCTGAGCATCGTTCCAGGAGACATGCACCACCGGACACTCCTCGCATCCGGTCAGGCTGCTGTCCGGGCCTTCAGGGTGACGCCAATCCGCCCCGTTTACCATTTGAGCATACGGAGAACTGTCTCCTACAAACACTGTGCTTCTCCCGTCTTTCTCGGCCTCAGTGCGGTAGCCGGTTGCCGCGGTAAACTTTTCGAACTGGCGGTTGGTGACTTCGGTACGGTCAATCCAGAACCCGTCTAAATAGACGGTATGCTGCGGCCATTCTTCATTTTTTCCTTCCATCCCAGAACTCCCCATCAGAAATTCTCCGGACGGCACATAGACCATCGTTGCGCCGTCCGTTTCGCGCACCTGCGTTGNCAACGAGCTGTTCGAGATTCTGGCCGAGATCGGGCTGGTGGGCGGGGTGACGTGGGTCGGCGGGATGATCGCGACGATCGCGGCCGCGGTGGCGGCCATGCGGGCCCGCGCCGGCCCCCGCGGCCCGGGCGCGCCAACCGCGCGCGGGCCCCAACCCGCGGACGACTCGCCGTGGCCGCTGCGGAGTTTGTTGGCGTCCGTCGTGGCGCTTCTCGGTGACGCCGCGTTCGGCAGCGCGTTGCGCCTGCCGGGTGTCCCGGCCATCTTCTTCACTCTGTTGGGGACGTTGTGGGCAGCCTGCCGGAATGGGCCGCCGGCGCAGACGGGCGGGTCACCGGCGTCGGCCGCGGCCCGAAGCGACGCGTCGGCTTGTAAGCCCGCCGCCGCGGCACAACTCGCGGTGTTCGTGGTCCTGGTCGCCGCCGTCGGGTGCGGCTGGCTGGCCGCGCGAAACTGGACCGGCGTGCAACACGAGTTCGCGGCCCAGGCGGCGTACGGCCGCGAAGACTACGGCACGGCCCTGAGCGATGCCGCCGCGGCGCGACGACGGCTGCTCGATCCCGTGCGCGTGATGGCGGCCCGGCGGCTGGAGGTCCAATGCCTGTTCGGCGCGGCCCGGCAGGCCGTGCAAGCGTGGTACGCCGCGACCGAGTCCCGCCCCGAGGCCCGCGCCGCCGCGATCGCCCGGGCCACGCGGGCGTACGAAGCGGCGGTGGACCTGCGCAACCGCGTCCCGGCCTTCGAATACACCGACGTATACGCCGCGCGGGCCGCCGAGTGGTTGGCCCACCTGACCGCGGAAGTCGAACCGTCCGCGGCGCGAACGTGGATGGAGCAGGCCGAGCGCGCGTGGCGCTGGCAGCGCCAGCGGACACCCTACGACGTTGAGACGTTGCTGGCCCTCACGCGCTATCCCGCGGCGCTGCCCGATCACGTCGCCCTGCTGCGCGACGCGCTCCGCTTCGGCGACACGTACGGGCCGTGGCGCGCGACGCTGGAGCAATTCGCGGGCGTTCCCGGCTTCGACAATGTGCTGGGCGACTTCCTGGCCGCGGCCGGTCCGATCACGCCGCAGACCGACGTCGATGCGATCGTGGCGTCGATGGCCCCGGAGGCATACCGGCTGGCCGCGGCAGTCCGCGGTCTGCGGGAAGACCATGAACGGGCGGCGGCGCTGGCGGCCCGGGCCGCCGCGCTGTACGAACCTCTGCGGGCCCGCTTTCCTTCGCTCCAGGCCGCGGCCCTTTCTGAGCAGGCGGACTACTGACCGGGGAGGACGCATAGTACTGTTCATTGTACCAGTCAGCCACATACTCATTCGCATTGCCGGCCATATCCAATGCGCCATAAGGGCTGGTACCCGCCGGTTTACTACCAACTGGCCAGGGTTTCCACCCTTGCCCGCAGCCCACACCGCGGCTGTCTTGCATCACTGCATAGTGGCAGTTCGGTTCCTCATTTCCCCACGGATAGCGCCGATCATCAACGCCGCAGGCGGCCTTCTCCCATTCCGCCTCAGTCGGCAAGCGCGTGCCCGCCCATTCACAGTAAGCCTGAGCATCTTCCCAGGCGGTTTGAATCATCGGCTCATTCTCGCGGCCCGCAATGCTGCTGCCCGGCCCTTCGGGATGACGCCAGTCCGCTCCCTTCACCAGTCGTATCCCCCCCACCAAACTCAGCCCTACCCGCACATAGCTGCTCCCCTCTCTCTCGGCTTTAGTGCGGTAGCCAGTCGCCTGCACGAACGTCTCGAATTGACGATTCGTCACCTCGGTGCGGTCAATCCAGAAGCCGTTAAGGTACACGATATGCTGGGGCCATTCATTAGAATTTCCTCCGAGCATCGGGCTGCCCATCAGAAATTCTCCGGACGGCACATAGACCATCGTTGCGCCGTCCGTTTCGCGCACCTGCGTTGCTCCGGCTGCTGGCTCGGAACTGGCCGCCGCTCCGCTGAAAAGCAGAACGGCTATTGTGACGAGCATCGTCACACACATCATGCGTTGCTTCATTTGCGTACTCATACGAAACCTCCTGTGAAAATAGAATTTTTACGCCCTATGTTGTCGGTCGAAATTGGAGTTTCGACCGACATAAATAGTTTCCGACACACAACAAAAAAGCCGAGTCGCCCTTCTTCAGGCAACCCGGCTATCCGCTGTCGCGGACCCGCAGCTTTCTGCCCCTATCTTACGATAGGTTTGGCTTTTTCTGAACGCTTCGAACACTTATGTCCTCTTCAGCCCCCGTTTCGCATACTCCTTAACCGATGTGAGATGCAGGGGAAATACCCTGAGCGTGGTCTGCATATTGATGGCATCCCCCTGCGCGTAACACTGCATGAGCGCCGCAAACGATTGCTGCATCGGGTCTGTTGCCCCTTTCTGTTGTTCTTCCAGCGCGGCAACCGGCACATATTCGGTCTTGAACGATTTCCCGCTGACCTCTTCGAAGATTTTCACAACTTGAAGCGGACTGAGGGCTTCGGGGCCGCCCATTTCAAGCGTGGCATTTCGCGCCGCCGGATTCTCCAGACTGATCACCGCGAATTGCGCCACGTCGCGAATGGCAATCCAACTGATCGGATTATGTCCCGCGCCATAAACCCTGACATTCGCGTTGACATAGTCAAACCCGACGGACGGGCTCAACCAGACTTCCATAAAGTAGCTTGGACGCAAAATCGTATAGGTCAGCCCGCTCTCTTTCAAGCGCTGCTCGACGGTGCGTTTCGCATTTCTGAGCGGGAAATCACGGTCAATCTGGCCTGAAAACGAGGTGTAAATAAATTGTTTCACTCCGGCGGCTTTGGCGGCGTGAATCAGGTTCGTCACGCCGTCAATATCAACGGTTTGGATGTTATTTTCCTCTGGCTGATACGACATCGGCATGGATGAAATGGTCGAGATCACGGCAGTGACGCCTCGACATGCCGCATCTAAGGAGGCGCGATCCCGCACGTTCCCCTGCGCGATTCCAACGCCATATCCTTTGAGGGCGTCAACTTTCGCCTGATCAGAGGTGTGTCTGACAAGCGCCCGCACTGGTTTCCCTTGTTCTGCCAATTGACGGCATATTTCATTCCCTAAAAAGCCTGTTGCTCCGATCACCAAGTTCATGCGATTACCCTCCTGAAAGCTGAGTATCATTTAAAAATAACTTCCGCATAGACCTCACAGGTCTTTAAGACCTGTGAGGTCTCTTGCATACGCTCGCGTATCTGGCAACACTTTCGCCAACAGGAATTTCATCTCAGAGTCAGTTTTTATGCCTCAACTCTGGCAGATTGCGTCTCCTTTCTGGTCTTATACTGAAACCCCATCATGCCCGGCTCGGCGGTCGTTGCTGCTAAAATATGCCGCGCCGCCGTCAGAATCATCTGCACGGCCAGATCAGGCGTATTCGTCCTGGTATTAATGATCAGATGATACAATAGCGGATCATCCCAGTCAGCATGATGCAATCGCTTGATATAATCGGCGGCAGCCCGATCATGCTGATGAATCAGCGTTCTCGCCGCCTCGTTGTTGAGATGCTGCTGCGCCGCGACAGACTCCGTCCGCGCGTCTTCCGGCGCGACAATCCGCACATGCAGCACGCCCGGCTTGTCTTTGAGAATCACTTGCCCACCGCGCCCCACAATCACGAAGTTTCCTTCCTGATACGCATTCAGCACGACATCTCGAATAAACTGGCTTTCTTCCTCTTCGCTCAACCACCGCACCTGTTTGACCGTCGCTCCGGTCGTATTCTCTCCCCAACTGACGGTTTTCGCAAATTTTTCTTCGGGAATCCTGACGACTGTTGGCACAACATTGACAGTAGGGAAGTAGCGAATTCGACTTAAAAACTCTTTCCACGCTGGTTGAGGCTGAAGGGCGTCTTCCATAAAATCAACGTACTCGCCTTCTGCCATCCCCATTGAGGAGGCGATGCGCTCTAAGGCCCGCTTATCGAAATAGCGATAGCCTAATGCCTCGCAGACCTGACGCGCAATGTCGTCCCCGGCACTGCCATATTGACGCGAAATCGTAATAACGGCCATAGCGGCTCCCTCCTTTCTTCGTTCTGCGCTTCCGATGAAACAGGCACGCTATTCATTTCATTCATCGGAAGCGCGAATTTGCAGGTTTTTCTTGACAAGAATTCACGCGGTATCTACGCTTTTTGTACCAACAAAAGTTCACTTCCTAACAAAAGTATAATAACCCGGTTTCGTCGAAAAATCGTCGAAAAACTGCGACGATAGCGAACAGGGCATCATTTTTCAGGAGTGTGATGTATGTCATCCCTGAAACTCACCTTATTCGGCGCTCCGCAAGTGGAATTGAATGGCAAGCGCATAGCCTTGAAGACGCGTAAAGCGTTCGCCTTGCTCGCGTATCTTGCGGTCAGCCGCCAGCCCCAGAGCCGCGAAACGCTGGCGACGCTCTTCTGGCCGGATTTCCCGGCGGAACGCGCGTTCGCTAATCTGCGCGACGCCTTACAGACACTCACGCACGCGCTCGGCGACGACTGGTTTGCCATTTGCCGCCGCGACATCGCCATCAACTCCTCTTCCGCCCTGTTTGTGGATGTGCAGGAATTTCAACGCCTGCTCAATCATCCCAACAATCATTATGCGCTAACAATCTCCGTAGAAGAACGCCTTCCCTCGCTTCAGGCCGCTGTCAAACTTTATCAGGATGATTTCTTGCGCGGCTTTACGTTGCCAGATTGTCTCGCATTCGATGAGTGGCAGACGGCGCATACCGACCAGTTGCGCCAGCAGATGGTCGAGACGCTGCGCCAGCTTATCGGCCATTATACTGCCCAGCGCGACATGGCCGCGGCGATTCAATATGCGCAGCGCTGTGTCGAGGTCTGTCCTTGGGAAGAAGACGCGCACCGTGAGATGATGCGCGTGTATGCCGCTGCCCATCAACGCGAGGCGGCGCTACAGCAATATCAGGAATGCGCGCACATCCTGCGGGAAGAGTTTGAAGCGGAGCCAGAGCCGGAAACGCAGGCGCTCTATCGTGACCTTCTCAACTGCCAGCCTTCGAACAACAATACACACAATGACACTCACACCCACGCCGAAATCGCCGCGCCGGTTTTTCCGCCCAATAACCTTCCGGCGCAAACCACCACCTTTATCGGACGCGAGGCAGAAGTTGCGGCAGTGATCGGCCTGCTTTCGCGGAAGGCGGTTCGCTTCGTCACGCTCACCGGTCCCGGCGGCTCTGGCAAAACGCGCTTAAGTTTGCAAGCGGCGGAACGCATGATGCGCCAATTCGCCGATGGCGTATTTTTTGTTTCGCTCGCCCCCATCGCCAATCCTGATTTTGTCGCGCCGATAATCGCGCAGGTATTGGGGTTGCAAATCACTGGCAGCATCCCGCCATTAGAGGCCTTGGCAACCTATCTGCATCAGAAACGCCTGCTATTGGTGTTAGATAATCTTGAGCAGTTTCTCGACGCCGCCTCAATATTACATGCCCTGTTAGCCGCCGCGCCTGGCCTCAAAATCTTAGCCACCAGTCGCGCCGTGCTGCGGCTTTCCGGGGAACATGCCTACCTCGTGCCGCCGCTGCGTCTGCCTGATCCTGCCCATCTTCCCTCCTTCGAGAGCGTCACCCGTTTCGAAGCGATCCGGCTGTTTGTCGAGCGCGCGCAAGCTGCTGCCATGAATTTCAGGCTGACTGATGAAAACGCGCTAATTGTCGCACAGATTTGCGCCCGGCTGGATGGCCTGCCGTTAGCCATTGAATTAGCCGCCGCCCGCGCCCGACTCCTCTCGCCAAAGGCCATGCTGGCATATTTGGAATGCCCGTTGCGTTTTTTATCCATCGGCGAACGAGATCGCCCGATCCGACAGCAAACGCTGCGCAACACGATCACCTGGAGCTTTCACTTATTGAGCATTGAAGAGCAAACGGTCTTTCGCCGGCTCGCCGTCTTTGTCGGCGGTTGGTCGATCGAGGCCGCCGAAGCCGTGTGCCGCTTCAACGACGATGTCGATGTCTTCGACGGGCTGCAAGCACTGGCAGACCATCATTTAATCACGCACGCGGAAAGTTGTGGAACGCCGCGCTTTGCGATGCTGGAAACCATTCGGGAATATGCGTTGGAACGATTGAAAGAGAGCGGCGAGGAAGAGATTGTCCGGCGGCAGCATGCCCGCTATTTTTTAGCGCTGCTCGAAAAGGGTGAACCGTATTGGGATACACATGAACAAGTGAAATGGCTAGCTTGCCTGGATGCGGATTCCAATAACTTCCGGGCTGATCTGACATGGTCTCTCCACCATGATCGAGAGATCGCGCTGCGTCTGGCAGGCGCGCTTGGCATCTTTTGGGATAAGCGCACTTATGATCAGGAAAGCCGCGATTGGCTGACAAAAGTGCTGGCGGATGAGGAAAGCATGGCCTTGTATCGGCAAATCGGGAACGCCAAAGAGCTTTCCAACGCGCTGTGGAAATACGGATGGCTCTTGAGCATGGAGCAGGACGCCGACGGAGCGCGAAAATACGCGGAGGAATGCCTCGCGTTAGGACAGGAAACCGGCAATCTTGATGCGGTCGCCTGCGGGAACATGCTATTAGGGCAAATTGCCATGTTGCAGGAGGAATATGCCACCGCGCAAGAGTTGTATGAACATACGCTGACACTCGCCCGGCAGTTGGAAAATTCACGCATGATTTCCTATGCTCTCAGCATTCTGGGGACGCTTTTTGATATGCAGGGACGCTACGAACAGGCGCGCGCCGCGTATGTCGAAGCGCTGACGATTATACAAAAATGGGACAATGCGTTCGCCGCTGCGTGGCAATTCAACGGCTTAGGCCGCGTGGCGCTGCACCAGCAGCAATGGTCAACGGCGCGTGCGTATTTTTCAGACAGCCTGCAAGCGTTCCAGCGGCAAGCGGATCAAATCGGCATAGCGGCCTGCCTGATCGGATTTGCCGGGATCGCCGACGGAAAAGGGCACCAAGAACGAGCCGTTCTTCTGTTAGGCGCAATCGAACACCTTCGCCCGAAAATTGTCAGTCTGATTTACAAAGAAGACCTGGCCGTGCAGCGCGAATATGATCGCATTGAAGCCGCAATACGTAGCGCATTAGGCGCAGACGCCTTTGCCGCCGCCTTTGCCAAAGGCCGTGACATGACCTTAGAACAAGCCATTGCGCTTGCAACAGGAGGGCAATAAATAGATGGAACTTTTAGCCGAAATCAAAGAGCCAGACCTGATTCTTGCGGAAGTCCGCGAATATCGCGAGGCGGCGCGCGCCGTCTTATTCGACGAACGCGGCCTGATTCCGCTGTTATATGTCTCGAAATACCGTTTTCACAAACTGCCGGGCGGCGGCATTGAGCCGGGCGAAAATCGCGTGGAGGCGTTGATCCGCGAAGCGCGGGAAGAAGTCGGCAGCGCGGTGGAAATCACTGGCGAACTCGGCAAGGTGGTCGAATATCGCGCCGCCGATTTTCAGCAGACCTCGTATTGTTTTACCGGCAAAATTCTCTCGAAAGGCACGCCGGATTTCACCGAGCGCGAAATTGCGCACGGCTTTCAGCTCGTCTGGATGTCGCTTGAGGAGGCGATTGCCACCGTTAATCAGGACAAAGCGCTCAATCGCGAAGGCTGGTTTATTCGCCAGCGCGATCTCGTATTTTTAACGGCCTGCAAGAATGGCAAGGATAAGAGGCAGGGCTGTTAAGTTCTGATCGAAACGACACGTTTTTATCGAACGTCACAGCCCGATCTTTGCCGTTTCATAATCACGGAAAATCTTCTTGACTTTTGCGGCCATGCTGGTTTCGTTCAGATCATAACGCCAGACTTCACAGGTCTCCAAGACCTGTGAAGTTTCAAGAAAACTTATTAGAAAGGACATAACGATATGACCACACGTTATCTGCTTGCGCATGACCTCGGCACGACGGGCAATAAGGCCACGTTGTATTCGTCCGACGGCGAATTGATTTCCAGCGATTTTTACGGCTATGAGACGCATTACCCGAAACATAATTGGGTCGAACAAAACCCGAACGACTGGTGGGAGGCGACCTGCGTTTCCACGAAACGCCTGTTAGAAAAAAGCAAAATCGCTCCGGCGGACGTGGCGGCGATCAGCTTCAGCGGCCAGATGATGGGCGCGGTGCTTGTGGATAACGCCGGGACGCCGCTGCGGGAGTGCATTATCTGGGCGGACATGCGCAGCGACAAGCAGGCGGCGGATATTGCCGCGCGCATCTCCACCGAAGAAACCTACGAGATTACCGGCAACCCGATCAGCCCATCCTACACAATTGAAAAAGTGATGTGGATTCGCGACCATCAGCCCGATCTTTTTAAACAAGCGCATAAATTTCTTCATGCGAAAGATTATCTCGTCGCGAAGCTTACCGGCAATTTCGTGACCGACTACACCGACGCTTCCGGCACGAATGCGTTCGATTTGGTGAAACAGGAGTGGTCGCCGAAAATGGTGGCGGCGACCGGCCTGCCGTTCGAGATTTTCCCGGAGGCGCGTCCTTCGATTGAAGTGGTGGGCGAAGTGACCACCGCCGCCAGCCGGGAAGTCGGCTTGCGCCCCGGCACGCCGGTCGTCATCGGCGCGGCAGATGGCTGCTGCGCGGCGGTCGGTGCGGGGGTCGTGCGGGAAGGAAGCGCCTATAATTATATCGGCTCGTCGTCGTGGATCGCGCTCGCAACGCCGAAGCCGCTGATTGACCCGAAACGGCGCACCGTCACCTTCTGCCATGTTGACCCGAAGATGATGATGCCGATTGGCACGATGCAATGCGTCGGCGGCGCGTATCAATGGTTCCGGGATGAAATCGGCCAGACCGAAGCTCGCGCCGCGAAAGAGGCGGGCGTCAGCGCCTTTGACATCCTCAATCTGAAAGCCGAATCCACGCCCCCCGGCTCGCATAACCTCCTCTTTCTGCCGTATTTGTTAGGCGAACGCACACCGTATTGGAATCCGAATGCGCGGGGCGCGTATATTGGTCTGAGTCGCGGCCATAAACGGGCAGACCTGACGCGGGCGCTGCTGGAAGGCACGATTTTTGGCCTGCGCACGGTTGTTGACACGTTTCTCGATCAAGGCGTAGCGATTGACGCAGTGCGGGTGCTGGGCGGCGGCGCAAAAGGGCGGCTCTTCTGCCAGATTCAGGCCGACGTGTTTCAGCGCAATATTCTGCGGATTCGGATGCTGGAAGAAGCGACGTCGCTCGGCGCGGCGATTGCGGGCGGCATCGGCGTCGGCATTTTCAAAGATATTCTCGTGGCGGAAGAATTAGTAAAACTCAGCGATGTCTTCACGCCGAACGACGCGAACCGCGGGCGTTATGAACAATTATACGAGATTTTCAAAGACAGCTATCATGCTCTTGTCCCGATTTACGAAAAATTAGCCCGCCTCGACTGACATGTCATGCTTTACAGTCCTGCTTCCTTGAAGGACAGCAGGACTGTGGCGTTCTCGTTGAAACGTTCCCTTCGATAAGCGTAATGTACATAAACTCTGTCAGGGTTATTCAAGATTTTTCCATCGCGTCACAACAAAACTATTGACAAGAATGTCGAATTTTAGGCATAATCTTAGAAATTCGTAGATATTGTGATTTATGATGAACTCTTTCTCCCAATACGATCTCAATCAATGATAATTCTGCGTCAGCATGCTGACGTTGATGTTTATATTTTGTATGATTTATGTTCTTCTCGGCTTAATAATGATGGTGAGTATTGAAGTTTTATTGATTCGAAAAGGAATGAAAGCCGCTGCCAAAAGCTCCGTATCGCAGCGCGGCGCGGCGGCAACAGCCACGCCTTCGCCTCAGAGCCAGCCGAATAGAAAAACCTCGCGCGTAACTGCCGAGCCGCCGTCTGCTCAACCAGAGAAGCCTCAATTAACGGCCTTGACGCCTCCAGAACGTTATCCCAATGTGGTGGAGTTTCCCGGCAGAGCGAAAGAAAAAGCGACCGCCGATTTGTATCAAGAGATTCGCGGCAAAGCGCCTGCGCAGCCTGCGCAAGAAAAGTCCATGCTGGAAATTATTCAGGAGATCCGCGGCAAAAATATCGCGGAGGGGATCGATATCGCAAGCGTGAATTCTGATAATAGCAACGACGCTGAATCTGACGACGCGTCACAATACGAAACGTTCGCCGAATTGGAGCAAGAAGGGGATATTCAAGAGCCTCAAGCCGAGATGACACCGCATGATCTCGGCGAAGAAGATGCTATTATTGAGCAGGAGCACGCGCGTGAAGAAGAGCAAGAAAGCGTTTCCGCGGAAGAACTGCTGCGCGCGGGGATTCGTTATGTGAAACAAGGGCGGCTAGAAGAGGGAATTGCCACGTTAGAACAGGCGGTTGACGCCGCTCCGAATCGAGCGGAAACATATTTCAATCTTGGCATCGCCTACACCTTGCAAGAACGCATTCCGCAGGCGACTGACGCCTATCAACGCGCCATCGAGCTTGATCCGAATTACGGGAAAGCGTTTTTTAATCTCGGAACGCTCTATTTAAAACAAGGCAAAATTGATTTAGCGATTGCGAAATTAGAACAGGCGGTGGAGTTGCTGTCTGATCCGATGAAAGCGCTCTGGAATCTGTACGAAGCGTATCGCAGCAAGGAACTCTTTTCAAAAGCGCTGTTCACGCTCAAGCAACTGATCGAAATCGAGCCGAATGACGCCTCGCTCCACAACCATTTGGGAATTTGTTACGTCAAGCTCGGCGATTATACCAAAGCCATTTCCTCCTGGAAACAGGCGATTGCGCTTGGCGCGGCATCGCAATTAATTTACTACAACCTCGGCAAGACCTACGAACTCTGCGGCCAGTTTCCGGCGGCCACCGAACAATATCACATCTTTTTGGAACGTCAGGGAAATGAGCCTGAATGGGAAGAATTAGTGGATGAAGTGCAGGAACGCCTGAAAAATTTGGGGGCGCATTCGCTGTAAAATTTTGCAGCGTTTATCTGAATAACTCATGTTACGCAGCCGATTCGAGACGAATGACCGCACACTCCCCTCCGGGGAGGGGTTGGGGGTGGGTTCTTGACACGAGCAATCACTCACGGACGAACCCACCCCTTGCCCCTCCCAGGAGGGGAATTGTCGGCGGCGCTGCGTAACATCAGT
>DF820459.1:990549-994658 GCA_000739515.1 Candidatus Moduliflexus flocculans
GGGTTCTTGACACGAGCAATCACTCACGGACGAACCCACCCCTTGCCCCTCCCAGGAGGGGAATTGTCGGCGGCGCTGCGTAACATCAGTGAATAATTTTTTCAACCAGTCGATGAAATCACTTGCATTTCCATCGTTAAGAATGTGTTGCTGGGTTTTGGCCATTCTGTAAGTAATCGCCTGGCCTAAGTGCGTACCGGGTTTCTCTTGCCAGGCAAGCCATGTATGAATAAGTGCTTTTGATCTATGCGGAACGCTAAACCGATTTATTCCTTTTTTGATCAACATCTCAACATTCTTTTCTGCGATAGGCAAAAGCTCATCATCAGCGGGAACTAAGAAACGTATAAAATCCTCTATCCTGCCATTGATTTTGTTATCAGGCATAAGCCAAATACCGATAATGGGTAATTCATCATTTTCATCTTTTAAGATAATGCCTCGATCATCAGGTTCGTTTGGAATATTGACATATCCTGATTTTTTTAAAATTTTTTGGAGACTTTTCCAGAATAACCCCGATGACATCATAATTCCCTAACCGTATCATGTCTGGCAGAACATTAAGCAATCTCTCAACGTTAGGGGATTCTTGTATCTCAAAATTTTCGAACCCTATTTTTCGCCTCCCCAGAAGCTTTTCTATGACCTTTTTATCATTAATCCCTTCTACCTTGAGAATTTTTCTCATATCTATTATTCTATCTCACCTCAATATCCTGTTCAATAAGAGATTTGAGAGAACGACTATCCAATTCCACAGGCTTTATTCTTCCTGTCTTCGGTACTGATTTCAATTTTATAAGCTTTATGTTTTCTTCATATTTTTTTAAAGATGCAGCTCTTTCTAACGCTTCTATCGTATCATTGCTATGGGTCGTCGCAAAGACTTGAACGTTCAGTTGTGTAGCGAGGTCGAATATCAATTCCCATATCTGTTGATGAATCTCATGATGCAACCCATTCTCGAATTCGTCAATCAGCAAAATCCCTCCCCGAGCATTCACTAATCCTAAAATGATATGGAAAAGATGCGTCATTCCATCCCCCATGCTATTAAGAGGAAGTCGTTCGTCACTATTATGATAAATTGTAACTACACAGCCTATGTTGTATTGGGGAGAGCCTTGAAGGTGTTTGTCAAGGCTTCAAGGACGTTNGGGTTCTTGACACGAGCAATCACTCACGGACGAACCCACCCCTTGCCCCTCCCAGGAGGGGAATTGTCGGCGGCGCTGCGTAACATCAGTTAGTAATTATTAGCAGTGTTTCGCCGTAGGCGATAAGGTCTTGTAGAACGCGACATCCACAATCACGCGGTCATTCGCCGTAGACGATACGCCCTCCGCAGCTGCTACGCGGTAGAGCGCTCTTCTGGAATGACCTTCTACAACACCTCAAGCCCTACGGGCTAAACAGTTACGCCTTGTCAGATTTTTAAATTCTGAAAAAATCGAGCAAAAACCAATCATGTTCATCATGTCAATCCTCTCTATGAAGGCTTTTGAATATGACTATCAAGGAAATAACCGCCAAATCCATTTTACGGAAACAGAAACATCTCGATTCCTGGTTTTTATCCTGCTGCGGCATGAATCTCTATCGCGGCTGCACGCATGATTGCGTTTACTGCGACGGACGCGCCGAAGGCTATTATGTAGAAGGCGAATTCGGCGAGGAAGTGGCGGTCAAAATCAATGCGATTGACTTGCTGCGCCGCGAGCTTGATCCGAAACGGCGACGGACGCCGATGAGCGGCGGATTGGTGATGGTCGGCGGCGGCGTTGGCGACAGCTATCAGCCGGTTGAAGCGGAGTATCAATTGACGCGCAAAGCGTTGGGATTATTGGCGGAATTCCGCCTGCCGGCGCATGTCTTGACCAAATCTACGTTGGTGGAACGGGATCGCGATCTGCTACAGCACATCCATCAGCAGCGGCGAGCGTGTGTCAGCATGAGCTTTTCGTCGGTAGATGATGCCATCAGCCAGATTATCGAGCCGGGCGTTCCCTCGCCGACAGAACGGCTCAAAACGCTGGAAAAGTTGAAACGGGCAGACTTGCTGTGCGGCATGTTTTTGATGCCGGTGATTCCGTTTGTCACTGACACGCCCCAGATGATAGACGCCGCGTTTCGCCGTGCCGCCGACATCGGCCTTGATTATGTCGTGTTCGGCGGCATGACGCTGAAAGAGGGGAAACAGAAAACCCGCGTGTATGAGATACTGCGGCAGCATTTCCCGGATCGCCTGCCCGCGTACGACATGATTTATCCGGGGCATCAGTACGGCGCGGCGCTTCCAGACTATTATCACGCGCTATATCAGACGATCTCCGCGATTGCGAAGCAGTACAAAATTCCGAAACGGATGCCCGCCACGCTGATTCGCGACCTGATGACGCCGACCGAATTGGTCGTTCTCATTCTGGAACAGCTTGATTATCTGGTGAAATTGCAAGGGCAGGAGAAATCGCCATACAGCTACGCCGCGCACTCGATTGCCGCCATGCGCGAGCCGCTCCCGACGTTGCGCGGCACGCTCCGCACCATCAAAGGCGTCGGCGCGGTCACGGAAAAAATCATTCAAGAAATCCTCGATACCGGCACGTCACAATATTACGAGCGGCTGTTATAGTTCAAGATCATTCTGAGCTTGAACTCGCAAGCAATCTTCTCATGCGAATGCGGCGTTCTTCAACAACAGACACGCCCGAATATCCTCAGAACTCAAGCCTGGATAATTGCCAAGATTTCAGATTCAGGCCATCCTTGCGTTAGCAGGTCTATGATGAATTCCACCGTTAACCACGTGCCTTTCGCGACAGGCTTTCCTGTTAAAATGACCGAATCTGCGATAATTCGATCACGTCAGTTCATTCGAATACTCTCCGTTGGCTTCTGTTGTGACGCTCTCAAGCTTCCCGCTGTGCAGGTTGCGCCCGGCGTGTCGTTCTCCCAACAGGACGGCGTCGGCGTGTCTTTTTGCGCAATTAATGGTGTTGGCTGCGGCGGTTTCGGCATCAGCGCCCAACCGCCGAAGTTGAAAGATGCCCTGAAGCAAATTCGTCAGTTGAAAAAATTGAACGCGTTGATTGAGGCCTAAGCATGTCAGACACCGCGAAGGTGTCTGACAGTGTCAGCTACACGGACATTGTTAGCGCGAGCAGCAGCCGCTTGAGCAGGTAAATGGCGAGCAGCGAGAGGAAAGGAGCCGCGTCGAGGGGCATTGCGGCATTCTGGATGTGAATTTCCAGCGGCGAATGTAAGACGCGCCTGAAGAATTCGAACACTGGTCTTGTCAGCCTGTCAAGCAGCGGAATTCGTATCTGCGCAATCGGGTGGTGCGGCCAGAAACAGGCTGCCACAACGACGACTGCCGCAAACGCGACGATCCAAAAATAAATATTCAACAGGAAATACACTGTATAAAACAACGCGTGCAGTAGATTGCCGAGCGGGTTCATATTCCGCATGCTCTGCACGACGAACATGCGAAAAAAATAGATCGCTAAAATCACAATAAGCGGGGCAATGTCAATCGGAGAAGAGAACCGATCCAGGCGGCAGACTTTGCGGAAAAACGTAAAAACCGGCTCAGTAGCGCGATCAAAAAATCGCGCGATTTTCGCGGTATTCGGATTCATGGTCGAACGGGGAATCCATGATAATATCACCGCGATAAAAATGATCCAGATATAGACCTCTAACGCAAGGTCTATCAGATTTGCAAGGCCAATCAAGGGATTCATGTCAACCTCCCATGCAAAATAAATAATTTTCCATCCTTAGTAAAATGTAAAAAAATAAGTTCGTGGTAGAGACCTCACAGGTCTTGGAGACCTGTGAGGTCTAAGCCGAAGTTATTTTTTAAACTTTAGTAACTACACAGCCTATGTTGTATTGGGGAGAGCCTTGAAGGTGTTTGTCAAGGCTTCAAGGACGTTCTTCCCCTGTTTTTTGATCGTTGAAATAAAGCCACGAATGCGACAGAATGCGCGGGTACCCTCTGGAGAACGAAAGGTACCCGAAATCTTCTGTTTGACTTTGATCATGCGGAGATCGCGTTCGGCGAGATTGTTGTCAAACGGGACGCGAAAGTCCGTCATAAA
>DF820459.1:995276-995947 GCA_000739515.1 Candidatus Moduliflexus flocculans
TCCTCGATCAATGCCGTCGTCCGGTCATACGGCAAGAGTTGGCCGTGATTGAGATAGACCAACAGGCCTTTCATGCGCGCCCCATATTGTACCGGCTGCGACACCTCCGCCGGAAACGCTCCCTGGCTCTCCTGGGCGCAGAACGGACAGTGTTTCATCTCCGTCTGGTGTTCCGTCACCTCAAGCCGCAACGAGGGCAATTCAAACACCTGGCGTTTTTCCAGACGGGTCACGGGCGTCGCCGACAGGTCAGCGCCACACCCGCCACAGCGGGACGCCGGATGGATGATGATGTGGTCGGGCTGCACGACCGGTGTCAGGGTCGTTCCGGGATGCCCCTTTTGCCCGCCGGGTTTCCGCCCGCTCGGCGTCCGCAGGCTCCGGGTCGCGCGCCCCCCTCTCCCCTTATCTGATGAGGGGGGCAAGCTGCTATTGGAGCTATCCAGATGGAGTTGATCCCGAAGACGCTTATTTTCGGCTTCAAGTGCTTCAATCCGAGCCTGGAGTTGCTCGATCCCCCCCAACAGGTCTTCGATCATCCGAAGGGCTTGCGGCAGATCTTCAATGGTAGAGACGACAATGACAGGTGTTTCCATAGAACATTTTTATACTCGTGTTTCTTGACTAAAATCAAGTAAAATTTTATCAGAATATGATGCCTGTGTAGTTAC
>DF820459.1:996018-1080726 GCA_000739515.1 Candidatus Moduliflexus flocculans
CCCCCAACAGGTCTTCGATCATCCGAAGGGCTTGCGGCAGATCTTCAATGGTAGAGACGACAATGACAGGTGTTTCCATAGAACATTTTTATACTCGTGTTTCTTGACTAAAATCAAGTAAAATTTTATCAGAATATGATGCCTGTGTAGTTACAAACTTTATTTACATTCATTCGTTGAAAATGAAGCACTATTTCGTAGAGACGCCCCGCCGGGGCGTCTTTACCGCCATGAGACAAATATGAGCGTATTTACGACATTTCAACGGAACAGACAGCGTTTAGCCACCGAGTTCTTGAGAGCGGCGCGTGGCGGCCTCGACCGCATTGATGAGCGCAGCAGTCACGCCATCGCGTTCCAGCATATACACGCCGGTAATTGACGTGCCGCCCGGCGATGTTACCATGTCGCGCAGTTTCATCGGATGCTCGTTGGTTTCAATCGCCATTTTCGCCGAACCGAAGACCGTCTGGCGGGCGAGTTTCAGGGCGATTTCGCGGGAAAAGCCGACTTTCACGCCAGCATCGGCGAGCGCGTTGATGATATGAAAAATGTACGACGGCCCGCTGCCGCTCAAGCCGGTCACCGCATCCATCAGTTTTTCTTCGACAATCACGGATTCGCCGACAGCATTAAAAATATCGCTGGCGGTTTCCATATCCTCCTGCGTGGCGCGCGCGCCTGCGCTGATCGCAGTCATTGCGGCATGAACAAGCGCAGCGATATTCGGCATGGTGCGCACCACCCGCGCTGTTGGTAAAATTTGCTGAATGCGCTCGATTTTCACGCCCGCGGCAATGGAAATCACAAGTTTTGTCTCGTCAACGCTCGCCGCGATTTCCTGAAGCACGGCATGAATAACCTGCGGTTTGACCGCTAAAATAATCACTTCGCTGCTCTCGATGACGGCCTTATTCTCCTGATATGTCCGAATGTTGTATGTATCACCGATGAGTGTCAGCCGATTGTTCGAAGTGTCGCTGGCGGCGATTTGCGCCTGAGGCACGACGCCGGATGGCTTTACAAGGCCGCGAATCAGCGCTTCAGCCATATTTCCCGCGCCAATAAAACCAATATGTTTTTCCGATAACATCTTTTTTCCCTCGTAAACAGTGGATTCTTCGTGAATATTCGATAGCTTTCACCCCAGGATAGGCAGAAAGCACTACTCTGATCTCGCTCATAACAATACCGGCATTATTCGTCAAGATAAAGATTCAAGAGGTTGTTCGATCCGGCATGTTCTCTATAAGAAAAACAGCGGCGATTGGTGGTCATCTCAGCAGTCGGCAGGTGGGAACAATAACGGTAGAGACGCCCCAGCGGGGCGTCTCTACGGAAACCCTTTTCGATACAATTTATTACGCCTCAAAATGCTTGAACTGCGGCAGATACTCGCGGTTTTTGGCAAGCATCTCATTCACCATCTTCTTGATTTCCGCCAATGACAGCACTGCCGCCGTCAGCGGATCGTAGGCAATCGCCTGAAACACAAGGCGCGGATTGCCGGTCAATGCGGCTTCAACCGCCATCTCTTCCACCATCACGCTGACATGGTTCAGCGCCACGCATTGCGGCGGCAGCGCTCCGACATGCACCGGATGGAAGCCCGCTTTATCCACAAATACCGGCACTTCCACGCACGCGCCTTCCGGCAGGTTGGTAATCAAGCCCGTATTCGACACGTTGCCGTTAAACCCGAAAATCTCGCCGCCTTGCAGCGCATTGATGATATACGCCGCGTATTCATGCCCGCGTTCTAAGCTGATCGGCGTCTCGCTCGCAAACCACTTTTTCGCCTCATCTTTCCAGGTGTGTTTGGCCTTTTCGTATTCGTTCAAAATATAGGCATATTCGCCCGGATTCCAACCAGTGCCGGGGAGACAGTATTTATCAATCAAATCAGGCCGCTTGCGAAACCACCAGTTATATTCCGAATTGTGCCCGCTCGATTCCGTGACATAATAATCCAAATGCAGGAACATCTCGTTCCGCACGATTTCCTCGTTGTAAATGTTCGGTTTTTTCACCGCCTCGCGCAGCAGCGGATAGGCGTCTTTGCCGTTCCAGTCATATTTCAGATACCACGCCTGATGGTTGATTCCGGCGCAGGTGTAGGTGATTTCATCATGCGGAGCGCCGATCCAGTCTGCCAGCATCGCCGCCGTGCCCTGTACGCTGTGGCACAAACCGGTCAATTGAATAAACGATTTGCGCTGCATGGCGCGGCAGAGCATCGCCATCGGATTGGTGTAATTCAACAGCGTCGCGTTCGGACAATACTGCTCCATATCTTTCACGATGTCCAACATCACCGGAATCGTGCGCAACGCCCGGAAAATGCCAGACGGCCCGCGCGTATCGCCGACGTTCGTATCTACATCGTATTGTTTCGGAATCTCAATGTCATAGCGCCAGACATCCACATCCCCGGCCAGAATCGTGCAAAGCACGACATCCGCGCCCTTCAAAGCTTCCGCCCGATCCATCGTCGCCTCGACTTTGGCCGGATAGTTCCCCATATCCACAATCCGCTGCACCGAATTTTTCGCAAACTCCAGCCGTTCCGCGTTCACATCCATCAAACTGATCGTCGCATCCTTCAACAACGGAAACGTCAGCACATCGCGCACCAAGCCGCGCGTAAAGCCTAAACTCCCCGCTCCAATAAACGCAAGTTTTGCCATGATTTTCTCCTATTGTTATGATTCCTGTAGGGGCGAACCCCCGTGTTCGCCCCACAAAATAGGGCAGACACAGGGGTCTGCCCCTACAAAGGATTATGCCTTCACCACTAACATCCCGCCAATAATAATCAATAACGCGCCCAATCCGAATTTCGGCAGATTGATATTCTGCCACTCCACGAAAATAAGCAGTCCCAATCCCGCCGTGACCAGCGTATTCATGTTATACAGCGGCACTAATTTGGCGATGTCGGCATGGTATTTGCTCAACGCAATCGCGATCAAGCCCGTCGCCACCGTCCAGGCGCAGGCCGTCAGCACCGTCCAGCCCGCCGAGGCAAACGACAGCCTGCGATCCGGCATGATCAGCGCAAACACGCCGCCTAAAATCGTGATCGTCACACCTAAAATCAGCAGATAATAGCCGGTGCCGATTCCCGCCTTCGCGCTGATTTTTTGCAGCACGCCAAACAGCCCCAACAACACGGCAGGAATGATCCCGCCCAACAAAATCCCCATATTTTCAGATGTCATATATTTTTTAGTTGAGACCTCACAGGTTTTGAAAACCTGTGAGGTCTGCGTCTATATCGCCGTCAATTTCCAGAGATACGAACTGAAATCCCCTTCATTCATCACCTCAATCGGCAGCGCAAAGCCGCGATGCAGCAGTTCATCGCCATACATGCGGAGCGTCGGCTCAGTCAGGCCGCGCTTCTGCATATATTCGAGATACATCGGATTCGCCTTCAACGGATTGAACATATCCTGCACTTCGTATTGCATCTCCGGCGCAAGCCCCTGCAATTTCACGCTCAAAAATTTCGGGTTCGGCTGCGCGAGGACTTTATAATAGGCAAGCAGCGCTTCGCGGCGATCGGGCGACACGACCATCCAGCAGGTATAATTCCGCTCGAACGGGCTGGTCAGCCGGTAGAACGTCCCCTGCTGAATCATCGCGCGATGCGCTTTGTAGAACGCAACCTGCTTGCTGATCGCGTCAAGATCGGCCTGCGACAGCCGCTCGATGTCCAATTCATACCCGAATGCACCGAAAAAGGCGACATTAGCGCGTGTGTCAATCGGTTCGATCCGCCCGACCTGATGATTCGGCACAGCGGAAACGTGCGCTCCCATCGCCGACAGCGGATACGCCAATGACGTGCCATACTGAATTTTCAGCCGCTCGATGGCGTCGGAATTATCGCTCGTCCAGGTTTGCGGCATGTAATAGAGTATTCCCGGATCAAACCGCCCGCCACCGCTGGCGCACGATTCGAACAAAATCTGCGGGAAACGCTGCGTCAACCGTTCCAACAATTCATACAAGCCTAAGATATAACGGTGCGCCGTCTCTTTCTGGCGCTCTTTCGGCAAACCCGCCGAGCCGATTTCCGTCATGTTGCGGTTCATGTCCCATTTGATATATGAAATCGGCGCGTCGGTCAGGATATTGACCAGCATGTCATAAACCGCGTCGCGCACCTCTTGCCGCGAATAATCCAGCACAAATTGATTGCGTCCGTGCGAAAGCCGCCGGTTCGGCACATGAATCAGCCAATCAGGATGCGCCCGATACAGATCGCTCTCTTTGTTGATCATCTCCGGCTCGACCCACAAACCAAAGCGCAACCCCAATTTATTGATTTCTTCCCCTAAATGTTTCAGGCCGTTCGGCAGTTTTTTGCGATCCACCAGCCAGTCGCCAAGCGAGGTCGTATCGTCGTCGCGATGCCCGAACCAGCCGTCATCCAACACAAGGAGTTCAATGCCAAGCTTCTGCGCGGCGCGGCCTAACGACAGAATTTTGTCTTCATTAAAATTGAAATAAGTCGCTTCCCAGTTGTTAATCAGCGCCGGGCGCGGCTTGTCGCGCCATTCGCCGCGAGCGAGGCGCGTGCGATACAGCGCGTGAAACGTTTGCGACATGCCATTCAAGCCCGCGTCCGAATAAACCATCACGACTTCCGGCGTCTGGAACGTCTCGCCCGGCGCAAGCAGCCACGTGAAATCGAACGGGTTGATTCCCATGCTGACCCTGGTGATGTCATACGGATTCACTTCGACTTCCGCCAAAAAATTTCCGCTATACACGAAATTGAAGCCATAGACATCCCCCTGAAATTCATCAGCCTGCGGGCGTTTCAGCGCGATAAACGGATTAAAAAACGCGCTGCTCGCGCCGCGCGTGCTGTCAATGCTCTGGACGCCGGGCATCAGGCGACGCGTCTGGATATGCCGTTCCCGCGACCATGCGCCCGACAGATGCAGCAGATCGAATTCCGCGTCATGAAAATCCACGCTCATGCTCAACGCCCGCAGCAAGCGCAAGCGCTGCGTTCCTCGATTCTCGAACCGGACGCTGCGCGTGATCGCGTTGAATTGCTCATAGACCGTATAAGTCAGCGTGGCGAACACATCCAAATATGGGTCGCGAAGCGTCACTTCCAGCGTTTCGGCTTCGTCGTCGCGCTCGACGTAGGTGGCGGGCAGCCCCGGCAGCGCAGGTTTCCCTTTGCGGATGACATGACTGACATAGACGAGTTCCGAAATCGTGTTGCCGTCCTCATTTTCGATCTGATACGCCGGATGGCGGAAATCGGTTTTGCCATAAGCCGGATACTCCTGCGGCATCGAATCGAGCGAAAAGGCGAGATCGCCTTCATAGACGCATGTTGTTAAGGCGCGAGGAATAACGCGGAGGCTCGCGGCAAAATGCGGATGAGGATGAATCTTTTTGCCGAAATAGAGATGGCCTAATTGCTCGTTTTTCAAAATGCAAAACAGATAGCTGGTCTCTTTACCCTGCAAATGGAAAAGACGCTGCTGCTCATCAAAGATGATGCCCATAAGATTGCTCCCAAAACGACAACGAATTGGAGAAAGGAACGAATAGGGGAAATCCGAGGTTTTTAAATTCGTTCCCTTCTCGAATTTGTTGTCGTGTTTTATAAGTATCGCAAAATCCTCTCGCCGATAATCGGCACGGGCTGTTGCTGCCCCTGCCAGGCGTATTTAATGCCAATGATCCAGCAGATCGCCAACGTGAGATACGCCGCAATCACCAACGCAAAACAGGCGACCGCGACAATAAAACCGATATAGGGAATCCAGGAAATCGCCCAGCCGCCGACCGCCCAAACGACAAGCGCCAACACCGCCGCAATCACGATTCCCAACGACTGTTTCGCATGGTACACCGCAAAAGCGTCTTTTCTGCGAAAAATCAGCACGAACGCTACCCCAAAAATGCTTAATACGTAGGCACAAACCGCAAATATGTTCTTCATAACGTATTTTCCCTTGCCTATCTAACCTCACCCCCTGCCCCTCTCCGAAGGAGAGGGGGAAAGTCACCCCTCCCTGTTGGGGAGGGGACGGGGGTGGGGTTTCAATTCGTAATCCCTTTCAAACTGAGCGTTTTCGCGAAATGGCAACTGGCGTAATGTCCCGGCGTGACTTCGGTCAATTGCGGAATTTCTTCCGAACATTGCTTTTGCGCATACCGGCAGCGCGGATGGAAGACGCAGCCAGACGGCGGATGCGCCGGACTGGGCACGTCCCCTTCCAGAATAATTCGATCATAATGAATATCCGGGTCAGCCGGAGGCACGGCGGAAACCAATGCCTCAGAATACGGATGCAGCGGGTGTTTCAGCAATTCCTGCGTCTCCGCCATTTCGACGATGTGGCCAACATACATCACCGCGATCCGATCCGAAATATGTTCCACGACCGACAGATCATGCGCCACAAACAGCAGCGTCAGCCCCAATTTGCGCTGAAGTTCCTGCATCAGATTCAAGACCTGCGCCTGCACGGAGACATCTAAGGCGGAGACCGGCTCGTCGCCGATAATAAAGCGCGGATTCAGCGACAACGTCCGCGCTAAGCCGATGCGCTGCCGCTGCCCGCCGGAAAATTGATGCGGATAACGCTGCATGTACGACGGATTCAGCCCCACCGCTTCCATCAATTCCGCCACGCGGTCTTCCAATTGCCGCCCTTTGGCGATGCCGTGAATCACGAGCGGCTCGCCGATAATTTCTTTGACCGGATGGCGCGGATTCAGGGAACTGAACGGGTCTTGAAAAATCATGCGCATCTCTTTGCGCAGCGGCTTCATCTCTTTCGGGCTGAGCGTCGCCACATTCAGACGTTCCCCGCTTTTGGCGCGATACCAGATTTCTCCGGCAGTCGGATCATACAAGCGCAGCACCGTGCGCCCGACCGTCGTTTTGCCGCAGCCGCTTTCGCCCACCATGCCGAGCACTTCGTTTTCGCGGATGAAAAAGCTCACGTCATCCACCGCTCGAATGTTCCCGACTTCGCGCTGCAAAAAGCCTTGGCGAATCGGAAAATATTTTTTTAACCCTTTGACTTCAAGGAGCATGTCGTTGTTGTTTTGAGCATTCTTCATGTTCTCACCGTCACTGTTTTGGCAGCCAAAGCAAGCTTTGGCACTCCTGTTTGCTCTTTTAACACTGACTCCGTTTAGCACGCAAAAAATCAGCGAAGATCAGCCCAATCAGCGTCATCAGTGTTCTATTTTTGTAACTATTTAGCTATTTTTCGCCGTAGGCGATGCGGTATTGTAGAAAATGTCTCGTCACAATCCCGCATTTTCGCCGTAGGCGATACGCTCCCGCAACCGCTACGCGGTAGAGACCGGTGCTGAACTCGCCTGCTACAATATCAGAAGCCCTACGGGCTAAATAGTTACCTATTTTTAGACAATCGAATACGGATCAGCCGCGTCGCGCAGGCCGTCGCCGAGGAAATTGAAGCCTAACACCGCGAAGATAATAAAACCGACCGGCGTTAAAATCCAGGGATACGAGCCAAGCACTTCCAACGCCTGCGCGTTTTTCATCAGAAACCCCCAGCTGGTCAGCGGCTCCTGAATGCCGATTCCTAAAAAGCTGAGGAACGATTCCGCCAGAATAATGCCAGGAATGCCGAGCGTCAGCGACACAATGACATGACTCAAGCAGTTCGGATACAGGTGTTTCAGGATGATGCGAGCATCTGACGCGCCCATTTCTTTCGCTGCTAAAATAAAATCGGTGCTGCCGAACGCCATCACTTTGCCGCGCACTTCCCGCGCCACGCCGGTCCAGCCTAATGACGCAAAGATCACTGACATCACCATAAAAATGCTTAAGGAGTTCCAATTTTTCGGAATGACCGCCGCTAATGCCATCCAGAGCGGAAGTTGCGGGAATGACATCAGAAATTCGATAAAGCGCTGCAAGAACCAGTCAATTTTGCCGCCATAATAGCCGGACGTGACGCCGGTAATCGAACCGATGGTCAAGCTGATGACTGCCGCGAAAATGCTCATGGAGAGCGAAATCCGGCCAGCCCAGCACGCCCGTCCAAAGAGGTCACGTCCCTGGCGTTCCGTGCCCATCAGAAAAATCGTGCCGCCTTTTTCGACGCCGAATAAATGCAGGTTTGTCGGAATCATCCCAAGCAGCTTGTATTTCCACGTGTTCACGAAAAAATAAATCGGAAACCGCTTATTAGTGTCCTCTTTCCAGATCGGCGCAAACGTGACCGGATCATAATCAATCATCAAGTTATAAACAAACGGGCGCAGGTGAAATTTCCCGTCAGTGTCAATGAAATGCACGCGCTGCGGCGGCATGTTCGTCAACTGGAGATCGGTTTTTTCAAGGTCAGTCGGGCAAAAGAAATCCGCGAACGCCGCTAAGATAATCAAGATCAGAATCATCAACCCGCCGACAATCGCCGGTTTGCTCTTGCGGAAACGCTTCCAGACAAGCTGGAAATAGCTTTCATAACGTTCCTGTTTTTTGGTCTGCATCTCTTTGTTTTCTGCCATATACATTGTATTTTAGCGCGTAGCGCTTAAAGTATTGTAGTGTATCTACGTTTTGAAAACAAGCATTCGCCGTAGGCGATACGGCCGCAACCGCTACGCGGTAGAATAGCGCGTGTTCTCGTTTTGTTCTACAATACCCAATCGCCTACGGCGAAAATTGGGGAAATCGTCGCTAATTTTAATGATACCTGATACGCGGATCAAGAATGGATAAGCCGATGTCTGCCAGCAAATTCCCGATGACGAGCAAAATGCCGTAAATCATGAGCAAACTGCCGGACACATACACATCCTGATTGACGAGCGAATCGCGAAACAGCGGGCCAAGCGTCGGAATGCTCATGACTATCGCCACTTCCATCTCTCCCTGAATCATGTACGGCAGAATCATCCCCTGATACATGATGATCGGATGCAGGGCGTTCGGCACGGCATGTTTCATAATGACCGTACTTTCTTTCAAGCCTTTCGATCTGGCGGTCTGCACATATTGCGCGTTCAGCACGTCAAGCAAATTCGCTCGCATGTAGCGCATGTTCAAGGCCACGCCGCCCAGCCCCGCGATCAGGATCATGGGCCAGACATGTTTGACCAAATCGAGAAATTTCGGAATTGACCACGCCGCCATGACGTATTCCGGCGAAAAAAGCGAACTCACATGCTGCTGGCCGAACGTGAAGACCAATGTGTACATGATGAACAGCGCCAACGAGAAGCGCGGCACAGAGGTAAAGGTAAACGCTAAAAACGCGCCCGTATTATCGGCAATGCTGTATTGGCGCGGCGCGACAAAAATCCCCAGCAAAATGCCGACCACCGATGAAATGAGATGCGCTGTCAATGCCAGCATTAACGTGCGCGGCAGACGCTCAGCGATAAGCGTGCTGACATCCGCCTTATACACGAACGAGTAGCCGAAATCCCCTTTCGTAACCATGTCTCTGATCCAGATCAGATATTGCACCGGCAGCGACTTATCCAAACCATAGCGTTGGCGGAACTGGTTCACCATCTGCCGGGCGTCTTCCACCGACATCCCCGTCCGCTGCACTAATTGCTGCTCATACACATTGCCATAATCGCCCGGCGGAATTTGAATGATGATAAATGCGACAATGCTGATTCCCAATAAGACCGGAATCGCGCCTAATATTCTCCGTAAAATATATGACAGCATAATCAACCTCTTTTGGAAAGCCTGTTGTCATTTGCCCTGAAAAGGCAGCATCATATTAGCCCAGGGCTGTAGCTCTGTCATTGCGCGGAGCGTCAGCGACAAAGCAATCTCGCCGAATAGAGGGATTGCTTCGTCGCTGGCGCTCGCTCGCAATGACACGTTTGGCGCTTTATCTATTTTTTCTCAGCCGCCGCGCTTTCATGACGCGCCGCGCCGTGCGCCTGTTTTTTCCCTAACCGCTTTTCTGAGCGCAGCCGTTCCTGCGCCGCCGGGATTTCATCGGCATACTGCGGCAGCCATTGCGCTTCGGCGACCAGCATTTCATCCACCATCTGCGAAATTTCCGGGGTCGTGCAGACCGCGCCGACTAACGGGTCCATCATCATCGCTTGTTTCAGCAGCATCACGTCACCAGACACCGCCGCTTCCACTGCCAACCGCTGCACATGAATCGAGGCGCTGCATACGGCGGCGCAACCGAGCGGCAATTCGCCGACTTTCGGAATATTGATGCCGTTGCGATCCACATAACCCGGCACTTCGATCACGCACTCTTCCGGGAAGTTCGTGATAATATTTTCATTCATCACATTGAAATGCCCGCGATAGAGGCGACCGGTTTCCAGAGCTTCGATGATGTAACTGCCATGCTCGTTCGTCCGATTTTGCGGCGAGAATTTCGGCGGCTCTTCTTTCATCCAGCGCGGGAAATCGGTCTCAAACCAATTGTGATTTTCCGTGCTGAAGCGCAAATATCCGCCCGTTTCGCCGTTGATCCATTCCGACATGTCAATCCATTTGCGAATCTCTTCCGGGCGTTTGCGATACCAGGGGAGATATTCGGACAAATGGCCGTTGCTTTCGGTGGAATAGTAGCCAAACCGCCGTAGCACGTCAATCCGCACTTTCTCGGTTTTGCTATAGACTGGATGCATCTGGAAACCGTCTAACAGGCGGTCGCACCAGTCTTCGCCGTCATACAGCACCTGAATGTACCAGGTTTGATGGTTAATCCCGGCGCAGACGATATCCACATCTTTCATCGTCACGGGAATATAGTCCGGCGAGCCGGGCTGAATCCCTTCATTGACGAGCAATTCGATCACATCCGCAATCTGCTGATGCCCATGTTGCACGCCATGACACAGGCCGATGGTCGGCACTTCGCCATAGACGTTTGCCGCCCAGGTATTCATGGCGTTCGGGTTGGCGTAATTCAAAAACAGCGCATTGGGCTGGGCGACCTCACGAATGTCTTTACAAAAGTCGAGAATTTGCGGAATATTGCGCTGGCCGTACATGATGCCGCCCGCGCAAATCGTATCGCCAACGCACTGATCAACCCCATATTTCAACGGAATATCCACATCCAATTGAAACGCTTCCAGACCGCCGATGCGCGTCAGATTCAGCACGTAATCCGCGCCGTCAAGTCCTTCGCGGCGGTCTGTGGTGGAAAGAATTTTCGCAGGCTTCTTGTTGGCTTTAATCTCACGCCCGACTAACTGGGAAATCATGTCGAGATTGCGGGAGTTGATGTCAATAAAGCTGAAAGCGCTGTCGGCCAATTCCGGCACCGTCAGCACGTCGCGGACAAGTTTCCGCGTAAACTCGACGCTTCCAGCGCCAATAATCGCTATTTTTATACTCATATCGTTTGTACGTCAGGAGAGAAGGGGATGGAAGGAGCGTTCGTTCTTCTACCCTTTCCTCAATGCGCCAACGGCGCAATTCATATTAGCCCAGGGTGAAGCCCTGGGAATATACAGATGAGAACCGGCAGCGCTCTGAAGGAGCGCATCATGAAAACGCTCTTTCAGAGCGTGACCGATTGATAAAAATTTTTTCTCCCAGGGTTTCACCCTGGGCTAATATGACCGCGCCCTTTCAGGGCAAATAATAGAACTTAGCATCCCTTCCCCTGTATGAAAGGGAAGGGATGAGGGGATTCGTAACGCTTGGTTACGGTTTTTTGTAATCAGCCGGAACCGGAACGGTATTCGGCGCGGTTTCAGGATATTTCGCCTGATCTTCCGGGCTGACCCAGACTTGTTCCGCACGCCAGTTGTCCCAATCCCACTGATACATGAAGGACGGTGTTCCGATCGGGATGTTTTTGAAGCGTTTTGCTAACGCCAACCCGTAACGTCCGACCGTTAAGCCGATGCTGTAGCAGTTTTCCGTGAAAATCTTATTGTATTCGAACATCAACGCCTTCTGTTTCTCGAAGTCTTTCTCTTGCGAGAATTGCGTGGCTAACTTAATCAGATCGTTTTCGAACGGCAGCAATTCGCGCGGCTCGTTCCCGGCGCGATGCCAGCTTGGCATTGTTGCCGTAATCGGGGCGATTTGCATCCACCGCGCAAACGGCACGGCATATTCCTGCCCCGGACGAAATACGCGAGTTTCCCACTTTCCATCATTGATATTTTGATCTCCGACCGATGACGTGATTGGCCGGAAATTAACCTGAATACCGACTTCGCGGAGCATAGTCACCAGCGTTTCGGCAATCAGCACAGCAGCCGCCTGATCTTCATGCGCCGTCATCTGAATGACGAGGTCCTGGCCTTTCAACACGCCGTCAGCCCAGTTCAGAATGCCATTTTTATCGGTGTCAGCAAACCCCATTTCCGCTAACAGCGCTTTGGCCGAATCTACATTATACGGATAATACACAACCGATTTCCGGTCATAATACGGGCATCCCGGATAGAGGCCGCCTGGGAACGCTCGCATGAACGGCCCGCGCACCAATGCCTGCCCAATGCCATCACGATCAATCGCATAGTTCAACGCTTTGCGGAAGCGGAGATCGCGGAACAGGCCGCGCATCGCTTTGTCGTTGTCATTCTGCACACCGAGGCTGGCGGAAAGGTTCAGTTCTAAATCGAAGGCGAGGAGTTCCGGGCCCCATTCCAAATAAAAATTGGTTTCCGGGGATGCTGCTTTTTTCGCCATTTCCACGAAAATCTGTGGGTTTTCCACGTTATCATGATCTAACGAACCAGCCATCGTGCCCATTGAGCGTCCGACGCCGCTGGTGCCTTTCTGGAAGGTCACTTCATCAAGATACGGCAACTGCCGGCCTTCTTCATCTACTTTCCAGTAATACGGATTGCGCCGCATCACCATAAATTCGTCGGTTTTATAAGAAACAGCAACCCACGGACCAAGCGTTGGAACTGGCAGCGCAGTCGGTGGCATGCAGTTTTCGAAACTGACATAGTCCGTATTTTTATTGTAACGCGGATGTTTGTCTTTCAGCCAATGTGACGGCGCGACATAAAAGCTCAGTTCCGTCATGTTGAAGAACATCTGAATCGGATACGCCTGCGGGAAGGTCCATTTCAGCGTATAGGCGTCAAGCGCTTCCAGCGTGACCGGTTTCCCGTCAATCTGCCAGGTGCTTTCACGCGACCAGGCGCGAACATTGGAGTCATGAATGATGTCGTTCCAGGTGAACATGACATCTTCGGTATCGAACGGATCGCCATCCGACCATTTTGCGCCTTCGATCAGCTTCATGATCAGGACTTTGCCGTCTTCCTGCCATTCCCAGCTTTTCGCAAGGTTCGGCAGCGGCTCGACTTTATCTTTGCGCAAGAAGGTCGGGCCGGAAATCACGAGCGGTTCTTCATAAATCGCATTGATCCCGAACCAGCCTTGCGTTTGTCCGGCCGCGAGGTTCCATCCTTCCGTCGGAGCGCCCGCGAAATCGCGCCAGATACCGCCATACACGCCGATGCCGTCCGACATGCCGCCGGTCAATTGCACTTGCGGTTCTTTTGGCAAACGTTCTGCCACTGGCGGAATTTTGCCATCTTTCACCAATTGATCCATCCAGGCAGGCTGGCTGTATTGTGGCAGGGCTTTATACACAAACATTTCTTCCACATTAAACAATTTCGTTTCCCGTCCGCCCGGCATCACTTTGCCTTCCGGATATTCCACGGGCGGTTGAACTTCTGCAAACCCTACTGCGGCCATGCTTGTAAGAAACAGCGTTGTCAGCATCGAGCAAGCCATTTTTTTGATACGCATATCCATCCTCCAGATTTGTGATTCGTCGTGTGATTCTGTTTGGTGACACATTAACAACATGACAACTATAGTCGTTCTCTTCGTTTTTCCCCAGCATCACCTCCCTGATTAACCCTATTTTCGCCGTAGGCGATACGGTTTTGTAGAAAACGCCATCTAAGAGAGCGCCATTCGCCGTAGGCGATAGGGCCGCAACCGCTACGCGGTAGAAATACCATCTATTGCTGTTTTCTACAATACCCAAAGCCCTACGGGCTATTCCATTCGGCAATCGGTTCTTCCCGGCGGTTTCAACCGCTGGAAACGTTATTTCTTCCCATGTAGCCAGCAGGCGACCTGATGTTCGCCCGCCATATTTTCTAAAACCGGGATTTGTTCCCGGCAGATGTTCATGACGTGCGGACAGCGATCCGCAAAGCCGCAGCCGCGAATATCCTCTGTTGGCAGCGGCACCATTCCTTCAATCGGCACAAGCGCCTTTCCTTTTTTGCCGAAGACCGGCACGGAATTCAACAAGCCCTTTGTGTAGGGATGCAGCGGATCATGAAACAGCGATTCGGTGTTGGCGTATTCGACGATTTTGCCGAGATACATCACCGCCACGACATCGGCGATCTGCGAGACCACTCCGAGATTGTGCGTGACCATAATAATCGCGGATTCGACATCGTCTTGAAGCTGCTGCATCAGGTCTAAAATCTGCGCCTGCACCGTCACATCGAGCGCGGTGGTCGGCTCGTCGGCAATCAGAATTGACGGATTGCACGACAGCGCCATCGCGATCATGACGCGCTGCCGCATGCCGCCGCTCATTTGGTGGGGATATTGATTCAGCCGCTGCTGCGGGTCGCTGATATGCACTTTGTGGAGCATTTCAAGGGCGCGATCCAGCGCGTCTTTTTTACTGAGTTTTTGATGAAGTTGAATGGTTTCCGCAATTTGCGAACCGATGGTGTAAAGCGGATTGAGGGAGGTCATCGGCTCTTGAAAAATCATCGCGATTTCGCTGCCGCGAATGCTGCGCATCTCTTTGCCGCGCGGATCAAGTTTCGCGAGATCGACGGCGGGCTGATGTTTGCGATGCAAGAGGAGTTCACCGCCCACAATTTTGCCGGGAGGGGATTGCACTAAGCGCATCAATGAAAGCGACATGACGCTTTTGCCGCAGCCGCTTTCGCCGACCAATCCTAATGTCGCATTGCGTTTCAGCGTCAGGTTCACGCCGTTGACGGACTTGATCGTCCCGCTTTCGAGGAAAAAATAGGTTTGCAAATTGCGAATATCTAAAATGGTGTCGGCCTGCGCTGAATGAGTGGCTGTAATCATACGTTCCCCTTCTTCAAGAAAAACACGAATAGATAACAGGTATTCGCTTGACAAAATCCGTCTGCCTGAGACGTTTTTTTATGTAGATCGAAACTATAGTCTCGACCTACTGATGATGTCTATGATAAATAGTCCTCTAAAAATGTGAATACCAAATTTATCATAAAGATATATGAGATATGATCATATATGAAATTTTAAAACACCGGTTATCGCCTTATAATAAGGTAATTCATAATTTTTGATGAGGTTTTTATATGAAATATGATCATTTCTTCTTCAACGATCCGACCAAGTGGGAACATATCTGGGCATATCGCCCGCTGCCGCAGCATGGAGAGAATTTCCCGTTGCTGATTCAGAACGCCGGTTACGCCCGCTGGAAGCCGTGTGCGTCGTTTTCGCGCAAAGCCTCGACGGAATTTTATGTGGAATATGTCTGCGCGGGAAACGTGGAGTTGACCCAGAATGGCAACGAATATCTGATTAACCCGCATGAAATTTATCTGCTGCGCAAAGGGAGCGAGCATTATTATCGCACCGGTCCGGCGGGATTTGTGGTAAAACGGTTTGCGCAGATCGGCGGCACAAGCGTGGATTATTATCTGCGTTCATTGGGATTATGGGGCAAAGAGCATATCCGTCCGGCACAGCCGCGCCGCTTCGAACGTCTGCTGAAACAGGCGACCACGCTGCTCTCGCATTCCATAGATGACCAGGAGCATCCAGAGGTCACGATTCAACTCAGTTGCTTAGCCTATCAATTCCTGTTAGAATTGAGCCGCACGAATCAATCCACCGTGCCGCCGATGATTGACAAGGCATTGACGTTCATTCACGAAAACCTGCATCGCTCGCTGACGCGGCAGGAAATTTGTGACGCGGTCGGCATCAGCGCCGCGTATTTCAGCCGGGTCTTCAACCAATATATGACCTGCTCGCCTGTCACTTATTTTTTAGAGCAGAAGTTCAACTGGACGGCGCAGCTCCTGAAAACCACGTCGCTTTCCATCAAAGAGATTTCAGACCGCGCCGGATTCGAAAGCCCGCTTTATTTCTCGGCGCAATTTAAAAAACATTTCGGCGTCTCGCCCAAACAGTATCGCGAATATGAACATTTCCACACCGTGCGCCAGAGCAGCCCGGATTTCCGCCCTTGCGAATGAGGATGGAAACCACGAAAGACACGAAAAAAGCATATCGTGAAAAAACCTCACAGGTCTTCAAGACCTGTGAGGTTTCGTTCTATTTGATTGGCAGATATTTAAATTTTGGTAACTATTTAGCAGCCGCCACGAAACACACGAAAGACACGAAAAAATCAAAACATTCGTACAATGTCCGAGGAACTTCCCATATTTTCGTGTCTTTCGTGTGTTTCGTGGTAAATAAAAACCTGATGAAAACATTTATCGCTATCGCTGGCAACGTCGGGGTGGGCAAGTCCACGCTGACCAAATTATTGCATGACTACACCGGATGGGAACCGTATTACGAGGCGGTGGACACGAATCCGTATCTTGTTGATTTTTATCAGGATATGCGCGCCTGGAGCTTCCATTCGCAGGTCTATTTTCTTTCCAAACGCTTAGGGCATCATCGCCAGATCGTCGAGCGGCCTGGCACCGTGCTGCAAGACCGCACGGTTTATGAAGATGCGGAGATTTTCGCGAAAAACCTCTTTTTGCAGGGGAATATGACGAAGCGCGACTGGGAGAGCTATTGGGAATTGTATCAGACCGTCATCACGATTCTTCCGCCGCCGGATTTGGTCATTTATCTTCAGGCGTCCGTGCCGGTGCTGCAAGAGCGCATCCGTCAGCGTGGCCGCGTCTATGAGCAAATGATTTCCAGCGACTACTTGCAGCAGTTGAATACGCTCTACGACGCTTGGATCGAAGGCTTTACTCTCTGCCCGGTTTTAACCGTCCAGACTGACACGCTGAATTTCGTCGCCATGAATTCCCATGTCGAATCCCTCGCTCACCGCATTCTCTACAAACTGCACGGCAAAGATATCATCACGTTTTAACAACGTATCCTGTACTCCAAACCTCCTGGTGTACAAAAACACCGCTATCCTCTATTAGCGAACGAAAGCGTTGACCATCATGGCCAACGCTTTGAATCCGATGATCGCGAATTTCTTTTGGGGCAGAGTTGTCATCCCGCCTGCCACCATGCCCTATCGAGTTTGCTTTTCGCGCGTTGCTGCGTGTCGGCGGGGAGTTTATCGAGAAAGACCAACCCGGTTTCTTCTTCAATGGAACTCACCGGCACGGCGTAATTCCAGATTTCGTTTTCTCCCACCGGTTTATTCGGCATCAAGAATCCTATAGCTTTTTGGGCATCGTAAGAATAAATCACCTTATACAATTTTGATGGCACCGGGATACCGTTCACGTCTTTCGGATTTTTGGCATAGACCGGCCCGGCGATAATATAGAGCTTGCCTTTTGACCCGGCCAATTTGCGCTCAAGTTCTTCCACCGCGCTCCAGCCTTCCCGATTCATTTTCGGGTCTTGCGGCACGATGTTCGACATGGCAAAGGTTTCTTTGTTCGCTTCCTTGCTGAAATCAATCGAGCCGGACGGCGCGAGATGCCCCTTGTCATAGCCTGAATTGGTCAAATCTGTCGGTTTCACGCGATATTGTTCTGGAATGTCTTTATCCGCATAAAAATTGCCGGAGCGCCCGACATCCACGCTGGCGGAATCAGCGCTGAGAATATACGAGACCCATAACGCCGATTTGGTCGCGTAATTATACCCTAAACTATAGCCGAGCCGGTCAAGCACCTGATCCGCCTTGCCTGGCTCGCCGAGTTCGCGATGATTGCGCGCGCTGAATTTCGCGGTTTCGAGCGACTTCCACTGGGGCAGAAGTTCGTTCACAACCCAATCGTGGCTCATAAATCCGGCGATAAAAGCCAGAATCGCCACGCTGATGTATCCCTTCTTTTTCATTGCCATGCCGAGCAACGCGCCCAAAATCGCCGGCAGCAATGATTTTGATGCTGTTGTTGTTTTCCGTTGCGCCACATCAACCTCCTTCCGCAAAAGCCAACTTTTGCGTTCCAATCTTGTTAACTACAAGCCCAGGCAAACGTCACTTCGCTCTTGTGCTCCAGGCATTGCGTGACATGTCCGCAGCCCATATCGCCAAACATAAACGGAAGATGATCGTTTGAATCAAGCTGAAACACGAGCCGCATCGGAGTCTGGCAGATGCGGCAGTTGGGATATTCAATCCCCTGAATCCAATGCGGCCAGCCGGAAAGCTTATCGCCGGAACGGGGAAAATCGGCGTCAATCAACGCTTCCCATTCGCGCTCCGCGTATTCTACGCCCTGCTCAAGCGCTTCCTGGCTATCGGGATAATCGTCCGCCTCTTTCCACCCGATAATGCGCTGTTCCGGGAAATGCGCGATCTGCTCAGGGACAACTGGCGGCGTCTCGCTCTCAGGAACGATGAGACGCACGAACTTGCCTTCTGTAAACGGAAAAAACGTATCGCATTCCGTTTCGCAGAAAGCATCGGTATTCGTACAATAAAAGAGTTGCAGCAAGCCTTCGCCGAATTTGCCGCGCAACGCTTCAGGAAGTTCCGCGAGATTGAGTTGCAAAAACAGCGGCATCGGTTGACCGCAATGCTGACATGTCGGCCAGGATTCACCTGGCTGCAACCAGGGAATTCCACCGAACTTTGACGCGGTCGGCAGGCCAGCGTTCGCCTCAACCACAGGCATCCAGGCCGAATGCCGCAACGCAAGAATCTGTGACGGGAACTGGTTCATCGCGTGAAAGACCTCAACTCATTACCTGGGCAAGTTCTGCTGGCACGATTAAGACAATGTAATCGCGATTAATATCTAAAAATGGCGATTTCAAGAGAAGCGCGCCCTGTTTATCATGAATTTCCGCGTCCGTCACGGCGAGGAATGCTTTGGCTTCCACCATGTAATCTGTCAGTCGCGCGCCCGGCACCAATGAAATTTTGCCACGAACCCGATAATCATGCGTGTAAATAATGACTTCCGTCTTATCCACAATATCTGAGGTTTCATATTCCTCCATGACGGATTCGAATTCGGCTTCGTTCGCTTCAAGCTCTGCCGGGACGAATTGAAATTTACCATTTTCAATTTTGAAATCTGACATACGGCCTTCCTCCTTGTATGAGCGATGCGCGTTAATATTTCGTTGTTTACCTGAACGCCTATGTTAGTAAACATGATGTCATGCACTACCGGTTTGATGTCAATAGAATTATGAATGGCAAAACAGATTTGATGACAGAATGGCCAGCAATTAGACATCGTGATGACGTTTCGGCTCTGTCAGGAGTCGAATGCCCTTTACAACCTGGCGAATCCGCGGGAGCGTCAACTGGCCGATTTTTTCAACTAATTCGCGTTTATCTACCGTGAATAGCTGCGTGACGTTGACCACGCTTTGCCGGGCAAGATTTGCTTCCCCTTTTTCCAGCAAGACATTTTCAGGAAGCCTGGCAAGCTTCAGATTCGTGCTGATAGCGCAGACCACCACCGTGCGCAGCGTGCTGTTATTGAAAAAATTGTTCTGAATGACGAGATACGGGCGGCGGTAGCCGGGGCCGGAGCCGGACGGTTCTTCCAAATCAATCCAGAAAATATCTCCCTGTCGAATATCCATAACCAGCGACAGGAAAAGAGAGCAGGAAAGCTGAAAAAATAAAAAACTTCACGTCAGACCTCACAGGTCTCCAAGACCTGTGAGGTCTTTACCTCGAACTTATTTTTACATTTTACTTATCTCTTTTCCTGTTGTTCACTTCATAAAATACCCACTCAAGAACACGAACGGCGCATTATAGTCAATCGCGTATTCGTTCGAGGCATACGATTTAGCGCTGTCCACGTAGCCTTTGGCTTGCAAGCCGCCGGGATACGCGCCATCTTCGGCGTTATTATTCGGGCCGCCGGAGAGCAAGCCCGGCACGACGACGCCAGAACCTTCGAAAACGCGGTGATGCGGATAACGCACGCGATCCGCGCCGAGGCCGGTCAGGAACGATTTGCTGAGCGGATTCACGCCGAGAATGTAATCAAGCTGCGTCCGCGCCGCGTGTTCGTATTCGGCCTTCTTTTCGACATAATTCGAGGTCAACACCAACTGCATCCCTTTGGCGCAGGCGGTTTTGTTCGACCCCCACGCGAATTCGCCGATGACCAGACTCATCCGGTAGCCGCTGTTCTGAATCGTTGCGACTGTCGCGTCGGCATCGGCAAGCAGCAGGCCGCGCACGCGCTCTTTCACGTCGGCGGGGGTTTTTTCCGCTAAATAGAGCGCGTAGAGCCCGAACGTTGTTGTATTTTCCCAGCCGAACACCGGGCGTTTTTTCGCAAAAATCGGCGCAAGTGTTTCAAAGAGCGGCAGCGCGGCGTCAAGATATTGCTGTTCGCCCGTCAACTGCCACAACTCAGCATACGCCCAGAAGAGTTCATCATCCGCGTTTTCGCTTTTATATGCGCCGGTGTTGTCGTTCGACGGCCAGAGTAACTCTTTCTGCGCTAACAGGAACGCGCCCGCGTTGACCGCCGCCTGCTTCAGCGTCTCGCCGTATGCCGCGTCCACTCCGGCAAAGACCCGCGCCGCAATCGCCATGCCGCCGACGAAAATGGCGGTGTCGGTCGTCCCTTTTTCATAGATGAAGCGCGTCAGCGTATCCGCTTCCGGCATGACGCCGCCGGGGAAATTCTGCGTGTTAACCTTGTGAAACACGCCGCCATCGTTGTCTTGCATTTTCAGCATCCAGTCTAATTCGAATTTGACCTCGTTCAGCATATCCGGCAGCGCGTCGCCTGATTCAGGCAGATCAAGGACGAACGCGGCGAATTTTTGCGGATTCAGTTCGTACAGCGCGAGGAGTTGCGCCACCGTCACGCCCGCTGTCGGGATATATTTGCCGTAATCCCCCGCATCGTGCCAGCCGCCGGTCACGTCGCGCTTGACCGATTCGTCCTGTTTCAAGACGCCATCGTTCAGATGGCAGGCCGGATGCGCGACTTTGCTGCTGGAATCCTTGATCTCGACGCCGCAGCGTTGCAAGAAAAAGGAGCGCATGGTGGCATAAAACAAGCCGCGATGCGCGTCGTCGGCAATCGTAAACGGATACGATTTCTCGAAGCCGTCCACGCTGATTTTGTATTTGCCCGGCGCGGTCAAGGCCGAAAAGTCGCCTGCGTAAATCGTGTCGCCGGTAATTTCGTCCAACGTCGGCCCTTCCAATGTGCCGTCGAAGACCGATTTCCCGCCCTGCATCGCCACCACGCTGAAGGCGGTCGAAGCCAGCGGCACATTCGGATCAACGGTCAAGACGACGCGCTTCTGCTCTTCCGGCAGATAGCCCCATTGATTGACTTTGATGGGATGCACCGGCAGCATGATGATTTTCTCTCGTTTTTTGCTTTCCACGTTGATATTGACCGCCACGACGTTTCCGCCGATTTCGGCAGAAATCGTCTGCTGTCCCTTTTGTTCCGGCGTATAGTCGAATTTGCCCTGCTCATCGGTTGTCATCGTCTTCTCGCCGATGTTGACATCTCCCTGCCAGGGCTTGCCGTCAAACCAGACATACACCTGATGAAACTGCGTCGTAAAAAATTGATTCGGCGCGAATATATAGGCGGCCTTGAACGGCTGTTCGTCGCTCGTCAAGCGCCCTTTGCGCCAGACTGCCGGCGATTGCCAGCCCGTGCCATCGCCATTCCAGACCAACTGCGTGGCGCGATCCGCGCCACCGTCGTTATTATCCGCCGCAAAATCAAACCAGACCGGATCGCCCGATTTCAAAGCCGTTGGCGTGAATTGAGTCAGCGGGATGCGGGCTTCCAGCGCGTAACCGCCTTCTTTGGGCGCAATCTTCATTTCTTCCTGTCCATCCAATTTCTGTCCGTTGGTCCAGACCCAGCTTTCGACGCCCTTGCCGCTCAATCCAAGCCCGAACTGCACGTCTTCCGCGCCGAATGCAGTGGCTTCATCTTCGCGATGAAAACCGAAGTAAATTTCCAACGCGTCGCCTTTATAAATATCATTTCCGGCAAACGGGTTATTCAGCGGCGTGACATCCGCAAAATCGGCAAAAAGATAGGCGTTGTTCGCATCGAAAAAGAGGCGGAGCACTGCGGAAAAATCCTGTGGCGTTTTCCGCGCCCCATTTCGAATCTGCGAATCGCTTGCGAGAAAGCAAGGGAGCGCCAGCGGCCAATCGTCGGCGCTACCGTCAATTGTTATGTTCGCCTGTTCGACGAAAAAAAGAGGAAAATCAGGTTGTTCCGCGTCGGCAATGCCCGGCGCGACAAGCAAAAGAGGCAACAACACACACAAGAAGAAACGCTTCAACATAGGAAACCTCCTGAAAAAGTGTCTGATTTCAGCCCTGACAGGGCTTTTGACTACGGCTCGGTTTCGCTATGCGAACAATTGATGGTTTTGTCAAGGGCAAAATCGCGGCGTTCGTGCGTGATTTATTACATGAAATTGTCTTGACACGCCCTTTGCCGCGCCTGATGATGTTCTTTAAGATAAACACGCTCGAACAACAGGAGAACAACTATGACAACAGATCGCATGATCGTATGGGAAGACGCGAACCTTCTCGTTCAGGAAGGAATGTATCGCGACCGCGACACCCTTTTTGACGATGCGATGCGAGCGTTAATGCGAAGCAAGCCAGAACTGCGGACGACGTTAGCGATTGCGTTGTATAAACGGAAAACGGTCTCATTGGCTCGCGCCGCCGAAATTGCCGGGCTTGATCACGAGAACTTCAAAGAATGCCTGCGCGAACATGGAATGCGCCATCAGATCGAACCCGTCGGAGAGGCTCTGCGCGATGAAGTGGCGCAATTGATCCAGCTACGGAAAGAGGCGGCGTGATGGTTATTTTTGACACGGATATTTTGAGCATGTTTGCCAAAGCTGAGGCGCTTGAGACGCTTCTGGCATTTTTCGACAGCACCCGATGCGGCATGACGCCTGCAATTGCGGATGAAATCGCCGTTCCACTGCTTTATGGATATGATTTTCCTACCCAGATTCTTTCACGTGTTCAAGTGATGCCGATCAAGCAGGAGATTGCCACCAAAACTGTACAATTCAGCCTTATCAACGCGAAACTTGGAAGAGGGGAACGCGAAGCCATCGCATTTTGCGAGGTCGAATGCGCCAGTTTTATCACCAATGACGCCATCGCTCGAAAATTTGCTCAGGCGCAAGGCGTGACCGTTTTTTCCTTGCAAGCGATGTTGCGAGCATTTTGGGAAAGCGGATTCATGCCTCGCTCCGAAGTCCGAACATTGCTTGAACGCATCAAACGCGCAGATGCTTTAGAGGTATCGGAACAGGTAGAGCAAGAGATTTTCAGAGACGAGCGGTCAGAATAATTCAGTCTGCCTCCATTCAGGAAACGCCATGCAGCGCCGCGCCGAGCGCCCCGACGATTTGCGGATCGTCTGGCGTGAGAAGCGTTGTCTGCAATGCCGCCTGAACAAGGCCGCGCATCGCCGGGTTCAGTGCGACGCCGCCGACGAAGGCCACTTCGCCCTGCGCCGCGATTTTTTGCAGCATCGCCACCGAACGCGACGCGACGGCCTGATGAATGCCGAGCGCAACCTGCTCGCGTTTCGCGCCGCGTGAAATCATGGAAATGACTTCAGACTCAGCGAAGACGGTACACATGCTGTTGATTTTCTCCCCCTGTTCGCCGGATAGTGCTGCCGCGCCGAATTCCGGCAGCGAATACCCCAACGCTAACGCCATAATTTCCAGAAAACGCCCGGTTCCGGCAGCGCATTTGTCGTTCATCTCGAATTTGCGGACGCGCCCATGTTCATCCAGCGCAATCGCTTTCGTATCCTGCCCGCCGATATCCAACACGGCGCGGCACGCCGGGAACAAATGGCGCGTTCCTTTCGCAAACGCGGCGATCTCGCTGATTGCCTGACTGGAAAAATGCTGCGTGAACAAATGGCGTCCGTAGCCGGTCGCCGTGATCGCGTCATACGCAACGCCATCAAGCAAATTTCTAATCACCGCAAGCGAATCGAACGAATTTTCCTGCTTCCGCGAATAGATGACGCGCCCGTCCTCGACAACCACGAGCTTGACCGTGCGCGACCCCACATCAATCCCTGCGCTTTTCATAATCGTTTTACCACGAAACACACAAAACACACGAAAAAGAATACCAGCGTTCAGATAATTCAAATATCTCTGACAGCGTTTCCTGTCTTCCTTTTCATGTATTTCGTGTATTTCGTGGTTTCAATCAACCTTGAATCCGCTCGATAAATGCCTCGACGCGGGTGCGAATCTGCCCGGCGTCTTCCTGGCTGTAATCGGTGTCAATCACCAACGTCGGAATGCCAGCGTCTTCAAGCTGCCGCTCGACGCCGCCGCTTTCGATTTGATACGGCTGGCAGAATTGCAGGTTGTAATGAATGACCCCCTGCGCGTTGTGCGTTGCGAACATCTCGCGAATATGCTGCAACCTGTCTGGATTCGGCGTGAAGACGGCGCAATCAACCTTGAAATAACGCTCGACAAGATTATCCATCAGCAGATCAAGGCGTGTATCGCTGCCGTCTTGCGTCAGATTGCGGGATCCACGCTCGCCGACGCACGATTCTTCGCCGACAATCACGGCGCTGCTGGTTTCCACGATCCAGGGGAGTTTCCAGTTCGGCACCGCCATCGGGCAGCCAGACACGAGAATGCGCGGCGTCTGTTGCGGGCGAACGCCTTGCGCCGCTTTGATGCGGGTTTCCAATTCGTCGCACAACGCATTGACGGAATTCGTGAAACGCAGCGGATCGTCATAGAACGAAATTTGATTGACGAGCAGCGCATCGAGGCCGGAAATCGGCGCGGGCGAGGCGTTGCGCAACGCGGCGAGCCGGTGCAGCGCCTTGCGTTTGTTATTCACGATTTCAATCCCTTTGCGCAAGCGCTCGGCGGTAATCGTTTTGCCCGACATCTCTTCCAATTTTGCGGCGAATTTCTGATATTCCGCTTTCAGCAAGGCTTTTCCTGACTCGCTTTTCATCTGGGGCAGATCAATCACATACAGATTTTTGATCAGATCGTCGAGCGTCTCATACGCCTTTTTCTTGCCGTCGCAGGTGTTTTCGCCGACCACCAGATCACAGGCTTCGAGATAGGGGCAGACTTTGCCGAGTTTAAAACCGAACGCGGATTTGATCAGCGCGCAGGTGTTGCGCGGCAGCAGTTTTTCCGCTTCCGCAAACGCAAATTCCGCACCAGCACACAACCCGACCGAGACGCCGTCAACCGCTAAAATCAGTTCTTCCGGCACGAAGACGCAATACGAGCCGATCACTTTGCGGCCTTCGGCTTTGGCGTCGAGCAGTTCTTTGATGCGCAAGCCATGCACTTCGCTCATGACGAAATCAAAGTATTTCATTCCTTCGGGGCGGTCGGTTTGCGCGAGAAAAATATCCTGATACGCCTTGCCAAGCACGGATAATAAGGCGTCGTGCGCGTTGAGATCAAGACCTAATTGCGACCACATTGGACGATAATCAACTGACATGATAGTTCTCCTTGTTGCGCCGCCGCCATTCCTGCGGGCAACGTCAGGCGAACCGACATTACGGCAGGCAGGCTGCGGGCGGGGTGTTCTGCTGGAATCCTCCGGATTCCTCAGCAGGTCTTCATTGATACTTATGAATAACGTACCTCATGTTTTTTCTCCGGTAGCGCGGGGTTGCGCCCCCGCGACTCTTCATTTCCGTTCGCCCTTCGACAAGCTCAGGGCGAACGGAAATGTTCTGTTAAACAACAATCAAACCACTGCCTTCAATCACGTCGCCGATTTCGGCGCAAAACGCTCCGGCAGCCGCAAATGACGAGCGCAATTCCGCCGCCTGTTTCGGATCGACCGCCAGTAGCAGCCCACCCGACGTTTCCGGCGTAAAGAGGAGCAATTGCATTTCTTCAGGCAATCCATCGGCAAAACGCACCTGCGCCTGATAACACTTCTGATTTTTGCACGAGCCGCCCGGAAAGAGCCACTCGTCGGCGTATTCTTTCGCGCCGGCAATAAACGGCAGTTTGTCGAACGACAACCGCAGGCAGACGCCGCTTTTTTCCGCCATTTCCGAACCATGCCCTAACAGTGAAAAGCCGGTAATATCGGTGCAGGCGTGAACGCCGATGTTTTGAGCGAGTTGCGCGGCCTGCCGGTTCAGGCGTTTCATGCTTTCCACCGCAGGCGGAATATGCGCCGCGTCCGCGACATCCGCCTTCAGCGCAGTCGTAATCATTCCCACGCCGAGCGGTTTCGTGAGAAAAAGAATGTCACCTGGTTTCGCCCCGCCTTTGGTCAACACCTTATCGGGATGAATCAGCCCCATCACCGACAGGCCGTATTTCGGCTCTTTGTCGTCAACGGTATGTCCGCCAACGAGCGCGCCGCCGGATTCCGCAACTTTTTCCGCACCGCCTCGCAGAATTTCCGAAATGATCTCAACCGGCAAATCGGGCGGAAAGCCGCAGATATTCATCGCCAACACGACTTCGCCGCCCATCGCATACACGTCGCTCATAGCGTTCGCGGCGGCAATCGCGCCAAAATCGTAGGGATCATCCACTATTGGCGTAAAAAAGTCGAGGGTTTGAATGATCGCAACCTCATCGCTGATTTTATAGACTGCGGCGTCGTCGCTGATCTGCAAACCGACCAGCAGATTCGGATGTTGCGCGGGCGAAAACATGCCTTGTAACGGACGCAGAACCTGCGTCAGGACCATCGGGTCCATTTTCGCCGCTCACCCGGCGGCGGTCGTCATTGCCGTTAAACGATATTTTTTTGCGGTTTCCATAAGATTCGAAAGCTGTCAGACACCTTCAAGGTGTCTGACAGCTTGTCCGTTATAAACTGATAACTTTTCCGGCTCGCAGCATGGTTTCGGCGATGGTGTACATATTTGAGATCTCGCCGACTTTCACGGATTCCTTGAGAGCGTAAAAGCCCAGGCATGTGCCGCAGGCGAGAATTTCGACGCCAGCGTCGCGCAACGCAATCAAATCATCCACGACTTGCGAGCCTTCGGCGACAAGCTTGACGCCGCTGTTGAAAAAGATGATCGTGTCGGGCATCGGCGAGACTTCACTGAGCGTATGAAAAAAGGCGCGAATCAAAATGTCGCCGAGTTCCGGCTCGCCGCGCCCCATGCGCTCATCAGGAATGACCAAAACCAGCGGTCCGGCAACTGGCGCGGCTGGCGTCGGCGCGGCGGGATGTACATGTGCTTCGGCGTCCTGCTGCGCCGGTTTCGAAATATGCAAATACATCCCATCTTCTTTGGTCTCGATTTGCACCGAAAAACCGAGCTTTTCCGCCATTTTGGCGACATTGTGCTGCGATGTCTCATTATCAACAATTGTCAATACCTCATCATGCTCTTTCAGCGCGTTGCGCGTTCTAATGACTGGCTGCGGGCAGGCTGCTCCGCGAGCGTCAACAAGATGTGCCATACAAACCTCCTGAGTAATGGTGGAGGCTGGGTTCGGAGTCGAACCGAACAGAACGCGGGTAAGGCGTTCTCAGACGGGTTTGCAGCCCGCGGGGAGCGCCGGCTCCCTCAACCAGCCTTAGGTTATATTTCATGAATTCCAACAATTTGAAGATTCACGGCTTCGAACGCCTGGCGGGCGCGTTCCTGATCGTCTCGCCGAATCCGCAGACAGACGCCGCATTCGGAACTTAATATGCGAGGCACTGGAATTAACTTGGACGCAATTCCCGCCTGTTTCAAGATTTTCTCGCCGCGCAGCGCATGACTCGTTGATTGCAGCAAGATGACCGCGTACTGCCCCGAATTCATCGTTTGCTCCTCGCGAGAAAGCGAACAGCGGCAAGAGCGGCATTGATTTCATCCGGCGTGTTGAACGCGCCAAGCCCGAAACGGATTGTTCCGCGCGGAAACGTGCCGATGGTTTTATGCGCCGCCGGAGAACAATGCAAGCCGACGCGGCAGCAGATGCCGAATTCCTCATCGAGCCAGAAGGCCGCGCTGGAGGGTTCGACCTGCTCGATATTAAACGAGACGGTCGCCGTTTGCCGTGTGGCGTCGCCCGTTCCATAGACCGTGACGCCGGGAATGTCGCGCAGGCCGTTCAACAGCAGCCGCGTCAAGGCGATGTCATCGGCGCGAATCTGTTCAAGGTCACGTTCCCTGAGCCAGCACAGCGCGGCGGAAAGTCCCGCCAATCCGACCGCGTTCAGCGTGCCGCTTTCGAATCGATCCGGCAGAAAGCCCGGCTGGATTTCCAATTCCGACGCGCTCCCCGTGCCGCCGCGTTTTAACGGCGTAAATTCTGACAGCTTGACCCGTTCGCCGATAATCAGGCCACCCGTGCCGGTTGGCCCAAGCAGCGCTTTATGGCCGGTAAAGGCGAGCAGATCAATCTGATCCGCTGCCATGTCAATCGAACAGACTCCGGCGCTCTGGGCGGCATCAAGCAAAAATAACAGGTTGCGTTCTCTCGCGATTGCGCCGATTGCGCGGATTGGTTGAATTGTTCCAATCACATTTGAAGCGTGATTCAGCGCGATCATCACCGTATTCTGGCGAATGGCAGCGCAAACGTCTTCGGCATTCAGCAGACCTTCCGGCGAGCAGGAAATCACAGAGAGTTCGATCCCTTGTTCTTCGAGGGCGCGAAGCGGGCGCATCATGGAATTATGCTCCATGCTGCTGGTAATAACGTGCTGGCCTGGTCGCAGAAGGCCGCACAGCGCTAAGTTCAGGGATTCGGTCACATTGTGGGTGAAAATAACGCGCAACGAGTCTGGCGCGTGAAAGAGTTCGGCGATGGCTTCCCGCGTCTCATAGACAAGCCGCCCGGCTTCAACGGACAGGCGATGACCGCCGCGACCGGGGCTTGCGCCGATGTCTGCGAGAAAGCGCGTCATCGCTTCGGCGACGCACGGCGGTTTCGGCCACGAGGTTGCGGCATTGTCAAAATAGATCATACGGTCAATTTCTCTGGCAGACGCCAGTCATGACCGCAAAGGCAGCATTTCACAAAGAAATGCTATTCGGTAGGACGATCACAAACAGCACTGCGCAGATGAGCGAAAGAACGCCGCCTGGCGTTCACGGCTGTTATTCAGGCAAAATATGAATAAATTCGATTCGGTCGGCTCATAAAAATGACGATTGAATGAACTGGTAAAGTTTGACAAGTATTTTTTGTTAAAAACCGAACATTCGCGTGAACGCTCTGATTCGGTTAATGCAAAATCTGGCTGAGAAAGAGCTTTGTGCGCTCATTTTGCGGACGCGCAAAAAATTCTTCCGGCGTGTTTTCTTCCACGATTTCGCCGACATCCATAAACATCACGCGGTCGGCGACGCGCCGGGCAAAGCCCATTTCATGCGTGACCACCAGCATCGTCATCCCTTCTTCGGCTAAATCCACCATGACATCCAGCACCTCTTTCACCATTTCCGGGTCAAGCGCAGAGGTTGGCTCATCGAACAGCATGATATTCGGTTTCATGCACAAACTGCGGGCAATCGCCGCGCGTTGCTGCTGCCCGCCGGAAAGCTGTCCCGGAAATTTGCGGGCTTGTTCGGCGATGCGGACTTTCTGCAAATAGTGCAACGCCAATTCTTCCGCCGCTGCTTTCGGCATTTTCCGCACCCAGCGCGGCCCAAGCGTCAGATTATCTAAAATCGTCAGGTGCGGAAACAGATTGAACTGCTGGAACACCATGCCGACTTCGGCGCGAATTTTTTCAATATTTTTAAGGTCGTTCGACATTTCGATGCCGTCCACGATAATCTGGCCGCGCTGGTGTCTTTCGATATGGTTGATGCAGCGGATCAGCGTGGATTTGCCCGAACCGGACGGGCCGCAGATGACGATTTTTTCCTTCCGGCGCACGGACAGCGACACATTTTTCAGCACATGAAATTCGCCATACCATTTATCTACATTGATCATCCGAATAATCGCGTCGTTCTGGCTTACTGGCGTGTTAGGATTGCTTTTCATTGAATTTCCCAAAGCCGTCAGACACCTTCAAGGTGTCTGACGGCTACGCATAAGTACATGTACCGCCGACGTCCCCGTCGGCTTTTGATGGAAAACGCCGACGAGGACGTCGGCGGTACGAAATATTTCAAAAACTCATAAAACTACGCATGTTACAAATCGGTCTTTAATTCGCGCTCTAAACGGCGGCTGTATTGTGACATAAAAAAGCAGCAAACAAAGTAAATCATCGCGATAAACATGTAGGCTTCCGCCGAAAAGCCCATCCATTTCGGGTCAGCCACCACGACTTGCGTGGTTTTCAGTAGATCGAACAGGGCGATAATCACGACTAATGACGTGTCTTTGAACGCTGAAATCAACACGCCCATTGATGGCGGAATCACGATTTTTAACGCCTGCGGCAGCACGATGAGCCGCATGGTTTGATAATAATTCAGGCCGATGGACTCAGCGGCTTCGTATTGCCCTTTCGGAATCGCCTGCAACCCGCCGCGCACGACTTCGGCGATATAGGCGGCAGTAAACAGAATGATCGCGACCTGCGCCCGCAAGATTTTATCAATCGTAATCCCCTTCGGCAGAAAAAGCGGGAAGACGATTGAAGACATAAACAGCAAGCTGATAAGCGGCACGCCGCGAATCAATTCAATATACACCACCGAAAACGCCTTGATGACTGGCATTTTCGAGCGGCGTCCCAATGCCAGCAGCACGCCGAGCGGATACGCGGCAGTCAGGCCGAAAAATGCCAGCAGGAACGTCAGCGGCAAGCCGCCCCACTGATCGGTTTTGACTACCTTCAGGCCAAAGACGCCGCCGCGCATAATAAGCGCAATCCCGACAATTCCAACGATCCAAGCATAGACCAATGACCGCGTCCAGCGAGCGCGATTGCGGCTGTAAAACAGCAGCGCGACAAACAGCAGCATAGCGGTCAGCGGACGCCACTGTTCGTCATACGGATAAAACCCGAACAGGATAAAACGGAGGTTATTGTAAATAATTGACCAGCACGCGCCGTCAACGGCCTGACGACAGGCGTCGCCGTCGGATGTCCAGAGGCTTTTGACGAACGCCCATTCGATAAACGGCGGCACGATTTTCCAGAGCAGCGCGAGCAGCAAAATCGTCAACAGCGAATTCCAGACGCCGTTGAACAGATTGGCGCGTATCCAGCCGATGACGCCCATTCGAATCACTGGCGGAGATGAAAATTTATGATGAGAAACCATGTAAATTTATGCCAATATTCCCGTAGAGACGCCCCGGCGGGGCGTCTCTACCGTTCGACCAACGCGATTTTTTTATTGTACCAGTTCATGAATGCCGACGTGCTCAGGCTGAAACAGAGATAGACGATCATGATCAACAACACGCCTTCGATGGCCTGCCCGGTCTGATTGATGGTCGTTCCGGCGACAGAGACAAAATCGGGAAAGCCGATGGCAATCGCTAACGAGCTATTTTTCGTCAGGTTCAGTAATTGGCTCGTCAACGGCGGGATAATCACGCGCAACGCCTGCGGCAGGATGACGAGGCTGAGAATCTGCCCCGGCCTCAAGCCAAGCGACATCGCCGCTTCGGACTGTCCCCGGCTGACCGATTGAATCCCGGCGCGAACGATTTCCGCAACGAATGCCGACGTGTACATCACCAGCCCAAGCAACAGCGCGGTGAACTCCGGCGAGACGCTTTTCCCGCCTCGAAAATTAAAGCCCTTGAGCTCAGGAACGCTCAATTGTGTCGGCGCGCCGCCAAGCCACCATGCCAGCAGCGGCAGGCCGAGCAACAGCGCGACGCTTGTCCAGAAGATCGGGAACGATTGGCCTGTTCGCTCCTGCCGTTTCATCATCACGACCCGCAGCACGTAAGCGATCACGCAGGCGCAGAGCAAGGCGATGACGGCATAGAAATAGGCAGGATGCTTTTCCGGCACAGGAAACATCATGCCGCGATTGCTGAGAAACACGCCCGGAATCGGCGAGACGGCCTGACGCGGCGGCGGCAGCAATTCATAAAAAAACGAATACCAGAAAAATAATTGCAGCAGCACCGGCACGTTTTGAAAGACTTCGATATAGACCACCGCCACTCGCGAAACCAACCAGTTCGACGATAAGCGGGCAATACCGAGAAATGTGCCCAACACGGTTGTCAAAGTCATGCCAAGCACGGACACAAACAGCGTGTTCAGCACGCCTGCAATTAACACGCGGGTGTAGGTATCTGCGGCAGAATAGGGAATCAGCGATTCGCCGATTTCGAACGCCGCTTCTTTTTTCAGGAAGCCGAAGCCAGTGGCGATTTTTTGCGTTCGCAAGTTCGCCATCGTATTGGAAACCAGAAAATGGCCGAGCAGGGCGACAATCGCAAAGACGACAATCTGATAAACAATCGCGCGTTTATCAGGATCGCGCCAGAAGGGGATCTTTTCGCCCGGCGCATGCAGGGGCGTTTCTTTCTTGCTGAAATTCATAACCACATTCAGAAAAGAGAAACCTCACAGGTTCTTAAAACCTGTGAGGTTTGGGGTCGAATAAACTATCGCATTGGCGGAGTGTACATCAGGCCGCCGTTCGTCCAGAGCGCATTCAGGCCGCGTTCCAACTTCAACGCCGTATTGACGCCGACATTCCGTTCAAACACTTCGCCGTAATTGCCGACTTGTTTGATGATGTTGTACGCCCATTTTTCATCTACGCCGAGCGCTTCGCCGTTGCCGGGCGTCACGCCGAGAAAGCGCTGAATGTCCGGATTTTCGCTTTTCAACATTTCATCCACATTCTGCGAGGTAATGCCGAATTCTTCCGCCGCGATCATGGCCATTGTCGCCATATTCACGACATCATACCATTTATCGTCGCCATGGCGCACGGCAGGCGCAAGCGGCTCTTTGGAGATGATTTCCGGCAGAATGATGTAATCGTCAGGATTCGGCGCGGTGGCGCGAATGCCGGCTAACTGAGAGGCATCTGAAGTGAACGCGTCGCAACGTCCCGCAAAAAACGCTTTCGACAATTCCGCGTTATTATCAATCACGACCGGCGTCATTTTCATGCCGTTGGTGCGGAAATAATCAGCGAGGTTCAATTCTGTCGTCGTGCCGGGCAGCACGCAGACCGTTGCGCCGTCAAGCTCTTTGGCGCTGTTCACGCCGAGTTTTTTGGCGACCATGAAGCCCTGCCCATCATAGTAATTGACATGCGCGAAGTTCAAGCCTAACGCGGTTTCACGCGATAACGTGATGGTGCAGTTGCGGGTCAACACGTCCACTTCGCCTGATTGCAGGGCAGTAAAACGGGTTTTTGTATTCAACGGGACGAATTTGACTTTATTGGCATCGCCAAACACCGCCGCCGCGACCGCGCGGGCCGTATCCACATCCAACCCCTGCCAGACGCCTTTTTCATCCGGCTTGCCAAACCCATACAATTCGCCATTCACTCCGGCCAATAATTCGCCGCGCGCTTTCACGTCTTCCAACGTTCCGGCAGCCACGCTGCCAGCGGCGATCAGGACAAGCAATACGACGAGACACGATTTGATGCATTTCAACATAGACTTCCTCCTTCGCTCTCCCTCCGTCATTGAGTATCAATTGCCGAATTTCCTTCTATCAAAGAATATTCTGGCAATTCCTATCTGCGACGGAGGGATATTTCGTCGAAAGCCGAGATTTTTGGCAAGAAAAAAATTCGAGAAGGAGAGATTTTTCGCGTCAAGATCGGAGATTTTTTTGACAAATTTGTTAGTATAAGAAAAAAAGACCTCACAGGTCTTCAAGACGTGTGAGGTCTGCGCGGTAGGGTCTTATGGCTTATTTTTGAGGCGCACGTTTGTTCTGGCGCTCTTTGACACGCTCTTGAATGCGTTCCTGGCGGTCTTGTTTGCGCTCGGCGCTTGCTTTTTTGAGTTGTTCGCGCTGTTCTGGCGTCAGCAATTTGTTAATTTCTATCATCGTCTCTGTGCGGGCTTTTTCTAATGCGGCGTCTTTTTCTGCGATACTTGCCTGCAACTGCTGAACTTTCGCCGTATCAGAATTGGTGGCAAATAATTCTTCTCGCAATTCCCCACGCAATTGAATGATTGTTTCAAGAAGCTGCTGATTCGCCTTCAGCGACGTTTTCAGGATGTTTTTAATCTGAGAACGCTGCTCTTTCGTCAGCGCGATTCCGCGCCATTCCACCGGCATTTGCTCTTGCATTTCGGCGAGTTGCTGAAGTTGTTCTTCTGTTAAAATCGCCTTAATATTTAAAAGATTCTGAACAGCCCCCTCGCTTAATTTCTGCTTTGCGCTGGCGATTTGCGTAAGCAGTGCATCAATTTTGGCGCTGTCGATCTGAGCATTGCTCATCTCTTTGCGCAGGTCTTGCTGAGCAAACTGAAGTTCTTCCCGCGTTGTCGCTGTGCTGACTTGAAAATCGCGGCGTAACTGTTGGATTTTCTCGCGCTGTTCATCCGTCAAATTCAACGCCTGCCAATTGATGCGCAAATTATCTTGCTGCATGCCATCCGGTGACATCGGTCCATCTGGCGGCATCGGCGCATCCGGCATTTGCTGCCCCCCGTCCGGCGGCGCCATCATCTCTCCGTTCGGCGGTTGTGGCGGCTCGCCCTCCTTCTGAGCGGCGGCGCCGTTTGCGAACACCATAACACTGGCAACACACATCAACAACAGCATCATATAAGATATTTTTCGTAACATACAAAGACTCCTGGGCGATGGGTGGAATGGAGTGGCGGCGAATGCTGCTCCACTCCATTCCTCCCGAATACATCCCCTTTTTATTGGTGGTTAACGATACGTGTAACGATTCTGGATGTTATGCCAGCAAGACGCCAGGACGCATGCAATCCCGCACTCGCGGCATAAATGTCTGAAATACGACTGATGATGGTCTGGCTATACAATTCCCCGATTAAAGCCGCTTGAGCGCAACACTGGCTGCCGCGTCTCGGTTGACCCGGTTTCGATGCTATCGAGGAATTCTTCCGCAACACCTCCGGCGGTGTCTGTGGAAAACAGTGACTCCGTTGTCACAGAAACATCTTCGAATAAAATGTCTTCCGCATAGACGTCAATCGCCGCCGTATATTGTGCGGGCTGCGTCTGCGGGGTTTGGCGCCAATGCCAGAACATGACGCTCGCGCCGATCAGCAGCAGCGCGATGGTTCCGAACGCAAACCGCGGCACCCATTTCATTTCCCAAATCCTGCCGCGCGATTGCTGTTCAATTCGTCCGTTTACGCGCTGCCGGAAGCCCTGTGGCGCGTCGAGAACTGGCAGCATTTTAGACAGCGTCTGTACCGCTGAAAAATCCTGCAACGTGGCGCGGCATGAAACGCACGACGCGACATGCTGTTCGACCGTTTGCCGTTCTTCTGCCGTCACCTCTCCATCAATATAGGCTGAAAGCAATTCTTCCAGTGTTTCGCAATTCATACCCATCCTCCTTTTTGCCTGACCTCTTTTTGCAGCAGTTCTTGCAATAACTTCCTTCCCCTGAAAATGCGCGACCGCACGGTTCCCTCCGAAATGTGCAGCGTCTGCGCAATTTCTTCATAAGATAACTCCTGAATTTCCCGCAGCACAATCGTCATGCGGTATTCTTCCGGCAGCTTTTCCAGCGCGTCCTGAATTTTCTGCTGCAACTCCTTCTGTTCAATCGCCTCTTTCGGATCGCCATGTTCGGCCATGTGGGTTCGCAACGCCTCTTCATCCGACACAAACCGCGACTGGCGTTTTTTCCAGCGGCGATATTCGTCAAGATAGACCGTCACGGCAATCCGATAGAGCCAGCTTTTAAATTGCGATGCTTCTTTCAGCGAGTGAATCGAATGAAACATCTTCACAAAGACTTCTTGCGCCAGATCATCGAGATCATTCCATTTTGGCGCCATTCGCCGCAGAAACGTATAGACGAGATTCTGGTAGCGCATGACCAACCGGTTAAATGCCTGCCGGTCGCCTGTCTGACATAACAAGACTAATTCGCGTTCGTTTTCTGCGGTCAATTCAACAGATTGTATCCCCATAATTGTTTCCCGATCAGGATTGGTTGTGTCTTCTGTGTATGAAGACGAGAGGCGCAAAAGGAAAGTTCCTGAATTTCAATTTTTTTTCATTCACCCTTTCCTGGAAATGTTATTTCTTCTTCTGCAACGACATTTCTTTAGAAGGAATGATTTCCATACCGCCGACGCCCCCGTCAGCCTCGTAGAAAGGCCGACGGGGACGTCGGCGGTATGGGATTTCCGTCAATTTACTGCCCATTCGAGAGGCGACAAGGTGGCTCGTTAGAACGTAAACAACTGCCTTTGGAAAAGAATCTCTTCGATCTTAAATCTCGATCAAACACCTGTTTTAGCAGTGGCATCTGTGTTGCATGATCGTATGTTGGTTTTTATAACACGAAAAAATAAATACACGTTAATATAAATAAACAGGGGGGGACAGAACAGTGGAGGAATTGATGATGAAATGGTTGAGAACATGTCGAAACGTTGTGGCGCTGAGTGTGGTGGCATTTTTCTTTCATGCGGTGCGTGGCTCTATTTCAGCCATCATGTATATCCAGGCATTCAGTCATCTTCGCAAAAGTTCACGAATTTCCCTCACATAATATACCAATTGCCACAAAAACGCTCATGAATTCGAGACTTCCGAGGTCTTCATGAATGGTAAAAAATTCATTCGGCAATATGCCACAAATGGAACGCCAGGCTGAAGCCTGGCGTTCCATTTACCGGATGATTTTCTTCATCTCCATGAAGACCTCGGAACTCTGGCCGCGTCAATATGATCTTTTCATAAGCAATTGGTATGAAACGTCTCTCTCCACAAATTTTCAGGTAACTATTTACCTTGTTTCCGCCGTAGGCGATCTGGAGAAATGCCGCAACCGCTACGCGGTAGGAGTCGCCGAGCAGCATGATTTCTACAACACCGAAAGCCCTACGGGCTAAATAGTGATGTTCCTTTATTCACGCGATATGCAAAAAAATTTTTCGTTAGGGGGCAAGCCCCCTAAAACCCCCATAAAAAGTGTAAAAGAGTAAAAGGGCACAGCATAAGAGTCCTCACCGCACCACCACCACCCGAAACCCGAAGTAGAAGTCCTGGAAACCAGGTTCGAGCCTGAGGCGGGCGGCACTGCGCGCGTAGCTCGGCTGATTGAGCCACGAACCGCCACGCAGCAGCTTCGTCTTTCCATCGCCTAAACTTCCATACGCGCTGCCGTCTGTCGGGGTTTCGCTATAACTCGCATACGAGTCCTGACACCATTCCCAGACATTGCCGTGCATATCATACACACCGAACGCATTCGGCGGAAAACTCCCGACGTCTGTCGTCTGCTCGCGATACACACCTTTTTTGCCGCTGCCATAGATGTAATTTCCGTTGTAATTCGCCTGATCCGTGCTGATCGTCTCGCCGAAAGAAAACGGCGTGGTCGTTCCGGCGCGGCAAGCGTATTCCCATTCTGCCTCGGATGGCAGGCGAAATGTCGGGGCGGGTTCTGAACCCGCCCCGACGGTGGCGTTCAATTTCTGCAAAAATTCCTGCGCATCATTCCATGACACCGTTTCCACCGGACGCCGTTCTCCCTTGAAATGCGACGGATTGTTTCCCATGATTTTCTGCCACTCCGCCTGCGTCACCGGATATTTCCCCATCCAGAAGCCTTCAGCGAGACTGACTTTATGCAAGGGGCTTTCATCGTCATATCGCCCTTCCTCGCTTTCAGGACTTCCCATCATGAACTGCCCCGCCGGAATATAGACAAATTCCATGCCTGTCACCGGTTCGCGCCAGAGGTCGCCTGCGGATGGCTCGTTTGACTCTTCGATCAGTTCATATTCATCGTCGCGCAGTTCGATGATCTCTTCGACGACATGGGGGACATCGCGGCTTTCCGGTTCATCGAGTTCTTCCAACGCGCCTTCGGCGGCGCGGCGGACGCGGGGCGCTCGGTCTTCGAGGCTCAACCGCCGCAATTCGGTCAACGCAGCCATCGCGCACCGTTCGTCGTGCCGTTGGATAATTGACACCAAATCGTCAATCGCGCGAAACCGGTCAGAACTGTCGTCTTCGTCCAGCCGATTCAGCAGCCAGCGCGGCAGCAGCGACCGATCCGAACGCGGGATCCAGCAGGGATTTTTCGCCACCACAATCTCGCCATGCGCGGCAACAAATTTTTTCGGCGTCTGCGCGGCGTGAATGGCCTGCATCTCTGCGCTGGCAAATTCGAACAATTCTTCCGCCCCGATTTTCCCGTCCTCATCCAGATCGGCGCGGCCTGTCCGCAGCCCCTCGATGAGAAAATGCGTAAAGAGCGAATACGGGGTCGCCATGTCGTCTGGCGTTTTTTCCTGTGCTTTTTGGAGCGCATGAGACGCAGCCAGAATAATTTTTCCAGACCCATTCCCTTCAAATGCGCTGACAGCGTCTTCCGCGCCTGAGTTCGTCCCCTTCTCGCCGAAAAATGCGGCGCTATGGCAGCAATCCAGGATGACAACTTTGCGCTCCGCCCCGCTTCGATCAATCTGCTTGCGGACGAAGTGGGCGCTAATCGCGGAGGCATCAAGATCGTCAAATGTGGTGTCATCAAAGACCAGATAAAATTCTCCCGACAGTTCGCGATAGCCGTGTCCAGAAAAATAGAGCAAGAGCAGATCGTCTTTGTGGCGCTGCCTGAAAAAGCGCGAAATATCGCGTTGTACCTCGTGCCACGAGCGATCCACATACTCCGTCACTTCATCAAATGCGCCGATCCTGGGATCACGCAGCAGCGCGGCGAAATCCGCCACATCCCGCGCCGGTTTGGTCAGGGGCGGAAATTCAGCGTCGCAATAAGCGTTGTTGCCAATCAATAATGCGCAGCGTGTGCCTGCCATGATATGTTTATGCGCTGCCGCCGAATTCCCCTCCTGGGAGGGGCCAGGGGTGGGTTGGCTGAAACGGGCAGCATCATTATGTCAACAACCCACCCCCAACCCCTCCTGGGAGGGGAATTCACGCGAAACAGTGGTTTCGTTACTCCGGCGCTTCGACCCAGCGCCGCAATTGGTGCAGCACCTCGTCTTTTGAGACGTTTGAGGTAATTTCAATCCTGCCGTTCGGCGTTTCCAGCACAACGCGCACCGGGGCGCTGAAGCGTTTGGCCGTTGCTCGCAGCCAATCCCAGACAGCGTCGGTAATTTTGCCGAGCAGCTTTTCCGATAATTTCGCGCCAAGAATCTTTAACACGCCGGTGATGATGGTTTCGATTCCGGCTTTCGCGCCGTCCTGCGTCGGTTCGGTGGCGCATGCCGCCACCGGCTCGCCGCAATAATCGTTGATGCTCTCTACCAATTCCCGTGTCATGGCGTCTAACGTTTCTTGCGATACGCCAGCGCCAGCATCGATTTTTAACATCGTTTCTGTGGTGTTCATGTTGTTTTCTTTCCCCGTGAGTTCAAGGCGATGACGTTCGATCTTAATGGCTCATCTCGCCCCGTTGACAAGCTCAAACCGCCGCTTCGCTCGACGAACGAAAAATATGAAAAAAACGAAGGGGCTTTCTATTCAAAATTCGTTGCGTTCTTAAATTCGTTGTAGTTTTTTCGCTCAAGATTCGACCACGTCCGCCACCGGGTGGAAATCGTAGCCTAACGCGTCAGCGACGGCTTTATACGTCACTTTGCCTTTATAGACGTTGACGCCTTTCGCGAGCGCCGCATTTTGCAGACTGGCCTTCGAAACGCCTTTTTCAGCCAATAAATAAGCATAGGGCATCGTGACGTTCGTCAGCGCGAAGGTCGAGGTGCGCGGCACAGCGCCCGGCATGTTCGCCACGCAATAATGCAGCACGCCATCCACGACATACGTCGGATCGTCGTGCGTCGTCGGGCGGCTCGTTTCGATGCACCCGCCCTGATCCACCGCGACATCTACCACGACCGCGCCTTCTTTCATTTTGGAAATCATCTCGCGGGTCACGAGTTTGGGCGCTTTTGCTCCGGGAATCAACACCGCGCCAATCAGCAAATCGGAACGTTTCGCGCATTCTTCGATATTGACGTAGTTCGACATCAGCGTCGTGATTTTATTGCCGAAAATGTCGTCAATGTAAGACAGGCGAGACAGATTGATGTCGAGCAGATAGACGTTTGCGCCCATGCCGACCGCGATTTTCGCGGCATTCATCCCCACCACGCCGCCGCCGATAATCGTCACGATAGCGCGTTCGACGCCGGGAACGCCGCTCAACAGAACGCCATAGCCGCCATGCTCTTTTTCAAGATATTTCGCGCCGACCTGCACCGCCATGCGTCCAGCAACCTCGCTCATCGGCGTCAGCAGCGGCAGCGAGCCGTCTGCAAGCTGAATCGTTTCGTAGGCCACGCCGATAATTTTCCGTTCAAGCAGCGCTTTGGTCTGATCCGGATCAGGCGCAAGATGCAGATACGTGTATAAAATCTGGCCTTCTCGCAGCAAATCGAATTCTGATGGCTGCGGTTCTTTCACTTTGATAATCATGCCGGAATTGGCATACACTGTCCGCACATCCGCGATTTTCGCGCCGACACGCTCGTATTCCGCATCCGTAATGCCGCTTGCCACGCCCGCATGTTCTTCGACCAATACTGAATGACCGCGTTTCACCAATTCCATCACCCCCGACGGCGCGATGCCGACGCGGTATTCCTGCGTTTTGATTTCTTTTGGAACGCCGATAATCATAATGATTCCTCCTCACCATAACGTTAATTTTTAAGAGACTTCAGGAGTGTCAAATCTTGATTTGATACGCGAAATCAAGATTTCGCACTCCTAAGAACGGTGTACTATTGAGTTTTTATCGCACTTTCGCGCCCGGCTGCACGTCCGCTTTTTCAAACGCCGACACGCTCAGATTGTCGCCATAGACGCCCGCCAAGACCATGCCTTGCGATTCCTGCCCCATCAATTTCGCCGGTTTCAGGTTCGCGACGACGATCACAGTTTTGCCGACTAATTGTTCCGGTTCGTAAAATTTCCCGATTCCGGCCAAAATCTGGCGCGTTTCAAGGCCGATGTCAATCTGCATTTTGATCAGTTTCTCCGATTTCGGGACGCGCTCCGCCGACAGCACTTTCCCGGCGCGAAGGTCAATTTTCGCAAATTCGTCAATCGTGATTTGCGGCTGCAATTCGAGTAAAGGCGCGGCGGCGGGCTGCGCTTGCGGTGTTTCTGCTCCTGATAGCATTTTCGCTAATTTCTCCTTTTGCTGTTGAATTTTTTTATCTTCGACTTTGCTGACTAAGACGCCGATATTTTGAGCAATCGGCTGGCCTTCCTGAAAAACGAACGCGCCGATCTGTTCCCACGCCTGTTCATGCACGTTTCCCGCTTCGCCAAGCAGTTCCCACGCCTGCTGCATCGTGAAGGGCAGCAACGGCGCTCCCAACACCGCCAGATTTTTAATCAGCAGGGCGCAGACATGCAGCACCGTGCCGCACGCCGCCGGGTCTTTTTTCTGCAACTCCCAGGGCGCGCTTCTCTGAAAATACTGGTTGCCGACGCGCGCCAAATTCATCCAGTCGGTCTGCGCTTTTTTGAACTGATACGTTTCCAGCGCGTCGGTCATGGCGGCTTTCGTGGCGGCGATTTCGTTCAGCGTCGCCTGATCGTCGGCAGTCAACGCGCCGAGCGGCGGAATTTTTCCATCCGCAAAGCGTTTGATGAACGTCAGTGAACGGTTGACCAAATTGCCGTAAATATCAGCGAATTCGCTGTTGATGCGAAGCTGAAATTCTTCCCACGTAAAATTCGCATCCGCTTTTTCCGGCGCAATCGCGTTCAGATAAAAGCGCAGATAATCCGCCGGAAATTCCTCTAAATATTCGTGCAGCCAGATCGCGTAGTTGCGGCTTGTCGAGATTTTTTCGCCCTCGATGTTCAAAAATTCGTTGGCTGGAATGTCGGTTGGCAGCACGTATTCGCCGTAGCCCATCAGCACCGACGGCCAGACCATCGCATGAAACACGATGTTGTCTTTGCCGATGAAATGGACGAGTTCGCAGTCGGGATTCAGCCAGTATTCTTTCCATTTCTCCGGCTGGCCGATCTGCTGCGCCCATTCTTTCGTCGCGGAGACGTAGCCGATGGGCGCGTCGAACCAGACATACAGCACCTTGCCTTTGGCGTCTTCCAGCGGCACGGGAATGCCCCAGTCAATGTCGCGAGTGATGCAGCGCGGCTGCAAACCGGATTCGAACCACTGCTGGCAGAATTTTTTGACGTTATCCTTCCAGTTCGGCTTGCTATCGAGCCACGCAGCAAGGCGATCCTGAAATTTCTCCAACTGTAAAAACCAGTGCGTCGAATTCCGCAGATGCGGCGTATTTCCGCAAATTTTGCATTTCGGCTTCACGATTTCTTCCGGTGACAGCCAACGCCCGCATTTCTCGCACTGATCGCCCCGCGCCCCGTCCTTGCCGCAATTCGGGCACGTTCCCTCGATATAGCGATCCGGCAGGAAACGGTTGCAGGTGTCGCAGAACATCTGCTGAATTTCCTGTTTTTCGATGTAGCCGTTTTCGTACAGTTTCAGGAAAAAATCCTGCGACGTTTCGTGATGAATCTGGCGATGCGTGGCGGAAAAGTGGTCGAAACTCATGCCGAATTTCGCGAAACTTTCTTTCATCTGTTCATGGTAAAAATCCACGATCTGCTGCGGCGTTTTGCCCTCTTTTTCGGCCTTGATGGTAATCGGCACGCCATGCTCGTCGGTGGCGCAGACATAGACGATGTCGCGCTTCTGCAACCGCTGATAGCGGACGTAAATGTCCGCCGGGAGGTACGCGCCCGCCAAATGGCCTAAATGCAGCGGCCCGTTGGCGTAGGGGAGTGCACTGGTGACAAGTATTTTTCTGCTCATGTTGTTCCTTTCTTTATAACGATTTTAACCTGTTTATCTCACTCTGAATATCATCAAGAATTTCCGTATTTTTGATATGATCGTCAACGCTGAAAATCACAAAAACTTTTCCGCCAAAATCGTCCTCAAATGCGCGAAAACTACTCTGCATTCGGGCAGTCACGGAATAATTACCGAGGCTGGCGTTCGCGGTAATCGGTTTAACTTGAATGCCGAACGCCTTTTCTCCGATTTTTCCAAGATAATCAACGTCTCCGGCATGATCCAGTTCTGGATCGGTTTCTTCGAATGTCACATCAGGAAACTTTTTAGCAAGTTCGTTGTAGATGATTGATTTTTCAGTCAAATAGCCGTCATAGGTTCGACAAATGGTCAATTCATAAATATAATCAACGCAATCCGCTTCCGTCAAACGACTTACAGAATCCAAGACTTGTGGAATGACAGTATCTTTCAATTTCTGATACAGGCGATTCCCCAGTTCTTGCAAACACTCGCGCGAGACTTTTTCGGGGTATTTCGCTTTTGTATAAGCGTGTTCGAAATACCATTCCTTCCATTCTTCGAATGTTGACGGCTGGCATTCGCGGATAAGCGCCATGACTTCGCCAACTCGCGACGTTTTGGTCAATCCCCACCGCCGATTCGCATAATTCAGCAGCAATTCATGGCTTCCGAAATCTTTCGCAACTTTTTTCATATTCGCGCCTCAGTTGCTTTTGCCCACAAATCAAGAAATTTCTTCTTATATTTGAAGTCCATGCGTTCATCCACATGCGCCAAGCGGTATTTCAACAAATAGGCGTTCACGAATGTTTTATTTTTCAAATACAGATAACATAAAAGGTGATTTTCTTCGTCATATTTGGTTTCGTCGAATTTCAAAAAGACTTTTTGCCCTTTCAGCATGTTGTGTAAAAACTGCACCGCTTTTCCATTTGCAACGGGGTCTTCTTGCAGGCCAAGCAGACGAATCTTCAGATCATTATTCAACGTCAACATCGTCGGCGAAAGAATTTCTCTAACCGAATAATACATTTCTCGTTCTTGATTCTCCTGGCCGATTTTTGAGCCGAATTGCAATTTTTTCGGATCGATTTTTTTATCCAATTTCACCGTATCTTTAAAAATATATGGTAATTCAGCAATGGCTTTTGTGAAATCAATCGGCTCACCGGTTTGCTTCTGAAAAGAGAGTTGTTGGGGGATCGAGAGTTTCTCATTTTCCGCATTCAACTTCGTTTCGATGATCGGCAAAAATTCGGGGTTGATTTCATAACCAACAGAGCGGCGTTGCAACATCATCGCCGCTGCCGAAGTCGTGCCACTCCCTAAAAACGGATCAAGCACAGTATCGCCGACAAACGTAAACATTTTGATTAAGCGTTTCGGCAATTCGACGGGAAACATGGCAAGATGCTTTTCCTGCCGCACTCCGCTAAAATTCCAATGTCCGGCAAAATACGTATTCCATTCTTCTGTCGTCATTTTCGACTGTTCTTTGGCCGCTTTCGAAACTGTTCCTTTTGATTTCCCGATTTTTTTGAAAATCAGGATAAATTCATAATCTAATTTCAGGATTCCATTGCGCGGATAGGGAAACGACCCCATGATTGTTGCGCCGCCGGTCGTGTTGGTTGTCGCGACTTTCTGCCAGATGATCGCACCCATGTAATCGAAACCGATGGTTTCGCAAAATTTGATGATTTCCGTGCGAATCGGAATGACTTTATAGCGGCCATAATAGACCGAACGAGCATATTGATCGCCGATATTGACGCACAAACGGCAGCCGTTTTCTAAGACGCGATAGCATTCCTGCCAGACTAAGTTGAGGTGATTGATGTACTCCTCATACGTGTCATGATAGCCGATTTGCGCGGCAACGCCGTAATCTTTCAACTGCCAGTACGGCGGCGACGTGACGACAAGTTGCGCGGATTGATCGTCAAGTTCTCGCATCCTGCGCGAATCGCCATTGATAATCAGATGCACGATTATTTCACCTTCTCCAAATCCCGATAAAATAGTTTCTTCTTGACCGGCGTTTCTTCGCCTTCTTCGACGACGACCGTGCCGTCGAGGAAATTCACTTCTTTGACGCGGCACGGACAGCCGTCGCCATTGACTTCTTTGACGATCTGCCCGACTTTCGGCATATATTTCGACATCTGCTTATAATATTCGTACTCGTAGGTCATGCAGCATTTCAGACGGTCGCACATGCCCGACAATTTCGTCGGATTCAGCGTCAAGCCCTGCACTTTCGCCATTTTAATCGAAACGGTTTCGAAATTTTTTAGAAACGTCGTGCAGCAGAGCGGGCAGCCGCAGACGCCGAAACCGCCGAGCAGTTTGGTTTCGTCGCGCACGCCGATCTGGCGCATTTCGATGCGGGTGCGGAAACGCTGCGCCAGGTCTTTCACTAACTCGCGGAAATCAATCCGGCCTTCGGCGAGGAAATAAAAGGTCAGGCGGCTGCGGTCGAACGTGCATTCGACCTCGACCAACTGCATTTCCAGCTTATGCGCCAGGACGCGCTTTTCGCAGAATTCTTTGGCGTCGCGCTCAATCTTTTTATTTTCATCCACCACCGCCATATCTTCCGGCGTGGCCTTGCGAATCACATTTTTCAGCGGGCGGGTGGCGTAGCTTTCATCTTCGATGCGCATCCGGCCAATGTCAATCATGCCGAACCCGAAACCGCGCTCGGTTTCCACGATGCAATATTCGCCGATGTGCAGGTCGAGATTGTTCGAGAGAAAGTTATACACTTTGCCGGTTGGCCGAAACTTCACGCCAACGATTTCGATCATTATACACCTCTGTCAAGGAAATCAGCATCACCTCAAGGGCAAGCTGGAGATTTGCGTTGCGTAAAATATCCTGTTTTGTCTGATAGACCGTCTCGAACAGCCGCCGCAACTGCGCCGCCGTCAGCGCATCCGCGAGCGGTTTCAGGCGCGGAATCGCGTCGGAATTCGCGACGAGACGCGGATCGCCGCCTTCATGCAGCAGCAACATATCGCGATACCAGACCAACAGCAAGTCAAGAAAATCATGAATCGCGTCTTTTTTGTCGTCTTTCGTGTCAGTCAGGCGTTCCACCTGCGTAAAAATGACGCGCACGTCCTGCAAGCCGCCGGAGATCGCCTGAAGCAGGCGTTCCATCTCATCGCGCTGCTTCAGCAGGCTGTCGGCGTCCATACCGAGGGCGCGTCCGGGGCAGCCTTCCGACAGCGACGCGATCAAGCGGGCGCGTTCCGGCATCAGGCGCAGCCGTTTTTGCAGCAATTCCGCCAGCTTGTCCACGCCAAGCGCGGTGAAGCGCACAAACTGGCAGCGCGACAGCACGGTCGGCAGCAGCGCATAGACGTTCGCGGTGACGAGTATGATGACGCAATCCGCCGTCGGTTCTTCCAGCGTTTTCAGCAGCGCGTTCGCCGCTTCCGCCCGCATCGTGTCGGCCTGGTCAATGATATAGACTTTGCGCCGCCCTTCGAACGGCTTCAGCCCCGCGTCTTTCTGCATGTCGCGAATCTGGTCAATTTTGATGAATTGCCCGTCCGGTTCGATCAGCCGCACGTCCGGGTGACTCGCGATATTGATTTTATGGCAAGAGCCGCAACGTTCGCAGGCGTCGTCCTGTAATTCCTTGCAATTCAACGCTTTTGCCAGCGTCAGCGCCGTCAGTTTTTTGCCGACACCGTCGTCGCCTGCAAACAGATACGCTTGCGGCACGCGCTGATGCCGCAAGGCGCGTTGCAAAATTTTGATCGCGTTCTCCTGTCCGATAATCTCTGAAAATGCCATAGCAATCCAACCTATCCAATCAGGCATCAACACCTAAAATCAACACAGGAATATCAATATCCGCCACGCCGCGCTGCCGCAAATCCCAGACGAACTGCTCGAAATACGAGACGCCAGTTGACATTTCATCTGCGAACTGCTTAATCGGCACGATTTCCACCCCGGTATCAATCAAGCCTAAATTGCGAAAAATCGTCATTTTCGCGCAAACGTTGTACACCATAAACGCATATTTTCCGAATTGAACTTCGACGCCAAGCTGTTCTTTGCGAAAATCCATCGAGCGATACGGTCTGACACGTGAATTCGGAGGATGTTTGGGAGTGTACGCGCTGGTGTAAAACTCTGTCGGATAGTCGCAATAGACTTTATTTTCTTTGTCATCCGTCCACTCTTTTTCTAAAAATATAGATTTGAAAACCGCATTAAGCTTGGAAGGGCTATACAATAATTTGCCCGGCATGGTTTTCTCTGCGCTGGTTTTTGTTTTACAACGGTCTGCCTCAACGCATGAGATGATCGTTTCGATTTCTTGCAGCAAATGAGGATATTTCAGAAGAATCTTTTCTTCTCCGTGATTAAAAGAGTACTTGCCTGCGATAATCATCCTGTAATTCCTTGTTATTTTTCCATTCTTCCGGGATTTGCGAAATTTTTTCTCGTCCAGACGGCTGATAAACCGGCGTACCAATCGGACGAATGCCTAATGTGCCTGCATAAAATTGCCGAATACGCTCTTTTCCGATTTCGACATAGCGCGATTCTTTTTCGCACCCGATCACTTTTCGTTGATGTTTTAACCCGGCAATCAATGAGGACGCTACGCCGCAATAAGGGTCAAAGACGATATCATCTTCATTCGTAAACGCTAAAACACAGCGCTCAACTAACTCTATCGGAAATTGACACGGATGTTCGGTTTTTTCAGGATGATTCGATTTGACATTCGGAATATCCCACAGTTCTTGTTCCCACTCTTGCGCGACGAATTCCCATAGATCCGACGGGTTTTTCCCTAAAGGGTTCCCTGAAATCTGTCCCTTGCGCTCTCCTTTATAATGTCGCTTTCCCGGATATTTTGAAGGAACACGGACGGCGTCAAGGTTAAATGTATAACGGTCTGTTTTGGTAAACCAGAGCAGCGTTTCATATCGCCCTGAAAACCGCTTCGACGCATGAAGTCCATGCCCGAAGTGCCAGATAATTCGATTGCGCAACTGTAATCCACGTTTTTTGAACAGCGGATAATAAAAAATGTCTAACGGAAACACCTCGCCGTCGTCAACATAATTGCCGACTTGCCAGCACAGGCTTCCTTCCGGCGACAATGTGCGCACCAACTCGTCAAGAATCGGCTCCTGCTCTGATAAATATGCCTTAATACTGGTATGCCGCTCATATTCCTTTCCGACATTGTATGGCGGAGAAGTTATTGAAAGCATGATCTGATTATCAGGAAGCGTCCGCAAAAATTCTGTCGCATCTCCGTGATGGAATACAATTCGCTCCTTTTCGGAAAAGGCGTCGGCGATATTGATCGCGTTTTCTTGTTGATTCAAGGAAAGTTGTTGTGTATTCAAGTCTTACGATCCCTTCTGTTCTGCATTTTCGAATAGCGGCAGCACGACCGCCTGAATCCGGCGCTGCACCTCTTCGACATCGCCGCTGCCATCAATCAGACAAAATCGCGCGGGTTCGGATTGGGCGAGGGCGAGATAGCCTTCCCGCACGGCGCGATGAAAACGGATGTCTTCTTCTTCGAAACGGCCTTCTTCAACGGCAAAGTTAAAGGTCAAGTTCCGCGCCCGCGCCCGCGCCAACCCTTGTTCCGGCGTCACGTCAATCAGCAGCGTCAGATCGGGCTGCAAACCGCCGGTCGCCAGCGCATTTGCCTCTTTGACGATGTCCGGCGCGATGTTCCGGCCTGCACCCTGATACGCAATCGAGGCGTCGCCGTAGCGGTCGCACAGGACGTTGATGCCGTTTTGCAGATTCGGCAGAATCAATTCCCGCACATGCTGCGCCCGGCTCGCCTCATACAGCAGCAGTTCCGCCATCGGCGTCATGTCCGTATTTTCGGAATGCAGGAGAATCTTGCGAATCTGGTCGCCGATGCGCGTCCCGCCCGGCTCGCGCGTCAGGATAGCCGAGACGCTGCGCTGATGCAGCGCGTCAATCAATAATTTGGCCTGCGTCGTTTTGCCGCAGCCCTCAATCCCTTCGAATGTAATGAATTTCGCCGTCTGTTTCATGAAAATCGAGTTGTCAGACACTTCGAAAGTGTCTGACAACTTTCCCGTATGCTAATTCGCCGCCGCTTTCTTCCGGTTTCGCTGATATTGCTGCACAGCGCGGAGGTGATCCTGATAATTCGTCGAAAATTGGTGGCTGCCGTCGTTTTTGGCGACAAAATAGAGATATTTCACATTTGCCGGACGGATCGCCGCGAGAATCGAGGCTTTGCCCGGACTGGCAATCGGCCCCGGCGGCAAACCTTTCCGCATATAGGTATTGTACGGCGTATCGGTCTGCAAATCGGTTCGCGTCAGGTTGCCGTTAAAATTCGGAATGCCGTAAATCACGGTCGGATCGCTGTCTAATTTCATGCCGATTCGCAGCCGATTACGATAGACGGCGGCAATCAGTTCCCGCTCTTCCGGCAGGCGCGCTTCTTCTTCGACAATTGACGCGAGCGTGACAATCTCATGCACCGTCATGCCTTGCTGCGCGATTTCCTGCCGCAAATCGGGCGTCATCACTTTCCAGAATTCTTCCACCATCATCTGCGCCAACGCTTCGGCGGTTGTTTCCCGCGTGATGTGATACGTGCTAGGAAACAAATATCCTTCCAGAGTGTCTGCCGCGATATTGAAACGGGCGGCGTTCTGTTTGTCAAACACGAACGCGAGAAACGCGGCCTTATCAAGCTGATGCTCTGCCAGCACGTCCGCCATTTGCCGCGCGGTGTAGCCTTCTGGAATCGTGATGAAACGCGCATAGACTTTGCCGTCTTGCAGCATGGTCAGCACATCCGTCGGCAGCATCGCGGTCGTGAATTGGTATTCGCCCGCTTTCATCGTTTTGCCGCTGCGATAGAATCGGGCGAGCAGCATAAACAGCGTTTTATCGCGAATCACTGATTCAGTTGCTAATATCTCCGCGATTTTGCGTCCCGACGCGCCGGATGGAATCAGCACAATCCGCTCGCTTCCCGGCGTTTGCGGAGGCACCGTCAAAAACATGTAGCCGACATAACCGGCAAATCCAGCAGCGCCGAGCAACACGAAAAGCGTCAGCCAGAGAACCGGATGACGTTTTTTCGGCGGTGCAGGCAGCGGCTGCGTCAGATCAAGCAGAATTTCGCCGTCTTCTTCGCGCTGTTTTTCGATGTCGTCGTGATCGTTCATGCGTGTCATTCTACAAATAATGGGGAAGATAGGCAAGGAAAAACTGCGATGTCGGACACGCAAGCTGTCAGACACGTCCAACGTGTCTGACAGCTATTCGTTGAGATTGCCGCGAATCCAGGAAAACAGGCCGTTGATCGCCATGCCGAGCAGAATCACATACAGCAGGGCGACAAACCGCACGTCTTTGACATAATAGAGGCCGATTCCAATCACATCCACAATAATCCAATAGACCCAGCTTTCGATTCGTTTTTGCGCCATCAGCCACATCGCCGAAAAACTCATGATCGTCGTCAGCGCGTCGAGATAAGGCAGTGACGCGGGCTGCGGAAACCAGGTCGGCGCGAGGAGATGAATCCGGCTCATCAACAGGCCGGTTAGCGCAGACACAATCGCCGTGACGACAATCCAGACGGCGGCCACGCGCCAGGAACTCCATCGCACCGGAATCGCCTTGCCGGTCGCTTTGTTCGGCGTCAGCCAGCGCCACCAGCCATACGCGCTGGCGATCAGATAATAGACTTGCTCGACCGTATCGGAATAGAGTTGGATTTGATAAAAGAGCGCCATATACAGCAAAACGCTGACGATGCCAACCGGCCACGTCAGGATATTGCGCCGCGCAATCAGCCAGACCGACCACAAATAGAAAATCGTCCCGACGAATTCGATGTAACTCATCGGATAATTCAAAATGGTGAAGATAATTTTATTGACACTGAACCATTCGAGCATAAGCAAAAACTACATGGATGCGTGTAAGAAAGGATGTTTGATTGTAGGCATGTAAAAAAATACGTTCGTAGTAAAGACCTCACAGGTCTCGAAGACCTGTGATGTATGTGCCAAAGTTTATTTTTTATCCTTTTTTACACGCATCCATGTAGTTTTAAGAGACGCCTGAATCCCTGAAAAATTGTCAAGAGGTATTTTGATGCGATTATCCTTGCCGCGTGTTTTAGAACATCGTCATTTGCCCGCGTTCCTGATTGGCGCGGGATTGCTTTTGACGCTGCCGTCGCTGTTTATCGGCTGGCGATTAGATGATTATCTGCATCGCAGCATGCTTATCAGGCAATTTTCAGGTGCGGCGAATGATGCGTCGCTCTTCGGTCTGTTTTCGTTTTTCGACGGCAATCCGGCGCGGATGGCGGAGATGCAGGAAGATGGCCTCGTGCAATGGTGGGCGTATCGCGGAGCGCGCGCCGCGTTATGGCGCCCGCTGACGGAAGCAACGCACTGGCTCGATTATCGGCTCTGGCGGCGCTCGCCGCTGATGATGCACGCGCAGAATTTGTGCTGGTTTGGCCTCGTGATCTGGCTGATGACGCGCCTGTATCGCCGCATCATCGGCGCAGGCCGGGTCGCCGGGCTTGCGGCGCTGCTGTTTGCGATTGATAACGCGCACGGCGTGACGGTGGGCTGGATCGCGAATCGCAACGCGCTGATTGCCGCCGCGTTCGGCGTGTTTGCGCTGTTGGCGCATGACCGCTGGCGGCGCGACGGCTGGAAACCGGGCGCATTCCTCGCGCCGGGGAGTTTCGCCATCGGCCTGTTAGCGGGGGAAACCACGCTCGCGGCGGGCGCGTATCTGCTCGCCTATATGCTCTGCATCGAGCAAGGCCGCCTGCGTCGAAGAATCGTTGAATTTCTGCCGTATATCGCCATTGTCGGCGTCTGGAGCGCGACGTATCGGGCGCTCGGTTTCGGCACGCAATACACCGGTCTCTACATAGACCCCGGCCAGCAGACCGGCTTGTTTCTCCGCGCCCTGTTCAAACGCGCTCCGCTGCTGCTCTTAGGGCAATTCGCCGAGCCGCCCGCGCAAGTTTCCGCCCTGCTGAGTCCGGCGGGCGTCACGATCTTATGGAGCGCGGCGGTTCTGCTGCTTGCGCTGATTGGCATCGCGCTGTTTCCGCTGCTGCGGCGCGATCCAACGGCGCGTTTCTGGGCGTTGGGAATGATGTTGTCGCTCGTGCCGGTCTGCGCGACCTTTCCGCATAATCGGCTGCTGCTGTTTCCGGGGATCGGCGCCATCGGATTAGTGGCGCAATTTCTGAGCGAAAAATACGGTTTCAAACCCACCCCTTGCCCCTCCCAGGAGGGGAATGCCGTGAATTCCCTTCCTGGGAGGGGCAGGGGTGGGTTGCCGGAGACTGGCAATCTCTCAACGCCCCAACCCACCCCCAACCCCTCCCAGGAGGGGAGTTCAGCGGCTTCGCCGTGTAAAAGCCCACACCTGCAAGGGGGCAAGAGGTGGGTTGCCGAAACGCGAAAACAGCGGTTATGGCAACGCATCGCAAACGGCGTCGCCATCGTATTTATCGTGACGCATCTGATTATCGCGCCGTTGACGCTGCCGCTTGCCAGCGTGGAAGTCGCTGCTTATGAGGAACTGTTTGTGCGGCGCGGTTTTCTGCCGCTGCCATTCGGCTACGAGGTTGCGAATAAAACCGGCGTGTTTCTGAATCCGCCCATCGCCTTCTTTTCGCTCTTCGTCCCGTTTATTGAGACGAAAAACGCGCTCCCGATTCCCGGTCATCTTTATACGCTGAGTTCCGGGATGCTCGGCGCAACGGTGACGCGCGTTGATGACCGGACGCTTGACATGGCGATTCCCGGCGGTTGGTGGCAGATCGAACTTGACCGCATTTCTCGCGGCGCAGACGCGCCGCTGCATGTTGGGGAACAGGCACAATTGCAACGCATGACGGCGGAAGTGCTTGAAATGACGCCAGACGGTCAACCGTCGCGAGTGCGTTTCCGGTTTAACGCGCCATTGGAAGATCGCTCGCTCCTCTTTGTCGTCTGGCGTCCCGGCCAACCGCCGAGCATTTATACTCCGCCCGCCGTCGGCGTGTCCGAGACGCTGGAACGCCTGCCGCTACCTTTGCCGTTCCGGGCTGAAACATGCGTCCGCCAGCCCTGAAAGGACGGAATACATCAGCGTAGGACAACGCCCTATGAAAACGAGCGCCCTACTACGAAATTACGAAAACGAACAATGGCGTGATGCGTATCATCGGGTCGCGCCATCGTGGTTGCAGGGCGTTGCCCCGCGCTGGCAGATTGCGCCCGTTCCGGACTGTACGTCGAAACTGGAGTTTCGACCGACAAAACAACGCAGGCGAGTCTTCGGCATAACGCCTACCAACCCGCCTGCGGTCGTTGTATCTTCGGACAGCGTCGCCGCTGTCGCCGGAACAGGTCTGGACTCTTCCCGCACGCTCGACGACATCCCTGCCGCCGACTCTGGCCTTGAAGAGTGCTCACCGCACCACCACCACCCGAAACCCGATGTTGTTGTTCTGGTTATCAGGTTCGTTCCTGTTGCGGTTGGCACTGCGCGCGTTGTTCGGTTGATTGTTCCACGAACCGCCACGCAGCAGCCGGAATGCCTGCCCCGTCTTCACCCTCTCGCAAAGGCGAGACGAGCGAATAGCTGTCCCCGCAAGCGCCATGTGTTGCCATGCGCTAAGTGCGCGATCCAACTTCGAAGCGATTGCGTGAGTTCCTGACGATTGAGCCGATACGCGGTGTAGTCGGCCTGTTGTTGCCGCAAGCGCCGCCGCGCCCGGCGCAAATTTTCCGTTCGAACGCGAATGCGATCTGGCAAGACGCGAAATCCAACCACGTTCGCGCCATGCCGCGTCTCGAACAGTTGGCTTTTGACCGGATGCATCGTCAAGCGCAAGGTCGCTAAAAACGCGTCGATGCGTTGTTTCGCGTCGGCCAATCGCTCGCGGTCATCATCGAACAGCGCGAAATCATCCACATAGCGCAGGTATTTTTGCATGAACAGCGTTTCTTTGACAAAATGGTCGAATCCATTCAAATACAAATTCGCGAAAAATTGACTGGTCAGATTGCCGATTGGCAAGCCGTGCCGCCGCTCGAACGGCGTCAGCAGGTCGTCGCCGGGAAAATAGGCGGTCACCGGTTCTTGCGGATTGCTGTGATCGATAATCGTGTCAATCAGCCACAATGTCTCGCGGCATTTGATTTTGCGGCGAATGAGCGTTTTTAAAATGGCGTGATCAATGCTCGGAAAATATTTGCGAATGTCGCACTGCAAGATATAGCGGCTCGACCTGAAAAAACCCACAAAGCGGCGCAAGGCGCGATGCGTGCCGAAGCCTGTTCGATTGGCGTAGGAATCGCGAATGAATGTCCGGTCGAAAATCGGCATGACGACATTGCAGAGCGCGTGATGGACGACGCGATCCCGGTACGGCGCGGCAGAAATCAGGCGGCGTTTCGGCTCGTAAATCTCGAAGGTGCGATAGTCGCCAGGCTGATACGACTTCGAGCGCAATTCGTCTTGCAGCGCAAAGAGTTCCTGCTCAAAGCGGTAATTGAAGCGCAGCACGTTCTCTTGAAACCGTTTGCCGCGTTGCGCCGCTTTTGCGGCATTCAGCAGGTTCTCAAATGCGATGATGCGTTCGAACAGATCGCCGCAGCGTTTCATGCCGTTCCTTTCGCCTGTTGCTGTTTGATCCAGCCGCCTAATTCCACGCCGATGCCATAGAGCAGTTTGCCTGCGTATTCGAAGCGATCCGGGGACATCAACTTGAAATCGAATAACATGTGCGTTTGATGCCGCAAGACTTCCAACTGAATATTCAATTCATACAGATGCGGCAATTTTTTGTGGCGATATTTGGCGGCAATCAGCCCGTCGAACAACGTATAAAGCCCGTTGATCATCCGCTCGCCCAGCGTAAATTTATGCTCTTTCGGCAGCCGCGTCAGAATCGGCACGTACCATTGAATGCAATCGTAGGTTTTCTGAATAATTGTTAATTCTGTCATAAGCGCATGTTCCTTTATTCACGCGATATACAAAAAAAATTTTTCGTTAGGGGCACGCCCCTAAGACCCCATAAAAAGCGTAAAAGGGTAAAAGGACAGAGGGTAAGAGTCCTCACCGCACCACCACCACCCGAAACCCGAGGCCGTCGAACTGGCAATCAGGAACGAGCCAGCCGCGGACGGCACCGCGCGCGAAGTCCGGTCGAGTGACCCACGAACCGCCACGCAGCAGCTTCGCCTTTTTATCGCCTAAGCTTCCATACGCGCTGCCATCCTTCGGCGTCCCGTTGTAACTCACATACGAATCCTGACACCACTCCCAGACATTGCCGAGCATGTCATACAATCCGAACGCATTTGGTTTAAATTTTCCGACCGGCGAAGTTACGGCATAGCCATCATCGCACGCATGCGCCATCCACTTATAATCTTTCTTCAATTGTTCGGCCAATTTTGGAAATGCAGCTACAAATGAGGCATCGCCGACATTCGCGTATTTCCCTGCCAGATCATGTTTTGGGTCATCGCCCCAATAGCGAATTGTTTCAGTTCCGGCGCGACAGGCGTATTCCCATTCCGCCTCGGATGGCAGGCGGAAGACCCACCCCTTCCCCCTCCCAGGAGGGGAATTATCCTGATTTTCCCCTCCTGGGAGGGGGAAGGGGTGGGTTGTGTTCAACCATTCAATAAACGCTTGCGCGTCGTCCCAACTCACCATAACAACCGGCTGATCGTCACCGTTCAGCGAATGTCCTTCATACGCGCCGCTGTCATGTTTGGCCTTGAATCGGCGATATTGCGCGTTCGTCACCGGATATTTCCCCATCCAGAAGCCGTGCGAGATCGTGACCTGGTGGCGCGGCAGTTCATCAACAAACCATTCCTGATATTTTTCTTTGCCTACTTCTTTGATAAGCTGCGCTTTTTCCGTCTCCGTTTGCCCCATCATAAACTGCCCCGCCGGAATATACACGAACTCCATGCCCGTGACCGGCTCGCGCCAGAGGTCGCCTGTGGATGGCTCGTTTGCTTCTTCAATCAGTTCGTATTCATCGTCACGCAGTTCGATGATTTCTTCGACGAGAGGCGGAACATCGCGGCTCTCCAACTCGCCAAGTTCTTCCAACCCGCCTTCAGCGCCACGACGGACACGGGGCGCAGGGTCTTCGCGGCTCAAGCGCCGCAATTCTGTCAACGCGGCCACAGCAAATCGTTCATCGCGGCGTTGAATGATCAACACCAATTCGTCAATGGCGCGAGAACGGGCGGAACTATCGTCTTCATTCAACAGGTTGAGCAGCCAGCGCGGCAGCAGCGACCTATCCGAACGCGATTTCCAGCAGGGATTTTTTGCCACCACGATTTCGCCATGCTGCGCGGAGAGGAACCTTTGCGGCGTCTGCGGCGCGGCAATGGCGCGCATCTGGTCGCTCACATAGTCGAACAATTCATCGGCGGCGATCTTGCCGTCGTCGTCATGGTCGGCTTTGCCGGTACGAATCCCTTCCAGCAGAAAATGGGTGAAGAGGGAATAGGGCGTGGTCAAACCTTTCGGGAGTTCCTGCGCGGTTTCGGTCGCTTTGGAGGCGGTCAGGATAATGCGGCCATAGCCGTTCCCTTCGAAGGCGTTCAGGGCGTCCGCCGCGCCGACTGCCGCGCCTTTTTCACCGAACGCGCCGCTGTAGCAGCAATCGAGAATGATAATTTTGCGCTGCGACGGGCTGCGCTCAATCTGCTGGCGGACAAACTGGGCGCTGATGGCAGAAGCGTCGAGCGTGTCGAATTCCGTGTCATTGAAGACCAGATAAAAGTCGCCCGATTCGCGGCGGCCATGCCCGGAAAAATAGAGCAAGAGCAGATCGTCTTTGTGGCGCTGCCTGAAAAAGCGCGAAATATCGCGTTGTACCTCGTGCCACGAGCGATCCACATACTCCGTCACTTCATCAAATGCGCCGATCCTGGGATCACGCAGCAGCGCGGCGAAATCCGCCACATCCCGCGCCGGTTTGGTCAGGGGCGGAAATTCAGCGTCGCAATAAGCGTTGTTGCCAATCAATAATGCGCAGCGTGTGCCTGCCATGATATGTTTATGCGCTGCCGCCGAATTCCCCTCCTGGGAGGGGCCAGGGGTGGGTTGGCTGAAACGGGCAGCATCATTATGTCAACAACCCACCCCCAACCCCTCCTGGGAGGGGAATTCACGCGAAACAGTGGTTTCGTTACTCCGGCGCTTCGACCCAGCGCCGCAATTGGTGCAGCACCTCGTCTTTTGAGACGTTTGAGGTAATTTCAATCCTGCCGTTCGGCGTCTCAAGCACAACGCGCACCGGGGCGCTCAGACGGCGTTTCGTCGCGCAGAGCCACTCCCAGACGGCGTCGGCGATTTTGCCAATCAGCTTTTTTTGGATTTCACCGCCAAACAGAAATACTGCGCCGAGAATGGCGGTCTCGACTCCGGCTTTCGCGCCTTCCGTCGCCGGTTCGGTGGCGCATGCCGCGACTGGCTCGCCGCAATAGGCGTTGAGGTTCTCTACCAATTCTCGCGTCATGGCGTCCAATGTCTCTTGCGACACACCCGCGCCAACGTCAACTTTTAAAATCATCTCCCTGCTGTTTATCATATTTCCCCTTCCGTTGCAATGTTCTATCAAGATCAGTGATTAGTCTCGATGATATTACGATTGAGCAGAGTTGTCAAACATCTCGAAGGTGTCTGACAACTAATCGAAACCCAATATTAACGCCGCGATCATCCGGTTGAAGCCGACAGCGGTTGGCGCTGCGCACGTGACTCGGTCGGTTATACCACGATCCCCCACGTAACACCTTCGCCTTGTTATCATCCGAAACGTTATACGCGCTATCGTCTGGCGGAGTTTCATTGTAACTCGCATACGAATCCTGACACCACTCCCTCACGTTGCCGTGCATGTCGCACAAACCAAAGGCATTCGGCGGAAAACTCCCGACATCCGTTGTCTGCTGGCGATATATCCCTTGTTTGCCCTTGCCATAGATATAATTGCCGTTGTAATTCGCCTGATCCGTGCTGATCGTCTCTCCAAAAGAGAACGGCGTGGTCGTTCCGGCGCGACAGGCGTATTCCCATTCCGCCTCGGTTGGCAGGCGAAATCGTAGAGACGCACGGTCGTGCGTCTCTACGGGTAGGGTCGCGTTCAATTTTTGCAAAAATTTTTGCGCGTCATTCCATGACACGCATTCCACCGGACGCCATTCGCCTTGAAAACGCGAAGGATTATTCACCATGATTTTCTGCCACTCTGCCTGCGTGACTGGATATTTCCCCATCCAAAATCCTGCGGAAAAATGGACGTCATGCAGAGGACTTTCATGATCAGAACGTTCCTCTTCTGTTTCAGGACTCCCCATCATAAAATGCCCTGCCGGAATAGAGACAAATTCCATGCCTGTCAACGGCTCGCGCCAGACCTTGCTTTGTGATGGTTCGCTCGATTCTTCAAACAATTGTGTATTCATCATCTGTGTATTCATCATCGCCCAATGTGTTTGACGTGACGCCTGCATCAATTTCTAATCGCATCTCCATAGTTTTCATCATGGTTCTCAGATTTTTCAGAAGTGCCAACGCTTATCCTGACCGTTTCACTCTCAAACCAGAAATGCATGCATCTTTTTGAATTTTTGCCACTGCTTAAACACGGCAAAAGCAACCGTTTGCGCTCTTTTTTATCCCTCAAACAGCGCTTCGACGAATTCCTTGGCGTTAAATTCCCGCAAATCTTCGATTTTTTCGCCGATGCCAATGTAGCTGATGGGAATATTCATTTCGTTAGAAATGCCGACGATAATGCCGCCTTTTGCTGTGCCGTCGAGTTTGGTGAGGGCAAAGCTGGTGATGCCGATCCCTTCGTTAAAAATCTGCGCCTGCTGAATCGCGTTCTGGCCGGTGGTGGCGTCAATGACCATCAGGATTTCATGCGGCGCGCCTGGCATTTCGCGGGAGACGATGCGCACCATTTTGCGGAGTTCTTCCATCAAATTATGTTTGGTGTGCAGCCGCCCGGCGGTATCGGCGATCAGCACGTCCACATTGCGGGATTTCGCGGCTTTGACCGCGTCGAACAGCACTGCCGACGGATCAGAACCGGACGAATGCTTAATCACGTCGCATCCGGCGCGTTCGCCCCAGATTTCCAACTGTTCGATGGCAGCGGCGCGGAACGTGTCGCCTGCCGCGATCAGCACATTTTTCCCCTGCGCTTTGAATTTGCTGGCCAATTTGCCGATGGTGGTGGTTTTGCCCGTGCCGTTGACGCCGATCACGAGCATTACGAACGGCTTCGCCCGTTCCACGTCAATTGGCTTTTCACGCCCTTCTAAAATCGCCTGCACTTCGCGTTTTAGATAAAATTTGACTTGATTCGTGTCTTTCAATTCTTTTTTCGAGACGCGCTCCCGCAGGCTTTCAATGATGCGCTGGGTCGTTGCGACGCCCATGTCGGAGAGAATCAGGATTTCTTCCAGGTTTTCAATCAATTCTTCATCCACATTCGCCCGGCTGGCAAGGAGTTGCTCGATTTTCGACACTAATCCAAGATGGGTTTTCAGCAAGCCTTCTTTCAGGCGCTCGAAAAAGCCTTTTTCATCGAGAATCTGGTCAATCAATTCGACGAGCCGTTCCTGTTCTTCCGTGCTGATTGGTTTCGGCGGGCGTTTTTCGTCTTGCGCGGCCTGCTGCTGGGCAGCTTGCTGGCGTTCGAGTTCCTGGATTTCTTTTTTGACGTTTTTGCGCAGGGTTTTTAATTCCTGGCGGGCAAATTGTTCTTCCTGCGAATCCTTGTATTTGGCGAGGATCGTGCCATACGCCTCAACCGAGCGCTCCATCTCTTTGCGTTTGGCGTGGCATTCCCCTAACAAGCGATAGACGAACGCGGCGTGCGTCGGGTCTTCCTCCGCATGTTCTAATGCGTCTTTGATGCTGTTAATCGCCTGATTCAGCCGGTCTTCATTCAGATAAATGCGCCCGATGGCGGCGTTCAGCTTGCTAGCGAGGAGCGTGCGCTTGCTGAATTTCAAGCCTTTGCGGTAAGCATCCACCGCTTCTTTCTCCTGCTTCTGCTCTTCGTATAAATTGCCGAGCCGCAGCAAGCTTTCGGCTTTGGCGTCGTGGTCATGCACGGTGTCAAAATACTGGTCTTCATAGGGAATCGCCTTGTCGAAGGCTTTTAATGCGGCGTAGCCCTGCGCCAGGATTTTCAGGATACGCTGCCGAATCGCTTCCGTGAGTTGCGGAAATTGCAGGGCGCGTTCGGCGTATTCGACCGCTTCTTTCTGCCAGTGATGTCGGAAGCGGAGTTCGCTCAGATTCACCAGCATGTCAAGCGCCACGTCGGATTGCGTCTCGCCATGCGCCGCCAATGCTTTTTCATAGCGCGTCACGGCCTGATCATCATCGTTCTGCGCCTGCGCAATCTGGCCGAGCCGATACTGCACGTCGGCGACAAACGCCGGTTTCGCCCCTTTTTTTAACGCGGTTTCGAAGGCGACTTTCGCGTTCACAAAATCCTGCTTTTGCTGATACAGCGTCCCTAACAAGACATGCAGTTCGAACGCCTCTTTCTGGTCGAGCGCGATGTGCTGGCTGGCGATTTTCAGATGCGACAGCGCCTCATCCTGGCGCGAAATTTCGCAGAGGAGATTGCCCCACAGAAATTCAGCGGTGGCGTGCTGCTCCGAACCGCGCTCAACGGCCTGCTGATAGTGATCGAGCGCCCGCTGCAAATATTCCGAATCAAGCCGTTCCTGCTCGTTTTTCCAGGAGGTTTGCCGCCAGAGATGCTCGTTGACTTCGGCCAGCGCAAAATGCGCTTCGGCGCGTTTTGGAAACGTCGGGCAATCGCGGATGAGCGTCCGCAACTCTTCTCTGGCCTGTTCGAACGCCTTTTGCTCGATATGAATCAGAGCAAGCCCGTAGGTGGCGTCGGCGGTGGTGTGCGCATCGGCGCGGAGCTCGACGGCGCGAGAAAATGCCTGCTGCGCGTCGTGGTATTGTCGGCTTTCGGCATACAGCCAGCCGAGTTCGACATGCAATTTCGGGTCGTTCGGGGTTTTGCTGATCGCTTTCAGCAGAAATTTCTGATCTCGGCTTTGCTGTTTTCCACGTCCAAATAAGCTCATATCTTCTCCATTAACATGATAGCTGCCAGACATGGTTCATGTCTGGCAGCTTGTCTATTCAAGTAATTATGCTCCCCCCTCATTTCTTAACAGGAAAAAGTTTTGCAAGAAAAAAATGTTCAGAAGGCCGGGAAATTTCTTGCAACGGTTTCTGTTGAGAATAATCTTGACAGAGTTCGGAAATCGGAAAAATGGAAATTATTGCGTGCGCGTCATGCTGGGAAGACCCCTGATGCGCCTGAAATCACTCCATAACCATTTTGTGAGGTGTGTTATCGTGAAACATGTTCGCCCTCTAAAGACGATTTTATTTTTGTCTCTGTTTCTCCCCGCAATCGTGGCATTGACGGCATTTCCCCGCCCGCTCAAGGCGCAAACGCAAACTGTTGCGCCGGTAGAAGATAATGCCGCGGCAACAACCAATGCTGATGAGGCGATCCAGGCCGAAACGCCCGACAGCGAGCAGATGCCTACCGGTGATCTCGGCCTGACGCCAACGATTCAGCGTCCGATGCGAAATTATCTGTTTATTCACGACACCTCGAAAAATATGCGAAAACGGAAACGCATCGCGATGATGCAGGACGTGATTCGCCGCCTGTTGAATAACGCCTCGCCAGACTCTCGCGGCGGCTTGATTGCGTTCGGGCATCGCTTCGATGAAGGCGGGCCGGACGCCTGTCAGGATGTTGAAACGCTGTTGCCGATAGACGAACTTCAAATCAATCGCGATGATTTCGACACGCAATTGAATCTTCTCTCAGACCCGCCATTGGGCGGCGGCGCGCCGATCGGACTTGCCCTGTCGCAAGGGATTGATTCGATGAAAAATCTGACCGGGGCAAAAGAATTGACGTTGTTTGCTATAGATTTGCAGGAATGTAAGGATAATGTCGTCGGGGCGCTGCAATCGGCATGTCAGGTGCCGAATCTGCATGTCACCATGGTTGGCGTCGGACTGAAGCGCGATTTGCAGATTTTGCAGGAGGCTGGCGTTGATCGTTTGGAATGCGTGGATATTGTCAATGTGACAACCGCTGAAGAAGGCGAGACATTGCCGGATGTGCTGCTGACCAGATTGTCCATTCAATTCAGAAATGCGGAGGATCAATTGCTCGATCCGGCTCCGGGCGGCGATTTGCTGATGAAACTCTCGCTGGCTGATAATCAGGAAAAACCTATCGTGGTGCGCCAAAAGGTCAAAAATGCCGAGATGAAAGGGGATAGCATGGAGATTGTCGGTCTTTCAGCGGGAACCTACTTTCTTGATCTGTCCTACGGCGGCCATGATATTCGCGCGAAAAAAGAGATCGTGATCGGGAATCGCGAAGAAGTCGTCGAGATGATTCGACTTGGAAAAATGATCGTGGATGTAACCGATTTTTCCGGCGGCGCGGTGGCTGATAATCTGGCGGACAATATGGAAATCACGCTGTTTGACGCAGACAAACCGATACGAACAGCAAGCGGCGTGGCGAAAACCGAGTTCGATCTGCTGCCAGGCGATCAGTATAAAATTCACGTGACATATATGGTTGGCGGGAAGCGTCAGACAGTCGAATCGGACGGCTTGATTCCGATTCGCGAAGGAAATCATAAGAATGTGACGATTGCGCTGCCAGTCGGCTCGTTGACAGGCCGAATCGTTGATATGCAGGGCGCTCCTGTCGGCAAGGCCGGCATCACGCTCACGGCAGCGGAAAAAGAGGGGCAAAAGCCGTTTTCGCAGACGCTTGAAGCTGATGAACAGGGCAACTTTTTTTTCCAGGATATCGCCACCGGCAGCTATACGCTGACCTTATCTACTAAAGGCTATAAGCGGCAAGGCCCGCCGTTCACGCTCGTTGGGGGAAAAATTAACGCGCTTGGCGACGTGCAGTTGTTTCAAGGGATCGAAGCGCTCGTGACTAATTCCGCTGGAAAAGCGCTTGAAGATGCCACAGTGACGATTGTTGAAAAAGCCACCGGAACAGCAGTGCCAGTGGTTCGCTTCGGCAATGCCTATCGAAATGCCGCGTTGATTCCTGATGGCGCCTACATTGTGTCGGTCGAGCATCCTGATCATCAGGCCGCGTCAGCGGAGGTGACATATCAGCAAAAAGACCTTGTCACAGATGTGGCGTTTACTGTGCCATATTACGTGACTGTCGTCGCCAAAGTCGTGAATACGCGCGGCGACGCGCTGCCGGATGCGAGGCTGATGTCGCAGAACACGCGGGCAACTGTTGCGCCGCTGCCAGGGGAAAAATTCGTGTATGGCGACGCCGACGGAATGCTTCGCGGCAGGTTGGCCGTCTCGTCTCAGGGAGAAGAAACGCTTTCCATTGTCTGGAACGATACGTATAATCAACGTTATCGCGTTGACACGACGGTCGCGCTGCCCGATGCGCCTCAAGAACTGAATCTGGGCACGCTCGTCATTCCGATGAACTTTTTTACGCTGGCCGTCACCAATATTCTTGGCGAGCCGATCAACGCCGACGCAATTATCCTGACGCATCAGCAGACCGGGCAATCGGGCATTCAAATGAACGCGCTGGCAGACGGCAAATATGAAAGCGCTCCGCTGTTGGATGGCGATTATACGATGCGTGTCGTAAAACGAGGCTATCAAGATGTCGAGCAGCAGATCGCCGTCACTGGTGGGGAAACAAAGGGCGTGGCGCTCACTCTCCAAAATTACGTCACCGTGCAAGGCACATTGGTGGACGCGAAACATAATCGGCTCTCCGACGCAGTTGTGACGTTTCGTCAGACTCATGGAAAAATCACCTCGCTACTGCCAGTCACCACCGGAAAAGATGGGCGATTTCAAGCCACCTTATTGGCGGAGAGCGTGGGGCAGGAAACATTTGCGCTTGTCTGGAAAAGCCCGGCAAGCGGCAATGAATATCAAGTCGCGGGAAGCTTCGATTTATCAAAAGAGCCGATTTATAAATTTTCGCCATTAGAACTCGGCATGTTCGAACTTCCGGCAAACTTTATCCGCCTCGAAATTAATGATGTATCGGGACACGGCTTAGCTGAGGCCAATGTCCAGTTCGTGTCTCGCTCAGGAAACGTCTCCACAAGCGTCGAATTAGGCAATGGAATCTATGAAAGCCTTGATTTGTATGATGGCACGTATAACATTGCCGTCAAGAAAGCAGGCTATAAAGAGAATATTATCGTGCCGGATATTTCTGTCGGAAAAGACCGCCGCCAGACAGATGCCGGGAAAATTACCCTGCCTCATTATGCGACGATTACAGGAACAATTTTTAATGGCAAAGATGAAGGCGTTCCGAATGTCGAAATCTTTTTCGGGGGCGAGCGCAGCGAACAATTGGAACAGTGCCGCACTGATCAGGCCGGACGCTTTTCCACCACATTATTAGTCAACAGCACTGGCCGTGAAACCTGGAAAGCGTCCTGGCAAGGCGACAAATTCGTTACGCAGGGCGTCTTCGATCTCCCTCTCCAACCGAAAGGCACAACCAATATCGGCGAAGCTCGCTTGCCGGTGAATTTCGTGACGATCCCAGTGAATGACATTCGGGGCGAATTGTTGAAAGGTGTCGCCGTGCAGATTCACGCCCGGCAGCAAGCGCAAGAAGGGGCGGAACCCCTGAAGGTCGAAGAGATTGGGGATGGCGTCTATCAAGCGCAGAATCTGTCCGACGGCGATTATACCGTTTCATTCGCAAAAGAGGGGTTTGAGGCGGGACGAACATTGGAGGTCAGCGTGAAAGGCGGCATCCATTTTACCGCGCAGCCTGTTCGATTGGGATATTACGTGACCGTGAACGGGATCGTGCTGAATGGCAAAATGGATCCGGTCAGTCATGCGGAGATCACGTCAAAATCCTTATCAAGCACGCTCTTGCTTCCGCAAGTGGCTGAGCCTTCAGCAGAATCAACCGAACCGCAGGCAGAGGCGACGCCACAGACGCCGGAAGAACCTGCGCCGCCAGCCTTGTATTCCGATCAGCACGGAATGTTTACGGCGCAATTTCTTGTGACAGCCCCGGAAAGAGAGCAACTTGAGATTTCGTTGGATGGAAAGTTCGCCGCAGTGTTTGACGTAGATTTTACGAGGGGTCCGGAACAGCAGCACGCCACCTATAAATTGCCGATCAATTTCGTCACCATCCAAGTGGATGATATTTCGAAAAAACCGTTATCGGGCGCAGTCGTCACTATCGAGAGCGATTTACAAGAAGAAGCATTCACGCTTCAAGAAACGACGCCTGGCAGTTATCGCAGCGAGGGAATTCCTGATGGCAACTATACCATCAGCATCAGCAAAGAAAATTATCAGACGACAACACGTCTTTTAGATGTTCAATTCGGGGAACAGCAGAATATCGCCTGCCAGTTGAACCACTATATCACTGTTAAAGGACATGTGCTTGATGGCAAGCGTGAAGGGGTTTCCTCGGCAGTGATTGCGTTTGCGGGAGCCAAAACCATAGCTGAAGACAACGTGATCTCCGGAACGGACGGAGCATTCGAAGCTCGGCTGTTAGTCGTTGACATCGGCAGAGAGTCTGGTGAAATTTCCTGGCAAGGCAAACATGGGACGTTTCGCAAGCCGCTCTGGATTGATTTGCCGTTAGCGCCGCAAACCATCACGCTGTCTGATGATCAGACTCTGCTGCCGATCAACTACCTCTCGCTTGAAGTGAAAAGCGTGGCCGCGACCGGCATTCCGGGCGCAACGGTGAAATTGCGCCATCTGACGAGTGGAGAGGTTATCGAAGCTCGCGATAATGATAATGGCAATTATGAGGGCGAAGAGCTATTTGATGGCACGTATGACATCGAAATTTCTAAAGACCAGTATCAAACGATCACCTTGCCCAATATCTATCTGGCCGGGGGCGAGCACAAGCGCGATGTGATTGTCTCGAAACTGCTGCATCACATCACGATCAGCGGGATTGTGGTCAATGGGAAATCACAGGGAGTCCGCGACGCGGTGGTTTCGATTCACGATCCGAAAAAACTCCAGAATTGCGAGCCGTTCCACACCAGAGAAGATGGCAGTTTTACGTTAGAAGCGCTGGTAACTGATGTCGGTTCAGAAACGTTAAATGTCGTCTGGAATGATCTTTATGCCACATCGCAGCCGATCAAGTTGCCATTTGCTCCTGAGCAGGTGAAACTTGATGCCATTCGCCTCCCGATCAACTTTATCAATGTGCGTATTGTGGACATTTATAATCAGCCGGTTTCTGGCGCGGTGGTGTCATTTTCGCCAAAACAATCCGACAACGCTTCGACGGAATCTCTCTATACCGCTCAGGAGAGCGCTGCTGGAACGTATGAAAGCCCGGAGTTGCCCAATCAGTCATATCTTGTCATTGCGCAAAAAGACGGGTATAACCAACGGAATTATCCAGAAATCATGGTCAAAGACGGGCAAACAATCTCAAATCTTGCCATAGAACTTCCCCATATTGTCACCCTGAAAGGACATGTTACCGATGGCAAAGGACATGGTGTGCCGCATGCCGTTGTCAGTCTCGATCAAAAAACGACGCTGCAAAGCGCCTCGATCATCGAAACCGATGCTGAGGGGAATTTTGCCACGCGCGTGCAAGTGATTGGAAATGGCGAAGACGCGCTCAATTTGGCATATCGCGTTCGCAATGAGACGAACCGCCTGCCGTTCGAATTTTTAAAAAAATTTATCCCCTTGAACCAACCAGGAGAACAAGATTTCGGGGAATTACGCTTGCCAATCAACTTTATTCCGACGCGCGTTGTGGATGTGATGGGACGTCCGGTTGAATATGCGAACATCTCGATTCTTCCGTCAAACACACAAGAGAGTTCCTTGAACGGCTCTGCGGCGATTGATGTCGTCTATGCCGGAAATGGGAAATATGAAGGGCAATATGTCAAAGACGGCACGTATCGGGTTACGGTCAAAAAGGAAGGGTATCAAACGCAAGAGGCCGATGTGTCGCTCAAGGGCGGCGAAGTCGCTGCCGAAACCCATTTTACGCTACCGCATTATGTCACCCTTTCCGGGATGGTGATTGAAGGAAAAGGGGATGGAATCGCCAACGCAGTGGTCGAATTCGGCGAAAAAGAAAATAGCCTTCTCTCTGCCACAGAAACCCAGGATACCCCGTTTTCCATGCCGGTAACAACCGACATTCGCGGCCAGTTCCGCGTCAAAATGCTGGTGAAAAAGGCCGGACTGCAACAGGCGAAGGCGATCTGGAATAACGTGTATATCAAAGATTTTTCCTTTTTACTGCCGGATATGCCAGATTCGAACCTCTCCCTGCCAGAAGAGATTCGCCTGCCAATTAATTTCGTTCCCTTCAAAGTGACCAATATTCTGGGGCAAGGGCTATCTGGCGTTGACATTCAATTGAAGCAAGAGCAGAATCATTCCGAGACGAGCTTATTGGCGAATCCTTTCGGAAATGGCATGTACGAAGCACGGGAATTGCTGAATGGCGATTATGCCGTGACCATTCATAAAGAAGGCTATCAGGAGATGAGTGGCAAGTTTACCGTGAAAGATGGGGAAACGTTAGCCGAACAGCATTTTGCGCTGCCACATTATGTCACGGTACTGGGAACCGTTGTGAATGGAAAAGGCGAAGGCGTTGCGGGCGCGGCAGTCTCGCTGGCAGGATTGAACAGCGCGTTGCTGCCGTCAGAAGGAGCGATCACCACTGGCGCAGATGGAACTTTTCGCATGGATGTTCTGGTTTCTGGCGCTTCGGATAAGACCCTGCAAGAAAAGCTGACGATTTCCTGGAACGACCCCGCATCGGAGGGCAAGACTCCATTCGAACTGACGTATGATTTCACGCTGCCGGAACTCCCTCAGCCAATTAATGTAGGAATGCTGACGCTCCCGGCGAATTTTTATGGCGTGGCGGTGAATGATGTTGCCGGGAAAGGGCTGTCCGGGGTGACTGTGACGTTTCGCGATGAGCAGGCGCGTGAATTCGTGGCAAAAGAAGCCAATAACGGCTTGTATGAAGGTCAAAATCTCCCCAACGGCACATATACGATTGCGGTGTCTAAAGAAGGCTATCAGGCCGCGCAGCGCGAGCAAATTATTATTGACAGCGCCTCACAGACTGCTCAGAGCGACGCGCCGCTGACCTTCAAACTCCCCTATTTTGTCAAAATTCAGGGCATCGCTGTTGACGGAAAAGGCCAGCAAATTGGCTCAGATATGACATTATCGCTGCTCGGCGAGAATAGCAGTGTACTCCCCGAAAGCATCGCGATTGACGCCTCTGGCAGCTTTTCAGCCAATCTGTTAGTCAACCGCCAGGGGAGAGAACAATTGAAACTGGCCTGGAAAGGAGAACGTGGCGAGTATGTGCGCAGCATCCCATTTATTCTGCCGGACAGACCGGAAACCGTAGATTTTCAGCGCGTGACGCTGCCAATCAATTTTATTCCGATTGAAGTGAAGAATTTATCGGGCGATGGGATTACAGGGGCGACCGTGACCCTCTCGCATATCGAAACCGGCCAGCAGATTGTGGCGAAAGAGATTGGAAATGGGTTATATGAAGGCCAATTACTTCTGAATGGCGGATATGACATTGGCGTCACTGAGGATGGATATAAGGCGTCCGCGTTGGTGCGCATGAATGTCGCAGGCGGGATTGTCAGCGAAACCACCAGTTTCCGGTTGCAGCATTATGTCTGGATTACCGGCGTTGCGACCAATGGGAACAACAAAGGCGTCAGTGAGCCAATCATTGAGGTCGGCCAAGAACGAAGCACCGAACGGAGAAAGCGATCCGATTTGACCGGCAAATTTGAAGTGCAGTTAGAAGTGAATGAAATCGGCAACGAACGCTTTCAGGTCAGTTGGAACAATAAATATCGCCTCCCAGTTGTCTTCAAATTGCCTGAAAAACCAGAAACCCTTGATTTAGGCGATATTCGCCTGCCGATTAATTTTATTTCGTTTGTCGTCACCGATGTGTCTGGCAGCACGCTGCCCGATGTCTCCGTGAAAATTGAATCTGTGCCGTCCGGGCTTGCGCAGCGATTCAAAACAGACCCGAACGGGTTCTGTAAAAGCGATGATTTAGCAAACGGACAGTATCAGGTGACGGTGAGTAAGCCGGGATATCAGGAAAAAAGCCAGATCGTGAACGTGCGCGACGGCAATCATGTCACCTTAAGTTTTATGCTGCCGCATTATGTCACCATTAAAGGCACCGTTAAAGATATTCTGCAACAACCCGTCGGCAACGCGCAGGTCATCTTTGAAGAGTTTTTCGATGCAGACCAGCAGAAGTTGCAGACAGAAACCCATCCCATTTCCGGGCAATTCGAGCAGCGCCTGCTGATTGATGATGCGCGTTTTTTAGAGCGGCAAAAAGGGCATTTTATCGTGGGAAAAGACGCGCTTCGGGAATTGTTCACCTTCAAAATTCCCACGCAGCCGAATCAGATCATTACCTATACGACCTTGCTGTTCCCGATCAATTATCTGTATGGAAAGGTTGTTGATAAAGACGTGCGGACGATTCCGCTTAGCGACGCGCAGATCACGCTGACGCCGGTGAGCGACCTTCAGTATCAGGACACCGGCAGTTCCAACACGGAAGAAAAGGCCGGAACATCGCAGCCGCTCAAAATTATGACGGATTCGTTAGGCGTATTTAAAGCGAGCAGCCTGCCGAACGGGGAATACAAAATCGCGATTCAGAAAGAAGGCTATGCCACCTACGAAGATTTTATCAGAATCTCCGGCCTGTTTCAAGAACAAGAATTCGCGCTGCGCAAGGAATAATTTTCGAGAAAATTCCAACTTTTCACCGTAGCCGATTGACAGACATAGAAGAGCAGATGCGAACGAGATCACGAGTTGAACCTATCAATTTTGACGAGAGCAAAGGAGAGTAATACGCGTATGAAACATCTATTGAACCTTGCCATCACTATCAGCCTCGTGTGTATGCTTTCCGGCATGAGTTTTGCCGAATGGGTCACGAATGAGTCGTTTCCGCAAATCGGCGACTCGAATGCCCAAAAAGGCGGCATCCTGAATGACGCGATTTCCAGTTATCCCGCAACGTTTCGGATGCACGGACCGAATTCGAATACGACGTTCAATAGCTTAATGGCCGGATTAGTCTATCAGACGTTGATTTCTGTCCATCCCAATACGTTGGAATTTATTCCGAGTTTGGCGGACGCCTGGGAAATCAAAGAAGACAATAAAACATTTCTGTTCAGATTAAATCCGAATGCGCGTTGGGCGGATGGACAACCAGTGACGCCGGAAGATGTGGTCTATTCATTCCAGTTAGTCATAGACCCCAAGACGCAAGACCCGTACTCCGCCGACCTGTTTGGGCGGTTGTTCGAAACGCCGGAAATCGTGGATGAACACACCGTCAAATTTGTCGCCAAAACGCTGCACTGGCGCAATTTCATCTTCTGCGGTGCGAATCTGCCGATTGTTCCGGCGCATACCTTTCGCGACAAGGAGTATCTGACGGATTTCAACTGGGATTTGCCAAACGGCTCCGGCCCGTATAAGCTCGATTCGTTCAAAAAAGGCAATACGATTATTTTTACCCGGCGCGACGATTTTTGGGGCAAAGACCAGCGTGAAAACATCGGGTTGTATAATTTCGACCAGATTAAATTTACCGTCGTGCGGGACGACGCGTTGACATTTGAAAAATTCAAAAAAGGTGAATTTGATTTCTACGTCGTCTCAATGGCGAAACGCTGGGTTGAGGAAACGGATTTTGATAAAGTCCAGCAAGGGTGGATTCAAAAGCGGAAAGTGTTTAATCTTGAGCCGAATGGCGTGTATGGATTAGCGCTGAACATGCGCCGCCCGCCGTTCGATGACGTGCGCGTCCGAAAAGCGTTCGCGTATTTATATAACCGCCCGGTGTTTATGGAAAAACTCTTTTTCCATGAATATCAAAACATGTATTCCTATTTCCCGAATTCGCCGTATGAAAACCCAAACAACGAAAAAATTGAATATAATCCGCAGAAAGCGCAGGAATTATTGGCGGAGGCGGGCTGGAAAGATCGCGACGCGCAAGGCTTGTTAGTAAAAGATGGCAAGCCGTTTTCAGTCACGCTGTTGTATGGCGACAAGGTCAGCGAACGTCATCTCACGATCTACCAGGAGGATTTGAAAAAGGCCGGGATTGATTTGAAATTAAAGCTGATGGATTATTCCGCGATGTATAAATTATTAGATGAGCGAAATTTCGAGATGGCGAACATGGCGTGGAATTCGCTCATCTTCCCAAATCCTGAGTCAAGTTACCACTCGAAATATGCAGATATCGATCAAACGAACAATATCAACGGCCTGAAGATTCCGCGCGTGGATGAAATTCTCGATCAATATCCGTTGATGTTTGATTTGAACGAACGAATCGCCGCACTGCAAGAACTCGATGGATTGATCTATAACGAATATCCCTACGTGTTGAACTGGTATGCGCCATTTAATCGGGTGATGTACTGGAATCGTTTTGGCATGCCCGAATCCTATGTCACCAAATACGGCTCGGAATTAGGCATTACCGATACCATTATTTCAACGTGGTGGTACGACGCAGACAAAGACACGCAGTTAACGCAGGCGATGAAAGCGAAAACCGCCCTGCCAGTCGGCGAAACAGACGTACATTACTGGAAGAATAAATAATCTTATCAGTTGTCAGACACCTTCAAGGTGTCTGACAACTCTGCGTTATATTGTTATATCGGGACGTATGCGAGCATATTTCATCCGGCGATTGTTGTTGATCATTCCTACGTTTCTTGGCATCACGCTTGTCAGTTTTATCATCATGCACATCGTCCCCGGCGGCCCGATTGAACAAGCGATCCGCCAGATTCGCATGGGCGGAGCGCTTGGCGAAGGCGGCACAAGCGGTGGTTTTGTCAGTTCCGAACTGACCGCCGACGCGATTGAGCAGATGCGCGAAAATTACGGCTTCGATAAGCCCGTGTTCGTGCGTTACGGCCTCTGGCTCTGGAATATTCTGCGCTTAGACCTCGGCACGTCCTATATTTACGGCGATCCGGTGTGGGACGTGATCAAATCGCGCCTGCCGGTGTCGCTGTATTTTGGACTGATCGGGTTTTTTCTGACCTATCTCGTCTGCATCCCGCTCGGCGTGATGAAAGCGGTCAAGCATAGAAGCCCGTTCGACACGATCACCAGCGTCCTCGTGTTTGTCGGTTACGCCACCCCCGGCTTCGCGCTCGGCATCGTGCTGCTCGTCGTATTCGGCGGCGGCAGTTTTTGGAATCTTTTTCCGCTTGGCGGGTTTGTTTCCGACAATTTCTCCGATCTATCGTTCCTGCAAAAAGCCTGGGATCTGCTGCATCACACGATCTTGCCGGTCATCTGCTACATGATTTCCTCGTTTGCCACGCTGACGATTCTGATGAAAAATTCGCTGTTAGAACAGTTGACGCAGGATTACGTGTTGACCGCTTTCGCAAAGGGATTGCCAGGCCGCGTGGTGGTGTATAAACACGCGTTGCGCAATTCGTTGATTCCGCTCGCCACCGGCTTCGGTCATTTTCTTTCGATTATTTTAGCCGGGTCATTTTTGATTGAAAAAGTTTTCAACATTGACGGCATGGGGTTGTTAGGCTATACAGCGATTGTCGATCGAGACTACCCTGTCGTTCTCGGCATTCTCGTGATTTCGAGCTTGCTGTCGCTGCTTGGCAATATTGTGTCGGATGTCTGTTATATTCTGATCGATCCACGCATTGATTTTCGGTAAACGTGATCTCCCTTTTTGGGAAGCAGGCTGTTAAATTCTCGCCAAACGGTGTCATTGCGAGGAGTGACAACGACGAAGCAATCCCTGGATTTGACGAGATTGCGTTGTCGCTGTCGTCGCTCCGCGCAATGACAACGCGTAACAGCCCTGCCCTCCTGGGATAGGATGGACGGCCTTTTTTCGCTATGTCAGAACTTTCGAACAAACGCTTTCGCAAATTTAAGAGCATTCGGCGCGGCTATTATTCGCTGCTTCTGATTGCCACGCTCTATCTCCTGTCATTCGGCTTAGAATTTCTCGCGAACAATAAGCCGATCTTCATCCGCTATCAGGGCCAATATTATTTCCCAACATTCAAGTATTTTCCCGCCACAACATTTGGCGGCGCGGATTCCGCCGAGCCGGATTATCGCGTCTTGCAGGCGCAATTCCGCGCAGCCGGCGACGGAAATATCGTCATAATGCCGCTGCTACCATACAGCCCGACCGAATCGCTGCGCGATTTGCCCGGCACGCCGCCGCATCGTCCGAGTTGGGAACATCTGCTCGGCACGGATGATCGCGGGCGCGACGTGTTTGTCCGCCTATTGTACGGATTTCGCATTTCGATGGGATTCGGGTTGAAAGTCACGTTCTTCAGCCTGATTCTCGGCGTGTTCGTCGGCGCATTGCAGGGCTATTACGGCGGAAAATTCGATCTCACCGTACAGCGGCTGATTGAAATCTGGTCAACCATTCCGACGCTGTATCTGATTATCATTATTTCCTCGATTTTCGAACCGAGTTATTTCTGGCTTGTCGTGATTCTGACGGCTTTTGGCTGGATGGGGATTACGTATTACATGCGCGGCGAAGTGCTGCGGGAAAAATCGAAAGACTACGTTCAAGCTGCAAAAGCGCTTGGAGCAACCGATCTCAGCATTATTTTCAGGCAGATTCTCCCGAATTCGCTGATCCCGATTATCACCTTGATTCCGTTCATGTTAGTCGGCGATATTTTCGCGCTGACCTCGCTCGATTTTCTCGGGTTCGGCTTGCCAGCGCCGACGCCAAGCTGGGGCGAATTGATGGGGCAGGGGATGGGGAATATCTATTCGTACTGGTTGTCGCTCTCGCCGATCGGCGCCCTGTTTTTTACGCTCTTGCTCGTCACCTTCATCGGCGAAGCCGCACGGGAAGCGTTCGACCCGAAATCGCTGAACTCGCTGATTCATAATTGACAGGATTGACATGATAAACATGATAAATTGGTCAAATAATCATGTTTATCATGTCAATCCTGTCTAACGTGACTTAAAAGCCTTCTCAAACTGTTCGGCGACAAACGCATTGCCTTCTGCCGACATGTGATAGCCCACCTTATTGAAAAATCGCTCATATCGAGATGGATCAGTCGTTGATATCTCTCGAAGCGCCGCTTGCAAATCTATGACTTCGATGCCCTGTTCTTCAAGAAATTCCCGCAAACGGTCGGCCTTTTTCAAATACGCGGAGATCGTCAGAATATCGTACTGAATCAGCACGATCAGTCGAATGCGCCGCTCGTCTGTCAGGCGTTTCAATTCCTTCATGAGCAGATTCGCGACCTCGCTGCCGCGATGATGCACTCGAACGCTCGACCCCGGCTCAATCCAATAATTCGGCGAAAGTCGAATCATCACACTGTGAATTAAAAAGCTGTAACCGCTAATTTTCCGAAACCAATCGCGCTGACGATGCGTGGTCGTTTGCTGCGGCACGGGAGAATTGCGTAACACGAGCTTGCCATTGTCAATCTCGAAATACGGCTTATTCGTGCCGACACGCACCGAAAGTTCGGCGCGATAAATGTCATCAGGAATCAGACTGAAAATTAGCGTATTCGGCTGATAGACATCTAACAAAATTTTTGCTCGCAAAAACGCCTGATCCACGCCAAATCCAAACACGCCGCCGTTAATGACGCGGATGCCGCTGCGCTGCTCTAAAACAGCAGGCCAGGTTTCATGATCTTCAACCATATCGCCGAATGTGTAGGAATCGCCAACCGCCAGAATACGCGGCGCGTCAGGAATATTTGTAGAAGAAAGGCCGTTAGAACGAACGCCATTTTCCAGAATCGTGACTGTTTTCCCCCATAACGAAAGCGAGCCTGTTCTGGGAATCCATCCTGATGTTGCATCATATACCGCCGGAGAAACGGAATCAAAAGGAATATCCGGCTGCTGCAAAAATACCCCGCTGAAATTGATAAACTGCCACATGTTACCGTACGTGCGGGAGGCCAATTCCAGGAAAACAAACGCAAACAAAACGCTTGCACATGATAATGAAATATTCACGAAAAATTGTATCTGATGTTGTTTCATAAAAAATTTCCTGTATTCATTGACGGTTAACCAAAACCACATTCCGAAACGAAAAAATTCTTGCCAAGCGCTCGTGTCAATGAGAAAATGGCTAATATGTTCACGCAAAATACTCAACTCGCTTATCTTGTCAAAATTCAGGTCGGCTCGCATCTATACGGCACGGCCACGCCGCAATCGGATACCGATTACAAAGGCGTGTTCCTCCCATCCAAAGCGTCGGTCTTATTAGGCCGGATTCCGAAAAATTATTCCTTTTCGACTCGTTCGGATGGCGAGCGCAATACGCCGGATGACGTGGATATGGAGGCGTATTCGCTCCATTATTTCCTGCAATTGGCGTGCGAAGGGCAAACCATCGCGCTTGACATGCTGCACGCGCCCGACAGCATGATTGTGGAAACGTCCGCAATCTGGCAGGCGGTTGTCAAAGAGCGCCGCCGCTTTTATTCCAAACGCCTTGATTCCTTTGTGAATTACGCCAGAAAACAGGCCAGCATTTACGGCATCAAAGGTTCGCGGTTGCAGGCCGTTGAAGAGGTATTGGCGTTATTAAAAGCGCATAATCCAGAGGCAAAACTTCAGACGATCTGGGATGAACTGCCGCGCCGCGAGCATTGCGGCGAGGCCGGGCGCGACCCAAACGGCATGAGAATGTACGAAGTCTGCGGCAAGCGCTTTCAGGAATCCGTCACCATCGGCTACACGCTGCCGGTGTTAGAGCAATTCGCGAGCCAGTACGGACAACGTGCGAAACTCGCGGCACAGAATCAGGCGATTGATTGGAAGGCCGTTTCCCATGCGTTGCGTGTGGCGTTGCAGGTCAAACAAATTCTCACCGAGCAGACGATCACCTTTCCACTCAAAGACGCCGATTTTCTGAGGCAGGTCAAACAAGGCCAGTTGGATTATCTCACGCGCGTCGCGCCAGCACTCGACGCGCTGATGGATGAAGTCGAGACGCTGCTCGCCGCCAGCGATTTGCCCGAGCAGGCGGACACTGCCTATTGGGATCGGTTTCTTTGCGATGTCATCGAAAGGGAATTATTCAATCACCCGTAGAGACGCTCCGGCTGGGCGTCTATTTCGGCGCAAGACGCCCGCCGGGGCGTCTCTACGGCGTTATGTGGTTATGAAAGAAACGATCTTACAGAAATTAGCAGATATTGAACAGCAATACGGCGTCACAATTCTTTACGCCTGCGAATCTGGCAGCCGCGCCTGGGGCTTTGCTTCGCCCGACAGCGATTATGATGTGCGCTTTTTATACGTGCATCCACGCGATGCATACCTGGCGATTCACGATCCGCGTGATGTGATCGAATTTTCAGATGGCGGCGTGTTAGACATCAGCGGATGGGACATCAAAAAGGCATTGCATCTGCTCTATAAAGCGAATGCGCCGCTGCGGGAATGGCTGACCTCGCCCGTCGTGTATCGCTGCGATGATGCGGCGATGCCGCCGATCTTCGAACTGATGCGCGACACGTTTCTGCCTGCGCCGCTCTGCCATCATTATCTCGGCATGACCACCAAACGCCTGATGCTGATTGAAGAGACTGGCGAAGCGACTGGCAAAGCGTATCTTTACGCCTTGCGCACGCTTTTCTGCTGCCAGTGGATTTTGCGCCATAACAGCCAGCCGCCGATGGTATTTGACGAATTGCTGATGGAATTTCTGCCAGATGTCAGGAATGAATTACGGCAGGAAATTGATCGGCTGCTCGCCGCCAAAAAAGCAGGAAATGAAAAGACCGGCATCCCCCGTTCCAAACGACTTGAACAATATCTTCACGCGGAATTACAGGCCGCAAAAACAAGCCTGCCGCCTAATTTGCCGCCTCTTGATGTGGAGCGGTTCAATCAGGTTTTTCAAAGGGTTCTTGCATAAACAGCAGGACGGAGACGGACACAGCCAGGCACGTTCGAAGTGCCTGGCAACTTTTAACGCCGCATAGAGCTCGCTGCTACGAAAAGAAACTAACAAATCCCCACGCGTATTCGCAGGAAGTCTTGCGAGGAGGTTTTCTAAAATCACACTGCATACGGCATTCCGCTGTTGAAGATACTCGCGAATCTCCGGCCATTCCCCACGAAAATAGAGCCGATAGACCTCTTCATGCTTATCCGTTGGAAAGGATTTGCGAAGAATGCGCTCTCCGAATATCAGATTTAAAATACGTTTGATTTCTTGCGGATTGGCATCTGTTTCGCCCTGATCTTTGAGTACTTGTAATCTCTTTCAGTCTCAGATCGCACGGCGTCTCGGAAGACATATCCGGTTCCATCTCCTGCATAAGGTCGAACAGGGCGCGTTCTAAAAGACAATATTTTTGAAAACGTTTCTTCGAGTCATTCGCGATCCCGCGATACACGCGGGCGGTCATATTCAAATCGTGGTTGATGATGCCAGTTTCACGCATCGAATGCAGTATTGATAACAACTTCCTTGCTTCCAATCCGGTCGCAAGAGAAAGCTGATCGGTATTCACCAGCTCTTTCGGATCACATTGAAACAGGGCTTGCAGCAAGGTGAGCCAGTGCGATTTTTCAGAATGAGAGAGTTTAAGGCGATCAATTATCTCTTTCGCTTGTTGGAGATTTTCGACCAGGACTTGCCCTTGAATTACATGCGTGCGATTATCGCCGCGCCGCAATTTGCCGTTTCGTTCCAGCCAGGCCAATGCGGTCTTGACCTTGACATCATACATCTTCTCATCTGCCGAGAGATCCGTGAGTTCTTCTTCAACCTGTTCGTTTCGCAACAATTCGCCAGCGGTTAAGACGAGCGTTTGTTCCGGACTTTTGGCCGCCAATTTTTTCAATCCAGTCAACATGCCGCTCATGTCGCGCCATTCGATCCGGCTCTGTGCGCTGAGTTTGAATTGCGTTTCTAAGTCTTCTTCGTTAAAGAGCAAATAACACCAGGCATCCTCTCCGTCACGCCCGGCGCGTCCCGCCTCTTGCAGATAGTTTTCCAACGAGCCGGGCGCATCGGCATGAATAACGACGCGGACATCCGGCTTATCCACTCCCATTCCAAAGGCATTGGTTGCGATAATGATCTGCAATTCGCCCTGTAAAAACTGCTCCTGCACCCGTTTTTTGTCATCAGGAGTGCGCCCGCCATGAAAATGATCGACGCGCCAGCCACGTTCGGTTAAGGCGTCATGAAATTTTTCGACGCGGCTGTGCGTTGACGCGAAGACAATTCCGCCACCAGTTCCATGAGTTTCTTGAAAGATTTGGGTCAAGCGTTCATGCACGATCTCTTCTTTCTCATTTTCTCGAATGCTTTCGGCGATATAGTGCAGGTTCGGGCGTTCATGCCCGCCGTAAAATATCCGGAGTTCAAGGGCTAATTCCTCTAAGAAATAGGCGCGAATTTCTTCGATGACATCCTTTTTCGCGGTGGCCGTAAAGCAGGCGATTTGCGGCAAACGATGCTGCTCTGGCAGGCATTCTTCTCGTAAAAATCGGGCAATATGGAGATAGTCTGGCCGAAAGTCATGCCCCCATTTCGAGAAACAGTGGGCTTCATCAATGACGATGAGGCCGATTTCTCGCTGGCGCAGCACCGATTTGACGGTCGCGTTCCGCAGTTGCTCCGGGGCAATCCAAAGAATATCAATATCGCCTAACCGGATCGCTTCAAGCGTGTGACTTCGTTCCAGCATCGTCAACAACCCATTGATCGTGCCGACATTCAGAATGCCGTTCCGTTTCAAATTATCTACCTGATCTTTCATCAGCGATTGTAACGGCGAAAGAATCAAGGTGAGTTGATTGCGTTGGATCGCTTTCATCAGCGCCGGAAGTTGATAACAGACCGATTTGCCGAATCCGGTCGGCAGAATTGCCAGACAATTCTCCCCTCTGATCAACGTCTCGACGATTTGCTGCTGAATCGGCGGCAATTCATCTTTGATACCCCGGAACATCGGTTTGCCGAACCATTGCTGCAAATGGCGCACCGGATCATGAAAACGAGTGCAATACGCGCAATCTGGCTGTAAACATGGCGTGCCTCGCAAGGCATCAAGCAGGTCTGGAATACGAGGAAATTGATGGCGCACCCAGGGAGGCAGGACGGAATTTTCTCCCGCCACCTGAATCCAGGCGAGCATATAGGCCAGACTGGCCGCATCAGCAGGCTGATCATGCAGTTGCTCGAATATCGCCGTTGCCTGTTGCTGACATGCGCGCCCGGCGATTGCCTGTTCCCATATCAGGCGAGATTGATGAGGATCAGGCAGTGAAGCGTGTGTAAGAGATTCGAACAAATGCTGATACCGATCAGCGGGAAATGAACGCGATAACAACGCCCCATACAGTCCCAACACATTCCCATTCATCTGTTCGAACGCTGCCCATTGATCGCGAAACAAGGAGATCGTACAACGCGCATCCGCCACCGGATCGTTGACCGATTCTTTGACGATTTTATAATCCTTGATCAGCCGATGATACGGGTTTTTCGGGAACGCTAACGGCGAGAGAAACAGCGTGTCAATCAGCGGCAACGCGCAGAGCGAAAGGTGCGGATACTCTTGTTTGAGATACGGCAGATCATGGCGGCTGATATTATGGCCGATCAGAAAGGTCGCGTTCTGGCAAAATTCGTCTAATGCTTTTACTGCGTGTGAAAGATTGAATTGCCCTTGAAAACTGAGCGTCTTATTGGCATCAGGCCGCACAGCCCCGATTTTCAGTAACGCTTTGGTTTCGGGGTGAATTTCTAAGTCAATTGCGACGCATTCTGAGATGAATATAGCAATATCAGACATTATTTAGGGGGGGCTATAAATTCTGTTATGATAATAGGTTTCTGTTTTCTATATCCATTTTAATTGGGGTTGCGATTGAAACCTGGAGATTGTCCAACACAAACCCTATCGCTGACGATCTTGTCGAATCTGTCAATGAGATTATGTATGAAAAACGCCCTTAATGGATAATTCCATAATGTTTAGATATGCGAAAACCTTTTCTTGACAAGCTTTCTATGGGTTATATTCTTTGAAAGATCGGGGGCAAGCAAGCCAACTCTGAATTTACACACGTATTATTATTCAGGAAAGATGTTTAATGAAAGAGGTGATCCTATGCAAGTGATTGTGAATGTTCCAGATCAATATCTCCTGGATACGAGTGTCGGAGAAATCGCAAGGCAGTTCAAACTCTATGCTGCTTTGTTTATGTTTCAGGCCGGTCAATTGTCGGCAGGAGCGGCCTGCGAATTTGCCGAAATTGACCGTTACGCCTTCATCGAAGCCTGCAAGCGTTATCATATTCCTGTAATTGATTATGATGAGGATGAATTGGTACACGATTTCGAAGAGTTGAAAAGGACATGCGCATCATGCTTTATTGCCGATAGTTTTGCCCCAGTCAGACGCCTGTTTCAGGCGTCTGACGCGCATTTCTTTTTTTACCTCTGACAGACATCATAATCGTGCCGATTGGCGCACTGTCATCTGAAACGAACCTTAACAGCCTTACCCCATGAACTGCTTCCGATGTTCCGCGCCATAGCGCTCGGCTTCATCTAAAAAGGCGGCGATATTCTCGAAGGGCGTTCCGGCGACAATGCCGTTTCCTGCCGCGATGCACATCCCGCCATCCGGTCGGTCGAACGTGTCAATCAGTTGCCGCACTTCTGCGCGAACGCCCTCCGGCGTCGCTTCCTGCAACACATGCTGCACATCCAAACCGGCCAAAAAGGTGAGGCGGTCGCCGAATTCCGCCGCGATTGCCCGTTCGTTCATGGTATGTTTCTGCACCGGATGAAAGACGGTCACGCCTGCGGCGATCAAATCCGGGAGCAACTTGGTGTTATCGCCGCAGCTATGCAGCCAGAAGTGAATCTGACACGCTTTCAGCGCCTCGCCGACGCGGACGTAATACGGAAATAAAAATTGATGAAATGTTTTCGGACTCATCATCGGGCCGGTCTGATGCCCCAAATCGTCGCTGGTCCAGAAACCGTCCGGCTGCAAGAGATTGCAAGCATGGCGGATATATCGGCAATAGACGTCGCACATCGCCGAATGCAGGCGGTGGATACGCTCAGGCTCGGCGTAATAATCCACCATTAAATTCTGCATTCCTCGTAAGCCCCAGGGTTTTTCAAAGAAGAGCCGCCACCAGCCAAAAAGGAGATAGCGATCTTCCGCGCGGCCTTGTTCCGCGATTGTCTGTAATTGTTCGAATTGCGAGTCATGCTCCGGCGCGGGCAGTTTCTCGATAAACTCATCCAATTTGCCCCAATCGTCAAGCACAATGATATTGTCCTGCGCCCCGTCGCTTTTCCAGCGCCATGAGAGGTTCATCACATCCGGGTTGACCGGGTTTTCCATAAACAGCCAGACGACATCTTCAAGAGCGCGGTCGAACGCTCGCAAGCGCTCGCCGTATTGCTCCTCTAAACCTTCACCCCACCATTTCGCGTTCACCATCGGAATGCGCGAGGGGTTAAGGCGTTCAATCGCCGCGATCACGTCCTGTTTTTTCAGAGACATCACAGGAAGCCGCGTTCAATGATACGGCAGGCAAGAGGCATAAATGCCTGCGTATCGTCTCACCGGCTGAGAAATGCGTTTGTTGAATGTTCGTAACTATTGAGCTTTGGCACTCCTAAATAATTACGAATATTCGCGTTTTTTGATGATAACGGCGTAAGAAATTGCGCGAATAGATTCCGGGATGTTCGGGGCATCTATCAGCCGTGTTTCCAGCCGATAGTCGGGCAGCGAGCGGATATGCGGCTCAAAAAACGGCAAACCCGGCGTATAATGGAAGATTCCGCCGGATTGAAGGCTCTGCAAAATCGCGAGATACGTTTTCGCGTAGCGTTCGGCCTGGCGCGGCGCATGTTGATGGCTATGCAGAAAATGCGTCGAAAACGACTGATGCGCGAGGATCGTGCCCCATGTATTTTGCTGAAAATCAACGCCGAACCAGTCCGCTTGAACAAAGCCCGGCAACTCTGGCGACAGGCGATCCAGCCCAATCGCATGAAATCCCTGCTGCCGTAAATATGTGACGACTTCGCCCCGGCTGCCGCAGCCGAGGTCTAAAATCGGCTCGCGCAATGATTCCAATTCAACACGCAGCAGACGCAATTGAAGCGGCGCGGAATATTCGCCACAGCAGACCGATTCCAAAAAGGGATGTTCCGCAAACGCCGCCGGATGCAGCGCCTGACAATACGCGCCGAACAGCGTTCTCAGCCGGGCGTGATGCTGCCGGACAATTTCGCGAAATCCCACCGAGAACTTGTCCATTGAGGTCGCTGTTTGCAACATGTCGAGAAGATGCGAAAACAATCTCTGATACACTTGCGCAAGCAAGGCAAGATAGTCGTCGGAAAAGTTCAGGAATTGATTACGGTGATACGTATAACGCAGCGTCGCGTTGAGGCAGGCATCACAAAGAAAAGATGGCGTATCCGGCTGCGCAAAGTCGCGCAGCACTTCGCGTCTATGCTCCCACAGAAAGACAATCTGTTGTGAGTCAACTTGTTCGAATATTTCAGGCGCAATCATAAAATCTCTTAACGTGCGAGACGCTTGCGCTTCATATCGCTCTGTAATAGAGGCTAATGTTTGTTGGCGGATATGATTTGAATTCATCGAGTATCAGTGTTTAAAAAGGCCGCGATTTCGGAATTGTAAACATGCTTTTGCGTTTTTTTGGCAAATTCATCACAAAAGATATGGATGTGGTGATCTGTGAATAGAATCGGAAGGCTTTCCCAACACTGTCACGCTACTTCACGATGCTCATGAAAATATGCTTCTCCTCATGACAGGAAATATGCGCAGTTCATTTAGGTTTCACTGACAACAACGATTTGCACCGTATCATCGCCACCGCGCCTTGGCTGTTATAGAAGGTGAGTTCGCCGCGCAAATCATCGCGCACAATTTTCTGAATGAGCGCAAGCCCTGGCGTCAATTGGTTCATCTCTAAAATCGCGTTTTCATAGCCATGCCCATCGTCACGAAATTCGAAATGAACGGTATGATCCATCAAGGTGACTTGCACCGTAATGTGACCGCTTGAACGATCTGTGAACGCATGTTTGACGGCATTCGTCACTAATTCATAGAGAATCAGCGCGAAACTGTTGGCATATTTGGGAGAAATGCGAAGAGATGAGGGCAGCACCGCCACATAGATTTCGATCTCAGTCGTCAAGAGCTTTAACGTCGTATGAATGACGCGGCTGCATAAGTCATTGAACGGAAAGGGATTCCATTCGAACTCGGCAAGAAAGCTATTGACAGTCATCAAAACGCGCACCTGATCGAGCAGATGCGGGAGCGCCTGAAACGTGGTATTTTGCGTGGACGATGCGCTCTGCGCCCAGAACAGTAATTCGACGATGATCGCCAGATTATTCTTTCCGCGCGCATTGATTTCCTCAACTAATAACGCTTTTGCCTCTGCCGCATACCAAAGCCGCTCATTCAAACGCGCATTCTCAATCGCAATGCTGGCCGTCGTCGCTAACAACTCTTGCAAAACCCGGTCGGTCGAGGTAAAACGATCCGCTTCGCTATCTAACACTTGCAGCACGCCGATGATTTCTTGTTTGACTTTCATCGGCACGGTGAGAATCGAGCGCAGCATTTGCCCGGTGCGTTGATCAACCCCTCGGAAATGGCGCTGATCAGCGGACACATCGGCAACAATCACGCTTTCTCCGCTTTTCGCAACAGCGCCAGCTAACCCCTGGCCTGGCGCAAGCCGCCAGCCATGCACTGTCTGGCTATACGGCCCAATCGCGTACTCGCAGACCAATTCATCAGTGGTCTGGTCTTTTAACCAGATTGAACATGCATCCACCTCTAACAGTCGGCGCACTTCTTCTAACACGGTAATCAGAATGTGATCCAGATCAAACGTCGAATTGAATGCCTGGCTGACACGATTCAACAGCGCCAATTCGCTGTAACGACGACGAAGGTCTTCTTCCTTCTCCGCCAATCGTTCCTCAAGCTCAAGAATCCTTTTCTGCGCATCTTCCAAAGTCAACACATCCGATGTTTGCGCCATAACGTCCTCCTTTTATAAGGCCATTCGACATATTAACACGCTGCATGTTCCGACAATATTCTCGGTGATGCCGTTGCGTTCTGTCAACAAGAAAGATGCATTGCAGAGGTTTTTTTTCGAATACGAAGGATTCATATAACGTTTGTGCGGAGTTCATCAAAGCGGCAGGCATGACGATCAATCATCTTAGTCACTGATGTTACGCAGCGCCGCCGACAATTCCCCTCCTGGGAGGGGCAAGGGGTGGGTTCGTCCGTGAGTGATTGCTCGTGTCAAGAACCC
>DF820459.1:1080753-1098839 GCA_000739515.1 Candidatus Moduliflexus flocculans
CTGATGTTACGCAGCGCCGCCGACAATTCCCCTCCTGGGAGGGGCAAGGGGTGGGTTCGTCCGTGAGTGATTGCTCGTGTCAAGAACCCACCCCCAACCCCTCCCCGGAGGGGAGTGTGCGGTCATTCGTCTCGAATCGGCTGCGTAACATGAGTTATTCATAAGCATTGATGCCGACACAGGAGTACACCGGAACATTAATTTTTAAGAGCGCTTCGTACCGCCGACGTCCTCGTCGGCATCTCTTGACGTGCCGACGAGGACGTCGGCGGTACGGTGAATTTGTAAAAATTAATGAGCCAGTGTAGGAGTGCAAACGCTTGCTTTTGCGCCAAGGTATCGTCTGATTTCGTCAGGCGGCAAAAGCAAACGTTTGCATTCCTGTTCAATCAATGAATAATGCTATAAGCGTCATGCCTGCACGCCTAAAATTTGATACCCGCGTTTGCCTAATTGTTTGCTCACGAACAGGATTTTGGATTTGGCGTCGCCGATATGCGCCGCGATTTTTTCCACTTTGGGCAATTCTCCTTGATCTAACCAGATGCCCTGGCAGGCGGGACAGCGATCAATCAGCAAGTCTTCGGCTTTGACGAACTTCATGCTTTGCAATTTGACATTTTTGCAGCACGGGCAATCAAAATCGGTCGCGACCGCTGATTGCTGAACATCAGCCTCCGGCAAGTCTGCCGGAAGCTCAGCCATAAACGCCATTTCATCTTTATCGAACCAGATTCCCTTGCATGGGGAACAAAAATCTACCTTTACGCCTTCGATTTCCATTTCATGCAACGCGCCATGACATTTCGGGCAGTTCATAATAATCTCCTTTTTTTGTTAACAAATTCACTGTCTCGCGTGAATGCGATAAGCGGCAACGACAAGGATACGTCAATGCGCGAACAATGACATATAATCATAGAAATGTCAATCAGAAATATTCGGAAATGAGAAAGCTGTCAGACACCTTCAAGGTGTCTGACAGCTTATGGCTAATTCAGCATAAAATTGCTGAAAAAACTCGATAATGTGGGCATCTGATTCAGGTTGGATTGCGTCAAACAGGGCTTCCGGCGAATCATCCCCTTCGATGACGCGGGCGCGAAACATGTTGATGACGCCGACCGCGCCGGTCAAACAATCGGGCGCGTACGCTTGTTGCGCGAATTCTGCATAGAACCGCCGCGTCATCGTATAACGCCGGGCGTGGCGTTCCGCGAGTTCGCCAAGATCGCCATACATACGCTGAAAATGCCGGTAGCGATTCGCAAGATTCGGCAGGACATGCGCGGCGAGTTCGGCGGCAGGAATGCCGCGCAGCAGATAGATTTCGGCATAACGAAAGACGCCGATTGCGCCAAAGGCGTCTAAATCATCACACGCCGCGAGAATCGGCAAGATGCGCATCCGTTCGCTGCGAGTCTGATGCGCGGCATAACTTTTGTCATCGTGATGCTCAATCGCTGCTAACAATTCACGCGAGCGGATAAAAGAGGCCGATTGTTCAGCCATCCAGCGCTCGCAGATCAGGCGGCTGGCGCGGCCATGCTGCGCGGCGCGGGTAACGCTCATGCCGACATCATGAAACATGGCGGCAATTAGCATGCCCTCAATTAAGTCCTCCGAAATCGCGCCATGTTCTGCCAGCGCCGCGAGCAATTCTTTCGCCAGAAGCCAGACGCGCAGATGATGGCGGTGGTCATGCGATGGCAATTTCACGCCGCGAAAATGCGCCTGACACGCCTCGTACAGGCGCGGCAGCCAGCGGGTTTCGATGATTTCTATCATATTATTATAACTATTTACCATACCCACCCCTTGCCCCTCCCAGGAGGGGAATAAGAGGTTGAACCACTGCGTCAATTCCCCTCCTGGGAGGGGCAAGGGGTGGGTTCTAAATAATTACCAATTATTTAGAATAGCAATGCGGCACGGTCACATTCCATACTGGCATACAAAAACGCCGCCAGCCCTTTGAAATCGTTCAGGCGCTGTTCGGAACTGACGTAATACTCGTAATCGCCCGTCGAGCGGAGCGTCCCGACGCTGACGACGCCCGTCATTGTGACGCGCTGCCGCGCATCAAGAAAGATATGCCGATCCAGCAAGCTTTGATAGGCGCGTTGCGCTTGCGCTGAAAAGGAGGCGTCAAGATACCCCAATCTGACGCCTTTGGCGAACGCATAAACAAACATCGCGCTGCATGATGTTTCAAGCCAATTATCAAGCCGATCTCTTTTATCAAGCACCTGATGCCATAACCCGGTTTCTGCATCTTGACAGGCTGCGACAGACTGCGCGACTTCTTGCAGAATTCGAAGCACGGCAGCGCGTTCGGCATGTTCCGCAGGCAGCGATTCTAAACAGTCCACTAACGCCATGAGATACCAGCCCACCGCGCGTCCCCAGATTTCCGGCGACGCGCCGCGTTCAGGATGCGCCCAGACTTGCGTTTTGCGCTCGTCCCAGCCATGAAACAGCAGGCCGGTGCGGGGATCATGCGCGCGTTGATACATTAAGCGAATTTGATGAATTGCGTCGTCGAAATGTTCAGGCTGCTTAAACACTTTGGCAAACTCAACCGAAAACACGTCCGCCATATAAATGCCGTCCAACCACATTTGATAGGGATAACGCTGCTTATGCCAGTAGCCGCCGTCGCTTGTGCGCGGCTGATTTTTTAACTGATCCATCAAGATTCCAGCGGCGCGTTGATATTTCGCCGCGCCGGTTTCGCGATATAACGCAATCAAAATTCTGCCCGGCAAGATATTGTCAAGCGCGTATTCTTCCTGCCAGTATTTTCCCGGCTTGAATTGCCCATCTTCGGCGACAAACAGGTCAACCCATCTGACGATATAGTCGAAATACGCCTGCCGTCTCGTTTTTTGCCAGAGCGCAAACAGGGCGTTGATGAAGAAGCCGTTTTGATAGACCCATTTTTCAGGGTGATACACATGCAAATCTTTCGGGTGTGGATAGGTCGCCAACACCGAATCGGCAACGATTTCCGCCCACGTTTTTTTTAATTCGCCATAACGGGCGCGATAGTCCTGAATCGAAAGCAATTCCGCGCCATCCCGCAACGGACGGCCTAACAGCGCGACATGCTTGCGGAGATGACTGCTGACAAAACGATAATGCAGCGCTTCGTGACGGTGTAACGCCTGATACAGGCGCTTTTTGAGCGAGGCATCTTGCAGGACGAAGCCATAAATAATATGCAGCAGTTGCCGCGATTCGGGCTGCATAAGATAATCAATCAATTGCGCGTCGGGCGTGTCGTCGAGCGGCCTGATGTTGTTGAAATCCGCCGTGATGTGATAAAATTTCAGCGCTTCTTGATACGAATTGAGCGCGACCTGATGAATTTCGCGATACAATTCCGGTTCAGTGACCGCAACCACGCGCAGCGCTTCCAGCCAGGACGTTCCGGCGGTTTTGATATGCAGCCGCCCGTTCGTCCATTTGCCGATGGCGGGGTACGCTGAAAATTTGTCGCTGCCGGAATGAATCGAAATTTTGTAATTGCCGCAGGCGCGGGCAATTGCGCAATGCTGCTGAAGCTGCCGCTCGAATTCTTGCAAGTCGCCAATATAATCAATCGCCTTTTGGAATTCGCCGATAAAACGCGGCGCTAACGAATCCACAATCACATCGTTGTGAATAAGTTCCTTCACGATAAACAGGTGATGTTCCGGCAGCGTCGGCATCGTGGTTTCGTCAATCGAAACCTCGAAATCCACGCTGCCCGCGCCTTTGCGAGCGCAGATCAGGCGATACACGCCTGCGGCGAATGACACAGCGGCGCTATACATCGCGCAGCAGCGCTGCAATTCCGTCACGCTGAAGGTCAGCGTCACATCGTCGCCAACGCGAAGCGGCGCGGCGAGATATGTCTCTTGCAGCCGCGTCCGCTCCGTTTCCGGCAGTTGCGCATAGGCATCTTGCAGGCGTTCCGCCGACCAGTTGGCGGCCTGCGTGTTCATCACGTCGCTCAAATCGAGCGTGATCATCGTCGCGCCGCATTCTAAGGCACATTCAATATCTTCAAGACGTTTCAGGTGATCGCCGTCAAAACCGAAACCGTCTTCATATCCTTCCTGAAACACGGCAAACGTCGCGGCGTCCAGCACATCGAACCACGTCCGTTTCGTGAATGTCAATTCCCGCATGGATTGCTGCGCCAACACCGGAAAAATGTCGTAATCGCGGATCGCCTTGATATGCGCCGGATTCGCCAATCCTAACCTGTCGCCCATGCCGATAGTGGCGTTTTTGCCGCGCAAGGGCTGCGGCGCAGTGAATGAAAATTCCTGGCGCAGAAAGAGCGCGGTCTCGTGCGTCAGCGCGGTTTTCGCGATAACATATTCGCCGCATTGTTCGCGCTCGCCGGGGAAATTCGGAAAGGCGTCGGCAGCGGTCGCGCCCATCATCAAACATTTTTTCTGCGAATCGTCGTCGCGCCCGATACAAAAAATCGCGTCCCCCTTTTTGCGCAGCGACGACAGATACAGCCCGTCATCCACCACGATTTCGGCGGCGCGATACTGCGCTAAATCAGCCTCGAAAAGGCGTTTACTCCTGATATAATCTGCCAATTGTTGGTTGGTCATGTTAATAACTCATGTTACGCAGCCGATTCGAGACGAATGACCGCACACTCCCCTCCGGGGAGGGGTTGGGGGTGGGTTCTTGACACGAGCAATCACTCACGGACGAACCCACCCCTTGCCCCTCCCAGGAGGGGAATTGTCGGCGGCGCTGCGTAACATCAGTTAATAATTTATTCCGCGTAGAGACGCACGGACGTGCGTCTCTAGGATGATGCTTTTTTAAACCACTCCGGCATGGAATTTTCGATTTTGGGCAATGGAATCGGGTCGGCAGCTGACGGCATCGGCGGATAGGCTGGCTCGTCAAGCCCGGAGATGATGTCGCTGATACGCACCGGCTGACCGGACGCCACCGACTGATTCGCCGCGATGCCGGTCAGAATTGACCATGATCCGGCACGATAGTCGGCGGCGCGGAGATATTTGTCCTGCGGCGCGTTCGGGTCGAAGATGTCCGCCAGCAGAATCGGATCGCCGCCGCCATGCCCGCCGGTCGCCTGCCAGATTTCGACATCGTATCCGGCCTGAAACAACGGATAGATTTTGGTTTTCGTCCCTTCCGGCATCAATTCACCCGGCACAGAGCCGTCGCCACTGAAATAGACGGTTTCCTGGCAGATATGTTCGAGACGCCCGCGCGTACCGTTAAAGCTGACGATATACCCTTCCCAGGGCATGAACGCATGGAGCGAATAGGTCATGGCCGCCCCGCTGCGATAGGTCACGATAGCTTGCATCGTGTCTTCGATGTCAATCGAGGCATCGAACAGGCAGCGGTCGCGAAAATAGCCGTCATACGTTTCCTGATCGAGATAGGTGGTTTTTAGTTTCGGGTACGCCCGTAAATCAAGCGCAAACGGACAACGCTCCGTTTCGGCGCAGGTCAGGCAGCGCTCGCTGCGATTGGTAATGCCGTAGCGCTCGGCCATTTGGGGAGAATAAAAATTGCGCGTGCCGGTGGCGTACACGGTTTCCGGCACGCTGGAAAGCCACCAGTTTACCAAATCGAAATGATGCGTCGCTTTATGCACTAATAAGCCGCCGGAGTTCTTTTTGTAGCGATGCCAGCGGCGGAAATAATCCGCGCCATGTTTGGTGTCAAGCAGCCAGTGAAAATCTACGGAGACGACGTTGCCGATGACGCCGGACATCAGCAACTCTTTAATCTGCGTTCGGGGCGGCGCGTAGCGATAGTTGAACGTGACGCGGCAGGAACGGCCTGTTGCCTTTTGCGTGTCAATAATCCGCTGGCATTTCTGCGCGTCCATCGTCATCGGCTTTTCGGTGATGACATCGCAGCCCGCCTGCATTGCGCGGCAAATGTAGTCATCGTGCGCGGAATCCTGCGTCGTGACAATCACCGCGTCAGGCCGAATTTCCGCGAGCATCCGGTCAAATTGATCGTCGCGATACGCCGCCACATTCCCGCCTTGCTCGTTCAGCGTTGTTTGGCGCAAGCGCAAACGCCCTTCATTGCGGTCGCAAATCGCGGCCAATTCCCCAAATTCAGCAAATTGCGTCAGCAGCGCGTCAAGATACATCCAGGAACGGTCGCCGACTCCGACAAGTGCATAACGTGTTTTGTTCATTGTCTGCTTCTGCTCTGACGTCAGTCAAAACTCCAGTTTCGACCGACATAATAGCTCCTTCATAAAAAATAATAAAGAAATCTTTCAAGTTTCGGGTTTGACAACTCCAATCTAAAATATTATGCTATTCGTGTCAATCGTTATTAGCAATCGCGCATTCGCATTATCAAAATGGCGTTTCACGCTGCTGGAATGCTCGCTTATGCGGCGAGCGGGAACTGCCAGCGCGTTGAAACGAGCATAAACGATGGAACAGAACGATCTCGAATATTTGCAGCAGCATCCCGAATTGTGCCTGACATTTGCGCGGGGCATCTGTCGCAGGCACTGGCTGCCGGACAATTGCGTCCGAATGCCGGACGGCTCGCAGCCGGTCTTTGCCACCGCAAGCCGCCAGATGATCAAAATTTTTTCACCGCAAGACCGCGAGGACGCCCAAAACGAGGCACTCTTTTTGGAACGCCTGTATCGCCATTTGCCGGTTACGACGCCGCGCCTCGATGCGTTTGATGAGTGGGAGGGTTATCCGTATATCGTGATGGAGCAGCTTGAAGGAACGCCGCTGAATCGGCTCTGGGTGACGCTCGCCGACAAGGAAAAGCGCGAAATCGTCTGTCAATTAGGCGAGGCGGCGTGCGCACTGCATTCGCTGCCGGTCGCGTGGTTCGACGATGCGCCGTTTCAATGGGATGTGTTTATCGAACATCAACGCGCCGCACTGCTGGAAAATCATCAGCGTTTCGGACTGGCGCCCAAATGGTTGGCGCAATTGAGCGATTATATGAATGCGTATCCACTCGATCTCCAGGATCCCAAACAGATGGCGCCGCTGCATACGGAATTCATGTTAGAACATCTTTTTGTCAAACAAGAGGGAACTCGTTGGAAGGTTTCCGGGCTGATTGATTTCGAGCCGTCAATGGTGGGGCAGCGGGAGTATGATTTCTGCGCGGTCGGCATCTTTATCACGCAAGGAAATAGCGGCCTGTTTCGGGAATTTTTGTTATCATACGGTTATGCCGATTCGGATTTGACCGACGACCTGCGCCGCCGGATCATGATGTGGCTGCTGCTGCATCGCTACTGTAATTTAAGCTGGTTTCTGACGCTGATTCCAGGAGAGTTCAACGTGACGAAATTGGAGGAATTAGAGCGGTATTGGTTCGGTTTTTAATAAGACCTCACAGGCTTTCGAAACCTGTGAGGTCTGCATGATAATTTATAACGCCTCTTCCCATTGATGCACGACAAGGCGTTTCTGCTCGCGATCAACGGTCAGGCAGACGCGCACCGCTTTTTGGACAGCAGCCTGTCCACCGAGTTTCGGCAATGTTCCTTTTGAGAAAATTTCAAACATTCCTGACGGCGCGATCTGCGTAATGGCAACGGAGATTGCGCCAGTTTCCAGCGTCATTTCCTGTTCCCGTGCAATTTTATCTGGATTGGAAAGCAGTTGCTGGCAGGCTAATTCTACTCCGCCTTCGGCAAGCTGCAAAGCCGCCTCCTCGCGCCCTTTCTGCTGAACATCGCGCAGCAGGAACGTCCCCTGTTCAAGCGAGACACCCAACAAAGCAAAGATGATCGCAAAGACCACAATCACCATCAATAATGCGCTTCCACGCTGGTTTTTGAGCATACGCACCTTTATGGTTTCATGGCATACGCTGACGCGACCTGATAGGTCAAAGCGCGGCCTGTTCCTTTGACATCAAGAACGAGCGAAACGGAAACAAGACCATATTGTTCCGATACCGCAAGGGAATGGACATCAGTAGAAAGCTCAAAAAAAACCTCCCGTTCTTCAGTGTGAATAGAACGGAGAAGCGTTGTTGGATGGGCGTTTTCAAAAGAATACGCCACGACTCTCCGGGAGAAGGCGGCATTCGGGCGCATTTTAAACGCAGCGACTACCGTGCGCGGCTCATTGACCACAAAATCTGGCAAGAAGGTCTCCGCGCCGCGAATGTCTTCCGCCAACAGCGCCATAATGCGGTTGGCGTCCTGAAGAACGCTTGCCATCGCTTCCTGCTTGCGCAAAAATTGAGCAGAACTCGCATAAAACTCCAATGTGCTGATAAACACGACCGACATGACGCCTATCGTCACCAGGACTTCGAGGAGCGTCATGCCTTTCTGGGAAGCTCGAACGGTCATAACGCGCCTCCTTTGGCGCTGCTGATGCCATCACGCGAACGGAGCGTTTCAAGGCGATAGCGATATTCGCGCCCGCCTTGCGCGATCCAAGAGATTGACACAAGAATCTGTTTGACATCAGGCGCATCCGCCATATTTTTTATGTCAATCTGCGCATGTTCCTCGCGCAAGCGCACGAGCATCGGAGACGCCTCGTCTAATTGGTCGAATGGCAATGTTTTCAGCGTTTCGATGAGTTGCGTGGCTTTCAGGCGCGCTTCCAACAGTTGCTGCATCTGCTTGCCCATTTTCTGCTGTTGCACCAGCAAGCCCGTCAATCCGCTCAACATCATGCCGAAAATCGCAATAGCCACCAACACTTCTAACAGCGTCATTCCATCATCGTGTCGTAATTTTTTCATACATTTCTTACAACAGAAAAAGAGGATTGGTTGTCAAGTGAAATCAGCAATGACCATCCGCAGGAGAAGTTCGACGTCCAGCCCTCGCGGGCGGCCTGGTCAATGAGGCGGAGCAATTCATCTCGGTTCATACAGTCATCTCCTTTTCGAACCAGGTGATGAGTTCGATAATTCCCAACGCTTGCCCCGGTTCTACATGCGATTCATCGCCAATATGAATATGATGCGGAAAATTAGGTAAATTCGGGAAATGCTCAACATTATCCCAGCGTCGTTTAAGCTGCTGTCGCGCTTCATCCATTGATAGCGATAACGCATAGTCAGGCAGCCGTTCTTAGCACAACTAAAATATTCTGAAACCTCTAAAAAATCCCGATTACTCAAGATTAACCGCGCTCGAAAATACCCGGAATCCGATAACGCGTAATCTTCGATAATCTGCGCATCAGTGATAATTGGACTGACGACTAATTTACTTTTGATCTGGTTGAGATACGTGATTGGTTTCATCAGTTAGAAGAACGTTGCAAGGTGGTGAGCCGTTTTTGGATAGACAGCCACATATCATAAAAGACGCTCCATTCAACAAATTCGGCGGAATCCCCAAACGCGCCAGTCCGAAAGCGTTGATAAAAATCTGCCGACGTCATCTGGTACTGATGTTCAAACGCCTGCAAACGGCCTTGCAATTTCGTCAATTCCTGCTGCGCTGCCGCGATTTCCAGCGTCAACAGTTTATGCACCGTCTGGTCTATGACATCGCTATGATACCCTTGTTGATACAGGGTCGTTAATGACTGAAGCTGATGGGCGGTATCGTGCTGCGTTCTCATGATGATTTTCCTCCTGAATGTCTTATATTGATTGGCACTCGAGATGTCAAGCAGTTTCATGACTTTTCCGCATCGGCAGACGCACTAACGAAAATGGCGGAATTGCGTGTTCGACGGCGAGCAGGACGCGCGTGCCGCCGCCGTGCGCTTCGGTCAGCGGCTCGCCGTTCAGCGCGAACATGGCGCGAAGCTCTTGCGAGATGTTTTCCTGTGGCGTCATGAATTCGATCTGATCGCCGACAATCAGCCGGTTTTTGACTTCGATTTTCAGCAAGTGGCGTTCCGGCATCGCCTCTAACACGACGCCGCCGAATTGATAGGTCGAATATTCCGAAAAGCCGCGTTCGTAATTTTGCCGCGCTGCTTCCGGCAATTTAATCAAAAAGCCGGGCATCAGTTCGCGGCTCGCGGTGGCGCGGATATCGTCAAAGACGCCCGGATCGAGTGGCTGATTCTCCCGCAGTGCGTCAAGCGCCCGGCGATAGGCGCGGCCAATATGCGCAAGATAATAGACCGATTTCGTGCGGCCTTCGATTTTGAAGCCCGTGACGCCCGCCTCCCACAATGGCCGCAGATATTCGACGGCGCAGAGGTCTTTGGAGTTCAAAATATACGTGCCGTGTTCGTCTTCCTCAATCGGAAAGAGTTCGCCGGGGCGTTCGACTTCTTCCAGCGCGAATTCCGCCGGGCGTTCATGCAGGCGATATTGCCAGCGGCAGCTATTCGCGCACGCGCCGAGATTCGCGTCGCGGTGCGTCAGATAGCTCGACAGCAGGCAGCGCCCGGAATAAGAAACGCACATCGCCCCATGTACAAAGGCTTCGAGGTCAATCTCCGGCACGCGGGCGTGAATCTCGGCGATTTCAGGCAGCGACAACTCGCGCGGCAGAATCACGCGCTTGATCCCCTGCTCTTTCCAGAATTGCGCCGCTGCCCAGTTCATCGTGTTAGCCTGCGTCGAAAGATGCAACTCGAGATCGGGAAATTCGCGCCGGACGAGCATCACCAGGCCGGGATCAGAGAGAATCACGGCGTCAGGCTGAAGCGGCTGAATGGCGCGTAACGCCTCGATTGAAGGCTCGATCCGGCTGTTGCGGGCGAAGATGTTCAGCGTGACGAAGACCTTGACGCCGCGCTCATGGGCGTAGCGAATCCCTTCCGCGAGGTCGGCTTCGGTAAAGCTATTGGTGCGGGCGCGGAGCGAAAATTTCGGAATGCCCGCATACACCGCGTCCGCCCCATACGCGCAGGCGAATTGCAATTTTTCCAGCGTCCCGGCTGGCATGACAAGTTCTGGGAAAGATTTCATAGCTGCCACCACGAAACAGACCACGAAACACACGAAACACACGAAAAGTTTTTCATCATTTGTTTTTTCGTGTCTTTCGTGTGTTTCGTGGTGATCATAACGCCGGAGATTCGGCGGGGTCGTTCGTGCCGAGTTCGCCGCGAAAGGCGCGGGAAAGAATACTTTGTTCCAATAAATCAAGTTCGTCGTCCATGTCGAGCAGCCCGGCGGCGTCGGTTTCATGACCGAGCAGGCTCTCTAACTGGCGGACGATCTCGCGTTGCTCTTCGAGCGGCGGAATTGGAAGAAAAAAACGATTAATTTTTTCTAATGTTATACGAGTAATGGCAGAACCAGCTAATTTCCCTAAAATATGTTGTTGTCCAATCGGACTTTGGATAAAATATTTCAGAAAACTTGCTTCTAAAGTGCTTTCAAAGACTTTGAGAACGGCCACACTTGATAATAAACTGAATTCTTGATGCAGTGTATTCAGGGTGACTGTTCCTGTTTTTGCTCCATCTTTGACCAATAACACATCATGAAATTCAGGATCGCACCGCTGATAGATTTCGCGATGAACCTCTTCGTTGACATAGGTCACATCATCCAATGCCATTCCATAGTCTCGGATATTCTTCGAACTGAGATAGAGAAACCGCCCTTCGCCATCTTCATTGAATTGTTCTTGTGGTGAAAAATGTGTGCCATCTTTTATGGCCTTGCAAATATCCTTAAAATGAACCCATTTCCACGTATCAGGAACGTGAGCATCTCCATCATATTCAATCATCATGTTTTCTAACGTCGGAACTTTTACTTTTTTATCTGTTTTAGATAGCTCTCGTTTTTTAGAAATTACCCGTTCTAATAATCGTTCAACAGATTCTACATCAGGATGCTCCGCCCGCCATGCCGCCGTCAGCTTGCCGGAAAACGCCTGATGCAAAATCGCGGCGCGACGTAGCGCGAACGACTCCCGCGCCTCGTCAATCAGCGTCCGCGCCTCCCGCAATTTGCCGATCAGCGCATTGAGTTTCGCCGCGATCCGGCGCTGTTCCGGGAGTGGCGGCAGGGGAACGGGTTGATCTAAGACAGTAGATGTTTTAACGGCTGGATAGGAAATCCCTCGTTGAAATTCGCATAACCGATTGATAAATTCATTTGAAATGACAAAATAAAAGAGCAATTTCTTTTCAATCGTGTGATTGCTTCTCATCACGTAAAACCCTGTTGACGCGATTTGTTTATCGTACATTGCATCAACCATTGCAATATTTTTCAGGTATGGCCGTACTGTCGAGAATAAAATATCTCCGGTTTGAACAACCTGCTGCGCTCGTGAAGGAGCTTCGGAATCTTGATAAATTTTGGGCTCGGTGATTTGATAGGATAAATTATCTATAGATGAAATATCTAAATAGGTAAATTCCCCAATTTTGGCTTTTATGGGATCGATTTTTTCTACTTTTTGCAATAACTCCTTCAATTTCACCCACACCCAATTCTCCGGCACAGGATGCGGCTGTTTGTCAGGCGGCAGCGATTCAGGAAATAATATCATTTTTTGCCCTCGTTAGCGCGTAGCGCTTCTGGTATTGTAGAACGTCAACAACACGCCGCCTCCTTACCGCGTAGCGGTTGCGGCGCTCCACCATATCGCCTACGGCGAATAACGATTTCGCGTGATGTGTTTGCTACAATACCGCATCGCCTACGGCGAACAACGGAAATAATTTTTCATGTCTTTCGTCTGTTTCGTGGTTGCTGTCTCGTCGTCCCGACGATTCGGTAAACCACCCCCCAACCCCCCTCCTAAATTAGGAGGGGGGTTGGGGGGTGGTAAAGGAGCGCCTGACCGAATTAAATTTTAATATTCATAATCGGCGGGCTATTGGCGTTCTGTCCCTACGGGAGGAAGCCTCACGCGAATTTTTTTGTGCAACACTCCTTATCCAAGTTTCGAATGTTTTATTCTGTTACCGTCTCTTCTCGCGCCGAAACTTGTCAAGCGGAAACCATCAACTTTCTCATCCGATTCCGCAAGAAGTATTTGACAGTTTTCCCACCTGTTCATAAATGCGGATTCAGCCTTTTTCTCAGCATCTATGGATGACCACGAAACACGCGAAATACACGAAAGAACAGCTTTATCAGAATGTGTGTACCCTCAAAAATAAATTCAAGGTAAAGACCTCACAGGTCTTTAAGACCTGTGAGGTCTGCGTCGAAATTATTTTTTCGTGTATTTCGCGTGTTTCGTGGTGTAAACTATGTATCAACGCATTGTCGTCAAATTCGGCACAAGCTTATTAACCGGCGGCACGCGGCATTTTCAGCTTGCCCGCATGGTGGAGTTGGTGCGCCAGTGCGCGGAACTGCGTCAGATGGGCAAAGAAATTATCATCTGCTCATCCGGCGCGATTGCCGCCGGGCGCGAACGGCTCGGCTTTCCTGAGTTGCCGAATACCATTATTCATAAACAAATGTTGGCCGCTGTCGGGCAAAGCCGCCTGATGCGGATGTGGGAAAATCTGTTCGAAATTTACGAAACGCATGTGGGGCAGATGCTTCTGACGCGGGCGGATGTGGAAATTCGCAGCCGCTTTTTGAACGCCCGCGACGCGCTGCACACAATGCTTGAATATCGCATCATCCCGATTTTTAACGAAAACGACGCCGTCGCGACCGCCGAAATCAAAGTCGGCGACAATGACAATCTGTCGGCGTTGGTCGCGCTGCTCGCCGAAGCCGATCTGTTGATTCTGCTGACCGATCAGGCCGGGCTTTATACCGCCGATCCGCGCTCGAATCCCGACGCGACGCTGATTCCCCGCGTTGAGACGATTGACGAATCGGTTTATCGTCTCGCCGGAAAAAGCGTCAGCGGACTTGGGACGGGCGGCATGGTCACGAAAATTCAGGCGGCGGACGTGGCGCGGCGCGGCGGCACGGAAGTCGTGATCGCTGCCGGAAAAGAGCCGAACGTCATCACGCGCCTCGTGAAAGGCGAAGCGCTCGGCACGCATTTTGCCGCGCTGGAAACGCCGTTGGATAACCGCAAACGCTGGATTTTCGGCGGGACGACGCCATCAGGAGGCATTATCGTGGATCAAGGCGCGGCGCGAGCGTTGCGGCATAAAAACAGCAGCCTGCTTCCGTCGGGCATTACGAAAATTGAAGGGGATTTCGGGCGCGGCGACACGGTTTCGATTCGCGATCAGGACGGCAGCGAACTCGCCAGAGGCATGACGCGCTATAACAGCGAAGATTTGCAGCGCATCAAAGGCTGCCAGTCGGACGAAATCGCCGAACGGCTCGGCTACGCCTACGGCGCGGTCGTCATTCATCGCAATGATTTGATTTTGGTGTAATGTTTTCCCCTCCTGGGAGGGGCAAGGGGTGGGTTGCCCATATTGGCGGTATTAATACCCACCCCCTACCCCTCCCAGGAGGGGAGTTCAAGGGATAAATTATGACCGATTTGACTCAAATGGGAAAAGCGGCGAAAGCGGCGAGCCGTCAGCTTGCGGCGTGTTCGACCGAGCGGAAAAACGCGGCACTGCTTGCGATTGCCGAGGAATTGGAGGCGCAAGCCGCCGACATTTTGGCGCAGAACGCGCTGGATATTCAGGACGGCAAAGCGAAAGGGTTAAGCGAGGCGGTTTTGGATCGCCTGTTATTGAATGAAAAACGCCTGGCCGGGCTTGCGGCGGACACGCGCAGCGTCGTCGCGCTGCGCGATCCAGTGGGCGCGGAATTCGACAGCCGCGTCATGCCGAACGGCCTGCGCCTCTGCAAGCGGCGCGTGCCGGTTGGCGTGGTCGGCGTGATTTACGAGGCGCGTCCGAATGTGACGATTGACATTGCGACGCTCTGCCTGAAAACCGGCAACGCCACGATTCTGCGCGGCGGCAGCGAAACGCTCCGCAGCAACATCGCGCTCGTCAAGGTGATTCAGGCGGCGCTGCGGCGCGTCGAATTTCCGGCGGACGCCGTGCAATATCTCGACAATCCGGATCGGGCGCTAGTGGCGCAACTGCTACGCCTCGATCACTATGTTGACATGCTGATTCCACGCGGCGGCGCGAGCTTGCATAAGCTTTGCCGCGAGCAGAGTTCGATTCCGGTGATTACGGGCGGGATGGGGATCTGCCATATTTTCGTGGACGAGAGCGCCGATTTGACGCGGGCGGTGGACATTATCGAAAATTCCAAGACGCAGCGCCCGGCGGCCTGCAACGCGCTCGATACGATTCTTGTCCATCCGGCGGTCGCGGCGGAATTGCTGCCGAAGGTTGCGGAACGCCTGAAACGCAGCAACGTCGCGCTGAAAGCCGACGAACGCGCTTTCCCGATTCTGCAACAGGCCGGATTCGGCGACATGACAACGCCCGCCGTACCGGAGGATTTCGATCAGGAATGGCTCGGTATGACGCTCGGCGTAAAAATCGTGGACACGCTCGATGAGGCGATTGCTCATATTCAAGACCACAGCCTCGACCATACCGACAGCATTTTGACGAACGATTTCGCCCGCGCCACGCGCTTTGTGAACGAAATCAATTCGGCGGCGGTGTTCGTGAACGCCAGCACGCGCTTCAACGATGGCGGGCAGTTCGGACTCGGCGCGGAAGTCGCGATCAGCACGCAGAAACTCCACGCGCGCGGCCCGATGGGGCTGGAAGAATTGACGACCTACAAATGGATCGGCATCGGCGACGGGCATATTCGGAAATAAATGATCATGCCGCTCTTGACAAGGCGCGGTTGTTGAAACTACAAGGATACGTGTAAGAAAGGATAAATATTACCAATTGGGGTAGAGACGCCCCGGCGGGGCGTCTCTACGAAATGAGATGATCATTTGGCATAATATCCTTGCTTACACGTATCCTTGTAGTTTTTATCCCTTATAGCAGGAGTAACCAAAATGAAACAGATTGCAATAAGTTTATGTTCAGTGTTGATGATGTTGCTGCTGACCGGTTTTTCAGTCGCGCAGCAGGCCGACGCGCCTGCTCAGGAAGCCGCGCCGGTAATGGATCATTCGGCGCATTCCGTTAGCGCTGACGATACGGCAACGCAAGCAGCAGAACCGATGCAGCATGAGATGATGTCCACGATGTTGGAGCAAATGGCGACAGAGTTGAGTCAGGAAAATGTGACGCCGGAAACGGTGAAAAAGGTCGCAGACCAATTGAAGCAATTAGCGGAACAGCATAAGAACATGCCGATGATGTCGGACATGGGTAAGCAAGGCGGCCTGATGAAAGAGATGCCTATGATGAAGGGAATGGGCATGATGAACGGCAAAAAGATGGGAATGATGAAAAGCGGCAAATGCAAAATGATGGGGGGCGGAGACGATTCGAAATCGCAGCAAATGGATATGATGCCCATGATGCCGATGGAACGCGATCCCAAAATGATGCAAATGCGCGGCGAAATGATGAAAGCGATGGGCGAGATTCTGATCAAATACGGCCAGCAGATGGAGACACAATCGTCTCAACAAGCCCCTGAAGATATGTCCAATATGCAACATCAATAGTCAGTGACCGCCACAGCAGCCGTTCCAAAAGTGATTGCTTTTGGAACGGCGCGAATTTTACCGCCAGTTCTCATCAGCGCCATCAGGCAGCAGTTCCCTCTCAGTGGTGTTCCTCATGATACAAAATCAATCGACGTCACAGTTTCTCCGTACTTCATCCGAGCGCTAATGTCGTCAAAATTGGATTCGATGGCAAGAAACGCCTTGACCGCATCCGGGTCAAAATGCTGACCAGAGCCTTCCTGAATAATCTCGACGCTTCGTTCATGCGAAAACGGTTCTTTATATGGCCGTTTGGAGCGTAGCGCGTCATACACATCGGCAATCGCCATAATTCGTCCGCTCAGGGGGATATTCTCGCCAGAAATTCCGTCAGGATAGCCCGTTCCGTTCCATTTTTCATGATGGGACCGCGCAATATCAATCCCCATGTTGATAAATGTATTTTTCGGATATCTGCCGCGAACCCGTTGCAGGGTGATCGTGCCGATGAGGACGTGGGTCTTCATGATTTCGAATTCCTCTGGCGTCAATTTTGCGGACTTGAGCAAAACGTGATCCGGAATTCCAATTTTGCCGATGTCATGAAGCGGCGCGGCATGATAGAGGTTTTCGATGTAGTCATCGGTCAGAATGGCGGCCAAGCGGGGTTCTTCCCGCAATTTTTGAGCTAATATCTGGCAGAAGGTTCGCGTCCGCTCGATATGCTGGCCGGTATCTCCATCCCGATATTCCGACAGGCTGGAAATGGCGACCAGCGTGGCAAGCTGCGAATCCGAAATTTCTCTTACTTTTTCATGCACAAGCTCTTCCAGATGCTGGTTGTGTTTTTCCAGTTCGGCTTGCATCAGATGCATCTTAAGATGCGTCTTCACCCGCGCCTGAACTTCTGCTTCCTGGAAGGGTTTGGTGATATAGTCCATTCCACCCTGCTTAAAGGCGTTGACTTTGCTGTACGTGTCATCTAATGCGCTGATAAAAATTACAGGAATGTTGCTGGTTGCGGGATTGGTCTTTAGCTGCCGGCAAACCTCGAATCCGTCTAAATCGGGCATCATAACATCCAGCAGGATTAAGTCGGGGGGAGATTGAGCGGCGGCGGAAAGCGCTAATTTTCCATGAGGGAACGCGTTCACTTCATATCCACGTCCGCTCAGCATTTCCTCTAATAAATTCAGATTCGCCGGAGTGTCATCCACAATCATGATGGTTGGAATCGGCTCTTTATTCATTGCTCTCTCTCCTCTACCTAACGCAATAACGCACTGGGTATGTCATCATCATACTGTTTGGCAAGCACTTCAAATTGACGGGCGATTGAGCATCCACTATCTTCGCCTGAGCGATACATTTCATTAACTTGCTCATGTGACCTTGTTCCACCGCGTTTGATGGCATTCAATTCATTGCTGCTGCCCTGGATAGGTTTGTATTGATTGCTCATCAGGACACTCTTTACCAACGATGTTTGCCTATCCTATTTTCTTTCTGCTATCCCTGAATCAAATCTTACACCAGGCAATGATAGTGTCAATATATTTCTGAGATCATTAGAGCTATTGCGTAATAAGGATATTTTATTAACTGATGTTACGCAGCGCCGCCGACAATTCCCCTCCTGGGAGGGGCAAGGGGTGGGTTCGTCCGTGAG
>DF820459.1:1099025-1107391 GCA_000739515.1 Candidatus Moduliflexus flocculans
GTGCGGTCATTCGTCTCGAATCGGCTGCGTAACATGAGTTATTAAGAGAAGGGGAAGGGAGGCGTTTGTGTCACATTTAAGGAACTACACGAATGCATGTAAAAAGAGATGAGCATGCTCACCTCTTTTTACACGTTTTCTTGTGGCTTCCCTTAGAAACTGTTTTAAAAGTAGGCTGATCCAGGAGTGCGAAATCTTGATTTCGCCTGTCAATCAGGTCAAATCAAGATTTGACACTCCTGGCGATTGGCCAGTCAGCAGGACTTTTAAAACAGCTTCTTACAGAGCGTAACAGCCATGGAGACTGGATTGCTGAACAAAATCTCTCATCCTCATCAGTCGAGAGAACACTCAGGGTCTCAATTGGGCGGAAGGGCTTTCAATTGCGCTTCGAGTTCGTCTTTGACTAACTGGCGGTATTCGAGAAAATGCTCCATGTAGGCGCATTGATTGATGAAACTCAGCAGGCCGCCGCGATTATGGCGGAACATTTTCCAGAGATACTTCCAGAAACTCCAGCGGATGCTGCGCTGTACGCCTTGCCGCCAGAAGACGGTCAGCAAGCCTTCAATCGCCGCCCACTCGACTTTTTTCGGAGCGCGTTTCTTTTTCGGATAATTGGCCTGACCGAGCAGGCAGTAGCAGCGATAAATGCGATCCAAAAATTGCTGCGGCTCATACAATTGCCAGAAGCCGTCTATATATTCGCGAGCGATTTCCTGCACCGGGCGCGTCGGCGTGAAATTCATCAGCGTGGTCTGGTTGATGTCCGCCGTGCCGAGCAAGCGGCTTTCTCGTTGCAGCCGATGCCAGAGCGCGGTTTCCGGCAGCACTTGCAACATGCTGAAAAAGGCCAACGGGATCGCGGCATCCTCGACAAACCGGACGATGCGCTGCCCCGCGCCGGGCGCTTCGTTGTCAAAGCCGATAATGAAGCCGGACATGATGCGCAGGCCGGAACGCTGAATTTTTATGGCCGATTCCAACAGCGAACTCCGCATGTTTTGATATTTTTTCGTGAGTTCCAGACTGCCTTCATCCGGCGTCTCGATGCCTAAAAAGACCGAGCCGAAATTGCAGGCCACCATCAAATCCATCAATTCCTGATCTGCCGCCAAATCGAGCGAGGCTTCGGTATTAAACGAGAACGGGAAGAGATGTTCGATCATCCAGGGCTTCAGCGCTCGCAGCAATTCTTTCACTTTCTGTTTGTGACCGATAAAGTTATCGTCCACGACGAAAATCATGTCGCGCCAGCCTAAATCATAGAGTTTTTGCAATTCGGCCAACACCTGTGCCGAGGATTTGGCGCGGGGAATCCGGCCATTCAGCACGATAATATCGCAGAATTCGCATTGAAACGGGCAGCCGCGCGAAAACTGCATGGACATCGCGGCATAGGCGTTCATATCAAGCAATTCGAAGCGTGGCACGGGCGAGGTGGCGATGTCGGGATGTTTGCCGAACGAGCGAAATTCTCCGGACGCGACGCCATCTTTCAGCGCATCAATCCAGAGCGGCACGGTGATTTCGCCTTCATCTAAAACAAGAAAATCCGCGCCCGCCTGACGACAGTCATCAGAAAAGGCGGTGGCAAACGGGCCGCCGACAGCGACCGGCTTGCCGCGCCGTTTGGCTTCGCGGATGCGAGCCAGCAGGTCGGGCTTTTGCGCGATCATGCCGGAGAGCAGAATCATATCAGCCCAGCCCCAGTCCTCTTCCGTCATCTCTTGCAGATTGCAATCAATCAGCCGCGCATTCCATTCTTGCGGCAGCAGCGCAGCGACCGTGACCAGGCCAAGCGGGGGGAGAAAGGCTTTTTTTCCAATGAGTTGAACGGTTTTATCGAACGACCAGAAACTTTTGGGGAACAACGGATAGACCAACAGAATATTCATATATCGAGGGAATGACATCAACGAGCGAAGGAACAACGGTTCACGCGCTGCCATGTCGGATTATTTTCAATCCATATTCGGCCAGCGCGAAACGCTGTCAACAGTAATTTCGTTTTTTTGATGCGAGGCGATCACCTTCTCGCCTTCTTTTCCACTTCTTGCAAGCTGCGTATTCGATGCCAACATCAGTCTATTCAAATCACGATTTCACTTCTTCGGCAGCCTCATGAGATTCAGCGAGCGATTTACGCAATAGCGCTTCGAATTCATCCAATGACGGGATGGTAATCACCTGTCGGAAAAGATTTTGCAGCGGCGCGACCTCCTCGCAGCGCAAGACCTGGTTAATGATAGAAATCGGGACAGTCTGGAATCGAACCGTCAGCGCATCAATCACGGCGGTTTGGCTTTGCTCGAGTTGCCCTTGCTTGCGTCCTTGCTGTAAGCCTTTTTCCAATCCTTGCTGTAAGCCTTTTTCCAATCCTTGCTGTAAGCCTTTTTCCAATCCTTGCCGTAAGCCTTTTTCCATACCGATGCGCTCGAAACTGGTGACATATTGCATACGTCGTTCCTCCTCATACGCGGTAATCGTCTCGTCAAAACGGAGTTGCAACTCGTCTGGCAAGACCATCACCCAATCTACAAACCGCGTCAATTCTAAAATATCCTGTTTCTCATACCCGCGCTCATACAACAATTTATACAGCCGAAATTTCCAATCAAACCGTTGTTCCGGCTGCTTTTTGGTATCCAGTGTTTTCAGATACGCTAAGGCAATCAGGGCAAACGGATTCGCGCTCTGTTCCAATTCCTGTTCTCTGCCGCGATATTCCAGCAATTTGACGACAGGAAACGTCAATCTGACCTGACATCCCCAAATGTCATGTTGAAAGCGCGTCGGCTTCCATTTCGGGCGTTCATCCGTGAGAACCGCCAGTGAACAAATCGGCTGATGATAACGGTCAAAGAGGCGATAGTAATAGACGAACATCCGTTCCCCGAATGCTTTTTCATAGAACCCTTGCACTTCGATATGAATAAACACCCAGAGGTCATCATGCGAGCCTTTGCGCGTGACTTTCACGAGCTTATCAGCCACGCGCCGCCCAAGCTCAGCCTCGCGGACAACTTGCTGCAATTCTTTATCCAAAAACTCGTAGCCGAATTCCCAGTCAATATCGGCGGCTATTTGAGGAAAAAAGAAGGTCATGAATTCCAGAAAATAGCCTTCAATCATCTCTTTCCACGGGCTGTCATAATCAGCCAGTTCTTGCATGGGACACCTCTTTTACAGAAAAAACGCCTGCTTACGGATGGGAATGCGCCATCATGTCGGGCGCTTTTTAAACAATATTCGACGAATGCCGAACGCTGTCAACAGGAATCGCGCATTTTTCGATCTGTGTCAAGTCATTTTCGATGCGTTCAAGCGCGCGGACTGCCTTTTCCTCAGAAATGTTGATTCTCTCAACAATTCTCTTGACGAAAAATCGCGGGGAGACGTAAGCGGATTCAGCGCGTTAGACGCGCATAATTCTATCTCAGGAGGACATTATTCATGTCAGAAGAACAAGTAAAAGACGTACAATTATCACAAGAAGAGTTGGATTCTGCGGAAACATTCAGTGATCCGGAAGTGGCCAAGCTCTTAGAACGTTCCTTTCAGAATGTCGAAGAAGGCCGGATTGTCAGAGGGACGATTGTCCAGATTCATGACAGCGACGCGCTGATTGACATCGGCTACAAATCCGAAGGAACCATTTCGCTGCGCGAGTTCAAAAATGCGAACGGCGAGCCGATTGAAGTGCATGTCGGAGATACGGTGGATGTATTTCTCGAAAGCACGGAAGATGAAAACGGATTAGTCGTGCTCTCGAAAGAGAAAGCCGACCGCATCCAAATCTGGGAAGACATCACGAAATCCTTTGAAGAGGAGCGCGTGGTGGAAGGTAAAGTCTGCGAACGTATTAAAGGCGGCCTGTCGGTGGACATCGGCGTCAAAGCGTTCCTGCCGGGTTCTCAGGTTGATCTCCGTCCGATCCGCAACTTAGAAAGCCTGATCGGCCAGACGATTCGCACCAAAATCATCAAATTGAACCGCCGGCGCGGAAATATTGTGTTGTCACGCCGCGCAATTCTGGAACAGGAACGCGAATCCGCGCGTCAGGAAACGCTGGAGAATCTCGCAGAAGGCAAAATCATCAAAGGCATCGTCAAAAATATTACCGATTACGGCGTCTTTGTTGATCTGGGCGGGATTGATGGCTTGCTGCACATCACGGATATTTCGTGGGGCCGCGTCAACCATCCGTCCGAATTGTTCCAGCTTGGCGACGAAATCGAAGTCATCGTGCTGCAATACGATAAAGAGCATGAAAAAGTGTCGCTCGGCCTGAAACAGAAATCCGAAGATCCGTGGGCAACCGCTGAACAGAAATATCAGAGCGGCACGCGGGTCAAAGGCAAAGTTGTCAGCATTACCGATTACGGCGCCTTTATCGAACTCGAAACCGGCGTGGAAGGGCTTGTCCACATTTCCGAAATGTCCTGGACGAAACGGGTCAAACATCCGTCGAAAGTCGTATCGTTGAACGATATGGTGGAAGCGATTGTGTTAGACCTCGACAAGCAGAATCGCCGCATTTCGCTCGGCCTGAAACAGATCGAGTCGAATCCGTGGGCGGTTGTGGCCGAGAAATATCCTCCAGGCAGCATCGTGACCGGCATCGTGCGCAACCTGACCGACTTCGGCGCGTTCATCGAACTGGCTGAAGGGATTGACGGCCTTGTGCATATTTCTGACATGTCCTGGACGACGCGCGTGAAACATCCGTCCGAAATCCTCAAAAAAGGGGAACAGGTACAGGCTGTGCTGCTCAGCATTGACGTGGAACATGAACGTCTGTCGCTCGGCATCAAACAACTTCAGCCGAATCCCTGGGAAGGGATCGGCGCTTCGATTGCGGTCGGCAATAACGTGACCGGCAAGATCGTGCGGTTGACCGACTTTGGCGCGTTCGTGGAATTGACGAACGGCGTGGAAGGGTTGCTGCATGTGTCGGAAATTTCGCAGCAGCATGTGAAAAAGCCGGAAGACGTGTTGACCATCGGGCAGGAAATCACGGCCAAAGTGATTAAACTCGATGAAGACAATCGCCGCATCGGTCTCAGCATCAAAGCGTATGAAGACGAAGTGCGCGGCCCGCTTCCTGAAGAGGAAACGGCTGCTGAAGGCGAGACTCCGGCCAGCGAAGAGGCGCAAGCTTCTGAACCTGCCGCCGTAGAGAATCCGCAAGAAGGCGCGTAAGTTTCGTCAGTATTACGCAGCCCTGCGAGTCAGACACGGCGAACGTGTCTGACTCGTTTTTGTTTTACCATCCTGCCGGTTTCGTTTGCGTCCAGGTTTTTTTGATCGCATTTTTCATCTCTTCCACCGACATATCCGCATGAAGTTGCACCTCGTCTTGAAAAATCGCGGACACGACGGCGCGCAAGTCTTCGCGAAAGAGCTTCTGCCGCGAAGATTCTTTCTCCGGTTCGACAAACATTTCGTCCTGTCCTGCGTATTTTTGTAATAATCTCGTGAGAATGTCTATTTTTTCATGAGCATTCATAGGTGGTTTGCGTTCGCGGATTCTGGCGGGAAAAATCCCGCCAGAAAACCAGCAGCGCATAAAGTGGGATTGTTGCGGTTGACGTATCAGATTTGCCTGTACAGCTTTATGCGCATGATCAACCGGGCAAGTGATTTGTCAATTGGTTTGTTGCGCGAGGCATTATTTTTCCAGCATCTTCTTTGGGGCTTGCCAGTAATCATTCATTTCTAACCGTATGCGGACGTGCTTTTGGATGAGTAAAAATCCACCGGATGCTTCCATCTGCATCCGAATCGGATACCAGGCATCGGGAGATGAATGATAGTGAATGACGCTTGCCATCTGCTTGACATGTTTGGGAAGCGGAATCGTCGTGAATGCGACTTCCACCGGCGCTCCGCTCGTTTCGTCAAGCCAGGCTGAACCGGAGAGCTTTTCCTTTGGGCTTTTTTGCTGCGTAAATACATATTCGACACAGATCACATCATCAATCGTCTTGCGTTGGCCGGTTGGCGTGGCGGAAACCGTCGCCTGTCGTTCCGGCATAAAAAAATCCTCCTGGCCGAGGCGAACTGAGACGCCGATATTACCAGAGTCTTTCCCTGTTTCTTCTTGAACTGAAGTTTTCTTTTGAGAGGCGACCTTTTTTCCGTCCTTCATGGCGGTCGTTTCGCTCAAAATCATGCCATTTTCCCCTAAGGACAGACGCGTTACAGCCTCTTCCGTTTTTTGAACGCGATCATGTTTATCGAACTCTTCGGATGTCATCATAATCACGCCTGGAATCCAGCGGACATTATTTCCGGCAATCGCCACCGCCTTTTGCCAAAGATTGTCAGGCGCAGTGGTTGCGCTCACCGCTTGCCCAAAGAGTAAAATCATTTCAATAGTACAGGTGTGTTTTATAAACATTCGTATCATCGTAGAGAACTCCTTTCTTGTCTCATGTTCATCTTATTCAGCCGTATATCTTTCGCCTTGTATCAGCCGTCCCGGATTAGGGCGGGCATTGCGAAACGTGACCGGCACAGATTCACAGGCATCAAAATCGGGACAGGCATTCACTTGAAAATGCAGATGCGGCACGTTGCCGCTTTGCCCTGAATTTCCGCTCAGGGCAATCGTTTCGCCTTGTTCGACGCGCTGGCCGAGTTCGGCAAGCGCGCCATTCTGCGTAAGATGGCCGTATAAGGCGACGGTGTTGTCGTCATGAAGAACGACAAGAGCGTTTCCCTGTTCCTGCGCATGTTGCCGGTCTGTAAATTGTTCGCGGATGAACACGACCGTTCCCGCGCGAGCGGCGACGATCTTCGCGCCAATCGGCATCTCAACATCATACGCGTAACGGGCCTTCGCATAATGCGTCCAGGGCGCTTTTGGAGGAGCGCAATTCCCTTGAAACACTCGATAACTTGCGCCAGTTTCGTATGGCAGCAGATACGCTGACGTTTGCGCGTCGGGGTATCCGACGCAGGTTTCTGTCTCTTCGAGAGAAGATGTTGCGCTATGGCAGGCAGTTAGCAGCAGGAGACAAGAGAGCATCAAACATTCCTGACATGTGTTTATAGATAGTTTCAATGGAGTTCCTCATGCTCTTTTTCAGGGCGATATTCAAGAATATCCCCAGGTTGGCACTCTAAATGCTGACATAAGGCTTCTAATGTTGAGAAACGAATCGCTTTGGCTTTGCCGGTTTTCAGAATCGAAAGATTCTGTTCGGTGATGTCAATCAATTCGGCTAATTGATTGGAGCGCATTTTACGTTTCGCCAGCATGACATCCACATTGACAATGATTGCCATGATTGCCTCCTAAATCGTCAACGTCTGTTCATCTTGCAATTTGCGGCCTTCTTCCATGACATAGGCGATGACAAATACAATGCCGCCGGTGATTGCGGTTGAAATATCGGCGAAATCCAGACCGATGCTCAGCATGCGCTGGCCTGGGGGATTGGATAACGATAAAATCATGATGGTCAGCGTCTTAATCACTGGCTTTGCAATGGCTTGAGCCAGCAGCAATTTGCTGATATTCCAGAGGCAGGAGACGTTTTCCGCCAGAAAAAATTTGCCATTGCGGTACAGGCGAAAAAGTCGGATCAACATCCAGACCATTGCCATTTGAAGCGCGGAAAGGACGAAAGACACGATCCCAGCGGTTGCGAGAATGCCAGGAGCAATCGGGCGCTGAATCATTCCAGAAATCTCTTGAGGCATCGCAGATGGTAAGCGATTAAACCATATCCAGATACAGACGTGGACGATCGGAATGGCAACCAGCCATCCGAAAAACAGGTATTGAAAATACCGGCAGAGCCGTTGAATGCGAGTGCGATTGTTGCGCATAATATCCCTCAGGCGGTATGGTACAACAGCATTATACGCGATGAGTGAACAGACCTGTCAGACACCTTCACGATGTCTGACAGGTTTCGTCCCGTTCAATCCCAGTGAATAACGCTGTAGAACAATAATGGTTCTTCATGCGACGACAATCGTAATATAATAAATATTTATCGTTTGTCAATAATTATTTAATATAATACAGTATTTTTTTATTTTATAAAGAGAACGCCATCGCATTCTTCACGCGAACAGATCACGAGAAGAGCCGCGTTATACAACGCGGCGAACGAACAGCGCAGATTGTTATCAATGAATCAAAGTAACTACACAGCCTATGTTGTATTGGGGAGAGCCTTGAAGGTGTTTGTCAAGGCTTCAAGGACGTTCTTCCCCTGTTTTTTGATCGTTGAAATAAAGCCACGAATGCGACAGAATGCGCGGGTACCCTCTGGAGAACGAAAGGTACCCGAAATCTTCTGTTTGACTTTGATCATGCGGAGATCGCGTTCGGCGAGATTGTTGTC
>DF820459.1:1108484-1166954 GCA_000739515.1 Candidatus Moduliflexus flocculans
TTCCATAGAACATTTTTATACTCGTGTTTCTTGACTAAAATCAAGTAAAATTTTATCAGAATATGATGCCTGTGTAGTTACGAATCAAAAAAGCATCGGCAAGAAATAGAGGGTGATGACACTGATTAAAAAACGAGGGTAAGCGATGGCAATAATACTTTCAGATTATTGAGCGTTTGCGGCTGCCAGAACAGCTTTTGATTTCCCAGGATTTGCAAATGAGTGGCGTGTTCTTCCGCAAGAAGCATCACAAATTTCGAAAAAATATTGATGGCCGAACTGTTCACAAATTGCAATTCTCGAACATCGAGCGTCAGTTCGGCGGGATGTTGGTACGCAATATCCATCAATAATTTCATAATTGCGGAATATCCGCCTCGATAGGTTGGTTGAGGCTCTGGAGACTCCGTCGCTGGACGGTTCCGCGGCGCATCGTGTAATTCTACATACCCATCAGTCCCATATAGCCTGAGAATCCCTCGAATTGAAATAATCTGCGCCTCTGTGTCATAGCTTACATGATAATTGCTCCCAGCAATTTCTACCATAATTTTTCGGCTCCTGTTGGATCAATGATGGTCATACATCCGAATCGTCGAATAATGACCGCAATCATACAAATAATCATGCTTCCGTCAACAAATTTATATGCAACGTTAGAATTTTTCTGATGTCCGCCATTTTTTTTAAATATTTATTGACACATTTCCGCCTGAAAACCTGGAGTTTACATAATATGAACCATATACATGAACAGTGTTTCGTAGAAAATCCGACGAATCAATCAGCGTATTCAGATCAGTCAGCGACACCCCATTTGGGTTACTGGAATATTTTAGCCGCGTCTGTGTTTTGGGGCACAACAGGCACAGCGCAAGCCTTCGCGCCAGCAGGGGCGCAGCCTGCTGTTATCGGCGCAATCCGCATGTTAATTGGCGGCAGCGCGCTGCTGCTGTTAGCGCTCAGCCTCAAAGCGTTTCAAAACGCTCCTCCCTGGCCGAAAAAAGCCACATTTTTTGCCGCTTGCGGGATCGCATGTTACCAACCCTGTTTTTTTGCAGGCGTCGCCAAAACCGGTGTGGCTATCGGGACGTTGGTAACAATGGGAAGTTCGCCGGTGTTTGCTGGCTTATTAGGCTGGCTCATTCTGGGGGAGCGTCCGGGAGTGCGCTGGGGGATTGCGACGCTCTTTGCCGTGCTTGGATGTGGGCTGTTCATCGCTGCCGGAGGAGGAACTGTGCGCCTCGATCCGCTTGGCATTCTGGCGGCATTAGGCGCTGGCGGAGGTTATGCCATCTATTCAGTGTGCGGCAAGGAGACGTTATCACATCGCTCGGCAGTTGCAGGAACAGCCGTCATCTGCGGCTCTGCGGCTTTGCTTCTCCTGCCGGTGTTATTGTGGGGCGATCTCCACTGGCTGGCGCAGCCTCGCGGCATGTTCGTCGCGCTGCATTTAGGGCTGATTGCTACCGCAATGCCATATCTCCTGTTCGCACGCGGCTTATTGACGACGCCTGTCGCGACAGCGGTCACGCTCACGCTCGCCGAGCCTCTGGCAGCCGGGACATTAGGCGTGTTGGTGCTGCGCGAGCGATTTACTCCCGCCACGCTTGCCGGAACCATCTGTATTCTCAGCGGCTTGCTGATTTTATTCGTGAAAAAACGCGATAAAAAAGAAAGAGTCAGACACGTTTGACGTGTCTGACTCTTATTTATAGAGGCGAGCATTGACTTTTAATAAAACCTCACAGGCTTTTAAAACCTGTGAGGTCTGCGAGTGATACAATATTAATTTTCAATGCTCGCCTCTATAAACGTCATGCTTTACCACAAAACACACAAAATACACGAAAAAATAGAACACTGCTGACCTGATTGACACTGATTTTTTGATGATCTTTTGGATGAGCTTGTTAAACCAGTGTTCTATGAGTTTTTTCGTGTATTTTGTGTGTTTCGTGGTGGTGATTTAAACAAGCTTATTCGCGCCGGTTTGCGCCACAAGATTGTTGGCGCGGAGAAGCGACTCGAACGTGCCGGCATCTGTCCACCAGCCATTAAGAATGGCGTAGCTCATCTGTCCGCGTTCGATATAGGCGTTATTCACATCGGTGATTTCCAACTCGCCCCGACCGGATGGCCTCAGCGTTTCAACAATATCATAGACGGTCGAATCGTAGAGATAAATGCCGATGACGGCGTAGTTCGATTTCGGCTGCGCCGGTTTTTCTTCGATGCGAACGATGCGGTCGCCGCTTAATTCCGGCACGCCGAACCGCTGCGGGTCTGGCACTTCCTTCAACAAAATTTTTGCGCCCTGCTGCTGTTGTTCGAACGCTTTGACCGCGTCAACGATATTGTTTTCAATAATATTGTCGCCAAGCACCACGCAAATCGAGTCGTCTTCGGCAAAATGGCGCGTCAGTCCGAGCGCTTCGGCAATGCCGCCATGCCCTTCCTGATAGGTGTAATGCACATGCTTCAATCCGAATTCGCGCCCATCGCCTAACAGACAGAGAAAATCACCCGCATTATTTCCGCCGGTCACGACCATAATATCCCGAATTCCGGCATTCACAAGCGTCTGAATCGGGTAGTAAATCATCGGCTTATCATACACCGGCAGCAGATGTTTATTCGTCACTTTTGTCAGCGGATTCAGCCGCGTTCCAAGCCCTCCGGCTAACACAATCCCTTTCATGTCGTTGCTCCTATGGGCAAACTGAAGTTTGCACTCCTCAGTTCGACAGACTTCAGACATTTAGGAGTGCAAACTTCAGTTTGCGAACATGCCCAAACATGCTTTATTTCTTACCCATCATTTCGATCCCATTTGTACGGAATATCATTGTCATGCGGATGGACACGGAATTCGTCCGGCTCTTTATAGTTGTATGGCATGGTCGGAATATTGATCACAATCGCCTCGCATTCGCTCACCGCCTTGAAGCCGTGAAAGACCAACGGCGGAATTTGAATCAGAAGCGGCTGATGCTCGCCGAAAAAGAATTCATTAACCTTGCCATGCGTCGGCGAGTGTTCGCGGCTGTCGAACAACACGAGTTTCATCATGCCGCGCACGACGGCCATATTGTCGGTCTGGACTTTGTGATAATGCCACCCTTTCACCACGCCCGGATAGGCCGTCGTCATATAGACCTGGCCGAATTGCGAGAATAACGCATCATCGCACCGCAAAATTTCCATCAATCGCCCGCGCTCATCAGGAATGACGCGCAACGGCTTCGCTTGAACGCCATCAATTAAATTAGACATATCCTTCCTCCGAACGAATCCAATCAATCACTCCTTGCAACATCGCTTCAAGCGACGTGTTTGGCACGAAGCCGACAAACCGCTGTAATTTCGACACCTCCGGCATCCGGCGCAGCATATCCTCAAAACCTTCGGCATACGCCTGATCATAGGGGACATGCACAATTTCTGATGCACTACCAGTCATCGCTTTGATTTTATGCGCTAACGCTTCGATGCTGATTTGCTCTGTGCCGCCGATATTAAAAATTTCGCCGACCGCCTGCTCGTTTGCCAGCAGCAACTTCAAGATATGCACCACATCGGCGACATTCGTGAAACAGCGCGTCTGCTGCCCCGTGCCATAGACATGAATCGGCTCGTTGCGCAGCGCCGCCCGCACAAATCGCGGCACGACCATGCCGTATTGTCCGCTCTGGCGCGGGCCAATCGTATTAAACAAGCGCACCACGACCACCGGCAGTTTCCGTTCTTTCCAGTAGGCAATGGCTAAAAACTCGTCAATCGCCTTCGAACAGGCGTAACTCCAGCGCCCTTTCGTCGTCGCGCCCATGACAAGATCGTCGTCTTCGGAAAAGGTCTCTTTCGCGCTTTTGCCATAGACTTCAGACGTGGAGGCCAGCAAAACTTTCTTTTTCTTAATGCTGGCATATTGCAGCACGAGTTCCGTGCCGTAAATGTTCGTTTCAATCGTGTTGACGGGGCTTTCGACGATAAGCTGCACCCCAACCGCCGCAGCAAGATGGACGACGACATGGCATTTATCAATCAATTCGCGCAACAGTTGGCGATTCGTCACGCTGTCCAAATAATAATGAAAATGCGGATTCGGCTTCAAATGCTCGATATTTTCGATGCTGCCGGTGGATAAATCGTCAATCACAAAGACTTCGTGCCCAGATTTCAGGGCAGATTCCGAAAAATGCGAGCCGATAAATCCAGCGCCGCCCGTGACAAGAATTTTCATAGTGTCCCTTTCGTCGTTACCTTGCAATTATTCTCCATTACGAGTGTCTTTCAGCGTGGTTTGCGTGTAGGCGACCTCAGAAAATATCGCCGTACATCCATCGCCGGTTGGCGCTTGCGAGGAAAAGCCAATTCTCACCGGATCAGCAATTCCAAACGTAAAATATCTGACAAAATGCCAATAGCGTCCATCAAGAGAATAGTGAAACGCGAACGTTTTGCCGATTTTCGCGATGCGCAGATAGACGACATTTCCGTCAATCACGACAGAATTGCAATCATCAGACACGCCGCGATTAATCACGGAAACCACCATCGGCTGCCGCTGCGGCGAATACTCGAAACAGAGTTTCGCCCAATACTCGGCATTGATATAAATCATCAACACGCCCGCATCAAATGTTGATTGGAAACCGACTTCGACCTTTGCGCTGAACAGAAAATCGCCGTCTGTCGGAGAAAAAATCGCTCGCGGCGAGGAGTTGATCACAACTGTTCCCGCCGGGTCAGTAAACAAATCTGTCCGCGCTCCGGCGGTGATCGATAGGGTTTGTTGTTCGATTTTCCAGGCTTGCGGAGGATTTTCCCAGGTCAATGCTGACGGACATGGCGTAAAGCTAAACGAGTTCATGCGTCCTTTCCTTCCCCATTTCGAATGGATTGTTCCACAAATTTATAGACTTGATCGGTTTTTTGTAGATATGCTTCGTAGCTGTATTTTTCGTCGCTGAGCCGCATCGCGTTTGCCGTCAAGCGTTTGCCAAGCTCCGGATCGCGAATCAATTTCAACGTCCCTTCGGCGAACGCTTCCGCGTTATTATCGGTCAACACGGCCACCTCCGGATTCAGCACTTGCGTATGCGTCAAGATATTCGTCGCGACAATCGGCTTGCCAGCTCGCAAATAGGAGTAAATTTTGAGCGGCGTATTTTTGCCGTCCTTGCGAGGCGTGACCAGAATATCGGCCAAATGCGTGTAGAGCGGCATATCCTGCACCGGCTGCTGGCCGACAAAATGCGTGATTTTATCCACGCCTAACAGCGTCGCCAATTCTTTCATTTGTTCAATCTGTTTTGGATGTCCGCCGACTAACACGTACCGAACCTGCTCATATTGTTTAGAGACATGTTTCGCGCTTTCCAGCAACAGATCAATCCCCTGATACGCCTCCATCGTACCGGTATAAACGACGACGGTTTCATCGCGGATGCCGAGCCGCTGCTTCAAGGCGTGAACTTCTTCCGGCGTGACATAGCGGCTGTCGTCGGTCACAGGCACGTTTTCAATCACCAAATACGGCTGATCACGGTGCAGTTTTTCGACGCGCTCGCCGAGATACGGGCAAATCACGATAGTTTTCAGCGAATGCTTCAACACCCAGCGTTCGACGGCTTCTCCCATTTGAAACAACCATTTCGACTGGCTGATGCCGAAATTGCTCATCTGCTCCGGCAGGCTGGAGTGCATGTCATAGACGTGCGGATAGCCGAAAAACTTGCGCAGCAATGCGCCGACGATGACCGCTTCTTCATGCGTATGCACGCAGTCGTATTTGCGCGTCAGCATCATCCAGATCGCCTGAATAAAGAGCGGAATATCCAAAAAAACTTTGGCGATTGACAGCCCGATTTTCACATTCGAAATACATGGGAGTTTTAAAGAGCGGTAAATTTTAACATTCTTGATCTCGACATCTTCGCCCACCGGATACGTCACGAAATCCACTTCATGGCCTAATTTCGATAGCGCTTGCAGGCGGTGGAATTCGCTGAACGGCGTGCCGCGCGGTTGAAAAAACGGCTCAGGAGCAATCATCAATATTTTCATAGTCTGTTATTTTGGAACTACATGGATGGATGCGGAAAGGATGGGAAAAAGAAACAGTACATAGAAAGGAGCATCGCAATCCTGACAACATGTCATCCCTGTCGCGAGGTTGATAAATTCGTATGTGGTTGCATTCTGCGAATCGGGGAAATCTGTCAAGGAAAAGCCGCCGTTTTTCTCGCCTGCGCCGTTTCACGTTGGTTTGCGCATCAATTGCTGTTTTTTCCGCAGCAAATCCTGGTTTTTTTGTTCTAACAAGAAGTCAAGATCAAAACGGTCTTTTCGCTCCTGCGCATCCTGCGTCTTGCGCGTCAGGTCGAGCGTCGCCTGCTCAAAACGCTGCTGATGAAGTTTGGTGATGCAGTCTTGCAGCGTTACCTCCGGATCAACCACTTCCTCGCTCCGCATGAATAATCGGCTGAGTTCGCCCTGAAATTGGGAGCCTTGAAACATATCCAGCATTTTGGCTTCGAAATCGCTTTTGTCGCCGTACACGAACAGCGCTTTCAGGACGCGTCGCGTCAGCGGATGCGATAATTCATCGGGCTGGATATGCGCCTGCGCTTTGGAAATCAGCCGTTTATCTTTCAGCAGCGCCGTCACGACATATTGTTCGATAATCGGAATCGTTGTCGCGGTTTTGACTTCTTCGCGTGGCTGAATCGTGGCAGTCCTCGTGATTTTGCGAAGTTCCGCGAGTAACGCAGCATCGGTGATATGCAGCACATCAGCGGTTTTCGCGATCTGCGCTCTCCATTCGACTTCATTCTGGATTTTCGCGATGATTGGAACTAACTGATTGACACAGGCGATCTGCTGATCGAGGCGCGAGGTGTCATAGCGTTCGATAATGCGGTCGCGGATGAAATCGAGCAACAGGGGCGCATGTTCAACAATGCGTTGAAACTCCGCCACGCCCGATTTGCGCACAAACGTGTCAGGGTCGTCTCCAGTCGGCAGGATTCCGGCGCGGACCTCGAAGCCGTAGGTCAAAAAGAGGTCTAACGCCTTCATCATCGCATTCACGCCCGCCGGATCGGGATCGAAAATCAGGGTGACTTTCTGCGCGTAGCGCTGCAACGTGCGGAGATGCTGATCCGTCAAGGCTGTTCCCATCGTGGCGGCAATATTCGGGACGCCATGCGCAAACGGCACGATCATGTCGAAATAGCCTTCCACTAATACAATCGTTCCGGCGCGGCGCACGGCGTCTTTGACATGATGAAAGCCGAAGAGCGTTTTGCTTTTGTGAAAAATCGGATTTTCGGGCGAATTCATATATTTCGGCTGGCCGTCGCCCAAAATCCGCCCGCCAAACGCGATAATGCGCCCGCGCTCGTCATGAATCGGAATCATCAGCCGGTCGCGAAAACGATCATACGAGCCGACCGCCATCTGACGGGCATCGTCCCCTTCTTCGCTTTTGCGCTTGATGACCAATCCGCTTTCTAACAGTAGTTCTTCGCCGTATTTCTGGATAAATTTCCGCCGCAGCGCGTCCCAGCCAGGAAGCGCGTAACCGAAGCCGAAGCGCTGTTGCGCCTCTTCATCAATGCCGCGTTTGCGCAAATATTCTCGCGCGATTTTGGCTTCTGGGCGGCTGCGAAGTTGTTCCGCAAAAAACGCGCCAGCTTCTAAATGGAGTTGATAGAGGCGTTCAGTTTGCTGGAGTTGCTGCGTCGAAATATCGTCCGATTTTTCGGGGAGGCGCACCCCGAACCGTCTGGCTAACACATGCAGGGTTTCCGGGAAACTGTATTGCTCGTGCTTCATCAAAAACGTGAACACGTTTCCGCCAGTTCCGCAACCGTAGCAATGAAAAATCTGCTTGGCAGGATTCACGATAAACGACGGCGTTTTTTCTTTGTGGAACGGGCACAAGCCCTTATAATTCTGACCGGCTTTCTCTAATCTGACGAATTCGCCGATCACTTCGACAATGTCGGCTCGCTGCCGGATTTCATTGACTATTTCTTCCGGGATCATGGCTTTTTCCGAAACGTCGCGTAATAGAGGGTTTTTCCGGCGCTAAAAAATTCCCGTTCATATTCGGAGGAATAACGGCGCGGCATCTCGCATTCGCGGCTGTTCGTGGCAAATATTTCTTCAAGCTGAGCATTTCCGCGCAGCGCGATAAGCGCGTCAATCATGTACGCTTCCATGTCAGTCGCCAACGCGAAATTAGCGGCAGGCAATAACCGTTGTGCCGCGACTTCGACGAATTCCGGCGACAGCAAGCGGCGTTTCGCATGACGCTTTTTCGGCCAGGGATCAGGGAAATTGATATGCAGCCCGGCCAGCGAATTTTCAGGAATGTAGCGGCCAAGCAGGTGAAGCGCTTCGCCTAACAGGAGCTTGACATTGGTCAGGTCAGCGCGTTGGATTTTCCTGATGCCTTTGCGATAATACTTCCGCGAAGTTTCGATGCCGACAAAACGCTTGTCGGGCTGGTCAGCGGCCATGCTGATCAGAAAGCCGCATTTGCCGAACCCGATTTCGATTTCGACCGGCGCGGCGTCGCCAAACACCTGCTGCCAGTCGAACGCTGATTCATGATTATGGTAATTCAGTTCAATTGCTGCCTCATCAAGCATAATACGTTAAAAAACCACGAAAGAAATAGAACGCGGATGACGCAGGAAACGCGGATTTACGCGGATATTTTGAAATTATCACCGTTCAATCTTTTCTATCCGCGATAATCTGCGTTCTCTGCGTCATCCGCGTTTTATTTCTTTCGTGGTTTGTGTAATACGGCATGACAAACAGTCATGACGTTATTTGGATTTCATTTCGAAGACGCCATCCCAGTCGTCAGACGGCGGATTCTGCTTATAAGCGCGGCATCGATCAAGGTAGAGTTGCGACGGTTTATCTGCGGCAATCATATCGAGCGCGGCTTGAAACTCGCACGTTGCGGCGTCCCATGCTCTCTGTTTATAAAGCGCCAGTCCATCGCGGAAATGCGCGTATCCCGCTTCTGTTTCAGCCGTCAATTCCCCTTGGACGCCGATAATTTCGTAAATTTTAGACGGCTCATGCTTTCCTTTCACGCGCACATCGTCAAGTTCGCGGACAAGAATGTTGTCGGGCAATTGACGGAACGTGGATTCGCTGATAATAATTTCTGTACCATATTGTTTGTTGATGCCTTCAAGCCGGGAAGCGAGATTCACGGCGTCGCCGATGGCGGTATATTCGAGGCGTTGCACAGAGCCGATATTGCCGACCACCGCATGTCCGGTATTGATGCCGACGCCAATGCGAATGGGTTCTTGCCCCGCGCTGAGGCGAGCCTGATTGAAGCCAATCAGCATTCGCTTCATTTCCAATGCGGTGCGCGCGGCGCGTTCCGCATGATCTGGCTGCGGCGTTGGCGCTCCGAAAATTGCCATGAGCGCGTCGCCGATGAATTTATCAACCGTGCCCTGATATTGAAAGACCGCTTCTACCATCAGCGTAAAATATTCACGCAGCATGGCGACCAAATCTTTAGGGCGCATCCGTTCGGCTAAGGTCGTGAAGCCGCGAATATCGGAAAAAAAGACAGTGGCTTCGCGTTCTTCTCCGTCGAGGATGATGCTTTCCGGATGATCCAAAATCAATTCGACAACTTGCTTCGTCACGTATCGGGTCAGCGTATCTTGCAGAAACTCGCGTTTTTTGATTTCCGTTAAATCGGAAAAGACCGACACCACGCCGTATTCCTGACCACGTTCATCTTTGAGAAGCGAGCTATTAATGGCGAGCGGCACGGTCTGGCCGCCTTTGCGAACAAATGCGCTTTCGCGGTAGAGGTGGGTCTGGCGAGTGTAGATGACGTTAATCAACACGTCATTAAATTCATCGTTGCCGTCATATTCGAAAAAAACTTCCGGGTAATATCTTCCAACAGCTTCTTCAGCGGGAATGCCAAGAATTCTTGTTGCCGCCGCATTAAACGTGATAATTTTTCCTTCGAAATCGAGCGCAATCACGCCATTATCCATGCTTTCGAGAATATGTTCGTGCAGCATGGCGTCATTTTCGAACTGTTGCGACGACACCAGCATTTCATCGTTCATAGCGAACTCGTTTTAAAATGCGCTTAGCGCGCTGTCAATATCGGGCAGAATGTTAAAAATTTTGGTAAAACCGGCTAACTTAAAAATTTTTTCCACATTCTGTTCCATATTGACTAACTTCAGGTCGCCATTTCCAGCTTTCGCCCATTTGAGCGCGGAGAGGAACACACGCAATCCACCGCTGCTGATATAGTTGACGCGAGAAAAATCAACGATAATTTTTACCGCTTGTTTTTCTTTCAGGGCGTTCAATTCGTTTTCAATGTCAGCAGCAGTTTTAGCGTCAATTCGCCCTTCAATTTCAACAATATGCACGTCGGCGTTTTGCCCTGCCTGGCGAACGTTTACATCCATGATGCATCCTCCTTTATCGCGGCATCAATGCGCTCTTTTCCTTTATTTACGGTCAGAATCAATTCATTTCTGATTCCCGGGCGATGCAGATATTCGACCTGATCCATCAGCGTGCAAATGAAATAATTGCCAAACCCTCCGGGAGGTAGCTCGTAAATTGCCTTTTCACTCACATGGGGGATCTTATATCCTCTTGGATCAAATCCGGCGCTATCATCAATGATAGAAACCTGCGCCTTTTCTTCGTCGTGTCGGCAAACAATCGTGATCGCATGATTCGGCTGCTGCTGGAATGCATGTTCAATCAGGTTGGCGACATGCTCATCAACAGAGACTTCAAAATTATTGACTAAATCATCTGGAAGTTTCGCCTCTTCACGCATAAATCTCGTGACAAAACGCCCAATCGCTTCCAAATTATCCAATATCGCCTCAAATGTTCCCGATTGTTCCATCATAGAGGAAAGTCCATTTTTCATGACTGCCGCTCTCAATAATATTCGTAATTGTAGTAATAATAATACCGATAGTAACCATCACGCTTAATATCCACGTCGTTCAACACCACGCCGATAATATTCGCGCCAACTGTCTGCAATTGGTCTTTCGCTTTTTGCACGAGCTCGCGATTCGCCATATTCGCTTTGACCACAAATAACACCCCATCCACAATCGAACCTAACACAGAAGCATCCGCTAATGAACTGATCGGCGGCGAATCCAATAACACCATATCAAACTGTTTTTGCGCGCGTTCCAAAAAATAGCGCATTTTCTGAGAGCCCAGTAATTCAGAGGGGTTTGGCGGAATAATTCCGCTGGTGACTACCCATAAATTAGCAATTTTGGTTGGCGTATAGACTTGATCGTGTTCAACTGTATCGCTCAGGGCATGAGTGAGCCCCTGGGAGTTCGGGACGCCGAAAAGTCGGTGCAAAATTGGACGACGCAAATCCGCGTCAATAATCAACACTTTTTGCTGCGCAATCGCAAAGGTGACGCCAAGATTGGCCACTGTTGTGGATTTGCCTTCTTTCGGGATACAACTCGTCACTAACAATGTGCGAATCGGTTTATCAACCTGAGATAATGAAATATTGGTGCGGAGTGTGCGGTAGGATTCCGCAGCGACAGAATGCGCTCCCTCTTCCCAGATAAGCTGTAAATCCTGGGTCTGTCGTCGAGTTCGACGTTTCGGCATACGTTAGTTTCCCCCTTCTAAGGCATAATGCTTCTTTTTTGATAGCGCAGCAGATTTGCCTTGTAATCGTTTCTGATTTTTTTCATCAATTTTTGGGATCGTCCCTAAAACAGGTAAATCCAGATAATGTTCAACATCTTCCGGATTTTTTAACGTTTTGTCAAAATATTCGAACAAAAACGCAAACCCGATCCCTAATAATAAACCGATGATCATGCCCAAACCGATCACTTGCACTCGTTTAAACGGTATAGTAATATTCTTGGCCGTTCTCGCAGATTCAAGCAGCCGAATCAAATTTTTATCAACAAGATTTTCAGTGATGCTCGTTTCTTTTAACTGCCGAAAGAGCATGGCGTGCAAATCTTCTGACGATGTCAACTCCCCCTTCAGTTTGGAATATTCCAGGCGTTTATTATTGATCTCAACGGCATCGTTTTTAAACGATTCTAATGCTTGTAATGCGGTTTGTTCCCGTGTACGCAAGATTGTCAGATCGGATTCTAATTTTTGGAAGAACGTATTGACCGTGCTCAGCATATTCTTACGCAATGTTTCTAACTTCAAATCGGCCTGTACGATTTTCGGGTGTTTGTCTTTATACGATTGCAGCAGGTTTGATCGTTCGATTTCGGCATCGGTAATTTCTGTGCGCAGTTTTTCCAGCACAGGATCATTGAGCGTGACCGCAAGATCATTGCCGAAGTCTGCGCCCCGCTGCCGAATACGCTGTAATTCCGCTAAACGTGTTTCAGCTTCAATTCGCTCTCGTTTCGCCTGATCATAGGCTGAGGTCAAACCTGCCAATTTGGACGAAATCACTTCAGGCGCCATTTCTACCGCTAAAATTTTATTTTTATCCTGAAAGTTTCCAAGCGCAGAATAGGCGTTTTCAATTTTCCCTTGAAGATCGACTAATTGCTCATTTAACCAGACGAGCGTTTTCCGAGCGGCGCTCAGTTTCGTCTGAAGGTTATATTCAATATAGACTTCTGCCATCGTATTCGCTAAGGTAATCGCATTCTGCTGGTTGGTATCCCTTGCCACAATATTGACTAAATAAGTGCCGCCAACGGGAAGAATTTCAATCGCGTCTCGGAAATACTGGTAGATTGCGTCTTGATCATCAAGAGTCAGTCCAAATTGAGTGACATCCAATTCTTTCACAAGGCGTTCAAGCATTTCTCGGCTTTTTAAGATATACAATTCCGTTCGTTGATCGACTCCCTCGTCGAAATTTTGATAATATGGCAACTGTCCACCCTGGATGTTGGTCAATGCCGGGCGATCTGGTTTCACGAGCAACGTGGCTGTGGCCTCAAATTTCGGGAGAGGATTTGGGCGCTGATAAACGCCGATGACCACTACAACAATCACGACAATAAACGTCGTAAGAACCACCCAGCTTCGCCTGCGCAAAACTAAAAGATAATCAACTAAATGTACCTCTTTTGATTTCATAGGGGAAAAACGTCCGTAAAAGAAAAAATAGAGATAGAGGTTCTCTATCTCTACTTCTCTTTCTTACACACTTCTCATGATGTTTAGAAGAAACTTTCAGGGACAATAATCATGTCTCCGCCTAAAATGGGAATATTTTTATCCATTTCTCCTTTTTCCATCACATCCTTCATTTTGACTTGAATCGTCTTGGTTTTACCACCTTCATCACGAACAACTTTTGTGCCATTTCTTGACGCAAATTCAGTAAATCCTCCGGCGCGCAGGATCGCGTCAAGCACGGTATCGTTATCCTGGTAGTTGTAAATCCCCGGTTTGGCAACGCTTCCCACGACATAAATCTGGTTGGGGCCTAAGGCAGGTTTTCCTCCAGCCGTAGTCGCCGCCGAACCTTTTTCAGCGACCATAATCACATCGCCATCTTGCAATTGAATATTCTGCGTCTGATCGCCTTGTTGAAACAATTTATTCAAATCAACAATAATCGGAGAAATGGCATCCGTTCCCTGAGAATTCAACACGTCGCCTTTTGGCAGGCGCAAAATTTTTGCTTCCGTCGTAAATGAAGAGGGGCCTCCTGCATTAAGCAGTGTTCCTAATAACCGTTGGTCTCCCTCAAGTTCACGGTAGCCAGGCTGTTTCACCAATCCCATGATATACACTTTTTTGCTGCGTGGTTTAGCGACTTCGACAACAACTTCTGGAGCGACAAAGAAATCGCGTTTCAAAAGAGACGTAATCTGCGCATCGAGTTGGTCGGTCGTCAACCCATCAACTCGCAAATCTCCTAACAACGAATACGTGATAAAACCATCGGACGACACAGTAACAGTTGCGTCCCAATTTTCTTCATTCAATACCTTAATATTTAAGACATCATCCGGGCCAAGAATGTATTCAGACGGACTGGCGCTTGCTTGCATCTGGGTGACTTGCGCAATCATTTGCGCAGGCATCTCATCAGACGCTTTGGCATTCGGAGTGGTGGTGAACACCTGGCTTGTTCCTTCAGATTTCTGGGGCTCTGTTTTTGCCACAGCAACTGGCTGCACCGTTGGAGAGGATTCAACCATCGCTAACTGCGCGGCGTCGCCAAGCACTTTGCGCAACTTGGCCAGTTCACGTTCTTTTGCCTGAAGTTGCTGCTGTGACGCGGTTAAACTTGCCACATCGCCTTTTAATGATTCGATTTCCGTGAGCGCCGCGTCATTCTTTGCGCGCAAATCATCGCGCTCTTTTATAAGCGCATCTACCTGCTGGCGTAATGAATCAACCTGATCTTTCGCGCCGGATAATGTTACATTCTCTTTCTGCAACTCTGAAATTTTCGAAAGGATTTTGTCAGAGCGATTTTTTAGTTCGGCATCGTTCGTTGAAGAAGTCGCGGTAGAAGAAACCCCTTCAAGTTCATTCAGCACCGTTTGCAATTCATTCCGAATCGCTTGCTCGTTTTGAGCCACTAACGAGGTTTGAGAATTTGCCTTAATCACTTCTTCTTCCAATTCAACGATCCGCAAATTGGCTTCTTTAATCTTTCGTTCTAACACCTGAATCATTGAATCTTTTACGGCTAATTGCTGTTCGGCTTCCAACAAATCCTGTTTCATCTTTTCCCGTTCTTGAAGCACTTGCGAAAGTTTTTCACTGAACCATTGCAACTGAGCAGGCATATCTTTCGAAGAAGGAGTCTCTCCGCTTTTTGATGATGAAGTGGCGCCAACAGGTTGCAAGTCAACAGGCACTTCTTTGGTTTTCTGGGCAGGGGCGCTGGTGTCTTCTTGAGTTTTAGACGGGGTAATGACGGCAACGCTTTCCCCTTTTTTCTTTCCAGCCTGTGGCGCAATCTGCCAGATATCGACCAAAATTCTCGACGGGTCGCCAGCCTTTGATGGCGTATATGCCACGTCAGCATTGACCAATTCGATGATTGCCTTCACGCTACTGCCCGTTTGCTTTGCGCTGATTGCCTTCACGACAGGATCATCCACATTTGCAGGGGTTAAAGAAGAAGCTGCCTGGGCATTAAACACATTCACGAGCAGTTGATTTCCTTCTCGTGATGTCGAAAATGAGGCTTCTCGATCCAACGTCAACGTGACTCTCGTTACTCCAGGCTTATCCTTGACCGGAGATTGCGTCATTCCCATTACAGTGGCAAACGATGATTTTTGAGCATCACTGCCCTGTGTCTGCACTTTTGAGGCCGCCGCAGTTTTTCCCATCGAAACATCACTTTCGGTCGCAGGATTCCCGCATCCCGATACCATAAGCAGCCCAACCGTTATCCACCCATAAAACTTCATCATTTTCATGTGCGTCACCTTCCTCAGCATAAAAGGATGCTCTCTCTGTTAACTAAAAGATTACACGACCGCTTGCCACAAATTCGTTTTTGGTATATTCATCCATAGGAGAATCCGAAGATTGATCTGTATAATGATACATTCCGCGCAACAACACATATCGAGCGACTTTGTATTCTAACCCACCGGAAAATCTATGCGACGTATCTTCTCCATTATTTCGGGTTTCCAAAAATTCATAGGAAAAATATTGATGATTGCCATACGAATACCCTGCCAACAGCCGCATATTTTTTACGACTTCGAATTCGCCATCTACTCCAAGTGTCAGATTATTGGTTTCATCATCGTATAATTCGCGATTTTCCATCGTATAATCAGCAGACAGAGTCACGATGTATCCATCCGCAATTTTGAACGCAATCCGTCCAAAAATATCATCCGTCAGCAACGTATCGCCAAAATCGTTTTCATCATAATACCGTTTATAGCCAAGACTCACAAGCGGCGATAATGTCAGTTGATCGAATTTGCCGGTTAGACTGACTTCACCAACGATACTACTCTGGTCATCTTGCCCGACCCCATCAATATCCTCATAAGATGTCAACGAATATCCGAGGCGAACGTTAGAATGAACCCGAGGCGTTAATTTCGCTTCCAGGCCAACTTCCGCATCCTGCCGCGAAAAGCTTGCGCTCTGCAACTCACCGGTATTCTCCTCTCTATCAGAAAATTCATACGAATACGATAAGATTGTGGTTAACTTGGAGTTGATGGCATGTTTCAGATCAACGGTGCCTGTGTGCGTTTGAGCATCTTGCGTTAATTCACTGCTCTTCTCATATTGATCTTCGACTGACCACACATCAATATCATCATCGCCATAGTCGTCGCGTCCATAGGAATATCCCAGGATGAATGCCGTTCTCGGCTTAGAGATTACATTATATTCAACCCCTGCATTAAATTCGTTTTTCCAGGTCTGGTTGCCGACAAACATCGGCTCATCCTCATCAATCGGGATAAACGACAACACATCATTCAAATTGAACTTCATGCGATCTTTAAAAAAGCCTTCTTCATATTCCGACCCTAACGAGAAATCAACATCGAAATTATTCTTCGTCTCGTCATATTCCGTATTCTCGCTATATTTCAAGTAGGCGAATTCATACTTCAAAATCAGGTCTACATTCAATAGGCTCTCTTCAAGATGAATATCCGCATTAATTCCGGCTCGCGCGTCTAAATAGCTATCCTCCCGATTCTCCGCATCTTGAGGAAGAGGCGCATGATCAGGAAGTTCGAAGAGGTTATCATCATACCCTCCGCCAATTTCGACATAGGGCCTGAGCGTGACAAATTCTGAAATATTGACTGCAAGCGCGGGGGATGCACTCACACATCCCAGCAATATTCCAACAAACACATGAATCAAACGCTTTTTTCGACTCTGCGCTTTCATGGTGAACTCTCCCTTTTAATAAATGTTTTCTTTAAAATACTTCATAATCTCTTATGAAATATCCCGAAAACGCTCCTTCTGGTTGAAACTATTGTTGCATGATTGCCTCCAAGCAGTACCATGAATCAAAATACTTGTCAAGAGAAAATTAAGAAAACCTTCCGTTCTTGTTCTCTCTTTTCCACCACAATAAATATGCAAGCGACAGGGAATTGCTTTATTGATAGGGAAGGACAATAATCCCATCTTTTCTAAAAAAATTGCCAAAAACTTTTTGCTGTTTTTATCAAGCCCTCAAGCCATCTCTGGACAACTGAGCAACCGTGTGTTCGAAAAAATTGTCTTCTTGCAGTTTTTTTTTCTCAACACCCAAAAACAACTTGACGGAGCAATGAGACAACGATATACTTTTGCATACGTCAGTTTAAGAGATGCGCCATATCGCATTATTTAATGGCGGTGACCCCGGAGGAGGCGTGTCACCTCTTGATTTGATTGCGAATTCAAGAGGTCGCGCATCGCTATTTTCGGGTCAATGAAAATTGTCCATCTCGCTGAAATATGGCAGAACCAATTAAACGCAGAGATCATGGGGCTGTCAAATAATAGAGAAAACAACAGAGACAACCACGGCGAAAGCCGGTTTTTTTATGCGCATAAAATTGTCAACGTGAAGAGAACAAGGTGAAAACAACGCTATGCCGGTAAAAGCACTGGGAAAAAAATTTACGCTCACCAATGAGAATCTCAGCATCAATGCCAAAATTTTGGACGTCCTTCGTTCAAAATCCCATGCATATATCTCAGGAGAAGAATTAAGCCGCGAACTAAACATGTCGCGTACCGCGATTTGGAAACATGTAAATTCGCTTCGAGATTTGGGGTATCGAGTGGAAGCCATCACGTCTGTCGGCTATAAATTGCTCTCTTCTCCCTCATTGTTATTGCCATTAGAAATCAAAAACGGCCTCCATACTCAATTTATCGGACGGGATATTCATTGGGAATATGAGGTCAATTCAACCAATACGGTCGCGTTAAAATTAGCGGAAGAGGGCGCTCCGCAAGGCACGGTTGTGGTCAGTGAAGCGCAGCGGCAGGGACGAGGACGCTTGGGGCGCACCTGGATTTCTCAGGCTGAAAACGGCATCTACCTGTCTGTGATTCTCCGTCCGAGTTTCGTGCCGATGAAAGCTCCTGTACTCACCTTCATCGCAGCCATTGCTGTCGTCGAAACCTTAGAAACCCTCTTCCACCTGAACGCACAAATCAAATGGCCGAACGATGTCATGATTCAGGGAAAAAAAGTCGCCGGCATCCTCACGGAACTCCGCGCGGAGATGGAAGGCATTCACTATATGATCCTGGGGATCGGCGTGAATGTTAATACAACGCGCTTTCCGAAAGAATTTCAGGATCGCGTCACCTCGTTAAGCCTGGAATTAAAAGAAAAAGTGGGGCGGGTGAAAATCGTGCAGACACTGTTAGAAGCCTTAGAACGGTGGTATCTCGTCGCGTTAAGCCATCGTTCGGACCTGGTGTTTGAACGCTGGAGCGAACTTTCATGCACATTGCATCGCTGCGTTGAGGTGAATCTTGGCAATGAAATCGTGCAAGGCGTCGCCACGCATCTCGGCGCGTCCGGTTCGTTGTTTGTCAAACTCGATTCCGGCCAGGAGCGCGAAATTCTTGCCGGAGACGTGACAATGGTCGAGCGCGTCTGACATGGAATCATCCGCCTACTGGGAACAGATTGAGCAGTATTTTGTCGCGAAACGCGGCAGCGCATTGATTTTATCCCCGAAAGATTGGCCGCTGGTATCAGCGTGGGAAGAGCGCGGCGTGCCGCTTGAAGTGGTGTTCGAGGGAATTGACCACGCCTATCAGCGCTATGAGGAGAAGTCTGCCGCCGGACAGCGCCAGATGAATTGGACGCTGACCTCCTGCCAGCATGATGTCGAGCGTGCCTGGAATACGTGGCGCGAGCAACATCCCGACGGGCAAGCGGCTGATGAACGCGACGCCTTAGAGAGCGAGCGGCGAAAGATCGGCAGCAAGTTGCAGAGCATTACAGCTCGCCTGCAAACCTATTCGACTGATGGCCATTATGCCAGCGTTCGCGATGCCATTATCGCCACAATTTCCACGCTTCATTCACTCGCGGCCTCACTTGAGCGCGCAACTGATGACGCGGCGCTCACTGACGTGAAAACAGCGATTCACCAGGCCGAACAGACCTTGATGACGCATCTGGAATATGCAATTCCTGACACCATGCGACAAAATCTGCTGAAGAAAGCCGAAGCCCGGCTTGCGTCTCATAAATCCCAGATGAGCGAGACGATCTATCAAGAAACTCTGCAATTAGCGTTTCTCCAGGAACTTCACCGTCTCTATCCATTGCCGCCGTTTTTATAACATCGCGCGCTCTTTCGAAAATTTCGGCGAGGTAAACCTGAACGTCGAACCTTTCCCGACTTCGCTTTCAACCCAAATCCGTCCGCCGTTGCGCTCCACAAACTCTTTGCAGAGAATCAACCCTAAGCCGGTGCCGCGTTCATTCGCGGTGCCGGTTCGACGATATTGTTCATCAATCCGGAAGAGTTTCGGTACATAGTTTTCGCCGATCCCCATTCCCGTATCGCGAATCGCCACCTGAATAAACTGATCCTGCTCAATCGCGGTAAATTCGATGTTGCCATCCTCGCCAGTAAACTTGATCGCATTCGATAACAAATTACGCAGCACCGTATCCATCATTTTATAATCTACATAGATGATCGCCGGGAATGTAATGTCATTTTTAACGGAAATCTTTTTTGAATACGCATTCGCTGCGAGCAGCGCAATATTGCGATCAACAATTTCTTTGAGATTGATCGGCTGAGGTTCATGTTCAATCATGCCGCGTTGGATGCGCGACCAGGTCAGCAGATTTTCCAGCAATTCAAACAGATTTTTCGCGGCATCCCGCTGCATCGAGATCATACGTCGCAAATCATCCTGGCTATACGATTCAAGATTTTCGATGATAATCTGCGGCAATTCTCGCAGCGCGCTGATCGGATTGCGCAAATCATGCGCAATAATCGAAAAGAAGAGGTCTTTATCGGCGTTCAACGCGTTTAACTGGACATTTTTTTCGTCTAACTCGGCATTTTTGGTTGCAAGTTCCGTATTTTTTTTCGCTAAAATATCGGCATACTGTTCTAAATCATCATTTTTTTGCTGCAATTCCTGCTGAAGTTTTCGAATCGTCAAATGGGCTTTCAAACGCGCGAGCACCTCTTCGTGTTGAAACGGCTTGGTAATATAATCCACGCCCCCCACCGTAAATCCGCGTATTTTGTCCACCGTATCGGTCAACGCTGTCATGAAAATCACCGGAATATCTTGCGTCTCTTTGTTCGCCTTCAAACGAAGACAGGTTTCAAACCCATCAATCCCCGGCATCATGACATCCAACAAAATCACGTCGGGATGGATGTGTTGCAGTTGTTGAAGCGCCTGTTCGCCATTTGCAGCGATCAATACTTTGTACGAAAGTTCATTCAGATAATCGAGCAAAATATTCAAATTCGTGATATTATCATCAACAACTAAAATGGTGCTTTTTTCTGTGATTGTGGCCATACGATTCTCCCAACGATAGACGAGACGGTTAAGAATGCTCAAGAAACGACTGTAAAAACTGCTGAATGCCCTTCATATTTAATTCGGCGGAGAGTCCTTCGAGTTTCTCAATAAACCCGGCATATTTGACGTCAAGTTCCTTCAACGTTCGCAGCGCGGCACGAACGCCGAAAATATCGCCGATCAGCGCCAATTGAAACAACGCATCTATATGCTCTCTCGGCGGAATAATCAACGGAAGAGGAACAATGTTCGCCTCGTATGGCGCGTTTGTCTGGGGTTCTTCGCGCAACAATTCTTCAGACTCCAACGAAGGCTGAAGCGGCGGCAGTTCCACGTCAAACCAGAAGGTGCTGCCAGAGCCGACTACGCTGCGCACGTGGAGGTGACTCCCCATCATTCGCACTAATCGCAGACTGATAGACAAACCTAATCCCGTTCCTTCCTGCGCGCGTGCGGCATTTTTTACCTGCTCAAATGGCAGAAATACTCGTTCCAATTGGTCTGAAGAAATCCCGATACCAGTATCTTCGATTTCAAAACGAATCATCTGCTTCTTCACGCAGATCACTCGAAAATTGACCACGCCGCGCTCGGTAAATTTCACCGCGTTGCCAAGCAGGTTCAACAACACCTGCCGCAGCCGTTTTTCATCGCCATAGACCGCGCGCGGAAGATTCGAGTCTTCCGCATATTCGAGCGCGAGCCCTTTTTCATGCGCCCGCAAGCGCATAATTTCCACCAACGTTCGCAACGACGCCGCGAGCGAGAATTCCTGCGGCTCTAACTCAAGCCTTCCGGCTTCAATCTTCGATAAATCTAACACGTCGCTGATCAAGGTCAACAAATGATCGCCGCTGCGCTGAATCACGCTGATGCCTTTGCGTTGTGATGTCGTTAACGTATCATCGCGCAAGAGAATCTGGGCATAGCCTAAGATGCCATTCAGCGGCGTGCGAAACTCATGACTCATATTGGCGAGAAATTCGCTTTTCGCCCTGTTTGCCGCTTCGGCGGAAACTTTTGCCTGTTCCAAATCGCGTTCAACCTTTTTCCGATCCGTAATATCGCGATACGCCGTTAAAAACCAGTAGCGCACCTGATCCCTCAGCAGCGAACTCGACACTAATAATGTTTTGAGCGTTCCATCTTTTGCGCGAATGGTCGTCTCGGTTTCGCGCCCTTTTCCTTCGCGCTTGATCAGTTCAATCCCCTGAATAGCCTGCTGACGCGATGCCGCGTCAGGGTACAGGCTGCCTAAAAAATTGCGGATTGCATTCGCCTCTTGCTTGGAATAGCCGGTAATTTGCTCCATTTTCGTGTTAAAAATTTCAAAATAACCAGTTTCATCGCTTAACGTCAAGCCTTCTTCGACGGTGTCAATGATCGTTTGCAGCCGACGCGCCGCAAGCTCCATCATCGTTTCAACCTTTTTGCGCTCCGACATGTCACGCGCCATGAGTTGCCACACCCATTTCCCGTTATATTCAATCTGATGGCAACTGACTTCGACAGGCATCATAGAACCATCTTTCCTGACGTGCGTTTGCTCGAACACGACATTCACGGCTTTGCGAGCTTCTTCCAGCATCATTACGCTCAAGGTCGCATCTTTCGGGGCAATAATCGCCTCAAATGGCAGGCTCATCAACTCCGCTTTCGCATAGCCGAGCCGTTCCACCGCCGTGTTATTGGCGTCAAGAAAATGCCGCTTTTCCTGATCAATCAGAAAAATACCGTCATTCGCATGTTCGAAGAGTTGATGATATTTGGCCTCGCTCTCTTGCAACGCTTGCTCCGCCTGCTTGCGTTCGGTAATATCCAGGGCGTATTCAATCATTTCAGTCACATGTCCAGCATGATCGAAAATGGGATAGGCATGCACTTCCACGTTGCGAGGGTGTCCATCTTGATCGCGATGAATATGCTCAACAATACTCGGCTGTTTCGTCTCTTTCACCATACGTAAAGGGCAGGGATGCTCGGCGGTGTCGCAGGGTGCGCCGAGATGATGCGACAATGCGTAACAGGTTGCCTGTCCGATGCCGACAGCCTGCGTTGCGGCGGCATTCGCCATCTTGATGCTATAATCGTTCGCATTGATCACATAAAAGGGATGAGTCAGAGAAGAAAGCACGGTCTGCAAAAATTCGTTCTGTTGGCGCAATTGCTCTTCCGACGCTTGAAGCGAGTCGCGATGCCGCGCCAAATCTCGAAACAGCATCTCATAAGGGCGGCGCAGCGAGGTTTCGATCAACGCTTTATACATCAGCAGCACGGCCAGTAATTTAATGAAATGCCCGGCAAAATTGGTCACGCCATACACATCAACATATAATGTAAACGCCATGCTTGCGAGAATATCCACCACAAAAGCGGCTTGCAGCCAGCCAAACACCTGCGGCTCGAATTCAACGCGCCGCCGCCGCAACCAATAAAGCGCCATGCCAAAGATCCCCATGATCACATATTCGCTGAAAATTTTAAATGGCGTCAATCCTTTGCCTTGTGCGTAACAATCGGGAAACAGGCCGAGCCACACCAGCAACAGCGCGCCAGCGGTCACGGCGGCATAAACGGCCAGCAAGCGACGCGGCGCAACCCCTCGTTTCATCATGCGGAGCGCGATCAAAAACGAGAGGCTTTCGATATAACGAAGCGCGATCCAGAACTGCGTCGGAACATTCGCGTCTAACGCCGGAAAAATGTTCATTCCGTAATATGTCAGAAGATGGCAAAGATGCAGGATTGACAAAGAGAGATGCGCAACGCCTAAAAAGAGGGGAAATTGCCGTTCGAGAAATTGCCGGGCGTTCCAGGGAATCATGAACACGCCACACGACACGACAGCGGCCACCATTTCGATCATGACATGAAACAAGAGATAATTCCATCGGCTCACGACATAACACACCATCAGCGCCGCCGCGCCGAAGCCCCAGCGCAGCGCCTTCGCAGCGCCCGATTGCTGGAAATATGTCGTCAATGCCGAGTGTTTCATCGCATCATTACTTTGCATATTGCTCTATATGCGAACGAATGCCAACAAGATTAAACCGCGCCGCCATCGCCTCAAGTTGTTTCAGAAAATCGGCGCATTCGGGATGCCGTAATTTCAAGAGGCGAATTTCTTCGCGCGCGCCCAGAATATCCCCGATCTGCGTGAATTCATACAGACGGCCCAATTGTTCGCGGGAAGGAATGTCCGATGAAACGGCCTGGCTCGGCAACTCTACGGCCTCAACGTCTGGCGGTTCATCCTCAAACACCCACGCTGTCGGGAGATATTGTTGCAGCGTTTCCCAGAGCATTTCTTCAATGACCGGCTTGCTGAGAAATTCCTGACACCCCGCCATCAGGCTTTGCTGGCGCGTCTCCTCAAATGCGCTGGCCGATAGCGCAATAATCGGCAAGCTCGACAGGGATGGACGCTGTCGAAGCTGGCGCGTGGTTTCAAGCCCATCCATGTCTGCCATGACAATATCCATGAAGACAAGGTCAGGCATCTGCCGCTCGATCTGCTCACAGGTTTCGCGGCCATTTGCCCATTCCACCACCGCCACGCCGCACAACAGCAACATCTCTTTCAACAGGCGGCGATGGTCGGCATAATCATCCACAATGCCGATCACTGGCGTTTTCCCCCGGCATCCAATGATTCGGCGGACGTGCCGCAGAGGAGCGTTCGAGCGCTCATCAATCGCAGGCAGATCAATTTCGAACCAGAATCGCGTCCCCAGGTTTATCTGGCTTTGCACGCGCAGCGAATCGCCCATTATTTCTACCAGCCTCCGGCTGATCGCCAATCCTAATCCTGTGCCTTCCTGCCCATGATGCAGCCGCTCGAACGGCGCGAACACGAAATCAATCTTTTCCGGCGGAATCCCAACGCCAGTGTCCTCGACGTCAAAGCGAATCCGCCTTCCATCTTCCGCCATTCGCACGCGCAGCGCGACATGCCCATCAGACGTAAATTTGATCGCATTGCCTAATAAATTGAGCAGCACCTGCCGCAACGCCTTTTCATCGCCATATACAAGGGACGCCCGCCCGCTTTCGTTTTCATAGATAAAAGAGAGTCCTTTTTGTTCTGCCCGAATCTTGATCATTTCCACCAACGTCAGCAAAGAGCGCGAGAGATGGAAATTGGTGGGGGACAATTCGAGTTTCCCGGCTTCGATGCGAGAGAGATCAAGAATATCATTGATCACGGTCAGGAGATGTTCGCCACTTTGTTGAATCACGTCAAGCCCGTGCTGCTGATAGTCGGTCAGATCGCCGCCGCGTTTTAGCAGTTGCGCATAGCCCAAGATTCCATTAAGCGGCGTGCGGATTTCATGGCTCATGTGAGCTAAAAACTGCGTTTTGGCGTTGTTCGCCGCTTCAGCCGCTTCTTTGGCGCGTTGCAACGCGAATTCCATTTTTTTTCGTTCGCTGATGTCCCGCAACGACGCTAAATACGCGGCCTCGCCGTCCCATTCGATTTCGACCGCTCGCATTTCAACCATAATTTTCGAGCCAGTTGGCTGATGGATTTCCAATTCCGCAAATTGGTCAGCGTCCCCAATCGGGAGGCCGAACTCTTGCTTGATAAGGTCATCTTTGTGGCGAGAGAACAGGCGTTCTGCCGCAGGATTGGCGAATCGGATGCGCGACTGGCGATCAACCACAAGAATTGCGTCGGCATGATACGTAATTACTTTTTGAAAGCGCGCCTCGCTTTGACGCAATTCATCTAATGTGCGCTGTAGATGAATTTCGACCTCTTTGATCCGCAGCAGCGCCTTGATCCGCGCCACAAGTTCGCGCGGCTGAATCGGCTTGATTAAATAGCCATCCGCGCCTGCGTCAAGCCCATTGGCTTGATCTTCGGAAGTAATTTGCGTGCCAGACAACATGATCACAAGCGTCCCGCTCATTTCCGGATTTGTTTTGATTTTTCGGCAGAGATCGAGGCCGCTTCCATCCCCAAGCGCCACGTCAAGAAGCGCCACATCGGGGCGGAACTCAAGCGCTCGCTGCCATCCGTCCGCCACGCCTGACGCAGACGCCACCTCATATCCGGCTTGCGTCGCAATGCGGAGATAACCTGCGCGCAAATGCGGCTCATCATCAACAATTAACACTTTTTGCGGAGCGTCCATGTTCATGCGTGTTCACATCCTTCAGCAGGTAAAGCAATAAAAAATGTCGAACCTGCGCCAACTTGCGTCTTCACCCACAAACGCCCGCGATGCGCCTCAACGATTTTGAAGGCAATCGCCAACCCCAATCCTGAGCTTTTTTCGCCTCCCGTCGCTCTCACGGTTGATCGCTCGAATGGGAGAAACAACCGTCCGATGTCCTGATCAGGAATACCCGGCCCGTGATCTTGCACGGACAGGATCACCTCAAGCGCTGTTGTTTCGATGCCCATTTCGATGGAACTGCCGGTAGGCGCGTATTTAATCGCATTGCCAAGCACATTCTGCACCACCTGCTCGAGTTTGGCGGCATCGCCGATAAGATATCGGCTGCCGGTCGGCGGCGCAAAATCAATTGTTATCTGTTTTTTGTCCGCCCAAATGCGATGCAACGCCACGACCCGGCGCGTCAGTACGATAAAATCAAGGCACTCGCGATTCAGGCGCAATTTCCCGGATTCGATCTGGCTGATGTCTAAAAAATCATCCACTAACGCCACCATAAAATGGCTTGACGAACGAATCACCTCTAAAAATGCGCGATGCTCTTCCCGCGTGATCTCATCTAAAAGAAATTCGCTATACATTAAAATTGCGTGCAGCGGATTGCGCAAATCGTGCGCCGCCATGCCTAAAAACCGATTTTTTTGCTCGTTCAGGCGCTCCAACTCGCTGTTCTTTTTGGCGAGTTCCCGCTGTAAATTGGCTAATTCGTTATTCAGGCGCATCAATTCGTCATAATACGTCTGCTCGCGATAGCGCTGCTGCTGCAAATATTCGGCGAATTCCTTCGAGCTTTTTCGCAACGCATTCGTTTGTTCGTTGCCGATTTTCATCAATTCTTCGCACAGCCGGGTGGCGTCATCCTGGCTGTACGCAGCCACAATCAAGAACTGGTTTTCCTGCGTCAAGCCGAAAAAGGTCAATGTGACCAGTTCTTCGGCCACCATGACATTCATTGACCAGTCGAACGCGCTTCCCTGCTCCCGGAGTTCCCGCAGAAAACTCAACGCTTTGCCGAGGCTGTCGCGGTCAACCGCAATGCTGAGCGGGACACCCGGCCTGAACGCGTCCGTTACTCCGAAATCATCGCGGTGCACCTCGCGAATTTTTCCATCGCAATCACACAGCAGAATAATGCCAGGGGTTTGCATCGGTTACGATAGCCCGACCAACCGGCTCGCGAGACGCACGGCCTCTTCCGCGTCTCGCGCGCTGCCGTCTGCGCCAACCACTTTCCATAAATCAGCACGCTTTAAGAACGAATAGCCGCCAACCAGAATTTTCAGGCGCGATCCGCTTTCCGTGTCGCGAATGCGCCGAATCAGGTCTTGCACGGCGCTGCGATGAAAGCCCATTGTGACCGACAGGCCGACCACATCAGGCCGATAATGTTCGATTTGGCTGAGAATTGTGGCAGTCGGGGCGTTTGCGCCGATGTAGTACGTGTCCCAGCCTTCCAGTTCAAAAAAATCGGCGACCATACGAATGCCGATTTCGTGCAATTCTCCGCCAACGCAGGCTGCCACGAGCCGCCGTCCGATTTTGGGCGTGGCAAAAATATATGAATACAATTGCGACATAATCAACTGCGTAGCGGCGGTGCAGTAATGTTCCTGCGCCACGTTGACCTGATTCAGCATCCATAAACGCCCGATTTCATATTGCGACCGTTGAAACACATGGAGATAAATGCCTTTTAACGAGGTTCCCTGCTCGACAGCGGAAAGAATCATCTGACTCGCCGCCTGGCGCTCTCCTCGCAATAACGCACGAAGATATTGCTGCGCTAACGCGCCGAGGCTGGAATCATCGTCAAGAAACGACGCCGACGCGGAAGCGGTTTTCCGCATTTCCTGAACGCCCGCGTCGAGAAACGGCGTCACCGCAATCATCTGCTCCGGCGTCCACCGCGCCTGAAATACCTGGCGCGTGCATTCCAGCGTTTCGATCATCACCTCGTCCGGAAAGCGCAATCCGGCAAACAGTTCTTTCACCCAGGCGACATACTCGGCAAATAACGAAGGATCACCGGCGCGAATCGCTTCGAGCAAAAAAGAAAAATGATACTTCATGTCCTGAATGCCCTTATCTCGGCCTGCCTCTCCGTATGGCTCCCAGAATTCCGGCTGCCGTTCATATTGCAGCGCGACGACGGCTTCTGCAAGGGGAAATTCCTGGTCTCGCAGCGTCGCCGCGATCTGGTCTCGAATGACGCCGTTCATCGTCCGTCGCCCCCTCCTATCAATCCTGCGTATTCGTTATTGTTCATCGCTTCCGCCATATCATTCGGCAACGGCAGCGTAAATGAAAATGTCGAGCCGCAATTCACCGCGCTGTCAACCTGAATGCTGCCACCATGCCGCTCCACGAATTCTTTGCAGAGGATTAAGCCTAATCCTGTCCCTTTTTCATGCGCTGTTCCGAGACGATGAAATTTCGCGCCAATCTCGAACAATTGTGGCAGAAACGCGGCGTCAATGCCGATCCCGGTATCAGTGACCGCCACTGTTGCCATCTCTTTTGCCTGCGTCATTGAGATCGTGATTTTGCCGCCAATTGGAGTGAATTTAATGGCATTCGAGACTAAATTTCGCACGACCGTCTCCAGCATGTTCATATCAACGACGACGAATACATCCCCGGAGAAATCGCTTGTCAGCGTAATTTCTTTCTGAAGCGCCGCTGGTTTCAGCACATCAATCGCATAACGGCAGAGATGACCGAGGTTGAGCATCTGAGGTTTGAATTCAATCGTGCCTTGCTGAATCCGCGCCCAGGTCAGAAGGTTTTCCAGCAGTTTCGTCAGATTTTCGGTCGCGGCGTACTCCAAATCCAATAATTTTTTGACTTGTTCATAGTCCTGACGCTCAAGCAGTTCTCTGTTCGTTTTTGTCAGTTCATAAATTGAATGCAGCGGGCCGCGCAGATCATGGGCAATGATGGAGAAAAATTTATTTTTGGACGCATTTTCAATTTCAAGCTGCTGCCGCTGACGGCGGAGGAGCAGATGCGTATGCACCCGCGCCAGGACTTCTTCATGTCGCAGCGGTTTGGTGATATAATCCACGCCGCCGACTTGAAAGCCGGTGATTTTATCATTCACATCCGATAAGGCGGTGATGAAAATGATTGGAATCTCTGCCGTCTTTTCGCTCGCTTTCAACCGCCGACACGTTTCAAAACCATCAATCCCCGGCGGCATAAGAACATCGAGGAGAATCAAATCAGGCAGGAAACGCTCGGTAATATGAATCGCTTCTTCTCCGCTCTGCGCGACCAACATGCGCAATTGCGCGTCATGCAGATAGGCCAGCAGCACATCGAGATTCTCCGGCTTATCATCAACCAGCAGCACCGTACTTTGCTTCATTTTATTGGAATTCATGGCAATATCAGCGGCGGGCGCGACGATATGTCCTGCACACCTCGCGCTCCGACAGCGCTAAAAACTCCACGTGTTCACCGATATCGAAGAACGTTCCCACCTCTGCCCTCGTGGAGAGAGGAGTGTTTCACAGGCAATTTGTATTATTTTTTTGTAATTATTTAGGAGCGCCAACGCCGCGTTGGCAACGCGATGAAATCGCGTCAAAAGAACGGTCGTCTCGCTCGTTTTCGCGGCCAAAGCCAGCGTTGGCACTCCTGAAACCTAAATAGTTACATTCTTTCTTTTGCGTTATTTATTAAACAACCCTTGTAATTGGTCGAATTCGGATGGCTGAAATACCGGGTTTCCAGATAAGATGCCTGATACGTTGCGGAACGCCCTGCCAATGTGCATCCCCTGGCCATCAATGATAAATTCGCGAATATCTTTATCATGTTGCGAGCCACGCATTTTCAGCACGGTAATTCCGCGCCGCATTTCGCCATACATTTCCACATAACGCAGAAGAATAATGGAATCGGTCAATGTAGAAATATGTGCTTCGGTCACGGACGTGCCGCCTAACAAGGTCGGAGTTGTTGACGTAAAGATGCCAGTAATTTCTTGATGCTTAATAAATGAGGTCACGCTGATGACGAATTCCCGGAAACTTCTGACGGTCGAAACGCGCTCAAGCGCCGAAAGGCTGTCCACCGCCACGCGTTGCGGCTTGAAGGCACTAATGGTGTCTTTGATGCTGATCAATAAATCTTCCAAACTGGAGGCTTCGGGATACTGTGCAACAACTTTCAGCGAGCCTTGTTCTTCCAATTGCCGGAAATCTACCCCCCAGCCAGTTGCATTGCGAAACAACTGCTCGCGGCTCTCTTCAAATGCAAACAGCAGACACCGCTCGCCTTTTTTCGCGCCAGCGGCAGTGAATTCCGTCACCATCAGCGTTTTCCCCGTGCCAGTCGCGCCAGACACCAACAGAATCGAATCGCGGAAGAAGCCGCCGCCGCACATATTGTCGAGATCGGAATTGCCCGATGTAATGCGTAGATCGGACGATTTCTGTTTCAACTCAATCGCTGACAGCGGAACGATAACCATTCCTTTTTTCGGCATGATTGTAAACGAGAATTCCCCCTTTTGATGGGATGTGCCGCGAAATTTCAGAATCTCGATGGTTCGCCGTCGCTTTTCTTCTTCCAGCACATTTCGCAAAATAATGACGTTGTCTGTCACGAATTCTTCAATGCCATACCGCGCAATTTCGCCATATTCCGCGATGCGCTCGGCAGTCAGCACAGCCGTCACGCCCATTTTTTCAGCGCGGACACAATCCGAAACAATTCATAGCGCACAAGGCGTTTTTCATGAAATCGGCTGAAAATTGCGCCCAGCGAATCCATTGAGACCCGTTTCGCGCCCACCTGCCGCACCGCGTTTTCGATGCGAGCTAAAAGCGCGGCAAGGTCATATTGCCCGACCACTACCAGGTCTTCGCCGATTTCAGGAGATGCATCCACAAACTGCCATTTATGCTCTTGCTCCCATAACGAAATATCCCAATTCAACGAACGCAGATTCTCTCGAATGTCATCTGGCGATTCTTCAAAGGTGACGAATACGCCGGGTTCATCATTTTCGAGGATGCCGGCCGCGAGAAATTGCACCGCCATCACGGTTTTGCCGCTTCCTGCGGTTCCAGAAACCAGCGTGGTGCGACCTTTCGGCAGTCCGCCATTGGCAATCAAATCAAATCCAGGGATACTAGTTCGTAATTTTTCCACGACAGTCGCGGGAGTCATATCATTTCCTCCACCTCGTATCATAAAACGCAACGCACAGCCCTGTCCGCTGGCATGTTATTCCGCCTGTCTCGGCGAACAAGGCTGCTCGTTGGCTATACAGCCATCCTCAATGAGGCGTATCGAAGCGTGACAATTCATTGAGCATGGCTATAGACCATGACTTTTTACATCGTTTCGCGAGACTCTTGATTGAGCAAACTGGGTTCGATCCAGGCCATGACTTGCCGCGCATTCGCTAAATCGCCGATGATCCTCCTGGCCGGAGGCGGAAGTTCTTTCACGAGCATCGGCGTCGCTAAAATTCGCAAGCGCTCTGCCACGTCAGGTTGTTCCAGGACATCCACAATATTCATTTGATACTCATCTGCGGCAAAAAAACGCTCGCAAATATCGCGCAGATTCGTAATCGCCCGCTCCGAACGCGGCGTCTGCCCGGCAATATATAAGGTCAACACATACGTATTCACGAAGCTTTTTCTCCTGATTGCATCGTCAGGCGGTTGCCCATTTTCGGCGAAATCCGCAGGCGATAAAATGAGACTAAATTCCCCATTAACTCCAGCAACGTGAGACGCCCAGCCTCAAGGCAAGCCTGCGCGCTTGCCTTCGATAGTTCGGCCATCTTTGTTTTCATCACTGACACATGCAGATGCACAACATCTCGCGGCGCAGCCCGCAGCAAGCCTAAGCGCTCTGCTAAATATTGCAGCCGCCCGGCAACGTTATGATTCACTTTATACAATTGCTCATCCACCGCAGAGGTTAAAATGTCGTTATACATGCCCAACAGTTCTTCATACACGACTGGCGCAGCCTGATGCAGCGGCTTCAATTGAAGAATTTCTTCCGTCACCGGAGAACGCGACGCGCTTGAAAATTTTTCCAGCGAATTCCATTCTTGCTCTTGCGCGCGTTCAACCCGCCGCATCTCGCTCACGTCAATCGCATAACGCAAAAACAAGCCGCGTTCAACCGGAATCCACCAGGTATCCCAGACGCGGCCAAATGCCTCAACTTCCGGGAGATTGATCGGCATTTGCGCCTCAAGCGAGTCATTCAACAGGCAAAATGAGCAACACGCCGCTTTGAGGGCAGGAGCATCTGGCTCAGATTTAAGCAGGGCGCGGGTTTCCGCGCTGATAAATTCGCATTTTCCAAAGTCCTGCCAGCAAAATCCGCCGACTTTTGCGCCCATTTCACGCGCAATCCGATTCGCTGCCACTACGATGCGCTCGCGGTTGAGTAACATGGCGGGATGCGGCAGGCTGTCCAACAGCAGTTGATTGAGGCGCGAGGTCTTGCGCAATTCTTCCAGCGTATTCTGCAAACGAGTTTCGATCTCTTTCAGGTGCAAGAGCGCCTTCACCCTCGCTAAAAGTTCACGCGGCGCGATTGGCTTGAGCAAATAACAATCTGCGCCCGCTTCAAGGCCATCGGCCTGTTCATCAGACGAGATATGCTTGCTAGAGAGCAGCAGCACCAACGTTCCGGCGAATTGCGCGTCGGCCTTGATTTTTCGGCACCAATCGAGGCCATTTCCATCTTTCAGCGCTACGTCAAGCAAGATGACATCCGGGCGGAATTCAGTCGCAAACTGCCAGCCTTCTGTCAGGCTCGTGGCCGATATCGCCTCGTACCCGGCCTGCATCACAATGCGGCGATACCCATCGCACAAATGCTGCTCATCGTCAATAATCAAAATCTTCTGCGGATGTTGCGTGTTCATGCGTATTCTGTTCCATCGGCAAGCAAAACACCGGCCTCTTGAGCCTGTGTCAACGTGCGTGTTCTATTTTTCGCCATGCTGTCAGTTGTTTCCGAAAAGCATAACACAGACGGAACGACAAATAATACTTGACATTTCAGCAACAGTTATTCAACACTTGATTACGGAATTAAAAAATGAGCGATGCGCAAAGCTCTTCTTTTATCAGGGGAACATCCATATAATTATATAGTCATCCTCAATCAGTTGTTATGCTTCGACAGACTCAGCGCGTGTCGAAGGGAACGAACTCATCACTCATTGAGGATTGCTCTATCAGCAGTTTCCTTCCTGATCGTTATTGACGATAACAGATAATATGGGATGCGACCTCACAAAAGATATACGTTACGCGTTAAAAAAGTCAAGTCACTTTTTTTTCTTACTTACTGACCTTACGCAGCGGGTTCGATGCGAATGGTCGCACACTCCCCTCCTGGGAGGGGTTGGGGGTGGGTGGCGGATACGAAGACGCCGCACTGGACAATACCCACCCCTTGCCCCTCCCAGGAGGGGAATGGTCGGCGGCACTGCGTAACGTCAGTTACTTATGCGAGTGGATAATTTTCTATGAATGACGCATTGACAGCCTATCCTGTTTTTCCGATTCTGATTGTTGATGATGATCCGTATTCGCTTCAGGTCTGCGAAATGCAGTTGATCCGCAAAGGCATTTCGCATGTGCGCACCTTTCAGGATGGCACGGAGTTGCTGCTTTACCTGTCCGATCACGATGCGTCCGCTATCGTGCTTGACCTGAATATGCCGGAAATCTCCGGCGAAGAGATTTTGGCGTCCGTGATCCGCGACTATCCCACCATTCCGGTCATTATCAGCACTGCCGTAGATGACGTGGATACTGCCGTGCGCTGCATGAAAGCCGGGGCGTTCGATTATGTCGTTAAACCGGTCTCTCAAGATCGCTTGTTGACCACCGTGACGCGAGCCATCGAATTTCAGGAACTCCGCCGGGAAAATGCGTCGTTGAAAGAGCGCGTGCTTGATAATCAGGTGAAACACCCGGAAGCGTTTTCGGGCATTATCACCAATAATCCGCAAATGCACGCGATTTTTAAGTATATTGAGTCAGTCGCGACGACCTCGCAGCCGGTGTTGATTACCGGCGAAACCGGCGTCGGCAAAGAACGGATCGCGCAGGTGATTCATCAATTGAGCGGACGCAAAGGCGGCATGGTCGCCGTGAATGCCGCCGGCCTCGACGAAACCACGTTTTCCGATACCTTGTTCGGGCATAAACGCGGCGCGTTTACCGGCGCAGAACGCGCCCGTGATGGGTTAATTGAAAAAGCCTCGAACGGCACGCTATTTTTGGATGAAATCGGCGATTTGTCGCCGTCTTCACAGGTCAAACTCCTGCGACTCCTTCAGGAACACGAATATTATCCGTTAGGTTCAGACGTGCCGCAAATCACCAATGCCCGCATGATCGTCGCCACGAACTGCGATCTTCGGGAATTGCAAGAACAAGGCGTTTTCCGCGCCGATCTTTACTACCGGTTGCTGCTGCATCATATTCACATGCCGCCGCTCCGCGAACGCCTGGATGATTTGCCGCTGCTGGTAGATTACTTTTTACATCTTGCGTCGGAAGAATTGGGAAAAGCCCGCCCGACGCCGCCGCCGGAATTACTCACGCTGCTCTCGGTCTATGACTTTCCGGGCAATATCCGAGAGTTGCAGGCGATGGTTTTCGACGCTGTCAGCCAGCATCAAGGCGGCGTATTATCACTCTGCACGTTTAAACAATTGATCCAGCCGGATTCGTTCGGAAAAACCCGGCGCTCGAAAAAAACCACCGAAACGCTGGAAAACCTCTATGCCTCACTCAGCCGCCTTCCCAGCTTGAAAGAAGCGGAAGATATGCTGATCGAAGAGGCATTAAAGCGCACGGGCGGCAATCGCACGATGACGGCGACCCTGCTTGGCGTCACGCGCCAGACGCTGCATCGCCGGATCAATCTGCAAAAAGACGAAGGCTGACGCAAAAAAGAAATGACGAGAGTTTGTTTTTTTTCTTGACAAAAACGCGCGGCTTTTTCTATAGAGCATATCGTCAGTTGAACGACACGCGGGCCGCTAGCTCACTCGGTTAGAGCATCTGCCTTTTAAGCAGAGGGTACTTGGTTCGAGTCCAAGGCGGCTCATCAAGAAGGCGAAAACAACGAAAGGCGTTTTCGCCTTTTTATTTTTCCCCGGCCGTTTCTAAAAATCCCCTAAAAAACTTGTTTTTCCTGACGCTTTCAAGTTGACAATCCGCCTCACATATACAAAAATACGTTCGTTGAGAAAAAGCAGAGTTGAACCGCATGATGCCAATTGTGTAAATGATCGCAATTGGCATTATTTATGCAATTATAGCAACAACATCTCAACAATTTTAGACCGTGTTATTCTTTTTTTATTGGGTGGAGAGCATTCATGAATATCCGAGATTTTATCCATACGAAAACTCGCGGACGGTATGAACAAATTATCGAAATGGCGCAGGAAGAAGGCGGATTTGGACGCTTATACAAGGCACTCGACACCGAACGCCAGAATCGCGAGGTCTGTATCAAGGTCATCAAGCCTCACCTGAGCAAAGAATTGCAAATCAAGCTTTGGCACGAAGAAGTCCAGGCATTGGAATTATATCACAACCGTTCCGGCATCGTGCATCTCGTGGATAAACAGTATGAATTTACCGACGACGACCCCTACTGGTTTTTAGTCATGGAATACGTGCATGGCAAGCGGCTCGGCGCCAGCAAGTATCGGATTGACGTCGACGTCGAAGAAGAGCAGGCAATCCGATTGATTTTCCAACTCTGTTCCGTGATTTACAGCATTCATCAGCGCGGCAAATACCATCAAGATATTTTCCCGGATAACATCAAGATTCAGGGCGAAGACGTGATTTTATTAGACCTCGGCGGAATGCGCGAAGCGGAACGCCGTTCCGGCACGATTATTTTCGGCGGCGAAATGTATTCTCCGCCGGAAGTCTCACCGACCCGGCTACGCATGAAGCGTTTTCGCGCTCTGCGCAAGCAGAAAATGGGGAGTTTCGAATCTGCCGACATTTTTTCGATTGGTGCACTCTGCTATGAACTCATCATGGGCGAATCGTTTTTCCAAAATATCGAGCAATCGAATCAATTAAAAGAATACATTTATGATTATTACGTTGATCCGGAAACGCTCAAGCGCATGAAACGCGAATATCAGGAAGCGCTCAATGTCGCCCAGCGCCGCGCGCAGCAATTTTCGCAATATTTAGAACGCCTCGAAGTGTCGCCGCAATTACAAGATTGTTTGACTCGCGCCCTGGCGATTCACCCTCAAAAACGTCCCAATATCGAGGAGATGCTGGAGAGTTTCCTCCCATTCATGGTGCAACGCGCCAAAACTGCGCATCACAATCGCCAGTGGGCGCACGTGCTTTTGTGGATACGGCATGTCGAACAGCACTTCGACGAAATCCGCATTGAAAGCACTGATGCGGATGTCGCATTTAAGCAAAAAATGCAGCAGCATCTGATCAAACATGCCGCCATGTATGTAGAAGCCTGCCTGGTAAGAGGAATGGCGCAGTTTCATCAGGAGCTTTTTGAAGCGGCGCAGCGGAATTTTCTGAAAACCCATGAAGTGCTTGACTTATATCAGGATGGTTATAGCGTCACCCAGCGAAATGCCTACTTGTTAAAAGTCACAAACAATGTCGCGGCCTGCCTGTATAAGCGGAGTCAAAAGCATGAAGCGCTCCATTTGTTCAAAACCCTTTCAACCGCTCAGGGGAAATTCGGTCAAACAATCATGCATAACATTCAAATCTGCGCGGCATAACGAATCAAACAGGGGGGCTGTGTGGTCATGACAGGAGTGGCAGACGCGAAAAAACCGACATATTTCTTTCGGAGTTCGGCGGAAACGGATATAGGCTTGCGAAAAACCTCAAATGAAGATAGTTTTTGGAATCATGCGGAGACGTATGCTGACGCCGCTATTTTAAAGCGCTTAGGAACAGTGTATGCTGTTGCTGACGGCGTGAGCGGGCATGTCGGCGGCGATGTCGCCAGTAACATCGCCATTGATACGCTGCGAATGTACTATGTGCTGCCACATGTGAATATTTCTCCAGAAGACCGTTTGCGAAACGTCTTTTTAGAGGCGCACCGCCGAATTGAAGATTACGCGCGGGAACACCCCGAATATCGAGGCATGGGAACAACCTTAACGACCGTCGTGCTGCGAGACTCCCACCTGCATTACGCGCATGTCGGGGATAGCCGGCTCTATCTGATTCAGTCGGCATCGCGCGAGATTCGGCAATTGACCAAAGATCACAGTTTAGTCAACCGCTATATCGAAGAAGGCAAACTCACGCCGGAAGAAGCGGCGGAAGAAGATTCGAATGTGTTGGATCAAGCGTTAGGCTGCGTGCCTAAAATTCGTATCGAAATGGGCGAACGCGACGCGTTGATGCCAGGAGATTTCCTCCTACTTTGTTCAGATGGCCTCTCCGATCTGGTTTCCGACACGAAAATCCGCGACGTTGTGTTAGGCTCTCCCAGCCTGGAAGATGCCTGTCATCGCCTGATTCTGAAAGCCAATCAACAAGGAGGGCGCGATAATATCACGGTGGTATTGGTGGCGATAGAGAAAGGAACGCAGGAAGGAATGATATGATAGAGTTAATCCTTTTAATCAGCCTGATTCTGTTGATTGGAGCGGTTGGCGGCCTGAGCGGTTTCGCCTGGCATCGCCAGCGCAAGCGTTTCGCCGCATTGGCGCAATATAATCAGGGTGTGGCCTATTTAGAAAGCGGCGCTTATCCACAAGCCATCAGCGCATTTCAGGCCGCGCTTCAGCAGCAGCCGACGCTAAGCAATGCCCGATATGGCATGGGATTGGCGTATTTGAAAGATCGGCGGTTTCTCGATGCGATCAGGCTGTTGGAAGCCGCATTGCGAGAAAAGCCAGACGATGCAATGGTCTCCTGCAATTTAGGATGGGCGTATCTGAGCATCGGGAAATTAGAAGATGCAAAAAAAGTGCTGGAACAAGGAATGCGCGCCAATCCAAATGTGAAAGAATTGTATTTCAATCTGAGCCGCGTGTTCAAAGAGAAAGGCGACCGTGAACAGGCCACGCTGTATTGCCGCCGCGCTCTTGAAATTGACCAGCAATACACGCAAGCCAGAGCAGAGTTGGAAGAATTAGCGCAAATTCGTTATGATGCCGTCCTCAATCTTGATGTCATTCGCCAGGCATTGACGGATTTCAACGCAGACGATACCGAATTGATGATTCGGCTGTAAAGAAGGTGAAAGGCATGGAACGTCAGGATAAATATGAACCAATTGTCGTCAATCTGTCCAAAACAGAGGATATCCGCCCACCGCGTAACTATTTTGTGGCGTTTATTGTATCACTGCTCCTGCTCGGCATAGTCGGAGGATTTGCCGCCTTCTATATTCGAAATCATGATTGGAACGAGCCAGCGCAGAATTTGAACGCACCAGAGCAGACGCCGATCACGCGAACGCCGGTCGCGCAAGAACCCTTCACGCAAGAGCCAATCGCGCAGGCAACTCCGCCGAAACGCCCCCCTGCGCTTCCGACGGCGACGGCGACTCCAACGCCACTGCCGAAACCGACAAACACGCCTCGTCCGTCGCCAAGTCCGACTACGTCCGCCGTGGTGGAAAAAACGCCTGAAGCAAGCCCAACGTTGCCTCAAATCATCAATGGCTATTTAACATTAAATTCCGCGCCACCGGATGCGGAAGTCCGACTGAATGGGAAATTGATTGGACGAACGCCATTAGAAGGCTACGAGCTTGCCCCCGGTTTGTATGATGTGGTGTTTCGGCTTGATGGGCAGCAACGCGAGGAAACGCTTCGAATCGCAAGCGGAGCAACAACGACCTATACCCATGTTTTCGAAGGATTCGGCGCGTTAACAATACGCACCACCAGTTCGAGTTGCGATATCAGCGTCAACGGAAAACCTGTGGGAAAATCGCCGTTAACGGTAGAAGGCTTATCTGCCGGAGAATATGCCATCGTTATCAGCAAAGAGGGCTTTCATACCGTCGAAAAAACGGTCACACTGGCCCAGGGCGAACGTCAGGAATTGTTTATCACCATCAGACGTCTTGGCTCGCGCCCCGCTCCGTCCGTGAATCCGGAGACCTCGCCCCGCCCGGTGCATCCGAGCGAACGGCAAGAGTGAAAAAATAGAACACTGATCAGTGTTCTATTTTTATCTGCCGTGCGGGAAACGGCAGATATTCAGGCCGATACCACGCTAAACAACGAAACAGCAGCGGTGCCGCTTTCCAGAGCAGACGTAACCGCGTTGGATGCCCACAAAAGTTGTACAGCAATTTTGCCATGTTACGGCGTCCGCGTAACTGCCGTAAAATCGGATGTTGCATAATTTGTTCGCGATAACTGACGCAACTAAAATCTCCCTGTTCAAACGCAGACACGACCGATATTGCCGCCGCCTCGCCGTATGCCAACGCATACGAAATCCCTTCGCCGAAGAGCGGGTCAACGCCCGCCGCGTCGCCGACCAGCATGATACGCGGAACAGAGACAGCCGATTCTTCATCTAACCAGCGAATCGGAAAACCGTTCATTGCCGCCTCGTCCCAAATTTCGCCCTGTTTGGTTACATGATGTTCGAGCGCATTTGGCAGCGATGATAGCGGCAATTGAGCATGTACGCGGCTGTCATACACTCCGCGATTCATCCACGCCTCGCCATTGCGGATCGCTGGAAAATCCCAACAATAGCCTTGAATCCCTTGCGCCATGCAGCTAAAATCGAAAATCGCAACGCCATCGCGAAACGCGAGCAGGTCTTGTTTCGCGGGCGTGACGACTTCCAGCAGGCGCGCGACTGGCGGATGTGTCGGACGTTGGAGTTTCAACAGGCGACGGACTGCGCTATTTGATCCGTCTGCGGCAATCACAAGTTTCGCAAGAAATTGCGCCTGTGATGTCATGACATGAATGCCATTTTCGGTATATTGAAGATCAAGCAACGCCTCGCTCTGCCGCGCGATAACGCCTTGCCGTTCCGCCTGCCGCAGCAACCAATCATCGAAGTCCGCCCGATGAACCACGCGAAAAAGAGGCTGCGCTCGCAACGTCATGACATGCTGATCGTAGATAAATTTCGCTTCTCTGATAGGAATTTGGCAAGGCGCAAACGGCAGCCGCAAACGCCAGAGCGCCTGTTCGCCGAAACGCATCACGCCGCCGCCGCAGAGCTTTTCACGCGGGAAAATCGCTTTGTCTATCACGAGAAGGCGTGACGCCCAACTGGCATCCGCATTGACCAGATGAAGCGCGCTGGAGATTCCCGCCGGGCCTGCGCCGATAATCAGCACATCAATCGGAAGCATCGCCTTTATTCTCCGCGCTGCGCCTGCCGCGCGATGCGAATATGGATGATTTGTCCGGTCAAGGTCGCGTATTTGAAACCGATGCCTGGATAATAGAGCCGTTCTGTCATAATCTGGGAATTTTCAGGATCAGCCGCTGTCTCTATCGGCGTTCCATACATATTGAGAATCTCATCTTTCATTGAAAGCACGCTGACGCCTTCCTTCGTCATGCCTGGAAACGGCTTGAATTGGTCTTCATCATAGCCGCCATCAACGCCGCTGTAGAGATAAATCGCGATGACGCGATCTGCCTGAATATGCGCCATAATACCATACGAATAATATTCGAAATAGAGCGTGTTACCATCCTGATAGAGATCGGTGATATGCTCCGGCTCGCCGAGCAGCCGCCGCACATCATCAGCCGACATGTCAAGTCGCAAATCGCCGACGCCCTCGCCCGGCGTGATCGGAATGGAGGGGTCTATTCCATCAGGGATTTTGGCGTCCGAAGGACGAAGGTCTGTATTGGGCATTTCATCTGGCGCAGATGGTATTTCTCGCTGATCTTGTCGCGTAAAATAAAAATCGCCAATCAGCGATGACGATTCCCAAGGAACCTGTTTATTGCCGGTTTCCACCATGACGCCGACTCGCGCCTGTTTGAAGACATCTTCGATTCTCAGACCAGGCGTGGTCATCGCTTTCAGCAGGTGTTTGGTGTACGGGCTGTTCTGCCCGGGACCATCATACGCCACTGTTCCCGGCGCAGTCGCATACCCAATCAGCGTGCCAGTCGGCGACGTCATCATTGCTAACCCGCCGCGCGTCGACCTGAAGCCTTTGAACGGATTATCGCGGCAGGCGTCGAGAATGACGATATTCAGCCTGTTTCCAGCTCGCTCTAAATAATCAAGCACAAGTTCCGCTGCCACTGATTCGTATTTGATATCTCGTTCTGAGACGATTCGCGCTCCAACAGGCACGAGATAATTGATTCCATCTACCTGCGCGCCATGTCCGCTGAAATAAAACAGCGCCGTGTCCGACGATTTCAAGCTTCCTGTAAAATCGCGGATCGCGTCTTCCATCTCTCGCTTGGTGATATTGGTCTGCGTATTCACTGAAAACCCTAATCGCTGGAGCGCAGCAGCCATATCATTGGCATCATTCACCGGATTGGTCAGCGGCGACTCCTCGTAGGCATTGTTGCCGATCACTAACGCCAGCCGTTCGGCATGGCTTATTCCAGCCAACAGGCTCAATGCCATGCTCGCCAATATGATAAAAAATTTCCGAAATTGTCGCATATTTTCCCCTTTTGAACTTAGACTTGTCGGCAGAAGGCCGACATTTCAGGCACATTCACATCTCTCGTTTACCGGATTACAAAATTTACAAATTCCGTGCCATCCATCAGACGCGCATTTATGGCGATCATCACGCCTATCGTGAAAATATGAATTCATGTCAAGAGATTCAATAACTAAATTTGCCTTTTATTCGGCACGTTCACGCCTGTGTCGTTCTCGTTTGCGTTGATTATTTCCGAAAAAAATTCTTGACAGCAAACCGCTGATTTGGCAAATGCTTCCACTCGTCGGGCAGGATTCCTTTCTTTTATGAATTTTCTAATTACAAAGGAGAATTACATGTTGGTCATTGTCGTAAAACTTCAAGAAGCACAGTCGTTATGTAGAGCAGCGATGTTGAAGTTTTGAGGGCAAGAAGTTTTTTATTTCTGAAGATATTGTTTATCCCCTTCTTGTCGCATTGCTTTCTGTATTAAAAAACAGAACCGCATTATAACGTAATTATAATCAGTGATATTCTGTGTAAGATCGAATATTTTTACTTACATAAATATCCGTGTAGTTACGTAAAATTACCTCTCAGTTTCATTCCATCGCGCCTTCTTACAGGCAAACGCTTGTTTTTTACCTCTACATTTGCGATCTCGCTCGTTTTGGGTGTTGCGCATCACGCTTTGCGTGAACATGCAGCGACGCGACGACTGTCTTCTCTCATATTTTTTTCCCTGAACAGACGAAACATGGCATTTCGACGGACAGGATTGTCCGCCAGTGCATCACGCTCAACAAAATATGGAGAACCATCATGAATATGACCATTAGAACCGAACACCCCGGCGATTATAATCAGATCGCCGAAATCAATGAATTAGCCTTTTATTCGATGTTAGACGCGACCCAGCGTTCCTACGTGGTTGAAGTCGCATTAGTCGCGCTGCTCCGGCATGGGCGCGACTACGATCCGGAATTAGCGTTTGTGGCAGAGCATGACGGAAAAATCGTCGGACATGCGCTCTACTATCCCTATCATATCCGGGTCGGCGGCGAAACGCTCAGAGCAGTCAGTTTAGCGCCGATTGCCGTGCATCCTGAGTATCAAAAACAGGGCATCGGCCAGATGTTGATGGCGGTCGCGCATCAACGCGCTGCCGCGAAAGGGTATGCCTTCGCGTTTTTGTTAGGGCATCCGACCTATTATCACAAGTTTGGCTATCAGACCGGCATGTTCGGCGCGTGCCGCCTTAAAGTCGCGATTGAACAAATTACCGGAACAGCAGAAGGCGTTCAGGAGCGGCTCATTCAACCGGCGGACATTCCAGCATTTGCGGCGATGTGGCACGACTGGTTCGATGACGTTGACCTCGCGCTGTTTCCCGGCGATTCGCTGATGGAGTGGGTCAGCCATGCCGCGCACATCAAAAGTTACGCGGTCGAGCGCAATGGCGAGTTGCTCGGCTATCTCCGCTATCATCGCGACAATCCGGCGGATGTGAAGCTCTTTTTAGCGAAAGACAAAGAGACTGCCAGTTTGCTGTTAGCGCATCTGCGCAGCAAACTCGAAGGGTGCGATGAAACGCGGCTTCGACTGCCGCTGTATCCGAATTCACGCGCTGTCAAGGCATATTTGAGCGTTCCTTATGAAAGTCATGTCGAGGCTTGGGACGCGGCCATGATCAAGATTCTTGATGAGAAAAACGCGACGATTGCAGCGTATTGCAATGAAGTCAAGCAAGGCAACCGCCAGCCGGGTTTGCTTATCTATCCCCCTGCAATTGAAATTGCAGAATAATAATGAAATTTCACTAACAATGATGTTTTTATGACAATGGGCGTTTTCGCCCAATAATTAAGGAGAATTATCATGTCAATCCGTTTTCATGAAATCGCTGAAACATATCATCGCATTCTGAACCCATTTACTGAAGAACAATTAATGCTGTTAGGCGACATCTGCCGAATGCATTCAGGAATGCGATTGCTTGATCTGGCCTGCGGAAAGGCCGAAATGTTGTGTCGTTGGGGGCAGACTTACGGGATTCGCGGCATTGGCGTTGATATCAGCGCGGTGTTTTTAGAGGCCGCGAAACAGCGAGCAGCAGAACTCGGCGTCAGCGAGCAATTTACATTCATTCTTGGCGACGCGGGGAAATATCCTCAAGCTACGCACGATTTTGATATCGTCAGTTGCGTTGGCGCGACCTGGATCGGCAACGGTTTGCTCGGCACATTAGAATTGATGAAGCCGGCGCTCAAACCAGGAGGATTGCTTCTGGTCGGCGAGCCGTACTGGAATGAACAGCCGCCTGAGCCGGCATGTCAGGCGTTTGGTTTTAGCAAAGATGATTATACGTCCTTAGATGAAATGCTGACCAGATTCGAATCTGCCGGCGTGCAACTTGTCGAAATGGTCTTAGCCAATCTCGATGGTTGGGATCGGTACGAAGCGCCGCAATGGATGGCTATAGATGATTTCCTGCGCGCCAATCCAAATGATCCCGATGCGCCCGCGCTTTCCGAATGGATCAACAAGAATCGCCGTACCTATCTTCGATACGGGCGGCGGTATCTCGGTTGGGGCGTGTTCGTGCTGCGAACGATTTAAACATACAGACCTCACAGGTTTTTGAAACCTGTGAGGTCTGGCAGAAGGAGATAATATGATTTACGAGCTGACACCACGCGATTATGAACGAGTTCGCCCTTTATTTCAGGATTTAGACCATCATTTGATTATCCGGGCGGCGCTTGAAAACAGCACGCCGACCCAAATTTATGCAGACAATGTCGAATCGCCAGGCGTCGCGTTCATCTGTACGGTTGAAGGCTACTTTTTAGCGGGAACGTCGAATAATACGGCGTTTAACGCAGGTTTACGCGACTTACTGCGTCACATCAGCGATACTGGCGAGACATTGCGAGCGCACGACGACGCGATCAACCTCGCCATCTTCCCGCAAGCATGGGAAACGGCGCTGCCGGAGCTTTTTCCGCAACGCGCTCCGCTGCCGGAACACCGTCTGAAATACACTTGTACAGAATTGCGCTTCGATTGGACGGCGCAGATTCCAGCAGAGTATCAGGTTCACCGGCTTGATGCGCAACTGTTGGAACGCTGCGCCGGGCGCGTCCCGGAACATATTTTCGAATGGATGCAGGCGAATTGGGGCGGAGTCGAGCCATTTTTGCAACGTGGTTTCGGCTTTTGCCTGCTGCATAATGACAATATCGTCTCATGGTGCATTGGCGATTGCGCCAGCGGAGAGCGCTGCGAAGTCGGCATTCACACGCTGCCGGACTATCGTCGTCGCGGATTAGCGGCCATCATCACTGCGGCGACCGTCGCCGACTGTTTCGAGCGCGGCTTCACACATATCGGCTGGCATTGCAACGCCGGGAATATCGGTTCATGGAAAACCGCGGAAAAGGTCGGTTTTGTCAAAGAAAAGGAATACGTATTTCACTTGCAACTGTTCGACGACGCCGTCTATTTCGCGGAAATCGGCTGGCGGCATCTTCAGGAAAAACGTTACGCGAAAGCCGCCGAATCCTATGCGCAAAGTTTCGCATTAAAACCGGATGCGCCGCATTACTGGTATCATACGGCGGCAATTGCGGCGGCTGGGGTCGGCGAAACATCAACCGCATTCGACTATCTGCGCCGCGCTATCGAAGGCGGCTGGCAGCATTTCGCCTTCACGGAAACCCGCGAAGAATTCGCGGCATTACGCCATCTGCCTGAATGGGAACGTCTATTCGAGCAATAACAATCAGGAGGGCAACTGCTTGTTTTTGCGATATTGCCACATGTCACACCTCGCTTCATCAGGTCGCAAAAGCAAGTGTTTGCCCCCCTACAGAATCAGCTATTTTATGAGCGTACAAACATTTTACGATGAATTTTTTACTCGCGCAGACGCCAGCCCGGCGCACGCGCAGCTCTGCGAGCGGGTGTACGGCCAGAACCTCTGTCAGCATGGCATGGCGGACATGAAACAAATCGAGATGCTTTTAGAGCGATTGGCAATTCGCCCCAAAGATCGCATACTTGATTTGGGCTGCGGCAACGGTTATTTGACCGAATATCTCCATGACCGGCAGCCCGCGTGTTATACCGGGATTGATATTTCGGAGGTTGCGATTCAGCAGGCGCGGCAGCGTGTCGCAGCAGCAACAAAACGCTTGCATTTTCAGGTTGGAGACATCAGCCGATTGGATGAACCGGAGCAATCGTTCGATACAATCATTTCGATTGATTCGCATTATTTCATCGAACCGCTCGAACCCTGGTTAGAGATGCTGTACGCCCTGCTGAAACCGGGCGGAAGACTCGCGATTTTTTCAGATGAAGGTCGGGGCATTGAAGGAGCGGATGAGAGCCGCCTCGACGCGGAAGAAACATTGATGGCGCAACGCTTTTCGCAAGTTGGATACCGCTTCACGTCGGTCAATTTCAGCGCGGAAAACCGGGCGCATTGGCGCTTGAAGCAACAAGTCGCAGAAGAATTGCGCGAGGCGTTTTTCGCAGAAGATAACGAATTTCTCTATCAGAATCGTCTTGGGGAATGCACGCAGTCGAACCGCGATTTCGACTGCCGCTTTCTCTTTCTTGTTCACAAATCTTAGTATTTTACCACGAAACACACGAAAAGAATAGAACACTGATGACCTGATTGGACTGATTGACGCTGATTTTTTGATGATCTTGTGATCAGGATTGTTCAGCATGATCAGCCCAATCAGTGTGCTATTTTTTTCGTGTGTTTCGTGGTTTCGCTAAAAATGTCACATTACAGAAAACTTGTCGGGAAAAAATGTTATTTATCGCCATGCAGCACGGCAGACGCGGAGCAATGGGCGGCGTGGTTTAACGATCTCGAAGTGACGCTGCCGCTCGGCGACGAGGCCTATACGCCGTTTGCGCTGGAAAAGACGCAGGAGGATGTCAAAAACATCATCCAGAATCAGGCGCATATTTTCAGCATCGTGGATAACGACAAAGACGCGCTGATCGGGCGCTGCCTGTTGTTCAATCTCGATTGGGTGAACCGCCACGCCATGCTCGGAATTTTTATCGGCGACAAAACCTATTGGGGCAGCGGCTACGGCCAGGACGCCATCACGTTACTCTTAGATTACGCCTTCACGCTGCTGAATTTGAACAGCGTCATGCTCGGCGTGATGGAATTTAACGAACGCGCCATCGCATGCTATAAAAAAATCGGGTTCAAGGAAATCGGGCGCCATCGGCAGGCGCGCATCATCGGTAACCGCAAATACGACGGCGTGCTGATGGATATTCTGGCCGAGGAATTTACATCGCCCTATGTGGCGCGATTGTTGGAGTAGCATCATCACGGTAGAGACGCCCCGGCAGGGCGTCTCTACGTAAAATAAAAATATCTCCGATCTGGGGCGGCTGCGCAGAAATTCCGCGATCCATTCTTCAGATCAATTCAGCGGAGGGTATCACTATGGTAAACGAAATATACGCAAACATCGCAAGTTTTTATGTTGAGACGCAAGAACACACATGGCATTTGCACAAATTACACAACCAATCAAGTAACACGGGTATTCCGCGACAATTCAGCGAGACGCGCATTCGCGAGAATGTTCCGTAAAAAACGACATGCATTTAACATCATTTGGATGGAATTCTTTTTTCTCAGAACAATTTCAGCCATTTCAGGCCGAAGGCTTGATTCCCGGCAGAGTGGCGATGGTACAAAAGCAGAGTTATGTGGTTTTCCATGAACAGGGCGAATCTCCGGCGCGGCTGTCGGGGCGATTTCGTTATCAGTCGCAGACGCCGGGGGAATTGCCGACTGTCGGCGATTGGGTGGCGATTCAACTCGCTGATTCCATGCTGATTCAGGCGGTTCTGCCGCGCAAAAATTGTTTGACTCGCACGCCGCCGATTTCAGGCGGAAGAAAGCTTCGCGCCATTCATGGCGAATCTATGATCATCGGCGGGACCACCGAAGAGCAATTGATCGCCGCCAACATTGATACTGGCTTCATCGTCACCAGTTTGGATGACGATTTCAGCCTCGGTCGGCTCGAGCGCTATTTAACACTGCTCCGCGCGAATCGCATCGCGCCGGTGATTGTGCTGAATAAAGCCGATTTACAGGATGATCTCGCGCGGTATCGCGAGCAGGTTCAGGCGATTGCCGCCGAGACGCCGGTCTTTTGCGTCAGCGCTCGCCAACAACGCGGACTTGAGGCACTGACGCCATATCTCACGCCAGGCTGTACGGCCTGTTTTCTCGGCTCATCCGGCGTGGGCAAATCCACCATGATTAACGCCTTCCTCGGCGCTGACCGGCAAAAAACCGGACAGATCAGCGAAGTCACGGGCAAAGGGCGGCATGTCACCACGTATCGGGAATTGATTCCGCTGCCTGCGGGCGGCGTATTGATTGACAATCCTGGCATCCGCGAGGTCAAAATCTGGGGCGAGCAAGAGGACATCAACAGAAGTTTTGCGGATATTGACATGTTGTTCGATTCATGCCGTTTTCGCAATTGCACGCATACCAGCGAACCGGGTTGCGCTGTGCTTGCGGCCATCCAACATGGCGAGCTTGACGAGCGGCGCTATCGGAATTATCTCAGGCAGTTGCGCGAAGTTGACGCGCTTGCGATGCGCAAGCATGATCGGTCGCGGCTGGATGTCAGAAATAAAAAACGAAAACTCCACGCCAAAGACGAATATCGTCTTACCCGACGGAATCGCGAAAGGAGAGAACATTAACGATGGAATCACGAATCAAACAACGTTTTAACGACTTTATTCTTGCGGAGGCGCGGCGGCGATACAATATCGCCGCCAGCAACCTTCATTTATTAGATGGTACTGACAAAGATACGACAAACATTTAACAGGCCGAAAATTGACGACAAACAGATCGAAGAGGTGGTACGCCAGCAAATGAGCGCGTCAGGCGTGAACATCGCGAATGGCGCACATATCGCGCTTGCAGTGGGAAGCCGGGGAATTGCCAATCTGAAACGCATCGTGAAGGCAGCGGCGGAATGGGTAAAAGAACAGGGGGGAGAGCCGTTTATCGTCCCGGCAATGGGGAGTCATGGTGGCGCGACCGCAGAAGGGCAACGCGCTGTCCTGGAAGGCTACGGCATCACAGCCGCCACTATCGGCGCGCCGATTCTTTCTTCGATGGAGGTGGTCGAACTGCCGCAAGGCGAACTTGAGCATCCCGTCTATATGGACAAATACGCCTACGAATCAGACGGTGTGATTCTCATTAATCGCGTGAAAGTCCATACCGATTATCATGGTGCAATTGAAAGCGGCCTGATGAAAATGGCGGTGATCGGCCTCGGCAAGCATAAACAGGCACTCGTGATTCATGGCTACGGCCTTCGCGGCCTGAAAGAACTGCTTGTACCGACAGCGCGGCAGGTGCTTCAATCCAACAAAATTCTGCTCGGCGTCGCCATCGCCGAAAATGCGTATGACGAAACGGCACAGATTCGGGCGCTCCTTCCGGCGAATATCGAACGCGAAGAAATGCAGATGCTCGACTGGGTCAAGGCGAACATGCCGAAATTGCCGGTACGCCAGATTGACGTGCTGATTGTGGATGAATTCGGCAAGGACATTTCCGGCGTCGGCATTGACCCGAATATTATCGGCAGAATCAAAATTCCAGGCGAGCCAGAACCGGAGTATCCCGACATTACCAGCATCATGCTGTTAGACTTAACCGACGGCTCGCACGGCAACGCCATCGGCATAGGCTTAGCAGACATCATCACGCGCCGCGTCTTCGACAAGATTGATTTGCGTGCCACTTACGAAAATGTCGTTACCAGCAGTTTTTTGGATCGCGGTTTTATTCCGATTATTGTGGATGACGAGCGCACCGGCCTCGCCTACGCGCTTCGGTCGCGCGGTCGCGCTGACTTGAGCCGCCCGCGCATTCTCAGGATGAAAAATTCGCTGCATCTCGAAGAACTCTGGGTATCGCAGGCGATTCTGGAAGAGGTTCGGGGGCGCGACAATATTGAGATCACAGGCGAGACGCAGGAATTCAACACCGGCGAATAGAAGAAGGGAACGAATACGAATTTTTGCTTGACAAAAAAGTTGCGCGTTTTATAGACGTGTAACGCTTGTAACAAGCCTATCAATCAAGCATTGCCCTGAAATTTGAGGAGTGGAAAGAAATTATGAAAACGGAATTTGTCAGAAAAGAAGATGTGCAACACAAGTGGTATGTCGTTGACGCTCAAAATGTTGTGCTAGGGCGTCTGGCTGTCGAGATTGCGAAACGCTTGCGCGGCAAACATAAACCCAATTTTTCGCCCCATATTGACAATGGCGATTATATCGTGGTGGTGAATGCCGACAAAATTCGCCTGACCGGCAAGAAATTGACCGATAAGGTTTATTATCGCCATACCGGCTATCCGGGCGGTCTCAAATCCATGACAGCCAAAGAGATGTTAGCCCGCAAACCGGAACAGATGCTGGAATTAGCGGTGAAACGGATGCTGCCGAAAAATCGGCTGGGTCGCGCGATGTACAAAAAGATGAAAGTCTATGCCGCGCCAGACCATCCGCATGCCGCACAGCAGCCGGAAGTATTAACCCTTCAACCACGTTACAACAATTAATGGAGGATGCCCGTGTCAGATCTGGAATATCGTTACGATAAAATGAATGAAGAAGAAGATCTGGGAGTGCCGACCTTACCGATATTTGATGTGGACGACGGAGATCGTGATCCGGCGCTGGATCATGAATTGCCGGAAGGTTCGGTCGCTGATCAGGTGTATGCCACCGGAAAGCGCAAGACTGCGGTTGCTCGTGTCTGGTTGCGCAGAGGGAAAGGCCGTTTTTCGGTCAATGGCAAAACGCTGGATGAATACTTTAACAGAGAAACACACCGCATGATCGTGAAACAGCCGATGCGCCTGACGAAGAATCTGAATGATTTCGACGTGGTGGCGACGGTGGCAGGCGGAGGCAAATCCTCGCAAGCCGACGCGATTAAACACGGGATTTCCCGGACGTTGGTCGCTTTCAACGCGTTGGACAATCGCCCGGTCTTGAAAAAAGCGGGATTTTTGACGCGCGATTCACGCATGAAAGAACGTAAAAAATACGGGCAGCGGGGAGCCAGAGCACGCTTCCAGTTCTCTAAACGTTAAAATTCAGGGGTACCTGATATTCATTCGAAAAAGAATTCTCATGTTCTTTGATTCTGAGAGGGGTGCTTGCTGCAACGAGGGCAGGTTCTCTGAGAAAACGAGAAGAACACGCGAATAACCAACGAAGGAGGAAGACTCGTGAGTACCATTAAAATGAAAGAATTGCTCGAAGCTGGCGTTCATTTCGGACACCAGACGAAACGGTGGAATCCGAAGATGAAGCCGTATATTTACGGTGAGCGGAACAACATCCATGTGATCAATCTCCAGGCCACCGTGCAAAAATTTAAAGAAGCCAATGAATTTTTGGTGGACGCTATTGCCAATAATGGCACGATTTTATTTGTCGGCACCAAAAAACAGGCCAAAGACGCCATTCGCGAAGAAGCGGCGCGTTGCGGCATGCCATATATCAATCAGCGCTGGCTCGGCGGCACGCTGACGAATTTCAGCACGATTCAAAAAAGCACGAAACGCTTGCGCCATTTGGAACAGTTGAAAGAAACGGGCGAAGCCGCGCTCTTGACCAAAAAAGAAGTGCTGGAATTAGAGCGGGAACGCGAACGGAAGGAACGTTTTTTAGGTGGAATCAAAGTCATGGATAGGCTGCCTGATGCCATTTTTGTCATCGACCCCAAAAAGGAAAAAATCGCCGTCCATGAAGCGAGAACTCTTGGAATTCCGATTATTGCAATTGTTGATACCAATTGTGACCCTGGAGAAATTGATTTTGTGATTCCGGGCAACGATGATGCGATTCGCGCCATTAAATTATTTGCCTCAAAACTGGCCGATGCGGTTCAGGAAGGAAAAGACCTGAGACAGAGTCGCCTTATCGGAAATAGCAAAGAGAGCGATGGAGAGGAAAAACCTCAATCCTTGAATAAGTATGCTGAAGAATTTGCCGATGATGACAAGGACAAGGACGAAGAATAAAGGGTAACGCGCTCGCGTTTCCCGTTTCGAAAAGACATCCTGTTCAGGGCAATGCAGGTGTCTTGTCATCAGATGTGATTGATTGTTACTACCCCTCCAGATGATTGCGTGTCACTGGAGGGGTCATTTTTATAACCCAACCATCTCGTCATCCAGACACAGATGACGATTAAAAATATGATCACACATGCGTGAAGCAGGTCGTCACGCAGACCGAAGGAGAAGTCAGCATGGAAATCAGCGCAAAAGCCGTACAGGAACTCCGCGCCAGCACAGGCGCAGGCATTATGGATTGTAAAAAAGCCCTTGCCGAAAGCGAAGGCAATCTTGAAAAAGCCGTCGAAATTTTACGCAAAAAAGGGTTAGCGGCAGCCACGAAAAAAGCCAGCCGCGTCACCAGTGAAGGCGCAGTGGCCTCCTATATTCATGGCGGCGGAAAACTCGGCGTGCTTGTCGAAGTGAACTGCGAAACCGATTTTGTGGCAAGAACCGATGTCTTCCAGCAATTGGTGAAAGATGTCTCCATGCACATTGCCGCAGCCAACCCGTTGTATTTAAAACGCGAAAACGTGCCGGCAGAGATCGTTGAAAAAGAACGGGAAATTTACCGGGCGCAGTTCGAGGGTTCCAATAAGCCTGCCAATGTCATTGAAAAAATTGTTGACGGCAAAATTGATAAATATTACAGCGAAGTCTGTTTATATGAACAGCCATTCGTCAAAGACCCTGATAAAACGATCCAGCAGCTTGTCACCGATACGGTGGCGAAATTAGGGGAAAACCTGAATATTCGCCGGTTTGTGCGTTTCGTTTTAGGCGAAGGCATCGAGAAAGAAGAAAAAGATTTGGCCGCTGAAGTCGCCGCACAGCGCGAAGCAGCCCAGAAATAACTGAACGAACACGCTGACATGGCTGATGAGACAGATATTCACTGAAACATCCGTGAAAATTAGCCCCATCAGCCCAATCAGCGTTCGATGTTTTGAGCATGGCAGCAACAACATATCAGCGCATTCTGTTAAAGTTAAGCGGAGAAGTTCTGGCAGGCCCGAATGAAAGCGGGATTGATGGGGGAATGCTGGATTATCTGGCGAAAGAAGTCCGCAGCGCGGTCGAACTCGGCGTGCAGGTCGCCATTGTGATCGGCGCAGGGAATATTTTTCGCGGCGTGCAGGGGCAGCAGCGCGGCATTCCCAGAGCCTCCGGAGATTTAATGGGCATGCTCGGCACCGTCATCAATAGTGTGGCGCTTCAGGAAACGCTCGAAAGCCTCGGCCTGCCAACGCTCATCCAGACGGCGATTCCGATGGGGCAAATCGCGGAGCCATTCCACCGCAAAAAGGCGGTTCAGGCGCTCACGCAAGGCACGATTGTTATCTTTGCCGCCGGAACTGGCCACCCGTTTTTTACTACGGACACCGCCGCCGCCTTACGCGCCGTCGAAATCGAAGCAAATGCCATTTTTAAGGCAACCAAAGTGGATGGCATTTATTCGGCAGACCCGGTAAAAGACCCCAACGCGGTTCGTTTCGACCGCATTTCCTATGCTGACGTGTTGCAGCGCCAACTCAAAGTCATGGATTTAACCGCGATTTCTTTTTGCTTAGAACATGACATGCCGATTGTGGTGTTCGATCTGAAAACGCCAGGAAACATTCAACGAATTCTCTCTGGAGAGGCTGTAGGCACCGTCGTGCATAAATAACACAGATGCAAGCCGACAGGGCAGCCTGGCAAGCAAGCTGTTCCCTGAGGCTTCCATCTCTATGCGTATGCTACAACAGGTTTATAAAGATTCCGAAGGGCAGATGCAGAAAGCGATTGAGATTTTGAAGCATGAGTTTTCCGGAGTGCGCACCGGACGCGCGTCTGTTGGCTTATTAGACGGCGTAACGGTTGAATATTACGGCACGTCGACGCCGCTGAATCAAGTGGCGACGCTTTCCGTGCCGGAAAGTTCGCTAATTGTCATTCAACCCTGGGATGTCAGCGTTATCAAAGAGATTGAAAAAGCGATCTTGCGTTCAGATTTAGGCATTACCCCCTCGAATGATGGCAAGGTGATCCGTTTAGTCATCCCTACGTTGACAGAAGAACGGCGCAAAGAGCTTGCCAAAGTCGTGAAAAAACGGGCGGAAGATAAAAAGGTGGTTATCCGGCAGGTTCGGCGGGACGCAAATGAGGCGTTAAAAAAACTTGAGAAAGAGAAAAAGATTACAGAAGATGAACATCGGCAGGGGCAAGAGAAAATTCAGAAGATTACCGATGATTTCATCAAACTGATAGACGACCTGACCTCAAAAAAAGAGGAAGAAATTCTCAAAATTTAAATGAGCCGACACGAGCAACATTCAAGTGAAGAGCAGATTCTTGCGCAGCTACGCGAGCAGTTGAATCCCAATAAATTACCGCGACATGTGGCGATTATTATGGATGGCAATGGGCGCTGGGCGCAACAGCAAGGCAAACCGCGCATCGAAGGACATCGCGTTGGCGTCGAATCTGTTCGAGCAGTGGTCGAAGCCGCCGCTGATATTGGGATTCAGGCATTAACGCTGTATGCGTTTTCCTCAGAAAACTGGAAGCGCCCGGCGTTGGAAGTGCAGGCGCTCATGGCGATTTTAGTGGAATACCTGAAGCGAGAAGTCAAGACCATGAATGCCAATAATATCCGACTTTCCACAATAGGTCGCACCGGAGAATTGCCGGAACGTGCCCGGAAAGCGCTGGAAAAGACGATTGAAGCGACCAGCCGAAACACCGGGATGACGCTGAATTTGGCGTTAAATTATGGCGGACAAAACGAAATACTTGACGCCGTAAAAAAAATCGTGTATGATGTTCGCGATAAGCAATTCAATATAGAAGACTTATCAGCGGACGTTTTTGTTCGTTATTTATCAACCGCGCACCTGCCCGAATTAGATTTCATGATTCGGACAAGCGGGGAGATGCGAATCAGTAATTTTTTGCTCTGGCAGTTAGCGTATGCGGAGTTGTACGTCACGCCGATCTTGTGGCCTGATTTCCGAAAACCGCAGTTTTATCAAGCGATTTTGGATTATCAACAGCGGTTGCGGAGATTTGGCGATGTTCGCGAACAGACACAATAAGGAGAATTCTCTATGGAAAAACAGACATTACGAATGAATGAACGCGGCGGCTCCAATGTGGGAGTCATTATTGGGTTAATCGTATTAGTTGTCGTCGGGTTTGTTTGCGTCCAACTGATACCGATTTATTACGATCAGTGGACGTTCGAAGATGAATTTAATAATGAGAAGTTAAATCTGATCTTTGTGAATGTGAATGATGACGCAAAGGTGAAAGATGCTGTCGTTCAGAAGGTAAAGACCCTGATCGGCGCGATGAAGAACGCAAAGGTCAGCGATAAAGATATTAAAGTCACTGTTGACCCGGCGAATAAAAAAATTATCGTTGACGTGCGGTATTTGCGCCCGCATAAAGTCCCGTTTTTACAAAATCCTCTGATGTTCCACATGAAGAAAGAAAATAGGCCGATCTAACCGCCTATGCGACTCGGGATTGATGCGCGTTTATTTCACGTGAATACAGGGATCGGGCGTTATACCCGATCCCTTTTTTTCGAATTCCTCCAGCAGCCGCCGCAGACAGACGATCAGATTATTTTATTCTATGACAGGCCGATAGACCGCGCCTCATTTTTCCCCGCGCCTCTGGAGAGCGCTTTCGCGCAATCAGACCGCATTCAAGTCGTTACTCGCTCATGCCAGCGCCGCATCGTCTGGACGAACTGGTCGCTTCCTCCGCTCTTACGACAACAGAAGATTGATGTCTATCATGGCGTCTGTAATTTCGAGCTTCCCATCAGGAAGATCTGCCGCTATGTCGTCACCATTCATGATTTAGTGCCGCTCTTTTTCCCTGAGCTTGTGCCGAAAAAGCATCTTCTCTTTTTTAAATTATTCATTACGCGCGCCGCGCAGACCGCCGACATCATCATCACCGATTCTGAACACTCGAAACAGGATATTTGCCGGTATCTCCGCGTAACAGAGAGAAAAGTCCGCGTGATTCATCTTGGTTATACTCCGTTATCACTGCCGCAAGATGCAGAGGAGCAACGCCGCAGCCTGCTCGAACCCTATGGCATTCGCCAGCCCTATCTGCTGTTTGTTGGCGTGATCGAACCCAAGAAAAATTTGGATCGCTTGCTTGAGGCATTTGCTTTGCTCCGCACAGAGCGGCACATCAGCGATGACGTTCAGTTGGTCATTGCAGGAGGAAAAGGCTGGTTCTGCGAGCAGATCGAACGGAGAATCACGGAACTGCGCCTTGAGCGGTCAGTCGTATTAACAGGCTTTGTTCCAGACAGCACGCTCCCCTTTTTATATTCCGGGGCCGAAGCGTTTGTATTTCCGTCTATTTATGAAGGTTTTGGTCTCCCTGTTGTTGAAGCCATGTCCTATGGCGCGCCAGTCATCACGTCGAATGTGTCATCATTGCCTGAAATTGCGGGAGACGCCGCGATCTTCGTGACGCCAACGGCCTCTGAATCTATTGCGGAAGGAATCAACACGGTGTTAAAAAATCCTGAAAAACGCGAGCAGATGAAAAAAGCAGGCCGACTGCGCGCTCAACATTTTTCCTGGCCGCGAACAGCCGAAGAAACCTATCGCGTGTATCAGGAAGTCTTTCGAGGATAACTCCGTATGCGAATCGCTCTCGATTTACGTTGGATACGAGGAGAACAGATTGACGGCATCAGCCGCTACGCGCTCAACCTCGTCACGCACCTTGTTGCCGAAGAACCGGAACATGAATATCTGCTGATTGGGCAGGAACACACGCTCATTCATCATTTGTCGCCGCCGACACTGGCGGGGAGTCGCATTGTCGCCCACCCGTATGGCCTGCTTTCCTTGAAAGACATGGCGTTGTCGCCGCGCGCCATCAGCGATCTCGCGCCGCACATTTTTCATGCGCCGCATTATTTAACGTCGCCGTTTCGCGGGCACTATAAAAAAATCGTGAATGTCTTCGATCTGATTCCGTTTCTGTTTCCAAAGGCGCTGTCAAAATCGCGGCTGATCTGGCGCGTTTTTTATCGTTTCCCGCTGCTGACCTCGACAATTTTGCGTTCCGCTGATGCAATTGTGACCGCCTCAGAACATACAAAACGCGACATCATGCGGCTGCTGCGCATGCCTGCCGAGAAGATTCATGTCATCTGGTGCGGTCTTGAATCACGATTTCGTCAGGGAATTTCGATAGAACCCGATTTCTTTCTCCGCTACCATCTCCCGCAAAAATTTTTATTATACGTGGGACGGCAAGACCCATACAAAGGCCTGGCGTATTTGATTGAAGCCGCGGCGTTGTTACCCGAACGGCTGCGGCGAGAGTATCGCATCGTGATCGCAGGCAAAACGGATGAACGCTATATCGGAGACATTCATGCGCTGATTGCGCGGTATCAAGTACAAGATTCGTTCATTTTTTTGAATTATGTGCCAGACAACGATCTGCCGCAGTTCTATTCAGCCGCCACCTTGCTTGTTCATCCGTCCTTATACGAGGGATTCGGATTTCCGCCGTTAGAAGCGATGGCGTGCGGAACGCCAGTGGTGTATGCCGATGACTCATCGCTGTCGGAGCATCTTGGCACAGCAGGTTTTCCGGTTACGCCAGCCTCAGGACAAGCGCTAACAGACGGAATTCAGGTTTTACTTGACAATGCGCAACTTCGACAGGAATTTTCTGAGAACGGGTACGCTCAGGCGCAACACTATTCCTGGAAGCGCATTATTTCCCAGACGCTTCAATTATATGAACACACTGCCGCGCAGTAACATCGTCTCGAAGTCATTCACAGGAGGAAGGCCGTGACAACCGAAGACAAATCACTCATTTTGATCGTTGAAGACAACCCATTAACCCTATACGTCCTCATCGAATATCTGGAGCGTCTGAATTTGAAAACTGTGATAGCGCGAAGCGGTGAAGAGGCGTTGCGTCAGGTGGAATCGCTCAACCCGGATTTGATCCTGTTAGATGTCATGATGCCAGGCATAGATGGCTTCGAAACCTGCCGCCGCCTGAAAGGTAATATTCATACTCAGGAGATTCCGGTCATGTTTATTACGGCGTTGTCGAATACATCAGAGCGCGTCAAAGGTTTTGAGGCTGGCGGAGTTGACTATATTACCAAGCCATTTGACTTCAAAGAAGTCGCCACACGCATCGAAAGCCGCTTGACAATCCAGAGACTCCAGCGCAAGTTGAAAATGCGCGACTCCTTGCTTTCATTCGGCGAGCCAATCTCCATCACAGACGAAAAAGCCACCATTTTGATCGTTGAAGATAACGCCATGACCTTGCATTTGCTGCTCGGCTATCTTGATAAGTTTGGGTTTAACACAATCGGAGCGGAAAGTGGAGAGAATGCTTTAGAGCTTGTCAATCAAACAGTTCCTGATTTAGTCTTATTGGATGTCATGCTGCCCGGCATTGACGGTTTCGAAACATGCCGGCAATTAAAAAAGCATTTCACCACCAGGGATGTGCCTGTCATTTTTATGACGGCTCTGACTGATACCGAAGCAAAAATCAAAGGTTTCGAGGCAGGCGGGGCCGATTATATTATCAAACCCCATCATTACGCCGAGGTACTCAGCCGCATTAGAACGCATTTGACGATCCAGACGCTGAAGCGATTGTTGCAGCAAAGACCTAAAAAATAAAGGAAACCGCTTCGATGCCCGCGAATGGCGCGGGCATCGAAAACGAAGACGAGCTTAGAGATGGGTAATGGTAAAGGCGAACCGCCAGAAGCCTGTATTATCCTGCAATAAGTCTTTCTGCTCGTTCATTCCTAAAAAGAGTCTGCCGCGAGCCGGAGCCACCGCGCTGAAGGAATCGGGAATCCCATTGCCATCGCTGTCAGCGCCAGGCGTAAACTCAAACCA
>DF820459.1:1167034-1168327 GCA_000739515.1 Candidatus Moduliflexus flocculans
CCACCGCGCTGAAGGAATCGGGAATCCCATTGCCATCGCTGTCAGCGCCAGGCGTAAACTCAAACCAATCCCCGCCTTCAATTCTGCCAATCAGCGCATACCGCGCCGCATTTCGAGCCGGCAGCCCATCAGCATAACCATATTGCGGCGTCGAAATCACTCCGTTATTCGTCGGATCGAGACGGCTGCCGTCCGGGGCGTATTTTGTTTCGTCAGGTCGTGTGCTATCAGTCGTAATCGGACTGGCAGTATCCCAGACTAATACCACTGTATCGCCTTTATCAATATATCCGATATCTGACGTGCCGCCAACCGGATTCGCCCGCACACCGCCGATCACGTCAATCGTGCCGCTCTGATTGCCGCCGTATGTCTTGATGGCGAGATGTTTTTGCGAGGTGCCGCCGTTCCCGTCGTCGCCGACCACAACAATCGTATAGGTTCCGGCAACCGAAGGCGCTTTCCATTTAATGCTCGGCCCGACGGCTTCGACCGGATCGAATTCGCCTGCGTCTTTTGACCAGGTATAACGAATTTCATCATTGTTCGGATCAACGGTCGTCGGCGATAAGGTGACTAAATCGTCCACATAGACTGCCGCATTCGGATTAATCTGGATCCCCTGTACCGACGGAAAATCGTTTTGTTTCGTGCTGGTCGGGCTGTCACTGTCGCTGCATCCGGTCAAGGCTGCCATGCCCAATAATGCGACCGTTAATGTCAAATGTTTGAATTGCATTCTCATAATTTTACCTCCTGAAATCAGTGTTGTGATATGACCATCTCCTGATTTGTGAACGCACACAAATCGCGATGGGAAAACAGACGTATGTTGAATTAGTTCCAAATCCCACAAGAATAATGTTTTACGCTCATGTTTCTCAGTCGTTCGTCTGACGACAGAAAAACGAGAAAGTTTAATATCTCGCTTGCGTTGCAGAAAATTTTTTTATTCGACTGGCGTTTCCAGCTAACAAACATACCGAAAACGTTGATAGATTGACATTTTGCAGATGCGCAGAATGATTTTGCATATTCGCTCTTCATAAAAAATTTCACCCGTATATGTTGTTTCATGTCGTGAATACTTACGTGGCGAGCATGCGCCAATAAACACTTGATGTTATCGTTATGGAGGATGTCTATGTTGTGGAGAAAAAAAATTTGCAGCATTGCCGTATATCTAATCTATGGTTGTATTACTTCTCTATCTCTCTGTTATGCTGAGGAGATCAACATCGAAATGAAACAGATCACGAATGACGTTGCCATGATTCCAGGGATCGGCGGCAG
>DF820459.1:1168511-1183318 GCA_000739515.1 Candidatus Moduliflexus flocculans
AGGAGATCAACATCGAAATGAAACAGATCACGAATGACGTTGCCATGATTCCAGGGATCGGCGGCAGCGGGAATATTGGAGTGTTTTCGGGAAAAGACGGGATATTCTTAATTGACACCGGCAAAGAACCTCAACATGTTGAATTGATCAAAGCCGCGATTGCCACTATCAATACACAACCAATTCGCTTCATTCTGAATACGCATTGGCATAGCGACCATGTTAATGGCAATGAACTGTTTGCGAAAGATGGCGCGATCATTTTGGCGCATCAACAGGTTCGCGAGCGAGTCAGCACCGTGCAAGATCAGACGCCGCCGCTGCCGCAGACCGCCTGGCCGGTCATTACATTCGAAAAAAACCTGGTCTTCCATCTGAATGGGGATGACGTTGAAATTTTTCATCCTGGAAATGCGCACACAGATGGCGATGCGATCGTCTATTTTCGCAAGGCGAATGTGCTGCATATCGGCGACATCTATTTTAATGGCCTCTATCCCTGGATTGACGTGCCATCCAATGGCTCGATTGATGGCATGATTGACGCCGTGACACAAGTTCTGCCGATGCTCGACGAAAAAACGGTGGTGATTCCCGGACATGGCGCATTATCAGACAAACGCGGTTTAGAAGAATATGTGGCAATGCTGACGGGCATTCGTGATGCTATCAGGCCACTCGTGGACGCAGGCAAAACCCTTGCAGAAATCCAGGCGGCTAAACCAACCCAGGCATTTGATGAAAAATGGGGCAAAATCTGGCTGACCCCCGATCAATTTACCGAATTGGTCTATTCAGGAATGGTAAAACAGCAACAAGGTCAATAAATACGCGAGTTGTCAGACACGTTTACTGTGCCTGACAACTCGCTCCGACTGGCTAATTCTCAGGATAGGCGGCAGGATAAACGTCGTGCTGAAATTTCTCGCGATAGGCGCTTGGGCTTAGCTGCGTATATTTTCGAAAGATTCTGCCGAAATGCGTCAGATCGATGTAGCCGATGCGATCCGAGATTTCGGAAACCGCTAACTCCGTATCTTTTAACAACTGGCAAGCCATCCGCACCCGAAGTTGAATCAGATAATCAATCACTGAATATCCCGTCGCTGACTTGAATTTCTGGTTCAGCGTGCTTCGATTGGTATGAAATATCCTGGTTAAATCAGCCAGCGTAATTTTTTGATGATAATGATTCAAGAGATACACCAGAATCGGGTATATTTCTTCAGAAGATGCGGGAATTGGCAGTTCCGGCTCGGCGAACGGAGGCTTTTTCTCGCCTGATTCTGCCGTTCCAAACTCAGCGATATACAGTTCATACACTAAAAAAATGAACTCCATCAAATACGATCTGGCGCGACACGGCCAGAACGTATTTTGCGTTTCCAGTTGTTCTTTCAGCGTCTTCATCAATTCTTGCACGCGCTGTGTCGTCATCGGCCCGATATTGTGCAGCCAGCCGCGCTGTTCATCATGACGGAATGGCAGCAGCGAATTGGCATCGTTATAATCGGTCTGAAGAAATTCAGAACAACCGATATTGATATTCGCAAAAGTCAATCGGCTGTTGATCACAGAAGGATGAAAATACATCGCCTCGGCGCGAAATTGCGACGTTCCTTCAAGTTCAACCATTGTCGCCTCGTTCAGACAGCCTAACGCCGGGGCAATCACGGCATATTGCTTTCCATTTAGCGAAAGAATGCCGGAGCCGGAATGAATCACGACAAGCCGATAACGACGCGGAGGAGGTATTTCCACAAATTTTTCATGTGGCTGATAATACAGCGGCATTTCAAAAAGCGGATAATGGATTTTGCCCTTCGTGCTGAATTCCATAGCGTATGCCTTGTACCGCCGACGTCCTCGTCGGTGTGATCGTTGTATATTGACGGAAAAATTTCTTCAGAGGAGTTCTGCCTCTCAAAAACGGGATTGTCAAGGATTAAAAGAGGTCAACAATGTTGAACGCAATCGTCTTCTAATTAAAATGTCGAAATCCCACTGAATTCCGCGAATTTATACAGGGCTGTTTTGAGGCGTGATGTATTTTGATGCTGCATATAATCCAGCGTGTAGAGATTTCCGCCCTCATTCATCCAGAGCCGCTCAAAGTAGCGTCGTGCCTCGCGAATGACGGGGGAGTCGGCACGCGCGGTGGTGACATGCGCATTCATCTCAAGATTATAATTTTCCAGATGCCGGCGCGTCAAATTCGCCGAACCGACAAGTAGATGTGCGATACCGCGCTGCATTTCCAGCAGAATGAATTTCGCGTGATATTGCTCGCCATGCGTGGCATACCAGCGAATGCGGATTTTTTCATTTGATTTAACGACCAGTTCCCGCGCCGCCGGTTGATTCGGAATGCCGTATTTTTGGCGACCAAAGGCGTCGTTGCTTGGGTCAAGAATAATGCGGATGTCAACGCCGCGCCGCGCTGCTCGGAACAGCGACGCCATAACCTGCCGATCTGTCAGATAAAACATGCCAATCAAAAGGCGATCATCCTGCGCCGCGCCTTCGAAAAGCGCCAGCAGATCGCGTTTGATCGCGTGTTCGGTTAGTAATTGCACGGTGACAGCCTTGTCAGCATCTTCGGGTTGATGACCATCGAACGCCGGTGGCCTGTGCAATGTTCCGCCGGAAAATACCGCCACCGCAGATTCCGCCGCATACACGGCCTGCGAGAATGCGCCGTCAATTCGCAACGCGACATTCGAATGCGCGGAACTGCCGTTGTGCGGGTTCGCCGAGGTCAAGATCGTCGTCATGTGTTCGCCGTTGTCGGCGATGAACACCTTGCGATGATTCGCTTTGAAATTGAACATCATCAGATAGGAGCGAAGCGTCACACTCGCATCATTCGGGGAAAATGGATGCGGAAACATGCCATAATACGGCGAGTTACCGAACCATTGAAATAAGAGCCGCCAGACGGGTGAATAGAGCAAATTGCTATCGCGCAACGGCATCAAATTCGTATAAATGACATTGACGCCCGCCTGCCGCAGCGCCTCGATTTCCGGGGAACGCGCTCCGCCATAGACGGAATTGATCGGATCGGTGATGACATCAATCGCGATCTCCGGCTGCTGTCGTCGTCTCTCGACAAGCCGCGCCGTCAGTTGCCCGGCAAGATCGCGAACATTCTTTTCCGGCAGATGCCCCGTCGAATTGAACAAGAACATATCCAGCAGAATATACCGCCGCGCCGCCGCAATCCGCTCGAAAACCGCGTCGAAAATCTGCTGTTCCGCGACAATGTCTCCTGCTGCGTTTTGATAGGTCAGGTCATAAAGAAAACACACATCTTCCGCATCAACCTGATAGACCGCGCTTGTATAGCTCAATCCAGAAGGATTTTTTTTGAATATCGCGTGATAACAGCCGAGAATGATCAGCAAAACAAAACAGCACAGCGCGGCAATAAGCATCATTTTTATGATTCAACAATCATCGAATTCGTTCCCTTCTTTTATTCGTTGTTGTGTTAGAACGTATCAACAACCGTGACGCCCGTCCCGGCAAACGCATCCATCCGCGTCAGTTCGTCGGCGGCATCTTCGAGGCGGATGCGCTTGCCAATCAAGCGTTCCGGGCGCACCTTTCCGGTTCGAATCATCTCAAAGAGCAGCGGATATTTATGCGCCTGAATGCCGTGACTTCCCAAAATTTCAAGTTCGTTCGCAATCACTCGATCCATCGGAATCGCCGGATGACGATGCTCCGCGAGCATCAGGCCGACCTGCACATGTTTGCCGCGTTTGCGCAGGCTGGCAATCGAGTTGAAACAGGTTTGCGGACTGCCGAGCGCGTCAATGGAGACATGCGCCCCGCCGTCAGTGATGTCCCGCACCTGTTCGACCACCGAACTGCTGCCGCGAGCGTTGACCGTCGCATTTGCGCCAATTGATCGCGCAAACGCGAGTTTTTCTTCTGAAATGTCAATCGCGACGACATTCGCGCCAATCGCGCTGGCAATCATAATCGCCGACAGCCCCACGCCGCCGCAGCCATGCACTGCCACCCATTGCCCGGCGGACGTTTTTCCCTGTTCCACAATCGCCCGAAACGACGTGACAAAGCGGCAGCCGAGACTCGCAGCAATCACAAAATCGAGTTCGTCCGGCAGGCGGACGACATTCAGATCGGCTCGGTCAATCGCGACATATTCGGCAAACGAACCCCAGTGGGTGAAACCGGGCTGAAATTGATGATCGCAGACCTGCTGATTGCCGGAGGCGCATTGCGGACAGACGCCGCAGCCGCAGACGAACGGCAGCGTCACGCGGTCGCCCGGTTTCCAGCGGCGCACGTCTTTTCCCACCGCCGCGATAATTCCGGCAAATTCGTGGCCGGGAACATGCGGCAAGCGAATATCGGGGTCATGCCCCATCCAGCCGTGCCAGTCGCTCCGGCACAGCCCCGTCGCCTTCACCTGAATCGCCACGCCGTCGGGCGCAGGCGTCGGGTCAGCGACTTGCCGACAGGCGATACTCTTTCCAAATTCATTGTAAATAAGCGCTTTCATACGGCGTATCCAAAGAAAGAGGTTTATCAAGAAGATAATACGATTCGAATGCAGGCCAATCATGCAAGGCTTCCTGGTTAAAATCCTGCCCTCCCGGCCATTCCAAATTTCCGACCTCATTAAGCCGAACCTGCCTGAAATACTCATGATCCCGCAGCGGCGTCAACCAATCGCCATGCAAGGTCGGCTCAAAATCAATCAATTGCATTGTCTGATCAGCAAAATACAATTTCAATGTCAACGGCGCGACCTGCTCGAATCGCAAAATCACCCAATCCGTCAAATGACTCATGATCCATCAATGTTTAGATGGCAAGTGAAACCTCACGGGTTTCCAAAACCTGTGAGGTTTGTCTGATTTTATTCTCCACGCTTGCACCTATAAAAAGTCATTATGATGTTTCTTCCATCAACGCAAGCGCGGCGTCGGCATTGCCACGTTTGCCGATTTCTTCCAGCATCACGCGCTGCCATTGCTTCACGATTTGCCGCAGCAGCGCGGATTCGAGCGGGATCGTTTCTCGCGCAATCAAGTCGTCAATGTCATTCAACTTCCGAATCGCTCCGGCAAGAATCGCTAACTGCTCCTGAATATTTCCTTCGATTTCCGGAATACGGCGCAGCGATCCGCCGACATGCCCAAGCCGTTTCAATGCCTGCAACACCGGTGGCCTGATGGCATCTACGAAAAAGAGGCTTCCCGCCAGGTCACGCCCGATCTGCTCCGCCGCGAAGAGATCGGAGAGTCGCCGATAATTCAGAAATTGCGCGATGGCGTCATACGACAGCGCGATTTCTTTGCCGTCCGGCAACCGCTTGATACCGGAATAGATGGCGACATAGGCCGTCAAATCAATCGCCTCCTGCCCGGAATGCTGCGCGACCGACAGATCATAGAGCATTCCGGCAAATTCCGTCAACGGTGTGGCGTGGCGTTTTCGGAGGTTCAACCACCAGACCGACCGGCTGAAACGCGGATGTTTGGTCGCATCTACCGAACGCAGCGCAAATTCTCCGAGAAAGACCTGGCGGGCGCTGAGAAACTCTTCCCGATCCTGATGCGTGACCGGAATCATTAAATATTCGTCGAATGTCGGGTTTTGCAGCAAATCATACAGGAATTGCAACGGATGGGAATGGCGGTGGATATATTTATATAACACGGCTTTCAACGACCCTCGCCGGAAAAAATTTCGCGCGGTCGCTTTCAGCAATTCCAATCCTTTCTGCTCGTCATCGCGCAGCCGCCTCAGCAGCACTCGCCGCGTCAACGGCAGTGGCAGAATCGTCAACTCGTCCCAACGAATCGGATGAATGGCATGATTAAACAGGCTCGCGACTGCGAACAGAAATTGAATCGGATAAAGAAGCACGCGAAACGCGCCAAGCACGAAGGCGATGGACATCATGCCCCTAACCACCAACGCGCCGAGTCGCACGCCTAAAAGCGCCTGCACCAGCGTTTCCGAGCCGAATGATAACGCCGCAATGACGCTAAACGCGAGACTCAAAGCAATCCCGATTTCCAGATCAATCGTAAAGGCCATGCCTCCTAAAATCGCGGCAATCGCGCTGATGGTCAGAATACCATCCATGACATCGTCAAAGATCACGCCGAACGCGACCATAAACGTCGTCCCGCCGAGGATGCCGACCGTGATGCCATACGTCACCCCGACCAGCGTGCTTAATGCGGCTCCGCCCATGACGCGTCCCACCATGCCGAACGCCATGCCTAATGTCATGCCCAGCGCGATGCCTAACAGTTCTCCGTCTGGCCATCGTTTCAAGCTGATCGGCAAATGCAGCGACCATGCGGCGACGGCGATCATCAATCCGCCGAGCAGGGTGCTGAGAACGAGGCAAATGACCGGCATCATCACAAAAAGATTACGAAACGCGGGTGTTCCCCATTTTCGAAAAAAGCCGATGGGATGCTTCTGGTCGAACAAACCAGGAACGGATTGATAGAGATAACATTTTAACGCAGAAGGGCGAAAATAAACCCAATACGCCAACAGCGCATAATGCGACGGGCGCAACGGGCTCAACACACGCGGCAAATGGTCTGGACAGGCTGGAAAAGTCGGCGTCATGGTCGTTCTCCGCATCAGGTTGCAACATTCGTTGGCACAAGACCTCATAGGTTTTCAAAATCTGTGAGGTCTGCTTACACAGAGCGCTTATCTCTCAATAACAGTTTCGACGCAACTCTTTTTTTGTTTTGTTCTCTTTTTTCTTGCCACAAACAGCAGATGACCAACTACAAGGATTTTATGTAAGCACAGATGGTTGCCACCCCCCAATCATCCCAAAAAGTTTATAATTACCGTATAATGCGAATTGTTCATTCAAATTTATAACATGCAATATTTCAAAAATCATGAATGACCTCTTATTGAATCATACCTTTGCAGAATTGCAGGAACTCGCGAAAACGGCTGGGCAGCCGGCGTATCGAGCGCGGCAGTTGATGGAATGGATGTATCAGCAACGCGCCGCGTCGTTCGATGAATTGACGAATCTGCCGAAACGCTGGCGCGAGACGTTGGAACAGACGACGCTGTTGAATCCGTTTCGTTCGACGACGACACAAGTCTCGGCGGATCAGACCCGGAAATATTTGTTCGAACTACATGACGGGCGGTTTATCGAAAGCGTCTGCATCCCGATGAAAGAGCATTTCACGCTCTGCATTTCGACACAGGCCGGCTGCCCATTAGCATGCGCGTTTTGTTTGACTGGAAAACAGGGGTTTTTCAGAAATTTGCAGCCGGGGGAAATTCTCGGCCAGATTCTCGCTGTACAGCGCGATGCGGCGACCACGTCGCGCATTTCGAATATCGTGCTGATGGGGATGGGGGAGCCGTTGTTGAATTATGACAATGTCACGAAGGCGATCCGGCTGATGCTAGCGGAAGAAGGCTTGAATTTTTCCAACCGGAAAATTACCCTTTCGACGGCAGGAATTGTGCCAGGAATGGAGAAATTGGGGCGGGAAGATTTTACGATCAATCTTGCGGTGTCGCTGAATGCGCCGAACAACGCGATCCGGTCGCAACTCATGCCGATAAACAACACGTATCCGCTTGACATGCTGTTAGATGCCTGCCGTCGCTATCCGTTGCAGGAACGGCGGCGAATTACATTCGAATACATTCTGGTCGATCAAGTCAATGACGCGCCGGAACATGCCAGACAGGTCGCGGACATTCTGCAAGGGATTCGCTGCAAAATCAATCTGATTCCGCTGAACGCCAATCCTGACTCGCCTTACAAGCCGCCGAGCGAACAGACGTTGCTCGCCTTTCAGGAGATATTAGCGCATCGAGGGTATTCAGCATTCATCCGCGCCAGCAAAGGGGCAGATATTTCAGCGGCGTGCGGACAACTGAGTGGGAAATATCAGGAAAGAACGCCTGATTGAATTGTGGGGCGTTTCAGAAACGCATCCTTATTAGCCCTGACAGGGTATTTCCCCCTGTCAGGGTGCGTCACGGCTATCAAACAAAAAAATGCGCCTATTCGCCCTCCCCGATGGTTTTCGAGAGTTTTTCCCGCGTTTTTCGGAGTTCGTCTCTAGATTGCTTCATCTTTAAGACGCTTTTCACTTTGTCCAGCAGCTTTTTCGGGTTAATCGGCTTGGTGATGTAGCTATTGACGCCGACATTAAAAATTGCATGCGTCCAATCCTTGACTTCTGTTTTCGCGGTGACAAAGATAATCGGAATTTCTTTCGTTTCATCTTTGTTGCGCAACGCTTCGCACACTTGATACCCGTCCATTTTCGGCATCATAATGTCGAGCAGAATCAGGTCTGGCTTCCGCTTGTCAACTTTTTTCAGCGCTTCGTCGCCATCGTATGCTGTCGTCACCTCGTAACCGCTGGTTACAAGTAACTCTTTCAGTAATTCCACGTTTTCAGCATAATCGTCAACGACTAACACATGCACTTTTTCTTCGTTTGTGATCGCCATGAAGCTCTCCTCCTTAAGTTGGAGTTAACGGCCTATTTTCATTCTCCCTGGACTTTGACTTTTAATTCGACAACGACCTGAGGGTGAAGTTCAATTGGAATTTTATGCGTTCCAAGCTCTTTAATCGGCTCTTCTAGCTGGATCATTTTTCGATCAATCTCAATGCCATGTTCTTTCAATGCATTCGCGATATCAATAGAGGTCACCGACCCGAATAATTTATCCTGCTCTCCGACTTTCCGCTTCAATACGCATGATAAGCTTCGAATTTTGTTGCCGATTTTTTCAGCGTCTTTTATTTCTTTTTGCTTCTGCTGTTCAATTAAGCGCATTTCATGCTCTAACTGCGCAAGATTCGATTTCGTGGCCTGAATTGCCATGCCTTTCGGAAGCAAAAAGTTTCGCGCATATCCATTCGATACACTGACTCGATCTCCCGGCTTGCCAAGATTTTCAACCTGTTGTTTCAAAATGATTTCCATACGATTCTCTCCTTCGAACTCTTAGATCAAAAAAATCCAGGGGCGCTATCAACCAGCAGATTCCCCTTTTATTCTTTTGCGAAATCCATACCAGACATTTGCTAATCCCATTCCTGTGATGATAAAAATTACCACCAACGTCAGCGCCATCCCTTTCTCACGATACCCGGTCAGCAATAATCCGACCAGGAGAAACACCGAAGGAATTTGCAAAAAAAACAATCCATACGCAATCTGCTGCATTCCTTTTGAGACCTGACGCTGCTTAAGAAAAAAGATCACAAGTGAACTTCCTTGCAAATAATACAGTAACACCACGCCGACCAGAAGATTCAGCCCGATGGCCTGTGTTGCCTGAAAATGATACAATCCTCCAGCAAATATGATCACCCACAGACAATGCTCAGAAATTTCCCATTCAGAAAACTGCCCATGCGGTTCAATTGGCACTTGCTGTATTTTTAACAGAAGCCTGATCACGCTATACAGGATGCCTGAAATCATCAGCGCTGTCATCAACGGTTCGAGGGTAATCACGACCACGAGCACCGCTTCGATTTGCGCGTCAAACTGCGTTTGTTCATCACGGGCAAAAAATGAGGAACTCAGCGTCTCCGCCATTGCTTTGGTCTGCGCGACGAGATATTCTCTCTGATTTTCCGGCAGAATTGCGCTGCATACGATCACCAAAAAGCAGCAAACGCTGCATATCGTTGTCGTTGTCGGCCATTTCCTAAGAAAGCCGAGCGTCAAAATAATCGCGGCAATTCCTACGCTGAGTAAAAATATCCCCCCCATCCAATGCTCTTCTATCATCCTTCATCGTGCCAGTGGCGGATCTGCCCATCGCCAGTCGTGACAAGGCCTTGACCCTTCGCCCCAGACCATCAGAAGAAATTTCCCTGAACAGTTTTCTGTTCAGGGAAAGCAGTATGACATCTTCCTGCATGAAGCGCTTGCGACTGCGCGAAATTACTCTGCTGTAAATGGTAACAACGCCATATTTCGCGCCCGTTTGATTGCGAGCGTCAATTGGCGTTGATGATGGGCGCAATTACCGGAAATTCTTCTGGGAATGATTTTGCCTCGTTCTGTCATGAATCCGCGTAGTGTTTTAGCATCTTTATAATCAACATATTTGATATTATCTACACAAAATGCGCAGACTTTTTTGCGGCGAAAACGTTTGCGTCTTTTAATAAACATGATTCTTTATTCCTCCGTAGAAGCCACTAATTCATCAGAACCCATTGGGATATCGTCGTCATCTTCATCGTCGAATGCGGCATTAAATCTCGCGCGCGGCGTTTTCTTTTCTGCGGCGCCTTCATTAAAGATATCCGCAATCTGCGCGGCATCAAGTTGCAAAACAATCGAGCGAAGAATGACTTCCGGCATCAATTTGTAACGACGATTTAATTCGGCAACTGCGGTGGGGGCAGCCTCGAAATAGATCAAGGCATAATAGCCATCGCGTTTTTTCTGAATCATATACGCAAGTTGCCGTTTTCCCCATTTGTCAACTTTTATAATTTTGCCACCATGCGATGTAATCACTTCCTGAATAGTGTCCACCGTTTTATTCTGTTCGCTTTCATCCAGATCAGGATTAATCACGACAAGCGTTTCATAAGTCTTCACGTTAGATAAACCTCCTTATGGCTCTGATAGCCCGGAAACCTCTGTTCAGGGCAAGGAGCAAGTGTGTAATGTTACCGTGTTGCTATTGCTATTTTACTAAATCCTGACGTTTTCGCGATGTCCATAACTGTCACCACAACGCCATGAGCAACGCTTTCGTCAGCTTTTACCACAATCAGATCACTGTGCTGTTCTTGCCGCAACATGGTGAGAATATTGCGTAATTCCTGCACGTCTCGGATTTTCTGATCATTGATAAAGATGGTATTGTCCGCCGTAATTGTAATCGTAGTATTTTCTTGCGCAGCACTTTTGACCTTCGACGAGGCTTTTGGCAGATTGACAGGAATCCCCGGTTGCGTCACAAAACTTGTGGACAACATAAAAAAAATCAGCAAGTTCAGCACCACGTCAATAAACGAGGTGATATTCACTTGCGGAGGAATTCGTCGGCGTCTTCGAAAAGTCATGCGCGGTTATGAATCTGCATTTTCAGTGTTCTGACGCTGTTCGGGGGTACTAACCTCAATATTTTTCGGCAGTTCTTCTTCATTTTTTTTCTCAGGTTCATTTTGAGAAAGAGGCATTTCCGCCGCGTCTTGCGGCGTCTCAGATGACACGGTCACGTCGGGTTCATTGGGAAAATCCCCTGATTGGACGGTGTCTTCAAATGATTTTGCGACATCTTCTGGCGTAATATCGGTCTGTTCTTCCAGCGTATCAGAAAAGGACTTCGGCGGCATCCCCACTTCTGGCTGCGGCAACATGGATTTTGTCTCTTTGACAGCCTGCTCCAGTTGTTTGACCTCTTTGCGCAACGCGCGAATTTTCAATTTCAATTTTGCATCAAAGATGACCACGCTGATGACAATAATTGTCATTCCGAGCAAAAAACTTCCGCCGATCAAATAGATGAACGGGACATCTTCCCAGGTATGTTTCCAGGAACTCATCCCGACCACAATATCAAACGGCGTCTGAAACATCCCAATATTGTTCACAACGAATCCGACAATGATAAACAATGCCAACAATGTCAGCAACGCAAAGAAAAAAACCGTATACATCATTGCTCTACCAGGCCTCGCATCATGGCAATCTTCTGCCGCGTCTGTTAGCCATACTTACGATGTGATGTTTCAAACGCCAAATTCAAACATTTTCCATCTCAAACGATACACATGTACTACCTTTCAAACAGAGAAATTCTGTCAACAATTTTTCGCTGAAAATCTCACCGATCCTTCAGCGTTTCATGTCGGTTCGTTCTTGATGAGGCAACCATCATTCCGTCGTCTCGGAAGGCGTCTCTGCCGCTCCTAAAATCTTTTGCTCGGTTTCCGGCTCTGCGCCTTTTGAGAGAACATTAAACAATTGCGCCGCAGGGCTTCGCAAATCTCGCGGAAGTCCCAATTCCGCGCAGGCTCGCAATTGCGACATCGCGAGTTCCTGCAAGCGCTCGCTTTCTGCGGGGTCGGTTTGACGGACGGTCAATGCCTGTTTCCGGTATCCTTCAGCGAGATAATACCGCAGTGGCGTGGCATCAGGAAATGATTCCAACACCGGGGTTAATCGAGTCGAAACTTCTCGCAACGTTTCCTCCTGGCGTTGTTTGCTTTCCAATTTTCCGGCGATGACGGCCATTTGAAATTTCGCTGCCGCCCAACGAGCCTGTGCACTTACATACAGATTGCGCATCGTTGCGCCTAATTCATCGCCTGTTGACGCGATATCGATATTTTGAAAGGATGTTGTAATGACATTATTAAAAAACTCGATTGCTGTGTCCTGATAACTTTTCGCTTGCGCCCACTCGCCCGCTCGAATAGCGTCACTTGCGCGCGCATGAAAAATCTCGCCATAGGTTAAATTCACCACCGTCGGCACCCACTGCTCACGCGCGCCAAATGAACCTTGTTTGGCGATTTCTAAATTCTTGGTCGCTTGATCATAATCTTCTAAGTAGCGATAGATCAACCCTCTCATCGCATACGCCTGGTAATTGCTGGGATCCCTTGCCAATACAGTATCTAATTCTTCTAAAGCGGCTTTGTAGTAGGGTAAGGGATATTCTGCCTGCATGGCCAATTCATATTGTTGTTTTGCCATGTCCAAATTCGACGCAGCGCAACCGCTGAAAATTGTCGTCAATAACAGCAACCACACCACCAGTCTGTATATCCGGTTTTGTATCATAGTGTTCTCCTTCTCTCGGCGCAATCTACCAAGCGCCGTTATATTCTGTCTGGTTATTTCGTGAAACTTCTGCCAAATAACCAGACCGTTTGGTTCAATCTTCATCCTGCACAACAAGCACCCGCATTTTCGATACTGTTTTCAACTGAAACCGTTTAATCACTTCTGATGGAATCACGATATGCCCATCAGGAAGGACGGAGGTCACAAACTCGATCATCTTTTTCGGCGGCTCAGGTTCAGCAGGTGTTTCAGAAGGTAATGCCCGACCACTCAAATACTTAATGTCATTGTACAACGAAATCAGTTCTTCAATATCCACGCGTTCCCGAATTTTTGTTTTGATGCCGTTTACCAGATTCGCCACTTCAGGAATTTTCTTGGCATCTTGGAACAACTCTTTGCCATAGGATTTCTGCCAGACATCATTCACGGTATCTTTCAAGATTGCATTGACAACGTTCCAGAAAGCGCTCTGCCGTTTTGCCGACGGGATGCTGCTCAACGCTTGTTTATAGGTAGGGAGCGTATCATAATCCAGGATAATCCGTTTATAATTCTGACTCTGAATTTCAAAGGAAAACATATCAACCATAAATGGTTCTTTATACGATAATGTGTAATAGAGCGGGCGATAATACCGGCGCATTTTGACCCAATCATCGCTGCTGAATGCGCTATATTGGGTAGGAAACTCCGCGCGCAATGTCTTAAAGCGCTTATCGTCGAAGAACTCTTGCAGTTCTTCTTCTAATGGTTCAACATACACAAAATCAGGCAAGGTCAACGGCTTACTGATCGCTTTGTCCACAAACTCTCTGGTATTGCCAAAGATTTTCGATACTAAACTTGACATGACAATATACGTAAAGATTCCAGGTCCTCCTGGAAGTGCGACTGTTAGAAAATTCTGTGCGCGTTCTAATAACACGCCAGCTTTTGTTTCAAATCGTCCGATAATTTCTTCATCACGTGTCATAGTTCCATCTCCTTGCAATGATAGATTGATGTGTTTATTTCATGTTATTCACTTCACGTTAGTAAATAACTATAGCATCTTCATATTTCCGATGCAAGAAAAATCTCGCATATTATGAAATCAATCAAGATACTCCGCTGTCTTAAAAAACGGAAAATATTACGTAATCTGTATTTCGAACTTGACATCAAACATTAAGAAGGGATCATTTTACTCAATTGAATCGCGATATCAACGCATCAACACTCAGCAAGGGATATAGACATGGAAAATTTTATTGATTTGTTCCTGATGTTATTAATCGTGGTGGTTATCGTGATAACGGGCGGATTAATTTTCTTGTTTCTCAAAGACCCGATAGCAGCGTATCGAGTGGTATGGTCAATAGCAGGAATTATCTTTGCAGGAACTGGGGTGGCAGGCTGGAAATTCTATCAGAAAAAACGGTTAGGGTCGTATAAGAGCACATTACAAGAATTATTGCAACTATATAAAGAAATTACGCAAACCACCAGATATTTGGATTCCACAACCAAAAAAACGATTCGCACATATTTCCCTAAAATACGCCAACTTCGTTATGAAGCTCAACGGCGTATCTATAAAATTCTTGAAATCGAAAAAGACCTTCGCAAAATTGAAAAGCAACAGTTTACTGATAGCCTCCATGCCCTCTCCTCTTCAGCCGTTTCACGCTATAAAGTCAATATCAACGCGATTGAACGAGCAAAAAGTCAGCATCTTCAAGATATCCAACATATCATCCGTTTCTTTCATGAAATAAACACCCAACTCTTAGCGTTAAAATATACGAATGAAAAGACGATAATTCAGGATAAAATAGCAGAAATGATTGATGATTTGTTAATAGATATGCAAACGTTAGAAGAAATTACTGGCAATACTCCCCAATAAACCTGGCCACATCCTTTCACGGCCAAAATAGTCAAGTTTTTTTATTGTGTCACGGCACAAAAAAAAGAGCATTGAGGGGGCGT
>DF820458.1:0-1170 GCA_000739515.1 Candidatus Moduliflexus flocculans
GGACGAACATGTCAATAATCATCGCGATCACGCCGGTCGCCAATCCCAACGCCAACAGGCGCGAATACGACAGCACGTCGCTGAAAATGCCGACAATGTCGTAGAGGCTGTATAATCCAGCGAAGATGCGCTTAATGGTGTGCGGATTACCCCGGTCATTCAGCCAAACCCGCGCCGCGCCGCTCAACAGCGTGAAGCCCTGACACATCACAATCATGCTCTGTCCAAATAATGAGTTGCCCACGCCGAGCGCCGACAAAATCAGCGAGAAAAACAAGCTGTTGATAAACAGCAGCCAGATGCCCTGATCAATCCAGGCGTCCGGAGTTTCGCCGCTGCGGAGGCGATGGCGCATTTTCAACACGATGCCGTAACAAACCTGAATATAGCCGAGAATCAACGCCATACCGAGAAAGACGAGCGGCTGCTTCATCGGATCAAGCACGATAAGGCCGTTTTTGATGGCAGTGACAAATGCCAGCGGTTTGGGCATGTAATCCAGAATATTCCCAAACCAGCCGCCGGTCAGCGCGCCGCAGATAATCGTTGAAACGCCGCCATAATAGAGGAGTTTCGCGAGTTGCCGAGTGCCAGCGTCAACGACGTATTTCCGCATAAACCAGCCCATCAGCAGCACTAACAGGACACCATAGGCCGCGTCGGTCAAACATAAGCCGAAAAAGAGGAAAAAGAACGGGGCTAAAAACGGCGTGGGATCAGGTTCATCATATTTCGGCATCCCGAACATGCGCGTAATGATTTCGAACGGCTGCAAGCGCGGCGGATTCTCCAGCATGACCGGCACAGTCGGATTGCTGCTCTCTGGCAATTCGTAGAAAATTTCGACCGAATCGGCGTAGGCGCTCAGGCCATGTTCGAGCGCATGTTTATCAGCCGCCTTCATCCAGCCTTCGACAAAATAAATTGTCTGGGTTTCGGCGAACCGTTGCATATCTTTGTAGCGTTCGATTTCGTTCATCAAATATTCTTCGATAATTTTGAACGACTGCTTGTGAGACGTTAATTCTTTGAGTTCAGCCTTCACATCGGCGATCTCGGCGTGAAGTTCTTGCAGGCGCTGCTGCAAACGAGCGAGTTCATCTGGAATGCGCTCCGAAAATGACGACAAATCAAGCGAATCGAATCCGTGCTGATCCAAAATCGCCGGAA
>DF820458.1:2330-29421 GCA_000739515.1 Candidatus Moduliflexus flocculans
CGCAGGAGTGCGAAATCTTGATTTCGCTGTCAAATCAAGATTTGACACTCCTCTTAGCGGTTCAATGCTATTAAATATTGCGATACTCCGTAGAGACGCCCCGACAGAGCATTTCTATCGAGATCAGGTGGATATGATCGAATTGACCGAAATTGGTATAATATACGGATGATATGGGAGCATTTCGCCTCGCTGAAACGTCATAAAAAATTAACAGAATTCTCTTTGAGCATCAACTGGTTCGAGTGCGACAGGCTGTGGATTGGCTGAGCGGAGTTCTCGATTTGCCAACCAACCGAATGGAATCTTCTTCTCTCTGAAAAATCCTTGACAATCTTGTTTATTGGGAGCGGTATTGGTTTGCAATTATTCTAACAATACTGACAGAAGAGAATTAAACCTTGCATAGCGATTCCGCACATGCGCTTTTTACCTGCTGCGTTCGACGAATACGAGGGGGGACGTCAGGACGTCATGTAACTATGGCTGATTTCAAAAAATTATTTGGAAAAAGAACGCACAACGATCCACGCATTGAACGTTACGAGAACATGCTTCAGCAGACCAGCGAGCCGAATCCAGACTTGCATTTCAAATTAGGCCGACTCTACCAGAATGAAAAAGAGACGATTGAGGCGGTGAAGCATTATGAAACTGCTGCCCAATTATACAGCAAAACCCGGCAGCATCTCGGCGCGTTGGTGTCGTATAAAATCATTTCAGTGCTTAACCCGGAAGACCGCGACGCGCTCGCCCACCTTGCCAATATCGAGTTCGAAACCTCTATTAAACTGACAGAACAGGTGTTCAAAAAATTTCTGGATGAACATGGCGAATCCGTTGCAGCCAAATCCTCCTCGACCAGTAAAGCCGAAACCGAAATCGCAGCAAAGCCCAAAAGTCGGGCGGCATTTGAACGCGGGCGAGGACAGCAGAAGCCGCAGGGTTCGCAGACGGATGCGCGATTTCAGGAAAAACGCAAGCGCCTTGTTGACCTCATTTCAGGCACCGCTGATAATGACAACGATGAACAATTTCAAAAGGGACGACAGGAATTTCTCAATTTATTAGAAGACGAGCCGTCTGCGCTTCAAGCCCCTGGCGAGCGCGTCACCACGACAGCAACTTCATCATCGAAAGAACAGGCTGTTCTGATCGATCTCACCCAACCAGACGCGCAGCCTTCCCTGACAGGCGAAGAAAATTTGACACGAGAGGCGATTGAAAAACTGATTTTGCATAACCCGCTCTTTGCGCCATTATCTGAAGCCGAAAAAGACGCGATGATTCGACAAAGCGTCGCGCGTTATTATGATGAAGATGCGACAATTATGCGGTATCCATCCCAACAAAAGGAATTGTTCCTGGTGGTCACCGGAGAAGTATATTTGATTAAGGAAAGCGATGGCTGCGGTCCACGCTCCGACGTGATTCAGGTCAATCCCGGCGAATGCTGGGGCGAGCATACGTTTTTCACGCAAATGAATGCCTGCGCATTTTCAGTGATGGCCAGCAATGGCACCGCGGTGCTGGAAATTTCACAGGAGTATATCAAGGAATTGGCGCGAAAATATCAACCGCTGTTTGAACAATTAAAGACGATCTGCGAGCGACGATGGTGTCCGAACGCGTTAGCATTATTCCCATTGTTTGGCGAGCTTTCTGCGGCTGAACAACAGCAATTGCTGCCATGCTTTTCAGAAGTGACGATCAAAGAAGGCGAGATCATTATCCGCGAAGGAGAAGCCGGCCAGAGCATGTTTTTGATTACATCGGGCGATGTGGAAGTCTTTACGACATTGGTCGAAGAAGGGGACGTACAGGTTGTGCAGGCGGAAAAATCGCGCCTGTTTCTTGCGAAATTGCGGGCGGGCGATTGTTTCGGCGAAGGCGCGTTTTTTACGAACGAGCCTCGAAGCGCAACGGTACAAGCGTTGACGGAAACAAAACTGTTAAAGTTGGGAGATGTCAATCTTCAGAACGTCTTACACGATCATCCGGATATCGCGCAAAAACTGCGACAATGCCATGAAAAGCGCGTGCGGGAGACGATGACGATTCTCCAACAAGCGTTATAGTCGAATGATGCAGGTGATCGCCATTGCCGTAATGTCGCTCGATGGCTATATTACGCGGCACAACGAGGAAGGCGTGGCATTCGCGTCGCTTGCGGATCAGCGATTTTTTCGAGCGGCACTGACAGAATTTGATTGCTGCGTTTTCGGCGCGAACACGTTCGAAATCAGCCAGACCGAAATTTTGCGGCATCTCGCGCCAGAGCGACTGCGCATCGTGCTGACGCGTTCGCCGGAAAAATATTCGGCGTTTCATCACCTGGACGCGCTTGAATTCACCGATGCGCCGCCGGAAGTGGTTTTAGCGGATTTGCGGCAGCGCGGTAAACAGCGCTGCGCAATTCTCGGCGGCAGCGAGATGTACACGATGTTTTTCGAGCGGCATCTTGTTGACGAACTCTGGCTGACCATTGAGCCGCGCTTGTTTGGAGCAGGAAAACGCCTGATTGGCGGTCGACTTGACGCTTCGCTGCGCCTGATGACGCATGTCTTGCTTGCTGAAAATACGTTGTTATTAACGTATGCAGTGAATTGAGGCAACCCGGCCAGAGTTTTGAACCCTGGCCGGGTTCTTATCGTGTTATGAGTCATTCGATTTTCGATCTTATTGCGGGCGGATTGTCGCAATACTGGTTCGAAGCGACGGTCTCCGCCGGATTAGTCGGATCGGGCTGGATTGTCGGTGTCTGGCGGGCGCGGCGGCAATGGGCGCAAAAAACTTTTTTCGAGCAGATCAATATCTCGCTCAACATGTTTCATGACGGAACGCTGCTGATTCGCACGCTGGCGGAAAAACCGTTAGCGCAGGTGTTTCCGAATGCCGTCGCCATTGCGAATATTTTGCAAGCGATCAAAAAGACAACGGAAACCAATCCGCTGGTGCCGCTTTCGGAGCAGGATTTCTGGCCGGTGCTGAATTGTGTGTTGAATGTGATTTCCGAAAAATTCAGCGACGGGTATCTGCGCAAGGATTTGGGGTATCCGTTAAAAACCGCTGAATATTTGATTTGCCTGACGTGCGAACGTTCCCCGGAAATGCGCACCAATAAAATTCGCGCAATGGTTGTCAAGAAAGCGGCGCTGCTCAATTTACCGCAACAAGAACCTCGTTATGAACAACCCAGCCATCGCATTCGTTTCCGCACATTACAGCAGTTGGCCGGGCTGTATCAAGAAAATCCGCGCCAGTTTTTAGACATCGAATTGAGCTTATGAACCGATATGCGAACGTTCTTCCGCATGAAAACTTCTTGACAGAACAGAAATGTTCTACATAACGTCTCTGCGTTCATTGCATGTTGTAACCTTGAAAGAGAAGATAAGAGACATTTCGCGGATTATTCCGCCGAACAAAGGAGGAACGCATGAAGCTAATGAAACAATGGCAGCGATGTTGTTGCCTGGTGTCAAGCCTGTTGATTCTCAATCTGTGTCCAACCGTAAGTTTTGCCGCAACCTATCAGCTCACGATTCTTCATACCAACGACCATCACGGGCATTTTCTCAAATTCAATCCGTATCCTGTGATGGATGTCGGCGGATTGGCGGCGCAATCTACGTTAGTCAATATTGTTCGCGCTGAAGTTGAAGAACAGGGCGGGCATGTGCTGCTGCTGTCGGCGGGCGATGTCAACACGGGGATTCCAGAATCCGATCTGCTTGACGCCGAACCGGATTTCAAATTGATGAGTACGATTGGCTATGATGCCATGACACTTGGCAATCATGAGTTTGATAAGCCGCGCGAGGTGTTATTGAAACAGCAAGAATGGGCAACATTCCCCTTTTTAGCCGCGAATATCGTCAAAAAAGATTCTGGCGAGACGTTAGTCGAACCCTACATCATTAAAGAATTTGACGGCTTAAAAGTCGCGATTCTTGGACTGACCACCGAAGAAACGCCAATCCTGACTTTTCCTGAATATACCGCAGATTTGAAGTTTACAAGCGTGATCGAAACCGCGAAAGCCCTTGTGCCAAAATTGCGGGAAGAGGCGGATATTGTGATCGCACTGACGCATCTCGGTTTCTCTGAGGATTCCGGCGGCGGCTATAAATCGCCGGGGGATTTGAAATTAGCGAAAGAAGTGCCTGGCATTGACGTGATTGTCGGCGGCCATTCGCATACCGAATTGAAAGAAGCGCAGATCGTGAATAAGACGCTTATCGTACAGGCTGGCGAATGGTCGCAGAATGTGGGGCGGCTCGACCTGAAAATAGACACGGATGCGCCGGAAAAAATCACGGAAAGCGCGTATCGCCTCATTCCGGTAAATATGAAAAAACGGGTCAAATACCATGACAAAACGTATTACATGTTCGTGGACAAAGGATACATTGAAGACCAGGAAATGCTGGATGCGATTACGCCCTATGCGGAACAGGCGGGAAAACTGTTAGATCAGCCCGTCGGAGAAGCGGTGAATGTGCTGGACGGCCTCAAAGAGAAAGTTCGCTTTGAAGAAACGAATTTAGCCAATTTAGTGACGGACGCGATGCGAGCGAAAACCGGCGCGGAGATCGCGCTGCAAAACGGCGGCGGCATTCGGGCAGACATTGCGCCTGGCCCGGTGACGTATAAAGACATTCTCACCATTCAGCCGTTCGGCAACACGCTCGTCGTGCTTGATATGACCGGTCAGCAGATCATGGATACCTTAGCGTATGCGGCGACGGTTGAGCCAGGCAATGGCGCGTTTTTGCAAGTCTCCGGCCTGAAATGGACGAATAATAAAGGCGTGGCGGAAAACGTGATGGTCGGCGACAAACCGCTCGATTTGCAGAAAACCTATAAAGTTGTGACCAATAATTTTATGGCGGCGGGTGGCGACGGCTATAAAATGCTGAAAGACTTGCCGCAAGTCAATACCGGTTTCGTGGATGCTGATGCCGTGAAAGAGTATATCCAAAAAGCTGGAAAGGTTGACCCGAAAGTCGAAGGTCGGCTGACGATTATTAAATAGTTTCGAATTCATGCTGTGTTTTTACCAGCGGTTAAAACTGCTGTTTCTATTCCGCTGCCCTTTCAGGGCGGGAGAAAAGAGCCAGAGATTCATCTACTGGCTCGACGCCGAACAATGTGTTGTTCGGTGTTATTACCCGGAGCGTCAATGACGCTTTTCTAACCATTAACTTATTTAAGGAGTCATGTAAGTCGAAATGTCATTTCGATGCGCGATGACGTTGTGGATTTGCGCGAACGAAACATGGTTTCGTCCTGCATGGAGAATTGTATTATGCTCAAAAAAATTTTGTCTGCGGTGTGTGTGATGGTGTTGGTTGCTGGGATGAGTGTGGCTGCTCAGGCTGAATTGAAAGTCGGCATGGTGTTCGACATCGGCGGCAAAGGAGATCAATCCTTTAACGATTCCGCCTATCGCGGGTTGCAATGGGCAGCAGATGCGTTCGGCATTAAACATGTGGAAATCGAGCCAGGCGCGGATGCTGATCGCGAAACCGGCTTGCGCATGATCGCCAATCAGGGCTTTGATCTCGTGATCGGCGTCGGCTTCTTATTTACGGACGCCATTACTGCCGTTGCCAAAGAATTCCCTGATACCAAATTCGCCATCGTGGACGGCTTTGTTCCGGATCAACCGAACGTGTCGTCGTTGACGTTTACGGAAAATGACGGTTCGTTCCTCGTCGGCGTGATCGCTGGCATGAAAGCCAAAGCTGACGGCAAAGACACGGTCGGATTCGTCGGCGGCATGGATATTCCGTTGATTCACAAATTCGAAGCGGGCTATCGCGAAGGCGTGAAATATGCCTGCCCGGATTGCAAATTTTTGAGTGATTACGCTGGCTCCGAACCGAAAGCGTTTGCTGACCCGGTGAAGGGCAAAGAATTGGCGTTGGCGCAGATTGACAAAGGTGCGGCGGTGATTTATCATGCGTCCGGTCTGACGGGCGCAGGCGTCTATGAAGCTGGCAAAGAACGCAAAGTCTATGTGATCGGCGTGGATTCGAACCAGAATCACCTCGGCAAAATTGCTGAAACCGGCGAAAATTTCGGCCTGACCAGCATGTTGAAACAGGTTGACGTGGCGATCTATTTGACGATTAAAGATGTGGTGGATGGCAAATTCGCCGCTGGCGTCAGAACGTTCGGCCTGGCCGATACAGTGAAGATTGGCGATGTCACCTATCATGGCGTCTATTATGCCATGGATGAAAATAACAAAGACCTCGTGACCCAAGAGATGATTGACAAAGTCACGGAAGCCGAGAAAAAAATCATCGCGGGCGAAATCAAAGTCCCCGAGAAATAAGCGCGGCGCGACACCTTGCGGAGCGATCCGCAAGGTGTTTTTTGTTTGGAATGGGATGACAGGTTTAAGTCGGAAACATGGGCATCTCAATTATTTCGTTGGCAGAGAACGCTTGTGATGAGAAACTGAAAAGGAAAGAAGATGACTTCAGAATACGAAAAATATATGAGCGTTGCTATTGAGCAGGCGAAGTTAAGCTTGCGTGAAGGCAATAATGGTTTTGGCGCGCTCATTGTTAAGGGAAAGAAGATTATTGCTGAAGCTCATGATACGGAAGAAACTGACCGTGACCCAACGGCACATGCAGAAATGAATGTCATAAAAATGGCTTCAAAACTATTAGAGAAGAATTTGGAAGATTGTTTGCTTATGACTACGCATGAACCATGCCCAATGTGCGCTGCGGCAATCGTATGGACAAAAATAAAAAACATTGCCTATGGATATTCGATTGAAGACGCCATCAAGCAGGGGCGCAACAGAATAGACATGTCTTGTCAAGAGTTATTCGCACGCGCTAATATTCACGTACATGTTGAAAAGGGAATATTACGAGATAAATGCGCTTTATTATACAATAAAGAAATCAGGCAAGAGATCATAAAGCTCAGAAATGCGACAGATGAACAACTCAGAGAATATGATCGCGAATCAACACAAAAACGATTAGCATGGTTTCGAATGGGAATTGGCTTGCTACTGAGTTCTTTATCTGATAAAAAAGATGCAGGTTACCAATTGCTGCTTAAACGGTTTAATATTACAGAAGATCAAGCTCCTATCATTCAACGAGATCACAACAGTATTGTTTTCCATTCCCAAAACTTTTGCCCGACATTAGAGGCATGTATTATTTTAGAGATGGACACCAGAAGGGTCTGCAAATTGTATAATGAACATTCAACGAATATGTTGATTCAACAATTTGATCCGAGATTGCGATTTCGCAGGAATTACGAAAAATTACGGCCATTCGCGCCCTATTGTGAGGAGATGATTTGCTTCACTGAGTAAGGGCGTTTACAAGTGACGTGTCCAGGAGACGCGGAATAAAAGCGGTGGCGTTTCTTTTGGGGGAAATTCACGTGCTGATCGGCGAAGATGGCGCAGGCCAATCCACTGCAAGGCTCTACTTTTAATAAAGCAAGGGGTCTTTTATGCGAAATCAACATAATTCTCAACATCACGCTCAAATTCTTTATTTTTCACATGGCGGCGGTCCGCTGCCAATTCTCGGAGACGCCAGCCACAAAGCGATGGTGGATTTCATGCGGCAACTCCCCTCGCGGCTGAGGCAACCGGAAGCGATTCTCGTGGTCAGCGCCCATTGGGAGGAAAGCGCTGCCACATTATTAAGTGGCCAGACGCCGCCATTGTTCTACGATTATTATGGTTTCCCCCAGGAAGCGTATGCCATCACCTATCCTGCGCCTGGCAATCCCGAACTTGCGGAGCGGATTGTCAGATTATTGAATGCGCAGAATATCCCGGTTCGCCTCGATCCTGAGCGAGGGTTCGATCATGGTGTGTTTATCCCGTTGAAATTGATGTATCCGCAAGCCGATATTCCGGCGCTTCAACTGTCGCTCCTACGCGGATTGAACCCGACTGCGCATATCGCCCTCGGCAAGGCATTGCGCGAGATGTTGTCTGAAAATATTCTGGTGATTGGCTCTGGATTTTCATTCCATAACATGCAGGCATTTTCCTGGCAAGGCGCAAATATGCCCGATCCAGCCAATGATGCCTTTCAAAACTGGCTGATTGAAACCTGCGCTGGCTCGCTATCGCAGGAAGAACGCGAACAACGCCTGATTGAGTGGCCGACCGCCCCGTCTGCGCGTTACTGCCATCCCCGCGAAGAGCATTTACTGCCGCTTCACGTCTGTTTCGGCATGACAGACACACCAGCGACGGTGATATTTGATGATTACATTCTTGGCAAACGCGGCGTGGCGTTTTTGTGGTGAAGAAATAGCAACCATTTGTAGTGTATAAGGAGGTTTGCCGTGTCAGAATTTGCGGTTGAAATGCGAGAGATTACGAAGCAATTTCCCAGAGTATTAGCGAATGACCATGTGTCTTTCATCGTCAAAAAAGGGGAAATTCACGCGCTGGTTGGGGAAAACGGCGCGGGCAAATCCACGCTGATGAATCTGCTGTATGGCTTGCTTCGGCCTGATAAAGGCACGATTGCGATTCATGGGCAAGCTCGCCATTTTTCCGGCCCGGCGGACGCTATCGCTTCCGGCATCGGCATGGTGCATCAGCATTTTATGCTGATTCCGCCGCTAACCGTTGCGGAAAACGTCATTTTAGGGCAAGAGCCGTCGAAAAACGGGCTGGTGGACATTGCGAAAGCCAATCGCGTCGTGCGCGAATTATCCGAGCAATACGGCTTGCAGGTTGACCCGCTTGCCAAAGTCGAAACGTTAAGCGTCGGGATTCAGCAGCGGATTGAGATTATCAAAATTTTGTATCGCGGAGCGGATATTCTGATTCTCGACGAGCCAACCGCTGTCTTGACGCCGCAGGAATCGAACGAACTGTTCGATATTCTCCGCGCGCTGAAAGCGCAGGGGAAAACCATTATCCTGATTACGCATAAGTTGCAGGAAGTCATGCGGATTTCGGATCAGGTGACGGTCATGCGGCGCGGCAAAGTCGTCGGAAATGTGGCGACCGCAAACACCTCGAAAAGCGAGTTGGCGACAATGATGGTAGGACGCGAAGTGCTGTTCCGCGTGGTGCGGAACGAGGCGCGTCCGGGCGAAGATGTCCTGCGCATTCAAGACCTTCACGCAAAGAACAATAAGCATCTCCCCTGTTTGCGGGGAATTTCTTTAAGTGTCAAAGCGGGCGAAATCCTCGGACTCGCCGGAGTCGAAGGAAATGGGCAGACCGAGTTGGTCGAAGCGCTGACTGGATTGCGCAAAGCGGAAGAGGGACATATTTATATCGAAGGTCGCGACGTGACGAACCTCCTGCCCAAACAAGTCCGGGCGAACGGCGTGGCGCATATTCCCGAAGACCGCCACCGTCGCGGCCTTGTGCTGGATTATACGGTGGCGCAGAATATCGTGCTGGGAATTCATTATCAGCCACCCTACGTCAAGCGGCTGGGATTCTTCGATGCGATCAATTTCTCTTCGATTGCGCAAAAAGCGCGGCGGCTGATTGAAGAATTCGACATTCGCCCGCCAGAGCAGGATAATCTGGCGCGCCATTTGTCCGGCGGCAATCAACAGAAAGTTATTGTGGCGCGGGAATTGGATCAGAATCCCTGCCTGATTATCGCGGCGCAGCCGACACGCGGCGTGGATGTCGGGTCAATTGAATTCATCCATCAGCGCCTTGTGCAGGCGCGAGACAATAACAAGGCGGTGCTGCTGATTTCCGCCGACCTTGACGAAATCCTCTCGCTGTCTGACCGGATTGCCGTAATTTACGATGGAAAAATTGTTGGCATGCTGCAACCTCATGAAGCGAGCGAAGAACGGCTCGGCTTGATGATGACCGGAGGAGGGAAATAGCGTGGCTTCACAACACACCAAACGGCCTCTATTTGGCACAAAGACACTGATCGGCCTCCTGACGCCGCTCGTCGCGATTACGCTCGCGCTGTTCATCGGCGGCTTGATTATCGTCGTGTTTATCGGGGAAAACCCGTTCAAAGTCTATCAGATCATTTTTTCCACCGCGCTCGGCAATCTCGATGGCTGGGGCAACGTGTTGTATCGCGCCACGCCGCTGATTTTCACGGCATTAGCGGTCGCGTTAGCGTTCCAATGCGGCCTGTTCAACATCGGCGGCGAAGGCCAGATGGTCATTGGCGGCTTTGCCCTGACCTGGGTCGGATTTACATTTACCGGCCTGCCGTCCGCGCTGCTGATTCCGCTCTGCGTCGTGGCGGGCGCGGCGGCAGGCGCGATCTGGGGCGCGATTCCTGGCTTGCTCAAAGCCCGGCTTGGCGTGCATGAAGTCGTCAACACGATCATGATGAACTGGATCGGCGTCGCGCTGATCCAATTTTTAACAATGACGTATAAACCGGCGAATTCAATGATTCCGCAAACGATGCTGATTGCGGACGCCGCAAAATTGTCGCGCCTTGCCGTTTATCTCAATCCGCTCGGCATCAAACTCCCGAAAAGCAATCAATTAAATATGGCGTTTTTCTTAGCGATTGCGGTGGTGCTGCTGATTTGGTATATCCTGAGCCGCACGAAAATCGGCTATGAGATCAAGGCAGTCGGGTTTAACACGGCGGCGGCGGAATGCGCAGGAATCAGCGTAGCCAAAAATACGGTGATGGCGATGGCGATGAGTGGCGCGGTCGCCGGATTGGCAGGCGTCAATCAGGTCATGGGCTATAAATATTGCTTTCAATATGGCGTGTTCGAAGGGATCGGTTTCGACGGCATCGGCGTGGCGTTAATTGGGAAAAATAACCCGTTCGGCGTGGTGTTGGCGGCGATGCTGTTCGGCATTTTAGATCATGGCGGACTCGCGATTGACGTGTTCACGGAAGTGCCGCGCGAAATTATTATGGTGTTGAAAGCGATTATTCTGATTTTCGTCGTGGTCAGCGGGGAAATCACCAAACGCATGATGGTCTTCATGCAGAAAAAAAAGGGAGGAACCACCGTATGATGTCTCTTATCTGGGCAACTATTTCATCCACCATTCGGCTCTCCGTGCCTTATACGCTCGCGGGACTCGGCGGCGTCTATGCCGAACGCTCCGGCGTGACAAATATCGGCCTGGAAGGGATGATGCTGACCAGCGCGTTTACTGCGGTGGCGGTCACCAATACGACCGGAAACCCTTGGATCGGCCTGCTTGCGGCGATTCTGACCGGCATGTTGTTAGGCGTCATTCATGCGGTGGTCTGCGTGACGTTCAAATCGAACCAGATTGTCAGCGGATTAGCGATTAACATCTTTGCGTCGGGCAGCACGGTCTTTTTTTCCTGGCTCATTTTCGATAAAACGCAGATTGAAGTCAAAGCGAAACTGAGCGCCTCGCTGATTAAAGCACTAAAGCCTGTGTTTCCTTCTGCTGAAGCGTTATTCAGCCGTTTTCCGCCGCTGGTCTTTCTCACAGTGATTATTGTGCTGGTGTCGCATATCATTCTATTCAAGACGGTCTTCGGGCTGCGTTTGCGTTCCGTTGGAGAACATCCGCAGGCGGCGGATACGCTCGGCATCAGCGTGGATAAAATGCGCTACAGCGGCGTCATCATCAGCGGCGCGTTGGCGGGGATCGGCGGCGCGTTTTTGTCATTGGAACACGCCGGTTATTTCGTCAAAGGCATCAGCGGCGGCAAAGGCTTTATCGGCATGGCCTCCATGATTTTCGGCAAGTGGACGCCATTCGGCACAGCGGCGGCAGGGCTGTTGTTCGGCTTTGGCGAGGCGATTTCGCTGCGCGTGCCATCGTCGCTTGTTCCGTCCGATTTCATCCACATGATTCCCTATGTACTGACCATGTGCGTACTGGCCGGCGCCGTCGGACGCGCCACGCCGCCTGCGGCGGATGGCGTGCCGTATATCAAAGAATAAAATAACAACGGGCGGAACCAACCGTTTCGCCCGTTGTGAGTCATCGCTCAAATCTGCCCCTCCAAAAGTCCATCAATATCAGGCAGTGACAATTCCAAAGCGTTTCTGTGTCAATATAACGGTTAAGACGCAAAATCCGAGCGAAATCCATGCGCCGTCATAAAATAAGCGCGGCACATATTTTCGCGTCACGATATGTTCGCCTGCCGGAATAGGAATCGCGGTAAACGCTAAATTTGCGCGAAGCTGCGGCGCAGGCTTGCCATCCACTGTCGCTTCCCATTCAGGGTAAATAGGCTCGGTAAACACAAGGTAGCCAGGCTGAGCAACCTTAACTTCATACGTCGAAGCATTTAATGTCCGTTCTCGTTTGCGAATTTGAGGCGGGTTCATTGATGAAATCGCCTGCGTTTGCTTCTCTGTGGTCATGCTTTGTAAAAATGACTGCGCGGAAGCGAGTTCTTCTTTAAAAAGAAGCACTGTTTCTCGAGGATGAAAGGAAGGAGAGAATATTTCAGCGAAGACATTCTGATTGTAATACGTATCTGAAAGAGAAAATTCTTTGACCTCCGTGACAAACTCAACTCGATTGACAGCATTGCGATTGCGATAAAGAAAAAAACGCAAATTACTATCATTGGGAATTTCTGCAATGCGCTCGACTCCTGGCGAAGAAATCGCTTCTGGCGTAATAATCAGGCGAACTGCTGCCAGAGAAAGCACGGGAAGTTTTTGCACTATAGAGAGGGCTTCCGGCGACAATCTTCCAATTCTAAGCCAGAGCATCATGACATATTTTTGCCCTAATCCGCTAGCATCCTCATTAAAAATCGTGGGAATGCCGAAGCGAAATCCTCCTATATATCGGCTAAATGTTTCAAGATGCCACTGCATTTCCCACAAGGTGGAATCGTTGGTCGGATAGTGAAATGATGAGGCGGCGATGGACTCGTCTCGAAAAAGATAACCATCGCCAATTTCTTGTTGAATCACCGGGAGAATATCAGGAGGTTTTGCAAAAAAATCACCTGGCGCGTATGGATTGAAAGCACTTCCAGCATTCCATAAATCGAGAAGGAGTATGATTCCAAATACCCAATGCTGCCAGCGAGCGTAACGAGACCGGCGAAATTGAACAAGCAACGCAAGCAGAAACATTATGCTTGCGGTTGTCCCAAAAGAGTGCGCCAATCCGTTATGCATCGTTCTGGTATCTGTTTGTTGAAAAAATTCCCCCATCCACTGCGCTGCCCTGCTTCCAAATCCCCAATACGCCGCCGCAATCAAAAGAAACAGCGCGGCTGTCCCCCAGGTAATTGCTATGATACACCGCCGAAATTGCGGAGTCATTTCAGATTCGCCAAAATATCGTTCAGAGGCGTACCCCGCTAATATCGCCATTGGAAACAACATCCCGACCACAAGTTTCGATGGAGAATGTAAAAAGAGATTGCTGAACGGCACACGTTGATAAAATACATGGAAAAATGGAAGGTATTTTCCTAAAGATAGGATTAAAAAACAACACGCGATGATTAAACAACTCCGCCTGATTAACGGAGAAAACACCGAATGAGAGTCTCCCTTCTCGCATCCGCCAAACACGCCGAATAGAAGAACTCCCCCGCCGAAATAAATATTCAAGATGAACGGAACCTGTTTATTAGAAGAAAGCGAACCTCCCCAATAATTATTCAACACGCCAGAAAAATAGGGAAATATCAATTCGAACAGGCGTTTCGGATGAAGAGAATGCTCGGTAAAATTTTCATAACTGAAGAGATATTTCCTTCCGGCCTGGCTGAGAATTCCGATGCCAGGAACAATTAGGATCGCAGAAATTCCAAGAATGCATCCCGTTAATACGCCGAAAAGAAACAGCCTATACATGACGGATTTTTCAGGATAGCGATAACCTACTGTCCATACCAATAACAGTAACATCGTCAATTCATTCCCTTCATGCGACCAGGCCAAGGCCTGGAAGACCCCGCTTCCCACGCAGAGTAAAAACCAACTCCGTTTTCGTTCCAAGAGGAAAAAATGCCAACATGCTAACATCAGGGGAAGATACGGCATATCGGTGTATAGCCCCGGCAAATTAGCTAATGAGAGCATTCCGCCGCTGAAGGTATAAATAATACCAACCACAACGCTTGATACAGGCTTTAATCCAAGCGTTCTCGCGCAAAAATATGCGCTGCTCGCGGAAAAAAGGAAATGCGCGACGATAAACCAATTAAATGCCTGAAGGAAGGGGAGCAGAAAAAAGATGAGATTCAGTGGATAAAGCGACGAGGTGAACATATTATTAAAAAATGGTTCACCGCCGAACATATAGGGATTCCAGTAAGGAATTTCTCCAGCGTTCAAACTGTTCAGCCAGAATTGCTTTTCAGCAAAGCTGTACGCGCTAATATCACGAAAAAAGAATATTTCTCCACCGAATAATGGCCGATAAAAAAAGATCAATACGAGCAGAAAAAGCAGCCAAAATTCTTTTTCTAAAAAGAAACGGTGATCATTCTTACAATGCTGTATCATGGCGTCAGCGTGTGTATTTTCCTGGTAATGAGAACGGTTAAAATACAAAATCCGAGCGAAACCCATGCGCCGTCATAAAATAAGCGCGGCACATATTGTCGCGTCACAATATGCTCGCCTGCCGGAATAGGAATCGCAGTAAACGCGAGATTCGCGCGAAGCTGCGGCGCAGGTTTGCCATCCACTGTCGCTTCCCATCCGGGATAAAATGGTTCGGACAGAACAAGATAGCCAGGTTGGGTTGTTGAAACGTTCACGGTCATGCTATTCACGCTCCGACGTTCGATGTGAATATCAGCCGGTCGCATAGGCTGCTGCGGAGAAATAAACCGTTTGACAGCAACGTCCTCGTCGAATAAGATCACCGCTGTTCGCGGATCAAAATCGGGTTGCGTCAATCGCGCCAATGCCGCGTCATCCGACTGAACAATTTGCGCCTGCGTAACAAACGTTGTCCGCGAAGCGGCACGAGTGTTTCGATAGAGAAAAAATCGCAGATTGCTGTCATTCGGAATTTCAGCAATTTTTTCGATTCCGGGCAACGTTAAATTTTCATGGGTAATCATGAGCGAAACTGCGCCCGATGACAGTATCGGGATTCGTTGACTCCACGCGAACTGTTTGAGCATTTGATGAAGCTGTACGATATATTTTTGTCCTAAATTATTCGCATCATCATGAAAAATCACTGGAATGCCATACATATAGCCCGAATAGCCGCTTAATGTTTCCAGACTCCACCGTGAGAGCCACATCATCTCATTCGATGGCGCTTTGAGCGAAGAGTTCGACGGGACATCGGCAACAAACAAGCGGCTATCGCCGATAGCGTGTTTGACCAATTTCGCCGCCTTCGGAATATCGGTAAAAAAATCGCGCGGAGCATAAAAATTGATTCGCGCGCCCGCGCCCCAGAGATCAATCACAATGATTCCTACCAGCAATAACTGTTGCCAACGATTCGGAAAATATTTACGATACAGCATGAGCAATGAGAACAGCCCCATCATGACCGTCGCATGAAAAAATGATGATGCCAACCCCTGCCGGGCAATTGTCTCATCTGTAACGCGCTGAAAAAATTCGGAGAGCCACCAGAATTGCGCTTGCGGAAATCTTCGAAAACTCACAAAAAGCGCTGCTGAAACACACGTCAAGCCCCAGCTTATCCAGAGTAAGCGTCCATGCCATTCGTTCTTCTCGGCATAAATCCGACAGCAACGTTCCGAGGCATATCCGGCTAACAACGAAATCGGCAAGATTGCGCCAATCACCAGCTTTTCCGGAGAATGAAACAGAAAATCAAGAAACGGAATCGCCTTATACAGTGTTGAAAAGAAAGGGAGAAAATTTCCAAGAGAGCCAAGCAAAAAACAGAGCGCGAGCATAACACAATAACGCCTGACGTGCGCAGAAAATTTTTCATCAGCGGAAACTGTCGGAAGCCATGCGCCAAGACACGCCAACGTGAGCGTTATCCAGCCGAAATAGATATTCAACATGATCGGCGGGTATTGTCCGACAAGATTCCATCCCCAATACGCGTCACGCGGGCGAATCGCGTTGACACTGCCGAAAAAATTCGGAAAGACCAATTCCAACAGCCGTTTCGGATGCAAAGAAAACCGCGCAAATTCTTCCGCGTTGAGTTGATATTGCCGCCCGGAATGTTTGACGATTTCAATCGCAGGCACAAGCACGATTGCACAGCAGCCAATAATCAGCACAGTCACAAGCAGCCAGAGGAGAATTTTCCGAATTGCTGATGTTTTGTGAGGATACGGATAACAGAGTGTCCAGCCGAGCAGAGAAAGCATCGTGATTTCGTTGCCTTCATGTGTCCAGGCAAGCGCCTGAAACACGCCGAACACCACGCTCAATACAAACCAGCGGCGCGTCCGCCGCAGCAGAAACAGATGCCAGCACGCCCAGATCAGCGGCAGATACGGCATATCGAAAATCAGGCCGGGCAGGTTCGCGCTCGAAAGCATCGCTCCACACAACGTATAAATCGCGCCGACAAGAAATGAAGAGAGCGGCGTTAACGCAAGCGTTCTGGCAAAGAAATACGCTCCAATGGCCGCCAATAAAAAATGTGTTACAATAAAAATGTTAAAGGCATGGATAAACGGAAAAATAAAAAAAAGCAGATTCAATGGATACAAGGCAGATGTGCTGATATTATTGATATACGGCTCGCCTCCTAACAGGAACGAATTCCATAATGGTACTTGAGCGGAGCGAAGACTATTGACGAAAAATTGCTTGTCTGGGTAGGTATGCAAATATAAATCGCGAAAATAGAACGTTTCCCCGCCGAATAGCGGGCGGAAAAAGAAGCATGTGATGAGGAGAAGCAATAACCAAAACTCTTTTTCTTTACCCAAAAAAGTGATTCCTTCATTAAGAATAGCTTGCCTCGGAGGATTTGTTCGCATAATTTTTCATCCCTGAGCGCAAGAACGTTTAACAACGTGGCAAATAATTTTTCCTTTTCCAGTGAACCGATTCAGCGCATAAAATGTTTCTAACACCATTTTAAATAACATCTTTTGGGTCAACCGGTCGCTCGGCGTATCCGTAATCAACGTATGGAGGATCTCGAGCCCAACTTGATCATAGATATAACGAAGCGTCGAAGGAATAAAGTTATAATTATGCCCATTGAGCCGGTTAAAACTCTGCGCCATGAACGTTTGCATGCGCCCGAACGACAACCGATAGGTCAATTCCGCAAAGCGAGAAATTATATCATCATAATTATTGGTCCAATTAATCAGAAGGCCATTCTCTGTAAGTTTTCGTTTGATCAGGCGAAGCATCATCATCGGATCATAAAGGTGTTCGAACACATCCCACATCGTAATCAGATCGTAGGAGGTATCAGGTAATTGCGCCAATTCCTGTTCAAGGTCTCCGATGCGGCAAGGAATTCCTTTCTGTTCAAGAATTGGCTGATATGCCGCAGAAACTTCGAGCCCCAAGACGTCATTCGATTCTTTCAATGAATCTAAAAACCAGCCTGCGCCGCAACCGATGTCTAAAATGCGTTTCTTGCTCAAGCCTGTAACATATCGGTGAAGTTGGGGGGGGATCGCAGGAACTTCGGGTTCAAGATACTCTTCTTTTCGCGCAATGAATTCAGAGGTATAAACCGTGCGATTATCTACTAAAGGCTGACAAAACCGCACTAAGCAGTGTTGACACGTCCAAATGCGATAACCAGAAAAATCGAAGATTTTTCCGTCCATCTCAGTTGAATGACAAATCGGGCAGGTGAGCATGATGATATTCCTTTCTCATTATGAGATGGCGCGTTTTCCCCACAAACTCGATAATAAAATCGCCGTTGAATAGAGCATTTCAGGAATCATGCGCGGGCGGAAATTTTTGATCGTGCGCCAGATCGGTGGCCAGCGCAGGTAAAATTCCCGAATTGCGGTTTTCTGCCAGCGATACAGGTCATCAACCGTCAGGCCATCCGGAACATAGACGAGTTCTTCTTTTCCGCTTGATAAGGACGCATACTGGCTGTATTGATCCCACGCATACGGATCAATCTTATTCTCCCGCACCAAATCGTAATAGAGTTCCGAACCTGGAAACGGCGTCGTAATCGCAAATTGGGCATATCCTAACGGCAAGCGTTTGGCAAGCTCAATCGTTTTACGCATTGTCGCGGGCGTATCGCCGGGGAGTCCTAACATGAATAATCCATCCGGCTCGATTCCAGCACTCTTTGTAAAGCGAACGGCCTGTTCGATCTGTTCAAGCGTACAATTTTTCTTCGCGCGATTCAATATGTCTTGATCGCCGCTTTCAATGCCATAGGAAATCTGAAAACAACCTGCTTTTTTCATGAATTTCAGGATATCAGGATGTTTTGACGAAAAATTCACGCGACCTTCGCATCCCCAGGCAAACTTGAAACCTCTGCTCAAAATGCCTTCGCAAATTTCTGAAACGCGCTCCGGAGTTGTCGTAAACAGGGAATCCATGATGAAAATATATTGAGCGCCCAGCTTGCGATGCAAAATTTCCATCTCTTCTAAGACACGTGGCACACTATGATACCGCATAGTTCGATTTTTATGTACAGTGCAAAACACGCAGTTATAGGGGCAGCCTCGCGATGTAAACATGTGTTTTGCCATTTTCGGAACAGAGGCTTTCGGATAGCCATAATAAAAGGGAAACCGATAGACATGATGCGGCACCAAATCCCATGCGGGGAGTGGGATCGTATCCAGGTCTTGTAACATTGGCCGAGATGGAGTTTTTTGCAGTCCGCTTTCCGTCATAATGCTGATCCCAGATACGACGCTCGGATCGGCCTCGTCAAGATATGTTCGGCAAAGCGCTGTAAACGTTTGCTCTCCTTCGCCATGAACAACAGCGTCAGCAAATCCACGCGAGAGAAACCACTCCGCAAAAATATCGGCGTGTACATTTCCCAAGACGATTTTCACATGAGGGCATGCTTGGCGAAGCGCTTTGATTAATTCGCAGGCGATGAACGCCTGGCTTGTCATAATCGAAATCCCGACAATTTTTGCGCCCGCATTCGCGACGAAATTAACGGCGTCAGTAACGCCGAGGCTGAGCGCGTAACAATCCAACAGCGCACACGATATTCCTGCATTGCGGAGCGACGCCGCCAAATACATCAGGCCATACGGCGCAAGCGGCGTGACGAATTTCGCGCCCCAACCGACAACGGCATTCATATTATTCGGCACTGTCATCAATACGACATCAGCAGTTTGCGTCACTTTTTATCATTTCGAAATGGCGTACATTGCCTAATGGTCGGCACACCATTCTGAAAACGCTCCTTTATTTATACGCTGTCAATCCAGCGCTCTTTCCACATCTGAAAAATCAGCAGCGTCCAGAGCAATTTCCGATTATCTTTTTTTAACGCCCAGTGTTCGTAGAGGAGTTGTTCAATGAACGGATATTGGAACAAGCCATCTTTTTTCAGGCGCTCCGGGCTGAGATAATGCAAAAACATCCCTTTCATATCTTCGCAAATCCATTTCGCAACCGGTATGCCGAACCCTTTTTTCTTGCGATAGACGATTTCTTTCGGCAAGACTTTGAGCGCCGCTTTTTTCAGCAGATATTTCGTCGTCAGCCGGTGCAGCTTATACTGCGTCGGCAATTTGGCGGCGAACTCGACAAAGCGCGTATCTAAAAGCGGCGCGCGGGCTTCTAATGAATTTGCCATTGTCGCTCGATCCACTTTGACCAGAATATCATCTTGCAGGTACAACTTCGTCATCAAATACAAGACGCGCTCAAAGGTTTCGTATAAATTGCTTTCCCGCACGTAATCGAGCAAATCGCTGTATGGGTTTTCATGCGCAATGGCGTTTTGAAGATCCGGATGAAACAGCGCTTTTTTCTCGCGTTCGTTGAACGATCCCATCCAGCGGAAGAACATGATTTCATGCGACACGCCTGTGCCGCGCAGTAATTGCTTGATTTTAAAATCGAAACTGATATTTTTATGCGAAACGGGAAGTTTTGCCGCTGCACGATGAAAGATATTCCGAATTTCCGGCGGGAAAATGTTATAATAATGGATCATTCGAAGCGCCTGAAAGGTCGGATAGCCTGCAAACAACTCGTCGCCGCCGTCGCCACCGAGCGCCACTTTGACGTGCTGCGCGGTAAAGCGCGACAACAGATAAGTCGGAATGATCGAAGCGTCGCCAATCGGCTCATCAAGGTAATTCATAATGTCCGGTAGGAGCGTGTGCGCCTTGCGAATGTCTAAAACGTCCACATGATGATCCGTTCCCAGCACGTCCGCAACCTGATTGGCGTAACGCGATTCGTCGAACGAGGCTTCATCGAAACCAATTGTAAAGGTTTTGACCTGCTGCGACACTTCGCAGGCGAGTGCCGCAATTGTGCTGGAATCAAGTCCACCGCTCAAAAAGATGCCGACTGGCACGTCGCTGCTCAGCAGGCGGTCGCGCACCGCTTCCCGCAGCAATTGCAGCAATTCCTCAACATAACTTTCTTCGGACATGTAAGCAATGGCGTCTTCGGCAATCGGAATATCCCAATATTTTTTGGTGCTCAGTTCATGCGTCTGAACGCGATACGTCAACGAATGGCCGGGCTTGAGCTTCTGTACGCCTCTGATCAGCGTATGCGGCGCAGGCACGTATTCGTAGGTCAGATATTTGCTGAGCGAAAAGAAATCAATTTCGCGACTGACCGATGGATGGCGCAGTAACGCTTTCAATTCCGAGCCGAAGAGGAAAGCCGATGAATTCAGCGTATAGTAGAGCGGCTTTTTGCCGAGCCGGTCGCGCGCCAAAAAGAGCGTTTGCTGCGGGCGATCCCAGATGCAAAAGGCAAACATGCCGTTCAGCTTTTGCAGCATCTTTTCGCCTTCCTGCTCGTATAAATGCAGAATGATTTCCGTATCGGTATTGGTATAAAACCGATGCCCCGCCTGTTCGAGTTCTTTCCGCAAGGCGCGATAATTATAGATTTCGCCGTTGAAGACGATCCAGCAAGACGAATCTTCGTTATGAATCGGCTGGACGCCGGTCGAGAGGTCTATGATGCTGAGGCGGCGATGCCCCAAACCGACGCGCCCATCAACAAACAAGCCGCTGTCATCCGGCCCGCGATGCGTCAGCGCGTCGCGCATCGAGATCAGCAGTCGCTCTTCGACCGCTTCAGTTTCAAGATAATTCGCAATGCCACAAATTCCGCACATATCAATTAATAAATACTCTTAGGCTATTTGGATATTAAGCTCTTCTCTTATATATCGGGCGATCTTCTGGAAATATGAAGAAAATAATTCCCATGAAACGCCAATCGTTAATAAACTAATCATAATTGCCAAATAGGTCACCCATGGAATTTTAAAAAATGGAAGCACCCAGTCTGCAAAATAGTGAAGTCCAACAGGATCAATTATCAAGAAACATGAGCCGATAAGAGTGTAGAAAAAAAAGCAAATATTCTTATAATGCAGAGCAGTAAATGGAACGGCAATTGCTAAATATTGATTTGCAACAGAGGGAGAAGTAATAAAAAGAAAAACAGTATAACATAACAAGGAATCTAAAAGATTCTTCTTTCTACAAACAAACGCAAATAAAATTAAACCTAAAAACCATATTTGTTTACCCGTGATAAAGAATTTTAATATATTCGGGACAAAAAGTGTATAAAATATTTGGGTTTCATAAGACTGATAATAAAATACATTCTCAAGAATACCAACTTTCCCCTCATGCCAATACGGTAGAAATGCAAACAAAAATATGATAACAGGAATAATTAAGGTAAGTAGTTTCATTATACGATTATTCTGTTTGACTGCAACCCAGAGAGGAAAAAGAAACAAGAGGTGTTTTGTCATCAAAGAAAAGCCTAAAAGCACGAGTCCCAAAACTTTCCGTTTTGTTATGAATGATGACACATTACTGTCATCAATCAGGATGACTGCGCATAATCCGATAAAAATCGCCAAATTATCGAACTGATTATGATAGCCTGTAATAATAATGGAAATGGGGTTCAAAAAAAATAATGCGGCCACTAAGAGTGAGTATTGACGGTATAACACCACAAAAATCCCGACATCTGCGCTTGTTAAGAGACCGACGATGAGCAACCTGAATATTTCGTCCGTATGAGTTGGAAATACCTGAGAAATTTTCGCAAACAGATGGAGGCAATGAAACCATACGGGGCCATAATTATAGTACCTGGTTTCAGCATAGACATTTCCGCCGGAATTCGCTATTTTCGCAACAGTCTGCCAGGAAACAAAATCAGCGTTATACCCTCTTTGCGATGCCAAAAAGCGCGCGGTTATTCCAGTAAGAAGAATCAACAATATAATAACTATTTTCAATATTCTTGTATTTCTCATCTGAATCTTTCTCATAGATTATTTGCAAGCAATCGCGCAAACTGCTCGCGAAAGCGCGTATTATCCTCTTCTGTCCGTTTTTTCGGCCCTTTCATCCGCGCGCCGGCCTTGCGGGCTTCATGATGAATCTGACGCTGAAGCAGCATTCGGTCAATGTTGCCGTCATGAAAAATTTTGCCGCTCGGCGAAATCGTTTTCGCGCCTTTCCCGACCGCTAACGACGCCAACCCGTAATCCTGCGTTACCACAATGTCGCCCGCCGCGACGCGGTTAATCAACGCAATATCTACGGACTGCGGCGAGGTATCCACAAGCACCTGCTCCACATCCCAGCCCCGATCAAAATATCCGGCGAACGACACCACAAATGTCACCGGCACGCCATACACCTTGGCGACTTCGACAATAATTTCCTTGACCGGACAGGCATCGGCATCCACAAAAATTCTCATCGGCGGGCGAGGACAACATTGGTCATCCCATAATTAAATTCATCAACGGCAAAACTCGTCACATACGGATGCTTCCGCAAACAGTCTGAGACCGCCTGTTTCAATTTGCCAGTGCCCATGCCATGCACGATAGAGACTGACGACATGCCCGACAAAAATGCCTGATCCAAATATTTTGTCACGCGATCCAGCGCATCGTCAACCGTTTTGCCGACAATCACCAATTCGAACGGCACCGTCTGTTCCTGCGACGCGATGGGCGTGACTTCGGCCACGGAAATTTTCGGCGCTGACGGCTTCTGTCCTTTGCCTAACGGAACCAACTGGCTAACCGGCATGTCCACGCGCATCACGCCGACTTGAATTTCGGCGGATTTGCCGTCTTTCGACAGGCTTAAGACGGTTCCCGTCTGCTCCAATCCGGCCAATTTGACGCGCCCGCCGACGACAAGCTCGCCGCGCGGGAGTTCCGGCTCAGGCAAAACTGGTTTTTTATGCTTCTGCAATTCTTGATGCACCTGCGCGGCGGTTTGATGCAATGCCTTGACCTGCTCTTTGCCCTGTTGGCGGGTCGCTTTCGGCAGTGATTGCAAGACTTCCTGCGATTGGCGAGCAGCGCGGTCAATAATCATTTTCGCTTCTTCCAATGCCTTGCCGAGAATTTCCTGCCGCTTTTTTTCGGCTGACGCCGCAAGGCGATCTGTCTCTTTTTCAAGACGCAGCACGCTACGATATTTGGCCTCGACTTCGGCCTGTTTGCGCTCTAATTCTTCGTTTTCTTTTGTCAGCTTACGAATCAGATGGTCAACCCGCATCAAATCTTCGCCCATCAGCGCTTTGGCGCGTTCGATCAAATGCGGCGGCAAGCCGAGCCGCTCAGCAATGACAAAGGCGTTGCTTTTACCAGGAATGCCGATTAATAGGTGATAGGTCGGCGACAGCGTATTCACGTCGAATTCGACGCAGGCGTTGAGCGTGCGCGGATGCGTGTAGGCATAGGATTTCAATGCGTCGTGATGCGTGGTGGCGAGGCACATTGCATTAACCTTGTCTAAATATTCCAGAATCGCCACGCCGAGCGACGCGCCTTCCGACGGGTCTGTTCCTGCGCCGAGTTCATCTAACAGCACAACGCTGCGATTCGTCACTTGCGCGAGAATGCTGACGATATGGCTGATGTGCGACGAAAACGTGCTGAGATTCTGCTCAATACTTTGCAAATCGCCAATGTCGGCAAAAATCTGGTCGAAGACGCAGACGACGCTGTCTTTCGCGACTGGGAGATGCAAACCCGCCTGCGCCATTAGAAAGAGCAAGCCGACCGTTTTCAGCGAGACTGTTTTTCCGCCGGTGTTCGGGCCGGTAATCAAGAGCGCCCGGCGTGCTTCATCAAGCTGAATATCAATCGGCACGACCTTCTGCGCGTCCTGTTCGTATTGTATCAACAACAGCGGATGACGCGCCTGGCGCAGTGTAAAGCGGCTTTCGCGCACCAACTGCGGCGGCTGGCAATTCCAATGCTCGCTCAATCTGGCTTTCGCGTTGATAAAATCGAGTTCGCCGAGGATCAGCAGTGTCTCTTCGATTTCGATGCGAGACGCCCGCACCATATCGGATAATTCAAGCAAAATCCGCTGAATTTCCTGGCGTTCTTCCAATTCTAACTCAGCGATCTGATTGTTCATTTCGACAGTTTCGACCGGCTCAATAAAGACGGTCACGCCGCTGGAGGATTGATCATGGACGATCCCTTTGATGTTGCCCCGCGACGACGCCTTGACCGGCACGACATAACGATTATGCCGCAGCGTGACAACCTGATCCTGGATATGCCCCTGCGCCTCATGGCGTTGCAGATATTGCTGTAGCCAGGCTTGAATTTTTTCTCTGGCGTGGCGCACATCCTTGCGAATCTGCTTCAATTTAGGGCTTGCACCGTCCAAAATTTCGCCTTCTTCGTCAATGGAACGCTCTATCGCCTGTTCCAGCGGCGCGACCAGGCAAATTTTTTCAACTTTCGCCCGAATACGAGGATAGGCTGGCGGTTCGATCTCAGCGAGATATTTCGTGACTGCCCTGCCAGTTTTTAAGGTTTTATAAATCCGCCAGAAATCTAACGGCTCTATCATCGCCCCCTCGACGCGGGCTTCTGCCAGTATCTCACGCAAATCGGAAAAGCCCTGAATCGGCAACGCGCCATGCAGCGCGCGAAGCTCTTTCACTTCACTGACTTCGGCCTGCCATACGTCAATCGTCTCAAACTCCGCAATTGGCGACATTTCGGCGACATGTGCCGCGCCAAGCGACGAACATGTGAATTGCTGCAAATACGTTTTGACTTTATCAAATTCTAATGCTTGTACTGTCAGTTGTTCCATGATGGTAACTTTGCGCAATGACTGGTAAACTCACGTGAATTCAGGATACGTTTTTCGCCCCAACGGAGCAAAAAACGACTAAAAATCTGCTCCCGAGATCACGTGAGACTATCAACGACGGAAAACATGTTTATTGCATTGAAATATTGAACGCGTTTCTTGTACGGTTAATACGCAATCAGGAAGTATCCAAATTGATAGAGTTAATAAAATTCCTGAAGACATTAAGACGCCATATACAATTTCATCCGGAAGCGTATATTTTAAGAGCAAGCTGTAAAGCCCAATATGGTATAATAAATATATGATCACTGCAACATAATTTTTTCTGACTGAGATTAACAGGAGCATTCCCCAATAATAACACGCTAATTGTGTGAGCGCAAAAATAACAACGATCCCCATCCCCATCGCTTCATCAATCTCAACCTTCTTCAGCGCCAATATCAAGAAACCGATGACAAACAATGCGCCGCTGGTGATTAAAAAAGACCGCTCTTTTCTGATCTTTTGCATGTGCTGATTCCAGGTAAGTCCGGGTTCTCCCTCAAGCGTTTTTTTATCATACATACAAAGCAATTGAAGCCCGGCATGATTTGTTCCCCGAAAATGATAATGTTTTTGAGTATTGAGAGCAAACTCTTTCCATGCGTTGACTCCTCTTCCGGCAAAGCAGCCTGCCAGGAAAAATAAAAGGATTCCGATAAAAAATCCTTTTGCAAAACGAAATCCCCAGGATAAATTTTTTCCTGTTATGCGAGATTGGATAATTTTCACGATTAAGCCAAACAAAAACATCAGGGGAAATAGCCGCACCATTACTGCATAACTTAAGAATATTCCTGCAAGAACATAATGCTTCTTTTTTAACATGCAGAGACTGACGACCACCGCCGCTAACCAATCGAAACGTAAGAAAGCTCCTCCAACCCAATGATAATGCCAGCCATATCCTAAGCTAAAAATGATAATGCTTATGCATCCAGTATAAAAACCATACGACCGCATCATCATAAAAAACATGAATAGGATGACAACAATATCAAGGCTTGCGATATAAAACAATGTTTGTTTTTCTGTCGGCAGCCCAAACGATACCATCCTTGCGACAAACACCCATGTCGGCGACGCATTAAAGCCATGATCTTGGCGGATGCGATCAAAAAAGGCTAAATATGTATATTTTGTCTCCCCTTCGCTTTGTTTAATGCCAAAGATATCTTTAATAAACAGGAGATATTGTGAATTATCAAGGACAAATTCTTGCCATCTCTCAGGGCTAAATCGTTGAACAATTTGATGACGGAACTCTTCTAATTCCTGATTTGATCGCAATTCATTATTGCGCAAATCTCTGACAATAGCCTGAAGCGGAAGATCGGGCGCGATCTGGTATTGAGCCTCAATAGAAGCCGCATACAATCCATCGTATCCTAATTCTTGAAAATATTTCGACGTCAATTGATAATGAAATTGTTCCCAATAATGAATAAAAGAAGAGGGAAATCCAAAATGATAATATGACAACAGACACATGCCAGCCGTGATCCCAAGCATTATCCGCCGAAAGGATAACGAAATCTTCGCTGATTGATATAAAAAAATAACCACTCCACCGATGAGACAAAAAACAATTTTGAGTATGTATTGCTCGCTTGGAGATAAGTTCATTTTATGAAATCCTGAATAATACCAACTATGATACACACGATCATATTGCCCCATCACGGTAGAGACGCCCCGGCGGGGCATTTCTACGGGATAAACGATCTATTTGAACTCAATTGCTATTATTTACTCATGTTACGCAGCCGATTCAAGACGAATGACCGCACACTCCCCTCCGGGGAGGGGTTGGGGGTGGGTTCTTGACACGAGCAATCACTCACGGACGA
>DF820458.1:29462-45422 GCA_000739515.1 Candidatus Moduliflexus flocculans
CTCCCCTCCGGGGAGGGGTTGGGGGTGGGTTCTTGACACGAGCAATCACTCACGGACGAACCCACCCCTTGCCCCTCCCTGGAGGGGAATTGTCGGCGGCGCTGCGTAACATCAGTTATTTAGTCCATGTAAGCTGTCAGACACCTTGAAGGTGTCTGACAGCTTACGCAGGCAGCATTTCTCTGGCGAATTGATTGATCAACTTCCCATCCGCCCGGCCTTGCGTTTTCGGCATCACATATTTCATCACCGCGCCGATTTCTTTGGCTGAGGTCGCGCCGACGACCTGAATCGCTTCGCGCACTAACGCTCGCACTTCGTCTTCGCCCATCTGCTGCGGCAGATACGATTCCAGCACGGCGAGTTCCGCCTGTTCTTTCTGCATCAGTTCAGTGCGTCCGCCTTTTTCAAACATCTCGATAGATTCTTTATGCTGTTTGATCAATGTGCTGATGACTTTGAAGATGTCCTCATCCGTCAATTCTCGCATCAACTCGATTTCTTTGTTTTTAATCGCCCCGCGAATCTGGCGGACTGTAGCTAAACGCGACTCCTCTTTCTGCTTCATCGCGCTTTTCATGTCATCATTCAAACGTTCTTTTAGTGTCATATATGGCCTCTTTTCATGAATGATCCAATCGTTCGTTTCATGCGTTTCCAGAAAAAATAATGCTTCCGAAAGCGTCTTGAAGAAAAGAGATCCGATGTCAAGGAAAAAATCTGCCGATGCATCAACGAATATACGCCACTTTTCTCGATAACAACGCGATCTTCAGGAGTTAATCTGGGGAATATTTCTGATTTTTTTATATCCGAAGAGCAGAACTCCACAAGAAAACAGCGAAATCATGCCACCAAACAGCAACGAATCAGGGCGATAATACCGCTCGATTCGATGTTCGCCAGCCTGAAGGGATACGGCAGAAAACGCATAGTTCGCCCGCAAGATTGGCATTGCCTTGCCATCAACATTGATGTGCCATCCTGGATACAATGGCTCTGAGAACACGACATAGCCGCTGCAATCCGTTGTTATCGCATATTGCGCATAATGCGTGTTTTCTGAAAAAATCCGAATGCTGGCTGGCGCGCAGTGCGAGTTCGCTGCTGACATCTCAGGGAGAGGCTCAGAAACTACTTTTTGCAAAACAACCTCTTTGCGCGGATCAAATGCTGAAGATTTCATCAAGGCGAGTGCCTCAGAGAAAGAAGCGACGCTCTTCCAGCTTGTGATAAATTCAACTCGCGCCGCTGCCGCCGTATTTCGATATAAATACAACGGCATCTCGCCCCGCGTCGGAATCTCTGCAAGCCGTTCGACGCGATGATCGGCAATCTGCTCCGACGTGATGATAAGCCGAACACTTCCAGCGGAAAGTATCGGCAACCGCTGCGGCCACGGCAGTGGCTTTATTTCTTCAGTTAATTCGGCAAGCGGTCGTGGAGCAAGAAGGAGTAAATTCAGATGAAAAATAACAGGAATGCGAAAAAACGCCGCTGAATATGGCTCTAACTGCTCAAAATTCAAATGATACCGCCACATCACGTGGTTTGTCGAAGCTAAAATAGGCACACTTTCGGGGAGCGGCGATTGAAACAATCGGCCATCACCGATTTCACGTTGAATCGCTGAAACAATTGGAGGTGGCGCATAAAACGCTTCCGGCGCTGTCGGGTTCATTCGCCTTCCTGCTACCAGCAAATCAACCAGTATCATTCCTGCGAGCAGCCAATGTTGCCATCGTCTGTATTGTATGTGACGGGCATAACAGAGCAGCGTAAAGACCGCCCACATCATCGCGGCATGCCTGAAGGAATGCGTTAATCCGTTTTGCATGATTTCAGAACCGGACTGTTTGAAAGACCAGCGCTGAAACCAGTTCGCCACATCGTTTGAATTCTCAAAAATCACCGCCCATGCGACGAGCGCAACCGCTCCTCCAATCATCAACAACAGCGCTGAATTCGAACGAATCCTTGTCAAGGCTGCCGCTGTCGGCTTTCCAAAGCATCTTTCAGAGGCATATCCGGCTAACAGCGCGCAGGGAAAAATCGCTGCTATCAAAAATTTTATGGGATATCGAAAAATTGAAAGAACAGGAACATGTTGATAGACGGTTTCGAAAAATGGCCAATAGCGTCCGAATGCGCAAAGCAGCGCGATTATTGACGTGATGAATAAATAGCGCCTCGCGCGAATGGATAACACGCCGTGAGGATGCGGATCGAAGCCAGCGATACACACAAGCGCAACAGTGACTATGCCGACGTAGAGGCTCACAATATACGGCGCCTCCGCCGAAATGCTTGCGCCCCAGTAATAATCGTCAACTGGCATCGTGTCAATATACCCGAAAAAATTTGGCAGAATAAATTCCGGCAAGCGTTGCGGCGGCAACGACCAGGGACTAACGTAGCCATATTCCATGCGCTGGCCTCGAATTGATTGGCGGACGATTTCGAATGACGGCAGTAATTGAAACGCCGTCATTCCTATAATGCCGCACCCAAGCATGAGCAGGGCAACAGATAATCGAAATTTCGACTGTGTATAGGGATAAAAAAATGTCCACCCGCCTACCAGGAGAAGCGTAATGACATTCACCTCCGGAGCGCCCGGCAATACCTGTATCCCTCCGAACACGACAGCGAGGACAAACCATTTGCGCTGACGTTCTACGAGATAACGATGCCAGCAGGAGAAGATAAGCGGCAGATAGGGCATCGCGATCAAAAAATTGAGGAGATTAATCAATGAAAGCGAGTAGCCGCAAAATCCATAGATCACACCGACGATCAAGCTTGAGACAGGCAGCAACCCCATTGTGCGGGCGCAAAGATAGGCGCAAACAGCGCAGCCAATCACATGTCCGACGATTGTTATGGTAAAGGCTTTCAGCAGCGGCAAAAACAGATACAGCAGATTCAACGGATAACATGCCGCGTTTGCGATATTGGTGAGATAGCCCTGGCCGCCATGTAAATAGGGATCCCACAAAGGAAGCTCGCGAACCTGAAAAAAATCGGTCAACAATTGTTTTTGCGGCAAAAAATAGTTATTCAGATCGCGGAAAAAAAATGTTTCCCCCCTGAAAAGCGGTTGAAAAAAATAGAGTATCCCTAAAAAAATAAGCAACCAGAGTTCGCGCTCTCGAAAAATTTTTTTCCACATTATTTCCCTAATTGCGCCTGATGCAAAAACGGCTGTTGATACGATGATCCAAAATATTCGACAGGTTCGAGATCATCGGGGTTCAGTTGCCGCACACGTTCGAACGCTTGAAATGCCTCCTGTCTCTTGCCTTCTCGGGCGAGCAACTGTCCATCCAAATTTTGTGTCGTGGCGGTTTCATATTTGCGGAGTATCGCTTCAATCTCCTCGCGAGACGTGGTGGCCTGTTCCAGATTTTGCAGATACGGCAGAACCGGTCCTCTTGCTGCGACTAACTCCTTTAAGCATTGGAAACTGTTTTCCTGGCGATCAATATTTCTGCCAGAGATGTATTCGACAGCCATATTGTTATCGGTATGCATTGGCGCATTCTTTACGAATTCGCCGACCTGTTCATTGGCAAATAAAAAATAATCCAGAATTTTATAGGGCGTGGCGGTTTCGATTTCCTGCAAATCCGCCTGCACTTCCGGGCGGCGCAATCCGGCTTCAATCGTCGGATAATCAATCAGTGGATCGTCGAGTTTGCCGATGACAATGACGTATTCATTGATTGTGCTGTTCGGATACCAGATGGTCGTATTTGGAAACACTTCGTAAAAACTTTTGATAATCATCTTGAAATTTTCCGGCGTCAGACTGTAAAACGGCAGCCATTGCGACACCACGCCGCCGGAGTTCAAGCGTTGTTTTAAGAGTTGATAATATTCGTATGTATAGAGGCTGCCGTTACCGCTGAAACGAGGGTGAATCGAATCCGATAAAATCACGTCGTATTTTTCCTGCGTGGCAAGCACATGATTGCGCCCGTCCGTAAAGACAACCTTCACGCGAGGGTCGTTCAACACGCCATGATTGATGTCGAGAAAATATTCTGACGCTTTTTTGATCACGCTTTTATTGATTTCCGCAATGGTAATATGCTCGACCGGATAACGCGAGACCGCCCAGGCGGTTCCGCCGCTTCCAAAGCCGATATGCAGGACGCTTTTCGGATTTTTATGCAGCAACAGCGGCAGATGTCCCTGCAATTTCTGAATAGAAAAAAGTTCGCTCGATGTGCCTGCGACATTCGTTCCATTTACGCTCAGTTGCCGCCAATCGCCTCGCACCTGGCTGTGTTCCTCTACCGTGACCGTTGCATAGACATCTTCCTCGACAGCCAGCAGTTTTATCGTATCTTGACGGTCATTTAAAAATACGCCTGCCGTCAAAATCGCCTGGTTTGGAAATGTCAATAACAGGTATCCGCCATAAAACGCAGGAATTACTATCGCGACGCTCCCCCATTTTTTGGCGAACGATATTTCTGATTTCCACAGCATGAAGGCCGCGACACAGAGGTTGATTGACCCTGCTAGAAGCAGACTCCGCTGAGCGCCGATTAACGGAAGCAGCACAAAACCTGTCAGGAATGAGCCAAGAATGTTCCCAATGGTATTAAACATGTAGAGCGTTCCCGTATCTTTCCCAACTGATGCATCGTGCGTCACAAACAGGTGGACAGCTAATGGAAAACTTGCGCCGAACAACAGCGTCGGAATCAATAAAATTTGCGCGACCCCTAACATCAAAAAGATAAGATAAAGCGCCTGATTTCCCGCTGGCACGTATTTATATAACGAGCCGAGATTTTCCGCCAACATGCCGAATTGCAGAATCGTCACAATCACATCAAACGCAATGCCTCCCTGGAGCATTGCAAAAAGCAATCGCGGTCGTTTGACTTTGTGAAGAAGCGAACTCATGATTGCCGCGCCAAGCGTCACGCCAAGCAGATAAATTGCCAGCATCACGCTATACGCATACACGCTGCTTCCGAGATGAAGCACAAGGATTCGATTCCAGAGCATCTCGTATGCTAACGCGGCAAATCCGCATACGAAGTACATCCAGAGGATCCATGCCCCATCGTTGTGAGACATTCCTGCCGTCTGCTTCCCTGATGAAGACATTTTCAGGGGAATCGAGCGTTGCGTCATCATGAAACAAATAAAGAAAATCGCGATGCCAGCCGCAACCGCCAGCCATAACGCTGTTGTGAGTCCCCAAAACGGGATTAGAAAAAATCCGGTGAGACAGACTCCCAACACCGCGCCAAATGTATTGATCGCGTAGAGTTTGCCAATTTCTCTCCCAACATGTTCAGAAGATCTTTTGAAATGCGCGGCCAATAACGGCAACGTTCCCCCCATACAAATTGTCGGTAGAAAAAGCGCAAGAAAACCAAGCCCGAATTTACACAATCCCATCATCCAATTATCGCCGCCGCTCAAGGCGTATAACGGAATATACGCTTTTGTCAACCATGAGAATAAAACTGGCGTCATCATGCCATAGACACCGATCACGCCTTCTAATCCGCCATACCAGCGCAATGGAGAATTAATACGATCTGCGAAGCGGCCAAAAAACCAGCTTCCAAGCGCTAATCCTGCCATAAAGGTTGTGACTAACGTACTTGTCGCCCAGACCGTATTACCGAAAATCAATACCAGTTTTTTCAACCAAATAACCTGAAAAGTCAGGGAAATCATGCCGGAAAACAGAAACAAGATTTTCGCAGTGACTGCGTTTCGAATAGGTGTTTTCATGCGATATTCTCACGGAAATGCGCCTTGCAAAAATTGCCAATCTTCGCAAGGCTGGTGATCATTACTTTTTCACGATTGATTTCTGCAAAGCGATCACGCCCGATACGCTAAAAGTCAACGCTGAAATGACGACGCCGATCAGGAAGGAATCAGGCAGATAATACCGCCTGATTTCATGTGTTCCTGCCTCAAGCAGCGTCGCAGAAAACGCGTAATTCGCTCGCAGAAGTGGCTGCGGCTTGCCATCAATTTTTACATGCCACCCCGGATAGTATGGTTCGGAAAACACAAGATAGCCATCGCAATTTGACGACGCCCGGTAGGACATGGAATTATTCTTGTTCTCGATGATTGCTACATTCGCGTTTAACGGCTGAGAACACGGCTGAGGCTCTTTCTTTGCGGCATCTGCGTTTTGAAATGTTCGTGACCAGGGAAAGACAAACAAATCGGATTCTGGGCGTTGCAGCACGACATGTCGGCGCGGATCATAGTCGGATTTGAGCATCCAGGATAACGCCTCGTCATCCGAAGCGGCCATTTTCCACATTGGCACCATTCTGGCGCGAGGAACGGCGTTCGTTAATTCATAGATATGTACGGGGGTATCGCCAAAATTTGGAACTGTCGCCACGTTTTGAATTCCCGGAGCGCGAATTGTTTGCGCCGAGAGAACCAGCGACACACCACTGGCGGAAAGCAACGGCAGCCGCCGCTCCCAGGGCAGCGTTTCAAGAACTGTTTTCATTTTAACAATGCGCCTCTGTGCAAGCAGATTATAGTCGGTATGAAAGATCACTGGAATTTGGTAAAATGCGCCGGCATACATTCGCAGAACGTCGAATTGCCAGCGATATACCCACATAATATGATCGGGCGCGACGTGAAACGGATGATCCTCTGGAATATGAAACATCTGCGCTAATGGGTCTTCTGTTCGATATAACCGGCCATCGCCAATCTGCTTGCGGACGATTTCCACAATCGGAGGCTGTTCCGTAAAAAATGATTCAGATGCAACAGGATTGACGCGCTTGCCAGCCATGAATAAATCTAAAATAACGATCGCGACGGCAATCCAGGGCTGCCAGGATGCGCGCTGACGCAAACGCACATGATACGCGACAATGACAAAAAGCAGCCAGCATACCGTTACCTGAATCAACGAATCCATGATCCCTTGATAAATGACATCATTCGCGCGAGTAAAGCAGAGTTGCTGCACGGCGTCGGCAAAAGAGGGCGATATCCGAAAAAGCGCAGACACCACGAATAGCGAGCCAGCCATGCCCCATAAAACCCAAAACAATTGAGGAGAATGGCTGGAAATATCGCCTTTCCGATCTCGTTCGAATAACACGCTGAAGCCATGCCCGGCCAGAAGCGCCATCGGAAACAATCCGATTAACAGGAACTTGATCGGATACCGAAACAGTTTCAATAATGGAAAATGGTAATACGCCCATTCGAAAAATGGCAGTTCGCGCCCGAATGCAAGCACAATCGAGCCAAGCCAGAGCGCCAGCAAAAAGATTCGAACCTGCCATGTCAGGCCACGCGCATGAGCATTCCGCCCCATCCCGCCAATCACGGCAAGAGCGACAGCGATAGCGCCCACATAAAGATTGAGAAAATAGGGATACCCTTTATCTTCCAAATCTCCGCCCCAAAAATACACATTATACGGCAACGTATCCGTATAGCCCCGGAATTCTGGAATTACAAACTCCGGCAGGCGGCGCAGCGAAAGCGACCATTGGGTAAACTCGTTATAACTCAGTCCAACCCCGCGCGAGGATTGCGTAATCGCTTCCAGCGTTGGCAGAATCTGACAGGCCGCCATGCCAAGGATGCTTATGATCAATAATGCGCACATCGTCAAGTTTTTACGCATCGAACGTTCGGAAGGCGCAACAATTGTCCAGCCAATAAGAACGCAGATCGTCATGACGTTTACTTCCGGAGCGCCTGGCAAGACCTGGATCGCTCCGGCCACGCTCGCCGCAGCAAACCATCTGAAACGGCGTTCGATCAGAAACAGATGCCAACAGGCAATCAACAGCGGAATATATGGCATCGCTAAAAAACGGTTATATTGATCGCCAAGCGAAAGCATACAGCCGCATGCTGCGTAAATGATGCCGGAAGTCAAGCTTGAAAGGCGAGGAAGGCCAACAATTCGGGCGCAGATATAGGCGGCGTATGAACACCCAATGAAATGAAAAACAATCACCAGATTGAATGCTTTAAGCACCGGCAGGAAAAGAAAAAACAAATTTGTCGGATAAAACGTGCCATTCGCGACATCAGCTAAGAATGGATGCCCGCCGTGATGGTAGGGATCCCATAGCGGCAATTGACCGGATTTGACGAGATTTGCCCAGAGCTGAACTTGAGGAAAAAAAATATATGCCAGATCGCGAAAGAAAAAAGTATATGAGAGAAAGACCGGGCGGAAACAATACGCCAGCCAGAGCAGGACAAGCAGCCATCCTTCTTTTTCCCGAAGAATCGTTTGCAGCGGCGGGCGGTGATTCAACAAGGTTAAGCGTTCGTTCGTCGCATAGCTCATTGATTTCCCCCTTGAATATCAGCAGAAACCGGGCGAATATCTTCGATTGTCAGTTCAGGCGGCGTCAGCAGCAATGGCTTCGCAAATTTTCTGAAAAATAGCGAATCGGCGTCGCCGACATACTGAGAAAAAAAGGATGGATTGACGCTCGTATCAGGGGCATGATATAATGGGTGCGGTTTCGGAAGTCTCACCAGTTCACCGGCCTCAGCAATTTTTTTCAGATGCCGCCTCACCTCGATCATCCCATTCAGCGAACCGATTCCAAGCGTCATGACAAGCAGGACAATCACCCAGCGCTTAGATGATGAGTGAAACAGCACTTTACATGTCAGCAGGCAGAAGATGAATAAGGAAGGGATCGAGGCGCGCATCATAAGATCGTTCCAATAGCCATATCGAAACAATGGCAAGACGGTCAATACGACGGCAGAAACGAGGAAAAGTTGTTTTTCTTTCGACGTGAGCAGGCGGTGGCTTACAAAGATCAAGAACACATACGCGCCGCATTCTAACGACCAGAAGAGCAACAGCAAATTCAGCGTGTCTTGCCAGGGGAGATTCGGGACAAGCGGGTGAAAAAAAATAAACCCGTTCGCGATTTTCTCCAGCATAATCGGGCTGTCAGCAGAACGCGACGCATAAAAGAGCGCACACAGCAACAGTAACGCTCCGCCACAAAGATTGGCAACCGAAATATAGGAACGAATTTTCGCCCACAATGATGCTCTCTCCGATAACAGGTCTCCGAGCAGAAAAGGAAACAACCCCACCGTCAAAAAAGGAGACCATAGCGCAGTGAGTGCGAGAAAAAAAAGAAGCGGCGTTTTCCGCGAAGAATTCAGCAGCGCATAAAAAACCAATCCGCTGCCAATCCAGCCAATAATCGCCTGATTCGGCACCCAGAACATCAGGGAAATGAACGACTGATATTCCCAGTTTCCCGACCATCGTTCGATGTGAGTCCACTGACTGATGTAGAGCGGTTGATTCAAGAAAAACGCCCGCACCCAGATAATTCCGAGTACATCAAAGCCGGAAAACGCAAAAAACACCGCAAGCGTCCGCCATTCGAAACGTTTCGCCAGCAAGGCAAACCAGGATAAGGAGAGCCACACTCCGAAGAACGTCCAGACCCATAATGCCTGATTCGCCCAAAACCATCCGAACAGTTTCCCAATGACTGCGGCAGGAAGGTAATAGGCAATATAATACACTAACGGAAATGGAGTCGGCGTCCCATCAATTTTGAATGTATAGGAAAGCGGCCAGGGAGATTCGATCAACGCGGATAAAATGGCATTATGTTTAAACCAGTCGTGATCCTGATAGCCATATCCCCCAATTCCTGAAATAAGAAGGCAACACGCAACGACAAAGAAAAGCGTCACCCAAAACCAGCGCGAGCAAGATGCGCGTTCTTCGGGGATTGGGGCGGCAACAGCGCGCGAGCACGCCATCGCCCCGACAAGGGCGCAAATCGTCATCAATAACGCAATCGGCCATTTTAACATGCCAATAAAAAAAATCAGGTATGGCAGAAGCAGGTAGAATAACGAACCGTGTATCAGGTATTTCGCATATCGTTGCATTTCGATGGGCTGCGACATTTTTCCTCTCCCTGTTGATTGCTTTCTTTATTTCGTCTCTCTTGGAAGAATTTCCTCTGATGGGACAAGTGGTTTTGCCAGAAATTGAAAAAACGGGCTTTCGGCGCTTCCGATATATTGCGTAAAAAATGAGGTGGAAACGCCTGCCTGTCGAATATCATAGAGCGCTCCGGGCGACGGAAGGCGATACCATTGTCCGGATGCAGAGATGTCCGCGAGATGACGCTTTATTTCGACAGCCACATTTATCGCGCCGATCAGAAGCGAGACCACGATTAACAGGCGAATGCTTTTGCGTGTCGCCGAATAATACAATGCACGCGTGAGAAAAACTGCGAGCAGAAATAACGCCGGAAGCGACGCGCGCATCGCTAAATCGTTCCAGAATCCATAACGAAAAAACGGAAGAAGCGTCAACACGCCAACGGAGATCAGAAATAGGCGGCGTTCCCTCGCATTGAAAGGAAGATGGCTTTGATGAATTAACAGCGCGTAAATTCCATATTCAAGCATGCAAAACAGCACGAGCAAGAATAGCGTTTCTCCGACGGACAAACCTGGCACTACTGGCGAAGAAAAAATGAGTCCCTGCTCGACTGGAACAAACGGAAGCGGAGAGGGATAGCTTTTCGAAAGATAAAATATGCCGCATATCGCAAGCAGAAGAACACCACAAAGGTTTGGCATCGAAACATAATCCGCCATTTTTTTGCGCATAGAGTCCGTATCCCAAAACAATTCTCCGATGATATACGGCATCGCGCCAAGCATGACAAATGGCGACCAGAGCGCCGTCAGACTCAGAAAAAACAGCACGCGTCTTTTGCTTTCAGCGTAAACAAGTTCATTGACTAACAGGCCAGTGATAATCCAGGCGCAAATTCCCTGATGAGGCGCCCAAAAGATGGAAGTGATGTGTGAGGGATATTCCCAATTTCCTGCCCAGCGTTCGATATGAATCCAATGAGCCATTCCGGGCGATTCGCCGAGAAACACAAAACGTATGACGCTGATTCCGATGGCATCAAGGCCGGAAAATACACAGAAAATCACGGCCGGCAAATATCCCGCCTGTTGAGAGAGCGCTTGGAACCATCCGATGGCAAGGCAGCCCCCAAAGAACGTCCAAAGGAATAACGCCTGATTCGCCCAGAACCATCCGAAAAGTTTTCCGATGACTGCGGCAGGAAGGTAATAGGCAATATAATACACTAAAGGAACGTTCGCAACTGATAACGGCTGCTGGAGGGAGGATTGAGCGGAAGGAAGCGTCAGGCTGTAAGCGACCGGCCATTGATGGCGAATCAGCGCGGATAACATCGCGTTATGTTTCTGCCAGTCGCCGTCTTGAGAGCCATATCCCCCGATGCCAGACAACAGCATCAAGAAACATAGCACAATAAGCATGAACAAAAAAGGCTTTTTCCGAACGTCATGTATGGGAGGGAATCGGAGAGATTGCCCTGGCATAAAAAAAAAACGTTTTCCTCCCAATAAAAGAATAAAAAAGAAGAGAATTGCGACATCCCACCGCAGATACATCGCGAAGAAAAGACAATTAGGGAGGAAAAGATACGCCACAGAAATTGTGACCAGCAGTTGAAGATGGGGACGATTCATTCTTTGAAAAGACATTTACTCCTGCAAACTGCTTGAAATGCCAACCCATAAAAAAAGAGGGGGGAAATCCCCCCCTCTACCAAATTGCAATCCCACAAATCACTGGCAACCAGCCGTCGGGAAAGCACCAGCTTCATACATTGCGCCATCAACATGTCCGATATCATTGCCGAATCCGCCAGTATCATTCGGTTTGCCTGTAGAACACAATGTATAGTTGTTGCCATTGCTGACATACTTATACGTTACGCCCCATCCATCCATATACGAACCTTTGTAATACTGTTCTGCGATCGCCGTGCTTCCGCCGATTGTCGTATTCGTAAAATTTCCAATGGATGCCTGGCTTGGATACAAATTGTAATCTACTTGATAACTGCCGAGCGCTGTTCCGATTGCGCGTAAATCAGCCATTGTGCGTTTTTGTTTCGACCGTTGAATCGCGGTTAACAAGTTCGGCACAGCGATAGCGGCGATGATACCGATGATCGCCACAACGATCAACAACTCGATGAGGGTAAACCCTTTTTCTTTACGTAACATAATGTTACCTCCTAAGATAAGTTGAAATAACAAATTTCCGTCTAACTTCGACGTGATTAATAGAATGCACACAACATGCCAACTTGAACGTCTCTGTATTTTTTCCGAACGCTATTTACGTTTCATGACAGCCGACGCTTGTTTTGGCCGTCCAATTAAGAAAGTCCCGCAACCCTGATACGATATTGCCGCGTTGCCAACGCAAGTGTTGACGGCCCTATCAATACCAGTGACAATTCTTGGAAAAAATATGGTGACAAAATTTGGCAACTGACAAAAATTGTCACTCAGTTTCCGTCTCATTTTCTTCGTCGGTGTCAATCGAAAACTTGTCCAGGCGATAACGGAAGGAACGAAAACTGAGATTGAGGAGTTTCGCAGCTTGTTTTTTGACCCATCCGGTTTTTTCAAGCGCCTTGACCAGCAAGTCTTTTTCGATGTCCCCGACCACTTGTTCCAAATCAATCCCTTCAGATGGAATGTCAGCCGGGATTGGCGCTGCGACAAATTCCGTTGCGCCGCGAATATTTTCTGGCAAGCTGGCGACTTTGATAATCGGCTCGCTTTCCAGGGCGACGGCTCGCTCGATCACATTTTCCAATTCCCGAATATTGCCTGGCCACTGATATCCTAATAACTTCGCCATCGCATCTTCGGCAATATGCGTGAACCGCTTTCCGATTTCTCGATTATATTTTTCTAAAAAATGCTGCGCCAAAATCGGAATATCTTCTTTCCGTTCACGCAGCGACGGAAGGTGAATCGGAATCACATTTAGCCGATAAAAGAGATCGCCTCGAAACGTATTTTCTTCGACCATTTTGCGCAAATCGCGATTCGTAGCCGCAATCACCCGCACGTCAACCGAAATATCCTTCGTCCCACCGACTCGCTTAAATTGTCGTTCCTGAAGCACTCGCAGCAGCTTCACCTGAATCATCAACGGCAATTCCCCGATTTCATCAAGAAACAACGTCCCCTGATCGGCTAACTCAAACAATCCGATCTTATTGGAAACCGCTCCGGTGAACGCGCCTTTCATATAACCAAACAACTCGCTCTCCAATAATGTTTCCGGAATCGCCCCGCAACTGACAGCGACGAATGGTTTCTCGCGGCGCGGGCTGTTTTGATGGATCGCCTGCGCAATCAACTCCTTGCCAGTGCCGCTTTCGCCTGTGACCAATACCGTGCTTTTGCTGGAACTGACTCGCTTGATCATATCAAAGATTTGCCGAATTGCCTGGCTGTTTCCCACAATATGCTTAACGTCGAATTGATGATCGTACTGACGCTTATAATAATCATGTTCATCGGAAAGCTGTTTGCGCTCCATCGCATTCCGAATGACCAGCTTAATTTTCTCGATGTCGAACGGTTTGGTGATATAGTCCAACGCGCCCTGTTTCATGGCTGCCACCGCATCTTCGGTCGAAGAAAACGCGGTAATCACCAGCACATAGGTTTCGGGCGCCACCTGTTTGACATGCTTCAAGACATCAAGTCCGTTGACGCCAGGCATTTTGATATCCGTAATGACGAGATCGTAAATATCGTCATCAATCGCCTGACATGCTTGCTGGCCGTCTTCAACGGATACGGTATCATAGCCTTCTTTTTTCAGCATGATCGTCAAAAAATCGCGCATGCTTTGTTCGTCATCAACAACTAAAATTTTATTCATCCGCCGCTATTAAGCCATGCCAATTGCGATAAAAAGATCATCGTTAATAAATATTTGTACCTATTTAGCTCATTTTCGCCGTAGGCAATACGTACCCTCCCCAACCGCTACGCGGTAGAGGGGCTATGGGTCTGAATGCGACTTCTACAACACCTGAAGCCCTACGGGCTAAATAGTTACTATTTTTAATCGTATTTCGTACCGCCGACGTCCCCGTCAGCGTTTCAGAAGGAAGGCCGACGAGGACGTCGGGGGTACAAAGTACGTTTAAAAATTCATGAAACAATGTAGTAGAGACCTCTCTACACAATACGCGATCTTTTTTCACGCAATTGACATGACTTACCAATATTCCTGCTTCAGTGGAAGGACAACTTCAAATCTCGCCCCCTGATGCGGAAGGCTTTTCACTCGAATCGTTCCATGATGATTTTTAATGATGCTATGCACAATCGCCAGTCCTAAACCCGTTCCAGATGCTTTTGTCGTATAAAATGGATGAAAAATATGCCGGAGCGTGTCGTCATCCATGCCTTCTCCGGTATCGCTGACGATGATAACGCCAACGTCTATTTTTTCAGGCGTATTTAATTCCCACTTATCCAGCATTTCCAGCGAGGTCTGTAAACGGAGGATTCCGCCATGCGGCATAGCTTGCAACGCATTCAAGCATAGATTCCACATGACTTGCTGAAGTTGCTGCGCGTCGCAGACGAATTTTGGAAAGTTCGGTTCAGAATCCACCTGGATCGTAAATTTATCTGCGGCAAACCGTTCATCCCGTTTTAACAGATTAATTGTCGGGAAAATCACGTCATGCATAAGATCGCTTTTGGCAAATGTTAACGGGCGAGGGCGCGCGTAGGATAAAAAATCTGATAAAATCCGATCCAGACGGGCGGATTCTCGCAAAATAATCTCGACCAACGCCTTATTTTCAGGATTGAGCGTAAGTTCCGAACGCAGAAGTTGAATCGAGCCGCTGATGGACGCCAGCGGATTCCGGATTTCATGGGCGACTCCTGCCGCAAGCTGCCCAATGGCCACTAACCGGTCTGTTCTGGCAATCTGTTCCTGCATTGCCCGCAATTCAGTTAAATCTTGAAAGATGCCGATCAATCCAGAAATTTTTGATTGGTTATCCAGAAATGGAGAGAGCGAAAATCCTAAATAGACCTGTGCGCCAGCGCGAGTCAACATCTTTGTTTCTACGCGGCGAATTAACTCTGCGTGCGTAGAGAAGTTCTCTATGATCGCTTTGCCATCAAGGTCAGGAAAAATTTCATCAAGATGCTTGCCATACACTTGCCCAAGCGCATACCCGGTAATCGTCTCTGCCGCGCGGTTATATGAGGTCATTCTTCCGAATAAATCTGTCGTCAACACCCCGCTTTGCATGCTTTGCAGAATATTATGATGAAACGCCTGCAATTCGTTTAAATCATGCGAGGTCTGCTGAAGCCGCTGGTGGGTTTTTTTGAGCGATTCTGACAGATAGCCGCTTAAAAATGCCACTAAATAGAACGCGCAGGCGTTCAAAAAGATATTGTAATAAATGACGCTGGCATCCACGCGCGAATATGGAAACTGCATGGACATCGGGATTGGCAGAATCCGGTAGAATTGCAGATCAATCAGCACGCCATAGAAGATGATGCTGATTGAGGCCGCTAAAAACGCTCCGCGACGAAACAACAAAATCCCCGCCGAGATAATCGTCGCGATATAGGTAAAGGTAAAAATACTTTCGACGCCGCCGGTAATATAGACGATCCCAGTTTCGAACAGAACATCGAAAAAGATTTGAAGATAGGCATATTGCGCGAGACGCTTCACCCGTTTGAGCCATGACATGGTGATCGCGGTGAATGTATAGGAAAGGATGATAAAAATGTATAAAAAATCTAATGTGGGAGATTGGGGGATGCTCAGTTGCACAATGATTGTGGAACCAAGCAGAATTGTCACCAGAACGATCCTGAAGACCATCAGCCATTTGATTTTATATAACAAAATTTCTTCTTGCTGTGTATCTTCAGGATACTCCTGGTGAATCAGGGAGGACATAATTATTTACTGATGTTACGCAGCGCCGCCGACAATTCCCCTCCTGGGAGGGGCAAGGGGTGGGTTCGTCCGTGAGTGATTGCTCGTGTCAAGAACCC
>DF820458.1:45486-55814 GCA_000739515.1 Candidatus Moduliflexus flocculans
CCCTCCTGGGAGGGGCAAGGGGTGGGTTCGTCCGTGAGTGATTGCTCGTGTCAAGAACCCACCCCCAACCCCTCCCCGGAGGGGAGTGTGCGGTCATTCGTCTCGAATCGGCTGCGTAACATGAGTTATTTAATGGCCTGGATCATCGTAAACATTGGCATATACATGGCGATAACGACGCCGCCGACCGTGATGCCAAGAAACACAATCAACGCAGGCTCCATCGCTGACGTTAACGCTTCGACCGCTTCATCCACTTCCGCCTCATAAAAGTCAGCAATTTTGGCCAGCATCGAGTCTAACGCGCCGCTCTGCTCGCCGACTGAAATCATCTGCACAACCATGCCAGGGAAGACTTCAGTCGCCTCTAACGGTTCGGCAATTGTTTTTCCTTCTTTGATGCTATCGCGCGTCGCCATGATCGCCATTTCGATAATCGCATGTCCTGCTGCTCGCGCCGTAATTTCGAGACTATCAAGGATCGGCACGCCGCTGCTGACCAATGTGCCGAGCGTGCGGGTAAATCGGGCGACTGACGATTTCACGATTAAATCGGAAAAGAGCGGGAGCTTGAGCGTAATCGCATCTACGATCACGCGCCCTCGTTCGGTGGCGTAAAACTTCTTAAATGCGAACCCAAGCGCAATCGCGACAATAATAATCACAATCACCCATCGTTTCAAAAAATTACTCAGGGCGATAACAATGCGTGTCGGCAGCGGCAACGTCGCGCCTAATTCGCTAAACAACGTTCCAAACACCGGGATAACGAAGATGAGCAATACGGAAACAACAGTAATGGCGACCGACAAAACGATCACCGGATACACCATCGCGCCTTTAATCTTTGCCTTAATCGCCTCATTTTTTTCCATGTAGGTCGCGATACGCGCAAGGATCGTGTCCAAAATACCGCCTGTTTCGCCAGCTTCTGTCAAGTTGACAAACAAATTATCGAAATACCTGGGGTGTTTCCGCAGCGCATCCGCAAACGTCGAACCTTCTTCAACATCGGAACGCACTTTTTTTAATAATGCTGCCATGCTGGTATTTTCTTTGTCCTGCGAGAGAATTTCCAGCCCTTGCACTAAGGGCAAACCTGCATCAATCATGGTGGCAAACATACGCACGAACAACGTAATATCCTTCGTCGTAATTTTCGGCGCCAGCATCTTTTCTAAAAATGGAATTTTAATATCTTTCGGCTTTGGCTTCAGAGTCTTAATGTCGGCCCCTGTTTTCCCTTTAATCATCTTCAGTGCCACATCCTGAGACGGCGCCTCGATCGTCTTTTTGAGCGTTCGCCCTGCGATTCTAACCTTATATGTAAATTCAGGCATACATTCCGGCGCTGATACGGAAAGGAAACACACCCGGCAACGAGACTGATTATTTCGCTGTCGCTGGTTTTGCCCCTGTCTGAACCCGCGCAATCATCTGGGAAAATTCTTCTAAGTTCGGAGAACGTCGAACCGCTTCATCACGACTGATCATCCGCCGCTGATATAATTCGATTAATGATTGATTCATGGTGCGCATGCCAAGTTTTTCCTGGCCGATCTGCATTTGCGAATAAATTTGATGCACTTTATCTTCACGAATCAGGTTGCGAATAGCGGCGGTTGGCACCATAACTTCCGTCGCCACAACCCGCCCTTTGCCTGACGATTTTGGAATAAGCTGCTGCGTAATAACCCCTTCTAACACAAAAGACAACTGCGTCCGCACCTGAGTTTGCTGATGAGGCGGAAAAACATCAATAATTCGGTTAATCGTCTGCGCACACGAATTCGTATGCAGCGTCGCAAAGACTAAGTGGCCGGTTTCCGCCACCATTAAGGCTGCTTCAATGGTTTCCAGATCGCGCATTTCTCCGATAAGAATGACATCGGGGTCCTGCCGAAGCACATGCCGGAGCGCTGCCCCGAAAGAATGCGTATCAGAATGCACTTCACGTTGATTAATGACACATGAGCGGTGTTCATGCAAGAATTCTATCGGGTCTTCAATGGTAATAATATGAGAATGGCGTTCTCGATTAATTTTATCAATGAGAGCTGCTAATGTGGTAGATTTACCGCTGCCGGTCGGCCCGGTGACCAGCACCAATCCCATCGGACGTTCGCCAAATTTTTCAATGGTAGGCGATAATCCCAATTCTTTAAAGTTTAATATTTGATAAGGAATCGTACGAAATACGGCGCCGACGGTTCCACGCTGCACAAACGCATTTCCACGAAAACGACACAACCCTTTGATGCCGAAAGAAAAATCCAATTCGTTTTCTTCTTCAAATGAGTGCTTCTGCGCGTCTGTAAGCACGCTATAGACTAACGACTTGGTCTGGCTTGGGTTTAATGGAGACTCATTGGCCATAGGTTGCAGTTCTCCATCAACTCGAATTGTCGGAGGAATTCCAACTGAAATATGCAAATCAGAACTCCCTTGCTCGTACATAATACTCAATAATTCATGCAAATCCGCCATAATTGCTTACCTCACCAAAGTAACTTTTAATACTTCTTCCAAACTCGTCAGCCCATCTCGCACTTTTTGCAGTCCACTTTGTCGCAACGTCAACATTCCCTCGCTATTCGCGCGCGCACGGATTTCATCTGTCGAGCCACCTTGCAGGATCATTTCGCGCAATCCGCCAGTCATCTGCATGACTTCATATAAGGCGATACGGCCTTTATACCCGGAGCCGCCGCAGAGCGGGCACTTCGGATTTTGTGCAGGCCCATAAACCTGCGTGATTTCCTCTGCATCTTGTTCGGAAAATCCAGAGCGAACCAACACATCTCGCGGAATATCCGACGGCACTCGCTTCAACTGCTTGCATTCAGTACATAAACGTCGCAATAAGCGCTGCGCCACGATCAACAGCACTGAGGACGCCACCAGGAACGGTTCAACTCCCATATTCAGCAATCGGCTGACGGTACTGGGCGCGTCATTCGTATGCAGCGTACTCAACACAAGATGGCCTGTCAATGCCGCCTTAATGCCGATTTCAGCCGTTTCGAAATCGCGAATCTCGCCGACGAGAATAACGTCAGGGTCTTGCCGCAAAAACGAACGCAAGGCCGCCGCAAAATTCAAGCCGATTTCATCGTGCATCTGCACCTGATTGATGCCCATCAAGTTGAATTCCACCGGGTCTTCTGCCGTCATGATGTTAATGTCCGGGGTGTTGAGCGAGGAAAGCGCCGAATAAAGCGTGGTGGTCTTTCCGCTTCCGGTCGGGCCGGTCACAAGCACCATGCCATACGGGCTTTCAATCGCCTTTTTGAAGCGCTCTAATGAAATCGGCTCAAAGCCTAATTTCGTCATGTCAAGCTGAAGATTGGATTTGTCCAGAAGACGCATGACGATTTTTTCCCCGAAAAGCGTCGGCAGAATTGATACGCGATAATCCATGTCTTTACGCTTGCCAATTTTTAATTTGATGCGCCCATCTTGCGGCAGTCGTTTTTCGGCAATATCCAACTGCGACATAATCTTGATGCGTGAGGTAATCGCATTTTTAAGTGATAACGGCAGCCCCATCACTTGATGCAGTGAGCCGTCAAGCCGATACCGAACGCGATACGCCTTTTCATACGGTTCGATATGAATATCGCTGACTTTTCGTTTGACCGCATTCAGCAAAATGCCGTTCACCAATTTAATCACCGGCGCGTTTTCCGCTTCTAACGGATTGGCAACTTCATCATCATCCTCAACCACTTCAACCTGATCCACAGCGCCTTTGACCATCTGCTCGAAATCATCAATATCTACGGTCGGCGCTTCCATATTCTCATCTATCGTACTTTGTTCGATATCTTCCTCTTTGAAGCTAAAATCTTTATAATCAATTGTCCCGCCCTCATCTTTCTTTTGCTGCTGTTGCTGTTGTTGCTGTTGTTGAGAGGTCTGGACACGTTTTTTGGGTTTTTGCGAATATTGCGTGTCAATGGCTTCTAAAATCGCGCGTTCTGAGGCGACCACCGGTTCGATATTATAATTGGTCATGAATTTAATATCTTCGATAGCAAATATATCGGAAGGGTCAGCCATCGCTAACGTTAATGTGCCGCCAACGCGGCTGATCGGGATGACCGTATATTTTTTGGCGGTATTAATTGGAATGGTTTCCAGCACAGAGCCTTCGATTTGAAATGTTTCCAGATCAATTGACGGAACGCCGAATTGTTTGCTCAGGCAAGAAAGAATATCATCTTCTTCCAAAAACCCCATCTTGACAAGTAATGAACCTAATCGCTCACCACTACGTTTTTGCTCTTGCAACGCTTGTTGGAGTTGATCGTTTGTAATGAGATTTGCTTTAAGTAAAATTTCTCCGATTTTTTTCGCCATAATCCCAATTCCTCATTCTAAAAACACTAATAATGTCAATAGATCGCCCCAAAGCGTCGCTCCGATGACGTTTTTCTACCATCTAAAATCATATAAAGAAGATAACAGGCTTGTCAAGAAAAAATATGACTTCTCTCTAAACTTCTCCGATGGAGAATGGGAAAAATAGGAAAATCCCGCATGCTCCATTTCGAGACATGCGGGAGAAGAAAAGAATCGCCCTACTTCGTCGCCTGTAAACGTTCTTCTACCACGATTTTTCCGTTCAAGATATCGTCGTGCGCTTGTTGAATTTTCTGCTGAATGTCTTCTGGCACGAGATCATGATATGGCGCTAGATCCACGCCCCCCTGGATCAGGTCGAAGAGATACGGCTTGCTTTCAAATTTTCCATCCATCACGTCTTGAATCATCGTTTTATAGGCCGCTTGTTTGACTAATGTCACGCTGGTTAAGACATGTTTTGGGGCAATGTGATTTTGGTCTGCCACATACCCAATCGCATACGCGCCACGCGACTGACAGGCAAGAATCGCGCCCACGCCAGGGCCGTCAGCCGCCTGTCCGATGACATCCGCGCCAAGATCAATTAACGAAATCGCGGATTCCTGCCCTTTCACGGTATCCACCCAACTTCCCGTATAAATCACGCCGATTTGAATATCCGGTTTGACGGCTCGCGCCCCATCTTTAAAGCCTTCAGCCTGTCGAACGATGTCTGGCACTTCGAACCCACCGACAAACCCGACATGATTGTTTTTGCTCATGTATGCGGCGAGCATCCCGGTCAAATAGCCGACCTGATGCGCCGGCCAATCATACACCGCATGATTGTCGGTCACATCGTCAAATCCGCTCGCTTTGGTTTTAAAACCAGTGGCCGTCGCAAATTTGATGTTCGGATAATCTTTGGCTACGCGAATGGTGGCGTCCTGATAATTAAAACTCTCCGCTAAAATGACATCGTATTTTTGTTCGGCATAATCTCGCAAAACGCGCTCGACATCAGCATCAGCAACGCGTTCTTGATAGGCGAACTCGCATCCCAATTCTTTACAGGCTGCATCAAGCCCCTGATACGCCACCGCGTTCCAGGATAAATCAGTAATCACATCCGGCAACACTAATGCCACGCGCAACGGCGCAGCTTCGGATGGGCGATTGAACAAAGCAGTTAGAGCCAACATGCCGCAGAGGCAGACAACTCGCAAAAGACGTTTTTTCATAACAAGCTCCTTTTTCAAATGAATCACAATTCCTTTCAACAATAGCGCATAAAAGAAGCGACCCCATCCGAACGGCCTCGCGCTCCAGATTCGTTCCGTTCTCTTATTCGTTGTCGTTATGAGGAATTGTATGATGTTTACTAAAATCCAAATTCATGAAACTCCACCAATTGACATCTGTCCAATCAGGATTTTTGACATTATTTCGCGTAAATTGAATTGTCAGGCCATCACCTCCCTGAATGTGAAATGGTTCGAACCAATGGAATTGCGTTGTTTTGACGGTAAGAGTGGCATACGCGCGATACGCGNGTGAAATGGTTCGAACCAATGGAATTGCGTTGTTTTGACGGTAAGAGTGGCATACGCGCGATACGCGCCGGGAGAAAGCGCCTCAAAAGCAGTTGGAAGCGAATCAACTGCCACGTCAATCCGTTTTTTCGTCTGCGCGGCTAACAGGGTGCGAATATTGGCGCGATAGGCGGTGAGCGCCTTATCTTTTTGCATTTCCAATTCGCGCATTTCCGCCCCAAGTCGCTGACGTTCGTGAGAATCGGCAGCGTTTGCGAGTTGCGCCAATCGCTCGGCAAGATACATATACCGCTTGATCAGCGGCTCTAACGTCGGTTTGCTTGCTTCGCGCCATGCGTCAATCTGAGCAAGCACATCGCCCGAATCATCGATCAGCGCGACAGACAGGCGAGCGTCCGCGACATCAAGCGGCGGCAGACCCTCCGGCGCAAGTTCAATCACAACGCTGCCATCGAAAGCGGCAGGTTCTTTCGCGGCCTCGTTGCTCACGCCCAAAAAACACAACAGAAGAATGAATACCCAGGTCATAAGAACCGAACGCTGCCAAAGCAAACTTTGACACTCCTGTGATAAATGCTATTGTTCCAGAAAACACATTCGCGCTTGCTCGACAATCATGGAAAATTCTTGCGTTTCAAGCGTCCGAACATCCAGCAGAAAATATTCATTTGCAATGCGCCCGATAATCGGCGGCGACGCCATTCGCAGGCGCAGTTCAAGCTCGTTGGCGGAAAGCCCCGCCACTGTGAGCGCAACGCACCAGGTCGGCAAATTTTGAATTGGCAGCGCCCCGCCGCCAACCTGTGAAAATTCCTGGACAATTTCCGCTGAGAACGACGCCTGGCGCAGCAGTTCACATAGCCTCTCCGCTCGCTGCCGCAATACATCTAACGGGAGAACAATCTTTTGCAGCGTCGGAATCTGCTGAAACGCCTCGCGCTCATACCGATAGTGCATTAAAGTTGCTTCTAATGCGGCTAATGTCATCTTATCCACGCGCACCGCTCGATGCAGCGGATGCGCTTTGATGCGATCCAGCAGCGTCCGTTTTCCGACAATGACGCCCGCCTGCGGGCCACCGAGCAATTTATCGCCGCTGAACGTCACCACATCCACCCCGGCAGCAAGGCTTTCCTGCACAGTTGGTTCCTCATCAAGCCCTTGCTGAGGAAGTTTAACGAGCAGCCCACTTCCCATGTCTTCGATGAACGGAACGCCTGCTTTGACCGACAAGGCTTTCAATTCGGATAACGTAACCGTTTTGGTAAAGCCAACCACGCGATAATTGCTGGTATGGACACGGAGCAGCAGGCCAGTCTGTTCGGAAAGCGCCTGCTCATAGTCGCGCAGATGCGTCCGGTTCGTTGCACCGACCTCGCGGAGAATGCAGCCACCTTGCTGGATTACGTCAGGGATTCGAAAGCTGCCGCCGATTTCAACGAGTTCGCCACGCGACACAATCGCTTCTTTGCCTTGCGCTAACGCTGTCAACACTAATAACACCGCCGCTGCGTTATTATTGACCACTAATGCAGTTTCGCAGCCCAACAATTCTTGCAGAATCCCTTCAATATGGCTGTAACGTGAGCCGCGACGGCCAGTTTCGAGACTATACTCCAAATTTGAATATGCGCTGGCGGCCTTGATAACGGCGTCAATCGCGGCTTGACTAAGATTGCTCCGCCCTAAATTCGTATGCACGATAATTCCAGTGCCGTTGATGACGCGCTTCAAATGATGTCCCTGTCTTCGCTCGATTTCTCGACGCACCTGTTCAGCGAGAGCAGGGCGGCTCAAATCAGGCGAGTTCTGTCGGAGCATCTCATCGCGAAGACCTTGCAACACGGCGCGAATCGCGTCCACAACGATTTCACGGGGATGTTCAGCAATTAGCGCAGAGAGTTCCGCCGTTTGCAATAACACATCCACTTTCGGAATCTGGCGTAATCGTTCTTGTATTTCCATGATGTCAGCGATTCTCCATCATCTTCACAAGTTCCTGATGACGAAAACATGTGATTAAATGGTCATTTACCATCCCGCCTGCTTGCATGAAGGCATAACAAATGGTCGGCCCGACAAACGCAAAACCGCGTTTCATCAAGTCTTTACTTAATGCGGTAGATTCAGGCGTTTGGGCGGGAAGTTCCGATAATGACGACCAATAATTCACTTTCGGCGTCCCGCCGACGAAGCGCCAGACATAATCGTTAAAACTGCCGAATTCGTCTTGAATGCGCAGAAATGCCTGGGCGCTTTTAATAGACGCTTCGATCTTTCTGCGATTGCGAACAATGCCGGGATTCGCGAGCAATTCTTCGACCTTTTTAGCATCAAAACGAGCGACTTTCTGATAATCGAAATTCGCATACGCCTGACGGTAATTCTCGCGCTTCCGCAGAATGGTAATCCAACTTAACCCGGCCTGCGCGCTATCCAATAATATTTTTTCAAACCATTTGCGGTCATCGGCAATCGGCACGCCCCACTCTTCGTCATGATATGTCATGTAAAGCGGATCATTGCCCGCCCAACCGCAACGTTGTATCGCCGTTGCTGTCATATTCTCCCTCATTTGTTCATCAGCGCAATGGCAAACCTCAAAGCACTTGCATAATCACGCCTTCATGCGGACGGAGTCTCAATCGTTCCAATGTCGTTTCGCCGCGCCGATCCATTTCGGTGGAGAGCATAACACGCGCTCGTTCCGCAACAGAAGAAAGATTTACGGATTTTTCTTCGTCAGAGAAATTAAGCGCGATGCAAAGCTTCACCATTCCCTGAATGCGCAAATAGGCCATCACATCGTCACTTCCGTGCGACACGAAGACATACTTTCCATGATTCAGCGCGACTGACGACGCTCGGATAGCAAGCAGTTCTTTGACCATTTGGAAGAAGGAATTCGCTTCTTCGCGCTGGGCGGCGACATTGCGGCGAGTGTAATCTCTATTGACGGGCAGCCAGGGTTCGACGGTGGAAAATCCGGCATGCACCGAATTGTCCCACTGCATCGGCGTTCTGACGTTATCACGGCTGAACGCAATCCCCGGTTCATTGCGCGCCTGCGGGTCTTGATATTTGTCCGGCGGGATCTGGCCGTTGACCATACCAATTTCATCGCCGTAGTACATCGTCGGCGTGCCGCGCAACGTGAGGAGCAGCATCTGCGCCAGGCGGGCATTGGCTCCGGCGCGTTTTGCCGAAGCGATGCGCGGCTGATCGTGATTGCCAAGCACCCAGTTTGGCCATGCGCCGCGCGGCAGCAACTTTTCATATTCATTCACAGCACTTGTGATGGCCTCAGCGTTGAACGGGCGCTGAATCAAGCCAAAATTAAACGGAAGATGACATTCATCGAATTGCTCGCCATAATAGGTGATTAAATCCTTGTACGGCAGATAAATTTCGCCGATCATGACGCGTTCATCGTATTCATCAATCACAACTCGCATCTTTTTGATGATCTGATGCACTTCAGGCTGGTTCGAGGTGCGATCATGAAGGGTGGATTCAATAATTGGACGGGCGGGTGTCCAGTCAGGATTTGGCGTATCATCGCGCAAGAGCGCGTCTTTGATCATCAAAAAGATCACATCCACGCGAAACCCATCAACGCCGCGATTTAGCCAGAAACGCAAGGCATTCAACATATTCATGACGACATCGGGATGCCGCCAGTTCAAATCGGGCTGTTCTTTTGCGAACAGATGCAAATAATATTGGCCGGTATGGTGATCCCATTCCCAGGCCGAACCGCCGAAAAACGAGACCCAGTTATTCGGCGGGCTGCCGTCCGGTTTCGGATCGCTCCAGATATACCAGTGGCGCTTCGGATTGCTGCGGCTGCTTTTGGATTGGAGAAACCAGGGATGCTGGTTTGAGGTATGGTTCGGCACGAAATCAAGAATCACTTTCATGCGGCGGAGATGAATTTCCTCCGTCAGATCAAGAAAATCCTGCATGGTGCCGAACATGGGGTGAATATCCGTATAATCCGATACGTCGTAGCCGAAATCTACCATTGGAGATGGATAAATCGGACTGATCCAGATCGCCGAAATCCCCAATTCTTTCAAATACGGCAGCCGCGCCCGAATGCCATTCAAATCGCCAATGCCATCACCATTACTATCCTGAAAACTGCGGGGATAGACCTGGTAAATCACGCCGGTTTCCCACCAAGGATAACTTCCAGAAGCTTGTTCCACCATATTCGCGCTGCCCTTCTTCGTTCCGCATCATAAAAATTCTGTGTGCACGATTCTTATAACAATAATCTTTTAGCAAAAGTTTATGTCAACTTTTTTCGAGGGCTTGTCAGAATTCCGTCAAACGGCTTCTTATAATTTTTGTAACTATTTAGGTCTCAGGAGTGCCAAAGCTTGCTTTGGCCGTCCGAATGAGCGAGATCGTTGCGCGCTTGAG
>DF820458.1:55983-104276 GCA_000739515.1 Candidatus Moduliflexus flocculans
CTATTTAGGTCTCAGGAGTGCCAAAGCTTGCTTTGGCCGTCCGAATGAGCGAGATCGTTGCGCGCTTGAGGCGACGTTGTCGCCTTGCCAAAGCAAGCGTTGGCACTCCTAAATAATTGCTAATTTTTAAATGTATGCAAGTGGCAAGATGTATGCATCGCCAAACTTCAACGCTCGGCGATGAACGATGCTTGCAGAGGCGTATTGCATACGCGCCTGATAAATCTCGCTCTTGAAACATAATTTCATTGACAGGTTGTTTCATATCGGCGAAGAATATTCCATGCCGCAGCGAGAAGGCATGAGCAGGAGGCGCGCGCATTGTTTGCAAACAGCGATCTTTCAGACAGGCATCAGCCTCATCAAAAATATTGCTGAACGCCAGACGCCTTCGCCGAAATAACTGCAATAGAAAGAAAAGTCAGATCACCTGTTTTGATTACACTAATAAAGGCGTATTTTTATGGATATTACAAGACTTCCGCAAATTCCCGATACGGCAACTGAAGAATATCTCGAAAAGTTAGAAGAAAAAATCCAACAGCGCCTTAATTCCGCAACGCCTCTTGTCGCAGCCCGGCTTCGCGCGATGCTTGAGGAAGTGCGGCAGCGCAAGCAACAACTTCAAGAAGAGGCTGCCGCGTTTGTAGAAGACGTGACATCAAACGTATCCCAGGAAGACCCGCTTGGCTCACTGGCAACGGACGTATTAAATACGGACGAACAGCAGCATGTGAAAGAGGGATTACAAAAAATTTTAGATGATGTCAAAAAACAGCGTCAGGACAAATCTCAAAATGAAACCCGGACATTTATAGTACCCCAGGCGCAGCCAACTTATGAGAGCGGCGCGACCAACTTTCATCCAGAAGCAGACAGCTTAAGCGATCAAGAGTTTCTTGTAGTTAAAGACCGCATGAAAGAAATACTGAGTGAGGTGCAGCAGCAACGTCAGCATCCCCCGTCGCCGGATGATATGCATGAGGATATTCTTGATCTTGATGAATCAGTCGAGATCCAACAGGCATCCGAATCTGCGCCAGGCGTTGAGGTAGAGCTTGAACTGAGCGAAGATTTTGAAATAAATATAGGAAAACCCGCCCCTCTGACCGAAGAAACCGAATTCCTTTTAGGCGAAGATTTTGAGATCAAAGATCAAGAACAACAGGGGCTTGAAACTGGACGCTTTCAGAAATTTAATGTCACAGAGGATGAATATCAAGGCTTTCAAGAGCGATTCCGCACATTAAAAGAGCGCGTCGAGATTACAGCAGCGGAAGAAAGCGGTGAATTAACCTTTGAGGCCGCCTGTCGCCGCGTCAGCAAAGGGGAATCGTTAGTTGTTTTAGAAAAAGTCGGCTTGTCGGAACGAGAACAATTGATGCTCTGGGCATTTCACGAGTTTCTGCATCAGATGAAAGGGGTTAAGCGCCAGCAAAGTTATGACATGCAGCATTTAACCGCCCGCTCAATCCGGGAATTAGAACAAATTTTCAAGACCTACCAGATTCAGGGCTATTTACGCGCTGAATTGAACAATATTTACAACCGCCTGCTGAATCTGCGCGGGCGTTTTTCCATCCTGCTACATTAACATGCTATAAGCTGTCAGACACTTCTCAAATGTCTGACAACTCGCACAACCCGAATTATCCCAGCATCATATCAATCCGTTCAATCTGCGCCGGATCATTTGTTCCTAAGCCGAGTTGCGCGGCGGTCGCCAAATATTTGACACGCGGCGCGACTGGCGCAAGTTTTCGAGCAGCGCGTTGCGCGTCAATCATCGCCATTCCCACAGAATCAAACGCCACCGGATCAGTGCTGGCGAAGAGTTGGCGATTAATCCATTGCGGACGTCCGCCCGGCCCGCCCTGATAAATGCCGAAGAGCGCATCACACAGCAGCAACTTCGTTTTTTCTCGTATTAACGCGGCGGCATTTAGATTCGCGACATACGGATCGCAGCCGTTGCCATGACACGATCCTGGATGATCAATCGAGCCATAATGATTTTTCAGGCTGAGCGTGAGTCCGGCAATCCCATGATCTTTCAGCACCGGCACGTTAATCAGATACCTGCACATTTCCGACAGGATGCGGCTCAGATGCACCTGCTTGCCGTTGCCGACCTCCACAATGGCATTTTTATCATAACCGACATCGTCAGCGGTGGCAAGGCAGCGAACTCCTTGCTGCTCGCGGTTGAGCGTATATTTCGCCTGCTTCAATTCGCGCCCGGTGCGATCCCAGATGATGATATTGTTCGGGTTCATTCCTAAAGACGAGGTCAGGCTTTCCGCCAACGGGTAAACAACCTCCGGGTGGCTCGCCTGACGCGAATTGATGCAGTTAACCTTGATGCCGATGACATCTGACGTTTGCAGATTCGGCAGCAGCGCTAACCAGGCATCCCGCGCCGAGGTTGTTCCGGTCAATTCCATCAGCATGTCATCAATCGCCGCGCGAACAATATGCGGCTGAATCGTTTCATCCGCCCCGACGAGTCCAGCATGAGACGCGACCACCACCCGACTTTTCCCGGCAGCATAAGCCATGCGCATCTCCGAGAATGGTAATATTGACACGGCAGTTGCCACAGCAGCGGTCTTTAAAAATTGACGACGCGAACAAAAAACATTCATAAATTTCCCTCCTCATGGAAATAGAAGTTTCGGCGCTGCGACATAGGCCAAAACTTCAGTTTCGGCCTACAAGACCCTCAGCCATATCGAACCGGAGAAAAAACAAATTGCATTTCCCGATGGTTTGGATTCGTTATTTTTTTATATTCGGTGTTGTCATGGAAATGTCAAGGAGATGCTGCATTGATCTGGATAGAAAAGTATCCAGTTGGGTGGATACTTTTCTATCCACTTTGACAAAATTTCCCTCAGAATGTCGCAATATCCTGAACACGCAACCACCTGAATTTCTCTTAGACAAGACGAACTCGCGTTTTCTTATTGAGAACTCTTCTCGTGGCACTCAGTTTGCTTATAAGAAAAAATGTCGCTATTCACAATGTTCTGGAACGTATGCGGAAAACCGTAGAGTTCTACTGATTCATTTAGCAGGAGGAGAATGTTATGAAAAAAGTGTTGGTTGGTATCATCACGATGGCGGTCATTTTGAGCATGGCGTTGATGGCTGTGGCCGCAGACAAAACCTTCAAAATGGCATTTATGCCAGGCGTGGCAGACCCATTCTATTTCACAATGGAAAAGGGCGCGCAGGCGAAAGCCAAAGAGTTAGGTGTTGAACTGATCGTTGGCGAATATCCGAAAGCCTGGGGACCGGAATCACAAGTCCCGATTCTCGAAGCGCTTATCGCTCGCGGCGACATTGACCTGCTCTTCACCGCTCCGACCTCAACCGAAGCGCTGATTCCAGTGCTGAAAAAAGTGCATGACGCTGGCATTCCGGTAATTACGGTTGATACCTATATTGGCGACGGCGATTATAACAAAGAAAGCAATTACAATTTCCCGTTAGCCTTCATCGGCACGGATAACTTTGCGGGTGGCGTTGTGGTCGCGGAAGCAATGGCGAAAATGATCGGCGAAAAAGGCAAAGTGATGGTGGAAAATACCAACCCGGATGTCTCCAGCGTTCAGGGACGTGAAAAAGGGTTTATCGAAGGGATGAAAAAATTCCCGGGCATCGAAGTTGTTGCCGTAGAATATTGCCTCGACAATCAGGAAAAGGCGCAGGCGCAAGTTGCCGCCGTTTTGCAGAAACATCCTGATTTAGCAGGCGTGTTTGGCGTGAACGTGTTCAGCGCGCAGGGCGCATATCGCGCAATTGTCAACGCTGGTCTGACGGGCGCGGTGAAAGTGGCGACTTGGGATGCGACCGAAGATTTGATTAATGCCCTCAAAAAGGGAGAAGTTGACCTCGTGTTGGCGCAGAAACCGGCAGAAATCGGCGCATTGGCTGTGGAATGGGGCTTAAAATATTTGAAAGATGGCACTCCAATTCCTGACAAAAAAGTCGTTCCAGGCTTCTTCGTCTTCACCAAAGAAAACGTCGAAAGCCCAGACGCTCAACAATACATTTACTCCAAATAAGTTCCCTTCATCACGGAATGCCATCTGTAAGATGGCATTCCCGCCTTTTCGAGGTGTGTATGCAATCTCCAAAGCATATTATGGCGTTCATTGCCAGGCATTGGGCATTTCTATTTTTGTTGATGTTGATTGCTTCATTCAGCATTGCGGAGCCAAATTTTTTCAGTTCGCGGAATTTTAATAATATTCTGATTGCCGCCACCACAACGCTCCTATTAGCCACTGGCGAAACCTATGTCATCATTACTGGCGGCATCGATCTCTCCATCGGCTTTGTGATGGGGTTTGTGGCGGTCACATCCGCTACTGTCATGCAGCGGCTCTATGCCAGAGGCGAAGGAGCGCCAGAGTTTCTCTGTATTCTTGCAGGCTGTGTCGTCGGCCTGATTGTCGGCGTCATTCCTGGCTTTATCAATGGCCTGCTCATCGCCAAATTCCGCGTGCCACCATTTATCGCCACGCTCGGCATGTATGGCATCGCCAACGGGATCGCGCTGAAAATCTGCGACGGCTATCCTGTCTCATTTCTGCCGAATTTAACCGGTCAGATCGGAAACGGTTTCATCGCCTATTATGCGGGCAAACATGGGTTCTCATTTTTTCAGAAGCCCATCCTGACTGAACGCGCCGATATTCTTGCCTTAAAAGGTCTCCTGCCGGTATCCGTGCTTGTGACCATCATTCTTTTGGTTATTTGCGGATTTATTTTAGCGAAAACCCGTTTCGGACAGCATACCTACGCTATCGGCGGCAGCGAAGACGCGGCGATTCGCGCCGGAATCAACGTCCCCAGGCATATCATTAAAATTTATGTGTTATCGTCATTTTTAGCCTCATGTGGCGGCATTTTGCTTGTGCTGCGCTTCACGATGGGGACGCATACGCAATTCAGTTCAACGTATGAATTATTCGCGATTGCTGCCGTCGTCATCGGCGGCGCGAGCTTGATGGGCGGGAATGGCACGGTCTGGGGTTCGACGGTCGGCGTCTTAGTGTTAGCGACCCTGGAAAGCGGTTTTGTCATCGTCGGCATTCAGGTCTTTTATCGGTATATTGCAGTCGGGTGTATTCTTATTTTAGCGGTGTTGATTGATCAATTCTTCCCGGACATGGTGCATCATGAATAACGGTTCAACAACTCAAGATTGGGGACGAAATGCGCTGGTGCAAATTGGCAGGCGATGGGCGCTGCTCTTTCTGATGATGGAGATCGTCTATTTCAGCGTTGCCGGAACAGGATATTTCACGCTGAATAATTTTCAAAATATTTTAGTCGCCTCCACGACAGTCATGCTCCTGGCGGCTGGGGAAACCTTCGTGATCATTACCGGCGGAATTGACCTGTCAGTCGGCTTTATGGTCGGGTTTACCGGCGTGATCTGCGCAAAAATCATGGTGACGTTACAGGCGCAGGGCGTGTCGCAAACGATTTCCATCCCGGCGGGCATTCTGGCGGCGTTAGTGTTAGGCCTGATTCCGGGCTTCGTCAACGGCTATTTAGTCACAAAACTGCGCGTCCCGCCATTTATCGCCACATTCGGCATGTATGGTATCGCCTACGGTTTTGCGGAAATCATTTCCGGCAACGTCCCGGTACATAACCTGCCGCCTGCGGTCGGCGAAATCGGGCATGGCTATCTCCTCTATTATCTGCCGGGCAAAACGTCTTGGTTCAGGATGCCGGAAAACCTCACTCGTAACGAGGTGAAGCAGGTGATCGGCATCATTCCGAATGTGGTGGTGCTGTCCGCGATTGTCATTCTGATTTTTGCGTTTATCCTCGCGAAAACCCGCTTTGGGCAGCATACATACGCGATTGGCGGCAATAAAGAAGCGGCTAACCGCGCCGGCATCAACGTCTCGCGTCATCTGGTCAAAGTCTATATGATTTCTTCGTTTTTCGCGTCAGTCGCGGGCGTGATCTATGTGTTGAAATTCGTCACAGGCCGCGCCGACGCCGGCAGCGCGAAGATGCTGGACGCCGTCTCTGCCGTTGTCATCGGCGGCGCGAGCATGTACGGCGGCACTGGCACGATTATCGGCACGGTCATCGGCGGGTTGATTATCTCCTGCCTTGAAATTGGGCTGGTGAATTTGGCGATTCCTACATTTAACTTGTATATCACGGTCGGAGGCATCTTAATTTTCGCCGTCTTAGTTGACCAATTCTTTCCCGAATTGACGCATAAGGAGTAAGGGAGACAAGGTGTCAGACACGTTAAAAGCGTCTGACACCTCATCAGGATATGGAACCAATTTTAGATATTCGTCAGATTACCAAAAAATTCGGCGGCTTGACGGCCGTAGATAATGTGGATTTTCAGATATTCCCCGGCGAAGTCGTCGGCCTGCTGGGAGATAATGGCGCGGGGAAATCCACGCTGATTAAAATGATTTCCGGCGTGTATCATCCGACCGGCGGCCAGATTTTTTTCCAGGGGAAAGAAGTAACGTTCCAGAACCCGATGGAAGCCCTGAAAGTCGGCATTGAAACGATTTATCAGGATTTGGCGCTGGCCGAAAACCTCAACGTCTATTCCAACATCTTTTTAGGCCGCGAAAAACTGAAAAAATTTTTAGGGGTTGTTGATGTGCTCGACCATGACTACATGCGCGCGGAATCGCAAAAGGTGTTGAATCAACTCGATATTCACATTCCGTCGCTACGCAATAAAATCGGGATGCTCTCCGGCGGGCAGCGGCAGGCGGTGGCGATCTCCCGCTCGATTTACTGGGACGCCAAGCTGCTGATTATGGATGAGCCGACCGCCGCGCTCGGCGTCGCGGAACAGCGCAAAGTGCTCGATTTAGTGCGCACGTTAAAAGCGCAAAACGTGCCGATTATCATCATCAGCCACCAGATGCACGACGTGTTTTCCGTCACAGACCGGGTCGTCGTCATGCGGCGCGGCAGAAAAGCGGGCGAACGGATTGTTAAAGATACCAGTCCGGACGAAGTCGTTGGCATGATTGTCGGCTCAGTGGAAAATTAAATATGCGTCCCGGAGGGACGCGACGCGAATAGCCCGCCGATGTATCGGCGGGGAGGGAGGAGAACATCATGAAACGTTCAGAAATCAATGCGATTATGCGCGAGGCGGACGCCTTTATTAAACGGCAGGGCTTCTATCTGCCGCCATTTGCGTATTGGACGCCTTCAGATTGGGCGAACAAAGGGGAAGAAGTGCGGGAAATTGTGGACAACGCGCTCGGTTGGGATATTACCGATTTCGGCAAAGGGAATTATGCGGAGTTCGGCCTGTTTCTGTTTACGGTGCGCAACGGCTCGCCGGATAACCTGAAAACTGGCAAAGGCAAAATCTATGCCGAAAAGTTGATGATTGTGCGGGAAAGACAAAAAACCCCGATGCACTTTCACTGGAACAAAATCGAGGATATTATCAATCGCGGTGGCGGCAGGTTTTTGCTGCAACTCTATAATTCCACGCCAGAGGGCGAATTAGCCGATACCGACGTGGTGGTCAGCGTGGACGGCGTGAAACAGACGATTCCGGCAGGCGGAAAGATCACCTTGCTGCCGGGCGAAAGCATTACGCTGGAACAATATATGTATCACACCTTCTGGGCCGAAGGCGGGCAGGTGTTGGTCGGCGAAGTCTCGGCGGTCAACGACGATCATCATGACAATCGCTTTCATGCGCCGATTGGCCGCTTTCCTGACGTAGAAGAAGACGAAGAACCGCTGCATCTGCTTGTCAACGACTACGCGAAGTATTATCGGCCATAATAACGACAGGGATTTCACATAAACACGGATATTTTTTGTTGTTGCTATGACAGAAACGCTCAGCATCCTTGCTTATGCGAAATCCCTGTCGTTTCCCGAAAGCATCTCCTGTTTTTCAAGAAAAGTTATTGACAGATTTTAGAGAAACGTCAATATGTCTTTCGCCTGAACCGCTCAATGCTAATAATACAAGAGGAGATGCTTATGAGCCCTTCAAAACTGCATAGCTATTTGCAAAGCGCTCTGGATGCTGTCTTTCGACAATTTCCGCAATTCTCTGTTTTTGCAAATCTGACAATTACGATTGCGGATGCGGATTATATCCCGGATGTCTGCGTCTATCCGAAATTCGCGATCAATTTTTTCGAGCCGGATGAAATCCGCATGACCGAGTTGCCGCAGATGGTGGTCGAAATCGTCTCTCCCACGCAAACTATTCAGGAAGTGCTCGATAAATTCCCGATCTACTTTCAGGCTGGCATTCAGTCGTGTTGGTTAGTGGTTCCCCAGACCAAAACCGTATCTGTCTATATTGCGCCAACGCAGGCGCAGGTGGTTTCGATGACCGGCGAGGTGGTTGATCCTGTCCTGAATATCCGCGTGCCGCTCGACCAGATTTTTGCGTAGGGAGTTATGTGCTTCCAGGAGGCGTCTCATGTCGTTACTCACCTTGCCAGCCCATTTCGATGGCGAAAAGATTTGCCTGGATGAACCATATCGGCTGACGCCATCGGCCAAATTGATGGTGGTCATCTTGCCTGAACAGGTGAAAGAATCCTGGCCGTCAACCGACCTTCGCTGTGACGATTTACCGGAACTGTATTCAGCAGGATTGAGAACCCGGGGAAAAACCTCACAGGTCTTCAAGACCTGTGAGGTTTCTGTTCAATCCCATCCTTTCTTACACGCATCCTTGCCGTTCGAAAAAATTTTTCGTTGGGGGGCTATCGCCCCCCAAACCCCCCAAAGGATCAAATGACCAAATACCCCACATCATTGTCAGGAACGAACACCTCGCACATAGTCACCATGGCTGAGGCGGTACCAGTCCACGACGCCGAAGTTGAAATAGACGCTCCACGCCGACTCCGCCGAACCTTCGCCTTTTATTTGATGAAGATCGGCACTCCATATCCATGATTGAGTCTGGTCAAATCTCGGATCAATAAATCGTCCCCCTGCATTTGTCTCTTTTTCCATTAGCGAGAGCAATTCCTCCACTGTCGGCAGCCGCCAATCCGTATATCCGGCAAAGCCCTCGCCCTGGTTCAAACTCTCGATATACTTCCGAGCATCGTCGTAGGTTAATTCTTTCGGTGACCCCGATTGCTGCCACATTAAGCCGGTCGTCTTGTCAACAACGACCTGCCCATCGTGTTGCAATTCGAAACGGTTGTCAATAAAGGTTCCCACGTAACCATCGGCCTTGACATACAAAGAGAGGGATTGAACCTCATTCGTCGTCATCGGCTTGTCGCGCAGGCACAGCACAATGTTGGCCGTCCCCTCCGCGCCGGGGAGACCGTCACACGGCTGATACGCGATCTGCTCGTTTTTGACGTATCCCTGCCATTCCTCAGGCGTCAAGTTGCGCCGCGCCTGCTGGCAGACCTGTTCTAACAATTCAGGCGTTTCCGCCTCCGGCAAGGCCAACGTCCGGCGTAGCACGTCCCTGATCTGATCGTCGAGATTCCCGTGATAAACCTGATTCAGGAAATGCGCCTGACGCGCTAATAACGCCGCTTGTTCCCGTTCTCCATGCATGTAGCGCTGATCCGCAGATGTCACCAGCGACTGGACAAACGAAACGTGATAGAGGCGCAGGGCTTCCTGTCCTTTTTTCAGGGCGTCATTACGGGCTTGTATGGCGAAATAGGCCGCGATGCCAGCGACTGCCGCAAAGATCAGTAGCGCCGCAATCGCGCCACGTTTGATCCAACGCCCATACGTTGCCTGACGCATGGAAACGCGGAAAAACTCCACCTGCAACGGCGTCATCTCCTGCCCGGCGCGGTCATGATACTGGCGCAACAAATCCAAATCCGGCGGACGCCAGAGGAGGCCGTCCGGCTTCTTTTGCGCTGCCCAGTAGTTCGCGTCCTCTGCGAGATGGCGATGAAAGCGGAGATCGTCGCGGCTGCTGTCAATCCAGGTTTTCAACAAATTCCAGTGATCCAGCAAGGCTTCATGCGTCACTTCGGCGGTTTCGCTCCCTTCGACGCTGGCGGAGAACGTCACAAGCCGGGCGCGCGGGTCGGCGAAGCAGCGCAACACGTCCTGCACATGGGCGGCGTCTTCGCCGTGCGCCACGATCTCGGTCACGCTGATGCGGCGGCGGGTGTCCCGCGTCCCTTCGCCAAGCTGAATCAGACCGAGAAAGGCGCGACGGGCGATCGCTTTGTCCGGGTCGCTGAGGCGGTCGAACAGGCGTTGCGCTTCTCCGGCGAGCGCGCCCCCGATGCCGCCGATCTGCTTGAGCGTCTCCGCCGGTGAGACGCCTGCCGCCAATCCATCCCAGATTTTCGTCAGCGCGAATTGCAGCAGCGGCAATGCGCCTTCGCGCCCTTTCGCCTGCTCGATCAGCAGATCAATCGTGGCGTCGTCTAATGGATGCCCGGCTTGCCGCGTCGGTTCGGCAATCGCCTGCCGCAGTTCCGCGTCGCTCATCACCGGCACGAGGACGTTGCTTGCCGCAATCGCATGATTCAGGCGCGGATGGCTCTGGGTCTGCCCCAAAAAGTCGCTGCGCAGCGTGAGAATAATGGCGACGTGGCTGGATTGGCCGCTTGCGGCATTGAGCAGATTGGCGATAAACTGCTGGCGTTCCTCTGCATCCGGGCATAAGGAGTACACCTCTTCGAATTGATCCACTGACGTTACGCAGCGTCGCCGACAATTCCCCTCCTGGGAGGGGCAAGGGGTGGGTTCGCCATAGCGCGATGCTCGGCCTCGGCCACCCACCCCCAACCCCTCCCTGGAGGGGAGTTTGCGACCATTCGCATCGAGCCTGCTGCGTAAGGTCAGTGATCCACTAAAATGATCAGGGGGGAGGTCTCGATATCCGGCAAGGCATCGGCAATATGGCGCAAGCCGTCGCATTGCCCGGCAGCGTTCGGCGGGTGAATTCTTTCAATAATCCGGCGCGAGCGACCGACGATTTGCCAGAGCCGGACGGGCCGAGAATCGCGAGCAGACGGAGGGTCTGGGTGGAGTCATGCAACTGACAGAATTTCTCATACAACTGCCGCGTCAATGTTTCGCGCCCGAAAAACCAGTCGGCGTTAGTTTCTTGAAAGGCGGACAGCCCTTTGTATGGATTGGGGCCAATATCTGTGACTGTAGGCGGCGCTTCCGGCTCTTGCGGGCGAGGCGCCAGGTAGATCGTGAGATTGCCGAGGATGTTGATATTGCGATCCCCGCTGAACGTCTACTTATTTCCCGCCACCACGTCGCCGGTCATATCGCGTCCCGGCTGGGCAATGGCAAGGCGGCTGTCGTGGACATCGTTGATGTTTGTATCACCGGTCGGCATAAAAAATCGCATCACGCGCCAACAGCGCGAATCATATTAGCTCAGGAGTTTTTCGCGGGCTAATATGACGATGCCCCTTCAGGGTGAATATCGTTGTTCATCCCACCTTAAATCGTTGAATAATCTTCAGCAGCGCCTCCGATTGTTCGACTAAGGTTCGCACGGCGTCATTGGAAATGGTGGTGGCCTGCGTTAAAATTTGATCGGTAATGGTTTCAATCGTCTTCATCGCGTCAACGATCTGGGTGGCATGGTGCTGTAGCGTGCCGGTTTGATCTGAGGTTTCGCTGAATTTTTCGGTTACGTCTTCCATGCTGGCGGCAATTTCAATCGCGGCGCGTTTTTGCTCCTCGCTCGCGCGATTCAGTTGCTCCGACATGCCGCTGATGCTTTCTATCGCCTCAAACACCTTTTCCAAGTCATGCTCCTGCACATGCAGCGTCGTTTTGATTTGCGACACCATTTCCGCGACGTTCGCCATCGAAGCGTTGATGGTCTGGCTATTTTTCGCCGTCTGCTGCGTGACCTTCGCGGTATGATCGGCGCGATGCGAAGAATTCGTCGCGCTGTCAAGAATCGTCCCAAGCGCATCTTTGACGGCGCTCACTAACCGGACGCCTTCGTCGGCATTTTTCATCCCTTCGGCAATCCGTTTAACGCCTTGCTCGCTTTTCTTTTGCAGTTCATGGACTAATGTGCCGATTTCTTGCGTCGAGGATTTGGTGCGATTCGCCAATTCTTTGATTTCATCAGCGACAACCGCAAAGCCCCGGCCATGCGATCCGGCCTGCGCCGAAATAATCGAGGCATTCAGCGCCAACAGCGACGTTTGCGCCGTAATTTCATCCACAATATCGAGAATTGAACTGACGCGCTCGCCCCATTGATTCACTTCTCCGATAATTTCCGACGTGTCTGCGACAGAATCTTTCAGCCGGAGAATGCCTTGAATCGAGGCGTCAACCGACACCTGCCCTTGCGTCGCGGCAGCCATCGTATGGCTCGCCAATTCTCGCGTCTGTTCGGCATTCGCGGAGACATCATGCAGCGCGTGTTCGATCTGAGATGTTTCCGCGCCGGTTTGCTGCGCGAACCGGTCTAATTGCACCGCGCGCTCCGCGATCTCGCTGAGCGCGAGCTTAAATTCGCCGACCGACGAATAAATCAGGTGCATATTGTTCGCCAAATCACTGGTGGTGGTCGTAACTTCCTCGATGCTGGCGCGGGTTTCATGAATTGACGCTAAAATTTGCGACGCCGCCGAGAGAAGATCGCTGGTGTTCTGCGCGACAACATCCACAAAATGCTGAATCAGTTCAAAGGACGTGGTCGTGTTATCTACCGAGGCGGTTTGCTGTTCCATGCGGTGAATCAACATGTCCATTTCCCGCAGGATCGTATCCGCCGTGACGTTGACGCCGGAGGACGATTGTTGAATCTGGGCGGAAACATGGCGCAACTGATCAATCATATCATTCAGGCTATGGGCTAACATACCGAATTCATCGCGCGACCTGACAACAGCCTTCTGACTCAGGTCGCCTTCAGACGCCGCGCCGATCACTCTGACGAGCGCGTGGATCGTCTGAATGGCATGCCGACTGAAAAAGGCGGAAAGAATCACGGCAAGAACAACGACAATGATCAAGATTGACACCACCACTTTGCCGATTTTCGCCATTTCTTGCTGCTCGATTTCCTGCGGCAGATTGATTGTCATGCCGCCAATCACGCCAGTCGGCGTCTGAAATCCGCAGCTTCCCTGAAAATATTTTTTGCCGCGAACGGTTTCTGAAACGATTTGAAACGACGCGGTTTGAAAAAATAATTCATCACAGGCAGGGATGTTATCTGGAGAAAATGCGGCTTGCTGAGGCAGCGTGCCAATGCTGAATGTTTGTCCGGCAAAAAAATTGACCTCCGTTTCGCTTAACGTGGCATACCGTTCCAGCATCGCTTGCGTATAAAACACGTCACCCACCAGGACGCCTTCTTTCGTTTTATCGCGATAGACGGGAGCAATGACGCGGATTCCTAATCGTGCGTTTTCACGGAACATCGAGACAACAATCTCTTCTGGCAATTCACCTGCATACATTTCGGGAATCCCTTCCGGCAAGGGATTGTCTGGGATCGGCTGGCTTTTGGAATGAAGTTGAGACACTGCGAAAAAATCATCAAATAACAGATATGAGCCTTTCCCCGTTGCAGAAATCGTATATGCGCCGACATGCGCTTCATTGTTCTCATGCTCATAGGCCGCGATCAACCGCTTATTCAACCCAAAGAGCATGAGGCGGTTAAATTCCCCAAGCGTTCCGAATTGTTTTAATTCATCAGTCGCTCTGGAAGCATACGAGACGAGATGGAGGGTGGTGCCGATATTTTCAGGTTTTTGATTATAAAAATAGGTAATCCAGTTTAATTTAATATCTTGCCGCAAGTATTCCGTAAAACGAGTTCGGATATTCTCTGTCTGTCTATTCAAATCATCGAGGACAATATCCTGCGCAATCCGGATCCGCTGCTGCGATTGCCGATGCATACTCTGCTTCGACAGGAGATAATAGGCGATAGAGACGCTATTGGTGGCCAGCAGGACTAATACAAGACACATCAAAAGCAGTTTGGTTCGAATCGAGCGTTTCATGTTTCGTTCCTTTCATTCAGCCGATATTTTTCCATTTTTTCCGCCAGCGTTTTGCGCGTAATCGCTAAATCGCGGGCGGTTTTCGATTTATTCTGCTGATTCCGGCACAACGTCTCTTCGATAATCTGTTTTTCATGGCGCGCAACGATCTCATCAATCGCGTCTTTTAAGGAAGCGATACGAGAGGCTTCTGGATGATGAACGCTGTCCGCTGTTTTCGAAAAAATATTGCGTTTGACATCTTCCATTGTAATGAGATGGTTTTCGCACAACAGCACGGCATTATTGATGACATGCTCAAGCTCGCGCACATTGCCCGGCCAGTCATAGGCCATTAACGCAGATAACACATCCTGCTCCGCGCCCGCGACATGCGTCTGGTATTTCTGGTTGTATTTTCCTAAAAAATGCGTGATGAGCAGCGGAATATCCTCTTTGCGCTCGCGCAGCGGCGGCAGATGAAAGCGCACTACGTGAATCCGATAATATAAATCCTCGCGAAACCGCCCATCGCGGATCGCCTGTTCCAAATCCTTGTTCGTGGCGGCGATGATTCGCGCATCCGAAGTGATCCGTTTCGTGCCGCCGACGCGCTCAAAGCTTTGTTCCTCGATCACGCGCAACAGCTTGGCTTGAATATCTAACGACATATCGCCGATTTCGTCAAGAAATAACGTGCCTTGATTCGCGATCTCGAATTTGCCGATTTTGCGGGACATCGCGCCCGTAAACGCGCCGCGCTCATGCCCGAATAACTCGCTCAACAGCAGATGTTCCGACAGTGCGGCGCAATTGACGCAGACGAAGGCCCCGTTCCGCCGATTGCTGGTAAAATGGATGTATCGCGCAATCACTTCTTTGCCCGTGCCGCTTTCGCCAGTGATCAGCGCAGTCACGGCGTTGTCTTTGATTTTGTCGGCCTGTCGCAGCAGCGCTTTGATCTGCGCGTTCTGCGTCACGCATTGATGCGACAGCCCTTGCAGCAAGAGTTCGTCTTGCAAAAACAGGTTGCGCGTTTTGAGGCTGCGCAGATCGAGATGCGTATAAACCACGTCAAGCAAGTTCGTATTGTCCAGCGGCTTCAGCAGATAATCCGACGCGCCTTCTTTCATAGACGCGACCGCCGTTTCAATGCTGCCGTAGCCGGTCATCATCAGCGCGATCAGGTCGGGTTCCATCTGCTTGAGGTCTTTCAGCAGCGTCATGCCGCTTTGCCCACCCCGCAGGCGAATATCCAGCAGCGCCACGTCAATCGCATTCCGCAAGGCAATCGTTTTCGCCTCGTCCTCATTGCTGGCGGTATAGACGCGAAATCCCTGCTTTTTAAACAGCCGCTCCAATCCATACCGCAAGCCGTCTTCATCATCCACAATCAACAGCGAAAAGCCTTTTCCCCGTGTTTCTTCACTCATACGCCATTACACTGCGCCGTGAATTCTTCGGAGTGTCAACGCTTGCGTTGACGACCAAAGCAAGCGTTGGCACTCCTGAATGTTCCTATGCGCTCTCTTTTATGACTATCGGAATTGCCAGACGCACTTGCGTTCCGACCGCCACCTGGCTGGACACAGAAATCGTTCCCTCGTATTTATTTAAAATGCCGTACACCACCGACAACCCTAACCCTGTGCCTTCTCCGCCGTTTTTGGTTGTATAAAACGGATCAAAAATGCGCGGCAGATGTTCTTCGGGAATTCCGATGCCGGTATCTTTCACCATGACGACAATCTGAGCGTTCTGCGCGTCCTGTGTTGTGCTGATCGTAATCGCGCCATGCTGATCAATCGCCTGCATCGCGTTTTTTAAGAGATTGATCATCACTTGTTTTAATTCGTCGGGGCTGATACGAGCAAAGGGAAGCCCTTCTGCGAAATCGGTGACAAGGTCAATTTTCTGCGTTTTTTTCAGGGAATACGAAATCAGCGTCAACGTCTCGTTGACGATATGGTTCACGTCCGCGCTCAATGGCTCATGGTGATACGACGACGAAAAATCGAGCAGATGCTTGACAATGGCCGCAATCCGCCGAGTTTCTTTTTCGATCCAGCGCAGCGAGACGCACTTGTCGCGATCTGTTTCCTCGCCAATCAAGTTCTGCACATTGGTCATGATAGAACTGAGCGGATTATTGATTTCATGAGCGACTCCGGCGGAGAGCATACTGATGGACGACAGCTTTTCCGCCTGAAAAATCTTTTCTTCAAATTCCAGCTTTTTGCTGATATTTTCCAGCACGACCACGCAGCCCGCAGGCGCGGTGGATGCTGCGCCATCGTCTTCGTGACTGATAATCGGGTAACATTTCATTTCATAGACCTGATGCGGCAATCTGCGGAATATTTTGGAAAAATCCTGTCGTTCATTGCGCAGCATAACACCAAGCTGCGCCACGGTTTCATCATCGAACAATTCAGGCGCAATTTCAGCGGCAGGCTGGCCGATAATGGCGGCATCTTCCAGGCCAACGTATTCCAAAAACGCGCGATTGACCTTCTCGACAATTAATGCGGCGTTAATAATCACGATGCCCGCGCGAATGGATTGAATAACATTTTCATTATAGTCCTTCAACACCATAATTTCGTGAATATAGGCACGCATTTGTTCTTTATCCCAGTGGAGCGTCCGCGCCATTTCGTTAAAGCCGCGCGCTAATTCCCCGATTTCGTCGCGCGAGTGGGATTCCAGCGCCGTGTCATACGCGCCGGCACGGATGTTCTGCATTGCGCCGAGCAGCTTGCGAAGCGGATGCGTAATCGTCGTAGAAAAGAAGAAGCCGAATAACACGGAAAGCCCGGCACTGAAGGCGATCACGCCCCAGAGCGCGCGTTTCAGAGCGGCGATCCGCATGATATAGGCGGCATTCGACAAGGTGACGCGCAAAAACAGGCGCTGGTGATTCTCGAAGATTTCCACAGCCTGAAGCGCGGCATTTTCTCCAAGATGTTCCAATTCGATCTGATAAAGTGGACTGCTGCCGTTATACAGGGTAAATTGCGTTTCTAACGAGGCGCTGCGCGTGCCTGCAAGAAATGTGGCGGCGGAAAAAAACGCCACTTCAGATGGGCGATTCAGAACGAGTTTCTGGCAAAATTCGGAATCAATCCGTTTGATTAAAAACACTTCTGGCAGGCGAAAATCAGAGGCATCCGCAGAAGCGCGCAATGACCATCGCAGGAAGCCGACCAGACATAATTGCTCCCCGATAAAACGAACTTCTACATACGGATGCGGCCTGCGATTTTTGAGACTCGCCAGTTCTTGCGGCAAAAAATGGTTCGCGCTGATAGGAATTATTTCGAAATCGTTCTTTTGACCAAATCTGAGCAGGATCAGATCAATCCCTGCGCCTGCGGCGGCTTGCTGCCAATCAGCGACGAACGCCTGCCAATTCGACGACGGAGGCTGCTGATAAATTTTGATCAAGACTTTCCAGAAATTGCGTTTCCAGGCCACATAATTCTCTCGAACGCTCTGCACCTCTGTTTTAAGCTCTTTCAGCGCGTCATTCGTGTTATCGCGCCGGGTCATATTGGTCAACAAGCCGACCATCAGGCTGGACTGCACGGCAACCACTCCAACAAAACCGAACAATATTTTGGTGAATAACTTCATGCGCGCCTACTGATAGACAAACTGCTGCATTGCAGGTTCGTTGACATTATCGAGGGTAAAAAACTCGAACCCGGAGATAATCTTTTTCGGCACCGGAGCTTGATGCGTGATGTATTTATGCGCCCATTCCACCGCCAACGCCCCCATTTCCGCAGGCTTTTGCGCCAATACTAAATCAACATGCCCGTCGCGAAGCGCTCCGATTAAGTCTGGCGTGGCGTCCCAGGCCGCGATTTTGACCGCGCCGGTCAGCCCGGTTTCAACAACCGCCTGATACGCCCCCTGCGCGCTGAACACATTCGTGCCAAACACGCCGACAATGTCAGGATTGGTTTGAAGAGCGTGCAGCGTTTGCGCTCTGGCGACGTCCTGCACATCGAGGCAATAATCCACTTTCACGACTTCCATGTTGGGAAATTCGGCAATTCCGGCCAGAAAGCCTTTGACGCGCCCTTCTACTGAGGAAACGTCCGCGTTGGTGGTATTCACATAGACCTTCCCGCTTTCGCCTAACAGCCGCGCTAAATTTTCCGCGATTTTCTTTCCGCCCAATTCGTTATCCGTGCCTATATAGGAAAGAGGAAAGGCGTAATCGGCGCTTTTCGAATAATCGCCATCTCCCAAAAATGTGTCAACGGTAATAATGGGAATGCCGCGTGTAGCAAACGCTTTCAGCGGCGCAGTCAGGGCATCTACGGACGTCGGCGCGATCAGGATCGCGTCAATTTTTTCGCGCGCCGCGAGCGTGTCTAACACGGAAATTTGGGTGCGCGGCCCCCAGGTGGCAGGGTAATCGGACACGATGAAGGTGATGCCAAGCGCTTCAGCCATTTGACGCGCCCCGCGTTCCATCGCATAATAAAACGGGTCAGCAACGCCAGGGACAAACGCAAATGTCAATGGGACATCTTCCGGCTGTTTTCTCGCGCATGACATCACGATGCCCGCCATCACACTCAGAAGCACCAGCGCCAGCCGCGAATATTGAAAAATCTGGTTCATAGAGACCGTTCCACTTTATGGCGCATCACAGAAAACACGGAGAGATTGTCAGCGCAGATTCAGCGCGGGATTTGCGAGAAACGGAAGGCGAATCGTAAATTGTGTGCCTTGCCCCGGAGCGCTGTCGCAAACGATCTGCCCGTGAAGTTTTTGAGAAATCAGCGTTTGCACGATGTATAACCCTAACCCCGTTCCCCCACTTCCTCGTTTGGTGGTAAAAAACGGCTCAAAAATTCGCGAGAGCGCGGCGCCCTCGATCCCTTTTCCATTATCATGATACACAAATTGCAATTCTTCTTTCGTTCGCGTCACCGCTATCGTAATTTTTCCGCTTTCGATCTCTTCAAAGCCATGTTGCAATGAATTCGAGACTAAATGCGTGAAAATATGGAGGAAAATTCCCGGATAACTCACAATTTCAATTTCCTCTGGACACTGAAGAACGATTTGATGCTGCGACTGTCGAACCTGGAGAAATACAAAAATATCTTGAAGCATCTTTTTCAGAGGAAAGACGACTTTTTCGAATTCGGTCTGTTGTAATGCGGTATTTTTGAAATACTGAATAAAGGAAGAGACCTTATTGAGATTTTGAAGAGCGGTGTGTACGGCCTTTCGTGAAGACGTAAAATAATTTTCGAAGTCGGCGCGGGTTAACGTTCTTTGCAGGTATTCGCGTTCGAGCGTATCTATTTTTTCTAACAGCAGAGAGGTGACGGTCACGCTCAATCCAAGCGGCGTATTCATTTGATGGGCAATGCTGGCGGTCAAGCCTGCCAGTGCCGTGATTTTCTCCGATTCGATCAATTGCTGCTGCACATCTTTCAGATTGGCCAGCGTCTCTTGCAATTGCCCATTGATCGCATAAAGTTCGGCAGTTCGCTCTGCCACGCGCTGCTCAAGTTCAGCATTCAGCCTGCGGATTTGTTCTTCGTGCTGCTTGCGTTCCGTGATGTCATGAATCGCGTTCAGCACGCATGCTTCATTTTTGAACCGAATCGGCTGCGCAAACAATTCTCCCCAGAACGTGGTGCCATCCTCGCGTTGTCCTTGAAAATCGTAATGTCGCAGCGAACCTGCTGAGGCGAACTGTTCCAAAATGGTGACGGCATCGGTTTGAAGATAAATATCGCTGAATTTTTGTTGGAAAAAGGCCGGGAAATCGTAGCCGAACAGGAGGCAGGCAGGCATGTTCGCATAGACGATCCGGTCATCAGACAAACGAACGATCACCATCGCAATCGGCACAGTTTCAAGAATCAGCCGAAACTGTTGCTCGTTTTCTTGAAGCGTGGCTTCGATTCTATTTAATAAGTCATCCTCGACGACATCAGAATGGGCAATCGCCACATCCGATAAGATTTCAAGGTCTGCGTTTTCTCGTTGCAAGCGGCGCACTTCCTGCAACAAGGTGGCATTTTCTCGTTGTAACTTGTCAATCAAGTGTTCTCCGCGATTCATGAGATTTCTAAACGTAGTTCCGGCATGAGTCGCTGTAAATTTCGCAATGATTTGCTTTGCCATGGAAACGCTTCAGTTCCTTGCACGACGATGTCACTGTGCTTTTCATTCCGCACCCGAATGACAAATTTCGACAGCGCATTGATTCCAGAGCTATTCAGAAATTGCAATTTTTTTAGCTGGACGGTGATGATTTTTGGCTTTTGCTCAGCCACCTCATCAAGCAACTCAATAATCGGCTCATAACTTGACGCTCCTAACAAACGCAGCGACCCTGTAAATTCAATCGTAGCTGTGCTCGGATCATAAAGAATCTGATATTCATCTCCGGTAACTTTCTTCATAGCTGCTTACTCCTTATGATGTGCGGTCTTTCTCTCTTCTTCAAATGGCAATCGAATCACTGCCATAACAGTGACGGTCATGAGCGGCGAGATGGCGTCAAATTCCTCAAATTTCCAGGCCAATTCTACGTGATAATCGTTTAATAATGTTAATAATCCTAAGCGAGAAATCGAATTATCGCGGCTGCACGCATTGGCTTCTAATTGCTGCAAATATAATTCTGCGGGATCATTCGCGATGACCGTTCGAACATAGTCTTGAAATCGCAAAGACGCCGCATGCGACAGGCCGTTCGTGACGTAAAACCGTAACGCTTGCTTTGATAATGACATCCGAAAAGATACAGGGCAGACATCATAACCATCATCGCGAAATTTCATCGTATTTTCTAAGAGTTCATTCGCGATATAGGCAATAGTTCCTCGTATTTCATGCTGCCGGGCAACCGATACCGGGTTGCTTCCGGAAAAAAACGTCGTCCAATAATCAGCAAGAAAATCTGCTGAAAGTCCATTATTCCGCCATCGTTCCTGAAGCGAATGATTCTTTCCCCAAAAGATCAGGGATAAATATTCTTCACGATCATCCGCGTCTATAAAATTTCCAAACACGATGGACATCCTCCGGTTCTCCATTGTTTGAGAAGGCGTGCATTGGCAAGCTGAGATCATTCACAACCTCTGCTCTTTCTCCGCCATTGTCAAGATAAAAATCTTTCTGTCAACCGTCACTATCGTTATTCAACGCTAAGCAAAAGGGAGACGCTGTTTCAAGAGACATCTTGCGGGAGTTTGCGTTTAAACCCAACCAACAAAATTCCGTTTCAATGGGGCAAGGCAACGTCTTCGACGGGAATTACAACGCAAAACGCTCAAGCAATCCATGCAGTTGATTGGCTAATAATCCTAATTCATCGGCGGCCATCAAAATTAATACCGCCTGATCGGAGGTATTTTGTACGGCATTTGCAACTTCTCCAATCGCAGTTGAAACCTCATTCGTTCCAGAAGCCGCATACGCGATTTCATGCGAAATCGTGTTGGTCGTCGTCGTCTGTTGTTCCACTGCCGACGCAATTTGCCGCATCACGCGATAAATTTCATCGGTAATATTCGTCACATCCAGCATGGCGGCGACAGCCCCGCGGCTCCCTTGCTGAATCGCGCCAATCTTCCGGGTAATATCATCGGCAGAGACGGCGATCTCTCGCGCCAATTCTTTCACTTCGTTAGCAACGACCGCAAAGCCTCGACCGGTTTCGCCAGCGCGGGCGGCTTCAATTGCCGCGTTTAACGCCAACAAATTGGTTTGCTGGGTAATCGCCGTGATCATTTGCGTGATCTCGCCAATTTCACGCGACTGCGTCTCTAATTGCGTAATAATTTGCGTCACGCCGTCAGTTTTTTGAACAGCCGCGGTGATAATTTCGGCGATGTTGTGCGTATTTTGAGAGATTTCCCGGCTGCTGCCGGAGAGTTGTTCCGTCGCTACCGCAATGTTATTGACCAACTGATTAATCTGCGCGCTGGTTTCTGACACAAGCTTCACGTTCTGAGCCGCCTGGCGCGAATCTTCAGCCATATCTTTGCTGATTGCCTTCAAATTTTCAGACGCATCCCAGAACTGGCCGGATTCCGTCATGATTTCAGCCAACACATTTCGCAGTTCCGACAATCTCCGCATCGCATTCCCTAACAGATCATGTTCATCGCGTATGGCAAGTTCCTGCCGAAAATTGCCATCTGCCAGGGCATTGGCAATCGAAACCATCTGCTGAAAATAGCGAACGAGATCGCCGAATATCTGCCCAAATTCATCGGCATCTGCCGCTGACGAAAATGTGTTATCAGGCAATTTGCCTTCGGATAATTGCCGAAGATGTCTGGCCATATTTTCCAAGCGCTCCAACATCTGAAGGAGCATGGGAAACTCGCCATGCGCTGGCAACAAGGCATCGCGACCTTCAGTCGCTCGCCCTCTTGATATGCTGCGCTCTGCCTTCGCAGAACTCGTTTTTTCAAACAATTGACGCCGGGCTGCGGCAAGATTTCCTTGCGCGATAGAAGCGCATACGAGCGCGAATGCGCGCCTCGTTTTCTCAATGCGATGAGCAACCATCCAGGAAATCAGCGCAACGCTCACGACAATGCCGACGCCGCCGATCAGCCAAATGAAATGATAGCGCTGCCAGAGCTGCGCCCATAACGCGCGGTGTTCCAATTGCTGCGCCGTATCGAGATGCGCGTACCAGATCAAAGTCAGGATCGCCATGAGGAGGCCAGGGCATAATCCTGCCATCAACGCTCCTATATACACGCGCTGTTGCATTTTCATAACCAGAATTCCTTCTATTCCGCGAATATTCAGAAGATGCTCACTGTCGGAAAATCTACTGCTGCCGCATGCGAATCAGCACGCCAGCGCCTGCGATCAACGCGATGCCGATGGCAATGTATTGGGGAATCGTCATGCCCAGAAATCGCGCAGGATCATCGCGATATATATCAACGGCCACGCGAAGACATGAACTCAAAAAGAGGTAGATTCCGCACACACAGCCAGGAGGAAGTGGCTTTCGGTTTAACCGCATCAGCCCAAACATCAGCGCGAAATTGCCAAGCCCTTCATACAGTTGAATCGGATGCCGGAAGTCTCCATACAACGGAACAGCCCAAGGCACAGAGGAAACCACGCCATAATCACACCCATTTAACAGGCATCCGATGCGCATGAACAGCATCGCGACAGCTAATCCCGGAGCAAGAGCGTCAGCCAGACGCCAGAACGCGATCTGACGATAACGCGCTATCGTCACGATAACAAGGCCGCCAGCGACTAATCCACCGTGAAAAGAAAATCCGCCATTAAATATCTGTGAAAGGGGGTTTTTGTCAAGAGGAAAACTTATGGACTGCTTATCTATCACGATGAACAGGAAACGAGCGCCGATGAATGACGCCAAAAACCCCCAGAGGATCAGATCAATCAACGCTTTCGCAGAATATCCAAACCGTTCGCCTTCATGAAGAGCGACGATAACTCCTGCGACAAACGCGATAATCATCAACACGGATTGGGAATAAATCAGGAATGATGACGTTTCAAACAGGATGGGATACATCAGAATGGCATTCCCGAAATCACTTGACGCGATTTCGGGAATAAGCGGTAATTAGTTCCGTCGTTTGCGTCGAACGATTAGACCCATCGGCAGAACAGCCCCGACAACTAACCCCAGGTTCATCAACGCGGAATATTGTGTCTGCGATTTGACACACGGTTGGAAACACGTGGAACGAGTACATCCACTATTGCTGCCTTTGTTAAGCCGTTCCCAGAGCAACCGGCCTGTTGTTGGCGTTGAGACTTGACGATTAATATAATACACAACATCCTGGATCGCATCGCAGGAATAATTCTCTGCAAAACCGATGCGAATGGCGCGTTCGCTCTGTCCATCGTGTTTCGTAATGCTATCATATTGCGTTTGCGAGGTTGGGACAGCCGTCCTGGACATCAGAAAAGTTTTGACTGATTTCGTCGCCTGTCCATTGGCTGGAACGGAATAAGCTAAATCTTCCGCCATGACCACAGTGGCTGATGTCCGATCTTTCGGCGACAACACGTCACCGATTGCCAATTTGCGCGATGACGAGTATTGTGTGGTATTCGATGCCACAAACGTCACAAATGTCGGACAGCTTGGCGTCGGCGTGGCAATTGCCTGGGGAGCTAATTCAGGAAAGGCCGCCCGCCAGACTTTCAATGCTTCTGTCGTCAATTGCACGTTGCCTTGCGTATAAAACAAAATCGCTTGCTGAATGCTCGCATGAAGCGCGCCCATGCGATTGCCGGTTCGAATCAATTGCTCTGCGACATGATTATGGTCAGCCAGCGAAATCATCCAGTAGCCACGTCCGCTACGATACACATACTGATTTCCCTTCGCGCCTTCGCGCTCGACTGGCGTAATCGCTCGAATCGTCACTGGATATTGACGCGAAGACGGATCGTTATATTGATTCAGCACATGATAACTCTCCTGACTCAACAGGTAGGTCTGTCCCCCGCCTTTTGTGGATATCTGCCGAGCATCGATATCTTGATACACCAGCATATCAAAAATCCTCCGTTCTCCGGGGTTCAAGGAAATATGGATATCTTGCCCGACAATGAGCTGCGGCGAGAGTTGATCATCATCCGTAATTTTCGCCACATCGCCAGCCTCCAGCGAAAATGTCTGTAATGTTCGTTCAGGATTAAAAATATAAACCCGTGCTGTTTGCGGGGATGACGCATTATTCCATTCAATTCTCCAATCTAACGCGGCGTCCGCGATAGGCCCCACTGCCAATACACAGCACCCCACTATCATCGCAATGATCGTTTTTTTCATTCGCTCCATCCTCCTCAAAACGCGATTATTTTTAATGCTATTATTTTTCAGAAAGGATTGACAAAAACTCACATCCGTAACTGGTTGATTTTAAGAACTTTTCAAGAAGTGTACGCGGAAAACAAGAGAAAGTCAAGAAAAAAAATCGAAAGAAGGGAAGAACGCATTTTCCCCTTCATTCTGAAAAAGTCATTGTTTATGAAAAAGATTGTCATTGGCGTTATTGTCGGAACATTCTCGCTGTTGTGTCTCGCCTGCGTCTCACAGGCCGAAGTCATTGATAAAATCGTTGCGATCCTCGATCAGGATTTAATTCTGCTCAGCGAAATCCGCGAACAAATCGCGAAACCGGAAACGCTTATTATCGCCAATATTCAAACATCTTCCCAGCCTGAGCAGGACGCCCTCCCGTATCTCCTTGAACGCTGGCTGCTGGAACGAGAAATCCAGTACTTGGCATCTCCGAAAGAAATGGAACGCATGAAAGAACTCGCGCTCACCTATCTTGCGCTCGCCTATAAACACGGCACGGCAGAGGAATTACTCAACAAACTTCAACAGGCGGGGATTTCAGAGGCATCTATCGAAAACGAATTGATGCTGTATATGAAAGGGATGGATTATATTCGGCGGAAGCACCGCTTCAGTGCCGATATTGATACGCCGCAAGTCGTGCTGGAATTATTTCAGGACTGGATCAAAACCCTGAATGCCAATGCCAAATTTCAGATGATTCCCTGAACGGTTCAAGACGTTATAAACTCATGTTACGCAGCCGATTCGAGACGAATGACCGCACACTCCCCTCCGGGGAGGGGTTGGGGGGGGGTTCTTGACACGAGCAATCACTCACGGACGAACCCACCCCTTGCCCCTCCCAGGAGGGGAATTGTCGGCGGCGCTGCGTAACATCAGTGATTCAATGTAATAGTAACCGTAAAATTATGATCAGGTTCGGGCAATCGGTATGATGACGCCCGTCGCCTGACATTTGAGTCTCTGTTCAGCAGCCTGACCGTCCTGTCGGAAATGTGAAAGAAAACCCTCACTTTTCGATTGACAAAAGCTGCTCTTTTTATGAGGAGAATTTTTCTCATGAATTGACTGCGTGCGTGTCGTGAATTGCGCGGTCTTACCCTCTCGAATGAACGTTACACGTATATGAGAATAATCGCCTGGACACATTTTCGAATGCTTGCGTTTGTATGCCTGCTCGCCGTCAACGCAGGATGCAATAATATGCTGGACTCTTATGATGAATACGCCCCAATCGCTCCATTTTCAGGCGGGACATTTTTAATGTCTGGTTTTGCGGCAGAAGAGCAGGTTTCGCAAGCATTCGAATGGCAGGTGCGCGACGCATTGTTATGCGTGAATATTCCGGAAGCTGGCGATTACCTACTGACGTACACGGAAAATCATCGCAATCATAGCGGGATCGGCTTGCTGACAGGCACAGCAGAAACAGAGGCCGCCCCCGCGTCCTATATCGCATTTCAGGCATACGCTCCGGCTCGCATTTTTATCGGGCTTGCCGCGGATGCTCATCTGGAAAGCCTTCAGTTGCAGCGAGGAACAATTGCGGATGACGCTATGGGTCTTTATGATGATGGGCCGGTTATTCGTTTTGCTACGCCGAGCATTCCAACAATTTTCTGGTCGGATGTCTTTTTCCTTGACCCAACCACGCCGCCAATTTTCATGAAGCAACGCGAGTCTGTGTGCGCTCAAGACTCCGTTCGTTCTCCGTATTAAGCGGTTTGCGTATGGATACGGTATCGCTTGAATATCGTTTTTCTCTTCCCGATGGCACGCGGGAAATTTTCCATTTTGAATTGATTGATGAGAGTCTGGAATTGATTGATAGCCATTGCTCTGATCCCTTGCCGGGCTGGACGCGGCTGTCGTTTCATCAATGTCCGAATTGCCCGATGACGGAAACGGAGCAAGCCTACTGCCCGTATGCGGCGAAAATTTCCAATACCGTCAGCAGATTTGATCGTCTTTTATCATACGAGCGTGTTTACATGGATGTGATCACCAAAGAACGCGTGATTTCACAGGCGACAACTGCACAGCAAGGCGTCAGTTCCTTGCTCGGCCTGATCATCGCCAATTGCGGGTGTCCACATACCAATTTCTTCAGGCCGATGGCGCGTTTTCATCTTCCGTTTGCCAATATCGAAGAAACCATCTGGAGAGCCGCCGCAATGTATTTACTCTCTCAATATTTCTTGAAAACAGAGGGCAAAGTTGCTGATTGCGAATTGACCGGTTTGGAGGCAATTTATCGAAACGTTCATATCGTCAATCGGGCAGTTTCCGAGCGTCTCCGGGCGGCCAGTCGGTCTGATTTACCTGCGAATGCCTTGATTTTGCTGGACGTGTATGCCATGAATTTTCCCTATCGGATTGACACGATTTTGCGAGATATGCGGCAATTATTTACGCCATTTTTTAAGGACGTCTTCGGGAATGCGCAGTAGAAATCGCTCGTATTTTCTTCAGAAAATCGTCTTTTCAGTTGACAGTAAAGAAATTCTTCAACATAATTGAACTAACAAATTGTGAAGAAAAATTTTATTCACGTTTTCAGGGACAATCAATCCTCATCATGGTTGCCATGATATAAAGGGAGTGGGCATGATGTTGGAACCCAGGAGGGTTTTTGGCATCTGCTGGCGAGAGTATGAATATTCAAGACCTTCTCAAACTTATGGTCGAACGCGGGGCTTCCGATTTACATCTGAAAGTCGGCAATCCTCCGGTGTTGCGGATTAATGGCGATCTGCATATTTTGAAAGAAATGCCGCGACTGCAACGCGAAGATACGGTCGCAGTGGCTTCGCAGATTTTGAACAAAAAGCAAAAAACGATCTTTAATGATAATTTTGAAATAGATTTTGCGCATAGCGTTCCTGGCTTAGGGCGATTTCGCTGTAATGCATTTTTGCAGCGCGGCAGCGTCGGAATTGTCTTTCGCGCCATCCCGACCACGATTAAAACGGTCGAAGAACTCCGTTTGCCCGTTGTGCTGAACCAGTTGGCGTTAGAACCGCGCGGCCTGATTCTTGTCACCGGCATCACCGGCAGCGGAAAAACCACCTCACTCGCCGCGATGATCCAGCATATCAATCAAAATCTCGATGTGCATGTCATCACGATTGAAGACCCAATCGAATATATGCACCGCGACCAACGCGCCCTGATCAATCAACGCGAAATCGGCGCAGACACCAAAAGTTTTTCCACCGCCTTGCGCAGCGCGCTCCGGCAAGACCCTGACGTGATTCTCGTCGGCGAAATGCGCGACCGCGAAACGATTGAAACTGCGATTACTGCCGCCGAAACGGGACACCTTGTGATGAGCACGCTGCATACGGCTGATGCGATGGGGACGATCAACCGCGTGATCTCGATGTTTCCAGCCTATCAGCAAAATCAGATTCGCTTAGAGCTTGGGGAAGTCTTAAAAGCCACACTCTCGATGCGCTTAATTCCTAAAAAAGATGGGAAAGGCCGCGTCCCGGCGGTGGAAGTGATGATCATCACCGATATTATCAGGCAGGCGATTATCGAGCCGGAAAAAACCATGCGCATCCCGGAATATATCGAAGCCGGTCGGTCGCAATATGGAATGCAATCGTTCGACCAGGCGTTATTGGATTTGTTTCGGCAAGATTTGATCAGCTATGAAGAAGCCTTATTGAACTGTACGCGCCCGGCAGATTTTGCGTTGAAAGTGAAAGGAATTCAATCCACTGAAGAAAGCGTGCATGCGATGGCTGCCGAAAAACAAGCGGATGAGAATGTGTTTAAAAATTCACCAGAGAGTAAATCCTCCAATTCATCTTCAGACAGCATGTTTACCAAATTTTAACCGTATTCACGATGCGCGCTGCGCCATTGGCTGACCACAGCAATGAGGACGCAACGCGCAGTAGTATGCGTAGAGATAGCAATTATGACAGGACGCGAGTTGCGAAAACAGTTTTTACAGTTTTTCGAAGAAAGAGGACACGCAATTGTTCCAAGTTCTTCATTAGTGCCTCAAAATGACCCCACATTATTATTTACGAATGCCGGGATGGTGCAATTTAAAGATGTGTTTCTCGGAAAAGACCTGCGCAATTATTCACGCGCGACGACAGCGCAGCGCTGCGTTCGGGCAGGCGGTAAGCATAACGATCTGGAAAATGTCGGCCATACTGCTCGCCATCATACGTTTTTCGAAATGATGGGAAATTTTTCCTTCGGCGACTATTTTAAAAAAGACGCGATTCAATATGGCTGGGATTTTCTGACTGGCACGTTAGGGCTGCCGAAAGATCGCCTCTGGGTGACGGTCTATCAGGATGACGACGAAGCGTTTAACCTCTGGAAAGATATGATCGGTATTCCGATAGATCGAATTGTCCGCATGGGGAAAAAAGATAATTTCTGGTCAATGGGCGACACCGGCCCGTGCGGCCCGTGCTCTGAAATTTTGATCGATCAGGGCGAGGAAATGCGCTGCGGCGACAACTGCGGCATCGGCAAATGCGATTGCGACCGCTACCTTGAACTCTGGAATCTCGTGTTCATGCAATTTGACCGCGACGCTTCTGGCACGCTGACGCCGCTGCCGAAGCCGAGCATTGACACCGGCATGGGCTTGGAGCGCGTGGCTGCCGTCATGCAGGGCAAACACAGCAATTTCGAAAGCGATCTCTTTGCGCCGATGCTTCGTTTTACGGAAGAAATTTCCGGCAAGAAATACGGCGACAATCCGCAAGACAGCGCTTCGATGCGCGTCATCGCCGACCATCTCCGTTCTACAACTTTTCTGATCAGCGACGGCGTGCTGCCTGCCAATGACGGGCGCGGTTACGTCTTGCGCCGCATCATGCGCCGCGCCGCCAGGCATGGCAAAATGCTCGGCATTACTGAGCCATTCCTTTACAAGGGAATTCAGGTCGTGGTTGACGCGATGAAGGACGAGTATCGCGAAATTGCCGACCACTGCCAGCATGTTATTCAAGTCACGCTGAACGAGGAGCGCCGTTTCGGACATACACTGAATCAAGGGTTGGATTTGCTCAACAAACTTGTTGAAGCAACGGAACGCCAAAAAAGCTCGGTGCTGGATGGCAAAGAAATTTTCAAGTTGTACGACACGTTCGGCTTTCCGCTCGATTTGGCGCAGGATGTCGCTAAAGATCACAACTTGACGATTGATATGGACGCCTTCGACCGCGAAATGAACGCCCAGCGTACTCGCGCCCGCGAATCCTGGAAAGGATCGGGCGAAGTCGCGATCTCCGAAATTTACCAGACCGTTTCCAATACGATTCCTGCCACGCGCTTCAGCGGCTATCAGACGATGGAAGAGCGTGACGCAACGCTTCTCGCCATCATCAAAGATCAGCAGGTCGTTACTGCCGCTGCCTCCGGAGAGCGCGTGGAACTGATATTCGATGTCACTCCGTGTTACGGCGAGTCGGGCGGACAGGTTGGCGATACCGGTATGATCGCGATGGCGGACGGCAGCGTGGCGGCGACGATTACGAACACGACGAAACCTGTGCCGCAATTATTCGTGCATCATGTCGCGGTCGAGCGCGGCGAATTGCGCACAGGCCAGAAGATGACCATTCACGTTGATGAAGATCGGCGCAAGCGGACGCGGCGCAATCACACCTCGACCCATTTGTTGAATGCCGCGTTGCGCGACGTGTTGGGCGATCATGTGAAACAATCGGGTTCATTAGTGACGCCGGAGCGTTTCCGCTTCGATTTCACGCATTTTTCCGCGATTGACGAGGATGAAATCCGGCGCATCGAAACCATCGTCAATGATGGCATTCGCACGAATACGCCGGTGGAAACCAAAGAAGTCGGGCTGGATGAAGCTCTTGATATGGGGGCGCTGGCATTTTTCGAGGAAAAATACGGCGATAAAGTCCGCGTCGTGCAAATCCCCGGCCTGAGCATGGAATTGTGCGGCGGAACGCATGCGGTCGCGACTGGCGAAATCGGACTGTTCAAATTGCTCAACGAAAACAGCGTGGCGGCAGGCGTGCGCCGCATCGAAGCGCTGACCGGAGAGGCCGCCTTAGCCTATATTCAGCAGGAAGAACAACAATTTCGCCGCGCAACCGCGTTATTGAAAGCGTCGCCGGAGGAAGTGAGCGCCCGCATCGAGAAACTGCTTGCGTCATCGAAAGAGCAGGAACGGGAAGTTGAGCGACTGAAAATGAAATTGGCAACGTTGCAAACCGACGCGCTGATCGATCAGGCGCGGAATATTCGCGGCGTCAAAGTCCTCGCAGCCCGCGTTGATCATCTTGATTCGAAAGGGCTGCGGAATTTTGCCGATGTGTTGAAAGGAAAGCTTCAGTCAGGGATTGTGGTATTGGCGACAGTGGAAGACGGGCAGCGCGTGTCATTGATTTCCGCGGTCACCAAAGATTTAGTCGGAACGTATCATGCGGGCAATATCATCAAAGAAATTGCCCGCCTGGTTGGAGGAAGTGGAGGAGGACGCCCGGATATGGCGCAGGCAGGGGGGAAATCTCCTGAAAAACTTCCTGAAGCGATTGAAAAAGTCTTTCAGGTCGTGGAGTCCTGGCCAGCGTAACATTTTGGAGGAGAATGATTGCGCGAGCGCTGCCCAACATCGGGCGGCGCTTTTCGTATATGAACCGAAGAAACATCCCTGAGCGGATGTCAGACGGTTTGATATATGTATTCGGGCCAAAACAGGGGAAGAATAATATGGCAGAGACAGAAGACGTGAAGGAAAACGTCAAACAGACGACGGCGGCGCTTCATGGCAGCCAGAAAGTCGAAAAACTCCGCGATGTGTTGGAGGCGCATCGCGGCGAGACGCATATTGTGGCAATTCAGGATTTTCCTGATCCGGACGCCATTGCGTCTGCGTTAACGCATAAATTGATTTGTCTGAATTACGGCATAGAAGTGGATATCGTCTATGCCGGACGCATCAGTCATCAGCAGAATATCGCGTTGGTTAAATTGCTGAATGTCGAATTGGTGCGTTATACTGAAAACAATGTAGATTTTTCGCGATATCAGGGGAGTGTCTTCGTCGATAATCAGGGAAAAACCACGTCCCTGACCAAAAAGCTCGACGCGCACGGCATCAAACCAATTGTCATTGTTGACCATCACGAACGTTCTGGCGGGCTGTCGCCAGAGTTTCATGATATTCGCAAAATCGGCGCGACAGCAACAATTTACACCAGTTATTTGCAGCAAGGATTGATTGAATTAGATAAAACCGACTCGTTCCATGCCAAATGCGCGACCGCGTTAATGCATGGCATTCGCAGCGATACGAATGATTTTATCCGGGCAGGCGAGCACGATTTGCTTGCAGCAGCCTATTTAAGCAACTATTACAACCCGAACCTGTTGAGTGAAATTGTGATGCAGGCGCGGTCGAAAAAAGTGATGGATGTGATTGAAAAAGCGCTGGCAAATCGCATTATCAAGGATAATTATAGCATTTCCGGCATCGGGTATCTCCGTCAGGAAGAACGCGACGCGATTGCACAGGCGGCGGATTTTCTGCTGACCGAAGAAAATGTCCATACTGTCATCGTGTATGGCATCGTGGTGAACGATAATCAGGAAGAACTGCTCAGTGGCTCATTCCGCACGTCGAAGCTGACGATTGATGCGGATACGTTCATCAAAGAAGCCTTCGGCAAAAGTGAAAACGGCGACTACTTTGGTGGAGGAAAACAGGAAGCTGGCGGTTTTGCGATTCCGATCGGATTTTTAGCGGGGACATACGGCAACGAATATGAAGATTTAAAATGGAAAATGTATGATCTGCAAGTGAAACAGAAAATCTTCAATAAAATCGGCGTTGCCGCGCCAGGTTCTTCGTCGGAAGAGCGATAACGCAAACCTCACAGGTCTTGAAGACCTGTGAGATTTTTTTGCTGTGTTATGAGATCGCGAGCTTTTTCAGGAGCTCGGGATCCATCATCGCTTTCCCGGTTCCCATTGCGACGGTCGTCAAGGGGTCATCTGCAAGCGCCACAGGGAGGCCGGTTTCTTCCTTAATTTTATAATCTAAGTTTTTCAGCAATGAGCCGCCGCCTGTCAGGATAATGCCGCGATCAATAATATCAGCGGACAATTCCGGCGGGGTGCGTTCTAAGGTCACGCGAATCGCTTCAATAATTGCAAACACAGTTTCAGCCAGCGCATCGCGGATTTCTTCGCTGGAGATTTTCATCACATTCGGCACGCCGCCTGCTAAATCGCGCCCGCGCACTTCGACCACTTTTTCAGAATCCAGCGGATAGGCGGAACCTAATGTCTTTTTAATAATTTCCGCAGTTTTTAATCCGATTAAAAGATTGTATTTGCGTTTAATGTATTGAATGATCGCTTCGTCCATCTCATCGCCAGCAATCCGAATTGAACGGCTATAGACGATGCCGGACAGTGAAATCACAGCCACTTCAGTCGTGCCACCGCCGATGTCCACGATCATGTTGCCCGATGGTTCTTGAATCGGCAGACCTGCACCCATCGCGGCAGCCATCGGCTCTAAAATCAGCGTCACATCGCTCGCTCCGGCCTGAATGACGGAATCTTTGACCGCTTTTTTCTCAACTTCGGTAATTCCAAACGGCACGGCGACAACCACGCGGGGGCGAACGAGAAAATTGCTGCATACTTTTTTGATAAAATGGCGCAACAATGCTTCCGTCATCCTGAAATCGGCAATCACGCCATCTTTCATCGGGCGCACCGCCATAATTTGATCCGGCGTCATCCCTAACATCGCTTTGGCTTCATGCCCGATAGCGACAATTTTCCCGGTGCGCGTATCTGTTGCCACGACTGACGGCTCGTTCATCACAATCCCTTTGCCTCGCAGATATACAAGTGTGTTTGCCGTCCCTAAATCAATGGCGAGGTCTTTTGAGAACCATCTCAACATGTTTAACATAGCTTATTGCCTCTGTATAATATCTATAATAAAATTGCCCCCCTGTAAAAAATATTGTCAGTTGGACAATTGTCTTTTCATGCCGTTTATTGAATGGTAACAAAATTTTTTTATTTTGTCAACGAGAAATACGTTATCTGCTGATTTTTTCTTTGGTTATCGGCCAAATTATTTTTTAATGTATATAAATTGTCAACGTTGAGTATACTTTCAGACCTCACAGGTTTTTTTAACCTGGAAGGTCTGAATGTTTACAGAGATGCTATGCAGGCTTTTTCTCTGCATTCAGCCGTTCCAATAGCATCGGCAGCAGGCCAGACATCGGGATACGCACTTGTTCCATCGAATCGCGCTCGCGCACGGTCACAGTGTCGTTTTCCATCGTTTCATTATCTACCGTGACGCAGTACGGTGTGCCGATTTCGTCCTGGCGGCGATATCGTTTGCCGATAGATGCCGTTTCATCATATTCCACGTTGAAATGCGGACGCAGCATCCGCTCGATTTCTTGCGCTTTTTCGGGATGTCCGTCTTTACGCATCAATGGAAAAATTGCGGCTTTGATTGGGGCAAGTTTCGGATGCAGACGCAACACAACGCGTTCTTCTTCTTCGCAGTAGGAATCTACTAAAAACGCCAATGTCGAACGATCTGCTCCGGCGGACGGCTCGATAACATACGGAATAAAGCGCGATTTGCTTTCTTCCTCAAAATAGGTCAAATTTTTCTTGCTGAAGGTCTGATGCTGCGTCAAATCAAAATCGGTGCGATTCGCAATCCCTTCCAATTCCGACCAGCCGAATGGGAATTCGTATTCCACGTCATAGCAATCTTTGGCGTAGTGCGCTAACTCGTCTTTGTCATGCTGGCGCAGGCGGAGGCGTTCTTTCGTCATGCCGTAGCGGAGATACCAATTAAACCGCTCGTTTTTCCAGAATTCCAGCCATTCGTCGTCCGTGCCGGGTTTGACGAAAAATTCGATTTCCATCTGCTCGAATTCGCGGGTACGAAACGTAAAATTGCCCGGCGTGATTTCGTTGCGGAACGCTTTGCCGATTTGTGCGATGCCGAACGGCAGCTTGGCTCGCATCGTGTTCACCACGTTCAGGAAGTTGACGAAGATGCCCTGCGCGGTTTCCGGGCGCATATAGACGACAGACGCCGTGTCTTCAATCGGCCCCATAAATGTCTTGAACATCAAATTGAATTGCCGCGATTCAGTCAGTTCCCCGCCGCATTCCGGGCATTTTGATTTGTCTGCCAGATGGTCTTCGCGGAAACGCCGCTTGCATTTTTTGCAATCCACCAATGGATCGGAAAAGCCTTCCACATGGCCGGACGCCCGCCAGACTTCCGGATGCATCAGAATGCTGGCATCCTGGCCATACACATTATCGCGTTCATACACGACAGAACGCCACCACGCTTCTTTGACATTGCGCTTTAATTCAACCCCCAACGGGCCGTAATCCCAACAACTATTCAGGCCGCCGTAAATTTCGCTGCTTTGAAAAATAAATCCGCGCCGTTTGCATAACGACACCACTTTATCCATAATTTCAGGATTTGCCATAGCGTTCGCTCCTTTAAAATAATGCAGATATGTTCACTAATGCTCTGAGGAGGCCATTACGAGAACAGGCCGATTCTTGTCAATAAAATCTTCGCATTTTCGCGTTTTCGCAAGCGCTCATTTCCCCGCAGTCAGTCGGGTCATTGTGCTGACAGTCTGAGTAATGGCATCTGGTTTCGGGATCATGTAGAGGTACACGCTCCCATTTTCCGGCACAAAAGCGACATGTTTGATTAATTCCGGATTCGGGAGGCGTGTCAGCCAGGCGGAGAGTTTTTCAATGCCTGCGTTATCAGAAGAAAACAGGTCGAAGGTTTTGTTGCGCACCGTCACCGTTTTTCGGATAAAATCCGCTTCATTTTCCAATGTCTGTAGCCGAAGGCGATAATACCAGCGCTCGATGATGTGCGCTTCGCGGCGGAATCGTTCTGTCGGGTAGATCACGACAAATAATCGGTCATTGCCTAAAAGCACTTTTGAAATGGGATAAAACAGCAGACTCTGGCGTGAAAGCATCGTCGCTGTCGCTTCCGCTTTCCGCAAAGGATTGGGGGTCTGATACTCCGCTTTGAAGCCGACCGTTCCGCCAATCCAGGTGTAGGTCTGATCGGTGGGCTGCAACGCCGCTTCAAGCTCTTTGCTGACAATCGTCAGCAGCGCTAAATTATATTTGCGATTTCGAAAATAGACCAACATTAAAATCCCGATAACCACGATAAATATAAAAAAGAGGGTCTGTGTCGGGATAAATCGTCCGAACAATTCCATGAATATGACTCCTAATTCGAAAGCACATCAACCGTCTCGACGCCGGGGAGTTGGTTCACGTATTTTTCGATTTTTTGAATGATTTTGCTTTGAATATACCAGGCCAGAACGACGCAGGCTTTGCAATCAGGATTGCGGCGCTGAAAGCCCATGTCCACCACGACGGTTTTGCCGTCGTCCTCAATCCGAACGTCATTCACCAACAAGAGTTCGACAATATCCATGTTGGTTTCAGGATCGCGCACCTGCCGCAATGCCTGTATCACCTGTTCGCATGTCACCATAGCCAGTTCCTTTACACGAAAGACGCAATATGTTCCGCCGCGTCGCGGGTAAAATGTCGCAGTTTGTCCAGACCGCGCGGGTCTTCTGAGAGCAACGGCAATTCGATCACCGGATGTTTCGGAAACGAAGCGCGAATTTTGCGCAAGACTTCCTGCTGCCGTTCGATTTTCCGCGTCAATTCAGCCGGAACATCCTGAAGCGTCAAGATTTTATTCACTAATAACAGTTTTAGTGGAATCTGGAATTTTTTGAGCGCCTCAACGGCGCGAATTGTCTCGAACAGCGGCATGTCTTCTGGATTTAACACTGCGACTACGCTTGTCAAATTCGGGTTCGACAATGTCTGCCGAATCCGCTGGGCATCCTGATGATACTTCTGAAGTTCCTGCATCGTCGCATCCGTTTTTTCCTCTGACGCCAGCGGCTCTTCGACACCTTCGACCCGCAAGAATTGTGGGCCGTGAATATTGGCGATAGAGGAACGCAACTGCAAAATATTTTTGCGAATGCCAGAGAGTTTTTCAACCCAGAGCGTAGAAATCGTCGGGAGCGCTAATACGCGCAGCGTCAGGCCGGTTGGGGCGGTATCGAAAATGATCGCGTCATACTGCCCGGCTTCCTCCAGGAGAATTTCCTGCATCGCTTCAAGTGTGGCGTGTTCTTCGATGCCAGGAGAATAGCGGATGACATCAAAAAATTTTTCTAAATTAAACACCGTCAAATAGCGGTAGGTTTGCCGCATTTGGGTTGATGTGTGGTCTAAATAGCGCTTGATAAGCTGTTCTAAGTCAATTTCTAAGGCGTCAAGTGTTGGCGTGACAGATTTTTTGGCGGAAGAAAGCGGAATGTCAAGCGCGTCTCCGGCGTTATGTGCGGGATCGAGCGAGACCAGCAGCACGCGCTTGCCCATGTCGGCAAGATGCACGGCAGTCGTGACGGAGCAGGTGGTTTTGCCGACTCCACCTTTGCCGATAAACAAAAGAATCTGAGCATGTTTCATACGTTCAAATGTCCATAAATCCGGCGATTTCTCCGAACATATCGTCTAAGTCGCGAACGCGCCTGTTCATAATCAGCATTTCGTGGAACATGTGCGGCATCAGGCGCAGGCTGATGCCGGTCGGCGGGCTGGGAATGCCGATAAATGAACCAAGAACGAGCAAACCGAAAATGTTTTCCATTTCCCGCAATTCGAATTCCAACCGATCAGTTGAGGTCTGGCGGAGCGCCTGCATGATCCCTGGAAAGAATTCTTTCACAAATTGCCAGCATCGTTGAAAAATATTCATGCGATTGTACGCGTCAGCCCTTCATAGGCCTAACCCTATGAGGGCTAACATCCTGTTTAAACAAGAAATGCGGCGCAAACAGGCTGCGCCGCATTGTCCTGAGCATCCGAACGAATCGGGGTTATGCCCGCTGTTTCGCGCCTTTGGGGAGCGGAGCGTTTTTCACGGCGAAATAATCAATCAGCAACATCACGTTCAACACCAACATGATCGCTGTCATTGCGCCGATGATAAACGCCTTAAACCCGCTGAAGGTCGGCACGGCGTAAATCATGTACCAGACCAGCGCCAATGACACGGTGAGCCACAAAAAGAGCGCCGGAATCGTGATCGTTAATTGATAGAGTTTGGAACTTTGCAGATACCGGCTGACCCACACCGCCGCTGTCATCATGGCGATTGAGGCGAGCATCTGATTCGCTCCGCTGAACGCCGGCCAGAGCAGATTCCACTGGCCTGTCCAGGCGAGCCACAGTCCCAGGAATGCCGGAATCAACGATGCGACCCAGGGGTTCGTAACGATCTTATAGAACGATGGCGATTTGTGTTGTATCGGTTCCGCTAGTTCCATAATCGTATAGCGCGCGAGGCGGTTGGTGGTGTCTAAGGTGGTCATGGCAAACGCCGACACCCACATTCCTGCCAGCAGCGTCATCGCGTCTTTCGGCAATCCTAAAATCGCGTTGACACCATGTCCGTAGGCTTTCGAGAAAATCCCCGCCGGGCCGCCGACGGCGTTAATTGCGCCGACATAGCCGTTGGCGAACGCAGTCGCGCTTTCTTGCAGCGGTTTTGATGCCTCTTCGCCGAGAATCGCAAACCCGAAGCCGCCGACCGCGCACACGACGATCGTGGAGAGAAAACCTTCCGTGAACATCGTGCCATAACCCACTAATAAGCCGCTCTGTTCGTTATCAAGCTGTTTGGAGCTTGTGCCTGAGCCGACCAGCGCATGAAAACCAGACAGCGAGCCGCAAGCGATAATCAGTGGCACGAGCGGCCAGAATGGCGATGGTTTACCCGAAATGACTGGAGCGCTCCAGATCGTATATCCTGGCATTTCTAACGATTTCATGCCGACTAAGAAAGCGATGCCGCCGATGACCACGCCAGCGACTAACAAGAATGAGTTGAGATAATCACGCGGCTGTAGCAAGACCCAGACCGGCAGGGCCGAAGCCATAATAATGTAAACACCCAGGGCAACCATCCAAAGCTTGTAATTCATCGCGTTATCCGCGCTGAGTCGAATTGGAAACATTGATCCCATCCAAAGGGCAACAATAAGCAAGATGATACCGATAATCGTCGCCACGTTGAAATTGATTTTGGTTTTATATAAAATTTGCCCTAAAATCACCGCCGCAATGAGGGTGAAAATATTTGAGGATGGCACGCGGGGATCGCCGTTGAACATATTGCCGAGAATCGCGCCGAACGCTGCAACAACAAGAACAAGAACGAATAACACAAACCATTCAAAAACGACACCTGTCCGTTTTTTCATCACCTTGCCAGCAATCCATTGAATGGATTTCCCATCATGTCGCACAGATGCCATCAATGACAGGTAATCATGTACCGCACCGATAAACACATTGCCGACCCAAATCCATGCCAACGCCGGAATCCAACCCCATGCCATCGCAATCGCCGGCCCGACAATCGGCCCCGCGCCTGCAATTGAAGCAAAATGATGCCCGAACAGCACCCAACGATTCGTCGGAACAAAATCTACACCATCTTTCAGCCGATGCGCCGGTGTCGGATTTTTCGAATCCGCCTTCACTAAATGCGTTTGGAGTTTTTTGCCATAAGCCACGTACATGATCCCGTAGATCAACAGCCCAAGCACGACTAATACTGTAGTACTCATACCATATTTCCTCCCTCAAGGCAAACCAATGATTGATAGAGATACAAACGTTTCGACAGGGAAAAGAGCCGCCAAAAGAGCGTGAGTTTGTCAAGAAGAATTTTGAGGGAAAACCAGCATTTCTTGCCGGGAAACGGTGGAACAATTTTGCGATGACTTGCGCATTAAATTCTTGACCTTTTTTCATTGGCGAAAAGGGATGAAATATGAATGATTTACTGACCTTACGCAGCAGGCTCGATGCGAATGGTCGCAAACTCCCCTCCAGGGGGGGGCCGAGGCCGAGCATCGCGCTATGGCGAACCCACCCCTTGCCCCTCCCAGGAGGGGAATTGTCGGCNCCAGCGCATGAAAACCAGACAGCGAGCCGCAAGCGATAATCAGTGGCACGAGCGGCCAGAATGGCGAGGGCTTGCCTGAGATGACGGGAGCGCTCCACATCGTATAACCCGGCATTTCTAACGATTTCATGCCGACTAAGAACGCGATACCGCCGATGATCACGCCAGCGACTAACAAGAATGAGTTGAGGTAATCGCGCGGTTGCAGCAACATCCAGACCGGGAGCGCAGAAGCAGCGATAATATACACTCCTAACGCAAGCATCCAAAGTTTGTAATTCATCGCGTTATCCGCGCTGAGTCGAATTGGAAACATTGAACCCATCCAAAGGGCAACAATAAGCAAGATGATGCCGATAATCGTGGCGACGTTGAAATTGATTTTGGTTTTATACAAGAGTTGTCCTAAAATCATTGCCGCGATGAGGGTGAAGATGTTTGAGGATGGAACGCGCGGGTCGCCGTTGAACATGTTGCCGAGGATCGCGCCGAAGGCCGCCACAACAAGGACGAGAACAAACAACACGAACCATTCGAAGACGACGCCTGTCCGCTTTTTCATTATTTTTCCAGCAATCCATTGAATGGATTTTCCATCATGTCGCACAGAAGCCATCAGCGAAAGATAATCATGCACCGCGCCGATAAACACATTGCCGACCCAAATCCAGATTAACGCGGGAATCCAGCCCCACGCCATCGCAATCGCCGGCCCGACAATCGGCCCCGCACCTGCGATTGAGGCAAAGTGATGGCCAAACAACACCCAGCGATTAGCTGGCACAAAATCCACTCCGTCTTTCAAGCGATGTGCTGGCGTCGGATTTTTGGCGTCCGCCTTTACTAAATGGGTTTGGAGTTTTTTGCCGTAGGTCATATACATGACCGCGTAGATCAACAGCCCAAGCACGACTAATACCGTAGTACTCATACCATTTTCCTCCCTCAAGGCAAAACCAACAATTTATAGAGATACAAACGTTTCGACGGGGAGAAGAGCAGCAAAAAGAGCAAAAGTTTGTCAAGAAGAATTTTCGCCGAAAGCGTGCATTTCTTGCCGGGAGGCGTTGGAATAATTTTGCGCTGACTTGCGCATTAAATTCTTGACCTTTTTTTATTGGCGAAAAGGGATGAAATATGAATGATTTACTGACCTTACGCAGCAGGCTCGATGCGAATGGTCGCAAACTCCCCTCCAGGGGGGGGCCGAGGCCGAGCATCGCGCTATGGCGAACCCACCCCTTGCCCCTCCCAGGAGGGGAATTGTCGGCGACGCTGCGTAACGTCAGTGATTTATTTCGTCAGGACATCATTCATTGACTCATGCTTATCTTTTCGACCTTTTCCTGCCCTTTCTCCGAAGGCAGAGGGTAAGTTCCATAAAAACGTGCCGTCCATGTTCCCTTCGGAGAGGCTGGGGCGAGGTGAGTAACATCTACTAATAAACAGGCCGTCGCTGTTTAGAGTGAAACGCGGCATTGCCTTCTTAATGATGAAACTTCGTTATTGGTTAATCGGCGTAGTATATGCCGGGTGTATATTCGCGGGCTTGATGCTTGTTCGCGGGCGTTCGTTCTATGAATGGATCATGCTTCTGGTACCTCCTGGAACATTTCGAGAGATGCTGATTTATCCGTTGCAGCATCATAACCCTGTGACATATAACCGCATGCTGATTGTCGGCGATGTTGTGATCAACATTTTGGCATTTCTGCCAATCGGCATGATGATTTTTCTTGTCTTCCATCGGCTTTTCCGGTATGGTATGACCACGAGTTTAATTCTCACCATGCTTGTCGTGCTTGGCGGCAGCGCATGGATCGAATATCAGCAGCGTCTTGTCCCGAACCGGATTCCCTCTGTGTCAGACGTGATGGCGAACACGTTCGGCGCGATCATCGGCGGGCATGTGTGGATTTGGCGGCGACAACGACGCGCAGCGCAGGCAGATTCCAGCAATCACGATGACGCCCTTCGCGAGACCAAACAGGCCGCAAGCGGCAGCATTCAGCCAAAGGAGTGAAACGACCGTGAGTGTGAAACCGAGGTTTATCATCAGCGATCTCCATCTTGGAGAAGGGCAGCAAAACCGCCTGGAAGATTTTGACCAGCAAGCCGCCGAATATTTTGTGAAATTTGTTGACGGCGTGTCGAAATTAGGAGGCGTGCGCCTGATTATCAACGGCGATTTTATTGATTTTCCGCAAATCATCTTAGGCACCATGTCCACGCCGCCGCAGAAATTTTTGGGAACGACGGAGCCGGAATCGGTGCTGCGCCTGCAAAAAGCGATGGCCGGACACCCGGACGAGTTCGAGGCGCTGAAGAATTTTCTCGCCGAAAAAGGGAACGAATTGCTCGTCATTCCGGGCAACCATGACGTTGATCTCGCCTGGAATCGCGTGTTAGGGATTCTGATGAAGCGGATCGGCGCGACGCCGAAAAATTTCAAATTCGGCATGGTCTATAAAGAAGAAGGCGTGTTCGTAACGCACGGGCATCAATATTCCGACGACAATCAGATTGACGTGCCGATTAACGTGACCTTCAACCGCCTGAATAGCTGCTGGGGCACGTATTTTGTCGAACAGTTTTTCAATTTGGTGGAAGAACGCTACCCGATGTTAGACAATGCGCGGCCAATGTGGAAGACCGCGATTTCAGCCATGCTCTACGAAGACGTGCTGGTGACGGCCAAATTCGCCGCCGAGTTGCTGATCTTCCTGAAAAATTTCCGCATTCCGCTGAAAGAATACGTGCAGTCGTCGCTGTTTGGCTTCAAGCCGAAAACCCGCGCGCTGCGCCAGATGGATATGGACGCCTTTACCGATGGCATTAAGCTGAACGCGCTGCGCGAACGCTTGCAGGAACTTCGCGGCACGCCCTCATTCCGGCGGGAATTCGACGCGACCTTGCAGCATTTCAGCGAAACGCAATGGGAGCATATTTTTTCGCGGCAGAGCGGCGTGGAATATGAATTGCTCGATTTGATGCAGAATACCGAATCGCGCCCGCGTTCTCGCGGCCTTATTTCCGATACGGACAATTATCAGCAGGCCGCGAAACTGATTGCGCGGCATCATCCCGGCACGCGCTACGTGGTGATGGGGCATACGCACACGCCTGTTGCGTCGAAAACGTTCGACATTGATGGCTCAACCGAATCGTTCACCTACATCAATACGGGAACATGGACGAAAACCCACGACATTCCCACCTGGCAACTGCCGAAACTGCAAACGCTGCTGGATGATTCGACCTATCATCAGGAATGCGGCGTGGTGCGTTGCCTCGGCGAAGATAATTCGCTCGACGTGACCTATTTCGAGCATTGGGAAGATGCGGCGCGGATGCCGTAAACAAAACAACAACGAATAGAAGAAAGGAGCGAATAATCATCTTATTCGTTCCCTTCTTCTATTCGTTGTTGTTCTCATAACCAAACACGCGGCGAAACGCCTCAATCACGCAAGGCCGCGCATCGTCAATCGCGACCGTTCGCCGCAGCAGGCGCGAGAGACTAATCACGCCATGTTCGCAAATGCCGCACGGCACAATCAGATCAAAATGGCTGAGATCAGTGCTGATATTCAGCGCAAAGCCGTGACTTGTGATCCCCTTGCTGTTCACCTTAATGCCAATCGCCGCGATTTTCGCCGGATCGCCTTCGAAATCAACCCAGACGCCGGTATAACCCGGATAACGCCAGCCCTTTACGCCAAACTCCGCTAACGCCACAATCAAGACTTCCTCGATGTCGCTGATATAACGATGCAGATCAAGCTCGTTCGAGCGATACAGCCGCTTTAAATTCAGAATCGGATAGCCGACAAGCTGCCCCGGCCCGTGATAGGTGATGTCTCCGCCGCGTTCGACCTCGAATAGCGCAAAGCCGCGCTGTTGCAATGTTGCTTCATTCACCAGCAGATGCTCGCGTTTGGCGCATCGGCCAAGCGTCAGCGTCGGCGGATGCTCTAACAACAGCAAGGAGTCGGGCGTGTCGGCGTCCTTCAGATGCGCCTCAACCATCTCGCGCTGCTGCGCAAGCGCCGCCTGATATTCAACCTGCCCAAGCCAATGAGAAATGAATGTCATGCAATCTAAACACACCTCACAGGTTTTAAAAACCTGTGAGGTGTTATCTCCGATTAATTCGCCGCCTGCGGCAGCGTGATGGTGAACTGGCAGCCGGCCTGTTCAAGATTCTGCACGGAAATCGTGCCTTTGTGCTTTTTGATGATGTTGTAGCTGATCGAGAGGCCGAGGCCGAAATTATTGCTCCCTTTGCCGTGTTTGGTAGAATAAAAGGGGAGAAAGACGTTGTTCGGGTTCGCGTCCTGAATGCCCGGCCCGGTGTCCTGAAAGGTCATCTGCACGTTCTTGCCGCCATTTTCTTCGAAAATGCGCGTGCTGATCCTAATTTCGCCGCCGGATGGCATGACCTCAAAACTGTTTTTCAGCAGATTCAAAATGACTTGCTTAATTTCGTTGCGGTTCGTGATAATCAGAATATTTTCGTCTTCCGGCTCGAAATGAATGGCGATGTTTTCGTATTTCGCGTTATATTTCAGCAAGTTCAGCATATTTTGAATCACTTCGTTTAATTCAACTTCTTCGTTTTCGACATGGCGATCCGAAAAGGTTTGCAGATTGCTGACGATGTTCGAAATATCGGCGATCTGCTCGTGCAGCGTATTCAGCGCTTTGTGGAGTTCCTGCCCGCGAAATTTGTATTTCATGAAGCTCAAATAGGTGTAAATAATTTCCAGCGGATTGTTGATTTCATGCGCCACGCCCGCCGCCAACATGCCGACTGACGCAAGCTTTTCCGACAGCACCACCTGTTTTTGAAGCTGATCGAATTCGGTGACATCTTCGATGGTGAGCATCGTCCCCATAAAGAGGCTGCCGTCATAAATCGGAAAGGTTTTGATGTTGCCGATGATTTCCTGCTGATTCACCCGAATCGGCGCTTGATAAAAGGCGTGTTCTTCGCGATAGGAAAGCGCGTGGTCGAGAAAATCAATCACCTCGTTATTCGCGCTGGTTACGACCTCTGCGAGCGGTTTGTTGATAAACGACGCCTGTTCAAGCTCGAAAGACTGCCTGCAATAATCATTCACCAGTCTGATCTGATTTTCATGATCCGCGACAATCAGGTTAATCGGCAGATTGCGCAGAATCGCTTCGTTGTATTTCAATAATTGATAAAATTCCCGGTTCAGGTTGTCCGCGCGTTGCTCCGAAACCTGCGTGTAAGCCATGTTGATCAGGTTGATTTTATCAATGTTTTTGACCTCGTCGGAGAGCAAAATTTCACCATGTTTGATGACGCTCACCCGGTCGGCTAATTGATATACATCGTCAATGCGGTGCGTAATCAGCAGAATCGAATGCCCTTGCTGCTTCAAGCGCCGCAGAATCCCGATAATAATATTGTAATTGGCGGTGGTCAGTTTTTCAAGGGCTTCATCGAGAATCAGGAGCGTGGGACGCTGATACAGATGCTTGAGAATATCCACGAAAAGCTGATCCGGCACGTTCAGCCGATTAACCGGCACAGCCGGATCAATGTGCGTGAAGCCCCATTCTTCAAGGAAATCGCGCGCCGCCTGTAACGCCTTCTTCTTGCGCCAGAGTTGATACAATGGGCGGTTATCGAGCGCGAAATTATCGGCAATCGAGAAATACGGATTGAGCGAAAGCGTCTGCTGCTGCACCATTTCGATGCCGAGTTTCCGCGCCGATTGCAGATTCAGGCTGCGATGCGGCAGGCTGTTTATAATAATATGCCCGTTTTGAGGCTTCAACAGGCCGCACAAAATCATGCCGAGCGACGATTTTCCCGCGCCATGTTCCCCAACAATAGCGTGAATTTCGGCGCGGCGAATAACGAGGTTGAGATGCGATAACGCTTTCGTTGCGCCGTAGTTCAGGCTGATATTGATGAATTCGATCAGCGAATCGGCGTTATTCGGGGACGGTGATGCCATATTTTTCTAATTTGCGGTAGAGGGTTTTTCTGCCGATATTGAGCAGTTCGGCGGTGCGTTTTTTATTATAATCGGTCTTTTGCAGCATTTTGATAATCAGGTTTTTTTCCACTTCATCAATCATGTTCTCCGGCACGATTTCTTCGGGGAACTCTAAAAAATCGGGCGGCAAATCGTCAAGCTCAATGGTATCGCCGGATGAAATCGCGGCGGCATACGCCACGACATTTTTTAATTCGCGCACGTTGCCCGGCCAATCGTAACGCGAAAATTCGTGGCGCACCGCCTCGCTGAGCGTTTTTCCCGGCGTTGCGGTGGCGCGGGAGAATTCCGCCAAAAAATGATGCACCAACAGCGAAATATCATCTTTCCGCTCGCGCAGCGGCGGAATCTTGATCACCGCCGCTTTCAGGCGATAATACAAATCTTCGCGAAAGCGCTCTTTTTCCATCAATTTCTGCAAATCTTTATTGGTCGCGGCGATAAAGCGCACGTTCACCTGAATCGTCTGGCTGCCGCCAAGCCGCCGGATTTCCTTATTTTGCAGCGCCCGCAGGATTTTCGCCTGAATTGTCAGCGGCATATCGCCGATTTCATCCAAAAAGAGCGAACTCTGATCCGCCCGTTCGAAGACGCCTTTAAACTGCGCATCCGCGCCGGTGTACGCCCCTTTTTCATGCCCAAACAATTCGTTGTCTAACAAGCTTTCAGGAAAAGCGGCGCAGTTGATTTTCAGCATTTTGCGGGAATTGCGCGGCGAATTGATATGCAGAAAATCGGCGATGACTTCTTTGCCCGTGCCGTTTTCGCCGAGAAGCAGCACCGGCAGGTCGGTCGCCGCGAGCTTTTTGGCCTTTTCCGCAACTTCCAGCATTTTCGGCGTCTGCGTAATCAGGCGCGGCGAAAGCTCGTCAATCAACTGATCTTTCAACTGCTGATTCTCCTCGCTCAGCGCGGAAAGGCGGATCGCGTTTTCCACCAGATTCGCAAGCTGATGAAAATCGAGCGGCTTTTTGACATAATCAAACGCGCCGAGTTTCAGCGATTGAACGGCAGTTTCCACCGACGCATGGCCGGTCATCATAATCACCGGCAGATGCTTATGAAGTTGCAACAGTTCGCTTAACACGTCAACGCCATTCTGTGTGCCAAGCTTGATGTCTAACAGCGCGGCATGAATCGGGCGCGACGCACAAGCCGTAATCACATCTTCCCGGCTTGTCGCGATCACGGTTTGATAGCCCTGTTGCTGGAACGCCTGCGCCAGCGCCTCGCACAATTTGATTTTGTCGTCAATAATCAGCAGCGTTTTGGTCATGGTGTGGAATCATTTTACCGCGGAAGACACAAAATATACGAAAAATAGAAGCATCAAAGCTTGCTTTGGTACTCAAAAATACAGGGTAACGAAATATTTCGTTCGCGTGTTTTGCGTGTTTCGTGGCGATAATCATGAGAGTTTCAAATCATAACGAATCTGACGTCCGCCATTCCAGCGAGGCCGCTCACACGTAAAGCCCAAACGGGCGTAAAGCGCATTCGAGGCGGCGTTATGTTCATTGGTATCGAGATGCATGGCGCGGCATCCATACGCGGCGGCGTCTCGAATCGCATGTTCGACAAGCCTGCGCCCGATGCCATGCCCGCGAAATTCGGACTTCACATACAAATCATCGAGCAGCGCCTCATGCCCGACTGCCCAGGTGGAATAAACATAGCGCTGCGCAGCGTATCCGACCGGCTGGCAGTCAACCAACGCTAAAAACATTCTGACATCCGGCGCGTCGAGAAGCACGTTCAACGCACGGCGGAACTCCTCTGCGGTCGGCGTCGAACGCTTCAGACTGTCCCGAAAGCCGGCATGTAATTCAACAAGCGCGTCTATATCTGAGAAAGCAGCGATTTGGGTATCTATAAAAATATCCATCGAAACAAGGAACGCCAAAACTTGCGTTGACGACCAAAGCAAGTTTTGGTACTCCAGATGTTTAAAACAATCTCTAAGAAGTTGGATCGTAGTGACACATGTCTCCTGTGCCATGTGTCATTATGACACATGGCTTGTGTGTTTCTCTCATAAAAATGTCAAGCCTGAAATTGCATCGTTCCTATAACGTCTTACAAAAACAAGCGTTATAAAATTTTATCTTGCGTGTCACGTCGTTGGCATTGCTCTTGCTTAGATAAAATGCTGTCGTATGGTTGATGTAACATCTCGGTCAGATGTTCACGCCCGTTCGAAAGAACGGGAAAATTATGATGGCTTGCTTCCTTGCGGCGCTGCCGCAAGCGCTGAACGCAAGCCGCGCTTCAAGGAGAAGAAGACCATGAAGAAGTTGTTCACATTATCAATTGTCAGCCTCTTAGTGTTATCG
>DF820458.1:104747-105735 GCA_000739515.1 Candidatus Moduliflexus flocculans
CTTCAAGGAGAAGAAGACCATGAAGAAGTTGTTCACATTATCAATTGTCAGCCTCTTAGTGTTATCGTTGTGCAGTTTCGCGATTGGCGCGGACAAAATCAAAATCGGGTTTTTAGTGAAACAGCCGGATGAACCCTGGTTCCAGGATGAGTGGAAATATGCTCAGGAAGCCGCAGACACGCTCGGATTCGAATTGATTAAAATCGGCGCAACCGATGGCGAAAAAGTGTTAGCCGCGATTGATAACCTGGCAGCGCAGCAAGCGCAGGGTTTCGTTATCTGCACGCCTGACGTGAAACTTGGACCGGCCATCGTGGCAAAAGCTGACGCTGCCGGATTGAAAGTGATGAGCGTTGACGACCGTTTTATCGGCTCGGATGGCAAACCGATGGAAGATGTGCATCACATGGGCATTTCTGCCTTTAACATCGGCAAAGGCGTTGGACAGGCGATTGCTGACGAAGTCAAAAAACGCGGCTGGGATTGGAAACAAGTCGGTTTCCTGCGGATGAGCTACGATCAACTTCCGACCATTAAAGAACGCACCGACGGCGCAACCGAAGTCTTAGTGGGCGCTGGTCTGCCGGAAGCCAATATTTTCGATTCTCCGATGAAGACGTTGGACATCGAAGGGAGTTTTAATGCTGCCAATATTACGCTGACCAAAAAGCCGGAAATTAAGCTGTGGGTCGTTGCCGGTGGTAATGATAGCTCCGCAATCGGCGCTGTCAGAGCGTTGGAAGGCCAGAAGTTCGGCGTAGATTCAGCGATTGCTGTTGGTATCAATGGCACGGAAGCCGTTGCGGAATTCGAAAAACCAGAGCCGACCGCGTTGATGGGTTCGATTCTGTTGGCCGCAAAACAGCATGGCTACGGCACCGCCGAGAATATGTATCACTGGATTAAAGACGGCAAAGAACCGGAAAAAGCCATCTGGACGGCTGGACAGTTGATTACCCGCGACAACTACAAAGAAGTCATGGGCGCG
>DF820458.1:105745-113597 GCA_000739515.1 Candidatus Moduliflexus flocculans
CAAAGAACCGGAAAAAGCCATCTGGACGGCTGGACAGTTGATTACCCGCGACAACTACAAAGAAGTCATGGGCGCGATGTAGTACCCGGCTGGTGAAGCCTTACAGGTATGGTTTTACACGGCACAGCCGCGAATTCCCCTCCTGGGAGGGGTTGGGGGTGGGTTGGGGCGTTGAGAGATTGCTCGCCTCCAGCCACCCACCCCTGCCCCTCCCAGGAGGGGAAACACCGCTTTTTCCAGCGGTTGAAACCGCTGTCTATATTACGCCGCCCTTTCAGGGCGAACAGCCTGCCGCGAAGCGGCTACGGAATAAAGACGGCGGTGTTAACCGCTGGAAATTTTTCAACAAATAGACGCCCCGCCGGGGTGTCTCTACCGAGATAACAATCCTATGAAAAATTTCCTGGAATTCGAGCATATTTCCAAAATTTTCCCTGGCGTCAAGGCGCTTGATGACATCTCCTTTGGCGTCGCTAAAGGCAGCGTTCACGGCTTAGTCGGTGAAAACGGCGCGGGGAAATCCACGCTGTTAAAAATCCTCAGCGGGGCATATACACCGACCTCCGGCGATGTGATGATTGGCGGGCAAAAGCATGTCTTCCAGACGACCCGCGACGCGCTGAACGCCAAAATCGCCATTATTTATCAAGAATTAAACCTCGTTCCCGATATGACCGTTGCTGAAAATTTTATGCTTGGGAACTATCCGAAAAAATCGGCCTTTATTGATAAGCGACAGATGCGCCAGGTTGCGCAGAAACAAATCGAACTGTTGATGGAGCATTTTTCCCCGGAAACAAAAGTGAAAGACCTCTCAATCGGCCAGCGGCAGATGATCGAAATCGGCAAAGCGTTGCTGCATAACGCCGAAATCATCGCGTTTGACGAGCCAACCAGTTCGCTGTCGGCGCGTGAAGTCACGCAACTATTCAAAATTATAGACAATCTCAAAAATCAGGGCAAAGCCATTATTTACGTTTCGCACCGGATGGAAGAAATCTTTAAACTCTGTGATACCGTCACTGTCTTTCGCGATGGAAAGCATATTGAAACCTTCACCGACATGTCGAACGTCACGCATAATGTGTTAGTGCAGCGCATGGTCGGGCGGGAAATTAAAGATGTGTACGGCTATCGTCCGCGCAAAACAGGGGAGACGATGTTCGAGGTCAAAAACTTGCGCGGCAAAGGCTTGAAAAAAGATGTTTCGTTCAACGTGTCACGCGGCGAAATTGTCGGCTTCTTCGGATTAGTCGGCGCAGGGCGCTCGGAATTGTTGAAATTGTTATTCGGCGCAGAACGCTCGACGTCCGGCGAAATTCGCGTGCATGGCAAACCGGCGGCGGTCAGCAGCCCGATTTCTGCAATTCGCCAGGGCATTTGTCTCGCGCCAGAAGATCGCAAGTACGAAGGGATTATCCCGATTCGCTCCGTGAATGAAAATCTAAACATTAGTTGCCGCCGCCATTTCCTCCGCGCTGGCCTGTTTTTGGACAAAAAAAAAGAACGCGAAAACACCGAAAATTTTATCAAACGCCTTCAAATCAAAACTCCTTCGCAGGAACAATTGATTGGCAATCTTTCTGGCGGAAATCAGCAAAAAGTGATTTTAGCGCGCTGGCTGAGCGAAGCGGTGGATGTCTTTTTATTAGATGAACCGACGCGCGGGATTGATGTCGGCGCGAAGTACGAAATTTATCAATTGATGTACCAATTAGCCGAAGAAGGCAAAGCGGTCGTGTTTGTCTCCAGCGATTTGCCCGAAGTGATGGGCGTTGCGGATCGGGTGATCGTCATGCGTGATGGCGCGATTACCGGCGAAGTTCCGCGAGCTGAAGTGAATCAGGAACGCATTCTTTCAATGGCGCTGCCGATGGCATAGTTCTTAATAATAGAGGAGTGCCAAAGCTTGCTTTGGCCGTCAACGCAAGCTTTGGCACTCCTGGATATTTTTAAAAGTTACTGTTTTAATGAGATAACGAGGAGAAAATGGGTATGGCAACCAACCAGACAAATAGCATGGCAAAATTTGTATCGAATCTCTGGCAGAATTCCAGCATGATCGTCGTATATGTGGTCATGTTTGCGGTGTGCGCGATTTTTGTGCCGTATTTTTTAACAGGCCGAAACATGATTGGACTCGGCCTGTCGGTGACGACAATCGGCATGGTCGCCGCCACGATGTTGTTCGCGCTCGGCGCGGGCGATGTTGATTTATCAGTCGGCTCGACTGTCGCATTCACCGGCATTTTGACGGCGAAATTATTGAATGTGACCGGCAACGTTTTTCTGTCTGTGCTGGGCGGCATCATCGCCGGGGCGCTTGTCGGCCTCGTCAACGGCATCTTCATCGCAAAATTTAAAATGAACCCGCTTATCACTACGCTGGCGACCATGCAGATTGTGCGCGGGCTTGGCCTGATTGTCTCGAATGCGGTCGCAATCGGCATTACGATTCCAGCATTTTTCAAGATCGGCAATAACGCGATCTGGGGGATTCCAGTTCCGATTCTATTGACGATTTTGATTATGGTAGTGTTCGGCGTGCTGCTGAATAACACCGCGTATGGCCGGAACGTGCTGGCTATTGGCGGCAATAAAGAAGCGGCGCGGCTTTCCGGCGTCAATGTGGATTTAACCAAAATCGTGATTTTTACCTTGCAAGGATTGGTCGCCGGATTCGGCGGCGTGGTGCTCGCCTCCCGCATGACCAGCGGTCAGCCCAACGCGGCGCTCGGTTTCGAATTGGACGTCATCTCCGCCTGCGTGCTTGGCGGCGTCTCCCTCTCCGGCGGCATCGGCACGATGAGCGGCGTGATTGTCGGCGTCCTGATCATGGGAACGGTGCAGAATGTCTTGAACCTGCTGAATGTGCCGACCTTTTATCAATACGTCGTGCGCGGCACGATCCTGTTAATCGCGATCTTGTTAGACCAACTGAAACAACGGAAAAAAGCCTAAATTGGGTTTTAAGGAGTGCAAAAGCTTGCTTTTGCCAGCAGTTAGCGTCGCAAAAGCAAGCTTTTGCACTCCTGTTTTTTTTATCATGGAAGATTTTTCGCGCGTGCGCGTCTGGGAAGAAGATATTACGCTGCCGACCTATCCGGTAGGCGAGCCGGATAAAAACCCGATGTTTTTCGAAAAGCGCGTCTATCAGGGGAGCAGCGGCGTGGTGTATCCGCATCCGATTATCGAAAAAATCTCGGATGAAAAAATCGAAAAAACGTATCATGCGCTGTTTTTAGAAAACCGCTATCTCAAAATCATGATTTTGCCGGAACTCGGCGGGCGCGTGCATGAGGCGTATGATAAAATCGCACGGCGGCATTTCATCTATTATAATCAGGTCGTGAAACCGGCGTTAGTCGGCCTGACCGGCCCCTGGATTTCCGGCGGCATCGAATTCAACTGGCCGCAGCATCATCGCCCCAGCACGTTCGAGCCGGTAGATTTTGCGCTTGAAACGCATGACGACGGCAGCGCGACAGTCTGGGTCAGCGAAGTGGAGCGGATGTTCCGCACCAAAGGAATGGCGGGATTCACGCTCTTTCCTGATAAAGCGTATTTGAAAATCACCGGCAAGCTCTATAACCGCACCACCATGCCGCAGCATTTCCTCTGGTGGGCAAACCCGGCGGTGTCGGTCAATGACGACTATCAATCCGTGTTTCCGCCCGACGTTCACGCCGTTTTTGATCACGGCAAGCGCGACGTGTCCCGCTTTCCCATCGCCACCGGCACATATTACAAAATGGATTACTCCGCCGGCGTGGATATTTCGCGCTATAAAAATATCCCCGTGCCGACTTCCTACATGGCGATTCAGTCGAAATACGACTTTGTCGGCGGCTATGATCACGGCGTTCAGGCGGGGGTGCTGCATGTCGCGGATCACCACATTTCCCCCGGCAAAAAGCAGTGGACATGGGGCTGCGGCGATTTCGGGCAGGCGTGGGATCGAAATTTGACCGATGAAGACGGCCCATATATCGAATTAATGACCGGCGTTTATACCGACAATCAGCCTGATTTTAGCTGGATTCAGCCGTGCGAAGAAAAAACTTTCCATCAATATTTTCTGCCATATCATTCGATTGGCGTGGTGAAAAATGCCAGCGCCGACGCGCTCGTCAATCTTGAGATTTCTCAAGAGCGCGTCGCAACCGTCAGCGTCTATGTCACCGCTGCGTATCGCAACCTGACCATCACGCTGCAAAGCCCGTCTCAAACCTATTTCGAAAAAACGGTTGACCTGTCGCCGGAGCAAATATTTGTCCGCTCCTGCGAATTGTCAGCGGATGAACAGGCCGAACATCTGCGCCTCTCCGTGACGACTGAAGAGGGCGTGATGTTGGTGGCGTATCAGCCTGAAAAGCCCGAAACAAAGCCGCTCCCAGAATCGGCGAAACCAGCGTTGCCGCCAGAGGAACTCCCTTCAACCGAGCAATTATATTTGACCGGGCTGCATTTGGAGCAATACCGCCACGCCACCTACGATCCGACGGCGTATTACAACGAAGCGCTGAAACGCGATCCGGGGGACATCCGCAATAACAACGCGCTTGGCCTCTGGCTCTTGCGGCACGGGCAATTTCAGGAGAGCGAAGCCTATTTCCGCCGCGCCATCAAGACGTTGACGCAGCGCAACCCGAATCCGTATGACGGCGAGCCGTATTACAATCTCGGCCTCAGCCTGAAAATGCAGGGGAAACTTGACGAGGCATTCGACGCCTTTTTCAAAAGCGTCTGGAACGGCGCATGGCAGGACAGCGGCTATTTCGCGTTGGCGCAAATCGCCGCCTCCCGTCAAAAATTCGCGTTCGCATTGGAATTGATTGAACGTTCGCTCTCCCGCAACACGCAGAATCATAAAGGCCGTCATCTGAAAGTCGCGATTTTGCGGCATTTGGGGCAATACGACCGGGCGGAGGCGTTCGCGCAGGCGTCGCTTGAGCGTGACCATTTCAATTTTGGCGTCTGGAACGAGCGGGCGCTTCTTTTGCGCGAACAGGGGAACACCGCCGAAGCCGCGCAGGAAGCGGCAGCGCTGACACGCGCCATGCGGAACGACCCGCACACGCATATCGAATACGCGCTTGATTACGCCGCCGCCGGGCTGTTTGACGAGGCGATTGACCTTCTTTCCCGCGCCATTGCGGATGAACACGCCGACACGACCTATCCGATGATCTATTACTATCTCGGCTATTTCGAGTGGCAGCGCGGGCATGATGCCGCCGCTGCGGAGCGCTATCAAAAAGCCTCGCACATGAAGCCGGATTACTGCTTTCCGAATCATCTCGAGGCGGTCGCGGCTCTGGAAGCGGTGAAAGCGTTCAATCCGACGGACGCGAAAGCGTTCTACTATCTCGGCAATTTCTGGTATGACCGGCGGCAGTATGACGACGCGATCCGCTGCTGGGAAACCTCGCGGGAGCTTGACCCGCATTTCCCAACGACGCACCGGAATTTGGCGTTAGCGTACTACAACAAGCGGATGAATCACGAAGAAGCGCGGCTGTCGCTTGAAAAGGCGTTTGCGCTGAATCCGCAGGATGCGCGGGTGTTCATGGAACTCGACCAACTCTATAAAAAGCTGAATCGCCCGGCGCAAGAACGTTTGGCGTTTTTGGAACGCCATCTTCCATTAGTGGAATTGCGCGACGATCTCTATTTGGAACGCGCCGCGCTGTATAACCAGCTTGAGCAGTACGACACCGCGAGAACGCTGATTGCGGCGCGGAAATTTCACCCCTGGGAAGGGGGCGAAGGCAAAGTGTCGGGGCAATATGTCGCTGCGCATCTCGGATTGGCGAAAGAGGCGCTAAAAGCCCTCAAATTCGCAGAAGCACTCGATTGGCTCGACCGCGCCAAAACCTATCCGCATAATCTCGGAGAGGGCAAGCTCTACGGCGCGTCGGAAAACGATCTCTATTATTTGCAGGGCTGCGCATTGTTGCAAGCAGGGGATCAAATTCGCGCTGAAAGCTCGTTCCGGTTAGCGTGTCGCGGCGCGGAACGTCCGTCTGCCGCGATGTTTTACAACGATCAGCCGCCGGAGCAGATTTTTTATCAGGGGTTAGCGTTCGAAAAACTCGGCCAGCCGGATCGTGCCCGCAGCCGGTTTCACGCGCTGATTGATTACGCGGAGCAGCAGCTTTTCGCTGAGCCGAAGATTGATTATTTCGCGGTGTCGCTGCCGGATTTGCTGATTTTTGACGAAGACCTGAATCGCCGCAATCGCATTCTCTGCCATTATCTGCTTGGATTGGGGTATTTGGGGCTTGGCAGGCTCGACGAGGCGCGGCGGGAATTGGAATGCGTGACGCAGTTGGACGTCAATCATCAGGGCGCGGCGCAGCATCTCGCGATGATCGGCGAGACGTACTTGCGGTAGAAACAACAGCGAATTCAAGAAAGAAACGAATATTGTTTGTAATTATTTACCACGAAACACACAAAATACACGAAAAAATCGTAATTATTTAGCACGACGTACCGCGAACGTCCCCGTTCGCCGACGTTGCCTGCGCTGAACGCTCTCAACAGCATGGGAGATGCCTCTTGCGAACGAGGACGTTCGCGGTACGTAAATAGTTACAAAAAATCAAAAAATTCGTACAATGTCCGAGGAGTTTCCCATATTTTCGTGTATTTTGTGTGTTTCGTGGTAAATAATGACGTTTTTATTCGTTTCTTTCTCCAATTCGTTGTAGTTTTCATCATGTGCAAAATCTTCTACGGAACCTATAAAGACGTTGACGGCATTGTGCTGGAGAATTCTGAGCTTCGCGCCACGATTCTGCCGCAATGGGGTTCTAAAATCGCCTCGCTCGTCTATATACCGCGTGAGGCCGAATTGCTCTGGCAGGAAACCGACGCGAAATTCCCGAAGTCCGAATACGGTCAGCCATTCGGCAGGGCGCAGTCCTTCGGATTCGACGAGATGTTCCCGACCATCAACGCCTGCCGCTATGCGGGCGGCGTCTGGGATGGAACGCCGCTGCCGGATCATGGCGAAGTCTGGTCGCTCCCCTGGCATTATGAAATTGACGGGGATCGGCTGCGCCTGTGGGTGTATGGCGTCCGCCTGCCGTATCTGCTTGAAAAAACGGTTTCTCTGAATGATAACACACTGGAAATTAAATATGCAGCCACGAATCTGTCGCCGTTTCCGTTAGATTACCTCTGGGCGGCGCATCCGCTCTTCAACCTCACGCCGGGCGCGCGCCTGCTGTTCCCTCCGACCATGACGAAAATTCTGAACGCCTACTCCGGCGAGCCACTGCGGGAATATGGGCGCGAGTACGATTTCCCTAATGCTACGCTTGAAGATGGCCGCGTCGTTGATTTCGCCACGCTCGCCGCGCCAGATGGCGTGGGGCGGCAGAAATATTACTTTGCCGCGCCGATGTCGGAAGGATGGTGCGACCTGAACGATCCGGGAACGAATCTCGCCATCCGCCTCAGTTTTCCGCCGGAAATCGTGCGCTATCTCGGCGTCTGGTTCAATCAAGGCTGGTGGGAACAGCAATATAACGTCGCGCTTGAACCGGCGACCGCCGCGATGGATCAGCCTGATCTCGCGAAAGCGCGGAACATGTCCAGCACGCTCCCGCCGCATGGCAAACAGACCTGGTTTCTGCATCTCGCCGTCAAAGAATTTCCTAAAAAGTGATCCGCGCCATATCACCGCTCAGTTCCCCTTCATTTCAATTTATCGGATATGAAATTTTTCCTTGACGCATTCTTCTCAAGAAAAATGCTGAGAATTGCTGTTATTCCTAACTCATGTTACGCAGCCGATTCGAGACGAATGACCGCACACTCCCCTCCGGGGAGGGGTTGGGGG
>DF820458.1:113646-133790 GCA_000739515.1 Candidatus Moduliflexus flocculans
GGGTTCTTGACACGAGCAATCACTCACGGACGAACCCACCCCTTGCCCCTCCCAGGAGGGGAATTGTCGGCGGCGCTGCGTAACATCAGTAAGTAAAATGCAAAAAATAAATTCGTACAAGAGACCTCACAGGTCTTGAGTACCTGTGAGGTCTGAGTCGAAGTTATTTTTTGAACTTTACTAATAAAATAATCTTTTAACGGTAGGGATGCATTTTGCTGAGGATCTCTACGAAATGAGCGTCTATGAAAATCGAACCATTTCGACTTGAACGATATTTTGCAAAGTACGAATTTACTGCCCCGTATCTATTATGCTGCTCCGATTGCGAGAGTTTTACGGTCGGCGAATTGCTTCAATTTGAGCGAGACGCGCAAGAGGCGCTGTCATCGCTCTGGCTCGGATATACGGAATCGCAAGGGCATCCTGAACTTCGCGCGCAAATTGCCGCGTTATATCAGCAGATTTCGCCCGATGAAATCCTGGTTCACGCCGGCGCAGAAGAGGCGATTTTTAACGTGATGCAGGTCGTGCTATCCCCTGGCGATCATGTCGTCGTGCATTCTCCCTATTATCAGTCGTTAGGCGAGGTTGCGCGAAGTCTCGGCGCAGTTGTTCTCGAATGGAACAGCGATCCGCAGCGCGGCTGGGAATTAGCGATTGCCTCGCTGAAAGAAATACTCACCGAGAAGACCAAAATGGTGGTGATAAACGTGCCGCATAATCCGACAGGCTTTCTGCCATCAGTTGAATTTCTGCGCGAGTTGTCGAAGCTTTCGGAGGAAAAGGGGTTTCTTGTCTTTTCCGATGAAGTCTATCGCGGATTAGAATATGATCCTGCATTGCGCCTGCCCGCATTTGCTGACATAAACGAGCGCGGCATCTCGCTCGGCGTCATGTCGAAGACCTATGGGCTTGCCGGTTTGCGGATTGGCTGGATTGCGACGCGCAACGCTGAAGTGCGCCGGGCGCTTGCGGCCTTTAAAGATTACACCACGATCTGCAACAGCGCTCCGAGCGAATTTCTGGCCACGCTGGCGCTGCGACATCGCGAATATATTGTGGCGCGGAATCTCGGAATCATCAAACAGAATCTGGAACTGCTCAGGCCGTTTTTCGAGAAACATGCCGACAAATTTCGTTGGGATGAACCGAAGGCCGGGCCGATTGCCTTTCCTCGATATTTGGGCGGATCGGCCGAGCGTTTCTGTCATGATCTCGTGCAGGGCGCTGGCGTACTGCTGCTTCCTGGCGCGGTGTATGGAGAAGGCTTGCCGCATTTCCGCATTGGTTTCGGGCGAAAGAATATGCCCTACGCGCTTGAGCGGCTTGAGACATTTCTTAATTAACTCATGTTACGCAGCCGATTCGAGACGAATGACCGCACACTCCCCTCCGGGGAGGGGTTGGGGGTGGGTTCTTGACACGAGCAATCACTCACGGACGACCCCACCCCTTGCCCCTCCCAGGAGGGGAATTGTCGGCGGCGCTGCGTAACATCAGTTAATTAAAATCGCTTGCGTCGTTATCTCTTGACAAAAAGCGGGGCGTATCTGTCGAAATATGCCATCATCTCTTGCCGCATAATATTCGTTTAACCGCGATATATCAGGCGCTCGCAGGTTTTTCCAATCGGTGTGCGCCTGATGATGGGACGGAGAAGCGCATGGAATCTGTAAACATTTTAATCGTCGAAGACGATATGATCGTCGCGAAAAGCCTGCAAACCGCGTTAAAGAATGCGGGATACCGCGTCTGCGGAATCGTTCACACCGCAGAGGCTGCGATTCAACATGTCCAATCTGTTCAGACCGATTTAGTGCTGATGGATATTCTACTGCGGGGCGAAATCAGTGGCATCGAGGCGGCTGATACGATTTATAAACAATTTCATCTTCCGGTCATTTATATCTCTGCCAACTCGAATCAGGAGATCGTTGATCGAGCCAAAACGACTGACTCATTCGGCTTTATTCTCAAACCATTCCATGCGCGCGAAATTCAGATCGCGATTGAAATGGCGTTGTATAAAAGCCGCATGGAGCAGCAGTTGCGCCAGAATGAAGCCAAATATCGGAACGTCATTAATCAGGCCAGCGAGATGATTAGCGTGATTCAAGACAATCGTTTCGTCTTGGTGAATACGACCGCGCTTGCGATGACAGGCTATTCATTAGAAGAAGCGATTTCGTCCCCATATCTTGAATTTACCGCGCCTGAAGATCGGCCTCTGGTATCGGAAATCATTCACAAACGGTTGCATGGCACCGAAGCGCCATTATCCATTGAGACCCGGTTAATTCGCCGGGACGGAACGTTCTGCTGGATAGAAAGCCGAGGCACTTTGATTGACTGGGAAGGGCGTCCGGCGGTTTTAGTTTTTGCCAATGATATTACCGAACGGAAACGCGCCGAGGCGGAGTTACTGCGGTATCGGGATCATCTGGAAGAGCTTGTACAGCAGCGCACCATCGAACTTTCCGATACAAACGCGCAACTCAACTGGGAAATTAACGAGCGCAAGCAGATGGAGCGCTCGCTGCTCGAGCAATCTACCTTTTTAGAAAACATTATTTCCGGCATTCAGGAAGGGATCGGCATTATTGGCGCTGATGAAACTATCCTGTTTTGCAACCGCGCCTTTGCCTTTATCTTCGAGGAAGAAATCGAGCGGCTGCTTGGCGACAATTTACGCTCCTTTTTCGATGATGAAAACTGGGCGCATCTGTTGCGCGAGACCGAATTGCGGATGCAAGGCAAAACCTCGACGTATGAACTCTGCTTGCATACGCGCTATGCCCGCCAAAAATTCATTCAAGTCACCGTCTCTCCGCGCTTTGATGAGAATGCGGAATATGCCGGCTGCTTTGCCGTCGTGTTAGACATTACCGAGCGCAAAGAGCGCGAAATCGAGTTGCAGCGGGCTAAAGAAGCGGCAGAAGCGGCGAACGTCGCGAAAAACGAGTTTCTCGCCAGCATGAGTCACGAGCTTCGTACGCCGCTGCATGGCATATTAGGATTTGCGCAATTGCTGAAAATGGATCCGGACTTGACGCCGAAGCACCAGAAACACGCAACGCTTATCGAACGGAACGGCAATCATCTGTTGATTCTGTTGAACGATCTGTTAGACCTCTCGAAAGATGATGCGGGGCAGCTTGAATTAACGTCCTCCCTCTTTTATCTATCGCAAGCCCTGGTGCCGGTGATCGAGATTGCGAAATATAACGCTGAGGAAAAACAGTTAGCGTTTCGATTCGAATATGACCCCAGCATTCCAGAGGCATTCGTCGGCGATGAAAAACGCCTGCGGCAAGTGTTAACCAATCTGATCGGGAATGCCGTTAAATTCACGCCGCAGGGCGCGGTCACGCTGCAAGTCCGCCTGATCGGGCTTACTGCCGCCGGGCATAACGGCGCTCCTCGTTCGATTGCAAAATTGCATTTCGAGGTCGAAGATACAGGCATCGGCATTCCCCAACATGCGCTTCAACGCATTTTCCTGCCGTTCGAACATGCCAAAAACCGCCGCCTGTATTCTGATGGCGCAGGCCTGGGGTTGGCCCTCTGCCAGCGCTTCCTGCGCATGATGGGGAGCGAATTGTTTGTCAAAAGCACGGTCGGAGAAGGGAGCGTGTTCTGGTTTACCGTTGATTTTCCTTTCCTTGAAACCGCGGAAATACGTCAGCAATTCATTCCCCCGACCCTGAACGACGCGGCGCTAATTCTCCCGTCGCGGGATGTGCTTGAGCGCCTGCATCATCTGGCCTCATCTGGAGACATTTTAGCCATCAAAAAGACCTTGCAGAGCCTTGATGCGAATGGTTGCCCCTCGCGTGATTTTCTTGCGAAACTTTCCAGGCTTGCTGAAAAATGGCAGATTGACGCCATTCAAGAATCCCTTGCTCAGGCGTTAATCAAGCAAAGGCAAGCATTCACTCATGGCGATACGCCCAGTGATTCGGCTCGCAGCGAAAGCTGATCACCCGGCTCCAAAAATTCTCTCCAATCGGGCTGCAAGCATATATCCCAACCGCAAGCCTCTCGCCGGCGTTATGGAGATGGGTGATGCGCAACTGCCGCCATCTGTCGCCATCATAGGATGCCTCGATTTTGAAATCCTGTCCATGTCGGCTGAGGCGATACCAGATGCGGGTTTGATCCGAGTCAACATCCTGAGTCGCCCAGTCAGAATAGCCGAAATTCGTCACCACTGAACCCAGCCTGCTGAGACTGGCGGTTTCATATTCTGTCGAGGTTTTGAGCCAATTTTCGGCATCAATCCGCGCCATCAGGCCGCATTGATCGTATTGCGTCTGCGCGTTCCATTCGAATTTGGCGGTGACGCAGAAATCGCCGTCAATATCGGTAAAGAGGCAGTGCCCATCGTCTCGGCGGAAGCCATAATGGCTGCGCTGCCAGAAATCGGTTTTCGGCTTTGTCCAGAGTTCAAGCCCCTGACCGGACACCACGCGCGCCGGTTCATTGAACCAATAAAATTGAGATGGAAGCGTTGGGGTTGTAAATTCTTCGAAGATGTTCATCACGAATACTCCTTGTGCCGTCAAATGGAAAAAATAACTTCGGCTCAGACCTCACTGGTTTTAAAAACCTGTGAGGTCTCTACCACGAATGTATTTTTTCCATTTGACTTATTCGGTTTTTTCATAGCATACGACTTGATCTCTCCCATTTCGTTTGGCGTGGTAAAGCGCCGCATCTGCCGCCGCAATGACTTCCTGGATATGGATGCTGTTCTGAGGAAACGCCGCCACTCCGACTGAGGTGGTAATCGAAAACTGCTGATTCCGATAAGACACATGCCATTCTCTCACGCGCTGCAAGAGATGCTCAGCCCGTTTCGTCGCAATATCCAGCGAGGTCTCCGGGAGAATGAGGAGAAATTCTTCGCCGCCGTATCGGCAGACAATATCTTCCCGGCGGAAAAAGTGTTGAAGCAGACACGCAAACTCCTTTAATACAACATCTCCGGCGTCATGTCCATACGTGTCATTAAAGCGCTTGAAGTGATCAATGTCTGTCATTAAAATCGCCATCGAATGTTTGTGACGTTCGGCTAAGTAAGCCTCTCGCTCCAGCGTCACTTCCATGTGACGCCGATTATACAGGCCGGTCAACGGATCATGGATCGCCTCATGTTTCAGTGTTTCGCGCAGTCTCAGGTTGAGCAGCGCGAGCGTATAATGCTCGATCAGGCTGGTGATAATCATCTCTTTTGCCAGAATGATCTGCCGCCATTCTTCTTCAGAGGCCGGCGTTTCCAGCATAATCATCAGGACAGCCAGCAATTTGTCCCCTGAGCAGAGAAGCAAGCACAATTTTTCCTGCTCTATAAAATATGGGGGATGGGATCGCCGGGGCGTGGTTAACTGTTGGTTGTAATGACGCGTAAACGCTTCGATTTCAAGGCTCTGATGGCGAAGGCCGTTATTTCCCCAGGACAGCGCTGGACGCAATCTGTTTTGATTGGAATCTGCAATGAAGACTTCCCCTGAGCTTCCTGGAAATAAGAGTCCGCACACTTCGGCCAGAATATGATAGGAATCTTCTTCGGTCAGGCTTTTTTGCAGGAGGGTACACATTCGAGAAAAGGCGGCTAAGTCGTGGTTTTGCTGCTGCAATATCTCGCTGAGGTGTTTCCGTTCATAGACTTCCTGCTGAAGCTGCGTGTTTTGGATTTGCAAGCGTTTCTTCATGGTTGCGATGTTTAAATGGACTTCCACGCGCGAGACAACTTCTTCTGGGAAAAACGGTTTTGTGATATAATCTACCCCGCCGGTTTGAAACGCTTTGACTTTATCTATGGTTTCGTCTAATGCGCTGATGAAGATGATGGGAACATCGCGAGTGCTCTCATCTTTTTTTAATTCCTGGCACACATAATATCCATCCATATCGGGAAGGAGAATATCCAGCAAAATCAGGGCTGGCGGGCTGGCATGGGCGGCTTTGAGCGCAACCTGTCCATTAATGGCCGGTCGGATATGATATCCATGGTGTTCTAAAATTCTGGTCAATGCCAATAAACTTTCCGGGACGTCATCAACCACAAGAATGTCCCATCCCGCCCCTTCCTTTGGCGGCAGTGGCGCGGCAAGAGCGTTATTGCCGGCATGAACCTCGCGGATTTCCGCATAAAATTTCCGTAAACAATCGGGGCAGAGTCCATGGCTGAACAATGCGTCAGAATGGCGTTCGATATATTTTTCTAATTGCGTCCAATAGCCATGATCATCGCGAATTTTTTTACAAGAGGCGCAGATCGGGAGCAAACCGCTGAGGGTTTTTACATTATCAAGCGCCTCCTGCATCTGCGCGGTCTTCTCTTGAAGTTCCCGATACATCTCTCGCAACGCTAAATGCGTCGCCACGCGCGCATTCACCTCTTCCGGGTAAAACGGTTTGCTGATATAATCTACTCCGCCAACTTCAAACGCTTTGATCTTGTTCTCAGCATCATCGAGCGCGCTGATAAAAATGACCGGAATATCATGTGTGTCAGGATTTGCTTTGACTTGACGGCAGATTTCGAAGCCATCAATGCCAGGCATGATAATATCAAGCAGGATCAGATCGGGAGGCGTCGCCTGAATGGTATGCAATGCCACCTGCCCATTAATCGCCGGGCGCACATGATAGCCCTGCATGGCTAAAATTTGCGTCAGGAGTTCAAGATTTTCAGGCGTATCATCAACAACTAAAATATTATACGCGTCAAACCGAATCATGGGGAATCTCCTCGAACAGAAATTGCAAAATATCAAACCGATACTGTTTGACTAAGCTCTCTAAGCTCTCTGCCAGCGCAGAATCTTGTGGTCGAATCTGAGCGATGCGCGCCTGAATGGCTTCAATGTGAATGGCATCAATCGCTTGATGCAAGGCGGTCTGCTGCTCGTGGGACAGCCTGTCGAGATGTTCGCGAAGGCGTTGGATTTCCCATTCCTGCAAAGTGCTCTTGTCCTGTTCGGAGCGCGTATAACGATCTTCAGCATACAAGAATTTAAGACCTAAATGTTTCTCTAACAAGTGAAAAATCTCCTGTTCCTGAAATGGCTTTCCGACATAATCATTGCAGCCTGTGGCGAAGATTTCTTCGCGATTTTCCTCAACAACATCTGCTGTCATGGCGATAATGACTGTCTGCTTTCCCTGTTTCGTTCGTTTGATGCGGCGAATCGCCGTGTAGCCGTCCATGACCGGCATTCGCAAATCCATCCAGATGAGATGCGGCTTCCAACCTCTCCATATTTGCAGGGCATCCCGGCCATGTTCGGCTTCGCGGATTTCGAAACCTAATGGCGTCAGTAATTGGGCGAGCACAAGGCGGTTATCGGCATGATCGTCCACGATCAGCAGCCGATAAGTGGGCTGTCCCGGCTCAACCGCCAGCACATATTGCTCGGCAGGTTGTTTTACGGCCTCATGCCGCAGATTCACTGGCCGGGCAATCACGTTGACGGTAAAGGTTGCCCCTTCTCCTGGGCGACTGCGGACGGAGAGATGACCGCCCATAAGCTGCGCGAATTTTCGACTGATTGACAACCCCAAACCCGTACCTTCCCGTATGGCTCGCCCTGCGGCGGTCTGAATAAACGCGTCAAACATCTGTTCTTGTTCTTCTAACGAAATACCTGGCCCGGTGTCTTCGATCTCAAAGATCAGTCGGGACGCTTCTGTCATCGAGGCGTCTTTCATGCTGACTCGTATGGCAATCCCGCCATGTGTGGTGAACTTAATGGCGTTGTTCAGCAAATTGATAATAATCTGCCGCAGTTTGACTTCATCAGCCTGAAAATAGCGTGGGATTGTGGCTGGAATTTCGACCGACAGGCGCAACCTTTTTTCCTGGGCGCGCAAAAAGAACATATTTTTCAATTCGCCGAGTAAGTGGTACACATCAAACTCATTTTCCGTGAGCATCATCCGCCCGGCCTCGATTTTCGATAAATCAAGCACGTCGTTAATCAATTTGAGCAAATGCTCGCCACTGCGCTGAATGATGTTCAGGTTGTCACAGATATCAGGGGGCGTGCCGGGATGATGAAGCATCACGCGAGTCAGGCCGAGAATCGCGTTGAGCGGCGTGCGGAGCTCGTGGCTCATGTTGGCGAGAAATTCGCTTTTGGCGTGGCTGGCAAACTCGGCGGCTCGCCGTGCGGCTTCGGCGTCCTGACTGATGCGTTCGATCTCCTGATGTTTCTGATGCAGCGTGGCGTTGGCCTGTTCTAACTTGCAGCGTTCACGAAAAAGATGATTGAAGGCGTCTTCTTTTTCCTGCAAAATATAAAAATTTTCCAGCCGCAATTCCACATGCTTCCGCAAGACGCTCAACAATTGTAACACCGTCTGACCGAACGGTTCTCCATGAAAACGGATGACAAGCAGCATGGCCGCTGGTCGGCGTTGATAATGCAAAGGAAAGAGCGCGGCGTATTTCATCTGGAACGGCGGCTTGAGCGGAGCGAGGCGACAGCCATCTCCGGCCTCTGGCTGGAAAAGAATACATGGCTGGGCAAGATCAACGGCGTCGGCTTCAATCGGAACGATAGAGGTTAACGGGATGCCGCGAGCATTGGTCGGAGAAAATTGATGGTTCTGCGAGGAATAGAGATAAAACGCGGCTGCGTCGTTCCCTAACAGCCGCACGGATTTTTCTAACGCGATTTCGATCAGTTGCGGCAGATCAAGCGTCTTCGCTGAAATTGAGGCAATTTCATAGAGAATCGAAAGTTCTGTGATCGTGTCGAGATTCATAGACGCACCCTATCGCGTTTCACGAAAATGCCGAGACAACAAGCGCCTTATTATGATATTCAATCATGCGTTGCGGCGGATTCATGATTTCGCCCCAACTCGGAAATCCTAACAACGGCACATCTGTTCCAATGAGGCGCTGAATATGCGCTAATTCGTTCTGAAGAGTATAATCAGGCCGGGTAAATCGGGTGACGCAATCTATCAGCAGCACAGCCTCTGGCTGGCGTTGCTGAATGCGGCTCAGCGCCTGCTGCATGGCCATTTCAGCGGCCTTTCCAAGCATGTTCGCCTCTCCGCGCATAAAGTGCAGAACCGCGTTTTCAGGAACGCCACCCGCGCAGATAATGGCACCATCTTTGATATAGACGGGAGACCTGAGCAGATATTCTTCGTCAATTTGCGCCAGTCCGATAGGTGAGTAGATCGCAAATGCGCGAAATGCGCGTTGAAACTCGTCCTCGCTTTTTCCGGAAATATCGGGGAACATCTCGCGCCAGATGTCCTGATACACCTTAAACGCAGGCCGTCCGTTAATTTCGAGAATCACATTGCCATTCGTATGCGTGGCAACTGCGGCATGGCCTGACGGCTGCCAACCGTGCGCCACGCCTGTGCCGATTGGCGCATAGGGATACAGGAGCGCGCCAACAATTGCCGCCCCCCTTGGCTCGGCATTCATAAACGGCCCGGCTGATGAGCAGACGCCATTTAACACGCCGCCGATGACGGAAACAAGCGGCCCTAACGTATTGGCAATGCTTTCTGTCATGACATGCGCTTCTAAACGGCTGTCAATCAAAAGCAGCAGCAACGGCTCAACCGCTGTGTGTCCTTGCGCAAGCAGCGATTCCGCCACCTGTTCCGCGAAGCGCCTTCCGATAACTGCGGCCTTTTCCCGTCCGCCGTTGTTTCCCTGCTCGACAAAAAGCTGCGCATGGCGCAATTGAAAGGCCATCACCGCTGCCATTTCCGTGGAGTGAATGCCTGTGGTCGCGATGATCTGTTCGGCAGGACAGCCGATTAACGGCATATTGGCGACCGAAGTGATGCCGCGCAGCGTTTCCAGCGGCTCATAGTCTGGCGTGGTCAGAAGAAACAGGAAATCTGCCGCGCCGGGAAGCAGATCAAGCGCCATGCGAACCGCTTCTTGTCCGGCGCGGAAGGCATCTTTTTGGGATTGTGCGTTGAAACCCAGACTGATGTTCTTCATGCCTTCAATTCCCTTGCTTACTCATGTGACGGAGCAGATTCGATCCGATGACGGGAAACTCCCCCTCTTGGGAGCAGGGCTGTTAGATGCCGTTTTTTTTGCTCTGAAAGGGCAACTTCTATTAGCCCAGGGCGTCAGCCCTGGGGAAAAATGAGGTCGGTCGTCACGCTCTGAAAGAGCGCCTTATGAGACGCTCTTTCAGAGCGAGCTTCGCTCTTGATTCCTTCCCCAGGGCTGTGCCCTGGGCTAATATGATTCGCGCCGTTGGCGCGGCGAGAACGTAACAACCCTCCCATAAGGGGAATTCGCGGAGATGCTGCGCGCCATGAGTTACTGATGTTACGCAGCGCCGCCGACAATTCCCCTCCTGGGAGGGGCAAGGGGTGGGTTCGTCCGTGAGTGATTGCTCGTGTCAAGAACCCACCCCCAACCCCTCCCCGGAGGGGAGTGTGCGGTCATTCGTCTCGAATCGGCTGCGTAACATGAGTGAGTTATTTACAGTAACAACCGAGTCCCGCTGATTTACCAGGCATACGCCATCGGCGCTTCTCCCCCGGGCCCCGGGAAAATCTCGTCTAACGTTTTTAAGACATCAGCGCTCAACGTGATTTCAGTGGCGCGGACGGCATCATTCAGTTGCTCGACCGTGCGCGGCCCGATAATCGGCGCGGTCACGACCGGATTATGCAGCAGCCACGCTAACGCTACAGTTGCCGGCGCTTCGCCAAGTTCTTTGCAGAGCGCTTCGTATTGTTCGAGTTTGGGGCGATGTTTTTGCACATCTTTCTCGAATTGTTCCCCTTTCCGGCGACCAGTCTCCAATTTTTTCAATGCGCCACCTAATAAGCCGCCAGCCAGCGGACTCCAGGGAATCAGGCCGAGACCGTAATGCCGACAGGCCGGAATCACTTCTAACTCAACCATGCGGTTGTTCAGGTGATAAATGCTCTGTTCGCTGACCAAACCCATCAGATTTCGTTTCGATGCTTCCTGGCAGGCGGTCGCGATGTCCCATCCGGCAAAATTGCTGGAACCGACATAGACGATTTTCCCTTGTTTGACTAAGCTGTCGAATCCTTGCCAGGTCTCATCCCAGGGGCAATCCCGATCAATATGATGCATCTGATAGAGGTCAATCCACTCGGTTTGAAGCCGTTTCAGGCTTCCCTCGCAATGTTTCTTGATTTTCATGGCGGAAAGGTTGCGGCCATCGCTGTTTGGTTCGGGTTTATTGACTTTTCTCGTGACGGGGTTATAAACCTTCGTTGCCAACACGACTGCGTCGCGCCGTCCGTTGCCCTGAGCAAACCAACGTCCGATAATCTCTTCTGTCAAGCCATGTTCGACCGCCCAGCCATAGACATCAGCGGTATCAAAAAAATTGATGCCTAATTCCAGCGCGCGATCCATGATTCTGAAACTTTCCTCTTCCGGGGTATGCCATCCGAAATTCATCGTGCCTAAACATAAATTGCTCACAAACACCCCATGTTTTCCTAAACGCTTATGCTCGATTGCCATATCGTTCTCTTGCATGACAAACGCGTTCTCTGTCTTTTTTGAGAAAAAGCGCCTGTCGCGCAACTCCTCTGGGAAAAAACCGGTTATTGGTGAAGGTGAACCGCCGAAAATCCTCATTCTATGAAAACTCAGAAAAGTCAAGTTTCATCAGGGATATTTTGCAGAGATTCATGCGGAGGTTTTTTCGTGGCATTTCTGTCGGCAGTTTCGCATACCGAAGGCTCTTCTGTAAACGCCGGGAACACGCCATGAACGGAGCGAAACGCACAACAGGCGAGAGAAGAATCTCTCGCCTGCTGCTATGTTCGCGGCGCATCTCTATCAGTTGTACTTTTATCGAAACCGAATCGGCAGATAAACAGGCCGCTTTTTCTCTATAAAACTGACTGAAAGCCGCGCAAACCGCTGAAAGCCATTTTCCAACGCAATATCCGGCCAGCCGTCACCAATCAGCGGACGGGCGTAACGGATGAAGTCGTCGGTCACGTCAAGCCGATCCGGGCTGATCCAACTTGCGGGAAGATGCCGCGCCGAATTCGCGACGATTTCTAACGGTACATGCGAAAAATACGATTGATACGTCTCGCCCGGTTTGCGGAGAATGGTCGCCATCCAGCCTGTGCCATGTTTGAAGGCGATGTCAACGGCGTGCTGCCCGACCTGATAGGCTTCATCAATATCCACGCACGACGCAAAGATTGAAACTGACCGCTGCAACACGCCGGGAACTTGCCCGGTTGCTTGCCCTCGCGCTTTCAAGCCGACGGAGTTTAAATAATTCACCACCACCTGCGCCACCGTGTTCTGGCTTGCGCCGTATTCGATATGGCCGAAGCCGTCGCGGGCTTCGCCGAGATTGCCAACATCAAAACCTTCGCTAACCACCACGATGCAGCGCCCGCTCTGCTGAAGCTGGCGATTGACGTTTTCGGCGAGCGACTCGAGCGTATGACCGGATTCCGCGAAATAGAGTTGCAACGGCATTTCGCGTTGCGGATCAGCCAGACGCGCCGCCGCCGGAATAAAGCCCGATTTCCGCCCCATTGCCTGCAACACGGAGACCGGTTCGGAGACGCACATGCCTCGATTTTCTTCGTTCACATTCTGCATCAGATACGCCCAGTAACGCGCCGCGCTGCCATAACCCGGCGTGTGGTCAATAATCGTGAATTCTTCGTCCCCTAAATCGTTATCAATCGTTTTCGGCACGCCGGTCACAATCAATTCCAGGCCGCGCTCTTTCGCTAATTTTGAGACTTTCGCGGCGGTATCCATCGAGTCGTTGCCGCCGATGTAGAAGAAATAGCCGACATTGTGCGCCCGCATCACCTCAATAATGCGCTCGTAGTCTTCAGTCTGCTCGTCTTTGAGCTTATAGCGGCATGTGCCGATAGCGCCCGCCGCCGGAGTCGTTCGCAACAATGCGATTTCTTCTTTGGGCTGCGCGGAGAGGTCAACCAGTTCTTCCAATAAAATCCCTTCGATGCCGTGCCAGCCGCCGTACACGCGATCAATCTGATCCGGATACGCGGCGCAGGCTTCGATGACGCCTTGCAGCGAGGCGTTAATCACCGGCGACGGCCCGCCGGATTGCGCGACAATGACATTCTTTTTCATAACGTAAAAACAACAACGAATGGGAAAAAGGAACGAATAAATAGAAAAAATGTAACGATTTAATAACCACCACGAAACACACAAAACACACGAAAATGTGGGAAACTCTTCAGTCATTTTGAGAAATATCTTGATGTTTTCCGTGTATTTCGTGTGTTTCGTGGTAAATAATACCAATTGTAGTAAAAAAGATCATATTCTTCAGGAGTGCGAAATCTCGATTTCGCGGTCAAATCAAGATGTTACACTCCTGAATGCCTCTGGAAATAGATAATCGTTTCAAACACAACCGGTATAATTACGGAAAAATATTCGTTCCTTTCTCCCATTCGTTGTTATCACAATAGGTGTTTAACTGCCGGATACAATTGTTGATATTTCGCGTATTTCTCCTGATAGATGGCATGACGCCGCATATCTGGCTCGAAACGGCGTTCTTGTTTGACGAAACAGGCGGTGGCGTCTTGCGGGCTGCGTAACGCGCCGATAGCCAGACCGGCCAGCATCGCTGCGCCGAGCGTGCCGGCTTCCACCACTTTGGGGCGGACAAATGGCACGCCGAACACGTCCGCCTTGATTTGCAGCCAGGCATCCGATTTCGCGCCGCCGCCAGTGGCGATGAATTCGGATGTGTCAATGCCGCGTTCTTTCAGCATCAGCAGGCTTTCGACAAAATAGAGCGTTTCGCATTCCATCAGCGATTTGAAGATTTCGCCGCGTGTGGTGCTGGTTTTCAAGCCAAGAATCGCGCCGGAAGCGTCAGCAATGAAATGCGGCGTGCCAGTTGGCTCGAAATAGGGCAAAGTCAATAATGATGTCGGTTCTTGCGGCATTTCGCGGGCGAAGAGGTCGTAAATATCCTGCCGCGCATGTTCGGCAGCGGCGAACGTGTCGCGAAACCAGCGAATCAGCGTGCCGGCCTGATTGTAAATAAAAGAGACATACAGGCCGGGCAGCACGTGATGCTCGACATTCAGGCCGGTTTTGAGCATCTGCGCCGCGTCGGGAATCGCGTCGTAGGTCGGCGTGATGCACTCGACTGTACCGATGCCGCAGACCGCTTTTCCTGCCTGATAAATGCCCGAGCCGAGCGAATTGCAGCATTGATCGTGGCCGCCGACTACGACCGGAATTTTGCGCGGCAGATGCAGCGCGTCCGCCATCTCGTCGCTGATCGTTCCCGCGATTGTCCCGCTGGCGGCTGGCGTCGGCAATTGCTCGCGCTCAATGCCGGTCAGCGCTACAAGTTCGTCTGACCAGGTTTCGCGGCGAATATCGAACAAGAGCGTGCGGTTCGCGTGAGAAAAGCTCGTCAGCGGCTCGCAGCCGAGCATGAACGCCACAAAATCGCCCCAGAGCAGGAATTTATAGGTCTGCGCGTACAGGTCGGATTGATGTTCTTGCAGCCATTTCAACTTGGGAAGCGAGTAATTGACGCCGAGAATGTTCGGATTGATCTGATAAAAGCGTTCTTGCCCAATTTTTTCGCGCAATTGCCGGATGTATGTTTCGCCGCGCGTGTCGGAATGGAGAATGCTGTTGCCGAGAATTTTCCGGTCGTGCGACACCGGCGTCATCGCTTCGCCCATTGTGCTCATCGAAAGCGCGGCAATCGGATCGTGTTTCGTCTGGTCGGCAATCGTTCGAATTACGTCCTGAATCTGCCGCCAGACCTGGCGGCTGTCCAATTCGCCCCAGCCGGGCTGCTGATGAATCGTCGGGTATTCCTGATAACTACTGGCAAGCAATGTGCCATCTAATGAGTAGGCCGCCCCTTTGCAGCCTGACGTGCCAATATCTAAGCCAAGTAAACTCATAAGACTCCCGTAAAATATAGTACACTGTTTCGTTAATTTTTAGGAGTGCGAAATCTTGATTTCGCCAGTCAAATCAAGATTTGACACTCCTCAGTCCTCCTAAAAACTCATGAAACGATGTAATAGTGCATTGATCAAGAAGTTTTTAGGAGTGTCAAAGCTTGCTTTAACCGCCAAAGCAAGCTTTGGCACTCCTGGCGATTCCTAAAAATTCACTGATCAATGCAATAGTGTTTTGGCAAGGTTTGATTGACGGATGCGTTCCCCGGACAGCCTTGTCCGGACATGCCTGTCCGGGGGACGATTGATGCTTCAACTAAATCGTTATTGAGTGCTTGCCGCAAGCGATGCTGAATGCTGGCCTAAACCGGCGCGGCTGACCGTGAGAACGACCACCGAGGCCGCCCCTGCGCGTTTCAGCGTTTTCGCGCATTCATTTGCCGTCGAGCCGGTGGTAAAAATATCATCAATCAACAACAGATGTTTGTCGCGAACTTGTTCGGGATTCAGGATTTGAAACGCATTTTTGACGTTATCCAGCCGCTCGCGCTTGTTGCTGAATTGCCATTGCGCGGCGGTGCGTCGGACGCGAATCAGGTTTTTGGTCATCAGCGCGAGATGCCGCGCTTTGGCGACTTCCCGCGCCAAGATTTCGGCCTGGTTATAGCCGCGCTGCTTGCTGCGAGAGCGATGAAGCGGCACAGGCAGGATGGCATCATATCGCGAATACTCTATTTGGCCGTCAAACTGCGCCAACAGCAGACGCGCCAGCGGTTTGCCCAGCCCAAATTTGCGCGAAAATTTAAACTGATGAATCGCTTCTTTCATCACGCCATTGTAAATCGCTGCTGAAAGCGCGCGATCAAAATATGGCGGAGATGTCCGGCAATCTCCGCAGAGAAACCCCGCCGGGGTGGAATCTCCGGCAAATGGCTTACCGCAATGTCCACACCCTGATGAAGAGAGCGGGAGAATCGTTGCCCAGCATGATTGGCAAAAAATGACCATCCGATCATCGCCGGCAAATGCGTGACAGGCCGCGCATTCTGCCGGAAAGACGAAATCAAGCAGGGATTGGATTCTGGATCGAATCGAGACGTGGATCATGACAAATTATTGGAACGTTAAGCGTTCACGCCAGCGGCACGAGACGCGCGAACAACGCATGACGTAATGCGCACTATCGCCGGGCGTGTCTGGCAAATTACGCATACACGCATTCATGCCCGCCAACGTGAGCGGCGTGGGCGGCAAGCAGCGCTTGCAGGGCGTCTTCCTGCTCGTCGGAAAGTTCCTGAAAATACAGCGCGACTTGATATTCATGACAGCCAACTTTTTCCTGTTCCGGCTCGACTCTAACGACAACGCCCTCCACTTGAGAAATCACGCGAGGCGGCGCCTCCTCATGTTTCGGCGCGATCATGGTGATCAACAGCTTGTGAAACGGGGGGATATAGCGCGTGACCGTGCAATATAAGCCATTCAGACAGAGGTTGAGCGTGGTGGCGTCGAGCGTGTCGGGAAAACTTGAATGCGAGAGGGAGAGTTGAATCGGAATTTGTAAATTATATCGCGGACATTTTCGCCGTTCTTGTTGCGGATGAGCGCTCATAGCGGTTCTCTTTTTGGCGAACAGGCTCAGAAAGGCCGAAACAAATCCAGCCGTTCTGATCGTAGTTGCCAGGGCGGTGAGTTCTGGAAATCGCGTCTCTTCATCGCGAAGCTATTGACAAAAATCATTCGCATTATGAAAAGGCTTCTTGACAAGTCAATGAATTTTTGGCAAGAAATGGAAACTTCGCAGAATCCCTCATCAGCAAAGAACAAAACTTGACATTTTTTGAGGGGTAGAAAAAAAGAAAATTTTTGGAAGAGGTTGAACTCTTCTTGACACCTGTATTCCAGGTATGCTATTGTCATGCAATCATTTATGATGCCCCGATGAATGGCCGTGTTTGTCGCTTGCGCCGCAGGTGATGCGCAATATTGCTGGTCAAACATGGAACGAGCCACCACTCAGAAATCGCGAACGCGGGTGTTCGTCGGCGCATATTTTTTAAAAGACCATACTGTCGGGGACCGGGAACGTATGTCAGAAAAAATCGAAATTTGGGGGGTCAAAGATCCGAATATTTCCGCGCAGCTTGCAGTGGCCGACCTCATGGGCTTATTTCAACACGAAGTCGGATTGGACGTGACGTGCAAATTTTTAGAATCCGGCACGACCATGCCCGGCGACGTTCTCAGCGCAGAAAAGAAACCCTTTGCCTTTACGCAAACCCCCATCACTTGCATTATTCTGCATGAAAAAGGACTGCCGACAAAATTGGTCGCGCCGCTTGCGGATATTGCAGGGACGCAGCAAGTTATTATTCGCGAAGCCAGCGCCATTGAAAAACCATCCGATCTGGAAGGGAAACAGATCGGCATGGCACAAGGCGCGGCGGTGTTTATCGCGATTAAAAATATGTCGAAAGACTGCAACGTGAATTTAGACAACGTGCAGTTTACCCACCTCCTTCCGCACGACCAGCTTGCGGCCTTCAGCGATGAAAAGCTCGATGCGCTTGCTTGCTGGGAACCCTGGACAACCAAAGCGCAGACGATGGGCGGCAAATTCTTTTTTTCCGGGTCGCGCTCCGAAATCCCCAATATGGAAGGCGATGTCAACTGGTTAGTGAATCAGAGTTGCTTGATTATCCCTGATGACCATTTAGCGCAAAAGCCTGAAGTCGCGCTTGCTGTGATTAAAGTGTTAAAAAAGGCGACGGAGTTGATTAATAATCAGCGCAAAGACATTTCGAAACTCTTAGCGGATTTTTATGGCATCAGCCGCCTGGAATTAATGATGGCGATGCAGAAAAACCGCTACGCGATGGATATGGACAGCCTGTTTCGAATCGGCGTTTTGGCGTTTCGAGACTTTTTATTTGAAAATCAGCGCGTTTCAAAACGTTTCACGGAGCCGATGCTCTATACGACAAAATATCTGGAACTTGTCGCGCCGGAATTGGTGAAACTCCTCGCTCCGTCAGAGACAAAGGTCGAGATTGTCGAGAAAGACGGCATTTATTATCCATCAAAAATACACTTTGATTATACGAATGGCTCGCCGTTAAAATTTCTGTTAGCGGATGATTCCCGGTATGTCCGCATCGCGTTGTCGCAAGCGGTGAAAACCATCGGCGGCGAAGTCGTCGGCGAAGCCACTACCGGCAGCGAGGCTATTGAATTATTCGGCCAGTTGCGCCCCAATTTTATCACCATGGATTTATCCATGCCCGGCGTCAGCGGCGTGGATGCGATTAACGGCATCTTGCAGCAAGACCCGCGCGCGAATATTATCGTCATCAGCGGCACGAATCTCGATGAAGTGCGCGAAGAAGTGTTTAATCTTGGCGTCAGAATGTTTATTACCAAACCATTCGACCCGAAACGGGTCGCCGCCCTGATTAGCTCGTTAGTGCAATAATACAACGAGAGACCTCACAGGTTTTTAAAACCTGTGAGGTCGTTGAGTTTTAGAATATGCCTCTCATTCAACGGATTATCATCATTGTCCTTGACAGTGTCGGAATCGGCGAATTGCCGGACGCTGCGGTTTACGGCGATGACGGAAGCGACACGCTCGGCAATCTCGCTCGCGCTGTCGGCGGCTTGCGCGTGCCACATTTCCAGTCGCTGGGCTTAGGCAATATTGCCGAATTAGAAGGCATTCCGCCAGCCTCAACGCCATTAGCGTCGTTTGGAAAAATGGCAGAACTTTCCGCTGGAAAAGACACCACCACCGGACACTGGGAACTGATGGGATTGGTGTTGGAAGAGCCGTTTCCGACCTATCCCAACGGCTTTCCCGAAGAGGTAACGGCGGAATTCACGCGCCGGATTGGGCGGGGAATGCTCGGAAATATCCCGGCGTCCGGAACGCAGATTATCGAAGAATTTGGCGCGGAACATCTCGCCACCGGTAAGCCGATTGTCTATACGTCAGCAGACAGTGTCTTCCAAATTGCTGCGCACGAAGAGGTCATTCCTATCGAGCAACTGTATTGGATGTGCGAACAGGCACGGGAGATGCTGCACGGCAAGCATGGCGTCGGGCGTGTGATTGCCCGTCCGTTTATCGGTCAGCCCGGACAGTTTACCCGCACGTCGCGCCGCAAAGATTTTTCAAGAACGCCGCATCTTCCCACCATGCTTGATCGCGCAAAAGCCCACGGATTGCCCGTGACCTTTGTCGGCAAAATTGATAATATTTTCGCCAATCAGGGAGTAACCGGCGGAACGCATACCACAAACGACATGGCGGGCGTTGACGCCACGCTGCAATACATGCGTTCGCAGGCCAACGGCATCATTTTTACGAATTTATGCGATTTTGATATGTTGTATGGGCATCGTAATGATGTTGAGGGCTACGCGCAGGCGCTGCGAAATGTTGATGCGCGGATTCCCGAACTGCTTGCCGCGTCGCGGCCTGGCGATCTGCTGATGATCACCGCGGATCATGGCTGCGATCCGACGACGCCGAGCACGGATCATTCCAGAGAATATGTGCCATTATTAGCCTATGGCGCGTCGCTGCGCCCTGGCGTCAATCTTGGCATTCGCCAGACGTTTGCCGATGTCGCTGCTACGATTGCCGAATTATTCACGCTTGAATCGCCCAAATGGGGAACGAGCTTTGCCTCCTTATTACTATGATGCTTCGGGAAGAAGACGAGATTCAGGAAGTGGTCGAACTGCCGCTTGAAGACGTGCTTGATCTGCATCCGTTCGCGCCGGATGACATTAAATATTTAGTCAGCGATTATCTCGATGCCGCGTATGAGGCGGGTTTTCCAGAAGTGCGCATTATTCACGGCAAAGGAATCGGCGTCCAGCGCGAGATCGTGCGTTCCATCGCCTCGCGCCATCCGCATGTCGCCGGGATTGTGACAGCCCCGGAAATGTCTGGCAGTTGGGGCGCAAGCATTATTACATTCGTCAAGCGAGCCGAAAAAAGCGCGGCGTAAGGAGTGGCAAGCGTTGCAAGCTCAGCCCTGTCGGGATTTTGAATCTTGACAGGGCTTTTCTTTTTGAATTGACAATGATCCACAGCATTATTCACTGATATTACGCAGCGCCGCCGACAATTCCCCTCCTGGGAGGGGCAAGGGGTGGGTTCGTCCGTGAGTGATTGCTCGTGTCAAGAACCC
>DF820458.1:133903-185180 GCA_000739515.1 Candidatus Moduliflexus flocculans
CCCACCCCCACCCCCTCCCCGGAGGGGAGTGTGCGGTCATTCGTCTCGAATCGGCTGCGTAACATGATTTATTCATGAGCGTTGACACCGATACCAGGAGTGCAAACGCTATGAATAATGCTGTAATTGACCGCAATCGGCATGACTTGAATTGAAACAAAAAAAGCTGTCAGACACCTGCAAGGTATCTGACAGCTTGTCTGAATGCCACAGCGCAGCATTTCAACTACTTTTTCGCCGATTTGCGCCATTTTGTCAGACCTAACAACCCGACGCCGAGGAGCAGCAACGTGGTTGGCTCAGGAGTTGCCGTGATCGTCGTAATTTCATACACGCGCAAATCATGCTCGAAGGTCATGTAAATTTTGCCGTTGCGATACGCCAGGCCATCAGGGTCTGGAATGTAGCGGATGTCGCCATTCTCGGCAATCGTCACCTTATATTCTTCGCCGGTCATTTTCGTATAATCGCTGTCCGCGCCGACGAACAGGTCTGCCAGATTGATGGTCTCAGTGACTTTGCCTTGCATCACATCGTAAATCAAAAGCGCGTGATTCGTGGAATCCCCAACAATCAGCGACGTTTCAGTCGCGCCTAATCCAAGCAAATTGACGCCGATATTCAATTTTTCAACCACTTTCCCGGTGTTTGGATTTATCTTTATGATATTTTGACTCTCTTCGCAACTGACATAAAGGAATCCATTCAGATACGCCGCGCCTTCAGCTTGTTTACAGGTTGTTGAGGAGAGAGTGGCATAAGTTCCCAACTCGACTTCACTTTCTGAAGGAGCTACATTCGAATAAATACGATTCCCTAAAACCTTTAAATTACTCGCAAAAAACAAATTCGTGCCGTCGCTCGCTAACCCCGTCGGATTCAACGCTTTATTAAACGTGGCTGTACTTAATACTGTTTCGCTTGCCAGATCAACGCCTAATAAGCGTTGAGCGCCAGAAATATTCGGCGAACTACTGATCCACAGTGTTCCATCATTCGTAAAATCTAACCCTTCAAATGCCGTCTGTGTCGCGTCAAACTGATCGCGGAAATCATAAATTGCGCTTAATGACGCGGCGTCAGCAGAAAATGAACTCAAGGCAAGGAAACCAGCGAAAAGTGCGGCAAACAAACTTTTTTTCATGATGTCAAAACTCCTTTTTGATGTATGGTTAATGAGAATATAATGATTTTTAATGATATAGCTCACGTTTATTAGCAATGATTATGCCAATAGGATTAACAGACATTTTTAATGCGATACACGGCGCATTGACAGCGATTTTGAAAAATGATAATCTGTCAGGAGACGCTTAAAAAACGCGCGGTTGTGTAAACATTTTCGACAACAGGCTGGCGTATGTAACAGGGGAAATGATGGCTTTTCCTTCTATGTGTAAGGAAAGTCAGGGGTTTTCGTTCATGTAAAATTTTTCGACATAAAAAAACGCTGTCTATCTGCGAGATAAACAGCGTTCAAAAAAAGAATTGCCCTGTTGCTTAATCAGGCAATTTCAAGAGGTTACGCGCTGGCAACCAATGCGTTGACCTTGAGAGATAAGCGCGATTTTTTACGGGCAGCCGTATTTTTATGAACAACGCCTTTGGTCACGATTTTATCCATGACAGAAATCGCTTCCTGTAACGCTGTTTTTGCGGCATCTTTATTCTTTTCTTCTAATGCGGCTTCTACCTTTTTCGCCGCATTTTTGAAACGAGTTTTGTACATCCGATTCCGTAAGCGCCGCACTTCGTCTTGACGCGCTTTTTTAATTGCTGACTTATGATTCGCCATAAATTTGGATAAACCTCCTCAACTGATATTCTTGAACTAAACACTCTACCGACGCGTGTAAAGGCGAGTATATAAGGCGGGGTTTGGTGTCAAGGATTTTTCGACCGCGAAAAAGAAAACCTGAAAATTTTTCTTGCGAAATTGTCAGGGGATAAGCGTTGTTGGAAAAAAGAAATTTAACGCCGAAAATCCCTTTTGGGGAGAGGCAAGGGATCGATGAAACCGCATTTCCAAGAACGCCTGATATATTCAGAAAAAACATGTTCCGATTTTATTATAAGGAAACGCCCGAACAACGAGCCGAACAGTTGATGGCGCAGGGGGAGCGCCTGATCCGGCGAGGCAAAGAATCTGAAGGGATTCGAAAATTGACAGAGGCCGCCGAACTTCTGCCTGAAGTCTCTTCGCCCAATGTGCGTTTAGGGCGTGCTTACGCCAAATGCCAGGAGTATGACCGCGCGCTCGAATGCTACTATAAAGGGCTATTTTTCTGCGGAATGGACGACGAGGCGGGAATCTTGTGCGAAATCGCGTTCATCCACCTTCGAATGCAGCGTTATGATCTGGCAGAGGATAAATTTCAGATGGTCTTGCGGGACAGCCCCAATTCTCCGATTGCCTTAGAAGGATTGACCCATCTCTATCTCCGCACCGGCCAACTTTCCAGAGCGTGTGAAGCGCTGAAAAAGACGCTGCCGCAGGAGACCGCCGCGAATGCGATGCTGTTTCAGCTTGTAGATGCGCTGCGGCAATCGGGAGAATACCAACAGGCGCGCGAGCTTGTTCAATTAGCGCTTGCGCAGACCTCTTCACACACGCCGGAAGAGATGGGCGCATTGCAGCAAATCTTGAGAGAATGCGCGTTCCCCGAAGGCGAAGAATTCGGCGGCAAGGAACTCCTCTACGCTCGTTACGGCGCAATGTGTCTCGGCAGCGCGGATGACGACGGCATTGCGATTCCGCTGATAACGTCCGGGAGCATCAGCGAGCGGCATGTCATCATCACGCTCGCCCGTTTGCTCGGAATCGTCGAACATTTTGCCTGGAAATGCCGCTGCGTTGTGGCGGCGGATGCGTCTTCTCGAATTTTCGCCGCGATTGCGGCGCGTTTGCTGCGCCTGCCATTGGCGCGTCCTGCGAAAGCGCCGAAGAATGAGCCTGTGTTGCTCTGTCAGTGGCGCGCGGATGCGGCGGCTGGCCGCAAAACGCTGAAAAAACTCCGCCGCCGCGCAACGCAGATCATTACATGCGCGTTTATCGCTGACGCAGAACTGGACGAGCCGAGCCTGATACCGGACATCGTCGGGCTGCCGTTGGCGCGTGGCGCAAATATCGCCTGGCGCAACGCGGATGGCACGCTCGGCAGTATCTATCATGACGCGGAATTCTGGGGGATTCTGTCGCGCTCTGTTGATGTGGTGATTGATGAATATTGCCGCCATGTATATGAATGCGCGGAAGAGGCGAACCGCGCCCGGCAGATCGAATTTTATCGCCGCCAGCCGGTCTGGCTGCGTCCCCATCTGATTGCAATGGCAGCGATTCAGCAGGCGCTTCCGCCTGCGGCAGGCCAGAGTTCTGTCGCTCAACCAGAAACGTTGCCGGAACCGGATGACGCGACGCCTGTATCGTCCGAGTATATCTCCGCCATTCTTGAAGGGGTACAGGCGCTGGATCAGAGCGAATGCCGCCGCGCCTTAAAACAACTGCGACGAAGCGCTTTGGCCGATAAAGAGATTGAGGCCGCGCTTGCGCATCTTGTTTTCGAGCGGCATGACGACTGGCTGCGGCGCGAAATCCTGAATTACTGGCTGAACGCAACTGACGGGTACGGCGTTGACCGCTTGCTGTCGCTGTCTGCCCATGCTCACGCCGACATTGAATTAAAAGCGCTTGTGCTGGACGCGATCAGCCAGTCATCAGACCGTCGGATATCGGCGTTGTTTGTCGCGGCCTTAAACAACCTGGATGAGCGCCTTCGCGTTGAGGCGGCGCGGCATCTTGATCGTCTCGATGAATCGCAGCCATTAGATGAGATGTTTGAGCGGCTGCTGTGGGACATGCCAACTGTGCGGATTCCAGTGATTCGCTATCTTGCGGAGCGGCGTTCGCCGGTCTTATCTTCGCAATTGGCCCGCTTGCTCGAAAGCGATGAATCTGAGGTCCTTATTGAGGCATTATATGCCGTTTGCGCATGCCAAGATCGGTCGTGTTTGCCTCAAGTCGAAGCGTTGTTGGCGCATCATGAGCTACAGGTGCAGGAACATGCTCTGCGAACGCTTGGCAAGATTGGTGATTTGGAGGTTATCTGGGCGGCGCTGCCGTTTCTCGATCATCCGAATGTGGAATTGCGCGTTGCTGCCGTCGAATGCGTGGTTGCGGCAGAATCTCGGCCATCTTCGGCGTTTCTTATGGAGCGGCTGCGCAAAGAAACTGCCGACGCGCAAATGAAGCTTTTTGCGCTGATCGCTGAACGTGGCCTGATGGAAATGATTCCGCTGCTCCTGCGCTTGGCGGAAACCCGATTCGATTCGTTGGAATTTACCCGATGCGCGATGCAACTCTTTGCGCGGCTGCCACATCCGCGCTGCCTGCCATTTGCCAGAAAGGCCGCCATTACGTTCTCGACGGACGACGTGCTGCTGGCGTATCTTGCATTGGTCAACGCGGTTGGCGAAGAGGCTGATCGCGACCTGTTATTTCCTTTATTAGGCCGCTCTCCAGAGATTCATCTGCGTGCCGCTGGCTTATTGCGCCGCTATGGATTCGAGCGCTACGAACATATCCTCAACGAGGCACTTTTTTCGCCGAAACAGGCTATGAGCAGCCTGGCAAGCGACGTATTGGCAGAACTGGCAGACAACGCGAGCCTGGCGCAGCTTTCTTCCGCCTTCATCAACGCTGAATCGATGTTCGACAGAACGATGGCGAAAACGTTTGCAGCGCATCGCGGCGATGCGCGTTATGTTCGGTTTTTGCGAGAACGCTCGGAGGGCGAACGTGAACAGATGCGGCAAGGACTGTTGCGCGCGTTGCTGGCCAGTCAGAGCAGCGAAGAAGTCATGCTTGGGTGCCAGGCATTATCCCTGCTTCTTGAAACAAATGCCGCCGCCGATATCCGCGAATATGCCGCGCCGCCGCATCCGGCGACGCTGCGCTGCGGCGTCATGCGCTGGCTCGCCGCAAACGCTGACGAAGGGAGGCTTCCCATATTTCGCGCGAACCTTGCCGACGAACACCTTGAGGTCGCGAATACCGCCTTCTCCTTGCTCCAGGCTGAAAGTGCAGCGCCGTGAAGACGGGAACGAATTGGCAAATATCAGTATTTTTTCCTTCCCATCTTCGCGTCGCTGTACTTTTTTTGTCTCAAATAGAGATTCTTCTTGACCGCAAACGCGGCTGTGGCTTGATGGGTTTGTCACATATCACGCATTCGAATCACTATCTCTTCATTATTATTTCGGACGGCCACGAACAAAAAAACAACGAATTCCCTGATATAATTATCACGCAACCTGTTTGATTCGTTCTATTTTTAGATTCGCTGGAGTTTTCGAGGGTTATTATTTCATGATTCAGATTGGAAAAATTCAATCGCTGCCAGTGTCGAGACTGGTATCCATCGGCGCGTTTCTCAGCGCCGGAAGCGGCGACGCCGCCGATGACATTTTATTGCCGAATAATCAGGTTCCTCCAGAGACGCAAGTCGGAGATGTTCTTGAAGTGTTTATTTATCGCGATTCTGAAGATCGCCTGATTGCCACCCGCCAGAAGCCATATATTCAAGTCGGCGAATTAGCCGCCTTAAAAGTGGTTGAAATGACGGAGATTGGCGCGTTTTTAGACTGGGGCCTGGAAAAAGATCTCTTTTTGCCATTTCGCGAACAAAAAATTTACGTGCGCGAAGGGAAACGATATTTGGTTGCGGCCTACCTCGACAAACAAAACCGAATTTGCGCGACGACGGATGTTGAAAAATATCTTCTCACCGAAAGCCCGTTTAAAAAAGATGACATCGTGCAGGGCTGCGTGTTTTCGGTCAAACCCGATTTTGGCGCGTTTGTCGCGATTGAAAATAAATATATCGGGTTGATTCCGAAAAGCGAATATTTTACCTCGCTGCATGTCGGCGATCAGTTAGAGTTGCGCGTGGCTGTCGTGCGAGAAGATGGTAAAATTACACTGTCACCACGACAACTGGCGTATAAGCAAATCGAAAATGATGTCGCCTTAATCTTGCGGCAATTAGAAGATCATAATGGCGTGCTGCCAGTGAACGACGACAGCCATCCTGGCGCAATCAAACGCTATTTGCAACTGAGTAAAAAAGCGTTTAAACGTGCGCTCGGACGGTTGCTGAAAATAAAACGGGTCGAACAAATCGAGGGCGGGATTCGTTTGCTGCCGGAAACAGAGGAAACAGAACGTTTGCGCCGCGAAGCGGAGGAACAGAGCCAAACCCCCAAAACCAAACCTCGCGTGTCCTATGTTCCTGAAGCCTTGCGCGAACCTCGTTCTGAAACGAGACGCTTTGACGCAGGTCGTCCGAAATCGTTCCGTCCCGGCTCGAAGCGTTCTGATTCACCGCGTCCGCGCCGCTTCGAGTCTGACAGGCCTGCCTCTTCTCGCGGCAAAGAACGGCGATTTGACGAAGGCGAAGACAGAGAGATACCGCGCCCGCGCCGGTTCGAATCTGACCGACCAGCGTTTTCTCGCGCCAAAGAACGGCGATTTGACGAAGGCGAAGACAGAGAGACGCCGCGCCCGCGCCGGTTCGAATCTGACCGACCGGCCTTTTCCCGCGCCAAAGAACGGCGCTTTGATGGTGAAGACAGAGAGACGCCGCGCCCGCGCCGCTTCGAATCTGATCGACCGGCCTTTTCTCGCGCCAAAGAACGGCGCTTTGACGGCGAAGACAGAGACGTACCGCGCCCGCGCCGGTTCGAATCTGACCGACCGGCCTTTTCCCGTGCCAAAGAACGGCGATTTGACGGCGAAGAAGCCGAATCACCACGTCCGCGACGGTTTGAATCCGAGCGGCCAGTCTTCTCGCAAGCGCGACGCGAACGCGATGACAATTTTGATAAGGAAGGCACGCCGCGCCCGCGCCGTCAGTTTGAATCCGACCGACCTGTGTTTTCCCGCGCCAAAGAGCGGCGAGTTGATGGCGAAGACAGTGAATCGTCGCGCCCGCGCAGTCAGCGGACGTTCTCAAAACGCCCGTTCCGGGAAGATTCCGAAAAAGAAGGCGAATCGAGAACGCGGCCGTTTTTCAAGAAAACTGCGCCGAAATTCGGGAAACGTCCCGGCGGATTTCCGCGTCGGCCATCATCAAAATAAACGTTGCGCTGTATGTTGACTGACGAACAACTGATTCGACAACTTCAACAAGGAAAGACGCGAGCGTTAGAAGAACTCTACCGGCGGTACGCAAAACCGCTTTATCTCTTCTGCGCCGCGTCCACCCGCGCCAGTGACCCCGAAGACATCGTGCATGACGTGTTTGCTCGCGTCATCGAAGCCGCCGACCGATTTAACCCGCAAAAAGCTTTATTCCGCACCTGGCTATTTACGATTGCCCGCAACCGTTGCATTGATCTCGGACGCCGCGAAGAAAAAGTCAAAACTGTTTCCTTAGACCAGCAGGTCGGCGCGAACGACCGCGACACCACGTTAAAAGACCTGCTTCCTGACGGGCAGGAAAACGTCGAACAGCGGTTAGCGCGAGAATCCGAAGTCGAAGCCGTGCGGGATTGCATCAGCCGTATCCAGTCCGACGACGAGCGCAAGGCGCTGCTGTTATATTATACCGGCGAAAAAGTGTTTCGAGAAATCGGCGAAATTCTCGGTAAATCCACCAGCATGGCGAAAAATTACGTCACCGCCGCCCAGGAAAAAGTGAAGCGCTGTCTTGAACGCAAAGGGTTTTGAAAACATTGCAACTATTTACCTTGTTTTCGCCGTAGGCGATACAGTCTTGTAGAAAATGCGAGGGAGAGGAATGATTCGCCGTAGGCGATAGGGGAAATGACCACAACCGCTACGCGGTAGAAATACGATCTTCTGCCCCGCTTTCTACAACACTTCAAGCCCTACGGGCTAAATAATTACAAAACGCTGTAATTTTATCCTCCCGAATCGTATGATCTGTCAGGAGGAGATGAGGTATGGACGAGAGAAAATTTGAAGAGATGATGGAGAAGTGGGCGTCGCATGAAATGGCGTCTGCGCCGAAATTGCAGCCAACAGGGGAGATGCTGGCAGCGGTGAAGGCGAAGAAACAGCCCTTCTTTTTCCCGATGTTTGCGCGATGGGCGACGGTCGGCGTGGCGGTGGCGGCGATGCTGATTGCAACGCTGATCTATCCGCGCTGGTATCAGCCAAAACAGGCGATGCAGAAAAGCGTGACGCCAGTGTCATCCGTTTCGCAGCCGGTTGCGGCAGCTCCGAAAACGCAGAATACAGGGGAAGATGTTCGCGCTGTGACTGAAGGCGAGCAAATAACGAATGAAGAGGCAATTGCGGATAAAGGATTGACGCCGCCAGATATTGCGCCGCCTGCGCCAGAACCGAAGATAACGCCGATGGCAGCAGAACGACGTGAAATGAGCGGCAACCGTGAAGAAGCCGCTGAAAAGGAAGGCGACGCGCCATTACTGATGGGACGAGGCAAAGATGAGACCGTCGCGCAATCCGCCCAGCAGAAGGCTGATTCGTCAACGCCTGCGCTGGAAGTGTTCATCGCGCCGGAAAAAGAAAAGGCGGCCAAACCGAAAATCTGCGCAGTGCAGCCGGTCGGTTCGAACGCTCCGCAGGAATCTGACTCAATGCTTGCGGGCAAAATCGTAGAGGACACATCAACATCGTCATTCGAGCAACAGGCATCGAAGTTAATGAGCAAGGCGCAGCCTGAAATCGTGGCGCAATGCCAGCAGATCGGCGACAAGACGTTTATGCTCGAACATGAGGTCTGGGTGGACAGCGAACATGCGCCAGACAAAACAACGCTCGCCATTCAGCGCGACAGCGAGGCATATCGTCAGGCGCTCGAACTCAGGCCGGAACTCAAGCCGTATTTTGACGCCTTGCCGCGAGTGATCGTCAATCTCGGCGAGTTCTCGCTCGAAGTCAGCCCACAGGGGAAAATGACGTTGAGTGAAGAAGACATCATACGTTTGAAGAAGTAATGAGGGGGGGAACAGGATGATACATGCGATAACAATTCCTATTCCACAGCCTATTTGGAATGCAGAACCGGACATTGCCGCGTTACAACAACGATTGCTGGAATATCTTATCCTTGATGAGTATCAGCGAGGTTTGATCTCTATTCGTGAAGGCGCTGCAATGCTTCATCTCAGTTATGAAGAATTTATGGACTTTTTGGGATCGCATCGCGTTTCATTTATCAATGCAAATTCTGATGAATTGCAAGAAAGCTATCGAATGTTCAGTGATTATATGGAGCATCAGGTTGCATGATTGTGATATCCAATTCCAGTCCAATTATTGCACTTTCTCGTATTCAGCGGCTTGATATTTTTCAACAACTGTTTGGCAAGGTGATTATTCCGCCGATAGTTTATCAGGAGGTTGCGCCTGAACATAAGAGCGGGACTCAATATGAGCATATTCATAACGCTGTTGCCGAATTTATCGAAGTGATTGAACCTCAAACAGTTTATGCATTCACGCGAAATTTGCAACAAGGGGAACGTGGCGTATTGAATCTGGCATTAGAACTTAACGCAGATATGCTTATTATTGATGACAGAAAAGCAAGGAACGAGGCACGAGAGATGGGGATTCGCGCGGTTATTGCGTTGACAGTAGATATTTTGAAACAGGCAGAAGCACGGCAGATTATCCCCTCTTATATACAAATTATAGCGGAATTACGCACTAAAAATATTTTTCTTCCAGCATAAATTCGCGAGTTAAAAGCTGTCAGATACTTATAAGGATTATCTGACAGCTTTTTTCTTTTATGCCGCGCCGCAAATGTCGTTGACAATTGCGTCCGCTTGCGCGAAGAGTTCGGGACGTGCCTGAAGATCGGCAGGCGATGAAATGCCGCAGGCGCGAAGCTGGTAATTTTGCTGAAAACCGTGAATCCGAATCAGGCGTTCGTAACTCGGATAAATATCCGCATACAGCGATTCATCAGAATTGCCCTGCGTCAGCACGAAGATCAGCTTTTTACCTGGTGTCAGGCGGCTTCTCTGGCTCTCGTCTTTCAGGTAAAATTCCGGCACGTAAAACGAATAGATGCGATCAAGAAAGGCTTTGGCCTGCGAGGTGACGTTGCCGTAATAGACGCCGGACGCGACAATCAGCACATCGGAATTTTTTACCTGTTCAAGAATCGGCGTGATGTCATCGCGCAGAGCGCATTTCTCTAATGTCGTTTTACACGCCATGCAGCCCTGACAGCCGCGATAATCGAGTTTGTTGATTTCGAATGCTTGCACATTCGCGCCGCGCCGCTCGAATTGTTGCAGCATGTAGCGGGTTAAGGTGGCGCTGTTGCCGTTGGTTCGCGGGCTTCCTAATACGCAGGTAATTTTCATAGTTTCCTCGTTAAATAAGGCATGGACGAATAGGCATCTCGCTTCGCTCATGCCCGATTATATGCGTTGTTTTTTCGTCTATGGAATTAAAATGATCTTGCCGAGCGCTCCTGACTTGAATAGTTTCTCATGGCTTCGACTCGCTTCCGCTAATGGGATTCTTTGGCTGATGATAGGTCGCAGCGTCTTGTTTTTTAAACCCTGAAAAAGGATCGCATGCAAGCCCGCCATGGTTGATGGCGGCAAATTGCCGATATTCGTTCCCAAAATTGCCGCATCGCGGCTGGTGAGCGCCTGCGCGTCTATTTCAATAGGAGTTCGGTCGCCAATCACCGTAATGCGTCCCCCGTTCGCCAGAATCGCGATGTCTCGCTTCACATTGGCTGACACAGGCTCGATAATCACATCAACGCCGCGACCGTTCGTGATCTCCAAGACCTGTTCGAAGTGTCCATCATCATAATGATTGACGGTATGCTGTGCGCCTTGTTCGCGCGCTAATTTTTGCCCCTGCTCAGTTCCTGCTGAACCAATCACAGAACAGCCAGCGGCAACAGCAAATTGCGTCGCGGCAATCCCGACCGCGCCTGATGCGCCATGAACCAGGACGGTTTCACCCGCTTCGATCTTACTCCGCTGGAATAAACCGCGATAGGCGGTCGCGTATGGAATGAAAAGGGCGGCGCCTTCTTCGAACGTCGCGCTATCGGGCAGCGGATAGACCTGCGACGCCTCGCATAGGACTTCTTCGGCATACGTGCCGCTGATATTAAAGGCGGTATACACCCGTTGCCCTATCTGCAAATGAGCGACCTCCGCCCCAATGCGCGCGATTGTTCCCGCGCCGTCAATTCCCGGCGTAAACGGCACGGAGACCCATGACGCCGCACCAGAACGGCAATACGCATCAACCGGGTTGACGCCGATGGCGTTTAATTTAACAACAACTTGATTGTTCGCAGGAATAAGGTCTGCAACTTCTTCTAAAACCATCGTCTGCGGCAGGCCAAATTCTCTGACTCGAATTGCTTTCATCATCTGCCTCCTTTTTCTATATATTGTAAGCTTGACAGGATTCGACGCGCCTGTTAGAAAAGGTAACGCTGTCGCAATTGTTCTGACAGCGCAATAGACATTATTGGAAATAAGGATTTGACCCACCCCTTGCCCCTCCCAAGAGGGAAATTTCGGAATGATGTTCTTATTTCCGATAATGTCTAATAACGTAACAGCATGTAATTTAGAGAGAATTTCAGATTTGTCTATGGCGAATGCCGCAAAAAAGGTGATATTTCGCGCAAGGATGGATTATGAATATGCCAACTGTTTCGATGACGCTCGTGATTCAATTGATGCATTATGCGTCATACCATCATCTCGATCCTGTTCCAGTGTTGCGCGCTGCCGGCCTTGATCCGTCCGTGTTGACGACGCCTGATGCTCGTTGCGCCTTCGATACGTACCTTCGACTTCAGGAAGCACTTGCCGAGGTTGCCGGGGACGAGAATTTAGGCTTGCACATGGGGCAATGCGCTGAATCGAGAACCTGGTCGATCATGGGCTATATCATGATGAATTGCGAAACCATCGGCGACGCCCTGAAACGAGCCGAAAATTACAGCGGCATCGTCAGCAATGTCATCAGTATCCGCTTCGACGCATCAGCGCAATCGGCGTCATTGACGCTTGAAAGCAGTTTGCCTGTTGCTGCGCTGACGCGGCATTGCATCGAGGCCACCCTGTCAAGTCTCGTGCATATTATCGAGCATATCACCAAACACGCCGTTCCGCTGACGCTCGTAACCATGACGCATGAGTCGCCCGCTAATCTCGACGATCACCGTCGAATCTTCCGCTGTCCGCTACGATTTTCGCAGCCATCCAATCAATTGGTCTTTCCCGCTGCATTTCTGAAAACGCCGATAGCCTACCAGAATCCCGCTCTGCTTCAGGCGTTCGAACAATACGCGTCAAGTTTATTGGCTAAAATCAATGGAGATGCTTCATACTCTGGCAAAGTGACGGAATTTCTGATGAAACGCCTGCCGGATGGCGTGCCGTCAATTGAGGATGCTGCGAGCGCGTTCGCGATGAGCGTCAGAAGCCTACAATTGCGTTTGGAAGAGGAAGGCGCGACGTTTCGCGGCTTGCTGCGGCAGGCGCGAGAAACCCTGGCGCAATCCTATCTAAAGGAAAAACGGTGTTCGATTAGTGAAATCACCTATCTGCTCGGCTTTTCCGAACCAAGCGTCTTTCGGCGGACATTCAAACAGTGGACAGGTTTGACGCCGGGCGAATATCGCTCACAAAATATTCTATAATTTTTTGGAAAATTCCTATTCGCCTTCGTATGAAAGAACAGACATGCGCATGATGTCGAAATGAACTCGTCAGAAATAGTGATCTTTCTGAAAACAACAACGAATTTGAAAAAAGGACGAATTCGTTCCTTTCTCACATTCGTTGTTGTTCTTTGAATATTACGGAGGATAAAGCTATGTCATTCTTCAAACAAATTATTCGTCACACCGCCGCGCTGTTGTGCGGCGCAGCAGCGTTTGCCCCGCTATCATTCGCGCAAGAGGCGGAACAGGCCGCCGATAAAACGTTGTCGCCTTATTTTTTCGTTAAGAGCGATGATCCCACTGTGGACGCGTTGCCGCTGAAAGCGACTTCCGCGCAGGTAGATATTGCGGGCGTGATCGCCGACGTGAAAGTCAAGCAAGTCTATAAAAACGAAGGAAAATCGCCGCTTGAAGCGATTTACATTTTCCCCGGCTCGACGCGAGCCGCCGTCTATGCCATGAAAATGACCATTGGCGAGCGCACGATTGTCGCAAAAATCGAAAAGCGCGAAACGGCGCGGCAGCAATACGAACAAGCCAAGCAGGAAGGCAAAAGCGCGTCATTGCTGGAACAGCAGCGCCCGAACGTCTTCCAGATGAACGTCGCCAACATCATGCCGGGGGACGAAATCGTCGTAGAAATGAGCTACACCGAATTGCTCGTGCCGACCGACGGCATGTATGAATTTGTCTATCCGACCGTCGTCGGGCCGCGTTATTCCAATATGCCCGCCGACACCGCGTCCGCGAGCGAAAAATGGGTCGAAAATCCGTATCTGCATCAGGGCGAAGCGCCGAATTACACCTTTGACATCGCCGTGAATCTCTCCGCCGGAATGCCGATTCAGCAGGCGACCAGCCCGTCGCATAAAGTGGATATTCAATATGAAAACAAGGCGTTTGCGGCGGTCAAATTGGACGATTCCGAGAAGACGAAAGGGAACAAAGATTTCGTCTTGAAATATCAATTGGCAGGCGGCCAGGTGGAATCCGGCTTGCTGCTCTATAAAGGCGAAGACGAGAACTTCTTCCTGCTGATGATGCAGCCGCCGAAGCGCGTGAAACCGGCGGCGATTCCGGCGCGGGAATACATTTTTATTGTGGACGTGTCCGGCTCGATGAACGGCTTTCCGCTTGACATCTCGAAAACGCTGCTACGCGACTTGATCGGCAAGCTGAATCCGAATGAAAAATTTAACGTGCTGCTCTTTGCGGGTGGATCGTCGGTGTTGTCCGAAAACGGCTCGCTCGCGGCCACGCCGGAGAATATTCAGAAAGCGATTCGTTTTATTGATGAACAGCAGGGCGGCGGCGGCACGGAAATTCTGCCTGCAATGGAACGCGCCCTTGCATTGCCGCGAACCGAAGGCATGTCCCGCAGCATCATTATCGCCACTGACGGCTACGTGCAAGTCGAGCCGCAGGTATTTGACCTGATTCGCAACAAACTCGGCGATGCCAATATGTTTGCGTTCGGCATCGGCTCATCGGTTAACCGTTTCCTCATCGAAGGGATGGCGCGGATGGGGATGGGCGAGCCGTTCGTGCTGCTGAATCCGTCGGAAGCTCCGGTGCAGGCCGAAAAATTCCGGCAATATATTCAGTCGCCGGTCTTGACGCAGGTGAAATTGGACGCGCAGGGCTTTGACATCTACGACCTTGAACCGCCGAGTTTGCCGGATGTATTAGCGGAACGCCCGGTGATTTATTTCGGCAAATGGCGCGGCGAGGCGGCTGGCACGCTGACGGTTAACGGAATCGGCGGCGAGGGTAAATATTCACAAATTATCAATGTCGCGGAAGTGACGCCACGCGCCGAAAACGCAGCGCTACGTTATCTCTGGGCGCGGCATCGCATTCAGGTGCTTGGCGATTACAACGCCTTGCAGGAATCGGATGAGCGCGTCAAGACGATTACGAATTTAGGGCTGAAATATAATTTATTGACGCAATACACGTCATTCATCGCGATTGACTCCGAAATCCGCAATAAAGACGGCAAATCTACCACCGTCAACCAGCCGCTGCCGCTGCCGGAAGGCGTCTCCGATCTTGCAGTCGGGAAAGGGCTAATGATGCAGTCGCTCGCGCCTGCGCCGATGGCGACGGCGGAACGAAAAGCCGTGAATGCGCCGCGCGGCAGATTATTCAAAGAAGAGGCGACCACCGAAGTCGAGCAAGACGCAACTGAAAAACCGAAAGAAGCCGATAAGAAAGATGTTTCGGGAAAGGCGCAGAATGAAACGACTGTGCAGACCATCGGCCAGAAAACCTTTACGCTGAAAGACGGCGCGTGGGTGGATCATGAATTGAGCGCCGACAAAACGGTCGTGAAAATCAAGCGCGACAGCGACGCTTACAAGAAACTCCTCGCCGCGCTGCCGAATTTGCTAGCGATTTTCGAACTCGGCGACCGCGTGATCGTGGCGGCGGGCAATTACGCCATCGAACTCGCAGATGACGGCAAAACCGACCTGACGCCGGAAGAACTGAAACCGCTTGTCGAGGCGTTCAAATCCGTCTAATTTATTCTTTCCAACATACTCGCGCCGGAATCCGTCCGGCGCGAGTTTTTTACCTTTTGCCACTCAACAACGCTTTTAATTCCTGTCGCGCCTCAGTTTCGGCAGCGCGGGCTTCCGCGTCGGTGATATGCAATTCCTCCCGCTTTTGCGCGAGAAAGGCGGCTTCTTGCGGCGTGATCGTGCCATCCGCCCAGGCCATCAACAGAAAATCTTTATACGACGCCAATTCCCCGGCATGTTCTCCATGTGCATCATGTCCCTGAAACCAGGCGAGCAACGTTTCGCCGACCACTCGCAGATTTGGAAAACGGCTGTCAGGCTCAACCGCAAGGCAGCGGCTCAGAATCGGCGCAAGGCCGGGGGGCAGGATGCCAGCGTCAAACTGCAAGGGCGCGTGCTGGCGGAAAAACGCTTGAAGTTGTTGAAGCGAAAACGGCGGCTTACCCGTTATCATTTCATACAAAATAACGCCGAACGAATATACATTGGCGGTAACGCTTACATGTCCCTGTAGCAGCAATTCCGGCGGAACATGCATCAACTTATGCGGGGGATCGGTCTTTTGCAGCCGGACGAATGAATCGAGAGCGCGAAAGCCGAGCAATTTGACCTGCCCTTGCTTTGTCAAAAGAATATGCTCCGGGATCAAGGCATGATGTATAATCTGGCGCTGATGCGCGTAGTGGAGTCCGTTGATAAGCTGTACGGCCACAAACATGGCGCTTTTCAGGGCAAATGCGCCTTTCGCCTGCATCGCTCGCCACAAATCAGTTCCGTCCACAAATTCCATTGTCACCTGCCCCTGTCGCTCGTCAATGTCGTAAATTCGCGCGATATTGGGGTGATCCGATTGCGCGCGGTCTTTGAGCTGTTGAAGATAGGCTTTATGATCCTCAAGGCGGGGATTGACCTGTTTCATGGCGATAATTCGGCCTAAAACCCGGTCGCGCACCTGATAGATTCTGGCGACAGCCGTATCGTGAATCGTTGCCAGCATTTCGTAGCGGTCTTCCGCAATGTTGACGACGGTCACATGATCAGCGGGATTTCCCGGCGCAGCGAACGGTTTAGATTTGCCGGAGTCTAAAGCGGTGATGCGTTCTTTGACATCGCGAAAATTATAATCGAGGCGTAGCAGGCGCTCATACGCTTTTCGCGCAAGCGGGAACATTCGGGTCTGCTCATAGCACTGTCCTAAGGAATAAAGCGCGTCTTTGCGGTATTTCATCGAATCAATTGCCCGCTTAAGCAGCGGGATCGCATCGTCGAAACGCCGTTCTTGCAAGGCAAGTTGTCCGGCGTCATAATCCGCCCGGCGTTCTAACTCCACCTCGCTCTCCTCGCGTGACGAGCCAGTCCATTGCGATTGAGAAGAAAGCAGCAACTCTTTGAGCGACACAAACCAATCTTTCGCCATGATCGAAGAATCCTATGAAATTATGCCATGTTGAAACGATCATAATTGGTAGTACATTAAGTCATTAATCTTTAGGTCTGCGAAATCAAGATGTCGCACGCCTCTATTTTGGGGCAATGGTTCTGAAAATATCCTTGAATGTCGTCGCTTTCGTTTCGTCGGGCAAGCTCTTGATTCGCGAATCCAACTGGGCTTTTTCGCCTTCGGTATAGCCATTTTCCAGGATTTTTCTGCGCAATTCGTCCACGCGATCTTTCGGATATGGGTGCGTGGCAAAGAAATAGGTGAAGCGGCCAAGCCGATCTTTTTCCGCCAATTGATTAAAAAAATCGGTCGCGCCGCCGATATGGCCGTATCGTTTATTCAACAGGTCTAATGCAAAGAGGTCGGCCTGCGTCTCCTGGCGTTGCGAGAACTTCATTTCGACGGAGAACAGCGATTTGGTCAAAAATGTCGTGACGCCGCTATCCGCGCCTGTCAATACGGCTGCCATCGCTGACAACACCAATCCGCGACCGAAGCCCCGCAAATGATCGCGATGAGCGAAATGCCCCAATTCATGGGCGAGAATGAACGCCAATGCATTCTCGGAATTGAGTTCTTTCAGTAACCCGGACAGCACGAGAATATACCCACCCGGCATTGCCATCGCATTTGATTCGGATGACGGGATAATAAGAACGCGATACGTGCTGCCTTTCAGCGGCGTTGTCGGCACAAAACTGTTGATGATTTCTTGTAGATAGGCTTCGGCTTCTGTCGGTGCATGTTGCGGCAGCGACGCGGCGACCAATACGCCGAGGTGCTGTTCTAACCCAACCGGCAGCCGTTTTACGACCAGATCAACCGCAAATCCGAGTATCACATAAATCGCGATCATAATGCCGAGCAGACCGCCTAACAGCAGAAATAACTCGCCCAACGGCGAGGAATGAGAGACATTGACGTTCTCTTCGATAATTTTCGGCGTGTATTTCATAAAAAATCACATACGAATAAAAAATAAATTTCGGCACAGACCTCACAGGTTTTGAAAACCTGTGAGGTCTGTTGTGCGAATATTTTACTGACTCATGTTACGCAGCCGATTCGAGACGAATGACCGCACACTCCCCTCCGGGGAGGGGTTGGGGGTGGGTTCTTGACACGAGCAATCACTCACGGACGAACCCACCCCTTGCCCTTCCCAGGAGGGGAATTGTCGGCGGCGCTGCGTAACATCAGTTACTGAAACGAAATAATATGATTTCTTGTGATTCTACACGATGTAAAAGGATATTTGTCAAGGCTTTTCAGGATAAATGCGAAGAAGATGGGGGAATGATGTTGAAACAGAGCAACGCTGCCAGATACGATCTCATGTGTCTGGCAGCGTTGCCCATATTACGGCGGGATTGCTACGAAAGACTTACGGAATCAGTGTTTTGCCATACGTGCCGAAATTCAGGCTGATTTTGCCAACGAATCCACTCAGGTCTTCATTCTCTAATCGTTCTAAATCCACGTCAGCGACATACCGATAGCCGACGCCAACACCGATTTTGAAGTACTCCGTAATCCTGAAATAGACGTTCAGCATTGGCTCATCAACCCAATAGGTATCATCATTGTCATCGGCGGCGATATAATCATATCGCACAGCCCCTAAGCCGATCAGGTTTGACACCGAAAAATGGACAGCATTATACGGCGAGATAATATATTCCAACGTAAGGCCGCCGAATCCCATCGCTAAATCCGGCTTTTGCCCGGAACTGGTTGACGGGCCGGGAACGTCATTCGCGAGCCAGTAGCCTTCTGCGCCGATCACATATTGATGATTAATAATCCAGCCAAAGCGTCCGCCCGCTAAAAACGCGAATTCGCCATTGATTTGCGAAAATTCGAAGGCCGGAGCGCCAAAAATATCATTTCGCGTGCCGTAATCCCCAACTGGCGGCGCATCCTGCGCATACGCCGAGCAGGTCAACAGCAGCAAGAAAAGCATCGCATATTTTTTCATAAATCGTTCCTTTTGATTGTACCGCAACGCCTGAAACGCTGCGAAAGCGTTTCATCATTGCCGGTGATGATCCAATAATTTCCTGATGTTACGAAGCATTTAGTCTGATGCAAGAAAATGCGGTTGGTTGAATCAAAAGGAAAAATTTGAGAGACTATTGCCGCCGGAGGGTAATGAGCGCCAATTCAGAGCGAGTATTGTAGCGCACATTGACGCCAGATGTGCCAGCGCCGGAAGAGGTATAGCCGGAAATATGGCGATACTGCCAACGGCCATAAATGAATTCGCCTTTGAAATGCGAATGCGTGATGATCGGCCCGAAGATCGGCAACTGAATTTGTCCGGCGTGCGTATGACCGCACAGGCAGAAACTCACCGGTTCGTCGGAAAATTTGGCGAGAATATTGGTGGAATGCGCTAAAAGAATGCGGAATGCTTGTTCCGGGATGGCGCGATTCGCTTTGTGATAATCGTCGCACTTGTAAAAATGCGGATCATCCACGCCGAGAATCCAGATGCGCTCGCCGTTGCGTTCAATATCTACTGATTCATTGATCAGCATAACGATTCCCAACCGTTCCATCGGCTTAATCATTTCCCAGGAATCGTGATTCCCCAATATGCCGAGAATCCCTTCTTTTGCGTGAATATGCGGCACGATTTCGCGGAAGCGATCCATAACTTTGCGCAAATTGCCGTGCATCCGAAAACGGTAATCGCCGCCTAATAGACACACATCCGCGTCCACCGTATCCAATAACGCGCAGAGCGGCTCAATCAGAGCGTCGTTGCCGTCAATATGCAAATCCGACATGAACAGCAGACGAAAGCCATCGAAGCCTGCGGGAAGTTGGGGATCAACGACGGTTAATGGCGTGATTTGCACATCAATCGCATTGCGCGCGCCCCGTTGATATAAACCCGATAATTTCAACACGGGCGTTACCCAGGGGATGAAGATGGAAAGTGCCTGTTCGATTGTTTCGAAGTGCATCGAACGCTGCCAGAAAATCGGATAGGTCGGGTTATAAATCAATTCTTTGTCGCGCCGTTCGGGCTTGACATGAGCAAGAATGCGTTGCATATTTTTTCCTTTGGCACCTATTGGATCGATTTTAAAATATTGCCATATTCAAAATTTTTCGCGAACATTGCCAATCGCCCCGCTAACCCCATATTAATTGCTTCGATTTCTTTAATCGTATGTTCAATCGTGAGAATATCGTAAATTTTTACTGCGTCATGCAATTGTTGGCGAAGGTGATCAGGCAACGGCGTCAGGGATTCCGATGAGAGCGATTCATCCAATATCTGATGAATATTGCTCAGTTTAAATTGCTGCGCTAACGTTGACAGCCGTTTACAGTAGGGCTGCCAGCGCGGGTTGGTGTTGTGTAATCTGCGGAGCGCGTTGCGAAATGCCTGTATATCGCCAAGCGTGACATGCCTTTTCAGCGCCGCAAGCTCTTCTGGCGGCGGTAGCGCCATTTCCGCCGCCTGCTGCGGCGTGAGCGGCGACTCAGCGTCGGCGTAGCGCCATGTCAGATGCAGATGGGATTCGAGTTGCTGGAATAACAGCGTAAAATCAACGGGTTTTGGCAGAAACGCCTGCGCTCCTGCCTCAAAACTCCGCTGTTGATCTTCCTGATAAACGCTGGCGGAAGACACGAAAATCACCATCTTCGCGCATTCCGACCGCTGGCGCAGCCGTCGAATCAGGGTTAGTCCGTCTATCTCCGGCAGGCGCAGGTCAATAATCGCGGCATGCGGCTGCCAGGTCATCGTGATCATCTGTTCCGCCTCGCGGCTATCGCCGGCCTCATACACATCGAACCCTAACGGTTTCAGCGCTGCAACAAGCATCAGCCGATTATCCTGCACGTCGTCCACGATCAGAATGCTCGGCGCAACTCCTTCAACGCCGATAATGCAACGCGGTTCGCAAGAGGGCTTTGGCGTGGACGACGCCATAACTTGTGCAGGCAGATCGAACCAGAAACGGCTGCCAACGCCCGGCTCGCTTTCGACCCGTATCTCGCTGCCCATCACCCGGATCAAGTTACTGCTGATGGCTAATCCTAAGCCCGATCCTTGCGCATTCGAAGCGGCGTCGCCGACCTGTTCAAATGGCTTGAACAGACGTTTGATATCATCTGGCGCAATGCCGACGCCCGTGTCAATGATTTCAAAACGGAAAGAACGCATTTCGCTCGATGTTCCGCTAGAGATCGGCGTATCGTGAACGCGCAGCGTGACGCTCCCCTGTTTGGTGAATTTGATGGCATTGCCAAGCAGATTCAGCAGCACTTGCCGCAAGCGCCGTTCGTCGGCGCGAATGACAGCAGGCAGCGTCGGAGCAGCATCCAGGCGAAAGGCGATCTGCTTCGAATCGGCTTTGGGACGGCTGATTTCTTGAAGGTCTTGCAACATGTCCAGCAGGAACGTATCCTCTATCTGCATTTCGATTTTCCCGGCTTCAACTTTGGCGAGATCAAGGATATCGTTAATCAATTCCAGCAGGTGATGCCCGCTGCGCTGGATGATTTCAACGTGTTCACGCTGTCGCGCATCTAAAGACGGGGTCTGTTGAAGAAGCTGCGCGTACCCTAAAATGCCGTTGAGCGGCGTGCGGAGTTCGTGGCTCATGTTCGCGAGAAATGCGCTTTTGGCCTGATTTGCAGCATGGGCGGCTTCTTCCGCGCGTTTCCGTTCGCTGACCTGATGTTCTAAGTGTTCGTTAAGAGTGGTGAGCGCGGTGGTGCGCTGTTTGACAAGGTCTTCTAAATGTTCCTGATGCTTCCGCAGTTCTTCTTCTACGCGCTGCCGTTCGGTAATTTCGCCCTGCAATGCGATGTTTTTCTCCTGGAGCTCATGCAAGAGATGTTTCCGCTCCTCAGAAACCTGCCGAATTTCTGAGAGTTGAGTTTCAATGGTCTCGAAACTCGCCTTTAATTCGAGCGCCATGCTATTGAATGTTCCAGAGAGCATCCCAATTTCATCGCGGGCGCGAACAGGCGCGATGACGTTGAAATCGCGTTCCCGAAAGCGCTCGACGCTCGACTTCAAGGAAATCAGCGGATTGAGAATCAAATATTTCAGGCTGAAAAAGAGCACGGCAACGATGATGACCGACAAGGCGACGGTCTGGCGGACGATACGGATCACCAATTGCCGCAGAAATTGATTCAGAAAGGTGTCGGTGACATACACGTCAACGTATCCAAGCATCTCCTTTTCATCCGTCGCAATGTCCTGTTGAGATGTCAGAAAACAATGCTGCAAGAGGGATTGTTGATCAGGAATATTCTGATAATCAACAATTTCCCACTTCGCACTTCTGATTTTTCCCATGCGGAACTGATGATCATAGTCTTTCACGATAATCGCGAGTACATGCGGATTTGCCATTTCTAACATGACGGTTTTCTCGATTTCTCTCTCATTCACCGTCCAAAATGGGTAAATCAAACTATTTGAGAGGCGTTCGCTGAGTTGGTGAATTTGCTCGCGGATTAAGCTGACAGTTTTCTCTTTTTCAGCAAAGAATGTCCATGTTCCTAACACGGCCATCACGCAGATAATGCTGACCACTAACAGAAGAATGACTTTTGCTGAAATCGAATTCATGACAGTTCACTCCACAGGCTTGTCGAACACGCTTAATGCTTCGATGCCATATTTTTTGAGGAACTGCGCATACGTTCCGTTCTCCACAATACGATGAAACGCAGCGTTGAATTGTGCTAACAGCGTTTCTGCGTTCGGATAGGTTTTCGACACGATCAGGCCAAGCTTTAAAAGCGGCTCGGCAGGTTTGTCGAGAACTCCGAACAACGCTTGTTCATTCGGGAAGAGCCGTTCGATAAATTCTAATGCCACGATGGTATTGACAGCGACCAGATCGACTCGTCCGGCCACAAGCATCCGTAAGGCTGTTTCTTCGGTATCGGCGTAGAGATAGGGAATGTTTGCGGCCTTAAAATCTTCTAAATATCCATATCCTGCGATGCCTGCCACTTTATAGGCGCGGAGGTCTTCAAGCCGCTCATAGACAAAATCGGATTTCTGTTTCTTATAAAAAAACAACTTGACCGGATAATCATACAGCAGCCCGTCCGAAAACAGGTAGAGTTTCGCCCGTTCCGGTTTATTCGCATACGGAAACGCGGCGAACACGTCCCCTTTTTGCACGAGCAGTTCACACCGTTTCCAGGGGTAAAATTTATATTCCGGGACAACGCGCATTTCGTTGAAAATGGCGCTGACTAAGACGGTATAAAAGCCGAGGTCGTCGAGTGTTTCCGACGTGACTGGTGGCCATTCGCCGGTCACGACAGGAATTTTTACGGAAAGATTCGCCTCTTCCGCCCAACAGACGCTACAGATAACAGAAAGCAAAAATACCCACGCAACGATCCCTCTCCGAATCCCCTGTTGAAAAGATTGCCGGTTTTTCATCGTCTGACTCCTCCCCTGGAAGCGCCGGTCGAAACTCTCGTTTCGACCGACATAATTACTTTGGCGATGTGGCAATGCTTAACTCTTCGACCCCATATTGTTGGAGAATTTGAGCATAAACGCCATTTTTCACAATTTTTCGAAAAGCCGCATTAAATTGCGGCAATAAGATTTCTGCGTTTGGATAGGTTTTCGACACGAGCAAGTGAAGCGGAATTGTTTTATATTCTGGCATGTCCAACATGCCAAAATATTTGATATCCTCTGGATAGAGCCTATTCAGCAGCTCTTTTGTGACCAGGATATCCAACGGAATAATATCAAGACTCCCTGCGACAAGCTTGCGAAACGCCAATTCCTCGGTATCAACATAGTGGTATGGAATATCATGCTGCTGAAAATATTCTAAAAACCAGTAGCCCGCGATTCCAGCCACTTTATAACGGCGGAGGTCTTCAAGGGTCTCGATGTGCATTTCTGGATGTCTGCGCGTATCATACCACAGTTTATCAATAGACGAATTCGCCAGCGCTTCCGAATAGAGATACGCCGCCGCTCGCTCTTCGGTATAACTATAGGGAAAGGCGGCGAAGGCGTCCCCTTTTTGCACGAGTAACTCGCAGCGTTTCCAGGGGTAAAACTTATATGCTGGCTCGCGATGCATCTCGCGCAAGACAGCAGTGACAATGGCGGTATAAAATCCGAATCCTTCGAGTTTTTCAGACGCATACGGCGCCCATTCGCCAGTCACAAGCAAAATTGGGGAATTTTCTTCCGCCGCGAGTTCTCCCGCAATGAGCGCACAACAGAGCAAGGCCGCGCTGCTCCACGCGAGCAGGCGAAGACAGACATAAAAAAAGCGCCTGGTTCTCATCGAATAATTTCCCCTTTTCATCGCGCCGGGCATTATGCGGAAAAATTGAATCTCCCAGAGCCGCTGACAGGAAATCGCTGTCAGTGGCGTATCAGGATAGATGTATGGACGAATAGAGAAAGCGTAAATTTCTGCGAAGGAGTTGTCAACGAAAAACGCGCCGGATGTGATATTTATGACTTCGCTGATAATGATAATCGCAAAAACGCCAAAATTTCTTCGCATCCGCATTCAACCCTCTTTCAGGCAACGAGTCTGATGGATGACAGAAGCAATTCCTGTAACTTCAATAGAAGTCAATTCATCGCGTTCTCACGCCATGACATCTGGCCTCGAAATGACGGGAGAATTAGGATAAGGAAGGGAGACCCAATATGACAAAAGCAGAAATCGTAGAACAAGCATCAGCCGCGATTGATATTCCAAAACGAAAAGGCGAAGTCATTGTCAACACGGTTTTGCGCTGCATTATTGATGCGCTGGCCGACGGCGAACGCGTGGATTTGCGCGGCTTTGGCAGCTTCAGAGTCAGCGCCCGCAATGATCGCGAAGGGCGCAATCCCCGCACAGGCGAAATGATTGATATTCCAGCAAAGCGCGTCCCGTTATTCCGCGCTGGAAAAGAATTCCGCCGTCGCGTGAATGATGAAGAAATGGCAAAAAATTAACAATTCCCCTGTCATTTCGCCCTCAAAAATGCTGCGAGAGACGCCCCCCACGTCTCTTGTGGCGTTTTGCCCAATTTTTGCTTGACTTCTCGCCCGCCTGCCCGTAATATTCTTTCTGTTGCGTTTTCTGAAACACGATAGCAATCATCATGAACAGGCGATTCCCGTGCAAATTTCACACTCAGCCATCCGTTTAGACGCAGAACATATCTCCGGCAGCATCGCCGGAACTCCCGCGTTTACAGATATTTCGCTCTCGATTCATCCCGGAGAGTTTGTCGGGATTCTCGGAACGCATGATGCCGGAAAAACCGCGCTGCTGCAAACCCTGAGTGGCATTACGCCAGCGCAGTCCGGGGCAGTACTCTTAAACGGCATAAATTTATATGAGTATCGCGAGCGTTTCAACATGCTGATCGGATATGTTTTTCAAAAAGAAACAATTCACCAGACCATCTCAGTGTACGATACATTATATTACGCTGCATTGATTCGTTTTCCGCTGGCTGGTTCATTCTGGCAGCACGCGAAAAAAGAAACAATCATGCAGCGCGTTGGCGAGGTGCTGCGGCTGCTCAAGCTTGAAGAATTGGCGTCGGTCAAAATCAAGCGATTATCTATTGGGCAGCGCAAACAGGTCATGCTCGGCGTTGAACTGTTGACCAGCCCGCCGCTCCTCTGCATAGATGAGCCGTTCGTCGGCCTGAACGCGGCAGAACAAGAGCAAATGACCGATTTGCTGCATAAATTGGCGCGAGAAGGCCGCACGATTATTCTTGCAACGCAGCAACGCCTCGAAAGCTTGCGGCAATTGGATTTAATTGCGATGCTCGCTAAAGGGCAGCTTGTCTTCTACGGCCCGCCGCAATTAGCCTTCAATGTCTTCAAAGTCAAAGATTTCCCCGATCTTTACGAAAAAATCGAAAAATTTGCGCCTGAAGAGCTCTCCAAACATTATCGTTCCTCGCCTGTCTATAAAAAGTATATTGCGGCGCGTTTAGAAAAACGCTATAAAACCGAGCGCGTTCAGAATGGCGTGTAGCGCGAGCAGCAGTCAGACACCTTTAAGGTGTCTGATTGCTTTTTGTGTACCATGACCCCCATTTTAGAATTTCGACAGGTCAGTTATTCCTATCCGATGCAGGACGCGCCTGCGTTGCGCGAGGTGTCATTTGCCGTGAGGCCAGGAGAATTTCTCGGCATACTTGGAACGGACGAATCGGGCAAAACGACGCTCGCCAAACTCTGCACTGGCCGCGTTCCGCCTTCAGCAGGCGCGATCTATGCGGGCGGAACGCTGTTGCAGCCGCCTCCGGCAGCGCGACCGGTTCGCATCGGCGTCGTCTTTTCCGATCCGGAAAATCAGATCGTCGGCACGACAGTCGAAGAAGACCTGGCGTTCGGGCTGGGCAACCTCTGCGTGCCGCCGGAGGAAATGCGCCGCCGCGTGGATGAATACCTCGACTGGTTCGGATTGTCCGCGTATGCGAAACGGTCGCCGCGCGAACTCTCCGGCGGCGAGCAGCAGAAACTCTGTCTGGCGGGCGTGTTGATCATGCAGCCGGATTGCCTGATTGTAGATGAACCGCTCAGCTTTTTAGACGCGGGAAGTCGCGGCGAATTGCTGCGCCTTTTGCTTGACATCAATCGCGCCGGAATGGCTATCGTCTATCTGACGCACGACCTGCAAGAGCTTGATGCGGCGCAGCGCATTCTGTTGCTGAAACAGGGCGCAATCCTGCACGAAACTGACTATGTGGCACTTTGGAATGCGCCGGAAGTATTGGAACGCGCCGGAATCGCCGCGCCCGAATTACTGCGATGTCGCCTCAAGTTGCGCGAACTCGGCTGCCAGATTCGCGACGATTCCATCACGCCGGACGCCATTGCGAATGATTGTCAGGGATAAAACATAGAAGGTTGCTGAACGGGGTTTTTTAACGCAAACGGCGTAAGAAGCGCAAACGTAAAAATTGATCAACGTTTGCGCCCTTTGCGACGATAGCGTCTTTTGCGTTAAAAAACCCCGTTCAGCAACGTTTTTCTCGTTATGACCTTCGAAGAAACCTTAGATTTGTATCTCCGGGCGCGGTTCACGCTGATTATCGTCGTGACGCCGGAAGAAGAACGGGTGCTTGAAACCGTCAAGACGCTCTGTGAGCAGACGAAGCGCAGCCTGTTTTCATGGGATGTCGCGGATATGTTCAAGATGATCACGGCAGATATCAAAGGCGGCACGCCTGGCGGGCGCGACCCGATTTCCGCGCTGGATCATATTGCGAAGGTGACCGAAAACGCGGTCTTTGCCTTAAAAGATTTTCACGATTGCTGGAAAAACGACATTGTCAAACGCAAGTTGCGCAATGTCGCGCAAGCGCTCAAATTCACGCCGAAATCCATCATTATTACGACGCCCTCGCCCAAAATCCCTGACGAATTGCGCGATGACGCCGTTATCATCGAATTCCCGCTGCCAGACGCAACTAAAATCGAAACGGTCTTGAATCAACTGACCGACACGCCAGGCGTTAAGGTGAATCTGACGGAACTTGGTCGGGAAAAATTGGTGCAAGCCGCGCTCGGCCTGACGGCGGCGCAGGCGCGGCGCGTCTTCGCCAAAGCGATTGTGCGGGACGGCAATCTCGACGACCGCGACATCGAACTTGTCACGGACGAAAAAAAGCAGATTATTCGCGAGAATCAGGCGTTGGAATTTTACGCCATCACCGAAACGCCCGACGATGTCGGCGGCCTCGGCATCTTGAAAGAATGGCTGCGCCTGCGGGAACGCGCCTTTACCAAAGAAGCACGGGATTACGGCCTGCCGTCGCCGAAAGGGATTGCGCTGATCGGCATTCCTGGCACGGGGAAAAGCCTGACGGCGAAAATGATCGGCGGCCTCTGGCGCTTGCCGCTGATTCGGCTCGATGTCGGCGCGTTGTTCGGCAGCCTTGTCGGCGAATCGGAAGAACGAGCGCGGCAGGCGCTCGCGCTCGCGGAAACCGTCTCGCCCTGCATCGTCTGGATTGACGAAATGGAGAAAGGCTTGTCGCATCAAGGAAGTCTCGACGGTGGCACCAGCGTCCGCGTCTTCGGCACGATTCTGACCTGGATGCAGGAAAAAACCGCGCCGTGTTTTGTGGTCGCGACGGCGAACGACATTAGTTCACTGCCGCCGGAACTCTTGCGCAAAGGGCGATTCGACGAAATCTTTTTTCTCGATCTGCCGACGCAGCGGGAACGGGAAGAGATTTTCACCGTGCATCTCCGCAAGCGTCACCGCTTTTCGCAGGATTACGACGTGTTCCGACTCGCCAAAGAATCCGAAGGCTACGTCGGCTCGGAAATCGAGCAGGCGATTATTGACGCCATGTATATCGGCTTTAACGACGGACAGCGAGAATTTACGACCGAGGACGTGGCGGCGGCGCTGAAACGGCAAGTGCCGCTTTCGGTTTCGCAGCGCGAAACGATTCACGCCTTGCGAAGCTGGCTGCAAGAAGGCCGGGCGCAATCGGCCTCGTTTCAGGAAGTTCGCGAAGCGCAGCAGCAATTCGTCCCGCTGGAATTGCGGAATGCCTGACGAGCAATCATCACGCGAAAAGGACACTCATGATTATCAAAATAATGCCTGTTCTCAGGTCGGATTTTGGCAATTAGGCAAAATTTTTTCCGTGCAATTAAACTATATATCAAGAATCCCCAGCAAATCTTCGACGAATGGCTTGAACTGCTGAGGACACGATTGCATGAGATTGGCATAATCGGTTCGTTCCAGAATATACGGAACGTCCGCCGTATCTTTATATTTTTTGCCAGCCGCCGCAAATAATGCCCCAACGATGCGTTTCGGCGGCTGGTCGTGGTTTTGATCTTCGACGGGAATGTTCCCATTTTTGTGCGAATTTCTCCACGCCTAATCGTTGACGCAATGCTTGCTCAGACGCTAACAATAACGCTTCCAGATCGTATTTGAAACAATGCACTCGAAATCGTTCTGTTAATCGTTCGTCACCATGTTTTTTCCTGAGTTCTATCAGATTGCTCCGGAGATAATTTCGGCAGGAATTTCATAATAGCAGGCGTCTCGAAGAAATTTTAAAAATTCGAACACGCTGGTTTTTCCAGTGCCATTCGCGCCGATTAGGAGCGTCAGGGGAGTAAATTCGAAGAGCGTTTTACCAAAAGGGCGACCCCTGGATTTCGATGACAGACAGCCAGGAAAATTGGTTCATGAATCTCTCTCCTTCATATCGTCATGTTTATTTTTCATCCGGCGGCGGTGTGGGACGCGGGGCGCGAAAGACTTGCAGCCAATTCGGATCGTCGGCTAACAGGGCGGGCAAGCTGACGAGGAACATCTCGTCTAACGGCACGGAAAAGCGTTTTTCGATGGTTTTTTCAACGGCTTTATTTTTGCCGACGACTTCGACTGTAATCGTATGCCAGGGGCCGGCGACCGCGTCCCCTAATTTTTTGCGCTGACCGTATTTTACCGCCACCAGCGGCTGACCGTTTACGCTCACATTCAGCGTGGCATTGACCGGCTGAAACGTCGTGCCGTGAATCGTCAACTTTTGGTTATCTACCAGAAAACTATGCCCCCGGCCAATCCAAAACAGGCCGACCGCGACAATGAATACGACAAGCAGCGCTGCAATGCGATAGAGTGTTCGTTTTGACATTCGGAAAAAATAGCCCGCTGATTGGACTGATTTCGCTGATTTTTGATCAGTGAAGATCAGCAAAATCAGTCCAATCAGTGGGCTATTATTTTATTCGTTCCCGCCCCGCAAGCCCATGCGTTCGCGCTCTTTTTCTTTGAGCCGCGCCCAGGCGTAAATCACGAGCGAGACGGCAATCACGCCATAGGTCACGAAGACGCGGAAATATTCCCCTAACATCGCCGAACCAATCAGGTTTTTTCCGGCCATCGGCGAGACGATAAACATCAAATGAAAGAGGATGACGCCGACGAACACGTTCGAGATATTCGCCCGGCTGACGGTCGCGCCGCCGACTAATAGCGCGGCGGCGGAAAACAGGCCCGCTTGTTCATGGCTGTTGTAGGTATTAATCGTGCCGATATTCTGCAAATAGATAATCTGGCCGTAACAGGCCATGACCGTTGAAAGGATAATCGCGATCAGGCGCGTGCGCATCACGTCAATACCCGCCGCCGCCGCCACGTCCATATCCTGCCCGACCGCCCGCATATCCTGTCCAAGTTTGGTCTTTTTGAACCAGATGATAAAAACACATAACATCGCAATGACCAATAGTGTTCCGGCTGGCACGACAAAGCCTCCGATTTTGAAATCGAGCGCGTTATCGAGCGCCGCCCGCATGCCGATCAAATTCACGGCATTGCGGATGCCCCAACCTCTCGACAAGACCAATGCTGGATTGCTGATCGGAATGATTTTGCCCATGCCGTATAACACGAGCAGCAGGTAAATGGCCTGCGAAAAGAAGCCAAGAATCAAGCCCGTCACCATTTCCCGACCTTTGGCGCGATTTAAAATTTTACCGCACAGATAACCATTCACAATCGCAATCGGCGTGGAAACGATCATCGCTAAGGCCATTCCCGGCAGCCCTAACACATTCCAATCCGTCACGAAAATCAGGCCAATCTGTCCGGCCATCGCGCCTAACACCATCGCGAAATTCAAGCCCATTCCGGCGATAATCGGAATAATCAGCGACAGGACGAGAAACGCATTGCGCACAAGGCGCGTCATCAATTCCTGCGCGAGATAGAGTACGCTGAATTTCGAGAGCGGAATGGCAAACAGGCTGACTGCGATAAACAGAATCGGCACGGCGTTGTTGCTGACAAACCGCCCGACATGGGAGTGCGAGAATTTTTGCAGAGAACGTGTCGCCATATTATTTCTTCCCCTTGTGCGAAATGCTCATGGTCAGAGCGTACAAAATGATGCCGTGCGTGGAGATGATGCGGATGACATCGGAAATATCGGATTGAATCAGGCTGTTGATGACCGACGGCGTCATCGCCACAATCCCCTGATAGAGCAGCGTTCCCACCACAACATTCGTAATCGTCGCTTTATGAATCGAAGCGCCGCCGATCAGCAGCGCGGCGACCGCTGGGAATGACATGTACAGCGGGCCTAAATAGAGCTGAATGAATCCATAGGATTGCTGATACATCAAAATGCCGATGCCGCCCAGCACGGTGGACATGATGACCGAGTGCATCCGCATCCGGTCTATGGAGACGCCGGACGCGCGGGCGAAATCGGGATTCGAACCGACCGCTGTCACCGCCGTGCCGGTTTTCGTATGGAAAAACGCCCAGACCATGCCGCATAACAGGGCGATAAACAGGATGCTGCCGGTCGGAAATTTGAAATATCTGCCGATTCGAAAGGCGAGAAAATCATCCAGAATATTGAGCCAGTAACCTTCGGTCGTAATCGTGGTGCGCAAGCCCTCGCCGCCGTAGCCCCAGATCATCACCGGGTTTTTGTATGGCAGCAGCAGCCACCAGATGCACATAAACGAGACAATCGAAAAACCGACATAGAGGGCAATTGTCATCTCTTCGCCTTTGACGCGGTTGAGAATCAGGCCGTAGCCATAACCGAACAGCGCTCCAAGCAGAATCGTCAGCAGCATCGCCGCGCCGAAGCCGAACCAGCCTTGCAGCCCCGCATTCATCGCCACCGTCGAACCCAATAGCCCGGCCACGATTCCAATCGGAATGCCGAAATTCAGCCCGCAGCCCGATTGCACCATCGGCACCATCGCCAATGCCAGCGTCGCGTTCATCGCAAAGCGCTTGACAATATCGTTTAATGACGTGTCAATCCGCACCTGCGCGGTGGGAGCTAAACTAAACAACACCAGCAACAGTATGCCAATCACTACACGCGGCAAACCCGCTCGTTCAATAAATTTTTTAATCTGTTCCATCAGCAATTATTTACCACGAAACACACAAAATACACGAAAACTTGAACGGCTGATTAAAAGTAACGCTCTACCAGCTTTTCGCCGTAGGCGATGTGGTTTTGTAGAACACGGGAGGAGAAGAGCGTCATTCGCCGTAGGCGATAAGGGGCGCAACCGCTACGCGGTAGAAATGTCATATTCTACCCTGTTCTACACTACCTGAAGCCCTACGGGCTAAATAGTTACGATTAAAAAACACATTTTTCGTGTATTTTGTGTGTCGTGGTTTCAGTTCGTTCTGAGGGGATTACACCCCGCCGCGCCCAACCATCATCTTCCCGAATTCCGTCGAAGGCGCGGAGGCCGGGAGAATGCCGACGATGCGCCCTTCATCCACAATCGCGATCCGGTCGCAAACAGACCGCATTTCTTCCAGTTCCGAGGAGATCATCACAATCGTCACGCAGCGTTCCTGGTTATATTTCCGCAACGTATCCAGCACGATTTTTTTCGCGCCGATGTCAATGCCGCGTGTCGGCTCTGAAACAAAGAGCAACTCCGGCTCTAACGCAAACGCTTTCGCAAGGCAGATTTTCTGCTGGTTGCCGCCGGAAAGCTCTTGCGCTAACTGTTTCGGGCTGGTGCATTTGATCTCTAACGCCTGAATATATTCCTGTGCCACACGCTCAAGCGCCGCCTCGTCGCGCCACGTCAGCCAGCCGCCGAGGTAGCGTTTCAGATATTTATTCTGCGTCTGCATCGCGGTAAAGACGATGTTCCAATCTAACGGCTCTTCCAAGAGCAAGCCGACGCCCCGGCGGTCTTCGGAGACAAACGCAAAGCCGAGGTCTAACGGCGCGCGCGGATCATTCAACGGCACAGATTTGCCTTTGAAACGGACATTGCCGCCCGCCACATGCAAGCCCATAATGCCGTTGGGAATGCCGAGTTTGCCCTGTCCGGCAAGGCCGCCGATGCCTAAAATTTCTCCTTTATGCGCGACAAATGATACATTCCGCACGGTTTCGCCCGGCATGTCCACCCAGAGATTTTCGACTTGCAACAGCGGTTCGCCGCAGGCGCGATCCGTAAAATCCGTCCCTTGCACATTGATTGTCTGATGAAGTTCCCGTCCAACCATCCATTCTGCGATTTGCGTAATGCTGGTGTCGGCGGTGCGCACATCTTGCACCATGCTACCGTCACGCAAGACTAACACGCGATGCGTCACGTCCATAATCTCTTGCAACCGATGGGAAATCAGAATGAAGGCGATCCCTTCGGCAGCGAGCGCGCGAATCGAATGCAGCAAAATATCAGCTTCGGATTCGGTGAGGACGGCGGTGGGTTCGTCAAGGACGATAAGTTTGATATTCTGGCGGTCTAATTCGCGGGCGATTTCGGTAAATTGTTTATGCCCGACCGGCATTTCGGAGACCAGCATCTGCGGGTCTAATTGCACGCCGAGCTTTCGAATTGCCGCCTGCGCTCGTTGCGTATTCTTCGACGTGTCTAAGTTTTTCAAGCGGTCGCCGAATAATTCGACAATGATATTATAGGTTAAAGATTCCGTATTTAAAACGATATTTTCAGTGGCGGTAAAGCCAGGAATGAGAGAAAATTCCTGATGCACCATGCCGATTCCGGCGTCAAGGGCATCCAGCGGGCTGGCGAAATTGACGGGCTTCCCCTCTAACAGGATTTCCCCGGAAAAGCCGCCGGTCTGCTGAATCACAGGCATACCGAACAGGATTTTCATCAGCGTGGTTTTTCCCGCGCCATTTTCACCGACAAGCCCCAAAATTTCACCGCGCTGCATGGCAAAGTTGACATTCGTCAGCACATGATTGCCAAAAAATTCTTTGCTAACGCTTCGCATTTCCAGAAAATTTGCTGCGTGTGCCATCGTCACCCCCTGTCTTCCATATAAATCAGGAGTGCGAAATTTCACTTTCGCGGTCAAATCAAGATTTGACACTCCTCCATAACGAATCTTCGAAAAAAACCGGGGTGAACGGCTGTTCACCCCGGCCAGTTTGCGCTGTCAGGTCATTATTCTTTCTTTTCCCCTTCAGGGGCGACAGAACTGACATTTTTATACTTTTCAGGCACTTCCACATCGGTGGCGTTCATATAGCCTTTGCCCATGATGTAGGTATCCTGATAGATCAGCACGTGATTATCCGCGGTTGTGCCGGTATTCCGATCAGTATAATACGCGCCATTCCATTTTGCGCCTGGCGTATATTTGCCGAACGCATCCATAATATCCGCAAGGTTTGTCAATTCAGCCTGTCCTTCGAGCACGCGTTTCGCCAATTCGCCGAGGCCGGCAGTCGTCGTAAAGCCATAGGAATACGCCCAGGTGCCGAAACGGCCAGCGCCGCCTTTGGCAACAATCGCGTCTTCAACGGTTTTCAGGATTTTCGCGAAATCGCCTTTGGCTGCGGATAAATCCACGCCGAGCGCGCCCGGATAACCCATCAACGGTGATGGCAGATCAGCTTCGATAAAATAACCGCCGTAGGCCAGCAATTGTTTTAACAGCGGTTCGGTGTGCGCGTCGTTAGTGCAGAAGAAGGCGGCGTTTTTGCCATATTTTTCAATCCACGCCGGGACTTTTTCTAAAATATACTGCTGAGCGCCTGCTACGCCAACATCGCTCACCGGGTCTGGCGCGGTTTCGAACACAAACTTCATGCCTAAATCCTTGCTCGCTTCTTCGAAAATATTGCGTCGCGTGGAGAGGGTTTCATAACTCATGTGGCGCGGGAAGGAGATATGCACGAAGGTGTCGCAGCCTAATTCTTTTGCCGTATGCGGAATCAGGTAACCACGGCTGATGAAATCGCTGTTGGTCACAAGACTGGCGGCGGTTTCGATGGTTAACGGGTCTTCATGCGCTTCGCCCGCGAGCAATAGGATGTCCGGATGTTTTTCTTTGACCCGGCGGAATGCTTCGGTCGTACCTGGAATCGCCTGGTTGACGACAATCGCTTTCATCAATGGATCATCGGCTAATCCGACGATCTGTGTAATTGTGGTTTCCATTTCCTGCATGAAATTGTCGGGATAAGTCAAATGCTGAATCATCCCGCCATTTGCCACAGAGCCATACTCTTCCATCAATTTTTCCGCGCCCCGCAAATCATCTTCCGATTGCGATACGGTGCCGGTCACGATGCCGATATGGAAATCCGCTGCCGACCCTACGGCTGCGAATGCCAGTAGAAATACCGCCATCACGAGCAAACTTACTGCTTTTCTCATACGCTCCTCCTGTGAAAAGTGTGAATGTGATAATGGGTAAATTGAGACACTAACGGCAACCATCTTTGAGGGGAGAGGCGGTTTTGTCAAGCGGAAATTCTGGAATTTTGGGGGAGTCGCATTCTGAAATGGCGACGGCGAATCAGGCGCGTTCGCCGAACTGACGGACTAAACGGATGGGTGTTTCAGGAGATGAAACACCCATCTTCGACGTCTTTCGATAACCCTGTTCATGATGATTATGACACCTGCGCGGCATTGAATTTTCGGGCGCAGGCTTCTTGAAACGCCGCCAGGTTCTCCGCCGTCTTTGTTGAATAGTGGAAGCGGAGTTCTTGGCCGTCAACAAGCTGAAAGATCGCCATGCTGTCCGTGTCATGATGATTTTGCGGCTCAAACGTTACCCGCTGCACTTGCTTCAGCGGAATATACGTTGCGATTCCGCCGTAACTATTATTAACAACAGGCGTTTTTTCGCTCTCTTTGATGAAAATGATTTCGTTGTCAGTCAGGATGCTCAAATGGCCTGGCAACGAGGTGCGAAATACCGGTTTTTTGAAAAACGTCAGCGCTGAGCGGCGCAACTCTGGCTGATATACGCTTTCCAGAATGGTCTCTCCCGGCAGAAGGCTCTGTTTGCTGTAATTGAAATATTTTAAATTCTTTTTCCAGAGATACCCTAATTTCGCCACTTCTTGTTGATCTTTCACCGCATCCGCAGATGTCTCTTGAGCGCCTGATAATCTGAGCGCCTTGATAATCGGCGCGAAAACCGATTCAACCACTGTATTAAACGAGATCGTTTTCGAAGTTTCAGCGGTGTTGATTGTCAACCAGGAATTCAGCAACACCTTTCCATGCTCAACTGAACGAATCGCATTGAATGGATAGGTGGTAGAGACCGCCTGATCGTTCACCGCCTCAAGGATCACCAGCCGATCTTGATGCAAGCAGAGCATTTGGGCATTTCTTTTCTGTTGAAACAGCAGATTCTGTTCTTCAGGAATAAAGATCAAATACGGCAATTCAGCGTAAGTATCTGAGAGCGCCTCATGGAATCCATAAGGAATCTCGTCATGCGATTTGATTACTCGCGGCCAGAGTCTTTTCGACGGAGCGTCCGCTTTATGATACGAAAACCATTGAGTTCTAATTGCTTCTGAGGTCATAATAACTTCCTTTGTTTGCGTTTCTATGCGCCTGCCTGCATGAAGCAGGGCATAAAATATATGTACATCAGGGAAGATTCCCTGTTGAATTGCTCTTTTCTTGTGAAAGTGCTTATTTTGTCACACGTCACGTAGATATTCAAAATGGATACCAACAAGAAGATTGCTGAGCGATTTTGCGATAAGTAGAAGAAAAGAAATGAGTTGCAATGATAATCATCTGATGAGGAAGAAATGAGGAATGGCTATTTTTTATTTGAACTTCGCAAAGTTATGAAATATCAGAAATTTTAAATTGCTGCTTTGGCAAGTTGACATTGACGGATACGCACAGAAGTGCTGCGATGAAAAGGGCGTATTTCAGGCAAATTCCCTTGTTTTATAAGAAGTAACTATTTAGCAGCCACCACGAAACACACGAAAAACGCGAAAATATGGGAAAGGAAATTCCCCGCTTATCGGAAAGATGTCGTATTTTTTTCGTGTCGTTCGTGTGTTTCGTGGTAAATAATTACTATAAGAACACAAGACCAGAAAAGAGAAAAAATCCCCAGATCAAGAGCAGCAGCGCGGCATTCAGCCCCGGTTGAAGGCGGCGCAGCGTCGCGGAGATGGCTTGTCCGCGCTGACTGATGACGCCACGATAAAGCGCCGCGCCAAGCAGCACGGTCGCGGCAGTATTCAACAATCCGGTTGGGGTGTACAGGCGCAGATTATTAGCCACGTGCGCGCCGAACAGCAGGTGCGAAATCGTATTCAACCAGACACCGCCGAATAGTCCGGAAAGGAGGCAAAACACCGATAAGACGAACAGCGGCAGATAAGCCAGCGACGGCAACGGACGAATGATCGGAGCGGGCGTTTGGGCGTGATGATTAGGGCGGAAAATTGCGGAAAGCTTCAGAAATGAGGCAACTGTGCCAATTCCGGCAAGGGAAATCAGCAACGACGCCGCTGGCATCTGCTCCAAACTGTACCCGATCAATTTTTTGCTCACAAACCCATTAAATGGAGGAATCCCCGCAATGCTCCCTGCGCCGATAGCGAACGCGACGGTCAGGAGCGGCAGCGCTGGCGCAAGGCCGCCGAGCCGTTTCAGGCTGCGCTCGCCGGTGACATGAATCACGCTGCCGACGCAGAGGAACAGCAGGCTTTTGAAGGCGGCGTGATGCACGATATGCGCATACGACGCCGTCAGGCCGAGCGGAGTCGCGACGCCGAAACTTGCGACGATATAGCCCATCTGCGAGACGGAATGCCATGCTAACAACTTTTTGCAGTCGGCCTGCGCAAGCGCAAACACGACGCCGAAAACCGCCGTGATCGCGCCGAGCGAAAGGAACATCGGCTGAAACGAACGCATCTCGAACGCCAACACGATCCGCCAGACAGCGAGCAAGCCTATTTTGATGACAAGCCCGGAAAGCAGCGCAGACACTGGATGCGGCGCGTTGGCATGCGCGTCCGGCAGCCAGGTATGGAACGGAACGAACGCAGCTCTCATGCCGACTCCGACAATCAACGCCGCCACTCCGACCGCGAACGTGGACGCAAGTTCGGGATGCGCGGCGCGATAGGCGGCGGTATCGAACAGGGCAAGCGTGCCGGTATGTTGATAGAAGATCAAAATGCCAAGCAGCAGAAAGACCATGCCGCAAGAACTCAGCAGCAGATATTGAAAACTGGCGAACACCGCGTCCCCCTTTTGCGCGTAGGCGATCAGGATATAGGACGCCAGCCCTGAAATCTCAAGGCAGACAAAGAGGTTGAATAAGTCTGCCGCCAGCATGACGCCCACCATTCCGGCGACGCTGATGAGAAAAAGGAAATAAAAGGTCGGGTCGTAGCTGTTTTCCGCGAATGCAAACAGCAGAACCAGCAGCGACAGCGCGAAAATCGCGACGCACGTCAGCCACGCCAGGCCATCGAATACCTGCTGAATCCCGACAAACGCTTCCCAGCCGCCAACCACCGAGATGACAGGCGGCGACTGATCGGGGAACAGTGGAATCAGCAGCGCCAATGAAATGAGCAGAGAAATCACGCTGGCCGCTTTGCTGAGCCGCGCTTGTGGAAACGCCTTTTCCAGCAGGCAGATTCCCGCGCCGAACAGCGGCGCAACCATCAGCAATACCGGGGCGTTATGACGGATCATGGCGAATTTGCCGCTCAATTTCGGCAATATCGAGGGAATGGTATTTCTGATACATTTTATACACGAGCGCCAGGGCTAACGCCGTCGTGCAAATGCCGACGACAATGGCGGTCAACATCAGCGCTTGCGGAATGGGATCAACAATATCGGCAACGCCTTCAACGAGAATCGGCGCAGATGTGCCGGAGAGCGAGCCGATATAGATGAAGGCCATGATCACGGCGCTATTGATGATGTTAAGCGCCATCACTTTTTTGATCACATTTCGTTTTGCCAACACGCCCCATACGCCTAACAAAAAAATAATGAGAATCAATCCGCCTGCAAGCATAACGTTTCCCCTGGCAGACAGCAGGGCTGTTACGTTCTCGTTCTACGCTCCGCGTGGAATGCCGCCTCTCGGACGCTCTGCGTCCCGTGTCGCCGCAGAGCGGCGTGTTCATGGCATTCCACGCGGAGCGTGGAACGAGGGCGAATCTTTTCTCTCGCCCAATTTAGAACTTCACAGTCCTACCCCCGGCAGGGTTATTCCTCTTTCAGCAGGTAAAAGCAGATCAAGGTCATCCCTGCGCCGACTTTCAGGCCGATCACCAGGTTCAGCGCGAAGATAAATCCGGCATTTGCCGTTGTTCCACCATCATGAACAGGAAAGAAATTGAACAAAAAATATCCGCTGACCGCAAGCCCGATGATGCCGACCACTAAAAAACAGAGAAAGCCAATCGTCTCCGCCAGGCTGACGGCGCGAGAAGGAAACAGGCGTTGAATCGGCTTTACGCCCTGGCAGAGCGCCAATAGAATCACGCCGGACGCCAACACGACGCCTCCCTGAAATCCGCCGCCGGGGGAAAGATGACCGTAAGCGATGACGTAACAGCCGAATAATAGGATGAACGGCGCAAGTTTTCGGGCGGTCACTTCCAGAATATCGGTTCGTTTCATGATTTTTTCCCGATCAGCCAGACCACGCCCGACACCGCCAGCATCAACACAATGGTTTCGCCGAGCGTATCAAAGGCGCGGTAACCCAAATAAATGGCGGTGACGATGTTGATCGCGCCGGTGTCGGCAATGCCACGCTGGAAAAAGTAGTCAGCGGCGGCGGATGGCATCGTCTGAAATGCGATCACACGAAACAACAGCGCCCCGAAGAACAACAGCGTCACTCCGATAATTCCATGAGAGAGCCATTTCATACAGATCGAGACAAAGACCTCACAGGTTTCAAAAACCTGTGAGGTCTGAGTATAAGCTCAAAGATCATCATGTCTGTCGGTTTTATAAATAATCCAGACAAAAATGAAGGTCGAAATCCCTGCGCCGACCGCCGCTTCGGTTAAAGCCACGTCCGGCGCATGGAGATAAAAGAAAAAGAGCGCGTTCAACAAACTGAAGATGGACAAAAAAATCACGGCATTCAACAAGTCTTTGGCCTGGAGCGCAAAGAGACAGATAATCGCTTGCACAAGCAACAACATCTCAATCATCGGGCGGATCCTCCGAAATCGTCTGGCGCGGCTTGAATTTTCGCCAGGCGATGATCTCCTGATTCCAGGCGAAACGGGCGACGATATACGAAGACAGCGGGCTGGAAATCAGAAAAAAAAGCGTGATCACCAGAATTTTGCCAGTGAGCGGCGAAAACCCTTCGAACAACATCGCGGCGATAAAAATCGAAATGATTGAGGTTGTGCCGCAGGTCGAAGATGCCTGAAGCCGCGTGTACACATCGGGGAAAAGCAACACGCCAAGATTGCCGATTACGCTGAAGATGATTCCGAGCAGTAAAAAGAATTGCGCGAGCCAGATCATAAATTATCGGGTTGAACATTCATCAAGACGCGCGGTCACACATCTCTGCATAGATGCTACCGTCGCCCGAAATACCGAGCAATCGCTAACATGCCAACAAAGCCGAAAACCGCATACACCAGCGCGACATCGAGATAAACCGCCAGTCGTTCCTTGACCGCCAACAACACAAACATCGCTAACACTTGCGCTGAGACAAGGTTCAGGCCGATCATGCGATCCACCGCCGACGGCCCGATCACGATCCGAATCATGCTGAACACGGTCGTGAACAGGAAAAAATAGATCATGATGTCAAATGAGAGGATCATCAAATGAACACCCGTTTCAATAAATCTTCAAACTCCCCTTTGATCAATTCGCCCGCGTATTTGGAGTGTAATGTTTTGGCGTCGAGCCAGTGGACGATCAGATGATCATCATCAATGTTCAGCGTCATCGTGCCGGGCGTCAAGGTGATTGCATTCGCTAAAATGACCCGCGCCACGTCGGATTTCAGCGCTGTGCGAAAATGCACGATGCGCGGATTGATGTTGCCGCGAATCACGTTCAGCAGCACTTCGAAACTGGCGATATACATTTTATACACCAGCACCAGCATAAAAACGAGCAACCAGTGAACGCGAGGCAGAAGAGAGCGCCGATGCGCCTCGTTTTCGTCAATGAAAATGCTATACGTCAGCAGCGCGATCACGAGGCTGAACCCGGCGCCAGACAGCAGCGACGAAAGGGTTAGCGTTCCTGTAAATAATACCCATCCGATCATCAAATAGAGCGTGGTCAGGGCAATTCTCACAAGTTTCCAGGTTGTCGAAATATGCATAGCTTCTCCTCCTGCTTCGTCAGACACGCCGCGCCGCCACCTTACTCGCTTTCTTCCTGCCGGCGCAGCGTCTCCCAGATTTCATCCGTCGTTTGCGCGGTTAGCAGCATCTCTTTGAAGCGGGTCTGATGAAGAAAACGCGATAATTTGCTCAAAAGTTGCAAGTGTTCGGTCGGCTTGCCTTTTGGGCCTAAAATCAAAAACAACAGGGTTACGGGCTGCTTATCAATCGCGTTGAATTTGATGCCGTCAGATTTCCGGCCAAACGCCATGACCGCCTGTTGCACATGGTTAACCAATTTATGCGGAATCGCGACCCCCTGACCGATGCCGGTCGAAACCACTTCTTCCTGCGCCATCAGCTCGTCCACCAGTCCTTTAATATTCGACACTTTTCCGGTTTTCAGCAATAAATTCACTAACTCTTCAATCGCCTCCGCTTTTTTCGTCGCATACATATCCAATTTAATGCAGCGGCGATCCAAAATCTCTGACAATTTCATGCTCATTCCTCCTCTTCCTCTTTCACAAGCCCTCGCGCGTAATCAATCGGCACGGTAAACAAAATCCCCGTCCCCGGTTCGTCAAGATTGCCGCAGACCTTATCCAACAGTTTTTCTAATTTGGGAATCCGTTCTTCATGCGTCACGACAGAAAAGATCGTTTTATTATAGGGCTTGTTCCCTTTCATAAACTCTTTAAACGCCGCAAACAGCGGAACTTCATACGTCAGGAAGCGCCCCATTCCCTCGGAGTCGAGAATCGTCGCGCCAGCGATGCCCGCTTCGACATACGCAACCAGCACGTCATCCAATAATTCTTCTTTATTCAACACGAATACTAACAGTTTCATCCGACGCTCCGCGCAATAAGCGCTTGCTGAGGCAGAATTCCGCTGCTCAGAAAGCATTTGAACCGTCCGATGGTGATTGTTTGGCGAGAAAAGACGCTGCGATCATGCCAGATGCCAGACTCATCCAATGCGCCCTGCGCGCCGTGATGGAACGATTGAAATAATTCAAGGCTTCGCGTGATGCCGAACGTTTTTTTATTCAGGCTCAACTTGACACCGAATAAGAACCCTTCCCGCTCAAATTCGTCGAGCAAATCGGGAGTGATGTGAATGGAAAACAGATGGCGCGACGTGGAATACTCGCCGTCGCAGCATTCCTCAAGATCGATATCTTCCATCGTGAAATACATCCGCAACGTTTGCGAGTTGCTCTGCTCGATAAAATCAATGAATTCCGGCAGCAACGATGTCTTGCCGTACCGCTGTTTTTTCGCAAAGATGGAATACATCGTCAGCGTCGTGTGTTTTTCCAATTGGTAAGAATAATAGTTATCCACATATTTCACGCGCCAATGTCTTGTAAATCGAATTAGCGCGTTTTCCACGTCGTCCCAGAGTTCTTTGCCGACAAAATACGCGCCGATGACTGACATAATTGATTCGATAGACAATAATTCCCCCGGCTTAAGAATGATAAAAATCGCCGTAATCACTGCGCCTAAAAAGACGCCGAGAAATTTATTAAACTGGCTGGCAATTTTTTCGTAAGCCGATTTTTGATGGCTGAGAATATCATGAACGTATTCTTCAAACGGATAAAATTTGAAATGATGCGCCCCGACTTTGCGGCTGTATGGGTACAATACGATATGGCTCTCGACGGAGTCATACTGTTTCAATTCATCGAGATGATTGATATCCACATCGTAAATATGTGGAATTTCAGCATTTTTGCTCAGATGAATCAGGTTCTGAGGCAGCATCGCCGGTGATGTCTGGTTTTTCTTCGTGATGAACATATTGAGCAGCCTGCGCTAAACGTTCCGACGTGCCGATATCGAACCAATTTTCCTGATCGTGCTGATACGCGAGAATTCGGCGCGTCGAAGCGGCGGACAGATAGACATCAATAATTGAAAAGACCGGCTGTTCCGGCATATACATGAATAGCTCTGGCGAGATGACATGAATCCCGCTGAATGCGAACGCCCGCCATATCCCATCCGCAGGCATTCGGCTTATTTTCTGTTCGCCGCGTCCCCGATGTTCCCAACCGCACAATGCGCCGCTTGCGTCGAACAGCAATTTACGAGAGGATGGGCGATCAAGCACACACAACGTCGCCAACGCATCAGGTTGAGCGCAATGATACCGATACAAGGCAGACAGGTCAACATCGGAAATCACATCAACATTATGCGCAAAAAAGGGCGTGTTGTCATTAAAAAATTGCGCCGCGTGTTTCAAGCCGCCGCCAGTATCCCGCAAGAGATCACGTTCGTCGGATACATGAAGCGCTGTCGCGGACGATTTGCGTTGGTGGACGAATTCAACAATTCGATCCGCGAAATGATGCGCGTTGATAATGATCTCGCGAACACCAGCCCGTTCTAACCGACGAATCACGAGTTCCAGCAAAGGAAGGCCGTTTATTGACATCAATGCTTTGGGACAGGAATCCGTCAGCGGACGAAGCCGTGTTCCCAATCCTGCGGCAAAAATCATCGCTTTCATAGGAGTTTTGGTTTATGTCTCTTTGGCGACAAATTGATCGATTTTCTCTTTCAAGGTCTGGCATTTCTGATAAAAATCATCGCGCGGGTCAAGGCACGCTAAGGCGCTATCTAAAATAGGAATCCAGCGCGTCTGAAATTGAGGGAGTTGTTTGAGAAAATCTTGTGGCGACCGTAGATATGTGCCATAGACTTCGATGGCAGGTTTGATAATTTCCCCTTTAAATTTACGGATTTTCTGCAATGCTGCGCGATACTCTTCGGCAGATTCGGGAAAACTGAATCGTAATTTTTTTATCGCTTGTTCGAACAAGCGCATATCTCGCGAGAGATTTTCGCCAACAATTTCTTCGGGGATTTCCACATCAAGATAGCGTTTATATGCGGTCTCTGCGGCAAGAATCAAATTGGCCGTCCGCACAAGTTCGAGGCTGGTCAGAATATCTTCATTGATCATCTGGATGTAATTCCGAAACTGCGCCTGCAACACATTCTGATATTCTTCGTAAATATCAATCTCATGTTCCCGGCAATACGCTTCGAACATGTAAAAATTCTTATCGGCTTGCGCGATGATTTCCAGATCTTCCAGGAGCGCTTGATAGAGATCAAGCAGATAAAAGGAAAACATCTGTCCCAACGCAGACGCCGTATGCGCCATCTCGATTTCGTTGGAAATATCAGGAATAACGACCTTTTCCGTCAGGGATTGGCAAATTTCTTTGACCAACTCCACGCGTTGATCAATGACTGCGTTATCGCGAGCGACTTTTTCCGCAAAAATAATCACACCATGCACATCATGATGCCCGTGCGTGTTAATGTGTTCGGTCCATCCGACGCATTCGTTTAACACGGCAGCGATATGCATATTTCTGACGCGCTCCGCATAATAGGTATCTAATGTTTGCGAAATTTTTTTATAGACGCTGATCAGCAGATGTTCGCTGCTGCCATTCGGTCGGGGGGCGATGAAATGCGTAAAGTTCCATTCGACTTGCTCTTCGATACTGGCAAATTCTTTGTGGCGGAATAACGTGGAAATCGCTTCTGACGTGGCTGATAAACTCTTTTCGATATAATTCGCGCTGAAACGGCTTAACGAAAATTGAGGATTCAGGGTGTGCAATTGGGTGAAATGGTCGAGCGTGGACGCCACAGACACGGCAAGTGGCGCTAAATCATCAAACACATGATCAGCAATCTCCTTCGCCTTCATGGCGCGTTCCAGCGCATTTTGAAGCGCGGCAACTTCCCCAAGAATTCTTCTTACGAATTGAGCGTCAGAATCATACCTCATGACCGTCCCGTCACCAGATAGCCTTTAACGATTCCAGAGTATCAGCAATACGTTTTTGATTATATTTTTGGAGCAGCGCGCCGACGCGCGGATACTGTTTGATCACCATTCCAAGATCATGTCTGGTGAATTTTAACGCATGCACATCAGAAATCGCAATAATCGTGGCGGAACGAGGCTCGTTCGTCAGCAAAGCCTGCTCGCCGAAAAAATCTCCCTCGCCCAATGTCGCAAGATGCAAACGCTCTTGATCGGTTTTGATGACACTGACGCCGCCTTCTTCTTCAACTAAAGTCGTGTACACGCCGACCTGACCGGTTTTAATCACGAACATCTCTTCGCCGCTTTCTCCTTCAGCAATAATCGTCGTTCCTTTCCGAAAAGAGACCGGGCTGAAATGTTCGGCGATTTTCGCGCGTTCGACCGGCTCGAGGTGACTGAACAAGGGGACGCGGGCTAAAACCATGTCCGCCTTTTTATGCTGATAATACGCAAGGAGAAGTGATTCCGATAATTCGGCGTCATGTTTGATCAGCGCGGTCAAGGTCGCTTTCGGAATTTCTAACACGCGCCCGTGTTGTTCCATTCTCACGGAAATTGGCGGGATGACGGGCGCGTTCTGATTCTGGCGCATTGGCGCAAATAAAAACATGCCTCCCCAGAATCCGCCAACCGTCAACTGTTGCAGCAAGGAATCCTGTCCCTCTTTATCTTTCGTATAAATATGAGCGTTCCCCTCAAGAATAAGGAATAACGATTCGGGTTCCTCGGCATTCTCGAGCAGATATTCTTTGGCATGAGTCACATGAATCTGAGATTGTTTGGCAAGCCACTGACGATTTTCCGGGGAGAGTTGCGCCAATAATGGCACAGAACTGGCGTAACGTTCTAAATCCGGCGGTTCGTGCTGAACAGCGGTCAAATCAATTTCTTCGACTGCGATGTCTGGTTCTTCTATTGGCGGTGTTTCCTCGTCAGCAGGGGCTTCTTGCCCTCCCTGCGCATGTCGGTACTGCTGTACCATCGGCTCTGCAACGATGCCCCGCTGAAAATATAAGTCGGATAAACGGTCTAACGCTTCCTGTCGTTCCGGCTCAAGTCGGACAATAATCTTGTTCACTGCAATCGCTTTGACTAAAAATCCATCGTCCGCATATTGAATCGCCGCAGCCGTGTACTCTTGAATCGCCGATTTTTTATCGCCGATTTTAGCGTAAAGATCGCCCAATTTTAACCGAAGATTCACATTATTCGGATCGCGCTGCAACTGTTCTTTATACGTTTCAATTTGCGTGTCTTCTTTGGATTTTTTCGTTACCAGATGTTTGAAGCTGTTTAACATGACTCCGCCCACCTTTCGTCAGCGATAAAAATTGACAACCTGAAAGAGGGCATTCGCATGAACGCCCTCCATGAATTCGGGTTAGGCTCTTCTAAAAATCCCGCCTTTGACGCGCTGATTCCAGATGTAAAGAATCGGCGTCGCGACAAAGATCGACGAATACGTTCCAATCGTAATCCCAACCAATAACGCAAACGCAAAGCTGTTAATCGAGTTACCTCCGGCAAGATACAGCACCACAATCACGAATAAGGTGGTGAGCGAGGTCAGAAACGTTCGACTGAGCGTTTGATTGATGCTGGCATTCAACACCTCTTCCGGCGTTTGTTTCGTCATCAGCCGCACATTTTCGCGGATGCGGTCGAACACAACGATCGTATCGTTGACGGAGTAACCGATAATTGTCAGAATCGCGGCCACCACCGGTAGCGTTAATTCCCGATTCGTGAGCGATAACGCGCCAATCGTAATCAAAACATCGTGAATCAAGGCGATAATCGCGGCTAACGCATAGTGGTATTCGAAATAAATACTCGCCGCCAGCACGGCGGCAATTCCGAGGATGATCACAAGCGTCAGGGCGATATTCCAGGATGAGAGGCCGATAATCAGCACCGCGATCACGGCGACCGGCAGCGCAAATTTTGCTTCAAACCGCCAGGAAATATACAACACCATGCCAGCCAGCATGAACAACATCGCTAACTGCGCGCTGCGCCAGAGCTCGCCGCCGACTTGCGGGCCGATTTGTTCTATGCGATTGGTTTCGAAACTGTTGTCGCCAAATTTCGCGCTTAGCGCCGCAGTAATCTTTTTTCCTTCATCTTCTCCAGACTCTGTTGCGCTGCCTTTCGTCAACTGGACGCGGATAAGAAACACGTTTTCTTCTCCTAAGCGTTGAATCGAAGCATTCGCAAAACCGGCGTCTGCGATGGCCTTCCGGACGGCATCAATATCGGTCGTGTCGGTGAATTTTACCTCGACGAGCGTTCCTCCGACAAAATCTATGCCGAAATTCAGGCCGCCCTTCACAATGACGGACCCGATTCCCAGCACAATCAAGACAATGGATACCACAAATGCTGTCATGCGGTTGCCAATAAAATCAAAATTGAATTTCTGCTGACGTTCCATAGTTCACTCTTCACCCTTCCGTCTAAATGCTCAATCGTTTCACTTTGCCGCTTTGGAGCAACAAGTCAAAAATCACTTTCGAGACAATCAATGCCGTAAATAAGGTGGTAATAATTCCCACGCTTAACGTCACAGCAAACCCTTTGATCGGGCCTGTGCCAAATTGAAAGAGGATCGCGCCAGACAACAGCGTCGTAAGGTTCGCGTCAATAATCGTTACGTGAGCGCGAGCGAAGCCGTTTTCAACGGCAGATCTCAACGTTTTGCCTTTGCGCATTTCTTCTTTAATGCGTTCATAAATCAGAATATTCGAATCCACTGCCATGCCGATCGTTAAGGCGATACCTGCCAGACCGGGGAGCGTCAGCGTGGCGCCGAAATACGTTAACGCGCCCATCATCAGCAGCAAGTTAATCACTAACGCCACATCAGCAATGATGCCCGAAAATTTATAATAGGCGATCATGAATAAGAAGACAATTCCCGCGCCAATCATAATCGCATTTTTCCCGGAGCGAATCGAATCTTCGCCGAGGCTCGGACCGACACTGACGTTTTGCAAGATTTTCATCGGCGCAGGCAGCGCTCCGGCTCGCAAAACAATCGCGAGGTCGGTCGCTTTTTCAACCGTAAAGTTGCCGGTAATCTGTCCCTGACTGCTGATTTTCGAGCGGATTACCGGGGCAGACTGCACTTTTCCATCTAAGACGATTGCTAACTGCGTGCCGATATTCGCTTCCGTGAGCGCGCTGAAGAGTTTCGCGCCTTCGCGATCAAATTCGAAACTTACCGCAGACATGCCCATTTCATCTTTCGAAACGCGCGCGTCTTTCAGGTTCGCACCTGTCACTTTCGCTTCTTTCTCTACGAGATAAAATGCTTTCGGCGTGTCTTTTGCGAGAGGCTGCGTGTCATCCGTTTCCGCGACGCCAGGTAAAATGACAGTGCCTTCAGGGGCTTTGCTGTTATACCGTTTCAGCAATTGTTCCTCTGTCGCGGCCATGTCGCGCACTAATTGAAAGCGTAATTCCGCCGTCACATTAATCAGTTCGATGGCGCGTTGCAAATCCTTGACGCCAGGCAATTCGACGATAATGCGCTCTTTTCCCTGGCGTTGAATGATTGGCTCGGACACGCCATATTGATCAATACGATTGCGAATTGTCAATAACGCCTGTTTAATCGCGTTTTCTTTCCAATACTCAGTCACTTGAGTTTTGAATTGCACCGAAAACACGTTTCCATTGATCCCACTTTTTTCTTCGAAGTTTGAGAATTCCTTGTGAATGTATGCCAAGAGTTTTTCAGCTTCTTCCGCTGTGGGGGCCGTAATTTTCAATGTATCCGGAACTTCCACCTCGATCGCGGTCACTTTTAATCGCTCTTTTTTGAATTCTGACGTTAATGCGTCTTTGCTTCGAGTTAACTCTTTTTCAATGACTTTGTCTGCCTGGACTTCCAAAATCAAATGCAAACCGCCTTGCAAATCCAACCCGAGGTTGAGAGGGGTGTAATATAACGCCCCTATTGCTAATGCGGTTAAAATAACAACTAACGGAATCTTCCATTGTAAATCGCCTTTGAACATTGCCCGCTCCTATTCTTCAGATACGCCTGTTTCGCCCGTTTGCACGCCAGCAATCGCGCTGCGCGACATCTTGATTTTCACCTGATTTGCAATTTTCAATTGTACGGTTTTGTCATCGAGACTTTCTATCGTGCCATATATCCCGCCAGACGTGATAATCTGATCGCCTCGTTTCAAATTCTGAAGCATCTGTTGATGCTGCTGTTGCTTCTTTTGCTGCGGACGAATCAACAGAAAATAGAAAATGACGAAAATCAGAATAAGCGGCATGAACGACATAATCCCTTGTGCCAATCCTCCGGGCTGAGCGGCGGTGCCAGCGCCATCTCCGGCCTGCCCCACTAATAACTGCGCTGATTTGAATAACTCGATCAATTCCTTTCCTCCTTCTCGATCATGACGCCCCACTGAAAGATAGAGATCACTGCTCTTATTTTCAGCGGTTACGCCCCCTCTTCTTCAACATATTCCCGCGTGAACGCTGCGTGAAACTCATGAAACGCTGACTCAGTAATAGCGTTTCGAATGCGACTCATTAAGTCAAGATAAAAATGTAAATTATGAATCGTATTCAACATGGACGACAGAATCTCTTTCGACATGAACAGATGCCGCAGATACGCCCGGCTGAAATTGCGGCAGGTATAACAGACGCATGCCTCGTCTATCGGGCGCGGATCATCGCGATATTGCGCCTGCTTGATCGATAGCTGACCGCGCCGCGTGAATAACGCGCCATTCCGGGCGTTGCGCGTCGGCAGCACGCAGTCGAACATATCCACCCCCATCGCCACGCCGCGCACGAGATCGAGCGGCGTCCCGACGCCCATCAAATAACGCGGCGCGTCCTGCGGCAGCAAGGGCGTGGTTTGTTCCAGCACCTCAAACATCAGCGGCTTCGGTTCGCCGACGCTCAGGCCGCCAATCGCATAGCCATCGAAGCCGATCTCCGCTAATTGCTCCACGCTCTGCTTGCGCAAATCGGCATACATCCCGCCCTGAGCGATACCGAAGAGCAACTGTCCCTGATTCACAAGACGTTCCGGCGTTTGTTGCGCCTCTCCATGACACCGCTTGCACCGCGCCGCCCACGCCATGCTCAACGCCAGAGATTTCGCCGCGTAACCGCGATCAGCCGGATAGGGCGTACACTCGTCGAAACACATCATGATATCAGAGCCGAGCGCCTGCTGAATTTCGATGGAGATTTCGGGCGAGAGCGTATGCAACGAGCCATCAAGATGCGAGCGGAACGTGACGCCTTCGTCAGTAATCTTGCGTAAGTCGCCAAGGCTATAGACCTGAAACCCGCCGCTGTCAGTCAGAATCGGGCGATCCCAGACCATAAACTTATGCAAGCCGCCGAGTTGGCGCACTAATTCATGTCCCGGACGCAGATAGAGATGATACGTGTTGCCTAAAATAATCTTGGCATCAATCTCTTTCAGCATCGTCGGCAGCATCGCCTTGACCGTGCCAGCAGTGCCAACAGGCATGAAAATCGGCGTTGGAATGTCGCCGTGCGCCGTTGTGAATGTTCCTAATCGCGCATGAGAATGCGCATCGGTCTGAGTTACGCGAAACGTTGTCATGTTTTTAATAATACCGCGATCACCCGCCAGGGTCTCGCGCCTTCAGCGAGAAAGGCATCAGGTTCGAAATCATCAAAAAAGACCAATGGAATGAAACACCCGGAGCGTTCGACCAGTCCGACAAATTCATCAAATGTAAGCGCGAGTTTGCGATTTTTCATCACGACGTATGAGACATCATCTCGGCAAGCAATACAGAACGAGCATTCTTCCGTGAATGCATGATCTTCCGGATGAATCTCGCCATGTCGAACATAGATGGTCGTGACGGCGCATTCCCCGCGCCGTTCCGTCCAGACATCCTTGACATTATGATTGTCGAAGTCGTCAATTAAGCCGATTTCAACAACATACAACCCGCCGGAACGCAACGCTTTGGCCGCCGTTCGAAAATGGGCAATGATGCGTTGTTCGTCAACCAAATAGGTCAGCGAATCAAATAAGTTGACCGCAAGATCGCACGGTTGAGGCAGCGCGACATTCGTCATATCAGCGCAAAGAATCGAAAGTTCCAGCGATTCGTTCCAGCCTTTTTGCCGGGCATATTCACATACGGCCTCATCAATGTCCACGCCATAGGCATGATAGCCGCGCCGGGCGAATTCAACCGTGAAAAACCCGCTGCCGCAAGCAAATTCCACGATAGATTCCACCGGAATATCGGTGTACATATCCGCGCAATGCTCGATGAAATCTACCGTTTTTTGCGCGCTGCGAAATTGGAATGCGGTATCGTAAATTGCCGGAAACGAGACGAGTTCCATGCCGAATCCTCCGAGAAATAAGAATTCACCGGAAATAAGGAGGGGAGGCTTTTGTCAAGAATTTTCTCGATACGCCCGTTCTTTTGCGGAACAGATTATTCACTCATGTTACGCAGCCGATTCGAGACGAATGACCGCACACTCCCCTCCGGGGAGGGGGTGGGGGTGGGTTCTTGACACGAGCAATCACTCACGGACGAACCCACCCCTTGCCCCTCCCAGGAGGG
>DF820458.1:185686-188466 GCA_000739515.1 Candidatus Moduliflexus flocculans
GGGTTCTTGACACGAGCAATCACTCACGGACGAACCCACCCCTTGCCCCTCCCAGGAGGGGAATTGTCGGCGGCGCTGCGTAACATCAGTTATTCATACCGCAGGGCGGCGATGGGATGCTTGCGGGCGGCTTGCGAGGCGGGATACAGGCCGAAAATCAGGCCAGTGACGGCGGATACGCCGCAGGCAATCAGGATTGTATCGAACGCAATCACGGTGCGCCAGCGGGCGAACGCGGTAATCAGCCACGCGCCGCCGACGCCGAGCGCGATGCCTAAGACGCCGCCAACGAGTGTCAGCGTCAGGGTTTCGATTAAAAATTGCAGCAGAATCATGCGCTGACTTGCGCCGATAGCGCGGCGAATGCCGATTTCCCGCGTTCGTTCCGTGACCGTCGCGAGCATGATGTTCATGATGCCGATTCCGCCGACCAACAGCGAAATCCCGGCGATGCTGCCCATGACGATGTTAAATACGCGCTGTGTCTGCTGGCTTTGGCGCAGCAATTCGCGAGGAATGACAAGCTCATAATCCTGCGCGCCATAATGGATACGATTCAGCGCCGAACGAATCAGGCGAGCGGCGGCATCCACATTTCGCGCGTCATCCACGCGGATGGCGATTTCTTGAATGCGCTGGCGTTCCTGCGGCGGAATGAACATGACAGCGGTTGAAAGCGGAATGATGACCTGGCGGTTGACATTGCGCACCTGGAGACTTGTCTGCTTTTTCAGATTGAATTGCTTGTTGCTCAACACGCCGACGACTTGAAACCATTCATTTCGAATTTTGATCAATTCTCCCACCGGATTCCGAAACGCGAATAATGCCTGGCGAATGTCGTCGCCAATCACGCAGACGCGGCTCGCTTCCGCGAGATCGCTGTCGGTCAGAAAGCGGCCTGATTGCAGCGAGAGATTGCCGCTCTGGAGATAGGGAGTGGTCGTGCCAATCACATCGGCCTGCGTGAACTGCTGTTGATATTGCGTCGGTAAGGCCAATAGACGCACCGGCGCGATGGCCTGAATAAACGGCGACACTTGCGCAAGCCGATCCGCGTCGCCTTCGGTCAAGCCTTCTGAGCGTTGCGCTGCGCCGCGCTCAAGCGGCGCTTCCAACTGCGGAGCGGCTTTAATCGTCATCGTATTCGTGCCTAACAATGCGATCTGTTCCAATAATTCCTGCTTTGCGCCTGCGCCAATTGCCAGCATGGCGATAATCGCGCCAACGCCGAAAACAATGCCGAGCACGCTGAGCAATGAGCGAAGCTTGTGAAGCAGCACGCCTTGCGTCGCGACGCGCAGCATCGACGCCAGAAACGCAAGACGCGGCTGAACCGTACCCCGGACAGCCATGTCCGAACATGGCTGTCCGGGGTACGGTTCAGCCGCGTCTAACGGGGGTGTCTCTCGCGTTTCGATGCGTTCGATGGCGCCGTCTTTCAGATGGAGAACGCGCTGGGCAAATGCGGCGATGCGCGGTTCATGCGTGACGACCACCAGCGTATGGCCTTGCTGATGCAGCGCGGCGAGCAGCGCCATAATCTCTTCGCCGGTGCGGCTGTCGAGGTTGCCGGTCGGCTCGTCGGCGAGGATCATGCGAGGCCGCATGACGAGCGCTCTGGCGATGGCGACCCGCTGCATTTCGCCGCCGGAAAGTTCGGTCGGACGATGGAGCAACCGCTGATGCAATCCGACCCCTTCTGCAAGGGCATGAACGGTCTGTTTCGTTTGCGAAGGCGTGAACGTATTGGATGGGGCGTATAAAAACGGCGCTGCAATATTTTCTTCGACGCTATGCTGGGGCAAGAGATTGAACGCTTGAAAGACGAAGCCGATCTTTTGATTGCGAATGCGCGAAAGCTCGGCATCGTTCAAGGTGGTGACATCCGCGCCATCGAGGAGATATTCGCCGCCGGTCGGGCGGTCGAGGCAGCCGAGCAGATGGAGCAGCGTGGATTTGCCGGAGCCGGACGGCCCCATAATCGCAAGAAACTCGCCGTCGGCAATCTCAAGATCAATATCGCGCAGCGCGGTGATGTTTAGCGTGCCTTTGCGATAGGCGCGTTCGATGTGGCGGAGCGAAATCATCGTTACGTTCCCGTCAAAAAATTTCGCGCCGAAAACCTGTATATTGGCAATCAATCGCTTCTTTTGGCATGATCATGCGTTACGAAGCTTTTTGTAAAAATTGATAGGCTTCATCTTCAATCGAGAGTTTGAGTTGCTGTAATTTCTTTAAATTATAGGTCGCTTCTTGATATTCTTTTTTGGTCGGAGTTTCTCCAAGCCGTTTGAACATCTCATGGACTTCTTGCGCCATCACTTCGATCAGAAATTCTCGCAGCCGTTGGCGATTGCTAATTTTCCCTTTCGTTAAATCAATCACGTCAACCGCCTGCTCCTCCCCATCAATCATGATCGTTTGCGGACGTGTCACGCCAATCTCTGCAAAATCCGACTGGATCAACCACGCGTAAAAATTTTCGGAGACATCTATCGTGATGGGTGGCTTCCCCATTTTCGAATATAAACTAATATCTAACATACCTTCTCCTCGGCATCTGACTGGAACAATTGATCTTCAGACACATTTTCTGCCCAGGCAATCCCTGCCAGATCGAGGATTTTCTTGTCCGGCGCAGAAATTTTCCCTGTGCAGACAATCCCGATACCGTGCGTTTATCAATAACTGATGTTACGCAGCGCCGCCGACAATTCCCCTCCTGGGAGGGGCAAGGGGTGGGTTCGTCCGTGAGTGATTGCTCGTGTCAAGAACCC
>DF820458.1:188839-192426 GCA_000739515.1 Candidatus Moduliflexus flocculans
CCCACCCCCAACCCCTCCCAGGAGGGGAGTTTGCGGCCATTTGTATTGAACCTGCTGCGTAACATCAGTTATTAAAAGTCAATGCTCGCCTCTATAAAGGCGAACAAAAACGACAACGAATAGGAGAAAGGAACGAATTCGAACAGTTTCACGCCCCCAATTCGTTCCCTTCTCCTATTCGTTGTCGTTCCTTTCCCATGACCGATGCGAGAGACGAATGGCGTCATTCGCCGAGCAATTCCTTGACTTTGGCGCGTAATTCCCCTAAATCCGACGTTTTGACGGCGTAGCCGTTCGAAAGCCACACGCTGAAATCCTGCTGAATATAGTCGCCATAGGCCGTCGAAATCAGGATCGGCAGTTTCTCATTCATCTGGCGGACGCGGCGCAAGAATTCCGTGCCATCCATTTCCGGCATTTTGATGTCCAGCAAAATCAAATCCACTTCCGGGTGCTGCTCCAGCATTTGCAGCCCTTCCAGCCCGTTCGACGCCGTGAAGACCTGATATCCGGCGTCGCTGAATTCTTCCTCGTATAAAAAACGGATATGTTTTTCATCGTCAATAATTAACAAGGTTTTCATGGGTGTTCTCCTTGGATGTCATTCTCGTAGGGGCAGACCCCCGTGTCTGCCCGATCCCCGTGTCTGCCCGATCCCCGCGTCTGCCTTTCATGTTTAGGCGAACACGGAGGTTCGCCCCCGCATGGCATTTCCCTGTGTCGGACATCTTTGAGATCAAAACAACGCGATGAAAATGTCAAGTCAAATTTCAGGAAGAGGCCGGTTTTTCTTGCGACGGCCTTTTGGGTCATGGACGGACGCGACACGAATAGCTCGCCCATTATGAATGTTAAAAAATTATTTCGGCAATGTGTCAGAAATGGAACGCCAGGCTTCAGCCTGGTGGGGGCAGACCCACCGTCTCGCCCAGACGCCAGGCTGAAGCCTGGCGTTCCATTTCCCGGATTATTTTCTTCATCTTCATAATCGGCGGGCTATTCGCGCATGTCCCTTCGGAACAATGGCCTTTCGCCCTGAAAGGGCGCGGTCATATTAGCTTAGGGCGACAGCCCTAAGAACAGAATGCCGCCACGATCTTTCGCCCTGAAGGGGCGTTTCATGAGGCGCTCTTTCAGAGCGAATGTGGTCTGGCGGCCTGGTTCCCAAGGCTGTCGCCCTGGGCGAATATGATTCGCGCCGTTGGCGCGTTTGAGTCCCGCCGATTTATCGTCGGGAAACAATCGTCCCGGCAGGGACGCCCGCCAATAGCCCGCCCATTTATGGGCGGGGAATCGCCGGATGCGCGACGCGGGGATCGGCGGGGGGCGGGTCGAGGCGGGTGTGATAGGGTATGTTGGCGTGTTGTGCGTGGCGCATGGCGTCGTAGATGTCAAGAATCTCGCGCTTTGTGCGATATTCGCCGTATTTGGCCTCGTCTTTGCGTTTCACGATGGGGAACGTGTCCAGAATATACGCGGCATCGTCGCGGGCGATGCCGTAGAGATGAAAATAGGCGGCGTCCAATTCGCAGCGCAGCAGAAAGCGGCGTTCTTCGTCCCAGCGGAACGGCGGGCCGTCATAGCCGCAATCTTTCGCAAACGCCTCCAAATCCCAGGCGGTGTAGGTGAGTTCGAGAACGCGGGGAATTAACCAATCTTGTAATTTACTACATGGATACCAGTTACAAGCTTGATTATAAAATGATGGCTCCAATATAGGCAACTGACGAACTAAAAAGAAGTTTAAATTTAGTCCTCCAAGTTTTTGGCGCGTAACGTAGTCAAAACAGAAAGCATTCATATTTGAAACTAAGATAGGAGTATTGTCGATCAATTTAGAAATCAACACTAAAAAAATCGAATCAGAATGGCCAGCAGCAGGAAGAATACAAGAAATAAAAGTTCGCTCATTGGTCGTCGCAGTGATTCTCTCAAAACCAATTAGCCAGTTAGTATGAAACTGTTCTGGTAATTGTCCTTTTACATCAGCCTCCTTAACCCAATAATGTGGTTCCGCTGAGAAATAAGGGTCTTTTAAATTGTCTAATGAACTTTCTTTGGGTTGCCCTTGTCGGAACTGACGAGAAGTATCTACCTCAACAGAGGCAAAACGATGATTAAATTGATGAACCATCTTCGCTTCATAAAGAGGAAAATAAGATTCGTTTTCTCGAATAAATGAATTTCCTTTTAAATTCCATCCTGCTGTCTCTAACTGCTCACAAGTCTGAAATAAATGAGAGTCATTTGAAATATCAAACATTCTTAAAAACCTTATTCTCCATGGGTTTTCTTCCGTTTCACCTTCTTTCAAGAGTATCGGAACACGCTGATAAATCGCCTTTGTCAATTCCGCATCTCGTTTGCTCCGAAAAATCGGGCAGGTTCGCGTATTCGGATTCAATAAGGCAATTTCCGCCGCGCTCAACGTAAAACGCCGTTCCTGATTGCGCAATTCCGCCGTATTCTGCGCAAAAAAGACGAACTCCGCGCCTTGTCGCGCCGGGCGGTCTGCGCCGGTCAATGTCAGCAAACAAAATTTAAAACTCCGGTGAACTGCCGGAAAGATGCCTTCCCGATTTTCGAAATCGTACAAACTGATTAACGCCTGCGCTTCCATCAGGTCTTGAAAGAAAAACTTGGTGGTGTCGTCGGTCGCAATCCCTGACGGCACGATGCAGCCGACGCGCCCGGCGGCGTGCTGAATCTGGCGGTTCAGTTCCGCAAAAATGGTGTAGGTGTTCACGTCGCCGCGCCCGCAGAGCGGATAGCGCCCGGCGCTGCGGATGAAATGGCTTTCCCCTTCGGCGGCGCGGCGGGCGTCCTGAAACGCCTGATAGAGCGCCGGATCGTCGTGGGCGAGCGCCTCGATCATGCTGCGGCGTTTGGCGGCGTTCGGCGCGTTGGCGATCTCCGCATGGCGCGGCGCGAACCACTCTTTTTCCTGCAACTTCACGCGCTCCCAGGGCGGATTCCCCAACACCACGTCAAACCCGCCGTTCCAGCCCATCGCCTCCTGTTCAGGGTCGCTGCCGTTCGCCGGAACGCGAAACACGTCCGGGAACGCAAGATGCCAGTGAAAAAACTGATATTGCGCCGCCAGCCGCCGAATTTCCTCTTTGATCGGCGGGCTGACGCTATACGGCGTCCGCTCGATGTTGCGGAAGACAATTTCCGTGATCGGCGGCAGCGCCCCGGCCTGTTTGCGCCAGACGAACGCCGCGCAAAAGGCGTCCGCCCACAGCCTGCCGAATTCGTATGGCGTGGAGCGGACGAAGGCGGCGTAGCGCCCCTCTTTTTCCCGCACTTCTGCAATCGTCTCGTCCGCGAGGCAGCCGACATCGAGCATGGTTTGCGCCAAATTTCCGAGATGATTCCAGGGCTGGTTATCATATTGGAATAACGTCTGCTGGCCCGCGCGCTCGGTTTTGTTCTGCTTTTTGGCGCTCTGGCAGACCTTCTTGTCGTCCCCTTCAAGCGGCTCGAACGCCGCGTCCGGGATGCCGTCTTTCAGGAGCGCCGGCGTCGCGCCGAGGAGGCTGTTGCCGCATTGAATGCGATGGTCGAGGAACGAGAGCGGCTTGCCC
>DF820458.1:192444-195545 GCA_000739515.1 Candidatus Moduliflexus flocculans
CGGCGTCGCGCCGAGGAGGCTGTTGCCGCATTGAATGCGATGGTCGAGGAACGAGAGCGGCTTGCCCGGTTCAAGGGCTTCGAGCCATATCCTGAATTTGCAGAGTTCCACCGCCATCGGGTTGATGTCCACGCCGTAGAGACAGCGCCCCACGACCTCCCGCATGGCGGCGCGGATCGCCTCTGGCGCAGGCTCGTCGTCGCCGGTGCGGAGCGTCGCCAATTGTTTGGCGAGGCGATGCGCGGCGGCAATCAGAAAATGGCCGCTGCCGCAGGCCGGATCGCAGATTTTCAGATTCAGCAGCGCGTCGGCGGAACAGTCGCGGGCAAGCGTCTCCTTCAGCACCGGATCAAGCGCGGAATCGAGCAGGCAGGCGATCAGCGGCGTCGGCGTGTAATGCGAGCCGGTGGTTTTGCGCTCGTTCCCCGCCGCGATTTCCAGGCTGAACGTCCCGGCGGAAAGGTTCAGCGCGGGATGATATTCCAACAGCGACTCATAGACGCTCCCCAACTCCTCTGAGCCGAGGTTTTTATAATCCACCGCCCGCCGCGCGTTGCGGTCAACCGTGAGCGACAACGCGCGGATCGCGTCCAGCAGGTCGCGGTTCGACAGGTCAAGCCCGTCCAAATCCGGCGTGGCGACCGAATTCCCCTCCTGGGAGGGGATAGGGGTGGGTTTCCCCGAACTCCCTTCCTGGAAGAGTGTGAGGGCGGGTTTCCCTGAATTCCCCTCCTGGGAGGGGTTGGGGGTGGGTTTCCCTGAATTCCCCTCCTGGGAGGGGTTGGGGGTGGATTTCCCTGAATTCCCCTCCTGGGAGGGGTTAGGGGTGGATTTCCCTGAATTCCCCTCCTGGGAGGGGTTAGGGGTGGGTTTCCCTGAATTCCCCTCCTGGGAGGGGGTAGGGGTGGGTACTTGTCCGAAGTGATTTGCGGCATCAGGAAACCCACCCCCTGCCCCTCCCAGGAGGGGAGTTTTGGGAACGCCTCCCAGGAGGGGAGTTGCGGGCGAGCCTCCCAGTAGGGGAGTTTTCGGCGCGACATTCCAGAGAAAGCTCCCAAGCGGCGGCAAGCCTAATTCCGGGCAGCCGCCATCCTCGCCGAGTTTCGCGAAGACGAGCCGCAAGCCGCGCCAGAGGTCAACGTGATCGCTCCCTTTGCGCCGCTCCGCGAGATGGCGCAGGCGCGTCGTCGAATAATAGCGCAGATAGCGCTCTTTCGCCGCCGCCGATGCCGCCGGAGCGCAGAGCAGCCCGCGATCTTCCGCCACGAACAGGAAGATCAGGCGGTAAATCTGGCGCAATAACTGGCGGTAATACTCCTGCGGCGCGAGGTCTCCGCGCTGGATTTTCTGGCGCAGCGCCGCGTTTTCCGGTCGAATCAGAAAGCCGCGCCCCAATGCGCGAATCGCCTCTGCCACCCCTTCCTGCAAATGGTCAAGCACCCGCATCCCCTGCGCCTGCGCCACCTGCGACCATTTTTCTAACCAGCACGTCAACCCCACCCCCGTCCCCTCCCCGAAGGGGAGGGGTGTTTCCCCCCTCTCCTTCGGAGAGGGGGGCAGGGGGGTGAGGTTCTCAACCCGCGATTGATGCGCCAAAAGCCAGAAGAGGACGAAATCGGCATAGACTTCCCCTTCGAACATGGTTTGGAGGTCGAATTCGACATACGCTTGGCGCGTCAGGCTGACGTTATCTCGCAGAATGCGGAGTTTGAAGCCGTTCGTCACCATGCCCCAGAGAAAATCTTCCGAGCGGTTCAGCGCCTCCTGCATAAGGCTGTGCGGACTGGTACGCGACGCGCCTGCGACGCCCGCTGTCCGGCGATCCAAATCAATCCGGCAGCCGACAAGATGCAGCGGCGTTCGATCCCAGCCATGCGAAATCGGATAGCTTTTGCCCCCGATCTCAAGCGTTTTCGCGGCGATCAGGCGGCCATAGCCCAATTCCTGAAACAGCGGCAGCAGCCAGCGTTCACGGGTGACGGTGGTGGCGGCGTCGTCCGCCGGGAGTTTCGTCAGCGCGGCGCGAAAGGTCGCCCATGCCCCAAGCAGGCGATTCCAGGCGCGGTTGATCGCCTCGTTCAGTTTTTCGCCGCCGATGAGATGATACGCCTGCGGCGTCAGGCCGTCCAGCGTCTGATCCCCCTCGGCAATCCGTTGCAGCAAATCAGCGGGCAAAATCGCCCCTTCCGTCTGAATCGTCGTAAAAATATTCCGTCGCGTGGTTTGCATAGTTCCTCGTGTTGCGAATCCGTATATTCCCCTCCTGGGAGGGGCAAGGGGTGGGTTGTTGAAAGAATGACCTCCGCTTGGTCGAGAACCCACCCCCAACCCCTCCCAGGAGGGGAGTTCACGGCTGTGCCGCAAAAAAACCATTCCCTCGTTCCACGCTCTGCGTGGAACGCGACTTCTCGGACGCTCCGCGTCCCGTACGCGCCGCAGAGCGGCGGTGTGCGGGCATTCCACGCGGAGCGTGGAACGAGAATTTACGCTGGCAAAAAGACATACATTCCTAACACATCCGGCGGGAGCTGCGGCTCGACGCGGTAGGAGACGCCTTTGGCTTGCGCGACCTGACGGACGCGGCGATGCGCCTCCAATAACGTTTGCCCGTAGCGCTGCGCCGCGTCATTCAAGGCCGGGCGCAGCAGGTCGAACTGGTCGCAAACAGCCTGAAGATAGCGCTGCACCTGTTCCGCGCTGATGTTCATGTCCGGCGCGGCGTCCAGCAGCCGCTCGACTGCCGCGTCATCCAGCCATTGGGCGCGTTCCGGCGCTCCGGCGAACGCCATCATCCGGCATTCTTCGGCTAACAGCGGCGATTCTTCCCCCTGCTGTTTCGTCACGATATGATAGCGCAGCCGGAGCAGCAGCAGCGTGGTGCGCCCCTCGACCGCGTTTGTCCGCATCGCTCCGCACCGGCTGGCGATGCTCGTTTTTTTCGGGTCTAACGCGCTTTCGAACAGATGCGCCGCCAATCCTTCCACAAAAGGATGCGTGCGATGCAGATAGATTTCGTCTTCGCTGACCGGGAGCGCAAAGCGGGCGGTCAGGACGCCATCGGTATTCAGGGCGTCTTTCAAGGCGGTCGGCGCTCCGCTCAG
>DF820458.1:195668-204362 GCA_000739515.1 Candidatus Moduliflexus flocculans
CAAAGCGGGCGGTCAGGACGCCATCGGTATTCAGGGCGTCTTTCAAGGCGGTCGGCGCTCCGCTCAGGTCAATCCGCGCCGCATCGCCCCGGCTGACCGCCGCCCCGTACATCTGCAACGCCTCCCGCGTGAACCGCTCCACGTCAACCGCCGAGCCGATCGCCTGCCGCATCGCCTCCAATTCCCGCAGCACCTCTTCCACCTGCGAACTGATCGTCTCCTGCGCGAAAAGCGTGCGCGAGCGTTTTTCCTGATTCGCCGCCGCCTCCCACGCCGTATGCAACGCCTGCTGTTTCTGCGCGGTTTGCGCGTCGAACAGGAACAACTGGTCGGCGGAAAAATCCGATTTGCCCCGCAGCAGCAGCCCTTCGAAAATCGCTTCGACAATCTGCCCGGAATCCACCGGCACAGGCACGGACACGCCGAGCGACGAGCGGATGGCGCGATGTTTGCGCAGCAGCACGTCTAACACGATCCCGTCAATTTGATTATCCACGCCGTAAAAGGTCAGTACCCGGACGGCGCGATTCGGCTGGCCGTAGCGATCCACCCGGCCTTCGCGCTGTTCGTGGCGCGTCGGATTCCAGGAGAGGTCATAATGAATCACCGCGTCGAAATGGTCTTGCAGGTTGATCCCTTCGCTCAGGCAGTCGGTGCAGACCATCACCCGCTTCGGCTGTTCGGCGAGAAGTTGCACCCGCGCTTCCCGTTCCGCTGGCGGGAGCGTGCCGGTAATCGAGGCGATTTCGACCCCGCTCAACGCCTCGCGCAAGGCGTCCGCCACGTAATCCGCCGTCGCGATGAACCGGCAGAAGAGAATCGGCTTGTACCCCTCTTTCACAAGTTGTTGCAGCAGCGGAATGATTTTCTGCAATTTGGGATCCTGCTTGCCCCGCAACTGCTCCGCCTCCCGCGCCATCTCCAGCAGGCGGCGGCGCGTCCGCTCTTCAGGCTCGTCATCTTCCCCCGGATCGCTCCCCGGAATGACATCAAGCCCCTCGGCGCTCTCCTCGTCCAGCATGTCTAAGACGGTGCGCCGTCCGATGTCGTCGGCGTCTTCCGGCGAATCGGCCTCTGCCGCCGACGCCCGCGTCCGCAAGGTCAGGGCGGCGGCTGCCGGACTGCTGGCAAGCGCCCGCAGCAGGGCTAACGCCGACCACCACCGGACGCGCTGGCGAAATGCGGTCATGCCCGCCTCGGTGACGGTTTCGCGGGTATAACTCAACACGCGCTGAAACAGGCGCTTATAGTCCGGCGTCAATTTATAGGTCTCTTCCGCGTCCTGCCGCTCTGGAAACGGCGTGTCGGCGTTGACGTAATGGCGGATGTCGGCGCGGCGGCGCTGCACGAAATGGGCGGCTAACCGGCGGCGGAACGGCTCGTTCGGCTTGCCGCTCAAATCGTCGGGAAAGCTCAGAAACTCCTGATTCAGCAGCCCCAAGAGCGAGCGGAACGCCTCTTCTTTGCCGCTGTGCGGCGTCGCCGTGACGAGCAGCAGATGCCGCGCCGGATGTGCCGCGAGGTCGCTGATCAATTCGAACCGCCGCTGCCCGCCGCCGCGATTGCCGTAACCATACGCGCAGGTGTGGGCTTCGTCCACAATCACGCATTCGGGGCAGGTGCGCAAAAATTCGTCGCGGCGCTGCGGTGATTTAATGTAATCTAATGACACAATCACCTGCGGATAAACTTCGAACAGGCTTTGCCCCACGCGGCATTCCCGCTCAAGCCGCCGGGCGGTGGAAGCCAGCACCAATTCCGCGTCAAGATGAAATTTCTCCCGGAGTTCCCGCTGCCACTGTTCCGCGAGATGCGGCGGACACAACACCGCGAAGCGCGAGATTTCCCCCCGCGCAAGGAGTTCTTTGGCAATCAAGCCCGCCTCGATGGTTTTGCCGATTCCCACGTCATCGGCGATCAGCAGGCGGACGGGGTCAAGCTTCAACGCGAGCAGCAGCGGCACAAGTTGATACGGGCGCGGCGTCACCGCGATGCTGGCAAACGAGCGGAACGGCCCGGCGCTTGAGCGAAACCCAAGCCGCGCCGCATCCCGCAGCAAACGCCCGGAACGCGCGTCCCCCGCCCGCGTCGGGTCTGGCAGTCGGAATTGCGCCGGTTCGACAGCCTCTAATTGCGGCAGAATGCCGGTAATTTCGTCATCGCTGCCGCCTAACGGACGGAGCAGCAACAGATCGTCCTGCGACTCTGGCAGCACGACCCATTCGCGATTTCTCGCAGTCACTAATGAACCAACGGCAAAGGACATATTTACAACCCACCCCTAACCCCTCCCAGGAGGGGAATCGCGGAATGATGCGCAATGCGAAAATTCCCCTCCTGGGAGGGGTTAGGGGTGGGTTATCTTTAAAAATCTCTATATTAACACAACACGTTATGACATAGCTGTCAGACACCTTGAAGGTGTCTGACAGCCTTTGCTCGCCGCATGATGCATGCCCTGAAAGGGCAAAAGAATACAGACAGGGGATTTATCCCCTGGATAAACAGCCCAGGCAGACGCGCCCTGAAGGGGTGCTGGAAACGCTGTTGCCCTTTCAGGGCAAATCTTTTCTCTCGTTCCACGCTCCGCGTGGAACGAGTTCAGGCGGGGCTGTCGTCTCGTTTTCCAAATACGTCGGGATGCTGCGTCAAAATATTTAGCCAGTCGTCTTGATGCGAAAAGCGGATGACGCAGTAGCCGCGATCTTCCAGACATTCCTGCTGCTCGGCGTCGCGCCGCTGGCGGTCGGGGAAATCATGCGGCGTGCCATCTACGTAAATCACGGCCTGCGTCTCGTCGTCATAGAAAAAGTCCGGGCGTGTGCGGCATTTTTCGATGAATTTCTGGGCGTGCGTCGGCAAGCGGCAATCATGCTGCTCCAATAAGCGCAGCCAGGCGCGTTCAAGCTCTGAGCCGCATTGCTCAAGCAGGCCGTCTAAATGCTCGGCGCGAGGCTTGCTTCCGGGCGATCTGACGACATGCGCGCTCTGTAACGTCTTCAAAAAGCCGCGAATGGTCTTTCGATCCAGCGAAGCATGATCGCGCTGGTTGTAATAGCTCATCAGACAATGATAGCAGGCCGCCTCGCAATCCTCTTTGGCGCGAGGATGGTGGCGCAAATCAACATCATTTTCGGGATCGTAATGGCAGAGTTCCAACGCGGCTTTCGCGATTTCAGAAAGCGCCGACGCCTCGGAAATCAGCCGTTTCAGAACGCCCGCGCCCCCTTCTGCCGCTTCGTAAAAGAGCAGAATGCGCCGATTGTCAGAATCCGGCAGCGGTTCGACCGCCAATTCGTTATCTTCCAATTGATACCGGATTTGAATCGCGTTTTTGAGCGCGGCCTGCAACGTGATCATCTCTTTCGCCGTAAGTGGCTCTTGCGGCTGAAATAACAGGCAGTTGCGGCGATCCGTGACATACGGCACGACCTTTTCGAGGCGACCGGAAGAGGGGTCTTTTTCAACCTCCTCATCGTCGGCGAAGGTTTCGGCGCTCTGCCAGAACCCCCGTTCCGTATCTAAGACAAAGCCGTCTTTGCTTTTGCTCCGGCGCTCACCGAGATTGATGCGCCAGAGCGTCGCCGTTTCCGCATACGTCAACTGTCCGACGAGGGCGGAATCATGCAGCACTTGCGCGGTCTGACAGCCTGGCCGCCCGGCGTCGCGCTGAAATTGCAGCGAGGTGATCAGGTCGTAGCCCATGCGCGTCCGTTCCTCTTCGTCGCAATTGATGCGGTCGCGCCGTTTGGCGGAGACGTTCTGCAAGCGGAACAGATTCGGGCGCGGCGCAGGCAATACGGCGTCGCACAGTTCGCAGCGGTCGCGGCTGGTGTTTTCATGCAGATAGCCGCATGACGCGCAGATTTTCGCCTGCGTCGTGACCAATTCGTCGTGGCCGACCGGGAGAATGACCTGATTGACGACATAGCGCGAACCTTCGTGATAAATAATCGTGCGGGGTCCGAATTCGGAGATCGCCAAAAAGCGCGGGCGCGAGAGATATTCGTCGTTCCCTTTTTGACGCTCTCGCCCAGGAATAAAGGCGGAAAGCGGGAGGCGCGGGAAGTTATAGCCCGGCAGAAAGCCTTCGCTGGCGAAATAGCGGTAGCTGTAAAAATCGGACTGCGTGACGTTCTTCGCTTCGGTCAGCAGATCGATCTGCTCCTCCGCCCGTTTTCGCAGGGATTTGGCCTGCTTTTTTTCGTCGGAGGAACGGGACGGATCAAGCACGATTTTTCCCTGCGTCTCGGCCTGATTATAGGCAGCGCGGTAAAGCGTCCGCCACCGCTCGCAGGCGCGTTCGAATTCCTGCGGCAACTGCTGCAACACCGCTTGCAGCCATTCTTCGCGTTCATCCTGCCGCTCCGACGCTTCCGGCGGAATCATGCTTAACAGGTGCCGCGCCCGGCGGGCGGTTCTGGCGCGAACCTGATCGTCGCGCAGCGCGTGTAGAATGGTTTCTTGCAGCGGCAGCGTCAATGCCGGGGGATCAATCGTAACGACAGTGTCTTTCAGGGTTGTGCCTAATGACACCCGGCTTTCGCCGAGCCAGATCGCCTGAATATGGGCGCGAATCAAATCCTTGTTCGTCAAATCAATGCGCGGCGTTGACACCTGCCCCGCCACCATCTGCTCCGGGCGCTTGAAAAAATATTGGTCGTGCGGGCTGCCGGTGGAGCAGTAGGTAAAGACTAACGCAGGCTGCCCGCTGCGCCCCGCCCGTCCGCTGCGCTGCGCGTAATTCGCCGGAGATGGCGGCACGTTGCGCAGATTCACCACGTTCAAATCGGCAATATCAATCCCCAATTCCATTGTCGGGGAGCAGAACAGAATCGGGAGTTCACCGCTGCGGAAGGCATGTTCGCGGACGATGCGCTCGTCTGGCCTGACCTGCGCCGTATGCTCTTTCGCCATGATGCCCGCGAGATTCGCCGCTGATGCGCGGTAAAATTCCACAAAAAACGGATTGGTGCGCCCGCCCTCTTCCGGCAGGTTCGGAATGCGGATCGGGTCATGATAAGCGCGGACGCCGTCTCCGGCCTGCCAGCGGAACGCCCCCGCCGTCAATTGATACCCTTTCTCCTTGTTCTTGCCCGAAGGCTCGATGACGCATTGCACGATTCCGGCGATTTGCAGGGATTCTAAAAGGTCTAAAATGATCTGCTGCGTCGCCTCGAGCGTCACTTTTTCCGAAAGCACTCCCCATGTGCTGCGCCGCCGCAAATACTGACCAAACCCGCCCCACGCGGAAAGATAGACATTTCCGCCGTAATCATTATCCTTTTTGTTTCGAGGGCGCGGAAACAAGATCGCCGCATGAATCCAGCGCTCATGCTCGTCAATCCCCCAGGGAGCTTTCAGATGTTGATAACTGCGGGATTTGAGGCTATCCTGCGCCCCTGTGTCAAGATATTCGACTTTGATGGCTAATTCGCGCCGCATGAAATCGAGCAGCGTTTTGACGATGTTCTGGCGGATTTCCGGCGCGGCGGCTGCCAGCAGCGGATGGCGATTGCCCCAGAGCGTTTGATCCTGACAAATTTCCGGCAGGGAGATGTAATGAATCGTCAACAAGCCGCACTGCTCAAGGTTCGGGGTGGTAATCCGCCAGCCGCGCCGCAGATCGAGATAGAGGCGGTAGCCTAACACGTCCCGCAGGGCGCGCTGCGTTTCCTGCAAGGCGTGATACTGCACGCCCGGATCGGCGGCATACGCGGTCAGCGGCAGATTGATCGCGGCAAAGACTTTTTGCGTCAATTCGTCATGCGAGATGCCGTCCGCGCCGGCGTCAAGGGCGGCTTTATACAATGCCGCTCGCAGCAGCGCGATTTCGACAAAATCGTTCAGGTGTCCGGCCTGCAAGGAGGCGTCCTGGCGGTTGTCGGTAAAACTCAGCAGCTTGTTCGGCAATTCTGGACACGCCCTCAAATGCGTCATGGCAGAGAGGCCAAGAATCGTGGTGGCGGTGCTGCGGCCTTCGGAACTGAGGGTGGCGAGCTTGACGAATTCCGAGCGCTGCCGCATATCGTAGGAGACGCCGCAGCGCAGGCAGAAACGGAACGATTTTTCGATCAGATGGACGCGCTGACCGGCGGCATCTTCCCTGCCGTCAGGAGTCAGGCGCAACGGCTGCGGCAGTTCTTTTTTGCGGTTCGAACGGAGTTTTCCGGCGTCATCCAGCCAGTCGTCCGGGAGTTTTCTCAGCATTTCCTCATGGTCATCCGGCCAGGGAGCATCCGCGCTCAGATACAGATAGGCGGGAATCCGGTCATCTTCCGCGTAATCGCTCATCTTGCGGGCGGTGATGCGCCGTTGATGCGAATGTTTCTCCTTCGAAACCCATACCGTGTAATACGCCTGCCCGCATTCGCGGCAAAAGGCTAATGGCAGCAGAATTTTTTCCCGCTGTCCAGGCCGGAACGTTTGCCCTTCGACGGTGATGTATCGCTCGTCTTCCGGCTCAAGCGTGGCATAGACCGTATCGCCCCGCCCGATAAACTGGTGCAGGCGGAACGCAAACGGCGCAAAGCCGGTTTCAGGATGCGGCTCGCAGTCATATCCCGCCAACAAGCCCTGCACGATGGCCGCCTCGCAGCGCGATTCCGGCAGGCCGGTCAATCGGGAGAGCTTGCGAGCCGCCCCATTTTCGCCTCGAATCGTCTGCGGCTGGCAACGGACTAAGCGGGAATTTCCGGCTTCCTCAGTGACTCCGAAGGTCTGCTCTAACCAGATGGAAAGCGGGTCTTGCGTGAATTCGCCGTAACTTTTGGACGGTTTCAAGGCCGGGTCAGTCAGACGCGCCACTAATTGCTGCCGCTCTGTCGAATCGTCAAAATTCCGAGAAGGCGTTATGCGCCGCAAGGTTTCGCCGATCACATGCTCCGGGCACACCTCCGCGCCGAAGAGCAAACTCGCGGCTTCAGCCACGTCGCGTTGCTGTTCGGCAAAGATCGCGCCGCCGGACATGGTGGCCGACGTTCCCACGCATTGCAGGTCTGGCGCGTCAAGCCGGTCGCGCACGCGGCGAATCAGCAAGGCCACGTCCGCGCCCTGCCGCCCGCGATAGGTGTGGAGTTCATCCAGAACCAGAAACCGCAGCCCGCGCGCTTTGTCTAATAACGGCTGTTCGTCGGTGCGCGTCATAATCAGTTCCAGCATCACATAGTTTGTCAGCAGAATATCCGGCGGATGCTGGATGATGTCATCTTTTGCGGTGCGGTTTTCCTGACCGGTATAACTTTTAAAGGTGACGGGCGGATGATCGCCGTAACCGTAGCAGAGAAATTTCTCCAATTCCTGCACCTGGCTGTTGGCGAGCGCGTTCATGGGGTAAATAATAATCGCCTGAATGCCGCGCCCGCTCCCCTGATTGAGGACGTGATTGACGATAGGAATGATGTAAGAGAGGCTTTTGCCAGAGCCAGTGCCGGTGGTTAGCACGTAATTGAGGCCGCGCTGCGCGAGTTGAATCGCCTCGAATTGATGCTTGTGCAGGCGCAAGGGCTGGCCGATGCCGGTGATCTTGTCTTTCTTGCGCTGAAAAATCTGCCGGCATTCAGGATGCAGCGTGTTGGCCTCGACCAATTCGGCAATCGCGCCGCCGGACTCGAAAAATGGATTGAGTTGAATCAGCGGATCCGGCCAGAGCAAGCCGCTGTCGAATTGCTGCTCGACATGGCGGCGGATTCTCTGATCATTGATTCGGAAAAAACTTCTGACATATTGCGCATAATCTTCGATTAGTCGGTCGCGAAAGTCAAAGATATTCATGACATCTCCCCTCTGAACCCCCTGTGTTCGCACGAACTCCGAACAACAGGGCAGACACAGGGGTCTGCCCCTACATGGCATTATCCATCATTCACATGTTGTCAGAGCAGTCATAGATAAAAACGGTTGACTTCAAGCGGCGGCGTTTTGCAGCTCTTGCTGCCCAGCGTCTCTGGGGTCTCCGGGCAGATTAATCACGAATGTGACTCCCACGCCTGGCCGGTTGCGAACATTGATATTCCCGTGATGATTTTCGATAATTTTTCTGATAATCGCCAGCCCCAGACCTGTTCCTGTCCCTTTGGTGGTAAAAAACGGATTAAATATATTGTCTATGATTTCCGCCGGAATGCCGCCGCCATTATCGCTGACTTCGATGGTCACGCCGCCTTTCAGCGACAGCGTGTTATAGGTCATCACATTGATCCGTCCCTGCTTTTCCGCAACCTGTTGCAGCGCATTGGTCAGCAAATTGATGAATACCTGCTTCAACTGCTGCATATCGGCGTAAATCGTGTCAAGGTCTTTGAAGAAGAATGTATTGACTTCGATGTCTTTATCGTGGATTTCCAAATCCAATAACTCCAACGCGCCTTTGATAATGGCGTTGACGTTACATTGTTCGAAACGCACGTGCGTCTCTTTTGAAAAAACAAGCACATCTTGCAAAATTGCTTCAAGTCGAATCGCTTCTTCAGAAATGATATTGACATATTTCCGTTGTTTTTCGTTCAGAGACTCGTCGCTCAACAACCGGCGGGCAAATCCGCCGACGCAGATAATTGGATTGCGGATTTCGTGCGCAATGTCAGCGGCCATTTTCCCCAGCGCGGTCAATTTTTCCATCTGGACGAGCCGATCCTGAACTTCCTGCAATTCCTGGTTGCGTTTTTCAATATTCGAATACAGCGTGGCGTTGTC
>DF820458.1:204620-206415 GCA_000739515.1 Candidatus Moduliflexus flocculans
GCCGATCCTGAACTTCCTGCAATTCCTGGTTGCGTTTTTCAATATTCGAATACAGCGTGGCGTTGTCAATCGCTAAGGCGGCTTGATTGGCAAACATCTGCAAAAAATTCAAATCGTCATCGGAAATTGGCACATTGTTATACTTATTATCCACATAAATCACGCCAATCACCTGATTCCGCACGATTAACGGCACGGTGGCAAAGCGTTCGATATCAAGAATTTCTTTAATATAGGTGCAATCCTCCTCGCATTCGCGCTCATTGGTAACATTGAAGGGGCGACGCTCCAAGGCGGTTTTGGCAAACACTCCTTGTTCGGGGGTTAATGGCAGCCAGATACTTTTGGCGATTTTTTCGAAGTCATTTTCTTCGTAGAGTTCATCATCAGGCACTTCTGTAATCATTTCAACGAGCGACCGCTGTCTGGTCGTTTCTTCCTGCCAGATTTTATTCGCGTCGTTTCCCGACTCCGGGCCAATCCCAAGAATTCCTTTAAGCGTTTGAGCGCGTTCGTTCACCATCAGCAAAATGGCGCGATTGAAACCTAAGCCGCCGCTGATCGTGACGCCGGTCAGAATAATGCGCAGCAGGCGGTTCAGCCGAACGGTGGAGCGCATGGCGGTATTGATGTGATAGAGAATGGAAAGCTCGCGCAGGCGCAGCAGATTATCTAACGCTAACTCTTCCATGCGTTCATAAAATCGCGCATGTTCGATAGAAATCGCAGCATGACCGGCAAACGAGAGCAGCAGGTTCAAATCGTCATCCAAAAAGCAGTGATTGCCGCCTTCTGGATGTTTATCAAACGCGGCAATCGCGCCAACAACGCCTTCTTTGCCGATAATCGGCACGCAAATTAACGAATAGGCAATTGAGGTGACAATCTCATGCGCTTTCAATTCATCGGTCAGATCGTCTATTTTGACTGGTGAGCCTGTTTCAACCACTTTCCAGGCAATCCCCTCACCCGCAAAGAGATACGGCAGCGGCGTCTCTGTCACCACATCGCCAGCGGAGGCTTTGATCTCTAAAAGCGTTTGTTCTCGATTTAACAACCACAGCACGCAGCCGCGCGCGCTTGTCAATTCGACGCTGATTTTTGCGATCTGTTCGAGCAATTCGTCAATATTCATGGTCGAACTCAGCGCTTTGCCCAATTCGTAAATCCTGGCTTGTTCCTGAAGTTTTCGCTCTAATTTGGCGTTGAGGCGGACATATTTGAGCATGCCAAACAGCAGCAGCGCGAGCGTGGAAAGCATCAGGCGCTCATCAGCCGTATAGGTTCGACACGCATGATGCCAGAGAGCGATTGACCCAATGCACCGATGCATCTCATTTAAAATCGGGGTCACGAAGACGGTGCGAAATATCGTCACATCGCGCTCATCCCCAATTTGTCGGAGCAACATCGGCGATGTGCATTTCCAGGGAAGGTTTTCAGTCGGCGACGCCTGGCGTTCTTCGCCATATTCCGGGCGCAGATGATACTGAAGTGTTTCAAGCTGCTGAGGTTCCAGACCGCTGACAAAGTGCTGCATACGAGTCTGGTCTTTTTGAAGGTGGATCGAACAGGCGTCTGAATGCGTCAACTCTGCAAGCCGACTGACAATCTGGTGCATCCGTTCTTCCCAGGGAAGATTGAGATGCACCAGTTGGCTGATATGGTTCAGGATGTGCAGTTCGACATTCTCGCCGTTCATGATACATGTTGACGATGCGTGCGTTGCGCCTGTTGATAGAGGCGTTCGTAAGCGTTTGCGGTGACGTTCCAGGAGAAATCTTCTGCCATTGCC
>DF820458.1:206472-211870 GCA_000739515.1 Candidatus Moduliflexus flocculans
CGCCTGTTGATAGAGGCGTTCGTAAGCGTTTGCGGTGACGTTCCAGGAGAAATCTTCTGCCATTGCCTGGCGGACAAGCACATTCCAGACCGCATGGTTCTGATACGTCGCGCACGCCAATTCGATAACGGACAGGAGGGCACTGGCCTGTTGTTGACCGACAAGAAAACCTGTGCCGCTGTTTTTTCCGGGATTAAACGGTTTAATCGTATCGTTCAAGTTGCCGATGGCCATTGCAATTGGAATGGTGCCATATTTTAGCGCATAGAGTTGATGCAGGCCACACGGCTCATAGCGCGACGGCATCAGCAGCATATCCGCGCCCGCCACGATTTTATGCGCCATGGCAGGTTCATCTTCCAACAGCACGCCAAGCTGCTGAGGATATTTGTCTCGCATCAGATGGAACAATTTGTGATATTTTTCCGTCCCCGTGCCCATAATGATAAGCGAAAGGCCGAGGTTCATCATCTGTTCGAGAGTATCCGTCACGAAATCAATCCCTTTTTCATCTTTTAACGGCGAGATCATGCCGATCACTGGCTGGGTCGTCTCTGAAGGCAGGTGAAACGCTTCCAGCAGCGCTTTTCTACAGGTGTGTTTGCCTTTCAAGGATTTGGCGGAATAGGTTTTCGCAATAAGCGGGTCTGTTTCAGGATTCCAGACAGAATAATCAACCCCATGAATCACGCCGTACAGGTCTTTGCTGCGATATTGGAAGACGCCTTCAAGTCCGACGCCGAATTCCTTCGCCTGAATTTCTTTGCTATAGGTTGGGCTGACTGTGCTGATGATATCCGCCCACATCACTCCGGCTTTGAGCAGGTTGATTTTGCCGTAATATTCGATGCCGTCAGGCGTGAAGAGATCCCAGCCTAACCCAGTGAGATGCATGTCATAGTGCCAGAAGAGCCCTTGACTCGCGAGTTTATAGACCGTAAACAGCGTGCCGGTTTCCGCAAAATCAGGGTCTTTGCGGTACATTTCTCCTAAATAAACCGGAACAAGTCCGCTCTGCCAGTCGCAGCAGTGGATGACATCCGGGAAAAATCGGAGCGCTTTGCAAATTTCAGGAATGCTCCGGGAAAAATAGATAAACCGTTCTGCATTATCGGGGTATTCTCCCTGAGAATCGCCATAGAGATAATCGCGGCGATAGTAGGTATCATTTTTTACAAAATACGCCGGCACAGATTGACGCAGCCGCCCTTCTAAGACGGAACATGGTTCTTTGCGGTTCGAAATCGGGATGTCGAGCCGTTCGACACAGAGGCGCAGCCCGAACGCGGCGTCTTCGGTGATTTTGTATTTGGGCGTGATCACCCTGACATCATGGCCACGTTGGCTTAACGCTTCGGGAAGGAAACTGGCAAATTCTGCCAGGCCGCATTCTGGCACAAACGGCGCTATTTCTGGGGAAACTATCAGAATCTTCATACGCTTTTCGCAAGACGCCTGAGCCTGAGAGCGTTCCTCTCACGCTCCGAGAACGCTCTTGCTTGCAGGCTCGCGCATGTTGCGATTCCATAACCAGTTATGAAAGATCAACTTCTCGTAAAAATTTGGTCGCATCTTCCGGCGGAGTCGGATTGATGTAAAATCCCGTCCCCCACTCAAATCCTGCAACTTTCGTCAGTTTCGGAATAATCTCAATATGCCAGTGATAATAGGGGACATCATGTTCTTCTTGCAAGGGCGCATTATGAATAATAAAATTGTATGGCGGGTCCTGCAACACTTTGTCTAAACGGGTAATCGTGTCTTGCAAGGCTTTGGCTAAATTCGCGAAATGCGCATTAGTCGCATTCTCAAATACCGATGAATGCTGCCTGGGCACGATCCAGGTTTCGAATGGAAAGCGCGGCGCGTAAGGGCTTAACGCGAAAAAATCGTCATTTTCGCTGATGACGCGAATGCCCGCAGATTTTTCCTGATGAAGAATATCGCAAAACACGCAGCGATCTTTATAATCGTAGTACGCTTTTGCGCCCTGCATCTCCTGTTGGACGACCAACGGCACGACTGGCAGCGCGATCAACTGCGAATGCGGATGTTCTAATGATGCGCCAGCGGCAGAGCCATAATTTTTGAAAAGCATGATATATTTGAATCGGCGATCTTTTTTCAAATCGAGCACGCGCTCGCGAAATCCCCAGAAGAGCTTTTCAAGATCAGGTAAGGCCATTTTCGGGATGGTCATATCATGAAGCGGGCTTTCGATAAAGACTTCATGCGCGCCGATGCCGCTCATTTTGTCGAACATGCCATCGCCCACTTTATCTAAATCTCCTTCGATTTGCAAGGCGGGGAATTTGTTCGGCACAACACGCAACGTCCAGCCCGGACTGTTCGGCGCAGTTCCCGACGCGCGATACGCGAAAATTTCAGGCGGGGTCGTGGCTTCATGGGTTTCACAAAATGGGCAGAAACCGCCGCGTTTTTCTTCGATAGTTGCTCCAAAATCGGATGGGCGTTTCCCTCGGTTTGTCGAGATGATCACCCAGCGCCCGATAATGGCGTCTTTTCGTAACTCTGGCATGAGAAAAGTCTCCATGATGTGTCAAGCGTCATGCGCAAATTCCCCGATGTTTCCGAGTGTTCCGCGGACTATCCGAAAAACACCTCAGCGATTTCATACAACGCGGAATCAACGGGTTTGACCTTATCAATCAGATCAGAGAGCTTGACTTCGATAATATCATTTCCTTGCAGGCTGACCATTTTACCATACGCTCCGCGCTCGGCCATATCCGCCGCCTTCACGCCAAATCTGGTCGCAAGCACTCGATCAAATGCTGTCGGCGCTCCGCCGCGCTGCATGGGACCTAAAATCGTGACGCGCGTCTCGAAACCGGTGAGGCGTTCGATTTCCTGTGCGATAAAATTGCCAATGCCGCCCAATTGTTTATGACCAAATTCATCAACGCGGTCGGTCTTCACGATAAAGCGGTTATGTTCTTTCGGGCGCGCGCCTTCCGCCGCGACAATGATGCTAAAATCCTTGCCGCGCTGGTGGCGCCGTCGGATCAGTTTGCAGACATCATCAATGCTGAATGGCTTTTCAGGAATCAGGATGCAATCCGCTCCCCCCGCAATGCCGGCATACGTGGCAATCCAGCCGGTATAGCGCCCCATAACTTCGATGATAATGACGCGATCATGGGATTCTGCGGTGGAATGGACGCGGTCAATCACTTCTGTCACGGTCGAAATGGCGGTGTCAAACCCAAAGGTTCGGTCAGTCAGCGGCAAATCGTTATCAATCGTTTTGGGAATTCCGACCACCGGGCATCCGCGTTCGAAGAGTTTTTCTGCCACCATCAGCGTATCAAGGCTGCCAACAGCGACTAATGCTTCGACGTTTAATTCGCGAAGATGTTTGAGAATCGTTTCCGGGCCTTCTTCATATTTGAAGGGATTGGTGCGCGAACTGCCAAGAATCGTTCCGCCTTTCGCCATCAGATCTGAGACCGCGTTCATGTCGAGCGGGTAAATATCTTTTTCCAAAATCCCCTTCCAGGATTTTCGAAACCCGATGACAGTGTTGCCATAGACGATGGATTTTCTTACGACTGCCCGAATCACAGCGTTAATGCCGGGACAATCGCCATCGCCAGTCAAAATGCCGATTATTTTATTCATGCGCGTAAACGCGAAGGGCACATTCGCATGTGCCCTTCCTACTGCTGCGAAAGACAGAATGAACTATTCGCCTTTCTCTGATAATACGAGGAAGACAGATTAGTCTTCCAATTTCCATGCGGTATAAGCGAATCGTTCTTTGAAGGCTTCCGGCGTCATATTCGCGACTTTTGCGTATGCCGCCAGCTTTTCAGCATCCTCAAAATCTTCGACGGTCAGGCGGATCATATAATGCTGCGCGACTTCGTAAGAATTGGCTTTCACATTTAACATGCGGACTTTGGTTTTATTCGTTTTCGGATCGAGCACATCGGCGAAATACATCGGCACAAATTCGCCCGCTTGAACAGTCACAATCGCGCCCGTGCCGCCTTCCAACAGGAAGCGGACAGCGCCATAGCCCAATTCTCTGGTGTATTCGGCGTCGAACGGGATCGGGGCGGCGCAGCGCAGTTCGTAGCCCACGTTTTTCGAAATCACGGTCATTTTCACGCCTAATTCTTTTAATCGGGCTTGAATATCTTTTTTCAGCACATCGCCGAAATCGACTTCCGCGAGGCGGACATGACCGAATTCATCGCGTTCGGCGGTCGCTAAATCTTGCAGGTCTTTTTCGTCCACGATTTCCGCAACACCTTCGGCAATCACGACCACGCCGTTCGGACGTCCCATCACTAAGCGTTTGATAATCGTGCCGAGAATAATGTCAGACACCTGTTTCAACGGAATTGTCGTTTTGCCGTTGAGTTCGAATTCTTCGCGCACGATGGTCAGCGTGGCGGCGGCGGCTTTGCCGATACCTAAGGCGAGATGCCCGGCATGGCGTCCCATCGCCACGACAAAATACCACCGATTCGCGGTTTCGGCATCTTCCATTAAATTCTGAATGATCTGCGCCCCAACGTGACGAGCCGTCTGATACCCGAAGGTATAGGCATAACTTGGCAGCGGCAAATCATTATCAATGGTTTTGGGCACATGCGCCACTTTGATTTTGCCGTTTGCATGTGCGTCCACCTGACGTGATGAATAAGCGGTATCGTCGCCGCCGATAGTAATCAAATAATCCACGCCTAATTTCAGGAGGCTGTTCACGACATTTTCCATCTTCTTCGGGTCTTTCGTCGGGTTTTCGCGCGACGTTCTCAATACAGAGCCACCCTGAAAATGGATGCGGGAGACGCCATGAATCGTCAATTCTTCGACATGACTGGTGTCGCCTTTCGCCAGCCATTGAAAACCATCATAAATGCCGAGGACGCGCATCCCCCGGTTGATTGCTTCGATTGTTGCGGCGCCAATCACGCCGTTAATGCCCGGAGCCGGCCCACCGCCGACGATAATTGCCAACGTCTTTTTTTCTGCCATTGCTCTTCCCTCTTTTACACTAAGAGATGGGGAGCGCCTCGCAGCGCATCCCGGTTATTTATCATGGCATTCCGCGCCGCATCAAACGGCGTTATGCCACCTCATCTTCTCAAAATCGGAACGTATTTCTCTGAGAGCCGGGAGAATTGTCAACGAAAAAGTCATCTTTTTGCCAGAACTTCCCCCTCATGGGCAGGACTGTTAGGTTCTCACCACACAGTGTCATGGTGAGGAGTGCCAACGACGAAGCCATCTGGTTGGAGAGGGAGGCTTCGTCATTGACGCTCACTCGCCACGACAGAATTTAACAGCCCTGATCATGGCGTCTCCGCCTGTTTACTTGCGTCCTCGTCAACTTCAGGGGCCTGAAGCAGGGCTAAAATTTTGT
>DF820458.1:211885-236131 GCA_000739515.1 Candidatus Moduliflexus flocculans
GGCGTCTCCGCCTGTTTACTTGCGTCCTCGTCAACTTCAGGGGCCTGAAGCAGGGCTAAAATTTTGTTTACTTCCTCCTGCGTATTGCGCAATTGCGTTTCGAAATATGGATTCTCCTTCTCTGCCGCGCATGGCAGGCGATACGGGCGCTGGCGCTGCACAAGCTGCATCCGCAGATCATAATATTGCAACTGCAACGCCGGAGTTTGTTCCGCAATATTGATCTGGGTAATATTCGTTGTGCCGGGATCTCCATTAAAATCATTAAATATTTGGTTCGCCATTTCAAGATGTTGTCGGTCAATCATTGCGGCCACAGATCGGTAAAATTGGCTTAATGGTGCGGAATCCGGATTATTCATGACCGCGAATTTCAAGACGCGCTCTGCGTCAATGAGCTTATTGAAACCGAAATAATACTGGACAATCCGATAATAGCCTTCGATGAGATGCGGATCGATGCACAATGCCCGGCGATACGCATTAATCGCGTCTTCGTCGCGGCCTTCGTAAGCATACAGATTGCCTAACACAAGATGCGCCTGCGCATCAGAGGAAAATTGCGCCGCGCCTTGCTGGGCGATATCTATTGCCAGCGTTGTTTCTCCGCGATCATATAACAAGGGCGCTAACCGATAATAGACCGGAGCTTGCTCAATTCCCTGAATCAGCAACTTCTGATACACGGCAATGGCCTTGTCCGGCTGTTCTTGTTCTTCATAGAGAATTCCTTGCAATAAGGCCGCATCCGCGAGATTCGGCTGCATGTTTACCGCAGTATCTATCGCCGTCAACGCGCGTTCGCGATGCCGGGAACTTTCCTGAAGCGAGTAGGCTTTTAAATCCATTGTCACGTTGCCGAGAAAGGCCGTTTCGTCGGGATAGGACGCCGCTTTGTCGTAATACGCCTGCCCCAATTGATAATATTGAACGGCTGACGGCGCAGCGCTGGCATTGATCGCCTCCATCGCGCTGAGAATATCGCCATACAGGTAATGCAGATTGTGAATGCAGGTGTCGCGAAAGTCGGCATCTTTGATGTTTTTTTGATAATGCGTTAATGCTTCGGTATATTTTCCCTCTTTTTCAAGCTCCCGGCCTTCAAGCAACGGTCCCGGCCCTTTATGACGAGCGCAGCCCAACAGACTCACGGTCATGATCGCGCTGAGCATCGCCTTCTGCCACCATCGTTTCATAGTGCGCCTCCTGTGATTACACAATTAACTCATCAAGCGTGCGTTTCGGGACATGATGCACGCCTTGCGCATCGCGCCAGTATTTGATGTTGCCGTCTTCCGCCACTGTTTCGACGACAACGGTTTCTTTTGGCTTGCCCAGCGCAATCACCAACAGAATCTCATAACGCTCGGGCAAACCTAAGGCGTGTTGTAATTCCTGCTTTTTGATGGAGGCGATCATGCAGCCGCCGAAGCCGAGTTCAACCGCGCCGAGCAGGATGCTTTGCGCGGCAATGCCCTGATCGCAGCCGACATTTTTCGAAATCTCCGTATCGCCAAGAATAACGATGTAGGCTGACGGGCGTTCTCCGTCTTCCGGCCCCGCCCAATCGGTCAAATAGCCTGCCCAGGCAAGATGCGGAAAGATCATTGCATTCTTCTGGGGATCGCTGGATAACATGAACTTCAGTGGCTGACGGTTGGCGCCGGAGGCGGAGAGTCTGGCGAGATTGACGAGGTCTTCGAGCGTCTCATGGGACATCTTGACGGATTCATCGAACCGTCGGTAGCTTCTATTTTTCAGGATAAGCTGCGGCACTAATCGTTCTGTCATGGGCGTGTGCTGTCACGCGGACATACCCGTTATCGGGCGTTATCCGGTCACTCTCCTTCTTTAATGTGCATTATACTGTGGATGTGTCTGGGATTGCGAATGTTCTGTATTTGAGATCAGATCAATGGCGCTTGTCAAGTTCATTTCGTGAGAGAAAACGAAAAAAGCGAAATGTCCGATCATCAGGCAGGGCGAGGAGACCTCGCCCCTGCCAACGAAAGGCGCATATTGTGACAGGATTACACAATGCCTTGAAGTTCAAGACGTTCCCAGCGTTCATGTAATTCCTGCATGGCGCGTTTGGCGAAGAGGCCGGAAATCTCCACGACCAATTCATGTTCCAGGATTTCGCCGCGCACGGTTGTGCCAAGCGCCGAAGTTTCAAAGGCGAAATCGCGCGGCCATTTCAGCGTCGGTTTCAGCCGGTGCTGCTGGCAGGATGTGAGGAGCAAGGCTTTTAAGGCTTCTTGCGAAGTGCGGTGTGTTTTTCGAATTAGTGCCATAGTCGTTAAAAAATTATTGCGTCGCTTCGGCGGCGGTCATCGAAGGCATACATTCTGTTCATCGTTTTAACTCTTTTTCCTTTTGTTTCATCTCTATTCGATGAAGATAGGCGTGCGCGGAGAATTTGTCAAGAGCGCGGCTGGTGATGTTAAAAAAAGACCATGATACGCCCCTGTATTCCTGTCAAGACAAAAACAGGGAAGAACATGCCGCTGTTCTTCCCTGTTTTTCGATCAACGTTGCCTGCGAAGTTTGCTGCAAGCGCATGTTCGACCTCTTCGCTCTACGCAATCATACTGCAATAACTGTTTTTTTCTGTGCCTTTTTGGGGGACTGTACACGCGGCGTCACCTGGCGCAAAGGGCGGGCAGCACCGGACGTGGGGTTGGCCACCAATTTTTCGGCCCGCCTTTTGCACTCCGGTGCAAGCAGATCGTTAGACATCCTCTGTATTTTCAAACAATTATGTTTCCTACTTATGAAAGTGACCAGAGTGTTTTAGACCAGCCAATGACGATATTTTTTCATAATGGTAGCAATTGGCTCTTGTTCTTGATGCAGGTAACTATTGAGTATCTCAGGGTAAAAATTCGCGCCATGATACCGAAAGAAGCAGAGCGAATATTTGCTATGAATTTAACAGGTTTCTCTCATTATACTGATTCATCTCTATTTAAGTATTTAGTTATAGGAGTGTCAAAGTTTGCTTTGACCACGAATGAGCGAGATCATTGCGCACTTGAGGCGACGTTGTCGCCTTGCCAAAGCAAGCTTTAGCACTCCTAAATAATTACCTTTATTTTATAGTGGGCAAGAGGGCTTAGTTCTCGGCTTTTTTCATGCCCGGCAGCCGTAGCCAGGGCGCGAGTAGCGCAAGTCTGAATTCCCTCCTGCCACGCAACGACATAACGACGCTTTGCATCACAATGAAGAGATACAGCAAGAGTCCGCTTATGATCGCTTGATAATTAGATTGGACACCCGCCGCACGGATCAGTTCGTTGATGATCAGAAGAGTCAGTGTGCCTATGGGCGCGCCAAGCAGGTTACCCACGCCGCCGTTGAGCAGAATGCCGCCGATGACATTCGAGGCGATGGCTTTTATTTCGAACAACGCCCCGTTTCCAATATTGCCAGCTCCTGTTGTCATGATGAACACAAAGCCTGCGATACCGGACGTTAATCCGCATATCACGTATGAGAAGAAGATCGTTCTCTTGACGTTGATCCCGAGCATCAGAGCGCTCTGACTATTGCCGCCAACAGCGTAGACATTGCGCCCGAAACGCGACCACTTCATAAGGGCGGCGAAAAGGACAACAAGGACAACCACAACGATGACGCCTGGTTTGATTTCACACGGAATGAAGACGCCCAGCCTGTTTTTCGTGCCCAGCCAGGGAATCACCATTTTAAAATCCCTCAGTTTCACGAAAGCCTGCATGGTGACGTTGATCGGATCTTTATGGAGTGTCGTCACCAGTCCTTTCGCCAGGAACAACCCTGCCAGCGTTATGATAAATGGCTGTATGTCCAGATAGGCAATGAGATATCCGTGCAAGAGACCAAACGCGATACCTATGCCTAACGCAAGAAGCAAGGCGCCCCACACGCTCCCCACATCCGATTCCAGCAACATGGCACAGGCCATGGTTACCAGGCCACACACTGAGCCGATGGAAATGTCGATGCCGCCTACGATCATAACGATGCTTAAGCCCAGGGTCATGATAATAAGGGCAGCGTTCAGGTTGAACAAGTCAAAGAAGGTCTGAAACTGCAGGAAACTGCGTGGAAAACTGATGATGGCAAACACGTACATCAGTACAAAGATGACCGCGGCGATGAGAAACAGCAGATTCGAATTCGATAGTTTTGTTTTCGTTGTGTTCAGAGCTCCCATCCTACTCCTCCCTCTTCACAGGTGTGTCCGTGTTGGAAACCTCTGCATCTTTGGGTGCATTTCGCATGAATACACTTCGTATAAGTCCCCAGGTTCGCGCTCTGTCCAGGATTTTCCTGGCATAACCCCTGACCACTGGCGATGAAACGACCATGAGAATGATAATGAAAACCGCCTTGAAGGCAGGCAGCGTCTCGGGTTTTACGTCCAGCCTGAGCAGGGTCCTGTTCAGCATCTCTATCGTGTACGCGCCGATAATCGAACCGGTGATACTGAACTTTCCGCCGCTCAGCGAGTTTCCGCCTATTGCTACGGCAAGAATCGCGTCCATCATGATAAACTTGAGCAGATTGACACTGTCGTGGCGCCCCGCCTTGTTCACTGCGATGAAACCTGCGACCGCGGAACAGACTCCCATAATCAAAAAGGTCAGGAAGATAATTTTTTTCGGGTTGATGCCGTTCAGGCGCGCAGCACTTGGGTTGATTCCCACAGACTCCACATAAAGCCTGAGGTTCGTGATCTTGAGTACCACTGCGACGATTGCGATGAAGACAGCAGTCAGAATGATGGCCGTCTGCAACGGTATTCCCGGTATGACAGTACCGATTTGGTTCGATATCTTGTTCGACAGGATGGGAGATAATTTGCCGTCAATCATAAAGGCGATGGATCTGCCCCCCGTGAACAGGATAAGGGATGCAACCATTGGCTGAACCTTGAATACCGCAACCAGGGTACCGTTGAATGCGCCGATGACTAACCCGGCCACGCAGCTTATGAGGAAACCCGCCAGGATGGTCCACACGGTGACCTGACCGGCATGTAAGACGTACAGGACAAATATGGCGGACGTAATGGTGGCGCTCTCACCGACGCTGATGTCCTGCCCTCGTGTGGCCGCGGTCACGAAGGTCATACCGATTGCCAGAATAACCATCTCCGAGGCGCCGAACAGGATATTCGGAATGCTCCCGTACAAGGCTCCGTTGACCACGGTCAGGCGGAAGTAATCGGCACCCTTTATCAGATTGATGATGATGAGTATCACCAGAACCGACAGGGGGAGGAACAGATGAGATAAGTTTGTTTTCAACCTGTTCATATTACACTCTCCCTTCGGCGATCACGTGCATGACATCGTGTTCCGTCAAATTCATTCCACGAAGTTCTCCGACAATTTCACGGTCTTTCATAACGATCAATCGCGAACAAGTTCGAAGCATTTCGTCAATTTCCGAAGAGATGAATGTCAGGCTCATTCCGTCTTCGGCGAGCGCGAGCACAAGTTTTTGAATTTCCACCTTAGTTCCAACATCAATTCCCCGTGTAGGTTCATCGAGGATCAGGTACTCAGGGTGCGTGAGCAGCCAGCGGGCCAGAATGACCTTCTGCTGATTACCGCCGGAAAGAGATTTGATTGGCGTGTTGATGGACGGGGTCTTGATTTTTAGTTTCTTGATATATTCATCGGCAAATTCCTCTGCCTGTTTCCGCGAAAAAGGCCTAAAAAAGCCTTTCATGACCTGCAAGGCTAAAATGATGTTGTCGCGCACCGAAAGCTCGGCGATAATTCCATCGCCCTTGCGGTCCTCCGGCAGGTAACCGATTCCCTGTTTCATGGCGTGCAGGGGCGTCTTGATCTTCACGCTCTTCCCGTTCATTTTGACTTCACCGCCGGTCACCTTGTCGGCGGCGAAGATTGCGCGAGCGCTTTCGCTGCGCCCGGAACCGAGCAGCCCGGCAAACCCGTTCACTTCACCTTTTTGGATCGTAAAGTCGAAGGGCTTTACCCCGGCCGCGCTCGAAAGCGCCTTCCCCTCGAACACCGGTACACGGCTGTCTGATGTCAGCGGCTCATGTTTTCTTATCTTTGTGACATCATCCAAAGCCTTACCCATCATCTTCGAGATCAGTTCGATTTGGGGAAGCGCCGATGTTTCGTATTCACCAACCAACGTTCCGTTGCGAAGCACCGTAATCCTGTCTGAGATTTTGTATACCTGATCGAGAAAGTGGGTTATGAAGATAATCCCCACGCCCCGCGCTTTCAATTCTCTCATGAGCTCGAAGAGCTTATTGACCTCGTCTTCGTCCAGTGAGGAGGTGGGCTCGTCCAGGAGGAGAATCTTGCAGTCCATATCGACCGCGCGGGCAATCGCAATCATCTGCTGGACCGCTAGCGAACAGCTTGTCAGTTCCTGAGTCGGACTCGCTGGAATACCAAGGGAGTCCAACAGTTGTGCTGCTTTTTCGTTCATCTGCTTCCATTGAACGAAAGGGTTTCGGCCGCGACCGATAAACATATTCTCCGCCACAGTGAGATTGGGACAAAGCATAATTTCCTGATAGACCGTGCCGATCCCTGCGTTTTGCGCCTCCTGCGGCGACTTGAAGTGGATCGGCTTTCCATTTAACGCAATCCGACCGGCGTCCTTTTCGTAAACTCCGGTGATAACCTTGATCAGCGTGGATTTGCCCGCTCCGTTTTCGCCCATAAGAGCATGGATCTCACCCTTTCGGAGTGCGAAGTCTACGTTATCCAGCGCTTTGACCCCTGGGAAGGATTTGCAGATACCCTCCATATTAAGTATGCTTTCCGACAGCAATCAAAGACCTCCTTCCTGGTACTATACAAAATATAATGCGGTGTGACAGACTCTATCCGCACACCGCACCTCGTACACAACCCAGCAATCGTGAAATCTTACCAAAAAACAACTACCGTGTTATCACACCCTTGCCAGGATCGGCGTTGATACCCCATGTGTCGATGATTTCATCGGTGATCGTGTCAGTCGTAACAAGCAGTTCTTCCTGATAAACGATTCCGCTGGGGATATTACCACTTTTGATCCACTCAGAAATTTTGGCTGCCTGCCGTGGATTGCACTGCATGTTAGCGTCCCAGTAACCGGCCTGTACGTTCCGAAGTGCAAAACGGTTAAAGTCAAAACCAATGATCTTCACCTTGCCGCCCTTGCCATGGGTGATACCAGCCGCCTCGAGCGCCTGCACAGCGCCTTGCGCCATACCGTCGTTCTGCGCGTAGATGACATTAAAATCCTTACCTGCCGCAATTGCGGCTTCAACGACTTTACGGGCTTCCTCAAGACTCCAACTGTCTCCACCTGTTCCATCAGCCACTATCGTGAGTTTACCGGCTTTTTCGGCTTCGAGCACTGCCTTGCTGCGACCGATTTCAGCCGCGGAACCTAACTGACCGCGAATCAGGACGAGGTTGATCGGCTTCTCAACACTATCCAGCACCCATTGTGTTGCCATATTCCCCTCATACGCCATATCTGAAACAAGTGCGGCTTGATAGTTTGAGGCATCCGTATCAATCAAACGGTCAAAAAGAATAACCTTCACACCAGCGTCTTTTGCAGACTTTAACGTGTCGTCCCAACCAGATGCGTTTGCGGCCGAGATCAGAAGATAGTCCACTCCATCTCGAATGTACCCTTTCGCCGCCGCGATCTGCTCGCTGTTGTCGCCAGTGTTGGTCTGATTGGCGTCATAGCCGTTCTCCTTTGAGAAGACATTGTTCATGGCATCAACATTGGCCTGCCGGTAACCGGATTCTTCCGGCGGCAGATTTACGATGCCCACCTTGATCAGTTCCGCTCCTGCTACTTCTTGCGGACCTCCAGCAAATGTACCTGCCAGCGCAATTATGACTAACACAACCATAAATTTTAGAGATTTTTTCATGTCAATCCTCACCTTACTGATAGGTTCCAACAATCATCAACGCCGCGCACCGGCCATGATCATCGTGAAGCTACCAAACTCCTTAAAAAGTGGTTAATAGAGCTACTGTTGCAACAGTCCACACCAGGGATATGACTTGGACATTGGCTGCCGCCATTCTTTCTTTGCAATGGAGATGCCACGGAAAGGAGAGAATCTGAGAACGTCCGTTATTATAGGAAAGACAGGCATTTTACTGTAAACCGAAGATAAAGAGCATGTCGCGACAATGTCTCGATTATGAGACGGTTTATCCAGATGTTGTGATGGGATTCGCTGAATTACGAGAAGAAGATCAGGGATGTCTCAAAAATGGACACAGGTTTTATTTTTGGAACACATGTGAGTATAAAGAATCCTTAACAAATCAGGACTTACGCAAAAATGATGAGTTGCCTGATTTATTGGGCTGGTCATGGTTCGACTTCGCTCACCATGACTTGCCGGATCGCCTGTCATCCTGAGCGAAGTCGAAGGATGCTCTCAATATTTTGCGTAAGTCCTGCAAATGTAAAAATATGAGAGACCTCGCTCACAAATATCATGAAAGGAGGATTGTGATGGCCAAAAAGCACTCGACTGAAGACATCCTGGCAAAACTGGGAAAATTTTTCAAATTATTTGCTGGTACGCGAGGACTAATGAGAGAAACACAATACAGACGTCAAACGGTCTCTCACGGCATTGCCCTCTTAGCGAGCAGATTCTTTGGCAGCACATCACATACTCCTCTCAAAACGAAACAGGGAAGGAATCCTAAAAACCTCTATGTATGGAGGGAACTCACGCTTTTAATTGCACCCAACAGCAAAATAGTCACTATTGCGAGGGAGAGGGCTAACGCCCCGCTTCAGGGGCGCAAAAGGGCGGGCGCAACCACCCTTGACCTTTAGCAACCAATTTTTCCGCCCGCCCTTTTGCGTCCCCTGCAAGCGGATCGTTCGGTGTCCTTCCCCATTGATAATCTCATTCATTACTCGATATACTGCAAAAAAGTCAAGATGTTTTGCCGATATTCTTGAGGACTCGCATGAAATAACGATTCATGCCCTGCTCCATGAAACACATGAAGCATTTTCTTCTGGCTGACAATATGCTGATAGACCTCGTTTAGCATGGCTGGAGGAACACGCTGATCGCGTTCACCTCCCATAAGAAGGGTTGGAACCGTCACGTCACGCGCATACTCGACAGGGTTAAACGTAAACGCATTATAGCCACACTGCACACTTCCCCAGAACACTAATAATTCTGCAAATGGAAATGAGATCGGAAATCCCATAAGATGAAATCGACTTTTCGTCGTTTGATATAATGACCCATACGGCATTTCCAGGATCAAGCCTTTCGGGGTGATCTGATAGCGATGAACCGCCGCGAGAATCGCTGATGCGCCAAGTGATGTTCCGCAGAGGATTGGAACTACAGGAGAATGTTGCTGATAATAGGTATATACAGCATTCACAATATCAGCTTCCTTATGACCAAGTGTCGTCCAATTATACGAGGAATCCCCGTGACCTGGAAAATCAACAAGGATAATATTGGCCTGATAGTGACGCAAGGCGTCTGCAAGTGGTAACAAGTCTCCTTTATTTGAGGAATAGCCATGAAAGAGGATTATGACGTGGTGTGCATGAGGGGACATGATTTCCCAGACAATCGTTTCAAGCCCTTGTTGACTGGTTATCGTGCGTGTATTATAGGCAATATCATATTCTTCTGGTGTATGGGTATTGATGGGTTTTGGGAGAGAGACCCCGGTGAATAGGATTTTTATTTTCTCATATTGTGAGAGCAGTTCTGGGCTACGTGTCCGGGTACGATCTTCAATAAAATGGGTAAATTTATAGGCATGAAGATAGCTGATGACATTTATGAGAAGAAATCCCCCCACAATGACGATTGTCCTAACTTGCCATTTTTTGTTATGGATGAACCAGTTCATGGAAATGATATGTCAATACGAGTTGTATGCCAGGAAGACACCGAACGCCCGGCTTCAGGGGCGCACAAGGGCGGCGGCCACGAAACCCCAAGGAACACCACCGAATTTTCCCCGCCGCCCTTGTGCGTCCCCTGCAAGCCATCGTTAGATTTTTTCACATTTCTATCTTTCCATTTCATGCCTCTACGTTTATTTCTGAGTTAGCCTTTCGTACATTTTACGATCAACTTCGGCCTCCTGGGTTTTCCCTAATCGCTCATAGGCATATTTTCTTTGTTGATACGCAAATGCATTACCTTGATCAAGTTCGATAGCGCTTGTGCAGTCATCAATAGCATTCTCAAATTTCATGAGCCAATTATAGTAATGGCAACGACTGCTCCAATAATAGGATATTAGAGGCGCAATTTCAATCGCAGAGGTGTAACTTTCAATGGCTTCTTGGTACCTTTTTTGTTGACCTAATGCATATCCAAGCATACTATATCCAGTCTCATATACAGGACAAAGTTCAATGACTCGCCGGGCATTTTCTTCTTCAATTGTCCATTGTTCCTGTTGTTCTGCAAGCAACGCTTTCAATTCATAAATTCTATAATCAGTAGGATCTGTTTCTTCTGCTGACTTTAGATAACTTGCCGCAATATCACCTTTCCCAGCATCGGCGGCTATTCTGGCGAAACGAACTTTCCATCGTGTACTTGATGGAAAATCAGTGGTAATCTGTTTGTAAATCTGTTCCAATGTCTCCCACACTTGTGGAGTAGTGTAATATTTGGGGCTATTCTGGCTTCTGGCAGCCGCTTCTTCAAGGGCATATGCCAAGACATGCGGAAGGAGGGTTTTGGGAGGAGCACCTTGAGCTGTTTCGGCTGCAAAGGCAAACATTGTTTCCCATGTTCCTCCCCATTTGGGCATCAGATTCTCTAATTTTGCCCGATATGCCCAATAGAATGCTGGATAGTTTTTTATTGCCTGCTGGAAGTAGGTCTCTGTTGCCTTTGTATCTTTCGCATTCAACGCACGTTGGACTCTCATAAGTTCTCTAGAAGAGACTGGATTGAATGGATCAAGTTCATAGGCCTTTTCAAGATCGGTTTTCGCAAGGAGATGTAACTCTTGAAAGGATGGCCAATGCTCCTTCTTCACATCCTTTGCCCATCCTCGTCCTCGAATCTCCCAAGCACGCTCAACATAATACACTCCGCGAATAATATACGCATTCGCATTTTTAGGGGAATGTTCGATCCACGTATTCAAGTATGGGAGTATGTCTTGAGGAACAGGCTTAATTCTATTAAATTCCAAGACTTCGGAAGCTCCAAACCAATATTCAAGGATAGCTGTCAAGTAGTCAATCCCATCACGTGTGACCGCATTATTTTTGACAACATACCCAAGAAACGCCTCAACATTGTCAAACTGTTGTTGCTGAAGCCAAAACAAGATCTCATCGGCATTTTGTTCATATTTCAAGGCGACTCTTTTTTGTATCTCCGTGTCCGTTAATGCCGCCCAGAGAGATTGTGGAGTAATACATAATAATAAACCACTCCCGAAAATAAGGCTAATTATGGCTATAGCAAACATTCTTACGTTATGCACTATTGTAGCATATTTCATTTCAAACTCCTTTCAAACAAAAATCGTTTTTCTTTGTTATTCACCATTTAAATCAATATTATCATGACCTACTGACGTAAATATTCAACACGTGTCAAGTTTTAAGAGAGACATCTGGTTATGACAAAATCTAACGCCGCGCATAACGCGCCAGAAGGGGCGGGCGCTCCCCACACCCGAAGAAACAGCAACCAACTTTCCCGCCCGCCCCTTCTGGTCGCCGTTCATGCGCATCGTTAGGCACAACCCCATATTTTACTGATAATTATCAGTATTGATAAGGTTCCGATACTGTATTCTTGTGAACATCGGTTCCAAAGTCAAGGATATTCTTGCTGATTTTCTTCTCAAGGGACGATATTGAGCCATTAATCTATGCTCCTGTCATAGATCCCCTGAACAGTATCGTTGTCATATCCTATTTCAAGAAGATCACGTTGGAGTTGGGTGAAGTCAACTTCAGAATTCAGTGTTGTGATGATCTGCGTAGTGAGTGGGACATTGTTGTAGATTGATTCGACGGCAGGGCGATCAATCCCGCGTTCATAATATTCTTCTGCCCACTGAAGATACGTCTCCGGCTTGCCATCAAGGATCGTCAAGATGGCGTACATATCATCATCTTGTTGTCCATAGAGTTCCCATGTGGTGGTATTCCAAAATCCGAGGAGCGTTGAATCAGGGATCGTAAATGCTGGTTCATGAATAAATGCTGCATATGCGGCGGGAAAAGACGAGAGAATGTTTTCAATATCAGGAATAATTGGGGAGTCCTCCTCCACACATTTTATGGCACACCACTCGTTGGAAAACCAGAGGAAATATTCATCTCTTGACCCCGTTCTCATTGATGCCATTTCTTGATGTTCAGCCCATTTCGCGTTATAGGAATAATACCGATATTCCCATTCTGGAGAAAGGATGGCATCTAAGACGGCAAGTATTTTTGATATTCTTTTCAGTTCTCGTGGTGTACTCAGCATGTTTCTCTCCGAATGATAAGGTGGAACAGAATATAGACTGCCTAACAAGTTATTAGACGGATTGGATTCTGTCTAATATTAGACAGAACTGTTTAAGTGGTAGAATTTTTATCTAAACATAGACATCATCGTTTGTCTAAATACAGACAGTTCCCGGAAAACGCCGTCTATATATAGACAAACTATGGCACCTTTGCCTGTCGTCTTTCCCCGATGTCGTCAACCGCTCTTGTGCGCGAATCGTCAGAGCTCTGTCAATATTTTTTTGACTTGTTTGCCTCGTTCGTCTGACGAAGACGTCGAGCGTGGTTGTTTTCACATGGCTGTGCCAGCCTCGGCGCATTCCTCTAAAAATTCATGATTTCATGTCGTCGTTTTGAGGTTAAAACGTAAGCGGGCGCAGCGGACGATCGCGCATTTTTTCCTGCGCCGCCGCCAACGATAAAGCGCCGCCGGTCGCGGTCGGCGAAAAGAGATTGCAGGCGGCGAGCGTCGTGCCTAATTGCAAGCATTCTTCAAGCGGCTGCTCTTGTTCCAATCCGTACAACACGCCGGAACAAAAGGCATCTCCCGCGCCGACGGAGCCTTGAATCTCCTGTTCTGAGATTTGATACGATGGACATTTGACCTCCTGGCCGCTGCGGCTGAGCGCGTAACCGCCTTCCGGCATGTGGATGACGACCAATTCCGATTTTCCGGCAGCGAGAAGTTTTTCAGCGACCTCGCGCAAGCGTTCGCCGCGCAATTTCCGGGCGTCATCGCGCAGCAGGATGCCGACAGTTTGCCCGGCTTCGATTTCGTTCAAAATCAGATAATCCACATATTGCAACGCCGGAGTGACAAGGCGGGTAAACCGATCCGACATTTCGCTCACGACATCCACCGTCGTCTTTAAGCCCATCTGCTGAAATCGCGCAAACGCCCGCGCCATGACTGTGCCATATTCCGGGTCAACGGCATCCATGCCATCTAACAGCAAGATATAGCCGATCTGCGCGATTTTATACCCGGCGAAATCCTCGAAGGGAATATGCGCGACCGTCCATTCCGCGTTCGCGCCGACATCATGAAAAAACGTCCGCTGCCCCGAATCTTTCGCCGTCATTACGTCGGTGTAAGACGTTGGTTTCTCTGTGGAAATGGTCACGGCATGAGTGTCCACCCCTTTTTCCCGCAAACGCTCCAGCACGTAACGCCCTTTTTCGTCGTCGCCGATGCGCCCGACAACGGCGACTGGAATAACGGGATCAAGCGTTTTTAGATTGATTGAGTTGTTCGTGGGACATCCGCCGACGCCTTTACTTGAGGCGAGAATCTTGACCAGCGTTCCTTCGCGCGGGTACGTGTCAATAATTTTTACCTCATCCACAATCAACGTTCCGCCAAGCACAAACCCTTTTCGCTGCATAATCGTTGAGGGAACGATAAGGATATGTGTAAGAAGGGATAATTTATGGAGGATATCCTTTTTTACACATATCTTTGTCGTTTTTGTCCAACCCGGGAATCTCTATCTTCAGGCATTATGTAATACCAATTGCAATAAATTCGCTCATCGTTGTCCGATGACTGTAGAGACGATCTATTCAAGCACAATTGGAATTATATTTGAATTGCTGTTACTTTTAAGTAACTACAAGGATTTATTTTAAGCAAGGATGTCCTGACTTTCTTTGAATAATAAGCGTATTCACGTCCAAAAACTTCAAGAAAGTTATTCATAATTACTTACCTGCGAATTATTTCAGCGAGTCAAGAGAAAAGTCACGATGATGACGGTTTGTTTGTTCCGCCTGCAAAAATCGTTGACAAAGCAACATTAGATTCAATATGGCGGTTGAAACTATTCATGTATGTCGAAACTGGAGTTTCGACGCACACTGCCACATACGAAAATTCTCTTTTCAGGAGAGGGAACCATGGAACTCAAACTCATCAGCATTGAAAAACCGGAAGAGATCAATTTTATTTTAGGCCAGACGCATTTTATCAAAACTGTTGAAGACGTGTATGAGGCGATGGTGAACGCCGTGCCGGGCGCGAAATTCGGCGTGGCGTTCTGCGAAGCCTCCGGGCCGTGCCTTGTGCGTTATACCGGCACAGATGAGGAGATGATCGAACTTGCCAAAAAGAACGCCTTTGCGCTGTCTGCCGGGCACTCGTTTATTGTTTTTATGAAAGAGATGTTCCCGGTTAACGTGTTGAACGCGATTAAAAATGTGCCGGAAGTCTGTCGGGTATTCTGCGCAACGGCCAATCCGGTACAGGTTGTCATCGCGGAAACTGAGCAGGGACGCGGCATTCTCGGCGTGGTGGATGGATTTCTCTCGAAAGGCATCGAATCGGACGACGATATTCAGGCGCGAAAAGCCCTGCTACGGCGCTTCGGATATAAACAGTAAACGGCGGAACGCTGTCAGACACTTCAACAGCGCCTGACAGCTTATCGAACTCAGAAAATTATGCTGCAAACTGTCATTATGGCTGCCGGGAAATCTACCCGCACCTATCCGTTGACGTTGACGAAGCCGAAACCGCTGCTGCGGATCGCGAACAAGCCGATTTTGGCGCATCAATTGGACCTGTTTCTCGGCCTGATTGATGAAGCGATTCTTATCGTCGGCTATAAACACGAGATGATTCGCGAAGAATTCGGCGAGTCGTATCGCGGCATCGCGCTGCGTTATGTGGAACAGCGCGAACAATTAGGGACAGGCCATGCCGCGATGCAAGTCGAACCGTATATTAAGGATCGTTTCGTGCTGATGAATGGCGACGATCTGTACGCCAAAGAAGATCTCGGCGCGCTGTTGAATTATCGGTATGCGCTCTTGGCGCAAGAAGTTGAAAACCCGCATTTGTACGGCGTGTTGACCGTGCAGGACGGCCTGGTCAAAGATGTCGTGGAAAAACCGGAACATCCGCTCAGTAACCTGACCAGCGTCGGTATGTACCTCTTTGATCGCGGAATTTTTGAAATGCTGAAACAGATTCCGAGAAGCCCGCGCGGCGAATATGAAGTCACAGACGCTGTTAAGCAGTTAGCCCGAACCGAGGAATTGCATTACCATGTCAGCCCCGGCCTATGGATGCCGGTCGGTTTTCCCTGGAGCGTGTTGACGGCGAACGACTTTCTGTTGCAGCGTCGCCCGCCGCAAGGGATTGAGGGGACGATTGAACCGCATGTCAACATCACAGGCAATCTGTCGCTGGGCGCAGGCTCGGTTATTCGCTCTGGCACGCATATTCAGGGGAATCTGTGTGTTGGAGAGAACACGATCATCGGCCCGAATTGTCATATTCGCGGCAATACCTCCATTGGCGATCATTGTATGATTACGGGGTCGAACAGCCTGATCAATTCCGTTATTGGCGCGCATGTCCGCGTCGCGCCATTTTGCCAGATATCGCATACGGTAATCGGCGATGGCGTGTTGGTTCATTCAGGGCTTGTGACGATGAGTGAGCCGATGGAAACCCCGACTGTGACGTCAGTCATCAAGGGAATTCCTGTCAACTCTGCGCGGGAACAATTTGGCGCGGTGTTCGCATCAGGCGTGATTGTGCAGCCACATGTTGTCACGTTTCCCGGAGTGAAAGTTGCTCCTGAAACCCTGATTACTGCTGGAACAGTGGTAAAAGAAGATTTATGAAAACACATATCAGCCGTTCTGTATTTTTTCTGCTGCTGCTGCTTTTTGTGCTTCCGCTGTCGGATGTGCTTCCTTCGTCGTATGTCTTTATCAAGTACCCGTTTACATTTTTATTAGCCTTTAGTCTTGCGCTCTGGGCAACGCCATTAGCGCGAAACGCCGCGCTGCGTTATAATATTGTGGACAAGCCGGATGGCCGGTTGAAAGATCACGCCATTCCAACGCCGTATCTCGGCGGCATCGTGGTCTATATCGCCTTTTTGCTGACGCTTGCCTGCACGTTCGGCTTCACGACGCGGGTGCTTGGCATTACATTGGCTGGCGCAGTGCTCGTGATTGTTGGCTTGTTTGACGATATGCGGGCGGTCACGCCGGGAGTCAAATTTCTCGGACAATTGATCGCGATCCTCGTCCTGATCAAATCGGGAATTCGGATCGAACTGATCTCTCTGCCGAATTGGATTTCACTGCCGTTCACTGTCCTCTGGGTTGCGGGCGTGATTAACGCAATCAATATTATTGATATCATGGATGGGTTGGCAACCGGCGTGGCGTTTTGCGCCTCTATCACGCTGTTTATCGTCTCGCTGCTGAACGGACAGACGATGATTGGCATCATGACGATTGCCCTTGCCGGAAGCCTGCTTGGCCTGCTGCGCTATAATTTCGAACCAGCGCAGATTTATCTCGGCGACACCGGCAGCATGTTTATCGGCCTGATGCTCGGCGCGCTTGCCATGATTGGCGAATACACTGAACAAACGTCGCTCGGCGTCGTTGCGCCGATTCTGATTCTCGGCGTCCCGATTTTCGACATGCTGTTCGTGATGATCTTGCGCTATCGCAAAGGGATTTCCATGTTTCTCGGCAGCAAAGACCATTACGCCCTGCGCTGCCGCAAAGCGGGCTTTTCCGTGAAGCAGATCGCGCTGATGAGTTATGCCGCGACGATGGTATTCGGCGGCTGCGCCCTGTTGATTATGCAAAGCTCGTTTGCGGTCTCTTTTATTGTACTCATGACGATCTTTGCTGGGGTTGGCGTGGTGGCTTACCGATTAGCGCAGATCGATATGCCGAGCAATACGCAGGTTTTTCAGGGCGAGGTAGAACATAAAAACAGGTAACGCAAACGGCGCAAGAGACGCAGCAGGCGCAAACGTCAAAATATGTTCGTGGTAAAGACCTCACAGGTCTTCAAGGCCTGTGAGGTCTGGAGCGAACGCCGTTTGCATGAAAATCCCGAATGAAAAGCACAATCATTTTAGGCGCGGGGCTGACCGGCTTGAGCGCGGCATATCATCTTGGTGGCGGCTACGACATCTTCGAGCGCGAAGCTGACGTCGGCGGGCTGTGCCGCACCATGCGGCGCGGCGATTTTTGCTTCGATTATACCGGCCATCTGCTTCACTTGCGCAGCGATTACGCCAAACAGCTTGTCCAAGAACTTCTGCCGGATGCGTTTGCCCTGCACAGCCGCAAGGCCAGCATCTTCACGCAAGGCCGTCTGATTCCCTATCCGTTTCAAGCCAATATCGCCGGGCTTCCGCCGGAAATCATCAAAGAGTGCCTGATTGGATTCATCGAAACCCTGAATAACGCCGCGCCGCCTGATCGCGAAATCTCGTTTCAGGACTGGGCGCTGCGGACGTTCGGGGCGGGCGTCGCGAAATATTTCATGCTCCCATACAATCAGAAACTCTGGAAAATTCCGCTGACGGAACTTGGCTCAGATTGGGTGTCGTGGTCTATTCCGAAGCCGACCTTAGACGAGTTTCTGAATGGAGCGCTTGGCATTCGAAATCGCGATTTCGGCTATAACCCGACGTTTCTTTACCCGAAACATGGCGGCATTGAACAACTGCCGCAGGCATTCGCGCAACGGCTCGATTCGGCGGCCATTCACCTGAATGCCGCCGCCGTCCGCATTGATGAAGAGGCTCGCCGCGTGTTCTTCGCCGATGGCGCTTCGGCGTCGTATCGCGCGTTGATTTCGACGCTGCCGTTAAAAACGCTGGTGGCGATGCTGACGCATGCGCCTGAACCTGTCCGCGCTGCTGCTGATCGCTTGCGGGCGGTGACGGTGTATGACATCAACGTCGGCGTGGATCGCGCAGATCTTTGTGATCAGCACTGGCTCTATTTTCCTGAGCCAGAGTATGTCTTTTATCGCGTCGGCTTTCCGTCGAATTTTTCTAATACGGTCGCGCCGCCCGGCTGTTGTTCCATGTATGTCGAGGTGTCGGCCTTCCCGGATGAGCACCTTTCGGACGAGTGGCTGCGAGAGCATGTGCTGGATGGGCTGCGACGTTCTGGCATTTTACGCCCGTCGGACACAGTGCTTCTCTGGGATGTGGCGCGCATCGAATGCGGCTACGCGCTGTATGATTTGTCCCGCTCCGCTGCCTTGAAGACGATTGGCGCGTATTTAGAGCAGCGCGGCATTCTTTCGGTCGGGCGGTATGGCGCATGGGAATATAATTCGATGGAAGGGGCGATTTTAGCGGGAAAAGAGGCGGCAGAACAGATGAAAAACAGATGAGATCGAAAATTTTCGCACTCTGCGCTTGACATTTTTTCCTGTGATTCGCAAAAGGATTCCTTCAATACACGCCACAAAGTGGTTAAGACGTTTGACGTTGTTCATGCGACAAGGATTGGGTGAGCGAACGATTGCGGCAGTCGAATCGTTCCAACATTCAATCCTTGTCGTTCTTTTTAGCGTTGCGTGCAATGTTCAGACATTGTGACTGACATGAAGGGGTTGCAGGTATGGAAACAAATTACATGACGCGAAAAGCGTGGGACGCTTTGAACAAAAAACTTCAGGAACACCTTGATGCGATCAAACCGGGCGGGAAGATCGCCCAGGAAATTGGCAAAGCCGCCAGCTATGGCGATTTAAGCGAAAATGCGGAGTGGGAAGCGGCCATTCAGAAAAAGGATATGATGGGCAATGAAGTCAACAACCTGCGTCAGCGCCTTTCTAATGTCGTGATTATTGATGATTTGAATATTGATACGTCTCGCATCTCGCTTGGAACAAAAGTGACGCTCTACGACCTCGATTCCGATGAGGAGGTTTTTTATCAAATCCTCAGCGGCGATGACGCGCAATTTTATCAAAACGCGATTTCTGCCAAATCGCCGCTTGCCAGAGGTTTAATCGGCAAAGAAGAAGGGGACGAAGTCAAGGTGAATGTCCCGGCGGGCATGAAAAAATTTGAAGTGGTCAAGATTGAACGATTCTGCTGATGCGCGACGCTTCCACACATTTCGAATGGCGCTTCGTTGAAGCGCCACATCTTACACGCTACTATATTACAGTTGCCAAAAATCGCCCGATCGAACTCAAAGGGCCGTTATTACCTCGCGCCGAACAAGAAAAAATCATTTGCAAAAAAGCTCGCTGGATTCAGAAAAAACTGGCAGAAGTTGCTCGCACTAACACCGAGAACGCTGATCTTGTCACTGGCAGCCGAATCCAATTTCAAGGGCGCGATTATGAAACTGAAATCATCATACAGCCTGATATTAAGCTCGCGCAAGTCGAGTTTACGGGTGACCAATTTCGCCTGTTTGTGCCGGGCATCAAACAGCAACAGCAGTTATTGCAAAACGGTTTGCTGCGCTTTTTTCGACGACAATGCCATGCCCTGCTTTTTCCCCGCGTCGCGTATTGGGAACAAAAAATCGGACAGCGTGCTGATGTCGTCAGTCTCTATCCGTTTCGGCGGAATTGGGCGAATTGTTCCGCTGACCGTCATGTCAAATTCCATCCGCGCTGCGTTCAGTTAGCGCCAGACTTGCTCGATTATGTGATTATCCATGAGCTTGCACACCTTGTCCATCTTAACCACTCCAAAGCCTTCTGGGGGCTTGTCGCAGACATCCTTCCGGATTGGAAAGCGCGTCATCAGCAGTTAAAGCAATGCGATAAAAAAATCGGAGGATGGTGGGACTGACAACACACTCTCGATAAGTATGATTTGTTCAGTTCTGTCATTGCACGAAGCGTCAGCGACAACGCAAGCCCTGATTTCAGCGAGATGGCGTCGTCGTTGTCACTCCTCGCCATGACATCAGGTGACGGGAACGTAAACCCAGCCTATCTGCGTTGGTGGAAAAGGGCAGGACATGTGATCTGCGATCATCAGTCCATTCAGTGTTCTATTTATCGTCAACACAGTTTCGCCGCTTCCGCGTTGACTTCCGCGAACGGATACCGCTCTAACGCGCCGAAATGCGGCAGATTTCTGATTTTCAGGCGCGTAAATATCGGCGTCTGAATGCCGCATAAAAATTTGGTCACGTTCAGCGGCGTGGCATGTTTGCCTGCTATCGAGACAAATTCTCGTGTCAATCCAGCCATATCCATTGTGGAAAGTGGTGACAGGGCAATGGTGCGTTGAATCGCCACTTTTCCCTGCTGACAGACCGAACAATGACCGCAGGCTTCCTCGGCCAGCCGTTCGCCGAAATATCCGGCAAGTCGGCGGCTCAGACAGGTTTCGCTTTCGAAAAACTCCACCATGCGATGAATGCGCTGAATTTCATGCGCTTCTTTTGTATGAAACAACGTGAATATCTTTTCCGCCACCATATCCACTTCAAATCCCTGCGTCATGATATCATAGACATCCACCGCCTGCTTCGCTTGCAATTCGATCCACCCTTTTTCTTCAAAATATTCCAATGCCGCGATCACGCGCTGACGGTCGGTCTGATAACGCGCTAACAGCAACGGAATATCCACATACGTCCAGGTCTTTTTGGTTTCGCAGCAGCCGAACAACGCGCCGAGAAATTCGCGCCGCTCTCCTTGAAACTGATTGATAATGTCAGCCGCTCCAAGCAGATGCTTGAAGGAATATTCCTCAAAATAGGTGTATTTCGGGCGAATTAACCCTTCCATATCGAGATAGACGAACAGGGTGTTCAGCGGCAGCAGCCTGATATTCAGGTCGGTTGAAAGCTGCGTTAATTTAACCTCCCAGATAAAATGCTGTTGTTGTTTTATCATCAACAACAGCTTGTGAATCGCTTCATATTCTGGCGTGTCGCCATACACAAAATTTTCCAGAATATTTAAATTATCGCGATTTGCCAGGACTTCGCAAAGGGAAACGTTGCCATCGCGCCCCGACCGCCCGATTTCCTGACTGTAATTTTCCAGCGATTTTGGCAGATCGTAGTGAATGACACGCCGAATGTCGCGTTTGTCAATCCCCATGCCGAAGGCAATCGTCGCGACAACACAGGCGAGTTCGCCTGCCATGAAGCGATTTTGAATCTGCTCGCGGTCTTCGTTTGGCATCCCGGCATGATATGGCGCAGCAGAGATATTGCGAGCGCGAAGCGCTTCAGCCACTTCCTCCGCTGTTTTCTGTAATGTGACATACACAATCGTCGGGTCATGCGGCGCTTGTCGGATGCGTTCCGCCAATTGCTTGATTTTATCGGCCTCTCGCGTCGGCGTGACCTGCAAAAAGAGATTCCGCCGGTAAAAGCCCGTGACCGTCACGTGTTCGCGCGGGATCGCGAATTTTCGGCACATATCGCCAATCACTTGCTCCGTCGCCGTCGCGGTCAGCAGCAGGACCTGCGAGATGTTGAATTCCCGCGCATAGACCGGGAGTTTCAAGTATTCAGGCCGGAAATTATGTCCCCATTCGGAAATGCAGTGCGCTTCGTCAATCGCGAGGAGCGACACGCGCATCCGTTCTAAATGGTGGCGAAAACGCTCGTTTTTAAAGCGTTCGACAGAAATCATCAGGATTTTCAATTCGCCGCGCCGCGCTTGCTCAAGAATCGCGGTGTAGTCATTGCGCGACAGCGTGGAATCGAGCCGGGCGGCGGGAATGCCATGTTCTTGCAAAAAATCAATCTGATCTTTCATCAGCGACAGGAGCGGCGACACGACAAGCGTGAGATGCGGCAACAACATCGCTGGAAGTTGGTAGCAGAGGGATTTTCCCGCGCCTGTCGGAAAAATTGCGGCGGCGGACTGATAATTGAGCAACCGCGTAATCACTTCTTGTTGCCCCTGCTTGAAAGACGAAAAGCCAAAATAGCGCTGCAATTCTTGTTCGAACATGATCAATAATTCCCTTGAAAATATCTATCGCGTGACTTTGATCACAGACAGCCGATTCGCCACCTGTTTCAGCGCGTGGAAGGCAGCTTTGGCGACGTCATCAATATCTGTAAGACGCCACCACAGAAAATGGGCGGCGCGTTTGAGGGTTTTCTGATCTTGAACAATATGCGTCAATTCGCCAATCATCTCCGCCGCGCAGCGTCTGGCGTTCGGATTGCGGTCGCCAAGCAGCTTGATGAGCGGGCGAATGACAGTTACGTTTCTCAGGTGAACGATCTGCTCGGCGGCCACGTTCCGAATAAATTCCTGCTCGCTTTTAATCGCGTGAATCAGATAGGGAAGCGCCTGTTCATCCTCGATGCGGCGCAAGGCGTTCGCTGCGACTCGTCGCACAAATTCGTTGCGTTGCGCCATTGCCTGGAACAACGCGGGGATCGTTTCCACCCGACACACCTGCCCGAGCGCTCTGGCGGCGGCCTGGCAGACATCCCAATCGGTATCGGTCAACGCCTGAATCAATGAACTGGCGGCGCGGCTATCTCCGATCTGCCCGAGCGCTTCGACCGCTGCCCAGCGTACTTTTTCGTGCGAGTCGTTGAACAGACTGATAAGGGGCAGCACGGCGCGAGAGTCCTTGATCTGCCCTAACGCATGGGCGGCAGTCCACCGGACAAACCAGAATTGATCCGACAACGCGTGAATCAGAGAGACGACCGCTTGAGCGTCGCGAATCTGCCCAAGAGCTTCGGCGCAAGCGCGGCGCACATTTTCATCTTCTTCAGTTTGCAGCGATTCGATCAAAATGGAAGTTGCTTGAGGATCAGCGATTCGGCCTAAGGCGTAGGCCGCTGCCCAGCGTTCGCGAAATGAGGTATCTTGCAAAATCATCATCAATGCGGGCACTGCGGCTGACGAGCCGATTCGCCCTAATGATTCGATTGCCGCCTGGCGGATCACGACATTCTCATCCTGGATGAATTCGATCAAGGCTGGCACAGCCTCCGGCGTCCCGATTCGTCCCAGTCCTTTCACGGCGATCCGACGTAATTTCGGGTTTTTATCGTTCAAAAATTCCAGCAGCACCGGGCATGCCTGCGTATCTCCCAATTCGCCTAATGCGGCGGCAACCGCGATTCGCACGTCGAGGCTGGGATCATGCCGCAAATCCATGAGCGCGGCAATGGCGTCAATTCCGCCAATTCGGCCTAATGCTTGCGCCGCGATCTGCCGCACTCGCTCAGACTCTTCGCGCAACGCCTCGAAAAAATACGGCGCGGCATCAATATCGCTGATCTGATTTAGCGCATTTTCTGTATCTTTCAGCACCGTCGGATCGCTCTCGTATTTTAACGATTGCAAAAGAAACGGCACGATTTGCGCGTCGCCAATGTGTTTCAGCGCCTCTTTCGCGGCGCGGCGGACATAGGGTTTTCCGTTCTTCAATTCATGAATCACATATTCCGCGACGGTCGTATTGCCGATGCGCCCTAACGCCTCGATGGCCGCGCGGCAGACATAGCCATGCGCGTCATTCAGGCGTTGCACCAAAAACAGCACGATGTCGCTTTTTCCGATATAGCCAAGCGCTTCGACCGCTGCCCAACGCACTTCCCAGGCGTCATCTTCGAGCGCTTCAAGCAAATCCGGCACGCTTTCCATCCGCTGAAAATGGCCGAGGGTTTCGGCGGCCTCGCGTCGAACAGAGGGATTATCGTCATGCAATGCGCGCGTCACAGAGGCCAGCGTCTCTGGCTCACATTGCGGTAATGTGCGGAGGAATTCCAGCGTCAGACGGCGGAGGCGAGCATCAGGATCATTCAAAAACTTGACTGTTTGCGCGGATGGAGTTTTCGAAAACAACCGGAACAGCGCGTCGGTATAAGCGCGACTGACAAAATCCTGGCTTTTGCGAATGGATTGAGCTAAAAACGGCACGACTTGCGGATCGCCAATCTGCCCCAACGCGTAGGCCGCTTCCCAACGGATAA
>DF820458.1:236146-236919 GCA_000739515.1 Candidatus Moduliflexus flocculans
GCTAAAAACGGCACGACTTGCGGATCGCCAATCTGCCCCAACGCGTAGGCCGCTTCCCAACGGATAAGCGGTTCTTCATCCTCCAACATTTTGACGAGACCGGAAACCGTTCGCAACCGGGAATAAACCTGCTCGATTGCGCCGATCTGCCCAAGCGCTTCAACCGCCGTCAGGCGCATTTCTTTGCTGCGATCTTCAAGCGTATGCAATAACGAGGGAATCACTTGCTCACCGCCGATCTGCTGCAACGTTCGAATCACGGTTCGGCGAACTTCAAGGCGCTCATCGTCTAATCCATCAGCCAATTCGGGAATCGCTTGTTCGTCGCCAACCTGACTTAAGGCTTCAGCCGCCGCCTCTCGTACAATGTTGAGCTGATCGTTTAACGCATCTACCAGGCTGGCGATATTGCCTAATCGCGTCATGGCAGAAGCGGCAGTGCGGCGGACTTCTGGATGAGAATCGCGCAAGGCGTCCAATAACGGCGAACAATCCTGTTTTGTGCCGATTGCGCCAAGCGTTTCGGCAGCGGTGCGGCGCACATCAACCTGCGTATCGTTCAATTCGTTCACAACATAGGGAACGATTTCCGGGATATAACAGTGTTCGAGTAATTGAAGAATCGGCTGACGATCTGGATTATACGACCAGAACCGCTGCGGTAGCGCAAATAACGCCTGAAATCTGGGCGAAATAGATTCCCGAAACGCCGCATACCAGAGCGCGCCCCAGAATAAGGCCGCAAGCGCGACGCCCCAGTGAGGGAATTGAGG
>DF820458.1:237032-255430 GCA_000739515.1 Candidatus Moduliflexus flocculans
ACGCCGCATACCAGAGCGCGCCCCAGAATAAGGCCGCAAGCGCGACGCCCCAGTGAGGGAATTGAGGAATGGTTTTCAACAGAATCGGCACGAGAATAAATCCTGACGCAAACGTCACATGTGAGATCAGCGGGCGTTGTTTTCCCGGCGGGGTGACTAACGGCGCAATCTGTTCTTGCAATTGATGCGCGAGTTGATGATGGCGTTCCAGGTCGGATGCGAAGAGCCTGACTGCCAGGAGCAAATCCCGGTGCAGCAATTTTTCGAACCAACTGACGCCGCGCATTAAGCGGCGCAGCACAAAAAGCAGATGTTCTTGATTCAGAGTATGAGCACAAAGAATCAAGACTTCCTGCCAGGCGTAGTGGTGAATCCGAGGCGAACACCACGTCCAGCCTAACTGGGCGTTGTGGCGGAACAGTCTGGCGATATGCCCGGCGGCGGCAAATTCTCTGAAAAGAGCATGACGAAACATCAGATACATTTTGCCCTCATAATCCCAGGCTTGCAAAATGCCGGCATGTTGCCAGTACCGCAATATCTCTTCCGCGAATTCGAGCGCATTGGCGGACACGCGTGGCACGTAGGTCTGCAAATCGCGAGCAAGCGCGCTGACGATCTCCTGGCGCAGAAATGCCATCTCATGGCGAGTTTCACAGGCATTGGCATGAAGATACCAGCCGAGCGAATCGAATCCCTGCCGCAGCATCTCCCTCCGTGTTAACGGAGGCAATGCATTCCAGGCGGAGGGATACGTATTGATGCCGGCCTCTTCCATGTCTAACAGGGCTTCGAGACAGCGCTCATACAGCAACGCGCGTTCTTCGGGAATTTCCTGAAATTGCCGCGCTTCGGACAACGCGCAGAGATAGGTCAAAAAGAGCGGATTATGAATCTGGCCGCGTAACTGCGGCTTCTGCATAAACTGATGCTTGAGCCATTCGGTGCGCTCCTCCGCCCAATCCCAGATAGTTTGCCGCAGATCGGACAGAGAGGAAAAACAATCGTCTATGAAGCCATCAACTTCTTGCGCAGTCATCGGGATTAATTCGAAATGCGTGAAGCTTTCAAATCCGGCAATTTGATAACCTGTCGGGCGAGAGGTGATCACAATCATGCCCGGTAATTGCGCCAACTCGTCAATGGCTGTTTCGCGCAGATGATACAGCATCTCCAGATCATCGCACAGCCAGAGGTAGGAATCATATTCCAAGAACGCGGCGAAAAGAGCGAGGTCGCCGTTTGCCGCTTGACTCAAGGCGAATTCTCGCAACGAGAGGCGAGCATCGTCGCGGCGGGCGATGGTGTAATGCGTCAGAGAAACGAGAAGCGGCAGCGGCGCGTCGGGCTGGCTGGCAAACTCATGCGCAAGCCCTTGCAGCAGTGTGCTTTTCCCTGAACCCGGCGTGCCAAGAATCATCAAACGGCGATACGTCTGCACGGCTTGCGAAGGAGCAATCGGCGCGGGGCGCGCTAAATTCCGATAAATTTTCCCACGCCGATAATATTCTTCTCCTAACCAACTCAGCGTCGGCAGCATTTCTCTAAGCAGCGATTCCGAAGAATGCGCGTCGTAGAAAATGTCTTCGTCGCGCTGGTCGGCGGCGCGAGGCATTTCGGCCTGAAACGCCTGCAATCGCGCATATAACCGGTTCAGCGGAATGCGCGTCTCCGTCGGCTGTTCCGGCGACGCTTGCGCCAATGGAATGCCAGAAAGACTAATCTGCGCAGTCTGGTCGTAAAGTCGCTGGCGATAGGCTTGCAGTGCCTCAACGCTGTTCATGTTTGTTCAAACCACGAAACACACAAAATACACGAAAAGAACAACAACATGCCTTTTGTTCTTTTTATGTGAAACGTTGTTTGATTTTTGTGTATTTCGTGTGTTTCGTGGTAAATCGCTACAACTTGATTTTCAATCCCAAATGCTCGCGCATCGAGAGGAGCGCTTCGGCGTTTCCTGTGACATCATCCATCGGATTATGCGTGTGAGGCGTGTGCCGCAGATGCTTGAAATTGACGAACATGTCTTTCATCAGCCCTTTGTACAGCGATCCCAAATTCTGCGAGCTATGCCCGAACGGATTTTCGCCGAGGAAATGATGAAAATACCAGGCGATGAACTGCCAGTCGAAACCGTTATTGTCGGAAATGAAGATCGGTTCATCCAGCGAAACCTCCGCAATCCAGTCGCGAAACGCAGTCATCGCGTTGAGCGGCTCGTCGAATTGCAGCGTTTCCTCGCGGGAATAACCGCACGTATGTAGCGCTTCTGGAATCCATTGCTCTGAAATCGGGCGCAGCGTGGCGTAAAATGTGTGATTCAGGCCAGGTTCGACCTTGACAGCGGCAAACGCGATCATCGAATAATCGCCCGGAATCGGGCCGTCCGCCTCGATATCTACCATGATATAAGCCATAGTGCGTACCTCGCTTGATGTGTAGGTCGAAACTGTAGTTTCGACCTACAGTCAATAGCCTTTTTCGACGCAAGGGTCGCAAACGTCAGCATTCTTGCGTCTATTGCGGCTCTTGCGTTGAATTATATTCGTTCAAGATATTCGAACAACATGTTCAACACGACTTCCTGCCGGAACGCCGCCAATCGCGCCGTTTGCCGCACAATGATGTCTTCGCGCAAAGCTGAATTTTCAACAACCATCTGCATCATTTCCGCGATCTCAGCGTAGCGTTTTTTGTTGATTAAGATACCGGATTCGCCGAGCGTGTAAGGAAGCGCGGTGCAATTATACGCGAGAATCGGCAGCTTGAAGAACATGCTTTCCACTGCCGGGACGCAAAAGCCTTCGTGTTCGCTCAAACAGAGCAGCATGTCGGAAATTGTATAAAAGGCGTTCAATTCCGCCTGCGTGATATGCCCGACGAAATGCACGTCGTCAATCTGCAATTCCGCGATCAGTTCCCGCAACAGCGTGACATACGCCTCGTCGTCGCGATATTTGCCGACTAAAAGCAGCCGCGCATTCGGATTGACGAAGCGCTTGTAGCAATAAAACGCCTTGATCAGGTCTTCCTGCTTTTTGTTCGGCGTGACGCGCCCAACAAACAATATATTGACCGTGCCGTCCTGAAATTTGTCAAGGATTGTTTGCTCCGGCGGCGTCTCATATTTGGAAAAATCGAGCAGAATCGGCAGCACGCCGGTACGCTTGTAGCCATACGCCTCCAATTCCTGCCGGTTGAATTCCGAGTCCGCCAGCCCTAAATCGGTCGCGTCGGCGAGCAGTTTGATTTCGTGCCTGCCGGTCGAGGTAATCGTGACGAGTTCTTCGCTGAAACGTTCGAAAAAATGCGGCGGCGTGATGTTGTGATAAATGATAACTTTCCGACCTTTGGCCTCTTTGAAAGCGTAGGTTATCGGCGACGGCACGGCGAAATGATAAATGTGGATCGCGTCGGACGTGTCAAATTCGGCGAACCGGCTGAAATCAACGGCGCGGTCTTTGAGATGGGGGTCAATATGCACGCCGAGAATATGGCTTTCGACGCCTTTCGCTTGCAGAGCACGGTGAATTTCGTAGGCGCTGTCGCCGACGGCGTCGCCGGAGTGGACGGATGGCAAAAGTTGCGTGACTCGCATTGAGAAGAAATTACGAATACATGACGACAACAAATTGAAGAAAACAACGAATAAAAAATATATTCGTTCCTTTCTTCAATTCGTTGTCGTCAATTCGGCAATATAGGATTTAAGCGTTTGTTCCAAACGAGCGCGGTCGAAATAGTCGAGCCGCTTGCGCTGCGCGGCGATGACGGCTTCGCGCAACGTCTGATTCGTGACAAGCAGGTCAATCATTTCCGCGATTTCGTCGTAGCGTTTGTCGTTGATCAAGACGCCGGATTCGCCGAGCGTGTAGGGAATGCTGGTGGAATTATAGGCCAGCACCGGCACGCCAGCGTGCATCGCCTCGACCATCGGCACGTTGAAGCCTTCGTGTTCGCTCATGCAGAGCAGCAGGTCAGCGATCTGATAATACGCCGCTAACTCGTCGTCGCTCACTTTGCCGGTCAGATAAACATCCTTCACACCGAGTTTTTTGATGAATTCTTGTAACATAAAATCATACCGTTCGATACCGCCGAGTCCGACCAAAAAGAGCCGCGACTTCGGGTTGACATACTGCTTATACACGTAAAACGCATGAATGATGTCTTCCTGGCATTTGTTCGGCGCGAGCCGCCCCACGAACATCAGGTTCGCCCAGTCATCGTCGAAGCGTTGCAGCACAAGCGCATCCGGCGAACGCGAGTATTTGTCGAAGTCGAGGATAATCGGTAAGACGCCGGTGCGCGGAAATCCGGCTTCTTCGAGTTCGATGCGGTTGTATTCCGAATCGCCGACCGCGAGATCGCAGAGATTGACAAAATGATGCAGTTCCTCGCGCCCATTATCCAGCACTTGCCGGATGTAATCTTCGTAGCCTTTGAAAAAATGGCCGGGCGTGATGTTGTGATAAATCAGCAACTTTTTATTGGGAACGGATTTGACGAACTCCGACACCGGCGAGCCGACGGAAAAATGATACAACAAGATCGCGTCGCGCAAGGCCGAACCCCGCAATTTCATGTAGGATTTGGCAAACGCCCGCATGTCGGCGTGAATGTCGTCGGCGTAAATCTCGGAATCATACCCCCATTGCCGCAAAATGCGCTGAATTTCGAGCGTATGGTTGCCGATGGCGTCGCCATGCCGCAAGCAGGGCAGCAATTGATGAATTTTCATATTGCGAATCTTCCCATCGAATCATCCCAGACGTTGAAACGTCTGTCTGTATTCCTCTGCCGTTTCGCGGCAGGCGTTTCGCCCTGAAAGGGCGGCGAGTTATAGACGGCGGTTTTAACCGCTGGACTCTTGAACAATCTGCGTCAAAAAATCTACTGCTTTTGCAAGTTGAAGTTGACGGGTCAATCGTACCCCGGACAGCCTTGTCCGGACATGACTGTCCGGGGTACGGACCAGTCGGTCAAACGTTGTCGAAACAGCAGGTTTTTTCAAGAATCTCCCGCAAATAGCGTTTCACTCAATGCAAGGCTGGCATGTCATGCCGCATTCGCGCTATTGACAGTCACAGAGATGCGAATCGGCGCTGATCCGATATGTTCGAACCAGCAGACCTGTTCTGAGACCAAATCGAACGCAAGTTGATAGATTCCTGGTTCGGGAAAGACGATTTCTGCGGTCAACTCAATCTCGGTTTCAGGCGAAACGGGATGCTCTAAGCGCATACGCCAGAAATCGAGATTCAGCAATTTTCCGGCATCGTCATACAGATGCGCTCCTAATTTCACCACGCCAATATCGGCGATATTCTGATTCAGCCAGTGCGCCGTTCCTGTATTGACAATGGTGATCGGAATCCGAAGCGGTTCGCCGGATGAGACGAATAGGTGCTCCGCCCTGGTGCGCAATGTATGGGATAACCCCAGATGCCCCCGGCTATCAAGACGGCATGTTCCCTTATAGAAAAAGAAAATTGCGGCATTCTGCATTGCGCTGTAAAGCGACTGCCATAATTTGACACTGAGGCTGACTGGCGGAGTGAATTTGGATCGCACAAGCTTTTGATAGTCGCTCAACGACAAATCGCGTTCAGGATCGCACAACAGCTTGCATGAACAATCAGAAAAACCGGCGGCATGCGCAAGTTCGGCCAATTCTTCGAATTTCAGATCGCATTCCAACACATCATAATTCTGCATTTCCGCTTGAGACTGCGGCGACCGGGAATGATGGCGTCCCGGCTCGCTGAATCCGGCCATTCCGCCTGGTTTCAAGATGCGTGCGAATTCCGCGAGTACCTCCTGAGGATTCGGCACATGATGGAAGGCGTCAAAACACACAATCCGATCTACCGATTCATCGGGAAGGGGAATGCGGCGGCCATCAAAATGAAGAAACTGCGGTTCGGCGATCTGAGCGCCAATCACCGGATATTCACGAAACAATTTTTGCCCGATTCGTAAGGCGGTCGGCGATGGATCGACCGCGATTGCCGCGCACTGCAACTGCGTCAGCAGGCGCGATAACCAGCATGTGCCAGCCCCGAACTCTAACACGGTCATGGTTTTCGCCAATTTCAACCCGGCGAGCAGCAACCCAAGATGGTAGAGCATTCCGGGCGCTTCCATGAGATTCATGAACGGTTTCGCCATGAGCGGCGTGGGATCGATGACCTGCTGGAAATACCGCTCGGCGCTTTCGCACAAGCCATCAACGCCTAATTTTGCAATAACTTCGCGCGGCTGAATCATGCGGATCGTTCCTTTTTACGCCAGAATTCCTGTCATAAAGTCAACGTAAGTTTTTTCGACGACATCCCACGAATAGCGTTCGGCGACGTACTGTTTCCCCTGTCTGCCGAGCGTTTCGCACAAGGCGGGATTCGACAGCAGCAGGTCGAGGCCGAGCGCGAATTCGTCGTAATTGGTGTAATAGAGGCCGCCGTTGCTGGTCAAACAGTGTTCCGCCAGCACGTTCGACCGCCCGTTCGCGATGACCGGAACGCCCGCCTGCCATGCCTCAAGCAGCACGATCGAGAGGCTTTCGTATTCCGACGGATTGATGACGACCGCCGCGTGTTTGATGGCGTCGTCTTTTTGCGTCGCGCTGACGAAGCCGGGCGCGTGAATCTGCGGATGCGCCGGGATATCCATCGCCTGCTTGCCAAGCAAGACAAGATGCGCGTTCGAGTTGCGCTGTTTGATGTAGCGCAGGAAATAGGTCAGCAATTCGCGGCAGCCTTTCATCACATCCACGCGCCCGACATAGAGCAGATACGGCGACGGGAACGCCTCAAGCGGTTCGGCCTGCGCATGTTCCGGCTCTTCGACGCCGACGCCCGCCACGCAGGACGGCACGCGCTGATTCTGGCGCTGCGCCTGCACGAAACGCCGTTCTTCGTGGGTGCAATAGATGATGCCTCGCGGCAGGTGAAAAATCGGCTGAAAGGCGGAGAAGGCGAAATGCGGTTCGTCGTGCGCCGCCGGAATCAGGACGCTTTTCTGCGGCACGAGCTGCACGCCGAGGTACGTGGTCAGGTAACTATACGTGACGAAGACGAACAGATCGTACTGATGTTCATGTTCTTTGATATAGGTCAACAGCGGCGAGGAAAGCGGCCCTTGCAGGCGCAGCCATTCGATTTCGTCCAACAGCGTCCGTCGTTCGTTCGCGAAAAGCTTGCGGGCGAACAGGTTAAATGTGTCCATATCACGCGGCACATCCACTGGAAATCGCCGCACGGTCACGCCGTTGATGACGATTTCCCCCGCCGGAAAATGATTGGCCCACGTCAGATAATCCAACGCGCAGGTTGTCAGGACTTCGACGGCAACATATTTGCGCATCCGCTCCGCCACCCATCTGCACAGGGCTTCCGCGCCGCCGTTGACCTCCTCGCCATATCGCTGCACCACAAATGCAAGTCGCATATTTTTTAACCACAGATTGACACAGATGACACAGATTTTATCTTGTATTTTTTGTGAATTCTGTGAAAATCCGTGTCAATCTGTGGTTATTTGCGTTTGAAGAAATTCGACTTGCCGGACTAATTCTTGCTGAACGCGGCGCAGTTCCTTGTTTTCTTCACTCAGGCGATTCAATTCTTCCAGTACAGCAGAGTCAAAACGGACGCTGACAGCGTTGAACTCTGTTTGCCTGGTAAAAAAAGCCGACCCGAAAAATTTTAGCGCCCGAAAACCGATGCGTTTGATCACGACAAAGAATTTGCCAATCACTTTGCGATGGGATGTGATAATGGCCTGGCTTGCGGCGACATCCCAATTGACATGCAGCCGCCGTAAATGCAGCGTCATTTCGGCGTACTGCTCGTTCTTTTTGGGCGACAAGTCGCTTTTCAATTCCGCAATGCGGCGGAGTTCGTCGTCGGAATAGACGCCCTTCTGCTTTTTTTCGAGAACGCGGCGGTGAATCTCTTTCATGATCTCTTCGACATTCACCTGGTCGGCATGAATCGTAAATGTATCCATACATTGAAACCCCACTCCCTGTCCCTTTCCAACAGGGAGGGGAGAGTCCCCCTCTCCTTCAGAAAGAAGGCCGGAGGGTGAGGTGATTAGGTTCCGTAGATCAAGATTGCTGACACAATGCCCCATAGCACGACATTGATCAGTATCGGTTTGTCGGAAATCAAAACACTGGTCGGATTGCCCCCTTCTTCTTTCTGATGCACAAGATACAGGTAGCGGAAAATGCCGTAAATCACGAATGGCACGGTAAAAATCATATACGACGTGCCGAATTTTTGAATGGTTTCGTCGGCCATTGTGTAGAGCGCGTAAGCCATCAAGGTCGAGGCCGTTACCACGCCGATCATCTGATCTAACAGATAGGGGGAGTATTCTTCTAAAATTTTGCGATGCGATTGCGCGTTATCGCCCAACAACACTAATTCGTGCCGCCGTTTGCTCAGGCCGAGAAAGAGCGCCAGCAGAATCGTGCAAAGCAGCAGCCAGGACGAAAATTCGACATCCACCGCCTCCGCGCCGCCGATAGCCCGCAGCACAAATCCCATCGCTAAGGTTAGTACGTCGAGAATCACGATATGTTTCAGCCAGAAGGAATAGGCAAAGAGCAGGACAAAATAGATAAGCGATACGACGCCGAACCCAACGTCTAACAGAAACGCGCAAACCAGGGCGGTCACGCTGATGCAGGCTGCCGCAATAGCTGCCGCATGAATCGAAATGTCGCCTGCCGCAATCGGGCGTGTGCGTTTGATCGGGTGATTGCGGTCGCGTTCGACATCTTTAATGTCATTGATAATATAAATCGCGCTTGATAACAGGCAGAAGATAAAAAATGCGCTTATGGCGGTCAAATCTGAAAAAATATCGAATAACCGTCCGGCAAACAGCAGCCCGGCAAACAAAACCAGATTTTTCGTCCACTGATGCGGGCGCATCGAACGAATCACCGCCGATAACATGCGTTGTTGTGTTGTCATAAAATTTATCCAGAAAATGGGTAGGTTTCCCTGTAAATTCACCAAGCAGGACGCTATAAAATCGCGGTGATTCGTGTCAAGCAAATTGTCGTTAGGGGCGCAATAGTGGGCATATTCGTTTATCCATCTGAAATATCTGTTGACAGGAACGAGAGGTTTATGGAAGTTTCTTCAAGTGAACGCTATTTCTTCCGAATTCAGATTCGGGCCTAACAACTCAAACAAAGGAACATTTCATGGGAAACAGACAGCCATTTCATCCATATTATACAGTCGCCGAAGAGATCGCGAACAGCATCACGCATGGCATTGGCGCAGTGTTGAGCCTGGCGGGAGGAATTACGCTGATCGTATTCGCCGCGCTGCATGGTAGTGCCTGGCATCTTATCAGCGTTTCGATTTTCGGTGCAACCGCCTTAACCTTATATCTCGCCTCAACGCTTTATCACAGCCTGTCGCATCCGAATGCCAAACGCATTTTGCGAATGTTCGACCATGCGGCGATCTATCTCTTTATCGCTGGCTCATATACGCCGTTTATGTTGCTGAACCTGCGGAATGCGCGGGGATGGAGCGTGTTGAGCATCATCTGGGCGTGCGCGTTGGCTGGCATGATCTTAAAATTTGTCTGCATCGAAAAATTTAAGCTGCTTTCGTTGTTATTATATGTGGGAATGGGCTGGCTCTGCGTGGTGGTGTTCAGAGAATTGCTCCCTCAACTTTCCCGCCCAAGCATCGTTTTTTTAGTCTTAGGCGGCCTGTCGTACACGGTCGGCCTGATTTTTTACCACTGGGAGAAACTACGCTACAGCCATGCCGTCTGGCATCTGTTTGTGCTGATGGGAAGCATTTTTCATTACTTTTCCGTCTTGGAAATGGTGTAGCGAGCGAGCATCCGTTGCCGCAGCGCCTCCGTTTCTTTGTCGTTCGGATCGGCGCATGACGTGCGAAACAGCGTGATGTGATGTCTTATGCGGGGGTAAACGTCTCCTGATCTTCTTCGTAAGTGGTCACGACCAATTGATTCTCTTGCTGATGCTGCGCTAAAAAATAATGAATCCGCTCGCGTGACGAGTCAATATGCGCCTGCAATTCGGAGGGGCGCATGTCGTATGACGAGGTCAATGGTTCGACCACTTTGTCAAGCTCCTGAACTTTCAGCGCAAAACAATCAATCACCAATTGCGAGAAGGAAGGCGTGAGCGTGATTCGTTCTTGCACAACCGCAGTGGAATCATCAAGTTCAATTGGTATTTTCCCTTGAAGAATTTGCAAGGTTTTCTCAAGTTTCATCAACACCGGGTCTTTATACTCGTCTAAATCGAACATCGCTTCTAAATAGACCGACGATGGGCGCAGAGAATCATATTTATAGCGCACTAAATCCCGGCAGAGGGTCAGCACCCGCTCCGACGCAAGACGCGAAAGCTGGCGTGGCGTATGTGCGGAAATGTACATGCAGAGGCGCGAAATCCGTAACGCAAACAGGCGGCGGGCGGTATAGACCTGATATTGCCGCAGCAGGTTCGCCATCGCCAGGCTTTGCGCGGCTTGCATAGACTGCAACAGCACGAGAGCGGCCTCGTAACCTTTTCCCTGCAAGGTTTCTAAATATTCTGAATTGGTGGGATATGTTTCCAGGATGCGCAACACGTCAATAATTCTGGCGAGAAGCTGGCGGCGTTGTTCTGGGGGAGAGGTTTGCTCGAAGGTCTCGCCAGACTCGCGCAACACCTCCTGACAGAGGCGGCACGTCTCAACAAAGGTTAATTTGACATTCAGCGCACTTGAGAGATTTTTCAGCACCTCATTTGTTAAAATGAGCAGGTCGGCCTGGCGCACATGCAGCGGATTCGAAATGACGCTCAATAAGACGCGATTATGCTTGATGTAACTACTTTTATAGCGGGCGGCGATTTCTTCCGGCAGGAGATATCCTGAAAGTTTCCGATCCTTTGAAATATGCGCAAAACGCCGCAACACGCGCAGAATGTATTCTTCTGAATTGTTGCGCGTATGATACAGAATGTTGTCGAGCGAAAGCGCGCGTTTTTTGGAGACATCGGCGTTGATGGTTTGCGTGCTGATCGCTTCCAGGACGACAATCAGCGTGGTCCGCAACCCGGACAACTGCTCGCTGTATTTGTCTTGAAAATCTTTTGATTCTAACAATTCAATCGCATTATTCAGGTGGCGCTGCTGTTCTTCTAATACGAAAAGCTTTTCATGCAGCAGATGCTCGAAGTTCATGGCGTTGACGCGCTTATACACGTCAATCGCGGCATTCATCACGTGGCGGCTTTGAATTTTGTAAGCGTCGTTGACGTTATTCAGCGCGCGGCGATACAACTCCAAATCAACCTCAATGCTGTCTTTGAGTTCCTCAAACACATCGCGGTAGAGTAGGTGGGACTCGGAAAATGACCGTTTTTCGAACAGGGCGATGACATCTTCCAATAATTTGCGAATGCCGCGTAGTTCCTCCAGCGAATAACCAGCAAATGCGAGGTCTTCGTAATCGAGCGCTAAAAACTTGCGAGAATACAAATCTGCCTTACTGAGGCGCGAAGCAATAATTTTGGGAATGATCGCCAGCAGGTCGTTGCTTTTGGCGATCGAGCCAGTCATCGAAAGATCAAAATCATCCTGAAGAGTGAGTTCGATGGCAATATTTAACAGGTCTTCGCTCAAATTCATCAAGTCATCTGAGGAAAACGCCTCGATCAATTGCTCGATATTGTCATCAGCAAGCGGCATCATCTTTTTTCATTTACCACGAAACATACGAAAGACACGAAAAATGCTTCAGGATTTTGTATGGCGATTCTATTTTCGTGTGTTTCGTGGTAAGTAGTCAGCCCACGCTAATCAAATCTAAGCTCTTTTTCCAGCGCCGTTCTAACGCATGTTTGAGGCGGCGATGCTGCGGCTGTTCTAAGCCGGGATCGCGTTTAATCAGCGCGAACGCCTCTTCTCGTGCCTGTTCTAATAACTTGACATCTCGCACAAGGTTGGCGACATTCAAATCCGGCAGGCCAGATTGTTTTGTGCCGAAAAACTCCCCTGGGCCGCGAATTTCAAGATCGCGTTCGGCAATGACGAATCCATCGGTTGTTTCTACCATCGCGTCAAGCCGTTTGCGGGCGTCCTCGCTCATGGGAAAGGTGGTCATCAGCAGGCAATACGATTGTTCTGCGCCACGCCCGACACGCCCGCGCAACTGATGAAGCTGCGACAAACCGAAACGTTCCGCGTGTTCGATGAGCATGACTGTCGCGTTCGGCACGTCAATCCCGACTTCCAGCACGGTCGTGGACACGAGAATATGCAAATCATGCGCCTTAAACGCCTGCATCTGCCGCTCTTTTTCGTCTCCCTTCAAACGCCCATGCACTAAGCCGATCCGGTATTGCGGAAAAATATCTTTCGCCAAACGCTCCGACATTTCGGTCGCGGCCTTGAGATCGAGGTTTTCCGATTCCTCGACGAGCGGATAGACAATATAGACCTGCCGTCCGCGCTCGATTTCCCGTTCAATCAGGCGATACGCCTTCTCGCGGTCTTTTTCGTAGAAACGGCGCGTCATGACCGGCGTGCGTCCCGGCGGGAGTTCATCGAGAATCGAAACGTCAAGATCGCCATACATCGTCAGTGACAGCGTGCGCGGAATCGGGGTCGCGGTCATAATCAGCACGTCCGGGTTATAGCCTTTTGCTTTCAACGTCGCTCGTTGCATGACGCCGAATTTGTGCTGCTCGTCAATCACGATCAGGCCAAGTTGATGAAATGCGACATCATGTTGCAGCAGGGCGTGCGTGCCGACGACCATGTCAATTTCGCCGCGCTCGATTTTCAACAGTGTCTCTTCGCGTTCGCGTTTTTTCATGCCGCCAGTCAGGAGCGCCACTGAAATTTCGCGCGGCGCAATGCGGCTATATAAATCCGCCTGCTCTGTTTCTTCTGGCAGCGCATTGTTCGGCAGATCGCCGTGCTGAATCTGCTGATTCAGGTGCTGGACGTAGGCCGCGATTTTACGATAATGTTGTTCCGCCAGAATTTCGGTCGGCACCATAATCGCGCCCTGAAAGCCAGATTCTATCGCCGACAGCAATGCGACGAGCGCGACAAGCGTTTTGCCTGAGCCGACATCGCCCTGCAAAAGGCGATTCATTACCCGTGTCGAACGCATGTTGTCCTGAATTTCTTGAATCACGCGGTTCTGCGCAGAAGTCAAGGAAAAACCAAGCGATGCGCGCAAATAGCGCTCTAAATTTCCGCTGAATGCGAAGGCGATGCCTGGTTCTTCGGCGCTGACGTGGTGTTGGCGCAAGCCCATGCCGAGTTCCAGCAGAAAAAATTCGTCGAAAATCAGGCGTTGATGCGCCGGAGATTTTTCCTTATTCAACAACTCGATATTCTCCGTCTGTTCGGGAAAATGAATCTGGCGCAACGCATGGGGGAGCGGCAGAAATTGAAACGTTCGGCGCAGCGTCTCTGGCAATGTTTCTTCGACGGATGCCGCGTATTGATCCACGATCTGTTTCATGAGCTTCCGCATCTCTTTCTGATACAAGCCATCGGTCAGCGGATATACCGGCACGATCCGCCCGGTGTGCAGCAATTCGGCGTCATCTCCTTCGTCGGCGCTGATGATTTCATATTCAGGCTGAATCATTTCCAGCCCGCCATAACGCTTTATCGTGATCTTACCGCTCAGGACGACGCGAATGCCAGGCGTGAAGACTTTTTTCAGAAAGCCTTGATTGAACCATTTTGCCGTAAAGACGCCGGTATCGTCGCCGATCATCACCTCAAAAATTTTTGAGCGCTGTTTCGGCGACACGGTCACGCCGCTTGACCGCACCACACCATAAACAGTGGTGGGCGTGTCACTCGGTCGCAAGCGGACGATTTTTTCGATATGGCGGCGGTCTTCGTAGCGGCGCGGGAAGAAAAACAGCGCGTCTTCAATGGTTTTGACGCCCAATCGTTCCAACAATTTCGTCCGCTTTGGCCCGATTCCTTTGACGTATTGAAGCGTGGCGTCGAGGCGCTGCCGCTCTTCCGGCTCAGCGTCGCGGCTCTCCGGTTGTTCTGCGGCGTCATCGGCGGCAGGTATTTCTCGTTCCACGCTCTCCTTTGGCAGGCTCAGGACAGGTGGCGTGGAACGCACGTTGGCGTTCTCTTCGACTTCGCTCAAGGAACGGCGAGAGGGCGGGGATTCAAGCTGATTGAGCAGGGAAAACGCCTGTTGAATGATTGCAATTTTCTGCGGCGTTGGTTGGGCGTCATACCCATGAAACACGGCGCAAAACTCTTGCAAGATGGTTTCTTGCGCGGGAGAAATGGCGCAGGCGGACAATGAATTTCTCCATTGCGAGATCGTGCGTTCAAGGTCGCGAAGCCGCTCGATATTCGCGAACTCATGTTTTGCGCAGTACTCAAGCGGTCGTCGGATATTTTGGATGGCTTCGGATAACACAAAAAAAGAGAAGGAGCAACCGCGTGCCGCGTCAGAGATGAATCCTGACGAACACGGGCTGCTCCTTTTGATCAACCTGGTCATGCGCCTTTCGGGCATTTATCCGGGTTAGCGAGCGTTCGGAACCCAGACGCCTTCGGGAGTGAAATACCCTCCACCAGCGTTTTGATAGGTTTGATACGGCACGCCCCACAGACCTCCATTCGGAGACGACCAGATATACACATCAGGCCGAGCGTTCGACGCGGTGGTCTGCCAGAACCCCTGAACCCACTGATAGCGGGTCGTCGGATATCCTGGGATCCAGACCGGGCGATATTCCCAGCGGCCAGGCACCATCACGCGCACTTGTACCCAATGTCCAGCAATCCAGCGCGTGCAGTATTCCGTCGCCACCTGTTGTCTTTGATACGCCGAACACGGCTGCACCTGTGGGTACATTGGCTGCATTTGCGGACACGGCTGCACTGTCGGATATGTTGGCTGCACCGTTGGATACGTCGGCTGTACCGGCGGATACGTCGGCGGTATCGTCGGGTACGTTGGCTGGACAGGTTCCGGTTGAACTTTCATGGTATTTGCATACCCGTAATCTCCCGGCTCTGCGGCAAATGCAACACCTGCCATGACCATCAAACCAATCATCATCAGACTGACATATTTGCATATTTTCATCACAAGCAACACCTCCTTTCATTGTGGATTCTTGAAAAAACCGGTTAGCTCGTCAATATCAGAATTCCGAGACCTGAAGACCTCCGAATTCTGTGGGGGTTCGCGGTATGTATTTTTATGCGCGACGTACCGCGTTGCCCGATCTTTGAGGCGCTGGATGTCCTCAGCATCAAGCATTCGCCTTACTGTTCCGGGAATGCCAAGCACTACCGATTTCGGCGGCACAATCATCCCTTCTGGAATCACTGCGCCCGCGCCGATAATGCTATTTTCCCCAATTTCCGCACCATCTAATATGACTGCTCCAATCCCGATGAGGCAGCAATCATGCACAACGCATCCATGCAACACGGCGCGATGTCCAATAGTAACATCATTGCCAATAACGATGGAACAGGAAGAACTTTCGTGAATAATCGCTCCATCTTGCACATTTGTCCGCGCTCCGACACGGATGCTCCCCACATCGCCGCGCAAAATTGCTTGAAACCAGACGCTCGAATCCGCGCCAATGACCACATCTCCGATGATCTGCGCGCTCTCTTCGATAAACGCGCTCGGATGAATTTCCGGCCAGATTCCGCGATATTGTTTCACCATAAGACGACAAGACGCGCAAACCACAATGATTCGGTTGCAAGCAGCCTTAACCCTGCGAATGTTTTTAGGTTAGACATATTCTCAAAAAAACTCAAGAAAAAAATGCGGGTTTTTTGTGGAAGGCTGAATTTCATGAAGCAAACTTGCCGCGAACCCCGGATGCTTTGCGGCAGAACACGCAGGAAAGAACGAAAATACGGTTGAGCATCTTATCGGGGCAGGTTTGCCCCATCGTTTACAATAACGGCATTTTTGTTGACAAAAACCATTTTATTGTGAACAACGCGCTCTGTCGGATAACAGAAGGTGTCAGACACGTTCAATGTGTCTAACACCTGTGAGTCGCATCTTTTTGATGAAACGAGGAGGTTTTTATGAACGGGTTACGTCGAATTTTTTCGTGGGGGGGGGGGACACCGCAGCGACCATCAGCGGCCTCATTCTTGCATCAGCCCTGATCGCCGGACTGATGATCAGTTGTAAAGAAGAGAGTTCCAGCAAGCCAACCTCGCCGAATATTCCAATCTATCCTGAAGGGCAAACATCCGACAATTCCAACCAAATGGGCTTTTATTCCGCCAAAGGCGACGGACAGTTCGGGGCGTTCGTCAACGAGAACAGCGAGTTTCAGATCAGCGTCCCTGCGGGCGAATTTCTGCTGACATACGTCACCAACACCGGCACGTATTACGTGGCGTTCCGAGCGACCAATGCGGCAATCCTGTTTATCGGTTTGAATAAAGGTGGGCAGGTGTTGGAAGCCTCCGTGCAAAAAGGCAAAATCACGAACGAATCCCAGAAGAACTGGCGCAGCAATTCGGTGACGCTGTTTGCATGGCCCGGCAGCGACTTAGTCTGGAACGCAGCGTTTCAATCCGATGGTTCGGCGGCAGTTGTCTTGATTAAAAATCAGAGCGTTGCACCTGACGTCAATAAATTGCCAGAACCGTCTCGTCCAGTGCCATGCCCTGTGACGAATCCGACGGCGACGCCTACGCCGGAACCAGGCACGCCAACCGCAACTCCGACGATACAAATTCCTACGCCTACGCCGACAACAATAATTCCAACTCCGACAAGCGCGAATCCCTGCGTCGTCACGAACGCCAATGATAGCGGCGCGGGATCGCTGCGGCAACTCTTGACGAACGCAGCCTGCCCAACGATTACGTTCGCCTCCGACGTGACGACGATCACCTTAGCCGGAACGCATCTGACTGTTGTGCGGAATGTCACAATTGATGGCGGCAGCGGCGTTACGATTAGCGGAAATAATCAGAGCCGCGTGTTTTATGTCAATAACGGCGTGACCGCAACCTTTGCCGGATTGACGATTACCGGCGGTAAAACCTTCGGCTACGGTGGTACGGAGGGGGGCGGAATTTACAATTTAGGAACGTTGACTTTAGAGAGTTCAACAACAATCAGTGGCAATATAGCTGATTACGGTGGTGGGATCGGCAATTTTAAGACGCTCATCGTGAACGGTGTTGTCACAGGCAATACCGCCGGAAATTTTGGCGACGGCGGCGGAATTTTTAGCGGTGGAACGCTTATCGTGAACGGAATTGTCAGTAACAACACTGCTGGTAGATGGGGCGGCGGGATCGCGATTCATGGGGGATCAATTACCATAAACGGAACTGTTAGCGACAATATGATTATGGGCAACGGCGGTGGAATTCATAACCATGATGGGACGCTCACTGTGAGTGGAATCGTCAGCGGCAATAAGGCTACTGGCGACGGCGGCGGAATTTTGAACGATAGTACGCTTATCTTAGAGGCTGGACATCGAATCGAGGGAAATCACGCTGATAATGACAATGATAGCAACGGAAACAGCGGCGGAATTCGTACAATGGGTGTATGTCCGACCAATGCGAACTACGGTGGAGGGAACTATCGTGGCAGCGGTTCTATGACGATTGATAACTGTAACGGCAATCCGTAAGTGTTGGCAGATTATCAATAAACAATACACGCCGGGCAGACCTTCGCGGGCTGCCCGGCGTTTTTTGTCTTGACGGGCGGGCGGCGCGGTCGTATATTAACATAAAAATGGTATATGGTGAATGGTCTAAAGCAAGGAGTTGAATTATGATGTTGACAGACACGATCAGATTAACGCCGCAGGGACAGGTCGCGCTGCCAGAATCGCTTCGCGTGGCGCGTCATTGGGAGGTTGGGCAGGAGTTTCTTGTCATGGTGGTAGATGACGGTATTCTGTTGAAACCCAAGCCATTGTTCGAACCCACGACCTTAGAGGAGGTGCGCTATGCTGGAACGCCGAAAACATTAATTGGAATGGAACACGCGATTGCCGAAGGAGTGAAGCAGCACGATGGTCGCAATTGATACCAATATTCTTGTGCGATTGCTGATAAAAGATGACGACTCTCAATATCAACGCGCCTATGCCTTGTTTCAGGTCGAAGAACTCCATCTTTCCAAAACGGTCATTCTGGAAACGGAATGGGTGTTGCGCTATGCGTATAAATTTCGACCAGACGAGATTATTTGGGCATTCAGGCGGCTGTTCGGATTATCAAATGTCTACGTGGAAGACGCGACAACAGTGGCGCTTGCGTTAAAATGGCATGAAGGCGGGCTTGATTTTGCCGATGCGTTACATCTCGCCACCAGCCAGC
>DF820458.1:255448-273828 GCA_000739515.1 Candidatus Moduliflexus flocculans
CTTGCGTTAAAATGGCATGAAGGCGGGCTTGATTTTGCCGATGCGTTACATCTCGCCACCAGCCAGCACTGCGATGTATTTTATACATTTGATGAAGACGTTGTTAAAAAAGGGAAGGCTGTAAGCGAGTGTGCGGTAAAACGTCCGTGAATGTAAACAAGATGCTTTTTGCCGGACAGACCTTCGCGGGCTGTCCGGCGTTTTTTGTCTTGACGGGCGGGCGGCGCGGACGTATATTGACAAGAGAGACAAGACAACATCATGCGTATTCTTAACAACGACGAACGGAAGAGGGAAGCATCATGACGAAAGCCGAAATGGAGTTAGGATTTCAAAAAATCTGGGATTTGTTTGCGGCGACTGACCGGGAGTTTAAAGAGTTGAAACAATTGTTTGTACGGACTGACGAAAAAATCAACGCATTGGATGGCAAATGGGGGCGGTTTGTCGAAGGGTTGGTCGTTCCTGGTGTCAAACGCCTGTTCGGAGAACGCGGCATTGCGCTGGAAAAGGTCTATCCTCGCGCCGAAGCTCACAAAAAAGGCGAGACGATTGAAATTGACGTGTTGGCAGTCGGCGACGAGCATGTCGTGATGGTCGAGGTGAAAAGCACGTTAAGCGTGGATGATGTCAAGGAGCATCTTCAGGAACTCGACAGGTTCAAGACCTTTTTCCCAGAATACGCCGACCGAAAGGTCTTGGGGGCCGTCGCAGGCATCGTGATCGAACACAATGTCAGCCGCTATGCGTATCAGCAAGGATTATTTGTCATCGGGCAAAGCGGCGATGCCGTTTGTCTTCTGAATGACAAAAAATTCCGCCCGAAAGAATGGTGACAACACCTAACGCCGGGCAGACCTTCGCGGTCTGCCCGGCGGTTTTGTCTTGATTGGTATTTTCTCGCATCGCCTGCATGTTTTTTCAGCAGAAAAAGATTGACAGTTCCGCTCGCAGTCTCAATAGATTGATGCGTCAAGACGTTATGAGACATGCATGCCTATCCAGGAGAACATTGAGAGGAGGAGAGTATGTTAACGATGAGCCATCCTATTTTCAACCAGATTGACGTCTTGCCAGATATTGACAAACTTCAATTGGTTGATCTGATTTTAAGCCAACTTGACCGCCCCGATCCGGAAATTGATCGTTGGTGGGCGGATGAAGCAAAAATACGATGGCAAGCCTATCGAGACGGGAGATTAGACACGGTTTCTTATCAAGAAGTCATGTCAAAATATCGCTCTCTATGAATATTCGCTTTGTCTCGCTTGCCCAACAAGAATTCGATAATGCGGTTGAATGGCATCAACAACAATCGGCACAGCTTGGCGAACAATTTCTTGATGAAGTCCATCGAGCCATCAAACGTATTGCGACCTATCCCTCTTCATGCGCAAAGATCGATCATGATCTCCGTCGGTGCATGGTCAGTCGGTTTCCATACGGGCTTATTTATGGGATTGACGAGGAAACCATTGTGATTGTCGCGGTTGCCCACCTTCATCGCAAGCCTCGATATTGGGCAAAACGACAGACATAATGCTTATGTTCGAGCGCCTCAACAGCAGCAAACGCGCTGCCGGAAGGCCTCAAGATTTGGCTGATATTGATAATCTGATAATATCAATAACAGACGAACGAGGACAATCGCCATGACAAAAGCCGAAATGGAGTTTGAGAAATACGATAGACGTTCTTTTCAGGACGAAATTGTCATGCCTTCGCTCGAAGACCTGTTTCGCGAACGTGAAATCGAATTACACGGAACGTCTCCCGATTTTCGCTGCTATCATGATGAATTACGACAGGGGTTCGACTCTTTTCCATTCGGTTCGCTGGCAATCGGCGACCGCCATGTTGTGCTGATCTGCGTGAGAACCGAATTGAATTTGGAGGATATTGGCGAGCATATTGAGCGCCTCAATCTATTCAGACGATATTTCCCGGAATACGAAGACCGCAAGCTGCTTGGCGCGGTGGCAGGCATCGTGATTGACGAAGGCGTGGATCGCTACGCCTATCAGCAAAGGCTGTTCGTCATCGGGCAGCGCGGCGACACGGTGCGCCTGCTGAATGATGCCGATTTTCAGCCGAAAGAGTGGTGACGAACGCGCCTGCGCCGGGCAGACCTTCGCGGGCTGTCCGGCGTTTTTTGTCTTGACGGGTCTTCAGTTCTCGCCTGTTCCTCAAAAAATTCTTGACAATGCCGCCACGTGTCCTTCATGCTTTTTCACACAAACAACAGGAGAATAACCCTTCTTTATAAAAGGAAAAGATTATGGTCAATATTGCAGAACGGACGCAATTCGTGGTGAATGCCAAAGGCCAGAAAACCGCTGTCGTCCTGGATTATGCGCTGTGGGAAGAGTTGATGACAATTCTGGAAGACGTCGAAGACGCTGAGGAATTGCGGCAATTGCAGGCCGCCGATCTTGAAATGGTTCCATGGGAACAAGCCAAACGCGAACTCTGGCAAGAGGGCGCTCATGTATAAGATTCAGGTCACGCGGCAAGCCATAAAAGACCTTGCGGATTTGCCAGAAGGCTACGCACAGTCAATTCGTCAGCATATTGACGAATTGGCCGCGCAGCCTCGTCCGGCAGGCGTGAAAAAATTGCATGGCGAAGAGGGCTATCGCGTGCGCGTCGGCATGTATCGGATTCTCTATACGATTGATGACGCCGCTCGCGCGGTGACGGTGTACCGTATCAAACATCGCCGTGAAGCCTATCGCTAATTTTACCGAGCGCCGGGCAGACTTCCGCGGGCTGCCCGGCGTCTTGCATGATTACGCACTCTCCATCAGCGCCTTGACATCCCTCAGCACTTCTTCCGCATGTCGTTCCGGCTTGACGGTGTCGTAAATTTTAGCAATCGTGCCGTCCGGCGCAATCAAAAACGACCGGCGGTTCGTCCCTTCATACTCTTTGCCGCAGCGCGTCTTTTTTTCCCAAACGCCATACAGCCGCACCACCTCTTTGTTCTCGTCGGCCAGCAGCGTCAACGGCAGATCGTATTTTTTGACAAACTTGTCGTGACTTTTCACAGAATCCACGCTGATGCCGAAGACCGGCATGTGTAATTGCTGAAATGCTGGAAAATGATCGCGAAACGCGCACGCTTCTTTGGTGCAGCCGGGCGTATCATCTTTCGGATAAAAATACAGCAGCACCCATTTGCCGCGATACGTTGAGAGCGTGTGCGGCTGGTTCAATTGATCTAACAGGGTAAAATCAGGGGCAACGTCGCCGATATTCAACGCCATTTTTTAACCTCCATTTGATGTTTGTTCTGAAATTATTCGGTTGCAATTCCTGGCAAGACGAGATTGCTGATATAACCTCATGCGCGAAATGGCAAGGGAACCACGATAATTTTTATTGACAAAACTGGCGAAATTCGCTCGAATTCACCCATGATGAAAGAAAAACCGCAGATTCGTTTTGACCGGTTTCCAGAAATTTTTGATTGCCAGTTAGCGCATGGGATGAACGTGACGCATCATTTTCCGCGCCATATTCACCAGACGCTGATATTTGGCATGATCGAGCGCGGAACACGCAGGTTTGAAATTGCCGGGCAGATATTGACAGCCAACGCAGGCGACTGTTTTGTCATTCATCCCGGCGAAGCGCATAGCTGCCGCGCAGACGCGCCGCACGATTATCGAGCGCTTTCTTTGTCGTTTGCGGCGATACGCAGCATCCTGAATTTACAGGATAAACGCCCTGACATGTCTCCGCATTTTGCGCCGCCTGTGTTTCGTGATGAGGCATTCGCACAGATGTTTCTACGCTTTAGCAATGAGGCAAAACGGAGCGATGATTGGTTTCGGAGTCAAACGTTGCTGATTGAGTTATTGGATTATGCGTTGGCGCATTTTTCAGACTCGCCGGAACAATCGTCATTTTCGAACGCGCTGCATTCTGAAGTCCGGCGGATTCGGCAGTATCTTGAAGCGCATTTCGATGCGCCGATTCGGTTGGATACGCTTGCGGAGGTCGCGGGGTTAAGCCCATATTATCTCAATCGAATTTTTCAGGCGGAGGTCGGCGTTCCGCCGTATGAATATCTTGTTAAAATCCGCCTGAAACATGCGCAAGAGATGCTCTCCAACGGACATTCTATCGCGGAAGCCGCACATCATTCCGGTTTTGCAGATCAAAGCCATTTGACGCGCTTCTTCAAAAAACATGTTGGCATGACGCCCGGAGCATATCGGCAAACTCACGCCGCAAGAACATAGGCGCGCTCAAATGGCAGAAACGCCCGGTCAGGACGTCTCTGCCGAGATTGGCGCATAAGGGTTACATCAACGCTGGCGTAAATTTGGCGAGCAGATACACATCGTCCTCTCCGGCGACCACATTATGCGGCACGTTGGCCGGGATGACGACCGATGTGCCGGCGACATAGGGAATCGCCTGTTCTCCAAGCATACCCGTTCCGCTTCCGCTGACGACTTCGTGCAATTCCAATTTATCCGGGTGAACGTGCGTGCTGATCTGGCTGCCTGCGGCCACCTTGACAATATGGCAGCTTAATTGCCCGTTCGTTGCTTTGCCGGTGACCAGATGTTTCAACGCCACGCCCGGACAGGTCGGATGCGGATTCCAGTTGGCGTCAGCCACGCGCAATTCTTCAAGATGTGAGACAATTTTTCCGGCGGTTGTTAGTGTTGTGATATATTCCATGATATTTCTCCGTTCAAAAATGGATATTGGTTAACATGTTTTCACCATCGTGATGAAATCGCTTCAATACAACTCACAACACTCTTATACAACCCGCCAGGAAATTTGTCTTGAACGATCTTGCGCTTTTTTACATTTCTGGACGATCCGCTGGGGTCATGTAATAAACCATTGCCGTTTCGTCGCAGTTTTCGAGTTTTGGGCATTCCAGGCATTCGCCCCAGATTTTGCGCGGTGCGGTGTTTTTATCTACCACGACAAACCCTAATTTCGAAAAAAACTCGACTTGATAGGTGAGCGACAGTACTTTGGGAATTTCAAGCGCCCGCGCTTTTTCAAGCAAGCATTCCACGATTTTGCGGCCATATCCGCTGCCGCGACATTCATCCAGAACCGCGAGCGACTGCACTTCCGCCATATCGCCCCACAAAATGACGAGCGCGGCGCATCCCACAATGCGTTGCGTCGCTTTTTCCTCCAAAACCACAAATCCTTGCAGCCGCGAAAAAATTTTGTACCGGCTGCGCGGCAGCATCATCGCTTTTTCAGAATTGGGCCTGATCAAATCATAAATAGCGGCGACATCGGTCGCTTTGGCATCACGGATAAAAAAATCGGCTTCATCCTTAATGATCATAGTTTATAGGTGTAATGATACAACACGTTGTGGTCAGAAAAAGCTGTCAGACACCTTCAAGGTGCCTGACAGTTCTGTCCATAACGTGCTGTGTCAATACATATCGTCTCCAATCTTTTGGCGTATTTGTGCGCCAGTTTACGTTGATATTGACAGAACTCCTCCCATCTCAAACACCGTCTCAGTGATATTTCGAGTCAACCTTTTTTTGATGGCACTGTCGTTTTTTACGATTTTTTCAGGGATTGCGGAACTTATTTGCGTTCTCGCACATATTTTGTTTGACGTGAAGACAGACGACATTTTCATAACATCAAAATTGGGAACATTTTTCCTCATTTGCCCCAATTCTTTTCACCAACACGATAAATACAACGAGTCATGTATGTCAAAAGTGTATTTCGACACACACGCCGCATGAACAAGGCGGACGCGGGTGGACGAAAAAAATTTCATCTTACATGCATAAGGGAGAATGAAACGAACAATATTTGCCCGACAGCTTGTATTCCCAATAGTTTTCGTGATGATGATCACTGACGCAATTGCCTTGTTTGGCGGCTGGCATGTATTATCGCTTTCTTCGACAGAACGCGTTGTGTCTTTTCTGTGGGTATGCGCCCTGATGCTTGGCCTTTCAATCGGCGGCGTTTTCTGGATTTTTCGCAAGATGACGTATGTAGAAGAAACAATCACTCAATCATATAAAACCTTTGAAACCAGAATTGAAGAACAAGCCCGGCATTTGGCGATGTTTAACGCCTTTTTCACGCAGGAAGTCGCCGATCATCAGCGCCATAAAACTGAATTCGAGTTGATCAACAATATTTTTGAGCATTCGCTGGAAGGGATCATGATTACCGATATGACCGGCGCAATCGTTAAACTTAACCCGTCATATACTCAAATTACTGGTTATGCGGAAAGTGAATGTCTTGGCAAGAACCCGCGCATGTTAAATTCCGGGATTCATGATCAGGTGTTTTTTGAAAATTTATGGGACGAATTGCGGAAGCATGAACATTGGGAAGGAGAAATCTGGAATCGCCGCAAAACGGGAGAAGCGTTCCCGGCGTGGCTGAAAATCAGTGCGATTCATAACGAGCGCGGCGAGGTGTCCCATTACCTCGGCGTGTTTCATGATTTAACCGATCTGAAACACAGCCAGCGGCAGATCGCGTATCAGGCCAACTATGACGCGCTGACCGGCCTGCCGAATCGTCATCTGTTTCGCGATCACTTAGAAATGGCGTTAGCGCAGGCACAGCGCCATCATCATCATGTTGGCGTCATCTTTTTAGACCTGGATAATTTCAAAACGGTCAATGGCACATTAGGCTACGCGGTCGGCGATGTGCTGCTGCAAGAATTTGCGGCGCGCCTGAAAAGGTGCTGCCGCGCCGAAGATACAATTGCTAGGCTTGCAGGTGATGAATTCATGATTCTTCTGCCAGAAATGAAACCCCATGGACACGATGCCATTGAAGTCGCCAAACGTATTCTGCAATCCTTTTCCTCGCCATTCTTCATTAAAGGCCATCAAATCATGTCGAGCGCCAGCATCGGCATGACAATCTATCCTGATGATGGGTATGATGTGGCGACGCTGGAAAAAAACGCGGACATCGCCAGAAATCGCGCCAAAGAGCAAGGGCGAAACACCTATATGCTCTATACCAGGCCGATGCAGGACGTGTTAATGGAACGGATGGCGCTGGAACGCGATTTATATAATGCGCTGACCCAGAACGAATTGCGCGTCTATTATCAGCCGCAATTAGACATGAAAACCGGGAAAATCGTCGGCGCGGAGGCATTAGTGCGCTGGCAGCGTCAGGAGGAATTAGTCTCTCCTGATAAATTTATTCCGTTTGCCGAAGAAAGTGGTTTGATCGTGCCGTTAGGCGAATGGGTGCTGCGCCAGGCTTGCCGGCAAACCAAAATCTGGCATGAGGCTGGTTTTCACGAGCTATCCATTGCGATCAATCTTTCGGCGAAACAATTTCAAAACGATCATTTAGTCAAATTAGTGGCGGACGTGTTGCTGGAAACCGGCTTGCCTCCGCACTCTCTTCGCCTCGAAATCACGGAAAGCACGGTCATGAAAGATGTCAGCCTCGCCGTGGAGATTATGTGCAGCTTGCGCGCGTTGGGCATTCGTCTTTCGATTGATGACTTCGGCACTGGCTACTCCTCGCTGAATTATCTGAAATGTTTTCCATTGGATGAAATCAAAATAGACAAATCGTTTGTCAAAGATATCCCGGAGCGTCACGATGACGTGGCAATCGCGCAGGCGATTTTCTCATTAGCGCACAGCCTGAATATGAAAGTCCTTGCTGAAGGTATTGAAAACGAAGTGCAGTTGGAATTTATGCGACGAAACGATTGCGATCAAATTCAGGGTTTTCTCTTCAGCAAGCCGATTAAATCGGAGGAAATGACCTCCTTACTGACCGATGGCAAACAATTGCAATTTTCCTGACATTCTCATCTCTATTCTATTGACAAATTGATTTCACGCCAGACGTGATGAAACTATAACCACCAGACCTGACTGGATTTATCCGCCTGCCAGGTCGTTATTCAATAATTTTCTGACGCTGCATAAGAGGAGGAAACCGATGCGCTATTTGCAATATCATGACAAACCCGCCCTGATCCTCAAGCACGAGACCATATCGTACACGCAGTTATTTGAAAAAATTCTGGCGTATGCGACGATATTTGAACAGGTTCCCTGCACAAAAGCGGCGATCTATTCGGAGAACCGATTCGAGTGGGTTTATGCGCTGTATGCTGCCTGGAACAATCGCTGCATCGCGATTCCGCTTGATTTTATGGCGACAGCGGATGAAGTCGCCTACATGCTGAACGATAGCACGCCGGAAATCGTCTTTTGCTCGCGGGAAAAAGAAAGCGAACTTCGTGACGCGTTAAAATCGGTGTCTTACGCGCCGAACGTGATGGTCTTTGAAGAGATTGCAGACGCGCCCCTTCGACAGGCTCAGGGAGCGGAAACGTTTCTCGAACGCGACAATGGCGACACGGCGCTGATTATTTACACGTCAGGCACGACTGGCAGCCCGAAAGGAGCGATGCTGTCGTTTGATAATTTGCAGGCAAACGCGGATGGCGTTTCGAAAGATTCTCCGATTTATGAGGCAAAACATCGCGCCTTAGTCTTTTTGCCGCTGCATCATGTGTATCCGCTGCTCGGCTCGATTGTGATTCCGCTGTATGTCGGCGCAACCTGCGTCTTTTCGCCGTCAATGGCGGGCGATGACATCCGCGAAACGTTGCAGCAGCACGGCGTCACGTTGATTACCGGCGTGCCGCGTTTTTACAATCTGCTGCGCAAAGGCATCCGCGACAAAATTCAGCAGAGCGCAGTCGCCAGAACGTTGTTCCACTTGGCGGAAATGATTGATTCTCCAGCGCTTTCAAAGCTCATCTTTAAATCCGTGCATCAGAAATTCGGCGGCAACATTCGCTTTTTGATCAGCGGCGGCGCGGCGTTGGATAACGACGTGGCGCGGGATTTCAAAACGCTTGGCTTCGACGTGTTAATCGGCTACGGCATGACCGAAGCCGCGCCGATGATCGCGTTCACGCGCCCCGGCACGCTGCGTATCGGCGCGAGTGGACATCCGCTCCCGTGCAACGAGGTGAAAATTGTGGATGGCGAAATTCTCGCCAAAGGCCGCAACGTTATGCAAGGCTACTACAATCGCCCGGACGAAACGGCGGCGGTCATCAAAGATGGCTGGCTGCATACCGGCGATTTAGGCGAAATTGACAGCGACGGCTACGTTTTTGTGACTGGGCGCAAAAAAGACACGATTGTGCTGCCGAACGGCAAAAATATCAATCCCGAAGAACTCGAAAACAAAATTTTGAAAGACTACCCGGCGATCAAGGAAATCGGCATCTTCGCGCATGATGGCGTATTGCAGGCGATTATTTATCCGAACTTCGACCAGTTAAAGGAAGACGGCGTTCATGCCCTCGACGACCATATCCGCTGGGACGTGCTTGATCCATACAATCGTAACGCCTCGCCCGCGAAAAAAATTGCAAATTTCACGCTGGTGAAAACGGAACTTCCGAAAACGCGCCTCGGCAAAATTAAGCGGTTTCAACTCGCCGAATTCGTCAAAAACAACGCAACCACAGAACGCCCGCATGAGCCTGTGCCGGACTACCCGGAATATGCGATGATTGCGGCATTCATCAAAGACCAGACCGGCAAAACGGCGCATCCCGAAGACCATTTAGAAATTGATCTTGGGATGGATTCCCTTGATAAAGTCAGCTTGATGACGTTTTTGGAAACCACGTTCGGCGTCATTGTGCAAGACGATGAAATGCTTCAGCATGTGACGGTCGGCAAAATTGCGGAATATGTGCGGGATAAAAAAATCAAAATGGCGGAAGACAGCGTCAACTGGCATCAACTGCTGCATGAAAACGTGTCGTTCGATCTGCCGTCAAGCGCGATGCTGTCTGTCAGCGCTCCTGTCCTGAAATTCGGCCTGCGCAGTTATTTCCGCCTGCGCGTTGCTGGCCTTGAGCATTTGCCGAATTCGCCGATGATCTTTGCCGCGAATCACCAGAGCTATCTTGACGGCATGCTGGTCGGATGCTTTTTGAGCCTTCCGCTTCTGAAACGCACCTATTTTTACGCGGATGAGCAGCATTTCCGCCAACGCTGGCTGCAACTGTTTGCCGCGAAAAATAACATTATCATCATGGATATGAATCGCGAGTTGAAATTGTCGCTGCAAAAAATGGCGGAAGTGCTACGGCGCGGGAATAATGTCATTATTTTCCCGGAAGGCTCGCGTACTCGCGATGGAGAACTGGCTGAGTTTAAAAAGACCTTTGCCATCTTGAGCCGCGAATTGAACGTGCCAGTTGTGCCGGTTGTCCTGCAAGGCGCGTATGAGGCCATGCCCATCGGCAAAAAAATGCCGAAATTCCGCCAGGAAATTCGCGTGACGTTCCTGCCGCCGATTTCGCCGGAGAATCTTGAGTATGGCGCGTTAGCAGAAAAAGTCCAGCATGTTATTCAAAAGGAATTGGAAGAATAATGCGCCGTTGTAGAGACGCTCATCGGGCGTCTCTACAAGCTGCCAGAGCGTTTTTGGCAGATAATTCGTTCGAATTCTTGCTCAATGCGTGGATAGATGACCTCCTGGTGAAAGGACGTTCGAACTTTTTCATATCCCTGACGGATAAGCGCGTTGCGCCGTTGCGGATGTTCGATCAAACCTCGAATCGCCTGTTCTAACGCTGTGATATCTTGATGATGAATAAGGATCCCTTCGTTATCCGAGGCAATGATTTCTCGTGTTCCTGGTAAATCAGCGGCGATGACCGCACACGACATTGCCATATATTCGACGACGACATTGGGAAATCCTTCCTGCGTCGAAAAGAGCAAGCCGACATCTTTATCTTGTAAAAATTGGGTTGGATTTACCTCTCCGAGAAAACATACGCGATGCGCCAGGCCAAGCCTGTTCGCCTGCTCACGCAACGTTCCGAATTCCGGGCCATTGCCCCCGATATGCAATTCCCACGGCAAATCCTGAAGGTGGCTGAACGCGAGCAGGATTTTGTCCACCTGTTTCCGTTTGCTCAAATGCGCGACCACCGCAAATTTGGCGCAAGGATTGTCTTGAATATTCAGTGGCGGTGGCGTCACAGCATTCGGAAAATAGCACACCTTGTCCCGCAAAAAATCGAAGCCTGCAAAATGCTCTTGCAAGCCTTGCGATGGGACAAACACGCGATCAACCAGCCCATTGTATAACAAACGATTTTTCATCGTCGGTTTTAAATCGCCGTAATTGCCTAAGCGGTTGACATGCGCGATCCTCAGGAATTTGGCGGCAATGCCAGCAGTGCGGATTTCTTTGGAAATATTGGTGACAATAATGTTTGTTTGCGCCTGTCGAAATAATCGCCAAAACCAGACAATTGTCTGCGGAGAAAAATCCATGCCGAACTGAATCGGATGGCAGCGCAAGTTTAATCGTTTGCACTCCTGAACGAACAGGTCGCCATCGCGGCAGACAATTCGAACGTCATGCCCCTTTCGGTCGAGAAATGCGGCCACTTCTCGCATCCAGGTTTTAATGCCCGCCCAATTCTCGCAGGCGTTCACAAATACAATATTCATATTTTACAAATCGGGTTGCCCAAAATTTATTTGAACAAATAATCACGACATCTCGGTATTTTCGAATATAAACAATGGCGATCATCTTTACGCAGAGTTCTGGCTGAATTTGTCAAGTTTTCCGGTATTATCGCGGGAATAATCTTAATGTCGTCATTCGTTAGCCCGTAGGACTTGAGGTCTTATAGAAGGCGTCAGCAAGGGGGATTTCTCCAGCGTAATCGTATTGACCACAAGGTTATGGACAAGCTGTCAGACACCTTGAAGGTGTCTGACAGCTATTTCCTTGCCATAACGTTCTGTGTCATTACACGTAGTCGTTATCGTCGCGACTCTGGGCTGCCTACGGCAAAAATAATTAGAGCGTTATGAATCATGCTTCATAATATTTTGCATATTATGACATTTTATGACACTCTAATAGTTCTTAAACGAACGGTGCAAACGTTCAAAAAATTTAATGCTGTATCTCTTGAGCGTTGGCACAATGCTTGATAACTCACCAAAAACCTTATTATTCTTCTTCAGCAGAATGTTCGCATAAACGTTTGTTTGATATCGGGATTCTCGTAAAAATTTTTCTTCTGGCATTATTACTGCATTTCTTCAAATTCATCGTCCTGACAAAGACGATTGATTGATTTTGTATTTTGCGAAGCATTGCAAACCATAAAACACGCGAATTCCATTTTGTTTCGTCGAATAACAGAGTTTCTGCTATGAATGGCGACGCAGAGTGCCATAAAAAAAGAGGGGTTCTATGAAATTACATGCAATCCATCATGATTACCAGAGACACGCCTGGCGTGTTATCATGGCAATGAGTCTTCTGATGTTTTTCACGTTATCAGGCTACGCGCAGAGCCAATCAGCATGTACGCGGCCATCGTTGCCAGCGCCGACAGGTCGCACAATCACTGTCAGCACGACTGCCGAACTCGTCGAAGCAGTCCAAGAAGCGAATCGAAGCGGAAATCTGACGATTTTTCTTAAAGACGGCATCTATCAATTGAGCAGAATGTTGGAGATTACGGCAGATCATGTGACAGTTCGCAGCCTTTCCGGCAATCGAGAGTCTGTGATTTTGCGCGGAGACGGCATGACTGGAACGGTGCCGCATGTATTTCGCGTCGCGGGAAAGTACTTTACGGCGGCGGATTTAACGGTCGGTTGGGTGCGCAATCACGGAATTCAGATTGCGGGAGAGCAGGATGCGGATAATCCGTTAATTCATAATGTCCATTTTGTAGATATTGGCGAGCAAATGCTGAAAATCTCATTCCAGCCTGGCGATTCGACCAGTTCCGATAATGGGATTGTGGAATGGTCGCTGTTCGAATATACCGCAGGAGTCGGCCCTCAATACTATATCGGCGGCATTGACGGGCATCAAACGAATCACTGGATTGTCCGCAACAACACCTTCAAGCATATCCGCAGCCCGGAATTCAACTTAGCCGAACACGCCATTCATTTCTGGTCTAATGCCAAAGATACGATTGTCGAAAAAAACGTGATTATCAACAGTGACCGAGGTATTGGCTTTGGAATGGGAGATGCTGGCGAAGATGGATTGATCATTCGCAATAACATGGTGCATACCACCAGAGATGTCGGCATTATTTTAGAAAGCGCGAAAAACGTCATGGTATATAATAACACGGTTTACACTGAAAACTATGCCAATTCCATCGAATATCGCTTTACCGCCACCCAGAATAACCGAATCGTCAATAATTTGACAAACGGGCGAATCTATAAACGCGATGGCGCGTCTGCCATTGTCGAACGCAACGTCGAAGGCGCTCAGGGTTCCTGGTTTGTGAACCCGGCGGCTGGCGATTTGCATTTGAAAAATGCGCCGCAGTCTGTGGTAGATCAGGGAATGAGTTTTTCTGAGGTGCCTGATGATATTGATTGTGACACTCGCCCGCAAGACAATGGCGCAGATATTGGCGCGGATGAAGTTCGGAGCGCTGTCCCTACAGCGACTCCGACAGCAACAGCGACTCCAACCGCCACGCCGACAGCCACTGCAACTGCTACGCCGACGGCGACTCCAACCGCCACGCCGACAGCTACTCCAACCGCAACCGCTACGCCGACGGCTGTTCCGACAGATATTCCCACGATTGACCCGCCGATTGACCCAGGCGTCACGCCAACAGCCGTGCCAGAGCCATCAACGATGTTTCTCCTGGGAAGCGGACTCATTCTCGCCGCATGTTGCATCAAAAGACAAAAAAGAATATTGTAATCCTCAACCAATTGTTACGCTTCGACACGCTCAGCGCGCGGCGTTTTCTGGACGTGTCGAAGGGAACTGCGCCACACGCTTTGCTTTCGATCTGCCCGTGAGATTCGGCGCTCTAATAGGGCTGGAAGGTTTGCCAACGCGTTTTCTCATCCCAAACGTTGCCCCACTTCTCTGAGATATTGCGGCCATTCTATAAAAGCCGCAACTTTTTATTGACAAAATTGTTGCCCGTCACAATACCTTTCCAATGTTTACACCTTGGAGGGAAAGGGTAATATCTGCCTGTTATTCACTTATCAGCAAGGAGGAGTTTATGTTAAAACAGCGGTTGGGTATGGTCGTGTTAATTGTAGCAGTTGTCCTGTCGGCGGGAAGTGTTTTTGCTCAAGATGCCGTATCCCAGTCAGTGATTGAAGAGATTCTCAAACGCGGCGAGTTATTGGTCGGATTTGAAGCCGGATATTTGCCGTTCGAAATGGCTGACAAAAAAGGTGATTTTATCGGATTTGACGTGGATATTGCCAAAGAAATGGCGAAAGCGATGGGCGTGAAATTTACGCCAGTCAATACGGCGTGGGATGGGATTATTCCGGCATTATTGACGAAAAAATTCGACATTATCATCAGCGGCATGACGGTCACGCAAGAACGCAATTTAAAAGTCAATTTTGCCGATCCGTATATTGTTGTCGGGCAGACCATCCTGTTAAGCAAAAAACATGAAGGCACAGTGACATCATACAAAGACCTGAACGATCCGAAATATGTCGTTACTTCCAAACTGGGCACGACCGGCGAACAGGCAATCAAACGCTTGATTCCAAAAGCCACGTACAAATCCTTCGAAAATGAAACGGAAGCCGCGATGGAAATCATCAACGGCAACGCCGATGCGACCATCTACGATTTGCCGTTCTGCGCAACGTTTATGGCGCAGCAGGGGAAAGATAAGATCATCTTTTTAGATCAGCCGTTTACCTACGAGCCGCTTGCCTGGGCCGTGCGAAAAGGCGATCCTGATTTTCTGAACTGGCTGAATAACTTCCTGCGCCAACTCAAAAACGATGGCCGCTATGATCGCATTTACGACAAATGGATCAAAAGCACTGAGTGGGTACAGGAAATTCAACAATAACCCCATCGAAGGCGTGGAAAAACAGACGAATAAACCGGCGTTCCTGCTTCAGGAATGCCGGTTTGTTGTTTCTGCACAATGCGGATGAAAGCCTCGACCAATCTGCAACGGTTTCATAATCGAACGACCTATTATCTGTCTATTCTTGGCTATTTTCTTCTTCTTGCCGCCTTCATTGGCGGGTTATATTATGCCACGCGGCAAATTGATTATATCTGGCGCTGGTATCAAGTCCCGCAATATTTCGCCTATAAGGAAACCGTGGAAATTTACGTGGACGCTGACGGCGATGTCAAGGAGATTCGAACAGAGGGAGGGAAAACCGTCATTCAGGTCAAAGACCTTGATGGCAAGCTTGTCACCTATGACATCCCCTCAAAGGCCGACGTTCGCGTCTCTGACGGCGACATGCTCTCCTCTGGCGACACGCTGGCGTCATACACAAAATGGAAGCCTGGCCTGCTGCTGCAAGGCTTGTGGCTGACGCTGAAAGCGAGCGTCTATTCGATCTTTTTCGGCATCATTATCGGCGTCTGCGGCGGCATTGCGCGTATTTCGCCCAATCCGATTTTCAAATGGACGTCGATCACCTACGTTGAATTGGTGCGCGGCTCGCCACTGATGGTGCAGATGCTCATCTGGTATTTCGTCTTGGGAACAGTCGTTAATACCATGCTTGCCAATCGAGGAATTGCTCAACTTCCGCCGCTGTGGTTCGGCATCGCCTCGCTGTCGTTTTTTTCGGGCGCATATATTACAGAGACCGTTCGCGCCGGGATCCAATCCATTCATCGCGGCCAGATCGAAGCCTCCCGCTCGCTTGGCATGAGCTACGTGCAGGCGATGCGTTATGTCATCCTGCCGCAGGCGCTGCGCCGCATTCTGCCGCCGCTGGCCGGAGAATTTATCGGCCTGATTAAAGATTCCTCGCTGTTGGGAATTATCGCTGTCAGAGATTTGACCAAAGCCGCGCGCGAAGCGACGACGACGAGCTTGATGCCGTTCGAGTTCTATTTTGTCTGCGCGGTGCTTTATTTGAGTTTGACCTTCACGCTTTCGATGTTCGTGCATTATTTAGAAAGGAGGATGGCCTCGTGATTGATGTGCAGCATATTTTTAAAACGTATCATTTCCCGCATAACGTCAAAGCGCTGGTGGATGTCTCCACGCAGATCGCGCAGGGCGAAGTGGTGGTCGTCATCGGCCCGTCCGGATCGGGCAAAAGCACGTTCATTCGCTGTTTAAATCGCCTTGAAATCGCCGATGAAGGCCATATCTGGGTGAATGGCTCGGACGTGCTTGATCCGAAAACGAACATCAACACGCTGAGAACGGAAGTGGGAATGGTGTTTCAGTCGTTCAACCTGTTCCCGCATAAAACCGTGTTGGAAAACATCACGCTGTCGCAATGCGTGGTGCGGAAACGGTCGCCCAAAGAGGCGAAAGAAAAAGCGATGGCGCTCTTAAATAAAGTCGGCATTCCCGATAAAGCGCCAGTGTATCCAGATCATCTCTCTGGCGGGCAGCAGCAGCGCGTGGCGATTGCTCGCGCTCTGGCGATGGACCCGAAAGTGATGCTTTTCGATGAGCCGACGTCGGCGCTCGATCCGGAGATGATCGGCGAAGTGCTGGATGTCATGAAAACGCTTGCCAAAGAAGGCATGACGATGGTGGTCGTGACGCATGAAATGGGATTTGCGCGGGAAGTGGCGGATCGCGTGATTTTTATGGACGAAGGGAAAATTTTGGAAACCGGCTCGCCGGAACATTTTTTCACCAGCCCGACTAATGAACGCACGAAGCTCTTTTTAAGCCAGATTCTATAAAACCTGGAGATCGATAACCATGACGATCAGAAGTGTGAAAATTGGTTTTTGCACTTTTGATTTTGCATTCAGGAGGAAACCTATGAAACGAGGAATCTTGTTTGTCGCAACTCTGTCCGTTCTTGTTTTTCAATTCGCTCCTCTCGCGTTTGCCGCTTCTCAAGGCGAAGATGTCGAACAACAGCGAGCCGGGACAGATCAAGAACAGACGAAATATCACTATTTCTTTTTTCCTTCCGCGAATGTGTATTACGATGAAAGCCGCGCGCTGTATTTCTTTCAAAAAGAGGGCGAGTGGCAGGAGGCTGCTGAACTTCCCCCAACGATGACCGTTGATCAGAAGGAGCGGGTGAGCGTGACTCTCGATGTTGAGCGCCCCTATCTCGAACGCGAAAAGACATCGGAAGGCAATTTAGAAACAGAGGCCGAACAATCATCGTCTGAAAATTCACAAGATACAGAGCCGAAAGTTACCATCTGTCACAAGGGCCGAAACACGATTATCATCTCAGAATCTGCGCAGCAAACCCATCTTGCGCATGGCGACACGATCGGCGCATGTCAGAATCAGCAGCAGCAAGAAAAGCAAGGGGACTCCGGGACACAGACAGACAATGCCAAAGAAAAACAGGGGAAAGGAAAGGGGAAGGGGAAGGGGAAAGAATAAGAAACTGTTCATGTTAGTCGAAACGATAGTTTTGACTGAACTGACATGATAATCTATAACAATTCTATTATAGATGCGAGCGTTGATTTGTAATAAGACCTCACAGGTCTCGAAGACCTGTGAGGTCTGCCGTTATTAACTTTTAATGCTCGCATCTATATTACAGGAGAAATTTTTATGAAAAGCGTTTCAATTAATACCATGTTTTTTATGGCGATTGCAATTCTTATCTCCTCAATGGCATTTGCAGAGGAACAGCCGGTTCGCACAATCATGGTGACTGGCGAAGCGATTGTCAAAGTCGAGCCGGATATGGTGATCGTGACCTTCGGCGTCGAAACGTATAACAATGACATTATCACGGCGAAAGAACAAAACCAGGCAGTTGTCAAAAAAGCATTTGCGGTGATTCGCGAACTCGGCATCGAAGAAAGCGCGATTCAAACCGATCATATTTCAATCGAGCCGCGTTATAAGGACAGTTCTTACGAGCGCGGCAGCATCAACGGCTATTTTGTGCGGAATACCGCCGCGGTAACGCTGAAAGAGCCGAAAACGCTGGAAGAACTCTTAACGCGGTTGCTGCAAACAGGAATTACGTCAGTGTATAACGTTGATTTTCAGGTCAGCGATTTAAAGCCGCATCGCGAGCAAGCCCGTGAATTGGCGTTGGTCGCCGCCAAAGAAAAGGCGGAAAAAATGACGGCAGTATTAGGCCAGAAATTGGGACGTCCGACGCAGATTATCGAGAACCAGAATTATTGGTGGATGAATGGGGGGGGCGGACGGTATTCATCCATGAGTCAAAATGTCGTCCAGAATGCCGCTCCGGCGGGAGACCAGGGCGAAACTGGCGAGAGCGTCGCCTTAGGCAAGATTTCCGTTCGCGCCAATGTGTCGGTAACGTTTGAACTGGCCGATTGAATGCGCGCGCTATGCAAAACGAGTCACAAGAGCTTCGAAATAGCGTGATTTG
>DF820458.1:273833-284535 GCA_000739515.1 Candidatus Moduliflexus flocculans
GAACTGGCCGATTGAATGCGCGCGCTATGCAAAACGAGTCACAAGAGCTTCGAAATAGCGTGATTTGAGCTGCTGATTCGCCAATACCTGTTTAAGCGGCGGCAGTCTAAGAAGTGCGTTCAACACGGCGGCTAAAGCGCGATGCGTCCACAGGACGCGGTTATCGAAAATCAAATCCGCGAGATTGCCGCGCTCAACAGCCATCAATACGAGACGATGCGCGGAATTCAGCGGCGTCAACACGCGCTGCGGACGCGATTGCAGCCGGATTGCGCGTGTCGGGCAGGCGCTCACGCAGACGCCGCAGCCTAAACAGAGTTCTGTCAGCACCCTGGCTTTACGCTTATTGGGCTGATGCGGATCATTGGCAGAAACAAGCGTCATCGCTTCCACCGGACAGCGATTGACGCATTTGCCGCAACCAGTACAGGCGCTGATGTCCACCACCGGCAAAAAATTTGTCGTATGCACGGGCATCAATATGCCGAAATGTCGAGCGGCAATCAGCGCTTCGCAGCAGCAACCACAGCAATTGCAGATAAAGCTGCCGCCTTCCCGGACATTCTCGCCAAATTGAACCAGATGGCAATCATACGCCATCTGGAGCAAATCGAATCCCTCAGCGACATCAATCCGACGGGCATGGCCGTGACGACTTAACGAATCAGCCGTTGTATTCAAGGTCAGGCAAATATCCATCGGCGCGTCACACGCGCGGTCGAGATGCTGCATTTTATGGCGACAGTAGCACATCCCGACAGCAAGATGCTCGGCTCGCTTGATCACTTCGCTGGCGCGTTCGTAGTCCAGCACATGCAATGCCTGTTCCGGCGCTAACGCGCGTTCTTGCACAAATGTTCTGCCAAGTTGCGTATGTCCGCGTCCGAATAATGCCGTGACAAAATCCATCTCGACATTCAGATATTGGTAGAGCAGTTCGCTGTATAGCTGTTGATTCAGGTCGCCGCGCACGCGCATCAACGCAAATTCAAAAAAACCAGCCATCGGTGGCGGCAGCACATACATCTGCTCGCCGCGCTGTTCGAAATCTACCAACAACGCCCGGCTCGCCAATGTTTCTAACGTCTTTTGCGCGTCAGCCGGATTGACTTTTAATCGCTGCGCCGCTTCTCGCGCGGTAAACGGGCGAATCGGCAGCAGCGCGACGACCGCCGCTTCCTGCTCGCTTAACAACAGCGCGAGAATCTGATACAACACTTCCGACGGCGGCGCGCCTTGCGGAAAGCGATTCAAGCGCTCGACCATCTGGACATAACCAGATTTAACTGCGTGATGAGCCATAATACATTTGTGAATCTTCGGCTTGTTCTATTGATTCCTGGATAAAATCTGCCCTGCTAAATATTAGAGTTATTGCGAAATAAGCACATTTTTATATGGAGGGCATTTTCACCCGTTCTTTGAAATTTAACTCACCATGTCGAGATGTAAATTCCATAACCCACACGCGATCAGCATCAGCCGATCGGCAAACGCCTCCAACGAATTCCGCAACGTATCGGTCACTGCCCGAAAGCGCTTGACCCCACCCAAGGCGTGTTCGACAAGGACGCGACGACGGGCTTTCTCGCGGTTTCGGGCTTTGGCCTCGTCCGATAACGGGCGTCCCTTGGGTTTTTTCTCTGGGAGGCTGAATGTGCCTTTGGGGCGGTCTTTGGGGACGCCCAGGAATCCAAGATCGAGATGAATCAGCACCTCATCGGGAATGGGGGGAAAGATGCCGTGATCTGTCGCGCCTGTCTTATCGTGAATGTGCCCGGAAAACGTCTTGCTCAAGACTCGTACGCGCGTATCCTCGGTGGTGACGACCACATTTTTCACACGATGCCCTTTTTTCTTGCCCGAATAGTACGGTCTCTGTGCGTCTTGCCCGCTTGGACGCCGAATGGGACGTTCTGTGCCATCGACGAAGACCTCTTTGACCAGTGGAAATCGCTGAAGAAACTCGTCAACGGTGGCAATCTTCCGTTCTGGTAAGACGGCTTTGCGCCCCAAGGCCGTTTCTAACACCGGAAGATACGTTGTGACCCAGCGAGAGGTTTGAGCGCGATCCACATCGAACAGCCAAGCCAGGACATCAAAGGTCGCATAACATTTGACGTAGAACAGGATAAAAAATAATTTCTCACGTCCCGTCGGTAAGGTATGTTTCCGCCCGCCACCTGGCTGACGACGGCGGGGTGTGATGGTAGTCGGCTGGTGCAAGGCGTCAAGAAAAGCTGGAAAGAGGGCGGTGAATTCGGATGTTGTCGTGCCTGTGACCGCTTTGAATAAGCGAGGGTCGTGAAAACAGCGAGCGATATTGATCATACGGAGTTCTCCTGAAATGTGATGATGAGTAAAGTATGATTGCCATCGATCCAGATCGTGTATTTTTGTGCAATAAATTTATTTCGCAACAACTCTATTGAGCAATCGCTGTCGCCATCACTTTGTTCCCTGTAGGATTCAAATGGAAATCAATTGGAGCTAAATGTAATATGCTCCCCTCGTGAGATCTGAAGGCTTGCGTCAAATCTAAAAATGGAATTGATAGTTGTTGACATTGCTGCGATAGCATTGCTTGTATTTTTTCCGAAGAGGTTAGATCATATATTTGAGAATATGCAGGAAAATAGACAAACAATAAGATGATCCCCTGTTCTTGGCAAATCATCTTAAATGTTTTAAGGGCAAAAAAATAATTTTCAATCAGGAGGGTAGTTTCTGGAGAAAATGGCTCTTCAAGGACTAAGCCATCTGTTGATTTGAAGCGCTGTTGAAAGATTTCAGCATTTTTGCTAAAATTATTTCCCCCTATAATCTGATAGCGATTGGTTTGTTTCTTCAGCAGCTCTTTTGCTTTCATATAGGCTGTCGATCTGAACTGTAAGTAGGTATCATAATACCACTCGCCTATCGCGGTATGCGTAATAAGATATTGAAATACTGACAGATGATGCTGTGCAGTGGGGATATCCTTGATCAGATCATCCTGGGAGATTCCCCGTATTTCAGCGATGTCATTTGTTACAAAGGTCAAAATTACGATCTTTGGACTTAATGGCAGCACTTTGTGTCGTAAGATCGTTAATTCTTTATTAATGCTTCCTCCTCCATAAGCGGCGTTCATGACTTCCACATTCCAGCCGAGGTCTCGTAAAATCGTCTCTAAGAAATATGGATATGTCGCAGGATTATCCACATAAAACCCATCAGTAATAGAATCGCCAATCGTGGCAATCCTTAGGCGATTTTGTGACGGTTGTCGAGCAATCTCAGGGCTACGAAAACCATAAGAATTTGTCTCTACGATATAAGGGATAGGCCCTGGCATTTGTATATGGGCATTGGCTCTGTAGCCTCCGTCATTCCCTGGAATCCATCCCCAGAATAATCCTTTCGGATAATGCCACTGCATCCGTAAACCGATCTCAAACGATATAATAAATATGGTAGGAATGATAATGCTTACAAATAAAAATGAGATGATTTGTGTAAACTTAGAGTGTTTCATGTGTAAACCTGTCAGGGGTTGAAGCGGTAATTGGATTTTCCAATGCGCGTTTCAATTCAGCAATGACGAGGCGTTCAGCCTCTTCCAGTAGCATCAGCAGCGTGACACCTGCGGCGCGGGCATGGCCGCCGCCTGCGGAAACCGTAAGCGCTCAATCATCTGGATATCACCAGATTTAACTGCGTGATGAGCCATATAGCCATCCTCAATCAGTTGTCACGCTTCGACACACTCAGCGCGCGCCGCTCACTGAACGTGCCGAAGAGAACCACTGCCACAACTGATTGAGGATGGCTTATAGTACGTTGGAACTTATCTCGAATTGACGTGATCTACACTCTTTTTTCCAACCAGGAAATCACATCTCCAATAACTTCATCTTTACTCGGTTCATTGAAGATCTCATGAAAGAGAAATGCATATATTTTGAGCGTCTTATCCTTGGAAGAAATATCTCCGAAAAACTCGCGCGAGTCTTTTTCACTCGCGAGTTCATCATGGCAGCCGTGAAGCAGCAGCACCGCATCCACGAACTTGCTTGAGTGTTGTTTGTTCCAGTCAACTGCTGCGAAAAGGCAGTAAAATAAACCGAACGACACCTGCTTGGCGACCAGAGGATCATTTTTATAGGCTTCTACGACCGCTGGATCGCTACTGATCGCGTTGGCAAGCTCGTTGGGAAAATATGAATCTGCCGGCTGATTGGGCGGAATAGGGAAGGCTCGATTAAATCGGGTCACTGCTCCAGAGGCGACAATCCCTTTGACAGCATTCGGATATTTGATGCCAAACGTGGTCACTGCCAGGCCGCCCATGCTATGGCCGATCAGAAAAACAGGCAGGGTGGGATGCTCTTTTTTCGCCAACGCCACCACCGCATGAACGTCATCAATCATTTCATGAAAATCATGATAGAAAATAGGTGTGCCTTCGGATTTGCCATGCCCCCGGTGATCGAAGCGATATACGCCAAAATTTCGGTCTGTCAGTTTTTGAGTAAGATACGCATATCGTCCAAGATGCTCGCATAATCCATGTACGATGACAATAATGGCTTGAGGCGTGGCTGGAATGTTAACCTTGAGAAACAGGCGCGTACCATCAAACGACGGAATGTAGATTTCCTTTTCCATACAGAGTGCTCCTTTTGATGTTGTCCTTTTGAATCAAGCGATTGTCGCGAAAAAAGTCTATTACTGATTTCCCCAATTCTTCTAAGTGTCAAGAGAAATTTTTCAGTAAATACAGCAGTATTCACAAGCCATGATACCAACAAAAGGAGTGCAAACGCTTGCGTTTGCCGCTTAGCGAAGTCAGGCGATGCCTCATTTTTAATAGCTTCAAAGAAAGTAATCATTTTTTCATATCCTTTTGATTATTTTTGATATTCTATGAGAAAGCTAATAAGTTTTAGGCGGTAATTGGATTTTCCAATGCGCGTTCCAATTCAGCGATGACGAGGCGTTCAGCCTCTTCCAGTGGCATCAGCAGTGTGACGCCCGCGGCGCGGGCATGACCGCCGCCTTGCGGACTGAGGCGTTTGGCGATTTGTCCCACATCCACCGCGCCCCAGGCGCGAAACGAGACTTTGATTTCTTGCGCGCCGAATTCTTTGAACAAGACGGCGGCTTTCGTGCCTCTGGCAAATGTAAACGTCGAAATCATCCCTTCTTCATCGTCAAAGGTCGCGCCGCTTTCTTGCAACATCGCTTGCGTAATCTTCCCCCAAAGAACCTCTCCTTTCCTGTCCGTTTTCAGGCTTTTCAAGACGCTTGCCTGCAAGCGCAGCCCAACCAGCGATTTTTCCAAAAAGAGCTTTTCGACAATCGTGGCGAAATCAATGCCAGTCGCTAACAGTCTCGCCGCAATTTCGAGAGTTCTCGGCGTCGTGTTCGGGTATCGGAACACGCCGGTATCGTAGATGATCCCGGCATACAGGCAGGCCGCAATATCAGGCGTCAGTTCAAGCGCCCAGGGCGCGGATTCGAAAAACGCAAACAGCATTTCGCAGACCGAGCAGATATTCGGCTCAATCCAGGCCAGCGTTTCAATGCCGGCAGCGCGGGTGCGATGATGGTCAATATTGATGACATCGCGGCAGGCTTGCAAGACGGGAAAAACGCGACCGACGCGATCTGTGCCGGCATCCACCACAAAACCCGCGTCAAAACGGCGATTTGAGATCGCTTCGACCGCTGCGATCCGGTCAAGCCCTGGAAAAAATCCATATCCCGGCGGCGTCGGTTCGTCGTTACAAATCACGATCTCCGGCAATGCGCCCGGCGTAATCTGTCGGCGCTGCTGCATGATGAGATCATGCAAAACCAATTCCGCGCCAAGCGAATCGCCATCAGGATTTCCCTGCCCGGTAATGAGGATCGTCTGCGCGTTCGCGGTGATGTGATAAATGCGCTGTAGATAGTCCTGAATGATTATATTCACGGTTGATATTCCTTTTCAAATCTTGAATTTTCCGACAAGTTCCTGAAGTTCGTTTGCTAATGAGGCCAATTCCTGCGCGGCATATTGCACGCCAATCGCGCCGTCAGACGTTTGCTGCGCATTGGTCACAATATTGCCGATGACGGTTGAAATCTCGCGGCTTCCTTCAGCGGCTTCGTGCATTCGCTCCGAAATTTCATTGGTTGTCAGGCTTTGCTGCTCAACGCCGCTGGCGGTTTCAACAGAGATTTCTGAAATTTGCGTATTGATCGTCAACACTTCGGTAATCGCGCCGGTCGCGTCCTGGCTGCCGTTCTGGATTCGTTCTAATTTGCGAATAATATCTTCGGCTGACGCCGCAGTTTCGCGTGATAGCTGCTTGATTTCATGCGCCACGACCGCAAATCCTCGCCCGAAATCGCCAGCCCTGGCGGCCTCGATGGTGGCGTTTAACGCTAAGAGATTGGTTTGCTGCGACACGCTGGTAATGACGTGGATAATGTCGCCGATTTCCGCAGATTGCGTGGCGAGTTCCTTAATGATCGTATTCGCCGATTGCGCACGCGTGACGGCTGAATTCGCAATATCAGCAATGTTCGCCGTATTGCCAGAAATGGCGCGAATGCTTGTGGACATTTCTTCTATGGCTGAGGCAACGGCATTCACGTTGGCGCTGATCTGTTCGCTGCGCAATGACACCGTGCGAATTTGGGCGGAGATTTGCTGTACCGCGTTCACCATCTGCTCGCTAATCCCTGATAAGTCCGACGAAGAGCCTTGCAAATGCGCCGCGCCGCGCATGATTTCCCCCATAGATTGCCGCAGATTTTGCATTTTTCGAAAGGCTTGCCCTAAGACATCGGTCTCGGTTTTTGGCGTAATGTCTAAGTGTAAATCCCCTTCTCCGATAGCAGTTGCAATCGCCGCCATGTCATTCAGGTAGGCGGACATATCCACAAACGCTTGACCTAACGTATCCATCGCGGAGCGCGGGCGAAAATCGTGCGCCAAATTTCCGCGTGAGATTTCAGAGGCGATTGTTGCCATCTCATGATGATAGGCGGCGAGCATCTGGAATGATTTCGTTAACCGGCCAATTTCATCATTCGCGGTATGGCGGCGCAGCGCCGCAAAATCCTGAAAGGCTTTTCCTTCAGCAAGACCATCGGCAATCCGAGCCAGCCCGATCAGCGGTTGCGTTGTTTTCACGCTATACATTCCCGTAACAATCAGCATCAGTAGGATTACGATAGAGAACAGCAAAATCAGTTGTTGATTCAGGCGAAAATCGTCCTCGATCTTGCGGTGAAAATGATGCATTGTTTCCGTAATTTGGGTATCAATATTTTGAAGCGAACTCATCACGCTGTTCTCCGTGACTGTCAGGGCAGCCAGACGTTCCTGGAATTGGCGCATCTGCTGAAAAAATGCCTGGCTTTGCTTTTTATATGCCTCTGCGTCGGCAAGCAATTCCTTGCCAGGTCCGGCAAATTGCTCCCCGGAAGTCGTTACCGGGAATACTGACGCTTGAAGGTCGTCTATTAATGTCAAAATTTGCTGCTCGCTCTCGGGAGTCACAGGGGCATCTATTTGAACATATTGCGGAAGAAGTTCCTTTAATAAGATGTTCACCTGAAGCAACCGATTGTAATAATCGGGAATCAACGCGCTAAGTTGGTTGACGGTAAATAACTCTTCTTCTTTTCCATTGATTGTCAAATCGAGGATATTCTCGGTAACCAGATTTTCTACGACACTGATCTTCGTTTTCACGGAAGCGTCGCGTTCATTCAATTGTTGTATGCTTCGCTTCACGTCGAGATAATCGGCAAATGCCGTTTGCAGCATCGTTTGAAATTCAATCAGCCGCTCATATAAGTCTTTTTGTTCGCCCTCAGACGCGATTGTTTCGACGTTCTGCGCCAATTCGTTTACAAGGCGCTGCTGGCGAACCGTTGTGACATCAATATTCATGGTAAACAGACTCAATAACAATTGCGATTCCGAAAAAATGCGATTCAGATTTCGAGTAAGCTGCGCATTGTGAATAACCTGAGTGACATCGCGATCAAGCATCACGATCAGTTGTTTTCTAATCTCGCGCGAAAAAAAGATATTCTCCGCCACGATAGCGCTAATCACTAAAAGGATAATCAGGTTAATGCCTAACAACTTTTTACTGAGGCTGATTGAACGCAAACGTTGAGATAATCCCATGAATCCTCTCCCATCAAATAATAGACATCATCGAAAATAAAAAAATCATTTAATGTCTCATGTGTGTTGAATCTCTTGAATTCGGATATGCGTTGCTTATTCGAAAATATTCATGATATTCGATAGGAATAGGGGAGGGATTGTCAAAGAAAAAACTGACAACTTTGCAAATTTTATGAGGTATTTCTTCCCCATCTTACGGAAGCGTAAGAAAATGCTGAAGCACGTCATTGGCAAGGCGCAATCCGCGATACGTCAACCGGACATGGGTCGGCGTCAGTTCGATCAATCTGTCTGAGGTCAGTCGCGCAATTTGAGGCGCATACACACGCGTGAACGCCTGCCCGAAACGCTGCTGAAACCAGGCGAGATTCAGTCCTTCACAGAGTCGGAGGCACATCATCACCGTTTCGCCCATCATCGCCTCGACGTTCAGGGTTTCCTGCCCCACAACGGTCGAAGGATAGGGCAATTCCAAATGAATTGCCCCTGTAACACGGGATGAATCCAATTCGCCGCATTTGTGCATATATACATCTAACAACACCTCATTCCAATAGCGATAGCCACCAAGATAGGAATATGCCGCCGCGCCGAGGCCGAGATATTCTTCGTTGCGCCAGTAGATTGGGTTATGCTGGCTGCGATAACCGGGACGGGCGAAATTGGAAATTTCATACTGTTCATATCCGGCGGCTGTCAACATAGCGATGACCGCGTCGTACATGGCTAACTGCGTTTCTTCGTCCGGCAGACGCAGCGTACCGTCTTGCTGTTGTCGTCCGAATGGTGTCTCGTCTTCGATAGTCAGGTTATACGCGGAAATATGTTCCGGCGCAAAATCAAGCGCCCGCTGCACCGTTTGTTCCCAATTTGCCAGCGTCGAGCCGGGAATGCCGAACATCAGGTCAAGGCTGAGATTGAGAAACCCGGCGGCCCTTGCGGCTTCGATGCACATTTCCGCGTCGTGCGCGGAGTGAATCCGGCCTAACGTCCGCAGTTCCCTGTCATGAAACGACTGGACGCCGATGCTGAGACGACGGCATCCGGCTTGAAATAATCGTTGCAATCCTGGTAAACCAATAGTACCGGGATTAGTTTCCACCGTCACTTCAACAGCATTCATCAGCAGTGTTTCCTGGAATCGCTCGAAAAACGCAGCAAGCGGCTCAGCGGCGAGCGATGGCGTTCCGCCGCCGACAAAGACAGTCTGGACGGCATACACATCGAACAGACCGCGTTCGCGATACCAGTCAAATTCTTGCGCTAAGGCGTCAAGATAACGCGGAATGTCGTCCTGTCGCCCTGGATATGATACAAAGTCACAATAGGCGCATTTGCGGACACAAAACGGAATATGAAGATACAACCCAAGCGGTTTCATATTAGAACAAAACCTCACAGGTTTTCAAAACCTGTGAGGTTTGAATGGAAGGATTATGAGTCTATCAAAAACTCGTCAAGATTATGTTTGGCGTACTGGCAATCCGGGTGCTGCGATTTAAGCTTGTGCGCGACAAGCGCCAACAACCGTCGCACGCCATCGTTTTTTTCCGGATCGGTGAGCATGTCGAGGTGTACGGAGATAAATTCCCCACGTTTCGCCATCACCATGTAGAAGGTCTGGGGTCTCCGATCTTCTACCACGACAGCTTCAAGCATTACAATAGATTTATCGTGATTCAAAAAAGCGTCTTTTAATTTCAGAATGCGCGTCCCTTCTCGCAATGTGAACGTTTCGAACTCCTGAAAATATTGCTCAATCGAGGCCGGGCCGCTGATCAATACATGTGGCATGTTTCGATGATAACTGTCAGACACCGTTGAGATGCCTGACAGCTTGTCCTTTATAATGCGTACAATTCTTCTTTTGAGAGCAGATGCAGGCCGGAATGTTCCAACATATGTGCGACTTCCGGCACGTCGGCGACTTCGATGACGAGAATGCCGCGCTGATTCAGCACAAAGCCGTAGGAATCCTCGACATTGATATTGTGCTGGCTCAAGAGTTTTAACACGCGATGCAGGCCGCCCGGTTGATCCTCCACGACAACGGCGATAATCGGTTTTTTTGACACCGAGACATGCCATTCTTTTAGTTGATTGTAGGCCGTGTCCGGGTCATCCACCAACGCCTTGACTACGCCGAATTCGCCCAAATCCGAAATCTTGATGGCGCGGATGTTGATGTTCGCCTGCGCTAAAATTTCCGTAATATGCTCAAGCCGTCCCGGCTTATTTTCCGCAAAAATCGAAAGATGATGCGCAATCATAACTTCTTCTCCTTGTTCAATGTTTCAATTTTTTCTGATAAACCAGCCTTTGCACAATTCAACGCAACATGGTATTGGGTGTATTTCGTTTCTTAGTAACTCATGTTACGCAGCCGATTCGAGACGAATGACCGCACACTCCCCTCCGGGGAGGGGTTGGGGGTGGGTTCTTGACACGAGCAATCACTCACGGACGAACCCACCCCTTGCCCCTCCCAGGAGGGGAATTGTCGGCGGCGCTGCGTAACATCAG
>DF820458.1:284651-292031 GCA_000739515.1 Candidatus Moduliflexus flocculans
GGGTTCTTGACACGAGCAATCACTCACGGACGAACCCACCCCTTGCCCCTCCCAGGAGGGGAATTGTCGGCGGCGCTGCGTAACATCAGTTGGTAAAATGTAAAAAATACGTTCGTGATAGAGACCTGTGAGGTCTCTGGGGCGAAGGTATTTTGTGCATTTTACTAAACAGCGGGTTCTAATAATTTTTTCGCCCGCTCAAGTTCTTGCTCTTTTGTGCTGATTTCTCCGTTCAATTTGGCGTCCAACACCGCGCCGAGAATCTTTTGAAACGCCGGGCCAGGCTTTGCGCCGAGCGCCACGAGGTCTTTTCCAGTGATAAAGAGCTTGATGTCGCGCAGTTTCGACAAATAGAGCGAAGCCGCTTTTTTTACCGGTTCTTGCCGCGTTTTCGCCATCCAGAATAACATGGATTCCATCGGCACGCCGTTGAAAATCGCATGAATATCGCTGTTGCGCAATTGCTCCGACTTTTCGTACAACGGGCGCTCCAGCAGCTTGTACCCCTGCCGCGCCGCCTGAATTTTTTGCATCGCTTCGTTGTGCAATTGCAGATAGCGGCAAAATTCCTGCGCGTCCTGCGATCCCATTTTATCAATCATCCCGACAAAATAGACCAGCCACGTCTCAACCGGCTCATCGCGATACATCAACTCATACCAGGCAATGACAGCGCGGATGTTGCGAAATAGGGCGCGAATATCATCCGTCATTGCCAACTGCGGATGCACGGCTTCTAACACGCCGAGTTCATGCATCCGCTCAAGAATGGCCAACGGATTCGCTTCTTTCAAAATTAATTCTAATTCATTCAGGACGCGCGTGCCGCTGAGTTGCGCGATGTAGCCGCGCTTGACGGCATTTTTTGTCAGGCTTTGCGTCAGCGAGCCGATATGAAAATGAAAGCGCTGCTCGAAGCGGATGGCGCGGAAAATGCGCGTCGGGTCTTCGACAAAACTGAGGCTGTGCAGCACGCGGATCGTTTTTTCCTTCAAATCCCGCTGCCCGCCGAAATAGTCGTGGACTTTGCCAAGCGCTTTCGGGTTCAGCTTAATGGCCAGCGCGTTCATCGTAAAATCGCGGCGCATCAGATCGAGTCGGATCGAGCCGAGCCGCACAATTGGCATCGCCGCCGGATATTCATAATGTTCGGTGCGGGCGGTCGCCACGTCAATTTTGAAGCCATCCGGGAAAATCACGACAGCGGTGCAGAATTTGCGATGCACACGCACGCGCGCTCCGGCCTGTTTCGCAAAGATTTCGGCGAAACGAATGCCATCCCCTTCGACCACAACATCAATATCGAGATTTTCTTCGGCGCGGAGCAGCAAATCGCGCACGAAACCGCCGACGACATAGACCGAGTAGCCGAGCGCATCGCCAAGTTCGCCAATCTGCCGCAGCAGCGCCATGACATGTTCCGGCAGGCGCTCATCCATCAAGCGCCGCACGTTGCGGGCGTGCAGATGGTCTGGGTGCTGGTAATACGCCTGTTCTTCAAGCTTCTCCTCTTGCAGAACTTTCAGAATATCGTTTTTGGTGATGACGCCGATGGCGCGGCCTTGCTCGTCCACGACCGGCACGATTTTCTGCGGACGCTGCATCATCAGCAGTTCTATTTCCGAAAATGGCGTATCCGGCGCGATGGTTTTTACGTCGGTCAACATGTAATCGTTGACCGGCTCGCGCTCAAGGCCGTGATACATCGCCCGCTGCACGATCTGGCGCGTAATGTAGCCGAGCGGGATGCCCTGCGCCTCAAGGACGACGAGCGTATTCACCGTATAGCCGTCCAACAGCGATTTCGTGGTCTCGATTGTCGCGCCGGAATCCACGAATAACACTGGCGCTGACATGATTTTCGACGCAATATGGGCTTCCTGAATATACTTGTAAAGCAGGCGGAGGAGTTCGTCTTCGGCCTGATGCAGCGCCATTTGCCGGAGCGAGGCCGACGCGGCATACGGATGGCCGCCGCCGCCGAATTCCGCCGCGATCAGCCCCACATTGACCAACGCGCTGCGGCTGCGGGCGACAAGATGCACCTTGTTATCCATCCGAATCAGCGCAAAGACTACGTCGAGATTTTCCATCTCTTTCCATTTATGCACGATATACGCGGCATCGCCGATATAGCGGTGCGACGAGGCTTTGGCAATCGCAATCGGCGTTCCTTCGATGACGATCTCTTTTTTGGACAACATCAGATCATTCAGCAAGCGGACTTGCGCCGGGGTCATCTGGCGGTTGATAAATTCCGAGACCATGCTGAGATTCGCGCCATGTTTCAGCAGATAGGCGGCGGCGAAGAAGTCGGCTTCATGCGTGGAGGTGAACGTCAGCGAGCCGGTGTCTTCGTAAATGCCGAGCGCCAACACCGTCGCCTCCATCGGCGTGAGCGGAATCTGCTGCTGTTGAAGCAAGCGGACAAAAATCGTGGTGGTTGCGCCGACATCTTCCACAATGTCTAATTCCGCGTCGAAATCTTTCTCCGTGTTCGGATGATGGTCGTACAGGTGAATTTTAACGTAAGGCTTGTGGATGATTTTGGCAAATTCGCCGATGCGGTCAATCTGTTTGGTATCCACGATAATCAGGCGCGTCACGTCGCACAGATCAATCGTTTTGATGCTGTCGTATTCAAAGGGAAAATCCACGCGCTGCAAAAAATCCCGCACGTTTTTTTCCTGCGACCCGGAAAACACGATTCGGGCATCGGGATAAATCTTCTTCGCGGCAACCATTGACGCGAGGCAATCGAAATCTGCGTTCAGATGCGTGGTGATAACGTCCATGTAAGATGTGTACGTCGAAACTGTAGTTTCGACGTACAGATTATTTCCCGTTCAATGCCCAGTCGAATTCCAGAAAATGCGCGGTCACGTCGGCACGGTGTTCTTCAAGGAACGCGCCCTGCGGCGTGCCCTGCAACGCTTGCGCAACCATGTCAACCAGCGTCTGTTCGGTCATCTCGACATCGTTCCGATACCAGTAAAATAGGCGTGATAACCAGAGGCCGCGTGTTGCTTGTTCCAACCGCATCCCGGTTGTCAGGAAATATCGCCGCGCGGCCTGCTCGATTTGCGCGTCAAGCTGTTTGGCGGTAAATGCGACGAGCGGCGGCGATGATTTCGCAAAGCGATGCAGACAGCATTGCAGGCGCAGATCAGGGCTTTTTCGGCAGAAACTGTTGCGCGGATCGGCGCTTTCGAATTGCCGCGAGCGGGAGTAGGGCGGGCGCTGATTGCCGCGCAAAATGCCATGTTCGATATCATCGAGGCTGAAGAGATATTCGCCGACGCGATAGGTGGTTTTGCTGAAAAATCCCCGTTCTTCGCGGAGGCTGGCCTTGATATTATATTCGATCACGCCGTCAAGCGCGAGAAAATTATAGAGATTCAGCCAGAACGCAAGCTGCTCCTGCGAGTCGGTCAAAACGGACGGATTCAAATGCTGCAAAAACGTGGCGGCGGCGCGATACTGCTTAAATTCGTTCGATTTTTTGAGTTGGCTGTAGTTGATCGTGTTTGTCTCAACATTGGCGAATTTTTCGGCGAGCAATGCGCCGGCGCGGTAAAATTCTCGTAGAATATTTTCGGGCAGCGCCTCCGACACGCCGATGCCCTGTAAATTCAAGACCTTGCGATTTTCCGCCGCTTTGCCAGGCTCTCCGGCAGGCGCGGCGTCCTGCCAGAAAAAATAATCTTTAAACAATTGCGGCAAGCGGCTTTCCAGCGCCAATTGCTCAATCAAGTCGTGATATTGAACACAGATCAATTCCATCGCCCGCGACAGGCGCAGTAGCAGCGCGCCCTCGCCAATCTCAGCCATCAGCGCGCTGGCGGTTTTGGCCAGCGCATCGCAGACGCCATCCACAAATTCGCCAAATGTCACGTCGCCATCGTAGCTCACATGCCCGCTCGCATACCGAAAATCGCCGATAAACGGATCAAGGAACGGATAGGAATCCGCAGATTTTGGCAATTGTTTTTTGAAGGTCATTTGAAACGCGCCGGTTTTCAGCGTTTCGTCCGCTGCCGTTTCTAATGCGGCGAGCGTGGCTTCGAAAAGGCGCAATGCGGGGGCCGGAATCGTTTTTTGCGACGCGAGCGCCTGCGCCGAGACGCCTGATTGAAAAATATAAAACACCGCGCCATGCTTCTGGCATAAGCCATTGATCGCTTCGACCGTCGAAGGCTCGCCGACGATCTGACTGTCCGGCGGCGCAAACAGCGCGTTCGCCAACATGCCGTCGCTGAAAAAAAGCGTGGCAACGCCAGCCTCTTCTTCGAACAAGACTTGAATATAGCCGGAGAGTTCCTCTTTTTGCAGCAAGCTGATCACGCGATCCAAGCTGGTTAAATCTGTGGAGAGTCCCTCATGTTTCGGCGTGGCGTTCATCGAGGCGAGGAGCGTGCGCACGGTCGCCGCCGGGAGTTGATGCACGCTGAGTTCTCCGTCTTTTTCGCGGGCTTTTTCCAGCACGCGTTGCGGCGTTGCGGCGTCGTCGTGCCGCGTTCCGGGCAATTCTTCGAACGCAAAAACAATCGCTCCAGCTTCGAAAAAAAGCACGCCGATATATTCCCAAAAACTCACCCGGCAGAAGCCGGAGAATTGCTTTTTCCGCAATCCTTCAATCAACTGGTCAACATCTGTAAACGACGTGCTGAGATGGCCATGAACAAGCTGCCCTTTCGGAATGAGCATACTCTCCTCCCCTGTTTGTAGAACGACCTGCGATTTCGTGACGCGCGAACAGCCCCGCAGAACCTGAGAACATGCCTTTTCACGACAGGAACGATCTGTCAATGATTTTTTGCGGAAACTCGCGCTTTTGCAAGTCGAAACAATTTGGCAGCTTTTCCAGACCACATCACCTGTGAGGCTTATTAACGCATCTATAATACAGCCAATTGCTGCTCGATTTCCTGCATTTTGCGCTCTAAGTCGTCAAGTTGATTTTGCAGCGCGACCTGATTCATGGCGTTCAGCTCGTTCATTTTCTGCTGCGACACGGCTTCGTACTGTTTTTGATAGCGCACGGATTTCTTGTTCGAGCCGTTTGCGCTTCGCATCGCTGAGGGGGGGGAAGCGCGGTCTTCGGCGGTGTGTCTGCCGCAGTCTCTTAGGTGGCGATTGATTCCGGCATGCGCCCCAGCCATTCCTGAAAAATCGCGTCGCATTGCTGTTTGAATTCCTTGCCGCCGAGGTCACGGGCGGCGATCAGCAACGCTTCGAGCGCGTGGCGGCCATCTTCGAGCGTGCCATAACCGGCAAGCAGTTCAACCGTATTCGGCACGAAACTGCCGAGCGCTTGACTCGCATCAATCTGGTTCGCTGCGGCCTGGTCTAACATGGCGGCGCGAATCAGGCCGAACCGTTCGCTTTCCTGACGCAGAATGTTGAGAGATGGCAGCAATTTCATGATCTTCGCTTTGATGGCGTTCGATGGCGCGGCTGATTTTGACGTATTCGGTGCAACCTGCTGCGTCGGCGGCTGTTTTGGCGCGGCGTGCGGATTGGCCAACAAGACTGGCAGAAGATGCTGGTTTTTCATGCCTGCCAACAACAAGGCATTTTTCGCAAATTTATAGGCAAATTGGATGTCTTTGCCTGCGCCAAGCGTTTTATAAAACGCGACGGCAAATTCGCGGGCGGCGTTATCTTCGATAGCGTTATTCATGCCGATGACATAGGGAATATGCTGCGAGATCGCGGTGGCTTGCACTTCGGAATAACAGGCGTTCAGCAAAACGCATTCTACCGTATCGGCAAAAAGCTCGAATAGCCCGGCCAGCGCCTCGCCGCCGACCAATTGCGCGTCGCCATACTCATCTTGCAGTTTAATGCCCGCTTCGCCTGCGCCATGCCCTGAAAAATGGACAATCTGCGGCGATTCGCTCAACATGGCCTCCTGCAATTCATGGATGCTGACGTGCGTTTTCGGGATAAATCGGAATGTCTCGCCTTGCGGCGCGGCGCTCAATCCGATTTGAATGGCGGCGATTTCCTCCGTGATTTTCAACATGTTCGTGCCGAGAGGATTGGCAGAGATCATCAAAATTTTGCGTGTCATAGCATCATTCCTTTTAATGGGTGTGTTCTTTTCGCGTAGGTCGAAACTACAGTTTCGACGTACAATACGGAAACAGCACAGGAATGTCAACAGCAAAATGCCGCGATTCCCGAAATCCGCCGCGCTTTTCTCTGACATTGGCGGAAGAGTTCTACGCTCAATCTGACGCTTCGATGATTTGCACGCGCCCGATTATGCCGCTTTCAAGGCGCACTTTGATGCCGCGGGAATGAAAGGGCGCTTTGGTGAGAATATCTTTGACAATGCCTTCGGTCAGCTTGCCGGTGCGCTGATCCTGCTTCTGCACGACCTGAACTTTGATGCCAGGTCGAATATTGCTGCGCTGCGTTCCGTCCATATAATGATTCCTCCTTATGTTATGGGCAAGCTGTCATCATGCCTTGCTTGCATTGGCCTGTAAGCGGCTTCTGACTTCCATCAGGGCAAAGCCCAATAAATTTAATCCGTTCCACGCTTGCGGATTCTCGATTTGCGGATCGCTGGCCGACATGCCGATGCCCCAGATCGTGTCATACGGGCTGGCTTCCACTAAAATCGCGTCGCCCGTTGACAGCAAGAATCGTTGCAGGTCTTGATGCTGCGAGAATTTCGCCGCATTCCCCGTCACCATAATTTCAAATCGGTGCGCATTCCAGGTCGGCTCGACAAATCCTGCGACTTTTCGACCGAGCGCTTTCGCTTCTTGAGGCGTGTTCGCGGTAAGTATCGCATGATAGGTTTGCATATCGCCGAAAAGCTGCGCTTTTCGCGCCATCATGTAATGTTCTGTCGTGGCATACGCGACGCCATCAAGCGTAAAGGCTGCCGGAAACCAGTTGCTCAGGCAGCTTTTTGAAATCGTGCCATCTTTTTCACGCTGATGCCCCCAGAAAAAAAGATATGTTATAGGGCGGCCACTCGCGACAAATTGAATCAGTTCCTCACGGTTGCGTATCTGTGTTTGTTGCGTCTCCATATTTTCAATTATCCTCATATTGATTTGCTGCGATGCTCATGCCAGATTTCTCGGCATGGCTGAATATAAATTGATTGCGGCGTGTTTTTCCGATGGCAGAAACAGGGAACGCTGTAAAGAGAATTTTGACGAAGAATCTGGAAAATTTAGGGAAAGAATTTCGAATTGAGAAAAAAAGAGACGGGTCAGCTACCCGTCTCTACGCAGGATTAATACTCCGGCATTTGCGGAGCGGCGGCTTTTTCCTTTTCAGGTAAATCGGTGATCAACGCTTCGGTCGTCAGCATCACGCCCGCGATGCTCGCGGCATTCTGCAACGCGGTGCGCG
>DF820458.1:293371-313102 GCA_000739515.1 Candidatus Moduliflexus flocculans
CTTTGGGCCCGAGGGTAATCTTGACAGCGTCTGCTAATACATTCAAGCCTTTGAGCGCGGCGGCGCGTGCTTCATCTCCGAATAATAATTGTTTTGCCATACGTTACATCCTCCTCAATTGTCATTATTCCAAAATGCCGAGAATGTCATCTTCTCGCATGATGATATAGTCAACGTCATCAATTTTTACATCCGTTCCGGCGTATTTGCCGAACAACACTTTATCGCCAGCTTTGACGTTCATGGCCTGCACTTTGTTGCCATCTTCCGAGCGTTTGCCCGGCCCGACAGCGATGATTTCGCCTTCCTGCGGTTTTTCTTTCGCAGTATCAGGAATAATAATTCCGCCGCGCATCTGTTCTTTCGGTTCAAGCCGTTTTACCAATACTCGATCATTCATAGGACGAATTTTCATAGACACAGCCTCCCTTACACAAACTTATACCAATTGCAGTAAATTCGATCATCGTTGTCTCTACGGGATAGACGCTCTTTTCGAACACAATTGGCATTATCTTTTGTTGATACAGTTCATCATGTGAAAATCTATGTTAGCACTCACTATTATTGAGTGCTAACATAAAAATATGTTGCCTACTGAAAATGTCAAGCTTTTTTAAAAAAATTTATTCTTTGCACAGCATGTCGTTTGAAATTTCCCGCAAGTTTTCCTTGCTTTTTTCCTTGCCGTCAAAGACTGTCATGCCCATTCGCGAACCAGAACATCACATTCAGGACTGAAGATCATGAACGGGAGGGAATCGCCATGAGCACGTTACTTGACAGCATGGGCTTACCGCCGGGAACACCGGTATTTGTCGGCGAAAAAAAAGCCGATTCTGTGAAAATTACCGTGTATAATTATGATCAAGAACATACTGAACGGCGCGTCGTCCAGTGTATCGAAGATTGTTTGCGACTGAAAGACGAGCCGACAATTAGTTGGATCAATGTGGACGGCCTGCATGACGTGGCACTGTTGGAACGATTAGGCCAGCATTACGGCCTGCATCCACTGACCATTGAAGACATTGTCAACACAGAGCAACGCCCCAAAATTGATTTTTTCGACGATTACATTTTTATGATTTTGAAAATGTACATGTTTAACGTTGACACCTATGAAATCTCGATAGAACAGGTCAGCATCATTTTAGGTGAGAATTTCGTCATTACCTTTCAAGAGCGGGAAGAGGATGGCGATGTATTTGACGCGATTCGGCTTCGGCTTCAAACGAATAAAGGTCGGATCAAAAAAGGGGGCGCGGATTATTTAGCCTATTCCTTAGTGGATGCGATTGTTGACGGCTATTTTAAAATCCTCGACCGGATCGGCGAGGAAATCGAAGAGCTTGAAGTAAAACTGTTCACCTCTCCGGATTTTCTCATGTTAGAAGATTTACACGATCTTCGGCAGGAATTGATCATCTTTCGCAAATCGGTCTGGCCGTTGCGCAATATTATCAATGAATTAGACCGCCAGGAGACTGAACTGATTAAAGAATCCACCTCGATTTATCTGCGCGATTTGTATGATCACGTCGTGCAGGTCGTCGAATCGGTCGAAACATTTCGCGAAATGCTCTCCGGCTGCCTGGAAGTCTATCTCTCCTCTCTCAGCAACAAAACCAACGAAATTATGAAATTCCTGACCATTATCGGCACGATTTTTATCCCATTGACTTTTATTGCAGGCGTCTATGGCATGAATTTCGAACACATGCCCGAATTGACCTGGCACTGGGGATATTATCTGACATGGGGAATTATGCTTTCCATTGGAGGCGGATTACTTTTTTATTTCAGGAAAAGAAAATGGATTTGAATGCGCTGAACCACAAGAGCTTGCGACGCAATGCGCAAGTTCCCATTCCGTAGAGACGCTCCGCCGGAGCGTCTCTACGGAGATCAGGCGAATATGATCAAATTGACCGACCGCAAGTGGTATTATTTCCCTTTTAACGCATCTAATTGAGCTTGTGTGCGTTGCTTATAATCTAACGCCTTGGCATGTCTCGGGTCAAGCGTTAAGACCTTATTCCACTCTGTCATCGCCTGCTCTAATTGTTCACTGTTAAAATATTTGATTCCCTGTTTCAGATGGGTATCAATCATCTCTGCCTTTTTCTGTTCGGCTTGTTTTAAATACTGGGCAGCTTCAGCATTTTTCGGATCAACTTTTATTGCCTTTTGAAAGGAAGAAATCGCTTTATTCACATCGCCGGCTTCTAAGCGCGCCACGCCAATTTCAACCAACTTTTTTGCTTCTGCTGTTGAAGAAACGGTCGGCTTCGGCTTTTGCGTCGGCTGAGGCTTTGGCGTCGTCCCTGTCGTACTGCAACCGGCCAAAACGATTAAAAGAATTCCTACCACAATTCCCCACCATGACGATCTGCTCCGATTCATCATACGTTCCTCCCCTGAAAATAGAATTTTCATTGTCTGTGGTGTCGGTCAAAACTTCAGTTTCGACCGACATGAACAACTCCTCTCATTGATTTCAATACCGCCATACAAGGATAAAAGACGCGCTTATTACTTCAGATGAAAAACGCAACAAGAAAATATCAAAAGATGCGAAAACTTCAACGAGTTACATAATGCCATAGCGCTCCATCTTTCGATACAGCGTCCGGCGCGGAATGCCGAGCGACGCTGCTGTTTTGCTCTTATTCCAGCGATGCTGCTCTAAGACTTCGAGGATTATTTTTTTCTCGAAGTCATCCATCACCTCCTGAAATTCGCCTGTTTTCGGTCTGGTTTTTCCATCAAGCATCAAGCGCGGCTTCGCGGTTTCTTCTTTTTTGGTTTCGATCAAATTTAACGGCTGGCCACTCAAATAGCGCTGAATCACATTTTGAAATTCGCGCACATTGCCCGGCCAATCATAATGCTGAAGCGCGTCCAGGATGTTGCCGGGAATGGCGGGCGGCGCGTCTTTGCCGCTGAATCGCCGCACAAAGTATTCCAGCAGCAGCGGAATGTCTTCTTTGCGTTCACGCAGCGGCGGAACCGTGATCGTAAACACATGAATCCGAAAGAAAAAATCTTCCCGCACGATTTTGCGCCGCCGCAAATCCTCAAGATTACGGTTCGTGGCGGCAATAATGCGCACGTCGGTCTTTTTGACGCTCGTTTCGCCAATCGGCGTAAATTCTCCTTCATCTAACACGCGCAGCAGCTTGACCTGCATCGCGGCAGGCAATTCGCCCAATTCATCGAGAAAGAGCGTCCCTTTATGCGCGACGGCGAATAAACCTTGCTTATCGCGAATCGCGCCGGTGAATGCGCCGCGCCGATGTCCGAAAAACTCGCTTTCAAACAGATTTTCAGGAATCGCGCCGCAATTCACCGGCACGAATTTCTGGTCGCGCCGTTTGCTCATATCGTGAATCGTGCGGGCGATCAGTTCTTTGCCCGTGCCGGATTCGCCGTAAATAAAGACGCTGGCGTCGGTCGCCGCTGCTTTTAAGGCTTGCTCATACACTTCTTGCATCGCGGCGCTTTTGCCGATAATTTCGCCGAACCGATACCGTTCCTTCATCGAGGATTTGAGCGCGGTAATCTCTTTTTTCAACCGCTTTTGCTCTTGCTCTAAGGCGATATTATGGAGCTTGTGTTCGGTAATGTCTTTCGCTGTCAGCAAGATCGCCGGACGTTCTTTCCAATCCATGACGCGAAATTCCCCCTCGATCCAGAGCGTCTTTCCGGTCGAGGGAATGCCCTGCGCTAAAAATGGTTCGGATGCGCCCGATACTTCGACTTCGTTCAAAATACTTTCGACATCGGCCTGATACTCCGCGTGAATTACATCGAGCGGATTCATCTCTAACAATGCCCCTTCTGGAAGGCCGAATAAGAGGCATAAGGCGGTATTGGCAAACACAAATCTGCAATCCTGAATAATGCCGATCCCGTCCGCCACGTTTTGCGCCAACATGCGATACTGCCGCTCGGTTTCCTCAAGCGCTTCCCCTACGCGTTTGCGCCGTTCCGCCTCTTCGCGCAATTGCTCGGCGGTCATGCTCAACTCGACGCTCTGCTGCCGCACCAGTCCTTCCAACTTTTCCTGCGTCTGCTTGCGCTCTGTCATGTTGCTGACCGTCATCCAACATTGGCCGGTATATCTCTCGTCATGCCTGAGTCGGCTTTCTAACTGGACGTAAATATGCGAGCCGGAGACGTGAATGAGGCGAAGCTCGCAATATTGCGGCAGTTTCGTCGCGAAAAGTTCCTGAAGATACTGCTGAAACAGCGGTTGATCGTCCTGAACGACGTAATGAAAAATCGAGGAGTGAATCACGCTTTCTCGCGAGACGCCTAATAAATCGGCCAGTGTGGCATTCGCGTTCACTAAGATGCCATCTTTATAAAACGCGCAGTAGCCCATCGGCGCGAAGTTATACAGATCGGCATAGTATTGCAGAGAGTTTTCAAGCTCATGCTGCGCGTGGCGAAACGCTTCGTTTTCAATATCCAACTCAACTTGCCGTATCCAGAGTTCATGGATCAATGTAATAATTTCTTCCTGATTCATGTGACTGACGATGGAGGTTGTCACATGAAGATTGTCCTGCATTTTCCGCCTGAATTCGATAAGCGTATCCATAATTTGTACGACGAAACTGCGTTTCGTCGTCGAAACGAAGTTTCGACGTGCAGCGCAAGCATGTTCACAATGAATTATTGTCAGTGTTCAACCGATTTATTCGGAGGCTTGTCAGAAGTCAATCATTAAAAATGCGACAGCCTGACTCCAGCGAATTAGACGCTAAACTCACCTTAAAATGTCACAGATTGACTATAAATGACACATGTTCTTAAGAATCCCTTTGTTATTCAGGCATACTGACGGCTAATTCCTGCAATGTGTGCCATGTTGACACAATTATACCAAACAGCAATCCGCCTGATTTATCGGCATTTTGAGGCATTGTCGATCTGGCACATTTTTTGTAGGGCTTATGAATGTGAATATCTCATGTCGTATCAACTGTTTACTTGTTAAACTGTCCGGCCACGATGACTCAGCCCACGTATGCCGGGCATTTCGCTCAGGAGCGAAACACGAATGAAAACACCGGGAGCTATTGCACAGCAGCTTCGGGGGCTAAGCGAAGAGCTTGAGCCTCCATCGCAATGTTTGTTTGACCCTCAATCAGAAGAACCACTTCTACGCAGAACTTCCACTGCTGAATTTTCCGGCCTGGAATTAGGACAGATTCGCGTTATCAGAGGCGGGAAACCACGCTTTATCCACAGCCAGCGCGCGGCGGATTTTCGCAAACGCTATTTTCCGCAAACCACTCAATCTGAATGGAACGATTGGCGTTGGCAGATTCGGCATCGCATCCAAGACCTGAAAACACTGTCGGCGATGTTGGCGCTTTCGCCAGATGAACGCGAGGCGATTGCCCGTCATCATGGAACGCTGCCCGTCAGCATCACGCCGTATTATGCCAGTTTGCTCGACCCGTCCGATCCAACGCAGCCGCTGCGTCGTTCTGTCGTGCCTGTGACCGGAGAATATCTAACCTCGCCGGGAGAATCGCCAGATCCGCTTGGCGAAGAGCATACCAGCCCTGTGCCGGGTTTGGTGCATCGTTATCCGGATCGCGTGCTGTTTCTCGTGACCGATTTCTGTTCCGTCTGCTGCCGGTATTGCACTCGTTCCCGCATGATTGGGGACGACGAAACCGCTCGCGGCTTCAACACGCGGCACTGGGAACAGGCGATTGACTATATTCAAAAGACGCCGACGATCCGCGACGTGCTAATCTCAGGCGGGGATCCGCTCACGCTGCCAGACGAAAAACTCGAATGGCTGCTCTGGAAACTGCGGCGTATCGAGCATGTCGAGATGATCCGCATCGGCACCAAAGCCCCGGTTGTGTTGCCACAGCGGATTACGCCAGCGTTGACACGCATGTTAAAAAAATATCATCCGCTCTGGATGAGCATCCATTTCACGCATCCCGACGAATTGACGCCGGAAGTGCAGCAGGCGTGTGGGCGATTAGCCGACGCGGGGATTCCGCTCGGCAGCCAGACGGTGCTGCTGAAAGGCATCAACGATCAGGTCGAAACCATGACGCGGCTGGTGCATGGGTTAGTCAAAACTCGTGTCCGTCCGTATTATCTCTATCAGTGCGATCCCATCAGCGGATCAGCACATTTCCGCACGCCGGTCTCGAAAGGGCTGGAAATCATTCAGGGCTTGCGCGGTCATACCACCGGATACGCCGTGCCGAATTACGTGATTGACGCGCCCGGCGGCGGCGGGAAAATCCCATTGCTGCCCGAATACGTCGCCGGATACGATGGCAAAGACCTCCTGCTGAAAAATTACGAAGGCAAAACCTACCGGTATCCCGATTATTGCGAATAACCTCCCTAAACACAGGGCGAGAAAACTCGTCCTGTATTACATTTAACGCAAAAGGCGCAAGAGCCGCAACAGACGCTGTCGTTAAAAATTGGTTTTACGATTGCGTCTCTGGCGTCATTTGCGCCTTTTGCGTTTAAAAATATTTATGAGTCTCTGTAGTGAATGCGCGGCGATTCAAGTGACCTGCTGCGCCAAAGAACTACGCGATATTCTTGTCACGATGGGCGACATTGCCCGTCTTAGCGAACAACTTGGCGGAGCGCAGGATTTCTGGGAATACCGCCAGCCGGTTGACCCGGAATATCTCGATCAAGATGACGATCCGAACTGGAATGTTTACACGCTGCGGCCTGATGGAACGCGCAAAGTGCTGAAAAAAACCGCCGCCCGCGCCTGTATTTTCTTGACGGAAACCGGCTGCCGTTTTTCCGAAGAAGTCAGACCAATTGTCTGCCGGATGTTCCCATTCACCTATACGGAACATGGCATTGACGGCATAGACGAAAGCGAATGCCCTGTTCATCTGCTGCAAGATGGGCAAACGCTTTTAGCCGCGCTCGATATGTGGCAGGAAAAGGCCGAAAAATGGCGTAAAATGCTGTATGATGAACTGCGAACACAAGGAGAATACCTTTCATGAAAGTTGGATTAACGTATGACCTCCGAGACGAGTATCTCGCGGAAGGCTACGGCGATGAGGAAACCGCCGAGTTCGACCGCCCGGAAACCATCGAAGCGATTGATGCCGCGCTGCGTCGTTTCGGATTCGAAACCGACCGCATCGGCCACGCCAAAGACCTTGTCAAACGTTTAGCGCGAGGCGATCGGTGGGATTGGGTCTTTAACATCGCCGAAGGCATGTACGGCATTGGCCGGGAAGCGCTTGTCCCCGCGCTGTTGGAAGCGTATCAAATCCCTTGCACCTTTTCCGATTCGATGGTGTTGGCGTTGACGCTGCATAAAGGGATGACGAAACATGTCATTAAACATCTCGGCATTCCGACGCCGGATTTTGCCATTATTGAAATCGAACACGACCTTGCGAATGTCAATCTTGCGTTTCCATTGTTCGCCAAACCGGTCGCAGAAGGCACGGGCAAAGGGATTACCGCCGCGTCGAAACTTGCGAACCGCGACGAATTGCAGGTCGTCTGCCGCCGATTGTTGGCCGAGTACCGCCAGCCAGTCTTAGTCGAGCGTTTTCTGCCGGGGCGCGAATACACCGTCGGTCTGTTCGGCACAGGCCGCGAGGCGCGAGCCTTCGGCGCAATGGAAGTTGTATTAAACGCTGAGGCCGAAAACGATGTCTATTCGTATCATAATAAAGAACATTACGAAGGACTTGTCGAATATCGCCTGGTTGAAGGCGAAGCGGGCGAAAAGGCGAAGGCGGTCGCGCTTGCGGCGTGGCGCGGGCTTGGCTGCCGCGATGCCGGACGAATTGACGTGCGGGAAGATGAACATGGCGTGCCGAATTTTATCGAAGTGAATCCACTCGCCGGAATCCGCCCGATCCATTCCGATTTATGCATCATCTGCAATCTGCTCGGCATCTCCTATAATCAGATGATCGAAACCATCGTCCGTTCCGCGCTGCGGCGCTTTGATCTGCCGTTTCCGTCGGCGGTCGCCTGATTCAATAGGAGCGCAAAAGCTTGCTTTTGCGATCTGACGAAGTCAGACACCGCACACAAGGCAAACGCAAGCTTTTGCGCTCCTTTTCTCATGAAAAATATCGTCATTCTCTACGGAGAACTGCCTCAAAACGCGCATAAAGACGACATGGACACGCTCGCGCAGGTCAAAGCGATTTCCGAGGTGCTGCGCGACGCAGGCTATAGCGTGACGCCAGTCATGCTGTCGTTGAATCTGCAAGCCGCCAAAGACCGCTTGCGCGAGATTCAGCCGGATTTAGTGTTTAATCTCGTTGAATCCGTCGCCGGACACGGGCGCTTGATTTATCTCGGCACGGCACTGTTGGATGCGCTGAAAATCCCTTACACCGGCGTGCATACTGACGCCATGTTCATCACCTCGAACAAATTGCTGGCAAAACAGCGATTTCAATCCGCTAATATCCCCACGCCGATGTGGTTCACGCGCGAGCAACTGCGTTCCGGCGCGCAGATTCCGCCTGAACGCTATATTATGAAATCGGTGTGGGAACACGCCTCAATTGGTCTGTCAGAAGCCTCAATCAGGCAAACGAATCAGGCGGAAGAATTATGCCAAGCGTTAGAACAACAGCAGGCAGAACTCGGCGGCGAAGGCTTTGCGGAAACGTATATTGACGGGCGCGAATTCAATCTTTCGCTGTTGGCTGACAGCGACGGCACGCCGACAGTGCTGCCGATAGCGGAAATCGTGTTTCAGGGGTATGACAACGGCAAGGCCAAAATCGTGGATTACCGCGCAAAATGGGAGGAGTCGTCATTTGAATACGTGAATACGGTTCGTGCGTTCGACACGCTGGCAGAAGACGATCCGCTCAATCGGCGGCTGCAAATCATCGCGCTCGATTGCTGGTATGCGTTCGGGCTGCGGGGATATGCCAGAGTGGATTTTCGGGTGAGCGATGCAGGCGAGCCGTTTGTGCTGGAAGTCAACGCGAATCCGTGCCTGTCGCCTGACGCCGGATTTGCCGCCGCTGCCGTCCGTGCCGGGGTAACGTATCGAGAAACGCTTGTGAGAATTATTGCGGCTGGTTCTTTAAATGAGTAAGAGGCTTCTCCCCCCGCCGCAAGGCGGCGAGGGGTATTTTCAATTGGCGCAGCAGCGCGCTGGCTGCGCGTCAACATTATCAAGCGAGCGCTAAAAAATAACCCCTTTCTTCGAAGTCAAAATCCACATCGCTGAAAATATCGTGATCGATCAGTTCCATCACCGGATCGTCATGATGCTTATAAAATTCGATGATCCGTTCTGCCGGTTCATCATCTCCGAATTCGTTCATTTCGTATGAATTTTGTTGCCAGTCTCTCATGGGAAGATCTTTGGTTAAACGGCGAGTTCTGCGTGATTGGCGAGCGAGCATACATTCCCTCCTTTTGGTGAAAGTCAGTTATCTGATAAATACAAATGCTCTATGCGATTTTTACGTTGACGCCAAAATGTTTGCTTTTGATTATGAACGCATGTGGTTTTTACTAAAAGAATCTCAGGTACTAAACAAAGAAAAGATGGTGGCATGGGATTCGTCGCTTGTTGAAACGGCAGTAAATGAGAGGAGGAAAAACATGAAACTCGGATGGATTGGCACAGGGATTATGGGAAGTCGCATGGCGGCAAATCTGCTCAAACATGGGAATGAGGTGGTGGTGTATAATCGCACGAAAGCAAACGCGAACGCGCTGCTGAACCTGAACGCAGGCTGGGCGAACAGCCCGCAAGAACTTGCGGCGCAGGTTGATGTGCTGTTCACGATGCTGGCAACGCCAGAGGCCGTGCAGCAGGCCGCATTCGGCGAAAACGGCTTTCTGGATTCTCTTCGTCCAGGCGCGCTCTGGGCAGATTGCAGCACCGTGAATCCGTCGTTTTCGCGCCAAATGGCCGCCGCCGCGCAGCAGCGGCAGGTTCGATTTGTTGACGCGCCGGTCGCGGGGAGCAAAATCCCGGCAGAGCAAGGGCAATTAGTCTTTCTCGTTGGCGGAGATGCGGCAGATGTTGAGGTTTACCAGCCATTTTTCTCGGTGATGGGAAAACGAGTGATTCATGCGGGCGGGCATGGCATGGGGGCGTCGCTGAAAATGCTGGTGAATCTGTTGTTAGGCGAGGCAATGGCCGCGTTTTCAGAGGCGTTAGTCTTAGGGAAAGAATTGGGATTCGAACAGAACATGCTGCTGGAGACGCTGCTGAGCCTGCCGGTCGCCGCGCCATTTCTCGCCGGAAAACGCCAGAAAATCGCGACCGCCGACTTTGATGCCGAATTCCCGCTCTATCTGATACAGAAAGATTTGCATTTAGCCGCTATTACCGCTTATGAACACGGCGTCGCGCTGCCGGGAGTCAACGCCATCAAAGAAGCGTATGCGCTCGCGATGCGGCGCGGCTTGGGGAATAAGGATTTTTCCGCAATTTATCAGTTTTTGGCGGAGCAATTGGCTTAAATAAATACAAAAAATGTTTTTTCTTATTGACAACTAAGGGCGGCTAATTCAAGAGTAAATGAAAGAAAAAAGAATTGCGTTGCGAGGAAAATTCCGTGTAACATTGTGACGAGAATGGCGGAGAATAAAGCGAACGCTTTCAGATAGCAGCGTCTCTTCATAAATTTATGCGGGAAAAAAGCGGGAGTTCCGCTTTTTGCAGTGTCCTTGCCGGGCAAAGATGAAGTGCGTAGTTCGAAACTGAATTTGAAACGGGTTCTTGCGAGGGAGGAGTCTTATGAAACTTAAGTCGTCTATGTCTGTTGTTGCGCCAATTTTATTGGTCATGATGGTCATCAGTTTTTTAGTTGCGGTGTTTGTCGTGGATAATAACCATACGATTCCGCTGAAATATCACATTCCGTTTACATCCATCCAGTTCCCTGCGCCAGATGAAAGCAATCCTGACAAAACGACGGTGGACGTGCATGTCGTCTATATCATTTTGTTTTCGATTCTCATTGGTATTGTCATCATGATGTTTTTTGTGGCGATTGCCGGGCTGGGTTGGCGCTATTATGTGCTGAAAAACAAAAGCCGCGAGCGCAAAGAGCGGAAAATTCTCTGGGATCACCGCGAACGCGCGATTGCGCTGAGTTTGATGGGCTTTCATCGAGACGCGGTCGAGCAGCTTGAAAGCATTATAGACAAAGAGAACCCGCATATTGAGTTGTACGTTGCGTTGGCCGAAACGTTCGAACGACAGGGCGACGCGCAAAAAGCGATTGAAAATTATAACACGGTGTTAGCCCGGTATCCTGAAAACATGCGGGCATTATACGGCGCGGCGCGAAACTGGGAAGCGCTTGGCAATCACAAGGATGCCATCAAGTTGTATAACCGCGTGTTGGATATTGATCGCTCCAGCCCGACTGCTCGCGCAAAAGTGCAGGAATTACTGGTGAAAGCAAAAGAATATCAAGACGCGATTGCCTTTATTCAACGGACGCGCTCCGGCCATTCTGATCCGCAGACGCAAGAGTTACTTGCATCGTTATATTATCGGTTAGCTATCGAGCAGATTAAGGCGAACGATTTGCGGCTGGCCGAACGGACGTTGAAAGAGAGTCGCCGGGAATATGATTATTATGTACCGAACATGCTGATTTTGTCGAATTTGTACCTCAAAACTGACCGCGCCCGCGAAGCAGAACGGCTGCTGGAATTGACAGCGGAGCAGACGTTTTCGACGATCATCTTCCAGAAATTGATTGATTATTATCAAAAGCAGCCCGGCACGCCGCAAGAAACGCTTGAACCGGTGGTGGATTTGTATTTGGAAATGCTCCGGCGCGACCCGAATGCGAACCATTTACGGCTTGGATTGGCGAAACTTTATATGAAGTTAGAACAATTCACCGAGGCGGAAAAAATGCTGATTGCTTTCCAATCAGACGATCCCAGCATTCCGCAGGCGCATTTGCTCTTGGCGGATGTGTATCATCAAACCGGCCAGATCGAAAAAGCGCTGGAAGAATACCGCATTTCGTCGCAGTTGGTGGATATTAAGATTGCTGATTTCAAATGCTCGCATTGCGGCGCGATGTATGAATTCTGGGCGGATCAGTGTACATCATGCGGCAGTTGGGGCACCATTGAAGATATTTTCTTCAAACGCGGGCCGCAGTCGGTACTGCCGCAATTGAAAGCCAAACCCGTGCCGCAGCTTGCCACGACGAGCGCTACGCAGGAAAATCAGGAGATGGTTGTCAGCGGGTCATGAGGAAATTAAACAACAAGGATAATGCGGTGATCGCGTTATTCATTAAGAACGAACAAAACCTCACAGGTCTTCAAGACCTGTGAGGTTTTTTCTTGGAGGGACAAACAATGAACACGCCGATTCGAGTTGTTGTATGGAACGAATTCAGACACGAACAAACACACCCGGTCGTCAAAGAACTTTACCCGGACGGGATGCATCAGGCGATTGCAAAATCGCTATCGAGCCAGGAAGGGTTCAGTGTCAGCACCGCCACGTTAGATGAGCCGGAACATGGATTGACGGAAGCCAGAATCGCCGAAACTGACGCGCTGATCTGGTGGGCGCACATTGCGCATCATGAAGTGAACGATGAAGTGGTTGACCGCGTTCAGAAAGCTGTACTCGGCGGGATGGGTTTGATTGTGCTGCATTCCGGCCATTTTTCTAAAATCTTCAAACGCCTGATGGGCACGTCGTGCGCCTTAAAATGGCGCGAAGCCGGAGAAAAAGAGCGCCTCTGGAATGTTGCGCCGTTTCATCCGATTACGCAAGGGATCGGCGACTATTTCGAACTGCCGCAAACCGAGATGTATGGCGAGCCGTTCGGCATTCCTGAGCCAGACCAGACGATTTTTCTTTCCTGGTTCGAAGGGGGCGAAGTCTTTCGCAGCGGCTGCGCCTGGCAGCGCGGGCAGGGCAAAGTTTTCTATTTTCGTCCCGGCCATGAAACGTATCCGATTTATTATAATGAAAATGTGCTGCGCGTCATCGCCAACGCCGTCCGCTGGGCGTATCAGCCGGTCAAGATTGCCGATCCGTCCGCCTGTCCGAATATCAAAACACCGCTCGAACCATTAAAAACGGACAAATAATTGTAATGACACAGGATGCTGTGGCATAGCTGTCAGATACTTCAAAATTGTCTGACAGCAATATCCATAACGTTTTCTGTTAATACGTCATGCGCTTCTATCAGTCGGGGGCGTCTCACGTTGCGCCGCTATTTGATGTAGCAGCGCCTCGAACTCTTTCAGCGATGGGATGGTGACGGCTTGCCGGAGCAGCGCGTTCAACACGCCGAGTTCATGGCATTGAAACAGCCAGGTCAGGATCGCGGGCGGCAGTGTCGTGAAACGTACGCTCAACACGTCAATGACAGCTAACCGACTTTGTTCGAGCTGCCCCTTTTCCTGCCCTTGCTGCATGCCTTGCTGAATGCCTTGCAGGATCCCTTGTTGGATGCCTTGCTGTCGTCCTTTTTCCATGCCGATGCGTTCGAAACTCGTCACGTACTGCATGCGTCGTTCCTCCTCATACGCGGTGATCGTCTCATCAAAACGGAGCTGCAACTCGTCTGGCAACACCATCACCCAATCAATAAAGCGCGTCAATTCTAAAATATCCTGTTTGTCATAGCCCCGTTCATACAGCAATTTATAGAGCCGAAATTTCCAATCAAACCGTCGTTCCGGGTGTTTTTTAGTGTCCAGAGCTTTTAAATACGCAAGAACAACCATCGCAAACGGGTTGACGCTCTGCTCTAAATCTGCTGCCTGATAATCGAGCAGCTTGACGGTCGGAAAGGTTAAACTAGCCTGACAACCCCAAATATCATACTGAAATCGGGTCGGCTTCCAGTTCTGTCGCTCATCCGCCAACACCGCCAATGAGCACACCGGCTGATCATAGCGATCAAAAATCCGATAATTATAAATATACATCCGTTTTTCGAACGCCACGTCAGGAAGTCCCTGTACTTCGATATGAATAAAGACCCAGAGGTTATGACGCGAGCTTTTGCGCGTGACTTTCACGAGTTTGTCGGCCATGCGCCGCCCAAGCTCGGCATCGCGGACAACCTGCTGCAATTCTTTATCCAAAAACTCGTAGCCGAATTCCCATTCGATATCGGCGGCGATCTCAGGAAAAAAGAACATCATGAATTCCTGAAAATAGAGTTCCAGCATCTCTTTCCACGGACTATCATAATCGGCGTAGTTACTCATCATGTTTGACGTCTCCTCTTTCGCGAATTGGCGTGGCAGGTGGGAATTTGCCAGCCTGCGCGCTTCCTGCTTAGATCGAGCAGTTCATGAAGGAAAATATGTCAGGAAAGCCGATTGTCAAGATTTTTTTCTCCTGATTTCTCGGGAAATCGGGAGAAAATGCGATCTGTTTACCATATTCTGTTTTAATGAACGCGCCGCACTAACAGGAGTGACATGTCATCTTTGCGCTCCTGGTGACACCAATCCAACACATCGTTAAGAATGCCGTCGCGCATGGCAAGCAGCGGCTCTTCCGCATGAGCCAGAATAATCTTTTGAAAGCCCTGGATATCAAGCATCGTGCCGTCTGGCGCAAAACTCTCGGTCAAGCCATCCGTATAAAGCACTAACACATCGCCAATTTCTAACTTGAATACCCCATTCGTGGTGACATCGGCGATCTCAGGAATGAAATTCAGGAACACGCCGTCGGTCTTGATCAGCTCGATGGCTGTCGCGGCGCGGCGATAGACAAGCATCGTCAAATGCGCTCCGGCGTGTTCGAATTGCCCCTCCCCAAGATACTTTAACGCTGTAAACGTCATGAAATGATCTTCCCCTAACCGTTCTCGAACATTATGATACAACACGCGATTGATCGCGGCAATGACTTCATTCGGGCGATGTTGAAGATGCGTGGCCACTGTTGTATGGATCGTCTGCGCCATCAGCATGATCAAGCCCGGCGTCACGCCATGCCCGGACACGTCGCCGATGCCGAGCCAGAGCGTGCCATCCTTATCGTGCAGCACGTCGTAATAATCGCCGCCGACTTCTTCAGCAGTCAACATGGTGGCTTCGATTTCCAGACCGTCATGTCGAAAATGGGTCGGAAGAATCGCGGTTTGAATGCGCCGCGCAAGCTCCATCTCCCGGCGTAAACGCTCTTGCTCTTCTTTGCGTTTGAGATTATCTTTGAGTTCCAGTCCCATCGTATGAAACGCTTCGGACAGCGTTTGCAGTTCGTCGCCGGTGGTGATATGGGCATCGGCGTCAAAATTGCCGGCTTGTAGTTCTTTCATGGCGGCGGCAAGTTGATAAATCGGGCGCACAATCGCGCCGCTCATGCCAAAGGCTTCAAGAATAGCGAAGATGCTGAAAAGCAGGGTAATACTGCCTGCAATGGCTAAAAATCGCCGCCGCTGCTGCTCTTCTAAGTGGCGCGGATAATGAATCGTAATTGCGCCAACAGGCTGGCCGGGCTGTCCAAGAATGGCGCTCGCTTGATAATAGCCGTGACCATTGGTTTCCATCTGATCAAAACGGAGCGGGAAATGTGAAAGGCTGTTGAGATCGAGCATATTGAGAGGATGGGAGGCTGCTGCGAATTTTTCAGGGAGTTCGCTGAATGAAGGGAGCGTTCCGGCGCTGAATGTCCGGCCTGCAAAAAAGTTCACTTCTGCGCCGCTTAAACGGGCATACCGGGCAGCATCATTCTGCCCTAACGCTAACTGAATCACGCAGACCCCTAACACACTCCCCTGATCGATAATAGGAAGGCGGAATTCGATGGCAAGCCGGGATTGCAGCGTATTCAGCGAGACCTGCATTTTATCGGGCATCGTATCCGGATACGTAAGGGGCACATCGTCTGGCCTGGCCGCTGCCCGAATCTCGTCAAGATTTTGAATGAGCGCATACCAGCGATCATCCGGGCGAAATTCGACGAACATTCCGTCGCCGAGTTCCGCAAGATTCGCGCCGATGATCGGTTGCATGCCGTTATTGCGATAGAGGGCAAGCAACCGCCCTTGTTTATCATACAAAATAATTTGCGACGCCTCCGTGAGCGCGCTGAACTCATACATCCCCTGCGTGATCGCATTCATATACGTCATCAATTTTTTAATATACCAGATCGTTGGCGGTTGTGAGGGATCGCGCTGCTCCTGAAACATCCCGATCATATACATGGGATTCGCGATGGAATTGCCGAGAAAATGCTCGATTTTTGAGGAGATCGCTTCTGCGCGGGTGTGCAAATCGTCGAAGACTTGCATGAATGCATTGGTCAACGCATACTGGGAACGTTCCCGCATATCTTTGGTAAACAGGTAAAAATAGGTCACCGACATCGCTAAAACAAGTAATAATGTCAGTAAGTAAATCCTGGCCAGAATTTTTTGACGTAACCGCATAAGCACCTCTGTGATGAATGTGAATTGAGATTCGTTGCTTCCGTTTGAGATGTTTTCCTGAAGATGAATTTTCAGCTATTTTGAACAATTCAATGCTGTCAAGAATTTTCACAGAGAATATGGCGTAAATACGACACCTATCTCCCCCCTGCATATTTATGAAACGCGATGTGCAACTTTTTGAAATTGGTCTGTCAAACAGGCGTCTTTACCCACCCCTTGCCCCTCCCAGGAGGGGAATGCGACGACTGCAGATGCACAAATTCCCCTCCTGGGAGGGGCAAGGGGTGGGTTCTCATATTAAGTTGCACATCGCGTCAGAGAAATGATTTTATACTCAGTTGTTGCAGCAAGGCATGACACATTCTGACGCAAGGAGGCTATCATTATGGCACAATTCGTTCCATTCGCGCCGAATGTCGAGGTGCATGGCAAAACCGTATTGTTGCTAATTGACACAATGGGACATTTTAAGCGAGTTGCCATGCAAATTCTCGCAAAATATGGCATTACCGATGTTCGGGAAGATGCCTGGTTTTCACAAGCGGCGTATTTGGAAATTCATAAGGAATTTTATACGCAAATTGGCCCGAAAACCTTAAAAATTATCGGCAAGCAGGTGCCGGAAAAAGTGCTTTGGCCGCCCAACATTCAGACGATTGAAAACGCGTTGCAATCTATTGATGTCGCGTACCACATGAACCATCGCGGCGGAGAGATCGGATCATATCAGTTTCAATCTACCGGAATGCGGTCAGCAGTGATGGTTTGCCATAATCCGTATCCCTGTCCTTTTGATATGGGGATCATCGAGGGGACAGCGATAAAATTTGCGCCGAAAAATGCGCGGCTTGTTATTCAACATGACGATAAGCAGCCCTGCCGAATGAACGGCGGCGATATCTGTACGTATCAGATCTCGTGGTAAGGGAGCAATCTATGAATACAACTCAGATGATGGCGGTATTAAAGCAGAGTACGATTTTCGGCAGCTTGGAGGAATCGTTTTTGGATACACTGATTTTTCTTGCGTACCCGGAAACGTTTGCAGCGGACGGCGTGATTTATACCAGAGGCGAGCCATCCGACGGGCGTTTTGGCATGATTCTCTCCGGGCGCGTGCAGGTCTTGAAAAAAAGCGGCGAGGTGGTGTGCGACATTACGCCCGGCGAAGTGATTGGCGAAATTGCGCTGTCGGAGACGCATCATAAGCGCACCATGACCGTAAAAGCCGCCGAACCGACGGAAATTCTGATCTGGAACGTCGAGCATATCAAAGAACAAATTCCCGGCGTCTGGAAGCGATTGCTCAAATTAGCCTGGACGCATTTGAGCGATTACAGCGAGTATATTGACGAATAGACGAATAAAAGATTCCCCGTAAAAAAATAACGGCATCCCCAACCTATGAGGTCTGGAGATGCCGTTATTTTTTTTACTGTTTCGAAAAACTGCGTTCCTCGACCATAAAATAGTTGACAAAAGCCTGAAGCAGCTTGTTGTTCAACACGATCCTGAGAAAATCGAACTGTTTGAAACCTCACAGGTCTCCAAGACCTGTGAGGTTTCTCAATACCCAATACCATGATTGCTGAAAAATCGCTTGAACAATGGCTCTGGGACGCCGCCTGCTCGATTCGCGGCGCAAAAGAGGCCGCCAAATACAAAGATTTCATTCTGCCGTTAGTCTTCACCAAACGCCTGTGCGACGTGTTCGACGACGAATTGAACCGCATCGCCAACGAAATCGGCGGACGCGCCAAAGCGTTCAAACTCGTCAAGCGCGACAAAAAATTGGTGCGCTTTTACATCGCGCTCGAACCCGACGATCCGGAACAGCCGGTCTGGTCGGTGATTCGCAAATTGGCGGACAACATCGGCGAGCAGTTGACCTCGCATCTCCGCGCCATTGCAGACGAAAACCCGAAACTCAAAGGCATCATTGACCGCGTGGATTTCAACGCCACCACGCACGGCCAGCGCGACATTTCCGACGACCGCCTGAGCGCGTTGATCGAGCAGATCAGCCTGAAACGGCTTGGCTTGAACGATGTCGAACCGGACATCATCGGGCGGAGTTACGAATATCTGATCCGCAAATTCGCGGAAGGGAGCGGCCAGAGCGCGGGCGAATTCTACACGCCCAAAGAAGTCGGCCTGATGATGGCGCGAATTTTAGCCCCTCAGCCCGGCATGGAAGTTTATGACCCCTGCTGCGGCTCGGCGGGCTTGTTAATAGCATGTGCGCAGACCTGTGAGGTTTCAAAAACCTCACAGGTTTTAAAAATCTACGGCCAGGAATATACGGCCACCACGTGGGCGATGGCGAACATGAACATGATCATTCACGACCTCGAAGGCGTGATTGAGATCGGCGACACGTTCAAGAATCCGAAGTTTCGCGCATCCAAAAACCTGTTAGGTCTTCAAGACCTAACAGGTTTGAAAACGTTCGACTGCGTCGTCACGAATCCGATGTGGAATCAGAACTGGTTCACCGAAAAGGATTACGACGCCGACGAATTGGGGCGATTCCCCAAAGGCGCGGGCTTTCCGGGCAAACAGAGCGCGGATTGGGGCTGGGCACAACATGTGCTGGCAAGCTTGAATTCAGCGGGACGCGCCGCCATCGTCCTCGATACTGGCGCAGCCAGTCGCGGCAGCGGCAGCGCCAACACCACCAAAGAAAAGCAAGTGCGGCAATGGTTTGTGGAACACGACCTGATTGAAGGGGTGATTTACCTTCCTGAAAATCTGTTCTACAACACCACTGCGCCGGGCATTGTCCTGTTTTTGAATACGCAGAAGCCCGACGCCCTGAAAAACAAGCTAATTTTGTTGAACGCGAACCGCGAATTCGAAAAAGGCGATCCCAAGAACTACATCCCCGACGCCGCGATTGAGCGGATTGTGACGGCATATCAACACCAATTCCAAACCTCACAGGTTTTAGAAACCTGTGAGGTTTTTCCCCACGTCCGCGTCGTCACTCGCGAAGAGATCGCCAAAAACGATTACAACATCTCGCCGAGCCGTTATATTCACACCAGCGAAGGGGAAGCATACCGGCCAATCGCCGAGATTGTCGAAGATTTGAATGTATTGGAACGTGAAGCCGCAGACGTTGATCGGCAGTTGAAAATGATCCTGAATCAAATAGACCTCACAGGTTTTTAAAACCTGTGAGGTGTGTTGGTGGAGGTACTGTAATTATTTAGCTGATGTTACGCAGCGCCGCCGACAATTCCCCTCCTGGGAGGGGCAAGGGGTGGGTTCGTCCGTGAGTGATTGCTCGTGTCAAGAACCC
>DF820458.1:313162-324975 GCA_000739515.1 Candidatus Moduliflexus flocculans
ACAATTCCCCTCCTGGGAGGGGCAAGGGGTGGGTTCGTCCGTGAGTGATTGCTCGTGTCAAGAACCCACCCCCAACCCCTCCCCGGAGGGGAGTGTGCGGTCATTCGTCTCGAATCGGCTGCGTAACATGAGTTATTTAGCTGTGTTTCGCCGTAGGCGATGAGGTTTTGTAGCGTGAGCATCTACAACAAGCGCCCCTTCGCCCTAGGCGATACGCCCTCCGCAACCGCTACGCGGTAAAGACGGATGGTAGAATGCGATTCTACACTACCATAAGCCCTACGGGCTAAATAGTTACGGCGCAGTTATGAATCCGTATGTTCGACAAGTCAAGACCACCGATCAGCACCAATTGGAATTGCTGTTCGAGAATGGCGAGCGGCGCATCTTCGAGATGTCGCACTATCTGAACCGGGGCGTGTTCAAGCGGTTGCAGAATCCGGCGATCTTTCATTTGGCGCGAGTCGTCGCAGGGTCGGTGGAATGGCCGGGCGAGATTGATTTGAGTTATGATACGTTATATTTGGAGAGCCAACCAATAAGCACAGACCTGTGAGGTTTTCAAAACCTCACAGGTCTCTTAAACAGATGACAAACATCCATAGCGAAATTGGTTTTCATCCTGCGGATTGGTCAATTCAACGAGTTGATTCGTTGTTTGATATTCAGCAAGGTAAATCTGTCTCAAAAGCGCATCGAGAAGGCGATAACCAAAAATCATTTTTGCGAACCAAAAATATCTTTTGGGGGAAAATTGATTTTTCCGAACTTGACCACATGCATTTTACGAGTACAGAAGAAACCCGATTGAAATTACAGGCGGGTGATCTTTTACTCTGCGAAGGCGGCGATGTCGGACGGACTGCTATTTGGAATAATCAAGCGGAAGATTGTTATTATCAAAACCATTTACACCGGTTACGTAAAAAATCTAATAATGAAATTGAGCCACAATTTGCGCTTTATTGGTTTTGGTATGCGTTTGAATTTGCCAATATCTATATTGGCAGAAGCAATGTAACAACAATTCCGAATTTGTCGCAATCCAAATTAAGCGAATTGCAAATTCCTAAGCCCCCACTCCCCGAACAACGCCGCATCGCCCACGTCCTCAGCATCGTTCAGACCGCCATCGAGCAGCAGGCGCGGCTGATTGCCCTGACGCGCGAACTCAAGGCCGCGCTGATGCGCCAGTTGTTTACGGAAGGGCTGCCAGCCGCCGACAGCGGCGACAACGCCGACAGACCTCACAGGTCTTCAAGACCTGTGAGGTCTCAGAAAATGACCGAAATCGGCTTAGTGCCGGAGGATTGGGAGGTTGTAAAACTTGAGGATGTTTGTCAACTCATCGTTGATTGCCCACATACAACTCCAAATTTTCAACAATCAGGAGTAAGAGTCGCTCGTAATTTCAATATTCGAGATGGAAGATTTGTTTTTGAACATGCTTATTTTACAACTGAAGAGGAATATAGACATCGAACTAAACGAGCAGAGCCAAAACCCGGTGATATTTTATTCAGTCGTGAAGCACCAGTAGGTGAAGCCTGTTTAATCCCTCAAAATATGAAATTGAGTCTCGGTCAGCGGACAATGTTATTACGAACCAATCCTGCAAAACTTGACCCTGCATTTATGGTTTATAATTTTTATTCGCCTAATGTACGTCAACGAATTTTATCTATGGCAAGCGGTCTTACGGTTGCTCATCTAAATGTTGCTGATGTAAGGAGTTTAGCAGTTCCAATACCAACAATATCAGAACAAATTAAAATTGGTAATCACCTTACACTATTGGATGAAAGAATTGAAATTGTTCAAGCCAAAAAGAATTTACTCGAAGAACTTTTCCGCACGCTGCTGCATCACCTGATGACGGGGCAGGCGCGAACAACCGGCTTAGACCTCACAGGTCTTGGAGACCTGTGAGGTCTGTGCGCTTGCTCGCAATATGAAAAAGACAAGCGTTTCGCTCCAACCGGGGAGTTTTATTATCTCGTAACTATGTAGCCCGTAGGGCTTCAGGTATTGTAGAAGGCGAGTTCAGAACCCGCATGCTACCGCGTAGCGGTTGCGGAAGCGTATCGCCTACGGCGAACAGGCGGATGAATGGCGTCTCTTCTACACCACCGCATCGCCTACGGCGAAAATAGCGGCATCGTGACACAAAATGATTGCTGCTGTGATTGATGAGGAGTTGCTGTAAAGAGCGTTAGACCTCACAGGTCTTAAAGACCTGTGAGGTCTCTTTCAACGAATAATATGCCCAAACCGAACGAACATAAAACCGTGCAAGCCCGCCTTCTTCAATATGCGCAAGAAATCGGCTGGACGTTCGTCCCTCGCGCTGAGGCGGAGAATCGGCGGGGGAAAACCCAAAAAAACCTAACAGGTCTTCAAGACCTGTTAGGTTTATCGTTATTTTTCGACGATCTTGTCTATCAAAAAGTCCGCGAATTCAATCCGCTGTATGCCGACGCGCCGGGCGCATTGGTCGGACAATTGCGCCGCCTTGCCGCCAATATTTACGGCAACCGCGAGATGCTGGTTTTTCTGCGGAATCATGGCAAATTCTTCTGCGCCGCCGAACATCGCGAGCGGGATGTGATGCTGATTCATTACGGCGATCCGACCCGCAACGTCTATGAAGTGACGGAAGAATTCGCCTGGCATAACGGGCGTTACGGCAACCGCGAAGATGTAGTGTTTCTGATCAACGGCCTTCCGATCCTGGTGGTGGAATGCAAAAACGCCAATAAAGACGAAGGGATCGCGCTTGGCATTGACCAGATTCGGCGCTATCATGTCGAAACGCCGGAACTCTTCATCCCGGAAATGGCGTTCACCGTCACCGACGCGCTCGGCTTTGATTATGGCGCGACCTGGAACACCGTGCGGCGGAATTTGTTTCATTGGAAACAGACCTCACAACAACCACAAACCTCACAGGTCTTTGAGACCTGTGAGGTTTCTCCTGGAAATTTAGAAGGCAAAACCAAAACCTTTTTCGCAATTCCGCGCGTGTTGAAACTGCTGAAGGATTACATCATTTTTGCCGAAAAAGATGAGGAACTCGGCAAGTTTATTTTACAGCAGCATCAGACCGCCGCGATTGAGCAGGTCGTGGCGCGCGCTCATGATCCCGCCAAGCGGCGCGGGCTGGTCTGGCATACGCAGGGGAGCGGCAAAACGTTTACGATGCTCAAAACCGCCGATCTGCTCTTCAAAGCGCCGGAATCGGACAAGCCGACGATCTTGCTGCTGATTGACCGCAACGAATTGGAAGACCAATTGCTGAAAAACCTTGCGGCGCTCGGCATGGAAAACGTCGAACACGCCCACAGCATGGCGCGGCTCAATCAATTGCTCCGGGAGGATTATCGCGGCATCATCGTCTCGACGATTCACAAATTCCGCGACATGCCCGCCAATCTGAATCAACGCGCCAATATTTACGTCTTAGTGGATGAAGCCCACCGCACCACTGGCGGCGATCTTGGCAACTATCTGATGGCGGCGCTGCCCCACGCCACGTATCTCGGCTTTACCGGCACGCCGATTGACCGGACGGCTTACGGACAAGGCACGTTCAAAACGTTCGGCGTGGACGACGCGCCGCAAGGCTATCTTCATAAATATTCGATTCAGGAAAGCATCGCCGACGGCACGACGCTGCCGCTCTTTTACAACCTCGCGCCGAATGACATGCTCGTTCCGGCGGATGTGATGGAGCAGGAGTTTTTCGCGTTGGCGGAAACCGAGGGGATCGCCGACATCGCCGAACTCAACAAGATTTTGGAACGCGCTGTGAACCTGAAAAACTTCCTGAAAGGGAAGGCTCGCATCAAAAAAGTGGCGGAGTATGTCGCCGCGCATTACCGCGACAATGTCGAACCGCTCGGCTACAAGGCGTTTCTCGTCGCCGTTGACCGCGAAGCCTGTGCCCTCTACAAAAAGGCGCTTGACACGTTCCTGCCGCCCGCCTATTCCGAAGTCGTCTATACCGGCAACAACAGCGACAAAGAATTGCTGAAAGAGTTTCACATTGACGAAAAACAGGAAAAAGCGATCCGCAAAAATTTCGCGAAATTCGGCGAACTGCCGAAAATCCTGATTGTCACCGAAAAGCTGCTCACCGGCTTCGACGCGCCGATTCTTTACGCCATGTATCTTGACAAGCCGATGCGGGATCACACGCTGTTGCAGGCGATTGCCCGCGTCAACCGTCCGTATGAAAACGAGGCGCAGGAGATGGTCAAGCCGCACGGCTTTGTGCTGGATTTCGTCGGCATTTTCGACAAACTCGAACACGCGCTTTCGTTCGACAGCGACGAAGTCAACGCCGTGATCAAAGATTTGGCGTTGCTGAAAATCCTGTTCAAAAACAAAATGGAGCAGAAAGCGCCCGCCTATCTCGCCCTGATTACGCACAATTTCAACGATAAAGACGTGGACGGGCTGATCGAGCATTTCCGCGATAAAGAGCGGCGCAAAGAGTTGTTCAAGGAATACAAAGAAATCGAAATGCTCTACGAAATCATTTCGCCCGACGCCTTCATGCGCCCGTATTTGGACGACTACGCCACATTGTCCGAGATATATGCCGTCGTCCGCAAAGCCTACGCCAAAACGGTCTATGTGGATCGCGCTTTCCAGAAAAAAACCAGCGAATTGGTGCAGCAGCATATTGACGCCAGCCGCATCGAAACGGTCACGCAACTCGTCGAAATCAATGCTGAAACGATCCAATTGATTCAACAGCAGCAAGGCGATGACAACACGAAGGTGATCAATTTAGTTAAAAGCATCGAAAAAATCGCCGAAGACGCCAGCGATGATCCCTATTTAGTCGGCATGGCGGAACGCGCCAAAGCGGTGCAGGAGAGTTACGAAGACCGCCAGACTGAAACCGCCGACGCCATCGCCGCGCTGTTGAAGGAAATCGAAGCGAATGAGCGGCGCAAACGTGAGCAGGCGGAAAAGGGTTTCGACAGCGTGACCTATTTCGTGTACGCCACCTTGCTTGAGGCCAACATTCCCAACCCCGAAACCGTCAGCCAGAAGATCAAAGCCGCCATTGCCGCGCATCCGAATTGGGCTGTCAGCGAGAAAGACCTGCGGGAACTGCGCCAAAAAATCACGTTTGCGCTGTATGCCGAATCGGACGATCTCGATCATGTTGCTGTCACGGTTGATCATTTGCTGAACACCCTGAAACCTCACAGGTAGGTAGAAAAGACCTCACAGGTCTTGAAGACCTGTGAGGTCTCAGTGTCTTGATGCACACCAAAGACGAATTCAAAGCCCGCGTCCGCGAATGGGCGCAGAAATTGGAAGTTGACACGCGCGTCATTTCCCTGCGCACCATGAAACGCAAATGGGCGTCCTATACCCAGACCTCCGGCCTGCTGATTTTTAATGCGGCGCTGCTTGAGATGGATGAGAGCGTGAAAGACTACGTCATCGTGCATGAATTATTGCACATCCGCATTCCCAATCATGGCAAACTCTGGAAAAGTTTCATGCGGGCATATTTAGGAGATTACGAGCAATTGGAACGACAACTCCAACAAACAAAAAACCTCACAGGTCTTGGAGACCTGTGAGGTTTTATTTAGACGGTATAGGTCGAGGCCGACGTATTGCCGCCGTGACCTGTCCAGTTGGTGTGGAAGAACTGACCGCGCGGCTGGTCGAGACGCTCGTAGGTGTGCGCACCGAAATAGTCGCGTTGCGCTTGCAGCAGATTCGCCGGGAGAAATTCACTGCGATAGCCATCGAAGTAGCAGAGCGCGGTGGCAAACGCCGGCACCGGAATGCCATGCGTCAAGGCGGCGGCGGTCACTCTGCGCCAGCCCGCCTGCGCCGCCTCGATTTTTTCCTTGAAAAACGGGTCTAACAACAGATTGGAGAGCGCCGGATTCTGATCGAACGCCTCTTTGATTTTGCCGAGGAAAATCGAGCGGATAATGCAGCCGCCACGCCACATCAGGGCGATCCCGCCGTAATTCAGATTCCAGTTGTAGGTTTTCGCCGCTGCTTGCATCAGCGTGTAGCCTTGCGCGTAAGAAACGATTTTCGCAGCGTACAACGCCTGTTTAATGTCGTCTAAAAACGCCTGTTTGTCGCCGGTGAATTTAACGGCAGGCGCAGCAAACACTTTTGATGCGGCGACGCGCTCGTCTTTCATCGCCGAAAGACACCGCGCAAAGACCGCCTCGCCAATCAGCGTCAACGGCACACCTTCATCCAATGCCGCGATTCCTGTCCATTTGCCCGTCCCTTTCTGCCCGGCGGTATCGAGAATGCGATTGACCAACGGCTGCCCGTCGGCATCTTTATAGGCGAGAATATCCCGCGTAATTTCAATCAGATAGCTGTTCAGATCACTGTCGTTCCATGCTCTGAACACGTCGCTCATTTCGTCCGCCGACATGCCCAACAGGTCGCGCATGATCTGGTACGCCTCGCAAATCAACTGCATATCGCCGTATTCGATGCCGTTATGCACCATCTTGACGAAATGTCCCGCACCGTTTTCGCCCACCCAGTCGCAGCAAGGTGAGCCGTCTTCAACTTTCGCGGCGATGGATTGAAAGATTGATTTGACATGCGGCCACGCTGCCGGAGAGCCGCCTGGCATCATGGACGGGCCGAGCAAGGCGCCTTCTTCGCCGCCGGACACGCCTGTGCCGATATAGAGCAAGCCCTTGCTTTCGACGTATTGCGTGCGGCGCGTCGTGTCCGGGAAATGTGAATTGCCGCCGTCAATGATGATGTCGCCCGGTTCGAGATGCGGCAGGAGTTGTTCGATAAAATCATCCACCGGTTTGCCCGCTTTCACCATCAGCATGACGCGGCGCGGACGCTCAAGGTTTTGCGTCAATTCTTCGATGCTGTGACAGCCGATGAAATTTTTGCCTTTGCCGCGCCCGTTTAAAAAATCGTCAACTTTTGCGACGGTGCGGTTGTAACAGGCGACTGTAAAGCCCTTGCTTTCCATGTTCAGGATGAGGTTTTCTCCCATCACCGCCAACCCGATTAAGCCAATATCTGCGCGTTTCATACCTTATCACCATGCGTAAGGGCGAGGAGACCTCGCCCGCCGTACATGGGCGGGGAAACCCCGCCCCTACGCATGCCTTAATTTTTAATCGTCACGTGCCGCCGACGTTACCACATTTTCAACGCTGCCTGCACGAGAAGCGAAATGCTCGCCACTGCAAACCAACAGCATAGCCCTAAACATATCGGCTTGATGCCATTGAGAATCAGTTTCTTGAGATTTGTATTCAGCCCGATGGCTGTCATCGCCATCACAATAAAGAATTTGCCAATGGTCACAAACTCATGCGAAACTGAATCCGGGATATTCGCAAACGTATGAAGAATCGCCACCGCGACAAAGCCGATCACAAACCAGGGAAACACTTTCGAGAGCTTGTAAGAACTATTGGCATTTTTCTCTTTTTGAGACATGTACAACGCAAGTGCTAACGTAATCGGCACGATCATCAGCGTGCGCGTCAGCTTGACGATTGTCGCAAACACGAGTGCGGTATTATTGCCCGCCGTCGCGCTCCATGAGACGCTTGCCGCCACAACGGATGACGTGTCGTTAATCGCCGTGCCTGCCCACATGCCGAAACCATGATCGCCCATCCCAATCAGATGGCCCAACATCGGAAAAATAAAGACCGCAATCACGTTAAACAGAAAAATCGTGGAAAGCGAATGCGCGACATCCTTGTCATCAGCCTTAATCACCGGCGCGGTCGCCGCGATGGCTGAGCCGCCGCAAATCGAGGTGCCCACGCCGATCAGAATGGTCATGTTACTATCTAATTTCAGCGCCTTGCCAACAAGAAACGCTGTCATAAACGCCGCGCACAGCGTAAAGAGCATCACGAACAACGACTCGCCGCCAACTTTGATGACATGAAACAGATTCATCTCAAATCCGAGCAAAATAATGGCATATTGCAGGATTTTTTTCGAGGTGTATTGAACGCCATCTTTAACGCTGTACGACGCTGGCACAGGCGTCGTCGCTCCTGGAGATAATATGATTTTGGGAAATAACATGGTGACAATCATGCCAAACAGAATGCCAAAGACCGGACTTCCAATAATAGGAAACATTTGGCCTAATAACCATGCCGGGATCGCAATCGCTAAGCAAAGCAGGATTCCTGGAAGATAAGTGCGAATTTTCATCATTGAATATTACCTGACTGACGTTACGCAGCGTCGCCGACAATTCCCCTCCTGGGAGGGGCAAGGGGTGGGTTCGCCATAGCGCGATGCTCGGCCTCGGCCACCCACCCCCAACCCCTCCCTGGAGGGGAGTTTGCGACCATTCGCATCGAGCCTGCTGCGTAAGGTCAGTTACCTAATATATTGACAGCTTTTTTTGCTCAATTCGATTTTCGTAAACTCTTGATTCAGGAGGCGGACAATTGTTTTAAAATCGCGGCGATCATCGTTTCCGGCGAGCCTGAAATATCCACCGTAATCGCGTTTGCCGGTTCTTCCAGCGCCTCGAACTGGCTTTGCAGCATGCCCGCTTTCATGTAATGCCCTGCCCGCGCTGACATCCGTTCCCAGATTGTCTCGTAACTCCCTTTCAAATAGACAAAATAGGTGTCTGGATTGTTTTCCAGGAGTATCGCGCGATACCGTTCTTTCAGCGCAGAACAGGCGAACACGCCGTCTTTGCCTTCAACGATCAACTGATGAATCGCCTGCTGAATCGCTCGCAGCCAGGGAGCGCGGTCATCGTCGTTCAGCGGGATGCCCTGCGACATTTTGGCGATGTTTTCGGCGGGATGAAAATCGTCGCCGTCATAAAACTCGCAGTTGAATTTATCAGCGAGCATCTGCCCGATAGTGCTTTTGCCGCAGCCTGATACGCCCATCACAATAAGAATCATACGGTTTTTTTACCACGAAACACGCGAAAGACACGAAAATTATGTAACGTAAAAATCTTTGGCGCAGACCTCACAGGTCTCTAAGACCTGTGAGGTCTTTATTTTTCATGTATTTTGTGTGTTTCGTGGTTTCGATAATCGGCAAATCACACGCCGGAGAAGGAGTTAAAGCCGCCATCCACAGGGATCACGACGCCGGTCACGAACGCGGAAATATCAGAAAGCAGATACAGCACCGTGCCGCAGAGTTCCTCCGGCTCGCCGAACCGTCCCATCGGCGTGCCATTCATCACTTTCTGCCCGCGCGGGGTGAATTCGCCGGTTTTTTCATCAATTAAGAGGAAACGGTTTTGATTGGTCAAGAAAAATCCGGGCGCAATCGCATTGACGCGAATATTCATGCGGGCGAAATGCGTGGAGAGCCATTCCGTGAAGTTGTTGATCGCCGCTTTCGCCGCAGAATAGGCCGGAATTTTGGTGAGCGGGCGGAAGGCGTTCATCGAGGAAATATTCAAAATCACGCCCTTTTGCTGCTCGATCATGTCGGTCGCCAACACAAGCGTCGGCAGGAGCGTTCCCATAAAATTCAGGTCGAAGACGCTGCGAAATCCTTCTAATTCAAGCCCGAAGAAACCCTTTTCCAATTCGTTCAAATTTTCCGGGAGAATCTGTTCAAGCTGCGTAGTCGCTTTCGGGTGATTCCCGCCCGCGCAATTGATCAGAATGTCAATCTTGCCGAACTGCTGATTGATTTGCGCTTTGGCCGCAATCAGAGAGGCTTTGTCTAACACGTTCGCCGCGAGGCCGATGGCGTCAATGCCATATTCGGTGTTCAGCTTTTGCGCCGAGGCTTCCGCTTTATCCTGAAAAAGATCAAGCACGACGACCCGGCAGCCCACCGCCGCCAACCCGCTGGTAATCGCGTCGCCAATCACGCCGCTTCCGCCGGTAATTACGACAACTTTGCCCTGTAAATCATTGAATGAGTAGGTTTTTTTCATCGTTTTAGAACCACGAAACACACGAAATACACAAAAATTACAGGTTCATTCGTTTTGAGAACGCAAAGGGAGTGCAAAAGCTTGCTTTTGCGGTGTAATAAATTCTTTCCATAAGCAGCAAAAGCAAGCTTTTGCACTCCTGGTTACTATTTTCGTGTATTTCGTGTGTTTCGTGGTACATTATCCCGTATGATTATTTCGAAAAATTGCCGCGCAACGCCCAGAGGCCGAGCGCGGGGTCGCTGACATAAAATATTCGTTCGCCGTCTGGCAGCGTGTTCCAGCCATCTTTCAGTGTGTCGGGCGAATAGCGTCGCGTCATGTCGTTATACGAGGCGTAGCGATAGCCGACGCTTTCGATCTCCGCCTGCGTCATGCCTGCGCCGGGGCAATAGGTAATCGAGAAACGGCCTTCGCTTGAGCCATGAATAAAATGCGCCGCCGCGCCGAGGTGATTGCGTAAATCGGCATCTTCTTTGACGGCTTGCAACGTGGTCGGCGTGCCGCGATAGCCATATTTTCGGATAAGCCGGTCATTGTCCGGGTCTTCGCCGAATTCTTTCAAACCAGGCGCAAGCACAATCAATTCGCCGCGATCCGCCATGACCATGCGCGTCCGGTAAATCGCCTTATTGCCGAGCCAGGTGGAACGGAATTTTTTCGGATTCAGATACACGACCACTTTATCAAGCGGCGCGTCTAACAAATCCAAATTCACCTGCTGACTCAGTTCCGCCGCTAACCGGAACGCTTCGCCGTCTTGATCGCCGCAGTACAGGCCGCGCATGACCGTTTCGCCAGCCTGCCCGCCGATGACGGTCATTAGAAAAAAGATCGGCATATCGCCGAGATAGCGGCTGACGGCGGTATCGAAGACGCGCCTGACCGGGGTGTCAATCCGCCCCATGATGCGCTCCATGCCATACGCCGCGCCGAGAAAATGCGATTTGTTAATCAGGTCTGCGCCGCCGATGCCGACGCAGACGTTTTTGGTGAAATTCGCCATGCCGACGACTTCATGCGGCACGATCTGACCGATAGACAGCACGAGATCGTAGTCGCCGTCAAACAGCAATTTGTTGAAACCGACCTGCATGGAATAATTCAGGCGGCCTTCAGACCATTTGTGAATCGTGTCGCCGGAAATTTCGCCGACGATCTTGACATCCTGCTTCCAATTGTGGATTTTGAAGCGATCCAGCGGAATATTCGCGCCGAACATCGAACGGATTTCCTGCTCCGTCATCGGCGCGTGCGTGCCAAGCGTCGGCATGATGTCAATTTGCGCGGTTGGCGACAGTTCGGCGTAAATCAATTGCGTCAGCATCCCGGCGTCGGATTGATAGCGCGTAATATCCGGCGGCAGCAGCAACACCTTACGCGGCGATTTCTGCTGCGCGTCCTTGATATTTTGCAGAATCTCACGGATATACGCCTGTTTTGCTTCCTGATTGATGACAGTTGTTGGGCTGCCATGTTGAAAAATGGTTGCCATACAAATGACCTCCTTTGCTCTCGCTTCGCGGAATGCTGTCGTAAAAAGTTGCCGATGCGCGAGAAAAATTGACAAATCAATTCCTGAACAAAATAAATGGTAAGCGATTACCTTATTGGTAATCGCTTACCGTCTTGTCAAGAAAAATATTGCGGATTTATAACTCTCGCGCGCTATATCACAAAACATCCTCGAATATAAGCCTGACTGCTCATCATTGGCTTTTGGTCGAATAATTTCTCTCGCGCAGAGGCGCAAGGGGGAAACTTATTGGAGCATACTCTGCGTCTCTGCGCGAGAGTTTAAAGAATTATTTACTGATGTTACGCAGCGAATTCAATCCGATGATCGTGAACTCCCCTCCTGGGAGGGGCTGGGGGTGGG
>DF820458.1:325460-342970 GCA_000739515.1 Candidatus Moduliflexus flocculans
GGGTTCTTGACACGAGCAATCACTCACGGACGAACCCACCCCTTGCCCCTCCCAGGAGGGGAATTGTCGGCGGCGCTGCGTAACATCAGATAATAATATCAATTGTCTCTAAGCGGTGGGACAGGCGTTTTAGTCTGCCGACACAGACAAAAATATCCGCGCGCTCCTTTCCGATTATAACTGTTCTCTCCAAAATTGATATTGCAATCTTTTTTCCGTATTCATCAAAATGGAAAGAGAAACTTCATTCAATAACCTGAACCAGGAGGACACTCGAATGTGGGTTATTCGTAAAAATTGGCAGTATTGGGTGATTATGATAGGGCTTGTCATGGCTGGCATATCCGGATGTCAGAATCAGAAGCCGATTCGCATCGGCGTATCATTCGAACTGACAGGAAAGAACGGCAATCTTGGCGTTCAAGCTCGCAATGGCGTCGAATTAGCGGTTGAAACGCTGAATGCAGCAGGCGGCATTCAGGGACGCCCGATTCAATTAGTCATACGCGACGATCAGGGCATGCCGGAACAAGCGAAGGCGGTAGATCGGGAATTGATCAACGAAGGTGTTGTCGCGATTATCGGCCATATTACGAGCGCGCAAACACTGGCGGCGTATTCAGTCACAGAACAGGCCGGGATTGTCTTGATCAGTCCCACCGCCTCCTCTCCGGAACTGAGCGGCAAGCAGGATCATTTTTTCCGAGTGGTCGCTCCAAACCCAAAAGAAGGGGCAGTGCTGGCCGCGTATTGTTTTGAGCGGCAAAAGTACCAGCGGCTGGCGGTGATGTATGACACTGATAATGCCGCCTTTACGCGCTCGTTGTTAGATGCATTCACAAAAAATGCCACCGCGTTGAATGGGCAAATTGTTGGGGAAATCGGGTTTTCATCATCGGCAAGTCCTGATTTTTCGGCATTGCTTGCAGACGTTCAGGCCTTGCAACCTGACGCGCTGCTGCTTCTTGTGTCGCCTGTTGATACGGCGCTGATCGCGCAGCAACGCCAGATGCGGGGGTGGACGATTCCGCTCGTCGCGACTGCCTGGGCGCAATCGCCAGAATTGCTTCATAAAGGCGGCGAAGCGGCGGATGGCATCGTGATCCCGCTGGCCTATGATCCCAACAATACTTCTCCGGCCTATCAAGAGTTCAAAACACGCTATGTACGCCGATTCGGGGAAACGCCGACATTATATGCGGGCAATGGGTATGACATTGTGCTGATTCTCGCTGCCGCGCTGACGAAAACAGCAGGCCGCGCCGGGAATTTAGCCAAAACGCTGGTCGAAATCGAAGCCGTTCAAGGCGTTGCTGGCCCGGTGAAATTCGATATATATGGCGAAATCGCTCGCGATTGGTTTCTTCTGGAGGTGAAAGATGGAGAATTTCGCTCGCAAGGCACGTTACGCGCGCCATAAACTATTCTATGCTGTGGTTTATCAGGTATTTTTTCTCAGTCTGTTGATGGGATGTAAATCCAAACCGCCGATTCTCGTCGGCTTCTCTGGAGAATTGACCAATAGTCGGAGCGGCGGCGGCGTATTTTGTCGCAATGGTATCGAATTGGCTGTAGAGGAATTGAACCGGAACAATGGGATTCATGGACGGTTGATTCAATTGGTTACAAAAGATGATCAGAATCGTCCTGAAATCGCTCGCCAGGTTGATGCCGAACTTGCCGCGCAAGGAGTGGTCGCGATCATCGGGCATGTTACCAGTGCGCAAACTGCTGCGACCTTCGCGCAAAATAATCAAGCGCGCATGGTTGTGGTCAATCCTGTCTCGGCCAGCGCCGAATTCAGCCAACAGCAGGATTATTTTTTCCGCGTGGTGCCGGGTAATGATCTCTTAAGCCGGGCTTTGGCGCGCTACATCATCCAGCAGCGGCACATTCGAACGATTACAGGCATTTATGATATTGGCAACCGGACATTTAGCGAAACCTTCTGGAAACTGTTTCAGCAGGAATTCGAGCGGTTGGGCGGAAGCGCCCGCAAAGAACTGATCTTTGTGGCTGGACGAACTGATTTTCAACAATTCGCAACGCAGATTCAAACCACTGCCCCTGACGCTCTACTCGTGATGGCGTCGCCTGTCGACACGGCGTTTCTGTTGCAATATCTGGCAAAACAAGGCGTACGCGTACCCACCTTCTCCTCAACCTGGGCGCAAACCGAACAACTCATTGAAAAAGGGGGCAATGCTGTCGAAGGATTGGAAATGGTTTCGGTCTATCATCCCTCAAACCCGTACCCGGCATTCCAACCGTTCATCAAGCGCTTTATGGAGCGATTCAAGCGCGAACCGACATTTCATGCGGCCTATGGCTACGAGGCGATGCTTGTATTGGCCGAGGCGCTCAAGCACACTCAGGGGCAGACTTCCGGCCTGCCTGACGCCCTGAGCAGCATTCGCAATTTTCCTGGCGTGCAGGGACTCATTTCCATGAATGCGTATGGCGATGTCAGCCGTGATGTCTATATTGTCCGGGTCAGCAACGGACAATTTGAGATTGTCGCGACGATACCTCCTGAAAATTAACCTTTTCCCTGGAAGCTCAATGTCGTAAAGTGAAGAAAATTGACGTACCAAATATCGTTCGGCAATTTTCGGGCGCGCGAAATTCCATTTTTCGAATTCCTTGACTTCATGACATGACTTTGTCAGCTATGAACAGACGTTTGCGTTCTCTGCGCAGAATGATGCTTCATGTCACGCTGATTCCCGCAACGACGGTTGTGGTGATTTGGCTATGCGTGATCGCATTCAGTATTTATTTATTGCGCAATACAATTATCCGCCAGCATAACCTGTTGATTGAGGCTGTCGCCCGGCAGTGCGAACAGTATCTGACCGAAACCGGGAATATGTTGAGTGCCACAGCCAGCGGAATTCGCGAGCTTCCATCGGAATATCAATCGCGTTTCCTGACGCAGATTCAAGCGAATTATCCGAGGTTTTCAACGCTCTATCTGCTCAGTTCAGAGGGAACGGTGATTGCCGAAGCGGATTCCCGCATTTCGCTGTTAGGGCTGAATTTTGCGCGGGAACGATTTTTCGAACCTACGAAACAGTCGCGAATGCTATATTTTTCGACGCCATTCATCTCGCTTTTCACAAATAACATCGCGGTAACTGGTGTTGTTCCAATTATGAATTTGAATCGTTTACAGGCGATGTTGGTCGGGGAACTAGATTTGAGAGTGCTTCAAGAGGTGATTGAAACGGCGGATATTGGGGAACAAGGCACGGCCTTCATCGCTGATCCGCGTGGAACGCTGGTCGCGTATCCGATCACGGCCTGGGTGCATGAACAACGGAATATCGGCAACCTCTTGCTGTTTGAAAATGCCAATCAGGGACAGGCCGTATTCGAATTTTTTCGCGATCCTGAATCGAATGCCTGGCTTGTCGGGAGCGCGAAACAAATTGCCTGGAATTGGGTGGTCATTACCACGCAGCCTCTGGCCGTCGTGGTGCGCCCATTGATATTGCTGATTGTCATTTCGGCAATCGCATTTGGAGGCAGCGTCAGCTTATTTGTGTGGGCGCAGGTGACAATCGTGCGTCAGATTACCAGGCCGATCTCTCGCCTGATGCAGGAAGCCGATCTGCTTGCGCAAGGACAATTTCCTGCTGAACAAACGGTTCAATATGGCAATTTCTATGAAATTGTGAGTTTGTACCAGAGTTTTACGCGCATGGCTGCGGCCATTTTGGAGCGCACAATGGCGTTACAAGCCTCGAACGAGGCATTAAATGCCCTGAATGCGGCGTTGGAAACGCGCGTCCAGGAGCGCACTGCCGCTCTTGAGCTTGCGAACAAGGAATTATCCAGTTTCGCCTATGTGGCCTCGCATGATTTAAAAGCGCCGTTACGCGCTATCAGCCGATTGGCGCAATGGCTTGCCGCGGATTATACAGACGCGGTAGATGAACAAGGACAGGAGATGATCGCCCTGCTCGTCGGCAGAGTGCACCGCATGGAGAATCTGATCGAAGGGATTTTGGAATATTCCCGCATTGGACGAATTGAAGCGGAGCGAACGCCAGTCAACCTGAATGAGGTTCTCTGCGAAGCGCTCGATAATCTCTCCCCGCCTGACCATATTCAGATTGTGGTTGCGCATGAGTTTCCCACGCTTGTTCTCAATCAGATTCGAATCACGCAAGTGTTTCAAAATTTGATCGGCAACGCGATCAAATTCCTTGATAAGCCGAAAGGGGAAATCATCGTTGATTGCGTGTCAGATGAGCAATTTTGGCGGTTTAGCGTGCGCGATAACGGGCCGGGAATTGCTGAGGAATATCACCAACGAATTTTCGAGATATTCCAGACATTGCAAGCGCGCGATGTGTATGAAAGCACGGGGATCGGCCTGTCGCTTGTCAAAAAAATCATCGAATGGTACGGGGGAAACGTCTGGCTCGAATCCACGAGCGGAGAAGGGAGCACATTCTGGTTCAGCCTTCCCAGGAGTCTTGAGGCATCGGTCAGTCAGTCATGAATTGACGCTAACGCGCCCTTCCATATCCACTTCCGCTGCTCTGAGAGGGGAATTTTGCAAATCTTGAAAATTTTTCTTGCCTTTTTCTTTATTTTCGAAAAAATGTCTTTTCCGAAGGAGAATCATTATGGAAGAACCAAAAGGCAAGCCCACGATTGAAGATGTCGCGAAAGCATGCGGCGTGTCCATTTCTACGGTTTCACGCGTGATTAATCAATCGTCGCCCGTCAGCGATCAATTGACGCTTCGCGTCAAAAAGGCGATCAAAGATTTAGGGTTTATGCCCCGGCAATGGAAAGAATTGCCGGTTGCCCCTAAAACGATTGTGATCACTATTCCAGACGTGCAAAGCTCGTATTACGCGGAAATCGTCAATGGCGCTCAGGAGGAAGCGGAGCGGCAAGGAGTCGCGCTGCTCATTTTAGATGTCAGCGAAAACACGGAATATCAGGAAGAGCATCTGAATCTGCTTGAAAAATGGGGCATCAGCGGGATTATTATTGCCGGAACGAAACTGCCTGCGGACTATCTGCTCGAACTGCGCGACCACTGCCAAATCCCTATCGTGCTGTCTCGCGCCAAAGAAGTGCCGGGCTTTCCTTGCATCATTCCAGATTATACCTCCTCGACGTATCGCGCCACGCAGTATCTCGTCAGTCTCAATCATAAGCGATTAGCGTATATTTCCGGGCCGCCGGATTGGGTCTCTTCAAAAATGCGACAGGAGAGCATCGAACGCGCGCTGAATGAGGCCGGGCTGACGTTGCCGCCGGAGCGTGTCCGCTGGGGATATGTGAATGTGGAAGAAAGCGCTCACGCCACCGCCAGCCTGCTGCAATTGCCTGAACATGACAGGCCGACCGCCATTATCGCCTTTGATGACGTTGTCGCAATTGGGGCGCTGCGCACGATCTATACGGCTGGTTTGCGAGTGCCACAGGATATTTCGGTGTTGGGGTATAATGACATTCCGTTAGCCGCCTACACGATCCCATCGCTTACGACCATTGCGCAGCCAACCTACCGCATCGGGCAATTGGCGGTTAAAAAGCTTGTAGAATTGATGGCTTCGGGAAAACAGGCGAACGGCGGCTCTGTCCGCTTAGAATGCCCATTGATTTTGCGCGAATCCACCGGCCCGCGCATTGAAGCAGTAGGATAACGATTTCAGTATTCGTGAAAATAAAAGAAAAAATTTTCTTTGTTTTCGAAAATGAATCTTGACAAATCAGGCGTCAATTTTTAGGGGTTGGTTATTGTAGGTCGAAAATGAAGTCTCGACCTACGTCAGAACATAAAAATTTTACTTTCGGGGGAGGTGATGTTGGGGAAGAAGAGCGTCTTGAAATAATCTCTGATGTGAATGTTTACCGTTCTGGGAACGCGCGCAGCGCGACAATATCCTCTGGCAGGATGGGGGCTGCGCTCTTAATGAAAACGAGGAGATATTATGCGAAAAACAACCTGGATGGGGAGTTTGTCTATTCTGGCATTAATGGGGTTGATGGCACAGCCGGTCGTGGCTGCGATGACGTATAAAGAAGCGCCGATGCTGGCAGAACAGGTGAAGGCTGGCACGCTGCCGCCGATTGAACAACGCCTGCCTGAGAATCCGCTTGTTGTCACGCCTGCTGAAAAAGTTGGAAAATTCGGCGGCATCTGGCGCATGGGCATGACCGCCGGGACTGATGACGTGTCCTTTTATCGAATTTTTTCTTATGAGCCGTTAGTGCGCTGGAATGTGGACTGGACGGACATTGTGCCGAACGTGGCCGAAAAATGGGATGCGAACGCCGACGCGACCGAATATACGTTTTACCTCCGCAAAGGGTTGAAATGGTCTGACGGCCAGCCGGTGACGGTTGATGATATTTTGTTCTGGTGGGAAGATGTCGCTTTAAATGCCGAATTGACGCCAGCCCCGCCAACGTGGATGGTTGCGGGTGGCGAACCGGGACAGGTGACAAAAGTTGATGATCTGACCGTCAAATTCACCTTCGCCAAACCAAACGGGTTGTTTCTCTCCAATATGGCAGGCGCGGCAGGCCGTCCGGTGCTTGTTTGCCCGAAACATTTCGCCCAGCAATATCATGCTAAATACCAGGATAAGGCCAAATTAGACGCCATGATGAAAGAAGGCGGTTACACCACCTGGAAAGACATGTTCATCGCAAGAGTCACGCAGTGGGATGGCGGCGGATACGGCCAATACAGCGTGGCAGGACGCCCGACGCTGAATGCCTGGATGGTGGAACAGCCGATTTCCGGCTCCGCAACGCAGGTGACATTCGTGCGTAATCCGTACTACTGGAAAGTTGATCCGGAAGGGCAGCAATATCCGTATATTGATCGTCTGGTTTATACCATTTTTCAGGATACCGCCGCGATGCTGCTGAAAGCGACCAACGGCGAAATCGATTTCCAGATGCGGCATTTTAACAACCTGGCAAACAAAGCCGTGTTGTTCGACAATCAGCAAAAAGGCGATTACAGATTTTTTGATCTGATTAACGCCGGCAGCAACAGCATCGTGTTTCATCTGAATTTAACCCACAAAGACCCGACCTTGCGCAGCATTTTCCAGAACAAAGATTTCCGCATCGGCTTGTCGTATGCCATCAATCGTCAGGAAATTATTGACACGGTGTATATGGGACAGGGAACGCCCGCGCAGCCGTCAGTTCTGGAAGGGACTCCGCTGTATAATGAACAATTAGCAAAGCAATACACGGAATACGATGTGGCAAAAGCCAACGAGTATCTCGACAAAGTGCTGCCGAAAAAAGACGCCAACGGAATGCGCCTGCTTCCTGATGGCAAGCCGTTAAGCTTCACGATCGAAATTTCAAACTCGTTCAAGGAACAGGTGGACGCCGGGAATATGGTCGCCAAATATTGGCAGGCTGTGGGCGTGAATGCGCAAGCGAAACCGGAAGATCGCTCCTTGATGTATGAACGCAAAAACAACAACGATTTAGACGCGATGACCTGGGGCGGCGAAGCTGGCATGGGCACGATTTTCGACCCGCGCAACTTCTTCCCGAATTCCAACGAAGCGGCCTGGGCAATCGCCTGGGCAAGCTGGTATCAACCGGATGTCGCCAAAGCGGAAGAACCACCGGCTGAGATCAAAAAAATGATGGCGTTGTATGACCAGATCAAGGCGACAGCGACCGTCGAAGGGCAGAATAAACTGATGGCCGAACTGCTGCAAGCGTCGGCAGATTATTTCCCCGCCATCGGCATCAGCACCGCGCCGATGTTATACGGCATCGTCAAAAACACGATGTTTAACGTTCCGGCGAAAATGATCAATAGCTGGCAGTATCCGACGCCCGCGCCAACCAATCCATTTACATATTCATTCAAATAAACCGCCCCGCATAACCCATGCCCCCTTTTTCCGTAAGGAAAAGGGGGCAGCGCAGAGGAGACGTTCCATGTTACAATATATTCTGCGACGACTCTTGCTCATGGTGCCGACGTTTTTTGTGATCTCATTAGTCGCGTTTGCCATCATTCAACTCCCTCCGGGCGATTTCGCGACCTCGTATGTTGCCGGGTTGGCGGCGCAGGGAAATCAGGTAAGTCAGGATGCCATCGAAACCTTGCGCAAAACGTATGGATTAGGTGATCCGATCCCGATTCAATATATCAAATGGATGCAAGGGATTCTGACGCGCGGCGATTTCGGGTTAGCGTTCGACTTGCGTGAACCGGTCTCGAAAGTCATCTGGGAGCGCGTCTGGCTGACGGTCGCGCTGTCGTTAGGTAGCGTCATCATCACCTGGATGATTGCCTTTCCCATCGGAATTTATTCGGCAGTCAGGCAATATTCGCTCGGCGATTATTTTTTTACGCTGCTCGGTTTTATCGGCATCGCCGTGCCAAGCTTTTTGTTAGCGCTCGTCTTAATGTATCTTCAATTTAAGTATTTCAACAAAACCATTGGCGGGTTGTTTTCCGACGAATTTCTGAGTGCCCCCTGGAGTTTAGCGCGTATCTGGGATTTGATTCAACACCTCTGGATTCCGGTGCTGCTTCTCGCATTCGGCGGCACGGCGGAACTGATTCGCATCATGCGGGCGAATTTATTGGATGAAATGCGCAAGCCTTATGTCGTGACCGCCCGCTCCAAAGGTTTGCCAGAATGGAAAGTCCTATTCAAATATCCCGTTCGATTGGCGCTGAATCCCTTTGTCAGCACCATCGGGTGGACGTTGCCCTATTTGGTTTCCGGATCAATAATTTTGTCCGTTGTGATGAATCTCCCGACCACCGGGCCGATGCTGCTGCGGGCGCTGCAAGTGCAAGATATGTATCTGGCAGGCGCAATTATCATGATTTTAAGCTTGTTGACGATTATCGGCACGTTAGTGTCCGACGTACTGCTCGCCTGGCTTGATCCCAGGATTCGCTTTCATAAATAGAGGTCGCTATGATTGAAAAAGAAACACAAGTTTATGTCGCGCCTCAATGGAAATTAGTGTGGTGGAAATTTCGTAAGCATAAATTGGCGCTCATCAGCGGCATTATCGTGATTTTGATTTATATCGTCGCGTTGTTTGCTGAATTCCTCTCGCTGTCGCTGCCTGACGAAACCAATTCGAAATTTCTGTACGCGCCGCCGCAGCGCCTGCACCTGATTGATGAACAGGGCAAGATCGGATTGTATGTCAACGGCTACACCTCAAAGGTCGATCCGGTGGCGTTGCGCCGGATGTTTGTGATTGACACGAGCGCTAAAATCCCGCTTGGCTTTTTTGTGAAAGGCTATCCCTACAAGCTATTCGGCCTTATCCCGACAAATCGCCATTTATTTGGCGCAAAAGAAAAAGGGCAGCCGGTCTATTTGTTCGGCGCTGACCGGTTGGGGCGCGATGTCCTCAGCCGTTTGATTTTAGGGACGCGCGTTTCGATGTCTATCGGCTTGATCGGCGTGTTGCTCAGTCTCATTTTAGGCATTCTGTTAGGCGGGATTTCCGGTTATTACGGCGGCGCGGTGGATGAATGGATTCAGCGCCTGATCGAATTTTTGCGTTCCGTGCCTTCGATTCCGCTCTGGATGGGGCTTGCAGCGGCGCTGCCGTTGAGTTGGCCGCCGCTGCGGGTTTATTTCGGCATTACGATGATTTTGTCGCTGATCGGCTGGACAGGCTTGGCGCGAGTGGTGCGCGGACGTTTTCTGTCGCTGCGGGAAGAAGATTTTATCATGGCTGCCCGTCTTGACGGACAGGGGGAAATGGGGATTATTTTTTTGCAGATGCTCCCCGCGTTTACCAGCCACATCATCGCCTCGATTACGTTAGCGATTCCGAGCATGATTTTGTCGGAAACCGCGCTGAGCTTTCTCGGATTGGGTCTGCGCGAGCCGGTCGTCAGTTGGGGGGTGCTATTGCAAGACGCGCAGGAAATCCGCGCCATCGCTACCGCGCCCTGGCTGCTGATTCCGGCATTGGCCGTTGTGATTACCGTATTAGCCTTAAATTTTTTAGGCGATGGCTTGCGTGACGCCGCCGACCCGTATGCGCGATAAAAGACAATAAACGATTAGCCCAAACCTCACAGGTTTTGAAAACCTGTGAGGTTTTCCGGGGAATATAAATGACACAGCAACCCTTATTACAAGTCAAAGGACTCAAAACGCATTTCTTTTTGGATGAAGGCACGGTGAAATCCGTAGATGGCGCGGATTTTTCGATTATGCCCGCCTCAACCGTCGGCGTGGTGGGTGAAAGCGGCTGTGGCAAAAGCGTCACCGCCTTTTCGATTTTGCAATTGGTGAGCCATCCTGGCCGCATTGTGGAAGGAGAAATCCTCTGGCGGCGAAACGGGCAGAACAGCGAAGTCGTTGATTTAGCGAAACTGAAGCCGAACAGCCGCGCCATGCGAGCCGTGCGGGGCGGGGAAATCTCCATGATTTTTCAAGAGCCGATGGTGTCGCTGAGCCCCGTACATACGGTCGGCGATCAGATTACCGAGGTGCTGCGTCAGCATCGTAATCTCAATAAAAAGGATGCGCGAGATCGGGCGATTGACATGCTCCGCAAAGTTGGCATTCCGCAGCCAGAACGCCGGATTGACACCTATCCGTTTCAAATGAGCGGCGGCATGCGCCAGCGCACGATGATCGCGATGGCGCTCGCCTGCCATCCCACGCTGTTAATTGCCGATGAGCCGACGACCGCGCTCGATGTGACGACTCAGGCGCAGATTCTCGAATTGATGTTAGGCTTGCAGCGCGAATTTAATATGGCGATTATGATGATCACCCATAATCTCGGCGTGGTGGCGGAAATCTGCAATTATGTGATCGTGATGTATCTCGGCGAAGTGGTGGAACAAGCGCCTGTGGACGCGCTCTTTCATGACGCCAGACATCCTTACACGCAGGCGCTGCTCCGCTCCATTCCGGTATTAGGACAGAGCAAAACCGGACGGCTTGACCCGATTAAAGGCATGGTGCCCGATCCGTATAATCGCCCGCAAGGCTGCGCGTTTCATCCGCGCTGCGACCGGAAAATCGCAGGCAAATGCGACCTGGAACGCATCCCGTTAACCTCGTTGCCCGATGGCCGCACCGTGCGTTGCGTACTGTATCAATAACTGATGTTACGCAGCGTCTCCGCGAATTCCCCTCCTGGGAGGGGGTGGGTTTCGTCATGTCGCCGATCATCGTGCGGCAACCCACCCCCAGCCCCTCCCAGGAGGGGAGTTTGCGGTCATTCACATCGAATCGGGTGCGTAACATGAGTCAATAATACGAACGTGTCAGACACTTTAAAAGTGTCTGACACGTCTTGAGGAACAACCATGACAGAACAAGTCCAACTCTCTGTGCAGAATTTGAAAATGCACTTTCCGATCCATCGTGGTTTTATCAGCCGTGTTGTCGGGCATGTGAAGGCCGTTGATGATGTCAACTTGCATGTGCTCAGCGGCGAAACGCTCGGTTTAGTCGGCGAAAGCGGCTGCGGCAAAACAACTGTCGGACGCTGTATTGCCCGCGCTTACACGCCCTCCGGCGGCGACATTTTTTATCAGAACAAGCAGGGCGCTCAGGTGAATTTGGCGACGCTGCCCAAAAATGAGCTTCAACCGTACCGCCGCGAAGTGCGCATGATTTTTCAAGACCCGTATGCGTCATTGAATCCCCGCATGAATGTGCTGAACATCATCGGGCAGCCGCTCAAAATTCATGGCGTCGCCAAAGGCAAGGAATTGGAAGATCGTGTGGCAACGCTGCTGAAACGGGTCGGCTTGCAGCCGGAATACATGAAACGCTATCCCCACGCATTCAGCGGCGGGCAGCGGCAGCGCATCAGCATTGCGCGGGCGTTGGCGCTTGAACCGCGTTTAGTGATTGGCGATGAGCCGGTGTCTGCGCTCGATGTATCGGTACAGGCACAAATCCTCAACCTGTTGCAGGATTTACAGGCAGAATTGAAATTAACGTACCTGTTTATTTCGCACGATTTGAGCGTCGTTGAATATATCGCGAATCGCGTGGCGGTGATGTATGTCGGGAAATTAGTGGAAGTCGCGCCGACGAGCAAATTGTTCGCCACCCCGAAACACCCATATACCGAAGCGCTGCTGTCCGCTGTGCCAAAGCCTGATCCGCGTTTGCGGTCGCAGCGGATTATTCTGGAAGGCGACATCGCTGATCCGGCAAATCCGCCGTCTGGCTGTTATTTTCATCTGCGCTGCCGTTATGCGGCAAAGGTCTGCGGGGAAAACACGCCGGAGTTGCGCGAACTCTCGCCGGGGCATTCGGTCGCCTGCCATTTAGCGGAGCAGCTACAACTGCAAGGCGTACATTATCAATAACCCATGGCATGTCTCCCTTCTTGCCTCTCTCCTTTAGAGAGGCAAGAAGGGATGCGATTGAAACAATGGCATTTTGGGAATATCCCTGCGTACATGAATTTCATACAACAGCGCATTGGAGAAGAAAATGCACAACGTGTTCGAGACAAATCGGTTGATTCTTCGAAGGTTAGAAGAAGATGATGTTGATGAATTAGCGAAAGTATTATCTGATGAAGAATCAATGAAATACTATCCTCACGCATTTACTAAGCAAGAAGTCATAAATTGGATACAATGGAATATTGAAAACTACAAACAATATGGATACGGATTGTGGGCTGTTATTAGAAAAGAAGATATGGTATTTTTGGGCGATTGTGGGATTACCATGCAGAATATTGATAATGAAATCGTGCCGGAAGTAGGATTTCATATTATAAAAAGCTATTGTCGGAATGGATATGCATCTGAAGCAGCAAGAGGAAGCATGGAATATGTTGCAACTCAATATGGCATTCGAAAGATATATTCTTATTGTGAGGAGCATAACATCCCTTCAATGTCCGTGATGAAAAAAATTGGAATGAAATATGAAAAAAAATTTGAAAGGGATCGTATCATAAGGGTCGTATATTCGAAAGAATTTAACACTATTTCCCCAGTTCGGGAAAATTAACCTAACGATGGAGACATGAAGCATGGCAGTAAAAGAACAGGCTGAAAATCTGATAGAACACATTCACAGCGAGGCGTATGGCGCTCGCTATAACCTCCAAAATCTGAATCATGCGACCATGCTCTGCGTGGCCGGACGCGCCCGCGAGCAACTGAACGGACGCTGGTTTTTTACCGTTGATCCGTATGACACCGGTTTGCGCGTTGGGTGGCATCTCCCGCCGGAAACCGATGCGCAGGGGAATCGCCTTCCCTGGGATTACGATCCCGACGACGGCGAAACAATTCAAGTGCCATCCTGCTGGAACATGCATCGCCCGGAATATTTTTATTATGAGGGAAGCGCCTGGTATGCCCGCGAATTTACGTATCTGCCTGAACAGTCGGATGAGCGGGTCTTTCTCCGCATCGGCGCAGCGAATTACGACACAATGGTCTTTCTGAATCATCAATATCTCGGCAATCACTACGGCGGCTCCACGCCGTTTTTCGTCGAATTGACTGGCCAGTTGCGGCAGAAAAATGTGATTCAGGTCTGCGTCAATAACGACAGAACGCTCGACCGCGTGCCGTGCCGGAACATTGATTGGTTCAATTATGGCGGCATTTATCGCGATATTGAACTGTTCCGCGTACCGCCTGCCTTTATTCAAACCTTCCAGGCATATTTAGTTCCGAACAATGCGTATAACCAAATCGCCGTCACTGTCGCGGTTTCGGACGCGACAGCGCAAGATGATATTCAAATTTCGATTCCAGAACTCGGCATCACGCAGACATTTCCGTTACAAGATGGCCGCGTAACGGCAATCATCGCCGCCACGCCGGAACTCTGGTCGCCGGAAGATCCGAAGCGATACCGCGTTGAGGCGCGTTTCCGTCAGGATTCGATCAGCGACATGATCGGTTTCCGGCAGATCAGCGTTGAAGGGACGACCATTCTGTTGAACGGCAAACCGGTCTTTCTGCGCGGCATCTGCGTGCATGAGGATGACGCGCAGACCGGCAAAACATCGAGCCGCGAAGATGTGCTGCGGCGCTTTCAACACGCGAAAGAACTCGGCTGCAATTTCCTGCGGTTGGCGCATTATCCGCATCACGAACTGTCCGCCGAAATCGCTGATGAAGTCGGCCTGATGCTCTGGGAAGAAGTGCCGGTCTATTGGGCGATTGACTTTCCGAATCCGGCTACGTACAAAGACGCCGAAAATCAACTCCTTGAACTGATCAAACGCGATTTTAACCGTGCCAGCGTCATCATCTGGTCGGTCGGCAATGAAAATGCGGATACCGACACGCGGTTGGCATTTATGAGCGGGCTGGCAAAAGCGGCTAAAGCATACGATCCGTCGCGGTTAGTATCGGCGGCCTGCCTCGTCAATCATCAAAAAATTAAAATCGAAGACCGGCTCGCCGAATTTCTCGATGTCATCGGCCTTAACGAATATTACGGCTGGTACAATCCGAATTACGACGAACTTGTCCAATTAGGCCGCAATTCCAACCCCGATAAGCCGGTCATTATCACCGAAACCGGCGCAGACGCCCGCGCTGGCGAACATGGCAGTCGTTCCGACAAGTTTACCGAAGAGTATATGGAAGAGGTGTATCGCCGCCAGATCGCCATGATTCGGACATTAGATTACGTGAAAGGAATGTCTCCCTGGATTCTCTACGATTTCAGGGCGTCGCGGCGCTTTAATCGCTATCAGCAGGGTTTCAATCGCAAAGGCTTGATTGCGGCGGATAAACAGACCAAAAAGCTCGCGTTTTACGTGTTGCAAGGGTTTTATCGCGAAAAAGCGGGTTTCTGACGTTGCAGGCGAATAGAAATAAGGAGTGCGAAATCTCGATTTCGCTGTCAAATCAAGATGTGATACTCCTCAACATCAATCCACGTAAAACTCCTACCAAAAATTTAATGCGGCATTCGTAGGGTGAGATATCCTCGCCCTTACGAATACCGCAGCAATTCTTGGGTTATATGGCAATTATCGAACAGGAATTTTTAGCATTAACCGCCGCGCTTGATGTCGAAACATTCTGGCAGGAAAATGCCGTTTGCGAGGCATTTACGACGCAAAAGCCGCGCTGCGCCGTCTCGTTTGCGCCAGATGATCACTGGATTTTCGAATTCATGAATGTCTCTTCGACTTTGCGCTATTATCAGGATAAAACCTATCGCGACGCGTTGCATCGCGAGGTGAATCAGATGACGCGGCAATACGTCGGCAAGGCGTTTTTTGATGAGGACACGTTTCAATATAGCCCGAAACGAATTGAAAATCTGTTTGGCTGCGAATTTGACTATCACGAAGGGGGCACGCCCTGGTTCGTGCCTGTCACCGACGATCCGGCAGAATTCGCCAAAATTTTAGACCGAGCGGAAACGACCGATTTGTGCGTTTGGAGTTTACCCGAACCGTTTTTGAAAGAATGGGAAGAACGAAAACGCGCCGGGAAATCGCTGCCTGCGTTAGGGACTGGCAGTCGCGGGCCAGCCACGATTATGACCTCAGTCTTGAAGCCGGAAACGCTCTTTCTCTGGATGTATGATTATCCTGATTTAATGGCGCGTTTTCGCGATGTTTTAGCTGCGAAAATGATCGAACTGAACGCGATTTTGCGAGAATTCAGCGGCAACGCAACGCCCGGCTGGTGGATTACCGATGACAATTGCGCGTTGTTTAACCGCAAGCTGTATCAGCAGTATTGCGTCCCGGTGCTGGAAACCGTCTTAAATGCAATGGCGCCCGGCGAGGCTCGCCGCTATCAGCATTCCGACAGCGCGATGGGGCATCTGCTTGATTTTCAGTATGCGTTGGGCATCCGCTCCGTCAATTACGGTCCGACGGTTGACGCCGCGCTCATCCGCGAAAAAATGCCGGACGCCATCATTAACGGCCAACTTCCGCCATTTCTGCTACGCAACGGCAGCCCGGGGGAAATCCGGCAGCGCATTGTGGATGATTTTCAGAAAGCCGGGCAAACTGGCGGATTAATCGTCACCACCGCCGGATCGTTAGCCGCAGGCACCGGCGTTGGCCGAATGCGCTGGATGATGCAGGTTGTCCAGCAGGAATGCCGCTATTAAGGTCTATAAGGAGTGCCAAAGCTTGCTTTGGCTATTAGAAGGCCAAAGCAAGCTTTGGCACTCCTTTAAAAAATAATATGTCAACTGTCGCCACCGAACCGATTCGAAACCCGGCGCGTTTTACAAACGAGCCATTATTGACCAAAGCCGAATGCGAAACTGCCATTCGATTTATTTTGCAAAAGATTGATGAAAACCTGCCTGTGTTTACCGATAAATTTCCCGCGCCCGCCAGCAAAAATAACGTGTATGCGGCGATTGAGAATGTGGACTGGACGGCGAGTTTTTGGACCGGGATGCTCTGGCTCGCCTATGAAATTACCGGAGATCAAAAATACCGGCAGGCGGCGGAAGTCAGCCTCTTGACATTTTATCGCCGGTTAGATAATCGCATCGGCCTCGAAACGCATGATTTAGGCTTTCTGTATACGCTGTCATGCGTCGCGGCGCACAAATTGACCGGTAATCAGACCGCGAAAGAATATGCCCTGAAAGCTGCCGACTTTTTGATGGTTCGATATTTCGACAACGCCGGAATTATTCAAGCCTGGGGCGATTTGAACGATCCGAATCAACGCGGTCGCATGATTATAGACTGCCTGATGAATCTGCCGCTGCTCTATTGGGCGAGCGACATGACCGGTAATCGCGCCTATTACGACGCCGCGTTGAGCCATGTCCGGCAAGCGGCGCGTTACATCGTCCGCCCGGATGCGTCCACGTTTCACACGTTTTACATGGATGTCGAAACTGGCGCTCCGAAATTTGGCAAAACCGCGCAAGGTTTTTCGGATGCTTCCTGCTGGGCGCGCGGACAAGCGTGGGCTATGTACGGCTTTCCGCTGAGTTATCGCTATGTGCGGGACCGGGAATTGATTGAACTGAATCACAAGCTCACAAGCTATTTTCTCAATCGGCTTCCTGAAGATCACGTCTGCTATTGGGATTTGATTTTTACCGAAGGCGCTGAAGAACGCGATAGTTCCGCCGCCGCGATTGCTGTCTGCGGTCTGCTGGAAATGACGAAATCTCTGCCGTTGACTGACCCGGCGCGGCGTGTGTATGAACATGCGGCAGTCAGCATGATCCGGTCGTTAGCGGCGTCCTATACAAGCGCCGCCTGCCCGAACTCGAACGGCATTTTGCTCCATGCCGTGTATGGCAAGCCGATGAACGACGGCGTGGATGAATGCTGCATCTGGGGCGACTACTTCTATTTCGAAGCGCTCGTCCGCCTGCTGAAAGACTGGCAATTATATTGGTAACTCATGTTACGCAGCCGATTCGAGACGAATGACCGCACACTCCCCTCCGGGGAGGGGTTGGGGGTGGGTTCTTGACACGAGCAATCACTCACGGACGAACCCACCCCTTGCCCCTCCCAGGAGGGGAATTGTCGGCGGCGCTGCGTAACATCAG
>DF820458.1:342997-354726 GCA_000739515.1 Candidatus Moduliflexus flocculans
GGGTTCTTGACACGAGCAATCACTCACGGACGAACCCACCCCTTGCCCCTCCCAGGAGGGGAATTGTCGGCGGCGCTGCGTAACATCAGTTGGTAAGGTCGAATATTGTCAGATCATTATGGTAGAGACGCCCCGCCGGGGCGTCTCTACGCATTCGAAAATTCAAGGAGAATCAATGCTAACCGACCGCTACAATCACACATTTCTCAAGAAGCATTTGCTTTCGCAGCAGCAATGGCGACCGTTTCCGCAGGCAAATGACCGCAACGCCTGGGAATGTATCGCCTCAAATCCGCATTATCGTGGGCTGACGCAATTCCTGATCCAATCCGCCGAACAATGGCAGGGCGTTCCCTGGCCGACGCTTCCGGCGACGCTGTACATGGAATTTGTTCGCACCGGCAACCGCTCGCATTACGAGCAATTCTATTTTGAACGCCGCCAGCGGCTTGCCGCGTTCGTGTTAGCGGAATGCTTAGAATATCGAGGGCGTTTTCTCGATGATGTCGTCAACGGTCTCTGGGAGATCATGGGAGAAGTGACCTGGTGCATTCCCGCCCATGCACGGCAAATCGGGCCAGATTATTACACCCATGATCCTCTGCCGCGCCAATCTCCGGAATTTGTGGATTTGTTTGCCTGCGAAACCGCGATGGTGTTGGCAGAAAGCTTGTATCTGCTTCAACACGAACTGGAAACTTTGTCGTTTGCGCTCTGCGAGCGCCTGCGCTCACAGATTCTCAATCGCGTCGTGATTCCGGTGGAAACGCACTACGATTTCTGGTGGATGAAAGGGGAATTGAACTGGGGTCCCTGGTGCGCCTCAAATGCGCTCGGCGCAGCCATGTATCTCATTGATGATCCAGCGCGACTCGCGCTGCTGAGCTACAAATTGATGGGCGTGGTCGAGCGCTTTATCGGGACGTATGGCGCGGATGGCGGATGTGATGAAGGCCCGATGTACTGGGGCGTCGCCGCCGGAGCCATGCTCATTTTCCTTGAATTACTGCATTCCCGGACGAATGGCGCGGTGGATATTTACGACGAACCGTTGATTCAAAATATGGGGCGGTTTATTGTTTCCACGCATTTAGCCGGGAAATGGTTTGCCAATTTCGCGGATGCGTCGGCGCAAATTGCGATCAAACAGGCGGTGACGTATCGCTATGGCGAACGGATTCAGGATACCTCCATGCAGCAGCTTGCACTCGCCTTTGCCGCCAACCTTCGCGCAACTTCCCAGGAAGGCGCGAGCTTGCTGCGGGAACATACCGGCGCGGCGCTGATTCATATCCTCCGCGATCTCTTCTGGATGCCCGCCGAACGCTCCGCTGCCGCCAATTGTCAGGCAGAAACGGTCTGGCTGCCGGACGTGCAGGTGTTGCTTGCCAGAGAGCAGCCTGAAGATGGGCAGGGGCTTGTGTTGGCTGCAAAAGGCGGGCATAACGGCGAAAATCATAATCACAACGATTTAGGGCATTGCATCATTTTTTTAGACGGGCAACCCGGCATTATTGATATTGGGCGAGCAACCTACACGCGCCAGACCTTCGGACCAGAGCGGTATCAACTTTGGTTCACCCGCGCTGCCGGGCATAACGCGCCTATCGTCAATGGCGTGGAACAGGCGGCTGGACGCAAATTTCAAGTTTCGAATGTGGCGTTTACCGAAAATGAAACGACACAAACGCTAAGCATGAATTTAGAAACCGCGTATCCGCCAGAAGCGGGATTGCGAAGCTTGCGGCGGACAATCACGTTCGAACATGGAAATCCGGCGCGAATTCACATTCAGGATACGTTCGAAACCGAATCAGACGCACCCACGTTTGAAGTGAACTTGTTTACGCCTCAGCAGGTTCGAATGCTTCAAGCGGGAACGCTGCTGATTCAGACGCAGCCCCGACTATTGTTGTTGACGTTCGATCCCGAACATCTGCGCGTCGAGATCGCCGCCGTCAGTGTGGACGATCCGACGCTTCGAGACATCTGGGGGGAACAACTGCGCAAAATAGCGTTTACCTGCCGCCATGCCGGACGAACAGGGGATTATTCACTCCTCTTTCGGGCGTCTGACTGCGAGGCACGCTGATTACGTTCTGTCATTGCGAGCGAGCGCCAGCGACGAAGCAATCCAGCATTCAACGAGATGGCGTTGTCGCTGACGCTCCGCGCCATGACTCATTTCCACGAGAACTTCACAGTCCTGCCTTTATCAGAGGGAACGCGAAAGTCAGACGGCTTTCGGAAATGTCCATACAAACGCACTCCCCTCGCCAACGATTGATTCCACCCAGATTTTTCCTCCATACCACTCCACGATTTTTTTCACAATACTCAGCCCGACACCGGTGCTTTCCTGTTGCTCGCTCATCTGAAGGGTTTGAAAAATTTGGAATATTTTTTCTTGATACTGCGGCGCGATGCCCGGGCCATTATCCGTGACGCTGAATCGCCAGACATCCCCGGCATCTACGCATCCAACCGCAATTTCTCCTTGCGGCTTATCCATAAACTTCATCGCATTGCCGATAAGATTCTGAAATATTTGCGTTAATCGCGTTCGATCCCCCACGATGGTCGGTAAGGCATTGGGCACAGTGATATGGATATGAGGCGGCGGCGCGAGCGAGTCAACAACATCAGGCAAAAGCAGGCTGAGGTCAATTTCTTCAAGTTTGTCGCCCATCCGTCCGGCGCGAGAATATTCCAGCACGCCGCTGATCAAATCATTCATCCGTTTGATGCGGTTGAGCAGCAAGTTGGCCAATTCCTTGCCGTCGGCGTCAAATACTGCGGCGTAATCTGCAATCAGCCAGGTGATTAATTGCGTCACATTTCGCAACGGGGCTTTTAAATCGTGCGAGACGATATGCGCGAAATTGTTCAGTTCTTCATTCAGGGCTTGCAATTCAGCGGTACGCGCGGCGACTTGCTGGTAGGCCGCCGCTAATTCAAGGGTATGCTCTTCTAATGCGCGTTGCGTCTGTTTCAAGGGGGTAATGTCGCGAGAAATGCCGAAAATGCCGATAATCTCGCCATTTTCGTCGCGTAATGGCATCTTGGTGACGAGCGCCCACGTGAGTTGTCCATCCTCCGTCATAGACTCTTCTTCATATCCCACGACAGGCTGTCCGCTTTGGATAATCGCTTGTTCCTGCTCAAATTTGCGCCGTGCTGTTTCTTTGGGAAAAAAGTCGAAATCCGTTTTGCCAATTCCCTCAGCAGGAGCGGAGCATCCCACGTACTGCGCATACGCGCGATTGGCGCTTGTAATGCGTCCTGCACGATCTTTGAAATAGATGCGGTCCGGAACAGTGTTCATAAACGTATCCAGAATGTATTTCTGCCGCGCAATTTCCATGGTGCGTTCCTGGACGCGCTGTTCTAACTGCGCGTTGACAAGGTCCAATTCCGCATTCGTCTCTTGCAGGTGGCGTTCGGCGATCTGCCGAATCTGCAATTCCTGTCGCAGCGACGCACGCGACCGCAGGATCACCAAAACACCCCACGTCCCGGTCAGCCCAACAAGGATGGCAAGCGCGACCAACCAGAGTTCGAGGTGATATACATCCAGGCGTTTGCCAATCATCAGGCGAAAATGCTGGGCAGAAATCCGCAAAGACTCCTTGGTGATAAAGTTGACGCTGAACAGTTGGCGTAATTTCCCAACAAGAGCGGGTTTGCGCATCAGCACCGTCTCGTCCTCATGGCCTGTTGTGACGGACAGGCTATCTAAGCGAATCGTGATATCCGGCGACACCTCCGTGTTTGTTAAAAAGGCTTCGGGCGATAAGGTCAGACAAAGCAATCCATTGACCGATTTGAGGCGTTCCGCAGAAGTCGCTGGAACGTGCTTCCCTTCATATACGGCGATGACGACTTGATAACCGGGTGTTTCGGCCAATGTGACGAACGGCGAAGGAATAGCTACCCCGTCGGCAATGGCGCGGGTGATGGTGGGCGTCAAGGCTTCGAATGACAGTAAATCATACCCTAAGGCCATTGTGTCTTTTGCCAGGAGTGGCTCGCGATAAATGATCGGAAAATAAAATGGGCGTGCTCTGGCAGGCACTTTGTGGTCGGCGGCATATTCGAAAATACGGAAACCAACAATGCCCCACAGTTCTTGTTCGGCTTCGAATGCGAGACGATCCCGGTCGCGGATGCGCGGACAGTAGGTCACGGAAAGAATATAGGGATACCGCCGGATGAGTTCCCCTGCCACAATCAGAAATTGATCGCTATCTACGGACAGGGAAGAATGAAACAATGCTTGCAGGCTTTTGGCGACCGCATCGCTGACCTGAATTCGCTCAAAAATGGATTCTCTGATGGTATTTGCCTCGAAATCGAATATCCGATGATTTTGAGTTAACCCGAAATTCCACGCGAACATCGCTAACACGATTGTTGCGACAGCACCGCCGATCAGCGCTGCCAGGCGTTCGTTTCGTAACGACAATATCATGCTCACACCCGCATTACACAAGAACCCGCTTACATGTGCATCTCGTATAGCATTATTATTGACCGCAGAAAGGAGTGCAAAAGCTTGCTTTTGCCGCGCATGGTTTGCCTGACTCCGTCGCGCAAAAGCAAGTTTTTGTACTCCTGTTCAATTGCAATGAACAATGCTATAAACATTTACGAGACAAGCTGAGATTTATTCGACTTTTTTGCCTTTTTGCAGCAAATCTCTGGGAATGGTTATGCCGGCTTTCTCAAGCAGACCTTCATTGACAAATAAGTTCCATTGCCGGTTCGGCACAATGGCAATCTCCGAGGGCTTTGTCCCTTCTAAAATTTTGAGCGCGGTGCTGGCGGCGTATTCGCCCTGTTCATTGCCGACCTGGGTAAACCCCAACATCACAAACGGCGTCATCCATTCATCCATCGTCAACGTCAGCACTTTTGCGTTCTCCTGAACAATCTGCTTGGCGCGCGCCGCGTCCCAATCTTTAATGCTTGAATTATTCGAGAAAAAGATGAAATCCATATCGCTGAGAGCCTTGAATTGCTCTTCAAACGCATGCATAGTTTCTACCGGAGTCAGCGTAAATTCCACGCCAAATGGTTTCAACACAAAGGCATAGCGCTCGCAGGCCGTTTTTTCCGATTCTAAACCGGGATACATGCATGTGCCTTGTTTGACGACGGGAACAATCCGCTTGATCTGTTCAAACGCCTGGCGAATCGGTGCAAGTTCCGTCATGCCTGTCGCATTTGAGTAGGGATATCCGTATTCATCCACTGTCCAGTTAATACCGCAGAAGACAAATGGGATCGCCGCATCCTTAAAATATGGTTTCACTAAATAGCGCGACGCATTATCGTCTGTTGCGATAACGACATCGGGCTGCCAGGAATCGATCAAGGCTTTGGCTTCTAACGCTTTTTTCTGAATGGCTTCGGGGGAAGGTTCGCGTTTACTATCCAAATAAAATACACGCAATTCACAGTGTCCCTGTAACACGTGGGCAATTCCACCATCAATCGCGTTCTGCCAGGCATAATCCTGATGATACGAGCCGACTTCCAGGCATTTTTTCTGCGATTGCGCGTGCGCGGCGGGGCTTGCGCTCTGCGAGAGGATGACCAACAATAGGAATATCTGGCCGATCTGACGAATCATTGTGAAATTCCTTTTCTGTTTGCTCATAATCTGCCGGACTCTTAAGTCTGGAACGGGAAACTGCCGTCCAGATTTAAAAGACCAACCTCCTTTGCATTCAAAGCAGGATTATTTCAAACGCCAATACTGGCATTTGAGTGGATATTACGACTCTTTCGAACAATAGAAGCAGATTCGCATGATGTCAAGTTCGAGAGGCTATTTTTTGCGTCAACGCGCGAGAATGCCTGTAAAGGTCGCTTTTGGGTTATGCGCCTTGATATTCGAACCAGTCGAAATCCGCATAATTGGCGCTGACCTGCCCGTTGCTGCTCGCATACATGCCTACATAGGTTCCGACGAAACCGCCTGCAATCTGTGGGCTTAAAATGCGGCCATCTGCGCGTTCAGCAAGCGGCTGCCAGACTTCCGGCGTAGCGGCAAAATAAAAACCGTATTCCTGACCGACCGCCTCGATTTTCAGGTAGTGGCGCGTCCTCGCCGCAGGCTGTTCTGCCAGGATTGTTTCGCGGCCTTTTTCCCGTTTGATCACACGAATGACGGCATGTGCGTCGGTCTGCGTGACGACCATGCGGAAATGGAAATCATTGTTTTGAAGCAAGACCATGCCGGCGCATTCATGCGCGGCATCTGGCGTGAAATCCATGACCGTGCGCGCCGCGAAATTGATATGCTGCTGGCGGCGGCCAATAAAACTGGGAGTCGCGAATTCCGTTAACATCTGTGGGCGTAGCCGTAGACGTAAAAAGCCAGGGCGCTCGGCGAGACTCCAAAACTCTTCGCGTGGCGCGCGCAGCATATTCCAGCAGAACGCTAATGTCGGCGCGTCGAAGTGATCGCACGCTGGCAGCGTCGGCCAAGGATGCGCCGGAAGGTCAGGCGCGGGGTATTCCCATTCGATTTTGCCAGAGCCAGGGCTGATCGTTGGCCAGCCATCTTCCCAACGAACAGGCGCGAGGAAGGTTTCGCGGCCTAAATTATAGTAATTGCCGCCATACGGTCGCGTCGCTAATAACACCATCCACCATTCGCCATTGAGCGTGTCCACCAAATCGGCGTGGCCAGCGCAAGCGATTGGATAATCCCGACCTAAATGCCGATGCGTGAGAATCGGGTTGCGCGTATAACTTTCATACGGGCCGGAGACGTGATTGCTCCGGGCAATCGTGACGGCGTGATCGTGTCCGGTGCCGCCTTCGGCGATCATCAGATAATACCTCCCCTGAATTTTATACAGATGCGGCCCTTCCGCCCATATAGCGCCATGCAACGCGCCGCTCCAGAGCGTCTGCTTGTCTCCGATTAATCGCATGGCTGCCAGATCGAGTTCCTGAAGCCAGATTTCCGAATGTCCCTCGTACAGCCCTGGCGAGGCGAGGCGCTGACCGACATACCAGACCCGGCCATCGTCGTCAAAGAACAGCGAGGGATCAATGCCTGGCGCGTCGTCCAGCCAGACAGGTTCTGACCAGGGGCCTGCCGGATTAGTCGCCGAGACGATAAAGTTGCCGCGCCGCGTTTGTCCATCCACCAGCGTGTTGATGACATAGAATACGCCAGAGCGATGCCGGATCGTCGGCGCATACAGGCCGCCGGACGGCCTGACGCCATCTAACGGCAATTGCGATGGACGATCCAACACATGGCCGATTTGACGCCAGTGGACGAGATCGCGACTGTGAAAAATCGGCAGGCCGGGGAAATATTCAAAGGTTGAATTCACCAAATAGTAATCCGCGCCAACGCGGCAAATTGACGGATCGGGGTAAAATCCCGGCAAAATAGGGTTTCGCATAATCGCAGGCATATTCTCTGCGCCCGTCGGCACGCTCAGGGAACGCTGCTGCCTGTTTACTGAGCGTGCCGACGGGAACAAATGTGGACATTGTTTTTCCGTAACTATTTGCGTACCGCGAACGTCCTTGTTCGCAGGAGGCGTCTTCTATGCGGTTAAGAGCGTTCAGCGCAGGCAACGTCGGCGAACGGGGACGTTCGCGGTATGTCGTGCTAAATAATTACGTTTTTCCATGGCAATGAGGCGTTATTGAAAATAATTTTTCGCCCTCTGTTTGCTCATTGTCAATCAAAAAGTCGTAAAATTCCCAGGAATGAAATAAATGAGAGGTCTCGATGGGGTTGTTTATGATTCTTATTGACAATTTTTCTCATGACTTATACATTACGTTTTCTGGATGTGATGTGGCCGATAGTGCTGAGAGAACGCTCTTGAAACATACATGACCGATAACGATTATGGCGACGACAACCCACGACCCGCGCTTGCGCGAGCTACAATTCACGCTTTCCCGCATTTTCAGAAATCCGGCGGCGATTATCGGATTTTCGCTGATGGCGGTGTTCGTGGCGATTGCGATGGCCGCGCCGCTGCTTGCCCCGCCATACGACAAAAACAATCCCTACATCATGCCTCATGACGGCTTTGATCCGACGCCGAAACCACCCAGCGGCGAAAGCTTCGAATTTACCACAAAGCGTGTCCTGAACATCAAGCGCGACAAAACGCGGTCAATCCCGGACGACGTGTATGGAAAATTGAAGCAAGCGTTCAAAGACCGCCAGTTTGCCAGCGAAAAGGCGCTATTAGCCGCGCTTCATGAAACGCTCGGCGCGGAGGATACGGAACGTTATCTGCCGCTGATTAAGACGCACACGATGAATCAGGGACATCGTTTCGGCACGACTTCCGGGCAATACGACATTTATTACGGCATTATCTGGGGGACGCGCATGGCGTTTCTGATCGGCATCGTCGTGGTCGGCGCGGCGCTGCTGATCGGCGTGACGCTCGGCCTGATTGCCGGATATTTCGGCGGTTGGATTGACGAACTTATCATGCGGTTCGTGGATGTGGTCTATGCCATCCCGATGCTCGTGCTGGCAATGGCGATTGTGGTGGCGTTCGGGCGCGGCTTGACGAATATCATGATCGCCCTTGCGCTGGTTGAATGGCGGCTGTACGTGCGCTTGTTCCGCGCCGAAATTCTGACGATCCGGGAGCGTGATTTCGTATTGGCGGCGAAAACAATGGGCGTGCCGGATTGGAAAATCATGCTGCGCCATATTTTCCCGAACGCGATTTATCCGGTGCTGATTGTCGCCTCGATGGAAGTCGGCTCGATGGTCATCACTGCCGCGTTTATGAGCTTTATCGGGTTAGGCGCACCGCCGGGTTACGCCGATTGGGGGCAGATGGTGGCGCTCGCTCGGAATTACATCCTCGGCACGCCTGACAATCCATTTGCCTACTGGTTTACCGTCTTTTTTCCCGGAACGGCCATCGTCCTGTTCGTCTTGGCCTGGAATCTGATCGGCGACGCGCTGCGGGACGCCTTCGACCCGCGCCAGCGGCGGCGGTGAGACTGGTGGTTTTTTTAACGCAAAAGGCGCAAACGCCGCAAGAGACGCAAACGAAAAAATACCACTTGCGTCTCTTGCGCCATTCGCGTCGTTTGCGTTATTTTGCCCTGAATAGGCGTAATATGAATGATAAACTTCTTGAAACCGTTGACTTACGCGCCAATTTTTACACGTATGAGGGCGTAGTGAAGGCGCTGAACGGCGTCTCTCTTGTTATTAATCACGGTTCGACGTTCGGCTTAGTCGGCGAAAGCGGCTGCGGCAAAAGCGTCACCGCCCGCGCCATCATGCGGATCGTGCAAGAGCCGGGGCGCATCGAAAGCGGCAAGATTCTTGTCTTTTTGAACGGCGCTCAGGAAGCGCAGGGCGTTGATTTGATGCAGCAGTCGGAAGCCTACATGGAACGCTTGAGGGGGAATCACATCTCCATGATTTTTCAAGAGCCGAATTCCGCGCTGAATCCGATTCTGACGATTGAAGATCAGATTTCCGAAAGCTTTCTGATTCACCAGCAGCCGGATATGTGCCGGGACATCGCGGCAGACCTGCGCCGGGAAATGGAGCGGAAACCATCGCCGCTGAAACGCCTGCACATGCAATTGTTCGAACGGCAGGCGGAACACCCTGATGATCCTCGTTTGCGCCTCTTGAATGCGCTGCCGATTCTGAAGCAATGGAAACGCCGATTGAAGCGCAAAGCCGCTGAAAAAGCTATCGAAGTCCTCGGCAAACTCGGCATTGCCAACCCGGAGCAGGTCATCACGCGCTATCCGCACGAAATCAGCGGCGGCATGAAGCAGCGCGTCGTGATTGCGATTGGGCTGGCGTGCTGCCCGACGTTGCTGATTGCCGACGAACCAACCTCGAACCTTGATGTGACGATTCAGGCGCAGATTCTTGAATTGATCAAGGAATTGAAAAAGAAATACATTTCCTCCGTGCTGCTGATTACGCATGATTTAGGCGTTGTGGCGGAAACCTGCGACCGCGTCGGCGTGATGTATGCCGGAAACGTCTGCGAAGTGGCGGATGTCGGCGATTTATTTCGCGACCCGAAACATCCCTATTCCGCCGCGCTGCTGAATGCTGTGCCGAAGTTGTCGCACACAGGCGAATTGGCGAGCATCGAAGGAAGCGTGCCGAATTTGGTGAATCCGCCGTCCGGCTGCCGTTTTCATCCCCGCTGTCCGCAGGTCATGCCGGTCTGCAAAACGAAAGTTCCTGACACGGTCGAAATCACGCCAGACCATTTCGTCGCCTGCTATTTGTATGTGAGATAAGATGTATTTACCACGAAACAGACGAAAGACACAAAATGAAATGCGATGTGCAATTTGAGAAGAGAACCCACCCCTTGCCCCTCCCAGGAGGGGAATTCGTCCATCGGCAGTTTTCGCATTCCCCTCCTGGGAGGGGCAAGGGGTGGGTTGTAAAAATATGTTTGGTGTTGAAATTTCGTGTGTTTCGTGGTGGCAACTATGAACGACAAACTTCTTGAATTGCGGCAATTGACCAAGCATTACCCGATTTTCGGCGGCATTCTGCGCAGGCCGGTGAATTCCGTCAAAGCGGTGGATGGCGTGAATTTGACGATTCATCGCGGCGAATGCCTCGGTTTGGTCGGGGAATCGGGCTGCGGCAAAACCACGACCGGCAAGGCGATTGTGCGGCTGCATAACCCCACCAGCGGCGAAATGCTGTTCCATCCTCGCAATGGCGAGGCCGTAGATATTGCCGCGATGCCGCTCGCGGAAATGCGCCGACGGGGAATTCGCAAGGCGATGCAGATGGTCTTTCAAGACCCGACCTCGTCGCTCGATCCGCGCATGTTGGTCAAGCATATCATCGCCGAGCCGATGACGCTCTACGAGCGGATGAGTGCGCGAGACCTGAACAATCGCGTGATTGAGCTTCTGCAAACCGTTGGATTGAGTCAGGATCATTTGCTGCGCTATCCGCACGAATTTTCCGGCGGACAGCGTCAGCGGATTGCGGTGGCGCGGGCGATTGCGACAAATCCCGAATTCATCGTGATGGACGAGCCGACATCGGCGCTCGATGTCTCGGTGCAGGCGCAGATTTTGAACCTGCTGAAACGCTTGCAGGAGCAGTTCAATCTGACGTATCTGTTCGTCAGCCACCATTTGTTGGTCGTCAAATATTTGAGCCATCGCATCGCGGTGATGTATCTTGGTAAAATCGTCGAAATCGCCGATTCTGACGATATTTTTCGCCATCCGGCGCATCCGTACACACATGCGCTGCTGTCGGCGATTCCGATTCCTGATCTGGGAGTCAAACGCGGGCGCATTGTGCTGACCGGCGACGTGCCCAGTCCGATCAATCCGCCATCTGGCTGCCGGTTTCATCCCCGCTGCCCCTTCGCGCAGGAGCAATGCCGCCTCGAAGAGCCGGCCTTGCGGCCTTACGGAAACGAGAGCCGTCATCTCGCCGCCTGTCATCGGCAAGAACAGATGGATCGCCTCGTGCATGAAATGTTCGGCGAGCGGAAATATTGAAAAATGGTATTTAGCCCGTAGGGCTTCAGGTTTTGTAGAAATAGAAAAAATGTAACTACACAGGCATCATATTCTGATAAAATTTTACTTGATTTTAGTCAAGAAACACGAGTATAAAAATGTTCTATGGAAACACCTGTCATTGTCGTCTCTACCATTGAAGATCTGCCGCAAGCCCTTCGGATGATCGAAGACCT
>DF820458.1:355366-412126 GCA_000739515.1 Candidatus Moduliflexus flocculans
CTCATTGGTCAGCCCGTGAGTCAGGGGACGCTGTTGACGGCCACGCAGGCATGCGCGGCGCAATTAGTCGAGAGCGAAACCGTGATGAAACAGGCGTTGCGCCAGGCACCTGTCGTGCATGTGGATGAAACCGGCCTGTATGAGAATGGTCGGCGTATTTGGCTGCATAGCGCCTCGCCCCAGGACATGACCTTTTATTTCCCTCATGAAAAACGCGGTCATGCCGCGATGCAGGCTGCGGAGGTGCTCCCCGCATTTCAGGGGATTGCCGTGCATGATCACTGGGAAGCGTATCAGCAGTTTGAGCAGTGCGAGCATGCCTTTTGCAACGCGCATCATCTGCGCGAACTCCAACGTGCGATTGACCAGGATCAGGCGGCTTGGGCTGAGGAGATGACCACGCTCTTCCTCGATATCAAAGAACAGGTCGACCACGCCAAAGCCGTCGGTCAGACGGCCCTCTCGCCCGATGAGATCACCCACTTTCAGACCCAGTATCGCGGGATCGTTGACCAGGCGTTGCAGCCGTCTCTGATGACACCGCCTGCGACCAAGCCGCCGACACGCGGTCGGCAGAAACAATCCAAGACGAAGAACTTGCTGGATCGCTTTGACCGGTATCAGACCGAGACACTGCGGTTTATGACGGACTTTCGCGTCCCGTTTGACAACAATCTCGCCGAACGCGATCTCCGCATGATCAAAGTCAAACAGAAGATTTCGGGTACCTTTCGTTCTCCAGAGGGTACCCGCGCATTCTGTCGCATTCGTGGCTTTATTTCAACGATCAAAAAACAGGGGAAGAACGTCCTTGAAGCCTTGACAAACACCTTCAAGGCTCTCCCCAATACAACATAGGCTGTGTAGTTACNCACAAAATGAAATGCGATGTGCAATTTGAGAAGAGAACCCACCCCTTGCCCCTCCCAGGAGGGGAATGCGAAAACTTCCGATGGACGAATTCCCCTCCTGGGAGGGGCAAGGGGTGGGTTGTAAAAATATGTTTGGTGTTGAAATTTTGTGTCTTTTGTGTGTTTCGTGGTGGCAACTATGAACGAGAAACTCCTTGAATTGCGGCAGTTGACCAAGCATTACCCGATTTTCGGCGGCATTCTGCGCAGACCGGTGAATTCCGTCAAGGCGGTGGATGGCGTGAATCTGACGATTCATCGCGGCGAATGCCTCGGATTAGTGGGGGAATCCGGCTGCGGCAAAACCACGACCGGCAAGGCGATTGTGCGGCTGCATCATCCCACCGGCGGCGAAATGCTGTTTCATCCGCGCGGCGGCGAGGCAGTGGACATTGCCGCCATGCCTTTAGCGGAAATGCGCCGCCGGGGGATTCGCAAGGCGATGCAGATGGTCTTTCAAGACCCGACCTCGTCGCTCGATCCGCGCATGTTAGTCAAGCATATTATCGCCGAGCCGATGACGCTCTATGAGCGGATGAGCGCGCGCGATTTGAATAATCGCGTGATTGAACTCCTGCAAACGGTCGGCCTGAGTCAGGATCACTTGCTGCGTTATCCACACGAATTTTCCGGCGGGCAGCGTCAGCGGATTGCGGTGGCGCGGGCGATTGCGACGAACCCCGAATTTATCGTGATGGACGAGCCGACTTCCGCCCTCGATGTCTCGGTGCAGGTGCAGATTCTCAACCTGCTGAAACGCTTGCAGGAGCAGTTGAATTTGACCTACCTGTTTGTCAGTCATCATCTGTTGGTCGTTAAATATTTGAGCCATCGCATCGCGGTGATGTATCTTGGTAAAATCGTGGAAATCGCTGATTCTGAAGACATTTTCCGCCATCCGGCGCACCCATATACACACGCGCTGCTGTCGGCGATTCCGATTCCTGATTTGGCCGTGAAACGCGAGCGCATCGTGCTGACCGGCGACGTGCCCAGCCCGATCAATCCGCCGTCGGGCTGCCGCTTTCACCCGCGCTGCCCGTTCGCGCAGGAGCAATGTCGCCTCGAAGATCCGGAATTGCGTGAATATTCAGGCAACAGCCGCCATCTCGCCGCCTGTCACCGGCAGGAGCAGATGGAGCGTTTAGCGCATGAAATGTTCGGCGAGCGGAAATACTGAAAAATTATACCTATTTAGGAGTGCCAAAGCTTGCTTTGGCAGCGCGACGAAGTTGTATCGGAGATGATTCCGGCCATTCAAGCGGCCAAAGCAAGCTTTGGCACTCCTGTTCTACATAATGAACGCACAACTTGAACGATTAAAGCAATGTCTTGGGGAAATTGACGATTTGAGCAAAGCAGCGGCGGTCTTGGATTGGGACCAGCAGACCTACATGCCGCCGGGCGGATTAGAGGCGCGATCCTGGCAGCTTGCCACGCTTCAGCGGTTGGCGCATGAAAAATTCACCAGCAAGGAGATGGGCGATCTGCTGCAAGAAACGCTTCTTCATATCGAATCGTTAGACGCCGACAGCGACGACGGCCGGCTGGTTCGCGTGATGTGGCGCGAATATCAAAAACAGATCAAGATTCCACCGAGCCTGGTGGCGGAGTTCGCCCGCAAAACCTCGATTGCGCATCAGGTCTGGGAAGACGCCCGCGCCGAAAAGCGGTTTGCCGCATTTCAGCCGATTTTGGAGGATTTGGTGCAATTGATTCGGCGCAAGGCGGAAAATCTTGGCTACACCGACCATATCTACGATCCACTGTTAGACATGTACGAGCCGGAAATGAAAACCGCTGATGTGGAGCGGACGTTTAAAGAACTAAAAACGGCGATTATTGCGTTGATTCAGGGGATCGCGCAGCATCGCGACGCGGTGCGCGATACGGTCTTCTGGCAGGAATTCGACGTGCAGCAGCAATGGCTCTTCGGCATCGAAGTCTTGCAGCAGATGGGCTACGATTTCGAGCGCGGACGGCAAGATAAATCGGCGCATCCGTTTACCACGAATTTTTCGCCGGATGACGTGCGCATCACGACCCGCCTCTATCCGAATATGTTCGCGTCGGCACTGTTTAGCTCGATTCACGAAGGCGGCCATGCGCTTTATGAACAGGGCGTGTCGAGAACCTTGCTGCGGACGCCGATTTGCACGGGCGCGTCAATGGCGGTGCATGAGTCGCAATCGCGCTTCTGGGAAAATGTGATTGGCCGCAGCCGGGCGTTCTGGACGTACTTTCTGCCGCGCCTTCAGACCTATTTCCCCGCACAATTACGCGACGTGTCGCTTGAAAATTTTTATCGTTCGATTAACGTCGTGCGCCCGGATTTCATCCGCGTCGAAGCGGATGAAGTGACTTATAATCTGCATATTTTTCTCCGTTTCGAGCTTGAAACCGCCCTGATTGCTGGGGATATCGAGGTGAAAGACTTGCCAATGCTCTGGAATCAGAAAATGCAGAAATATTTAGGCGTGACACCGCCGGACGACGCGATGGGCGTGTTGCAGGATGTTCACTGGTCGGCGGGGCTGTTCGGCTATTTCCCGACGTATGCGCTGGGGAACGTGCTTTCGATGCAATTCTGTGCCTGCATGAAGCGCGACTTGCCGGAATTCGACGAGATGATTGCTCGCGGCGAGTTTACGCCGATTTTGGCATGGCTGCGCGAGAACATTCACAAACATGGCTCGAAATTTACGCCCACCGAATTGGTACGCCGCGTCACCGGCGAGGCGATGAATCCGAAGGCGTATATCGCCTATTTACATGGAAAATACGGCGAATTGTATGGGATATAGACCTCACAGGTTTTAAAAACCTGTGAGGTCTCCGCTCGATCTGTATTTATGAGCAGCCTTCATTATTTCGAATCGAATATCTGGCTGACAGAAGTGCCGCTCGGCGATTATAGCGTGCGAGGCGCGTTGATTGTCGGTGCGGAACGCGTGGTCGCCTGGGACACGCTGTCGCATCCGCATGATATGGCGCGCGTTTTCCCGCTGCTTGATGAGAAAGAATTAGTGATTATTTACAGCCATGCCGATTGGGATCATGCTTGGGGCACGGCGGGGCTGCCGTATCACCATGCGACAATTATCGGTCATGCCGCCTGTTTAGCGCGTTTTTCAGACGATGTGCCACTGACATTGCGGGAGAAACAGGCCGCCGAGCCGACGCGCTGGGATGCTGTGCAATTAATCGCGCCGAATTTGACCTTCCAGCAAGAGTTATCGCTCGATCTCGGCGACGAGACGTTGACACTGCGCCATCTGCCGGGGCATACGCCGGATTCCATCGTGGCATTTCTGCCGGAACAGGGCATTTTGTTTGCAGGCGATACAGTGGAAACGCCGCTGCCGTGTCTCTCCGAACACTGTCCGCTTGCGCCCTGGATTGCGGAACTGCAACGCTGGGCGGATGATGGCCGCGTGCGCCTCGTGATTCCTTCGCATGGCGCAATCGGCGGGCGCGAACTGCTGCATCGCAATATTGAGTATTTACAACGCCTTGCGAATTGCGAACCGATTGACTTTGCCGAACCGTTGAATGATTTTTACCGCGAAACGCATGAGATGAACAGACGGATTGCGAATTCGTTTGTTTCTCTTATTCGTGGTTATTGAGGAATCATCAGATGTTTTCATTAGAGGCATTACGCGAACTTCAGCAGAAACCCGCGCCATTTGCGCCGGGCGAGCCGTTGTTCTGGAACGATCCCTATATTTCGCAACAGATGCTTCTCGCGCATCTGTCGCCGCATACCGACGCGGCGAGTCGCCGCCCGGAAACGATTGAGCGCTCGGTAGCGTGGCTGATTGACGCGCTGGAATTAACGCCGGGGCAGGCTGTCCTTGATTTGGGCTGCGGGCCGGGCTTGTATGCGTCGCGTTTAGCGGAACGCGGGCTGGCTGTGGCTGGCGTGGATTTTTCGCAAAACTCGATTGATTACGCCGTCGCGCAGGCTCGCGAGCGGAATGTGCAGGTTGCGTATCGGCATCAAAATTATCTCGATTTGAACGAGGTGGCGAGTTATGATGCCGCACTGCTGATTTATGGCGATTTCTGCCCGCTTGCGCCGGAAAAACGGCAGCAATTGCTGCGCAATATTCATCGCGCGCTCAAAGAGGGCGGGCGGTTTGTGTTAGATGTTTCAACGCGCCATCTTCGGGCGCGCTGCGGCGCTCGGGCAGATTGGAAAGTGATGAATAGCGGCTTCTGGCGGCCAGGGCAACATCTTGTCTTGACGCAGGGCTTTGATTATCCTGAGTTATCGCTGTATTTAGACCAATACATCGTCGTTGAATCAGATGGACGGATGACCGTCTATCGCAACTGGTTTCAGGATTACACACGCGAAACGATTACGGCGGAATTGGCGCAGAATGGTTTTGTTGTTCAAAGTGCCTGGAGCGATTTGACCGGCTCGCCTTACAGCGATGAGGCTGACTGGATTGGGATCATCGCGCAAAAATATATAGGATGACTTTTTATGAATATCATCAGTGATGCGATCACGCTCCTGCTTGTCATGGACCCGTTTGGGAATATTCCGCCATTTCTTTCGATTTTAAGTCATGTTGAGGCAACTCGACGGCGACAGGTGCTTTTCAGGGAAATGCTGTTTGCATTAGGCATTTTGTGCATTTTTCTGTTTTTCGGCAAATATCTTCTGGATGCGATGCACATTTCCGAGCCTGCGCTGACAATTTCAGGCGGCTTTATTCTGTTTTTGATTGCAATTCGGATGATTTTTCCGTTTTTAGGAACAGTGACCCCGGAAATGGCGGCAGAAGAGCCGTTTATTGTCCCGTTGGCGATTCCGATGGTGGCCGGTCCTTCAACGATGGTCACGCTGATCTTGATTGCCAGCCGTCCGAATTCGCATCGGTTGTTCAATTTTTTCGCGTTGTTTGCGGCCTGGATTGTCAGCTCGTTCATTTTGGTGCTCTCCGAACGCCTGGCCTCATGGTTAGGCGACAAAGTATTAAAAGCGATTGAGCGATTTATGGGAATGATTCTGACGACAATGGCCGTGCAGATGCTCTTAGATGGGATTCAGCATTATATCGAATTCGTGCATTGAAGCGTGGCAGCCTTCTTGCGATTGGATAGAGTTGTCAGACACCTTCAAGGCGTCTGGCAACTATTTTCCGGTTTATAATTATGCTATAGAGCCGGGAAGTTCTCGTAAAAAACAGTTTCATTCAAATTCTTGCGCTCTGTGACATGTCTGTCAGGCGATTTTGGCGCTCCCGCAGCGTAACCAAGCAGTAAAATGCTCACAGGCTCAAGCTGTTCGGGAATTTGAAAGGCATCTCGTAACACCTGGGGATTAAAATACGCAATCCACAGCGTTCCTAAGCCGAGTTCCGTCGCCTGAAGCATGATATGATCCGTCACGATGCTGGCGTCAACATCAATCATATCATGCTGATCAAACGGGCGCACCCAGACATTCTTCCGATCTCCGCAGATAATTAATGCCATCGGCGCGTTAAAAATGTTCGCCGCTTTTTTTAATTTCTCCAATCCCTCCTGTTCGCGGACGACAAGAATGCGCTGCGGCTGTTTATTGGCAGCTGTCGGGGCAACTCTTCCAGCCTCCAATATTTGAAGAAGTTTCTCGTCTTCAACGGCTTTAGCTTCGTAATTACGCACGGAATAACGTGTTTTGGCTAATTCTGAAAAGGTCATGATATTACACTCCTTATGGTAACGTTGAAAAGTTCATCATCTAAATAACCACCATACCAATTTGATGGATACGACCATATTGGTTATGCGACGGTAGAGACGCCCCGCCGGGGCGTCTCTACGGGAATATATGTGCTTATACATTCAATAATCTGGCAGTATTCAATCCCAATACGTTTGCGCGGAGATGCGCGTCTTTGATGAGATATTCGACCTGCTGATGCGCTAAATACGGATTGCCATAGGGCGCATCCGAACTGAATACGCACCGCTCAGGCAGGGCTTCCGCAATAAACTTAAGTGGCAAGATCGAGAAGGCTGCGGAAATATCCATATAGATATTGGGGATGGATATCACCCGCTCTAACGTCTCCATCCAGTGGCTTCCGCCACTATGCCCGAAAATCAGCTTGACGCGTGAATATTTTTCCGCCAACTCAATCAATTGGCGAATGTCGGCGATTCCAAGTGGATTGAACGTATGAATCCATAAAGGGAGAATCTGTTCGCATTCCTGAAGAACGCGGAAAATATTCTCAATCGCGGGAACATGCCCCGGTTGAAAAGCGATTTCTCCGATCCCCTTTAAATTCTGCGCGATAATCCACTGTTCAATCCACTGCTCCGTCTGTTCGCGCTCCAATCCATACGGACACGAGCCGAATCCGATATAAAACTCCGGGCTTGTCCGAATGCGGTCAACAAGCGCCTGAATTGACTGGATGCGGGCTTCGGTCGGATTCACCACCCCCGACAAAATCTGAGAAAGTTTCTCCATTTCGCGCATAAATTCCTCGCGCGTGTTCGCTTGTTCTGGATGCACAACCGTTGGAAATAAGACAACTTTATCAAGTCCGGCTTCGTCGGCAAGCTCTTGTTGCTGACGCGGTTCTTGCAACAGATGTTGATGACCGTCAATAATCATAGTCGTCTCCTTGATAACGTCATTGTTTATACAGCGACGACGCGCGTGATCTCGGGCACTTCCTGTTTTAATCTCTTCTCAATCAGCGCCTTTAAGGTCATCGCCGCGCCAGGACAATGGCCGCATGCGCCTTGCAATTTTACTTGTACCGTTCCCTCTTGATCGATATTGACAAACTGGACATCTCCACCATCCTGTTGAAGCATCGGACGAATTGTTTCTAAAACATCAATGACGTTCTGTTCCATAATGACTCCTTTTAATAAAAGTAATAAAAAAAGTTACAGTTAATGCCACTTTTACACCCTGCCTCACATTCCGGAAGAAGTCTTACATTATAAAGATTCTTCCGATTGTAGCGGGCATTTGCCTGTATGCTGGCGCAAGCGCTCTAACACTGTCCACAGGGTAAATCGCCGCAGAAATTCCTGAAGATGCTGATCCGCATCGGCAAAAATATCATGCAGTACGCCTTCCAGATTTGCTCCGATTTCGCGGCTTTTGCTGCAATTATGACAGCGGGGTTTCAGGACATCGCTAACCGTCAAGGTATAGATTTCATCCAATGTCACATCTTTAGGATTGCATTGAATAAAAAATCCGCCTTTTGCGCCTTCGACAGCGCCAATATGTCCCGATTTTTTCAGCGATCCCAGCGTTTTCCGCACTCTGACCGGATGCACTGACAGCCGTTCCGCGATTTGTGAACTGGTTAAAAGCGACGAAGAATCATGCGCGAGCAACACCAAACAATGCACAGCAAGTGCAAAATCGCTATTCATGTGATTCCTTTATCTCAAATCAATTGCAATAAATATTATTACAGTTGATGTGTAAAAAATAATATTACAGTTAAATTTGTCAAGAATATTTCCAAATTTTTTTCAAATTCTCAATAGTTTTTGATCAGAAAAATTAGATTTTTCACACATCCCGCCGTCACGTTGATTGCGAAAATCTGCGTAATTCGCTGAATAATTCGACAAGAGCGTGATATTGATAATGTGCGTTCAGGCCGCTGGGATTGGGAAGCGCCCACAGCAGCGCCTCTCCGAGTCGTTCTATTTGCCGCCCACATTCCGCATGAGGACGATGAAACGCCCGGCGATACGCTTCAAGCCCCAACACGGCGATAATTTTCGGGCGATATTGGAGCGCCTTGGCGAGCAAACGCGCCGCGCCCGCCTCAAATTCGTCGTTTTTGATTTCAGCCGCCTGCGCGGTGGCGCGTTCCACGAAATTCGTGATGCCGCAGCCACAGGCGAGCAATGCTTGTTCTTCATGCGGCGAAAGGAGGCGCGGCGTGAAGCCTGCCGCGCAAATGACTTTCCAGAAACGATTGCCGGGGCGCGCGAAATGATGGCCGACTGCCGCCGAATACAAGCTCGGATTAATGCCGCAGAACAAGACGTTTAAGTTGGGCGCAATCACATCAGCAACTGTTCGCCCTACTGCTGCCGCAAGCTCTTCTCTGGTCGGCCTATTCATCATTTCCTGTAAAATAGCGTTTAATCGCGTCGCTGCGCAATGAATTGTTCGACTTCCTGCCGCGTCGGGATGGAGGGCTGCGCTCCGAGTTTGGTGACGGAGATGGCGGAGGCATGGGTAGCGAGCCGCACGGCGTCCGGCACGGCAAGGCCTTCGCTGATCGCGGCGGCAAAACAGCCGACAAACGTGTCGCCTGCTGCGGTCGTGTCAACGGCTTTAACAGAAAGTGCCGGTTCGTGATACAACTCGCCGTCATACGCGACCACCGCGCCGTGTGCACCGAGCGTCAAAATTACCGTTTGCGCCCCCGCATCGCGTAAACGCATCGCAGCGGTTTTGGCCGACATCACATCGCTGACACTTTCGCCTGTCAGTATCTCCGCTTCGGTTTCATTCAGAATCAAATAGGTCACTTTTTCGAAGAGCGCTGGCGGCAACTCGCGAGAGGCCGGAGCAGGATTCAGCAGCGTCGGCGTCTGGCAGTGGTGCGCTAATTCAATGGCTTGGATGACTGACTCGATTGGCACTTCTAATTGACAAATCAGCATGGCGGCTTGCGCAATCGTCTCTTTGGCCGCATTAATCTGCGCCACGCTGACGGCGCTGTTCGCGCCCGGCGAAACAATAATGCTGTTCTGGCCGTTCTGATCAATCATGATGACGGCGATGCCAGTCGCCTGCTGCGCGTCCACCTGCAAGAGCGACAGATCAATTCCTTCGGCATTCAGACAGCGCCACTGCGCCTGCCCAAAATCATCATTGCCGACGCAGCCGATCATTTTGACTGCCGCGCCCTGCCGCGCCACCGCGACTGTCTGATTCGCGCCTTTGCCGCCAGGAATCGTGTGAAAATCCGATCCTAAGAGCGTCTCGCCCGGCAGCGGCATGCGTGGCGTGCGGACGACGAGGTCCATGTTGATGCTGCCAACGACCACAAGATGCTTTTTCATTCTGTGGACTCCTCTCTCTTTGAGTGTGTGCGATTTGATGTTCTTTTAACACAAACGACGCAAAATTCGCACTGGACGCAAATGTCAAGATTGTTTTGCTGTTTTGCGTCTTTCGCGGCATTTGCGTTACTACAGATGCGTTTTAAAACGTTACGCCTGCAATCAAAATGACGTTTGCATAGGGCGTGAATTCTCCGGTGCGGACAATCGCTTTTGCCTCTCCGGTGATTTGTTTGAACGTTTCGTGCGGCACATGCTTGATCGGAATATCTGGCAGCGCTTGCCGCAATTGCTCATATATTTGAGGGCTGCGCGTCAACATCTCTTCCGCGATAATCGCTTCCTGAACTTTTAATTCCCCTAAAATCACCTGCGTCGTCTTGAGAAATGGCGGAACACCTTCAGATAAAGCGAGATCGATGCGCTGGACGTGATCTGGAATCGGCAGGCCGGCATCCGCAATCACCAACATATCCGTATGCCCCATGCTAGCGACAACGGCGGAAATTTCAGGGTGTAAAATGCCAATTTTTTTCATGGATTTTCCCTTCTTTCGTAGAAACGCCCCGGCGGGGCGTCTCTACGTGGATACAGCATTGTACGCGATGATTGCACAGACCTGTCAGACACCTTGAAGGTGTCTGACAGGTTTCGTCTCGTTCAATGCAAGTGAATAACGCCGTATGTATTGCTCATCGAATCGTAATGCGTAGATCTTCTGGAATAGAATACACGACACAATCATTGGCATACGTTCGTTCCGGGAGCAGAATCAACACGTTGACCGCCTCATTCTGGACAGCATACGGCGCATGATGCCAGACGCCGGGATGGATGCTGACCAATGTCCCTTTTGGGACACGAAACACTTCAACCTGATCCAATGGAATCTCGCTGCTGGCGGTGGCGGGGGCGACATGAATCAGCGCGTCTCCGTCAAGCGGCAGCATCCCTTCGCCGCAATAGCTGTGAAATTCGGAGACATCAATCACGGGCGGACGCGGTTCGACACGGCAGACTGAGCAGGAGACCTGCGTCTGACGGCCTAAATTTACGAACAGCATATCCCGAAAAAATTCAATGGGCGGTTCGCCGATTTTAGGCAATTTCGGATTCAGCATATTGGTAAACGAACCATAAATATGAAACCGTTCTAACGTCAATTCTTGAATGTTGACTGTTCTCATGATATTCTCCTCGGTGGTACGCTGGCTCTTAAAAATTCACGGTAGGAGTGCGAAATCTTGATTTCGCGTGTCAAATCAAGATTTGACACTCCTATGGCTATTAAAAAATTATGAAACGATGTACTACGCATATTGGAATTTTGCCAGGAATTTGGCGCGATAGGTGTCAATCACGACTGCCGCTACGATAATAAAACCCGTGACCATCTGGCGGGCAAAATCCCCCATGCCAATCAGCAGCAGGCCGTTATTTAACACGCCCATGATACACGCGCCGAGGAACGTGCCGACTAACGAGCCTTTGCCGCCGCTCAAGCTCGTGCCGCCAATGACAACTGCCGCAATCGCGTTTAATTCGAAGCCGACGCCAAGAATCGGGCTGGCGATATTCAGGCGCAGCATATACATAATGGCCGCGATTCCGACGGTCGCGCCGCAGATCACATACGCCGCGATTTTATACAGCGCAGCGTTATGCCCGGAGAGCCGCACCGCCTCTTCATTGTTGCCGATGGCGTAAATCAGCCGTCCGAACACGGATTTGCTGAGAATGAACGTGCCGATAATGACCAGCATAAACGCCATTAAGAAGATGACCGGAATCCCCATGAATGTTTTCGTGCCAACGTTGTTGAACACGTCGGGAAAGGAAAAAATCGTGCGGGAATTGCTGACTTGCAGTGCCGCGCCGCGAGCGATGTTGAGCATGCCGAGCGTGACGACAAAGGAATGGATTCTCCAGCGCACCGACACGAAGCCATTAAACAAGCCGCAGAGCGAACCCACGATAATGCCTGCAATGATTGCCAGAATAATCGCTAACCAGACCGGCAGCGCCTGAGAGGTGATAATTTTCCCGGCCACGATGGTGGCGAGCGCAAGCACCGAGCCGACCGACAAATCAATGCCGCCGAGGAGAATGACGAACGTCATGCCGACGGAAATGACGGTGTTGATGCTGATTTGCACGAAAATATTCGTCACGTTCATCGAAGACGCGAATTCTTTCGTGGTCACGGTGAAAAACAGGCAAATCATCAGCAGCGCTAATCCAATGCCAGCCTCGCGCAGCAGGAAATACATCAATTTTTTGGCGTTCATGCGGTTCTGCTCCTCTTATGGTTAAGGCGTTTTACCCACCCCTTGCCCCTCCAGGAGGGGAATTCGATGACTGCTGATCGACAAATTCCTCTCCTGGGAGGGGCAAGGGGTGGGTTTCTCATGTATAAAATTGCATATTACGCTAACTTTTTCTCTGCTCGTGATGGTGAACGTATTCGGCATACGCTAACGATAAAATGCGTTCCTGGTCGAAATCGCGCCGTTCGACTTCTCCGGCGATTTTGCCGTTGGAGAAGACGATAATCCTGTGGCAAATTCCCAATAGTTCCGGCAAATCCGACGAAACGATAATCATGCCTTTGCCCTGCGCCGCTAATTCCCACAGCAGGACGTAAATTTCATATTTCGCGCCGACATCAATGCCTCGCGTCGGCTCATCGAAAATGAGAATATCAGCATTGCGAAAGAGCCATTTGGCAAGCACGACTTTTTGCTGATTCCCGCCCGACAGATTGCGCACCCACTGATTGACCGACGGCGTTTTGATGGCGAGGCTCTGCACGAATCGTTCGGTGGCTCTTTTTTCGGCCTGATTTGAGAGCAAGCCAGATTTCGACACCTGCGCCAAATCCGCGAGGGTGACGTTCATGTAGCAGGGCATGTCAAGAATCAAGCCCTGATTTTTGCGGTCTTCGGTGAGGAGGCAGATGCCATGCTGCACGGCGTCTTTCGGGCGGCGCACCTCAATTTCCTTGCCGCGCAGAGACATCGTGCCGGATTCTTTTGGATCCGCGCCGAAAATCGCCCGCATCGTTTCCGTGCGGCCAGAACCGACCAGACCGGCAACGCCTAACAATTCCCCTTTTCGAAGAGAGAATGAAATCTCATGCGGTTGGCTTTTCGATTTTAAATTGTTGACCTGAAAAATGACTTCCTGCGGCTGGATATGCTTTTCGAACGGGTATTCCTCTTCCATCGTCCGCCCTACCATCATTTTCACGATTTCCGGCACAGTCACGCCCTGCAAACTTTGCGTCCCGACTTTCATCCCGTTGCGCAGCACGGTAAAGCGGTCGCAGATTTCGAAGACTTCCTGCAAGCGGTGCGACACGTAGATAATCGTGACGCCTTCGGATTGCAGGCGCTTGATGATAGCGAACAGCGTGTCTATTTCTTTTGAGGTCAGCGTTGCGGTCGGCTCGTCTAAAATCAACACTTTGCTCTGGCTGGAAAGGGCTTTCGCAATTTCGATCAATTGCATCTGGGCAACGCCCAGCAATTCGACTGGCGTTTTCGGCGAAATATCCAATCCGACCATGCGCAGCAGCTTTTCGGTGTCGCGGTAGAGGGTTCGAAAATCCACAAGACCGGCTTTGCGAGGCAGTTGATCAAAAAAAATATTCTCTGCGACAGATAAATAGGAAAGCAGGTTAAATTCCTGATAGACCACGCGAATGCCAGCGCGAATGGCGTCGTGCGGCGAATGCGGCGCGTAAGGCACTCCGGCGTAGCGCATCTCGCCTGCGTCGGGCAGATAAATGCCGCACAGCACTTTAATCAGGCTCGATTTCCCTGCGCCATTTTCGCCAAGCAAGGCATGCACTTCTCCTTGCGCGATCTCCAAATCCACGCCATTCAGCGCCACCACGCCCGGAAATGCCTTCGTGATGCCGCGCAGTTCAAGAATATTTCGCATAAGGTTTTTGAAGACAAAAACCTCACAGGTTTCAAAAACCTGTGAGGTTTTGATTATTTTTACTTCAGATCGTCTTTGGTAATCAGTTTCACTTCGGTTTTCTGCCAGCCGGTGAGTTTTTCGCCTTTGAGAATTCTCATGCCGACTTTAATCGCGTTGGCGGCCATTTCCGGGCCAAATTGGTCAATTGTCGCTAACACTTTGCCTTCTTTGATCAGCTTTTGCACCGCACCGATATTGTCGAAGCCGACAATCTGAATCTGGCCGGTTTTGCCTGCGGCGGCAATCGCTTTTTCAACGCCTAATACCATCGAATCATTCGCGCACATGACGCCTTGCACGTCAGGATATTTGGTCAAGAGGTTGGTCATGAGGGTGTTGGCTTCTTCGGTTTCCCAGTGGGCGGTTTTGGAATCTAACAGATTGAGTTTGAATTTCTCGACGGAACGCATGAACCCTTCTTTGCGCTGTTTGGCGTTATCTGCACCGGGGTTGCCTTCAATGATGATGACTTTCGCGCCTTCGCCGAGGGTTTTGCCTAAATAGTCGCCGACAATTTCAGAACCAGCCGCATTATCCGGGCCGACAAATAAGAAATCTTCGCCAAGTCCCGATTCTTTCAGCGCTTGCTTATCCAGCGTCACGTCGAAATTGACAACCGTAATGCCTGCGTCCACCGCTTTTTTGACGGATGCGACCATACCGACCGAATCAGCCGGAGCGACGACGATCAGGTCAACTTTTTTCGCCATGAAGTTTTCCATCGCGCTGACTTGCGTGTCAATGTCGGTTTCCGAATTCATCCCGACGGCGATCAACTCGAATGTGCCATCTTCCTTTGCAAACTTTTGAGCGCCTTCTTCCATTGTTTTGAAAAACTCATTCGCCAATGATTTCATCACTAAGCCGACGACCGGTTTTTTGTCCTGCGCAAGCGCAGGCGCAGCGATAAACGCCACAAGAAGCAATCCTACCAACATCACCTTAAACATTTTTCCAAACATAGCTGAACCTCCATTTGAAAAGAGAAGTGAATGGTTATATATATGTTTGCATAAACGTTTTATGCAAACATGCCCTATATCAAAAAATTTACAAAAAGATTGTCAAGAAATATTTTTGATGTTTTCAAAAATATTTTCTGAAAAAACATGAAAAAATTATTTCCACCATTGATAAAAATGATGCAGCGGCCCATGTCCAGCGCCGATATGATACGCCGCTCCGACCTGAATTGCGCCAGCAATGTAGTGTTTGGCAGACGCTACCGCGTATGGAATTTCTTCGCCTTTTGCAAGGTAGGCCGCGATGGCAGAGGACAATGTGCAGCCCGTGCCATGCGTATTGGGGGTTTCGATGCGTTCTCCATCAAAGAAGAACAGGCGATTTTCTTCCGGCAGGTATAACGTGTCGCCGCTTTTTGCCGAACGAAGATGTCCGCCTTTTAATAAAACAGCGTGCGAACCGAATCGCGCTAATTGGCGACAGATTATTTCCAAACCTGCGTGATCAGCCTGCTCAAATTCAAGAATAGACGCATTTAACAGCGTGGCCGCTTCCGGCAAATTCGGCGTGATCACTGTCGCCAGCGGCAACAGTTCCGTTATCAGTGCCTCAATCGCCTCGTCTTGCAGCAGTTTATCGCCGCTTTTGGCGACCATCACGGGATCAACGACAATTGTGTTGATCTGATGCTGACGCAACCGCTGCGCGACAAGGCGAATAGTCTCCGCAGAATGCAGCATTCCAATTTTGACGGCGTCCGCGCCAATATCCTCTAACACGGCATCAATCTGTTTTGCGATTATATCAAGCGGCACGGGATGAATGCCGGTCACGGCATAGGTATTTTGCGCGGTGATGGCGGTAATTACCGACATGCCGTAACAGCCGAGCGCTGAGAATGTCTTAAGATCGGCCTGAATACCCGCGCCGCCGCCACTGTCCGAGCCTGCAATTGTTAACGCGCGATAATAGTTTGTGTTCATTTTCAAATTCCTCCAGTAGCCCCGAATTGCATTACGGGAAAAGAAATGGCCTGGAGAAGCTGCTGCGTTGCGCCGAGCGGATCATTCGCCGCGCAAATCGCGGAAACCACCGCGATGCTATCTGCTCCGGCCTGCATGACATCTGCCGCGTTATCGGAATGAATGCCGCCGATGGCGACAAGCGGATGGCGCGAACGACGCTTGACTTCGCGCAATCCGTCAAGTCCCCAGGCGCGTTTAATATCGGTTTTGGTCGGCGTCGCAAAAATCGCGCTGACGCCGAGATAATCCACTTCCCACGCTTCCGCTTCCAACACTTGCTCCATGTTTTCGACCGATACGCCGATAATTGCCTGCGCCCCTAACAATTTGCGCGCGAGCGGATACGGCATATCGTCCTGACCGATATGGACGCCGTCAGCTTCGGCGGCTAAAGCGACATCAATCCGGTCATTAATGATCAGCGGAACATGATATGGCTTCAGCGCGGTTTTGAGCCGCTGCGCGGTTGCGATAAACGCTCGCGTCGGCAGCGTTTTTTCGCGTAGCTGTACCAGTGATACTCCACCCTGTACGGCGTGAAGCACTGTCTCTTCCAGTGATTTGCCTTTTAACAATTCGCGATCTGTGACGAAATAAATTCCATGAATCTGAGTGTTTTTCATAAAATGCAGTTATGCGCATTGACCACGAAACACACGAAAATATGGGCATCTCTTTCTCATCTGTCGGATGATTTCTTGATTTTTTTCGTATATTTCGTGTGTTTCGTGGTAAATAATACCAATTGCGAGACATTCGATCTTCGTTGTCCTCTGACGGTAGAGACGCACGGTCGTGCGTCTCTACAGGATAATTGAATCAACGCATTATGCCGCGTTCAAACGTCTGGCAATCTCGGTTTCTGTCAGGTTATAGAGCGCGTCTAAAAATCGCATTTGAAAACTTCCCGGCCCGTCGGCCTGCGCTGCCGCGAGTTCCCCGGCGATTCCCATGACTGCCATTGCGTGCGCCGCCGCCATTAACGGCGCGGGATTAACTGCCGCAAACGCGCCACACAAAGCCGACGCCGTGCAACCCAATCCAGTGACTTTTGGCATCATCGAATGGCCGTTCTTTATGCGAATTGTTTCCTTGCCATCCACGATATAATCTGTTGCGCCGCTGACGCAGACGACGCATTGTTGTGCTGCGGCGACCTGCTGCGCGGACGCGACCGCCGCGTCAGACGATTCGAGACTATCAACTCCTTTGGTTTTTGCACCAGTCTGCGCTAATGCCGAAATCTCCGACGCATTGCCTCGAATAATCGCGGGTTGCGCGGCAGCGAGCAATTCACTCGCTGTTGTTGTCCGATAGGCTGTTGCGCCGACGCCAACCGGATCGAGAATGATCGGAACGCCTTGTTGGTTGGCCTGCATTGCGGCACGCGACATGGCCTGAATCCAGCGCTCGCTTAACGTGCCGATATTGATGACGAGCGCGCCTGCGATATTCACCATGTCCGCGACTTCTTCGACGGCATGCGCCATGACTGGCGATGCGCCGAGCGCAAGCAGCGCGTTGGCGGTCGTGTTCATCACCACGTAGTTCGTAATATTATGCACTAACGGCGACTGTTGGCGGATGTTCACAATATCTGACCAGAGCGATTCTACAGTGATTTTCATGAGTATTTCTCCTCTATTTTGGGGGTAATACACAGTTTTAGGAATTTTTAATAGATTTCAGGAGTGTCAAATCTTGATTTGACACTCCTGAAGACTTACGAAATAGTGTAGTAGGGTGAGATTACAATCCCACCCTACCGCATAAGAAACGCGGCTGCGCGAGTCACGCAACCTGTGAATTCTTCATCATAAGAATAACATCGAATTGAAGAAGGGAACGAATTCAAGTTACAGCAAGCCCTAAATTCGTTTCCCTTTCCGATGAACGGGAAAACCTTGACGGGACAGCGGAATATTTCTATGATGAGCGCTGTCATCTCGGTCTGGCGTTTTGCGATTTTGACTTCGGCGGCGTAGCTGTCGCGTTGCGATTCGTTCGCGCCGAAATCATCAATCACGCTGATGCGATTGAACTGTTGATTGGCAAGCTGTGCGCGAACATGCTCCCAGAAAGCGCGTTCAGCCTTAAACGCGCCGATGTCCGCCGAATTCGCGATCAATGCGCCTGAAATGCCGAGAGCGGCGAGTTGAACGCGAATTAATTCAGTTGCTTCCGCATAATGATCAGTGGCGACGACGAGTTTGATCGCCGGATCGACGCATAATTGTTGAAGAATCGGCTTCCAGGCGGGGTGAATCGTGGAATGCGCGAAATAATTTGCGGCAAAGACGGAGACGCTGCGACGAAGTTCTTCTTCCGAGCAGTGAAGACGCTGTTTCAACGCTTTTATCAGCGTTCCGGCATATCCGATGGTGCTGGTCGCTCCTGCTGCCCAGGTCGGCGCAATCACGTCCTGCCAGAACATGTTGAGACTGTTTAAGCCAAGCTGCCAGAGGCCGGAATCGCACAATGCTTCCGTCAATTCGTCATCCAGACTGAATAATACAGCATCTATGCTGAGTGTCCCTGAAAAATCAATGATTACCAGATGTTCTGAGTTCACATCACGCCTCCCGTTTCATGGCGCACCAATCGCCGCACATCGTACATGGAATATCACGATCTTCTTCTGCCTGTTCTGCTTTTTCAAGATACCGGCAAAACTTCATCGGATCAATGGCAAGCTGCTGTTGCCGTTCCCAATCAAAGTCGCGCCGCGCCTGCGACATTTCGCGGTTGCGACGAATCGCGGCGGGACGTTTGCGGGCGAGGTCTGCCGCTGCTGCCGCGATTTTTGAAGCGATGACACCTTCGCGCACATCATCGAGCGACGGCAGGCGCAGATGTTCGGCGGGCGTCAAATAGCAGAGAAAATCCGCGCCGTGCCATGCTGCGAGCGCCCCGCCAATCGCGCCTGCGATGTGGTCATAACCAGCAGCATAATCAATCACTAACGGCCCTAACACATAAAATGGCGCATTGTCGCAAATACTTTTCTGCCTTCGGACATTTTCTTCAATCAAATCTAATGGCACATGCCCTGGCCCTTCGACCATCACTTGCACGCGAGCCGCCCGACAGCGCCGCACAAGTTCTCCTAACGTGTCTAATTCGCCGAATTGCGCAGCGTCGTTCGCGTCGGCGCTGCAACCGGGACGCAGACCGTCGCCAAGCGACAGTGTCACGTCATACGCGCTGGCAATAGCGAGAATGTCGTCAAAATGCTCATACAGGAAATTTTCCTGGTTGTGCTGCCGCATCCATTGCGCTAAAATCGAGCCGCCGCGACTGACTACGCCCATCACGCGGGATTTCAGCAGCGGCAGATGGCGCTGCTGAAATCCCGCGTGAATCGTCATAAAATCCACGCCCTCTCGCGCCTGTGCTTCCATCACTGAAAGAAAATGCGTGATCGTCAATTCTTCCGGCCTACTTACGCCAAGCATCGCTTCGTACAGCGGAACCGTTCCAACCGGAATGGAGCTTTCCGCAAGCACGCGCGTTCGAAATCTGCGCACATCGCCCGCGATGGATAAATCCATGACGGCATCAGCCCCGCATTCGATTGCAGCGCGTAGTTTCGCCAATTCGTCCTCGAATCGGCAGGATAACGGCGACGCGCCGATATTGGCGTTAATTTTTACGCGGCAGCCCGCGCCGATAGCAATTGGTTGCAGTGCCAAATGATTCGGGTTGCGCGGAATCACGACCGAGCCGCTCAGTAAATTCGCGCGAAGTTCGTCGCCAGTGTTGCCTTCATCATCCGCGATTGACGCGAGGCATTGCGGCGTCTTTCCCTGCCAGACCTCATCAAGCAATGTACTCATGGTGTGTTCCTTTCGAATGAACAAAAAAAATAGGCGGAGCGCGAAAGGACGCTCCGCCTATGAGATGTACGGTAAACGCGAGCAGTGTTTCCTTTCGCTGGCATGATCCAGATCAAGTTATAGGGTGTACTCTCAGCCCTTTCTGCAAGGGCACCCCTAACACCGTTGAATAAAACGATTTCTAGCAATTCATAAAGAACGCACGGGCAACACAACGCGACAGGCGCTCTTTGTCAAGGAAATCTTCTTAAAAAGCGCATCGCAGCCTTATATTCACAATTCCCGTTAACTCGTTCTATAGCATTATTCATAACTGTTCAACCAGGAAGACAGAAGTGCGATATCTCGATTGCGCGGTCAAATCGAGATTTGACACTCCTATTGGCGACTATAGTGATCCACAAACACGCTATAAAATATAGTTCCTCTACCCCCGATCTATCGCGTATTCCCATAGAGACGCCCCGGCGGAGCGTCTCTGCAACGTTCATAGAGCAAGCCCTTTTTCAAGGAGTAACTGAGCTAATACCCCGGCGACATGCGCGGTCAAGGCTTTGCATTTCATCGCATGTTCTTGCTGGCCAAGTTTGTTGAGTACGGCTTGGCACTGGGTTGAACCGTATTCCGCAAGAAATTGAGCGCGCAGATCTGATGCCAGAGCTTTTACATCGCGTAAATCTTTATCAGGTGTTTGGCGACCACACAGCACGCCGATTGCCATCAGTCCCCCGGTTAGCGCACCGCAAATATCTTGTTTTGTGCCGCCGACTCCTCCGCAAAAAGCGGAGGCCATGTTTGGAATGTTCGCCTGTTCTTTTGCTCCGAACGCTTCTGTGATCGCCTGTAAAATAGCCTCGGCACAATGAAAGCCTGCCTGATAATATCCGAATGTGTTCTGTTCAATTTGTTGAATGTCCATACGGGTTTTCTCCTTGTGTAGATGTGATTTTCATTCATCATTATCCGCTGACCGGGATAAAAATGGGTTGACAAACTTTAACTTTTTCAAATACAACGCCATAATAATGCATCGTAAATGTTGAGTCAAACGATGTTTTTTGATAGATGTTATCGTAAATTCCGATAGATGAAGATCGCGTCTTGCAGAATAAGTGATTCGAACGCTCTTTTACGAATTGACAGCAGATCATGATATTTTCCGAAAACACATATCGGAAATATCGAAGGAAAGATGGAGGATATGGAACTTCGTCAATTGAAGACCTTCCGCACGGTAGCAACATTGCGCAGCTTTCATCAGGCCGCCAATGTTTTGCATTATGCGCAATCAACGGTGTCTGAACAGATCAGGACATTAGAGGAAGATTTGAATGTGTCGTTATTTATCCGTTCGGGAAAACAGATTATGTTAACGGAAGCGGGAGAATTATTGCTGCAATATGCTCAGCAAATTCTGGAACTTGAGGAGGAAATCAAAGCCGAAGTCACGAAGCTTAATGAACCGCAAGGATCGTTAACGATCCGCATCCCTGAAACGATGAGCATTTACTATGTGCCTCCTCTGATAAAGCAGTTCCATCAACAATTCCCTAAAATCAGGTTAAATTTCAACGGCTGTTCCTATTACAGCCTGCCGAAAGAACTGCAATCGGGGATTACGAATCTGGCCTTTTTAATTAACGATACGTATCAGTCTGCGCAAATAGAAACCGAAACATTGTTCTCCGTCCCATTAGCGCTCGTTGTTCATCCGGAACACCGTTTGGCGAAACAAAAGAAGATCGCGACGCACGACTTGAAGCATGAACTGATTTTTCTTCCAAAAGCGGACTGTAGTTATCGCATGATGTTTGAAAAAACATTGGCCGCAGAAAAAATAGAGCCTGTCGTGGTGATGGATGTCAACAGCATTAGCGCGATTAAGCAATATCTTATGACCGGCATCGGTCTGACTATTCTCCCGCGTATCGCCGTACAAGAGGATATTTCCGCAGGGCGACTCATTGTCTTGCCCTGGAAGAATCCCTGCCTGAATGCCAAATTATTGATGATGTGGCACAAAAATTCGTGGCGCTCCCCAATTTTACAAGCATTTATGGAGATGACGAGAGAGATGTTTCGCGGAAGTATTTCATGACGGCGTTACCTCCAGAATACCTCACAGGTTTTTGAAACCTGTGAGGTTTATTTTTGGGCTTCTTACCAGGCGTTCAGATGAATTTTTTCTTCGATATTGATCTCATGCTGTTTCAGCCGTTTGGCTGTCGGCGCAGGATAGCCGAGCGCCAAATAACAGGGGACTTCATACGCTTCTGGAATATTTAATACGCGCCGAAGATGCTCGCGTTCGCGTTCCGCCGGGATGCGCGTCACGCCGAAAATGCCTTCGGCTGCGGCGGCAATCAGGATATTTTCAATGCAGCACCAGATGGAGGCAAAACTATTTAACGACGAAAGCGTTTCTGGTTGAAGCAGTTCCCCGGTGGGGCGAAAACAGGGGATCATCAAGCATCCGGCGCGGAATAGCATAGCGTATTGTTTTGGAATCGCGTCGAGATACATGTCGCGTTGAGATGAATCCGTCATGCCCCATTGATTGACGAGCGTTTCCGCGTCGCTTTTCGTTCGCGATGAATTGATGAGGCTGATGAGCCTTTCGCGTGTCGCCATATCCTGCACAAGAATAAATTCCCATTGCCGCAAATGGTCATTCGTTGGAGCTTGCAAGCCTGCGACGAGCAACTTGCGAATGATCTCCGCCGGAATCTCCCGGTCTTCAAATTCGCGAATCGTCATGCGGCGCGAAATCGCTTCATAGACATCCATAATTCGACTCCTCAAGGCCGCCCCTGACAGGAGTTTGAAACCCTGTCAGAGGGGAAAGTGTTCTTACTTCTTTTCGCGGATCAAATCGGAATAGACAAGCTGCGTAAATTGATCCGGCGTGAGAAAGCCTTTGCCCCAAATGTTGTCGAATTGCTGCGTCGGTTTGGCGGCCACGATGTCTTCCATCGTCTTGCCTTCGGCAATCAGCGCGCGGATGTTGTCGCGGATGCCGGTCAGCATGGCGACATACGCCTGCATTTTCGCTTTATCCGACACCGGCCCATGCCCCGGAATGATTTTGGTCGTGTCGTTGATCGTCTCCATGACTTTCGTTGCCACATCAATCATGAAATTGATTGACCCGCCATGTTCCACGTCAATAAACGGATATAAGCCCTCAAAATACAGGTCGCCGGTCTGCAAAACGTTCGCTTTCTGCCAATACACAAGCGCATCGCCATCGGTATGCGCCGCGCCGGGATGAGAGATGACGATGTCATCGCCATTGAGATGCAGCGTCATTGCATCGCTGAAGGTTTCCACCGGCTGTCCTTCTTTCGCGGCTGGTGGAATCGTCATATTGAACGCCGTCAATTTTTGTTCCGTCGTCAGGCGTTTCCAGACATTTTCATGCGACAGCAGCGTCACGCCTTTTTGTCCGAGATATTCGTTTCCGGCGATATGATCGAAATGCCAGTGCGTATTCAGCGCGAGGCGCACCGGCTGCGGGCTGATTTTCGAAATTTCCGCCATGATTTTGTCCATCAATTCGACGGCCTGTCCCGTATCCACCATAAAAATGCCCTGATCGCCAACCGACAGCCCGATATTGCCGCCTGTCACAGTATTTAAGACATAGACGCCATCAGCGACCTGCTGGCTCGTGATTTCGATCTTGCTGACATCGTCCTGGGCGAAAGCGGCAGAACTGACCATCACTATCATCGTAATCATGACACTTACAGACAACAAACGCAACATTCGTTTCAACATGAGATTCCTCCTGAGAGTTCGTGAATAGTCAATGATTCGAATACAATGTGGCGCAACGGCCACATTGTCGTTTTTTTAGAGTGACGCCTGCGCGTCAAGGGAAATAACGCATTGGTTTAGGGAAACAAAAAGCCGATTCGTTCCAGGATTTGCGCCATCTGCGATTTCCCGGTCGCTTTGGCAAAACTCCCGACCCAGACGGTGAAAAACCAATCCCAGTAATGCGCAAGCCTTTTCGGCTTCCAGGTGTCGCTCAGGCCAAGATGCGCCTCTGGATCGTCATATTTCCGAACCATCTCCTCGGCTTGTGCTGTGGTGAGCGGATGATAGACGCCATAATGCACGACGCCTGCTCCGTTCCAGCGTTCCTGCCGATGATCCGGCTCTTTGGTCGGATAGCCGAACACGACCATAATCACGGGAAAACAATGTTTTTCCGGCAGGTTCAGCAGCGTGAAGACGCGCTCCATGTCGCCGCGATGGATGCCGTTAGTGATGAGCGAATCAATGCCCAATGATTTCGCGGCGATGACGGCAGTTTGCGCCACTAAGACCGCGTCAACTGCGCTGGTGATAAATTGTGGCACGCCATCGGCGTCGAACGGATGATTGAGGTGCTTCGCGATGGCGGCGATGCGCGTCAAATCGGCGCAGAACACCAACCCCTTGCTTCCGGCATATCCGCATAATTTTTTCATGGTATCCCGATCTTCAACCACAATCACCGAATAGCCTTGCCGCGCTGACGCATTGGCGGCGCGAAGACTCGCTTCGATAATCGTGCGCAAATCTTGTTCGGAAATGTCGCGTTCCGAAAAATTCCCATGAATTGAACGCAAATTTTGAAGTGTTTCTAAGGTCTGATTCATGTCAATCCTCCTCATTAATCGGATGTTCCGCGCCTGTCACATTCTCAAGAATCTGGCGCAGCGTCTGTTCAAAGGTGTCAATCGCCTCGTCGCTCAGGCCGCGATAAAACAGGTCGTTCATTTCCTGCGAGACGGCGAGATAGACGGCTTGCAGGTCTTTGTCTTTCTGCGTTCGTTCAATCAAAATCGCCCGGCGGTCATCTGGCGATGGCACGCGGCGCACGAATCCAGCGTCTTCCAGGCGGTCTAACATGCTCGTCAGCGTGGATTTGCCAAGCGACGCGCGTTTTGCCAATTCATTGATCGAAATGCCGTCTTGCTCCCACAATACGAACAGAATCCGCCCCTGCGCCGGATTGATGTCGCTGATGTTGTACGCCTTTAGTTTCGCGGCAAAAATCCGTCCGGCAGCCTGATGAATCTTGGCAATCAAAAAGCCCCCTTCTCGATTCGGTTTCATAGAGTTTTCTCCACGAAAGACACGAAACACGCAAAATTTGGTCATGCGTGACGTACCGCCGACGTCCTCGTCGGCGGTACAAAACTGATGTGCGATCTTTTCGTGTCTTTCGTGTGTTTCGTGGTCTAAAAGGTCAGTTCCAATCGCTGCAAGTGATACCAACCGCGCAAAAAGAGCGGCGACATGCGCAACACGGTATGATCCGGATCATTGAATCCTTTGGGATAATAGATTTCCCAGCCCGGCTGCCAGAGCGCCTGCTTGATGTTGTCATCCTCGACGATCTCGATTTTGCCGCCGAGCATCACGCCATGAAACGACTTCGGCTGGCAGTAATAGACCGACACGTTCGGATTCTCTTTCATTTGCGTCACTTTGCGTGAAGCGGTGTTCGTGCTGAAATAGAGTTGGAACGGGTCAAGTTTGCTGAAAAAGTCCCGCAGGCCGGGGTATTGCGTCGTATTGCGCAGATTCAACATGGCGCGGGTATTAGGAAAACCATCGCTCCCGATATTCGTTAAATACGCGGCTTCGGCAGATTCAATAAGTTTCAGGCTGACTTCTTTGATGGTTGTTGTCTCCATAATTCCTCCGATTCAAGGTGTCTGACAGCGTGATAGATAATAGTATACTTCTGTATAAAAATATATTATATCGTAATGTACTATATAGAACTAATATGTCAAGAAAATTTTATGAAGATCAAAAAATTTCGCAATCCGTTAGATGTAATGACACAAGAGGTTGTGGGCAGGGAAAAGCTGTCAGACACCTTCAAGGTGTCTGACAGCTCTGTCCATAACGTTCTGTGTCAATACAGTAGAAACAAAGAGAGGGAAAAAGAGGAAAAATTCAATGCTGAACGTGCGGTATCGCCGTCAAAGAGGTCTCGTAAAAAACACCTCACAGGTTTCTAAAACCCGTGAGGTGTGATCGAGTTCGTTTGAATGAATGCCGATCTTTTTACGCTTGCGGCGTCATGACGCGGATGCAATTGGCGTGCAGGCGGCGCAGAAAATCGCGGAACTGCTGGCGTTCGTCTGCCGAAAAGCCTTGCAGCAGTTCATCTTCGGTTGATTCGACAATGCTCCAGAACTGCCCTAACAGCAATTCTCCTTTTTCAGTCAGCCGCAACAGTCCGCTTTCCTCGTGAATCAAGCCTTCTGTCCGCAGCGGATCGAGCAGCGCTTGAAGTTCATCGCCGAACATCGCCATATCTTTCCCGACGTGCTCGATGGACATGGTCTGGTCGCATTTCAACACCATCAAAAAAATCACCTGAGCGCTGTTAAACGCCGATACCGAGCGCAGTCGCGCATCTAACGCCTGCTGAATCAGCTTGCCCGCCACATTCACGTCGCGTCCTAACGTGCTTCGAATATAATTTGTCAGCATTGCCATCACCAATTTCAGTTTGAGTTCATAGACGCTGATGCCGGTTGCCACGCCGACATTCAGCGATTCCACCTGCCCGCTCATCGGAATCTGCACAACCAAATCCGCCTGCGAAAAGACGGCATCGCAGACGCCTTCGGTTTCATTGCCAACAACCAGCGCAATCGGCTTCGGCTGCAATCGCGCCACACTTTGCAGCGTCGGCGCGCGCGGACTGGTGGCGACAATTTGAAAGCCCTGCCGATGTAATTCGGCGCAGGCGGCTTCCGGCGAAGGAAAACGTTGCAGCCGGATGTCGAACACTTTGCCGCGTGACGCTTCCACCACTTTTTTATACCAGACATCGGCCTGCGGCGAGGTCGTCAAAATATCGTGAATGCCGAACGCCCGCGCCGTGCGAAGGATCGTGCCGAGGTTGCCATAATCGCGCACGTCATTCAGCAGCACGACAAAATCCTGCAAAGGCGTCGGTTCGCTTAAAATATGCGCAATATTACCGACGCCGAGAAAGGGAATCAGATAGGCGGTGTCGCTGATTTTTTTTAAAATGCCGTCCGTGACGGCATAACATGGAATCTGCGCCGCGTGCAGCCGCGTCAGCAGCGGATGCTCACCGATTTTGGCATGAAAGAAGACCTGCTCAATCGGCACGTTCGCGGCAAGCGCCCATTCAAGAATTTCTTCTCCTTCTAACAGGCATTTCCGCGCACGTTCGCGTCCGGCGGCAGACGCTAATTCTCTGGCGGCGACGACGCGTTCATCTTTGATCGAGGTAATCTGTTCGAATAGGTTCATTTGGTTTTGGCCTTTTCGCGTTGGCGTCCTTCCAATCATAGAACGCAAACGGAACGTAGAGCAGAACGAATACGATAAGAGCAAGCACCTCTAATTCCAGGATATACCATGGCCAGGGGGCTAACTGGTCAAGCAATGTTGGAATATCGGGCTTGCGGGCGATAAAGAGGTAATTGCTTCCTAATAACGCATTTACGACTCCGACAAACGCGGCGTAGATGTTGAGCGCGATAATCGCCCGTTTCAGCGATTTCCAGGTTGGCCGATAGCGTTCGACGGCGGTCATATATACCACGCTGGAGACGATCAGAATATGCGCGAGAAACGTCTGAAACCAGCGATAATGCGGAAAACCGTAGATGCCGGCGTCCGGCGTCAGCAGCGCTTGCGTCGCGCCGCCGATGCCTAAAAAATAGATGAATTCGTACAGCCGGTAACTCCGCGTCAGCAGCATGATCGCACTCGTCCAGACAAGCGCGCTGCACAAATGCAGTGGCAGCATGGTGTCATGGTGTCGAGAAACCAGCGCTGCGTCACGATGCGCCAGAGATGATAGCCGATTTCGTTGGCGAGCAGCAGCGCCGCCATTTTTACGCGGATGGCGCGGCGCTGTGTCGGCGTGAAACGGCGGCGAAAGACGATAAAAAAGAGACACAGCGCAACCGTCAGTAGCAGCGCGGCGATATGCGCGGTATCAAAAAACCGAAACGCGCCGCCCGTGTAATCCGCGAGAAAATATTCGCTCATATTTTAACCACGAAACACATAAAATACACGAAAAAACAGCACACTGATTGGACTGATGATCCTGAACAATCCTGATAAAACAATCATCAAAAAAATCAGTGTCAATCCGTCCAATCAGGTCATCAGCGTGCTATTTTTCGGTTATGTTCTACTCCCGATAATGACACCCCATGCTCTGCGTGTTTTCCCAGGCGGCCTGCGTCACAATCAGCGCGGTGCGGACGGCATTGCGCAGCCCGAGCAGGCTGTCGGAAAGCGTGGCGACGCGATAAAAATGCTCGATTTCGATTTCTAAATGCTGCAATTCCCGCAACGCGCGTTTCAGGCGGTGCGACGTGCGAATCAGGCCGACGTAATTCCACATGATATGCTTGACGCTGCTCATGTCCTGCGCGATCAACGCGGGATCGGGCGGAAATTGGCTGTCATCGCGCCATTCCGGGATGTCGCCGCGATGCGGGATCTCGCGTTCCGGCAGGTCGCGGAGAATCTGCTGCGCAGCGCGATTGCCCCAGACCGCGCCTTCCAGCAGCGACGTGCTGGCAAGCCGGTTCGCACCATGCACACCGGTGCAGGCCACTTCGCCGACAGCGTAGAGATTTTTGATGGTGGTCTCGCCCCACGCATCCACCCAGACGCCGCCGCAAAAATAGTGCGCCGCCGGCACGACCGGCACGAGGTTTTGCGTGATGTCAACGCCGTATTGCCTGCACGTGGCGAGAATGGTTGGAAAATGCTCGCGGATGCGCGACTCCGGGATGTAGGAGCGCAAATCTAAATAGACGTGCTGCAAGCCGCGCTCCAGCATTTCCTGATGAATGGCGCGGGCGACAATATCGCGAGGTGCGAGGTCTTTCCATTCCGGCGCGTATTTCGCCATGAACGGCTCGCCGTTTTCATGCACGAGTCGCCCGCCCTCGCCGCGCACAGCTTCGGAAATCAAAAAATGCGGCGCATGGAGATGGTAAAACGTCGTGGGATGAAATTGGATAAATTCGGCATTGATGATGCGCGCTCCGGCGCGGTTCGCCATTGCGAGGCCGTCGCCGCGCGAGCCGACCGGATTGCTGGTGCGCAGGAAAATCTGTCCCAATCCGCCAGTTGCCAAGATCGTCGCCCTGGCGAAACAACGGCGCACATTGCCGGTCTGCTGGTCGAAGATGTACGCGCCGACGCAGGCGCGTGGCTCGTAAATCGCCAATCGGTTGCGGGAATGATGCGATGGCGTCAAGAGATCAATCGCCGTGTGCCCGGTCAGCAGCGTGATATTGGGATGCGCCTGAATCTTGCGAATTAAGGCGAGTTCAATCGCTTTTCCTGTCGCGTCGGCAGCGTGAATGATGCGCGACACGGAGTGACTCCCTTCCCGCGCTAACGACAGCGCGCCGCGTTCATTGCGGTCGAACGGCACATTCGCCGCCTCAATCAGCAGGCGCTCGACAATCTCCGGCCCTTCTTGCGCGAGAATATGCACTGCTGGCGGAAAAGAATGTCCTGCGCCGGCGCGGAGAATGTCTTCCGCTAACAAGTCGGGCGAATCCTGTTCGCCTTTGTAAATAATGCCGCCCTGCGCGTAGAGCGTGTTCGATTCTTCCGGCGCTTGCGCCCGCGTCACGACGGTGACGGCAACGCCAGCGTCCGCTAATGCAAGCGCGGCGGCGCATCCGGCGATGCCGCTGCCGATAATTAACACGTCAGTGTCATGATTCATATTTATTCCGAAATCGTAGGGGCGAGGTTCCCTTGCCAATTTTAGGGCGAGGAAACCTCACCTCTACAGATATTATCGTATTTGCAGCAGCGATGATGAAATGAGAATGGATATGCTCACATTTCACTCAATAGCAGGCTGATGTCTAACGCTTTGACCGAATGCGTCAATTTGCCGATGGAGATATAATCCACGCCGGTCGCGGCGATGGCGGCGACATTTTCCAGCGAGACGTTGCCGGAGGCTTCGAGCGGCGTCCGGCGATTCGTGAGGCGCGCGGCTTCGCGCATCGTGTCGGGCGTCATATTATCCAGCAGAATGCGCTCCACGTTCAGCGGCAGCGTTTCCGCGAGTTCTTCAAGGTTTTTGACTTCAACTTCAATCGGGCGGCGCTGCGCGTCATGCGCCCGCACTTGCGCGACCGCCTGCGTAATTGAGCCGACTGCCGCGATATGATTATCTTTAATCATCACCATATCATACAAGCCGAACCGGTGATTTTGCCCGCCTCCGAGCCGCACTGCGTATTTATCGAGAATACGCAGGCCGGGCATCGTTTTGCGCGTATCGAGAATCACGGCGGACGTTCCGGCGACCGCTTCCACGAATTGCCGCGTCAGCGTGGCGATGCCGGACATGCGCTGCAAGAGGTTCAAGGCCACCCGCTCGCCGCTGAGAATGGCACATCCCTGTCCGCTCACGCGGGCAATTTCGACGCCCTTTTCCACGCGCTCGCCGTCCTGGACGTGACAAATCATCTGCGCCTGCGGATCAAGTTCCGCAAATGTCAGCGCTGCCACTTCTAATCCGGCGATAATGCCGCGTTCTTTGGCGATAAATCGGCCTGTCAAGCGCGAGTCTGCCGGAATCGTCGCGTTCGTGGTAATATCGCCATCGCCGAGGTCTTCTTCCAACGCGCGGCGAATAATTTGTTGAATTTCAAGTCTGTGCTGTTCGTTCATAGCAAGATAACAGAACCTTTATGGAACAAAAATAATACGCAAACAAAAACCACACACATAAACAGCACCTGTGAGGTTTCTTTATCTCTCTTTTGTCAACGAAATTTCGCAGGAAAAGCGATTCTCTCGTTGTATTCTGCTTGACAAAATCACGGATGGCCTGTGGGGTTTTTCGAGCACAGATCGTCATGATTGGACACGTTCAGGAGTGTCAACGCTTGCGTTGGCAATTTAACGCGAAAGCCAACGCAAGCGTTGACGCCTCGGATATTTTGGAATTATGCATACGATATCGCCTGCAAAATCAACTATTTTTCTCAATAGAGGAGGCGCATGATGGACGATTTGATTCCTAAACGGATGTTTTTTACGAAAGGCGTGGGATTTCACCGCAATCAACTGCAAAGTTTTGAGATTGCGCTGCGTGACGCTGGCATCGAAATTTGCAACCTCGTCACCGTCTCCAGTATTTTTCCGCCGGATTGTAAAATTATCTCAAGAGAAGAAGGATTAAAACACCTGAAACCCGGGCAGATCACGTTTGTCGTGATGGCGAGGGAAGCGACAAACGAGCCAAATCGCTTAGTGGCTGCCGCGATTGGATTGGCGCAGCCGAAAGATAAAAAACAATACGGTTACATCAGCGAACATCATGGCTTTGGCACGACGAATAAAAAAGCGGCGGATTTTGCCGAAGATTTGGCCGCCACCATGCTTGCTTCAACGCTTGGCATCGAATTGGATATTGATTCCGCCTGGGATGAGCGCAAAAAAATGTACGTCGCAGATAAAAATCGCCAGTTCGTCAGCCGGAGCATCGCGCAAACCGCCGAAGGACATAAAGATGGCCTCTGGACGACCGTCGTCGCCTGCGCCGTGATGTTATTGGACTAATGCACCAAACCTCCCAGGCTTCGAAGACCTGGGAGGTTTTTTAGGAGATATATATGCACCACACTTCATTATTTCATCATGCGCCCGACATCGTGCCTCAGCCGTTGCGCCCCGGCCTGTCTGTGCCCGAACTTGTGCGCTATATGGGGCAGACCTCGTTCGAAGCGCGTCACGTGCTGCGGGGCGCGGAACTGTTTAAACGGATGATTCAGGAGGGCGACGCCATCTGGCTTGGCATCGCGGGCGCTGGCATCGCCGGCGGCATGGGCGGCATGGTGATTTCTCTGCTGCAAGCCGGATTTCTCGACGTGATCTGCTCGACCGGAGCGCAGGTGTATCACGATTTGCATTTTGCGTTCGATCTGCCGGTCAAATCGATCAGTCCGCATTGGGATGACGATCTGCTGCGCCAGCATGGCGACACGCGGATTTATGACATCGGCATCCGCGAAAAAGAAACGCTGGAAGCGCAGGACGATCTGATTCGAACATTTGTGAAAGACTGCTATGCTGCCTTATCTGACCATACACTTGCCAGTTGGGAAATTAATTATCTTCTCGGCAAATGGACAGCAGAACATGCGCCGCATCCTGAACGGAGTTTCGTCGCCACTGCTGCGAAGCTCGGCGTGCCGATTTTCTGGGATTCGCTGACGAATCATTCGATTGCCATGAATTTTGCTCGCACCGACCGCGAAGGGTATCCGCTGTTGCTTTCGCCGCAGCGCGACATTCTTGATTCCGCTGCCATCGCGTTTGGCGCAGGCGGCACTGGGTTTGTCGAATTAGGCGGCGGTGGCCCGAAAAATTTTATCCAGCAGACTGGCCCGACCATCAGTCAGATTCTCGGCATCGAATTCGAAGGCGCGGATCGCGGCTTGCAGATCGGCACGGCGGTCGAGCGCGAAGGAAGTCTGTCGAGCTGTACCTTCAACGAGGCCGTGACGTGGGGCAAATACCGCCATACCGACGATGAAAAACTCGTGCAAATCTGGGGCGAATACAGCGTGATCTTTCCGCTCCTGAGCGCATACGTGCTTGAGGAATGCGCGGTGCGGCAGCCGAAACAGCTTGTCTCGCGCCTGCCGGAGATGCGAAATTCTCTTGATGAGGCTTGCAGGAGATGGTGCGAGAACTCTTAATAACAATGTAACGCAACGGACGCGAAAGACGCAAACGTCAACAACACTTTTTTACGCTTGCGTCTTTCGCGTCCGTTGCGCCTTTTGCGTTAAGGCTTTGACGTTCGTTATGCAACTGAATGAGAAACAATTTTTAGGAATTCCCCCTGAATTTACTGAGTTTGAAAAGGCAAACGTTGTTATCCTCCCTTTTCCGTATGAAGGAGGCATTTCCTACGGCGCAGGGACAGGACGCGCGCCAGAGGCGGTGATTGAGGCATCGCAATACGTCGAACTCTACGACGAGTTGCTGGAATACGAGCCGTATCGCGTCGGCATTTCCACGCTTGCGCCGCCGGAGATTCTGCCGGACGCGGTTGAGATGATTCAGACGATCTATCAACAGACGACCGCTCTTATCGCGCAGGATAAATTCCCGATTGTGATTGGCGGAGATCATTCCATCAGCAGCGGCTTTTTCCGGGCATTGACGGAAAAATACGGTCAGATGTCAGTCATTCAACTTGACGCGCACGCGGATTTGCGCGAAACTTACGAAGGAAGCCCGCTCAGTCACGCCTGTGTGATGGCGCGTATCCGTGAAATGACGCCCTATACGCTGCATATTGGGATGCGGAGTTTTTCCGTTGAAGAAGCGCGACGTGCAGAACGCGAGCATCTCGCCTTTTTCCCGATGCATCTCTATCGGCAAGGGCCGGAAATCGTGCGCGAAGTGATTCGCCGCCTGCCGAATCCGGTCTTTCTGACGATTGATGTGGATGTGTTTGATTGGAGCGTGATCGCCAGCACCGGCACCCCAGAACCGGGTGGATTTTTCTGGGACGAGGTGATGACGTTGCTTCAATTTATTTTTAAAACCAAAGAAGTGGTCGGCGCGGATGTGGTGGAACTTTCCTATCGAGACACTGATCCAAACTCGCCCTTTGCGGTGGCAAAATTGATTTATAAACTGATCGGATTCCGATATGCTGAGCGTAAATCATAATGAGAATTGAAGACCTTATCAATCTTGGAAGAAGGTAGAATAGAATTTACGGAAAATTCTTTTAACGCAGGAGGATATGATGAATCCCGAAGCTAAACAATTTAATCTGTTAGAAACGGCGGTATTGATTCCATGCAAAAATGAAGCAATTACAATCAAAAAAGTTGTAGACGATTTTCGTCAGCAACTTCCGCATGCGAAAATTTATGTGTATGATAATAATTCTCTAGACGACACTTCTCGAATAGCCAAAGAGGCCGGGGCAATTGTTCGATTTGAAAAACGCCAGGGAAAGGGATTTGTTGTCGAATCAATGTTTCGAGATATCGAAGCAGATATTTATATCATGGTTGATGGAGACGATACCTATCCTGCGTCCAGAGTTCTGAGTTTAATCGCGCCGATTGTCGAAGGGAAAGCCGATATGGTTGTTGGAAATCGCCTGGTTGAATTTGGTGAGCACTCTTTTCGAAATTTTCATTTGTTCGGAAACCGTCTCGTTGCTAATGCGGTGAATAAGATTTTTCATGGCAATTTACAAGACCTTATGTCTGGTTATCGCGTTTTTAATCGTCGTTTTGTCAAAGAAGTGCCGATTGTTTCAAAAGGGTTCGAGCTTGAAACAGAGATGACCCTCCAGGCATTATACCGAAATTTTGTTATTCAGGAAATTCCTATTCCTTATGGAGTGCGTCCAGAAGGGTCTGCATCTAAATTACGCACATTTCATGATGGCGCACGCGTACTTTTGAAGATTGTTGATATTTTTAAGGCATATCGTCCTTTACTTTTTTTTGGGATGATTGCGATTGGTTTTGCTTTATTGGGAATGCTCCTTGGCAGCATCCCGATCATTGGATTTTTGCAAACGGGCAAAGTCGAGCGTTTTCCCACAGCAATTTTGGCTTCAGGTCTTATGATATTATCTTTTCTTACTGCGGCCTGTGGAATTGTTCTCGATGGTGTTAATCATAGGGTAAAAGAACTTTCCGAACTTATCAATAAAAGTCTGGCTAATAATTATAAAGGAGAAGGAGCATGAAATCCCCAATTAAATCAATGTGTATTCTTCTTGGCCTTTGGCTTTTGCTTCGGGTGATCTTTTTCGAAGGACTCTGGGGCTTTGATGATCTGTTTCACGCGAATTTCGCCTTGCATCCGAAATCGCATCCTGCGAATCATTGGGAATCGCGTTTATTGTTTAACAGTGCGCTTGCGTTGTCAATTCGTCTATTTGGATTCAAAGAATGGGTGCTCGCTCTTCCTGGCCTGATCGGATCGCTTGCATTTGTGATGGCAAGCTGGTGGACTGGCCGAAAACTTTGGGATGAGGTCACAGGATTCTTGTCTGGGATATTCGCATGCTTCCTGGTATTGGATATTACTCACGCCTCTTATCCCGTAGCAAATAGTTTAGCCAATGGTTTTTGCGCAGTAGGGACAAGCATGGTTCTTCTGGCGGACAAACGCCGTTCATTGTCGCTTATTGGGGGATTGTTGCTCGGCATTTCCATCTTTACGCATCTCAGTTTTCTTTTTTATGTTGGCATATTTGCCCTTGCTGTCAGCTTAAAGGAATGGCCTCCTTTACTTGAATGGCGGCGAGGGAGTTTGGTTTTTATTATCGCATTTGTGGGATTTCTGACGTTAAATTTTTCTCTCTATGCCATTTTAACAGGCAATCCGTTGTATGAATTTTCGGTTGTATCTAAAACGCATCTTTCAAATCAAAACTTTGCTGTTCCATTGAGGCTTTCTTCTGGAGAAATTAATCCCGCATGGATATGGTGGCCTTTTATCAATCTGGTTTTTTCGAAAGCCTTTGGTATTCTGATTAGTTTATCTGTTGTGATGGCCATTTTGAAATGGCCAAAACTTGAAATGTCTCTACGCCTTATTACGCTGACGATCTTGATGTATTGGGCGTATGCCTCTTTCGGCAGTCAGCATCCATTTCGGTACCTCCCTCTTGATCATGATACTCGATATTGGTACCCACTTGCGCTTCCAGCCTGTCTTTTGATGGCGGGAATGCTCAAATCCCATGTCAAAACGAATAGGTGGCGTTTTGGAGGCGTTGCCTTGATTGTAACAATCAATATAATTCTGTTATTATTAAGCGGGAACTGGGGACAAAACGTCGAGATCAGCAAAGAACTGCTCCATTATGCGAATATGTCTCCTGACTCATTTTTTGTAACCGATCCCTATACGTATGACGAAATGTTCATTTTACAAGGAGGCAATCCCCCCAAAAATATCGGATTATTGATTGGGGCGAAGGCATCATTTTCTCATCTTGATGATTCATACTATCGTTCGCCAGAAGACCCGAGTCTTAAAATATTGTATAATCCTTTACAAGAATGGCGTCCACGCCATCTTGTTTTGAGTGCGAATGTCAAACGGCAAGAAATTGCACCGCCGCGATATCGCATGATTGCATACTTGTTTCCTCATTCATTCAGAGAACGTTTTTCTCAGCTTATTCGAAAACCTGCTGCGCAGCTTATTACCCTCGAGAACCATTAGAATTGATACACTCTCACGCAGTTATTGGGAACGCTGATAGACGCTGTTGTGACGTCTGCCAACATTCTCACAGTTATTATGGAGGTTGCATTATACAGGTTATTTTCAGAGAAAGTTCTTGACAGAATTCTTCGTGTTTCATGAAGACAATTTTGTCTCAATTTTAGCCTCTGTATTCCCAACAAATCCATGTATCTGAGGGCGTCGCAAGGTGATGGCGCTCTCATGCAGAAAAGGAGCGGTAACAGCGTATGAAAAAATCTCTATTGTTGTTGGCATTGGCGGTTTGTGTGATGGCAAATCTGGCCGGGGCTGCGGATACGGTGAAAATCGGCTTGATGGCGCCGTTGACTGGATCATGGGCGAGCGAAGGTCAGGAAATGAAGCAGATTGTTGAATTGCTGGCCGAAGAAGCGAACGCCAAAGGCGGCGTGCTTGGCAAACAGGTGGAACTGATTACCGAAGATGATGGCGGCGATCCGAAAACGGCTGCGTTAGCCGCGCAAAAGCTTTCGACGCAGGGCATCGTGACCGTGATTGGCACGTATGGCTCATCCGTGACAGAAGCCTCGCAGACGATTTATGATGAAAACCAGATCATCCAGATTGCCAACGGCTCGACAGCAGTGCGTTTGACGGAAAAAGGGCTGCAATATTTCTTTAGAACCTCGACCCGCGACGATGAACAAGGCCGCGTGGCGGCTCAGACCGTTGAGAAAAAAGGCTGGAAGAAAGTCGCGATTCTGCACGACAATACCACCTATTCCAAAGGATTAGCTGACGAAGCCAAAGCCCTGTTGGAAGGGAAAGTCGAAATCGTGTTTTATGATGCGCTGACGCCTGGAGAACGCGATTATACCGCAATTCTGACCAAACTGAAAGCTGCCGGGCCGGATGGTGTCTTCTTCACAGGTTATTATCCTGAAGCGGGCTTGCTCCTGAAACAGAAAAAAGAGATGGGTTGGGACGCGCCATTCCTCGGCGGCGATGCCACGAATAATCCCGATCTGCTGAAAGTGGCAGGCGATACGGCGGAAGGTTATCTGTTTTTAAGCCCGCCAGTTCCGCAAGACCTTCCCTCCGATGAAGCGAAAGCGTTTTTAAGCGCCTACGCCGCGAAATATAACGGCGCAACGCCGGGATCAATCTGGGCGGTGCTCTCTGGCGACGGTTTCCGCGTGGCAGTTGCGGCTATCGAAGCGACTGGCGGCACAGAGGCCGATAAACTTGCCGAATATCTCCATTCTGGCAAAGAGTTTGTCGGATTGACAGGCACGTTGTCGTTTAATGAAAAAGGCGATCGCGTCGGCGAACTCTACAAAGTATATAGCGTGACCGGCGGAAAATTCGCGTTGCAGGCGGAGTAATCAACATCAGCGCCTTGCGGCACGATGAAAAATGACAAGACCTGCGAGATGCATTGACTTGCAGGTCTTGTTCTGTTTCAACCTATCTTCGATGTGATGCGTAACTTCTGACAGCGAATGACTAATGACTAACTCCGGGCGTTAGCCGGGGAGATGCGAACATGTGAAGAGTCAACCTTCCATCTCTCCGGCATAAATGTCTGAGTTAGTCATTCTCTACTCTTATCTTTTTCTCCGGCATAAATGCCGAAGTTAGTTTATGGAACAATTTCTACAACAATTTACAAACGGCCTCGCGATTGGCGGCATTTATGCGCTGATCGCCCTTGGTTACACAATGGTTTATGGCGTCATGAAATTGATTAATTTTGCGCATGGCGACCTGTTTACGCTCGGCGCGTATCTCGGCATGACGATTTTGACTTCAATCGCCTTGCATAACATCTTCGGCGTCTTTATTGGCATTACGGTTTTGGCGCTGCTTGTCATGGGGTTAACCGCCTTTGTCGGCGCAGCTTTAGAACGCACCGCCTATCGCCCGCTCCGCAATTCGCCGCGTCTGTCGGTCGTCGTGTCGGCGCTCGGCGCATCCATTGTGTTGCAAAACGCCATTATGCTGGTCTATGGAGCGCGCTTGTTAGTCTATCCGCAGCATGTGCTGCCAAACACGACAATAGCGTTGTTCGGCGTTTCGATTCCGTTGATGCGGATCGTGTTATTTATGATTTCAGTTGTCTTGATGGTGGCGTTATATCTGTTTATTCAGAAAACGAAATTCGGCACGGCAATTCGCGCCGCCGCGATTGATCAGGGGGCGGCCCGATTGATGGGGATTGACGTGGATCGCGTTATTCTCATCGTCTTTCTGATTGGCCCGGCGCTCGGCGGCATGGCGGGACTGATGGTTGGCTTGTATTACGGACAGGTGAATTTTACGATGGGCTGGGTGTATGGCCTGAAAGCGTTTACCGCCGCGATTCTCGGCGGCATCGGCAACATTCCCGGCGCGATGCTCGGCGGCCTGCTGCTCGGCGTGATTGAGGCGCTCGGTTCGGCCTATATTTCGATTGCCTGGAAAGACGCGATTGCTTTTTTGGTGTTGATTGTGATTCTGATTGTCAGGCCGACCGGTTTGTTAGGCGAAAGGGTGGCGGAAAAAGTATGATGAAAGATCGCCGGACGATTCCGTATATTATCGCCTCTGTGTTGTTAGTGTTCGCGCCGCTCTATCTCAACAAATACTGGATTGACGTGCTGAATACTGTCGGCTTGTACGCGCTGCTCGGCCTGAGTTTGAATCTGATTGTCGGTCACGCGGGTTTATTTAATCTGGGACATGCCGCATTTTACGCTGTCGGCGCTTATACCGCTGCGATTCTCAATACGCGCTATCATATCCCGATCCTCTGGCTGCTGCCGGTGTCCGGGCTGTTCGCTGGGTTGTTCGCTGCCGTGATCGCCCGCCCGATTATCCATCTGCGCGGTGATTATCTCTGCATGGTGACTATCGGCGTCGGCGAAATCGTTCGGATCGCGCTGATTAACAACGTGTTCGGCATTACCGGCGGCTCGAACGGCATTTTTGGCATTTCCCGCCCCTCGCTATTCGGCTATGTCATCAAACGCCCGCCGCAATTTTTTTATCTGATCTGGATTTTCGTCGCGCTGACCATCTTCCTCTTTTACCGCTTGGACCGCTATTCCCGTTTTGGCCGGGCGCTGAACTACTTGCGCGGCGACGAAATTGCCGCCGAAGGAAGCGGCATTGACACCGCACATTACAAGCTCTGGGCGTTCATTCTCGGCGCGTTCTGGGCTGGCATGGCCGGGACGTTGTACGCCGCAAAAATGACAATTATCGCCCCGGAATCGTTTAGCTTCTGGGAGTCGGTGCTGATGTTTCTGATTGTGATTCTCGGCGGCTCTGGCAGCATTCCCGGCGTCATTTTCGGCGCGTTTCTCGCGATTGGCCTGCCGGAATTGTTCCGCGATTTTGCCTCCGCCAGAATGCTTGTCTATGGCGTGATGATGGTGCTGATGATGATTTTCCGCAAAGGCGGGCTGCTCCCGGCGCGTTCGCGCAAATTCCCTATCGCCAACGTGTTAAAAAACGAAGGGAGGGCGTGACATGTTAATTTTAGAATCCGTCACGAAACGCTTTGGCGGCCTCACCGCTGTGGATTCCGTCTCGTTTCACGTGGAAGAAGGGCAGATCGTCGGCTTAATCGGCCCGAACGGCGCGGGCAAAACAACGGTCTTCAATCTGATTACCGGCATTTACAAGCCGGATGCGGGCAAAATCACGTTTGATGGCTCATCAGTGGTTGGCATGGAAACGCATCGCATTGTGCATCGCGGCATTGCGCGAACGTTCCAGACGATCCGCCTGTTTCAGGATTTGACTGTGCTGGAAAATGTGCTGGCGGGCTGCCATTGTCGCATGACCTCCGGCATTCTCGCCGGAATGCTGCGCACACCCTGGCAGCGCAAGGAAGAGCGTCAATCCCTGATTCGGGCGCTGCAAGCCCTGGAAACTGTCGGCTTGAAAGGCAAGGAAGAACAACTCGCGAAAAATTTATCCTATGGCAATCAACGCTTGCTGGAAATTGCCCGCGCTCTCGCCACCGAAGCGAAGCTCCTGATTCTCGACGAACCGGCGGGCGGCATGAACGAGCAGGAAACGCTTGAGTTGATCGCGCTGATTCAACGCCTGCGCGACAGCGGCATCACAATTCTGCTGATCGAGCATGACATGGGCTTGGTGATGCGCGTCTGCCGCCATATTGTCGTGATGGAATATGGTGCGAAAATCTCAGAAGGTACGCCGGAGCAGGTGAAAAGCGATCCGAAAGTGATTGAGGCGTATCTTGGAGTTGACGAGGAGGAATAGACGAGTGCTGCTGCAAATTCAAAATCTTCATGTGAAATATGGCAATATTGAGGTGCTGCACGGCGTGTCTGTGGATGTGCGGGAAGGGGAGATCGTCTCGATTCTCGGCGCAAATGGCGCAGGCAAATCAACAACGTTATTAACTATTAGCGGGTTAGTGCGCCCGGCGCAGGGGCAAATTCTGTTTAACGGAGCGCCGCTGCACACGATGAAAGCGCACGATATTGTCAGGGCGGGCATTGCGCACATTCCCGAAGGACGGCGCATGTTTGGCACGCTGACCGTGCAGGAAAATCTGCGCTTGGGCGCGTTTACCTCGAACGATCAGCAGCGCATCCGGCAAAATCAGGAATGGATTTACGAACTTTTTCCGATTTTGAAAGAACGGCGCAATCAGTTAGCCGGAACGTTGAGCGGCGGCGAACAGCAGATGCTCGCCATCGGGCGCGGCCTGATGATTCATCCGAAAATTCTGCTGTTAGACGAGCCAAGCCTCGGTTTAGCACCGTTATTAGTGAAAACGATCTTTCAAACGCTGCAAAAAATCAACGCAGCGGGCGTGACGGTGGTGCTTGTGGAACAGAATGCGCGAATGGCGCTGAAAATCGCGCATCGCGGCTACGTGCTGGAAGTCGGGCGCATCGCGCTGCAAGATGAAGCCAACGCGCTGCTGGCAAATCCTGACGTGCAAAATGCGTATTTAGGCGGGGCGTAAAAACAAAAGCTGTCAGACACGTTGAAAGTGTCTGACAGCTATATGAGGTTATAACCGCGAACGGACTAACTCTTTGACAAGCTGCTCCATGCTATCCAGCACGCCGGAGACTTGGCCGTTCAATTCCCAGTGGCGCGGGCAATAACTCGCTTCTTTCCGCACAGTGCCCATGAAACTGCCGATTTCGTCGGGATCGGATGGCACAGATAACGCCTCCAGGCTCTGCGCAATTTCCCGGCAGGTTTCGGCGTTTTCATGGTAATCCTGTTTTGTTGATGGATCATAATCGCTTGATGCGCTATATTTGGCGTCATAATCGGCAGCCATTTGCTGCCATTTCCATTCCCCCTGAGCGATCACCGATGACAAGTCTGATAACAGCGTTTGTAGTTCGCCGCGCATTTCCTGAAAGTCCATACATCCCCTCCTGTATATGGTTGAAAGGTCTGTGTTGCTTGCCGTTTGTCTCGTAACGTCATACTATAAACCCGCGTAAAATTTCGCAAGCGGAAAGACGCGGAAAATGTCGAATAACGTCATGATGAACCACGAAACACACGAAATACACGAAAAACAGCCCCTAAAAATACGCTGTGATTTTCGTGTATTTCGTGTGTTTTCTGGTTTTTAGAAAAACGCATTATGCCAACAATTGCAATTGTCGGAATTGATACGAATGTCGGGAAAACCATTGTCACTGGTCTGATTGGGAACTATCTGCTTCGCGCAGGTCATACGGTCATTACGCAGAAAATCGCACAAACCGGCTGCGTTGGGATGTCGGAAGATATTGCGCTGCATCGCCGCCTCATGGGCATGGAATTGACTGAAGAAGACCGGCTGGGCACAACCTGCCCGTATATGTTTGCGCTACCAGCCTCGCCGCATCTTTCAGCGCAGCAAGAACACCAGCGGATTGAGCCTGAACGCATCGCCGCCGCGACGCGGCAGCTTGAGGCGCGATACGAATATGTCCTGTTGGAAGGCGTCGGCGGCCTGTACGTGCCATTGAATGATGATATCGCGTTGCTCGACTACCTTGCGGAACAGCAATACCCGCTGATTGTTGTCAGCAGTGCGAAATTGGGAAGCATCAATCACACCTTGCTGACGCTTGAAGCGGCGCGAAATAGGGCATTATCCGTGTTGGGCATTGTTTATAATTTGTATCCGGCGGAACATCCGCTCATTGTCGAAGATTCACAGCGCGTGTTTCGGCAATATCTCAAACGGTTCGGCTATGCGGAAACCGTCATTGCGATGCCTGCAATTGAGATGAATCACCCGATTCCAGCCATTGATTTTGCTCCGTTGTTTCATAGCATTGGGGCGCGTAAACCTCACAGGTTTTGAAAACCTGTGAGGTTTTCCCTTGACTTGCACAGGCGGCATTCTTATGGGTTTTAAAAGAACGAGTTGTTTTTGTAAGTCGAAACTATAGTTTCGACTTGCGCGCTACAGCGCATAATTTCATTTTTAGAGGAGGCGTTTATGCAATATGATCTCGTGATTATCGGCAGCGGGCCTGCCGGATATGTCGGCGCGGTTCGCGCGGCAAAATATGGATTAAAAACGGCGATTATCGAAAAAGAAACTACGCTCGGCGGAACGTGTTTGAACTGGGGCTGCATTCCGACCAAAACCCTGCTGAAAACCGCAAAAGTCATTCATACCATTCACGAAGCCGCAGACTATGGCGTCAATATCAAAGCCAGCGATATAACGGTGGATTTCAGCAAGGTGATGGGGCGCAAGGATAAAGTCGTTGCGCGAATCGTCAAAGGCGTTGATTTTTTGATGAAGAACAATAAAATTGACGTGATTCGCGGCGAAGCTTCGTTTGTGGATAAACAAACCATCAAGACGCCGCAGGGAAATATCACCGCGAAAAACGTCATCATTGCCACCGGTTCAAGCCCGGCGCGTCCGCCGATTCCTGGCCTCGATTCTCCGAAAGCAATCACCAGCCGCCAGATTCTCTCTTTAACCGAGCGCCCGCAGCGCCTTGTCATTATCGGCGCGGGCGTCATCGGCATGGAATTCGCCTCATTTTTCAGCGCATTGGGAACGCAGGTCACGGTCATCGAAATGCTGGACGAAGTGTTGCCGATGGTTGACCCGGAAATCGCCGGATTGTTGAAGCGCAAACTGAGCAAAGAAGGGATTACGTTTAATCTCTCCTCGAAAGTGACGAAAGTGAGCGACGGCACGGTCTTTTTTACCGATGCAAAAGGGCAGGAACATTCTGTGGAAGCGGATAAAATCCTGTTGTCAATCGGTGTCGTGCCGAATACGGCTGGATTGAATTTGGAAAAAATCGGCGTGAAAATCGAACGCCGCGCCATCGTCACCAACGAGCGGATGCAGACAAACGTGCCGGGCATTTACGCCGCCGGAGATGTGAATGGTGTCTGGATGTTGGCGCATAAAGCCTCGCGAGAAGCGGAAGTCGCGGTGGATAATATTGCCGGAACACCGACCGTCATGCAATATCGCGCCGTGCCATCCTGCATTTACACCAGCCCCGAAATCGCGACCGTCGGCCTGTCGGAAAAAGACGCGAAGGCGCAAGGCATTGCCTATAAGCTCGGCAAATATGATTTAGTCGCCAACGGGCGGTTTCTTGGGGAAAACGACGGCGAACGCGGCGTCATCAAAGTGCTGGTGGGCAAACAGCATGGCGAATTGCTCGGCGCGCATATTTTCGCGCCGTATGCAAGCGAGTTGCTCACGGTTGCCACGCAAGGCATCGAATCCGAGCTATTGATCGAGGATTTCGACGCGACGATGTTCCCGCATCCGACGATTTGCGAAGCGGTGCGCGAGGCGATTGTCAGTACGCATGAAAGTTAGCAGTGTTTAGCCGTAGGCGATATGGTGTTGTAGAAGGGGCATCCCCAATGAGACGCCCCTTCGCCGTAGGCGATACGCCATCCGCAACCGCTACGCGGTAGAGAGGTTTCTCTTGAAACGTTCTTCTACATTACCTCAAGCCCTACGGGCTAAATAATTATCTTGCATTTATTAAATGACTTTTTATGGTGATAAGCAAACTTGACGAATTGGTTCAAAAGGAGAAAGAAATTCAAAACGGTCTTCGAAAGTTGGTTGGTGATTTCAAAAACACTAACAGTGAATTAGAAGAAATTTCTTCGTCTGTCAATTATGAACTTGCAGACCTTGCATACGACGGATTGCCGAAACTTCTGGAGGAACAGCATCATATTTCTTTGCTCGGCGATTTGGCGCGTGATTACATGACGGACAGCGAAGGCCGGCAGATTGAAGTCAATATCGTGGGGACGGCGACTCGAGACGGCTAGCCGCTTACCATTATCGGCGAGGCCAAAAGTCAATTATCGAAAAAACATGTGGATGAATTTCTGAAAACTCGTGTGAATCGTTTGCGCGGCCTCGTGCCGAACATTTTTGTCGTTATGGTCGCGTTTATGATTTCGCAGGAAGATGTTGAGCGCTACGCGAAGGAAAACGGGATCGCCGTGTATTATTCGTATCAGTTGCGGCGAGCCGCAAAACTAAGCGAACGTGATGGCGTGTTCAGGAAATAAATGAGGCTGGTATTATGAATGTTTTCGAACGCATCTGGCGAGCCGCCAAAGCGAATTTCAATGCGTGGCTTGAACGAATTGAAAGCCCGGAACGGACATTAGAAAAGTCGTTGCAGCAAATGCAAAAGCAGGTCAATCATATCCGGGAAGATGTCATCCGCGTTGTTGCTGAAGAGAAAAAGCTGAAAAATCAGCTTGAACGCAATCGAAAAGAGGTTGAACGCTGGGAAAAAAACGCGGAGTTGGCGCTCAAACAGGATAACGAAACATTAGCGCGGGAGGCATTGCGGCGCAAACGGGAAGCACTCGAATTCATTCAACAACTCAATCCGCAATGGGAAAAACAGCAGGAAATCGCGGAACGATTGAAGAAGGAATATCAAGCATTGCGCGAACGCATTCAGACCGCGCAGCGCAAAAAACAGCATCTTGTCTTGCGCCTGCAAAACGCCGAATCTCAAAAACGCCTGCAAAATTTATTGACAGAACTCACCGATACGAACGTCTTTGACCGATTCGAGCAGAAAGTATTGGACACGGAAAGCATGAATGCGGCGCAGTCGGAATTGCAAGCTGCGTCGCTCGACCAGCAGTTCGCCGCATTGGGAAGCGCTCCTGATGTCAGCATTGATTTGGAATTGGAAGCATTAAAAGAACGAATGAAATTGAATCCCTGAGAAGAAAACTCTGACAGGGTTTTAAAACCCCGTCAAGGTTGCGATGAGATACACATGGCAGCCCAACACTGGCAATTACAAATCGCGGAAAAATCGTTAAAAAAACAAGAAAAAATTCGTGCGATCAAGGCATTTATCGAGCCGACCGCCGGGAAAACCTGTTTAGAAGTCGGCTGCGATAAAGGGGTCTTGAGTTACCATCTGCGTCAGTGGGGCGGTAATTGGACGAGCGTGGACGCGGATGAAGAAAACCTGCGAATTACGCGGGAACTCGTCGGCGACAATGTCGCGTTCACCGACGGCAACACGTTGAATTTTCCTGACCGGCATTTCGATTGCATCATTGCGATTGATTTTTTGGAGCATATTCAGACAGATCAGGAATTTATCATCGAAATGCGGCGCGTCTTAAAAGACGCCGGAACGCTTTATATCACCGTGCCGCACACCGGGCGCGGCCTGATTCTCAACGCGGCGCGGCGCTGGCTCGGCTTTAAGCCCGAAGATTACGGCCATGTGCGCGAAGGTTATTCGTTAGACGATTTGCGGCCAAAGCTTGAAACAGGCGGGTTCACGGTGACAGCCTCCACGACCTTCAGCCGGTTTTTCAGCGAAGGGATTGAATTGCTCCTGAATTTCGGCTATTTTTTCCTGTTAAGCCGCAAGCAAAATCGCGGTGGCATTAAGGGCGGAATTTCGCCCAATTCTGAGCAAGAAGCGGCGCGTCATGCCAAAGCGTTGCGAATGTATTCACTGATTTATCCTGTCATGAAACTGATGTCGTTTTTCGACGCGCTGATTCCGTTTACGCAGGGGTATATCCTGATGGTTTCAGCCAAAAAGAAATAACCACGAAACACACAAAATACACGAAAATGAACGAATCGGGAGTGCAAAAACTTGCTTTTGCCGTGTTCATATTTTCGTGTATTTTGTGTGTTTCGTGGTAAAAAATGGTGTGAAAATCTTGATTTCTGGCGCGACTGGATTTGTCGGGTCGCATGTCGCGCAATATTTAGTTCAGCAAGGGCATGACGTGTATGCGTTAGTCCGAACAACAAGCGAGACACAGGCATTAGAGCAGCTTGGAGTTCATTTATTTCATAATGATCGCGCATACGATCCTGAATCGTTTCGAGCGTTTTTTGAGGCGCATCCTGATATTGAGGCAATTTTTCATCTCGCCAGCGTGTTGACATTAGCAAAACTCAAATATGACGATTACTGGAAGATTAATGTTGGCGTGACGAAAAATTTGTTAGAAGCGAGCCGGAAGTTGCCGCTCAAAGCCTTTATTTATTGCAGCAGCGTCGGCGTGATCGGCCCGCTGCCGGAAATCCCCGCCAATGAAGAAACGCCATGCGCCCCGGACAGCCCCTACGGTCAATCCAAATACGAAGCTGAATGTTTAGCTCTTGACTATGCCCGCCAGTATAATCTGCCGGTGGCATCCGCACGATTGTCATGGGTCTATGGTCCTGGCGATACGCGCACGTTCAAATTTTTCCGCATGGTGGCGAAAGGCCGATTTTTCATGATTGGCGATGGCAAAACCCGCATCAGCCCTGTCTATGTTGAAGATGTGGTGCGGGGGCTGGTGTTGTGCGCGGAACAGATCGAAAAAACGCGAGGTCAAGTTTTTATTGTCGCGGGGAAGGAATCGGTGGCACTGCGCGATCTGGCTGAAATGATTGCGAAAGAAGCAGGATCGAAAGTGCTGCCGTTCAGCGTTCCCGCCGGACTGGCAACAATGGCGGCGCGAGTTTGCGAAGCCGTCTGCGCTCGTTTTGGCATTGAACCGATGATTCATAAAAACCGCTTAAATTTTTTCTTTCGCGACCAAGCGTTTGATATTTCCAAAGTTCGGGAAGCCGTCGGATATGCGCCGCGAATTGATTTGCCGGAAGGGGTAAAGCGCACAGTGCAATGGTATCAACAACAAGGATGGCTTTCATAACTATCATGACCACATCAACCAAAAATCTTTTGATAAAAACTGTAGTAAGTTGCTTGTTGTTAGCCTATCTGCTCTGGACAACAGATCTGCATTCTGTCTGGGATGCCTTCAAAACGGCCAGTCCATTCTGGTTAGGCGCGGCTTTTTCGTTACATATCATCGGGTTTCTGCTCTCGGCGTATCGCTGGCAAATGCTTTTAGCGGTGCGGGGAGCGCACTATTCGGTCGGGTATCTCTTGCAATCGTTGATGATCGGCATTTTTTTCAATAGCTTTCTTCCGTCAACGGTTGGCGGCGATGTGTTTCGGGCGTATGACACGTCGGAACGCGCTGGTTCGACGACTGAGGCGATGACGGTCGTGGTGGTCGAGCGCCTGACCGGGATGTTTGCGTTAGGCTTGTTTGCGCTGTTTGCCTTGTTGTTTGAGTTTTCGCAATTCAGCCACTTGCCGATTATCTGGCTGTCATTAGGGGGACTGGGGATTGCATTTTTGTGTTTTGTCGCGGCGATGCAGCCACGTATCGCGGACGTTGTGAAAAAGGTGTTTCAACATCCTGTCGTGCAGCGCATCCCGTTTTCTCAAAAAATTCGTACGAAATTGCGACAAATTTATCATGCGCTCGCAGTCTATCGCCGCAACAGGCGTGTTATGGGAATTGCGTTCGCGTTGGCGTTAGTGCTACAGATCAATGTGATCTTTCATTATTATACGATTGCCTACGCCATGAATCTTCAGGTGTCGGTGTTCTACTTTTTCTTGATCGTGCCAGTCGTCACTATCATTCTGATGCTTCCGCTGTTTATTAATGGTATTGGTGGCAGGGAATTAGTGTATATCTTTTTGTTCGGTCAATTCGGCGTGCCTCGCGCCGACGCGATTGCCTTTAGCTGGATTTCTTTCGGCATGGTGCTGATTCAGGGCGTGATTGGCGGCATGTTGTATGCGATCCGCAAAAAAGAAATTCCATCATCGTAGAGACGCCTCTATATTAGGGGGTACTACTGCGCTGTTTCATACATTTTTAATCACTTGCAGGAGGGGCAAATTTTGATTTGACAGGCGAAATCGAGATTTCGTACTCCTAAAAATTACAGAACCAATGTACTACGCATGAAACGAATTCCTCGAGAAATACTGGTCTGGCTTGCCTGTTTGGGCTTTTTTCTGATTATCGCCGTCAGTGTCAACTATCATCACGTATTAGACTACATGTTCAGCGATGAAATGGCCTATTACATGATGGCGCAAAGCCTCTCGGCGGATAACGATCTCATTTATACGCAGCAAGATTTGCGGCGCGTCTATGAAGAAGGATGGCATGCCGGGCCAATCGGGATTTTTCTCAATAAAACGCCGGACGGCACGATTTACATCTCGAAATCCTTCATCTATTCCTGGGTGTTGTCGCCATTTTTTACCCTGTTTGGTTTCAATGGATTTCTTATTGTAAACGTCATCTTCTTTTTCCTCTGCATCTTGATGGCCTGGCTGTATCTGCGCCAATACATGGCTTCATCAGTGGCGATGGCGTTTGCGATGATGTTCTTTATGTTAAGCGCCAGCATGATCTATGTGGTCTGGCTGACGCCGGAAATCTTCACCATGTTCTGCGTCACATTGGGGTTGTTCTTATGGCTTTATGAGCAGGAATCGCCGCGAAAAGGGATGCAAGAACAACGCGTATTGCCTCTGTCTTTTTTCGAAGAATTACTCTCATGCCTGCGCTGGCTGTTTCTCACGCCGCATGGACGACGTTATCTTGCGCCGCTGCCGCTTGCATTTGCCGCGATGGCGAAATTGCCGAATATCTTATTCTTCGTGCCGCTCATCGCTGATATGCTATTTTTCGGCGGCTGTCGTCCATCTCAGACGCACGCCGTGAGCGTTGCGCGACAACGAGTATGGCGCATTCTTCTGCCTCGTTTCGGGAAAACGATTGTGCTGTGCGCGATCTTTGCGGGAATGTTTCTCGTGCTTTCTGAAATGCAGACGCGCTATACCGGCAGCGCCAACCCGTATGGTGGTGACCGGCGCACGTTCGTGTCGGGCTTTCCGTTCGATGCCCCTGAAGATACCTGGCAGAAGGGTATTCCGATGACCACGAAAGGATATTTTACCGAAGATTTTTTCTTTCATCTGAAAACGCTGCTGTATAATATCTATTATTATGTTGTTGGCCGGTTCACCGGGATATTGCCCTATTTTACAGCGTCGTTGCTCGCTGCTGCACTCTTCTTCTGGCAATTCATCCGACGCGCCTCACTGCGAAGCGATGAAGAACGGCGGGCGCTCTGGCAGCGCGGGTTTTTATTCGTCATCATTCTTGCCAGCATCGGAGCTTATATCGTGTTGATGCCGATCAACTATCACGGCGGCGGCGGCGCGTTCGGTAACCGGTATTTCATCAATATCTATCCGGCGTTTTTATTCTTGATCACCGCCATGCCGCGCCTGTGGCCGTTTGTGGTGTCGGGCGTCATCAGTGCAATCTTTTTAGCACCGTCACTCATCACGCCGTTTCAATCGTCGTATTTTCCGGCATTCCACGCCTTCCGTCTGCCGTTTCGCCTGCTTCCGGTGGAATTTACCTTAATTGACACGCTTCCAACGAATGTTGATCCGAAGTTGGCGCAAACCGAATGGACTGGCAACGGATTCGCGCACCGGCTCTATTTTTTCGATGATCACGCGCTGGATACCAGCCCACGAGAATTTCTGGTCGCGGGCGGCCAACGCGCAGAACTTGGATTGCGAACGACATTAGGGCAGCAGCATCTCGCGATGACAATCACAAACGGTGTCGTGCCGAATCAGGTTGATGTGGCGGTCGGGGAATATCGGCAAATCATTCACTTTTCGAAGCCTTATGAAACGCGGACGTTTGCGCTGTCATTAGAGGAGTTTTTGCCGTATTTCAAAAATTCGCTTTATCCGATTTCTGTTTTTTCCCACGCAGGCGCTGTGCCGAAATTTGTGGCAGGAGCGAATTCTTTAGAGATTCGCAATATTGGCTGCCGCGTGTCTCTTTCACTTAATCCGATAGAGGTCGGCAGCGCCTATCTCGAAAACGGACAGGCAGACGAGGCGCTTTCTGCGATGGAAACCGCGCAGGCGTCCGGCGCAGATGAATTCAGGCTGCGTTATTTGCGCGGGCTGGCCTATCAACATGCTGGCAAGCATGACGAAGCATTGCGGGAATTGCGCTGGTGCGAACAGCATCTTGCGGATTTCTTTGCGTCATTTTTGTCAGGAATGGCGGCGCAACCGGAGAATGTGCCGTCTGTTATGAAATTTTCGACAGGGAATCGGGGCGAACCGTTCGCGCTTTTCCGCTATGAGGCCGAAGAATTGCCGCGCAGCGTCGGCGATGTTTTCGAAGAACGCGACCTTTCGAATGGCGCGGGAACGGCATTTGTGCCTGAGCAGCATCATCAGGGCTATCTCGCTTTCGGGCAGTACGTGGAACTTCCGCCCGGCGAATACCAAGCGAATTTTCGCATGAAAATTGGCGAATCCGCCGACATCGTGCCGGAAGCGCTGAATTATGTCGCGCTGTTCCTTGATGTTTATAACGCAAAATATGGTCTTGTGGCAGAAGAGCCTATCCGCTTAACGCCTGAATATGCCGCGCAATTTGGACAATTTGGCGTCTATCCAATCCGATTTGCGCTCAGACAGCCGCTTGTCATCGAATTTCGCGCCCGCGCCACAGGCTACGCGCCGATTGAGTTCGACGCGGTTGATCTGATTCCGCTGCTCCCGACGCGGTTATATGACGCGCTCGGCGTCTCGCTTGCGCAGCAAGGGGAATGGGAAGAGGCTGAGCGCTATTTCCACGCCGCCGCGAATCCCTCTATTCGCAAGCCCGCCGAAGTTCAGGCGGCGTTTGTGAAAACGTTGCTGCATCTGCAACAATGGGATGAAGTGCTTGAGATGCTATCGCATGAAAAAATTGATGAAACTGGCCATACAGGACAATGGACGCATGTCTTGTCGCTTCGAGATGATTCCGGCGAGCTTCCGAATATCCCCTCGCAGGTTCAGGAAAAATTCGACGAAATGTGGAGGGCATTTTCGCCGGTAAGTGCCGCAGACCTGACATTTGGCAAGCAGATACGCTTTTTAGGATATGATGTGTCTGCGTCATCACTCAAACCCGGTGAGCAAATGCGCATTCGTTATTACTGGCAGGCGTTGGCGGCGATGAACACGAATTACACAATTTTCGTGCATATCACCCGTCAGGAAGAAAGCGCGGCGGCGCTTGCAGCGAATCGCCTGCTTCGGCGTATCGGCATCGGGCAGGCACACATGTTCCAGCAAGATCATGCCCCGTTTCATGGCGACTATCCGACGCGCCAATGGTTGCAAGGCGAATGGCTGCGCGAAGAATATACCGTGATGATTCCGCCACAACTTGCGCCGGGCGTGTATGACATCTGGATCGGCGTGTATGATCCGACAAGCGGCCAGCGATTGATCAGCAAGTCTGGCGAAAAAACAAAAATCGGCGAGTTGACAATTCTCCAAAACTAAGCCAGAATTAGGCGCATCTGCCATTTTTGTCGCGAAATTAGAGTTGACAAAACTGTCAGTAGAAGATTATGAGGCATCAGAAAATATTTCAGAGGTAATTATTTAGCACGACGTACTGCGAACGTCCCCGTTCGCCGACGTTGCCTGCGCCGAACGCTTTAACAGTATGGGGTGGCGTCTCCTGCGAACGAGGACGTTCGCGGTACGTAAATAGTTACTTTCAGAATAGATATGATGTTTGGACGAATTACGGCATCGAATCGCTGAAGAGCGAGATTATCGCCGCCGCGTGAGGGGGGATTCTTTCAATTGAAACCGCAAATTTCGTTTTTTTCAACGGCCAGCCTTTTTATCATGATGGTCGTCATTTTGCTGGCCTGTCAAGAAAAGCAAATTACGCCCGCTGTCGCAGCCTCGAAAGAAAAAATGGAGCAACTTCCCGCTGATCCAGCCATCAAAAATCTCTCCGGGCGGATTCTGTTCCAGTCTGATCGGAATGGCAGTTGGGATATTTATGTCATCAATGTTGATGGCAGCAATCTGGTGCAGCTTACCAATGCACCTGCTTCTGATGAATATCCGGTCTGGTCGCCGGATGGCACGCAGATCGCTTTCGAATCGAATCGCGACGGCAATTATGACATTTATGTGATGAACGCCGACGGCAGCGAGCAACGCCGGTTGACCGATTCTCCGGCGGAGGATCGAAGCCCGGCCTGGTCGCCGGACGGCCAGCAGATTCTGTTCGATTCGGATCGCGAGCCGCCGAAACAGTTGTATATTATGGATGTCAATGGCGAGCATGTCCGCCCATTTCATCGCACTTCCGGCGATAATATCCTGCCGGCCTGGTCGCCGGATGGAAAGCGCATCGCTTATACCGGTAATCGGGATAAAGGCTGGAACGTCTATACGATCCGACAGGATGAATCGCAAGATATGCGGCTGACGAATGGTTACGGCGCATGTCGTCCAGACTGGTCGCCAGATAGTTCGCTGTTAGCATACGTTTCGCAGGAAGCCGATGAACATGGCGACATCTGGCTGATGTCGCCAGATGGGAATAATCGGCGGCGTCTGACGACCGATGCGCAGCGTGCTGACTATTATCCAGCGTGGTCGCCAGATGGCACATACCTTGTTTATGCGGCGTCGCCTGATAAAAAAAGAGGAAATTGGGAATTAAACATTATCAGCGCGGACGGCAGACAGCAAATGCCATTCATCGCTCATCCGGCGAATGAAAAATTTCCGGATTGGAGCAATGGCCGCGTGCCGGATGAGTGGGTGTTGCAGCAGCAATTTGTGTATGAAGCCGAGAAAATGCTCCAAACTACTGGCAACGTGGCGGACGATGCCGACGCCAACAAGGGACAGGCCGTGTACGCTGATGCGTCGGCATCTTCAGGATTTCTGATGTATGGCCCGTATAAATGGTTTGCGCCAGCCAAATACGTGGCCAACTTTCGCATGAAGACAGCAGATAATACGCTTGATGATGCTGTGGCAACGATCGAGGTCAGCACAGAAAACGGCAACCGCTCTCTTATTCAACAGCCGATTTTCGCGCGAAACTTCACTCAGGCCGGACGGTATCAAGAATTTGAGCTTGTTTTCTCGCTGGTTGATCACGCAAATCTGGAATTTCGCGTACATTTCCCTGGTAAAACGGCTCTCTGGGTGGATAATGTGACGGTCTCTCCAGTTGCTGTTTTTTAATCCGCGTCAGAGTTCAATCATTATCCATGTTACTGCCAACCCCTATTATTTCTTCGCGACAGGCTAAAATTCGCGTTTACGCAACCCTCGCGCTGTTGCTTGCGATCAGCGGAGCGATTGCCGCATTTATCACAACGCAGCATGGCTTGATCGGGCAATACTACGAAAACACCTCCTGGCAAGACCCGCCGAAATTGGTCATGAAAGACCTGGATGTCAGTTTGCAGCGTATGCAGCTTGAAATGCTGTACCGCACGACATATTACGGCATCCGCTGGGCAGGGTACATCTACGCACCTCAAGCTGGCGTCTATGAATTTGCCGTGAAATCCGATGATGTCTCGCGCGTCGTGATTGATGGCGCGAACGTGGTTGAAAACGATTCGGGCGAGACCATTTCGAAGAAGCAGGGAATGATTTCTCTTGCGCCCGGTTTTCACGCGATCAATGTTTTTTATGCTCAATATGAGGGGAAAGCCGTATTTCAGGTCTATTGGACGCCGCCGGGCAAAAAACGCGAAAGCATCAACCGCGCCGTGCTCCTGCCGAAATTGCCGTCATCGCGGCATCGCAGCCTGTATTATCTCCATCGCCTGATTCTACCCGCCTTGAAGTGGATCGCGTTCGGATCGCTCATGCTCGTCTTGTACCTGCTTTGGATACACTGGCAGCATTTCCGTTTCATCGAGTTTTTGTGCGTATTCTGGCTGTTGAATGGTGTTGTATTGAATTTGTGGCTGTCGTCGGTCAGCGAACGGACGACGCTCTATTTCACCAAATTTTTCCTGACCTCGCCGATTCATACCCGCTCCGATTCGTGGCAGCCGATGTATGACGCCTTTGAATATGCTGTCAGCCATCGAGATAAACCACTGTATCAACCGATCTTTTTTGAGCGCGGCCTCAAATTTCAATATCCGCCGAGCAGCTTGTTGGTGTTTTTTCCGATCAAATCCTGGCCATTTGAAAAAATCGCGCCGTTGTTCAATGGCATGTCGTGGGGAGCGATCTGGCTGAGCATGGCACTGCTGACGCATATTTTGATCATGAGTCTGCGCCAGTACGCCGATCAGCAAATTCGACCTCGCGCCGCCGTTTTCCTATTTCTGCTCGTTGCCGGTTTTGCGTTGACCTTTTATCCATTGATGCGCTCGTTTCAACTTGGACAGGTTCAAACCTGGCTCTATGCGCTCTTTGTCGCGGCTGTGTGGGCCTGGTTGAATGATATGAAAGGACTGTCAGGTGTCTGTATCGGCCTCATCGCCATGATGAAGCCGCAATTGGGCGTGGTGATGCTGTGGGGCGTCTTGCGCCGACAATGGCGTTTTGTGTTGAACGCCGCTGCGATTGTCGGCGTGATCGGCCTTGCTTCGCTTTGGATGTTCGGACTGAACAGCCATCTCGAATATCTGTCGGTGCTGTCATTCATCGCAAAACGCGGAGAAAGTTATTTTCCCAATCATTCGATCAATGGTCTCTTGAATCGGTGGTTCGGCAATGGCGCGAATGTGGATTGGACGTTTCAGAGCTTTGCGCCGTATCATCTCGCGGTCTATATCGGCACATACGCGAGTTCGCTGCTGCTGATCGGACTGGCATTATTTTACAAGGGCAAAGGCCGTGTTTCTGCGAAAAGCGGCCTTCTTGATTTCGCGATTGCGTCATTGAGCGTGACCATGGCTTCGCCTGTTTGCTGGGAGCATCATTATACAGTGCTGCTGCCGCTGTTTGCCGTCGCCCTGCCTGCGGCAATAGGCTGCGCGAATCAGCGTCAGTGGCGATTAGGCGCAATCATGGGATCATATATGCTGTGCAGCAATTTCTGGCTGCTTGCCAACCGGCTCGCGCCGACGTTATGGAATCCGCTTCAATCGTATATTTTGCTGGGAGCGTTACTTTTTTTGGCGACGTTATACGTTTTGCGGCACGATTATCAGCGCGGCGTGTAAAATTCGAAAAGCTGTCAGACACTTTCAACGTGTCTGACAGCTATAGGTAGTAGTATTGTTTATGAGAAATATTCACGCAGGGTGTTTTTATCTGTTGAATATGCTGTGTTCCTGGAAAACGGCGATCTTGCTGCTGTTGATTTTTCTCGGTAGCCGCGTCGTTCATTTGACCGCCGATCCGCCGAAAGACCTCTGCTGGAGTCTCGGCCTGTTTTTCGACGAGGGAATGTATAACCACAACGCCCGCAATTTGCTGCGTTTCGGCGAATGGCGTTTAGACGAATGGAATGATTATTATTACAGCGCAGTTTCGACGGCCATCAAATACGGCGTGCTGTCCGTGATTGGCGTAGGACGGGCGCAAATCCGCCTGATTTCGATTGTGTACAGCGTGGTGTCACTGCTGTTTCTCTATCTTGCGGCGCGGGAAAGTTATGGCAAAACGAACGGAACGCTTGCGCTCTTTTTTTTCGGCACAAATTATCTTTCTACGATGTACAGCCGCCTCGGCATGCAGGATACGCAGACCTTGACGATTTTTGTCGTGGCGTTTTATTTCTGGCAAGGCGGATTTTACAGGCTTCAGCAAGGCCGGCGACGCTGGGGTTGGTGGCTGTTCTGGGCAGGCGTATTCACCTTTCTTAGTTATACCTATAAAAATTTATTCCTCTATCTGCTTCCCACGCCGTTTGTCGCGCTGCTCGCCTATATCCTCTTAAACGTCCGCAATATAACCGCCAGAAAACAAGGATTTACGGCATTGAGATTCCTGAGCGCCGGATTTGCCATTACGTTTGTTCTCTGGTTCACGGCCTTTTATTATCCCAATCGAGATATTATTACGCAGTTCGGCGATTTTTTCACAAAGGTGCAAATGTTCCCAAGCACCACACCGCTGCATTTCCTCAAAACCATCTACACAACGCCGGTATTCGCGTATTTTTCGCATACGCCGATATTATTATTGGGAACGCTGGCAATGATTGGCATTTTCTTTTTTCTGCTGTTTACTGAAAAACGGACAACATTTCAACCATCGGATGTCTTTGCAGTGATCTGGTTTTTGGCGGTGTTTACATTCACCTCGATTATTGCGTATCGCCCGACCCGCTACGTGCTGCCGATTATTCCGCCGATGTGCCTGCTGACAGCGCGAGGCATGGGATACGTTCTGGAACAGGCGCAAGCGAGGCGTTTCCTGGAATTTCCGCGCCACGTCTCGCGGGCAGCCTGGGGAATTGGCGGACTCTGGTTTGTCTTTATGGGAATATTTGCGGTCGCTCCTTTACGGATTCGAGGACTGTATCATGCTCCTGGATCGC
>DF820458.1:414195-438522 GCA_000739515.1 Candidatus Moduliflexus flocculans
GTTAGCATACGTTTCGCAGGAAGCCGATGAACATGGCGACATCTGGCTGATGTCGCCAGATGGGAATCATCGGCAGCGATTAACGACGGACACACAACTTGCAGACTATTATCCAGCCTGGTCACCAGATGGCAAATATCTTGTCTATGCCGCCTCCCCTGATAAACAAAAGGGGAACTGGGAATTAAAGGTTATCAGCGCGGATGGCCGCGAGCAGATCCCATTGTTCACGCATCCGGCGAATGAGAAGTTTCCAGATTGGAGCAGTGGTTACGTGCCGGATGAGTGGGTGTTGCAACAGCAATTTGTATATGAAGCCGAAGAGATGCCGCGAGTCATTGGGGCGGTCACAGAAGATGGAAAGGCTGTGTATGCGGATACGTCGGCTGCTTCAGGCTTTTTGATGTATGGCCCGTATAAATGGTTCGCGCCTGCTAAATATGTTGCCAGCTTTCGCCTGAAAATCAATAATAACGATCTTGATGAGATGATCGCTCTCATCGAAGTGAGTGCTGATCAGGGAAAGCGTTCGCTGATTCAAACGCCAATTCAGGCACGGGATTTTGAACAGGCCGACCAATATCAGGAATTTCAACTCGTCTTCTCGCTTACCGAACACACTCCCCTGGAATTCCGAGTATATTTTTCTGGCAAAACCGGAGTCTGGGTGGATAATGTGACCGTCTCTCCGGTTGCCGTGTTTTAATCCGCTCAAGGAATGATTCATGTTATTGCCAAGCTCTCTTTTTTCTTCACGAAAGATCAAAATCCGTGTCTATATCGCGTTGGCGCTTCTGCTCGCGCTCAGCGGAACGATTGCCGCGCTTGTCAAGGCGCAGCATGGCTTGATCGGATACTACTACGAAAATACGTCCTGGCAGGCTCCCCCTACATTGATCATGAAAGACCTCGATGTCAGCTTGCAGCGCATGCAGCTTGAGATGCTGTATCGCGCGACATATTATGGCATTTCATGGACAGGATACATTTATGCCCCACAATCCGGCGCATACGAATTCGCGGTAAAATCCGATGACGTTTCTCGCGTCGTGATTGATGGCATCAAGGTGGCTGAAAACGATTCTGGCGAGACGATTGCGGAACAATCGGGCGCAATTTTTCTCACTGCCGGCTTTCATGCAATAAATATTTTCTATGCTCAGTATGAAGGGAAAGCCGCGTTTCAGGTGTATTGGATGCCGCCAGGCAAAGAACGCGAAAGCATTAATCGTGCCGTGCTTCTGCCGAACCTGCCATCATCGCGGCATCGCAGCCTCTATTATCTTCATCGCCTGATTCTTCCGATAATGGGAGGAATAACGGGCGTTCTGATCATGTTTATTCTGGTCATGGCGTGGAGACACCGGCGGCATTTCCTTTTGATCGAACTGGTCGGCATCTTCTGCCTCTTGAATGGCGTTGTGCTAAATCTTTTGCTGTCATCGCTTAGCGAGCGGACGACACTCTATTTTACCAAATTTTTCTTGACCTCGCCGATTCATGCCCGTTCCGATTCATGGCAGCCGATGTACGATGCCTTCAAATATGCTATCAGCCACCCAAAGCAGCCATTATACCAACCGATATTTTTCGAGCGAGGCATCAAATTTCAATATCCGCCAAGCAGTTTATTGGTGTTTTTTCCGATCAAATCCTGGCCGTTCGAAAAAATCGCCGCCTTGTTCAATGGCATGTCGTGGGGGCTGATCTGGCTCAGCATGGCGCTGCTGACGCATATCTTGATCATGAGTCTGCGCCGGTATGCCGATCAGCACATTCGACCCCGCGCCGCCACGCTGTATTTTCTGCTCATTGTTGACTTTGCGCTCACATTTTACCCGCTTATGCGGTCGTTTCAGCTTGGGCAGGTGCAAACCTGGCTGTACGCGCTTTTTGTTGTCGCTGTCTGGGCGTGGTTAAACGACATGAAAGGCGTGTCTGGTATTTGCATCGGTCTGATCGCCGTGATTAAGCCGCAATTGGGCGTGGTGATCCTGTGGGGCGCGTTGCGCAGACAATGGCGCTTTGTCTTCAGCGCCGCCGCGATTGTCGGCGTGATTGGGCTGGCCTCGATCTGGGCATTCGGGCTGAACAGCCATATTGAATACCTGTCCGTGCTATCATTTATCGCCAAACGTGGTGAAAGCTATTTTCCCAATCACTCGATCAATGGGCTATTGAATCGGTGGCTCGGCAATGGCGCGAATGTGGATTGGACGTTTCAGAGCTTTGCCCCGTTCCATTGGTCTGTGTATATCGGAACGTATCTGAGTTCGCTGCTGCTGATAGGAGCAGCGTTATTCTACAGAGGCAAAGGGCGCGCGTCTGCGAAAAGCGATATTCTCGATTTCACGATTGCCTCATTGAGCGTCACGATGGCCTCACCAGTTTGCTGGGAACATCATTATACGGTGCTGCTCCCGTTGTTTGCGGTTGCGCTCCCTGCGGCGACGGGCTGCGCAAATCATGCCCTGCGGCGATTGAGTGCGGTTATCGGAGCGTATATGCTGTGCAGCAATTTCTGGTTGCTTGCCAACAAGCTCGCGCCGACGTTATGGAATCCGCTTCAATCCTATATTTTGTTCGGAGCGTTACTTTTTTTAGCAGCCTTATATGTGTTGCGGCAAGATTATCAGCGCGGCGTGTAACACCGGAGTGCAAAAGCTTGCTTTTGCACTGTCATTTATCAAACTTCGCCAGACTGCAAAAACAAGCTTTTGCACTCCTGAAAATGGCTGATGCGGTGAATCTTCATTATGAGAAATAGTCATGCGAAACAGGTTGGTGGTTCTCGCCTGCTGAATATCCTCTGTTCCTGGAAAACGGCAGTCTTGCTGCTGCTGATTTTTCTCGGCAGCCGGGCCGTCCATGTGACCGCAGACCCGCCAAAAGACCTCTGCTGGAGTCTCGGCGTCTTCTTCGATGAAGGGATGTATAATCATAACGCCCGTAATGCGCTACGTTTTGGCGAGTGGCGCTTAGACGAATGGAATGATTATTATTACAGCGCGATTTCGACAGCGATCAAATATGGAGTGATGCGCGTGATCGGCGTGGGGCGGGCACAAATCCGCCTGATTTCGATTGCGTACAGCATGGTGTCGTTGCTGTTGCTCTATCTTGCTGCGCGGGAAAGTTACGGCAAAACGACAGGAATGCTAACGCTCTTTTTTTTCGGCACAAATTATCTTTCTACGATGTACAGCCGTCTCGGCATGCAGGATACGCAGACCTTGACGATCTTTGTCGTGGCATTCTATTTCTGGCAGGGCGGTTTTTACAGGCTTCAGCAAGGCCGACGGCGCTGGGGCTGGTGGCTCTTCTGGGCGGGCGTGTTTACATTTCTCAGTTATACCTATAAAAATCTGTTTCTCTATCTGCTCCCCACGCCATTTATCGCCGTCATCGCTTATATTCTTTTGAATGTCCGTAAGGCGTCGCTCAGAAAGCAGGGATTGACGGCGTTAACATTCCTGACGGCGGGATTTTCCAGCGCGTTCGTGATTTGGTTCACGACCTTTTATTATCCGAATCGCGAGATTATTACTCAATTCGGGGATTTTTTCACAAAGGTACAGATGTTCCCCAGCACCAAACTGCTGCATTTCCTCAAAACGATTTATACCACGCCAATATTCGCGTATTTTTCTCATACCCCGGTATTATTATTTGGAACGCTGGCAATGATTGGCGTGTTACTGTTTCTGTTGTGTACCGAGAAACGAACGGAACTTCAGCCTTCAGATATCTTTACAATTGTCTGGTTTTTCGCGGTCTTCACGTTTACAACGATTATCGCCTATCGTCCGACGCGTTATATTCTGCCGATTATTCCGCCAATGTGCCTGTTGACGGCGCGGGGCATGGGATACATCTTAGAACAGGCACAAGCGGGACGTTTGTTGGAATTTCCGCGTCACGTCTCGCGAGCAGCCTGGGGAATTAGCGGACTCTGGTTCGTCTTTATGGGAATATTTGCGGTCGCTCCTTTACGGATTCGAGGACTGTATCATGCTCCTGGATCGCCGTTTAATCTTCCGGTTCTGCGAGATGTTGTGTTGGGACTAAGTTTGGCGTTATTTGGCATGGCATTCGTCGCGTACTGGCGCGAACGTTATTCGAGGGCAATTGTCGTCCCGTATCGCCTTGCTTTCGCATGCGTTATTTCGCTGTTGTGCGCCTCGTTGTATTTCGATGGCACGTGGTATCGGCGCTGGGTTGTTTCTCCTGCGTATGTCATTGAGGAAACCGGGCGCGATTTGATAGCGCGGTTGGGAGATGATGCCTACATCGCCGGGTTAAATGCGGCTGGCGTGGCGTACGACACGCCATATAAAGTATTGTGCAGTTGGGAAGGATTTGTCAATTACAAGGAGAATCCGTTCGACAAATATCGGCTGACGCACCTGTTTCTCAGCAATGATCGCGGCACCGAGGAGCGGCGGTATTATTTTAAAAAATATCCGCGCGAGATGTCGCGGGCGACGCTGTTGCAGCAATATCTGATCAAAGATACGTTTTATTCGTTATTCTCATTGGTCGAGCCGACGCTGAAAATTCAAGTGAAAACGGTCAATTTTTCCCCCGGACAGGCCGTTGATTTCTTGATGAGCATGACAAACCGCGACTTTCGTCAGCCGCGTCAATTTCAGGTCAACTGGTATCTGTACCCGCAAGACATGCCTGATCCGCTTGCGCCTGCCGCGATTAGCCTGCCGCGTTCGCTGGAATTCGAGCCAAAGCAAGAGCGCCCGTTTTATCTATCGGGAGCGCTTCCGACTCAGCCGGGCATCTATCGCTTGCTGGCAAGCTGGCAGGAAACCAAAACGCAGACGTTCGAGGCTCAGAAAGCGCAAACAGCGATTGGGGAAATCGTTGAGGATGCGGCGGCGTCTGACGGCAAGGCGATGCGGATTCTTCCCGGAATTCGAGATTTTGCCTTGTATGGCCAATACGTCTATCTCCCTCCCGGAGCATATCATGCGGCATTGCGCGTGAAGGTGAGCAGAAAAGCCGCGTCACAGCCGCTTATACGGTTTGAAGTGACCGCGAATTTCGGCAAAAAGCAGATCGCGCAGCGAGATATCCGGAGTGAAGAAATTGCCGCCACAGGCGAATACCTCGAATTGGCGCTGCCATTCGCGCTGACTGAAGAAACGGGAGAAGTGGAATTCCGCGTCTTCAGCTACGGGCGGGCGCAGATGGCTATTGACAACGTTTCAGTGGCCGCTCGCGAAGGCGTCTGGTTTCGTTCGCCGGTCACTATCGAATAGAAGATTTTGCAATAGCTGTCATAGGTACACGCATTTCACGCGCGCGAATCGTGTTAAGGCGGCTTCTTCCAGGCCGAGGCGAGATGATTCGCGATTGCCGAGAATAAATTCCACTGACCGCTGTCCCCCTATCGGAAACGGCGCGGTCGCCCATTTTGAGGTGTACTGATCGATCTTCAACTGACAGCAATTGCCGATCACATGCACTTCGAGATGATGCGGCTCGTTTCCCCAGCGCGTCATGCTGTAATCGCCAGCCAAATCGGAGGTGGTAATCAACCACGCCGCGCCTTCCTTCGTCGGCTCTTTCCTATCGGTCAAGATGACGCGGAAGCGTCCGCCGCCGCGATAACTGCCATACATGCGCTGCACGGAAAGATAATAATTTCCTTGCGCCTGACGAATCGTGCATAATGAGACTTTGCCGCCGTTCGATTCTTCCAATGCCCAATTCGGGATATTGCCTTCAAGATCGCACGCGATCATATAGTGTCGGGCGGCGTCGAGCGCGAATGTCCAGGCAAGCCCGCCTGTCGGCGTGGGCTTAAATTGGCCGGGATCGAGATAATTTCCGCCAAGCAGCCGCCCGTTGGTCTGGGCAACCGTTGCGGCAGTGATTAATGGAAGGCAAAACAATTCATTGCCATGACAATACTCTGATGGCTGCGGCTGGGGCGGTTGCGGTGGTTGTGGTGGCCTGTATTCTGGCATGGGAATGTCGCTGGCGCTTGTAATGATGCGTTGCTGCGGATCAACAATGGCGATTTTATCTGCGGCAACAGACGCCGCGCCCATGTAATAGATGCGAAATTCCATGTTTGCCTGAGCGCTCGGCGGCGTGAAATCGAATTCGAATAGACAGTATTCATTGGCAAGCGGGAAATCTTTTCTGGTCAGCAGGCGTTTGCCAACGACGCGATCCTGATGATGATCGTACACGTCGAGAATCAAAATATTGCGGTCATCAGAGCGGTTATCGTCAATGCGAATGCTGAAAAAGGCTTTCAGCGGAATGGTCGGATAGCCTGTTTTGTATTGCCCGAAACAGAGAAACCCTTGCTGTTTAGTGCGGGGAATGGCTTTGCCATCATGCTCAAGGGTGATTTGCGGGTGCGTGGACGGAAGTGATGCCACGCGAAAGATATCGAGAAAACCTTCTGGCAGCGGCGAATTCATGGGGATATCTCCTTTGGCAGGACAAAATCTGTCAGACACCCTCACGGTGTCTGACAGATATGCTTACGCGGCGCATCGTTATGCGCCAGCGGAGTTCTCAGCAGCTAAAAGGCGTAGATGAGAATGTTCGAATAGGTGACGTTGTACGGGCTGAATCCGCCGAACGGTTGCCCTGTTCCGCCGAACATGAAGCGCATCCGATCTTGCGGATAGAACCCGCTTGCAGAGAATAACAATTGGCCGTCGCGGTACGCTGTTGTCACTCCGTTTTGTACGGTGACCGTCCAATGATACGTTGTGGATGAATTCCATGAGAGCGGCCCATCGCTTCGAAATTCAAAGCCGGACGCGCCGCCGTTGCAGCCGGCTTTATACTTCATGTAATCCGTCGAATCGCTGCCAGGATAATCTGCCAGTTTAATCATCTGGAAGAGGCAACTGCTCAACGTTCGCCATTGCGACCAATCCGTCCCGATTGGAGCGTCTTGCATGAACAGGATCGTGGCCTGATCGTCGGGGTCTTGATAGTACTCGCCGGAAATCAGGCCAGAGGTATCGAATTCCACGCCGAAATTGCCTTGAATCTCTGTATCGTACATGATATAGCCGCTGCCTGACGTAATCTGATAACCTGCGGATGTAAACACTCCGCCGCCTACCGTTCCGACTGACGTGCCATCGGTCAGCGCATCGGAAACCGCCGCGCCGTTGATCGTGCGCCCCGATGTGCTTGTGGTTGTTCCCGTTCCGCTCGTTCCGACGGAAACGGGAGAGGTTGGCCCGGTATAGATCGTTGTCGGCCTGCCGGACGCGATTTTCTGTTCATCCAATTTACAATTAGTCATCATGCCCAACAGGACAACGCTCAATGCAATCAGTTTCAACAATTTCATACAACTGCCCCTCCTTGCCTCTCTCCCGCTTGTTATGTTTGATTATTCAGGCCAACGATTTGAAATCATCGGCCGTTTCCCCTGCGCTACACTCGATAAATCTTCACATCCGAATAGGTCACATTGCGCGGCCCCCCGCGTCCCCAATGCGTTCCGCCGATCCGCGCGACAATCTTTCCGGTCGGATTAAAGTGCGGCAACGTATTAATCAGATACAGCGGTTGGTCGTTGCGGCACACATCTAATACCCCGTCTTTCCAGGTAATGACCCAGTGATACGAGACATCCGGGTTCCATTCCAACGGATGTCCGGCCAATCCATGTCCTGCCCAACTGCCCGATTCCGCCCCTTCGCCATGCGACACGCATTTCAGCCCTAATCCATTGGTAATATACTCCAACCCAGGTGCGTAGCCGCGTTTCCTGATTTCCAATAAACTGTAATGCGAATCGCGCCAGATGGCCGGATCGCCCCAATTGGCGTCACGCGGGGAATCATACATCAACAGCACCACCAGTTTATTGTCAGTGCATTCTTCGCGATCAAGATACCCTTTCGCGGTGAATTCGATGCCGATATTGCCGACAATGCCGGTTTCATAGACAAGATACCCTTGAAAATTGGTGGCAATGCGATAGCCATTCGGCGTAAATTGCCCGCCATTAGCCGTGCCAACGGTGCGCCCGTTTTTCAGGGAGTCCGCAATCACTAATTTTCCGCTGATGGCGGTGTCGCCGATTTCAACAGACGGATCAACTGTTCTGCTGGTTGAACGATAATCTGGAATTTGCGACGGATCAGAAACCTGGAGATCATCCGGGTCAATCACGGCGATTTTATCGGCCAGGACGTAGGCGTGTCCCATATAATAAATCCGAAATTCCATGTTCGCCTTGTCGCTCGGCGGCTTGAAATCGAACGTAAAAAGGCAGAACTGATTTGCTTTGGCGAAATCTTTGCGGGTAATGATTTCTTTGCCGATCACGCGATCACTCTGATGATCGTACACGTCGAGAATCAGGATATTGCGGTCATCAACAGTATTATTGTCAATCTGAATGCTGAACAACGCTTTTAAGGATTTGACCGGATACCCTTTTTTATATTGACCATAGCAGAGAAACCCCTGCTGCTGCGTGGTGCGAATGGCTTTCCCGTTGCGTTCGACGACGGCGTCCGGATGCGTTGACGGCAGATTTGCGACGCGGAAAATATCGAGAAATCCGTCGGACGTTCGCCCAATGGTCGTGTATTTGACGAACAAGTCGGCATAATGATCCGTTTGCGGGCGGCCAATCGTCCGGCGCAGTTCCAGCAGCAGATCGTCTTTCGTCAGATATTCTTTGCCTTTCAACGTTCGCAACTTTGTGACAACACCGCTCGGCACGCCCTGTTTCAGCAGATTCGTGTAGGTCTCTTCCTCGAATCGGTATTTCGGCGCAGCCTTCGCCGCTGGTCGCGACGGCGCGGGATAGGGCTTAAATTCGCTGACAATCGCCTGATAGGTTTCGCGGTTTAACTGCGCTGCGCTGGAATCGCCGCGATTCGCTAAGTAGGCGTGGTGATCCAGAAACCCAAACAATTGCAGCCCGGCGCGATTGACATCCGCTGCCAATCGTTTCATATCGGTCGGATTTTCGCGCGTCATGCCGCTTTGGCCAAATCCATCGGTCGAAAATCCAATCGCCTTTTGATTGCCCGCGCGTTTGCGCAAATCTGCCGCATCTGCGGCGACATTCGAATTACCGGTGGCAATGTCATACCGTCCGGTATGTATGAACCAAATGTCTGCATTCGAATCAGCCACAGCGGGGGAATCCTCTTCGCTGCCAGAAATAAGCACGCCCGGCAGCAGTGCCTTGACATAGCGCGACATTTCATAATGCCAGAGCTTGTTTTCCTTGAATTCATTCATGATGCCGATAATCACGTTCTGGTGCTGGCGGACGATTTCGGCAACTTTAATGATATAACGTTTTTGCACATCCATCAAGCTGGTATTATTCGGATCGGCAAATTTTTTCAAATCCGCGCCGACAAGCTGATAATATGGATGATACGGCGCGGCGGGAGCGTGCCAGAATGCGGCGGAATCGAATAATTCGTACATCACGGTAATGCCGCATTTTTCGGCATACGCGAGCCATCGTTCGAAATAGTCGAAAAAGCGCTGATTGAATTGGTTGAGATCATATTTTCCGCCGATTCTGATGTAGGGTTCTTCTTCCTGTCCCTGCCCGAATGGCCAGAACCCAAAGACCCGCATTCCATTAACGCCGGTGTCGCATAAGGCGTCAATCCATTTGAAAATTTCCTCATTGACATAGTGATTGAATCCGAACTGCTCGACAAAAAGCAGCCGGAGATTGCCCGTGACATTTTGCTGCTTGATCACTGCGCCATCACGATATAATTTTCCAGGAAATGCCATTCCTTTTCCTCCATTCGTCAAATAATAACGTTACAATTTATTGTGATGCGCGTAGTGTAGCCTAAAATTTTTTTCCGGTCAAGCAGAAAATGTGTCAGAATCATTTTATTTAGAGCATTCTTCAGAACCATTGCCCCCAACATAGAGGCGTGCGACATCTTGATTTCGCGGTCACATCAAGATGTGACACGCCTTCTTTGGGGCAACGTCATCGAAGAAGGCGATAGAGGGCATCAGCGCCAAACAACACGACAACGAATTGTTTGACACGAAGTTTAGTGGTGTTTAAAAAGTTTTGACAAAAATGAGAATGTTGTAAAAAGTGAGCAGGTTCAGTTTAACCATGTTCACCGTAGTACATTGTTTCAGTAATTTTCAGGAGTGCGAAATCTTGATTTCGCCTGTCAAATCGAGATTTAACACTCCTGGGTGCCAGTAAAAATTACTGAATCAATGTCGTAGATGATGCGGTCATTCCTTTGAATACCATAGCAACATCGCGTTGACGCGCCTTGTGTCAAGTGAATAGTCGAGAAAATTATGCTAAAACGTCGATCATTTCAGATGGGGATTGTTGGTGGAATGCTCGTAGCATTCCTTTGTGCAGCGTATCTGTTCCAGCATCGCTCGCAAATTATTCATAAAATTCGCTCTTTTTGGGGCGTTCAAACGCATGAGATCGAATTCTTCAGCCGGAACATCAAATTGAAAGGGACGCTTTACACGCCGCATCGCTGGATGTCGGGGAAAGCGCCCGCGATTGTGTTCTGCCATGGCGGCACGTCCATCGGGCGCAAGTTGGCAATTTACGTCATTGCTGCCAGACAATTAGCCGAACGCGGATATGTCGTGCTGACGTTCGATTTTCGCGGATTCGGCGAGTCTGATGATCCGCCGCACGATTCATCAGTGGCGAATGCGGTCTCGGATTTAGATTTCACGCAAGACATTTCCGCCGCGCTGACGTATCTTTCCGGGGTGAACTACGTTGATCCCGCGCGCCTGTTTCTGATCGGGCACTCCTTCGGCGGAGGCGTGGTTTTGCCTGCCAGCGTCAAAGATGAACGCATTCGTAAAACGGTATCCATTTCGCCGCCGCGCAATACGCAGCGGCTGCAATATGCGAAAGACGCGCTCGATCCGATGTATCCAACCAGACGGCTTTCGGCGGATATGGGCATTGATCCGCCGATTGCCCCGGAGATTTTTTATCCACATCTGAGGGAATATACCGCTGAAGAAATTTTGCGCTATCCAAATCACGTGCCGCTGCTGTTGATTGACGGTTCGAAAGAATCTGTGCAGGATCGGCATTTTTTGAAGACCGTTGCCACGCTGTTGCACGAGCCAAAGAAATATGTGACCATTCAAGGCGCTGATCATTATTACGGCACGCGGCGCGATCAAAATGGCGCGGCAGGAGACCTGGAATACGATAATGCGCCGATGACCGCGCTAGTCTCTGAAATTGACGCCTGGTTGAAAGATGACGCGCCGCTGCCAGTCGTGAACGATGTCTGGTTTTTCAGCGGACACCTCAAAATCGCAGGCACGCTCTATTTGCCTGCCTATTCCGGCAAACCTGCGCCGGGAATCGTCCTCTGTCATGGCGCAACGAGATATGGGCGGCATTTGGCACTCTATATGATTTTAGCCGAACAGTTGATGCAACGCGGCTATGCTGTGTTGACATTCGATTTTCGCGGGTTTGGTCAGTCGGAACATCCGGAGGATTTGCTGTTTGCGAACGAACTTGATTTTACGCAAGATGCGTCGGCAGCCGTGACCTATCTTTCAGCGCTCAACGCGGTTGATGCGTCGCGGTTGACAGTTATCGGCCATTCCTTCGGCGGAGGCGTTGCGATCTCGAACAGTGTAAAAGATTCCCGTGTGCAACGGATCATTTCGATTTCGCCGCCGCGCAATACTCAGGCATTAGTGTTTGGCCCCAATGCGGTTGATCCGATGTTTCTTTCGCAAAAGCTCTCGACGGAAATGGGCGTATCGCCGCCAATCCCGCCGGAGTTATTGTATCCGCATGAACGTGAATACACGCCGGAGGAAATTTTGCGCTATCCTGACCATCAGCCGATTCTGTTTATTGATGGCGAAAAAGAACCCGCAAGAGACGTGGCGTTTTTGCGTTCAGTTGTCAAACAAGTGCGCGATCCGAAAAAATATGTCACAATTCCGGGCGCAGACCATTATTTCGGGACGCGTTTTCAGCAAAATGGCGGAGCGGGTGATTTAGAGTACAAGGCTGAACCGATGACTGCGCTAACCAATGCGATTGATAGCTGGTTAAAAGATGAAACGCCGCCAACGACGATACGCGATGTCGTGTTTCTCAGCGGCAATCTGTGGTTGACAGGCACACTGTATTTGCCGCCGACCACGCCAGGAACGCGATTGCCAGGCGTGGTGTTGTGTCACGATGTTACGCCGCTCGGCAGGCATCTTGCGCTGTATGAACTGCTGGCTCGCGCGTTGATGGAACGCGGATATGCCGTGATCACCATCGATTTTCGAGGATTTGGCGATTCGCAAACACCGACGCGGCTTGAGAATTTTTCCGATCTCGATTTCGCGCAAGATGTCCAGGCTGCGCTGTCTTTTTTTGCGGAACAGCCGATGATTGACGCTTCGCGCCTGTTTGCCGTCGGTCATGCGTTCGGCGGGGGCGTTGTTAGGCAGGCGAGCTTGGAAGACCGCCGCATTCGACGGGTCGTCGTGATCTCTCCGCTGCGGCGCGTTCAAGAACAATTTTTTGCTCAAGATGCGCCATTCCCAAATCAGCCGCAGGAACAGATGACCGCCGCGATGCGCCTGCCGGAATTGCTGCCGAAAACGGTGCTGTATCCGCATCTGAGAGATTATGCGCTTGAAGCAACATTGCAATATCAGACGCATCCGCCGATTCTCTATGTGGACGGCTCTGCCGAAGATCAGGCCGATCTTGCGTTTTTACGGGAGTTGCTGCCGCGCATTCCTGAATCGAAACGTTATGTCACGATTTCCGACGCAGACCGTTATTACGGCACGCTGCCAGATCAAACGTATGCTGAAGGGACGGAATTCAACCGCGAGGTGTTGAACAGGCTGTCTGATGAGATTGACAGATGGCTGAAGCAGGAGCAATGATGTTTTTCCGTCGAGACGCCCCGTCGGGGCGTCTCGACAAGGAATTTTACACGCCGAACAGCTTTTGGCGGAAGATAAAAAAGACCGCGCCTAACAAGCACAGCCCCGCCCAGACATAATCCCAGCGAAACGATTCGCGCAGATACAACACGGAAAACGGCACGAAAATCGTCAGTGTGATGATTTCCTGCAAGATTTTTAATTCGCCGACATTCATCGCCTGATGACCGATGCGATTCGCCGGCACTTGAATCAAATATTCGAAAAGCGCAATGCCCCAACTGACCAGAGCCGCAATGATCCAGGGTTTATTCGCCATATTCTTAAGATGCCCATACCAGGCAAATGTCATGAAGATATTACTGCAACAGAGCAATATCGTCGTAATCGTAAACACGCGCATAATGGTCTGACAAATCTCCTTTTCATCGTAGTGTTTTAACAAGATTTGATTGATGGATGATGTCGCGTAGGGGCAGACCCCCGTGTCTGCCCTGTTGTTTGGGCGAACACGGGGGTTCGCCCCTACATGCCAAATCCATCATTCAAATCTTGCGAAAACAGTAGTTGTCAGACACGTTCAACGTGTCTGACAACTGGTGTTGTTTATTTCTGCGATGCGATCCGTTCTTGTTCGATTTGAGACAACTCCTCCTGACAATGCCCGGTCGGATATTTTCCCTCGAAACAGGCGTAACACATCGAGTTTTCAGGGTACAACGCTTGTAAATCTTCCAACGATTGATAAATCAACGCATCCGCTTCGAGATATTCGGCAATCTCTTCGATGCTCGGCAATTTCGTGGCAATCAAATCCGTGCTGATCGCCATGTCAATCCCATAAATGCAGGGATATTTAATCGGCGGCGCCGCGGAAATAAAATAGACCTTTTCCGCACCCGCATTGCGCAGCAGCTTAACAATTCGTTTCGAGGTCGTGCCGCGCACGATGGAATCATCCACGACGGCGACTTTTTTGCCGCGAATGATTTCTTTGATCGGATTCAGTTTATGGCGCACGACCTGTTCCCGCTCTTGCTGCGTCGGCGAAATAAAACTCCGTCCGATATGATTATTTTTCGCCAGGCCGCGCCGGTAGGCAATTTCCATTTCCTCCGCGAGCGACGACGCAAAGAAATAGGCAGACGACGGCACGTCAATAATAATATCCGGGTCTAAACCGGATAATTTGACCGTTTCTGCCAACTTTTTCCCCATTCGCACCCGTTCGCTCGCCACAAATCGGTTATGAATCATGGAATCCTCGCGAGCAAAATAAATGTATTCAAACACGCAAAACGCTTTCCCTTCCTGACAGGTCGTTCGGCGGTGTGCCTGACGTTTTGCGTCAATAAAAACGGTTTCGCCTGGCTCAAGATCGCCGACCGTCTCATAACCTAAATAGTCGAAACAGGTTGATTCTGAAGCGAACCCATACGTCAGGCCATCGCGATCCTTGCGCTGCCCCATCACGAGCGGACGGATGCCATACGGATCATTGAAGACCAAAAAGCCGCGATTCGCGATCATCGTAATCGTGGAATACGCGCCGCGCACTTTGCGCTGGGTCGTTTCGACGGATTGAAAAATATCATCCACCGAAAGATGTTTCAAGTCCTTTTGCTCCAATTCCGCCGCCAGCGTATAAAGCAGCAGTTCTAAATCATTCGATGTTTCCAGTAAACGGTGATGATCTTCATACAGCGTCTTGCGCAACTCTTTGAAGTTGATCACGTTGCCGTTATGCACCATCGCCAGCCCGAATGGGTAATTCACCGCGAACGGCTGCACGTTGACAAGTTCGTTCGTCCCTTGCGTGGTGTACCGCGCATGACCGATGCCCATATTGCCGGTCAGCCGCTCTAAATTTTTTTCCCGAAAGACGTTGGCGACCAACCCCAATCCCTTTTTAATATGAAACATGTCCTGAAACGTCACCACTCCGGCAGAATCCTGCCCACGATGCTGCAACGCCGTCAAGCCTGCCACTAAATCGTACACGACCTGATCGTGCCCGTAAAAACCAACAATTCCACACATAGTATTTCAATATGGCAGCGGATTAGGCATGAAAAAAACTGCGATTTCACGCCTGCTCCGCTGTCGGTTTTATATGACGAATGTTCGAGTAAACACGCCTCGCAGCGTCTCGCTGTACAGCGCATGTTCAACCCGCAAGCCGCGTTCCTTGACTTCTTCCAGCGTGGACGCGCCGCGCAAATCAACTTCGCGCTGCGCGAGAATGCAACCGGTATCCACGCCTTCATCTACAAGATGCACGGTAATGATTGTCCGCTCCAATCGCTGCTCAAACGCCCATTCATAACCATGAATCCCTTGATACGCGTTCGTATCGGCAGGATGGATGTTGATGATGCGATTATGATAGCGTTCGATGACGCAAGCTGAAAGAATCCGCATATACCCTGCTAATACAAGGTAGTCTAACTGGAATGGTTCAAGCAGCGCCAACACCTCTTGATCAAATACCTGGCGCTTTTTGCCTTTTGACTCGATCACTGCGGTCGGTACGCCAAATTGCTGTGCAATTTGCAAGCCATACGCTTCCCTGGTATTGGCGAAAACAAGGACAACCTCACAGCAATCGGCAAGAATGCCATGCTGCGCCTGTGTCAGGATCGCTTCCATATTGCTGCCCCGGCCTGAAATAAAAATCGCAATGCGTTGTTTCATTGTTCCATTATATCCCGTTTGGCAATATCGGTGCGATAATAGACATCGGTAAAGTGAATTTTCCGGCATTCCTGATAGACCTTGCCAATTGTTTCGGCGAGGTCGCTGCCATGCGCGACGACATTCAGCACGCGCCCGCCGGAGGTGACGATGTTGCCGTCCTTGCGCGTCGTTCCGGCATGAAACACCATCGCGTCGGAACTGACCTGATCGAGGCCGTGAATTTCGTAGCCTTTGACGTAACTTTTAGGATAACCGCCGGACGCCAACACGATATCTACAAAATAGCCGTCGTGATATTCCATTTCGTAATTCGATAATGTGCCATCAAAACAGGCGAGAATCAGGCGCAGCAGATCGCTTTTCATGGCCGGGAGAATCACTTCGGTTTCCGGATCGCCGAGCCGGACGTTGTATTCCAACAGTTGTGGGCCGGTTGCGGTCAGCATAATCCCGAAATAAACCACGCCGTTGAAATCGAAGCGCTCTTTTTGCAAGCCGTTCATCGTCGGCGTGACCACTGCGTCCATGATCTGCGTCATCAAATCCGTGTTGTAAAACGTCGGCGGACAATACGCGCCCATGCCGCCGGTATTCGGGCCGGTATCGCCGTCATTCAACTGTTTATGGTCTTGCGACGGCATCAACATGCGGATGTCTTTGCCATCGGTAAAACCGATAATCGAGATTTCCGCGCCGCTGAGTTTTTCTTCAATCAAAAATCGCGCATCCGCGCCGTACTGTTTATGCAAATCGTGCAGCGCGGTCAACGCTTCATCTTCACCGGAGCAGACATAGACGCCTTTTCCGGCGGCTAATCCATCGTATTTAATCACGACCTCGCCGCCGAGTTCGCGGATGCGGTCACGCGCCGCCGCGTCAGAATCGCCCTCGAATATCCAAAAATTTGAGGTCGCGACGCCGTATTGTGCCATAAATTGTTTGGCGAAAATTTTCGAGCCTTCCAGCATCGCACCCTGTTTCGACGGGCCGAAGACCTTGATCCCGCTTCCAGCGAAATAGTCGGTCACGCCGGCGACTAACGGCGCTTCGGGGCCAACGACGACTAATTCGATATCGCGTTCCTGACAAAATTGTCGAATCGCGGGAAAATCCATGCTGTCAATCGGCACACTGTTGGGAATCCCGCCATTGCCCGGCAGGACAAAAATATCGTCTTGCGGCACGCTCTGCGCTAATTTCCAGCTTAGCGCATGTTCGCGTCCGCCTGAACCTAATATTGCAATTTTCATAGCATGTAATAGAACACTGATTGGGCTGATGTTCACCGATCTTTCGATCCTTGGGCTGTCAGACACCTTCAAGGTGTCTGACAGCTTTTTCCATCATAACATTCAAATCAGTCCAATCAGTGTTCTATTCCGTTTGCCTGTTCGATCACCGCGTCGCAGATGCGTTCGGCGTCACCGAAATATGTCGGAACTTGTAGATTTCTCAAGCGGTTTTTGACATCTTTGTCAACCGGCAGTTCTTCAATAAATTGATGTAATGCCTCATAAGATACCGTTCTGCCGCGCGTGATCTGTTTCAGCAAGGAATAGGGATCATCAATGCCAGCGGTTTTGAGAATCGTCTGAATCGGTTCGGCGAGCAATTCCGGGCTATTTTCAAGCTCGGCGAGGCATTCAGTCGTGTTGATTCTGACCTTTTGCAAACCTTTCAACGTTTCTGTAATGGCTAAATACGAATGTGCAAGCGCCACGCCAATGTTACGCTCAACAGTGCTGTCGGAAAGGTCGCGCTGCATCCGCGAGCGGCAAAGCTTATCGGACAGCATCGCTAACAGCGCGTTCGAGAGCAGCAAATTGCCTTCGCTGTTTTCGAAATTGATCGGATTAACCTTATGCGGCATGGTCGAAGAGCCGACTTCGCCCGCTTGCGTTTCTTCGTGGAACAGGTCGCGGGAAATGTATGTCCAGAAATCCTGATCGAGATCAATGACAATATTGTTGATCTGGCGCGTAATGTTGAAATACTCCGCCCAGGTGTCGTGGTCTTCGATTTGCGTGGTCGCGATGTTCGGCGTCATGCCGAGTGACTCGATGAATTGGTAGGAAAACGCCATCCAATCGTAAGCGGGAAAGGCGGCGAGCATCGCGGAAAAATTGCCGACTGCGCCGTTGAGCTTGCCGCTGAACGTGAACGCGCTCAATTTGCGATACTGGCGCAGCAACCGATTGATAAAGACGGCGACTTCTTTACCCGCCGTCGTCGGCGAGGCTTTCTGGCCGTGCGTTCTGGCGGGAAACGGGATGTTTTTCCACTCCGCCGCGAGACGGCATAATTGCCCAATTAACTGGCGCAGTTGGGGAAGATGCCGCTGTTCGAGATACCCTTTCAGCATCAGATTATAGGCCAAATTATTGACATCTTCGGATGTCAACGCGAAATGAATGAGGTTGTTGTTGCGCAGTCGAATTTTTTCGCGAAGAAAAATTTCACATGCCTTCACGTCGTGCCGCGTCGTATTTTCAATTGTCTTGATCTTTTGATAATCTTCATCGGTAAACTGCTTAAGCGCAACGGCAATTCGCGTTTTTTCGTCGTCGGATAACGCGGGAAATACGCCGGTGTCATTCAACGCCAGCACGTAACGCAATTCAACTTCACATCGCGCCCGCATCAGGGCAAATTCCGAAAAATACGCGCCAAGCGCCTCTAATCGTTTGCCATACCGCCCGTCGAGCGGCGAAATTTCATAATGAATGTCCATAAGTGATTCCTTCAACCCTGCCAGGGTTCGAAACCCTGGCAGGGTTCATCTCGTGTTATTTGTCCATTCGATACACGAATGTCGCGGCGTCCGGCCACTCTTCCCAGCCATTTTTCGCGTAAAATCCGCGCTGATACGAGTCGCGGGTTTTGACATTAATCAGCCGCAAGCGAAAACAGCCGCGTCGTCGGGCTTCATCCTGAACTGTTTGCAAAAGCGCCGTACCGACGCCCTGACCGCGTGCTGATTCCCGGATAAATAATTCGGAAAGATACCCGTCATTCCCCGTATGAATCAGGTACGGCAGCACATGCAGCGCGGCAAATCCGACGATCTCTTCTGCCGTTTCCGCGACAAATGCCACATAGCTTGATGAGTTTTCTGCCTTTTCGAATACAGCGGTAATTCTCTCTACTGTCTCCGCCTCTGTCTCGGCGTTGACACTGACAAACCAGCCCATTTCGCGGATAATCGAGGCAATCCCGGCGGCGTCGGCTTGCGTGGCTGTGCGAATCCGAACGTCCATGTCAGTGACCTCGAATTTCTTTATCCGCCTTATTCAGCGCGGTTTTCATCTCAACGATTTCCTGCGCGAAGCCTTCGCGCAGGCGAGCGATGTTCAGGCTGCGCAGTGCAGCATACGCGGCATTGTCGGGATAAATGACTGTTGCGGCGGGCGTTTGCGACGGCATCATCAACGACGAATTGACGTTCGCGAGGATGTCCGCCGTATCTTTGAAGGGCGGGCAGTTAATGACAGGCAGATTCAGATTTGCCGCCAACGCGCCGCCGAGACCGTTCGAACGCCCGGCCACCGCGATCACTGCGCCCGGTTCGAGCGAAGCGTTATATTCCTGCGCAAGCGCGGCAATATCTTCGCCGTTTTTATGCGCTGACACGACGCGCAAATCGGTCATGATGTCATATTTTTTGATGTAATTCGCAATTTTCTGGCAATGCTCTAAATCCGACGGCGACCCCATGACAATCGCGACATAGCCGTCTTTCATAATGCCTTCTTTGACGAGATTCTGGACGATTCGCGCATTCATCGGCATGTTGCCGGCCTCGAATTTGCGCCCGGTAATCATTTCATAAATTTCCTGATAGCGGCGGCTTGTCTCCTGCGTCACGTTCTCCGGCAACGTGTCGGGATACTGCCCGTTGACTTGATGATTCAGCAGCCATTGGCGCACGTATTCTTTATCAATCTGCTCGACGTTGTCGCGATTGGCCTGATAATCTTCCACGCGCCAGAAGCGGGACGAATCGGGGGTATGAATTTCGTCAATCAGGACGACTTCGCCGTTAATCAGGCCGAATTCGTATTTGGTGTCCACAAGGACGATCCCGCGTTCTTCAAGGAATTGCGTTCCAAAATTAAACAATTCCAGCGCGATTTTTTCCATTTTGGCGTAGGTTTTTTGTTCTACCCAGCCTTCGCGCACAAGGTCTGCCGGGCTGATTTCCCGGTCGTTTTTTTCTTTCGTGGTCGGCGTGACGAGCGGATGCGCAAATTTTTCATTTCGCGTCAAACCGTCTGCGACATGCACGCCGGAAAACTCGCGTTTGCCGTCTTTATAGCCGCGCCACATCGAACCGGTCAGATAGCCGCGTACCACCATTTCGACGCGAATCGGGACGGCTTCCCGCACGAGCGTCACGTTTGGGTCAATCGCTTTCAGAAAATGATTGCTGACGATGTGCGCGGTTTTTTCGAACCAGAAATTCGAAATGCCGTTCAATACTGCGCCTTTATGCGGAATCGGCGTTTTCAGCACGCGGTCGAACGCGGACAGGCGGTCGGTGACGATAATCATGCGGGAATGCTCATCAATGCGGACGCTGTCGCGGACTTTCCCGGCGTGAATTTTTTGCAGTTGCGGCGTTGAAAAATTGAGTAAACAGTTCATTATGTATTTCTCCTTTGAAAATAGATTTTCATGTGTTGTGACGTAGGTCGAAACTGGAGTTTCGACCTACATGAGTCATTTATTCCGACTGAATGCCGTATCCCGTTCATACCAGTATCCGGCGTGATTCAAATTCTCCGCGACGACCGCTTTCGCGCCAAGTTCCACGCCAGACAAGACCGCTTCGCGGAACTGCTTATAGCCGACGCGGTCAACGATATAGCCGACATGCTCCTTCGGCAGCGATTTGTCAATATGCTGCTCGATGAAAGCGTAGGTATTCCGAATAATCGCGATGATCGCGTCTTCGGTCGTCCATTCGATGAACGGCGCGGCTAAACGCGGATTCTTTTTGCCGGTGCGCCCCATGACGACGAGCCGGTAATATTTCTGCGGGTTGCGCGTCCAGGCGTTTGTCGGGCATTTCAGCACGCATTCGCCGCAGCCGATGCAACGGCGCGGATCGCGAACGGCGCGATTATGGCGCATCGTGATCGCGCCGGTGACGCGAAGCTGGCAATTTTTCGCGCACGCCTCGCAGCCGACGCAGCGTTGCGAATCAAGCTCCACGTCGGCCTGCCCGATAATCCCGAAATCTTGCAGATGCGCCTTGATGCAGTCGTTCTGGCAGCCCGTCGCCGCGATTTTGACGTGAAAATGATTCGGAAACACCGCTTTTTCGAGGCGTTCCGCGAGCGCCGTCGTATCGTAATTGGCGAACGGACAGACGCGGTTGCCGATGCAGGCCGAAATGTTGCGCGTTCCGGCAGCAGGATAGCCCCCTTCGCGCTGCTCGATGCTGACGCCGGCTGCGATTTCGACCTCGTCAATCAGCGTTTTCAAGGCGCGATTCACGTCCGGCATCCGCTCGAACGGAATGCCCGGAATTTCGAAACCCTGCCGGATCGTGAGATGAACGTTGCCGTTGCCGAATTCTTCGGCGATGCGCTGCACGACGGCCAAATGCCGCGCAGCGAGATGCCCGCCGGGAACGCGCACGCGCAGGCAGGTCAGCGGGCGTTTCGACGTAATGCGGAACGCATTGCGAATGACTTTTTTCGTATTTAAGTCCAAAGCCATTTTATGCCTCTCGTTTTCATGTATCGTGACGTAGGCGAAACTGGAGTTTCGACCTACATATCTTAATCCATCAGCCATTGCGCCCGGCTGTAATTGAAGACCGGCCCATCTTGACAGATATAGACGTCATCAATTTTGCAATGCCCGCATTTGCCGACGCCGCAAGACATTCGGCGTTCATACGAGACCCAGATGCGCTCCGGCGCGACGCCGCGCTCCAAAAACGCCTGCACTGTGAATTTCATCATCAGCGGCGGCCCAACAATGATCACGTCATACGACTCGGAGAGATTCAGCGGAATTTTCGGCACAAGCGTCGGAATGACGCCGACATGATCCGCCCATTCGGAGGTGGCGCGGTCAACGGTCAGCCAGAGATTCGCGGCGCGTTTCCATGCCGCCAAATCATCGCGAAACAGCACGTCGGCAGGCGTCTTGAACCCGACGACAATATCGAGCCGCGAGGTCGGCGGCGTTCCGGCGGCGAATTGCCGAATCAAGCCTTTGACCGGCGCAAGCCCGGTACCGCCCGCCGCCACGATGATATGGCGTCCGGCAAACGCGGCGGCGTCGAACCCGTTGCCATACGGCCCGCGCAGATAGAGGCGGTCGCCGGGCGTCATCTTGAACATTTCGCTCGTGACAAGCCCGACGTTTCGAATCGTCATGTCAAGCCAGCCGTCGCCGAAATCGCTGACGGAAATCGGCGATTCGCCGAATTTCGGCACGGAGACTTGAAAAAACTGACCGCTGCGCGAATTGTTGTTCCATGCAAGACGAAACGTCCAATCAATTGCGGTTTCCGGGCGAATTTCAAGAATTCGGGCTGGCTGCGCGGCATAGGGATTCTTTTCCATATCAACGCCCCTCCTTCAACGTGCGGCTGACCGTGTTGATGCAGGTCGAAAACGAGATATATTCGGGGCATCGGTCGTCGCAACGCCCGCACCCGACGCACATCTGCTTGCCGAAACGACGCTGATAGTCGTAGATTTTGTGCATGGTTTTGAAACGCATCCGCGCCCCGTTCTGCTTGCGGAATTGATGCCCTCCGGCCATGTCGGTAAATTTGTCAACATGGCAGCCCGCCCAGACACGCCGCCGTTCGCCGAATTGCGGATTTTCGTCATACGCGGCGTCGAGCGTCGTGAAACAGGAGCAAGTCGGGCAACTGAAATTGCAGCGTCCGCAGGCGATGCAGCGTTGCGAATAGTCGTCCCAGAGCGGATGATCGAAAAAGTCGTCGTCGCGAATTGCGTCGGTCAGGGCGTCGAGCGGCGGCACATTCACCGGCGAGCCGTCCCGCGTCGGGAACGTCGGCGCGAACGCGCTTGCTGCCGCGCCTGCCGGGATGCGCTGGCGCAGATCGTCGCTGCGAATCAGCACGTCTGCCGCGCCGTCCTCATGAATCCGAAGCGCCATCTCGTAATTATCGGTGGCGTTCGTCCCCATCGAAACGCAGAAGCAGGTGTCGAAACTCTGCTGGCATTCGAGCAAGGCAAAGTGGACGTTGCCGCGCAGCCGGTCGTAATACGGGTCGCGCACGCCGCCATTTTCAAGGAAAATGGTATCGAGCCGATCCATGCCGTTGATGTCGCATGCCCGCAAAAACACGAGCAGCGGGCGGTCGTCCGTCGCAGGTTCGATCCATGCGTCGTTGACGAACTGAAAGAGCGATTGATTTGCCGGAAACACCGCTTCTTTCGGCGAAAAATGCGATTTTTCGCGCCATTCGAGGGCGTCTGGCGTCTGAATGTCGGCGTAGCGGATGCTGTCGGTATCGGAAAAGCGCCCGCGCTTTTCGAAACGGGTCGGCGCGTAGAGCCGGAACGTCTGGCGCAGCGCCTCGAAAAATTCGCCGAAACGTTCTGCTGTCAGATGGAATGCCATGTTGTCGAATGCGTTCATGATCTGGCTGCCCTTTTGCCGAGTTGCTGCGTGATGATGCGAACATGCCGGGCTTCTTCCGTCAAAATCGCGTCCAGCTTTTCGCGTCCCCAGTGGCGCGGAATCAGGTCGCGCATCGTCAGAAAGAAGACGATCACGTCTTTTTCCCGCTGCAACGCATATTCAAGCATTGAAACCGGGCTGGCGTCAGGCATGGCGGCAAACGCGGCGTTCACATCAGCCGGAAACATGCGATCCTGCACCATCGCCTGAAGATAAGCGGCGTGGTCTTCGTCGGCCTCTTCGCTCTCCTCTTTGCGCGAGGCTTCCGGCGGCAATTGCTCGCGAAGTTCATGGAAAAAACGAAAATGTTCATTTTCCCATTTCGCCAACTCTTGCAACAGGCCGCGCGTTTCCGCGTCCGCGACGCGCTCGCTGGCGGCGGCGTAAAACCGATTGCCCCGCGTTTCGATCTCTTCGGCCAGCGCGTACATTTCATCTGCCGTAAAACGAACCATACCGTTTCTCCTTGTATTATTCTTCTCTCATGTTTTGCTTGCGTTCTTTTGGTGTTAGCTCTTTTCGTCAAACAAATTTTTTATGACAATTGAGAATATCACTAAGTTTCTTAATATCCTTGCAGATGAACATGATCATTATGGCGTGCGGCTTGACAACCTTGAAATCGAACTTTTGACGCCATGATTCGAAATCGCTGTGTCAAATGCAGCTCAAGTAAAATTTTTTGAACCTCTACTGTTGGCTGAACATAATTTCTTGCGAATATGCAATAAACAATGTTTGTAGATCGTAACGGAATAGCGTCCGTTGCGAACCATAGTAAGGGGATTCGGCTGGACGCTCGATGGATTCGTCAATAAAAAACCATGTGAAAATTGCGATGGTCGTTATTTTTTTATTGACATGACGAACGTTCGCCTTATGAAGACTTCACAGATTTTCGAACCTATATGAATAACTCATGTTACGCAGCCGATTCGAGACGAATGACCGCACACTCCCCTCCGGGGAGGGGTTGGGGGTGGGTTCTTGACACGAGCAATCACTCACGGACGAACCCACCCCTTGCCCCTCCCAGGAGGG
>DF820458.1:438616-447167 GCA_000739515.1 Candidatus Moduliflexus flocculans
TGGGGGTGGGTTCTTGACACGAGCAATCACTCACGGACGAACCCACCCCTTGCCCCTCCCAGGAGGGGAATTGTCGGCGGCGCTGCGTAACATCAGTGAATAATCCTCTATTTTGGGCATATCCGGATCGCCCGCTGAATCATGGCGCTTCGGGGCTGCCTGATTATTATGCTTCCCATTATTCCTCGTCCGTTATCCTGTGTAGAAAAACGCGGCCAATTCGAATTGACGCCAGAAACCGCTATTTTTGCGGCAAGTTCCCTTCAAGCTGAAGGAACATATTTCGCGCAGCAACTGTCTGCCGCGACCGGCTTGGTGATTACCATGAAACTGACTGCGTCCGCTGCGCCGCACCATGTCATCCGTTTAGAGCTTACCGATGATTGCCAGCACCTCGGCACGGAAGGGTATCGTCTCGCCATCATGCCCGATGCCGTCAAAATTTCTGCCGCCGCCCCTGCCGGAATTTTTTATGCCTGTCAGACCGCGCTGCAACTTCTTCCAGCAAATGCGCCGCGAACGCTCCCCTGCGCCGAGATCGAAGATGCGCCTCGTTTCCGCTGGCGTGGGATGCACTTAGATGTCTGCCGCCATTTTATGCCAAAAGAATTCATTAAACGTTGCCTCGATTTGTTAGCGCGGTATAAGTTCAACACGTTCCACTGGCATCTAACTGAAGATCAAGGATGGCGGCTCGAAATCAACAAACATCCGAAATTGACCGAGATCGGCGCGTGGCGCATGGAAAACGGCGAGCGCTACGGCGGATTTTATACGCAGGATGACGCTCGCGAAATCGTCGCCTACGCGCAGGAACGGCACATCACCGTGCTGCCGGAAATCGAAATGCCCGGTCACGCGGTTGCGGCGCTTGCGGCGTATCCCGAATTATCATGTAGCGGCGGCCCGTTCGAGGTTGCCACGACCTGGGGAATTTTTCAAGATGTTTATTGCGCCGGAAATGAGCGCGTCTTCACGCTACTTGAGGATGTTTTCTCGGAAGTCTTCGACATTTTCCCGAGCCAATATATTCACATCGGCGGCGATGAATGTCCGAAAGAACGCTGGAAAACCTGCCACCAATGTCAAGCGCGGATTCAGGCGGAAGGGCTGCGCAATGAAGAGGAGTTGCAAAGCTATTTTATCAAGCGGATAGAAAAGTTTTTACATGCCAACAATCGCCGGTTGATCGGCTGGGATGAAATTCTTGAAGGCGGCCTCGCGCCGGATGCGACCGTGATGTCGTGGCGCGGCGAACAGGGCGGCATCGAGGCGGCGCGTCAGGGGCATGACGTGATTATGACGCCGCAATCACACTGCTATTTCGACCATTATCAGTCGAGCGATTTTGCCAACGAACCGAAAGCGTTCAGCTTGCAGCCGCCATTGCCGTTAGAAGACGTGTATGCGTATGAGCCGATCCCGGCGGAATTAATGCCAGAAGAAGCGGCGCATGTGCTGGGCGCGCAAGCAAATCTTTGGACGGAATACATCCCGACGACGCAGCAAGCCGAATATATGCTGTTACCGCGCCTCTGCGCCCTGTCGGAAGTGGTCTGGTCGCCGAAAGAACTGCGGGACGAAGCGAACTTCTTCTCGCGTCTGCCCGCCCATTTCGACTATTTCGACGCGATGGGGATCAATTATCGCCGTCTGAAAAAATAGGGCGTCAATTCGTGTAAACGTGTCATTGCGAGGAGCGACAGCGACGAAGCAATCTCGTGTAATGGGGTTGCTTCTCGTTTTGCCAGGAATAACGCATGGAGAAACAGTATTATGTTTACATCGTAACGAATAAACGTAATACGACCTTATATACAGGCGTTACCAGCAATCTTGCGCGACGCATTTTTGAGCATAAGCAAAAATTGGTTGAGGGATTTACTAAACGGTATAATCTTGATAAGTTGGTGTATTATGAACTTTTTAAAGAAGTTAATGACGCCATTGCCAGAGAAAAGCAGATTAAAGGCGGATCGAGGCAGAAAAAGATTGTTTTGATTGAAAAGGTAAATCCTGAATGGCGCGATTTATACGAAACATTTCTTTAACCTGCAACATCCGAAACGCTGTAGTGAGGCGGCAGCGTTTCGAGATTGCTTCGTCGCTGTCGCTCCTCGTAATGACAATATCCTCTCTCAACCGACTGTGAGAGGATGATCGTTTCGGGATTGCTTTGTCGCAGTATTATCGCAACAGCGCTCCTAATCTTTCTAGGAGTGAGAGGATGATCGTTTCGGGATTGCTTTGTCGCTGTCGCTCCTCGCAATGACAGATTTTCTGTTTACGCAAACTGCAAAAGGCCAAATTTGTCGGGCTGATGGAAATTCAGCGCCTCGCCGATGGGCGACCAGCTTGCCCAGTGGGGCTGCGAGGTGTCGTCGCCGCATTTGAAAAAATTCCCACGCCAGCGCGTCCCCGCTATCGGACGCAGTTCGCCGAGATATGCTTCAAACAGGCTGAATGGCAGATTATATTCGACAATCCATTCCAGCGGCGTGGTCAATTCTTCTTGCATTGGGGCGGGAATCGAATGAAAGATGGTCATGCCGCGCAAGCGTTCTTGCGGGATTTTTGTAAATTTTTCAAAGCCTTGTGTCGTCCGCGTGGCGTCTTCGATGTAATACAATAACATCATGCCGAGGCCGTTCATTTCCACGTTAAAATAGCCTGCCGCGCCGCGTTCCGGCGACATCGGCATAACGAAAAATTCGACGCAACTATCGCGATAGACCGGGTCTTGATAGGTGGTATAAGTTGCTTTGATAAATTGATCTTGTACGCGAAAAATAATGTACACGTTCGTATCATCATACAACGCCTTCACCTCAGTCTTCGGGCGAAACGCGCTGCTTTGCGGATGAAATTTCTCGATCGACGCGATTTCGGCGTGTTGCCAGACGGTGTCATTCCATTCGCCGCGATAACGCGGCGGCTGATTGGTCCGATGGATCGTGTATATCATGCGAATTTACTTCCTTTTTTCGCTGCGTAAGTCGAAACTCCAGTTTCGACTTACATGAATGTCCGCAATATTTCTTGCAATGGATCAAGCTCCTGCCGCGAGTAACCGAGATGGGAATGACGCCGCCAGCCTTCGGCGTAGCGGAATTTCCCCGCCATGCGCCCGACTTCTTCCGTCATCTGGCGCATCGTCAGCAGATAGGCGTCAAGCCCTTGACTGGCGTCCAGCCATTGCTTCTGGCTGACATGACAGGCGAGCATCCGCTCTTTCTCATCAATGACCGACGTAACATCCACGAAAAAATCAGGCAGAATCCGTCGCCGCATCCCGTCAGTCAGGCCATACGGCAGGGCGTGATACACGACAAGATCGCGCTGAATGGGCGGTTCTGGCGGAATAGATGCGTAGTTCGGCATTCCTCGATAAAATGCGGCAGTCGCCCCGACGCGGGCGGTGTTGCTATGGTCTTCCATATAATCTTCCGGCGACGGCAGCAGCAGAATGTCCGGCTGAATGCGCCGAATAACCGCTGTCACCCGCTTGATCAGGTCTGGCGTGAAAAAGACCTCCGCGTCGTTTGTCAGGCTTTCGTAATACGTCGCGCCAATCAGCGCTGCGGCGTTCCGTGCTTCTTCGCGGCGAATGCGGACAATCTCATCAGCGCGTAATTCCATCGTCCCGCAGTTGCCGTTCGCAAGCGTCATGTAATGCAATTCGCATCCCGCCTGTTTCAGCAGGTAGAGCGTCCCGCCCATCATGAACTCAATGTCGTCGGGGTGACAGCCCAGCGCAAAAACTCGTTGCGTCATAATCGTTCTCTTGTAATTATTTCGTTAAAACCACGAAACACACGAAAGACACGAAAATCAAAGCGTATTTTATCGGAAAATATTCCATATTTCGTGTTTCCTTTCGAGTGTTTCGTGGTAAATGATCACGTTCCTTTTTGATTAATGCATTTCCGCGTCGCATGAGCCGATGCCGGGGCGGTAAAAATTGAAGCGGACATTCGGATGATCCGCTAACAGCGACATCGGCACGGCGCTGTCGACAATTTTCTTCGCAATCATCAGCGTGGTCAAACGCAGCCCGAAGGGGTTGTCATGTTTGCCCGCGTGCCAGATGGAGACGGTTTCCGCTTTCCAGGTTTCCACCGGTCCGACAGTCAGCGCTTGCGACGGAACCATCGAGACCACGCCGCCGCCTGACGTGCGAGCGTTCTGAATCAACGTCATCGGATGCAGATCAACGACGCGCGCGCTCAATTTGCGATACTCCTGCGGCGATGGCGGTTGATCCTGATATACACCTTCGCGTCTCGGCGGATCGTTAAACGCCCAGTGCTTGACTTCCCCCTGCCCGCCCTGCATCACCACGCAGCGGATCGCGCTATATGATTGCGTGTATTCGGCGATATTGTCATGACGCAGGAAGTGCAGATGGTCGTCCGGCATGCGGAGTTTCGGATCGACGCGGCGAAAACATAAATCGAGGTCAGCTTTTGCAAAACTGAGCGGATGCGTGATCGGCACTTCCTTTCCATCAACAAACCATTCGTCCATGCCCCAGAAATGGCCGTGTCTGACATCAATTTCCAGATCGTTAACGATCTGCGCGACTAACGGCAATTGTTCGGTCGGGCCGATTGGCCCGCAGATTCCGGCAGGTTCGCTGTCGGTCGCCTGCTGCCACGCAACGACGTATTCCAGCGCTTCGGCCACGTAAAACGCCTCTAACGTGTCATAGGCGCGAATCGTAAACCCTGGCCGCGAGAGTTGCAGCAGTTGATCGGCGGTAAGCGCCGCCGCATCCCGCAGGATTTCATCGTCCAGCGTGGTATAATCCCACCAACCGCTGGCAACCTTACTAATTTTTCGCATTGTTGTCCTCCCCTGATCGGTCGAAACGGTTGTTTCGACGTACACATTTATGATCATTTCAAACGCAATTGGTATAACGCGCTACAAAGAGAGCGTTCGCCGTATTCATTCGCCTTATGAAGAAAAACTCTTGCATAGCACATCATAAAAAATGCAAACATTTTTTCTGTCAAACTTTCATTATTTGACGTTTAAACACGATTTGTATAAAAATAACATATTTATAATTAATGCGTTATAGCGTAAATATGTATAAGAATTTTTCGTTCTCAACATACGGATGGCGTGTCTCTTTATTTTGTGCATATTTTTTACTTGACAAGAAGAACGTTCGCTTTTTTTAGTATGAAATTTAAAAAAGTTATGGCGAATCTGGCTTGCCAGGAATGTCGCGATCCCTCTTTTTTAGAAAGGAACATTCGACGCTATGAAGGTGACGATTAAAGATATTGCCCAGAAAGCTGGTGTGAGTTATCAAACCGTATCGAAAGCCCTCAGCGGAAAAGGCTCGGTCAACGAAAATACCGCCGAGAATATTAAAAATATCGCCAGAGAACTTGGCTATATTCCCAGTCTTGCCGCCCGATCAATGACCACGAAAAAGAGTCAACTGATTGCCGTTTTCCTGCCGCAAATCGCTTCTTCCTTTTATAATCAATTCATTCAGGGCATCGAAAGCCTCGCCATTCAGCATGATTACAGCGTGTTGCTCTATCTGTTTCAGGATGCTGATTTGGAAAGCAAATTAGAAACCATTATTTCCTACCGCGTCGAGGGGATTGTCATTTTTGAAAACCATTTTTCATTGGATATTCTGGATCGATTTGCCGGGAATCAAATTCCGGTTTTGTTCGTCAATTCAACCAATATCCCTGCTGATGCCAATCTGATCGGTATTGACGGCTATTACGGCCTGAAATCCGCCTTTGAACATCTCTATCATTTAGGGCATCGCCGCTTTTTGCTCGCGCTTTCGGATCATGAAGCCGAAATGAAGCGGATTGAAGATATTAAGAAGATCGCGACCGAATACGATATTACTTTAAAAACCAGGATTTATTGCGATTATTATTCCAGCGCTGAGGTGCTGGAAAATTTCAAAATCGAAGACGTGCGTCATGGGGCGATTACGGCGGTGATCTGTACGTCCGACTATCTCGCCCTGCCGATTATGACCAGGTTGCAGCAGCACGGCCTTAAAATCCCTGATGACGTCTCTATCGTCGGATTTGATGATCTCGAGTTCGCCGCCTACCTGAATCCGCCGCTGACGACGGTTGAACAGCCGAAACGCAGCTTTGGCGAAAAAATTTTTCAAACCTTATTAGGCTTGTTGCGCGGAGAAGCCAACCAACGCATCACGATTCTGCCGAAACTCCTTGTTCGCGGAACCACCGCGCAGGTGTCGTCATAAAGACAGACCTCACAGGTCTTGGAGACCTGTGAGGTTTTTACGAGCGTATTTTAAAAGATGAATATTGAATTGACTCATCGTCAGGCGCTTCTCGCGACCTATCGCGACGGGTTGCTTCAGGACACGCTTCCGTTTTGGATGAAACACAGCGTTGACCGCGAACACGGCGGCTTTTGTTTTGCGCTCAACCGCGATGGATCACGCTTAAGCGCGGATAAATTTTTGTGGCTGCATGGCCGTTTTGTCTGGCTGCTCTCTACGCTCTATCAGACGGTTGAGCCGAAAGCGGAATGGCTGGAATTGGCGCGGCACGGGCTTGATTTCATGCGCCGCTACGGGTTCGACACCGATGGCCGCATGTTTTTTAGCGTGACGCAAGATGGCCGCCCGCTCCGCAAACGCCGCTATCTTTTTTCGGAAGCGTTCGCTGCCATGGCGCTCGCCGCGTATGCGAACGCCGCCAATGATGCCGATGCGGCGCGGCAGGCGGGCGATCTGTTCCGCCTGATGCTTCGCTATATCACCACGCCGGGGCTGCTTGAGCCGAAAGTGAATCCGCAGACGCGCCCGTTGAAAGGCTTGACGCTGCCGATGATTCTGATTGCCGTGGCGCAGACATTGCGAGAAACGACGAATGATCCGCTCTGCGACGAATGGATTCAACGCTCGATTGACGAAATCGAACGTGATTTCATGAAACCGGAATTCGATGCCGTGCTGGAAACGGTGGGAACGAACGGCGAATTTTATGACAATTTCGACGGGCGGATGGTCTGCCCGGGGCATTCGATTGAAGCGGCTTGGTTTATCCTGCACGAAGCGAAATATCGCGGCAACGATCCGCGCCTGATTCGATTGGGCTGCACGATTCTCGATTGGTCGTGGCGGCTCGGCTGGGACGACCAATTCGGCGGATTGCTCTATTATCGCGACGCCAAAGGGCTGCCGAGCGCGGAATACTGGCATGATATGAAATTCTGGTGGCCGCATAACGAAGCGATTATCGCGACGCTTCTCGCGTATGTGATGACGGGCGACGCGAAATATCGCGAATGGCATCAGTTGGCGCATGATTGGGCCTACGCGCATTTTCCCGACCCGGAATTCGGGGAATGGTTCGGCTATCTGCACCGGGATGGCACGGTGTCCACGCAACTCAAAGGCAATACCTGGAAAGGGCCGTTTCATCTTCCACGAATGCAATGGTATTGCTGGCAACTGCTCGAAAAGTAGGTCGAAACTATCGTTTCGACCTACATAAAACAGGAGGTGATGCGCGGCAGAGAAATTCGGTCAGGATGTATCAATCAAAAACGTTTGTCTCACAACACACTCATTTCACACATCACGTGGAGGAAACAGGTATGAAAAAATTTGGGATCGTATGTCTCGTTCTGGCGCTCGCGATGTTGAGTTCCTTTGCCTATGCTAAATCAACCGTGACCGTCTTCTGGGCAGAATATGACGGCGTGACGCAAGAGTACACTAACGCGTTGCAAGATGCCTTTAATAAAGCCAATCCTGATATTGAAGTCAAAATCGTTTCGATTAACTGGGATGCTCTGCATGATAAGCTGATTGCGTCGTTAGGCGGCGGGCAGGCGCCAGATTTATCCATCATTGGAACGCGCTGGATTTTGGAGTTCATGGATATGGATGTAATCGAGCCAATCGAACAGCATCTCAGCAAGGCGTTGGTTGAGAATATTCCTCCGGCTATCATGGAAGGGAAAATCAACAATACGCTGTATGGCTTGCCAATGGCGATTGGACCGCGTTTGATTTTCTACCGGACGGATTTGATGGACAAAGCGCCTGAGACGTACGAAGAAGCGCTGGCAATGGCGAAAAAATATCAGAGCGCTGATGTCTATGGTATCGGCCTTGTCGGCAAAAAACATACGGAGTTAACCGATTTCGTCTATTATCTGTATGGCAACGGCGGCGATTTTTTCGCCAAAGAAGCGGATGGCAGTTTCGGCAAATGCATTGTCAATAACGAAGCCGGCGTACAAGCATTAGAGTTCATCAATAAACTCGCGAACGAAGAAAAAGTGACGCAGCCGTCGTTTTTAGCCGATATACGCGCTGATGTGCAGGATTTGATGGTCTCCGGAAAGTTGGGACTGATGCAGAGCGGCGGCTTTACTGGCGCGATGCTGAAACAGCGCGATGTGAAATTCGGGTGGGCGCCCGCGCCGAGCCTGCATTTTGAAGGCAAACCACGCGCATCGTTGTATGTGACCGATTCCATCGTCATGTTTAAGGCGTCGAAAGATAAAGCGGCTGCCG
>DF820458.1:447245-475630 GCA_000739515.1 Candidatus Moduliflexus flocculans
CGCGCATCGTTGTATGTGACCGATTCCATCGTCATGTTTAAGGCGTCGAAAGATAAAGCGGCTGCCGCAAAATTCCTGGAATTCTTGTATCAGGACGAATGGCGCTTGAGATTCGATCAAATGGCTGGTTTCCCGCCGGTCACGAAATCGTTAGGCGATAACCCGGCGTTCCAGGATCCGACCTATCAAACGATGATCAAAGCGATGGATGGCGCAAAACCCTGGCCGCTCGTGGTGGAATGGCCTGAGATTTCCGATGTCATTTGGAACGCGCAGACCGCCGTGCTGCTGAAAGAAAAAGACGCGAAAACCGCGTTAGATGAAGCGGCAGCGCAGATTGACGAAATTCGCGGCCTGAAATAATACCAATGTTTAACGCAAAAGGCGCAAGAGACGCGATGGACGCAAACGTTCAAGAGAATCTGACGTTTGCGTCGCTTGAGGCGGTTGCGTCTTTTGCGTTATAAGGAATACAGACATGGAACAGACACTCACGCCTCAACGTCAGCGTTCAGCGTTCTGGACGACAGAATCGAAATTGGCCTATTTGCTTATTGCCCCGGCGTTTGCGCTGCTGTTAGTCTTTATGTTGTATCCTATCGGCTACGTCTTCCTCATGGCATTTTTTAAAACCAATAAATTAGGCCAGATTACCAGTTTTATTGGCGTTCAGAATTTTTCGCAATTATTTAAAAATCAGGCATTTTGGGCGGTCACGCTCCGTTCAATTCTCTGGACAGTGCTTGCGGTGGCATTCAAAACGGCGATTGGTTTAATTATCGCGCTCTTGCTGAATGTGAAATTCAAAGGACATCATATTTATCGGACATTAGTGATCATCCCCTGGGCGTCGTCCGTGCCGATCAGCGCGATGCTCTGGCAATGGACGTTCAACAGCGAATTCGGTCTGCTGAATCATACGCTCAAGGCGACAGGATTATGGAGTTCGCCGCCGTTCTGGCTCGCCTATCCGCGCACCGCGTTTTTTGCCAATATGTACGTGGACATCTGGTGCGGGCTGCCGTTTATGGCAATGGTCTTTTTAGCCGGGCTGCAATCCATTCCCGAAGATATGTACGAATCCGCCACGATAGACGGCGCGTCGGGCTGGCGTTGCTTCTGGGCAATCACGCTGCCGATGCTGAAGCGCGTGCTGCTAATTGCCACGCTGCTGTCGTCGCTCTGGACATTCAACGATTTTAACGTGATTTACATTTTGACCAAAGGCGGCCCGATGGATCGCACCGATATTTTGATTACCTATATTTACAAATATGGATTCCAATATTTGAAATTCGGCCCGGCGTCGGTGATGGCGGTTGTGACATTTGCGATTTTGCTTGTTGTCAGCTTGTTCTACGCCAGATATTATTTCAGGAGTGAAGATGTATGAAACGAAGCCTCTCATTTCAAATATTTGTTTATGTGGCGATTACGGCGATTACCTTCGCGCTGCTTTTTCCGTTTTTCGTCGCGATTTCGACCTCCCTGAAAGACATTAAAGAAGTCTATATGAATCCAACGTACTGGATTCCGAAACGACTGGCGTGGGAAAATTTCTCGCATCTCTGGGAGAAATATCCGATGGCGCAGTATTTTCTGAACAGCCTGTATGTGGCATCCGGCGCGACGCTGCTGACGATGATTTTTTGTATCCCGGCAGCCTACGCCTTTGCGCGGCTGCGTTTTCCGGGGCGGAAATTCCTGCTGTTCACGCTGCTCGTCGTGCAGATGTTTTCGCCGATTATCGTGGTGATTGCGCTCTATAAAATTATGGTGCTGCTGCATTTGATTGACAAACTCAGTTCGCTCGTCATCGTCAACGCGGTCTTTACGCTGGCCTTTTCGACCTGGATGATGAACGGCTATTTCGATACGATCCCGAAAGAAATCGAAGAGGCCGCCATGATTGACGGATGCAGCCGGTTGCAGATTATGACGCGCATCACGCTCCCCATCGCCATGCCAGGCGTCGTGACGGTCGTGATTTATACGTTCATTGCGGCCTGGAACGAATTCATGTTCGCGCTGACGTTCATCAGCACCACTGAAAAACGCCCATTGACATTAGGCTTGTATAACTTTATCGGGCGCTGGACGGTTCAGTGGCACTATCTGATGGCTGCCGCGCTGTTAGCGCTGATTCCGGTCATTATTCTGTTCATGTTGATTGAAAAACAGTTAGTCAGCGGATTGGCTGGCGGAGCGGTAAAAGGATAATGATATTCACCACGAAACACGCGAAATACACGAAAATTTAGATGAGTGATTTAATTTTTTTCGTGTATTTCGTGTGTTTCGTGGTAACTCTAAAAAACTATGTCAATTGTCATCGAAGTGTGTGTTGATACGGTCGAATCGGCGCTGGCGGCGCAGCAAGGCGGCGCCAACCGCGTCGAGTTATGCGATAATTTGCTGGAAGGCGGTACGACGCCGAGCGCTGGCGCGATTGAAGTGGCGCTGCAACGCTTGAGCATTGGCGTGCATGTCATGATTCGGCCTCGCGGCGGCGATTTCTGTTATTCTGATGTCGAATTCGAGATTATGCGGCGCGACGTGGCCGCCGCCAAACAACTCGGAGCGTGCGCAATCGTGTTCGGCATCCTTCGCCCCGACGGCACGGTTGACAAGGAACGATCCCGCATATTGATTGAATTAGCGCGGCCTTTGAGCGTCACGTTTCACCGCGCCTTTGATGTCACGCGCGATCCGTATCAGGCGTTAGAGGATTTGATTGAATTAGGCGTGGATCGCGTCTTGACCTCCGGGCAGGAAATTTCCGTGATCGAAGGGCTTGATCTGATTGCCGATTTAGTGCGTAAAGCCGCTGGACGCATTATTATCATGCCCGGCGGCGGGACAGAGCGCAACATCAAAAAAGTGGTGGCCTGCTGTGGCGTCAAGGAAGTGCATGTCATCGCGCCGACGATGGTCGAAAGCCGCATGAGCTACCGTAACAATTGCGTGTTTATGGGCGGCGAACTGCGCCCGCCCGAATATAGCCGTGTCACAACTGATCCACAAGGAATACAGCGATTACGCCAGATGGTGGATTGAACACCATAACACCTCACAGGTTTGAGAAACCTGTGAGGTGTTTTAAGGAGAAATTGATTATGCCTGATATGTTGGTGAGGCTTTACACATTACCTGAATTCGAGCCGGTCATCGCGCAGCAGCAGGCGCAGGGGATTGATATTCGCCGCGCACTTGCGCCGGAAAAACATGTCGTGCTCGAATGGATCAAACGAATATTCGGCGCGGGGTGGGAAAGCGAATGCGAGGTGGCGTATGCGCGGCAGCCGATTGCGTGCTTTGTGGCGGTGTATCACGAAAAACCCATCGGTTTCGCCTGCTACGAGGCGACCTGCCGCGGCTTTTTCGGCCCGACCGGCGTGAGCGAAGAAGGGCGCGGAAAAGGGACGGGAAAAGCGCTGCTGCTCGCCTGCCTTCACGCCATGCGGAACGAAGGCTATGGTTACGCGATTATCGGCGGCGTCGGCCCGGCGGAATTTTACGCGAAATGCGTCGGCGCAACCCTGATCGAAGACTCGACGCCCGGCATGTATCGCGGGCTGCTGCCGCTCTGATCAAACCACGAAACACACAAAATACACGAAAAAATGTACAAATTCTATGATATTTTTATGAGGCGTACGTTAATTTTCGTGTGTTTTGTGTGTTTCGTGGTTTAATCACCTCCCATTTTCTCCTACATTTTCAGGCAGGTTCCAGCATTTCTCATCATTTCCCCGGAAAATCCGTTGACAAATCCCCTCTTGATCTTAATGTTTTCATTATTCCTGCGTCGAGTATGCATCTGGCGGCATTCGGCACATGACGCGGGAATAGGTTCGAAACTGCCGCCATCGCGTTGACTCTGGCGTTTACAGGCGTACAGTAACATGAGCGCGATGATGCATTGATAGAGAACATGACTGTGACTTCATAAAAAATACGAGAGTATGCATATCTCTGAATATCACGACTCGTCGTCTCAAGATAATGAGTCGCCTACCTATTATTTTATCAGCGATTTACATATCGGCGGCGATGGCGCGTTGAATCATTGCGAATTTGAGGCGGAATTAATTGCATTTTTGCAGCAAATCGCAAAGGGGCCAACGCCTGCTGAATTGATTATTGTCGGCGACGCCTTTGGACTCTGGGAATTGACCGAAACCAATGGCATGTCGAAATTGGAATGGATTATTCAATCGCATCCCGTCTTGTTCGAGCAGTTTCGCGCCACTGGCGAGCAGATCGTGATTACGCTGCTCCCTGGCAATCATGATTATGAATTAGCCTGCGTTCCGGCATATAAGCATCTGCTGGCGGAGTACCATATCAATCTTGATCCGGAATCCTCGACGACGCGGCCTATTGCCGGATATACGATCTGGATCGAGCATGGCAATCAACGCGACGCCTTTAATACGTTTCCAGATTTCGGCAATCCGCACAGCCTGCCATTCGGATATTTCGTCACCGCTCCAGGACTGAGAGCGGTCGCCCGCCGCGTCAAAGAAGGGCGGGGCGCCTGGCTGAAAGATTTGCAATCGGTGCATCCGACCGAAGAAATTCCGTTTTGGGTCTGGTCGAATTATTTTTACCGGGAAATGAGCATGTTCTTGCGATGGTGTCTGCTGCCGTTTCTCGTCTCCTTTACGATCAGCGTGATCGTCTATTTAGGGCGCTTTTTCGAAGAAATCGGCGTGCTGCCGACCGATATCTTTCATATCGAATTAGCCCGGCATCTCGGCATTCCTGGTCGGTTGATCGACTGGGTGCTGTGGGGAAATATGACGTTGATTTCCTTTTTCCTGATTTTAGCGATTCCACTGACGCTGCTGGCGCGCGATTTCCTTTCCGCCTGCCAGCGTTACGGGCTGCGCCGATCCGGACGAATTAAAATTCAGAAAGAAGAGCGCTACTTAGCGGCGGCAGAACAAGTGTTCGCACAAGACCCGTCTATTGCGCTGTTTATTTATGGACATACACATGCGGCGTCATTGCGACAGGTCGGAGAGCAGCGCTACGTCATCAATACCGGCACCTGGATGAAACTGCTGGAAAGCGTGCCGTCCGGCTTTCGACTGCTGCCGGATGTCTATATCCCATCGTATCAATTAAATTATTTTACCGTCTGGCAGGATCGCGATGAAATTCGCGTTCAGTATCATGTCATTCCGAAAACGACCCCACATAACCTGACGCCGTTGCAAAAGATGCTCATTCGCGGTAAATGGCGACCAAAACCCCGCGTGATTCCGCAAGAAACGGTGATCCCGCTGACAGCGGATCGGCTTGTCAAAGCAGAGTAAATATTTTCTATGACAACGCTCTAAAAACGATGATTTTTCGTAATTATACCAATTGTGGTAAATACGATTATATTTGCCTCTGGCCATAGAGACGCACGGCCGTGCGTCTCTACGGAATATATGATCTTTTTATGAAAAATGCTGTTCATTCTCTCTCTGTGTATTGGCTGGCTTGGCTGAAGCACCCGCGCTCTATCACACTGCGCAGGCGCTCGCGAGCGCTCGGCGACAATCTGCTGCTCTCCTGTTTGGCGCGAGAAATTAAGCATTGCAATCCTTCGCGTTTTGTGATTGTGGAAACGTGCTGGCCGGAATTTTTCGAACACAATCCCCATGTGGACGCGATTTTTACGATCAAAGCGGCGCTCTGGTATATGAAACCCGAATATGTCATCATGCCGGAGACGCAGGAACATCTGATTGACCAGATGATCAAACAGCTTTCGCTGCCAATCCGCGACTGGGAGCGGCGCGTTGATCTTTGGTATCAAGAAGAGGCCGTCAATGATACGTTGCGCGGCATCCCGACGAATTACCTTGTTGTCAATCCCTCCGGCAAGCAGAAACATTCCGCCAATCGCAAAGAATGGGGCTGGCAGAATTTCTGTGAACTGCGTCAGAGGTTTGCTGCCGCGCCGTTTGTGCAAATCGGCGACGCCGAAACGCAACTGCTGCCCGACACGATAGACCGGCGCGGTCGCCCGATTCTCGAATCCGCGCATCTGATTAAGCACGCCGCGACTGGCATCTTTTTAGAAGGCGGCATGATGCACGTCGCCAATGCCGTCAACACGCCGTCAGTCATCATTTACGGCGGCCTGATTCGTCCGGAAGTTTCAGGTTACGCGATGCACCGCAATCTCTACGCCGCGCCGTCATGCAGCCCGTGTTTCACGTCACAGGCGGCGATGACAGAATGCGCCACGATGGAATGCATGCGGATGATTTCTGTCGAACAGGTCGCAGCGGCGGTTGAAGAATTGCGTTATCAACGGATGGAAGAAAGGGAAAAGGTCAGGCCGGCAAGAATAGGCTGACAGTGAAGAGAGGCGTGTAAGAAAGAAAATCATACACACCTCTTTTTTTGCTGCCTCAGAAATTTAAGACGCAATCAGCCATTAGAACGGGCGAAGAATGCTTTTATACGTTGATGTTTTCTCGTAATTGCTGAAAAAAGCGTCGGATCTCGTCGTAATCGCGGCCCTTGATGACATGTTTGAGAAATTCAAGCCGCGCTGTAACCCGTTCTAATTGTTCCAACGTGTATTCGTTAAACAGGATTTCCGCCAGCAGGTGATCATCTTCCGAGAGCAACCCTTTCGCTGTTGCTAAATGCCGCTTAAACGTCGTGCCAGGCACCGTCGTGTTTTTCATGCAGGCCGCAAACACAAGCGTGGACGCAAACGGCAGACTGAGGGAATAGGCGGTCATCTGGTCGTGCGCTTTAAACGAAAAATCGAAAATATTCAATTCTTTCCGCGCAAAAAACTGGCGAAAGAATTCTTTCACATTTGGATCAGACTCGGTAATCAGGATCACATTTTCTTCCTGAAGTTGATGCACGTTCGCAAAGGTCGGCCCGAACATCGGATGCATCGAAGCATACCGGAATTTGCCTTGCTGATAATATCTCGGCAACTCTCCTTTGACCGACGCGACATCCACTAACACGCAATGATCCGGAAGATACGGAACGCAGGCGGTAAACGCCTCAATCGTATGGCGAATGCTGACGGCATTTAATAACATTTCGGGATTCAGGTTGTGGAGTTCCTCTAATGCCGTCAAGACACGAACGCCTGATAAGCCCTGCGTTTTCTGCGGATCAAGGTCGAACACGGCGACCTGATTCCCTTCTTTGGCGAGTTCTTGCGCGAACCAGCCTCCCATGTGGCCTGCGCCGATGACTGCGATATTCATTGTGGGGCGACCTCCTTGTAGCAGCCGAGGAATTTATACATCATCGTATGCTGCTGCATGACATTTAACGCATGTTGCACTTTTCCATCCTGCACGTTCCCCTCAAAATCCATGAAAAAATAATAATTCCCCGGATTATCGCGGTTCGGCATAGATTCGATGCGCGTCAGATTGATATTCGATTCGGCAAAGACGCGCACGATTTCGAACAACGCCCCGGCATGATGGGCGACAGAGAAGATGACCGAGCATTTTGTGCCTGGTTCGGTCGGTTTCTCGCGAGAGATGACGAGAAAGCGAGTTTTGTTCTCCTCGTGGTCTTCAATGCGTTCTTTGATGATTTCCAGATTGTAAATATCGGCGCAGAGCGCGCTGGCAATCGCTGCCGAGGCTTTCGGGCGCTCGATGCTCAACATTTTGGCAGAACCGGCCGTATCGTAATACGGATGCGGCTCAAGATGATTGCGAGCGAGAAAGTCGCGGCATTGCGTCAAGCCCTGCGGGTGTGAATATACAGTGCGGATTTCGCGATGATCCGTGCCAGGCAGCGCGAGCAGGCAGTGATGAATCGGGATTTTGATTTCGCCAATCAGATGTAATTCCGTGTCAATCAGCAATTCGTTGACCTGCGTGATCGCGCCGCCTAATGTGTTTTCCACCGGCACGATGCCTAAATCGAGATAGCCCCTGCTGACGCTCTCGAATACGTCGGCAAATTCAGGACAGGGGATATATACCAATTCCGGGTTATACGCTCTGGCCGCCACTTCGCTATACGCGCCATGTTCTCCTTGAAATCCGATCAAATTGTGTCCTTTTGCCTGAATGGTGCGGCTTTCTTCCATGATTTTTGAGAACAGATGTTGGGTAAATTCCGATGACAGCAGTCCCAATGACTCGGTTTGCCTGACGACACGCTCAATGACCTGCTGCTCGCGCGAAATATCCAGGATTTCATCGGTGGTTTTGAATTTTCGGATTTTTAACGCCGTTTCCATGCGCGTGCGCAGGAGTTTCAGCAATTCGAAATCCAGCCGGTCAATATCGTCGCGTAATTCGCGTAATTTTTTGTTGTTCATAAGCATCCTCAACATTTAGGGTTAGAAGAGAAAAATAGTATCGTCCACAGATTTTCGGCATCACAATCTGGGAATCTGTGACAAAAAGAACATCTGGGTTATATCGTGCGCAGTACTCGCGGAATGCGCTGTTCCAGCATCATCAAATCGGTCATGGCAATCGCGGCGGCGGCTTCGATGACGACCGGCAGGCGCAGCGCGAAACAGGCGTCATGGCGGCCATGCACGACGAGCGATGTTTGTTCGCCGCTGCGCAGATTGATGGTCGTCTGTTGTTTGCCGATGCTGGACGTCGGTTTTGCCGCCACACGAAAGACAATCTCGTTGCCGTTCGTGATGCCGCCGTTAATTCCTCCAGCGTGGTTGCTGGCGGTTTTGCCGCTCGCGTCGAGAATCGGGTCGTTGCACTCCGAGCCGCGCATTTTGGCGGAGGCGAAGCCTGCGCCGAATTCTAACCCGCGAATGCCCGGCACGGCGAAAATGATATGGCTGAGCACGGATTCCGTCGAATCGAAAAACGGCTCGCCGAGGCCGATAGGGACGCCAGTGATGCGGCATTCGATCATCGCGCCGATGGAATCGTTTTCAGACAGCGCCCGTTCGACGTTCTGCTCGATCTCCGCGCTGCCGCCCGCTTCAAGCATGGTCGCCTCAATTCGCATTTCCGTCAACAGCTTTTTAGCAATCACTCCGGCGACAACTAATCCGAGCGTAATCCGTCCCGAAAAATGGCCGCTGCCGCGATAATCGTTCTGCCCGCCGTATTTGTGAAACGCCGTGAAATCGCCGTGCCCGGGGCGCGGATTGTAGCGGATATTGTCATACGCCGACGAATCGGTGTCTTTGTTTTCGAACTGAATCAGCAACGGCGCTCCTGTTGTTTTGTCCTGAAACACGCCACTTTTCAGCAAGCCGATATCATCTTCCCGCCGCAGCGTCGTTCCTTTTGCGCCAGGCCGCCGCCGCTGTAAATCCGGCAGAAAATCTTCTGCCGTCACCGGCAAGCCGGCAGGCACGCCGTCTAATAAAATTCCGACGCTTTTTCCATGCGATTCCCCAAAAATGCTGACGCGAAATACTCGTCCAAAAGAGTTCATAGTATTCTATTCCGTTTCATCTGATTTGTGAAGATTAAAAAAATAATTCGGCAATACCGCTCGTTGAGCATGTCGAAACGAGCGCTACGCATTCCCTTCGACAAGCTCAGGGAGCGAATTGTGGTTGATTACTGGTCAACATGCCGAAATCCTGAAAAAAATCCGGGTACGATTTGGCGACGCATTCCGCCTGCTGAATGCGAACGCCGCGATTCGAGCCGAGCGCTGCGACCGCGCACGCCATCGCGATCCGGTGATCATTATGCGAATCTACCATGCCGCCGTCAAGGGGATTTCCGTAAATTTCAATCCTTTTTTCATGGAGCGTGACGCGCCCGCCCATTTTCGTGAATTCCTGCAACAGCGCGAGGCCGCGATCACTCTCTTTGACTTGAAGCCGCTGCGCTCCGTGTATGACTGTTTTGCCCTGGCAATACGTCGCAAGCGCCACTAACGGCGGAAAAATATCCGGGCAGTCGGTGGCGTCGAATTCGAAAGCGGTCAAATCTCCTTTCGATACGGTCACGACATCTTCAGCGATCTGCACCAACGCGCCCGCCGCTCGCAACGCGTTGAGAATCGCTTTGTCCGCCTGGCAGGAATCCTGACGCAAATTCGCGACAGAGGCGCGTCCGGCAATCGCTCCCGCGACCAGCGGAAACGCCGCGCCCGACCAGTCCCCTTCCACCTGATAGCTTGTGGCGCGATAGCGCTGACGACCGGGAATGCGAAAGCGCGTCAAGGCGTCGTGTTCAATCGTAATGCCGAATGCTCGCAGCAATTGCAACGTCATCTCAATATACGGCTTGCTCGCTAAATTCGTCACGATGATTTCCGAATCGCCGTCGCAGAGCGGCAGCGCCATCAACAGGCCAGTCAGAAATTGCGACGTGGTCGAGGCATCTATGGTTGTGATTCCAGCGTGAAGTTGCCCGCGTATGCTCACAGGGGGCAGGCCGTTCGTCGTCTCGCAAGCGACATTTAAATCGCGCAGCGGCTGCTCAATCATTGCAATCGGGCGTTTCAACAACGATCCGCGCCCTGTCAGCGTGGTCGCTGCGCCGGAAAGCGCCGCAATCGAGGGAAACATTCTGATGCAGAGGCCGGATTCGCCGCAATCTAAGACGCTGCCGGGCTGCCGATTTCCTGGCGCGAAACGGATGCGTTCAGAAGTTCGCTCCACGTCCGCACCAAGCGTTTTGACGATATTCAGCGCGGCCAGCGCGTCGTCACAGTCGGATGGGCGCAGAATCTCGCACTCCGCATGCGTCAAATAGGCGGCGGCAACTGCTCGGAGCATGTCGCTTTTGGATGGTGGCGCGGTAATCTGGCCGTCAATCGCCGCTGGTCGGATAAATTTCTCCATAAATTTTTTTCGCTAAACTGGCGGCGCTGATTTTTTCGTTCACAATCATCATATCCGCCGCTTGCGCATAAATTGGAATACGCCGGGTTAATAATTCCCTCGCTTTCGCTTCGACATCGTCAACATGAAACAAGGGGCGATTCGTTGTATCCATTCGATTGAGCAGAGCATGAAGCTCCGTCCAGAGCCAGATGACAGTCGTGTTCGCCGTCAGACAGCGGCGATTTTCTTCGTTTACGACTGCGCCGCCGCCGCAGGAGATGATTTTCTCGGTTGAAAAATCGAGCGCGTCGAAGACCGTACGTTCGATGCTGCGAAAATGTGCTTCGCCGTGCTGTTGAAATATATCGGGAATCGTCATGCCTGCTCGCTGTTCGATGAGGGCGTCGGTGTCTATGAATTCTTTGCCGGTTAATTCCGCAAAAGCTTTTCCGACGGTGGTTTTTCCGGTCCCCATGAATCCAATGAATGAAATAGATTTTGCATGTAATCGAGAGGATGGATTCGCAAAAAGCTGCTGCATCGTCATTTTCATATCCTGCTCCGGCGCGACGCCGAGCAAATGTTCGAATGCTGGAACCGCCTGATGCACTAACCAGTTCAGGCCGGAAATGATGTGACAGCCGACTGCGTTGGCGTCTTCCAGCAGCAAGGAATGCGAGGCGTAGTTCGCGTCCAACACGGCGAGGCCGGGATGCAGCCATTCCGGCTTGATGATGCGCTTGTTCGCCGGAATGCAGGAGATCAGAACATCTGCGTCCTGAAGTTCGGTTTTGCTGCGGCTGGCATACGCAGCGCGGCAACCAAGCTGCTCCGCGACGGCGACCGCTTTTTCGTAGGTACGATTCAACAGCACGATTTCCCCTGCATTGGCCTTTAATAAGCCATACACTGCGGCGCGGGCGGCTCCTCCTGCACCTAAGATGACAATTTTTTTGCCATGAAACTGAATGCCATCCTCGCGCAATGAATTTACGACGCCATACATGTCGGTATTCCAGCCCCGCAGCCGCCTGTTTTCGTATTTGATCGTATTAACCGCATGTAATTGGGCAACGCTGTCATCGCATTCGTCAAGCGAAGCAAAAAGCTCATCTTTATACGGTGTGGTCACATTACAGCCATCTAAGGGGATTTCTCGAATAAGGCGGGCTGCATGCTCGGCGTCGAGCGGATTGATGCGGAAATAATGCGCGTCAATGCCTCGCGCGTTGAATGCGGCGTTCCAAAGTTGCGGGCTGCGGCTATGCAAGATCGGGTTTCCAAACACAGCAAATAATTTCATGAGGTTGTTCCTTGTTCGCGGTGATCACGACGAATCGCCTGTTCATCGCGCTTCCAGGGCATCATCCATTTTTCGAACGCAGCTAACCCAGCATTGAACACAAAGCCGAGCAACATGACAACAACTAAGGCCGCATACATTTTTTCAGGAATCATGACTTCCCAGTAATAGAGAATCAGATAGCCTGCGCCTTCTTTGGCGCGGACAAACTCAATTGCAACAGTCGTAATAATCGCTGTTCCGAGCGCTAACCGCAATCCGGCAAAAATGACCGGCAGCGCTCCGGGAACGATGATATGCCAGAACATCTGCCAGCGATTGGCGCCATAATTTTTGCCAGATTCGAAGTACACAGGCGCAATGTCGCGCACGCCGGCCATCGTATTGATTGCGACCAAAAAAAATGAGCCAATCGCAACCACCGCGATTTTTGGAGCTTCGCCGAACGGATTCGCAAAAATCAGCATCATGATCGGAAAAATCGCGATTTTAGGTAAGACATAAATCGCTGACATGGTCGCATCAAGCATCAGACGAATCGTGCGATTTATCCCCATCAACACGCCGATCAGGATACCCGGAATTGCACCGAAAATAAAGCCAGCCAGGACGCGGTAGATCGTCGCCAATAAATGGCTCTCCCGAAAGAGCATCAGCACGCCCTTCGCGCCAGCTTGTGTCCAGTGTTGAGGGATGAGCCAGGGACGGCCTAATAAGCTGGTTTTCGTAAATTTGTCATATTGGGTGCATAATTCCCATAATGCCGCCAATACCTGCGAAGGTGGCGGAAACCAACGCGGATTCAACAGGTGTTCTCTCACCAGGATTTCCCAACTGAGCAACAAGAGCGCGGGAAAGGCGATAGATAGTCCACGCTCATACGCCATCGCATATCGCGGCGGCAGTGTATTCCGCAGGCGTTCTGCGATGATGGCAATTATCAAAAAGTTTCCGATAACTCCCGCCAACCAGAAATCCTTCCAGATACCTGCCAGCGCAAATGCCGTATTCCAGCCAATACTGATGAGAAGCAGGATGATAAATACGCGACGTTGGGAACTTCTTGAGGCTTGTTTTTTCATCGCTGCGCCTCCATTGCGCGCGTGACTTCATCTCGAAGCGCTTCCCAGATTTGATAAGATAGCTCCGCGAATCTGGCGGTGCTGGTGGTTTTGAGATCGCGGGGACGCGGAATATCTACCTCAATATCGGCTTTATTCGTTCCGGGCTGGGCGGTCATCAAGATGATGCGATCCCCAAGCAGCACGGATTCTTCAATGCCATGCGTGATGTAAACGACCGTTTTGCGGTACGCCTGCCAGATGTGAAGCAATTCGTCTTGTAAAATATTCCTGGTCTGAGCGTCTAACGCGCCTAACGGCTCATCCATCAATAAGACTTCAGGATCATTCGCTAAGGCGCGGGCAATGCTGACGCGTTGTTTCATGCCGCCGGATAATTGATACGGATAATGAAATGCAAATTTTCGCAAGCCGACACGCTCCAGCCAATTGTGGGCAATCTCGTGCCGCTCTTTTTTTGAATATCCGCGCATTTCTAAACCAAACGCGACATTATCAATCACTTTTTTCCAGGGGAAAATCGCATACTCCTGGAACACAATATTATTTAATGGCTTTTTGGGGTTTGCGCCTGGCAGAATCTGAATCTCGCCCGATGTCGGCGCGAGGAGTCCCGCCAGAATGCGCAAGAATGTTGATTTGCCACATCCTGACGGACCGACGATGCAAAGAAATTCGCCTTCATGCACCTCTAAATTAAAGTCATGAAGCGCGGTAAATGTTCCTTGTGTGGTCGAGAAAATTTTGCTGACCTGTCGCGCAAGGATTTTAATCGGTCGTTCATTCTGGATGTAAGGCATGAAGGCTGTAAGGCATACCTGCGCGCATACTGTCAACAGAGTATACGCGCATCTTTCATGATTAGAGCGCTATTGCGCAGTCCCTAAGATAGAGAGCGCCCATTCGACAAAGGTGGAATCAACAACTTTGGCAATATCTACAGGCTCGGTATATTCGACGCGGCCATTTTGACGATGAATCCGTTCAATATCAGCCAGTCCGTCTATTGAAATCCGCTGGTTGGGATCATTGTATTGAGGCTCGCTTTTACGAATTGTCTCTTCGGTGGCGTTGAGATAAGTCACATATGCCGCCACGTTTTCGTCAGAATAATAATTCTCGCCTTGCATCAACCGCGCCGCTTCCATTAATGCAAGGACAAAACGTTTGGCGACTTCGGGGCGCTCATTCACAAACTTGCCAGAACCAACAAACGCCACCGTCATTGCGCCTGGCGTTAAATCTTCCGCAATTGCTGTCGCTGAACCATCTGCAAGAATTTGATCGGCATAGGGCGCGCCAACTAAGCCAGCATCAACGGAACCATTCGCGAACGCCGCCTGCATGTCGGGGTTGCCAAGCCGCACAATTTCGACATCCGCTAACGTCAAACCATCGCGTTCCAATCCTTTGGCCGCAAGATATTCGCCGCCACTGCCAGGGCCGCCNCTAACGTCAAACCATCGCGTTCCAATCCTTTGGCCGCAAGATATTCGCCGCCACTGCCAGGGCCGCCTGCAATCGCGACAATTTTTCCTTTCAGGTCTGCGATAGATTTTATTGTGCCATTCTCCATCAGTTCTTTCCGCACTAACAATTTTGTCGGACTATTTTTGAGCGGTTCCAGGGCGCCTGGCGCGATAATTCGCAAATCCATCCCCTGATTCCAGGCGTTCCAGGTCGAGGCGACAATCGCAATTCCGCCAACATCCGTTTTGCCTTCGCTGAGAAAGGCAATGACTTCTGTGCCAGATTTGACACGTTCAAGCTGGACATCAAGACCATATTTTTCAAACAGACCTCGTCCGGCAGCGACATACAGCGTGGAAAATTTCATGATTGGCACATATGCCACGACAACAGTTTCCGGAGGATTCAGTGGCGCAGGCATCTCTGCCGCAACAACAACATGACTGAGCATCAATCCGACGATTCCAACGATAACGCTGCCGATCATTCGTTTTTTCATGAGAAATCTCCTTCTTGTAAGAGGTTTAAGCAGAGACACGCGGCCGCGCGTCTCTACGGAAATACAATCTTTTTAAACACGATTCGATTCTTCCGGGATCGCCGACATTCTGCCCGCAACAACGCCGTGATCGCAATCGAACATCGGCGAAAAAACGACCATATCGCGATGTTCTGTCAAGCAAAAAGTTTACAACTGCTGCATCCGCTCAATGAGCGCTTGAATATCATCTTTAAACAACTGTCCCGGCGCTGTCGCTTTATCTGATGTGTACGAGGCAAATGTGCAGAAACTGCCGAGCAGCGGCGACACCACGCGCGAAATTTTGCCCCGTTCCCCCATTCCCACGACAAGCATCGGCGTATCGCTATCCAATAAGCCGAGCAAGCGAGCATTATCGCGAGGAGAATGCGCCATGCAGGCAATTTTGATGATGTCGGGATTAAACTCCGAACACCAGCGCACGACATATTCCAATTCTTCGCGCAGCGGCGTTTTTTCAAAATCGTGATACGAAATGATAATTTTCGTTCCGCGCGCTCTGGCGGCTTGAATCACGGCTTGTTTGAAGGCATCGGCGGCATCCATTTCAATGTCCACATACGCCGCGCCAGACGCGATGGCGTTCAGCAGCAGGCGTTGGCGTTCATCGTCATCATATTTTCCGGGCCGGCAGGTGGCAATCAGGTTCGAGTTCGCGGCAAACACGGTGGCGACCTGTTCATGGGTCAACGCTAACATATCCAGCCGAATTTCAGCGAAATCCAGCGTGTTGACGGCGTGTAAACATTCATCATACGTGAGATTTCCAAGCGCAATACAAATCATAACTCTGTGGCCGTTCTGTGCGTCGCAAATCGCATGGCTTGCAATTGCGGCGCATTCAGGCATATTGCAGGTGGTTAAAGATGTTCGACAACCTGTTCAAGTTCTTGCAGGCTGACCTCTTGAATCATTGCTGTTCCAATGCGTTCGAGCAGCACGAATTTAATATGATCGCCATATCGTTTTTTATCTTTTCGCAAGGCTTCCCGAATTGCGTTTTTATCGGCTTTGATGGTGGTCGGCAGTTGGTACGCCTGAAGAAGGCGCTCTAATCGCGTCACCTGCTGCTCATCAAGATAACCATAACGCTGCGATAATCGGGCGGCGACGATCATGCCGATCGCGACCGATTCGCCGTGCGGCAAGCCGAATGTTTTTTCGATGGCATGACCGAACGTATGGCCGAAATTCAATTTGCGGCGCTCGCCCTGTTCGCGCTCGTCAGCGTTGACGATGGTGGATTTGATCATGATCGAATCTCTGACGATCCGTTCGACAGCCTCTGTTTCAAGGTTGCGGATGCGTTGAGCCTCAGTTTCCATAAACTCAAACAATGCCGTGTCCGCAATCGCGCCATGCTTAATCGCTTCGGCAAATCCACAGCCTAAGGTGCGGCGCGGAAGAGTCGAGAGCAGACTGACATCAATCAACACGAATTCTGGCTGCGTGAATGTGCCGATCAAATTTTTATACCCGTGAAAATTCAGCCCATTTTTTCCGCCGACACTGGCATCCACCTGCGCTAATAATGTTGTCGGGACGAACCCGAATTGCAGCCCGCGCAGATACGTTGAGGCGGCAAACCCGGCAATATCAGAGACGATTCCGCCGCCAATCGCCACCACGCAAGACGAACGGTCTAAATCGGCATCAAGAAACGCCTGATATAATCGCTCTAACGTCGTGAGCGTTTTGTTGGCTTCGCCCGTGCCGATGACCGCGACGGTCGGCTCGCCCGGAAATTGGTCGCGATAGAACGGAGCAACCTGTTCGTCGGTCACAATGACGCAGCGCCGCCCGGCAATGTAGGCGGAAAGCTCGCGCAGCCGCGCGCCAAACACGATTTGACTCTCGCTTTTCGCCCCTTGAATCGTATAGGTCGTCATGCGCGCTCCTTTCAGCTTATGCCAGATGTTCCATCGTATAGGCGCGTAATTGCCAGATTTGCTCGGCGAGTTTGGCAAATTGTTCCGGGCGGAGCGCCTGCTCTTTATCGCTGAGCGCGACTTCCGGGTTGTTGTGCACCTCAATCGCCAATCCATCCGCGCCGGACACGACGGCTGCCAGGCTCATCGGCGGAATCAAGGTGATTCTGCCCGTGCCATGCGTCGGATCAATAATAATCGGCAGATGCGTCAATTCTTTAATTGCTGGAACAGCGCTTAAATCAAGCGTATTGCGGGTGTAGGTTTCGAACGTGCGGATGCCGCGCTCGCAGAGAATGACCTGCGGATTGCCTTCATTTAAAATATATTCCGCGCAGTTCAGCCACTCTTCAAGCGTGGAATACATGCCGCGTTTCAAAATGACCGGCTTTTTGGTTTTGCCGACTTCTTTGAGCAGCGAAAAGTTTTGCATGTTGCGCGTGCCGATTTGCAGCATGTCCACGTATTCACACACCCATGAGACATCTCTGGTATCCAACACCTCGGTCACAACTGGCAAGCCGACTTCTCTGCCGGTTTTCTCAAGAATTTTTAACCCTTTTAAGCCTAATCCCTGAAACGCATAGGGCGACGTGCGCGGCTTAAATGCGCCGCCGCGCAGCATATTCGCTCCGGCGGCTTTCACGGCGGTTGCCGTTTCCATCATCTGCTCTTCGCTTTCCACGCTGCATGGCCCGGCGATGAGCAAAAAATCTTCTCCGATTTTCACTGACCCGACTTCAATGATTGTGCGCTGTTTGGTTTCACGCGAAGCCAATTTGATATTTTTCATACGTTCTCCCGTGAAAATAAAATTTTCATGTGCTGTGGTGCCAGTCGAAATTCCAGTTTCGACCGACATGAACATCTCCGCTGAAAATAGAATTTTCAAGTGCTGTGGCGTAGGCCGAAACTCCGGCTCCGGCCTACATAAATAACTCCTTCAATAGAATGCTGCCAAGAATGATACTGCCCTAAAAAATATCAGGGTGCTATATGGATTCGCCGCTCAGGTGTCAAGCGAAAAATTTGGCGTATCTGCGCGAAATGTCTGCAAAATACCTCAGCGGCTTATCGCGTTTGCTGCGATTTCGCCGCCAATTTTCTGCATCGCAACAGCAAGCGCTCGAACGGCGGACAAACCGCACCGACGCATTGCAGGAGGGTAAACGGAAGTTGGAGCGCATACATGAACAGCGGCTCTTTGCGCTGAAAACTGACAACCTGCGCGGAATAGGCGTGGAACAGAAGCTTTGTCAGGCAGAACACTTTCATAAAGCGCAGCGTATCGCAAAAAATTGTCACCGATTTGACCGGCAGGCGGCGGGTTTCGATGAGTTGACGGGAGTAGAGCAGGTTATGCAGCGTCGAAATAGAGGTCTCTTCCATCAGCAGATGAAATCGCACAACGTCATCGCCCATAATTTCGCGCAAGGTTTCCGCCTCGGTTCGTTTTTCCTCGCGAATCGTCTGTCCGCCGCAGAGAATCAGCGTATCAAGCTGATGCGCTGACGCATATTCAATAACACACCGCACATAGGCGACGAGCCGCTCATCCGCAACAATGCCGTATCCGCAAACAATGCCGACGTTCATGCCGTCACCTTCGTCGTTTCCCTTCGTAGAGACACCCCGTCGGGGCGTCTCTACGGCATGTGATAATTGATGATCGTTTTTCCCGCATGGCAGAAGAGCGGATATGATTTCTTTTCATCCAAGTCAAGAAAATCGTGCCAAACAAAATTTTGTAAATCTGCGCATCTGACGTTTGACACGAATTCCTGCTTCTACATAGACGGTTCGTATGAGTGACCATAAGATCGAATTGATAGCAACCTCACAGATGCGAACAGTCTGCGAGGTCTGATGATGGGAGAATGATATGTCGAAAACGATTGCAGAAATCAATGCGAAAATTCGCAAAGGGCAGGCCGTTGTCGTCAATGCAGAAGAAATTATTGATATTGTCGAGCAAGATGGCGCGAAAAAAGCGGCGGAGCAAGTAGATGTCGTGACCACCGGGACGTTCGGGCCGATGTGTTCGTCCGGCGTCTTTTTTAATGTCCCCCACACCACGCCGAAAATCAAAATGCAGAAGGTCTGGCTGAACAATGTTCCGGCATATACCGGCATTGCGGCTGTTGATTTTTACCTCGGCGCCACAGAATTACAGGAAAATGATCCCGCCAATCAAGTGCCTCCGGGCGAGTTCCGCTACGGCGGCGGCCATGTTATTGAAGACATCGTCGCGGGAAAAGATGTGTTTCTTCGGGCGATTGCCTACGGCACGGATTGCTACCCGCGCAAGGAGTTTGAAAACTGGGTCAATATTAAGACATTGCGCTCCGCGACGCTGATGAATCCGCGTAATGCGTACCAGAATTATAATGTCGCGGTAAATCGCGATGTCAATCGAACGATTTACACCTATCTCGGCGCATTACAGCCGGAACTCGGCAACGCCAATTATTGCAGCGCCGGGCAGCTCAGCCCCTTGCTGAACGATCCATATTTTCGCACCATCGGGATTGGCACGCGGATTTTTCTCGGCGGCGGCGAAGGGTTTATCTCGTGGGAAGGAACGCAGCACGATCCGAATCCGCTGCGCAGTGAAAACGGCGTACCGCGACGCGGCTCAGGAACGCTGGCCGTGATGGGAGATTTGAAGCAGATGTCGGGCGAATGGCTGCGCGGCGCGTCAGTTACTGGATATGGCGTCAGCCTGATGGTCGGCATCGGCGTGCCGATTCCGATATTAGACGAAGAGATGGCGCGATTTACCTCAGTGAAAGATGAAGAGATTTTCGCGCCAGTGGTGGATTACTCGTCCGATTATCCGAACGCCCGCGATGAAGTGATCGCGGAGGTCTCATACAAAGCCTTAAAAAGCGGCAAAATCGAGCTGCTCGGCAAAGAAGTGCCGACCGCCGGACTCTCCAGTTATAAAAAAGCGAAAGAGATTGCTGATATTCTGAAAGAATGGATTCAAAAAGGGGAGTTTGAATTGACTGAACCTGTGCGGCCATTGCGCCGCATTGAGCGGTAAATCTGGCGCGGTTCATATTTTTCAGGGAGTGGCGATGCCCTCGTTCGACGCTCCGCGTGGAATGCCGCACAATCGCCGTTCTGCGGCGTGTATGGGACGCGGAGCGTGGAACGAGGACTTAGCCGTCCTGCTCTCCGAAGGAGAGCAGGACGGGGGGAAGCGAAACCTGAACGATTTATTCTTCCGCGCTCTCTTCTTTTGGGAGAACCAGCCAATCATTGACGTTGACCATTTCGCCCTGTAGCACGCCGCGCCGCAGCCCTTCGATAAACAGGTTATACGCGCTGCGTTGGTAGGAAGAGAGGACATAATTGACGATGTCGCCGTCAATCGGTGTATCGTTGAGAGACACTGGCGCTTCAAAATCATCGAGGACTTCGATTAATTCTGCCAACCCTTCGACATCTTGTACGTCGCCGACAAAAATTTCAGATTCCTGTTCGACATCATGATGCTTGCGTAAACAATACAGTAATGTCCGTTGTGTGCCGAAAACATCGGGGGTTTCAGACTCTGGCAGGCGGATAATCGCTTTGATAATAGATTGCGCGACCATCTGATGCCGAAGTGTCGTGCTGGTCAGGCGATAATTCTTGAACATCTCATCAGGCAGCAGCAATAAAATTTTACCGCCTGGCTTCGCAAGCGTTAAACTGCGCCGCAGAAAGCGAGTCGGATTGTCTTCGCTTGTCGGCGTATCTCCGATGACCATGTCGTACACGCCTGAGCCGATATGTTTGCTGGCCAAGGCGTTATCCGTGCGGAACAGGATTTCCGGAAAGCCCTGAATGGCAATATTCAGCGCCGCCGTGCGGCAGGCAAACCGGTCGCTGTCCACGCCGGTCAGCTGCTGCTGTTTGCAAAACCTGAGAATCGGCAGCCAGCGCGCCACGTCGTCATCTAACGGCTGCGAGAAGTAACGGCGCTCTTCTTCGGTCAGGCGAGCGAAATAGAATTGGCCGGTGCGGAATTCATATTGCAGCACATTATCGCGTTCCGTCCATTCCGCGTCTTGCAATTGGTCATCTAACATTTCCAGGATATGCAGCAATACATCGCCGGTGCCGCAGCAGGGGTCAATAATTTTATCATTCAACGTTGGCTCGGCGAGGTAGATCATGAATTTGCTGACATCATGTTCCGTCAAAATGCGCCCTTTGCTCTCGCTCACAAAATGGTCGTACACAAATTGATCGAAAAGCTCTTCTTTTTCGTCAGAACTGAGGAACTGGTCAATAATCTCTGCATTATACACGACGCCTTCTGTGCGGAACGCATCCTGGAGAAAATCAATTACCTTGCCACGCAGGCGTTCCATGTATTCATCGCGCTGGCCGCCCTCCGGGGCTTCTTCCTCGCCGAGTTCGTCTTCCTCTTCTGGCTCGATTTCAGGCTGTTCTTCGCGTATTTCTTCTTCAATAGAGGGGACGATTACGGCTTCTTCAACCGGCGGAACAGTGATTTCCGGCTCTGTGGGCGCAATTTCGATCTCAACGGATTCTTCGGCAGTTTTCTCCGGCTCAACTGCCGCAGTCGCCTGGAGTTTCGATTGAGTTGCTGCCAATAAGCGAGCTTCCGCGCGTTCGCGAATATCCCATAGCCCATTTTCTAAGGCAAAACGGGGATCCATCGTCAATCGTTCTACCACATCGGTCAAATTCGCCGGGAGATTAAGCACCGTTGACGTCAACTCTTCGATATTCATCGGCTGCTCGTTTTTCTTGAGCGCGTTATATAACCGATCAATCTGGGTTGGGCGGAGTTTCGTCTTTTGCGGTTCGACAAAACGCTTCAGCACCCACCGTTTCTCGACTTTGACAAAGCGGTCGTCAATCGCCGGAATAAAAATCGCAGCCTCACTGTTCACATGATATTCTTCAACAACTCGTTCGATCAACTCATCTTCGGTTAAGCCGTTTTTCGCTTTCAACAGCACCGAACGCGCGTAATCGTTGATGACTGTCCATTCGCTTAATATCCAATATTTGCCGCTGTCAATATCAGAGAATCGAGGATCATGCTTCAAATCCAGGGTCAACTGCATATTGCCCGCGATATGTTCCAATTTGGCGAGGCGATTCAGAATTTGCCGTTCGCTCAGGGGATCACGGTATTTTTTAAACACTTCATAGACCGCGTCATTCACGCGATTACCTTCCGCTAACCGCCACACATTGCTGCCCGCGTCACTCTCAACAAAACTTCGATTGCCTCTAAGCAATGGTTCGACGTATTGCTGTTTGAGTTTCGCCAGCGGAACATCTTTCATCATGCGTTCGTGGACTTCTTCCACCAATTCGTCAATCGGTGAGGTCTCATGCAAATAGAGCGTGCGTTTTAGCAAGGCCAGTAAACTGTATGATGATCCGGACGTTTGCTCTGTTCGTTTTGGCATACTTTCTTATTCCTCCCCATCGTTATCCCACTGAATAATTCCGTAGGCGCTGATCTTTCCCCTTCGCGGTTTCAAAGGCGTCACGTTGTCTGATGTTTCCGAATGCCGGGCGCGAACATGCGCGTCCCAGCAGCCTGGATGAATATACACATGGCATGTCGGGCAATAACACACAAACATGCCTTCAGGAAAATTGGTTCCGTGACAATGTCCACATTGTTCGATGCTCGAACGCATGACAGACTTCTCCCCTTTACCGCCAGAACGGTGTCTCGACAAAGACGCCGAAACCGAAGTTTCGGCGTGTAGAGACGGTTTTAAGCTCTTAAAAATATTTGGTAACGTCAAATACCAATCGCGAGGAATTAGTCAAGAACAGAGTGCAGAAGTCAATAATTTGTTCACGAATTATCAAAAATAGCCAGAGTTCACAGGTGTCGAAAACCTGTGAGGTTTTTTTATGTATTTCCGGCGAACGGCTGTTCCTTCGAGAAATCTGGCAAAAATTCCAGTTCCTCTTTGCGCCGCTCTTCGGGGAATTGCACGAAAAGATGTTCAAAACCGAGCGACATGGCGTGATCATAGACCTGCTCGAATTCCGCGAGCGCGATGCGGCGGTCGAAGCTTGAAACCGGGCAAGGCTGCGTTGGATGATATTGCGACATCAAGCTGATCGGCAGGCGTTTGCCGAATTCGACAAAGAGCGCCGTCAGCGCGTCGAGCGAATTTTGCGTCTGTCCTGGCAGAATCAGGTGGCGCACTAACACGCCCTGCGTGGCAATTTCGCCAGGCGGATCGGTGCGGAATATATCAAGCATCCCTTTCTGGCGCAGCATCTCGGCCAGCGCATCTAACGCGACAGCGGGATAATCGCGGCAATGCGACAACTGCTCCGCCAATGCCTTATCAGCGTATTTGAAATCTGGCAGATAGATGTCCGCGATTGGCTCAAGCTGTCGCAGCATCGCGACTCGCTCATAGCCTGACATATTATATAATGCAGGGATGTTAATGTCGTGTTCTCGCAATTGACGCACAATTTGCATCGTGTGCGGAAAAAAGTGATCCGGCGTCACGAAATTGACATTATGAATACTGCGCTGATAATATAAATTGGTGAGTTCCGCCACCACCCTGTCAACGCTCATTACGTCGCCGAGATGCTGAAGGGAGATTTGATAATTCTGGCAAAACGAGCATTGCAACGAACATCCGCTAAAGAAAACCGTCCCGGAGCCGTTTGTGCCGGAAATCGGCGGTTCTTCCCCGAAATGTGCCCCGATTGACGCAATGCGCATCTCCGCGCCCTCTCCGCAAAATCCAATCTCTCCAGCATTCCGATTCACGCGGCAGCGGCGCGGGCATAATTCGCACCGTTCATATTCTTTGAATTTCATGATCGTTCCCTCTTCTTTGGTTTTAACTCTTGACAAATTTCGCCTCTTTTCAAGAATTACGGCAGCGATGTCAAACAAATATCGTAAAAATCGCGTAAAGTTTGAGAGTCTATTCGACAAGAGGTGTTCGCCATGAAAAAAATAAAATTCGTCTATTGGCAGGGGCGTGATTTCTGGCTTGGCTATCTGCAAGATTACCCAGATTTTATGAGCCAGGGAGAGACATTGCAGGAATTACAGGAAAATTTGAAAGATATTTATGATGAAATACGTCAGAATCACATTCCACTTGTCACAAAAGTCGGAGAATTGGCTGTTGCATGAAACGAACAGACTTGATTCGAAAAATAGAAAAGGCCGGTTGTATTTTTATCCGTCATGGAGGAAAACACGATTGGTATCAAAATACTGAAACTGGCGAATGCCAGCTGGTTCCTCGACATCGTGAGATTGATGAACGCTTAGCAAAACATATCTTAAAAATGTTATCCATTGAATAATTATAGATTGAATCATGTTGAAAAACAAACTTGCCGTTGTTGGCGCAGTGATTTTGCTGCTGTTGATTGTAAGCGCGATCTTTGCGCCGCAGCTTGCGCCGTATAATCCGTTAGAACAGAAGGTGATTGAAGGCTTGAACCCGCCGAGCGCCGCGCATTGGTTCGGGCAGGATAAATTGGGGCGCGACATTTTCAGCCGCATGATGTACGGCTCGCGGATTTCGATCTGGGTCGGCCTCGCCACCGTCAGCATTTCCTTGATAATCGGCGTGACGATTGGCGCGATTTCCGGCTATTATGGCGGATTCATAGATGAATTGTTCATGCGGATTGTGGATATTCTCATGGCGTTTCCCGGCATTTTGCTGGCGATTGCGATGGTCGCCGTGTTGGGGCCGGGCTTGAACCATGTCATTCTCGCGCTCTGCTTAATCGGTTGGGTCGGCTATGCCCGATTAGTGCGCGGGCAGGTGCTTTTTCTGCGGGAACTCGATTACGTGACGGCAGCGCGGGCGCTTGGCGCAAAACCGGCGCGAATCATCGCCGTTCATTTGATTCCGAACCTGCTTGCGCCGGTGATTGTCGAAGCGACATTCGGCATGGCGGGCGCAATTCTTGCGGAAGCGAGCCTCAGCTTTTTGGGATTAGGCGCGCAGCCGCCAACGCCAAGTTGGGGCGCGATGCTGAACGATGGGCGTGATTACCTGCTATTTGCGCCGCATCACACAACGTTTCCGGGATTGGTCATTATGCTGGTCGTCTTAGGTTTCAACTTTGTCGGGGATGGCTTGCGGGATTATTTTGACGTGAAACGAATGTAATTTTGAAGATGTCAGACACGTTTGGCGTGTCTGACATCTGTTCGTCGCATTACGCATCAGCGGCGTCCAAATCCACGCCGCCGATAATGCGGATCACCTCTTCGCTGGTGGTGATGCCGGCTTTAAATTTTTCTATGACGCTGTCTTGCAACGTGCGCATTCCTTCTTTGATCGCCGCTTTCCGAATCAGGTGCGCCGCCATATTATCGTGAACCAGCAGTTTGACGCCGTCTGTCACCGGCATCAGTTCGAACACGGCGGTGCGGCCTGAATAGCCTGTGCCACGGCACTGTTGACAGCCGCAACCTTTCCGAATCGGCAATCCCACCAATTCTTCTTCGGAGATGCCCAGCGCCTGAAGTTCTGATTGTGACGGACGATACGGCTCGCCGCACATATTGCACACTCTCCGCACAAGGCGTTGCGACACCACGCCAACCAGCGCCGATTCGATCAACGACGACTGCACGCCCATATCTGTCAAACGAATCACTGCTGATGGCGCGTCGTTCGTATGCAGCGTGCTGATGACTGTATGGCCGGTTAATGCGGCTTTAAAAGCATTTTCAGCCGTCTCTTGATCGCGGATTTCGCCCACCATGATCACATCCGCCGATTGCCTGACAATGTGCTTGATCGCCATTCCAAACGTCAATCCCACGCTCGGCTGCACGGCGATCTGATTGAATTTTTCGTGCATCAATTCAATCGGCTCTTCAACCGTGGTAATATTGATCTCCCGTTCTGCCAGCGAATTCAGGGTAGAATAGAGCGTCGTCGTTTTGCCGCTGCCAGTTGGTCCGGTAATTAAAATCATGCCGTTATTGTGCGACAGCATCGAGCGGAAAATTTTCAATTCTCCTTTGGAGAATCCTAAATCTTCCACGCGCTGGAGCAACATACTGTGATCTAAGACGCGAATCATCGCTTTTTCGCCGAACGCGACCGGCATGGTGGACACGCGGAATTCGACATTATGCTCCTGAAATTTCGCCTGGAAACTGCCATCAAGCGGTTTCCGTTTTTCGGCCATTTGCATCCCCGCCAACGCCTTGATCCGCAGAATGAAACTGCTATGCACTTCCAGCGGAATCCGGTCGAATTCGTGTAAAAATCCGTCAATCCGCAGCCGGATTGCGCTGTAACCGCGTTTCGGTTCGATATGAATATCGCTGGCGTGTTGCTCGTGCGCATATTGCAAGAGCGAATTCACGGCGTTCACGATATGTTTTTCTTCGAATTGCCCGGTATCGTTTGGACGCAGAATTCCTTCTTTCAAATTCGCATCCGGCATATCTTTGATGGCCGAACGGATAAACGAGCGAAAATGATTGCGGTTTTTTTCCGCCACTTCTTTCGACCGGTCTTCCGCATAACAGCGCTCAATTGCGCGAAGCACGTCAGATTTCGTGCTGATAACCGGGCGCACGTTCAGTTTTGTCGCTTGCTGCACCGCTTGCAATGCCTCGACATCCATCGGATTGATCAGCGCGACTAACAGCATCGTTTTCGAGACTAATACCGGCACAATCAGATGTTTTCTGGCAAACGGTTCCGACAAATTCGGGACGATTTTGGCGGAATTTAATTTGGATAACTCGATTTTGAGAAACGGCAGTTTCCAATAATCCGCCAGCGTTTTCATGATGAGTTCGTCGGTGACGACATGTTTATTATCCGATGGCAGGCGCAAGCCCATCGAACTGATGACGTCAACCGGCGTAATCTGCGTCATACTGTTTTTGCCGTATTGCTTTTGAAGTATGACGCGTTGGTTATTCTCGCGGCTTTTGATCGTCATGAGCATCTCGTCCGTTGCTACGCCCGCCTGTTTAAGCACATTGCAGACAAAATCAAGCGTAAACGCATCGCGCGGCTTTGGTTTCTCCTGCATTTTCTGCGTTTTGACAACGGTCAAGGGCGTTGGCCTGGCTAAATCTCTTGCGGCTGCTACCGTATTCGTTTGCATATCGTGTTTGTCTCCTTCGCATCGAATCGGAAAGATTAAGAAATAAGATTGTCAACAAAAGTATGTTGTGAAGTGGACGAGGCGAAAGAAAAAGGGTTGAAAACAAACATGCTCGCGAGTTCAAAAAAATATGCTTGACATGCAGAGAGCTTGCTTGTATAATGAATAACGAGTGGTAAAACGTGTTCACTGCGGAAATGATCGTAGGCGTATTGAGGACGAGCGAAGGAGGATGAACAGATGAAGGAACTGGTGGAATATATCGTGAAACTCCTGGTAGATCAACCGGAACAAGTGGTCGTGACAGAAATTCACAGCGAAAAAACGATTGTGATTGAATTGAAAGTGGCCAAAACCGACATTGGAAAGATTATCGGCAAAGAAGGGAATACCGCTCGCGCCATGCGCACCATTTTGAATGCCGCCGGTCGCAAATTAGGCAGCCGGTGCATCCTTGAAATCCTCGAATAACAGCCCATTTCACAGCACGCTTCTTTCCAGGCGGCGCACGGCAGCATCGTTTCAGGGCAGTTCAGGAGCGCAAAACAGGTTTTGCGCTCTCTTTTCATCATCGTGCGCCTCTTTCGTCCTTTTTGGTGACGTTTGAACCGCATTTTTTGATAGATGATGAAGACCGGGGTCGTGTCATGATGTCTAAATGGCTAAAAAACGCACAATCCGCCTGGCGGGCATATCGCCGCCGCACTCGCGCCAAAAGTTTTGCTGAAGAACAGAGCGAGGAAGCTGCGTATGATGCCAAAGAGCGCGGCACGCGCCAGGTGCCGCTGACGCAGATTGTGGGAAGCGTGGGGCGGTATCACGATTTTGACGGCGAGTTTCGCCTGCGACAGGGGCTTCCCGTTGACAAGCTTGCCCATGTCAAACGCCTCATGAAAGGAGGCGTTCCGCTTCCCCCCGTCAAACTCTATCAAATTAAAGATGAATATTACGTCCTTGACGGCAACCATCGCGTGGCGGCAGCGAAAGAGTTGGGATGGGACACTATCGAAGCCTGCATCATCGAATTTCTCCCGTCGCCGACCACCCTGGAAAATATCATTTACCGCGAAAAGGCGGAATTCCTCGAACAAACCGGCCTGCGCGACGAATTCGACATGACGGAAGTCGGACAATATACCTATTTGATCGATCAAATTCGGCAGCA
>DF820458.1:475663-492408 GCA_000739515.1 Candidatus Moduliflexus flocculans
TGCGCGACGAATTCGACATGACGGAAGTCGGACAATATACCTATTTGATCGATCAAATTCGGCAGCATCAGCAGTATTTAGAATTGGCGGGCGGGCAGACGCCATTCCAATGCGCCGCCGTAGATTGGCTGCAAACCATTTATCGCCCGCTGGTCACGCTCATTCAGCAAAATCATATTTTAGACGCCTTTCCCCAGCGGACGCTCACCGACCTCTACACCTACATGTCTTCGCATCAATGGCAGCGCGGCCAGTCGCGAACGTATCACAAAGAGATTGACGCCCTGATTCCCAATGATATGGAAGAATTTCGGAAGATGATGGCTGGAAAATCTGAACGAGATTACCCGGAAATGCAGCGAGAAATTACCGTGTTTGTATTGATGAATGTGTCGGCCAGACGCGAGGCGAAATTGATGGAAAAGCTGTTTGCGATCCCCGAAGTGCGCGAATTGCATTCCGTGCATGGCAGTTTCGACATTCTGATGAAAATCGTGTTGAAACGCGATTTATTGACATCTGACGCAGAGATTATTTCTGATTTTGTTAATGAGCGCATTCGCCAGATTCCCGGCGTGGTGAGTACGCAGACGTTAATTCCGGGACATTCACAGATGAAGGAATCATAAACGCTGCGACGCCTTGACGGCGCTCGTTGACGAATGATGACAACGATGATATGAGCGATCAACAAGAGATGGCTGAACATATTATTAAAGAACATGTGCTCTGGTCGTTAGGTGCAGGGCTTGTGCCGATTCCCGTTCTTGATGTGCTGGCGGTTTCTGCCATTCAACTCGATATGTTAAAACAGATTTCGCGGGTGTACGAGATGAATTATTCTGAATCATCGGGAAAAGCGATGCTGTCGGCCGTCACCGGTAGCACGTTCGCCCGCATCGGCGCTTCGATGATTAAGGCGATTCCCGGCGTCGGCACGATTCTTGGCAGCGTCTCGATGCCGATTTTATCGGGCGCGTCCACCTATGCCATCGGCAAGGCGGTCTGCATGCATTTCGAAACTGGCGGCGATTTTTTCAACATCAATTTCGATAGTATGAAAAAGGCGTATGAAGACTTTATGGGCAAAGGCAAAGAAGTCGCGCAAAGCCTTCAGAAGCGGCAGAAAAACTCATCGCAAGATACGATCAAACGCCTGGAAGAACTGATGCAGCTCAAGGAGAAAGGCTTGATTACCGAAGAAGAATTCGAGCGGAAAAAACAGGAATTACTTGCGCAGTTATAATGAACATTAAAAATTTCATTCGGCAATGACACGCTTCCGTTCCCTGAGCGTGTCGAAGGGAACGGAAGGCGCTCGTTTCGACACGCTCAACGAGCGAGATTCCCGGATTATTTTTTTAATCTTCATTAAATAGGCAACGTTAAAATAATCACAAAACCATCGTTTACCGCGAAACACACGAAAGACATGGAAAAAATCACACCATGCAGAGGAATTTCTCATCATTTCGCGTCTTTCGTGTGTTTTGTGGTAACAGTTCAATGCAGAGGGATTTCTACCGCGTAGCGGTTGTGTGGGCGCGATTCCAGATCGCCTCCGAATTCGAAGGCGCTGAGGTGGCATGATGACGATATCGCTGGCACGGTTCTATCAGCTTTATCAGCACATAAAAACCCAACTGTCTGAGGAAGAACGCCAGCGGTTTTATTTTTTTGTCGGAATCTGCTGTCTCGGCTTGCCCGTCTTATTCGGCTTCAGTGGGTATCACCTGTTTCGCGGAGAATACCTGGACGGCGTTCGCGATGGAATCGTCGCTGTACTGTATCTCTCAAGCGCGATTTTTCTCCTCCATACCTCAAAAAAAACGCTGGTGTATCGGTTCGATGTTTATCTGATTAGTGTGCTGATTTGGGGAATTTTTTTTGTTGGGACATATAACGGAGCCACGATTTTCTGGATGTATGTTCTCCCGCCTGTTTCATTTTTCCTGTTGGGATTACAAGAGGCATTCATTCCTGTGGGCGCTTCCTACGGCGTGATCGCGCTGGCATTTTTTCGCATCCCGCTTGTGACCGTGATTCCATACGGGTATTCAGTGCCAGTAAAAATACGATTTTTGGTGACGTATTTCCTGCTATGCGTCATTTCCTATGCGTATGAAACGCTTCGCGATCGTTTCAGAAATGAGGCGTTGCAAGAACACGAAAAACTTCGACAGGAAATTCAGCAGCGCCAGCGCATTGAAGAAGAATTGCGGCGTTCGCGCGGAGAGTTGGAACAGCGGGTAAGCGAGCGGACGGCGGAACTGGCGACGGCCAAAGAGCTTGCTGAAGTTGCCAACCTTGCCAAAAGTAATTTTCTGAATGGCATGTCGCATGAATTTCGGACGCCGCTCAATCATATCATGGGCTTCACGCAGATTTTACAGGCACAGTTAGCCGAGCAAGTGAATGAAAGACAGGCAGAATATTTTCAGACTGTCCTTCAGAGCAGCCACCATCTCTTAACGATTCTTGAGGATATTTTAGAGCTTTCTCGTCTGGACATGGGAGATATCGTGACACATCGCACGCCTGTGAAACTTTGTGATCTCTTACATGAAAGTTTGACAACCATTCGTTCCAAAGACATGCAGAAGCTCGTGGAGTGCACGCTGGATATCCCAGAAGAATTGGATGCATTAACCGTGTGCGCCGACGAACGCCACTTGAAGCAGGTGCTGTTTAATCTGCTGTCGAATGCGGTGAAATTTACGCCATACGGCGGCAAAGTGCATGTTCGGCTTGAGCAAAAAGGCGAAGAAGCGATCATTCATGTGAGCGATACCGGAATTGGCATTACTGCCGAACAGCAGGAGATGATTTTTTCGAAATTTTATCAAGTGAGTGCCGGATTAAAAGGGAAAACTCCGGGAACAGGATTAGGCCTGGCGCTTGCCAAGCGGTTAGTTGAACTGCATCATGGGCGCATCTGGGTCGAAAGCGGCGGCGCGGGACAGGGGAGTCGCTTCAGCGTGGCGCTGCCGCTCGAATCGCCCCCTCCCATTGTATGAAATTGAACTGAAGAGTTTCTCATATTTTCGTGTATTTCGTGTGTTTCGTGGTGGCTGCTAAACAAATCCTATTTTTCAAGATAATCTCGCAAGGCTTCGCCGAAGACGTTCCATCCTGTTGCCATCAGGCCGATGGCAAGCGCTGGAAATCCGGCAATCCACCAGTATCCGGCAAAAAAATCTTCCCGCCCATCGCTGACCATGAAGCCCCATTCAGGCGTCGGCAACTGCACGCCGAACCCGAGAAAATTTAAGCCTGCAACAGTGAGAAGTATCGAGCCGATGTTAGAACTCAAGCGGGCTAACATCAACGGGAAACACATCGGGGAAATATGCGTGCCGAGAATTCTGGCATCTGACGCGCCGAGCGCACGCGCCGCCTCGATAACTGGCACATGGCGAAGGTGCAAGGTTTCGGCTCGCGACAGGCGGGCATAACCTGGCCAGGAGACGCATATCATCGCGATGATGATATGCGAAAGACTTCGCCCTAATACTGCGGTCAGCGCCATGGCAAACAAGAGCTTTGGAAAGGCGAGAAACAGGTCGGTCAGCGCCATGAGTATGTGATCAAACCACCCGCCATAATATCCCGCCAGCATCCCCAACACAAATCCGAAAGGAAACGCCGTTCCTGCCACGATAACGACCGTTATCAGAGAGATGTGGCTGCCCCAGAGGACGCGCGAGAACACATCGCGTCCGTGGCGATCCGTCCCGAAGGGATGTTCCCATGACGGCGGCAGACGTCGGGCTGTCGTTAGAGATTCTTCAAATGGATCGTATGGCGCAAACGGAGCGCAGAGCGCCATCACAAGCCAGGCGGCAAGAATGCCGCCGCCAATCCAGAGTAAGCATCGCGTGTTACACATAGCGTATTAACGGATTGCACACACAGTACAGCAGGTCCACCATGAGGTTGATGAACGCATACATCAAGGTTACGATCAATACTCCGCCAAGAACGGCCTGTATATCGGATTCAAGCATCGCTGAAACGATGTAACGCCCTAACCCGTTCCATTGAAAAATGGTTTCCGTGATCACTGAACCTTCCAGCAATGCGCCATACATCAGGCCGCTGACGGTGAGAATCGGCAGCAGCGCATTTTTTAAGGCATGTTTGCAAATGACCTTGTATTCGGACAGCCCTTTGACTCTTGCGGTGCGCAGATACTCCTGACGCAGCGTCGCCAACATGCTGGCTCGCGTCAGGCGAATCAGCGGTGCTGCCGAAAGATAACCTAATGTCGCCGCTGGCAAGAGCAAATGACGAAGCGCATCCCAAAACACAGCGGCATCTTGATAGAGCAGGCTGTCGAGCAATAGCAAGCCTGTGATGGGCGTTTGTGGAGAGAGCGTCAGGGAAATTCGTCCAGGCGCCGGCAGCAGATCGAGCAAATAGTAAAAGAGAAAGAGCGCCCCCATACCGAAAAAGAAGGTCGGAACGGAGAGACCGGCTAATGAAAAGAACCTGATTAGATGATCCCAGAACGTGTCCTGTTTGACAGCGGCAATGATGCCCAATGGAATGCCAAGGCAGAGGGCGACGGCGCAGGCCGCTGTGGCAAGCTCAATTGTGGCAGGAAGGCAGCGGCGTAATTCCGTAAAAATCGGCTGCCCGGTGCGCAGCGAGACGCCAAGATCGCCAGAGGCCAGGCGCATGGCATAGCGCCAGAATTGGGCGGGGAGCGGAGCATTCAGTCCGAATTTCTGTCGTGTCGCTTCAAGAATCTCTTCCGGCGCGTTCTGCCCGGCGATTATCGCCGCCGGGTCTGAGGGAATCACATGTAAGAACAAAAATGTCCCGATCATGACGCCGATGAGCGTGAGAAACGCGATAACGAGGCGATGAGGCAAATAAATGATAAGATTCACGAAAGAAGTATAGCAAACCTAAATCATTTGTAACTTCGTGACATTGCTCGATAGTCTTTTTCATAAAGCCTGTATTGATGTTTTATACATCACGGTATCTCAAAAAACAAGGTTACAACTCAGTTAGGTTTGCTATATCGTTTGAGGTCTGAATCGTGTGATTGAGTCAGGGAGGATTGTGTGAAGGTTTTAGAGAGAATTGTCAATGTAAAAATGCAGACAATTGTGTACTTGACAGAATACAGTTCGCAATCCGCATATTGAAACGGATAAAGTCAAAATTGCGCCAGATCAGGAGAGTCTCTGGCGCAATCAGCTATAATTCGGATGATGTACGACTTTTACCAATTGATATGTTTATACAGAGGATGAAACCATTCAAGAGGCCGCTCTACTCCTCCGCCTGTTTGATATGGCTGCCGAATCATCGGATATCCATCTGTCGTAAGGCATAATTGATACGAATCATTTTTCTTGTGTTCTAAGTGAAATACCACTCCCCACCAAAATTTCGATCCCGTAATTTTCCCGCTTTTTTTCCAATTGCCCCATGTCACCGTGACATTGGTATCTTTACATGAACTCCGCCAATCTTTTGGGTCTGAATAACAGTGAAACACGGCATAAATATCTCCTTTTTTCGCAGGAGGCGTATAGCAATATGTTTTGGTTGCTCGTTTAGCGTTTTCATCAGTTGCTGGCGTGAATGCTGAGCGAACCTGGGGTTGATCAGTTGACTCTGATTCTTGAATTGAAGGGGATGTAGGACTGTTCGCATCTTTCGCGCATCCAAGCAAGCTTCCGCCAATGATCAACATCACACACACAACGATATAATATGATTTCCTCATACGAGCCTCTCCTTAATTAAGGTGTTTATCTTGAGGGCGTAACGTCATTCGGCTCTCATGCTGCCCCCTTCCGCAAAAGAGTCGAATACTTTGTCGCAGTTCTCAAATAAAAAACGTCGGATCGCTCGCACAAGCAACCCGACGTTTTCACCGATCAGGCAACCCGGCGATCTTTATTCAACAAAGACCCGTAGCTTTCCGTCCCCGCCTCACGACGGGTTTCACATTTTCTGAAAATATGTCGTTTTGACAGAACAACGTGACATGAAACCGATAGAACATTAACCGTAAGCAACGAATAATAACAAGCCAGTTCCACACACCAATCCTAACAAAAACAATCCCCACAGAGTTGAGGTTGAACCGCCTTCTGCTTTGCCGATGGCAGCTCGCAAGAAGAGCATCGCCCCTGACAACCCACCTAAAACAATCAATCCCATGCCGATAAATTGGAGAATATCATTGATGCTCATAAATAGCGATTACGCGAGGCATACGCTTACTTGCGAGCGTGCGCCTCGCGAAACAGTGTTACTGTGGGCAGCCGACTTCGAAATTCCAATCAGTGTTGTTGCCCCATGAGCAAAGAGAAGAGACAGTGACTGTCAGATGCGTCTCGCGCCCGGAATAACTCAGAGATTCAGTGCCTTCGGCGCCATTACAGCCGGAATCGAACAAGGTGCGACCTTCGTAAGAGATCACCATGCGATCTGGCACCGTATACGTTTCGTGATAAAACCGGAATTTTCCTGCTGCTCTTCCCATTTCGACAATGAATGTGTCAGTGCGCGGGCTCGTGATGCCGACGCGGCCTTCTCCAAATCCCGGACATTGTAATTGAACTGGAGCAGACGCTCCTGAACAATTGTTTCCAGAACACGATACTGGCGAAATCGGGCAGGTCGGGAGCGGATTCACCGAACTGCCGCCACCATCGAGCAATACGATCGGTGAGGTGCCATCAGAGGCAAACACCTGCGAGCATTCTGCTGTTCCGCCGCATGGCCAGGAATAGAGCGTCACCGGGCCGCTTGGCCAGGTTGAACAGCCAATCCCTGTAATTGCACCACGCTGAATGCTGACAGATTTCACTTCATCGCATGGACTTAGCCCGATTCGTAGGGTCGCACATTTTTCCGCACGAGCCGCGACATAAAATGTACCCAGCCAGGTTGTGTACGTGATTCGAAAATCTCCGGCTGGCACGGACACAAGAAAGGACTCTTTTTCTGGTCGTGCCGAAAGTTGACAGGCTGAGTTTTCATTCGCATAAAAATTCTCAGCGGCAAATGATTCGCGATCCGCTCGTTGCTCCGCTTTTGGAAATGTCGGAATATTGACGGCTGGCGAGACTGGTGAGTTGGAATCATCCTTCTGACAACTGATTGCTCCTCCCAGCATGACGAATCCGAACAATAGACCTATCAGCGCATAGTTCTTTTTTCCCCTGTTCATGCGTCTTCCTCCTTTAGTCATCATCTGTTGATTGGTTCTGGCATTGTCATGATGCCAGGTTGTTGATACGACAAAAAAACTTCAATCGTTTATTCTTGTGATGACGATTTAGTGCATGAGACGAAGGTGCTTTGCATTCTGCCGGTAAAATTTAAAAAAATGGTAATTATTTAGCAGCCACCACGAAACACGCGAAAGACGCGAAAAAAATTAAGACAGGCTTCCGATGACCGAGAAGTGTTCCATATTTTCGTGTCTTTTGTGGGTTTCGTGGTAAATAGTTTCGAAATATTTTGCATTCATTCTTATTGACGAAATAGATGAACATTTTTTATAGAGTTCGTTTGTTTCGACAATGAGAGGGGGCATCGTTGAATGAGGGGAAGGGAATCTGTGTATGATAGAATGCGAGGACGCGCTGACACGTATAGCGAAACAAGCTCAGGAAGGAGACCGAAAGGCATTAGAATCTCTGTTAACGCATTCGGAACTGAAAAGCCTGATCTATGGCATTACTGGACGATATTTGCCACCTGATGATCTTGATGATGCGTATCACGAGGTGCTGCTGAAAGTCGCCCGTCATCTTGATGGATGGCAGCAGCGAGCGAAGATTACCACGTGGATCAGCAAAATGACGGTGAATTATTGCCTGACGGCATCGGCGAGAGAACGCCGAATCTGGCTTCGAATTTCCGACATTTCTTTTCCTGATGGAATGCCGCAGGACGAGATGATTCCGGCTATTCCACCAGAGCAAGTGGTTCAGGTCTCTGAGCGCCAATTGCTCGCAATGATTCGTGACGAATTTTTGCCGCGCATGAGCGCGAGATGTCAGGAAATTCTAAGACTGCTGCTGTTCGAAGCTTTGGAGAAAGAGGAAATTCGGCAGCGCATCGAGTTGAGGCGTAGTTTTTTCAATCAGACCTGGAAAGAATGCTGCGAGAAACTGCTGAAAAAAATCATGCTAATGTTCGAAAATTAGCGGCAGCGGCCAGATTGAGCAAGTCTGATATAGTGATGGAACACTGGTGTATGATGTTGCGACGTTATTTGAATGCCCTTGCAGTCATGATTTTTACCACATTATGAATATCACGATTGATACGATCCTTCTTGAATATGGCGAATGTCTGGAACCTGAAGTTGGCGCAGAATGGCTGCTTTTTTATCCCGGCCTGCTTTCAGCCGACGAGCGGCAGATATTCGAACAGCATCTCACGGCCTGCGACTACTGCCGGGAAATGCGCAAATTCTGGCATCTGACCGGTATCCATGTCGGCGTGGATACGGTGTTAAAGCAGGCTGAAGATGACTTGCGCAACAGGCGCTATGAGTCTGCCATTGCGCGATATAATCGAGTGGCGCGGTTCGTGCCGAATATAGACGAGAGCGAGGCAGGGCACGCCTTCTGGACATTGGCAACGTGGCGTCGGCTGACAGCAGCAAGAACGCCCACGCGCAACCTGTTCGCCATGATTTTCCCGTCCCATGCCCCCGGCAGTTATGCAATGGCGGCGGCAGCCAATGAGACGACGTTCCCGATTTTTGTCGAATATGCGGATGGTCAGGTGAAAGGCAGGATTTCGGCATCGGGAACATTTCTATTTTTCGAACTTCTTGAACTTTCAGAAGAGTTTCGAAGCGGGGTCTTTCTGGTTGGAAGGTATCTTGATCCCCCGATTCCAATGTATCTGTGGAAAATTACGCCAGGCCAAAAACACCGATTAGGTACGATCAATTCTGTGTTTGGCGGTGTGGAAGTTGAAAAGATTTCAAACGCCTTGCGAACATTCAACGTGTTTCCAATTTACGCAGAAGTCTCTCAATAAAATATGTTATTCAAGGAATTGTGGACGCTGCTCCGCGAAACGCATGAAGCTCTCGGTCTTGGCGGCGTAGAATTTCAGGCTGATGCGGTCAATCGCGTGTTTTTATTTGCGCATCAACACCGACAGCAGATGTTTCCTGGCGGGTTGTCACATCAGATTGATGCGCTTTTGCAATGGTATCTCTCCGATATTTTGCCCAACCAGGGATACGCCGAAGCCGATGCGTCTGCCATTGCCGCTGAATACCTCACGCTGCTTGAATTCCGCAGTTCCATCAATGCGTCAGCAGCACAGATTGAAACGCAACTCGAGCAGATGCTTCTCCGGTTGCGTTCAAGCAGAACTGGTTATATTGCAGATGCAATCCGATGCCTGCTTACACTTATTGAGCAGACGCCGGGAATGCCGCCATCTGTCCAACTCCCCAATATCGCTGAATTCGCCAGAGATGCCTGCCCGCCGCTCGAAGAGCTGACCTGTGCGGGCGTGTCTCGATTTGTGAATGCGCTGTTTGCCCTGATCGAACAGGCGATTCGCAACGCGCCCTCACATGTCGTCAAAATCCTCTCCGACCTCCGCCATTTCTGCGAGTATTTAGTGGAATCGCATTTTCAGGGGAAAGCGCTGTTGGTGGATACGTTTTTTCGCGGGCATCTGCTGCCGATATGGGTGGAGATTGATATGCAGCGCAGCAGCGAGCACGTGCGTTTTTGGAATTTCTGCGTTGACGCCGCGATGCAGACCTCCGCAGATGCCGCCCGCGCGGCGGCGCGTCACTATCTTCGCAATGCGGCAGGCATTGAAATCCCTGAAAATATCGCGGTTGAATGCCGTCTTCCCTATCCGGGCATTCATTACCATGATACCTCCGCCAGCCTATTGATCAGCCTGAAAATTATCGGAGAGGTGTTCGGACTGCCAAACGATCCGACGACGGCTGTCACCGGAGAAATTGACAGCGCAGGCAATATTGCGCCGGTGAAGTATCTTTCGCAGAAAATCAAAGCGCTCAGCGAATATCCTGCGCTCACCCGCCTGTTAGCGCCTGCCGCGAATAGGGACATGTTAGCCTCGCTTGCCCCGGAATATCCGTCTGTTCGGATGTTGTCCGCGCGAACGCTGAGCGAAGCGGTTGAGATGTATTACGGTTATCGCCCGCAGGCGGAGCACCGGCCAATCAGCCGGAGGCAGATGCTGATCGGCAGCGCGAGCGTGCTGGCGATCCCTACCGTAATTGCGGGATCACGACTCTTTGGTGCGCCTGCCGTAACCGAACAAGACATCTGGAATCTCGAATATGCCATCGAACTCTATTCCAAGCAGAATAATTATGTCAAAGCCCGCGAAATCTTGCGGTTTATCCTGCAAAAATTTGTGAAAGAAACCTCCTCTCCATCCGTTCGCCATCTCACCGCGCAAGCCTACGAAGAATTAGGCTGGACTTACACTTTTCAATATCAAAAACAGGCGAGCGTCATGTTTTTGCAGCGGTCGCTCGAATTGTGGCGGTCATTGAACGATAGAGAAAAACAGGCGCATCTGCTGATTTTGATCGGCTCGGTGCTTGGCGATGGCGGCGACGCGCAATATATCAGGCGCAACGCCGCCTACGCACTGCGCTCGCTGCATGCGGCGCAGGAATTAATTCACCCGGCCATGTCGTCGTTTCATGCACTTCAGGGCAAATATCATTCCAAATTAGGATTGTTATACTGTCATTTAGGGCAATACGCGCTGGCGGAAGAGCATACGCGCCGGTCATTAGGATTTCTCCGCGATGGCAATGCCGGAATGCCGCGCTATGCGGAGATTATGGAACAGCATTTAGGTCGGGTGCTTGGACGGCAGGCGCGTTATGATCACGCCTTCGAGACGTTCAACGAAACCATGCGATCCCCTTTGCTGCAAAGCCCCAGCGATCAGGCTCGCAGCTATCGCACGCTCAGCGATTTGTTCTTTTCCATCGGAGATGAGCAAAAGGGTGTTGAATACCTGAAAGAAGCCATGCGTCTTGCGCAGACATATCATCTGGAAATTCAATTGCTTGGGATTAAAATGACGCTTGTTAGACACCACATCTCGCCATCAGTGCTTGCCTGAAGGACAATCAGGCGCATTCCCTCCTTGACAAAATTCAGGGCGCTTTATAGTGGAGGCCAAGACACTCGGTTTGTTATGCCAATTGCCTTTCGTACTGCCGACATCTTCGTTGGCCTCTATTGGAAATGCCGACGAGGATGTCGGTGGTACGTAAATAATTACGAAAATTTTATATTCACAGGAGAGATGTTGCGATGAAATCAGGATATTGGAAAATTATGGTTATTGTTGTTGGGATGGTCTTGTTTTCGGTCTGTTCGGCCTCTGCGCAGTTAGAGAGTGAGTTGACGGACGGCTTGAAAGAAGCGTTAAAAATCGGCACGGAAAACGCCGTGAAACTTGTCTCGCAGGAAGATGGATTTTATAAAAATGAGCTGATTAAAATTCTGCTGCCGGAGAATTTGCGGAAAGCGGAGGATATTTTGAAAAAAGCCGGATTTGAGGCAGTCATTGATGAATTTGAACTCAGCATGAACCGCGCGGCGGAAAAAGCCGCTGTTTCGGCAGTTTCGCTCTTTGGCGACGCGATTACGCAGATGACGATTGATGACGCGCTGAACATCCTGAATGGCAAGGAAAATGAGGCCACGCTGTATTTTCAGGAAAAAACCAGCGCCGCGCTGACGACGGCCTTTCAGCCGATTATTCAAACCGCAATGAATGACGTCGGCGTGACCAATGCGTATCAGAGCTTGCAGAAACAGGTCACATCCGCCCTGCCGCTCGGCGTCGGCGATATGTTCGACATTGATCTCAGCGCCTATGTCACCGAAAAAGCGCTTGATGGCCTGTTTACGATGCTAGCTGTCGAAGAGAAAAAAATCCGCGAAGACCCGCAAGCTCGCGTCACTGAATTGCTGCAAAAAGTGTTTAAATAACACACACACCTCACTGGTTTCAAAAACCTGTGAGGTGTTTCTTCTTACGCCTTCCGTCGCGTGTTATAGCCCCGCTCATCATACGGTTGCGCCTTTTCAAGCCACATCGCCTCCAATGCCGCGACATCCTCGCCATACTCCTTGTCGGTGCGATCTTTGCGCTCAAGTTCCTCTAACGTATCGAACGAAAACGCTTCCGCGCCGTAGGCTTGCCAATCCTGCTGTAATGCCTTGTTCCGATGCGAACCATGTTTCAGTTGAAAGCGGGAACTGTTGATTTTTCCCGCCAGGTTCGTGCTGCTAACAATCAATAATTTGCCGGTTTGCATATTTTTAATCTGAAACACGCCGCCCATAGGCGGGTTTTCTTTATATGTCTGTTTCAGTTCTGTTCGTCTATCCATAGTGTCCTCCGTTACCTCTATTTCTGGGAAACGCGAAACCGCCGCCCAATCGCTATTGACAGAATAGGTCGCGCCATCTCGCGTGAAAATGCCTCCATCAACAAATGCCCGGCGCAATGTGCAATAATCGTCGTACACATCGGCAATGCGGGCGTTCACCTCGTCTTCCTGATACGTTTGCCCTGGCGTGAAACGTCGGGCAATTTCTTCAAACACGATCCAGCGTTTTTTCTGCTGCGCCGGAATGCGCGTCAGCTTGCCATCTGCGAAAAACGTTCGAATCACTTTCGCTTTATACGCTTGAATCCGCTCTTCCTGCGCTGATTTCTCAAGATCGTCCACCGTAATGAGGTCTTTCAAGGTCAGGCTTAAGGCGTTTCGATTCGCGTAAAACATGACGTAATACTGCTCTTTGACTTTTGACACCAGGTTCGCCTGTTCCAATTTTTTTAAATGGAACGACACTGTCGAAACCGCTAAATGCAGGCACTCCGCCAATTCTTCGACATAACGCGGCTTTTCAAGCAGCGCGTCGAGAATGCGCAAGCGCGAGCTATCCGCCAACGCTTTGATAATTGAGATGCTTTCTGAAAATTTCATACCCGTATCAACCCGTTCTCCTATTCGTTGTCGTTTATTGTTTTTATCATTATCGAAATGAATATGAAACGATACATATTTTGTCAAGTTTATTTTTATAAATATCGAAATATAATGACAACGCTTAGGAAAATGAACGATATTTTCTCATGGCCGGACAGCACAGCAAATGCCGCATTTATGGCGTGGTACCGCATTGTGATATTCAAAATGGCAAGATTTGGATTTAGCAGTTCCAATTCCCGTCGCCGAGGTCGTCCTGTTCGATAGAAGTGCGGCAGGTGATTTGTGTAAAACCTGTCTATTTTTAACAAGAGACTAACTGGTTTGGAGTAACCGCTTCATACATCCAATAAGACTCTGTTGTCACATGGTTTGCTCTCACAAACGTTGCAATATTTTTTTGAAAATGCTCAAATGGTTTCTATATCGGGATTATCCGCCTGCTTCCATTTGATATGCGAGGCTTCTAAGGCAAATGGAAAATGACCGACACGCACATCAAAACCGCACACAGCGCATTTATACTCATACGCTCGCAATATCTTTTTAATACCAATCAACAACGCGATACGGTTTCACCACTGCCCAGACCGGATAATGGTCGCCGATCTTGATTTCTGATTCCGCTCCGGCGTCAATGACTGACATCCCTTTGACATACAATTGGTCGAGTTGCATGAGAAACTTTGAGGTTGCGCCGACGTTCGCGGTCGCCCACTCGAAACCATACTCGTGAAACAGGCTTGAGAACGAGGTTCTGACATCCGCGCCGACGGCGTTCAAATCTCCGCCGATAATGCTGAAGGGGACGGGCTGCTTGGCAGCGTGGCGAAGCGCGGTGTCGATTTGTTCGAGCCGTTTGGCGGTGGAAAGCAGCGGCACTTCGATATGAATGTTATAAACGGCGATTGGTTGCTTATTGACGGTCACAATGGCAAAGACGGCAATCCGTTGCTGTTTATTGATCGGATGCTGATGCGGCAGCAAGAGTTTCCCGGAGTCGGAAATCGGCCATTTCGACAGGATCGCGTTCCCGAAGTTCTTGCCATTGTGCGGATGCACGACGGCAGGATAATAAACATAATTCAAGTGAAGCGCCTCGGCAATCTGGCGCGTTCCGATATCATCCATTTCCTGAAGCATGAGAATGTCCGCGTCCTGCAACTGCGGGCGATTCTGAAATTCGAAAATGACCTTTTCGATATCGTTGCCATATTGCACGTTGAATGATACCATTTTCAGCGTCTCTGACGACGATGACGGCGTGTTGGCAAGCGTATCCTCGAATTTCGGCATCTCCTGCTCGGAGTAATTACGAGCCACGCCGCATGAGGTCAGGAATAATAGACACTGATAGACAAGCAATTTGAAAAACGAGATTATTCGATGGTGCATCAGCGAATTCGCCATGAAACAGGCCGCCATAGAGACCCGCACAGGTTTTGAAAACCTGTGCGGTCTGGGCGAACGTTATTTCGTCTGCTTCGTGGTTATTTATGAGTCAAATGTTGTTCTTTGATCTGCGCAAGAAGCGTTAACAACGCGTCTTTGCCTGAATCGCGCGTCTGTTCGACGATTTTGCGCAGCCGATTCAGCGCATTTTGCAATGAGAGATAGGAGGCGCGATCATATTGTTCGCCGGGCGGCGTTGTAAAGGTTGAGAGTTCTTGGTGAATTGCGGCGAATGCGTCGAGGACATGCTGCCCTGCCGGATAGAGTTCGAGGTAACGCCCAACCGTTTGATTCAGACGCGAAATATGGCAGGGGAGAAATCCTTCACATTCTCCCTGCGTTGGCGAATTCGCGGCCTGCCATGCCATTTCATCCGCGATTGGCAGCGCGGAATACGCTTCTTGCAATCGCCAGAAATGTATGGCCGGCACAAACCAGAACGCGCCGAGTTGATGAAATTCTAAGGTGGCTTTTTGTTCCGCGATCCAGGCGTCAAGTTGTGGAAAACTCTGCTGCTGCCCCATTTCGACCGATTGGCGCAACGCCATCAAGCGGTCAAGTTCGAGTTCCGCTTTGATGTCTGGCATCGCGACTTCGCCGACCGCACGGGTCAGGAAATGCGTCAAGTCAATGAATTCCGCCACGCCTAATGGCTGTTGCAGCCGCGCCCGCGTGATGTCGCGATAGAGTGTTTCTTTCTGTTCAGCCTGAAACGGCTGTAAAAACGCGCCGAACGCCCAGCCCGCTTTGCCGTCTTCCAGGCTGACCTGATACCAGTAATTCTGTTTGCCGCCAATCGTCTCCTGCGTCTCGCTTTTGCCGCGCTCTTCGACAATCGAGCCGAACGCAAGCCGCGCAACTTCCTGCGCTTTCGCGGATGGCGTCTGGCGCAGCCGCACGCCGGAACCGATAACGATCTGCCACGATTCGGCAGAGGCTGAGGTTGATACGATGACAAGCACCCCAATAATCATCCATATTTTTTTCATACGATTTCCTTTCAACGCTGGAACGTTTCAATGCTGTCAATTTGGCATTACCCGTCGCGTTTCCGGCGGATTCTGTCTTCTTATTTTCCTGAATTTGTGCGCCGCTGAGTTTTGTCAACCCTTACGGCATAAAAAACCAGGCAATTCACGAAAAAGCGTTGCCTATTGCCGGAACAATAATTCACAAGCAGCGGATAGTTTTCAAATTTGCGAAGCCTTACTGTTTGTGTTTGAAAAGATCGTCGATCCCGTAGAGACGCACGTCCGTGCGTCTCGGATCGGGGGAGAGGGAGGAGATTTTCAGAAAAAATTGGCGATGTCCCATTGAATGCTGTTAAAATATTATATTTTTTTCACAATCGGTGTTATTTTAAAACGCCCTGACAGATTTTCAAAATTTGTCAGGGCGTTTTATTTGACATGTGAATAATATCCCGCCAAAGAGATACCCAAAAAAGCGAGGATGTTGGCGGGATGACCGTGCATCAACTTGAGAGCAACATAATGCCGCCGCGAATATGAACAGAATTCAGCGCGAACAGCACGCTACGCCGGAAATGATTGAATAGCGAAGAAAGGCGCTTTTCTCCTGAGTCTTTTTTCAACGCAACATAATGGGCATTAGCGGACGTAAACTTGTCACCGGTGAGAGTTTCCCGATTTTTTTCGGTGGATCATGCCCAATCTGACGCTGTATTTACGCGAAAAGAGAAAATATCATGTGATTATTTAGCCATGACAGATTTTTATGCCATATAGAGCAAAATATGAGGTTGAATTGGACACGCGCGCGGCTGTTTCTCTGGGCTGTGCATGATGAAGATGACGTTGAACCAGTCATCATTCACCTAACAATTGTTAGATGAAATCGAAATCGCGAATGAACAGGCGTGCCTATAAAATGAATTAGTTCACATGACATCTCTCTCAAGTATTTTGTGACACTTCTCCTTATCTCATAACGCATGTTCCTGCCATCGTATCAACGGCAGGAACATGCAACGCCATCATCCGTCCTAACGCGCATTTCTGCCGTTTTGGGATGCAATCTCACCGTTCCCCTGCCTTTAATCCGAGTTGTCCCGTCTTGTGAAATATTTTTTATTTTATTATTTCTATTGACATAATTCGTATCACGTTTTGAGATACACGATAGATAATAAGGTGTTTTTGACCCAATTGTTTCCCCATCGTAACTACACAGGCATCATATTCTGATAAAATTTTACTTGATTTTAGTCAAGAAACACGAGTATAAAAATGTTCTATGGAAACACCTGTCATTG
>DF820458.1:493606-512931 GCA_000739515.1 Candidatus Moduliflexus flocculans
CCGAGACACTGCGGTTTATGACGGACTTTCGCGTCCCGTTTGACAACAATCTCGCCGAACGCGATCTCCGCATGATCAAAGTCAAACAGAAGATTTCGGGTACCTTTCGTTCTCCAGAGGGTACCCGCGCATTCTGTCGCATTCGTGGCTTTATTTCAACGATCAAAAAACAGGGGAAGAACGTCCTTGAAGCCTTGACAAACACCTTCAAGGCTCTCCCCAATACAACATAGGCTGTGTAGTTACTCCCCATCATAATCGGAGGCGCGTATGAAATGCCAACTGGTGGCAATATTATTCTTTGCCTGTGTGTTTGAAAGCTCTATCGCCTTTTCTCATACCATTTATACGAAAGATGGCAGGACGATCTCGTCGCCGGAGATCTGGGAAGATGTTCAGGGATATTATATCGATGACGTATCGTTGTATGGATATAAAACTGCCGGGATGCCCGATCCTCTTGTGAATAAATTATCCGAATTGCAATTTCAGGTGGCGCGAACGAAAGAACAGCTTTTCCAGCGCATCGGCGCAGTCATTGGCGCGGCGAATGTCAAAAAATTCCAGGCGGTTCTCGAAAAATATATCGAAGAAAAAGTCGTAATTTCTTACGAGAAACGGGGAAATACGCTCAGCCTTGAAAAAGCTGAAGTCGAAAAAATTGTCTATGAAACTCCGCCGCCGCCGTTAAAAATGGATAGCATTCATATCAATGATCCAGAAACGCAACAGGCGATTGCCGCTGAGGAAGCACGCCTGTATGAGCAATTGCGCGAGGGACGTGAGGCGAAAAATGCCGCGCCTGCCGGGTCTGCGGAAAAACGCGAATATGAAACTGACGCCCAGAAGATTCAGGCGAAAATCACCGAATTGAAGCACAATCCGGTGGGATATTTTCTGCGCTATTACCCCGACAGTGTCACGCTCTCCACGCCGCTGAAACCGGACGAATGCGCCACGCTTTGCGGTGGAACGCCATCAAAAGAAGGAAAAGTCGCGACGATTGCCAATACGTCTGAAGAGGCCGCGATTTATAAACGCTGCGTCGCCCGCTGCACAAATCCGAAGAAAGGTTCTGAAAAGAGAGGTTCTCAGAAGCAGAAAGATGATGAAAGCGAAGAATCAGGCGCACAAACCCCTTGAAGACAGCAGAACTGTGAAACGCGACTTGAAATATTCCCTTCAACAGGCTCAGGGGACGACGGCACAATCTGTTTCCTGAGCCTGGCAAAGGGAATGCCTGCCAAAGGGGGATATTGACGATAGGCTTAGCAAGGCTGTTTTCCCGCCTGTTTCAGCAGCGAAAACAAGAGATCAAACGAAATTGATGACGCGTGATCGTGAACCTTTGTGAAGAGCGCTTCCCAAACCCGGTCATCGCGAGCAGCGTCGAGGAATTCGCACGCCTGCCACGTCTGCCGCAGAATCACGGCATCAAACGTGGCGTCAATCGCATCAGGAATCAGATGCTCGATTTTTAACAAGCCCGCCTCCGCGAGCCATTCAATATGTTGGGCGACCGTCCGCAAATCGGCGAGGTCTCCTAATTGCGGCACGGTAAGAATCCCCTCCGCCGCTTCAACACGCAGAAGAATATTTCGAATTAAACGAAGGTCTCGTCGCATGATCCCTTTTGCCGCGATTCGGCGATTTCGCGAATTCGGGCTTCGGTTTTGTCAACCACTTCATATTCCAGCGTTTCTTCGATTTCCTGGGCGTCAATGTAATGATACGGCTCGGCAATCACGGCATAACGCCGGCGCAGCGTGGTCAATTCAAGCGGCTCTTCCGCTCCGGCAAACAACATCGGCTGAATCGGAATCGGCGTGGTGGTCGCTAATTCAATGACTTCATGTTCCACCAATACCGGATCGTTAAAATCCACAATCGCAAATCGTGAAATTGAAGAAAGCGCCGCGACAGCCGCAAGCGATTCCGCGCCGCCGGGCTGCCTGACATCTAATTTTAAGGGCGCGTACTGACGCTTGCGCAACAACTTGCGGATCGCCTCCAATTCAGCCTGCCGCTCTTCCGGGAAACGCCCTAATATTAAGACAATTTTTTTCACCATGCCATCGGAAATCTCGCGAATATCCTGATTTTCGATCAATAGCGAAATTAACTGGATCACGCTGAAATGATCAACGGTAATGACACATTCATCATCTTCTTTCAACACGAGATTCCACTGCCGAGTTTCGTCATCAGTATTGATATTGCACACTGACAGCCCATATACCTGGCAGCCCGAAACATCCGCTCCGCTGAGGTTGGTTTCCATGAATCGCGCATGACGCAGGTCGGCGTCGCGCAGATCTGCATGACTCAGGTCAGTCTGCTGAAAATTGACCCAGCGCAGGTCAGTGCCGCTTAAATCGGCATGATTAAAATCCGCGCCAGTCAGCGTGGCCGCGCTTAAATCCGCCCAGCGAATCGTCGCGTGGCGCATATCGGCGCGTGTCAGGTTTGCCCAGCGCAAATCGGTCTCATTGAGCAGTGTTTTCGCAAGATTGGCCTCGGTTAAATCGGCCTCCAGCAGATCAACGCCATTTAAATCCATTCCGCTCAGGTTCGCGCCGCGCAGTTTCACCTTGTTCAGGCACACCTGCCGCAAATTCACCTGCCGCAAATCACTTTCATCAAGAATCGCGCCAGAGAGATTGGTTTCATTAAAATTCGCATTCGTGAAATCCGTCTGACTGAGGTCCGCATCCTGAAGGTTGGCGCCGTTCAGCATTGCGCCTGTCAGGTTCGCTTTTTTGAGACTCGCTTTTTTGAGGTTGGCACGACTGAGAAATGCGTTTGCCATTTCCGCGCCGCTCAGGTTGGCGTTCTCTAAGTTTGATTCGATCAGGAATGCGCCGCGCAGTTCGGCTTTGCTGAGGTCAATATTTTGCAAGGAGACTTTGCTGAGATTCACTTTCGCGAGCTTGGAACGGCTTAAATTCGCGTCGCGCAGAACAACTTCGCTTAAATCGGCTTCTGTCAGGTTTGCTTCGCTGAGATTGGTGCCGCTCATTTCGGCCTGTTTCAGAATTGCGCCGGTTAAATCCGCCCAGCGCATGTCCGATTTTTCCAGCAACGTTTCGCTGAGATCCGCCTGGCAGAGTTCCGCTCCCCACAAATCAGCGCGGCTCAAATCGGCGCGACGCAAACGGGCTTTAACGAGATTGCCGCCGCTCAAATTCGCCCATTTCAAATCGGCTTGTTCTAATACGGCTTCTTGCAGGCAGGCTTTATTGGCGTTCGCACGGCTCAGATTCGCGCCAGTCAAGAGCGCCTTGCTGAGATTTGCGCCATTTAAATTCGCCCAGCGCAGATCCGCCTTTGCGAGGTCGGCTTCGCTTAAATTGGCATCGTTGAGATTGGCGCCTTGCAGAATCGCGCTTCCTAATTGCGCCTTGCTGACATCCGCGCCGCTGACATCCGCGCCGCTCAGGTCTGCGCCTCGCAAATCCATCTCCCGCAGATTGAGCTTCTGCAAATTGCATCCCCGCAGGCTGACCCGGCATAACGCGACCCCGGCCATATCAATCTGGCGCAAATCGGCGCCGCTGAGATTTGCGCCGTTCAAATCCGCGCCCTGGATTTTGATGCTGCTGACATCCACTTCGCTCAAATCCACATTGGTGAGGTTCGCGTTCTGAAAATCGGTTTCATGCAGATAGGCGCCCCAAATATCTGCGTTGCTCAGGTCTGTGGCAACGAAAATCGCCTGATTCAGGTTTGCGCCGCTTAAATCCGCGCCGCCGAGGTCTGCGCTATGAACATTCGCGCCAGTCAGGTCTGCGCCGCAGAGGTTTGCGCCGCGCAAGTTCGCCTCGGTCAGATTCGCGCCCTGCAACAACGCGCCACGCAAATTCGTTTTTTGTAAAACGGCCTTGCTGAAATCCAGATGCGAAAGAATCGCCTTACTCAAGTTCGCTTCGGTCAGAATGGCTTTGCTGAAATCCACATCAACAAGCTCGGCATTGGCCAGGACGACGCCTGTCAAATCGGCGTTGCTAAGATTCGCGCCATTCAACGCGACTTCGCTCAACGTGACACCACAGAGGCTCGCCCGTCCTAAATCGGCGCATTCAAAATCCGCGCCGCGCAATTCGGCGCATTCCAATTCCGCTTTCCCTAAATCCACCTTCTTGAGCGTGCATCCGGTCAAATCCGCGCCGCGCAGATTCGCGCCGTTCAAATTTGCGTCGGTAAGGTCTGCGCTTGAAAGCGTCGCATTGCTCAGGTTTGCCCCGCGCAAATTGGCGGAGCGCAGATTGGCGTTCGAAAGAAGCGCTCCGCTTAAATCTGCGCCCCAANCCCGCGCAAATTGGCGGAGCGCAGATTGGCGTTCGAAAGAAGCGCTCCGCTTAAATCTGCGCCCCAAAGATTGGCCTCTTCCAGGTTCGCATCGCTTAAATCTGCCTTGTGAAAATTTGCCTCAAGGAGATGTTCTTTGCCGAGTTGCGCTCCGCGCAAATCGAGCCGCTCTTCCGCCTCGTGTTCTTTTCGCCACTGATTCCATGTGCCGACTCCTGCCTGTAGCCGTTCTACAATGTGCTGCTGTGCCATACCGCCTCGTTGTTCAGTGCCTGAAGGGAATCCATACTGCCGATTGTCGAAACCTGTTGGGATATAACGTTCTGCGTTCAGGCGTTACTGTCAAGAAAAAACTTGCCCGCAGCCCGTTATCGTTTTCTCACGAAAATTTCTTGACTAAATTCTCACAGATCAAGAAGACTATAATAAAATGATGTCAGCCGTTTTCAGACGCAGATAATGCTAAAAACAAGAAGCGGATCGAAGGTCTGACCCACCTTACCTCGTTCAACAGGGGGCAAGCTTTGATGTTCGCGCGACCTGAAGTTTGGCAGAACATTCAGACTGCGCATAGATGGCCACACTATTTAAGAGGAAGAAACCCATGTTATTAACCATGCAGTATTATTCATCAGCGTTAATATCGCGCAGCGCGATTAATGCCTGTGAATAAGCCTGGCCTTGAAAGGGGAAACAGCCTTGCAACTCAACACGATAGCAATTATTGGCGGCGGAAGAGTCGGGTCTGGAATTGCCGTAGTCACGGCAAAAGCAGGATTAACCACCATCTTGACGGAAAAAACTGATGAATTGGTTGAAATCTCGCGAGAAAATATTATCAGAGAGATGGATACCCAAATCGCCCGTTGGGGGATGACGGAATCAGAAAAGAAATTAGTGCTGGCCAACCTGAAGATTGGCCGCGATATTGAACATTCGAAAGATGCTCAATTAGTCATCTGTGCCATTCATGATGATTTGGAAGAACAAAAAGATGTGTTCCGCCGACTGAACGGATTATGTCAGCCCGACACAATTTTCAGCACCAACGCCTCCGTGCTCAGCATCACCGAACTTGCCACCGTCCTGAACAATCCTGAAAACATGTTAGGGCTTCACTTCCTGAATCCTGTGTTGAAAACCAAACTCGTGGAAATCGTGCGTGGATTCAAAACGTCTGATGCGACGTATGAAATCGGGAAGAAATTTATTCAATCGCTCGGAAAACGTGGCATTGAGGTCTTTGAAAGCCCCGGCTTTGTGACAACACGACTGATTCTGCCTTTAATTAATGAAGCGATGTATGCCCTGATGGAAGGGGTCGCAAGCGCGGAAGACATTGACACCGCCATGAAGCTTGGATATAACATGCAAATGGGGCCACTGGAAATTGCCGATCGCATGGGGTTGGATCGGGTGTTAATTTCGATGGATCACATGTTTAAAGAATCTGGCGATCAGAAATTTCGCGCCTGCCCGCTGATCAAAAAATTAGTGCGCGCGCAGCATGTCGGCGTAAAATCCGGAGAGGGATTCTTTAAATATGATCTCCAATCCGGCAAAAAATTACTGACGCCGCTTTCATTCTAATCTTATTTCATTTATTTATCGGTTTTGGCAATAGACGTTTTGAGGAGGAAATATTGTGAAAGTTCTGGTATTAAATTGTGGCAGTTCATCCGTCAAATACCAATTGTTCGATATGCGCGATGAGTCGGTATTGGCAAAAGGGTTGGTCGAACGTATTGGAATGTCGGATGCAATTCTGACACATCGGCCAACTGGCAAAGAAAAAATTCGTAGCGTTCAGCCGATTCTTGAACACACGACAGCGATCAAAGTTGTTGTGAATGCGCTGATGCATCATGAACATGGCGTCATCAAAGATATTGCGGAAATTGACGCCATTGGGCATCGCGTGGTGCATGGCGGCGAAAAATTTACGCAATCTGCGATTGTTGATAACAGCGTCAAAGAGGCGATTGAAGAATATTTTGATCTTGCTCCGCTCCATAATCCCGCGCATTTAAAAGGGATTCTCGCTGCTGAAGACGCCATCCCAGGCGCGCCGCAGGTGGTCGTCTTTGACACGTCGTTCCATTCCACTATTCCCAAATATGCGTACCTGTACGGGCTTCCCTACACCCTTTATCAGAAATATCGCATTCGCCGCTATGGTTTTCACGGCACGTCGCATAAATATGTTTCACATCGCGCGGCGGAACTGTTAGGCCGTCCGTATGATGACGTCAAGATTATTACGTGCCATCTTGGGAACGGCGCAAGCATCGCGGCGATTGATCACGGCAAATGCGTGGATACGAGCATGGGCTTCACGCCGTTAGAAGGCTTGATTATGGGAACGCGCTGCGGCGATATTGATCCCGCGATCATTCCATTTATCATGGCGAAAGAAGAAATTTCGCTGGTCGAATTAGATTCGATGTTAAATAAACATAGCGGGATTCTTGGCGTGACCGGCCTGAGCAGCGATATGCGCGATCTTGAAGACGCGACGGAGAAAGGCGACGAACGCGCAAAATTAGCGATGGAGATGTACACCTACCGCATTCGCAAATATATCGGCGCGTATGCGGCTGCGATGAATGGCGTGGATGCGATTGTCTTTACGGCAGGAATCGGCGAGCGCGGCCCGATGCAGCGCGAAATGATTTGCCCGCATCTGTCCTATCTCGGCGTGGAGTTCGATCCGGTGGCGAACGACTTCAAAGGCGAAGAACGTGACATCACGAAGCCGACCTCTAAAGTTAAAGTGTTTGTAATCCCCACCGATGAAGAACTTGTGATCGCCCGCGATACGATGGAATTGACATCGCGTGCGTAAATAAAGAGCAAAATCCCCCAGCGTTCCCTTCGACAGGCTCAGGGAACGCTGGAATCAATGCACCTCGTATATACTTCGCAAGATATCCTCGAAGGGAAGGCCAAACTCCTGCGCTTTTTTCTTATACACGGGTTGAACAGCCTGAAAAAACATTTCCTGCTCGACGAAATGCAACGTCGTGCCGCCATTTTCAAAACCAAGTGCGATTTGCTGATTGCGTTCGTCCACGATATCGCGCTGGAACTGAATCATCTTATTGGCGCTGCGGCGAAGCTGCTGTTGCTGTTCAGGCTGAAGTTTCTCGAACCACCGCTGGCTGACTATAAAAATATCCGGAATCGCCGTATGAGCATCCACAAGCACCTGGGTCGTTCCCATCTCTTTGAGAGGCAATTGCGGCATCCGCGTGAGAGACAATTCGATTCCATCCGACGTTTTTTGTTGAAAAAATGGGAGGATCGCATCCATCTCAATGATGCGTGGAGTCGCGCCCAATGCCGACAGCGTATCTCGCATCAAATTCAGCGTGACATCATGGCATTCTGCAAGAGGGCACGCTCGAGGCACTCCGATTTCGCGTCCGGCAAAATCTTCCGGTTGTGTCACGGCCTTGCTTTTCAGCAAAAAATTTCTGGAATCGGTTGCCAGAAACCCTATGCCGATAAGATTGGCTTGCTCTAATTGCTGTAACAACGCTTTGCCGATCGGGCCGTCTAATACTCGATATTTATGCACCGGATCGCGAAAAACGTAGGGCATCAGTATTGTTTGGAGCGTCGGGAATGACGCCGCGAGCATTTCCGAAGAAAGCACCCCCATTTCGATGTTGCCGAATTGCAATCCATTCAACAATTGCGATGGGGAACCTAACTCGGTATCAGAAAAGATGCGAATCGCCATTTGCCCATTCGATGCCTCTGCAATATCTTTTTTAAAAAACCGTAATGCCTCAACGGTAGGGTGATCGGCGGGGAGGGTTGTCGCAATTTTGGCAAAGATGGGTTCTGCGCTGCCGCTGCCTGGACAAGCCCAGAACAGCACCCCGAACAGCAAAATCAGTGGTGTCTTCATGATCATGTTAGCGATGACGTCCGGCACAGATACGCGCCGGACGCTTTTCGACATTATGATGGATTCTCTGCGTCTGTTAGCACATCATACCCCATAAGCGCAATGACTCGTTCATCCATCCCCATTGAACTGAAACCGCCATCATGAAAAAGGTTTTGCATCGTGACTTTCCGCGTCAAATCGGACAACAGCGTCACGACATAATCCGCGCACTCTTCTGCTGAAGCATTGCCCAACGGCGACGCCTTATCGGCAAAATCGTACAGCGCCCGAAAATGCGCAATGCCTTTGCCTGCCGTTGTCATTGTCGGACTTTGAGAGACTGTGTTCACGCGGATACCGCGTTTGCCGAGCCGCGCGCCGAAACTGCGCGCGATGGATTCCAACAACGCCTTCGCGTCCCCCATGTCGCTATATTCCGAAAAAATGCGCTGCGCGCCGATAAAGGTCAGTGCAAGCAAGCTCGCGCCTTCGTTCAGGACTGGCAGCGCGTGATGAATAATGCGATGAAATGAGACTGCCGAAATATCCAGCGTTTTCATATACCAATCGTATTTTAAGTCTTCATACGGTCGTTTTTTGCGGATATTTTCGGAACGGCCAATCGAATGCACAATAAAATCAAGACCGCCATACAGCGTCTTCGCTTCGGCAAACAATTTCTCTAAATCGTCATCGCTGCATGCGTCAGCGGGAATGACCGGCGCATCGCCGCATAATTTCGAGAGATCGTTGACGCTGCCGAGCCGCATCGCTAACGGCGCATTGGAAATAATGAATTTTCCGCCTTGCGCGTGAATGTGCAAGGCAATCTGCCAGGCTAATGATTCATCATTCAGCGGACCAAATACGATCCCAGTTTTCCCTTCTAATAAGCCATAATTTTTTAAGCCATAATTTTTTGTTCCCATTCTCGTCTCCCTTCTTCTGAGATTATTACATGCCATTTATAGGAGCAAGCACAGACCTCACAGGTTTTTAAAACCTGTGAGGTCTTATTAAAAACTAATGCTCACATCTATAAAGCGCGAATGCCACTAAGACTGCCAACGCCAATTCCGTTTTCGAAGAACGCGGAATCAGCCGTTTAAAATACGATGCCAAAAATTCGTGCGCATATTTGTCACAAAATGCCATGTCTATTGGGAACACAATTCTTTGTCAAGAGTTTCTTCTATCTATGTGCATTCGCTGAGGCGTAACGAAACGATGATAGAAAAATAAACGGTATGGCGTTATAGACGGTTTGGATGGCGGCGTCTGCGGTAGAGGCGCCCCGGCGAGGCTTCTCTACGTGTATTGGCACACAAGGTTATGGACAAGCTGTCAGACACCTTGAAGGTGTTTTCCTCGCCATCACGTTCTGTGTCATTACATCTACGGGAGAGATGATCTTTTTCAGCACGATTGGTATTACAATAATTTTATGCGGCGGGAATCAAAACGAAAACGCTTTCGGAGGTTTTTGCGGCGTCTGAGGTCGGGGTTGCTCTCAGAATGGATGCCAAATAACAGCGTCAAAAAAATGCAAATCATCGTGAAATAGCTCATATTTTTTATGGCCAGTCTGATGGATGTTGTAATGTATTTTTGTCGAGACGATCACCTTGTTAAATATTATAATAAATTTTGTCAAGTATAAATGATATGTAAATAAAACAAAAGGCGAATATTGACATAAAAAATTATACACCACTTCCATTCTTGAAGCGCCAGCCCGACTTTAATGACATTATTTCCAGAACACGCGAAAAATTATATAACGGAACGCTTGCATAATTTTCCCGAAACACTTATACTAATTTTACTTTTTATAAAAACATCTTACAGGGGGTGGATGACATCTTGTTGATCAAAAAACAGGAGTCATTCAGAAAATTATTATGAAAGTTACGCTGATCTCGCCGGATTTACAATCTACGCACTTTAAATTTACACCAAAAGAAGTCAAATCGTTCTGGTTTGCCAAGCTGACGCTGCCGCATTTAGCCGCCTTGACGCCGGAAGATGTCGAAGTGCGTTTGATTGATGAAGCGGTCGAGCCAATTAATTTTGATGAGCCGACGGATTTAGTCGGCATTACAGTGAATACGTATCTCGCGATGCGGGCCTACGAAATTTCGGCTGAATTCCGCAAACGCGGCGTGCCGGTTGTTTTAGGAGGAATTCATCCGTCGCTTTATCCTCAGGAAGCGATGCGGCACGCTGATACCATTGCGATTGGCGAAGCAGAGAATATCTGGACGCCAATTGTGCGCGATGCGCAGAAAGGGCGATTGCAGCCGAAATATGCCTCGCAAGAGTATCCATCATTACAAGATCTGCCGCTGCCGCGCCGCGATTTATTGAAAAAAGGCGCGTACCTGACCACAAACACGATTCAAACGTCGCGAGGCTGTCCGTATCATTGCGATTTTTGTTCTGTGACAGACTTCTTTGGCCATACCTATCGCTGCCGCCCGATTCCCGAAGTGCTGCGGGAAATTGAAACGCTGAATCTGAGCCGCCCGTTGGTGTTTGTTGATGACAACATCATCGGCAAGCCGCAGTACGCGCTGGAATTGTTTCAGCGCATGAAACAGTATAAAGTGCGCTGGGGCAGCCAGTGCAGCATCAATCTTGCCAAGCATCCGGAATTGATGAAAGCGGCGCGAGAAAGCGGCTGCGTGGCGATGTTTATCGGGTTAGAAACGATTGACCAGCATAATCTGAATGACGTGCATAAAGGCGTCAATCACGCTAACGCCTATTATGATGCCATCAAGCGTATTCACGATCATGGCATTTCGATTAACGCCGGGATGATTCTCGGCATGGATCATGATGATGAAAGCGTCTTCGAACGGACGCTGGAATTTTTGGAAAAAACGCGAATTGAGTACGCCACTTTTCATATCTTGACGCCAGTTCCTGGCACAGTACTGCATCAGCGCATGGAGCAAGACGGGCGCATCTTGCATCGCGATTGGTCGAAATATAACGGCGGCTATACGGTGTTCCGCCCGAAATTAATGTCGCCGGAAGCGCTGGAAGAAGGCTATTATTGGACGTATCACCAATTTTATTCGATGCGCTCGATTCTCAAGCGTGTTTTTGATCCAGGCATTGAAATGTTTTATAAACTCGCGCTGAATTTGGCGTATAAACGGATGATTCGGCGGTTTCCACATCATGATCTGCCGGAAATGGCGCAAGTGCTGCAAACCATGAACGGCGAAGTTCACGCGATTCCAGAAGTGAATAAAAAAGGATTAATTCCCTACACGATTGAAGTGACCCAGCAAACGATGCGAAATGTTGGCGAGACCATGGATCGTTTTCTGCGCATTCGCGTTCATCAGCATCATCGCCTGCAAGCGTTATTTGTCGAATTGACCGGCGTGTTAAATGGCATCTCGGCGCGACGGCTGCGGGAGCGCATCGCCTATGCGCTGCAACGGACGCAGTGGGATATTATTCTGAACTTCGAGCATGTGCAATTTGCGACAGCAAGAGGGCTACAGAGTTTTCTGCCCCCCTATCATCCGGCAGTCAGGATCAAGTGTCTGCATGTGCCACGCCATTTTCGGGAACATTTGGAACGTTTCCATCAAGGCATCGAATTTATTGATCAGGCTGACGATCTTCTTCCAGTATAAACGACAGGCAAAACTCAGGAAAGGATAAAACAGTCAGACACCTTCAAAGTGTCAGATTGTTTTTGATTGTGTCATTAATTGGTATGAAAACAGAACGTTTGAAACAACAGATCAGCGCATTTTGGAAAGGCTGGGGATGGAGTTTGCTTGTCGCGGTGCTTGTGGCCACGTCATTTCGCTCCGCGATTGCCGATTGGAACGATGTCCCCACTGGCTCGATGAAGCCGACGATCCTGGAAGGGGATCGTATTTTTGTGAATAAATTGGCGTATGATTTAAAAATCCCATTCACCACAAAACACCTCGCAGAATGGGATGATCCGAAACGCGGCGATATTGTCGTATTTTATTCGCCAGTAGATGGAAAACGCCTCGTAAAGCGCGTTGTGGGGATTCCTGGAGATATGGTTGCGATGTGGAACAATCGGATTTTATTGAATGGCGAACCGCTGCAATATGATACGCTCGACGCGCAGCGGTTCGAACAGCTTCCGCAGGAAGAACTGAGGCAGCATATCTTTTTTACAGAAATGCTGCCGCCAAAACCGCATCCGGTCATGTTTAACCCGGCAGCCCCGATGATTCCCTCATTTGCGCCGATAATCGTTCCAGCAGAATCATACTTTATGATGGGCGATAATCGTGATAACAGCGCGGATTCGCGGTTTTTTGGCTTCGTCGAACGGCAGCGCATTGTCGGCAAGGCGACCGCCATTGCGCTGTCATTCGACTACGCGCATTATTTTCTGCCACGGTGGAATCGGTTTTTTTCGAAATTGTGAACTTCACGAGAACTTCACAACCCTGGAACTCTATCGGTTGAGATACTGCGCGATGATGTCCGCCAATTCCTTCAGCCGCACCGGTTTTGTCAGATAGAGATCTAACCCGGCTTCCATGCCGCGCTCTTTATCCCCCGGCATGGCGACGGCAGAAAGCGCGATAATCGGCGTCGCGCGCAGCGACTCATCGGCCTTGATCTGGCGCGTCGCCTCTAATCCATCCATTTCCGGCAATTGGATATCCATCAAAATCAACGACGGATGCTCTTCTTGTGCAAGACGTACCGCATCGCGTCCATTGGCGGCATGCGTCACATCATACCCGTAAGATTTTAATGAGTGAATCATTGTCATGGCATTGACAACATTGTCTTCGACCACCAAAATGCGGGCATTTTGCGATGGGGGCGACTGGGGTGGCGCAAGCGTCTGTCCAGCCGTTTGGGGAATGATACTGGCCGCCGGGGTGGGCACAGTTTCGAGGGTTACTGGCGGCAGCATCGCTTTCTCAGAAAGTTCGCGGAGCGTGTCGGCAATATGGCGCGCGTACTTTTCACAGGAAGGCAAAAGGTCTGACAATTGATCGGGAAGCTCTCCGTAAATCTCCGCTTGCATGTCGTGAATGGTTTCAAGCAGCGCGGTGATTGCTTCGCTGAAATTCGGAAGAATGCCCTGTCTTAATGTCAACATCAATCGTGCGGTTTCCTGCATCCGCCTGGCAAAATACGCCAGCGCGACGGCTTGATGCTCGTGCTTTTGTTGTTGTTGCAGCAAATCGAGAAACGCGCCGACTTTCTGCTTGAGTTCGCGCGGGTTGATCGGTTTGATCAAGACATCAATCTCGCCACATCCGAATTGCATATTCGCGCCGCGCGAGAATCCGACAGGCTCAACCATCAGCATCATCGGAAGATACGTCCATTCTCTGCTGGTCAGAAGGTGTTTGGCAATATCAATCCCGCTGACGTCCGGCATGTCGGCGTCAAGCAGCATGAAATCGAAGAGTTCCTCCTTCACGCGCTGCAAGGCTTCGCGACCGGATGTCGTCTGCAAAATCTGACATCCGAGTGGCTGTAAAATCGCAGCTAACGCGAGCAATACTTCCGGCGTATCATCTACTAATAATATTTTCGCTTTCACGTCTCACACTCCTTTGGCTGAGAATTCAGGGAGGATTTCTCAATACAGCCAGACTCGTAATAAGGATAACAATTTATTTGTATCAACTGGTTTGGAAAGATAATCGTTCGCCCCGGCTTTGATATAACGCCGCCGGTCGCCGCGAACGCCATCGGCTTTCATCACCAGAACCGGAATTCTCGCTGTCGTCGGGGTCTCTCGGATTTTCTTCAAAAAGGCAAACTCATCCATGCCTGGCAGCATGACATTCAACAAAATCGCATCTACATGGCCCAGTGAATGCAGGAGTCGCTCAGCCTCTTCCGGGCTTTCCGCAATAACGACTTCCGCGCCTAACCCTTCAAGTTCGCCCGATAAGGCAAAGACGCTGCGCATGTCATCATCAATCAGGAAAATCTGTTTATTGACAAAAGACATCTGGCTTGGATGAAGCAGTTCCAGCATTTTTTGCTGCGACGCCGGGAAATAGCTGATCACTAAATGCAAAAACAGCGAAACCTCATCTAAGAGACGTTCCGGCGTGTACACCTTTTTTAAAATAAGGTGAGGCTCAAACGTTTTGATCGCCATTTCTTGCTCGAACGACAGCGCATGTTCATGATACACAACCACAGGCGTCGTCTGATTCTCCAACGTTTGCGTCAAGGCGTTCAGGATTTCAACGCCATGCTCAAACCCTTCTGTTAAATTCACGACTACGCAGGCCAGCATGTCTTGCGACAGGCCGTCATTCACATCTGTCGCGAATTCAGCGTTCACAACCTGCACATTCGTGCCGCGCATCCACTCTTGCAATGCATTAAACATCTGAGATGGCGATTCAAATAAAAACAATGCTTTATGCGATGAGGAAAGCGCGTGGCGCACATGGCGAAACATCTGCGTGCACGCATTTAAATCGAGCGGTTTTCTGACATATCCCAGTGCGCCCATTTTCATGGTCTCTCGCACGCGCTTTTGCGATGAAATGATATAAATTGGAATATGGCGCGTTTGAAAATTATCCTTGAACCGCGCCATCACTTTCCATCCATTCAGGCCGGGCAAGCCCAAATTCAGGAGAATCGCGTCCGGATGATATTGTTCGGCTAATTGCATGCCCGCCTCGCCATCTTCAGCGATCAGGCATTGGAAGCCGTTTGTATGGGCATGTTCGAATAATAATTTCACCGTGCCAGGATCATTTTCGATAATCAAGAGTGAAAGCGCATACGGAGTCAGGCGATGGCGATCATCGCGGATATTCCCAATTTCTGCCAGCAGGCGCTCTTCCTGAGCTAATTCGTGTTGAGGGAATCGGTCTTGAAGGACACGCGGAGAAACGATATGCGGGACAGTCTGCCCGCTGTATATTTCTGGCACATAGACGGTGAAGACGCTTCCCTGTCCCTCAACGCTGCGCACGTGCAATTCTCCGCCCAGCGCGTGCGTTAACCCCCTGGTCACCGCTAATCCTAAGCCAGCGCCTTCATATTTTCTGGTCAGGCCGCTATCCAATTGATGAAATGCTTCAAAGATGGTCTGTAATTTATCTTCTGGAATGCCGATGCCGGTATCGCTGACAGAGATTGCCACCGCCATTTGCGGCTTTAAGCCGCTGAATGACAGATTGACGCCTTTTTCCGGTCGGGCGAACGAGAGGCGAATTTCGCCTTTGGATGGGGTAAATTTGATCGCGTTCGACATGAGAGAATGGATAATGTGATGAATTTGCTGGCGATCCGTGCGAATCGAAGACGGCAAATCCTCTGCGATGTCCACTAACAACCGCAGCCCCTTCTGGGCGACTCTGGCGGAGAAATCTGCGGCGATTTTGTCGCATAACGTCTGCACGGAAATGTCTTCCACATGAATCGCTAATGAATGCGCTTCGAGCACGGTAAAATCAAGAAATTCGTTGACTAAATCAGATAACGCCGTGCCAGCCTGGTAAATTGTTCGCGCAAGCTCTTGCTGTTTTTCGGTTAAATTGTTGTCGCGGTTTTCGGCAAAAATTTCGGAGAGAATCAGGATGCTATTGAGCGGTGTGCGCAGCTCATGGGAGATGTTTGATAAGAACAGCGAATGGTCATTCCGCACTCGCATTAGTTCTTGATCTTTTTCCTGCAAAAGACGCGCAAACGTGTCTAATTCTTCTTGCCGATGCCGCGCAATATCTTCTTGTTGCTGCAACAAGGCTGAAAGTTCAGCGCATCGCGGACACGAGAATGCTTTTTGTTCCTGTCGCATGATCTTCCCTCCAGAAGTCTCTTCTATAGGATTATTCTTCGGAAATATTCGTGGATTTCTTCTCTTTTCGACGTTGCTGAAATGCGATGGTACGCTGTTCTAATACATCCATCTGTTTTTTATAGCGGCGGTATTTCAAGCTTGTTTCGACTTTCTGCAATAATTCTTCTGGATTAATCGGTTTAAAGAGATAATTTTCGGCGCCGACTTCATAGCCTCGGCGGATATCTTCCTGGTCTTTGCTGTTCGCCGTGATAAAAATAATCGGCACATCTTGCGTGGTTTTTTTGCCGTGAATCAATCGGGCAACTTCAAACCCATCCATTTCTGGCATTTGCACGTCAAGCAAAACCAGATCAATCGGGTGTTTCAATAATAACCGCAATGCCTCATTTCCAGATTGCGCTTTAAAGAGACGATAGCCACTCTGTTCGAGCACGCCTTCCAGCACTAATAAATTTTCTGGACGATCATCCACCAGCAAAATACTCTCTTGTGCCTCTGTCTCTGTGATAGACATATACGACTCCTTAAACTTTTTCAAAGTTATCAAATGTAAAATGATGGCTGTTCAATATACGCAGACAGGCAGCCACGACTGCCGCATCATAAAATCGTCCCTGGTTGGTGGTAATTTCTTCAATCGCCTTGTCAATGCCAAGCGCAGGGCGATAGGGACGATGAAACGTCATGGCCTCGACCACGTCGGCCACCCCGATAATCTTTGCGCCAGCCAGAATTTCTTCTCCATGTAAGCCTTGCGGATAGCCAGACCCATCAAGCCGTTCTTGGTGCTGCAAAACGATTTGCGCAATCGGCCAGGGGAAGTCAATTGTCTGCAAAATATCATACCCTAATTGAGGATGCACCTTGATCAGGCTGAATTCAATCGGGTTCAGTTGGCCGGGTTTGCTCAAAATTTCCGCAGGCACGTAAATTTTTCCTAAATCATGGACTAACGCAGCTAAACGAATTCCCTCGATCTGTTCATCCGCCATCTGCATCTCTCGCGCAATGGCGGCGGCTAAGGTTGAGACGCGCCGCTGATGCCCCGCCGTATATGGATCGCGAATCTCGGCGGTTAACGCCATGGCCTGAATCACGCCTTCCATCACTTTGCGCAACTCGGCTTCCGTCCGCCGATGCTGAACGATTTCCTGGCTGAGCTGCTCGTTCATGCTGGCAAGCTCTGCGGTGCGCGCCGCGACGACCTCTTGCAAACGATTTTGGTGGTCGCGCAAGGCGTTTTCGATCAATTGGCGCTGTCGAACCTCTTCTTCTAACGCCGCCATTCGCGCTTCAAGCTCTTGCGCCTGATGCCGCAGCATCCGTTTTTGCCGATGAAGCTCGATAAACACGCGGACTTTGCTTTGCAGCACATGCGGCTCGAACGGCTTAAAGAGATAATCTACCGCCCCGGACTGATAGCCATGAAAGACATGAATAGGTTCCTTGCTAATCGCCGTGATGAAAATGATGGGAATCTGCCGCGATTGCTTTTTGCCGCGCATGAACTCCGCCACCTCGAATCCGCTCATATCCGGCATTTGCACGTCAAGCAGCGCTAACGCGATGTCATGCTTTAACAGCGATGAGAGCGCTTCCTGGCCTGAGGTCGCTTTCACGCATTCACAGCCCATGCCATCTAACACTTGTTCGATTACAAACAAATTTTCCGGGCGATCATCAACGACCAGCAATTTTACTGGCTCATCGAATGGAGATGACACTTTCGCACACATGGATAAATCCCTGTCATTCTTCTTGATCGGCGGTTCTAATACAACCATACTCGCAGCAGCGAAAGCAATTTGTCAATATCAATCGGCTTGGATAAGTAATCATTGGCTCCCGCATCAAGCGCTTTTTGACGATCTCCCTTCATGGCTTTGGCCGTCAGGGCAATCATCGGAAGTTTTTCGAACTTCGCCTGCGAACGAATGCGCTCCATCGTTTCATAGCCATTCATTTCTGGCATCATAATATCCATCAAAACTAAATTGATTTCCGGGTGGGCATCCAATTGATCTAACGCTTCTTTCCCGTTCTCCGCGATCAACACTTCCATGCCTTTCCCTTCCAACACGCTTGACAACGCAAACACATTCCGCATGTCATCATCAACAACGAGAATAATTTTCTTGTCAAACACGTCCTCTTTATCATGCAGCATCCGGATTTTTTTCTGAAGATGATGCGGAAGATCGGCTTCAAGGCGGTGCAGAAACAACGTCACCTCATCTAACAGCCGTTCGGGAGATTTGACGCCTTTGATAATAATGCTCTCCGCATGTTTTTGCAAGCGCAATTCTTCATCTTTTGTCAATTCTTTGCCGGTATATACGATAATCGGCAGCGCCATCAAATTGGCGTCTCGCTTAATTTTTTCCAGCAGGTCGAAGCCCGAAATATCAGTTAATCCCAAATCCAATACCACGCAATCGAATGATCCTTCCTGCAAAAAGCGATAGGCTTCTTCGCCAGAGGCCGCAGCCGTAATGCGAATATCATTACCGCTGAGTAATTCGCACAGGCTTGTTCGCATCGTTTCGTTGTCTTCGACAATTAACAACGATTTCTCTGTATGTTTCAGAATTTCTTCAATTTTCTGAAACACCTCTTGCAGGTTGTGGACGGTCACCGGCTTGGTGATATAGCCGATTGCGCCCATTTTCATTGCCTCTAATGACGCATCTTGGCCTGAAATGAAATGGACAGGAATATGGCGGGTTTCGGGGTTTGTTTTCAATTTTTCCATCACCTTCCAGCCATCCAGATCGGGAAGGCCAATATCCAAAATAATCGCATTCGGATGATATTGATCCGCCAATTGCAAGCCCGCAGAGCCATCTCCGGCAATTAACCCTTTGAAGCCGCGTTCGCGCGCCATATCAAACAAAATCTTGGCAAATTTCGCATCATCTTCGATGATGAGCAGCAGGCGCTCTTCGGCTTGTTCGAGATCGTGGCGATCATCGTGAATCTCATTGGATTTAAACAGCGGCGTTGAGGCCGCAGGAGGTTTGCTAACAAGCGTTTGCGCTGGCGGACGAACCGTTTGCGGAGCCACTGCCGCGGGCGCTGCTGCTGGTATTGGCTCTAAGCGCTCCGGCAGATAAAGCGTAAACACACTCCCTTGCCCTTCCACGCTTTTTAATTGAATATCGCCGTTTAATAATTTGGCCAATTCTCGCGTAATGGATAACCCCAGGCCAGTTCCTCCGTATTTCCGGCTTGTCGTGCCATCGGCTTGCTGAAACGCCTCGAAAATCAGCCGTTGTTTTTCGTCTGGAATGCCGATGCCAGTATCTT
>DF820458.1:513039-582034 GCA_000739515.1 Candidatus Moduliflexus flocculans
TCGGCTTGCTGAAACGCCTCGAAAATCAGCCGTTGTTTTTCGTCTGGAATGCCGATGCCAGTATCTTCCACAGATAACGCGACGGTCGAACGCGGATTCAATCCATTCGTCAGCGAGGCGGTCGGAGCCGGGCGTTCGATCCGTACCGTAATGCCTCCGCGATGCGTAAATTTCATCGCGTTGGACAGCAGGTTTTTCAAAATCTGTTCCACGCGCTGACGGTCAGTATAAATCGCTTCTGGCGCATCGTCGCTGATGATCACGTTCAAATAAAGCGAACGTTCCGCGGCAATATATGAAAAATGTTGCTCGATATACATCCCCAAACTGCGCAGATGCATTTCCTCAATATTGACGGTCATTTTGCCCGCTTCGATTTTCGATAGATCGAGGATTTCATTAATCAACGACAGCAGTTCCGAACCGGAAGCGTTGATGGTGCGCGCATATTCGATTTGTTTCTCGGAAAGATTTCGCTCTTTGTTTTCATAGAGCAGCCGCGAAAGAATCAACATGCTGTTCAACGGCGTTCGCAGTTCATGCGACATATTTGAGAGAAATTCCGATTTATATTTGCTGGACATCTCCAAATCTTTGGCTTTTTGTTCGATAATCTGACTGGCATGTTCCAGATCGATATTCTTTTCCCGCAGTTTTCGTTGCTGCTGCTCAAGGATACGGGTTTGCTCGGCCAGTTCTTCATTGGTCTGGCGCAATTCTTCCTGCTGATTCTGAAGCTTTTCTTCAGAGAGTCTGAGGGAGCGCGTCTGTTCTTCTAATTCTTCATTGGCTTGCTTCAGTTCTTCCTGTTGTTGAAGCAATGCCGCAGATTGCTGTTGAGTTTCTTCCAGCAGCGTTCGCATTCTAATGCGGGCTTCCGAAGAATGGAAGGCAATTGCAATGCTCTCGCTCGCCTGTTTCAGAAAATCAAGATGCCGATCGGAGAATCTCCGCACGGAGCCTAATTCGATGACTCCTTCAACGTTGTTTTCATACAAAAACGGGTGTACCAGGATATATTGCGGCGTGCGTTCGCCTAATTCGGAAGTGATTTTAATATAATCATCCGGAACCTGGTGAAAGAGGATCGGCTGTTTTTCTAACGCGGCCTGCCCGATCAGGCCTTCGCCGAAACGAAATTCGTTCCGAACGCCTTTCCGCTCGGAATAGGCGTAACTGCCAACCAGTTTGAACGTTTCAGACGTGCGATCAAATGCGCAGATCGCCCCGATCTGCGCATCGAGGTATGGAGCGAGATAAGAGAGCACCTGCCGCGCTAATTCAGCGTTGCTTTTTTCGCCGCGTAACCGCTCATTCAATTCAGTCAGGCCGGTTTTCATCCAGTTTTGCCGCTCGATTTCTGCGACATTCGCGACAAGATTCGCTTTCATCAGCGACAGCGCGTTCCCTAAGACATCATATTTGCTTCGCGTCACGACGGGAACGCTGTAATCGCCATTCCCAATCGCCGTTGCCGCCTTCGCCAATTCTTGATTCGTGGTGATCAACCCCGCAAACACTTCGGCCAATCTTCCGATTTCGTCTGTTGAGGTCACGTCAATCGAAACATTGGTATTTCCCCGGCCTAACTCATTGGCAACGCTAATCACTTTCTTCAAGGGACGCGTGACAGAAAGGCTCACAAAAATGACAAATACCATGCAGGCTGCTCCAAAGCCAACGATGATCATCGCCATGATTATGCGTGATGTCTTGTTATTTTTTTGATTTTCGACAAACGTGGCTGCGACGGCGGTTTTCGCTTCTTCGATTTCTTCTTGCACTTGTTCGTGAAAAGAGTTGTAAAGCGACGTGAGTTGCTGCATCCGCTCCACCATCTCTTCTGACAAACTTTCCCCTCGTATCATCGCTTCTGAAATCTCAATCGAGCGGGTATTGTATTGCGCAAAGTTCTCTGAAAGTTCCTGATATTCTTCAGGCGTGACAATGGGCAGCGATTTTCCTGAGGCGATAAAATCCTGCAACTCTTTCGCCAGCGCTTCTGTCTTTTGGAGTTCCTCTTCATCCTGGGCGCTGACAGCATCGCGAATGGCTCGCTCAAACGCGGTGAGTTTTCTATCCAGGAGATACGCCCATTCTAAGCCCGGCACGAATCCTTTTTCAATCTGCGTCAAGTAGGTTTGATTCTTATCCGTAAAATATTCGGAGATAAAAAAGAGCGCGGAAAGCGCCATAATAAGCAAAATTGGCAGAATGACCATTTTTTTTGCAAATGTCATATTTTGCATACGCTGTTTTATTAGACATTATTGGAAATAAAAAAAATCAATCCGAAATTCCCCTCCTGGGAGGGGCAAGGGGTGGGTAAACGCTTATTTCCAATAATGTCTATTTGCAAACGCCTCCCATACGACTGAAATCTGAGAGGTGTTCATTGGTATTGTATTACTTTTCCCTTCCTAATACCGTAATTGTTTTCACCTTTTCGTATGCGCTCATATCAGCCGAACTTGACACATAGCCGATTGCGCTGACATGCTCTGAAACAAACTTCAACACCTCTTCATTAGAGGTTTTTTCAACAGGAGGCACAGACCGCCCGGAAAAGATTTCCTTCTGCCAATACGCTTTAACAGCATTCATCGTTCGTTCAAGCACCTCTTTCGAAAACCGTTCCCGAACCGGAGAATCCGAAGCAAGATCAATCGGTTCAATCGTTTTTTTCATCTCTTTCCATTCTTTTGTCTTTTTCAAAAAAATTTTTGCAATCTCTTTCTTATCTAATTCGGTGACAGGGTTCTCGACATGCACGATTACGACATACCCCGTTTCTTCTTGCGCCGGAATACGAGCGGGATATCCCAGCATCGCAAGCAGACAAACGCTCACAAACACGGCCAAACATGATTTCATAACAACGCCTCTTTTTTCTCTAAAAACTAAATTGAATGCCAAGACTGAATAAATTCGTTTCTTCCTCAAACTTGCCTTGCTGGGTAGCTTGTATAAAATCTTCAAGGGTCGCAGGCTGGGCGCAGCGGTTATCTTGCACAATATGATAGGCCACCTTGACGACCATCATCGGGTTAAACCAATAATTCAGGCCGAACGCGAAATCCTGATGATCTAAAAATGATTCCGGGAACTTCTCAAGCCAGTCGGCCTCTCCATCCAGCCATTCATAACGCATGACGGCCTGAAAATGGTCTGTAAATTTATAGGCTGGTTCGAGATACAACGCATGAAACTTGTACGCATCAGCGGCCTGCTGTCCGGCATATTCAGCCCTCAGCCAGAAACGATCCTGAAGATATTCAGCAGAAGCCCCAAAGAACAGATAGGACGCATCAAACTCCGCTTCAGCCGGTTGCCCGTCAGAATAGAGATCACCCTCTCCGCCATAGCCCGACACGCCGACCGTTAACCCGTCAACAGGCGTCTGGAGCAGAACGCGCCCTCCAATCATATTTTTCATAATCGGCGTTTCTTCTGTTAATCGCGGTTCTGGCAGCATTTCAGGCGAAGTTTGCGGCAATAATGCTAATTCTCCGCCATATACATCATAACGCAATTCCCATTGTCCAGAAGAAAAAAGCGCCCCGGTGAACCCGATCCCTTTATACGCTTCGGCGGCAAATTGTTGATAGATACTGGGCGGCAGATCAAAAAATGGGCGCAGCGTGCCGACATCATAAATTTCAGTGTACAACAGGAAGGGCGCTTTGACTTTTCCGGCTCTGATGCTCAGCGCGTCGTTCACATACCATTCCGCAAAGGCATAATCAATGCCGACCTCGCTCTCGCTGAATTCCTCGTTGAATCCCAACTGCACATACGCGGAGAAACGGTCATACGGATTCGCGCTGAGATTCATGGAAAAATTCACGTAATCATAATTCCCATCTTCGCTTCCCATTAAGTAATTATTTTCATTATTTGTCATTCCATAGGCCCAACCGCCAAATCCATGAATCTGAACGCCGCCTACCGTTGCGGCGTCGCCGATTCGCGCGGTCGCAATCGCCATCCACAACACACTCCAGATACTTAGGAGAAGAAATGAGATTAAGAGAAATTCGAGAATGTCGCAATCGCCATCCACAACACACTCCAGATACTTACTACAAGCTGTTTTCGATTCATACGGTTTTTTCTCCAGTCGTTTCGGGTATAATCAGTTCATTAATAACCCGCATCAGTTTTTTCAGGCTTACCGGTTTACTCAGATACGCATCAGCGCCGGCCTCGATACATCGTTCACGGTCTCCACGCATCGCCAACGCTGTCAAGGCAATAATCGGAATGGCAGAAAGCGTCTCGTCCGCTTTTATTTTACGAGTGGCTTCTAATCCATCAACCACAGGCATTTGAATATCCATCAAAATAATATCTGGCATGATTTCTTTTGCGCTTGTCAGAGCTTCTTCACCATTGTGGGCGCGATACGCCTGAAACCCCATTGATTCAAGATACTCGGCAATCATCTCATAACTTTCCGTATTATCTTCGGCAACAAGCACAACGAATGAATGCATTGGGTGCTTTTGCGCATTCGACATTTCCGACGCTCCTTTTTCTCGCCCTACTCGCTCTGAAGACACCGTCAATAAGGCATCTTCAACCGGGTTCCAGGGGAACGACAGCGTAAAACATGTGCCTTGGCCGACTGTGCTTTCAACAGCCACAGTCCCTCCAAGCAGCGTTGTTAAATGCTCGACCAGCGTCAATCCTAATCCTGCGCCTTCTTGCTGGCGGGACAAACTCGTATCTAATTGAATGAATGGCTGAAACAAGCGCTCCAAATTCTCAGGGGCAATGCCAATTCCTGTATCGCGCACAGCGAAATACGCGGTTTCCGCCTCGATATCTCCGCGAATGGATAACGTCACTTCGCCGCCTTCATCGGTAAATTTGACCGCGTTCATCAATAAATTGACCAGGATTTGTTTGAGACGCCGTTCGTCAGAGCGGATGACTGAAACGGCGGGATCGATCTCTTTGACAACACGCAGAGATTTTTTTAGCGCCATCTGCTTAATCATCAACAAACTGATGTCGCAGACCTGCGAAATCAAGACCGGGCGAATTTCTAACATGAGCGTTCCCGCTTCGATCTTCGCAATGTCAAGAATATCATTAATCAGCGATAATAGATGCTGCCCACCTTGCTCAATCGCACCTAACGATTGCAGTTGTTTCGCATTCAGTTCTCCGTACAGTTGCTCTTGCAGCACTTGCGTAAACCCTAAAATCGTATTCAGCGGCGTGCGGATTTCATGGCTCATATTAGCGAGAAACTCGCTTTTTTGATGATTAATGTGCTGCAATCGGTCATACAACGCACGCAGATTCTTTTCGGCCTCCTCGCGTTGTACGATTGCCGCTTCCAATCGCTGGTTCGTTTCCAGCAATTCTGCGGTACGTTCCTGCACGCGGCGCTCTAAATCATCGCGAGCGCGTTGGGCTTCTTCGTATAATCGCGCATTCTGAATGGCGATGGCCGCCTGGCTTGCTAACATGGTTAACAGGGCAATATGTTCTTCCGTGAACATATTGGGGTTTGTCTTGCTGTGCGCGTCTAATGTGCCGATAATGTTATTCCCGATTTTGAGCGGAACGCTGGCAATTGCGAGCAAACCATCATGGTCGGCGGCGGGATTGACAAAGCGCGGATCGCGTTGGGCATTATTGGCGATAATTGGCATGCCTGTCTGCGCCACGCGGCCTGCAATGCTCTGGCCGAGTTGGTCTCTGGTGTATCTGACCATGTATTCGCTTAATCCGTGAGCTTTGGCAATCGTCAGCGATTCTCGCGCATCGTCAAACAATAAAATTGCGCCAGTGTCGCAGTGTAATAATTTCACGGTATTCCGAACAATCATCGTCAACACATCATCAACCTGAAGTTGGCCGGTCATCATTTGCCCGATCTCGTAAATCGCCATCAATTCCTGATTGGCTGTTTGCAGGGCTTCCGTTCGTTCAGTCACTCGCCGCTCTAATTTATTATTGGCTTCCTGCAATCGGACGCGCGCGCGCCGTCGTTCCCAATAGGAGCCAATCATCTCTGCCGCTGTTTGCAGCAAACAAATATCATCTTCGCTCCATTCGCGCGCGCGTTGGGTATCATCGAACCCGATAAACCCCATCCACTCCTCATTGACGGTAATCGGGAGAATCAAAATCGAAAGAATGCCTTGCGCCCCTAAAAACACGCGTTCTTCTTCAAGAAACGTTTCGACAACGCCATAATAGGGAAGTCCCTGAGAAAGCAAGGCGTATAATCGCGGCGCTTGCATTCGATAGGGAAGGCGGCACAACAGATGATTGTGAAGCTGGGGGGACACCCCAGGAGCGCAGGCTTCATGCGTCTGGCTCATACAGAGGCCGTTTTGCGGATCATACTCATTTTCAAAGAGATAGACCCGGCTGGCATTCGATGCGGTTAACAAGACATTCAACACATATTCCAACGCATCATCACTTTCGCGTGTAAGAAGCGAGCGCGAACATAACGCCAGGCTTTTTTCATAGCGTAATCGAACGACCAATGATTGTTCCATCAATCGCACTCCTGCCGTAGATACAATCGGCTATTTCGCCTGAATAATGCCGCAAAAACGTTGATAGGCGTCTTCCCATTGCGCCGTCTGCTGTGGCTCGTACATCACCACATCGCACGACCGCTTCACCCATTCCCGCCCTTCGTCAATCGAGCCGATGTCGCCGGTTGCAATCGCTTGCATCATGATATTGCCGATGGCTGTCGCTTCAACAGGACCGGCCATCACCGGCTTGCCGGTTGCATTGGCGGCAAACTGACAGAGCAATGTATTTTGGACGCCGCCGCCAACGATATGTAACACATCAATCGGTTTTCCGCGCAACATTTCTAATGAATCGAGCACAAACCGATATGTGCAGGCCAGGCTTTCCAGGATGCACCGCGTCATTTCTCCCCGGCTGCTCGGCGCAGATTGGCCGGTTTGCTTGCAGAATCCGACAATGGCTTCCGACATATCGGAGGGATTCAAAAAGCACGGGTCATCCGGATGAATCGCGGCCTTAAATGGCGCAGCCGCTTCTGCCTCGCGCATCATATCGCCGAAATTCAACGCCGCGCCCTGTCGTTCCCAGATGCGTTTGCATTCCTGCACTAACCATAATCCGCTGATATTTTTCAGAAAACGGAATGTTTTGCCGACGCCGCCTTCGTTGGTGATATTGTAACGCATCACATCGGGCGTAATGATCGGCTGCGGAATTTCCAGGCCAAGCAGCGACCATGTGCCTGAGCTCAGATATGCCCAATCCTCGCCTTTCGCCGGAACAGCCGCAACAGCGGACGCCGTATCGTGGCTGGCGGACGCAATCACCGGGACCGCGCCGAGACCGGTCATCTCAGCAATCTCCGGCAGCAATCTGTCAACAATCGTGCCAGGCTGCACAATTGGCGCATTCAGGATATGCGTCGGAATTCCCAATTGCTGCAACAGCGGGATCGCCCATGTCCCAGAGCGCGGATCATACATCTGCGTGGTCGTGACATCGGTAAATTCGTTGACTTTCGTGCCAGTAAAAAAGTAGGTAAACAGCGCCGGCATCATCAGCAGCGTATCGGCGATTTCTAACTGCGGCGAGCCTGTGGCAGCGGCGGCGTATAATTGGTACAACGTATTTAATTGGATAAATTGAATGCCTGTCGCATTAAACACCACATCGCGCCCGCCCGCTAATTCGCCAACGCGCTCGACCATGCCGTCGGTGCGATGATCGCGGTAATGATACGGGTTACCAACCAACGAGCCATCTTTCGCCAATAAACCGTAATCTACGCCCCACGTATCGAAACCGATGCCATTTAATGGCGCAGCATAGCGCTTTTTATACCGGAACAGCGCTTCCAGCATCTCGCGAAACAAGCCTAATACATCCCAATACATGCTGCCATTCAGGGAAGTCGGGCCATTTGAAAACCGATGTAATTCTTCAATCGAAAGTTTGTCGTCTTTCAGGATTCCCACCACGCCGCGCCCGCTGGACGCGCCAAGATCAAACGCCAGAAAATGTTTTGCTGCTGCCATAGCTTTCACCCACCCCTCGCCCCTCCCCGGAGGGGAAATAAGGTATCCGCTCCGGGAATCTTCCCCTCCTGGGAGGGGCGAGGGGTGGGTTTGTTTATTACCGGTTCATAAAATGAATAATCGGAACATGCTCCATTAATGAAATCTTTGTGACTCCCCCAAAATCAACGCCAAGCTGTAATGACTTTGCCAGCGGCATGTCGAGCAAATGCGCGATCAACGCTCGAATCACGCCGCCATGCGTAATGATCAGCGTCGGGCGCTCATCCTGCGCGGTTATGAACTCCTCCCAGAACGCAACAGTCCGGTGATATTGATCCAGAAACGATTCTCCGTTCGGGCAGCGCGTAAACGCGGCGTCTTCGCTCCAGGCGTTTAATGCGCCTAACCCGATGTCATCCCATTTCTGCATCTCCCATTCGCCGAAATTTAATTCCATCAATCGCGCGTCGAATTGAATTTCATCGTTGCCGAATGACTCCGCCAGTCGGCGGCAGCGAGTCAGCGGGCTTGAATACACGCGAAATATTGGGGACGGCGGGATTTTTTTCCACACGTCATCGCGCTCAACTTCAAATGAGTCCGCCAGCGCCACATCTGTCTGTCCGTAACAAATCCCCGGCGCGACACCGACGCTGGTATGTCGAATCAAATACGTTTCCATCTCTTGGCCAAATAATCCCGCCAGGGATTCACCTCCTGACAGGGGATCGGAAGAATATTTATCATTCGTTTGTCGTTCGAATCTTCTTTTTTACCCAGGTTTCTTGTTCGGACAGCCAAAATGTCGCGGCAAGGATTACGCCGAATGTCAGCAATGGCGAGGAAAACGCTTCCTTCTGTCCATGAACAAAAAATGGAATGCCTGCGCTCACAATCGCCAGAATAATATCGCGCATTTTCCAGGCTAACCATAATGCAAGAAACTGCGTCACAATAATATTACATGCAATCCAACTCCACGAAAGCTCTTTCGATAAACGCCCGATTCCAGGCACATGAATAAGCGCAAACCCTGCCCAACCGCGCGGATACAAATCGAAGCAGAGATGCACAGCCATCGCCATCGAGAAACCAATCGCAAAAAGGCGCCATCCAGTGTTCGAGTATTTTATGGCGATAAACCAGATCATTAACGGAAAAATAACGCCATGCGTTATAATAGAACGATGCGTTAGAAAAGGCAGCGCTGAGTCAATGTCAGCAAACCGAGTGCCGATAAGCGCTCCGATAATTCCCACGATAAGTATGCTATTCTGCTTCATTCATTCCTCTCATTTTATCACCATTGCATTGTCGCTACCACCATCGCGTAAAACACCACTTCCGTGATTTGCTGCACCGCGCCGAGGCAATCGCCAGTGTAACCACCGATTTTGTGAAAAAAATATTGGCCACATAACGCGCGAGTCAGCCAGACCACCGCGATCCCGATGCCGAACAGCCGCCATTCCCTTGTCAGCAGCGCGAGCAGAAAAAACGGAAACAGACCGCATATCGCGGCAAACAGCAATTCGTTCACGCTCAGTTTCCGCACAACCGCTTTCGCTTTGCTGGATTCATCATTGTTCCGGGCGTATTCATACGAAAACATCAACGAAATCGAGGCAAACCGGCTCAGGGCATGGCCGCTGATCATCACAATCGGCAGCAGCAGCGGACGGAGCGACACGAGGCATAACAGCTTAAATCCAAGCATCAGAATCAGCCCAATTACGCCATAGACGCCGATATAAGAATCTTTCATGATCGCAAGAATCTGCTCTTTGTTCCAGCCTGCGCCAAAGCCATCGCAAACATCCGCGAAGCCATCTTCATGCAGCGCCCCGGTGACAAGAATCGTTGCGCAGATACTCAGCAAAATAGCTAACGGAAACGGCAATATCAGGCTTGCCGCCCAGAACGCGCCTGCGCCCATCGTGCCGACCATCCAGCCGATCAGCGGAAAATAGCGGGACGCCTGACTGAAGGCGTCCTTCGCATACTCATCGTCCAACACAATTCCTGGCAAGCGCGTAAAAAATAACACCGCCGCTAAAAAGGCGTGAAATTCGCGCTGAATCATGATGCCGTGCTCACGCCCGCTGATTCGAACGAGGCCATTTCATTCAGGAATCGCACCGCCGATTCGACTAACGCATAGGCCACGACTGCGCCAGTGCCTTCGCCGAGCCGCATATTCAGGCGCAGCAGCGGTTCGCCACGCAACAATTCAAGCATTTTGCGATGTCCTGGTTCTTCGGATTGATGGCCAAAGATGCAATAGTCGAGCACTGCCGGGTAAAGCCGCGAGGCGACAAGCAAGGCGGACGTGCTGATAAATCCATCCACCAGAATGATCATGCGCTCCTGCGCTGCTTGAAGATACGCGCCGCAGATCATTGCGATTTCAAGCCCGCCGAACGTCGTCAATACCTGAAATGGATTGTCGCCGATACGGTGGTTCCGAATGGCGGCCTGCAAAATTTCGATCTTTTTCTTGACGCCGGGATTCGCTAATCCTGCGCCAGGGCCGACGCAATTTTCCACCGGGAAGTCGCCTAATTGACTTAAAATGATCGAGGCTGCCGAGGTATTGCCAATTCCCATTTCGCCGCAAACAAGGATATTACAGCCGTTCTGCCGTACCTGCCGTGCGACATCCGCCCCTGTCGAAATCGCCTGTTCGCATTGTTCCGGGGTCATGGCTGGTTCGCGCAGAAAATTTTTCGTGCCTGGCGCGACCTTACGTTTCAATAACTGTGGATGCTCTGGCAAATCGCCGTTGACGCCCGCGTCAATCACGAAGAGTTCCATGTCATGCTGACGAGCAAAGACGTTAATAGCTGCGCCACCGGCGAGGAAATTTAACACCATCTGTCGAGTGACTTCTTGCGGGTACGGGCTGACGCCTTCAGTGGCGATGCCATGATCTCCAGCAAATACTAAGACAGTCGGGCGCGACAATGTCGGCGTCAGTGTCTCTTGAATCTGCCCAATGCGCAGCGCAGTACGTTCTAATACCCCTAACGACCCTAGCGGCTTGGTTTTGTTATTGATTTTGTGTTGTAATGGTTCAACAAGTTCAGCGCTCAACGATTCGATATGGAATGTCCGTTTCAAGGTCATATTTGGGCTGAATAGAACACTGATTGGATTGATTTTACCGATTTTCGCTGATTAAAAAACTCAAAAAATCAGTGCATATCAGCCTCATCAGTCCAATCAGTGTTCTATTACTTTAACCGCGAGAGCAAGCGTTGCAGCAGTAACGCGGTGGTTCTTGTGTTTCGTTCAATTTCGAGATTCAGTGAAATCACATTGCCTGTAATCAGGCAGATCAACGATACTAATGCCCCAGCAATCAGCGTCAACAGGGCGTAACGCATCCGCTGAGGGTCTGTCCAGGTTTCCGGCGTCACTTCTGCCGGTCGCACAAAATAGATTGCGCCCGCCACAATGCCCCCCAGAAGCAGCGCGACAAAACTGATTCCTTGCAGTATCCTGGCAAACATTGTGTACCAGGAAAATTTATCGGTTAATGTGCCGATATCTGCTTGTAAGGAGTTTTCAAGCTCTTGTAAACTCAATTGCGGCGCACGTTTCTCCTGGGCTTGCAGCGGTAAGTTCCCAAGATCAATCGGGGGCGGCGCGGGCTGCTCATCCGCTACAGCGGATGTTTGTCCCTGCGAAACCGTTGGTTGTTCCGGCTCTGTTTTTCGCCCGATGGTAAGCTTGCTTTTCGGTTTGATTTCCACCAGCGCTTCCTGGCACATCACGCAAAATTGAGCGCCGTCCTGGTTTTCATAGTTACAATGCGGGCAGCGAACCGTTTTTCGCTTTTCTTTCGTGGCGATAATCGGTTCTGGTTTCTCCCGCTGTTTCACCATGATAATATTCTGGCACTTCGTGCATTTCGTTTTCGCGCCTTGCGGCGAGATTTTCGCGTCATCGACCCAATACACTTCGCCGCATTTGTCGCATTGGAATTTCATCCACGACATCAATTGAAACCAGAGCTGCCGGGAATAATCTTCCAAATATTTGAAATCCGGAAAACTGACAATTTTGCCAGATTTCAGAAATTCCAACATATGGTCATCCACATACACGGAGTCCACCTGTTCAATAAGATAAAACAGAAACGCCGTAAAATTATCTTTCGAACGCTGCCCGACTTCCGGCAAAAACTGGCGGTAATTGATCGCCTTTTGCGGCAGGCGGAACGGCAGGGGATGTCCATAGACAAACAGTTCGATATACCATGTATCCGGATCGCTATCAAGCCGAAAGGCCATCAACAGGGAAATATCAGGATATTTGATAATTCCGCCATCCGAACGGTTCAGATTCAAGCCATCCTCCAGCGCTGTGACGCGGCTGGTTTGATAGGCTTTTGTCGCGGGGACATCCCCTTCCGGCGGCTTCGGTTTGATAATCCGCAGTTTCTCTCGAATCTGTTCTAATTTCATGGATGTTTCCATAATTCGTTCCCTCAAAAATGCGTGCTTCGACAATGTGCGTTTGACGGATTCGCGCCCGCCAATAACGATGCAGCGGCCTGCAAACAAAATTGTCCGCAGGTGGGTGTTCTTTGCGTCTTACCAAACAGAGTATGAAAGAGTTTTGGCCTTCGTCAAGTTTATTTTCAATAGAATCATGATTAGATGATCTTGTCAGTCTTTCTCCTTGACAAGTTTCAGCCTTTTTCGCAAGAACTTACAACAGTTTGTCGGTTCAATGCTGCTGAATACTGTTATAATCTGATGTGACGCAGCAGGTTCGGTGCGAATAGCCGCAAACTCCTTCTGGAAGGGGAATTGCCGGCGACACTGCGTAACATGAGCTATTTATATTGTATGCAGAATTTACATTCTCAGAAAGCGCGTTCCGCCATTTTGAAAGCCGCCTTATTCAAGCCGCTCAATCTGATGATTTTAGTGGGCGGATGTCTTGCGGCGACATTTTCGCTTGCGCTGATTCCGGTTGGAGTTATGGCGTATGGGATTTTATGTTATTTGGATGTAAGTAATGATGATTTTGTGAAGAAAATTTCTATCAAAAAAACACCGTTCGAGCCAAAACCCGCCCAACAACGTCCGCTGAATACGATGCTGCCTGCTGCCGCGAATCCGACAGAAGCGCTGATTCCTGAATTACAGCGCTTGCAAAAGCAGATTGCCGCAATGAATCAAAAAATCGCGGATGGTTATTCTCAGGTTGATGATTTTACCCGCCAGTTAATCGGCAATCTTTCGCAAATCGAAGAAATCGCCGGGAAAAGCCAGCATTTCATTCGAAACGCGCAGCAAATCGCAGAATATCTTGCCGCGACGGATGAAGTGCAAATTCAGCGCGGCATCGAAGATTTGCGCGCGACGCTGCGCGCCACGTCGGATTCCTTTTCTCGCTCACAATACCAGCAGGCGCTCGAACATCGTCAGGCGCATCTGCAAACCATTCACGATTTGCAGCGCATTTACGAACGGCTCTGTTCGCAGTTAACCAATATTGCGGTGGCTTTCGAGAGCATCCATTCGCGCATCGTGAAACTCAGCAGCGCAGACATCACGCTCACCGATGCGGAAAGCCAGGCCATCGCCGGCCAGCTTCGGCGGATATTAGGCGAAATGGAGCAGTTAGACGCGGCGATGAACGCGCAGCGCGAATGTCATGCGCCATGAATCCATTCTTCGCCGCCTTCCCAGACCTCTTTTTTCCAGACGGGCAAAATCTGCTTGATTCGTTCAATGATATGGCTGCATCCATCAAATGCGGCCTGGCGATGCGGCGCGGCGACCGCAATAAAAATGCTGGTGGCGCCGACCTCGATATGGCCGGTGCGATGGACAATGACGATGCGGTCAACCTCCATACTGGCATAGACTTCCTGCCCGATCTGCTCCAGCACGCTCCGCGCCATTGAGTCATACGCCGAATACTCTAAATATAACACATCGCGTCCCCGCGACGGACGGCGAACAATTCCGTAAAATGTCACAATCGCGCCTGACGTGTCAACCAGCATCTCTTTGAGCAGCGCATCAGTCTGAATCGGCTGATCGGTAATGGCATAGTACATAGTTCATCCTCCGCTGACCGGCGGGAAAAAGGCGACGACATCGTTTGCCTGAAGCCGCGTCTGGCGCGAGGCATACGCCTCGTTGACCGCAACAAGCGCCATTCGTTCAAGTTTCCCCTGAAATTCGGGGAATTCCGCTTCAACAAGGCGAATGGCATCTTCCACCGTCGCGCCGTCATTGATCTCACGCGCCATCACTGCCGCGCCTGCCAAATCTCGAAAACGCGCAAAAAGTCGAATAGTGATTGTCATAATTTATTCCGTTGTTTGAATTCGCAACTCATGTTACAGCGGGCTTAAAAACGTCTGCAACACGGAGAGCGCCGCTCCGAGAGCGATCAGAGGTGCTTCCATCGGCGCATACATCAGGGTGCATTGCGCGCCGGGAAGGAGGCGGCGATGGATTTCAGCAGAGAGCGCGGGCAGCCAGACATCGCCATCTGCGCCAAAATCTGAAGCAAAAATAAGGTCAGGAATATCGAGCAGATTCACCAATGCGGCGATCCGTTTGCCAAGATGCGCCGCCGCCGATCTGATAATTGTCGCGGCGTCCGTCTGTCCGGCCTTCGCCATCGAACACAATACCGCCAGCCCAATGCGCCGATCCGCGTCTGATAACGGCGCAGATGAGATAGCGGACTCTTTGCGCACCTGTTCGAGATACTGCCGATACAGCCTGTCGGCGTTGATCTGAGTTTCGAGACAACCGCGTTGGCCGCACCAACACGGCGCATCGGATTCATCCCCGCCGCCATGCGCAAATTCTCCCGCCATTCCTCGCGCGCCATGCAGCAGGTTATTTTGCCAAAAGATTCCTGCGCTCAGGCTCTCCCGTAGCGCTATCACGACAAACTCAGGCAAGGTGAAGGCTTTGCCATGCCATTTTTGAAATACGGCTGCGCAACACGCGGGAGATTCGATATGCACGGGAATGCCAAGCGCCTTTTCCAGCCCTTTTATTAATCGCGGCGCAACCGGCGATTTTCCGCGCCGACACGACAATGACAAGCCAAGGCCAATGCCGCAAGCGCGTTCTTCAGCAAGCAGCGCCTGTTCAAGAAAACGAGCGCAATATTCGCCCAACGCGCGTTGTAATTCGGCATTTGATAGTTTATCAACAGGAGGAAACGTTTTCTGATGTAAAATGGTTTTTTTTAAATTCGTCAACACCATTGTCACCGCAGATGAAGACACATCAATGCCGATTGCCAGCGGATAACGTTCAACCAGATCATACAGATGCGGGTCTTTGCCGGTGGTGTCAGGATGGGCGTCTATGCCGATATTCTTGACAAAACCGGCGTTTTCAAGCCGCGTGACAAGCTTAAAAATCGTTCCCCAACTGATGCGCTCTTTTTCAGCAAGCTGTCGTTTGGATAATGCGCCATACTTCGACAGAAGTGTCAAAATGCGTTTTTCCCGGTCGTTCATGTTCTTTTTCAGCCTCCCAGAATGTGCGAATCTCACAACGGCCTTACGGATTGTTCTTGCTCTGCTCCGCGACAAACCAATCAATCAGACGGCGGGCAATGCTGAATGGGCCGGGAATCGTCGGCAGATTCTCTGCGGAATACCAGTCTGCGCAGAGAATTTCCGCAGGATCGATTCGAATCTCTCCGCCTGCATATTTTGCGGTAAATGCGACCATTAAGGAATTGGGAAATGGCCAGGGCTGGCTGCCGAAATATTGAATATCGGTCACTTCAATTCCGACTTCTTCCATGACTTCCCGCCGCACGCATTCTTCAAACGTCTCGCCCGCCTCGACAAATCCGGCAAGAACGCTGTGCATTCCTGTCGGCATCCGGTGGGCATGAGCGAGCAAAATCTGCCGGTCTTTTATCACCGCAGTAATCATCGCGGGCGAAATGCGCGGATATACTGTCAATTCGCAGCGTGGACAGCGTTTGGCGCGTTCTGTGGCGACTTGTTCGGTCGGATGGCCGCAGCGACCGCAATATTGATGCGTCCGGTCCCAATCCATAATCAGAAACGCCCGTCCCGCAAGTCGGTAGAGGTCTTCTGGCAAGGCGTAAAATAGCTCGCGCAGACCGTTGAATGTCATGCCTTCCGGCGCGGTATCGTCTGGCAGAATTTCAGCGGAGTAACAAGGCGTGTCGTGTAATGTGCCGAGATATTGCGTCCGAATCGTTGTCAATCCAATCTCGCATGGGCTGACAAGCATGGGAAGTTCGATGGCGGCGTCTGTTTGGCGGACAAGAATCGCATCGCGGCGAAAAATACACCAATATGCGGATTGCGTGATCGTGTCAGGCGGCGTGACAGAAGAAAAAAAATGCATGTTGATCAAAAAGAGATACGGCCGATATTTCCTGGGGCTTACAGAGAAGTGCGTCCTAACAGTGAAATTCGAAAGACTCTCGTTCTTACGTTTAAATCGTGGTTAATTTTGTGTCCTCTGACGAAAAATATTTGATCATGGTAATGCGATTCCCGGAATGATTCCACGAGACATGATCCATAAACGCTGTAATAATCAGCAGGCCGCGACCGCTGGGAATCATTTTGGTCGGGTCTGCCAGGTCAAGATGTGCAGGATTAAATCCGCTGCCCTGATCTTCGATCTCGATCCAGAGCTGCTCCGCCGTGACTTCTCCTCGAATAGAGACCTGGCGGCTTACATATTCAGGAAGAGCCGCTCGTTCGGCCAGGAGATGCTCGAATTGCTCCGAGGCTTCATTTTTCAGCGTTGATGGAATCTCTAAATTCCCATGAACAATCGCATTCACAAGCGCTTCATGCAGACAGAGGCCAATATTGCGGACATTCAACTTGTAGAGTTTGCAATAAAGCTTCAACCGATCCTGAAGAAACGCAACAACTGAGGGGATAATGTCAGGCTGACTATGAATAGAGATCTGGATTTGTTCTTTAAAAAACGGGAGTTCTTGCAATCGTTTTTTTTGCGCGTCTTGAAGCGATTCTAATTTTCCAAGAATCTCTAATAACTCAGGGGCGTTAAAGGGCTTTAGCAAGAGATCAAACGCGCCGAACCTCAAAATTTCAATTGAAGAGCGGATATCTTCATAGCCGGTAATAATAATGACCGGAACGTCATATTCGCGGTCACGCAGCCGTCGGAGCAATTCGATTCCGCTTAACACCGGCATTTTAATATCTGTGATAAGCACGTCGAATTTGCTGGGATGTTCAGCAAACAAATCCCAGCCCTGTTTGCCGTCTGTCGCCTCTGTAATCGAATGGCCGACACGCGCTAACGGACGCCGCAGCAATTTCAATAGATTCACATCATCATCAATCAATAAGATATTCATCGGTTGAATTCAACTCTGTTGAGGTTGAAACGATTGGCGAATAGCCAATAAATGCGGCGACGCGGCTATAAACCTGTGTGTCACGCATAAAACATATTTTACACAGACTGAGTATTCTCGTCAAGCACAAAGACCGCGAAAAGTGTCAAGAGAAAATTTCTTCCGTAAAAATGCGGATTTTCGCTTGACAGGACGCCATGAGATGAGGCAGAACATTCAGTATGGCCACCATGAATCGGGAGTTTTTTTTAACGCAATATCGCGACGAGGTTAATGATCATATCCGTCGCATCACAGAACGCCTGTTCCAATTAGAAGACCATCCGGGAAATCCCGATCAATTGCTCGAAGAAATTTTCCGCATCGCCCACACCCTCAAAGGCTCGTCTCGCATGATGGGGTATCACGATGTCAGCACATTAGCCCATAAAATGGAAGACCTGCTTGTCGAAATTCGAGATGGACATCTCGAATTGGTCGCCAACGTGACTGACCTGCTTTTCTATTGCCTTGATACGATCAATTACCTTGTTGAAGGCGTGGTCAAAAATGTCAAGCGTTCCGCCGATCTCGAACAATTTTCTCAGCTTTTTGCCGATGTGATCGCTGGCAAAGAAATAGAAGTCCCGCATTTGCAAGCGCAGCTATCAAAAACTCAACCGCCGGAACAGCCAGCGGCGGTTGTCTCGTCAACGCCAACGGTCAAAGCCTCCCCTGTTGAAGAGGTCGAAGAACAGCAGTACATCCGCATTCATACCGGCGATTTGGACGCCATTTTGAATTTAGTCGGCGAATTGATTATCAATCAACATCGTTATGAAGGACAATGGAGCGCGTATGCGGCCATCTTAGACCTGCTTCGCGCTCATCGCCAGCAAATCGCGGAGTTGCGGCAGCTCGCGCAGCACGAAAACGCCGACTCCAAAATGCGCCAGATGGCCGAGGCGTTCGAACAGGTCAATAGCGCGCTGGTTCAGGAGGCTAAAACCCTGTTCAAGCGCGCGCGAACCGATGGCCAGCAAATGCACTTAGCAATTAATCATTTGCAAGAACAGGTGATTGACATTCGCATGGTGCACGCCGCCAGAATTTTTGCGCTGCTGCCGCGCCTTGTGCGGATGACGGCGCGGAAACTCGGCAAGAAAGTGGATTTACGCATCGAGGGAGAAGAAACGCGCATTGACAGCCGGATTATCGAGGAGATGCGCGATCCGCTGATTCATTTAGTGCAGAACGCCATTCATCATGGGATTGAAGCGCCAGAGAAACGAAAAAACTATGGCAAAGACCCGACGGGAATTTTGACGATTTCAGCGCGTCAAGAAGGCAATCGCATCGTCATCATGGTAAAAGACGATGGACAGGGCATTCAGACGACGCGGATTCGAGATCGCGCGCTAAAAGAAGGGCTGCTCTCTCATCGCGACATGAACACCGTCAGCGAACAAAACCTGTTTGAACTTCTGTTTCATCCTGGATTTAGCACATCTGAAACCATTGACGATATAGCCGGGCGCGGTTTTGGACTCGATATTGTCCGGCAGCATGTTGACCGAGTACAGGGAGAAATCGAAGTTCGCTCGCATATCGGGCGGGGAACGGAATTTTTGCTGAAACTTCCATTGACGCTGACCATGATGAATGCCCTGCTCGTCCGGTTGGCGGATGATGTGTTTGCGCTTCCGACTGTCGCGATAGAAAAAACGTTTGATGTTGCGCCGAACGAAATTGATTATATTGGGAAAACGCCGGTCATTGCCTATGACAACGGGCTGCTGCCTGTGATTGACTTGCGGCATCTGTTGTTTGCGTATCCGTATAGCGGGCAGACGCCAGTTGAGGCGGAAGAACGCAATTTTGTCCGAGAAGTTGAGCGGCAGACGGTGATCGTGTTACAGGCAGAGGAGCGACGTCTCGGCTTTCTGGTTGACGATTTAATTGAGGAACGGGAAATCGTGATCAAACACCTTGGGCCATGTTTGAAGCGCGTGAAAAACGTGGCGGGCGCAACAACCGTGCGCGGCGAAGTGGTAGTCATTCTGTTTGTCAGAGACCTGATCCGTTCCGCTGACACGCTGTTAGAAGGCGCAGCGTTTCTGCCGCCACGCGCGAAAAAAGAAACGCGCAATGTGAGGGAATCAGCCGCCTCCAAACGCGTTGTTCCGCGAATTTTGCTGATAGATGATTCCCCGAACTCTCGCAACGTTCAACGCAGTATTCTTGAAGAAGCGGGTTATGAGGTACTGATTGCCGAAGATGGCGCGGAAGGCATGGAAATATTAAAAACCTCCGGCATTGATGCGATCATTACGGATGTCGAAATGCCAAACATGGATGGCATTGCCTTCACCAAAGCGATGAAAGCGGATGAGGCATTCCGCCACCTGCCTGTGATTATTGTCAGCACAAAAGGAAGCTCTCCCGACCGACAACACGGATTGGACGCCGGAGCTTCCGCCTATATTGCCAAAGGCGCATTTAACGAACAAACGCTGCTGCAAGCGGTTGATGCCTGCTTGAAAGCGTCTTGATTTCAGGAGTGCGCTGTACTGTGAACGTCCTCGTCGGCAAGACGAGCGAACGAGAACGTTCGCAGTACAGGCGCACACGCCACGCAAATGTTGCAAAAACAGTCAGGTTATCATACGTTGTTGATTTTTATCGTGGCGGCATGTGCGCTGTGGCTTGTCACGCATCTCCTAATTCCGTTTTGCAGCGGAATGACGAATACGGAACCGATCCTCTGGTGGTTTCTGCTTGGCGGATCAGGGGTGTTTCTGCCATTATTGCTGTGCGGTTTCTGGCTTCTGCGACGAGAAGGGTTTCAATGGTCACGCATAACCTGGACTGAACGTTTGCGATTTCGCCGCATGACTGCAAAAGATTGGGCATGGGGCCTTGGGGGCATCCTTCTGATTGGCTTGGCGAATACGCTGATTTTGGCAATGTTTCACGCGCTTGGCGTCACCTTTGATCCCACGCCGCCATTTATGCGGTTTGAGCCATTAACTCCGGGACGGTATTGGTTGTTAGCTGTGTGGCTGCCCTACTGGCTGCTGAATATCTTCGGCGAGGAAATCGTCTGGCGCGGCGTCATATTTCCGCGCCAGGAAACGGCATTCGGGCGTTATGCCTGGCTTGTTCAAGCGGTGGGGTGGAGTATCTTTCATATCGCGTTTGGCTGGCAATTGTTTGTGTCGCTCCTGCCGATTTTATGCATTTTGCCATATACCGTGCAACGGCAAAAGAACTCCTGGATCGGCGTCTTGATTCATGCTGGCCTCAACGGCCCGGCGTTTCTCGCCATTGCGTTCGGTCTTTTATAAAATCATCTTATCAGCGACAGATTCCGCTTAAACACGTTCCGCTTTGGATCACATCCCCAGACACCCAAAAATAACATTCGCTGCCGTCGGGCAGAACGCCTTCCGGCGATTGGCAGGCGCAGGCTTCTTTGCTCTGTCCGCCGCATAATCGGCAGTAGGCATCAAATGACGACCAACAGGTATTGTCTGCCGGACAGCGAAATTCGCCGGTCGAGCAAGGAGTCGAACAGGCGGAAATCATCTCAAGCATCGGGCTGAAGTTCCAGCGCGAAGGGTGCGTATCCCGCATGATGCCGCGAAATCTGATCGTCGTATCAGTCAAGCTGATAGTGTCGCTGCCGCCAGCGTCGTTCGTCTGGCATATCACGTCCGATAGCGACGGGGAAACAGAGAGCAGCGCGTCATGGCGGCAATCCATTCGATTCAAACAGGATTGTGGCACGGGAATCTGCGCCGCCGCCAGCGTCATGATGCCGGATACGCGCACATCCTGCGACACGGCGGGGAGGTTGTTAGAATAGTTGCCAACTGGCGTCCATGCGATTTGCGTCAAGAATTCAACCAATTCATCTGATGATTGAACAACGTAGGGCGACTCGCAGGTGGCATCGTCAGGGGTCTGCCCCGAATTGATGCCAGCGCATCCGGCGCAGCAGCAGATGAATAGAATGAATAACGTTCGCAGACGTTGCAAGCGAATGAGAAACATTTTTTCCTCCTCTGAAAATAGAATGTTTATAAGTAATTATGAATAAGTTCGTTTCACTTTGTACCGCCAGTCTCCGGCTGGCAGCATCGCCGACCAGGAGGTCGGCGGTACGAAAATATCGAATAGATTTATTCATAATCACTTACACGACAGACAAGAATAGCTCTTTTTACACAATGACGGTTCGTCAAGAGAATTTTCTGAGGTCTGATGAATTAAAACTTGACAAGAAATTCTATATTTTATCTTATTAGTACTCATTCGAATGACCAATAATAAATGCTTCTCTTTTTATATATTTATAGCTGGAATAACGCGCATGGAAGCCGGAAAAATTCAATATAAACCATTATATCTTCAGGTCAAAGATGTTATTATCAAGCGTATTGAAGATGAAGTCTATAAAAATGGAGAAATCATCCCCCCTGAAGCCGGCCTTGCGGAAGAATTCGGCACCAGCATCACCACGATTCGCCAGGCGTTGACGCTGCTTGTAGATGACGGCGTTCTTGTCAAAAAACAAGGGCGAGGGACGATTGTTTCAAAACAGAGCACGAAGCTAACGTTCCTTTCCTGGCTTCCGGAAACGCCGCAAGGCGCCAAAATCTTAACGGACGTGCTCGCGTTATTCCATGAAAAGCATCCGTCTGTCACCGTTGAATGCATTCCAACTCAATACAATCAAGCGAGAAAAACCTTGATGAAATTGATTTCCAGCGGCAATGCGCCGGATGTCGTGCATATCCAGGCACACTGGACAAGCTATTTTGCCTCTGTTGGGGCATTGGAACCGCTTGAGCCGCTTGTCGAAAAAAGCAATTTAGATAACCGCTTTTATGAAAAAGATTTAGCGGGCGGCATGTACCGCAATAAGCTCTATTCATTGGCCTGGGGCTTATGCCCAGTCGCAATGATCGCTAACAAGCACCTGTTGAAAACTGCCGGAATTTCAGACTTGCCCTCGCCGATGACACTTGAAGCGCTTCAGGAGGTGTGCCAGCAAATAGATCATGCCTATGAAGGAGAGGATAAATACGGTTATGCCTTGAATTCCAGCGTCGATCAGGAGTCGGATTTTCTGACGCTCTATTTCTTTCTGTTAGCCTTTAACGGGACATTGATTGATGAACAGGGGGATGTCGTGCTGAATTCGCCTGAAAATATCGAAGCATTCACCTGGCTGCGCAATTTTGTCAATTCCGTCCGCGTGTTCAAATCAAACATTCACGACATCCGCAAACGCTTTGCCAGAGGGGATATTGCGTTTATGTCCGACGCGCCCTGGATTAAATATCAATTAGAAGAACATACCGGCCAGCCATTCGACGACAACTTTGTGGTGTTATTGAATCCCGTGCTGTCTTCGCAGGCGAAATCGCGCTCCTGGACGTATAATCACGCTCTCGCCATCTGCGCGCAGAGCGAATATAAGCCGCAAGCCGCTAAACTGATTGATGCCTTGACGAACGACTATGACATCAGCAATCTCTATTATTCTCAGGTCGGGCATCTGCCGAATAACCGGAATTATCTGGCGGATTCCACGTTCGACACGCCATTTTTCGCGACGTTCAAGCAGCAATTGACCTATTCCTCTTGTATTCATGCCGAAAATGCGTCGTTTTCAAAAGCGATGACGTTTTGCACGGACGCGGTCAAAAAAATCTTATACGAACAAGCCGATATTGAGCAGGAATTGGATGAAAAAGAATATTACTTAAACATGCTGTATAGCGATTAAGATTTTTCAACCCGTAGAGATGCCCCGCCGGGGCGTCTCTACAAGGCACGTTCAAATCTCATCGGTCAGCGGCGGCTCGACATTTTTTCTTGCGGAGTTCGGCGATTGTTTTCGATGGAGGGTTGTTCGCAGTTTTTGAAAGAGTTTCTGGCGGAATTGATAGACTTTTTGGAAGTGATGCGGATATTTTTGTTCTAACGGATGGAGCAGTTTTTTGATGAACATGCTTTCTTCAGAGAGAATCAGCAGGCCGACGGCAATAAATAAAAAACCTTGCAAAATGGGCAGAAAGCACCCAATGATGCCTAACAATAAAAAAAACCAGCCAACACTCACTTTGATGATTCGTTTCATAATGACAACACTGAACAATCCTGCTCTCGATAGGGCAATGCAATTGGATAATCGCGATATGATGCAAACATACGTGACGCCATCTGGCGTTGCCGTTGAAAGTCAAGGAAAATCCTTAACAAGGATCGTCTCAGGCTGCTCGCAGAATCAGCGTGAGATTTTTCAATTAAAAACTTGACAATTTTTTACTGCATTTAAAGATGGTCATACGAATGACTACTAATAACAAGCTTTCTCCTGAAGGAGACGGTGCTTCGGGATGGATGATTTTGTGCTTATGAGATTCGAATGAGTTGCAAAGCAATCATCATGAGAGGGTTTATAGTGCATTGATCAAGAAGTTTTTAGGAGTGTCAAAGCTTGCGTTGACCGCCAAAGCAAGCTTTGACACTCCTGGCGATTCCTAAAAATCCACTGATCAATGCAGTAGTAATTAGCCTTCTCTCCTCCCTGCGCTCAGTACCTAACAGATATTTGAATACGGTTTCAGCCACATTCGAATGACTGAAAGGAGGTGCGATTTTGAGGATATTTTCAGGTTTCACATAACAAAGCGCACTGACGTTTGTATCGTGATTCACAGAAGATGTTTTGGTTTTCCGGTGGTCGTATAATTGAAGCACGAATGAAGCGTTGACATGTTTCAACGTTCAACTCGCACACCTCAACCATAAGGAGTTTCTCATGAAAAAGTTATTGTTACTCGCAGTCGCATGTTTCTTGTTGTCCGCAATCATGGCTGGAGAAGGTCAGGCAGCCGATAAAGTCGAGATCGCGTTAGTTCCGCCGGCCATGGTCAGTCCGTTTTATCAAGCCGTGATTAAAGGGGCGAACGAAGTGGCAGCCAAATATGGGTATGAATTACAGATTTTAGCTCCCGACAGAGAAGATGATGCTGCCGGCCTGTTGAATATTGTTGAGACCATGATTTCAAAGAAGGTGAATGCCATTGCCTTATGCGCAATGGACGAAGAAACCTCCGTGACGGCGGTGAAAAAAGCGAACGCCGCAGGTATTCCGATTGTCCTGTTTAATACACTGGTCGATCTTCCGTCAGGCGATGTGTTCGCCTACGTCGGATACGATCAACGCAAAGGCGGCGCGCAGGTCGCGGAGTACGTGCTGAGCAAGATTCAAGGCGATATCAAAGCCGCGATCATTGAAGGGCTTCCAAGTTCATATACCACTGAACGCGCGGGCGGTTTCAATGATGTTGCCGCCAAAGAACCGAGACTCAAGGTGGTCGTCTCTCAGGCCGCCGACTGGGAACGGGAAAAAGCCATGAATGTTGTCACCAATATCCTGAGCGCACATCCCGAAATTAATGTGATCTTCGGCCTTTCTGATGAAATGGGGATTGGCGCCGGACAGGCTGTGAAAGCCGCCGGAAAAACCATCAACGATATTCTTATTATGGGGTTAGACGGGAATGAAAGCGCCTTCGACGCTATCAGAAAAGGTCTGACCACAGGAACATGCGATGTGAATCCGGTTGGCATTGGGACCGCCACCATTGAAACGATCCACAAAGCACTGATCGGCGAATCGTCACCGAAAAAAGTTGTCACCGACACGATTATTGTTGATGCCAGCAATGTAGCAAAGTAAGGAATCCATTAGAGACTCTTCCTGAAGCTATTGAAGCTGATGGCTTCAATAGCTTCTTTTCCTCATGTTTTGCTGCAAAGACGGGCGTATGGGAGGTTATTTTGTCCACAATTTTGGAAATGAAAAAAATACGCAAAAGCTTTCCCGGTGTACAGGTTCTGAAAGACGTTGATTTGGAACTTCGAAAAGGCGAAGTGCATATTCTGCTGGGAGAGAATGGCGCTGGCAAATCAACCTTAATAAAGATCTTATCAGGGGTGTACGCGTTAGATAGCGGCGAAATACGCTTCGAAGGGCAAAAGGTTGACATTGCGAAACCACATGATGCTCAAAAATTAGGCATCATGACCATCTATCAGGAGTTCAATCTGATTCCCTATTTAACCGCGAGTCAAAATATTTATTTAGGCCGTGAACCGGTATCCCCAAAGACCCGGAAATTGGATCATAAGAAGCTCCAGGAAGATACGAAAATCCTTTTCGAACGATTACACTTAGATATCGATCCGAACGCAAAGGTCGTTGATTTGGGCGTGGCTGAGCAACAAATGGTCGAGATCGCCAAAGCCTTATCCGTGAATTCGAAAATATTGATCATGGATGAACCGACCTCGGCGTTAACCGACAAGGAAATCGAAAATCTTTTTACGATTATCAAGAAAATTCAAAGCCAGGGCGTCTCGATCATCTATATCTCTCACCGGCTGGAGGAGTTCGAGCAGATTGGAGATCGGGTCACCATCATGCGGGATGGCGAAGCCGTCACAACCCTGGAAATTCGAAATACAAGTTTGGACGAAATGATCCGGCACATGGTGGGCAGAGAGGTCGGCGATCATTATCCCAAAGCGCCAACGACACCGGGAGAAGAAATTTTAGCGGTCAAAAACCTCACGCGCGACAAGGTTTTTCAGGATGTCAATTTTCGTTTGAAAGCGGGCGAGGTGCTTGGGATATGCGGATTGATGGGGGCTGGAAGAACGGAAATCATGAGATCAATCTTTGGCATAGACCCCAAAGATTCCGGCGAGATTTTTGTGCGCGGCAAACAAGTCGCCATTAACCATCCGCGGCAGGCCATTCAAGCCGGGATCGGATTTTTGACAGAAAAACGGCGCGAAGAAGGACTGGTCTTATTGATGGATATTGCGAAAAATATCACGCTTCCCTCCCTTGATGCCATTGATTTAATCTATAAGCTCGATACGCAAAAAGAGAAATCTATCGTCTCGAAGTATATCCAGTCACTCAAGATCAAATGTACCGGTCGAGAACAAAAGGCAGAAACCTTAAGCGGCGGGAACCAGCAAAAAGTGGTCATTGCCAAATGGCTCATGAGTAAATCCAAAATCTTTATTATGGATGAACCCACCCGAGGGATTGATGTCGGCGCTAAAATCGAAGTCTATCATCTGATGAATTCACTTGTTGCCGAGGGGCATGGCATCATTTTAATCTCGTCGGATCTGCCCGAAGTGCTTGGAATGAGTGATCGCATTTTGGTCGTGTGCCGGGGCGAAATCGTCAAAGAATTCTCGCGCGAAGAAGCAACTCAGGAAAAAATTATGTATCATGCAACCGGAGGGGATAAATATCATGGGGCCAGAACGAATTAAGAAATTGAACACTACGAAAATTCTCGATAATATGGGGGCATTTATTGCATTGATTATCCTCGTCGTCGTCATGACCTTTCTTTCACCGGCATTTTTACAGACGCAAAACATTCTCAACATCTTTGTCCACATTTCAACGATTGCGATTATGGGCATCGGCATGACGTTCATCATTTTAACTGGCGGAATAGATTTGTCGGTTGGTTCGATTGCTGCATTTACCGCATTGATTATGGCGGTCTTGATGAAAGCCGGCGTTCCGGTGTGGGCAGCGTTGCTGCTCGGAGCGGTCGCCGGCGCATTGCAGGGCTGGCTCAATGGCGCCATTATCGCCTTAGTCAACGTCCCGCCGTTTATCGTCACATTGGGCATGATGTCTATTGCCAGGGGGGGCGCGTTTACGATCACCTCAGGACAACCTGTCTATACCTTTCCAGAAGCATTCCCGGCCATTGCCGGAAATTTTTTAGGCATTCCCATCCCAGTGCTTATCATGGTCGGGATGTATGTGGTTTCATGGTATGTGCTCAGGAATACCAGATTTGGACGCTACGTCTATGCGCTCGGCGGAAATGAAACGGTATGTCAATTAGCCGGTATCAGAGTGAAAGCCGTAAAGCAAGCCGTGTATATCATCTCCGGCGTGTGCTGCGCGGCCGCGGCGGTGATTACGACCGCCAGGCTGGATTCAGCCGTTCCGGTCGCGTTTACAGGAGAAGAACTCGACGCCATCGCGGCCGTGATTATCGGCGGGACAAGTTTATCAGGAGGTCAGGGAACGCTGCTGGGGACCATTATTGGAGCATTGATCATGGGCGTTGTCGGTAACGGACTGAACTTGCTCATCGTTCCCCAGGGGGCGCAACGGATTATCAAAGGGGCGATTATTGTCATTGCCGTGATTATTGATATTAAGCGTAAAAGGGAATAATTTTTTTCTTCATTCAGGAGTGCAAAAGCGTGCTTTTGCGCTCCTGAATGTCATCAAAATAGTTAAGAAAGGGGGAATGTGGTGCGCAGAAAGAAAACGATGGACTGATGTCTCAACAAGATGTGCCAGTTTGTATCAACAACAACCGAATGTTACACGCGAGAAATGCAGATAGGCCGCGCAAAAGCGCGTGTCTGCCGCTCACATAAGGAGAATTCGTATGAAACTCGTGAAGCTATTTGTCGTGATCGCCCTCGTGGTGATGATGATCGTTCCCTCGGCCTTTGCCGCAGACAAAAAATTGACGTTCGTGATGGTGCCGAAAGGCGTGCATCCCTATTATGAACCCTGCTTCGAAGGGTTTAAAGCGGCTGCTGAGAAATATGGTATTACCGTTGAATATCAAGCGCCTCAAGAATTTGACATCGCTCTGCAAGTGAAAGTGTTGGAAGATTTAATCGCGCGTGGCGTGGATGGCATCGCGATTTCCGCATTGGATGATAAACCGCTTGTTCCGGTCATTCAGCAGGCAATGGACGCCGGCATTAAAATCATTACCTTCGACGCTCCAGCCCCTTCCAGCGCGCAACTCTGTTATATCGGCACGAACAATAAAAACGCCGGATATGCTGGCGGCAAAATGATTGCTGAACTCATGGGCAAAAAAGGGAATTTAGCCATTCTTCAGGGCGGTCTCGGCGCTCCGAACTTGAATTTGCGCACAGAAGGCGTCAAAGAAGCGATTGCCAAAGAAGCGCCTGAAGTCAAAATCGTGACGTTGGAAGACACCGAAGGCAAATTCGACGTGACCGTGAACAAAACCGAAGCGATCCTTCAGACCTATGCTGATCTGAATGCGATTTTCGGCGTCTCCGCTGAATGCGCTCCTGGCGCCAGCACGGTCGTCAAAGAACAGGGCAAAGCCGGACAGGTACTGTTGGCCGGTTTTGATGATCTGAAAGACACGCTGCAAGGGATTCGCGACGGCGTCGTGCAATTCTGCATCGTCCAGAAAACCTTCACCATGGGCTGGCTGTCAGTTGAATATTTGAAAGACGCTGTGGAAGGCAAAGAAATCCCAAAAGAGATTGATACAGGCGTCATCATCGTGACCAAAGATAATATTGACACTTACATGGATGACATGAAGAAAGAAATCCCGCAGTAACTTGCAACATACGTTCGCAGAGTCCGGGGACGCTTCCCTGGACTCTCGACATTCTCTGAACATTATGGCAACTCAGACGACAAAATCGAAGAATCCCGTTTTAGAAATCCTGGCGCAGCGAGAAGCCGCTATTTTTATCGCTCTTATCCTGATTTCTCTGTTTATTGCACTTATGGCGCCACAATTTCGCACCACCAAAAATATTTATTTAGTTTCGCGACAAATCTCATTTGTCGCTATTGTGGCATTGGGAGAACTGTTTGTCATTCTCACCTCTGGAATTGATCTTTCAGTCGGCTCAACCGTTGGCTTGACTGGCATGATTACCGGCCTTGCTCTTGCCGCGGGCATTCCCCCGATTATCGCGCTACCGATAGGCGTTCTTGCTGGCGTGTTAATTGGCATCTTCAACGGGGCAGTCATCGCCTATGTCGGCATTACGCCGTTTATAGTGACGCTCGGCGCGTTAAGTATGGGACGCGGCCTTAGTCTCGTATTAACAAAAGGGAATCCGATCATTGAAATGCCGAGTTCTTTCTTTTTTCTCGCGCAAAGCGATATTTTCGGCATTCCAATGCCAGTCATCATCGCCATCATTATTGCCGCTATTGTGCATGTCATTTTGACCTACACCGCCTTCGGACGCAGAATCTACGCCATCGGCGGCAACGAGCAGGCCACCGCGCTCTCAGGCGTTGATGTCAAAAAAATCAAGCTGATGATTTACGCGATTTGCGGCTTAATGGCCGGGATTGTCGGCGTCTTGTTAGTGGCGCGGTTCAATTCAGCGCAGCCCGCGACCGGCAAAGGCTGGGAATTGGATGCGATCGCGTCGACCGTCATCGGTGGCACAAGCTTGAGCGGCGGTGTGGGAACAGTGCTTGGCGTGTTAATTGGCGCGACTATCATGGGCGTGATCCGCAACGGCCTCGTGCTGATGCAAGTGTCGGCCTACTGGCAAGATTTCATCATCGGCGGAATCATCGTGCTGGCTGCTGTTGTTGACCGCATTAAAAACAAATAGCGTGGATGGTGAACTATGGAACCCTTATTAGTCGAAATGAAGGGGATTTGCAAAGAATTTCCCGGCGTTCGCGCCTTGCATGACGTGAATTTCTCCCTGAAAAAAGGAGAAATTCTGGGGCTGATCGGCGAAAACGGCGCGGGAAAATCCACCTTGATGAAAGTCCTGACAGGCGTATATCCGCAGAATGCCGGGGAAATCTTTTACAACGGCAAACCATTAGCGCTGAAAAAGCCAGGCGAATCATACAAAGTCGGAATCAGCATCATTTTCCAGGAATTCAACCTCTGCCCAAATATGTCGGCGATGGAGAATATCTTTTTAGGAAAAGAGGTGCGCACGGGCGCGGCAAAGCTCATCAGTTACAAAACCATGCGCGCCAAAGCCGCCGCGTTGTTCACGCGGCTGAAAATAGACATCAATCCTGACACGGAAATCCGCAAGCTCGGCGTGGCGCAGCAGCAGATGGTCGAAATCGCCAAAGCGCTCTCTTACGATACGCAACTGCTGATTATGGACGAACCAACCTCGTCGTTGGCGATGTCGGAAGTCGAAAACCTGTTTTCGATTGTGCGCGACTTAAAAGCGCAAAATATTTCGGTGGTGTTCATTTCCCATAAATTAGACGAAATGCTGGAAATCACTGATCGCATCACCGTCCTGCGGGACGGCATGAACGCCGGAGAATTAAAAACCTCAGACGCCACGAAGGACGACATTATTTCGCTGATGGTCGGGCGCGAATTGGATCACTTCTTTACGAAACGCAAAGGTACTCCGGGAAAAGACATTGTCCTGGATGTGCAAAATTTTTCCGGCCCGCCGATTACCAAAAATGTGTCGTTCCAACTGCACAAAGGTGAAATTCTCGGTCTGGCCGGATTAGTCGGCGCAGGGCGTACTGAACTCGCCAAATTGCTGATCGGCATGGTCAAAAAAACCGATGGCACGCTTGTGCTAAACAATCAGCATGTCATCATTAACAGCCCGGTGGATGCCGTAAAAAACGGAATCGCCTACATCCCGGAAGATCGGAAAAATTTGGGATTAGTGCTGCCAATGACCACGCGGGAGAATCTCTCGATGAGCATTCATCCCAAATTAGCCAAATTTTTGAACCTCATAGACCGCAAAAAAGAAACGGCGGTGTGCAACCATTATGTTGGCCGGCTGCGCATCAAAATTTCCTCGCTCAAGCATGTGGTCAATAACCTCAGCGGCGGGAATCAGCAGAAAGTCGTGATCGGGAAATGGTTAGCGACAAACCCGACAGTGTTGATTTTGGATGAGCCGACGCGCGGCATTGATGTCGGCGCAAAAGCGGAAGTGCATCGAATTATCGCGGAATTAGCGGATGAAGGGGTTTCGATTTTAGTCATTTCGTCCGAACTGCCGGAAATTCTCGGCCTCTCTGATCGCGTGATAGTGATGCACGATGGACAACTCACCGCCGATTTGCCGAAAGAACAAGCGGATCAAGAAACAATCATGCGAGCTGCTGTTAATTAATCACTGATGTTACGCAACGTCGCTGACAATCCCCCTCCTGGGAGGGGCAAAGGGTGGGTGGCGGCGGTTGAGATGCTTGTTGCCCCTGTCACCCACCCCAACCTCTCCCAGGAGGCAGGGCTGTGACGTTCTCGTGAAAACGTGTCGAAGGGAACATTCGGCCAGAACGTCACAACCCTGCTCCCAGAAGGGGAGTTCACCGTCGGTAGTTCGAATAAGGGTGTCCCCTGTGTTCACCCAAAAGACATGGATTCGTCTGAAAACCAGGGCAGACACAGGGGTCTGCCCCTACTTTAAAAAACACAAATTTACTAAAGGAGATTTTTATGGCAACGTTTGGGGTCATTATGGGAACGCGGGGATTTTTCCCTATCGAATTATGCAAAGATGGCCGGGATGCGATTTTGAGCGTATTAAAAAAAGAAGGGCATAACGCGGTAATGCTGTCGCCCGATGATTCGCCGTATGGCTCGGTTGACACTTACGAACAATCCAAAAAATGCGCGGAATTATTCAAGAAACATGCGGCGGAGATCGAGGGGATTATCGTCACGCTGCCGAATTTCGGCGAAGAGCGCGGCGTGGCTGATGCGATCCGCCTTGCCAATCTGAATGTGCCGGTCTTGATCCAGGCGACGCCAGACGACCCGAAACAACTCGATATCGCGCATCGCCGTGATAGTTTCTGCGGCAAAATGTCGATCTGCAACAACCTGATGCAGTATGGCATTCAATATAGCCTGACGACCCTGCATACGGTCGCGCTCGATTCAGAGAGTTTCAAAAAAGACCTGAAAAAATTCGCGGGCGTCTGCCGCGTGGTGAATGGCTTGCGTAAAGCGCGTTTCGGACAGATCGGGGCGCGTCCGGCGGCGTTTATCACGGTGCGGTACAGCGAAAAAATCCTGGAAAAAGCGGGCATTTCCGTCGAAAGCGTTGATCTCTCCGATATTTTCGGCCAGATCGGGAAATTCGCGGATGACGACGCGGCTGTGAAGGCGAAATTAGCTGCTGTCAAAGGGTATATCAAAACCGCTGGCATCAGCGATGAAGGTCTGTTGAAAATGGCAAAACTCGGCGTGGTGATGGATAAATTCATCGCAGATCACGAACTCGTCGGTACGGCGGTACAATGCTGGACCGCAATGGAAGAATTTTTCGGCGTCGTGCCTTGCGCGATAATGAGTATGTTGAGCAATTCCTTGCAGCCGAGCGCCTGCGAAACCGACATCACCGGCTTAATTGGCATGTATGCAATGGTATTGGCGTCCGAAAAACCGAGCGCCCTGTTAGATTGGAACAATAACTTCGGCGACGATCCGAATAAAGGCATCGTCTTCCATTGCAGCAACCTGCCACAGGCATTTTTCGGCGGCGACGCCACCATGGATTATCAGGCGATCATTGCTGGAACGGTCGGCAAAGCCAACACCTACGGTACAGTGACCGGCCAGATCAAACCGGCCAATATGACTTATTGCCGCGTGGCGACCGACGATTATTCCGGCAAAATCAAAGCGTATTTCGGCGAATGCGCCATTACGGACGATAAAGTTGATTCCTTCGGCGGCTACGGCGTCGTGCAAATCCCGAACATGCAAGGCTTGCTCCATCACATTTGCCGCAACGGGTTCGAACATCATGTCGCGCTGAATCCGTCGAGCGTCGCCGACATCCTAAACGAAGCCTTTACGACCTATCTGGGCTGGGATGTGTACTACCATAAATAACATCTGATTCTTCAACCCTGTCAGGGGCCGAAACCTTGACAGGGTTTTTTTAATCTTTTGCAAATTACAAGGAGGCGTGTAAGAAAGGATAAATGCGCAGGACTGTGACGTTCTGTCATTGCGCGGAGCGTCAGCGACAAAGCAATCTCGATGGAATCAGGGATTGCGTCGTCGTTGTCACTCCTCGTAATGACAACTTTTAGCGAAAATGTAACAGCCCTTGGGTAAATACGGACATCCTTTCTTACACGCCTCCTTGTAATTTTTCAAACTGGTGAGGTTTGTATATGAGCGCAGCAACAAACATCAAAGAGTTTATCACAAGCGGCAAGACCGCGTTGGGGATTGAATTTGGCTCGACAAGAATCAAGGCTGTCCTGGTCGGGGAACACAATGAACCGATTGCAACCGGCTGGCATGATTGGTCGAACAGCTATATTGACGGCATCTGGACATATAGCCTTGATGAAGTCTGGGAAGGGGTGCAAAGCAGCTACAAAAACATGGCGGCAGACGCGAAGGAGAAATATGGCGTAGAACTGACAAAGATCGGCGCGCTTGGTTTCAGCGCCATGATGCACGGCTATCTTCCTTTCGATAAAGATGGCACGCTGTTGACGCCGTTCAGGACATGGCGAAACAATATTACATCAGAAGCGAGCGAAAAATTGATGGCGCTGTTTCAATACCCGATTCCGCAGCGCTGGAGCATTGCTCATTTGTATCAAGCGATCTTAAATGGAGAGGCGCATGTTCCTTCTGTGAACTTTCTTACGACCTTAGAAGGGTATGTCCATTGGAAACTTTCAGGGAAGAAAGTGATCGGGATCGGCGAAGCCTCCGGCATGTTCCCGGTTGACATCCACACGCTCACCTATCATCAGCGCATGATTGATCAGTTTGATGAATTAGTGAAAGAGAAGAAGTTCCCCTGGAAATTGGCCGATATTCTTCCAAAGGTATTGGTCGCCGGAGAACACGCGGGAACGCTCACCAAAGAAGGCGCGAAACTGCTCGATCCCAGCGGCAAGCTTGAACCGGGATGCTTGATGTGCCCGCCTGAAGGAGATGCGGAAACCGGAATGGTTGCCACGAACAGCGTGGCGGAGCGGACTGGAAATGTCTCTGCCGGAACTTCAGTCTTTGCGATGGTCGTCTTAGAAAAGGAACTGTCAAAGGTCTATCCTGAATTAGACCTTGTCATGACCCCAACCGGCAAACTCGTGGCCATGGCGCATTCTAACAACTGTTCGTCTAATTTAGATTCCTGGATTGGGATTTTCAAGGAAGTGACAACCGCGCTTGGATGTGACGTAGATATGACCACTCTGTATAAGACGTTATACAATAAAGCCCTTGAAGGGGATAAGGATTGCGGCGGGCTATTAGCGTATGGCTATCTTTCAGGCGAGCATATCACGCATTTTGAAGAAGGGCGACCGCTCTTTGCGCGATCATCCGATAGCAACTTTAATCTGGCAAATTTCATGCGCGTCAATCTTCAGTCGTCTCTTGGCGCCATGAAAATCGGGATCGACATTCTGCTGAAAGAAGAGGGCGTGAAGCTGGATAAGATGCTCGGACATGGCGGATTGTTCAAGACCAAAGGGGTCGGGCAACGCTTTATGGCCGCCGCCGTGAATGCGCCGGTCGCCGTGATGGAAACCGCCGGAGAAGGCGGCGCGTGGGGAATGGCCTTGCTGGCCTCGTACCTGCTGAACAAGAAAAATAATGAAACTCTGGAAGCCTTCCTGAATGCGCATGTCTTCACCTCTCAGGATGAATCCGTGATCGAACCAGATCCCGCTGACGTGGAAGGCTTTGAAGTCTTCATGAAACGTTACAAGAAATGCCTCCCTGTCGAAAGAGCCGCTGTTGACTTTCTGCGATAAACATCGCTCCGGCAGGCTGTTACTCGTTCAACGCTCCGCGTGGAATGCCAACCATCCGTCTCTCTGCGGCGAAGCGGGACGCTGAGCGTGGAACGAGAACTAAACAACTTTATAGCGTTTCGGGGGACGCTGCCTGTGTCATCATCAGGCGTTGTCAGGGATTCACGCTCTGACAACGCATCTTCAGCAATGACGACCTTAATTTCGCGGATTCGGCGGCGGTCAATTACGGCCAGGGAGATTTTACGGTCACGGTCGCGCTCGGCACAGAGGGGGAACATACCCTGACCGTCACGCGCCAGGGGGAACGCGGCGCGATTGCGGTCGATGGCCGCGTGCGCGACACGCAGCCCCTCGGCGCAACGCCAGTCGGTCTGCGGCTCACCGTCGCCGACCCTGCGCTCCTGCCGCTGACCATCTATTCCGTGAATCCCCTCCTGAGCGGTGTCCTAAGCCTGTCGAAGGATGAGGCTGGGGTGGACGACGCCGAATCCGATCTTCCCCTCCTGGGAGGGGCCAGGGGTGGGTCTTTTGCCGCCAGAGCCAGCGGCGAACTGATGACGACGAAATATTACTACGTCAACGGCCTGCGCGTGGCGCAGGCGCGGAAGGCCGGCAGTGCGGCCTACGGCTGGACATGGATTCACAGCGACCATCTCGGCAGTTCCACCGTCCTTGCAGACAAAGACGGCAATGCGGTGCGGCGGCTCGCGTACAAGGCGTTTGGAGAAGAGATTGTCAACTCAGGATCAGGCGAAAAACCGCCCTATACGTACACCGGCAAAGAACTTGACAGTACCGGATTAATGTACTACGGCGCGAGATATTACGATCCGGCGCTCGCCCGCTTCATCACGCCGGATACGGTCTATGATCAGGGAACGCAAGGGCTGAATCGGTACAGCTATGCGCTGAATAACCCGCTCAAGTATACCGATCCGAGTGGACATACAGTAGAAAGTGCTCTTGAGCTAATTCTTCAGCATCGTCAAGATATTTTATCGGTTGCAAGAGAACATCAGATCGATCCGATTTTGATTGCTGGAGTTGTATTTGCCGAAAATCGGAATGATTACAACTGGATACGGGGGAAGGATTGGTCATGCCCGCCGCGATCTGGAAGGGATCACGAAAAATCTTGAATTTGAAACTGATCCCTATAAAGCCGCTGAAAATGCTCATGCGATTGCCATTATTACTGAATGGGACCTGTATAAAAAACTGGATTATGAGAAGATTTTCGAAACCATGACCAAGCCGGCGTTTATCTTTGATGGACGTAATATTCTGGACCATCAAAAGTTATATGAAATTGGTTTTAATGTTTATCCCATCGGCAAGGCGGCCAAGACACATTTTAAATAAATTGATGAATAATATTTGGTATCAGAACTCCTGTTGTAACGCTTTGCGACAGGAGTTCTTTTTTTATCATTTCAATGATAATTATTTTGACAATGGAATGTGGTAGAATTTAGAAATTTGAGGTTGGTCCTGTTAAATTTTCCCGAATTTACTTTACGTGTAATTCCATTTATGCATTACGCCCCATGCATCACTTTTCGCACTGATTATTGTTTCTGACTTTCTTCCAGTTTTTTCTTTAAATATCTGATCTTCTCAATATAAGCCGGATTGTTTGGTTCTTTTTTTCGTAAAATTTCAAAAACACCGATGGCTTTGGCATACTGACCCTGGGCAGCGTAAATTTCTCCCAGTGTCGGTGTAACAATTTTTTCTTTTCGTTTCTTTTCAGTAAATTCAGTCGTTTCTTCTTCTATATCTGCCGATGGTGGTTCCACTTTGGGGGTAGGCGGTACACGATAGCGCCCTACACGTTCGGCTGATTCTGATTTCAAATCGGTTCTTTGTTTTTCCTTTTCAGCCGAGGCATTCGATTTAATATCACGAGCCAGATCTTCAAGCGAATCCAGTTCTTCCATTTGAGGCGGAGGCGTCAGATTTGAACTCCTTCTGTCAAAAGTGATTGGTGTCTCAACTGATTCTGATTTATCCTCAAACATATCGGCCAGGTCTTCANCTGTGGCTTTCAGATTATAACCGGGGGCTCAGTACCTATCAAACGACCAATGAATATGGGCGGCGTATTAATGTGTATCATACAGAAATTGAAGATGCGCTGAAAATTAATACGGATGGCTTCGCTGTTCATGATATGAGCATGATGCCTCCTGAGATATTAGAATTTCCATATCAAGAAGATGACGCTTGCCGTGTAGGTTGTGTCCTTTGGATAGAGCCATCATACCAATTACCCTCAACGGTTGATTTTTGTCCAGAATGTCGATAAAAAAGGAACTTATGAGACTTCTCGTACATGCGTATTTGAAAAAAACTACTGCGTATTTCATTTGCAGCGGCTTATTTCCTCTGCTGTTATGGTATCCATCAATGATCTTTATGGATTTGGCAGGAATGGGAGGATACGATGGCTTTGCAAGTGTTTCATTCATGGAAAAATATGGGGTCTGGTCATCACAAGATTCTCATGCTGTCGTTTATTATTTCTTCAATGCAATATTTATCTTTTGGGCAGCATCACTCATAAATATTCCTGTTGCTCTCATTTTACTATTAAAAGAATTCTGGGTGAAACTGCACCATTAAGAATAATTAGGCGACGCGCCGCCCTACACCTACACCGGAAAAGAATTGGATGCGTCCGGGTTGATGTATTATGGCGCGCGATACTACGATCCGGCGTTAGCGCGCTTCATCACGCCGGATACGGTGGATGACGCCGGGACGCAGGGGCTAAACCGCTACGCCTACGCGCTGAATAATTTTCTTTGCATCAAGAGGAAATATAGACAGATACAGGAAGAAATTCTTGACAAAATCCGGCATTCACCGCATTGCTTAGAGAAGTGTCAGTCACATCGTGCCTGCGAAGAAGAAGAGGGAATCATGGAAGTCCGATTGAATCTAGGGTATCATCAAATATTACAATTAATTCGACAATTACCGCCGCGAGAGCAATGGCGGTTGACGCACGATATCGAAGACGATTTGCGTCTTCGCGACCTCTCTCCAGAACCGAACGATGATGTCGCGCAATTTCAAGCGCTCCTATTACGCGGCCCCATCATGTCTGATGAGCAATTCAGGCAGATTCAGGAATTACGGCAAGGATTATCCGCATGGCTCGAACGCTCATTTGTGTAGATTCTTCCGTGTTTATCGACTATTTTCGGAAGCAGCAGAAACAGAAAAGTTGGCTCTTCGAGCTGACGAATTCGTATGATTTTGCCGCGTCCGTCATCACGAAACTTGAAATTTTCAGCGGCGTCACAGATGAACAGGCCGCTTTTTGGCGTCAGATCTTTCAACACGTTCGCCTGCTTCCTCTCGAAGAACTCGTTATTGATGAAGCCATTCGGATCATTAAAATATTACGCCTTCAGAATCAGATGATCGAATTAGCTGATATTCTCATTGCGGCGACTGCGATCACTCATCATTTGCCATTGGCGACACTCAATCAAAAGCATTTTGCCCGTATTGCATCCGTGACGCTTCTGCTTCCAGAATAGCTGACAACCTCACTCGGCAGTGCGACCATTCCTGCGAATAACGACGACAACACTGTCCGGCGGTTAGCGTATAAAGCGTTCGGCGAGGAAATCGTCAACACCGGCAGCGGCGACGCGCCGCCCTCCACCTATACTGGCAAAGAACTTGACAGCAGCGGGTTGATGTACTACGGCGCGAGATACGACGATCCGGCGTTAGCACGATTCATCACGCCGGGACGCAGGGGTTAAATAGATATTCCTACGCGCTGAATCATCCGCTTCGCTATAACGATCCGAGCGGACATACCGTTTTTGATTGCTGGAGTTGTATTTGCTGAAAATCGGAATGATTACAACTGGATACGGGGGAAGGATTGGTCATCGTTTCCTCAAAAATGGCTCAATCTTCCAGGAGGGCCTGAGGTGAAAAATATGCTTGCTCCACTCAAAGTCAATCCATCGCTTGGGGTTACAGAAGTGACACTTGCTGTAGCGGCCATGATGGAGAATCCCCAATTAATTCCAACGAATTATGCAGAGTTGTCTCGATCTGGTCGAGACAAATTTCATGAAAAAATTGCAAAAGAATTGTCAAAAGATCAGCGAAAAACCCTCCTTTCCAATTTAGACATTCCAGAAAAAGCATTACAATATACGGCCAAGTACCTTCAGTTCTTAGGAACGCACCGTTACTATGGAACAGATTATGCTCTGTGGCTTTCAGATTATAACCGGGGGCTCAGTACCTATCAAACGACCAATGAATATGGGCGGCGTATTAAGAGGAGGTCGTCAATTCAGGGACAGGCGAGAAACCGTTGATTTTCAGAACACGATATTTTTTGGTTGACATCATCGCGCCTTTCATCTTGATTTGGTCTATTCAGAGGTTTATGTCTTGTTAAAAAGGAGAATGCAGATGATCGCTCAGACATCACCCTCTGTTCCCAACATGTTGTTACTTGATATATCAAGCCTGACACAGCAAGCGAAACAGGAAGTGCTTGATTTTTATCAGTTTCTGCTCTTGCATGTGTCCCTGTCGTTCACAATCACCGCGTTTTGAGGAATTCTTATGGCCACATTTGTCACGATGCTACGGTATGGCGAGGAAGGGATCAAGGGCGTGGGCGCCAACCGCACAGTCGCCGTTAAAGAGGCGATCAAGCGGGTCGGCGGCACATTTGTTTCTGGCTATGAATTGTTAGGAAGTTATGATGCCATGATTATCGTTGAATACCCTAACGAACAGGCGGCATTGAAAGCGAATGTCGAACTGAACCGGCTCATCGGCGTTTCCTCGAACACGATGATTGCCATCCCAATTAGCGATTCTGATCAGGATTTTGCCTGTTTTCTCTAAACACATCAGAAATGCGTTGTGTCGGGCGAACCTCTGATCTCGCAAAAAGCGGGGCAGACGCGAGGAGGTTTTCCCAGCATGGCATGAAGCCCCCGCTGCTCCCATATTGCCGCAGCAACGGTAGATTCTCCTGCAAAGTTTGGCTCTCCCACGACCAATCATCCAGGATTGAACTTCGAACATTTCATCAGATTTTTGCTTGACATGCCGCGCGAGACGGTGGGGTATTTTCTGCACTGAAAATATCGTGCCGAGAGGTTGTAATTATGCCCCACAAAATACACGGAAAAAATAGCACACTGATTGGACTGATCAGGCTGAACAATCGTGAACAACAATCATCGAGATCATCAGTGGGCTATTTTTTCGTGTGTTTCGTGCTGGCTGCTAAATAGTTACGAAACTTTTTTGTAAGGGATGTCATATAATGCCTGAAATCGTTCTCTGCTGCGGGAAAGTCTGTTCCGGGAAATCAACGTTTACCAACCTGTTAGAACAGACCTACGGGTTTTACGCCTTTTCTGCGGACAACTGGATGCTGCAACTGTTTGAGCCGACGGAAGATCGAACGCTTTTTCATGACAGGCTCGCAAGATGCAAGGAACTCATTCACCGCCTCGCCGAAAAGCTCCTGACGCGCGGCAATCATGTCGCGCTTGATTTTGGCTTCTGGTCAAAGGAAGAGCGCCGGAACGCGACGCAGCGTTACGCCTCGCAAGGATTTGCCGTGTCTGTCGTCTATTTTCCGATTGATGATGAGACGCAGATACGCTACATGCGAAACCGGCAGAACGCGGATCGATTGAATCACTATACATTTGATGAGCAAACGGTCGCCATTCTTAATCGGTTCTTTGAAGAACCAGAACGAGAGGAATCATGTCTTTCACCAGATGAGTATCTCGCCTCGTTGGCAAATAGGCACGTTTCAGCGTTGTTCAAGTGACGGGGCAATCGTACAGCAGTACATGAACATTCTATCTTCAGGGGAGACGCCTATATGAATACGAATGAAAAAAAGAAACTTGCCATCGTGCGAATTGTCTATTTCAGCGGCACGGGCTGTGCCGCGCATGTGGCAGAAACGTTCAAACTGGAATTTGAAGCCGCTGGCAGCCTTGTCCAGATGCACGAATTGCGGCATGGAATTCCCGCGCCAGAAGGTGAGTACACTTTTTTGCTGCTCTGCTTTGCCGTCCATGCCTGTAATGCGCCGCATCCAGTGATGCAATGGGCCGAATCGCTTCCGTCTGTCCCGCATATTCCCGCCGCCGTGATTTCCGTATCAGGCGGCGGCGAAGTCACGCCGAATTTAGCCTGCCGCGTTGCCATCAAGCGAAGATTGGCGAAAAAAGGCTTTGATGTGGAATATGAAAAAATGCTGACGATGCCTTCGAATTGGATCGTTTCGACAAAACCCAGCCTTGCAGCGCGTTTATTAGAAGTGCTGCCGCAGAAAGTCGCGTTCATCGTTCGGGAACTGACCGTCGGCACACGTCGAAAAACATTTCCAGGCGTCGGAAATCGGCTATTGTCGCTGCTTGGCAGATGTGAGACGTCTGGCGCGAAAGAGTTCGGAAAGAAAATCCGCGTCCGCGATACATGCACAGGTTGCGGCCTCTGCGCTCGCCGTTGTCCAGTCGGCAATATTGCGCTGCATGAGCGCAAACCGATATTCGGAACACATTGTATCATGTGTTTAAATTGTCTGTATCACTGCCCACAGAAATCGTTATATCCGGGCATTGGAAAATTTATTCTCATCCCAGAAGGCTTTGATTTGAAGAACATCCAGGCGACTGTCCCCTGGATCGCGCCGCTTGATGTCAAAACAGAAGCGCGTGGATGGCTCTGGCTCGGTGTCAAACGTTATTTGTTAGACTCGACTGATATGGCGGAATCGCGGACGAAAAAAATATGATGATCATGCATTTTTTCATCCTGCTGTCCGCGACGCTGCATATCTGTGCCGAATACGCCAATCGCCGCCGCCTGATTTACGTGTTCAAGCCGCTGACGACCACGCTGATTCTTTTGATCTGCGCCACACGCGCCACCTCAGGTTACGCTGCGTTCATTCTCGCCGGGCTGCTCTGCTCGCTCATTGGCGATATTTTTTTGATGTTGCCGCAAGATCGCTTTATTCCCGGTTTGCTCAGCTTTCTCGGCGCACATATTTGTTATATCGCCGCGTTTACCGTCGGCAGCGGTTTTCGAGTGAGCTTTTTGCTCCTTGTACCTACGATACTCGGCGTTACGCTTTTCATCAAGTTGCTTCCGCATGTCGCCATGCCCTTAAAAATTCCGGTAATTCTCTATATGCTGGTTATTTTGACGATGTTCTGGCAGGCATTGGAACAGGCAGGATTGGCCGTGAATCTTCATTCCATTTTGATGTTGTGCGGCGCAGCGCTGTTTACCATCTCAGATTCGGCATTGGCGTTCAACCGCTTTGTCGCGCCATTCCGCCATGCGCCGCTCGTCGTGCTTGGCACGTATTACGCCGCGCAGTGGTGTCTGGCAAGCTTAGCGAGATTTTTATAGAGGAGTGACTCATGTTGATACGAATATCGAGCATCGTATTGGGAATGTTGACGTTGTTTACCTCATCCGCGTTCACGGCGGATTTTGTGGCGGTACGCGATCTGTTTACCGTCACGACAACGGAAGAAGCGCTCTGGGAGGCGCTCCCGGAAGAAACAGCCACAGAGGAGGCGATTCTCAAGGCGGGCGGCGTGTGCGATTTTATCAAAACCACTGAGCGCCGCACCTGCCTGTTTAAGGTGAGAGACGGTCAGCGTCTTCGCGTGTTTGTCTATGATGCCGATTCGTCTGGCGCGTATTCCCGCACAGAGGATATTTGCCTGCCGACATGGTATAGCGAAGCCGCGATAGCAACGGCGGATGTTCTCGGTGATGGCCGGAAAGCGTTGCTGATCGAGCATTTCGGCAACGTCGGCACGAATACCGACCAGCGGATTTTGGCGATCCTCGCCTGGCATTCGGCAAGCGCCGGCGATGAAGGCGCGTTCCGCTTGATTTTCTGGGAAACGGTCTCGTATCATATTGGGTTTGGCGGCGACAACCGACAGCTTGACGTGGCCTACGACCTGCTGCCAACCAATTCGCCGCCGGAAATCCGCCTGACTTATCACTACAAGACGGCGCGGAGCGATCTGCCGTTTTTTGAAGTCGCATGGCAAGATCGGCTGATCTGGAATGCGGAGCAGTTTCGTTTCAAAGACCCGGAACTGGGTCAGAAAATCGCCGCTTGCCGTTTTGATGCCGGGGCATGCATTCAAAAAAATATCTACGCGACGCGCCTGAAACGGTCTGAAATTAACTCATTTGCGCCATTTTGCGAAGCCGGCGACGATGCGGAAATGTTAGAACTCCACAACCCTTATGCGCCATGCTGGCCAGAAGAATGAAGGCTGAAAAACGTATGATACGAACAGGGATCGTGATGTTGATATGCTGCGGCAATGCGCTGTTGCCTGTTGTCGCTGCCGCCGAAACACCTGCCGCGAATTTGCGCTATTCGGGCGTGTATATGTTGGAAAATATCTGCGTTGACGATGACCAGCAGCCGATTCTTTCCGTCTTTTGCAAGATGCGCGTTCTCCGTTTTTTCCCTGATAAGACGGTCATTGCCGGAGAACTGCGCGGCATCGAAAGCGCGAATCGCGGCCCTGATGATCCAGACGAACTCAAGCATCTCAAGACCAGAGATTATCCGAAACATTTTCATTTCGATCTCGCGGACGCTCATTATCGCGGAACCTATGCCGCGCAAGGCGAACGCCTGACGCTCCGACTTGCGAGCGCAGAAGATAGGTTAACAGTCACAGCCAAAATCACGCCCGAACAACTGACGTTACGTTCAGCCGATGGCACTCAGGCGATCTATCAATTTTTGCCGATTGGCCCCAGTGCTGAAACGGCACAGTTCGACCGTATTGTCGAGGAAATCAACCAACTTTCCTTGAACGTGACAAGCATAGAATTCGAAATAGGCGGCGAAGCGCACTATCGTTTGACGTTCAAGTCGGACGCCGCCGGCCAGATTCGCAAGGTGCGATTTACCGGGAGTGCTCCCGGCGATATGAACGTCAATTGGCTCGGATATTTCGATGTCAATGGTCAGTTAGTCATGGCCGATTATAAAGATTGCTGTTACCCTGAGACCGAAGGGCGGGTCTATTTCCGCAACGGCCAGCCCGTGCAGCCGGTCGCGTTTCTCTGGTTTCCCTGGGGCTATGACAGCGAGAAAATCCTCTGGAGTCGCGGCTTTCTGAACCAACAGGATGAAATTGGGCGGCGATTCCAGCAAGATTTGGACTGGTTCGATACTCGGATTCATCCGACCCTTGAGGGCTTGTTTCAGGAATGTTCAAGTAAGATCGCGACGGAGCAGGAGCGGCTGCGAGGCGATCTGTCTCGTATCGCGCCAAACGCCGCTGCTGAAGAAAAAGCGCAGGGGGAAAAGTTGCTTGACGAGCTAAATCAGGCTGCCGCCACGTTGCGGCAAATACGGATGAGACATTGATTCGCCGCGACAAGGTCTGAACTGGAAAATAGTTGTCAGACACCTCCAGGGTGTCTGACAACTCTGTCTATAACGTTCTTCGTCATTACAGTTAAAGGCGTCCCCTCGTTACGGCGCGGGAACGCCCTGTTTCACTCAATCCTTTCTTTCGTTGCTCTCCTATTTTATCACATCCTCTCTTGACATTTTTCTTTATTCGCATAATCTTAGAAGCATAGAAACTCCTGTGTTCATCTGAGATGTCCCGTTTCTTGAGGTTTTAAAACATGCCCGCGAAAGACAAGTATCATCAGCACATAAAAAACGCGCTGATCAAAGATGGGTGGACGATCACGCATGATCCGTATATGATTGATTATGAAGAAATCACCGTCTATGCAGATTTAGGCGCAGAACGGCTGATTGCCGCAGAGCGCGGCGTCGAAAAAATTGTTGTCGAAATCAAAAGCTTTCTTAAGCGCTCGCTTGTGCAAGATTTGAAAGAAGCGTTAGGCCAATATGAATTATAGTGCAGCTTTTTAGAACAAACCGATCCTCAACGCCGCTTGTATATCGGCCTTCCGCAAGAAACTTACGATGATTTTTTTCAGCAAAAAGCCGTGCGTCTGGTCGTGCAGCGAACAGGAATGCCCCTGTTAGTTGTGAATCTCGAAGAAGAGGAGGTTGTCGCATGGATAAAATAGCGCGCTATCGCGAATTGATTAAGCGGATGTTATCCGAATATGCCGACGCTGTCGCGAAACATCTGCAAAATGGCGTCGAAACGATGCTGGTCTTCGATGACACGCGAGACCAATATTTGTGGCTGAAAACCGGCTGGAAAAAACGCCATCGCGTCTATGCCACGACAGTGCATGTCCGCTTGAAGAACGACAAAATCTGGATCGAGCAGGATTGGACGGAAGATGGCATCGCAACCGATTTGCTGCGGGAGGGCGTGCCGAATGAAGATATTGTGTTAGGCTTCTGCGATCCGGAACGCCGCGATGAAACTGAATTTGCCGTAGCCTGAATCGAACCCGGCGGCTCATCAGTCATGTTAGGACAAGCGCATTTTTCTAACTGATTTCTTGACAAAATTTCTGTCATTTTTTAGACGCGCCATAACGCAACATTTTTTGCGCATAAACATTTAACCAATCATGAACGCCTCTCAACAACATTGTGACATCGCTGATGTTCGGAATACTGTGTTCCGTGGACGTCGCCCGCTTTCGTGGGAATGATGCCGCTCTGTCCGTAGCCCCCATCATTCCGGCGAAAGCGGGAATGCGCCTCTCACGGCTTTTTTCAGTCTGTATTTCTGTCAAAATCATTCGAAGCAGAATTGCGTCATGTTATGTAGATCGAAACTCCGGTTTCGACCTGCGCCACAACGCATGAAAACCGTCTTTTCAGGGGAGTATCTTATGGAACATGTCAGCAAAAAAATCAAGGTGGCGATTATCGGCGCGTCAGGCTACAGCGGCGTCGAACTCGTCAAAATTCTTTTGAAGCATCCCGGCGTGGAATTGGCGCACGTCATCGGCGCGTCCACCGTCGGCCAGCGGCTCGACAGCATTTATCCGATCTTTCGGAAAAAGACCGATCTCGTCATGGAGCCGTTTCAGATGGACGTGCTGAAAACGATGGATGTCGTCTTTCTCGCGCTGCCGCACGGCGAAGCGATGAAGCAAGCGCCGGAACTGCTCGACGCAGGCATCCGCGTCATTGATTTCAGCGGCGATTTCCGGTTCAAGTCGCCGGAATTATATGAAAAATGGTACGACGTGCCGCACACCGCCCCGGCCTATCTCGACAAAGCGGTGTACGGCCTGCCGGAACTGTTCAAGAATGAGATCACAAACTGCCAGTTCGTCGCGAATCCCGGCTGCTATCCCACCAGCGCGATTTTGGCGCTTGCGCCGGTCTTCGGCCTTGAATACGTCGCGACCGACGCGATCACGATTGCGTCCATGTCCGGCACGTCGGGCGCAGGCAAAAAAGCGAAACTCGATTTGATTTTTTCGGAAGTCAACGAAACCGTGAAAGCCTACCGCGTCGGCAATCATCAGCACACGCCGGAAATCAAAACGATTTTGGAGCGCGTCGCCGGAAAAGAGGTGAATCTCGCGTTCGTGCCGCATCTGCTGCCGATTACGCGGGGAATTTATACGACGATTTCGCTGCCGCTGAAGCAAGCGGTCACGCGGGAAACGGTCTTGAAGGCGTATCAAGAATTTTATCGCGACGCCGCGTTCGTGCGGATTCTGGAAGATCGCGCCCCGGAAATCAAATTCGTCAACGACACGAACTTCTGCGACATCAGCGTCGCGGTGGACATTACGCAACAATTCGTCATCATCAATTCGACGATTGACAACTTAATCAAAGGCGCAGCCGGGCAGGCGGTTCAGAACATGAACCTCATGGCCGGATTCGCCGAAACGGAGGGCTTATAATGCGAGTTATCGAAGGAGGCGTCACGGCGGCTGCCGGATTCACGGCGGCAGGCGTCAATTGCGGCATTAAAACCGGGCGGAACGATTTCGCGATGGTGGCGTCGGATATTCCGGCGTCTGCCGCCGCGATGTTCACGACGAACAAAGTCGCGGCTGCGCCGGTCGTGTTCGACAAAGAACAACTGACGAAAACGTCGTTTATTTCGGCGATTGTGGCGAATTGCGGCGTGGCGAACGCCTGTACCGGCGAGCGCGGCTTGCAGGACGCTCGCGACACGGCGGCGAAAGTGTCGGACACGCTGAAAGTGAAAGGCGAGCAAGTGTTGGTCTGCTCCACCGGCGTGATCGGCTCGTTCTTGCCGATGGAGAATATTCTGAAAGGCGTGGAACTCGCGGCGGCGCAGCTTTCTCGCGACGGCCATCTTGACGCGGCGAAAGCGATTATGACGACCGACACGAAATCGAAAGAAATCGCCGTCGAAGTCGAAACCGCGAAACCGGCGTATCGCATCGGCGGCATGGCGAAAGGGTCGGGTATGATGAAGCCGAACATGGCGACGATGCTCGTGTTTCTGACGACCGACGCGAATCTCCAGCCGGAAACGCTGAACCTCGCGCTGCGGCAGGCGGTCGAAGTGTCGTTCCATCGGATCAGCGTGGACAACGACACCAGCACGAACGACACCGTGATTCTTTTAGCGAACGGCGAATGCGGCGGCGAGGAAATTCTGCCGGATACGCCGGAGTTTCAGGAGTTCTGCGACGCATTGAAGTATGTCTGCATCGAGCTTGCGAAAATGCTGGTGCGCGATGGCGAAGGGACGACGAAATTAATCGAGATTCAGATCAAACACGCGGCGAGCGACGCCGACGCCCTGACCGGAGCGCGGGCAGTGGCGGATTCGTATCTCGTCAAAACCGCGATCAATGGCGGCGATCCGAACTGGGGGCGCATCATCGCCGCGCTCGGTTACGCCGGAATTGCGCTGACGCCGGAAAAGGTGACGCTGCATATCAACGGCGCGCCGATTTTGCAGGAGAATTTCCAGCAGCCCGGCACACGCGCCGAATTGCGGAAACTGCTCGCCACCGATACGATTGTAATTGTTGCGGATTTGGGCATCGGCGACGGCCAATGCACCTTCTGGACATCCGACTTGAGCAACGCTTACGTGGACATTAACGCCAAATATACGACGTGAAACGCAAACCACCCCCTGCCCCCTCCTAAATTAGGAGGGGGAAATAAGGAGTGCAAACTTCAGTTTGCCAGACGTTCGCGGTGGCTGCTGAATGGGCAAACTAAAGTTTGCACTCCTAAAAGCTTCGAGGCTTTTGCAAGAGGTCTAATAAATAACTGATGTTACGCAGCAGAAGCAATGCTCATGGCCGCGAACTCCCCTCCTGGGAGGGGTGGGGGTGGGTTGCCGACGCGAGGAAGCGTTCAATGACGAACCCACCCCTTGCCCCTCCCAAGAGGGGAATTATCGGCGACGTTGCGTAACATCAGTAAATAACATAAGCAGACCTCTTCTTACCCCCTCCTAAGTTAGGAGGGGGCAGGGGGTGGTTTTAGTGGTTTTACCGGAAGAACCTATGAAAAATAAAATGTTGACCGAAGCCTTAATCGAGGCGCTGCCGTACATCCAAAAATTCGCGGGAAAGGTGATTGTCGTGAAATACGGCGGGGCAGCGATGGTGGAAGAACAATTGAAAGTCAGTTTCGCGCAGGATATTTCGCTGCTGTCGCATCTCGGCATGAAAATCGTCGTGGTGCATGGCGGCGGCAAAGAAATCTCCGATCTCGCCGAAAAGTTGAATATCGAGACGCAATTCGTACAAGGCAAGCGCGTCACGGATGAAAAAATGATGGATATTGTCAAAATGGTGTTGGCGGGCAAAATCAACAAAGAGATTGTTTGTAACCTGAACCGCCAGAATGTCAAAGCGGTCGGCATCAGCGGGCAGGACGGCAATCTGTTGAAATGCCGCAAGCTCTTCCTCGAAACCGGCGAAGATATGGGCTGGGTCGGCGAAGTGATTCAGGTGAACACGAAAATCCTGCTCGACATGATGAATGACGGCCTGATTCCGGTTATCGCGCCGATTGGCTACGACGACGAAGGCAATTCCTATAATATCAACGCCGATTCCGCTGCGGGCGACATCGCGGCGGCGTTCCCGGCGGAAAAATTGATTTATCTCAGCGATGTGCCGGGCGTGTTGATTGAAGGGGAGCGCATCGCCAGCCTTGACGAAGAAACCGCGAACACGATGATTGCCAACGGCCAGATTACCAGAGGCATGATTCCGAAAGTGCATTCTGCGTTTGATACGCTGCATCAGGGCGTGAAGAAAGTTCACATGCTCGATGGCCGGGAAGTGCATTCGCTTTTGATCGAAATTTACACCGACTCCGGCATCGGCACGCAGTTCGTGAGGGAATAACGGTAGGCATCACCACGAAACACACGAAAGACACGAAAAAATAGCACACTGATTGGACTGATCATGCTGAACAATCATGATAAAAAGATTATAAAAAATCAGCGCCAATCAGTCCCATCAGGTCATCAGTGTGCTATTTTTTCGTGTCTTTCGCGTGTTTCGTAGTAAATAACTGATGTTACGCAGCGCCGCCGACAATTCCCCTCCTGGGAGGGGCAAGGGGTGGGTTCGTCCGTGAGTGATTGCTCGTGTCAAGAACCCACCCCCAACCCCTCCCCGGAGGGGAGTGTGCGGTCATTCGTCTCGAATCGGCTGCGTAACATGAGTAAATAATTACACTATGACAACACAAGAAATTATTGCGCAAGAGCATGAATATATCATGCAGACCTACAAGCGGTTTCCGATTGTCATGACAAGGGGCGAAGGCGTACGGGTGTGGGACAACGATGGCAAATGCTATCTCGATTTTCTCGCCGGAATTGCCGTAAACGCGCTCGGCTACAATCATCCGATTATCAGAGAAACCATTCACAAACAGGCCGACGGGTTGATTCATACGTCGAATCTGTTTTATACGCAGAATCAGATCGAATTGGCGAAACTCATGACCGAGCATTCTGGCATGGGGCGGGCGTTTTACTGCAACAGCGGCGCGGAGGCGAACGAAGGCGCGTTCAAATTGGCGCGGAAATGGGGGAAAGGCCGGTTCGAAATCTTGACCGCGCTCCAGTCGTTTCATGGGCGGACGCTCGCAACGATTACGGCGACCGGCCAGACGAAATATCAGGACGGCTTCGCGCCGCTGATGCCGGGTTTCCGCTATGTTCCGTTCAACGATTTAGAGGCGGTTCGGCAGAACATCCGCCCGGACACGGTAGCGATCATGCTGGAAGCGGTGCAGGGCGAAGGCGGCATTCAGGTCGCCACGCCGGGGTATCTTGAAGGCGTGGCCGCATTATGTCACGAACATAATATATTACTGTTGTTTGATGAAGTGCAGGCAGGCATGGGACGCACCGGCAAACTGTTCGCATTTCAGCATTTTAACGTGCAGCCGGACATCATTACGACCGCTAAAGGGCTTGGCGCGGGCTTTCCGATTGGCATGATGCTTGCGCGGCGCGAGGTGGCGGATGCCTTCGAATTCGGCAATCACGCCTCCACATTTGGCGGCGGCGAGTTCGTCTGCGGCGTGGCGCTCGCCTTCGTCAATCTGCTTTTGCATGACGGCTTGCTTGATCACGTCGTCAAAATGGGGGAACAGCTTCTGTCGAAGTTACGAGGCTTGCAGGCGAAATATCCGAACGCGATTGCCGACGCTCGCGGACTTGGCCTGATGGCGGGGTTGCAATTCCGCGACGCAATTCCGGCGGCGGATGTCGGCGCGGCGCTACGCGAACATGGCCTGCTGACGGCGACCGCAGGCGGCAATGTTGTCCGCTTCGTGCCGCCGCTTGTGATTCAACCTGCCGACATCGAGGAAGCCATCGCGATTCTCGATAAAACAATCGGCAATTTGGCGTAAATCATCTCCCTGCCAGCGCGAAAACTCTGGCAGGGTTTTCGAACGTAAAACAATATGCCCATCAACTATAATGACGCTGCCAGTACCTATGATAATACCAGAGGCGCTCATGAGGCTCTGCTGGAAATATTTGACGCGAAGATGCATTTTTCAGCGCAAACGACCATCTTAGATTTCGGATGTGGAACGGGAAATTATCTTCAGGCGATTCAGGCGAAATATCACTCGAAATGTTTCGGCATCGAGCCTGCGGATGGGATGCGCGAGAAAGCGATCCAAAAAAATCAAGGCGTCGCAACGATTAAAAAAGGAAACCATCTCGACATTCCTTTTGACGAGAACTCGTTTGATTTGATTTACATGACAGATGTGATCCATCATATTCCTGATCTCTCTGCGCTATTTGCCACACTCTGGAAAAAATTGCGGGCAGATGGCATGGTGGCGATTGTCACAGAATCGCATCAACAGATCGAGACGCGCTGGTATAACCGCTATTTCCCGTCGTTAGCGACAAACGAGAGACAACGGTATCCCGATATCGAAGAGATCGAAGCAGAAGCAATCCGGCAGGGATTTGTTGCGGAAGGCAGGCAGATCAAAGAAAGCGAGCCAACTGCGACCATCTCCGAGCATTTTATCAGAATGGTTGAAGAAAAGAATTATTCGATGTTTCGTTTGCTGGATCATGAAGAATATCAAGCTGGACTCGCCAGGTTGAAACAGGAAAAGGGAAAAACGCTCAGCGCTGACAACCATGGAGAAACGGTTGTCTGGTTAAGAAAACCCAGATATTGTTGAATTCTGGACAACGCGGCGCTTCACCGGCATGGAAAAGTGGGCGCTTCACGTTTGACAGCCAATTTTCCCACTTTTCCCAAATCCGGCACAAGCGGTTGTTCGGCCTCCAATCTCCTTATTTTTTGCAGACTAACCGCGCCGTATGCTGCCGAATCTGCTCGAAATCCGCCAGCGTGTCTATCACTTCGATTTCGATGCTGATCTGATATTGCGCTTGCGCGTCTAACATCGGGAGGGCGTTTTCCTTGCGGAGCGCGCTGCGTCCGATTGGCGTCACCGTTCCCGGCTCTAAGCCCATCACATAGAATCCCTGACAGGGCATTTTCCATTGCGTGAATTTAGGGAGTTGCTTGATATTAAAGCGCTCAATGACGCCTAACGGTTGGCCGTTGCCGATGTCGGGATTCAGTAGCGCCATAAAGGTCTGGCCGTTATCATCCGCCGCGAGATCGTGGAAGAAAACCTTTTCCTGATACGCATGAATCGGCGCGGGAACGCTGAGACATTCCGCCACGCCATTATCCTGGCGGGCTTGCTCGTTGCGCGGCTCGGTCTTCAGAATCGGCGCGACGACGCTGGCATTTGGGCCTAAAAGTGGAAAGCCGAAATTAAAATGATAGAGCATCATCAACGGCTGCGGCGCGAAACCGCGATTTTCAATGATGTCAGTCAGAATAAATTTTTTCCAGCCTAACCGCGTTTCGATGCGTCGGGTTAATGTCATAAACTCCCCCATAGCGCGGCATTCCCTCAGCATTCCTTGAATTGTCATGACATACTCGTCTCCCTGCCATTCCTGGTTGACGCCGATGTTTTCCGCGCCAGCATTCGAGATTCTGCCATGCAGGCCGAGCGCCTCGCCTTGATCGTTGTCCGGCTGGCCGGAATAGGTGATACCACACGTCGTCAGCAGGCCGACAAAAAAGCTGCGCAGCCAGCCCAGCCCCGGTTCTTCATAATACGCCGGGGCCGTGATGCCTGTGCCAGAAGCGAAATGTAGCGGAATGCCGCGATAGCGGGCGTCGGGAATATCCATGCCGCGCCCCGGCAGCACGGTGAATTGCAAGCCCGCGCCGGTCTGCGCGTCAACCGCGCTTACGCCCTCGGCTTTGCCATCGCGCAGAATAGACGGACGAATACCAGCCACTTGCGCTACGTCGCCGATATACGACAATAACTCTGTCTTGCTCCATGATTTTCCATACAATGTTGCCATATTGATTCTCCTTTCTCTGTTTCCTGGCGTTATCGTTTTATCGGGGCGACCTTTACTTCTGCTGTTGCAGCCAGGCAATCGCCTCTTCCGCTGTCGTAAAATTGGTGACAACTCCTTTTTGCGCGGCTTCAGCCTGAGCCTCGTGCTGCCATTGTTTCGTAGATAATCGAGATAACGCCGAACCCGGCAGCACTTGCGCATAATATTTTAATCCGGCGTTTATTAACTTCGGCGTGACAACATGCGTAATATATTCCTGAACTTCCTGCGGCGTTGCCCGATTCATTTTACTGCTCAGGCAAAGCCATTTCTGCGCTTTGTGGCGAATAACCGCTTGCAGGCAGGCTTCGTGCATCGCTTTATAAGCGGCAATCAACTCGACGTTCCAAAGCGGAAACGTCTCAAATTCCTGCACGATGGCCTGCAATTCGTCGTCATACGAACATGTGACAAAGCCTGTTTTTTGATAAAAAATCTGCCGTGATAATGATTTCATCATAACACCTCTTTTGGCATCTCCTTCCGATTGATTATTCAATTATCCCGCCTTCGATTGCGATCACTCCGATAGTGTCCTAATGATTGTGACGATTTTAACGCAAACGGCAGCAATCCTGAATGAATTGTGGCGCTGTTCCCTTCGACAAGCTCAGGGAACGATGAGCGCTGAGCTTGTCGAAGCGTAACGACTGATTGAGGATTGCTATAACGCTGATCATCATCGCAATTCTGGCTGTTGACAAGCTTATTCCGTTTACAGAAAATCGTTTTAATCGCATTGTGAAAGCGCATTCAAGATAGCATCCATGAATCGAGAGAATGTGTCAAGGACTTTTCTATTTACTGCCGCAATGTCAGAATCGCAGAAGCCTATCAATGATAGGAGGTCAACGCTTACCGGGGGCGAAGCTGCTAAATAATTATGTTTATTTTTACTAAAATTTTACTTAATCACATAACACATTTATTTGTAATATATTAGAAATAATAATCATTTTTATGAAAATTTACTTTAATTTTTATTGACAAAAATTACTACGTGCTTTTTTACCTACACTTGTTTTCAGAATATGCCATGACAATAACAAAAAGTGCGTTGCGTTTGCGTCGGTCATGTTCTTAAAAACATCGTTTACGTTCATCGTCACATTAACTTATTTCTGGGAGGTACTACCATGTTGAAGAAAGTATTGTCTCTTGTGGCCATCGTGGTTGTAGGAATGATGTTGGTCGCGAGCGCGGAAGCCGCTCCGAAGATTTACTTCATCGTCAAAGCGACCGAAAATTCATTTTGGCAGACAGTTATTGACGGAGGAAAAACCGCTGCTCAAAAATTAGGGGTAGATTTCGTGGCTGAAGCCGCACCATCCGAAGCGGACGTTGCCCGTCAGGTTGCGATTATGGAAACGGCTGTTGGCGCCAAACCGGATGCTATTGTGTTAGCACCAACTGTCGCAGATGCATTAGTTCCGGCAATTGAAAAAGCGACTGAGTCAGGGATTCCTGTTATTCTGATTGATAGCGCCGCAAGCACTGAGAAGTATGTGTCGTTCTTAGCATCGGATAATATCGCAATTGGCACGATTGCTGCGGATGAAATGGCCAAAGCCCTGAAAGCCAAATTCGGAAAAGAAGAAGGCAAAGTGGCGTGCATTACTTACATGTCAGGCGTTGGCTCGCTTGAAGCCCGTAAAAAAGGCTTTTTAGATCAAGTGAAAGCAAAATATCCGGGAATCACCGTGGTTGATTTTCAGGATGCGCAAGGCAAACAAGGACAGTCATTAGCAATCGCCCAGAACTACCTCACCACCTATCCCGATTTGAATGGTATCTATGCCAGCAACCTTCCGACCGGCGAAGAGACGGTGCGCGCGTTGGATATGGCCAAGAAAACAGGATTGGCAGTCGTTGTGGTTGATTCCGGCGAACAGGAACAATGGGGTTTAGCCAACGGATATGTGGATGCCATGATTGTTCAGCAGCCATGGAAAATGGGCTATATGGGGATCGAATATGCCCTGAAAGCTGTTAACGGAGAAAAACTGGAGAAGTTTATTGATACTGGCGTAGCTGCCATTTCTCCTGAGATGCTCAAAAGCGGCGCCGCCGAAGAGTATCTGAATCCGGTGGAATTCAACAAGAAAAAACAGTAGTAGGCATCAGAAATTCCTTTACGCGCAGCGGGCGGATGGAAATCTCCCATCCGCCCCAACATCCGCAATTTTAGATGTACGAGACTATCCGCATGTTTCAATTTGGCTTATTCGTGTTTTATAAATACGGACAGACAGTCGAATAAGGGGGTAAGGTTGTGAATGCTACAACGCATACCGTCATGATGAAGGGGATCACCAAATCGTTTCCTGGCGTCAAAGCCTTGCAAAACGTTGACTTCGCGGTTAAACCCGGTGAAGTCAAGGCGTTGATGGGGGAAAACGGCGCGGGCAAATCCACGCTCATCAAAATTCTCACAGGAGCATATTCGCTGGATGCGGGCGAAATTCATATCAACGGCGTGAAAGTTGAAAAAATGAGCCCGATTATCTCAGAGCAGCTTGGCATTTCGGCCGTCTATCAAAATATGATGTTGGCTGAACATCTCAGTGTGGCCGAAAATGTGATGATGGGATCCATGCCAACCCGCTTTGGAGTATTGAATACCAAAGCGCTAACGCAAAAAACGCAAAAAATTCTTGAAAAGATCGGATATGCGGGCGTGATCGATCCACGAGAATATGTCAAAAATCTAAGCGCATCGCAACAGGGCATGGTTGCCATTGTTCGGGCAATGTCTCGAAATGCGAAAATTATCATTTTCGATGAACCGACTGCGGTGTTAGCCTCGCGGGAAGCGGAAGAACTGTTCAAAGTTATTCACTGGCTGCGAGATCAGAATATTTCGATTATCTATATTTCCCATCGCATGGAAGAAATTTTCAAATTATGCGATACGGTCGCCGTCATGAAGGATGGCAAATATGTCGGCGAAAAACGCGTGACCGATACGAATGAAGATGATTTGATCTCCATGATGGTCGGGCGTGAATTAGTCCACGATCATTACGACGCAGACCGGAAGATCGGGGCTGAAATGCTGCGTATCGAACATATCACCAATAAACGTGTGAACGAGTGCTCGCTCACGCTCCGCCAGGGCGAAATTATCGGACTTTACGGGCTGGTTGGCTCAGGACGCACCGAGTTGGCACGGGCAATCTTCGGCGCTGACTCTATCGAAAGCGGTGAAATTTATATCAAAGGAAAACTCCTGAAAGCAGTAACGCCGCGCAAATCCATTGACCATGAAATGGGATTATTGCCTGAAGACCGCCGCCGACAGGGACTTGCCCAAAAAATGTCCGTGGAACATAATTTGAATATGCCGATCTATCCGCGGATCAGCGTTATGGGAATTATTAATCGGATGAAAGAAAAAACGATTTGTGCGGAATATATCAAAACATTAGCGATCAAAACCCCCTCTCCTAAACAATTGGTGCGTAATCTCAGCGGTGGAAACCAGCAGAAGGTTGTTGTCGCCAAATGGCTTGCCAGTCATTCCAAAGTGTTCATTATGGATGAGCCTACCAATGGAATTGATGTCGGCGCCAAAGAAGAAATTTACAGTTTAATCAATGCGTTGGCCAAAGAAGGTTCTTCCATTCTGATGGTGTCTTCGTATATGACAGAATTGATGAGCATTTGCGACCGAATCATCGTCATGCGCAATGGCAGACTGGTTGCCACAGTGGAACGGCCTGATTTTAATGAAGAGAAAATTTTAAGTTTCGCCATTAAACAAACAACTTAAAAAAGGAGGATATCGTTGTGGCACAGACCTCAAAAAAATCATTAAATACGCAAACCGTCGTGCTGATCGTTGCTCTTGTCATGTGGTTTTTGCTGAGCATCTTCACGAAAACGTTTTTTACAATGGTCAACGTTCAGAATATTATGCGCCAAATGGCGATTCAGGGAATATTAGGCATTGCCGAAGTGCTGGTCATCATCACCGCAGGAATCGACCTGTCAGTCGGTTCGGTCGTCGCGTTGGTGAATATTCTCATGGCGCAGATGCTCGTATCGACCACAATGCACTTTCCAATGCCTATTATTGTCATCGTGTGCTTAGGAATCGCTGCGTTCGTCGGCCTGATTCACGGCATCTTGATTTTCGAGTTCCGCCTCCCGGCATTTATCGCGACGCTTGGCACAATGACAATTTTGCGCGGCGTGGTGTTTCTCTTGACTGGCGGCAGCAATGTCTTCGGAATGCCTCGAAGCGTCGCAGATTTCGGTTCTGCGGATTTTCTGAAAATTCCCTATTTATTCTGCTTCTTAATTGTTGCGGTCATTATTGTTGAGACGATCTTGCGCCGCACCAGTTTTGGGCGTTATATTTACGCACTGGGCAGCAACCCGGAGGCCGCCCGGCTTTCTGGTGTCAATACGCGCGTTGTCACGTATGGGGTTTATATGCTCGCCTCGCTGCTGGCCGGTGTCGCGGGGATCATGGAAACGACCAGGTTATGGATGGGAGTGCCTGGAACTGGCAATGGTTATGAACTCGATGCCATTGCGGCGGCAGTATTGGGCGGCACCAGTTTAGCGGGCGCGGAAGGAACGCCAGCGGGCGCGTTTGTCGGCGCGTTGGTCATGACGACGATTTACAATGGTTCGATTTTGCTCCACATCGATCCCTTCTGGACGAGAATTATCGTTGGCGTGATTTTAGTCATCACCGTCGCCGTGGACCAATTTAGAAAAGGCAAGGAATAGCCGTGTTGACTGACGTATAGAACACGTCAACACGCAGAAACTGATACGGAAGAGGAGAATTGGTCAGCACACGAAACGAAGGGAACACGGCATGGCGGTCACGTTAAAAGATATTGCAAAACGAGTCGGCGTCTCGACAACAACGGTGTCGTTGGTCTTGAATCAGCGCGATGATAATCGTATCGGGGATGAAACGCGCCAGAAAATTCTGGAAACGTCAAAAGAATTGGGGTATCAAGCAGAACGTATCTCGCAAGCGTCAACGTTTCCGATTCATCCAACGATTGGTTTAGTCATTGCTGATATTAAAAATCCATTTTTCACCAATCTTGCCAGCACGATTGAGGATGTTGCCAGTCGCTATGGATATAACATCATTCTGTGTAACACCCATGAACATCTTGAAAAAGAAAACGAGTTTTTGGAAGTGTTGTGGCGTAGAAAGGTGCATGGCCTGATCCTGGCTGCCGTAGATGACAAACTCTCCAATCCGCGTAATTTTTTGAAGCATCATATTCCGTTGGTTTTAGTGGATCGCTATTTGCGCGGAGCGGAAACCAATGCCGTGCTTGTAGATAATGTTGATGGCGCGTATCGCGCTATCGAATATCTTGTTGGTTTAGGCCATGCGCGCATCGGCATTATTACCGGACGCGAGCATGTCACGACCAATCAGGATCGACTGCAAGGTTATCTGAATGCCTTAGAAGCGCATGGCCTTCCGATTGATCAATCGCTGATCCATAGCAGCCATTACACCATTGAAGGCGGAGAACAGGCCACTGCCGAACTCCTTGAATTGCCGTCGCCCCCGACGGCAATTTTTTCCTGCGGCGGCACGCCGACAGTCGGAGTGCTGATGGAATTCAAACGGCGCGGCATTCGCGTACCACAGGATATGTCATTGCTCGGATTCGACGATGACCGCTGGGCGACCCTGATCGATCCGCCGATGACCGTCATCGCTCAGCCTGTCGAAGAAATCGGGCGCGAGGCCGCGCAACTGATCATTCAGATGATTCAGGGATGGAATAAACGCGAAATTCGAAAAATCATGCTGAAAACAGAACTGATCATTCGTGGATCATGCCGGGCAATCAATAACTCTCAATGACTAACCGACCTCACAAGCCTCAAAGACCTGTGAGGTCTTTGATAGGAGGAACATTCTTATGTTAAAAGGCATTCCGCCGATATTATCGCCAGAATTGCTAAAAATTCTTTCAGAAATGGGGCATGGCGACGAATTAGTGTTAGGCGACGGTAATTTTCCGGCGGCGAACTGCGCGCAGCGCTTAGTGCGGGCAGATGGGCATAACGTACCGGAATTGCTCGACGCGATTCTGCAATTGTTCCCACTCGATCAATATGTCGAGCAGCCAGTTGGCCTGATGGCCGTTGTTCCCGGCGATCCGACGAAACCGACGATCTGGGAAGAATACAAGACGATTGTCAAAAAGCATGAACCAAAAGCGGACATTGAAATGATCGAACGTTTCGCATTCTATGAACGCGCGAAAAAGGCGTATGTGATTATCGCCACCAGTGAACGGGCGTTATACGCCAATATTATTCTGAAAAAAGGGGTTGTTGTTGAATAAAAAAGTTGTCAGACACTTTAAAAAGTATCTGACAACGACACAACACTACGAAGGAGATTTTTATGCAAGGCATGATGAAGGGCGCAATGTTGCCAGGAAACAGCACGACCGTATTGAAAGATTTCCCGATTCCGCAGCCAGGACATGGCGAAGTGTTGATTAAAATGAAATCATCCACCATCTGCGGCTCGGATATTCGCTGTATCTATCACGAACATCTTGGCAAAGGGCCGGAAGGGTATCAACCGGGCATGATTGCCGGACATGAACCATGCGGCCAGATTGTGGAATGCGGCCCCGGTTGCCGTCGGTTCAATAATGGCGACCGCGTGATTATTTATCACATCTCCGGCTGCGGCGTCTGCAACGACTGCCGACGCGGCTACATGATTTCCTGCACCAGCGAAAAATATCGCCGCGCGTATGGCTGGCAGCGTGACGGCGGCATGGCGGAATACTTGCTTGCAGAAGAAAAAGATTTGGTATTCCTGCCCGACGAATTGACCTATTCCGACGGGGCGCAGGTCGCATGCGGGTTCGGTACGGTGTATGAAGGTCTTGAAAAAATCGGCTTGTGCGGCAATGACGCGGTGCTGATTACTGGCCTCGGCCCGGTAGGATTGGCAACCGCCATGCTTTGCAAAGCGATGGGCGCGACCAAAATCATCGGCATCGAAGCGATTCCCGAACGCATCAAAATCGCGCAGGATTTGAAGATGTTTGACGCCGTATTAGCGGCTGGTGCGGATAACGTGAAGCAGGTCAAAAAAATGACCGGCGGCATGGGCGTGGAAAAATCGGTAGATTGCTCCGCCAACGACAAAGCGCGTCTCACCTGCATTCAGGCTGCCCGCAAATGGGGCAAAATCGTGTTTATTGGCGAAGGCGGCACAGTTGCGTTCCAACCATCGCCCGACATTATTCATGACCAGAAAACCATCTACGGCTCATGGGTCACGAATATTTGGCGCATGGAAGAACTTGTGGAACGCCTCGTGCGCTGGAACATTCACCCGGAACAACTCATTACGCATCGTTTCCCATTAGACAAGGTTGCTGATGCCTATTCGCTGATGGCGAGCGGCAAATGCGGCAAAGTCGCGGTCTGTTTCGACGAAGAATTGAAATAATGTTTTTACCACGAAACACGCGAAATACACGAAAAATAAGAGGAGTGCAAAAGCTTGCTTTTGCGCGTTCATAGATCACGGCAAAAGCAAGCTTTTGCACTCCTCGTCATGTTTTGATGTGTTTCGTGGTGAATAATGGAGCATATTCATGTCACATTCTCAACCATTTACTATTGCCGCTGACGGCGTTGATCCGAAAAAAGTGCCGTATCGGACGCTTCCGACTGGCGCAAAAATTCCGGCGATTGGATTAGGAACGTTCGGCTCGGATAAATTTTCCGGCGAAACAGTGGCGCAGGCGGTGAAAGAAGCGATTGCGGTCGGCTACCGGCATATTGACTGCGCGTCCGTTTATCGCAACGAACATGAAATCGGCGCGGCGCTGTGCGAAGTCATAGACGGCGGTATCAAGCGCGAAGACCTCTGGATTACATCGAAAGTCTGGAACGATATGCATGGCGAAGGTGACGTGCTGCTTTCCTGTGCCAAAACCTTAAAAGATTTAAAATTAGATTATTTGGATTTATATCTCGTCCATTGGCCGTTCCCGAATCATCACGCGCCGGGTGTCAGCGTGGATTCCCGCGACCCGCACGCAGTTCCGTATATTCATGACAATTATATGAAGACCTGGCGGCAGATGGAGCGCCTCGTGAATATGGGATTGGTGCGGCATATCGGCACGTCAAACATGACAATTCCCAAATTGACATTGTTATTGAGTGATGCCAGAATCAAACCGGCTTGCAACGAGATGGAACTGCATCCGCATTTTCAGCAGCCGGAATTATTCAAGTTTGTCGTGAATAATGGCATCGTACCAATTGGCTATTCTCCGATTGGCTCGCCGAAACGCCCGGAACGCGACCGGACGCCGGAAGATACGGTGGATACTGAAGACCCGGTCATTGTGAATATCGCGAACCGGCTTGGGATTCATCCGGCGGTGGTCTGTGTGAAGTGGGCAGTCCAGCGCGGTCAGATTCCGATTCCATTCTCCGTGACGCGCAAAAATTTCCTGAGCAATCTTCAAGCGACCGTCAGCGAGCCGCTGACAGACGAGGAGATGCAAGCGATTGCCAGCATTGATAAAAACTGCCGTCTGATTAAAGGACAAGTCTTTTTGTGGCCAAGCGCGAAAGACTGGCAGGATTTGTGGGATATTGATGGCAAGATTGCAACGGCCTGACATCTAACAAACCTCACAGGTTTGAAACACCTGTGAGGTTTCTTTTTAATCAGAATGCTGTAATTTCCTGATCGTCTTCCTGCATCACGACTAAATCGTCGGCGACCAGTTCCCGTAGTTTTTCCTGCACGCCGAGTTTCAAGGTGTATTCCGATCCCGGGCAGCCAACGCAATGCCCGCGCAGCGCGACGATGACATTGCTGCCGTCCACGTCAATTAATTCAATATCGCCGCCGTCTTTTTGCAATTCCGGGCGGATTTCGTTCTCTAAGACTTCAGTAATCAACGAGATTTTCTGCAAATTGGTCAGGCGTTTGCGTTGCGCTTTTTTCTCAACGCGCGAGGTTTCGCGCTTTTTATCTTCCCAGACCTCCGCGATCAAATCCTCGATCTCGGCATGACACGCCGTGCAGCCGCCGCCGGCTTTGGTGTAATTTGTCACCTGCTCAACCGTTTTCAGATCGTTTTCTCGAACAACCCGCTTAATTTTTTCATCAGTCACGCCAAAACATTTACAGACGATCCGGCCTTCGTCTTCAGCATCGTCATGATAATTATGACCGCGATAGATCGCAATCGCTTTTTCTAATGCCTCGCGCCCCATCACCGAACAATGCATTTTTTCTTCCGGCAAACCGCCGAGAAATGCGGCGATTTCCTGATTGCTCACCTTTCCGGCCTCATCCAGCGTCATCCCTTTGATCATCTCCGTTAACGCTGACGACGAGGCAATCGCGCTGCCGCAGCCGAATGTTTCGAATTTGGCGTCAACAATTCGTTCCTGATCATCAAGTTTCAGATAAATTTTCAGCGCATCCCCGCAGGCTAACGAGCCGACTTCCGCAACGGCATTCGCGTCGGGAATCGCCCCGACATTGCGCGGATTGAAAAAATGCTCGCGTACTTTCTCTGTATAATCCCACATAAGTTCCTCTTCTTTCGTCGTTTATAAACCCAGCACACCGATGATGTTGACAAACATCCTTACAGATACATATATAGTAATGTGTTGTCTTTCAGGAAAGAATGTCAAGGGGAAGGGGTAGAATTTTCTCAAGAAAAAAATGTGGCCTCGACGCCATCAGGCATTCGAGGCCACACACGCAGACCAAGTCAGCAGAACGCGTTATTTTGTCGTGCTGCTATCTTCTTCAGAATCATCAGCGGAATCATCGCCTGATTCATCCTCACTCTCTTCCGCTGCCGGTTCTTCTGTTCCAGCCGCGCTCTTTGCCGCTTCCATCTGTTCGCCCAACTTCTTCAGGAGCAGCAATTCTTCGGTCGGCAGGAATAATTCGCCTTCCATGTGGCCGTCAACGAACCGCGCTCCCGCAGCGATGCCAGGCCCTTCAGCCATGTCAACTGCCGGCACATCCGGAATATTTTTCACGGCCCACGCCATAATTTTCGGCACGGAGATATACATAAACAGATTATGTTCTTCCGATAAGCCAAACATGCCTGGCGTCTGTTTTACCTCGCCTTTCGCGCCAGAATCCACGGCGTTCATCACCGTTTCAACCTGGCTTTTCGCATTTTTGCCAAATCCCATCACGGCGTAGCCTTTTGTGAATCCGATAGGCAGGCTCAGTTCTTCCCCAAACAACGTCTTAAAGACTTCTTGTTCCTTTGGATCGGCAATCGCGTCAGCAGTCGCATTGAACGTGTAGTTCAGGATTTCCCCGCTCTTGACTGTATCCGTCGCCGCTAATGCCATATTCATTTTTAAGCCGGCCTGCTCATAAAGGCCGCTCATAGCCTTCATCATCTCAGGATATTGCTTGACCAACTCTTTTGCTTTCGCGGGGTCAACAACTGAAATGACTTCCGTCAGCATCGTCTCGGAGGTCGGGCTGAGCGCGCCAGCAGCGAAATCTCCGCCAAAAGCATTTAAGATCGCTTGCGCCCAGGTCGCCACGGTTTCAATGGTTTTGGCATCTGCGGCTTGCGCGGTCTGAGCAGCGGTCGTAATCGCTTTCATAAATTCGACATACCCATTTTTAAACTCTGGGGTCATCATAATCGAACCACTCATCAAGATGGCCGAATCCGCAGGAATAACGCCCATTAAATCAGACGTTTTCGGTTTCTGCGCGGCCATGAATTTTGCCAGGTTCGTATTTGGCAACGCTAACACGCTTTTTGCTAAACGCAAGCCATTATCTTCAAAACCGACGCCCCACTGCACTTTATCCACTTGCGCGGCGAGAGACAGGAACACGTCCACTTCAGCCTCCACAATCCCTTTCACCGCCTGCGCTTCGGCTTTTTGCTGGTCAGTTTGCGCTTCGCCCTGCGCGTTTGTTCCCTGTTCCAGACTCATCAGCATTTGCTGCTTGAACATGTCAATCATCGGCTGCATCGCCGTCATCAATTTTGCCATTGACAGGGAAGCGCTGATCTGGCCTTTCACGACATGCGCGTCGGATAACAGGGCGCTTTTCCCATCAACCAGCGACTTGGCTAATGCGGCAACTTCGGCGCTCTCAGTCATGATCGCCTGATCGCCGACAACGGAAATAAACAAGCCTTTCTGTTCAGGTGTCGTAAATGCCAGGACTCCATTGGTCTCTTTGCCCTTTGTCAACGTCTGACCAAGCGCTTTGAGATATTCGTCTTTATTTGTCACTGGCGCAAGAATTGCCACCGGATTGCCGGGGAATTTCATCGGGTTCAATATCACAGCCGTAAAATCTCCCGCCGCGTTCATTCCAGCCCAGTTCGGATTATGGAACAGCATATTCCCGACCATCATCGTATTCACCATGCCACCCATGCCAGGCTGGAACTGGTCAATAAACGCGCCGATTTTCGGCAATAAGGCATCCAGATTTTTCACATGCACCACGCCGAACACATCATCTTCCGGCGCTTGTGCCTGGGCGAACTCAACGCCGAGAATTGTCACACATGCTATCATCAATGCAACGATAAGTTTCTTTGTATTCTTTTTTTGCATAAGGTTCTCCTTCATCCAACAAACAATAATAACTTTTCCACTTGATTGATGGCATCTCCCAACATCAATACGTGGCAGTTCCGTAATTCGACCTGACATGAGATGCTAAACAACATAGATGGATTTCCAGTAAGAAAGTCAAGCTTTCTTCCATCATTTTAATAAGAATTACGCAGAATTCTTGTTTTTATAGATGCGAGCATTGAAAATGAATACCAGCAGACCTCACAGGTCTTTGAGACCTGTGAGGTCTGCTCAGGCGAATCTCCCGTCAACTAAATCTTGAAAGAACAGTAGGTTAACCCACAATTTTCCCCACCAGATCGTGCGGATGCGCTTCAGTAATCAAAACTTGCTCGAACACGCCTTGCTCCGTCTCGCCTTCGTTGATATAGACGACGCCATCAATCTCCGGCGCTTGTCCTTCGGTGCGACCTTCCAGCAGTAATTCCGTTTCGGCGGATTCGCCGTCTATCAGCACGGTTTGCGTCGTGCCGACAAGCCGCTGATTTTTTTTCAGCGAAATCTCGGCCTGAATTTCCATCAACTGCTGCCGCCGCGCTTCCGCAATGTCCGGCGTAACTTGATCCGGCATGTCGTATGCGGGCGTTCCTTCTTCATGCGAATAGGTGAAGACGCCGACGCGGTCGAATTCCACATCTCGCACAAAATCCTCTAATTTTCGAAATTCTCGATCTGTTTCTCCGGGAAAGCCGACAATCAGCGACGTGCGCAACGTCAAGCCCGGAATTTCGCGGCGCAGTTTATCAATCAGGGCGCGAGTCTGCGCTTCGGAAATGCCGCGCCGCATCTGCTTCAAAATGCCGTTGTCAATATGCTGCAACGGCAGATCGAGGTAGGTACAAATGTTGTCGGATTGCGCGATCAGCCGCATCAAATCGCGCTCAAGATTGGTGGGATAGGCGTACATCAACCGAATCCAGCGCAGCGGCGCAATCGTGACGAGTTGTTCCAATAACGGCACAATCAGCGATTTTCCGGCGATGTCCGTACCATACGACGTGGTATCCTGCGCGATCAGCAGCAGTTCTTTGACGCCCTGTTCCGCAAGCTGCGCCGCTTCCGCGACAATCGAATCCATCGGGCGGCTGCGCAGCGAGCCGCGAATCAACGGAATCGCGCAGAACGCGCAGCGATAGCGGCAACCTTCCGCGATTTTCAGATAGGCCGAATGTATTGCGCCGAGAGGCTTGCGCGGCAGCGTGTGATCGTAGATGAATTGCGACGGCTGCTGGCGGTTCAGCGTCGGCGAGACGCGGCGCGGGCGTTTCTGCGCTTCCAATTTTCGGCAGAGTTCCACGATATGCGGCACGTCGTCCACGCCGATAAACAGGTCAACTTCCGGCATCTCGCCGACTAACTCGCCGACATAGCGTTGCGAAAAACAACCCGCCATAATCAGATGACGGCACACGCCGGTTTTTTTGTATTCCGCCGCTTCGAGCGTGGTGTCAACTGATTCCTCTTTCGCGTCCTGAATAAAACCGCAGGTATTCACGATCAAGATTTCCGCCTCGTGTTCCGGCACAATCCTGTAGCCCGCCTGCTCAAGCAATCCAAGCATAATTTCGCTGTCTAAGCGGTTTTTTGGACATCCTAAACTGATACATCCGACTGTCGTCATGTGTGATCCTTTACCGCAAAGGACCTCACAGGTTTTCAAAACCTGTGAGGTCTGGGCTTATGATTGTTCCCAAGCCTTCGCGCGTTCGACGGCGCGGGTCCAGCCGGCGTAGAGCGTGTTGCGCCGTTCGTCGCTCATGGCCGGGCTGAACTGGCGATTGATATTCCAATTGGTGATAATCTGTTCGCGGTCTTTCCAGAAGCCGACCGCAAGACCAGCAAGATACGCCGCGCCGAGCGCGGTGGTTTCCACAACTTTCGGTCGCTGCACCGGCACACCGAGAAGATCGGCCTGAAACTGCATCAGGAGGTTATTGGCGGACGCGCCGCCATCCACGCGCAATTCTTTCAGCACAATGCCGGAATCGCGCTGCATACAGGCGAGGACGTCGCGGGTTTGATACGCCATTGATTCTAATGTAGCGCGGATCAGATGGTTGCGGTTCGTGCCTCTGGTCATGCCAACAATCGTGCCACGCGCATATTGATCCCAGTACGGCGCGCCTAACCCGACAAACGCCGGAACGACATACACGCCGCCATTATCGGGAACTTTTGCAGCGAAGAATTCGGAATCGGCGGCAGAATCAATCAGGCGCATTTCGTCCCGCAGCCATTGAATCGCTGCCCCGGCGATAAAGACGCTCCCTTCCAGCGCGTATTCAACCGAGCCATTCACGCCCCAGGCAATCGTCGTCAGCAAGCCGGAGGGGGATTGGACGGCCTGCGTGCCGGTATTCATCAACAGGAAGCAGCCGGTGCCGTAGGTATTTTTCGCTAAACCGGGCTGAAAACATGCCTGACCGAACAGCGCCGCCTGCTGGTCGCCCGCCATGCCGCAAATCGGGATTTCCGCGCCGTAGAAGAGTTCTTTGCTGGTGACGCCATAAACCGCACTCGACGGTTTGACTTCCGGGAGCATGTAGCGCGGAATGCCGAATTCGTCGAGGATGTCCTGATCCCAGCAGAGGTCGTAAATGTTATACAACAACGTGCGGGAGGCATTACTGTAATCGGTGACATGCGCTTTGCCGCCGGTCAGGTTATAGACCAGCCACGCATCCACCGTGCCGAAGAGCAATTCGCCGTTTTCCGCCCGTTCACGCGCATGAGGGATATTTTCCAGAATCCAGCGGACTTTCGTGCCGGAAAAATAGGCATCTGTGACCAATCCGGTTTTCTCCTGAATCCGCTTCGCCCAGCCGCTCCGCTTGAGTTCGTCGCAATAGGGTGCAGTGCGGCGGCATTGCCAGACAATCGCCTGATAAATCGGCTTGCCGGAGCGATCCCAGACAATCGTGGTTTCGCGTTGATTCGTGATGCCGATCCCCTTGATGTCCGACGGCGCGATGCCGCTTTTCTGGATGACCTGCCGCGCAACGGTCAGTTGCGATTCCCATATTTCCGAGGCGTCATGTTCCACCCAGCCTGGTTTCGGATAGATTTGTCGAAATTCCCGATTTTCGCTGGCGACAATTGCGCCGGATTCATCAAAAATAATCGCGCGGGAACTGGTCGTTCCCTGATCTAATGCCATGATATATCCCGCCATGTGTCCATCCTCCCTGATTTCAATAGCGTGAACGGTTCAATGTTGTCTGAGGAATATGTCAAATGATAGCGAACCGGGCGCGTCGAACAGTGTCAAGAAATATTCGAGCATCCGGGAGAAAACAGGCGGCAGGCTACTGTTCGCAGCACGGCGAATCAGCCAATCATAGATTGTTAAACAGCCATGCCGCATAACCGCTGTCGGAAACACAATGAAACGCCCTTGTAATTCCATGCAATTTTCAGGTTGACAAGTTTTCTTATTCATTCGATTTTTAGGGGATTACGCTGATGTCAGATTGAGAGATAAGTTTACAACCTTAAATTATTTCTTGACAGCCATCATAAATTATTGTAGAGGCGCTTTAACGTTTTACTATTTTGTCCGTCTGAATGAACGAATTTTTAAGAAAACAGTTCTCGAAATAGCGCATATTTTTCCCTGACCTCGTTCAGAAAGGGAGTTCTGAACCTTCTGCTATTTCGAAAAAATGTGTTTTTGCACTTTTACAATGAATGCGCGGCATCATGTGATGAGGCCAAGAATCTCATCGTTCCCCCTTTCCGCATATTTTGTGTGATGCCAGCCGTTCGAAGATCCCTGAATATTGGCGTCTGTGATGCGCTGTCTCATCATGACGAATAATATTGAGGAATTTTGAACAATGACGTTTTTTATGTTTTTCCAGAGGCATGTTGTCTTATGGAGTTGCACAGCAGTTCTTAGCGCATTTCTTACAGGGTGTGGCGGCGATGATGTTGATAAGACATTAAGCGAACGAGTTTCAGGCCCGGCCTCCAATGCCGCGCTTCCTATTCGGGTAGATGCCACGCCGACCCCGACGACGACAGTTTCCCCCACGCTGACAGCAACGTCAGCGAATCAAACTCCTTTGCCAGACGCCAAACCGACCTCAGCCACCGACCAAACCGTCACGCCGACGCCAGATGCAAAAGAGATGGCATCTGCCTTAAAAAAGACGCCGGAATTGCAGCCAACGCCTTCCCCGACGCCAGCGCCATCGCCAATTGATACATCCGTTGCTGATGACGAAAAAACTGCAATAGAAGAGGATGAGGCCGCCAATGTCTCCGACGAAGACACGGATACAGAAGATGCCGAAGAATCTGAGGATGAGCAAAAGCCCGATAAATTGCCGGTTGTGGCTGAAAACGGGATGAAATTGGAAAAATTCGCCGTCTGTTCGGCGATCAAAAATCGCAACGCTTCTGGCAGCGCAACGGAATTC
>DF820458.1:582104-592109 GCA_000739515.1 Candidatus Moduliflexus flocculans
ATTGGAAAAATTCGCCGTCTGTTCGGCGATCAAAAATCGCAACGCTTCTGGCAGCGCAACGGAATTCTCATATAAAAAGGTCAAAAAAATCTACACCTGGACAAAACTCACGAAAATCAAGCCGCCGGCAATTATCAAACATCATTACTATTTAAACGGCAAAGCGGCGGGGATGGTTAAACTGACGTTAGAGCATGCCTCTATGCGATCATGGAGCCATAAAGCGCTGACGCCCGGCGAATCCGTCGGAAAGTGGAAAGTGGTCATTACGACTGAGAATGACAAGGAAGTTTTGGCAGAACAGGAATTTACAGTGGTAAAATGAACGACAACGACTTGAAGAAAGGAACGAATTACAGCGTCATTCATTGCGAGTGAAATCGTAAGTCAATGCTCTTGAATAATACTGTAAATAGTTCAAATTCGTTCCGTTCTCCAATTCGTTGTTGTTTATGACTGAGAAACAACCTGAAGCAACGCCTGCCGCAATTCATCTGACACGGTCACAAAATAATCCTGATGCACGCGAACGCGCGTTTTGTCGTGATCGTCCTCGCCAAATTCAAATACGACCGGCACATTCCCCGGATGACATTCCAATACATCGCGCAAGCGGCGCAGCGTCGCGGCGCTCGCCAATGCCGTCGACAGCGCAAACACAAGCACCGAATCATCACGCGTTTCTATTTCTGCGGTTTCTTGCTCAACAGGCGCGTCAATCTCTTCTTCAACGGGAACGTCCGCGACAGGCAGCGCGTCTTCGCGCCCTTCTTTCCATCTGATTTCGTCCGAACGAATATCATTCTCAGTATTGATAACGCGTTCAATTTCGGGTTCATCGGAATGTCCGGGTAATTCAGGCGTCTCAACGGCGGCGGGTTCTTCCTGAACAGGGGGCGTGTCTCCGCTTGCGGGAACGGCCTGTTCTGGCAATTCGACGCGGCGATCTTCTGGCAACTGCGGCGCGTCAACAGGCGCAGGCATTTCCTCTGCCTGTTCCGCGCTTGTTTCCGTCTCTTCACCGTCAGCCGTCTCAGTCGAGTCGAGGGCGATCAAAAATTCAGTAAATGAGAATCCAAGCGAGGCGTTTTCCTGTTCAATCATCTCTTCGTCTGTCCACGCCGTGACTTTCGGCAGCGGAACGGGGCGCGGCTGTGCGGGAAGCGCGGCGAATAAGCTGAACTGGCTTGAGGCTCGCTCCGCGTTGGCGGCATTAACAGCGGCGATGATTTTCTGATACCCCGCCAGCAAAGCGGCGCGCGATGCTTCAATCGAATCAAACACGCCGGCGCAAATGCATTTTTCGAAAAACTCCGTCGGAATATTCGCCACTTGAACCCGCTCGCAGAAATGTTGAAACGCGCGAAACGCCCCTTTTTTCTGGCGTTCGGCGAGAATGTCCTGCACAAATTGCTGGCGTCCGGTGATCAGCGCCGAAAATCCGAGCCGCAGCCCGCGTTCGCCCTCAAGAGCGCACACGTCATCGCTGGCGTTTATATCGAGCGGCAGGATGTCCACGCCAAGCGCAGCGCATTCGCGCAAAATCGAGAGGAGACGCGAGCGGTCTTTCGGAGTCGCGCTGACGGCCTCTTCCACCATGCGCAGCAAGCGCGGCATATCTACGTTCATTGACATTGTTGTGGTAAAATCGTAGAGACGCCCCGCCGGGGCGTCTCTACGCGAGAGATTAGATGGTCTCGACCCGCGCGCCGTCTTCGGCTTTGGAAATATAAATTTCTGCGGTGATTCCAGTGCGTTTGGTATAACCTTCCATGACGCTCTTGCGAAATTCCTCGACAGCCTCATCTTTCACAATACTTACCGTGCAGCCGCCGAACCCTGCGCCGGTCATACGCGAGCCAATCGTGCCGCTGACGCTTCGCGCCAATTCCACTAAAATGTCAAGCTCTTTGCAACTTACCTCGTAGTCGTCTTTTAAGCTTTCATGCGATTGATTCAGTAATGCGCCGAATTGGGAGAGGTTTCCGGCTTGCAATGCCTGCACAGCCTGCTGCACGCGCTCATCTTCCGTCACGACATGGCGGCAGCGGCGATAGGTCAACGGCGGCAACAATGACGTATATTCTTCTAGCTGCGCCGACGTGACATCGCGCAACGCCGTGATATTCGGCAGTTTCGCCTGAAGCAGGCGCACCCCTTCTTCGCATTGCGACCGGCGTTCGTTATAGGCGGAATCCACCAATTGACGCTTGACTTTCGAGTTGCACATCACGATGCTGTAGCCTTTCAAGTCGAACGGCACAAGCTGATAACCGAGATCGCGGCAATCAATCATCAACGCGTGCCCGGCTTTGCCGAGGCGCGAAATAAATTGATCCATGATGCCACAATTCACGCCGACAAAACGATTTTCAGCGCGTTGGCAGAGTTTGGCCATCGCTTCGCCGCTCATCTGAATGCCATAAAATTGCGCGATAAAAAAGGCCGACGCCACTTCCAGCGCCGCCGAACTGCTCAGGCCGGAGGCGCGCGGCACGTTCCCTTCCATCACGGCATTAAATCCGCCCACGCGATGCCCTTCCTGCTGAAGTTCGCTGATCACGCCTTTCACATAGTCTGACCAGGTGTTTTGTTTGATCAATGAGGCGAGCGAAAATTCCTGAAATTCTTCAAAATTTAATGAGTAAATTCTGACCGTGTCGTCGTTACGTTTCGAGCCGCCGATGATAATCTTTCGATCAATCGCCACCGGCAGCACAAAGCCGTCGTTGTAATCGGTATGTTCGCCGATCAGATTCACTCGCCCCGGCGCGCTGACAATCAATTCCGGGGCCTGTCCAAATTTTTGCTGGTACGTGCTGGCAATCCGTTCAATCGCTTCGTGTTTCATGAGAGAAAAACAACAACGAATTGGAAAAGGGAACGAATAGGCTTTGATGCGTTCATTCGTTCCTTTCTCCAATTCGTTGTTGTTTTTATAAAAAAGACCTTAAGACCATCGCATAAAAAAATCATGCACAGCATATTTGCGCGGATATTTCAGGCAAGTTTTTTATTCGCATTCTTCGGAAACAGGAGCGGGATGCGGAAAGAGGCGGGCTGTCTGCGCGTGGAGATGGTCATGCAAAACGAACGCGATCCACCCATTAAAAAAACCAGTGATCACTCCTAAGATGGCAAGCGGCGGGAAAAGATAAAAAATTTCAGCATGATGAATAATCAAAACATACGCCACAAAAAGTTGAGTGAGATTGTGAACGAATCCGCCCAACGCGCTAACCCCGACCGGACTGAAGAACGCGCCGCCCCAGCGCAGCGCCGCGCCCATGACGAGCGTGCTGGCAATCCCGGCGAAAAAACTGAGAAAAAACGTCGGCGATAAAAAGCTCCCGAACAGCAGCGACGCAATCAGCGTTCGCAGCACGGTCAGCAACAACCCGGCTTTCAAGCCGAAGAGCATGATCGCGACAAGCGTCATGATATTCGCTAACCCGATGCGCAGCCAGGGAAGCGGATTCGGAATCAGCGCCTCCACGCCGCGCAGCACGATGGAGAGTGCAATCAATAACGAAAGCAGAACAAGATCGCGAGTGGTTTTCATGTAAGCGCCAAAAAACCCCTCCCTCAGCCCATCCCCAACAGGGAGGGGAATTTCCCCTCTTCTTTGGAGAGGGGCGAGGGTGAGGTGATTCGTTTATTGCCGCATATCCCCCGACGCGCGTTTTAATTTTGCCAGTTCATCTGGCGTCAGGCTGCCCATGCCAGAAGCAGAAATTTTATCAAGGATGCGGTCAATCTCTTCTTTTGAGACAGACATTGGACTGCTTTGCTGGTTTGAATACACCTGCCAACCATCCGGCAGTTTCGAAGTCGAACGCGGCGCGGAAGGTTTCGTCGGCTTCATGCGGCGCAGCCAACTTGAGACGCCGCCGAACATATCCCAGACCTGATGACCGTACAACGCTTTCAGATAAATATAAGCGCTGATGAATCCGCCGAGATGCGCCAAATGCGCGATGCCGCGGCCTCCGCCGGAGAGTTCGCTGGCGATTTCAATTCCCGCATAGACTAAGACGAATGTCTTCATTTTCATCGGAATCGGCGGGAAAAGCAATTGAATTCGCATATCAGGATAGAACATCGCCGCCGCCATCATCACGCCGAAAATCGCCGCGCTCGCCCCGACCAGCGGATAGCGCGACCCCCAGTTGACTAACAGCCATAATCCCGCGCCAGAGACGCCGCTGAGCAGATACAGTTGCAAAAATCGCCTGGCGCCCATAATCGGCAGCACCGCCATGCCAAACAGATATAACCCCCACATATTGAAAAAAATGTGGGTAAAATTGGCATGAAGAAACATGTAACTGACAAACTGCCAGAGTTTCAGCGATTGAATGCCATAGGAACTGAAGGCAAGATCATAGAGCCATACATTTGAGCGCTGCGGAATCAGCAAAAACGCGAGCGTATTGATCGCGATCAAAATGTACACGACATTTTTTTCGGAATGCCCTGAATGATAGGATGAGGACATGTAACCTCGATCAGATAACATAATTTATTTTCCTTCTTGCGATTTTAACCCTGACAAGGTTTCAACCCCTGACAGCGTTCTTGTGCGTGTTGAAACGTCATCACTCTCAATATCTAATAAAAACAACAACGAATTAGAGAACGGAACGAATGGAACGCGTGAGAAGGCTCGAATTCGTTCTCCAATTCGTTGCCGTTTTTGTGAGGAACGAAGCTCGCTTAGTAAAATGTAAAAAATAACTTCCACGTATCTGCCAACACCCCACCTCCAGCCCATCCCCAACGGGGAGGGGTGAGGGTCTTGGAAGTTATTTTTTCAACTTTACTTAAATACATTTTTAAAGAGTCATTTAGGAAATTAGCGCGTTTTTCTGAGAAGTCAAGAAAAAATCTGGAATCATTTGGAAGGCACGCAGAAGAAATCTTGACAGATTTTCCCGCCGCTTATATGAATTCGCTCAGCATTTTAGCAATATTTCCATCAATTCCCCTCCTGGGAGGGGGAGGGGGGGTTCTTGACCGAGTGGAGGCCGCCCATCAACAACCCACCCCTTGCCCCTCCCAGGAGGGGAATTCGCGGTCATTGACTTCGAATCTGCTGCGTAATATGAGTTACTAGCTCATGTTACGCAGCGTGATCGGCAATTCCCCTTCTGGGAGGGGCAAGGGGTGGGTGGGGTGTTATTTTTGCGGCGTCTCCCCGTCCGCCCCCGCCCCCTCCCAGGAGGGGAGTTCACCGTCATCAGATCGAACCTGCTGCGTAATATGAGTTACTAAAACAGATCAAGGATTTCTCATCAGCACGGAGAAAGAAGAGGTTCTTATCTGTGTTTATGAGAAATCCCTGTAGTTCGCGGACGAATCGCGCGGAGCGCATATCATGATTTACACCGATTATCAGGCAAAATATATCGCACATGAATTGACGAAACGCCATGCGGTGGGCGACCTCGAAAAATTGGCGGGCGCATTGGTGGATGCGCGGGTAGATTTGAACCCGCATCAAGTAGATGCGGCGTTGTTCGCGTTTCGCTCGCCTTTATCCAAAGGGGCGATTCTCGCCGACGAGGTCGGATTGGGGAAAACCATCGAGGCGGGGTTGGTGATTTCCCAACGCTGGGCGGAACGCAAACGCCGCATGCTCGTCATCACGCCCGCCAACCTGCGCAAGCAGTGGCTTCAGGAATTGCAGGACAAATTCTTCCTGCCGTGCCGCATCCTCGAAACCGCGTCCTATAACCGCCTCCGCAAAGCGGACGCCAAACGCAATCCGTTCGACGCCAACGACCCGGCGGAAATCGTGATCTGTTCCTATCAATTCGCTCGCGCCAAAGCCCGCGATGTCGGCGGCGTCCCGTGGCACCTCGTGGTGATTGACGAGGCGCACCGCCTGCGCAACGTCTATAAAAAATCGAACAAAATCGCCAACGATCTGCGCGACGCGCTGAAAGACGTGCATCATAAGCTGCTCCTCACCGCCACGCCGCTGCAAAACTCGCTGCTCGAACTCTACGGATTGGTCAGTTTTATTGACGAGCACGTCTTCGGCGACCTCAACAGCTTTCGCGGCCAATTCAGCGATTTGAGCCGGACGGAGACGTTTCAGGCCTTAAAAGCGCGCTTACAGCCGATCTGCAAGCGGACGCTGCGCAGCCAGGTGCTGCCGTACATCAAATACACGAAACGCCAGGCTATGACGCACCCCTTCACGCCGAGCGACGATGAATGGCTGCTTTACACGCTCGTGTCGGAGTATCTGCGCAAGCCGAACCTCGTCGCGCTTCCAGCCAGCCAGCGCCAACTGATCACGCTCGTCTTGCGCAAGCTGCTCGCCTCGTCCACCTTTGCGATTGCGGGCGCGTTAGAGACGATGCTGCGCCGCCTGCGCCAGAAATTGGAACAGGCGAGCGAGCCGGAAACGTCGCTTGGCGAGGAATTAGGCGACGATTACGAGGAATTGGATGAAATGGCGGATGAATGGAGCGACGACGAGGATGAGCCGGAGACGATGACCGACGCGGAACGCGCCTCGCTTGCGAAGGAAGTCGCGGAATTGCAGGCGCTCTGCGACCTCGCGAAAGAAATCGGCGAAAACGCCAAAGGCGGGGCGCTGCTCAAGGCGCTGGAGACCGCGTTTGCGAAAGCGGCGGAATTGGGCGCGGCGCAAAAGGCGTTGATTTTCACCGAGTCGCGGCGGACGCAGGACTATCTGCTGCGCTTGCTCGCCGACAGCCCCTATCGCGACGGAATTGTCTTATTTAACGGCACAAACAATGACGACCGTTCCAAAGCGATTTACAAGGAATGGGCAGAGCGGCACAGCGGCACGGATCGCGTCTCCGGCTCCCGCGCGGCGGACATGCGTTCCGCGCTTGTGGATGAATTCCGGGAGCGCGGCCAGATCATGATCGCCACCGAAGCCGGCGCCGAGGGCATTAACCTGCAATTCTGCGCGCTCGTCGTCAACTACGATTTGCCCTGGAATCCTCAGCGCGTCGAACAGCGCATCGGGCGCTGCCACCGCTACGGCCAGCAGCACGATGTCGTGGTGGTGAATTTTCTGAATCAGAAAAACGAGGCCGACCGCCGCGTGTTCGAACTGCTGGACGAAAAATTCCAGTTGTTCAAGGGGGTGTTCGGTTCCAGCGACGAAGTGCTGGGCATCGTGGAATCGGGCGTGGCGTTCGAAAAGCGGATCGCCGAAATTTACCAGCATTGCCGTGCGCCGGAAGAGATCAACAGCGCCTTCGACGCGCTGCAAGCCGAATTGAGCGCCCAGATTCAGGACGCCATGACGCAGACGCGCCAATCGCTCTTAGAGCATTTCGACGACGAAGTGCGCGAAAAATTGCGCGTGCAGGCGCAAAACGCGCAGGCGCAGCTCGACCGCTGCGAACGGCTGCTGATGGAGTTGACGCGCTACGAGCTTGACAGCCACGCCACCTTTCACGACGCCGCCGCGTTCGATCTGCATGATTCCCCGTTCATCTGCGCCGAGATTCCGGCGGGGCGCTACGAATTGCCGCGCCGCTCCGGGGAAGCGTATTTTTACCGCATGGCGCACCCGCTCGCGCAACAACTATTGACGCAGGCGAAACAGCGGGCGCTGCCACCGGTAGAGATGGTGATGGACTATACCCACGCCGAAAGCAACATCAGCGTGTTAGAGCAGCTTCCGGTCAAGCAGGGCTGGCTGCGGCTGTCGCGTCTGCGGGTCGAATCGCTGTCGCAGCCTGAAGACGCGCTGATCTGGGCGGCGGTCTGCGACGATGGGCAGATATTGGAAGAGGACATCGCCCGGCGCATGTTCGAATTGCCCGCGCAAGCGGGCGACCCGGTCTCGGATGCTCCGGCGATGTTGGCGACTCAGACCGAAATCCGGCAAAACGCCATTCTTCGCGCCATCAACGAGCGCAACGCCGACTTTTTCGACGCCGAAATCCGCAAGCTCGACGCCTGGGCAGAAGACCGCAAGGCGTCATTGGAACAGGAAATCAAAGACTATGACCGGCGCATCAAAGAGGCGCGCCGTGCCGCGCAAACCGCGATTTCGCTCGAAGAAAAACTCGCGGCGCAGAAGGAAGTCAACGCCCTTGAAAAAGAGCGCAGCGACAAGCGCCGCACCCTGTTTGCCGCGCAGGACGAGATTGACGCCAACCGCGACAACATTATCGCCAACACCGAAGCCCTGATGACGCAGGCCTACGACCTGGCTGAACTCCTCTGCGTCCGCTGGCGGCTCGTATGAAATTCCCCTCCTGGGAGGGGTTAGGGGTGGGTAATATGACACGGAGAACAATTATTCCATATAACCTGAACTTAGTGCCATTAGCGAAGCAATTACGCCAAAATATGACACTTGCAGAAGTGCTGCTCTGGAATAATTTGAAACAGAAACAGATGCGAGGCTACGATTTTGACCGCCAACGTCCTATTGACGAATATATTGTGGATTTTTATTGCAAAGACCTCATGTTAGCGATTGAAATAGACGGATGGAGTCACGATCTTGATGCTTCCGGCGTCAACGATATTCAGCGACAACAACGCTTAGAAGCATTGGGCGTTCATATGCTGCGGTTTCGTGATGAAGAGGTCAAACACAATATGGCGAATGTCTTATGGGGCATTGAAGGGTGGATTATCGCCAATGAAACGCAAGAATAGGAAGATGTTGCCAATTTCCAAGAACCCACCCCCCACCCCTCCCAGGAGGGGTGTTCTCGGCTTCGCCGCAGGCGAACATTCCCCTCCAGGGAGGGGCAAGGGGTGGGTATTCCCCTCCTCGGTGGGATTGGGGATGGGTTTCCCCTCCTGGAAGGGGGGGGGTTTTTGTGACACACATCAAACGCTTAACCAAGAAGGAGACAATATGGAAGCCTATAAATTCGAAACAACGGTGGAAGAAAACGGCGTGATCCGCATTCCTGAAATCGCCCGGTTTGCCCTCCGCAATGTTGAAATTTTTTTAGTGTTCGAATCCACTGAACACCCGCCAGAGATGGAGCGCGAACGCCGCGTCGAACAATTTCTCGATAAGTGGACGGGAATCTTGAAAGGGAGCGATCCTGATGAGGCGAAACATGACTATCTTCGAGGCAAATACACATGAAACTCTTGCTTGATACCAATGTGATTCTGGACATTCTACTGGAACGAGAGCCATTTGTCCGCCCTGCCGTTCAACTCCTGAAAATTGCGCAGCAGCGGTCATTCCAATTGTTTGTGACCGCGACGACCATCACCGATTTGTATTACATCACGCGCAAAGAACGGGGCAAAGAGACGGCATTGGCGTTGATTGAAGCGCTGTTGGGCATTGTGGAAGTCGCGTCTGTTGATAAACAGGTCGTGCGGCAGGCGCTCCGCTCCGGGATGCCGGATTTCGAGGACGCCATTCAAGCCTGTTCCGCAAAACGAGAAGCGATTGCCACGATTATTACCAGGAACGAAAGCGATTTCAGCGCGTCGGGCTTGCACATTTACAATCCCGACGCGTTTTTGCAAACAGTACAGCCCTGAAAGAATGCAATCCGGTGAATGATAACCCCCCCCAACCCCTCCCCGGAGGCAGGGCTGTTAAGTTCTCGTGAGAACGTGTCATTGCGTGGAGCGTCAGCGACAAAGCAATCTCGTCCCATCAGGGATTGCTTCGTCGTTGTCACTCCTCGCAATGACAGAACTTAACAGCCCTGCTCCCCGGAGGGGAGTTCTGGCGTCGCCGCATTCCGATATATTCCCCTCCTGGGAGGGGCAAGGGGTGGGTTGCCCGTATTGGAAAAACAACAACAGGAATGACGATATGAAACAAAAATTAGAATTGACCTGGATCGGCAAAGACCGCCGCCCGCGACTCGAACCGCGCATTTTGCTGGAAGACCCGGAGCGCAGCTACCACGCCGCGCACCGCGTGTCGGAGCGCGACGAGTTCGACAACCGCCTGATTTTCGGCGATAACCTCTTAGCGTTGAAGGCGCTGGAACAGGAATTTACCGGCAAGGTGAAATG
>DF820458.1:592253-614915 GCA_000739515.1 Candidatus Moduliflexus flocculans
TGATTTTCGGCGATAACCTCTTAGCGTTGAAGGCGCTGGAACAGGAATTTACCGGCAAGGTGAAATGCGTCTTTATCGATCCGCCCTACAACACCGGCAGCGCGTTCGAACAGTATGACGACGGGATCGAACATTCACTCTGGTTGTCGCTGATACGGGATAGATTAGAGCTTTTACATCGGCTTCTATCTGAGGATGGTTCTTTATGGATAACAATTGATGATAATGAATGCCACTATTTGAAGGTGCTTTGCGATGAAATATTTGGCAGAATCAATTTTGTTGCTAATGTTGTATGGCAAAAAAGAATTCAACCTGATATGAGGGCGACAATTGGTGCAGGGCATGATCATATACTTGTTTTTTCAAAAAACTTATCCATTTTTAAGCAAAAACTGAATATTCTTGAACAAACAGAAGATCAACGCAACAGATATAAAAATCCAGATAATGATCCGAAAGGTCCCTGGATTTCAGCCGATTTTATGGCTAAAGGTTTTAGACCTAATCAAATGTATGAAATTGTGACTCCTTCAGGAAAAAAGTATAAACCCAGACCAGGTTCATGCTGGAGAAATATTGAATCAGTATATCAAACTTTATTATCTGAAAATCGTATTTGGTTTGGAAAAGATGGTGATTCTGTTCCGAGAAAGAAAACTTATCTTTCTGAAAGTGAGGGAATTGCTGCTTGGACATGGTGGACAAATGCTGAGGTCGGACATAATCAAGAAGCAAAAAAAGAATGCAACGCCCTTTTTGGAGTCGAAAATACTTTTGAAACGCCAAAACCTGAAAGACTTCTAAGAAGAATCATCCACCTCTCCACCAATCCCGGCGATCTCGTTCTCGACTCCTTTGCCGGTTCCGGCACGACCGGCGCAGTCGCCCACAAAATGGGGCGGCGCTGGATCATGATCGAACTCGGCGAGCATTGCCACACCCACATCATCCCGCGCCTGAAAAAAGTGATTGACGGCAGCGACCCCGGCGGCATCACCGAGGCGGTCAACTGGCGCGGCGGCGGCGGTTTCCGCTATTTCCGGCTCGCCCCGTCGCTGCTCGAAACCGACCGCTGGGGCAACTGGATTATCAACAAACAATATAACGCCGCCATGCTCGCCGAAGCCGTCTGCAAGCTCGAAGGCTTCCGCTACGCGCCGAGCGACGAACATTACTGGCTGCACGGCCATTCGACGGAACAGGATTTCATCTACGTCACGACCCAAACCCTGACGCATGAGCAATTGCAGGCGCTCAGCGAAGAGGTCGGCGCGTCCCGCACGCTGCTCGTCTTGTGCCTCGCGTATCGCGCCGCCAGCCCGGACGCATACCCGAACCTGACGATCAAAAAAATCCCGCAGGCCGTCCTCTCGCGCTGCGAATACGGTCACGACGATTACAGTTTGCAAGTCGAAAATCTCCCCGCCGCCCCGCCGCCGATGCCGGAGCCGGAGGATGAACCGACCGAACGAAAACCGACGCGACAATTGGGCTTCGATTTATAAAAACAACCCCCCCTAACCCCTCCCAAGAGGGGAATTTCACGGCTTCGCCGTGTAAAATAGCCGTCGCCGAAGGCGACCAATTCCCCTCCTGGGAGGGGTTAGGGGTGGGTCATTTCGCGGCAACGCAACATTCCCCTCCTGGGAGGGGTTAGGGGTGGGTCATTCTATGACACGAAGAAACATTATTCCATACAATCCGAACTTAGTGCCATTAGCAAAACAATTGCGCCAAAATATGACACTGGCGGAAGTATTGCTCTGGAATCACCTGAAACAAAAGCAAATGCGCGGGTATGATTTTGATCGTCAGCGCCCCATTGATGAATATATCGTGGATTTTTATTGTAAAGACCTGATGCTGGCAATCGAAATTGACGGATAGAGTCATGATCATGATTCTTCCGGTATTAAAGATATTCAACGACAACAACGCTTAGAGGAATTAGGCGTACACGTTTTACGATTCAGAGATGAAGCGGTGAAGCAAGATATTGCGAATGTTTTATGGGGCATTGAAGGGTGGATTATCGCAAACGAAACACAAAGACCCACCCCTAAATAGATATTCCCTCAGTCCCCGTCAACCCACCCCCAACCCCTCCCAGGAGGGGAGTTTGCGGCTTCGCCGCAGGCGACATATTCCCCTCCTGAGAGGGGTTAGGGTGGGTAACATGCCGCCACATTTCCCCTTTTTGGAGGGGTAGGAGTGGGTAACATGCCGCCACATTTCCCCTCCGGGGAGGGGTTAGGGGTGGGTAAAAAGGAGAACAGAAAAAATATGCGCCATCACGTCAACGCCATCAGCGGGCGGCTGAGTCTGCGACCGCCGCAGCGCCATTCGTTAGAGATTTTAGACCGCGTCATGGAAATCGCGCAGCCGCACAAGAACGGCGATCCCGCCGCCGCGCTGGAGGTCATTCGCAGCGAATTTCCGACCGTCGCCGACTTCGAGCGCGAATTTCCGTCGCTCTGTTTCGCCCTCGCCACCGGCGTCGGCAAGACGCGGCTGATGGGCGCGTTCATCAGCTATCTGCATTTGGCGCATGGCCTGAACAATTTTTTCGTGCTTGCGCCGAACCTGACGATTTACGACAAGCTGATCGCGGATTTCACGCCCAACATGCCGAAATACGTCTTTGCCGGCATCGCCGAATTCGCCGCCAATCCGCCCGCCGTGATTACCGGCGACAATTACGAACACGCCGCCGGGACGCTGTTCGACCGGACGCTGCGCTGCACAATCAACATCTTCAACATTTCCAAAATCAATTCCGAAGTGCGGGGCGGCAAATCGCCGCGCATCAAGCGGCTCTCCGAATATATCGGCGCAAGCTATTTCGATTATCTCGCGGCCTTGCCCGATTTGGTCATGCTGATGGACGAATCGCACCGCTACCGCGCGACCGCCGGAGCGAAGGCCATCAACGAACTCAGGCCGGTGCTTGGGCTGGAACTGACCGCCACGCCGATGATTGAAACCAACAGCGGCACGATCAAATTTAAAAACGTCATTTATGAATATTCCCTCGCGAAAGCCTTGCAGGACGGCTTTGTCAAAGAACCGGCAGTCGTGACGCAGAAGAATTTTCAGCCGCAAAACCACAGCCCCGCCGAATTGGAGCGCATTAAGCTCGAAGACGGCGTCCGCCTGCACGAAAGCGTTAAAGTCGAACTCGAAACCTACGCCCGTCAGACCGGCGAGCGGCGCGTCAAGCCCTTCATGCTGATAATCGCCCGCGACACCGTTCATGCCAAAGCGCTATTGGAACTGATGCAGTCCGACAGCTTTTTCGAAGGCCGCTACCGCGAGCGCGTGATTCAGGTGGATTCCTCCACCAAAGGGAGTCAGGAAGACGAATTCATCGCGCGCCTGCTGACGGTCGAACACGCCGACGATCCGACTGAAATCGTGATTCACGTCAACATGCTGAAAGAAGGCTGGGACGTGACGAACCTCTACACCATCGTCCCGCTGCGAGCCGCCAACGCCCGCATTTTGATTGAACAAAGCATCGGGCGCGGCCTGCGCCTGCCCTACGGACGGCGCACTGGCGTCAAGGCGGTGGATCGGCTCAATATCGTCGCGCATGACCGCTTTCAGGAAATCGTGGACGAAGCCAACCGGCCAGATTCCGTGATTCGCCTCGAATACGTGATTCTCGACCCGACCGAACAGCAGCGAACGCCGAAAACCGTGATTTCGACGCCGCTGATTGATGCCGTTTTGAACGGCGAAACCCACCATCAACCCCTCCCAGGAGGGGAGTTTCCCGCATTCCCCTCCAGGGAGGGGCAAGGGGTGGGTTACTCTTTCGAAAACGGAAATGGGGGCGGCACGGATTCCCCTCCAGGGAGGGGCAAGGGGTGGGTTGCCGAAACCGGCAACATTTCTATAACCCACCCCCAACCCCTCCCAGGAGGGGAATTGACGTTCGCCACCCCCGAAGTGCGGCAGATTGCCCGCTTGACCCGGCAGGCGATTCAGCGCCGCGAGTCGCTGCCGACCTCGGCGTATTTGGAGCGCGAAGAGACGCTGACCGCGATTGTAAGCGACGTGCGGGAACGCTACGCGCCGCCGACGCAGGCCGATTTGCCGGGCATGGCCGCGCAGCCCGACATCGCCGCGATTGTGGCGCAGACCGTCCACGCGGTGCGCCGCCTGACGATTGACATTCCGCGCATCGTCGTCGTGCCGAAAGGCGAGGTGACAACCGGCTTTCATCCATTCCGATTGGAAACGGAGCATGTGCGTTTTCAGCCAGTAGAGCGGGATTTACTGATTCGCAGCTTGCAGACCAACGAGCAGGAGGCGCTGCGTTCCGGCAGCCGTGTTGTTTCGGAAAAGCGCCCGGAAGACTACCTTGTGCGGCAGTTGATTGATTTTCCCGACATTTCCTACGACGCTCACGCCGATCTGCTGTATGAGCTTGCGGGGCAGATGATCCGCCATTTGGAAAGCTATCTCGCCCATGATGACATGCTGAACGTGGCCGCCTATTATCAAAAGCCGTTAGCGCAATTGATTCACGCGCAGATGCAGGCGCATCGCTGGGAAAGCGCCGCCGGGTACGACGTGACGGTCACGCGGGGCTTTATGGCGTTAAAAGAGAGCGCGTTTACCGCCGTTGACGACATCCGCGATTTTCGTCTGCCGCCTGCGAACAAAAGCAACATCGCGCAGCTTGTGTTCGGCGGATTTCGCCGCTGTCTGTATGCGACGCAGAAATTTCAATCGGATACGGAGCGGCGGCTTGCGGTGATTTTGGATCGCGACGCGGAAAAATGGTTCAAGCCCGCGCTCGGCCAGTTTCAGATTTTTTATCCCTCCGGCGTGGAGCAGAAAGAATATCTGCCCGATTTCGTCGCGGAAACCGCCGCGCAGATTCTGTTGCTCGAACCGAAAATGAGCAAAGAGATGGAGGCGAAAGACGTGCTGGCGAAACGCGCCGCCGCCGTCGCCTGGTGTCGTCATGCCAGCGTCCACGCCCTGCAATACGGCGGCAAACCCTGGCGCTACGCCCTGATTCCGCATGACGCCATCGCCGACAACATGACGCTGGACGGATTAATCGCGCATTTCGCCGTGCAATAAAACCTCACAGGTCTTGAAGACCTGTGAGGTTTACGCGCTCATCAAACCGGTCGGCAACTGCAATTTTTCAGCGATAACTGCTAACCCAAAAAAATCGTTCCGGTTCCAGGACGATATATACCTCCTGTCCTTTTTCAAGGCGCGATTTTTGGGACGCATAATTGGAGATGTCTATTTCAATGGTCTTGACCGCATTCACCGGCTTAAACAAGAGCATGTCATACGCCCCTTTTTTAAAAATTTCCACGAGTTGTCCCCGGATAATATTGTTCCTGCCGTGATTTTCATGAGGCGATTTGATGATCATGATTTGTTCGGAACGAATTCCGGCTTTGAGCGACATCCCCTGTTTGACGGCAGCGAATTTGTATGACGGCGCGGTCAGCGAGACGGAAAGTTCAGGACAGTACAGCGTGGTCATTTCGTCATTTACATCTCGTATTTCGGCGTCAAACAGGTTATTGATGCCAAAAAAATCGGCAACTTTTTCTGTGGACGGCGCATTGTAAATCTGTTCCTTTGTCCCGGTTTGCTGAATCGCGCCATCAATCATCACGCTGATATCATCCGCGAGAAAAAACGTCTCTTCCATGTCATGACTGATCATGAAGATCGTCAATTGATACTGCTGTTGCAACTGTTTGAGCAAAAACCATAATTCTTTTTTCATCCCCTCATGCAGCGCGGAAAACGGCTCGTCAAGAATCAAATAACCGCGATTCGGCGCCAAGGCTCTGACTAAAGCGACGCGTTGTTTTTCGCCTCCGCTCAGCGCGCGAGGGGTTCGTTTCAACAGATGAGAAATATTTAAGGAATTCGCCAGGTCAAGCACGTGTCGTTTTCTCTCTGGCGCATCTGAAAAATTCCCGTATCGCAATCCGTACAAGATATTCTCTTCGACGGTCAGATGGGGAAACAGCGCTAAATCTTGCGGCACGTACGAAAAGCCGCGCTCATGAACGGGAAGGCGCGTCACATCTTTGCAATCAACAAGAATCTTGCCTGTCCGCGCTGTTCGCAAGCCGATAATCGTTTCAAGCAGCGTCGTTTTTCCACACCCGGTCGGCCCGATAATCGCATGACATGAACCGGATCGCACGGTCAGCGATAGCTGTTTTAAGGAAAAACCTGTTGTGCCATAACTCAGATTTTCGATTTCAATCATAACGATGTCCTAATTTCGTCAGCAGTCTCACGCCGGAGAGCATGGATAAACCGATGCCCGTCAGCACGAATATCAACGCCACCGTCCCCTCGATGTCGGCGCTTGAAAGCCGCATAAAAATCGCCACCGGAAGAGTTTCCGTCTTCATTGCCATCGAGCCGCCAATGGTGATGGTCGCCCCGAATTCCCCGATGGCTTTTGCCCAGGTCAGAGCGCCAGCGGCAAGAATTCCGTTTTTCGACAGCGGCAGCGTGATGGTAAAAAATGCTTCTAACGGCGATGCGCCGAGCGAACGCGCGACATCTTCGTAGCGGTACGGGATTTCATCCATCGCGGCCTTGACGAGCCGCGTCGCAATCCCCACCGTTGTCACGAACTGCGCCAAAATAATTCCAGAAATTGTGAACACAAACTGCATGTAGCTATTCTGAATCCAGACGCCGATGGGATTATTAAAAAATATCAGCAGCATCGCGCCAAGCGCCGCCGGAGAGACGACCATCGGGAGTTCGAGCAGCGTATCAATGAGATGTTTTCCGACAAAATCAAGCCGTGAAAGGGCGTATGCCGACGGCACGGCGAACAAGAGCGATAAGAACGTGACGGTCGTTGCCGTCAGCATGCTGATCTTAATCGAAAACAGCGTTCGGTCCGAACAGAGGGTTTCTATAAAAAGCGCACCATCCCAAAAATAGAGCAACGACAAGATCAAGCCGATATACAGAATAAAGACGGCAAAGGCGACGGCTATCGAAAATTTTATAAATGTCACGGCAATTCTACTCCATCGTTTCATGAATTTTTAAGTGATATCAGAGTATGTCAAATCTTGATTTGACATGCGAAATCGAGATTTCGCATTCCTAAAAATTAATGAGACAATGTGCTACACTGTCCGCAAAAATGATACCACCGGATACAATTCATCCCCGCGTCATTTTCTCAACCATCGCACAGATCGTTGCAAGAAAAAAAACAGACGGCGATAAAAAATATCCGGCAGTCGAACGTTTTATTATTGTTGGCAAACGAGTCGCGAGCTACTTTTTGATCCAGTCTTGAGGCACGGCATATTCGCCGCCGACCGGTTTTTCCGCGCCGATCCATTCCGCCGCCTCATCAGGGGTCATGAAATAATGGTATGTTCGATAAATTTCCTTTCCTTCATCAGAGAGCAGAAAATCAATAAACTGCTGAGCCAGTTCTTTCTGTTGCGTGTACGTTGCTATCGCAATCGGAATATATCCAATACGTATAATTTGTGATTTCTCAAGCGGAATAGTTTCGATTCTTTCCGGATCCCAATATTGGAATACGCTCCATCCGATGACCGCGTCCGCAGCCTTCAGCGAGATGGCGGTCGCTGTTTTTTCGCAGCTTTCAGTATAATTGATCACATTCTTTTTAAATTGCTCTTTTTCTTCTGAAGTAAAATTTTTTTCAATGATTTCCACCGCATACGCGCCCACGCACACGCCTTCTGGATTGGCGATAGCGACCTTCAGCCCAGGAGTCAGGAGGTCTTTCAACGAGTGAATATTCTTCGGATTTCCCTTCTGCACATTAATCGCCGACGCGAGATAGACAATATATTGTTCAGTGTCGGGCAAGACCGCCCCTTTTTTCTTAGCCACTTCCATATAATCGGAAGAACCGGGGAAATACAGATCGCCCTGTTTTGCTAATATCATCTGGGTCAACACGTATCCCGACCCGCCAAAGACGACATCTACTTTCACGCCTGTTTTTTCTTCGAAGAGTTTGGCCGCCTCTTCCGTCGGCGGTTTGCTCGCCGCGCCTGCAAAAATCATCAAGCGTTCTTCCGCGCCAACAATTGACGCAGAGAACATAATTACTGATAACGCCATCGTCGCCAATCTCTTTACTACCGTATTCCACATACAATATTCCTCCTATGAATGTTACGCCAAATGTGCTTGAAAAAATCATCTCTACTACCATGGCGGAACGAATATGATCTTTTTCAACACATGAAAGAAAGGAACGAATTCGAGCGCGATCACGTCCCCGATTCGTTCCTTTTTTGTATTTGTTGTCGTTTTCGGTTTATTCGCTGATCAGGTAATCCTCCGCGACGCTGCCATCCTCAATCGCGTCGAGAATCGCGTCAATCGCGGCTTCGTTCTCAACCTTGCCGTACCATTGATTTTCAGGGTAAACGACCATGACCGGGCCGCGATCACACGCCTTCAAACAGCCTGTGCTGGACACGACCACGCCATCCATCCCTCTGTCAATAATTTCGTTCTCTAAATACCCTAAAAAATTCGTCGAACCCTTTTTATGGCAGATGCCCTGCGGTTCGCCCGACACGCGAAAACTCGCGCAGACTAAAATATGATGATTCGGTTTTTCCATAACGCCTCCTATTGTTGTTAATGATCTCACCACGTATGCAGAGCTGTCAGACACCTTGAAGGTGTCTGACAGCTTTCCATCTTTCGATTATCCACACCCGCCGCCAGTCCCGGAACAGGCTTCGCCGCAGACGGTGCGCTGACGTTTCGCCAGATGATTAATATGTTCCCCCTTGAATAATGATGACACGGCGTCATCAATCATGCCTTCCACCACCATGACATTCACGCCGGCGCTTTTCAGCGTGTCCTGCGGATTTTTGCCGATCCCGCTGACTAACAAGGCGCGGCAGTCGTCCAGCATCGCCGCCAACGCCTGCCAGCGCAGCATACCGCCGCCGGATTCCGGCGTTTTGCGTTTTTCAATCAAGCCATCTTCGCTATAAATCAACAATTGCTCCGCTTCGCCAAGATGCTGATTGACCAGCATCCCCTCCATGCTCGCAACGGCGATATATGGCCGGTCGCTTTGCTTCGCCGCAACTGGGATCGCCAGTTCTTTCGGCATTGCTTCGTATTGTTGCAGCAATTTCATAAATTCGCTCGATGTGCCTTCTCCCAACAAGCCGACTGCATCGGCGCGACAGCGTGTGCAATGCGCCATTTGCGGCAGAAATTGCGCGGCTTCGGCGCGAATGGCGTGAACCGCGTCTTTCGACGGCTCATCGAGATGTTCGAACGCTGAACCGGCATTTTTGTAATACGGAATGCAATTAAAAATATCAGCGCGTAAACTGGCCACTTTTTCCGCGATTTGCGCAATATGCGTCTCATTAATGCCTGGCAGAATGATCGAATTGACCTTGACCGTCATGCCTTTTTCTTTCAACCGCTGCAACGCTTCAAGCTGGTGCATCAACAAGATTGTCGCGCCTTCTTCGCCCGGATACACGCGCTTGCCATAGCGCACCCAGGCGTAAATCTGCGCCCCAATTTTCGGGTCAATCGCATTAATGGTCAGCGTCACGTGACTGATATTCAGCCGCGCTAATTCTTCGATATGCTTGCCGATATTCAAGCCGTTGGTCGCGACGCAGAGCAGCATGTCGGGATAACGTTCATTCACCAGCCGCAGCGTTTCCATCGTTTCGTCGGAATTCGCAAACGGATCGCCCGGCCCGGCAATGCCGACGACAGCGATATTCGGCTGGCGCTGCATCACCTCATCTAAATACGCAAGCGCCTGATGCGGCGATAACACGCCGCTGGTCACGCCCGGGCGACTTTCATTCACGCAATCGTATTTGCGGTTGCAGAATTTGCACTGCACGTTGCAGCGCGGCGCAACCGGCAGATGAATCCGCGCATATCGGTGTCGCGCTGTATCGTTAAAACAAGGATGTTTTTCAAATAATTCCATAAATTGAGGAAGTTGTCAGACACCTTCAAGGTGTCTGACAACTATCGTTTACATGTATGAATACCCAACCTCAGAGCCGTCCTGACGATATTCCAGGAAAGCGTTGGCGATGCGGTCGAATAATTGCTGCGCTCCGCGATAGCCGAGATGGAGCAGCCGCGAACCGCCGATGCGATCATGAATTGGAAAGCCGACGCGCACGAGCGGAATATCTAATTTTCTGGTAATCGAATAGCCTTTGCTGTTCCCAATAAACATATCCGGCGCAAGCGTGCTTGCGATGTCGCCGATCTCCACAAAATCCACCTTATCAAGCGCCTTGATGCCTTTTTGTTCCCAATCCGGGATGATCTCATGAATGGCATCTTCTAAATAGCCGCTTTTGCCGCCAGAGGCGCATAACACTGGAATCATGCCGATTTCATCGAGAAACGCCGCCAGGCCGACGACAAAATCTTCTTCGCCATAAATCACGGCGCGTTTGCCCGACACATATTTATGCCCGTCAGCGTAGGCGTCTAACAGCCGCGCCCGTTCTTTGACATATTTTTCAGGCGTCGGCCTGGCGCTGACATCTTCCAGCGCCAGCAAAAAGCGGTCAGTTTCGTTGACGCCGATGGGCATTCCGAGATTCATGCACTGGACGCCATGCCGCGCCTGCAATGTCTTTCCGGCGCGAACGTCTTCCTGCGCTAAAATCCGCCCAAATTCGAATGTCGCCCGCGCCCTTCCCATTGAGCGAATCGTTTCAACCGGCGTCCCGCCTTCCGGCATGCGATGATATTCGTCCCACAAACCGCCGTCTAATGTGTCGGAGTAATCCGGCAGCAGCGCGAGCGGGATGCGCATATCCTCGAATATTTCCTTTACATACCGCAAATCCGCCGGAGACACCATGCCCGGCAGCAGATTCAGATGTTCGCCTTGCTCGCCGCCCTCGGCCAACGCCGACACAATCGCGTTGATTGCGCCGTGAAAACCGTCAATATGCGTTCCCTTGTAGCTCGGCGTCGAGACATGCACGATGGGCGTGACATTCCCCTCTTCCCGCGCTGCGCGATATTCATGTAGAAACATCGCGACATCATCGCCGATGGTTTCGCTCAGGCAGGTCGTCGCCACGCCGATCAATTCCGGCGCGTATTGCCGCTCGATGTTGCCAAGCCCCCGTTTCAGGTTCGCGCCGCCGCCGAATACCACCGATTCTTCCGAAAAATTCGAACAGGCGATGTCAATCGGCTCTTTAAAATGGCTGATCATGTAGCGGCGAATATAGGTCGAACAGCCCTGCGAGCCGTGCAGATATGGCACTGCGCCGCGAACCCCTTTAAACGCTAAAGACGCGCCGAGCGGGGAACAGAGCTTGCACGCATTTTTCGTCGCTTTGTAATCAGTTATAGTTTTCATCTTTTAGCGGCGAAGCCGTTAACTCCCCTCCTGGAAGGGGTTGGGGGAGGGTTGTTGCCATTGAGATATTACTATTTTCAGCAACCCACCCCTTACCCCTCCCAGGAGGGGAATTCATTACATTCGAATCATCCCCGGCACGCGGCCTTTGGAGCGGCGCGGCGAGAGTTTCCAGATCGGGCAGGTGACGCTGGCGTGAACCTCTTTCGCGAAATTCACCATGCCGACATAGCCCGCGAGCGGCAATTTGCGCTCATGGTTATGGTCGCAGAAACCGATCCCTAATTTATAGGCAATGGGGCGCTCTTTCACGCCGCCAATCATCAGATCAATATCTTTTTCTAAGGCGTATTTCGAGAGTTCCAGCGGATTCGCGTCATCCACGATGACCGTTCCGGCGTCGCACATCTCCTCAAGCTGGCGGTAATCGTCGGGATTGCCCGTCTGCGAGCCGACCAGCGCGATTTCCATCCCCAAATAACGCAGCGCTTTGACTAATGAAAACGCTTTAAACGCGCCGCCGACATAAATCGCGGCTTTTTTTCCGCGCAAATCTTCGCGATACGCTTTCAATTCCGGCGTAATCGCCTGAATTTCATCCCGCACCAACGCCCGCGCCCGCTCCATCAATTCCGGCGCGTCGGGAAAATGCTTTGCCACGTCGTACAACGCGCTCGACATATCTTCCAGGCCGAAATACGAGACGCGGATGAACGGAATGCCATACGTCTCTTTCATCATTTTGGCGAGCGTCGTCATCGAGCCGGAGCATTGCACCACGTTCAGTGCCGCGCCATGCGCCCGCCGGATTTCATCCACGCGCCCGTCGCCGGTCATGACTGACACGACTTGCAGGCCCATGCGTTCGTAATATTTTTTAATAATCCAGGCTTCGCCGCCGATGTTAAATTCGCCTAAAATATTGATGCTGCGCGGGCTGATTCCTTCAGTCGAACCTGAGCCAATCAGCGAAAACAGCGCTTCGCAGGCGGCGCGGTAGCCATCTTTTTTCGTCCCTTTAAACCCTTCCGAATGCACCGGAATCACTGGAATTCCTTTTTCAGCTTCGACGCGCTTGCAAACCGCGCCGACATCGTCGCCGATGACGCCGATAATGCAGGTAGAGTAAATAAACGCAGCGTTCGGATGATAGGTATCAATCAAATCGTTTACAATATGATACAGCTTTTTTTCGCCGCCGTAAATAATGTCGGTTTCGGTCAAATCAGTTGAAAAACTGAGGCGATGTAATTCCGGCCCGGAGGAAAGCGAGCCACGAATGTCCCACGTATAAACCGCGCAGCCGGGCGGGCCATGCACGACATGCAAGGCGTCTGCGACCGGATACAGCACAACCCGCGACCCGCAAAAGACGCAGGCGCGTTGGCTCACTGATCCGGCGACGCTCTGTTTTTCACATTGCAGGTCGAACGGTACGCTCCCTTCGCCTTTTTCATAAATCTGTTTTTGCCGTTCTTTCAGGATCGGAATCGCGCTCATAATCATTATACCTGTCAGACACCTTGGAGGTGTCTGACAGGTCTCTCTTACATCACTAATTCCATCGTCACGTCGGACGCATCGCGGTCTTTGCGATCAAGCAGTGCGTCCAGGATTTTTTCTAACAGGCGGATCGCGCCCTGATAGCCGTCGGGAAATAACTATGGCCGACGCGGTCGAGAATCGGGAAGCCGAACCGCACCAATGGAATGTCTTCGTCTTTCGCAATATACTTGCAATAGGTGTTGCCGATCAGCAAATCAACGCTTTCATTCTTGATCCACTGATGCAGCAGGAACATATCGCCTTCGGCTTTCACTTTCACTTCATGCGGCACGTCTTTCGTCAGTTCCTTAATCTTCCGCTCAAATTTTTTGCCCGGCGTGCCGGTCACAACGTAAATCGGCATCATGTCCATCGAAACCAGAAATTCGGTCAACGCGGTCAACTGGTCGGGATCGCCGACGAGCGCGACTTTTTTGCCGTACAAATACTGGTGCATGTCGGAAATAATGTCCACCAACTGCCCGCGCTCGAAATTCAGCGATTCCGGCACAGCCACGCCCGCGATTTTCCGCAACGTATCCACGAAGCGGTCAGTCGCTAAGAGGCCAATCGGAATGTCCATGATTTCGCATGGCACGCCGCATTTTGTGTCGAGCGCCCGCGCTGCCGGGGCAGAAGCTAACCGCCCAAGCGCTAACGTGCCGAGGCTGCTGCCGCTCATTTTTAACTGCTCGATGGTCGTGCCGCCTTTCGGGTACATATTGAATTTACCGGTCAACGGCGTATTTAACACGTTCGAGGTATCGGGAAACATGATACCGTCAATCCCCATTTCCACCAATATCCGGCGCATTTCCGCCATATCCGACGGCTCGACATAACCCGGAATCACGTTAACGCGCTTGCTTTTCTTGCCATTCGATTCCGCTAAGTAATCCACCATCGCCTTCGTCATGTTCGAGAAACCGGTGACGTGCGAGCCGACGTAACTCGGCGTGTTGGCGTGAATCACGTATTTCCCTTTCGGAATTTTGCCCTCGTCTATCGCTTTCGCGGTAATCTGCGGGATGTCGTCGCCGATGGTTTCGGACAAACAGGTCGTATGCACCGCGACAATATCCGGATTATACACGCTGAACATGGTTTCCAGCGCTTGCAATAAATTCGCCTGTCCGCCGAAGACGGAAGCGCCTTCGGTGAAGGAACTGGTCGCGGCCATAATCGGCTCTTTGTAATGCCGGGTTAACATGCTGCGATGATAAGCGCAACACCCCTGCGAGCCATGGCTGTGGGGCAGGCAATTATGAATTCCCAACGCCGCGTACATCGCGCCAACCGGCTGACAGGTTTTCGCCGGGTTGATCGTCAACGCCGAACGTTCTGCCACTTCTGCTGTTGTGTGTCGTAGTAACATTATGATCTATTCTTACCGCGAAGGCACAAAAACGCGACATGCACACTTCCAAGCTGTCAGACACCTTCAAGGTGTCTGACAGCTTTTCTCTCGCGTCTCTGAGCCTTTACGATGGATTATTCCCACGCATAAGTTGCGCTGAGTTCCGGTTCTTTTTGCCAGGGCGATTTGACGTAGCCCCAGATTTTACTATTCACCATGCGGTCAATGTCTTTATAGAAATTGATCGCGCCTTCGAAGCCCGCATACGGTCCGCCGTAATCATAACTATGCAATTGTTTCAGCGGAACGCCCGCTTTCTGGATGACATATTTCTCTTTGATGCCGGCGCAGAAAATATCCGGTTTATACAGTTCAATCAGCTTTTCGCTTTCGTAATGGCTGATATCGTCAATCACGAGCGCTTTTTGTTCCATCTCCGGCATCATGCCGTCGTAGTCTTTGAAACGGAAGCCTTTCGCCTGCAATTCAGCCATTTCTTCCTCAGATTTGCGCGGACGGTAGCGCGTGGGATCCGGCTCGACTTCGAGTTCTTCGATATTCCGACTGTCGGAATCAATCTTGATCGAAGGTAACACGCGACGGCCTTCGTAATCGTCGCGATGCGCGAACTCATACCCGGCGGCAACCGTTTTCATGCCGAGTTCCGTAAACAATTCCTGGTAATGATGCGCCCGCGAGCCGCCGACAAACAACATGGCGGTTTTGCCTTGCGTGCGAGGGCGAATGGCCTCTTGCGCCGCCATCACTGGCGCCATTTCTTCGGCAATCACCTGCTCCACGCGGTCTTTTAATTCCTGATCACCGTAGTACTCGGCAATCTTGCGCAATGATTTCGCGCTCGCTTCCGCGCCGATGAAATTGACTTTAATCCAGGGAATCCCGTATTTTGTTTCCATCATTTCAGCCACGTAGTTAATCGAGCGGTGACACATGATCATATTCAAATCGGCAGTATGCGAATTTTCAAATGTGTCAATGCTGGAATTGCCGCTGAATGTCGAGACCAGCGTGATGCCGCATTTCTCAAACAGCCTTTCAATGACGAACGCGTCGCCGCCGATATTATATTCGCCGAGCAGATTGACGCGATATTTGCCGCCTTTAATTTCGTCATTGCGCCCGATAATATGCGTAAACAGGCCATTATTGGCGATATGATGCCCCGCCGACTGGCTGACGCCTTTGTACCCTTCGCAGCTAAACCCGAAGACGTTGATCCCGAGTTTTTCCTTCATTTCGCGGGTGACGGAATGCACGTCATCGCCAATCAGCCCGACCGGACAGGTGGCAAACACGGCAATCGCTTTCGGCTTAAAGATGTCGTAGGCTTCCTGAATGGCCTGGCGCAATTTTTTCTCGCCGCCGAAAATGACCTGTTCTTCCTGCATATCGGTGGAAAAACAGTATGTAATAAAATTGTGTTTATCTTCGCTGTCGTCAGGATTCGTCTGATTGCGGCGCGTCAGCCAGCTATAAAAACCGCACCCGATTGGGCCGTGCGTGATATTAATAATGTCCCGCGTCGGCCCCAACACTACGCCTTTGCAGCCCGCATACGTACAGCCGCGCTGCGTAATGATGCCCGGCGACGTTCTGACGTTCGATTGAATTTCCGGGACTTCATTTTTCTCATCTATTGAATTCACGACAATCTGTTTCGCCCGTTTGCGAGCTAACTTTGCCGGGTATTTCGCCACTAATTCTTTTTTTGCGCGTTCCGGATCGATAGCGATATGTTCCATTTCGACCTCGTTTGTTTCTATCATCGCTCCCATGAATCATTCACCCCATTTGTTCACCACGAAACATACAAAATACACGAAAGGAATAGAACCCTGATGACACTGATTGGACTGATTCTCGCTGATTTTTATAGGTTTTTATCAGGATTGTTCAGAAGTATCAATCCAATGAGTGTTCGATGAATTTTTCGTGTCTTTCGCGTGTTTCGTGGTTCATAAGTTTTGTGGCAGCCTCAACCTTCATCCAGAACCTCATCCCCGGATTCGCCGGTTCTGATGCGTATCGCGTCAAGCGTCGGCATGACAAAAATCTTGCCGTCGCCCGCTTTGCCCGTTTGATTGGTTTTAATAATCGTCTTGACCACTTTTTCGACTAATTTATCTGGCACGACCGTCAGCAGCATTCGCTTTGGAATGAGTCGGTGACTCTGGCCTAATTGAGCGATAGCCTCTTCATAGCCCTTTTCCGCTCCATCCAGCACTTTGAAATCCACCAGCCCCTTGCCCCTGCCGAGCGCTTCTCTCGCGCTCATCGAAGGAATGCCCGCGTCAGCCAATGCGCGTTTGGTTTTATTCATCATATTCATGCGGAGGATTGCGATAATTTCTTTCATACCGTCACCTTTTCAGTTGTGCCATCAGCATTTTCTTTCATGCCTGAACTGATTGTGTACATTTCATCAATCGGCGTCACAAAAATTTTCCCATCACCGAATGCGCCTTTATCGCCTGTTCTGGCGGCTTTAATGATGGTTTTGATTACAAAATCTTTATCTTTATCTTCCACCGCTGTCAGCAGTAATTCTTTGGGAATTTCATCATACGTTATGTCGCCGATTTTAATGCCGCGCTGTTTGCCGCGCCCCACCACCGCCATTTTTGTCACTGCTGGAAACCCCGCTTCCATCAGCCCTTCTAACACTTCATCCACCTTTTCAGGCCGAACAATCGAACGAATCATCACCAATCCCATAATACAATCTCCTTTTTTCTCCCTGCAAATGTCACGCGTTGTACCGCGAACGTCCTCGTTCGCAAGCCCGACGAGAACGTCGGGGATACGATGCGCATCTGTTTAGTTCATAATGCCATATTCCATTAACAATGACTCTAATTCCTCGATTTTCAACGGTTTCGGAATAACAAACATCTGATTCTGATCGATCTTTTTCGCTAACGTCCGATATTCGTCAGCCTGTGGATGCTCCGGCGCGTAATCAATGACCGTTTTGCGGTTGATTTCCGCTTTCTGCACCATGTTATCGCGCGGCACGAAATGAATCATCTGTGTGCCAAGTTTCTGAGCGAGCGCGTCAATCATCTGGTATTCGTTATCAACTTTACGACTGTTGCAAATCAGCCCGCCGAGTCGCACACCGCCCGCTTCCGCGAATTTTAAAATCCCTTTGCAGATGTTATTGGCCGCGTACATCGCCATCATTTCGCCGGACACGACGATATAAATTTCTTGCGCTTTCCCTTCGCGAATCGGCATTGCAAATCCGCCGCACACCACGTCGCCAAGCACGTCGTAGAAAGCATAATCGAGTTTTTCGTCTTCGTCATACGCGCCTAACTGTTCCAGCATGTTAATCGAAGTGATAATGCCGCGTCCCGCGCAGCCGACGCCCGGCTCCGGCCCGCCCGATTCAACACAGACCGTGCCTTTAAATCCGAATTTGCGAATATCCTCCAGATCGAGGTCTTCCCCTTCATTCCGCAGAGTATCCAACACCGTATCCTGCGACAACCCGCCAAGCAGCAAGCGGGTCGAATCCGCTTTCGGGTCGCAGCCGACGACCATGACTTTTTTGCCCATCTCCGCCAATCCGGCGACTGTGTTCTGTGTTGTGGTAGATTTCCCGATCCCGCCTTTTCCGTAGATTGCAACTTTTCTCATACAATCTTCTCCCTTTATCCATTAAAACATCATATTTTATTCATATTTTATTTACACTTTACTAACGACGTTTCTTCTATAATGCGAGAGCCATGCCAACAACGCATAACAGAATGCGTTTTTTTGTGATTTATAGTGATAACATCTTATTTTATTTAGCGTTACATCATTTATAATATTTTCTATTTTCACCATATTACAGAATAATCATGATTTTATTTATATAAAAATAACATTTATGTATGTCAATATTTAAAAATCTTCATTTTTGTATTCAAAACTATATATATAACAATTTTGTCACGACTCTAAAATATTCGAGAACAGACTTTATCAAAATGGTCTTTTCTATTGAGCGCTCTCCCGATTTTCCCGCTGTATAAAGGGAAATGCCGCTCCAATGAAATGACTCAGAATTGGCGAAGAAAACAGAGATCGCGATTAAAGCGTGAAAAAATTTTTTATAACATTGTTGTAGAAATTGACAGCCCGCAATCCTTAATCAATTGTTATACTTCGACACGTTCAGCGCACGTCGGCCCGCCCGAACGAACCAGAGCGGCGCGGCGTGGCCGCCTTGTCAAAGCACGTTTTGGCGCTCCTGAAACCTAAATAATTACCTGGAGAGTTACTTAAACGCGGTTTAGGGCTTGACATTCATTCACAGGAATATATTGAGAAACCTAACACGGTGAAAACCCCGGCAAATTGCAGAAAAATAATCTCACACTGGAATGTAAATTTTTAGGAGTGATTTCGCGTGCCAAATCAAGATTTGACACTCCTGATAACTGTTAAAAATGAATGATTCGATGTACTATTTTTCAGGGAGGATTTAGAAAATATGGCCAAACGTCAGGTATATGCAGATAATAACGCCACCACCCAGGTGGACGAGCAGGTGATCGCGGAGATGATTCCGTATTTACGCGAATTTTATGGCAACCCGTCCAGTATGCACTATTTCGGCGGACAGGTCGAAAAAAAGCTGACTGAAGCGCGGGAGCGCGTCGCCTCCATGCTAAACGCCGAACCAACGGAAATTATCTTTACAAGTTGCGGCACGGAAAGCGATAATATGGCGATTCACAGCGCGTTGATGTCCGCGCCGGAAAAACGGCATATTGTCACCACAAAAGTCGAGCATCCGGCGGTGCTGAATTATTGCAAGCAGCTTTCCAAGCGCGGTTACGGCGTCACGTTTCTTTCGGTAGATCGCCAGGGGATGCTGGATATGAACGAAGTCCGCGACTCCATTCATGATGATACGGCAGTGGTGTCAATCATGCACGCCAATAACGAAACCGGCGTAATTTTCCCGATTGCGGAGATCGGGAGGATCGCCAAAGAAAAAGGCGCGTTCTTCCACACCGACGCGGTGCAGACCGCCGGAAAAGTGCCGATTGACCTACAAAAGCTCGATATGGTGGATATGCTGGCGTTGTCCGGCCATAAATTCCACGCGCCGAAAGGGATCGGCATTCTTTACATCCGGCGCGGTACGAAATTCCGCCCGCTCTTAATCGGCGGGCATCAGGAGCGCGGGCGGCGCCCCGGCACGGAAAACACGGCCTCCATCGTTGCCATCGGCAAAGCGGCGGAATTAGCCGCGTTGTCACTGAATGACGAACAGACTCGTGTCAAGGCGATGCGCGACCGGTTGGAAAAAGAACTCTTAGCGCGGATTCCCGATGCGCTCGTCAACGGCCATCCGATGCAGCGTACGCCGAACACGCTAAACATCAGTTTTCAATATGTCGAAGGCGAAGCGATTCTTCTGATGCTCAGCGAAGCCGGAATCGCAGCGTCATCTGGCTCGGCCTGTACCTCCGGCTCGTTAGAGCCATCGCATGTGCTGCGCGCGATGGGCGTGCCGTTCACCGCCGCGCACGGCTCGGTACGTTTCAGCCTGAGCCGCTATAACACCGAAGAAGATATTGATTATATTATCGAGCAGCTTCCTCCGGTTATCACGCGCCTCCGCGAAATTTCCCCCTTCGGCGCCGACAAAGAAACCCCGCATTGATTTTCTTCGCCAGGCCTCACCGGTTTTCGAAAACCGGTGAGGCCTTTCTTACTTCAAGAGTTTTGCAGAGAATCACATAATTTTCTTGACGCCCGGAAAGGGGAGAGAATAAAATTTGGAGACAACGATTGATGTGTCCCAAATGACCGAACACGAAGGATATCGCGCATGATTCAATTTTTTAATGTCAGCAAGACCTACAGCGGAGACGTTCCCGCGCTCGATGGCGTCAGCATGCAGATTGAAAAAGGGGAATTTGTTTTTATCACAGGCAAAAGCGGCGCAGGAAAAACGACGTTGCTGCGGATGGTGTTTCGCGCAGACCTGCCGACCAAAGGGACTGTTCTTGTGAATAATTTCAATATTGCTCGATTGCAAAAAGAGAGTATTCCCTATCTTCGCCGAAATATTGGCGTGGTGTTTCAGGATTTCAAACTCCTGCCCCAAAAAACGGTCTTCGAAAATATCGCCTTTGCGCTGGAGGTGACGGGGATTCCCAAAAAAGAGATCGCGCCTCGTGTGATGCGGCTGCTGCAATACATCCGCCTGAAAGATCGGCGCGATGAATTTCCCTTACGTCTTTCCGGCGGCGAGCAGCAGCGCGTTGCCATTGCCAGGGCGATTATCAATAACCCGCCGATAGTTTTAGCCGATGAGCCGACTGGTAATCTTGATCCTGAAATCTCGATGGATATTATGCAGTTGTTTCAGGAAATTAACCAACGCGGCACGACAGTGGTGATTGCCACGCATGATGTGGATTTAATCAAAAAAATGCGAAAAAAGGTTTTTTGCCTCGATAAGGGCAAATTGATTGACATTATTTCCAGCGACGAAGTGGCAAGCTCATAAATGCGCAATTCCCTCGATAGCCTTGTGGATCATAAACAGAAATACATCCTCTGCATTGATGATGATCCGGGGATTTTAGAATCCCTCTACGCTCATCTTGCTGAGTATTTCGGCGCGGCCTATCAAATCGAAATGGCTGAAAGCGGTGAGGAAGCGTTCGAGATTGTTAATGACATTGTTCGGGAAAATGGCCGCGTCGAGTTAGTGATTTGCGACCAGGTCATGCCGAATCTGTTGGGGCAGTATGTGCTGGAACGCTTGCATCAGCAGGATGCCCGGATGATGAAAGTGCTGCTGACCGGTCAGGCCGGGCTTGACGCGGTGACTTACGCCATTAACCACGCCGGATTGCATAAATATATCGAGAAACCCTGGAACAAGTACGACCTGCTGCTGACCGCTGAAAACCTGCTCAAGCAGTACCAAATGTCCACCGCGTTAGAAATCGAGCGCCAGCGCTATGAAATGATCCTCCGCAGCATGAATAATGGGGTTGTCAGTCTTGATTTTCATGGCCGCATTATTTCATTCAATCATGCCGCTGAATCTATTCTTGGAATTGCGGCAGATAACGTGTTGGGGCGGACATATTTCGAAATTTTTTTCGAATACGCCGGAAACGAAGCCCTGAATGACATTATTTTGGCCTGCATCAATGAAAACCATTCAGCCGCCTATCAAGAAGTCGAGTTTTTGAAAAAAGACGGCCACAAAGTGCCGCTTGGACTGATGATTTCATTGCTGCAAGATATTGACGGCGCGGAATTAGGCGTATTGATGGTGTTTCACGATTTATCGGAAATTCGGCGTTATCTCAGCTTAAAAGATACTTTTTCACGTTATGTGACCAAACAAGTTGTCGAAAAAATCAGCGTGTCTGGCGAAAACATCCTGCTGGGCGGCGAAAAGCGCGAAGTGACAATTCTTTTTGCTGATATTCGCGGCTTTACTCCGATGACGGAACGGCTGGAACCAACGGAAGTTGTACAGATTCTGAATGCCTATTTTTCCTGCATGATTGACGTGATTTACGAGCATGAAGGGACGCTCGACAAGTTTTTAGGCGATGGCATCATGTGTTTGTTCGGCGCTCCGATAAATCAGCCAGATCATGCCATTCGAGCGGCCAGGGCTGCGATTGGCATGAAACACGCCCTGGCAGAATTCAATCGGCGGCAGCAAGAAGCCGGGCAGCAAACGCTGCATGTCGGAATCGGCATTAATACCGGCGATGCGGTCGTCGGCAATGTCGGCTCAGAAAAACGCCTTGAATATACCGCCATCGGCGATAATGTCAATCTTGCCGCTCGCCTTCAATCCATCGCGAAAGGCGGGCAGATTCTCATCAGCAATTGCACCTATCGCGCCATCCGCGATCTCGCCACGATCAATAAACTCCCCCCTGTCAAGCTGAAAGGTAAAGAGCAGAGCGTACAGGTATATGAATTACTGGATATTCAGGCGTAGTACAATGTTCAGAAAGTTTTTGGGAGCGCCTTGTACCGCGAACGTCCCCGTTCGCAGGCCCGACGAGGACGTCGGGGGGACAAAGAATTTCCCGGACAACGCAGCAGGGCTGTTAAGTTCTCGTAAGTGTGTCATTGTGCGGAGCGTCAACGACAACGCCATCTCGTTGCATGCTGGATTGCTTCGTCGCTGACGCTCGCTCGCAATGACAGAACTTAACAGCCCTGGGACAATGCAGCAGATTGCTGGAGTGTCAACGCTCTGTGTTGACACTCCTTAACTGATGTTACGCAGCGCCGCCGACAATTCCCCTCCTGGGAGGGGCAAGGGGTGGGTTCGTCC
>DF820458.1:614942-655202 GCA_000739515.1 Candidatus Moduliflexus flocculans
CCCTCCTGGGAGGGGCAAGGGGTGGGTTCGTCCGTGAGTGATTGCTCGTGTCAAGAACCCACCCCCAACCCCTCCCCGGAGGGGAGGGTGCGGTCATTCGTCTCGAATCGGCTGCGTAACATGAGTCCTTAATAATCCCCGAACTCATATTGCAGAATGCTTAGCACCGCAATCCCAGCGGTTTCGGTGCGGAGAATGCGCTGACCGAGCGAGACCGAGAGAAATCCATTTTCCTGAAATCGGCGCGCTTCTTCCGGCGTCAATCCGCCTTCCGGGCCAATCACGACGACTGCTGAAACAATCGGCTGCGCAACTGCGCGTAATGTTTCTTTCAAGCGTCTTCCCTGTTCTTCTTCCCAGAGAAGCAGTTTCAAATCGGCGTTCGGCGGCGCGGCCAGAAATTCCTCGACGGTCACGATAGGCCGGATGAATGGCACAGACGAACGACACGATTGTTTGGCCGCTTCGATGCCGATACGTGACAAACGTTCGAGACGTTGATGCGCTTTCGCCGCGGACATCTGGCTGGAGATGCTTGCCCAGTGCGACCGCTCGGACGCCAACGGAATCAGTTCGAACATGCCGATCTCGGTCGCTTTTTGCATGATGAGATCAAGTTTCTCCCCTTTCGGCATCCCTTGCACGAGCGATAGCTTTAAGGGCGATTCCGTCTGTTTTTCCCATTGATCCTCGATCCGTCCCCAGATTTCCTGACGTTTCGTTCGTTCCAACACAACGCGATATTCATGCCCGCGCCCATCGAAGACGACCACTTCTGACCCCATGCCGAGCCGTAGCACTTTCGTAATGTGCCAGACATCCGAGCCGCGCAAACAGACTTCACCATCGCGAATTTGCGGCGGCGGAACAAAAAAACGATGCGTTGACATAAAAAAATAGAACAGTGATTGGGCTGATAGGACTGATTTTTACTGATGTTACTGTGGCGTTTGACGTGGTCAACGCTTATTCAGCATCAGCGCGAATCAGGGAAATCAGCCCAACCAATGTTCTATTAAATTTGCGATAAGACATAGGCAATCCAGCCATCTTCAGTGATGTGATGATGCGGCGTAAAGCCTAACGCGCGGATGTCATGAAGCAGCGCCGAGCCTTCTTCTTCCAGAATGCCAGACAAAATAATTGCGCCGCCGGTTTGCAAGGATGAAATCGCATAGGGCATGAGCGACAGGATCACATTCGGGCGGATATTCATGACAATGCAATCGAAACGATGGTGAATCTCTAATGTATCTATTGAGCCGACTTCGAGTTCGATCCGATCCTCAAGAGAATTTTTCGAGGGGATGAGTTGCGCGTTATTATGGATATTCTCGCGCGCCACCGCCACCGCGTCGGGATCAATATCAACGCCCAGGACGTAATCTGCGCCAAGACGAGCGGCGGCGATGCTTAAAATGCCTGAGCCAACCCCCACATCCAGCACAAACGCGGCGGGAGGCATGTAGAGTTCCAACAATGCGATAGCCAGGCGAGTAGAGGCGTGCAAGCCAGAGCCAAACGCCATGCCGGGATCAAGCTCAATCACGAGATCTCCCGACTCTTGCGCAAATGCTTCCCATGAGGGTTTAATGACTAAATGTTTCCCGACTCGCGTCGGCTTGAAAAATTGTTTCCAATTTGACCCCCAATCCGCGTTTTCCAATATCCCCGTTTTTATCTCAACCTGGCCGACCTGCTCGCCTAATTGTCGTAATTCTTCGACATATTCTTGGAGTTGCGTCTGCAATACCAGAAGATTCTCCGATTCAGGGTAATAGCCGGTAATCACGCAATGATCTGGCTGCGTAGGAATATCTTCTATCATTGTCCCTTGCGACCCGAAATCAACAAGAGCATTTGAGATCACATCCGCGATGTTCTGAGCCACTGTAATTGATAAGATTTTCCATTGCGTATTCATAGAAGAAAATTATCCTGAGAATTCCTTTTAGTAACTCATGTTACGCAGCCGATTCGAGACGAATGACCGCACACTCCCCTCCGGGGAGGGGTTGGGGGTGGGTTCTTGACACGAGCAATCACTCACGGACGAACCCACCCCTTGCCCCTCCCAGGAGGGGAATTGTCGGCGGCGCTGCGTAACATCAGTTAGTAAAATGTAAAAAATAAATTCGTACAAGAAATCTCACCGGTCTTGAAGGCCTGTGAGGTCTACGCCGAAGGTATTTTTTAACGTTACTTAACATCCATTTTCTCGTAAAATTCGTTTGGCTTCTTCTGAATAAATATTTTCCTCATCGTATAAAAATAATGGTGGCAACACATCCATTCCGGGAGCGGCATCTCGACGAGCTTCAATCAACACTAATGACGCCGGGGCTGCCGCATGAGAATGCACGCAGCGCATCGCCTTTGGTTCTAAACGATGGCTGGTTAAGGCTACGCACAATTCGCTCAAACGCTCCGGCAGGTAAATAAAGAAGGCTTTTCCTCCGGGCTTGACAAGATATTTGGCAGCCGCAGTTAGGTCATTGAGCGCGCACGCAATTTCATGCCGGGCAATCGCCTGTTCTGTACCAGGATTCCGACGTCCGCTGCCGATTTTGCGGTACGGCGGATTCGAGCATAATACGTCAAATTCGCCTGCGCGAAACAGATGCGAGACCTGTTTTAAATCGCCCTGAACAATCCGAATTCTGGCAGTCAATTCGTTCAATTCCACGTTCCGTTGCGCCAACTGCGCCAGCCGCTCTTGCAATTCGAGGCCCACAATTTCACGCGCAGCAGTCAAGGCCGCGCATAATAATGGCAAAATGCCGCTGCCAGACCCAAGATCGATCAGGCGCTCATCGCGCTCAACTCGGAGAAAATCCGCCAATAACATCGCATCCACGCTGAAACGATAGCCTTTTCGGGGTTGGAGGCAGCGCAAATTTCCGATGCGAAGTTGGTCAAGCGTTTCAGTGTGTGGATCGTACATAGCGACTATTCTTTTTTCTTTGCCGCACTTATCGTCAATAAAAAACCTTGTCAAATAATAAATTCACGGCGTCCCTCAAAAGCAAACGGGGCGCAGAAGGCCGCCTCTCGTCTGACCTGCGGCTTTCCACGCCCCGTTTTTATTTCTTCAACCCGCCTACATCTTAACCTCCTCGATATTACTATTTATTTGCGAGATGCGAAGGTTGTCTCCAACTCTAATTTTTGCGAAAGCTTAACCACGCTTTCACAATATTCCACGCTATTATTATAGCTTTTTAACGCATTGCGCACATTTTTCTTCAAGGCAATGGTTCGCGCTAAATAATAGGCCGCCGTTGCTAAGCTATCATGCGGATTAAGCGGGTCTTTTATTCCATCGCCATCGCCATCTTGCGCATACGTATGAAACGTGGATGGCATAATCTGCATGAATCCCATTGCTCCGGCTGCTGAGCCTTTGAATTCCGATACATCTCGCCCGGTGTGGCGGGCAATTTTTTTCAAATATGCTAACTGTGTATTATCCACGACTTTGCTGACTTCATACTTCCCAAGTAACTCACCGTTTTGACTCTCTACGATACTGACCGCTAACAACAAATATGGCGACACGCCATACTTGCTGCCCATTCGTTGAAAATCGGCCTCTTTGACAGGCGATTCGGCATATCCCTGGGGAATGGCACATACGAACATTACCAAAACCATGATCCCCCCGATTTTGGCATATTGCGCTGTTGTCATATCCTTCCGCAACGCTTATGGAGAGATGTCCTGAGATATATGCGTAAACACAGTTCCTTACCAATGCAGGTACACCACGCATCGAATAGTATTTTTCTGCAATTGAAGACAAACCTCTGTCTTCAACAGCAGCCCCCATTACTATCGGCGCATGTCTGCCAGAGCGGCAATAATTCTACGCATCTGCACCCGGGCGGGCAGAGATGAATAAAATCTTGCAGTAATATAACAATGTCAGGTGAGAGGATTTTTTAAAGCGGATAACGTCTTAAAGAAGAAAACAAACACAGGATGGAGTAAGGAATCTCAGAACGAACCTCTTGTTTAGCGTCACACTCCGTTGCTGATAGAAAACTGTTCCTCTCACACATTCATCTCTTACTCACCATGAACGCGCAAGATCACAACAATCTTCGAGCATTAGTATGTGGGGTAACACAAGGTTTTTTCTAAGTTCTCCAAACAAAGACTATAGATAAGTAGTCTTTTATGTCAAAGAATCTTACGACAAAAAATAAGGAGGCAACGGGAATTTGTCAACTCATTTTCGCAGGATTTTACTCGCGGATATCTGTTTCGCCTGTAAACGCTCAGTTTTGCCTGAATATTTTTTTTGAACATCGCGGCTGTTATCCTGCCCAAAAAAGAGGTTGACAGATAACTCATTTGTAAGTCTTGAGGTATAGAATATTTTATGGAGGAGATGGTATGCAACCACAACAGTTTATTCTGAACACGCCAACGAAATCGCGAATTGCCGTCGCCATGAGCGGCGGAGTGGATAGTTCTGTCGCGGCAGCCCTGCTGCGCCAGGAAGGATATGATATTTTCGGCCTGACGATGCGGCTACCGCGGTCACGCGAATTTCTCGCCGAATCTCCGCCGCCTGACGCTGATGACGAGCCGATGTATATTCAAGATGCGCGGCGCACCGCCGAAAATTTGGGAATCCCTCTTTATGTGATGGATATTCGCGAGCAATTTCGCGAGCAAATTATTCGCTACTTTTGCGAAGAATATTATGCCGGACGCACTCCTAATCCGTGCGTATATTGCAATCCGACAATCAAATTCGGCACACTCTTTGGGTACGCGCAGGCATTGGGCGCGGAGGGAATGGCAACCGGCCACTATGTCAAGCGCGAATATCATGCCGCCTATCGCCGTTATGTGCTTCGCGCCGCGTCGAACGCCGCGAAAGATCAGAGCTATTTTCTCTATCGCCTGTCGCAGGAACAATTGGCGCGAAGCCTGTTTCCGTTAGGCGGCATGACGAAAGAAGAAGTGCGCCATATTGCGCGAACGCTTGGCCTGCAAGAAGTGGCTGAGAAATCGGAAAGCCAGGAAATCTGTTTTGTCTCTGATCAGAGTTATCAGCAATTTTTAGACACCTATTTCCCCGCCGGAAAAGACCTTTCTGGCAACATTACCAACACCAGCGGGCGCGTGCTTGGTACGCATCAGGGGATTCATCTTTATACGATTGGGCAGCGCAAAGGCTTAGGAGTCGCGCTTGGCAGCCCGCGTTACGTCGTCGAATTGAATCCTGAGACGAAGGCTGTCGTGATTGGCGAAAATCAGGAACTATTTTCCTCCCGGTTTTCCGCACGAGACTTGAGTATGATGGCGCTGGAACGCCTGTCCGCTCCCTTGAATTGCCAGGTAAAAATCCGCTATCGGAACGCCGCCACGCCTGCCACCGTTCTGCCGGGCGAAACGCCTGAAGAGGCGATAGTCATCCTGGAGCAGCCGCAACGCGCCGTGACGCCGGGACAATCAGCGGTGTTTTATGACGGCGATATTGTGCTCGGCGGCGGGATTATCGAACGGGCAAGAATATCTTGACAACAACGAACGGCCTTCATAGTTCGGCGTGCGTGATAGAAGTTATACCAATTGTGTTAAATATATCTTCTATTCCCGTAGAGACGCCCCGCCGGGGCGTCTCTACCGTCATAAGGCCAATATACTGATGTTACGCAGCGCCGCCGACAATTCCCCTCCTGGGAGGGGCAAGGGGTGGGTTCGTCCGTGAGTGATTGCTCGTGTCAAGAACCCACCCCCACCCCCTCCCCGGAGGGGAGGGTGCGGTCATTCGTCTCGAATCGGCTGCGTAACATGAGTTATTTATATTGCCCTTTTCAGAAAAAGGGCGTTCGCGGAGGTGGAGGAACAATACGGATGTATTTGTCGAAATCGGGATGGAAGACATTCTTCCCTGTCTTCTTAGAAACGCTGATTCTTTTTCAGCTTGGAATTCTGACTGTTTACGCCTTTACAGGCGGATTTTCTTTGATTATTGGCGTCTGGAAAATTCGCGTACAGACGCCGACTGACGCGCAGATTGCCCTCGCCCTCACCCTCATCGCGCGGTCTGCGTTTGTTGGCGCGTTGTTTCCTCCAATTGCCTGGATCGCCTTCTTAAAAACGCTGTCAAGAATCGGGCATTCTTTTCTCTATAAATTTCGCGTCGTCATGCGCTTCAGGCGCAAGATGCTCCTGTATGGAACGATTTTCGTCATCAGCACGGTTCTTTTGCTATTATATGATCCGCTGCAACCCGGCTTGATTGGCCGCTATTACAATAATCGCGAGTGGCAGGGCGAGCCGATGTTGACCGTTCGGGAAGATACAATCAACCTCCGCCGGTTCGCGCCGCGAGCGCAGTTCGCCACCATTCAGGAGAATTACAGCGTCGAATGGACAGGTGGGATTTTTATCCCCCGCTCAGGCGAGTATGAATTCGGCACGCTCTCTGATGACGGTTCGGAAATTCAGCTTGACGGACATCTGCTGGTGGATAATCGCGGCGATCATGGCCTGATAGAACGAACAGGGACAATCTCTTTGGAACGAGGATTTCACGCCATCACAATCCGCTACATGCAGGGGGTAGGCGAGGCGGGATTCAAGGCTTTCTGGCGCGTTCCCGGGCATAGCCGCGCGACGCTGTCTCGCGCCTATTTAGTGGAATCCGTTCCGAAGAGCGTAAGCGCGTACTGGCTGGAACTTGCGCGGGAACTCGTGAAACTCGTCTTTATCGTGGCATGGGCGAGCCTCGCGCTGCTCCTTGTGTCTGGTGCACTGATGCCAGTGCCGCCGACGCAGCCGTACTGGTGGGAGATGATCTCGCCGCTGACGCGCAATCTGCTGCTCTTCTGCCTGTTCTGCGCGATTGGCATCAATGTCGTCCTCGTTCAGGTGAGCGACGTGACGACCTTATTTTATTCACGCTTTTTTGTGACAACCCCGGCACATAAATTCGCCGATTCCTGGTCGCACATGTACACCGCCTTAGACTATTTACAAGAGCCGGGGCGGAATGTCATGTATTCCGATTTGCTGATTCAGCGGCATGATAAGTTTCAATATCCGCCCAGCAGTTTATTATTCGTGCAGCCGCTCTACCGCCTGTTTCCGGGAGAACGATTCAACGCCGTCGCCAATCTGATCGGCTGGGGCAGCATTTTGCTTTCGATATTCGTGATCTTCCAGATTTATACGCTCGCGCTTCGCGCCGCCGCGCCACCGTCGAAATCGGAAATTGCGACGAGGTGGCTGCTTTCAATCTGTTATACGCTGACATTTTACCCGGTGGTGAAATCGTATCATTTGGGGCAGATTCAAGCCTGGCTCTACCTCTGGTTTGCGTGTGCGCTCTGGGCGTGGATGGCGGGGCAGAAAGAAATCTCAGGCGTATTGATCGGCCTGATCAGCATGATTAAGCCGCAGCTTGGCTTGCTGCTTTTATGGGGAATGATTCGGAAAGAATGGCGTTTTGCTGCCGGAATCGCCATAACTGCCGCCGTGATGTTAGGCATCTCAATTTATGCCTATGGCTGGGGCAACCTGTTCGATTATCTTCACGCGGTTTCGTATATGGGCAAATTCGGCGAAAGTTATCACCCGAATCAATCGGTCAACGGCGTCTTGCATCGCATCTTGTTCAACGGCACGAATGTGCGCGGTCACGCCTTCTATTTTGCGCCCTATCATCCGATAGTCTATTGGGGCACGACGCTCAGTTCTTTGCTGCTGATCGGCATGGCGCTGTTCTGGAATTGCCGCAGACAGCAGGCGAATGTGGCGGATTTCAGCTTAGCGGCGCTGAGTTTTACGATGGCCTCTCCGATTGCCTGGGAACATCATTACGGCATTTTGCTCCCGATCCTGGCCGCGATTGTGCCGCTGGCGGCGTCATCTTCGCTGAAGCGTTCTGGTATGATGCTTCTTGCGGTCGCGTATATCGGCTGCTGCAATTATTATCAAGTTGCCAATCTTCTGGCGGAAACGCGCTGGAATTTTTTACAATCAACGCTGTTTTTCGGGGCACTGGCGATTCTGCTGTTGCTATATCGGCTGCGAAATGTGCGCGAGTAAAAAAGCTGTCAGACACTTTGAACGTGTCTGACAGCTAACGTGCAACAAAAAACCCCCGACATTCATGAAAAATATCGGGGGTTTTGTTTAACTACGAGGTATAGCAGTATTCAATCGCATTGAACCGCTAAGAGGAGTGTCAAATCTTGATTTGACAGCGAAATCAAGATTTCGCACTCCTGCGTGAGGTTCAAAACTTATGAATAATGCTGTATTATGCCGCCTCTTCCTTGCTTTGCTGCTCGCGCATGGCGGCTTTCCGGCTCAACTTGATTTTACCGCGCCCGTCAATTGCGAGAACTTTGACTAACACTTCATCGCCTTCATGGATTTCATCGTCCACTTTTTTGACGCGATGTTCGGCAATTTCCGAAATATGGAGCAAGCCTTCCGTGCCGGGCAGAATTTCGACAAACGCGCCGAAATCCACGACCGATTTCACCGTGCCGAGATAAAGTTTCCCTTCTTCGGCTTCCGCCGTCAATTGCTCGATGATATGAATCGCCTCTTTTGCGCCCGCATGGTCTGAGGACGCAATATTGACCGTGCCGTCATCTTCAATGTCAATTTTCGCACCAGTTTTTTCGACGATGCCACGAATGACTTTTCCGCCTGGGCCAATGACGGTGCGGATTTTTTCCGGGTCAATCTTCATGGTGAAGATGCGCGGCGCATATTGCGAAAGCTCCTCACGCGGCGTGTTGAGCGCAGCGTTCATTTTCGACAGGATGTGCAAGCGTCCTTCTTTCGCCTGAACCAGGGCAAGCTTGAAGGTTTCGTGCGTGATGCCGCTGATTTTCAAATCCATCTGAATCGCGGTGATGCCGACTTCCGTGCCAGCCACTTTCAAGTCCATATCGCCGAGATGATCTTCGACACCGGCAATATCCGACAGAATCGCGGTTTTGCCTTGCTCATGAATCAAGCCCATCGCAATCCCGGCCACTGGCCGCGTCAACGGCACGCCCGCATCTAACAGCGCCAATGTGCCACCGCAGACGGTCGCCATCGAAGACGAGCCATTCGATTCTAAAATATCAGACACCAAGCGAACCGTGTATGGAAATTTTTCAGCCGGTGGAATCACCTGCGACAGCGAACGTTCGGCGAGAAAACCATGTCCGATTTCGCGGCGTCCCGGCCCTCTCAGCATTTTGGTTTCGCCGACAGAGAAGGGCGGGAAATTATAATGCAGCATGAAGCGCTTGCTGCTTTCCCCTTCCAGCGTATCGAGCCGCTGTTCGTCCATCGCCGTGCCGAGCGTCGTCACGACGAGCGCTTGCGTTTCGCCGCGCGTAAAGAGCGCCGAACCGTGCGTGCGCGGCAGAACTCCCACTTCGCAGCTAATCGGGCGAATTTCTTTCGTCGCTCTGCCGTCCAGCCGCCGTCCTTTATCTATAATGGTCGAACGCAACACCTGCTTTTCAGTATTGTGAATAATTTCCGCAATCGCTTTCGAGCGTTCTTCATCCTCTTCTTCAGCGTTGGCGTCCGTAAATTCTCCCAGCGTATCCTCGAAAATCTGGTCAATGCGTTCCTGATAAAGTTCTTTGCTGATATTTTCGCCCTGTTCATAGAGATAATGATGGATACGTTCATGGGCAAATGCGCCGATTTTCGCATGAAGCGGGTCTTCGCTTGCCACAGCGACGGTCTGTTTGGCCAACCCAACGCGCTGCTGCAATTCATTCTGAATATCAGTCAATTTTCGGATATATTCATGTCCGAATACGACTGCGTCAGCGAGCACATCTTCGGGGAGTTCTTTGGCCTCGCCTTCAATCATCATGACCGCGTCGTGCGTTCCGGCCAACACGATATTCATATCGCTTTTTTCCAGCCGGTCGTCATACGGAGGATTGATGACGAAATTCCCATCTACACGCCCCACGCGCACCGCGCCAATCGGGCCTAAAAATGGAATATTCGAAATCGTCAGCGCGGCAGATGCGCCGATCATCGCTAAAATATCTGGGCTGTTGACCATATCCACCGACAAGATGGTCGCAATGATCTGCACTTCATTGGTATATCCATCCGGGAACAACGGACGAATCGGGCGGTCAATCAGCCGCGCCGTCAAGACTTCATGATCCCCCGGTTTGCCTTCGCGCTTAACGAAGCCGCCGGGAATTTTTCCGGCGGCATACGCTTTTTCACGATATTCCACCATCAACGGGAAAAAATCAATCCCTTTTTGCCCGGTTTTTGCGGCGACGGCAGTAACTAACACTACAGTTTCTCCGCTTCGAACGACCACTGCTCCATTCGCTTGTTTGGCGAGCTTTCCAGTTTCAATTGAAATAACGCTTCCGCCGATCTCCGCTTGTACGGTTTGTATATTTAACATAAATCAATACCTTTCTTAAAGATGAAGCGTTGATCGCGATGAACGCAACCAACGCCCCAATCTTCAACATGATGAGACAATCATAAATGGCCGTAGAGGGAACACACTCGGGATTGTCTTATTTCCGCAGCCCAAGTTCGCCGATCAATTTCTGATACCGCTCGACGCTTTTGCCTTTCAAATAATCCAGCAAACGACGGCGTTTTCCAACCATTTTCAGCAACCCCCGGCGGGAATGATGATCTTTGGTATGTACCTTAAAATGCTCGGTTAATTGATTAATGCGTTCGGTAAGCAAAGCGATTTGAACTTCTGGTGAGCCTGTGTCGTGGTCGTGTGTACGATGACTTTCAATGATATTTTTTTTCTGATCTTTGTTCACTGACATGCTACTATCCTCTACTGTTGTGCTCTGATAACAGTCAACATGCTTTTCACAAAACATGCACCGTAGTCAGAGAATCACGAAATAACCTACAAAGAAGCGAAACGAAGGCTACCACATTGAAAACATGGGGAATTGTAAAGAAAAAAATGCGGTTTGTCAATTTTTTTCGCACAACCTGCGAATTTTTCCTGACTTTCTGCGACTTGCGGGATCGCAAACGCTTGCTTTTCATGACAAAACTTCACAGCCCTCCTGTGTTCATCAGGGTTTCGCAAAGACCATAAACGGGTGAATTTGACTGAGGAGGCTTGCCTCTTCGGTTTCAGGAAGATACTCGATCCACGCTAATGCAAGCAACGTCCCGGCCTGATTATGAACCCGAACGTTTGATCTTGACGGCAACATCTCCCCGGCCTCTGTCGGCAGCGCAACTGCCGCGCCATGCGCGATACGCCCGGCGGCGGTTTCGTCAAGCGTCAAGGAAGGCCATTCCGCCAGCGCAGCATCAATCGGCAGCAGGCAGCGCCGCAAGCGTTCGCGGTCGTCGCGCATGGCGACAAGTTCTTCAAGCGACATGGCGTCGTGCAGCAGAAAGCGCCCGCTTTGCGTTCGTTCTAATTCCGTCAAATGCGCCCCACAGCCAAATGCCTCGCCGAGATCGTTCGCAAGCGCGCGGATATATGTCCCTTTCGAACAGACAACCTGAAGATGCAGATATGGCAGCGTCATCGCGGTCAGCGTCAACTCGCGAATTGTCACTGGCCGCGCCTCGCGTTCGACTTCCTTTCCGGCGCGGGCTAATTCATAGAGCCGCTGTCCCTGCACTCTTCGCGCCGAATACATCGGCGGAACTTGCGCGATCTCGCCAGTAAATCTGGCGAACATCCCTTCCACGTCTTCCGTTGTCAATGCCGGAACATCGCGCCGCTCGATAATTTTTCCAGTATAATCTTGCGTGTCAGTCCGTTCGCCAAGTTTCATGACGGCACGATATGTTTTTTCGCCGTCAGTCAGATATTGAACGATTCGAGTCGCGTCGCCGAGACAGAGGAGTAACAAGCCGGTCGCAAATGGATCGAGCGTTCCGGCATGTCCCACCTTTTTCGTCTGAAAAATTTTCCTGATCTGCGCCACGACATCGTGCGAGGTCATGCCTGCTGTTTTCCGAATCAACAATACGCCATGCAGTATCTCTGTCATCCGAACATTCGCTCACGTACAGCGTTATTCACTTGCATTGAACAGACCAGGCAGACACCGTGAAGGTATCTGACAGGTCTGTCCAATCATCGCGCATAATACTGTATTTCTTTTATCTCCATAATAAAGGGATTCATCGCGTTTTCGGCCATGATAGAGAGAGGTCATTGTGTTGTCAAGCATCCAATTTGTTCCGCTATCGTTTTACTGTTCAGCGGGCAAGACGACGCAGGCGGTTTCGCTGCGAGTTTGCGGCGTTGTTCGCGTAATCAGGCCGATGCCCAGCAAAACGCAGAGACAGCCGAGCAAATGGGCATAAGAAATTGGCTCGCGCAACAGCAGCGCCGAGAGCGTGAGGGCGCTGAGCGGCATGACGCCGGTAAACACCGCTGCGCGGCTTGCTTCGACCTGCGCCAATCCTGAGAACCAAAACAGAAACGCCACGACTGTCACGATCACGCCAGAATACACTATTGTCAACCAATCTGCCAGTCTCAATGTCGAGAAATCGAACTGCACCGCTTCGTACAGGCCAAGCGGCAGAAAGAGCAGCAAACCGAACACGCTCATCCAAGTCGCGATGCAAAGCGGCGAAATCATTTTATTCAGCATTTTCCCAAAGATGCTGAACAGCGCTTCTCCGACAACTGCGCCGAAAATCAGCAGATTCCCCGCCAACGGCATGACGCCGCGTTCGGCGTTCGCAACGCTGCCGAGGACATTCACGAGCAGAATGCCGCACACCGTCAAGCCGATGCCAGCATACACACTGCGCGTTACCCGCTCTTTCAGCCAGATGATCGAAATCAGCCCCAATACCGCCGGAGACGCGCTGGTGATGATCCCGGCTTCCGCCGCGCTGGTCAGGCGCAAGCCAAACAGCAGAAAGATTGTGAACAGAAAAACGCCGCAAAACGCTTGCAGAAACAGAATCTTCCAGTCTTTGCGAAGAATGCCGCGCCGAGCGCTTTGTTCTCGAACAGATAACAGTGGAAGTAAAATCACGGATGCTACCGTAAAACGCAGCGTTCCGGCAAGAAATACCGGAAAATGGGCGGTGATCATTTTCCCAACCACCACCGAACTGCCGACAATCGCCATAGCAGCGGACAAATCAAGATACGCGCGAAGATGTTTCATTGGTTATTTTTGGACAGGATTAACATGATGAACAGGATTAAAATTGCGCCATCTCCAATCCTCTTCATCATGTCAACCTGTCGAATATGCTGAAAATGGTTCATACGAAGAATGTGACGACAGCGGTAATATAGGTAAAAAAGAAGTGAGGGTCTTGTATATTCTTGCTGTTCTTGTGCTGAAAATTTCTTAAATTGTAATCTTTTTCATTTGATTTTTTCTTCTTGACGAATTCATTTCTTTGTGGCATCCTGTATTCACATTCATCGAAAACTCCTGAATTCTCAATTGGTTTCAACATTTTTCCGCGTTGTTGTTGTTTCTGCCTCTTTGTTCTTATAGAAGAACAAAAATACCTCGAATGGGCTTATTTTGCCTTTTGTTCGTAAAATATTATATTTTTACAAGAACTCTTCTTGACAAATTTAGAAAGTTGTTGCATCGTATAGTTGATTGATAACAGTGCAAGGGAACGACGCCGGGCACAGGTGGGTGAGAGCAATCACATGATGTGAAGAGAAGCCGTTGCCGGCTGCCGTTCCCTGAAAAGACCAAATACCGCAGGAGGCCGATATGCGCAAACAATCATCGCTTTCAATTCAACCCGATCATACCTCTGTCGCGGATTTCTGCCGATTGGTCGAACAGTACAGTCAACAGACCGCAAGTCCGCATACGTTAGCGGATTTATGCGAGGCGCAGGCTGAGGCGTTGCGCATTACGAAGCAGGATGCCTCAGTGGATACGGTGGATTTGCTGTTGAATACGATGTTGAACAGCCTCTGGAATTTAGCGGAAGCGCAGCAGCAGCGCCGCTGGACAGTGCGCGTAAAAACGGCGGTCGCTCGCCTGCTGACATCCCCAAAAGCGCGTCCGATGACGGCAGCGCAGCGCATCGCTCAGGCGGCGTAAACGGCGCGGCGGTATTCGCCGGGCGTCATGCCGACAATGCGCTTGAAATGGCGATGAAAATGGCTTTGATCCACAAACCCAAGTTCGTAAGCCACCTCAGTTAAACCCCATCCTTGTAGAAGCAGTTCTTTCGCGTGAACAATCCGCTGTTGAATCAGGTACGCATGCGGCGGCAGGCCGGTTTCCTGCTGAAAAACGCGAGCTAAATGAAATGGACTGAGAAACGCAGCGCGGGAGAGGTCATGTAATGTGATGTCTTCACGATAGCAGGCGTCAATGTAGGCTTTTGCGCGGCGGATAGCTTGTGATTCCGCGCCGATGCGGCGTGGCTGCGGACGGCTGTCGGCGTGGTTGCTAATCAATTGGCCGAATGTCAACAATAACCGGGTTTCCACTTCTAATTGCCCGGATGCGCCAGATTCGCAAGCCGCGTGAAGCTCGCGCAATTCCGCTGCAAGCGCGGGATCATGCAGCACGCCGGACGTAAAAAACGGAATATCAGCAGGAACGTCCTTGATTTCGGAGGCGATCCGCCGCATCGCGTCAATATCGAGATAAAACATGCGATACGTCCAGCCGGAGTCGCGCAGCGCGTGACCATTATGCGGCTCGCCGGGATTGGCGAGATTAATGCTCCCCTGCGGCGCAATCACGCTTTCGCCGCGATAATCAAACCCTAACGCGCCTTCTTCAATCACGCCGACGGGAAAATCCTCGTGCGTATGGCGGCTGAAATGCTGCCGCACATATCGCGCCCGCAACAGCGTGATTGCGCCGAAATTCGTAGTGAGACGCCGCAAAATCGGCGCGTCTTGTTTGGGAAACAGCATCAATGGAAATAACAACGAAATGTAGGGGCGAACCCCTGTGTTCGCCCGAAAATACAGGGCAGACACGGGAGTCTGCCCCTACATGGGTTGTCAAAACATTACGTAATTCGTTCCTTTTTTGTATTCGTTGTTGTTTTATTGCGGCGTTCCGAATGAATAGCTGATGACCTGTTTCGGGCAATTGTCCACGCATTCGCCGCAGAGAATACACTCCGCATTTTTCATCGAACCGGTCTGCGCCATCTCATGTACGTTCAAGCTCATGGGGCAATGTTTCGTGCAGAGTTTGCAGTTGATGCAGGCGTCTTTATTGGCTCTCAGATGCAGCGACGGCCATTTGACCGCGTTTTTGATAGCTGTGCCGATGATCATGAAGGGCGCCATCCAGCAGAAATAATGACACATCGGTCGCCGCCCGCCAAGCAAGGTGAACGCGACGATCACGCCGACAATCGCATAATAGCGGATATAGTCGGCAACGGTCATTGTGCTGATGCCGCTCGGCGGCTGCATATAGAGAAAATTGACCGCATGATACCCGCCTGCGCGAATCGCCATCGCGAGAATGATTCCCATCCAGATCAGCCAGATACCATATTTAATCCAGTTGCCTTTTCCGCCTCGCGCCGGCGTGTCATTGGCAAAACGGCAGACTTCCTGCGTTGCGCCCGGCGGACACACCCAGCCGCAGAAGGCTCGACCGACCAACAGCGAGGAAAAAAATAAAGTAATAAACACAATCGCGCTGCCATTCAGAATGCCTTCGCTTGCCCCCATGATAATCAATGCAGGCGAGACATAATTGAAGACGACTGGCAGCAATAAGAACATGATGCATAAAAGACTTTTCCGAAGACGTTGACGTGATGGCTGTTTATTCATAATCATACCCGCAGCGCGTGTAAATTATCGCGAAATCGAATGGTGTATGCGACCCCGTCGCGGAGATCGTTGGAGATTTCTCCCATCAATTGGTGTTCAACAAGTCCAACGACTGTGCGGAGTCCTAAACTCTTTTGCGCTCGAACATCAAAACCTGTTGGAACTCCAACCCCATTATCAGCAAAATACAGTTCGATCATGCCTTGCGGCATACGGGATACCTTGAGTTGTATTTCCCCTGAACGACCTTCAGGAAAGGCATATTGCAATGCATTGGACAACAGTTCAGTGATAATTAAACCACATGGAATGGCTGTGTCAATCAAGACCATGATACGATCTACCTGTAATTTGAAGGCAATTTTACGCGAGACCTCGGCATAATTCTGCATCAATGAGGAGATCAGGTCTTCCAGATACTCTTGAAGTTGAATCTGTGAGAGGTCATGCGATTCATACAGTTTTTGATGCACTAAGGCCATTGTCAGGATTTTCTGTTCAATCTCCTGCACAAATGCGGTAATCTCGGGATTTTGACGCATTGCCGCCCGCAGCACGAGCATAGATCGGATGACTTGCATGTTGTTTTTGGTGCGGTGATATATCTCGCGCAACAACGCTTCTTTTTCAGCTAATGCGGCTTTAATTTGCTCTTCAGCCTGTTTACGCTCGGTAATATCTTCCTGCACGGAAATCCAGACGTCGCCATACTGAGGATGCGTAAAGGTTGAGATATTGGCATAGCTCCAAAACATCGTCCCATCTTTTCGAATGTTATGAACTGTTCCTCTCCATTCTCCATGCGCGGTAAGGGACGTGACAATTTCGCGGGTAATATCATCAGTGCCCTTTTCTGCGGGAGCGTTCAGGATGCTCACATGTTGTCCGATCAGCTCTTTCGCCTCGTAACCAAACAGGCGTTCAAATGTCGGATTGACATAGACGATCTGTTCATTCCGCGTGCTTGTCAATTGAACGCCTTCTGTCAGATGCTCCAGAATTTGACTGTGAAACCGTAATTCGTCTTCTGCCTGCTTATGTTTGAGATGTTCTTCGGCTTCGCGTAACGCCCGGCGCACGACTGTCCCCAACCGGGCAAGATTCTGTTTCAACACGTAATCTGTTGCGCCTTGCTTCATGGATTCGACAGCTTTTTCCTCCCCCATTGCGCCAGTGACAAAAATAAACGGCACATCGGGGTAATGCGCGCGCGCCCATGTCAAGGCAGCGAGACCATTAAAGGTCGGCAGCGCGTAATCAGAAAGAATCAGATCAACACCGGCAATACTGATCGCTGATAAAAAGTCAGATTCTGTTTCAACGCGCCTGATCTCGCAAGCAATCCCTTCGCTTTCCAGTCGCGCCTCAATAAGCTCGGCATCAAAAGGGTTATCTTCGAGATGAATAATACAGAGTCGTTCTTTCATACACTCTCTTCATCTGATGCGAGTGGCCTGCCGTTAAATTGGCAAAGATATCAGGCCGGCGTTTTATCCAGAGGCGGCGTCTCGTTAATAATCGCCCAAAACATGCCTAATTGTTTGACGGCCTCGATAAAATCATAAAAGTTGACTGGCTTGACGACATAGGCATTCACGCCTAATTGGTAGCTCGTCATCAAATCGCGTTCTTCACGCGACGAGGTCAGGACGACAACGGGAATGAATTTCAAATGCTCATCTGACCGGATCGCCCGCAACACTTCCAATCCATCCACTTTGGGCAATTTAAGATCGAGCAGGATGACTGCCGGATTATATGGCAAGCGCTCCTCAAACACGCCGCGACAATACAGATAATCGAGCGCTTCCGCGCCATCCCGCACCACGTCAACCGCATTCGCAATATGATATTCTTCCAATGCTTCCAGCGTCAACTCCAAATCATTGGAATTATCTTCGACAACTAACACTTTTTTGAGATTCGCGGTCATAACCAAAACAACAACGAATTGAAGAAAGGAACGAATCGCTTATCAGAGGCGGATTGAATTCGTTTCCTTCTTCAATTCGTTGTTGTGTCTTTTGGCAATGCAAAATACATGGTTGCGCCCTGCTCGACTGCGCCTTCGGCCCACACGCGGCCACCGTGCCGATGAATAATGCGGCGGATATTCGCTAACCCTAAACCGGTGCCTTCAAATTCCTCTGCCCGGTGTAACCGTTGAAACAGGCCAAACAACTTGTCAACATATTTCATGTCAAAACCAGCGCCATTATCCTTCACATAAAAAATTGTTTCATTGGCATCTGCGCGATGCCCGATTTCGATGACGGCTTGCGGCGTGTTTCTGGTAAATTTCAGCGCATTGGTCATCAGATTCGTCAAGACAATTTTCAGCAGCGCCGGATCGCCGCTGACTTCTGGCAGCAGATCGACGCGCCAGGTGATTTCTCGTTCCTGCGTATCTTGCTGTAACATGGCCAGAACTTCCTGAACAAGCTGCCCCATATTTACGGTCGTTTTGGACAACTCCACGCGCCCCATCCGCGAAAACGACAGCAGATCGTCAATCAATTGCCCCATCTGCTGCGCCGCTTCTGAAATGACCTGTAAATAGTGCTTGCTCTTGTCATCCAATGCGGCGGGCGCGCGTTTATTCAATAACTCCACAAAGCCGGTCACATGCCGCAGCGGGGCGCGGAGATCGTGCGAAACAGAATAGCTGAAGGCTTCAAGTTCCTTGTTGGCGACCTCAAGTTGCGCTGTCCGGTCGCGCACGCGCTGTTCCAACTCGGCATTGAGGCGGTGAATTTCATGCTCGGCATGCTTGCGATTGGTAATATCCATAAAGATCACCGCAAACTGGCGCGGCGCGGGGCAATACGCAAAGACCTCGAAATGCCGCTTCAGCACCGGCGAATAGTTTTCGAACTGACACGGCTCGCCGGTTAAGGCGACGCGCCCATACATTTCGACCCATTTCGGGTCTTCATTGGGCAGGAGTTCGGTTTGCAGTCGGCCAATCACATTCTCGCGCCGCAAGCCGGTCAGCCGCTCGAAGGCGGGATTGATTTCCAGAAAACAATAATCGCATGGCACACCGGCGGCGTCGCAGACGATTTCATGCAGCGCAAACCCTTCGGTCATGCCATTAAAGAGCGAGCGATACCGTTTCTCGCTCTGCCGCAGCGATTCCTCCGCTTCCCGATACTGCTGTTCGCTCCGATGCATCGCGTCTTCATCTCGTTGGAGCGTTTGCTGTAAAAGAAAAAGTCCGCAGATCAGCATGGTGGCTGGGGGATAGAGCAGGAGAATCGGAAGCGCGATCTGGCTGAGTACCTGGCGCGACAGGCCGCCGGGCAACCCGATCACCAGCGCTAACATGATGACATGCACAAGCACGCCGAAAGCGAACAGCCACAGCGGGCGCAGCGCCTGCGGATTGCGCCGACTCCAATAATGATAAGCGCTGCCAACAATGGCCGCTTCCGCAATCACACTGACGCCGACCCACGTGCCTGCGCCACCGAGATACAAGCGATACGCCCCGCAGATGAACGCCGCGATCCCTGCCGTAAGCGGGCCACCGAACAACCCCGCGACGCTGATAACGATCGAACGGCCATCAAAGATAATCCCCGGCATGAGCTTGAGCGGCATCATCATCCCCAGCACTGCAACAACGCCGAACAGCAGACCTGACAAGCCTTGCGCAAGCAAGCTGCCCGGTTTCCAGCGCCGAATAATGAGCAGGTAGATCAGATTGAACGTCACTAATAACGTGATGTTATGGAGCAGCTCGAAGAAGATCATAAATGGCATCGAATATAAAGAAGGAAACGAATCGTAGAAGCCGCTCAAATTCGTTCCCTTTTCTTATTCGTAGTTGTGAGGCGTCGTACCGCCGACATCCTCGTCGGCACGGAATTATAATGAATTCGTAACAAGTAAACGTCTGTCAGAGAATCATGTTTTATGCAAGAAATTTTTGAAGGCTGAAAACCTCACAGATTTTGAAAACCTGTGAGGTTTCCGTTCGGGTTTGAATTCTTCACGACGTTTCTTCTTGCCTTTTTCGCCGTTTCGCTTTGCATGGTGAATGCTCACATTTACAGCATTATTATTAGGATCGGACAAAAAGACCGCACCGGTGTTCAAAACCTGTGCGGTCTGGAACAATCATGAAAACAATCAAACGTGGCTTTATTTTGCCCAGTGCGGCGATTACGATCAAAGAACGGCATGTCAAATATTATGAAACGCTTGAAAAAGCGCCGGAAGTCGGCGATATGGCGTATGGACAAATCGTTCGGATCGGTCAGCATTCCTCGTTAGAAAATTCGTCAGGCCGCATTCATTCGATTCATAACGGCACGCGGGCGATTTTTGTCTATGGCAACCGGTATGCGCCAGATTATTACGAAGGGCTCGTGCCGAAAATTTTTGACGAAGACGTGGATTTGTTGGCGCGATCCGGGATGATCGGCACCGTGAAAAATAAAAACGCGATGATTAAAGACCCGACGCGCGTCAAAATTCTGGGCTATATCTGCGATAAAGATGGCCGCGTGTTAAATACGCGGGATTTTCCGTTGATTAAAGCAAACCACCAGACCAAAAAAACTCCGCGCGCGAAGATGATTCTCGTCTGCGGCACGTCCATGAACTCCGGCAAAAGCATGGCCGCGACAGCCTGCTGCTGGGCGCTCAGCACAATGGGGCATATCGTCAGGGCGTCGAAAGTGACCGGCACGGCGAGCCTGAAAGATATTTTGCGCATGAACGACGCGGGCGCCAGCCCCTATGCCGATTTCACGCATATTGGCTATCCTTCGACCTATTTGCTTGAAGAAAGCGAAATCCTGCATATTTTCCATCAATTAGACTTAAAATTCGCCAATAATCCGAAAAATTTCTGGGTCGTCGAAATTGCCGATGGCATCATTCAGCGAGAAACCGCGATGCTGCTGCGCTCGCCGGATGTGACCTCGCGGATTCATAAATTGATTTTTTGCGCGTCGGATGCGTTCGGCGCGATTGGCGGGCTGCGCGTTCTGAAAGAGCAGTTTCAGCTCGTGCCGGACGCGCTCTCCGGGCGCTGCTCAAGTTCGCCGCTCTCGATGCGCGAACTCTCCGAATTCACAGACATCCCGGTCTTTAACAGCGGCGATCCGAATTTGAATCAATTGGCGGAAATTTTGTTAAAATAATCGCAGCGTGCCATGCAAAAAATAAACTTCAGTATCTTACAAAAACGACAACGAATTGAAAAAAGGAACGAATTCGAACCGCTTCACGCCTTCGATTCGTTTTCTTCTCCTATTCGTTGTCGTTTTTGTAAGATACTGAACTGCTTGATCTATAAATTAGACGGAAATCCCGTACCGCCAACGTCTTCGTCGGCCTTCGTTTGCTCGCGATACAGATGCACATCGAGTTGAGGGAAGGCGATGACGATATTTTTTTCTTTGAAGGTGCGGTCAATTTCGATGCGAATCTCTGTTTCCGTCGGCACACCATAATCTAACAATGTCCAGAAACGTAAAATGAAGAGTAACGCGTTTTCGCCGAAATCAGAAAAATGCACAAGCGGTGCGGGATTTGTCAACACGCGGGGATGTTTCTGGGCAATTTCATAGAGAGTCTGTTCCACGAGTTTCGGGTCACTCCCATACGCCACGCCGACTTTAATGGCGCGACGCATCCGCGCATCCTGAAACGTCCAGTTCGTCACCTGGTTGCTGATAATATCGGCATTCGGAATAATAATCGCCGAATTATCGAATGTGCGAATCACGGTTGAGCGGACGTTAATCGTCTCGACCTGCCCCCAGACGCCATTGATTTCCAGCACGTGGCCGACTTCAATCGGGCGTTCGAACAACAGAATCAAGCCGCTGATAAAGTTGTTGAAAATGCTCTGCAAGCCAAACCCGATCCCGATGCCGAGCGCTCCGAACGCCACTGTTAAGGTCGCCGTATCTACTCCAATCGCGTTTAAGGCGATCATCAGGCCGAACAGCCAGATGCCATAGACCGATAAAGTGGTAATTGAGGCTTGCATCCCTTTTTGCAAGCCGCTCCCGACCAAAATTCGCTGTGCTAACACCCAGCGCCACGTCCGCACTAAGAAATTGACCAGAATCAGCACAATTCCGCCATACACAAGGCGCAGAATGCTGAAGTGCATACTGCTTCCAAGCGGAATCGGATAGGAGAGAATTTTGAGCAGGTTGGTTTTGACGATATCTTTTTCGCCCCAGGCAATTAACAACTGCGTAAAGACTAATATCGGCAGCAGAAACCAGGAGAGACGAAATACTAACCACTCGATTTGATGCAATTTTCCGGATTGTTCGGCCATGTCCATCGTTTTGACATGCTGTTCCCATTCTTGAATTACCGCAAAAAGAAGAAATCCCCAGAGCGAAATGCCCAGCGTTCGCAGCCAGCCGTTGTACCAATAGCGCACAAAGGCTGCGTATCCAGCCAATTCCATCAGAAGGCCGCCTGTGCTGATCATATAGGCCAATCCGACTAACATCGTATCTATCGTCTGCTGGCGTTTAGGATCGGTCGTAAAGTAGGCGTGTCCCGGCGGCAAATCCGCCATGCGTTTCGAAAACATCAATGTCCAGACAACGGCCAGTATTTCCAGCGCGAACCGCTCAAGCAGGAGGATCAAGCTGGAATTGCCGAGCAAGAGATGAAGAAACAGGTTCGATATCGTGATGAACGGAATCGCGCTCATCAGGCGGCGCACATGTTTCAGGCATCGCAAGACTCGTTTGTCACGCGCATCGCGACTCCAAAAAGACACCACATCAGCCATCCAGCGATACAGAAGGATCAGCAGCAGAACCGTGACGATGATATTTATCAACATGATCATCACTTCATCCTGCTCAAGGCTCTGATATGCCAGAAGACAGAGGCCGATCTCTAAAAATGGGAAGGAATGATCTAAAATATGGAAGAGGAGGTTGCGGCAGGGATATTGCGCGAATGTGGTCGTGAATGCAAGTTTTTTGAGGAAACTGCGAAACTTGAGCATTAGTGGCTCAACCAGCAAGAGAAATAATGCGATCTTCCCGATATTCAGGCCATATCTTCCCAAAAACTGCCGCAATGCCTGAACGATTCCTCCGGCGTTCCTGATGACCTCAAGCGGCATTCGGAGTCTTTTCATATCCTGAAGGAATTGTTCAGAGCTTAGCAAACCGGTAATATCGGGATTGCGTTCTAAGAGTTCTTGTTTTTTACGGGTTTCCAACTGACCGGACACGCGTTCATCCAGAGCACGAAATTCAGCATATATTTTTTGTATTCTGTCTAACAATTCATTATAGGCATCCTGAATTTTTTCAGCGGCGTGATAATTTTGCTCTAAGGCGGACGTGACTTTTTCCAGCGTTGCCACTAAGCGCTGAGTTTGGGGATCAGGCGTTCCCTTCGTTCTGATTGCCGCCCGGATATCCTCCAATTGCTGCTGATTCTGGGTATATTGCTCGTACAGCGTGAAACCGGCTTGTTTCGAAGAGGCCGATACCTCTTGCGCTTCCTTGATCTTCGAGTTGAGCACATCGAGAATTCCGCGCGTTTCTTTTTGAACTTTTTGCAGTTCCTCGGCAGAAATATTTTCCACTAATAATAAATTATTATAGGTGGAGAGTTGAATGGCATAGGTGTGAATTTCTGTTTCAGCATTGAGGGCAAGCTGTTCAATATGCTGAAGTTCCCGATCTAACGACACTTTGCGTTGTTGTTCTGCGATAAGCGTCCGGGATAACGACGTATTCAGGTCAAGGTTTTGCGTCGGCGCGGGAGTGAGCGTTGGCACGCCGGGTTGAGCGAAGGCTGGCAGTGGGCTTCTGATGGCAGCAAGAACGAGCACAACAATAAACCAGAAACGAATGCGATGATATATCATATTCCTCAACCTCATTAAAAAGATTGATCAATCGAAATGAGCGCGATTCGCGATTGTGGAAAGAATAACGCATTCGCCGATTTTGTCAAGGCAAGAATTTATCGGGTTAACCCGACGGTTTCGGGGCGTGAATTTTTGAGAGAAATTTGTGCCGCCGACGTCCTCGTCGGCACGTTCGACAACGAAGAGGGGAAGAGAACATATTTGGGGAAAACTGGCCGTTTTCAGGGGCAAACCGCAGAAGCGCGATCTTCGTGCCTCTGCGAAAGAACCTGCGGCATGTTAACTAAAGTTAATCGCTGCCGTGAGATTATTAAAACTAAATCTGGCTTTTTTCAGAGCGTCATCAGTGGCGCTGAATGAAAACCAGACTTCGAGTACCGGGTCAGCAGCGCGTTTTGTATCGGATTTCAGATTGACGCCGTACTGATAATACAGCGTGTTTTCGCCTTTCTGCGCGGTTACGGCATACGGCAGGCCGAGAATTTTTTCCACATCGGGCTTGTTGGGAATCGGCGCAGATTTTTTTAACTCGCCCGTCGCCACCTCTCCGGCGACTTCGCGCTTGCCTTTATTTACCGTGCCGCCCCCCATCGAGCGCAGCGAGCTTTCCAATAATTGCGGATGAATCACCCGCGAAAACTCCTTCGGCAAGCGGACGCTGATGAGTTTATCATCGCGGAATACCAAAATGATTGCGACTTTTAACGCCTCCGGTTCTGCCGCTCCGGGCTGCGCATACCGTTTCGGAAAGTCATATTTGAAAACCGCATAGCGCCCGCAACGCGCCTGAATTGCCGGTTCGCCTTTTATCAGCCAGACAATATCCCGCGCATACAGCACCGGATGCATAAACGCCATTGAAATGCCGTAATTGGTGTCAATTTTGATGTGTTCGGCAAATGCGCCAAGCTGCTGCTGGAGTTTTAACAATCGGAGATACACGCAGCCTGACGGGAAAATGAGCAGCAAGCCCACTCCGAGGCATAATGTCAGGTATGACCGTCGCTTCATGCTCTGCGCTTGAGAAACTACACGGATGCGTCTAAGAAAGGATATTTCGCAAGTATTTACGTACCGCATTTTGAACACTCATCCTTTCTTACACGCATCCGTGTAGTTTCTTATCGTTTCTTTCTTGACATTTTTGTGGCCAGAGACATGAATAAGACGGAGAAGGGATCAGAGGGTTGAGTGTTCGGCGAATGAAATGATCGGAAAACCACACATAAACAGAGAGGTGGCGTATGGCAACATTCGATGTTCGAGATATTTTTACGATTGCGATGAAAATCGAAGAAAATGGGCAGGCATTTTATGCGACAATGGCAAAACAGCAGAGTTCTGAAGACTTGCGGTCATTCTTTACGTTTTTAGCGGATGAAGAATCCAACCACCAAAAAATCTTTGCGGCGATGCTGACCAGATTAAGCAACTATCAGCCAGTTGAGAGCGCCCCGACGGACTACTTCGCATACCTGCAAGCGTATGTGGACATCAGCATCTTCCGCCCGGAATTGACGCAGCAAGAGGTTGAGGCATTGCGCGACCTGCCCGCAGCAATTAATTACAGCCTGAGCCGCGAATCCGACAGCATTTTGTATTATCACGAAATTAAAGGCTTTCTGCCGGAAAGCGACCATGCGCAGATCGGGAAGATTATTGAGGAAGAACGCCGCCATTATGTCAAATTGTCGCAGTTGGCGAAACAGTTGGCGGCGTAATCACCGCGCGGGCGAACCCCTGTGTTCGCCCGCGCAATAGTCAGAACGAGAATAGAGGAGAGAAGAATTCGATGATGAAGTCAATTGGAGCATGGGGCTTGATCGGTGTTGGCGCTTTTCTTTCGTTGGGGTTGGCTGTGAATTTATCAAAAGGGAAATTTGATGTTTCAGACGTTGTCGTTTGGATACTATTCGGTATCGCCCCAATTATTGGCGGCGTTTTGCTGCTTCGCAGCCGCGCCAACGAAAAAAAGATCGCGTTGAAAAAGCAGGAACAATCGCGTTATGCCCTGCAAGAAAAAGAAATTCTTCGTTTAGCGCAGGAAAAAGGCGGACGGCTGGCAATCCCGGACATTGTCGTCGGCACGTCACTCAGTTCCACTGAAGCCGAGGCAATCATGCGCGAAATGGCGGCGCGCGGATTCGCTGACATGCAGGTCACGGACGCCGGCATCATCGTGTACGAGTTTTATGAAATCGCCAACCGGCCTAAATTGGAAGAATAACAAGGAGCGTTGCCATGTCGAGAACCTGCCCTGTCTGTCATATTCCGCTACTGCAACAGCATATTCAGTCGCACATTGTGCTTGATGTCTGCCCACAGTGTCGCGGCATCTGGTTCGATCAAGGCGAATTGCAGCAGACCTACTCTGCTGAAAAACTTCCGCAAAGTTTAACAGGCGCGATTTCTGAACGCCGAAGCCCGCGCACCTGCTCACGTTGTCACGCGCGTTTGCCGTTACTTGGCGACCGATGCCCGTCATGCGGCGCAACCGCCTTGCTCGAATGTCCATCCTGCCTCAAGACGATGCGGCAACGCGAGCTTCAAAATATTGTCGTAGATGTGTGCGACACCTGCCAGGGCGTCTGGCTGGATGGCGGCGAACTGCAAACGCTGTTCGACGAATTGAAGCGCCAGAGACGTGAACACCCATCAGCAGGCGACCTTGCGGCCTGGACAGCGCTTGACTCGTTAGACTGGCTGTTTATCGCGCCAGATTTGGCCTATCATACCGGCGAATTGATCACGCATCTTCCTGATGCTGTCGGCGGCGTGATTGACGGCGTCGGCCGTCTGCCGGAAATGGCAGGAGCGGCGGCTGAAACTGCTGGAAACGTGGTCGAAGGCGCGTTTGAGATGGTGGGAAATATTCCTGAAATGGCGGGCGCTGCCGCTGAAGCTGCCGGCAATCTGATGGAAGGCGCGTTTCAGGTCGTTGGCGATATTCCCGAAATCGCCGGGTCAGTTGCCGAGGCAGGCGCGTCATTTTTAGGCGCATTATTTGATCTGATCAGTTCAATTTTTGACAATTGAGGGGGGCGATATGAACAAATCAAGACGGAGCATTCTGATGGCGGTAGCTCTTGCGGCATTCTGGTTTGTGCGAACGCTGACTCCCTGCGCCGCCGCAGAAAAAGCCACTGTGACGGTGGGCTGGACGGCGTGGGAGCCATTTGCCTATCGCGACAGTTCCAATCAGCTTGTCGGGCTGAATATCGAATTACTCACGGCAATTCTGACTGATGCCGGGTATCAATTCGAATTGAAAGAAATCCCCTGGAAACGCCAGCTTCTTGAACTCGAAGAAGGAAGGCTCGATATTTCAGCCGGAGCCAATAAAACCGCTGAACGCGAAAAATTTGTCTATTTTTCAGCGCCGTACCAACAGGAAGGGGTTGGATTCTTTGTCAGAAAAGGCGAAGCCGCAAATTATTCAGCGAAGACATTGGCCGATGTCATCAAGAGTTCAATGACGGTCGGCGTGCTTGCAGGCACGGTCTATAGCGATGAATATGCGACGCTGCGGAATAATCCTGATTTTATGAGCCCTCTTGATGAGGTCTCGCAGGATCGACAAAATCACCAGAAACTCTTGTTGAAGCGGATTGATGGCTTTATTCAGGAATATTCGACCTTAACGCGGCAAGAGATGGATTCCGGATTTTTAGACCAGATCGAGCCGCTTTTTACAGTCAGTTCTGAGCCGCTGTACTTTATCGTCAGCCAGAAAACGCCAGCAGCGCAGCAGATTGTCGAAGACATCAATGCGAGCCTTGCGCGATTGAAAGCGGACGGGACGTATCAAAAAATCTTCGAAAAATATCGCCTTCCCGCCAATGCGTTACGCGACGATCAATAGAACAATTCAGGAGCGCAAACGCTTGCTTTTGCCGCGTGAGTGTTTGATTTCGCAGGCTGCAAAAGCAAGCGTTTGCACTCCTGAAACCTCATAAAAATTATTGACGCCGCTTGTTATATCGAATGACGCGAGGCTTGACATTAGGAAAATACGCGCCGCTGCATCGCGGGCATCAATTCGTAATTGACACCGCGCTTGCCGAAATGGACGAGGTGATCGTGGTGATTTACGATTGCCCCGACACCTCGAATATTCCGCTGACTGTCCGGGCGAACTGGCTGCGGGCGCTCTATCCTTCGATAACAGTGATTGAGGCGTGGGACGGCCCGACAGAAGTTGGAGACACACCGGAGATCAAACGCGCTCACGAAGTCTATCTGCTGGATCGGCTTAAATTGCGGGGCATCACACATTTTTATTCCAGCGAATTTTACGGCGAGCATGTCAGCGCCGCCTTTGGCGCAATAAACCGCCAGATTGATCCCGAACGCCGCGTCGTGCCGATTTCCGGCACGCAGATTCGCGAAAACCCGTTTGCCTGCCGCGCTTATCTTGATCCCATCGTGTATCGAGATTTTATCGCCAATGTCGTCTTTCTCGGCGCTCCTTCCACCGGCAAAACCACTATCACCGAACGCTTAGCGCAGGAATTCGATACGGTCTGGATGCCGGAATATGGGCGCGAATACTGGGAAGCGCATCAGGTCGAGCGGCGGCTGTCGCTGGCGCAATTGGTCGAAATCGCCGAAGGCCATCTTGAGCGCGAAGAAGCGTTATTGCGGCAGGCCAATCGCTATCTGTTCACCGATACCAACGCCGTTACCACATATATGTTTTCCCTCTCGTATCATCAGGCGGTTGCGCCGCGCCTTGCGGAACTGGCGATGCAGGCGGCAGCGCGATATGATCTCGTTTTTCTCTGCGGCGACGACATTCCGTATGACGACACCTGGGATCGTTCCGGCGACGTAAACCGGCGCGTGTTTCAGAAACAGATCGTGGCGGATTTGCTGATGCGAAATCTCCCGTTTCTTCCGCTGACTGGCGATGTAGAGACGCGAGTCCAGACGGTGAAGCGCGTGCTGAAGACGTTTCGGAAATATACGAATTGGTGGGGAGAACGCGCAAACACCGCGCATGTTTTGGAGACCTGTGCGGTGCGCCCGTGTTGAATTCTATTGTCTGTTTTCCGTTGATGGGGATGTGTTGTAAATCACGGGCATTTGTCCTTTCCAGCGATTCCATGTGTGATGATCAGTGATTAACTCTGCCATAAAATGCGCGACATTCACTCGACTGGTCTTGCCCGCGTTAAAGATCGCACTTCTTATTGGCGACGGGTAAATTTCATACGGCGTGACTTCGCTGTCATTGATCAAGGTGTCGGGACGAACGACCACCCATTCAATCGTCGTGTCGTTCTGACCAATTTCGGTACGCAAATAATTCGCCGCGTCTTCGTTATCTCCATGTGGAGGCAGCAACAGGCGAATAAGCCGCATGACACATCGTTCAGCAAATATCATCGGTTCGGCAAGGTCTAAATTCCGATTTCCTGTGGTATTCATAAGGACGAATTTGACAGATTGTGCCGGATAATTGGCTTTGATCGCGATGCATAATCGGCGCGTGGCATCTGTCACAAGCTGACGAGGCTGGCCAAAAATTCCCTTGAAATTCAGATTGTGTCCCAAACACGACGCCACCGCCACGCAATCATTGACATGCTGCGCCATCTCAGCATCGCTGAGATTAAGGATGCTCTCCTGAATAATCGAAAGGTTTGCATGATGTCTCACGTGGTCAGGCAAGCTCTCTATCGTTCGCGCGATGATTTTGACATGCAGGTCACGTTTCAGCAGTTGCGCAACCAGTAACCGTCCCGTTGCGCCGCTGGCTCCAACAACAAAGGTCTTCATATTCGTCCTCCTCTGAGTTTAACGCCATACCGTATGCTCTTTTGACAGGGAACACACTGCCAAACAGAAGTAATGCCAATTGCCTTTTGAACGATCATCTTCGCGTTGTGCGTCGAAACATCAGTTTCGCCCGGCAATTGCGATTTATTTGAAGGCAATTGGTATAATTTGTCAAACAAAATATTGACGACGATGCAAGCAAAAGAAACCTCTGTCATAATTCTCTTGACGAACTTTTTTTGCCAGTCAACCCTATGAATCGGCGAACATATCAACACGCCGAACGTCGTGCTTACTCGGTGTGTCAATTATTCACCTTTACATGATCAGGAGGACGAGTATGAATCGAACAGGGTTAAAACATCATTTCATTCTCTGGGGAACGCTGGTATTGTTTCTTTGGATTGGGCATGTTGTTGCTATGAGCAGTTCAGAAGCGGCGGAACCGATCCGCATCGTCACGATCCAACTGCGACCGTTTGGCTTTTTAGACAAGGACACGCCGCATGGCATTCACTACGAGTTCAGCAACCGCATTTTCGAACTCGCCGGATTGCCGTCCACCAATCGAATTATCCCGTATGCCCGCGTTATGAAAGAGTTTGAAGACGGCACGGCGGACGTGAGCATTATGTATTCAAATGATGCCTTAACGCAATACGCCGTACAGGTGATTCCGGTGATTACGTACGCCAATATTATCATTGGCCACGCCGGGACACAATTCGCGTCGCTTGAGGATTTGCACGGCAAAAAAGTCGCGCAACTGCGCGGATCGCAGATGGATGCCGCCTTTACTGCGGATACGGCGATTGAGAAGTTCGATGCAAGCGATTACGAACAAAGCCTGCGGATGTTATTCAGCAATCGTGTAGATGCCGTGTTTGGGGCGGATATTGGAATATACTCCTCGCTGAAATCAATCGGTCATGCCGTTAAAGAACTCGGCATTCCGCTGACGGTTAATACAAAAGATGCCTACCTGCATCTCTCCAAAAAGATTGCGACGGACGAGATGATTTCGAAATTGCGGCAAATAGTCAAGACCATGCAAGAAGACGGCACGATTGCCGCCACAAAAGATCGCTATATGTTCCAGCAATAAATTCTCCTGGCGAATCTTCTGTTGCGCGAAAAGCAAACAGGAGGGACGAACATCTGTGAATATGAGGAATTAACGAATGACTCGCATTGATATTATCGGCGCTGGCATCAGCGGATTGTCAACGGCGTATTACCTCGCTCGCGCTTTCGAAACGGAGCGCGAGCGAAAAATAGAAATCCATGTCTGGGAAAAAGACGCCACGCCCGGCGGATTGGCCGGAACGTTTACCACGCCGGATTTTGCGGTGGAAAAATTTTATCATCATATTTTTAAGCGCGACCGCGACTTGCAGCAGCTTATCGCCGATGTCGGATTGGGCGAGGATATTGTCTGGCGGCCTGCCGCGACCGGCGCATATTATTTCCGTCAGCCGTATCGCCTTTCGTCACCGCTCGATCTGCTGCGTTTCAAGCCTTTGCCATTTTTCGACCGCTTGCGGCTCGGTTGGATGGCGGTTCACGCTCGCGCCGTCAAAGATTGGCGGCAACTCGATGACATCTCGTGCAAAGAATATATTCATCGCATTGCGGGAGACACGGTGTATCGCGTGGTCTGGGAGCCGCTCTTTCGAGGCAAATTCGGCGCGTATGCCGATTCCGTTTCCGCTGCCTGGCTCTGGTCGAAATTAGTGGATCGCGGCGGTTCGCGCAATTCGCAGGGACATGAATTGTTGGGCTATCTGCGCGGCGGCATGGGGCGAATGTTCGAGGCGATAGTCGCGACCTTGCAACGAAATGGACATCACCTTCATTTCGGACAGAGCGTCAGGCGCTTGCACGGAACGGGAGAACGGATTACCACAATCGAAACGACTGAGGGCGCGTTTCCGACGGACGCGGTGATCGGCTGCGCACAATTGCCGGAATTGGCGGAGATACTGCCGGAACAGGCCGCCACCTACCGACAAGCGCTTGGCAGCATCGGATTTCTGTCGAATGTCTGTCTGGTGTTGACGCTCAATCAATCGCTTTCGGATTTTTATTGGACAAACGTCACCGAACCAGACGCGCCGTTCATCGGCATTATCGAGCAGACCAAATGGGCGGATAGCGCGGATTTTCACGGTAAACATGTCGCCTATATTTCCGCCTACGTCTCGCCGGACGATCCGCGCTTAAACATGGATGGCGACGCGCTGCTGGCACAGTATCTTCCGGCGATTCGCAAGATGTTTCCGCAATTTTCCGACTCAATGGTCGAAGCCGCTGTGGTTTGGACAGCAAAATATGCGCAGCCGATTGTGACGGTCGGATATCGCCACCTTGTGCCGGAAATTCAGTCGCCGCTGCGAAATCTGTTCGTCTGCACGATGGCGCAGATTTATCCGCACGACCGACAGATGTCGAACGGCGTTGCGCTCGCTCGAAAAACCGCCGAAATTGTGCGCCAGGCACTTCAGGCCGCCTGAGTGAAACATGCTGCAAAAAACGGGTTGACAAATTTTCCAGATGTTAAAACAGGTGATATTGATTTCTGGTAGTTATACCAATTGCGGTAAATTGGATCATATTCGCATGATCACAGTATAGACGCCCCGGCGGGGCGTTTCTACGGAAGAGATGATTTTTTCAAATACAATTGGTATTACTTACTCATGTTACGCAGCCGATTCGAGACGAATGACCGCACACTCCCCTCCGGGGAGGGGTTGGGGGNGGGTTCTTGACACGAGCAATCACTCACGGACGAACCCACCCCTTGCCCCTCCCAGGAGGGGAATTGTCGGCGGCGCTGCGTAACATCAGTTACAATTTATGAATGTATTAATCGCGCAACCCCGCCCAGCTAAAAAATCCAGGGGAATAACATTGCTCTTCGCCAATTCGACGCTGTTTGCTGCGTTTTTGGTTTCTGTCGCGCTGCATATTGCGATGTTCTACGGCGTGCCGTCAGTCGTGATTTTTTCAGAAGGCGGGCGGGCGAAAGAGGATACCGAACCTATCGAAGTTGCGCTGCTTTCGCCACAGGAGAGCGCGGATTTGCCCGACATGACGGACACTGGCTCCAATCAATTTGCGACAGACATTCCTTCGCCGCTGTTGGAAGGCGACGTCGCGAGTGACGCTGAACTTGCGCCCCCGGAAGAAGAGGCGGTAACGCTCCTCTCGCAGCTTGAAACGCGCTCTCCGGAATTGGCGCTGTCAGATGCGCCTTTGCCGGAACGAACACCGCCGTCGCCTGATCTGGCCGCGCCGGAGCGCTTGCCGCGCCTGCTGGAAAAGCCTCAGATAGATGAACGCGAATTGTCAAAACCGCAGATAGCCTCGCCAGAGAAGGCTGAGACAACGGGCGAACGAAAATTGCTGCCGCCGTCGCGGATTAACGAAATGGAAACAGCCTTCCCCTCAGATCGTCCGGCCACATTCGGCATGCCGCGAGAAAATGGCGAGGAACGCGCAGGATTCGGCATTTATGCCGGACCGAGGTTTGATAAGCGGCAGTCAGAGGAAGAGGCACAATTGATTCCGCAGAAAACGCCGAAACCGGTCAATGATGAGGTGGCGAGCGCACCTCCGTTCTCTCCGGAACAACAAATCGAAGGCCCGATTAAAGGGCGAGGCATTGCCTACCGCCCCGCGCCGCCGTCAGCGAATATTCAAATCAATATCGAACTCCGTCTTCGATTCTGGGTGCTGCCGGATGGCTCGGTTGGCGAAGTCATTCCGACAAAACGCGGGAACGCCGATTTAGAACAAATCGCCATTTCCTATTTGAAACAATGGCGTTTTGAGCCGCTGCCGCCGAATGTTCCGCAACAGCAGATGTGGGGAACGATCCCAATCAAGTTTATCGCGCAATAATTGCGTGGGGGAAGCAGGCTTCTATTTCAAGAGACAACTTCAAGAGGAACGACATGAAAAAAGTCCATATTATGACCTTCGGTTGTCAGATGAACGAACACGACACCGAGCAGATATCCGGATTATTGAGCGCAATTGGCTATGTCAGAACCGACGCGCCGGAAGAGGCGGACATGATTCTGCTGAATACGTGCAGCATTCGCGAAAAAGCGGAACATAAATTGTATAGCCAGTTAGGGCATCTGCGCCCGCTGAAAGAGCAGAATCCGAGCATGGTGCTTGGCGTGTGCGGCTGCGTGGCGCAGCAGGAAGCGGCGAAAATCTTCAAGCGCGTGCCATTCGTTGATTTAGTGCTTGGAACAAAAGCGATCCCGAAATTGCCGATGTTGGTGCAAAATCTGGAATCCCGCCCGCGCGTGTTGGATGTCTCGGATGCAGTCTGGAGCGACGAAAGCGATTACACGACAATGCGGGAGCGCAAATTCAACGCGTTTATTACGATCATCCGGGGCTGCGACAATTACTGTTCCTATTGTGTCGTTCCCTATACCAGAGGCCGCGAAGAAAGCCGACCGTCGGCTGATATTGTGAAAGAAGCCCGCGCGTTGGCTGCTGACGGCGTGATTGAAATCACGCTGTTGGGGCAAAACGTGTCGTCCTATCGAGACGGCGAGCATGGAAAATCCTCGTTTCCGCATCTGCTGCGCATGTTGAACGATGTGGACGGCCTGAAACGGATTCGTTTTATCACCGCTCATCCGAAAGATTTAACCGATGAATTGATTGAAACGATGGCCGAACTGCCGAACGTCTGCGAACATTTCCATCTGCCGGTGCAATCAGGCTCAAGTCACGTGCTGCGTCTGATGAATCGCAAATACGACCGCGAGTGGTATCTGAATCGAATCGCCGCGCTGCGCCGTGCCATGCCGGATATTGCGATTACGACCGACGTGATTGTCGGCTTTCCTGGCGAGCGGGAAGAAGATTTTCAAGACACGCTCTCCTTGTTGCGCGAAGTGCGTTACGACGCGATTTTCGGGTTCGAATATTCGAATCGTCCAAACGCGAAATCCGGAAATTTTCCGGATCAAATCGCGAAAGCGCTTAAAGTCGAACGCTTGCAGCAGGTGTTTGACGTACAGCGCGGCATCAGCCTTGAGATTCACGCTGGCATGGTCGGCAACACTTATGAAGTGCTGATCGAATCGGCGAATCCGCGTTTTCCCGGCACGTTGACCGGCAGAACGCGGCATAATCACGCGGTGACATTTTCGGGCAGTGAAGACCTCGTCGGCAGCATGGCGTTCGCGAAAATCACAGAAGCCCATCCGTATCGGCTTGCAGGCGAATTGATTGCGTGATCGCGTACGGAGAAAAAATGCGTTTTTTTGAGAAAGTTCTTGATATTTCCGCGAAAAAGCCTTATTGTATCTCCAAAACAACGAGATGAAGCGATCTTGCGCTGACACCCCTGTATTGCTGTGAAGGAGGCTTTTGCATGTTCATAGAGATGGTGGTCAAAGGATTGACATTAGACCCGCTAACCAATATGCCGATTGTCATACTCAAAGATGTGGAAGAAAAACGCGTGCTGCCGATTTGGATCGGCTTATTTGAAGCTAATGCGATTGCGCTGGAATTGGAAAAAATCACCACGCCTCGCCCCATGACGCATGATTTAATGCGGGATTTAATCGTTGGCCTGGATGCGCAGGTCACAAAAATCGTGGTAAATGATCTGAAAAATAGCACCTTTTATGCGGTGATTCATCTTTCGATGAACGGCAATCAGGTCGTGGTAGATTCGCGCCCCAGCGACGCAATTGCGTTGGCCTTGCGCAGCAATGCGCCGATTTATGTTTCCTCGGAAGTTGTCAATAAAGCCAGAAGCATTGATGTCAGCCAGGAAAACGAAGAAGCGGATCAGTTGAAAGAATGGCTGGAGAATCTGAAACCTGAAGATTTTGGGAAGTATCAGATGTGACGGCAGAACGCATGATAAGTAAAATGTAAAAAATAACGTCTCAATACCTCACTTCTGCCCTTCTCAGAAGGAGATGGACAAGAGATACGTCAAAAAGCCCCTGAAATAGATTTTCAGGGGCTTTTTGTTTGTTCGCAGCACAGACCGCAACGTTGACCGTTCAAAACGCTGTCGGAGTCTTACTCTTTCATATCATAACGCTCAAACAGTGTTTGCAACGTGCCGTCTTCGCGCATCTGTCGCATGACTTCGTCGAATTTCGGCAGAATTGAGAGATAGGCCGATTTTTTACTAATGAGCAAGCGCATCTCGCTGTGATCGAAGACAATTGGCAGGTCGATAATCATATTCTGTAGCCCTGTCTCCTTAATTTGCAATAACATCGGTTCGCGCAATCCGATAAATATATCGCCGCGATCCGCTTCTAATTTTTTGAAAACCATACTGATTTGAGGCGTCCAATCTACCGATATCCCACGCTTCTCCAAGTTGTTTTCTCCCCATGAATCGCCGAGATAATCAAGCACCCGCCAGGCTTTCAAATCCTCAAATGTCTGAATTTTCTTAATCTCTTCCAGTTTCGGATGGTCTACCCTGGTAAATAAGACAACGGATGGACGAGATAACGGTTCCTCGCTTGCTTCCGAATAATCAAGCCGTTCAGGGGTACTTACCGTCGCAATGGCGTCCACCTCTCCGCTTTTCACATATTCCTGGCAGCGTTTCCAGGGCAGCGTCTCGACTGTGAACGCAATTCCCATTCGTTTCGTCAGCGCTTCTCGCAAAATTTCGAAATAGATTCCCTTATCTTCGCCATCTTCCTGCCAGGCATACGGTTTATAGCCGGATGTCACGAATTTCAACGGTGCTTGTTCTGCCGTTGCGATTGGGGTGTTGATATATCCACACAGCAAAAATGCTCCACAAATGAACCCTGCAATCTTACGTAACATTACAAACTCCTTTTCTTTTGTCATGCCTCACTCAGCGGCGCGTTGCAGAGGAATTGGCGTCAATGGATATTGCGCGTCAACGATTTGATTCGTTACAAAAAAAATGACGCCGAGTAACGCGGCGTCATTTTTTTTACAATTTACTTCTTTACCTTACTTCTTCATCATGAATTTCACAAGGTCAACCACGCGGTTTGAATAGCCCCATTCGTTGTCATACCAGGACACGACTTTGAAGAAGCGTTTTTCGCCTTTCAGGTTGTTCTGCAACGTGGCCAGCGAATCATAGATCGAAGAACGTCCGTCATGGATGAAATCCGTTGACACGACTTCTTCGTCGGTCACGCCGAGAATGTCTTTCAAGTAGGTCTGCGCCGCTTTTTTCAGCAAGCCGTCAATTTCCTCAATCGAGGTGTCGCGGGCAGCCGTGAAGGTTAAATCAACGACAGAGACATCCGGGGTCGGCACGCGGAACGACATGCCGGTCATCTTGCCTTTGGTCGCAGGCAGCACTTCGCCCACCGCTTTGGCTGCGCCGGTTGTCGAAGGAATGATATTGATGGCCGCTGCGCGACCGCCGCGCCAGTCTTTTTTAGACGGGCCGTCAACGGTTTTCTGCGTAGCGGTATAGGAATGAATCGTGGTCATCAAGCCGCGATCAATGCCGATGCCTTCTTTCAACAGCACATGCACAACCGGAGCAAGGCAGTTCGTGGTGCAGGACGCATTCGACACGATGTTATGTTTTGCCGGATCGTATTCGTTTTCATTCACGCCCATCACGATGGTTTTCACATCGCCTTTGCCAGGAGCGGAGATGATGACTTTCTTCGCGCCAGCTTCCAAATGGCCTTTGGCTTTTTCGGAATCCGTGAACAACCCGGTGGATTCAATGACATATTCCACGCCCAATGCTTTCCAGGGAAGTTCATTCAAGTTTCTCACCGCCGCGACGCATTTAATTTTGTGGCCATTCACGACCAACACGTCGTTTTCTTCTTTCGACGCATCGCTTTTTTCCGTTTTCACGTCATGTTTGAATTTGCCGTGCACGGAATCATATTTCATCTGATACGCAAAATAATCCGCATCGGTCGAAACGTCAACCACAGCGACGACATCAATTTCTTTGCCTAACAACCCTTGATCGCAGACGGCTTGAAACACCATTCTGCCAATTCGGCCAAACCCATTAATTGCAACTTTAACGCTCATGTATTGTCCTCCTTAGACTTCGGTAAGTAACGTGATTGTATTTAGTTATGTGTGTCAAAAACGGAAAATGGCTGTCTTCAGCACATTTCCCCGGTGAAAAAGCTTATGATTCTGCATAATTAAACCTCTTCGAAATCGTCAACAATTTTTTTTTCTTGAAAAGAAAAAGTCTGAAGAACAGCCTTGCGAGAAAATATGCGCTGAAGAGAAAAATGCTTGACAAGCGCGAAGATGCCAATGAAAATTTTTGGGACGAAAAATTTCCAATGTTTTCACGCGCCGCGTTTATAATTTCGGCGAAAACGGCTGCTTGCCGGGACGTTTGAGGGATTATGAATAACGAATTATACAAACAGCATGAACAATTGCGCGTTAAAGCGGGAACGCCTATCTTTCATGAAAACGATTTTTCCGATAGCATGTATGTGGTGCAGCAAGGCCGGGTGCAGATCTCGAAATCCGTCATGGCTGGTGTGGAAAAAACGCTGACAATCCTGGAAGAAGGCGAGTATTTCGGCGAAATGAGTTTATTGTTGAATTCGCCGCGTTCCGCCACTGCCGTCGCGCTTGATGATTCGGTGCTGATCAAGTTAGGACGCGAAGAATTTAAACAATTGCTGCAAGCGTCGCCTGAAGCGGGAATCGCGATGCTGACGCAATTAGCGGGGCGATTAGAGAAATCCACGCGGGAAGCGATTTTGATCGCGCTCGAAATGGCGCTGTTAGAGCAACGTCCGCCATCATCGGCGGCAGTGCGATCATCCTCGCCGCAGTTCATTGCCGCAGGCAGTTTTGATCTCGCCAATCTTCCCGCGATTCTTGAATGTAGTAAAACGCTCCATTGGGATGCGCAAACGCAAGTCGTCGCGCAACTCCTGAAACCGGGCGAAAGCAAGGATGCCTTAGTGTATGTGCTGCAACTTCAGGATTACCGGGAGTTGCTGAAATTGACGGCCTGCTTTGGCGCGTTGGTGGAATGGAAAATCTCGGTGGCGGTTGATCCCGCAGATGCGAGGCTGAAAGAGAGCGAACAGGATTTACATGATTAACTGAAAAAGTTGTCAGACACCTTAAAGGTGTCTGACAACGACCTTTCCATCGCGTTATCGTCCGAGAATATGCCGGGCGGCGATGATGCCGCACATGGACGCTTGCATCAGGCCGCGCGTGATGCCTGCGCCGTCGCCGATGGCATACAGCCCGTCAATCAGCGTCTCGAACCCTTCTCGCGTTTCGACATGCGAACTATAAAATTTAATTTCGACGCCGTACAACAACGTGTGTTTGCTGGCAACGCCCGGCGCAATCTGATCCAGCGCATCCAGCATTTCCAAAATATCCACCATTTGCCGATAGGGCAGCACAAGGCTGAGATCGCCTGGTGTGGCGGTTTTTAAGGTTGGCGTCACCAATCCGCGCTCGATGCGTTCCGGCGTGGAGCGCCGCCCGCCGCGCAAATCGCCTAAGCGCTGCACCAACACCGTGCCGCCCAGCAAATTCGCCAATTGCGACACGCTTTGCCCGTATTTCAACGGATCATCAAACGGTTCGGTAAAGGTTTCGGTCACGAGCAACGCGAAATTTGTGTTCTTCGATTTGCGGTTGGCGTAACTGTGGCCGTTCACAGTCACAAGGCCGCGATAGTTTTCAATCGAAACAAAACCATACGGACACATGCAGAACGTGCGCACTTTATCATCAAACGTTTTGCTGTAATAAATCGCTTTCAGTTCGTACAAATGTTCTGTGATATGGCTCAGCGTGTCTGCCGGGACTTCGACCCGCACGCCGACATCCACGCCGGTATTTTTCATCTTCAGGCCGAGCCGCCGCGCTTCGCCGACAAACCATTCCGCGCCGTCGCGTCCCGGCGCAAGAATGACATGACGCCCCTCAAACGCCATCGTTTCGCCAGTTTCGTTCGATTTGCAAATCACGTCGAATTTTTTGCCGACGCGGTTTGTTTCGACGACTTCGGTGTTGACGTAAATGTCAACGCCGCGCTCGGCTAAAAATTTGCGAATATTTTCGACAATGGCATACGATTTATCCGTGCCGAGATGCCGGATCAGGTACGTGACAAGTTGTAAATTCGCCGCCAGCGACTTGCGCCGGAGGTCGGCGGTAATCGGCGTATCGCTGCCGAATACGCGATCCGGATCGCCGCCGAATTCCAAATAGAGGCGATCTACATGCTGCATCAATTCTTCGAATTCGTCCGCGCTGATAAAATCCTGAAGCTGCCCGCCAACCTGCGGCGAAAGCGTGAGCTTGCCGTCGCTGAACGCTCCTGCGCCGCCCCAGCCGGACATCACGCGCTGCCAGTCGCCAAGCTGTCGCACCGGCCCTTTTTCGAACATCGCAATTTTCAGCGAAGAATTCTGTTTGATAAATTCCAACGCCGCAAACATCCCCGCCGGCCCCGCGCCGACGATAATCACATCATACGATTTCGCCATAAAATGCCATAAAAACCTCACAGGTCTTCAAGACCTGTGAGGTTTTCGTTGAAGTTATTTTTTAATGTGACAATAACGATTTAATTCCCCGCAGGGACGCGGAGGCGCAGGGGTTTTTGATACAGAAGTATTCACAACCATTGACGCCAGCCAAAGTCAGGCGATGTCTCGCCGCAAAAGCAAGCTTTTGCACTCCTGTTCAATCGCAGTGAATAATTGTTACTGATGTTACGCAGCGCCGCCGACAATTCCCCTCCTGGGAGGGGCAAGGGGTGGGTTCGTCCGTGAGTGATTGCTCGTGTCAAGAACCC
>DF820458.1:655284-689138 GCA_000739515.1 Candidatus Moduliflexus flocculans
CTGATGTTACGCAGCGCCGCCGACAATTCCCCTCCTGGGAGGGGCAAGGGGTGGGTTCGTCCGTGAGTGATTGCTCGTGTCAAGAACCCACCCCCAACCCCTCCCCGGAGGGGAGTGTGCGGTCATTCGTCTCGAATCGGCTGCGTAACATGAGATTGTTATTATGAACTCCCTGCGCGAGACTAAAAATGCGACTGTCACGCATCTTTTTTGAGCATGGATAACAAGGCCGGAACGATCACATCAATATCCACGTCTTTCTGCGTGCTTTCCGCCATGTCGCGCACCACGAGCTTGCCTTGCTGCAATTCGTTTTCGCCGATAATAACGGTGAAGGCGACGCCCGCTTTCCCGGCTTTTTTCATCTGACTTTTCAGGCTTTTGGGCTGATATTCGATGTCAGCGCGAACGCCCGCCTTGCGCAAATCACGTTGCAGCGCCATCGCCGGTTTCATCGCCGCCGCGCCAAGCACCGCGATAAACACCTCGCTCGTCATTGGCTGAACGTCGGCAGGCATCAGCGAAATGACGCGCTCCACGCCCATTGCGAAACCGACGCCCGGCAGTGGATCGCCGCCGATGTCTTCCGAGAGGCCGTCATAACGCCCGCCGCCGAGAATTGCGCTTTGCGCCCCAAGCGACGACGACACGAATTCAAACGCCGTGCGGATGTAATAATCCAACCCCCGTACCATGCGCGGTTGAATGACGAACGGCACGTCGAGCAGCGTCAAATATTCCTGCACGTTGGCGAAATGGACGCGGCATTCTTCGCAGTAATGATCGATCATCACTGGCGCGGCGGCGACAATCGCCTGACATTGCTCGTTTTTGCAGTCAAAGACGCGCATCGGATTCCGCTCGAACCGATTCCGGCAATCCTGGCACAACTGTTCGAACGAGTCAGCGAGGTGCGCTTTCAGCTTTTCGCGATACGTCGGGCGGCACGCGCTGCATCCGACAGAATTTAGCTGCACTTCAAACGCCGTCACGCCGAGCCGCTGCATCAGATTATAGACCAGCGCGATCATTTCGGCGTCAATCGCCGGGCTGTCTATGCCGAGCGCTTCCGCGCCGATTTGATGGAACTGGCGAAATCGTCCGGCCTGCGGGCGTTCGTGCCGGAACATCGGCAGTATGTAGTACAGCTTTTCTGGCGCGACGCCCGACGCCGCGAGATTATGCTCGTTATACGCCCGCACGACCGACGCCGTTCCCTCCGGACGCAGCGCCATGTCGCCTTCGCGCTCGTTGCGGATGACATACATTTCTTTCTGCACAATGTCGGTATCCTGCCCGACGCCCCGCGCAAAAAGTTCTAATTTTTCTAATGCCGGCGTGCGAATTTCGGCGTAGCCATACAGATGAAATAATTCGCGCGCTGCCGCTTCGACTTTGTGCCAGAGGCCGATTTCGGACGGCAGAATATCGCGAAACCCTCGAAATGATGATATTTTCATAATATGTGGAGAATGAAGACCTCACAGGTTTTCGAAACCTGTGAGGTCTGTCAGTCAATAATTGTTTCGGCGTAAAAAATCTGCGTCACCTTAGAAAAAACAAGCGGTTGCTGTCAAATGAAATGTCACGGCGAAAACTTATTGACAAGAGCATTTTCATGTTGTATATCGGCATTGATATTCGAATTTGTAAAAAATATCCTCATTCACGCGCTGACAGGGCGCGGCAGGTTATGTCGCTGTCATGTCGCGATGTTCTGGAGAACCGACGTTATGAAAATGATTTCTTTTTCAGGGAAACGATGCCGATGCGGTATCGTATATGTGTTGCTTGTTGCCGTCGTCATGTTAAGCGGATGCGCATGGATGCAGGAACAATATTCCAGTGTTCACGCGAAATTGGCGGGAGATGCTGGAAACGCCGCACCGCTGACGAATACCGCGCCGACGCTTTCGACGGTTTCAGCCTCTCCGAATCCAACGGTTGCCGGGAAGCCGATCATCCTGACCGCCAAATACGATGATCCTGAAGCGGATTTGCAGCAAGGGCTGGCAGCGATTTCCATCAATGGCGCAAAACCGTTGACCATTGCGTTTCGCACCGTCTATCCGTCCGGCTTGCTGACGCTCTCCGTCCCAATCACGCCTTATGCCCGCGCCTCGAACCTGAATATGGCACTCAAAATTCGCGATGACGCCGGCAATTGGAGCAACCTCGTTTCCACCGTTGTGACAGTGGAATAACCATAGGTGTCAGACACGTTGAACGTGTCTGACACCTTTTTTCTGAATTATGACGAACGCCCGCGAAGTCGCCTTGCGCATCCTGACCCGCATCGAAGCGGAACACGCCTACACCAATCTGCTGCTTGACGCCGAATTGCAAAAAACCACATTTGATAATGAGCGCGACGCCGGATTTGTGACCGAACTTGTGTATGGCGTCATCCGCTGGCAGAAACGGCTGGACTGGTTTCTGGATCAAGTCTGCAAAAAGCCGATGCAGAAAACCGATCCAGCGCTGCGCCGGTTGCTGCGGCTCGGCGCGTATCAACTGCTGATGCTGGATCGCGTCCCGGCCTCCGCCGCCATCAATGAAACCGTCAAATTAGCCGGAAAACTCGGCAAAGAGAGCAAACTCCCGCCGCAGGTCGCCAAAAATTTCGTCAACGGCGTCTTGCGCCAGCTTGACCGTCAACGCGCCGATCTGCGCGATCCGGAAACGATTGGAAATCCGGTTGCCCGGCTTGCCGCCGCGCATTCGTTCCCGGAGTGGATGGTCGCCCGCTGGATCGGGCGATTGGGTGAAGACGGCGCGGCAGAATATTGCCGGAAACAGAATCAGCCGACGCCGCTGACGGTGCGCGTCAATTCGCTGAAAACCTCCAAACATGCGCTTGCGGAACAGCTCGCGCAGCGCGGCGTCACGGTCGAAGAACTGCCGGGAAATCTGCCGGGGCTTGTCATGTCCGGCGCTCCGCCGACGTCGGAACTTGAACAGGGCTTGTGCCTCGCGCAGAATGCGTCGGCGATGCTGATTGCGCTGATTGTCGCGCCGCGTCCCGGCGAACATATTCTTGACGCCTGCGCCGGTTCTGGCGTCAAAACAACACATCTCGCGGAATTGATGGGGAATCATGGCCAGATCACGGCGGCAGACCTACATCAGGGGAAAACGCAGCGGCTGCTCGCGCTCTGCAAGCGGCTCGGCATCTCGAATGCGCAGACGTTCTGCGGCGACATGACCACCGCCCGCAAACTGCCGGGAATGCCAAACGCCGGATTTGACCGCATTCTCGTGGACGCGCCCTGCTCCGGGTTCGGCGTGCTGCGCAAGCATCCCGAAGCCAAATGGACACGGCAGGCCGCGCAGATCGCGGAATTGGCGGCATTGCAATTACGCCTATTGCTGAACGCGGCGAGCCTGCTGAAAACACAAGGCGGCGTGTTGGTGTATAGCGCCTGCACCACTGAACCGGAAGAAAACGAACAGGTCATCGCCGAATTCCTCAAGCAGACCAACGGCTTTCGCCTCGAATCGCCCGCCGCGCTGCTCCCTTCCGATTTTCACGCCTGGATCACGCCAGAAGGTTTCCTCCGCATTGAGCCGCCGGACGGCCATTTCGACGGCTTTTTCGGCGTCCGGCTTGTCAGGTAGGCCTGTTACAGGGTTATTCAATCGCCTTGCCCCGGCGGACAGGAGTGTAAAAGCTTGCTTTTGCCGCGAGGCGTTAGAAGATGCCTTGCAACGGGGGCGTTCGGAAATTTTTAATACGGATCAAGGAGGGCAATTCACCGCGCAGGTCTTTACGGCGAGCGTCGAAGCGGCAGGGGGCGGATGAGCATGGCTGGTCGGGGACGAGCGTTAGATAACGTGTTTGTGGAATGCTTGTGGCGAACCGTCAAATATGACGATGTTTATTTACAGCCCGACGAAGATGGAGGACATTTACAAGAGGGGCTGCAACGGAATTTTGGTTTTTACAATCACGCGCGGCCGCATCAACGTTTGAACTCTCGTGTGCCGGCGGTCGTTCATTTTGGGGCGAATTAACGATCCACCGTATTGGCGACAAATTTTGGTCTTGACAATGGGTCAAGCATACACAACTCCGACGATCGCGAGTGCCTGAGTATTGGCATCAACCGTATGCAAAAGAGTGCCGGGCGTTTGCAGACTGTGCCAGTCTTAACCGTTGATGAGTTGGTTGATATGTTTCCCGAATCACCATCATTTGCCTCATTGCAACAAACATGTCTGGGAGAAGCACAGGATGGGCGCAACACATGTCCAGTTTCTCACAGAAAACTGAATGGCTAACAATAGCATAAACACTGACTTTCATAAAACACGGGAATAAAGCTGCCGAACAATCACCCGAAGCGTGTCGTTAGGGTGTGACATAGTTGTCAGACACCATCAAGGTGTCTGACAACTCTCTTCTTCACGCGGCTTACTTCGGCAGCGTGAAGAAGAAGGTGCTGCCTTCGCCAGGTTCGGATTCAACCCAGATGTTGCCGCGGTAAAACTCAATGATTTTCTGCGTCAGCGCTAAGCCGACGCCAGTGTTTTCGTGGTCATCGCGCGGCGCGAGGGTTTGAAAAATGCGGAAAATCCGCTCGTGGTATTTCGGATCAATCCCCGGCCCGTTATCAGCGACGTAACATTTCCAGAAATCGCCGTCGCTCACGCAGCCGATGCGGATGTGTCCCTCCGGTTTGTCCATAAATTTGATGGCGTTGCTCAACAGATTTTCGAAGACCTGGGTCAAGCGAACCGCGTCGCCCATCACGGTTGGCAACTTGGTTTCGACGGCAATCGTGATCTGCTGCGGCAGGGTCAGCAATTGGAGCGCTTCCTGAATCACCTCGCTCAGATTTACGGGTTCGCTCGCGCCTTCAACCCGCCCGATTCTGGAATACGCCAAAATGCCGTCAATCAGGCTGTCCATGCGCTTGACTCTGGCAATCATCAATTCGATCAGTTCCCGGCCTTCTGCGTCGAACAGACTGGCGTAATCGTTTGACAGCCAGTAGGCGATCTGACTGATGCCTCGCAGTGGCGTTTTCAGGTCGTGCGAAACGACATAGGCAAACGCCTGCAATTCTTTGTTCACGGCTTCTAATGCAGCGGTGCGCTGTTGAACGCGCTGTTCTAATTCGGCGTTCAGTCGCCGGATTTCTGCCTCGGCCTGTTTCCGTTCCGTTATGTCGGTATGCGTGCCGGTCATGCGAATAGCGCGCCCTCCCGCATCTCGCTCCACGACTTTGCCTCGCCCTAAAATCCAACGCCATCCGCCCTGTTTCGTTTTCATGCGAAATTCAATCGCAAACCCCGGCGCGTCACCGGAGAAATGCGCCGCTAACGCTTCTTCGATGGGGAACAGATCGTCGGGATGAAGATGCTTGCGCCAATGGTCGTAATCAGCGGGAAATTCATCGGGGTCATACCCTAACATGGTGTAATAGCGCGGGCTGAAATAGGTTTTGCCAGTGCGCACATCCCAATCCCACAACGCATCGCTTGTGCCTTCAAGCGCAAAACTCAGGCGCTGCTCGCTTTCGCGGAGCGCCTGCTCCGTTTGCCTGATCTGCGTAATATCATGCGCAACAGTCAGCAGAATTTGCTGCTCTTCAAGCGGCACAATCGCCGCCGAGAACAGCACATCGCGAATATTGCCATTTTTCAAGCGAACCTTAACAGGCATTCCCTCGACGACAGAATTGGCGGACAGTCTGGAAATCACGCGTTGACGTTCAGACGTATCTACCCAGAGATTGAGGGATAACGTCGTGCGGCCAAGCAGTTCATTGCGCGAATAGCCTGACCATTGTTCATAGGCGCGATTGATGTCCAGAATCTCTCCGGTCGGAATGACGGTAATCGCGGTTGGTTCAGGGTTCAATCTGAAGGCTGCGGCGAATTTTTTTTCAGAATCGGCTAACAGTTTTTCAGATTCCTTCTGCTCAGTAATATCAATCGTGAAACCGCCTAATAAGGCAGGTTCCTTATGTTGGGGAATCGCAAATTTACACGTGCGCCAGATGTGCCCGCCGAACATTTCTTCAATGACATGATTCTGACCAGACTCTAACACGCAACGATCATCGGCGGTAATTTTTGCCGCGAATTCTGGCGGAAAAAGCTCGGCATTCGTTTTGCCAAACATGTCTAAGGGGTGAAGCCCTAAATACGTTAAAAAGCCTTGATTCGCAAAAATGACGCGGCTGTCGGCGTCTTTGATATAGGCGAGGCCGGGAAAATTGCGCATAAACATCTGAAACCGTTCTTCGCCCTTGCGCAGGGCGCTTTCAATCTGTTTGCGCTCCGTGACATCATGAAACACTACGGCGAATTTTCCGCGTTCCTGAGAATAGGCGCGAACTTCGTAATATTTCTGCAAAACGGCGGAATATTCTTCGAATTGCATCGCCTCGCCGGAAAGCGCAACGTGTCCGTAACGCTTGATCCAGACCGGTTCGGTGGCCGGCATGACTTCCCGCACAGTTTTGCCGATTAATTGTTCTCTGCGAAGGCCGGTCAGCGTTTCAAACGCGCCGTTGATCGCCAGAAACCGATAGTCAATTGGCGCGCCATCGGCATCGCAGATGATTTCATGCAGCGCGAACCCCTCTAACATGCCATTAAAGAGGAGGTAATATTGCTCTTCGTTATATCGCAGGGATTCTTCCGCCTGTTTTCGCGCCGTAATATCCGTATGCGTGCCGATCATGCGAAGCACTTTTCCCTCTGCGTCCCGCTTCACCACACGCCCTTTGATGTTAATCCATCTCCATTCGCGGGTTGCGGTCTGAAATCGCGCCTCGTATTCATACTCATCCTGTCCAGGTTCAAGGCACGCGAGAAATTTCTGTTCGGCGGCAGCGCGATCATCAGGATGCAGCAGGTCTTTCCATTGTTCGATTGAGGGAGCAAGCTCGCCCGGCTCATAGCCTAATATTCTGTAATATTGCGGATTCCAGAAAAGCTGCGGCGCGGCGCGCTCGTTATTCAAATCCCAGATGCCTTCATTGACCGCATCTATGGCAAGCAAAAGGCGTTCCTGATTGACACGCAGCGCCGCCTGCTTCATCTCTGTTCGCCTGAGTGACTGTAATTGCGCGCGCAGTATACACGCCGGCGCTGCGCGAAACAGAAGATGATCCAGATAGGGTTCGAGTTCGCACAGGGCGTCTTCGCTGATATTCGACGAGCAGAACAGCACGATTGACAGATCGCCTAATCGCGCGTCGGCTCGAATCGCGCAACAAATTTCCCGGAGGGGCATATCCGGCGGATCATCGCAAAGCAAAAGCACTTCTGGAGAAACTGTCTTCGCAAGCGCAAGGCCGGCCTCGCCGGTGAAGGCGCTTAATGTGGCATATCCTGTCTGGCTGAGCAGATTCAGCGTTTCTGTAAGGTGTTGTGTGTCATGTTCGATGATAAGAATTGTCAGTTGGTGTTCCATCAGCGGTTTCCCCATTCAAGGAACATGCAAGGATTGGCATGTTTTCAGGAATATTCGAATTTTTCTTCCTGGCATTCCTGATGCAGAAAACATTTGACAACATTCAGCCTTTTTTGTCAACATTATTGCAATACCTGTAAAATGACACATTTGGATAATACGAAGAGATCAAGCTGATCAGGGGAAGCCACTCTGACAGAATCTGAAATATAACGGCATGAAAGATGAATTCATCAAACACCCCGGAGATGCGTTTCTCCGGCATTATCGCGACGCTGGATATAATGCCCTGCCACGCGGGTCGCTGCTTGATCCGGCGCTGCCGATGACATTTGTTGGCAGCGCCGGATTGTCCCAAATCGAAACTGCTATCGAACAGGGAAAAGAGCACACCGGCGAACGGTACGTCTTGCTGCAAACCTGTTTTCGGCATTTCGATATCGAACAGGTAGGGGCGAGTATCGCGCATCTGAGTCTGTTTGATATGGCAGGCGCGTTCGTCTTTGGCGAAATCCAACGCGAACCGACCTTGCGGCATATCTGGCGATTTCTGATTGAAGAAATGCAAATTGATCCGCGCTCATTCCGGGCGACCTATTTTCATGGCGGCACGGTGGATGAGCATCGGTTTGAGGCAGACCTCGAAACTCGCGACATCTGGGAGAATTTGGGGTTTTCCCCCGACCAGTTGATTGGCGTGGGCGTGGATGCTGGTTTCTGGAAACAGGGCGGCGGATTATCTGGCCGCGAGCGGTTTCGCAAGTGCGGCCCGACGACCGAACTCTTTGTTGATCGCGGCAAGGAATTCGGCTGCGGCGAACAATGTCACCCCGGCTGTCGGTGCGGCAGGTTTGTCGAAATCGCCAATATCCTGTTCATTTATGCCTATATTGACGAAGAAACGCTGACCTTGCGCCCATTGGCGACGCCATTCGCCGAAACCGTCATTGGCGTCGAACGGGTGGCAATGGTGGCGCAACGCCTTGAAACGGTGTTCGATTTGCCGCCCTATGCTGAAGCGGTTGCCATTATGCGCCGCGCCGCGTCTTCAGCGAGCACGCCTGCGGAGATCGAACACGGGGCGCGCATTATTGCCGATCATCTTCGCGCGTTGTTGTTTTTGGTGGCCGATGGCGCGCCGCCTCCGGGGAAAGGCGGACGCGCTCGGATTATGAAAGTCCTGATTCGCGGCGTGTTGACACATGCGAAATTGCTTGCACTTCCGCAGCCGGAATTGCTGCCGCATCTGTTAGAGCTTTTTTGCGCAGCGCAGCGCCATGATTTTTTAAATATTCAACGCGCCCGTTCGCTGGTGGTCGCGTATATTCGGCAGGAACAACGGCGATTCGAACGCACATTGTCAGCGGGGGAACGCTATCTGCGGCAACTGGCTCGCAATCAGGAAAATGCCAGAATCAGCGGGTGGCAAGCGATTGAATGCGTGAAACGGCATGGCATTCCGCTGCCGCTGCTGGAAGCGAAAATCGCGCAGATGCGCATGACGCTGAATCCGCGGGAGTATCAGGAAGCGTATCAATCCTGGAAAGAGACGATTCGGGGAGAATAGAACACAGCTTGGACTGATCATCAGCGATAATCAGCCCAAGCAGCGCTCTATTAAATCGGCGTATGAGACGAACAACGATGTGGGGATTTCTGACAGTGGTCATCACCTTCATCAGCTTGAATGCTCAGGCGAGAGAAGAGACGCTGACCGTCCGGCGGTTGTCGGGAACCGAGGCTTTTTCTGATGCCGCGCCGCAGGCGATCATGCAAGATCGTGCGGGCTTCATCTGGATTGGGATGGCTGACGGATTAAAAAAATTCGATGGCTACTCAGTCCTGTCATATCGGCAAGCGCAGGGATTGGCGAATTTATCAGTGACAGCGCTGTTTCAGGATACCGCTGGCGCGTTATGGGTCGGCACGGACGGCGGCGGCCTCTATCGCTTCGATTCGGAACAGCAGCATTTCATCGCCTACCGTCATGATCCTCACAAAACCAACAGCCTGAGCGATGACCATATCACCGCGCTTGCCGGCGATCAGCAGCATCTCTGGGTCGGCACGACCGACGGCTTAAATGCGTTCGACTTAAAAAACGCGACCTGGACGCGCTATCGCTTCCAGCAAGAAAATCCGCAGAGTTTAAGCCATTCCGAAGTAACGGCCTTGTGCGTGGATCGGAATGGGGGACTCTGGGTGGGAACGATAGCCGGCCTGAACCGTTTCGAGGCGGCGACAGGGACATTTACGCGCTATACACACGATCTCGTCAATCAGAACAGCCTGAGTTCGAACCGCATCACCGCTGTTCAACAGGATCGGCTGGGAATGCTCTGGATCGGCACGGCTGATGGTGGCGTCAATCGTTTTGATCCCGCCAAAGACCTCTGGCATGCCTACCGGCACGATGAGGCGAATCTCGACAGTTTAACGGCAGATCAGATCACAAGCGTGCTGCCAGATCGCGACGGAATCATCTGGATTGGCACGGAAAAGACAGGGGTGAATCGGTTGGATACGGCGACTGACTCCGCGACCGCGTACATCGCTTCGCCGGGACGCCAGAACGGCCTGAGCAGCAACGCCATCCGCCTGTTATTTCAAGATCGCGGCGGCCTCATCTGGGTTAGCTCAGACGCAGGACTCGACCTCTTTTCTCCCAATGCGCTGCAAACATTTTTACAGCAATATACGCCTGACCCGCAACGCCCCACGCAAAGCTTGAGCGGAGACTTCGTCACGGCAGTGGCGGAAGATCGCGAAGGGATGCTCTGGATCGGCACGGCGAACGGATTGAATCGCCTGGATCAGCAAAGAGGAACAATAACGCAATTCCACCATCAGGAAGGTAATTCATATAGCCTGAATGACGAAGTTATTTCCGCGCTGCTGGAAGATCGCCGCGAAAATCTCTGGGTGGGCACATGGCAGAAAGGGCTGAACCGGTTCGACCGTCAAGCCGGGCAATTTATCAGCTATACGCATGATTTTAATCGCCCCAATTCATTGAGCGATGACAACATTTTCGCCTTGTATGAAGATCGCGAAGGCACGCTCTGGGTCGGGACGCGCAACGGGCTAAACCGGCATGATGCGGCGACAGACTCGTTTGCGGCCTATGTCAGCAATTTTGTCAATCCAGCCTCCGGCCCGGCGGATAACCGCATTTCCGCCATCTATGAAGACCGTGAAGGCGTCCTCTGGATCGGCACATGGCGCGGCCTGAGCAAATTTGATCGCGCCGCGCAGACCTTCACGCATTACCGCCATGATTCGACCAAACCCAATAGCCTGATCTTTGATAGCATCTCTGGAATCTTCGAAGATTCAACGGGGACGCTCTGGGTGATGACATGGCAGGGAACATGCCGATTCGACCGACAAAACGGCACGTGCGCGCCATTTGGCGAACAAAATGGGCTTGCTGGCGGAAACGTTAAAAAAATACACGAAGACCGTTCCGGCAATCTCTGGTTGACGACCGATAAAGGCATATCGCGCTTGAATCTCGCGAGCGGGAAGATCGCGAATTATAGCGAGGACGATGGCCTGCCGAAAGGCGACATGTTGTATAGCGGAGTCTATACATCGTGGGGCCGGCTCTTTTTAGGCAGCAGCAACGGCCTGATTGCATTTTTCCCGGATCGCGTCGCGCCGAATGAGCATATCCCGCCAATTGCGTTGACCGCCTTTACCCGTTTCGCGAAGAACGGCGAGCAGGAACGGAGCATTCCGACCGGAAAAACGCTTGAACTGCGTTCTACTGATTCTGGCTTTTCCTTCGAGTTTGCCGCCCTGGATTATGCGGCGCCCAACCGCAATCAATACGCCTACCGACTGGAAGGCGTCAGCACGGAATGGATCATGACTGGCTCGAAGCGAACGGTGGAGCAATTCAACCCCGGCGTCGGCGAATACACGTTTTCCATCAAAGGCTCCAATAATCAGGGCGTTTGGAATGAAACCGGCCTGCAACTGCGCGTCAAAATTTCGCCGGTCTGGTGGCAGACCTGGTGGGCGCGAACATTATTCGGATTGGCGGCATTGGCAGTGGTCAGCATTGCGCCGATTTCATACAGCCTCGCACAGATGCGGGCGCGCAAACACGCAGAAGCGATTACCGAACAGGTGCGTTTAGGCAATCTCAAATTGACAGCCGCCCGGAACGAAGCCGAACGCCATGCCGAGAACCTGCGCGTCGTAAATGACGTCGGGCGACAACTGACGTCGGAGATTCATCTGGCCGAAAAGCAGATTTTGGAGCTAATTTATCAGCAGCTTGGGCGCTTGATGGATAACCGCACCATGTACATCGCGCTCTACGACGAAAGCCGCCAGCGCCTGACGTTTCCGCTCGCGGTGGAAAACGGCAAGCGCAAGGAATATCCGTCGCGCATCGTAGAATTGGACGAAGCGCAAAAAGGCGGTTTGACTGAAGAGGTGATTCGAACCCGCGCCGCGCTCAATTTAAGCCAGGTCGAAACATTCTGCCAGGAAAAGCAGATTCGCCTGCCGGTCGCGCCTATTCCGAAATCGTGGATGGGCGTGCCGATGATTGCCGAAAATAATGTCATCGGCGTGATTACGCTGCTCAATGACGAACAGGAAAATGCGTATAGTTCCGACGATCTTGAGGTGTTGCAGATTTTGACCGCGCAGGCAGCGGTGGCGATTGAAAACGCCCGGTTATATGAGCAAGTGTCGCAACAGGTGATCAATTTGGAAGCCGCGAACCGGCGCATTGCCGAAACGCAGGATATGCTGACGCGCTCGATTATCGCCACCGATTTCGTGCATCGCTTGAATAATCTGGCGGGAACAATTCCGATCTGGGTAGATATGATTTCCGAAGAATTGCAGCATCATCCATGTGATTGTACCGAGGTTCGGAATTATCTCGATAATATTTCGACGGATACCGATAAGTTGCTGCGGGCGGCGGAACAATTGAAAATCTCCTATCGCGAAACCGCAATAGACATGGTATTTGTTTTGCAATCTATGTTGCGGCAAGTGCGGATTCAGTATAATAACGAAATGAAAGCCGGGCATCTGCGGATTGTCGAGCAAGTGCAGCCCGATTTGCACAAAGTCTGGGGGCGGTCGCCGATTCTCGCAAACGTTATTTATAACGTGATTTCCAACGCGCTTGAGGCGATTTTCGAAAAAGGGGGCGGCACGTTGACCGTGACCGCCGTGAATGATCTCGATGCGCGACATTTGGACGTGGTCAGAATTGACATTGCCGATACCGGCGTCGGCATCGCGAAAGACGACTTATCGCGCATCTTCGCCACCTTTTTCAGCACCAAAGGCGAGGGGCGCGGGTATGGCTTATGGCGCACGAAATCGGTCATTGAAAATCTGGGCGGACACATTGACGCCGAATCCGAAGAAGGCGTCGGGTCGGTATTTACAATTTTTTTGCCGCACGCTGACCTGAAACTGGCCGCATCGCCCGATTCAGGAATGGAAAGCGAGGGACGCGCATGAACAACAACGCGACAGGCAAACAAGTGTTGATCGTTGACGATCAGGAGAACTGGCGGACGGCCTTGCGAACATTGATTGAAGATGCCAATGTTCGCGTGGCAGAGGCGTCGAATTTTGGCGAAGCCAAACGCATGCTGACTTCAGCGCGATTTGATCTCGTCGTGCTGGATGTGCGGCTTGTGGATCAGGATGAATTTAACGTCGAAGGATTGGATTTGTTGAACCTGATTCACGCCGCCAGCCCGGACACGAAAACCGTGATTTTGACAGGATATCCCGAAAGCATCCGCACCACCCCGCCAGACGCGGATGCCTTTATTTTCAAAGTGCCGCAAGGCACGCATTTCGACAGTCGGGCGTTTAAGAAGCGCATCAAGGAATTGTTAGCGTAAACATATTTCCGTTTTCCGTAGAGACGCCCCGCCGGAGCGTCTCTACACGGGATGTTCGATTTTTGCCGGAGGGCGCATGGCCACAAGAATTTTAGCGGTTGAAGATCAATCGAATTGGCAAAAGATTTTGAAAACGCTGCTTTCGCCGCCGAAATACGAATTGCAGATCGTGCAGACGCGCGAAGAAGTCGAATTTCAGATGCACCGATCTGCGTTCGATCTCGTGATCGTCAATATGAATTTGATGGGCGAGTTGGAATTTCAGAACGACCAATTAGGCGTGGAAGTGCTGGAATTTCTTCAGCGTGAATTTTCCGCGCTGCCGCGCATCGTGATTACCGGCGATCCCGGCGGCCCGATTTTTTCGCGCTTTGCGCCGTTTGGCGTCAGCGATGTTTTAATTAAATCCAAATTCGACCGCGCGCATTTAGCGCAAGCGATTGAAAATGCCATTACCCCACGCCGAGCCACTCTGCTGCAAGAGCCAAAAACGACGATTTCCCCGCCCGCTTCCTCCGCTGAAAGCGGCAACTCAGGCCAGACGAATGCGCCCTATGATGTTTTTTTTGCATACAATGCCGAAGAGCGGCGGCAGGTGGAAATTATCGCCGATGCGCTGAAACAGCGCGGCATTTCCGTCTGGCTTGACACCGAGCAGATTGCGCCGGGAAGTTGGGTGAAAGAGGTGATTCAGACCGCAATTCCCCGCGCCAAATCAGCGGCGATTTTTATCGGAAACGCCGGATTAGGGCGCTGGGAAGCATTGGAACTCCACACCTTCATCAGTCAGTGCATCAACGCTCGCATTCCGGTCATTCCCGTGCTGCTGCCCGGCGTGAAGGCGATTCCTGAGCCGTTGCTGTTTCTCAAAGAGTTTCATGCTGTTTCTTTCTCGACGCCGTTAGATGCGGAAGCATTAAATAACTTACAATGGGGCGCGACCGGAAAACGCCCGGCAGAATGAACGGAAGCGCAGATAGAAGATTAAAAAATCGTATAGTTGAGAAACAAGAAAGTAATATATTCAATGTGTAATATATTCAATGTGTAATATATTCAATGTGTAATATATTATAATTATATCATATTAGATCATTGCCAACATAAACTATTTCTCTGTATGAATATGAAGATGACACATTTCATTCGGCAATCCCGCTTGGTGAGCGCGTCGAAACGGGCAGGCTCGTTCCCTTTGACACGCTCAGGGGACGGCGTCTTGGTATTGCTGAAACGTTTTTCCGTTTCTCTCGCTGCGGCCTGCTCTTCGAAGAAGAAGAGCAGGAGAGCGCGTCATTATGAAGAATGCAGACGATTGCTGTCGTAAAAAACATCAGCGAGTCGCCTGCGCTGATTGATAAATGTTGACAAATTTTGCGGTATATGCAAAAGTTTATTTCTACAACGATGTCACAGGACGGGTAACGCCATGCGCCTGTAAATTTGATAGAATGATGATGACGGAGAGAATGTTATGGCAAAATCGGTGCTGATTGTGGATGATTCCGCAGTCATTCGAAATTCGTTATGCTTTTTGTTGGAAACGGAAGGCTTTGATGTGCAGACCGCCGGGAATGGCGTCGAGGGGCTGGAAAAAGTCGAGGCGCGCCAATTCGACACGATTATTGCGGATATTAACATGCCAAGGATGCATGGGTATGATTTAATCAAAGAAATCCGAAAAAAAGAGAACTATAAAGACGTGCCAATTATCATTATTACGACCGAAGAAGAAGCTGCTGATAAGAAAAAGGGGTTCGAAGCCGGAGCGAATCTGTTCCTGATTAAGCCGACTGAACCCAAAAAAATGGTCAAGTATGTCAAAATGTTTCTGAATAAATAGAAATGAGTGGAGCTATGGAGAAACATGTACATGCGCTTCTTCGCCAGATGCGCGATTCCGATGCGGATATGCGCAGGCAAAGCATTCTTGCGCTCAAAGACGCGGATATAACAGCCGAGCGAGTCGAGGTGATCACGGCGTTGATTGACGCGCTGGATGATTCGCATATTGCTGTCAGAGAAGCCGCGGAGGCCACACTGATTGCCATAGGGGGAGCGGATGTTGTCGCAGCATTAATTCCTTGTCTATCGCACGAATCGCCAACAGTGCTGAATTATGCGATTGAAATTTTGAGCCGAATCGGCCTGGATGCTGTTCAATATATCCTGCCATTGTTAGAAAGCCGCGATCATGACATTCGAAAATTTGCATGCGATATTCTGGGAAAATTGAAATATGCGGATGCGATGTATGAATTGATTGATCTCCTGAAAGACCCCCATGTGAATGTCGCGATTTCTGCCGGAGAAGCGCTCGGCAATATTGGCAGCCCCGAAGCTGTCCCCTACTTGATCCGTTCGCTGCATCACGCTGATACCTGGATGAAGTGCATTGCTGTAGAAGCGCTTGGAAAAATCGGCGATGCGCGTGCGGTTGAGCCGTTTATCAATTTTCCCGTGTCCGAAGACCCCATTGTGCTATACACTGTGATTAAAGCGATGGGCAATTTTGATGACGAACGGGTGTTGCCCTATATTCTTGCCATTCTGCATTCAAATCCGATGTTTGCCTCATCTGCCGCGCAGGCGATTGATCAATTGGCCGACAGACATGGCGAACGAGTCTATCAAGAAGTGAGCGCCGCTGGCGTTGGCGAAGCATTTATCCGCCTTCTTTCGAATGACAATCTTGATGTCGTGCGCAGCGCGATTTCGTTAGTCGGCCATCTGCGGTTAACCTCTGCGGTCCCATCGTTACGCAGTCTGCTTGAACATCATGACGCGAAAATTATCGCGAAATCCGCCTCGGCATTAGTCCGCATCGGCGATCCTGGCGCGCAAGCGCTGTCGCAAGTTTTTGTCCGCTTGCTCCCATCGTTCCAACGCGACGTGGCGGAATATGATGAGCAGCTTTCGCTGGCGAGACTCCCCTTGCTTCGAATGTTAGGCGAATCCCGGTCAGAATATGCGCTTGATGGGCTTGTGCAGGCGCTGGACGAACGGATTGCCGATGAAATCCGCGCGGAAGCCGCGATTGCAATCGGCAAAATTTTAGGCGGATTGCCGGATATTGCCGCGACGCTTCAGCGTGATGATGATCGCGGGCGGCTGTGTCTCCGCGCAATACAACACCTTGCGGCCGAAGTGTCGGATTCCTGCGACGCCTGCCGCATGAACGCGGCGGAAGCATTGGGCGACACCGGAACGCCGATGGCGTATGACGCGCTGCTGCGGTTAGTGCAGGATGAATCTCTGGCAGTTTCAGAAGCGGCTTCCGCCGCCTTGATTAAATTGCGCGGCATTTCGCCAGAGGCGAAATTCGTGCCGCTGCGCAATTTATTGAATGATCTGCCGGACAAAGCGCTTCCTGATACTGCCAGGGCATCGGTACTGCGCACAATGTATCGCATTGCGGGCGAACAGGAAATCGCATTTTATATGCGTTTTCTGACAGATTCATCTCCGGCGGTGCGAGTGGCAGCGCTCGAAGCGTTACGCACATGCTCGATTTCTTCTGCTTGCGATGAACAGATTCCGCTGGCTGTCGCGCGCGCGCTTCATGACGAGGACGTGCAGGTGCGGATTGCCGCCATCCAATCGTTCGTGTTTTGGGCGAATCTCCATCGCGATCCTGGAACGCGCGTTTTGCCGGAGCAGATCGTTTCGACCTTACGCGATTCTTTGATGCCCCTGTTAAATGATCCGCATCAACGTGTCCAATACGTTACGTGCCAACATATTGCGGACTTGATTCCCTCGCTGCCAGGACACCCCGAAGTCGGAACGGCGGTCGTCGAAAGCCTGATTCACTTGCTGGCCGATGAGGATACGATGGTCAAAATTGCGGCGATTGAAGCATTAACGGCGATATCGCCATACGTCCCCGCCGCGAGGCAAGCGACTCCGATGTTGCTGGCACTCTCCGAACAGGCGACCGACGAAGAACTACGGGCATCGCTGCAACATGCGATAGACATCTTATAATTACTATGGAACAGCAAGAGCAATACGATTTTGAATTATTGCGCGACCTGATTTGGGAAAAAAGTGGAATGTATTTTGAATCCACGAAACGCCAGTTTTTTTTCCGACGGTTGACTGCTCGCATGAATTTATTAGGATGTCAGCAGATCAAAGACTATTATCGGTTATTACGCTATGATCGCAGTGACGCTGAACTTGCAGAATTGCTCAATTTACTGACCACCACTGAAACCTATTTCTTCCGAAATGCGCCGCAAATCCGATCATTCGAAGAAGAAATTATTCCTGCCCTGATTAAACAGAAACAAGCTGCCGGGCAAGCGCATTTGCAAATCTGGAGCGCAGGATGTTCTTCTGGCGAAGAGGCGTACACGATTGCAATGCAGTTATTAGAAATGTATCCGTCGCTCGACCGCTGGAAGATTTCGATTGTCGGAACTGATGTCAATACGCAAGTCTTATCCAAAGCCCGCGAAGGAGTTTATACCTCGCGTTCGCTGCGCGATACGCCAGACAAATATATCCAGAAATATTTTACGCGCGACGGCGAATATTACCGCCTGAACGACCGCGTCAAAAAAATGGTGAATTTTCGATATGGGAATTTGATGGAGCAGCGAGACGCCTCGCTGTTTCAAAATGTTGATTGCATCTTCTGCCGGAATGTCTTGATTTATTTTAACGTGGATTCCTGCAAAAAAGTGATTAATATCTTTTATGACAGCCTGATGAAAGGCGGTTATCTGCTATTAGGTCACTCGGAATCGCTCTATCGGATTTCTCAAATTTTCAAATTAGTCAAGCTGCAACATTCGTTAGTGTATTATAAAGAGTAAATGGGCGATAGGCTGGAAAAGGCGCGCAACGCTGTTTCCGATTATATCGCGCATGACGCCGTTGTGAACGTATGCAAACACATAATGACTATTTCAGTTACCACACCGGAGAACGCCAACAGGAAGATTCTGGCGAAATTCAACTCGTGAGTTTTTTTATCGGCGAAGAGGAATTCGGCGCTGATATTTTAATGGTGCAGGAAATTATCAGAATGCAGCCGATTACGCGCGTGCCGAATGCGCCTCATTTCGTTGAAGGCGTGATTAACCTGCGAGGCAAGGTCATTCCGATCGTTGATTTACGAAAACGGCTGCATGTGCAAGGCACTGACGATCCTCGCAAAATTCGAATCATCGTTGTGGATGTCGCCGGGAAAATTACCGGGTTTATTGTGGATGCTGTTTCTCAGGTCTTGCGGATTTCGCAGAATACAATCGAACCTGCGCCATCCATTATCATGGGGGAGATTGATTCCGATTATATTACCGGCGTGAGTAAATTAGGCGATAAGCTGTTGATTTTGCTCGATTTTAATAATATTCTCAATAAAACGGAACAAAAGAAATTACAAGAGGTTGACGTGTGACCCTTCGCGCAAAATTGACCTGGAACAGTATTTTTATTGTATTTTTGACCTCGCTGCTTTCCGCCATTGCAGTCGTTTTTGTTCTCTGGTCAAAAGCCGGTCATCATGCCAACATGCAGCTTAAGCAGGCGTCGGAACTTGTTTGCGACGAACTGAATTCAGAACAGGAACGATATATCGAGCGGGCCAGACAGATTGTGCAAAATACGCCTGAATTTGCGCAAAATCTCTGGTTTTTGGGGCGATACAAATCTGAGGCGTCAACCCTGGGCGTGACGTATCTTACCGCCCTGCAAAAATTAGCCAAACAATTAGGGGTGGATGCTGATCTCGCGCTGTTTGATCATATCCTCGCGTTTGATATCGAGGGAGAACGCATTGCTCTCGCCTATCAAACGACAGCAGGAAACGAACGCCATCTCCTGATTCGCCACCGCCCGCTACTGCCGGAGAGTGATCGCCAATGGTTGTCTGCGGATTTCGCTGATAGCGCCTCCCTTGCATGGCAAACCACCTTGCCGTCCGACGAGATCGCTTCCCATATCGCCACTGCGTCAAAATTGGCAGAGGCTATGGTCAGAGGCGCGATAAAAAGTGACGTCGCTCAAGCACAGGCGCATTATATTTATCAAGAACATCGGCTTGGCCTGCAAGCGCTTGTTCCTGTCATGCATGTTGATGTGCAATTATCTCGCCCGGTCGTTGTCGGATTTTTAGTCTTTACGCGCTATATCAGCGACGAGAAAATCAAGCAGCTTTCGCTGATGGGGCATATCGCGTTAGATATTCGAATTGGAGAGCGGTCGCTCTTTCGCGTTCTTCCATCGCGTCGCTTCGAAGAGGAACGTGATGACATCGGCCAGGATAATACGGTGATCACGTTTTCTTCTGCCCCCCTTCACATCACGCAAAACGACGAATTTTATACGGGAGAATTGCGTTTATTCAGCGACCAGAATGTGTCTATCGGCGCGTTAACCTTGGAATTGCCAAAAGCAACGGTCAATGCTCCGGTGCGGGATGCGGTAATCTGGTTAGTTGGGGTCGGCGTCGGCATTATCTTCATCGTCGCGCCAGTGCTCTCGGCGTATGCGGGCAGAAAATTCGCCACTCCGCTCGTGAATTTCACGGCCATGGTGAAAGGCATTGCGGAAGGTGGCGGAAATTTGACCATTCGTGTTCCAACGGATGATTCAGGAGAAATCGGGACATTAGCGACCTGGCTGAATCAGTTCTTAAATAAGCTCCGAGAGATTGTCATCAGCATCATCACCTCCACAGAGTATGTGACCACGTCCTCGAAAGAACTTCAGAAAACGGCGGACATGATGTCGGCCAACGTGCGGCAGCAAACGGAAACCATCCGCATGATTGCGGATGTGGTGATGATGATCTCTGAAACGGCGGAAGAAAATCGCGTATTGGCGAACGAGCAGGCGGCATTGGTCGCGGAGACATCGCAATATTCCGAAGCATTGGTGAATTCGATCCAGAAAAATACTGATAAAGCAGAGATGCAGCTTCGCGGCGCGCGCAACGCGCATCGCATCATTAAAAAGCTGAGCGAAATTTCAAAACAGGTTTCGCAACATTCAATTACCACCTCATCGTTAGTGGTGGATGTCACCTCGGCGGTGACGGAAATGAGCCATTCTGCCCGCGAAGTGGCGCAAACGACACATGAGCAAGTCGAATCCACGCGGCGAGCGGTGGGGCTTGTCATGAACATGGCGCAGATTTCCTCGAACGCGAGGAAAAAAGCGCAGGAAGCTGTTATCCTGGCAGAGGAAGCCCTGATTGCCGCGTCAAACGGACAGCGAGCCGCGAATCAGACGGTGGATGGCATGAAAGCCATTACAGAAAGTTCCGAGCAGATTTCCGATATTATCGAAGTGATCAGCGATATTGCCGAACAAACCGATCTGTTAGCCTTAAACGCCGCGATTGAGGCGGCTCGCGCCGGAGAACATGGACGCGGGTTTGCCGTGGTGGCTGATGAAATCCGCCAACTGGCAGAGCGCGTCGGTCATTCGTCCAAAGCGATTACAAAGCATATCCATAACAATGCGAAACGGATTCAACAAGGGGCGTTCTTAGTAAATGAAGCGAATATCGCGTTAGAGACTATTGTGAAAAATGTCGGCAGAACAGTAGAACAAATCAAAGATTTGGCGTTTGCGAACGAAGAACAGGAAACGCATAGTGGCATGGTCGCTCAGAATATTACCACTGTTGAAGATTTGGCAACCGTCATTGAAAACGCGAGTTCGCAGCAGGTCGTTGCGGTTGAGGCGATTCTCAAAAACATGGAAACGCTCACTGCTCTTGCTGAAGAGATCACATCGCAGACCGATGCGCAGGTTCGAGACGAAAATGTCGTTGAGATGATTATGAACGAACTTGCCGATTTGAGCGCGCATATTCATTCATTAACCTTCGAGCAGGTGTCGGGCACGTCATCTGCAAGAAAATTGATCCTCAGCATTGCTGAAAAAGCCGAAAAAATCGTCGGAAAAACCACCTCGCAACATACTCGGAGCCAGGAAGTCTTCAATGAGATTCGCCAATTAGAAACCGTATCGGAAGGGAATGCAACCTCGCTTGAAGAGGTGCGGCAGGCGACAGTGGCGCTGGTAGATTCTGTTGAACAACTTCGTGACCTTGTCAGGAGATTTCAGATCTAACATGAGGAACAGTTCTCGCCCGACGCAATCATTTGTGTTTCGCGCCTTGTTAAGCATTGGAGTGGTTGTCCTGGGAACGGCGGGATTGAAAATTTTCTATCTTTCACTGGTTATTCGGGACGATGCCGCGTTAAGCGTCTCGCGGGCGTCACTTTATATTGGGATGCTAATGATAGATGTGCTTGCGTTGGGCGGAATTGGAGGCTTTCTCTGGAAATATTATGAATCCTCGGTTCGCCGCCCTCTCTCCGATATTACAGATCGAATTCAGCACATGCAAATCGCGTCTGAGCAGATCAGTCAGACAGAACGGGAAACCGAGTGTTACGACGTCAATGCGCTCTGTTCGGCAGCGGCAGACATGCTGCGTCGTTTGACCATGCTGAAATATCAACTCTTTGACGCAAAACAGAAGATTGTTGACGCCTCAAGCAGCGCATTTTCTACCTCGAAAGCGCAATCGGAATTGGTGACGCTTCAAGAGTTCTCGTCGCAGGAAATGGGGAATGCTGTCCGCGAGTTAGTGACGACAGTCCAACATATCGAACAGAATGTGAACGCCGTTGTCAAGGTGGCGAATCGGACATTGCAAACGACAGCGCAAGGGCAGCAGGCTGTAATGGATGTGGTGAAAAGCATGACAGATATTCAGCATTCCGCGCAAGTGAGCGCAAACACGATTATGGCGCTGAATAAGCAATCCACTCATATTACGGATGTGATCAGGACGATTGATCAAATTATTGAAGACACAAAGTTAATCGCTTTTAACGCCACCATTGAGGCGGCTCGCGCGAAAGAAGAAGGGAAAGGCTTTGGCGTTGTCGCCCTGGAAATCAAGCGCCTGGCGGAAGAAGTCTTTGAATCCACTGAAGATATTAAAAGCGTCATCCAAGATATTCAAGGCATGTCGCGAGCCTTAGTGCTGGCCACAGAAAATGAAACCAAGACCGTTTTGCGTGGAATGGAATTAGCTCAACAGGCCGGAGTGGCGTTGCAGCAGATTTATGATATGGTGCAATTGACAACAGAATCAGCGCAACGAATTGCAACCGCCACGCAGCAGCAACAAGGCGCAAGTGAGCAAGCGCTGCACTCTGTTGCGCAAGCGAATCAGTCCATGATGAAATTTTCACAGCAGTCGAAACAATTAGCCGTGACCACCGCTGAATTAAGCATTCAGGCAGAAGGATTGGGACAGATTATCTCTGCGTTCGGTGTGGCGTCGAATCAAGAAGAAGGGGCGCAGCAGGATGATCGAAGAGCATCTGATTCGTGAGTTTATTGCGGAAGCCGAAGAACATGCGTTAGCTTTAGAGCCGAACCTGCTTCGGCTTGAAAAAGAACCGCATAATCTTGAGTTGGTGAATGAGATTTTTATTGCGACGCACAGCATCAAAGGCACGGCGTCGTATGTCGGCTTGAATCATGTCAGCAGTTTCACTCATTCGATTGAATCGCTGTTGGATCGCCTTCGCAAGCAACAAATATCCGCCACTCCCGCGTTAATTGATATCCTGCTGCAAGGCGTTGATACCCTGAAACTGCTCATACAGCATATCAGTTCGGGCAAGCCTGCGCCAGACACCTCTTCTGTTGAAAAACTCCTGCTTGAGTGGGATGCAAAACACGAATCGGCAGAAATTCTTCAGCCCGCTCCCCAAACAACCGCGCCGTCGGTCATTACCCTGTTTGGCGCATCGGTTGACCCGGAAGACGCCGAAGTTTTTGCTGACATTGTCGCACAGCAAGTCGAATTTCTAAGCATCTCACTTGAGAAACTCCGCTCGCAATTGGCGACAGACCCGGCTCATGCGCAACAAGCGCTTGCGCCACTGGTGAAAGCCGTCGCGACAGTCCAATCATCCGCCGCGTTGCTTGATATTGACGATTTAAGCGAATTGATCGGCAAGCATCACGACTATCTTGTCTCGCTCGAAACCCCAGATTATGAAATCAATTTGGCCGACTTTGACGAAATATCCAATATGATCAAGGCGTTTCGAGATATCAGCGCTGTCTTGACATCCTCGACGCAATCGCCCGCGCCAACCACAGCAAGCCAGACGCCTGCGTTAAGTTCCGACCGCATGGCCTCGCTGTCGCCAGTTGATCTCGCTTACGGACAACACATCTTGCGCGTGAATGCCGAACGAGTGGATGCGCTGATGAACTTTGTCGGCGAATTAGTCATCAACCGGGCGCGATTCGCTCAAATCGGCCAGGAACTCAAGACGATTTACGATGACTTGCGCTCTGGCGCGGGCTGGTTTGTCGCATCGTCTCCCGCCGAGCAAAAGAATTATGCGCGGCAATTCAAAAAGCTCAAAGATCAGTTTGATAATATCACGCTCGATTTAGGGCGGATCACCAATCAAATGCAAGAAGGCACGATGCGTATCCGCATGGTGCCAGTTGCTCAGATTGTCAATCGCTTTCCCCGCATGGTGCGCGACCTGTCGCGGCAAGCGGGGAAAGAAGTTGACGTGCGGATTTCCGGCGCGGAGACGGAACTGGATAAAACTGTCGTGGATGTTCTATCCGAACCGTTGATTCATTTGATTCGCAACGCGATTGATCACGGGATCGAACCGCCGCAGGAGCGCCTCAATTCAGGGAAACCGCGCCAGGGGACAATTGCGATAATCGCCGATCACGAAGGAAACCAGGTGCTCATAGAGATTCAGGATGATGGGCGTGGAATTGACGTCGAGCGCGTCAAAAAACAGGCGATTCGGCAGCAGTTGGTTTCTGCGAAAGACGCTGAAAATTTGGGAGAACGCGATATTATTAGTCTGATTTTTCACAGTGGCTTCAGCACGGTTGAATCGGTCAGCAATCTCTCAGGGCGCGGAGTTGGCCTGAATGTTGTAAAACGCTATATCGAGAAAATTAATGGCTCTATCGAAGTGATTTCTTTGCCCCAAAAAGGATGTCGTTTTATCATCAAACTTCCTCTGACGCTTGCGATTATTTCTGTTCTGATCGTTGAGATTCAGCAAAAAATCTTTGCGATTCCGCTTGTCGCTGTTGAAGAAGCCGTTCGAATCATACCCCGTCAGACGAAAACCATCAAATCGCAACGCGTGATGTTCTGGCGAGAGCATACGGTGTCGCTGTTTGCGCTTTCAGAGTTGTTCGGCGATTGCATTTCTGAATCTCACGGCTCGCTTAATGTAGAGACGGCAAACCAGGAAGCGCTCTTTCTGTATGTCGTGATCTTAACTGATGGCTTTCGCAGAATCGGCGTCATTGTGAATCGTTTGATCGGCGAAGATGATATCGTGCTGAAACCATTAACCGAGGAGCAAACGAACGTGCCTGGGATTGCGGGCGCATATATTCGCGGCGATGGCGAAGTCTCGCTGGTCATTGATGTTTCGACGCTGATTAATTTGGCGGAACACCAGGAACGGCAGACGCGCCGGATTTCCGGCGCATCCGCGTCGCAAACATTTACAACACCTCGCCAAAGAGGCGAATCTCGACCAGAGGAAAGGACGGCAAATCAGTTTTCAGGGTAATCCATCCCGACACCAGACCTTTGGGCGTATCAGGAAGAAGTTTGGCGCTGAGTGTCACTTCTCCGTTGGCTGGAATTGTCATTGACGAAAGCGCCAGTGTCACGTACTGATTTGACGACAACACGTCACGTAATTGAATCGGAGACGCTGAATAATTTTTCAATGTGACGAACGAGTCGTTCTCGCCTTCTTGTTGATTGCCGAGACGCAAAACCGGTCTGGGCAGCACAGCCAAATCAGCTTGAACGTTTGCTTGCAGCGTGAGGGTAAATGATGCCTGTCCCGCGTCGGGAGCATTGGTCGTGACATTGACGACCTGGCGAATCCCTCGGCGCTGATTGCCTGCTTTTAAATTCACAGCGACTTTTCCCTCGCCACCGGCGGGGATATCGTTGCCAGTCAGCAACTTGGCATCGCAGCCTCAGCCACCTTTGACTTGCTCGATGGTAAGCACGCTGTCTCCGGTATTTTTGAAGACAAATTCATGCGTCAGGGTCTGGTTCGGCTGCACGTCGCCGAAGTCGAACGTGGTTCCGCCAACGACTTCGAGCTGCGGCGCTGCCTGAGCAGGGAGGCTCAGGGCAAAACAGGCGCAGATGAGAAACATTCCCATCAAAATACTTGATTTTTTCATCGCGTGATGTTACTCCTATTCAGAAAGATGTCGAATTGGCGCTGCGCCTCATGAGAGCGGTTGCACGCGACGCAAAACGCCACAAATGCCAACACGTTGTATCGTAAAAAGGGCGGAGAAAAAGTCAATAGATACTTCATTGAAATAATCAAGACGGAGGAAAATATGGTTGATAAAGACGAATTAAAGAGAGATTTATCCGATTTGGATCGCGTCAGATGCGAGTTGATTATGGCCAATTATCGCTATGAAGAAGCGCTGGAAAAATTCGATCTCAAATATGGCGAAGGATTAGGACAACGGGCTATTCGCGTTCTACGAAATCGGTTTTTGCTGAAAAAATTAATTCTTCCGCCAGAGGCCATCGAAGAGGTGGCGGTGGAACTCTTTTCCAGTTTGCGGGAAGATTAGAAACAGAAGGGGAGGATGTGACGGCGTGACAGGAGAAGGGAAGAAGAGTTTTCTGCTGTCCGTTGTCATAAAAATGCGTGAATTTCTCAGGAAAAACGTTAGTCGTTTGTCTGATTGTGTTTGGTGTTTTGACAGGAATGTGGCTGCTGCTCGGCATGTTCAGCGGAACGCGGCCACTTTTTGAACGCGAACCCGACCCTGCGGCCTTTCCTGAACGAGGCGCGGCGCAATTGAATCGAACGATTGCTGCTCTTTTGAGCAAAGAGACTCTTCCTGCCTATTATCACGCGAGCGCAAGAGAGACGCAGCGGCAGCATGGCGGGAAATGGATGACGTATGACTATGCCGCGCAGATTGGCGATCCGGCGGCGCTCTCTCCATTGCTCCTTAAGCTTTCGGAAACCATTGAAAATAGCGGTGGCGAAATCTTTCAAACCTATTCGCAACCAGAAGAGCGCCGAACCACGCTGGTGATCGGCATCGGCACGCTAATCACGCATACCATCGTCATTTCCTGGCCGGAGATCGCGCCGGTTGCGCAAGAGCCTCAGCCGTTCCGGGCCGCCATTATCATTGACGATTTAGGCACGAGCCTTCCAATGGTAGAGCGGCTGTTAGCGCTGAATCAGCAATTCACGTTTTCGATTTTGCCGCATCAAAAGGCATCGGCAGATATTGCAGAACTGCTTCATGCGCGGCAGCAGCAAGTCCTTTTGCATTTGCCGATGGAACCGCAAGATTACCCGTCAATATCGCCCGGCAAAGGGGCGATTTTATCCCGCATGAGCGCGGATCAGATTCAGCGCCAGATTCAAGAGGATTTAGCCACTGTCCCCTATGCGTCCGGCGTCAACAATCACATGGGATCGCGCCTGACCACGCAGGCGGGGATGATGCAGGCCGTGTTGAAAGAATTGCAGCAGCGGCAATTGTTCTTTGTGGACAGCCGTACGACTGACGCCACCATTGCCTTTCAATTAGCGCAGCAAATCGGCGTGAAATCAGGCGAACGCAAGATTTTTCTCGATGCAAACCCCGGCAAGGAATTTGCGAAAGAGCAGATGCGCAAACTTGCCGAACTTGCAGAACAAGGCGGCCCCGCCATTGCAATCGGTCATCCAAAAGAAGCGACATTGACGGCATTAGAAGAAACGCTGCCAGAATTTCAGCGTCGCAACATCAAAATCGTCAGCGTCTCGGAGTTGCTGCAATAATAAAGAGTTATTGGGAAGTGAATGAACCTGTTAGACATCGTGAAGATGCCTGGCAGGTCTGTTTCCGTATCTGTCGCATGAGCGCGTGGAGAAATGCCCTGTATTATGGCGATAACCTGAACATTTTGCGGCAATATCTCGCCACCGAAAGCGTGGATTTAATTTATCTTGATCCGCCGTTCAACTCAAATCGAAATTATAATGTGTTATTCAAAGACGAAAGCGGCGAGGACTCGGAAGCCCAACTCACCGCGTTTGAAGATACGTGGCATTGGGACGCCGCCGCCGAAGCGACGTATCATGAAATTGTCGAAACCGCCGCGCCGCATATCGTGATCATGATCGGCGCATTCAGGGAAGTCCTCGGCGCGAACCAGATGACCGCGTATCTCGTGATGATGACGGCGCGGCTGATTGAACTGCATCGCGTGTTGAAACCGACCGGCAGCCTCTATCTGCATTGCGATCCGACCGCCAGCCATTATTTAAAAATTGTGCTGGATACGATTTTTAGAGTAGAAAATTTTCGGAATGAGATTATCTGGCAGCGAACAAGTAGTCATAATGATTCAAAAAAATGGGCGGCAGTTCATGATGTGATTTTCTTTTATACGAAATCGGCGCAATTCAAGTGGAATGGCGTGTTTACGGAACATAACCCTGAGTATGTCGAGAATTTTTACCATTACAAGGATGAGCGTGGATTGTATCGGCACGATCATATTATTCGTTCAGTTTCGATGGGAGCGCGTCCAAATTTAACATACGAATACAAAGGATATATGCCAGAATGGGGATGGCGCGTTGTTAAAGAAAAGTTAATCCAATTAGATCAGGAGGATCGTATTTATTGGAGTTCGAAAGGACGGCCATATTTAAAACGATACCTTCATGAACAAAAAGGAACGCCGATCAAATCTGTCATTACTGATATTCCTCCCATCGGCCCGCAAGCGAAAGAAAAACTTGGATATCAGACACAAAAACCTGTGGAATTATTGGAGCGCATTCTCCAATCCAGCAGCAACGAAGGCGATCTCGTGCTTGACCCCTTCTGCGGCTACGGCACGACGATTCACGCCGCGCAAAAGCTCAATCGCCGCTGGCTTGGGATTGACATTATGCATCTCGCGATTGCGCTGCAAAAATATCGCCTGAAAGATGCCTTCGGATTAGTGGAAAAGCAGGATTATCAAGTGTTCGGCGAGCCGGAAGACCTCGCTGCCGCCCGTCAGCTTGCGCTGGATGACCGCTATCAATTCCAGTGGTGGGCGCTGTCGCTGATTCAGGCGCAGCCAGTCGGCGGCGACACCGGCAGCAAGCAGGGGAAAAAAGGCGCGGACAAAGGAATTGACGGCGTGATCAGTTTCCTTAACGATCCGAAACAGAAGCCGAAAAAGCTGATTGTGCAGGTGAAAAGTGGCAAAGTCAAAAGCGGCGACATCCGCGATCTGATTGGAGTGATTGATTCGGAACACGCCGCAATGGGCGTGTTTATCACATTAGAACCGCCGACGAAAGAGATGCAGAAAGCCGCGCTCGCCGCTGGATATTATCATTCGCCCAACTGGAATAAGAATTATCCGAAAGTGCAAATTCTGACGATAGAAGACCTCTTTGCCGGAGCGACGGTGCAGATGCCGCCAACCGCCCGAACCCACAAAAAAGCCCAGAAAGAAACTATGTTGAACAACGGACAACATGAATTATTATGACGCATATTAAGAATCAGACCTCACAGGTTTTCAAAACCTGTGAGGTCTAACCATCAATGCTCGCACCTATAAAAGGAGGGTGATCATGAAATTGCCATTTACACTCGAAGAATTTTTGCAGGTCTTTAGCACGTATAATCAGACCGTCTGGCCGATGCAAATCGTATTCAATCTGTTGGCGCTCTTCGCCATCTTTTTCGCCGTCAAAACATACCGGCGGGCTGATGCCCTTATCAGCGGCATTTTAGCGCTTCTCTGGCTCTGGATCTGTTGGGGCATCGCTATCCACAATTTCCGACCTTTGGCCTTCCCTGTCCGACAACGATTTTTACGTTTGGCCTGCTGCTCTGGACAAAATCGCCATTTCCCCGCTACCTGCGTATCATCCCGGCGATCTGGTTGGTAATCGGCTTCGGCGCGGCCATTTCGCTGACAATTCGCGAAGATGTTGGGCTGCTGGTTGCCGGAATCATTGGCAGTGTATTGCTTGTGTTGTGTGAACGAAAATGCGCTCACGCTTGAGGAGAAATCCTATGCCCCATCAACCCCTTGAATTATGGCAGCATCAACACACGTTTAACCTCGAAAAAACGCGCATCGAGAAAAAAACGCGCCTCGTCGTGATCATTACTTTCGCGATGATGATCGCCGAAATCTTTTTCGGTTGGCTGACCAATTCAATGGCGCTGCTTGCCGATGGCTGGCACATGGGAACGCATGCGTTCGCATTAGGCATTTCGTTAATCGCCTATATCCTCGCAAGAACATACGCGCATGACAACCGCTTTACGTTCGGCACATGGAAGATTGAAATTCTGGGCGCGTATTCGAGCGCCATCGTGCTTGGCATGGTCGGGCTGCTGATGATTGCAACCTCTGTCGAACGGATGATTCATCCGTTGCCGATTCAGTACAATCAAGCCCTGTTGGTCGCGATGCTCGGCCTTGTTGTGAATGTGGTGTGCGCCGTGATTTTGAACAGCGGCGGCCATGCCCACGGACATCATCATGCGCATGAAGATTTGAACCTCAAGTCCGCGTATCTGCACGTCATTGCTGATGCCATGACTTCTGTGCTTGCGCTGCTCGCGCTGCTCGGCGCAAAATATCTGCGCGTCACCTGGTTAGATGCTTTTATGGGAATCGTCGGCGCAGGATTGATTCTGAACTGGTCGGCAATGCTGCTGAAAGAAACCGCGAATATTTTGCTGGATCGCGCCGTCACGCCGCTGGCCGAGGAAGTCCGCGCCACGCTCGAATCTGATGGCGATACCAGAATCAGCGATTTGCACCTCTGGAAAGTCGCGCAAGACAAATATGCCTGTATCGTCGCCGTAGTAACAAATCAAAAATGCGCCGTTGACGAGTATCGCCAGCGCTTGCAGGATATTCATGAATTAGCGCATATCACCATCGAGATCAATCACTAATAGCTGTCGGTTATTATGCGGCGGTTTTTCCAATTTTACCTCATTGCGGCGCTGCTCGGATTGTTAGGCTGGCTGTTCGGTTTCTGGTCGTTCGGCGAGATGCTGGATGTCCATCTGTCGCTGTTTGCCCTTTTATTCGCAGGCTTCGTTTTGCTCGTCATTTTAGGATTGATTATTTCGGTGGCGACCGACACGCAGAACGTCGAACTGTTGCGAAAACGCCTGTACAGCCGCATTCCGCTCTGGAATCTCTGGCTGCGGCAGCGGGCGGCGCGTTCCGCGATTTCCCTGTTGAATCTTCAGCCGACGCCGCATGCCGCCGAGTTAGTGGCTGAAACGCTCTGCTGTTCCATGCTGGGAAAGCGGCTGCGCCGCCAGATTGACGACGCGCTGACTTCGTTGTCGGATCAAGCCTGTCGCGATGCGGTAGTGGGCGTTTGGCTGAATTCGCGCCACCGCCGTTTGACGGAATTTTTGGCGCAGCGCCGTTGGATCGCCGCCGCGCCCATGACGGCGCGAGTCGTCAGCGCGTTGCAGCTCGGCGAAATCGAATTGCTGCGCCAGGAAGAAGCCGCGATAGTCGAAGGCTTGCTTCCAGCCTGCGCTGACCGCGATCCCGCGGTTGCCGCCGCCGCTCGCGATCTGCTGTTTCATCTTCAGCGCGACGAGGCGAAAGAAGCATTGTGCCGCCTCGTCATCGAAACCGACGCCGCGCTTGCCCGCGAAGCCGTGTTCGCCTTGAAATACCTGCCGCGCAATCCCTCGCAACGCGCTCTGTTCCTGTTTTTGACGGAGCAATGGGAACAATACGAGGCGCTCGACTTCGACCAGCAACTGCTGAGCGCCGCGCATCGCGCCGCCGCGCCGGAATTGCGGCAGCGTATCGCCGAAATGCTGCGCAAAGCCGGACGCGCTGATTTCCTGACCGTGCTGGTCGGCGCGGATTACGTCTCTCGCGCCAGGGAAATGACCGACGCTGAGGCCGGAATCATGATTCAAATGCTGGCCGCGCAGCAGCAGTGGCCGCGCCTCTGGAAGCTTGTCTTCGAAATCTCCTTTGCGCACAGCATTGAGGTCGTCCGCCTGCTTGTCGCAAATGCATGGTTACCGGAAAACACCGACGAGCGCGGCCTGTTCGAAGAATTGCGCGAGTTGGCGAATGCGGACATTTCCACCGAACCGGAAGACGCCCGCAGCGCGTTGCCGCTCGCGCTGCCGGAAGCGACGATTCGCGTGCATGGCCGCATCAACGATTTCGCCTTTTCGCCGACGCAGCCGGTGTTAGCGTTCGGCACGGGCAATCGCAAGGCTGCCCTCTGGAATTTTCAGCGTGGCGAAATGGAAGAGGTGATTGGCGGATTTGCGCATTCCGTCGGATTGGTGACGTTTGCGCCGACTGGTGAACTCTTTTGCGCGGAACGCTCGAACGCGGTTGATACGCCGTGCAACCTCTATTGCTGCCAGAATGGCGTGTTGCAGCCCGTCGGTCAACACGCAGGTTCGGTCACATCAATCGTCATTTTAAGCGATGAACAGGCGCTTTCCACCGGACGCGACGAGCGCATCGCCCTTTGGAATTACCAGCAGCCCGCCTGCATCCGCGAACAAAGTCTAACCTTCTGGCCGCGAGCGGCAGCCATCTCGCCGGATGCGCAGCAGATCGTCTTACTCCACGAAAATATCGCGTTATTCGATATTGTCGATTTTCAGCGAAAATGGCAATGGTGGGGCGACAGCGTGGGACGCTGCGCGATCTTTCTGCCCGGTACGGATAGCTTTGTCGTGGGGAAAAATAACGGCAGCGTTCAGGCATATCGTTTCGCGTCGCCGCAGGATGAGCCGCAACCGCGCCTGTTTCAGGCGCATTCCGGGCGCGTGCAGGGCATGGCGATTCATGCCGCGTCGCAGACGCTCATCACCGCCGGAGCGGAGGGAACGCTGCATTTCTCAAACTGGGCAGCAAATCAGTTCCTCAACAGCCTGACGCATCAGGAGAAAAAATGCACCGCGCTCTACGCCTCACCGGACGGCGCGTTTTTGGCGACGGGCAATCACGATAATTCCATGACACTCTGGGATATTCGCGTCCTTGACGTGCCGCGCCTGTTCACGATTCCGTTGGCGACCGCCTCGCCTGATCAGTTGATCGCGATTCAAGAATTGGCCGTTCGCCCGGAAATTCCACAGCATGTCAAGCGTTCGCTGTTGTTCATGCAGCGCGTCCTGCAATATCGCTTTCGCTTCGATATCGAAATCGGCGATATTCCGTCCATCAAAGTTGGCGAATTTGACATTGAAATCGAGTAAATTACAACTATAATCTAACGCAAAAGGCGCAAGAGACGCAAAGCGTTTGCGCCTGTTGCGTCTCTTGCGCCTTTTGCGTTATAAAATTGTTATGAGACATGACATTGAAATTGACGGATCATTCGGCGAAGGGGGCGGGCAGATTCTCCGCACGTCATTAGCCCTTTCGCTCGTCACTGGCAAACCGTTCCGCATGGAACGCATTCGCGCCAATCGCAAGAGACCAGGCTTAGCGCGCCAGCATTTGACGGCGGTCAATGCGGCGGCGATTATCAGTAACGCTGACGTGAGCGGGAACGCGCTCGAATCGCAAACCCTGACATTTGCGCCGCAGCAGGTCATTCCAGGGGATTATCATTTCGCGGTCGGCACGGCGGGAAACTGCACGCTTGTGCTGCAAACGGTGCTGCCCGCGTTGCTTACAATTGTTGGGGAATCGCGATTTGTACTGGAAGGCGGCACGCATAACCCGCTTGCGCCGAGTTTCGATTTTTTGGAGGCGGTCTTTTTGCCGATTTTGGGGCGCATGGGCGCGAACGTGTCTGCGAAACTCGACCGCCCCGGCTTTTATCCGGCGGGCGGCGGTAAAATGCGCGTCACCATCACCTCATCGGGAACGCTGAAACCGCTGGAACTTTTAGAACGCGGCGCAATCGTTTCGCAGAGCGCGACGGCGCTCCTGTCGGAATTGCCCGCGCATATCGGCGAACGGGAATTGAAAATCGTGAAACAGCGGCTCGGCTGGCCGTCGCGACATTTGCGACTTGAAGAAATCAATAATCCGGTCGGTCCCGGCAACGCGCTGACATTGACCATCGTGAGCGAGCAGATCACCGAACTCTTTGCCGGATTCGGCGAACGCGGCGTTCGAGCCGAAACCGTCGCCGAGCGCGTCGTCAACGAGGCACAGGCGTATCTTGACGCCAACGTGCCGGTCGGGGCGCATCTCGCGGATCAACTTTTAATTCCGTTCGCGCTCGCAGGCGGCGGCAGATTTCGGACGCTCGCGCCGACGCTGCATACCACCACGAACATCGAAATTCTGAAGCATTTCCTTGACATTGACGCGCAGGTCGCACAGGTTGCTGAAAAGGCGTGGGAAATAACACTGCATAAACAGTGAAAAACTGATGTTACGCAGCGCCGCCGACAATTCCCCTCCTGGGAGGGGCAAGGGGTGGGGTCGTCCGTGAGTGATTGCTCGT
>DF820458.1:689586-691111 GCA_000739515.1 Candidatus Moduliflexus flocculans
GCTGGCTGGTGGCGAGATGTAACGCATCGGCAAAATCAAGCCCGCCTTCATGCCATTTTAACGCAAGTGCCACTCCTGCCGCGTCTTCCACATAGATGTTTGATAGCCCGAATACCCGTCTAAATGCCAGAATAATCTCGTCTGATCGAAATTTATACGCATAGCGCAACACCCATTCCGTTTCCAGAATGACCGTTTTGGAAAGATAGAGTTCTTCGGCCTGAAACAAGGCGTAGGCGCGTTGATATTGGGAATCGTCGTCATGCGTCAGCAGCCGCACAAGAATATTCGTATCAATCGCGATCATAACGTTGTTTCACCCCTTCGGCAATCGCGTGTTCCATTTCTATCAATGTTTTCGGCGTTCCGGCGTAGTGCAGGCAACCAGCCACGTCCTCTAACGTCGTGGGTTCGAACAATGGCTTCGGCTTTAAAAAAATACCGTCATCTACCACCATGACAAGAAACTCCTGCCCGACCTCCCAATGTTTTGCCGCCCGAAGCGATTCCGGTAATGCGACCTGTCCTTGCGGCGTTAATCGGGTCGTATCTGTGACGATCATATTTCGAATCCTCTCGTTAATGTTCACCAATCTACCATTTTTTGTCAATATACGCCCGCGACGCGCATCCGTCAAGACAAAAACGCCGGGCAGCCCACGAAGGTCTGCCCGGCGAAAAAAATGTCAGCCACTACGATTTTCGCCGTTTGGCGCGTTTATAGATGCCTTCTCGCGTTCCGATAATCGTTACAATAATCAGTTGCCCATCAAGATAAAATACAATTCGGTATTCTGGCTTTCTGCCGAAATGATAAGAACGTTCACCGTGTAACGTCCCGGAGAGAGGCAAACTACTGGCATACGGTTCTGCCTGAATACGCGGTAGATGGGTCATGACAATCTCCTGCTGCGTCTCTTTCGGCAGGCGTTTCAAATCGCGATGAGCGGCTGGCGACAATTCAAGACGATACGCGGCTTCCATATTCGGCCTGCAATTCGGCGACTGAGAAAAAATGTTCGCCACGCTCTTTTGCCTGAACAGCCTGCCGTGTCCGCTCATTCACGTAGGCAATGAACGAGGCGTTTTCATTCGAACGCAAGTAGTCGAGAAATGCGAGTACTTCGCGTTGCTGCGAGGCTGTCAATGCAGCAATTTTTTTGACAAGCGACTGATTGATTGATGAGATATTCGGCATTGTGCATTCCTCATTTCAACGATGAAACAAAAATCATGCAATCATGAAAATGCAAACTTAATGGTTGGGCAGCAAGGCTGTCAACCTTTTTCTGCTGAAAAAACATGCGAATTGCCGAGCAAGACAAAAACTCCGGATAGCCCGCGAAGGTCTGCCCGGCGCATTGTGCGAATTCCCAAATTTATTTCTGCTCTTCGACAAAGCATGAGCCACCAGACATATCTCCACCAGTTCCCAAAATATCTATTCTTATAGTATCTTCCTTAGTACACGACAAAAATTAAAAATAGAGTGGACATCGTTCGTGCTTTCCTTTATGGCGTTGTT
>DF820458.1:692046-710437 GCA_000739515.1 Candidatus Moduliflexus flocculans
CGTCCTGAACCTTGCTGCCAAAGAACTTGAATTTTGTTGGGCAACATTTTTTTTGTCGTGTACTTAGAGTATCTTCAGCTAAACTACATATCATCGTATTTGTACCTTCACACATATGCGCTGAAATATATGAGTCGAGGTTAGAATCACAACTTCCATCAAAAACCGAGCCATGATTTTTAAGCGTCATGTTTATTTCACCACTGACTGAACTCGACATGATTGACTTGTATATTCCCCACGCAGGGCGTATAATTGCCGAGCCTTCGATATTTATTCCTCCGCTATTTTTCAATGGATTATAATACTGAATGTTCAACGTGACTGTTCCCCCTATTGGTGCCGTACATTTCTTTGCGCCGTTGCATGACAACTTAACCCAAGGTTTCTGTTCTGGTGTCGGAGTAGGCATTGGTGTACAAGAAGGCTCAGGGCAAATTTTCGTATTGCACGTATCTTCAGCACATTCATAGTATGTGTGACAAGTAGTACTGTAACATTTCGGGCCAATATCATTACATCCGATATTATACAAAATACACAACGCTGCTTTCAGATTTGACAAATTACATTCAAGACTTGTTCCAAGAGGAAAGAGCCATGAAGTCGCCTTGCATTGATATTTGTCATATTCATAATCATGAAGTGCGCAGCAACGAATTGGGCACATTGCAAAAAGCGTTTCAGGGAATAAATCACATCCAGGATTGTTCACCCAATTTCCTAATTGAGAAAATGCAGCCCGCGCAAGGCTATCATCACTAATTTGATTTGCAACATACGAAGCAAACATGTTTGCTCTTTCATCTGAAGGTAAGGATGATTGAGGGGAAGAAAAAATCAAATTATTCGTTTCCGATGTTTTGCCTGGAAAACTTAAACTGACTCCACTCAGGGTGTAAACTGCGACAACAATCGTATTTCCTTGAGAGTTTTTAACTGTTGTTGTTTTGGCGCTCCCTGCACTGGTGGTAGTTGCTGTAAATACCGTATTTTTTGAATTGGTAAACGTATTTGTTGCCCCTCCTGATTGCTGCGTCGGTTGCGGATTGGGTTGCTGAGGTATCGCTGTCGGCGCGGGCTGCGGTTCGGGCAACGTATTGACATCCGGTGCGACGTTCTGATTTTTAATCAACACAACCGCCGCCGAACCATCGGATTGAAAGACGCCATTCCACGACGAATCGCTGCCGGGCCAGGCAAACAGCGTCACATCGTTGCTCTGCCATTTCTTTTGCGATTCATTGGTGATCTTGCCTCGCTGCACAGAGGCTTCCAAGACCTGTCCGCCGCTCAACAAGCCGATAAACAAAATCGCTGATTTCGTCGCCCGAAATGCCACGTAATACGTGCCGGTATTGGTGACGTACGTCAACAGAAAGCCGCCTGCGGGGACGCTGATTTGAAATTCGCTGTTCTCGTTGACGAACGCTCCGAACTGCCCGTCCCCTTTGGCGGAATAGAAGCCCATTTCATTGGAATTTTCAGAGGTTTGCCCTTCAGGATAAATTGGAATGTTCGGCGCGGTTGGCTTGCTGGAGTTTTCTTCTTTACAACCGAACATCAGCCCGGCGATCAGGGCTGATGCAAGAATGAGGCCGCTAATTGTTGCTGCGGTGCCCCCCCCACCACGAAAAAATTCGACGAAATCCTTTCATACGCACTCTCCTCGTTATCTAAAAAAGATGCGCCTCGATGAGTCAGACACGTTCAACGTGTCTGACTCCTGATGTTATTCGACAAACCGCTTTTTAATTGATAACAGGCATTTTGTCAACAAAATTTCGAGCGATGAAATGCGCGGGGCATGACCGCCTCATCGCTAAACTTGCCACAACGTGTTCCACCACGCGTGCAGGCGTTCCCAAAGATTTTTCGGGATCTCTGGCTGCACGATCTTGCCAGATGCGAGATCAAGCGTCACGACCGGCCGATTCACCTCAATTCCGGCGATTTCTTGCAGCAGTAACAGCGTGTCGGCCTCGGTCACATCTACAGCATACGAGCCGAACAACACGTTCGGGATGTCTAACAGATACGCATCTTGCTGTTCTGGTGGCGCAACGTCGCTCGTTACGGTCAACGGCTCGCTTTCCTGGCTGGCCTGAGTTGAAATCAGGTCAACAATGACCGGTTTCCAACGCTGGCCGGTTTTCGGGAAACGCAGCCGCAACGTGGCGCGTGGCGCATCCGGCGAGACGATGTCGCGGCTCATGCCGCGCTGGCTGCCCACATCAATCACCGTCGGGTTTGTCTCAATTTCCACCTCCGCAAAATCTGTCATGACCGAGCCGCTCGCTGCATCGGTCAACACCAGATCATACGTCCCTTTCGCAATATTGGGTATCTCGAAGCTATACCCATTCTGAAACGGTTTAACTGCCGCAATTCTGAAAGAGATCGGGTCGCCAAGTTCTGCGCCGTTATGCTTGAACATGTCCACCAACATCGGCTTCCACGCCTGCCCCTGCGCCGACGAAAAGAGCAAGCGCATGGTCACGTTTGCCGAGACAACGGGCGGCGAGGTTGGTTTTGACGCAGGCGGAGTTGTCGGTTTCTCAGGCGTCGGCGCTGGGGCGGACGGCGTGGTTGGTTTCGGCGTGACCGACACCGACGTTTCAGGAATTGCGCCCGCTGCGCCAGTCACTTCAATCGCGCCGTTATACGCCGGAATCCAGCGTTCGAGATGGTCGGGATGGTGATACATGCCCCAATCGTTCGCTTTGGTGGCGCGCACGCTGCCGGCATTATACGCGCAGGCGATTTTCGGCGGGTCCCAGCCATGCTGCTTGACCTGATATGCGCTCGCGATATATGCCGCGCCCGCATTGATATTCGCGGCGGGATCGTACAGGTCTTCTGGTTTGCCGCGAAAACCGGCGGAATTATACGCCGTCGTGTACATGATTTGCACTAACCCATACGAGGCGGCAATGCGGCGAGGATAGTCGTGATATGGACTCTCTTTCCATTCCTTTTGATCTTTGATATAGCGCGTGTAAAATAGCGGCTCATAGCGGTAGGCTTTCGGATTGCCACTGGATTCAGTCGAAATGGTTGCAATAATCGCCGGAATCGGCACGCCGTATTTTTTCGACGCCGTTGTAATCATCGGCTCATATTTGCGCCAGATATCCGCCGCCCGTTTCGTATATTTATCCTCTTTTATCAGCCCTTTGCCTTTGATTTCCACGCCCTGCTTCGTCAGCCGCCACCAGATTTTGCCATCGCCGTAATTATGCCAGGCGCTCGCGCCATTTTCCAAATCCGCGCGATCTGGAATATTGAGTTTTTGCCCGACGTCCAACGCATTCGCATTTTTCAGCCCATTATATTCTGCTAACTGTTGATAGAGACTGCTGTCGCCGTAAAATTTTTTCGCAATCGCCTGGAGTGAATCCCCTCGTTGAACGGTATAGGTTGCCATCGTTGAGCCTCCTTTGAAATCAGATAGTCATAGTTGCGTGGCTGCTTATGATGAGAAAGAATAAGGATATCACATCATAGATAACCTTTACAAGTCAAGGGAAATATGGTTGTTGAACGAGATGAATATGACGCTCGCGATGTTTAGGAGCGTGCTTGCGTGTTGGCGTTCTGGACGAACGGGATAAATGCGCCCTCCTCTCCTTGCTTGCTCGCCTCCTTATAGTTTCAGCGCAAATTTTATTGACTCATTTTCCGCGCCTGACACTGTAAGCGTCATGTTCACGTCACATATTATCATCTGATGTTACGCAACGCCTCCGCGAATTCCCCTCCTGGGAGGGGCAAGGGGTGGGTTCGTCATGGTCGCGGAGCATCGTGCTGTGACCCACCCCCAGCCCCTCCCAAGAGGGGAGTTTTCGGTCATTCGCATCGAATCGGCTGCGTAACATTGGTTACCATTTACGGAAAAGAGGCAAACGATGAAAACGCATTATCTCACAAAAGATGAACGCGAGCGCGGTCGTCGGCATTTTCTCCGATGGTCAGCGCTGAATGGGATGGGATTCAGTTTTTTAGGCGATACCGTCGTCACCCTCATGGCGATGCACTTCGGCGCGACCAACCTGCAATTGGGATATCTTTCTTCTGTGATCCATTTCAGCGGCATGGCGCTGCTGGTGTTCCCCTGGCTGCTGTCCGGGGCAAATTTAGTTAACGTGTTGTATTATTCCTGGCTCTTTCGAGGTCTGGTCTGTATTTTTTATGGCGTTCTCTTCTGGGTAACCGGCCAGCCCGCGATTGTCACCATTCTGATCATTTATACCGCCTTCTGCGTGGCCAGAATTTTTGGCACGGTCGTTTCTTCGCCGATGCACCGGATGTTATCGTCAGCGTCAACCTTAGGTGAGTTAGTGGTAATGATGTCGAACTATTTTCAGGTCTCGCGCTTGCTCTCCTTGTTTATCAGCACCATCATTCTCTCCATGCCAGGTTTAGACGGCATTATCGGCTATCAGGTGCTGATTGCGATCGGCGTGTTGACCAATACGGCGTCCGCTCTCGAATTGAAGCAAGTCCCCTGCCGCGAAACTATCGAGTACCGGCAAGGAGAAAATGTCTTTCGCGCGCTGTTCAATGCCATGAAAGACCGCGAACAGGCGCTCACGCTCTTTCTGAAATGGCATGTGTTAGGCGTGATGATTACCCTGTCGTTCACGCTGCCGTTCTTGCGGAAATTCGTCCAGCTTGCGCCGAATATGATCTTTATTTATACGATTCTCGGCACAGTGGCGACGATTGCGACTGGTTACGCGCTGCGCCCGTTTACCGACCGCATCGGCAGCCGTCCGGTGCTGATGATCGCCTCATTTTTATTAGCCATCGTCTCGCTGGTCTGGTGCGTCCTGCCTGCCACGCTGCACTGGTCGCTGTTTTTTCTGATCGGTTTTATCACCACCAGTTTGCAGACCGCCATCTCGCTGTTAGTGTCGCGATTAGAGGTTCGCGCCATTCCAGAGGAGAACAAAATTGGTTACGTCTCGATGACGAACTTCTTCTCCGCGCTGATTTCATTAGCAAGCGGCTTATTTGTCGGATTCCTTGCCGATGTAGGCGAGCAGACTGTGATTCCGGGATTGAATGCCTTCGGTCTGGCTTATTTCTGCGCGGTCATCCTGTCGGTTCAGGTGACGATTCTTAGTTTTTTTCTGAAAGACGCGGGCAGCCTGTCAGTGCGCGACGTGGCGCAGTTGTTATTCTCGACACGGAATTTAAAGGCATTTTTGGAAATCTATGAATTAGGCCTGGCCGACGACATCAACACGCGCAAATCGTTGGTACTGTCATTCAGCAAAAGCGACGCCGCATTTGCTCTGGATGAAATGCGGCATATTTTGCGAGACCCGCTCTCAACGGAAAAAGAAGAGGTGCTGAAATCACTGTTCACCTATCCGAAGCATAAGCTGTTGAATGACTTGCTGCGCGAAGCCGCCGACGAATCATCATATCACCGCCCAATCGCGCTGTTTGCGTTAGGGGCGTATCCTGGCAAACGCACGGAACGGTTGCTCCTCTCGCTACTGGATCATCCGCAGCCGACCATTCGCTCAACCGCGGCAAAATCGTTAGCGCGCGTCGGCAATACCTCTGCGCTGCCGAAAATTACGCAAATGCTGGCCGACTCGACTCAAGTCATCGGAGATCGCATGAATTATCTCATTGCGGTCAGTATTATGGATAAACAGGGGGCGTATTTGGCGCAGTTGTTCGAGTTTGCCTCGCCGCAGCAGGCCACGCCCAGCTATTGTCAGACCATGTTCTCATTAACCGCGAAAATGCTTCAAATGGAGCCGCCGCTTTCGACGATTTATCAAAAAGAAAATATTGCTGATTTAGATGGCTTAACGCTTTTTTTCGAGGACGCCAGAACTGTTCGACCATTTTTAGAACATGGGCTGATGCTCTTCGAGGCGTATCAGCAGCAACGATACCACGACATCCTCGCCTGGTGTCAAACAGTATTAGCGCCTAACACTGTTCGACCGCCGCTCTCGTTCCTTCAGCAAGCGATTCTCTCCCGGAACACACGTGACATTCGCCGCGAAGAGGCGATTGCATTCTTATTTTTTACGTATCAGTTATTGAAATAACGAGAGGCGGTGTTTTTCTCTTGACGATTTTTTTTCGTTCCGTTCCTCTCTGACAGAGAAGAATAACAGTTGCCAAACACAACACCAGCCTGTCAAGGAGGAACGAATGACGACTTTTGAAAGCGTTGACGCCGCGTTAGATTTTGCCATCGAGCAGGAAGAATTTTCGGCGCAGCTCTATCGGAAATTGGCCGCCGCCATCAAACAGCCCCGGATGCGCGAAATCTTCGAAGATTTCGCCATGGAAGAGATTGTGCATAAGGAAAAACTGATTTTGGTAAAAGCACGCAAACTGCTTCTTCCGGCGCGCGATAAGATCATGGATTTGCGCAGGAATGATTATCTGGTTTCCGCGACGCCGGAAGAAACTGCCGAGTATCAACAGACGTTGCTATTAGCGATGCGGAAGGAAAAGGCGGCGTTCAAATTCTATACGCACCTTGCGGCCTCGACAGATTTGCCAGAGTTGCAATCGCTCTTCAGCGCATTAGCCGAGGAAGAAGCCAAACATAAATTGCGTTTCGAAGTCGAATATGACGCCAATTTTTCGAAAGGAACATCTCATGAGAACATTTGAATCACTCGATGAAATTTTGGATTTTGCCATTGCGGAAGAAGAGGCAGCGGCGGCATTTTATCGCGAGTTAGCCGCCAAAATGGAGCGCCGGTCTATGCGCGAGGTGTTTGAAGGGTTTGCGCGTGAAGAAGATGGACATAAAGCCAAACTGCTGGCTGTTCAACATGGCGCCACGCCGTTCACCGTGAAACAACCGGTTTTTGATCTGAAAATCGCTGATTATGTCGTTGATGTTGACGCAAACCCCGCTGTTCCCGATATGGATTATCAGCAGGCGCTGATTCTCGCAATGAAAAAAGAAAAAGGCGCGTTTCGCCTCTACACGTTATTAGGCGAACAAGCGCAGGAGGAGAGTTTTCGGACGCTGTTTTTGGGATTAGCGCAGGAAGAAGCCAAACATAAACTCCGCTTTGAATTAGAATACGATGAACAATTTCTGCATGAGATGTAATGCCATGATGTTTGGGTGGAACGTCAATTGATAGAGACGCCCCGTCGGGGGCGTCTCTCCAAACAATAAATCGCCTTATGCGCCAGGCGTAATGGCAATCTTTTTCGCCTTCGCTTCTTCTGCTTTGGGCAGAGTAATTTCTAAGACGCCGTCTTTAAATTTCGCAGTGATCTGATCCTGCTTGACATTCGCTGGCAGCGTGAAACTCCGGGTAAAGCTGCCATACGAACATTCGGTGCGATGATAGTTTTTCTGCTCGTCTTTGGTTTCCTGCTTTTTCTCGCCAGTCAGCGTCAGCACATTGTCTTGCAGATTCACCTGAATGTCGTTCTGCCCCATTCCCGGCAATTCAGCGCGGACAACGATGTCCGCATCGCTTTCAGACACATCAACGGCAGGCAGCCAGTTGCCTTCCGCCAATCCGCTGCGGCGTTCGCCGAAAAATTCATCGAATAACCGGTTCATCTCCTGCTGAATCCCTGACAAGTCGCTAAATACGTCATTCCGGCGTCGTAAGCCTCCAAACGGTTCCCAACGTGTCAACATATCGGTATCCTCCTTCTATCATTGCGGACTTGAGACATAAGGCGCACCTCATGTCTCGCCGCTCATCATGCGTTAGCGTTAGTTGATCTGGATTTGAATCTTCTTCGGTTTTGCCTCTTCGGCTTTCGCAAAACGCAGTGTCAGCACTCCATCTTGATAGGTCGCCTCAACCTTATTCACATCCAATGTGCGCGGAATCTCGAAATAGCGCTCGAACGGGCCATACGAATGTTCCACGCGATAATAGGTGCGATGCGCATCTTCGTTCGGGAAAGGACGTTCGCCTTTGATCGTTAAGGTGCCTTTCTCGCACTGAATGTCAACCTGTTCAGGTTTCACGCCAGGCAGATCGAGTTGCAACACGACATGATCCTGCGTTTCATAAATATCTGCTCGCGGCATCCAGGGGCGTTCATAGTATCTTGCGGTTGCTTGTGCCATATAGGTATCCTCCTTGAGTATATTTAGTTGCGGTAGCATCGAATGCCATAGCGCAACACCTTCATAATGTGAATAGTATATTACGTTTCATTATCATCATCTTCTTTTTTTCTTCAATGCTAATATAATATCTTAGTGTCTTATTGTCAAGTCTTCTTCATAAATTTTTTAAATAATTATTAAAATGTCTAATTATTTTGCCACTATACTTCGCAACAGATTCCCTTCGACAAGCTCAGGGAGCGGACAGTGGCGTTCCCTGAGCTTGTCGAAGGGAACGTTTCTATCCGAACTTCACAGTCCTGCCATCTTGGGGCAGGGCTGTGAAGTTCTGTCATTGCGAGCGAGCGTCAGCGACGAAGCAATCCGGCATTCAACGAGATGGCGTTGTCGCTGACGTTCCGCGCAATGACACATTTACGAGAACTTCACAGCCCTGCCATATTGGGGGGAATTTGGGGATAGGACATCAGAAAAACGTTAGGAACTGAACCAATTACAGTAAAACGGTAGAGACGCACGTCCGTGCGTCTCTACAGGATTTATGATCTATTCAAACACAATTGGCATGACTATTCAGGAGTGCAACGTCTGTCAATTTTTCCAAATCGAACGACGCGCTCAAAACGATGAAGTTTTCTGCGAACTTACCGGCATGAATGACAACTCCTGTAATTCGCCGGGCGCAATACGGCTGACGGATTCCAGCAGCAAGGCCAGCGTATTAGAGTCATTTCGAAACCAGGGCGCGGGCAAATACAACAAATTCTCTTTGCCGCCTGCCATTTTAGGCCGCACATTCTCTGTCGGCAGCCAGATTCGCCCGACGAATCTATCGTTAAAAAATGCGCTGATTTTCAGGTTGCGCCCATCGCAGCGAATTGTCCAGCAGTGGTCTGAGATTGGAAAATCGCCATAAAACCAGTTCATCTGTCCGGCATTCAGATGAAATGGAAGCGCGACGGGAATCGCATGAGGATGCGCGTTCGCGGCTGCCGAAACCAACTCATTTTCTCCGCTCGCCGCAATCCACCAGTCTGTCGGGCGAATTCCTTCCAATAACAGCACAACTCCTCCCGGAGCATGATACCATTGTTCAGCATAAATGCCAATGTCAACAGTTTGGCCGGGATGCACAACCGGCGTTAAATCCACGTATGGCGTATGCGGATTGACGTGACTGAGCAAGCAGCCATCAACATAAACTTCTGCCCGGAACGCAATCTCCGGGAAAAAGAGCGTCCAGGAGTTGGTCTCTTCAGGCGCTGTCCAACATTTTCGAAAACAACCGCCATGCGGTTGCTGTGTGGTGAGCCAGTTTGCGAAATCAACAATCGCCCACGTTGTCAAATCAACTGTTAGGCTCAGCGCCGCTGTTTTTTGTGCTTCGGTTGCAGTGGGCAAAAACCGCCAATTTTTGCTGAATTGCCGCTGCGCGGTTACGGCAGTCACGTTCTCCAGTCCTCGCAATGATTTCAGGCGGATCGCTGGCAAACGCGCATCATCGAAGTTGCTGTGCCCCCAGATTTCCGTTCGAATAAGTAGTTCGACATCAGCGCCATTTAAGGCGTGTTGTAAGGGGATATAGACAGCGCCTCCGCCGGGCGTCGCCGTTCCTTGATACTGATTGTTGACATATAATGATACGACATCCGCTGCCTGATGCAATAAAAAGCCGGAAACATGCTGTTCTTCAAGCCATTTGAGTGTTGCGCCATACCAGCCATAGCCGCGCAATACCCCGACCTCTTCGAGATACTTAGGCGCGTTTCCGCAAGGAATTTGAGCGGAAGCCAATGTTGCAACCTGCGCGTGTAAAGGCGCGGCAGACCATTGCACCAAGGGTGGCGCAATCGCTGAGGGACTGACGGAGGCTGATTGGACGGCATACTGCTGATTCCATCTCGGCTGGCCATCTGCCGTAAATCCCTCAAGTTGCGCGGCATGACGCCGATCCATGCCGAATATCTGCAATGTTCGGCCATCAGGAAATTGCAGCGTGGCAGTGCGAATTTGATCTGACTCAAAACAGAACGTTATTCCCTGCGATGTGGCATGAACAGTCATGCCTGCTGTTTCCGCGACGCTTTCTGACGGCAGCGTGAAGGCGATTTCTCCGGCAGCGTCAGCGTAAAATGCCAGAATCGTCCTATCTGGCAATATGACCGCATCCACTAACTCAGCGGTAGCGTATCGCAATATTCCAGGGCATCCCCAGAGACTTAAGGGAATATTTTGCAGAAAAAACGGGCAGCGCTGCGGCGGAATTGTCAGGGGCGTATATTGCGGGAAATGCTCTTTGCCGGTCAGGATGCGAACAGTGCCAGCATGAGCGGTCAGGTTCGGCAGGGCGAACAGCGTTCCGCCTTGCGCGAATTCCAAACCATACAGGCCGTCATCTGGAAGAGGCAAATCCGTCTGGCATTGGAAAGCCGCAGGACTGGCAGGTTTCGCCTGCGCGAGAAGATCGCCAAAGGCTTCCAATAAATGGGCAAACAGCCGCGCTTCAAAATACTCGGCATTTAGCTCTCCAGCAGGGGAAATCATGCTGTCGAAGTTATAATCGCTCGTCATAAACGCTAACGGATTTCCCCAATTATTAATAGAATTCGTAAAACCAAAATCTGTGCCGGCCACCTGATTATACGGCCCTAACAGCTTGACGCCGCAGGAGAATAAGCGGCGGAGATGGAACATCGTTCGATGGGTTTCTGTGACCATCAACGGCAATTCGCGAGAGCGCAACACATCGCGATAGTGGCAGACTTTGGCTTCAATGCCAGGGTCATCCATTTCTGGATAGAAATTTGCGGTCGGCACGATGCCGGGAACATTTCCTGTTGCTTTTGCGATATCGCCCTGTCCGGCGCAGGCGATCAGCGGCACGGTAATCCGATGCTGCCAGGCCATGTCGCGCAACGCCGCCATATATCCCGCACGATCTGCGCACTCGAAGAAATCCAGTTCATTTTCTAACTGCACGGCAATCACGCCGCCCTGTTCGGTTTGACCGACCTGAAACGCCTGAATAATCGGGAGAATATGGTCGAACCATCGGCGAACATAACGAAGAAAATCCGGATCGTTGTCGCGGATGCGCATGTCCCGATGAGTAAATAAAAAGGCGGGCAGTGCGCCGCCATCCCACTCGGAGCAAATATAGGGACCCGGACGCGCAATCACCCATAAACCGGCATTCACAACCAATTGCAGAAAAGCTTTTACATCGCGTTCTCCGTTGAAATCCCAGTCACCTTCCGCGAGTTCATGGTAATTCCAGGGGAAATAGACATCAATGCAGTTATAGCCAGCCGCCTTGATTTTATTGATCCGATCTTGCCATAAACCGCGCGGAATGCGGAAATAAAACAGCGAACCGCATAAAATAATCGCCGGTGTATTCTGAATATAAATTGCGTTCGACACAAATCGAACTGGGGCAGCAGATGATAGATGGGTGGACATAAAAATTCCTCTTTTACGGGGGAATATACGCAGAACTATGCGTATTAGATTATTGGGGTTGTTTCAGGAAAGTTTACTGATGAAATGCTCTCTACGACGTTGCCCATTTTCTTGTGGAAAATGGGCAACGCAAGGGGATGCTCCGTGATGTTATTGGCCTTCTACCAATTTTTTGTATTCGTCTAATTGTTTTTGGACTTCAGCCAATACTTTTTCATATCCGGCAGCTTTCATTTTCTTCCGCAGTTCTTCGACCGCTTTCTCCGGATCGCCGGCCTTTCCAAAAGCAATTGCCATGCCCAATTGGTTGCCAATATTCGAAATGGCGGCTAACTCAGCTTCCACAGGCGCTTTGTTGAACACAAAGCGTTCGTAGGGATACGGCTTTTTGATCTGATCGTAACGCTGATATACCTCGCCAATTCTCGGCCAGACCATATCCATCGGCAGTTCGAATTTGTCAACACGTCCGCCCCAGAAATCGGAATAGAACCGGTCGCGAGCCTCGTCATATCCTGCCGGGCGTTTCATGACGCCGTTCTCAATCACATATTGCACGCCTTCGAGGCCGTAATTGAATAAGCGATAGACTTCTTCATCATGCCGGATGATGTCATACACCATCAGCGCGCGTTCCGGGTTCTTGCTGTATGCGCCGAGCGCTGTGGCGCCATGCGTAATGGACATGGAAATCAGGTTGTTGCCAACCTCGCCAAACGCGAAAAACTGTAAGTCAGAACCCGGCTGTTCCTTATCCATAAACACTCGCAGCGTCCGATAGGTCTGCGTATGATGCTGGTCTCCGCCGGTTTTACCGCTGCGAATGAGCGTGTTCTGATCTGGAATTTTAAAATTCAAGACATCTTCGCGCCAATACCCTTTATCGCCCCATTCTTTCATCATTTTGGCGAAATCAACAAAGGTTTGATCGAATACCGGGCTCCATGCCGTATATTTTTCATCGTAGGATTTTGCTCTGATCAATTCAACCCAGCCGGTTGGAACCATCGGCAATGCCAGCGACGGTGTGTGGGAATCATACCATCCAGCCATCAAGGCCCCATTTGTTCCATCCATCTCGAATGGGATGATCCCGTGTTTTTCTTTGACGCTCTGGAAATATTTTCCCAGGGTTTCCCAATCTTTAATCGGCAGTTCGATTCCGGCTTCTTTCGCCCAATCACCGCGATAAAAAATGCCATGATTGATCCACTGCGTATAATGATCTTCCGGGATCATGACAATCTTGCCGTTATATTTGCACTGTTCCCAATGCTCCGGCGGAACTTCCGCCCAGGTTTGAGGCGCATAGACCGGCAGGAGTTCATCGAGATTCATAAACGCGCCGCGTTGCGCATTCGGCCAGGCGTCGAGCCAATCGGTGGCGGTGGTGATTAAATCTAACGGTTCTCCCGATGCCAGCAAAAGATTGTATTTTGTCTGCCAATCAGCCCATTCGACCCATTTTAACTCCAAATGAGCATTCACGCGTTCTTTAAAAATTGCGTTCCACTTGGCTTCGACTTTCTCAAATTGGCCATTCGTTGGCTTATTTCCGAGCATGACATACGTCACAGTCACGAATTTTGATGTGTCTGGCGCGGCTGCCCAGGCCGCCATGCTGGCGCATAACGCGCCCACGAGCGATAACGCAAGAATCTGGATACATTTTCTCATGCAATGAACCTCCATCGTGTCAGTTATTGTGATGCTGCTGGTAAACATCTGGTGAATACATGGCAAACGCGATCCTGCTGATGTAAAACACAATCACCTCCTTCTCTGGAGCAGCCTTCTAAGGTGCGCGTTCCGCTTATCCTTTCACTGCGCCAATCGTAATCCCTCGAATAAAATATTTTTGCACAAACGGATAAAAAATCACCACCGGCCCGGTCGCGATGACCGCCGTTGCCATTTTCATGGTTTCTGCAGGAATATCCTGCGGCGGGATATTCGCGCCTGCGGCAGAATTTCGAATGAATTCCGCCGCCGTAACCGCATTGTAGAGAAATAATTGCAACGGGCGATATTTAACATTTGGTGAGAGAAATAACATGGCATTATACCAGTCATTCCAGTAGGTCAGGGCAATAAATAAGCCGATAGTCGCTAAGGCGGGTTTTGAAAGAGGCAGAACTAGCTGCAAAAAAATTGTAAAATCGCCAGCGCCATCAATTTTTGCCGATTCCGTGATTGCATGCGGAATAGATTTGGCAAAACTTTTCATCAAGATAATCAGCCAGGGGCTCATTAAGGACGGCAACAGAACGGCTAAATAGTTGTCTCTCAAATGCAGATGTTTTGAGATTAAAATATAAAATGGAACGAGGCCGCCTGAAAACAATGTGGTGAAATAGATATAAAACGCAATGCCGTTGCGGTAGGGAAAATCAGGACGTTGTAAGGCATAGCCGGTCATCGCGACGAGAAATAATCCGATGGCAGTTCCTGTTGACGTCAGCAGAATGGTCACGATGTAGGAACCAACAATCTGGTCAGGTTTGGTGAATAAAATCCGATAGGAGGCCGTTGTAAAATCCCGAGGGAAAATGCTGAACCCATGTTCGACAATCGCCTTTTCTGAGCTAAATGAAGAAGACACCATTAAGAAGAATGGCAGCAGGCACACAAACACAAACATGCTGATGAATACATAGCCAATTCCTTGCACGATTTTGGTGGAGAGATCAGTCCGAATGCCTTGTTTCATGAGCTACGGAGAAATGCTCCCTCTGCTTGCGTTCCTTTACAGCGCAAGAGCGTACGCAGAAAGAGTTCTTCCTCATTAAAATAATCCATACTCAGGATCAATTTTTTTGACTAACCAGTTGGCGGTGAGCACTGTGATCAGGCCAAAGAACGATTGGTATAAGCTGACGGCGCTGCCCATAGAAAAGTTGAAGTTCGTCATTAATGACCGAAAGACAAACGTCTCGATAATATCGGTTGATTCATATAACAAGCTATTGCTGGCGCCGACGAGGTTAAAAAACAGTTCAAAATTTCCCCGCATAATCGCTCCTAACGAGAAGAGCAGCAAAATAATAAACGTCGGTTTCAGCCAGGGGATAATAATGTATCTAATGCGCTGAAAGGCGTTTGCGCCGTCAATATGCGCCGCTTCCACAATTTCCATATCCAGATTCATAATCGCCGCGAAGTAGATGATTGAGCCGTAGCCAGTGGTTTTCCACAAATAGGTCGCCACAATAATATATTTCCATATCACCGGATTGGAGTAGGCTTTGACTGGCTCATAGCCAAAGGAACGAAGGATTCCGTTCAGCACGCCGAAATCGTAACTTAAAAAATTATAGGCAAACAAGCCGACCAGCACAAAGGAGATAAAATGCGGCAAAAACATGATGGTTTGCGCGGTCTTTTTGAACCATCTGCTGTAGATTTCGTTAAGCAGGAGCGCGACAAAAATCTGCAAAAAATTACCGCAGAGAATAAAGGCGAGATTATAGAGCACCGTGTTGCGCGTTAAACGCCAGAGATCGCCGGTGAGCACCAGAAATTTAAAATTATCAAATCCGACAAATGGGCTTTTGAAGATGCCGGCGGTATAATTGTAGCGAACAAACGCTAAATAGAGGCCAGGCATGGGAATATAGGCAAACACGAAGAAAAAGATGATTGCGGGCAGGCACATCAAAAGCAAGGTTCGATTGTTTTTGAATCGCAGCCACCACCGTCGGGCTGGAGGCGGTGAAGATTGGACTGGCGTAGATTGAATCGGCATGTTTTTATGGCCCTCCTGAAAACAAGATCAAGATATTGTTTTTTCTAATGCCATAAACCAAATCGTTGACGCAACAGAATGCATCCATGAATCAATTTGAATAGACTACATATCTGAAAGCGAAGAATGAAATGTCAAGAAAAATATCAACATGAGATAATTTTATCATGACGCGAAGCGTCTCTCTAACTGCTATTAAGGAGAATAACGAATGATTCGCTTGAGTGTCAACTCAATACTACTCGTGTAGATAAATGTTGATAACGAATGAAAAAAATATTGACTTTTCTCAGAAGATGATTTGAATAGATCGCATCTCTTCTCAGGAGCGCCAACGCTTGCGTTGGCCGCCTGAATGAATGAAGTCGCACCGCTTGCGGCAAAAATAGCTCAATAGTTTAGAAGAGGTTTGATGGGATAGTAATGAGGCTTAGTATGGCAATAAGACCAGAAAAAAAACAACATCCCGCGCAAAAGAAGGCGGTCACGCGGCAGGATGTCGCTGAACTCGCAGACGTTTCCTCTGCCGTCGTCTCTTATGTGATTAACAACGGCCCTCGTCCGGTTGCCGAGGAAACGAAAAAGCGCGTGTTAAAAGCGATTGAAAAATTAGGATACCGCCCCAATAAACACGCACAGCGGTTAAAATCGAGAAGCGCTAAAGGAAAACGGCAATTGGGCATTATTATGGGAGGAAATGGCGAAATCCTGTTGCGCCCATATTATGCCGATGTGTTATTCGGAATTTACGATGAAGCGTATCGCCAGGGATACCATATTCGTTTTCTTCATTTTTTCGAAGAACTGCATGATCCGACTCTTTTTAACGAATATATTCATCCTGATGAAATTTCCGCCTTGATCCTTTTTCCCATTCAAAAATCGTTATTGGATTCTCATGACCAGACATTACTCCAACGTATCCTGAAACGGATTGACAACATCGTCTGCTTAGAATTGCCGATTGCAAGCTTGCCGTCTGTGATCTTTGACCGCGCAGAAGCCGCGCGCGTGGCAGTGACGCATCTTATTCATTCAGGCCATCAACGGATCGCGTATGTCGGAGAAATTGACGAGCGACTCGATGGCTATCGGCAAGCGCTGCTGGAACACGGTTTGCCCTACGATGAACGATTGATCAAATCTTCTGGAAAGCATGATAATGCGCCAGACGAAGGGTATGAAGGCGCTCGGCAACTCGTAGAACTGGAATCGCGCCCGACGGCGGTTTTTGCGGTATGCGACGAAATTGCGCTCGGCGTGCTCGGTGCATTACATGATTGTGGAATACGAGTTCCTGATGATATTGCCCTGACGAGTATTGATGATTTAGAATTTGCCGCGATTGTCAGACCGGCCTTAACCACAGTGCATGTCCCTCGCCGTCAAATCGGGATTCAGGCGCTACGCTTGGTTGCCATGCATGCCGATTATCCCGATCCTCCTGCCGTTTCAATGCTCTTGCCAACAGAATTAATCGTGCGAGAGTCCTGCGGAGCCAAAAAAGCATAACGTCATTATTGCGCAGCCGCGCTGCAAATTCTTTCGATTGAACGGGAGTTGTAAAAAAGTTCAATTTTCGCTTGACAATAGTTTGATATAAAACTTTGATGTCAAACTATATTGCAAGTGCAATATTAGAATGTAACTTTAGGAAATAGCTGTCAGACACCTCCAAGGTGTCTGACAGCTTGTCCATAACCTTGTGTGTCAATACATGTAACCACTCAAAAAAAGCGAGGAGCATTATGGAAATCAAGAAACAAACAATATCCGCCAATGGCGTCGAAATTCCGGCGATTCTCATGAATCCCCGGAGCGAAGTGAGCGCGATTGTCATGCATGGATATGGCGGCAATAAAGAAGAAATTCTCGGATTAAGCGGGTATCTCGCGTTTATGGATATCGAGACCGTAACGATAGATTTGCGGGGGCATGGGGAAAGCGCGGCCGAGTATTCATGCAAAATGTTGGACGACCTCAACGCCCTAATAAAACACCTGAACAAGCAAACTGTCATCACCATCGGCCATTCGCTGGGCGGGCGGCTGGCGCTGCTTGCTGATGCCGCGTATAAAGTCGGCATTTCGCCTGCATTAGGGCAGACATATTCGGAACAAACGCAAACGGCGATCAAGAATTTTAGATCATACCGCGTCAAAGAAACCAGTCCTGAGACAAATTTTCAGATTCTCGCAAAACTTCCAATGGCGAGTATTACGCGTGAAAATTCGTTTATCCTTTACGGCTCACGGGACGTGCCGGAAATTCAACGGGATTGCCTCGAATTGGAACAGCAAGGCATGAATGTGGCGCGAATCAATCAGGCGTTGCATCATGATATTTATACGCTGCCTGAAACATTGGCGGCAATAGGAAAATTCATCCGCGACATTCGCGAAACCAACAAGGAGAAATAAATATGGAATGCCGTATCAAAGATATGCAGGTTCATTATGAAGAAGTGGGATCGGGGAAACCGATTCTGATGCTGCACGGCTGGCCGCTGGATCATCGTCATATCATGAGCGCAATGGAACCGTTATTTCAAAATCGTCCCGGCTGGCGGCGGATTTATCCCGATGCGCCGGGAATGGGGCAAACGCGAGCGGCGGAGTGGGTGACGACGCACGATCATGTTCTTGAAACGATGTTAGCGCTACTCGATGCGCTCGCGCCGGGCGAGCGTTTTACCGTCGCGGGCATTTCCTACGGCGGCTATTTGGCTCGTGGCATCGTCCATCAACGCGGGGCGCAGATGGATGGCGTAATGCTTGATGTGCCATTGGTCGAAACCGATGATCGGAAAAAACGGTTGCCGCCGCGCACCGTATTGAGGGAAGACCCGGAATTTTTAACGGCGCTGACGGCAGAAGACAACGGTGCGCTCGAAGTGCAGGTGATTCAAAGCATGGCAATTCTGCGGGAGTATCGCGAGATCATTACCCCGGCGGTGAAGATGGCGGAGCAGATTGTGTTGAATCGCATCAAACCGAATCACTTTACGACATTCGACGTGGATGCGTTAGCGACGCCGTTTCCTGCGCCCGCGCTGTTTTTGACTGGCCGGTTCGACCAGTGGTGCGGGT
>DF820458.1:710549-713917 GCA_000739515.1 Candidatus Moduliflexus flocculans
GCGTTAGCGACGCCGTTTCCTGCGCCCGCGCTGTTTTTGACTGGCCGGTTCGACCAGTGGTGCGGGTATGACAACGCCTATCAGCTTTTGGACGACTATCCCCGCGCCACGTTCGCCGTGTTAGATGGCGCTGGGCATAATTTAAGTATCGAGCAGAAACCGTTGTTCGAAGCGCTAACTGGCGAATGGCTGGATCGCGTCGAAGCGTGGCAGAGGGAGAGAAAATAATATGAATGAAATCATGAAACAAAAAGAAACGGAAGGCATCGAAAATCTCCGCGAACGTTACGGTTGCCGGATTACCGTGTTAAAGAAGGTCTTTCACGCCGATTTGTATGAACAATATCCGTATGGCGCAGCGACAGCCTGCGGCAGACTTGAAGAAGGGCAGGTCTTCATCACTGAAAATCGCTGGGACGCGCCGAAAGGCTTTTGCGATTGGGCGTGGAGCGAATTGCGGCCAATGATTCAGAGTATTCACGGCGGACATGCCGTCCCGATGATTGCCTGCTGCACGGATGGATTGCGCCCGGTCACATTTAAATTAGAACGCATCGAATTGGAGTGATGAGTATGCGCCAGACACGCACCGCATCGCCGAAATCGCCGTCCGGCGTGATCTCGCAGATCGCGAAAATCCGCGAGCGGATCAATCAATTGATTGTGCAGGAATTGCGCGAACATGAGATCGAGGGAATCGTCACGTCGCATGGCGATATTTTTTACGCGCTGTTCCGCCACGAAGAACTAACGATGCAGGAAACCGCCGATTTGATCGGCAAAGACAAGTCCACTGTCACGGCGTTGGTGGATAAATTGATGAAAGCCGGATTTATTGAAAAACGCCAGGATGAGACTGACCGGCGCGTATCGTTTATCCGCCTAACAGAGGCAGGCGAGCGGCTGCGACCAGATTTTCACGAGATTTCGATCACGCTGCTTGCCCGAATTTACGCTGGATTTACCGAACAAGAGAAAGAGACATTGATTTCGTTATTAACTCGTATTCAGAAAAATATTTCATAAGCCTGCGTACCGCGAACGTCCTCGTTCACCTTGCTCACGAACGAGGACGTTCGCGGTACGTTGAGCGAAAATATCATGCAAGAAGCCATCACCTTATTACAAGCCAACCGCAGCGGATTTTTAGCCACCGTTGACGCCGGACAGCCGCGAGTGCGTCCGTTCCAATTTCAATTTGTGGAACAGGGGAAATTTTATTTTTGCACCGCCAAAAGCAAGGATGTGTACAAACAGTTACAAACCGCGCCAACGACAGAATTCTCCGTGACATCGCCGAAAATGGAAACGGTGCGGTTGCGCGGCGCGGTGAAATTCAGCGATGACCGCCAGTTAAAGCAGCGCATTTTGGATAACGAACCCATGATTCGCTCGATCTACGGCAACGCCGACAATCCGAATTTCACGCTCTTCTACCTTGAACATGGCGAAGCGATTGTCTTTGATTTCTCCGGCAACCCGCCGCGTCAATATACATTCTAACGAAAAGCTGTCAGACACATTGAACGTGTCTGACAGCGATTCCTTTATGCGAACGCCGTCAATTGGAGTTCAAAAAGCGTCACTGGCATCTTGATCCCCCATTTCGTCAGCGTTTCCGGGTGAACTTCGCCGATAATGCCAACCGATTTGCCGTCAATCAGAATTTCGCCGCAGCGACCTTCGATGAAAAGTGCATTTTTTACAGGCCGCAGAGAACATGTCCAGCCCATTAAATAGGCAAGATAGGTCAACACGCTTCCCATTTCGGAGAAATTGGCTTCCGCGTGGGCAATCATGGCGGCAACGCGGCTTTGCGTCGCACAGCCATGCGAATCGGTTTCGTCGCGCAGCGCGACCTCGCCGACTTCGAATATCTTATGCGGATACAACGATTTTGAACTTTTGGCTTCGACCTTGAGCAACGACGGCAGCAGCGAATTCCGCATCATGGAATACGATTCGCTCATTGGATTGCTGATTTCCAGCGCATCGCCGTCGAACTCAGCTTTATTTGACAACACATTCGAAATTACCTCTTCGAAGCCGAATCCGATCAGCGCATCGCGAACGCCATCTTCGAGAATTGTCAGCGGCGCGAGACGCCCGACCGTAAAGCGTTCCGGCATTGCTGGCTCAAATTGGTCGTATCCGACCGCGATTGCGAAATCTTCCACGACATCCACCGCATGCATGTAATCCTGCCGATACGAAGGCGTGGAGGCTGTTAATGTGTCCGCTCCAATGAGTTGTGAGGAAACGCCATACGCGGCAAGCCCGCTCTGAACTTCTTCAATTGTCGTTGTCATTCCTAAATAACGCTCGAATAAGTCGCATGAAACGGTCGCTTCATTTTTCAGCGGATAGGGCGAAATCACATCGCGACCATACGGCGTATCGTAGGGATACGCCGTAAGAACTGGCTCGATGCTAAAACCGCGATCCTGGAAATTATACGCCAGAATATTCACCGCATGAAACGTCATCTCCAAATCCATTCCAGTCACTTCGACGAACAGGCGTTGGTCGCCGACTCGCACTTCTCCGCTTGTCCGAGAATTGATAATCGGCGGAAACGATAACACATCACCGCGCTCATCTTGTAACAGCGGGTAAAGCGCATGTTCCCGAAGAATTGCGCCGTATTCAATCCCTTTGGGATGCCGCGCCAATATCTCCGCAAGATTCATCTCCTCGTCGCTGCCTAATGGCGCAAAACGGACGCTCTCCGGCGCGACCGCTCGATAATGCACCGGAAAGGCGAGTTTGGAGGCGTCATATATTCCGATGGCGAATAGTTCGCGCTTTTTGCCGTAGCCATCACAGAGCTTTTCCTGCGTTTGAATCATTTGCGTTAAAAATTGTTCGGTCACGGCCACGCCCGACGCGAGAAACGCGCCGATATACGGGCGAATGGCATGTAACGGCGGCTCGACAAGAATGCGATGCTCTGGCGCGAATTCGCGGCAGCGTAATTGTGTTCCGGCCTCAAGCCTGCCGGTTTTATAACGAATCTGGCGAGCAATTCCTTCTGGGCACCAGAGATCAGGGCGGTTTGTATCTTTCAATTCGATCCGCAGTTCGCCACTTTGCGGATCAATATCTTTCAATTCGCCTTTCACTAAAAGAAGCAAGGCTTCAAGCTCGCCCATCGTATAAGTGTGACCGAGCAATTCGAACATATCGTTTTGATTGACTGAAATCGTTGGCATAAGCTTCTCCTGTACTTTTGCGTAGGTCGAAACTGGAGTTTCGACCTACAATTAATTCATCGGCTTCACGCGCTGGCTGCGAATCATCTCTAAATCGGCGGAAAAGAGGTCGCGAATATCCTGAATGCCAAGCGCCACCATCGCCATGCGATCCAG
>DF820458.1:714024-715853 GCA_000739515.1 Candidatus Moduliflexus flocculans
CTAAATCGGCGGAAAAGAGGTCGCGAATATCCTGAATGCCAAGCGCCACCATCGCCATGCGATCCAGCCCAAGCCCCCAGGCAATGACCGGAACTTCGATGCCGTGAGGTCGGGTCACTTCCGGGCGAAAAATGCCCGCGCCGCCGAGCTCGATCCAGCCGAGCGTCGGGTGTTTCATGCTGATTTCCACCGACGGTTCGGTAAACGGATAATAATCCGGCGCGAATTTGATTTCCGTCGCTTTCGCGATTTCTAACGCAAAAAGCTTGAGCAGGCCGAGCAGGTGGCGGAAATTGATTTCCTCGCCGAGTACGATGCCTTCAACCTGGAAGAAGTCGGGCGCGTGAGTGCAGTCAACGGCGTCGTACCGGAAACAGCGGGCAATCGCGAAATATTTGCCCGGGATGTTCGGCGTGTTCGCAAGCTGCCGCGCCGACAACGCTGTTCCCTGGCTGCGCAGCACGAGCCGCTTTGTGCGCTCTTTGTCGAATTGATAGCGCCAGCCTTTCGAGCCAGTCGCGCCGCCGGAGGTATGCGCTTCAGCAACATTCGAATAATTCGGCTCCGGCAGCGCGCGGCAATGCGTCGGCGTTTTCAGATAATAGGCATCATGAATCGCCCGCGCCGGGTGGAACTGCGGCATATAGAGCGCGTCCATGTTCCAGAATTCCGATTCGACTAACGGGCCGCGCATCTCTTCAAATCCTAACGCGATGAGCTTACGCTTGACCACGTCGAGAAAGGCGCGATACGGGTTTTTTTTCCCGACGACGATGCGCGGAAACGAGCCGGCGATATTATACGCACGGAACGAGCCAGTTTTCCATGAGCCATCTTTCAGCATTTGCGGCGTCAGTTGCGAAATCTCTTCTCCTGTTAAGCCTCGTTCCGCAATCATGGCGCAGATTGCCGCGCCATCTTCAGTTAAGGCGTACTGACGGTCAATTCGTTCTGTGATTCTGAAAAGCCCTTTCCCTTTGCCGCGTTTGCGCGAATTGTTCTCAATAATCTCCCATGACGCCTCGTCGAAATCGGCCTGAGAACGAACGCCTGCCGCGCCGATTGCTTCGATAAGCTGCTGTCGTCGCAGGAATTCGGTTGGTTCGGCGTCGGCAAGGCGCGAAATCATCCCGCCGGGCTGAATTTCGATACAGTTAGCTTTTTTGAGGTTCGCGAGCGCAATATTGGTTTCTTTGGTATCTTCGCTGATATGCGTAGCTAACATCTCGATGGATTGGACAGGCTGCGCGGTGAGAGCATCAAGAATGCGGAGTTCTATCAGTTTTTTCCGGCAGAGTTCCGCGCTTGCATCGGTCAGCGCCACCAGCAATTCCTTTGTTTCATCCACAACAGTCAGCAGCGCTTTCTGCGTCAGCCATTCTAAGGCCATGCGCAGGCGATCTTCGCTTAAGCCTGTCGTGGAAAGTAGCGTTGAGGTGTAAGCCGGATGTTCCCGATGGCAGGCGCGTAACGCTTTAATTTCCAATGGATGTAAATGATTCAAAATACGATCTGTTTGGGACATAGCGTTTGCGCAATTTTAACTCTGTCAGGGCTTCATGAAGATTAAAAATTTAATTCGGCAATTGTACATGGAACGCCAGGCTTTAGCCTGGGGAAAACAGGAAAGTGTTCCTTCTGACACCAGGCTAAAGCCTGGCGTTCCATTCCATGTACCGAATTATTTTTTTAATAATCATCAAGCTTTAACAGAGTTTATTGCACCCATAAAAAGAAAAAGCCGTGAGCGCCCGCTTGGGGTTCTCATGGCCTTAAAAACACAAAAGCCATGAGACCTGACGGCGGCCTCATGGCTTTTGGAAGTTGAT
>DF820458.1:715922-734389 GCA_000739515.1 Candidatus Moduliflexus flocculans
TCTCATGGCCTTAAAAACACAAAAGCCATGAGACCTGACGGCGGCCTCATGGCTTTTGGAAGTTGATTTTTAGAAATCAGGCTTCTTCGGACGCAGGGCGTTCGCCGTCAAAGCGGCTAAAGAAGAAGCTAAAAAATCGAACGTTTCCTGTGTATTGTCTGTTCATGCGATTGTGCTTTTGCTGTTATCAGGCGAATTTGCGCCGCAAGACAACCAAAAATCGTCATAAAATATTCGCGACAATTCCAATTTCGTTCTTATAAGCGACTTTGTCAAGAGGAAAGTATTCGCTATCAAAAAAATAGCTGTCAGACACCTGCAAAGTGTCTGACAGCTATTTTTTTTAAGATGTTTGCCTTTCCAGCACGATTTTGCCGTTTTTGATGACACGGCTGACGTGATTGACGCCGAAATGGTACGTCAAATATTGGTAATTGGGGATGTCTAAAATGACGATGTCCGCCTGTTTGCCGACTTCCAGGCTGCCGATTTTCTCGAACAGGCAGAGCGACCGCGCCGCCTGCGCCGTGACACCGACAATCGCTTCCGCCGGGCTCATCCGCATCTGGGTGCAGGCAATCGTCATGATCAACGGCAGCGATTCGGTCATGCACGCGCCAGGATTGCAACCGGTGGCAAGCGCAACTTTGACGCCAGTTTCAAGCATTTTCCGCGCTGGCGCATACCGCACAAAGGCCGTAAAAAACGGCACGCCTGGCAATAAATCAGCAATAACGCCTTTTTCCGCCAACATCTCAATCCCTTTATCACTCACAAGCAGCAGATAATCGGCGGCAATCACGCCGAATTCTGCCGCAAATTCCGCAGCCTTAAAGGGATCAAACGAATCGGCATGCATCCGTGGCAGCAAACCATACTGCTTTCCCGCCTCTAAAATTTGCCGCGTTTCTTGCTGAGAAAATACATCGTGATCGCAGAAGACATCACAGAATTTCGCCAATTTTTCCTCAGCGATACGTGGAATCATTTCTTCGGTGATCAACCGGGTGAAGTCCTGTTTTTTTTGTTTGAATTCCGGCGGAATGTCTAACGCCATGAACGTCGGCACAATGTCAATCGGATGATGTTCGTTCAAATCTCGCATTGTTTGGAGGAGCTTGATTTCATCGTCAATTGTCAGGCCATATCCGGTTTTCGCTTCAACTGTTGTCGTACCGCGCCGCAGCATTCGATCCAGGCGTTTATACGCTAAATTATATAATTCCTGATGACTGGCCTGGCGAGTGGCGGCAACGGTCTGCATAATCCCGCCGCCCATAATGGCGGTGTCTTTATACGTCGTGCCGCGCAGCCGCGCTTCAAATTCCATTTCCCGCGATCCGGCAAACACAAGATGCGTGTGGGGATCAATGAATCCTGGCATGACGACTTTATTTGAGGCGTCAATAATGACATCCGATCTGGTAGCGGATGGCAAATCGCTGGTTTTCCCGATCCAGGTGATCAGATTGCCCTCGATCATGATGGCGCCGTCTTCGATAATGCCTAACGCATTTACCGGATTGGTATGCACAATATCCGGATGCGAAACCGTAACTAATTGGGCTGCGTGTTTGATCGTTTTTCGCATAGTTTCCCTCGCAGAATCAAGGCGCTTAATGAGAAAATAATTGCAATTATTCAATTATGTCGGCAGACAGGGCTGCCCGCCGATATGAAAACGCATAATTGCTCTAAATAATGATAAATTGCAAAAGCTGACAATTGAAAAGACTTTCTACAATCTTGCTGATTTTGTCAAATAAAAAGACAGGGCGGAGAGCAAAAAATCGAGGCAACTTATCGAGAAGAGCAAACAACCTATCATTATTCCGGGGAATGCCGGTTGGTTCGCTGTTCTCTCTGCGCAAGGAAGACCGCTTTTTTTCCAGGAGGAAGTTTCAACACAAAGTTTTTCGGCAGCGGGGTTTTCGATTGAATAATCGCGTGTTTCAAATCGCGATTTAAGGCGAGCAGTTCATCTTTTGGAATTTGCAGGCCACTCACAAGATCATCGAGATAGACGCTCTGCGTGAGTGTCACAACATCGTAGCGCAATGGCGCAAAACGTTCGACCTCTCCGAAATAATCTTTATAATTCAGCATAATCTGGGCGGCAGCGAGAAATTGGGCATAATAATTGCGAGAAAAAAAACCGAAGCGCTCGCTCTTGTATTTGCGGGTAATCTCGCCTAAATCAGTGGTGTCGAGTTGTTCGATGGCATTCAGAAGCCCGGCAGGGCCGTGATTATAGGCCGTGATCGCTAACGGCCATGAACCGAATAATTCATAATTGGCTTTCAATAGCTGCGCGGCAGACTCGGCGGATTTGAACGGATCATACCGTTCATCCACTTTCGCGTTGACCCGCAGCCCATACATCCTGGCGGTCGCGGGCATGAACTGCCAGATTCCCGCCGCTCCGGCATAGGAGTACGCCCGATGATTGAAATACGATTCCACAAACGGAATGCGCGTCAGGTCGGTCGGCAGCCCGTATTGCTGGAAGATTTCGTCGAACCGTTTCTGATACACGCCTGATAACTGAATCGCCTTCAAAAAACTTTCCCGCTGCCCACATTGAATCCGTAATCGGTACGCCGCTTTTTCAAAGCGATCCGGCTCAGAAATCTCTCTAAAAAGCGCATAGACCCGCGCTTCCTCTTGCGTTAAAATTCCTAATCGGTGCGATGTTTCTTTTTGATGTAAGCTGACGAGAATCCGGCGATATTTCAGGAGGAGCGTGCTTAATCCTTGCGAAGATTTCAGGTCAATCACTTCATAGACGATCTGCGGATACCAGCTATCGTGCAGGAGAACCTGATGGCGGCTGTATTGGCTGAAAACCGCTTTCCAAAAAGCGACGTGATACTGCAACTCTTTTGGCACAGGGAACGTGGTATCGAATTCGTCAGGCGCATCGAACTGATATATTTTTCTCGGCAAAGAGACCAGATAGAATGATGAACGCGAGATCGGCAGGCAGAGGCCGAAGATGACAACACTCACCATAAATGCGGCCAACAACATCGGCTGCGCCACGTAGCGCGACAACAGTTCTCGGAGATACCAGGGACAGGCGAATTTTAACGCCCACGCCAGACAAGCAATTCCTATCTGTTTGATATGCCACATTTGTTGCTGCCTCATTTTGAGCAACGGTCTCGTTCCACGCTCCGCGTGGAATGCCGGCACCCGCCGCTCTGCGGCGAAGTTGGACGCGGAGCGTCCGACAGAGCACGTTCCACGCGGAGCGTGGAACGAGACCGTAACAGCCCTGCCGGAGTAACCCGTCTGTCTATGCGAGCATTACATGCGCATCATTGGCATGATCGACGAACGCCACTTTCCATCTGACGCATATTGAGCGCGAAAGATGAACCGCTGGCATGAATTTTTCAAGAGTTTTGCTATTCTATGTAATTCGGCGTGCTGTTTTTCTTGACGAACTTTTCATAGTGTTCGAATAGGCGTCATAAGTCTATCATAGGAGGTTTGCGGCGACAAAAATGATCCCGCGCGCCTCTTATCTCGGTCAACCCGCAGCAAAGAACTGTTGCTCGAAGAATGGAGGAAAATATGGCATTATCTCAGAGCGATGACCCGACAAAATTTCAGATCAAAGAATGGATTTGCAAACAATTAAATATCCGCGAAGAGCCAAACAAAAAGAAAAAAGGAAAACTTCCAAAGCGGACGCATTTTACGATATGGTATGTGATTTTAGTGTTTCTTGTGTTATCGGCCATCCAGCAGTTGTTTATGGCGGGCAGCATTCAGACGCTTTCCTATGGCGAATTTAAAAAGAAACTCGCCAATGGCGAGATGACCTCCGTGTATATTACGCCGCAGTTAATTCAAGGGAAATTGAAAAACGGAAGCGATTTCCTTTCAATTCGGGTGGAGGACGCTGAATTAGTGAAACAATTGGATGCGAAAGGAGTGGATTATTCCGGAAAATATGAGAACCGATTGATCGGCGCGGTGATTTCGTGGGTGCTGCCGTTGGTGTTTTTCTTCTTCATCTGGCAATGGGCGTTCAAGCGCATGGGCGGTCCCGGCGGCGCAATGATGTCCTTCGGCAAAAGCAAAGCCAAAGTGTTTGCCGAAGACGAAACCCGCGTTACGTTTGATGATGTCGCCGGGATCGAGGAAGCCAAAGAAGAATTGAAGGAAGTGGTCGAGTTCCTGAAATCATCGGAAAAATTCCAGCGCCTCGGCGGGAAAATTCCGAAAGGCGTACTACTGGTTGGCCCTCCTGGAACGGGAAAGACACTGTTAGCCAGAGCGGTCGCCGGGGAAGCCAAAGTCCCGTTTTTCAGCATGAGCGGCTCGGATTTTGTGGAAATGTTCGTCGGCGTCGGCGCGTCGCGCGTGCGCGATTTATTTCAGCAGGCCAGCGAACACGCGCCCTGCATCGTGTTTATTGACGAACTTGACGCTCTCGGCAAAGCTCGCGGCATGAGCATCGGCGGACATGACGAACGCGAGCAGACGCTCAATCAATTACTCGTTGAAATGGATGGCTTCGAGCCCAATACCGGCGTGATCATCATGGCCGCGACCAACCGTCCAGAAATTCTCGATCCGGCGCTACTGCGGGCTGGCCGCTTCGATCGGAATATTGCGGTGGATCGCCCGGATGTCAAAGGGCGCGAGGCAATTTTGCGCATCCATACGCGGCAGGTCAAGCTTTCGGAAGATGTCGAACTGCATGTGTTGGCCGCCCGGACGCCCGGATTTGTCGGCGCGGATCTCGCCAATTTGGTGAATGAAGCCGCGCTCTTAGCCGCCAGACGCAATAACGAGAGCGTGGGACGCAAAGAGTTCGATGACGCGGTTGACCGCATTATTGGCGGCTTGGAGAAAAAGAACCGCGTCATCAGCAAGCGCGAAAAAGAGATCGTCGCCTATCATGAAGCCGGACACGCGATTGTCGCCGAAGCCGTGCCGACGAGCGATCCGGTGCATAAAATTTCCATCATTCCGCGCGGCATCGCGGCGCTCGGCTATACGCAGCAACTCCCGACAGACGACCGCTACCTCATGACCAGATCGGAATTGGAAGACAAGCTCTGCGTTTTGCTCGGCGGGCGCGTGGCGGAAGAAATCATCTTTCAAGACATTTCTACCGGAGCGCAGAACGATTTGCAACGCGCCACCGACATCGCGTTCGGCATGGTGACGGAATACGGCATGAGCCAGAAACTCGGCCTCCGCACCTTTGAAAAAGAGCGACGTTCCGCCTTTTTAGAAACGCCGATTGCCGCGTCGCCACGAGATTACAGCGAGGAAAAAGCCAAACAGATTGACGAAGAAGTCGAACTGATTCTGGACAGCGCCCATAAGCGCGTTCAGCAGATATTAAACGATAAACGCGACATTCTGGAACAATTGTATCGCCTGTTATTAGACCAGGAAGTCGTGGAAGGCGAACAATTGCGCCAGATTATGGGAAAAACGCCTCCTCCGCTCGATGATATTCCGAGTTCACATTAAATAGCATTATTTAATGGCGTTGACGCGACAGACAGGAGCGCGAAAGCGTGCGTTTGCGGCTTGGCAAAACCAGGCGATGTTTACAGCAAAAGCAAGCTTTTGCACTCCTGTTTAACTCATGTTACGCAGCCGATTCGAGACGAATGACCGCACACTCCCCTCCGGGGAGGGGTTGGGGGTGGGTTCTTGACACGAGCAATCACTCACGGACGAACCCACCCCTTGCCCCTCTCAGGAGGGGAATTGTCGGCGGCGCTGCGTAACATCAGCTGTTTAATTGTCATGAATTCGGTAAGACGCAAGAATCGAAAATATTGAATGACGCGCAACCTTGCCGAAAATCAAGGGTTTGAATGAATGACACGCAAGAAATACTGCAAGAATATTTTTTTGAAAAAAATATATTGACATTGGCTCTCTATATCGCAAAATGGCTCTTCGTCGCGTCCGTAAAATTTATGAATACTTTTCTTCCAGAAGTTCTATATTTAGGGAGAAAAGACCACTTCAGGAGCGTGCATTATGCGTAACAATAGCTGGTTGGTCAGAATCTTCATGATATTATTGGTTGTCGCCAGTTTGACAGGATGCAGCAATAACGGAAGCAACCCGACAATTCCGCAAATGTCCGGTGTGCTGCCAACAGCAGCTTCCGCCCCATCTGGGCATTCCGTTACCGTAAAAACCTTGTCTGCTGCGGAGTTAAGTAATTTATATACAATGAATGGCACTCCGTATGGGGCTGATCCTGAGAATCCTGATCTTGCCGTTGGATACCTGAATGCAGACGGTCACCCTGTCAGCGAGTTTTATGTCAGCATCCCCAAAGCCGGCGATTACATGGTAGAATATAAAGCAAGCGGCGGATGGTATGCGTTGTTTTTCAGAAGCGAGGGGCCAGTTGTTCTCGTCATCGGCCTGAAAGATGGGGACGTATTGCAGGGAGTAGAAGTCTATCATAGCTTTACCTTCCTTACTGAAGATGCGGCTCTTTTGACCACAAAAGTTGGCGACGTCCACTTCTTATTCAATTACGGCATTTGGGAAGATTACAACGACGATGTCAGGGCTGCTGTAGAATATTATGCGGCGAAGGCAACTGTGGACTGGTGGACGCTTGAGTAAGTTGAATGGTTTTTTTAAGTCTCAACGGCGGGGAAAATTCTCCGCCGTTTGTTTTTTCTTGACCTGATTCCCCTGCTATCGTGTTGTTACGCCAGTCATTTTTCACCTGTATCAAACAACGAAAGATACCCTTATGAAACTGAGCGACTATACTATAGATTATGTGAAACGCTGGGCAGGCGGGGCGATTTTCCAGCGCGGCGAAAACTATGCGCGTCAGGGGATGGTGCAGCAATTGGAATATAATCCTGACGCCGACACGCTTCAGGCGAGCGTCGCGGGCAGCGGCGACGAATATGATGTCGAAATCTCCGCGCGTTCCGATTCACTAACGGCGTCATGTACCTGCCCCTATGACGGCTGGCCGTGCAAGCATATTGTCGCCGCGATGCTCGCTTTTTTCGCGCAAAAAGACGAATTGACGCGACAGGCGGCGCGTCAGAAAAAAGCCGATTCCACATTAGCGAAAAAGCTCGCGGAATTGCCATCCGCCGAATTAGTGACCATTTTATTAGAATGCGCGAAAAAATATCCCGACCTGAAACGGGAATTGGCCATGCGCTTCGAGGCGAATAAAGAAGCCACATTTACCTCGATCAAAAAACAAATCGCCCGCGCCTTTCCTGATATCGAATCCGATTATTATGACACGCGAACTATCGCCAAGCAACTCCGCTCGATTCTCGCCTCGACCACGCAGGCCGCCCCGGAAATACGGGCGAAAGTCTGCTGGGCGGCGATTGATCGCATTTTGAAAGAATTGAACAATTACGGCATGGACGACGAGCCGCTGGAAGATGCCGCGATGTCCGCGATGGATGAACTCGCCGCGGCGTTTCAGGCCGCCCCGGAACTCGGCGACGCCCGCCGCGACGTGATTGCGCAGTTATTGAATTATTATCACAACAGCAATTGCGGCCTGACCGATTGGATATATGACAGCGCGGTTCAGCTTTGCGCGGCCAAAGAAGATTATCGGCTTGTAATCGAATCGCTGAAACAGGCGATGAAAAAGACGAATTCTTCCTATTATCAAGGGTTATTAGCCCAATTATATGAAGCGACCGGCGACACCGAGGCGCAGCGGAGAACGCTGGAAGCGCATCTGAAAGACGGCATAGATTACTGGCGATTAGCCCAATACTGGCTCGCGCAGCATGACCGGGGCAAGGCGCTGGAAGTCGCCTGGCAGGGGATCGAGCGCGGCGAAGGGCGCAAAGTCGAAGTGTATGCGTTTGTGCAGGACGAATTGCGGCAGCGCGGCGATTATAAAGCCATTGCCGGCTTGCTGCATCGAAAAGTGGAAAAGCAGGAATTCGACACGCATCACCATTTTCTGCATGACGGCACATATAACTGTTTATGGGAACATTACGCCGCCACGCATGACTACGATGGGCAAAAATACCTCTTGAATTTGCGGTTAGACCATCATGATATTGACCTCGATTTTTTCAAAACCGCGAAAGCCTGTTTACATGAAACGGATTGGCCAGCCTTTGAAGCGCGCATTATCGCGGATTTGGAGGAACGCGCTCAGGCTCGGCAGAAAACGCCTCCGGCCTGGTTCGTTCCAAACTTTCCGAATCAGATCATGACATTGGCGGAAATTTACGATTATCTCGATGATTACGACCGGTTGTTTGACACAATCAAACATCAGGTCGAACTGCTGCGCCAGTACGAATCGAAACTTCTGCCCCATTTCTCAGCGGAATATCTCGAACTGTATCAGAATGTTGTCAACCGGCTGATTGCGGCTCGCGGACGCGACAGTTATAACACCGCTGCCCAATATGCCCAAACTATCCGGCATATTTATGTTGATGTGCGCAAGACGCCGCAAGAGTGGGAACAATATATCGGCGGATTGAGAGCGGAAAATAAGCGGCTGCGCGTATTTCTGGAAGAATTTGCACATGTGTAAAGAACGATGTGAGGCTGTTATGGAAGAATGTATTGAACAACGAACCTGTGAGTCATTCTCTGCGGACTGGTGGCGCGGCATTGTGAAGGCGCTGCCGATTGTCTCCGGCTATATTCCGGTCGGCTTTGCCTATGGCGTGTTGTCGCAGAAAGCCGGGTTATCGGAACTGAACGCAGTATTGATGTCTCTTATTGTCTATGCGGGCGCATCGCAATTCGTGGCCGTTGGGCTGATTGCCGCCCAAACGCCCGCGATTTCGATTATTCTTACGATTTTTATCGTCAATCTGCGGCATCTGATTATGGCGTCCGCATTAGCGCCGCATCTGAGCCGCTGGCGCAAACGCGAACTTGCCGCGTTTGGCTTCGAATTAACCGATGAAACGTTCGCCGTGCATTCGACGCGTTTTTCGAAAGGAATGCCGCCGAAAACGGAAATTTTCGCGACCAACATGACCGCGCAGGCGTCGTGGGTGCTGGGGAGCGTGTTGGGCATCGTCGCGGGCGGCTTGATTTCCGATGTCAAACCGTTCGGCCTCGATTACGCGCTGACCGCGTTATTTATCGCGTTAGTGGTGTTGCAGACAACCAATCGCATTCAACTCTTTGTGGCGCTGTTGACCGGCATGTTATCAGTTGCGCTGCTGCAAGCCGGGATTGATCGCTGGAACGTCATTGTGGCGACGCTGATCGGCGCAACAGTGGGCGTGGTAATCGAACAATGGAACAAACGACAATCTTCTTGACGCTGCTCGGCATGATGGCTGCGACCGCGCTGCCGCGCATTCTACCGCTGCTGCTTCTATCGCTGAAACCGTTGCCGAAATGGGCGATGGCGTGGCTGCGCTACGTGCCGGTTGCGATTCTTTCCGCGATGCTCCTGCCGTCGCTGCTGATGATCGAAGGCAAGCTTTCGTTCGGCAAGGAAAACCTCTTTTTGATCGCCGCCTTTCCGACGATTCTGGTCGCCTGGAAAACTCGCAGTTTTCTCGGCGCGGTCGCCGTCGGCATGGGCGTCGTCGCGTTGCTAAGGCTGCAAGGGTGAACGACAGCAGGATTGTTAGACCAATTGAGTGTCTCTACGGTGATCTGGCGAATATGATCAAATTGACCGCAATTGACATTATCTATTTGCGGTAATTATTTACTCATGTTACGCAGCCGATTCGAGACGAATGACCGCACACTCCCCTCCGGGGAGGGGTTGGGGGTGGGTTCTTGACACGAGCAATCACTCACGGACGAACCCACCCCTTGCCCCTCCCAGGAGGGGAATTGTCGGCGGCGCTGCGTAACATCAGTTATTTAGGAGTGCCAACGCTTGCTTTGGCAAGGCAACAACGTCACCTCAAGAGCGCAACGATCTCGCTCATTCGGACGGCCAAAGCGAGCTATGGCATTCCTGAGACCTAAATAGTTACTATTTGCGTTCTTCAACGCTGAGCGTTGGCGCTCCATCCTCAGAGAGCTTCTCACAGCCCCGCCGTCAGCAGGTTCACGTTTCATAATGGCAATTGCGCCGTAAATGGCAAGAATTTCGCGTCGAAAAACGGCGTTCTGGCGGCTTAATTCTTGACAACCGGGTCGCCGCATCGAAATGATGGCCGCATGACCACCATGAACGCGCCGCAAGAACGGATTGAGCAGAAAAAACGCCTCAGACGCCGTATGCTCTGGGTTGCGCTGATTGCGCTGGCCTCAGTGACGGCGCTCGGCTTGCTGTTGCAGCAGTTGAAAAGCCCGACGCCGCTTGCCAACAACTTGTTGATCTTCGCGCTGGTCAACCTGAATATCATCCTGTTAGTAGCGCTCATGCTTGTGGTGGCTCGCAACCTGGCGAAGTTCTATTTCGAGCGGAAACAGAATATTTTAGGCGCGAAGTTCCAGACCAGGCTGATCTTGTCGTTTATCTTTATTTCGATTATTCCCACCATCCTGCTATTCGTCGTGGCGAGCAACCTCCTGACGCAGAGCATCGGGCGCTGGTTCAACGAACAGATCGAGCGGTCGCTGCAAGAATCGCTGGAAGTGGCGCAGGCGTTTTATCGCAACTCGATCAATAATTCGGTGTATTTTGCAGAGCAGTTAAGCGAAATTTTGACGGACAAGCGGATGCTGCGGGAACAAGAATTGCTGACGACATTCTTGAAAAATAAACAGCAGGAATTTCGCCTCGGCGAAATCGTCGTCTATACGCTTGAAGGCGAGGAACTGACGCGCCTCGTCAATCCGAATATTCCCATCGGAAAATTTAATCTCACGCCCGATGAGATTCTTGAGGTCGGCAAAACCGGCAAACAGCGCTCGGTCACGGCGTCGCTGCCGGAAGGAGATTTGATTAAATCGTTAGTGCCGATTCATTCCAAATGGGAGGCGAACCAGATTATCGGCGTGCTGTTGGTAGATTATTTTGTCGAGGCAAGCTTAGCGGTCAAAATGAAAAGTATCCGCAACGCGTTTGAGTCCTACAAACAGATCAAAATCCATAAAACCCCGATTTTAGGAAGCTATCTGCTGACGTTCCTCCTCGCCACGCTGTTAGTGCTCTTTTCGGCGATCTGGTTCGGGATGCATCTTGCCAGGGGGATGACCGTGCCGATTCAGCAATTGGCGCTCGGCACGCGCATCATCGCTGAAGGAAATCTCGATTACAAAGTTGACGTCGTGGCAAATGACGAAATCGGCATTTTGGTGGACTCGTTCAACCAGATGACCACCAATTTGAAAACCATGACCGACGAAGTGACCGAACGGCGGCGCTATATCGAAACGGTGCTGGAAAATATCGCCACCGGCGTTGTTTCGATTGCGCCGGATGGCACGATCACAACCTTCAATCGCGCCGCCTGCCGAATTCTGGAAATTCAGCAAGCCGATGTGTCGGGGCAGCATTACCGCGTCCTATTCGAAAGGCCGGACATGAAGCGCGTCATCACGATCCTGCGCCAGATCAGCGAGCAGTATCACGAGAGCTACGAAGACCATTTTGACGTCAAAATCAACAACAAAACGCTGTCGCTCTTCGTGAACATCAATCGGATGTACGATGAGCAGGAACGCTATCTCGGCATGTTGATCGTATTCGACGACCTGACACAACTGCTCCACGCGCAACGTATCGCGGCCTGGCGCGAAGTGGCGCGGCGGTTGGCGCACGAAATCAAAAATCCGCTGACACCGCTGCAACTTTCAGCGGAACGCCTGCGCAAACAGGCGCAGAAAAAATCGCCGCGCTATGAGGAGATTTTTGAGGAATGCACGCAAACGATTATCGCGGAAGTGGACGGCCTGCGCCATCTTGTGGACGAGTTTTCCAAATTCGCCCGGATGCCCGCCATTGTCAAAGCGCCGACTGCGCTGCATGATTTGCTGAAACAGACGATTTCCCCGTATGCGCAGCATCACAAGCATATCCGCTTCAGCGCCCGCTTTTCGAAAGACATTGCCATGATTTCGGCGGATACGCGGCAATTGAAGCAGGTATTTGTAAATCTCATCGAAAACGCGATTCAGGCGATGAATGAAGAAGGAGAACTCTTTGTGCAGACTCTTTACGACGCCCGACGAAGCGTCGTGATTATCAAAATTGCGGATACCGGCCCCGGCATCTCCGACGACCGGAAAGAGCGCCTCTTTATCCCCTATTTTTCGACCAAAGGGAGCGGACGCGGTCTCGGTCTCGCCATCGTGCATAATATCATTCGCGAACATGGCGGCGCGATTCGGATTGAAAATAACGAGCCAAAAGGCGCGGTGTTTGTGATTGAACTTCCTACGCCGAGGGGAATTTCTACGACCGCTTCTTAGAAATATCTCGGCGAAGAATAAGAGCGCAGAAGCACGCTTTTGCACTCCGAAAAATTCCTGAAGACCTATGACGACACCCAACATTCTTATTGTAGATGACGAAAAACGCATCAGATCGTCGCTGACGGGCATTTTCGAAGACGAAGGCTACAACGTCTGCACCGTGCAGGATGGGCAAGCAGCCTTGCAATTTCTTGAGCAGGAACAGCCGGATTTGATGATGCTCGATCTCTGGATGCCCGGCATGGACGGACTGCAAGTGTTAGAAGCCGTGAAACAGCGACATCCCGCGCTGCCGGTCATCGTCATTTCTGGGCATGGCAACATCGAAACCGCTGTGAAAGCTGCGAAACTCGGCGCGTATGATTTTTTGGAAAAGCCGCTGTCGCTCGAAAAAACGCTGATTATGGCGGAACGCGCCATTGATCAAGGGCGGCTGCTGCGAGAAAACCTTGATCTGAAACAGCGCGTGGAGCGCAAATACGAGATGATTGGCATCAGCAAGGCGATGCAGGATATTCGCGAGCGAATCGCCACCGCCGCGCCGACGAATGGCCGCGTGCTGATTTATGGCGAAAACGGCGCGGGGAAGGAACTTATCGCCCGCGCCTTGCACCGCCAAAGCCTCCGCGCCGACAAGCCGTTTATCGAGGTGAATTGCGCGGCCATTCCGCAGGAATTGATTGAAAGCGAACTGTTCGGACATGAAAAAGGGGCGTTCACCGGCGCGACGACCCGCAAAATTGGCAAAATCGAACTCGCGCACGAAGGGACGCTTTTCCTTGATGAAATTGGCGATATGAGCCTGGCGACGCAGGCCAAAGTCTTGCGTGTGCTGCAAGAACAGAAATTCGAGCGGGTTGGCGGCACAGAGACGCTTGAGGCCGATTTTCGCGTCTTTGCCGCGTCGAACAAGAATCTGGACGAGGAAATCGAACAGGGACGCTTTCGCGAAGATTTATATTATCGCCTGAACGTGATCCCGTTTTACGTCCCGCCGCTGCGGGAGCGCAAAGAGGATATTCCGCTGTTGGCGCGGCATTTTTTGGAGGAAATTTCCGAAGAGAATGGGCGACGCCTGAAAACGCTCGCGCCGGACGCGCTTGAAGCGCTGATGCAGTATGACTGGCCGGGTAACATCCGCGAATTGAAAAACGTGATGGAACGGCTGATGATTATGGTATCAGTCAACACCATCCGCGCTGAACATATTTCCAATACCATTTCAGGCGGAAGGCGCAAAACTGCGTCAAACGGCGGCTCGCCGCTCATCGCGCCGCCCTGGAAACCACTGAAGGACGCCAGAAATCTCTTTGAAAAGCATTACATCCTGCAATGCCTGAAAGCGCACGATGGCAACATCACCAAAACCGCGCAAACGCTGGAAATCGAGCGCACGTATCTGCACAAAAAAATCAGAATGTTGCAGGAGGAATAGAGCGCTGCGAAAAATTTGCCAGGCATTTATGCGGCCTGCGCAAAATTTTCGCAGAAACCGCAGGAAAATCATTCGTCCGAAACAATTAGTTTTTCTCAATTTTCCTTACTGTGATTGGGATTTCACGTTATTAAAATGTCCATGTCTTCATGTTGGCATAACCTGTGCTTATATAAAAGAATGTCTCAACAAAACACGAAACGAATAACAAGAACGTAAAATAGGAAGACATTCTCTCGCATGATCAGGGATGCGCGGCGCAGACGCGGCACGCATCGCCCCATTATGCGAACACAGGAGCATACGGTTATGAAAAAACTATTGACAATCGGTTTAGTATTCGCAATGGCGTTAAGCATCGGCATGGCGTTCGCCGAAGATTCCGTCACCACAACGCCAGCCACAACCTCGACCCAGACAGCCCAGACGCCAATGTATGGTCACAGAGGAATGCGGGGCGATCATCATGGCATGATGTGGCAGGGAAAACAGGGCAACATGATGCGCGGCGCGAGAGGTCAACAAAATTGCCCATGCCTTGGGAACGCGAATGGAACAACGGCGCAGTTAATCACCGAAGATAAGGCCAAAGAAGCGGCGCAGACTTACATTGATAAATATCTGAGCGGCTACGCCATTGAAAAAGTAGAAAAAGACGCCTGGCGTCCAATGTATCTTGTCACGATTAAAGGCGCGAACGACGTGCAGCAGCAGATGTGGATTCAGGGCTTTTCCGGTCAGGTCATGCATGTTTTCCCGGTGACAGAATAGCGAAAAACCTCACAGGTCTTGATGATCTGTGAGGTCTCACAATCCATCTTTTAATTCAGAGGAAACTCCTATGAAATTATCATCATCTCTTCTTGTCGTGCTTATCGCCGCTATCGCCATGATTGCAGGCGGATGCAGCAGCAACGACTCGTCATCGCCCTCAGCGCCAGTAACGCTCTCCGCCGGAAACGGCCAATTAGAAGGACAGCTTGTCGCTGATGCTGGCACGCAATTCAGCAAAGTATTTCTGGCCGCGCAAGCCGCGCCCGCAAGTTCAGTCTATCCATTAAGCGGCGTCACGGTCGAACTACTGCAAAACGGTCAGGTCGTTGCCACCACGGTGACAGATGAATACGGACGTTTTCAGTTCGTTGCTCTCGCGGCTGGCGATTATGATGTGCGAGCTGTCGCCCCTGATGGCGCGGTTGTTCATGATCATGTCACGGTGACTCCAAATCAAACTGTCGCAGTGTTCGGGCGGGTGATGTCCGGCGATTGCCTCTGGTCTGAAGAACTCGGCCCGCGCTGGGACGACATGCCGCGCGGCGATCATTGGGGACAGGGCTTTCAAGGCGCTGCACCGGGCACGGGATACTGGCATGATGGGCAAACATGGTGCGACCCGCAAGGGAGTGGACCGCATGGGCCACGTTGGTAACATGAGAGACCTCACAGGTTGAGGAAACCTGTGAGGTCTTTTTTGATCTATGAATCTTTCCCTGCCGCAATCTATCCGACGAACGCCTCGTTCCTTTCCGCTGCTGGCCGTGCTTGCGGCGGGAGGAACTCTGTTGCTGCTGTTAGTCATCTATACCTCAGAAAATCTCTCCCGCTCCCGCGAGCGTCTCGAACAATCGCTGTATCAGGAAGGCGTCGCCCTGATTCGCGCCATTGAAGCCGGAAATCGCACCGGCATGAGAATGCGCTGGGCGACAAATCAACTCCAAATGCTGGTGGAAGAAGTCGGCAAAGTGCCGAAAGTCGTATCCATCAGCGTCATTGCGGATAATGGAACGATTCTCGCCGATACGGATAGCCGCCGCATCGGGCAGCCTGTCGGAATGGGAACGCTTGATTTTCCCGTGAATGAAGCGATTCGATCAAAGACGTTTCGCGAGCAACAACGGCATGTTTTTGAGATCGTGGCGCAAAGTAAAACGCCGCAAGGAAATCAGACGCCATTGCCAGGAGGACATGGGCACGGCGCGGGCAATCCGATGCGCATGATGACGCCTGAAGCCGCTGAGCATCTCGCCTCGCTGCCGCAAACCGCGTTTATCCGCATCGTCATGGATATGTCGGAATTAGACCGGATGCGGCACGATGACCTGAAAGACGCGGCGATTATGCTGCTGCTGTTAGTTGTTATCGGCTCTGCCGCCTTATACGCCATCGTCTCCACGCAGAATTATGTGACTGTCCATCAGACGTTGCGCACCATGCAAACCTACACGCAGCATGTCGTGGATAGCATGGCGAACGGCCTGATTTCCTTAAACGCGCAAGGCGGCATTGTGACGATCAATCGGCAAGCCTGCCAGATGTTCGGCCTCCGCAGTGGGGAAGACGTGCAGGGCAAGCCGCTACAAGATGTTGTCACGCTGCCTGATTTCGATTTGTTCGGCGCATTGGCTCAGGGAGAGCGCATTCTTGAGAAAGAAGTGAACGCGACGATTTCGACCGGACAGACGCTTCCCCTCAGCCTTTCAGCCTCCACGCTGCACGGCGACGCGGACGAACCGCTCGGCGCGGTGCTGCTGCTGCGAGATTTGAGCGATGTCAAAGCGTTGCAGGAACAGGTGCAACGCGCCGAACGGCTCGCCTCAGTAGGGCGGTTGGCGGCGGGCGTCGCGCATGAAATTCGGAATCCGCTCGGATCGCTGAAGGGCTTTCTCCAATATTTTCAACGCAAACTGCCGATGCAGGAACAGGATAAGGCGTATTTGACCGTCATGATGAACGAGGTTGATCGCCTGAATACTGTCGTTTCCAATCTGTTGGAATTTGCCCGCCCGAAAGAGCCGGTTTTCGAAGACAGCGATACGCCTGAAATACTTGAACATGTTTTGATGCTGCTGCATCGCGATTTTGAGGCAAAACATCTGCGATTGTTCCGAGAGTGGCCGGAGGCATTGCCGCATCTACAGATGGATCAGGATCAGATCACGCAAGTGCTGCTGAACATTCTGCTGAACGCAATTCAGGCGACTGAATCCGGCGGCGAGATTCATGTCAGCGCTCAGGCGCTGCGCGAAATGAATTTATTGGAAATCGCCGTGCGGGACACCGGTTCAGGGATTGCCGCTGATGATTTACCGCATATTTTTGACCCCTTTTTCAGCACGAAAAAGCAAGGCAATGGTTTAGGGCTTGCTATTGCCCATACCATTATTGAACAGCATCACGGCGATATCCTCGTCGAAAGCCATGCCGGACAGGGCAGCGCATTTCGGATCCGCCTGCCCCTTTCCATTCCATCCTGAAGAACGCGTTGTCAGAATGTCGTCTTTCTGCCCCAATTTCATACTTATTCTCGTGTTCTTTCCTTGACAAGACTCCCATGCTATGACAGTGTTATGAGATATTTGTTTACAGCGATTCTATCTATTCCTGAGGGGTTTCGGGAGAAGGGAAATATCATGAAGGTATCAATCAGACATAAACTCCTGTTTACCTATTTGTTATTAGTTGCGTTAGCCATCATCGGCATTTCCGTTCCGCATTATGTGATTACGTCGCGGGATAAACAGCGCGAATCCCGGCAGCGCATCCAGATCGCCTTCGATCTGCTGCGTCATGATTTCGCCAAACGCGCGGCACTGTACACAACACGTTTCGATGAATTTTTAGAAGGCAATATCTCCCTGCTAAGCGCGACATATAGTTATAGCCGGGATTCCAGCGAGGCTGGCACCATTAATTTCCTTTTTGATCATTTCGACACTGTGGCCGAAGGGCTGAAACGATTCGGGCGAGGCACGGATTCGGATCGAATCGCCTTGTATGGCGCGAATAAGCAGCTATTAGTGGTATATCAACGCGCCGCAGGACACGGGACATTCGGCGGCCTTTTCGCGTCATATCGGGAAGGGCTGAAATATCTCAATATGGATGATGCCAGCGTGAAGGCGGAAATTACGTTTCGTAAAAACAATCAGACCTTAAACATTACCAATAAACCATTCCCAGAAACGCCTGCGCCAGAAGGACTGCCATTGTATTTTGATGGTGAGTTCCCCGATGTGCCGACCGTCACGCTGTTTCGAGAACAGAAAACCATTGGTCTGCGAATCAGCGCCCCGATTATTCGGCGCAACCAAAAAATCGGTGTATTAACCGGCGAAACGCTCTATACGCAAGCCATGATTCAGGAGTTTGCCGAGTTGAGCCAGACAGAGATTAATCTGTTCGCCGGTCAGGAATTCAGCGTCGGCACGCTTCCAGCGCAGCATCAATTAAACGACTGGCCTTCACCCGATGAATTATTGAATTGCGCGATGCAGGGCATCTCAGAAAATGCGCTGAACGTTCAATCAGTCTCATTCGATCATCTCCCCTATTATCAAGCGCAATGTGCACTTTCAACGGTTTCTGGGCAGAAAATCGGCGCGATTACAGTCAGCTTATCGAAGGCGATTGAGTTTCGAGAACTCCGCAAGTTGCTCGCGACGGTTGTCATGATTGGCTCGACTGTCATGGCCGCCGCGCTGCTGTTATCCATCTTAGTCACACGCTCGACGATTCAATCCATCGGCAATTTAGTGGATGTCATCAGTGTCGTCACCAGCGGAGATCTCCGGCAAACCGTTGCCGTCAAGACGCACGACGAAATCGGCACGGTTGGATTAAAATTGAATCAGATGATCGCTGAACTGCGCGCGGTTTCCACGCAAGTCCAACG
>DF820458.1:734401-735490 GCA_000739515.1 Candidatus Moduliflexus flocculans
GCACGGTTGGATTAAAATTGAATCAGATGATCGCTGAACTGCGCGCGGTTTCCACGCAAGTCCAACGCGCCGCGACTTCCGTAACCAGTATCGGCGATACGATTCTCCAACAGATGGACGCCTTGATGACGCACACGGAACAACAGGCCACAGCGGTTGAAAACACCTCGTCATCGCTCGGAACAATCAATCAGTTTCTCGATATGGTCGCGCAAAGCACGGAAGAATTAATGTCCGCTTCTGCCGAAATATTGGCCTCAATTCAGGAATCTCGCGCCAGCATCCGGGAAGTCACGACCAGTACGAGCCTGTTAGCAAATGACCTGCATCAGATATCTTCTTCAGTCGAGCTTGTAAATCATTCTGGCAAAAATATTTCGACCCAAACTGATGATCTGACGCAAATTGTCCGGGAAACCGAGGTCGAAATCTCTCGGATCGATCGATCATTTCAAGAAGTCTCAACCAATGCGGAACAAACGAAAGCGCTTGCGAAAGAAACCATGGAGGTTGCCCTGAACGGACAGACATCGGTAGAGACCTCCATGCAGGGCATGCATGAACTCAAAACAGTGGTGGCGCATACCGCAGAGATTATCCACGAAGTGAATTCCTGGGGAGAGCAAGTGAGTTCAATTCTCGATATTGTTGATGAGATTGCCGAACAAACGACGCTGCTATCATTGAATGCGTCTATCATTTCGGCGCAAGCCGGCGCACATGGGCGCGGGTTTGCCGTTGTCGCCGATGAAATCAAAAACTTAGCGACACGCACGAAACATTCTACAAAAGAAATTGCGCTGCTCGTCCATAAATTACAGCAAAAAACCGGCGAAGGCGTAAAACATACCGAAGAGGGGATCAAAAAGGCCGAGCAAGGGATGCAATTAGCCCAGGCCGTAAAAAATGCGTTGACTGTCATCTTAGACAGCGCGACGCGCACGTCGAATCATGCGGACAGCACCGCGCACGTCATTCGGCAGACCGCTGATAGCAGCCGCAAAATCGGCGCGTCAATGAATCGGGTGATTGATAAAGTCACACATATCAACACCGCCGTGAACGAACAAATTCACGATATTGAACACG
>DF820458.1:735822-741543 GCA_000739515.1 Candidatus Moduliflexus flocculans
CGGGTGATTGATAAAGTCACACATATCAACACCGCCGTGAACGAACAAATTCACGATATTGAACACGTTATTGCCGCCGTCGAAAACATCAGCGGCATGTCGGAGCAAGTCAGCCGCGCCAGCATCGAGCAATATAAGGCGGCAGAACAGATCAGCGACAACATGACCAGCGTCACCGAACATTTTGAGGATATCGCCGGTCAAATCCAGGCTTTGCATCAACACTCCGAACAAATTATCAAGGCGATGCACATTATCGAAGCCATTACGGAAATGGTCATGCATACCGCCTCAGATATGTCGGAAGCGACCGTCAAGAACTTGGTGCAGCAATCTCAAAACCTCCAACAGGCCGTGAGAATGTTCAAAATTTCGTAGAAGTTGGAAATTGCCACTGAAGAAATCGCAAGATCGTTGAGATTACCGTAAATATAGAGATCGCAAGGAAAACCTGATCATCACTTATGGAACAACAGCAACAAATTCGATTATTACAGCAACAGATCGAGCGCGTCTTAATCGGCAAGCCGGACGTGATCCGTTTGACGCTTATTTCTCTGTTTGCCGGTGGTCATCTCTTGATCGAAGACGTGCCTGGCGTCGGCAAAACCACGTTGGCGCACGCCCTGGCAAAATCGCTGGATTGCTCGTTTCAGCGGATCCAATTCACCAGCGATATGCTGCCATCCGACATTATCGGCATTTCGGTCTATCACCAGCAGCGCGGCGAATTCGAGTTTCAGCGCGGCCCGATTTTCGCGAATATTGTTTTGGCTGATGAAATTAATCGCACAACGCCTAAAACGCAAAGCAGCTTGTTAGAGGCGATGAACGAACAGCAAATTTCGGTTGATGGCGTGACGCATCGCCTGAATCGGCCATTTATGGTGCTGGCCACCCAGAATCCCTTAGAATATCACGGCACGTACCCGCTCCCAGAATCGCAACTCGACCGTTTTCTCATGCGGATTCGCATCGGCTATCCGTCAGCGAGCCATGAAAAAGCGATTTTGCAAGCGGAACGTTCGTTGACCGCTATCGAACACCTCGCGCCGATTCTTTCAGGCAGCGAGGTCTGCGACATTCAAGCGCAAGTCGAGCAAATCGCAATTGATGAGGCGCTGCAAGATTATATCATCGCGATTATTAAAAAGACCAGAGAGTCGCACTGGTTCGAGCTTGGCGTCAGCCCGCGCGGTTCGTTAGCCTTGCAGCAGGCAGCGAAAGCGTCGGCATTAATTGCGGGCAGGGAGTATTGCACGCCCGACGACATCAAATCATTAGTCGTGCCGGTACTGTCGCACCGCGTCATCCTCCACGCCGAAACATTTGCCGCCGCCTCCAGCGCCGACGCGGAACAGGTGCTGCGCGATTTGCTGCAAGAGATTCCCGTGCCGCTGTAATTCCAATGGTGTAGAGACGCACGACCGCGCGTCTCTACGTATGATCTCCAATGAAACGATTCGACCGGAGCGCATTCATTAGAAAGATAAAACGCTGGCTGAAGCCGCCGCGCTCGCTACGAATTACGCGGCTCGGCTGGCAGTATATCGGCTTGACGCTGATTGTCGGTTTTGCGGCGATCAATACCGCGAATAATCTGCTCTATCTGATTTTCGGCTTGATGCTGAGTTTCATCACCACCTCTGGCATTCTGTCCGAACTCACGCTTCGAAAAATCTCGCTGGAACGCCGTTTTTCAAAACACCTGTTTGCCGGACAGGTTGCGCCAGTTGCGCTTGATATGTTGAACGCCAAAAAACGGATCGCCTCGCTCTCTCTGCTGATCGAAGACCTCTCGCAACAGCAGGCCGCCGACCATCGCCGCTATGTGTTGAAAATTGCACCTCAGCAGACGCAAACCCTGACCTATCCGGTCATCTTCCCGCAGCGCGGCCTGCATCGTCCCGGCAACATTCGGGTTTCCACCCGGTATCCGTTCGGATTTTTCCTGAAATCCACGACATTTGAGGAAAAAGATGACACTGTGCTGGTGTATCCGAAACTTGAGCGCCTGTCACCATCTGAGCAGGCGAGTTTGGCATTTTCAGCGGGCGAGGCCGGGACGCGGCGCAAAGGCGGCAGCGAAGAATTTTACGGCATCCGCGATTACATTCCCGGCGACAGCCGCGCGCGCATCTCCTGGAAAAGCACGGCGCGAGCGTCGAAATTGATGATTCGCGAGTTTGAGCGTGATCAAACGAAGCATATCCTCATTGTGCTGGATATTGCGCCGCCGCCATCATCGGAGTCGCCCGATTTCGCCGAGCGTGTGGAACGCGCCATTTCGTTCGCCGCGTCCTATCTGATGTTTTTCTCCAAACAGGATTATGCCTTGCAGTTAATGACGCACGTGGAAACAAGCTCTTTAGAACGAGGGGAACATCATCTGTTTTTGCTGCTGCGAATGCTGGCGCTGCTGCAACCGCCGCAAGCAGGCGAACAACCTAAATTTGCCGCCAATCTCAGGGCATTGAACCGACGAGACATTGTCAGCCTGTGCATTTCGGTGCATCCCTTGCCGGAGGGGAAATTTTCGAAGATAATAACGATTCGATAACATTGCCACAGGAGTGCAAACGCTTGCTTTTGCCGCAAAAGCAAGCGTTTGCACTCCTTGTATTATGCGTTTTTTGTTCTATTTTCGTTTATCGGCGTATGCCTTCATTGGGTCGGGATTCGTCGCGCTGTTAGTGGCGGATGAATACGGCATTCTGTCCGCTCTGCTGTTTGCGGCGCTCCTGTTTCTCGGCTGGCAGATCGATTCCGGCAGGCTGCGTCATGCGCTTCCGCGCTGGTTCTGGAATGTGATAACGGTAGCGTTTTGCGCTTTTTGTATTGCGGATGCGCTCATGATTCGACGGCAAATGGCGCTCGCCCTTGTGGATTTTTTAATCTTTCTTCAAGCGGTCAAACTCCTGAATCCGAAACAGGATCGCGATTATATCGCGCTTTATCTGTTAAGTTTTTTCGCACTGCTGATTTCTTCGATTCTGACCTTTAGCTCGCTGTTCGGGCTGGCCTGTGTCTTATTTATTATCACCGCGACCTGGGCGCTGATGACCTGGAATCTCAAACGCGATATTCAAGCGTATCTTCCGAAAGAACGCCATGCTGTCGGCCTGGAAGATGACGAGCATCTGTTTTCCACGCCTGCGATAGATTCCCTGCTTTCGCTCAGATTTTTCAGCGGCACCGTCGGCATTACGCTAATGACGTGTATCCTTGCCGCAGGCGTGTTTCTGATTCTGCCGCGTATGCAGGAAGGCATGTTTTTCAGCTATGCCGGAGAAAACGCGCCGAAAGTGTCCGGGTTTTCCGAAGAAATGGCGTTAGATTCGTTCGGCAATATCCGCCTGGATTATACGCCAGTCATGCATGTCGAATTGCCGGGCATTACCGATGAATCGCAGCTTTCGCACCGGTTATACTGGAAAGGAGCGACGTATGACGAGTATGATGGAAAACGGTGGAAATCAACCGCAACCGCTGTCAGGCCGATTCAGATTTTTCGCCGCTATCGCTCTCGCGCCTGGCTACGGCAGTCTCGGCAACCCTGGAATTTGCTCGAACAGCGCTTTACCCTCTTAACACCGGAGTTCCATGTGTTATTCGGCGCCAATAAATTATACGGCGTCGAAGGCCGCTTTCTGACGCTCGAATTTTCCGATCTGACTGATAACGCGAATGTCAATTTTTCTCCATACGCCTTACAATATTCCGCCTTTTCCGATATTTCGCGCCCCGCAGAAGATGCCTTGCAACATGATCATCAGGTGTATCCAGATGAGATACGCCACCTCTATTTGCAAACGCCGGAACTTTCCGACAAGATTGCGCAGCTTGCGCGAGACATCGCACAAAATCAGGCCAATCCGTATGATATGGCCGCTGCCGTGAATGCCTATCTTCAGCACAATTACACGTATAGCTTACATGTGGCGCGTTCGCCCGCCGAGTCGCCATTAGACGACTTTCTTTTCATCAGCAAAGCGGGGCATTGCGAATATTATGCGACCTCCATGGCCATATTGCTGCGTCTTCTCGGCATTCCGGCGCGGGTGGCCAATGGCTTCGCGCAAGGGCGCTGGAACGAATTCGGCAGATTCTTTACGGTGCGGCAAAGCGACGCCCACGCCTGGGTTGAAGTCTATTTTCCATCGTATGGCTGGATCACGTTTGATCCCACGCCGCCTTCGGCGTTTGGCGAGGAGTATCAGCAATTTGCCGAGCAATCGGGTTTTTTCGCCAGCCTGTACCAGTATTCCGAATATATCCGCACGAAATGGAATCGGTACGTGATTGATTACAGTTTGTACGATCAATCCATGTTTGCCATCGAAGCGTTCCGCGCCAGTCATTCGGCGCGAGATCGGATCGCAGCGGCATTCCGCCGTTTGCAGCAGAACGTTCGTTCTGTTGTCGCGACGTTTTCGCTCAAGCAGATCGCCTTGTATTCGCTTGTGCTCGTTGGAATTGGCACGGGAATGCGCCTGCTATTGCAGCGCCTCGGCTGGCTGCGCATTGCCGGACGCTTCCATCTCCCGCATCGCCGTCATGCGCGTCAGACTGACGTGGCATTTTATCGCGAGATGCTGGAAATTTTCGCGCACAAAGGGATAAAAAAGCAGGCGCATCTCACGCCGGAAGAATTTGTCGAGGATATCAGTCAGCGCTATCCTGACTACGCGCAGGATATTGCCGATCTTACCAGCCTCTATTACGCGGCGCGATATGGGCAATATGTCTTGCAACAGGAGGAGCAGCAGCAAACAGTTGCCATCTTGCAACGTTTGCGGAAAATTCGGCGATAACCCTGCGTGACTCTTGCTTGTTGATTTTTAAGAAATCTTGTTTTTCTCAGATTTTCACTTGACAGACAATGCAGGACAACCATACAAATGTTTGACACTTCACAAAGGAGATCTCCGGCGTTCATTCAACAGTCTTCACACATATTCATGGCAGTGACGCCCTGCTGCGCACTATTCATCGGCCAGCGTGAGCGTCAGAAGGGAGGAAAGGAGTATGATCACTGATTATTACTTAAATGATGCGATTGATGCCGTTGAAGATGCCAAAAAAGCGCTCAATGCAGAAATTGAACGCTTAAAGACAGTGAATGTTGATACGACCAATTTAGAACATGTTGAGCAATTATTAAAGAAGGTTGATTCCTTTCTCGTGCGGATTAAAGAAGCATTCAGTTAAAACGCATATCGGGCAGGAACGCTGTCGTGAAGGAAATTCTTGAGCATGTCCCCTGCAAAAATCATGATTGTGGATGACGATTTGATCATTGCCCGACTCATTGAAGTGTTGCTGACTGATTTGGGCTATATTGTCAGCGCAATAGCAACATCCGGCAGTGACGCGCTTCAAAAAGCGGCGAACGTCTGTCCGGATTTGGTGCTGATGGATATTCAATTGCCCGGCGGCATGGATGGAATCGAAACGGCTGTTCGCCTTCAGACAGAATTCAACATTCCGGTGATCTATCTTTCTGCGCATTGCAGCGATGATATTTTGGAGCGCGCCAAAATCACCGATCCGTTCGGGTATGTGCTTAAGCCGATCAAAGAGAAAGAACTGCTTGCTGCGATTGAAATTGCCCTCCACAAGCATCAACTGAAAGAGCAAATTCGCCGTTCGCATGAAGAATTAGAACGGCGGGTCGAAGACCGCACACTCGCCTTGCAAGAAGCGAATCAGGCGTTGCAA
>DF820458.1:741593-759955 GCA_000739515.1 Candidatus Moduliflexus flocculans
TGAAGAATTAGAACGGCGGGTCGAAGACCGCACACTCGCCTTGCAAGAAGCGAATCAGGCGTTGCAATCGTCAATGGAAACATTGCATCAGCCCCTGATGCAATTAGCGCAATCGGAAAAAATGGCGGTCTTAGGCGGCTTAGTTGCAGGGATGACGCACGAAATGAGCAGCCCGTTAGGGATTGCGGTGATGGCCGTTTCCCATCTTGAAGCAATCACGCAAAAAATCCAGCATGAGTTCCTCACAAGTCAACTCAGCCGCACATCCTTAGAAAAATTTTTGAAAAACACCTCGGAATCTATTGCAATTATTCAAAAAAACCTCGATCGGACGGCAGATTTGCTCAAAAGTTTCAAGCAGATGGCCATAGATCGCGCAAGCGAGCGCAAACACGAATTTAATCTGTTGCAGTATATAGATGATATTTTGTTGAGCTTAAAACCGAAGCTCAAACCCACCGCTCACACCGTCGTCGTAGATTGCCCGAAAGACCTTCGCATTCATAGCTATCCAGGCATCTTTTCACAAATTTTTACCAATTTAATCATGAATTCGCTGACTCATGGCTTTGAAACGATTCCGAACGGACAAATCCGCATTAACATCGTCCAGGACAACGATACTCTTCGGGTCATCTACCAGGATAATGGCAAAGGCATTCCAGAAGAGCATTTAGAAAAATTGTTTCATCTGTTTTTTACAACGCGGTACGGGCAGGGCGGAAGTGGTTTAGGCTTAAATATTATTTATAATTTAGTCACCCAGAAATTAGGGGGAAAGATTATGTGCGAAAGCACTGTCGGGCAAGGAACGACCTTTACGATTCACATTCCTTCCGCGATGGTGCAATTGCCCGATTAAATATCAGAAAGACAGGACATCCCCGTTCGCGCGTGTTTCTGCTTGACTTTTTTCGCAGCGCAGGCTTGTTTGTGTCGTGAAGGGAACCAGGTAATATTCACCCTAACTTTGATAGAGAATGCTATGGCAACAATATTAGTGATTGACGATACCGAAGATGTGCGTAACCTTGCGACGCAAGTGTTAAAAGAAGAATATGAAGTGTTTGCGATTGATAGCTGGGTACATGCGACGGACTACATTTTCAAACATAACATNAAAGAAGAATATGAAGTGTTTGCGATTGATAGCTGGGTACATGCGACGGACTACATTTTCAAACATAACATTGACCTGATTCTGCTGGATATTAACATGCCTGGCTTAAGCGGCGATAAATTAGCGGAAGTGCTGATGAAAACCGTGAAAAGCAAGCCGGTGAATATCGTGCTGTTTTCGGCGATGGATGAAGCGGAATTGCGCAAAAAAACGAAAGAATCCGGGGCGCTCGGCTACATCCCCAAAACGTTCGACGGCAATCTGCTCAGATCGCGCGTGCGGCGTTTTTTGAAGAAAATCGAAGAAGATCAGCAGAAATAGTTGAAAACGTGTCAGACACCGTTGAGGTGTCTGACACGTCTGATGCATCTTATCACGCTCCGCGCCGGAACAGCAGTTCCCCGCTTGTTTCGTCATACTCCACCGCGACCGTGTCGCCGTCGCGGAACTCGCCTTGCAGCAGCTTGAACGCTAACGGATTTTGAATCTCTTTCTGAATAGCGCGTTTCAGCGGACGCGCCCCGAACGTCGGATCGTAGCCTTCCCGCGCAAGATGCGTTTTCGCGGCGTCGGAGAGCTTCAAGACGATATTCCGCTCGGACAGCCGTTGTTGCAGATGTTGTAACTGAATTTCGATTATCTGCGCCAAATGTTCGAGCGACAGCCCGTGAAACAGGATGATTTCGTCAATCCGGTTCAAAAATTCCGGCCTGAAATTCGTCCGCACAAGCTCCATCACCTGCGCCCGCATCTGCTCCGCGTCAGCCTGCCACATCTCCTGAATGACGTGGCTGCCGAGGTTCGAGGTCATGATAATCACCGTGTTTTTGAAATTCACGGTACGTCCCTGCCCGTCGGTCAAACGCCCGTCATCCAGCACTTGCAGTAGCACGTTGAAGACTTCGGGGTGCGCCTTTTCGATTTCGTCGAACAGCACGACGGAATAGGGACGCCGCCGCACCGCTTCGGTCAAATAGCCGCCTTCTTCGTAGCCGACATAGCCGGGCGGAGCGCCGATCAGCCGCGCCACCGAATGCTTTTCCATGAATTCCGACATATCCACCCGCACCATCGCCTGTTCGTCGTCGAAAAGGAATTCCGCGAGGGCGCGGCCTAATTCCGTCTTGCCAACGCCGGTCGGGCCGAGAAAGATAAACGACCCAATCGGGCGGTTGATGTCCTGCAATCCGGCGCGAGCGCGGCGCACGGCGTTGGAAATCGCGACGATGGCGTCATCCTGCCCGATCACGCGCTGTTTCAGGCGGTCTTCCATCTTGACGAGCTTCTGAATTTCGCTTTCCATCATGCGTGACACTGGAATCCCCGTCCATTTCGAGACGATCCGGGCGATTTCCTCTTCCGTCACCGTCTCTTGCAGCATCTGTTTATGCTGCTGAAGCTCTTGCAATTTCGCGTTTTCCTGCGCCACCTGTTTTTCCAGCATGACGAGCGTGCCGTATTGCAATTCCGACACTTTGGCGTAGTCCCCCATCCGCGTCAGGCGTTCGATGTCGAGCTTGACCTGCTCCATTTGCTCGCGTAGCTTGCCGATGTTCGCGATCACGTCCTTTTCGTTCTGCCAGTGCGCCCGCATCTGGTTATTCGATTCTTTCAGGTTCGCCAACTCTTCTTCCAGTTTGCGCAGGCGTTCCCGGCTGGCGGCGTCGGTTTCCCGCATCAGGGCTTGCCGCTCGATTTCCAACTGCGTGACGCGCCGCTCGATTTCATCAATTTCGGTCGGCAGGCTTTCGATTTCGATTTTCAGGCGCGACGCCGCTTCGTCCACCAAATCAATCGCCTTATCCGGCAGGAAGCGGTCGGTGATGTAACGATCCGAGAGCGTCGCTGCCGCCACAATCGCGCTATCCTGAATTTTGACGTTGTGGTGCTGCTCGTAGCGTTCTTTCAGGCCGCGCAGAATCGAAATCGTGTCCTCGACCGTCGGTTCGCCGATTAACACAGGCTGAAACCGCCGTTCGAGCGCGGCGTCTTTTTCGATATATTTGCGATATTCGTCGAGCGTGGTCGCGCCGACGCAATGCAATTCGCCGCGAGCGAGCGCCGGTTTCAGCATGTTCGAGGCGTCCATCGAGCCTTGCGACGCGCCCGCGCCGACGAGCGTATGCAGTTCGTCAATAAACAGAATGACTTCCCCGGCGGATTCGTCAATGTCCTTCAAGACGGCTTTCAGGCGGTCTTCGAATTCACCGCGATATTTCGCGCCCGCGATCAACGCGCCGAGATCGAGCGCTACCAGTTTTTTATTGCGCAGCGATTCCGGCACGTCGTTTTTCGCGATGCGCAGCGCCAATCCTTCGGCAATCGCGGTTTTGCCGACGCCCGGTTCGCCGATCAAGACCGGATTATTTTTCGTGCGACGCGACAACACTTGCATCACGCGCCGAATTTCCTCGTCGCGACCGATAACCGGATCGAGCTTGCCGCGCCGCGCCAAATCGGTCAGATCGCGGCCATAGCGCTCAAGCGCCTGATATTTTTCTTCGGGATTCTGATCCGTAATCCGCTGCCCGCCGCGAATCGTTTGCAGCGCCTTCGCCAGCGAATCCCGCGTCACGCCGTGTTTGTTCAGGATGCGCTGCGCCGCGCCGCCCGCTGTGTCGGCAAACGCTAACAGTAGATGTTCCGCGCTGACATACTCGTCTTTCAGGCGTTCCGCCTCGCTCAACGCCGCGTCGAACGCTTTGTTCAGGCGTTGCGAAACATATTGCGCCCCGCCACCGGAAACTTGCGGCAGTTTGCTGAGTTCGGCTTCAACTTCCTGCCGCACGGCTTCAGGCCGCGCTCCGAGCTTTTGCAAAATCTGCGGCGTCAGGCCATCTGCCTGATCCAGTAGCGCCAACAGCACGTGTTCGACCTCGATTTGCTGATGGTCGCGCTGCGTGGCAATACGCTGCGCCTGCTGAATCGCCTCAAGCGTCTTAATCGTCAATTTATCGTTTAACATAATATCCTCGCTTTCTTGTTAGGTTTTTTCTTGACGGATTGCTCAAAACCTCACAGGTTTTAAAAACCTGCGAGGTGTGTATTGAATTATATGCAATATAATATCTTATAATATCATTGTCAAGTTTTATTATGATATGAATATAAAAAATATTATCATTAAAGTAATACGTGCCGAAAAACCAGATAGTCCAAAGCCATTCACGCTGCCAAGCGCGCTGCATTATGCTGCCAGGCTCGCCATCTTTGCGGCGCTGCTTGCGCTGTCGTTTATGTATAGTGGCCTCGTGCGGCTGCGCGTGATGGCGTATCAAAGGCAGATATTCCGTTCGAACGTGCTGCCGCGCCCGGTGTTGAGCGTTGGGAACATCACGACCGGCGGCACAGGGAAGACGCCGACCGTCATCGTGTTAGCGCGGCTGTTCCGGCAGCGCGGCCTGCGCGTCGCGATTCTGACGCGAGGCTATCAACGCAAAAGCGCGGCGGCGCATCTCGTTGTCACGGCAGATTCGACGGCGGACGAGGTCGGCGATGAACCGCTTTTTCTCTGGAAATCGCTGAATCAGCGCGAACTGCACGCCGCCGAAATTTCGGTTATCGTCGGCAGCGACCGCCATGCGTCCGGCCTGCTCGCGCTCGACCGCTTTCAGCCTGATCTGTTCCTGCTCGACGATGGCTTTCAGCATCTTCGCTTGCGGCGCGATTGCGATTTGGTGTTGATTGACGCGACCAATCCGTTCGGCGGCGGTCACGTTTTGCCCGCCGGATTCTTGCGCGAGCCGCTGGCGCATCTTTCACGCGCCAGCGCGTTCGTTATCACGCGCAGCGACGAAATCGCCGACTGTGCGCCGATTATCGCGACGCTTCAGCGCATCAATCCGGCGTCGCCGATTTTTTACGGCGTTCATGCCTTCGACACGCTGCGCCGCCTCGGGCAGGACGCGCCGACCGACCTCTCGGCATTTCAGAAAAAACGGCTGCTGGCGGTCTGCGGATTGGGCAATCCGGCATCGTTTCATCACTTGATTCGCGGCTGCGGCCTGACGCTGGCGGCGACGCTCGATTTTCGCGATCATCACTGGTACGCGGAGGAGGATATTCAGAAAATTAACGCGATGATTCGACAATATGGCATAGATGGGATTCTCACGACAGAAAAAGATGAGCCGAAATTGCAGCCCTATACTCAGGCGCTTGATGCCGCATGTTACATCATGACAATTACAATGCGCATGACTCCGACAGATAAATTTGAACAATGGCTAAAAACACCATTTTTCTTTGTTGACAATTTTGACCGACTCGACAATAACATAAAATGTTAGTTGCTATGCTGCGATAACGTGTTCATCTCGGCCATTGATCTTAGACAATTCATTCAATCGTAGTAATTATTTAGGAGTGCCAAAGCTTGCTTTGGCAGCGCGACGAAGTCGCGCCAAAGAAAATGCGATCTCACTCATTCGGGCGGCCAAAGCAAGCTTTGGCACTCCTGAAAGCTAAATAGTTACCAATCGTAAAGAATGACATTGAGGTATATTATGCAACCACAATATTTGCTCAAATATTCATGGAGAAATAGCTTGCGCGCTCAGCTCGGCCTGATGTTAATTTCATTGACAACCCTTGTCTTAGTGGGTTCCGGGGGATATCAATACATACAAATTAGAAAAGCTAAATTAGCCGGGCTGAATCATATTGCAAAATCAGCCTCTGAGCGACTGGCTGAAAATCTTATCGCCCCGCTCTGGAATCTTGAAGAAGAAGCGATTGATAATATTTTGCTTTCTGAAATGAACGAGCCTGAAATTGCAGAAATTCTCGTCAAAAATCAAGAACAAAAAATTCTGTATGGGAAGATTCGCGATTCCCAATGGATTCCTGTTAATACCAAAGACGCTCAGGCTCTGGCCTTCCCAATCAAGCATGTTCATGACATTCTCAAATTAGGCGAATTTTTAGGCACCGTCGAGGTGTACGCCTCAGATCATTTTCTCCGCCAGGAGTTGCGGCGCGAGATGATCGGAATCGTGGTGTTAATCGTTATCCTTGATGCGATCCTGCTGGCCGGTTTATCCTTGACGGTTCAGCGCCTCTTGAAACGTCCAATTCAGGAATTGCTGCATATTGCGCAAGCGGTTGGGCGCGGGGATTTGACCTACCATATTACAGTGCGCCAACGCAATGAAATCGGGCAATTAGCCATCGCATTTCAGGAGATGGTAGATCGGTTGGAGGCCACCCTTCGGGATGTGAAATCTGCCGCCGACACAGTGGCCGCCGGAAGCGCTCAGATGAGTTCCAGCGCGGCGCAAATCTCAGAAGGCGCAACAGAGCAGGCCGCTGCTGCTGAGCAGGTGTCCTCATCAATGGAAGAGATGGCGGCCAATATTCGCCAAAGCGCCGATAATGCCATTGAAACCAATCAGTTAGCGAACAAAGCTGCCGTTGATACCCGGCAAAGCGGCGAAGCTGTCAAAGAAGCGGTTTCGGCAATGCAGCAGATTTCCAAAAAGATCGCAATCATCGAAGATATCAGCCGCCAGACGCGTATGTTATCGCTGAACGCCACGATTGAAGCGGCGCGGGCACAGGAATCCGGAAAGGGGTTTGCGGTTGTCGCCGCAGAAGTCCGCGCTCTTGCGGAACGGAGTCAAACGGCAGCAAGAGAAATTACCGATTTAGCGCAAGCAGGCGTGGTTATTGCGGAACGCGCGGGAGACATGCTGACCGAGCTTGTGCCAACCATTCAAAAGACCGCTGAATTGGTGCAAGAGATCGCCGCGTCTGCGAAAGAGCAAGATGCGGGAGCCGCGCAAATCAACAATGCGATCCAGCAATTAGATCATATTACCCAGGAAAACGCCGCATCAACGGAAGAAATCGCCTCGACCTCCGAACAATTTACGCATCAGGCAGAACAATTGCTTCAAGTGATCGGATTTTTTACGATTGAGCAACAGAACAGTCCGGCTGACATCGAAACGCCGAAAGCATCCGCCATGCCGAGAACTGAAACGCCGACGCGCTCGCCTCGTGCGGCAACGCCACCGCTTTCCGCTGCGTCAGACTGGAAAAGCCCTCAGCCTGTACGCGATGAGCGCGATGACGAGTTTGAGCGGTTTTAGCCGATTCGCCATGTTCTTATCGCAAGGACATGGCGAATTTTTTTGATAAACAGGCATTCCTCTCCTAATTTTTCTCTAATTCCTCAACGATATCCACTCGTAAAACCATCGGCACAACTCGTGATAAATGACTATCTTCTTTAGCAAAGAGTGAAATTAATTCTTGACTTTCGCGAAATTTTACGCTGTAATACAGGAATTACGATGAATTACGGCCAATTTTCCCATCACATTATCGCATAAAGGAGTTGTTATGATGAAAAATATCCAGAGGCGTTTGTCTCTTTTCTTCTGTTTCTGCCTGTTGGTTGTTATTGGAGCGGAAACCAGTTCCGCACAGCGGATTCTTTCGGAGCAGCAGCGCCCGATTGCAGGCTATCGTCCGGGAGAACTGATCGTGAAAATTCGAAATGAACTGCCCAGCGTCACGCGCAGCCTGCTGTCGAATTCGCGCAGTTTAGACAGCCGCAACCTCGATGCGTTAAATCAACAGTTCGGCGTTACAGGGATTCAGCCTGTATTCAATCCACAGGCAGGAGGGCGCATGTTGAAAGAGGATAGCCCGCTCAATAACGTCCTGTTGCTGAATCTTGCTCAATCTGGCAATGAAACCGCTGCAATGCAAGCGTATACAAGCCTGAATGAGGTCGAATACGCGGAGTTGAATTATCTCTATTACGTATTCGGCATGCCGAATGATCCGTTCATCACTTCCCAATATGGCCTCTATAGCGGCAATCAGGGAATCAACGCCTTTGGCGGCTGGGATATCGAGCGCGGCCAAAATTCCGTCATTATTGCCATTGTGGATACTGGCGTAGATTATACCCATGAGGATTTGGCCGGAAAAGTGATTAAAGGATATGATTTCGTGAACGGAGATTACGATCCGCGTGATGATAATGGGCATGGGACACATGTCGCCGGCATTGCCGGAGCGCTGACCAACAATGGCCGGGGCATTGCCGGGGTCTGTCAGGGCTGCTCGATTTTAGCGGTGAAAGTCATCAGCGCAGACGGTTCTGGTGCGAATTCCTGGATTGCCAACGGCATCGCCAATGCGGTCAATCTTGGCGCAAATATTATCAATCTGAGTTTAGGCGGATTAGATAATTCCAGCACCATTCGCCTTGCCGTGCAGCAAGCGACGCAACAGGGCGTCTTAGTCGTCGCGGCGAGCGGAAACGATGGCAGCGGCGTGCCGCTCTATCCGGCAGCGTTGTCGGAAGTGCTGGCTGTCGGCGCAACGACTCAGTCTGGCGATAAAGCCTCATTCTCCAACTATGGCAGCCATCTCGCATTGGTTGCGCCCGGCGAGGGCATTTATAGCACGCTTCCCAATAACCGCTACGACGCCTGGAATGGCACGTCAATGGCAAGCCCACATGTCTCTGGATTAGCGGGTTTGCTGTTGTCGCGCAATCGGAATTTGACCAATACCCAACTCCGCCAAATTATGATTGATTCAGCGCAAGACCTCGGCACGCCCGGACGCGATACCTATTTTGGCTATGGCAAAATTGATGTCGCGGCGGCGTTAAGTCGAACCCCTGATAGCGGAGGAAATTATGAATCGCCCGGAACAGACAATCCATACCCGACTCCCTCGCCTGGCATAGGAATTTGCGGCAGAGGCCTGAACTGGCTCTTTGGAACCACGGCGATGTTCATTGGTTTCCTGAACCTTTCACGGCGAAAACCGAAATAATGCCCGCAACATCGTCAGGAGAAATATGAATCCTCTTGACAAGTTTCTTACGTTCGAGAGACGAGAGCTAAAAGCCGATTATTCATATTTTACTCACTGATGTTTACGTACCCCACTCCTGCCCCTCCCCGAAGGGGAGGGATTCTCTCCCTTCTCCTTCGGAAAGTGGGCAGGGGGTGAGGTCGAAGAAATGGAACAACTATTAAAAGATGTGCTGACTGATGCATTAACACGAGCAAAGGCTGCTGGCGACCTCCAATTCGATCTCTTGCCAGAAATAGCATTCCGACGCTCGACAGACAAAGAACATGGTGATTTTGCGTCAACGCTTGCCATGCAATTGGCATCGCAAGCAAAGCGAGCGCCCCGCGACATCGCGCAGGCGATTTCGAAACACATTCAACTCGAACATTCTCCCGTTAAAAAAGTCGAAATCGCCGGGCCCGGATTTTTGAATTTTTTCATCAACCAACAATATTGGTATGAACTGCTGCAAACAATTGTCGCGCAACAAGAGAATTATGGTCGCCTGACCATCGGACAACAAAAAAACGTGCAAGTCGAATTCGTCAGCAGCAATCCGACCGGCCCGGTGCATGTTGGACATGGCAGGGGCGCAATTGTCGGCGACGTGATGGCGAGCATTTTAGCCTATGCCGGATATAACGTTCAGCGCGAATATTACGTCAATGATGCTGGAGCACAATTGGAACGGATCGGGCGTTCGACCTGGTGCCGCTACATGCAGTTGCATGGCAAAGATGTGCCGATGCAGGAAGACGGTTATCAGGGCGATTACGTGTTTGATATCGCGCGTAAGATTATCGAGCAGGATGGCGACAAATACGTCAATCTACCTGTCGAAGAAACGCTGTCATTTTTCAAAAAATTTTCGTGCGAATACGTATTGGATTGGATGAAGGCTGATTTGGCACGATTTCGCGTCAAATACGATTGCTGGTTCAGCGAGCAATCCCTCTATGATTCCGGCGAAGTGCTGCGCGTGATTGAACGGCTGAAAGGCGAGGGCTGGGTTTACGAACAAGATGGCGCACTCTGGTTCAAATCAACCAGCGCGGGGCATGAGGATGAAAAAGATCGCGTGGTGGTTCGCGCTGACGGACGCCCGACCTATTTTGCGTCGGACATCGCGTATCACGATAATAAATTTCAACGCGGATTTGAAAAATTAATCAATGTCTGGGGCGCGGATCATCATGGCTATGTGCCGCGTCTGAAGGGCGTGATTAAAGCACTCGGCCATCCTGATGCGCTCGAAGTGATGCTGGTGCAGATGGTGAGCTTGCTGCGGAACGGGGAGCGGGTCTCCATGTCCACTCGCGCCGGGGAATTTGTGACACTTGCCGAAGTGCTTGATGAGGTCGGCGTGGATGCGACACGATTTTTCTTTAATATGCGGCGCAGCGACAGTCAGCTTGATTTTGATCTTGAAGTCGCAAAACAGCAATCAAAAGAAAATCCGGTCTATTATGTGCAATATGCTCACGCCCGAATTTGCAGCGTCTTCAGAGAAGCCGACAGACAAGGCATTAACATGCCTGACCCATCGGCGATTGATTGTTCGCGATTAGCGCTTCCAGAAGAAATGGCGTTGATTTCAGAATTAGCCCATTTCCCGAAGGTTATCGGAATCAGCGCTCGCGACCTTGAACCGCATCGTGTGACCTATTATGTGCAGGAGGTCGCAGGGTTATTCCACGCCTATTATAATTTAGGCAATAAGTCGGCGCAGCATCGAGTCGTTGTGACCGATGATCTCGCGCTGACTCACGCTCGAATGTTCTTATTATCAGCCATTCGAGTGGTGTTGCGAAATGCGCTCGGTCTGCTTGGAGTTTCCGCGCCTGAGCAGATGTGAGGCGACACAAACCGGGATATCTGGCGTCTTGCCGGTCATCCTTCTATAAGGGGGAATGTATGAAAAATTTTCATAAAGTTCGGGGAAAACGAGAATTTCTCTTCGACGATAAAGAATTGTATGTGCTTGGCGGTGGCGCGGCAGTTATTTGCGTGTTAATTTTTGTCTTAGGATTCATGCTCGGCCAATCGCTGCAAGAACCAAGCGTTGCCAGTCCGGTTTCCACTGCGCAGACTCTTCCGGGCGAGATGACTGACGATAGCGAAGAGACCGCGAATACGCCAGTATCGGATGCGCAGTCACTGCCACAGAGTTCGCGTGACAATCAGGGGATAGAAACAGCCACCAACTCAAATAGCGGCGGACGCTCTTATTACAAAGTCTTGCCGGACAAAGAGACCTACGTCCAGGTCGAAGCCACGCCTGCGCGTGAAGAGAATCCCTCTCCACAGCCACAGATTCAAGCCCCGCAGGAACCAGTTGAAGATGTGGCTGTCGCCGATCAAGTCCAGCAAGCGCAGGTGAAAGAAGAAACACCGATTCCGCCTTCCGCGCAGCAGCCAATCGCGAAGACTCCCGCCGTATCACCTGGCGTTGCGCCAGCGTTGCCAAATGTGCCCAAAAATCCGACCGACGAGATTCATGTCGGACGTCAACAGACGCAGCCGGTTGGCCTGAACGAGCCGACGTTGCCTCCAGGATCGACAATTTATTCCGTGCAGGTTGCCTCAAGCCCAAGCCGAGAAGACGCAGAACGCCTCGTGCAGAAATTCAGCGCGACTGGATTTCAAGCCTACGTCATGGTCGCAGATTTAGGGAGTAAAGGCGTGTGGTATCGCGTGCGCATTGGGAATTTTGTCAAACGCGATCAGGCGGAAACATTTAAAGAAGAATTGATGCGAAATGCGTCTCAGATGATTAAAAGTCCGTATGTCATTAAAGTGACGGAGTAGCCGCCGATTCCCCTCCTGAGAGCAGGGCTGTTAAGTTCTGCGAAGGCGCGGCTGAATCGTTTACCGGGCAGCCACGTCCGGACAAGGCTGTCCCGGGGGGCAGGGGGGACGAATTCGGCAATGCAGATCACCTAACGGCCCTGCCCCCCTGGGAGGGGAATACATTTATTTCACGTAATTCAATGGGCGATGTAGTTCTCGTTTCGGCGTAAAAATGTCAAGCATTTTGACATGCCGCTCTGTCGTCACCATCGCAGAATGCGGTGTATTGGGCGGCACGACGATTATCATTCCTTCGCGGCAGATTTTGGTCTCAGTGCCAATGGTATATTCAATCTCTCCATCCAATACAATTGCCACCTGTTCGCTTTCATGGTGATGCATCGGGACATGCGATAAAGGCGGAAAATCCACAACCGCAAACGAACTTTCCTCTGAATCCATCGTTTTCATGCTGATGCCGTTGACAACAGGAATCTCGCGCAAATCGCTGACTTCGTAGAAGAATGACATACCGTTACCCTCCTGTGATGATGTTGATTTTTCCTCATGAAACCGCAGCAACACTCGACAAACGCTTCTTTATTTACCATAAGGAGAGTAGGGAAATTTTGCAAGTTTTTCTCTCATAAAAAAACAAAAAGCCGGATTTCTTGCAGAAATCCGGCTTTTTTGTTCTTGTAGAGACACCTCGGCGAGGCGTCTCCTCTACGACACATTCTTACTTCAATAACGCGATAAACACGCCAGCCGCAACCGCCGTGCCAATGACGCCCGCCACGTTCGGCCCCATCGCGTGCATCAAGATGTAGTTACCAGGGCTTTCTTTTTGCGCAACCAATTGCGAGACACGCGCCGCCATCGGCACAGCCGACACGCCCGCCGAGCCGATTAACGGGTTGATTTTACCGCCCGATAACTTGCACATCACGTTTCCAAGAATACAGCCGCCCGCCGTGCCTCCGGCAAACGCCACCAGGCCGAGGCAAATGATTTTCAGCGTATCTGCCCGCAGGAACTGATCCGCTTGCATCGTGCCACCAACGCTTAATGAGAGGAAAATTGTAACAATGTTGATCATCGCGTTCTGCGCTGTATCAGAAAGTCGGTTAGTCACCAGCGATTCGCGCAACAGGTTACCAAACATCAACGATCCCAACAACGGCACGACCGGTGGCAGTAATAAGCCGACTAACGCGGTCGAAACAATTGGGAACAGAATTTTTTCCGTCTGCGATACTGGGCGCAACTGATGCATCACGATCTTGCGGTCTTCCGGTTTCGTCAACCATTTCATAATCGGCGGCTGAATCAGCGGCACAAGCGACATATAGGAATACGACGCCACCGCAATCGCTCCGAGATATTCCGGTGACATCTTGGCCGCCATATAAATCGAGGTCGGGCCGTCCGCGCCGCCGATAATGCCGATGGCTGACGCTGCTTTTAATGGAAAACCGAGCAGCACCGCGCCGAGCAGCGCGATATAGACGCCGAACTGTGCCGCCGCGCCGAGCAGCAACGTGATCGGATTCGCAATCAATGGGCCGAAATCAGTCATCGCCCCGACGCCGATAAAAATCAGAATCGGGAAGAGTTCATGTTCTGTGCCAAAATAGAGATAGCGCAAAAATCCATGTGCGTCCATAATCCCGGAAAGCGGGAGATTGACGAGAAATGCGCCGAACGAAATTGGCAGCAGCAGTAACGGTTCATATTTTTTGGCAATGGCGAGATACAAAAGCACGCCAGAAATAATCAGCATGAGAAACTGTTTGCCGCTCATCGCTGCATAACCGGATTGTGTAAAAATTTCAAAAAGCTTACTGAACATAATTTTCGCTCCTCTATGCAAGAACCACAAGCGTATCGCCCGTGTTCACCGAATCGCCCGGATTCACATTGATTGACGCAATAGTTCCATCCGCAGGAGCCATAATGTCATTTTCCATTTTCATCGCTTCCAACACCAACAGAACATCGCCGCGTTTCACGCTCGTGCCGGTGGTGAAGTTAATTTTCATGATTTTGCCAGGCATCGGCGCTTGAATCGTTTTTCCACCAGCCGGAGCGGCAGGGGCAGGGGCTGATGCCGGAGCCGGAGCAGCCGGTTTCGGCGCAGGTGCAGGCTGTGGAGCCGGTTTCGGCGCGGCAACTGGCTGCACTTTCGGAGCAACCGGAATCGTGCCAGAACCAGCGGCCATCTCTTCAACAGTGACTTCAAAAACTTGTCCATTGACTGTGACTTGATATGTTTTCATAAGAACTATTCTCCTTAATGTTTTGTGTGCGTTGTGCTTATCCTCGATTATTCATTAATTCCATCCTGCCCGCGATTTTCCAGGCGTTGGCCGATGCGACCGGCGTAATGCCGGTGATGCGCAGGGAGCCTGCCGGCGCTTGCAGAAAATCATAAATCGCCGCTGTGATCGCCGCCACCTGCGCGGCGCTGATTTCAGCGGTCATCTCGCTTGCAAACGTCATCCAGGATGGCATGTTCAACGGTCTGAGCGAATCAATTTTAAATGTTCCGGGCTTCAAACCGGTATAGCTACTGATTGCTGCCGTGATCGCGGCAAGATGCGCCGAAATATCAACCGGCGCTCCCTGCGCAGGCGCAAGATAGCCAATCGGCTCAAATTTCGTAATTGCGAACGACCCTGGCGTGAATCCGGTATAATCACATATCGCCGCAGTGACAGCGGCAAGATGCGCCGGCACGTCAATCGGCGGCAACGATTCCGGCACTGAGGGCGCCGCCGCCGCCATCTGCGCCACAGGTTCGACTGGCGCTGCTGGCTGCTTGTTCTCCCAAAAGGCGACAAACTTCTCCAGCCCTTTGACGGCCAAGGCCAACCCGCCAAGAATCAAGAACACCATCACGAAATCAACCAGCGAGACGATGATTCCTCCGGATAAACCTTCCAATCCCATAATATGTATCCTCCAGAAAAACTATTTAGATGATCCCATCGGTTTACGTTCATCCCAAAAGGCGACGAATTTTTCCAGCCCTTTGACAGCCCACGCAAGCCCGCCGAGAATCAGAAAGACCATCACGAAATCAACGAGCGAAACGATGATTCCTCCTGATAAACCCTCTAATCCCATATATTACCTCCATAATATATTAATCAATAAACAACATTACCTCTTCTCTACTTACTCACCATCTCCTTTGTCAGAGGGCAAATTTCCCCCTGATAAGGCGTTTACACTTAACTACAATGGGATATTCCCATGTTTCTTCTGCGGACGGCGTTCCCGTTTGGCGGACGCCATCGCAAACGCCGAGATCAACGTTGGCCGCGTCATTTTCGGATGAATCACCTGATCCACATAGCCACGCTGCGCCGCTTGATACGGATTGGAGAATTTATCGCGATACTCTTCGATTTTCTCCTGTCGTTTGGCGTTTTTATCCTCCGCGCTGCTGATTTCTTTGCGGAAAATAATATTCGCGGCGCCTTCCGCGCCCATCACCGCGATTTCCGCCTGCGGCCAGGCAATCACCATATCCGCGCCGAGATGGCGGGAACACATCGCGATATACGCGCCGCCGTAGGCTTTGCGCACAATCAGCGTCACTTTCGGAACGGTCGCTTCGGAATAGGCATACAACAATTTCGCGCCATGCCGGATAACGCCGCCATGTTCCTGCGCCGTACCAGGAAGATAACCGGGCGTGTCCACAATCGTCAGCAACGGAATATTAAACGCATCGCAGAACCGGACGAACCGCGCCCCTTTATCCGAAGCGTTGATGTCGAGACAACCCGCCATCACGTTTGCCTGATTCGCGATAATGCCGATCACATGCCCTTGCAATCTGGCAAAGCCAACCACGATATTCTGGGCGTAATGCTGATGCGTTTCGAAAAATGTGCCAACATCAACAACAGAACGAATCACATCCCGCACGTCATAGGGCTTATTCGGGTTTGTCGGCACCATCTGCGCCAACGTGTCATCTGCGCGATCCGCCGGGTCGTCGGATTCGACAATCATCGGCTCATCCATGTTATTTTGCGGCAGATATGACAATAATTCGCGAATTTTTGCAAAGAGTTCGTCTTCGGAATCGCAGGCGAAATGCGCCACACCAGAGGTGGCGTTATGCGCCATCGCGCCGCCGAGCGCTTCCGCGCTGACATCTTCGCCAGTCACGGCTTTGATGACTTCCGGACCGGTGATGAACATCCGCGCCGAGCCTTTTTCCATAAACACGAAATCGGTCAGCGCCGGAGAATAAACCGCGCCGCCCGCGCATGGCCCGGCAATGACGGAAATCTGCGGAATCACGCCAGAGGCGTTGGTATTGCGGAAAAAGATTTCGCCATACCCGAACAGAGAGTCAATTCCTTCCTGAATGCGCGCGCCGCCGGAATCGTTGATGCCAATCACCGGAGCGCCCATTTTTAAGGCGAGGTCTTGCAATTTGCAGATTTTTTTGGCGTGCATTTCGCCGAGCGAGCCGCCAATCACAGTAAAGTCCTGCGCGAACGCATACGCGAGCCGTTCGTTGATCTGCCCATACCCGGTCACAACGCCGTCAGCAGGAACGTGCTTCGTTGCCATGTCAAAATTGCTGCACCGATGCTCGACCAGCATGTCTAATTCCGTAAATGTGCCCGCATCGAACAATTTTTCGAGCCGTTCCCGCGCTGTCAATTTGCCGCTATCATGCTGTTTTTTGACGCTGTCAGCCCCGCCTCCGGCAGCGACAACTGCCTGTTTTTTTTCTAACTGCTCAATCAATTTTTCAATTGTTGGATACTCCATGGCATTCTCTTTTATATTTAGGTGTTCATAAAACCAGAAACCAGCAATCGCATTCTTCGACGCTTGTTTCTTCGAAAATAACACGCTTTTGCCTTTAACACAGAAGAATACAGGGCGAGATCATATTTTGAATCATCGTTTTTCTGTCAACTTTAATCTGAAAAAGTTTCCATTCGTTCCGTTCATCTACTCGTTGTCATATTCGACGCATGCATGATCTATTCGGTTGATACAGAGCATTCAAGAAATTTGGCAATAGGCCGTAAATAATTCTGGACAATCTTGTCGCTGTCAGACACCGTTCAGATGTCTGACAGATGAAACCTGATAATCATTAACATCGTAATAAATACGCGGTGTGCAATTTTTTGAAATGTATCTGTTAAGCATGCGTCTTGCCCCACCCCTTGCCCCTCTCAGAAGGCAGGGCTGTTACGCTCTCGCCGCGCCAACGGCGCGAATCATATTAGCCCAGGGCGACAGCCCTGGGAAAGAGACGAGTCGCGGTACCGCGCTCTGAAAGGGCGTCTCATGATGTGTTGAGGCGCTCTTTCAGAGCGCGACCGTCGGAACATCTTTTTTCCCAGGGCTGTCGCCCTGGACTAATATGACATTGCTCTTTCAGGGCGAACAATAGAATTTAACAGCGGATAGACAAGGGATGGGTTCTCATAAAAAATTGCACATCACGTAATAAATATGTCATCCATCTCATCAAACTCATCCGGTCGCCCGACCATCGGGCTGCTTATCGCCAATATTTACCGTCCCTGGGAAATTCCGCAATGGCATGGCGTGTTAGACGCGGCACAGGATTATGACGTCAATTTAATCTGCTTTCCGGGGCGCGAACTCTGTGGCTCATTCTTCAGTCCGTATGATGCGCAGGCGAATATCATTTATGAATTCGCCAAAACCGCGTCGCTTGATGGCCTGATTCTCTGGACAGGCGGTTTCGATTCCTGCGTCACGCAGGAGCAATTGGCGGATTTCTGCGCTCGCTACGCCACTCTTCCCCTCATTATGGTCGAGAAAGCCCTGGAACATCTTCCAGCCGTGGTGATGAACGACTATCACGCTATGCGCGAGACGCTTCAACATCTCATCGTTGTGCATGGATATCGCCGGATCGCCTTTATGCGAGGCAGAACGAGCCATATCGGCTTTCAGGAACGCTATCGCGCCTATATCGCTACGATGAATGAGCATCACCTCCTGATTCCGCCCACCTTTATTTCTGAGATTGAGATGGATGATGTCGCGCTGCGTCACTGGTTGAATCAACTTCTTGAACAGGACGTGCAGGCGATTGCCGGGTTCAGCGACGTAGCAATGCTCTCGGTATTGGAGATGCTGCGGTCATTGGGAAAGCAAGTGCCAGATGACGTGGCGTTAACTGGCTTTGACGATATTACCGAAAGCCACGCCAGCACGCCGCCGCTGACAACCACCAGCCAGCCGTTCTATGAAATGGGGCGCACGGCAGTCGAAATGTTGTTGAATTTGCTATCGGGAAAACCGGTTGACAGGCGCGTGACCGTCCCATCGCGACTGCAAATCCGTCAGTCCTGCGGCTGCATGAACCAGATCGTTGCGCAAGCGGCTTTTACGTGCATTCCGCAGGAGCATGAGACGTTTCAACAAGCGTTTCTTCGCCGCAGTTCCATGATGTGCAAGGAGATTGCCCGCATAACGCGCTGCGATGACGCGCTTCTCCCAGCGTTAACCGACATGATTGACGCCTTTGGCAAGGAAATCGAAGGCCGGGGGATAGGCCGATTCCTGTCGTTGTTAGAACGCCTGCTGCAACATGAGGCCTTCCGTGAAC
>DF820458.1:760041-767164 GCA_000739515.1 Candidatus Moduliflexus flocculans
GGCCGGGGGATAGGCCGATTCCTGTCGTTGTTAGAACGCCTGCTGCAACATGAGGCCTTCCGTGAACGCGATGTGGAGGTCTGGCATGCAGCAATTTCGCTGCTGCGTCAATCCGCCCTTCCCTTGCTGCGCGATACGCAACGAGACATCGCCGAAAACCTCTGTCAACAGGCGCGGATCATTGTCGGCCAGAGCGCCAGACGCTTTCAAGAAGCGCTGCGCTTGCAAAGCGAGCAGCGGGCGCAGATTTTGCGCAAAATCGAGGCGGCGTTAATCACCACATTCGATGTGCGCAAGCTGTTTGACGTATTGGCCGCAGAACTCCCACCGCTCGGCATTCCAGCCTGCGCCCTTGCGCTGTATGAAAATCCGTCCGCGTATGCCTATCCGCAGGCGCTTCCGCCATATTCCGCCCTCATGTTTGCCTACACGCCGCAAGGGAGAAAAGCGCTTGACGGCCAGGAAGAACGGTTTGAAACGCCGCAATTTTTTCAACATGACATCATGTCGCAATCCACTCGATTCGCCCGCATTATCGAGCCGCTCTATTTTCTGGAAGAGCAAATCGGATGCCTTGTGCTCGACATCGGGTTGCGCGAAGGCGATGTCTATGAAGCGCTGCGCGTCGAAATCAGCAGCGCTCTGCAAGGGGCGTTATTAGTGCAACGCATTCAGGAACATGCCGGAGAATTGGAGCGGTATCGCCACCATCTCGAAGAGCTTGTGCAGGAGCGCACAGTAGAATTGATCCGCATCAACACCCGCCTGAATGATGAAATCGTTGAGCGGGCGCGCGCCGAAGAAGCCCAGAAAATTGGCGAACAGCAATATCGAATGCTGGCCGAGCATGTCAAAGATGGCATCATGATCGTCCAGAACGGAAAGTTCGTGTTTGTGAATTCTTCGTTCAGCGAGATGCTTGGGCAATCAGCGCGCGCGATTCTTGACGCAAATCCGCTGAGCCTGTTTTGGGAAGCAACGCGACAGCAGGTATCCGCATTTCTTGAAATGTCGCAGACAGATGGGGCGCATTCGGCGTGGCAGGTAGAGATGATCACGGAAAACGGACAGCCGCTGTGGGTCGAAATCGAAGAAAGCGCGATTGTCTGGAATTCACAATTTGCGCTGCTGTTAACGGTCAGAAATATTCACCAGAACAAACTGCGCGAAATCCGCCTCGAAGAAGAACGCGCCCGGCTTCGCCAGGAAAATTTAACGTTTCGGTCGGCGATGTCCGAGCGGTATCGCTTTGGCGCATTGGTGGGGAAAAGCCCGGCCATGCAGCGCATTTACGAACTCGTCATCAATGCGGCGACATCCGGCGTCAACGTCATGATCGTCGGCGAATCTGGCACTGGAAAAGAATTAATCGCGCATACTATTCATCAGGTCAGCCGCCGTAAAGACCTGCCATTCGTGCCAGTCAATTGCGCCTCTATTCCAGAGACCTTGTTCGAACGCGAATTCTTCGGCCATCGCCGGGGCGCGTTTACCGGCGCAGATCGCGACACACCCGGCCTCTTTGATCGGGCACATCGCGGCATGTTGTTTCTTGATGAAGTGACCGAGTTAACACCTGCAATGCAGGCGAAACTGCTGCGCGTGCTGCAAGACGGCGAATATACGCCATTAGGCGGCAATACGGCGAAACGCGCCGACGTAACAATTATCGCGGCCACGAATAAAGACTGCCGCGCTGAAATCGAAGCCAAACGCCTGCGGCAGGATTTTTTTTATCGCATCGCCGTCATCGAGCTTTTCGTGCCGCCGCTGCGAGAGCGGCGCGAGGATTTGCCGCTGATTATCGAGCATATTCTGGAACAATACTGGCAAACACACGCGGAACATCAGCCGCGCCAGTCATTTTCGGAACTGCCGCCCGAACTGATTCAGGCGCTCTACGCTTACGCCTGGCCAGGCAACGTGCGGGAACTGCAAAACGTGCTTCAGCGGTATCTCGCCACACAAGATATTAACGCGATCCTCTCTCTGACAGGCGCAGCGCCGCAAACCCGCGTGATGTCCGTTCCGATGGGGACCTCACCGGATGCCACCCTGCTTGATGCGGTTGAGGCGTTCGAAAAACAAATGATCGCCAACGCTCTGACGCACAATCAGCATCATATCGGCAAAACCGCCGACACGCTTGGCATTTCGCGCTTGATGCTTTATCGGAAAATGAAAAAACATCAGTTATAAAAAAGATGACTGACAGCTTTTGACACAAGACACCCTATCAAAAATGATATAAATCGTATCATTTTTGATACATTCTTATATTTGCCTGTTTAAAGTTATCTATCCTGTTATTATATATAGCGATCATCAATCAATATTGCCTTTCGACCCGCTCAGCGTGCGGCGCTCCCTGATCGTGTCGAAGGGAACAACACCACAGTTTATTACGGTTTGATATAACAAATATATCATTTTTGATATATTTGTTATTTTCATAGTGACGCTCTCTCGTCTTCGTTTCCCTGATTTCCCCTTTAAATCAAGCAAATTCCAAACCTGGCACAACCATTGCTTTTATAAAAAAGCGCCTCAATACTAAAACTTCGGCGTACACCTCACAGGTTTTCATGACCAGTGAGGTTTCTTGTACGAATTTATTTTTTACATTTTACATAATTCCAAAATTAATTTGAATGGTTTTTACGTCGTGTGTCCTTATCGACGCCAAAATAGGGGGCATATCCAGTGGATGCCATGCAAGAAATAGATGAAGATGATCAGCCGCGATGTGAGCTTTGCCAGCATTTTCGCGCAGACGATTATACCGGGTATTGCCTTATCTACCACATGTTCGTGCTGAAAACCTTTACGTGCGGCAAATTTATCTACCGTCATCTTATTATTGAACAAGAGGAATCCGTGCAATGCCTGAAATAACAACGAATAAAAAACGCGGGTTCTGGCATGAACTCGCCAAAAACAAAGTATTGTATCTGATGTTTCTGCCTGTCGCCATTTATTATCTCGTGTTCGCCTACCTTCCGATGACCGGCATCGTGATGGCGTTCAAAGAGTTTAATTATCGAAACGGCATCTGGTTCAGCCCCTGGAATGGGGTAAAAAATTTCGAATTCTTCTTTAAATCGGGCAAAGCGTGGCTCGTCACGCAAAATACGATTCTCTATAATTTAGCGTTTCTGACCTGCTACACGATCATCTCAATCCTGGTGGCGATTTTTATCGCGGAAATGAAAGGGAAATACCTGAAAAAGGTCGCCCAATCCGCCATGTTCCTGCCGTACTTTATCTCCTGGGTCGTCGGCGCAGCGATGGTCAACAACTTTTTTAATTACGATTACGGCATCTTTAACATCGCGCTGAAAGCCTTTGGCCTGCCGCCGATAGATATTTACTCCAATCCCTCATACTGGTACATCCTGCTGCCGCTGCTGTATCTCTGGAAATGGGTCGGCTTCGGCAGCGTCCTGTATCTCGCGGCAATCATGGGGATTGATCAGGAATGTTACGAAGCTGCGACCATAGATGGCGCGAGTTCATTCCAGAAAATCTATCATATCACGCTCCCACTCTTGCGCCCGACAATGGTGATTTTAGTTCTGCTTGGATTAGGGCGGATCATGCGCGGTGAGTTCGATATGTTCTTCCAACTTATCGGCAATAACGGCATTCTGATTGATTCAACCGACATCATTGATACGTTAGTCTTCCGCTCGGTGGTGGTGACAAATGACTTCGGCATGGCCGCCGCCGCCGGATTGTATCAGTCGGCGCTCTGTTTCATCATTATTCTAACCGCCAACGCGCTCGTGCGAAAATTCGAAAAAGATTACGCGCTATTTTAACTATAATTCGCAGGAGTGCCAAAGCAAGCTTTGGCACTCCTCAGAAGGACTTTTATGAAAATCAAGCCATCGTTCGATCAAATCCTTTTTCAAATTCTGGCCTATTTTGTTGTCGGCGGAATCGGATTCGTGACGCTGTTCCCGTTTTTGGTGCTGTTAGGCAGTTCATTCGCGTCGGAGCATGAAATTATTACCAGCGGCTACACGATCTTTCCGAAAGAATTTTCGATAGACGCCTATAAACTCGTCTTTTTGAATCCGCAGAAGATTCTGCGAGCCTATGGCATTACGATCAGCCTGACCTCGCTCGGCACGCTGATTTCGCTCTTTTTCTCGTCAATGGCGGCCTATGTGCTGTATCGCAAAGACGTGAAATATCGCAACGCGCTCGCCTTTTTCCTCTATTTCACGACGCTGTTTCAGGGCGGACTTGCGCCGTATTATATCATCGTGTCGCGGGTGCTGCACCTGAAAAATACGCCGTTCGTGCTGCTGCTCGTGCCGATGTTTCAGGTTTTTCATATCCTGATTCTGCGAAACTACCTGAACAGCATCCCGGATTCGCTCTTCGAGGCGGCGAAAATAGACGGCGCGGGAGATTTCGCAATTTTCATCCGCGTGATTTTGCCGCTGTCCAAGCCCGCATTAGCCGCCGTCGGGCTGTTTACCGCGCTGATTTACTGGAATGATTGGTGGACGGCGATGATGTTTGTCGAAAAAGACGCCTACGCGCCGCTGCAATTCGTGCTGTATCAAATTCTTTCCAGCGTCAACGTGGCGGCGAACATGGTCAATAACATGGCGACAATTGACATGCCGAAAGAATCATTGAAGTTGGCGATGACCGTGATTTCCACCGGGCCGATTCTCCTGCTGTATCCGTTCGTACAGAAGTATTTCGTCAAAGGGATTACGATGGGCGCGGTCAAGGGATAAGGAAAAACACCTCGTTCCACGCAGAGCGTGGAACGAGAATGTTTGGGTTGGGACGTTCAATTGAACGTCCCTACGAATAATGTGAAGGGAAAGGTGATGTGAAATCGCAAGGGAAAACGACAGGTAAGGTTTGCAACGTTGACAAAACCGGGACAGAGTATAACAAACATCATGCCGTTGATGAGCTTGCAGCCGCGCTGAGGCTCATCATACAGGCGCACCAGAGAGGAAATCATTATGAAATCATTCGTAAAAAGGGTTGGCATCGGATTCGGATTATTGGCTTGTATCGCGTTAATGGCGATGAGTGTCAGCGCCGCCGACGGGGTTGATACGTCAAAAGAAATCAACATTATCGGCTATTTATTAGGCGCAGCGCCCGCCGGAATGCCAGAAGTTATTGAGCAACTCAACCAAAAATTGAAAGCAGACATCAACGCGACGATGGAAATCCGCTACATCGGCTGGGGCGATTTTCAATCCAAATACCCGCTGATTCTCGCGGCGGGCGAAGATATTGACTGGATTTTCACGGCGAACTGGTCGTTCTACTTCCAGCAAGCCGCAAAAGGCGCATTTCTCGAAATCACCGACGAAATGATGCAAAAATACATGCCAAAACATTACGCCGCGTTGAATAAAGTCGCCTATCAACAGGCCAAAGTGAACGGCAAAGTCTATATGATTCCAACCTCCACGCCGGATCGCAAAGTGCCGGTCATGCTGATTCGCGGCGATCTCCGCAAAAAATACGGCGTGCCGGAAATCACGAAATTCGCGGACATCGAGCCATATCTGGAAGCGATTAAAAAGAATGAGCCTGGCATGATGCCGATGAATTTAGACAGCACGTATGACATCGGCTTCCCGTTCGCCGCCTTAGCTCAACAGAACGGCGACTTTTTCAGCGATATTCTCTACGCCACCGGCTCTGGCACGGGCGTCGTCTGGGGGTTGGAAGACCCAACCGGCAAGTTGCTATACATGCTGGACGAACCGGTGATTTCGCAGTTCAAAAAGGCTGCTGTTACGATGAAATCGTGGTATGACAAAGGCTACATCAACAAAGACGTGTTCGCCAATAAAGTGCGTAGCAAAGATGCCTTCACGCAGGGCAAATCCGCCGTCGCTATCGGCAACTCTCAGGATATTCAGGGCACGCTGTCGGACGCCGCAAGCAAAGGCTGGGAAATCGAAATTATCCCCGCGCTGAACGTCAACGGCCATTATGTCGCTGACCCGTTCATCAACAACGGCGTGGCGCTTGCCGCGACCACTGAAAACCCTGAGCGCGTTCTGATGGCGCTTGATTTGATTATGGAAGACCCGACGTATAACATGCTGGTCTATTTTGGCGTGGAAGGCAAAAACTATGTCATAAAAGATAACAAAGTTGCCCTGCCTGAAGGCGTCACCGCCGATAAAAACACGTATCCGCCCGACGCTGCGGGCTTCTGGTTTACCAACAAAGATCAGTTCCCGCCGTTAGCCGAATGGACGGAAAATTACGTCGCTCATAGAACCGCTGTGCGGGAAAAGGGCTATTTGGTCAATCATCCGTTAGCCGCATTTTCGGCCAATACCGAAAACGTAAAAACCGAGGTGTCGAACCTCAATCAGGTGATGGTTCAGTATTATCAACCGATTAACGTCGGCATGGCGAAAGACATTGATGCCGCCTTTAAGACGCTGGATGACAAACTGAAAGCAGCAGGCGTTGAAAAAGTTCGCGCTGAATTTCAGACGCAGATTGACGCCTATATGCAATCACTGAAATAGCATCAACTATTGCGGGGCGCACGGCGTAGAGACGCACGGCCGTACGTCTCTACGAAATTCATATCATCCATGAACAAAAACATCACAATCAACGCCGCTGCCACGCATGAAACGAAAGAACGCCTGCCGTTGCTGTTTCAGGGGCAGAATCCGCAAGGAATCGTTGTCGGCGCGACCTCAAAATATTTTGTGTTAGACCACAAGCCCTGGTTTCCGGTGATGGGGGAAATGCATTATTCCCGCTATCCGCATGCCTACTGGGAAGAATCGCTGCTGAAAATGCAGGCCGGGGGAATCAGCGTCGTCGCCTCCTATGTCTTCTGGCTGCATCATGAAGAAATCGAGGGGGAAATGTGCTGGGACGGCAATTGCAATCTCAGGAAATTTGTCGAACTCTGCGCCAAACATCATTACTTTTTGCTGCTGCGCATCGGCCCCTGGTGTCATGGCGAAGCCCGAAACGGCGGTTTCCCGGACTGGCTGTTGCGCAAAGAATTCGAGCCGCGCACGAACGACGAACGCTATTTTTCGTATGTCCGCAAGTGGTACGCCGCGATCTACGAGCAAATTCAAGGGTTTTTATATAA
>DF820458.1:767361-768726 GCA_000739515.1 Candidatus Moduliflexus flocculans
GCTATTTTTCGTATGTCCGCAAGTGGTACGCCGCGATCTACGAGCAAATTCAAGGGTTTTTATATAAAGACGGCGGGACGATTATCGGCATTCAGTTTGAAAACGAATACGGACATTGCGGCGGCTTGCGCGGCGAAGAAGGAAAAACGCATATTCGAACCCTCAAGCGCATCGCGCAAGAAGTCGGCTTTGACGTGCCGCTGTACACGACGACCGGCTGGGGCGGTGGCGTAGTGGTCGAAGGCGAAACGCTGCCGGTCATGGCGGCCTATGCGGAACAGCCCTGGGCGCAGCATACGCGCCAGCTTGACCCGACCGTGCATTATCTGTTCATGCCGGATCGCGACGACCATTTGGTTGGCGCGGATTTGGCGACGCAAGAGGCGATGCTGACCTACGCGCCGGAGCATCATCCGTATGCAATGGCCGAATTAGGGCCGGGGAATCAATGCGCGTATCACCGCCGTCCGATTTTGACGCCAGCCGACGCGGAAGCGATGACGCTCGCGAAATTAGGCTCTGGCGCGAACCTGATCGGGTATTACATGTTTCACGGCGGCACGAACCCAATTGGAAAATTGTCCACCTTCCAGGAATCGAAAGCGACTGGTTATTTGAATGATCTGCCGGAATTAAGCTACGATTTTCAAGCGCCGATTCGGGAATACGGCCAGATCGCCGAGTCATACCGGGCGTTGAAATGTCTGCACCTGTTTTTGCGGGACTTCGGCGCGGAGTTCGTCGTAACCGAGAGCATCTTTCCGCCAGACAATTCCTCCGACGCCGGAGACGCCGACACGCTCCGTTATGCCGCGCGGGATGCTGGCGGTTCGGGTTATCTGTTTATCAATAATTATCAGCGCCATCTTGCGATGAGCGCAAAACCGGCCTGCCACTTCACGGTGAACGCTGGTGAGCAAAATATTGAATTTCCCGATTTCACGATCAACAGCGGGCGTTATGCCTTTTTCCCATACAATTTCCGCATGGCGGGCATCACGCTGCAAGCGGCGACCGCGCAGCCGCTCGGCCTCCTGACAGAGGGAGATTCGGAGCATTATTTTTTCTTTTCATATCCAGATATGCAGCCGCAATATATTTTTCGCAACGCCGGACTTGCGCAGATAGACGGCGCGAATGTCTTAATCACGCCAGCGGAAACGACGATTGCCGCGCAAATCACGGCAATGGGGCGATCCAGCGTCATCACGCTTCGCGATGACAATGGAAAAACGGTCAAGGTTGTGACATTGCCCAGACGCGACGCGGAAGCTTGCTGGAAAGGGCTTGTGTTCGGGCGTGAACGTCTGATTTTGACGGACGCGGACGCGATATTTGCCGACAACGGCTTGACGCTCTGTTCGA
>DF820458.1:768825-796557 GCA_000739515.1 Candidatus Moduliflexus flocculans
CGTGAACGTCTGATTTTGACGGACGCGGACGCGATATTTGCCGACAACGGCTTGACGCTCTGTTCGACAAATCCGAACGACCTGTCATTTGCCATGTTTCCTGATGTTGAAACACCGCTGACGCTGAACGGACAGCCGCTTGAGAGAACACCAGGCAGCATCTTCACGACATATTCAACGCCGCCGCAGCCCGCGCAAAATGCCGCCGTATCCGTCCGCGAACTCGCCGCAGAAGGCGATTCGCGTCAATGGGAAATCGCCGTTGGCATGGAGGCCATGCCGCAGTTAAATGATCTGTTTTTGCAGATTGAATTCGAAGGAGATGTTGCGCAACTCTTTTTAGACAATACGCCTGTCGCAGATTGGTTTTATGATGGACGAACATGGGAAATCGGCCTGAGACGTTTCGCCGACCGCCTGCGCGTTCAGCCGTTCAGGTTAAACATTACGCCGCTTTCCGCGCAGCAGGAGATATATTTCGACCTGCCGCCGACGTTCCGAAATGGCCGCGCGCTCGCGCTGAAAAGCGTTGCCGTTGTCCCGCAATACGCGGTTTCGTTTGTAATTACCAAGCCACAATAACGTTCGCATAACAGTCTTTTTCTTTTTGCGAACATGGAAACAACTTGACAGCAATTTTCTCGATCAATATACGAACCTTGTTCAATTCATAGGACGAGACGCGATATGAAAGAGATAACAATGCTTGCGCAGGCTGTTAACGCGCAGACTATATGACGAGGAAACTTCGGAGGAAAATATTTATGAAAAAACAACGCATTCTCATGACACTAACCTATGTTTTGGCATGTTTGACGTTATTCATGCTGCTGTTCGCTCATTTGGCGCTGACAGATATTTTTCACAAGAACGAATCCGATTTACAGATGGAATGGTGGGCTGTGCGGCTGACGTTCGGAGTGATCGTGATGTTCGTCATTTCTGTATTCGCGACGTTAAAAACCATCTCTCCCGCAAGACACACATCGCTATCCGCCCAGAAGTAGCGCTTTGACGGATCGAATAATTTCCCAATACACCTGTGAGGTGATCAATGAAAACGATTTTGTGTTATGGCGATTCAAATACGTGGGGGTACAACCCACGACTCAAAAGCCGGTACAGTAAGGAGGAACGCTGGGCTGGCGTGTTGCGCAAGCAACTTGGAGAAGGGTATTTCGTCATCGAAGAAGGGTTAAATGGGCGCACAACAGTCTGGGATGATCCAATTGAAGGGGAGCATAAAAACGGCAAAACGTATCTATTTCCTTGTTTGGAAAGCCATGCGCCGCTTGATCTGGTGGTCGTGATGTTAGGCACGAATGATCTGAAAAATCGGTTCGGCCTGTCGGCGTATGATATTGCGAAAGGGGCTGGGACGCTTGTGCAAATCATTCAGAAGAGCGGTTTCGGTCAGGGCGGTCAATCGCCGAAAGTTCTTTTGATTGCGCCGCCGTCGCTTGCCCAATTAGCTGGAACGGATTTTGCGGACATGTTTGCTGGCGGCGAAGACAAATCGCGACAGCTTGCAGACGCCTACCGGCGCGTTGCCGCAGAACTCGACTGCGAGTTCCTCGACGCCGGGAGCGTCATCACCTCAAGCCCGGTTGACGCGATCCATTTTGATCCCGAAGAACATCAAACGCTTGCGGTGGCCGTTGCCGCCAAAATCCGTAGCATATTATAGCATCATTTATTGCGATTGAATAATCGCTGGAGCATAACTCATCGAAATTCAATATGGCGACGTTATCTGTCATCACCCCCGGCCTCTTGACCACCATTCAGGATAGTTGGCGCAGCGGCTTCCGTCGTATCGGAATGCCTACGGCAGGCGTGATGGATTACGATGCTGCAAGGCTGAGCAATTTGTTGCTTGGGAACGACGAGAACGCGCCAGTGTTGGAAATGACGCTGACCGGCGCGAAGTTGGCCTGTCACGATCAACTGCAATTCGTGATTACCGGCGGAGATATGCAGCCGCGTTTGAACGGGCAGCCGCTTGAACTCTGGACAGTTTATCAGGCCGAACGCGGCGATCAGATTGATTTTGCAGGCTTGAGAAGCGGCTGCCGCACCTATCTTGCTGTCACAGGCGGGTTTGTCGCGCCCGTCGTGATGGGAAGCGCGTCCACGTATCTGCGCGGACAGCTTGGCGGTTATTCTGGACGCGCCTTGCAGGCCGGAGATGTGTTGCAAACGGGCGAACCCGCGCCGAATAAAGCACATGTCGGCCTGAAACTGCCGGAAGCGTATCACCCGAATTATCGCGTTGCATTGCGCGTGATTCTCGGCCCACAGGATGACGCCTTCACGCCGCAGGGAATCGAGACCTTCCTTTCGTCTGTTTATACGGTAACGCATGAAACGGATCGGATGGGCTGCCGCCTTGAGGGCGCGAAGATCACGCATCGTCTCGGCGCGGACATTATTTCCGATGGCTTGATGCCCGGCTCGATTCAGGTTCCGGCGCATGGCGCTCCGATCATCATGCTGGCAGATGCGCAAACCACCGGCGGTTACGCCAAAATCGCCGCTGTCATTTCCGTAGATTTGCCATCAGTCGCGCAGATGAAGCCCGGCGACAATCTCACCTTCCAACCAATTTCAGTTGAAGACGCCCAGCACCTGTATCGCGTGCGCGAAGCGCGAATGAATGCGCTGCGGGCATGGGTCACCTCAGAAATTCGCATGAAAAATCAACCAATAACGATGTATCGCGTCACGATCAACGGGCAGTCATATCACGTCAGTATTCAGGCGCGATAGATGTATTGGGAGCGATTTTACGCTTGACAGAAGCGATGGATATGTCATGGTATTTTCTAATATGACAAAAAATCCCGATCAAGAGCCACGCTCCCATTTTATGACGAGGTGATTTACAATGAAAGAATTCTCGAAATGGACGATTGAAGAAGTCGAAGAGACGTTTGGACTCAAAGAAGTCGAACAGAATGAATGGCTAAGCGCCTGGCAGACGACAGAGATACCAATTTTGCCCCATGAAGAGGAACGCCTAAGTGAATTATGCAAGCTTTTAGGGCGTCATGTCCTTGATTGGAATGAGGAAGAACTCAAAATGTATTTTATTAGCCAGCTTTTGTATGTGGTGAATTATTTACATGAAACATATCAGGCGTTTTTTGAACGCCGCCTCTCTGTCACGATTGATCACGAACGACTTGGTGGCATAGTGGATTGCGTCATTGCAAAAGGGAAACGGTCGCCGAAACGCCCATATTTTTGTTTACAAGAATATAAGCCGGAACGTCATTCATCTAATGATCCATTGGGACAGGTTGCGGCAGCAATGATCGCCGCCCAACGGTTGAATAATGATGGCAAACCGATTTATGGCGCGTATATTGTGGGACGGCAATGGTTTTTTTTAACGCTGCATGAACGGACATATTCCTTGAGTTTAGCGTATGATGCCACTAAAATAGAGGAACTGTATCAGATTTTTAAAATGTTGAAGTTTATCAAACAGATGATCGAACAAGAACTGCGCGGTTAGACTGCGCCGAGGATGGCGACGCGGCGCAGATACGCCGTGTAGGCTTCCGGGGAGACGGGCAGAATCGCGGCTTCGCGGGCGGCACGTTGATCAAAAAGCGGGCTGGTGACGACGGGGGCGTTACGTTCGGCCTGACGACGCGCATAGCGCCATTCACGGTCTTTGCGCGGGTCTATTCGTTTCGGGAATGAGCGCAAAAACGCCTGAATCTGGTCGAGGCGCAGCAACGGGCAGTAATGATATTCAAGCAATTCGCTCATCACCGCGCTTTCTAAATTTTCCTGCCGAAGTTGATAAACCTGATTTTTATCCAAATAGCCGAACGCGAACCAGATTGGCAGGTCAATCGAAAATTCCCCCTGCCATTCCATGCTGACATGACTGCGGCGGCAGCCGATATATCCGCTTGCGGTCGCGGCTTCGCGCCAGAACATCTGGCATTGCTCCGGGCGCTCTGATGTTGTGCCGGCGCTCAACACGGTTTGCGCGAAACATTGAATCCCTGATCCAAGATTGTCCGCTTCCACCCGCTCGCCGTTCAGATAAAGCTTGATTCCTTTCCAATTTTTAATCAGTTTCAACAACGCCTGAAATTGCAGCAGTTCCTCTTTACGGTAGATATTGCGATAAATCAGGATGTTGCGCTCGTCCATCAACGCGGCAAAGCCGGGATGCGTATGGGAAAGCTCGACGGCGCGACGGAAATTGACTGACGGCGTCCGCTCGAATTCCGTGACGACATACCATTCGCGCTGACGCCAGGCGGCAGGCGTTGGACGGAGTAAGGATTCTGTGAAGTTATCAGTCATGAGTTTTGGAGAAAGTGATGCGAAGAATATCGGCTAATTCATCAGGAGTATAAACGGATATTAGGGACAACTTGAAGTCCGCAGCATTTCGAGTGACAATGGCATCAAGTCCAATACAGTAAGCGGATTCATGCAATACAGCATCTTCAAAATCGGCAAACCCACGACTAATAGCCTGTTTTAGAACAAAATCGTTCACAGGCGCAATGTTGAATAATTGTAATAATTTTCGGATTTCATCATTCGTTTGGCTGATTCCAATCATTTTTGCGCTTAAATAATATACGGTTGTGATCGTTGTCGCACAAAGAAATCCCTGGATTTTACGATATTCGACATACGCGAATAGAGCAGAAGACATGGCTGAAAAAGGTTTTCTGTCAAGCAAAACATCTAAGACAACGTTTGTGTCGAAAAGGACGTTCACAAATATTTCTCCTCAAGATAGCGATGATATGTTTGCTCGTCAAGTTCGGCATGACGAAGAATACCTCGTAATGACCTGGTAATCGGAGGTAACTGTTGTTCGCGCTCTTGCCCTTCTTCGATTGGCAGAATCGCTAAATAATCTGCGATTAATTGGGAAAACGACTTTCCATGTATTTTTGCATATTGCTGCGCCTGCTGCACAATCTTCGTATCAAGCGTAATGACAACCTCTGTTTGCATATCGCGCCCCCTTTATCGTGATTGTTTAGCCTTGTTTTTGCGGTAAAACCGGCGCGTCTTTGATGTGATCTTTTTCGCTCAGCCCGGACACGATTTCGGCATTGATGCCGTCTGACAGGCCGATTTTAATCGGGCGTTTTTCGAATTGCTGCGGCGCGGTTTCGATTTCGACAAATGGCTTTTGCTCGTCGTCATACTGAATCAATCCTTCTTTCAATGTCAAGACGTTTTCGCGCCGCGCTAATACAATCTTGCCGTTGGCGCTATACCCGGCGCGAATGACGACGCCCTCTTTCGGCTCGACGGCGGCTTTAATTTGGAATTTCACCGCGCTGCCGTTCGCCTCTTTTTCCCCTTTTGGGGCGATATATTCCAGCGTTGCCCGAAACGTTTCCTTCTCAATCGCGCCGATGGTGAGGTTAATCTCCATCCCTTCATGCAGTTTGCCGACATCCGATTCGTCAATCGTCCCTTCGAATACGAGCGAACTCATGTCTGCCACCACCGCAATCGTCGTCCCTTCGTTATATGAATTGGTTTCCACGACTGTCGCGCCTTCTTTGATCGGCACATTAAGAATCGTGCCAGCGACGGTAGATTCGACAAGCGTATTGTTTTCTTTCGATTCCTTTTTCGCCACGCCCTCTTTGAGCAGCGTCAAATTCTTCTGCGCCGCCTGCAAATCAGCGTTTGCGTTCTCAAACTCCAATTCGTAGCGACTAAACTCTTTTTCCGGCACAAGCTTTTGTTCAAGCATCCGGCGCTGCCGCTGGAGTTCCACTTTGGCATTATCATATTGAATTTTGGCTTTTTCCAACCGATTTTCCGCTTCATTCAGGTTGACGAGGTTTGGCACGATTCGAATTTTCGCCAGCACATCGCCTTTTCTGACAACGTCTCCGGCTTTGACAGAAATTTCGTTAATAATGCCGCTGATTTTCGGTTTGATTGTGACTTCTTTGCGCGGCACGATTGTCCCGGACGCGACCGTCACTTGCTCGATATTCCCCATAACTGGCGAAGACGTGGAAAAAATGACCGGCGGCTTTTGCGATTTTTGATAAAGAAACCATCCTGTGCCGACAAACAGCGCAAGAAACAGCAACACAAGCAATGTATAGAAAATTTTTTTGAACATATACTTTTTCCGCATCTCAACCCTGCCAGGGTTCAAAACCCAGGCAGGGTTGAGATCATTATTCACTCCGCAGCGCTTCAATCGGGTTGATATTGGCGGCTGTTCTGGCGGGAATACATCCTGCCGCCGCGCCTGCAACCACTAAAATACAGAGCGCCGCCAGCGCAAGTTGCACATCTATTTCGGGACGGCTGAAAAATTCGTTCTGAATCCCGAATTTGCCCATCAGAAACCCCACGCCTTCCAGAACGCCGACACTGGCCACAAGGCCGATATAGCCGGAAATCGAGGTGAGAAAGATGGATTCCTGCAAAATCAGCGCAATCAGTGAGAACGGCGTCGCGCCGAGCGCCTTACGGATGCCGATTTCTTTCGCGCGCTCTTTGACGATAATCAGCATGATGTTGCTGACGCCGATCACGCCCGCGAGAATCGTGCCGCTGNGCGCTCTTTGACGATAATCAGCATGATGTTGCTGACGCCGATCACGCCCGCGAGAATCGTGCCGCTGCCGACCACCCACATGAAAATTTTAATTCCGCGAAACAAGCCTTGTAATTTTTCAAATTCCTTGCTGGCATTCCATGAGCCAATTGCATTTTGGTCATTCGGCGCGACAAGGTGCCGCCGACGAAGCAGTTCTTTAGCTTTGGCTTCAACAAGGGCAACTTTGACATCAGGACGCGCCGCAACCTGAATAGACCAGACGCGATCCCCCTGATTATACGCCATTTGTAGCGTAGTCAGCGGCAGGTAAATCCGCTCTGTCTGGCGCTGCGCATTGCCGATGCCAGAGACATCGAACACGCCAACCACTAAAAAATAAAGCCCTTTGATGAACAGATATTTTCCAACCGGATTTTCGCCATCGAAAAGCATCTCCGCCACTTTTGCGCCAATGACGGCGACTTTGCGCTTTTCGTCAATATCAACCTGATTCAGAAATCGGCCTTCTTTCATCGCAAGATGGCGCAATTCGAAGACTGCCGGAAGGTCGCCCATAACAGAATACGAACCGTTTTTGTTCTGATAGCTGACGGTGTATTCGCCCCATAAACCGGTCGCTGCGCTGACCGCGTTGACTTCCGGGATCATGTCGCGGATGGCATACGCATCGTCAAGCGTCAGTTCGATCTGCCGCCCCACATTCAGGCCGCGATAGGCGATATTCGTCGTTTCGCCCCAGATGACNTCAGTTCGATCTGCCGCCCCACATTCAGGCCGCGATAGGCGATATTCGTCGTTTCGCCCCAGATGACGAAGCGGTTGACCAATGAGCCGCCGAATTGATCAAGCACGCCGTTTTCAATTCCTTTGCCGACGCCGAGCAGCGTCAGCAGCAGAAAAATCCCCCAGAAAACGCCGAATGCGGTCAAAAACGTCCGCAATTTATGTCGCCCTAACGACGCAAAAATTTCTTGCCATTTATCAAGATCGAACATGTATTGAGGAGTGCAAAAGCTTGCTTTTGCGGCAAAAGCAAGCTTTTGCACTCCTATTTACTCACTCCGCAGCGCCTCAATCGGGTTGATTTTGGCCGCCTGCCGCGCCGGAATATATCCGGCAATCGCGCCGGTAACAACCAACAACATTGTTGCGAAAATCGCCGTTTTGAAGTCAATCTCAGGATTCGAAAAATAATCGCTTTGTAGGTGAAATGTATTCATCGCGTAGCTGATCCCTTCAATCAAGCCAACGCTGACGACTAATCCCATATAGCCCGACACAGCGGTCAACAAGACCGATTCCTGCAAGATCAGGCTGATAATCGAAAAAGGCGTCGCGCCCAGCGCTTTGCGAATGCCGATCTCTTTGGTGCGCTCTTTGACTAAAATTAGCATGATATTGCTGACGCCGACGATGCCCGCGACAATCGTTCCCGCGCCGACGAGCCAGATAAAGACGTTAATGCCGCGAAACAGCGCCTGCAATTGCCCGAATTCCCTGCTCATATTCCACGAGCCGATGGCCTGCCGGTCGTCGGGATGTACGGAATGGCGGCGCTGAAGCACTGTTTTCACTTTTTGTTCAACCACGTCGCCCGCGACGGTCGGATCGGCTAATGCCATAAAAAAATAAAAGTTCTCGCCGAAATGAAACGCCTGCTGCATCGTTGACAACGGGATGTAAATCGTTTTTAAGGCATCCTGATCTTCCGGGTTTCTGATGTTAAAGATGCCAACCACTTGAAACGCCATCCCTTCAACATACAGATACTTGCCAATCGGGTCTTCATCGCGAAAAAGCATCTGCTTGACCTGCAAGCCAATGATCGCGACTTTACGCTTGTGGGTCATGTCCATCATATTCATCAAGCGCCCCTGAATTTCCAGCGGGTAAAAATAACTGGCATCCGGCATCAGCCCGGTCAGGCTGAAACGCCCCTTTTGCGTTCCATAGGTCATATTCTTTTCCCCTAAGTCTATTTGGGCGGAAATATGGAGGGCTTCTGGAACTGACACGCGCACAGCGTCAATATCGCCATTGTCGAATTGAATAAATCTCCCAGGGTTTAAGCCTTTATAGGGAAGTTGCGTCCGCGAACCCCAGAAAAAAATCGTATTTTTTGCCATATCGCCAAAATTCGAGAGTGCGCCTTTTTCTAACCCGCGTCCCGCGCCTAACAGCAGCACGAGCATAAAAATGCCCCAGAAGACGCCGAAGGCCGTCAATAACGAGCGCAGTTTATGGCGTCGCAGACTATCGAGGATTTCCGACCAGGTATCGAGGTTACACATGCTCAATCACTCCGTCGCGAATGCGGATGATGCGGTGGGTCATGGCGGCGATGTCGTTTTCATGCGTGACGATCACGACGGTAATGCCTGCGCGATTGACCTCCTTGAACAATTCCATGATTTCATACGAGGTTTGCGAATCTAACGCGCCTGTTGGCTCATCGGCAAGCAGTACTTTCGGCTGCGTCACAAGCGCCCGCGCAATCGCGACCCGCTGCTGCTGCCCGCCGGAAAGCTGATTCGGCAGGTGATGCGCCCACGCTTTCAGCCCGACTTTTTCCAGATATTCCAACGCGAGACGCGTCCGCTCTTTGCGGCGGACTTTTTTATAATACAGCGGCAGCATGACGTTTTCCAGAGCGTTTTTGAACTGCACAAGATGGAAGGATTGGAAGACGAATCCGAGGAATTGATTGCGATACTGCGCGGCTTTTCGCTCTGAAAGCTTGTGCATCAGCGTGCCATTCAGGCGGTATTCCCCTTCATCATGGCGGTCCAGCAGCCCAAGCACATTCAGCAGCGTAGATTTGCCCGAACCGGAATGCCCCATGATTGAAACAAATTCGCCGGGCTTGATGTTCAGACTGACACCGCGCAACACATGCAGCGGCTTTCCGCCGGTGCGGTAGGTTTTATGGATATTCGAGAGCGCAATCATAACTGTTGAGAGGAAAGAGCGTCATTAAGCGCTTGCGCAAGACTCTCCGGTTCGTCTGTGCCGAGCCGAAAAGATTTCCCATTCTTTAAAGCGATTTCCACGCCACGCAAACCAGAAACATTATATAGCCATCCGCGTGGCGTGAGATGGATGCCGAATCCGTACCACCAGGGGTTTTTGACGATTTCAACGGCCTGAATGTCGGCCAGTTTTATCCGTTTTCGAACCAGCCCGACGCCAAAGCGCCAACATACAAACTCACCCCGAATTTCAATCGAAAGCGAAAAAAACAACGCCGCAACAATCAGCAACAGGCCGAGAATAAGCGCCAGCGGCAAAATTGGTTTGGTCACAGCCATTGCCAGGAGCAAAATCAGCGTCGCCACTCCAAACGAAAGAAGGATTACTGTTCCAATCTGAGTGTGTTTATAACTTTCCCTCATACGGTATTCCTTTCAGAAAAAGAGCGTGTATTGTCTCAAAGATGGCCTGAGCAATAATATAATTTCCTTTCTGGTTAAAATGATGATCCAAGGGATGAACGACTAAAACTTGTGGATCATAGCCGCTAAATGCCGGCAAGAGATCGCGATAATCAATCATTTCGCGTTCAAATGCATTTTTGATGATCGCATGAACCTCCAGATAGGGATATGCCTGGAAATCATGAACTGTCGAGGCAACATCAAGTAAATCAGGCAAAATCGCCACAAAGAAGCGAGTTTGATGCTCTTGACAGACCTTATTCATTTGCGCAACAGCCTCAAATGAACGGAGATGAGTTCCTTGTTGCATCCACTGCTCGACAGGATTAACAGATTGTTTTGTTGGGGTTTGCCAGCGCTCGCGAGTATGGGCGAAATAACGGTATAGATACGATTGATTCCGCAATGCTAATTTGATTTGCTGAAACCTGGTATAATGATGCGGAAGCGCACGTACACGTTGATCGGGGAGAATCTCAAAATCAACGCCTGCGGCCTTCTGCCTTTCGAATTTTGTCATCGAGGGGTAATCGAAATCATTGATATTATACCCAAGAATGACAAGATGTGGATGATAATCCGTGATCACCTGCTGAAGAATTGCAAGTTGATTCAGGGAATTGGTTGCAGAAACGCCACAGTTCATTACTTCAACGTGATCGCCTGCTGAGAGCAAAAACGATTCGAGTTGTTTCGGGTAAGCATCCTCAAGTTTGACGCCATCCCCCATCGTATAGCTATCTCCGAGAACAACAATCCGCGTTATATTTGCGGGCGGAACGTGGGTAAACAGGCGATCACGCCATCCCTGCTCGCTGATTGTCGTCCAGATTCCGCCGATGTATCCTTGCCACGTTGGCGTCAATCGGATCAAGCCATTCGGATCGGTATAATACAGATTCAATGCCAATTCAGATGACGGATACACCGGCTGGGCTAATTGTAGCCATCGCGCCAGAAATTCTCCTCCGATCAATCCGCATCCAATCGAGATCGAAACCATTATGGCGTTAAAGACCGCCAATTTCCGTGTTGTTAGCTGAAGAGTAGGTTTTTTCATTTTTCAAAGGCATGTATATTTTCCTGTCCATCAGGCAAACGATGATAACATATTATCTCTGCATCGCGAAGGCAATACATGTTCCATTTCATGGCAATTGGTATAAATAAAACATTTCTTACAAAACACATACCAATGCAAGACAAAAACATTCCATTTCAATCATAGAATGCCGCTTTTCCCTGTGCAGGCTGAAAGTGAAATACCAGCGCGCCACATTCTCAGTGTTCATGTTTAAAGATATGTAGAAATCAGAATGTCTGCTCAGAAATCAGATTTCAGGTTTAAAGAAAAAGAGGTGAAATGAGGGCTTGACAATCAGAGATGATTCATAAATATGAAGATTTATCGTAACTATTTAGCTTTGGCACTCCTAAATAACTACGATTTATCTTCAATAGAACTGTGAATATTGTTCCAACGATTGTGAAAGAGGCGCTATTCATGTCGGTCGAAACTCCAGTTTCGGCCAACACCACAGGGCATGAACATTCCATTTTCAGGGGAGAACCTATGAACACCATCATGTTAGGAATCAGCGATATCGAAGTGAGCAAGTTATGTCTCGGCGCGATGTATTTCGGCAGCAAAACAAAGAAAAAGATGTCCTATGAATTGTTAGATCAATATGTCGAAGCGGGCGGCAATTTTATTGATACCGCCAACATTTACGCCCGCTGGGTGTCGGGATGTGTCGGCGGCGAAAGCGAGTTGCTGTTAGGAGAATGGATGCGGGAACGAGGCAACCGCGATCAATTGATTATCGCCACAAAAGTCGGCTTCGAATATCCGGGAGTCGAACGCGGCCTGCAGGCCTGGCGCATTGAGCAGGAATGCGAAAAAAGCCTGAAACGCCTCGGCATTGAGACGATTGATCTCTATTATGCCCATGTTGACGACCGCAACACGCCGCAGGAAGAAACGCTTGAAGCGTTCGACAACCTCGTGCGAGCCGGAAAAGTTCGCGTGATCGGCGCAAGTAATTTTCTCGCCTGGCGTCTGGAAGAAGCGATGTGGATCAGCCAGCAGCAGGGCTGGACGGAATATTGCTGCGTGCAGCAGCGTTACACCTACCTGCGGCCTCGCGCCGGAACCACGTTTGATCCGCAAATCTCCGCAAACGACGATTTGCTCGATTACTGCAAAGCTCGCGGCCTGACTATGCTGGCGTATTCGCCGCTGTTAAACGGCGCATATAGCCGCGCAGACCGACAGTTTCCTCCGCAATATGTCAGCGCGGACAGCGACAAGCGGCTGAATGTGCTGCGAGAGATTGCTAATGAAACCGGCGCGACCGTCAATCAGGTGATTTTCGCCTGGATGCTGCACAGCGAACCGGCAGTCATTCCATTGATTGCCGCCAGCACGAAAGAACAGATGCAGGAAAATCTCGACGCCGCCAACGTGCGCCTGACGCCCGAACAGATGGCTCGATTGAACCAGGCGTAAGCAAAATACGAAAGTATTTCCGTTCCGCCGACGTCACCGTCGGCCTCTCTTGACGCGCCGACGAGGAACTTCGACGGTACGGTGAACGTGTCAAAATTAATAACTGATGTTACGCAGCAGGTTCAATACAAATGGCCGCAAACTCCCCTCCTGGGAGGGGTTGGGGGTGGGTGGTGGACACGAAGACGCCGCACAGGACACCACCCACCCCTTGCCCCTCCCAGGAGGGGAATTGTCGGCGGCGTTGCGTAACATCAGTTAATAAACCAGTGTAGTGTTTTAACAAGATTTGATTGATGGATGAGGCCGCGTAGGGGCAGACCCCCGTGTTCGCCCATACAACGCGTATTCGCCTGAACAACAGGGCAGATACGGGGGTCTGCCCCTACGAAGCGTCAATGATGTACGCCGCCGCCCACCAATACGGATAAATCAACGCTGCGTCAACTGTCGTAAAACCTGCCGCCTGAAATTCCTGTATCCACTGCGCAACAGGCTGTTCATAGTTTGTCCGGTGCTGACTGCAATCAAAATAGCCGAACATCATCGGCATCAAAAAGCCTTGCGCAACAAGCGCCCGATCTTCCGCATATTCGGCCACCCCTTGTTCATAACGCTCAACAATGTAACGAATGGTTTCTATTGCCATGATATTCGTCAAATCCGGCGCGTCAAATTCCACTAAAAGCACCCGTTTGCCATGCTGCCGCCCCCATGTCAGCGCGGACGCGCGTTCCTGCGGCGGAATGGATTGCAGACTGAATGTCGCCTCAATCACGTCCCAACTCCCGGCCTGCATCTGCGTAAAATATTGAAACGGAGCGCAATGCGCCTCATGCGATACGCCGTGTTCGTCAAGCTGACGACGCAACTGCCGCAGCAGCGATTCCGACGGCTCAAGCACGGTTAAATGTCGGATGTTGTCAGTCAGCGCAGGAAGCAACGCCCTGCCGTCGCCTGTCCCAACATCAAGCAGATTCAGCGTGTCATAACTGCGATAAACCTCCTGTAACGCCGCGCTGACCGCCCGATAAAGCGGAACATTGCCGCCGCCGCGAATAAAGGCGCGAAAGCCCTCGTCATTCAGATACACATCCTGCTTGCCGCTTTCGTTAAGCCGCGTCAAATATGTGACCGCTTCGGCAAACACGAGAAGTTCAGGCTGCTGCTCATGCGCCTGCTGCGCCAGAATAAGCGCCTGCTCAAAATCATTGTCGCGAAACGCCGCAAGAGCGCGAGAAAATACGGGCAATGCTTTCCACATATTGACAATTCTCCTTGCATTTTTAGAATGTGTCAGTTATTCGGAACAAAAACGACTGTTTTTTCAATACATGATGGGTAAGACCTCACAGGTTTTGAAAATCTGTGAGGTCTGGTTGGCATATCTACTAGTCAGTCAATCCTTGTAGGAGGCGAAGAATCATCATGTGTAGAAGTTCAGAGATTCCGGATGTCTTCCTCCGATTTTATGAGGAGTTGAACGATTTCCTGCCACCGAAATGGCGTAAGGTCGAATTCGTGTATCCGCTTGTCGGGCATCCTTCGGTCAAAGATGCAATTGAGGCGGTCGGCGTGCCGCATCCCGAAGTTGACCTGATTCTCGCCAACCACGTCTCTGTGTGCTTTTCGTATCGCGTTCAGCCCGGCGATCATATCAGCGTTTATCCGATGTTCGAAACGTTTGATATCAGCCCGATTACGCGGTTGCGTCCATGTCCGCTGCGAGAGCCGAAATTCGTGGCGGATGTGCATCTCGGCAAATTAGCTGTTTATCTGCGTTTCGCCGGATTCGACACCATCTATCGCCGCCAGTGCGACGATGCCGAACTCGCCCGAATTTCAGCCGATGAGCGCCGCATTCTCCTGACGCGGGATCGAGAATTATTAAAACGCCGCATTATCACGCGCGGCTATTATCTGCGTTCGACAAATCCCAAAATCCAGTTGCAGGAAGTGCTGCATCGGTTTCAACTCACGCTTCCCCGTCCCACCGCATTGCAGCGCTGCACCTGTTGCAACGCGCATTTGGAAATGGTCGAAAAAGCTGCTGTTTTTAATCGCTTGCCTCCTGGCGTGCAGCGCGATTATGATGAATTTTTCCGCTGCCCACAATGCGATAAGATATATTGGCGCGGCTCGCATTTTGAGCGGATGTCGCAGATGCTGCATCACGTCCAATTGCCAGAAAACGAAAAACGTCTGTCAAGCTGAAAATCGAGCGCTTATACGATTGGAAAATCAGGACACGATAAAATATTTCGTAATTATTCACCACGAAACACACGAAATACACAAAAATATGGAAAACTCCTCAATCATCGGACGCACATTTTGATTTTTTTCGTGTCTTTCGTGTGTTTCGTGGTGGCTGCTAAATATATATGTGAGCATTGAAAATTTATATCGGCGAGACCTCACAGGTTTTCAAAACCTGTGAGGTCTTATTAAAAATCAACGCTCGCCTCTATAATTGCAATATTTCAATTTTTTGTTTCATTTCCCCTTTCATTTTTCGCCAACAGCAACAGCTATATCAATAGCAGAAGGAAAACAGGCATACCTGACAATAACCGCCGTGTCCTGCGATAACAGGGCAGGGAGAACAATATTGGAGGATAAAAGATATGAGTCAACACATTTTAGTCATAGGCGCAACAGGCAATGTGGGAAGCGCGTTGGTACAATTGTTGTCCGCACAGGGCGTTCCAGTAAAAGCGGCCACCCGCGCGCCTGAAAAATACGCTGCACAGCCGGGCGTCACGCCGGTTCGCTTTGAATATGACGAGTTCGCAACTCATGCCAGCGCCTTAGAAGGCGCTGATCGCGTGTTTTTAATCGCCAAACCGATGGAAGCCGCGCCGCAGAAGGCGCTAATTCCGCTGATTGATCGTGCGAACGCGATTGGCGTGAAACACGTCGTGCTGATGACTGCGATGGGCGTGGATCAGGCCGAAGGAACGGGGATGCGGATCGCCGAAAAACATCTGATCGCATCAGGCATTCCGTACACGATTCTCCGCCCGAACTGGTTTATGCAGAATTTTAACCCCGGTTTCCTGCTTTCCGCGCTGAAACAGGCCGGAGCGATTTTTGTGCCAGCGGGAGACGCCAAAACCAGCTTTATTGACACTCGCGATATTGCGGCAGTCGCCGTAAAAGCACTGAGCGATTCAGCGCATATCGGCAAAGAATACACGTTGACCGGCGGCGAAGCGTTAAGTTACGCCGAAGTTGCCGCGATCATTGCGTCAGTGTCAGGGCGCGAGATTCGTTACGTCGCGATTTCCGATGATGATATGCGGAATGCGTTATCGCATCTCAACATGCCGGCGGATTCCATCGAATTTATGATCGGGTTGTTTTCTATTGTCCGGCAAGGATGGACAGCGCCCGTTTCTCCGGCGGTCGCCGAAATCTTAGGGCGAGCGCCGATGTCGTTCGAGGCGTTTGCAAAAGAATACGCGGCAGCGTGGAGATAAACAATCGCGGTCGCAAAACGTAGGGCGAAACGCCGTTTCGCCCTACACAAGACCTTTCCAGGCAGTCAATGTTCCCCGAATTTCTTCAGCGGCCTGTGCGATAAATTGTTTGACAAGAGCATCGGTAATGTAATGTGGGCAAATTCCAGGCTCTTGTTTCATCCCGCCAAACCAGTTCAACACGCGAGCCTGCCACTGCGCAAGTTCGTCTGCGGTTAAAAAATTGTCGAAGTCCACAGGCCGGGCACAAGAGATTTGCTCCCATGCCTCCACGCGCCAGGGCGTATGATGGTAGAGATTAAAATCAATTTGATCCGTTTCTTGATAATATAGCGCCCGGCGTTCTGCATGCGTCATGTCAGCAGGAAGTTTTTCATAAAAAGTCGGGTACACCGAGGCAATCCATCGGCGATCAGTGAGCAAATGCACGGCATATCCTTCGGCAAACTCCGCCATTTCTGGCGCTTGCGGCCAGTATCGCGCTAAAAGCTGTTGAAGACGCGGCAACTCCAGACTTTTTGACGAGGAACGCAGGTGAACGCGATGTTTCTCCTTTTCTCCGGCGTCAGGCCGAACATGAATCGCATCGGGCGCGATGCTGCCAAGTAAATACGATGGTAGAAAGGCATCGTTTCGCCCGGCGCGAACCTGAATCGCAACGGCGAGATGCACCATTGGAAGCGGCATGATAAGAATCCTTTTTGAGTGAACGTTCCCCTTGCTAATCGAGCGACTCGGCGCTTAAACGCTGTTTTCTTTCCTGGTATTTTGGCAAGGAAAATATGAAAAGTGAACTGTCAAACATTCATTGACAGAATAGTTCATAAATCGCATCGTCATTGCTTGACAAACGTTTCTTTCCACATTACGTGGTCTGATATGTCCGCAATGCTTCTAAATTCTTCTGAAATATTGAGACCGGCAGATACTCAAAATGTATTAGACCGTTTCACGTCAACCTTTTATTCGCTGGATAGCCTGCGCGGCCAAAAATTGGTTGACCAATTTCTGCATCCGCCTGCAAAATTGAATTTTGCGCTGCATGGCCGCGGCGTCTATTTCATCTCGAATCAATGCAATCTGAACTGCACTTACTGCAAAGGGTTAGACGACTCCATTGTCCCGCCCGCGTTTGATGAATTCGAACGAGTTCTTCATGGCTGGAGCGAGCGCGGGCTTCAATATCTGCATCTCACCGGTTTGGAACCGACAGCGTCCCCCTGTCTTCTGGAATATCTTAAAATTGCTGAAAAATACCAGATAGATGTCTCGCTCAGCACCAATGGCTATCAGGAGTTTCAGCGCTATCAGGAATTGGTGCGGCATGGCGTGAAATATCTGTCTATCTCCTTAGATGCGCATAATAACAGCCTGACAAAACAATTAGGGCGGCATGATGATATTTACGCCCGCGTCAGTTCCAACATCCGGCAGTTAGTCGCCTTAAAACAAGAATACGCGCTGAAAATCGTCATCTGCCTCGCGATTACGAAAGTCAATTTCCCGCTGCTGCCGGAAATTGTCGCCGATTTTCTTGAGAAGCTTCATCCTGATGACATCCGCCTGATTCCGGTGGCGCAAGAGACGTTCAGCGAGGTCGAGCGGGCGTATTATGAAAATGAAATCCGCCCTAAATTGCTGCGCATCGCGTCGCCGCGTTATCCGTTTTTGCGGTTTCGAATCGAACATTTTTTCGAAACGCGCGGTCTCTGCCATTCATCGGCGCGGAAATGTTATGTCGTGTTGGATGAACGCACGGTCGGCGGTCAGCAGTTGTATCCGTGCAATATCTATATTCGCGAGCGAGGCCGCCCGATTGCGGCGGCGACTGACCCGGCGCAGAACATCAAAATCTGGCGCTGGTTTCTCGGCCATGACAGCCTGCGCGACCCGATTTGCGCGGCATATTGCTGCGATGTGACGCGAGAATATAACCGCATGGTAGATATGCGCTTGCAAGCGCTCGCAGACCAACAGGCGTTTCAGCCGTTACGCCTTTTTGAGACGATTTTGCAGGAGATTCCGATCCGGCAGCTTTTCGCGGAATTGCAGCGAGACGCGCTGATGGCGCTCGAAACCCACCTGAGACGGACGGCATTAAATGCCGGAGTGTTGGGAAGACGCCTGCGCTGGCATGACTTGACGCTGTATTATCTGATTCGCGCCGCCTTGCTTCATGATATTGGCAAAAGTCATCCGTCGCTTCAGCAGTTCAATCGCTCGCCAGTCGCGCCGCAGCAAAAACAGATGCTCCGCCAGCATACCGATTACGGCAAAGAGATGTTAGCCCGGCTCGGTTATGGGATGGAAGCGGACATCGCCTATTTGCATCACGACCGTCCGGACGGAACCGGCTATCATCAGATTTCGCTGGAATGGCCAATGGCGGAGGTTGTGGCGCTGGCTGACGCCTATTCCGCGTTAACCGAAGACCGCAGCCATCGTCCTAAAATGCCAACCGCAACGGCGATTTCAACCATTCTTTCCGGCGAATGCGGCACGTTTCGCGAACCGTATCTTCGCGCCCTGCAAGCCTGCCATGAAGATTACTGTTTATGCTAAATTCCTGCGAAAGGTTATCAAGCGCATGTCTTGGCGCATGACCAATTTGTCCGCCCGGCAATTCTGGTGGGAATGCATGCTGCGCCAGTTCCGGACGGTCGCCTTTGATGCGCTCCCTCATTATGAATTTCCCCCGATTGCGCCGGAAAAACTGCAACAGATTGTCCTGCCGAAACCGCTTGAATTTTTTGTCATGATCAAGCCGAGCGGATTGCCGAAAGAAGCCGCGATTCGCAAGCTGATCGCGCAATCCGGCCTCACGATTTCGCGCGAAGAAACGTATCACAATTTTTTCGAAATCGCCGCGCACATTTTTCGGATTGATAAAATCCACGACTACCGCTATGCCCTGCCAGAAGGCTATATCTGGCTGCGCCTGTTAGAGCATTTTTACCCGCAGGCCTGCCAGCAGATGAAAGTGTTGTATATTCAAGACAGCAATGAACGCGCCTTGAAGCGCCTCAAAACGCATATTCGGCGGAAAATCGGCGTGGAATTTTATCGGGTACGGATTCAAGGCACGCAGATGGTGACGTGCATGACGCCGGTGCATACCAGCGATGAGGCGACATTAGAGCAGGAAACGCGCATCTTGCGCTATTTTCATCCGTAGAGACGCCCCGTTGGGGCGTCTCTACGAACGCGCGGCAAAATGCGGGCTGTCGCCGCGCTTGCCGTAGCCGACGGTTTCGCCGATCAGCGCAATGCGCCCTTCCAGACAGGCTTGACACATCGTCGCGTTTTCATCGAGGCACGGCTTGTTCTGATAGAGTTGATACGCGGCGCGATACTGCGTGTCGGTCAGGTTCGGCATGATGATATTCGCTCCGGCCAGCAGCCCCAATTCGCGCCCATTATGCCGCAGCGCCTGCAACGCGGTGGTCGCGGCGATATTGACATCTTGCAGCACAATTCGCGCAACGGCGATCATGTTCAAGCCTGCCGCCAACTGCCGCTCCTCAAAATCCGGCGCAGCGGCGACATGCGCGGCGAGCGGCGTGTCGTGATGCGGCAAATACGGCCCCATGCCGATCATGTCAATATCCTGCTGCTGAAAAAACAGAATGTCATCCGCGAGATGTTCAGTTGTCTGGAACGGCAGGCCGATCATCACGCCCGTGCCGACCTGATAGCCGATCTGCCGTAATGAATCTAAACACGCCCGCCGCCGCTCGAACGAATGATCTGCCGGATGCAATTTTGCGTACAACTCCGGGTTCGACGTTTCGATGCGCAGCAAATACCGGTGCGCCCCGGCGTCAAACCAGCGCTGATACGTCTCGTCGCTCTGTTCGCCGAGCGAGAGCGTGATCCCCAATTCGCCGCCGCTGCCATCGCGGATGCGCAAGAGCGCCTGTTCGATAAAATCCGCAAACGCCGGATCGCTGCGCTCGCCGGATTGCAAGACGATAGAGCCATATTGACGCTGATGCGCCCAGAGCGCGACGTTGACAATTTCGTCCAGCGTCATCTGGTAGCGTTCGACATGCGGGTTGCTTTTGCGAATGCCACAATAAAAGCAATCTTTCACGCAGTAGTTGCTGAACTCGATAATGCCGCGAAAATAGACGGTCGTCCCGACGCGCTGCCGCTTGATGGCATACGCCTTTTGATAGAGCGCTTCGCGTTCGGCGGCGTCCGCCAGATTCAACAGCGCGACGATCTCGTCCCGCGCAAGGCGCTCGCCGCGATCAATTTTTTCGAAGATGTTTTGTCGCATTGTTGATGGAAAAGCTGTCAGACACCTTAAAGGTGTCTGACAGCTTTGTAATCGCGCCCCGTTAAAAATACAAATCCCGCACGCCTTCGAGCGTTTTTTTGTAATAATCCATAAAATACGGATGCGCTTCGGGCAGTTTTTCTTCGATTTCCTGAATTTCCTTCTCAATCAGGCGCTCGCCGATCTGTTTCGTTTCCTCGCTGGCGAAATCGTCGAGCCATTCACGGAACGTCAGCGCGGCGTTCAGCTTGCAGAAATGCCCTTCTTTGCCGCATTTCAGCAGTTCCATAATCTGTTCGCCGGTTCTGCCGCAGCGATATCCGGCGGTGCAGAATGACGTGATGTAGCCCATTTCCGCGAATTCGCGAATCACGGCATCGAGGCTGCGCGTGTCGCCGAGAATGAATTGCTGTTGGTCGCCGTGCTGCGATTCATCGGCCAACTGGCTGTACGCGCCGATGCCGATTTTCGACGACGCATCGGTCTGCGTGATGCCGATTGGGAGCAGCGACCGCCGCATCTGCGCGTTTTCGCGGGCGGTCAGAATCATGCCGGTATAAGGAATGCTCAGGCGGAGGACTGTGATCAATTTTCGAAAATCGGCGTCGCTGACATGATACGGCGTTTCCCTGACATACGGCGCATTTTCAGCGGGTTCCATGCGAGGAAAGGAGACCGTGTGCGGCCCGACGCCGAACCATTTTTCCAATTCAATCGCGTGATGCAGCAGCGCCATTACTTCGAAACGCCAGTCGTACAGCCCGAACAGCACGCCGATTCCGACATCATCAATCCCGGCCTCGTAAGCGCGGTGCATGCAGTACAGCCGCCATTGATAGTCTCCTTTTATCGTATTTTGCGGATGCAGCTTGCGGTAGGTCTCATGATGATACGTTTCCTGAAAGACCTGATACGTGCCGAGTCCGGCATCTTTCAGGCGCGTCAGGTCTTCCACCGACAGCGGCGCGGCGTTGACGTTAGCGCGGCGAATTGCGCCAATCCCGCGTTTGACCTTGACCTCGACGCTGTAAATCGTTTTCAGCGATTCGACCATATAATCAATGTCAGAGTCGGGATGTTCGCCAAAGACGACAATCAGGCGTTTATGGCCGATTTTTCCCGCTAACACTTCGATTTCTTTGCGGATTTCCTCCTGCGTCAACACGCGGCGCGTCATGTCGTGGTTGTGGCTGCGAAAACCGCAATAGGCGCAGTTATTGACACACACCGTGCTGAGATAGAGCGGCGCGAACGTGACGATGCGGTTATCATACACCTTGCGCTTGATTTCGCCGCCCGCGACCTCCATTTCGCGCCAAAGTTCCGGGTCTTCGACATGCAGCAGCATGGCGGTTTCCGCCGGGTCGAGCCGCGTGATGGTTTTTGCTTTTTCGATAATTTCCCGCACCCGCGCCGGATCAGGCGAGCGATGCGCCGCGAGCGTCTGTTCGATGTCAGCGTCGTTGATAAAATCTTTGCCATCTTGCAGATATTTTTCGAATTGCTCGCGTTTGATGCGTTGTTGCAGCCAATTTTGCGTGGTCATAGAAAAGGAACTACAGGAAAGGCGATAAGCAAGAATTATGGTAACTATTTAGCCCGTAGGGCTTTTGGTATTGTAGAACGTGATCAATGCTCCGATCTACCGCGTAGCGGTTGCGCTCCCTATCGCCTACGGCGAAACGGTGTTCTGAGGCACGCCCATTCTACAAGACTCTATCGCCTACGGCGAATAAACATGGTAAATAGTTATGAATTCTGTTCTTTTTTGTTCTTGCTTATCGTTTTTCCTGTAGTTTTACAAGTTTCTTCGCTCCTGTTGATACAATTCTAAGGCCGCCGGAAACGGCGACAACGCCCGTTCCAGCACGCCTTGCAGATATGAAATACAGACGCCGTAATTCACGACCGGCGCGGCGGTCTGACGCGCCGTATGCATCCGCGCCAACATCTCGCGCCGCGTCAACATGCATGCGCCGCAATGCACGATAGCCCGGTAATCGGCGAGATTGTCAGGATAATCGCGCCCGCTGCACACGTCAATCTGCATGTCCCCGCCGACATGTTGCCGCAACCAGCGCGGAATTTTCACGCGCCCGATGTCGTCTTCCAGCGCATGATGACTGCACGCTTCCGCAATCAACACCTTGTCGCCCGGCTGTAGCCGATCCAGCGCCGCCGCGCCGCGCACGTTTTCCAGCAAATCCCCTTTGTAGCGCGCAAACAGAATCGAAAAGGTCGTGCATTTGACCGTTTTCGGCGTGTCCGCCACCATTTTCATCACGACTTGCGAATCGCAGACGACCAAATCCGGCGGGCGATTCAGCAGCGAAAGCGCGTAGGCGTATTCGCGCTCTTTCACGATGAGCGTGGCGGCGTCGTTATCGAGCGCGTCGCGAATCGTCTGCACTTGCGGCAGAATCAGGCGGCCTTTCGGCGCTTGCAGGTCAATCGGCACGACTAAGACCGCCAGGCCGCCCGGCGGCAGCAGATCGCCGATGAGCGCAGGCGGCGTCAGAAATTCCTGCGGACAGACGTCAATCATAAGCCCTTTGAACGCATTGACGGCGCGGTCGCGCTGTTCCGGCTGCACGCAAGAACAGGCCATGACATGCGGCGAAGCGGCGCGGATGCGTTCTAAAAATTCCGGCGACGGCTGGCGCATATCGGTTTTATTGATAACGACGATGACCGGCGTCTGCTGCTTTCCGGCCTGTTCCATGACATACGCCTCGAATTCGCCCCAGATGTCGGCTTCAGTCAGCAAGACAATCACGTCAGCGCGTTGAAAAATCTTCTGCGTCCGTTTGATACGCAGTTCCGCGAGTTCCGAGGCGTCGTCGAGGCCGCCGGTGTCCAAAAACGTCACCGGCCCAAGCGGCAGGAGTTCCATCGCCTTTTCGACGACATCGGTGGTCGTCCCGGCAATCGGTGACGTGACCGCCACGTCCTGCCCCGCGATCAGGTTCAAAAAGCTCGATTTCCCGACATTCGTCCGGCCAAACAGCCCGATTTGCAAGCGTAATGATTTGGGTGTATTATTCATAACATTCGATCCTCAACTCATGTTACTCAATTGACTTGATCTACTGACGGCAAACTCCCCTCCTCGGAGCAGGGCTGTTAAATTCTGTCATTGCGAGCGAGCGTCAGCGACGAAGCCATCCCGCCCAATCCAGGGATTGCTTCGTCGTTGTCACTCCTCGCAATGACACGTTTTCACGAGAACTTAACAGCCCTGCTCCCAAGAGGGGAATTGCTGTCAGACACTTTCAAAGTGTCTTTTTGCGCGATAGCCCAACGCCATAAGATTGTGCGGCGACAGGACGCGCTCCACAAGCTCCGCGCCGAGATGCGTGTTTAAAAATTCGCGAAACGCGCGGGTTTGCGGCTCGCGCTGAAAGAGTTGCAGCAATGCCTCGCAGCGTTCGTAGCCGAGATGCGGCAGAAACGCGGTGATCGTTTGGGGATTCTCGTCCACGCGCCGCTGACAGACTTCGGCGTTCGCCGTGATCCCTTCGACATGCGCGGCGAAACGCTCGTTCAGCGCGTCGAGAACACGCAGCGATTCCAGCAGGCCGAGCGCAATCAGCGGCAGAAATTCGTTGATTTGCAGCGTGCCATGCGACGCCGCCTGCGCGATCAGGCCGTGATTGGCGTGGACTTTCATCGCGACCGACATCGCGGCTTCCAGCATGACCGGGTTGATTTTGCCGGGCATGATGGACGAGCCAACCTGACAGCCCGGCAGCGCGATTTCCCGCAGAAAATGGAGCAGGCGCAAGTCCTGGCTCACTTTCAGCAGATTGGCGGCGTGGGCGTCTAACATGCCGGACACTTCGACGAAACAATCCGCGTTGGCGGTGGCGTCCATCACCTGTTCCGCCCGCGTCAGGCCAAGTCCGGTGATGTCGCGCAACCGCTCGATGCTTAAAAAGATGTAGTCACGCGGCGCAGTCAAGCCCGTGCCGACCGCCGTGCCGCCGAGATTCACGACCCGCAGCCGCTCTTCGCATTTGAACGTCCGCCAGCGGTCGCGAGCGAACGCCTCGGCGAAAGTAGCGAACTGCCCGCCCAGCGCAATCGGCACGGCGTCTTGCAGTTCCGTGCGTCCCATCGTCACGATCTCGGCAAACGCCTTTTCTTTGGCCTGACACGCGCCCTGCGTCCGGGCAATCGTCTGGCTGAGGCGGCGCAGCGCGAAAATCGCGGCCACTTTCAGCGCGGTCGGATAGACATCGTTCGTGGATTGATGCCGATTGACATGCTCAATCGGATGCACGCGGTCGTAGTCCCCTTTTTGCCCGCCTGACAGTTCGCAGGCGCGATTGGCGACGACCTCGTTGACGTTCATATTCGCCGACGTGCCAGCCCCGCCTTGCAGCGCGTCCACCGGAAATTGCGCGTCGAGTCGCCCTTCGATGACCTCCTGACACGCCTGCGCGATGGCGTCGGCGCGGCTGCAGTCGAGATAGCCGAGTTCGGCGTTGGCGCGGCAGCAGGCGAGTTTCACCATCGCGAGCGCGTGAATCAACTCGGTTGCCATCGGCGTTCCGCTGATCGCGAAATTCGCCTGCGCCCGCGCCGTGTGAATCCCCCAGTAGGCGTCCGCCGGAATCGGGAGTTCTCCGAACACATCTTTTTCAAGACGAATCGTGGTCATTACGATTTTCGTAATCATTGACCACGAAACACACGAATTACACGAAAATATACAAAGTTCCTTGTGCTTTTACAAGTATTCACTGACGGGGTACACTCGTCATGTATAAATTGCAACAACACTCGAATATGCATGAATTTCTTGATTTTTTCGTGTATTTTGTGTGTTTCGTGGTCAATAATTACGTTATTTCTTTTTGCTCAATGCAGACTTCACCGACACGCTCGGCAGTTGACCGAGCTGGCCGGTCAAGTGGCCAATTTCGTCGGTCGTGGCGTCAACAGTCAGCGTAATGACCGCGCAATGCTTTTCTTTATAGGGAATGCCGGTGCGGGCAATGATGATGTCGGCGTGCTGCGACAGGATGTGATTGACTTTTTCGGCGTCTTGCTCGCGGTTTTCGATGATGATGCCGACAAATCCGAGGCGTCTATCCATAAGAGATACGTTGGGGACGAACAGGCGAACTGGAAGAGAAAAAAGGGAGAATGGCTTGATTCGGTATGCCTTCTTAAAACCTCAACGCCGGAATTTTTCGTCCGCCGAAGCCGTTTCGCAAAGTCAACCGCCAGAACACGCTTTTTCCCCTTGGCCTCAGAACGACTGCTCCTCGCCGCAGGAAGAATTGTGATACACAATGAAATATACTATTAACGACAGACCTCACAGGTCTTCGAGACCTGTGAGGTCTAACGCTCGCATCTTCAATTCCTAACGTTTTTTGATCACCCACCCCCAACCCCTCCCAGGAGGGGAGTTTCGCGCATCGTCGCCTCACATCGCGATTCCCCTCCTGGGAGGGGCAAGGGGTGGGTTGTAAAAATATGTTAGGAAGTGAACGCTCGCATCTATAAAAAAACAATAGGAGTGATGAAGCGTTTTGTCAAGAAGAATTCTTGAGAAAGAGAAAAACGCCGCCGTCCCGTAGGAACATTCGCGTATAGCCCGCTCGTGTATGGCGGGGAAATCGGTGAGGGTCAGGTTTACCGCGCCATGTTTCCCGCCGATGAATTGGCGGGCTATTGGCGGGGCGTCCCTGCCGGGACGGATGCGCGTTCATCATCATATCATCGGGCGTTGCCCGACGCTGATCTATCACGCTCGTACCGGGCTAAAACCACGCCAGTCCTGAAAGGGCGCGATACATCAGCGTCGGGCAACGCCCTGCTGCCGCCAGGATGGCGGCGATCCCAGGGAATCCCCGCACATAAAAAAACGCAGGCGGGTCTTCGGCTCGCGCCTACCAAACCACCTGCGGTCGTTGTATATTCGGACAGCGTCGCCGCTGTCGCCGGAACAGGTCTGGACTCTCCCTGCACGCTCGACGCAATCCCTTGCGCCGACTCTGGCGTTGAAGAGTGCTCACCGCGCCGCAACAACCACGCGAAAACCCAGGTTGTTGTTCTGATGATCAGGATTGTTCCTGTTGCGGTTGGCTGAACGGCAGTTGATCGCATTGTTGTTATACGCCCCACCGCGCAGCAGAAATGCCTGTCCCGCATTCAGCGCCTTGTCCGACAAGCGCAGATGAACTATCATCACAATGATCGAAGCCGCCGTTTTCTGTCAAGCCGCATGTTCGAAAAAAAATTTTCGACAGGGGGCAAGCCCCCTGTACCCCCCTGCAAAAAAAGCAAAAAGGGAAAAAGGGCAAAGGGAAAGTCCTCACCGCGCCGCAACAACCACACGAAAACCGAGGCTGAGGAGCCGATAATCAGGAAGACTCCTGAGGCGGAGTGAGGATCGGCAGAAGATCGCATAGAGGCGCCACGCGCCGCCGCGCCAAACCTTCGCCTTTATATCGTCTAAATCTCCCATAATTTCGCCAATTTCAGACGCATTGTCATAGTTGTCAATATAGGAATCGAGACACCATTCTAACACGTTGCCAATCATGTCATCGCAGCCGAACGCACTCTTCCCACGCGGAAAACCGCCGACCGCGCTCGTCGCGCCAATGTTCGTGTCGCTGTAATTGGCGTGTTCCGGCGTGATCTCGTCGCCCCAGGGATAGCGGCGATACGTCTCTCCCGGCCCTCGCGCCGCGTATTCCCATTCGGCCTCAGTCGGCAGGCGGCATTGTAGAGACGCACGGCCGTGCGTCTTTCTTCGGAATATCGCCCCCCACGTAGAGACGGACGGCCATGCGTCTTTCTTCGGAATATCGCCCCCCACGTAGAGACGCACGGCCGTGCGTCTTTCTTCGGAATATCGCCCCCCCCCACGTAGAGACGCACGGCCGTGCGTCTCTACGGCACAGAATCGTTCGGTCAACCACGCGCAAAACGCCATCGCCTCATACCACGACACGCCGATCACCGGATGATTCGACAGGCGAAACACATCGTCATCATTCCAATAGGCTGGCGAGGTGACATTCTTTTCGCATCGCCACGCCCACCCTTCTTTCGTCCAATACGATTCGGTCAGATACCCCTTGTCGTTGACGAACGCCTCATATTGCGCGTTCGTGATCGGATAGCGGCTGATCTGAAACGGCTCGCGGAACGTCACGCGATGACGCGGTTTTTCGTCGTCATATTCGTCGCTTCCCATCCAGAACTCGCTCGCCGGAATCGTGATCCAGTCAATATCCGGCAGCCCGTCGGCGCGAAGCCCCACGCCTTTGCGGTCGTCGCCGAAGATCGCTAACAGATTTCCGGCTAATGCCCGTTCCCGCGCCGGCAGCGGTTCAGCCGTCCCTTCGGTCAAAATCGCTTTCAGCCAGCGTCGAATCCGTTCCTTTTTCGCGACATCGTTCTCTGCCATCACTTTTTCA
>DF820458.1:800128-801867 GCA_000739515.1 Candidatus Moduliflexus flocculans
GGTGGTGTCCTCGGTAAACGCCAGCGGAATATGCAGCCAGAAGGTCGTCCCTTTCCCGACTGTGCTAAGTACGCCGATTTCGATATGGAGCATTTCGCAAAAACTTTTGGTAATCGCTAACCCTAAGCCTGTGCCGCGAAATTTTTTCTTGGTTGACCCGTCGGCCTGCTTGAACAGTTCGAAAATGCTTGATAATTTTTTCTCTGGAATCCCGTCGCCAGTGTCTTCCACTTCCACGCGAATCGCTTTGTTGGTCGCGTCTGTTGTCGCTCGCACCGTGACAGAACCAGTCGTCGTGAATTTCACGGCGTTATTGACGAGATTTTCAAGGATTTGCTTGATCTTCGCATAATCGCTCTGGACTCGCGGCAGGCGCGACGCCACGCCCTGGCGCAATTCAACCAGCTTACCTGCTAACAGGGATTCCGCCGCGACCATCACATCATCAATAATGTCCGCCATATCGCATGTCTCGATATTCAATGACACCTTTCCAGCCTGAATTTTGGAGAAATCGAGAATATCATTGATGAGTTGTAACAATGACCGCGCCGCGCGTTCGGCCTTGACGAGATTTTCGACATGTTCCGGCGCGATGACTCCGCGCAGGCTGTTGATCGTCAGGGAGGTGTAGCCGATCATCGCGTTCAGCGGCGTCCGAAGCTCATGGCTCATGCTGAGCAGAAATTCATTCTTATATTTTCGGCTTTCATCCAATTCCTGCGTCAGGTGTTCGATGTTCGCTTCCGCTTCTTGCAGGGCAAGACGGGTTGTGTCAAGTTGTTCTTGAAGAGTATGATCCGTTGTCATATTCATTCCGCTTTTTGCTGTTAGAGGTTCGCTCCATTGTCGGCTTGCTGGAAAAATTCACGCATCTGCTCTCGCTGCGCTGTTGAAAACAGCCTCACGGCAATCACCTGTCCAGCCTCATCGAAAAATGCCTGTTCGCGTGCGCCAAATAATTCGAATGACGCAATTTCCATGACGCCGCATAGTTTCGCATTGTAAAGCAACGGGACAGTATATGTATTCAGTGGAGCATCATACGTCGTTCCTGTCAAGATTAGACTGTGTTCAACCGGTAAATGTTTAAGATAAATTGCGCGTTGCTCGACGGCGACCTGGCCGATGATGCCCTCGCCGCTTTGATACGTTTTTTTGAGCGCGTCGTGTTCCGTAAACGCAAATGTTCCCTGCAATTCAAGGGTGTGCGTCTCTGCGCGATAGCTATATAACACGCCGCGTCCGGCCTGAACATAGCGGGCGACCGTCTGCACAGCGCGATCACAGAGCAATTTTAACGGCATCTCTTCGACTAATGCGGCGTTAAGTTGCCCGATCCCGTCTTTGTGCCAGTTTTGCGCGACAATTGCGCGATTCTGCTCTTCAAGCACCGCCATTGTCCGAATATTGTCGTCTTGCATCTGCCGAAGCGTCCGAATCATCACATCCAACGACTGATTCAGCACGTCATGTTCTGATTTGGGCGTCGCGCTCACCTGCCAATCGTTCTGCGCGATGCGGCGCGTCAATTCGGTCGCGTTTTGCAAATACGCCGCCATCGCTTTCGACGCAGCAACCAATTCGCCTAACTCATCGTTTCCGGCTTTTGGAAACGTCACCCGCACATTTCCCTGCGCGATCTGGCTGAAAATGCCAGACAATTGTTTCACGGGGCGCGAAAATGCCCTGGCAATCATGAACGCCATGACGAACGTCGCGCAGAACGTTGCGGAAAG
>DF820458.1:802089-807821 GCA_000739515.1 Candidatus Moduliflexus flocculans
CGGGGCGCGAAAATGCCCTGGCAATCATGAACGCCATGACGAACGTCGCGCAGAACGTTGCGGAAAGCAGGCCGCCTGTCAGGTAGAATGTCTGGCGGATGCGGTGTGTCATCTCAGCCTGATATTGGCGCATATCCGTCTGCACCGAATCCACGAACGAATCGAACAACACGGTCGGCGTTCGATCCATCCCTTTGACTAATTCGTCAATCTCGCGGTAGTTACGGCCATGAGCGGCGCGAAACTTGTCAACCCCTTCCAGATAGCGCGTTTGCATCAGTTGGTGTTCCGTCGAAAATTGTAGCAACACTGCGCGATTCGAAGAAGAAATGTCAAGTTTTTCAAGCGTGGCGATCTGTTTTCGCACCTTGTCAGCCTGTTGCGAGAACGCCGCGACATACTTGTCAAATTGTTCCGGGTCATGCCCGCGCAGCAACAGGTTTTTCCATTCCTGCACCTGCCATTTGAAATCGAGTTGCAGTGCACGAGCCGCATTAATCACCTCAGAGGAACTCTGCGCAAATAACGCCGACGCGGTTGCAAGTTTCCGATAGGTTCGCAATAAGCCGACGCTCATGCCACCGATCATGGCAAATATCAGCAGAAAACTGATCAATAATTTCAGAAAAATTGAAATTTTCATGTTTGCCGTTGTTCGAAATCGGCCTGAGCTTGCGCAAGCGCGTCGCGCTGCTGACGGAGTTCCTCGCGCTGCTGTTCGATTTGCTGTCGTTGTTCCTCCATTTGCGCGTTCATCTGCTGCAACTCTTCATTCTGCTGTTGCAGCCGCTGCTGCTGTTCTTCTAAGCGCACCGCCGCCGCCTGCGCTTCCTGTGATTGTAACTGCGCCTCTTCTTTCGCCCGTTCCGCTTCTTCTGTCGCTTGCTCGGCTTTGGCGAGCAGGCGTTGCATCTGGTCTTTCTGCATGGCGGAGAAGATGGCGGTGGCAATAATCCGGCTCGCTTCCGCTAAAAAGTCGGTGAGTTTTTGCTGAAACGGCTCGAACGAGGCGAGTTCGATCACGCCGTACAACTGCTCATTATACATCAACGGGAAGCTGTAGGTATTCAGCGGCGCGGCGCTGACCGTGCCGGCATGAATCACGCTTTCTTCCTGCGAAAGATGCGTCAGCAGGATCGGGGCGCGTTCTAAGGCGACCTGCCCAATCGCGCCTTCGCCAAGCTGGTAGGCGTTGGAAAGGTGATCTCGTTCGGTAAAGGCAAACGCGCCCCGCAGGCGGAGCGTCTGTTCTTCGGCGTGATAGGTATATAACACGCCGCGTCCGGCGTTGACATAGCGGGCGACGAACCGAATGGCGCGGTCGCAGAGGTCGGTCAACGTCAAATCTCCCATCAGCGCGGCGTTCAGTTGACTCATGCCGTCTTTCAGCCAGTTCTGTTCGCTCATCGCCTGATTGCGTTCTTCGATGTCCTTGATTGATCGGAGGTTTTCTTCACGGGCAATCTGGAGATTCGTCACCATTTTGCTCAACGAATGATTGAGCGCGTCGCGCTCGGAAAGCGGCGTCACCGTCACCGCTAAATCGTTATTGCCCACCCTTTCCGCGATACCAGCCACGCTCCGAAGATACGCCATCATGTGCGTCATGGCTCGCAAGAGTTGACCGATCTCATCATGCGACGCGATTTCGATGGACATATCCAACACGCCGGTCGAGACTTGCTCCGCCACGCTGATTGCCGCTTTCAACGGGCGCGTGACCGTATTCGAAAAGGCGGCAGACGCCAGAATCAACGCGACGGTCATGCCCCCGCCCCAGAGCAACGCGGACTTTCGGAGCGTGGCGATTCCTTGCAACGCTTCATCCTCGTCAATCTCGACGAGTAGCGCCCAGCGCGTCTCTCCGATTTCGACCGGCATGTAGGCGCTCAATCGCCGTTGACCTCGTTCGCCTCGTATCGTCACAGCGCCGCTTTCTCCGCGCAACGCCACCCGAGACGCCTCCGTATCTACCCTGCCTGTCTCAGGATTGCGAAATGAGGCGATCACCGTGCGATGTTCCTGATCCAAAAACGAATCGGAGCGCATGAGCAAATCCTCGCCGACGAGATACGCTTCGCCGGTTTGCCCAAGCCCCTCGCGCTGAAACATGATTTTGTTCAGCATCTCGACTGAGATTTGAAGCGCTAACATTCCGATCACCTCATCGGAGGCAGAATGGAGCGGAATGCCGACGAACGCGGCAGGAACATTCTCCTGCGGCGCGTAGGGCTGAAAGTCCTCGAAGGCCGCCTGTTTCGTCGTCACGACCTTGCGCCACAATCGCGCTAAGCCAGAATCCCGATACGGGCCGCTCTTCAGATTGCTTCCTGCATCCGCGTGTTTGCCGACGGTGAACATGACATGCCCATGCGCCGCGCAGACGAGAAACAGATCATGATAGCCGAACATCGCCAGATATTTTTCCAAGAACGCGCCATGCTCTTCCTCAATCAGCCGATATTCAGGGGTGGTGACATCATACGGAGCGTCTGCCCCAACGTTGGCGGCCTCGTGATAGGCCACTAAGGCGGCGAACAGCCGTTCCATATTCGCCACAGAACCAAGTGAATCGAGGTCTTGTTGTTTTTCTTCGAGAAGATTCATCAACTGCGCGTTTTTCGTCTCTCGAACTGCGACAAGTTTGCTGCTCGCTTCTTGCGCGATCAATCGGGTGGCTGTTTGATAGTTCACATAACTCATCGCGACCATCATCGCGACCCCGATACTTGAAAACACGAGTATCAGGCGTCTTCGAATGTTTATGCGGTTGATGAATGTCAACATCTTCTTATTCTCCGAATGCGCTATGCCTGCCGCTGGTCGAAATCGGCCTGAGCCTGTGCAAGCGCGTCGCGCTGCTGGCGCAATTCCTCGCGCTGTTGTTCGATTTGCTGCCGCTGCTCTTCCATTTGCGCGTTCATCTGCTGCAATTCTTCGTTTTGCTGTTGAAGGCGCTGCTGCTGTTCTTCCAGACGCACTGCCGCCGCCTGCGCTTCCTGCGATTGAATTTCTGCCTCTTCTTTGGCGCGTTCCGCTTCTTCTGTCGCTCGTTCCGCTTTCGTCAGCAGGCGTTGCATCTGGTCTTTCTGCATGGCGGAAAAAATGGCGGTGGCAATAATCCGACTCGCTTCCGCCAAAAAGTCGGTAAGCTTTTGCTCAAACGGCTCGAACGAGGCGAGTTCAATCACGCCGTACAACTGCTCATTATAGATCAGCGGGAACGTATAGGTATTGAGCGGCGCAGCGCTGACCGTGCCGGAAAGAATCCGGCTTTCTTGTTCGGAGATGTGCGTCAGCAGGATCGGGGCGCGTTCTAAGGCGACCTGCCCGATCACGCTTTCGCCCATCTGATAGGCATTCGAAAGATGATCGCGTTCGGTAAAAGCAAACGTGCCGCACAACCGGAGCGCCTGCTCGTCGGCGTGATACACGTACAGCACGCCGCGTCCGGCGTTGACGTAACGGGCGACGAAACAAATGGCGCGGTCGCACATCTCAGTCAATGACAGGTCGCCCATCAACGCCGCGTTGAGTTGGCTCATGCCGTCTTTCGCCCAGTTCTGCTCGCTCATCATGCGGTTGCGCGCTTCAATCTCCGCCAGTGTCCGCGCATTTTCTTCGCGAATACTGCGCAAATTCGCGACCATTTTCAGCAAAGAATGGTTCAGCACATCGTATTCTGACAGCGGCTTGACGCTGACATCCAGATGGTTATTTCCGACGCTTTCGGCAATATCCGCCACGTGTTGCAGATACGCGATCATGCGTTTCATGGCGGACAGCACTAAGCCGACTTCATTGCGCGATGTCACCGAAAATTGGCTGCGAAGATTCCCTTCCGAAACCTGGCTTGCGACTGCCGCCGCCATTTTCAGCGGACGCGCAATATTTTTTGCCACATTCCACATGATCAGAAGGATTATCAAGGTCACGCTCAGTCCGGCAATAATCTGCCAGCGCAAATCGCGCGCCTCCTGCGTCTCAAGATCGGAAGTCAGGCGCTGCACCTCAGCAAGCGCAACGGTTGTTGGCAACACGATAGAGACGCTCCAGGTGGCTTGCGTTTTGCCAATAATAATTGGCGTCTGAATATGAATATTTTTTTCATCCACTTCGATGTGCTGCTCGCCGTCAGCAATTCGCCGCAAAAACTCTTCTCGTTCGTCTAAATTCACGTGAATCGCCTTTCGAATCTGCTCCCACTCGCCAATACTCGACTGAAATGATTTGCCAATCAATTCTGGATGGTTGCTGACCGCTGTAAGCACGCCGTTATGGCTTAAAATCGCAATCGTGCCGGCGGCGTCATAAAATGACATATTGGCTTGATCCAGGAGGGACTGAATAAAATCTAAGCGCATATCCACGCCAGCGATGCCATAAAATGTGTTATTCAGCATAATCGGGGATACTAACGAGGCGATCCAGATGCGTTCTCCTTGTATGTCATACGTATAGGGATCAATCACGCATTCCAATTTCCGCTCTCGCGGACGCAGGTAATATTCTCCCTTTCGCACGCCATTTTCGTCCTTTTTCTGATTTTCGTAATCCCGATTCGCTTCTAACACAATCTTCCCGTTTTGCCCACGATTTAAGTACGGGATAAAGCGCCCGGTGCCATCATGCCCCTCTTTTCCAACATATTCGCGATCATTTGCGTCAAATGAATCCGCTTCCCAGACGGTGTATGTCCCTAAAAAATTTTTATTCCGCTCCGTAATGACACGCAGCATTTCAATGACATCTTTTCGTCCCATCTGGAGCTTGGTCTGAGGGTCTTTAATGCCTGCCAACACGTCTGACAGCGTTCGCGCCGTATCCAGAGCCACTTCTAATTCGGCTTTGATCGACAGGCCAAGCGCATTCGCTTTTTCAATCAGCAGGTCTTTGGTTGTTCTGGTGATGATTTTACCAGATGATACGGTCATAATCTTTTGCGACTGGGTATTCGCAAACATATTATAGCCGATAATCGCGCTGATGGCGAGAATCACGCAAAAGCCAAAGATGCTTAACAATTGTGCTTGCAATGAACGCATGCGCATATCACGAAACGACCTGGATCAGCGTAAGAACGGATATTCAATCGTCCTGCGGAGATCTCCGTTCTTATTCTGAGCCATATCGTTTTATTCTTTCTCAATCCACGCTTTCACTAACCGAATCAGGACGTCATAATCCACCGGCTTGGAGAGATAATCATCCGCGCCCGCCTGAATGCATTTCTGCCGGTCTTCTTTCAACGCTTTCGCCGTAATCGCGATAATCGGCAGGCGTTTAAAGCGCTCGTCTTTTCGAATATTTCGGATCGCGGTGTACCCGTCCATCACCGGCATCATCACGTCCATCAGCACCAAATCGAAATCCGGGTCTTTATTCAACACGTCAATCGCGACCTGGCCGTTTTTGGCGTCCACCACCGTCGCGCCATGATTTTCCAGCGCAGAGGCCAACACGAAGACGTTTTTCACATCATCATCCACGATCAAAATTTTCTTGCCTTCCAGGTTTCCCTGAGCTTGCAGCGGCTTCGGCGCAGTTGTATGCGGTTTTTGCTCGGTTTCGCCATGATACATCTGATGCAAAAAGAGCGATGTTTCATCAGACAGACGTTCATAGGATTTGGCCGTTTTAATAATAATGCTATCGGTGTATTTCCGCAGTTCGCGCTCTTCTTCTTCGGTCAATTCGCGCCCGGTGTAAATGATCACCGGCAACTTGACATG
>DF820458.1:808084-809704 GCA_000739515.1 Candidatus Moduliflexus flocculans
GCAGTTCGCGCTCTTCTTCTTCGGTCAATTCGCGCCCGGTGTAAATGATCACCGGCAACTTGACATGCCGTTCTTTGATAAAACGGCAAATATCGTAGCCGCTGCCGTCTTTCAGGCCGAGATCAATAATCGCGGCATCGTATTCGCCGGTTTCGATTTCAGCGACCGCCTGCGTCTGCGACGAGACGCCGGTAATTTTCACATCGTCGCCCGAATCGAGCAAGTCGCGAATCGCCTCGCGCTGCGTTTCGTCGTCTTCGACAATCAGCAGGCGTTTCGGGTATTTCTCCGACACCGCCATCAAATTATCCACCGCGTTTTGAATATCAATTTCGTTGACCGGCTTCTGATAATAGCCGATCGCGCCGATCGCGCGATAGGAATTGTCGCGTTCTTTGCTTGAAAAAATATGCACCGGAATATGACGCAGTTCTCGCGTACTTTTTAATTCCCGCAACAGTTCCATGCCGTTCATGTCCGGCAGCACCAAATCGAGCAGGATCCCGGTAGGCATGAATTTTGCGGCTAATTCTAATCCTTCATGGCCGGTCAGCGCGACTAACGCCTTGAATCCCATCCCGCGCGTAACATCCATCGTGCTTTGTGCCAGATCAGCGTTATCTTCGATAATCAGAATCACTTTGTCGCCCGCCACAATCCGCCCCCGGTCGTCTTCCACTTCAGTCGCGACCGAAAAGACCTGCGGTTTTTTTACAGCCGCCATCGGTTTTGGCGCAGTTTGCGGCGCAACCGGGATCGGTTCGGCGATTTGTTTTAACATCGCCGGGAGCGTCAAGGTAAACGTCGTGCCTTTGCCGACTTCGCTTTCGAGCGCAATCGCACCTTGCAGCAGCTTGGCGTATTCCCGCGCAATCGAAAGCCCAAGCCCTGTGCCGCCGAATTCGCGCGAGATCGAGCCATCCGCCTGCTGGAATGCCTCAAAAACAAGCTGCTGCTTATCTTTCGGAATACCGACGCCGGTATCCTCGACGGAGATCAGCACAGTATCGGCTTTGCCCGGCATCTGCGCGGCGCGGAGCGTGACCGATCCCTGCCTGGTGAATTTGAACGCATTGGCGAGCAGATTGCGGAGAATTTGCGAGAGCTTGTCGCGGTCAGTCTTTAAGACGGCATTGAACTCTTCGGAAATGATGAATTCCAGCCCTTTTTCTTCGGCAATCGAACGGAACAGGTCTTTGAAGGTCTGGAAGAGTTCGGCCACCGAAAACTCCGTGATGTTCATGGTCACTTTGCCGGATTCGATTTTGCTCAGGTCAAGAATGTCGTTGATCAGGCGCAGCAGTTCTTCGCCGGCCTGATTGATGACGCTGACCTGTTTGACCTCTTTGTCGTCCAAATTCTGCCGCTCGTTTTTGCTCAGCATTTTGGAAAGCAAGATAATCGAGTTGAGCGGCGTGCGGAGTTCGTGCGACATATTGGCGAGGAATTCGGATTTGTATTTGCTCGCCATTTCCAAATCTGCCGCCCGCTTATCCAATTGCTGCTTGGCAACGCTCAAATTCTCGTTTTGCTGGCGGAGTTCTTCGCTCTGCTGATGCAATTGCTGCTGCTGCTCTTCGAGATGCGCGTTGACCTGCTGCAATTCCTCGCTCTGCTGCT
>DF820458.1:809900-814482 GCA_000739515.1 Candidatus Moduliflexus flocculans
TGATGCAATTGCTGCTGCTGCTCTTCGAGATGCGCGTTGACCTGCTGCAATTCCTCGCTCTGCTGCTGGAGTTTCTGCTGCTGCTCTTCAAGCTGCTGATTCGCTTCCTGCACTTCCTGCGCCTTTTCCTGCGCTTCGTATTTTGCGACTTCGGCTTCTTGCGCGGCGGTTTCGGCGATCTGCTGCGCCTTTTGAGATTCGATCAGCAACTCCTGCACCTTTTCTCGCTGCAATGTGGAGAACAACACAGTCGCAATCACGCGGTTCGCTTCGTTCAAGAAATTCTGGGCATAGGCGTCGAGCGGCTGCATGGCAGCCAATTCGACGACACCGTAGAGCGTGTTTTCATACAGGAGCGGGAACGTGTAGGTTTGTGCGGGCGCGTGGCTGACCGTGCCGGTCAGAACCAGGCCGTCTTGCCGCGTCGGGTGCTTCAGCAGAATCGGGGCGCGTTCCAGCGCGACCTGCCCGACGACGCCTTCGCCGAGCCGGTAGATGTTCGAGAGTTTGGCGCGTTCGGTAAAGGCGAATGCGCCGAGCAGTTTCAAGGTTTCCGCTTTGGCGTCGAACGAATAGAGCGTGCCGCTGCCAGCGTTGACATAACGGCAGACGAAACTGATCGCGTTCTGGCAGACCTCTTTCAACGACAGATCGCCGGACAGCGCGAGGCTGAGTTGGCTCACGCCGTCTTTCAGCCAACTTTGGCTCTCGATTTCCGTCATCATTCCCCTCAGGTTTGCCACCATTTTCTGAAGCGACCGATTCAACAAATCATGTTCAGATTTCGGCGCGACCTGCACATGCAGTTCTTTATTCGACACCTGCTCGGTGACGGCGGCAACCTCTTGCAGATACGTCACCATGTTTTGAAATGAGGTGTTCAAGACATCGCGTTCTGATTGCGGCGACACCTTGACTCGCAGGTTTCCCTGCGCAATCGTTTCCGCCACGTGCGCAACGTCGCGGATATACGCAATCATTCGCTGAAATGCGATCACTAAGACGCCAATCTCATCATGCGACGCATTACGCAATTCAACAGACAAATCGCCCTGCGAAAGCGTCGAAGCCACCTCGACGACGCGACTCAGGCGGCTGGTAATGTTATACGCTAACGACAGCCCTAAAACCAAGGCAAGAATGACGCTGGCGCTTGAAAAAATAATCAGCCAATGATTGGCGATATCTACGGATTGCAACACATGGTCTTCGGCGCGAGTTAAGCTTTGTCCAGTGGTATTGGTAATCAGTTGTTGGTAGAGGATATTCGACCCTAAATCTCGCCGCAATAAGACAAATTCTTCTATTTCCTTCAGATTTTGGTGTTCCAGGGTGATCGTATATTCTGACAGCTTGCGAATCTCCGCAAACAATTCTTGTAGGCGTTTTATCGCCTCCTGTTCTTTCTGCGACAGACCGGCGCTCATGTATTGATCAATAACATTTTCTCCCCGCTTCCATGCGGCCTGAATACGCACTTCAGCATCGGCAACATGGGTCGTAAAATATTCGCTCGAGAGCCGATACGCGACATTGAATGCTGAGGCCATTTCAGCGATTTTTTCCAATTTCCAGGCGGCCTGCGGGTCTGTCATCAACACGGATGGCTTCAGAATTGACTCGATAAATGCCTCCCATTTGACGAGACGTTCGGCCAGCATCTCAAACATCTTATGCTGCTCATCGTCACGCGCCATGACGCTATTGCCGATGGTTTCAAGCGAGTGGTATTTCGCTTGAATCGTTTGGCCTAATTCTTTTTCCTCCTCGGTATCAGCCAAACGAAAATATTCTTCAAGCAGTCGTTTAAAATTCTGATTGGCGTCTTGTATCCGCTCAACATTTCCCTGATCGCGGTCATTCAAGTACCCCATCACGCGATACGCGACACGCAAAAGCTCTATATCCATCTCGTAGGCAGTGGCAAGGGTGGGTTGGTGTTTTTGCACAATCGCCTCTAATTCCTGGTTGATGGCCTGTAAATTTTGATACACCAACAGGCTTAATGTCAGAAACAGCGCCAGCAGCACGCCGATTAATGCGCCTAATTTTTTCTTGATGGTGAACGTCATAGCTCTTTCTCCCTCGTTATGCGATTTGCGATTGTTGAAGCAGGGCATGGACGCGTTCGCGCTGCAATGCGGAAAAAATCGCCATGGCGATCACATTGTTTGCGCTTGCCAAAAATGCCTCATGCAACGGCGAAAGCGCTTCGCCAGTCGCTAACTCAATCACGCCATACAATTCGTTGTTATACGTCGCGGGCATGGCATAAATGGTGAGCGGCGGTTCGCTGCTCGTGCCGGTATTGATCTGCCCATGCTGATGCGGCGCATTGGTCAAGGTAATCGGGGCGCGCTCGCGGGCGGCCTGACCGATAATCCCTTCGCCGAGGCGCACTTCCTGGCGCAGTTCATCCGCCTCAGTAAACGCGAACGTACCGCGCAATTGCAACACGTGATGGTCGGCATCATACACATACAATACGCCATGGCCAGCGTTCAGATAGCGCGCCAATTCTTGCAGCGCTTTCTGGCACACGTTATCAAGCGACATGTCCCCCACAAGACTCTGGCTCAACTGACTGACGCCATCTTTCAGCCAATTCTGCTCTTCGACCGCCTTGAGCGACCGCTCGATTTCCGTCACCATCTGCCGCAGGTTGATCAGCATCCGCTCCAGCGCGAGGTTCAACACATCGTGCGCTGATTTCGGATGGACTTCGGCGTGAAGTTCCTGTCGGGCAACTTGATCGGCCACCGCCGCCACTTGCCGCAGATAGGCCACCATGTTCCGCATGGATTGCAATACCTGACCGACTTCATCATGCGACGCAGGTGGAAAATCAACATCCAGATTTCCCTCGGAGACGCGATCTGCAATCACAACGACGCTGTTCAACGGGCGGGTAATCGTGCGAGCAATCACCGCTAAAATGCTCAGGCTAATGAAAAAACCGCCGATCGAAATTGCCATTGCCACCAACGTTTCATCGCGCTTTGCAACCTCGGCGTTCTTTAAGAATGAAAGCGCTTTATTGCCGGAAAACTCCGTCAGCACAGCTAAGGCATTTTTCATGGCGAGATATTGTTCGTTCGTGCTGCCAGTATTGATCGATTTCGCGGCCTCTTCTCGCTGGTTTTTTCGAAGCAGTTCGATCATGGCGTCTCGTTCCTTTTTCCATGCCGCAAAAACATCAATCACGGTCTGCACGTCTTTCGGGTCGCCAAGATAGCGTTCTTTAATCACAGCAAAATCGTTGACAATACTTTCTTCTTCCTTACGCACATCCGCGATAAGCGCTTCGAGTTTGTCGCGATCCTGCTCCGTAATCGCGTCTTTCATCGCAAGGCGGATGTTTAACACACTCAGATGAGCGTCGCGCACCGTCTTATTCACCGTAAACGGATGCTTATACAAGCGTTCTGTCAGGCTGAATAAATGAGTGGAAAGAAAAATCAGCAGAATGATATTGCTGATGGACAACAACAACAATACTCCGCCGATAAATACGATCAATCGCGTTCCGATTTTCATGTTCCGTATATACATATCCAACTCCTCTATTATCCAGTCTCGCTCTGTCAAAACGTTTTCTCGAACGGGCTGAAGAAGATTACACCGTTGCGTCTGTTGGTTGTTTCTCAAGCAAGAGCGCAATATGTCGCAATAATTTGTGCGGTTCAATCGGGCGCGTCAGAAACGCATCACACCCAGCCTGTAGCGCCCGCGCTCTGGTTTCCTGCGTCACATGCGCCGTGCAGGCCAGAATCGGAATGTCTGCCGTGTCCGGGCTGCTTTTGAGAATTTTCGAGGCTTCGACCCCATCCATGCCAGGCATCGCTAAATCCATAATAATCATATTCGGCTGTTTCTGATGCGCCAGCCGAATCCCCTCTTCTGCCGAAGATGCCTGAAGCAGCTCATATCCTGATAATCTGAGAATTTCCGATGTGACTTGCAGATTGATGTCATCATCATCAACAATCAACACCGTGCGGGATTGTGGTTCATCCGTTTTTTGAGCGCCGCCTGTTTCAACGTCGCGCGGCAAGGGGTCTGCGTGTTCAGGAGTTGCCGCAGATTCCGCCGTTTTAGCCGGGATATGCAGCCAGAAGGTCGTGCCGCGCCCGACTTCGCTTTCGATGCCAATCACGATGCCGAGCATCTCGCAGAATTGTTTGGTAATTGTCAGCCCTAAGCCCGTACCGCCGAATTTTTTACTGATCGAACTATCAGCCTGCTTGAATGATTCGAAAACCGTTGAGATTTTTTCCGGCGAAATGCCTGGCCCGGAGTCTTCCACTTCAACGCGAATAACGCCCTGGTCTTCGAGCCATTTGGCGCGAATCGCGACATACCCCTCAGTCGTGAATTTAATCGCGTTTCCGATCAGATTATTGAGCATCTGCTTAATTTTGGTGTAATCGCTCTGAATCGGCGGCAAATCCGACGCCACGTCTTCGCGGAGTTCCACCGATTTATTCAGCAGCAACCCTTCGGCGGTAATCGCCACGTCTTCGATGATTTCCGCTAAATCCACCGTTTCAATCAACACATCCATTTTTCCGGCTTCGATTTT
>DF820458.1:814555-817932 GCA_000739515.1 Candidatus Moduliflexus flocculans
CGTCTTCGATGATTTCCGCTAAATCCACCGTTTCAATCAACACATCCATTTTTCCGGCTTCGATTTTCGCAAAATCAAGCACATCGTTGATCAACTGCAAGATGACGCGGGCGGTCTGGTTGGCCTTTGTCAAATTCTGAATTTTTTCAGCCGGAACTTCAGGCTGAAGCTCGTTGAGCGCGAGAGAGAGATACCCGATCAGCGCATTCAGCGGCGTGCGGAGTTCGTGGCTCATGCTGGAGAGGTAATCGGTTTTATGGCGGCTCGCGTCCTTTAATTGCCGGTTCAAGTCTTCCAGCACTGTTTCGGCGCGTTTTCGCGCCTCAATTTCTTCGCTCAGGCGGCGGTTAATCTCGCGTTCGCCTTCAATGACGCGAAGATAGGCTTTGACACGACTCAGCAGGATGGTGTCGTCAATCGGCTTGGTCAAATAATCTATTGCGCCGCTTTCAAAGCCCTGTTGCTTAAAATCTTCCGATTTATAGACGGCGGTCAGAAAAATAATCGGAATGTTTTGAAATTTTCGGCGGTTGCGAATCAATTTCGCGACCTCGAACCCGTTCATTTCAGGCATTTGAATATCGAGCAGAATCAGATCAATTTTCTGTTCAGAAATTTTTTCAAGTGCGACCGCGCCGGATTGCGCCTCAATCACGTTCGCGTCCAGCGAGGACTCTAAGAGCGTTCGTAACGTAAAGAGGTTATTCGGGTTATCATCAACAATCAGAATTGAATACAATTTTTGCGTTGTCATCGCTATATGTCTGGATAGAGCGCCTCAGAACATGCTCGTTTCGAGGTTGATAAAGATGTCTTGCTTATGATATGAAATCGTTACAGCAAATGTCAATCCGAAAAAAATTCTATTTAAAAAAATCGCACCTATTTACGCGCCAGCGAACAGATGCAAAAATGTCAATCAGGCGCCTGATTTGAGGTTTATTGGCATTGATGTCTGCTGTGGAAACGCAATAAAAAATGACGTGCCTTCTCCTGAGCGGCTTTCGCAGCGAATTGTTCCGCCAAGCTGATGTTCCACCAGATTGCGAATGATATTCAACCCCAATCCGCTGCCCCCTTGCTCGCGTTTTGTCGTAAAAAACGGGTCAAAAATTTTACCGAGGTGTTCAGGCGAAATACCGATTCCATTGTCGCGAAATTCAACCAATACCTGTCCATCCTGCGCCGTAATGTCACAGACAATCTCGCCTTGTTCAACGCCATCAAAGCCATGCATCAGCGTATTCATAATCAGATTCGTAAAAATCTGAGAAAACGCGCCGGGATAACTTTCAAGTTCGAGCGATTCCGGGCAATGAACGGTCACGGTATGTCGTGTTTTTTTGAGTTTGGGATGCAAGCTCAATAAGATTTCATCCAGATAGGATTTGAGGAAAAATCGGCGTTTTTCGCCGCTGGATTGGTCAACAGCGATATGCTTAAATCCGTGAATCAGTCCGGACGCCTGTTGTAGATTTCGCAAAATGATCGGAGATGATTCAAGCGTCAGATCGAGAAATTGCAGGAATTCCGATTTCGTCAGACGCCCCTCTTCGAACGCGCCTTTCAAACAACGGGCTTGCTCTTCAAGATACGACGCGGCAGTGACGCTTACGCCAATCGGCGTGCTGATTTCATGGGACAGGCCAGCGACCAATCCCCCAAGCGCTGCCAGCGTCTCAGACTGAATCAGTTGTTCTTGCGCGAGGCGCAAGGTGTCCAGCGAGGTTTCCAGCGCGGCGTTCGTCTCCTGAAGTTCCTGCGTGCGTTCGCTCACGCGGCGTTCAAGCTCTTCGTTCAACTTTTGAAGCGCCTGTTCTGCCTGCTTGCGTTGTTCGATCTCCTGCTGGAGTTGCGCGTTCATCTGCTCTAATTGGAGGTTAATCGCTCGTTCTCCCTCAATCACGCGCAAATATGCTTTCACGCGGTTAATCAGAATATTGTCATCAATCGGCTTTGTCAGATAATCAATTGCGCCGCCTTCCAGCCCGCGATGTTTAAATTCGTCGGATTTATAAAATGCGGTTAAAAAAATAATCGGCACGTCTTGATATTTTTTGCGATTGCGAATGAGCCTGGCGACTTCAAACCCGTCCATATCCGGCATTTTAATATCAAGAAGAATCAAATCTGTCTTATGGTGGGCAATTTGATCGAGCGCTTCCGCTCCGGAGGATGCTTCGATAATTTCTGCGTCGAGCATCTCGCTCAATAAGGTTTTCAGGGTGAACAGGTTTTTGGGGTTATCATCCACAATCAAGATCGTGTACATCGGATGCGAGGAAATCATAGCAGCCCTTCTTTGTATTCCGCTGACAGCATTATGTACAACTCTTGAACCTCACACAGGAGCGCAAAATCTTGATGTCGCGGTCAAACCAAGATTTGCCCCCTCTCGCCCGTTCAATGTTGCTGAATAATGCTATTAAGTTAGCATTTTTATGATATTTGCCTCACTGTATATGCATCCTTGCCAGGTCTGTCAACAAGGAAATGCGGAATTGATGGCAAATTTTCCATCTCCCTGAGAATGGCGAGAGCGGCGTCTCAGGCTTTCGTTCTCAGTCTCTCGCAAACCGAATCTCGGAGCGCAAGAGGCGATTGATGGCTTTTTTACATCAAATGTAACTATTTACCACGAAACACACGAAATACACGAAAAAAATCAAGACATGTGTCCGATGAATGAGAAGTTTCCCTATTTGTTGTGTATTTCGTGTGTTTTGTGGTGACTGCTAAACAATTACCATCAAATTTACGAAAATCCGCTTAAAAAAAATTGACACCTCCCGAAAAATATATCATGCTTGTAAGGTCGTTGCTGCGTGTGTTCCGAAAATTTATGGCATGATTCGCCTGCATTAACAGGAAAGTAAGAGACCGATTATGTTTATTGTCAACGTGGTCACATTTTTTGAGTATCATCCCTATATTTTACTATTGCTTGTATTGCTTTTCAGCGTGGTGATCTGGTTTTTCTGGCGTGAGCGAACGCGGCCATCATATCATCAGCAGCGCGAAGTCGAAGAATTAGTGAAGGGATTTGAGCAGGCAAGACAGACTATCATCGAATCGGAGGAAAAGGTGTGACCCATAGACCTCACAAGTGTCCGAAACGCGTGAGGTCTCTGAGGTCTGAGATGATGACTAATGTACCAGCGCTCCGGTTCGAAGAAAACTTGGCGGAATGACATCTTCCATGCCGTTTGCGGCAATATAATTCCTCATAAATCGGCGCAGGTTACGAATGGCATGAAAATAATTTGCTTTGGCTGTTCCGACGGAACATTTCAGAATTCGGGACACCTCGCGATGCGATAAGCCTTCGCAGACCCGCAGCATGACCGTCGCTTTTTGCTTTTCCGGCAGTTTTTCAA
>DF820458.1:818560-840994 GCA_000739515.1 Candidatus Moduliflexus flocculans
GGCATTGATGCGGTCGTCCGCATAGTTGCTGTTGTTTGCATAAATGTATCTTCCCTTCGTGATGCTCATTGCATGAATAAATCCCCCTCCATTTTGTATGCTACTCAACAGCGTTCCCATGTCGCAATGGCTATGCCAGTCGGCGAATAACGAGGAAATCACGCGGGCAAGATCGCAAACGATACGCTAAAACGCGGCGTTTTTACTTGAGTTACAGCAAACGCGATGCGGACATGATCGGTGATGCGAGCGAAAGACAGGATTCCTCATGAGTTATCTCACAGAGGGAATTATGAGGAATAATAGGGAAAAGTGAGGAAATGCGCGGGACTATTGTTTCAGAAAATTTCAGGAGAGTTGACAAGCGGCCTAAAATTTGGTTGAAGAAAATAATGAAAATTTTTTCTCCCGATCTCGCGTGATCCCATCATGCGTGCGGTTACAACAAGAACGGCTTTTTTTAGATGCGTTGCTTCTGTTCGCGATGACGGCGCACAATGCGATTATTTTGAATCGTCTGGAATTCGAATGATGGGGAGAACGCCTGCTGCGCGTTCTGTTGAGAGAGAAAAACAGTTATGCGAGGCGCGTATTTGGCGGAAACGAGCATTTCAACACGGTTAATGCCGTTTTTTTTTCCAGGCGTTTTTGCTGGCGGCTCTGTCGGTTTGGCGGTCGGAGACGCTGTCAATTCAGGGGTTCGCGTCCTGGCGGGCGATGGCGTGACAACCGGCTCGATCTGTGTTATCGCTTTGGATGGCGCAGACGCCGCCGAAGGCGTCTGTTTTTCCGATCCAGTCATTTCCGACACGCCAGGCGTGTTAGCGATTTTCTGGCTATCGAGCGTTGTCCGAACCGCTTCTCGCTTTCCAATCCGCATATATTGCCAGGGAATCAATTGAAGAATCGAGAAGATCAACAAGACAGCGACCACAATCAACACCACATTCAACAGTCGTGGATTCGCCATATTGAGCCAGCCGAAAAGCGATTTCCTGCCGTGAAATATCCGTTGCCAGATTCGGCTGAAAAAACTGGCCGTTGGCGGCATCTCTTCGTGAATGGCCTCTGTTTTTTCGTCGCTCCGAAACATCACCACTTGCTGGAGGTTCTCTGTGGGTTGCTCATCAAACAACTGCAAGCGACGTTGAAACGTCTTTTCGAATTTCTCTTTCTCCCGCTGCACGGCGTCGAATTTATGTTTTAAGCTCATATACTCTGCCAGGTCGGATTGCAGGTCCTTGAGCGAATTCTCTAACATCTGATTTTCCCATTTGACTTTTTCCTGCGTTGACGCCAAATCCTCCATTTCCGCCCGCAGCGTCTCGTTTTCGGTACGCAGCATCGTGGAACGCTGATGCGCTTTGTCTTTCAATTCCTGAATATATCGGTTCTGCCGTTCGATGACTTGCAGCAGATTCTCGTCATGCGACCAACCTGGCGTCGGGTTCTCTTGCTCATGGCGTTGCAGTTTTGCTTCAAGCTCGGATTTTTCCTCGCGCAGCGCCTCGATTTCTTTCAGCAACGTTTCTTCGTTGAGTTTCTGTTCATCGCGCAATAACTCAATTCGGGCGTCTCGATTGATCTGCTCCTGATTCAACGCTTCAAGCTGTTGTTCGTGCGCGTGTTTTTCCTTTTTATACGCTCCGGCCAACCGGTTATATTTTTTGATAATCAGGTGCAGCCGTTTTTCCACCTCATCGCGTTGCTCCACGATTTTGCGCAATTTTTGCTGCTGAACCTGTTCTTTTTTCTGAAGTTGCACGATCCGTTTCGCTAATTCTTGCTGTTCCTCTCCCTTTTGCGCGTCTAAAAACAGGAGTTCTCCTTGCAATTCTGCAATTTGGCGGTGCAACTCGCCTAATTTTTCGCGCGATTGTTCCTCCTCTTGCAGAATCATGCGAGAGCGTGTTTTTAAGGTGCGCTGTTGAGCTTGCAAGGTCGTTTTCGTTTCTAAAAACTGCTGCTCCACATCCTCTTTAACGCTTGAGATATCGGCAAGCTGCTGTTCAAGTTGTTCCTTCGCCTTCTGCTGTTCTTGCAGGCGCTCCTCAAGCTGTTTTTTCTGCTTCAGCAAAGTGATGACTTTTTCACCAAGATCGTATTCTCGCTGAATATGCACTTTCAGTTTTTCTTCTAATCGTTTCTGCCGGTCAACGGCTTGAGTTTCCTGTGGCGTCATATCGTGTCATCCCCAATCATTCATGTCAGGCAATATTGCGTTCCACCAGCCTCGGCTCGCCGCCGAAATTCCCTATCGGCAGGCAACGCTCCTCGGCATTACACCAACTCCAGCGCGCGAATTTCTTCTTCTTGCCGCGCAAGTAACTGCTCCAACTCGTCTAATGACTCTTGAAATCCATCCGTCGTAGATTGTTTCAGGAGAAGCTGCCGGTTTAATTCTTCCTCAAGCTGATTCAGCAAGCCCGTCCCCTGCTCTTCCAATGCATCAATATGACGTTCAACGCCGAATAATTTTTCCTGCAATTTTTCGCGAGTTGCGGTTTCTGTCACCAGCATCGCCTCAAGTTTGTCCCGCTCTGTCCGAATGGCATTCAGCCCGCCTTCAAGCTTCACATATTCATCGGCAAATTCGCTGAGTTGCTGCGCCGTGCGAGTCAATTCTTGTTCTTTCGAGGCGAGAATATGTTTGAACCGCCCTTTTAATCGCTGATGCGCATGATACACTGTATGCAATTTCTTTTTCAACGCGCGTTCTGCCTGCGATTTATTGGTCGTTAACTCATAAATCTGGCGTTCGAGGCTTTCATTTTCTGCGGTCAAGGCGGCAATGGTTTCGGTGAATTGATCTTGTAACGCCTCTTTTTCGCGGTGAAGCTTTTCTTCTTGTTCCTGGAGTTCACGCTCGACTTCCAGTTTTGCCTGCAACTGCTGCTGCAACTCAAAGGAGGTTGCGCTCAAACTGCGAATCTGCTCCTGCGCCTGGCGCAATTCCGTATTGATCCGAAATTCAACCCGCTCTTTGGCTTGCTGGATTGAAGCTACATTATGCTGCAATCGCTCTTTGGCCGCGCTTAATTGCTGTAATTCTTCTTGCAGAAAATGTCCGTTTTGTTCGCGTTCCTGCAAGAGCATATTGACATGCTGCTGCAAGGCGTCTTTTTTCTGTTGAATTTTTCGAATCATCGTCTCATAACGCGCATCATCAAACTGATCAGCCTTTTGGCGCGACACTTCATACGCTGCGATCATCTGATCTAACCGTTCTTTCAAGGCTTTTCGCTCTTTTTGCGCGGTTTCGTATTGGCGCTGAACCAGAGCTTCCTTGGTCTTTAAATCGCCAATTTGCGCGGCAAATTGCTCTTGAAGGAAATATTTTTCTTCTTCCGTGTTCTGCAAATGTTTTTCCAATGTTTGCAATTTCTGGCGCAAGTCGGCGGAATCCCCGTCAAAGATCAACGCTTCTTCCGGCGGTGTCGCCACAGCGCGTTCCTGCGGTGGCTGCGGCGCTTCAGGCTCATCTGGAATATCCATTTCCATCACCTGCTGCACAAGCGCTTCTGCGGCCTCCTCCAATTCATTGCGCGAGGCATCGGGAATTGGCGCGAACTCCTCTGTTGAGGGCGAAGATGTCTGTTCCGACGTTTCTTCCGCCATTTCTTGCTGCATTTCTACTGACTCCTCAAACGACCAATCAAATTGTTCCGGATTGATCGAGATTTCAATCCCGTCTTCGTCAGCCTGCTCGAAGTCAGGTTTATCGGGCAACAGGAATATTCCCTCTTCATCCTGGGCTAATGCGTCATGCTCATCAGGATAGGGGCTTAGATTCTCCTCTTCCTGGGGAGATTGCTGGTCGTCGAGTTCCAAATCCCTCAGCCGATCATTCCAAACAATCGGCGCGGGCGTTGCTTGCGCGTTGTCCTCCACCGATGCGATGTCTTCGTCATCGTCCTCAAGTTCCATCTCTATTTCCCCCTCGCCGATAGATTGCGATTCTTCGTCATCATCCTCAAGCTCGAAAACCGGAAGCGGCAGCGAATCCGTATCCAGCAGCGCTGACGCGTCAATTTCATGCGTATCGCCGAAAATCGGAGGCAGCGCGGCAGAAGAACTGCCGCGTGGCGCGTCATCATGAAATGTCAAATCAATCAATTCGCTGAGTTCATCAGTGGCGTCATGCTCCTCGCCATTCAACACGGTCAGCCGATCTTCAAGCTGATCTAATTCGCCGAGCACGTCAGCGTCTGATATAGTTGCCGCCGCTGCCGCGGATTGCGGCGTGTCTACGTGCTGAGACATCAGGCGAAGCTTTCCCTCCCGCGCTTTCTGGTTATATTGATCCAGATTCGAACTGTGCTGATAATACTTTACCGCTTCTTCGAGATTCTGTTTGCGCTCGTAATATTCGGCTAACTTCACTAACTCAGCCGCCGCATTTTCTTTCCATTCCATCGCGTAATACATCCGCGCGATCTTCAGAATCAAGTCCGGACTTTCAGCGCCGACAGCATTGGCCTTTTTATAATAGTCAAGCGCATCAATATATTTCTCTTCGCGCGCATACAGATCGCCGATTTCGATGTAATGCGTCATCGCCTCTTCTTTGCGGCCTAATTTCAGATAAATCTCCGTGCACCGCTCCATAAGATACGGGTTGCCACGCCCCATCGCAATCACCTGATCATAACAGGCTAACGCTAATTCATAGGCCGCCTGATCAAACGCGCGTTTTCCAGAAGAGAGCAAAAACCGCACCGCTTTTTCTTTTTGCCCGGCAGCCTCGTATTCATGCGCCAACCCCAAATATGCGGATTTGTTTTCAGGCATGAGACTCAAAATTTTGCCATAGAGCATGATCACCTGCTTCCGGATTTTTTCATCAACCGCCCCTTGCTGAAGCAATTCAATCGCCGCGCTATAATAATGATCCGCCTGTTCGATCTGATCAAGCTGGGCGTAGAAATCGCCGATTTCGATATGAAGCTGATGATTGGAGCGATCATGACGCAATGCCGCCAGCGATTTATCAAGCTTCTTTTTCAAGCCGCGCTTTCGCCGCTCCGAAAGAGCGGAATTTTCTGATGATTGAGCGATCATAAACATAGCTACCCCTTATTTTTAAAGCTGTTCCAACTTGTGAATTTCTTCCTCTTGAAAATACAGCAAATGTCGAATCTCATCTACCGACATACGAAATTGATCTGATAACATCTGATCCATGCGAGATTGCCGGGAAAGCTCTCCATTCAGCCGTTCCAAGGTGCTGATCGAATCCGTTTCGGCTTGATTTCTCCCGGCTTGCGCATGTTGATACTTTTCTTCATACACACGCTTTTCATCCGTCATATACGCTAACACCTGCTCATGCTGCACAATCAACGACTTTACCTGATTTTGCAGCGCATGTTCGCGCTGCAAGCTTTCGTGAAGTTGCCCCTGAAGGCGCTGCTCCATCGCGGCATGTTCTTCAAGCACGTGCTGCAATTGATGTTCCAACGCGCTGCCGCGTGATGTCTGCGTCTGTAAATCGCGCCGCAACCCTTCTTCACGCTGATTCACCTGGTCTAATTTGGCGTGCAGCGCATCTTCCAGGCGTCCTTTTTCAGTATGCAAGCGCGCCGTCACCGCATCTAACCGCCGCGACCGCTCCCGATGCGCGGGAGACGCGGTCTTGACATCACCAGATTCGCAATCGCAAAGCTCTAACGCGCATAATTTCGCCAATTTATGTTCCAATTCTTGCTTATACGAGGCTTCCTGCGCCAATTGCGCCTCTAAACGCTGCTTTTCCGAGGCAATTTGCGCTAACGAATCTTTCGTAACGGCAACGTAAGCAGATAATTCGTCGAGCCGCTTCTGTGTTGTCCGAAGTTGTTCGTTTTTTACCGTAGTGGCTTGTTCGTATCGCTGTTTCAACATGGCGATATTTCGGCGCAGTTCTCGTTCGACCTGCTCTTTCTCCGCCAGCGAACGCTGTAAGATCGATGCCTGCTGTGCCGATTCCTTGCCGATTTGCAGGTATGCCTGCGGCGGCACTTTTCCGGCAACGATTTGCTGTGCCAATTGCAGGCGTTCCCGCAAGGCTGGTGTCTCTGGCGAGAGCATCACCGCTTGCTGGTAATACTCGACCGCGCCGTCAAAGCGCTGATGTTCGAAATAAATCTTTCCAATCTGTTCGTATTGCCGCGCCGCATTTTCGTAGTCACGCAATTGGCAATATAACAAGGCGCATGTAGTCCGCGCGCTGATGCTTCCCGGTTCAATCGTAAAAACAGTCTCATAATGCTGCGTCGCTTTCTGATAATCTCCTTTTCTGGCGTACCGTTCCGCAAACAGCGTATGCAGTTCGACGGCGCGATAGATCCAGCCGCGCCGCAAATATTCCTGCCCTAATTTCTCGGCAACTTCTTCGTTTAATGGAGAACATTCCAGAATGCGTTTATATATTTTAATTAAATGGTCGCTATCAGCGGGAGTCAGCGGCATGCCTTGCAGCAACAGGCTTTTTACGGCCAGTTGATAGGATTCCAACGCCAGCGAATCTTCCCCAAGATGCTGATATAATTGCGCCACCGTGACATGTAATTCCATATCATGCCCATTCCCTAACCGCTGCCGGCATTTCCGAATTTTCTGCCGGGTCAATTTCTCAGTAATTCCCTGAAAAAGTTTGTGTTCCTGATGTTGTGCGATCACGATCCCATCCCTCCGCGCTGAAAGTGAACTCTGTTTCATCTCTATTGCTGTGTCATGAGAAGTGACGGAAAAGCAAAATAAAGGTTTAGTAGATTCTCACGCTTCTCCTCAAGCTGTCAGACACGTTGAACGTGTCTGACAGCTTTTCCCACAATTCTTCTTGACATGCATTTTAAGTATGCCGAATGATTAGAACCGCATCGATATCATTAGCCCGTAGGGCTTCAGGTATTGTAGAATCGGGAATACGACATATTTTTTACCGCGTAGCGGTTACGGAGCGTATCGCCAACGGCGAATATTAGATTCATAAAAACGCTGTTCTACAAAACCCTATCGCCTACGGCGAATACACCTTAACAATCGTTGTAATGTAAAAAGTATGCATCACATATTCAGCGGCGGCATAAGTCTCCGCCGGATATGCCATGCTTCCACCATGATCGATCTCACTATGCACGAAGAGCAGCTTGCCCACGCGATTGCGCGGGCGCAAGAACGCAACATCCTGATTCCGACCTTCGAAGAACAAAAACACCCGGAGAAAATTGACCCGCGCATCACCGAAAAATTACGACAAGTCGGCCTGTGGGACGTGAATTCGCTGAATCTGTTCCGCATCACCTGGAAAAACGAGCCGGTGAAACAGGGCGGCGGATTCGGCGGCGTGAATTTCATCGAATTTCCCTCGTCGCTCACCGGAGTTCCGGCGCGAATCATCGCGCTTGTCGGCAAATGGTTTCCCACCGGAGCGCATAAAGTCGGCGCAAGTTTCGGCTGTCTCGCCCCGCGCCTCGTCACCGGACAATTCGACCCCACCACGCAGAAAGCGGTCTGGCCTTCTACCGGGAATTACTGTCGCGGCGGCGCGTATAACTCGCAATTGCTCGGCTGCGATTCGATTGCGATTCTGCCGAAAGGGATGAGCCGCGAGCGGTTCGAATGGCTCTCCACCGTTGCAGGCGAAGTGATTTCCACGCCCGGCACGGAGAGCAACGTCAAAGAGATTTTCGACAAATGCTGGGAATTGCGCAACACCAGAGACAACATCATGATTTTCAACCAGTTCGAGGAATTCGGCAACCATCTCTGGCATTACGACGTCACCGGTCACGCGATGGAAGAGGTGCTGCGGCAGGCGATGGGGGCGAAAGACCGCTATGCAGGCGTCACCGTCACCACCGGCTCGGCGGGAACGATTGGCTGCGGCGACTATTTGAAGAAGGTCTTCCCCACCAGCAAAATCGCGGCAGGCGAGGCGCTGCAATGCCCCACGCTGCTGAATAACGGCTTCGGAGCGCATCGCATCGAAGGGATCGGCGACAAACATGTCCCCTGGATTCACAACGTCAAAAATACCGACCTCGTCATCGCAATTGACGACCGCGACACGATGGCGCTGATTCGGCTCTTTAACGAGCCAGTCGGGCAGGAATATCTGAAAACGCGGGGCGTGCCGGTCGAACTGATCGAAAAGCTCTCGCTCGTCGGCATTTCTGGGACGGCAAACCTGCTGCAAGCGATCAAATTCGCCAAATACTACGAACTCACCTCCCGCGACATCGTGCTGACCGTGCTGACCGATTCGATGGAACTCTATGGCTCGCGCTTAGAGGAATTGACCGCCGAATTCGGCGCATACACCATGATTGACGCCGCCGTAGATTACCATCAGCATTTGCAGGGCGTGTCCACCGATTACATGCTGGAATTGACCTACAACGAGCGCAAGCGAGTGCATCATCTGAAATATTACACCTGGGTCGAACAGCAGGGGCGCGACATGGAGGAACTGAACGCGCAATGGTATGATGACGACTACTGGGAAGGGATTCACGGCCAGGTCGGCGCGATTGACCGCCAGATCCGGAAATTCAACGAACGCACGGGTTTACTGTAAGATAAGTAGGGGCGTTCAATTGAACGCCCCTACAATTACGGTAATTATTTAGCCCGTAGGGCTTGAGGTATTGTAGAAGGCGGGATAAGAGGGCATTTCTACCGCGTAGCGGTTGCAGAGGGCGTATCGCCTACGGCGAATGATCGCATTATTGTGGATACCGTTCTACAAAACCACATCGCCTACGGCGAAACCTACTTTTCATGAAATGAAGAAACGCAGGCTCATAGTTATTTTTTTCATGTTTATGATTGGGCAAGAATCAAGAGAAGAATGTTTTAAAAAGTTGACATCATCCACGCAGATTTTGAAAATACGCGCAAATGAATCGTATCATGAGAAATTATCGAGAATTCGTGATAGACACTGTGCGAGAACCGCTTGAAGCCGTCGCATATTTGCAGGCTTCGTTTGAAGCCTATGAGCAGGATGGCAACGAAGAGGCGTTTCTGCTTGCGTTGCGCACGATTGTTGACGCGCAAGGCGGCATGACCGAATTAGCCCGCAAACCGCCTGCCGTCAGGATGACGGCGATCCCGGTAGCGGGACTGTGTTCCCGCAATTTGAAGGAGGAAAGAGCATGGCGTATAGCGATTTTACGTTGAAACGAGTCAAATCCGAATTACAACTTCGAATTATTGAAAACGAATCATTGTTTTCCGCCGTTTCAGAGGTTGAAATCAGCGCATATCTGCAAGAAACGCTGAAGCGCAATCTGCCGTTAGCATTGGCGATCAACACGGAAAAAGCACGTTCGGAATTGATTATCATCAATATTTTACTGGAATTGAAAGAACAATTAGCGAACAACATCAGCCTCTTTTCCGGCATTGATTTCAATGTGGACAAAGAAAAGGGGCTGGCCGGATTTTGCGATTTCATCATCAGCCAATCGCCAGAGCAACTCTATTTGGATCGCCCGGTGATTGCCATTGTCGAGGCGAAAAACGAAAACATCATCAGCGGATTAGGGCAGTGTATTGCGGAAATGTACGCCGCCACGCTTTACAATCAGCAGGAAAACGCGGGCATCGCCACCGTCTATGGCGCGGTGACGACCGGTAACGAATGGAAATTCGTCAAATTGACTGGAGAAATCGCGTACATTGACGCTGATGCGTATTATATCAGTCATCTTCCCAAAATCATGGGGATTTTAATCGAAATGGCGAGACAACATGCGTAAGAATGACCTGATAGTCAGACGAATATATCGAAGCGTTTCCGGCGTATAACAAGGTGAATGCCGTCCTGAAAGGGTAATGGAATGCAGACAGAGGCTTCAACCTCTGGGAGTTTCGCGCAACATGGAACACTTAGGTTCGATTCATATTCAATTGCTGAGTTTCGGGCTGCTGATTTTAGTGGCGCATTTCATGGGCAAGCTGACGGCGTCGCTGAATCTCGGCGAGTTGGTGGGGCAGCTTGTGGGCGGCATTCTCGTCAATCCGTATCTGCTGAAGGTCGTGCATATCAGCGGCGACGAGTACACGCTCGCCTTTCGCAATTTTTATTTTTTCACCTTCGTCTTCCTCAGCATCGTCGCCTTCAGCCTCGGCGAAGAACTGCACCTGCAAAAGCTCAAAGGATTCGGCTGGCGCGGCGTGATGCTCTGTCTGGCGCAGATTGTCACGACGTTCATCTTCGTGGCGGGCGGCTTTTTATTGGTCGGCTACGACCTGTTCGCCGCGCTGATTCTCGGCAGCATCGGCCTTGCGACCTCGCACGCCGCGACGTATGTCGTCAGCAGCAAACTCCGGCTTGAAGGGGAAATTCAGCACGTGCTTGCGAACATGATCGTGTTAGACGATCTGATCGAAGTGATTGTGTTTTCGCTTGTCGTGCAATTCGCTATCGGCACACAGAAGGGAAGGGATATTCCCTTTTCCGAAGCGGCGTTTCACGCATTCAATGAAGTCGGCTTAGCGCTGTTGATCGGGCTGTTAGCCTTTTTGCTGATCAAATTCATCATTCGAGACGTCCGCGTGAATAGCGAGCAAACCGAGCAGTCGAACGACGCGAAATTCGATCTGCTCTGGAATGTGTTTAATGAGCGCCCCTCGAAATCGCTGGCTGTGATGTTTGTCGTTGTCGGCCTGATGTCCGTCGGCGTCAGCATCGCCATGCGCTTCCATCTCCCCTTTATCCTCGTGCCGGTCGTGACCGGCATGTGCATCTCGAATTTTCATACCGCCGAGTTATTCAAATCGCTGAAACACGAAGAGATTTCGCCGTTTTTCAACCTGATGTTTTTCGCGCTGATTGGCGCAAACATTCGGATTGACGCGATTCGCGGCGATACCATCGGCTACGTCGCGCTGTATATCGCGACGCGCTCCATCGGCAAGCTGGTCGGTACGCGGCTCGGCGCGAAATTGACCACGCAGGATCGCAAAATCCAGAGCTGCCTGCCGAAGTTGATGCTGCCGCAGGCGGGCGTGGCGGCGGTGGAAGCGACGTATGTCGCCATCGTGCTGAAGAATGGCGAGGCGGTCTTGAATGTGATTTTGCCTGCGCTGATTTTTTTCGAAATCGTCGGGTTGATTCTGTCGGAAAAGACGTTGATGCAGTGGAAATCGTGGACAATCGGCGAAGAAGAATTCTTGCAGCGGCCATCAGCGGCAGCACCTCTCCCAGTGGCGAAACGCGCAGCGCTCCGGCTGAGCGACATTTTTACAACGGATGTCATGAAAATTCCGCTGCAATCCGCCACCAAAGAAGGCGTGATTTTAGAATTATTGGAAGTGTTGCAGCGAGCGGGCAAAATCAGCAATATTTCGGCGGTGTTTCAGGATGTGATGGAACGCGAACGGCTGATGTCCACCGGCATCGGCGACGGCATCGCGATTCCGCATGGCAAAACGCGCGGCGCGAAAGAGGTCGTTTGCGCCTTCGGCCAGAAACCAGAAGGCGCTGATTTTCAGAGCCTCGACGGGCAGCCCGCGTTCCTGTTTTTCCTAATCGTCTCTCCGGAAGACGACGCGCAAAGCCATTTGAAATTTCTCTCCACGATTTCCGGGATGCTTCAACATGGCACCACGCGGGCGGCCTTGCGAAAATGCTCCTCGCCGCAAGACGTGGTCGGCGTTTTGACCCTCGCCGATACGGAGAATAAGCCGGCGGGCACATCATGAAATTTGGATTCGTCATGTAGGGGCGAACCCCTGTGTTCGCCCGAACAATGGGGGTTCGCCAAAATAGTAGGGGCAGACACGGGGGTCTGCCCCTACTATTTTGCCCTGATGCTATTTCAACTTGAACTTAAATGTAAACATCGAATCCATTTCGCCAAGTTCGTTGCGTTGTGCTTCAATCGCCAAATTATCGGAAACATCGTACTCCACCTTAAATAACTGTTCTCGTTCAGTACCGCCCACCGTTGTCGTAAACGAAAACGCTAAGACATCGAAAAATTTCTTCATCAGCGTCACGGTCGGTGAGGCGTTGCTGCTTCCTTTCGAAAGCAGCGGATCGACATCTACCGAGATGCGATCCAGTTTAAAAATATCCTCTAATCTCCCTTCTACGACCGTCTGCACCGGTTTAATCAGGAAATTCGACGCATTCATCTGATCGCCCATTCCAATGGCTAACAGTCTGGCGATTTCACCGTCTTTCAACGGCGGATCGGAACTCATGTCTAACGTGAATTGATCCAGATTTCCTTGAATCAGCAAGGTAATTGCGTAATTTTGAATGACCGTTTGCACGTTCACGTTCATTTCGGGGTTCAGGCGCGACGGGTCTATAAAATCAAACACCGCGCCGATAATATTGTATTGGATGTCGCCAAACAGGATTTTGCCGTTCAACGCTTCCACGCGCCCCTGAATTTGCGGGTTTAACGGACTTCCCATAATTCGCAGCGGATTCGCCCGGATTTCGATATCGGCTAATTTATTTTTATAGCGCACATCTTTCAGCGCTTTCACGGAAATATCCAATGTCAACGTCTCTTTGGGTTTTGCGGCGTTGCCACCGGGCAAAACCAGCGAAATCTTTCGATTTTTATTGCCGATAAATTCCTGTAAATCGAGTTCCTTCGTATAAAGCGCTTCATGAATCACGATTTCGCCCGCCAATTTCTGCTGCTGCAACGTTCCAGAAAATCGCACTGTTGGAGAAACTGTAAATGATAACTCTGGAATAAGGCCGTTCACGGCGATCTGATTCCCCTTAAGTTTCACAGAGAACTCCTTCGGCATCAGTCCATCAAGCGAAGTCGAACCGGAGATTTCGAAATCCCCTTTTCCGATTTTGCCGGTGAGGCCAGCAATACGAATTTCATCTTTCGAAATTGCGATTTTTCCGTTCACGTCCCATACCGGATCAGGGTAGGCGCGGTGCTTGATTCTGACGTTCCCTAATTCGAAAATTCCATCAATCTCCGGGTTTTTAAATGTCCCATGCAGGCTGCAAATCACCTGAGCGCGTCCGTCTAAATCCAGAATTCCCGCAACATCGGGAATGAATGGCTCGATAGCCCGCAAATCAATAATGCCGTCAACATCAAGATTAAAATTTCCTTGAAAATCGAGAAACCCTTGTGAATATAACCCCAACTCATCGCCGCGCATATCAAGCGAATTAACGGTCAATTTTTTTTCGGTCACAACCAGATCAATCGGATGGCTATTCTTGAGCTTCTGCCCGTACACATCGAGACTCAATTCGCTCAATTTCACGTCTGCCGAGATGTTTTGCATATTTTTCAGGCTTCCCTCAGACGCGATTTTGCCGGTAATCAGGCCGGTCACGCCTTTCCACTCCATCACGGTGGAAATCATCTGTTCAATTTCCGCCTGCTGCATCGAAAGTTCAGCGCGATACGGCAAGTCTGGCGTCAGGCCGAGGTTGAACGTGACCTGCAATTTCTCCCGAAACGTTTTCAACAGCGCCGATGCCTTCTGGTCTTTAGCGGAAATTGTACAGACAATATCTTCAATCGGGCGCTCGTTATACGTCAGCGAATTCAGGACGATTTTCCCTTCTGCCACAGGATTTTGCGCCGTTCCATGAGCGGCCAATGTCATATCCACGCGCCCGGTGTACTGCACCGCCACAGATTTCAATTGGTCAATGTCTCGGAAATTGATGTTGTCCACCGAAAGTTTGACATCAAACGACTGGTCGAACCCGTAAAAACCTTTCAGATCAATCGTGCCGCCGTTCTTTTTAACTTGCAGCGACGAAATCGTCACGCGGTTCTCCGCTAATGCCATGTCGCCGGTCAGTTCGTCGAAGCTCTGGCCGTAGGCGTTTCCTTTGCGGATATTCAATGTCGCGTCGGCCTGCAAATCATTGACAGCGCCTTGAACCAGCACATCAATCTGGCGCAGTTCGCCGGAAACTGGCAGCGCTTGTTTGCCGATGCCTAAATAATCAGCGAGTTGGCCGGATGAGAGCCGGATCGGGATATTGACCGTCATGCCGGATTTTCCAGCGAGATCAACCGTTCCGCTCGCGTCAATGACTGCGCTTTTATAGGCGATCCGCGCCGTGTTCACGGTGACGATATTGTTTTTGAATCCGGCGTCAAGCGCCACGTCATCCGCCTGCGCCCAGAAAAAATCGGCGTTGGTCAAATGCGCGTTCGCCGTGATTTCCACATCAGGAATCGCGCCGCGCGCGGTTCCGGCAATCTGCTGAATGTCTCCCGAAAATTTGGAGAGCGGCGAATCGTTTCCCATGCCCGGCACAAACGCCGCGACCTGCGTCATCAGCGCATTCAGATTGTCGGACGCAACTTGATAGACAAGGTCAAGCGTCACGCCTTTGTTCAAATTGACCCCGCCGGTCACATCAAGTCGCAGCGCGGACGAATCCACCGAAAGCACCTCAAGTTTCGCCTGCTGTTTCCGCAGTCCGGTTTTCATGCGCAGCGCAAGAGGAACGGGCGCGGATGCCTTCGAAACGAGCATTTCGCCTGCGCTCTGCATATCCGCGTCAGCCTGAATATCCTGAAGCTCGAAACTCGCCCCTTGCGTCGAAATCTTTCCACTCAGGCTTGCCGTCATTTTCAACCCTTGCTGCGCGAGCTGCGGCGCAAATTGCTGTAAAATTGCGCCGACCGAAATGTTCCGAATATCGAGCGCCGCCTTAAATTTCGGCAGGCGGTCGTCTGCAAGCGCAAATTCGCCGTTTCCGCTGATGCTGCCGTCGAATAATTCGGCGGTAAAATCGGAAAGCGAAACCAGCCCGTCGCAAAGCTGCGTCGTTGCGGCAATCCGTTTCGCCTGAACATCGTAGGCGTCGAGATCGGTCAGATTAAGCTTCACATCGGCGGCCAGATGCTGCAAGTCGAAATGACTCCCCTGCGCGGAGACGCTGCCGTTCAGCAGACCGGAGACGGCGGGCGGATCGGGAATAATTTGCATCACATCGGCAAGATGAATTGCCGCCAGCGTGACGTTCGCGTTATACGGGAAGTTTTCGGACAGGGTGAGATTGCCGGACGCGCTCACCTTCCCGTTAAAAATATCGGCGTCAAATGCCTTCAGAAAGACCGTATTGTCGCGGAATTCGGCTTGCGTTTTCAGGCTGTTCACTGCGACATTGTACGCATCGAGATTGGCGATATTCAAGTCTGCTTCTGCGTTCAAATGCGGCAGATCGAAATGGCTGCCCTGCGCCGAAATTTTACCGGTCAATTGCCCCGCAACTGTAGGCGGATTCGGCAGAATGGCCGTCACATTTGCTAAATCAATCGTCGTTAAATCCACCGTCGCCTGATACGGGAAATTTTCAGACAGCACAAGTTCGCCGGTCGCGGCAATCGTTCCGCCGAAAACGTCGGCGTCGAAAGAGGTCATATGCACCACATTATCAACAGCCGTCGCTTTAAGCGTCATCTTTTCCGATTGCACGTTGTAGGCGTCTAAATTCGTTAGATCAAAGGCGGCGTCGGCCTGCAAATGCGCCAAATCGAAGTGACTGCCGCTGGCGGAGACGCTGCCGGTCAATTGTCCGGCCATCGCGGGCGGATTCGGCAACATGCCCGCCACTGCCGCTAAATTAATCGCATTCAAATTGATTTGCGCCTGATACGGGAATGTGTCCGACAATTGCATCTGCCCGCTCGCGGAAATGTTTCCTTCGAATAAATCAGCCTCGAACGCCGTCAAATTCGCGACATTTTCTTTGACACTCAAATGCGTCGTCAAGCGGCCAGTCTGCACGTCGTAGGCATTCACGTTCGTCACGTCGAATTGCGCTTCCGCCACTAAATGCGGCAAATCGAGCGGGCTGCCCTGCGCGGTCAAGCTGCCGGACAATTGCCCCGTCACCGCAGGCGGATTCGGCAAGATTTTCATCACGTCGGCCAAATCAATCGCGCTCAGATTCAGTTGCGCCTGAAGCGGAAAATCTTTCGTCAGGCCGACCTGCCCGCTTGCGGAAATCTTTCCTTGAAAAATATCGGCATCGAACGCCGTTAGATAGACCGTGTTGTCTTTGACGCTCAGGCGCGTCGTCAAGCGGCCAGTTTTCGCGTTATAGGCGTTCAGATCGGTTACGTCAAGCTGCGCGTCCGCCGTCAGATACGCCAGATCGAAATCCGTTCCCTGCGCGGAGAGTTTGCCGTTCAGCAGGCCGGCGACAGCAGGCGGATCCGGCAGAACACCCATTACCGTTGCCAGATCAATCGCCGCTAACTCCACCGTCGCCTGATATGGGAAATTCTGAGATAACGCGAGTTGCCCGCTTGCCAGAATTTTGCCACCGAATGCCGTCGCGTGCAGCGTTTTCAGTTGCACGGCATTGTCGTGGAACGCGGCATCAATTTCGAGGCGTTCGGCGCGAACGTTATAGGCATCTATGTCGGTCAATTCCAGCGCGGTGTCGGCGCTCAAATGCGGCAAGTCGAAATTCGTTCCCTGCGCTGAGACGTTGCCGGTCAATTGCCCCGATATAGCGGGCAGATTCGGTAAAATGCCCGCCACAGTTTTTAGATCAATCGCCGTCAAATCCGCTGTCGCCTGATACGGGAAATCGCCAGACAGCGCCAATTGCCCGCTTGCGAAGATTTTTCCGCCAAAGACGGCGGCATCCAACGCAGAAAGATATACTGTATTCTCGCGAAATGCGGCGTCAAGTTTCAACTGTTTGGCCTGCACGTTGTAGGCGTCAATATCGCTCAATTCCAGCGCAGCATCGGCGGTCAGGTGCGGCAAGTCGAAATCGCTGCCTTGCGCCGAGAGTTTGCCACTCAACTTTCCAACAACAGCCGGCGGATTCGGCACAATGCGCATCACGTTCGCGAGATCGATCTCGCTCAGATCAACGGCGGCTTGATACGGAAAATGTTCGGAGAGCGCGATTTGGCCGTTTGCCAGGATTTTTCCGCCGAACATAGCAGCGTCAAACGAAGTCAGGTGAACGACATTCTCGCGGAGCGTCGCGTCAACTTTCAGGCGTTCAGATTGCACGTTATAGGCGTCTATATTGGTGAGTTCAAGCGCGGCGTCGGCGGTCACATGCGGCAGATCGAAATGACTGCCACTTGCGGATGCAGTTCCGGTCAATTGCCCCACAACAGCAGGCGGTTCTGGAAAAATGCTCATCACGGCAGCCAGATCGATTTTGTCCAAATTGACCGTCGCCTGATAAGAAAAATTTTCGGACAGCGCAAGTTGCCCGGCAGCTTTTATGCTGCCTCCAAAGATGGCGGCGGCATCAAGCGACGCAAGATGGACGGTATTATCACGAAGCGTCGCGTCGAGTTTCAGGCGTTCGGCCTGAATCTGGTAAGCATCGAGATCGGCCACGTTAAGAGAGGCGTCGGCGGTCAGGTGTAGCAAATCGAAATGACTGCCATTCGCAGATACCGTCCCGGTCAATTGCCCGGCAACGGCAGGTGGATTCGGCAAAGAATTCATGACTTTTGCCAAATCAATCGTCGTCAAATCCACTGTGGCTTGATAAGCGAAAATATCGAACAGCGCAAGCTGGCCGTTTGCCAGAATCTTCCCGCCAAACATCGCGGCGTCAAGCGATTTTAGAAACACGGTATTGTCACGCAGCGTCGCGTCGAGTTTCAGGCGTTCGGATTGCACATTGTAGGCTTCCACGCCAGTCAATTCCAGCGCGGCGTCAGCGGTTAGATGCGGCAGGTTGAAATCGCTCGCATGCGCGGAAATGTTGCCGTTCAATTGTCCGGCAATGGCAAGCGGCTGAGGGAAAATCGCCCCGACATCTTTCAGATTGATGGCGCTCAAATCAACGGCGGCCTGATACGCAAAATCAGATAATGCGAGTTCTCCGGCGGCCTTGACATTTCCGCCGAACATCACCGCATCAAGCGAAGTGAGATGCACAATATTCTCGCGAATTGTCGCCGCAAGTTTCAGGCGTTCCGCTTTCACCTTGTACGCATCGAGAGCAGTCAAATCCAAATCCGCTTCGGCGCTCAGGTGCGGCAGATCGAAATGACTGCCATTCGCGGAAATTTTTCCGCTCAATTGTCCGGCAACAGCGGGCGGATCCGGCAGGATGCCCATCACGTCCGCCAATTCGATTGCGCCAGGATTCAGCGCGACCTGATACACGAAATCGTCGAACAACGCCAATGTGCCGTTCGCGTGAAGCGTGCCACGAAAAAGATTCGCGTCAAGGGAATCAATCAGGAGTGTGCGGTCTTTGATGCCAATATTCAACGCGCCGCTCGCGACCGGCACGCCGTAAAAATTATTCCCCTGAAGCGCGAGTTGCGCTTGCAGATTCAAATCTTCGAACGCAAACGTTTTCGACTGCACCGCGATTTTGCCGCTGACCGCCCCGGCAATGTCAATCGGCGCATCCAGAATGCTGTTGACTTGCGATAACTCCACATTCGCCAGATCAAGCGCGGCGTCATAACCCGGCGTTCCGACGAACGACAGCTTGCCTTCGCCGGTAACGTGGCCGTTCCACATATCGAGCGCCAAATTCGAGAGCATCAGCCGCAAATCTTGATAATGCGCGTCCGTCTCGACGTTTGCAAACGCCAATCGCCACGCCGTCCCTTCTTTCAGGCTGAGATGGAGGTTCGCAGCGACAGCGGGAATCGTGCCAGTGACATCGCCGGTCAGATGCGCCTTGCCGCGTAAATTTTGATCAAGTTTCGCATAGCGATCAATTTCTTCCAGCACAACATCGGCGGCGACAGAAAGAGCGAGTTCCGGCTTGCTGAAATTAACAACTTTGCCATCAAGCGTGATTTCGGACGAGCCTGCCTTGAGCGTCAACGCAGATAATGTCACAGCATCGTTTTTGTAGCGGAATTTGCCTGAAATGCCGACCGCCAATTTGCCGCGATCCTGAAATTCGACGATACTGTTTTCAAGTGAAATATTTCCCCGTCCTGAAAAATCGGATAATTTGAACGATCCGGCGATGTTCAAATCAGGAATATCCGCCGCAAGCTGCAACTGGCGGTGCGCGAAATGGATTGAGCCGTTGCGCAACCGAATATCGGGAAATATCAGGCGTTTGATAATCGCATTAGCATCGAATTTCGATGGTTCTTTTGGCTCTTTTGAATCGAATGTCGGCAGATTGGAATGGCCTTGTTCATCAAATTCGACCCAGATAACAGGCGCATCTAAAAAAATATTGTCAATCGCAATCTGCCCGGCGAGCAGGTTGCGCAGCAGCAGCCGTGCCTGCAACGTTTTCGCGGACAGCAGCACACCTTCCGACAACTGTTGCTGGCGGGCAATCGCGACGTTGGAAACAACGATTTTCGGATTGGGGAAACTCAGATGCACTTGCTCAACCGACACTTCGCGCTGAAGTTGTTCAGTCAATGTCGTTTGCGCCATGTTCGTCAGCCAGCGATCCACCATCTCCGCAAAAAACAGGTAATAACCAACAGTCGCCAGCGTGAGTAGAATCACGAACGCGAGCGTCAGAAATAATGCGGTTTTTTTGACAATTTTCCAGAACGACCGTTTTTTCATATATCAATCATGCGATTTCGCGTTTGCGTTCAATCGCTTTTTCAATAAGCTTCTTCACGAATTCAGGGATTGTCTGCCCTGATAAGTTCGCATCATGTTTCAGTTGTTCATATTGCCCAATTTCGTTATTTTGCCAGATCATATCAAGTCGCCTCACCTGTCTCATTGCGACATGTGCGTAGTTTTCAGGGTATGCCCAATAACAAGAAAGGCAAATATTTTTCTCCTTTGATGTTTGCCAGTTTTCACAATGTTCGCATGACCATGATTTTGCACGATTTGCAGACCCGGAAAGCAACATAAAGTCATTGGGATTTGGTTCGATACTTTCGTCATCACCAGCAACTTCGTAAGGAACGCGGTGATCGATCTGAAGTTCGCTTTCATCCATCTTTTCAAGGTAAATGAAACATTGGCAGCCATATTTTTCAACAAGAACGGCTTTGATTTTTTTGGAAAGGCCGGTTCGTCCAGATAATTTTCTGAATCTTTCGGGGTTTGTATCACCGAAACGATACGCGGCGATTTTTCTCCCATCAGAACCCGTCACGCGAAATGTTTCGAGTGGAATGCCTTGTTCTCGCACGTCTCGAATTGCTCGCGGAGGATGATTGTATCCGTATAGTTCTTTCAATTCTTCTGTGGTGATCTGTCCATGTTTTAAAATATGCTCAATCACCGTTTTAGGACGTTTTGCTGTCACGGCGTGGCAACGTTCAAGAAATGCTTTCGGGTATGTTTTCGACATAATGTGCTGTTGACTCCATGAGTGCAAGTTGCGCTGTTTCGCGCCGTCTGTGAAAATGTGGCAACGCCTTCACCTCGGCAGCCAACCGCGAAGACACGTACAATGATTCGACGGTGATCGCATCGCGCCTAAGCAAGGTGGCTTGCGAAGAACGTCCCGCCTCCAATTCGATCAGCGTCAATGCCAAACTCTCCGGCATAGACGCGCCGAACGTCTTGTTTCCCGTTCGCCCATCATAACTGACGACATAACGAATCTGGCGGCGGTTCAATTCTGATAATGCCTCGACAAATTCGTCATGAGAAATGCCCGCAAAATAGCGCGAATCCCTATCGCCGCACACGCCCTGATACGGCGGATCCATATAGACAACATCATCCTCATTGACATTCGCAAGCACATCTTTATAATCATGCGATGATACGACGGCTTTTCCTTTCAACAGGGCAGAGACGCCGAAAATATTTTCCCGCATCGTTTTCGGGAGCGTCCCGCGCCGCCGCTTATCGGGGCTTTGGTTGAACAAACCCTCCGCGTTATATCGCACTGAGCCTTTCGCGCAACGCGCAAGCAGATACAGGAAAAATTTCGGGTCGCCCGTTCGATTGAAATCCTCTCGCACGCGATAATAATGTTCGATAGAATCATCATGTTGCTGATTCCAAATCTGCTCATACGCATCCGCGATTTCGAATGGCCGGTTGATGATCATGCCAAGCAATTCGGCGAGCGGTTTGTTGAAATCGTTCATCCAAAAAACCTGCGTCTTTCCTCGCGCCGCGCATGCGATTGACATGGCGGCGGTTCCAGCAAATGGCTCGACAAGCCTGCCGAATCGCTCTGGAAGATATCGGAGAATATTCGACGCAAGCGCCCGTTTGCTCCCCTGATATTGTATTGGATGCGGGACTTTCATCATTTTTTCAATCCCTTTTAACCGCGAATAGACGCTCTCGCGGCCTGCACCGTATTATGCAGCAGCATGGTGATCGTCATCGGGCCGACACCGCCTGGCACGGGAGAAATCGCGGCGCATTTCGGCGCGACTTCATCGAATTTCACATCGCCGACAAGGCGGTAGCCTTTCGGCGCGGACGGGTCTTCCACGCGATTCACGCCAACATCAATCACGACTGCGCCATCTTTCACCATCTCGGCAGTGATGAATTCCGGCTGGCCGATGGCGGCGATCAGAATGTCCGCCTGTCGCGCAATTTCCGGCAGGTTAGCGGTGCGGGAATGGCAGACCGTGACGGTGGCATTCGCCTCTTTTTCCTTTTGCAGCAGCAGGTTGGCAATCGGTTTGCCGACGATATTGCTGCGCCCGACAACCACGACATGCTTTCCAGCGGGATCATAGCCGGAATAGGTTAGCATTTTCTGAACGCCGTAAGGCGTGCAGGGGCGGAATCCCGGCAGGCCGATCAGCAATTTGCCCATATTCATCGGATGAAAGCCGTCGGCGTCTTTTTCCGGCAGAATCGCTTCGATGATTTTCTGTTCGTCAATCTGTTTCGGCAGCGGCAGTTGCACAAGAATGCCGTGAATGTTCTTGGCCTGATTCAACTGCGCGATCAGGGCGAGCAGTTCGGTTTCCGAAACAGTCGCGGGGAGCGTGTGCTGCTCGGAATACATGCCCATTTCGTGACATGCCTTATTTTTCATGCGAACATAGGATTGCGACGCCGGATTTTCACCGACTAAAACGGTCGCAAGGCCGGGTGTGATCTGATATTCGGTTTTTAATTGCTCGATCTCTTGCGTTAATTCCGCCCGAATTGCACGGGCGATCTGATTTCCATCAATAATATGCGCTGGCATAATACTATTGTTCCTCTCGGCAATAAACTATCCCTGTCAGGGTTGACGATTCCCCACTGATGTTACGCGGTGTAAGCAGCAATCCCGCTCGTTGTGCGTGTCGAAACGAACAGGCTCGTTCCCTTCGACACGCTCAGGAAACGAGGGTGCTTGTCATGACCGAAATATAGATGCGAGTGTTGATTTGTCAGAAGACCACACAGGTTTCAAAGACCTGTGAGGTCTGTTGTTAGTCACTCATGTTACGCAGCCGATTCGAGACGAATGACCGCACACTCCCCTCCGGGGAGGGGTTGGGGGTGGGTTCTTGACACGAGCAATCACTCACGGACGAACCCACCCCTTGCCCCTCCCAGGAGGGGAATTGT
>DF820458.1:841067-879856 GCA_000739515.1 Candidatus Moduliflexus flocculans
GGGTTCTTGACACGAGCAATCACTCACGGACGAACCCACCCCTTGCCCCTCCCAGGAGGGGAATTGTCGGCGGCGCTGCGTAACATCAGTTAGTCATTTTCAATGCTCACATCTATAATCTTTTAATGTTCATCAACCCTGGCAGGGATGCCATCTACTTTGATTCGTCTTTTGGAACGGCAACGGGAAAGAGTTCCCAGTCTGTCGGGGCTTGCTTGGCGGCTTCCTCGCGAATTTTTTCCACATCCGCGCGCGGGCCAAGCAGATCAAGCGTATCTTTGCAGCCCTCGTTTGCGCATTTATCAAGTTGCTGCATAATCTGAACGCCCGTCGTTTCCGCCGATTGGAAGCCAATCACATTCCAGTCGCCGATAAAGGTCATCGGCACGCTGACCGCTTTCAATTTATACGTTTTGCTGAGCGCGTCGGCTAATTTGGCATATTCAGGATGATTCCAGATTTCGAACCAACGCATTTCAACTTCCGGGTAGTCCTTCCGAATTTTGAACAGAAATTCGCGTTCTTTTTCGCAATGCGGGCAGCCATCGCCCCAGAACAGATAAAAAATCGTGCGCGGTTTTTTCTCCTCCGCGCGGCTTTCTTGCGGCAACCAGGCAACACTGCATCCAAGCATCACGACAATAATAACAGCCAACAAACGATTCCATTTCATGTGATTATCCTCCATTTCAAAAACAGACACTTATTTTTCAACACAACATCTCATGTTATTACGAATGACTTTTTGAACTTCAGGAACCGACAGGTTCTCATTCATTTTATCATAATCATGCTGTTTATCCGGTTTGTCAAGCAGGAAGCCAAAGAACTTTCAGGCGTTAGTCTGTCATTATCGCCCGGCAAACATCAGCAGCCCCCTGCGGTTGCTTGCCTGAAATCAGGCAGAACAAGCTCTGCTGCGCCACTCCGTAAATCGGCGTTCCTTCTTTGTCAATAAAGGAAAACGATTGCGCCTCTTTCGTAAAATATCGAGTCGTTGCGCCCGTTTCGAACATATCCCGCGTTTGCTCGAAACTTGCGGCAAGCGCCTGTTCGCCGCGATAATGCAGCAACACGATCTCGAACTCATCAAAATCGGCAATCGCGCCTTCATCGAATCCGTTCGTCACGTCTGCATCGAACGAGGTGAGATTGAACAGGCCGAGCTTTCCTTTGATATATTTAACGTCAAGCGGCGCGGGGTGCTGCGCCAACAAGCGCATCACCAATGCTGGCCGCTCTCCTTTGGCAGGAAGTTTTGCCGCCATTTTCTGCGCAATCTGCTTCAGCAGATCGAGTAATTCAGGGGCGGGGTCAGAGGCAGAAAGCATCACGAAATATGCGTTCTGCCAGAATGACAGGTAATATTCGCCGATGATACCATCCCGCCCAATCGCAATCGGCTGGCTTTCATCTCCGGCATGAAAGCTGAAAATCCCATACGCCGCCGCCGGATCGGTCATTTCATAGATTTCGATTTGCAGCGATTGCCCCTGATCGTTGGCATAATATTGGACAAGCGCGCGGGAAAAACCATATTCGAAATAGACTTCCGCCGCGCCGTCAACCATCGAGAATAATTCATCGCCTTTCGCCTGCTGCGGCGCATCTTCCATTTTCCATCCCGGCAGATCATCCAGCGTTGGGAGGTAAACGGTCAGTTCTTCCGCAGCGCTGAATGACGACACAAGCAACATCAGGCTACAGAACACGCTATTCAACCAGGTTTTTTTCATATTTTTTCTTTCACCCAAACCAATGCCACATTTACAAAAAATCAGCACAAACACAATAAATGGCACACTTGCAAAGACAAAAGGTTTATGTCAAGGAAGAAAACGGAGGGAAATTCCAGCATGTTCCAATCATCATTCTTCTGATATTTCCGAACGACCCGCCATTTCGAAGAGGCTATCAGAAATTATTTGACAGCAGAGGCTTCTTCTTTTAGAAGGAACGTTCAAAATCACAACAGAACGAAGATATTCACGATGAATACGATTGACGATATTTTAAATCAATTACGAGCGCTGGCGACGCCGGAACGACAAGCTGGCATGGCTCGCGCAGGCATCAACAACGCCGCCGCGCTTGGCGTGAGAATGCCGGATGTGCGCCAGTTGGCAAACGCTGTCGGGACAAATCATGCGCTGGCGCTGCAATTGTGGGAAACCGGCATTCATGAAGCTCAAATTTTAGCGGGCTTGATTGCCGACCCGAAACACACCACCAAAGCGCAGATGCACGCCTGGGCGCAGACCTTTTCTTCCTGGGACGTGACGGATCAATGTGCGATCAATCTGTTTCGGAAAACGCCGGATGCCTACGAAATGGTGGAAATATGGGCGCAACAAAAGGCCGAATTCGTCAAACGCGCTGGTTTCGCATTGATGGCGACGCTTGCGGTGCATGACAAAAAGGCAGAAGACTCGACCTTTTCGGCCTTTTTTCCATTGATTGAAGAGGCCGCCAGCGATTCGCGCAATTTTGTCAAACACGCAGCGCGCAATGGATCGCCGCTGACGCGCTGCGAGAATTGACGAGTCCGGCCATTCAAGCGCGGCTCAAGAACGCCTCATCATAACAATAACTCAGATGACGACTGCTGCAGCAGCCGTCACTCAACACGCGAGAACGCTTATGAAACGCCAAACGCCTCATCTTATGCTCTTTGCGCTTCTTTGCAGCGCTTGTTTCCTTCTTTTCAGCAGTTGCGCTCCGACGCCGCCGCAGACGCCCGGACATCGGCCTGAAGTTGAGCCGACGCCGTCTTCCTCGCCAGATGAGGTGGCGCGTTCGACGCCGGAATGGGCGTATCAGCAAGGGAAAACCGCATTGGAACAGCAAAAATTCGACGACGCCATTCAATATTTTCAGGCCGCGTTGCAGCGGGACGCGATGTATCTTGACGCGTATGTCGGATTAGGCGATAGCTATACACAAAAAGGGGAGTACCTGATTGCGGAGAGTTATTACAACAAAGTCTTGGGGTATGATCCCGGCTCTGTGCCTGCTTATCTCGCGCTCGGCAACATGTCGGAAAAAATGGGAGATTATCGCAAAGCGTCCAGTTTCTACCGCAAAGCGTTGGAACTTGAACCGGGGAATGCGACCGCGCAGCAGCGCGTCGCCGCCATCACGGAAGAAATGTTCAGCCAGTATTACGAACAGGGGAAAGCGTATCAAGAGGCCGGAGACATTACGCAAGCGTTGGTGGAGTTCCAGAAAGCACACTCCATCAAGAGCGATGACCTTGATTTTACGATAGAAATCGGCGAACTTTTCGTTTCGCAAAAAGATTACATGATGGCGGAAGGATATTTTCAGGAGGCGCTGAAAAAAAATCCGAATTACGCGCCCGCGATGGTCGCGATGGGCAAAGCCAAATTAGCGCAGCAGCAATATGATCAGGCGATTGAAGCATTTAAACAAGCACTCGCCATTGAACCGGAGAATCAAGACGCGGCAGAATGGCTGAAAAAGACGCAGGCCAATCGCATTCAGGATCATGTTCCGCCGCAGTATGGCGCGATTGCTGCATCCCCTCAAGTGACTCGAGGCGAGGTCGCCGCGCTGCTGATGGTGGAATTCGCCTTAGAAAATCGCCTCCCTGCGCCTTCGAAGCGCGTGATTATTTCGGACATTACGACGCATTGGGCAAAGCCGTACATTATCAAAGCGGTGCAGTATGATTTGATCGGCCTGCCGCCAGATCGCTATTTCCGTCCGGATGAGCCGATGTACAAAGGAGAATTGGCGCAAACGCTCGATCTGCTGCTGAAAAAATTAGGGGCGGCGCTTCCATCGGCTCCGGCAGGCGCGTTTTCAGACGTGTACTCCGACAACCAATACGCTGGCGCGATTTACCGCGTCCAGGCTGCCGGCCTGATGTCCGCATCCGGCGACGGCACGTTCGGCGTCGTCAATCCGCTCAGCGGCGCGGAAATGATGCAGATTATGGCGCGAGTCAAGGAGATGATTCGATAAATGAAACGACGCTTTTCTTCTTACGGCCCCATTAACATAAAGACCGAATATTATGCGCCGCGCTCGGCGTTGATCGAGTCCGTCACGCGCCAGTTGCTCGGCGCATCCGAAGCGGATGAAGGCGGCCATTATATCACGATCTGGGCGCCGCGCCAGACCGGGAAAACGTGGACGATGCTGGAAACGGTCAAGGCGATTCGCGCATCGAATAACGAGGCCAACGCCTGCTTTATGTCAATGGAATCGGCGAAATCCGAAACGTCGGCGCAGGTGATCTTGGAAATTTTCAGTCGCGAAATGCGCCGGGCGCTCAACGATTCCGTGCCGACGATTTCGGAATGGAAAGATTTCCCGGCGCTGTTTTCGCATGAATGCCTCGACAAGCCGCTCATTCTGATTATTGACAAATTCGATGCGATTGGCGAAGAGTTTATCGGCAAATTTGCCAGCGAGTTTCGCAACCTCTATCTTTCTCGGAAAAATGAAGCCTCGCTATCGCATGAAAAAACGTATCTGCTGCACGGCCTCGCGCTGATCGGCGTGCGCAGCGTGTTGGGCATCGAAAACGCGACCGGCTCGCCGTTCAACGTTCAGCGCAGCGTCCGCATCCCGAATTTGACGTTCGAGGAAGTCGCGGGTATGTTCGACTGGTATCAGCGCGACAGCGGCCAGCGCATCGAGCCGGAGGTCGTGGCGCGGCTCTTCGCCGAAACGAATGGGCAGCCCGGCTTAGTCGGCTGGCTCGGCGAATTGCTCACGGAGACGTATAACTGCACACCCGACGCGCCGATCACGATGCGGGAATTCGAAGGGATGTATGCCGCAGCCGTCAATCTCCTGCCGAACAATACGATCTTGAATATGCTGAGCAAGGCGAAACAGCCGCCGTATCGCGACTTCGCGCTGAGACTGTTCGATACGGAAAAAAAGATGTCGTTCGCGTATGATTCTCCCGAAATGAATTACCTCTACGTCAACGGCGTGATTGACTATGACACTGTTGACCAGATACAGCAATACGCCAGATTTTCGTGCCCATTCGTGCAAAAGCGCCTGTTTAATTATTTCGCGAAAGAGGTGTTTCACGACATCGGACGCATGCTCGATCCGTTCGACGATCTTTCCGACATTTTCACGGGCGACGCCTTATGCCTGCCGCCGTTGCTCGCCCGTTATCAGGCGTATTTGCGGCAGAATAGCCGCTGGTTGTTTCAGAATGCGCCGCGCCGCGCCGATTTGCGAATTTATGAGGCGGTCTATCATTTCAATCTCTATCTCTATCTGCATCAATTTTTGCGCGGAAAGGGGGCGGAAGTTTGGCCTGAATTTCCTACGGGCAACGTCAAAATAGACATTTTGATCGCGTATCGCGGCCATATGTACGGCCTTGAATTAAAAACGTTCGCGGACGTGGCGGAATATCGTAACGCCCTCGCGCAGGCCGCGCAATATGGGAAACAACTGCGGCTCGCCGAGATCACGCTGCTCTTTTTTATCGAATCCATTAGCGCCAAGCATCGCGAGACATACGAGCGCCCATTGCTTGATGAACAGACCGGCGTGACTGTGACGCCCGTCTTTATCGAAACAGGAGTTTGAGCGCCCATCTTGCCAACCGTCAGCGTCATTATTCCGACCTATAACCGCGCCGCATTCGTGACGGAAGCGATTGATTCCGTCCTCGCGCAAACCTTCCGCGACTTCGAATTGCTCGTGATTGACGACGGCTCGACCGACGACACCTGTGATCGGCTCGCTGCGTATGGCGAACGCATCCGCCTGATTTCTCAGGAGAATCACGGCGTCAGCCACGCCCGCAACATCGGCATTCGCGCCGCTCGCGGCCAATATGTCGCGTTGCTCGATTCCGACGATCTCTGGCTGCCCAAAAAACTTGACATGCAAGTCGCTGTCATGGAGGCGCAGCCCGACACCCCGCTTTGTCATACCGAAGAAATCTGGATTCGGCGCGGCGTGCGCGTGAATCAGATGAAAAAGCATCAAAAACAGGGCGGCTATATCTTCCCGAATTGCCTGCCGTTCTGCGTGATCAGCCCGTCGTCCGTCATGATTCGCCGCGCCCTGTTCGATGACGTGGGTTATTTCGATGAACATTTGCCCGCCTGCGAAGATTACGATCTCTGGCTGCGCGTCACGAAAACCTATCCCGTGCATTTCATCGAAACGCCGCTGATTGTGAAGCGCGGCGGGCATGACGACCAGCTTTCCCGCATCCACTGGGGATTGGATCGCTTTCGAATTCAGGCGCTTGACAAGCTCTTGCAGGCGGGCGGCCTGACAGATGAGCAATCCCAGCAGGCGCGACAGGAATTCGAGCGCAAATGCGAGATTTTCGCGCAAGGCTGCGCCAAACGCCAAAAAACCGACGAAGCGCAGCAGTATCGCGAGTTGGCGGGAAAATATTGCTGACACGACATTTTCCTTGAAAAATTCTCTTTCTTTTTGAAAAGAGCAAGAATGCTATTAGAAGGATGAGGCTAATGAATATCAATTTGGATAGTTGCGTGTACAATCGGCCATTCGATGACCAAACGCAGCCGCGAATCATGCTTGAAGCGTTATGTTTGATCATGATTCTCGCAAAAGTAGAACAGGGGGGGGTTCGGCTTGTCAACTCGTTTGTTCTTGAATACGAGAATAAGAAACATCCCAAACCGGAAAATCGAATGATCATTGCTGACATCTTGTCTGAAGCCGCCCAATATGTTATGCGAAATGAGCGCATCGAGCATCGTGCACAGACATTGGAACGCTCAGGGGTGATGGCAATGGATGCATTGCATGTGGCTTGCGCCGAAGCTGCTTGTGCGGACTATTTTATTACGTGTGATGACGTTTTGCTGAAAAAACTTCGTCAACTCACTGGAATCACAGTAAAAGTGGCGAGCGTGTTGGATTTTATGTCTTTGGAGGTCTTTCAATCATGAATTTGACAATTGATTTAACACCGTTGGAAATTCGGAAAATCGGCTGGCACGCCTTAACGTCTCTAATAGGGATTGCCCGAAGCCTGAAATTCCTCTTAGAATACGACAAGGGCGAAGGCGATTATACGGAATTACGGAAAGAGCTTTTCAAAGAGCAAAGCGTGACAGATATCTTGAACGACATGCAAAAGACCTGAGGGCTTCTCGCAAGACGCCTCTACTTCATCAGTAGAATATGTATCCCTAAGTCGTCAGACAACAATGGAAACCGATTATGACGCACGAACGCTTTTTTAATACCGCCGGGCCGGTAGATTGCAAACGACATTATTGTTTGCCGCCGCTCAACCGTTTCAACCTTCCTGAAATTCTCGATCTGATTCGGCAAGAAAAATATTTTGTTTTGCATGCGCCGCGTCAAACCGGCAAAACGTCCTGCCTGCTGGCTTTAATGGAACATCTCAACCAGGCAGGAACATACACCTGTTTGTATATCAATATCGAAAACGCGCAGGCTGCCCGCGAAAACGTCAAAGCCGGCATTCGCTCGATCTTAGCGGAATTGGCGGACAAAGCCGAGAATTATCTGCATGACGAGTTCATCGGCAAACATTGGAAGGAAATTCTTGAGAACGACGGGGAATTCAACGCCTTTCAAAAAACGTTGAGCGAATGGGCGAAAGCGTCGCCGAAGCCATTAGTGCTGCTGATTGACGAAGTGGACGCGCTGATCGGCGACACGCTGATTTCGCTGCTCCGGCAACTGCGCAGCGGCTATGCCGGACGTCCTGCGCTGTTTCCGCAAAGCGTCATCCTCTGCGGCGTGCGCGACGTGCGGGACTATCGCATTCATTCTACTCAGGAAAAAACGATTATTACCGGCGGCAGCGCATTCAATATCAAAGCCGAATCGCTGCGGTTAGGCGATTTTTCACGAGACGAAATCGCGCTCCTCTACCAATGCCATACTGACGCGACCGGTCAACCGTTTATGCCAGAAGCCGTTGATCTCGCCGGAGAATTGACCGAAGGCCAGCCCTGGATTGTGAACGCGCTCGGCTACGAAGTCTGCTGGAAGATACCGGAAGGACGCGACCGCGCGAACCCGATTACCGCCGAGATGATTCAGGCGGCGAAAGAGCGGATTATTGCCCGCCGCGAAACGCATATTGACCAGTTAGCCGATAAATTGCAGGAAGAGCGCGTCCGCCGCGTCATTGAGCCGATTTTGAGCGGCGTGGACACGCCCGAAGATTATCCCCCCGACGATCTGAGCTATGTCCGCGATCTCGGCTTGATCAAAACCGAAGGGCAGGTGCGGATCGCGAACCGGCTCTATCAGGAAGTGATTCCTCGCGAATTGACGTACGTCACGCAGTTGACGATCAGCGAGCAGCCGCAATGGTATATTCGCCCGGACGACGGCCAACTCGACATGCCGAAATTGATGGCGGCGTTTCAAGAATTTTTCCGCAAGCATTCGGAAAGCTGGGGCGAGCGCTTTCGCTACAAAGAAGCCGGGCCGCAACTGCTGATGCAGGCGTTTCTCTCGCGCATCATCAACGGCGGCGGGCGCATCGAGCGCGAATACGGCTTGGGCATGAAACGGACGGATTTGCTGGCGATTTGGCCGCATCGCAACGGCGTTCAGCATGTTGTCATCGAATTGAAAATCCGCTATGGCGATCTGGACGAAACGATTCGCGGCGGCGTGGAACAAACGTGGGAATACATGGATCGCTGCGGCGCGACAGAAGGGCATTTGGTGATGTTCGACCGGCGCAAACAGGTCAGTTGGGCGGAAAAAATTTTCTGCCGTCAGGAACAGTATCGCGGAACAACAATTACGGTTTGGGGAATGTGACGCGCTGACACGACATTTTTCTTGAAAAATTTGCGCGTTTCGAAGAAGCAATGACGCAATGATGAGAATCGCTGTCAGACACTTTCAAAGTGTCTGACAGCTTGCGATGAACAAGGAGTTCGAGATGAAACACATTCTGCGATTGTTGATATTATGCTTGATGGCTGGCGCTGCATGGGCGCAGCCTGCGCCGGAACGACCGCGAGCCGCGCTTGTCATCGGCAACGCCGCGTATGACAAGATGCCGTTGACGAATCCGGTGAACGACGCCCGCGACATGGCCGAGATGCTGAAAGGCTTCGGCTTTGACGTGATGCTGCTGACCGACGCGGATCGCCGCCAGATGATTGACGCGATTCGAACATTCGGCGACCGCGTGCGCGACGGGAGTGCGGCACTCGTCTATTTTTCCGGTCACGGCCTGCAAAGTCAGGGGAATAATTATTTGATTCCGCTCCGCTTCGACATCAAAAAAGAGGCGGACATCGAATTCGAAACGGTGGACGCCAATCGCATTTTGGCGCATCTGCAAGAGGCGAACGGCAACGGCATCAATATTTTGATTCTCGACGCCTGCCGCGATAATCCGTTCAAAGGATTCATGAAAAGCGCAAGAACCGGCCTTGCGCAGATGGACGCGCCGACCGGCTCGCTGATTGTCTATGCCACCGCGCCGAATACCGCCGCGCTCGACGACCCGAACGGCAGCAACAGCGTCTTCACGCGCCGTTTGCTCGATGTCTTGCGGGAAACGCCGACGCTGAACGTCGCGGATATTCTGATGCGCGTCCGCAAACATGTCATGCAAGATACCGATGGCAGCCAGGTTCCCTGGGAGTCCGGCTCGCTGACCGATTATTTTTATTTTGCCGAAGCCGCGCCAACACCGGAACAGCCGACCGCGACGCCGCAGATCGTCTATGTTGAAGTGACGCCGACGCCCACCCCGACCGTTTTGCCAATGAAAACGCCTGAGCCAACCCTAACGCCAACAACTCATGCCTCATCCCCTGATTTGATGACAAAAAAAATTGGATTTGATTTTGATGTGCAAGAATTGACAAAAGACATTGCCCGTCAACTTGATTATAAAGACGAAAAAGGTGTAGTTGTGTCAAGTGTCACAACCGATGGCCCATCCGCAAAGGCAGGTTTGCGACGCGGCGACTTAATTAAAGAAATAAATAAACAGCAAATTATTTCACTGAACGATTATAAAAACGCGATGAAAGCAATCGGCGATGAAAAAAGCTGCTTGCTACTTATTCGACGTGGTAAAAATACGAGTTTCATGGTGATTAGTGTAGAATAATCTCTCCCCCTATTCCATAATTGTGTTGACACAGAACATTATGGAGAAGGTATCAGACACTTTCAAAGTGTCTGATACCTGTTTCCTCGCCGCAATGTTTTGTGTCAATACACATAACATCAAAATGACATGATTCTATTCGGCGTTCTTTCATGACAGAGAAAAAACCGGAGGATTGTACGATGTTACAAGCCAAATATTTTATCGGCGCGACGCCGTATCAAGATGAAGACGCTGTGATTCAGGATGCGCTGCGCCATTTGCTGCGAGCGCGTCCCGAACTTCGCATTCGAATGGCGGTCTTCCGCTATCAGCACGAAGACATTTCCCTTGCCAAAGCCGCCAGTCTCGCAGGCGTCAGTTGGGCGCAGATGAAGGACATCTTATTGGAACAGGGCATTGCGCCGCGCTTGGGTGTCGAAACGATAGAAGACGCCAAGCAGGATATTGAGGCGTTACAGCAACGGAGATGAGAAGGAGAGAGAAAAATGCTAACAATTAAGTCAAGGTGGAAATTTTTCAAGAATCAGAGGTAGCTACGAACCCCGCCAACCGCTATTCGAAACGCGAATTGCGTTGGCGGCCAATCAGAAAGGAGCTTTATTATGCCTGTGATTTCAATGTTTTATGGCGTGATTATTTATTTGTATTATCAAAATAACAAACAACATCATCGCCCTCATATTCATGTCTGTTATCAAGAACATGAAGCGGTGTTTTCTATCCCTGAAGGGGAGATTTTAGAAGGAACGCTGCCTAAAAATAAATTAAAATTGGTGCAAGCATAGTACACGGAGTCATTAATTTTTTAAGAGAACTTCGTACCGCCGACGTCCCCGTCGGCCTCTGCCGGAAAACGCCGACGAGGACGTCGGCAGTACGGAACACCGCTAAAAACTAATGACTTCATGTAATAGATTGAAATTCACGGCGAAGAACTTTTAGCAGACTGGCAATTGGCTGTGCAAGGGCAGGATATTTTTAAAATCGAACCGCTTAAATAAAAAGGAGAACCTTATGAATCCGCGTGTCGAAACGGTCGCGCCGCAACCGGATTACAGTTTGATTTTGACGTTTCGGAATGGTGAGCAAAAACGATATGATTGCCAGCCGTTGTTGAATTTCGGAGTCTTTCAAGAATTGCGGCAGCTTTCGTATTTTTTTCAAGTCAAAGCCGAACACGGAACGGTTGTCTGGCCGCACGAGCAAGATATTTGTCCCGATACGTTATATTTGGAGAGCACGCCTCTTTGATGGTTATGCACAGGAGAACTTTATGGAGCAATTATCCGGCCTGCTTCTTCTTGATGTTGTCGGCCTGTTCGTGGCGTATTTGTTTGTTGTGTCGCTGAAACTGTATCCCCGGATGTTTCGGAAGTATGCCGCGAAACGCTTTCAGCCGGACTACGCGCCGCGCATTTCGATGTTTGTGCCGTGCAAGGGAGTGGATGAATTTTTCGAAACGAATATTCGAACCTTTATGCAGCAGCGCTATCAAAACGCCACGCTCTTTTTTATCGTGGAAAGCCAGCATGACGCGGCCTACCCGATATTGCGGAAATATGTGAAACATGCGCGGGATGCGTATGTCGTGGTTGCGGGACTCTCGAATTTCTGCGGGCAAAAAAACTATAATTTGCTGCAAGGCATCAAGGCGTCAGAAGAACAGGACGATGTCTATGTGTTTTTAGACGCGCTGACCTGCCTGACGGCGCAGCAGATGCAAGAGTTAGTGCAACCGCTGTCGGATTCGACGATTACGGCGGCGGTTGGATTTCGCTGGAATCTGCTGCGGAATAAGACGCTCGGCGAACGGCTGCACGCCTTTATGATCGGCCTGCAATGGTCGGCGATGAATTGCGTCTTTACGAAAGCGGTCTGGGGCGGCGCAACGGCGATTCGGCGCGAAGATTTCGAGAAGATGGGAGTGCGGGAATACTGGCTGAAAACAGTCGTGGACGATATGACGCTGCTTCAGATGATGTTCCAGCAAAAACGGAAAACGATTTTTGTGCCGACCTGCGTGAAAGAAACATACGGCACGGTAACGACCGTAGGCGGCGCAGTGTGCTGGTTCAAGCGGCAGGCGTTATATCTCAAATATTATCTGCGCCCGCTCTGGATTTCATTGTTGGCCTTATTAGCGTATGCCGCCGCGAATATCCTCTGTTTGCCGCTCATCGTCACGTATGCGCTGCTTTTTCCCAGCAAAAAAATTATAGCGTTTGCGGGCGCGAAAACCGCATTCGTTCTCCTGCTGATGCTCTGTTGTCGCCTGATGAAACGTCCGACAAACGATCAACACAGTGGCTGGTCGTGGTTCTTGTTTTCGCCGTTATATCTTGTGTTGAGCGCATGGGCGGTGATGCTTGGAACGTTTACGCGGGTGATGCGCTGGCGCGGGATTGCGTATCATTTGACCTTCGATGGCACGGTGAAAAAGGTCGCGCGGACAGAATAGGTGTCAGACACGTTCAACATGTCTGACACCTTCCGCGATTTACCACCCCATAAGGCCGCAACAGCGGGCGCAGATCGGGAATGTGCCGCCGTTATTCTTCAACGCTTGCCGGAATTTGCGGTAACGCTCGTCGTTCCAGATGTCTAACAGCGATTGTTCCATCAAATTGCCGGTGATGTAGTCGGGATAATCGCGGCAGGGCGCAACATCGCCGTTCGGCATGACTTCCGCGACGAACCAGGGGGAAATGCAGGGTCCGTAGCCGAAAAAGTTGCCCGGATTTTTATAATATTCGACGATGTCGTGTTCCTGTTTTAAATCCGGGATAAACAGATGCGGGAACGCCCATTTTCTGCCGCGAATCCGCTGCGAGCTTTCCTGAAGCGCATCGGTGTCCACATGATGATTGAAGAGGTAGCCGCGCCACTTCGTCGGCGTGATGCCGAGATGCTTCTGCATGACGTGCGTGTGGGCGTTGCCGATGGTTTCGTCGGTGAACCAGGAATAATAGACGATCATGCAGTCAATATTCAGTTGCTCGCCGACCTCGAAAATTTTGTCGAGCCAGGCGGCGTTATCCACGCTGACGGTCACTAAGGCCATAATCCAGGGGAGCGTGGATTTCTGATCGCGTTTCAGCTTGCGCACCGCTTCGATGCCGGCGGCGACCTTTTGAAACGTCCCTTTGCGCCCGCGAATTTCGTCATGAATCAATTCCGGTCCATCGAGGGAAAACATCAGAGCTTCCCATTTCTGATCCACGATTTCTTTCGCGTTTTCCTCCAGCATCGTGGCGTTCGTCACGACCGCAAGCAGCGAGTTATTTTCTTTGATGCGCCCGGTAAAATCGAGCAAGCCGGGATACATGAACGGCTCGCCGCCCCAGATGTAATAAATCGGCGCGAACGGCTTGACCTGATCGGCCAGTTCGATGTATTTTTCCACCGGCACGAGCTTTTTTAAGTCCGATGATTTCGCATCGAAATTATAGCCGGTTTCGCCCCATTGTCCGCAGGTTTTGCAGCGCAAATTGCAGGCGTTCGTGATTTTCACGCTGATTTGCTGCGGCGGCACCTCGCAGGAACCGTCAGCTTTGCGGTATTCTTTGCGGGTTTTAACATGCTTGACATACAGGGCTTTTGACGCTCGAAAAATGATGTGCGGCGTTTTAAACAGAGGAAACAAAAAATGGATTGGCTCTTGTGAGTGCATACGATTGCTCTATCGTTCAGGAGTGCAAAAGCGTGCTTTTACCGTGTTTTCCAGATGTCGCGCGGCGGCAAAAGCACGCTTTTGCACTCCTAAAAATTTCTAAAAATTAACGTTTTTGGAGAGATGAACTCGCCATCATTTCTCAATAACCGCGTGAAGAATTGTCAAGGGAATTTCGGGAATCTCTGTGGGTTCGCGCCAGCGTTTTGAGAAAATCCGGTGCAAGATAGCGGCGATAGCGGCGAGTGTGACTCGCCGTTGTCAAATAGCGCATTGCCGGAATCAATTCTAACAAGAAAACCACAACATCCGCGCAGACCACGACGCCAATTGTGGTCAACACCGTGAAGAACAGGCTTAACACGATGCCATGTAGCGCAAGAAAATGGATGAAGACCGCGATGGGAAACAGCACGGTTGTCATCAGCATGACAAACAGTCGCAAGAAGGAAACCTGGATCGCATGAGTCGGGCAGATATTCATGCAGCGCTGGCAGCCTTCGCACTGAAAATTCCAGCGCGGCACGCCGTGAAACAGTCGAATGGCCGCAGCCGGGCAAAAATGAGCGCATTGCCCGCAGCCGGTACATGCCTGATCCGCGACATATAATTTTCCCAACACGCGGCGAGCAAGCACCGTATAGATCGCCCACAAGCACCACGCCGCATATTTTATCCAGATCGCGCTTATACGGATGGAGGTCTGCTGTTGTCGAATCTGTTCAGCAATCTCGCGGATTCTGGCGTCAGCCTCGCGCAAAATCTGCTGCTGCGCCTCTGGCGTCGGCGGGTTAAGAAATTGCCCGAAATTGGCCACCGCTTCAACTGCGTCAGTCAATTGCACCTGAAAGCCTTTGCGTGCCAAGATTCTGGACGCTTGATCCAACGCCTGCATCGGGTCGCCATGCCGGTGTTCCGTCCGTCCGGTGATGGCAATAATCGCCGCGCTCCCTCCCTGAACAGATGGTAAATTCATCAAATAATGCACCATAATTGCCGGGGCGGCGCCGGCATATACTGGAAACATGAATATATGTATCGCATGAGAATCCAATGGAACAGAAGAATTTTGTTCGATATTGTTCAGCGCGCATTTTCCAATTCCTGGTTTATTTAACTGTTCGAAGAGAATCCCGGCGGCGCGTTGAGTATTGCCTGTCCCTGAAAAATAATGAATCACGCAGTTTTTCATATATTGCATCTCGGTTTCGACATTATAGAACATGTGAGAATGCCTGGGTGTGCTGCTTCGATTCATCATTCGAAGGCGGATCATTTCCTGTCAAGGACTTTTATGATAATTTCGCATTCCGAAAGATGAGTTCCAAATTTGAGTTGACAAATTCGATACAGATGTGATAATCATCAATAGAATATACCACGATAGAATTGAGATCACGGTATCTGACAATTTTTATTATTAGGAGTACGCTATGGTCAAAACCATCCCTGGAGAGATGCAGGAGGAATTCGTGATCTTTGCAGATGAACAACCTCGCCCCAATTGCGTGAACGATGAAGATTCCTGGAAGATCATGATCGTTGACGATGAAGAAGCGATTCATACTGTTACCATCACTGTTTTAGAACATCATTCATTCGATGGAAAACCATTTTCTTATGTTCATGCCTACTCTGGCGAAGAGGCCATCCGCAAGTGTCATGAGCATCCCGATCTGGCGTTAGTCATTCTCGATGTTGTCATGGAGCATGACGCTGCTGGTTTCGATGTGGTGCGGTATATCCGAAATGAGCTTAAAAATACGATTACGCGAATCATTCTTTATACCGGCCAACCCGGACAAGCCCCTGAATATGCCGTGATTCGCGACTATGATATTAACGATTATAAAGTTAAATCTCTCCTTACCAGTCAGGGATTGCATACCTCTGTCATTTCTGCGCTTCGCACGTACCGCGATTTACATGTGATCAAACAGCAGCGAGACGCATTGCAGGAAGCGTTAGAAGAATCACAAATTGCGCATAAAGCCCGGTATCAATTTTTAGCGAATATCGGACACGAACTGAGGACGCCCTTGAATCATATTCTCGGATTTTCCGAAATGCTGCTGCATACGAAGTTGAATGAACGCCAGCAACGTTATATCGAAACCATTAAAAAATCCGGCGAAGGGCTGGCGCTTGTTCTAAAAAGTATCCTGGAATTAACAGAAAGCATCGAAGGGAAAATCACGCTCCAAAAATACCCATTTTCGTTACGCGCTGTGATGGCCGATTTGCTACAGGTGGTCGAAGTTCAGGCGCAATGGAAAAATTTAACGGTCACTTCCCATATTGATGAAAGCGTGCCAGATGCATTGTATGGCGATAGCAAGCGCCTTCAACAGATATTAATGAATTTGTTCGGAAACGCGATCAAATTTACCAAGCAGGGTTCAATCTCCATTCACATTTCCCAAACAGCAGCGCCATGCCGCCTATTGTTTTCAGTGAAAGATACTGGCGTCGGCATTTCTCGCGAGATGCAAGCGAATATCCTGAAACCATTCGGATTGGGAGAAGATACCCTGAAAAAAGAATTTTCGGGAGTGGGTCTGGGGTTAGCGATTGCGAAAGACCTGTTGGATAAAATGCATGGCAGGATATGGTTTGAAAGCGAATTCGGGCAAGGCAGTACCTTCTACTGTGAGATTCCGTTCGATCTGTCGGAACATTTCCTGCCAGAATATCCTGAAGGCTTGTTAGAATAAGAAGGCATGTTCATGGCGCAATAACCATTCCTTTCGCCAAAGCCCGCCTGCATAGCCCGTGAGTTTGCCATTTTTGCCGATCACCCGATGGCACGGGATAAAAATCGCTATCGGATTATGCATATTGGCTTGCCCCACCGCCCGCGAAGCTGAAGGCATCTTTAGCGCGTCAGCGATAGCTTGATACGTCAAGGTCTGGCCGAAAGGAATCTGCTGTAAATATTGCCAGACTTCTTGCTGAAATGGGGTCCCTTCCGGCGCAAGCGCGAGCGAAAAATATTGGCGCGTCCCCAGAAAATATTCATCTAACTGCACAATCGCCTCTTGTAATATGGAAGCAGGCATTGCCGTCACGACGGACGGCGTTTCCACAAACGCGACGGACGTTACCCCTTTCGCATGCCCGGTGATTTGAATCCAGCCGAGCGGAGAATGATATGATGCTGTTAAATGGTGCATAGTTCAGGGAATCATAAAATGCCTGAAAATAACGATTGCTTTCCAAAAATCTCATTTGTTTATTGACAAAATCGTTTCATCATGATGAAGCGCATGAAAATATCGAATATCGTTGCAGTTGATATTGTTCATGTCTCCATACGTTCCGAAAGAAAACGCGCAACAAAAATGATGATGGATGAATAATTTTCCTCAGCCGTTCATGATGAATAAAGGGAAAATTTTTATTGTTGATGACAGTTTTACTGCCTTACAGTCGCTTCATGCCTATTTACAAAGCGTTGGTTTTGACGTATCTGCCATCGCCAGCGGCGAAAGTCTTTTTCAGGAACTCGCGACACATCGTCCAGATTTGATTCTGCTTGACATCCTGATGCCAGGATTAAGCGGGTTTGATATTTGTTCTCGCCTGAAAGAAGACCAAGAGACGCGCCAGATTCCTGTCATTTTTATGACTGCGCTGTCGGACTCGATTGATAAAATTCGTGGATTTGAGGCGGGCGGAGTGGATTATGTCACGAAGCCGTTAGACTATCAGGAAGTCGCGATGCGCATCAATACGCATCTGAAAATCCGACGGCTTCAGGAACAACTTGAGACCCAAAACCTCCAGTTAGAAGCGCAGAACATCGAATTAGAATGCGAAATCGCCGAACGCATTCAAACCGCGCTTTGGCTGCAAGAGACGTTAGCGCGGATCGAGTTGGCCAAACAGGAATGGGAAGTGACTGCCGATTCGCTCTCGCATATTATCTGCCTGCTCGACGCGCAAGGACGAATTCTTCGCATTAATCGCTCGATAGAAGCCTGGCATCTCGGCCAGGTGGTTTCGATGAAAGGGAAGACCGTTCATGATGTGCTTCATAAAAATTGCAATGATCCCACATGTTATCTTCAACAATTTGCAGGAAAGGCGCAAGAATTCGTCGCGCAACATCAGTCGGCAGAATGCGAAATTACGGATCCCACGCTCAACAGATCGCTGAATATTCAGGTCAGGCCGATTCTTTCCCAGGACGTGCGCAAAGAAGAACTTTTTTCTGCCAGTTATTCTGTGTGCATTATTCAAGATGTGACGAATCGGAAACAAGCAGAACAGACATTGCAAGAACGCACAAAAGAACTTGTGCTGTTAAACAAGTTAAACAGCGCCATGCAACGCTGTCAAACCATGCAAGAGACCTTTCCTCTCATCGTCAACACCTGCCAGGAGTTAATCCCATGCTCTTCCGGCACGCTGTCTATTATGGATGATGAAGGAAACGAGTTTCAAGAAGTCGCGTTTTGGGGGCAGCCGTCAGACACAATTCGCCGCTTTGGGCCTGACGATTTTTGGGTCTTCGATCATGATCACACGAAAGCCATTCCTCATCCCGCCGCCAAGGCATTATCCACGTATATCGGCTATTCCTCTGATCAACAATCGTTGTGCCTTCCAATCCGAGACGCGAACGACATCCTGGCGATTCTCTCCATAGATATTGCGGCCTGTTCTGAGCGGTCATATGATGCCGTTCGTTTCGCCTTAGCGGGAATGGTAGAACAATATGCGCTCTCGCTCGTCAACATCAAATTGCGGGAACGATTACGCCAGGAATCCATTCTTGATTCCTTAACCAATTTGTATAATCGCCGCCACATGGAGATCTCATTGAGCCGGGAAATTCGTCGGGCGCAGCGCCATAATACTCCGGTTGGGGTGATGATGCTGGACGTTGATCATTTCAAATTGCTGAATGACACCTACTCTCACGAAGCAGGGGATATCGTCTTGAAAGAGTTGGGAAGCTTGATTCTTCGGCATATCAGGGCAGAGGATATCGCGTGTCGCTATGGTGGCGAAGAATTTTTATTGATTCTTCCCGAAGCATCATTATCAGACATTCGGCAACGTGCCGAAGAACTTCGAATTATTATCAAACAGATGCATATTCGGTACCGTGAACATCTGTTGAATTTTACCATCTCGATTGGAATCGCCGGTTTACCAGAACATGGATTTCGAGAGAGCGATATTCTTCACGCTGCGGACATCGCTCTCTATCAGGCCAAATCACAAGGGCGAGATCGCGTCGTGCTTGCCCCATACTAACTTGAAAGGAGCGCAACATGCCAAGAAAAAAACGTAAAATGTTCGTGCTTGATACGAATGTTATCCTCCATGATAGTTCCTGCCTGCATAATTTTCAGGAACACGACATTGTGCTGCCGATTACAGTGCTGGAAGAACTTGATCATTTCAAAAAAGGGAATGAAAGCATCAATTATCATGCGCGCGAATTTATTCGCACGTTAGATGCGTTAAGCGAGGATCAATCATTCGAACAAGGCATTCCGATAGGCCCGGGACTCGGAAAGATTTTGATCAAATTAGAGCGCAAGTTTCACGAAGACCTTGCCTTGAACTTTTCGACGCAGAAACCCGATCACCATATCTTGAACACCGCGTATTATCAATCCAAAGAACATCCTGATCGGCAGGTTATTCTGGTCACGAAAGATGCCAATTTCCGCATGAAAGCCAAATCGGTGGGCTTGATTGCAGAAGATTACACAACAGATCATGTGAAAGATATTTCATCGCTCTATACTGGTCGCCGTATATATGAGGATGTTCCAGATGGTGTCATTGAGCATTTGTATCAAGAACCCTTCGAAAGCCATCCAGAGATGTTAAACCTGACAGAACCGCTCAAGCCGCATGAATACATGATCTTGCGTAATTCCAAAAAATCCGCATTAACCACATTTGATCCAACGAATGAAACCCTCAAGCGAGTTGATAAATTTTCTGCCTACGGCATCACGCCGCGTAATGCTGAACAAACATTTGCGCTGAACGCCTTGACAGATGATAGCATTCGCTTAGTCAGTATTTCCGGCAAAGCTGGCACCGGCAAAACACTCTTAGCGTTGGCTGCGGGGTTAGAACGGCGCAAAAGTTACCGGCAAATTTTTATGGCGCGTCCGATTGTGCCGCTCAGCAATAAAGATATTGGATTTCTGCCAGGCGATGTGCATTCAAAGCTCGATCCATATATGCAGCCGCTCTATGACAATCTCGGCGTCATTCAAAACCAATTTTCCGAAGCCGAAACGCATCATCGCAAAATTAAGGAATTATTGGAAGAGGAAAAATTGGTCATTTCGCCGTTAGCGTATATTCGCGGTCGAAGTCTGGTCAAAATCTACTTTATTGTGGATGAGGCGCAAAACCTGACGCCGCATGAGATCAAGACGATTATCACTCGCGCCGGTGAAGGCACAAAAATGGTGTTTACCGGTGATATTTTCCAAATTGATCATCCGTATTTAGACAGCCATTCCAATGGATTAAGCTATTTAATCGAAAAAATGCAGGGGCAAAAATTATACGCGCATGTAACGCTGGAGAAGGGGGAACGGTCTGAATTAGCCGAGTTGGCGAGCAATCTGCTGTAATCAGCGGCTCAGATAGGAAACGCACCAGGCCCGGAAAGATTCACACTTTCCGGGCTAGGCGCGCTGAAGAACACTACTTCCCTAAATATTTTCCAAGCACATACCGAGCGACCACCACCTCTTCCCCCTGGTTTTCGCATTTGAGATATGTTTCGAATTCACGGATAGCGTCTTCGGGAATTCGGCTTAAATCATACAATTGATCAATCGTAAACTGCTGCATTTTGACTGTTTCGCCTAATTCCGGACGTGGACGCAGGCGAATATCTCGTTCAGCGCGACGAACATCAGTTGACGACAACGTCCCTTTCACGACATCGCTCGTATAAGTCGGGATGGTCGGAATGGGTGTCGGCGTTACCACTGGCGTCACAACAACTCCCGTGACTTGTGCTGGGCGTTCTTCCCGTCCTGGTGTCGGCGTGGGATCCATCGTCTGCGTAGTCGGCTCTTCAACCAGCGCGCGTCCTCCCCCTGGAGGAATTGTACCTTTTACCACGCCGCTTGAGCTGCTGCTTTGAGTCAATGGCGTGGGCGTTGGAGCGGCCAACGTTTCGGGATTGCTCGTTGGCTGGGTCGCGAGCAATTCGTTCACTGTCGTCGCATTCGAGGCCGCTGCTGTCACGAATTTCGGCTGAATCGTTGCGCGATTTCGGATTTGCAAGTTCATAATCGCTAAATGATAATGCGCCGTACCGTATTGATAACACGGAAGATTTAATCTCCGCGCAATTGCAACCGCATCTTTAAATTCTTTTAACGCTAAATCAACATTGCTGCATAAGCGCTCGTTGACTAATCCTAACGTCATGTGAATGCCTAATGCTTGATAGGAATAGGGGCTTGCCTGATCGATTTGTTTCGCAACGCTATAAAGGGAACTCAGGGCGTCATCATAGCGCTCCATTGCGCCGTTAAGTAAATCGTGATTTAAATAAATTTCAGCCACGACGATATTGGCAATGGTGCATAACATTGGATTTGAACTCGCCTGAGCATCAATCTGCTGGATAATCTGCGGATACGTTGTTTCACCTGTTTTGGGGTCAATGGCGAAACGAACTTGCTGAAGAAACCAATCATTGTTGGACGTTGGCATATATAACCCGGCAATATTCATCCATTCCAGCACCAACGGCAGAAAATCGGTTGAACGCGGGTTATATAATTCTTCACTCAGTTCTTTCGCTCTCGCATATCCATCGTAGGTATCTTCATTAAATGCTTCGCCGATTTCCCAAATTTTTTTCAATTCGACGGTGAAATCACTACATCCAACCGGGCGATTTAAAAAATTTTTAAAACTTTTTTCAATTGCAGCCTGAGTCTGCTTACGCATTTCATTCCAATATTGAGACTCCACGCGCCGCCAACTTTTTGTTCCGGCTTCATATTCATCATAACTTTGCTGCACCACGCTCATATCGAATCCGCGCGATTTTGAGACCCCCATCAACGTCTGCATATCCTTCTGCCACTCGTCTTTGACTTCTTTTAATTGCTTTGCCAGTCCTTTCATATTCAAGCGATCCAGAAGATTGGCGAGTTGCTCGGAGAATCGAAAGACGACAATATCTATGCTTGATTTGATTTTGTTAATCAAATTCCGGGTATTGCTTCCCAACGCATTCACGAGACTTTTCACTTTAGCGCTGATCTGATTAACAATATCAAGCTGGCCGCCAAACAAATTGGATGGCAGGAAATAGAGGATAATTCCTACAAACACCAACAAAACGACCAAAATTCTTACTAATGAAAACCCCTTTTGAGAGGCTAATTGCTGCATCATGTGTTCCACCCTCCACTTCAGATAAGGAATGCTTCGAATATTAGATTGTACGGCGAAATTCCCGCACACAAAATATTACGAGAGACGATAACACGCCCAAAAAAATATGGCAAGAAAAAAATATCGTTTTCTGAGGTAAAAATACGAGGCAGGAGAAGCAAGACCGCATTTTTTCTGCGGTTATGCAGAACGAGCATCTAAATAACCTTGAAGAATCAGCACGGCGGCCACGGTATCAACGACTTCTTTTCGTTTTTTTCGGCTGACATCCGCTTCTAACAGCGCGTTATTCGCGGCAACGGTCGTCAGGCGTTCATCCCACAGGCTGATTTTGATTTTAGGCAGTTGCGCTTCTAATTGGCGAGAAAATTTCAGCACTTTTTCGGCGCGTTCTCCAATTGTATCATTCATATTTTTAGGGAATCCAAGCACGATTTCTTCCACATCATGCGTTCGAGCAAATTCCACAATCGCCGGAATATCTTTTTTGCGCCCCCCGCGTTTCAGCGTCATCACGCCTTGCGCCGTCCAATATAATTCGTCGCTTAATGCGATTCCAATTGTTTTATCACCGACATCAAGCCCAAGAATTCGCCCCATAATGTTTCCTTTGCACAACGATCCCCTGTCGCCGATGTCGTTTGACAGGGCGTCCAGCGTGATCTCAAAAAAAATGCCCAACCTGTTTCGAGGTCGGGCAAAATAAAAATAAATATGGACGCTGCAGGATTCGAACCTGCGACTTCTGCCGTGTGAAGGCAGCGTTCTAGCCTCTGAACTAAGCGTCCTTGTGATGATGTTCATCTAAAAATCCGTTATTTTTTTGTCAATCTTAAATTCACGAAAAAGTCATTTTTTATTTGATGATACGCAGAATATCCTTAAATCTCTGCCCTTCAGCGACTTTTAAGAGTTCGAACAGCGCCATTTCAACGCTGGTAATCCCCCCGCCAGCTTGCTGAATTCGCGTGAGGCCAATCTGTTTATTTTCTGATGAGCGCGAGGAAACCGCATCGCTGACAATCTGTACGTCATATCCGCGTTGCAGCAATTCTATACCGGTTTGATACACACAGACATGCGCTTCAATTCCAGCGATCAGGAATTGCCGGCGGCGCAGTTGCTCGATCTGAGGCCAGACTCCCGGATGCGCACAACAACTAAAGCTCTGCTTAATGATGGGCGTTTGCCCGTTTAAACGTTCTGATAGTTCAGGGATCGTCGCGCCGAGTCCGGCGGGATTTTGCTCAAACCAAAGGATTGGGATGCTTAATGTCAACGCCCCGTTTACAAGCTGGCAAAGATGCGTGACTAATAGCTCTTTTTCGTGCATCACTCGCACCAGCTTTTCCTGCACATCAATTAATATCAACGCAGTATCATCGCACTGTAACATTTTCATCCATCTTTTATCTTCCATGTGCCAGACGTTCGATCAAGAAAGAGGGTAAATTCGCTTCAGCCATTTTGCGCTGTGTGATTGTAAAATCATAAGGCAATCGCCGTACTTCGACAAGGCGCTTTTCAGAATCATAGACAGCATACGACGTCTCAGGATTTCCATCGCGCGGCTGTCCCACACTGCCAACATTAATAATATATTTGCAATTTTCTCTGATATTCACAGCAAGTTGGGGTTTTCTATCATAGGAAACATCACCGCGTTCATTTTGTTCGAAAAAAACTGGCTGATGGGAATGCCCGATAAAGCAGATTTTTTCCCGAAGATGTTGAAGATAATATCGGCCTTCTAACGGATTAAAAATATAATCCCATCGTTCCGGGTTCACCGGGGTAGAATGGACAAATAAAATATCGTCCGTTGAGAGCGAGAACGGATATGTTTCCAAAATCGTCCGATTTTCCTCAGTTAAGACCTGCCGCGTCCATAATACCGCCATTTTGGCATATTGATTGAAATAGGTGATATCCGTTAATCCTAAAACGGCATGGTCATGATTCCCCATGATCGTCGTATTCGCCTGCTGTTGAATCAATTGAATACATTCATTGGGGTTCGGACCATATCCCACCACATCACCTAAACAAAAAATCTTATCAGGAGCGACGTCTTCAATTTGAGCCAATACAACGCTCAATGCCTCAAGATTACCGTGAATATCCGAAAAAATAAAGTATCTCACGTTTGGCCTTCTCTTTCGCGTAAATAACAGTTATCGAATTTGCGATTTTTTGATAAACAATAGTCAGAGCAATACGTTCGGAAAGTCAATTTATTTTTCGTATTTTTTCTCTTTTCTATTTTTTTCTGGCCTGACTATGAAGATTTTCGCGAAGATTGGAACAAGGAAACACAGAAAAGACTTCAAACGTGTATTTTCGTCCGTCTGAAGTCTTTTTTCGTTCTGGCACGATGTTGTGCATTAGGGCGCTTAGTTATGCACATGCAGAGACTGGCGAAGCTTATTGATGGCGTTTTCTTTAATTTGCCGGACGCGCTCGCGCGTGATTCCGAATTTTTCGCCGATTTCTTTCAGCGTTTGGGGTTCGTGTTCATTTAACCCGTAGTACATCTCAACAATCTCGCGCTCACGGCCATTTAGCCCGGACAATGCTCGATACGCCAGGTCTTGATCCATCTTTTGCAGCACCACGCGATCCGGGCGTCGTTCTTCGTCTTCTGAGATAAAGTCAATAAACGAATTTGTGTCATCATCCGCAACCAACGGCGCATCGAGCGATAAATACGGATATGACGCATTCAGTTTGCGCTTAATGGTTTCAAGATGCAATTCAATATGGCGCAACGTTTCGGTATCAGTATCATGCTGCCCCAACTCATTTGATAACTCGTGTAATTTTCGATGCTGTTTCAAGAGGGACAAAATGCGCTTAATCGGAATGCGCACAATTTTTGATTTATCTGCTAACGCCTGAAAAATCTGGCGTTTGATGAGCCAACTGGCATACGAAGAAAATTTAACGCCTCGCGTTTCGTCAAACTGCCCAATCGCGTTCATCAATCCGATATTGCCCTCATTAATCAAATCGGCGAGCGGCAACCCAAGATGCTGATACCGCTTGGCAATGCTTACGACAAAGCGAAGATTGGATGTAACGAGTTGCTCTGCGGCGTTATGCGAGCCTTTTCGCGATTGCTGTATTAAAAACACTTCATCATCGTGAGACAAAATTGGATACTGACGAATATCTCTTAAATATGGAGTCAATGTAGTGGTTTCCATATCCCATCTCTCCTTCTATAAGAAACAAGACCTTATTTAACAATAAGACCTTTTTAGTCCGTATTTAACACAAAAACAGCTTTATTTTTGTGGGGAATGCAGTGTGTTGTAAATGAACAACGACGTTCTCACAGCGGTGAGACCTCATGAAACATCCTGGTAGATTGTATGTTCTCACCTCCTTTGAACCATTCTATGTGAGGTCTTCCATAAAAAAACTCATATAGCAACGTTATTTTATCATTTAGGATAATATAGCAGAAATCATGCCAGAATGAGAGAACGCGGGTAATCCTTAATCATCAGGCAAAAACGGCCAATTCGTTATCTCCAAATATATGTAACATTTTATAACGCTGTAACAATTTTGAACGGAAAAAAATATTACCATACGTGCGAATGAGGCGGCCATTGTACAAGTTACAAGCCAACAGACTGCCAATAATCCGTATTTTTTGATAAAATTTAGTTGCTTTACGAATATGATTCGCTATTGTGGGCACGACTGACAGACAATCAATGGCAGACAATACGAGAGAAGAAACAAGGAGAGATTTATGATCGGCGCGCTTGCAGGCGATATTATCGGTTCGGTGTACGAGCGGTTCCCGCTGAAAACAACGACATTTCCATTATTCCATTCGCACTGTCGTTTTACCGACGATTCAGTCATGACGGTCGCCGTTGCAGATGCAATTCTCAAAGGCGCAGATTATGCCGCCAGCATGAAACGGTGGGGGCGCAAATATCCCGACGCAGGGTATGGTGGCTCATTTTTTCGATGGATATTTCAAGATGACGTGCATCCATATCATAGCTGGGGCAATGGGTCGGCCATGCGCGTCAGCCCAATTGGATGGGCGTTTGCTACAATTGATGATGTCTTGCGCGAAGCGGAAAACACAGCAATTGTGTCGCATGATCATCCCGAAGGCATCAAAGGTGCGCAAGCTGTCGCCTTGGCTGTGTTTCTTGCTCGGACAGGCCACACGAAAGACGCGATTCGACAAGAGATCTGCCTGCGATTTAATTATACACTAGAGAGGACTGTCGATGCGGTCAGGCCGACCTACACCTTTGACGTCTCATGCCAGGGGAGCGTGCCTGAAGCGATTATCGCGTTTTTAGATTCGACGAATTACGAAGGCGCGGTTAGAAATGCGATCTCGCTTGGCGGAGATAGTGACACACTGGCTTGCATCGCCGGGGCGATTGCCGAAGCGTTTTATCAGGACATTTCCGACGATCTCCGTCGGACGGCTCAGACATTTTTACCGGAAGATATGCTTGACGTATTGCGAGCATTCGAACAACGATTTTCATCGCATGGAAACATTTGATCTTGAACGCCCGGTGCTGGCTGTAGATGTGATTGTTTTCGCCATTCAACATGGCCAATTGCATGTGTTACTCTCTCGACGGCAGGACGATCCGTTTCCCGATGCGCCAGCGTTGCCAGGCGTAGCGGTACGGGTGGATGAAACGCTGGAAGAGGCCGCCAAACGCGCCTTGCGCCAAAAATCCGGCTGGGCTGAAAGCGTGGATGCGCTGACGCATCTCGAACAACTTGCCACATTCGATGGCTTATATCGCGATCCACGCGGGCGCACCGTCAGCGTCGGCTATCTTGGCATGGTTCGCAATCTGCCTGAAGTCGAAACAACCATTTTATGGAAACCAGTCAAAGAGATTGCGCCGAATTCGCTGCCATTCGATCATTGCCATATTATCGAAACCGCAATCACTCGATTGCAAGGCAAGTTGCGCTATACGAACGTCGCAAAAAACTTTCTGCCGGATGTCTTTCGAATTGATGAACTTCAGATTGTGTATGAAGCGATTTTAGGACGCCGGTTAAATCGGACGAATTTTCGAGTCAAACTCCTGAAAATCGGCTTGATCGAGCACGTCGGCATCCATCCCGACGCGGTCAATAAGCAGGGCGGGCGACCGCCGCATCTGTATCGCTTTCCCCAATCGGCGCTCGAAATTGTGGACCGTGAATTTTTATAAGGAGGTAGCATCATGTACCGGCAGAATATGTTTTACAAAATAGCGCTTATTTTGTTAGTGACATCCGCATGGATGACTGGCTGTGAAGACCCGGTTTCAGATGATCCCGATACGGCCTGCATTCGCACCGGCTTGCATGAATATACCCTTACAATGACGGCGAGCGGACAAAATCGTTACTATACAGGAAGAACGACGCTGCAATCCACCGATGAGGGCTTTTTCTTTACAGGGGGAGAAGAAAATCGCCGCGAATTGACAGTGACATGCGTAGATGAATCGTATGCATTAGTAGATATTACGCTGCATAACCGGTGCGCAAGTGAATTTGTCACCCGTGCCGCAAGCACGATGGATATCTTTGGCGATGGCTCGATGGCCATTGCCCCGTACCTGATTGAATGGACATGCGGGACAGGGACATCCACGACCGCGAGAGAATCCTGGACATTAGATCGGTTATGAAGCCGATCTTTTTGTGATAATCGTGAACATTAACCTGAAAAATGCGAAGGAGAGGTATTATGTTTTTTGATCTGCCAATAGAACAATTGCGCGAATTTCGTCCGCAGAGAACCGAACCCGAAGATTTTGACGCCTTTTGGCAACGCACGCTGACAGACACACGTCAACATCCGCTGAATGCTGTATTCGAGCCGGTAGAAACCGGTTTGACACTGATTGAAACGTATGACGTGACATTTAGCGGCTACGGAGGGCAGCGCATCAAGGGGTGGCTCAATCTGCCGAAACAGCGCGGCGGCGCGTTGCCCTGCATCGTCGAATTTATCGGCTATGGCGGGGGGCGCGGTTTTCCTTTTGAATGGTTGGGCTGGAGCGCCGCCGGATATGCGCATCTTGTGATGGATACACGCGGGCAGGGAAGCACATGGCGGAAGGGCGACACGCCCGATCCTGAGCCGGATGGCGCGAATCCGCATCATCCGGGTTTCATGACGCGCGGCATTCTCGACCCGAAAACGTATTATTATCGGCGCGTGTTTACCGATACCGTCCGCGCCATCGAAACCGCTCGTAGTCACGCCGCGGTGGACGCCTCCAAAATTATCGTCACCGGCGGCAGTCAGGGCGGCGGCATGACGCTTGCGGCGGCAGCGCTTGTGCCGGATGTGTTCGCGATGATGCCGGATGTGCCGTTTTTGTGCCTGTATCGAACGGCGACGGAAATCACGAATTGCGACCCCTATGGCGAAATCGTGCGCTATTGCAAAATCCATCGCGACAACATTGAAACCGTGTTTCAGACGCTCTCCTATTTTGACGGCGTGAATTTCGCGGCGCGGACGAAATGCCCCGCGCTTTATTCGGTCGGCTTAATGGATGACATCTGCCCGCCGCGCACGGTGTTTGCGGCCTATAATTATCATGCCGGGCCGAAAGAAATCTGCATCTATCCCTACAACAACCACGAAGGCGGCGAGTCGTTCCATCAACGCGAAAAATTCCGCTTTGTGCGGCAAGCGCTTCAAGGGAAATAATTTTTTTAACGCAACCGACTCAACAGCTGATGTTACGCAGCGCCGCCGACAATTCCCCTCCTGGGAGGGGAATTGTCGGCGGCGTTGCGTAACATCAGATAATAAAACGAGAAATGTAGGAATTGCGTTGCGGCGTCGGAGGCTGGCCGATATAGGTTTGCCCGAGCAGCCGCTCGAAATCGTCCTTCTGATGGATATTGTAATAGCATTCCAGAATCCGGCACCAGAGCGATTTCCCGAAACGGCGAGGGCGGAGAAAGACTGGATTGCTGATTTGCTCCAGCCGTTCGATATACGGCGTTTTATCCACAAAATAGCCGTTATCCCGCACTAATTCTTCATAATTTGCAATCGCGTATAAGACTCGTTTTTTCATACAATCCTCTTTGGAAAAAGGCGACATTTTCAAAATGGATAAAAAACATATTTGCTTAAAAACTTGGATTGTCAAGAAAAAATCCGATGCTTGAAGATTGCGAATCCGACAAGGTTTTTTTATTGACAGATGTTTCTGCCTGTGGTGCAATCGGTATGTCGTGATTTCGCAGAACGTGATAAACAGACCTTTTCAAAGGAGTGTTTCGTATGAAAAAAATCGGAGTAAGCGCGTTAGCGGTCATCGTAACGTTTACAGTCTGCTTTCTGGCTGCCGGCCAGGCCGATGCGCTGAAAGTGGCGATGGTCGTGGCGGGAACATTAGGCGATCGGTCATTTTATGATTCTGGCAACGAAGGCTTGACGCGAGCCGCGAATGAGTTGAAGGTCGAAACGAAAGTCTTTGAATGCCGCAGCGTGCCGTCGGCCTTTTCAGAACAGATTATTGCCGCCGCGCAAAGTTACGAAGTGGTGTTCACCGTTGGTTGGGAACTCGTTGATCCGCTGCTGGAAATCGCGCCGGATTTCCCGAATGTGAAATTTATCCATATTGACGCGGCGATTGAAGGCGTGGCGAATGTCAGTTCGATTGATTATCTCGAAAACGAAGGCTCGTTCGTCGCGGGCGCAATGGCGGCGATGATGACGACGAAAACCGGCGATCCGAAACTGAACGATAAAAAAATTATCGGAGCGGTCGGCGGCATGGATATTCCGGTCATCCGCAACTTTATGGCTGGCTACGAAACTGGCGCAAAATACATTGACCCGGAAATCAAGGTGGAGACCGGCTTTGTCGGCAGTTTCGAAGACCCGGCCAAAGGCAAGGAAATGGCGTTGACGATTTTCAACAAAGGCGCGGATATTATCTTCCAGATTGCCGGAAATACGGGTAACGGCGTGATTGAAGCCGCGAAAGACGCCGGGTTTTACGCCATCGGCGTGGATTCTGATCAGGGCTATATCGCGCCAGGTTTTATTATGGGCAGCATGATGAAGCGCGTCGGGCTGTCGGTCTTCGAAACGATTCAGAAGATTCTCGACGGCAGCTATCAAAACGGCGCGGTCATCACCTATGGCATCGCGCAAAACGGCGTCGGCATGAGCAAAGACGACGATATGAAACAGATCGTCGGCGATGACGTGATGAATAAATTAGCCGACATCGAAAAAGGCATCGTTGAAAAAACGATTCCCGTGCCAGCGCGAAATTAGGCGAGGTACGAGGTACAGCGAATTGGAGAAAGAAACGAATTCGAAAAGCAGCCACCACGAAACACACGAAATTTAACTGATTGCTTGAGAAGTAAACTCTTATATTTTTGTGCATTTCGTGGTAAATAATTACAAAATTCGTTCCTTTCTCCAATTCGTTGTTGTTTTTGTATGCAAGCGCAAGCAAAACGCGATATCGAGCCTGACGACTATCTTGCGATAGACAGCCAGGCGGAGTACAAAAGCGAATATTTTCGCGGTGAAATGTTCGCCATGTCCGACGCAAGCCTACGTCATGCGCAAATCGTCACGAATATGATCAGTCATTTTCACAATCAATTGCGCAAATCATCATGCCGCGTTTATTCGTCTGACGTGCGTGTCAAGGTCGCTCCGACTGGACACCTATCCCGATGTTGTGATTGTTTGCGGAAAAGCGCAGACAGAGCGGAAAAAGGAAGATACGCTGCTTAATCCAGTCGTGATTCTCGAAGTCCTTTCCCCTTCGACTGAAGCCTATGATCGCGGCGAGAAGTTCGAACATTACCGCGCATTGGAATCGTTGACCGATTATCTGCTTGTGGCGCAGAACAAAGCCAAGATCGAGCATTTTCATCGCCAGGACGATGGGCAGTGGACGCTGTCCGAAAGTCGGGGCATAAACGACACGATTGAGATCGCATCCATCGAATGCAAGCTTGCGCTATCCGAGGTGTACGATAAAGTCGAATTCGACGAGGAAAAACCGCCAAAACTCAGGAGAGTCCATGAACGCCGTCGAGATGAAACATATCAGTAAGCAATTTCCGGGCGTGTTAGCGAATGACGGCGTCAATCTGACCGTCAGGCGCGGCAGCATTCACGCCATTATTGGCGAAAACGGCGCGGGCAAAACCACGCTGATGAACCTGCTGTATGGCCTGCATCGCCCGGACAGCGGCGAAATACTGGTCAACGAGCAGCCGGTCGCGATTGATAGCCCGCGTCACGCCATGCGGCTCGGCATCGGCATGGTGCATCAGCATTTTATGCTCGTGCCATCGTTTACGATTGCCGAAAATATTGTGCTTGGCTCAGAACCGCAGCGCGGCGTCTCGTTCGACCGGAAACGCGCCATTGCCACGACGCGGGAACTTTCGGAACAGTACGGTTTGCGCGTTGACCCGACCGTCAAAGTGCAAGACACGACCGTCGGCATTCAGCAGCGGGTGGAAATCCTGAAAACGCTCTATCGCGGGGCGGAAATCTTGATTCTCGACGAGCCGACCGCCATTCTGACGCCGCAGGAAGTGCGCGAATTTTTCGCGACTGTCCGCTTTTTGACGACAAGCGGCAAAACGATTCTGTTTATCAGCCACAAGCTTCAGGAAGTCCTTGAAATCGCCGATGACATCACGGTCATGCGGCGCGGCAAGGTCGTCGGCGAGGCGCGAGCGGCGGAGGCGACCGAAGCGCAGCTTGCCAGCCTGATGGTGGGGCGGAACGTGCTGTTCGAAGTGGAGAAATCGGCGACGGTCATTGGCGAGCCTGGGCTTACTGTGCAGGAATTGCAGGCGCGAGACAAGCGTGGCCTGTTTGCGGTCAAAGGTGTCTCGTTCAGCGTGCGGCGCGGCGAAATTCTCGGCATTGCCGGCGTTGAAGGGAATGGGCAGAGCGAATTGATTGAAGCGATTACTGGCTTGCATGCCGCCGCAAGCGGAAGCATTACGCTAAACGGTCAGCCGATTCAGGATTGTTCGGTCATCGAGCGCCGCCGGATGGGAATGGCGCATATTCCCGAAGATCGCCTGTCGGTTGGGTTGAACCTGAAAGGCTCTGTGTCTGAAAATCTGATTGCCGGGAAGCACCGGCAACAGCCCTATCAACGCGGCTGGAAACGACGCGATGCCGCTCAGATCCGCGGTTATGCCAGCCATTTGATGCAGCAATTCGACATTCGCGCCGCGTCGGTTGATACGACGGTGTCCACCTTATCCGGCGGAAATATGCAAAAAGTGGTCGTGGGGCGCGAATTCAGCATGGAGGCGCATTGCCTGATTGTTTCGCAGCCGACGCGAGGCGTGGATGTCGGCGCAATCGAGGCGATTCATCAGATGATTTTGGCGCAGGCCGCTTCCGGCAAAGCGATTCTGCTGGTGTCGGCGGAACTCGATGAACTTTATAAACTCAGCGACCGGATTCTGGTCATGTATGAAGGAAAAATTGTCGGAGAATGCGATCCGCGTCAGGTCACGAAAGAAGAAATCGGCTTGTATATGACCGGCGCGAAACGTGATACACTATGAATACGCATCCATTTGAACTGTTGGTTCATGATTTTATGCTGAATGAAGAAGTCGAGGCGATTCTACTGGCAGGCTCGCGGGCGCGGCAGGCGCACGACGCGCATTCGGATTATGATTTGTATGTCTATCTCTCGCGCGAGTTGCCGGTCACAACGCGCAAAACGATCACGGATAACCATTGTTCTTACTTGGAATTGAACAATCAATTCTGGGAAACCGAGGACGACGGCATTTTATCGGATGGCACGCCGATTGACATCATTTATCGCAGTCTGGACTGGCTGGCGGGGGAAGTCGAGCGCGTTGTCGTTCAGCATCAGGCGCGCACCGGCTATACCACCTGCTTCTGGTCAAACCTGTTGAATTCGACGATTCTGTTTGACCGCGCTGGTCGCGCCAAAGCGATTCAGGAGAAATACAACGTGCCGTATCCGCCAGAATTGCAGCGCAGCATCATCCGCAAAAATTATCCGCTGCTCAAGCAGAAACTACCAGCCTATTATCATCAAATCGAAAAAGCGATACAGCGCGGCGATGCCGTCAGCGTGCATCACCGCCTGACCGAATTGCTCGCCAGCTATTTCGACATTCTGTTTGCGGTCAACGCCTATCCGCATCCCGGCGAAAAACGGCTGATCTCCATCGCAAAAACGCACTGCGCGAAATTGCCGGAGCGTTTTGAAGAAGACATCACCGGCATGATTCAGGCGGTCGGCGCACGCAATCAGACGCTGTTGGAGCGCGTCAACGGCACGCTTGACCGCCTTGACGCACTGCTGAAACACGAAGGATTATTTCCCGCATCGTGAGTATTTTTCGGTGCCGGCAATCGCAACGATTTCGCCGAAATAAATGCGATGATAATCTTGTGCCGGATAATTCGCGCTGATGGCGGGATCAAGAAACTGCGACGGATTCATGTCGTCCCAATACATTTTGCGACATTCCACAATCAGTTCCGCTTCCGCGAAGCCGGGCGCAGCGACCTGCGACGACGCAATCGGCGTCAGCCCGGCCTCCAGCATTTTATTAACATGCCGCCCCGATTTTGAGCCGCAAATCTGCAAGATTTTTTTCTGCGATTCCGGGAATGCGCTCAGGGTAAACGTGTCGTAGGCGTTTATAAATTCATACGTGTAGCGCACGGGTCTGACAACCACCTGCGCAAACGGCTTGTTCCACATTGTGCCGAAACTCCCCCAACCGACGGTCATGGTATTGAATTTTCCGGTATGAAAATCTCCAGCAGTCAGCAACAGCCATTGATTTGCCCAGGAATAATGCGGATGAATTACAAAGTCATTGTGAGAAATTGGATGGCGTTCCATAAAAACTCCTTTAGATATCCAGGCACGGTGGGAGTGCCTGACACCTGAACCGATTGATATTTAAGCAATAAGAAATTCTTGTTCATCTTTGTTCATGTCACGACTCAGACGTAAAAACGAGTCAACAACCTCAGAATGCAAGAAAAAAATAGCGAATAACTTAATACACATGCAGATAACATTCGATTCGATTTCATTCACCTATCCTATTGCCACGCGAACCGCGCCGCAATCCGTGTTGAATAACATCACGGCAGACGTTCAAACTGGGAAATTGATCGGCATCTGCGGCGCGACCGGCTCAGGGAAATCCACGTTGATTCGCCTGCTGAACGGTATTTTTAAACCAAGCTCTGGTCGCGTGTTGATTGATGGCGAAGACGTTCACCAATCAAAACAGACGCTCCGGCGCGTGCGGCAGCGCATCGGCATGAGTTTTCAATTCCCGGAACGCCAGCTATTCGGGCGAACCGTTTGGGAAGAATTCACCTACACGCTTCAGCAGCATCGCATTGCGTCTGACGACATTAACGCGCGCATAGAAACAGCCGCCTCTTTGTTACAATTCGATCTTCAACATTTTCGAGATCGCTCGCCGTTCGCTCTCAGTCGCAGCGAGCAGCGCAAGCTTGGCCTTGCCGTGATTCTCAGCCTGCGCCCGGAATTAATCGCACTGGATGAACCGACGGCAGGGCTGGATCGCGCGAATGCCGTGCATCTGCTTGAATTGCTGTCGCAGTTGCATCAGGCCAACCATTCGGATGTACTCATTGTCTCCCACGATCTCGAACTGCTCCTGAAATACGCCGGATGGCTGCTTGTGCTGCATCAAGGCCGCATCGCGTTCAGCGGCACGCCGCAAGACCTGCTCGCCCAACCCGATATTCTCGCGCAGATTGGCCTGCCGCTGCCGCCGGTTTATCAGCTATTACAGCGGCTTCACGCGCAACCTTCTGGGCTTTTCGGAGAACGACACGGATAGGTGTAAAAAGGATACGCTGCGTCGCCTTTCTTGTTCAAGAAATATGGAAATCGCTGAATTTCATGGCGTAATCCGCCCTTACACCTATCCTTGTCGTTCCAGCATTCGGCATTCCTGGGCATTCGACGATTATTTTCATTCAAAATCCTTGACATTTTTTGTCAGGAAAACATCTTGAGCTTTAGAAAATATTTTCGTCGCACCTAAAAATATTCATATTAAAGTAAGGAAGAACTCATGACCGCGCAAGCCGACCCTATCAGCAACAGCCTGGAAGATTATATGGAAGCAATCTTCCATATCCAGAGCCAGAAACAGGCCGCCAAAGCCAAAGACATCGCCGAACGCCTGCAAGTCAGCAATTCCTCCGTCACTGGCGCATTGCGCCTGTTAGCGGAGAAAGGGCTGATCAACTACGCGCCGTATGACCTGATTACGTTGACCTCAAAAGGCAAAGAAATCGCCAGAACCGTTGTGCGTAAGCATACGGCGCTGCTCGATTTTTTCGTCAATGTGCTGCGCATCGAACCAGACGAAGCAGAAGCGGTCGCCTGTAAGTTAGAACATGGTCTGTCTGACGGCATTTTAGCGCGAATCAAGCTGTTCATGGAATTTTTAGACGCCTGTCCGCCGGAATGCGGCAAATGGCTGAAACAATTCGACACATATTGTCATACAAAACAGCCCTGACAGGGTCTTAAACTCTGCCAGGACGAAGGTGAAGGAGTTGAACTGTGATGACGTTAAAAGCTGTCAGTCCGGGAAGCCGGGTCATTGTGCAAAAACTAACTGGAAAAGGGGACATCAAGCGCCGCCTGATGGATATGGGCATTATTCCCGGCACGGAAATTCTCGTGCAAAAAGTCGCGCCGCTCGGCGATCCTGTCGAAATCAAATTCAAAGGCTATAATCTGTCGTTACGCTGGAATGAAGCGGAAACAATCCTGGTGAAACCGAATGAGAAATCTTGAGCCAACGCGCCAGATCACGATTGCCCTGACCGGCAATCCAAATTCCGGCAAAACGACCGTCTTTAACGCCATTACCGGCACGCGCCAGCATGTCGGCAACTGGCCGGGCGTGACCGTCGAAAAAATCGAGGGGGCGACAACGCATCGCGGCTACGCCGTCCACATCGTGGATTTGCCTGGCATTTACAGCCTGACCGCGTACTCGATGGAAGAAATCGTCGCGCGCGACTACCTTTTCACCGAACGTCCCGATGTCGTGATTGACGTGGTGGATGCCTCGAATTTAGAGCGTAACCTCTATTTAGCGCAGCAAATCAAGGAACTCGGCGTGCCGCTGATTTACGCGTTTAATATTATGGACGAGGCGAAAAAGCAGGGCTACGAAATTGACGTGCCGCAGTTGTCGAAACTGCTGGCGACGCCGATTCTGCCGACGGTTGGCACGCGCGGCGAAGGCATCCGCGAATTGCTCGACCTTGCGATTGACATCGTCGAAGGCAAATGCCAGACGACGCCGCTGCAATTCTATTACGGCGAAGAAATCGAAGTCGAACTTCACGCGCTTGAAACGCTGATTCGGCGGGATCCAGCGCTCTGCCAGGTGTATCCTCCACGCTGGCTCGCGGTAAAATTGATTGAGGAAGATGCCGCCATCCGTAAACATCTCGCCGAATCGCCGCAAGGAAGCGCGATGTTAACGCAAACGCAGCAAAGTCTCGCCCGCCTCAACGTTATGTTCAATGAACATGGCGAAGCGCTGATCGCGGAACGGCGTTACGGCTTTGTGCATGGCGCGTTAAACGAAACGGTCAAGCTCCCGCCGCAAATCCGCTTCACGACTTCGGACGCGGTGGATAAGATTCTGACGAACCGCGCCCTCGGCATTCCGATTTTTTTGGGCGTGATGTGGCTCGCGTTTCAATTCGTGGCGCATGTCGGTGGAGAATTGCTGCTCACGCCTATTGAATATCTTTTTCATTGGATTGGCGTGTTTGTGAAAGATTTCATGGTATCATCGCAAGCGCCGGGTTGGATGATTTCGTTAGTGGTGGATGGCATTATTGCCGGAGTTGGCGGCGTGGCCGTCTTTCTACCGGTCATTTTCTCCTTATATCTGGTCATCGCCTTATTAGAAGGAAGCGGCTACATGGCGCGGGTCGCGTTCATCATGGATCGCGTCATGCACAGCATCGGCCTGCACGGGAAATCGTTTCTGCCGATGCTGCTCGGCTTCGGCTGCAACGTCCCGGCGATTATGGGCACGCGCATTTTAGAAAACCGGAGCGACCGCCTGCTGACGATTCTGATCAATCCGCTGATGTCATGCAGCGCGCGCCTGCCGATTTACGCAGTGTTTGCGGCGGCCTTTTTCCCGGAGCAGCAAGGCACGGTGATTTTTTCCATGTATTTTCTCGGCATCGCGCTGGCGATCTGCATGGGGCTGCTGTTCAAAAAACTCCTATTTCCGGGCGAATCCGCGCCGTTCATCATGGAACTGCCGCCGTACCGGATGCCGACGATGAAAAGCCTCGCCCTGCACATGTGGGATCGCGGCAAGATGTTTCTCAAAAAAATGGGCGGCATTATCCTCTCGATTTCGATTATCATCTGGTTTATGGGAACATTTCCCTGGGGCGTCGAATTCGCCGCGGAACAGAGCTACATCGGCGTGCTCGGCAAGCTCTTCGCGCCGATATTTCATCCGCTCGGTTTCGGCACGTGGCAGGCCGCCGTCTCCTTCGTCTTTGGCTTGCTCGCCAAAGAAGTCGTCGTTTCGACCCTCAGCATTCTCTATGTCGGCGGCTCAAAAGTGGCGGATGACGCGCTGATCGGCGCGTTACAGCAAGTCTTTACGCCGCTGACCGCGTATGCGTTCATGGCTTTTTCGCTGATTTACACCTCCTGCGTCGCCACGATTGCCACCGTCAAGCGCGAAACCAATTCATGGGCGTGGACGGCCTTTTCCGTCACCTACCAATTCGCGCTCGCCTGGCTCGTCGCCTTCGTGATTTATCAGGGCGGGCGGCTGATTGGGCTGCAATAAATCTGCGCCGCCCAAACCTCACAGGTGTTTAAAACCTGTGAGGTTTTTTCCGAATCAATGCTTGACGAAAACATCCCTTTCAGCGATATCGCATTGAACGCGTGGGCGGTTATAACATTTTCGATTGAGGCGATTTTTGCATAATCAGACATTCGAAAGATGAATATGAATTCGAACTGATCGTGCAGGATCAGGTGTTGGTGTTGAAACCGAAAGAGCCTCGAATCGAAGCGGCGGTCGGGCTGTATAAGGCAACGCATACAGTGAGCCTTGAGGAGATGGAAGAGGCGATCCGAAAGAAAGGCGCTCATGATCGCGATTGATACGAACGTCTTTGTCAGAATTTTAGTTGATGATCCGGAAGAAATCGCGCAAAGTCAAGCTGCGCGAAAGATTGCCAGCGCCGCCAAACAGATATATGTGCCGCAAATCGTGCAAGTCGAATCTGTTTGGGTGCTTGAAACCGCGTACAACGTCAAAAAACCCGATATGCTCAACATTCGGGAGCATGTGGCTGCGAACAACGCATTTGTGTTACAGCATGCGGATCGCTTTGCTGCGGCGGTGAATATGTTTCGTCTCAATAATGCCGATTTTTCGGATTATCTGATTCTCTCATGTTACGCAGCCGATTCGAGACGAATGACCGCACACTCCCCTCCGGGGAGGGGTTGGGGGGGG
>DF820457.1:0-6598 GCA_000739515.1 Candidatus Moduliflexus flocculans
TTAAGTAAAATGCAAAAAATAACTTCATGCAAGAAACCTCACAGGTCTTTGAGACCTGTGAGGTTTGTGCCGAACTTATTTTTTTAACTTTACTTATGTTCGAAAAAATTCTCTTTTTCTATGAGATTCGCGTCAAACATACTGAGAGAACACGCGGTCTGTCAAACATTTTCGTGTAATACCAATTGTGGTAAAAAAGATCGTATGTCACAACGCATAGTAGAGACGCCCCGGCGGGGCGTCTCTACGAAATAGATGATCTATTCGAACTCAATTGGTGTAACAGGAGAATATTCCTGCGCAAACAGCGCATTGCGGAAATTATCTTGACATTCCACGCAGTTTTTCAGATTTTTTCCTGTGTTGTTTCCGCGTCATTTCATCATTACACATAAGGAGCGCTATGCAGTTACTTTTCGTGAATTGCCAGCAATTATTCGAAGAAAAACTCGCAGAGTTATCGTCAAACGAGCCTGTCATCGCCATTTTTTTGGAGCAGAATCATGCCTTGTTAGGCGCGTTAATTCAACTGCTCAAAATTAATTTAGCCGATGTCTTGTTGGGAAAAGCGTCAACAGATCACGCCGATATTATGCTGCTGACGTTTTCCGACCTCGAATCTGCGCAAGCCGCATTTCAGGCGATTCCTGCTTGTGTCGAATTAGAGGGACAGCCGACCGCCTTGCATGTGCAACTCTGGTCTCAAGGGGTCAAACACGCCGAAACGTCCTGCGCTGCTTCGTCGAAACAACACGGCGTCAACTCACAAACCACGTCATCTCTGGAATGGGATGTTTAGACGTCGGCAGTTCCACATAACGCAGATAGGTTAAAAACCGGCTGAAGACTTCATTGGCCGGTTCTTTTTTCTGCGAGCCGTTGAGGTGTTGAATTAGTCCCCAGGCCGCCGTAACCTGACTGACGTCAATCGGGATTTTTAGAAAACGTCCGACGCGCGCTGTGCCATATTGCGCCATCGCTTCTTCCAGCATTTCCTGAATATGCGAGCAAGGCCGCCCGCCGAGACCGCCGCATGGCCGATTATTATTCGTGCTGCAATAGAAATCGCCCGTGCCCGCTTCAATAAAGGCCACATACACCCGGTTAATATCCGACCCGCTCGATACGACCCCTTGTACGCGATCATTAAATAATTCCACGAATGGCACTTTTTTGACATTTCGCTTCTGTGGCAGGTCTTCGGGCTGATACGGCCAAAACGACGATTGCAGCATGTAAGCCTCCTGATGATTCTTGAAAGAAAAAGGTTGCCAAAATCCTGAGTGCGATTATGACTGTTTTATGCACGACAACAGACCTCACAGGTTTTAAAAACCTGTGAGGTCTTGAATAAATACTCGCAAGTCGCCGAACTCTTTGTCAAGCGATTTTCTTCGAAAGGTACAGAACATGAAAACCATCGGCATTCTCGGCGGGATGAGCAGTCAATCAACGATTCCTTATTACCGTCTGATCAATGAAGGCGTCAATTGCATCTTAGGCGGACATCATGCGCCTGAAATGCTGATCTATAGCGTCAATTTTCACTATATCGAAACGTTTTTGCGACAGGGGCAATGGGATGACGCAGCGGCGTATCTCTCCGAAAAAGCGGTAAAATTGGAGAAGGCGGGCGCGGATTTTCTGCTGCTTGCCACCAACACCATGCACCGTGTCGCGCCGCAAATCGAGCAGGCGGTTTCGATTCCGCTGATTCATATTGTGGATGTTACGGCAGAAGCGATTCTGAAACAAGGGATCAAAACTGTCGGCATTTTAGGCACAAAACCGACAATGGAAGCGGAATTTTATACGGCGCGGTTTCGCGATAAATTCGGGATTACGCCGGTTATTCCATCTCCTGAAGAACGCCAGCGCGTCCACACGATTATTTTTGACGAACTCTGCCGCGATGTCGTGACGGACGCCTCGCGCCAGGAATATCTGGCAATTATGCGAAATTTAATGGCGAGCGGCGCGGAAGGCATTATTTTAGGCTGCACGGAAATCGGCATGTTGATTTCGCAACAAGATTTTCCCGACGCGCCGTTATTCGATACCACGATTTTACACGCGCAGAAAGCGGTCAACCTCTGTGTCGAGCGCGAACCGCTGCCAAAATAAAAGGAAACGCTTATGAAATCACGCCAATCGCGAAATGAGCTTCCGCCTGACGATTCTTTCCTCGCCAGCCTTCCCGGAATTATCGGCTTTATTTTAACGAATTTCGGCTTCATTGGATTTCTGGCGTTTAAGTCTTATACGGCGTTGATGATTGGAGCGATTGGGGTTTTTATCATCTGGTTGCTGTATTGGTAAATTACGGACGCATGAATTTTTTGTAGTGAGCCTGTCGGCAGACATTCAGCGCAAACGCCTTAATTTTTGCAGCATCATTCATGACAATTGAACCGGGGCGCAAACGCGTGTTTTTGCGCTCCTATAACAATCCGAACTGATTTCGCATTGCTATAGATGCGGTACAATGCTTGTGAATAATGCTGTCCTTTGAACAGGAATAGAGCTATGTCGAGCATTATCACAACGCCGCCAACAGAGGTGATTCATCAGGAAACGCTCCGGTATCAGGCGCTTTTAAGCCAGGAATCCGGGATCACGGAACGAACAATTCCGATTCACCTTACGTTAGGGAAATTATACGAACATGCCGGAGAAAAACAGGCCGCCATTCAGGAATTTGCGGCAGTCGCGATCTATTACGCCGATCACGGCCAGTTTGTCAAGGCAATCGCCGCCGCGCAGATGATTGTTAAGGTTGACCCGGATAATGAGGAGATTCTTGATCGACTGCGCGAACTCTATTTCATGCGCCGCGCGGTCTCTGACGATCAACTGGAAGATTATCACGAATCGGTCAAGCATATTGACGCGTTGCAGGAGCAGCAGGAAACGGTCGAAGAAACGCCGCGTGATGAGGATGTGCAAGAGATTTCCGACGTGGTGCAATTGTTGAAACAGGTGCCGCTCTTCGAAAAGGTGTCGGTGTCGGAACTGCGCGGCATTCACTTGAATTCGACCCTGCGAACATACGCGGCAAATGAAATAATCCTTGAACATGGCAATCTCCAGCGATCATTGTTCGTGATTTTACAAGGAAGCGTCAAAATTTTCGGCAAGGATAAAGAACGCCGACCTATGCATTTAGCGACGTTAGAGACCGGCAACTCGTTCGGTGAGTTTGCGCTTTTTGGCAAAATTGACCAAAATCTATCGGTGATCGCAGAACGCCCCTGCGCGTTATTGGAAATTTCCAAAGAGATCGTGTTGAAACTTGCCAGAACCCGCCCGCAGATCACGCAATACTTGAAAGACCTTTTTAAACAGCGGATTTTAGATACGGCCTTAGCTCGCGTTCCGCTATTCAGTCAGCTTGCCCCACAGGACCGTAAAGTCGTGGTCGCTCGTTTCACTCCCGTCAAAGCGAAAAAAGGCGTGACGATTATGCGCGAAGGGACGCCAGGAGATTGTATGTATTTTCTCGTTTCTGGCAAAGTCGGCGTCTTTACGTCGCTGCTTGATGCCGATGAAACTGGGGCGGTCGAACTTCCAGACGAACCGCTGCTGTTAGCCACCCTAAAAAGCGGCGATTTTTTCGGCGAGCAGGCGATTGTGAACGACGAACCGCGCTCGGCGACGATTATCGCGTTGGAGGATGTCGGCTTGCTGCGGTTGATGAAACGCGATCTGGGTGAGGTCATTCAGCAACACCCCTGGATTGAATCCGCACTCCAGATCGAAGCCTATGAGAACCGGCTTAAAAAGAATATCAAGATTCTCGATACCCTCGTGCAGAAATAAATTCAAAACTCGTCACTATTTGGCTGTTACCACGAAATACACGAAAACAATTATGCGATTCATTCAAGAGATGTCGTAATTATTTAGCATGGACAGGTTGAAGTAAAAAAAGAGTTTCCCACAAAGAGACTCCGAAGTTCTTTGAACACATGACGGTCTTGTTTTCGAGCCGTCGAAATAATACTCGAAATATGGGCATACCGGTTCGCTCCATCGAACGTTCGAAAACAGCCCGATATTTTTTGTTTCACTTTGGTGGGGCGTAAATCACGCTCGGCTTGATTATTGGTAAACGGCACCTCAGTATGTTGGGCAAACGCCAAGACGGCAGCTTTATACGTCATCAAGCGGGCTAAGAGATTGCATCCTTTGGTTCGGGTGGCTTTGCCCTTCCGATGGCGGCGTTTCGGAGGCGGTTCCTCCTGATTCGCCCGGTGACAGATCCGATCATACAGGGCACTCCATCGGTGGAAATGGGTGATCGTTCCGTTCCCGTTGTCGGCGTGGTGATACAGCGTGAGCAAAAACCGATGCATCTGGATGGCCCACCGGCTGCCCTGTTCGGCGACCCCGGTGAGTTCTCGGAGTAAGTGGGCTCCACACAGGGCATGACGACAGGTTGTCAATCCAAAATAGCTGCTCCAACAATCATGCAGCGCCCATCCTCGATAGCCGGGGAGGACACTGTGGGAGCTCTCAAGGGCGTCTTTCCCTCGCGTCGTGTGGACACACAGATAGGTCGCCGATGCCGTTGACACAACATGTTGCCAATGGAGCGTCCCGTTCACGCGAACGCCGGTCTCATCACAATGACACACTGGGGAACGCTGTAACTGCGCCTTGATCGCGGCATAACGTGGGGCGGCCAGTTCAGCGCATCGGATATTGGCGCGTTCCAGTGTCCGTTCATTGATGGCATAGCCAAACACATCGGTGAAGAGGCGTTGGATTTTTTTGAAGGGCAGCATGTACGCATTATTGCACAGCGTGCCGAAGGCCAATACGCCGGGCCCATATTGGACAGGAGCCGACACGTGGGAGGGGAAATGTCCCTCGTGAACTCGCCCACACGATGGGCATTGACATCGCAGACGGCGGTATTCTGTGACCTCCAATTTCGGCTCTGGGAGATCAAACACTTGACGACGTTCAAGCACCGTTCCAGGCGTCTCCTGGAAGGAATGCCCACACATGCAGACGGCTGGTTTGCAGGGAATCACGTGATCTGGCTGTGCCACCATTGAGAGGGTTTTCCCGCGGTGTCCGGGCTGTCCGCCTTGCTTGCGCGTCGTGTCCTTGGGGAGTGCGGGACGCGGACGTTTTCGAAGCCCATCGGAGGATGGGGGCTTGTGACTATTGTGACTGTCAGTCTTCAATTGCGCCTTGAGCGCCGCGATTTCAGCTTTTAACGCCTGATTCTCTTCAAGCAATTGTCGCACTAACGTTTGTAAAGCCTCAATGTCATGTGGAAGCGTCATCATATGTTATCGTATCGTGTCAAGAGAGACATATGGCAAGATAGAAATAGCAAAAATTTATATACGTAAACAGTTACGAGATGTCAATATTTTCGAGTGTTTCGTGTGTTTCGTGGTAAATAACTCATGTTACGCAGCCGATTCGAGACGAATGACCGCACACTCCCCTCCCGGGAGGGGTTGGGGGTGGGTTCTTGACACGAGCAATCACTCACGGACGAACCCACCCCTTGCCCCTCCCAGGAGGGGAATTGTCGGCGGCGTTGCGTAACATCAGTTACAAATGATGTGAAAGAACTCCCCCGCCTCAGCAAGATAACGCCCCGCTTCAGGGGCGCAAAAGGGCGGGCGCAACCACCCGCCGGGTTCAGCAACCCATTTTTCCGCCCGCCCTTTTGCGTCCCATGCAAGCGGATCGTTAGGCTTATATCGTTCATTTCCGTTTCATTCTTCTTTTCAATAATTGATAAAACTCCCCTCGTTTCCCTATCATGAGAATAATGATCGTTTCTGCGGAATGATCGATCATATAGGCGATTCGATATTATTGACTTGTAAACGAAAAATGATATGACCAAATACCTTTTAAGTCGCCAACAAGCCCCTCACCTTCTTCAGGATGCGCGAGAAGCGTAGGAATATGTTGTGTTTGAATGAGTTCTCGCAATTGAGCGGGAAGTTTTTTGACATCATGCTTGACTTGTGGATGGTATTCATCTCTATACATTGAATACTTCCTCCCGCGTCAATAATCGAACCGTGCGTTGCTCAACCTCTTTTTTCCGCTTGATAAGTTCTTTCCCCTCTTTGGTCAAGAGCATATATAAGGTTTCCAATTCCTGTTTATCCATTTTTCTAATCATACTGGCAAGGTGTTTCACAGATATATCAACCATAACTTCAGGCATAAATTTTCTCCTTATGCGTTACTAAAAATATTTGTCAACTCACGATCTCGTCCCCTGAAGAAAATACATGGATAAACAGAAACCTTGTCAAGCAAATTTTTAACTCAATCCTTTTCTTGTAAAAAAGGCGTGCCTGGTTCGTCAAAACATTGGGCCAACACGCCTTTTATTGAGAGTGTTTATGAATTAGCGGATATCTGTTGTTTCTGTTGAGGTAAACGAATAGCTCCGAATACAGACAAGATCATCCCGATAGTGCATATGACGGTAATATATGCCCCTATCGAAAATACGTAACTATTCAGTTTGTAGGCAGAGCTCTCCCATAATCTGAAACGCAGAGAACACCGATTGGCCGCGTTTCAAACAGGTATCCAGGATCGAGCGCAGGAT
>DF820457.1:7895-16414 GCA_000739515.1 Candidatus Moduliflexus flocculans
ATTGAGAAGAAACACAACTGATGGAGATTGTCAACGTTTTTATCCAAGCTGAATAGTTACAAAAATTGTATATTAGACATCTCTCCTAATTGATTCTTAGAACGATAGGTGTAAAGAAAAAATAGACGATGTCATTCCTTGACAAAAACGCTCATCACCCTGCGAAGTGTTCGACAAAAACTTATAAGAACAGAGACACGCATCATCCACACAGGAACTCGCGATGAAACGTTTTGAGACATTGAGACATCGCTCTTCGACCACATGTGTTCGTGCCGTTGGCCTCACGCTCGATCAATTCCTGCGTGTACGCGACACCCTGGTCGCCCTGATCCAGGCTGAGCAAGACGCTCATCCGATGAAAAAACGCGGCAGAAAGGCCGTCACCCTCACGATCGAGGATACATTATTGCTGACGCTGACGTATCTGCGGCACTCTCCGACGTTTGAGCAATTGGGCATACAGTTTGGCATCTGTGAATCCTATGCGCAAAAACTCTCTCAACGGCATCGTGATCTCCTCGTGAAGGCGTATCATCTCCCCGGGCGAAACGCTCTCTTAGAGGGCGGCGTGTCCGCCATGCTCCTGGATGTGACCGAACAATCGATGGAACGCCCCTCGAAGCATCAACGGGCCTGGTATTCTGGAAAAAAAACGCCACACCATCAACGCGCAGCTCGTCGTGGGGCTCTATTCTCTCCAGATTCTGTCGGTCGTGGGCGGCCAAGGGCGGACGCATGATGTCGATCTCCTCAAGCGTTCGCGTCTCCGGATCGCTCCTGCCATTGAGAAATATACCGATTCCGGCTATCAGGGGCTTGCCAAGCGGGATGCGAACAGCGTCACTCCGCTCAAAAAGCCAAGGGGACGAGAGCTGACCGCAGATGAACGGGCGCATAATCGAGCCCTTGCCCGATTGCGTATCGTGATCGAGCATGTCAACCGACGGTGTAAAATTTTTCGCAGTGTCAAAGAGACCTATCGAGGCACACATCGGCAATATCACAACACGTGGACGGTCGTTGCCGCCTTCGTCAATCTTCGGTATGCCGAATAATATGTCAACCGTCAAGATTATTTAGGAAAGATGTCTAATATGTCCCACAATCGTAAATACGGGTGTTGTGCTGCTAACGATCCGGTTGCAGGGGACGCAAAACAGCGGGCGCGAAATTGGTTGCTATTCCTCACGGTTCAGTAGCGCCCGCTGTTTCGCGCCGGTGAAACGCGGGCGTTAGGATATCCATAAGTAATTATGGTATGTCGTTTCTTTTTGCCAGAATACTACGCTCGTTGTTGCCGTTTCGGACGTTCAATCGGCTGTTCGGTCACATCAATCAGCACGGCAAGCCCTGCGGTCAATACGGCGTAATGTCCTGGCAGATGCAAGACCTTGACGATGGCGTCAAGAGACGCATGATAGACCTCGCAGGCGTACGATTCATGCACACCAAATTGTCGCCCCAATTGAGCAAAGGTGGCATAATGGCGTAGGGAATAGCAGGTCAAGAGCAACTTGTCCTGAGAGGAAAGCGTGATCGGTTTTTTGCCTCGTTTTCGCATCGGCTGGCGTTCGCGCCGTTTCTGACCGCTCTGTCCATAACGTTCAGTGTCAATACATCTACGCTTGAGGCAGCGGCGGCGGCTGCTTTCGCAATTGCCAGTACATCCAGAGCGCGATGACGACGCTATACATCAGCCCGCCTGCGCCCCAGCCGAGATCAGGCTGAAAACGTTGTCCGATGCGGCTGACGACAATCAGGCTGGCGCTCCAGAGCGCTGTCCGCAAGGCGAGCCATGTCCAGAAGCCGCGAAATTGCTGACTCAGCACAAACCACTGGAAAAACGCGACAATTGCGCCATACGCGACAATGCCGGTCGCCGGTTCGACATCGGAGGCTGTCCAGGCGAATATCCCGGCAGCAGCGCCAATGCCGCTCCAAATCACCCACCAGAACGAGTTGCGAAAGCCCTGCCGCCAGAGCAGCGGCCAGACAATCAGCGCGGTAAACGCTTCTAACAACGCTTTTTCAGCGATCTGCGGCAATGCAAGACCGGTGGCCTGAGCAAACCAGTTGACGGCAAGCTGACCGGGATGACCGAAACCAACCGCCCATCCGAGCGCGTTTGTAATTACCCAAAGCCCGCAAAAAAGCTCTTTGCCGAGCGAATTTTCGGCCAGCGCCGGGAGAAATTTCCCGTGTTCAATGCCATAAATGAGATAAACAAGGGCGATGCCTGAAAACGCGCCATACAGCAGACCGCGCAATCCAGAATGCGCCAACGCTTGATACTGTCCGAACAGCGCGAGCCACTTGAACAACGGCGGCCATTGCGTCAGTGTTTCCGCCGCGATCCAACTGCTGCCGCTCGCCAGAATCCACCACGCCACGCCCCGCGAATGACGGCGCAATACCATCCACTGCAAAAAACCAATAGCAACGCCGCTGAGTAAACGGCGCAGGGTGGGATCAAACGAGTAGGGCAGGCTTGAAATCAGCGTCAAGGCAAGAATGGCGTTGAGTATCCAGCGCGGACGAACAGGCAGCGTCCAGCGCAGGATAATAAATTGCGCGAGGCCGAGAAGCAGACCGAATGCCGCGCCTGCATACGGGCGGCTTCCGCCAGATGACAGGATAAAACGCATGCCCCATGACGCGGCAGCGAAACCGATGGCATTGATAAACAGCCATTGCCACCAGCATGGCCATTTCCACATCCGCAAACTGTTCTGCGCAGGCGATGTCGGTTGCTGCGTCGCGTTCATGATCTGTTATGCATAAAAAGCACGCTGTGCCAGGAATGTCAATTGAACGACTGAAGATACTGCATATTGCTTTCTAATAACGGCAAATCAACTCGATACCGCTTTGTAATCTTGGTTTGCTCCTGCGCGCTTAAGGCCTGATAGGTCTCGAGATAAAAACGGTTAATCTGCTTCGCCGCCTCGGCATTGCCATCCGAGAGTAATTCGCGAATCGCGCTGATCTCCGTCCAGCCGATAGACATGGCCTGCTCGGTCATGCTGGCGATGTATTCCGGCGAGGTCACTTTTTGAAAGGCGTCCGGCGCTGATTTCGCCAAATTGACGTTGGCCGCGACCGCCTCTTCGTCCATTGCAATATACGAACTTTGGGCGGCCCCCGATGTCACCAGTCTGTAAGCAGCGTCGAACCACAATCGCGCCGCCCTGATCGTCACCGTATGTTTCGGATTAGACGCATACATTTTGCGATAGATGCGGCGGGCTTCAAAATAGGTTTTATAACTGGTAAACAACTCTGTGCCTTGCATTTCAAGTTCTTCGATCCGTCTCAATGTTGCAGAGACCGTTGCCGCATGATAGATGCGAAACTGGAGTTTTTTGTTTCTGGCAGAGATCGGGAGGCGGAGGTGGAGTTGTTCCGTCGCGTTTCCCCAGTCGGCAATCAGCGTGGATTTGCATTCGACATCGGTGTCTGCGTCAGATGGAATGACGCCTGAATACGCGAAATCGGCATCTGACGCCATTTTATTTAGACCGATTTCTTCCCCGTTGCAGAGGCTGATCAACACATCATGCGGCGCGGAATCCGCCATGATTTTCACCGTGATTTCCTGCGCGCGGCCCATCGTTCCGCAGCATATACATGCAACCATGCCGATCATCATCGCGCTGATTTTTTTCATGCCCCTTCCCCCTTTTTTAAAGTGACGCTCTCGCTCATTTTCAAGCCGAGCAGCATCATCAAAAACGTGCCCAAGACTTCCTGAATTCGGTTGAAAAATGTTCGCGCTAAATTGATGTCAAACATTGTAAAACGTTCGCTTTCCAACGCTTTCAGACTACTGATCGTCGCGTCGCTGGAAAAATACAGGTTCATGCCAATCGCCGTGACAATCGAGATGAGAATAAAAATAATCAGAAACAGCGTATTCAATGACGTGGTGCGGTCTCGAAACGCGATGACGGAAAACGCGGAAATCAGCGGTACTAAAACCCGGTGAAAAATGCTGTACGAATCATCCGCCGTCTTGATCAGCGCCGAAAAGAGAAAAAGGATCACATGCTCCTGCCCGAATCCGTCTGTCTTGATCGCGCAGTACATGATGGCATACACCGGCAGGCAATATAAAAGGAGCATCACCCAGATAATGATGCTGACCATTTTGTAATACGATGTTTTTAATGCGGCTGGATGCTCTTGTTGCTCTTCCATAAGAGGACACTCCTTTACAAAAATTGCGCATACACACGAAGGCGCGATTTGGCGTCATCATTCCTGTCTGGTTTCTCCCAACCATAGAAGGGAAAAGAGTGCGAGGTTGTCAATAAAAATGTGTTGACACTCCCTGTTTTGTCTGGAAATGTGGCAACATATTCTTGGAACGCCATTGGGAAATAGCAAACATCTTTGCATAAAGGACTATTCATGCGCGTCGAAGTTGGAATTTCGACACGCGCCATAGCAACTCGGATGAAACAACAACGCGGGGCTTCTGATGTGATGTTTCCAATTCCGGCGGCGCTGCTTGTCAGCGGACGGGGAGAGCACGCGAATGTGATGACAATTGCCTGGATTGGCATGATGAGTTCCACGCCGCCCACCATCGGCGTTTCGATGATTTCATCACATTATTCAGTCGAATTAATCAACGCGACAAGGGAATTTACCGTCAATTTTCCCTCCGCAAAACAGGTGGAAGTCGTGGATTATTGCGGCCTTGTCAGCGGCAAAAAGCGCAACAAATTCAACGATACGGGGCTGACGCCGATAGCTGGCGCGAAAATCGCCACGCCGATTATCGAGGAATGTCCGTATAATATGGAATGCGTTGTGACTGAAACGTTCGAATTAGGCGATTTTACGATGTTTCTCGGAGAAATCGTCGAAACGCATATTACCACGACCTGCATAGACGCAGAAACCGGAAAGATTCAGGTCACGCAGCTTGATCCATTGGTGTATTGCGCCGTGATTCGAGAATACTGGGCGCTTGGCGCGAAGTTGGGCAACGGCTTTCAGGCCGGGCGCGATTTGGCAAATCGCTTGAAAATGTCCTGATTATGAAGCATTTATACCTCTTTTACTTTCTCCTGACATTTTCCGTCGGCACCGTTTCTTTAGGCATCGCCGCAACGTTGTATGTCAAAACGCGGACAGCATTCCTGCGGCATTATCTCTATTTTTACGCGCCATTTTCGTTCTTAGTGATGCTGAATGTCGTGCTGTTTTACATCCGCTTTAATATTCCTTCGATCTCGCATGCGCTGTTTGATGTGCTGGATTATTTGGAATCAGCGGTGGCGAAATATCTCGTGATGTTCACCACGCCAGTGTTTATCCACTATGTATTCCATGTTCCTCGCGCAACGCTCAAAAATCGAATCATTGGCGGGCTGGCTATCGCGTTGTTTATTGGCCGTCATGTTTTTGACATCGCCGTTCACGACGAATTCATCGGAAGCATCGGGAAAGCGATCTCGGATACGTCAATGGTCGGCGTGATGATCTATAGCTTTGCGACTGGTTGGCGGTATCGGACAAATTTTCAGGAAGCGGCATCTCCAAAGCAAATCAGGCTCTTTTTGATAATTTTTGGCTGTTATCTGCCGCTGCTTTTCAATGACATGTTTCTCAGCGGTTTCTCCTATATCCGGTTCTATCCAATTCTTTATTGCTTGCTAAGCGTCCTTTTTTCGTATGATTTTTTGCATAAGCCGCAGCCGCCGGCCATTGAAACTGCGCCTCAGCCGCAAATGTCCTCAACGCTACCGGATGACGCCTTTTTTGCGCGATACAATATTTCGGCGCGTGAAAAAGAGATTGTCGCCTTACTGGCTCAAGGCTACAGCAATCAGCAGATCGGCGACACACTGTTCATTTCGCGGAACACCGTCAAAACTCATATCCGCAACATTTATCAAAAATTGGAAGTCAACAGCCGGGAAGAATTAAAAACACGGCTGAATAATTCAGGGGAATGCCGTCAGTCCTCAGCCCAGCCATAAATGGCTGGCGAACGCCCTCACCCGCCGCTCACCCTTCCGGATCACCCCTTGAAATCACGCCCGAAATCACCTCAAAGAGCGATTGATTTTTTTCAAAAAAATCTCCAAATTAACATGCGACAGTGTGTCGCGACAATCAAAATTTGCAATGATCAAACAGAGCCCTGTCAGGGTTTTGTACCCTGACAGGGCTATAAAACCACAGGAAAAAATCATGAATCTCAATCAATTTTGGCAACGTCCATTAATAAAGGCCAATCTGCTCCTTGCGGCCTTCGCCGGAGCGAATTTTTTGCTGTATCTGTTTGCCACCATCATCGGACGCCGTTCAGGGTACGGCTATTTTATTGACGAATTTTATTACATCGCCTGCGCCAAACGGTTAGCATTCGGCTATGTTGACCATCCGCCGCTCGCGCCGTTTCTGCTGCGACTGGTACTTGCCACGCTGGGAGATTCGCTCCTCGCGATTCGCGTGCTGCCAGCCCTCGCTAACGCGCTGTCATTAGTGTTGACCGGCCTGATAGCCCGCCGCCTCGGCGCAGGCGTGTTCGGGCAGTTCCTCGCGGCGCTGGCAATGGCGGTCGCGCCGATCTTTTTAGTGCTGGCCGGGTTTTTCTCCATGAATCCATTGGAAACGCTGCTCTGGTCGGCCTGCGGCTACCTGTTGATCACGCTGATTCAGGAAGACCGCCCAAAACTCTGGCTTGCGATTGGCGCGTTGTTCGGGCTGGGGTTGATGAATAAACACACGCTGATCGTCTATATCAGCGGGTTGCTTATCGGGATGCTCTTCACGCCTGCCAGAATCGCTCTGCGTAACCGCTGGTTCTGGGCGGGGATGTTGTTGGGCGCGTTGATTGTGCTGCCGAATATCGTCTGGCAGATTCAGCACGGTTTCCCGTCGCTCGACTTCTATCGCAATGCTGCGCAGTTCAAAAATATTGATTCGTCGCCAGTCAAAGTCATTCTCGATCAGATATTATCCATGAACCCAATAACGGCCCCGATCTGGCTGAGCGGCCTCTTGTTCTTCCTCGCGGCGCGGCGCGGCAAAACGTATCGCATGTTCGGCGTGATGTATCTGATTTTATTAAGCGTCATGTTCGCGTCGCATTCCAGCCGCCCTGATCGGATGTTAGCGGCGTATCCGGCGTTATTTGCGGCGGGCGCCTACCTGATTGAGCAGGGGTTAAAATCGTCTCGCCTGCGAAATGGCGGGCAAATTACTATCGTTGCCTTGCTGCTGATTGCCTGGCTGCCATTACTGCCATTCAGCCTGCCGCTGCTGCCGCCGGAAACGATGAATGCCGTGCCGTCGCCGGTGCAAATCGAAGCGGGCGTGAATTCGCGCTTGCCGCAATGGTTGGCGGATCGGTTCGGCTGGGAAGAATTGGTGACGCGCGTTGCGAACGTCTATGAAACGCTTTCGCCGGAAGAACGGGCGAAATGCGCGATTGTCGCCGGGAATTACGGGCAGGCGGGCGCGGTGGAATTATTCGGCAAGGCATATCATCTGCCCCCCGTCATCAGCGGCCACAATACTTACTGGCTTTGGGGAACTGGCGATTACACCGGCGAAGTGGCAATCATACTGGGAGGCAATTCGGCGGAGTTGCGTAACGTCTTCCAGGAAGTCAAAACCGCAACATTGGCCGAATGCGCCTTCTGCCGCCCTGATCTGAAAATAGTGCCGATTTATGTCGCTAAAGGGCTGAAACTGCCAGTTACAACAGCCTGGGCGCGGGCAAAATCGTATGATTGATGCCTGATTGAACGCTGCCAGGCGCCGTCACGGCGTCTGGCAATGTTCGTTGTAAAATTTTCCAGTACACTCAACAATCGTAATTTCAATCACGCTGGTGGCGGCGAGCATGTTGGCAGGAAACATTTTACCAGTTAACGTCGGCGCGTACTTGGCGACAATGGCGTTCAGCGCTTCGATTTTCTGGCGCTCTTCGTTGAGAAGATGCGCTTCGCCGAGGATAATCACGCTGGCATATTCCGTGTTGACATCGCAAGGCTGATCCGCCAGCAGCAATTTCCCCATGCGCTCCACTTCAAAACAGACCTTGCCGTTCTTCTGAATATTCTCAATTTTCTGCCCTTTGATCAAGCCGTGTATGTAGATTTTCCCATTGATATAGGCAAAATGCGCTGGCGTGATATATGGAAAGCCCGCGTCATTTAATGTCGCTAATCGCCCGACCTGTTCTTCTGATAATATCGTGTGAATCTGCTCTGCGGTCAATTGATTCGCTTTCATGCGTGCTTGCATACTGTATAATCTCCGCGCTGATGATCTGTGAGTTTTGGTAATTATACCAATTCCCGATTTAAATGCACCACGTCCACACACCTCACAGGTCTTCAAGACCTGTGAGGTGGGAAGGACAGGCACATGGTACATGTATTCAGAGAATGTATTATTAACTGACCTTACGCATATAACGCCTGAAGTTTTTGAAAACTCGCCTTGAGTGCTGTCAGATAAATTTTACTGCGCAAGGCAAAATGATTGACGTG
>DF820457.1:19163-28676 GCA_000739515.1 Candidatus Moduliflexus flocculans
ATTATAGATGTCGGTTTGCGGATCGCAGATGATCACGGCATCCACGCGGGCGGCGTCGGCGGTGCGCAGAATTGCTCCGAGATTGCCCGGCTTTTCAACCGCTTCTAATACCAGCAGCAGCGGATTCTGTGGCAGGCGCAATTGCGTCAATTCCAATGGCCGCATCCGCGCCACGACAAGCAAGCCATCCACATTCTCCCGGTAGGCGATTTTCGCGAAAAGATCGGCGCTGACCTCATAGATCGCGACATTCTCCGGCAAAGCCGCGACAAATGCTTCGACCGGATGCGGGCTGGCGATTGACCGACACCAGAAGACCTGCTGGAACTCGTAGCCTGCGTCCTGCGCTAAGCGGATTTCCCGAAAGCCTTCAATAATGAAAACGCCTTCTTCCCGCCGCGTGCGTGGTTTCTCAAGGTGCGCCAGCAATTTGATTTTCGGATTCTGGGCGCTGCGAATTTCGATAACATGACGTGGTAACATGCGCCAAGAATGCGACATATCGCGTTTTTTGTCAACGATTATCCTGAAAAGGCTGTCAGACATCTCAAGATGTCTGACAGCCTTGTTTAAACCACCGGGCGAATTCGAACGGCCAGATATGGTTTCCCTGGCAGGGGAATTTCAGCGGCGTTTTTGAATATTCCGTCTATCGGGGTAATCGTCATCTTCCAGGTATCAATCACCTCGACGGTATAGGCGACATCTTTCGGCAGTCCCCACGACCAACCGGCGGGCTGATGTTCCCCAAAATACATGAGCCGGTAATTTCCGTTAAATCCGCCAGTGACGGAATGCAGCCAGACCCATTCATCTTCTAACGGCGTCAGGCCATCCGCCGGGCCAGATTCTATAACTTGGCGCAAGAACGCAATCCGCTGCCAGCTTTCTCCGCGGAGAATTCCGCCTTTCGACCACCAGAGCAGGTCTTCAGGATGAAGGTAGGTTTCGCCATGTCCGGCATAGCAGCCGTTTGCGACCATAATCCAAAAACGATGCACTAACTCTTGCGCGGTAATATTGCCCCAGGGCAGCGGAATATTTCCTTCGTACTGGCATTCATCATTGATCACCGGCTTGCGGTAGAGTGTTCGCCATTCTTTCGCTCGCTTGACATCCGCATGTTGAATGCAGACGTGCGTCACCCAGGGTTTGGTGTGGTCATACAACAGGCTTCCTTGATGGATCGAACGCAGATGCTGATAGGGATCACACGTTTCGAGCATCTGGAAAAACCGATCCCACTGCTCTAACGGCTTTTTCTCAAGAAGAAAATCATATTCATTCGCCAGCGACCACCAGACATTTCGATACGCGGCCAGACGCGCCACAAGATACCGCAAATACCGTCCATCCTGCTCCGCCGTCATCTCCGCATAACCCCAGCGATCATAGGGATGAAAAATAATGATGTCCGCTTCAATGCCTAAATCGCGTAACTGTTCGACGCGCTGTTCGAAATGGCGGAAAAATTCAGGGTTGAATCGGGCAAAATCAGACTGCCCGGTGTCATCGCGTTCAAAGGGATAATACACCGGTTCATTGGCGTTATAAATATAATGCTTGGGGAAAACGCACATGCGCATTTTGTTAAACGGAGTCTGTTTCAGCGTCTGAAGCGTCTGTTCCTCCATCGCATTCCCCTGATGCACCCAGGCGTAGCAGGTCGTTCCAAATGGGAAATACGGCGTGCCGTCAGCATAGCGGAAATGATAGGCGTTATGGATTCTGACCGGCCCATGATTGCTTGCTGAAGGCGCGACGCAGAGAAATTCGCCCTGTTTTGCGTCGAATTCGCCATGATTGCTGTGAGTCACGTAGCGCCATTCTCCCTGCGTATCCGGCATGAAACGGATTTTATACACTCCTCCGCCATCATAAAAGCCGTCAACCTGAATCTGACGATGCTGATAGGAAAAAGTGGCGTTCAAGGCGACATCTGTAAAAGGGTTTCCTGCGGGTCGTCCTTCCAGAGCAATTTCAAAAATACCCCACTGTTCGATGGTTTTCATATTACGTAACGTCAGTTTTGGATAAGATATCAGCCCCAACGGAACGTAACATCTTATCCAATACTTACTTTATTTATAGCCGCGTTTTTTGGCGTCTTCAAGCATGGTTTCGGTCGCGGTTGCGCCGCAGCGCGTGCAGCCGAGTTCGCGGACTGTAAGCAACTGATCGAGTGTGCGCACGCCTCCCGCCGCCTTAATCTGCACGTCTGGTGACGAATGTTTGCGCATGAGAGTCAGAACATGTTCCGTGGCGCCTTGATAGTTATAGTCGCCGTTTGGCTGCTTGACAAAACCGTAGCCGCTGGAAGTTTTTACGAAAGCGACGTTCAATTCCGAGCACATCTGGCAGAGTGTGATAATATGTTCATCCTGGAGATAATCGGTTTCGAAGATCACTTTGAGAATCGCGTCATTTCGGAGACATGCCTGATTGACCGCGTCAATATCGGCGCGGACGAAATCCCAATCGCCGCCGAGAGCTTTGCCGATATTGATCACCATATCAATCTCAGTCGCGCCATCGCGAATGGCCTGTTCGGTTTCGGCGACTTTGATGGCAGTCGTATGATTGCCATGTGGAAAGCCAATCACGGAACACACGCCGACATGTGAACCTTGCAGCGCCTGACGGCACATAGCCACCGCATACGGCTTAACGCAGACGGTCGCCACATCATAACGTCTGGCAATCGTGCAGCCTGTTAGAATTTCTGCATCGGTCATCGTTGGATGCAAAAGTGAATGGTCAATCATTTTCGCCAGAGTCTTGAGAGTTATTGTCTCGTTCATACAGTCGTTCCTTTCCTTGCGTTGTTGATATTCATGCGCGGTACATTTTTCTGCGCGATTGTTTTGGTGCGTTAATTTTTAGGAGTGCGAAATCTTGATTTCGCGTGTCGAATTATAGGTGCGAGCATTGATCTTTGATAAGACCTCACAGGTTTTTTAAACCTGTGAGGTCTCAGTGCGATATGATAGGAACTTTTAATGCTCGTATCTAAATAAACCGGTTCGGCAGGCTACGCCATTGGTATGCCGTGCGCTATTCATATATCCGGGCTTCCTGCCGCGCCAATTCTAAGGCATACTCCCGCATTTCCAGAGGCTCAAGGACTTCGGCGTCGCTGCCCCATTGCCGCATCCACCAGACCACCTCTTTCGGATACGACACCGTGACTTCGAACAGAATGCTGCCGGGATGCGTCGGGTCTGGCAAGATTTTTTGCGACGGATGCCACAGCACTTCCTCGATATAGGGCGCTTTATGCCGATTGAAGCGAATCCGCACCGGCGTCGGCTCGCCTTCGGTGTAATCGGTATAAATCGAAAAGGCGTGTTGATGGCGCTGTTTAAACGAATACTCTTCTCGCATTTCAAATGAGGTCTGCGGCAGGATTTCCGCCTTGCGGATGCGGTTCAGGCGATACATCCGAATCGTCCCCCATTTCGTGCGGCAATGCGCATCCATGTAGAGCGTGCGGCGCTTGAAAAAAATCAGATACGGTTCGACCTCATGCACAAGGATTTTCATCCCTTCGGAATGCGAAAAATAGTGAATGCGCAGAATATTGCGCTGCTGAATCGCCTGCTCGACGGTCTGCAATATCTGCTCCTTGCAGCCATAGCCGCGATTCGCAATCGTTTCATCCAGCATCAAATCCAACTGACGGCGCACCGATGGCTCGGCGCAGGTCGCGACTAATTTCTGCACCGCTTTCAACGCGCGATAGGTGACGACCGAATCGCCGCCAGCGGCGTAAAATTGCCCTGTGCTCAACACAAGCGCTGAAAGTTCGCCGAGTTCCAGATTGAGCGTCGGCAGGAACGGCTCGCGGTCAATCACAAAACATTTTTGCCCGCGCTCATAATGAAATTCGAACTCCATCTCCTGCGCTAACCGCTGTTTATATTTGTAAAAACCCGCTTTTGAGATGCCAAATGTCGAATAGAGTTCCTCCGGCGTTTGATGCGGATTCGTTTTGATTTCCGCGATAATTTTCAGCAAATTGGTCATATTGAGATTCGACGCCATCGCCACACCTCCTTTGAGGGACATGTTCGGCAGAATCGCCGGGAATGTCAAGCAATAATTCGTTGCTGTTTTTTCCCTTGACTTCAATCCGCCTGATTTTGATGCAATCCTCGATATGATCACGATATTTCTGTCACGTTGCCAGACACCTTTGAAGTGTCTGGCAATTTTTACCAAACGGATATTTTTATGACTACAAAAGAACTGTTGAAGCGAATTTTAATGATTGCGCTGCCATCGAGTGCGCAATTTTTGGTGCAATACCTGCAAATGTCCACAGATATGGCATTTGTCGGCCATTATAACACGTTGGGATTGTCGGCGATTCAGAATGCCCGCGTCTCCTACTTTTTCTTTCTGTCGTTTTTTATGTCGTTCAGCACTGGCACGAATATTTTGATCGCCCAGACGCTCGGCGCAAAACAACCTGAACGCGCCGGTCGAATCGGCGAGACATCACTTTGTTACAATCAAATCATCGGTCTGATTTATCTCGCGCTCTGGCAGATTTTCGGACGAACCGTATTGACGATATTAGGAGCGCAAGGGGAAATCCTCGAATTGAGTAATACGTACATCCGCATTCTCTCGCTGCAATTCCTGTTTGACGGCATGGTCTTAACGGCAGGCGCGATTTTTCAGGGACAGGGGAACACGCTGCCGATTACGATTGCTTCAGTGATTCGCGCTGGCGTGAATATTCCGCTCGATTATTGCATGATTTTCGGCAAATGGGGCTTTCCCGAAATGGGGGTGGCGGGCGCGGCCTGGGCGACGTTCATCAGCAGCGCGATTGGCGGCGCGGCGATTCTCTGGATGGTCGCGCGAAATTCCGGCGTGCCGTTGACCTGGCGCGGCATTTTCGATCCGGCGATGGCGTTGTATAGCAAAGTCGTAAAAATCGGCGTTCCGGCAGGGCTGGAAATGATGATCTGGTCGGCGGGCAATACGGTGATGGTCGGCTTTTTGAACGAGATCGACGCTGAAGCGACAGGGTTTTTCGGCATTACCAACACCGTAAAAATGTTTAACTTCAGCATCTATTTCGGGCTTGGCGTCGCGACGATTTCGTTAGTCGGCAGGGCGGTCGGCGCGAAAGACTTGCTGTTGGCAAAACGAGTCGGCGCAACAACATTAGCGCTGTCGCTCGGCATCTGCATCGTGGTCGGCGCGTTTTTCTGCCTGTTCCCCGATCCGATTTTAGGGCTGTTCCTGAACGACCCGGAACGGATTCGCGCCCTGCGGCCACTGATGTATGTCGTCGCGCTGATGCTTTTTCCGCAGGCATTAAACGTCATCGGCGGAAACTCGATCCGCGCCAGAGGCGATACGAAATGGATGCTGAAAACGCAAATTATCGGCACGCTCATTATCATTCCTCTGTCGTATGTCGCCGTATTTCCGTTGCGCACCGGGCTGTTCGGCCTGCTCTGGATTATTTTCTTCGACGAACTCTGGCGCGGCCTTGCGAATTATTTCCGGTTGCGCTGGTATTTCAAACGCGAAAAACAGCAGCAAGCGATGCCAGCCGCAATCGCTATTGAAATGCCATTGTCATGACATAATGGCAACCGCGATTGTGAACTGGAATGAGAAAATATATTGACACAATATTCAGGCGTCAACTATCTTGTTGAGAATCACTCTGAATGTTATCATTGTTTTACCAAATCGGATGTCGCTATGAGATCAAAACCACTCCTTCAAGTTGCGTTAGATTGCCAGGATTTAGACGAAGCGTTAGAGATTGCGGATGCTGTGCTCGATTATGCTGATATTTTGGAAATCGGCACAGCATTGCTCAAAAAAGAGGGAATTCGCAGCCTCGCGATCTTCAAAGAGCATTTTTCGGAAAAATTGCTTTTTGCGGATACCAAAACGATTGATCTTGGAAAAATGGAGGCGCACATGGTTTTTGAGGCAGGCGCAGACATGATGAGCGTGTGCGGCGTGGCGTCCGATCAAACGATTGAATCGGCAATTCAAGAAGCCAGAAACAATCATAAACAGGTAATGGTGGATATGATCAGCCTGGGGGATGCGTACCGGCAGGTGAAGCGCTTAGGCGGATTTCAGCCCGATTATCTCGCCGTGCATACCGGCGTGGACGAACGCATCAAAAAAGATGATCTCTTCGAACAGGTCGAAATTATTTCCCGCATCTCGCCAATTCCGTATGCGGTCTCCGGCGGCATTCAATTGGACGACGTGTCGTATTTGACGCTGTTTCATCCGGCGATTTTAGTGGTCGGCGCGGCCATTACGACCGCGCCGCTGCCGGAAGAAGCCGCGCGGCGCTTTTGGAATCGCATTCATACGCTGTCATTCCTCTCATCCGATGATGAGGACGATGACGAGGAATTCTACGCAACCTGATCCGCGATTTTTCGGAGAAAGACCATCGTCATATCGTCATCCTGCGGTGTTTCATGACAGAACGCTTCCATTTGTTCAAGCAGTTTCAGATAGATCGTCAGCACATCTTCCTCGCAATGCGCAAGCAGCAACTGCTCTAAGCGCGGATAGCCATACAGCTCGTTATGCGCGTTTCTGGATTCAACGATGCCATCCGAATAAAAAAAGAAGAGGTCTTCTGCGCCAAATTCCGCCGTATGCGCGGCATAGACCGCTTCTGGCTGAAAACCGAGGGGAAGCGCCGTTCCTTCAAGATACGTTAAGGTTCTCGGCTGGCGCGATACAAGCATCGGGAAATTATGCCCGGCATTGCAGTACGTGATCGTTTGCCGCGAGACATCAAGCACGCCGAGGAAAAGCGTCATGTGCTGTTTCGAGGCTTGTCCGCAGACCAATTTATTCAACGACGCCATGATTTCTCGCACATCCTGCGTCAGTTCGATTCGCACCTGAAGCGCCGTTTTAATCATCGCCATCAAAAGCGCCGCTGGCACGCCTTTTCCGGTAACATCGCCGATGGCGACGAGCAATTGATGTGCATTCAGCCGGTAAAAATCGTAATAATCTCCCCCGACATCTTTGGCGGGAATTGACGTGGCCTCAATCGTCAATAACTCTTGCATCGGGTTTTCCTGCGGCAGCATAAGGGTCTGAATATCATACGCCCGGCGGAGTTCCCGCTCTAATTCGGCATGAATGCGGGCATTGTCGTCATACAGACGGGCGTTATCCAACACCACGGCAACTTCAGTGCTTGCAATCCGAAATGTTTCATGGTCGTCATCGGAAAATCGGCCTTTTCTCGCATCGCCTAACGCCATCGTGCCGATTTTGGTATTGCGTCCGATCAAGCTGTTTTCGCAGATACTCAATAATTCCGCTTCCATTTCGTCGTCTATGAGTCCGTGCAGCAGAAAGGTTTCGATATTTTTGACCGAAAACGTGCGGGAAAAATCTTTCAGAACGAGGGATTTCACCTGCTCGACCATGTGCGGGCTGACGGTGTGAGTGATATAGATGTAAAGCCGCAATTGTGCTCCTTTGGTGTCTAAGACGGAAATTGCGCCGATCTGGAACGCTAAAATACGGCTGAGGAGTTCGAACACCGAGATGATCGTTTCTTCGAAATCTTGAATCGAACGCGCCAATTGATTGATGTGGTTGACAATCGTGGATTGAAACAACTGGCGGTCTAAAAGGTTATTGGCATGAGACAACACGTCCACCGTGCTGACTTCTTGCTGCGCTCTGTTTGCCATCGCGCCGACAGGCGGAGTTTCTTGCTGAAGAAAACGCTCGACGGTCGCGACTAACAAGGTGTCCTCAAAATCTTTGACAATATAGTCGTCCGCGCCGGTCGCCATGCCCCAGAAGCGGTCTGACTGCTGATCTTTCGCCGTCAGCATCACCACCGGAATCTGTTTCGTTCGCTCGTCGTCCTTGAGCAGGCGGCAGACCTGATACCCGTTCATGTTCGGCATCAGAATATCGAGCAGAATCAAATCGGGATGCTCGCTATAGGTCAATTTCATGGCCTCGACGCCATCCGCTGCCGCAATCACTTCGCAAGGAAGATGCGAGAACATGTAGGTTAACATATCCACGACGGTCGGACTATCATCAGCAATCAGAATTTTTTTTCGGTTCATTCGCGTGCCAGTCGAAATGTTGTGTATTGTTCAGGATGCTTTTAGGAATTTGCAGGAGTGTCAAATCTTGATTTGACAAGCGAAATCAAGATTTCGTACTCCTAATAAAATTATATAGCAAAACGAAATGCTTCATGGTTCGACTCCGCTCACCATAGACCTCACAGGTCTTTGAGACCTGTGAGGTCTTATGACAAATCAACGCTCATATCTATAATGACTCGATGTACTACGATGATTTGACAATTTTTGTGACCACTTGCGTAATAATCTTCACAAGCGCGTCATGATCAAACTGCGCTGCGGCAGACGGCAACGCCGCTTCGCAGGGCTTGGCCTGTCCCGGAAACGGACAATGCGCGTGATGCGGATTGCCGGCGTCCACTCCCGATTTTTCGCGAATCGCTTGTAACGCCTGAACTTGATCCTGCGTAAACGTCTGCGTCCTGCCGAGCGAATGCGCCACTAAACTGACGGTCGCGAACTGTTCAACCATTTCTAAGCGGTGAAACGTGCTGTATAAATCCGGGCCGACGGTCATGACGCCATGATTCGCCATCAGCACCGCATCGTGGCATTTGACCTTTTCCGCGACCGATTCGGCCAATTCAGCCGTTGACGGCAATTGATACGGCGCCAGCGGAATCGCGCCGAAATTCACAATCATTTCCGCGAGAATTTGCTGATCCAGCGGAATGCCCGCCACCGCAAAACCCGTGCTGATTGGCGGATGCGCGTGAATCACCGCAAACACGTCAGGCCGCGTCTGATAGGCCGCGAGGTGCATTTTAATCTCTGAAGACGGCTGATATTCGCCATCTAACACCTTGCCACTCATATCAATTTTGACGATCTGGTCTGGCGTCAACATCCCTTTACAGAGCGCCGTCGGCGTGGCCAGCACCGTGTTATCTTCCAAGCGCACGCTTAAATTGCCATCGCCGGCAATAATAAACCGGCGTTCGTACATCATTTTCCCAATCGTCACTAAATCAACTTTATGGGCGTGAATCGTTTTGACTGTAGGTGCCATAGGATCATTTCACTATATTTTAGGAGTAATAGACATGAGATAACGCAATGTGCAGCTTGTTGAAATATCTCTGTTCAACAGGCATCTTGACCCACCCCTTCCCCCTCCCAGGAGGGGAACGCGACGACTGCCAGCGCCAAATTCCCTTCCTGGGAGGGGGAAGGGGTGGGTTCTCATCTCAAGTTGCATATCACATTAGATATTATCGGAAATACGATTTTTCACGCAAAGACGCAACGTTGATTTCGCGAACGTTCCCCGGCGACGTTGCGCCTTTGCGTGAAACGTACAATAGTGACAAAAAGTCCTTAGTACACGACAAAAATTAAAAATAGAGTGGACATCGTTCGTGCTTTCCTTTATGGCGTTGTT
>DF820457.1:29667-55619 GCA_000739515.1 Candidatus Moduliflexus flocculans
TATGGGCTTGATCGTCTTCGAAACATCGTCCTGAACCTTGCTGCCAAAGAACTTGAATTTTGTTGGGCAACATTTTTTTTGTCGTGTACTTAGCAAAAAGTCATAACATCCCGGCAATTCTGTCAAGAGAAAACGCTATCAACACTGACACCGGAATGGCCAGAAACGCATAATCTTTTTTGATTTTATTGACAAGCATTTTCAATGTGTGCGATACTAAAAACGTGGCGCAGGAGAAATTCAGTTGAGATTACTATGGACATCTTGAGATGAGGTACATATTATGGAAGTAACCGAATGCCCGATGTGCGGGAACGATATTCACGTAGAAGGCCGAAAAGAACGCGAGATCCTCGAATGCGCGGATTGCGGCGTTAAATTGGAAATCGTTTCGCAAGCGCCGATTGTCCTGGAAATTTTGCAGGACGCTGGCGAAGAATGGGATTGAGAATCTGAGACGGTAGAGGAAACCACGAAACACTCGAAAGACACGAAAATATGGGAACTCTTCAGTCGTTTGGCGAACTATGGTGATGTCTTTTTGTGCGGTTCGTGGGAAAAAATGACTGTATTGAGACAGAACGTTATAGACAGAGCTGTCAGACACCTTCGAGGTGTCTGACACCTTTTCCCTGACCACAACGTCTTGTGTCAATACAAATAACAACAGGAATAACATGGCGCATGACGACGCTGGACACTATAAACACAAACACCCGGAAGAAACAATGATCAATGCTTTAATTGCCGAACAACTTCAAGCGCGAGCCAAAGATGGGCGCATCAACTGCGCGGCGGCGCACCAGATCGCGCGAGAACTCGGCGTCACGCCGGAAGAAGTCGGCGTGACCGCTGATCTCTTAGAACTGCGCATCAACCAATGCCAACTCGGCCTGTTCGGGCATGGCCATCAGAAACGCCTGATTTTCCCGGCCAAAGAGGTTTCCGCCGAATTGCGCCAGGCCATCGAAGCCGCCTTAGATGACGACGGCCTCGCCTGCGACGCCGCCTGGCGCATTGCCGAACAATTCACCATCACCCGCGTAGAAGTCTCCTCCGCCTGTGAAACGCTTCACATTCGCATCAAAGCCTGCCAATTAGGCGCGTTTAACAGCAAAAAACGCTAAGATCGCAGCAGACCTCACAGGTTTTCAAAACCTGTGGGGTCTCTTAGATTTTATTTGACAATTTGCCCCTTCTTCCGATAGGGTTGACAAAAATGCAGAGTGAAACTTATTGATAGATGTATTGACAATAAGGTTGTGGATAGATCTGACAGCGCCGCGCAGCAACGACATGTCATTTTGCGCTGCGCAGAATCATGTAGGCGTTCGCCGCGAAAATCAGCAGCGCGCCGATCCAGCCGGTCAGGGAAAGCGCGGGGTCGGAGCAAATCAGCGGCCCGACAAACGCGGCAAAAATAATCCGGCTGGAGGAAATCATGCTTCCTTCCACCGGACTGACGTAACGCGCGCCGAGCGTCAGCACATATTGCCCGATCACGCCAGTTAAGCCCGCGCCCGCAAGGTAGAGGAATTCCAATTTATTCGGCAGAAAAAAGCTGCGTCCGAAAATCGCGAACAGCAAGGCCGCTCCAATCCCGAAGACGAAAAAAAGCACGACTTCTGTTTTATTCTGCTGACGGGCGAGATTCAGAAAAATCACGGCAAAGCCGGTGAACAGGCCGGAGGCGATGCCCCAGATCGTGCCCCATTCGAACGTCATGTTCGTCGGCGCAATCACGAGCGCCATTCCCACAAACGCCAGCGCCGCCATGCCAAACGCGCCGAGATCGCGCTTCTGCTTAAAAAAGAGCCAGGCAAACAGCGGCGTGTAAATCGGATACGTCATGTTGAGAATATTCCCCTGCGCGGCAGTTGTCGTCTCGACTGCCTTAAAAAAACAGAAGACGCCGGCAACATAAAAGAAGACGCGGCCTAACAAATAGGGCAGTTGATGCGGGCGCGGCGGCTGGCGTTTGATAACCAGAACGCTGGATGCCAGCAGAAAGCCGATCAGAAAACGGACAAACACGAAAAACGTGCTGCTCAATTCAAGATGCGCGTCTTGCGACCAGCGCACCGCAACTGAGGCGAGATAAAAGAAAATTTCCGACGCAAAAATAGCGCATCGGCCAAACCAGACGAGCGAAGTAGGATATTGCGGCATAAATTTGTTAATAACCGTAGAGACGCCCCGGTGGGCAAAGTGGGGCTGTTACGTACTGTCATTGCGAGGAGTGACAGCCTCTAACAAGCCTGTCCCGCCGGGGCGTCTCTACAAAAATTACGCCGCCTTTTTCAGTGCTTCGAAACGTTCTAAAATCGGGAGATGCTGCGTGCAGACTTCCTCGCAATGGCCGCATTGCGTGCAGCGCTCAAGTTCTTTGATGCTGACGCCCCAGTGCCATTTCAGACGATTGGCCGGGCTTTCGCCGTCTTTAATCAGCGTATGGTTGTACGTTTCCATAAATTTCCAGACTGGAATCCCTTCCGGGCAGCCTTTGCAATACATGCAGGTCGTGCAGAGGTTGTTGTAGTCACCTTGCACGCGGCTGCGGATATTCTGAACCTCTTCGGCGGAATAGGGGCGATAGCTCTCAATTGCGGCGACCGCGCTGTCCACGTCGGCATCGTTGCGGCAGCCGACAAGCGCGACCGTGATCTGCTGATTCGCCATGATAAAATGCAGCGCGGCTTCCAGCATGGTCTGTTCCGGCCTAATTTTGATAAAGCCGAACGCGGCTTCATTACTGACTAACGTGCCGCCGCCGAGCGGATTCATCACCACCACGCCCATGTTATGCGCGGCAGCCGCCTGAATCCCCTGTTCGCGATACGGGAAATTCGTGGCGCAATAGCCGAGCGTCACGCCTTCGAAATAGCCTTCTTCAATGACTTTCTGAATGTCCGGCCCGGGAAGATGCGTCGAAAAGACGGCATGGCGGATTAAGCCTTCTTCTTTGGCTTTCATGATTTCTTTGACCGCGCCGCCGCCTTTCCGGCGTTCCCAATCGTCAAGCGTCATTAAGCACCAGCAGTTATAAAAATCCAACGCCTCGACATTCAGCCGCTTCAACGACTTTTCCAAATCCTGCCGCAGTTCAGAGCCTTTTACGCGGTTTGATTTTGATGACACCACAAACGGCTTGCCGCGTTTTTTCATTTCCTTGATCGCCTTGCCGACGATGATTTCGGATTGGTCTTCACAATAAAACGGCGCGGTATCGAAATAGGTCACGCCCTTTTCAAACGCTCGCAGCACGGTCGCCGCGCTTTTCTCATGGTCTCGCGGGTTTTCGAAACGCATTCCGCCGAATCCCATCACGGAGACGGTCACGCCAGTTTTGCCATACGCACGATATTGCATAATCATTCCCTCATCCTATCAGCAGGACTGTTACGTGTTGTCATTGCGAGCGAGCGCCAGCGACGAAACAATCTGAATATTCGACGAGGTTGCTTTGTCGCTGACGCTCCGCGCAATGACATGTGTTCAAGAGAACGTAACAGCCCTGACAGGGTTCGGTTATTCAGCCCGATAACAATGGTTCACAGAAACAATTCAACCACTCCACTTCATAAAACCTGTCAAAATGAGCAAGATTTTTATCGCCATAACAACAGCGAATTGAAGAAGGGAACGAATTCACGCTGTTTCAGCACGCCGATTCGTTGTTGTCACGCGCAAGCTTTCATGTAAAATCGCTTTCCGGTTTCCGCTCCATACACTCCGTGCGCATGAAACCGAATTGCTCGTATAAACCATGCGCGTCGCGGGTGCGCAGCAATTTTTTCGTTGAACGCAACGTCGGATGTTCCAGTATGCAGCGCATGAGAAATTTGCCGACGCCTTGCCCGCGAAAACGCGGATCAACAATCACGTCCGCAATCCAGGCAAACACGGCGTAATCCGTCACCACTCGCGCAAAGCCGATCTGTTCGCCATCGGAAAACACTGAAAAACAGAGCGAATGCTCGATACAGGTTGCCTGCGCCTCTTTCGTCCGCGCGCTCGCCCAATAACTGGTTTGCAACAGGCGATGCACCGCCTCAATATCTACTGCCGACCTGTCATCAACAATCTTCAATTCTTTCATGCGCCATTCCATCGGTCGTTTTCCCTCTAAAATCAAGTGTTTTCGTTAATTTTGAATTTGTGTCCAAACCCAGTTGCGATAATGATGAATGCTTAGCATTCCTGTCAAGTATTTCGAAAAGAGCGCTTGACAAAACCCGGCTTGCTTCTTGTGATGGCCTGGCATTATAACAACAAAAGATAGAGGATAACAGTCATGTCTATTCAACGAAAAAAGGCGCGCGAACTCGCGCAGGAATTTTTACAGCGGAACGACCCGCTTGGCTGGTTTGAAGTATTATACGCGCAGGCCGGACAGGATGCCAGCGCGATTTCCTGGGCGGATTTGAAACCTAACCCGAATCTGCTTGAATGGCTGGAACGCGAAGGTATAAGCGGCAATGGCAAACGCGCCTTGAAAGTCGGCTGCGGCTTGGGCGACGACGCCGAAGAACTGGCGCGGCGCGGCTTTCACGTCATCGCGTTCGATATTGCGCCTTCCGCCATTGACTGGTGTCGCGCTCGTTTTCCGCATTCGCCGGTCGCGTATCAGATTGTTGATCTGTTTCATGCGCCATCTGATTGGCGCGGTGCGTTCGATTTTGTCCTGGAAGCGTACGCGCTGCAAGTGCTGCCGCCGGAATTACGAGCCGAAGCAATGGCAAACATCGCCGAATTTGTTGCGCCCGGCGGAATGCTGTTAGTCATTTGTCGGGGGCGCAGCGCAGACGATTCGCCGGGACAGATGCCCTGGCCGTTGCTGCGCGACGAATTGAACACGTTTACGCGGCATGATTTGACAGAAGGCGCGTTTGAAGATTATCTTGACCAGGAGGAGCCGCCAGTGCGCCGGTTTCGCATACAGTATCTCAAGAAATTATCATAAAAAAAACCTCACAGGTTTCGGAAACCTGTGAGGTTTTTTAAATATATCATAATGAACATAGATTTACACATCCATTCAAAAGAGTATTCTTTGTGCGGGGTTTCAACGATTGAGGAACAAATTGAGGCTGCCATCGCCGCCGGACTCGACGCGGTGGCGTTCAGCAATCACGACCGGCTTGTGCCGCGTGAGCGAATGAACGAACTACATCGGCAGTATGCGCCATTTAAAATTTTCAGCGGCATTGAAGTGACGGTGCAAGGCGGAGAACATATTTTAGTGATCGGCCTGTACGATCCCGCGCTGGAAGGCGGCAAATGGGAATATCCCGCGCTGCATCGTCATGTCCGCAAACATGGCGGATTTATGGTGCTGAATCATCCGTTCCGCTTTAATTCCACCATCGAAATAGATTATCGCCGCTTTCCGCCGGACGCGATTGAAGCGTATTCCACGAATATTTTGAGCAGCCTGACGCCGAAAATCATGCAGGTCGCTCAGGAAATCAACGTGCCGGTGGTGAGCAATTCCGACGCGCATGTGAAGAAAGATGTCGGACGGCATTATAACATGTTAGAAGGAACGCCGACGACGGACAAAGAATTGGTTGACGCCTTAAAATCCGGTCAATTCACGCCGCATTTCAATTAAAGAACTCATGTTACGCAGCGTCGCCGACAATTCCCCTCCTGGGAGGGGCAAGGGGAGGGTTCGCCGTCGGATGATTCCCTGCGCACCTCACCCACCCCCAACCCCTCCCAGGAGGGGAGTTCGCGGTCATTGACCTCGAATCTGCTGCGTAACATGGGTTAAAGAATAGAACACTGATTGGGCTGATTTGCACTGATTTTTTGTGGTTTTTTGATCCGGCTTGTTCAGTGTGATCAGTCCAATCAGTGTTCTATTCATTTTTTCGTGTCTTTCGTGTGTTTCGTGGTTTTCGTTAATTCGTCTGGAGCGCCTGTTCACGCTTTTTTTCAAAGACCCGCGCATACATCTCGAACAGCAGCTTGCCGCCGACATACCCGCCTGCGGCCTGAATCAGGTTCGGCACAACTTCGCTGAGCGCGGTGGCGATACCGCCGTATTGCGCCACGAACGTTTCGCCGAGAAAATAGATCGCGGCCATGCTGATTGTGCCGAGCAGTGGAAACAGATGATACATCACGCCTTGCTTGCCTTTTGCAAAGCCAGCCAGCAAGCCTTCAAGCCCTTTAGCCACGAACGTGAGCGGCGCAAAAATTGCGAATCCGCCTAATACATCCGCTAACGCCGAGCCGACGCCGCCCGCAAACGCGCCGAATTTCCGGCCAAGCAGCAATCCGGCGAACACGACCGCCACATCGCCGAAATTGAAATAGCCTTTGCTCGGCAGTGGCACGCGAATAAACATTGTCGTTACCAACACCACAACAGTCACGCCAACCACAGAATACCATTTTATGTTTTTCATACGTTATTTAATAGAACACTGATTGGACTGATTTCCTGATTTTTACTGATAAAAAAATTTTATGGCGTGTCTTTAAATCAGTAGTAATCAGCCCGATCAGTCCAATCAGCGTTCTATTTTATCATGCAATGCGTAATGCGGTTATCAATTAACTCCCCCTGAATTTCAGCTTCTTCGAGGATGTAAAAAATCAGGGTAAGCACGAGCAGCAATTGCCGCTGGAACGCCGCGAACAGGCGCAAATGCCAGCGAGCAGGCAGGAAACGTTGATCTGGAAAATGCCGGAGATGCAGATCAATCTCATCTAATGCGCCGCGCGCTTTGGTAAAAAGCGAGCGGCCTAAAATCAGGGCTTTCGTATAACGAATCGGAATCGGCAACGCCAACACATCATTCACCTGAAACCAGGAAAGAAGCAGCGACAGCGACAAGGCCGTATTTAAAAAACAGAGAACGCGATTGACGCCATAGAGCAACCAGAACGCGAGCGCCGATTGCTGCGGCTGGTCATGTTTGACGTTTAACAGGCCGAACACGGCGTAAATGGCAAGCATCATCACCACAAACGGCAAAAAGAGCCGCAACTCCGCCAATGCCTGCCTGAAGGATTTCCGCAGCGCCATAACGATAAGGATCGCGGCAAAATAGGCGACTTGCGCCTGCCAGACATCAAGGTAAATATAGCCTAATCCGACAATCATCGCGACGAGTGCAATCGCCGCGAAAATGAATTTGAACATACGACATCTCCCCTCATAAGAGCAGGATTGTTAAGTTCTGTCATTGCGAGCGAGCGCCAGCGACGAAGCAATCTGGACGAATCGGGGGATTGTTTCGTCGTTGTCACTCCTCGCAATGACAATGTTTGGCGAGAACTTCCCTATCCTGCCTCCTTGCCCATCCTGGAAGAGGAAATCGGCGAATTCGCCGCCTAACGTAACCGCGCTTCCGACCGCTGCGGATCGATGCGTCGAAATTCCAATCGGTGCGCGTTCGGCAGCGCGTCCATTAATTCTTGCTGGTGCGTAATCACGAGAATCATCGAACGCAGCGTCGCGATCTCTTCAATCAGCGGACGCAGCCGAACCACCGCTTCCGATTCATCGAACACAGCGGCCAGCGCGGTGTCTTCTTTTAATGCGCGACGATGGCAGGCGTACATGTACGCAATCGCGTCTTCCGGCGAATGAATCACGCTGTTTTCGCGCTGATGAAAGGCTGAATGCGCTTTAATCGCGTAAAATTGCATCAGAAAATCTTGCGTGATGTAGAAGAGCAAAAACCGACGATCCGCCTGCGCTTCGAACGCAGGCAGGAACACGCGCTTGATGAACGATGATTTCCCCGCGCCGTTATCCCCGACGAAAAGATACTGCTGATGCAGCCTAAAATCAAGCGGTTCTGGCACGGAAAGCGTCAGGCGTTCCCAGATGCGATAGTCGTCTGCCGGAATGGCGATATTCATAAAAACCAGCAAACAGACCTCACAGGTTTTGAAAACCTGTGAGGTCTTGCCGTTATACATCCTCAATCACGCGAATCGTTTTTGGCGATTGCCGGATAAGCTCTTCAATGCGGCGCTTTTTGCTTTCATGCAGCGCGAGAAAAAAATTGATGAATAACAGGTTTTTTGCCCGCGAACTCAGCGCTAACAACGCGGAGAAGATGACCTTTTGCCCGCCCGATAATTCATTCAGAGACGAGACGCGAGTCAAACTCTGGCCGCTGATTTCCTCAAATAACGTTAAAACATGGCGCTCTTCGTCTTCAGAAAGGCCGTACAAACAACATTCTTCATGCGCGGCGGCCTCGGTGACGCATGGGCGTTTTCCGTCGAACACCAGCCACTCTTCGCCGAATTCCCGCAATAACTCAAGCGTTGTTTTCATGACTTCACGCGATACCTTGAAACAGGTGGGTTTTGTCAACAAATTTATCTGCGATTCCCGTGTCATTCTCAGAGAAAACGTCGCGCAGGAATTTCTTTTCTTGACATGTAACGACAAAAGAAAGATTGATTTCGCGAACCTGTCAGATACCTTGAAAGTGTCTGGCAGGCAGGGCTGCGAAATTCTCGCCAAACATTGTCATGGCGCGGAGCGTCAGCGAGAAAGCCATCTCGCCGGATTCAGGGATTGCTTTGTCGCTGACGCTCCGCGCAATGACAGCACTTAATAGCCCTAATGTCTGACAGGAGATTGAGGTTTAGAACATCACGTCATTCAGGGAGAAACAATTATGAACATGGCGCTCATGACGTTATTTACGACGTCGTTTATGGTGGCGCTTTCCGGCGCGATGATGCCGGGGACGCTGCTGACTGTGACCATCAGCGAAAGCTCGCGGCGCGGAGCGCTGGCCGGACCGCTGCTGATCGCCGGCCATGGCCTTCTTGAAATCGGCTTATTGGCCGCGCTCTTATTCGGCTTAGCCCCGCTGTTTAATCAGGAATGGTTTTTTACTTTTGTTGCCTTTGCGGGCGGCGCGATCTTGCTCTACATGGCGTTTGGCATGTTCCGGGCGCTGCCGTCGCTGAGCCTCGCGCTCGATACAACTGGATCGAAGCCGCGCAGCAACCTTGTGTTGACCGGCGTGCTGATGAGCGCGGTCAACCCGTATTGGATTATCTGGTGGGCGACGATTGGCATTACGTATATTACGCAAGCGCGGCAATTGGGCGCGGCTGGAGTGCTGGCATTTTTCAGCGGGCATATTCTCGCGGATTTAGCGTGGTATTCGGTGGTTTCTACTGTTATCGGCAAAGGGCGGTCATTATTCAGCGACCGCATTTATAAAGGCTTAATCGGCGTCTGCGCGACATTTCTCACTGCAATGGCCTGTTTCCTGATTTTCAAAGCCATTACGACGTTTACGGCATAACAAAAGTGTCGTCAAACAAATGCTTTTGGTAACTATTTAGCCCGTAGGGTTTCTGGTATTGTAGCAGGCGAGTTCCCCTACCTTCGCATTTTACCGCGTAGTGGTTACGGGGCGTATCGCCTACGGCGAAAAGCAGGTAAACAGTTACACTGATTCATAAGTTTTTCTATGATCGTTAGGAGTGCCAAAGTTTGCTTTGGCACTCCTGAAAACGAATGAGAAAAAAAGATGGTAGTCGTTAAATGGTAAATGATGGCAACGTCATATCATCCTGAGCGACGTCGAAGGATGCCGTTCCAACCAGGGAAACTCGCGCTTCGACTCCGCTCAGCGTGACACGTCATCATTTACCATTAACCGCTACCAAAAAGATGATGCGTCCATTTTCTTTGCGTCTCTATTTGTTGATTGTATTCGCCTGTTCCTGGCCATTTCAGATTGCGGGAGTTTTTGTCTCTCAATCGCTCTGGCTGAGGTGGTTGCTGAATTCGACCTCAATGTGCATGGTGTCAATCGGAACGTTCATCGCGGGGCGGTATCTGTTTCGCGATGGATTTGCGGCGACAGGCTGGTCGAAAGGCAAATGGCGCGATTATGCCGCTGTGTTCGGCCTGATCTGCCTGCTCTGGATTGCGCCAGCGTATCTGATTGACTTTCTGTCACCGTATGATGTATCAGAACGCTGGATCGGATGGGGCGTATTGCTCTCAGTGTTGACATTTGTTCCGGGATTTGGCGAGGAATTCGGCTGGCGCGGCTATATGCTGCCGCATCTCATGCAGCAGATGAGCACGCGGAAGGCGGTCAATCTGCACGCAGTCGTCTGGTGGGTCTGGCATCTTCCCGTGTTGGTTGGAGGCGCCGTTCAGGGCGGACTTGCTGCCGCTCGCCAGCAAAATTCTCCTGATCATTCAGTCGCAGCCATTATGGCGACATCGCTTGTGGTGCTCCTGTTCGGCATGATTCCAGCCGCCGCGCACGCGATTGTGATCGCCTTTATCTGGTATCGCAGCCGGAGCGTCTGGGTGGCCACCACGTATCACGCCCTGTATGACGGCGTGCGCGACGCTTTTACTGTCGCCGGAAGCCAGAATTCATTGGTGTCGTTATGGGTGAGCGTGTTATTTGTTGCGCTGGCAGGCGTGATGTTATGGAAAGTGCAATGGGAGTCCGTGAATGTGTCCGCAAATTCTTAAAATGCTGGAGTGCCAATGAGAGATTTTGTTCTCCGGACGTTCTTGCTACTCCGTTTCAGGAATTTTTAGGAGTGCGACATCTTGATTTCGCCCGTCAAATCATTCCTCAGTACTCTTAAAAATTACTAACTGATGTTACGCAGCGAATTCAATCCGATGATCGTGAACTCCCCTCCTGGGAGGGGCTGGGGGTGGGTTGCCGATGGCAAAACGCCGAGAACATGGTCACCCACCCCTGCCCCTCCCAGGAGGGGAATTGTCGGTGACGTTGCGTAACATGAGTTACTAAAACAACTTGAATTCTGGATAAGAACATACCTTCAACGCTCCAGCGGGGCGTGATGTTGTAGTTAATGGCGCGAGCTTTGAGCCCCTCGCCACGTACTACACATATTTCGCCCCGCTGGAGCTGAAATCTTATCCCGAACTCACGTTAAAACAATGTATTACCGTTGATTGGTTCGACATAGAGAAAGACGCAGCAGGGGCGCAAATTTGCTTGATGACGCGCTGAGGGAGCGTTATTGAGATCGCTAAATATCCCTCACAATTATTAACGATTGCTCACGCTCGATGATGTTGAAAGTCGTTGCAGGAGCAACAAGTGAGAGAGACTACAAATATGAGAAAAAGCATGACGAGGAGCGCGCGGCAGAGGGTAGTGGTAGTTAGCATGATATGTATGGTAATTGTGGGGATTGCAGGGTGCAATTGGTTTGAGCGGAATGGCAGCGAATCACCGACTGCCCCCGGTGGTCGAGCACTTGAGTTGGGCAATTACGCGCAACAAAGCGGACAGTCACGAGTTGTTAAGATCAACGGAGAAACACGCCAGATCAATGGCGTTATCAGCGGCGGCGTCGTGGCCGAGGGGTTGTATATCGAAATCAACGAGCAAATCGGGACAGGCAAGCCTGCCGGAATAGATCAGGTCGCGGTGAGCTTACAAGATGTGAAGATCACGTTTACCGGCCTGCCGTCGGGTGTAAGCGCGCTTGCGGTCGCCAGTAATGGGACCGCGATTGGAGAGTACGCCGTGAATGATGGCAGCGTGGAGATTGCCCTGAATGATGTCCAATGGACGCAGTGGTTCGGGCCGACGCATTATGCGGTCACCTGCATCGCCGTCGGGAATGGCGCGTTGAAGGAGACGATGGCGGCGGTATCGGGGCGGTTGCCGTCCGGCGAGGTGCTGACGTTCGGCAAAGGTTTCGGCAGCGTGGCAAGCGGAGGGAATTGTCCGGCCTGCCCGAGTTGTCCAGGAGGAGGCACTTGCAATCCAAACGCGTTGCCCGTCTTCAGCAACAATGGCAATGGCACGGTGACGGATACGCGCACAGGCTTGATCTGGCTGCAAAATGCCAACTGCAAGGGAGTGCAATTAGGAGAAGCCGCTGCGGGAGCGTGGGTGGCTAGATTAGCAAATGGGCAATGCGGCCTGACTGACGGCTCGACCGCTGGGCAGTGGCGTTTGCCAACGGTGAAGGAATTTCAGGCTTTGCTTGATTATAGCCAATACAACCCTGCTCTTCCCTCTGGTCATCCGTTTTCGGGAACGGCCAAGGGGACGGATAATAATTGGTATTGGACATCCACAACATATAAGGATGATTCGAGCCGGGCATGGTTTGTATTTTTGGCGCCAGGTACCGTTGCACACTACCCTAAAACGGATACAGCCTATGCCTGGGCGGTGCGGTGATGGCGCATTATTGACAGGTATCCGCAAAGCAATCGCCCAAAACAGCAGGAACAGAATTGTCAGAAAGAGTCATGCGTGTCGAAATCGTATTTCGACACGCATCTATGAACAGGCGAACACCGGCGGGCGAAAAATTTTTTCTTCTATTGCACGCGGAACTGAACTCACCTGGTTTACAGGAAACGATAAATAAAAAACTGCGAGAACCACAAGTGGTACACTGTTTCAGTAATTTTTAGGAGTGCGAAATCTCGATTTCGCCTGTCAAACCAAGATTTGACACTTCTGCAAACTATTAACAATTTTGTGAAACAGTGTAATAGTACACCGTCTCGTAAGTTTTTAGGAGTGCGACCTCTTGATTTCGCGTGTCAAATCGAGATTTGACACTCCTGTAAACTATTAACGATTTATGAAACAGTGTAATAGAAGGGGATTATGAAAACCGCGTTTATTTACTCCGACGAATTCGAGCAATTTATCTACACGCCTGACCATCCGCTGAAACCGGCGCGATTCAAATTAGCCTACGAATTAGCCAAAGCCTACGGCCTGTTCGGCCCATTCCATCATCGCGTCATTAAGGCCAAACCCTGCACGGTCGAAGATTTGCTGTTAGCGCATTCAGTGGAATATGTCGAGGCGGTGGAACATGCCGCAGACCCGCGCCCGGAGTGGGATTTGCTCATGTACGGATTAGGGACGAAAGATACGCCGCTGCCAGCGCACATCTACGACTGGTCGCGATTGAGCGTCGGCGCGAGTATGCAGGCCGCGAAACTTGTGGAATCGGGTGAGGCGGAGGTCGCGTTTAATGTCGCGGGCGGCCAGCATCACGCCTTTCGCAATCGCGCTTCCGGCTTCTGCTATTTCAACGACGCTGCCGTCATTATTCAATGGTTTTTGAATAACGGCTATGAACGGATCGCGTATGTGGATATTGACGCGCATCATGGCGACGGCGTGCAGCAGATATTTTATCGCACTGACCGCGTCCTGACGATTTCGCTGCATGAAACCGGCTTTTCCGCGTTTCCCGGCACAGGCTTCGAGCGGGAAATCGGCGAAGAAGAAGGAACGGGGTATTCGGTGAATGTGCCGCTGTTGGCGGGAAGTGATGATGATGTGTTCTGGTATGCGTTCAATGAAGTCGTGCCGCCGCTGCTGGATATGTTCCAGCCGGACGTGCTGATCACGCAAATCGGCGTGGATACGTTTTGTTCCGATCCGTTAGCCAAACTCAATGTGACCACGCACGGCTATTGCCGCATTATCGAAGAATTCAAGCGGCTCTCGCCGGGCAAATGGGTGGCGCTTGGCGGCGGCGGATACAACCAATTGAACGTGCCACGCGCCTGGACATTAGCCTGGGCGATTATGTGCGGCGTCGGCCTCCCCAATCATCTGCCGCGCCATTATCAGAAATTGCTGAAAAAATATCAGATTATTGGTGAAAACGACGAGCCGCCGCAGGAATTGCGCGATCTCCGCTATCGCACTGATTTAGCGACCAAAATACATTTTTTGATCGAATTGGAAAAAACCGTCAGTTACATCAAAACCCACCAGATGCAGCAAGTGCGGCCTCGCGCCTCTTCATCATAAGGTATCAACGCGCCGTTTTGACACGCTCATGCTTAGAAACTGTTTTATAGATGCGAGCATGATGTTTAATAAGACCTCACAGGTGTTTGGAACCTGTGAGGTCTGCGCCGTATTAATTTTTAACGCTCGCATCTTCACTTCCTAACATTTTTTGATCACCCACCCCTTGCCCCTCCCAGGAGGGGAATGTCAGGCAGAGTCGCCTCGATCCGCGATTCCCCTCCTGGGAGGGGCAAGGGGTGGGTTGAAAAATTATGTTAGGAATTGAACGCTCGCATCTATAAAACAGCCTCTTACTCCACCAGCCACTCTTTCGCGGCGAGTTCAGAGTCAAACACCCGCTGGTGTGTTCCGGCGCCGGTAAACCAGTTATACGCATTCAACAACACCTTTTTCATGCCTTCGACGCCGAGAATTGCGCATTTTTCGGTTTTGGGCTCGACAATCTCCTTGCCGACTTTTTTGGCATATTCCATAAACGCCGAATCCGCGACCGAGCCGGTGAAATCATCCAGAATCAACACTTTTCCCGGCGCTTCCTGCGCAAGTTTCGCCTCGGAATCAAGTGCCGCGATTAACTCGTTGCCCTTTAATCCGCGATAATCGGCATAAATGATTCTTTTTCCCTTGTATTGAATCCATGTTGCGGACATAGTAGCTCCTCTTGCGCTGTTTCAGTAATTTTTAATCGTTTGCAGGAGTGTCAACTCTCGATTTGACAGGCGAAATCAAAATTTCGCGCTCCTAAAAATTAACGCACCAAAACAATTGTACGTTGAAACTGGATTTTTGAGAAACATGATAAATTTCACATGTTGAAATAGGCAAAAAAATAGATGTCAGACACGTTCTAAGTGTCTGACACCGTGCTACAATAATTACACGCCGAGCCGATTGCGGCGCACTATTTCGCTGAGGCTCTGGTTGGTCGTGACCTGATGGCCTGGCAGCGGGATGATCCGTTCGTGAATCGCGTCGAGTATCCAGTTTTGCTGCGGGAAGAAGATTGTTTCCATCTCCGCCGCTGGCGTAATCCAATTGCGCGATCCCACGACGACCGGCGGCGCGTCGAGATAATCGAAGGCCAATTGCGTCAGGTTCGTCGCGACCGTGTGCATGAACGAATTCCGTTCGCAGGCGTCAGTGGCTAACAGCACTTTTCCAGTCTTTTTGACCGAAGCGACTAATGTATCATAATTCAGCGGATTCGCGAACCGCAAATCAATCACTTCAGCAGAAATGCCGTATGTGTCGCGCAAGATGTCCGCCGCGTCTATCGCCGGATAGAGCGTCGGGCCGATGGTCATGATCGTCAAATCGTTCCCTTCGCGCCGAATCGCTGGCTCGCCTTCCGGCGTTTCATAATAGCCTTCCGGCACGCCGCCCCGTTCGAAGAGTTCGCCGATACCGTAAAGCTTCTGGCTTTCAAAGAAAATGACCGGATCAGTCCCGCGCAGCGCGAGATTCAGCATCCCTTTCGCGTCATACGGCGTGGCCGGATACATCACCTTCAAGCCCGGAATATGCGCCACTAACCCTGTCCAATCCTGCGAATGCTGCGCCCCGTATTTGCTTCCGACCGAAATGCGTACGACTAAAGGCATTTGCAGTATCCCGGCAGACATCGCCTGCCATTTGGAGACCTGATTGAAGATTTCGTCGCCAGCGCGTCCGAGGAAATCGCAGTACATCAATTCCACTACCGCGCGGCCACCGCTCAGGGCGTAGCCGACGCCGGAACCGACAATCGCGCCTTCGGAAATCGGGGAGTTGAAGAGGCGATGATACGGCAGCGCCTCAGTTAAGCCGCGATATACGGCAAATGCGCCGCCCCAATCGCGGTTTTCTTCGCCATACGCCACCATCGTCGGGTCTTCGTAAAAACGGTGCAGCATCGCTTCGAACAGCGCGTCGCGATAGGCAAACACTTTGTTGCCCGGCAACGGCTTGCCGTTTTCATCGAGGCCGAAACGGGCTTTCGACACCAGCGATTTGCTGCGCGGGTTCTCGGCTTTCGGTAGCAGCGTTTCCGGCTCGCGTTCTTCGAAACGATCCACCTTTTTGTTCGAGAACATGGCCGCTTCAATCACTTCGCCGGAAATGCGCGGCGAAATGTCTAACGACACCGCCAACCGGGTCGCCATCGTGATTTTTTCGACAGCATACTGGCTATATTCCGCCAATTCTGCTTCGCTGATCACGTCGTTGTCTTTCAGGTACGCGCCGAAACTCTTGATGCAATCGGCTTCCTGCCAGAGTTCGACTTCTTCTTTGGTGCGATACGACGAGGCGTCAGACGGCGAATGGCCGGACAGACGATAGGTAATTGTATCAAGTAGCACCGGGCCGCGTCCTTCTAACAAGATGTCGCGCTTGCGGGCAATCGCGTCCGCCACCGCGAGTGGATTATAGCCATCCACGCGCTCGGCATGCATGTTATCCGGGTTCACGCCCGCGCCGACTCTGGCAAGAATGCCATAGCCCATCGTTTCGCCGGATGTCTGCCCGCCCATGCCGTAGAAATTGTTGAAAAAATTGAACAGAATTGGCGGAGCGCCGCCGACTTCTTTGTCCCACAACGTGCGATATTGATCCATCGAAGCGAGAGAAATCCCTTCCCAGACCGGCCCGCAGCCCATCGAGGCGTCGCCGATATTGCCGATGACGATGCCCGGCTTGCGGTTGATCCGTTTGAAGAGCGCCGCGCCGACGCAGATGTCGCCGCTGCCGCCGACAATCGCGTTGTTCGGCATGCTGCCGAACGGCGGGAAAAAGGCGTGCATCGAGCCGCCCAAGCCTTTGTTAAAGCCTTGTTCGCGGGCGAAAATCTCGGCGAGCGTGCCATACACGACATAACTCATCGCCAATTCTTTCACCGACGCATGATGTTCTTTTTCCACCACCCGCAGGCACGCGCCGCCCATAAACGTTTCCATAATCTGCGTCAGTTGGGCATCATCCAATTTATGCACGGCGGAAAAACATTTCGCAAGAATTTCGCCATGACTGCGATGCGAGCCGAAAATCAGGTCGTCGCAGCCAAGCAAGGCGCATTGTCCGACTGCGGCGGATTCCTGCCCCAATGAGAGATGCGCCGGGCCTTTATGGTCGTAGCTGATGCCCTGATACGCGCCGCGCACTTTGATGGAATTCAGCATGGTTTCGAATTCGCGAATCAGCAGCATGTCCACATACATCTGCTTCAAGCCGTCTTTGCCGAACGTTTTTAGCTCTTTTTTGATATTCGGCTTGTATTGATTAATCGGAATGTCATGAATTTTGAGCGTCCCGGACGCCCGGACGTTCTTTGGGTCAACGACAAGTTGTTTTGGCATAATTTCATAGCCACGAAATCCACGAAAACTAACGTGTTTTTATGAACCGGCCTATTTTCGTATATTTTGCGTGTTTCGTGGTTCAAATGGATGTGTGATAATAATATCGAGCATGAATAGCATTTTGATGAACTATTGAGTACATTTGTGTGAAGTTTGGTAAATTTGGCAACATTTTTTTTGTAAATTTTATAAATTCATTCTTTTTTTTGTTTACATTTTGAGTATGTTTTTTCAAAAATAGTCCAAATTGGAACAGAGAGCGTTCTCGAATGTCATTGTCATTTTTAAGAGAAGAGGGTTGATTTTGAAACTCCATCGATTACAGCAACTTGAAACGTATATCAAAAAGCAAGGTTCCGTCAGTTTGGAGCAGTTGTGCCAGCATTTTGATGTCTCAAAAAACACGATCCGCCGCGATATTCAGACCTTAGAAGCGCGGCGTGTTGTAAAAAAAGTGTATGGCGGCGTCGTGGCAAATAGCGAAGACGCGCCCATTCCCCTCTCGCAGCGGCAACTGACCATGAAATCCGAAAAAGCGGCGATTGCCGCCAAAGCTGCGGAATTCGTGCGAGATGGCGATATTATCGCGCTGGATGCCGGATCGACCACCGTGCATATCGTGGAATATCTGAAGACGAAACACCGGGTCACGCTGATTACCAACAGCATTCCGGCAATTACCGCGGCGGCGGGCAACGACCAACTGCATGTCATTGTGACGGGCGGCGACTTGCTGCACACCACAAATTCCCTTGTCGGGCAGGACGCCATCGCCATGCTGAAGCGCCTGAACGCGCATACTGCATTTATCGCCGCCACCAGCGTCTCTTTAGAAAAAGGGATTACGAATTCCTCCCTGATCGAAACTGACATCAAAAAGGCGATGATGGAAATCAGTTCGCGGCGGATGCTGTTGGTGGATCATTCCAAATTCGACACCGTTTCGTTGGTCAAATTTGCCGAATTGCGTGAGTTCGACGCCCTGATTACCGACGCGCCGCCGCCTTCGGAATACCGCCTGTATTGCGAAAAATACGGCGTGCAAGAGGTCGTGGCCGATGCGTCGCAACCGCAAGTATCCTCCCTGCCTATCAAAAAGTAATGCCGCATTCGTCGGGGCGGGGTCAGAACCCGCCCGATGTTTTTCGATTGACAAAATCCCCTGAAGGCGTTTAATGCGCCTTTAATTTTGTACGCTTTTGACGATATCATTGCATAAAAAGCTTGCATTTCTGTTCCTTTCGACAGGCCCAGGGAACGCGTATTGCTGCTCGCCGCTCTGCGGCGGAACGGGACGCGGAGCGTCCGATTATCCTATTGTGTCACTCGGAGACCTCACAGGTTTTAAAAACCTGTGAGGTCTGTTATATTGTTACGTAAATCTATGTCGGCCAAAATAACGATTCTCTTTGTCCAACTTCCGATTCCGCGCCTGAAAATTACAGTAGAAGACCACAACATTCCTGTTGCAGCGCTTTATCTTCAAGCATATTTACGAGAGCAGGAGCTTGCGCAGCGCTGCGAGTTTCGCCTGCTCGATCCGTTTCTGCAAAATTACGGCGCCGATGAAGTGATTCTGCGGGAAATCCGCGCCATTGCGCCGGATGTGATCTGTTTTTCGCTGTTTTGCTGGAATGTCGAACGCTCGCTCTACATGGCCGAGCAAGTCAAGTTGCAATCGCCAGCGCCGCTGATTTTCGCGGGCGGCCCGGAAGTCACGCCAGATAACGAATTGCTGCGTCATTCGGCGATTGACGCCTATGTCTATGGCGAAGGAGAACTGACGCTGCAACGGCTCTTAGAATCGTATCTCGCAACCGGGCGCGTCGCCACCGATGTGCTCGGAACCCTGCGTTTCGATGGCGCGTGGCATATTCAGCCGCCGCAGACTCGCGCCATTGATATCAACGCCGTCCGTTCGGCCTATCTGCAAGGGCTTGTGCCGCCGGGACGCTGGCAGGAAATGTACATCGAAACCATGCGCGGCTGCCCCTTTGCCTGCCGGTTTTGTTATTACAACAAACAGTGCGGCGACACGCGCTTCTTACAACAAGAAGCGGTGCTGGATTTGGTGCGCCATGCCCTCGCGCATGACTATTCCGGGCTGTTTTTGCTCGATCCGTCGTTTAATATTCGCCCTGATCTGGAAACATTGCTGCGCAAGATCGCGGCGCTGAACCCGGAGCGCAAGCTGAAAATCGCGACTGAATTGCGAGCGGATATGGTTGACGAACACCTCGCGCAATTACTGGCTGACGCTGGCATGTACGAGGTTGAATTGGGCTTGCAGAGCATTCATCGCGACACCATGCGCCAGATTGGACGAACGCAGTCGCTGAAAAAATTTTTGCGCGGCGCTCGCGCCATGCTGGCACAAGGAATCGAAACCAAAGTGGATTTGATTGTCGGCCTTCCCGGCGATGATCTCGACAAGTTCAAAGCAAGCGCCCGCTGGGTGAAACGCGAAGGTTTAGACGGCTATTTGCAAGTGTTTTGCCTGAGCGTGCTTCCCGGCACGCATTTCCGCGCCCATGCCAGCGAACTCGGCCTGAATTACTCGCCGCTGCCGCCCTATTATCTGCTGTCATCGCCTGGCTGGACGCCCGAAACGATTCAGGAAGCCTTTGCCTGGGCAGAAGATTATTTCGATATGGCCTTTGAACCGGATATTGATGATGAGTGTTCGCTCACGCCAGTCCTGGAGGGCAGGCTGCAAGAAATTGTCGCGGGAACGCCGGCGCAGCCGCCAGTCTATCCGCGCCATGCGGCCTCGTTGACAAAATGGCATTTCAGCGAGCTTGAGCGAGAAGACGATCTGCTGCGTCTGCTTCCCATCCTTCAGCAATTTACCCACAACAACCCCCAGAGCACATATTTTGTGTATCTCGAATTAACCCGCCCCATCGCCATAGACGCGCTGATTGATTTTTACGCCGCCGCCGCGTCGCTGCGCCAACGTTTCATAGACCGCGATCTCGGCGTATTGACGCCGGATGAGACGCCGATTTTTCATTATCGTCTTGACATACTTCTTCGCGAGAAGTCGCGCAAAAATTTCCCGGAGCAATATCTGATTGCGTTGCAGGAACATTTTTATGTTGAGTGGTTCGCGTAACTCCTGAAAATTCCTCGAAGAATCGTTTGACAGATTTGCTCTTTTAAAAAATGATTGTTGGACATGACAAAGAGAAAAAAGCAACGAGTTTGAAGCCGCGCATTCATTTGTTGTTCAATTTGTTGTCGTTTCCATAAGGAGGTAATACTATGGCGCTTCGCAAAACGAAAATCGTCTGTACGATGGGGCCAGCGATTCATGATATTGAGAGTGTTAAACAATTGCTGAGCGCGGGCATGAACATCGCCCGACTAAACTTTTCACATGGCGATCATGCGTATCACCAGGAAACGGCCTCAATGGTGCGAGAAGCGAGCCGTCAGACCGGCATCCCGGTCGCGTTAATGTTAGACACCAAAGGCCCGGAAATCCGCACCGGCACAACCAAAGAGAACCGTCTCATCGCATTAGAAAATGGAAAAACAGTGATTCTGACGACCGATGAGGTCGAATGCACAGCGGAGTGCATTGCCATCTCTTACAAAAACCTGCCGAAAGAAATCTCGCCGGGCAAACACGTCTATATTGCGGACGGCGTGATTGATCTGCTGGTGGAACACGTGGCAGGGAATCAGATTCATTGCCGCATTCTGCAAGGCGGCGAAATCGGCAGCCGCAAGAATATCAATGTTGTCGGCGTGCGCACCGCGCTTCCAGCCATTACCGAAAAAGACGAAGAAGATATTTTGTTCGGCATTCAGCAGAATTTCGATTTTATTGCTGCGTCGTTTATCCGCAAAGGCTCGGACATTCTGGAAATTCGGAAATTATTGGACGCGCATCATTCCAAAATTCACGTGATCGCCAAGATCGAAGATGAAGAAGGCGTTGAAAATATTGACGAGATTTTAGCCGTCAGCAACGGCATTATGGTTGCCAGAGGCGATCTCGGCGTACAATTAAAAACCGAAGAAATTCCGCTCGTGCAAAAGCGAATTATCCGCCGGTGCAACGCCGCGAATAAGCCGGTGATTACGGCGACGCAGATGTTGGATTCGATGATTCAGCATCCGCGCCCGACTCGCGCCGAAGCCTCTGATGTGGCCAACGCGATTTTCGACGGCACGGACGCGGTCATGTTATCCGGTGAAACCGCCTCTGGCGCGTATCCGGTTTTAGCGGTCAAGACGATGCATAACATCGCGATCAGCGCCGAAAATTCGCCGGAATATCGCGAAAAAATCCGCGCCTATGTCAGGGAACTTCAGGAAGAAAATAATATGGCGACTGCCATCGCGCAATCCGCGTTTTTATTAGCGGAAAATATTCATGCCACCGCGATTCTCACGCCGACGCTGCGCGGCAACACGCCCAAACTCGTCAGCAAATACCGCCCGCAGCAAGCGATTATTGCCCCCACTCCTTCAAAACAGGTACAGCGGAATCTCTTGTTGTATTGGGGAGTCTATCCGATTATCACCGAACTGGTCTCGGAATCGGACGACATGATTTCCAATTCCCTGACGATTGCCCTGCGAAAAAAATATCTCCGCAACGATGACCGCGTGATCACAGTGGCTGGCATTCCGATTAATTCCCCCATCATGCTGAATACGATTCGGGTGCATATTATTTCGACGGTATTGGCAAAAGGCACGGCGGGGTTTGGAAAACTGTGCACCGGCAAGATTGTGAAAGCAACGAACCTGAGCGATGCGGCGTTAAAAATTCAAGGCTCAGGACAGGAAATTTTATTAACGAAAATGGTGGACGCTACATTCAAGCCGCTTTTCCCAAAAATCAGAGGATTGATTCTCGAAGAGCCAACCTCGATTTCCGACGACGAATTCCGCATGTTCAACCAGAATCTTGTCGTGATTTCTGGCGTCCCCGATGCAATGGCGACCTTCGAGCATGAATTGATTGTCAGCATGGACGGCGAAGAACATTTGATTTATGAAGGCGTGGTTGAGGAACGCGAGGACGCGCTTGAGGCGCAGGAAGGGAATACACATGGTCAAGCAATTTGATGTGATCGGCATCGGGGCAAACCTGATCGAACAAACGGTGCGCGTCCATCGCTTGCCCGAACAGTCCGAAATCTGCGCGGCGCAGCGCTACGAATCTATCGAAAGCGGCGGAGTCGGCAATATGCTGTTTGGGCTGAACCGGTTTGGGCTGAAAGTCGGCTATTTGGGAACGCTCGCTGGCGATGCATTCGGCGTGCAGCTCACGAAAGGGCTGGTCAATGCCGGGATTGACATCAGTCAATGCGACATGCGGCCTTCAGCGTTTTCTGCCTGGGTCTGGAATATGAGCGATGATGCGGGGCGGCGTTTCCGCGTATTTTCCCCGAATGTTCTGACGAAAATTGATGCGGCGCGTATTGCGTCGGCCTCTTACTATCTGAAATCCTGCCGCCTGCTGTTGCTCGAAATTTGCGGCATTCCGCTGGACGCCTGCCTGTTGGCCGCTGAACTTGTCAAAGCGGCGAGCATACCGGTCGTGACGCAGCTCTCGCTCTCTCGATATGACCTCTTAGACACTTTGCGGGCAGGAACCCTGGAACAATTGAATGAATTGCTGGCATTTTCCGATGTCTTCGTGACGCCTCTTGCCATCGGGCGCGAGTTAACCGAAAAAGAGAAGCCAGCAGAGGTTGCGGCGGCCTTGCGTGACCAATATGTCATGCCAATGGTCTGCCTGTTTGACGAGCAGTCAGGAAGTGTGTGGGCTGATGACGACGAGATTTTCCATCAGCCGCCATTTACGATTGACTCCGTAGATATGACCGGGTATGCCGATGCATTTGGGGCCGGAGTCACATTTGGAGCATTGCGGGGCTGGAATATTCGCGAAACCGCTCGTTTTGCCCAGGCGTGTGCGGCCTTGCATTCCACCAAACCCGGCATTCGCGAGGCGATGCCGTTTGAAACCGAAGCGCGGAAATTTTTAGAAGTTCAAGAATAACTCCCCTCAGGCAGGGCTGTTATGTTCTCGATAAAAGTTGTCATTGCGAGGAGTGACAACGACGAAGCAATCTCGTCAAATATTAGGGTTGTTTCGTCGCTGGCGTTCGCTCGCAATGACACGTTTTTGCTCCTCGTTCCACGCGGAGCGTGGAACGAGGGTTTAACAGCCCTGTCTGTCCGGAGGAGAAGGGGCTTAATTCGCCCGGATTTCCGAAAACGGCAGTTCATACCGCCGCGCCGCAATCGTGCCGATCTGCTCCGGTTTTTTGCCGGTAATCGCCTGCGTGATTTTCGCGGCGTGAACGTGACAATTTTCAATAAATAGCCTGTAGCGCTGCTGCAAGCCTGCCGCCGCCGTTCCCGCCATAAACACGCCCGGCACATCGGTTTCCATCGTGTCAGGATGACACACCGGCATCCGATCCTCCCCGCACAACGTCGCGCCGACCTGCTCTAATAAGCGCGTATCGCCGACGAAGCCGGTGCACATCAGTACGAAATCCGCCGCGTGTTCAATCCGCGTTCCATCCTTGACATGTTCCAAAATCACCCGCTCCGGCGTGATTTCCACTGGCGTGGTTTCTGCGTAAAATCTGATATTTTCGAACCGAATCTGATTCTTAATATCTGGCAAAAGAACATGTTTCACAAAACACTCATCAAATTCCGCGCGGCGATAGCTTAGCGCCACGTCCGCGCCGCCGCGCCAGCAGCGCAGCGCCGCTTCCACCGCTGAATTGCGCCCGCCGACAATCAAGAGCCGCTTGCGGAAATAGTCATGCGGGTCTTTGAAGTAATGACTGACGTGCGGCAACGTTTCCCCCGGAATGCCGAGCCGGTTCGGGGAACACATATCGCCGGTCGCCAACACGACATAACGGCAGTGATAGCTCTTTTCTCCGGTCAGCGGCGCGGTCGTGACGCGAAAACCACCATCTATCCGCTCAAGCCGCGTCACTGGCTCGTATGTGTTGACGCGCAAGTCTAAATGTTCCACCACAAAGCGCAGATACGCCAAATATTCTTCGCCGGTCACGTTGCGCTGATGCGTGTGCTGCATCGGAATTCCCGCGATTTCAATCCGCTCCGGTGTGCTGAAAAATTGCGTGTCACGCGGCCACCATGACATGGTGTAGCCGATCTGCTTCGCATCAAAATGCAGATAGTCCGCGCCGCAGCGTTTCAAACACGCCGCGACTTCCAGCCCAATCGGCCCTGCGCCGATAATAATCGTTTCAGTTGTCATGAGATGTTTCCTTTTTATAGATGGGAGTATGAAAAATTCATATCGCGTAGTTCAGAGACCTCGCGATGTGTTCACCGGGACGAAATGGAGAAGGCTTTCCCATATTTTCGTGTCTTTCGTGGTAAATAATTACAATTTTTCATCATTTACAGGAGTGTCAAATCTCGATTTGACACGCGAAATCGAGATTTCGCACTCCTAAGCAAAACGTAAAAAAATACGTTTGTAGTAGAGACCTCACAGGTCTTCGAGACCTGTTAGGTCTCTGAGTCGCCGTTATTTTCTAAACGTTACTAAGAATTCATGTAACAGTGTCATCGTTTAATAAGAACACTCGTCAGAATTGTCAAGCGCTGCGGCAAAAAATGTAAGGTGAAATTTCAGTTTTGCCCTACGCAGGAAAGCGGAGATAGGCGGCAGGCACGGCGTCAGTCAGCCAGACGCCGTTCGCGGAGCGATAAAACAGAAAACCATCTTGAAACATGTGTCCGGCCAGAACGGTGAGCACCACCGGCTTGCCGTGCCGTTGCCCTACTGCTGTCGCCGTGATTTCGTTGCTCGACAGATGTACCTGCTGGCGACTGCCGGGACGCAAACCCTGTTCGCGGATTGATTCCAGAAAACGAGTCGCCGTGCCATGATACAGGAATTCCGGCGGCGTTAACGGCGCGAGGTCGAGGTCAACCGGAAACGAATGTCCCTGATTGGCGCGGATGCGCAGGCCGTCGTCGCTCACGGCGAAACGCTGCTTGTCGTTCTGCGCCACAATTGCGTCCAACACGGCGCGATCCAGCGGCACGCCCTGTTGCTGCGCCGCCGCGATGAGATCGTCAATTGCGACCCAGCCGCCCGCATCAGGCGTTAACCCAACCGATTCCGGCTGATGCCGCAACACAAAACTTATGAATTTACTGAGAGTTACCAGGGATGTGCGCATCTCGCGAAAATATTATCAAGTGGACAGCTTATTTGATATATTCGATAAACGTCCTGCGTTGTAAATCAAGCAAACCGGGTACGTTAGCCGGTCGAATTCCATTAGAAAGCCCCCAGGTATGAGCAAGCTGATCATATCCAGGAGTGTCGTTCGGGTAAAATGGAAACAACGAAGTTGGCGGGGATACGTTCAATTCGGTCTTCACCTGCTCAAGCTGCGTTCGTAAACGTTGTTTCTGTGATAAGTCTCTCACATACAACCGAAGAAACATATCCAGCAAATATGCTCCGCGTCGCAAGGCAATACCGCTCAATGCCTTGAAATCAGGGATAAAGATTCCTGTAATAAACGCTTTCGCAAGTTGTCGCAATGCTGCATGCGCTTGTTCTCGCGAAGTATAATCTTGCAAACATAGATGTACATACATGTTTTGTAAAGCGTTTGTTTCCATTTTATTCAACGTGTTCTCAAGGCATTCGAAATGATTTCAGTGGCATCTTGAATGTTACAGCGTAACTGATGTTACGCAGCGCCGCCGACAATTCCCCTCCTGGGAGGGGCAAGGGGTGGGTTCGTCCGTGAGTGATTGCTCGTGTCAAGAACCC
>DF820457.1:55668-58620 GCA_000739515.1 Candidatus Moduliflexus flocculans
ACAATTCCCCTCCTGGGAGGGGCAAGGGGTGGGTTCGTCCGTGAGTGATTGCTCGTGTCAAGAACCCACCCCCAACCCCTCCCCGGAGGGGAGTGTGCGGTCATTCGTCTCGAATCGGCTGCGTAACATGAGAGCGTAACATCGCCGTATTGCCGATGAAAAACGGAAGCGCCTCATTTGCTCGTAAAAGAAATGCCTGTTCTGAAATCAACCCTTTTTCTGCCAGCAGACGGATATCTTCCCGATCCACATCGAAAAATCGAGCAACTTTTGACTCCGCGAGGTCAACAGGTGATGCGAGATAGACCCATAGAACCGAATGCGGATTACTCAAGAATAATGTTGCATCTTGCCGGTAATCCGGGTGGATCAATCCGAAATTGACATTAAAATTTGTATCCAATTGCGTTTGAAAAGATCGTCTATCCTGTAGAGACGCACGGCCGTGCGTCTTTACCGTCAGGGGACGACGATGATCGAATGTATCGCAATCGATATTACGCGATCTTAGAAAATTTTCGTCAAGGTTTTTTTCGAAATTTCTCAAGCAATTAGACACGTTTGAAGTGTTTGATTGCTACGAAGCGTTCGACTGCATCAGGAAATGCAGCCGCAAAATGTGCAGATCGTCGTAACTGACTTCTTCGTTCAGCGCCTCAAAAACTGGCTTTAAATACTCCGTGCCGATTTCCGCAAAGGCGCTCAGGACGCGCTGCTGCTGCGCGGGAGAAAGGGCGCAATAGGCCAGTAACTCGTTGTTCTGGCGCAGCGGGCGACCTTCGAGCAGATATTTGTGCAAATGCTGGAGAATCATCGCGATTTTGACGCGATAGTCGCCCATCAATTCCTGCACCGATTTGCCCGCATTAAAGGCATCGCCGACAATATGATGTTTGAGAATTTTTGTGCTTTTCGGAATATCGTCATTGAGTTTCGACACCGTTTTCGGGCGCTCTGCAAGCTGATGCGCCTGACAATGTTCGCGAAGCAGGCTTAGAAAGGTCTGACCGTAGCGTTCGTATTTGATCTCACCAACGCCGTGAATCGTCCGTAAGCTCTGTTCGCTTTGCGGAAAATACGTCGCCATTTCGATCAAGGTTTTGTCCGGGAAAATCGCGTAGGGTGGGACGTTATGCGTGTCGGCCAGCGTTTTGCGCTGCTGCCGCAAGAGTTCGAACAATTCGCGATTATATTCCTCTGGGCTCGCGTCGCGTGCCGCTGTCGCACGCTGCGGCGACATCTCAAGCTTGGCGAACACCTGCATGTGACCACGCATGACCTCCCACGCTTTCGGCGTTAATTTTAGGCTGCCGAATTGTGCGTCTTGCGTCAACAATTCCTGCTGCACGAATTGGCGCGAAAGAAAAAACCATTGTGCCTTCGAATACTCAAGGCCGATGCCGTAGGTCGAGAGCTGATGATGGCCGAATTTGAAGACCTTTTCCGCCTGCGAGCCGCGCAGCACGTCAATCACGTGTCCAGCGCCGAACGTTTCGTTCGTGCGCTTGACGCACGAAAGGAATTTTTGCGCCGGAATCGTGACATCAACCAGCGGCTGTCTTTCGGTCAGGCAATTATCGCAGAAGCCGCATTCGCTCGCTGCCGGCTCTTCGCCGAAATATTTCAGCAGCGGGATACGGCGGCATTCCGTCGTTTCGGCAAAGCTTATGAGCGCGTTCAGATGGGCAAGAGCGATGCGCTGTTCGCGTTCGTCTTTCTGATTGATGAAATATTTGATCTTCCACATATCGGCAGAGCCGAACAGCAACAGGCAATGCGCGGGGAGGCCGTCGCGCCCGGCGCGTCCGATCTGCTGGTAATAACTTTCGATATTTTTCGGCAGATCGTAATGCAGAATGAAGCGGATATTCGGCTTGTTAATCCCCATGCCGAAGGCGATGGTCGCCACCATAAGCGGGATGTCGTCGCGGATGAACCGTGTCTGATTGGCATGGCGTTCTTCGTCGGACAGCCCCGCGTGATACGACGCGACGGGAAAGCCGCGCTGATGCAGCAACCTCGCGAGTTCATCCACCTGCTGGCGGGTTTGACAGTAGATAATGCCGGATTGCTGTGGGAATTGCGCGAGAAATTCGAGCGTCTGGCGCACGGGATCGATTTTCGGGACAACGTCAAGGCGGAGATTCTGGCGGTTGAAACTGGCGACAAAGCGGCTTCCCGCGCTGAAATTCAGGCTGGCGGCAATATCGTTTTGCACGCGCGGCGTCGCGGTGGCGGTCAGCGCTAAGCAGCCTGCCTGGGGGAATTGCTGCCGCACATCGGCCAACTGGCGATATTCAGGCCGGAAATCATGGCCCCATTCCGAAATGCAATGCGCCTCATCAATCGCGAAACACTCGACGCGCTGCGAGGTTAAGAGCGCCCGCGTCTTGTTCATCAGCAGCGTCTCTGGCGCGACAAAGAGCAATTTCGCGTCGTTCCGCGCAATCCGCCCGACCCCTTGCTGATACTCCCGGTCGGAAATCGAACTGTTCAACACGACCGCCGCCACGCCGAGTTCCGCAAGTTGCTGCACCTGATCGGTCATCAGGGAAATCAGCGGCGACACCACCACCGTCAGCCCGTCGAAGAGCAACGCCGGAATTTGATAGCAGAGCGATTTGCCGCCGCCCGTCGGCATGATGGCGAGGGTATCCTTGCGCTGAAGGACATTCGCGATAATCTCTTCCTGGAGCGGGCGAAATTCATCGTACCCAAACACGCTTTTAAGAATGTGACGCGCCTGATGCAGCATTTCTCACGGAGCAGGTTCACCCTGCCTGGACAACACCAATAAAAAAGGCTGTTTTCCTTTTTGGAAAACAGCCTGCAAACTGGCTCCCCGGGCCGGACTCGAACCAGCGACCAATTGGTTAACAGCCAACCGCTCTACCGACTGAGCTACCGGGGAACGTTTCTTCATCAATCGGATGGGTCACACCCTATTCATCC
>DF820457.1:59039-87758 GCA_000739515.1 Candidatus Moduliflexus flocculans
GGGCGAGAGAGGAACAACTTCTCTCGCCCGTCCGCGTTTCAATCCCTTTCAGGGCTGACGCTGTGTTTTGTTAGAAGAAGAAGAACCTGCTGCTTCTCTATATCGTAGTTGTTTCAATCCCTTTCAGGGCTGACGCTGTGTTTTGTACCAATGAAATAGAAGAGAAGCTTTTGCGAGGTAATGTTTCAATCCCTTTCAGGGCTGACGCTGTGTTTTGTCGGGGTGCAATGCCCCTTTTTCAAAAGTTTTAACATATGTTTCAATCCCTTTCAGGGCTGACGCTGTGTTTTGTCTCAAGGCGTTGGCACCATGCCCATGCCGTGGGTATGGGTTTCAATCCCTTTCAGGGCTGACGCTGTGTTTTGTGGCAGCCGGAATTTACCGCATGAAGAAAGCGGAATAAAATGGTTTCAATCCCTTTCAGGGCTGACGCTGTGTTTTGTCTGATGAAGAGGCAGGATTGGAATCTTCAGAAGAAGAGTTTCAATCCCTTTCAGGGCTGACGCTGTGTTTTGTATTTTAAGCATCTCTGGGAAACGACGACGCTAAAAAAGTTTCAATCCCTTTCAGGGCTGACGCTGTGTTTTGTTTTTCATAACGTCCACGATGACCTCATCGTGGAAAGTAAGTTTCAATCCCTTTCAGGGCTGACGCTGTGTTTTGTACAGCTCACACTTATGGTGGCGTTGTATCAACATTTTCGTTTCAATCCCTTTCAGGGCTGACGCTGTGTTTTGTGGCGCCTGCCATACCCACGGCATGGGCATGGTGAAAAAGTTTCAATCCCTTTCAGGGCTGACGCTGTGTTTTGTTCACATGAGTCAACAACAGGGCAATGATATCACCATGCTGTTTCAATCCCTTTCAGGGCTGACGCTGTGTTTTGTTTTGGCTGGCAATTATTATCCTTGGTGAAACCAGTAGGTTTCAATCCCTTTCAGGGCTGACGCTGTGTTTTGTGTTTTTTTGCCATTCTTCCAATTGAATTGCTGCATAGGTTTCAATCCCTTTCAGGGCTGACGCTGTGTTTTGTGGAAGCGGCGCCGTGGCTTAAGAATGCTTCATCCGAGTTTCAATCCCTTTCAGGGCTGACGCTGTGTTTTGTGGCGACTATAGTGAAATGGTCTTCGCCATGAAGAAAGTGTTTCAATCCCTTTCAGGGCTGACGCTGTGTTTTGTAATATTATCTGAGAGTTGAGGTAGGGCAGGAAGGGATGTTTCAATCCCTTTCAGGGCTGACGCTGTGTTTTGTATGAATTTCGAAGTGTCACGTCGAAGTTTTCTAACGATGTTTCAATCCCTTTCAGGGCTGACGCTGTGTTTTGTCTTGCATTGTTATTGAAACAACGAAAAACTGGGATAAAGTTTCAATCCCTTTCAGGGCTGACGCTGTGTTTTGTGTTAGCCAGAAGGCTACTCCGAAAAGGTAAGAGGAAATGTTTCAATCCCTTTCAGGGCTGACGCTGTGTTTTGTACATCTCGTTCAATCATTAAATCGATTGCATTCCCGTTTGTTTCAATCCCTTTCAGGGCTGACGCTGTGTTTTGTAAATGAACAATCTGAATTTAAGAGAGAAACAGATATAGTTTCAATCCCTTTCAGGGCTGACGCTGTGTTTTGTTGAGCATATAGAGTTTGTTAAACAAAATAATATTAGTTTCAATCCCTTTCAGGGCTGACGCTGTGTTTTGTTCTTTAGCTATTTGTACACTTTTAGATGCTTCTAACATGTTTCAATCCCTTTCAGGGCTGACGCTGTGTTTTGTGAATCCGTGGAATTGGATTAAGATCGCAATGGCAGGTTTCAATCCCTTTCAGGGCTGACGCTGTGTTTTGTTTAGCGGCTCCATCTGGCCAGTTACAATTAATAAATCGGTTTCAATCCCTTTCAGGGCTGACGCTGTGTTTTGTTCATGCAAAAATTAAAAAAAATAATAAGGAACATCTTTTGGTTTCAATCCCTTTCAGGGCTGACGCTGTGTTTTGTTCAAGGTTCGACAAAATCCTATGTAATAAACGATACCCGTTTCAATCCCTTTCAGGGCTGACGCTGTGTTTTGTATGCAAGCCGTATACACGGCTGGGGCTGACGGAATCTGTTTCAATCCCTTTCAGGGCTGACGCTGTGTTTTGTCCTACGAGTATAGATAACATTCTTATTTATATGTTAAGGTTTCAATCCCTTTCAGGGCTGACGCTGTGTTTTGTTACGAAAGCAGCCGGCGAAAAAGGATTGGGGAAAGAGGTTTCAATCCCTTTCAGGGCTGACGCTGTGTTTTGTCTATGAAAACACGTAAAATGATTCAAGTCGTAAAGATGGGGTTTCAATCCCTTTCAGGGCTGACGCTGTGTTTTGTCTTGAATTCGAACAAACATCGTTCACTGAACATAATCGTTTCAATCCCTTTCAGGGCTGACGCTGTGTTTTGTCAACGAAACTACGTTGGGTTCGGTGAATAACCGAATACGTTTCAATCCCTTTCAGGGCTGACGCTGTGTTTTGTAGCCTACCTTTTATCTTCTTTGAAATCAATAACTTAAACATGCTTTTCCGCGAGTCTCGCTGTTTTCGTCTTTTATTTGCCGCATTTCATCATCTCCACCGAGAACCATCTCTCGCTAACTACCTATAAAATAAGATGTTACAGCTTTCCGCGAGTCTCAAATTTTACGAAATCCCGTAACCGCTTATTTCATAGGCCGTTACAAAGAATCTTCGCCTTTTTAAAAAACCACAGCTTCGACTCGCGGAAAATTTCCGCAGATTGACTGCCTTTGTAGGCGACCTGCCTCGTTCCCGTCTGCGGCATTTTTCAAGATCATTTGCGTCTCATCGCCCGCCAATCCGAACGAGTCAGGCTCTTTTTTTCTGCTGACAAAATCCCCTATAATAAATGCGGCACATTGTGTCAAGAAAAAAATGCAGATCATGCCTTTTTTTTCTCCTCCGTCCGATGCGCGCGTTTGCGGGCGGCAAAATATCGATCCCACTGTGGATCGTAGGCATTGCTCGCCGGGTCAATCGCCGCGTGTTGGCGCGGCGGCATCTCTTGCGCCCGAAAGAGGCGCTGGCCGCGCTCGTCCGTGAAGCAGGGCGATTGCCCCTTGATTGGCGTGAAATAGCGGGCAATCGCTTTGCCGTTGAACCAGCCCGGATGCCGCCGTTTGGCCCACGCCTCGCACGCCTGATACACGGCGTCGTCCAATTCCGCAAACAGGCCGCGCTGCTCCACATGATCGTAATAGGTCGCCCAGCCCCGAATCACGGGCGTCAGGCGGGCAATCGCCTGCGCCGCCGTCGCGACGCTGTTGTCCTGTAAGGCGGCCTGAACTTGTTCCATCACTGCGTCGAACCGCTTGCGCGTCGGCGCAGCCTGCGCGCGCCCGAAGAGCGATTTTTTGACGTGAAACCCTAAAAACTCGAACCCCTCTTTCACATGCGTCATCCGCGTTTTGCTCTCGGAAAATTGCATCCCGCGCTGCGCGAGGAACTGCGCGAGCAGCGGCTTGACTTCTTCGTGCAGCATCGCCTTATTCGTCGCCGTCACGATGAAATCGTCGGCAAATCGGACAAGCTGCACCCGGTCGCTGCGCGTCCGGTTCGCCCGATAGGCAAAATGCTCATGCAGCAGCCGTTCCAATCCGTCGAGCGCCATATTCGCTAAGGTCGGCGAAATGACGCCCCCTTGCGGCAAGCCCTTCGTCGTCGGATGCGTCCGGCCTTTTTCGACATATCCGGCGCTCAGCCACGCCCGCAAGATGCGCTGCTCCATCAACACATGCTCCAGCAGCCATTGATGGCTGATGGAATCGAAACACGCCTCAATATCCGCTTCCAAGACCCATTCCGGCGCGTTCGGCTCGCGAAAAATCTCTAAGCAGCGCGTGATCGCGTCCGCCGTCGAGCGATATTGCCGGAAGCCGTAGGAATGCGGGTCAGACGTGGTTTCCGCTACCGGGTCCACCGCGAAATAATAGAGCGCCTGCATCGCCCGATCCGCCATCGTCAGAATGCCGAGCGGCCGCTGCGCGCCGTTCGCCTTCGGGATATACGTCCGCCGCGCCGGTTGCGGGCGATACGCGCGCGGGTCCATCCGCTGCGCCGCCTCCCATTTTTGCGCCGGGCGCGTCCAGACATCCTTGTCCACGCCGGAGGTATGCTTGCCGCCGCTGCTCGTCACGCGCCGCACTGCCAGCCATTTCGCTTCCCGCGACTGCGTCAGGCGATCTTGCCACTGAATGATGCCCCGCGTATTTCCGGCGCGAACCGCCTTCACGATCTCCGCCTGCATCTGCCGCACCTGCCGCTCCGCGCGCGGCCAATCAATCCCCTGCCAATTCTCCGCCATCGCCCTTTTCCAGGAGTGTCAACGCTTGCGTTGACCGTCAACGCAAGCGTTGACACTCCTGACGCTTTTACCGCCTCATCAGCCACTCAACCACTTGCGTCATGGACACGACCTTGAAATAGATCGCAAAATAGACCGCTAACGCCTGCACCAGCAAGATCGCCGCAATCTGAATGAAAAAATGCCCGGTTTTAATTTTGTGGCGAAAGGCCAGCAAGCCCAGTAGCACGCCCAATGCGCCGCCCGTCAGCGCCACCGCCACAATCACCTTGCCCGGCACGCGAAAGCGTTTGTTGACCGCCTGCCGCTTATCGAACCCGCAGACCAGCAACCCCATCGCATTGATCGTCGCCAACCAGCCGGAGAGCGGCGTCAACGCCGTATATTTCGGCAGCAGCAGCGCGATCATCACGCTCAGGCCGAAGACCAAAAACCCGCTTAACACGGTTGAAGAGACTGCGCTCGGCGGCGCAGGCCGTTGATGATGCTTCTGTTTCATTGCTCCTCACTATTTCAGGAGTGTCAAAGCTTGCTTTGGCGAGTCGCTGTTAGAGAGAACAGACGGCCAAAGCAAGCTTTGGCACTCCTGCTCGAGCTCCTTCACACAATCATGGTTCCATATTCCGGCGGGATAATTCCGCCGATGCGCTCGATTTTGCGCTGGCAGTCGTTGCACAGCGCATAGAACCGAATGCTATCCTGCGCCTCTTTGTCAAGCAAATCTTCCAGGCGATCTTTCAAGCGCAGATATTCGCTTTTGCTCAGGTCGCATTCGAACACGCTGTACTGCACCCACGCGCCGTAATCCAGCAGCAAATCATGGATTTTCTGGCGGCGGCGATCCTGCTTCACGTCATACGAAATAATATAATACATGTGACTGCGAACTCCCCTCCTGGGAGGGGCTGGGGGTGGGTTGTTGAGGCTGGGAATCATCTACGACACCCCACCCCTTCCCCCTCCCAGGAGGGGAATTGCTGAGATGCTGCGTAACGCCAGTTATTTAATTGCCAACGACGGATACTCCGACAATTCGCCGAGCAGGGTTTTCGCCAAAAAGCGCGTCTGCTGCTCGAATGACCGGTGATACGTGATGCTTTGCTTGAGAATCGGATGCTGAAATTCGGCCTGTTTGCGTTCTTCGTATTGCCGCAGAAACAAATCGCGCCCCTTGTCCGTCAATTTCGTCACGTTCCCCATCTCTTGCGTAAAATCTTTCGGCGTCAACATATTATGATTCAGACATGTCAACACGATCTGATCCACGATAATCGGGCGAAATTGTTCCATCAGATCGAGCGGCAGCGACGGCCTGCCATGCTCCTGCGCGTGGAGGTAGCCGAGATACGGATCCAGCCCCACGATATTGACGGCGGCGTGCAGATCGTTCGCCAACAGCGTATAGCCGAGGCTGAGCAGCGCATTGACCGGGTCGGTGGGCGGTCGCCGCACGCGTCCGTCGAACGTAAATTTCGTATTGGCGATTAACTCCTTAAACACGCCGAAATAGGCGGCAGAGCCATCCCCTTCATGCCCCCGCGCCTGGTCAACGGTTTTCGCTTTTTTCGCGCTCACAATCGCCGCCTCGATGCGAGCCGCCGCTTTCTCGCAGGACGACAGCTTGCGTTCCCGCGCCGCCCGCATCAAGAGCGTCCGCAGGTTCGTCAATTTGCCGGAAACGAACGCCCGCGCCAATTTCAGCGTCGCCTCCGGGCTGACCGCCGCCTTATACTGCTCGACCCGCAGCAGCGCGTTTTTCGAAAATTCCGGCTGAATCCGTCCGATATAGCGGCCAGATTGTGTCAGATAACAGACATCAATCTGTTTCTCCAACAATTCCGCGACCGTCGAAGCCGTGACGGACGCTTTGCCGAAGATCACGATCTGCGACACTTTGATCAGCGGCACGTCCGTCAATCGGTCTTTCCCTTTGGTGACAATCAGGCGCTCGCCCGTTTTGCGCAGCGTCGCGCCCTGCGTCGTGATATACATCGTTGACATATTCCCTCCTTCAGATGGGTAACTCCGCGCTACGCCGCGGATTTTTCGCGAGTTTTCCGCCGCGTAGGGCGGGCCTACCAGTCTAACGCGGTTTCGCTCGTTTCAAGCGTTCGGTTTCTTGCGGCAGACAGACGCGATACAAGGCGCATTCCGGGCATTTCTCGCTGAACGCAACGGGCGGGCAGTGTCGCGTTGTCAGCAAGGCTCTGACTGCCTCGATGGCCTGAATCGTCTGCGCCCGCAGTTTCTTCGTCAACGCGATTTTCCTTCGCTGTTTGCTCGCGGCGTAATAGAGATAGCCGAACGGAATCGGCGCGGCAAGCCGCCGCATCTCTTCGATGCACAACGCCTGCGCGCAGAGTTGCACTTGATCTTTCAGCCAATCCCCGTCAACTCCCTTTTTATATTCCACCGGATAGACCGCGCCCTTGACCTCTTCGATGACATCCGCGATGCCGCTCAAGCCGTACTGCTGCGAATAAAGCGACACCGTGCGCTGCTGCTTGACGCCTTTGCGCGGCGCGGACGGCTCGGCGGAATCAGCGCGTTTATGCAGCATCTTCCCTTCCAGCAGATGCGGACTCTCGGCGCGTTCCCCCGCCACAAACAGCAGCCATGCCGATTTCGGACAATACACATATTGGTTCAGACTGGAAATCAGGACAGTTTTCATGTTTGCCTCGTGAGATGTTTTTTCTGTTTGACAAAAAAATTGATGTCCAAAGAAACCATATTCGCGCTTGTCAAATCTGGCGGCCCCATCTTTTTATCGGACTCGACATATTCTACGGCGCGATCATATTTCATCAGACAGGCGAGCGCCATGCCGACCGACATGGTTTTAAATCCTGGAGTAATATCTGTCACGACATCCGTCGCCTTCAGCCCTTTTGATGAAATATCGTTCCAATAAATTTCATCAACCCTCTCATAGATTTCGTGGACATCTGAGCCGCTATTCAGATAGACCGGAAAAAATTCGACGCCGGTGGTCGCAGACAGACTCATCCGAAAATCAAGGAATTTATCTTCGATATGCTTTTCTTTGACGATCAAACACCAGCAGTATTTCAAGCGTTTCTCATCTGAAAGCTCTATATTGGTATGAAATTTGATTGGGGTAATTGCCGCATCCGGCCTGTTCAAATCGACGGCGGTAATCAGGCCGCGATAATGCCGCGCATCAGAGCGTAACGGAGCATTCAATGGCACGCTCGCCATTCTCAATGACGTTTCAAGGGATCGCTCCTGGCGCTTCCATTCTTGTAAAAATAGCATGTACGCCAGGAGGCCAAGTCCGGCGCAACTTCCGCACAGTCGCAAGAGAAACGGCCAATCGCCAGCAAATCCGTTTTGCAGCAACGCAAAGAAAAAATTGCCGATGGCGGAAAAAATCAGAAAACCGCACAGAAAGATCAGATAAAACCGCCATGAACGCGGTTCGGCAATCTGCACGAGTGAGACGGCGAGATTGGCCGGGGGCTGCACTTTTGGGAGAAAATACTCTTTCAAACGCGCATACCAGGGGAGTTGCTCTGTTTGTGCTTTTTGTATTTCATCATATTGTTCGGTCATACGATTCGAATCGCCCGCGAACATGCGGTCGGCATCTTCGCGGCGACGATGGCGCACACGCCCTGCCAGGGCGGCGCAATTACGGCTCATAGCGCCGGAAGCGGACATGCCGGAACCGGCTCTGTTTCTGAATGCTGCCGTCGGGCAGCGCGATTTCGACCACCTCGCGGCGCGTGGTGGCATAGACCGGAATCAGGCGGCGTTGCAGCACCCATTTGGCGGTCAGATAGACCGCGCCGAAATCCCCCTGAATCAGCACAACATCGCCAGGACGCGCCTCCTGACTGAGCCAGTGGAGCAGCGGTTGCAGATGATCCGCCAGATATTCGGCGTCCGGCGGCACGTCTGACCAGAGCGCCTGCAACTCCGGCGGCAGCGCGATAAATTCGGTCACGCCGAGCGTCTCGCGGGCGTTGGCAGACTGCTCGTCGGTCAGGGTGTGGGAAAAGAGGAGAAAGAATGCGCTCATAAAAAAACTACAGCGAATGGGAGAAGGGAACGAATGGGAGGCGAAGATATGCGTTCCCTTCTCCCATTCGTTGTTGTCACGTCAGTTTGATCATCGTTGCATCGTCGAGTAAACGGTGTATCTGCGGGACGGTTTCCCGCAGCAGCGGGTCAAGGCGCTCGATCAGCAGGCGCGGAATCTCTCGCCCGACCGGCCTGATGCCGTGCGCGAGAATCGAGTCATTGCGCTGTTTCAGCAGGCCGCGCAGCGCTTCATAGCGCGCGTATTGCGGCAAAAACGCCTCGTCGCCGAGTTCGCCGAGCAGCCGGAAGGCCTGCGTCAAGCCGAGCTTAATCTTGCCGGAGTCCCCGCGCAATGCGTCATAGACCGGGCGAATCGCGTCGGGCAGAGCGCTGACAACGACATCCGAGGCGTTGACGCCTTTCTGCTGCAAGCGGTATTGCGCGATCATCTCGGTCAGGCGATAGAGGCGGGCGACGGCATCGTCGTCTTTCCCTTCGTCCATGCGTCGGCGGGCGTTGGCCAGCAGGTCTGCCAGCAATTCCGGCGCAATGGCGGGCGATTCGCTGGCGGCGTTGACGATGCGGGACACAAAGCCCCGATTGCCGCCGATGCGTTTGCGCAAGTCGCGCGGCAGATCAGGATGCTCGAAATGGCGCAGGGCGGCGACGTGATCGAATTTGTCCCACCGTTCGTAGGCGCGAAAGAGTACGTCAAGCTGCGTCAGATCGTCGCGTTCGCCGCGCCGCCGCGCTTCTTGCAGAATGCTCAAGCCCGCGTCGAACTGGTAGGCGTCGAACATCCGCAGCGCCAATTGTTTTTTGTAATCGCCGAAAATGCGATTCGGCGTAAAGCTCATGACGATTTCCGTGCCGGTGATGACGCGCCCTTGCGCGTCGCGCTCATACCCGCCGATATAGACCATGTTGTAACATTCGGCGAGCAAGGCCGCCACTGCTGCGCCGACGGACATCGCTTTCGTGCCGCTCGTGAAATCGAGCACGATTTCTTCGAGCGCATACCCCTCTTGCAAGGCCGCGTCAATCGCCTCACGCGCCGCTCGATAGGCATAATCCACGACCATTTCCTGGCTCAGCGGCTTGATGTCGAACGGCGGCAGCGCGCGATGATACAGGCGTTCCAGGGCGTCCGCAATTTTTTCGAGCATCTCCTGACTTTGCGGCGTGGCAATGAACACGATGCGATCCGGGTTGTTGACTGTAATAGATTTGGCAATGCCATTTTCGACGCCTTTGCCTGTTCCAAGCGTCAGCACCATCAATTTTTTCATTCGTTCCCTTCTCCTATTCGTTGTTGTTCTTACACCCGCACCGTCTGCCCCATCCCCACCGCCGTTTTGCGCCCCGTGCCACAGAACAAGGCGAAATCCGCCAACAGATTGATCTGCCAGACGAATTCCGGCGGCGCGTCGGCCAATAATTCGAATGTGACCTGCCCGGTAAAGCCGACGAGCGGCACGCGCTTCGCGCGAATCGTCTCGGTTTGCAGGCGCGAGAGCGCCGCCACCGACACGAAGCGCTCGACAAGTTGATCGAACTCCAGCGCAAACTCTGCCTGCGCGAACTCCTCGAACCGTTTTTTATAGCTCTGAAACACCAGGCGCGGAATCGGCAGCAGCATGTCGGCGTCCCCGATGCGAAAGGCGGTCGGCGTCAGAAAACGCAGGCAGACCCGGCGCTGGCGCTGCGACGCGTCGCGCATCAACTCCGCATACGACGTAAAGCGGCTGAAGGGCGTCGGCGTGTCGGATGACACTTGCACGTCAGTCACGGTGAATTCGGTCGCGCCGAGTCGAAAGCCCGGTTCGGCGCGTTCGAGAAAATAGCGGGCGAAGGTCGGAAAGAGCGCATCGTCCAGCAATGTCGCCCGGAAAAAGCAGGGCGTTCCGGCGGCGAGGCTCTCCTGGCGCGGCAGGCGGAAGCCGTCGAACCGTCCATCTGGTTCGCCGACGCCGAGCGGCGACAGCGTGTAGGGGCGGAATGCGCTGTCATCGTGCAGTTTCGCCGATAGCACTGGATCAACCGCCCGAATCAGATTCAAAAACATCCCTTGCAGGGCAGTCCCCTGAACATCAATGATGGCCGCCTCGCGCTGCGGCTGTGCGCAAATCAATAGACTGAATGGCATATCAAAATAGTCATCATGTAGCCCGTAGGGCTTGCGGTCTTGTAGAGCACGCCAAGTTGAAACGAGCATTCGCCGTAGGCGATATGCCCCGCAACCGCTACGCGGTAGAACGGAGGCCACCTCAACATTCTACAATACCGCAACCCCTACCGGCTAAATAATTATTGGGAGTATCAAACGGGCGTCGCCGCCGCGCTCATAAAAAATGACAGATAAAAAGAACTCCGAAGCCTTGAAGACCTCGGAGTTCTCGGAGTACAACGATAACAGGTTTTTCTATCAGCATTTACAGCGGCGCGAAGTACATGATGTTTACCTCGTCTGCTCAGTAAAATAGCCATATCCGACAGCGGTTTTCGCGCCAAGTCCGTGTTCGGTCACGCCTTTTTTTAACCATGTAACAGCAGCATTCAGGCAATCTTGAGCGAAAGCATCGCCAGTTTTTCGTTTGATAGCCAGCGCAAAGGTAAATTTCGCATTTTCCAATGTCAAAAATGGCACAGGTATAGGGTTCTGCCAATCGGAAGGGGCTTGTTTTTCGCTTCCATAATATTTCGGATAGTGCGGATTCATAATGTCCGTCGTAATTTTTACGGATTCTTCTGGGAACGTATCAAAAAAGATAACTTTCCCTGCTTCTCCCTGACTGCCGAACACCTGTTGCGCTGTTCGGAAACGAGGCCAAACAGCAAGTATTTTATCAATTGTCGCATCTTGAGGCGTGTGTTTTTCGTTTTCACGAGAAACTGTCCCACTCGATTTGACATAATCTCGTTTTTTCTGCGATGTGTCGAGTTTTTCCAACTCCGCGAAAGACACATCGAACAACTTATCTAAAACATCGAGTTGTTCATTGTTTCCAAGTTCTTCGCATAACTCCGCAATCGCCATATCGCGGGCAATGCCTTTCAAGGCACTGCCCGGAACGTATGGGACGCCATAGACATGATGCAATGTCATGGATGTTTCATGCACGCTTTCATTGCCAAGCCCCACCACCATGCGCCATGTCAGTTTTGCTGACAGGGAATCGTTGACAAGGTGCGTGGTTTTAATTGTCTCTATCGTTTTGGCATGACGCGTTTTGACATATTGAAGCACCGTCTCGAATGATGGGTGAGGTTCAATATTTTTTAAAAAATCGTCAGGAATATCAATTTTTCTCTCACCCTTCTTAGAAGGAAACCATTCAAGGAGGTAATTCAGCGCAAGCGCAAAATTTTCTGTTTCGACTTTCGCAGGAAGGATTCGGATAGTATCAGAAGGAAGTTTCCACGCAAGAATAATCACGCTTTTCGCTTCGGGCTTACCTTCTTTGCCTTGTCCAAGCATATATTTTACGCACATCTCTGAATCTGGACTGCCGTGTTCATTCTTAATTGCTCGGAAGTGGAAGAAAATTTCATCTCCTGCCTTATCAGGTTTGATAAATCCGAATTGCTTATCCTGAAAGACCTTGACGATTTTCCCGAAAAGATACTCTGGTATATGTTCAGGTCGTTCCATTGCCTTTCTCATTTCTTTGAATGAATGAAATTGTTTGCCATTCATAAACGTCTCCTTTAATCTTCAATCATGCTATCAGCAAGCCGTTTCATCCATGTCAACAACGCGATTAACTCTTTTGTCACATGGCGATAAACCGGTGACGGTTGACTGATAACGAATTCTAAAAGGTCTTTTCCTGGTAGCAAGGTTTTACAGGGGCATTCAGGTTTTTTCAACCACTCAGAAAATTGCTGATACAACAAATCATATGCTGCTCTCTTTTTAGAACGCATAAATGCTAATGTATTGCCTAATCCATTCGTTTTAAGCAGCACAGGAATATTCTTGACGTAACTTTTGTACTCCCCCCTATAATCGTTCAGATTTGCTGCTGTTACACTTGCTAAGGCAAATTCTGCGCGTTGATTTTCAAGGCTTTTGATGATACGTTCAGGCATGAGCAACCTCCTTTTTCGCTTCTGATTCAAGAAATACGGTGCGGACAAGTCCTTTGCCGACCGTCGCATTGCCACCGATTTGCATGATGGAATCAAGATTTTCTCTGAAAAAATTTAAGACTTTACGCGCTTCTTTTTCAGGAGCATTTCTCCCTTGAATGTTTTCACCTTGCTTGATCTGAAAATCTCCTTTTTCAGCGTCGGTTTTACGAAAGACCGGTCCGGCAAACACAAGGGAATACAAAATCGAATCGGTCGGCAGATATTCTTCATACCAGAGCGCGCCACGCGCAACCGTGCCAAGCAGATCGTCAATCTTTGTGCGAGCGATCACTTCGGTGGACATCGTGGCGAAATCGCGGAAATCCTCATCCGAAAGCACGACCAGACTTGTTTTAATTTTATTTTTCCAAAACGTTTCCATGTTGACCGCAATATTGATTTGCAGCCATTCCGCGAACTTTTTTGTCGGCTCGGTTTCTTTCACGGGAAAGGCATATTCTTCAAGCACAACCGTACCCTCAGTGTCGCTGCTTGTTTTAACGCAGACAGATTGCAGATTTGAAACCGTGTTGGCAGAGGGAATTGTAAAGTTCGGCGAGAAACCGCATAATTTCAATTCGTCAGAAAAGCGTGTAATGACTTGTGTACAGGTAATCCACACAAAGACATCTTTCACCGATTTTACAGGAAACAGCAACAATCGCGCATCCGAAAAACCGAGCGAGCTGGCGGCGTGATTGTCGTTGCCATCTCCGGGGCCAAAGGCGATCTCGATATGCGTATTGCTTTTCCCAAGTTTTTGTTCGATATAATCCCGCAGACAACCTTTGACGCCAGAGGCTTCGATTTTCGGAAAATCGGTGTGCTTTTCGCGTTGAATCGGTAAATCCACAATGCCCAAATCCGTGCCGCTTCCGGCGTGTAACGGTGTTTCTACCCAAAAGAACAGTGGTCGTTGCAATAAATACATAAATTGTTCCTCCTTACAGGTTGATAGTTGTGATTTCATAGGGGCCGTAAGCGTCAAGCCCGTTAAACAGATGAGTGTCCAAAAAACGTTCATACTCGCTATTATGCGTTGGGAAATATTTATACACATATAATTCACCGCGCTGCCACAGATGAAAAATACGCGGTAATGTTCGTCCTAAATCTAAAACGAGATGCCCAGCTTTTCGTTCTATTCCGCGATGATCGCTAAATAGTTTGAGCAGATGATGTTTTGCATTGGGGTCGCTTTCATATAACGATTTGACTTCTTGATTCCAATGCAGAATGTGTCGGCGCGATTTGAATTTGCGCCAAAGCATTTGTCCGGCCATTTCAACCAGCGCAGACATACCATCATGTTCTATGAATGAAGCAAATGCCTCTCGATATTCCGGTAAAATGTCGGCTTCGACCTTTCGCCAATCGTCAATTGCCCAATCATGCTGTTCCGCTTCTGAAAAAATGTTCGCGTATCGGTCAAAAAGTTCCCAATCTACGCTAATCGGCAGTGATGGAATTTTCAATAATACTGGCGAATCTTCGAACAGATAATACAATGGCATTTGGTTAATCTGCGCGAAAATCGTCATGAGTGGAATCGTGGCTTTATAGCCCCCGGTAATATTGCAGATCGTATGCCCGTAATATCCGCCCGTAATTTGTTCGATGATGTTAAATAAGTTTTGTAAGCCGTCTCTGGCAAATTGTTCTCGATTTGTCACCTGTAAGCCAGAAATAACGAACTGACGTTCATTGAAGATAATTTCTGTGTTCTCAAGTTGGCAGTAATCACGAATGACTTCCGCGCAGATTCGGCTATTGACTGTATCGGACGCTAACAAATGCACAATCAATTTGTCCTTCTGCTCCTCATGAATTCGGCGCAGGCTGCTGATTTCCGCGCTTGCTTCAGGTTCGCGTTCTACAAATTCCTGCAACCGCTTTTTAATCTGGTCAATATCGCGTTTGTTCACGTCATATTGCGACGCTGGGAACAGTTTATAGCGTTCGACCTGCTTGCTAATCAAGGCGGCTTTTTCTTTTTGCTCGTCCAGAAAATTCGTAATTAATGACGTGCCGACTAATGTTAAGACTTGTTGCATATCATACGCCTCCGACAAGAACTAATCCGAACCCTTCATGTGCTTGTTCAGAAAGATTTTTATAGTTCAATTTATCATAGAGAACTGCGGGATCAATAGTATCATCAATGTGGTAATAATAAACAGAACCGGCGGGAATTGCTTTCCTTATAGATTTTTCGCTTTTTCTTTGCACATCCCAGCCACCGATGGAAACAGGTTTGCCAATTGCCGCGGTGAGAAAGCTCACACCGGATGGTAAAAATTTTTCATTTGGATGCCATGCGCCTTTTCCATCCTCATCGCCACTGAATATTGCAGGCGTCAAGAAATAGAGCTTGAAGCGTTTTGTCTGTTTTATGCGTTCAATCACATCATTCTTGCACGCCAAACACTCCGGTAATTGTTTATCAAGCATTGTGTATGCTACCACACGATTCTCTCCGCCAAATTTTAACACACCTGATGTCGCTAATGATGGGGTGCCGAGAATATCACAAGCCAGTGATGTCTCTTTGGTTAACCTGCGCATTTCAAGACGGTAGAGATGACTCTCTTCAGTTGTGCCGATGTCACGGTTCTTTTTGATGCCGATTTTCGGCTCATTCTGATAAAATATTTGAGATGCGAGCAGATCGAACCCTGATAGTGCGCCACTTAGATAATTCGCCAAACTATTTTCAGAAAAAAAGTAGCCTGCCGATTCGTCTAAATCGTCGTTTTGCGCCATCAGATAACTGGAATGTTGCTGATTCGATGTGAACAGCGGCGCATCTTGGAAGCATAAGACTTGCGTATTATCTAATGTCTTATCTTTTGTATTTTCATACCCGACTAAATCAAGTGGTGCAGGAAACCAGATATTCTGCTCACGAAACAAAAATACCCCTTTGATCTCAATAGATGCTGTTGCATATCCATCTTTCGTTCCGATCTCTGACTTCAGTCTTTCGTTCAGAAAATCAGGAAGTCCATGCGTTTGAGCAATAATTGCGCTGCGAACTGCCCCAAACAGCGTAGAGGGATATGGCGGGAAAATACCTTCAGCGGCAGAGTCCGCGCCCATCGTAAATGGCTTGCCATCTCTGAAAAACAACGTGTCAAATGGATCAATTTTTAGCATAGTCCTTCACCTCCTGCGCTAAGAATTTCGTAATGCCAAACAAACTGACAAACGGTGTCAAGCGTTGTCCCAAATATTCAAATAACGTAAAGAGCCTTTCCGAAAGTTCTTCAATTTGTTTTTGTTCTTGTTTGCCTGAATTGGCCTCTTTACCGGAATGTAACAAAATCCGTCGTAATTCGTAACGCATCAACTCCGAATTTGCATTGACAATCCCATTTTCATCGGCAAAACGGTCAAATTCCGCACGTAACGTGTAGAGAAATTTCGGTGAAAGTTTTCCCTCTCGAAATAGTTCAATCAGTTCCTCGACAATCGCTATCGTTCCATGCGCGGCAGGGAAATCCGAATAATACCATTTGGCGACAACCTCGCCAGCATCGCCGGAATGTTTCATGAGCGAAATGCCGAAAGCATCTCGGCCTCCATCGTGTTTCGCCTTTTTCTCCATCTGGCGGGCACGTTGCAGCACAAGCGACAACGGCGTTTTATAATAGGCGATTGTCACACCCATAGACGCTGACGCATGAGGCCCCATCGTCGTCAATATCGAATCGCCCATATCTACGAATCCTGACGGTGTAGTTGTGAAATCTACCTGATATTCCTTATTGATATGCCCGGAGAACGCAGCGCGAAGTTCGAGCATGACCGGAATCAGATCGTGCAGATTCACGAATGCCAGCACATCGTCGCCACCCGCATAAACGAGTTTGCCGAGATAGCGTTTTTCAACAATCTCCCGAACGAACGTCAGCGTATATTCGCGCAATGCACAACTAATTGCGCGATGAATTGCAGGAGATATCGGGCGACTCGGGCTATGCGCTTCGAGATTTCTCTTGTATTCTTCAGGCAAGTTCTTCCATATCTTCGAATGAAAAATATCTCCAATCTTCGGCGCAAAATCACCTTTCAACCATTTGCCCATTTTATCGCCATCAAGCATAATTACGGCATAATATGATGACGGCGCTCTGTCTGAAGCATATTTTTTTTGCAGGGTTGTCAGTTGATTTTGTAACGCTTCCAAATTCTTCTGCTGTGGTTCAGAGAGTTCATGGTCATCCAAATGCAACGCCATCTTGAGGTTCTTTTCCGTCAGATAATCCTCGATAAAAAAGTCACCGTCAATATTCGTGACATTATGCTTGATTGCTGGCAGCAAGTTCACCTTCGGAATGCTGCTGCCAAAAAGCATTCGACATGCGTTGACGTACTTTTCAAACGCTTGCCTGCTCGCCTCATTTCGCAGCAAATGCTGTTTGAAATCAGCCGTCGCAATTTCTGAGGTTGACGGGAAATCAACATCATCTTTCCATCTGAATTTTTCCTGAAAGACCTGACGCCCCATGCGTTTCGTCATGCAGATCGCGCACAATTGCTCGTTTTCTCTCAATATTTGCCCTTGCAAAATATCTTTATATCTCTCATGAGAAGGGTTGTTTCGCTGCTGGAATAAAGCCTGTCGTTCGCCGCACAACGAGCATTTTCGCCCCGGTTCTTCGTGTTGCGTGAAGTCGCGGCAATGTTTCCGTGCTGCCAACGCCTGCTCCGTGAGTGAATGTAATTCACCATAGATTGCGCCGATATTCAATGGATATTCTTTTCCCTTCGCGAAGAACGTCAGCAATTGTTCTTTTTCTTTGATTCGGTTCGTTTCCAAATATGGCGCAAGCGCGTCAAGATGGATGCATGAGTCGGCATTTCTGGTAAATTCCAATGGTTTCCACGGCACTACCACCCAGAATACATTAAGCAATGAGGCTAATTGTTCTGTAATTCTTGGCATATCAGTTGTGTGCGGTTTATGCTTTGGTTTGAGGCCAAACTGCTCAATGGCTTTTTGAATAGCCTGTTTTCCAATACTCATGAATTCGTTTTTGACATGTTCTTCTACCTGTTTTGCCAATGTTTGCGCGACATCTGCTGGCAGAATTGCAAGAAAGCGGTTCGGCATTGTTGGCAGCGTTAAAGAGCGATCATCTGGCTTTTTCCCGATCCCATGCTTTTCGAAGAGCCAATAATCTACTAATGGCTGTTGATGCAAATCGGGGAAGATGATCGCATCGGGACCATACGATTGGACGACGATTTTCATGCCTTCCCAAATCAAATAAGAGAGCAGAAAGCTCCCCATCCAGAGGTCTTGCGTTTTGCGGGCGGTCTCGATAAACGATTGCACTGGCCCAATCGAAAAGAGTAAAAACGCCAGATCGTGACGCAATTCTTTCCCGTCTGACCAAATATGGGCGCAGGCCGAAGCAGTTCGCAAATGATCGGAAATCGAATGATCCGGAATGCGCGTATCTGCCGGAATCACCGACCAATATTTTTTGAGCGGTTCGGGACTGTGCGTCTGCAATGTCTCAACATAATTGCGCCACAAATTGAGATAGAGCCGCTTCTGGTCATCGTCTTTTAATTCGTGAGCGGTTTGCGTCACAATCTCCATGACGGTTTCAAGTCGAAAGCCTTTTAACTCATCGCAAGACAACGTTTGGCCGCTCAGCGGATGCCGAATTTCAGGAGTTTCAAGAAATGTGACTTGCAACGCTTCATTTTTTCCTGCGCCTTGTGGCAGCAACAGCCGTTCCATACCTGCCGCAATCCAATCCGCGCCTTGTATCGGTTCAACAGATGCCTGAAGAGTATCAGCGATGTCTTTGGCATGTTGCTCATGATTGATTCGTCTTCCATTCATTTTTTGCATCAGGATATACGACTTATCAATCGGGTCATGCAAGAAAGCGGAAAGCAGTCGTCTATAAACATCGAATTTCGTCATTGAAGCACCTCATTGATAAAATCTTGCTGTTTCTGTAAATTGCCTGTCACGCCGTCTGGAAAGTGCGTCGTCAATTTCGTAATGACTGGATGATATGCTTGTGCAGTTTTGACTACTGTAACAATTACAGGAGAAGCGAACCGTTTTTTATTCGCAACCGTACCAAGAGCCGGATTTGTATGCGTATGTGATGCCTCCCCGATTTTTTTTAAAAGGACATCTCGCCCTAATCCTTTTGTCCCCACAAAAATTTCCAATATTCGTGGATATTCTGGCTCTTTTTCATTCAGCGTTCTTTTTTTAAGACAAATAGCATTGGGTAAATTTTTCTGATCAAACGGAATTTTTGATAGTGATTGACTTGACGTGACAAGTTCTTCGATGAATTGTGGGATTGTCTCAAACGCTCGATAGGAAACGGATCCATATCCACGTCGAGAACGTTTTCCCATTCCGCCTAATAAGAGGGCACACTTGAACGCAGCTACGAGTTCTTGCTTTTCATTCTCAGAGGTCGTCGTTAATGTGACATTACAGGTAAAATGATAATCAGGTTTTATCGCTTTGCGTTGTGGCATTCGCTTAAGATCATGTGGAAGGAGCGGAGCAAGAATTTGAGAAATCTCATACGATAAAAAGCGCACTATGATTTTTGATCGCCCCTGTCCTTTATCTGTTCCGCCAAATAAATGAGCTTCATCTTTCGATAACGTTTTTACATCGTCATCAGCCCGCATCGCCCGCCACCAGAACCGCATCATCCCTTTGAATGACGGAGGCCGAAGTTCGGCATGATTCTGATCTGCGCCATACATAAACATCGGCGTAATCGTTTCTAACTCAAATGTTATGCTGTGCATAATTCCACTCCTTGATTTTTGATAAATTTTCGGGAATGTCGTGACTATCTACCCTGACGTTCATCCTGACTTTTGTTCCGCGATTCCTCTAAAAATTCTCTTTGCCATATGACGTCGGCGGCGGCTCGTCAAGCATTTCTTTGCCGTAATCGGGCGAGGCAAATTCGTCCCATTCTTGCAGGGCGGCGGTGCGTTTGTCGGCGCCCATCTCGAATTCGTAGGCGAGTTGCAGGCTGTTGACGATGGTCATGGGGACGGCGAGGGAGTTCTTGAAATTGGGGAGGCCGCGATGGACCAACAGCGCTTCATCTACGCGGACGATCAATGGGGATGTGGGATAAGTCGTCATCAGAAAGGTCGCTGCACCGCGCTGTTTCGCAAGGGCGACGACGCCCTGATACAGGTCGAAGGCTTTGGTATATTCTAACAGCCAGATGAGGTCGCCGGATTGCATCGAAAAGACGAGGTCTTTGATGCGGCGGGATTCGCCGGTGACGATCTGCATCCGCTTTCGCAGGCGGCTGAAGCGTTCGCCGATGAATTGCGCCATGAACGCGCCGGTTTCATAGCCGACGCAGTAAATCGTTTTTGCGTTGGAGATCATGGCGGTGATGCGGGCGATCTGGGCTTCGGAATACATGGCGACGGCATTGTGCAGGGCGTTCATATCTACAATCAATCCTTTCTGAAAGATGTCGAAGGCAGAGGCGGCGTCCGATAAGGCGGCGTCGGAGGCGGTTTTCGGGGTCAAGTCTCGCGTGGGAAATGGTGCGGGTGCTGCGGCGATGGTGTCATGATACGCGATCATGGCGTCGCGGAATTCTTTGTAACCGTCGTAGCCGAGTTTTTCGCAAAAGCGATGGACAGTGGAGCGGCTGGTATTGGTGGCATCCACGATGTCTTGCATGGAATATTGATGCAGAACATCGAAATTCGCTTCGATATACGCGACGATATCCCATTCGCGTTTAGTCAGTTGATAGCGGGCTTTTTGCAGGCGTTGCGCCCATTCAAAGGTGTTCATGGCGTTCTCCTGGTTTTTTACCACAGATAGCACAGATGTGTTTCTGTAGTTTTTACGAGAATTTCATCACGTAATGTGCAACTTGTTGAAATTTCTCTGTCACACAGGCGTGTTTACCCACCCCTTGCCCCTCCCAGGAGGGGAATTCGTCATCAGCGGCACGCCATTCCCCTCCTGGGAGGGGCAAGGGGTGGGTTCTTTCTTCTCAAATTGCACATCGCGTTTTCATCTTGTTACGTCGTTGTGTGGCATAATAGGAATGATTCATTAATATGTCAATATATTTTTCAAATAAAATATTTTATATCGTAGCGTTCTCGCTGAATGCTCTGTCGTTTTCTGCGAAGATGGGGGAACTGCGAAGAAACCTCACAGGTGTTGAACACCTGTGAGGTTTGGGTGGGCGCTTATTTCGCGCTGAATTTGGCAATCAGGTCTTGAATCGTTTTCACGGCGTCTGCGCCGGAGATGCCTTTTGATTCGACGTCCTTTTTGTATTCGTCAATCAAGGGTTGCACGGCTTGTTCCCATTTTTGTTCTTCTTCCGGGGTGAGGGCGTGAATCTTCTTGCCTAATTCTTCGACAAACTGACGGCCAGCCTGATCTGCTTCATCCCAGATGCGGCCATATACATCCACCCATTCCGCACCGACTTCATCGAAGACTTTCTGCACATCCGGCGGCAGCGAGTCGTATTTCGCTTTGTTCATCACCACGAACATCGTGGAGGTGTAGCCGAGGGCCTTGCTTTCGATGACATAATCAATCACTTCGCCCTGCTTCCAGCCTTTCAGCGTTTCAATCGGGCAGAACGTCGCTTCCACGACGCCTTTTTGCAGCGCCTCATACGCGGCATTCTGCGGCATGGCGACGGCGGCGGCGCCGAGATATTCCGCAATTTTGGAACTCAGGCCGGTGCAGCGGATTTTTAAGCCTTTCATCTCATCCAGCGTGTTTATGTCTTTTTTCGAGGCGAGGACGCCCGGCCCGTGCGCGTGAATCGCCAGAACTTTCACATCCTGCAATTCTTTCGGGTTCATCTGTTTGTAATATTCGTAGGCCACTTTCGAGGCGACCGTGCCGTTCGGATAACCTAACGGCAGGTCGAGCGCTTCCATCATCGGGAAACGTCCGCGCGTATAGGAAAACACTGAATGCCCCATATCGGAAATGCCGTCCACGACGCCATCATAGCAGGCTTGCGGCTTGGTCAGCGTTCCGCCGGGAAATACCGTAATTTTCACCTGCCCATTCGTCCGTTTTTCGATTTCTTTCGCCATGTCCATGCTGGCAATGGCGTGCGGATGCGTCGGCGGGAAGAAGACGCTGAACGACAGTTCAATCGGGTTTTCAGCGCGAGTGGTTGCGGCAAAAAATGCGCATACGGCAGCACAGACCATAAGAACGACAAGAGATTTTAACATACTGCGAGATTTCATGAGTGAGCCTCCTGAGCATGGCGATGCTCAATAGGCGCATGGCGCGCATGTTCGAGCATCAGCGGATTAAATGAGATGATTGGGTACATATACATATAATATATCCTATCCTCGGCGTCTCCGTCGAGGCTGCGAACAGGGACGTTCGCGGTTCAGCAGACGAATTCCTATGGAATTGCCGGAGGTTTTGTCAATCAAAAATCGCAGAAAGACGCGAGCATTTGAGAATCTTGCGGTTCGACAAATTAAATCTTGACAGATGTGTTGCCTTCTTAGGTAACTACACGATGAGTTTTATACAAAAGTTTCTGGACTTCGCTTGCAAATATCGGCATTCCAGCAATCGAATATTTAATTAATGAGGAGAAAGGGTTATGGAAAAAGTCAATCTTGAGTGGGCGCAGATCGGGTTTCAATATCGCAAAACGGATTTTCGGTATATCGCCTATTACCGCGATGGCGCGTGGGACAGCGGACGGCTGGACGATGGGAATATGATCACGATTCATGAAGGCTCGCAGGCATTGCATTACGGGCAGGCGTGTTTCGAAGGGTTAAAGGCGCAAACGGCGAAAGATGGGCGCGTGTTGCTGTTCCGGCCAGACCAAAATGCGAAACGGCTGAATAACAGCGCGCGGGCGCTGCTGATGGCCGAAGTGCCGGAACAGATGTTTCTGCAAGGATGCCATGACGTGGTGAAAGCGAACCTGCGCTGGGTGCCGCCTTATGGCTCCGGGGCGTCGCTCTACATCCGTCCGTATTTGATTGGGCATGGCGAAAATATCGGTTTGAAACCTGCGGAGCAGTACATTTTTTCGATTTTCGTCTGCCCGGTCGGCCCCTATTTCAAAGATGGCTTTGCGCCAATTCACCTGACCACGACCGATTATGACCGCGCTGCCCCGAAAGGCACGGGCGCAGCGAAAGTCGGCGGGAATTATGCCGCCAGTTTCCTGCCGCATGAACTCGCCGTGAAGGCCGGGTTTACGGATTGCATCTATCTCGACCCGAAAACGCATACGTACATTGACGAAGTCGGCACGTCGAATTTTTTCGGCATTACAAAAGACAACGTGTTCGTCACGCCGAAATCCCCTTCGATTCTGCCAAGCATCACAAAATATTCGCTGATGCACATTGCCAGAGAACATTTTGGCATGGCGGTCGAAGAACGCCCGGTTTCGATTGAACAACTCGACGAATTTACAGAAGCCGGAGCATGCGGCACGGCGGCAGTTATTACGCCGATTGGGAGCATTACTCACAACGGTCATCTCCATAAGTTTTACAATGATGGCACATCCGCCGGGCCGGTGACGACGAAATTATATGAGACGCTGACCAGCATTCAGCGCGGCGAAATTGACGCGCCTGCGGGCTGGCTGATGGATGTCGCGGTCTGATGCGTCGTCTCAGGAGTGTCAACGCTTGCTTTGACCTTGCGGCCTTGATTGACTTCGCCTGATTGCCAAAGCAAGCTTCGGCACTCCAGGGGCTTTCTAAATTTTCTTCGACAAATGTAAACAAAAAATGCGGCAGCGCGACTATTTTGTTACGAGAAAACATAAGATATTATTTACTGATGTTACGCAGCGAATTCAATCCGATGATCGTGAACTCCCCTCCTGGGAGGGGCTGGGGGTGGGTTGCCGATGGCAAAACGCCGAGAACATGGTCACCCACCCCTGCCCCTCCCAGGAGGGGAATTGTCGGTGACGTTGCGTAACATGAGTTATTTACTCAGACCTCACAGATTTCGAACACCTGTGAGGTCTTTATTCGAAAAAAATCAGGCGTATGAAACCCGTAATTTTATGTGTTGACGACGAGAAAATTATTCTCAGCAGCCTTAAAGAACAACTCAAACGGCATTTTGGCAGCTTGTATCATATCGAAACCGTTGAGAGCGGCGAGGAAGCGCTGGAAGTGATCGGCGAGTTTATGGAGCGGACTGTCGAACTGCCGATAGTCATTGCGGATCAGATCATGCCTGGCATGAAAGGGGATGAGCTTCTGACTGCCGTTCATCTCCGCCTGCCGAAAACGTTAAAAATCATGCTGACCGGCCAGGCGAACGCCGATGCGGTTGGCAATGCGGTCAATCATGCTCGGCTCTACCGTTACATCGCCAAACCCTGGGAACCGACCGACCTGTCGTTGACGATTACCGAGGCATTGCGCAGTTATTTTCAAGAGAAAAAAGTCGAGGAGCAAAACCTTGCCTTGCAGCAAATGAACCAGGGACTTGAGCAATTAAATCAGGCGTATGAGCGCTTCGTGCCGAAAGAATTTTTGCGGTTTTTGGAGAAACAAAGCATTCTCGACGTGCGTCTTGGGGATCAGGTGCAGCAGGAGATGACGGTGATGTTTTCCGATATTCGCGGCTTTACGTCGTTGTCGGAAAAAATGACGCCGGACGACAATTTTCGGTTTATCAATGCCTATTTAGGCCAGATGGGACCGATTGTGCGGGAGTATCACGGCGTGATTGATAAATTTTTAGGGGATGGCATCATGGCGATCTTTCAGAAAAAAGCGGATGACGCCGTGCATGCCGCGATTCAAATGCTGCATACGCTGGCGGGATACAATCAGGAACGGGCGAAACATGACCGCCCGCCGGTCAATATCGGCATCGGCATCAACACCGGCACATTAATGCTGGGCATTATCGGCGAGCAGGGACGGATGAATGGCACGGTCATTTCGGATGCCGTGAATTTAGCGGCGCGGCTTGAAGGCTTGACCAAAATCTTCGGCGCGTCGCTCCTCATCAGCGAGCATTGCCTGGATGCGCTCGAACATCGGGAGGCGTATTATTCCCGTTTTTTAGGCAAAGTACAGGTGAAAGGAAAAAATACCGTCGTCTCGGTGTTCGAGATTTACAACGGCGATGCCGAAGCGACGATTGAATTGAAATTAACCACGAAACCGCTGTTTGAAGAAGGCTTGACGCATTATTTCGCAAAAGAGTTCGCCGAGGCGGCAGTGTTGTTTAAAAACGTGTTGAAAGACCATCCGACCGATAAGGCTGCCCGCCTCTATCTTGAGCGGTCAGCGCAGTATCTCGTGCAAAGCGTGCCGGATGCCTGGCAGGGCGTCGAGGCGATGGAATACAAATAGAGGAGTCGTGTCTGCATGAAAGTCTGGCTGAAGCGCATTGTCATCTTTCTCGGCGTATTTGCGCTGCTTGACGCGGTTGTGATCCGCGCCTTATATCTGAATTTAAAAAATAAGCGGGAAGAATATTTCACCAAAGAAGTCAGTGAACTCCAAATCGCCTATAGCGCGATTACAAAAACCTACGGAATTAACGCGCAGGCGTTTTATCATAAATTGATGGAAATGCCTGAGGTCGCGGTCAGCTTGAAACAGGCGGCAACGGCGACGACCGCTCAGCAGGCCGGAGTGCGCGCGCTGCTGTATTATCAACTCTCTTCGACCTATCGGCAATTCCGGCAGCAGCAGGTTGCGCTGTTGAATTTTTATCTACCCGATGGTCTTCCTCTGCTGAAAATGAATGCGCCCCTTCTCTCTGGCGATTATCCCCGGGAATCCCGCTCTTCGATTCAGGCGGTGATGCAAACCCGGCAAGAACTCTCTGGCATGGAAAGCGCTGATGGAGTCTTAGGGTATCGTTATCTGCTGCCCGCTATGGCTGATCGGCGCTGGGTCGGGTGTATCGAAATCGGCTTGGCGCTTTCGGATATCGAAGAGCAATTGCAAAACCTGCTGCTGCGCCAATTTTTCTTTTTAATTAAGCGCGATGTTCAGGAAAAGACCGTCTTGCGCGGCGATTTTGTGCCCAGCGAATTGAGCGATGACTATGTCGTCTCCAAAAATAATTTATGGCTCAGTGACGCGCTCAAGAATTATTTGGAACGGCATGACCTCGACCCAAAGGAAGCGGCGAAATTGATGGCGGGTGTTACGGAATATATCAAAGGCAAAGCCGCCTCTGGAATCGCTCAGCACAACAGCTTTGCCATCTCGCTCACCCCGTCTCTGATCGTACATCAGGATAAAGATTATATCGTCGCGTTTCTGCCAATCACCGATGTGGATGGCGAACAGATCGCGTATTTAGTCTCATATCGCGCCGATACGGCGCTTCGTAGTTTCAGCGAGGCCTTCTGGCTGAAAGCGCTGGCGTCAAGCGGCGCGTTGCTGTTCGTAATGATTTTTATCTCTCAGATTAAACGCAGCCGGAGCATAATTCTCCAAAGCCGCGACCGCTTGCAAGGGATTACGGACAACTTGTTCGAAGGGTTGTGCGTGCTGAACGAACATCATCACATCTCGTTCGTCAATCCCGCCGCTGAAAGGCTTTTAGGCTATTCGCGACAGGAATTGCTGACGCGCACGCTGCATCATCTGGTGGAGCATGGGATGAGCGACAACGCCGCATCAGACGCTGCCTGTTCAATCTGCGAGGCGGTTGAGACCGGGATGATCTATCAATCAGACGATCTGGTTCTGGTTACGCGGGATCAACGCACGTTCCCCGCGAATTTAACTGTGACGCCATTGATCGATAAACGCGGCAAGCGCACCGGCTCAATCCTCGTCTTCCAGGATATTACGGAACACAAGCAGGCGGAAATGGCGTTGAAGAAAAGCGAGGCGTATAATCGGCTGATTATCGAGACCATGACTGAAGGACTGGCGACGTTCGACAGTGAGGCGAGATTTCTGTACGCGAATACGCAATTCTGCCGGATGTTCGGAGCGTCGCGCGAAATGTTGATCGGGCGTTCCTTCTTTGAGTTTATGGACGACAGGAATCGCGCCATTATTCTCCATTATATCGAGGAATATAGAAAGACGGGCATCGCGCCTGCGCCATACGAGTTAGAATGGCAACGGCATGATGGCGTTCGTTTCGTTACGCTGACCGCGCCGCAGGCGTTTATTGACGAACAGCAGCAATATGCGGGCGGTGTGGTCGTGTTGACCGATATCACGCGGTTGAAAGATATCGAACAGAAACTTCGCGAGGCGAATGTCTTCACGGAATCGATCTTGCAAAACGTGCCGGAAGTGATCTTCTCGCTTGATGAGGAGATGTGTTTGACGTATATCAGCCCGAAATGCGAGCAAATGTGCGGCTATACCGCGCAGGAATTTCTTGAAACTCCCGATCTGCTAAAACAGATGATTTATGCTGAGGATCGCGCCCTCTTCGCCTCGGCGCAAGATGCCTTGCGAATGGGGCAGGTGTCATCCGTGGAATTCCGAATTGTCAAAAAGAATGGCGAGATCATCTGGGTGCATAAGTCTTCGACGCCGACCCTTGACGCTGAAGGGCGACTGATGCGCATTGATTCCAGCATGTATAACATCAGCGACCTGAAAAAAGCCGAATACGCGCTGGCAGAGGAGCGGAATTTGCTGCGCACGCTGATTAACGCCATTCCTGACGTGGTCTATATGAAAAACCCGGACGGCCAGTATATCATGGTCAATACCGCGTTTGCCAGACTGTTCGGCAAGCGCCATGTCAGCGATGTGATCGGCCTGAGAACCGCAGATTTGCTCTCCGACTATCAAGCGAAACAGATGGATACGTTAGAACAGAATATTCTACTGACGGGCGAGCCGGTCTTATCGGAGGAAATCCTGCTGACCATCAATCAACAGGATGTCTGGTTCTTGAAAACCACTGTTGCCGTGCGCAATGACGCGGGCGAGATTGTCGGCTTGCTTGGCATTAATCGCGACATCACCGAGCGTAAGCGGGCGGAAGAAGTGCTGGTGGATATGAATATCGAGTTGAAAGAAACGCTCGATAATTTGAAACGCACGCAATCCCAATTGATTCAGTCGGAAAAAATGGCGGCGCTCGGCCAATTGATTGCCGGAGTCGCGCACGAAATCAACACTCCGCTCGGCGCAATTCGCGCCTCTATCGGGAACATTGCCAACGCTCTGGCGGAATCGCTGGCGCAGTTGCCGCGCTTGCTGGCGACGCTCGCGCCGGAAGAACAAACGCTTTTCTTTCAACTTGTCGAACGCGCCGCGCAGAGGAAAGCGCAAGTGACGTCTCGCGAGGAACGGCAATTAAAGCGCCAACTGCGCCGGGAAATGGAGGCGCATGAAATCAAGGACGCTGACGTGCTGGCGGATATTTTGGTTGATCTCGGCATCTACGATCATATTGATGCGTACGTGCCAATCTTTCAGAAACCAGACGCCGTTGTGATCCTGCAAACCGCCTATAATCTGGCCGCGCAGCAGCATAACAGCGACAACATTATGACGGCAGTGGAGCGCGCCGCTAAAATCGTCTTTGCCCTCAAAAGCTACGCGCACTTCGATCAATCCGGCGACATGATCGCCGCAAACATTACGGAAGGGATTGACGTGGTGCTGACGCTCTATTACAATCAGTTGAAGCATGGCATAGACGTGCTCAAGCAATATCGCGATATTCCGCTTGTGCGCTGCTATCCCGATGAATTAAACCAGGTCTGGACGAATCTGATTCATAACGCTGTGCAGGCGATGGATGGGCATGGCACACTGGAAATTGACGTGGCGCAGCAAGATCGGCACGTCGTTGTCAAGATTACCGACTCCGGCTGCGGTATTCCTGAAAATATTCGCGAGCGCATTTTTGAACCGTTTTTTACAACGAAACCTTCAGGCGAAGGAAGCGGCCTGGGATTGGATATCGTCCAAAAAATTCTCGAAAAACATCAGGGATCAATTCAGGTCGAAAGTCGACCGGGAAAGACGACATTCAGCGTCTTTTTGCCGATTCACACGGAAGAAGATTTCGTGACTCCGTCTTTTTAATGTTAAGATTCCCATATAGTACTACTACACCGTTTCAGTAACTGACGTTACGCAGCGTCGCCGACAATTCCCCTCCTGGGAGGGGCAAGGGGTGGGTTCGCCATAGCGCGATGCTCGGCCTCG
>DF820457.1:87863-120651 GCA_000739515.1 Candidatus Moduliflexus flocculans
CACCCCCAACCCCTCCCTGGAGGGGAGTTTGCGACCATTCGCATCGAGCCTGCTGCGTAAGGTCAGTCAGTAATTTTTAGGAGTGCGAAATCTTGATTTCGCCCGTCACATCAAGATGTGACACTCCTCAGTACTCTTAAAAATTAATGAAACAACTGACGTTACGCAACGGATTCAAGCCGATGGCCGCGAACTCCCCTCCTGGGAGGGGTTGGGGGTGGGTTGCCGAGGGGGAAGACGCGGCGAACAGAACAACCCACCCTTTGCCCCTCCCAGGAGGGGAATTGTCGGCGATGCTGCGTAACATCAGTGAAACAATGTACTACACCGTATCAGTAATTTTTAGGAGTGCAAAATCTTGATTTTGCCCGTCAAATCCTGATTTAACAGGCGAAATCAAGATGTCGCACTCCTAAGAATTCATGCAACGGTGTGATTGTGTTTTGGCAAGGTGGGGCCGATGAATGCGTACCGCGGATGTCCGCGTTCGTATATGGCCGAACGAGGAGGCGGCGGCACGAAGTGATCCTAAAAGTTCATGAATCAACGTGTTAGAATATGCTATGAAACATCTATGGTTTTTTCGATACGATATATTCATTTTTCTTCTCATTGAATCAATCGCGATCTTTTTGTTCTATCAGGAATTTCTCAACAGCAAACGTCAGGTGCTGAAGGAAAATGAGAATACCGTGGAGATGGCGTATAATGCGGTCATGGAAATGTATGCGCAGATGGCGTTGGTCGTGTATGACGAGGTGCTGAACCAGCCGGATGTGCTGGCGTGTATTAATGCGATGCGCCAGACTGAAGCTCAGGAACAGCGGGCGGCGTTACAGACGCAACTCTTCCGAATGATGTATCCCGCCTATCTGCATTTGAGGGAACGTCCAGATTTTTCTCGTCAATTTGCGAATGGTTTCCGAACGCTTGAAACTGCAACGCCATATTTGCCAGGAGAAAACCTTGATTCGCTGCGCATCACGCTTCCTGACGGAACTGTTCTGACAGAAATCCCGAGGTCGCATGCCGGTCAGCAAGAACATTCAGAGGCGTTTTCAGCATTTCAACATGATGACACTGTGAAAAGTACGATTGATTTGGATGCAACTCATCCGGGCATTCGTTATCAGTTTCCATTATCCGCCAATCAACAAAAAATTGGCATGGCAGAAATCGGTTTTTCTTTTTATGGTTTGCGGGAAAAGATTGAGCGATTGCTGCAATGCGAAATCTTATTTCTGTTTCGGAAAGATGCGTTCCATTTGCATCGCTCGCAAACAATTGATTACACTCAGAGCGTCTTAAGTCAGGAATATGTTCAAGATCGCCTGAAGGTATTTGTTCGAGAAGGACGCGCTACCATTGAACGACTCAACGAGCAACTCGCCGAGCAGATTCCCCGATTCATGCAGTCCGCCGCTGGTGGATTTGTTATGAATGCGGCAGTCGAAAAGCGGAATTTTCTCATCACCTTTTATCCGCTTTGCAACCATCAACGCTCGATTCTTGGGTACATGGTTTTGTATCGGCCCAATGCCCATCTTGCTGAATATGCCGCGAATTTTTGGTGTAAAAGCGCCATTTCCGTTATGATCGTGTTGTTTGCAGTAATGATTTATCGGCGTACGCAGGAAATTCGAGAAGCCAAAAAACTGTTTGGCGCGTTGCATCACGTGGGGGAGGTGGTGGCCGCTGAACTTCATATAGATGCCATCTTTCATGCCGTGACAAAAGGAGCGGCACGGTTACTCAATACAGATTCCAGTGTCATTCATCTTCTTGACGATTCTGGTGAAACATTGCGCGCGACTGGCGCGTATGGATTAAATGCGTATTATCAGACTCCAGGAGGGCATGACCGCATTGAAGAAAGCCTCGTAGGTCGCGTTATCCGCATGAATACGCCGTTGATTTTAAATGATTTGCCTCGCATACATACTATTCACGAACACGAGGCCGACCGTTTTCATGAGAATTGGTACAGTCTCAAATTTTTAACGATTGATGGAAATGCGGCCAGCCTGCTGAATTTATATCACACTCGCCGCAAGGGATATCATTCCTCTTCTTTTCGTCAGCGGGTAGGGGGCGATCATTTTTATCGCTATGCGATGGATAACGAAGGGGTGGTCGCCTTAGCCAGTGTGCCCCTTCAGATTGGAAATCGGATTATCGGCACGTTGGATGTGCTGAGCAAAAGATATCGGCAGGCGTTTCGTTCCAAACATCTCAAAATGCTGCGATTGCTGGCGGATCAAGCGGCGATTGCGATTGAAAATGCTCAACTATATGAAACCTTGCGGCAAGAATCTATCCGCGATCAGTTGACGGGATTGTATAACCGGCGCTATATGGAAGAGGCGCTCACACAAGCCGTGTGTAGCGCAAAACGGCGCAAATGCCCGATAAGCATTCTTTTATTTGATGTTGATCATTTCAAACATGTCAATGATACCTATGGCCACCGCGCCGGAGATCGCGTGCTGCGAGAGATTGGCAATTTGCTTCAAGTCAATGTTCGTGGTGAGGATATCGCATGTCGGTATGGCGGTGAAGAATTTCTTGTTATTCTGATAGGCGCATCTCTGGCAAACGCGATGCAACGTGCGGAAGAATTCCGGGTTGCCGTTCAACATCTTCATATTTGCTGTGAGGAAACAATCATGGTGACAATTTCTATCGGAGTTGCGGTGTTGCTCGATCATGAAAACGATATTGGCGAAGTCATCGCCAACGCTGATAAAGCGCTGTATCTCGCGAAACACTCTGGGCGAAATCAAGTGAGATCCTGGTAATGCCAACGTCCTGTGAAAAGATCAGGTTTATTCCGTACATCGAAACGGTGTTTCGTCTTACGATAAATGATCCATTTAGAGACGCGAGCGTTGAAAATGAATATTGCACGGACCAAAGACCTCCCAGGTCTTCGAGACCTGGGAGGTCTGAGTCGAAGTTATTTTTTCAGCGTTACTAAATAAAAAAGGAAGCAATAATTTATGAAATTCAGCCGATATAATTGGAAATCAAAACTGGTCTCCTCCTGCGCGCGGCGGAAACGCACGGGGGCGGTATTATGCGCCGCGATTGTGTTCCTCGTGTTGAAATCTATAGGGAGTTTGCTGATGGCGTGGTTTGCTCCGCCAGTTTCAAAAACGCCGACGCCATCTCTGGCAATTGCTCGTCCTTCGCAAGAGAGGGAGATTCGGGAAACAGACCTTGCGGCGCTGCTGGATACGCGAGCAGGGCAAAGCCTGCGGTTCAAGCGCGTGACGGGAGAGCAACAACTGCCGGGCAGTGTTATCTCGGCAATCGCGCAGGATCGCACAGGATTTTTATGGATTGGCACGGATGACGGCTTAGTGCGCTATGATGGCTATACGTTTCGTGTATTTCGCAACGAAGCGCAAAATCCGCGCAGCCTGAGCTATAATACGATTACCGCGTTGCTCGTAGATGCGAGCGGCACGCTCTGGATCGGCACCGTGCATGGCCTGAACCGCTTCCAGTCAGCAACTGAAGACATCGTCCGCGAATACGCCGACAAAAAGGATGACGAGGCGCATCTGCTCAGCAGCGGATGCATCACGTCGCTCTTTCAAGATTCTTCCGGCAGAATCTGGATCGGCACGGAAGGGGATGGGGTGTTTGCGCGTGATGAAGATGGTGGCATTGAGAGATACCAACATGATCCCGACGATGACGAGAGCCTATCGCATAATGATGTTCATGCGATTTATGAAGACTCGCGCCAACGGCTCTGGATGGCGACAGATGCCGGATTAGATCACTTTGACCGCGAAAGCGAGACATTTACGCACCGCATTCTTCAGGCATCCGAAGGCGATGAACGCGGGGCGGACATCACAATGATCAGCGAAGACCGCGATCGTACACTCTGGGTCGGCACAGAACAGGGCTTATGTCATTTGTCTCAAGATGGCGATGTGGTAAAATGGTATCGTCATAACGCCGCTGATCCTTCCAGCATAGGGCATGGCGCGGTGCGAACGATTCTTCAGGATCGCATGGGGATGCTCTGGGTTGGCACAGAAGGCGGAGGATTAAGTAGTTTTCAGCGGGATACCGGAACATTTATCCGCTATATTTCCGATCCCAGTTCGCCGGATGGATTGGCTAGCAATTATATCAACGCCTTATACGAAGACCGGACTGGCGTGATCTGGGTCGGCGCGTATGTCGGAGGATTGAGCAAGTTTTGCTATGAAAGCGAGAAATTCGCGCATTATCAGCATGTGCCCAATTCGAAAGAAAGTCTGAGTCATAACTCTATTTCTGCGGTTCTTCAAGACCGGAGCGGCACGCTCTGGGTTGGCACATTCGGCGGCGGATTGAATCGGATCAATCGTCGCACCGGAGACATTACTCACTATGTTCATGAGCCGACCAATCCCGCCAGCCTCGGCGACAACACCGTCTGGGCGCTGCTGGAAGACCGCCGCGGCAGGCTGTGGATCGGCACGCAAGGTGGTGGCCTGCAACGCTTCGACCCTGAAACTGAAGCATTTGTCAGCTATCGCTATGACTCCCAGAATTCATCGAGTTTAAGCAGCAATGCGGTGCTGTCGCTCTATGAAGATCGCGCGGGAAATATCTGGGTTGGAACAATGGGACGCGGCGTGAATCGCTTCGACCCGCGCACGGAACAGTTCCAGCAATATCTTCCGGGAGGCAGGTATGGCGCGTCGGGGTTAGGGCTGGATACCGTTTCGGCGATAACTGAAGACTCGGAAGGCAATCTCTGGTTTGGGGCTATTCAGGAAGGATTGGTTTGCCTTCATGTTAAAGATCAGCAGGTCACGCGATATTTTAACCAGCCTGACAATCCCGAAAGCTTGAGCAACAACAACGTCTGGACGCTTTTTCTCGATACCTCTGGCGTCGTCTGGGTCGGCACGGCAGGCGGCTTGAACAAATTCGACGTTTCGCGCCAGACGTTCGTGAGCTACCGCCAAAAAGACGGCCTGCCGAGCGATGTGATTTATGGGATTCTTGAAGATGAAAAAGGGAATCTCTGGCTTAGCACCAACAATGGCCTGGCGATGTTTGATCCCCGCGCGCTCGTTGTCAGGGCGTATGACGAGCGCGATGGGCTGCAAGGGAATCTGTTCAATCCGAAATCCGCGTATCAAAACACGAATGGTGAACTTTTCTTCGGCGGCTCGAATGGATTAAACGCTTTTTTCCCGGCGCGATTAACCCCAAATTTAGCGATTCCGCCAATTGTCCTGACTGATTTTCAACTCTTCCATCAATCCGTGTCGCCAGGTTCAACCTATCAGATGCCGCCAAAAATGCCGCCTCACGACGAACAATCCCATGAAGGCGAACGAATGCCGTCTCCGTTGACCGTGTCGATTTCTCAGACAACAGAACTGACATTAAGTCATTTTAATACGATGGTGGCTTTCGAATTTGCAGCGTTAGATTACACCGCCCCAGAAAAAAACCAGTACGCCTACATGCTCGAAGGATTCGATGACGGCTGGATTCTGGCCGGAACGCGCCGCACCGCGCAATATAAGAAAATTCCCCCCGGTCATTATATATTCCGCGTGAAAGGGTCGAACAATGATGGCGTGTGGAATGAGGCTGGTGTGGCCGTAAACGTGACGGTCACGCCGTCTATCTGGGAGACGTTCTGGTTTCAGGTATTCTCGCGGCTGATGATTCTTGGGGTCTTGGTATTGTTATACCTGTTGCGAGTTCATAAAATTACGGTGCATCGGCAACGCTTAGAAATCGAGGTCAGCAGGCGCACGAAAGAGCTTCAGGAAAACATGACCCGGCTTGAAGATGAAATGCTGGAACGGCGGCAGGCTGAGCAAGCCCTCAAAGAGAGCGAGGAATATAACCGGCTCTTGATCGAAACGATGAACGAAGGATTAGTCGCGTTTGATCAGCACCAGACGATCATTTACATTAATTCCAAATGTTGTGAGATGTTCGGCTATGACCGTCAAGACCTCCTTAATCGTCCGCTCAGCGATTTTCTTGCTCAGGAAGATATCAGGCTGGTGTGCAAGAACCAGCGGCAGGAATGCCGAATTACACCACTGGAAATTTCCTGGAAACGCAAAGACGGCACGACCTTTCCAACCATCACGTCGCCGCAGGCGCTTTTCGATCAGAGCGGCCAACATACCGGCGGCGTGGCGGTGCTGACCGACATCAGCCGCTTGAAGCAGATTCAGGCGGAACTGCACGCGGCGAAAACGTTTGCCGAATCGATCATCGCAAATGTGCCGGAAGTGATTTATTCGATTGACAGCAAGATGAAATTGACGTATATCAGCCCGAAATGCGAACAGTTATATGGCTATACATCGCAGGAATTTTTTGATATTCCTGACCTGTTTATTAAAATTATTCATCCTGACGATGCGGAACGACTTATCGAGGAGTTGCGCAACATTTTTTCCGGGAAAATGGTGCTTCAGGAATATCGCATTATCACGCGGAATGGTAACACGATCTGGGTGCGGGAATCGGCGCTGCCAACGCTGGATGAGCAGGGAAGGCTCATGCGGATTGACGCCAGCGTGTATGATATTACAGCGCTGAAACAGGCGGAACAGGCGTTGCGAGACTCGGAAGAGCAATATCGCGTGTTGTTCGAGAATCTTCAGGACGTGTTTTATCGTGCAGATCGAGCCGGGAATATCTTGTTAGCGTCGCCGTCGTGCGTTCATATTTTCGGGTACACCGCGCAAGAGGCGCTGTCGTTGAATTTGATACGCGACCTGTATGCCTATCCCGAACAGCGCAAGCAGTTTGCCGCGCAGATGGCGCAGCGCGGCGAAGTCTCTGATTTTGAATTGCAATTGAAACGCAAAGATGGGCGCATCATCTGGACCAGCGTCACGTCGCATGTGTATAAAGATCGTCAGGGGAATATCCTTGGGGTCGAGGGAATTGTCCGCGATGTTACGGAGCGCAAAGAAGCGGAAGAAAAGCTGATTGACGCCAACATCGAACTCAAAGCGACGCTGGATGATTTGAAGAAAACGCAATCCCAATTGATCGAATCCGAACGCATGGCGGTATTAGGGAAATTGGTTGCCGAGGTTGGACACGAAATCAATTCACCGCTCGGTGCGATTCGCGCCTCCATTGGCAACATGTCCACCGCGCTTCAGGAAACAATTGAACAACTGCCGAAGGTCTTCCAGCGGTTAGCCCCTGAACACCATCGGCTTTTCGTGACATTGGTTGAGCGGTCGCGGATAGAAAAACAAGAATTGACGTTCAAAGAAGAACGGCGATTGCGGCGAACGCTGACCGAAGAATTGGAAACGCATCAGATTGACGACGCCGACAGCATCGCCGATACGCTCGTGGACATCGGCATTTACCGCGATCTTGACCCGTTGCTGACGCTACTCAAGGCGTATGATCTTCCGTTCTGCATGTTAGTGCTGCAAGCGGCATATAATCTCGCCCGGCAGCAGTTTAATAGCCAGAATATCATGCTCGCCGTCGAACGCACGTCAAAGGTCGTCTTTGCGCTTCGTTCGTATTCGCATGTCAATCATTCCGGCGAGATGCAATTGACCAATATCACGGAAGGGATCGATACGGTGTTGACGCTGTATCACCATCAATTGAAACATGGCATCGAAGTCGTGAAGCAGTACGACGATGTGCCTGATATTCCCTGCTATCGGGATGAATTGCATCAAGTCTGGACGAACCTGATTCATAACGCCATTTATGCGATGGAGCGCAAAGGGCGGCTGGAAATTCGCGTGTCGCAGGAAGATGGGCAGGTCGTCGCCAGCATTACAGATTCTGGCAAAGGAATTGCCGACGAGATCAAAACTCGCGTATTCGAGCCGTTCTTTACGACGAAACCCTCCGGAGAAGGGAGCGGTTTGGGGCTGGATATCGTCAAAAAGATTGTTGAAAAGCATCGCGGCAGCATCGCCTTTGATAGTCAGCCGGGCAGAACGACATTTTGTGTCAAATTTCCCGCGCAGCAAGAACACGCTGCCAGCACACCGCTGCGCTAAAAGATTATTGACAAACATCACAGTCGCAGAGATGGTGACAACGAGTCGAGAAATCAGGTTTTTTTGTGGTGTCAAATGTTTCAGGATGAATAGGAACGTGAGGATTGCCTGCGAAGTCAGGAAACGAGGTCGCTGATGTCGAAAAAAGTGATTTTATTTGTTGATGATGAAAAGATTATTTTACAAAGTTTAAAAGCGCAGATCAAAAAGCATTTTGGAACGCAATATGTCTATGAATTTGCGGAAAGCGGCGAAGAAGCGTGGGAATTGATCGAAGAATTGAATAGCGAGGGGGCGCAAATTCTGTTAATCGTCTCTGACTGGCTGATGCCGAATATGCGCGGCGATGAACTGCTGATTCAAATTCATCAGCGCTTCCCTGAAATTATTAAAGTCATGTTAACCGGGCAGGCCGATGAACACGCGATTAACAGGACGCGCAAGGAAGCGAATCTGCATAGCTGCTTGCATAAGCCATGGAGCGAGCAGGAACTGATTCAAACGCTTCAATCCGGTCTGGCATAAGGCTCGCATGAGCATCGGAATTGATGTGTTTAGAAACCGGGTTCTATAGAGCAACACTGATGATTGTGCAGCAATGAATACATGATGAGATGAGTTATGAGCAAACCTGCGATTTTATGCGTTGATGATGAAAAGATGATTTTAGTCAGTTTGAAAGAGGAACTCAAGCGAAATTTCGGCGATTCGTATACAATTGAAACGGTCGAAAGCGGCGAGGAAGCGTTGGAATTGATCAACGAATTTGAAGAGGATGAGGTTGAATTGCCAATTGTGATTGCGGATCAATTGATGCCGGGGATGAAAGGAGATGAATTGCTGATCAATGTCCATCACCGGCTTCCCAAGACATTAAAAATTCTTCTGACAGGTCAGGCGGGGGCCGAGGCGGTCGGAAATGCCGTGAACTACGCCAAATTATATCGGTATATTTCCAAGCCCTGGCAGGAAACCGATTTGACCCTGACGGTGAATGAAGCGCTGCGAAGCTATTTTCAGGATAAAAAGCTGGAAGAACAGAACGCGGAACTCCAAAAACTAAATCTGGAACTGGAAAAATGGAATGTAACCCTGGAACAGCAGGTGCGCGAACGGACGGCGGAATTAGAAGCGCAGAAAATCGAACTGGCCGAATTGAATGCCAGCAAAGATAAATTTTTTTCCATCATCTCTCACGATCTGCGCAGCCCATTTAACGCGCTGTTAGGCTTTACGCAAATCTTATCGGAAAATCTTGAGCGGTATAGTTTGGAAGATATTCGACAGAAGGTCGAAAAAATCCACACGTCTGCCGAACGGCTGTTTGCGTTGCTGGAAAATTTGCTGACATGGTCGCGCATTCAGCGGGGCGCGATTGAATATAGCCCTGAAGTCATTGATTTATGGGAATTAGCTGAAGATAACATCGAGTTATTCCTGCCAAATGCCGAACATAAACAGATCAATCTGTTCCATCATATTCCTAAAGGGATGAGGGTGTATGCGGATTACAGCATGATTAACACTGTCATTCGCAATTTGACCTCCAATGCGCTGAAATTTACGTCCGCCGGGGAGCGGGTTGATCTTCTGGCGCGTCCCTATGATGAACAATGGGTGGAAGTGGCTGTCGCCGATACTGGAAGAGGGATTCCGCCAGAAGTGCTGCCGAAGTTATTGCGCATTGACGCGCATCATACCACCGAAGGCACTGGCGGCGAAAAAGGCACTGGGTTAGGGCTGATTCTCTGCCGGGAACTTGTGGAAAAAAATGGCGGAACACTTTGGATCGAAAGCGAACTTGGAAAAGGCTCGACGTTCCGATTCACCGTGCCGAAAGCGTGACGCGATGCTGAATACATTTCATCAGACTCTGATTGGGCGAGTGGCGATAACGTTGGCATTTTTGAGCGTCGCGCTCGGTTGCCCTGAAATGCTGCTGGCATTTGACACTGAGGATTGGATTGACCGAATTCAAGCGCATGGCTTTGCGTCTCAGGGCTATCTCGCAAGCGATCAGAATAATTATTACGCCGACACCGAGCATGGAAGCTTTGAATTTAATGAATTCGGCCTGGCGGTGGTGGTTAATCCGATTGAGCGAATTACCGTTGGCATGCAACTCCTTTCCAGAGATTTAGGGGAGATCGGCAATAATGAAATTCAGTTAGATTGGGCATACGGCACGTATCGCTGGCGAGATTGGTTCGGCATCTCGGCCGGCCAACTCAAAATGCCCTGGGGGTTTTATAATGAAACACGAGATATTGATCTCTTGCGCCCCTCGATATTTTTGCCGTCCAGTTTGTATGATGAAAAAATGCGCGATGTGTATTCATCCTATACAGGCGTGAGCATTGGCGGCGATATTCTCAACGAGCATGTCGGAAGCATCACCTATTCAGCGGGATATGGCGAAAAAATCGTCTCTGATTCCACCAGCGCGTATCTGCTCACTTTGAGTGAAGACATCTTTCAAAATACCCAGGCCAGCATTTCCAATTTGTTTCTTGCCAAATTTGATTGGGAAACCCCGTTGCCAGGATTGCGCGTAGGGACGACATTTCTACATGGCCAGCTTGAATTTTCTGCTGACACCAATTCACATCCTGTCTGGCTTGAAAATAATATCGCGCCAGGCACGCCAATTCTTAAAAATACCGAAGATGATCTGGTGTTCATTCTTTCGGCGGAATACACGCGCAATAATTTAACCATCGCGGCTGAATATCAAAAAGAACACGAGTATAACCAGGTGGCTCGCAATCCTTCTTCGGGAGCATTTAAGAGAGGAGATGGTACGAACTCAGAAGGATATTATGTCAGTCTGGCATATCGCTTGACAAAGTGGCTGCAATGTGGCGCATACTATTCGGTCTATTATCCAGATACTGATGATAAGGATGGCAAATTTTTAGAAGAAAATGGCAGTCCGGCGTTTGACGCCTGGCAGAAAGAGATGGCGTTAACGGCGAGATTCGATTTAACCGAGCAATGGCTGCTGAAATTCGAAGGCCATGCCATCAATGGAACAGCTGGTGTGCCCGAATTTGCCAATCTTGATGGATTGAATGAAGATTCATTTCTCTTTGCAATTAAAACCACGTTTAGTTTTTAACAACAGGGGAGTATCATGAATCGCTTGTTATGCCGATGTAGCGTATTGTTATTTGTATGGCTGCTCTTGCTCCATCCTCAAACCTTCGCGGCTGAGAATCAGGTCGCGATTGTCGCGAATCCTGAGGTGAAAGATACGCTGGATAAGGAGGAGATCAAACAAATCTTTTTAGGCAAAAAGACGCAATGGAAAGATAATTCCGGGATTACATTCGTCTTATTTGATAATGATGAACTTCTGACGGTATTTCTCAAAACCTATATCGGCAAATCCCCTGAGCAGTTTAAAAATTTTTGGAAAAAACAGGTGTTCACCGGAAAAGGAAAAATGCCGAAGGCCATCGGAACGCCAACCGAATTGATAAAATTTCTCGCCGAAACTCGTGGCGCAATCGGCTTCATGCGAAGTGAGGATGTTGACGAAACTCAAGTGAACATCCTCTCGCTTCAGCCATAAGCACAGGAGAATGTCATGAAGCGTCAAGTGATCTGCGTGCTGCTGTGGGGGTTTTTAAGCGTGAAAACAGGCGCTGCGTCGGAATTCGGCGCTAATGTGCTGAACGAAAAGCTTCAGATTCATGGATTTGCCTCGCAAGGGTATTTGCAGAGCGATCAAAATAATTACTACGCGAATACGAAAGATGGCAGTTTCGAATTCAACGAATTCGGGTTGAATATCGGGGTTGACCTGACGGAGCGGCTGCGCGTCGCCATGCAATGTTTGTCGCGTGATTTGGGGGAATTTGGCAACAATACGGTCGAGTTCGATTGGGGCTATGGGCAGTATCGCTGGAGAGATTGGCTCGGCCTTCAGGTCGGCATGATTCAAATTTCCTGGGGCTTGTATAATGAAACCCGCGATCTCGATTTTTTGCGTCCCTGGATTTTCCTTCCTCCTGGTCTGTATGATGAACAGCATCGCGATGTCTATGACGCGATGTTAGGCGTGGGGATTATCGGGAATACCTCGTCAAGCCCGTTCGGCAGTTTGAGCTATACGCTGGGATATGGCGAAAAAACGCTCGATGAAACCAGCAGCACGTTTTCGAATGAAGATCGCGATCTGTTTGATGATGCGAAATTGCATATAGATGATATTCTTGGCGGCGATATTACCTGGGACACGCCGCTTGAAAACTTGCGATTCAAAGGCACGGCAGGAACATATCGCGCCACATTCGAGGGCAGAGTCGCCAATCATCCATATTGGATCGAGCGGGAAGTGCCTGTGGGACTGCCGTATTCACACTCAGAAGATGGAAAATATCTCATCTTTTCTGTTGAATATGCCAACGAGTCGCTGGCGCTGGCGGCGGAATATAAACAGCAGAATCAAACACAAGATCGCGGCGAAGATATTGAAGAAGGCTACTACGTGAGCGCGGCCTATCACGTGACCGATTGGCTGGAATGCGGTGTCTATTATTCGATCTCCTATCCGAATCGCGACGACAAATCCGGCCAGCAGTTTGTGAAACAGGGGCGGCCGGATTATTTCGCCTGGCAGAAAGAACTGGTCTTCACCGCCAGATTCGATCTGAATGAATGGTGGCTGCTCAAATTCGAAGGCCATGCCATCAACGGGGTCGCGAATTTACGTGGTGACGACAATCCTGACGGTTATAAGGAAGATTCCTTTCTGTTTGCCGTAAAAACGACCTTTAGTTTTTAATTCGTAATTATTTAGGAGTGCCAAAGCTTGCTTTGGCAAGGCGACAACGTCGCCTCAAGAGCGCAATGATCTCGCCTATTCGCGGCCAAAGCAAGCTTTGGCACTCCTGAGACCTAAATAGTGACTTTAATTCTAAGGAAGACTTGTATTCGACATATATGAAAGCGCTCTTGAATATTTCAATTGCCAGCAAAATTTGGCTGAGCATCAGCATTCTGATTTTGGGGAATCTCTTTTTCGTCGTGATGGGATTTGATCTGAGTATCAAACAAAACGAACGCCTGCGCGCGGTCTCGCGTAATCTGATTCCTGCGGCGAAACAAAGCGAAGTTGCCCTGGATGCGTTCGCGCAGCAACTGAAAGCGCATGAAGAATTGGCGTTAACCGGAGAATCTGAGGCGCTGCAAACCGCTGAGGTTGAATCAATCCGAGTGAATGATGCGCTTCAACGCCTCATGCGGTTAGAAGGGCTTTCTGAGGCCGAAAGGCAACACATTCAAGCGTTATCTGACCAGTTACAAGATTTCTCTGAACGCGCAAAATCGCTTTATCTTAACGTCGCCGCCTCATTCGAACAAAACGACCTCTCTAACGACCAACAGGAATCGCTGCGTATCGAGGCGGAAGCGGTGAATCAACAAGCCAAGCAGTTAGAAGAGACACTCAAACGCTATGTCGCGACATTTAATGAAACCCTGGAAAAAGAATTGTCAGAAATCCGCCGAGAGGCGGATCGCCGGGCGCGAGAGAATGCGGTGGTTTTTATTATCGTGGTGCTGTTCAGTATCAGCGTGATCGCGATCATGGTCAAACGCTCTATTATCACGCCGCTGTTTCGCATCGTGCAGATTGCGGAGCATGTCACTGCCGGAGAGCAGCAGATCGAATGGCTGCCGCAAAGCCGCGATGAAATCGGGGTGCTGAACACGTCGCTGCGCGCCATGACGACAAACCTGCAAGCGGAAATCCATGATCGAAAACGCGCCGAAGAATCGGTGCGCGAAGCAGAGAAAAAGTATCGCGGGATTTTTGAAAATAGTTTCGATGGCATCTTTCAGGCGGATGAGCGTGGCCGGGTGGTTGACGTCAATGCCGCATTAGCCAGCATTATGGGCTACGAATCTCCGCAAGATTTGTTGGCGTCGGTTGCGAATATTACAGAGCGATTCGAATGCGATGAGTCGGAGTTAGAGCGCCTTGAAACGATGCTATCGCAGGACGGCAAAATCCGGCAATTCGAAACGCCGCTTCGTCAGGCCAACGGCAATCGGGTCTGGGTGTCATTCTCTGCGCGCAGCGTCTATGACACGCATGGAAAACTCCTCTGTTATGAAGGCTCGCTCCGCGATGTGACTGAGCGCAAAGAGGCGGAAGAATTGCAGCGAGCGTATCAGCAAGAGATCGAGCGCCAGGTCAAAGAACGCACTTTGGAATTATCTCAGGCGCTCGATCACTTGAAGGCCACGCAACAGGAACTCGTCCAATCCGAAAAAATGGCCGCCCTTGGGCATTTGGTCTCAGGCGTCGCGCACGAGATCAACACGCCGCTTGGCGCGATTCGCGCGTCTATCGGCAACATTTCCAATGCGCTGAATGAAACGATTCAGGCCCTGCCCAATTTATTCGAATCGCTCTCATCCGCGCAGCGCGTCCTCTTTTTCTCATTAGTTCAGCGGGCATTGCAGGAAAAAAAGACGCATCTGACCTCGCGCGAAGAACGTAATATCAAGCGAACGCTTCGCGAGGAATTGGAAACGCATCATGTTTTCGATCCCGATACGATTGCCGATACGTTGGTGGATATGGGAATTTATGAGCAAATTGATTCGTTTCTGCCGCTGTTCGAGCATATCGGCAAGCAGAACGAGGATGCCTTAGCATCATCCATTTTGCATGCAGCGTATAACCTTTCAATTCAGCGCCATAATAGCGAAAATATCGTGACGGCAGTCGAGCGCGCGTCAAAGGTCGTCTTTGCGTTGAAAAGTTACGCCCATTACGATCACTCGGGAGAAAAAGTCAGCAGCATGATTACAGATGGCATTGACGTGGTGTTGACGCTCTATCACAATAAGCTCAAGCACGGCGTTGAAGTGACGAAACACTATGAACAAGTGCCGCCGATCCTCTGCTATCCCGATGAATTGAATCAGGTCTGGACGAATATCATCCATAACGCGATTCAAGCAATGGACGGACATGGGACGCTGGATATCTCAGTCCGGCAGAAGGACGAGCAGTTGCAGGTCAGCATTACCGATTCTGGCTGCGGCATTCCTCAGAACATTCAACAGCGGATTTTTGAGCCGTTTTTTACGACCAAGCCCGCTGGAGAAGGAAGCGGACTCGGCCTCGATATTTGTCAGAAAATCATTGAAAAGCATCGCGGACGAATTGATCTGGAAAGTGAGCCCGGATGCACGACATTTACTGTTTCCCTGCCATTAAATATTCCAGCGTAATAGCTTATCGTGAGCGACGAGCGCAAAATCATCCATATTGACATGGATGCCTTTTATCCTTCCGTTGAGGTGCTGGATCAGCCTGAACTACGAGGTTTGCCAGTGATTGTCGGCGGCAGTCCGGCCAGTCGCGGCGTGGTCGCGTCGGCCAGTTATGAAGCCCGAACATTCGGCGTTCGTTCGGCGATGGCGAGCGCATTGGCGCATAAGCTCTGTCCGCAGGGCATCTTTTTGCCGACTCGCATGAGCCGCTACCGCGAAGTGTCGCAGCAGATTCACGCGATTTTCGCGCGTTATACCGACCTGATTGAGCCAATTTCGTTAGACGAAGCCTGGTTAGATGTCACGCAGAATTTTCAGGCAATGCCTTCCGCAACCTGGATTGCAAAGCACATCAAACAAGAGATTCGCGATGAAGTCCATCTCACCTGTTCAGCAGGCGTCTCATTTAACAAATTTCTCGCCAAGATCGCCTCTGATGAACAAAAGCCTGATGGCCTGTTCGTGATTCCGCCGGAACACGCTTCGGAATTTCTCGCGACACTTGCGGTGCGCAAAATTCCGGGCGTCGGGAAGGTGACGCAAAAGAAGTTGGCCGGATTCGGGATTGAATATGGTTATCAATTATTCGCGCAGACGGAGGCGTTTCTCGTAGAACATTTCGGAAAATACGGCGCATATCTTTATCAAATTATTCGCGGCAACGATCCTCGCCCGGTTATGCCAGATCGCGAGCGCAAATCTGTCAGTGTCGAAAATACCTTTGCGGTTGATCTGCTGTATGGCAAGGAATTGCTGGAAGAACTGCGCGAGTTGACCGATGACTTGCTGCGGCGCATCGAAAAGCATCGTTTCCCGCCAGGAAAAACCGTAACGCTGAAGGTAAAATTTTACGATTTTCAGCAGATTACGCGCAGCATCACATCGCTTCGCGCGTATCAAACGCACGCGGCGATTTTTTCAGAGGCTTGCGAACGACTGCGCATCGTGTGCGATGAGGAATTTCCTCACAAGCGGATTCGACTGTTAGGAATCGGACTCTCCAATTTTATTGAATCAGAACAGGTGCGTGATTTTGCGCAGTCTGTTCAGTTAGAATTGTTTTCCGGGGAGGAGTTTTAATCAGTCGAACCGCGTGAAAAGTCGGCGGCGATCTCTGCAACGTAATTTCTATAAAGACTTTTCCATAAATATTGTCCCTTCTATTGAATTTTCAACATATTGCGCGATTTCATAAAACCCAAATTGGCGATACAAACGTTGAGCGTCTTCCATCTTTTTTAACGAGTCTAATCGTATTTTTTTATAGCCTTTCTTTTTGGCCTCCTCTAATAACATGTTAATAAGGGTTTTCCCGATACCTTTTCCTTGATACGCATCTATGAAAAAAAGTCTTTTCATCTCACAAATTCCATCGCCGATTTTTTTTCATCCCGATGCAGGCAATCACCGCATTTCCGGCCTTTGCAATAAAGAAAGCCCCTTCAGGTTCCTGATATGTTTTCGGGAAATATGCCATTTCTTTATGAATATCCTGAAATGATAAAGAATTCTTTGAGCAACTCTTCATGAAACGTCAGATAGAATTTTACGAGAATCAACGTTGTCGCTAAGATCGGTGAGCTAAAAAACGGGATTTTTCGAATGAGACCCTCCATAAATTTTTCCCATTTCAATTCTCCGACCATATCAATAACATCCCGTCTCCTTCCAATAAAAGCAACTCCTTTGACATCCATACGGCTCCTCCTCCTGGGTAAATCGAGCAATTTTAGACACGATGGCTTGAGTTCCCGTCCGAACGATACGCTACGGAGCGAACAACTCATCTGCCGCCCCGCCTCGCACGCTGCCCGCCCCGCCAATTTCCGCCGCCGAGATCATCTTGTTCGATAAAGGCGCGGCAGGCAGTGCTTGAATCTTTATCATCCGGCACTGTTTTCAGCATCATGTCAAGATGAATCTCGAAAAATTTCTGAAATCGTTCGCATTCTTGTGGAAAAAGTATTGACAAAACCGCTGACGGTTCGCATTCTTCAGACGCCTATTCGGTTCTTGAGACGATTCACTTCAGCTAAAAAAAAGACAATATGAACACTTTCCACGAGATCGCCACAGAACATCCGTATATCGTGAAAATCGCCGGAATCTGCGGAGGGTGTCCGATTATCAAAACGACGCGCACCCCCGTTCAGGCCATTGTCGAATACTACCGGTTAGGATTGAACGCCTACGAAATCTTAACGGAACTTTCGCATATCACCGAAGCGCAACTCCATGACGCCCTCTCGTATTTTTATGATCACAAAGAAGAAATCGAGGCCGGGATTGAGGCGGATCACCAGGTCATCCGGCAACACGAGCACGCACAGCGCCAGAACACCGAAGGAAACGCCTCTGCATGAATTCGCTCTATCTTCGCATCTATACGGATGAAGATGCCTATGAAACAGTGGCGCGGGCATTGCGAGATCGCGGCTATGACGCGATTTCAACCCAGGAAGCCGGAAAATTAGGTCATGCCGATGAAGAGCAATTGGCAATGTTCCACACGCGCCCGTTATACGACACGCGGGCGACTTTTCCCTCTTCGCCGCCGACGAACCAATTGTTTTGCGGGCGGTGTGTTCTCGCCTCCGTCGAAAATAGATAAATAACTGATGTTACGCAGCGCCGCCGACAATTCCCCTCCTGGGAGGGGCAAGGGGTGGGTTCGTCCGTGAGTGATTGCTCGTGTCAAGAACCCACCCCCAACCCCTCCCCGGAGGGGAGTGTGCGGTCATTCGTCTCGAATCGGCTGCGTAACATGAGTAAATAATTACAAAATTCCTTAAAATTTCTCTTTACAAGAGCCAAAGAATAAAAAATGGGTTATACTTGCGTCTTGGCAGTCGTTCTTATCTTCCGCGTTACGACGCGCGACTCCGCGAACAACGCTGCTTATTGGAATGAAAATGAAAACAATAGAGAAACCCTATACGCATTAGAGAAAATTCGCTGCATGAATACCGAGATACACCCGACAACAATCCTCGTTATAGACGATTCTCCTCAAGTAGGGGAAGTGCTGTTCGAGTATCTGAAAATCGCAGGATACAACGTTCTTCAGGCGTTAAGCGGAGAGATTGCGTTTGAACTTCTGCAAAGCCAGATCGTTGATCTCATCTTGTTAGATGTGATGATGCCGGGCATGGATGGGTTCGAGGTGTGCCGACGGCTCAAGGCCGACAATCATACCAAAGATATCCCCGTCATCTTTATGACGGCGCTGATTGAGACCGAACAAAAGGTGAAAGGATTTGATGTCGGCGGAATTGATTATATTACGAAACCATTCCAGTGTCGAGAGGTTCTCGCCAGAATCACGTCGCATCTGACGAGTCGCCGTTTTCAGCTACAGCTTCAGGAAGAACGTTCATTTTTCAAAACGTTGGCGGAAGCCTCGTTTGAAGGAATTGCTATCCACGACGCCGGGCGAATCGTCGAAGCGAATCAGGCATTAGCGTCGTTGTTTGGTTATCAGCATGAACGGTTGTTGGGGCTGAACCTCTTAGATTTGATTCTTCCAGAACATCGAACAATCGCCTATCAAAAAATTATTCACAACCACGACGCCCTCCCGTATGAAGTGCGCGGAATCAGAAAAGACGGCTCGCCTTTTTTATTAGAAATTCAAACCAAAAAAATTCTCTGGCAGGGGCAGCCGCTCACAGTGACGGCCATGCGGGACATTACGTCGCGTCGAGAGTTGGAAGATGAAAACCGCACGTTAAAAACCTCGCTTCATGAACGGTTCAAATTCGGCGAAATGATTGGGAAAAGCCGACTGATGCAAGACGTCTATGAATTTTTAGCGCGCGCGGCAGCCACCGATAAAAACGTGGTGATTTATGGGGAATCCGGCACAGGCAAAGAATTGGCCGCCCGCATGATTCATCAACTCAGCGACCGCCGCGAAAAGCCATTTGTGCCGGTCAATTGCAGCGCGATCCCGGAAAATTTGTTCGAAAGTCAATTTTTCGGGCATCGCAAAGGGGCGTTTACCAGCGCTGAACGAGATGCGGTCGGTTATTTCGAACAAGCGCAAGATGGAACGCTTTTTCTCGATGAAATTGGCGAATTGACGCTTGTGATGCAGGCGAAACTTCTGCGAGTGTTGAATGATAAAATTTACACGCCTGTCGGTTCAATCACCAGCCGACGCGCCAATGTCCGCATTATTGCGGCCACTAACCGCGAACTCCGCTCCATGCGGCTTCATGGGCAGGTGCGCGAAGATTTTTTTCATCGCATCCATGTACTGGCGGTGACGCTGCCACCGCTGCGAGAACATCGCGAAGATATTCCTCTTTTAATCGACCATTTTTTAGAGCAGCAGGTCGGGACAACCAGTTCTCAAACTCTTCCGGCGGATATTCTGCAACGCTTTTACCGGTATGACTGGCCTGGCAACGTTCGGGAATTGCATAATGAGCTGACTCGATACCTCACCACTGGACGCCTGGAATTTATCGGCGAAAAAACTTTTCCTTCCGCCCAGGAACAAGAATTGTCTTTTCTTCAAACGGGACAAACCCTCGCGTCAGCAACCGAGGCATTCGAGTTATTTTATATTAAGCAAACCCTGGAAAGCCATGCCGGTCATCGAGGCAAAACCTCTGAAGAATTAGGCGTTGATCGGAAAACGCTCTATAAAAAACTCAAGCGCATCGGGGAAAATTAGCCCTATATAGGGTCAAAAAGCCCCATTTCTATATCTTCCGCATTTTTAAATAGTTACAGCAATTTGCAATGACCTTCGGGGTATTATTACCCCTCCCAATCTCATTTCTTTCCTCGCTTCTCATGGCATTTCTCGCCAAAACTCCCGTATTTCATGATTTTCCAGGCATCTTTAATGCCTGGCATGACTCTTGCTTTATTATACAAATATTATCCATCAAATTTCAAACCCATAACAATTAAGGAGAGTACATCGAGACAGTGGCACGCAGGAAGACAGCCGTCATCCAGTAAATAGATGGTGGCCATTCCCACCCCATGGCTCGATGCAAGAGAATGACGATGATTCCGCGCAGACGCATTGTTTTTTCGAACATCATAGGTCTCTTTTTGGCATTTTGGAGCATGGGACAGCAGCAGGTGAACGGAAATGAATATGTCCTGTATGCCTATGTTCCGTCTCCACAATATGTCATGATGCCGCCGTCCGCTCCTTTTATGATGGCGATTCCGCCGACTCCAATTGTTTCAGCCCAGCAAATTTGCGCCAGCCAAATTGGATGGCAGTGGCGTTCTGAGGGTTTTGCGATGTGTTTTCGTCCTGGCAATGTGCCATGCCCCAACGGCTATCCCTGGATGAGACGCGCCACAGAGCGTTATACGGTCTGCATCAGCATGGACAATCCTTCGTACCTGTTGCCAGGAAGTCCTATTAATTAAGCATAGACGCCTGAAGAACCTTGAACGCGGAGAGCGCCGTGACGCTTCTCCGCGATATTAAATAACGTTTACGTAATTCTTAACAATAAACAACGACAATTCTCTCTGGGGGGGCTGACAATGAGACTGACACGCACACGTAATCGAGCATTATCAAGAGCGACTTCAAATGAAGTGATTTCCATTCCATTTCAATTGCCGATTCCTAATTTGCGAGAAGCGGTGGATGATTTCGAAAGGCATTACATCAGTCATATTTTAGATAAAAATGAAGGCAGAAAAGGCAAAACTGCCGAAGCATTGGGCATTGACCGCAAAACATTGTATTTAAAAATGAAAAAATATGGATTAGCCTTTTAAGATGACATGGCAGCACCGCTAAAAACAAAACCCGTCGCAATGAATGATTCATTGCGACGGGTTTTGTTTTTTGCGACAGAAGGTAATGATTTAGGAGTGTCAACGCTTGCTTTGGCAGCGCGACGAAGTCGCGCCAAAGAAAATGCGATCTCGCTCATTCGGGCGGCCAAAGCAAGCTTTGGCACTCCTGAAAGCTAAATAGTTACTCATGTTACGCAGCCGATTCGAGACGAATGACCGCACACTCCCCTCCGGGGAGGGGTTGGGGGTGGGTTCTTGACACGAGCAATCACTCACGGACGAACCCACCCCTTGCCCCTCCCAGGAGGGNCCCTCCCCGGAGGGGAGTGTGCGGTCATTCGTCTCGAATCGGCTGCGTAACATGAGTAAATAATTACAAAATTCCTTAAAATTTCTCTTTACAAGAGCCAAAGAATAAAAAATGGGTTATACTTGCGTCTTGGCAGTCGTTCTTATCTTCCGCGTTACGACGCGCGACTCCGCGAACAACGCTGCTTATTGGAATGAAAATGAAAACAATAGAGAAACCCTATACGCATTAGAGAAAATTCGCTGCATGAATACCGAGATACACCCGACAACAATCCTCGTTATAGACGATTCTCCTCAAGTAGGGGAAGTGCTGTTCGAGTATCTGAAAATCGCAGGATACAACGTTCTTCAGGCGTTAAGCGGAGAGATTGCGTTTGAACTTCTGCAAAGCCAGATCGTTGATCTCATCTTGTTAGATGTGATGATGCCGGGCATGGATGGGTTCGAGGTGTGCCGACGGCTCAAGGCCGACAATCATACCAAAGATATCCCCGTCATCTTTATGACGGCGCTGATTGAGACCGAACAAAAGGTGAAAGGATTTGATGTCGGCGGAATTGATTATATTACGAAACCATTCCAGTGTCGAGAGGTTCTCGCCAGAATCACGTCGCATCTGACGAGTCGCCGTTTTCAGCTACAGCTTCAGGAAGAACGTTCATTTTTCAAAACGTTGGCGGAAGCCTCGTTTGAAGGAATTGCTATCCACGACGCCGGGCGAATCGTCGAAGCGAATCAGGCATTAGCGTCGTTGTTTGGTTATCAGCATGAACGGTTGTTGGGGCTGAACCTCTTAGATTTGATTCTTCCAGAACATCGAACAATCGCCTATCAAAAAATTATTCACAACCACGACGCCCTCCCGTATGAAGTGCGCGGAATCAGAAAAGACGGCTCGCCTTTTTTATTAGAAATTCAAACCAAAAAAATTCTCTGGCAGGGGCAGCCGCTCACAGTGACGGCCATGCGGGACATTACGTCGCGTCGAGAGTTGGAAGATGAAAACCGCACGTTAAAAACCTCGCTTCATGAACGGTTCAAATTCGGCGAAATGATTGGGAAAAGCCGACTGATGCAAGACGTCTATGAATTTTTAGCGCGCGCGGCAGCCACCGATAAAAACGTGGTGATTTATGGGGAATCCGGCACAGGCAAAGAATTGGCCGCCCGCATGATTCATCAACTCAGCGACCGCCGCGAAAAGCCATTTGTGCCGGTCAATTGCAGCGCGATCCCGGAAAATTTGTTCGAAAGTCAATTTTTCGGGCATCGCAAAGGGGCGTTTACCAGCGCTGAACGAGATGCGGTCGGTTATTTCGAACAAGCGCAAGATGGAACGCTTTTTCTCGATGAAATTGGCGAATTGACGCTTGTGATGCAGGCGAAACTTCTGCGAGTGTTGAATGATAAAATTTACACGCCTGTCGGTTCAATCACCAGCCGACGCGCCAATGTCCGCATTATTGCGGCCACTAACCGCGAACTCCGCTCCATGCGGCTTCATGGGCAGGTGCGCGAAGATTTTTTTCATCGCATCCATGTACTGGCGGTGACGCTGCCACCGCTGCGAGAACATCGCGAAGATATTCCTCTTTTAATCGACCATTTTTTAGAGCAGCAGGTCGGGACAACCAGTTCTCAAACTCTTCCGGCGGATATTCTGCAACGCTTTTACCGGTATGACTGGCCTGGCAACGTTCGGGAATTGCATAATGAGCTGACTCGATACCTCACCACTGGACGCCTGGAATTTATCGGCGAAAAAACTTTTCCTTCCGCCCAGGAACAAGAATTGTCTTTTCTTCAAACGGGACAAACCCTCGCGTCAGCAACCGAGGCATTCGAGTTATTTTATATTAAGCAAACCCTGGAAAGCCATGCCGGTCATCGAGGCAAAACCTCTGAAGAATTAGGCGTTGATCGGAAAACGCTCTATAAAAAACTCAAGCGCATCGGGGAAAATTAGCCCTATATAGGGTCAAAAAGCCCCATTTCTATATCTTCCGCATTTTTAAATAGTTACAGCAATTTGCAATGACCTTCGGGGTATTATTACCCCTCCCAATCTCATTTCTTTCCTCGCTTCTCATGGCATTTCTCGCCAAAACTCCCGTATTTCATGATTTTCCAGGCATCTTTAATGCCTGGCATGACTCTTGCTTTATTATACAAATATTATCCATCAAATTTCAAACCCATAACAATTAAGGAGAGTACATCGAGACAGTGGCACGCAGGAAGACAGCCGTCATCCAGTAAATAGATGGTGGCCATTCCCACCCCATGGCTCGATGCAAGAGAATGACGATGATTCCGCGCAGACGCATTGTTTTTTCGAACATCATAGGTCTCTTTTTGGCATTTTGGAGCATGGGACAGCAGCAGGTGAACGGAAATGAATATGTCCTGTATGCCTATGTTCCGTCTCCACAATATGTCATGATGCCGCCGTCCGCTCCTTTTATGATGGCGATTCCGCCGACTCCAATTGTTTCAGCCCAGCAAATTTGCGCCAGCCAAATTGGATGGCAGTGGCGTTCTGAGGGTTTTGCGATGTGTTTTCGTCCTGGCAATGTGCCATGCCCCAACGGCTATCCCTGGATGAGACGCGCCACAGAGCGTTATACGGTCTGCATCAGCATGGACAATCCTTCGTACCTGTTGCCAGGAAGTCCTATTAATTAAGCATAGACGCCTGAAGAACCTTGAACGCGGAGAGCGCCGTGACGCTTCTCCGCGATATTAAATAACGTTTACGTAATTCTTAACAATAAACAACGACAATTCTCTCTGGGGGGGCTGACAATGAGACTGACACGCACACGTAATCGAGCATTATCAAGAGCGACTTCAAATGAAGTGATTTCCATTCCATTTCAATTGCCGATTCCTAATTTGCGAGAAGCGGTGGATGATTTCGAAAGGCATTACATCAGTCATATTTTAGATAAAAATGAAGGCAGAAAAGGCAAAACTGCCGAAGCATTGGGCATTGACCGCAAAACATTGTATTTAAAAATGAAAAAATATGGATTAGCCTTTTAAGATGACATGGCAGCACCGCTAAAAACAAAACCCGTCGCAATGAATGATTCATTGCGACGGGTTTTGTTTTTTGCGACAGAAGGTAATGATTTAGGAGTGTCAACGCTTGCTTTGGCAGCGCGACGAAGTCGCGCCAAAGAAAATGCGATCTCGCTCATTCGGGCGGCCAAAGCAAGCTTTGGCACTCCTGAAAGCTAAATAGTTACTCATGTTACGCAGCCGATTCGAGACGAATGACCGCACACTCCCCTCCGGGGAGGGGTTGGGGGTGGGTTCTTGACACGAGCAATCACTCACGGACGAACCCACCCCTTGCCCCTCCCAGGAGGGGAATTGTCGGCGGCGCTGCGTAACATCAGATAGTTACAACAGAAGAACGAATATACCAATTGTGTTTGAAAAAATCGTATATTCCGTAGAGACGCCCGGCCGTGCGTCTCTACAAATCTGATCGAATTTACCGCAATTGGCGGCGCTATAAAAATCGGCTGATACGAGGAAGGAGATCATTCACATCCACTGGTTTTTGCAAATAGTCTGCCGCCCCTAAGTCGAAAATCTGCCGCCTGACTTCCAAATCCTGCGAGGCGGTCAGGAAAATCGTCGGGGGCACTTTGCTGCCGTAGCGTTTCCGCAATTTTTGAAACACCTGAATTCCATCCTCTTCTGGCATCATGTAATCCAGGATAATGACGACTGGCGCAAATTCTTCCACCATCTGCAAACCTTCGTTTCCGTCCTGAGCATATTTGACCGTAATATGATCAATATGCTCCATTAAAATGGCTTCCAACGACCTGGCGACAAAGATCGAATCGTCAATAATCAGAATCACATGTTCCGTGACCGGCAGCGTAAACGCAAACGTGCTCCCCATTCCGATCCGGCTTTCTACCCAAATTTTTCCATGATGCAATTCGATGAGATTTTTGCAGATCGCCAGCCCTAATCCTGTGCCGCGCTCGCCGCGCGTGCCGGAGGATTTAACTTGCTGAAACTTATTGAACAACAACAACAGTTCTTCGGGAGGAATCCCTTCGCCGGTGTCTGAGACGGCAACTTTAATCATCTCCTCGTCTTTCTCAACTTGTAACGTGATTGAGCCGCCCGGTTCCGTAAATTTGATGGCATTGCTGAGCAGGTTATTAATCACCTGCGTCACTTTAGGCACATCAATTCGAATTTTCGGCAACCCTGGCGCTATCATGGGTGCTAGGCGAATATCTTTATTATCCGCCAACACCTGCAAGGTCTGGAGGCATTGCAGCGCCACATCTTCTATATCGGCGACTGTTGGCGTCAATTGAATCTTCCCGGACTCGATCTTCGCTAAATCCAATAGATCGTTGACTAAATGCAACTGCTGTTCGCCCATCACCTGGATATTTTCGATAAGTTCGCGTTGATCCGTCGTGAGCGGCACATCCATATAATCATCATTTAACAGAATTTCGGTCGCCCCTAAAATCGCGGTCAGCGGGGAGCGTAAATCGTGCGAAACAATCGCCACGAAATCATCTTTTAACCTGTTCAAATCTTCCAATCGCTCTCTGGCCTTTAACTCCTGCTGATACAAGGCCATATTCTCCAGAGAGATGCCGACTTGATGGCCGATTGAGGCGAGAAATTGTAAATCATCGCGGCTGAACTGGCGAGTGTCTTCGGTCAGCAGCGCCATTATGCCATACACAATATCCATCGAAACTAATGGCAGGCCGATTAAACCCTGCCATCCCAATGAGGCCAGCGCGGTTTTCGCTAAATGCGGATGGCGAGCCATCTCTTTAATCACAACAGGCTCATGTGTTTTCATCAGTTGCTCTTTGATATCGACACAGGTAAAACACGCTTCCTGCAACGCCGATTCGAACCCGATCCGCTTCTCTGAAAGCGTCCGAGAACTTTTCAGCGTCGCCTCATTCGTTTCACGGTCAATCAGAAATATGCCGCCAGCCTGAAGCCGCATAATTTCAAGCACTTTATCAATCACGCCGCTTAGCGTGTCGTCCGGGTTCAAGGAGTGACTGACAATTCCGGCAATGGCGTTCAGCGCAGCCAGGCGTTCGTTTTGCTGCTGAATTTCCTCCTCATATCGCTTAATCGAGCCAATATCTCTGGCAATCCCTCCCACGCCGACAAATGTCTTCTGGCTATTATACATCGGGTAGCAGTTGATTGAATACCAGCGGAAACGAACGCGATCCTGATGCATCAGGCGGCATTCCAGCCCTTGAATTGAACTGCCGCGAATCACCTGCCGGATGCCGGCCATAACGCGAATCAGATCATTCGAATGCACGAATTTTGAGACATTAATATGCTCCTGTTCGATATCTTCCGGCGTGTAGCCCAATTGTTCCTCGACGGCGGGCGTGGCAAAATTGATGACGCCTTGCGGCGTGATGCGAAAAATAATGTCTCCTGACGCCGTCACTAATGTGCGCAAGGTCTCTTCCGATTCCTTCAACAGCAGCAATTCCTGAATCTGTTGTTCTTTTTCTTCAAGGCGTTGGAGTAGCCGTTCGTGCACGGCAATCTGGTTCGATTGCGACAGAATACTCCGACAGAGCGTCAGAAGATGATCAATGCTGAATGGTTTGCTCAGGTAGCGTTCTGCGCCGGCGGCCAGGAAACGATTGATTTGCTGCTCGCCAACGTCTGTTCCCATCATCACCACATGTGTTTCAGGAAACGATTCTTTAATCCAGGACAACAGGCTCGCGCCGCTAAAGCCAGGGAGATTCGCTTCTAACAGCACTAAATGCGGGGAAATGCCGTCAATATAGCGCATCGCCTCGTGTCCTTCTGACACAAGGCTGACAAAATATCCCTCCTGTTTCAGCGCAAGTTGAATCACTGCGCCAAGTTCCTGATCTGCCGTAGCGACTAAAATATTAAAATGCTCCTGCACCACCTTCCCCGGAAATTGTTCCGGTTCCAGGATATTTTTCCGCAATTCCTCATGGATAAGCTCAAGAAGGCGTTGTTCTTCTTCGCGGCCATACAACGACGCCACAATGTCCACGCCTTCCGGGACATAATGAATGGTCTCGCTGTATTTCATGCCATACAGGATGACTGGCAATGTCTCGCCATCAGTACGCACTCGCAACGTTTGATATGATTGAGCGTTATTTATTTCGGGCAGGTGATCGGAGACGATCAAATCAGGCAGCGATTCCGCAACGCTCTCGATCAGCGCAGGCCAATCAGACAGCAAGCTCACGTGATTGAAGCCATACAGGCCGCACTGTTCCTTTAATATTTTGGCCAGTGTCTGATTTTGGCTGACAATCGCAATGAGGCTGTTAAAAATAGAGCGTTGTTGATAGGTTTCCATGACGAAGAACTATTCCTGACCATATTTCAATATAATACCACTTGTGGCCAATACAATCATATTTGCCCTGTTATTGAAATTCTTTTCTAATTACATGGGAACAATATTTACCTGAAAAGTTTAGTTTCTCCGGCAGAAATTTATATGAAGCGCACAATACTACATCCTCGGATTCACTATCGGTTCGCATCTTGATGAAAAGCTGTGTTTTTGTTAAAATCCCTCCTTTATTTAAAATTGTCAATCAAATAACTGTAGGAATCCGCAAACTCCAGAAACTTCTGCCGATCTCCAAGAACCTACAATTTCTCGTTATTTTTTGCAAATTCGATTACACCCTTCCAGGAAGAGACCGTCTAAAAATCGAATCGAAACAAACACGGGAAGGCCGGCTTCCCACAAAACAGGCAATGGTATCGCCATGGAATATCCATTGCGCCGACAATGCGTAAAAAAATTCTTCTTGGGCTGTTGATTTTATTGACAATTCTAAGCAGCATGTCATTGACATCTTGCAAGTTCACCGCAGTTGGCGATTCATTCCGGGATTATTACCCTGAAGGAGTCTGGGATGAATTCGAATAAGCGAACAGGCAGGAGTGTCGAATATGGCGAAAAGCCGCACGATTTACGTGTGCCAGACTTGCGGCGCACAAACCCCGAAATGGATGGGGCGCTGTCCCGAATGTGAAAACTGGAATACATTGGTCGAAGAACAGGAAATCAGCGCCTCCGCCACCTCAATTGAAAAACTCAAAACCGGTCAGCAGGCCGCGCCAATTCCGATTACCGAGATCGAATCCGTTCAGGATTTCCGCTTTCCATCCTCAATTCAAGAAATTGACCGCGTGCTCGGCGGCGGGATTGTCCCCGGCTCAGTTGTACTGCTTGGCGGTGATCCCGGCATCGGCAAATCCACGATTCTGCTGCAAATGGTCGGCGGCTTGAGTCAAGCTGGCTTCAAAGTCCTCTATGTCTCCGGCGAAGAGTCGGCTCGGCAAACCCGCCTGCGCGGCGACCGCCTGCATGTCGCGCATCCGAACCTGTTCATTCTCACGGAAACCTGCCTTGAAAACATCTTACAGCATGTCGAAGCGTTACAGCCGTCTGTGCTGATCATAGATTCGATTCAAACGATGTACACGTCGGAATTAAACTCATCGCAGGGGAGCGTCAGCCAGGTGCGGGAAGTGTCGGCGCAGTTGATGCTCTTTTCGAAACGGTCGAACGTAGCGACGTTTATTATCGGGCATGTGACGAAAGCGGGCGCGATTGCAGGGCCGAAAGTGCTGGAACATATCGTGGACACAGTGCTTTATTTCGAAGGGGAACGCCAGCATATCTACCGCATTCTGCGCTCGGTCAAAAACCGCTTTGGCTCGACCAATGAAATCGGCGTGTTCGAAATGAAAACGCAGGGATTGGAAGAAGTGACAAATCCGTCCGCGCTCTTTCTTTCCGAGCGACCGGAAGGCCAGGTTTCAGGGTCGGCGGTAACGTGCAGCATGGAAGGAAGCCGCCCGATTTTAATCGAACTGCAAGCACTGGTGACGCCCAGCAATCTCGGCACGCCGCGCCGCATGGCAAAAGGCGTGGATAGTAACCGCATTTCGCTGCTGATCGCCGTCTTGGAAAAAATCGTCGGCCTCTACGTTCAGACGCAAGACGTGTTCATCAACGTCGTCAGCGGCGTTAAAATAGACGAACCGGCGGTTGATCTCGCGCTTTGCCTTGCCATGACATCGAGCTTTCGCAATCTGCCATTAGACCATAAAACCGTCATTTTCGGCGAAGTTGGACTGTCCGGAGAAATTCGCACTGTCCCTTATGTCGAGCAGCGCATCCGCGAAGCAGAAAAACTCGGCTTCACGCGCTGCATCCTGCCAGAACATACCCGCAAGCGCCTGACCACCAATTATTCCATCGCCACGCTCGGCGTTATGACCGTCGCCGACGCCATCGAAGCCGCGCTGAATTCATAAAAGGAACATTGCGTGATCGCCATTCAACGAGAAGGAATTTTCGGCACGAATTCGCCTCAAGATTATCAGGATAAAACCCTTTTATTGATTGGCACGGGCGGCATCAAGCGGCGACCGGTGCTTGAAACACTGCGAGCGTTCGGGCTGCGGCGGCTGATCGTGTTGCACGATGCGCCAAACTGGGCTGCGCCGTATGCCGATGATTGGATTGCCGCGCCGTCGGCTGGAACAGGAGAGGCGGCGTTGACCGCGTTGTCAGCCTTTCTCGACGCGCATCCCGCGCTGCGGTTGGACGGCGTATATACGTATGATGAATACTGTGTCATCACAACGGCACGGGTTGCGGAAGCGCTGAATCTCCCGGGAGTCTCATATCAGGCCGCGCTTCGCACTCGCGATAAATATGCAATGCGTGACGCCTGCCGCGCTTATGGCCTCCCTGCGCCTGGTTTTTTGCGCATCCGCAGCAACGATTTTGAACAGCGCATCGCGGCTGCCGGGCTGACCTACCCGCTTGTTCTCAAGCCGGTGCGCGGAGCGGGAAGCATGTTTGTGCAACGGGTCGAAAATGCGCAAGAACTTCGGATGATCGTCTCTCGTTTCCAGAAGGAAATTCAGACTCAGCATCTTGGCGAAGTATGGGGCAACGATGGGCTGCAAGTAGAGGAATACATTGCCGGAGATGAAGTCGATATTGATATCCTGCTGGTTGATGGCGAAGTGCGGTATGCGCAGGTCAGCGATAATTTCGCGCCGATAGAACCCTGGTTTTTAGAACGCGGCGGGCGGCTGCCGTCATTGTTAAGCGCTGCCAATCAGCAGGCGTTAATTGACATGGCGGCGGCAGTCTTGCGAACGCTCGGCATTCAGCGCGGTGGCGTCCATTTCGAGGCGCGTCTTGGCGCAAATGGCGGCGTGCCAATCGAAGCCAATCTGCGAATCGGCGGCGCGGAGGTGTGCGCGTTTCATCGCGGCGCGTTTGGCGTCAATCTCCTGGAACAGGCGGTGCGCATCGCGCTCGGCTTGCCGCTGACAATCACGGCTGCCGAGCAGTTGCGCGCCTATTGCGTCAGCACGAATTTTATTCCGGCGCAATCCGGGCGCATTCGCGGCATTCATGTCGCCCCGGAGGTTAGATCATCCCCGTATTGTGAAGAAGTCGTCATTTTCCGCGAAATCGGCGACACGATCAAGCTTCCGCCGGAAGGCTTTGACTATTGCGGCTGGATGGTCGCTTCTGGAAAAACTCCCAACGCCGCGTCAGCACATCTGGCACAACTCATGGAAGGCATTTCGTTTCAAATCGGCGCGTAAACGTCGTTCCTATATTCCCTTCGACACGCTCAGAGAACGGACATTCCTTGCGATAAGCTCAACGAACGGGCAGCAAGCGTTCCCTGAGCGTGTCGAAGGGAATATTTCGAGCAGAACTTCACAGCCTTGCTCGATAACGGGGCGACTGAGTTCAGGCATTCGCTTGTTTCAGATCGCGACACGCTTCTTGAAATGCCTCCAATTCCTCGTTGTCTCGGGCAAATTCCGCACTCAGTTTCACCTTGTCGGCGAGCGATACGGTCATCACTCGCAGCGATTTTTTTTCATCGTCCGCAAATGACAGGTCTTGAATCTGGCGTAACGGAATATATAGAAAGATGCCACCATAAATATTCTGCTCGCCCGTTTTCATGCGTTTTGTCTGGCGAATGACAATCAATTCATTCTCTGTCAGAATCGAAAGGTGTCCGGTGGCATATTGCTTGAGCAACGTTTTATGAAACAGTGTCACGGTTCTGACGCATCTGTCCGGTTGATAGACGGTTCCGACCACATGTTCCCCGGTGCGCACGCTCTGGCGTCCTAAATTCATGAATTTATAATTAACGGCGCTGAGATAGTCGAACGCGCTCCAATCTTTTTCTTTTGCTGTGGTAATTGCTTTGGGGCGGATTTTCTCAAAAATCGGCTCGAAATGCCGGATGGTCACCGTATTGAAACTTACCGTAGAAGAACCGGATGCGCTCACGATCTTTACCCACGAATGCAGCAGTTCCCGCCCATGTTCGAGATACAAAATGTCTTGCATCTTGTATGGCGTCACATTCACCTGATCGCGTCCGGATTCCATGACGACGATTTGATCGTCATACATGCACAGCAGGTGTTCGCGGCGCTTTTGCAGAAACGAAAGCCGATCTTCCGGCAGCAAGATTGTGTACGGAAACGCGGCATTCGGCGGAAAACCTGCGCGAAAGGTCTCCGGAACTTCATCGAGCGACGTGAGTATGCGCGTCCAGGAGCGCATTCATCATTCTATTCCTGGTAATCATCCATCTTCTAACGAACATTGTACGCCGCCGGATTGCGGCTACTGCCCTATGTTACGAGCGCAACCTGTTATACGCCCTGATGGACAATGTCCCCGATACCATTTACTTCAAAGATACGGAATCCCGGTTTACACGCGTCAACCGCGCCCAAGCCGAGACTCTGGGAATCTGTGACCCCCGGGACGCTACCGGCAAAACAGATTTCGATTTCTTCACCTCGGAACATGCCACAGATGCCCACAAGGATGAGCAAGCAATTGTCAAAACCGGGATTCCTCTCACCAATAAAGTGGAGCTGATCCGCCGTGCCGACGGCGAATTCCGCTGGGTTTCGGCAACCAAAGTCCCGCTAAAAGATTCCCGGGGGCGTATCACGGGCATTATCGGGATTTCGCGCGACATCCATGACCGCAAACTAGCGCAAGATGAACGCGAACGCCTATTGGCGCAAATCCAGGCTCAAGCACAACAGATGCGGCAAATTATGGAGGCCGTGCCGGCAGGGGTACTTCTTATCAACGCTCAAGGTCAAGTCTTGCAGGTCAACCCCATAGCGGCGCAACAACTCGGCATACTGGCTGAAATGGGGGCCGGTGGCACGGTCACACACCTGGGGAATCATCCGTTGACCGAATTGCTCGCCCCTCCAAAAGTAGGGCTATGGCATGAGTTAGA
>DF820457.1:120717-138197 GCA_000739515.1 Candidatus Moduliflexus flocculans
GGGTTCTTGACACGAGCAATCACTCACGGACGAACCCACCCCTTGCCCCTCCCAGGAGGGGAATTGTCGGCGGCGCTGCGTAACATCAGATTGTAATTATTTACCACGAAACACACGAACGACACGAAAATAGGGGACATGCTTTTGTCGTGTGACGAAATGGGGGGATGGTTTTTTCGTGTGTTTCGTGGTGGCTGCCAACCATTTACAAAAAACATATCGTTATATAACGAACTGTTATTTATAAAAATTTGTCAAGCATTATTTTCCTGCAAATGCAAAAAAGTTATATAGTACAATGTAAAAAATAACTTCTCTGTTCCCTTCGACAAGCTCAGGGAACGTCGCACGTTGAGCGTGCCGAAGCGTGACAACTGATCGAGGATGGCGTATCAGGCAAGAGGCCAGGCAGAACAACTGTCGAGAAAATGTTTGAGACAGACGCCGAGATTGCTAATCAGATCAGGTTTCGTGTTGGCGAGGAAGACAATATTGTTGACGACAAACACTTCATCATGCAGTTCGCGCAGAGGATAATCACTATCGGCATGGTTGCCAAATTGCTGCCGCAATGCTTCTTCAAACATCGGCACAAGTTTATCCCGCATTCGCAAATGGGTATCTTCCAGAAAGATCGCGATCTGCGGGCGAAATTCGCTCACGCGCTCGAAAAATGCGTGAATCTCAGGGTATTCGATATGTTTCGGCGGCGAGGATTTGACTTCAATATATGCCAAATGTCCTTCGACGCTCGCGATGACATCATAATCTCCGCCGACGCCGCTATGCTTGAAGCGAATGCCATACTCGGCGGGGCAATCGAATTCTCGCTGCAACACTTGCGCGACAAACCACTCGAACGTATCGCCAACCGTCTGCATCTGCGGGTTGGTCAGCGCATATTGCCCGGGCGCGACTTTTTGCAGCAGTTGTTGTTCCAGCAAGGTTGCAAGATATTCTTTGGCGGTGTTTTCCGAACAATAGCGCGTCAGCAGCGCCATATCTATTTCTGGCAGCGACGCGGCTAAATCGCGCAGGAAGATGCGGAACGAGTATTTTTTCATAAGCCCGTACAGCACGTGTTCAGCGTGACTGGCCTCAGTTTCGGGCAATCTGCTCGCATCAGCGGCGGCATATTTCACCGCATGAATTCCGCGCCGGCGCAACATGGATTCGATCAGATCGCGAGATTCGCGCTGGCGCAACGCGGTGTTTTGAATCGTCTCTCCAGAGGCCGCGACTCCTTCAGCGATGCGTTCACTGTATGGCGTCATTGGTTCATAGAAGATTGATGCAGAAGCGAACACCATGCTTCTGGATCATCCAAATCCCGAAACACTGTATAGGCGACTTGATTTGCATTATCGCGAACGCCAAGCACCAACACCAGCGGTTCAGGATGAAGAAAGGGGAATAATCCGGCCAGCCAGCCGCGTGAATAGGAACGCCCGAAGAATTTTGTCTCAAATTCCGATAGGCGCAGCAATTCAACGGAACAAATCTCTGCGATGGGAATGCGAAAGCTGGTTTTCGTGTATGTTTCCGGCTTATTGAATAAAAAGAAGCCAGCTTTGGGAAAATCTTCAAAACAGAGGTGGCGCTCCATCAGATAACACAAACCGCTCTTTTCGGGATACGGAAGACGGATCGGCTCAATCCAGGTTGAATAGGAGAATTTGAGCAGACGTTCATTAAATTCGCGTTCTTTTGTTTCCCAAAATGTGCGAACATTTTCTGGGAGTTTTTGGATGTCAGGTGTCATAGAATTCTCCCCCGTTACAAACATAGTACATGCCACGATTCTAAGAGTTTTTCCGTTACGCGACGCTTTTTGCTTTTTGTCAAATAAATACTTGCATTTTTTGAGAGACCTGGCGTATTTTGGTTTATACGTAACGATTGCTTTGGCGCGGTAATTTTTATGAGCATTCCGTGCCGCCGATGTCCTCGTCGGCACGGTGAAGAGAAGCCGACGAGGATGTATTTATATTGACACACAAGGTTATGGACAAGCTGTCAGACACCTTGAAGGTGTCTGACAGCGATTTTTTCGCCATAACGTTTTTTGGCGTCGTTGCGTGAAAAATTTTTCTTTCCGACAATCGCATTATGAGGCTGCGGCAGTCGAAAGAAAAACCAGAGAATATGACAAAACCACTTGCGATTTTGTCAAAAGGTGTGTATAATACCAATTGTGAAAGAAGAAGGCAGCGTGGATTGTTTGACCGTTGGTTGAAAAGGGAATAGATGTCTATGAAACTTTTTCATTCTGAATCTGAAAAAGATCACGTTGAACTGGAGCAGGCAGTGAGTGAACAATTTGAATGCTTAGAAGAAACGGTTGAAGCATTGCGCCATCGCGTCAGTCAGAGGCGTACGCTGCTAAAAAACGCGGAAAAAAAGCTTCAGGAATTTCAGGACTCGATTTATGCGATGTTGATCGAGGAAAGTGCCCCGAAAAAGTCGGCATCGCCAAAAGAAGATGCTGATGATTCCGAGGCATTCGATTCCGAGGAAAATAACGATCTTCTTGATCTGCTTGGCGATCATGAAGAGGAGGAAGCGTAAACAGGCGTTTCGTCGAGATAACGAAGCCCCTGTCGCGCTCAAGAACGGAATGGCGCTCACTGGAATGCATGTCTATGTATCTGGACGGGTACAGGGGGTGGCGTTCAGATATTCCGCAATCAGAGAAGCCACTGCTTTGGGGCTGGAAGGCTGGGTTAAAAATCTTCGCGATGGGCGAGTCGAATTGCTTGTCGAAGGAGAAGAATCTGATGTGAACGCCATGCTCGCCTGGTGCTATCATGGCCCGTCCGGGGCCTATGTTACCGATGTTGAGATCGAACGCCTGCCGTATTCAGGAGATTTTTCAGAATTTAATGTCGTCTATTATTAACCGCACGCAGTTATTCACGACGAAACACGCGAACGTATCGGACGTTCTTTGGTGAATGGCGGATGAATTGCCTGATTTTTCCGCGCGTGTTGCGTGGCAGCCGCCTCAATTGTTCCAACCGCGCGAAGTCTTTACTGCAATCCAAGTTCAAGTTTCAAACAATTGATCACCGTCGCAAATTCCTTCGCATTCTCAGCCGACAGTTCAGCAAGCGTTTCGTGCGCAGAAAGCACCTGTTCCGCATATTCTTGTTTGCCTTGCTGCTCCGAGAACGCCAAGCGCGACAACATCTGCTTCTCAAACCCATCAACGCGCTCAACTAAGCGGAAGAGCATGTTCAAATTCATGCGCCGGAAAATGCTCTCTAACGGCCCGCCCTCTAATCCGACCAGGAAGGGCAGCGAGGTATGGGTTTTGGTAAACTGAATTGCCCACCGCGCCAATATCCCTAAAATCGTGCTATCCATGTAGGTGCATTGCATAATATCTATCAGCGCGAACGACACTGCCGGGTCTTCCATGCATTTTTGAACAGCGGTGTTCGCGTTCCACAACGATTTTTGCGTCAGCCGCCCTTCAGCCTTGAAAATAAACGTGCGTTCGTATCTTCCAATAAATACGCATTCGTCGTGAGTTGTCATAGCATATTCCTTCTCAGAAGAAATATTGTTACATCATCAGGGAAATCATCTACGTGCGCATGCTGACGGATATGAGCAAACAACGAATCCACCATTTTGGGCGAGCCTTTTTGTTCTCGGATATATGTCAGCAGCGTTTGCTCGTCAAAGACAGGTTGGCCATTCGCCCCATGAATATCCATCACCCCGTCAGAATACAACAACAAGGAGGCATCATTCTGAAAATCACACGATTCGTCGGAATACGCGACATTTTCCAATAATCCGATAGGAAACGAGTGCATGGAAAGCAATTGCTCCTGCGACGACGAGAAGAGAATCGGCGAGACACTTTGCCCTGCTGAACTCCATGTTAAACGTCCGACATTGATATCCAAAATACCCAAAAACACGGTGACATATTTTTCCGTCAGCCGTTCGCGAAAAAATTGCTGATTCAGCATGTTCAGCAGTTGTCCCGGCGTATGTCCGGCTTTGCCGTGAATGCTAAAAAATATTTTTGTAAAAATTGTAATGAGCGATGATGCCACGCCATGTCCTGACACGTCAAGGATATAAAACAATATGTGATGCGGACTGAGTTGATAAATGTCGAAAAAATCCCCCCCAAGCTCATCACAAGGAAGATACACATATTCGAAGGTCAACTGTCCGGCGAGCTTGATCTCGCGTTCAGGGAGGAGGTTTTGCTGAATTCGGCGAGCAGTTGCCAAATCTTTTTGAATTCGCTGGTTGGTCTCTAAGATCGTGCGATACATCTGACGTAACGTGACCTGCGTGCGGACTCGCGCCAGAATTTCCGCCGTATTAAAGGGTTTCGTGATGAAATCCACCGCGCCGAGTTCCAACCCTTTAATTTTATCTTCTGTGCTGTCTAACGAGGTAATAAAAATGATCGGAATTTCGCGCGTTGCCTTCTGCTGTTTCAGCAGGCGGCAGAGATCAAATCCCGTCATTTCTGGCATGACAACATCGAGGAGAATGAGTTCCGGCTTGCGATAATCGAGGATTTTCAGGGCAGCGTCAGCGCTTTCCGCTTCGATAAGTTCATAGCCTTCCATCGAAAGGCTTTTGCTGAGCACCATTCGATTCATCCGACTGTCATCAACGACTAAGATCTGGAATTCCCCTTTCATCGGCCTATCACCCTCTATCACATCATTACTGTGTCACCAATGATGCCGTAATTTTCCATCCCGCAGCGTCTTGTCGCACTTCTAACAACTCTTTATTGGCAATATTCACGGGTTTTCCTGTTGAACTGGTCAACACAAAACGATATTGATTTTCGACCCGCGCCATGTTCTTTTGCCGGTCAATTTTGATCGTGTCAAATGAAAATTGAATCGAATCAAACTGAGAGAACCACAGTTCCGCGTCAGCTTGCAAATCATGATACGTTTTGTCGCCACTATGATAATCCACTGAAAAACAATCGAGATATTGCGTCAGGTTTTTCTGATTTAACGCCGTCGCTCGGCGCTCTAATAAAGCGTTGATTGCGGCAGTATTCCGCTCCGCAGCGAAAAAAATCTTAATGCCCCATAACGCAGCAATCAGGCAGATGACACTTCCGATGCTGATAAAAACGAGTTGTTTTCCAGCTATTTTCCTCAAAATTTTTACATCATTTTTTACAGATTTCATAAGCAACCATTCTTGTAAACAACCGGAGAAAATGTCAAGTTGTTATCTCGTGGATATTCATGTTTCCTCAGACCTGATCGACAACAACTCCCTGAAGAATTGCTTCGATATTGAGCAGAGAAATCACCCGGCCATTCCAATTCACGTTCCCATCAAAAAACGTCTCCGTCGTCAGCCTGCTGCTCTCCAATACAGGCAACACCGCCTGTTCAGGCAGTTCGATAATATCAAGCATCTCATCAACGATCAGGCCGGCAGTCAATTCTCCAGATTCAACCAGAATAATGCGGCTGTGCGCTGTCAGGTGTCCGATTCCGGCATGAAGCAAGCGTTTCAGGTTGATAATCGCCTGCACTTCTCCGCGGATCGCAATAACGCCGGCTACATAGTCCGGAGCGCACGGCAGCCAGGTCATTTTAGGCACTTTGAGAATTTCGCGCACGGAAAATACGCGAATGCCGAACAGCGCCTTATCCAGCACGACGACCACGATTCGAATGCGCTTTTCCTCGATGCCAGAGGAATTCGACGCCTTTAACTGGCGCAAAATGTCCATTTTTTCAATTGGCTCGTCATCAAGCTCAGGAGCAATGCGAAAAGAACTCTCGTCTTTTTTCATAAAATTTCCTTGCCTTTTGCGCTGATTTTTTGACTCTTTTCTTGTATGCGTTATATCACTTTTCTAAAGAATGCAAGACCGCATACCGTTCTTTTTGAGAATCTTTTATTGACCACGAAACACGGAGGCTACCTGTATGTTCGAACTCGTGAAAAAATCTATTTTTGCCGGAATCGGCGTATTCGCTGCGACGGAAGAAAAAATCCAGGAACTCGTTAGTGATTTTGTCGAAAAGGGCAAAATCACGGAACAAGAAGGAAAAACATTGCTCAAAGACTTGCAACACGCCGCGCAGGAAAATCGAGAAAAAATCTCAACGATGATTGACGAACGCATCACCTGCATCATGGGACAACTCCATTTAGCAACGAAAGAAGATATTGCCATCATCAACGAACGCTTAGCCCGCATCGAGCAGCAACTCAGCGAGCAGCGGCAGGCGTAAGACGATACAGTTGTCAGACACTTCTGAAGTGTCTGACAACTCATAACATCTACTCCAATTCCGCCGCGATTTCTTTGCCATTCATGCGCAGCGTCACGGTCTTGACGATTGAGCAAAACGCCTGAAATGCCACATCTTCAAGATGTTTCGTCAGGATCGAAGCCAGGCCGCGAGCGCCGGTTTGACGTTTGAAACTCTGCTCCACAATCGCATTCAACACGTCTGTTTCGATATGTAACGCGATCCCTTCTTCTTTGAATTCGCGCTCGAATTTTTTCACCACCGAATCGAGCAAAATCGCATTCAATGTTTCTCGATCCAATGCATGAAGCGGCAAAATGCGAGTAAAGCGCCCGATCAATTCGGGGATAAAACCGTAGCGCTGCAAATGCTCGATATTATTCACGTCGTCTTCGGCGTAATTGACGGCAATCGTCTGCGCTGTTTGCGGCAGTTCTGGCGTATTGAAGCCGATATGCGGCTGATTCGCGGACGCAACACCTTTTAAGCCGGAAAATGTGCCGCAGGCGATAAAGGTGATGTCGCCGGTATGCAGCGGAATAAAATCGCTGTAGCGCGTGTTGTTGTAATCCATCGGCACCATAATTTCCGAGCCTTCGATTATGCGGAGCAGTTCGCGCTGCACGCCGTAGCCGCTGACATCTTTCGTCGTCCCTTGCCCATCAAATCGCGCCTGATTCTGCGTGGTGGCGAGCTTGTCGAATTCGTCAAGGCAAATAATTCCGGCGGACGCCGCAATCGGGTCATGTCCAGCATGTTCTAACAATGTCGTCAGAATCGTACAGGTGTCTTTGCCGACATAGCCGGTTTCTGAAAGCTGCGTCACATCAATCACGGCAGTCGGCAATTTCAAAATATTGCGAAAGAGCAATTCCACGAGAAACGTTTTGCCGCAGCCGGTCGGGCCGATCATCAGATAATTCGCCTTCGGCGGCAGCAGATCGCGCGGAATCCCTTCCAGATACATTCGTTTTAAGCGCCTGACATGGCGGTAGGCCAGCAGTGTGATCGCTTTCCGCGCCTCGATCTGACCTTTATATTCATATTGTTCTAACAGGCTGAACATCGTCTGCGGCGGAATCAACTGGATGCTCTCGAAAAAAGCCTGCGTCCGCGCCACATACTGCCGACGTTGTTCCGGCACTTTGAAGGCTGCTGAAGCGTTCTCATATTCCATAACGTTCACTCATTCTACATGTCAAAATTCAAGACGATTGCAGAGATTTTTCTCATCGTCTGAACCTGCAAAAATCTGATTCACCGAAAATTATTACTCCGCGCTGCGCAAGGCCGGAAACACGAACCAGGTCATGAGCGCAACCAGCAGGCAGACGCCTGCGTTCAGCACAATGGTCAGCGGAGCGCCGATATGTTCGGCGAGAAAGCCGGAAATCAGGCCGCCGATAGGCATCAGGCCGAACAGCAAAAACGAATACATTCCCATCACGCGCCCGCGCAAATGATCGGGCGAGTTCACTTGCACTAAGGCATTTCCTAAATTCATCATCAGCACAAACGCCACGCCCACGAATGTCAAGCCGACAAAAGAAGAATGGATTGACCGAGAGATTGAAAACAGCGCTAAAGCGAGCGGGAAGGCGAACGAGCCGAGCGTCAGCAAGCGGCCTTTGTATGGAAAACGCCCAAGCGCGGCAAGCGCTAAGGCGCCGACGACTGCGCCGAGGCCTCGCGCCGATTGCAGCAGGCCGTTTGTCGTTTCGTCGCCGCCGAGAACATGTACTGCCCACGCCGGAAGCAACGTCATGAATTGAATGCCAAAGAGCATCAGCGCGCTGATCAAGAATGTCAAGGCGCGAACTATCGGCGAAGTTACCGCGTAATCAATTCCTTCGCGCATATCGGCCAGGATAGATGTGGGTTCGGTTTTCTTTGGCGTAGGTTTCAGGCGCATCAGCCATAACGCCACAATAACGGCGATGTAGCTGATGCCGTTCATCGTGAAGCACCAGGCCGGGCCGAGCCAGGCATAAATCAATCCGCTCAGCGCCGGGCCGACGGCCATCGAACCATTAAACATCGCTCCATTCAAGGCGATTGCGTTCGTTAAATCCTCGCGTTCGACCATTTCCAGCGTGAAAGATTGGCGCACCGGCGCATCGAAGGCGTTCGCCACGCCCAAAACGAACGCGAACGCCAAAATATGCCAGGGCTGCACAATGCCGCTAAATGTCAATGCGGCCAGCGCGAACGCCAGCAACATCATCGCAGTCTGCGTAATAATCAAAAGCGTCCGGCGCGGCAGGCGATCAGCAATGACTCCGGCATATAGCATAAACATCCATGACGGCAGGCCAGAGGCGAATGCGATATACCCCAAATAGGTTGGAGAGTTTGTCATTTGAAAAATTAGATAGGCTTGCGCCGTCGTCTGCATCCATGTTCCGAACAACGAAACCAATTGTCCGCAGAACCAGAGACGGTAATTCGGATATTGCAACGCAGCAATTGATTGTTTCCACTGAAATTGTTTGAATGGCATCGACATAGACCAACTCAGAGACGATTCGTCTGTTAAAATTTTCCGGAGCGGAGAATTGAGAGCAACAGCAGAAAACCGAGAATTCCTGCGGAAACAAAACCGATGACGCCGAGCACCGGAATATCCATAAACATCGGGCCGCGATTGAAATGAATAACAATAGAGGAACCAACGATCAGCGCCGCGATAATCAAGCTGGCAGACACACGATTGCTGGCCGCATCCACGACCATGATCAGGCGTTCGAGATGCACATGCTCGAACTCGATCCGCAATTTGCCCTGTCGAACTTCTTCCAAAATCTGATGCACTTGCGTCGGCACGTCGCGCATCGCGAACGAGAAATTGCGGAAACCGATCATCGAATGCGACATAATGCGCTGCGGATTCCAGCGATCTTTGATGATTTTCGTCATCATCGGCCTCGCCTCTTCAATCGGATTCAGATCGGGATACAACTGTTTGCCGATGCTTTCGATGGTGAGCAATGCCTTAATCATGAGCGTATAATCGGAAGGAATGCGAATGTCATACCGCAAGGCAACGTCAAGAATGTCGCGGGTGAGTTTGCCGAGGTAAATCTGTTGAAGCGGCACGCCATAGTAGCGCTCGATAATGTCGCCAACATCCTTCCGAAAGGCTCGCATATCCACGTCAACATCCTGATGACCGAGATGCGCGAGAATATGGGCGATCTGCGGCACATCGCGATTAATCACCGCCACGAGCAAATCCGCCAATTCATCTTTCATTTCTTCGTCAACGCGCCCCATCATGCCGAAATCGAGAAATGCGATGCGATTGTCCGGAAGGATAAAGAGGTTGCCGGGATGCGGGTCGCCATGAAAAAAGCCGTCAATAAAAATCTGTTTCAAGATGGCGCGAAAGCCATTTCTGGCAATCTGTTCTAACTCACGATGCGTGCGAATCAACTCGCTGATTTTTGTTCCTTCAATGTATTCAATCACTAATACATTACGAGTACAATATTCCTGGTACACGTTCGGCGCGTAAATGTGTTTATCGTGGCGGAAATTATGGCGGAAACGGAGAATATTTTGGGCTTCGATGGCGTAATCCAACTCGCGATGGATCGCCTTGTCGAACTCCTCGACAATCCCGACCGGGCTATAGACGCGCACTTCCGGGACATTGTTTTCCAGCAGCCGCGCTAAGAGATAAAGAATGTCGAGATCGCTTTCGATTTTCGCGCGAATCGAGGGGCGCTGCACTTTTACGACCACGCGCTCGCCGGTTTCTTTTAATGTGGCTTTATGCACCTGACCGATTGAGGCTGAAGCGATTGGCTTGGCATCAAATTGCAAAAAAATCTCATCAAGATTTTTGCCAAGCGTCATCGTGATTTGCTGAGAAATTTCGCGAAAACTAATTGCCGGAACGCGATCTTGTAGTTTTTTGAATTCCCTGATAAAATTTTCCGGGAGGAGGTCTGGGCGCGTGCTGAGCACCTGACCAAGTTTCGCAAATGTTGGGCCGAGGTCTTCCAGCACCATGCGGGCGCGTTCAGCGGTGGTCAAATGCGGCGGTAGTTCTTTTTGCGCCGGAACTTTAGCGATTTTTTTGATCAGAATTCGATATTCCAATCCAAGTTTTTCAATGATCTGGCCGAATCCATGTCGAATAAGAACTGCCGTAATTTCACGCACCCGCTGAACATTTCTGACCGTATGAAGTATTGACATGCAACGTGTTTATCGAGCAATGACTCGTCGAAATTCCGCTATCGAGATTTTTCCATCGCGAACCAGCGCAATCGCTTGCCGTTTCAGGCTATCTCCGAGAAATTCTTCGCACAACCGGCGAAGATATTTTCCGAGTTGCCCCTCCTGTTCGAGTAGTGTTTGTTTAAATGCTTTATCAATTTTCAAAACATCGAACAAGCGCGTCTGCCCGGCCACGCCAGTATTCATGCATTCCTGGCATCCCTCGCCAAACGACGCCGATTCAAACAGCCGCGCATCTTCGTCGGAAAGCGTCTGTTCTTTACGACAGGCCTGGCAGATTGTGCGAACGGGAGTTTCTATAAGAATGCCGTTTAGCATATCGAGAACAGGCGGCAGCATATTGCGAATATCTTGCTGGCATTCAGCGGCGATCATCGTGAGAAAATCAAGCAGCGCGTCAGCAGCATCTGTTGCAGTCATTGAGGCGACCACCGATGCGCTCGCGGCAAACTCATACGCAAGCTGCGCCATAACTGGCGCGTCAATAGTGTCAAATAACAACACCTGTGGCGCAGCAAACGCAATCGCTGAACACCATTCCCGATATGGCATCACCGCATGACGCGAAAGCTGCGGGATACTGGGAAAAAACGGCGCAACAGGCGACGCAATCGCGAGCATCTGCGTTTCTGGCGAAAAACATTTTCGCGCAATCGCTGGAATCACTGATAGGCATTGCGGCTGCGACGTGGCAACCAATAACAAGCCAAATGGCCTGGCAAGCGCGCGCTGCAATCCTTTGATTGTCTGTTCATCTGCCCCGAAAGCATTGCTTTCTTGTGAGGCCGCCAGCGGAAAGAATTGTGCCATCACGCTTTCGCCAAATGGAGTCGGATAGAAGTTTAATGCCAGGTTCATCGCCTGCTCGCGCAATCGCACAGCGCTGATTCCTTCTGAGAAGAGTTGCTCTTTTTTCGGCGGCACGACCGGTCGAGCAATTTTCCGCAGCCGCTGCGCGATGCCCTGTCCCAATGCGGCGGGAATTTCTGTTTGATGAATCGTGACGCCATTCCAGGCCATGCGCACCTGATATTGCTGGCGCGACGGATGAAAATGAATCGCGGATGCGCCCTTATCCACCGCCGTATTCAGCATTTCAACGAGAAATTTCGTTGCCGGATGGTCACGATCCAGGGAGGCCAGCGTATCGGCTTCTTCTTCGCCGAACGTCGCGCTGCTGATGGCATCAGCAAATGCGGCATTTAATGCCTGCGAGCCGGTTTCAATGGCCACGATCTTTGACGCTCGCTTGGCTTTTGGCTGCGCGGCCTGCGTTTTATAATGCGTGGCAATCGCTTCGCGAATTGCCCGCACAGACGCGATTTCTGGTCGAATTGCGCAGCCGATGGCAAACGCAATTTCATCCAACGCTGCCAGCGTGGAAGGATAGGCGACCGCCAGCGTTAATTTCCCCTGGCGTTTTCCCTGCTCGTATGCGACCGGAAATACCGTATATTTGCCCGCAACCTCTTCTGTAATTTTCTGAAACATCTCTTCTTTCGGCGCAAAGGCTTCCCAGTTCACTACCGGCAGGCGGAATTTTCGGCTGAGGGCATTCAGGAAATCGGCTTCGCGAAGGATTCCCCTTCGTTCCAGCGCCACGTCCACGCTGTCGCCGGATTGTTCGCAAGCGGCTTCAACCTGGCGATATTGCTCGATGGTAATGATTTTTTCGTCAAGTAACAATTTTAACAAGACATCTTCCATGATGAAGCAGCGCGGCGAACGATTAATGCGCCGCTTGCTGGCGCAAGCGGACGCCAATCGTCTGCGCTATTCAAATCATCGTTGCTCTGAGGACTTCCTGAATAGTGGTCACGCCTTGCTTGACTTTTTGCATTCCGTCGTCGCGCAGCGAAGGAATCCCTGCTTCGGCGAGCATCGTTCTTATTTCTCTAGCAGATGCCGCGCCCGTCATGGCAGAAATGAGCGTGTCACCGCATGGAAACGCTTCGAACAGGAATGTCATGCCGTTGTAGCCGGTTTGCCCGCAGCGTTCACACCCTTTTCCAGCATAGCATGTTTCATTGGCCTGCAACCCTAATTTTTCGCGATGCGCGTCAGAGAGTTCAACTTCTTCCTTGCAGGCATCGCAAATCTTTTTGACAAGACGCTGCGACGTGACGCACCGCAGGCGGCTCGCGACGAATTCGGGAGCGCCGCCAAAGGCTCGAAATTTAACGAGCGCGCTTGCCGTGTCTGCCGCGCCGATAGACGCGAAGACTAACGTACTTGCGGCTAATCGCATCACGGCGGCGGCCATTTCGCGATCATACACCTGATCAAGCATCGCCACAGGCGGTTTCTGCGCCAACAGATCGCGCAGATATTCATCGTAGCCGTCTCCCGCTTCCAGGCTGGCTTCCCCTTGAATCACGCCATTGAGCGCCGCGAGGATGGGGGATTCGACTGACATGGCGTACCCATGCGATTCCAGGATTACAGAGAGCAACGCATAACGCGTTGCCGCAAGATTGCTCTGAGTTGTCCCGGAGATGAGGATTGCGCCGTTTTTCGAGCGCAACGCGCTTTGCAGATCGCGCAATGTCCTGGGGAGCAGATCAAAATCGGCGAGGGCTGGCAGGTCTGTTGAATCCTGAAATTTGATCGTTATTTCTTCTCCGAACACGCCCGCATACCAGAGGTACGACAGATCGCGCTCTTTCTGGCTGCCGAGCGTCAAGACGGTATGTCCTTTAGCGCAGGCGGCAGCGGTGTCAGCGGTATCGAGACCGAGAATGCGTTTGAGGCGGGTCTGGAGGTCATGCAGCGGTTTTAACGGGAGTTGGGCGATTTCTCGCGTTTTTCCTTGTGCCGTCACCAGCAATGTGCCGCGATCTCGGCCATGTTTAATGTCGAGTTGGCTGGCATTTTCATTGCAGGCAAATGAAAAAATCTGCCCGATCAATTTTATGACCAGCTGATCGGTATTCAACAGGGCTTGCACATCTACCATCGCATGCGACTCATGATCTCTCGGCTGGGAAGATTTGAGCGAGGCGACGAGTTCCCGTTCGGTAAAGGCCGCATACGCTCGTTCCATCTTTTCGCGCAATTCTTCTTCCGGGGCAAATCGCGGGTTCAGCGTATGGCCGACGCGAAATTTCACTTCATCCACCACAGACATATCTGTCGGATCAGCCATTGCAATCGTTAGGCGTCGGTTTTTTTTATCGAATTCAATCGGGAGAGCAAGATATTTTTCCGCTTGTTCTCGCGGTAAAAACTTGAGGACATCGTGGGGAATATCTACTTTCTGCACATTGACATACGGCACTCGCAGCAATTGAGCAATATTGCTGGCAAACGTTTGTTCTGTGAATTCTCCAAGCGCAAGCAGATGTTCTCGAAGAAACCCACCTTGCTCTTGTTGCTGCTGTCGCGCTTTTTCCAATGATTCCGGGCTGACGCCGATTTTTTGAAGAATCTCCTCGAATGTTGCCATACTCTCCTCTCCGCGCGTTGAACGTCTGATTAAGCATGATGCGGCGCAGTAAAAAGCGTCTCTGTTCGCGCCGCAGGGTGTGATGGCTTATTTATCACGGTCTGCGTTCGTAGAAAAACTACCCTTCCGGGATGATCAATTTTTGTCCTGGACGAATTTGCCGGGGATTAGTAATTGCGTTCGCTTTCGCAATCGCTTTGGCTGACGTTTTGTAAAGTTGAGCGATCATGCTTAATGTCTGTCCCTTTTCCACCAAATGCTCTTTTTTCTTTTTATCAGTAGCTGTCGCTACCGAACGTTTATCCGCTTGAGTCGCTCGTGGCTCGAATGCCGGAATTTTTAACGTCTGTCCGATCTTGATCGTCTGAGATTTTTTCAGATCATTCGCCTTCAGCACTTCCTCCACCTCAAGATGGTAACGTTTGGCGATGCTGATCAGGGTTTCTCCTTCTTTAATCGTATGCTTATGAAAGTAGGATTTCGTTGTTGCAGCCGTTTTTTCGTCCGTTTTGCCGGAATTTTCAGCGGATGGCGCGGATGAAACCACCATCGTTTCGTTTTCCGACACAGGCGCATAGCCCCCTGGAACTTTCAATTTCTGGCCGATTCTGATTTTTTTGGCATCCTTGATATTATTCGCCGCCATCAGCGCTTTCTGGGAAACATCGTAGCGTTTCGCAATACTGGACAGCGCTTCTCCTTTTTTGACAATATGTATAGATTTGACCGGAAGATAGGCGAACTTCAATGTCTGTGGAATCGCCGCATAGCGCGTTTCAAACTCTGTTTTATGCTCTTCCGGGACGTTCAGCACATATCCTTTCGGAATAAATCCATTCGAATTAAAGGCCGACGCATGCAACGCCGGGTTTAATTCCCGAATCTGTTTCGTGGTCAATGGGGTATATTTCTCGAGCGTTTTTGCGGAAATGTAATCCGGAAGTTTGATCTCGCTCAATGCGAGCGGCTGTTCAGGCTCGATCTCGCCAAAATATTTGGTATATTGCTGGCAGACATCCACAGCCGCCAGGAATTCAACATAAAAATTCCGCGAAGAAAACCCGAACGCTTTTCCCTTATATTGTTCAATAATCGTGGCAATATCTTCGCTGTTCACCGCCCGCGCCGCATTTTTCATCCCTTGCAAGCCGTGATTATACGCCGTAATCGCCAACGGCCAGGATTGAATCACCTCGTAATTATGGCCGAGCAATTTCGCGGCGGCGCGTGTCGAGCGCAACGGGTCTTTGCGTTCATCCACTGTCGGGTTGATGGTTAAGTGATATTCTTTGCCGGTCATGCGCATAAATTGCCACATTCCCGCTGCGCCGACAAACGAATGCGCATGGGGATTAAACGCCGATTCGATCAGCGGAAGATAGGCGAGATTTTCCGGCAAGCCTGCCTCTCGAAAAATTTGTTTCATCGTCGGAAGATACTGTCCTGCCCAGATGATGCCATCTTTAAACCGATCCGCCTGTCCAACCTGTATCCGCACCCGGTCTTTGGCGTCTGTTTTTTTGAAGTATTCCGATTCGGGAATTTCTTTAAACAGTTCGTAAATCTGCTGTTCGGTTTCGGTCATGTTTTTCGCGTTTCCCCAGTGATCCGCTAATGATGTCAAAATTTTGACATACTTTTCCTGCGCATCTCTCGCGGCTTTCCATCCCTCTTTTTCGCTGCCGTACACCGGGTCCATGACGTTGACGACTTCATAGACAACATCCACATACCAATCATCATGAATGACCGCCTGTTTACTGGTGTATTGCGTAAAAATTCTACGCCAGAAATTCATCTGCGTTGCGAGTTCATCCGAATATGGAAACGGATCGAATAGGGATGGCTCGGTAGAGGTTTCCGGCGTAACCGGGATTTCCGGTGTTAGTTGGACTGGCGGCACACTCCAGTGGATCGGTGTTGCAAACGCCAATATCAGTCCCATCAGCCCAATCAATGTGGCCAGTCGTTGATGCGAGTATTTCAGGATATATTCGCGCAGCCACTTCCGTTGTCGCGGCGTAATCATCAAACGTTTCGAAGCCATTATTCCTCAGAATGAAATACGATTATATTGGTTTCCCCCCAGACGCCAACACATCTGAGAAATGTCACTACCAGGATTGAAATCCTTTTTATATAATCGTATGCCCCCCCTTTTACAATGCAAGTATTTTTTTCGAATATTCTGAAAATTGTGCAAATAGCCGAGCCTCGCGATGATTCGATTCCGAGAGATTAACGATTATTAGCCAGCCGATTCAACCCTTTTGATCACGCTTCGTCTATCAGACAGCATTGAGAAATGGCGGCAGTCAGCAGTTATGGAATTGACAACGGGTGCGCTAAAAAGATAAACACGAAGACTCAAGATATGGAAAAGGAGTGCAAATATGGCCAAAGTGTTAGGGTTAGATGTCGGCGATGCGACAATCGGCGTGGCGGTAAGTGATTCGTTAGGATGGACAGCGCAGGGCATCATGACGATTCGCCGCCGCAATGTGAATACGGATCTTTCATCGCTGCGGAAATTGATTCGAGAACATAACGTTTCAGAGGTTGTTGTCGGCCTGCCAGTGACGATGAATGGTCGTCCGGACGGGCAAACGCATAAAATTATCCGTTTTGTCAGCATTTTGCATGAAGCGTTCCATCTGCCGATCTACACATGGGACGAGCGCTTTTCAACAATTGAAGCGAATAAAGCGCTAGATGCGGGGAAGGTAAACCGCAAAAAGCGGGCGGAAGTGATTGATAAAATCGCGGCGACGATTATTTTGCAGGGTTATTTAGATAACAAAAACGAAAAACTTGCCGTGTTGGAAGGTTAGATGCGTAAGAACGGACAATGCATTGCATGTTGGACAGGCATCTCTGCCTGTCCAACATGCGTGAATAATGGCATTTCAAAGCGATTCAGCCTCTCTAATGACCTGTTGCCAGAAGCTTTCAAGTCCTAATTGTCGCACCCAATACTTAAGATAAGACATATCAAGACTATCAAGTTGTACTTCATAGACCCGAAGTGCATCTCGAAATTGTTTTTCGCTGCCGCCTGCCAGTTGTGCCCATCGAAGTTTAGCAAGAATCGTATCTTCCGCTTTAGAAACGTGAAATTCTATATCCAAAAATTGTTCACGATACCGACGATGAAAGCGAGATTGATCGAATGGCTCAGAGGTCAATATCCAAAAATCTACCTTTTCCCCATTATTGACGTCAAGCAAATTAAACATGCTGTGATGGCTGATAGCGTCTCGAATCATCTCGTCGTCAAGGTAATAGTCTGGCGGCGAAAACGCTTGAATCAACATCGGAATGTCTGAAAGGTGAATATCTACAACTAAATCAATATCATGCGTCGAACGTGGCTCACCTTGCAAGCTTGAGACAAGAGAGCCTGTCACCATGTATTCGATTTTTAAACGTTCAAGAGTATCAATAACGTTTTGTAACTACACAGGCATCATATTCTGATAAAATTTTACTTGATTTTAGTCAAGAAACACGAGTATAAA
>DF820457.1:139072-160705 GCA_000739515.1 Candidatus Moduliflexus flocculans
AACGTCCTTGAAGCCTTGACAAACACCTTCAAGGCTCTCCCCAATACAACATAGGCTGTGTAGTTACAACGTTTTTTAGTAATTCCGATTGTGACATTTATCCAGGCGTTCAAGAAGAAGTTTTCGAAATTCCTCTTCTGAAAGATTCGGAAATCGTTTTCGAAGACCATGTATAAACAGTTGTTTGGTAAATTCAGAAAGTTCAAAGGCTTTCGTTAAGCGTTGTTGAGGCGTAAGGCGGCGCAATATCCGAATATATTCCCGATGATTCGGGCGAGGTTTGATGTCTCTCGTCATTGTTTATTCCTCATACATATTTCGAAAGATCATGTGTTCTTTTTCAACAAAAACAACACAATCGCAATTACGCCGACAACGAACGCGAATGATACTGCCAGCCCAATGGCTTTTTTCACTAATGACAGCGCAATTAGAATGCCGAAAACGATCAAAATCAATTTCAGGATTTTCATAACCTGTCCTCAACGCTCACAACGCCGCGTCAACAGATGCGGGGTCACGCGGCCTCATGACTGCGTCAACCATACAGTTTTTTTAATCGCGTGGCGTCTGCAAGCAATTGTCTGATAATCGGATTTTGCGGATCAAGCCGCTCTACTGCCTTCAGTTCTTGAATCGCGTGATCGTAATACTTGGAGTTGATATACATGACGCTGAGTTCGATCCGCGCCTGCACGTTATCGGGATTTTCAGCGAGCGCCTTTTTCAGCATCGAAATCGCCCGGTCGTATTCGTTCAATTTGCCCCACGCCCGCCCGATTTGATAGAGCATGTCTTCGCGATTCGGAAACGCCGCCAACACCTGATCCCATTCGTGAATCGCCTTTTCCCACTGTTCTTCCTGCGCATAGATGAAGCCGAGCATCTGATGCCCGCCGGGATAATTCGGATTCAGGCGGATGACGCGCTGAAAAATCGCTTTGGCGCGCTCAAAATCTTCGCTTTCGTAATAGACGCGGCCAAGGCTGTTCAACGCTTCGACATTGTGGGGCGCCATGTTGATGGATTTTTCCAAATAGGTAATCGCTTTCTGTTTATCGCCGACAGCGGCGTAAGCGATGCCGAGATTCAGATACAGCGCGGGCGTCGGTTCTTCGTTGAACTCCTCGATTTCATGGTAAATTTTAATCGCCTCTTGCGGCTGATCCGCCGTCAGATAGATATTGCCGAGTGCGAAATGAATCTGGACGTTCGAGGTGTTATAATCGCGCGCCTGCGTCATGTGTTCCAGCGCGATCTCGTGATTCCCCTGCTTGTAATACATCATGCCGACTTCGTAATGCGCTTCCGCGCAGGTCGGGTCGAGTTCGAGGCATTTTCGAAAATGTTGCAGCGCTAACAGCCAATTCCCTTTGGTATTGGCGTGAAGCCCCTTCAAATAAAAGCGTTGTACCTGTTTATCCATAAATGTCTTTATCCATATAATGTGGCCGTTTTTACACTCTGTTTCTCTGCGCCAAAACTACAACGAATTGGAGAAAGGAACGAATTTGAGCCGCATTACGTTTTCTATTCGCTCCTTTCTCCTATTCGTTAGTAGTTGTCGTTGCCGTTTAACTCACCGCATCCGCGCACGACGCGCACAAATCAGGGTGCGCAGCGTTCTGGCCGATATTCGTTTGATAATGCCAGCAGCGCGGGCATTTTTCGCCTGCGGCTTTCGCCACTTTGACCGCCAAATTCGGCACGGCTTCGCTGCGAATTGCATCCCCTGGAATCGGCGTCTCGTCGCCATAGACGGTCGCCGCCGAGACGATGCAAATATCGGCGAGGTCTTTTTCGAACTGGCGCAGCAGCGTCAAGGTTTCGCCGGAGGCATACACTTCGATTTGCGCGTCGAGCGACAGGCCGATCTCTTTGTTTTGACGGGCAATTTCAAGCTGTTTCAGAATGTCACTGCGAATGTCGCCGAGCTTCTCCCACCGCGCATTTAACGTCTCATCCATCCAATTCGGATTGACCTTCGGGAAATCTTGCAGATGCACGCTTTTGCCGTCTTTCGCCAGATAACCCCAGCATTCTTCGGCGGTAAATGACAGGATCGGCGCCATCAGCGTGACCATCGCGTTCAAAATTTCATACATCGCCGTCTGGCCGGAACGCCGCACTTTTGAGGTCGCTTTCGCCGTGTACATGCGGTCTTTCAGCACATCGAGATAGAACGCGCTCATATCCACGACGCAGAAATTATGAAACGCATGGAAAAAGATATGAAATTCGAAATCTTCGTATGCCTTCCAGACGCGCTGAGTCAGCAATTGCGCGCGATGCAGCGCCCAGCGGTCAATTTCCAGCATCTCGTCATATCTCACAGCGTCTTTGGCCGGGTCGAAATCCGACAGGTTGCCGAGAATATAGCGGCAGGTGTTGCGAATCCGGCGATAGATGTCGGCAATCCGCTTCATCATATCCATCGAAATCGAAATATCGGTCGTGTAATCTTCCATCGAAACCCATAGACGCAGGATTTCCGCGCCATATTGTTTGATCACGTCCTGCGGCGCGACGAAGTTGCCGAGGGATTTCGACATTTTGCGTCCCTGCTCATCCACAGTATAACCATGCGTCAAGACCGATTTATAGGGCGCTTTTCCCCGCGTTCCCACCGCCTCTAACAGCGAGCTATGAAACCAGCCGCGATGCTGATCCGTGCCTTCGAGATACATATCCACCGGCCAGGGAAGTTCCGGCATTTTCGGCTCGATCACGGCGGCGTGGCTTGTGCCGGAATCAAACCAGACATCGAGAATATCGGTTTCTTTTCGGAACGAGACGCTGCCGCATTTTTCGCATTTGGTGCCAGGCGGCAGCAATTCTTCGAGCGGCAGATCGAACCAGACATCCGCGCCGCCAGTTTCGACCTTTTGGGCGACAAAATCAACGATCTCCTGTTTCAGCAGAATCTCGCCGCACTGCTCGCAATAGAGCGCGACAATCGGCACGCCCCAGTTGCGCTGTCGCGACAGACACCAATCCGGGCGGTTTTCCACCATGCTGTAAATCCGATCCTGCCCCCATTCTGGAATCCAGCGCACGTTGCGGATTTCTTGCAGCGCTTTCTGCCGCAAGTCGTTTTTCTCCAAAATCACGAACCACTGCGCGGTGGCGCGGAAAATCACCGGGTTATGGCAGCGCCAGCAATGCGGATATTGATGCTCGATCTTTTCCGTGCCAAGCAGAACGCCTAACTGCTTGAGGAGTTCGATAATCGGCTTGTTTGCCGCGAACACCTGCATTCCGGCGAAACGCTCCACGTCGCTGGTGAATTTGCCCTGATGGTCAACTGGTGCGTAAATCTCCAGGCCGTATTTCAAGCCGGTGTTGTAGTCGTCCTGCCCGTGTCCCGGCGCGGTATGCACGCAGCCCGTGCCTTGATCCAGCGTGACGTAATCGGCTAAGACGCATTTCGAGGCGCGATCAATGAACGGATGGCGGCATTCCAAATGCTCCATTTTCGCACCCGCGAATTTCGCAAGCACGGCGCAATTCTGCCAGCCGAAGCGCTTTGTCAGGTCTTCTAACAACGCCTCCGCCACGATAAAGGTCTCGCCGCCGACTTCAACCGCCACGTAGGTAAAATCAGGATGAAACGCGATGCCGAGGTTGGCAGGCAGCGTCCAGGGGGTCGTCGTCCAGATAATCACGGAGACCGCCTTTCCGGCCAATTCCGGCGCGATGGCAGATGGATCAGACGATAGCGCAAATTTGACGAAAATTGATGGTGACGAATGGTTTTCGTATTCGACTTCCGCTTCAGCCAGCGCGGTTTCGCAGGAAATGCACCAGCGCACCGATTTCAGGCGCTTTTCCACGCCGCCGTTGCCGACGAACTTGCCGAATTCCCGCATAATAATCGCTTCATACGGAAAATCCATCGTGATATAGGGATGTTCCCAGTCGCCAAAGACGCCGAGCCGCTTGAACTCATCGCGCTGAATATTGATATATTTATTCGCGTATTCGCGGCAGAGTTTCCGAATTTCGCTTTTGACCAATTGTTTGCGTTTTTCCCGCAATTCGACTTCGACTTTATGTTCAATCGGGAGGCCGTGACAGTCCCAGCCCGGAATATACGGGGAATCATACCCCATCATGGTGCGGGTTTTAACAATAATGTCTTTTAAAATTTTATTTAACGCATGACCGATATGAATATTGCCGTTGGCATACGGCGGGCCGTCGTGCAGCACATATTTCGGACGCCCGGCGGATTTGCTGCGGATTTGTTGATATAAATCGTCTTCTTCCCATTTTTTCAGCATTTCCGGCTCGCGTGTCTGTAAATTCGCCTTCATGGGAAACTCGGTTTTGGGTAAATTTAAGGTCTCTTTATAATCCATACAAGAAAGAAGAAGACGGGCGAATCGGCGAATGTGTCGCGCAATTCAGCCTATCTTCCATCGAGAAAATGAATAATAGATTTCACGTCAGATGTGCAAAAAGAAATTAGAGATGGAGACAGGCTAAGAATATCAGGAGCATTTGTCAAGGGAAAATTGCCCGGCGCTCGCGCTCATTTGTCAGACACTTCGAAAGTGTCTGACAAATGATTTTCTCCACCTGTTGGCACGTGATCGCCGAACGCGCCGGAACAGCGTCACCTCTCTCGCGTCCTGGTGCTGCCGAGGCCGCCTGCGCGTCGCGTGAGATGTCTAAATCTGTTATAGATGATACACTTGCCTGTAATACGCTTCAATGGCGCGTCCCCAGGTGAATTTGGGGAGCATATTCCAACCATTAAAAATCATCTCCGCGTATTGCGGCTGATCCTGATACAGGTTGATGGCAAGCCGAAGCGCGGCGGCGGCGCTTTTGTGCATCTCCTGGAACAGGAAGATTTCCTTTCGCTGACCGATGCGGTCGCCTTTCGGGTTCTGCTCCCAGTAACCGCAATCCACGATGTCACGCCACCCTTCGACTTCATCGGCAAACGACACCTGCTCTCGGAACAAAATGCCGGTTGGTGCGTCGTGCGCGGCATGATACTGCCGGACAAGCTGTCGTCCGTACAAGCTGAGAATCTCTTCATCTTCCATGCAGTCCGAATGCGGCGCGATTTGCTGCACCAATCCTCCAGTTGCCCTCGCCACCACAGGCATTCCGGCGAGATAGCCCTCATTTGCCGCGCCGAACGGCTCATACAACGATCCCATCACGAGGTACGATGAGCCTTGCTGCAACGCGCCGAAGACCGCCTTTTCAAGCCGGAACGGGAAAACGCAGACTTCGCCGGGGCGCTCGTTGGCGAGATGCTGCATGAATTTCAAGCCCAGCAAGCCTTCGTCGCCGGGCATGACTGTGAAAATATACCGCCCTGCGCCGCGCGGCAGCGAATGAATCGCTTCGACAATAACGTCAAATCCCTTCTGGCGCGGATCATCGCGCCCTAAAATAAAGAAAATCGGCACATTCGGTTCGGAGAGATCAAGTTCGCTGCCCCATGTGATCGTTTTGCCATCTTCCGTCAATTTCTGCTGATAGTCGCGCATCACTGTGGCCAGTTGGATGCGTTGCGCCCATTTTTCAGATTGAATTGCGGAAAAATCTCCAGATTGGGCTTTTTGAAAGGCCGTTTCGGAAAATGGAAACGTAGGCGCGCCGAAAATACCATTATCCACCCCGACTAATCCTTTGCGCTTGAATGCCTTTTGCAAATGCGGGCAGAACGTCTGCGTGTATAAGACTTCGTTCCGCAATTCATGGGCAAAGTTCGCCGATACGGTTGACACCGGCCCATCAAGCAGCGGAATCACCTGCGCTAAAACGGATTGATAGATTTCGAATCCGAGATGGGCGCTGAAATCGAGGACACGCGGTGAATTGAGTTGATGCAGCGGCTTGTCATACGGGTTGTGAATCGTGAGGAAGCATCTGATCGAATGCAGCGCGGGATGCGTGTGCGTCCGTTTGACAGCCTGCGCCACCGCTGCCGTTTCCCAATCTTGCAGATGCAAAATCACGTCTTTGGCTTTGATAAAGCCCTCTTTGCAGAGTTCCGTCAGCGCAATCGGCACGGCAATCGAGAAGAAAAGCGAATCTTCCGCGAGTTTTTCGCCATTGATCGGATTGCGATACGGATCAAGCGGGCTGTTCGGGTTGCAGGGGTTAACATACGGGTTTTCGGGCGTATTGAAAAACTCATCCGACGACAGAAAATAGATTTTCAAGCCGTTTGGATTGACAACTTCGATTACCTCAACCGGATAGGCATGACCGCGCACTAGCACATAGAAAGTAAAAAGCGAGGAGACTTTTTTGGCTTTTTTCTCGCGGTTCAACTGCTCCAGATTGGTCCATTTCTTGAACAGCGGCGAGAGAATGGCGCATTGTTTTTCCCCCATTTCTTTCGGCAGCAGTTTCATCACCGCGCCAAGTCCGCCATAAGAAGAATACTCTGTTTCGAATGTCACGAAAATAATCATGGGTTTCATGTGTTGTTCGCGCTCAAAAGGGAGGCAACAGACTCTCTGTTGGTTCACGAAATTTTGGAAGCGGCGCGCATTATCAGGGCTACACCTTATCCCGAATTCGCGGGATATAATACCAATTGCGGCCAATTCGATAGAGACGCCCCGGCGGGGCGTCTCTACGGGAGAGACGATCTTTTCAAGCACAATTGGTAGAAGTTCTTAAAAATTCATGAATTGCTGAGAGGTTTTGGCAGGTGTTCCTGATAGAATTCATGCCAAAACAGGGCTGTCAGTCTCTTTTCCGGCGCGTCCTTAATTTATGGCACAATAACTTTCTGTTCTAATAGCCATTGCAACGCCTCGTAAATAGCTTGAAATGAGGTGTAACGGGGTTGATAGCCGAACGCGCGTTTGACTTTCTGAATACTGCAATTATGGCTGCGAGTAATGTGATCCAACGACGTTTTGATGTCGTCTTCTGACAATCCTTCTTTCCATTCGTCGCCGACGCCGCATTTGAGATTGGCTTCCTTGCCAAACCAGAACGCCACCATTTCGGCATATCCGCGTAGCGTGACGGCGGCGTCTGACACCACATGGAAATCTTCGCCGATGACTTCCCCCCAGTGTCCTAACGCCAATTCAAACACCTGCGCCACGTCATCGGCATGCACGTGATGCAGCGTTTCCATGCCAAGCGTCGGCAGCACAATTTCCTCGCCTCGCGCTAATTTCGTAAATATGGAAGGATTGAAATTGCCAAGCGGATTCACCGGAATCCAGCCGGGGCCGACAATATGGCCGGGATGCAACACCGTGACTGGAAATTTGTTTAATCGGGCTTCTTTTAATAAAAACGAGGTCATGCGAAGCTTTTGCAACCCGTAATCGCCGAACGGCTTTCGGTTTTGTTCTTCTGTGGTAGGTACCTGAATGCTACGACCATGAATCCAGATCGTACCGCAGACAAGGAGATGTTGCACCCTGCCGCGCAAAGCGTTAACCAGATGTTCCGCGCTTTGCGGCGTATAACAAATCATATCAATCACAACATCCGGGTTCAATTCCTGAATTTGCAGGCCGAACGTCCCTTCATGCTCGGCGAGGTCGCGATGAATCGCGACCTGCTCGACTTCATTCCACGCCTGGTGCGGCTGGTATGGCTGGCGCTTGCCGCGACTGACCGAAATCACATAATGTCCGGCATTGACTAACCGGGGAATTAAATAGGTGCCAACATGGCCAGACCCCCCTATCACCACGATACGCATACGCGACCCTCCCCTGAAAATAGAATTTTCATGTGCTGTGGGGTACGTCGAAACGATAGTTTTGACGTACATGAATGCTCCTTACTTGGAGAAGTCATTTTTATATACCACACTAATATTCAGCCCATCAACGGTGATTGTATAAAATGGCGTGCGGTAAGAATTGTCTAAAAAATTGCGATAATTGCTAACCAAGTAATCTGCCTGAGATTGCCTGTCAACAAATATGAGCCGTTTCTGCTCATTTTCTGGCAAAATCAAGACGTTTTGCATCCAATTGTTGGTATATACACGAATCTCCGGTCTGGGGTCTTGCTGGAGAATATATTCGAATGATTGGCGAAATGATACCCCCCAGTAATCCCGTTCAAATCGTCCTGCTGCCGCCGCGAGGCGTTTCCCGATCAGCCGATTAAAATAGATTTGCTGATAGGGGTGATATTTCCACATAAAATACGCGGGCGGCGCAACGCAAAGAATCAGCAGGCCAATGAGCAGCGCAATTCCGAACTGATATGCCTGTTTTGACAGACAGCGTTTCAGCCAGGATACCGTTATATCAACCGCATTGACCGCAAGCAAGATCATGCCGGGATAGATAAAAAACAGATGCCGCCATTCGTCATATACGACCGAATGCAGAACGATGACCGCCAATATTGGCGCCGAGACCCACCACAGCGCAAGAAGGTCAAGTGTCTGCTCATAGGTGAAACGCCATTGAAGTATTCCTCGCGCAACTGAGATGATTGCGGCGATTCCCCCAACGCTGAAGGTGAGCAAGTAGCCGATCGGCGTGGTCAGCAGAATCCAGACCGGGATATAATGCCAGGGAAGGTCGGTGGCTTTGATGTATTGGCCTGCATATAGCACTGTGCCAAGCCAGGGGAAATGGCTCATTTGTTTAAACGCTTCTTTGAATTGATCGAATGGGGATTGCCAAAGGATGGGAAAACACAAGATGGTACATCCCACACAGAACTCAATGAATACGAGGGCGCTCAAAGCGATGCCATATTTTTTTTTCAACGGGTGTCGTCCCAAAAGAAGCATTCCCCCAATGATCACCAATGTCCAGCACGGGATCAGCACTCCCATCACGCGGATCGCGATCAGGACGCCGCAGACGATGGCATGGGGAATCGCCCGATACCAGCTTGGCCTGCGAAGATACCACGCCAATGTACACATGTTGATGGCAAAAATTGCAAGGAATGCAGCATCTTTCGTGTTATAAAAAGAGTGGGCAAAGATACGCGGCGTGATGACAAGGAAGATCGCGCCAAGCAGCGCTAATTCCCAGCTACGAAAGCGTTGATAGCAGAGGAGAAAGAAGGCCGCGACGCTGACGAAGAATAAGCGAAACATCACTTTATGCCGCATGAGATAGACATCTCGAATCGTATGTCGCGGCATACGATCTTCAATATATGTCAACAGCATTTCGAAGGCGGGGCCATAGTATTTTTCAGAATAGGTAAGGAGTTGCTGGTCTGGATCGCGATTCAGCACATAATTATAGTTGAGAATGCCAAGAAACCTGCTGTACGGCTCGTCAAAGGGGATTCCGTAATCTTTATAAATCATATCTCCCAACCAGAAATACCCTGAGAACACAAGGAATATCAGCATGACAGGGAGGGATTGACGCCATGATACGCGTACGCGAGAGATGTCGGAGACGAAGAAGATGAATTTCTTAAACATACATTCGGATGAAATTTCTGATTATTTTGGGTATGTAGGCAATGCGCCATATAATACCAATGGCCTACGGTAGAGACGCACGGTCGTGCGTCTCTACGGGCATAAGGCAAATATGAGCGAATTTCCCGCCATTGGTATTATATGGCATGATTAAAATTCCCGCAGCGATTCCTGAATTCCTTTGTGAATCTCGTACCAGAAACTTAAGGCGGCTTCCTGACGATCTTTCTCGAATAATTCGATCCATCTCACTAATTCGGCATCGCTGTTATTTTCCACGATTTGCTTGCGTTTCAGGAAGTGATAGACCATGTCTATATTCCGCTCCGATTCCCATAATAACGACGAATTGCGGCTATTGATGCGGCTGGCGGTAATTAAATTGGTTTGTAAATATTTCTCTTTCAGGCCATACAATGATTGGATCAACTCCGGCACCATCTCTTCCGCCCAGTTGCGATGGAAACGGCAGATGCCGAGATTATCCACCAACAATTCTTTCCTCAGGCGATCTGCGTCTTTGCGTCCAAGTTCGCGAGGCGGCAAAAACTCTTTGCCGTAGTGCATGTAATATTTCCCCATGATCGCCATTGGCGAGAGCGCGCCCGGCGTCCAGTACTGATTCGGCACCATCCAGCCTTTGCGGGCATAGGCGACATACACGAACGAATCCAGCACTTTTTTCCCTTTTTCGCGGGAAAGATGGCGAGCGAATTTGCGCGCACCTTCGGATAAATCTACGAGGCCGCGCTTTTCGATAATTGAATCGAGCAAGGCGACGCCGAGATCGGCGTTGTGCATGGAATCGGCGACAATGTTGAATCCTTTCGGCGAGAACATGGGAATGTCTTTGACGCCAAGTTCTTCAGGCTTTAGCAGGCCGTCTGACAGGCATTCCATCATCCAGGCCACCACGCCGCCTGCCGAAATCGCGTCAAAGCCGTACATATCGGCCTGATGGTTGAGCTTTTCGGCGGCGCGCTGGTCAAAAATGCCGGAGAGCGGCCCCATCGTTTGATACGGTTCGTAATCTTTTTTGAATTCGCCGTTCATTTTTTTGCAGACCGCCATGCACGGCTCGCCGCAAGTGCGCTGTTTTTTCGGCTTGATCGTCTCTTCGTTGAATTGCTTGAGATAGTGCTGCAAGACGAATTTATCGTGAATGTCAATCCGTTCGGCTTCATCCATGTAGATGCTGCGATAGTTAAATGAAATCATCTGGCCTTTCAGCGTGGCGTAGTTGACGCCGAACGTGCCGCCGGTTTCGAAATTCGGGTCGAAGCGGTATTTCGTGGTCGCTTCCATGTCGGCGGCGGCTAATTTTTTATGATAGCGTTGTTCGAACCATTCATCCGCGACCTTGCGGTCTCGGAAATCTTCATCAATAAACGTGCCGCCGTAAATCACTGCCGCAATGCCATGTTCTCGCAGCATTTTCGAGCCGAAACCACCGCGCCCGGCCCAGGTATCCACATACGTCAATTTGCCGTCAACAATCGGCACAGAGCCGACCGCGCCGAAATCCGTCGAGAGCGCCGCCGGGCCGACCGCGAGAATGCGCGGCTCGGTTTCATATTTCTGCCCTAACAGCGCATAGGTATGATCGAACAGGGAATAGATGCCGCCGCGCCCCTGTTTCCAGATATTTTCTACATTGACCGGCGCAAGCTCGACCTCGATTTCTTCGCCATGCACACGGTTCAGATAGAGGATGGAGGGCGTGTTCGCTTTGCCGATCAGTGAAAGCATATTGATGCCGAGGTTATCGAAGATTAACGCCGCGCCCCCCATTGATGAAATGTAAAATCCGCCCCAGCACGGCGAAAATCCGGTAAAGACCAGCCGATTCGAGCCGGGAAAAATCGAGCCAGCCAACAGCCCTGCGCCGATATTCAGGCTATTATATCGCCCGGAGAGATGTAGTCCCAAATCTACCGGACCGAAAAAATCGCCGACAGCATACCGTTGTGTGCGATAGAATCCGCTATGAGCATCTACAAATAAGACTTTTAATTGGGTTTCCATTGATCTGGTTTCTCCTTTTTGGTTGATTTGCTAATGACGGTTCGCGCGAATAGAGTTTATTCGGGGTCATCTACATCAAAATGTTGAATTAACGCGCCGAGCGTAGCGGTTTCTTTCGCTAAATCTGCGGCGAATTTTGCAATTTCCCGGGTGCGCGTCGAACTTTCCTGCACTCGCGCCGTGACATTATCCATCGCTTCCAACACGTGCAATGTGCCGCGGTTTTGCTCGATCGTGGCGCGTTTAACCTGCTCTGAGAGGTGCTGCATCCGTTCGACGGCAATGATGACTTGCTCCGAGCCTTTTTGCTGTTCATCGGTCGCATGCGTGATTTCATTCACCATTCGCAACACATGATCCATATAATCATGCACTTGTTTACTGAGCGCAGCCTGTTCTTCTGCAATTTTAGCATGTTCTGCGATGAATTCCAGCGTTTGATGGCCGCTCAACAAGATCGCTTCAAGGGCGTCGCCGCCGCGATTGGCAAGCGTTACGCCGGCTTCGACTGCCTGGCGGCCTTCTTCCATTGCCTGCACTGCGGTAAGCGACTCTTTCTGAATGCCGCGAATGAGATCGCCGATTTCTTTGGCGGCGCTGGCGGAACGTTGGGCTAATTCTTTCACTTCCTGCGCGACAACAGCAAATCCGCGCCCATGTTCCCCGGCCTGCGCGGCAATAATTGAGGCATTCAGGGCTAACAGCGACGTTTGATCGGCAATGTCGCTGATCACGTCTGTAATTGAGCCGATCGCTTGTGATCGATTGCCTAAGATTTCGATGGTTTCCGCCGCTGTCGCCACGCCTCGCTGAATCACGGTCATGCCGCCGATAATTTCACGCATAGATTGCTGTCCGGCATTCGCGGACTCTGCCGCAAGCGTGGAGGATTGTTCGGCCTGGCTGGCTGTCGAGACGAGACGAGTGATGGTCTCGCCGATTTTGTGGACAATCCCAGAGGTATCCTGCGCAACGTGAAAGAGGCCTGATGTATTGGCCGCAATTTGTTTAATAGACATGTTCATTTCCTCAATAGAAGACACCGTTTCCTCTATTGCTGATGATAATGCGGACATATTGCTTGCCACCTCTTCCACGCTCGCCTGCATCTGCATCATCGAAGAGGATGTTTCTTCGGCGGAGGACAACACTTCTTGCACCATAAGGCGTTCCTCGTCAGAACGTTTCGCGGTGATGAGGCTGACAGAGCCGACAGCGTTGACTTCTCGCTTGACCTGCTGCATTGCGCTCGCTAAATCAGTCGTCATTTTTTGAAATGCCGATCCTAACAGATCGTTTTCAGATTTCAACACAATTGTTTCATGCAATTTTCCTTCAGCAATGCGGTGGGCAATATCGGCGACGTTTTGTAAGGAGTTTCCCATCAGATAAAAGGCGTTGCCAAGAGCGTCTTGCTCATGCTCAGGCTTTGAAATATTGCGAAAGTCTCCGTTCGCAATTTGCATGGCGGTCTCGGTCATGCGTTTGAGATAGTCGGTCATCGCTGAAAACGCCTGGCTCAGTTGGCCGATTTCGTCTTGAGAGTGGACATGCGCATGGTGAACCACTTCTCCGGTGGAAATGCGCTGCGCGATGGCTGTCAGGCGCACAATCGGTGCGGTGAGAAGTCGGCCTAACAAAAAGGCGGAGAGCAGGGCGACGCAGATCATGAACGCAATAAAGCCCAAATAAAACATCTGGCGTTGTTGAATGGACGCCTCGAACTTTTGCAGGAATGTTTGCTGAGATTGCTTCACCACATTCATTTCAGGGATAATGACACGTTCATTTTCACCTCGCTGATCGAGCAAATTGGATAAGGAGGCCGCCTCTTCCCCAGAAAGCGTGGCTGACGCCCATGTGCGGATATCGCCGCAGATTTTTTCTTGAGAGGCGATGAGCGATGAAAACGTCCGCATAATCGTTTGATTATGGGTTTGCATATCTTGAATCTGCCTCGACTGAGCGGCGCCATTCTGCATGGCAAAAAACATGCTGATCATTAACGGGGTGATTGAGACAACAATAATAACAATCGCTAATTTGGTACGCAGCCCGATATGGCGCATATATTCCTCTCGATCCTCCACATTCATGCTGTTGTAAGATACTCGTTCAGCGTTGCCAGAAGGCAACATTCGATGACCGCCGCCAGCTTTCCGCGCTAAGCAGGTGTTATTTCTTTGTTTTTAATATCGCAATCCACTCCAGGATTTCTTGTTTGATTTCCGGGTGTTTGTAAAACATCGCCAATCCATACGCCGCGCTGTTATACACAATCGTCTTTTTGGGGTCTTTGGTAAAATTGGCGAGTGTCTCGGCAGCCATCATTGACAGGCCGTCTTTGCTTTTGGACGAGACGCAGAATAAAACGGCGTCGGTTTGATTTCCGAGCGGAGCGCCCTCAGTGACGGTCGAATAGGACGGGGAAATGACCACGGCAACTTTGACGGATTTGGGGAAAGTGCTGCGCCCTAAAAAGGCTAAATCGCCTCCGATTCCGGCGCCGATAAGCGCAACATGTTTTATATCGGCCTGTTTTTGAGATTTTAACCAATTCAACGCGGCTTGAAGATCGCCGACGCCATTTTTCAGCACGTCTTCCGGGGTGGGGGGAGCAGTCGCTTCTTCACGGCGGCTTTGGCCGTGTCCGCGTAAATCTATGGCGAGTACGCCATAACCGTGCTGCACTAAATCAGGAATAAAGATGCTCCAATCTCTGCGATTCAGCCCATAATCGTGAAGCAGCAGAACGACTGGCACTTTTGTCGTTTTTTTGGCAGCTGCTGCTTCTGGAATAATCCACGAACCAGCGATATTCATGCTATCCGGCGTCGTGAAAAAGACATCCTGCATACTCAGGCCAATCTCGGCGGCATCCGAAGGCTGGGAACATAGGAATTCAGCGGCAATGACCATTATCAGCAGCGCAAATCTCACTGTGTCAACGCAGAATGCGACATATTTTTTCATAAGAGTTTCATCCTTTTGGGGCAGAAATTTTTTCGTTCATTCAGACAACGGTAAATGATTGGGGAACAATAAGAGCGCTGTCAAGTTATTTTCTCGAATGTTTAGGCGTGTTGTCCTGTTTTTCTTGACGAATCTCCGCCTCTATTTTATGATATGTTTCCAGTTCAAACATACGTGTGGAAAACACATCCTGGAGTTCGTGGTGGTGAGATGCCAAAATTTATGCGTCATGGACAGTCTGATAAGGCTGGCGGACAAGATGCTTCGCGCGTGGAGGGGTATCGCCCGCTCTCTCGGTTCAACCGGTTGCCGATAGAGGAGCAGCGCGCGATTTATTGCGTCCTGGTGCCGCCAGCGTTATTATCGCGATTTAATATTGATCCGGCGACCTTGCGAAATCAGGCGGGCGAAGATGTCTTTATCTGCCAGACGAAAGCTCGCGCTTCAACCGTCCGGCTTGAACTCTGGCATCAAATCGGGTTTTCCGATCCGGTGTTTCGGCTTGAAATGCGAGAAACATCGTTCGGCGATCTCGAAATTTTGTTTGTCAATATCAATAATCCTTTTTCCGAACGATTCGACATTGATCGCGACGATTGTGGCAATCGAACGGAATTTGGCACGATCTGCCGCAATATTCCCGAAGAAATCCGGGCGATGCAAGCGGGCTTAGCGCCAGGGCAGGTTCGCAGTGGATTGCGGCTGTATCGGGCATTTTTAGAGCGCGTCAACCTGTTTTGCAGACGGTTCGGCATTGCGCAGGTGAAAGCGGAAGCGTTAGCCTATCATAATGCGATTATGCATGAATTTTACGGCTTTCGCTATATGACCGGGCGAAACATGATGGAAGAGCTTGATCGAGGATTTGCGCCGGGAGGCGTCCTTTTCAAGCGATTAGATGCTTCCACGCCATTTCGCCAGCCCGGCTTTGCTCGCTCGATTAAAGGGCGAAGTTGGGCAATTCATGACGGCATTTTAGACGCGCCCTGGGAATGTCCGCGCATGTATTATGTCATTGCCGACGCGGAAAACAGAGCGCATGATGAATTTACCTGTCATCTTTCCAAAGGTTCCTGGTTGTAAGAACAGAGCGGAAATTCCTTGACAGACCAGAGAGAGAATCATTAGGCGAATGAACGGCTTTCGTTGATAGTTGTAATAACACAGAACGTTATGGCGAGGAAATAGCTGTCAGACACCTTGAAGGTGTCTGACAGCGTGTCCATAATCGTGTGTGTCAATACTGATAGTGGCTATTGCGCCCGTATAACACTAATCCTTAATTAGTACTCAGGAGGCGGATATGAAAAATTTTTTAAGAAATATCATATTTATCGTAATTTTGATGTTGATCTCAGTGATTGTTGGAATGATTTCGCCGGGGACATGGCTTGGAAATCGCCGTCAGGATGTGACAATGTTATATCATAAGATGATTGAATTTCGGAATGCGCCCTCTGCGAAAGATTTTACGGGAACCCCGTTCGATCTGCGAATCATGTATGTGAAAAGCGCGGATGGATCAGTAGAAACCTATCTTGTGAATCCACCCAAAAACGAGATTCTGCCAATCTATGAAATCGAAGGGACAACGCAGGTTGGCGATGTGGCGCATCGTTTCAAAGGATTAGGCGAAGAAGGACGCACAAAACTTGAAAAACTGCTTCAAACCGTCAAAGATGACGGCTCTGGCGCAATAGATAACCTGTTGAAGATGTTAGGCAATTAACCCAATCGTTCAGCCCTGTCAGGAGTAACCTGCTGACAGGGTTTCTATTCGACATTATGGCGGCGCATACTTCTGGAATTTTGCCCAGACACCTGAGGAAGAGTTATCAATTCTTCGCAATTATTTCAGGTATTTTACTCCTTTCCGGCAATATTCTGCTCTATCGCGCGATACGCCATACGGAGATTGACAATATTCGTATGCGCGTCCGCGTTCTTGTTCAGCAGCAGCTTCAGATTGCCGCCTATAGTCTGCGTCAACGCGAGACGGCGTTATTGGCGCAGACCAGCGAGTGGCTTTTGCGGCAGCAAGGAGTGCGGTATCTTGTGATTACGGATGTTGAACACCATCCATTCTTTGCCAAAAGCGCGTTCTCGGAAAGTGAATTTACGTTGCCAGAAGAATTTCGTCGCCCGTTCTGTTCCAATGAGAATATCAGCGAGTATGACAGCCGCCTTTCTGGAGAACCGATTTTGCGCGTTGACGCGGATATTCGTTCCGGTCAGCGACCATCGAATTGTGTTGGCATGCTCTATCTTGGCGTGTCACTCAAAAACGCCGAACGTTCGTTATGGTCTCTTTTGGCCGTTTCCTGTAGTTTCTCGGCCTTGCTCTTTGGCGGAGTTCTCACCGCGGCGATCATTTTTTCGCATCAAACAACAAATGTGTTGCAGGGGATAAATCGCTCCCTGCTGGAATTGATCTCAACAGATTCTCCTGCCAGTCAGCTTGGAGGCTCGACGCCTCAGGTGGTGATTGAGACCACAATTGGCCGAGTCGCAGCGCATTGCGCCTGGCTTCGCGAGCGCCTGCATACAATGACTTCTCAATGCTCTCAGGCATTTAACGATCTGACAACGATTGCTGAAGCGCAGATGGGAAACGGCCATCGCCACGTCAGCCTGGCGTTGCAATATGCGCAGCTAACAGGAGCATGCCTGAAAGCATTTTCAGAACAGGCGTCGAATGCGCAGCAGATTAACGAAATTGCCGCCGCAACGCTGCGTTCGACGCGAGCGCTTGACGGCAATATTGAACGATTTGCAAACGGGCTTGACGAGATGCGGGATTCTGTTGAGAACAACTTAGAGCGAGTGAAGATATTAACCGACACCATCCGAAAGATTCGAAATGCGGTCAAAACGATTACGTCAATTGCCGATTTAACGAAATTGATTGCATTTAACGCAAGCATCGAAGCGGCGGGCGCGGGGAAAAGCGGCGGGCGCTTTTCCATTGTCGCGACAGAAGTGCGGCGGCTTGCTAATACCGTTGTGAATTCAGTGGAAGAAATCGAGAAACTTGTTTCCTCCATCGAAACCGCCGCCGCCGATTTACAGGTCTCCTCAGAAATCGGACGCCACAAAGTGGCTGAAGAACGCACCCTGATGTTTGAATTGCATGGCCTGCTGCAACAGACAGAAGAATTGCTGCAACGCACGTCAACATCTGCGCAAGGTCTCGTTGCTTCGATGCAGCAATCCGCCGAAGACAGGGAGCGCTTGAGCGCTGATATGCAGACATTGACTGACGAGGCTGAACAAATCGCCTACAATCATCTTCAGGTTCTTGAATCCGTCAAAAATCTGGATGCGCTGATTGTTCGAGGCGAGAACGTTTAAAACAGTCGCATCAGCATTCTTTTGTTTCGCGCACCTCAGCAAGCATGTTGCAGACCGCAGCGGTAAAAACCATCGTATCCGTGCTGGCCGCAATCAGCGTATAGCCTTGTTGGATATACGGCCTCAGAATGGCCGCGTTTGCGCCGAATATCCCTAACGGCATTCCTTTCCGCTGACAAACTGCCGTTATCTGAGCAATCGCCGCAATCACTTCAGGATGAGTCACGTCGCCAGTTCGCCCTAAACTGGCAGAGAGATCATACGGTCCGACAAAAACGGCGTCAATGCCAGCGACTTCAACAATCTGCTCGATATGATGAACGGCCTCAATATGTTCGGCTTGAACGATGACGGCGATCTCGTCATTCGCGCTATCTACGTATTCCTGGAATGCCAGGCCATACCGATGCGCTCGCGCAGCGCCGACGCCCCGCGTTCCCATCGGCGGATATTTCGCCCACCGGACGATCTGCGCAGCCTGTTCCGCAGAATTCACCATTGGCACAAGAATTCCCGCCGCCCCGCTATCTAATGCCTGTTTGATCATCCATTCCTCGCCAATCGGAATGCGCACTACGCACGGCATATCGCGCCCTGCGGCCTGCATGACGCGCTGCAATTCCAATGTGCCGAATGGGCCATGTTCGCCATCCACAAAAAGCCAATCATATCCTGCCGCAGCCAGCATTTCTGCGATTTCTGGCGAACTTAATGTCGTGACCATCCCCACTAATACTTCTTTTCTCCGTAATTGCGCTCGAAATTGATGTTCCATTATTGTGTTGCGTCATTTGCCAAGAGAATCCTGGCAGAAATGTTGATCGAAAACGCCTGTGAATATGCCTAATTGCGCGCGCTTAATTGGCGACCCAGAGTTGAACTGCGGTTCCTCGCGGAACCACCGAACGAACGCTCGGCGACTGTTGCGTGACCACGCCGCGTTGTGCCTGTGGATCATCAACTGCGACGACAGACCCGACGGATAAGCCTGCTTTGCGTAATGCGCTTGCGGCATCTGCGACAGGAAGATACAAAATAGGCGGGACAATCGCCATCTCCCCAGATAACAACGTGCTGCTTTCTCCGCTGCTGCCCCCCAGAATTTGATTGCCAGCAGAAGAACTCGTTCCTGTTGTTTTTCCCGGTTCCCAGCCTTGAACGTACCATCCTTCCTGCCAGCCATGCACGCTTCGCAGAATCACCGGCTTCGGCGACTGCTGCGAATATGGAGTCGCTCCCAGAATATTTGAAGTGCCTGACGATGATGCGGGGTTACGCAGAATTCCCTGGATTTGAACGTCTTGCGCAGGACCAAGAAATTTTTTCGGATACCATGGCAGCGCGCCTGTTGTTTGTGATGCGCGCTGTGTTGCGGCAGGCTGATTCGGCGTGCTTGCAATGGTCACGGAACGTGTCGTGTCATATTGCTGCGGGACAACCGTCACATACGAAGTCTCTGGTTGAACCGTCTGCGCAGGAAGAACGGCAATTTGCGACTCGCTCGACGAGCCGGTAGATATGATCACTTCGGTTCCCGCGACGACTAACATGCCGGGTTTGGGCTGTTGCTGCGTAATGATCAGCGAGCGCTGCTGATCGAATTTGACGATTGGCTTCAAGCCGGCGATACGCAGTAAGTGCGCCGCGACATCATGCGGAATGCCGTTGACATTCGGCACAATGACATTGTTCTCCGCAGAAACCGCATTGACGATGACAAGCATCAATAGAGCTACGCCACAAAAAAACAGATATTTTTTCATAATGCGTATCGTGGGGCGGAATGACCGATCTCCTGACCGCAAGAAATCGGCCATCCCAGCCTCACAAAAGGTAAACATGCGAAAAGAAATGGAAACTCTTAAAAAAATATAGGCGCAAACATCGAAAAACGTCAAGGAAAAAGTCGCAATATCGGCGATGTTTCCCCAATGATGGATTTTCTGAAGGGGGACGCAGCGGAATTGCGCCACGCGCTCAAAATTTTCTTGACAGAATCGTTTTGCCGCCTCAATTCATTTCTCATGAATACTCCGTAACGAAGCCGAAAGGCGCTCTCATTCACGCTCGTCGAACGCGCGTTCGCGAGTTCTCCTTGTGTACTCTGGGTCTCCAACAAGAGGAAATTTAGACATGTCATCAACAATCTTGCCGCAACAGAATGATATTAAAATCTTTGCTGGAAGCAGTGGCACGCATTTTGCCCGCAACATGTGTGAATATCTCGGCATTCCACTTGGCGCGTCGGAGGTGTTCACGTTTTCGGATGGCAATCTCTTCGTTAAAATCGGCGAAAACGTGCGATCAAAAGAGGTGTTCCTCGTTCAGCCGATTGCGTTGAATCCGAATATTGAATTTACCGAACTTCTCTTCTGGATGGATGCGTTTGAGCGTTCCAGCGCCAGTTCTGTGACCGCGATTATTCCGTATTTCGGGTATGCGAAAGGCGATAAAAAAGACGAGCCGCGCGTCTCCATCCGAGCGCGAGTCTGCGCCGAATGCATCGAATTGGCGGGGGCGGATCGGATTATGATGATGGATTTGCATACGCCTCAGATTCAGGGGTTTTTCAAACGCCCGGTGGATCATCTTTATGCGTTGCAGATATTAGTCGAATATGTCAAAGCCATCGAATTTCGCGATTTTGTCGTCGTATCCCCGGATTCTGGTTTTACGAAAAACGCGCGGAAATTTGCGAATTGCCTCGGCGCTCCGGTCGCAATTGCCGACAAGATGCGAGCGGCGCACGATGAACAAGCCGAGGCGCTGGAAGTGATCGGCGACGTGGAAGGGAAAAATGCGTTGATCGTAGATGATTTCAGCATTTCTGGCGGAACGCTCGTCTCATTAGCGCGATTATTGAAACAACGCGGCGCTCAGCGGATTATTGTCGGTTTATCTCACATATTAATGCGCGAAGAGGCTGTGCGAAAAATCGAAGAAAGCGACATCGAGTTGTTGATTTCCACTGATTCGGTGGATAACCCCTATGTGAAGGCGTCCTCGAAAATTCGAATCATCTCGGCAGCCCCGTTGTTTGCGGAAGCGGTTGCTCGCATTAGCCGGAAGGATTCAATCAGCCAGCTTTTCGACGACGTTCCCTCGAACGTGTTTCGCGCCGCCTTTCTTTAGGCGTCAGCGGCATGCGTCAAGTACAGCATTATGCGCGATACTTGAAGTGACCCGTCAGGCACCTTTAAGGTGTCTGATAGGTGCTGAGAAAGAGAAAGAAGAATTGATATGGCAATTTCTGCAAAATATGTGCATACCAATATTGTTGCGCGTGATTGGAAGCGATTAGCGGCATTTTATCAAGGTGTTTTCGGCTGCCAGCCTGTGCCGCCTGAACGGCATTTGCAGGGTGCGTGGATTGACGAGGCCACCGGCATTCCGAATGTTCTGCTTGATGGCCAGCATCTTCGGCTGCCGGGATATGGCGATTCCGGGCCGACGCTGGAAATATTTCAGTATAACCCTTCAGCGGAAGACGTGTTGACACGGATTAATCGTCCGGGCTTCGCGCATATCGCGTTTGCGGTTGAGGATGTTGCCGCCGCTCTTGAACAGGTTCTTGAAGCGGGTGGCAGCGAGTACGGGAAAATCACTCGGGCAGAAATCGGCGGCGCTGGGACGATTATGTTTGTTTATGCGGCTGATCCGGAAGGGAATGTTATCGAATTGCAGCATTGGGAAGCTTTTCGCCAGTAACGATGGTAACGACAGGGATAAGGATAAGAAAGGATGGGGAGAGCTATCCTTTCTTATCCTTATCATTAACTCATGTTACGCAGCCGATTCAAGACGAATGACCGCACACTCCCCTCCGGGGAGGGGTTGGGGGTGGGTTCTTGACACGAGCAATCACTCACGGACGA
>DF820457.1:160816-213977 GCA_000739515.1 Candidatus Moduliflexus flocculans
GGGTTCTTGACACGAGCAATCACTCACGGACGAACCCACCCCTTGCCCCTCCCAGGAGGGGAATTGTCGGCGGCGCTGCGTAACATCAGTCATTAATTTTTATGCGTATATTCGTATCGCCGACGTCCTCGTCGGCGTTTCAAGAGATGCCGACGGGGACGTCGGCGGTACGAAGCACCATGAAAATCTCATGAAACAGTGTAGTAGTTACTATGGTAGAAATTTCACAACATGCGGGCCGATGATTTTGGTGATGGCAAGCGGCAGGCGTCGCCAGATTTTTATCGCCATTTCGTATTTGGGATTGTGCGGGTTCAATTCCGGCAAGGTGTCGCCGCCGCTGGCAAGCCAATAGTGCCAGTAACATGGCACTGGTTTCGCGCCCCATTGCTCCTTGAAACGATACGTTCCTTCGTCCGGCGTGGAACGCCCGAAGTCGAAGCGTTGATATCCCTGATCGCAGGCGAATTTCAGGATATTCCAGTAGAGCAGCATATTTGGGCTGAAACGGTCGAATTCCGGCAGCGTTGATGCCCAGGGAATTTGCAACATGTCTTTGAATCCGACCAGAAACCCGGCGGCAATCGGCCTGTCCTGCGCGTAGGTCACGCAAATGTGCGTCTGCTGCGGAAATGCTTTCAGAATGTTCTCAAAAAAACGTTTCGCATACACCGGCGTGCCGAGTTCGCGCATTTTGACGGCAAACACGTCGTAATAATGATCCAGCAGATCGAGGTGGCCGAATTTCACCGTAAACCCCTCTTTTTCCGGGCGGCGAATCTGGCTGCGGAGTTTGGATTTGAAACTGTTCCACAGGGCGTCGGCAGATTCCGGCAGATCGAGAATCATGACGACTTTCGACGTTTTGACTGGCAGGCCGAGCGCGTAATTTTCCTGATGGCGAAATTCGATATGCGTCGCGCCGCGAATTCGGGCAAGCGCCGAGGCTTCTTCCAAAAGGCGCTTTCGCGCGGCGTCATCTGCGGCAAGGATGCCGCCATAATTAAAAAACGCAATGGAGACGAAATATGTGCCGAACATCGGGCTTTTTAAAAAGACGAGCGGCAGCACGCCGACAATTCGTCCCGCTTGCGCGGCATACAGATAGAATGTAGGATGTCCGAAACTCTGTTCAATAACGCGCTTCCAGCCGGTGAGATGATACATCGCTTCGGCGGAAGTCTGCTCGATAAAGGCGTCCCAAAGCGCTTCTTCGCCGGGCTGCAACTGTTTGATTTCGATCTGTTCCATGTAATAGCGCGTCATCGTAGGGGCGCGGTCTCCGCGCCCCTACAAATCGGGTTATGCCTTCTCTTTCTCAAACGAGCAGCCATACGCGGCGCGGACAATATAGGTCGGGCGGCGCTTGACTTCGTCGTAAATGCGTCCGATGTATTCGCCAATCACGCCGAGCGACAGGAGTTGGATGCCGCCGAGAAACAAGGCGACGGTGATCAACGTGGGAAATCCTGGCGGTTCGTCGGGATGGATGAATAATTTTTTATACAAATAGATGGTCATGGCGACAAAACTGAGCGCGGACACGACAAATCCGAGATAACTCGCGATTTGCAGCGGGAAATAGGAAAAGGAAAAAATGCCGTCTAATGCCAGCCGCATCAACTTAGAAAACGTGTATTTCACTTCCCCCGCCTGGCGTTTGTCGCGCTCATATTCCAAACCCACCTGTTTGAAACCGACCCAACTTCGCAAGCCTCTCACAAAACGACGGCGTTCCCCCATGTTTTTAATCGCGTCTATCACGGTGCGATCCATCAGGCAGAAATCGCCGGAATCCAACGGAATGCGGATATTCGAAATTTTTTGGAGGAGGCGGTAAAAAATGAAATAGGCCACGCGTTTAAAAATATGCTCTTTGCGTTTTTTGCGGACAGCATAGACGACTTGAAAACCTTCTTCCCATTTTTGCAGGAATTGCGGCAGTAACTCCGGCGGGTCTTGCAGATCGGCGTCCATCAAAATGACGGCGTCGCCGGTGGCGGCGTCCATCCCGGCGGTGATCGCGATCTGATGGCCGAAATTGCGCGAGAAGTCAATCACTTTAAAACGTGGGTCTTCCTGATGATAGCGAATCATCATCTCCAGCGACCTGTCGCGGCTGCCGTCGTTGACTAAAATCACTTCGGTTTCGTAGGGCAACTGATCAAGCAAATGATGCACGCGCTCATACAATAGCGGCAAAACCTCTTCTTCGTTATAGACTGGAAACACTAACGAGACTCGTTTCATACAAGACTTTTCTTGACATGCCGCAAATGGCATGGCTCCGGCATGTCAAGACATATTCTCCTTCATACATATTGGATGCGAGGCTCACGCGTTCATCAGTTCGCGAATTTGCTGAATCTGGGCACTCAATTTCGCATCTGCCGCCACGTTTTTTTCGATTTTTTTACAGGCGTACATGATCGTGGTATGATCCCGCCCGCCGAACTGCCGCCCGATGTCGGGCAAGGAGAGATTGGTCAACTCGCGCGCGAGAAACATCGCAATCTGGCGCGGCAGCGTAAATTTTTTGCTCCGCGACGCAGACGTCATTTCGGCGGGCTCGATATGATAATGCCGCGCCACCACCTGTTGAATCATCTCAACCGTCACGCGGCGATTGATTGGCGCGTCGAACATATCTGTCAAGACTTTTTGCGCGAGCGCGACAGAAACCGAATAATTATGCAATGTTGCATACGCGCGAATTTTTGACAGGCAGCCTTCTAACTCGCGGATATTGGAGCGAATATTGCTGGCGATGTAGATGGCGACATCGTCCGGCAGGTTGATCCCCTGCGTCTCGGCTTTTTTCCGCAGAATCGCGATGCGGGTTTCTAAATCCGGCGCTTGAATGTCCGCAATCAATCCCCATTCGAACCGCGAGCGAAGTTGCTCGGCAATGGTCGGAATTTTTTTCGGCGGGCAATCGCTGGTCAACACGATTTGTTTTCCGGCCTGATACAGCGTGTTGAAGGTATGCATGAATTCTTCTTGCGTCCGCTCTTTTCTGGCAATAAATTGAATATCATCCACTAACAATAAATCAATCGTGCGATATTTCCCTCGAAATAACGCCATTCGATCCTCTCGAATCGAAACAACTAATTCGTTCATAAATTGTTCGGCGGAGAGATAAAGTATCCGCGAGCCGGGGCGCAACTGGCTATACCGGTTGCCGATGGCGTGAAGCAGATGCGTTTTTCCAAGCCCGACGCCGCCATACACAAACAGCGGATTGTAGTTTTCCGCTTTCTGATCGGCGACGGCAAGGGCGGCGGCATGGGCAAAGCGGTTGCCGCTGCCGACGATGTACGATCCGAATGTGTATGAGGCGTTCAGCGATTGGAGCGATGGCGTTGCCGTTTTCGGCTTCTGCTCGTTTGCTGCCTCATGTTGGCGAAGTGTAATTTGCTTTTCGGGCATCACAAAAGGTTTCGCCAGTGATTCTTGCGCGATAAGCGCCGCCACATCCGGCACGGCGGGAGGCGTTGGTTTTGGCGAAGGCACAATAGGCGGCGTCAATCTTGATAATGTGTTGCTGCGCCGTTCGGTCGGAAAATTGGCTACTGCCACCGATGAGGCGACCTGTGATGCGGCAATATTTTTCGACGCGCTATGATGAGTCCCTTTATTAGATTGTCCTGCGTCCGATTCATGACGCATAATCGTGTCAGGAGCCGCGTTGACAACTGTAAATGAAATATCAGGTTGAAATCCCAGCAATTCCGCAAGAATATCCGTCATCAGATGCACATAGTGTTCGCCCAGCCAATAGACAAAGACATCGTCTGGCACGCCGATACAGACCTGTTTCTGCTGCACGGAGACACAGCTTGTCGGTCTGAGCCAGGTGTTAAAACTTGGGCGATTAATCCGTTTTTCCAGTTTCGAGAGCACTTTTCCCCAGAGATCGTTTTGCATGATTCGTCCCAACACGAAAAAAAATGTTACAGTAACTTATCCACATTGTGTGGATAAGTTACTAACTAATGTAATCGTCACAACTTGCGTTTTTTCTCCACAATCTTATCCACAAGATGATGTGAAAAACTCTTTATTTTCAATAACTTATCGTGATAAAGGATAATAAAAACAACTCGCGTTCGCAAGTTTTTTTCACAAAAATTTTCTATCTTCTGTAATCATGAAGAGTTGAACGAGGCGAGAAAGTTTGTGAAAACTTTACGTTTGTTTGTTGTTAGAATATTATTAGGGTGATGTGAGCGACGCTGTGCGAAAATCCAGCATGAAACTCATTGACAAAATAGTGACGAATTTTTATGTATTTTCATCGGTTAAAGAAAAAAATAATTTTTTTGTATTTTCATGTTGAAAATGATTTTCTTTGTGATGAAGATCAAAACATCAGCAGCAAAAAGATTTGCTTAATGAGTCGTATGAGTTCTTGCGAATGAGGACGTTCGCAGTATAATCATATAATGTGTTACGATACGTTCTGGCTGTGAGATTCGCACACATCCACAGACATCTGAGCGGGAGGAAATTATGAATCAATACGAAGAATATAAATTATTAATCCAACGCCTAATTTCAGGAAATTTTGCACAAGCTACGCAACAAGAACGCGACAAAACAGTGATGGCAATTATTCATGCGTCCGCCGTCACCTCGACGGCGCTCTCGATTATTCCTGTGCCGATGGTGGAAACGCCAGTGCAGATTACGATGGTGCGGGCGATTGGCAAGGTGTATGAGCAGGATTTGGACGAAAAAATCGTGCTGGAAATTTTATCGGTCGTCGGCGGCAATTACCTCCTGCGGCAATTGTTGCGATTGATTCCCTATGTCGGCTGGGCGGTGAATCTGTCCCGCGTGTATGCCACGACCTGGGCGATGGGGGCGGCTGCCGAATATTATTTCAAGCATGACCGCGAAGTGGAAAAAGAAGAGTTGATGAAAGTGTTCAAAACCGTCCTGAAACAAAAAACGCAGGAAAAAGAAAAAGATATGACCGACCGCCGTGTCATCGAGCGTCTTGAAGAATTGAAAGGGTTGTTAGACAAAAAATTGATCACGCAGGAAGAATACGACCGCAAGCGCGAAGCGATTATCGAAGAACTGTAAGCATTAACGACAGGGATTGCTCACAAGCAAGGATGAGAACATTTCTCCCTTCTCCATGTTTATGAGCAATCCTTGTCGTTTCGCATTTCAAATATCCTTTCGCCGCATTTCCCCGATTTGCAACAATTTTCATTCCCCGCATGACAAAAAGGTTGACAAGCTCATGTAACTATGCGGAAATCAGTGCGGATACAGGCAAAGTTTTCAACCCTGCAAGGCGAGCGAACGTCTGAAGAATGTCTCGATGGATTATGAGTGTTTACCATGAAAACATGCTTGTAGAAGGAGAAACCTATGCGAAAACATTATATGATGTTTTGTGTGCTGCTTGGCGTCATTCACCTGTTATCTGCTTGTGGAACTGGCACAAAACGAAGCGGCGCGCTGTATCCGCCGGGAGCGAACCCCGGTCAATTACAATGCGGCGGCGTTGAGCCTGGAAAAACCGGAACGCTCGTCGCCGATACCGGCTTCCGGCCTCGCCCGAATGGATTTAGTTTTGCGAATTATGGCGGCGGCTACCGTGAAGCGAATCTCAATCCCGAAGCGGCCTGGAAAATTTTCGGCGAAACTGCCTGCAAACGCATGAAGCAAGAAGAATGCGTTCCGACGCCGGCCTTGAAACTCTGGGTAAAAACGATGAACGAAGCGATGGGACAAGGGCATTGCGAAGGCATGGCGACGTTGAGCGCCTGGATGTTCCTTGCGCAGGATAAATTGGCCGCCTACGGAAAACCCACCGCATTCGACCTCGATACCACGCAAGCCGATCTGCTGCAAGACATCGCGTTTTACTGGACGCTGCAAACCTTAGAACCCGTTGTCTCCGAATTTAATGCCTTTCAGCAGCAACCGCCATCTGAAATTCTCAATACCTTGATTTCCACAATGCAGCAGAAAACCGACTGGTACACGCTCGGCATTTACGGTAGCGTCGGCGGGCACGCCGTCACGCCCTATGCTGTCGAAGACGTGGGAAATGGCGTCTTCTGGATTCATGTGTATGACAACAATTATCCCTGCGCCTATAAATATGTTGAAGTGGATACAAATACCGAAACATGGCATTATGCCGGAGCAGCGATTAATCCGGCGGAAGACGCATCTCCCTGGAGCGGCACGACTGGCACGATGGATTTGACCTCGCTTTCCGTGCGGCAGCAGTCTATGGAATGTCCGTTTTGCAGCGAAGCGCAGCGGTGTCTGCAAAATGCCGGATTGTCCGTGCTGGTGAATGGACGCGGCGCGAATATCCGCGCCACAAATGCCGAAGGCAAACAACTCTCGCTTCAAAATGGGCAGGCGCAGAATGAGATTCCCGGAGCGAAACTGCTGAAATTGAAAGGCATTTTCGGCGAAGATCGCGCTTCGTTATTGATACTGCCGCCAAATGCCAAATATGCGCTTGATCTCGGCGGAATTGCCGACGTGGAAGAAAAAAGCGCTTCTATCGCAATGTTTACCTCCTGCGAAGGGTATGCGCTGAGCGGCATGTCGCTGAGCAGCGGGCAGATCAATCAAATCATGATGACTGATAAAGGTCGGTTTTCTTACCAGGCAGGCGGAGCGCAGTCTCCGACATTCGAAGCCGCGTTCCACAATCCTGACGGAAACGATACGTTTTACTCGATCTCTGATTTCGATATCGGCGATGGCCGCAGCATCTCGTTTGAGCAGGACGAAGACACTGGCGAAATCTATATTCAGGATGATGATCCTGAAATGGAGGATTTTGATCTCGATATCTTTACCATAGATACGGAAGGTGAGGTTGAAGGGATATCCTATAAAAATATTGATGTTGAAGATGAGGGACAGGTTATTCTACATTTTGGTGACGACGAGAGTTTCGAGTTGTATATTGATTCTGACGGAGATGGCATTAGCGATAGCCCTCCGTATGAGAAAAGCAACGAAAGCCCCGATTGGGATAACTATGGCTATGATGACGCCGATGTGTCGGAAAGCAGCGGGAATAGTTTTGACAATAACGATGCTGACGACAGCGATTCAGAAACCACCTATAGCGTCAATTATGCTCCAAGTTATGAAAGTGAATGGGTGGATGACTATGCTTCGGAGGCGATTTCCGAAAAATATGAGGAGAACGATTCCGATCATTCTGACGATGGTGATTGGGATAACAACGATGATGATGACGATTCCGACCACGGTGATTTGGATAATGACAACGGCTCTGATTATGATGATGGCAGTGATACCGGCAGCGATGATTCAGGTAGCGACGATTCTGCCAACGATCCTGATAGTTCCGGCAGCGACAGTTCGGATGGCAGTGACAGCGGTTATTGATTCTGTAAACGTGGAACCTGTCAGAGAGAATTTCTGATAGGCATTATCGGCGCGAGCATTGAAAATTAGTATCAGACAGACCTCACAGGTTTTTATGAAGATTAAATATTTAATTCGGCAATCTCCTCAAAAACCCCACCCCTAACTCCTCCCCAACGGGGAGGGAGTGTTTCCCCCTCTCCTTCGGAGAGGGGGCAGGGAGTGAGGTAGGAAACGCCGTTACCGAACTAAATTTTTAATATTCATTAAAACCTGTGAGGTCTTATGACAATCAACCCTCGCATCTATAAAGGGCAAAAGGTGTATCGTGTCAAAATATCTTGGGTATCTTATAGGCGTGCTTGTTGGAATTATTGCCTTGTTAAGCGGCTCATTGTGGGCGTTTCTCGCGCCAATGTTTCAATCCGATGAAATGTTAGCGCAGATTCGCGTGGAAGATGTGCTGCAAGTGTCCGGTACAACCTGTTATATCGTTTCGCTGGAAGTGACGCCGGAAAATGACGAAAGCCGCCGCGACGCGCTGCTTCAGCGCCAGCGCCTTTGCGGCGATTTTTTAGGCTTGGGCTATGAATTTACGCTGCCAAACAAGACATTAGCGCTGATGAAAAAACCGGGAATCATGATTACGAATCTTGTGGCCTTCGAACGCAAAAACAAAGGGATGACCGGAAATATTCCGGCGGGAAAATATAATGTTGAATGGATGCAGACAATTCGCGAATATATTGGCAAAGCGCTTACCAAAACGTCCGCCGTCAGAAGCGTGACGTATGACATCAAAGCGGTGATGAAGAAGCCTCGACCAGGGGCGATCATTACATATAAACTCGAACCGCTGCGCCAGCAAGTGGTGGCGGAATGTGTTGGATGTGACGAATAATCAAGCAAGGAGGCAGAAGAACGATGAATACGATTACACATTATTTTAAGCCGACAACGATTCAGGAGGCGGTCAAATTATTCCACCAGTATCCGGGAAAAAGCCGGTATATTGCCGGAGGAACGAAGGTCGCCGCGCAACGCGATTCTTCGGTGGAACGCCTGATTGATATTACCAACTGCGGCTTAAACCGAATTGTCGAAGACGATGGCGAACTACGCATCGGCGCATGCGTCACGCTGGAAGCGTTGCGCCAATCGCCGCTGTTGAAAGATTTTGCCGGAGGCATCCTGCCTGAAGTCGCCAAATGGACGGGCAGCGTGCAACTGCGCAATAGCTCGACCATCGGCGGCAATTTGATTGCCAAAGGCGATATCGCATTAGCGCTGATGGCGGTAGATGCCCGATTATTAGTGGTGCAAGACACGGAAAAAATCGTCGCCATGCCTGATTTTAACGCGGGTGACGGCGTGGAGATGGAAGAAGGGGCGTTGACCCGCGAAATTCGACTGATTCCACTCTCGGAATTTTACGCCGAACATTGCGGCAGCCTGCTTGAAGGCGAGTTGATAGAAGAAATTCGCATTCCCTCGCGGTTTCGCCACGCCAAAGCCGCTGCCCTGCATATCAGTCGGACGCGGCAAGATGCCTCGATTGCGGCCATCGCAGCAGCGGCGTTTATGGATCATGGTAAATGTCAAACAGCGCGAATTGTCGCCAGCCCGGTCGCATGCGGCATTCGGCGGCTTGCCGACGCAGAAAAGCTTGCAGAACAAGAGCCGCTGACGCAAGAACGGATCGCGCAGATTTCCGCGCAGATCGCGCAAACCGCAGATGTTATAGAAGATGTTCGCGCCACCGCCGCCTTCCGTCGGCATATCCTCGGTATCTACGCAAAACGGGCGCTGAGTCGCCTGTGTGAATAGAATACTGATTGGGCTGATTTCGCTGATTTATTTATAGGTGTCAGACACTTTGAAAGTGTCTGACACCTTGTTCTAAATCGTATCAGCGAAATCAGCCCAATCAGTGTTCTATTAAATCCCATGCAAATTTCAGTCACGATTAATGGCAAGGCAAAACAGCTTACAATTCAGCCGGGTGATACGCTGTTGATGGTGTTGCGCCGCGAAGGGTATACAAGCGTCAAATTTTCGGACGATACCGGCTTATATGGCTGCGATACCGTGCTGCTGAACGGCAAAGCGGTCAGCTCGCAGATCACGATGGCCGCGAAAGCCGATGGCGCGGAGATTTTGACCATTGAAGGCTTGTCGCGCAACGGGGAACTTCATCCGTTGCAGCAGGCATTTATCGAACATGGCGCGGTGCAGTGCGGCTATCATATTCCCGGCATGATTTTGACCGTCAAAGCCTTTTTAGACGCGCATCCGAACCCGACGGAACAGGACGTGCGTGAGGCGATTATTGGTAATCTTGATCGCGACTCCGGCTATAAAAAACCGGTGGAGGCGATAATGGCCTATATTCGCGGCGACGTCGGCAAGGCGAACGCGGCGAAACAGGACGCGCCGCTTGCGGTTGTCAATCAGCCGCTTCCGAAAGTGGATGCCGTCAAGTTAGTCTCTGGCAAGGCCAAATTCACCGACGATTACGATGTGCCGGGCATGTTGGTCGGAAAAATTCTGCTCAGCCCGCACGCGCATGCGCGGATTGTGCGGATTGACGCGGCAAAAGCGCGAGCGCTCCCCGGCGTTCATGCCGTGCTGACGCATGAAGATTTGCCGAAAATCCGCCATACGAAAGCCGGACAGAGTCATCCCGAGCCGTCGCCATACGATCATGTCATTTTGGACAATAAAGTCCGATTTGTCGGCGACCGCGTCGCATTAGTGGCGGCGGAAACCGAAGCGATTGCCGCAGAAGCGCTGCGCCTGATTGACGTGGAATATGAGATTCTGCCCGCCGTCTTTTCGCAGGAAGAGGCGATTAAGCCGGGCGCGCCGGTCATTCATGACGAAGCCGACGCCACCGGCATTCGCGACGCCTCGCGCAATTTAGTCGGGCATCTCGGCGTGGAAGTCGGCAACGTGGAGCAAGGCTTCGCCGAAGCGGACGTAATTGTCGAAAACACCTACTACACCAAACCGATGAAACATGCCGAGCCAGAGCCGCACGTCAGCATGGCATATCTTGATGACAACGACCGTCTTGTCGTCGTTTCCAGCACGCAAGTTCCGTTCCATACGCGCCGCCAGTTAGCGCATATTCTGCAAATGCCGGTCGGCGATATTCGCGTTATCAAGCCGCGCATCGGCAGCGGGTTCGGCAATAAGCAAGGGATGAATCTGGAAGACGCAGTCGCGGCACTGACCCTGAGAACGAAGCGCCCGGTGAAAATCAGATATACCCGCGAAGAAGAATTTCTGTGCGGCTGGACGCGGCATCCGCAAATCATCAAAATGAAAACCGGCGCGAAAAAGGATGGCACGATTATCGCCAATGAAATGGTCGTGCTCGCCTCCACCGGCGCGTATGGCGACCACGCCATCACTGTGCAGAGCAATGTCGGCAACAAAGTGCTGCCGATTTATCCGATTCCGAACATCCGTTTTTCATGCGATGTCGTCTATACGAATTTGCCCGTCTGCGGCGCGTTTCGCGGCTATGGCGCGACACAGGGGACATTCGCGCAGGAAGGCCAGATTGACGAATTGGCGAAAGCGTTGAACATGGATCCGGTGGAAATCCGGCAGAAAAATCGGATTCAGACGAATTATGCTGACCCGATTGCCAAGAAAATCGGCGAAAGCACGCATGGCAAAGTGCGCGTGATTCAAAGCTGCGGGCTTGGCGAGTGCATCGAACAAGGCGCGGCGGCAATCGGCTGGAACGAGAAATGGGGCAAACCTGGCGACGGCGCAGTCAAGCGCGGCGTCGGCATGGCATGCTCGATGCAGGGGAGCGGCATTCCGGGCGTGGATTGGGGCGCGGCCACCATCAAATTGAACGACGACGGCACGTTCCGCCTGTTTGTCGGCGCGACCGACCTCGGCACCGGCAGCGATACCGTGTTATCGCAGATTGCGGCGGAAACGCTCGGCGTGAAGCTCGAAGACATCAGCATTCTGTCGTCCGATACCGATTTAACGCCGTTCGACGTGGGGGCGTATGCCTCAAGCACCACCTACATTTCCGGCGGTGCGGTCAAAAAAGCGGCAGAATCGGCGCGGCGGCAGATTCTTGAGATCGCCGCGAAAATGCTCGGCGATCAGCCGGAAAACCTGACCTGCCGGGATCGCAAAGTGACGGCGAAAAACGGCAAAGAGGCTGCGATGCGGGATGTCGCGATGTATATTGTCTATAAAGAAAAGAAACAGATTACCGTGACCGAATCGCACATGTCGGAAGACAGCCCGCCGCCATTTACGGCGCAGTTTGCCGAAGTGACGGTGGATACGGACACTGGTGAAGTCAAGGTTGAGCAGCTTGTCGCCGCCGTTGATTGCGGCATGCCGGTCAATCCGGTTCTGGCGGAAGGCCAGATCGAAGGCGCAGTAGCACAGGGAATTGGATACGGTCTTTTGGAAGAAATGAAATTTGATTCACAAGGTCGCTTGCTGAATCCGAATTTCGACGATTACAAAATCCTGACTGCCGCCGATATGCCGAAATTGACGACGATTCTGGTGCAGACCGACGAGCCGACCGGTCCCTATGGTGCGAAATCGGTGTCGGAAGTGCCAATTAACTGTCCGACTCCGGCGATTGCGAATGCGGTGGCTGCTGCTATCGGCGTTCGGATTACTGATCTGCCGATCACACCGGAAAAAGTCCTGAAAGCCCTCGGCAAGTTATAGCAAACACGTAGAGGCGAGGTCTCCTCGCCCCTACAAATTTTTTATCATTCCTTTTATTCCTTACTCGTTATTTTACCTAAATTTAACATTTGTTAATTACATTTTGTTAAAATAAAAATTAATAAACGTTAATTTTTTATTGACAAATATACCGACGTTTATTATTCTATATCATGTAAACAAAAACAACTTACATCAATGCGTGTCCGCTGGCAAACGACCTCGGACAGGCCACCCATCCCCCTGGCATCAATTAAAAACGTGCATCGAGGGTTCGGGTTCAGGGTGCTTGATGTTTTCAGCATAGCTTCTCGACTGTAACGCAAAAAAGACTGCGACAGAGGAACCAGGCGTTCCCGGCATCTTTTGCTAAACGGCGACAGTTCGCGTGGAAATGCCGGAATTGGGTGAGAGCACATCTGCCTTATGGAACGACAACGATTCTCCGTATCAGGCGTCCGGCATTTTCACCGTGAGAACAAGTCTGCGAAAGGAATAAATTATGATACGGTTGATTTTTCTGTTGCTTGTTATTATGGTGCTGCTCTGGTTAACAGGATGCACGCCGTATGGTTTTTAAAAGAATCGTGTGCGTGAAAAACGATTCCAGCGCATTCTCAAGTTATACCTACAAGATGGATTGTATTAAGGAAGATGTCCCGTCTCATATCGCTCCATTTTTATACAATCATGATGGCCGATTATGAGCAGGAGCGCGTCTTCCTTGTTATCTCCACTGAATCCTTTCCTCTCGAAAATCATCTGATGTCGCATCTGCTGCCATGAGTTCTGGCGGCGGCATACTTTTCAATCAATTGAGTTGAACGTGTATGAAAAATCGCGGATAATGGCCAATGAAAGATCGCGTTGCAATTTTATTTTTCGTCCACAATAACGCTTGACAGGATTGTCGCCCTATTCATATGGGATGGTTGACAAATGAAGAAATTTCTCTGAGAGGCAGACGACTGGCATTTATCAGTTGACAATTCTGTAAGCGCCGAAAAATGTGAGATGTGGAATATTATTTTATAGCCTCCTCGAAGGTTTTTTAGGTCGTTATGCAATACGTACGCGACATCATGCAACCGTTCGTGCATGAGTTGGACATCAGCGATGAAGATCAGATTGTCGAACACTTTCAGAATATTCCTGATATAACAGAATATATTCTGCAAAGTGCGCAATATCCGTTTGCCGCGTTGTTAGAAGTGCTTGGAACCCTCACAAAAGCCCTTGAAAACGGCCATATCGATCTTTCGAAACGACGCGATTATGAACGCGCTAAAGCGAAGATCGACAGTGTGGTTTCGACTCGCGTTGACTATGTGAACAGTATTATAGACTCTCTCCTCGGCAATGAGAGTTTCGAGGAACATGATTTTTCGCTCGAAGAATCGGCCACTTCCGAGATTCTATTTCACATAGATTTAATGAAAGATGTCGCGCAGGCTCCGGAAATTAATCCCGAAGATTATAAAAACGCACTTAAAAAATATATCAAAACGCTGAAATTCCGGTTTAATAAAGGGCTGGAGATTCATAAGCGTTTATATAATCTTTCGTTTGAAGTGATCGCCGAACGATTTAACGAATTCCCGAAGCAGCAGTTAGATGAATATCGTAATTTTCTTGAAGATGCATTGGCGATGACACGGAGTCATGTGCCTGTCAAGCCGGCACAGATTTATCAATTAAAGGAAACGCTCTTTAAAATTTTGGAGGCGATGGGGGTTCGCATTCTTCAAAGTCATCAGGGGAACGAACGGGCGGGGTATGATGTTCTGCTGAAACGCATTGAGGAATTGCTCTCCGGCCTGGAACTCGATTTCGGACAGAAGATCGTCGACCGTTTCCATGACATGCTGCCCGAATATATCGCCGACCACTGGCATTTTTACGTCATCAAACATAATCGAAAAGTGGTCGGGCTGCTCCTGGACAACATTGAAGACGCCACCTTGCTGGTTGAATTATATAAAGTTTTTATCAACCTTTCCTCCGCCGAAGCCACGCAGCATCAGCGCAAGCAAGAGCTGGCAAAGCGAGTCACGCTGAAAGATATTGCCGAGATGAATTACGTCGTCAAAGACGAAGAAAATGCGTTGCAAATCCAGATGGAAACATTCAAAAGCCTGGATATCTCGGAACAAGCGCGTGAACTCATCAAGCTCTCTATTTATGGCTTGTGTGAATATATTTCGAAATTTTCAGTCGAAGAGTTAGAAAAATATCCGGTCGGCATTCTCAAATCAACAGAAAAAATGCTGAAGGACTTGAAACAGCATCGCCTTCGTGAATCCGATCAGCAAAACATCCGAAATTTTTCAGAATACAAACGCGCCGTAGAATTGGTAGAAGAGGCGATGTTTACCTACGACTCGACGAAAGAAAAACATAATTTCGTCGATATTTACAAGGAAAACGACTATCTTGTGAATGGCGTGACCTTTTGCGCATTTAATGATATTATTCTGCGGCTGATTCAAAATATCATGGAAGCGTATTTTGTTGTGGATTCCGAGAACGAGAAAGTATCAGACGGTCGCCTTCAGGAATTAAAAGTCACCATCACCGAACGGTACAAAACCGAATGGATCCGCCAGAACAAGCTGCGCCAGGAAAGCGATCTCCTGGCAATGGAAGAATTAGCCGAGGAAATCGCCTGACGTGAGAATAACATGTGTGATGCTGTCGCGTTATGCGTATTTTCTCAAATACGGCAAGGTCCGTTCCAGCGCGGTTTCCATGCTAAATTGAGGAACATATCCGAAATCGTGCTTCGCGCGGGAAATGTCGTAATAATGATCCAACGCCAATTCGCTGGCAAGGAATCGTGTCATGCGCGGCTCAGTGGATAGCCTGCAACTGCGCCAGATCAATTCCATTGCCGCGCCAAGCGTTCGTGCCGTTCCCTGCGAGATCGTTCGTTTGATTGGCGGGATTTCCAATGTTTGCAGCAATTCTCGAATCCAATTCCACAAATTCGTCGGCGCATCCTGGCTGATAAAATAGATTGAACCGGCGACCGGCGAGCCGGGCTGCAACGCCTGTTCCGCCAGCAGATGCGCTCTGGCGGCATCCTCGACATAGGTCATATCCACGCAATTTTTCCCTTCGCCAACCTGCATCAATTGTCCGGCTTTGGCACGGGCAATCAGGCGCGGCAGCAAGTGCGGGTCGCGCGGCCCCCAAATAAGATGCGGGCGCAGCGAGACGGTCAGCAATTCAGAGGTATTGGCGTGAATGACCATTTGCTCAGCCAGCGCTTTGGTCTGCGAATAAAAATTTTCGAATTGTGTCGGGTACGGCAGGCGTTCGTCGCATCCGGCTTGCGGCTGATTGTCGAACACGACGCTCGGCGAACTGGTGAAAATCAGCTTCGGTACGCGCTGCGTTCGACAGGCATCAATCACATTCTGCGTGCCGACAACATTCGGCTGATAAAACGATTCCCATGTTCCCCAGATTCCCGGACGCGCTGCCACGTGAAACACCGCATCCATTCCGGCGCATGCCGCTTGAATCGCGTCGTTATCCTGCAAATCGCCGCGCGTGAGCGTTGCGCCGATTCGTTCTAATTCGGGATAATTCCCCCGCGCAAAGACTGTGACCACGTCGCCCCGCTCGCGTAATTGCTCGACAATATACCGGCCTAAAAATCCGCCGCCGCCGGTGACTAATATCTTCTTTTTCATATTCGTTCCGTTCCCCTATTCGCTGTTGTTTTGGTTCGGCGCTGAAAGCAATAAACATCAATTGGTTTCGAAATGCCCGCAAAAATCCCGCCAAAACCCGCAAGCAGTGTCAAGACAAATATGCCGTTCTTCCGTATCGTGTCAAATGACAGTGAACACCGGTGAGGCAGTTATTGATCAACTCTGTCAGGGGGTGAAACCTGGATAGGGTTCTTTTCAGGAGAACATCATGAATAACACGACGTTTACACTTCAGCAGATTGGGACGATTCAGCAAGAAGATGACATGAGCTACATTCAATTTACGCCAACATATCGCGGCGCAGCATTGCGGGAATTGGAATACTTCAGTCACGCGCATGTGGTCTGGTGGTGCCATTTTCTGGATACGCCGGAGCATCGCGCCATCACGGAATGCGAACATCCATATACGAAAGGGCCGGAAAAGATCGGTGTGTTTGCGACACGCTCGCCGCGTCGTCCGAACCCGATAGCCATCACGGTTGCGCCAGTGGTGAAAATCGATCATGAGGCCGGGCGGATGTATCTTGCGTTTATTGACGCTGCGCCAGGTTCGCCAGTCGTGGACGTCAAGCCGTATCATCCGTTGGATCGGGTGCGCAAGGCGTCTGTGCCGGAATGGTGCCGCCATTGGCCGGAATGGTATGAAGATTGCGCCACCTTTGATTGGGTGGCGGAAATTCCGAATTAAACGCTCATCCGCACAGCATAAAACAGCCCGACGTTCGATGCGTCGGGCTGTTGAAGAAGGGAGACGGGGACTATTCTTTCAAGCCGCCCGACGCAAATCCTTGCTGAATGCGCCTGTTGAAGAAGATATAAAAAATAATCATCGGCAGCGTACCGATGACCAGTGCGGCAAACTGCGTGCCATAATCGCGCGTCATGCCGCCCGCAAAGGCGTTGATGCCGACTGGCAGCGTTCGAATCGCCGTTTTGCTGGTCAGGACAAGCACCAACGCAAATTCATTCCACGCGCCTAAAAAGCGGAAGATCATCATGGTGGCGACCACCGGCCTGCAAATCGGCAGAATCACATACCAGAAGACTTGTAGATAATTCGCGCCGTCAATAATGGCCGATTCCTCGATTTCGGTGGGCAAGCCCTTGATAAATGAGGTCGCTAAAAACACCAAAAAGGGAAGGCCGAACGCAATATACGGCAGCAGCACGCCTAAGCGGGTATCGTAAATGCCGATGCTTTTTTCCATCACAAAGAGCGGCACTAAGATTGAATGAACGGTCAACAGCAATCCCATCAGAAACGAGCCGTAGATCGGGGCAGAAATTTTGTATCCAAACTTCGCGATGCCGTATCCGGTGGTCAAGGCGAGGACAGTCGTAATCACGGTCGCTGCGGCTGAAAAGAAAATGCTGTTCAGCGTATAAATCGCAAAATAGCCTTCTGTCCAGCTTTTCGCGCCGAAATTTCCACCTTTCCAGGCGTTGATATAGTTGCTCACGTTGAAGGATTTTGGCAGGGCGAAAATGTTCCGCACAATATCCGCATGCGGCTTAAAAGAACTGTAAAACAACCAGATCAACGGCAGAACAGTCAGCAACGTAAATCCCACCATGATAATATAGGCGACGATTCTCCATAAGGCGTTATATTCTTTTCGCGATTTCATGCAGGTTTCTCCTATTCGTATTGAGCCTCGAATTTTTTAAAGATGGCTTGAAGCAGCGAAATTAATCCGACGCTGAGGATGACGATAATCATCGAAACCGCCGCCCCGAACCCGTATTTATAATATTTGAAGGTATTCACATACATATAAATCGCAATCACTTCGGTATAGTGCGCCGGGCCGCCGCCAGTCATCGCCCAGATGAGATCGAAACTGGTTAAACTGCCGGAAATGGCGAAAATCATCGTGGTAAAGATGACGTTCAGCATGGAAGGGATAATAATTTTGAACAGGATTTGCCCCTCTGACGCGCCATCAATAATAGCCGCCTCGATGATCGATGGATTAATTTTTTGCAAATTTGCCAGGAAAATAATCAGATAAATGCCGGTGTACATCCAGAGAATCACAAACAGCACAGGAAGAATCGCAAAGGTTTTATTTTCGAAAATTTGCAGCACATAGCGCGGATTGCCCGTTATCATGCGGACGAATGTGGTATAGAGGCCGACTGGCGAAAAAATCTGCTGCCAGAGCAGCGCGACAACGACTGCCGAAATCGTAATGGGCAAAAAAATCATGGCCGTAAAAAAATTCTCGAAACGCACTAATTTACGATGAATGATGTAGGCTAACACAAAGCCGACTGGAATCTGCCCCAACACGGAAATTCCGACAACGGCGATGTTGTTGCGCAGCCCATGAAGGAAAACGGGGTCTTTCAGCGCTGTTAAGTAATTGGTCAGCCCAACGAACAGCTGTTTGCCTACCTCGCCTTGCCCTGATGCCCACCATTCGCCAAACCCTTGCCCTGCCCAATTAGTAAAACTCAACGTAAAGCAGGCGATGACCGGAAAAATCATAAATGAGGCATACAGTAACACGGACGGGCCAACCAGGATGCTGTAGCTCACTTTTTTGAGTGTTTCTTGTTTCACGATGGACTCCTTCTTGGTGTCACTCCTCTCTCGCAAGATGCCATTATGATAAACATGCGCAAGCGCATCAACAGGAAAGAGAAGGCGGAGAAATGAATGCTCGAAAAAACGTTACGGAGAGCAACATTGCTCTCCGTAATTTGGGGAAATGCGTTATTTCTTGCGATTTGAATCGTTGGCAGCAACCCAGGCTTCATACTCTTGCGCAACTTGTTCCGGGGTTTTTGCGCCAAGGATCATTTCTTGAATGGCGGGCTGCAACACGCCCATGCCCTCGGCATCCAAGACGGAATCAAGCACGTAGCCCGCCGGAGTCGTCGCGACGAATTCCGCTAATTTTTTGATCATCGGGTCGAGGTCTTCCTGCATCGGCAGTTTATAGGCTGGCAACGCGCCATTTTTGCGGCGAATTTTCGAACCCTCTGGACCAGAATAGAACCAAATCCACTTCCAGGCCGCTTCGGCTTTTGCGCCGTCAAGCGCCACGTTCATGCCATGACCGGTTCCGGCAACCGTTGCCGTCGAACCTGCCTGACCTTTTTGATCTGGAATGGCCGGGAACGTGCGGAGCGAGATATATTCTTTTTGTTCTGGTTTCAGTTCTGTCACCAGGTTATTGACGCGCCAGCCGCCGTCAATCCAGTACACAGCTTTTTCATTGACGAATTCCGTCATGTCTGAACCGTAATCGGCCTGATTGATGCCCGGCATGAACATCTGATTCTTACTTAACGTTTCGATGACGCGCAACGCATTCACAAATTCCGCATCAGCAAACGACGCACCGTCGCCTTTCAGCGCTTTTTTATACCATTCCATGCCGCCAGCACGTTCCGTCAGAGCGCTTAACAAGCAGGACTGCATCTGCCAGCCGTCTTTGTTCGTCATCGCAATCGGGATCAGGCCGGCCGCGCGAATTTTTTCGCCCTGCGCAATCAGTTCGTCCAGCGTATTCGGAAACGTCAATCCCAAATCCTTCAAGAGCTTTTCGTTGACAAACATGACATGCGTATCTGTCATCTGTTCTGGAAGTTCGTAGATCTCTCCATTTGGTCCCTGCGGAACTAATGCGCCATCAACAAATTCACTTTCATGGCCTTTCAAGAACTCGCGCAGGTCTTTGATCTTGCCGCTCGCCGTGACGTATCCTGTTCGTTTGTCCGGCCAGAGGAACATCACGTCTGGCAATTCATTGGCGACTGACAGCGTTTGTAATTTATTATGGTACGGTTCGTTGGTGAGGTACTCAAGTTCCAATTCGATGTCGGGGTTCGCCGTTTTAAAGGCGGTTAAGACTTCATCCCAGTTTTTCATCGCCACCGGATCGGTCACTTCCAGATAGTGAAACATCTTCAACGTCACTTTTTCTGCCTGAACTGGCTGAAACATCGAAACCACCATCAACACGCTCAACATCACCATTAATGCTTTTTTCATGGCATCCTCCTCGCCAATTCCTTGCATGAATAAGAAAATCGCGCTGGATATCGCAAACAATTCTCTTATGCTAAGGATGAAAATTTAATTTACTTCACTGGCGTTTGACAACTTGCCGTTTACTCGTCGGACAAGACATAACTATTTATTCTCTGCTCTTGTCAAGCAAAAAACATAAGATTTTTTTGTTATAATACAAAGATGCGTTCTTTTGGTCTCGTTTTGTCTGAATTTACAATTAAATTCATAAGATAAGATAATTATATAAAATATTCATTTCTTTCATAAAATCTATGAAGAAGATATATGCTATACGTAAATATTAAAAATAGCCTTTTTACCTAATATGTTTCGTGAAGATTTTTTATGTTTTTATCTTGAATAAGTTTTATATTTAAGATAATTAGATGTCGCAATGAGTCATGCAATTATTCTTCCCTGTATTTTTTATGAGAGGATTTGCTGCGATCTCCTCCTCGGAGCAAGCTGTTACGTGTAATGACACCGACGCTATAGCGAGGAAATAGGTGTCAGACACTTTGGAAGCGTCTGACACCTTCTTCTCTTTCGGTAGATTCAGGGAATGGGCAGTGGCATTCCCTGAGCCTGTTAAAGGGAGTGTTGGGGAGTTATCAGGGAATTTAGTCGAAAGGAAATCCCTTCGTTTGCCGGTTTGGGAGAAATGGAGCAAGCTGTTCGAAAAGGCGACGGAGTTTTGCCTTGTCTTTTTTGCCGGGCGCCGCTTCGACGCCGCTGCTGATGTCGAGTGCGTATGGATTGACTGAGACAACAGCTTCCGCAATATTATCGGGGTTCAGCCCGCCTGCCAGGATAATTTTGGCAAACGCTTTCGCATCAATCGCGGCCTGCCAATCGAATGTTTCACCAGTGCCGCCATAGAGTCCGCGTTTCTGGGTGTCGAGCAGTACAGCAGTTGCCACTTCGTGAAATTGCGTAAGGGTTTGCACTTGAAAGTCTGTGCCGACACGCGCGACAGCAATAACGCTTTCTCGCGGAAATTGCGCAAGAATATCGAGCGGGTAATCTCCGTGAAACTGAACGGCAGTCAAGCCAAGGCATGTGATATGCTGGCGGATTTCATCAGGCGGAGTCTTGACGAATACGCCAATTTTCGCCACATGTTCGGGTAATTGTGCAACAAGTGTTGCCGCTTGTTCCATTGCGATGTAACGCGGGCTTTTTTCATAAAAGATCAGGCCGATAGCATCCGCCCCAAGCTCGCAAGCGAACAGCGCATCTTCAATATTCGTCATGCCGCAAATTTTCACACGCATAAATAAATGGAAGGCTTCAGCGAATCAGCATTCTCCTCTTCCAGATAAGAATGCTTGGAGCGCTGCGCCGGGGTCGGGCGATTTCATAAAGTGCGTGCCAACGAGAATCGCATCTACGCCAGCCGCAATCATCCGCTGGACGTCATCCCTGGTGTGCAAGCCGCTTTCAGCGACAATAACGACGCTTTCAGGCGCAAGTAGCGCAAGTTGTTCTGTGGTCGCCAGATCGATTTGAAACGTTTCAAGGCTGCGATTATTAATGCCAATGATATCCGCGCCAGCGTCGAGAGCGATGTCCATTTCGGCGGCGGTATGCGTTTCAACTAGCGCCTCCATGCCGAGCTCGCGCGTTTGCCGCAAGAGATCGCGCAATTGCGCTTTTTCTAAGGCGGCAACAATCAATAACACGGCATCTGCTCCGGCGGCGCGAGCTTCAAGGAGTTGATAACGATCAATAATAAAATCCTTGCGGAGAATTGGAATTGGCGTGAATGGGCGTATCTGCGGGATATACGCCAGCGAGCCGTGAAAGAATTTTTCGTCGGTCAACATCGAAATCGCATCTGCGCTGGCGTTGATATACGATCTGGCAATTTCCGGCGGATTAAAATTTTCCCGAATCACGCCTGCTGACGGTGACGCTTTCTTGATTTCGGCAATGACAGAAAGGCCATTGCGCTGCAAGGCGTCTCGCAAAGATCGTGCTGGACCCATCAGAGCAATGCGAGCTTGTAATTCTTGCGCGGAAATTGTGTTTTTTGCCGCAGCAATTTCAAGCGTTTTTTGCGCTAAAATTTTTTGAAGAATATTAGGAGTAGGCATACGTAATTGCATCCTTATGACTTCAGTGGTAAGTTTTTTAAAAACATATCGCACGTATGCAGGAAATCTTCTCTCCGACTCCACATCAGCGGGTGATCGCCGGCATTCACAAGAAATACGCGACTTTCAGGTATTTGCTCCGCCATGCGGCAAACTTTGGCGCCAACGTCCGGCAAACTGCGATCTGACAGGCTTGCGGTCAGCAGCACCGGGCATTTAATGTTGCGCAATCGCCCCTGCGCCCAATCAAGCTCGCCATGCTCTGAAAGCCGTTTAAGGCGAGCGCTATCCGCCTCGACCACCTGTTTCCAGTCGTCGCCATGCGCTAAGCGCCAGAAGGCGACCTGTTTATCACTGTGCTGGCTTCGCTCTGCGATGACCATGCGCAACAACGCCGCTGGATAGCGTTCGATACAACTATCGGCAATCACTGCGCGGACGCGATCCGGCTGAAGAATTGCTGTTAGTAGCGCGATGATCGCCCCATCGCTCGTGCCTAATAAGACGGCTTGCTTTTCGCCAAGGTGCTGAATTAATCCGGCGACATCATAGACAGAACGTTCCCACCAATCGTCGCCCCAGGCTTGCAAGCGATCCGATTGGCCTGTGCCAACAAAATCAATCCCGACCGTTCGGTAACGGCGTCCGAAATACGCCAATTCGCCGTCGTGGCAGGCAGAAGATGCCGTATTGCCTGGCAGGACCAGCAACAACGAGCCATCACCTTGCTCGCGATAAAACAAACGATACCCATGATTCACAAACTGTGGCATAATGCGCGTCGCTCGGAAATTGGTCTGATATGCGTTAAATCAGCCAATCTGCGAACGCTGACGGAAAAACGTGGTTCATAAAAACAACAATCACACCTGTACGATTAATAACGTAATATCGTCTTTCTGTTCTTGCCCTTCAGTAAAGGAAGATAATTGTTCAAGCGTTTCATGTAATAGTTCACGCGGAGAGTGCCGCTGGCAATCGAGAATCAACTGCACTAACCGTTCGACGCTGAATTGCTTGCGCTCGCTATTTTCAGCCTCGTTCACCCCATCAGTGTACAAAATTAAGGTATCGCCGGGTTCTAATCGTATGTGCGCCCATGTAAACTGCACCGTTTCGAACAGCCCCATTGGCAGATTGGTATTAAACAACGACGAGCAACAGCAGGCGCTTCGACGCAACAGCAGCGGCAACGTATGACCGGCATTGGTGAATTGCAAAACGCGCGTGTTGATATTGTATAACCCGTAAAACACCGTGACAAACATGCCAGGCTGCGCGTCTTGCGCAATCAGCTTATTCGCCATCGGCATCACTTTTGTCGGATGCGGATTCGACACCGCCTGCGATTTGATGATGCTGCGGGAGCTTGCCATAAAAATCGACGCTGGCACACCTTTGCCGCAGACATCGCCGATTATAAAGGCAAATTCGTCGTCGCTGACCTGAAAATAATCGTAAAAATCGCCGCTCACTACTTTCGCCGGTTTATTGACCGCTTCGAAATGAATGGCCGGATGCCCCGGAAACGCACCCGGAAGAATCCGCTGCTGAATCTGGTGCGCAATCATCAACTCGCTGCGAATGCGTTCTTCTTGCAGCAGCCGCTGCGCGTATTTGACGTTTTGAATGGCAATCGCGGCGCCATTGCTGAGCGCTTTTAATAGATTGACATCATCTTGCGAAAAATTTTTGCCGTGCTCTTTATTAATGACCTGGATAACGCCCAGCATCTCATCATTGCTGATCAGCGGCACGGACACCATCGAGCGCGTGACAAAGCCCGTCTGTTGATCAATTCTCGAATAGTGCCGTTTATCGTGTTTGACATCCATCGTAATGTCAATTTGGCGCGTTTCCGCGACATGCCCGACAATGCCAGTACCGATAGGAATCCGTATGCCGAGCAGGCTATTATCCGTCGGTCCCTGGCAGACGCGACAGATTAATTCTTTGCGGCTTTCGTCAACTAAAAAGATCGATCCGGCTTCAGCGCGAATGATATTCAGGATATTATAAAAAACGATAGCGAGTGTTTCATCTAAATTGATGGACGAGGCGAATTGCAAATTAATTTCATTTAAAATGAACGTCATTTCATACTGAAATTTCAGTTTATCAAGGATCAGGAGTAAATCATCTTTATGCCAGGGTTTTTCGATATAATAATTCAGTCCCGCATGATTAATCGCCCGGATCGTAGATTCCAGCCCCGCTTGACCTGTGAGTAAGACTTTGACGATTCGGTTATCGAGTTCGTGAATTTTGGCCAGTAATTCATCTCCCAGCATATCTGGCATCACCTGATCGCAAAGTACCAGCCAGACTCGTTCGCCGTGTTCAATCAATTCGCGATAGATTGCCAGCGCATCGGCAGCATTTTCGGCATATTCAAACTCGCAAAATCCATCGAAGTGAGGCTCTAACTGGGCCGAAAGCTGATTAAGGATCGCCTGTTCATCGTCAACGCACAGGGCATAATACTTTTGCGACATCAAGCTGAAAGAATTACGCATCGAGATGCGCGGAAACACAACGTTTTGACCTTTTTCACGATCTCGACCCCCAATTCATGTTCATAATGGAATGCAGACAGGCGGATATATAGGCACTGCGATGATCGCATCTGCCAAAATTTTGGATATCCACACTCTTTTCACACTCTTGACACTGTGTCAAATGAAAAATTAGGGAAGACGCTGAGATTTTTAGCATAGAGGCGTCTCTTGCTCTCATCGAGTCATCGTGTGCTTTTCATAAATTTGTTCACATTATTATTTACCTAATTTTTTCCTTGACTTCTAAAAGAGTTTTATGAAAGAAGTGGTTCTTCAAAAAAATCTTGCCACTATTTCATGCAGATTGTTGCATTTTTCATTCTTTGTGAGGTAAAAACATCATGATTCAAGACCTTATTCGTCATACACGAGTCCTCGAAATTGTCGGCGATACTATCCGAGTCAAGGCAGAAGGCGCGGCATTGGGGGAATTAGCCATTGTCGAGAATGTTGATGGAGAATCCTCGCTGGCAAAAGTAGTTTCGATTGACCACAGCATCGTCAGTTTGCAAGTGTTTGCTGGCGGCAAGGGACTTTCGACCGACGCTGGCGTTCGCTTTCTCGGGCATCAGCAGCAAGTCACGTATTCCTGGAATATTTTAGGCCGCATCTTTCGCGGTTCAGGCGAACCGTTGGATGATGGTCCGGATATCAGCACTGAGCCGCAAATCGAAGTCGGCGGCCCAACCGTTAATCCAACGATGCGCGTCTTGCCGCAAAAAATGATTCAGACCGATGTGCCGATGGTTGACCTGTTCAATTGTCTGGTCGAAAGCCAGAAAATCCCCATCTTCTCAGTCGCAGGCGAACCGTATAACGATTTATTAGCTCGCATCGGGTTTCAGGCTGACGCCGATATTCTGGTGTTTGGCGGGTTAGGGCTGATTTTTGATGATTACCATTTCTTCCGCACCCAATTTGAAGAACATGGGGTGTTTCATAAAACCGTGATGTTTGTGAATCTCGCCTCTGATCCCATCGTCGAACGTCTCTCTGTTCCAGATATGGTGTTAGCGGTCGCGGAAAAATTCGCCGTTGAAGAAAATAAGCGTGTTCTCGTGCTGATGACCGACATGACGGCCTATGCGGACGCCATGAAAGAAGTTGCCGTCGCCATGGAACGCATTCCGGCGACGCGCGGTTATACTGGCGATCTCTACACGCAGCTTGCCAAGCGGTATGAAAAAGCATGTGATTTCAAAGGTGCCGGTTCAGTGACGATCTTGACCGTCACCACCATGCCCGGCAATGATGTGACGCATCCTGTTCCGGATAATACCGGATATATTACTGAAGGCCAATTTTATCTGCATGACGGCGTGATTGATCCGTTTGGGTCGCTCTCTCGATTAAAACAACGTGTTATTGGCAAGGTCACACGCGAAGACCATTCGCAGATCATGAACACCATGATTCGTTTTTACGCCGGAGCCACTGAAGCCGAGCGCAAGCAGGCGATGGCGTTCGAGTTATCGCCGTTTGATGAAAAACTGCTGAAATTCGGCGGATTATTTCGCGAACGATTTATGAATATCCGTGCGTCTATGCCGTTTAATGCGGCGCTTGATGCCTGTTGGCAGACCTTGGCGGAATGTTTTGAACCGCAGGAACTATTGATGAAACAACATCTGGTGGACAAATATTTCCCGAAACAGCAAACAGCGGCGGCATAACGCCTGGTAATGTCCTATGACAAAATTATCACTGACCAAAAGCGGCCTGCAAAAACAACGGAACGAGCTGAAGTTGTATAAAAAGTTATTGCCGTCGTTAGATTTGAAGCGAATGCAGTTGTCAGCGGAATTGAACAAAGCTCGTGTGCGGCTTGCCGAGGTTGAAAATGCAACACGAGGGATGAGTGAGTCGTTTGCCGCGCAATTGCCGATGTTAGCGGATGAAGAGATGAAGTTATCTGGTTTAGTGCGTATTACGCACATCACCATGACGCAGGAAAATGTCGTCGGTGTTAAATTGCCAAAATTAGAACGCATTGACTTTGAAGTGTTTCCATACTCCCGTTTGGCAAAGCCGCACTGGGTGGATAACCTGGTGGACAAACTTCAGGAGGCTGCGCGATTGCGAGTTGAAACGCAAGTGGCAGAACGGCGGGTACGCGATCTTGAATTGGCTGTTCGGCGAATCACGCAGCGTGTCAACTTGTTTGATAAAATTTTGATTCCGACGGCGAAAAAAAATATTCAGCGGATTCAAATCTTCTTAGGTGATGGAGAACGATCTGCGGTCGTGCGCTCGAAGATTGCCAAATCGGTTAATCAGCGCAAACGCCAGGAGTTTAATCAGGAAGGAGCGGAAGCATGAGCATTGTTGCCCTTGTGAAGGTCACGGCCTATGGCTATCTTTCGGATAAATCCCGCGTACTTGAAGATTTGCAAGAGTGTGGTTGTTTGCATATCATCTCGTTGAATCCTGAACGTGAAATTTCAGGACATAGCGGACCAAGTTCGGAAGCGCGAGAAGCATTAAATTTTCTTCTCAGTTGCCCCAACCGGCGTAAACAAGTCGGGAAATTTGATGAATTCGATCCTCTACGCATCGAGCGAGAGACCTTGAACCTGAAAAGTCAGATCGGAACATTGAATGATAAGCGCGATTTTTTATTAGAGCGGATTGCGCACCTGACACCCTGGGGAGATTTTGAATTTCCACCTCTTGACGAACTGGCTGGTAATAGATTCTGGTTTTATCTTATTCCGGAATATCAAATGAAAGATATTCCCGCGGATTATGTTTGGCAGGAAGTGAAACATGATAATCGTTTTCATTATGTTATCGTGATTTCGCAAAATGAGCCAGAACTCATGCCTGTGCAAAGAGTTCGAACTGGAAATCGTGCGGCCAAAGAATTAGAACACGAGTTAGAGGCGGTTGAAATCACACTGGAAGATTTGCAGGCGAAACGCGAAAGCCTGACGCGGTGGTGTAAGTTGCTTGCGCAGAAGATCACCTGGTTAGAAGACCTGGCCGCTCGCGAAGTTGTTGCCCAACAGACTTATGATGAATCTACCTTATTTGCGTTGCAAGCCTGGGCGCCTGCGCATCAACGGGATATGCTGCTTGCGTACGCCGAGCAGCATACGATGGTGTTGGAAATCGAAGAACCTGGACCAGATGAACTGCCGCCAACGTTGCTGGAGAATGAGCATTCGTTTGCAAGCGGGCAGGATTTAGTCTTATTCTACATGACCCCAAGCTATCGGTTGTGGGATCCGTCTATTGTCGTGTTTTTCTCATTCGTCTTGTTTTTTGCGATTATCATCTCCGATGCTGGATATGGCGCGCTTTTAGGGCTGCTGCTGCTCTGGAAATGGAAGGCATGGGGACAGAGTAAAACGATGAAGCGCATGAGAGGACTCATGACGTATATTGTTGGCGCATGTATTATCTGGGGGATGATGGTAGGGGGATATTTTGGCATCATGCCGAAACCCCACACATTTCTCGCAAATTTTCAGATACTTGATGTCAATAATTATAATGTCATGATGATTCTTTCGATTTTTTTTGGCGTCCTTCATCTTTCCATCGGAAATTTTGCCGATTTCCGGTGTAAAGGCAATTCCCCGCAGCGCTGGGTGCCAATCGGGTGGATTGGCATTATTACTGGAGGATTTTTAGTCTGGATCGGCTCGATGGGAACAGGTTTCCTGACATTCGTGAAAATCCTCGGGATTCTTGCGATGTTGGGTGGCGGCGGATTGGCGTTCTGGTTTAACAGTCCGAATCCGATCTGGTGGAAACGCGCACTTGGCGGGCTCAATATCGTGCCGCGCCTCTCCGGGGCGTTCGGCGACACGTTGAGTTATCTGCGTTTGTTCGCCTTAGGGCTGGCGGGATCATCATTGTCTGGAACATTTAATTCGCTGGGCATGGCGCTTGATGACGCGGTGCCGGGGATTGGTGTCTTGTTGGCGATTTTTGTGATCGTGTTCGGACATGTGTTAAATTTTGGTCTGTCGTTAATGGGAGCCGTGATTCATGGATTACGGCTCAATTATATTGAATTTTTCAACTGGGGCATGCCTGAAGAGGGATACCTGTTCAAAGCGTTCGCCAGAAAGGAGAGTGGCTTGTGGAAGGAATGATTATGGTATTGGCATGGGTGGGAGTATTTGCGCCAATGGCGCTTGGTGCCGTCGGAAGTTCGATTGGATGTTCTCGCGCCGGACAGGCGGCCTGTGGGGCAATGCTGGCAACAGAAAGTGGATATGGTAAATTTATCGGCGTGTCGGCAATGCCCGCGTCTCAGACGATCTATGGCATCGTCGTCACTTTGACATTAAGCCGTTCTGTCAATAATCCGGCAGCGGCAGTTGGGCTGTTAGGGATTGGCTTGTTTGCTGGAATTGCATTAATGGCGAGCGCAGTTTATCAAGGATATGCCTGTGCGTCGGCTATCAATGTTTCCAAGGATAAGCCGGAAGTCTTTGGCATCTCGCTCGCTCCGGCAGCAATGGTAGAAGGGTTTGCCGTGTTTGCGTTAGTATTTGCATTAGTGCTTGCAGGCTCGCTGCCGCAGGGAGGGGCGTAAGATCATGGCAGAACCGATCAAAACTCAAGTCGGCGTTCAGGCGCTTATCGAGCGCCTGAAAAATGATGGTGTAAAATCTGGAAAGGATAAAGCGGAAGAAATTATCAAAAAGGCGAAAGAAGAAGCCGCCCGCATTAAATCCGAAGCGAAAGCGGAACGAGACGCGTTGCTGAAAGAGGCGAAAGAAGCCATTGAAAAAGACAAACGCATGGCCGACGAATCGTTGAAAAAAGCGGTGCGGGATACAGAGTTAGAATTGGCTTCCGGATTGAAAAAAGCCTTTGAAATGCATGTCAAACGCTTAGTCTCCAAAGAACTGCATGAAGAAACATTTCTCCGGCAATTACTCGTTTCGATTGTTGGGGCGGCGACAGAAAAAATTCCTGTGGATCAGCCGCTCGAAATTCTGGTGCCGGAAAAAGTGCTGAGTTCGGAAGGACTCAAGGCGTTTGTGCGGCGCGAAACCAGCGAGATGCTCCGGCAGCAGGTCGAATTAAAACCGTCTAGCGCACTCAGCGGAGGCATAAAGGTCAAGTTAGTCGGCGAAGACGTGGTCTTTGATTTCAGCGAGGATGCGCTGGCTGATTTAATCTTGAAGCATTTGCTCCCTCGCTATCGCGCCATTGTGCAGGGCATTGAATAGGGGAGGGCCGCTATGGGGCAACATGCCTATTACACGTTAATCGCGAGTCTGCCATATCTTCCGCCATTTGAAGCGGCAGAACGTTTGCCGATCAACGAAAAACGCATGCGGGAGCGTCTGGCGATGCTTGAGCCGGAAGATGTGGAACTTGTGGTGCGATCTCTGGAGTTCTTAGAATGGCGGCGTCATCCCGCTGAGCGCACCGATCAGGAGATGGTGGAACGGTATCGCAAAATGATGGACGCCACGCAACATCCCATCTTACACGACATGATCGCGTTTGCTGCCGACATGCGCACCATTATGGCCGCGCTGCGCCGCCGTTATCGCGGCCAACCTGCTCCGTCGTCCGCAGAAGTCTGGGGGGTCGGCCCCTGGGTGCGCTATATTGAACAACGGTGGGATGACCCTGATTTTAAACTCAAAGCGGTCTATCCCTGGATTCCGCAAGCGAAAGCGTATCTTGAACAGGGACAAACGCTTGCCCTTGAACGATTTTTATTGAAACAACTCTGGAATCATGTTGACCGTATGATTCAGACAACCGATTTTGGAATAGAATCTGTGCTCGCTTACCTTTTTAAATGGGGGCTGCTGAAACAATGGCTTTCCCAGGATGTAAAGGCAGCGAAAGCGCGATTTGACGATTTGGTATCGGAGGTAATGAATGAGCACCAACAACTCTTCAACTGAACAACTCAATAAGAACACCTCTCCGACTCCCGGAACAGCCTGGGTTGTTGCAGTGCAGGAAAGCCTTGTGACGATTGAGGTGCGCGATGTGCCGATTCGGAAAAATGAGGTGGGGTATATCTGTGTTGGCAACGAGCGGCTGATGGCGGAAGTCCTGCGCATTCAAGGCAATACCGCTGATATGCAGGTTTTCGAAGACACCTCTGGCGTCCGCGTCGGCGATCCGGTGGATTTAACCGGAGAATTGCTCTCTGTCTCCCTCGGTCCCGGCATTTTAGCGCAGGTGTTTGATGGATTGGAGAAGCCATTGGAAGTCATCGCGAAAGCGCATGGATTCTTTCTGCCGCGAGGCGTGGATGTCGCTCCGCTGAATCGTGAAAAAAAATGGACGTTTACGCCGTGCGTGGCAATCGGCGATAAACTTGTCGCCGGTCAACCGCTTGGAACAGTGCCGGAAGGTCCGTTCAAACATAAAATCATGGTGCCCTTCGATGAAGCGAACGAAGTGGAAGTCACCTGGATTTACGAGGGAAGCGCGACGATTGATTCCCCGATTGCCAGAATTCGGACGGCTGACGGCAAAGAGCGGCAATTGACGATGGTGCAGCGCTGGCCAGTGCGGCGACCGATTCCAGAGCCGATGATTCGCCGGCGCATCGCCGAACGACTGTATCCGCAAGAACCGTTGACCACGACGTTGCGGATCATTGACACATTTTTCCCGATTGCTCGCGGCGGAACGGGATGTATTCCGGGGCCGTTCGGGGCAGGAAAAACGGTGCTGCAAAGTTTAATCGCCCGATATTCGACTATTGACATCACGATCATTGTTGCTTGCGGCGAGCGCGCGGGCGAAGTTGTGGAAACAATTACCGAATATCCTGAAATGAAAGACCCGAAAACCGGCGGATCGCTGATGGATCGCACCGTGATTATCTGTAACACGTCCTCCATGCCAGTGGCAGCGCGGGAGTCGTCAATTTATACCGGCATGACGCTGGGAGAATATTACCGGCAGATGGGCTATAACGTGTTAGTGATTGCGGATTCCACATCGCGCTGGGCGCAAGCGATGCGGGAAACCTCAGGCCGCATGGAAGAAATTCCGGGCGAAGAAGCGTTCCCGGCCTATCTGGATTCATCTATTAAAAACGTGTACGAACGCGCGGGCGTCATTAAATGCCCGGATGGCTCAATCGGCAGTTTGACGATGATCGGAACAGTATCTCCAGCCGGTGGAAACTTCGAAGAACCTGTGACGCAGGCGACTTTGGCAACGGTCAAAACCTTCCTCGGTCTGTCCTATGATCGCGCGTATAAACGGTATTATCCGGCCATCGATCCGTTGATTTCATGGTCGCGTTATCTCGAACAGTTGAAAAAATGGTTTGAGGCGAACCTCGAATCTGGTTGGGTGGATAGCGTGAGCGCGATGCAGGAATTGTTGGAACGCGGCGACTCGATTTATCAGATGATGCAGGTGACCGGCGAAGAAGGCGTCTCCATCGAAGATTTCGTCACCTGGCAAAAATCCATGCTGTTGGATATGGTTTATTTGCAACAAGATGCCTTCGATGAAGTAGATGTCTCGATGCCGCGAGACCGCCAGCTTGAGAGTTTCCGTTTGCTGCGTGGGTTGATTCAGCGCGAATTCACGTTTACCGAAAAAGAACAGGTACGCGATTTCTTTACGCGATTGACTGGCGTGTATAAAAACTTCAATTACAGTCCTTTCAACTCGCAGGAATATTCGCGTTATATGAAAGAAATCAAAGACCTGGTGGCGCAACATTCTATTGCTGCCGCATAGGAAATCAGTTGCCAGATGCTTGCAACGTGTCTGGCAACTCCCTCTCATTCTTCAATCCTTCTTCTTTATTCGCATCACATCATCGTAGAATTATAAGTCCTTGACAAAAATTATTTTCTTCGAATCCATTGCGCCTTATGAGAGTTCACTATGTGATTCGGCGGTTGGCAGCATCGTGTTTGACGGTGCTCATCGTTGCAACGATTGTCTTTATTATTCTTCGCCTGATTCCCGGCGATCCGGCACAATTAATTGTCGGCATAGAAGCTCCGGTGGAGCGCGTGCAGGAAGTGCGTGTTTTATTGAAGCTTGATCGCCCGCTTGCGTTTCAATATCTAAGCTGGCTCGGCGAAATTTGTCAGGGAGACTTCGGCATCTCGCTCCGCTCGCAGGAACCAGTGTTGTCAATGCTATTTCGTCGAATTCATGTGACTTTCTGGTTAGCGGCATTCGCGATGTTGATCGCAATGCTCATCGCTTTTCCGCTTGGCCTTGCTGCCGCATTGCGCCCCTGGTCATGGGTTGATCTCTTCAGCTTGACGACGGCGCAGGTCGGGCTGGCCGTGCCGAGTTTCTGGCTCGGCATTCTGTTGATGCTGTTGTTCAGCGTTCACTTAAAATGGTTTCCATTGCTCGGCTATATCGAATTTTCAAAAAGTCCTGCCGAATGGCTGCATCATTTGTTGCTGCCAGCGTTTGCGCTTGGCCTTATTCGCGCCGCCGTCCTCACCCGCATGATTCGCATTGCCATGCTTGACGAGCTACACAAAGAGTACGTGATTGTCGCCCGCGCTAAAGGCATCAACGAATGGCGCGTCATTCTGCATCATGTGCTGCGCAATGCCCTATTGCCGGTTATTACGATTGCCGGATTGCAACTTGGCGAACTCTTCGGCGGCGCAATTATCATCGAGCAGATTTTCGGCTTGCCTGGCATCGGGCGACTGCTGCTGAACGCGATTTCAGGCCGTGATTTTCCGGTCGTGCAGGGTGGTGTCGTGCTGCTCGCCATCATGTTCACCGGCCTGAATTTGCTGATTGATGTGATGTATGGAGCGTTGAATCCGAAAGTGTCATTGCAATCGTAAGCGACAATAAGGAGGGCAAACGCTGGCTTTTGCGGCAAAAGCCAGCGTTGCCCTCCTGGAATCATGCCATCTTTTCTTTGCCATAATAAAGCGTTATTTGCAGGAGGAGTCGTGCTGCTCGCGCTCATGATCTGCGTGGCGTTCGCGCCGCAAATCGCGCCATTCGACTACGATGCAATGAACTACGGCGAGCGGATGCAACTTCCCTCGTCGTCGCATCTGTTCGGCACAGATTTTTTCGGGCGCGATTTGTTTTCGCGCGCGATTTATGGCAGCCGCATCGCCTGCGCTGTTGGCGTGCTTTCCGTATTGTTCGCCGCCGTGCCTGGCCTTGCGCTCGGCCTGTTGTCCGGTTATCGGCAGGGATGGGGCGATCTCGTGATTATGCACGCGATGGACGGCCTGTTAGCGTTTCCGTCGCTGTTGTTGGCGTTGGCGGTCATTACGGCGTTAGGGCCTGGGCATCTGCAAGCGACGGTGAGCATTGCGATAATTTTTCTTCCGTCATTTACGCGATTAGTGCGCGGGCAGGTGTTAGCAATCCGGCATGAAGACTACGTGCAGGCGGCGGTGGCGCTCGGCGCATCGGATTGGGGAATCATCACGCGCCACATTCTGCCGAATATCATGGGGCCGCTGATTGTGCAAGTGACGGTATCATTTGCGAACGCAATTTTGATTGAGGCGGGGCTGAGTTTTTTAGGATTGGGAACGCAGCCGCCGCTGCCGAGTTGGGGCGCGATGTTGCAAGAAGCGAAAAATTTTATGGCGCAGCAGCCGTATGCCGCGATTCTCCCCGGCGCGGCGATTGCGCTGACCGTTATGGGCGGCAACTTGTTCGGCGATGGCCTGCGCGATTGGCTCGACCCGCGTTTCCGTTCGCGACGGCATACGTAACTACAATAGAACAGCTTGATGGAATTGAATGATAAACAGGCAAGAGTCAGATACTTTCCAAGTGTCTGACTCTTCTTCTGGATTACCCCAAATACGCCTTTTCGATGCGCGGGTCTTTCGCCAATTCTTTGGCAGGTCCTTCCATGACAATCTGGCCGCTTTCCAGCACATACGCGCGATGCGCATATTTCAGGGCAAGATGCGCGTTCTGTTCGACCAATAAAATCGTCGTTCCGGCGTCGTTTAATTGCTTCAGCACTTTGAATAGCTCTTTCATCAGCAGCGGCGACAAGCCCATAGACGGTTCATCCAGCAAAATCACTTTCACGCCGCTCATGAACGCTCGCCCGACCGCCAACATCTGCTGTTCGCCGCCGCTCAACGACTCCGAGCGTTGGTGCTTGCGGTCAGCTAAACGCGGAAACAGCGAAAACACGCGATCATAATCTTGTTCAATCTGCTCGTGGTCTTTGCGGGCAAACGTCGCCATTTTCAGGTTTTCCAACACCGTCAGATTGCCGAAAATATGGCGGCCTTCCGGAACAAGCCCGATCCCTTTTTCCGCAACGACAGTGTGAGATGGCACATTTAACAAGCTTTCGCCGTTGAAACGCACATCCCCTTGTGTCACCAGCGGGCCTTCCGGCGGCGGCATCCGCATAATGCTCATCAGAGTGGTGGATTTGCCTGCGCCGTTCGCGCCGAGCAGCGCGACCATTTCCCCTTCGTTCACGAAAAATGAAATGCCGTGCAACGCTTCGATATTCCCATATTTGACGTGTAAATTCTCGACCTGTAACATAAACCGTCCTTTGTAATGTGACTCCGGGCGCGACCCGGATCAGTCGAATAAACCTCCCCCCTCTTGTCAGGCTGAAATATCGCAAACGAATTTCCCGTAAACTTGTCAAGTTCTTCGTGACATTCATATTCGAAACTTGACAAAAATCCTGACAATTACAACGTTTCACGCTTATCTTCTATGAGGGTCTGGTGGAGCATCCTAATAAAAATGAGGAAATGTAGATATGGCATTGTTAGCAAATCAGGCGCGAAGTTACGCCACGGCGATTCATCAGGTCGCTCGCGATGTCTTCAAAAGTGGCAATCCAGCGGATCGCGTTGTCAACGCATATTTCCGCGATATAAAAAAACTCGGCTCGCGCGACCGGCGCATGATTGCCGAAACATTATTCAGCCTGTTTCGTTGGTGGGGCTGGTTGCGGCAACTGTTGGAAGATTCCCAGTCTCTTTGGGACGATGGCGGTGAACGATCCGAGGAATGGGCGCGCTTGTTATACGCGGCGCATCTGCTCGATAATGCTGAATTGCATCCGGTTGCGCAAGAATGGCAGCAGACCGCGAACCTGCCCCACATTTCGCATGGGATGGGCGCGTTGACGCTTGCCGAAAAATCGCGACGATTACGCGAACTATTTCGCGCAACGCCATTCGACGCCGCAGCGCTTGTGCCAGGATGGCTACAACAGTGTGTGCCGCTTGATGAACAGGCGTATTTGAGTTTCTTGGCATATTTGCAGCAGCGTCCGCCGCTCTGGCTTCGCGCACAAGTCGAGCGCGAAGCGTTGATTCTGGAACTTCGCTCTGCCGGGCTTGTCCCAACACTCACGGCCATGCTGCCACAGGCCCTCTGTCTTGAACAGGCGCGAGTCAATTTGTTCGAATTACAAAGTTTTCGAGATGGAAAATTCGAATTGCAGGATTTCGCGTCGCAGATGATCGGCATTGCCACGCAGGCGAAACCTGGCGAACGCTGGTGGGACGCCTGCGCCGGTGCAGGCGGCAAAACGTTGCAGCTTGCGGCGATGATGCAGAACAAAGGCACGCTGATCGCCTCAGACATTCGCGAATATAAACTTTTAGAACTGCGCAAACGCGCCCGCCGCGCCCAATTTTCCAATATCTCGCCGCGCCCCTGGAATGAGGCCAAATTGCCGGTGAAACACGGCAGCGTAGATGGCGTATTAGTTGATGCGCCCTGCACCGGCACAGGCACATGGCGGCGCAATCCCGATTGCCGCTGGACGGCGAAGGCAGAAGACGTGGCGGAAATGGCGCAATTGCAGTTAGATATTTTATCGCGCGCTTCGAAAGCGGCAAAACCGGGCGGCGTGGTCGTCTATGCAACCTGCTCGGTTTGCGAGGCCGAAAATGAGGCGGTCGTTCGCGCCTTTTTAGCGCAACGCCAGGAATTTACGCTGGAAGGCTGGCAAAATCCGCTGACCGGCACATTGACCGATGGCATGTTGCGCGTTTGGCCGATGGATGCGAATTGCGATGCAACCTTTGCGGCGAGATTCAGACGAAATATGTAACTTCTATCATCCTGCTCACCGGATGGAAAGGGCGGGCGCAATCAAACGTGATTTTCAGCAACCAATTTTTCCGCCCGTCCTTTGCGCTCAGGAGCAAGCGTCTCCTCCGTCCCATCTTAGTGACGTGAGGAGAGTTCCCGTAAAATAGCATTTGACTCTTTTGCCACAATTTGTAATAACACGAGGGCTATGCCGCGAGGTTTTCGATCTCCACGCTCCCGATGCCGAAGCGTTCGAATACGAAAGCCAGGGGAAAATTCGTTTGTTTTAAATCAGGTTCGCCGTCGTCTGTGGGGCAACGCGAAAAAGCCCTCTGGAACAGCGGCTCATTATGCAACGAATCGAATAGCGTAAAACGCATTGTCTAATAATCCATCGCCAGTCGTAACATATCTTTGAGTTGAATGCCGTTTTCGTAGATCGGCTCTTTATAGTTAACCAGGAAGAAATCTTTCTCTATGGCAACGACTCGAAATCCTTCCCGCTGATAATAAGCAAGCTGATACCCAAACGTCCCGGTTCCGACCTCAAGGCGGAGCGCACCCATATTACGGACAGTGGTCACGGCATGCTTGAGCAGTTCCGACCCAATGCCCTTCCGTTGATGTTCAGGCAACACCGCAATACTCATCAACTCATAGACGCCCGGAGCAATACACTGCACAACATACGCACCGACCGGTTCGCCCTGAAGCATCGCGGCGAAACATTGTGATCGTGGCAAGTACGCTTGTATTTTCTCAACTGACGGGTCTGCTTCCAACAGCAACTCTATTGGCGCCTTCGTGTTCGGAACTTCTTGAATTTCCACTGTTCATTCTCCGGTTGATGCATCGTATATGTTTCTTCGGCTCACAGCATCTTTACAACATGTCTTATATTTGACAGGTTGATGCGTGAGATGAGAATTGTCAACGATTTCTTCTTTGTGTTGGAATTCTCCTCTCAGTTTGGAGAAAGAAGCCCTAACGCCGCGCATAACGCGCCAGAAAAGGCAGGCGCTGTTGCACTTAAATTCCGGCAACCAATTTTCCCGCCTGCCTTTCCTGGTCGCCGTTCATGCGCATCGTTATGCCCCAATTCCCCTACAAGCTCCTGTGCGTCTTATTTTTCGTGTAATTACCGAATATCATTGAGCCAAAACATGCCATCATATGTCAAGTTTTCATTTCTCCCAATCGCTTACAATCCAGTTTTTTCCCAGACGTTCTGAGCCTTCAGCGCATGGTGGCTGAGACAAACACCTCCGTATTATTGTAACAGTGACATGTCTTCAAGACAGACACAAACAAGCGGGGGGCAACTCCCCCAAAACAAGCACCAAACCGTTATGCGAGAGGGATATGCTAAAACTGCGGTGCGTCCCAGTGGTCTGCTCCATGCGTTTGTTAGCAATGCCTTTATTGACAACCACTTACCATGCTATTATGGCCCGGATATTGCTCCGTCATAAGAATGCCGTGTGCATAATCAATACTGATCAGAACTCGGCGAAAAAAATCAAGACCAATAAGGGCATCAATACCCCAGGAGGCTTCGAACGCAGAGACAACGACCTCAAAGTTGGTGAACGTATGCCCTCAGATTTCAACATCTGGCAGGATCATTTTCGCGTATTTCTGGGTTTGCAAGCCGGAAGGAATACGTCGGTCTTCACGTGGTGATGCAAGGCAGCCCGTTGCGACCAAAAACTGAACAGAAAATTCCGTCTTTGGCGCACCAGTATCCCAGGACTTACGCAAGAACCATTTTCAGCGTCGGGTTGCGCAGTTCGTTGTTCATATAGTCATCCAGTAATGCGTGTTTGAGATGATAAATCGTCGTCTGTGCGTGTTCTGCAAGTGTATGAAGTCGATTCCAGGCCAGGATGGCACACGCGATATGATTCCGTTGAATGCGAGCGATCCGGCATTGACAGGCTTCAATCCCAGTTTCTTGCTTGGTCTCGCGGTGAAACTCCTCCACTGTCCAGCGCAGGTCAACAACCTCTTGAACAACCTGGACAGAAAGGGGAGTCCGGTCGTTGGTGACGAGAAAATCCCCAACCGGTTCCGAGCACGGGGTAGACCGCAACAGGCGGAATAAGGTCACGCGATGACCATGCGGGAAATCACGGAGATGCACCTGTTTGCCGGAGAGGTCTTCTTCTGGAGTCCATCCCAGGGGGGCGCGACGCGCTGATATGTTCCGGCAAGCGCCGAGGTCGTCACGAGACGATTCGTTTTGAGAGGACAATAATAGCATTTCCCCATTCGTTCAATGACACGCATGAACCATTTCGTGGCATACCAGGTGTCCATCAAGACTCCCCGAAAGAGGAGGCGGCGTTTGTAACACGCCTGCGAGAGCATCTCGCACGCATGCTGGAGCGTGCTCTTCCCGTCCACATCAGGATCGTAGAGCCGATAGTCAATCTCCCAAAACCGGTGAAGGTCAGGATTGACATAGACACAACTGACCACGCCGATTCCAGGAATCACGGCGTGGGCGTTGCCACTATATTGTACCCGGACGCCCTCAATGTGGGAGGAATAGCGTTTATCCAACACGGGATCATCAAAAATGAGATAACCGTGTTCTGACAGCACCATCTCCGTTCTGACGTTCTCCCAGACGAGATGAGGACGCAGATGTTCCCCTCGCAGATAGCGATTGATGCGATCATGGCTAAATTTCTTGACATGATCAGCAAAATAGGTGAGCGTATAATTGATTTGGGGGCTTAATAAGAATTGGCAATATGCCAGGGCACTCATTCGAGCGGAATCCATCATTATCACCTCCGACATTTTCTGAAGATGCAAGATTCTCTGGCGATGTCAAGGAGATTTTTGCTTTTTGCGTAAGTCCTGTCTATGAACAACGAACTGCGCAACCCGACGCTGAAAATGGTTTTTGCGTAAGTCCTGTGTATGTGTGATAGCTTTGAAGAACTGTTATCCAAGCTATACGAACCAGAATTTTGATTATTCGGTTATTGGCGATTCTTAATACCCTGCTTGCCTTATGCGAAACATTTCTGCATCTGGCATAATCAAGCTCTGTCAGGGGGACTCTGACAGCGCGTCAGGATGTGTGCAGATTGTGGACGGCGATGTTTTTCGGATACGTAAGCCAGAAGGTACTGCCGCTGCCGAGGGCGCTTTCTACCCAGATTTTCCCGCCATACGTTTCGATGACTTTTTTCACAATGCTGAGGCCGACGCCGCTGCTTTCGGAATTTTCCGATGTGCTGTTGAGCGTTTGAAAAATTTGGAAAATTCTTTCGTGATATTGCGGGGCAATTCCCGGCCCATTATCAGCAATCCAGAAGCGCCAGAAATGCTCGTCTTCGCGGCATCCGATTTGAATGCGGCCTTCGGGCTTGTCCATGAATTTCATCGCATTGCTGAGCAGGTTCTGAAACACCTGGGCGATTTGCGTCGTATTTCCCTTCAGAGTCGGCAATGACGTTTCACACGTCACCTGAATGTTCGTCGGCGGCATCAAGCTTTTGATCACATCGGCGAGCAGCAGGTTCAGATCGATCTCATCAACGGTTTCCACAAGCCGCCCGGCTCTGGAATAGGCCAGAATGCCGTCAATCAGGCTGTCCATGCGCTTGACGCGATTAATCAGCAGATCGAGGAGTTCTTTGCCTTCTTGTGCCAGCGAATCGCCATGATCTTGAATCAGCCAGGTCGAAAGCTGAGAAATGCCTCGCAGCGGGGCTTTTAAATCGTGGGACACAATATAGGCAAAATTTCGCAGTTCTTTATTCGTGACCTCTAATTCATTCGTGCGTTCCTGCAAGCGCTGATTTGATTCCTGGAGACGTTTTTGAAGGTCGCGCATCGTCAAATGGGTTCTAACTCGCGCTAAGACTTCGTCATGTTGAAACGGTTTCGTAATGTAATCTACCGCGCCTAATTCAAAGCCTTTTAACTTATCAATCTGTTCGATCAGCGCGCTGAGAAAGATGACGGGGATATCCCTGGTCTGCTCATTGGCTTTTAAGCGGCGACACACTTCAAATCCGCTGATATCGGGCATCATGACATCCAACAGAATAATATCAGGAGACGCATGCTGAAACACGTCGAACACTTCTTGCCCATTTTTAGCAACCAACAACTCAAACCCGACTCGTTCCAGCACGTGAATGAGAATGGCGATATTTTCAATTTTATCGTCAACAATCAAAACTTTATGCGGCATCGAAGACTGCGCACTCATGGATTCGCTCCCCTGAGATAAGTGGCCAAAAACTCGACCATGCTGTCGAATTGATACTGGGCTGCATAGAATTGCACGTTCGAGAGAAATGCCTGATATTCCGTCCCGCGTTGCTGAAACATGTCAAGCCATTTTTTGATGGCAGTAATATTTCGAGCCTGAGCAGCGCTGAAAAGTGTCTGCAAATCTTCCAATGGCGGGATCGCGCCAATCGGTTCTTCGAGGATACATGTGGCGGAGTGCTTCAGCTTCGCATTTTCATATACCCATTCAAGCCCTAAATATTGCTGCAATATCTGGAAAAGCCGATCAAAATAGACGGGTTTCGACAAAAACTCGTCACAGCCTGCTTCAAGGCTTTTCTGACGATATTCTTCGGAAATGTTTGCTGAAATGGCAATAATCGGCATCGCCTCGCATTTTGGAAATTGCCGAAGCCGCCGGGCGACTTCCAATCCGTCCATCTCTGGCATGATGATGTCTAAAAAGAGCAAGTCTGGTCGGCGGTTTCGAATTTTTTCGAGCGCAATGTCTCCTCGTTCAGCGTCGTCAACTCGAAAATCGAGCGGCCTGAGCATATCGCGCATGACGGCAAGATTCTGCGGATCGTCATCCACGATGAGAATATGCCGACGCTCGCCGACATAGCCGGTAATTCGATGATCCGGGCTGCTTGATTCCGACGCGTGCGTCGAGATCGCGACGACGGAAAGATCGAACCAGAAGACGCTTCCCCGCCCCACTTCGCTTTCGACGCATAACTCGCCTCCCATCATGCGCACTAATGAGCGGCTGATGGCTAATCCTAACCCGGTGCCTTCAATGTGAGCGGCATTGGTGTCAACCTGATAAAACGCGTCAAAGATTTTTCCGAGTTGATCGGCGGGAATGCCAATGCCGGTATCCTGAATTTCGAATCGCAATGTCATCGAGGAAGGCGCATCGGCGTGATCACGCTGGCAGACGCGAAAGGTAATGGTTCCCTGCTCAGTGTATTTGACCGCGTTATTCAAAATATTGAGCAATACCTGGCGCAGCCGGTGTTCATCAATCAAAATGCGCGCGGGCAAGTCCGGCGCAAAATCCGTGACAACGCTCACCTGCTTTTGATAGGCGCGAATGCGCATCATGTTCGCGATGTCATGCAAAAATTTGGGCAATGCGACATCTTTGGCCTGTAAATCGAGCTTTTGTGTCTCTACTTTTGAAAATTCCAGGAGGTCGTCAATCATTTGGAGCAAATGCTCCCCGCTGCGATGAATCGTCTCAATCGCTTTGTGCTCATGCGCAGAAAGCGCACGCTCTTGCTCAAGGATTTGCGCGTACCCTAAAATGACATTCAGCGGCGTCCGCAATTCATGACTCATATTGGCGAGAAACATGGATTTGGAGCGGCTCGCCTGTTCAGCGGTTTCTTTGGCCTGCTGCAATTCTCGATTCATCAGCACAAGTTCTTCAGTGCGCTGCTGCACGCGCATTTCCAATTCCGCATACATGTTGCGGAGGCGCTCTTCGGCGCGGAGGCGGCGGATAATATCGCTTTTCAAGCGCACCTGCAAATCATTTAACGCGGCGACCACCATATCTAATTCATCCATGCTGCCGTATTTCGGGTGATGACGCTGCAACGCGAGTATGCTCTCTAACTGGTGGACATTCAGCGAAGAGGTATAATTGGCCATTGTCACTAAATGGCGCGTAATCAAGAGATGAGTAATGATCAGCAGCATAAAGGCAGTCAAAAAGGTTTGGACGGCGTTGGTGGCGAAAATCAGCATGGCGTTTTTCGCGAGCCGCTGTTTGATGCTATTGCGCGTGATCACAATTTTTAAGACGCCTAATGGGAGGCGATTCGATTTTTTGTAACGAATCGTCTTATATTCAAGCGGAAATTCGCGAATAGCGCTTACTTTCGCGTTTGGATTGCCTGCTGAAAATGTCCCGATGTGACTCTCGGGCGAGATAATTTCGACATAGGCGATATATTCAAATTCAAGTAATCCGCGCAATTGCAGCAGGAGTTGCTCGGCATCAAGTTCGTAGAGACTCTGTTCTAAGGCAGGGAGATAACTCGCGGCGATGAACTGCAAGTCCTCTTCAATAGAGTCCAGATCATGCCGGTAACTTAACCAGAGTTGGAGCGCGGAAGCGAACAGCGTGAAGATTGCGCTGCACAGCACGGCGTACCAGAAAAGTCGCAATGATAATCGGCTGGTTAATCTGAGGCGCGGCAAAGAAAATTTCGTGAACATAGCGCGTATCCGTGAGGAGGCAATATGCTTTCGCAATACGGTCTTGGCATGACTACAACGCCTGAATGTGTTCATGGCGCGCGTTTCTGCATCGCTTTTTTCCACATCCGCCTGAAGCCATCCTGATCGTCGCGTGACAAGATTTTCCATAACACGAAATGTTGTTCGAAATAGGTTGGATCGTCAAGATGGTACGTGGCGTTTTCTTCTGGCGTCAAGCGATCTTTGATGCTTAAATTGACGGGGAACTGGGCGATATTTCGCACATATCCGACTTGCACGTCCGGGCTGAGACTGTGATTAATCCAGGCTTCCGCAATGGCTTTCATGGTGGGATTATCCTTTAAGTTCGCCGAGATCATCCAATTATCAACCCATCCGGTCGTACCTTCTTTCGGTTCAGCCATTTTCCAGATTTCTCCGCGCCGCTGTAATTCGGGAAACGCAAATCCCCAGGCGGTGGACAGCGCCAGGCCTTGCAAATCATCCGCCGTATCCACGCCGACCCAGAGCGTAGTGGCATATTGCGCCAATTCATCAATCCGTCGCTGTATTTTGGTGGTGCTGACTGCGGTAAACTGAAAAATTTGCTCTTTACTCAAACCGGCGGCTAATCCGGCAGTATAAATATTGGCTTCGTGGTAATCGGCGCTGATCGCATATTTTCCGTGATACTGCGGATCCCACAAGACCTGCCAACTGGTTGGCGCTTCCGGGAACACCGCCGTATTATAGGCCAATCCATACGGGCCATACACAATCGGCGCGCCATACACCTGTCCATTTTCTGTAATATACTCCGCATGTTGCAGCGTGGGAATAATCTGCGCGTAGTTAGGAATATTGTCAAGGTTGAGCGGCAAGACCAATCCGGCTTGAATCAACGGCCAGCGTTCTGATTTGGGGATGTTGTGCGCGGGGCTGATCAGATCAACGGTTTTGCCGCGAATGCCATCGAAAAATTCTTGCGGGTCTGAGACATTCCGCACAATAACCGTGACATCCAATCCAAACTTTTCTTTGACCAATTGCTCGAACGAGGCCGTATATTCGGGCGCGGCATACCCTTCCCAGCAAAGAATGCGCAACTCTTCCGCTTCTGCGAATTGACCGAAACACCAGATGAGCGCAAAAAGAAACATCCCCCTGAACATGCGAAATAACATGGCGTTCCCCTCTGTTTGATGACTGTGAATGTGAGAAATTTCAGGCCGCACAAATTGCGAACTTTTAGAAACTGTTTTTAACGTCTCTATCGCAGGCGCGTTGCGCAAACGACAACAGGAGTGTCAACGCTTGCTTTGACGGCCAAAGCAAGCGTTGACACTCCAGACTTTTACAATAGGATCTTCAATTCCTCACAAAAACTACAACGAATTGAAGGCGTGAAGTGGCTCAAATTCGTTTCTTTCTTCAATTCGTTGTAGTTTTTGTGAGGAATTGAGCAACAAACAGCCTCTTCATTGATCGTCTTTTTGATAATATGTGGAGGTCTCGTGAAAGGTCAAGCGAAATATGTTTGAGAAGATGAGATGTTGCCGAACAAAAGGATTTTCGCAATGATTCAGGAATGCCAACGCACGCGCCGACACTCCTGATTGTTAAAACAGTCTCTTAACGTGATGTGCAACTTTTTGAAATTTCTCTGTCAAACAGGCGTCTTGACCCACCCCTTGCCCATGTCAGGAGGGGAATTCGTTCATTTGCAGGCATCGCATTCCCTTCCTGGGAGGGGCAAGGGGTGGGGTCTCATCTCACGTTGCACATCGCGTTCTCTTAGAGATCAATTCCCATAAATGCCACCTGGAATGGCAGATGCGGGAATGTGCGCGTTTCTTTCAGGGTGAACCCCAATTTTTCATACCAGCGCGTTAATTCGACATGTTCGGCAATGGTGCCGATTTCGACGCGCTGAATATGGCGCTGGCGAGCTTCATGAAACACGTGCCTGACAAGGGCTTCGCCGAATCCGCGCCGCCGATAGCGCGGCAACACCGCTAATCGTTCCAGATAACATAACTCCGGTTTCGCGTGTTCCATCGCCACGCAACCGCACGGCATCTGTTCGCATTCGAGCACGTAGAACACAATCCCTTTATCCATCGCGGTTTCAATCCAATCATTCTGGCAATTAGAGGTATGTTTCGGCGCATTTTCCGGCGTCAGGTGGAATCGTTCGGCGACATCGCGATTCGCCTCGCGAATAAGTTTGGCAAGCATCGGAATATCGTCGCGGACGGCAGCTCTAATTCGCCCGGCGTGAGGCATGTTGACGCGATGCCCGGCAGTCGTCAAGGCCGTAATCGCTTGCGGAATCGTAGCTGATTTCACCAAAATGTAATCCGTGTCGAAGGTCGAGATCGCAAACAGCGCAACGCCATGTTCAGCGAGCAGCCCTGAAATGTGCGCTAAAATGCCGGTCAGCGATAAATCGAACACGCCGCATAATTTCAAGGCTTGCCAGCCGGATTCTTCAGCGGCAGCATTCGAAAAGGCGCCGCTTGTCGTCACAATCGAAATCTCATTTTGCGTCTGCGTGATGCTGTAAAATTCGGCATGGCGAGCATTCGCAAAATCAGGCGTTTGATCAGGCGCAAAGCGATAGATGGAAAGCGCGGTTGGCAATAGGTCAAAATTCAGAGGTTTCATATTGTTTTAAAATATCTTGCGCAAAATCGCAGGGTGGTGGAATTGGCGTTGGCTACATCGCGTATTCGTCAATCTTGGCATAGAGTTCGTGCAATCGAACCGGCTTGACTAAATAATCATCTCCGCCAGAAATCATGGCGGTCGCAATATCGTCTAATGAAGAACGCGCGGAGAGGAAAATGATCGGGATATATTCGAATTGCGGATCGGAACGCACGGTCATACAAAACTCATGTCCATCCATGCCAGGCATCATAATATCAAGGAGAATTAGATTCACTGGCGTGTGTGCTAAAATCGAAAGTGCATCGGCCCCGTTATCAGCGGTAATCGCGACATGGTGAACTTTTTCTAACGCCGCTTTAAGAAAACTGAGGGAGTGCTGATCATCATCTACAATCAAAACTGTCATGAGTTTCCGCCTTTGAAAAAAGATATGTTGTTTATCATTATGATAGAAGTGTTGCGTGCCATATTTATGGCAAGATGTCAAGAAAAATCAAAATCTTCCGAGCATTGAAAATCAGAGGGCTTTTTATACTATGATGCATTATCGTTTGCGTCTTCTATTGATTACGACTGCCGTCTTTCTCAGCGCGGCGATGCTGTTCTGGATCGAGCCAATGTTTTCCAAAGCGGCACTGCCGATATTGGGCGGCGTGCCAGCCGTTTGGACGACTTGCTTAGTGTTTTATCAATTCACGCTGCTTGCCGGGTATCTCTACGCCCATCTTCTCTCCACCCGCGTTCCGTTTCGTGTTCGCGTCTGGTTTCACCTCGCGCTTGTGTGCGGGGCTGCCGTGACAATGAGAGCCTTTGCCGCTGCGCCGCTTGTTCTCCCGAAACAGCCTGTTCTCTGGTTATTCTGGCAATTCATCGCCACGATTGGGCTGCCATTTTTCGCGCTGTCCGCGACCGCTCCGTTGCTGCAAACTTGGATCGGCGCGTCATCGTGGTGGATATATGCCATCAGCAATGCTGGCAGTCTGTTTGGTCTGGTAAGTTATCCGTTTTTAGTCGAACCGCTTCTGCCGCTTGCCGCGCAGCAGTGCTGGTGGCGGCAAGGGTTTCGCGTGTTCGCCGCGCTGCTCGTCGGCATCGCTGTCGTCTGCCGCCGCGCAGAGCCGCCTCGCCGGAGCGTCTCTGAGAGTTGCAATGCCGCGCCGATTTCCTGGAAATTGCGTCTTTTCTGGCTTGTCGCCGCCGCGATTCCTTCAAGTCTGTTATTCGGCGTGACCAGTCATATTACGACCGATATTGCGACGATTCCGCTGTTTTGGGCGTTGCCGCTTGGCCTGTATCTCTTATCATTCATTTTGGTCTTTGCCAAACGAACGATCATTTCCCATTCAACCGCGTTAACGGCGCAAAGCTTGTTCGTGTTTCCGCTGCTGCTTGGCGCGTTTGCGCGATTGCGGACAAATTTCTGGTTCGATCTGCCGCTGCATCTTACGGCGTTTTTTGCGTTCTGTATGCTCTGTCATGGCGAATTGGCGCGACACAGGCCATCCGCTTCGCATTTCACCGAATTTTATCTCTACCTGGCGGCTGGCGGCTGTCTCGGCGGGGTGTTTACCGCACTGCTCGCGCCGCTCCTCTTCAACTCCACGTTCGAATATCCATTGATGATTGCCTGTACCTGTTTATTGCGCTCCGCGCCGGATACGCCGCCGTCGAACGCGCAACGGCGCTGGTTCGCGTTTGGCAGTCTGGGCGCTGCCTGCCTGTTACCCATCGCGTTTGCCATGCCAAATCAGCGCTTGACCGTCGGCGTGGGAACGGCCAGTTTTTTATTGTTGACCGCCTGCTTCGGCGCAATCGGCCTGTCGTATCTGCGAACGTTTCGGCAGATCGCCTTTGGATTGGGCGCGGTGTTGCTGGTTGCGGCCATCTTGTTTCATCATCAATATCGGTATGAATTTCGGCAGCGTAATTTTTTCGGCACATTGCGCGTGACGCCGTCGCCGGATGGCCGCTTCACGCTTTTTTATCATGGCACGACGCTGCACGGAGCGCAACGCAGAACGCCGGACGGCAGCGCAGAGCCGTTAACGTATTTTCATAAAGATAGCCCGCTCGGCCAGATGTTTGCCGCGCTGAAAGACCAGCCGCCGCGCCAGGTCGCCGTTTTTGGGCTTGGCGTCGGTACCGTCGCCGCCTATAACCGAATCGGAGATCGCATGACATTTTATGAAATAGACCCTGACGTGGAAGCCGTCGCTCGTCATGCGGAGTGGTTTCGTTATTTAAAGGAGGCTGCCGGAGATGTCAGCGTTGTCGTCGGGGATGCCAGGATTGCGTTGAAAAACGCGCCTGACCATCGCTACGATCTGTTCATTCAGGATGCCTTTAGCTCCGATATGATCCCGCTGCATCTGCTGACGGCGGAAGCGTTCGAACGCTATTTAGAAAAACTTCAGCCCGATGGTTTGCTGGCATTTAATATCACGAACCGGCATATTAATTTAGAGCCGCTCTTCGCGGAATTATTCTATGCCTATCATATAACCGGCCTGGTATGGCGCGATTCTCAGACCAATCGCGAGTTAGACGCTGAATACCGGTATCCGTCGGCGTGGGTAATTGCGTCGCGCAGCCAGGGCGCCCTCGCGCCATTCAGCGCGGATGTGCGGTGGCGTCCGCTGCAACGCCGTCCGGGAATGCGCCTCTGGACGGATGATTATTCCAATCTTTTCTCCGTGATCAAATGGCCGGGACAATAACCACACCTCACAGGTTTCCAACACCTGTGAGGTGTTTGCCTATTTCCGATTCATCAAATAGACGCCGCTGCTGACGAACATCACGCCCACGATAAGCGACCACGTGACTGGTTCATGGAGAATAATGACTGACAGCAGGATGGCGCTGACCGGCACGAAGTTGATGAAAAGCCCGGCGCGCGTTGGCCCAATCTGCCGAATGCCTTCATAATACCAGACAAAGCCGAGCACCGTGCCGAACACGCCGAGATAGGCGATGGCAGCCCACGATGTCAGCGAGTAGGTCGGCGCGGCCTGAATTCCGCCTTCCCAATATGCCGGAACTGCGAGCAGCGCCGTGCCGATAAAGACTGAGAATGTGACCGACAGCAGCGGCGAGAGCGCTTTCATGGCGATTTTGCCGATCAGCGAGTACGCGACCCAGCTTGCCACGCAGCCGAAAATGTACAGTTCGCCTTTGCCGATGCCGCCCTGCGCGATGCTGAGCGGGTTGCCATGCGTGATGACGATGATCGCCCCGCTGACCGACAGTGCAATCGCCAGAAGGCGCGTCGGCGTCAGGCGGTCTTTAAAAAAATAGGCTGACAGCAGCGCGATGATAATCGGATTATTCGCGACAATGACTGAGGCGCGCCCCGCTTCAATCAGTCTTAAGCCTTTGAGAAAAAAGAAGTTATACGCAAAAATGCCTGTCAGTCCAAGCAAAAACAAGACGCCTAATTGCCGTTTGGGAACTGTCGGCAGACGGCGTTCTTTCCAGAGCATATACGCAAACAAGCAAACTGAGGCAATGGCAAATCGGAAAAAGGCAGCGGAAAACGCGCCAACATGCTGGGCGACAACGCGCCCTGCGATAAACGTCCCGCCCCAGAAAACGGCGGTAAGAACAAGTTTGAGATAGATCATGATACACAAACCTTTACAGTGATTAAAGAATGGAGTTTTTTATTGACTTCTTCGGCATTGTCATCATTTTTGAGGCAGGATTTTACACAAGGAATAAGATGAAAGAAAATTTGTACGCCTGACCTTGAGCCCGCCAGTTTCCTGCGACAGGAGGCTGACGATCCTGGAAAATGGCCACTGCCAATGACCGCGTTTACTGGATTTTCAGAAGAAACAGTGGCGTTTTATCGCCAGTTAGCGATATGTAATGAGCGTTTCTGGTTTGAAGCGCATAAAGCAGAATTTAAGCAGCAGGTCATGACGCCCGCGCAGGCATTCGTCGCGGCGATGGGCGAACGCCTGACCTCGATAGCGCCGCATCTGATTTATGATAACCGCGCGACCGGTTCCGGCTCAATTTATCGCATTCATCGCGATACGCGCTTCAGCCCTGATAAAACGCCGTATAAAACATTTTTAGGCATTTTATTCTGGGAAGGCAGCCGCCACAAAAACGAATGCTCCGGCTTTTATTTGCAACTGAACCCTGACAATATTTATCTCGCAGTCGGCATTTATATCTTTCCGTCAGCGTTATTGAAGACGTATCGCGACGCCGTCGTCCATCCCGAACTCGGCGCTCGCCTGACAACCGTTGTTCGCGACATCGCGGCAGCGAGTTATCAGGTTGGAGGCACGCATTATAAGCGTGTGCCTGCCGGATATGACGCGACGCACCAGAACGCCGCGCTGTTAAAGCATAACGGACTGTATGCCGGCATCGAAATGCCGATTCCCGACGCGCTCTATTCTGAAACGTTTGTGGAGTTCTGTTTCGCCCATTTTCAGGCCATGCTGCCGCTGCATCAATGGTTATTGCGAACACTGGCATAAAAATTATGCCGTCACAATTTGAATTTTTTCAGAGGCTCGATATGTTGACCACGCCAATCACAGGGATTTTTGTTTTTGATCCGTCCACTGATTTTCCCCGATTTTTTTCTGATTGCAGGGATTGGGGCGTTACCCTTCCATTTCTTAATCCCTATTTACTGCAAACGCCGTCGCTCAAAAATATTTTGCTTCGCGATACGCCTGAATTTTGCCTGAATTTTCCGGGCCGCTCATCCCCAGGATTATGCGCAAACTCGCGAGGGCGGGCGTGGTCAGCATCTATGGCTTCACATGGCTTGTCCGACAGCGCCGGGATTCTTGGAATACAAAATCAGGGAATTGCAAACGCTTCTCCAGGAATTTACTCCACAGGCCATCAGTTTTGACTTTATTCGTTTCTTCGTATTTTGGGAAGGCGTGCGCCCGGATGCTGAGCCGTTTGCCATCAACGACGGCTGCTATTGTCCGCGCTGTTTGCGGCAATTTGCGCGAGACAGCGGCATCACATTGCCAGATCAGCCGGAACAGAACCTCAAACAAATGTACTGGCGGGAATGGGGCAGATGGAAATGTGCGGTTATTGCGAAGGTATTGTACACATTGGTTCAGGTTGTTCATCACACCTCTCCCGGCTTGCCAATCATGGCGAAAATCATCCCCTGGCGGCGGGCTGATTTTCAAGAAGCTTATGCGCATGTTGCCGGACAGGATATCCTCCAGTTAAAAGAGATGGTGGATTATCTTGTGCCAATGACATTTTCGCATATTCTTTACCGCGACACGGCATGGAAAACCTCAGTTATCAGCGAATTCCGTCAACAAACCGGAAAACCGCTACTTTCCTACGTCCAGATCGAAAATTTGTATCGCGAGGAACAGATTACTCCCACTGATGTGCGTGACGATTTTCTGATAAGCCGCCGCGTAACGCCAGAAGGATTGATTTTATTCTGTTATGAGCAACTGCAAGGCCATCCAGAGCGCATCCAATTGCTGCGCGAGGCGAAAGGCGCGAAATGAAAAGCAGGGTTCTCCGCACTCGCGCAATTTTTCCTTGACAATCGTTTTTTACGACTTCAAAACGTGCATTGTCGAAACACTCAGTCGGATGAACCCGTAAAAAAGGAGGAGACGGTTATGTTAATCGTTCATGTCCATGTGCATGTCAAGCCAGAGTGCGTTGATGCATTTATCGAAGCCACGATTGAAAACGCCAGCAATAGTTTGCAGGAGCATGGGATCGCGCGTTTCGATGTGCAGCAGCAACAGGATGATCCGACGCGGTTCGTCCTGACAGAAGTCTATTACACCGATGACGACCCGGCCAAACACAAAGAAACCGCGCATTATAACATCTGGAAAGAGACGGTGGCGCCGATGATGGCGGAACCGCGCAAAAGCGTGAAATTCGATAATATTTTCCCGTATGATGACGGTTGGGAGGTACAATGAGTGCCTTCGAATTTGCCACAGCCACACAGATTATTTTCGGCGCTGGAGCGCTTAAACAGGTCGGAACGCTCGCGGCGAGTTTTGGAAATCGGGCGCTGATCATGACCGGTCACACGCCAGGGCGGGCTGCTGTGCTGTTGAAAATGTTAGATGCTGCGCATGTCGCGTATCGCGTGGCCACAATATCAGAAGAACCGACGGTTGAAACAGTGCAACGCGGCTTAGAGATTGCGCGAAACAGCCAGTGTGATTTTGTGATTGGGTTTGGCGGCGGGAGTGCGATAGACGCAGGCAAAGCGATTGCCGCGCTGCTGACGAACGGCGGCGATCCGCTCGACTATCTTGAAGTGATTGGCAAGGGACGAACCATTTCAACGCCTTCCGCGCCATATCTCGCGATTCCGACGACCGCCGGTCCAGGCACGGAAGTGACGCGCAACGCGGTGTTGAAATCCGTCGAGCATAAAGTCAAAGTCAGTATGCGCAGTCCGCTGATGCTGCCGCGCCTTGCGTTGATCGATCCTGAATTAACCTACACGCTGCCGCCATCTGTGACCGCAAGCACCGGCCTCGACGCGCTGACGCAGGTAATTGAGCCGTTTGTCTCAAATGCGCCGAATCCGCTGACTGACGCCATCTGCCGCGAAGGAATGACACGCGCGGCGCGGTCGTTGCTGCAAGCCTACCGGCGTGGCGATGATTCGCAAGCGCGAGAAGATATGGCCATCGCGAGTTTATGCGGCGGGTTAGCGCTCGCCAATGCCAGACTTGGCGCAGTGCATGGGTTTGCGGGACCGGCGGGCGGCATGTTCCCCGCGCCGCATGGAGCGGTCTGCGCTCGGTTGTTGCCGGTCGTCATGGCCGCGAATGTCCGGGCATTGCAGGAACGCGCGCCAGAGAATCCGGCGTTGCGCCGTTATGATGAAGTCGCTCGCATTTTAACCGGGAAACCGTCAGCCACCTCGCGAGATGGCGTCGCCTGGATTCAAGAACTCTGCCAGGCGCTTGCCGTGCCGGCATTGTCAGCGCACGGCATGACAGCGGCGGATATTCCGACAGTTGCCGAAAAAGCGGCGCAGGCCAGCAGCATGAAAGGCAATCCGATTCTCCTGACGATGGCTGAAATACAGGAGATTTTGCGGCAGGCGTTGTGATGCAGCAATTGAGCAGAGTTGTCAGACACCTTAAAGGTGTCTGACAACTATTTTGAAGAATGCTGTTTGTTAGAGGCTTTCCCCATAGGTTTTTCGCCATGTCGCGTTTTTCAAAAGAAGCTTACCAGGTTTTGATTTCCTGCAAATGCAAACAGGAAATCGTTTCTGATATATTTCCACGACATCAGGAAGGTGTGAGAATATGCCCGTTGTAAGAGGCTCTGCTATCTATTGTCTTTGGAAATACTGGCTGTTCGCGCTATTCGCGTTCAGCGTCGCGGGCTGCGCGTCAGTGTCGTCCGTCATGGACGAGCAGCGCGGCATGGCGGATGAATATGCTCGACAGGCCGCCGAAACGTTCGCAAAACAAGATTGGCGCAAAACGGCGGAACTATACAAACAATTCATCGAGG
>DF820457.1:214064-268889 GCA_000739515.1 Candidatus Moduliflexus flocculans
GCCGCCGAAACGTTCGCAAAACAAGATTGGCGCAAAACGGCGGAACTATACAAACAATTCATCGAGGTCGAAGAACTCGCCGCAGAGCCGCGCAAGGAATATCTTTCGGACGCGGCGTATAATATCGGTTTTTGCTATTTTAAATTGGGAGAATTTGACCGGGCGCTTCCGGCATTCGAACACGCGCTGGATATCGAACGCGCCCTCAAGCGCCCTGATAAAATGGTTTACCTGCTCGGGCTGATCGGGTCAATCTATCAAACAAAGGGGAATTATGACACTGCGTTGCAATGGTTCCAACAGGGCAATGCGGTCGCCCGTGAGTCGAAAAAAGACGCTTTAATCGTCTCTGCGCTGATTTTCGAAGGCTTGCTGTATCAGGAATGGAGTCGTTACGAAGAGGCGATTGCCGCGTATGAAGAGGCGCTGCCGATTGCGATGCGCATGAAGGCGGACATCGCCTGGAAAGATGTGCTGATCGGGAGCGCGATGCTTCCCTTTGGCGCATTTCTTGAGGTGATGGACATGCACGACACTTCAGACGCCGTTTATCAGAGTTCGTTTCAAACGCTTCAGCGCATCCCGGCGAACGCGCTGTTTCAAAAACGGATCAGCGAGGGGTATCTCCGCAGCAGCATTGGCGCGGTGTATGCCGCCTGGGGCAAATACGACGAAGCAGTCGAGGCGAATACACTCGCCATCGCCTATTTTCAGCGCACCTCAGAAATCTGGGGCGTGGGAATGGGCTATCAGCAGCTTGGCAGCGTCTATCTCGCCTGGGGGCGTTACGATGACGCTCGCGGCTATTTCGAACAGGCGATCTGGGCGTTTCGGCGGGCGAATGATCAACTATATGTCAGTTCCGCGTTTCATTCGCTTGGGGAAGCATATCAAAAAATGGGACAGTTTGACAATGCCCTCGGCGCGTTGCAGCAGGCGTTACATATCGCGCAGACATCCGGACAGGAGAGCGATATGGCCGCCAGCCTGAACAAAATCGGCCAACTCTATCGCGAGCAGGGGCAATATGACGAGGCGCTGACAAGTATCGAACAGGCGCTCGAACTCGATAAAAAAGCCGGGCGCGAGGCTGCGATAGCGACCGATTTGCAGAACCTCGGCGAGGTGTATCGGCTGCGCGGCGAGCATGACAGGGCGATTGCCGCATTTGAAGACGCGCTGCAACGCAACCGCGATCTGAAACGACTGCCCGATATCGCGAATAACCTGACCAGCATCGGTAACATTGCGCATGGCGAACAACGCTATGCCGACGCGATTCCGTTTTTGGAAGAAGCGGTCACCATCAAGGAACAACTCCGCCAGACGGCCAGCAGCGACATCCGGCGCGACTACTTTGCCAGCCAGATTACGGCGTATTGCCTGCTGATTTCTTGTTATATCAATATCAAAGATTTTCCGAATGCGTTTCGCATCATGGAACTCAGCCGCGCTAAAACGCTTGAAGAGCGGCTTTCTGGCGCAAAGTCCGTTGCGGCGGCGCAGTTGGCGGGCGTACAAGCGAATTTGCCTGAACAGACGGCGATCCTGATGTATGCCGAAACGGGGGAGCGGACGTTAGCGCGGCTGCTCATTACCAAAACAGCGGTGAGCGGCGTGGAAGATGACGTTGAATGCGCCTTATCTGCCGCGCTGGATGCGAATGCCAGCATTAACAACGTGGCTGGTGAAACAGCGGTTTCCGGCGAAAAGCGCGGATTGAACCTGGATGACGAGTCCACCGAAACCGCATCACCGGAAAAGCCTGAACCGATATATCGCGATCTCGAATCGGCAATTCGGGAATATCGCGGAATGTTGACCGGCTCGATAGACGAGCAGCAGGCGTTTGACCGATTATCGAACAGCATCTATCGGTTGTTATTTGATGGGTTCGACGTCGCGCTTCAGGGAAAAACCCGCTTGATGATTCTGCCGGACGGCATGTTGAATTTTCTGCCATTCGAAACGCTGCGAGACGATAAGGGGCGGTATCTGGTTGAATCGTTCCTGATGACGTATGCGCAGTCTGTCGGCGTGTCTGAGGCGTTAGCGCAGCGCCGATATAGGGAGGAACGCAAACCGTTGCTTGCGTTCGGCGGCGCGGTCTATGAGGCTGGAAGTTATCGCGAAGAGATGCGCGACGCGATCATCAATTTAACGTCGCTGCGCGCGCAGGTTGATGACGCCCTTCGGCGCGGCGCGTCGCTGCGTTCGCTCTACCGGCAGGCCGGACGCGGATCATGGATTAATCTGCCCGGCACGCTGACGGAAGTGAACGCGATTGCCAGCGTCACGCCTGACGCGGAACTTGTCACTGGCGCGGACGTGAATGAAACGAAGATTAAAGAACTCGCCGCCAGCACCACGCTGCAACAATACCGCGTTCTACATTTTGCGACGCACGGCGACGCGAATCCTGAAATCCCTGAGCTTTCTGCGCTTGTGCTATCGCAGGCCGACGACGAAAAAAATGACGGCTACCTGAGCGCCGGAGAAATTGTGCGTCTCAATTTCGCCGCCGATTTCGTCAATCTGTCCGCCTGCGAAACTGGCCTCGGCAAGCTTTATTCTGGCGAAGGCGTCGTAGGGCTGACGCAGGCATTTTTGCTGGCAGGCGCCAACGGGCTGTCGGTCTCGCTCTGGTCGGTCGCCGATGAATCTACCGCACAGTTCATGACCGCGCTGTATCAAATCGCACATGAACGCGGCATTGGCTTCGCTGAAGCAAGCAGCGAAATCAAGCGGCGTTTTATTCGCGGCGATTTCGGCGCAGAGTGGACGCATCCGTATTTCTGGGCGCCGTTTGTCTATTATGGAAAATAATTGTAATAGGCATTATCGAAAATAAGAAATTTTTTCATGAAATTCCCTCCTGAAAGCGGCAGGAGGGGGAAACGTTATTTGCGATAATGTCTAATTATTTACCACGAAATACACGAACATATGGAAACTCTTCAATCATTGTACGAATTTCTTGATGTTTTTCGTGTATTTCGTGATCCAATTTTATGCGAATACAACGATATATGACGCTTCTCTTTATCGGGTTGTCAGGCATGTTCTTTTTTGTTTCAGGCTGCGCCGGGCCGCTTGATACGGCGATTAAAGAAGGCTTAAAAACCTCGTATATCGGAAAAACGTATATCGCGAAAACCTATTTGGGCAGTCGGTACGCGTTGCAATACTCGAATAATAACCCGGCGATGCGAAGTCCGGTGGGCGTGTTTACGGACGCTTCCGGGCGTGTCTGGTATAAGAACGACGCCTCGTTTTTCGAAGCCGGACAGATGGGCGGAGAGGTCGAATTGCGCGTGTTGCAATACATTGACCGCGATCTCAATTACGACAGTTTCGCGCAAGGAATTCAAGCCGGGCAGCTTGTGACAATCGCCGGCATTGAAGACAAAAGCGATCAGATTGTGCTGGAAACGCAGACATTAGCGAGCCATTCGGCGTCGAAAACATACGACGTTTCGGTGAATGGCGCGGAAGCGTTGCGAGCCAGCCGCATTCACTTGCTGCTTGGCAAAGAGCAGATGCAAGCGCTTGACCCGGCGAGCCTCGATCCGTTGTTAGCGCAACTGCTTGAGCCTGCGCCAATTCTGCTTTCAGAGCAGCAAAATACCGAGTACATTCTCGCCAATTACCGCGTCGTGCCGCTCGCGGATTTGGCGAAATTAACCTCCCGAACGACAGCGCAAGTCCGCGAGACGATGTATGCATTCCTTCTTTCCATGAGCAGCCTTCCCGTCGAAGCGCAACAACGCCTGACTGCTGCCTGCGTTGAGATGGGCGAAGAATTGGCCGAAAAGTATCTGATGCGGCTCGAAAATATCCGCATTTCCGACGAAAAAGGGCAGACGGTGTTACACATTGATATTGGCCTCCAGGATTTCGCGAATTTGACGTATGACTCCGTTGAATTGCGAGCCGGATTGCTCTTTTTTAATGGCGCGGTGAATGTGGCAGCGAAACTGGCCTTAGCTGTGTTTACTGGCAACCCGGCGTTCAACCTGCAAGACATTGAGCCGCATTTAGGAACAATTGTCGTCCGTTATTCCTATCTTTATTTCAACCAAGATGGAAAGCGCTCGATGGAATCTGCCAGCAGCGGCATACCGCTATCCGCCCTTTATGAGTATCTTCTGGACAATATTGATGCCCAGCAACTCGCCGCTGCTTCGCGCATTCTCGTGGATAACAAGCCGGTCACGGTTAGCGCGTCGGACATAAAAGCCATCGAGGAAAAAGAGCCAAAATCATGGAAACGCGCGCAGGTTGTGGTTGAAAAAGGGTGGAAAGCCGAATATCAAACGAAAACTCAGGAAACCATCGTGACTGGCTCGGTGAAAAATATCGGTAATTGGATTGCGAAAAATATCCGCGTTTCCGCGGTGGGCAAACAGGGGAAAGAAGATGTGTCAAAACAGACGACGACGCTGTCGGGGTTGGTCAGACCCGGCGAATTGAAAAGTTTTACGCTGATTCTGAGCGCGAAAACGCCAATTGAACAGATTGACGTGAAGATACTCGATTTCGAGGAGGTCAAGTGAGAAGATGCTAACGATTCGACGCGCTGAAGCGAATGAACTGCCAGTAGCGCTGAACTTGTTGAAAGATGCCGCGATCTGGCTGCGCGAACGGCAGATTGATTACTGGCAGGCGTGGCTTGATCCGCCGCCGCATTTTGTGGCGTGGATTCAGGATGGGTTTGATACGCATCAGTTTCATTTTGCCTGTCAGGGGCAAGATGTGGTCGGCTGCTTCCGCCTGCAATGGGAGGATGAATTATTCTGGGGTGCGCAAGCGCCTGTCGCTGGGTACGTGCATTCGTTCACAACCGCAAGAACATTACACGGAAAGCGGATTGGCGAGCGTATTTTGGCGCACGTCGAAGAGATGTGCCGGGCGCAGGAGAAACAATTCTTGCGGCTCGATTGCGGCAGCCATGTTGCCGGATTGCGCCGCTATTACGAAGCGTATGGATTTCAGCGCGTCGGTGAAACAATCGTGATGAATGACCGCCTTACGCTCTATCAAAAACCATTAGATCAACCTTCACAGATTTGAAAAACCTGTGAAGGCTTTGTTCGTGACACAATAGGATACGAGTTATAACGTTGCAATGACAGAACTTTACAGCCTTGCGTATTCTACCTGAGCAGCAGCGAGATACTCCTCTTTCAGCGACGCAATCAACTCGCTTACGGAGATGATTTCTGTGACGCGGTACGCATTCGCGCCAGCGAACGCAAAACCGTCTTCCAATTTGCCGTGTCTGGCGTTGTCTAATGCGGCGGCGATGCAATAGGGCGCAGTGCGGGGATTGCACGGCTTGCAACAGTCGAACAGACACATCTCAAACATTTCCTCTCCCGCTTCAACGCCGCGCAGGAACGAATTCCGAATTGCCCGCCCCGGCAAACCAATCGGGCTTTTGATAATTGTCAGGTCTTCGGGTCTAGCGTTGATATACATCTGTTTGAAGGCGTCATCTGCGTCGCATTCATGCGTGGCGACAAAGCGCGTTCCCATCTGCACGCCCGCCGCACCCATCTGTAAAAATTTATAAATATCCGCGCCAGTGTAAATCCCGCCAGCGGCGATTACTGGAATGGCCTTCCCGCTGCGATCTTCAAAGGGCTTGACCGCCTCGATTACTTGTGGAACTAAGCGTTCCAGCGCATACGCCGGGTCGTCAATCTGGTCACGTTCAAACCCAAGATGCCCGCCCGCGAGCGGCCCTTCGACCACGAACGCATCAGGTTGATAATGAAAGCCAGAGAGCCACTTTTTACAGAGAATCGTGGCCGCCCGACCGGATGATACAATTGGCACGAGTTTGGTTTGACTGTCAGGTTCGAGAAATTTCGGCAGCGCTAACGGAAGTCCAGCACCTGCAAAGATAATATCAATTTTTTCCGTAATAGCCGCCTGCGTTAATGCTTCAAAATCAGTCGTCGCGACCATCACATTTACCCCTAATACGCCATTTGTCTTGCTTCTGGCCAACCTGATTTCCCTGACTAACGCATTCACGTTCGCCTGCGTCGAATGTGTTTGAATGTCAGGTTCGTTGATGCCGATCATTGCGGTGGCGATGACCCCAATCCCGCCGAGATTCGCGACAGTTGCCGCTAAATTCGCCAACGAAATGCCCACCCCCATCCCTCCTTGAATAATCGGAACAGGGACGCTGAATTTTCCAATTTTTAGCGCAGGCCATTGCCCGCTGGAATGTTGTGCTACGTCAGATATTTGCATCATAGAAGAATCCGAGACTCATAAGAATAGGCGCTGCCATGTTGATAACGTCTTATACACGTATGAGTCAAAAGGTAAATTTTCAAAAACGAACAACGGCCATAACTTATTGTTCTTATTCTTAAATTATCGTCTTATATTGTCACGGCAGTTTAAAGTCAATGCCATTGCCAATATAACAACCTCAATTGATGACGCCGCCTCACTCTTCGACTTCGCTCTGATGGTTAATTGTGAGCGGAGGCGGAATATGAGGAGATGACGTTATGGAGGTTTGCTGTGTTGAAAATATACGGGATATGATAAAAGCCAGGAGAAAATGGACAGACAAAAAATTCGGAACCTGTCAGTGTTGTTCTTCTCTTTTTCGCGAGATTAACCTGTCAAAAGGCTTTCTATTCTGTTATCATAGACAATGACAAATATTTATTTCTACAAAAACTGTCAAGGCATAATTTTCCACACATCAGAAAAATTCAATATGATTCCCCTGTTAAAAGGCATGTTGGGAGAATTGTCGCTTTATCATTTCCCAATCCAATTTTTGGCCGATAACGATCAATTGGTTTGTCCTGGCGGGATGCCCGCTGGTCGGTATCATTTCCCATTGTTCATCTGTCGCCTCAAGATGGTAGATTTGACCGTCAAGCGATACAAACCCTTTCACTCGCAATGCCTTGGGCTGAAGCAATGCGCGGAATTGTTCCCAGGCAGATTGGGTGAAGTTGCCCTGACCTTCCAAGGTCAGCGATGTCACAGGATCGGGGCGGCCTTCTCCCGGCAAGGCGTTTTCTGAGGATGATGGGCGGCGAATCACGTCAATCTCGTCTAACGGCGCATCTGAAAAGGTGGTCAGATATATGCGCGCATTCGGAGCAATTTTCAGAATGGCATCTTTCACGTGTTGAATCTGTGTTTCAGCGACCAGATCGATTTTATTCAAAAGAACCGCATCGGCATGTTTTACCTGCGAAATCGGAACATTCAGGAATTCTTTGACTTTTAAAAAATTCTGACAATCCACTAAGCAGATGCAGGCGCGGAGTTCGATATGGCTACGAAGCGTCGGCAATGCCAGCATCTTTTCCATTTCAGAGGTGTCCGCCAATCCTGTCGCTTCAATAATCAGCAGGTCTGGGTGAATTGCCGTCGCAATTCGTTCGACCTCCGCAATAAAATCGGTGCGAACGCAGATGCAAAACAGGCTTCCTTTATTCAATTCAACCATCTCATAATTGCCTTCGCGGAGCAATTGTCCATCAATGCCAATCTGTCCGAATTCGTTAATCAGAAGGACGGTGCGTCGGCTTTGATAATAGGCAATCAGGCGGTTAAGCAGCGTCGTTTTGCCTGCGCCTAAAAATCCGGTTAACAGCAGGGTTGGAATCATTTTTCTGAGACTCCTTTTGTGAGGAACGATGGGATTTCGACCTGATCTGCATGATAGGAACTCCGCACCAATGGCCCGGCTTCGACATGCTGAAAGCCGAGTCGCTCTCCTTCGTCGCGCAATTGCTCAAATTCTTCCGGCGTCCAGTAGCGTTCTATCGGGATATGCTGCACCGTTGGCTGAAGATACTGACCGAGCGACAGTAGATCGCAGCCAACATTCCGCAAATCTTGCATGGCGGCGAGAATTTCGTCGAAGGTTTCCCCCATTCCTAACATGACACCGGATTTCGTCAATAAGCCCGCCTGTTTTGCTTGTTGCAACACCTTAAGCGAGCGCCAATAGATCGCCTGCGGCCTGGCGGCAGCATATAACCGAGCGATGGTTTCGAGATTATGTCCGAAAATATCGGGGCGAGCGTCGAACACGAGTTGCAATGCAATGGTGTCGCCCTGAAAATCGGGAACTAAGACTTCGATCCGGCAATCAGGATTGGCGGCGCGAACCTGATGAATTGTCTCCGCCCAGAGCGCCGCGCCGCCGTCAGAAAGGTCGTCGCGAGTGACGGAGGTGATGACGGCATGACGCAGCCCAAGCGCCCGGATCGCGTCAGCGACTCGCGCCGGTTCATCGTATGACGGCGGCTCAGGCTCACCTGGCGGCACGTCGCAAAACCGGCAATTGCGCGTGCAGATGCCGCCTAAAATCATGAAGGTTGCCGTGCCGCGTCCCCAGCATTCGCCGATATTCGGGCAGCTTGCGCCTTCGCAGACCGTATGCAGGCCACGCGAGCTTACAAGATTTCTCATGCGCGTCACCTCGTCATTTTGCGAGATTTTCACGCGAATCCAGGGAGGATGTTTTCGAGACATTGATGTTTTTCACCACGAAATACGCGAACAGACAATTTCATAGTAAAAACTTCCGAGGTCTTCAAGACCTCGAAAAGTCTGATTTATTTTCGTGTATTTCGTGTGTTTTGTGGTAATTTTTAATCATTCCTGCGCTTCTAAATAGCGCTCGGTTTCCAGGGCAGCCATGCAGCCCGTTCCGGCGGCGGTAATTGCCTGGCGGTATTTCGAATCTTGCACGTCCCCGGCGGCAAAGACGCCCGGAACGCTGGTGGCGGTGCTTTTTGGCTTGGTAATGATATATTTCTGTTCATCCAACTCGAGTTGACCTTCAAACAGCGCCGTATTCGGGGCATGGCCAATCGCGAGAAAGAAGCCGTCACAACGGAGAGCAGACACCTCGTTTGTCTTGACATTGCGCAAGCGGACCCCTTCGACTTTTTCCGCGCCGAGCACGTCTTCCACGACTGAATTCCAGACAAACGCGATTTTCGGATTTTTTAAAGCGCGTTCCTGCATGATTTTGGAGGCGCGGAGTTGATCGCGACGGTGGATGATAGAAACTTTTGATGCGAATTTCGTCAGGAAAATTGCTTCTTCCATCGCGGAATCGCCGCCGCCGACCATGGCGATCTCTTTCTCCCGATAGAAAAAGCCGTCGCAAGTCGCGCAGGTGGAAACGCCGCGTCCAATCAGCCGTTTTTCGGACGGCAATCCTAACATTTTGGCATTTGCGCCTGTTGCAATGATGAGCGTTTTTGTTTCGTAGGTTTCACCATCTACGACCACTTGAAATGGGAGTTGCGACAGGTTGACGGATTCGACATCTTTTTGCACAAGCCGCGCCTGAAATCGTTTCGCCTGTTCGCGCATTCCAGACATTAAATCCGGCCCTTGAATCCCTTCTTCGAACCCTGGGAAATTTTCAATTTCCGTCGTTGTCATTAACTGTCCGCCGTATTGATAGCCTTCAAACACCATCGGATTCAAATTCGCTCTGGCGGTGTAAATCGCTGCTGTCAGCCCTGCCGGGCCTGACCCGATAATAATAACATTTTCCATAGTTTTCGGAAGCGCAGACGCTACAAACAAGAACGTGGTTGCTCGCGATGTCTGCGCCCATCAATCCTGGTATTTCGGGATGAGCGCTGAACGCCCATGATAATTTCTCCCCCGTGCATGTCGGACGAAGGGGACTCCATCTGCTACAAACGGAGTTTGACTTGCTTTTTGAATGGATTGGAATGAAACAGGGCTTAGAATGTCAAGACATTTTCTTTCGGAACATGGAAGAACCCTAATGCAGATGGAATAAATAATTATAAATATTAACAAATGTTAGACGATAAAACATTTAAACATAATATATTAACGCTATATTATGTTTTATAGCATAAAAAAATTAAAAATAATTCTTGACAAAAAACGTTTGTTAGGTAGTCTGTATTCATACTTAAAAAGTAACATTCATCTATACACTGTTTCAGGGATTTTAAAGAAGACTTTGTAAAAATAACTGAATCAGTGTATAGCGCAAAATACAGTCATCGTGGTCTTGTATCATTCACGATCTGGTTTATCGAGATGGCAGGAGCATTTAAATGAATGCCTCTGCTGGTTGATTTGACGATGACAAGGGAGGCGATAAGGCTTTTTAGAGGAAGCATGGAGCAAGTTTCGGCCAGGAGATATTGGATATAGAGCGATAAACGTTCGCTTGAATTGCGGACATAAGGCTATCCACGAGGAATTGGCCTGGTAACGGTCTCTTATTTGGTATCTTTTGTGTCCTAATAGTTGCTGGAACGTACCTGTATGAATTTATTTCAGGCACATATTTCAAAACATGAGGCCATTGAACATGGGCGTTCCGGGGCGCGCAGGAGGAAGATTGCGACAGACAATGATGGATTCTTGACGACAGGTCGAGAGAATCAGCGCTTTCTCACCAATAAATACTATGATTATAACTCATGCAGTTTTACAGGATTTGTTGTTTTTCTGGAGCGCACTCATATAAAAAGCGCATCGAGGATTGATATGCCGCAACGAAAGAGCGCTCCAGAACTCTTTCCCATCATTGCTTACTCATCTGCCCAGAATCGCGCATAAAAGGCAATCAGAGTGGCCGCCGGCAGCCATTCCGTAAACGGCAACATGCAATACAAACCGGCGAATAAAGCTCCGAGCAGGCGCTTCCACATTGGCATTCGATAGCAGGAACAGACCCAATAGCCCACAGGACACCCCAAAATCAAGCCGAAATACACGCCAATCGGCCCAAAACTGAAAAAATCTACGGCATCAAGCACTAACGGCGGAATAATCGGCCAGACTGCTTTTTTGAGACGCTGCCAAAGCCTGTCCCCAAATGATGGATAGGGTTCGGTGATATCGTGCTCAAAAAATGAATCCATAGATACATCCCCCTCTTTTTCGATATTGGTCTTCTGGTAAAAATTTCAGAGTTTCCCTTGACAAAACTTTTTGCCATTACACAGCGTCTTCTCAACGTTCTCACGTCACTTTTGCAGAATAGAAACAATTGGCATGTTTATCGGATAATGTTTTCATCTTTTGAAGAATGTCAAAATAACAGGAAACCGGCAAAAATTTTCGAGGGACTGAAATGAGCATTATTCGAAAAATCTGGTACGACAGAGCGCATGTTGAAGGATGTTTCGTCGTGTCGAAGCATCGCTTGAAGATTGCCCTCTTGGATGTTGCGGTATGGCACAACTCGGAATATTAGGTTCAATATTAGCGCAGGCAGCGAAAAACTCAGAATCCACAGTCGCGGCCTTAATCACCTCACAACAAGAAACTATCGAAAAAGAAGTGACTCCTCAAAAACCTGACCTGCAAAAAATCCCCGGGAAAGGCGACGGCCGCAAACATTCAAAACGTCCTCGTAAACCATCGAGACGTCCGCCACAGGAGACACCTTCAAACGAATCACCCACGACGCCGACCGAGGCATAACAGCGCAAGCGAGCTGGAACTGGCGTCCTTCTTTTTCCAACAGATGCCTTCTGTTGGAGAGATGGAAAAATTCTCTCGCTGTCGTTTTCCTTTTTCTGAAAATTGAGGATATTTTGATTGACTTTCGTGAAGGCGAATCCTATATAGAAACAAGAATACAAGGATATTCAAGCCTCCTGAGCCTGTCGAACAGGTGAAGATTGGCAGAACAACAACATCTCACAAGGAGTTTGTATGTTAAAAGAACGAGTTGAACAGGTGATCGAGCAAAAAGTGCGCCCGGCATTACAGCGGGACGGGGGAAATATCGAATTGGTGGATGTGGATGACGCGGGCGTGGTGCAGGTGCGGCTGCGTGGCGCATGCGCGGGATGTCCCGGCGCGATGATGACGTTGCAGTTCGGCGTCCAGCGCATTTTGCAGCAAGAAATTCAGGAAGTCACAAAGGTTGTTCCGGTCTGAAACACGCATAACGCTGTCAGATGCGGTTAACGTGTCTGACAGTTCACATAGAGCATTAAAGGACGACGATATATGTTTGATCGGTTCACAGAACGGGCGCGGCGGACGATTATGACCGCCAAAGAAGAAGCGTTGCGTTTTCGTCACAGCGCATTGGATTGCGAACATATCTTGCTGGGCGCGATGCATGATGAAAAAGGGGTCGGAATGCATGCCCTGCAACGACTGCATGTAGATTTAAACGACCTGCGCGCCGACTTGGAATATCGTATGCCCATCGGGACGCTGAAAAGCCGCGTCACCGATATCCCGTTCACCCCCACCGCCAAAGAAGTCTTGCGCCTTGCCCTCGAACTTTCTCGACAATTAGGGCATAATTACGTTGGAACGGAACATTTATTATTAGGCATTTTGCGCGAGGATGGTAATTTGGCCTCGCTGATGCTTCGCGAATACGGCGTCACGGAAGAGGCACTGACTGCGCAGATTCTTGAGCTATTAGGGGAAAATCGTTCTGAAAAACAGAAGAAAAAAAACGAATCGAAAACACTGAAGCAATTCAGCACCGATTTGACGCAGCTTGCTGCCGAAGGCAAAATCGATCCCGTCATTGGCCGAAATGCCGAAATCGGTCGCGTCATTCAAATCCTGAGCCGCCGCACCAAAAATAATCCGATTTTATTAGGTGAACCCGGAGTCGGCAAAACTGCGATTGTCGAGGGGTTAGCGCAGCGCATCATCAGCGGAGACGCGCCGGAAATTTTGCATGACAAAAAAGTGATCATGCTCGATCTTGCAAGCGTTGTCGCCGGAACGATGTATCGCGGGCAGTTTGAAGAGCGGCTGAAAGCGATTATGAAAGAGTTGGTGGCCTCTGATCGCCAGATTATCGTCTTTATTGACGAAATTCACACGCTGATGGGGGCAGGCTCGGCCTCTGGCTCGCTCGACGCGTCCAGCATGTTGAAACCTGCGCTGTCTCGCGGCGAAATTCAATGTATCGGCGCGACTACGCTGGACGAATACCGCAAATATGTTGAAAAAGACGGGGCGCTCGCCCGACGCTTTCAGCCTGTCCATGTTGTTCCGCCGAGCGTGGATGACACGATCAATATTCTGCAAGGCTTGCGGGCAACATACGAAAATTATCACCATGTCCGCATTCCCGACACCAGCATCCGGCTTGCTGTGCGTCTGGCCGGGCAATACATTACTGATCGTTTTTTCCCGGACAAAGCGATTGATGTGATTGATGAAGCGAGTTCCCTGCGGAAATTGCAAGGCTATCGCTATCCGGCAGAACTGATGCGGGCAGAAGCGCTGCTGAAAGATATTGCGGAAAAAAAAGATGAGGCGATCTGGGCGCAGGATTTTCAGGAAGCGTCGGAATTGCGCGACCGCGAGCGCATCGTGAGAAAAAGCCTGGAAACCGTTCGAAATTTATGGCAGCAGCAACAAGAGGAAGAGACACCATTTGTCAGCGAAGAGGACGTGGCGCATGTTGTCTCCAAATGGACGGGAATTCCGCTGACCAAAATCGAAGAAAGCGAGACCGCCAAACTGTTGCGCATGGAAGCCGAGCTTCACGAACGGGTAATCGGACAGGAAGAAGCGATTGATGCCGTCTCACGCGCCATCAGGCGCTCGCGCACGGGCATTAAAAATATCAAGCGTCCGGTGGGAACGTTCATCTTTCTTGGCCCGACTGGCGTGGGGAAGACCGAATTGGCGAAAGCGCTGGCGCAATATCTTTTCGGCCTCGAAAGCGCGCTGATTCGCATTGATATGTCGGAATATATGGAACGCCACGCCGTGTCACGCCTGATCGGCGCTCCGCCCGGCTATATCGGCTACGACGAAGGCGGGCAGTTGACCGAAAAAGTGCGGCGTAATCCGTATTCGATTATTCTGTTTGATGAAATCGAAAAGGCGCATCCTGATGTCTTCAATATTTTGCTGCAAATCATGGATGACGGCCAGTTGACCGATAATTACGGGCGCGTGGTGGATTTTAAAAATACGATTATCATCATGACCTCCAATGTCGGCGCGAAAATGTTGCAAAAGCAGACGCATCTCGGATTTCGGCAGGCGAGCGCCGCCGCCGATTATCAGCAGATGAAAGACCTTGCGACTGGCGAATTGAAACGAGTGTTTAACCCTGAATTTCTGAACCGCATTGACGACATCATCACGTTCCATTCCCTGACGCTTGAACATATCCGGCAGATAGTTGACATCATGATTCGCGAAGTAAATGCGCAACTGCGCGAAAAAAACTTGACAGTAATCCTCGATGATGAAGTAAAAACCTATTTAGCCGAGAACGGGTACGATCAAGCCTACGGAGCGCGTCCGTTGCGGCGTTTGATTCAAAGTTCGATTGAAGACATGCTTGCTGAAGAAATGCTCAGCAATCGCCTGACAGGGTATGAAAAAATTCGGATTATTTTAGATGAACGGGGCGTAATCGGATATATTCCGTTGATTCCAGAAGAAATTGAATTTGAACCGTTCATGCTCACAGAAGTGCTGTGAGAATATAAAAATTTTTAGGCAGCAAACGTTATTCAGTACAGGGGGAGGTGACTGTTGATATGAGAAAGGTGCAAGTCGAAGTGACGGTGGATGGTGATATTAATAAAGCCCTTTACATTTTGAGAAATAAATTCAATAAAGAAGGCTTGAAAAACGAAATTACCAAAAGTCGGTTCTATGAAAAACCGAGCGAAGCCCGTAGAAGAAAAGCGATGAAATTGCAGCGGAAATTCAGAAGTTCCTGATTTTCGCGCAGTATGTAGTAAACACACACACCTCCGGCGCAGCAGATCGCGTCAGGAGGTGTGTGTGTTTTAACTGTATTGACACAAAAGATTATAGGACATATATTGGCAGTGAGGAGGAAAAAATTATGCATCTCCATGCCAATGCCAAATTAACGATGAAACAACGTCAAGAAACCCGTCGTCTCCATTGCGAGGAGCGAATCAGTATTCGTCGGTTAGCGACGCAGTTTCAGGTGACGCGAGCCACCATCGAAAAATGGGGGCGGCGTGAATCATCGCACGACAAGAGTTCCGCGCCACATCATCCGCGAACGGTGATTACCGACGCCTACCAATCAATGGTGTTAGTTTTTGATTGCCCTCCCAGCCGGGAGGTTGTATCCTGGTCGTGTCACCGAAACATCAGGAAAAACACGCTCAAACACGGAGGGCATCTCATGACAACACTCGATGTTATCAGGGACGGGAACCCGGGCATTTTACCGCTGGCTTCACGAGAATTGGTAGAAGGAATTTCCCTCGCTGCCTCACCGGACACGGTTGTTTCGGCTGTTCACCACCCATCACGCCTTGAGTGCCCGCTTCCTGGCCGAGCCATCAGTCATCCATCTGCGGACGCGCATGACATCCGCTGAAATTTGTCTGGACGCCACGTCCCCAACTGTAGCTGGGGTCTTGCGGCGAGCGTGTGATCGCCTCCCCCCCCTTTTTCTCATCATGACGGACAATGCGATGACGTTCACGATGCGCTATACCCCGCATCCGAGGCGACGAACGGCGTTTCAAAAGCAGGCCGACGCGTTTGGGATCACGCACGGCATCATTGCCAGTCGTTCTCCTTGGCAAAATGGCTGTATTGAGCGAAGCCATCGCACAGACAATTAGGAGTATCGTCTTTATGCGATCACACATAGTCTTGGGAATGTCTTATAACGTTCTGTGTCATTACAACTGATCGCTCACGGTCTGTTCAACAGTCAGATATTCTTCGAAACGCTTGATTTTTTCTAATGTTGTCAGCGCAGACATGACATGCTCTTTTATAAGAAGCGTTGTATTGGCGCGAATATACGCCAATACAACGGTTTAACAACCTTCGAGCGCGCTTGCCAGCAGCGGTGGAAAGCGCCCATTATGCTGAACGAACGAGTTGCATCGTATCTCTGGCGATCATCAATTCTTCATCGGTCGGAATCACCCAAATCCTGATCTTCGATTCCGCGGCGCTGATCTCGTGTTCTCCGCCTCTTACGGCGTTGCGCTCCTGATCAAACACCGCGCCGAGGCAGGTCAAATTCTGGCAGATTTGTTCCAGCATCGCCGGATTATTCTCGCCGACTCCTGCCGTAAACACCAAGGCATCCAATCCGTTCATGGCGACGGTGTATGCGCCGATATACTTGCGAATTCGGTGAACATACATCTCCATCGCCAATTTTGCGCGATCGTCGCCGCTCTCGATCCCCTTGACAATGTCGCGCATATCGCTGCTCATGCCGGTAATTCCCACCAGGCCGCTGTGCTTGTTCAGCATGGCGTCCACTTCGCGGATGGTCAGTTCTTCTTTCCCCATCAAAAACGGAATGATTGCCGGGTCAATGTCGCCGCAGCGCGTTCCCATGATCAGCCCTTCTAATGGCGTAAAGCCCATGCTGGTTTCCACCGACTTGCCGCCGTCAATCGCGGCGATGCTGGCGCCGTTGCCGAGATGGCAGGTGATGATTTTCAGCGAGGCAATGTCTTTCTGCATTAACGCCGCAGCCCGATTGGCGACAAATTTATGCGACGTGCCATGAAAGCCATAGCGCCGGACTTTATAGCGTTGATAGAGGTCGTAGGGGAGCGCGTACAGATAGGCGTAGCGCGGGATCGTGGCATGAAACGCAGTATCGAACACCGTCACTTGCGGCACGTTCGGAAGCGTGGCCTCGACCGCGAGAATCCCTTTTAAATGCGCCGGATTATGCAGCGGAGCGAGATCAAAATATTCGGTAATCGCGTCTTTGACTTCTTCATCCACCAGCGTGGCGGCGGTAAATTTTTCGCCGCCATGCACGACGCGATGCCCGACGGCTTCAATCTCTTCGATGCGCGAAATCACGCCATGTTTCGGATGTGTCAGCGCGTCTGAAATGACCTTAATCGCCGCCGTATGCTCGAAGAGCGGCTGCACCGCGCGATATTGCTCTTTGCCGGTCGGGCGATGGGTCAAGATCGCATCCGACATTCCGATCCGCTCCACCAGCCCTTTTGCCAGCACAGATTCATCGGTCATGTCGAAGAGTTGATATTTTGCTGAAGAACTGCCGCAATTCAACACTAAAATTTTCATCTGTTCTCCTCCTCTGTTCGATTACGCGCATTTGAGAGCCTTGTTCGGCGCATTCAATCCAATCAGGGTTCTCCGCTTGTCTTAATCATGGCTCATTATTCACGCTCCCGATCTTGCTTATAACTCTCCCGTGAAAATCGAATATTCGTGCGCTGTGGCGTAGGTCGAAACTTCAGTTTCGACCTGCCTGGATCGCTCCACTGAAAATCGAATTTTCATGCGCTGAAGTTACAGGTCGAGACTCCTTATGATACTCTACATGAACAACCCCTATCAAAACCGCCAAGAAAACGCCAGTTATTTTTTTGAAAATATCGGCTGTCGCTCATTTTCTTCCGATAACAAAAGTCTGATAGACGCTATCATTGCCAGAAAAATAATTGACAACTTCATTGTCTTGCCGTATATTATGTCAGAGAAGGAGATTCTGGCATTCCTCAGGTTGCGATGTTATGCCAATTGCCCTTGAAAAGATCAGGTTAGCGCTGTGCGTCGGTCAGTTTCGCCCTGCAATACAGGCAATTGGCATTATTATGAACGCAGAGTCATGTGAGAGCAAGGAGGGAAAGATATGGCTATTATCACGATTTCTCGGCAATTAGGGAGTTTCGGCAATGAAATTGCCGCCGCGCTGCAAACCGAATTATCCTACGCGTACTTAGATAAATCGAAATTAGACGAACTGTTAGTCTCCAAATATGGCCTTTCCGAAGAGAGCGTGGATAAATATGACGAGAAAAAGCCTGCGTTCTGGGATTTGTTCTTTTCGGAAAAAGATCGGTATCTCCACTTCATGAAAACGGCGATGTTCGAATTTGCCCGGCAAGGCAACTGCATCATTCTCGGTCGCGGCGGCCAGGTGCTGCTGAAAAACGTGCCAGGGACATTGCATATACGGGTCTTAGCGCCGCTTGACAAACGGATTGAACGGATCAAACAGCGTTACAATTACGATGACAAACTTGCGGAGCAGGTGATCCGGCGGAGCGATCATGATCGCGTCGGCTTTCAGAAATTCTTTTTTCAGGTCAATTGGGAAGACCTGCCGCAGTATGATCTGTTCATCAATACCGGCACGTTCACTGTAAAACAGGCGGTCACGCTCATCAAGACGTCCGTAGAACTCCTGGATTTACAAGTCCGTCAGGAGGAAACGAAACGCGCATTAGCGGATTTGTGCTTAGGGCAGGATGTCATTACCCATATTGCCTATGAAGAAAAACTCCCGATTCAATTCCTTGAAGCCATTGTGAAAGAAGGCGTGGTGACGTTGCGAGGCTCGACGATTACCGCTGATGACATTGGCCGATGCGAAGAAGTGGCGCGCAATGTCCCTGGCATTATGCAGGTCGTCAACGAAATTTATTTTATCCCCAATACCTATGGCCTGTCGTAATCCCCCGTTCCCGCCGAATGTCGCGAGCTGTTCGGCGGGGATTTTTTACCGCTCCACAACAAATCGTTGAATCCGTTTATTTCCAGTATCAGCGACGTAAATCAACGTGCCGTCGCGATTAACGACGACGGCGCGCGGTTGATTAAACTCACCAGATTTTGTTCCTTTTTTCCCCCACATTGTCATCAGTTTTTCGCCGCTGTTTGTGTATTTTTTCATGCGGCAATTATTCGTATCCGCCACATACACGAACAGCATGTTATCCACCGCCACGCCGCGCGGACTGTTGAAAAACGACGGTTTATCTCCTTTCACCGTCGGCCATGACGTTTTGATCCAATCCTCGTCGAAAAATTTCTTGATGCCATTGCCCCCCGCATCCGCAACATACACATACCCGAACAGATCAACAACGAATCCGGCAGCTTCTGCGACCGTTTTATAAGTATTCAGGCTTTTCAGCAATTTATCCTGCGTCGCTTGCCCCCATTGATGCAGCAAATGCCCATTTTGCTCGCATTTCATCATCATCCCATTCGCTTGATTGATCAGAAAAAGATTATTCTCGACATCCAGTGCAAGCAATCCTTTTGTTGGAAACGGCACACTTGCGCCCTCTTCGCCCACACAGGCGCTGAGCGGCGACGCTGTTCCGCTCCAATTCGCAAGCGCCTGACCGTCGGTGTCATACACGATAATTTTTCCGCCATTTTCCTTTGACGAGTAAAGCACCCAGATGTCGTTGCTGTTGCCAATAGTCAACGCATACGGCTGCCAATCCGCGTTCAAGAATTGGCTGGCGGCCTGATCGAAACGCTCCGAAATCAGTTTTCCAACGGCGTCGAATTTCAGGATGCGCTGACGTTCGCTATCGAGCACATACAGCGCATTCTGCTCGTCAACCGCCAATTGCGATGGCGCTTTATAGGGCAGTGATTTCGTTCCTCGGTATGCGTCGCTGTTCTCCCACGCGGTATCCAGAGTCGGCGGTTGCATCTCCGTCGGCATAATCGGGTGGCAGATCGGCGGGATAAACAGGAATTCTCCTTCGCCGCTGATGCGGTTAAAAAGCGGCGTCTGGCTGAAATTCGAGTTTTTGGGGACAATTTCTTTCAAGTATGTTCCTAATTCGCCAGCCCTGACGACGCAATCTTTGTTCAAATCCGCCGCGCCATCCAACGCTCGCAAGAGATAATAGGTAAAAATGCCATGCCCTGATTTTTCGAAGACTTGTTCGCCCGAACTGCCGGCGGTTAACACCTGCACCGTCTCGCGCGATGTCAATAGCGTGAGATATTCGTCAGCGTTGGCCTGTTGCGACGGAATCGCCATTTGCGGCGCTTGCGTGTCGCCTGATTCCAGAATCAGCGAGCGGCTGGTTTCGGCAAGCGGCGTCTGTTTCTGGCCGGAGCCGCTTGTCCGCGATGGCTGAAAGTGGGCATAGACGGCGGGATCAAGAAACCCGGAATAACAGCCGTCAATGATATAGAAAATATGTTTTGCCGCGACCGTATCGGAAATGTTCCGAATTTCTTCCACGCTGAGAACATTCGTTTTTTGGACAAAATTTAAATAATCATTTCCAATTTCGACGCGACCTCCGGCGAGGGATAACGGGCGGCCATTAATCTCAGCCTTCGCATCCACAGGAATGAGGAATCCGGCCTCTTCGCCCGACGGAAGAATGCCCGCAGCCCCATGTCCGGCATAAAATACGACGAGCCGGTCATTCGCTCCGATTTGCGGAGCAAGTTGTTGCTGGAACACATTGAGAATCTGCGCTTTCGTCGCCTGCTCGTCTAATAACATCGTTACCTGAAATCCCATCCGTTTCAGGCGGGCTTCAATGGCAACCGCGTCGTTTACCGCGTAACGCAATTCTGGAAATCCAGTATAGCGGTTAATGCCAATCACCACCGCCCAGCTTTTGCCGTAATATTTCGATTCGTCAATCCCGTTCTGCGCCAGGACGGATTCGACTCTGACGAACAGACTGGCGAAAAGAAGCATCGTAAAAGAGAATCGCATACATATTCTCATAAAAAAAATACCTCCAATGGCTTCATATATTGAGCCTTGTCATCGTTTCGTCAAGTCGAAGAGTCCTAGATTTTACGTCGTTTTTGGACGGCGTAAATCGCCTGTCGGCAGACCTCCGCCGAATGTGAGATCGTATAATCTTTGATAATCTCTCGTGACCGCACTCCCATCGTTTTGCGCAGCGGTTCATCCAATAACAGGCGTTCTAATGCTTCTTTCATCGCGGAAGCGTCTCGCGGCGGAATCAGGAAACCGTTTCCCTGAATCAACTCTTTCGCGCCGATATTCGTCGTCGCAATCACCGGCAGCCCGGCCAGCATCGCTTCATTCACCGTCAACCCCCACGGATCGCTGAAACTCGGCATGACGAAGATGTCCGCCATTGCATAATATTTGGAGGTATCTTCGTCATGCCCTATCCAGAGAATATCATGGCGATCGTTCGGGAGCAATTTCAACAGTTCGGTTTTATATTCGCCATCGCCGACAATCATTAAGACGGAATCGGGGACAGGGAGTTGAAGAAAGGCCTTGATCAGATATTGAATCCCTTTGCGCTTCTGCAAGTATGACACAGAGAGAATGACACGCTTTTTTTCAATGCCGAGTTGCTGTTTTAATGCGTTCGGCGATTGTTGGGACAACCGCTGCGCGAATTTCTCCGTATCTATCGTATTGCCGAAGCGAAAACATTCGCCTGTCGCGCCTGCGTTGCGCAGATGGCGTTCCGTTGCCGCGCCCGCCACTAAATAGGCATCAGCATGACGCTTGACGTAAGCCGCGCCATGCGTGAACGGAGCATAGGCGATCTGCGGCAATTTCCGTTTCAGAAATCCCGGAAGCCGCTTGAGATAGGAAGCCAGCGTTCGCTCTTGCGGATCGCGGATAATCTCGTAATCAATCTCAATAGACCAGAGAATCAGCGGCGTTTTCGTCAAACGCGACGCGATATACGCCAATTGACAGCCGATTTCATTCTCCACCGCGATGCAGACATCATAGCGGTGACGCCGGAGTTCATTGATCAGCGTGTAATTGAATTTATACGGATAGCCCGGCAGCGACACCGAAGGAAGGACACCATAGCGATACCCTTCGCCGAATTCCACATGCCAGGCGCGATAGGCGTCTTTCATTGAGCCGTAATACACGGTCAAATCAATGTCGTCGAACGCGGCGAGTTGTTGAAACAAGGGGACGCGATACGGGCTGAACACATTATGCCAGAAGGCAACGCGGATGTTCTGAGGAGTGGTCATGACAATAACCGCAAGACATGCGAAAAAAATAGAACACTGATTGGGCTGATTATACTGAACAATCCTGATAAAAAATCAGAACCAATCAGTCTCATCAGCCCAATCAGTGCTCTATTTTTTTCGCAGTGAATATTTCAGGTGAGGCGTTTCAGGTGCGACGCCACGCCATCCTGATACCGCGCCCAGGAAAATTGTTCGGCCTGCTGCCGCGCCTGTCGCCCCATCTGCGCCAATTGCTCGCGATGGTGAGCGCAATATTCCAGCGCTTCAGCCAGGCGTTTCGAATCCGCAGCAGGTAGAATAAAACCATCAATTACAGAACGTACACAATCTTTCGCGCCGGTCTGATTCGTGACAATCACCGGCACGCCGCAGGCCATTGCTTCCAAAACAACTAATCCAAACCCATCTTCCAGCGTGGGCAGCACGCAGACTGACGCCTGTTGATAGACACGAACGGCATCGCCGGCATGCCCCAACAGCGTGATCGTGGAATTGCGCGGAAGATATTGCCGCAGAATCGGCTCGAATTCAGGGACAACGTCGCCGACTAACAGGAGTTCCGCCTTTTCCAGACGAAGCGCATCCCAGGCTTCCAGCAGATATTGCACCCCTTTGCGCAGGCGCAACTGGCCGACATATAATACGCGAAAAATATCGTCGTTCACATCATCCGCCGGAACAAAACGTTCGACATCCACGCCAAGCGGCGTCAGCAAAATGCGATGTTCCGCGATGCCGTTTTCAAGAAGGCTTTGCCGCGTCCATTCCGAAGTCACTCCGATATAATCGGCGATTTCGAGTTCTTTGAGTTGCTTGTTAAGAATTTGCGGATGATAGACTGGCTGAGCCGCGCCGCGCCGCTTGTATTCCGCCTCAAGCAAGCGAATCGTGGTCAATGGATGCGCGTTCGCCCGTTCTAACACCGTGATCATGCCGCGCCGCTGCGCCTGTTTCAGCGAATAAAGCGCATGATGCGTCCAGCCATAAAAGATATTGGCGCGGTCGAGATGACGCGCCACCCAGAAATCGAACAGATTATCCCGCAAGACATATTGATTCGCCCGCGTATATCGCGCAAGGCGATAGGCAACGCGCTCAGTCCAATAAGCTGTCCGAATCGCCGAAGAAAATGGGCGCTCGCCGCGATACTGCATGACAAACGCACGTTGCAGCATATCATAGCGATGCAGTCCTGCCGCAAGATAATAGGCGTGATTTCCCATTCCTTCGCCCGGAATCGGCACACCGACCGAAAAAATCACTTGAGGGTTCATAAACAGCTACAAGAAGAAAGATACACAAGAATCGCGTTTCGCCGTAGGCGATGGGGTTTTGTAGAATGAGCATCCACAACAAGCGACCATTCGCCGTAGGCGATACGCCCTCTGCAACCGCTACGCGGTAGAGAATAGCGCTGGAATGCGATTCTACAATACTTTAAGCCCTACAGGCTAATCATGACCTTTTTTCTGTTGAAGTTCCCAGACTTTAGCGTATTTGACAGCCACCGTAAACGCGGAAAGCAAACAGACGATCATGCCGCGCGTCCCATCGCGAAAGCCTTGTTTAAGCAGATATTTTTTCAGGAACGTCAGCAGCGTTCGCAGAAAAATGCCTGCTCCGCCGATAGATTCGTCCTTTTGCGATGCGGCGATGCTGGTGTAATTATTAATTGTCTTTAAATGATCGCTGATGTCTTCGTAGGTGTAATGATACAAATCATGGCGCAAATCAGCGGTTTTTCCCTGCACCTCGATTTTTTCATGCAGCGCCTTACCGACCCACTTGCCGCAACGCTTATCAAACAAGCGGAGTTTCGCGTCAGGATACCAGCCGCAATGCCGAATCCAATCGTCGAGATAATGCGTCCGGCGCGGGATGAAATAGCCGACGACATCGGACGAAGCGGCAAGCGCCTGCTGGATTTCAGCAATCAGCGGCTCAGACACCACTTCGTCCGCGTCAATGTTCAGCACCCAGTCATGCGATGTTTTGGCGGTTGCTAAATTTTTCTGTTCGACGTAGCCGTGCCAGGGGATTTGATAGACCAACTGCGTGTATTCGCGACAGATGTTGACAGTGCGATCCGTGCTGAACGAATCAATGACCACGATTTCATCCGCCCATTTCACGCTTTCCAGCGCGTCGCGGATGCGCCGCTCTTCGTTGAAGGTAATGATTGTGACAGAGAGTTTTTTTCGCTCGCTCATAGCGATTGCAACGCTTCTTTATCAAACCACGAAACACACGAAAAAACACATAATCTTCATCAAAGTTTTCGAGTATTTCGTGTGTTTCGTGGTTCTAATATTTCGATAACAGTCTGATAAATCTCATCCGCTGAGATTTGCTCAAGACACCGTACAGACGAGAATTTACAGACATTTTTCACGCACGGGCTGCATTCGAGATGTTTATTGAGCACGACCGCGTTTTGCTGATAAAATGGCGCGGTTTCCGCCGGATTGCCTGCGCCGAAAAACGTGATCACCGGCGTGCCGACGGCATTGGCAAGGTGCATCGGGCCGGAATCATTGGAAATCGCAAGATCAGCGTCGCGCAAGAGCATTGCAAGTTCACGCAGCGACGTTTTGCCGCAATAATCGAAAATGTCGGCTGCTGCCCCGATTCCCTGGATGACCTGTTGCACACGCTCGCGCTCTGAAGGCGCTCCAATAAATACAAGGCGATAACGCGGCGTCGAGGCTTGCAGCAGCCTTTTTCCCAATTGAATCCATGTTTCTAATGGCAAACGGCGAGATGAGGCTTCGGAATTCACGTTGAAGACAATTGCGCGAACATCATGCTCAGCGGGAAGCATTATTTGTTGTTGCTCCGCTTGTGAAAAGCAAAACCAACCATTTTCTACGATATTGACCAGCGCTTGCGGCGAAAGTTTCGCGTTGACGAGGCGTTCGGCCAATCGAATATAAGAGACGACGCGATGAATGCCTGTTTCTCGCGGAAGAGCCTGCGTGAACAGCAGCGAGCGGCCTTCTCCGGCATAGCCAAGCCGCGCGGGAGCGCCGCTGCCAAGCCCGATCATGGCAGACGAAAACGACGGCGCAAGCGTGACAAAGGCGTCGTAGCGTTCTTGTTTTCGGAGATTCCGCCCGAATTGAAATAATTGCCAGAGGCCGCGCGTGTCGGTTTTCGAAAACGGAATAAGTGCATGAATCGCGGGATGATGCAGAAAAACATCCTGAATCGAGCGTTTCGCAATCACGTCAATCCGACTTTGCGGCAGCAAGCGCGACAGCGCCTCAAAAAAAAGGAGACTCATCACTGAGTCTCCCAACCAGTTTGGAACACGCGCTAACAGATTCACGGCATAATTACCTGAAAACGCGGCTAACTCGCATACGCCGCCATTTCCTGTTCGAGATGATCGCGAAATTCTTTGAGCTTGCGCAAGCCTTCGGAAAACGAGGGGATATCTGTGGCTTCAATTCCAGAGGATTTTCCTAACGCGTTGTCAAGATACCTCTGAAAATTGACAAATCCGGCCTCGACCGCCACTGTATCAATCAAGAAGGAGCGCAAATCCTTGTATTTATCTCCTCCCAGCGCGCTCAAAATCGCTTTGCGCTTTTCATCAGTTTCTCCGCCAGACGCCGCAACAGGTTCGGCTTCTTCTTCAGATGGTTCGGCAGCCACCGGCGCATTGGCGCTCTCGGCCTTTAATTGCTTCAATGTTTCGACCAGGCTGTTTTCGGACGTGCCACCAGCGACTTGATCCGCAAACGACTCTTGCAAACTGCGAATCTGCTTTTTGAAGCCACGCATATCGGAAATGCCGGCCTCAAGGCCAAGATACTTCCGGCATAGCGCGCTCATGAATTGAAAATTGTTGTCATCCGTCAAATCTTCCAGCAGATATTGTTTCAGTATGGGAAATTCACTGTAAAAATAATTCAAGAGCGATTCTTTTTCTTTGCGCAGCACCTGGGCCGGAGTTTTACATTTGGTGATTTCCTGAAAATATCCTTCCTTATCTTCGATGGGCATGCCGTAAATATGCTGTAAAATCATGCTCAATCCGTTGCGGAGTTCGTCAACGGAATTGATTTCTGTCGAATTATCAGGGTACAGGACACTTTGCAGCCGGAACACCCCTTGATATCCATCCCGTTCAAAAATCATCATCAACGTTTTCTGAACCCCCGGCATGGTGCGAAAAAATTGCGTAATAATACGTTTGCCCTTCGCCTTATCCTCAAGACTTAATTCTGCCATCTTCCCTTCCCTCCGTCGAGAATGTGAATGATGATGCAATGACTATTGCTTTTTTAATTATCCAGCATATACGCCTTCTTGCGATTTGTCAAGAAGAAAGCATCCCTCATCAATATTCATACTGTACCATTTGGAACAGAACAGCATAAATAATCCTTGTTATCGCAACAGACTTCAGGCGTCTTTGCGTGAAAAATCATAACCTTTACATGTAATGACACAGAACGTTATGGCGAGGAAATAGCTGTCAGACACCTTCAAGGTGTCTGACAGCTTGTCCATAGCCTTGTATGTCAATACATTTACAAGCAAGCGGCATAACTTACTTTAACCGGTATTTGACTGGAATAATCCCCCAGACAGCTTCTGAGCCAGAGATTGGCGTAAATCGCCAACTTTTAACATATTGAATCGCCGCCTGTTCTAAGCGAATATCGCCGCGCTGCAATGGGATAACCTCGCCGATTGTCCCATCGGGCAGCACCCAGAATTTCAGGCGGATTGTGACATCACGGTCTAACGTCACGCTCGGCAAACGCGCAGGCCGATACGCCACTTTCCGCGCCGAAGCCGGCCCTTCAATCTGCACAACATCTTCCGGCGGCGCAACCTCGCGAGCGACTTCTTCAATTTCGTCCAACGTTTGTGGCTGTGCTTTTGTCATTGTCGTTTCAGGCTCACTCATGATCGCAGAAATCGCCCGTTCCTGCTTAAATGGCTCAAAACGCGCTGGCAAACGCTCGTTCTCTTTCATGTCAGGGCGAGCTGGTTGGACTGTCGGCACGTTGCGAATAAGCGGATTGCGTTCCTCATCCTCGATAATTCTGGGGCGAGTTGTTACCGGCGGCGGAGGTTGGAATTCATCGGCGTTTTCAGCAACAGCGGGCTGTTGAATGTTCCGCGCAATTGTTGGAACCAGCGGCATTTCGGAGGGTTGCGCGGTCGGAATTGCTTTCTCTGCCACAAACGAAGTCTGAGTTGTCGGTTGGGCAATGCGCTCAATCTGCCGCTCGCGCTCCGGGAATATCGGGAGTGCCGGAAGCGCCTCACGTTCGGCTCGTGTGGTTAAGATCGGTTCTAATGGCGTGATTGATGGGGCAGGAAGTCCAACATTTTCAACAACAGGCATCTCTTCTTCTTCATGCAGCAACTGCTGTTCAGAATCCGCAGTGGCGACGCTCGCAACTGGCGGAACATCTACGTGAAATGTTTCTTGTTGTTCAAATTCAGGGATAGATTTCGCCTCCGGCAACCGCGCAGGCAGAATATTTTCTTTTTCACGCTCCGGTTGCTCCCAGCGATCTCGCCCTGTATTGAACCGTTCAATCGGCATTGTTCGATTGTTCTGGTGCATGTCGCTGATTAGCGGCAACGAATCAGGCAGAACGAATGCCGTTGCTTCAGAAGGCGCGGAGACGCCCAATTCATCAGGAATTTCAGGCGTCTGATCCGCAGGTTGACGCGGCAATTGTTCAACGTTAACCACGGCATCATTGTTCAGTGACTCACTCTCAAATTGGCGCGTTGCCACCTCCGGTGGTTCTTTCCCTCCCATTTCCTGCGATACTGGAATCTCAGCGCGAGGAACAGTTTCAGGCGGAACTGATTCGGGTTTGGGGAGAGTCTGCCACGTAAATTCCTGAACATTCTCAGCGGGCCTCGGCGCGAACGCATCCCATTCCAGTGCATTCAACCCGGTTTCAACGGCAGGCGCAGCGTCTTCAGGAATGCGTGGCGGCTGGATGTCAGAGCTTTCCGCCTCTTCTCCCTCAGCTTTTCCTGAAAATGCCTGCCCAATGTCTAACATATCCACTTCGATATACACTGGCGACGGCGGGAAAATCGTGAATGACGGAACGAGCAGGATAACGGCAATATGCGCCACAAGCGAAACGAGGAGCAACAGCGCAAGCGTCCTGGCTTCAGCATATTTGGATTGCGTTAATTTTTTCTTCCACTGCGTCCGTGTCATGGCAGCCATAGAACGATTTTCAATATATTTCGTAAAGACGCCCCGGCGAGGTATCTCTCCCTTGATGAGGCGAATATGATCGAATTTTTCGCAGTTGGTATTATCCTTGTTGCAGTGTGTTTCCTTTCTGAAACAGTCGAAAAAAATTCAGAGACGTTTGTTTAGCAATTTCTTCAAGCGAGACGCCTCGTATTTCGGCGATCTTCTCCGCCGTATATCGCACATACGCCGGTTCGTTGCGTTTTCCGCGAAATGGCACGGGGGCGAGATACGGGCAATCCGTTTCAATTAACAAGGATTCGAGCGGCAGCATCTTCGCAATACGCGGGAGTTCCCCGGCCTTTTTAAATGTCACCGGGCCGGCGATTGAGACGAGAAATCCCAACTCGCGCACGCGCTCCGCCATCGCGAGATCGCCTGAAAAACAATGAAACACGCCTCCGACCGATGAGACATCAACCTCCTCGATGATACGCAGCGTATCCTTATGCGCATCGCGATCATGAATAATGACTGGCAAATCCAGCGTTTTCGCTAATTCGAGTTGCTTTCGGAAGAATGCCTGCTGCATTTCCTGCGGCGAGTTATTCCAATAATAATCCAGCCCGATCTCGCCAAGCGCCACGACAGAGGAAGACAGAGATAATTGCCGCAATGCTTCGAGGCATTGGTCAAGGTCAACCTCCTTCACATCGTGCGGATGCACGCCGATGCTTGTCAATACCTGCGGATGCTGCGCCGCGATCTCAAGGTTCATCCTGCTATCTTCGACAGTTGTGCCGATGGTCAAGATGGTGGTGACTCCTGCTTCCTCTGCGTGCCGGAGAATAGACTCGCGCTCGTCTCCGGCTTCATACATGGCAAGATGGGCATGTGAATCTATAAGCATTTCCATAGCTGAAATAAATTGAGATAACTGTGGAAGAGTGGATACATTTGCGTTCTTCCCTCTTTCACATATCCGTGAATCAACGTATTATCAATGGTGTTTGAAGAACATAAATCCCGTAGAGACGCCTGTCAGGGCGTCTCTACGGCGATCATGCAAATATGATCAAATTTACCGCAAAATTGGTATCGTTCTAGCGTTGTTCACACGTATTGATTCTATTTGCGCTCCAGTTCAATTGCCGCGAATAACGCGATATGATGGCATAAAGAGAATGTTTTTTTTCCCCCACCCTTGTTGTTTATACGAACGATTACGCATAAAATCAATCAGATCGTGAACTTCTGTCAAGTGCATTCTGAGAAAAAGAGCGTTTTTGCGCGTTTGTGCTTGTTTATCAATCTCCATGCTTTTCTCTTGACATCTTGCCAACTTCTTCCATGATATGGAACATGTTTGCGAATGCCGAATATATCATCCGAATCAACTATTAGTGGAATAAGGAGTCGTCGTATGCTTTTTACCAAAATTACGAACGTCGTGCTTCCTCAAACAGCAGAAACCGGCAAAGGTTTTTCTGTTATTATGGAGACAGACGGCGATATCCCATTTGCCCAAATCATTATCCGCCATGCCGATGGATGGGAATGGGTCGTGCGCGGAGAATGTGTCAAGGAGTTAGGAAATGGGCGCTATCAAATAGATGTCCCACCGGATGCCTATCATGTCGGAACGACATATTTGCAGGTCGAAGGGTGTTGCCGCGCTGATATCGAAAAAGCAGGGCCACGTGATTGGATTATCCAGCACCGGCAGATCGAGGTGCGCGAAGGGACGCCGATCATGTCGGCGCCGTCGGTAACCGCAGAGACCCCTGCGCTCAACCTTTCTCCAATGCCGAAAGCGTCTCTTGTCAAATCGCGCGAGCCGGTTATCTATTTTGGCATTCACAAACATATGCACCAGCCCTATTATAACTCCGTTGATCCGGACTACTGGGATGGCGAAAAAGACGGCATTTTCAGCCAACGCGCCGGGGCGTATCGGCATTTTATTCCCGCGGCGGTGAGAAATTATATCGAAGGCGGCCTGGCCCACGCGGGACTTTCGACAAGCTGGTCGGGTTCGTTGATCGAGCAATTGCATCGGTGTTCAGAAACCGGGCGGGCGAATGGCGCGTTTCGGGATTGGAATCGGGAATTACGGCAAATCGCGCAAGTGAAAACCGCATTCGGCAATCCACGCGTAGATTTTACGGCATTCGGCTTTTTTCACCCATTGATGCCGCTGATCCCTGCCAGAGACATTATTGGGCAGATCGAATGGCATCGAGCCATTATCAAAGAGACCTTCGGCGTTGAAGCAAGCGATGTGCTGTTCCCGCCGGAAACCGCGTTCCATCCGCATATCATTCCGGCACTGCTTGAGGCAGGCGTGAAGGCCGTGATTTACGATTCGATTCATCATTTCCGCGCCTGCCAGCACTATCCTTACGCCGGACACACGGAAGGGATGCTGCCGCCGAACCTTGCGGATCAGGTCAATCCGCCGGTCAACGACTGGCTGCAACTCAATACGATCTGGGCGCCCAGCAAGATTTCTCCGAAATTGCTGAAACCGTGCATTCTATCGTACACAGACCATGCTGGCAAGGAATATCGCATTATTGGCGTCCCTGCCGAACGTTATCTCGGCAATGAAGATGCTCGCGGCGGCTATGGCGCTCTGCAATATGAAATGGTGATGGGACAAATCTACGATCAAATCGTCAAAAGCGGTACGTATGATCCCGATCATCCGCCATTTTTCTTATTGCATTCTGATGGCGATAATCATGGCGGCGGCGCGGACAGTTATTATACCTGCAATACTGCGCGTTTGGTGGAAATGTGCAAAAATGATCGCCGTTTCCAACTGATCACCATCAAAGATTATCTGCATCAATTCCCGGTGGACCCGAACAATGTCGTCCATATAGAGCCTGGTTCATGGGCAGGAGCGGACAATGGCGATCCGCAATTCACCAAATGGTTCTCCTGGGCGGAAAAAGACTATTCGCCAGATTTAAACAGTTGGGCAGTCTTAACAGCATTTCAAAATCTCGTCCATTCGCTTGAAGACGCCGGAGAAGACACGCAATTAGTCGCCGCGCTGAAACGCTTGCTTTACACGGCGGAGACAAGCTGCTACTGGTATTGGACAGGTCAGACGATCTGGGATGCGCAAGTGACAATGGCGGCGAACAAAGGTGTGCACATGGCGGAAGAGGCTTTAACCCGCTTGCTGAAAGCCAAAAAAGACACAAACGGCCCCACGATTTTTGTCCCCTGGGTGCGCCCCGCCAACCCTGGCGGAAAGGATTGGGGACAGGGCAGTTTGAAAGATGCCGCTCCAGAAGCCGTATTCAGCACCTTTGTGTACGACATCGCTGTTGTCAGACGAGTGACGCTCCATTATCGCAAGGCTGGCAGCCAGACCGATCAACATGTCGAAATGAGAGATTGCGGCAGCTATCCGTCGCGCACCGACGCCCTGGTCATCGCCACATTGTATAAAGCGACACTTCCTGCTGGCACAGGTGACATCAGCTATTACATCGAAGCCGCCGACCTGCGCGGCAATGTCTCATACAGCCCTGTCGGACGAATTTTTATCGCGTAACTCCCACCAGGCTGTCAGACACTGACGAAGTGTCTGACAGCCTGTGGCGCGTCCTCACCATCTTCTGCACCCAATGAACTTACCATTTATCACTGTAGATCACGCGACATTCCGGCTCGGTGACCGCCACATTTTCGAGCAAACCTCCTGGCAGATGCGAACGAATGAACATTGGGGGATTCTCGGCGAAAACGGCTCAGGCAAATCATTATTCGCCGAGGCAATCTGCCGCAGCCTGCCGCTGGCGCATGGGCAGATTGCTTATCATTTCGACGCGCAGCCGCGTTCTTACGTATATAAAGGCGAAATTCTAAAAATTTCATCCGATTCGCACCGCGAGTTGTTGCAACAATTTGCCGACTATTATCAGGCGCGATGGCAGAGTTTCGAAGGACAAAACGCGCCGACCGTCGGGGAGATGCTGACCGGAAAAAGTCTTGAACATCGCTCGCCGTTCGAAGTGACGCCGCTTTCCACGCCGGAAGACGTTTATCAAACACGCCGCGAACAGGCCATTGCATTATTAGGCATTGAGTATCTGCTTGATCGCAAAATTCTACATCTGTCGCATGGCGAAGGCCGCAAATTCCTGCTTGCCCGCGCCCTGATGCAATCGCCAAAACTCCTGATTCTCGACGACCCGTTCTGCGGATTGGACGCCGCTTCCCGCGATACGCTGCGCCAGGCGGTTGAAAATTTGCTTTCCGCCGGAGTAATGCACATTCTGCTGCTCACCTCGCGCCCGGACGAAATTCCAGCAGGCGTCACGCATCTGCTGCATCTTGCCGAGATGCGCGTGACGACCCAGGGTACAAGAGCCGCTATACTGAAGATGCTTGACGCGCCTCAAAGACAGCAGAACAAACCGACGAGCGCTCAGATCGAGCCAATTCGATTTCCTGCCATGCCGCTGACAGCAGGCGAGGCAGACACACCGCTCATTGCGATGCGGAATGTGTCGGTCACATACGGAGATACGCACATCTTGCGAAATATTACCTGGACAATGCGGCAAAGAGAATACTGGGCGATTCTCGGTCATAATGGCGCGGGCAAAACGACGTTTCTGAGCCTGATTGCGGCGGACAATCCGCAAAGCTACGCGAATGACATCACGCTGTTCGGCCTGTCGCGTGGTTCTGGCGAAAGCATTTGGGAAATCAAGCGGCAAATTGGCGCAGTGTCGCCGGAATTGCTGCTGTATTATGATCGCGGCTCAACCTGCCAGCAGGTCGTCTGTTCCGGTTTTTTTGATTCCGTCGGATTATATCAGGACGTGCCACCTGAACAGGCGCAATGTGCGCGAGCATGGATGCGGGCGCTGGAAATCGAGCATCTGGCAGACCTTCCATTTCAGGCAGCGTCAATCGGCGAAGAACGGATCGTGCTGCTTGCACGGGCGCTTGTTAAACATCCACGCCTGCTGATTTTGGATGAGCCATGTCAGGGGCTTGACGCGCATCACCGCGACCGGATTCTCGCGCTGCTCGACCGGCTCTGCGCGGAAACGCCGATTGGCCTGCTGTATGTCACCCATCATATCAACGAAATGCCGCGCTCCATCACGCATATCCTGGAATTGGAGCAAGGCCGGATTATAAGAACAACAAAGATGCATGCAAGATAGGATCGTTCAGTACCTGGCAAAAACAACATCGAATTCAAGAAGGAAACAAATTCACGCAGCATGCGCCTCCGATTCGTTCCATTCCCCTATTCGTTGTAGTTAAGGTCGTTATTGCTTACGATAAGAGTATGAGCCAGCAACATGATTTTTTAGGCACGGAAAAAATTTCGAAACTGCTGTGGAAACAATCCATTCCTTCCATCATCGGCCTTTTCGTCCTCAGCACGTATAATCTGGTGGATACGATTTTCGTCGGGCGCGGCGTCGGAACGCTCGGCATCGCAGGCTTAGCAATTGCCGGGCCGATTCAGATGATTATCATGTCCATTGCGCAAACGGTCGGAATCGGCACGGCCTCGATGATTTCCCGCAGCCTTGGCGCAAAAGATCGCGAACGCGCCGAGCGAACGTTAGGCAATTTTTTTACGGTGACCGCCGCGCTCAGCCTCGCCATCACCATCGGCGGCAACATCTTTTTAGAGCCGTTGCTGCGTCTTTTCGGCGCGACTGAACAGATTTTGCCGTATGCCATCGAGTATATGCGTCCGATTTTTTACGGGACGCTCTGGGCGATGATGACGCCAGCGTTTAATAATCTGATTCGTGCTGAAGGCGCCGCGCGATTCGCGATGAGCGTGATGATTTTATCTGCCATCACCAATATCGTCCTTGATCCGATTTTTATTTATTCGCTGAAAATGGGTATTGCCGGAGCCGCGATTGCGACGGTGATTTCCCAATTCGGCGCGGCAATGGTAGTCCTCTTTTATTTTTGGAGCGGACGCAGCGGCGTGCGGATTCATTGGCGGAATTTTACGCTGCGTTGGGAGATTATCGCGGAAATGTTCTCCATCGGCGCGTCAGTCTTTGCTCGCCACGCCTCCGGCAGCATCATGGCTGTCATTCTCAATCATTCATTAGGGGCGTACGGCGGCGATATTGCGATTGCCTCGTTCGGCGTGATCAACCGGTTGCTGATGTTTGTGTTTATGCCAATTTTAGGCGTTATTCAGGGATTGCAGCCGATTTTGGGATATAATTACGGCGCGAAGCACTATCGTCGCGCCAAAGAATCCATCCTCATGGCGATAAAATGGGCGACAGGCTGTTCAATCGCGGCGTTTCTGTTTCTGATGCTGTTTACGAAAACGTTAGTGGCGATCTTTACCTCAGACACCACGCTAATCGCGCTTTCGATTTCCGCGACGCGCATCATCATTTTATTTCTACCGCTTGTCGGCTTCCAAATCATTGCCGGAGGCATGTATCAATCTATGGGCAAAGCAAAACAGGCGTTTGTGCTTTCGGTACTGCGCCAGATTTTTTTGATCCCGCTTGTGCTGCTCTTGCCGCTGTCATTCGGCTTGCCAGGCTTATGGAATGCCTTTCCGCTCTCCGATCTCTTTGCGGTCGCGATTACCGGAATAATGGTCTGGCATGAGATGCGGCTGCTCGCCCAATTAGAAAAAGGAGCGTAATATGATGGAACACGAGAAGGCGACGAATTTCGAAACCCTGCGGCATATCATGCTCGTCAGAAATTTACTCGACAACATCATCGTCGAACTCCTGAAACGCGCTGAAGGGCATGATCAGTCGAAACTTGAAGAACCAGAACTTTCGACGTTTGCCGAATACACATCAAAACTCGCGCAATGCACATTCGGAAGCGACGAATATACGCAGTTCATCGCGGAAATGAAACCGGCGCTTGACCATCATTACGCCGCCAATCGTCATCACCCGGAGCATTTTCGCGACGAGGTTGATGCCGCGTCTGGTCAATCGCCCGTAGATCGCATGAATCTGGTTGACCTGATTGAGATGCTCTGCGATTGGAAAGCGTCAACAATGCGGCATCGAGACGGCGATATTATGAAAAGCATCGCGGTCAGCCGCGAACGCTTTCTGTTATCCGATCAGGTGGTGAACATTTTAAAAAATACGGTTTCAATCCTGGAGGAGTGATCAGTCGCTCGAAAACGCCGGGGGAAATGAGAATTGTAGCCCTGTCAGAGTGGAATCTCTGACAGGGAAGGGAATTCTTAAAACTGTTGTTCTAAATGACGTTTGACATCTTTATGCGGCTCGCGGCGTTTCCAGTAGGTTTTCGCCTCTGGCTCATATTTTTCGTCCAGCATATCCGGGTGTTTGATTTTCATAATCATGCCGATTGCCGTCATGCCGGTAAAAAAGAGGACTGTCAGAATCACGCGCGTCATGATCGTGCCTAACACGAAGGCAAATCCCATCCAGCCGATGTAAAACTGTCGCAAAATCATCGGCTGCACAAGCCCGATTACCAAAAACGCTCCAGCTAAACCAAATGTATAAGGAAAAATGCCGCTGTGCCGAAACCACGCCAATGCGCTGAGCACGCCGAACGCAACCGCCATCGTGATGCCGAATTTACGTAAATCCTTCGGCTCGGTTTTTAATTTTTTGAGTTCCGGTCGAATATCCTCGAACATAATCTATCCTTTCATCTCATCTTGTAGAGACGCCCCGGCGAGACGTCTCTACGGAGTTTAATCCAACTCGAATTCCTTCTGCCAATCCACATCTTTTTCCAGCGGTTTCTGCTGCGTCTTATCGAGCAGGTAATTCCCCATCACCAAATAATCCATATTCGTCCGCATAAAGCACAAATAGGCGTCTTTCGGCGAACAGATAATCGGCTCGCCACGCACGTTAAACGATGTGTTGATAATCACGCCGCAGCCGTATTTTTCGTTGAACCTGGTTATCATGGCGTGATACAGCGGGTTCGTCTCTTTATGCACGGTTTGAATGCGGGCCGAATAATCCACGTGTGTAATCGCGGGAATTGTTGACCGGACAATATTCAGCTTTTCAAGGCCGAACAATTTCTCCTGCTCCGGCGTCATCGGCTTCTGCAACTCTTTTTTCACTTGCGCGACTAAAAGCATATACGGGCTGGGACAATCTATGTCGAAATAGTTGCTGACTTCTTCCATCAAGACCGAGGGCGCGAAGGGGCGAAAGCTTTCGCGGAATTTGATTTTCAAATTCATCACTTCCTGCATTTTCGATGACCGCGCATCGCCGATAATGCTGCGAGCGCCGAGCGCGCGCGGGCCAAATTCCATCCGGCCTTCAAACCAGCCGACCACGTGTTCCTGCGCGAGAATATCCGCAATCGTTTCCGGCATTGTTTCGGGTTGAAGTTTCGTGTAGGCGTAACCGTGCCGGTCGAGATACGCCTGAATTTCGTCGTCCGAAAATTCCGGCCCAAGGTACGAGCCTTTCTGGAAATCGTTGACGTTATCGGCGTAACGCGGCTTGTCGAGATAGCGATGCCAGACCATCAGCGCCGCGCCGAGCGCGCCGCCCGCGTCGCCTGCCGCAGGCTGAATCCAGAGATTTTCGAACGGCCCTTCCCGCAGAATCCGTCCGTTGCCGACGCAGTTCAACGCCACGCCGCCCGCTAAGCAGAGGTTTTTCTGGCCGGTTTCCTTGTGAATATGCCGCGCCATGCGGAGCATGACTTCTTCGGTCACATCCTGCACCGACCGCGCCAAATCCATCTCCCGCTGCGTCAGTTTCGATTCTGCCTCGCGCGGCGGCCCGCCGAAGAGCATGTCGAATTTCTCGTTCGTCATGGTCAATCCGGCGCAGTAGTCGAAATACTCCATATTCATCTTGAATGAGCCGTCTTCCTTTAAATCAATCAGATGCTTGTAAATCAAATCCACGTATTTCGGCTCGCCGTAGGGCGCAAGCCCCATGACCTTGTATTCGCCGGAATTGACCTTGAAGCCGGTGTAGTAAGTGAAGGCGGAATAGAGCAAACCAAGTGAATGCGGGAATTTGATTTCCGCGAGCAAATCGAGCTTGTTGCCGCTGCCAACGCCGTAACTCGATGTCGTCCACTCGCCGACGCCGTCAATCGTCAGAATCGCGGCGTCCTGATAGGGGGACGGGAAAAAGGCGGAGGCGGCGTGGGATTCGTGATGATCCGGAAACAAAATCTGCCCTTCGAAACCGATTTCATCGGCAATCAGCGAACGAATCCAGAGTTTTTGCTTCACCCAGAGCGGAATGGCTTTCAGGAACGATTGCAGCCCTTGAGGCACGTAGGCGAGATAGGTTTCAAGGATGCGCTCGAATTTGATGAACGGCTTGTCGTAAAAGGCCACATAATCAAGCTCTTTGGCTGAAATCTTCCCTTCACGCAAACAATACTCGACCGCATGTTTCGGAAAAGAATGGTCGTGCTTTTTGCGCGTGAACCGCTCTTCCTGCGCGGCGGCGAGAATCTCGCCGTCTTTCACGAGGCAGGCCGCGCTGTCATGATAAAACGCTGAAATGCCAAGAATATTCATGCGATCCTTTCAGAACGACAGGGATAAGTATAAGCAAGGATAATGTGAATATACATATCCTTGCTTATACTTATCCCTGTCGTTTCAAAAAATACACATCGCGTCGCCATAGCTGTAAAAACGATAGCGCTGTGCGATGGCTTCCTGATACGCTTTTCGAATCAAATCCATCCCGCCGAACGCGGAGACAAGCATCAGCAATGATGATTTCGGCAGGTGAAAATTGGTGATCAACGCCTGCGTGACCTGAAACCGAAAGCCGGGATAAATAAAAATATCCGCCCAGCCGCTTCCAGCCTGAATGCGGCCATATTTAGCATACACCGCTTCAAGCAGGCGCGTGCTGGTCGTGCCGACTGTGATGATGCGGCGGCGCTGCGCCAGCGCCTTGGCGATTTTTTCTGCCGATTCCGTTGAGATATCATACCATTCGGCATGAATCTGGTGATCTTCAACGCGTTCAACTTTCACCGGTCGAAATGTCCCGATACCGACATGCAACGTGACAGGAATCACGTCAATCCCTTTTTGCCGAATTTGCGCTAAGAGCGGCTCGGAGAAATGCAGGCCGGCGGTCGGTGCGGCAACTGCGCCTTCCTGCGCCGCATACACCGTTTGATAGCGCGAATGATCCGCCGATAAGACGCCGTCATCACGCTTGATATACGGCGGCAGCGGTACGCTCCCCGCTGCGTAAATTTTTTCTTTCAATTCCGGCTGTGGTTCAAATTCAACCGTACCGCTGCCGTCTTGATTTTTGTGAACAATACGACAACGCAATGTGCCATTGCTGAACACAATGGTCATTCCCGGCGCAGTTTTTCCGCCGATAAGGGCTTCCCAGAGCGTTTCGCGCAATTGGCGGAGCAAAAAAATCTCAACCCTGCCGCCGGTGTGCTGTTTCTGGCCGAGCAATCGCGCCGGAATCACTTTGGTATTATTCAGCACCAACACATCTGATGGCTCAAGCAGGCCGACGATATTTGCAAATGTCGTATGCGTAATTTCACCCGTCGTGCGGCGAATCACCATCAGCCGCGATTGCTCGCGCGTTTCCGCCGGGTGTTGCGCAATCAGTTCAGGCGGGAGAAGATAATCAAAATCGGAGACCAGCATTATTTAACTGTTCCGGCGCGAAATAGCGGCCAAAAACGAAAGGCGATTTTGGCTTCGACATTATCTTCCGGCAAAAATCCCCAGACATGGCCGTCGGCGCTGTTGTTGCGATTATCGCCGAGCACGAACAAATGGCCTTGCGGCACAGTCATCGGCGGCATATAGTAATACGGCGTCGAGGCATACGGCTCGTTTTGGCGGTTGCCATTCACATAAAGCGCCCCTTCTTTCACTTCCACAACGTCGCCCGCGACGGCTACCACTCGTTTTACAAAACGCGGAACGTCCGCCTGCGCTTCTTTGGGCGGCTTGAAGACGACGATTTCGCCGACATGCGGTTCTCGGAAATAATAGACAAATTTCCATCCCAACAAACGGTCACCAATGCCGATAGTCGGTCGCATCGAGCCTGTCGGCACGTAATACGCGCCAACCACCGTCACGCGCACGGCAAACGCAATCACAATCGAGAGGAGAATTGTTTTGCCCCAATCGTATAATATGCCTTTATAATCAGTTAAAGAGGATTCCTCTTCTGATATTTGTTCTTGTTCTGTCACATCCATAAGTTTTCCATTATTCACAATAACACCGGTTCAGAAATAATTGTTTTCCGCGTTTGACAAATAACGAGCCTATTCGACAAACAATTTTCATCACCGCTCCTTTCTTGTCAAGAAGTTTTCGATGCCTTTACGCCAGAAGAGACCAGCAGTGCTTTTCGCGAGAAAATCCTTGACAACAACGCATTTCTTTCACAATACTCAATGACAACAATTGCGGCTTCAGGATTGCCAACGTTTGCTTCAGCAGCCCAATTGAGCGGGAGCGCGCAATCTCTCAGGCGGGTTGGCGCTCCGAAGACACCTCTTTCTTAAAGAAGACGATGCTTGACGGATAAAATGTTCATCTGGCAGCGCTTAAATGTCAGTTATCCAATTTCGTCTCACTGGTAATGGAGGAAAAACGAGATGATTATCATTCTCCCTCTTGGACACGAAGATCAGGAAGCCCAACGTTATCCGTATATCACGCTCGGCTTCGTGCTATTGAATACCGCGTTATTCATCCTTACGCTGATCGTCGCGCCCGCCAGCCAGCGAGCGCATTATGAAAAAGAATATGAATTAGTGGAGTTTTATATTCAACATCTCCAATTTGAATTTCCGGAAAACACCTATAACAAGCTCCTCCCGCAATATCGTCAGGTGATCCAGCACGTCAAAAAATATGGCTTAAAAGAAGTATTGCGCCAAAGCAATATCCCATTTGAAATGCCTGATGAACTGCCATCTTCCGTGCCCAAAAGCAAAATGTCTGAGGCGTTAGAAGCGCGGCAGCAAGAGCAAACGCAATTCGAATTTACGAAGCGCATACAAGCGTTCGAACATGCGTATGCCAATGATTTTTACATCAAATACGGTTATGTTCCTTCGCGGGGCGGCATCTTGACAATTTTTTCTTCTATGTTCCTGCATGGCGGCTGGTTGCATTTGATCGGAAATATGCTGTTTCTCTGGCTTGCCGGGTGCAATATTGAAGATTTATGGGGACGCATTCTCTATCCCATTTTTTATCTTGTCGGCGGCGCGTTGGCGACCGTCGCGCATGGCATGATGTTCCCTGAGAGTATGACGCCGTTAATCGGCGCGTCCGGCGCAATTGCGGCAGTAATGGGCGCGTTTATGATTCGCAAATACGCGACGAAAATTTATTTTGTGTATTTCATTTGGGTGGTCGGGATTCTTCGCGGGAAATTCAGCGCGCCCGCTTTTATTATGCTGCCGCTCTGGTTGATGCAGCAACTCTGGGGCGTGATATTCAACAGCGGCGGCGGAGGCGGAGTCGCATTCTGGGCGCATATCGGCGGGTTTGCATTCGGCGCATTGGTGGCGTTATTGATTAAAGTCACCGGATTCGAGACGAACGTGATTGCTCCGGCGCTGGATCGCAAAACCTCAATTGTTGAGCCGCATCTCGCAGCAGGCATTCAGAAACTGCGTGACGAAAATGATGCTCCGGGAGCGGTGGAGGAGTTGCGCCAGGCGATTCAGGCCGAACCGGAAAATCCGATTGCGCATAGCGAATTAGCTCGCGCCTATTTTGCCGTTGGAAAAAAGGATATGGCGCAACGCGAATTCAAGCGAGGCATTTTCCTGTATATGAAGCAAGGGGATATGGAAAACGCGATTGACCAGTATATCGAATTGCATGAAGAAATGCCGGAGATGATGCTGGACGTGCCGCAGCAGAAAAAACTGGCGGCTGCGCTTGAAGAACGGGCGCTGTGTCAGTCGAAGCAATACACCGAGCCTCATATCATTGATGAGCAGGAACAGCGTTATTTTGCGTATGCTGCCACTGCGCATAAACAGATTGCCGGATTCCACCAGCGCAAAAACGGCAATTTCGAGCATCCCGACGCAATCGCCGCGTTGACGAAATACGCCGAAATTCAGATTGAACGGTTGAAAAATCCACAGGAGGCGGGAAAAGCTTATAGCGCGCTGTTACAGAATCCGAACCTGACGCCGGAAAACAAAGCCGCGCTGACGCAGCAGATTCAACGCGCCAAAGAGATGATGCAGGCGTTTGCTCGCGAGAAAGCGGCGGCGCAAGCCGCAGAAGCCGCCTCGCCTCAACGCGCAGCGCTGCAACGACAGACGAATGCAACCGCGCAGCGCAACGCGCTGATCGCAAAAATTCCAATGGCGAAGCGCATCAAACTTGTCCAGAACCTTGATATGCCGGCGAAATATCAGGTGCCGTCCATTGCGCCGCTGGAAGCCAACAAAGTCGCGCGCCTCGATGACGGCCTCGATTTCAAGCGCCCCGGCGAGCCGCCCATGCGCTTCGATGAAATTTTTGCCATTCTTGTGTTTCAACTGCCGGATGAAAAGCCAACGATTGACTCAGGCAACCGACGGCGCAAAAAGGGCGCAGATGTGCCCACAGCCTTTACCTCGAAGCAGGAAGTGATTTTCGCCGATATGTTTTTAGGCGGCCAATCGCGCCCGTATCGCGTCGCGAGCAACCACATCTCATACCCTGATTTTTTCACGAATCTTCAGGCGAATTCGTATGCGAATTTCCGGCAGTTTATCCTCTATCTGCTTTCGAACATCGCCTCGGTCTATGTGGATCAATATACGATTGACTTCTTGAAAAATGGCAAGACCATGCGGTTTTTGAGTATTAATGACCTGGAATTGCATGAAAAGCGGATATGGAAACAGCTTCGCGGCGCGGCGCGGGCGATGTGCGAGCAGTGCGCGGCGGTATACTGGATTGACAGCGCGAAAGTCCCGGCGGGCGGTGGGACGGTGAAATGCGCGGCGTGCGGGCATCCGGTGGAAATCCGAAAACCGGAAGAAAGAGATTGAATAGATCGGTAAAACGACAAGGATGCGTGTAAGAAAAGATAGCACACCTTCGCGATATTTCGTGTAGGTGATATGCTTCCGCGTTGCAACCGCTATGTGTAATGACACAGAACGTTATGGCGAGGAAATATAGCCATCCTTCATCAGTTGGCACACTTCGACACGCTCAGCGTGCGCCGTTCCCTGTGCGTGTCGAAGGGAACACAGCCACACCTGATTGAGGATGGCTATAGCTGTCAGGCTCCTTGAAGGTGTCTGACAGCTTATCCATAACCTTGTGTGTTATAGACGCGAGCATTGAAAATGAATATTGCGTCACTCGCAGACCTCACAGGTTTTAAAAACCTGTGAGGTCTTATTAAAAACCAATGCTCGCATCTATAATACAAATAGTTTTTAGAACAAGCGCTCATAAAATTAGCCTATCGCGAGCGTTCCAGACTCCTCGCATTAAAAGCTCGATTAGAAAGGCAGGCTCAGGAATTTGAGCGACAATGCGCCCTTTCGTCAGCAGAGTTTTATCTGCGTTATGAAAAGGGAACAATCGGCGATCTTGCCGATTTTATGGAATGGGCTGCGACAATAGAGATGCTGAACAGATTAACCTATCGGTTGACACTGCTCTCCCAAATTTTGCCGTCATGAATTCCGTAATCGAACTGCGCCTCACCATCTGCATTATGCCGATATGAGCGTCGAAGGCATCTCGCCCCCCACATTTTTCGAGATGTTCGATACAATTGAACACCTACGCAGTTCTTCTGACCATTCACAGGTTAATTAAAAAGACGCTTCGCTGAAAATGTTAAATTTTTCTATATTTTTCTTGACAAGACTGCAACCGGTTGCAATATTGTGATCATACTTACTATGAATTCCTACAAACGCAGCCAGCGATGGCTGCAAAAATTTACGTGAACGCCGCAACCGGTTGCGGCGTTTTAAAAATATGAAGATGCAACCGGTTGCGAAAAATCAGGACGGAGAAAGAATATGTTTACATCGGTTATGGATGCACAAGGAAACGGAGTTCGGGAACTTTTTCTGTTTGATATGGCGCGGCAAAAATTCGACGCTGTGCATACGATGAGTTGGTTATGCCGCCTCTGGTCGTTGATTACGTTTCGGTCGGCGAATATTCTTGAATTAAAATGCGCAGAAATGGCAGAACCGATTACAAACCGCCGCTATGAAGGGCTTCGCACCGTGCGGATCGCTGACATTCGCGGCAGCGAAAACCGCTCGCGGGATTTTGATATTCATTTTCATCCGATTTCTCGCCGCAGCCGAGAACGCTGGATGGGAATCGCGACCGCTGTGCTTCAGGACAAAGGTCTTCCTCCGGTCGAATTAATTAAGTTGAACGACACCTACTTCGTGCGAGACGGGCATCATCGGATTTCAGTGGCAAAAGCCTTTGGGCAGGAGGAAATCGAGGCAATTGTCACCTCCTGGGAAAGCGAGCCTGTGAAGACTGTCATGACGTCAAAGAAAAAACAATCATTCTTTTCATTATTTTCCTTGACGAAAAATACCTGTTCGCCATATTGTGCAAGCGGTTGCAATTCATAGACAGCGAATTTTCAGGGGGATGAACACGCATGGCAGAAACGATCAAAACGATTGCTGACATTGCAAAATTAGCGGGCGTTTCAAAATCAACGGTCTCGCGCGCGTTGAACGATAATCCATTGATTAACGAAGAAACGCGGGAACGCATTAAGGCGATTGCCCAGGAGCATCAATTCGAGGTGCATCAAGGGGCGCGATGCTTGAGCCTGAATCGCAGCAATACGATTGCGCTGATTATCCCGATCGCTCACAAGCCTGAAGAGCATTTGATTACTGATCCATTTTTCGTCGAACTGCTGCGCGGAATTATGTATGGCATCAGCGGACTTGAGTATGATTTACTGATCGTACAGCCGCGAAAACATAATCCGCAAGAAATTCAACGGTATATCGGCTCAAAACGAGCAGATGGCTTGATTATCCTCGGTTGTCATTGGTATATCAAGCAAATTTCCGCCTTGAATGAACAGCAGAATTTCCCGATGATTGTTTGGGGCGGGAGCCCGGGGCAAAACATCTGTTCAGTGGATTGCGATAATGTGACCGGGGGACGATTAGCCGTTGGCCACTTACTGAAGCTTGGACGAAAACGGATTGCCTTTATCGGTGGCACGCCCGATGAGTCGGAAGTGATTGCCCGTTATCAGGGATATATTAAAGAATTACAGAACGCGGGGTTTGAGATTGACCCGAAATTAGTGGCGTATGGCGATTATACCAGTCGCACTGGGTATGAGCAGATGCAAAAATTGCTGCAACACGTTCCAGATATTGACGGCGTGTTTGCGTGCAGTGATTTGATGGCAATCGGCGTGATGGAAGCGTTGCGCGAACAGGGACGGCAGGTCCCGCGCGATGTCTCAGTCGTTGGGTTTGATGATATTCCACTTGCGGAGTATTGCAGCCCGCCGTTGACAACGGTTCGGCAGAATATCGCGAAAGCCGGAGAAGTCTTGGTGCGAAATTTAGTGCAATATCTCACTGACGGAATCATCACGCGCACGATTCTGCCGGTGGAATTGGTCGTCAGGAAATCTTCAGCGGTCGAAGCGTAACGAAATTTTTTAAAATATTAAAGTTGCAACCGGTTGCCGGATATGTGTTATACTTTACCATAGAGCAGGCCACAACAGCGAATAGGAGAAAGAACCGAATTCGGTTCTTTCTCCTATTCGCTGTTGTTACGTTCAAAAAAAATTATGAATTTTCCAGAAAATTTTGTGTGGGGCGTGGCAGCGGCGGCGTATCAAATCGAAGGGGCGGCGTATGACGAGGGGAAAGGACTGTCGGTTTGGGATATGTTTTGCCGGAAGCCGGGCGCAGTCTGGAATGGACATACCGGCGATGTCGCCTGCGATCATTATCATCGCTATCAAGAGGATGTGGCGTTGATGAAAGAACTCGGTTTGCCAGCGTACAGATTATCCGTTTCCTGGCCGCGCGTCCTGCCGCAAGGCGTCGGGGCGGTGAATGAGAAGGGGCTTGATTTTTACGACCGGCTGATTGATGAACTATTAGCGGCGAATATTACGCCATACGTCACGTTGTTTCACTGGGATTATCCGCTTGAGTTGTTTCGCCGGGGCGGCTGGCTGAATCCCGACAGCCCGGAATGGTTCGCCGATTATACGCGCCTGATGGTGGAACGCCTGTCGGATCGTGTCCGCCACTGGATGACCTACAACGAACCGCGCGTCTTTGTCGGATTAGGGCATGAAATCGGGCGTCATGCGCCGGGCTTACAGTTCGGCCTGCCCGATGTGCTGCAAATGTGCCATCATGTCATGTTGTCGCACGGCAGGGGCGTGCAGACGATTCGCGCCTATTCCAAAACGCCAAGCCAGGTCGGCTGCGTCGTGACAACCGGCTTTCAGCAGATGCCAGCCACGAATCGCCCGGAAGACATTGAGGCGGCGCGGGAAGCGATGTTTTCCATCTCGACGCCGAATTGTTTTCATACGGCCCTTTGGCTTGATCCGATTCTGCTCGGACGTTATCCCGACACCGCATACAGCACGTATGGTGACGCCATGCCGGTCATCCACGACGGCGATTTGGCGACGATGCACCAGCCGCTCGATTTTATCGGCTTGAATATCTATTTCGGCGAACAGTACGCCGCTGGCAGCGATGGCCGTCCTGAAAAAGTCCCATTCCCGGCAGGGCATCCGCAAACCGCGTTCCGCTGGTTCGTGACGCCGGAAGCGCTCTACTGGGGACCGAAATTTGTCTATGAACGCTACGGCGTGCCGGTGATGATTACGGAAAACGGTCTGTCGAATCTCGATTGGGTTTCGACTGACGGCAAGGTGCATGATCCGCAGCGGATTGATTTTCTGCGCCGTTATCTGATCGAATTGCGTCGGGCGTGCGCCGATGGCGTGGATGTGCGCGGCTATTTTCAGTGGTCTATTCTCGACAATTTCGAATGGGCTGAAGGCTATAAAGAACGCTTCGGGTTAGTGCATGTTGATTATCAAACCCAGAAACGGACGCCGAAAGATTCGGCGTTCTGGTATAAAAGTATTATTGCGTCGAACGGACGCGCGCTTGATGAAATATAAATACTGCCCACCCTGCCTCAGATATAGGCTGTTAATACCAATTCTCTGAATAAATGTACCATTTGCCCGTCCTCCTTATCGAAACCTCACAGGTCTTGAAGACCTGTGAGGTTGTTGGAAATGGTGTCTGTCAATCAAGAATTAGTATACGTTCTGGGGGCGGGAGTGGGGTGGAAAAAAGGAAAAAATATGTCTCGATTATTCAGGTCTCTTTCCCCGCTGGCAAAGGGATCGTGGTATTATTTGGGGTTTTATGGCGTGTACGGCATGTTTTTGCCGTTTATCAATTTGTATTTTCGCGAAGAATTAGGGTTTTCCGGCAGGCAGATCGGCATCTTCGCGATGTTTTCGCCAATTACGGCGTTGACAGTCGCTATTCCTATGGCAGCGCTGGCGGACCGCCGACATTTGAGAATTCCGATTTTGATGGGGTCGCTTCTATGCGGAAGCATGATGATTTTCTGCATGAATTTTCCGCATTCGTTTGCGGCCTTAGCGCCGATCTGGCTTATTTATACGGTTTTTACAAGTGTTGCCAGTCCGATTGCCGATAGTCTTGTCGCTCGCATGTCGCAGCGCCATCAATTGAATTTCGGCAGTATGCGGCTCTGGGGGTCTGCCAGTTTTGCGACGAGCGCAATCGTCGGAGGATTGCTCTGGCAGCGGTTTGGATTTCGCGCGATGTTTATCGCCGCTGCTGTTGGGTTTGTCTGCACGGTCTTTTTTGCGAGAAAATTAGAGGATGTTTCGAAAGAGGAGGAGCGTCAGGTCAAAGTCCCGGCGCGAATGGCGTTGCAGGATAAAGGGTTAGTGATTTTAATTGTCACCTCGTTTTTCCTTGGCATTGCCACCAATTCCTCAATCGTGTATGACGGCATTTACATGGACACGCTGGGCGGTGGCGGCTTTTTTGTGGGGTTGATGTTTTTTCTGGCAGCGTTCAGCGAATTGCCGATGATGTATCTGCGCGGGCACATTGTCAAGCGTTTAGGCACGCCCTATACGCTGCTCTGCGCGTTTGGATTTTTTCTGATGGCGTTCGGTTTTTATGCGACAGCCCGGCATCCAGGAATGCTTCTCATTGCCGCCGTATTCAAAGGGTTGGGCTTCGGTCTCTTTTTCTCAAGCGCTGTGCAATTTATCACCGAGCGCGTGCCGCATCAGATCGCTTCGACCGCGCAGTCGGTCTTTACCGCCACGATGTACGGCCTTGCGCCGCTGTTAGCTGCGCCGTTCGCCGGTGAACTCTATGATCGTTTCGGCGTTACAACGATTTTTCTGATGGCAAGCGTGGCTGTGTTTATGGCAGCGGCGATTCTGTTCAGCGCGATCATGAGCGGCATGTTTAAACAGGGCATTCCTCGATATTCCGCTGAACCGCGTCGGAGACGTGAAGTGCCTTCGTCAGTGTGATCTGTACCCTTGTCGGTCAACCCCCTTAAGAGGGCAGAGCAGTGAAGTTGTCGTAAACGTGTTATTGCGCGGAGCGTCAGCGACAAAGCAATCTCGTCGAATTCAGGGATTGCTTCGTCGCTGACGCTCGCTCGCAATGACGGGCCTTTACAGCCATGCTGATAGGGTTCGCAATGAAATGATTCACGCAGGATGTTTTTTGAATGCGCCAACTGTCGAGACGATTGCGCGGACGGCGGAAATGGGCATGAATGCCATTGTCACGAACCGCGAACGGCTCGATCTCGCCTTACTCCCTCATATCAAGCAATGCGGCTTGCAGCTTGTTCTTGAGGTCAGTTGTTTTTTCGAGGATCGCATCTGGGATAAATTCCCCGGATCGCGGCCTGTTGATCGTAACGGCGTCGCGATGGAGCAAATTCGCTGGTACACTGGCGCGTGTCCGAATCACGCCGGGTTGCGGGAAACGCGCCTTCAGCAGATCGCTGCGCTGCTTGAGGAATTCGAATTCGATGGCCTCTGGCTCGATTTTCTCCGTTATCCCTGTCACTGGGAGCAGGTGAGAAATGCCAATATCACAGAATATTGCTTTTGCTCGTCGTGTCAGGAACAATTCCGACAGGATGGCGGAAGCGAGTTGTCTGGAATGTTGTGGCAAGAATGGAAATCGCGCCGGATTACCGCATTCGCGCAGGATGCGCATCGTATCATCAGCCTGAGCCGCCAGCCGGACATGCTGCTTGGCATGTTTTCCGTCCCCTGGCGCATCAGCGATTTTGACGGCGCGATGCCGCGGATTATCGGGCAGGATGTGGAGGGGTTGGCGGTGTTTGTGGATATGTTTACGCCGATGACCTACCACTGGCTGACCGGACAGCCCGCCGCCTGGATTCATGAGATTGCGCGAGACGCCGCACAGGTTGCGAATAAGCTGGTTTGTCCGGCGATTCAGACCATGAATGAGCCGGACGCGCTCTCGGCAACAGAATTCGAACAGGCGCTTGAGTTTGCGCTTCAGCCGCCGTCAAGCGGCGTCATGATTTTTCATGTGGATGATCTGCTGCAACAGCCGGAGAAATGCGACATTGTCAAAAAGCGGTTTGGCGAGAAAGTAATCATTTAGGAGTGCCAACGCTTGCTTTGGCATCGCGGCGAAGCCGCGTCGAGTCTGCTAATATGCAAAACGAAATGCTTCATGGTTCGACTCCGCTCACCATGACCGGTCACGCTGAGCGAAGTCGAAGCGTGTTGAGGTCACATCTGATATAGTTTTGCTATATAGCCATCCTCAATGAGTGGTGAGTTCGTTCCCTTCGACACGCTCAGGGGAGGAAGCGCGCTGAGCGAAGTCGAAGCGTAGCAACTGATTGTAGAGTGCTATCGCTCTGCTAAAAGGCCAAAGCAAGCGTTGGCACTCCTGGATCGTCGCAGAGATAACGTGTTACAATTGTACGCCGAAACTGCGTTTCGGCGAGGACGAAACACCAGTTTCGCCCTACAATATTATTTCTGAGGCGATCCCTGAAAACTAAATAGTTGCGAAAAAGATTGACACGCAGAGGACCCGCCAAAAAATGACGAGATGACACTTTGCAAGCGGGATTTTCTGGAGGATATTTCTATGAGAAACGCATTAAGTCTGTTAAGCATCATTGCTGTGTTATTGTTTGCAGGCATAGCAGTGGCTGAAGATACCGATTTTTATTTCGAAGACGAAGAAGGCCCGGTGTTTTATATCACGCTGCCGGATACATGGAGTGGCGAATGGCAGGAAACGGAAGAATTGACGGCTCTTCACGCTGTGCCGAAAGATGAATCGCTGTATATTTCCATCCTCGCCGCGGCGAACGCGACCCCGGAAAACATCGGTAATGTCGCCGATCAGATCGTTTCCGAGTTAGTGACTGATTACAATTTCGAGAAGTGGGAAGAAAGAGCGATTAATGGCATTCCGTTGTATGTCTCTGAATCTGCCGCGAAAATCAAAGATGACGGAGAAGAAACCGAAATTATGGTGGCATATTTTACGCCGAAAAAAGGTCAAACCTATATTTTATACGCCATCGGCGCGAAAGAAGATCAGAATGCTCACGAGAAAGAGATCAACGCTATTTTCGGATCTCTTCGTACCAAAGAATAAGTTTGCGAATACTACTAATCTAATTTACTAACCTCCCTCTTGCAAAGTGTTCGCATGTTCATGCAAGAGCGCATCAAACAAAGGAACGTAATTATTCAGAAACCACCACGAAAGATACCAAAAAACAGAACACTGATAAGACTGATCATAGGGCATCAGTGTTCTATTTTTTATGCCTTTCGTGGTAAATAATTACAAAGAAAACAATCGATGAGTTACAAAATTGTCTTAATCGGCGCGGGAAGCGCGACATTCGGGTATGCCGTGTTAGGCGATATTTTTAAAAGCACGGTGCTGCCAGGCGCAGAAATCGTGCTGCACGATATTCACGCAGAAAAATTGCGCGGCGTGGAAGCAGTTGTGCGGCAGTATCTTGAACAACGTAACCTGCCTTATACGCTTTCCGCCACAACTTCTCGCGAGAACGCCTTACAACAGGCGAATTTCTGCATTATTTCCATCGAAGTCGGCAATCGCTTCGAACTCTGGGAACAAGATTGGCGCATCCCGCAGCAATTCGGCAATAAGCAAGTCTATGGCGAAAACGGCGGACCCGGCGGCCTGTTCCATTCGCTGCGCATCATTCCGCCGATTCTCGACATCTGCGCCGACATCGAGCGCATCTGCCCGCAAGCGCATGTCTTTAACCTGAGCAACCCGATGAGCCGAATTTGCCTCGCCGTGAAACGCAAATTCCCGAACTTGTCGTTTACCGGCTTATGCCACGAAATCGCCACGCTGCCGGATATTTTGTCCAATTCTCTCGGTGTGCCGTTCGACGCGCTTGAGACCAAATCGGGCGGCTTGAATCATTTTACGATTCTGCTGGAAGCGAAATATAAAGCGACCGGCAAAGACGCCTATCCTGACATTCGCCAGAAAGTCCCGGCATATCTCGAAACGCTGCCGGAACTCAGCGATTTGCTGCGGGAGCAGAGACGCCAGACGCAGGAAAAAGCCACATTCAAAGGCCATCGCTGGGCAGACCGCCGCTTAATTCGAGAGGTGCTGAATACGTTCGGCTACTTGCCGATTACCACCGACAGCCATTTCGGCGAATATATTCAGTGGGCGCAAAGCGTGGTTGACCACAAAGGGATTCTTGATTTTTATAATTGGTATAAAGAGTGGTCATTCACGCATGCCCCGGAAATCAGGCCGGAAGGGACGGACGGCCATGAGCGCGTCATTCCGATTATCGAAGGCATTATCACTGATTCGCATCATGAAGAATTGGCCGTCAATGTGCTGAATGACGGGCTGATTGACAACCTGCCGCGGGATATTGTGATCGAAGGCCCGGCGATGATTGATAAAGATGGCGTGCATGGCATTCCGCTTGGCATGTTCCCGAAAGGGATTGCGGGCTTGCTGAATAATCAGGCCGCCGCGCACGACTTGACGGCGGAAGCCGCGCTACAAGGTTCGCGGGCGCTTGCGCTGCAAGCGCTGCTCGTTGACCCGGTCGTGGATCATTTCGCCGCCGCCGAACAGATGCTCAACCTGATTATCGAAATGCAGCAGCGGTATTTGGGATATTTGAAATAATTCCCTCCCCTTTTACACGCATTCTGACGATGTCATTGCGCGGAGCGTCAGCGACAACGCAATCTTTGCCTCGCGAGATTGCTTCGTCGCTGGCGCTCGCTCGCAATGACACGTTTTGCGAGAACGACAAGGATGCGTGTAAGAAGGGATGATGAACACGAGCATCTTTTCTTACACGCATCCTTGTCGTTTACCCGATAGAATGGAACGTCAAACCGTCTATTTCGAAGAAGTCGGCAAAGAAAATACGGCGAAAACGCTGATGCTGGTGCAGGCGCGTTTGCAGGAGACATTCATTCAAAAGATCGTGCTGGCTTCGACCACAGGCGACACCGCAAAAAAGGCGCTGGACATGTTTCCCGCGCCAAAGACACAACTGGTCGTCGTGCCGCATCAATTTGATTTCAGCAGCAAAGCCAATCGGTTTCCCGCCGAATTGGTGGCGAGCCTCAGAGCGGCGGGGCATGACGTGCATTTTGGCACGATGCTCTTCCATACCGAAAATTTGTATCAGTCGCAAATTCCCGTGTTAATGGCCGATTTGCTGCGCTGTTTCAGCCAGGGCGTGAAAGTCTGCGTGGAAATCGTCTTGATGGCAGCCGACGCCGGACTGCTGACGCCGGGCGAAAAAGTGATCGCGGTCGCCGGCACCGGATTAGGCGCGGATACGGCGCTTGTGATGCAGGCGGCGTCATCGCAGCACCTCAAACATCTGCGCATTCTTGAAATGATCTGTAAGCCGCTTAACGAAATCGTTAAGTCGTAACAAGGTTCGAATAAAAACCTCACAGGTTTTGAAAACCTGTGAGGTTTCCGTTCAGTATTCATGGAGGAAGAATGTTGCATTTTTCGATTGTTGATGTCTTTGCCGTTGAACAATACACCGGCAACCAGTTGGCGGTCTTCCGCAACGCGGCGCATCTTTCGGATGCGCAGATGCAGGCGATTGCGCGGGAAATGCACTTTTCCGAAACCACGTTTATTCTTTCAGACAAGCCGCGTAACAGTGGCTACGATGTTCGGATCTTCACGCCGTCGGAGGAAGTGCCGTTTGCCGGGCATCCAACGCTTGGAACGGCGTATGTGATTCACAAACAGATTCTTCAACGCCCGGTCGAGCAGGTGATCTTGAACCTGAAAGTCGGGCAAATTCCGGTCACGTATGCCGATGAATCGGCGGACGTGCTCTGGATGCGCCAGAATGCGCCGGAATTCGGCAAGACGCTTGACGCCGCCCGGCTTGCGCGGATTTTGAATCTCAGCCCGGACGACATTGACGCGCGCTTTCCGGTGCAGGAAGTGTCAACCGGGCTGCCGCACATTCTCGTGCCGTTGAAAAACATTGGCGCTCTGCGGCAAGCGCGTGTGGCGCGAGAGGAGTATTTCGCGTTGATTCAACACGCCTGGGCGCAGCCGATTCTGGTCTTCTGCCCTGGCGGCTATAACGGCTGCGATCTCGGCGTGCGGATGTTTGCCGATTGTTTCGGCATTACGGAAGACCCGGCCACCGGCAGCGGCAATGGTTGTCTTGCTGGTTATCTCGTCAAACATCGCTATTTCGGCACGCCCACGATTCAGATTCGCACCGGACAGGGCTTCGAAATTCAGCGGCCATCGCACCTGTTTTTACAGGCTGAAGAGCGCGGCGATGCCATTGACGTGCGCGTCGGCGGGCGCGTGATTCCCGTTGCAGAAGGGACATTGGTGTAAAAATCAGCCCTGCCAGGGCTATACAAGGAGAACTTCACTTCCTAATATTTTTTGGGTCACCCACCCCTTGCCCCTCCCTGGAGGGGAATCGCGGTTCGAGGCGATTCTGTCTGAAATTCCCCTCCTGGGAGGGGCAAGGGGTGGGTTGAAAAATTATGTTAGGAATTGAATAAGGAGAATATTATCATGCAATATCGTAAATTTGGAAAATCTGATGTTCAGGTGTCGGCGTTAGGATTCGGTGCGATGCGTTTCCCTACAAAAGATGGGCATATCGAGGAAGTTGAAGCGACGCAGATGATGCAGTATGCGCTGGATCATGGCGTGAATTACATTGACACCGCCTATCCGTATCATGGCGGCGAAAGCGAAAAATTCGTCGGCAGGTTTTTGAGCGACGGCAAACGCGAGAAAGTGAAATTAGCGACCAAACTGCCGTCATGGCTGATTGAAGGCGCGACTGATTTCGACAAGTATTTTGAAGAACAATGCGAACGTTTGCAGACCGGAACGATTGATTATTATCTGCTGCATTCGTTGAATCGCAACTGGTGGCCGAAATTGCGCGATCTCGGCGTCATTGCCTGGGCGGAGCGCAAGATGGCGGAAGGCCGCATCGGGCAGCTTGGGTTTTCGTTTCATGACGGCGGCGACGCCTTCCAGCCGATTGTGGATGGCTACGACTGGGCGTTCTGTCAGATTCAATACAACTACATGGACGTGGAAAATCAGGCCGGCACAGCGGGCTTGAAATATGCGGCGTCCAAAGGAATGGCCGTGATCATCATGGAGCCGGTGCTCGGCGGCAGCCTTGCCGATCCGCCTGCGCCGGTGCAGCGCATCTGGGACGGCGCGGCACAGAAACGGAACGCTGTTGACTGGGCGCTGCAATGGCTCTGGAATCAGCCGGAAGTGACGATGGTGCTGAGCGGCATGAGTTCGCTGAAGCAGGTGGAAGAGAACGTGCGCAGCGCGGAAAACGCCCGCGTCAACAGCCTGTCGGCGGAAGAATTGGCGATGTTTGACGCGGCGCGGACGACCTATCAGGCGTTGCGCCCGATTCCCTGCACCGCATGCAGCTATTGCATGCCCTGTCCGAATAACGTCAACATTCCGCGCAATTTTGGCATTTACAACAAAGGCAAAATGTATGACAAAGCCGACGGTGCGCGCGGCGAATATGCCTGGATGTCGCAGGAACTCAAGCTCGGCATCGCCACGATAGATACCCGCGCGGCCGCCTGCGTCGAATGCGGCGTCTGTGATGCGAAATGCCCGCAGCAAATCCCGATCAGTTCCTGGATGCCGGTGGTGCATCAGGTGCTCGGCGAAGGCCGTGAATATCAGAGCAGACCGTAATGTTACATCCCTGTCAGGGTTCCGAACCCTGGCAGGGATCAGTCAATCGCGACGCCTTCTGTTCATTCTCAGCACACGGGATGATTTGCCTTGACATTTTCTGTCATGCGTGTAAAAAATATGTATGCGTTTCAGCAAGATCGTTTTTTCGCAATGCCTGATTGACAGACGTTTTAGAATGAAGTTAGTGTTTGATAACTTTTGAAGTCCTTTCTTTTTGCGAAGTTACACGATTTTTCCGAGGATCGGTTGCTCTTTTTTTGGAGGATCGCAAAATTTCGCGTAATGCGTTGAAAAATAAGAAGTTGTAGTATTTTTCAAAAAAATCGATCCTCGGAAGTCAGAACTCATTGATTTTACAGGAGTTGCGGATGCGCCGGAAATTGAATTTCCGATGGAAATGTGACAAAACTGCCTCACAAGTGATCGATCCTCGGAAATGGGGGTTTAACTGATTGAAAAATCAGGGGTTGCGAAGGGGGCAGTAGAAACCGGTAAGAAGCCCTGGAAGGGTTTGAAAC
>DF820457.1:268900-279492 GCA_000739515.1 Candidatus Moduliflexus flocculans
ATTGAAAAATCAGGGGTTGCGAAGGGGGCAGTAGAAACCGGTAAGAAGCCCTGGAAGGGTTTGAAACCGTCATTGTCGGCGTTCCGGTAACATCTACCGTCGTAGAAACCGGTAAGAAGCCCTGGAAGGGTTTGAAACCCACCGGGTAATGCCGCTGGAAACGCCCCTAAAGAGAACAGTAGAAACCGGTAAGAAGCCCTGGAAGGGTTTGAAACGCGTAATTGTATCCATAAACGATATTATCTATAGAGTAGAAACCGGTAAGAAGCCCTGGAAGGGTTTGAAACTTTAATTGTCTGTAGGATTCAACTCTACTGAAGATCATGTAGAAACCGGTAAGAAGCCCTGGAAGGGTTTGAAACTTTTATTCCCTCCAGAATAAGTCTATAAAATGATAACAGGTAGAAACCGGTAAGAAGCCCTGGAAGGGTTTGAAACACCTGCAAGACGGTACGGTTCTGATGCGATGCAAAAAGTAGAAACCGGTAAGAAGCCCTGGAAGGGTTTGAAACAACGAGCGCAGATCATGCGGATCTGGCTCGGAGTACAAGTAGAAACCGGTAAGAAGCCCTGGAAGGGTTTGAAACCATTCTCATGTGCCAATTAGCCGTCCTACCATTATAGATGTAGAAACCGGTAAGAAGCCCTGGAAGGGTTTGAAACATGTGTTTCACTCAAATTTTATAGAGGAGCCTAAAACGTAGAAACCGGTAAGAAGCCCTGGAAGGGTTTGAAACACATAGCCTTGTCCCAACTTGCATCCATAATCCGGCACGTAGAAACCGGTAAGAAGCCCTGGAAGGGTTTGAAACCAGGAGACTTTTTTAGAACCACAGCCGTCAGTGGCACTGTAGAAACCGGTAAGAAGCCCTGGAAGGGTTTGAAACCATATTCTCCTGAGAATCTGTTAAAGACAGATCCAGTAGAAACCGGTAAGAAGCCCTGGAAGGGTTTGAAACGCCTCATTAATACTATTTTGCCATGTATATATCACCGTGTAGAAACCGGTAAGAAGCCCTGGAAGGGTTTGAAACTTATCTATACGTATAGACATTGTATAGATTCGATAGTAGAAACCGGTAAGAAGCCCTGGAAGGGTTTGAAACTTTCAGAATCTAAACAAGGAAATTTACCTTATAGTCTGTAGAAACCGGTAAGAAGCCCTGGAAGGGTTTGAAACTTAATCTTTTTACATTCTACCTTATATTCCAAAGTAGAAACCGGTAAGAAGCCCTGGAAGGGTTTGAAACGAAATCATCTTCTGTTTCGCTCGTAACTTCTTTAGTAGAAACCGGTAAGAAGCCCTGGAAGGGTTTGAAACAATATAAGAAAGAGAAATATCAATTTGATGATTTTGAGTAGAAACCGGTAAGAAGCCCTGGAAGGGTTTGAAACTCCTCTCGAATTGTATAACGTTCGGTTTTTTCATTAAAAGTAGAAACCGGTAAGAAGCCCTGGAAGGGTTTGAAACGTGGCTAATCGCCATCATGCAGCCGGACGGCGACGAGTAGAAACCGGTAAGAAGCCCTGGAAGGGTTTGAAACTAGCTCTATTTGATGTTTGTATCAAAAAGATACTATCGTAGAAACCGGTAAGAAGCCCTGGAAGGGTTTGAAACTTGACGAGTTTATCGCTGACGTAGGTATGCAAGGCGTGTAGAAACCGGTAAGAAGCCCTGGAAGGGTTTGAAACCGTCAAACCTTCGGTGGCGCGAATCAGCGGATTCGTAGAAACCGGTAAGAAGCCCTGGAAGGGTTTGAAACAACATATTTTAGCAATTCAACAACTTCATATGTATCCGTAGAAACCGGTAAGAAGCCCTGGAAGGGTTTGAAACCAATTTAAAGCTCGTTTAATATAATGAGGATATAAGTAGAAACCGGTAAGAAGCCCTGGAAGGGTTTGAAACTAAATGTTTCAAAGAATACTCCAAATACATCAAAAAAAGTAGAAACCGGTAAGAAGCCCTGGAAGGGTTTGAAACTTGACCAGGCCGTCAAAGACGGCGTTGCCGTCGAGGTAGAAACCGGTAAGAAGCCCTGGAAGGGTTTGAAACACAGGGGCATGTAAAGAGTCCCTTTCTCGACTTTGAGTAGAAACCGGTAAGAAGCCCTGGAAGGGTTTGAAACTGTCTGTGTAAGGTGTTCCTGATTCGTCAGGAGGTAGAAACCGGTAAGAAGCCCTGGAAGGGTTTGAAACCGGCCACAAGGCCGACGACATGCGAACGCACAAACAACGGTAGAAACCGGTAAGAAGCCCTGGAAGGGTTTGAAACGGAACATTTGGACTTAGAAACAGATCAATTACTCTTCAAGTAGAAACCGGTAAGAAGCCCTGGAAGGGTTTGAAACGCAGGCATATTTGAATCGTGGGGACGCGGCGTTTCACAACGTAGAAACCGGTAAGAAGCCCTGGAAGGGTTTGAAACGATTAAGATTTTGCAGGCGACGGCTGCGGCGAGCAGGTAGAAACCGGTAAGAAGCCCTGGAAGGGTTTGAAACCAAGTGTATTTCGTCTGAAGGGACTTCGTTGTCATTTAGGTAGAAACCGGTAAGAAGCCCTGGAAGGGTTTGAAACGTAATTCGTGTCAATGAGGGCGCGATGCTGTAACAGGTAGAAACCGGTAAGAAGCCCTGGAAGGGTTTGAAACTTCATAACTATTATATCCAACAAGAAGAAATTTATTTCGTAGAAACCGGTAAGAAGCCCTGGAAGGGTTTGAAACTATAAAGCATTTTTTTTTCAATAATAAAACAATCCGAGGTAGAAACCGGTAAGAAGCCCTGGAAGGGTTTGAAACTTAAACGGCACAAAAAGGAGTCGAACACGAAGATGAGGTAGAAACCGGTAAGAAGCCCTGGAAGGGTTTGAAACATGGTCAAACCATGCCGATACAAACTCCGTAAACTGTTCGTAGAAACCGGTAAGAAGCCCTGGAAGGGTTTGAAACATACTTTTGCAACTTCTTCAGCGAAAAGATGAGATGGTGGTAGAAACCGGTAAGAAGCCCTGGAAGGGTTTGAAACATCGTACAATATTTCCAGGATACGATGATGATGATTTAGTAGAAACCGGTAAGAAGCCCTGGAAGGGTTTGAAACTTTTCTACATTTTTCGAAGCTTGAAATTGAACTGATTGTAGAAACCGGTAAGAAGCCCTGGAAGGGTTTGAAACTTCTTTTTATACGTTCTTGCATCACTTACTGATGTTTCGTAGAAACCGGTAAGAAGCCCTGGAAGGGTTTGAAACCTGAAGACTAACGAACTTAGTATTTACAAACGAAGATGTAGAAACCGGTAAGAAGCCCTGGAAGGGTTTGAAACCATTACATAATATTGAAGGAGTCATATATGATGAAATGTGTAGAAACCGGTAAGAAGCCCTGGAAGGGTTTGAAACTAAAGATTGTCAAAATATACTTCCAATTCATCCTTGTCAGTAGAAACCGGTAAGAAGCCCTGGAAGGGTTTGAAACTTCTGACAGCGGGCAATGTCCGCCATTACCGCGGCTTGGTAGAAACCGGTAAGAAGCCCTGGAAGGGTTTGAAACAAGCTGGAAATAGCGACTGCTTGACCGAGACCTTTGTAGAAACCGGTAAGAAGCCCTGGAAGGGTTTGAAGCAAGATGTCGTAAAAGTAGCGGCAAGGGTTGGCATGTAGAAACCGGTAAGAAGCCCTGGAAGGGTTTGAAGGAAAGAACTTGATTTTGAAGCAAAAAAAGTATGTGAAAGGTAGAAACCGGTAAGAAGCCCTGGAAGGGTTTGAAGAAAAATATAAAATGCTTTAGAAGTTCTATACTTATGTAGAAACCGGTAAGAAGCCCTGGAAGGGTTTGAAGTATTATTATGAAGGATCGTAGTGGTAATTATGAAAAAGGGTAGAAACCGGTAAGAAGCCCTGGAAGGGTTTGAAGTCCTATGAATCCCGCGCTCTTAACAAATCGTGTATCGTCTTGTAGAAACCGGTAAGAAGCCCTGGAAGGGTTTGAAGTCTCACTGTCGTTCGCTGAGTAAAGGCTAACAACAAGGTAGAAACCGGTAAGAAGCCCTGGAAGGGTTTGAAACAGATGGAACATTAATAAACGATACTGTAACGGCAACTAATAGTAGAAACCGGTAAGAAGCCCAGGAAGGGTTTGAAACAAAGAGGTAGGGCGGGATTGCAATCCCGCCCTACCCGACCCTGCCATATTGTGCAACCATGAAGAGACGTGTCGGAACCAGACGTTGACAGAAATATTTTTTGAGAGATGAAAGATTGCTTGACATGCGTAATACCATATCAAGTATCATCTCGACATGAAGACATCACGAATTATTCTTGATACCAATGTGCTGTATGCCGGATTGTATTCCGCTGATGGAGCCTCGTATCAAGTCTTGCGAGCGATTGAACGCGGTCACGCGCGGATCGCCGTTTCGACAGCGCTCCTCTTCGAATATGAAGATGTCCTGTATAGAAAACAGGCGGAGTTGGGGTTATCAGAGCAGGAGATTGAAGCGGTATTAGATAACCTCTGCGCACGAGGCGACCATTACCAGATTTATTATTTGTGGAGAACGTTCCTGCCTGATCCGAAAGATGATTTAGTGCTTGAAGTGGCGGTGGCCTCGCAGACGCCGATGATTGTGACGCATAATATCAAAGACTTTCCGGGGATTGAGCAGGCGTTCGGGATTCGAGCGCTGACCCCGAACGCATTTCTTAAGGAGAGAATATGAGCGCCCTGAGTTTACGATTGCCGAATTCGATTCATCGTCATATCAAAGACATTGCCCGACGAGAAGGGGTCTCGATCAATCAATTTATTTCCTCGGCGGTGGCTGAGAAAATCTCGGCGATTATGACAGAAGATTATCTTCTGCACAGAGCGAATAGAGCGAGCAACGCCGAATTTACCCGCATTTTAGATCAGGTTTCCCATCGAAATCCGTTGCCAGGCGATGAACTCTAAGCCATTGTTCAAGTTTGAAACAATGAGGTAGGGCGGGATTGCTACTCTAATACAAACCGGCCAGAAACCCTAAAAGGGTTTGATGTGTGTTGAACCTGAATCACATTTTTCCCTTGGCAGATACGGGAGAAATTCGTTGTGATTCTTTCAAGGGAGGAGAACGCCATGAAACCGATTGATCGAGAGTTTCAATACTATCTTGCGCATCAGGCCGAATTCGTGCGGCAGTATAACGGCCAATACATCGTGCTTCAACATGAAACGGTGATTGGGGTGTTTCATTCAGAGGTGGAGGCGGTCAACGAGACGATCAAAACTCAGCCATTAGGCACGTTTTTGGTGCAGAAATGCGAACCTGGCATAGAAATTCAGGTGTACCATTCACGAGTCGCCTTTGCTTGACCGATGAAGACGCGCATATTAACGGAAAAGGTCTGGTTTATAACGGCAGATATTACTGAAAACTAATATGCAGTTTCAGATTGAATTTGTTGCATTAGCCAATGGAAAGCACCCATTTAAAGAGTTTATTCAGGGATTATCTCTTCCCGAACGCGCCAAAGTCTTTGAAACGATCAATTATTTTGTCGAACTGAAAAATCAAAATGCTCCAATCAAAGAAAATCTGTCGAAACATTTAGAAGATGGGATTTTCGAATTACGAATATCGTCATCAGAGACAATTATTCGCACACTGTAACTATTTAGCCCGTAGGGCTTCAGGTGCTGTAGAAGTCGAATTCGACCCCACCGCCTCTACCGCGTAGCGGTTTGGGATGGTGCGTATCGCCTACGGCGAACAAACAGGGGGCGTGACATCTTCTACAATACCGCATCGCCTACGGCGAAAATGAGCTAAATAGTTACCGCACACTCTATTTTTATCAAAAAGGCGCAAAAATTATTCTCACGCATGGATTTGTGAAAAAGACGCAAAAAACGCCGAGAAAAGAGATTGAACGCGCGAAAGAACTTCGACAGGTGTATGAGCAGAATCACGAATGAGAACGAGAAGAAGGGAGGTTGTATGACAAACTATGAACAATTGTTTCAAGAGCAGATGCAGAACCCCGAATTTGTGACAGCCTATCACGAGGCTCGAATCGAACGACGTGTTGATGAAATGCTCTCCGCGCTGAAAGAGAAGATTTGTCATGATGAACCCAAAGAAAACCTGCTGAATATGATTGATTCGATTCAACAACAGATTCATCGTATCAGGAAGAACAGCAATCCGCCGAGGCGCTCTCAGAAAGTCGCGGCAATGAAATCATGATCTGCTTGCGAAGAAGCCCTGGAAGGGTTTGACACACTCTATTGTAGGCGTATGGTTTCAGATACTATCCAGCGAGAACCTCTGGAAGAGTTTGAAACATATCCACGCTGCCAGCGTTCATGCTGAGCTACGTGCACAATGCCGGAAAAGAAGCCCTGGAAGGGTTTGCAACAGCCTCGGTAACGTTCGCGGTTTCGAATTCAATCCCGCTGACATCTGCTGGAAAGAACCCCTGGAAGGGCTTTTAATGACCGGGAGCGCCCATGATTGCAGGCGTTCTCGCGCGTTTGCTCCGTGAAGTGCCGCATTTTTCTGTCTCTTTGCCCCACTATTTTCTTGCCTTCCTGCGTTCCCTGTTGTATAGAGCGCCTATTCTGTCAATTCGGTGGCTTTCGTCTGATTCTTTCGCGATCTGGAAGAGAGGGAACACATGCCATATTATCTCGCGCTGAAAGCGGTCAACTTCGATTACTCTGTGTATGACACCCATGACATCAGCACGATTCGCGGCGGCAGTTTCGCGATCTTGCAAGCCTTCAGACACCTGAACAAAGACTCCCTGCGCGCGCAGTTGCAGACCGCCGAATATGCCGCTCATGCCTTCGTCGAGGTTGACGTGCTCAGCACGGCAAGCAGCGAAGCGTTGCTCTGCATCTCGTCGGAAGACGCCGAGGCGGCACAGGCGATCAAGAGCGTCTGCCTGAAACTGTTGCGCGGCAAAATCGGAGAATTTGCCACCGTGGTCGCGGCGCTGACGCGGGAAGATGGCCTCGACTTCCCAACGCTGCTGCAACGTCTGGAAGCGGAATGCCGCTGGCAGCAATATCAATCCCTCTCGTTTGTTCCGCCATATCCCGAACACCCCTCGCCAAACATGGCGAAAAATCTGGCGTGCGAAGTAGATGGCGTGCGCCCGGCGGTCGTGAAAGATGGCGGAAAATCCGTCTCGCGCATCGTAAAAATCCGGCGCGACAACGGGCGGCCTCTGCGCAATCAAATTTATAACGAGATTCTTGAACGCAATGACGCATTCTCCACCGAACAGGCCGCAGACCAACCCGATGATGTGACGTTTACCAGCGATTTGAACCGCCTGGCCGACGATCCCGCGCAGGGGCGGGCGAACGGCAAAATCGCTTATATTTATTTAGACGGGAACCGTTTCGGCACAATAAAGAAGCAGGTGTGTGTCACACCGCAGGCGTTGAAAGATTTTCAGACCTACGTGCAGAAAGAACTGCGTGAACCTGCGCTGAAAGCCATTCTGAAGGAGGCGCTGGCAACGCCCGCGTTCCGCGCCCAAAATGGCGAGATTCGGATGGAAACGCTGATGTGGGGCGGCGATGAAATGGAATGGATTGTCCCGGCCTGGCAGGCGTTTGCGCTGCTCCGCGCCTTTTTCGAAACCGCCGCGAAAAAACAGAGATATACCTCTGAGACGCACACCGCGCCGGTGTTTCTGACGCATGCCGGAGGCGTCGTGTTCTGCCGCGCCAATCTGCCGATTCTGCAAGTCCGGCGCTATGCCCGCAGTCTGTGCGAGTTTGCAAAAACGGCATTAAAAAACAGGATAAAAGCCAGAGACCCGCAAGGAATATTTCGCATTGAACATCTTGACGACAGCGCCAACGTTGTCGCGGCGCTCGATATGACCGCGTTCGATCTGGTGAAAGGCGACATAGAATCGTTTATTGCGGCCTATCACCAACCGGCCTCGCCGCGCGAATTCGTGCTGACTGCCTCCGAATTGCTGGCCTTAGAAGAGCCATTGCAAAAGGTGAAGGCGTCCTTTCCCAGAACAAAGCTCTTTGACGTGCTTGACGCCTTGCGGAATGCTGAGCAGCCCGATGTTCGCATCGAAGAGATCCTTAAACGGGTCAAGACGCTGCTTCCCAAACAGACTCAAGACATATTGACGCAGGCATTAGAGACGATTTTGCAGGGCAATCCCCATCGCTGGTTCGTGATTGCCGATTTACTCGATTATGTGGGGGACACGATATGAATCAGGAGACGTTGCGCCAACGCTTCGAACTGACGATTACCCTGACGATTCGCGGCCCGTTCATCACTGGTAGCGGCACGGACGCCGCGCGTGGGTTCGACCTGATGTTCAGCCGAAATGCGAACGATACAGATACATTCGTGCTGCGCGCCAGCCATGTCAAAGGGAAACTGCGGGAGGCGATCCGCGATATGCAATCCGCTGGCCTGTTGACGGATTTTGCGCTGAACTACTATTTCGGGCAACCTTCTGATACGGGCGTGCTTCCTCGTCGCGGGCAATGCCGCTTTCATGATTTTTCCCTGATCTCTCCGAAACAGCCGGAAACCACGCCGTCGTTGACCAGAGTGCGGATTGATACCGACACCGGCACGGCAAAAGAAAACGCACTGATCACGATTGAGCAATGGCTTCGAACCGGCGAAGCCTCGGTGTGGGAAGGCAGGCTTGATGTCTGGGCGTCTGACGACCGCGACGCCGAAACCGTTCGGCAGAGCGTGCTGTTAGGATTGAAATGGATTACGCACTTCGGCGCAATGAAAGGGAGCGGCTATGGCCGCGTCGAGCGGGTCAAGGTCGAAATGAAACGGATCGAGCCAGACAGTGTTTTCTCTGCCGCGCTGCCTGCTCCAGAGACGCTGACCCTGCAATTGACGTTTGACGAAGAATTGCTGATCGGGAGTATTCTGCGCGGGACGAACTTTTTGGAATCGCGCGCCGTGATTCCGGGTGGCGTCATCAAAGGGGCGCTTGCGCGATTTTTGAATGATCTGTGCGGCAGTCAAGAACCCACTGTTACCGGCCGCAATGCCTCTGTGACGAAGCATTTCCCAGAATTAGCCACCCATTTTCACCGCCTGCGGGTGTCTCATGCGTTCCCGGCCTGTCCCGGAACGACCACACGGCCAGTCACCGTGCCGTTTTCCCTTGTCAAAGACGATAACGGCGTGGAGCGCGATCTCGCGTTAGCGTTCAGCAAAGGCAAGACGCCGGGAGATATTTTGTTACAAGGCCGCGCGCCATTCTATCAAATAGACTGGAAAGAGGGAGATGACGCGCCGATCAAAGCGCAGTTCGGCTGGGCGGATGTGAGCTTCTGCAATACCACTCGCACCGCCATCGAACGCGATACCCGCGCCGCTGAGGAAGAACAGCTTTATACCTATCAATACGTGTTGCCGGAAGACGCTCACGACAATAAAATTCCCTGGCGCGCCAGCATCCGTTTGCCGCAGCCGCAACCCGGAGAAATTACCGAAGAAGAGGTTCGCGCGCTGGCGCAGCAATTGATTGCGGCGCTAAATGCAGGCTGGCGCGACTTGGGAAAGCGCGATTCCCGTTTTACGTTACAGGTGACGCCCGGCGCAGCCGCTCCGCATTGTCCGCGTCATGCATCCGGCTACTTCGCCCCGACGGATGATCCGTCCGTCAAACAGGCGATCATTGTGCTGCAAACGGATGCACTGCTGTTTGACCCTCATGCCGTCTCTCACGGCAATTTCGATCCGGCAGAACGGCTGCGCGCGCTCTATAAGGAATATTGGCATCATGTAACAGAACATACCTGTGAAATGTCTGGCTATTTTGCGCGGCAGACGATGGCAGGGCGGTACCTCGTGACCCGTTTCCGCCCTGATATTGCCTATTATCCATATATTCTGACAGAAGCCGGCAGCGTGTTTGCGCTCCGCACCCGCGATTGGGAGAAGGCTCAACAGCATTTGGAACGCTTCGAACGTCAGGGATTGCCACTGCCGCAAACGATGCAAACAGAGCCTGGCAAACAGGGAAGCGCATTATGGGAAGCGTGTCCATTTACGCCTGAAGATGGTTTCGGAGAAATTTGCATCAATCTCGATTGGCATTGGCAGCATTACTGTGAAGGAGACGAGTATGCCACAGACTGAACAGACCCACACACCCATTAATCCTGATTTCAGATTCAAAGGAGAGGCGTTCTTAAGCCGTTACCGGCTGACCGGGACGTTAACAACATGCTCGCCCTTGCATATCGGCACTGGCGAACGGCGCCCCGAAGAACGCTTTACCATTTCCCGGAAAACCCTGGATATCCTCAAGCAAGAAGGGGTGTCGGAAAGTTTCTTAGATCAGTTTCAGCCTTCGAAGGAACCAGGCGATCAACCGGCATTGGTAGATATGATTGCTCGGGATTTCAGGGGATTGCCCTATCTGCCGGGCAGTACGATTCGCGGCGTGGTGCGCAACTATCTCCTGCAAGTGTTTCGCGGCATTGATTCGAGGATCGCCAATGATCCCGATTTCGAAAGCAATGACTTCAAAGGAAAAAAACAGGCGGAACTCAAGAAATATATGAGAAACGCCAGTTTGTTGGAAC
>DF820457.1:279515-311015 GCA_000739515.1 Candidatus Moduliflexus flocculans
AATGACTTCAAAGGAAAAAAACAGGCGGAACTCAAGAAATATATGAGAAACGCCAGTTTGTTGGAACAGGTTTTTGGCACGCCGTTTGCGGAAAGCAAGGTCGAATTTTGGGATGCGCCGCTCAGCAAAACGGTAGATGATCCGCGCGGTCTGTCAGTGAAAGGCTGGGATATCAATCGCCAGAGTTATGTCGTGCGTTCCGTCGCAATTGATCCTGAAACCTGCGCGGCAGAACCGAATAAGCTCTATTCGTTCGAGGTCGTGCCACCGGGCGCGCAATTCGAATGTGTCGTCACCGGCCAGAATCTTAACGCAAGAGAGATGGGGCTATTGTTGTTCGGCATTTACGGGTTTAATTCAGAAATCTATCCGTTGACGATTGGCGCGATGGCTGCGCGGGGGTTTGGCCGGATGCGTTTCAAATTTCAAGAACTGCGCGGCGTGACGAATGGCGAAAAGGGCAATCTTTGCGATTGGGCAGAAGCCGCGCTGAAGACCGAACATGCTGGCTATGACACGCTGCTCTCGATTAATGAAACCGACGCCAACACCCAGTTTATTCAGGAATTTAAAGAATGTCTCGAACTATGCCGCCGATAGGAGACGATGTGATGAATATCAGAACTCCCTTTAACGAAGGCGTGTACGGCGTCTTACATGTTGTCTGGACGTTGCGCTTAGAAACGCCGCTCACGATCCACAACGGTCAGAAAGCCGCCTATAAGCAGCAAGATGCTCACATGGAAAAAGGGCGCGGCATGTCGAAAGCCTTTAAATGGAAAGACGCGGCTGCCATGCTCCCTGATTCTGAAAAGCCAAAGAAAGATGGCAAGCAGGAATGGTTGCAGGTCGCGGATTTTAATTACGCTTTTCGGATAATGGACGGGGCTGTCGCGGCAGAATATGCAATTCCTGCCAGCAGCATTCGCGGCACGTTGCGGAATGTAGCGATCACCAGCTTTGCCGAACGCAAGGATTGGCAGGCGTTGAACGTGCCTAAAAAACCGGAGCAGGATTCTGACGCGGCAAAGGCCGAACGCAAAGCCAAAATTGATCGCGTGCTGGCATTGCTCTCGGATCAGCAGAGCGGCTGGTTTGATATTTTATCGCTCTTTGGTTGCGTGTTTGAGATTGAGGAACAGCAGCAAGACACGCGCATCTGGGCAGGACGGCTGCGAGTCACCACCGATGCGCTCAAGACATCCCAACCTGGAATTGATGGAGAGCGGTACACTGATGGCGGGCCTGAAAATCTCAAGCGCCATATTCTTGTCCGCAATCCGTTAGACCGGATTACGTCCGCCGCGAAAAGCGGGGGCTTGCATTTCAGCCTGGAAATGAGCGAAGGGGAAACGTTTACCGCGCGAATGGAAATATTGAATCCCTGCGCCACTGACCTGAAACTGCTGGACGCCTGGCGTCAGGATATCGGCGATGGCTTCCTGCGGTTTGGGGCGTTAACAAGCCAGGGGCGCGGGCGCGTCAGTTTAGCGCAAGAAGATTATACCCTGTATTGGCGTTCCAACCTGAGCCTGGCCGATCAACTGGACGATCTGCCGGAAGCGGATTTGTTTTATCACATTTGGAAACAGGGCGCTGCGCTCACATTTGCGGATTTACAGAAGATCATGTTGAACAAAGGAGTGGCTTGAGATGGAACATCCATATTACCCGAATCCGTTTGATTTCGTGCCATTCCCGCAAGAATCCCCTGACGTGAAAACCCCTCAGGAATGGACGCAGCAAGGTGTTTGCTGCACTGGATATTTCGACGTCCGCATTAAAGCGCTGACTCCCGTGCATATTGTGGGGGATCAGAAGGTCGAGGAACATGCGGTAACAGATGAGCGTAAGAATTATCGGATACTTCATAGCGATTTTTATCGCCGCTATAATATCCCCATTATTCCAGCGTCAACGATTCGAGGATGTCTGCGGGTATTTCTGGAAGCCGCGTGCAACTGTTGGGCATCACAACTGACACCTTATTACGAGAAGGAATATGGCGGTCAATTTCCTCACAAGAATCCTCAAGGACGGCATATCGGATTTCGCGTACTTGACAGAATGCTTCCAGAAGCTCAAAAAGCCAATTCCGACAAGATTGATGAAACACGTAAAACTGCTGTTCCTACGAAATTTTACCCTACTTTTGACCACTCTGACGGGATAGACTTAACATCCTATCTGTTTGGTTGCGTCTTGCCGAAAGATGAACACGACGAAAGCGGCCCGGCCTGGAAAGGGCGCATCATCATCGAAGATGCCCGCATTTCTGAACACAGCCTGGCAGATCGAGACCAGTATGACACATATACGCTGCCGGATATTGACGGTACAGCGTTTATGGGAGGCGCGAAACCAAGTGCGTCTAACTGGTGGTACATGCGTCCGGCTGGTATTCAGCGTCGCGGCAATATCTGCGAATTTATCGGCGATCATTTTCGGGGACGCAAATTTTATTATCATCAGAACCCGCAACGCTGCGTGCGCGAATATGTGAGCAATAGCAGGAATTGGTCTCGAAAATTTCACCCGCTGTATTCGATTCCGTTGGAGTGCCTTCGGACGAATGAAACGACAGAGCCGTTCCGAGTCTATTTTGAAAACCTGCCGGAACGCTATCTCAATCTGCTGTTGTTTGCGTTGTTTCCTGGCACGCGCATCCGACATAAATTAGGCTATGGCAAATCGTATGGATATGGCTCGGTGGCGTTCGAATATATTCAGGGCTCAGGCAGATTTCGTGAAAACAGGCGAGAGAAGAGCGAAGTCGAATCCATTGGCAGGCGCTATGCGCAGCTTGATCAGGCGTTTTCTTCGCCGGAGACGCTCTTTCAGACGTTTTTAAGCGGCCTGGCGCATCGTGAATCATTAGAACATCTGAACCGCATTCTCTGGTATCAGAATGATCTCTCACAGGTATTCATGTATCCGCCGTTCCAGAAAGGCGGCTTCCAGTTCAGCGCTAAACCCCGCGAAGTGGAACAACTGTTAGAAACGTTTTTAGGATCGCGCCGCTATCAGGATTATCGGCAGAACCAGTTTATTTCGCTACCTCCGGCTGAGGCTCAGAAACTGGCCGAAACTCTCTGGCGCAAAGATTACAAGGCGGCAGTAGATTTTGAGGTGTATCAGCAACATGCCAGCGGTTTTCAGAATATTGCCTCTCGCCGCACATTTTGAAGGAGATAATTTTTATGTCAGCACAACGTTATGATTTGCGTCAGATCGACCGAGAATTGTTCGAGTTGGCGAAATGGTGGGATGGAGCAATGCTTGCTTGCAAGATCGTTGGGATACTGCTTGGCCTTTTGGTGATTTTAACAGGTCTTCTTTCGAAAATTATCCCCGTTGCCGCCATCCTTCTGACCCTTGTGGCAGAATTTTGTTCCTGGAATAGTGGGCGTTTTAAAGGGATGGCAGAGACCTTGCTGACCAAATTGGATTGGAATGATGCGTTTGGTCGTAAGTTTTCAAGAAAAGAAATCTCCGATCTGTTAATGGATCTGCCTGCGCGGTTCAGGCGAAGTTTTTCCGAAGAGATACAGGAACAATATTTTACGGCGCGGACGCTTCCCGGCGCTCGACGGGCGGTCGAAAACCTGTTAGAATCGTCATGGTGGAGCAAACATCTCTCTAAAAAAATCGGATTTCGTTATCAGGTTGCCACCTGGGTCATTGTGGTTGCCTCTCTTGCTATTTTGATTGTGACGATCCAGACAGTCAAAGACTTTGATCAACTTGCCAGCGTTGGTCGCGCCATCACTTCTTTTGTTATGTGTATCTTTTCGTTCGGCCTGTTGAAGCTATCGTATGCCTATTCCAGTTTTAGCGCGAAGGCCGCTCAAATTGAATCCAGGGCGGAAGAACTCCTAAACGCAGAACCAACCCAGGAAGAGGCCATTACGCTGATGTACGACTATCAGATTGTCAGGCTGAAAGCCCCCTTGATCCCGACCTGGCTTTATAAGCACTTCCAGTCTGATCTGAATGCATTGTGGAATCAGCGTCGTCAATCAGAGCCTTACGCGCCGCTTTCATCATCTGATTCATAAGGAAAGCGCATGCCCTTCAGCATTCTCCTTCAAGGCTATCCGACGTCTGATATTCCGGTCGCGCATGTGCAGGGGCCGTCGGTGCAGGGGATGTTTTTACATCTGTTGCAAGAGGTTGATCCGGCAGTGAATCAACGCCTGCATGACGACAGCCGCTATCGGCCATATACCCTTTCTCCGTTAGGCATCGGCACGCGCCACAACAGTTTTCAGGGGTTTTATTTGCCCCGCCAGCAGATGTTAGCGCGGAAAACCCCCTGTTATCTGCGGATTACGCTGTTAGATGACGCACTGTTTCCCACGTTTCGGCAATATTTTCTGGAACGCAGCGAGCCAACATTTCGGCTCGGAGAAACGGAGTTTGTTGTAACCGGCATTCTGGAAACTCCGCCTCACGCGAACGCGCCGCAATGGACGCAGTATCGCAGCTACGACGAATTGATCAATCGGGCGAGCCAGCATCGCTCGATGACGCTCCATTTTCTTACGCCCACCAGCTTTGGGCATGGCGACGTGGATGTGCCGTTGCCGGTGCCGCGATTGGTGTTTCAAAGCTACCTCAAGCGTTTTCAAGAGTTTTGTGCGTCCCCGTTTTTGCCAGATGTGCTTGAACAGATTGATCTTTATGTCGGCGTCGCCCAGATTGAACATCTGCGCACGGAGATGATCAAAACAAAACGGATTATGCTGCAAGGGTTTCTTGGTGAAGTCAGGTTCGAAATCAGCAAAAAAGCCTCGCCAACATTGGTTTCTCAGATACAATTGTTGGCAGATTTTGCATTTTTTGGCGGAACGGGCAAAAAAACAACGGTCGGCATGGGGCAGACCGCGCGAATCGCGTAAACATTTTCACTGCTTCTAAAATGCCTGGATTGGCATTTCATCAAGAATCTTTGAAAGCTCTTGACATTTTTTTGACCTCGCAAAACAAGGGGCAATATTCTGGATCATGCCGGGTGATTGCCTTTATTTTTCTTCAACAGCGCGGCAGATATAAATCTATTGTTTATTCGAATCGCCGATGACTGCGAGCAGCTCATCGGTTTTTTATGAGTATTTTTAACGGAGGATCGTGGGCGTATGCATATCCAAGGGCTTCATATCCCTGAAAAAATTGAGTGGAATAAAGAGACATTAACGCCGATGTACGGGCAATTTACCTATCAGCCGTTCGAGCGCACCATGGCGAGGTTGATTGGCAACGGGCTGCGGCGTTCCTTGTTATCGTCGCTGAAAGGCGCAGCGGTCACGCGCTTGAAAATTGAAGGGGTGCTTCACGAATATTCCACTATTCCAGGCGTGTTAGAGGATGTTGCGCAATTAATTTTACAGGTTAAAAAATTAGCGATTAAAATGAATTCCGAAACGCCGCGCAAAATGTCGCTGCATGTGGTCAATCCGCTGTCTGACATGCGCGAAATTACCGCCGGAGACATTCAAACCGACGCGGATGTCGAAGTGCTGAATAAAGACCTGCATTTAGCCTATTTGGATAAACATGGCCGGTTAGACATGGAAATGGACATCGAAGTCGGACGCGGCTTTATTTTGAGCGATCTGCATAAAATTGACATGTCGCGCACCGATTATTATTACAAAGAAGAGCTTCCCATCGGCGTCTTAGTCATTGACTCGAACTTTAATCCCGTCCATAAAGTCGCCTTCGAAGTCATTCCCGCCGAGCAAGAGTTAAGCAAGTTAGTCATGGATGTCTGGACGAACGGCAGCATTACGCCGCAAGATGCCGTCGCGCATGCCGCCAAGATTTTCAAAGATCAACTCTCCGTGTTTACGAATTTCCGCGAAGAGTTCGAAGAAACCGAACCGCGCGTGGATGAAGAAGAAGAAAAACGGAATGAATATCTCTCCATGAGCGTCGAGGAGTTGGAACTCTCCGTCCGGTCGAACAATTGCTTAAAAAATGCCAATATTCGCACGGTGTCGGAATTAGTGCAGAAGACGGAAACCGATTTGCTGAAAACGCGCAATTTCGGGAAAAAATCGTTGAACGAAATCAAGGGGCTGCTGTCGGATATGAACCTGTCGCTCGGCATGAAATTGGACGAAGCCCCGGCAGAAAAACCGCGTGGCCGACGCAAAAAAGCGGCGGCGGCCTGAGTCAAGTGCGTTGATGAGAAACCTCACAGGTCTTCAAGACCTGTGAGGTTTTTGTCAATGCGTTACCATTCCTGATCAAATATCCCATGCGGTTTTCTGCGCTGAAACTCTCGCTGAGAAACACGTTTATTGCCGGTTTAGTGATTGCGCTGCCGGTGGGCGTGACGATTCTGATTCTTCAGACGATGTTTGTCTGGTTAGACCGGTTTTTTGCGCCAGTTGCCAGACGGTTCACGACCACACCAATTCCGGGGTTGGGAATACTCGCCACCGTGTTGATCGTGTTTGCCATTGGCATGTTAGTGACGAATATGTTAGGCCGGGCGTTTGTCTCGTTCGGCGAAAGCATTGTGGCGCGTATTCCATTATTTCGAACGGTCTATTCTGGCGCGAAACAGGTGCTTCAATCCATGACCGCCAAAGAACGGCAGGCGTTCAAACAAGTGGTCATGGTGGAATATCCGAAACGAGGGAGTTATACGTTAGGGTTTGTGACGGGGGAAACATCCGGCGAAATTCAGCAAAAAATTTCAGAACCGTTGCTGAACGTGTTTATCTCAACTGCGCCCAATCCCACGACAGGTTTTTTGTTGTTAGTGCCGAAAAAAGAGGTCATCGTGACGGCGATAAGCATTGAAGATGCCTTAAAAATGATGATGTCCGGCGGCATTCTCACCCCGCCGAACTTACCCAGCCTTCAGCCCCATGCGTAAATTTTTGCTCGCCATATTAAAATTTGTCATATTTGTCGTCTTTTTGCTTGCGATCACGCTGTTCAGCAGCGTGGCGACATTTCGATATATTTTTGCCACAAGCCAAGTCATGATTCCCGACATTGTTGGCAAAACTACAGATTTCGCCGCCGATTTGCTGAGCGAGCAGCATTTGCGGCTTGCCGTTGTTGAAGAACAACTTGACAGCAAACTCCCGGAAGGGCATATTCTTGCGCAAGACCCGCTTGCGGGAACCAAGGCGCCGAAAAACCAGGTCGTGCGCGTGGTGATCAGCAAGGGGCTTGAAACGGTTCCCGTGCCAGATGTGACTGGAAAAACGCTCGCGGAAGCGAAGCGTCTTTTGCGTCAACAACAATTCCGCGTCGGCAGCGTAATGTACGCGCATACGAACGAAATGCCGGCGGACAAAATTTTCGCGCAGACACCGCAAGCGAATCGCGATGGGAAAATCGGCGAAAAAGTCCATCTGATGATCAGCGAAGGCGCGTATAAAAGCGTGATGGTCATGCCGGATTTAGTGGAACAGCAATTTTCTTACGCCGCGCAAATTGTCGAGCAATTAGGGCTGGTGGTCGGCAATATCGCTTACGAAGAATACGAATCTGTGCCGCCGGATACGGTGCTGAGCCATGTGCCGAAGCCGGGCGCATTGGTTGAAGAGCAGAATATGGTCACGTTCGTCTTGAGCGGCAAGCCGCGAAAATCGGCGAAACAACAGGCGGAAGAAACCTTTTCGCTGCAATATCAGCCGATGGAATATACTATTCCGCCGGGGCCGTTTGAAGTTGAAGTGTTAGCTGTCGTGAAGAATGCGGATGGCGAGGCGGAAATTTATCGCCAGCTTGTCATGCCGGGGCATCGCGTCATTTTGCAAATCCCTGTCATTGGCAATACGGTCGTCGAATTGTATGTTGACGGAGCGCTTGAAGTCGTGCAGCGTTTCCAATAATCCAAACATGTTATGATTAAAATTTCACCTTCGATCCTTTCGGCTGATTTTGCGCGATTGCGCGACGAAATTCAACGCATCGAACACGCCGCCGACTGGCTGCATGTTGATGTGATGGATGGGCATTTCGTCCCGAATTTAACTATCGGGCCGCCAGTTGTGCGGGCGATTAAAAAATATACCAATCTTCCGCTCGACGTGCATCTCATGATGACGAATCCTGATGATTTTATCCCGCTTTTTGCTGACAGCGGTGCAAATTATCTGACAGTACATGTCGAGGTCTGCCATCATCTGCATCGCACCGTAAATGAGATCAAAAAACGCGGCATGAAGGCTGGCGTTTCTCTCAATCCTGCAACATCGCTCTCGCTCGTTGAGGAAATTTTAGGCGATGTAGATATGATTTTGATTATGACGGTCAATCCGGGGTTCGGCGGACAGAAGTTCATTCCCGCCAGTTTGCCGAAAATTCGGCGACTGCGGCAACAACTCGAAGATCGGCAATTGGCGCATATTGAAATCGAAGTGGATGGCGGCATTTCCGCCGCGAATATCCGCGAAGTCGCAGAGGCAGGAGCGACCGTGTTCGTCGCAGGATCGGCGGTCTTTGATTCGCCTGATCCTGCCGAGACCATTCGACAAATGAAGATTGCTGTATAGAATGTTAAAGATAGAGCTGTCAGACACCTTGAAGCTGTCTGATGGTTGAGACGAAATTCATGTAAATTCGCCAGATGAAAAACACCTCACAGGTTTTGAAAACCTGTGAGGTGTCATGTTTATACTGGTACATAGACACTATTATGGAACAACTGAAACGAAAAATACAAGAAAAGGCCGCCATCGTTGGCGTGATCGGGTTGGGATATGTCGGGCTGCCGCTGGCTGTCGAATTTGCGAACGCCGGGTTTCGCGTGGTTGGGATTGATATTGATCAACGCAAAGTGGACGCAGTGAATGCGAAAACCTCGTATATTCAGGATGTTGCGACCAAAGAAGTCGCTAAATTGGTCGAAGCAGGCCGCTTACGCGCCACGTCCGATTTTTCCGCGCTAAAAGAGATTGACGCGGTGAGCATCTGCGTCCCCACGCCGCTGCGCAAGACCAAAGACCCGGATATCTCCTACATCATGGCGGCGGTGGAAGAAATCGTCAAATATCTGCATCCGCTGCAATTGATTGTCCTTGAAAGCACGACGTATCCCGGCACGACGGATGAAGCGATTCTGCCGGAATTGCTGAAAACCGGGCTGCAAGTCGGCAAAGATTTCTTGCTCGCCTTTTCGCCGGAGCGCGTTGATCCGGGAAATGCGCGATTTCACACGAAAAATACGCCGAAAGTGCTTGGCGGCGTCACGCCGGGTTGTCTGGAAGTTGCGAAACTGTTGTATGAGCAGGCGATTGGCACGATTATTCCCGTCTCCTCGACCAAAAGCGCCGAGATGGTGAAACTGTTGGAAAACACGTTCCGCAGCGTGAATATCGGCTTGGTGAACGAAATCGCGGTGATGTGCGATAAACTCGGCGTGAATGTCTGGGAAGTGATTGAAGCCGCCGCCACGAAGCCATTCGGCTTCATGCCGTTTTATCCCGGCCCGGGCCTCGGCGGGCATTGCATTCCGATTGACCCGTATTATCTCGCCTGGAAGATGAAAACGCTGAATTATAACGCCCGTTTCATCGAATTGGCGGGCGAAATCAACGCCTCGATGCCGGAATATGTGGTCAATAAAGTCGTGGACGCGCTGAATAACATCGAAAAAAGTGTCAAAGGTTCACGGATTCTGTTGTTGGGCATCGCGTATAAACGCGACATCAACGACGTGCGCGAATCGCCGGCGCTCGATGTGTTCCGCATTCTTGAGAAAAAAGGGGCACACGTTTGCTATAATGACCCATATATCCCGAATTTCGCTGAAGATGGCGCTCATTTCAATTCGTGCCAGTTATCTGAAGATTTGCTGACAGCGGTGGATTGCGTTGTCCTTGTCACCGACCATTCCTGCTATGATTATCAATGGCTCGTGGATCGGTCGAAGATTTTCGTGGATACGCGTAACGCGACCAAAAAGGTGACGGACACAAAAAATATTATTGTTCGATTGTAAGTAAAATGTAAAAAATACGTTCGTGGTAAAGACCTCACAGGTCTTGGAGACCTGTGAGGTCTGAGCCGAACTTATTGTTTAAACGGTACTAACAAAACAACAGCGAATAGAAGAAGGGAATCAATCGGCGACGCAACCTCGCGTGTTTCGCGCGGATGTTCGCGGATCAAACGCCTAAAAACCTCGTGAATCCGTGAAATCCGCGCCATCCGCGTACTATGAGGCTTTGGGGCTGAATCGCTTCAGTAATTCCAATAATTCCTGACGATTTTTACAGTCCGTTTTTTGCAAAATGCTTGACACGTGTTTTTTGACAGTAATTTCCGTAATATAGAGTTTTTCGCCAATCTCTTTGTTTTTCAAGCCTTTGACGAGATGCGTCAACACCTCTTTTTCGCGGTCGCTGATGTCATGTGCGGCATAGAACGCCTCGCCTGGCATGACCAATAGGTCTAACGTTGCATGGACTTCAAGAATTGCCATGCGCAAGCCCGTCACTCGGTGTTGATGGAAGATCGGCGATGTTTTGAAAATGGCGACATGCTGTTTTTTATCTGCGCTGATGAAGGTGTTCTGAAAATTCTGTTCCGTTCCTCCATATTTGCACTCATTCAGGCGTTGCCGGAATTGCTCGTGTTCGCCATCTGGCAGGAAACGATCAAGCGAGATGCCTCGCGCTGCATCATCGGAAGAGATCGCAAAAAATTCCTGCCCGGCGTGATTCAGATAGATAAATTTCCCGTTGAGATCAATCTCGGCGATCACGGACGGCAGGTCGTCCGCCAATGTGCGAAAACGTTGTTCCATCTCCTCTAATTCAGCATAGGCGGTCTGCTTTTGAGTCAACGCCTCTTCGAGCTCCTGCATCCGATGTGCTAACTGATCTCGCTGTTGTTCGACAACCGTCCGTAATTGGATTTGAAATGAGTTCGACTCTTCCAACTGTTGCGTGCGTTCTCTGACTTTGGCCTCTAAGTCGCGCTGATAGGTGCCAATCGTTTCCGCCATGCTATTCAAGCGTTCGGCCAGTCGTCCCAGTTCATCGCGAGAGCGAACGGGAACGCGCGTCTCAAATTCTTTCGCCGCAAACCGCTGCACGGTTGCGTCAACCATCGCAATCGGGCGAAGAATCACGTAGCGTATTCCCCAAAAAAGCGCGAGATACAAGGCGCAGGAAAGTGCAAAAAATTGACCGCCGAGGTGCGCAACGATCCGGAACAATTCCTGCCGAATGCCGCGATCCGTCAGGTAAATTTTGACCGTTCCCATCTGATAATCTTGCCGGCGAATCGTTGTATCAACAATCTGAAAATGCTTACTCAGCAAGCCATCGCGATCCTGCGCCTCTTGATAACGGGAAATGACGCCGTCTGCGGCGCGAATTTGTCCGATCTTGATCTGCTGGCGTTGAGCTTCGAAGATAATGGCTGCGACATGCGGCGAGGACATTTCAAGCGCGATCACTAATTCGATCTGTCGATCATCGAATTCCCAGACGGGCTGAATCAACGCTTGTTCGAGTCGTTTTGCGATCTGTTTGGCGGTCGCCAGCGCATCAGCATAAATCGCGCGGCGTTCGAACCAATAGCGCGTTCCTCCCATCATCGTCATGACGAGAAGAATCGAAACAATCATCGTCAGGTGGATTTTCCAGGTAATCGAGCGGGAAAAGGTGGTCAGCATGCTCATACGTCAGCGTTCTATTCTCACGGTTTTTAAGGGATAGAAATTGAGCAGATTCGGAACAATGCCTGTGACATACGGCTTGACTAAATGCAGGGAAATGCCGTGTAAAATCGGCACAATCGGCGTTTCATCTATGATGATTTTTTCAGCGCGGGCATAGAGGCGAAAACGTTCGTTTATATTCGGCAGCGCCCTCGACTGGCGGAGCAAACGCGCATATTCTTCGTTCTGCCAGCCGGTCGTATTTGTTTTGGCTGACGCATCTTCGAATAGTTCTAAAAATGTGCTGGGATCAAGATAATCTCCACTCCATACAAAACACGCTATCTCATATTTCCTTTGAGCAAGGCGCGTCCAGAATTCCATGCCTTCTTGAATCTCTATGTTGATCTGGATATTGAGTTCATCCTGCCAAATTTTTTGAATAGCTTCCGCAATCATTTGATGTTCGATACACTTATAAATCATGATCGTCAATGAAGGAAATCCATTTCCATCAGGAAAACCCGCTTTTCGCAGCAAATCCCTTGCACGAGCGACGTCTTCGCGTTCGCCCGGATAATTGGCATAGCCAGGGATGCGCGGCGGAATCAATCCGAACGCCGGGAGATCGCCGCTTTTCAGTGTTTCCCGACAGATATTTCCCCGACGAAGCGCTAAATATAATGCTTTGCGTACATGCGGATCGGCTAACGCCGGATGGGAGACGTTCAGCAAATAATAATAGGTTGAAAATGAGGGGAGACGAAGCAAGTCGGGAGAATTCAACATCTCAATGACATCCTGAGAAGGTACCCAGGCTAACCAGTCCACCTCGCCATGCAAGTAGGCCCGAAGCGCGGTTTTTGTTCCTTCTTTATGAAAGAAACGAAGTTCAACGTCGTCTAAGGCAATAGCGTTATGCGCCCAATAGTGTTCGTTTTTTTTCAATCGCATCTGGATTGATGACCATGTCTCCAACGCAAATGCGCCATTTCCGACGATAGGCGCACTCGTGCCCCAGTCCGCGCCAATTTGTTGTAGATGATGTTCTGGAACGGGAAAATACGCGGGAAGCGAGGTCAATTGCAAGAAAAATGGAGATGGATGTTCTAAGGTGACACGCAGGAGATGCGTCGAGGAACAGGCAATTCCGACCTGCTCCGCCGTTTTGACCCCCTGATTGTATGCCTGCGCATTGCTGATGTAAAAGAGCAGCGCCGCCTGTGGAGAATTGGTCTCAGGCCGCAGTGTCCTCAGCCATGACGCGCGAAAGGTGTCGCAGCTAATCGCCACCCCATCAGACCATTGCGCATCTTCTCGTAGATAAAAATCATACGTTGCCCCATCATTCGTAATCTCCCAACGAACCGCCATGCCAGGCTCCGGCCTCAAATCCTCCTGCGTGAACGACGTGAGTCCTTCGAATAATTGCATCGCTACATTATATTCGAGTTGAGTGGCAACAAAGGCGGGGTCAAGCGTGGCGACGCCATAATAATATCCGATCTTCAATGTTTCGGACATCGCGAAAACCATCGGGGCATAGCTCAATAACAAGAGCAGCGCGCACAATATCGAATGCCTGCGTTTCATATCGTTCCTGAATATTCTCTGGAATGATTTCGTAAAAACGTACACAACGGTAGCCTCACCCTACTACATTATTAACTGATGTTACGCAGCGCCGCCGACAATTCCCCTCCTGGGAGGGGCAAGGGGTGGGTTCGTCCGTGAGTGATTGCTCGTGTCAAGAACCCACCCCCACCCCCTCCCCGGAGGGGAGTGTGCGGTCATTCGTCTCGAATCGGCTGCGTAACATGAGTTATTAAGTCATTAATTTTTAGGAGTGCGAAATCTTGATTTCGCCTGTCAAATCAAGATTTGACACTCCTGAGTACATAAAAATTCATGATTTAATGTGTACTACGGGCAGGGCTGTTAAGTTCTAAATTGGAGGCAGAAGAAAATGCTCCCTCGCTCCACGGAGCGAAAATCGCCTCCAATATTCCTCCAGGTAGGGCGAAGCTACCAGGTTCATTAACACTGTACTATGGGCATTTTTTAAAATTTCATGCGACATGTCAAATAAAAAGTATCCATCACTTTTGCCGTTCTGTCGGGAAATTATACCAGAAGTATCATTGAATGTTATCAAAAGCATACTGCTGGGATGTTGCCAAAAACGAAAGATTTTCTTATATACAGCCATGATGTTAATGCGTATGAAAAACATCACGCATTGGCCGATAACACACATAAAAGAAAATGGTTGCTGTGAAAAAGGGCCATAGCAACAGAACAAGATCGCCCTGATAACAGATAAGTAACGTTTAAACAATACGTTCGTGGTAGAGACCTCATAGGTCTTGGAGACCTGTGAGGTCTGAGCCGAAGTTATTGTTTGAACGTTACTAAGGAGAAAAATGATATGAAATGTTTTATTCGTCTTCAATGGGTATCATTCGTTAAAATGTTGATGATCGCGAGTTTTAGCATAGCCATTTTATCGGCATGTGGAGATGATGACAACGATTCGCCAACGACGCCAACCAATAATGTCACGCCAGCATCAACACCAACTCCTGAGCCAACACCAACATCAGGAAATGCCATTTGCGAGTTTGCCTCAAGCTGTCCGCGAGGAGGATCAATCCAGGTTTGTTTGAATCCGGATCAAACCGGTTTCTATTTGTTAAGCGATGGGACAAAATTTCCAGAAGGTCAGGAGGAAGAAGCCGCATCCTATTGCGTCACGAAATTATAGTTCCATCTACCGATAACTTGCCGGATTACCTATTTAGCGTTCATAAGACTTCACAGGTTTTTAAAACCTGTGAGGTCTTGGACTGTTGGGAGTAGAAAATAAGAAATAGCCTCAGCCAAAAAATACAGCCCGTGAGAGGGACTTCCGAGGTTTCCGAAACCTCGAAAGCCTTTTTTCTATTCTTTTTTGTCTGGAACGGCAGGCGTTTTCAGGCTGATTAATTCCGTTAGAAGCTGATTAAAACCGCTATACACATGCAGCGTTTGAATCTGTTCGGTCAATTTTTCCAGTGTTTCTAACTCTTTCAGGCGCAGCAGCGTCGGATTATCTTCCATCAGCTTTGCCGTGTTCAGCAGCGAGCGGGTCGCGGCGGTTTCTTCGCGGCGCTTGATCAGGTTCGCCTCGGCCAGTTTTTTCGCTTCAATCACCTTATTGACTAACTCCCGCATATCGCCAGGCAGAATCAAGTCTTTGACGCCGAGGCTGCGTAATTCAATGCCGATTTCCGCCATTTTCGGACGCGCCGCGTTCAGAATTTCTGGATTGATCGCCTCTTTATTATCTAACAATTCATCTAGCGTTTTGCCGCCAACGGCTTCCCGCAGGCCGAATTGCAGCTCTTTGTGTAAATGTTCGGCGTAATTCGACACACTTGTCCGCGCTTTCACCGGATCGGTCACGACGAACCAGCAGGTCAGCGTGATGCGCAGGCTGATGCGGTCTTTCGTCAGCAATTCCTGACCGGAAATATCGGTCTGCTGCAAGCGCGTGTCAATCGTTTCGCAGCGAATATCGCGTCCGATTTTCCAGAAGCCATACACGCCCGGCGGCAACGTCCGTTCGAATTTTCCATTCACGAACAGCAGCCCGACAGAGGCTTCAGGAACGATCTGGCAAAGAAATGAGGTCGGATTTTTTATGCGCATAAACTGTTGTAATTTTTCGGCTGGAATTTCATACGAGTCGGAAATATCAATCAGTTCTAACGATAACGCATGAAATGCCTTCCAATACAATTTGCGCGTGGCCGGCTGGACAATCGTCGAAAAATTGCCGTCTTCGAATAACAGGCCGACTTGCAGATCCGACACATCCGCCGCGAAAAAATGCTGCGCGACAATTTCGGGATATTGCTTGCGCAGCATATCGGCAAGAGGGCTGTTAAATTCCAGTGAGTTCACATCATACACGTCATACGTGAGATCGCCAAACGGATTCGAGAAATAATAAACGCCGGGCAGCAAGACCTGAAGCAGCTTTCCCTGTCGGAAGACTAAAGCGCGTTCATGCGCCGCGACAGTAATTTGTTCGCGCATCAACAACTTATTAATCAGCGAATAGAATGATTTAATCATAATGTGACCTCATAGCTGTCAGACACGTTGAACGTGTCTGGCAGCGTGTTGAATGTTTCGAAAAAAAGGGAAGACTGAACGCCTTACAGTATTAAACGCGGTCTCCGGCTTTAGGATGACAGATGTGCCTCTCTTACGGCGCGAATCGTTCATGCGTCGCCGCTGCCGAAACAGCGGCTCGACATGCGCGACGCCGCGCCGTTCAAGGTCATGCCGTCGCCCGGTATCCGCCGGGGCGCAAGGCGTCAATTCTGTCCGGCGCAGCCGGTTGACCGAAGACTGCCCGGCCTTCCAGCCCGCCGCTAAGACGTTCAGTATCCCCTGGTAAGGAGATTGGGACAGGAATCGAACCTGTGACACAAGCGTCTTTAGCGCTTTGCTCTAACCAATTGAGCTACCCTTGGTGGCGAGCGTTCTCACCACTGAACTATCCGGTTGCCCGGAGTGGGACTCGAACCCGCGGCCTCTCGCCTGGTAGGAAATGTCCGTTCCGGCATCGGCACGCGAATACGCAATTCGCAGCATCTCCGCGCCAGCGGGGCACACAGAACCCCTGCCGCTGACGCCTGAACGTTGCAATGGCACTTCCAATATCAAGGGCTATACAAGAGCGGAAAATCTGTCAAGCGTTTCTTGCGGAAAACCACAAACGGTCATTATTTACCACGAAACACACGAAAGACACGAAAAAAATCAAATGATTCATCCGATGAAGACGTTCTCTATATTTTCGTGTCTTTCGTGTGTTTCGTGGTGTGATAAAAAGCTTGACGAATTCCAGAACGATTGCGAAACGATGCTGCATGATTACGCCGTATCAACCAATTCAACCGATGCTTAGTCTGCGCCAGCAGCCGGGCTTTCGCAAGCAGAATGTCGCGCCGGATATCCGCCTGCGCCCGTATATTTTCTGCTACTGGACGATGTATTCGGTCATGCCGCTTCAGATGCCCTGCGAAATACATGGCGTGCCGGATGGCTGCATTGATATTTTTCTGCATTGCCATAATTTTCGAACGACCTATTTGCTTGGCATTGCGGAATCTTCGAGATTATTGCCAGCGCCAGAGCGCATTCGCTATTTTGGCATTCGATTTCTGCCCGGACAGATTCATCACTTTTTCCCGTTGCCAACAGATGGATTATACGACCAACTGATTGCCGCGCATGATATTATCGGCAAAACGTTTCAAGAAATTGAAGAACAACTGTTACTTGCGCGCTCTTTTCACGATCAAATCTCCATTGTCGAGGCGCTGTTATTCAAGCTGCTGGTTCGCCGCACCTATCAGCCTGATGCGCGGTTTATGCGAATGCTGCGCCAGATTTACGCGCAGAACGGGCAGATTTCGATTGAACAGCTTGCGAAAGAGGAACAAATCAGCGTCCGCCATCTGCATCGCATTTTTCAGACATTTTTAGGACTCGGCGCAAAAAAGTTTTCCCGCATCGTCCGGTTTCAACATATTCTTCAGCAGATAGTCTCCGGCAAGAACAATCCGTTCGTTGATCTCGCCTTAGATCACGGCTATTTCGATCAGGCGCACTTCATTAATGATTTCCGGCAAATGTACGGAACGTCACCATCCTCGCTCATTATTTCATAAAAAATTCGCCTGCATGTCCGATTTTTCCAAGACAACGTGACTTTTCCGTCCTATGTTATGCGTGAAGTGTTTGGTGGTTTCACGTAACAGATAACAACGAAAGATCGGATTGATCGAGAGGATTTCAATTATGATAAGCTACACAACAGGCAGCGTCATGGCAAATGGCCTGCGATTCAGCTATATCGAGCAAGGAGAAGGAGAGTTGATATTGTGCTTGCATGGTTTTCCGGATCATGCGTTATCATTTCAACAGCAGCTTCAGGATTTTTCGCGGCAGGGCTACCGCGTTGTCGCGCCGTATATGCGCGGTTATGCGCCGACCGAAGTTCCGCAAGGCGGCTCATTCCAGACCGCCGTCTTAGGACAGGATGCGATTGCGCTGATTGAAGCGCTCGGTTACAAAACCGCAGTGGTGATTGGGCACGACTGGGGAGCGGCTGCCGCGTATGCTGCATCGGTGATCGCGCCGGAGAAAATCCGCAAATTAATCGCTGTCGGCACGCCGCGCGGCGGGGCGTTTCGTTCAGCGCTCATTGATAATCCTCAGCAAATGCAGCGATCCTGGTATATGTTCTATTTTCAAACCATGATGGCAACGATGGGACTCGAATGTAACAACTATGCGCTGATTGATGAATTGTATCGTAGCTGGTCGCCGACATGGCGCAATGGCGCGGCGCATATCGCGGGTGTGAAAGAGACCCTTAAACAGCCGGGCGTCACGGCGGCGGCGGTGCAGCATTATCGCCATTTGTTTAATCCGTCGGCGCATCTGCCCGAATTAGCGTCACTTCAACAACAGCTTGCCAACGTCAAAATTGCCGTTCCAACCCTCTATATTCATGGAGAAAAGGATGGTTGTTTGGGCGTGGAGTTGACCGAAGGCATGGAAACATTATTTGGCAGCGAGTTCCGCAAAGTCGTCATCCCGGAAACCGGGCATTTTGTTCACCTCGAACAACCGGAAACATTTAACCGCATTGTCTTAGAATTTTTACAATAATATCTATGATATGAATGAGACCATCCTGGTAGAGATGCTCTGCCGGGGCATCTCTACCAGGATGGTGGACACAAAATATGAGCAATCATTTAGCAGCCACCGTCACGTTAACGAACGCTAAAATGCAATTTGCCGCTTCAACCCGAACCAATCCGATCGTGCAGATGGATTATTTCCCGCCGATTGGCGACGGTGAGGGCTATACCGGCTTGGAAATGCTGTTGATGAGCTTTGCCGGATGCAGCGCGTCTTCAATTGTGCCGCTGCTGCGCCGGATGCGCAAAACTGTCGCTGGCTTCGTCGTCAATGCCAGCGGAGATCGCCGCGAACAGCATCCGACCTGCTTTCATACAATCACGGCAGAATATGTCGTCACATCGCCGGATATTGAAGAAGAGGATATGCAAAAAGCGATTCAAATGTCGGAGGAAACGTATTGTCCGGTCTGGGCGATGCTGAAAGGGAATGTGACGATTACGACGAGCTTCCGCATCGAACGATAATTTTGAGGGCAGGGCTGTCACGTTTGGAGTGCGCAAGCTCTGCTTGCGCGGCCAAAGCAGAGCTTTGGCACTTCGAATGACAGAAACGACAACGAATAGGAGAAGGGAACGAATTAACGGCGTGAAATGGCTCGAATCCGTTCCTTTCTCCTATTCGTTGTCGTTTCTGTTAGGAACTGAGATTGCCTGCTCATTCCTCTTCCGTCATCTCGTTGATCAATGTTTCAATCTGGATCGTCACGTCATCTACCACCGGAATTACGTCGTTCCATTTCGCTAACAGCCACGTTTTTCCTTGTTCCGCCACCATCACTTTCTGCGTGTCTGTCAGAATCCAGATCACCTTTTCAACGCCAGCCTTCAGCAAATCGTCCGTTTTTTCGGTGAGATAGCCGAGAATATCGCCGTACTGCTTCAAATCGGCTTTCGTATCCACTTCAATCACGATTTTCGGCGGAGTTTTGACATATTTCGCAGAAAATAATTCTTGTTTTACGCGGCTCTTATCGAAAATCGCAATATCCAGCAGCCGCCAATTTTTCGGCGAGTAGAGAAAGCCGGTTTCATTAGTCGCGATCATGTACTTGCGCAAATTCAATTTTCTGAATAATATTCCCGCGATCAATGCGACTAATGCGCCCTGTAACAAGCTTGATCCCATAACCTCCTCCAGCGATTTTTCGTGTGTAAGCACTTTGCGATATCCGCGATAATAGATCGGTTTGTCGTGCACCATCTCGTAGATCAATTCTTTGGGAATCGCTTTGCGTTTGGCTTGGCACGTCGCTTGCGGCTGATCGTATGTGACTGTTTCCATGATGATTCCTCCTCGATCTTACCCTCTGCTCATGTTCTTCAATATGTTCATGATTAGACAATCTGGAGCATCTCTTCAAAGGACATCTGAACCTCTTCTTCTATCAAAGGCTGCATTTCTCGCCACATCTCCATAAATACATTCCTTCGCCGTTCGAGTTCTTCCACTGTCGCTGAATGGAAAAGCATGGCAGCTTGAATCCGTTCCCGGAAATTATGGGGTAATTTTTCCAATTGCTCGACACAATAATACCGCCACTTCATATCCGCGACTAATTCATTATTCAACCCAAACAGCATGTCAAAGAAATAGATAACCCCTTGCGCTATCATCTGGTGAGCGCTTATGAGATTGCCTCGTTCGACCCATGTGTGCGTCAACCGATTGACATACCATTCAGAGTGAGTTAATCCTGACATCATCAGCCATCTTTTTTCCTCCGGTCGCAGAGGAACCTTTTCTTTGAGCAACTGCGCGATCTTGTTTTCCGGATCATAAAACAGAGTGGTCTGAGCATACGTCCACCGTTTAGCCATATCCCATGGCCTTGTGAGCTCCTGTTCATAGTCAGATAACCAAATCTGAACCTCTACCCCTTCAACCTCATAAAATTGCTTCGTAATCGCAATCTCTGTTCCCTGCTTTTTGAACATGGCAATATCAATATCCGCCGAGCGATCAAAATAGCCGCGTGCAATCGCGCCCAAAAAGACAATGCCCACGACCTGATCGCAGAGATATGGTTGAGCGAATTCGTGCGCGATTCTGGTCGCGTTCTCTAAACGTCGCGCATCTGATGATGGGATGATAAATTGCGTGCTCATATCCTCATTTTTTTGCCAAAACAACCAGGGATGTATTGTCGCAATACCTTAAAACCTGCTTGATGTGACCGCGAAATCAAGATTTCGCACTCCTCTGATTCGGTTTAATCGTTTGAATAATGCTATATTGCCGAATTCCATAAGTACGGCTTCGGTCGTCACTAAACGGAGAGGTTTTTCTAAAGACTTACTTACCATACCCTGATAACGTTAGTACCTAACAAAAACCCCTGTCAAAGTTCGAACTCTGACAGGGGCGGGATGTTCATCCTACTTCTTTTTCTGCTCGGCCTGTTCGATTTTCGCCCAGGAATCTTTGAGTGAGACGGTGCGGTTGAAGACGAGCTTGTCTGCCGTCGAATCTTGATCAACGCAGAAATAGCCCTGCCGCTCGAATTGATAGCGGCTGCCTGCTGGAGCATTCGCGACGAATGGCTCGATTTTCGCGTCGTTCAGCACAGTCAGCGATTCGGGATTCAGGCAGGCGCGAAAATCCTCAGCGGCTGTCGGGTCTGGCTCGTTGAACAGGCGGTCATAGAGCCGCATTTCGGCGCTCAGCGCATGTTTCGCGGAAACCCAGTGAATCGTGGCCTGCACTTTGCGCCCGTCGGATGACCAGCCGCCTTTCGTGGCTGGATCGTAGGTGCAGCGGAGTTCGGTGATTTCCCCCTGCTCGTTTTTCACCACGCCAGTGCAGGTGACGTAATAGGCGTAACGCAGCCGCACTTCGCGTCCCGGCGCAAGCCGGAAAAATTTCTTCGGCGGGTCTTCGCGGAAATCGTCGCGCTCGATATAGATCTCTTTCGAGAACGCAACTTTGCGTGTTCCCATGCTCTCATCTTCCGGGTTATTGATGGCGTCCATCTCTTCCACAAGGTCGTCAGGATAATTTTCGATGACGACTTTGAGCGGATTCAAAACCGCCATCACGCGCTGCGCGGTGCGGTTCAATTCCTCGCGGATGCTGAATTCCAGCATCGCGACATCCACCATGCTGTTGCGTTTCGCCAGCCCGATCCGGTCGCAGAAATTCCGAATGGATTCCGGCGTGTAGCCGCGCCGCCGCAAGCCGCTCAGCGTGGGCATGCGCGGGTCGTCCCAGCCGGACACGAGGTTTTCCTGCACTAATTGCAGCAGCTTGCGCTTGCTCATCATCGTGTAGGTCAGGTTCAGCCGCGCAAATTCGTATTGATGCGGATGGCACGGCACGGGCAGATTATCAAGCACCCAGTCGTACAGTTCGCGGTTATTCTCAAATTCTAATGTGCAGATCGAATGCGTGACGCCTTCAATCATGTCCGACAGGCAGTGCGTGTAATCGTACATCGGATAGATGCACCAGGCGTCGCCGGTGCGATGATGCGAAAAATGGCGGATTCGATAGAGCGTGGGATCGCGCATGACCATATTCGGCGAGGCCATGTCAATTTTGGCGCGTAAGACCCGCGAACCGTCCTCGAATTCGCCATTTTTCATCCGCTCGAACAGGTCGAGATTTTCTTCGACGGAACGGTTGCGGTATGGGCTTTCCTTGCCCGGTTCCGTCAGCGTGCCGCGCATCACTCTGATTTCCTCAGCGGTCGAATCGTCCACATACGCCTTGCCTTCTTTAATCAGCATGATCGCGTATTCGTACAATTTCGGAAAATAATCCGAGGCGTAATACAGGTGTTTGCCCCAGTCAAAGCCGAGCCAGTGGACATCTTCCTGAATCGAATCCACGTATTCGACATCTTCTTTGGTCGGGTTGGTGTCGTCAAAACGCAGATGGCAGCGCCCGCCGTATTCTTTCGCCACGCCGAAATCGGTGCAGATCGCTTTCGCATGGCCGATATGCAGGTAGCCATTCGGCTCCGGCGGAAAGCGCGTGACGATTTCTTTGTGTTTTCCGGCGCGGATATCTTCTTCAACAATGGTGCGGATAAAATCAAGCGATCCCGCCTCTTCAGCGGAATTCGCGGTTGTCGGATTGGTGGTCGTGTTTATGTCGCTCATGAATATCTCCCTTCCGGGCAGGCCAAACGCTCCCTCCGTCGTTTCGCTGCCGCAGAGTCCGTAAAACCGCAGACGGCATGTCGGCGGTATGTTTGTGTTTAGGCTGTTTTTTCTACTATCGGGCAAATCTGTCAATAGTTTATTGCAGGAATGATGCGGAGAAACTGTTGAAATCGTTATGTTGGCAGGGATGTCAGGCGGCGTAGGGGCGAGGTTTCCTCGCCCTTCTGAATAGCCAATTCGTTCAGTTTACTTCGCATCTTTTGCCGGATCGCCGGCAAACCAGACTTTGAAAATCGGGACAAGCGTTTCCTGTGTGATGTGAAACGGCAACTCGTCCTCTTTGGCGTTTTCTTTGCGTTCGATCAGCACTTTTCTGGCCTGCCACAGCCCGCCGTCATTCTGCTGCAAGTCTTCAAGCAGCGCCGAATTGTCGGCGTCGCTGCATCCATATAACGCGGTTTCTTCGATTGGCGGCAATGTGCCGGTAAATGGCTCGCAGATCACGCCATCAGCCAGTTCAATCCGCCAGGGATGCGGCTTCACATCGGTCTTATCAGGTTCCGGCAGCGGTTCGGTAAGCTTGATCGCAAATTCGTCGTCTGGCACGCCGCAGACAATGGTTTGACCGTCAGCCGCCGTCAAACAGGGATCATAAATCGAATTTTCCACCATACAGCGCCAGGCGGACGGCGAATAATACGCGGCGATTGACGATGTCCAACAATTTCCTTCGACCGTTTTTTCAGGAACAGTTGGAACATATTGGATGATTTCGGTTGTGCCCGGCGTCGCGGCTGCCTGCGCAGCATAAGGAGAGCAGCACAGCATGATCACGATTGCAATGATTCGTTTTGGCATTGTTGTGTTTGTTCCGCTGAAAAGTCGCGCCGCCTGACCAATATGCCTGCGTTCGGACTCTTCGCAAAACATTCCTTTCTTTGTAAATAGTTACGATTTTTCACTCATTCATCATGTGTGGAAACCATGTTTCTTATTGTCGTATCCGCTGGATAATCTCTTCGATCTGCTGCTGATACGTCGGCTCGGAGATTTGCCCTTCGTCGGCATGGATTTCGATGACGACATTTCCGAAATGCTGTTGTAGCGAATAGAGCAATCCCATGAATATCGTTGTCTGGTGCTTAAAAAATGGCAGGCGAAGATGCACAGCGTCTCTGGATGTCATCGGCATCTGTTTCACTGACACCGTGCCGACGGACTGAGGCGGATTGACGGCCTCTGGCGGAAGAACTGCCTGCGATGAAGAGCCTTCCGGCATCACGCAGAGATCGGAGCGAATAATCACCTCATCTTCAGAAAAATTCATATAGAATACCTCCTGTTTGAAGGCATTACAGATGAGTTGTTTTCCTTTGAGAATTCCTAAGCCGAACGCGCCGTCAAGCACGCCCCGTTTCACCGCGTTTTCGCAGACAGACCGGTTGGTCATGCGCGGTTCTCCCAATACTGTCGTGCTGGCGCGGAACAATTGTTCGGTAAAGACAAACGGCTTATTTTTCAGGCAATATTCTTGAATCTGGGACACGGGTAATTCTTCAATAATTTCGCCTGCTGAGACTAACAAGGCATAGATATCTTCTTCGAACGTTGTTTGTGTTTCCGAGCGAAGCGTGCCGACATTCAAAAACGCAAGCCCATCTTTTTCGGGAATGACTATGCGGCAATAATGCTGGCGAATCACGACCTCTAGGTCGGTTTCCATCGCTTTCCAGCGCAATTTCACCAATTTTTTCTGTTCATCGGAGATGGCGTGCTCTGTTTCAGCTAATAACATGCCCCAGGCAAGATATTGCGCCAACATGTGCGTGAGCGTATTTTGCCGGTGTTCATCCGGCGTCAGGAAAAAAAGCGTATTCTGATTCACGCGAGGCAGTCTGCCGTTTCTTGCGATGAGCTGCCGCATGAACTCTTCATCATACGTATTCAGCACGACAAGTTTTAAGGCGGGTGTATCGGGAATCTCGTCTGAAGCGTGCGGCCATCGCGCGACCTCAAAAAATTTTCCTGGCAAGGTTTTATGCAGCACCTCGCGTTCTAACGTTTGAATCGCATGGTCTGTCACATGTTCCATGCTCTTGAGCAGCAGATAATTAAGATTGGGCTGAAGAGAAAAACGATATGTATTGTGCTGGACATGCAAAAAATGTAATTGTTCTTGAAGTACGCGCAACAGGTCTGGCATCAGGCGCGTTGAAAAGGGGGGAATGAGCGCATGACGCTTAATTTCCCCGACGCTGATGCCGCTTTCGTCATTTTCAGAAAACGAGGCGAGAAAAATGGCAGTGGCGGCGCGTTGAACGAGTTTGATATCGGAGGTCGTTTCTTTGGCAAGTGCCGTATCTGCCCTGGAAATTGTCGCATTGTCGGCGAGCCACTCGGTCATGATGATCTGCTCGAATTTTGCGCCAACATGACGAAGCAGTTCGCGGCGAATGTCGTGATTTGTCAAATCCATATCCGCCAATGTGAGATAGGGGAGCGGTTGATTCTGGCAATGCTCAAGGACAAGCGCCAAAATTCGCAATATGCTACAGACGCCGCGAAATCCCGGAAAATTTCCCCACCGTCGTTGCAACACGGAAAAAACTTCTGGCAAAAACGGATAGGTGGCTGCCATCTGATAGTGGTAGGATTTCGGCTCGACGCCAGACGGAATCAGGGATTCCTGAACCGCGTAGCGCATGAATTCGTCTAATGCATGGCGCAGCGCATCCTCATCAATTGTGGGGTAGAGTCGTTTCCTGACGATGTGCGGAATCTCATGCTCCTGAATTGGCATCAAAATTTTATCGCGCGCACTGAAAATGCGTTGGATTTGGGCGAAAAACCATTCCGATTGTTGATCATATCGTTCGAGCGCACCAGATGGTAGTGTCATGATAAGAGTGTGTTGTTCTGAGGAACTCAGCGTTTCAGAAAGCTCCTGCAAAAATACGAAGGTTTGCGCCGCAAGGTTGCTTTCGCCGATTTGGATTGTCGCCGCTTTGGTAATGTAGGGCAAAAGTTCATCAATCAGAATGAACGCTGTTCCTTGTTTTGAAAGGAGTTGGCGCAACGCATTCCGGCCTGGCGCCGTGTTTTCGCGGAGAAAGCGGCGCGTCCCGGTGAGTTGTTCTTCGAGGACTCCCCAAAGCGTCTCTGTCGCTTGCAGCGCAGTGCCGATAATCACGACTGGTCTGACATTCCAGCACTTCGCCTGATGATAGGCTGCAATGAGTGCGTGTGTTTTGCCATAGCCAGAGGCCGCCTGAAGAGAGATCACCGGCTCGCCTCTTTTTTGGCGCAGGCGCAGTTCGAGGGTGGCAAATAATTGAGTCAAGGCCTCTGTCATGTACGTCTGCTGAAAAAATGTCTCAGCAGTTGCATACGTTTCTGCGGCTCGGCCTTGATGCACATCCCATAAATCGGCAGCGAACGCATCCATCGAAAGCTGATGAGCGCGAATATCAGGGTGGGGAATGGCAATCGTATGAAATGGCTTCATAATCGGCCTCCAATGCGGTAAGACATGATGTTATCGCGGTATTCGTGGCGGTGCTCTTCGCCATGACATGATTCGATTCAAATGGCAATGGCAAAAAGGATATTGTGAGAGATAATTTCGTGTCAAGAGAATAAACCTGATTCTTTAGCACGCGGTCAGTTCTAAGATTACTGCGCGGCGAGAAATGCGAACAGAGGGGAATTTTTCAGATTTTCTTGACAGCGGAGGCCGCTTTGCAAATAGTGCTAAAAACTCTCGAAGAAGAATGACTTCAACGATGATGAGAACATGATGAATACAAGAGGAACGCAGCGACTTGTGACAGGTGATGGCTGCCAAAAGGAATGCTGCCAAAAATGACAATCGGTATGAAAAGAATCGGAGGATATATTGTTCAACTTGTCCTGATCGCAATCATGATCACGGCAATGATGAGTAGTTGTAAAAACGATAACAGCAGTGACAGCCCGACAACTCCATCTGTGGCAGACCCTTTTGTCTCGCTGAAAGAAGAAATCCAATACACAAAGGCTTTTTGGGCCACGCCGTTAGATCATGGATTCGAGGCGAATCTTCCTGAAGCAGGAGATTATCAGTTTGTCTATACCACGAATCTTGGGACATTTCATCTCATGACTCGCGCGTCAAGCCCGGCAATTGTTGTGGTTGATTTGCAAGCAGAGCATCAGATTCAAAAAGTGATCCTTCAAAAGGGAACGATTGTAGAATCTGCGTCAACAAGTATGCTGCAAACGGTGGTCGTCGTCCAGGCCGCGACATTTCAGCAAGATAAAGCGTTTGGCAACTTGTTGCTGATCGATAACGGCGTTTCTGTCGTCTCCCGTCCAGAGCCAACGGCAACGCCAACCCCGAAACCGACGCCAACCCCAACGCCTCGCCCGACTCGTCCGGCGGGCAATGAAGTGAGAATTGTTGCGGTCGGCGACAGCATTACCTATGGCGTGGGCAGTTCTTCTGGCGTGGGCTATCCGCCAAGACTTGAAGCGCGGTTATGGAAGGCGGGAAAAAATGCGACCGTCGTGAACGCTGGCATTCCAGGAGAAAAATCGCCAGACACGGATAAGCGTTTCAAGAGCACAATTCAGGGGGCAGATATTGTCTTGCTGATGATTGGCACGAATGATGTCTCGAATTCCGGGATATGCAATGGCGCTCCTTGCCTGAGCGATACGCATATCGCCTCCATGTTGGATAAGGCGTTAGCGGCGGGAGTGACGCCGATTGTCAGCACGATAATTCCGTTTTCAGGATATGAAAGCGATACTGCTGTGCGGGAACTCAATTCGAAAATTAAGGCAGTCGCCTCTGAACGCGGCGTGAGTGTGGTGGACAATTATCAGAGATTTTCCTCCGCGGGCTTTTCATACTATGATAATAGACTTCATCCCAATGATGAAGGATATGAAATCATGGCTGAGGAATGGTATAATACGGTGCGCAGGAAATTGTAAATGAGTAGCTCTAAATAACGCCAGTTAAAATAAGGGAGAATCAATGGAAGGGTTAAAAGAACGAATTCGACGGGAAGGGAAAATTCTGGGAAATGGCATTTTGAAAGTGGATAGTTTTTTGAATCATCAAGTTGATCCGGCGTTTATGTTAGCGGTTGGTGGCGCGTTGGCGTCGAAATTCGGCGCGTTTGGCATCACAAAGGTCTTGACCGCTGAAATTTCGGGGATCGCACCGGCCTTAACAACTGCGTTGGCGCTTGGCGTGCGCGTGGTCTATGCTCGCAAAACCCGCCCGATTACAATGCCGACCGATATTTACATTCAACGCGCTCCGTCGCACACAAAAGGGAAGATCGTTGAATTGATGATTTCGCCGGAGTTTCTGCATCCCGGCGACCAGGTCTTGATCGTGGATGATTTTTTGGCGTCCGGCGCGACAATTAACGCGCTGATTCGTCTGGCGGAAGGCGCAGGCGCAAAAGTCAGCGGCGTCGGCACAGTGATTGAAAAAAAATTCGAAGGCGGGCGCGAAGCGCTGGAAGTCTTCGGCTATCCAGTCCATTCATTAGTCACGATTGAGCGCATGTCCGAAGACGAAATCGTCTTTGCCGATTAAGCCGTACAATAACCACAAAACACACGAAACACACGAAAATCGTTCCTTGAGCCTGTCGAAGGGAACGCGCCCACTCGTTTCGACAAGCTCAACGAGCGGCATAGCCCCTTTTCGTGTGTTTCGTGGTTTCTACTTATGTCAACAGCACCGCGAGAAACGATTATTGTGCTTGATTTTGGCTCGCAATACAGCCAACTTATCGCCCGGCGCATCCGGGAATTGGAGGTGTATTGCGAGATGTTTCCGTATCATACGCCGTTCGAGCGTCTGGAACGCCTGAACCCGGTCGGCTATATTCTCTCCGGCGGCCCGGCGAGCGTGTATGCTGACAGCGCGCCGCATGTCTCGGAACAGATTTTGAATGCCGGGAAACCGATTCTTGGTATCTGCTATGGAATGCAGTTGTTTGCCTACCATCTAGGCGGCAAGGTCGAACCTGGCGCAAAACGCGAATATGGGCAGACTTCATTGACGATTACCAAAAAAGCAAGTCCGCTGTTTGCGCCGCTTTCTGCGACGGAATTATCGGTTTGGATGAGTCACGGCGATAAAGTGACCGCGCTGCCTGATGGCTTCGAACCGCTGGCGGCGTCTCCGAATGCGCCGTATGCCGCGATTGGCAACGCAGAGCGGAAATTCTACGGCCTGCAATTTCACCCGGAAGTGACGCACACGCCGCTCGGCAAAGAGATTTTGCGGGCGTTCGCCTATCAGGTCTGCGGTTGTTCCGGCGGTTGGACGGCGCAGAATTTTATTGAAGAAAGCATTGAGCGCATTCGTGAGCAAGTCGGCAGCGGTCAAGTCGTCTGCGCCTTATCCGGCGGCGTAGATTCCTCGGTGGCGGCGGCGCTGCTGCATCGCGCCATCGGCGATCAACTCACCTGCATTTTTGTCAACAACGGCTTGCTGCGCAAAAACGAGCCGGCGCAGGTGGAGCAGACGTTCCGCGCTGAAATGCACGCCAAATTAGTTGCCGTTGACGCAGAGCAGACCTTTTTGGATGCGCTGGCAGACGTCACTGATCCTGAGCAGAAGCGCAAAATTATCGGCGAAAAATTCGTGCGGATTTTCGAAGCAGAAGCCGAAAAATTGGGCAAAGTTGACTTTTTAGCGCAGGGAACGCTCTATCCTGATGTGATCGAAAGCGCGAACCGCGATTCGAATGATCCGGCGGCGAAAATCAAAACGCATCATAATGTCGGCGGGCTGCCGGAAGATATGGCCTTGCAATTGATCGAACCACTGCGCTATTTGTTCAAAGACGAAGTACGCAAAGTCGGCGAAGCGTTAGGCTTGCCGCCGCATATTGTCTGGCGGCATCCGTTTCCGGGTCCCGGCTTAGCAGTGCGGACGCTCGGCGCAATAACCAAATCGCGTCTTGACACGCTGCGCGAGGCGGACGCCATTTTCATCGAAGAACTCTGGAATTCCGGCTGGTATCACAAAACATCACAAACGTTCGCCGTGCTCCTGCCCGTGCAGAGCGTCGGCGTGATGGGAGACGGTCGCACGTACTCGAATGTGATTGCATTGCGAGCCGTCACGACGGACGATTTTATGACCGCGAACTGGGCGCATCTGCCGGTGGAATTGCTAAGCCGCGTCAGCAGCCGCATCGTTAACGAAGTGGCGGGCGTCAACCGCGTCGTGTATGACATCACCAGTAAACCGCCCGCCACGATTGAGTGGGAATAAACTGAGCCACGAAGAGCGCGAATGAACACGAATAAAAAACTCTCATCTGTTTTTAGCGAACCAATATCTACAAACATTCGCGCAAATTCGTGCCATTCGTGGCTGAAAAACCTTGACAATTCCTCTTCTCCCCGAAAAGAGCCTTACAACGTTTTTTATGCCAAAGGAGGGATACGCGCATCCCAGCGATTTCTGAGAACGTCCTAATTCATCAAATCGAGGTGGTTTTCAGGAATCGAGTGATGGTTATAACAAAATCTTTTTACACCGTGACAGTGTTGGATGGCGAGACATGCAGCATTGTGACATTTCGAAAAAAATTTCATGAGTCAAACTACAATGCGAAGTCGAAGAGTTGGATTATATGTTGATGTGGCAAACCTTGCCATGAATGGCGGCTATGGCATGCGCTACGACGTGCTGCGGGAATTTGCGTGTCGTGACAATGCCGAGCCGATGCGTTTGAACGCGTATGTGAGTTTCGACGCCGAACGCGCCGAATTTGATTATTCTTATAAAGAAGGGCAATACGGATTTTATTCCTTGTTACGAGATTTCGGCTACAAAGTTATTCAAAAAAATGTCAGATGGTATGTTGATGAAAGCGGCAATCGTTTTGGAAAAGCGAACGCGGATTTGGATATGGCAGTAGATGTATTGTTGCAATCGAATAACATGGATCGCGTCGTGTTAGTGACGGGTGACGGCGATTTTGTTCGAGTGGTGCAAGCCTTGCAGAACAACGGCTGCCGTGTGGAAGTCGTGGCGTTCGAAAATGTGTCGTCAGAACTGCGGCGCGAAGCAGACCTTTTCATCTCTGGCTATTTGATTCCAAATCTGTTGCCGACCGCGCCGACGCCGACGAAGGCCGCCTGGGGCACGATTGGTTCGCGGATGCGCGGCGTCTGCTACAACCATACGGCCAAAGGTTACGGCTTCTTGCGGGCGATGAAAACGATTGCGCCGGATTTATGGCGAATTGACTCGCGCCAGAAAGATTCGCCCTATTACAGCGTCTTTTTCCACGACTCGCAACTGCCAGACGAAGTGAATTTTACGGAACTGCCGAGTCGCAGCCTGATTTTCGAATTTGAAGTGGCCGAAGCGGAAGGGCATGAAAGCGGAATGCAGGCGAAGAAGATGCAGTTAGTCAGTCCGCAGCGGCGCTTGCTGACGAGCTATAGTGGTCATTATCACAGCTATAGTTACAGCCATAGCAGCAGTAGTGGTAGTAGTAATAGCAGTAGCGGTAGCAGCAGCCACAACCATACTTCGGCTCAGGCTGCGACAGCAAGTGCGACGGTCACAACGCCACCCGCCGCAAATCCCTCCAATGGAAATTCGACGCCTCCTTTGAATGGCTCGAATGGAAGCAATGGAACGGCTGCTGTAGTTGTTGCCGACGCGGTGACGAGCGAAACCGTCTGATCAACGACGGGGATATGTGTAAGAAAGGATAACGAATCTAAAATGATTAGATTATTCTTGCTTGGTAAAATGTAAAAAAATACGTTCGTGGTGGAGACCTCACAGGTCTTCGAGACCTGTGAGGTCTGGGCCGAAGTTATTTTTTTAACGTTACTTACTGATGTTACGCAGCGCCGCCGACAATTCCCCTCCTGGGAGGGGCAAGGGGTGGGTTCGTCCGTGAGTGATTGCTCGTGTCAAGAACCCACCCCCAACCCCTCCCCGGAGGGGAG
>DF820457.1:311136-425174 GCA_000739515.1 Candidatus Moduliflexus flocculans
CCCTCCTGGGAGGGGCAAGGGGTGGGTTCGTCCGTGAGTGATTGCTCGTGTCAAGAACCCACCCCCAACCCCTCCCCGGAGGGGAGTGTGCGGTCATTCGTCTCGAATCGGCTGCGTAACATGAGTTACTTACATATATCCCTGTTGTTTTTTAAAACCGCCAACCGCGCAGGTTTCTCTAAATGTGTCGCTTCTAAGAGCGGTTCGTCTTGTAAAATTTCCCGCGTCACCCCATCCGCCGCAATCCGTCCTTCATGCAAAATAATCGTACGCTCGCACACATCCAACACCATGTCTAAATCATGCGTCGCAATGATTTTCGTATGCGTAAATGTTTTGAGCAGATTGATCAGATTTCGCCTGGCCCTTGGATCAAGATTCGAGGTCGGTTCATCCATGACCAGAATATTGGGTTGCATAGATAAGACGGTGGCAATCGCGATTGATCGTTTTTGTCCTTCAGACAGGCGATAGGGTGGCTTGTCTTTCACATGCGTCAGCCCGACCTGCTCTAACGCTGCGATGACGCGGCGGTCAACTTCTTCCAGCGGCAAGCCTAAATTGAGCGGGCCGAATGCCACATCATCATACACCGTCGGCATAAACAATTGATCATCCGGGTCTTGAAAGACCATGCCGACCGCGCGCCGTATCGTAGCAAGCGTCTGCCTGGTGACGGGAATATCGCCGACGCGCACTTCGCCTTGCGTCGGCATCAGGTAGCCATTCAGGTGCAGCAGCAATGTTGATTTGCCCGCGCCATTTCCCCCGATCAGCGCGACGGATTCGCCATGCGTGATGCAAAAGGAGACTCCTTGCAACGCCAGCGTTCCATCAGGATAGGCATGTCTTACCTGCGTCATTTCGATGCGATGATGACTCATAATCTGAACTGTGTTAAAAAATTTCCGAACAAAAGTGACAGATTGTACATACGGAAAACGAGAAAGAGCCCTCCCCATCCCAGGAAAAACAGGATATCGTTCCACTGGAACGCATTCTGCCGAACAAGGCGGATTTCGCCATCGAAACCGCGTGAGAACATCGCGAGGTGGATGCGTTCTGCGCGGGCAATCGTGCGCAACAGAAGATGGCCGATCAGCGTTCCCCAAATATTTATACCGAGACCTTTGCCGGAAAATGACCGCAAGGCCCGTGCTCGCGTCATCTGCGCCGCTTCTTCAAGCAACACGAACAGATAGCGATACACCAATAAAAGCTGCACGACGAACAGACGCGGCACGCCAATCCGCTCAAATGCCATGCAGACGCCATACCAGCCAGTCGTCGCAACAAGAATGATCGCTGCTGCAATCGTCAGCACTCCGCGCAGCACAATCGAGCAAAACGACACCCATCCGCCAGAAATCGGAATTGCGCCGATGTGCATGACAATTTCGCGATCAAAGATCGGGTTAAACAGACCGATAAACAGAAGAAACGGCAGGGCGACTCCCAGGCGTTTCAACAAGAAGCCTGTTGGAATCTCCGCCGCGCCTGCCATAACGACAGGATAGAGCAGGAACGGCACGATGCCGGAAAGGCTGCCAGATGGGAACGACATGACCGCGACGATGAACAGCAGCGCGGTCAGGAGTTTGGCGCGTGGATCAAGGGCATGAATGCGCGTCTGCTGACGCGCAAGCGTTTCAATCTGCCCAAGTTCGAAGAGAAAGTCGGCCTGTTTTGCCATGTGGTTGTTATGAAAGTGTTTTGGTTCTGCCGCTCTTTTTCAGCGCAAACCCGATGCCGGTCGCCACAAGCAGAATACACATTCCGCCAATCAGCCCGGCGGCGCTTGTGCCAGCGTCAACGGCAGGCCAGGCGTCTCCTGCTCCTGCGGCGGATTTGAAATTATAACCCGGGAGAATGGCGGTTTTTTCCTGAAGTGTTGACAGCGAAGAATAGACAGAATGCCCAGGAGTTTCCAATTCTTCTTTGCCAGTCGTATGAAACATCGCCCATTCCAGCCCGTCAGGATTGGCAGACGCAAACCAGGAAAGCGCTCCGGCAGTCAGAACCGCTGCCAGTCCAAGACCGATCAAGACTGGCTTGAGCGAGCGAGACGATTGCGAAACGCTGCCAGCATGCTCGAGCAATTCAGGCCGCGCCTGCCAGATAAACAACACGACAGCAGCGGTTGCAATCCCCTCGACCACGCCAATCGCCAGATGAATCGGCTGCATCAGCAAAACAAATGTGCGGAACGGGAGTTCGGAAATTCCTGAAAGCATCGTTTCTAACACAACGCTGAATGCCCCCAGTTGCAGGCTGATAATTGCCGCAAATACGCTTCCTGCAATCAGGCGTCCGCGAGTTGGCGTTTGGCCGACAAGCGGCTTATAAATAAAAGGATACGCTAAAAAGCAGGGAAACAAGCCTAAATTCATGATATTGCATCCTAATGCCAGCAGGCCACCGTCAGCGAAAAAAAGCGCCTGAATGGTTAAGACAGATGCCATTGTGAGAAATCCGGCATACGGGCCGAGCAGGATGGCCAAGATCATGCCTCCGCCGAGATGTCCGCTTGAACCTGTCCCCGGAATGGTAAAATTAATCATCTGCGCGGCAAAAATAAACGCACCCAACACACCCATTAATGGAACTTTACGATCATCAAGCGTGTGTTGAACCTTTTTCGCAGCGTATCCAATCAGCGTGGCTGTTGCTGCCCACATTGTCCCGCCAACCGCGGGTGAAATCAACGCATCGGCCATGTGCATATTTCTTTCTCCTTTTTTATAATATGGTTGAAATGAATGAAATTTCGTTGATACTGTGATGAAAAACAGAGTACCTTGTATGAAAAAGCGTATAAAAAAGTCAAGAATCGTAGCACAAAAAGAATATTTATGAAAAAATTGACTGATACTATGAAAAGCGTTTCTTCATAATATCGCATTATCTGTGACGATTAGGCGGGGTTGTCGGGTTCAATGCACGCGAATAATGCGATACCAGGGAACGTGTAAAAATAATATCCACAGGTACGCTCAGTGAACGCTGCTGTTCGCTCTCTGAGTGTGTCGAAGAACGCGGAAGTGATTTTTTACATGTTGCCGATTGCTGTAAAAGTGATTCTTTCTGCATTGCGGCACACCTTTTGCAAAAATAGAGAGAAAAGAAACTCTATCAATGGCTGCCCTTTCTCGCGGTGTAAAATTTTTGTCCAGGAATCCTGTTTTTTGCCTCTTTTTTGATAAATACGCGGAAATTCGCGGAGCTTAAAACAAAATATTTATTCAGTCTATCTGCTGTGGACTGAACAAAAAACAAAACTTGTGAAAAGAGATGCCCTTTACGATATTGCTGATGAATGGCAACCGGTGAAAATGATAATATGAATGGTGAAAAAGAAGGAGACAACCATGATGAACATGCAAATGGCTGAGCGATATAGTGATCCGAATATTTCAACACAAGGGATTGTCGAACAATTCAAACAGTTTGCTCAACGGTGCGAAGAATTAAAATTGTATGCCGCTGCCGCCCATGTTTTTCAGAAATTGATGCGATATGATCCTGACAATAAACGCGCCTATTTCGAACGGTTTTTAGCCAATATTCAGCATATATAGCTTCCACCTCTGGCAGGGTTTCAGACCCTGCCAGGGATTATCGTCGCAGCCATCTCCGCATCACATCTTTCGCTTTCCATTTCAGATACGGCCAATCCGTCACCATCCGTTCCTGCTTCAATCGCGCATATAATTCAAGTTTTTCATCGCTATACGGCCAGTCATGATGATAGCAAAGCGGACCGTTTTCAATATACGCTAATTGTATTCCAAGTCGGGCGCATTCCTGGGAAATGAATTGATCGTCGCCGCCAATGCCTATTGGGTAAAAGTCTTTCCAATTGATGCGGCGAAAATAAGTCAATGGAATTGACCATGCGCCGCCGCAGAGAAAATGTGTTAGGCCCAAACACACGCGTTCATCCAGCAGGTATTCACGTTCTTGAGAGTCATGACTCGTACTGCTATATGATGTGCGGGGCAACGCATTTTGCGCGGAAGGAATGCGATAATTGACTATCGTCGTTGCATATCGAAATCCATATTCTTCTTGATTCAGCATTCGCAGACCAAGCGCAACCTCGCAAGCGCCAGTGCCAAGAAAATAGGCGTAATAGGCTTTTAAGAGATGAACGAGCCAATAATTCGACAAGATTTCAATATCATTATCAAAATGGACGAACAAATCGCCCCTCACTTCTGATTGCGCATGAAGGAATGCTCGCGCTTTGCCGATATTTTTAGGAAAACGGATGATGATCACATTATTTCTGATCCGCCGTAATTCGCCGAGATATTCCGCCGTGCCATCGTCGCTCGCCTGGTCGAAAACATAGAGCGTGAACGGCATCTGCGTTTTGTGGTAAAGCGAGTTAATCAGGCGTTTGGTATGTTCAAGTCGATTAAATGTCACGGTCGTAATCGCCACATCCGTAAATATCTGCCATGCCGGGCGCGGCTGATTCTGGTCGAAACGGTATAATTCTGGGCGGCAGGCTGCCACATGATTTGAAAATTCCATACACAAAAAGCAACAACGAGTCGGGGATGGAAACGAATTGGCACTCTGATGCTGATTACATTCGTTCTTTTCTCCGATTCGTTGTCGTTTCATAGATGTCAGCAATATGACGATCAACTTCTTCGGCATACGACGGAAAATCTTGGGCAAACGATTCCGCTTTCCGTCGGGCTTGTGTTCCCATTGTCTGGCGTAATTCGACCTTTTCGATCAAGTGTTGCAGTTGCTCTTTCACATTATTCAGATTCCCAAAATCGAGCGGCAGCGCATCCTCTTTCTCAATCAGTTCTTCGAATGCGGACACATAGCCGGATGCGGTTTTCGGGAAGACCACCGGCAGCCCCGACAACATCGCTTCATAAATCGTGCAGCAAAAACTTTCATATTTTGAGGGATGCAGATAAATATCCGCCGCCTGATAGCATTGGCATGGATTTTCCAATCGCCCGAACAGACGCATGCGGTTTGACAGGCCGCGCTGTTCTATCATTTGTTCGATAATCCTATAATGATCGCCATCGCCAACAACCACAAAGACCACATCGTCGCGAGTTATCTGCGTCGCAAGGTCAATGATGAATTCCACATTTTTCAGGCGCGTCATGCGGGCAACTGTCAGAACGATGATTTTGCCGGACAAGCCGAGCAACTGCTTGGCGTCTTCGCGCAGCCGTTCATCTTGCGAACAACTGCTTCGAGTCTCAAGAAAGGGATAGATAACATGCGGACGAACGCGGAGCCGTTCATATTTTTTCACTTCTTCCAGATGCGTTTTGCTGGAAACGAATGAAATTTGCGCCTGATGAAATGCGCGGCGTTCAAGCAAAAGATATTGAGCAAACACGAGGTGCTGCTGGGAAGTGAGTTCGCTGTCTAAATACGCCACTATCGGAATCGCGCTCAATGAAATATAGGCTCGCAGGCTGCGGCGGCAATACTTCCAGAGGGCGAACGCATAGCGGCAATCCATCGCAATAACGATATCGTAATCGGCGACGAGATGGCGCAGTGATTTACGCAGCGCGAGAGCTTTCAAGAGCGGAGCAAATCGCCAGAGAACTGCCCGCGTTTCGAACCGCTGCGGCACGAATTTGATATTGGTGAATAAACCGGTGGTGCAGGATGGTTCATTCCCTTCCGAAATCAGCGTAACGGCGTTTTTCTCGGAAAAATGCCGCACTAATGCCTCAATCATGGAGACGCCGCCGCCGGATTCGTTTAAGCCTTGATTATTCAGCAGGAGGATGTTTTGGTTGAGAAGCGTTTTCATAATGCGAACCACTTTTTCACGCGATTGATCCCCCTTGTCAATAGCGTGTTATTCCAGACATGATAGACATATTGTCTGGCTTCATTGATTTCATCAATACTGAGATGTTTGGTCGGAATGACTGCCCTGAAGCCAGTATAATCTTGAAATGTCTCGTTATGCACCAGCCCCTCCTGGCGCAATTGTTCTCCTAATGGTGTTCCCGGATAGGGAATAAAAATCGCGACTTGTACGGAATCCGGCTTGTGTTTTCGTAAAAAACGGATCGTTCGTCGAATCGAAGGCCAGCTATCGTTCGGCAAGCCGAGCATCAAATGTGTATGGCAGCGAATGCCGGCAGCTTTCGTCTCTTGGATGATTTGCCCGAAATAGTCAAGTCCTTGTTTTGCCTGCGCTTTGCCGACTGTCGCGAACGTTTCTTCATCAGCCGTTTCCAGGCCATAGTTGATTTCGCGGCACCCCGCCTGATACATTAACCGCAATAAATCGTGATCCACTAAATCATAGCGCGTTTCGCACAGCCAGATGAGCGACAATTGTTCGCGAATCATTTCCTGAAAAATTTTTTCACAATGGGCGCGATTCAGCGTCAGCAATTGATCGCGAAACACGACGAACTGCACGCCAAATTCGTTGACTAATCGTCGCAAATCCGACACGACCAACTCTGGCGAACGATACAACACTTTTTTGCCGAAACCGACGGGATACGGGCAATACTGGCACGGGTACGGGCAGCCTCGCGACGTGAAGAGCGTTGTGTAACGCATCCGTTTGTCAAATGGATACGTTGATTCGTATTGCGCAAAATCAAGCAGTTCATACGCCGGAAAATCCACGAAATTCAAATCTGTCATGTGAAGCGGCGACGGCGTGCCTTCAATGCCGTTCGCGCCGTGATAATACACTCCCGCAGGCGCGCGTTCGCCGGAAAGCAGCGCGTGAATAACCGCAGGCGCGACTAATTCCTCATGCTCCATCACGATATAATCAGCCGCCTCTTCGCGCAAAATTCGTTCATGGAACATTCTGGCAATCGAGCCGATCAGCAGAATCTGCGTTGGTTGCTGGGTTTTGATTGCCTTTAATAACGCGAGATCATGCTCAAGCGATGGCAGATTGACCGAGGAGAGCAGGAGATGCGGCACGTTCTGTCGCAGCGTCGCGAAAAAATCGTTGGATGCAAAACGTTCATGGCGTTGCAAATCGTGATAACTCAACGAATATCCCGCTGCGTTCACTTGCCTGGCAATATAAAGAAATTGCAGGTTCGGTACATCAAAATACCGCTGATCATGCCCCGGATAATCCCGCTCAGAAGGGAGTGCCGTGCCATAGCCGCCCGCCCAATCGCGAAAAACATTCAGATGCGGCGGGCTGGGCAGATGTACAATCATAACGTGTGTCATATCAGAAGTGTCAAAACGTGCTTTGGCAAGACGGCGATGTCGCATGAGCAGCCATTCCTCTACGTTCACCTCTGCGACCTAAAGAATTACGGGGCGATAATATCTTGGCATGATGCGCATCACGCCGATCAAACAAAGCAACGAACTGAACGAAACAATCCCTCCCGCGATGAGTGAAATCGGAACATAATGAAACCTGATGCGATGCTCGCCAGCAGGCACAAACATCGCCGAAAAGGCCAGATTTGCGCGTTGAATCGGAACGGAAAACCCGTCCACTTCACCGCGCCATTCAGAATAAAATGGAGATGGAAACACCAATACGCCGCCGCATTTTGAACGAACCGAAACGGAAATCGCTGTTGACGCATTCTGAATATCAGTCAATGCCGCAGGCTGGCAACCGGCTGCTGGAATGCTGGGAATCGAGCCTAACGTTGGGGGCGAAAACCATCGAGCGAAAAGCGATAGCTCCGCATCTGTTTGCAGCACGACATGCCGACGCGGATCATAATCTGGCCGCAGCATCGCCTTCTCGGCTTCAGCGTCGCTGTCTGCGAATTCCCATGATGTAAGCATCTGCACAGGCTCTAACGCCTGAGGATTTTTATAGAGGTGAAACGTCAGATTGCTGGCATTCGGCACGTCTGTGATGAATTGTGCGCCTTCTGCAAAAACGCGTTCATCGGTAAGAATGACCGTTACGCCTGCCGCCGAGAGCAACGGCAGCTTTTGCGGCCATGCGGCGCGTTCGAGTATATCCTTGAATTGCATGACACGCACATTCGCGAGCTTGTCGAAATCTTCATGAAAGATGACCGGAATGCCGTAAAACGAAGCACTATAATCGGCAAGAATCTCCAGATTCCAGCGGTTTCCCCAGAGGATTTCATTGGCTGGAACTTGCAAAATCGGATTGCGCGGGATCAACGCACGATAGAGCCGTCCATTCTGAAGATGCCCGCGAATCGTATTCACGACTGCTGGAATGTCTGTGTAAAATTCTCTCGGCGCGGTGGGGTTGACGGGAATGCCTGCAATGAAGACGTCTGCGAAAATGATTACCGCTGCCAGCAGAGATTGCAAAGAGGTGACGCGATACCTGCGATATTGAAAGAGGAGGGTTAGCAGGAACCAACTCCCGAAGGTGTGAAAAAACGAGCTTGTTAAACCTTGTTGTGAGATGTCATTTCCGTTCTGTTTGAAAAAAAATTGATGGAATGCGACAGAAAAATTGTGGGAGGTTGTTAATAACGCCAGGCTGAATACGCAGAGTCCTCCCGCGAGCCAGAGTCCTGCGAGAAAGGCCGAAGATGGCTGCCAGCCATACATAACAGCAGAACAATCCCCGTCACGACGCGCTGAAAAAAAACGTTCGGCGGCGCATCCCGCAAGCAGGGCGACAGGAAGGACGCCCGCCATTAGAAGCTTGACCGGGAAACGAAAGATTCTGAGAACGGGAACATAAAGATAAAGTACCTCAAAAAACGGCAAAAAACGCCCCAATGCGAAAAGAATCGAGGCAAACATCATAATCAGAAGAAATCGCCGGAGGCGAGTGGACAAAGGCCATGCTTCGCCGCGTCCGATTCCGGCAGAAATGGCGAAGAAAAGCAGGGGAACTCCCCAGTAAATGCTTACGATCAACGTCGTGGGCGCATCGTTGTCAATATTCCGTCCCCAGTAATCCGACGCCGCTAACCGATCAAAATACCCGCAGAAGTGCGGAAAAATCATTTCCGGCAGGCGCAATGGAGAAAGCGACCAATAGGAAAACGCATAGAAGTTATGCCCGCCGCCGCGCGAGGATTGCGAAAGCATTTCGAGGGTCGGGAACAGTTGAACAGCGGCAATGCCGAAAGCAAAAACATTTAACAGAACGAAAGAGAGCAATCTGGAGCGCCAGCGAATCTGTAAATTCGGCAGGCACAATGTCCAACCGAAGAGCAAGACCATGCCGATGACGTATTGTTCTGATGCGCCAAGAAACAGCCGCATGACAGCGACGAAGACCGCAAGTGCAAACCAGCGCCACTGCTGGCCTTGTAAAAAGAGATGCCAACACAACAGCAGCAACGGCAGATACGAAGCGGAGAGAAAGGTGTTAAGCAAATTGATTTCTGAAAGCGTGACGCCGCAGAATGCGTAGGCGATGCCGACAATCAGCGCGGAAAGAGGGAGAAGGCCGATGACGCGAGCAAAGGCATAGGCGAAAATCGCGGCCAACAGCAGATGAACGATGATGATCGCATTGAAGGCGGTTAACAGAGGAAACACGAGATAGAGGAGATTAAACGGATAAAACGTGGCATCCCCCATCGCCCCGATATATGGCTGTCCGCCATGGAGATACCGATCCCATAACGGCCAGGTACCCTGTGCGAAAAACTCCGCGAAAAGTCGTTTTTGTGGCAGGAAATAAAGATACAAATCACGGAAAAAAAATGATTCCCCGAACAAGATCAGGCGAAGGCAATACAACAGGACAAAGAAGACGAGCAACCAGAATTCTTTTTCTCGTAGCAGGTTTTTAAATGACGGTTTCATGTCTTAAACAATCCTTCTTGTTCCAAATCGGAAATGGTCGCGGGCATCCTTCAATGCGCCTATGATCGGTTACCCTCTCTTTTTCTTGTCATCACCGACGCTGTTGTAGGGGTTGCAATAGGAGTATCGCCTTGATATGGCTAAATAATAAACTCTAAAGGAACAAAATCACAACTCATTTAAGAGCATTATCGGTCACCGCTATTAGGCTGGCGATCTCTTCAAGTGGATAGCGATCTTGTTACTGCCATAACGCCTGAAGGCGGGGGCGCAGACGCAGATAAATCGCCTGATGATGCGTGTGAAGTCACGCTTGTTGACTTATGCTGCCATTCACGCGGCCATCTCCGTCCTATGTGATGTGTTCCTCCTCTCAAAACAGGCTGGGAGGTGTGAACTCTCATGTCAAGAGAATTTATGATCAGGCATTAACGCAATTGGTATAATTCCCAACACTTGATGCCTACAACTTCGCCAATATAATGTACGTTATAATGCTCATAAAAGAATTGAATAAGCCTGTCTTTCGTTAAACCGCGCTCTAAAAACATTGGCCATGGAGCATTCCAATCCTCTTCGTCAAGCGCCTGAAATACATAAATATGACTTGTTCTTGAAAGCGCCTCATCCACTCTTTCGCGAAGTTCTGAGAAAAATAGATTCTTGTCATTGAGTTTTAACAATAATTGATCCAATGCTAACATGTCTCGATCTTTTAAATATGGAAGAAAAAACCCCATACATTGTTTACCAGGATATGCCGCAAAACAAATAGCTAAATCATCAGATTTCAGAAACTGTTGTAGTTTAATGATATAATTATTGAATGGATAGGACTTTTTAGGAATTGCCCAGAAGACGACATTACTTATAATAGCAATAATCAGCCAAATAGTCACAATCCCACGATACATTTTGTTATATGGAATTAAGGACGCTATTACCAGGGTGGGTAACGTAATTTGAAAGAAAAATTCTGCTTCAGAGAGATTCCACCAGAACGCAAAGGAGAGGGAACCAAGCAGAAATGCCCAGGCAGTGAATCCTATCGTTCTCTTGTAAAGTTGAATTCCTCCGGAAATATATACCCATCCAAGAATGGCCAGCATTCCCCCTGCAATGACTATATCCTTCCAAAGTATATTAATATAGCGAGTAAAAGAAGGAATTTGCTGGTTGAGCCATACTCGTAAAATTGGCCCCAAATTTTCGGTATATACAAAATTAAGCAATGTTCCAAAACCAACTCGTGCGATACTTTCTTTAATGCTAAAGAAATGGCGTTCCCCCTTTTTATTTCCAATGACAAAGGAAATAAACCCAGAGAGTGTGGGCATTTCTTTCGTAATGATATAGTAAAAGAGGCCAATGACACCAACCACAATTATCGTACAGATCAGGCCATACAATATTGACAATTTCAATCGTTGGTTGAAAGAAGCTCTTTTATAAGGCATTATACAGAGAATCGCAATACATAGAAAGGGAAGAATAACGATCGAATTAATTAAAAATAGGGATGCAATTCCTAAGGATACTGCTGAAATCAAAAGTCGCCAGATCGATTTGTCCGCCTGTTGAGGATTCTGCTTGATGTCGTACTCCCATAAAAAAGCGTGATAAAGGGCTAGTGAAAGAAAAGGATATGCTGTAAGTTTCATATGGCCTGATGTTGCAAGATTCAGGACATTAAAACTCACCGCAGCAATTAATGTGAGTACAAGGCGTTTATAGAAGATGACCTCAAGTCGAAGTAATAACAAATAGAATATTACCAAAGATACCAGGGCACAAAAGGTATTGATATGATGCTGGCTAATTAACGCAGTTGTTCCAAAATTCAAATACTGATGCCACAATACTGTTGCTGGCTGCATAAAAAGATGGGTAGGATCCCATTGATAACGCCCGGCAGCAATATCGGCTGTAAATCGATTCGTATCATCGATCGGAAGCTCTGAATACAGATAAACATAAAAAACCCCTGCTAATAAAGCGATGGAAATGCATTCTATCCAAATCTGATTGTAATGTCTTCTCAACATGCCCTTTCCTCCTTGATCTCAAATGTTAAAATTCACCATATTATCCCTATTGGGGGACGTAATGAAAAATGTTAGTTTCTTTGACAATAGGGTGATTCATGATGTAAAATTCACAAGTGCAAACCAACACCGCTGTTGGTGTTGCAGAAACAGATGCCAACCTGATAGCAATAACGGCATATAAGAAGTAGAAAGAAAAGGTATCCAAAAAATTAATTCCTAAAAACATGGCACTGTGTATTTCAGACGAACTCATTGACTACTGTATCGCATGAGTTGCAAGCCCTGAACGTGGCATTGGGGGAATAAAAAATTCATGACTCTTCGTACTCCTTCTCGATTCTGAAAAAGTATTTGAATATAGATAAAGATAATATTGCTCATCCGAGACAATGCTAACAAGGAAGTTACCCAAATTTACAGTTCTGCTGGGAGAGAGAAACAGCGGATAGTTTAATACAAAAATTGCGCTATTTTGACAGTTCGAAGGCAATCTGTTTACCGTTTCCAATAGAGCATCAGACGTAGTATTGTGACCGCCATACTTATACCAATTTCGATCCCAAATTATAAATGTTCCTATTCGATTCGTGCCATAATAATATATATCTTTGTAAAGATATCCGGCGACTGTTGACGCTGCAAAATCTTGATCTCCAATCAGACAAAATTTGTCCCATCCTCCTTGCTGAAGAAATTGGGCAACATGTTTTCCTTTAGAAAATGGATAGATCCAATCAGTCATGCTTGCAAATATTCCTGCAAAAGCATGTATCGCCAATAATACAGTGAAGACGATACTGATAAATTGGAGCGAAATAGTGCGAGGTAACGATGAATGTGATTGCTTTAATAATGATAGCCATAATGCTACGACAAAAAGGAAAAAAAGATGCCCATGATGACGGATCGAACCCAAATATTTCATATAAGAAAAAAGTAAAATCGTTAGTGTACCGAATCCATAAAGCAAAAATATCGTTGGAAAGCGGAAAAAATACCCACTACAAATAGCTAAAAGTATGAATGAAAGAATGGTTTGAACGTTCAAGGATGTGACAATATTCGTATTCCAAAAATGGAGTGATGGCTGAGGAAGAGGGACATAACTTTTCCAGACGAGAGAAATCACCTCGCGAAGCCGCCATGAATCAAATGTTCGATTCCAAGAAAACGCAAAACCGCTATCATGAGGAGGATTTGTGGTAATAACAGCCAGGAGAACCCCAAACAACAAAAACCCAAACATGGCAATTTTGGATTTCGTGAAGGGGAAAAAATTATCGACAAATAAAAAGCCGCTTAATACAATAGATAGTAATAGCGCTGGGGCATTCGTTTGACAAAGCAAAAAAAGAAAGCCTGACAATAACCAATAATGAGATTGTCGTTTTTGGTATACGACACAAAACAAAATGATTAATAGTATGCCAATACTGTAATTTCTACTAATTGTTCCATATTCATATAGGGGGAAATATCCCAATGGAAAAAGGGTTTTTTGTAAACGGGAAAACGGTGAATATGCCGTAAATAGAAACACTGTCGCAGTCGCAATAAGAAGATGCAATACTTGCATGAGAAATAATGAATGAGTTATTCTGGTTAGTGCAAAGAGTAATAAAAACCATAATTTCGGATGCCCCTCATACAAAGAATTTTGGAATAATTCAGCAAGCGTGTCGCTTTTCATTGCAATTAGCCATGCTTGCAGTTCGTCTCTCCACATTTCATGGCGGAGGATATTTATGAAACAGAGAGTTATAAAGCCTCCCGTGATTCCCCATGGGATAAGGGTGTTATTTATCCTTGCAAGAGTGGGGTGAAGCAGATTATTATTCATGTGCATTTTAAAAGCTCTCGATAAATATGGATAATTCCGGCGGTGTAGGCATCGCAACTAAAATATTGCTCAACGCGGCGACGCCCGTTTAGCCCCATTTCGTTGCGCAACTCCGGATGATCGAGCAGGATCGTCACGGCGTTGGCTAATGCCTCCGGCGCATGCGGAGGAACTAAGAAACCTGTCTGCCCCTCATCAATCGCTTCTGGAATGCCATTGATGTTGGTGGAGACGACTGGCTTGCCACAGGCCATTGCCTCTAAAATCGACACGGGGAATGCCTCTTGATAAGACGTGCAGACCAGAATATCAAGTTGAGAGAGTACCGGGCGAACATCTGCCATTTGCCCGTGAAAGATAACGCGGTCACTTATTCCTAATTGCCGGGCATAATCGAGCAAGGCTTCCTGGCGGGTTTCGCCATAGACATCTCCACCAATAATATCATATATCGCGGATTTTCCTTGCCGCGTCAATCGTGCCGCCATCTCTAAAAAATCCTCATGCCCTTTACGCTTCTGCAAATTCGCAATTATGCCGATCCGAGAGATGTCGTTCGAGGTCTGACTTGGAACAAATCGGCTGACATCCACGCCATTATGCACAACCCATTGCCGCGCATGAGGATAATATTTTTTGAGATGTGCGCCGCTGTCTTGCTGCAATTCGTGGCTGCAAAATATGAAACCAGCCGGTTTCGGCAAAAAATTGAAAACCCAGCGACAATAAGCCTCTTCCAAAGGAAAATGCACGTGGCAGACCACTGGAGTTTTATGCCAAAATGCGGCGGGCATGACCGAGCGTCCGCCATGCAAGTGATTGACATGAATCAAAGCAAAGCGATGTGGTCGGATGAAACTCGACCATTCGCGGAACGCATCAATTAGCAGGAAGGGATTCTTTCTCGATGGTTGAATTAATTTATGAAATTCAACTGAGATATTTTTTGAACGCAGCAAATCCACAAATTCTCCCTGACCGGGGCAGGAGACATAGGGAACGAATTCAGTCCCTTGCAATCCATCCAATAAAATTTCAAGCATGCGTTGCCCACCCCCAATTCCAGAGAAATGCTCAATATATCCAATATTCATAACGTCCCCCTTTCTGATAAAATTATTGCGTTGAATGTACTATTCATAAGGCATACTGACGATAAAACCGGGCGATTGTGGGGTGAACCCGCGCAAGTTCGTTGGACAAGCTTTGTTTTTCATCTGCGTCTAAATATTTCCCAAACATGATCGCGAGCGGAAATACCGCCGCGAACCCAAATTCTTTCAGGGCTTCTAACACCGGATGACTGAACCAAACGGCATCGCTGAGCAACACAAGAGCAATTCCTCCTCCAAACAGCCAGGAAAGACGTCCAAACTCAAATTTAATCGGATAAAATGCCCGGCAAATCAGGTAATTCAAGAAACTGTACGTAAAATACGTGATCACCGTCACCCAGGCCGCCGCGATATAGCCGTAACGCGGCAGCAGCAGCATGTTCAGGCCGATATTCAGCGCCGCCGGAATGATATGCGAAATCGGCAACACCCATGTTTTATTTTTCAAAAACGCGCCCGACGTGAAAAATGGATGAATGGCATATAGCGCGCATGCGAACGCGACGATTTGCATGACTTTCCACGCTTCGAAATAGTCCGGCGCGGTCAGAAGACGGATAATCGTTGGCGCAAAGATCGCGAGGAGGTATTGCCCCATCATATAAAGCGTCACGAAATAGGTGGTGATTTTGGCATGCGTCCGCTGTGCCTCCTCCTGTTTCGCGATGTCATACATGCTGGCGCTGTACCAGACCCGGCCAAACGAACTGAGAATCAAGGAATTTAAGATAAATGGAAACCGATAGCCGACGCCATATAATCCAACATCCGCCAGCGAGCCGTACTGCTGGACGAAATAGCGGTCCGCTCGGTGCATGATGGCCGCGCTGAAAGCGTTTGGAATGAATGGCAGGCTGAACAGCAGCATCGGGCGAAATAATGTTGTGGAAAAATGCAGGCCGTTATTCCGAATCAGATAGCTGAGAAGGACGATGGTGATGATGCCGGATGACAGCAGTTCGCCGTAGAGCATGCCTTTCGGGCCGATGCGCAGCCAGACGACAAATGTGAGATTGGCGAGAATGTTGATGGTGAGTTTGATCAGCGACAGCGTGGCGAACAATAGCGATTTCTTGCGAATATTCAAATACGTTTCGCCAGTTGTCTGTATCGCCTGAACGACAAGCAGCATGATGCCGAGATTGATGAACGAGACGAACGCGACACGTCCTAACAATTGTTCGGAGAGGAACGTATTCAGACTGAATAAACAGCCGCCCCAGAAAATTGCCGACAGCAGCACGAAAAGAAACACCGTGCCGACCACCGCTTTTTTTTCATCCGCCGACGGCGAGGAATGGTAAAATTTCCCCATCGTCGGGTCAAATCCGGCTAAAAGCAGAATAATCACTAAATAGCGCGAGGTGTCAATCATCTCGATAATGCCATAATCCGCTTTGCTGAGAAAACGCGTATAAACTGGCATCAATAAGATACTAGCGGAAACGCTTGCAATGCCGCCAATCAGATAAATCAGCGAGTGCTTGCCTAAATCTTTGACCGTGTTTCGTAACATGAAGGCTCCCTTCACACCCTCCCTGAACGTGAAATTCTGGATATTTATAGACCTTCGAGCGCTCGTTGATAACGTTCAAACACGCGCTCGTGCGATAACGATTGCGCAAAAGTAAAACCGTTTTCTCCCATATTGGCAGCTAAACCTGGATTGGAAAGGATTCCAATGCTTTTTTGTGCAATATCATGCGGGTCTATGCCATTCACCAAAAATCCGGTGTTGCCGTCCCGCACTGCATCGACAACGCCTCCTGAATTGCCTCCAATGACAGGTTTCTTGAAAAATCCAGCTTCAAGAAAGACAATTCCAAAGCCTTCGATATCTCCCGGCGGCTCGAAGCGATTCGGCATGAGAAAGAGATCGCTGGCAGCATAATAATTCGAAAGCTCATTCTGTTTGGCATCTGCGACAAAAATCACCTGATGATTCACGCCAAGTTGCTGAGCTAATATTTCCAACTCCTGGCGATAATTGGCTGTTCCGCCTTGATCCGAACCGAGGATGATATAGCGAGCATTTGGAAAGGTTTGCAGTATTTCTGGCAGAGCGCGAATCACATTATCCTGACCTTTGCGTTTCTGAAGTCTCGCGACCGTTAGGAGAATAGGCTGTCCACCGATTTGGGAACGGATGCGTTGTACGGCTTCTTTATCGCTGGGAGCGATGGCTGACGAGTTGAAGCCTGGCGGGACAATCTCCACCCGAATATCCCTTCCGGCAACTTCACGAATCTGCGAAGCAATGAAACTTGATACCGGAAGATTTAAACTGGCGGCACGAATAATGCGCCGCAACAAGAATCGTTCGACTTTATAATTTTTTAAGACACAGACTTCTTCAGCATGATAATTGACAATCAATTTTTTGCGTAGCAGTTTGGCAAGGGCATAGCCTGCGACGCCTTCCGGCAAAAATCGGGCGCATTCGATTCGCTCGATGCGATACTGCCGCGCGAGCGCCATGCCGCTTTTGATCAAACTCCAGGTAATCCCCGCCCATTCAAAGCCTTTCGGTCCGTTGGCAACAAGCGGAATGCGATGAATCGGATAGCCTGCCGTCTGGTCGAATGCCTCCGCACCTTCAACCGCTTTGGTCAAGACGACGATGCGGTCTTTCGGATAGAGGCCGAAACGGCCTGAAAACATGCTGCATGTTCCGCCGATGAGCGGAGGATATAATTCGCTGAGAAACAACGTTTTTTTGAGCGCCATAATATTTCCGTTACAACATGTTAGACTTGTTCAACAGGTCTGACACCATGTTCTTTTAACCGTATCTGTCCTTCATATATCGGCCCAAGCTCGCCGGATAACGTCACGATGCGGGCAGCCAGCGCATAATCGCCGGGTGTCAGGTCGAATTGAAAGAGACCGGATACCGACTCCTGCCATTCGCCATCGTCTAATCTGAACTGGAACGTCTTGAAATACGGGCAATAGCCGATCAATGCGAAGTGAATGATGGTTCGTTCGCCACGCTGTTCAATATGGCAGCCTGACACGACGGCTGTATTAACCGGCCAATCGAAACGCATTGGCTCGTCCTGTCGGATTCTTGCTGTTAGCAATGGTTTGAAACCTGGCCGCGCCGTCCGCCATGTCTGCAAATCGCCGCCTGCCGGGCTGCCGCGACGCAAATGGCGCGTCTGCCAATCTGTCCGCATTTCGATATGCGCGTACGCGTAAAATGCCAGCAAATCGGTAAATGGCAAGCTCAATTTAGTCGGCGCGATCAGGTGTGTTGACAACCGATTCGCCCGCGCCAACTCAAGGCCGCGATGACACAACTCGAAGGCAGAAAGCGGCACGCCATTCTCTTCGTACACGACGTTGAAATCCGGATCAATGACGAACCATTTACGAAACTGATTCGACCACAACTCCGCCACCGCATGTTCCCAGGTGTAGCCATCACGAGAAGTCGTGGTCAGGCGGGCAGCCCAGCCTAACGACGTTGCCGCAAGCACAAGCGTTTTGGCGGCAATTTCACACCAGAATTTCGCGCCCTGCTCTCCGGCCTGAATCACGGCAGCGGGATCGGTGGTTGCGTTTCTGTCCGGCACGACATCCGTGCCATGATCCCAGCGCGTCCCGACCCATGCGCCTAAACGGAGCATGGCATCATACTCGTCTCTCGCGTTCCGAATCATTTCACGCAGGTGATAGCGTTCGCGCAACGCCTCTAAATGAGGCGCGTCCGGTGACTCATACACAAACGGAATCTCGCTGCCGGATGATGCGTGAGGAAAAATCACCTCGATCCGCGCCGCCTCAGCTTGCGGTAATTTCGCGAACGTTTCGAACGCATCTTCACGAGAAACGGCCAGTCCGCGCCTGAATTGTCGGCACAATCTTTCGGCATCACGCTGATCTTGCTGGTAGAGATGGGCGAAAATATGCGTCGCCGTTACGCGAATCATTTGGATTGCAAATTGTCTCAGTGTCAGCCGAAAATAGACGCAGCCGCAAAAAATGCACAAGAAAATTATTCCTAAAAAGAGGGGCAGCGCGTTGAATAGCATGCGAATCACCTCTGGCGTAAACGTTCCTTCACGGCCTGCGCGAATCTGCGCAATTTTTTCAATTCATACAACTGCGATTTGAAGGCACGAGGCGAACCGATCTGATATGGATTTTCCTTATAGGTTGCCGCTTCATCAGGATGCCGGTAAAAATAGGCGCGCATCGGCGTCGCGCTCATCACAATCACAAGCGCCCGCGTCACATCACAGGTTTTGAATGTCAACAAATCAGCAAACGATTTCTGGAAAAAATACTCCGCTTTGTCCAAAAATCCCTGCCGTTGAGAAGCGGGCGCGTATTTCGCGGCAAAGAAAAAGACCGCACTTTTTCGCATGTCTTGCGCAGGCCACGTCTCCGTCGGATATTCAACCTTATCGAATACGCTCGTGATCGGCACTTCGTTGACGCGCATCCAGTCGGCGTAATGCAACAGGCTGTCGCGAACGTAATAATAGCAAGCGTCATCTTCATTCAACAGCACTTTCATGTCCAAATATTTACCGAGAATCTGCAAAAAGACGACATAGGACCAGCGGAATTCTGGATTTCTTAATCCCAGTTTTTCCAAATCATCCTGAGGATGGATGCAGCGTTGAATCAATTGTTCCGCTTTTTCTAAATAAGCGCGGTTCTTCGTCAATTGATACCCATCCAGCAACGCGCTGATCGAGTGTCCCGCGCCGCGTCCGGGGCCATGAAAATTCTCATCAGCGGTTTTGCTTGCCGCGCCGGTTGGACGGTTGTTTAAAAATTTCCATTGTGTTAACGCGCCGTCATCCATCCGAATCACCCAGTCCGCAAGCCCGACTGCGGCATCTTTCGAAGCGATTTCGCCCGTTAAATAGTAATGATACATCAAGCCAGTCGCGTAATTATGCTCGTTCGATGGGCCGCCGCCGTAAAACGTCAAGTTTTTCGCCAGCATCGTCGCTTTCGAATAGGTGCGATGCGTGCAAGTCGCGGCGTCGGCATAGTGGTCGGTATGCCAGAAGAGGCCTCCATTATACGCTGGTTTGTCCTGCATGGTGTGATAAATATCAATATCAATCACATGATGCGCCAACTCATGCGCAAGCCGAAACCAGCGGACATCGCCGCTCCGCGCAAATTGTAGCAATTGGCCGTAAATGCCGTCATACTGGTTGTTGTAATGCGAAATCGGCAGCCCATCACCCTGATAATGCAGGCATTCATGATCCGCGAACTGCTCGCCGAAATTGCGCCAACCATATTCATCAATCTGCTCGCGCCGATTCATGAAACTGCGGTCGCCGTCAATAGCGCAATTGATCAGTGCCAGCACATCTGGGCGCGGATCATCGGCAGATGGCGTCAGATACGCGAACGCACCGGATTGCGCGTACCATTCCGGCGTCGCATGCGCGAGCAGCGGCGCGTGAATCCATGTTAATGAGAGAACTCCGAGTTCTTCAGGGCCTCGGTGTTCTGGTAACGCACGGAAATCGAGAAAGATGGTCTGCGTTTTCTGTTCGCCGCCCTGCAACTCGAACACATCGTCGTATTGCGCAGGGAAAAGCCTGAAGACGAGCGTGTTCGCCGAGGCTTCGAGCGCTCCGGGGAAATTTTGCCAGAAGTCTCGAATTGCGCCTTCGATGCGGATGCTATCGCACTGAAGCGCAGCGACCGGATTTGCCCGTTTTCCCTCAGCGATCACGGCGTCGCCCTGCGTGACGCGATAGCCCTGAAAGCGATGCGCGACTTTGCCGAAGCGATTGACATGATTCCGGCTCATCCAGTTGTCGCCGCCACTCGAATCTTGATAGATCGAAATCGCCTCCGTTGCACTGCGCGGCGACGCCCCGAACACGTCGTCATTCCAGACGATGTGCGCATCTTGCGCAAGCGTGGCAACATGCAGCGAGAGATTGTTAAAATAGATCGAACCCGGATCGCCCAAATCCCACAGTCCATTGAGGTGCTGTGCCGCATTCGGGTTATGAATCGTGTAATCAATGCGGCAAGTGGCGGATTGCGCGTAAAAATGAAGCCTCGCGATAAAATTGGCAAAGCCGTCAGCGGAATTCGGCAGACGGATTTGCCCGTCAATTTTGAGCGTCGTTCGCAAGATGCCGCTGGTTTCGATGTCGGCACGTTCGATGAGATGTTCATATTGCCGCCCGGCGTCGTCTTCGAGACTGACGCGGCAGTTCGTGGCATCAAGACATTCCTGTCCATCAATCATGACACTGGAAAATGGCAAAAATCGTCGTATTGGAATGGTAAACACCGCGGCGCCGGTTTCGATACGAAACGAATCGCTTTCGTGTGTTATCATTAGCGGCGGCATCGGTTCAGCCTGTTCTTGACCGACTGTCAGCACATATTCGGCGTGAGCGTTTGCGGGAACATCGGCCTGAAAATCGCAGAGCGCCCATTTGACGCTGCCGTCCGGCCATTGCGCGAGCGTTTGAGTTTGCAACGGGCGGCAGACGCTTTGTGCATCGAACAGGCGCATCTCCGCGATATCCTGGATAAGGCATTCCGGCATCGGAACGCCGACAGTCACCGGCTCGGCGTGGCGGGCGATTCCTGATGACTCTCGGAGGAGAATGGGGATATTGTCTTGTTTCTGATCTTTCATAATTTAATTCGGTGAAGACGCGCATTCTTTAGTGAAAATCATCCAAAAATCGGTACACGTTAATTCTTCATCAGGAACGCCACGAAATCGCTCAGGCAAATATGCAGAGATTTTTTTTACGCTATCTAACGCGACCATTCTAATTGGGACAAGTTTTTTGCACCTAAAGTCATGTCGGCGGATGGCATCTTTATATGCGGTTATTCGATGTCTGTTGGGCACTCCCTTACAACTATACATAATGTGATAGAGCAAATCTGGCCAGGTTAAAAAGTCTAATTCAGTATAACGATCCAGCCCATGGCTGCTCAAATCAACGCGATGAATTGCGATCCCACCCATTTTCAGGGCATGTTTCATATCAAGAAAGGTTTCATCCAAACTATTGACATGCTCCAATACTGCGCGAGAAAAAATCAGATCATAGGAGTCAAATGCTCCGCTTAAGCCTTTTTTATTGATAGAATAGGTGATACATTCCGGGCGAAATCCTTCACGTAAATCATAGGGATTTTGCAAGGCTTGTCTGGCGAGCGCTTGTAAATCTGCTGTTAATGAGTCGAGCAGAAAGGTATATACACGCAGATTGAATTCAGACATTTTTTGCAAAGGAAAACGATCAACACAATCAATTTTTTCAGCGCCGTATGCGTACATCAACAGAGGCATTCCTAAAATATCTCCTGGCCCATATTCAAGCAGATGCTTGCCTTTCAAAAAGTTTTGAATGTCGTCAGGGGCGATGTCCAATTCGGCGAAATAATCCGCAAAGCATTGCAAAAAATATCTCCCAACGTGTTCAACGCTTTCTTCTTCAGATTTTCTTCCTGTTTCTTTGGTAAAGCGAATATATGCCTTAGGAGACCAAAATGCGAATTGATTCGTTAGCACTGCTTTAAAAAAAACCTTTATATCGTGTAATGGATTCGGAGCATACATACACATACCATTCCTTTCGCTGAATAGCAGGCGCACATCATGATTAATCATTCTAAAAAGCCCAGGGTCGTACCGATAGAGAGGAATCGCGTAGAGAAAGACCGAGGCAAAATACATTCAATCGAAAAAAGAAGATGTCGAACGGGCGCAATGCGACGTTAATGACAGCCGCGAGCGTCCAGGATACCAGCACCTCTGCTTGTAGAGGCAGGGCCTGACCGTGCGGATCGCACAGATGACATTCCGATAACTGCCCGATGAGTCCGCCCGTTATCGGTTCATGATGTCGCGCAATTCTGTTGCGTTCCTCAACAATAAGTGAGAGTAACGTTGTCATGTTCTTGTCTTCAACTCCTGATAGGCGTGCAGCAAATCGCGCCAGATGGTGTTCCAGCTATAGGTTTCGCGGACGAAGCGGAACGCATTCTGCTTGATTGAGGCGGCAAAGGAGTCATCTTGCAAGAGTTTCAGCACGGCGGCGCTGAAATCCTCTGGCGTGTCGGCAATCAGAATATTTTCGCCGGAACGGATATTCAGCCCTTCCGCGCCAATGGTGGTCGAGACCACAGGAATAGACATCGCCATTGCGTCCAGAATTTTGAGCCGCGTTCCGCTGCCGCTTCGCAAAGGAACAACAAAGACTTTTGCGCGGTCAACATACGGGCGAATATCGTCCACTCGCCCTGTAACGAGAATGCGGGCGTCCTGATTCGCAAGATCGCGAAGATATTGCGGCGGATTCTGACCGACGGCTAAAAAAGTGGCTTCTGGAATTTGGGCGTGAATGAGAGGCAGGATGCGATGGCAAAAATATCTGGTCGCCGTTGCTCCTGGCCCGTAATCCAGCGTGCCGACAAAAATCATCGCCTGCGGCGCCGGAGGAAGCTTGATGCTGGCCTGTCTGCGCCATGACGCGTCGCTAAAATACTCAACGTCAACGCCGTTCGGAATCGTCACGACATGCGCTTCTTTTGCTATATTCATCAGGTAGCCTTTGTCCGTATCGGAACACACGAAGCAGCACGTCATTTTGCGGCAAACGTCTGGTTCATAGCGCAACGTTTTTTGGGCTTGAAATTGCATATATAATCGCTTAAGCAGGTTGCGTTCGACTTCGGCACTCGTCATGATCTGGTTCGAGACGATATTGTGCTCATCAAGCACGGTTAGCATTCCGGGAGGAAGGCAATTCGCGTATATCGAAGCATCCAGGTGATCAAAATGCACGACGTCGAATGATGAATCTCCGCTTTGCAGCAAACGGCTGACCGTTGCGGCAACTTCAGGCTGATAGTGGCGTTCTACCACGATGGGAATCGGCGAAAGGATATTGCGGAGAATTTTCTTGCCAAGTTGAACGGAGGTCTCGTTTTTGACCGTTATAACCGTGACATCACGACAGATTTTTTGGAGATCGGGCAGATATTGCCGTTGGGTTTCCTGTTCGATGGTCGTGATAAGAGTGATCCGATGCTCTTGCGACAAGCCTTTCAATATATGAAATGTTCTGATTCGTCCACCGCTATCAAGAGGGTACGGAAATTTTTCAGTAATAAATAAAATATTCATATTGTTATGCTTTTGCGGTTTGCATGACTTTGTTTGCGTTATAGATTGGTCGAATGAATAATGTATTCGAGCCGTTCGAGATTGTTTTCCCAAATGTAGTGTTTTTCAATGACCTGGAGACCCTTGCGGGCAAGGGAATTTCTCAAATCAGGCTCTTGCATCAGACGAATGACCTTTTGCGCGAACGCTTCAGGCTTGTCTTCAACGAGAATATCCTGGCCTGGCACAGCGGAAATGCCTTCAAATCCCAATGTGTTCGTCACAACTGGCACACCGGAGGCCATCGCTTCCAATATCTTATTCTGCAAGCCCCGCGCAATCCGCATCGGCGCGACAAACGCCGTCGCTTTGTGCATATATGGCAGGACGCTTTCGACAAACCCAGTGACGATGATTTTTGGGTCGTCGCGGCCTAATTGCACAACTTCTTCCGTCGGATGGCTGCCGACGATATAAAACACGACATCTGGAACGGATTCGCGAATTTTCGGCAATATATTACGAGTAAAATATATTACGGTTTCGATATTGGCGAAATAATCCATCGCTCCAGTAAAAATCAGTGTGTTTGAATCTGGCAGAGTTGCGGACGGATAAAATTGGCCGCGATCCACGCCGTTCGGCAGCGCGGTCAACGTCGGAACATCGCAGACGAGTCGCTGAAAATCGCGCTTTTCCTGCTCCGATACAAAAATGCTATGCTGAAAATTTTCCGCCAGCCAGCGTTCATACTTCCGTAAGCGGCGGCTTTCGGCGGCATAGACCCACGAACGCGGAACGCGCGACCGTTTCGCGTATTGCGCCCATTTTTCCGAATCCACGTCCACAAAGTCAATGATTTTCGGCAGATGTGGCACGCGGTCAATATATTGCGCCATTGACGAGCAATACGCAAACAGCACGTCAATTCGTTCTTTTTCGATTTTCTGCCGAACAATCTGCCGCAAGCGGTTCGACGAAAAAAACGGCAGCGTCAACGGTTTCGTCGAAATCAGATGCGCCAGCGCCCGCATATTTGCGAGCAGCGGCGGATTATAGACAATGTCCACCGACGCGCAAAATTCCGACAAAGCCGCTTTATGAGCCACATCGCGCTCGTCATCGGCGAGGCACGTCAAAAAAATGCGGTAATTCCGCGCTAAGAGCTTGATTTCGTTAAACGCTCTGAGCTTGTCGCCGCGATTCGGCGGATATGGGACGCGCTGGGTGAGAAAAAGAATGTTCATATTCACTCGCCTATTTTTTTATAATTGGGGTCGTCTTCGCGTGTTCGATCATCTCATCAAGCAGCGTCTCTTCGTAATCGAAAACCGGTTCGCCATTCGCTTGAAGGCTCTGGATAAATATCAGGTGAGTCTGCCCGGCGAGTTCGGCGGCTTTTCCTAAACTCAACTTCTGAGAACGATAGAGCCAGAGCGCATAATGAAACAGCATCGCTTTCGCAAACTGTTCTTTCTTCTCTTTCAAGAAAGCAGGATCGAATCATCTATTTGCAGGCGAATTTCGGTCAACATGATTATTTCCTCGATTTGTCCTGATAAAAAATCAGTGAACTTCAAGCCTCATCAGCCCAATCAGCGTGCTATTTTCCCCGCGCTAACGCTTCATAAATCCCTTCGACCGTTTGAAGGCGTTTCGTGAAGGAAAATTTTTCACATGCGCTGCGGCGACCATTTTCGCGCAATTGCCGGGCAAACTCTTCGTTATTCAAGACATTGAGCGTCGCCGCCGTGATGCCTGCAATATCGCCGACTTGAAACAGCAGGCCGTCATGACCGTTCTGAATGATTTCGCCGACGCCGCCGACTTCGGTGTAAATGACCGGCGCTTCCATCGCCATCGCCTCAAGCGCGGTGTTCGGCGTCCCTTCGATGCGCGCGGTGGAAAGAAACAGGTCAAGCGCGGCGTAAATGTTCATCGTGTCTTTGCGAAAACCGAGAAACAGAATCTTGTCCGCCAGGCCAATCTCGTTAACTTGCCGCTCCAAATCGGCGCGATCCGGGCCGTCGCCAATAATCAGAAAACAGGTGTCCGGGCGTTCGCGAATCACGTTATGCGCGACCGCAAGCGTCGTCGGCAAATCCTTTTCATAGCGTAAGCGCCCCACCACGCCGACGATTTTGCGGCTGGCCGGAATCTGAAATTCGTCGCGAATCGTCGAGCGGACGTTGGCGCGATTCCAGGCGTCCACGTCAATCGCGTTATGCACGACCGTGATTTTTTCCGGGCGAATGCCGCGCTTGACCATGAAATCTTTCAGCGCATACGAGACGGCGATGATTTTGTCGTAGCGTTTCAAAAAGAGCAGATTCAGCCACGTATAAAATTTCATTTTCAGGCTGTCGTGATCCTGCCACAAATGGGCGGTAAAGAGCAGCTTGACCTTTGGATGCGGCAGCGACGCGAGATAGCAAACAACGCAGGTTTTGTGATCGCGGACGTGCAAGATGTCAATGTCGTATTGTTTGATGAGGCGGTGAATTTCGACCAGATTGCTCCAATCGAGCTTTTTGTATTCGAGGACTTCGTGAATCGTCAGGCCGCGTTCCCGCGCCCAGTTGCCGATTTGGAACTCGTGATCGTTCGCGCCGCGCATATACATCAGCACATGCCTGAATTTCTCTTTGTTTGAACGCTCCGCCATCAGCAAAACCGTCTTATCCGGGCCGCCGCCGGTGGTGTAGGTGCTGCGGCATTGCATGACGTTAATCGTCGTTTTCGGTGCTTTCATTGTCCAAATATCCTTCGTATTTTCGCCGATGATTTTCGCCGGAACGCCGCCCACGATGGCGTTATTCGGCACGGAAGCGACGACAACGGCGTTCGCGCCGATTTTCACGTTGTCGCCGATGGTGATTTCTCCCAACACTTTCGCGCCTGCGCCGACCAAGACATTATTTCCGATGGTCGGTGGCTCGCCCGCTCCGCCTTTGTCGCCGAACGTAACACCGTGATACACCGTGCAATGTTCCCCCATTTTCGTGTGGGAATGAAAAATAATCCCGCCGAAATGGTGAATCCGCAGCCCTTTGCCGATGTCGGTTTCCGCCGGAATCGAGATGCCGGTCATGATTTCGGTCAGGCGTTCGATGATAAACCGGAACGGCTGCGTCGGAATGCCACGCACGAAAAACCAGCGGAAGAAACGATACACAAGAATCGCCTGAAAGCCCTGCGATACCAGCCCGCGCGCCAAAATCCGCAGCGGGCTGCCGCCGCCTTCTTCCTTGAATCGAGCCAAATCAGCTTTTATATATTCGAACATTTTTTATTATTGGGACAGGATTGACATGATCAACATGATTTATAGATGCGAGCGTTGATTGGATCATAAGACCTCACAGGTCTCGAAGACCTGTGAGGTTCGTTGTCATGTCAATCCTGTGAATCCTGTCTATTCCATGAATTGCCGAAACCAGAGTTCGAACATCAGCAGCGTCCAGAAGTTCATGCCGAAATTGCGTTCGCCGGATTGATGCTGCCGCCACATTGTTTTGACCGCTTCCGGCTCGAAAAAACCGCGCTGCAAGGCGCGTTCCGACAAAATCGTGTCCTGCGCCAACGCCTTCAAATCATTGCGAAACCAGGCGTTCAGCGGCGCGTCAAAGCCGCGTTTTTTGCGATAGAGGATGTCTTGTGGCAAATACGGTGTCAGTGCTTTTTTCAGAATATATTTTTTCTCTTTGCCGTGCAATTTGAAGCGCGACGGAATCGAGGCGACGAATTCGACGAAGACCGGATCGAGCATCGGTGGGCGCACTTCCAGCGCATGCGCCATGCTCATTCTGTCCACTTTGACCAGCATGTCGTCCGGTAGCAATACTTTGATATCAACATACTGTACCTTTGAGAGCGGATCGTTCGTATCAGCGCGATTATACACGCTTTCCACGACGCTGTACGGATCGTAGCCGCCGATGGCTCGCAGCGTGTCTTGCGTCAACAATTGCCGCTCCACGTCCGGCGTCATAAACGTATTCGTCCGGTAAAAGGCGCGGGCGTGGGGCACGGTCAGATTCGTTAAAAAAAATTTCGCTCGCAGATACCAGGGGAGCCAATCCCATTGCGGATAGATGCCCGCCAATGGCGCGATGCCCCATCGTTTCAGCGCGTTCGGGATACGCCGCCGCAGCGATTCTTCCATGACATCAATCGGATATTTGGAATAGCCCGCGAAATTTTCATCCCCTGCGTCGCCGGACAGCGCGACCGTCACTTTTTCCCGCGATAATTTCGAGACGTAATAAGTCGGAATCGCCGACGAATCGGCGAACGGCTCGTCGAAATGCCAGACAACTTTGTCAATGATACTGACGGCATCGGCTTTGACCACGCGCTCAAAATGGTCGGTTTTATAGTAATTGCTGACGATGCGGGCATATTCGAGTTCGTCGAATTCTTTTTCCTCGAAGCCGATGGACGTCGTCACGACGGGCGTCGTCATGGATTGCGCCATCATCGCGACGATGCCGCTGGAATCCACGCCGCCGCTCAAAAACGCGCCGAGCGGCACGTCGCTCATCAGGTGCATTTTGACGGTTTCTTGCAGCCGCTCGATCAGCGTCTCGCTGTAATACGATTCGGGCTTCTGCTCGTCAACATGGGCGAACGAGACATCCCAGTATTCCTGCAAGCGCAGGCCGTTGCGGTTACAGACCATGTAATGCGCGGCGGGGAGTTTGTAAATATTTTTGTAAATCGTTTTCGGTGCGGGAATGTACGAATACATCAAATAATCGTAAAACGCCTCGTAATTCAATTCTTTCGGGACAGTTTTGTCTTCCAACAGGCATTTCAATTCCGAGCCGAACACTAAGCGCTTACCGTCTGAATAGTAATAGAGCGGCTTTTGTCCGATATGGTCGCGGGCGAGGAAAAGCTGCTGTTTCTTCGCATCCCATAAGGCGAAGGCGAACATGCCGCGCAGATATTTGACGCACTGCTCGCCGTATTCGCGATACAAATAAATGATGACTTCCGTGTCGGTGTGCGAATGAAAGCGATGTCCGCGCTGAATCAGGGGCTCGCGGTGTTCGAGGTAGTTGTAAATTTCGCCGTTGAAGACGATAACAAGCTGGCGATCTTCCGAAAACATCGGCTGACGGCCTGCTTCGGAAAGATCAATAATGCTGAGTCGGCGCTGTCCTAAGCCAATAGCACCATCAATATACGTGCCTTCAGCGTCTGGCCCGCGATGGCGAATCACGTCCGTCATCCGTTGCAGCAGTTCCGGCGATACCGGCTGCGTTTGCTCTAAATAATTAAAAACCCCTGCAATTCCGCACACAATTAGGATTCTCCTTGAATTCGTTTCATGCGTTGATTCGTTGTTCTTCCCGTTTATGATGTTATTCCGGCGGCGCTGAGATATAAATCAACATACGCCCGCACCATTTTTTCGATTGAAAACAGTGCGTGAACACGCTCTTTTCCGGCGTTTCCCATGCGCTGACGCAAGGTGTCGTTTTGTAATAATTGCAATAACTTGTTTGCCATGTCGTCGGCGTTATCGCTTTCGACCAGAAAGCCGGTTTCGCCGTCGCTGATAACTTCCGGGTTGCCGCCGACGTTCGTTGCGACAATCGGCACACCGACACCCATCGCCTCAAGCAGCGTGACGGACGTTCCTTCGCTGAACGACGAGAGGGCGAATACATCGAACGTTTGCAGCAATTCGGAAATATCCTGCCGCGCTCCGAGAAATCTGACATGCGCCACAATGCCGAGCGAGGCGGTCAATTCTTTGAGTTTAGCTCGTTCCGGGCCGTCGCCGACAATCAGCAGATACGCATTCGGTACTGTTTTCACAAGCTGCTGACAGGCGCGGAGCAGCATCGCATGATTTTTGATCGGGTCGAGCCGCGCCACAATACCGAAGACCTTATCATCCGCATTCAATCCCAATTCGCGCCGCTTCGCCAATCGATCCGCCGTTTTGGAAAAACGTTCTAAATCAATGCCGTTATAGATGACGCGAATCCGCCGTGCCGGAAAATTTTCGTAATCAATCAGGCTTTGCTTCGTGCTGGCGGAAATGGTAACGATCTCCTTCGTGAACAGACTCAAAATCGGATTACTGACGACGCGCTTGAATTTGCGCACATCCGGGTAAAAGCGTCCGTGCTCCGTGAAAATAATTTCCGGGCGGAACGGCGCGAGCGTGATTTTTGCGTAGAGTGACGCCATCAAGCCATAAAAATAGGGCGTGTATTGGTGGGCGTGAATCACGTCAATCTGTTCTTTAACGATAATCTCGCGCAATTTCGATAACAGCGACCAATCGAGGCCGGGGGCGCGATGCAACACATACACCGGCACGCCCGCCTCGCGCAATTTTTGGCCGAAGACGCCGATTTCATCGAGACAACAGACAACAGGCGACACCTGCTCGCGATTCACGCGCTGGACGATTTCATAGACTAACTTTTCCGTGCCGCCGATGACCAGACTCAGCGCAAGCTGCATGACCTTTATAGGCTGTGGTTTCATGATATTCTTTAGAATCGCGAAAATGCTGGCCGCCGCGTTGCGATGCGTATTGATGCCTTTTCTTCCTCTTCATCCTCTTCGACGCCCGAATGTTCTCGTTGCAATTGCGCTTTGCCCATATTATTTAAAACGCCGATCATTGTGACATGCCAGTAAAAAAAGTCAACAAATTCGATATTCAGGAAACTCATACAGACTAACCAGCCGATGATCCCGATTTCAAGCGCATTGGCATAATTATGAAGATTGACGCCTTGCGCAATTTTGGGGTACTTTTTAGGGAAACTATGCGCCTGCTGCCAGCTAAAAAAGAAGAGCGACGCCCAGAGAATTGCTAATGGTATTCCACCACTCATTAAGATGTTGATCTGCGCATTATGAATCGCTTTTCCGCCGAGTCCGTTATTATAAATGTATGACAAATCTTCCTCGGATAAAACGGCTGAAATTTCGTCGAAATACTTGTAATACATGGATGGATAACAGCGCAGTCCGACGCCCGTCCACCAGTATTGTGGATTTTTGGTAAAAACCGTCCATGCTCCCTGCCACATCGCGATTCGTCCCTGGGATGAACTTTCGCGTTCTACTTGCCCGGTTGTGGTATCTTCTTGTCCCTTAATTGTTTTCAGGCGCGCGGTATATTCATCAAAAAATCCTTCGGGGGCAATGTGCGCTAATACAAAGCCTAATAAGCCCCCGATAAATACCATCGTCGCGACCATCTTGAGTTTCTGGACACCCTGTGCGCGTAAAAAAATGAGACCCATGCACACGATTAATCCTAAAAACGCGCCGCGTGAGCCCCCAAATAGGATAAAAATCACGAAAATAAGAAATGAGGGAATTGCTACTCCAAGACGTATCCATTTTTTCCTGCTAAAGAGAGAATAATATGCCATCGGCACATACATCACATACACAGACGAGAGATCGTTAATATCAGAGAGCATTTCTCCGCCTAAGCCTTCCATTCGAGTGTTTCCGCTAAATTTTTGCTGAAATCCCCAGAGAGCTAACAAAATCATCCAAATAAGCACAAAGACATAAAGCAGTTCCATTTTTTTGGGGGAACTGACTGATTTGGACATCATGAAGCAGAAGAGGGTGGTCTTCCAGAATATGGATGACCATGCAGCGCTTTCAGCATATTCTGAAAAGAAGGTGACGATGAACATATCGGACACAAAGAGGATGAGCAGAAAAATTTGCGTGGGAATAGGGTTGTCTTGTCCGTGCAAATGTTCTTTGTTGCGATTAAACAACCAGGAAAAAAAACAGGCCGCTTGGGTGAATAAATAAATACGCCCGGCAGCGCTACGATCTCCCCACATAAGTTGTTCTGGCCGAATGACGTTCATTAACACATACGACACGACCCCAAAATACGGGTCGTAGAATGTAAATAGAATCGGCGACCAAAATATCAAAATAACAAACAAACGTCTCATCGAATTGCTCCGATTGTAAATCTTTTTGAGAGTCTTCTCGTTGAGTAAAATAATTTAAGAATGATGGCGTCTGTTTACGGGCTGGCGGACAACCTTGTCCGCCGAACCGTTAAGGAAGGCAGACCGCTTGAAATGCTTTCCTCCTGAGCGCTCGACGAACACGGTTGTTCGACGGTACGTAAATAGTTAGAATGGTAATTTTTATGAGGATTTTCCAGGAGATTGTCAAGTTATTTTTAGGTGAGTTCACCGAGTTGTGGTAGAAACAGGAGTTTCCGTTCAGTTCAGTAGAAGGCTATCGAAAAGGATATTTGGCATTTTCCGATAATTGGATAGCCCTGGCATGGCATACGGCTGAGGTTTTGGCAAGATTTGTCCGTGATTAACTGGCATTTAGCCATTGCAGGAATTCCGTTGACGCAATTAGTTATTGACAGTTTGTTTTTCATCTGGCAAAAGGGTTTTATCTGTTATTTTCAGGTGGATTAAAACAATTCGATCATCATTCATGCATGTCAGAGGTTGACAAAGATGAAGGTGTCTATTCGCACCAAGTTTTTGATTGTATGTCTTTCCTTAGTTTTAGTGACGATTGCCGGGATTTCGTTAACCTATTATACGTTAACCAAACAGGATAAACAGCGGGAATCGCGGCAGCGTATCCAGATCGGGTTTGACATTATTTTAAATGATTACTCTCGACGGATCACCACCTATACGCAGAGCGTCAAGCGCTTTTTGGCGGAAAATGTGGCATTGCTCTGGGCGACTTATACCTATAGTCGCGATCAGAGTGAAGATGGCACGATCCGGTTTCTGTTCGATAATTTCGCCGACGCGTCGGAAGAATTGCGACAATTCGGGCGCGTGGCCTCGGCGGATCGGGTGATGCTCTATGGCTCAAACAGGCGACTGTTGGTCGTTTATCAGCGTATCGGAGAGCAAGAATTCAAGGGCGGATATTTTGTGTCTGAGGAAGAAGGCATGCAATACCTGCCGATGAATGATCCGACGATTCTCGCGGAGATTACCTTTCGATACAATAATCGAGCGCTCAGATTTAGAAACAAACCGTTCCCCAAAGCCTCCTTGCCACATGGCGTTTCTGCGATGTATGATCAAGACATCCCAGACGAGATTTCGATCCATGTCTTCAAAGAAGGGGCGCAATTAGGGATTCGCATCGTCGCCCCGATTTATCGCCGCGATGTGAAAATGGGGGTGCTGGTCGGGGATGTGTTCTACACTCAGAGCATGATCGAAGAATATGCCTCTCTCAGTAAAACTGATATTAATTTTTTTGCGGAAGATTTGTTAAGCGTTGGCACGCTCAAACAACAAACTCGATTGGATAGCCAAACGCTTGCCGAAATGATGAATTGTCAAGATGTGCTTGATGCACAACAGAATCTTGTTATTACGTCGCTCACGTTCGGCATTGACACGTATTATCAGGGGCGTTGTGTCCTGAAAAATGGCGGAGATGCCGCCGGAGCGATTACCGTGAGTTTATCAAAGGATATTGAACAGCGTGAAATCGGCAATATTCTTGAAGCGGTCTTTACGATTTCCGGGATCGGTATTCTGATTTGTTTGGCGCTGGTCTCCTGGGTGGTCGTGCCGAAATTTACCAATCCGATTTTGCGCTTAGATTATGCCGCCTTGCGCATGGCGCAGGGAGATTTGTCTCAACCGATTGATGAGAGCGGGAACGACGAACTCAGCACGTTAGCGCAAAGTTTTGCGCACATGCGGGACGAAATTCAGCGCAAAATTCAGGAATTGGAAGAACTGAACGCCGAGCTTGATCAGCGCGTGGAAGACCGCACCGCCGAACTCGTCCGCCAAAGCCATATTTTAGACACATTTTTAGAAACCGTCCCTGATCGCATTTTCTTTAAAGACATTGAGGGAAAGATCACGCGGGCGAACGTTGCGTATGCCGTCCGCGTCGGTTTGCCAAATCCGGCAGCGGCTATCGGAAAAACCGCGTTTGACCTGTTTCCTCCTGACGAAGCGGACAAGCGCCATGAACAGGACATGGCGATTATCCGCACCGGCATCCCCTTAATCGGCGAAGAAGAAGAGCGCAAAGGCGCGAACGGGCAGAAAGAGTGGTCGCTGATTACCAAAATGCCGCTGAGAGATGAACGGGGCGAGATTGTCGGCACGTTTGGCATTTCTCGCGACATCACGCTGCTGAAACAAAGCGAAGAGGCGCTGCGTCAGGCGAAAGAGGCGGCTGAATCGGCAAACAGCGCCAAAAGCGAATTTCTGGCCAACATGAGTCACGAATTGCGGACTCCGCTCAACGTGATGTTGGGCTTTGCGCAGATTATGGCGAGACATTCGGACATTTCGGGCGAAAACAAGGAATATCTCGATATTATCCGTCATAGTGGGGAACATTTGCTCAGCTTGATTAATAATGTGTTAGACCTTTCGAAAATCGAAGCCGGACGCATGAGTGTCAATGAAAGCACGATCGATCTTTTCCGGCTGCTGAGCGAATTAGAGGAGATGTTCACGCATAAAGCGGCGCAAAAACATTTAAGCGTCGTCTTCGAACAGGCTGAACAAACGCCGCAGTATGTCTATCTTGACGCCCCGAAACTCCGGCAGATATTGATTAATCTGCTGAATAACGCGATTAAATTCACCGAAGAGGGCGGGATCGCCGTGCGCGTCAAACCGGTGGATATGCTCGATGCGGCGTCTGAGCAACCGAACCGCCGCTGGCTGCACTTTGAGGTGGAAGATACTGGCCCGGGCATTGCGCCAGAGGAAATCGAGGCGTTGTTTGAAGCCTTCAGGCAGACGCAAACCGGACGGCAGGCCCAGGAAGGGACGGGATTAGGCTTGACAATCAGTCAGCGATTTGTGCATCTTTTAGGCGGCGAGATTTGGGTGGACAGCGTCGTCGGACAGGGCACGACATTTTCCTTCACGATTCCAGTTGACATTGCGCAGGGACAGGAAACGGTCAATCTGCTCTCATCGCGCCGCATCGTGGCCTTAGAGCCGGGGCAGCCGCGCTACCGCATTCTTGTCGTGGATGATAAACCGGGCAATCGCCATGTGTTGGTTAAACTGCTCTCGCCATTCGGCTTTGACGTGGCGGAAGCCGCAAATGGGCAGGAGGCGTTGGCCGTCTGGCGCGAATTTAAGCCGCATCTCGTTTGGATGGACATCCGCATGCCGGTGATGAATGGCTATGAAGCGACACGACAGATGAAAGCCTCTGTTGATGGGCAAGCGACGGTGGTCATCGCCCTGACGGCAAGCGGATTTGATGACGAGCAGGAAAAAGTGCTGGCCGCCGGGTGCGATGGGTTCCTGCATAAGCCGTTTCGAGAAGCCGATATTTTCGAGATGATGCAGAAATATCTCGGCGTACGGTATGTTTATGAAGGATTCCGTGAAACCGAACGCGCCATTACCCCGGCTTCGTTCAGGGAGGCGCTCTCGCCGGAGGCGTTTGCGGCGCTTTCGCCCGAACTGCTTGCCGAACTGCGGCAGGCGATTGTAGAAACCGACCCGCTGAAAATGCGTCAGGTCATCGCCATGATCCGCCCTGAACATCAGGCGCTTGCTGACACATTAGACACCTTGACAAAAGAATTTCGTTTTGATATTTTACAAGCTGTTTTCGAGGAGATCGGCGCATGAACACAATGAATATATTGGCTGCAAATATTTTATTGATTGACGATAATCCTCAAAATCTTGCTGCGCTCTCTCGCATTCTTGCAGAACAGCAGTATCAGGTGCGCACAGCTATCAACGGGCAGGTTGCGCTGAAATCCATCCAACATCGCCCGCCGGATTTGATTCTGCTGGATATTATGATGCCAAACATGGATGGTTATGAAGTGTGCAGCGTGTTGAAAGCGCAGGAGGAGACGCGGGATATTCCGATTATTTTCCTGAGCGCCCTGGATGCGCCGTTGGACAAGGTGAAAGCGTTTCAAGTCGGCGGCGTGGATTATATCACCAAGCCGTTTCAGATGGATGAGGTCGTGGCGCGGGTGCAAACGCATCTCGCGCTGAAACTGATGCGCGAGCAGCTTCAAGCGCAGAATCGCGAATTGGAAGTCTATCGCCATCATCTTGAAGAACTTGTCGAACAACGCACGGAAGAGCTGCGTCAGGTCAATGCGCATTTGCATGGTGAGATCGCGGAACGTACTCGTGTCGAAGAGGCGCTACGCGCCAGTGAACAGCAATATCGCATGATGGCGGAGCAGGTGCAGCATGGCATCGCAATTCTTCAAGATCAAAAGATTGTTTTTTGCAACGCTGCTTTTTTGTCCATTGCGGCACGTCCTGCCAAACAGGTTTTGGAACAAAATATCCTCGAATTCTTCCCGGAGATGGCGCGACAGCGGATCGGAATGTTCTTGCAATCGCAGGAGAAACCGTCGTTAGAATGGCAAGAACAATTGCGGAGGAATGGCGACAAATTATGGGTGGAACTGGAACAGAAGGCGATTCGCTGGAACGGACAGCCTGCCGTGTTGCTCACCGTCCGCGATGTCCACGAATACAAGCTTCGGGAATTGCGGCTGGAAGACGAGCGCGAGCGTCTTCAAAAAGAAAATACAACCTTTAAATCCACCTTAACCGAGCGGTATCGCTTCGGCGAATTGATCGGCAAAAGTCAGGCGATGCAACGGGTGTATGAATTAACGATGAGCGCGGCGGCCTCCGACGTGAATGCGCTGATTGTCGGCGAATCCGGCACGGGCAAAGAATTGATTGCGCGAACGATTTATCAGATCAGCGCGCGCAAACAGCAGGCATTTGTCGCCGTGAACTGCGCCTCCATCCCGGAGACCTTATTCGAACGGGAATTCTTTGGACATCGCAAAGGGGCGTTTACTGGCGCGGATCGCGATAAGGCGGGGTTGTTTGATCAGGCGCATCGCGGCGTGTTGTTTCTCGATGAAGTGACGGAACTGACGCCGGGAATGCAGGCAAAATTATTGCGCGTCTTGCAAAGCGGCGAATATTTTCCGCTTGGCAGCACCACGCCAAAACAGGCGAATGTCTTGTTGATCGCCGCCACCAATAAAGATTACAAGGCGTTGCTTCAGCAAGGCAAAATGCGAGAAGATTTTTTTTATCGCGTCTGCGTCATCGAAATTCCCGTCCCGCCGCTCCGAGAGCGGAAAGACGATTTGCCGTTACTGATCGACCATTTTTTAGAACTCGCCCGACGCAAACGCGAATTGCTTTCGGCGAACGCGCCGCGCATTCCTGACACGCTGCCGGGGCATGTCGCTGAGTCGCTGTATCGTTACGATTGGCCGGGAAACGTGCGGGAATTGCAAAACACCATTCAACGCTACCTGGCGACGCAGCATTTAGACAGCAATCTGCCGCTGATTCAGCAGAACGCATCCGCTCGCGCCCTGTTGTCGCCGTCTCTGCCGAATTTCGAAGGGGGGTCGCTGACGGACGCGATGAATGCGTTTGAAAAACAAGTCATTCTCGACGCTCTGGAAAAAAACCAGTATCATAAAATTCAAACCGCGAAAATGCTCGGCATTCCCCGCAGCACCCTGCACCGCAAAATTAAAGAGCTTGGAATCGCGGAGGGAGAATAGACGAATAGAGAGTATCGTGTATTTTCCCCATGCGATAAATATTTCACCCCGTTAAAGCTAAAATCTTCTCCAACACTCACGTTAAATTATGGCAGCAACGCTTGTCTTAAAAATGAAGCGCTGTCCATTTTTGAGACACCACGATAGTGGTTGTTGTTCTATGTCAATCGCCGTTATTTTCTTTATGGGTGTCTTATTTTTGAGACATTTTCAAAGGACGATGCCGATAAATGCGGCTGCTATTCCCTGTGATTCAAGGGGAATGCGCATATTGGCATGATGCTTGCTATACAAATAGCTGTCAAATATTGTTTGACGCACAAGTATCACAACAACTTCATCAACCTTTATTTTCAAGGAGACGGTATCCGATAAATGGCTGACTGGAAACAGGTGAGGCATTTTTTGGGGTACTGGCATCTGACCGTATGAAACATTTCTTTAAAGCGATGTCTGTGGCAGTTGCTGTTTTAATGGGCGTGGCGATGGTTGGCCAGACCGCTGATGCGCAGTGCAAAGAGAAACATGACAAGAAGATCGTGGTCGGCTTCTCGCAAATCGGCGCAGAAAGCGCATGGCGCGCAGCCAACACCGAATCTATCCAAAAGGAAGCCGAGAAACGGAAAGATTGCATCGAATTGAAATTCTCGGATGCTCAGCAGAAACAGGAAAATCAGATTAAAGCGATTCGCTCGTTCATCGCGCAGGGCGTGGATGTGATCGCCTTCTCGCCAGTGGTGGAAAGCGGTTGGGAACCTGTTTTGAAAGAAGCCAAAGATGCCGGCATCCCGGTGATTTTGAGCGACCGCGCTGTTGATGTGAGCGACGATACGCTGTGGGTAACGTTTATGGGGTCTGACTTCGTGGAAGAAGGACGCCGCACGGCGCAGTGGCTCGTGGATAACTATGAAAAAGTGAAACGCGCTGACAAAACGATGGATAAAGTGCGGATCGTCGAATTGCAGGGCACCGTTGGTTCCGCTCCGGCCAATGATCGTTTTGCTGGTTTCCGCGAAGTGCTGAAAGATCACCCGAATTTCGAAATCGTGAAAACCCAGAGCGCAGATTTCACCCGCGCTGGTGGCAAACAGGTCATGGAAGCCTTCTTGAAAGCTGAAGGCGGCGACAAGATTGATGTGGTGTACGGTCATAACGATGACAGCGCGCTCGGCGCAATCCAGGCGATTGAAGAAGCTGGTCTGAAACCTGGCAAAGACATCATCATCGTGTCAATTGATGCCGTTCGCGGCGCGTTCGAAGCCATGATTGAAGGCAAACTGAATGCGACCATTGAATGCAGCCCGTTGCTTGGCCCACAGTTGTTCGACGCCGTGGAAGATTTAGCGTTAGGCAAAGAATTGCCGAAACGGATCGTGACGGAAGAAGGCGTATTTCCGGCTGAAGTTGCGAAAGAAGTCCTCCCACAGAGAACATATTGATTCACGCTTTTCGCGCGAAGGCGGGCAGCCTTCGCGCGATCCGCACGCCTCCCCCCGCGCAATTTTGGAGCCATATACATGGACGATCAGCAGTACGTTGTGACTCAACATCACACGACATTGTTAACAATCTTACCAACCAGCCCAGCGCGAACGCCAGAAGACATCGAGATGTGCAGGTGTTATGTCAACTATATCAAACAAAAAGGATGCAAACGGCATTATCATTCGATTGCGGCAGAATTAGCCCACAAGACGTCAGATACGATCAGGAGGAGTCATGATGGAAACGAATCATAAAATTATTCTTGAAATCCGGGGGTTGACCAAGACGTTTCCGGGCGTGAAAGCCCTGTCTGGCGTGGATTTTTTCCTGAGAGCAGGAGAAGTGCATTGTCTGATGGGCGAAAATGGCGCAGGAAAGTCCACGTTGATTAAAGTATTGACCGGGTTATATAAAAAAGATGGTGGGAAAATTTTATACGAAGGGCGGCCATTTGAATTATCCTCGCCCGTAGAAGCCCCTTTACATGGCATTAGCACGGTGTATCAGGAAATCAACCTGATCCCGGCGCTTTCGGTGGCGGAAAATATTTATCTTGGCCGCCAGCCGATGAAACATGGCCGAATTGACTGGAAAGCGATTAACCAGGGGGCGCGAGCGGCCTTAAAAAAGCTTGATGTTAACATTGACGTGACGCAGCCGGTCTCGTCGTATTCCGTCGCAATTCAGCAACTGGTTGCAATTGCTCGCGCGCTCGATATTTCCGCGAAAATCCTGATTTTAGATGAACCGACTTCCAGCCTTGATGCCCAGGAAGTCGAGCAATTGTTCAGCCTGATTCGCAAATTGAAAGCCGAAGGGATCGCAATTATTTTTGTGACGCACTTCCTTGATCAAGTCTATCAAATTTCCGACCGGATTACCGTGTTGCGCAACGGCGAACTTGTCGGAGAATATAAAACCGCCGAATTGCCGCGCGTGGAGTTGGTGGCGCGAATGTTGGGCAAGCAGTTAGAAGAATTCGTCAGCGAAAGCGGCGAGCACCTTTCAACAAAAGAAGAGCAAACCCGAAAAGCATTCTTGCAGGTTCGTGGGTTGGAGCGCAAAGGCGTGATTAATGCGTTTGATCTGGATATTCGCGAAGGCGAAGTGCTTGGATTGGCCGGATTATTAGGCTCTGGCCGCACCGAAATCGCGCGGCTGCTGTTCGGCATTGATAAAGCGCATGCCGGAAAAGTATTGGTCGACGGCAAGGAAATAGATGTGTCTTCGCCGCGCAAAGCCATTGACGCAAAATTCGCGTTCTGCCCGGAAGATCGCAAAACCGAAGGCATCATTCCTGATTTAACGGTGCGAGAAAATATTATTTTAGCATTGCAAGGCTCGAAGGGGATTTTTAATACGCTGTCAAAGCGTGAGCAGACGGAAATTGTAGATAAATACATCAAAGCGCTGGCAATTAAAACGCCAAATTCCGAACAATCTGTCAAAAATTTGAGCGGCGGCAATCAGCAGAAAGTGATTGTCTCTCGTTGGCTGGCCTCGAATCCACGCTTTTTGATCCTCGATGAACCGACGCGCGGGATTGATGTCGGCGCAAAAGCGGAAATTCAAAAATTGGTGCTCGAATTGAGCCATGAGGAGCAGATGGCGATTTTATTTATTTCGTCCGAATTGGAAGAAGTCATTCGATGCAGCGACCGTGTTGCTGTGCTGCGAGATCGTCAGAAATTGGCAGAATTAGTCGGCGATCAAATCGAGGAAAAACAGATCATGCACACGATTGCAAAGAAGGAGGTTTCCGAATGAAATCATGGTTGATGCGTCTTAAATCCGAGCAGACGCAAAAAGTCTTATGGCCGGTGGTGGCGCTCTGCTTGATTCTGTTATTTAACTTCTTTTTCACACCGGGATTTTTTCGAATTACCATCAAAGACGGCCATTTATTCGGCAGTTTAGTGGATATTTTGAATCGTGGCGCCCCGACGCTGATGCTGACGCTCGGCATGACGCTGGTCTATGCCTCTGGCGGCGTTGACCTGTCCGTCGGTTCTATTTTGGCAATTTCCGGCGCATTAGCCGCCTATTTGATTCGCCCGGGTTACGCAAGCGGCATTCTTGAATATCCTGATCCGCCAACGTCAATTATCATTGCCGTAGCATTGCCGCTGCTGCTTTCATTGGTGGCCGGAGCATGGAATGGTTTTTTAGTGGCGTATCTCGATATTCAGCCGATTATCGCCACGCTGATTCTGATGGTTGCCGGGCGTGGCATCGCGCAATTAATCACCAAGGGGCAAATTGTTATTTTTATCCATAAGCCGTTCGAATTTGTCGGCGGTGGGTTTTTATTCGGCTTGCCGTTCCCGGTTGTGTTGACGATCATTATGATTGCTCTGACGTTTTTCCTGACGCGCAAAACGGCGCTTGGCATGTTCATCGAAGCGGTCGGCGCCAACCCGACAGCGAGTCGGTTTATGGGCTTAAAAGCGCAGAGAATCAAATTGATGTTGTATATCTTCTCAGGCTTCTGTTCGGGCTTAGCGGGTTTGATGATTTGCTCGAATATTCGCGGCGCGGATGCCAATAATGCGGGCTTGTTTCTTGAATTAGACGCCATCGCCTCTGTCATCATCGGTGGCACAATTAACGGCGGACGCTTTACGCTCGCCGGGTCGGTCGTCGGAACACTGATTATCCAGAGTTTAACCACGACGATTTTGACGCGAGGCATCGCCCCGGAAGTCACGTTGGTCTATAAAGCGATTGTGATTATTCTGGTCGTCCTGATTCAATCGGAAAACTTCCGCAAGCTCCTGACTGGCTATATCAGAACCGCCAAAACGAATGGCGCGACAGTTCCGGCGCATGCGGTGAAAGAGGTCAAATAATAATATCAATATGCAGACTTTACCGGTCTTGAAGACCTGCGAGGTCTCGCGAGAGAGGACTTATCTTATGAAACTACGGCTGAATCAACGTAATATTCCGATTTTGGCGACGTTTGCCGTGTTCGTGCTGATTTATATTGTCGGCTCGATCATGTATCGGAATTTCTTTTCATTGCGCGTCCTCGTCAACCTGTTGATTGATAACGCCTTTGTCGGCGTCATCGCGGTAGGCATGACGTTTGTGATTATTTCCGGCGGGATTGACCTGTCAGTCGGCTCGCTCGTCGCGTTTACCGGCGTGTTGACCGCGAAATTAGTCTCTGTTTATCATGTGCATCCATTGATTGTGATTGCGCTGGCTCTGGCAATTGGCGCAGCTTTGGGCTTTACGATGGGGAATCTGATCCATCATTTCTCTCTTCCGCCGTTTTTGGTGACGCTGGTGGGAATGTTTTTAATGCGCGGGTTGTCGTTCCAATTATCCTTAAGCTCAATTGCCATTCAAAAGAATCCGTTTCTGTTCAGCTTGACCTCCATCGGCATTCCGCTCGCCAAGCGCCTCAAGCTTCCGCTTGGCACGGCGATTGTCTTTCTTATCGTGGTGGCGATTGGCATTTATGTGTCGCATTTCACAAAATTTGGACGAAACGTCTATGCCATTGGCGGCAATGAACAATCCGCCATTTTGATGGGCTTGCCGGTAGGAAAAACCAAAATCATGATTTACACGCTGAATAGCACGTTGTGCGCGCTGGCAGGCGTTGTCTATACGCTCTACACGCTGTCGGGCTATCCGCTTGCCTGCGTGGGGCTGGAATTAGACGTGATTGCGGCGGTCGTCATCGGCGGCACGCTGCTCACCGGCGGCGCTGGCTATATTGAAGGCACGCTGCTCGGCGTCCTGATTTTAGGCCTGATTCAGACCTTTATCACCTTCCAGGGCACGCTCAGTTCCTGGTGGACGAAAATCGTGATTGGGATTCTCCTGTTTGTGTTTATCCTGCTGCAAACCTATATCACGAAAACATCGAGCCTCTCTGCGCGAAAAGCATAAACGCTCTCATTCGAACGAGAGAAAGCCGTTAGACATTATGAACTGTGTCTGGCGGCTTTTGCTTTTTGAAGGGGGTTCTGTTCGCAAAAATATTTCTGATATTGTTTTATGTTATCGTTAACATAAATTTCTTGACAGAAATCCCTCGCTTTTCGATACTCCTTGTATGCAAGATAAATGTCGGGTGAACCCCCGCGAATGCACGAAAATTCTATTTTGAGGAGAATACCTATGAGGGCACATCACGCAGAACAAATTGACGCAAGATACGCATTGGCGAAAGAACAGTATGCCGCGCTAAGCGTGGATACCGACGCCGCGCTCGCCGCATTACGCGCGATTCCAGTGTCGCTACATTGCTGGCAGGGGGACGATGTCGGCGGCTTCGAACGCCCGGCGGCGACCTTGAGCGGCGGCGGCATTCAGGCCACCGGCAATTATCCCGGCAAAGCCCGCAACGCCGACGAACTCCGCGCCGACCTCGATATGGCCTTGAGCCTGATTCCCGGCACGCATCGCTTGAATCTGCACGCGATTTACGGCGACTTCGGCGGCAAATTCGTTGACCGCAACGCCATTCAGCCGGAGCATTTCGCTCGCTGGATTGACTGGGCCAAAGCCAAAGGCATGGGAATGGACTTCAACCCGACCTATTTTTCGCATCCGAAAGCCGAAGACGGCACATTAAGCCATCCTGACCCGGCGATCCGCCAATTCTGGATTGAACACGGCATCGCCTGCCGCAAAATCGGCGAAGCCTTCGGCAAAGCGCTCGGCACGCCCTGCGTCACGAATATCTGGATTCCCGACGGCTCGAAAGACATCCCGGTTGACCGCAAAGCGCCGCGCGAACGCCTGCTCGCCGCGCTTGACGCGATTCTCGCCGAAAAAATTGACCGCCGTTACCTGCTTGACGCGGTCGAAAGCAAGCTCTTCGGCATTGGCTCGGAATCCTATGTCGTCGGCTCGCATGAATTTTACATGGGTTACGCCGTCAGCCGCCAACTCCTGCTCTGCCTCGATGCCGGGCATTTCCACCCGACCGAAGTCATTTTCGACAAGCTCTCGTCCGTGCTGGCGTTCGTGCCGGAAGTGCTACTGCATGTCAGTCGCGGCGTCCGCTGGGACAGCGACCATGTCGTGACGCTGACCGACGAATTGCAGGCCATCGCGCAGGAAATCATTCGCGGCGGCTATCAGCAGCGCGTCCATATCGGCCTCGATTTCTTCGATGCCAGCATCAACCGCCTCGCCGCGTGGGTGATTGGCACGCGCAACATGATCAAAGCGCTGCTCCTTGCCCTGCTTGAGCCGATTCAGACACTCAGAGTCAGCGAGCAGAACGGCGATTTCACCGCCCGCCTCGCCTGGCTCGAAGAAGCGAAAACGCTCCCGGTCGGCGCGGTCTGGGATTATTACTGTCAGCAGCAGAACACGCCGGTCGGCGCGGCCTGGCTCGACGCTGTCAAAACGTATGAACGCGACGTATTGTCGAAACGATAACCCATTTACAAGAAACCACGAAAGACGCGAAAGACACGAAAATTTCCGTACCGCCGACGAGGACGTCGGCGGTACGAGGCGCTTCTGAAGTTTTCGTGTCTTTCGCGTCTTTCGTGGTAAAAAACATCATGCAAGACCGCTTACAATCAGTTGTTGCAATGTCGAATATTCTTGGCTCTGCGGCGTATGACTGCGCGATTCTCGGCGAAGGGAATACGTCGGTCAAAGTTGACCATGAGACGTTTTTTGTGAAAGCTTCCGGCACGCAGCTTGGCACGATTGACGCAAACGGATTTGTGAAAGTCCGCTTTTCAACGATTTTCGAAGCCTTAGCGCGAGACACGCTGTCGGATGCCGAAGTCAAAGACGTGCTGTTGAACGCGACCGTTGACAATCCAAACAAAAAAATGCCGTCGGTCGAAACGTTTCTCCATGCGATTCTGCTGTCGTTAGACGGCATCAACTACGCCGGACACACGCACCCCACCGCCATCAACAGCATTCTCTGCTCGAAAAAAGCGGAAGAAGCGTACAGCGGCAACCTGTTCCCGGATCAAATCGTGGTGCTTGGCACTGCGCCGCTCTTTATTCCGTATACCGATCCCGGCCTTGTGCTGGCCAAGCTGCTGCAAGAGAAATTAGCGGCCTACATCGCGCGTTATGGTCGGACGCCGAAAGCGATTTACATGCAGAATCATGGCTTTATCGCGATTGGCGCGACCGACAAAGACGTGCTGAACATCACGCAGATGGCCGTCAAAACCGCCCGAATTCTGCTTGGCGCGTATGCGCTCGGCGGTCCGAACTTTTTCTCCTCCGACAACACGCAGCGCATCGAAACCCGCCCCGACGAACATTATCGCCGCCAGCAACTCGCCGATAAATAAGCCGTTAACACCTCACAGGTTTTCAAAACCTGTGAGGTGTTTTAAGAAATCCTTCTTTCCGACAAAAAATCCACAACAAAAAATTGACATTCTCTCCGCGCCGATCAAAACCGATTTCATCGTCCGTATCGGATCATTTGCCGATCATTTCTGTCTTTCGAAAAAAAACCGTGAAGGAGTGCCAACGCTTGCTTTGGCGATTCAATGACAGGCCAAAGCAAGCGTTGGCACTCCTGAATGCGGATTCAAGGCGACGATTGCCATGAAAACAACTCCTCGCGCGTGGACGATCTGGCCGGGCAAGCCGTTCCCGCTCGGCGCAACCTTCGATGGTGGCGGCGTAAATTTTGCGCTCTTTTCCGAACACGCTTCCGGCGTCGTGCTGTGCCTGTTTGACGACGTTTCCGGCAACATTGAACGCGCGAAAATTCCGCTGACCGAGCGCACGAATCACGTCTGGCACGGCTACATTCCGCGCCTGCGACCAGGCCAGCGCTACGGCTACCGCGTCTATGGCGCATACAGCCCGGAGCAGGGGCATCGCTTCAATCCGGCGAAACTGCTGCTCGATCCTTACGCCAAAGCGATTGCCGGGCACATCGAGTGGCATGACGCCGTCTTCGGCTACACTATCGGCGCACCCGGCGGCGATCTGACGCAAGACGAGCGCGACAGCGCGGCCTACATGCCGAAGGCGGTGGTGGTGGATGATTGGTTCGACTGGGGCGGCGACCGCCAGCCGAAAATTCCGTTTCACGAGACGATTATTTATGAATTGCACGTCAAAGGCCAGACCTTCCGCCATCCCTCCATTCCGGCGCATCTACGCGGCACATACTCCGGGCTGTGTCATCCGGCCAGCGTCCGCTACCTTAAATCGTTAGGGATTACCGCCGTCGAATTGATGCCGGTGCATAGTTTTGTGTCAGACCGCCTGCTTGAAGAACGCGGCCTGCATAATTACTGGGGCTATAATTCAATTGGCTTTTTCGCGCCGGATTCCCGCTATGCCAGCGCGAACGAGCCGGAAAAGCAAGTCGCAGAATTCAAGCGAATGGTCAAAACATTGCATCGCGCCGGAATCGAAGTAATTCTCGATGTCGTCTATAATCACACCGCCGAAGGAAATCACCTCGGTCCCACGCTCAGTTTTCGCGGCATAGACAACGCGGCGTATTACCGCCTTGTCCACGACCAGCGCCGCTATTACATGGATTATACCGGCACGGGCAACACGCTGAATATGATGTCGCCCGCCGTGCTGCGCCTGATTATGGACAGCCTGCGCTACTGGATTCAGGAGATGCATGTGGACGGCTTCCGCTTCGACCTCGCGTCGGCATTAGCGCGGGAACTTCATGCGGTTGACCGGCTCGGCGCGTTTTTCGATATTATTCATCAAGACCCCGTGATTTCGCAGGTCAAGTTGATCGCCGAACCCTGGGACATCGGCGACGGTGGGTATCAGGTCGGCAATTTCCCGCCGGGCTGGGCGGAATGGAACGGCAAATATCGCGATACCGTCCGCGATTACTGGCGCGGCGCAGAGCAGACCCTCTCCGATTTCGCGTATCGCTTCACCGGCAGTTCCGATTTATATCAAAATGACGGACGCCATCCCACCGCCAGCATCAATTTTATCACCGCGCACGACGGCTTTACGCTGCGTGATCTCGTCTCGTATCATGACAAGCGGAACGAGGCCAACGGCGAGAGCAATCGCGACGGCGAAAGCCATAACCGCTCCTGGAATTGCGGCGTAGAAGGCGAGACCGACGATCCGCATATCCTTGCGCTTCGCGCCAAGCAGCAGCGCAATTTCTTCACAACGCTGTTATTTTCGCAAGGCGTGCCGATGCTGCTGGCTGGCGATGAATTCGGGCGGACGCAGTGCGGCAACAATAACGCCTATTGTCAGGACAGCGAGTTGTCGTGGATGAATTGGGACGCGATGGATAACGCATTATTGGAATGGGTGCGCTTTCTGATTCGTTTTCGCAAACAACATCCGACGTTCCGGCGCAATGGTTGGTTTCAGGGGCAGCCGATTCATGGCGGCGACGTGAGCGACATCGGCTGGTTCACGCGCTACGGCAGCGAGATGCAAGAAACCGATTGGCGGCGCGGCGTGGCCGGTTCGTTTGGCGTCTTTTTGAACGGACGCGGCATTCGTCACCCCGATAAAAAAGGGCGACCAGTCAAAGATCAAAGCTTTTACCTGATCTTCAACTCGCATTACGAATCCATGATCTTCGCCCTGCCAGACGAACGCTGGGGACGCCGCTGGCAGGTCCTTTTCGATACGCATCAGACCGCGCCGCACGCATCGCGGAAACGCCTGAACGCCGGACACGCGCTGATCATCGAAGCCCGTTCCGTCATGCTGCTGCAAGAAGTCGAATCAACGAGTTGGAGCGCCAACCCTCTGCGTTGGTTACGAAAACAGTAGGGGCAGACCCCTGTGTCTGCCCCGTCTGTCGGGCGAATACAAGGGAACGGGCGAACACAGGGGGACGCCCCTACATCGAAACAATCTATCAAAGAAAGGAGAAATCGTATGGACGCAAAAGTTCTTGAATTGCAAGGCCAGTATGCCCAGGGGAAACTCAGTCGCCGCGAATTTTTAGAAAAGGCCAGTTTGCTGATCGGCAGCGCGGCAGCGTTATCGCTCATGCCTGCGATAGCCAGCGCCGAAGTCGTTCCGGCGGATGATGCGCGTTTGCAGATCGAGCGCATTACGTATCCCGGCGAAACCGGCGATATTCGCGCTACGTTAGCGCATCCGAAAGGGGACGCAAAACTTCCCGCCTTGATTATCATTCATGAAAATCGCGGCTTGAATCCGCACATTGAAGATGTTGGGCGGCGATTTGCGTTAGAAGGATTTTTAACGCTTGCGCCGGACGCCCTTTCGCCTCTGGGCGGCACGCCGAAAGACCCGGACGAAGCGCGCGAAATGATCGGCAAGCTCGATGCGGCGGCGACGGTGAAAAATTACGTGGCGGCGGTGCAATATCTCAAGACGCATCCGCTGTCAACCGGCAAAGTCGGCTGCATGGGCTTCTGCTGGGGCGGCGGCATGACGAATCAGGTGGCGGTCAACGCCGCTGATTTAGACGCTGCCGTGCCGTTTTATGGAATGCAGCCTAAGCCTGAAGATGTCCCGAAAATCAAAGCCCCGCTGTTGCTGCATTATGCCGGTAACGACGAACGCATCAACGCCGGGATTGCGGCGTATGAAGACGCGCTGAAAAAGGCGTCCATTCAGTACACGCTCTACATGTACGACGGCGCGCAGCACGCCTTTTTCAATGACACAAGCGCCGAACGGTACAATAAGGAAGCCGCTCAGTTAGCTTGGGAACGGACATTAGCCTTTTTGAACGAAAAGCTGAAAATGTGAGCGCCAAGCTGTCAGACACTTTGAAAGTGTCTGACAGCTTATTTTTTGCCCAGGCAGCACTTCTTATATTTCAAGCCGCTGCCGCACGGACACGGATCGTTTCTGCCTGCTTTAAGAGCATTCCCGTCGACCGGTTTGCGGGCGATTGGCGGCTGCGGCTGCGTTTGCCGCCGCCATTCCGCTGCGACCGCCTGCACGAAGGGCTGGCAATGCGTAAAAAACCGCCGATAGCCTGCGCACAAATAATTCAAGCCTGGCTCGCCGTCAGGCGTTTGGAGAAACCGATTTTTCGGGCATTCGCCATAACACATCGCCTTGACTTCGCATCGTTGGCAATAGCGCGGCAATGTGGCCTTTTTCTTTCCAAATGCCATTTGCGCCGGACTGTCGAGCATGTCAACTAACGGCGTCGTCTTGATATTGCCGAGCAGATGTTCCTGATTGACGTAATGATCGCAGGAATAGACATCGCCGTTGCGCTCGATGACAGGAATGTCGCCGCACGTCGGGCGGAAAATGCAAAGTGAATGCTCCTGTCCGAAGGCAGTTCGAGCGGCTTCCTCGAAAATCTGCACCTTGATTTTGCCAATATCGTTCGCCTGCCATTCGTCGAAAATCGCGCAGAGAAATTCGCCGAATGCGGCTGACGGTACGCTGAGCGGGCTGACATTGCCGTCTTCGTCTCGTTCAACAAGCGGCAGAAATGTGAGATATGAAGCGTTGATCTCCTTGAAAAAACGATAGATTTCTAACGGCTGCTTGACATTCAGCGCATTCACCACGCAGAGCAAATCGCAAGCCACGCCATGTTTTCGCAAGAGGTGATACCCTCGCAACGCCTGCGCATGAGTCGGCTGCTGCTGTTTCGTGGTTCGATAGGCGTCATGCAGTTCCGGCGTGCCGTCCAGACTGACGCCGACGAAAAAGCCTTCCTGCGCTAAAAAACGACACCACTCGTCATCCAAAAGCGTGCCGTTCGTCTGCATGCCGTTCAGAATGCGCCAGTTGCGCGGCTGATGCTTGCGCTGGATCGCCGCGATTGCGCGAAAATAGTCTAACCCCGCCAATGTCGGCTCGCCGCCATGCCACGAAAAACGAATCTCCTCGCCGGGAAACGCCTCGATTTGCTGCACAATATATTCTTCAAGCAGATTGAGAGGCATCCGCGCTGGCTCGTTCTCTGTATAGAACTGTTCTGTTTTCAGGTAATAACAATAACGGCAATCTAAATTACACGCCGCGCCAATCGGTTTGGCAAACACTTGGAATTCGCGAGAAGCTTTGCTCGTCATAAATCCTGGATGAGTCCCAATACAATCGTTCTGTTATTCCTCTTCCGTCATCTCTTTGACTAATTCTTCAATCTGTATCGTTACATCATCCACCACCGGAATCATGTCATGCCATTTCGCTAACAGCCACGTTTTTCCCTGTTCCGCCACCATGACTTTTTGTGTGTCAGTCAAAATCCAGATCACCTTTTCAATACCCGCCTTCAGCAAATCATCCGTCTTTTCGGTGAGATAGCCGAGAATATCGCTATACGGCTTCAAATCCGCTTTCGTATCCACTTCGATCACGATTTTCGGCGGGGTTTTGAGATATTTCGGCGAAAGCATCTCATGTTTCACAGCTTTTTTGTCATAAATCGCAATATCCAACAGTCGCCAGTTTTTCGGCGCATACAGAAATCCGGTTTCATTCGTCATGACCGCATATTTGCGCACATTCAATTTCCGCAGTAAATAGCCGACAATCCAGGCTATCAGTTGGCCTTGCAATCCGCTGCTTCCCATAACCTCCTCCAGAGATTTCTCATTGGTTAAGACTTTGCGATACCCGCGATAATACACCGGCCTATCGCGCACCATTTCGTAGATCAGTTCCTTGGGAATCGCGGCGCGTTTGACTTTTCGCATCGTTTGCGGCCGATCGTATGTGACCGTTTCCATAAATGCTCCTCCTGTGACTCGTCCTACGCAGAGCGGGAACACGTTCTCTTTCTGAAAGCGTGACCTGTTTTTCTCAATCAATTCATGTATCAATGATAAGCAGCGAGGATGCTTTCGTCAAGGTAAAAGATGTTTCAATCTATCCTGGTCTCAATCGCCAGATCGTATTTGGGTTTATTTAAAAAATCTTCACAAGAACGCAAACGCCTGTTTCCCTTCCAATGCCTGCACATACCGTTCGCAGAGCGCATAGACCGGGCATAAATGGAGCGGTTTGCCGTAGGCGGCGGCGAACTGCTGCGTTTTGGTCTGGGTCGCTTCGGTGAAATCAGGGCGACCGATGACGACGAAGGCGACCGGCTGGGCGGCGAGGCCGACCGCAAGCAGGTTGCCGATCTGCTCGTCGTCGAGTTCGCGCTGATTCGGCGGTAGGACGCGGACGAATAACGCGCCGCTTTCCTGTTCGATGACGTAATCGCTGCCGAAACGGTCGTGCTGCTGCGGCAATTCCCGGACGAAGAGATTGATGTGCGGAGCGCGGAAAAAGAGCGCGATGGCGTCGCGCAGTTCTGGCAGCGTGACGGCGGAATAGAGCCGCGTCAGCAGCCCGGCGTCATAGCCGAGCCGTTCCAATCGCAATTTATGGTCAACCAAATGCCGCGTTTCGATGCGGCTGTATTTTTTATACACGCGGTCTTGCAAGCGAAACGCGACTTCTTGCGGAATGACGCGGGCGAGACTGTCCAATTCCGCTTCTAATAGCTGTTCTTCGGTGGAATAGCCCGCCTGAACGAGTCGCGCAATCATGGCGCGAGTCAGTCCCGCTACGCGCAGCGCGGCGATTTCGACGCCATCTTCCGGCACGCCGTAGAGCGTTTGCTTGGCGAAGCGTTGCAAGCGTCGCACGACCGCCGCGTCAGCGTGACGCGCCGTCGCGATGTCCGCTAACAGGCGAATCATCCACGCCGCATTTTCCGACAGGCCGCGAATCACGCCGCTGTACGATTTGTCGCGAAAATACTGGCTGTATGTGATTTCAAGGCGTTGCAAGCTCGTTCCCGCCACCCAATCCGCCAACAGCAGCGCCATTTTGATGCGCCGCGTCGTCTCGAACCGGTTTTGCAGAAATTCCTCCGATTTTTTCAGCAGCGGCTCGCACACATCGGCGTAGCGTTCGCGGATCGCCCGCCAATAATCGCCGGTTTCGTACTCTTCCTGCGACAGGCGGAAATGCAGGTCAGCCAGTTCTTTGTTATGCGAAACGACAAAAAAGAGTTCCCAGGTGTTGAACGCGGCCAGATCAAGCAGTTCCGAAAATTGCGTCAAGACCGCCATGCTTTCCGCCGAGACGCCTTGCGCCGCGCAGATGCGCCCGATTTCCGTCACGCGCAGCCGTGCGGCGTCGGAGCGGAGCATCAAGCCCTGTTCGACCGAATAGGCGACCGCATCGCCGACTCGCGCCACCATTGCGGCGCGGGCGGTTTCGTCATTTTTCCAGCGCAAAACCCCCGCATACGACATGTCGAAAAACGCCCGAATTTCCTCTTCTGACGCACAAATTTCGGCGGCGACGAGAAAGAGCGTTTCTTCGATCAGGCGGCTGTCGGCGAGTTGCGAGGCGAGACGCGGGAACGCGCCTTCGATGTAATTGCGCCACAAAATCTGCTCGTCGGCGGGCGTGTCGGCAAAGATGATCGAACGCCCGTCGTCGTGATGTTTCAGGCGTCCGGCGCGTCCGCTCATGTTCTTGTATTCGGCGGACGTGAGCGGCATTTCCTGAAAAATTTCCGCGTCGGGATCGGGCTTTTCGAGGTCGGCGATAATGACCGTTTTGACTGGCAGATTCATCCCCATTGCCAACGTCGAAGTCGCGCAAATCACGCGGATGCGGCTGTCGTCGGCTTTGAAGGCGCGTTCGATGGCCTGCCGCTCGTCGCGCCCAAGATCGGCGTTATGGAAGGCGACGCCATGCCGCAGACATTCGAACAGCGCCTCTTTCGACACCGAATCTTCCATGTGCTGCAACACTTCAAGCGTCTGAAATGCCGCTGGCAGTTGCAAATCGCGAGCGAGCCGCAGCGCGGTTTCTCGCGTCAACCATTTCCATTTGCGGAAAATCAAGACCTGTTCGCCCTGCGCCAGCAAATCTGAGACGATCTGCTGCAAGCGTTTGTATTGATATTCGCGGCGGCCTTCCGCTGATTTCAGATTGAATTTGAAATGTTCTGGAAATGGCGTAAACTGCGTCGAGCCGATTTCTTTCGAGAGAAAACTGCGGTAAATAAACGTGCCGTCTCGCCGCAACATCCCTTCCCGCAATTCGACCGGGCGGGCGTCGGACATCAAGACCGCCGTTTGCAGCCATGCGTCGAGGCCGTTCAGGTCGCCGATGACGGCGGAGAGCGCGATCAACTGTGGGCGGGCGGCTTTGCGCATGTAGAGAATCGCAGTCAGGAGCATTTCAAGGCTACTGCCCCGCGATGCGTCAGCAGTCATCTGAATTTCGTCAATCACAATCAGGCCGCAGGTGTTCAGGACATGCTTATTGCGCACCAACAGCCGGTGCGCTTTCTCGAACACGACGAGGGCAAGCTGGAAATCGCCGCGCTCGATGGCGTCGTCGGATTCGGTGTGATCGCCGGTGGAAATCACGACATCAATGCCGAACGCGCCGTATTTGTCGGTAAAATCGGCGTATTTCTCCTCGGCAAGTGCCTTGAGCGGCACAAGATAGAGGACTTTGCCTTGTTGAAAAATCGTGTGAATCGCTGCGATTTCCGCCAAAAATGTCTTGCCGGAAGAGGTCGGCGCGGAAACCAGCAGATCGCGGCCTTCCAGAATGCCATGCTCGCGAATGGCGGTTTCCTGAATCGGCAGGAGTGCGGCACTTTCCCGCGCTGTCCAGATATTGATAATATCCGGTGCAAAATGGTAGTGCTGTTGCAGTTCGTGCAGAGTCATAAAAGCATACCTGTTAGACACTTTGGAAGTGTCTGACAGGTGTTTTCACGGCGGAAGTGTCCGTTAGCAAAAAGGTCGGTTCGTGCCGTCTGGATTCGATCAATTCGGCATCGCGAGCATCATTTTCATTGTCTGACTCGGCCAACTGTTCTAATAAAAAACGCATTAATTCGAATTTTTCATTGCGTGGGAGCGGCACGATTTCTCGCTCAAGTTCCATCAATAACATAATAAAACCTCCAGAGAGAGTTTTGTTGAAAACGAATGAGGAAGAACCCCTGTAATTACATCCACCAACGCGCTTTTTTGGCAAGGAAAATCTCGCATTTTCCTTATCGCATTCTCAGGCGGATTTTCTCTTGACACAGATTCAGTCATGCAGTCTATCGGCGTTGTTTTCTCTTGTCGTTGTCCCTGTTTGACAATGTTGTGTTTTTTAGAAGAGAAAATGACAACATTGTCAGAAATTTGTATTCGAAGAATAACGGATTCGGCTTATTTTGTGGGAAATTTGGGTATTTTTTAACGTGGCAGAATTGTTGAATGTGAACGTTCCCGTCGGAAGCATGAAATCGTTGTAATTCGATTCACCAAACAACAGAAGGAGGATGCTGATGCGTAACATGAGAATGGTTGTTGCTCTTATCGCGGTGGTGTTGTTCGCCATGCCGGCATTGGCCGCAGACACCATCAAAATCGGGTTTAATATTCCGTTGACCGGAGATATTCCGAAAGTCGGCGAAGGCTCGAAGTTTTCGGCGGAAATGCTGAAAGAAGAAATTAATAGCGCTGGCGGCCTGAAAGTCGGCGACAAGACGTACACGCTGGAATTTATTTATGAAGATAACGAATCCAAAGCGGAATCGGCGACGGCTGCCGCGATGAAACTGATCACCAGCGACGAAGTATTAGCGATGATCGGGCCGCAATCGAGCAAGCAAGCCGTGCCAGCGGGCGAAGTGGCGAATAGCATGATGACGCCGATGATTTCCCCCTGGTCAACCAACCCGAATACCACGCTGGATCGCCCGTATGTGTTCCGCGCCTGTTTTCTTGACCCGTTCCAGGGCCCGGTTCTGGCAAAGTTCGTGACCGAAGAACTCGGTGCGAAGAAGGCGGCGGTGCTGTATGATATCGCCAGCGACTATCCGAAAGGGTTAGCCGAATTTTTCAAAGCCTCGTTCGAAGAAATTCATGGCGCAGGCTCAGTGGTGGCGTTCGAAACATTCACCACCAAAGACCGCGATTTCAGCGCCCAGTTGACCAATATCATCAATTCCGGCGCAGACATTCTGTTCACGCCGCAATATTATGATGAAGTGCCGTTGATTGCGAAACAGGCGCATGAACAGGGCTGGAAGAAACCGATTGTCGGCAGCGATAGCTGGGGCTCGGCGGAATTGAACAACCTCTGCGGCGCAGACTGCTATGGCCTCTTTTTCAGCACACATTACGCGGCTGCCGGGGCGCAGGGGAAAACCAAAGAGTTTATTGACAAGTACAACGCCAAATACGGCTATATTCCGGATGATGTCGGCGCGTTGACGTGGGATGCAATGAATCTGCTGCTGCAAGCCATTCAAAACACCGGCGGCTTGACCGGCGACGTGCAGAAAGACCGCGACGCGATCCGCGAGCAGTTGGCAAGCACGAAAGAATTCGATGGGATTACTGGCAAGATGTCCTTTAACGGCAAAAACGATCCGAGTAAATGCGCAGTCATCGTAAAAATCAGCGATACCGGCGCGTTCGAATTCTACAAATCTGTTTGCCCGTGATGTAATTATTGTAGAGACGCACGGCCGTGCGTCTCTACTGATTATTTATGTATGAACCAGCGTCACCTGTTTTTTGATTTAGACGGCACGTTAATTGACCCCAAAATCGGCATTACGACGTGCCTGCAATACGCGCTGAAGAAATTAGACGTTCCCGTCCCCGATGCCGACGAGTTGCTCTGGTGCATCGGCCCGCCGTTATCTCGCAGCCTTGCCGAATTGCTTCAAACAACTGATGAACGGTTGGTTGACGCAGGCGTTCAATTCTATCGCGAACGATTCAGGACGGTCGGAAAATTTGAAGCCACGCTCTATCAGGCGATTCCCGCGACATTGTGTCGGCTGAAATCGGAAGGGTTTCAATTGTATATTGCGACATCAAAACCGCGCCTGTTTGCCGAAGACATTCTGCGGCATTTTGACGTTGCCGAATATTTTACAAACGTATATGGCAGCGAGTTAGACGGGCGGTTGAATGAAAAAGCCGATTTGCTAGCGCATGCGCTGAACGCCGAGCAATTTGCGCCCGATGCCTGCTGGATGATTGGCGACCGGAAACATGACGTGATCGGCGCGAACGCGAACAATATGGATTGTATCGGCGTGTTATACGGCTACGGCAGCCGCGAAGAGCTTGTCAATGCCGGGGCGCGGCATCTCGCCGCCACGCCGGACGAATTGTGCGAAATTGTTTATTCATCGTAGAGACGCCCCAGCGGGGCGTCTCTACGAAGTTTCGATGCGCCAACGGCGCAATTCATATTAGCCCAGGACGAAGTCCTGGGAATATGGTTATGTTGAGCTTTTCGCTCTGAAAGAGCGTTTTAAAAATGATGAGATGCCCCTTCAGGGCGTAGGTTCGTAGTCGCGGTGTCTTTCCCTCCAGGGCTGTCGTCCTGGGCTAATATGATTATGCCCTTTCAGGGCGAAAAACAATAGAACATGTTATGCAAAGCATTATTCAAAACCTGTTAAACGGCCTGCAATGGGGGAGTTTTTACGCGCTGATTGCATTGGGCTATACCCTTGTGTATGGCGTCTTGCGCCTGATTAACTTCGCGCATGGCGATATTTTCATGGTGGGCGCGTATTTCGGATTTTTCGCCTCCGCGTTTCTGCTCGGCACGTATGCCATTCACCTGCCGTTTCAATTGCCGAATTCAGTGGTGTTTATTCTCTGTATCCTGATTTCGATGGTGCTGACCGCCGTTGTCGGCGTGAGCATCGAGCGCATCGCGTATCGCCCGTTGCGGCGCAAAGGCGCGGGGCGGCTCTATGTCGTCATCACGGCGCTTATGGCTGGCTTATTGCTGGAAAATGGCAACTTGGCGCTTTTAGGGGCGCGACGCCTGAAATTCCCGGATTTGATTGAAAAACAGGTCTATTCCATCGGCGGCGTGTCGTTTACAAATATCAAGGTGTTTGTCATTATCGCCGCGATTCTCGTCTTCGTGCTGCTCCAATTTATTATCCGCCATACGCGGCTTGGCATGGCAATGCGGGCAATTTCGTATGATCGAATGGCGGTGCCGTTGATGGGAATTCCGGTGGATCAGGTCATCATGTTTACGTTTGTGCTTGGGTCGTCAATGGCGGCGCTGGCTGGCGTGTTGTTCGTCACGGCTTACCCCGTGTTAGAACCGTACATGGGTGCGATGATTGGCTGGAAAGCGTTTATCGCTGCCGTGCTCGGCGGGATCGGCGATATTCGCGGCGCGTTTATCGGCGGCTTTTTGTTGGGCTTTGTCGAAATTTTGACCGTCGCCTTCTTCCCGTCCACATTCCGGGATTTGATTGCGTTCTCCATCTTATTAGCCATTCTCAGCGTCAGGCCAACCGGCATCTTCGGCGTGGCAAAGGCAACGAAAATTTAATTTTTGTAATTAGTTACCACGAAACACACAAAATACACGAAAAAATAGAACGCTGAATAATCCTGATAAAAAACCAGAAAAAAATCAGGATCAATCAGTCTAATCAGCCTCATCAGTGTTCTATTTTTTCGTGTATTTTGTGTGTTTCGTGGTGGCCATTAAACTGTAACTTATTCATGCGGAAATATACGGGGCTTCTTCTTTATCTGCTGGTCGGAGGGCTGATTGTCGGCCTCTCACAAGGCAAACTTCTGAATGCATACATCCAGCTTGTCATCATGTATATCGGTATTAACATTATTTTGTCCTCCAGCCTCAACATCGTTAATGGTTATATGGGGGAGTTTACCTGCGGCCATGCGGCATTTATGGCAATCGGGGCGTATGTGACTTCGGTGTTGAATGTCTGGCTCTTTACGAAAAGTCAGGTCTTCGGGCCGCCCGCGCTGTCGCCGTCATTCGCGATTGTGTTGTTTCCGGTCACGCTCCTGATCGGCGGAGTTGTGGCGTCATTAGCAGGCTTGTTTATCGCGATTCCATCCTTCAAAACTCGCGACGATTATTTGGCGATTATCACCTTAGCGGTCAACTACATTGTCAAAAGCTTGATTGAAAACATCGAGCAGATCGGCGGAGCGCGCGGCTTTATGGGGATGCGCAACGTGATCAACGAAATGACGAAAGTCGTCAACCTCCCCTGGATGATGATCTGGATTCTGATCGCCACCGGCTTGACAGTGTTAGTGATTTATCGCTTTGTCAATTCCAATTATGGCAAAGGGATGCTCGCGATTCGCGACGACGAAATTTCCGCTGAAATCATGGGAATTGACACGCGCCATATCAAAGTGGTCGCCTTTATGCTTTCCGCCGGATTAGCTGGCATTGCGGGCGGCCTGTTTGCGCATATCCTCGGCTACGTGAATCCGGGGAGCTTTTCCATCATGAAATCCACCGAAGTCTTAGTGATGATTTACCTCGGCGGCATGGGGTCGTTAAGCGGTTCGGTGCTGAGCGCAATCCTGTTTACCGTGTTGTTAGAATTGCATCGCTATATCTCTGCGCCATTAGAAACGCTGGTCGCCGCTGTGCCAGATGGCGGTTTCTGGGGGCTGATTTCCGCGCCGTTAGAAAAAGTGATTGTGCCGCTGTTGGTCAATAAATGGGTGGTTATTCCATTTTTGCTCTTCATGCTGATGCAGTACCGCCCCGAAGGATTGTTAGGACATCGCGAACTGACCGATGTGTTTCCGAAATTACGCAAATGGTTTTCCCCGCAGGAGGAACGATAAATGAGTGTGCTGGAAGTTTCTCATCTCAAACGAGTATTCGGCGGGTTGACCGCTGTTGATGACTTCAATCTGACGATTGAGGATGGCGAATTGATCGGTTTGATTGGGCCGAACGGCGCGGGCAAAACGACAGTGTTTAACGTGGTCTGCGGCTTTTATCAGCCGAGCGGTGGTTCGATTCGATTTCAGGGGCAGGATATTGTCGGCCTGCGCCCACATAAGGTGACGGCAAAAGGGTTAGCGCGCACCTTTCAAAATATCCGGCTCTGGAACAGCCTGACCGTTCGGGAAAACCTCTGCGTGTCACAATATCACCGCTTGGCGTATCATCTGTGGGGCGCGACATTCCGCACCGCCGCATTTAAAAATAGCGAAAAAGAGGCGGGCAAAGTGGCGGATAAAATGTTGGAAATTTTGGGCTTGACCGCTTATGCCCACGAATACCCGAAAAACTTGCCCTATGGCTTGCAGCGCCGGGTCGAAATCGGACGGGCGCTGTCGGTTGACCCGAAACTGCTGCTGTTAGACGAACCCGCCGCCGGAATGAACCCCAGCGAAGTGAATGATTTGATCGAATTGATTCACTGGATTCGCAAGCAGTTCAATCTGACGATCTGGCTGATCGAGCATCACATGCGCGTCGTGATGAGCGTCTGCGAGCGCATCAAAGTGATTGACTTCGGGCGGGCGATTGCCGAAGGCACGCCGAACGAAATTCAGCAGAATCCACACGTCATTCAAGCCTACCTCGGCGAAGATGACGCGGCGTAAAATTTATCCCATTGCTCTGTGTCTATTTCCGCCGCAGAGCGGCGAGATGTCGGCATTCCACGCAGAGCGTGGAACGAGATCGTAACAATTCTGTTCTGCATAGGGAATTAATTCGCAATCTGCGGGGCGCATAAAAAGGCACTGCGGGATGATTTTCCTGTGGCAAAGGCATTGTATAACGCGCTCAACTCGCGCATGAAGACCCCGATTGACCAGCCATCGTACACAATATGATGGATCGTCAATAAAAAGAGATGTTCCTGGTCGGCGAGACGCAGCAGCGCGACCCGTAAAAGCGGGCATTGCGCGAGATCGAAGAGATAGCGGGCTTCCTGCTGCACAAGCGTTTGCAGCCTCTTGTCGCGTTCTGCTGCGGGAAACTGGCGGAGATCATGAACCGGGAGCGGCAGCGTGAGTGTGGAGAGAATCTGTTTATGTGGCACGCCTTTTATGGCTGTAAAAGATGTACGTAACGTGTCGTGCCGCCGCACAATCTCATTCACGCTTTGTTCCAGCGCCGCCACATTCAACTGCCCTTTGAGGCGAAAACCGAATGGGATCGTATAGGTCGGATATCTTTCCTCCAATTCTTCGAGAAACCAGAGACGCTGTTCAGCAAATGATAACGGTGTTGGCGCGTCGGAACGGGGATGGCGCGGGATGGAGTGTGAAGAAGTTCCGCCCATGTTGAATTTTCCCTGGAGGCGTTGTTCGAGCAGAGCTCGTTTCGCATTTGAGAGTGTTAATCGTTTCTGGTATTGTTCACTGATCTCTTTCATTTTCAGGTTGTTTCTCAGGCAAAGATTGGTTGCTGTGTTTACTTCAAAATCGGAAACGGCACCCAGATGATAGATGGAAAACTAATTCTGTCTGCAACTTCCGAACGTACGCCATGCTGATACGTTTGAGTATAAAGAATGGCTAATGGCCCGTCATCAAGGATAATCTCCTGAATTTGGCGATAGAGCGCTTGCCGTTTATCAGAATCAAGTTCGCTTGCCGCCTGTTCAACTAATTTTGACGTTTGTAAATTGACATAATTACACCACCATGCCACTGCCTGTATTGTCGCGTCATCGCCAGGGCTGTCGCTATGAGCGATCGATTTCGCAAGCGCATCAGGGTCAGGATAATCAAACCCCCACTCCCAAACGTACATTTGAAACTCTTTCCGACTGCTAAAAAGTTCTGGCATTAATTTTGCGCCTGTTCCCTGATTGATTGTGACTTTGATACCAATATCCCCCAGATTTTTCTTTAATTGCAAGGCTAAATCTATCCAGGGAGAATAATTCAAACATTTCAATTCAACATCAAATCCTTCAGGATAACCGGCCTCAACGAGAAGTTGTTTTGCTTTTTCGATATTGTGTGTATAAGGCGTTTCAGGCCAATATCCGAAAAGTCCTTTGGGAATGAACGTCTGGATTTTCTCTCCCGTACCTTGCAAAATATTGCTGATGATGCGATCATAATCAACGGCATACCGGATGGCTTTTCGGACATTCGAATTGCCTAACGGGGGATACGCGTTATTCATGCCGATAAAGGTAAAAAAGAAGGATAATGTATCAAAGATGCGAATATCTTGCGTGTTTACAAGTTCTTGCACTTGATCTGGCTGAAGATTTAGTGCAACATCAATCTGCCTCTCCTGCAATTGGAGCATTTGTTCTACTGGTTCAGGTACCACTTTTACGATAACGCGGTTAAATTTGGGTATGCCTCGTTGATAAAACGTATTTCTTTCCAGCACATAAGATTTATTACGCACCTGTTCTCCCATCACAAATGGACCACTTCCAGCAGAATGCTCTTCCAGCCACGCGCTCCCCCAATCATTATTTTGCTCATGCTCTTTAACAATGACAGGATCAAGAATGCTTGCGACCGGAGGAATTAAACATGCAAGGAATAATTCAGGCGCATACGGCTTATTCAACATCATCTGAACAGTGTACTCATCTATTTTAGTGATTGTTTGCTCCGTCAAGCCGAACTGGGTTAATACCCAGGATGAAGGATTGGCTAACGCAATCGCACGATGTAATGAATAGACAACAGCATCGGCATTCACAGGATTTCCGGTTGAAAACTGTGTATTTTTTCGGATGTGAAAAATCCAAGTTTTGCCATCTTCAGACAATTCCCAGGATTCCGCCAGCCCTGGAACTGGTTTGATATAATTATCCCCTTCAAAAGTCACAAGTGTTTCATACATCTGCCATAACAATACCCAGGCTCCTGCTTCATAGCCCTTCGCAGGATCAAGTGACGCAGTATCATCTTGCTTGCCGATAATTAAGGTATCTTTTTGCGCCAGGGCATCCACTGAAAACATCATCAAACTCGATAATTGGAAACAGAGAATCAATAGAATCATCCAAAATTTTCTCATAATCATTTCCTCCTTGAATAAGTGATGGTTTATAGAACGCAAGATACTGCGCTTCTGCTTTTACACGCTAAACGCAAGTTGTTGAGCCTCTTCTTCACTCAGGGATTCGATCTCTTCAATGAAGATATTTTCAATATGTGCTGCTAATGTGGCAATGTTATGGGCATCAAATACATCAGAAATCGATAACTCTACGCCGAACGCACTTCGTAAATAGGAAACAAGCCGAGTGGCTGTCAACGAATCACCTCCTAATTCAAAAAAATCATCGTAAATTCCCACATATTCCATGTCAAGCAATTCTGCCCAGAGCTTGCATAACGTCGTTTCAAGTTCTGAATGGGGTTGTACATATGCCGTTTCCAACTCAGGTCGTGTTCTGTCCGGCAAGGGTAATGCCTTTCGATCAATCTTTCCGTTTGGGGTGAAGGGAAATTTATCAACGAGGATGAATGTTGATGGAATCATATAATCCGGGAGTTGTTCATGTAAATATTCCCGCAATTGAGGGATGAATTTATGTTGTTCCCCCACTCGCAAGGGATTATGAGCGTATGTTGTGTACGGCTTATTTTCAAGAGGTTGGGTAGGAAATGCATAAAGCCTCTGCTTTACCTGTGGTTGGTTTTGCTGTTCGTATTTGATAAAAAGAACATCATATAATCCTTCGGGGTCAGCGTTTGCCCAATTCATATCAACCTGATAGGGCAAATCATCGCTGAGCGCCCATAAATCTTCAGGATCAATCCCTTGTAATGGAACAATATTATCCAAAAGAGTTCGCAGTTCGCCGACCGTTTTGATATTATGATGAGTAAGAAGTTCTGATGCACGTATATCTTTCATCAATCGGGCATTGGCAATACGCTGAATCCCTAAAAAATCAGGAGATTCTTTTTGTAGTTTCTGGCGGATTGCCTGAACAGTCAATGGTCGCTTTTGCCAATCAATCCAGGTTATTGGCGGGACAGATGGGAGATGAGGAGCCATATAAAGCATCACATCATATCGAAAACGAGTGAGTTCATTCTGAAAACAACCACGTTTAGGAAGAATTTGGATATGAGTGATTTGCGGAAAATACTGTTGTAATGCCAGAAAAAATTCTGGCGAAATCACCACTTCATTTTCTTTGTCAAGATGGCGTTGTACTCGCTGCCGCAATTGAGGGATTGATAGTGATGTCGGAGCTTGATAGAGTTGCACGGAGAGATGAAACAGTTTTAATAATGGAAGGCTGCGAACATCACCGATAAAAAGAACTCCTCCTGGTTGAGCGGCGTGTATCATTCCTTCGATTACCTGAAATAAATAGGCAATATCTGGAAAATGCTGTGAAACTGAATTTAAAATCAGAACATCGAAACATGCTGATGGAATTCCTTCGAAGTTGTCTGCGGTTCGTTGAAATAATGAGACGTGCGGTAATTCATGACCTGGCGTTGCGATGTATTGTCGAATTGCATTCAATGCAATTTTCGAAAAATCAATCCCCCAATACTGCTGGCAATGAGGGGCAATTCGAAAAAGGAGCAACCCGGTGCCACACCCAATTTCTAACACGTGATTCGGCTGAAGAGATGTTATCCGGCACACAGTCTGTTCTACCCATTCGCGCATTTCTTCTGTTGGAATCGGTTGCCTGGTATAGCTGCTATTCCAGCCGGTAATATTAAATGTTGGATCGCTAACAAAAGCGCCCTGAGTGTAAGTGACATCATATAATTGCTGCCATTGAGAAACTTGCGCGTGTTGAATTGCCGAATCGAGCGTATCCTCCCGATATTCAGCCGTGTTTGATTTTAACGTGAGGTACGCGATTAATCGTTTTTATCCTGGAATATGTTCCTGAGTGGTTATCACAACGTCGTTTATGACCGGATAGTTTTTTAGAGCAGTTTCAATTTCTCCTAATTCCACTCGAAAACCTCGAATCTTTACTTGTTGATCGTATCGCCCAAGAAATTCGATATTTCCATCAGGTAAAAACCTTGCTATATCGCCAGTTTTATACAGCCGCGCAGACGGCTCATCAGAAAACGGGTGCGGGATAAATTTTTCATGCGTCAATTCTGAGGCATGAAGGTATTCACGCGCTAATCCATCGCCACCAACAAACAATTCTCCTGCCACGCCAATTGGAAGTGGCTGAAGATGCCTATCAAGGATATATGCCTGACTATTCGCAATTGGACGTCCGATTGGGATAGAATGGTTTTTGAGAAGTGTCCCTCCTTTCATTGGAAAACAGCATGAAAATGTCGTATTTTCTGTCGGGCCGTATCCGTTAATAAGAGTGCAATCGGTTAAGGTATGAAGCGCTTTATGAACATGTTCAGGGGATAGCACATCTCCACCCGCTAGAAGCTGGTGTATCGAGCGTAAATCATCAATATGTTCTTCAATCATGAGGTGGAACAAGCCGGCAGTCAGCCAAAGCGTGGAAATTTTATGGATGCGAATTGCCTGAGCGATTTGCTTTAAGGATGGTTTGACGCCAGGCATCAATACAAGCGTGGCTCCATTTAATAGGCTTCCCCAGATTTCAAATGTTGATGCGTCAAACGAAATCGGGGCTAATTGTAAAATTGTATCTTCTGGAGAAAATGTAATGTAATTCGTGCCTTTTACAAGCCTGATGACACCTTGATGAACAATACAAACTCCTTTAGGTTCTCCCGTCGAGCCGGAAGTATACATAATATATGCGCGAGTACGGGAAGTTACTGCTAAGGGGAGGTTCTCTGAAGATTCCGATGCAATTTCTTCATACGCCACATCAAAGGCTATTGTTTGAACCTTTCTTAATGGCTGGCGGAAATCGAGCATTTTTTGTGTAATGATGACAGAAAGTTCAGCGTCTTCAATCATCTTTGTCAGGCGTTGATTGGGAAATGAAGAGTCTAAAGGCACATAGGCTCCCCCGGCTTTCAGAATGCCTAACAGTCCGACCACCATTTCTATAGAACGTTCAAGGCAGAGTCCGACCGGAACATCTGGCCCGACGCCGTATTTACGCAGGTAATGAGCGAGTTGATTGGCGCGTTGATTGAGTTCCTGATACGTTAAGCGTTCGCCGTTATACACAACCGCCACCGCATCCGGCGTCTGGATAACCTGTTCCTCAAATAATTCGTGAATGCACGCATTTTTCGGATAATCGGTGGCGGTCTGATTCCATTCCACAAGGAGCGTATGCCGTTCCATGTCGGTTAATATTGGTAAATAGCCGATCCGTTCTTCAGGATTGGCGGTAATTCCTTCCAGCAAGACCTGAAAACGTTCCGCCATGCACTCAATTGTTGTTTCATCGAACAGATCGCTGTTGTATTGCCAGTAGGTTAAAAAACTGCCATGATCTTCAAGCATCGTCACCTGAAGGTCTACGAATGTCATCATCTGCTCCTCCTGCCCCATTGAAATCATCGTTAATCCGCCGACATCAATCCGTTCGTCCCCCTGCCCAACCAGGAACGGCAGGATATTCTTCTCGCGCTGAGATTCTTGCAGCATGAAGATCGTCTGGAATAGCGGGGGATGACTGGCGTCTCGATGGAGATGAAGTTCTTTTGCCAACAGATGGGTGGGGTAATCAGCATGATCGAACGCTTCCCAGATGCCTTGATGCACGCTGCGAAGCAAGGCTCTGAACGTCGGATTTCCAGACAGATCTGCTCTGAGTGGCAATGGATTATCAAAAAATCCTACGACACCTTTAAAATGACGATGGCCTTGTTCTGAGGCCGGAATGCCGATAATCATATCTTCCTGGCCAGTATGGCGACGCAAAAACACAACATACGCGGAGACTAACAGGGCGTGCAATGTGGTGCGCTCACGTTTCGCGGTTTTGTGAAGCCGCTGCGTCAATGCTGCACTGAGCGGAAAGAAACGCGATGAGGTATGATAAGTTTGCGCTGGTGGGCGAGGCCGGTCTGTTGGCAGGTGAAGGATCGGCAATTCTCCGTCAAAACGGTGCTGGAAATACGCGCGATGCCATTCCCCTTCAGCCCCGGCCAACATGTCGAGTTTCCAGCGGATATAATCGGTATATTGCCTGCTCAACGGCGGTAATGGCGATGGATGGTTTGCAATTTCCGCGGCGTACAACACGCCCAATTCGTTTATCAGGATTTCAAGGGAACAAAAATCAGCGGCAATATGATGAATTAACAGCCAAAAAATATACTGTCCTTTGGGAAGAGAAAAGAGTGAGGCTCTCAGCAGCGGGCCATGCGCTAAATCAAACGGTTGGCTCGCTTTTTCCTGCAAACAGCGGTTGCGTTCTTCCGATTCCCAGTCAGTGGCGTCAATCACGTCAAAACAGACCTCCTGCTGTTCCTGAATCTGTTGCACGGGTTCGCCATCAATCGTGATATAGGTCGTGCGAAGCGAAACGTGCCGATCTATTAAGCCTTGCAGCGCCCGCCGAAAGGCAGGAATATCAATTTTCGAAAAAATGCGGGCGTCAAATTTGATGTTGTATGCCTCACTGTGCGGCGCGCTCTGGTAGAGAACCCACAAGGTTTTTTGAATAGAGGAGAGTGGGTAAAATGGGAGCGAATCACCCTGAGGGCGTCGTAAATACGCCAGGAGTGTTGTTTCGTAATGATCAAGTTTTGCGCGGAGTTCAGGAGTCAACGCATGATGCGGATCGCGATAATGCAGCCGTTCGCCGCTGACGAATATTCGAATGTCAAGGCGATAAATTTCATCAAGAAATTCTGCTAAGGTCATGGAGAGGTTATCCGTTTCGGTGAAAGGTTAATATTCTTTGAAAGACGGCGGTCATAAGGAATTGATGCTACGCAGTGTCTCCGCGATTCCCCTCCCAGGATCAGGGCTGTGAAGTTCTCAAACGCGCCAACGGCGCGAATCATATTAGCCCAGGGTGAAACCCTGGGAACAGGAGGTGAGCGGAGGTCGCGCTCTGAAAGAGCGCCTCATTGAAACGCTCTTTCAGAGCGTGACCGCTGAACCGTCTTCTTCCCAGGGTTTCACCCTGGGCTAACTAATATGATCTGCCCTTTCAGGGCAAACAATAGAACGTAACAGCCCTGCTCCCAGGAGGGGAATTCGCGGTGATCGATTCTGTTGCGTAACCATGGTCGCTTAACCAAAGGCGTGTATCGTATTTTTTGATGCTGTCAACAGAATTTTATTGGAATTTTCACGATAACTTCCAGGAAAATTATGGATTTTATTGACAATTTCATCCCCTTTTTCATGATGAGTGTCACCTGATGTTACATTGCTTTGCGACCTTGTTGACCGACTTTTTCAGGAAATGAATTCACCATGAGTTTACGACGGAAAGTCTTGCTGCGGATTTATTTACTGATCATGTTGATGATTGTCGCCATGTCAGTGACCTACTACTATCTCTTTACGCGCGATATTCGCGAGAGATCGCAGCAGAGCATTTCTACGGCGATGACGATGATTTTGGATGATTTTGCCACGAAAGCGCATGACATCCCGATACAAATCAATCAATTCCTCGAAAATTCTGTGTCAAAACCATTATATACGTTGCAACTCATCGAACAAGAATTTGATCAGACCGATAAAGAATCGTTACTCTGGTCTGTCAAAAAAAGCATGACATACATTGATGCGATTGCTTCGCGGATGCGGGATTTTGCCGGATTAGTGGATGCGGCTGAAATTGTCATCTATAATAAACACGGAAAATTATTGACCACTTATCGGAATGAGGCTGGAACGATGACGACAGGCGCATTGATTCCGGGATTAAGCGCGGAAACCTTTGTCATATTGAATCCGGGCGACCGTTGGTATGCAGCCATGCAGACGATAGACGAAATCCCAGCGCACCCGTTGTTAGACAATCTTTCGACAACGTATGCCGACGCTGTGCCAGAACGGCTCTCCATTGAATTGAGCCAATTTCAAACATTCCTGGCATTAAAATTTACCATGCCGATTATTGAACGCGGCGAATTACAAGGGATTTGTGTCGTGCAGCGCGCAATTCAATCGAAAGATGCCAGGCGATACGCCAGATTAGCAGGTGCAGAGGTCAATATTTTTGTTGGAGAGTCTCTCAGCGTCGGCACGTTGCCCGCTTTTAAGTCTTTGCCTGCTCCCCAGCGTGATGTTCCACAAGAATTGAATTTTGAAGCGTTTCCTCTTATGCCGGTACTCAGCTTTTCTGAAATGACTGTGCAGGGAACGTCGTATTATCAGGGAACATTGACGCTTGGCGATCAACAGTCGCAGATCGGTGCGATGACAATCCATTATCCTCGTTCTTTGGAAGAAAAACAGAAAAAGAATTTTATTCGGGTGGTGTTTGGCATTGCCGTCATTTTCAGCGCGCTTGCCGTGCTTGAAGCCTTAGGGTTGAGTTCGGCGATTGTTCAGCCGATTATGCGTTTAGTGAATGCCATGTCAGAGATGAAACAGGGCAATCTGAACATCGCGGCAAAGGTCGAAAGCAACGATGAAATCGGGCTGCTCGCCGACTCATTTAATGGTATGATCACGCAGATTCGAGACGATTTCCAGCAGATTGACGAGCAGCGCCAGCGGTTGGAACAGCAGAATGCCGAATTACAACGATTGGATAAAATGAAAGACCAGTTTTTGTCCAACACCTCGCATGAACTCCGTACCCCGCTCAACGGCATCGCCGGATTAGCGGACGCCCTGCTGAGCGGCGTTGATGGGGCGCTGAATCCGGAAGAGCGCAAACATGTGCGCATGATCCTGCAAAGCAGCAAACGCCTCTCGCATTTGGTGAACTCGCTCTTGGATTTCTCGAAAATCCGCTCGAACAAACTTGAATTGCATATTCGCCCCTTTCCGCTGCCGGAAGTGGTGGAGGTGGCGTTGGCGTTTCTCCGTCCGCAGGCGGATGAAAAGGGGCTTGAACTGCGGATGGATTTTCCAGAGAATCTGCCGGAAGTGCGTGGCGATCTTGATAAAGTGGAGCAGATTATAACCAATCTGCTCGGCAATGCCGTCAAATTCACGCGCGAAGGGTCTGTCACCGTCTCGGCGCAACAGGAAGGCGACATGGTCAAAATTCTGGTGAAAGATACCGGCATCGGCATCCCGCGCGAGGCGCAGGAACGGATTTTTTCGCCGTTCGAACAGGCGGACGGATCCACCACGCGGGAATTCGGCGGCACAGGGCTTGGGCTGGCAATCAGCAAAGAATTGGTGGAACTCCATCGCGGCGAGATCGGCGTCATCAGCGAACCGGGCATGGGCAGCGAATTTTATTTCACGCTCCCTGCCGGGGAGACGCTCTGGAATGGCGAGGCGAAGAGCGTGTCAGAACGCTCCGTTGCCGTTATCTCAGCGCCCGCTGTTGAAGAATTGGAAGGTAACAAAGTGGAAAATCTACCCGCGATCCAGATATCCGGCAAGGGGCATCGCATTTTAGTGATTGATGATGATCCGACGAATGTCGAGGTCTTAAAAACACAATTAGAACATGTTGGCTTTGAGGTCTGGAAGGCGTCCGACGGCAAAGAAGCGTTTGACGTCGTCAACGGCTATACGGTTGATTTGATTCTCTGCGACGTGATGATGCCGTTAGTGGACGGCTACACGTTTGCAATGCGGATGCGGGAGCGGGAGAATTTGAAAAATATTCCGCTGATTTTCGTCAGCGCCAAAACCCAGAAAGCGGATATTATCAAGGGGTATCAGGCCGGGGCGATTGATTATCTTGCCAAGCCGGTGGAATCGGATGAACTCCTTTTCAAAGTCAATGCGATTATTAACGCGCAGCAGCATCGTACTGCACATCGCACAGGAGCAGTCGTCGGTTTGCCTGATACCTTTTATGACACAGACGAAGACAAAGAGCAGCAATTGATGACTGCTCCGCATGGAAATGGCGAAAAAATTCTCGTGGTGGATGACGAGCCGATTAACCTCGAAGTGATCAAAGCGCAATTGACGCAATATAACTATCAGGTCGTGACCGCATCAAACGGGAGCGCCGCGTTGGAACTGCTGGATCGAGAAGAGCCGGAACTTGTGCTGTTGGATTTGATGATGCCCAAAATGTCGGGATTTAAAGTCTGCAAAATCATTCGACGCGACAAAAGACTGATCGATCTGCCAATTGTGATGTTGACCGCCAAAAGCAATCTGTACGATAAAATCTATGGCCTGAATATTGGCGCCAACGATTATCTGATCAAGCCATTTGACAAAGAGGAACTGCTGACGCGAATTTATGTGCTGCTTACGTTGTCAGCGTTGCAGCAGCGGCTTGTAGAGACGAATATCGGGTTGCAGGCAGAAGTGGTGGAACGGCGACAGGCGGAAGAAGCGCTGCGCCGATTGAATGAAGAGCTTGAAGATCGCGTCTCGGCGCGCACTGCCGATTTGCAGGCGTCGTTAGAAACGTTGAAGCAGACGCAGCAGCAATTGGTGCAATCGGAAAAGATTGCCGCGCTCGGCGAATTGGTGGCTGGCATGGCGCATGAAATTAATACGCCGCTCGGCGTCTGCATCACGGCAGCCTCACATCTGCAAGACCGCTCGCGTGACCTTGAATCGCATTATACGCAAGGGCAGATGCGGCGCAGCGAGATAGAACGCTTCTGGCAGATCAGCCAGCAATCGCTCGACATGCTTATGACGAATCTGACGCAGATGTCACGGCAGATTCAGACCTTTAAGCAAGTTGCCGTGAATGAAACGCATGTGGAACAGCGGCGGTTTGTGGTGCGTGAGATGCTGGAAAATGCGCTGTTCAGCATAAAAAACGATCTAACTGCCGCGAACCATCGCCTGACGATTTCCGGCGGAGAGTCAGTTGTCATGGAGAGTTATCCGGGCGCGTTTTCGCATGTGATGAACAGTCTGGTGATGAATTCGTTAACTCATGCGTATCCATCAAAACAGACGCCGGGAGAACTGCGCATTGAGATTGCAGAAGCCGAAGATTCGATTATGGTGCGCTATGCTGACGATGGCTGCGGCATTTCGCCAGAACATCTGTCTCGCCTGTTTCAGCCTTTTTTTACCACATCGCGCGGAACGAATACCGGCTTAGGACTACATATCGTCTATAATTTAGTGACGCACAAAATGCGCGGAAATATTCGCTGTGAAAGCGAAGTCGGCAAAGGCGCAACGTTTATTATCGAATTGCCGAAAACTATCCGGTAACGCGGGGTTACGTCCCCGCGATTCCTCCATAAGTAGGGCGGGGTTGCGTCCCCGCGATTCCTCCATAAGTAGGGCGGGGTTGCGTCCCCGCGATTCCTCCATAAGTAGCGCGGGGTTGCGTCCCCACGAAAAAAGGCGGGAATGCAATCCCGCCCTACCGCATTATGTCGTGATTTCCAGCCGATTGCCGTCCGGATCAAGGACGCAGCTTTCATAATATCCGTCGCCTGTGCGGCGCGGGCCGTCTAATACAAGATAACCATCCTGCTTCAATCGCGCGGTCAGCGCGTCCACCTCTTTTTCCGAGCCGATGGAAAATGCCACGTGAATCAGGCCGAGAAACTGATGAATCGGATCGTTCGCGGTTTCGGGAATATCCGGGCGGCGCATCAGCTCGAGACGCGCACCGGATTCGAACGCCAGAAAATACGATTCGAATTGTTTCGCCGCGTTTTCGTATTTGTTCCCGGCAGTCGCGCCGAAATAGGTCATGTAGAATGTCTTGAGCCGTTCCAAATCTTTTGTCCAGATGGCTAAATGTTCAATTCGCATGAAATTTTACCACGAAACACACAAAATACACGAAATTTTTTCAGGTATGTAAAATGTAAAAAATAACTTCCACGTATCCACCACAACCCCACCCCCTGCCCATCCCCAAAGTGGGAGGGGAGTTCCCCCTCTCCTTCGGAGAGGGGGCAGGGGGTGAGGTGTTTGGGCGTTATTTTTTCAACTTTACTATGTTTTGATTTTCGTGTATTTTGTGTGTTTCGTGGTTATAACTATTGATGTGTCAAATTATGAATCCATTTGCGCGAAATGATGCGATGGATTCCGACCGCGACTTTACAGAATTCTTCGATCATCGTCAGCGCATACACCGCGTAAATCGGGAGTTTCCAGATGATGCCGCCGAGAAAGGCGGACGGCACGCCGATCAGCCAGATCGCGCACATTTCCAAATACATCGAAAACTTTGTATCGCCGCCGCCGCGCAGAATGCCGACAATGTTAATCATGTTAAACATTTTCATCCAGAGCGCGCCGCTCAACACATAGAGACAATAGCGGCTCAAGGTTTGCACTTCTGGCGGCACTTTGAACCAGAGCACCGCATACGGCGCGAACAGCGCGACAAGGCCGCCGACCAGCATTGCGCCAAGCGGCGTGATAATCGCAAAGCGTTTGGCGTAGAGATAGGCGATGTCGTTTTCGCCTGCGCCGATTTTATTGCCGACCATCGTCGCCGTCGCGCTGGAAATGCCGAAAAAGCAGCTTGAGGCAAATTGTTCGAGCGGATTCAGAATCGTCATCGCCGCCACGTCTGATGTGCCCATGCGGCCATAGACGACGGCGTATATCGTGACGGCCATAACCCACGCGAATTCATTCACGACCACCGGCAGCGCGGTTTTGATAAATTGGCGGATGAGCACGGCGTCGAATCTGAAATCCGCCAACACGACAAGCATGCGCCCGTTGTGCTTGCTGAACCAGAGCATCACGCTCGTTTCGATGACGCGCGAGATGACGGTTGCAATCGCCGCGCCTTTGACGCCGAGCGCCGGAAACCCAAATTTCCCGAAAATCAGGCAATAATTGAGCGTCGTGTTCATGCTCAATGAGAGAATGCTGGCGTACATCGGCAGTTTCACATTTTCCATGCTGCGCAACGCGAACGAATAGAGCATCGGAATCACGCCGAAAACGGCGGCTGGCGCGACATATCGCAGGTAATCCGCTCCCATCGCAATCAATTGCGGGTCTTTCGAAAAGGCGAACATGATCTGCTTTGGGAAAAACAGCGCCGCAAGGCAAAACCCGGACGCAATCGTCATATTCAGCGCGAGCGCAAGCGCCGTGACCTTGCCGATGCGAGCGACATCCTTTTTGCCCCAGTATTGCGCGGTGAAAATCGCCGTGCCGCTGCTGACCGCAAACAGGACGATAATCAGGATAAACGAAAAACGATTCGCCTGCCCGACTGCCGCGACCTCAATCGCCCCTAATTGGCCGACCATGACGGTATCCACCAGATTGAGCGACGACATAAAAATATTTTGAATCGTCACTGGAATTGTGAGTTGAATCGCGGTGCGATAAAATTGACGACGTTCTGACGGCATGTTCACCATTCCCATCCTAACATCAGGCAATTCAGGCCGCTGCCGATGCCAAGAAACGCTACGCGGTCGCCGGTTTCAAGCGCGTCGCGCTCTTCCGCCAGCCCGGCAGTCAACGGCAAAGATACCGTGCCGATATTGCCAAGATACGGATACGTCACGAAATCCTTCTCTTCGGAAATGCCGAGCGTCCGCAGAATCGTTTGCTGGTGAGCACTGCCGACTTGATGGCAAATCACGCGATCAACCATCTCCGGCGACCAGTTTAATTCGTTCAAAAACGCCTCCCACGTCCGCTTGCCGAGCGCTACGCCATTTTCTAACACACTGACCGAATCGGTACGCATATATTGCCAGTGCGGCGATTGCGGGTCGGTATCCACGCCCCACCAGCAGAGATCGTAAAACTGCGGCGCGGTCTGCGTGACGCCGCCGACGAGCCGCCGACGCGGTTTTTCTGAAAATGAGCCGTCCGTCAGAATCAGCGCCACCGCGCCCGATCCGCCGGTCAACGTGGCAAGCGAGTATTTGAACGACTCCATATCCTGCATCCGCGCTAATCGCTCAATGGTGGAGAGCATAATGTCTCGCGCCGATTCGCACGACACCACCATTCCGGCGCGAATCTGGCCGAGTTCGATGCGGTTGGCGAGGTCGAGAATGCCGTTCAGGACGCCGAGGCAGGCGTTACTGATGTCATAGACCGCCGCTGCCGGTTTCACGCCGACAAATGCCGCCACGCGGCAGGCGGTGGCGGGTTCGAAACTTTCGCGGCAGACCCCCGCGTAAATCAGCACATCAAGATCATCCGGTCGCACCGGCGATTTTGCCAATGCTTTTTTCGCCGCCGCTATCGCGCCATCCGACACCCGAAATCCCGGATGCCACCAGCGCCGCTCGATAATGCCGGTCAGGGCTTCCAATTGGCCTTCCGGCAGATATAATTTTTTGTAGATCGGCTTGAGGCGATCCTCCAATTCTGAGGATGTTACCACCACCGGCGCAAATTCATAGCCAATCGCATCTAAAAAGACTCTGGTATATTTCATGAAAGACGGAAAATGAACCCTGACAGGGTTCAACACCCTGTCAGGGTTGGGTTTCATCATATAGACGACATTAAAAACAATCAATCGCAAGCGTTGAATCTCTGTCAAGATCAAAAACGCGGCAGTACTGCCGAACATCGAAACAATTAGGTTGACAGTGCAAGGATTTTCTATAAGTGGGGATATTGACGGTTGTTGAGCGGTTTGAATGCTGATGAGTCAAATATTTGTGATACTGATTGTCCTAAGCTTTAAAACATTTCCAGACCATCCCGGCGGTAAACATCGCAAGCCCGCCGAACCAGATTAACAGAATCGCCGGATAGACGATGATTGTAAACGTCGCTTCTCGTTCGTTTTCCCACCCATCTAAAATGACATACAAATCTCGAAGCAGCGAAGTTTTCAGGCCGATCTCTGTCGTGATCTGAGTGTCGCTGTAAAACCGCTTTTCCGGCCAGAGCGTCGCCACGATTTTGTTATTGTTATAAACCGTGATTCGCGCTGAAACCGTGCCATACTCAGTCGTTTGCTGATCCATCAGTTCGACAAACTCGAACCGATAGGCGCCGACCATTATTGATTCGCCTTGTTTCAGCGTGGCTTGTTGCTCGATTTTATAACTCGATGACACGGCAATTCCAGCACATAGAACAGCAATGCCAAGATGAAAAATTGCAAACGGACGCTGAGAGCTATGTTTTTGCAAGAGTATTGTCGCGCCCACGAGGACAGCCAATCCAGATGTGAGTAACGCCAGCCATGCGTGGATGCCGAAAAACGCGAATGCGGCCATGGCGATTCCAACAATCGCGAACGCTAAAAAAACGCGGCCTCGCAGCATCTTTACCGCCGCCTGCTTCCAGGGAAGCAATTGACATACGCCGATGAGCGCTAAAATCGCCAGTCCTAATGGAATGCTGACGCGATTAAAAAAATCGGCGCTGATGACGATGTTTTTCCCGCTGAGAAGTTGCGCGAAGATCGGATACAGTGTGCCGTATAACACGGCAAACGCGAATCCCATCAACAATTGGCCGGTCAGTTGTAGGCTATATTCTTTCGAGAGAAATGTTATGGGGAGTGTCGGCGGGCGAAACTGCCGCCGGCGAGCGAGAAACAGCGCGAGCGTCACGACGCTTGCGATGGTGAGAAACAACAAAAAATACACACCGACTGGCGATTCGGCGTATGCATGAACCGATTGCAAGACACCGCTTCTGGTGATGAACGTGGCAAATACGCAGAGCAGAAAGGTGACGATGCTGAGAAAGAGATTCCAGCGCGGCAGGCTGCCGTTGCGTTGCTGCAAGATCAGCGTATGCAAGAGCGCGGTCGCGGTCAGCCAGGGAATCAGTGAACTGTTCTCTACGGGATCCCAGCCCCAGTAGCCGCCCCAGCCAAGCTCGAGATAAGCCCAGTGCGCCCCCAATAAGATGCCGATGCCTAAAAAATACCATGAAAACAGCACCCAGCGCCGCATGATATTCAGCCAGGCCGGGCGAATCGTTCCTGCCCAGAGCGCGCCGAATGCCATCGCAAACGGCACAACGAATCCGGCATATCCCAGAAATAAGATCGGTGGATGCACGACCATATACGGTGTTTGCAGCAATGGGTTCAACCCGTTGCCATCATTCGGCGGGGCGAACAGCACACGAAAGGGATGCGAATGGGTCACAAGCAGCAGCAAAAAACCGGTTAGCACGGCTGCCAGCACGATCTCGGCCACGGCAAGCTCATCAGCATAGACTGGAAAACTGCGGAGCAGGCGCGGAACGCGGCGTAAGCCGAAGCGTTCCTTGATGGCTTCGCGTCGCGCTGACCAGACGAATAACACACTGCATATCGTCATGCTCCATCCCCAAAACAACAGCGAGCCTTCTTGCCCTGCCCAGAGCGCGGAGAGGACGTAAATCGGCGGGAGATTCAGACTGGAATACGCGGCGACATATTCGACGCGAAAATCTCGCAGCAAGAGCAAAAATAGCAACAGCAGCATGGCGAGCGTCAGCAAGCCCGCAAGCGCTTGAAGCGCCCGCGTTGCGCTGGTCAACCAGCGCGAGCTGCGCATCACCAACGCGACGCCACCGGCAATCAGGGCATACATGGCACATGCCAGCGCAAAAAACAACGAAAAAGACGCAAGATGGGTCATAGATGAATCGTTCGGAATGAGTGCCTGATCGTTCTGCTACGCGACGTCATGAGTTTTTAGGAGTGCGAAATCTTGATGTCGCGTGTCAAATCAAGATTTGGCACTCCTAAAAATCCATGTTCGAATGTATTATGACGGTTTCGCTGATTTCGGCGGCACAAGCACTTTGAGCGCCTGATGTAGCAGCGTATATTGCAGCACTTCGCCAGCCATAAAAGATTCTCCATCCACATGTGCCGGACCTGGAAAATTTCTGGTAATCGTTAATGAAGCGGTGCGATGTGTCTTGCTGTTCGGAAAGGTATGCATTTCGCCAAAGAATAATTTGGGAATCTGTGTGACCAGCGTCAGCGGATCGGTCTGCGGAATGACAACAACATCAAATAAACCATCGTCAGGCTGCGCTCCCGGGGCGATAATCGCACCGCCCCCATATTGCTCGGTATTGGCAACCGTCAGGACGAGCGGCGTATAACAATACGTTTTCCCGTTACACCGAAGAATCACATTATCCGGCGTATAATTAAAAAATTCTGACACCGCAATTTGCACGTATGGCCTGATCCCTCTGGAATGTCCGGGAGTTTCATTGAAAAGTTTCCCGACATGCGCGTCAAATCCGACGCCGGAAGTGGCAAAAAAATTGCGTCCCTCGACCTGTCCGACATCAATTTTCCGCGCAGTGCCTTCTAACAAGACGCGGCAGGCATCTTGATACTTCAACGGAATGCCAAGCGAACGCGCTAATCCGTTGCCGGAGCCTAATGGGAGGATCGCTAATGTGGCGTCTCTGCCGATTAAGCCAGATGCGACTTCGTTAATTGTGCCATCGCCGCCCGCCGCTGCAACGATGCTATACCCTTCTTGTGCTGCCTTAATCGCAAAACGCGTTGCATCTCCCTGTTTTTCAGTCAACGCGATGTCAATGCACAAATCGGCCCATCTCGTCATTGACTGCAATAAGGATTTCACCTCTTGCGTCACGCGCCCGCCGCCTGCGACTGGATTCAGAATGCATAACATTTTCATACTCGTTCCATATAAACATCACCTGTTCTTGTCAAGGGGTTTCTACGAAGGATTCGCTAAAAGATTGCTGCCATCGCAACAGCAACATAGGTATGGCGCAACTGTCAGATAACGATGAAGATTCTGTTTGGAAAGTATTTCGAGCGGGCGTCTTGCCCGACAATAAAGCCGAGAGATAACGGTTTTGCGCATTTCTATTCAACCTTTCATGCGAATGATCGCTCTATTTCAGCAGAGGAATTTTAGAAATATGGCACAGAGCAATGAACGCGCAGGTTGCGTCATCTGCGCGGTTTTTCTTGTAGGAGTCATACGAATGACATCATTAAAACTTGAATTTGTGTGCAAAGTGCTTCAGCAGCATAAGCTGTTGAACGAGCAGCAAATCCAAACAGTGCTTCAGCAGGAAAGCGACATACGAGCGCAGTTGAAACAGCAGGCTGGCGTTGATGTGAACACGCTGACGGCCATAGATGTTCTTTGCGCGATGCACCTTGTCAGCGCGGCAGACGGACAAACGGTTCTCTCTGAAGAACTGATCATGCGGGCGCTGGCGGCGCATTGGAAATTGCCGTTTTTACGGATTGAATTGAACAAAGTTGAATCCTGCAAGCTCGCCTCGAAAATTTCTGCGCCATTTGCTCGAAAGCACGCCATATTTCCGGTTTCCATGTCTAAAAACATGTTGTTTATCGCGGTTGTCAATCCATTAAATGTCGAAATGCTTGATACGCTCCGCAATGTCACGAAGATGGAAATTCGGCCAGTCATTAGCCTGAAAAGCGACATTTTTCATGCTATTGAGGAATGCTACAAAATTCAGGAAGCCGAAAAAGCCTCGCAAAAGCACTTTGAAGGATTCGAAGCGTCAGTGAGCGCCGCCAGCGCCGCTTCCAAAGATGAGACCGCACCGGCCGTTCCGGGAGGGATGACTTCGGTGAATGCCGATGACGCGAACGACGCGAATATTGTGACGGCCGTCAACCTCATGCTGCAATACGCTTGCGAACAACGGGCGAGCGAGATTCATCTTGAGCCGCGCCAATTTCAATCGCAAATTCGTTTTCGCATTGATGGGATGTTGTATGATGTAAAACAGATTCCCCAGGGAATTCATAACAACATGTTGATGCGATTTAAAGCGTTAGGCGGCATGAACATTTCCGAAAAACGCAAAGCGCAGGATGGGCGGACGCATTTCAGTTTTCATGGGCGCGACATGACGCTGCGCATTTCAACCATGCCCATGACGTTTGGGGAAAAGGTCATGATTCGCCTGCTCGACCCGATTTTGCTGCTGCGCCACGTTGAGACGCTCGGTTTTTCAGACGAGCAATATGCGCAATATCGCGCGTTGATTTCGCGCGCGAACGGCATTTTGCTGATTGCCGGGCCGACTGGAAGCGGCAAAACGACCACCCTTTATTCGACGCTCGATGCGCTCGCAGAACGCGGCATTAATGTCACCACGCTCGAAGACCCGGTGGAATTGCCCTATGATCGGTTCAATCAGATTGCACTCCAGCCCGGCGTCGGATTTGATTTCGAGCAAGCCGTGAAACATTTGGTGCGCCAATCGCCGGATGTCATTATGATCGGCGAAGTACGCGACAAACAGACTGCTGATAACGCGATTCAAACAGCGTTATTGGGGCATTTAGTCTTCAGCACGTTGCATACTTACGACGCGGCGTCGGCCTTAACGCGCCTCGTCAAGATGGGCGCTGAACCGTTCTTCGTTGAATCAGCGGTGATCGCGGTCATTGCGCAGCAATTGCTCCGGCGCGTCTGCCAGCATTGCGCTCAGCCATATCGCCCATCGGAGCAGGATATGGCGATGCTGCAACTTTCCTCAGAGCAGACGGGATTGTTGCGAAAGGGAAAAGGATGTATGAAGTGTCGCGGCACTGGTTATTTAGGGCAAACTGGTGTGTTCGAAATCCTGGAAATGACCGATGAACTCCGGTCACTCGTGCATGACAACATCGGCGTGAGCATGATCCGAGAAACCGCGGCGCATCAAGGCGTGAAACTGCTGCGAGATATGGCAATGGCTAAAATGTTAGAAGGCCAGACCACGGTCGAAGAAGTGCTTCGCATGACCGCTGGCATCGCCACGCCGCATTCGGCGCGATTCAAAACGAAAATTACGCTCAGCGATGAAGTTGAGCGTTCTGACGATCCCGCCGAACTCGAAGCGGTGTCGTTTTAACGATGCGTTTTTCCGGCAGCTACAGCATTTTTTTCATGCAAATGCTATTGTCATTCCCCACGTATGCGCCGTAATTTTCGATGACATGATACCCAAGCGTTTGATACAAAGAGATTGCCGCAATTTGTTTTTTGCCGGTTTCTAAAATCAACGCGGTTTTGCCAAGTTCTCGCGCCCATTGTTCCACGTCCTGCATTAAGATTTTCGAAAGTCCCTGTCCGCGATAGTCAGGCCGCACAAAGACCCGTTTTACTTCCATTTCCAGAGCATTCACTTCTTTTATGCCCGCGCAGCCAATCGGCGTCTGCTCTCGATAACAAAGCACAACAGGGATGCGATCAACGATGTTTAATGCGGTATAATTCTCCTGCTTCTGGCCGTACAACTCGCGTAATTCGGCATCCAACAGGCCAACTAATTGCTGAAAATCGGCGTGGGTCGAATCGGTGCGTTTCAGAATATTTTCCATACGTTACGTTGCAGCGTAGGTCGAAACGATCGTTTCGACCTACACAAAAAGTGTTTATCAGATGAGCGATGCAACCAGATCGCCGATTTCGCTGGTACCCATGCCCATTTTTCCGGCGGCAAGACTTTTGATTTTGCCGGATTCGAGGGCTTTTGTGACGGCGGAGTCAATCGCATTTGCCACCGCATCTTCTTTTAAGGTTTCCATCATCATGATCCCGGAACAAATCGAAGCCAGCGGGTTGATGACGTTCTGGCCGGTATATTTCGGGGCAGAGCCGCCAATCGGCTCGAACATCGACACGCCTTCCGGGTTGATGTTGCCGCCTGCCGCGATTCCCATACCGCCTTGAATCATTGCGCCGAGGTCGGTAATAATATCGCCAAACATGTTTTCGGTCACGATTACGTCGAACCATTCCGGATTTTTCACCATCCACATCGTCACCGCGTCCACATTATTGTATTCGCGTTTGATGGTGGGATAATCTTTTGCGCCGACTTCTTCATGGACACGGAACCAGAGATCGCCACAGTCAGTCAACACGTTGGTTTTGTGCGCAAGGGTCAATGTGTTGCGTTTGTTGCGCTTCTTCGTGAATTCGTAAGCGTAGCGGACGCAGCGTTCGACCTGTTTGCGTGTGTAGAGCATCACCTGCGTCGTCACTTCGTCCGGCGTGCCTTTTGCGACCGTGCCGCCGAGACCGGTGTAGATGCTGCTGGTATTTTCCCGCACAATCACGAAATCAATTTCTGCCGGGCCTTTGTCTTTGATTGGCGTATAGACGTTCGGATACAGTTTCACCGGGCGCAAATTGATATATTGATCCAACTCGAACCGCATCGTCAGTAGAATCCCTTTTTCTAAAATGCCAGGTTTGACATCAGGATGCCCAATCGCACCAAGGAAAATCGCGTCGAATTTCCGCAGTTCGTCAATCGCGCTTTGCGGCAGCAATTCCCCCGTCCGCATATAGCGTTCGCCGCCAAAATCATACGTCTGATAATTCAATTTTACGTCAAATTTTGCGCAGGCGGCATTCAGAACTTTTACCCCTTCGCGCACCACTTCCGCGCCCGTGCCGTCGCCTGGAATGACGGCGATATTATACTGTTTCATGTTGTTGTTCTCCCTCAAGTAGAATGTTCTTGTCAATGTGCGAAATCGAAAAAACGCGCATTCCGTGCTCGATAAGAACGCAAATATCTTGTCAAGGAATTTTCAGGCGAAAACTCTTGACGGATTTGACCTTGTCGGAAACTAAAAACGCAAAAGGCGCAAATGACGCGAGAGGCGCAAGCGTTATTTACTCACTCATGTTACGCAGCCGATTCGAGACGAATGACCGCACACTCCCCTCCGGGAAGGGGTTGGGGGGGGTTCTTGACACGAGCAATCACTTACGGACGAACCCACCCCTTGCCCCTCCCAGGAGGGGAATTGTCGGCGGCGCTGCGTAACATCAGTTATTTAATCTGGCGTTTGCGTTTATTGCGCCATTCGCGTCGTTTGCGTTAAAATAATTATGACACTCGACGAAAAATATCAGACATTACAGCATATTCTGGGCGAAATGGATTCCGTGTTAGTCGCCTTTTCCGGCGGCGTGGACAGCACATTTTTGGCATTTGCGGCGCGTCAAGTATTGGGTGACTGCGCTGCCGCCGTGACCGCCTGGTCGCGGCATTATCCCGAATTTGACCCCGATGAATTGCGACAATTAGTGGCGCGGCTCGGCATTCGACATCATACTGTCGAATACGATGAAATGACCATTCCGCATTTTCAAGAAAATTCAGTCGAACGCTGCTATCATTGCAAATGTTATCTATTCGGCCAATTCACGCAGCTTGCCAAAGAATTGAACGCGAAGTTCTTGATTGACGGCTCGAACGCGGACGATGAACATGATTTCAGGCCGGGACGACGCGCCTTGCAGGAAATGGGAATTCGCAGCCCGCTGCAAGAGGCCGGATTGACGAAGGCGGAAATTCGTCAGCTTTCGCGGCAATTGGCGCTGCCGACCTGGAATAAGCCGTCCATGCCGTGCCTCGCGACGCGCGTGCCGTACGACATGGAAATCACGCCCGCTGTGCTGAATATGGTCAATCAGGCTGAAACGTTTCTGCGGCAATTCGGTTTTCAACACATCCGCGTCCGACATCATGGCAATCTCGCTCGAATCGAGCTTGTCAAACGCGACATGGAGTGGCTGTTTTCTGAACAATTGACAGAGCAGATCTCCGCCCGTTTCAAGGACATCGGCTATACTTACGTCACGCTCGATTTGCAGGGTTTTCGCAGCGGCAGCATGAATGAGGTGTTGCGCGAAAAGGGTTGATATGACACAATTTCTGAATGCACATCGCGCCGCTCTTCATCGAATATTATTGGTTTGTAGCCTTGCTCCAATCGTCAGTGGCGTTATGTTTGTTGGATTTTTCGGGACGAATGTCCTGTTCTGGGATGAGTGGGTTATTGTGCCGTTGCTGAAAAAGTTGGTATCCGGGACGTTGACATTCGGAGACCTTTTCGGCATGCACAACGAACACCGAATGTTCTTTCCGCGCCTCGTTCAATTAGGCGTCGTGGCGATCACGCACAATTACAACAGCGTGTCTTTCATGTATCTCATTCAGGTCTGTCTGCTGATGACGCTTGCCGTGTTCTATCTCAAGGCGAAACGCCAGTTCAAATTCGAACGTCTCCCTTTCTGGTTTCTGCTGATTCCGTGTTTTGTCTTCAATTGGAGGCAATGGGAAAATCTGCTGTCCGGGTTTCAAATCACGTTCGTTATGCCCTTGTTTTTCGGCGTTCTCAGTCTCTATTTTCTTGATTCTCACGCAGCGTCTCAATTTGACAGAAGCATCAAACAAAGCTATTGGCCTTTTATCGGGGCGGTGTTGTCTGCGATTGTCGCGTCTTTTTCAATGTCAATGGGCTTGTTGATCTGGCCTACAGGAATCGTCTGCTTGCTGTTTACCGAAAAGAACCGGCTGAAAATCCCTTCGATATTGGCGTGGAGTATGCTTGCGCTGTTGACGTGGAGGCTCTATTTTTTTGAAACGCCGCTGCTGTCGCTCTTTCAATCGCATAAAACAGATACGAGCTTGCTGCTGTACGGGAAATATTTCCTGTCGCTGATAGGCGCGTTTTTTTATGACGAGCCTCATGCGTTGATGTATGGAGTCGCTCTACTCGCGCTATTCGCGCTGACGTGCGGCATCGCATGGCGGCAAAACATTCTTGGCGCGCACGTGTTTTGGCTGTCGTCAGGCATCTATTCGCTTGGCGTTCTTGCCGCCATCACGTTTGGGCGAGCGCCGTTCGGAAGCGCGTTTATTATGTGGAGCCGCTATAGCACCTACACGTTTCCGCTGCTGATTTCGCTCTATATGCTTTCGGTTGCGACGGCGCATCATCAGCGGCGGAAAAAATTCGCTCTTCCAGTCAATATTCTGTGCGGCATTGTTTCTGGCCTACTTGTCTGGGGGATTGCGGTATCGTCTATGAAAGGATTCAATGACGGGCGCTCCACAAAAATTTATATGGAGAAGGCGGCGCAGACCCTTTTGAATTATCGCGCGGCCTCTTCTCAAGAGTTGACGATACTCTATCCCAGCGCTGAATTCGTGAAACAATACGCACCATTTTTGGAAACGCGCCAATATAGCGTCTTTCATAATCATCGTTCGGTGAAACGGTAAATAATTAGAGGCATGCTGACTGTGTTGCGCTCCTGAAAATTATTCATAGCTAATAAGGAGAATTCTTATGGATATTGACCGTTTGCGGGAAGTGTTAGAAGGTGTGAAAAATCAGGCGGTGTCGGTGGATGCCGCGTTGGAGACGCTGAAAGATTTGCCATATCATGATATGGGTTTTGCGAAACTCGACATGCATCGCCATCTGCGTACTGGCGTGCCGGAAGTGATTTTCTGTCAGGGTAAAACGGTGGAGCAAGTGGTGGCGATTGCGAAACGCCTGACGCAAGATCATCACAACATCATGGCAACGCGGGCGACGCAAGACATGGCTGATCGCGTCATTGCCGAAATCGGCGACGCGGAATATCATGAACTTGCGCGGGTGATCGTCGTCAAACCCGCTCCGCTGCCGGAAAAAGTCGGGAAGATCGCCGTTGTTTGCGCGGGAACTGCCGATTTGCCGGTGGCCGAAGAAGCCGCGATTGTCGCGGAAACGCTCGGCAACTATGTCGAAAAATTCTACGATGTCGGCGTGGCCGGAATTCACCGCCTTTTGCATCAGCGCCAGAACATCGCGCAGGCGAATGCGATCATCACGGTCGCGGGCATGGAAGGAGCGCTCGCCAGCGTCGTCGCCGGATTAATGGATAAACCGGTGATCGCCGTGCCGACGAGCGTGGGGTATGGCGCAAGCTTTCACGGTCTGTCCGCGCTACTGACCATGCTCAATAGCTGCGCTCCCGGCATTTCGGTCGTTAATATTGATAATGGCTTCGGCGCGGGTTATCAGGCGCATTTGATCAATCATCTGAGTGGCAAACGGCAATGACCATAATTTTACAGATACAAACGGAGTACACTGTTTCGGCAATTCTTAGGAGTGCGAAATCTCGATTTCGCCCGTCAAATCAAGATGTGACACTCCCCGGTACTCTTAAAAATTACTGAAACAATATAGGAGTTACGCCTTTTTGTTTGCTACAATCACTACATTCGGGGATTGTTCGGGAATGAACGGATGAAATTGCATATCGCCGAAGCATTCGAATTCCCCGAATCCATGTTGCGCCAGTATTGTTTCGATCTCGTCTTGCTGATAAGGATACAGCGTGGTGGCGTTGAGTGTTGACGCGGCGTGATCTCCCTGCCACTGAATCGTCAGCACGTTAAAGCGAATGAGCGGATCGAGAAAATCGTAAAAACGAACATATTCGGTGTTGTCATGCCGATGAATGCCGACAACGCGCTCTTTTTCGGATAAAACGCGAGTGTAATTGAGTAATTGAATCGCCAGAATGCCAGCGGGATGCAGTATTTGCGCAAAACTGCTGGCCGCTGCCTCAAATGCCTGCGGCGTCAAGAGATGCGGCAGCGAATTGCCGAAACAAAACACGGCATCGAATGACTGGTGAACATGGGTCGCGACATTTTCCATGCTCGCCTGAACCCATTCAACGTGAACTCCTAATTGATCGGCATGACCTTTTGCCTGCGCTAACATTGCGCTGGAGAGGTCTGTGCCCACCGTTCGAATTCCCATCTGCGCCAATAAGACTGCATGAAGCCCTGTCCCGCAAGCGGCATCAAGCACTGATTGAACACGATAACGCTCACGCCAGCCTTGCAGCATCGCGCGTTCTTTGGGAAGACGCTCATCAAAGCGCGTCATTTTATCATACTCTGCGGCAAGTTCTTCGTAAAACGCCATAATTCTCCCCCCTGAAAGAGTGTTCATCGTTTGCGGCGTAAGTCGAAACTACAGTTTCGACCAACATGAATAGCTTCTCTGAAAATCCTATTAATATGGCCATTTTTTTACAAGTCAAGCGTCTGAATGAATCGAGCGAACGCTGAGAAGTTATCGTCATTATTGCGTCCGTGAATTCAGGTCCCATAAAATGTGAGTACCTCCTGAAAAAACTTGACTTTCCACTGGCATTTTTCACACGTACAGGCGAGATACACTCTGTTATTCAATTCTATTCTACTCGTCAACTCGCCAAAAGGAGGCGCATAATTATGTCCGCGTATGTCAACGGCAAACAATACCTGCAAGTCACCACACTGCGCATGACGCCGCAGCTTAAGATATTATTAACCATTATTCGTGATAAAAACACGAAACGCAACGATTTTATTTTTTACGCTGATCGGATTAACCGCTTATTAGTGGAAGAAGGACTGAATTTTTTGCCTGTGCGAGAAAAAAAGATCGAGACCCGCACCGGAGCGCAATACGTTGGGGCAGAATTTGTCGGGAAAATTTGCGCCGTCCCGATCATGCGAGCGGGCTTGAGCATGGAAAGCAGCATCCGCGAAGTGGCTAAACGTATCCGCATCGGGCATATTCTCATCCAACGCAACGAAGAAACTGCGGAAGCGATGTTTTTCAAAGAATGGCTGCCGGATGATATCCATGAACGCTTTGTGTTCATTCTCGATCCGATGCTGGCCACAGGCGGATCGGCGAACGTGACGATTCGGCGGCTTAAAGAGCGCGGCGTGAAGGAAGAAAAAATTATTTACATTAATCTTGTTGCCGCGCCAGAAGGGATCGAGGCCGTATTGAGCGTCTTTCCAGGCATCCGCATTATCACGGCGGAAATTGACGAAGGGTTGAATGATCGCGCCTATATTATCCCAGGATTAGGGGATTTTGGCGATATGTATTTTGGCACCGAATAACCGACGGACATCTGACTTGTAAAACAGGAGGAATGACCACTGATGAAAGTCGCTACCGCAGAAGAGATTCAAGAGCTTGATCGCCGGGCTATCGAAGAAATTGGAATTCCAGGCGTCGTGTTGATGGAAAATGCTGGCTTGCATGTTGTTAGAGCCATGCGCGACCATTTTCCTGATCTGGACAAACAGCGCGTATTAATTGTGTGCGGCAAAGGAAATAACGGCGGCGATGGCCTTGTCGTGGCGCGGCATTTGTTTAATCAGGGGATTGACGAAGTTCGCGTGACGTTGCTGGCAGAAAAAGAGCAATTGAAAGGGGATGCCAAAATTAATTTCGATATTGTCACCAAAATGAATATTCCAATTATCGAAATTACCTCGAATGAGCAAATTCCGGCTTTTCGCAATCTCAGCGCACAAGCAGATATTTTAGTGGACGCGATTCTTGGCACGGGCTTAAAAGATGCGGTGCGTGGACTCTATAAAAATGTTATCGAGTCCATGAACAAGGCCAGACGACCGATTATTTCAGTGGACATTCCTTCTGGACTCAGCGCAGATTCCGGCGTGGTGTACGGCAGTTGCATCAAAGCGGATATCACGGTGACATTTGCCATTCCCAAACGCGGCGTCCTGCTTTATCCCGCCGCCGAGTATGTCGGCGAATTGGAAATTGTGGATATTGGCATTCCGCAGCAATTGATTGAACACTCCGACATTAAAGTTCATCTGGTGCAAGCCGCAACCGTGAAACGCACGTTTCGCGACCGTCCGGCCAATACGCATAAAGGCACGTATGGGCATGTGCTGACGATTGCCGGCTCTCCTGGAAAAGCGGGGGCTGCCTTGATGGCTGGACGCAGCGCATTGCGTGCCGGCTCTGGATTGGTGACGCTTGCAGTGCCGGAAAATTTGCGGATTCCGCTGGAAATTCCGACATTGGAAGTGATGACCGCTGCGCTGCCGGAAACCAAAGAAGGGACGATCAGTCTCGACGCCTACGACGCGATTATGGCCTTGCTGGAGGATAAGCGCGTGTTGGCGTTAGGCCCGGGACTCTCCACGCATCCGTCAACTGTTGAGCTTGTGCATCGGTTAATTCAATCGGTTGAAGTGCCGATGGTCATTGACGCAGATGGCATCAATGCGGTGGCGCAGAATCCTGGAGTGCTATTGAAAGCGAAAGCGCCGGTTGTGTTGACGCCGCATCCCGGCGAGATGGCGCGGTTAGTGCCAAACATCGCGATTCAGACCAATCGGATCGAAGTCGCGCAAGAGACGGCGCGGCGATATAACGTTTTTCTTGCCTTAAAAGGCGCTCGGACGGTGATCGCTTCGCCAGATGGCAATGTCTTTATCAACCCAACCGGCAATCCCGGCATGGCTACGGCTGGCGCGGGCGACGTGCTGACCGGCATTATCGCCGGATTAATCTCTCAAAATATCATTCCAGTGGAAGCGGCCAAAACTGGCGTCTATCTGCATGGGCTGGCCGGCGATCTTGTCGCCGCCGAAAAGGGCTATTACGGGCTGATTGCCGGGGATATTCTCGAAATGATTCCGTATGCGATCAAGCGCATTCAGGAAGAATAAGGCCAATCGAGTTTGAAAAGAACCTGTGTAGGAGTGTCAAAGCAAACGTTGGCACTCCTGAATAGCTACGATTTTTTATAATACGCAAGTTCACATCCATATCGTAATCGGGTTCATCTCGGATTCACTGATTGGCTTCGGAATCCATCCTAATTTCACCGGCACGTCATATAAGCGCCCCGGCGCAAATCGCGCTCGAATGTGGCGAAGACCTGGCACAATCACCTTAACCACGCTCATTCCGATGTCCGGTCGCGTGACATCATTCACAAGAAATTCTGCCCCTAAATTGCGCGTAATCTCAAAACAGCGTTCAAGATCATCCAGAATATCCTCGCGATACCATTCGGAGTAAGATGAACGGGTTTTCGCGGGAACGGATCGATCCGGAGCAAGATACGGCAGATGTTCAAGTCGTCCAGTGCGATTCCAATCCTTCATAAATTGCTCGCGTTCCGACCGCGCTCGTTCCGCCATGCGCCCGCTTTCCATCAGATATAAGGATTGATTCATTTCCGTCAGCGCCCTGCTGAGCGCAATTCTGACATCAAAATGCGTGCCATACCCAAAGGTCAGCATTTCGTCTTCGCGTCCCACGGTGCGAGAGATCGCTGCGTATGTCGGAATCGTTGAATCTGTCGTCAAATCCAGCACCCAGAGTTCCCTGCTGAGTGCGGCGTAATATTCACGCAAGGCGTCGAAATACGAATCGTGAAAACTGTCTAAATCCACCGCCGGGCGCTGTAAGCGGTTATACCACCAGATTGACACGGAATCCCGCTCGACGACCTCGAAAAATGCCTGCAAAATCGCCTCTTCAAGCACATTTCCAGCCGCAAAGCCATTCGATTCGACGCTATAAAACAAATCGCCGCCATCAGCAGGATCAGTGTAGCGCAAATAACAATACGCCGTCGGCACATATTTGACAGTCTGCGCTGTGCACGACCAGACTGGCGTCCAATCAATCGGCGTTTCTGGATCAAGGCGGATCGGGACATGTTCAAGCGAGAGATGCGACCGATTCCATTCCTCGCGGCAGCGATATTGCTCCTCGCTGAACAACATGCAGCGCTCAATCGGGATAAAACGCTCATCAGCCTGGCTATATGGCATGCGGATGCGAAATTCATGGCCTTGATAGATCGCCGAATACCGCTCGACCGCTTCGCTGAAGGCGCTGGCGCGCGATTGCAGGTCGCTTCGCCCTTTGCCGGTGCTGTTGTTGCGCAACGCCCGCTGCAATTCGGCATAATTCCTGTTTACCAGAGATAGGCGATGAATCCCGGCATACATGGTGATTAATCCGTTCGCATCCGTGAACATCTGCCGCAATTCCGTGACAATGCCAGTAATCGGGCTGATCAAATGTCCGTAGCGCTTGAAGGTTTCTGTAGGAGAACAAATGCGATGTCCGCCATCTTCGGTAAAAAATTTTTTTCTGGATTGCAATTGCAGAGGACGAGGCTCTTCATCGTGTGGCATTCCGCAGATAGGGCATTGCGGACGCTTTGAGAGGATATGCTTATCAGTCTGCAAGGTCGCGGCATCAAGTGTGATGATCGTTCCTTTCAGCGGAGAATGCGCGATATCCGCCAGACACAGCGCGACCTGCGTTGCCGCTAACGCGCAGCCGGTTTGAAGCGTGCTCGGCAGCATCGCCCGCGACACCGGGAACGGCGCGGAACGTTCAATTTGATATTGCAGGGAACTTTCGACTTTGCGATGTTCCGCCAACCGGTGAGCCAGACAATACCAGCAGCCCGTTTCGCCCGGAATAAAGAGCGGGCCAATCCATAACACCGCGCCGACTGGCTTGACAAGCAGCCAGGGAGACCCCGCCTGCAACCGTTCCTGATTAAATTCGCGCAGCCCGTCTTGCAAGTAATCGTCAACGAGCGCAACAGCAAGCTCGCCAGCGTGATCGGGCTGAATTCCTAACGCGCTGAGTTGAGCCGCGAACGGCTCAGCCTGAACTTCCCCAAACGTATGCAATGCGACCCGTGCAGGCGTCTTTTGCCAGTTCGCCTGGTTGGGATCAATGCCATGCAGATGCCAAAATGCCGCCGTCGCATCCGCAGGCGCGTCTGCCGCATCCACAAGGTACCCCTGCGTTTCCAGACGCTCTAACGCATAACGGATGCTCGCTTCAGAGACAAACGCCTTCAGTTTCTCCTCAATGTCGTTGACAGCGTGCGTTCCGTCTAAAAACGGGGCAATGGCTCGATACAAAAGTCCGCGCAAGGCATAATGCCTTTTTTCGCTCAACAAATAGACGACATCTTCGTCAGGAGCAACTTCGACATGGAAATGCGGTTTAAATTTGGGCTTTTCAAGCATATTCAGATTCTTTCCCGCTGAGATTCATATCCAGTATTATGCGTTACGATTGAGCAAAGGTAACTATTTAGCCCGTAGGGCTTGAGGTATTGTAGAAGAGCATTCCAGGAAACCTCTCTACCGCGTAGCGGTTGTGGACGCCGTATCGCCTACGGCGAATGGGGGCGTGTTGTGCATGTCCATTCTACAAGACCCTATCGCCTACGGCGAAAATAGCTAAATAGTTACGAGCAAAGTTGTCAGACACCTTCAACGTGTCTGACAACTATTTTACGGGTTGTTGTCTTCCTCTGGCGCGTCGAGAAATTCCTGCACGCTCTGCATGATGTCGCCGGAATGATAAAACTCAAGAATTTTGCGATAAATGGACTCTTGAAATTCCAGACTTCCGGCATGGGTATGGAGTTTCTGCTGGTCGAACCAGCGTTTTTGAGGCAAGCGCACTAATTTGCGGCATAATGAATCCACGACGGGATCGTTGAACGAGTATCGCAAAATCTGCAAGCGTTCTTTATCCGATTTAATCATGCCTCTGGTTTGCATTTCATGCCAGATTCCCGTATTTCGCAATCCGACAAGATAGAGCGAAATGACGCTCTGCGAACATTGATATTGGCCGATAAATTTGACATTTTCGACAAAATCCTCTAACGTCATGTCGTAATGCGAAAATAAGATCATATAGGCCAAAATTTTAACATCAGGAGCATATCGCTCGCGCAGCCGCATCATGGTCGTGAGCGCCTGCGCGTTTTTTTCCGGCGTCGTCCGGCGTCCGAGCAAATTCAGCAGATGCTGAGTATTCCCTTCAACACCCATTTCAATGGCGCACGGACGAATAATCTCGCTGCGAAAGAGATATTCCATTACTGCGGCATTCCGCAGGAAATCTTCTGGCCGCCCGACGATGGAGATGTGTACCGGCAGCTTTCGCGTTTCCAGTTCGCTGAATAATTCCTGGAGCAATTGCCCGTTCGCCGCAGCATTGGCATTTCCAAGATGAAAGGTGTCATATCCCTCGCGATACCAGGCTTCAATTTCGTCTGCGGCCTTCTTCGCGCTTTTAAAGCGCATGGTCGCCACGTCCTGGCAATAGTAGCAGCGCCCGTAGCAGCCGCGCGTTAATTCGATAAACACGATGCCCTGAACCACGACCAGCGTATTCGGGCGAGGTAATTCATCCAAATCCACGAATTCTGTCGGCGGGCGGACGATAATGCCGCGCTGAGAATCCCGGTACGCAATGCCGTCAATCGCATCAAATAATTCGGGCTGCTTGAAGGAGCGCAGCAGATTCAGCAGGCGTTTTTCCCCTTCTCGCAAAATCACGTAATCAACGTTGGGGTTCTCCCGCAGCATCATTTCCGGATCGGAGGTCGCCGCCCAGCCGCCCCAGATAATCGTTTTCTGCGAAAGGCGCTGCGTCAGTTCTTGCGCGGTCGCATACACATAATTCAGCACCGAAAACCCAAACACATCCGCTTGATCAATATAGTGATCAAGCTCGGAACTTGAAATGATTATGCTGTTGATGCCGTGCTGTTTCAAATACGGATCGAGAACCGCCAATCCGCTGTTGTTTGGCATCCAACTGTCAATATTCACGAAAATAATATCCGCTTTTTCTTGTGGCGCACACATCGCTCTTTCCTTTTTGAAATTCCATTGCGGTTAGTTATGCCATTACGCCAGGCCATGTTCGTTCAGTAGTTCCGGCAAATACGTCACTGTCAGCGGGAATTGCTCCTGAAGGTTGTTCAGCACCCGATTTTCAATCCACTGCCAATGTTCTGACGGCGTGTATCCACTGAAACGAGATCGGCAGATGTCAATCAGCGCGGGGCGAATATGCTGCTCCCGCACCCAGGCGGTCAGTTGGTCAATGCGCCGCTCGACTTCTGCTACCTCAAATTTGGGAGTTTCTGGAATCGGCCCCATTTGATACAGGTAATAATAACCGTCATCGCGCTCTTCTGCTCGCACAAAACCTCCGCAAATGCGAATCCGGTGATACGGATGGTCGTGAAATGCGCGATATTCGCGTTCTGTCACTTGCACTTCAAAGGTTTCGCCGGTTTGATAATCGCAGAAAAAGTAATCTAAATCAATGTCCAGAATCACAGTTTGAGAGGCCGAAATCGTTCGGTCTGGCGTGATATGATAGAGATTGGCGACTTTCCGGTCGGGATTCAGCAGCCCGGCCTGAAAGAGGTTTTCCGTGACAAAAAGGCGGCGGCCTTCGCCTTGCGCCGAAAACATATTTAACATCCGATCTTTCCGCAAGCGATGATGTTCCCGCCGCATCCAGTAAATATCGCTGAACAGCCCTTGATAGACGGCGGGGAGAATAAAATCGCCGATGCCAAGATTGGTTCGCGTAAACAGCAGCGTGTCGCGCAAGTCCGTCCCGATCTCTTTCAGCGAACTTTTCAGCAGCGGAAGGTTCAGGTCGTCATGATCATCCACATGGAGCAGCGTGTTGCGGGTTGCTGGGATTAGCTGGTTCATAACCGCGTACCGCCAGATGAAAAAGGCTTCGTAATGCTCTTCCATAATAAAAGTCGGTATCATACTGTCCCCCATTTTTCCCTCGAGAAATTTTTAGTTCAGGCTCTCTTCCGGCGAATCGAGAAACCGCATAATGCGAGCGTGAATGTTTTCAGCCGCAGAAAATTCTACGATTTTCTCGTAAATCTGACTTTGGATGCGCTTATAACCCCAATAGATCGCGTGTTTCCCGGCGACTTGCCGAACGCTAAGCAAGGCGTGAAAATAGGAAGAAAATTTTTGGAAGAGCCGGTTAACGGTTTCATCCGTGAACGCATATTCCTGAATTTGCAAACCTTTATTGGAATTGGTAAGAAATCCTCTGGCGCGCATATCTTTCCAGACAGGCGTCATTGCCACGCCGTACAGGTTCATCGCCATCACATCTTTTGTGCAGCCATATTCTCCGATAAAACGAATGTTGGCGATTAATTCTTCCATAGTCATATCGTAGTGCGAAAACAAGATCATGTTCGCCAGAATTCGAGTGGTGGGGGAATATTTCTGCTGCAATTCTCTCAGGGCGGTGATCGCCTGATGATTGGTTGCAGGACTTCCTCTTCGCCCTAATAAATCGAGGAGGCGCTGCGTGTTGGCTTCAATACCGACTTCAATCGTGATGAGACGCTGAGTCGGGTTTTTGAAAATGCGTTCAAGCGTGTCATAATTTCGCAGCACATCTTCCGGGCGACCAACTAAGCAGAATTCTATCGGCAAGCCGCGCGATTCCAACTCATCCATCAATGACCGTAGCAACGGACCATTCGCTAAAGAATTGGCGTTGCCAAGATAGAATTTCTTGAAGCCTTTCTGATGCCACGCCTGAATTTCATCAACGACTTTTATGGCATTTTTAAAGCGCATGTGGGAATTTTCCTGACAATAGCCGCATCTGCCGTAGCATCCCCGCGCCACCTCGACAAACACGAGGTTATCCTGAACAGCCATCTCATTCGGCAGCGGCAGGTTATTCATATCCACAAACCCCTCTGGCGGGCGAACGCAAATTGTGTTCTGACCGTCTCGATACGCGATGCCATCAAGCGCGTCAAAGAGTTCTGGCTGTTTCAGCGAGCGCAGCAGGGTGACGAGTCGGCGCTCTCCTTCTTGCAGCACCACGTAATCTACGCCCGGATTTTCTGTCAGAATATACTCTGGAAGCGCCGTTGCCGTCCAGCCGCCCCAAATGACTGTTTTATCCTGCAAGTGTTTTGTCAGGGTTTGCGCAATGCGATAGGTGTGATCCATGACGGAAATTCCGAATACATCCGCCTGATCAAGGTATTGGTTGATTTGAGAACTGTTGACGATCTGGCTTCTGAAGCCTGCCTGTTTCAACACCGGATCAAGAATCGCCAACGCGTTATTCATGGGAAACCAGTCGTCAATATGAATGAGAATAATATCCAATTTTCGATCAGTATCGCGCATCATAATCACCTTATATACGGCGGAAGCGCAAAACGCGCGATATATTCCGCATGGGTTTTGCACTGGTAGCGTGGATGGCAGGCAGCTCGCGCAGTGGTTTTGGGAAATGCATTCGCGGCGACTCCAAGCGCTGAGGTGGTCAACGCGGATAAAATCATCAACGATTTATCCTCATAATACGAAATGGCATGATACGTCTTGCCGACTGCCGCCACGCGCTCTCCATTCAATGCTTTGAGGTGAAGCAATGCGTGAAATGAGGATGGATCGTCTTCAAGCAGATCGCTTGAATAAAATGGAATTGGCGCGTCAGGCGTCGGATGCCTGTCAAGCTCATCTGCTATCCAGCACTGCGCCTGCGCGATTCTGTCGCTGTTAGCGCCAAGCGCGGCGAGCGTCAAAATCGCCAGCGCGGTGGAAAGCATTTGATCAAACTCGCCGAAAGCCCCGTCGTTTTGCTGACTGGCGCAGATTTCCTGCATGAGTTTGTTTCGCAGTTCATCCGCCTGATCGTCATGGCAGAGAGCCAGAGCGAGCGCCCAATCCGCCAAATACGGATTGGCGAAATACAATCCGCTCCGCTGCTCGAATCCATCTGCAAGATACGTCAGCGATGTGCTGGGCGGCAAGCCGTGCCGCATCCTGTGCCAGCGCACGAGGCAAGTCGTGGCATAATCGGCCTGACACCAATGGCGGACATTCGGAGTGAACAGCATGAAATCAGGGCGTTGCTCCTGCGACCAGAGTTGCGGGTAATAGCCGTTCTGACCATCATGAAACCTCTCAAGCGCTTCAACCGCCTTCATGTCGTTCAGCCCGAGCAAAATCAGGGAAGAATCGGTGGCTGTGATGACATGGCCGGTATGAAACGCCCATAAATCTCCCTGCTTGCGTGTGGTAAGCAACTCTTCCAGAGACGAAAGCACGGCGGCAAGCTCGCCGTTTTGCTCGACAATCTGCCGCAATGCATATAAGAGAAAACCTAACGGCACAAGGTCGCCGTATGGAAACGGCTTTTGCGGCGCAGGCGGAATGCACATCATTGGAATCGGCTGTTGACAAGCTTTTTGCGCCAATGTCAACAGGCGCTGGAAATATTGTTTTGGCGGCGATGACAATTCAGTGCTGCGGCTCGTATCCTGAAGAAAGCGCCTGACATGCTGCGCAGTTTCCTGGCCGGATTTCACCGCAGCGTCCATGCCATAGGGAAACTCGCGATAGAGATAATCACCGGCAAGATAAATACCTGGCGCGGCGCACAAGACATCCGCGTTCCATGTCGCGTAACTTTCGGGCGTGATGATTGTTCCGCCGCATTCCCAGCGATGCGTTTCCGCAAAAAGCTGTTCAGCCCCGGCGATATTCAGCCCGACGCGCTCCATAGCGCATTTCGTCCGCGTGATCAGCTCATCATCCGGCAATTGCCGGGTTTCCTGCGACGCCCGATTGCAATAATAGACGAGAAGGACCGTTATCCGGCTTCCTGGAAACGTCATTTTGTAGATTGTGGTCATCGGTAGTTCTGGCGTCACAACGTAGGAAAATTCCTGATCGCAGATAATATCCTTATATCCGAGCGCGACGACTGTGAATCGGCCATAACGAATGGAATGGAGAAACTGTCGGCATGGCTCGCGCATGTCTGAAAGCAGGGCGAGCGCAACCGGCGCGGGAGTCGCCACAATCACGGCGCGAGCGTATGTCTCATGGCGTGTTCCCTGCTGCGTGAATAAGACGCACATGCCGCGTTCTGTGCTCGTAATGGACTCAACCGCTGCCTCGTATTCGACGTGCGCCTGAATTCTCTGGCAATAAGCGTCAATCAGCCCATAATTTCCATCGGGATAATGTTGCGGATGATAACGCAAAAATGCGTGAGAGTGAAATGCGGGGAGATATTCTTCGATGTCGCCGGGATGAATGACCTGAAAGAACGCATTCAGCAGGTCGCGATGCTGCTGAGGCAGCCGGGCGGGGCTGAGTTTCCCATTTCCTGCGGCAAGCATGTTCGCGAACGCCGCTGATTCCGGCGGAACGATTGCGCTCAGGCATTCGGCGACCGATTCGCCGCGATAAAGCGCTCCGTCCCAAAATACGCCAATAGGCGCAAGTTCTTCGAATGCTAACGGCGGCGAAAAATCGCGTGGAGCGCATTCGAGATCGTAGGACAACACTGCCCCGACATCATAACAATGCGCTCCGAATTTCTGCGTGCGGATTCTCCCGCCGGGAATGGCCTCTTGTTCTAAGATCAGCGTGTTGCGATCTCGCAAATGATACGCAGCCGATAAGCCTGCCAACCCAGCGCCAATGATGATTGTCTCGAATGTTATTCCACTAACCATGCGCCTCCCGCATTTTTCGAAAAGATGGCATTCGCGTTTAACCCCGGATGGCTTAACGCTAAATACGCTTTGGCTTCTTTCGCCTGTCCGGACGTAATACTCAGCTTGATGTGATGAATTTTACGCAAAAGGAATTGATAGGCAATACCTTCGGCGGGGCGCGGCCAATCTTTCGGAAAGTGCGTCATGCCTTGAAAATCCAGGATTCCCTGATATTTTGACGGAAGGCAGAGATGCATCGCCGCAGTTGCGTCGAGGAGCGGTATCCACTGTTTGGGATCATTTTCCAGCCAATTCATATAACATTCCACGCCGATTTTTTCCGCCGGTCCGTCCGGCATCAAATTGATGTTCATCGCAAACGATTCCAGCCCTTGCGGCAACTGCCGCAAAATATCCGCGATGTTTTCCGGGTTTCCTTGCCAGCCAACCGCGCGAAGCCAGACAGGAATTTCCTCTGCCGTCAGCGGATACACGCACACTCGCAAGCCCGGGTTGGGTCTGGAAAGCATAATTCCAATTTGAAAGATGCGCGCCTCGCCGGGAAGTTCCTTGATCAGTGCATTTAGCGCGTCTTCATGATATATTGGATTTTCTAAGGCGCTTAATGCCTCGCAAATCAGGTGGGCATCCTGTTCTTTTTGGAGCGTTTTGGCATTCGGGCCGAAAAAAATGCACGGGCGGCTCAAAATCTCATCAGCCTGCGACGGGTCATCTATTGCGGCGGTGTCGAATTCTAACCAGAGATTTCGAATGTGCGTGGAAAATGCATGATGCGGGTTTGCCCACAACGTTGCAAATCTGCGCAGATTCTTCCAGGCAGGCCATTGCGCGCATAAGGCATCTAAGGTTGAGGGCATCTCCCCGGCGAGGATATTCCGCCCCTGAGATTGACGTTTGATTTCAAAAAGAATATCCATTTTTGCGCTCGCTTCGCCGAGGCGGCATTCAAAGCCCCAGAACGTCGCTAACTCAAACGGCAAACGCTCTGCCGCGAGCGCTAACAACGCATACCCTTCCGCGTCAACCAGGCTGTCAGGGAGCGAAGCTTTCGCCAATTCCAGCACAGAGAGCAGATTGGTCGTGATCACTGATACACCTCATCCAGCAGCCCATGATCGAATAAACTTTTTACCATCGCGACAACAGTGATCAAATTGAATTGGTTTGCGACCATTTCCTCTGTGAGCTCTTTATACGTGAATGCCTGTCTGGAAATTGCGTCGCCTAAGAACCGATGCGGCGCTTTTCCGCGAAAATGATGCACCTGATTCGGCGAGACTAAATCAAATCCCTCGTCTGTCGGGCGATAACGTAAATCGTCGCGGAAGCGCATCGGCATGTCGGCGCGTGGGGATTCCGGCATATTTCGGTCAATCAAGGATTCGATGGCCTTGCGGAAATCGGCGGCGTCAGTGAAGGAGGCGTTATCAAACACGCGATAACCGTAGGGCCATTTCGAACTGGAATAGCAGGGGCTGATCAATTGAATCGTCCGCGTGACGAAACTGACCATAAAACCGGACATGCACTCAATTGTCCCTTGCGGCACGACGCCGTTAAGATATTCTCCGTCCTCCTTGCCGCGCAAGCCGTCTTCCTCTTTCAACACGCGTCCGCTGGACACTTTCGGGCGCACATGCTCTTTCATCTGCATCAGCAAGTCCACGTCCAGCAGTTCTTCTGGGGAATATAATTCATGAATTTTGAACAGCGCCGCCTTTGAGAGAACGCTGATTCGTAAGGAGGCGGGAAACTTTCTTTCTTTGTAAAATGCGATCAATTGCCGCAGCCATGGCGCGTCCGTGCCGACTGCGGTGGAGGTAAATGGCGCAGCCCCGCAGATGTCGGTATAATCCCGCAGAAATTCAAAATAATGCGGATTATCATGCGGCTCTGTGCCGCAGTAGAGCATGGTTCTGCCGGTCTGCTCCGCGCCAAAAATATCTACGCACGCCTCAACAATAGAACGAAAAAACTCCTTGTGAATCGCATAATCGAGGTTATCGGTCAACTTCCGCGCCGCGAACGCGCAAAACCAACACCCCACGCTGCATCCGTCGCTCAATTCAAATGATAGCACCGGATGGCTAATGTGATAGCCATAAATGCCTAATTCGCTGCGCGCGGAATGAACGCGGCGCTTGCGCCAGGCATCGAACGCGGGATTCGTTTCCACCGGCAGAACGCGATTCCGCAGCATGGCGTAGAGTTCCTCTTTCAGGGTGAGAAACCGCGCCCATAAATGGAATAAGGGATAGGCTGCGATGTCTTCAAGAATATTGGCAGGTAGTTCCTGCGTTTTCTTTGTGCGCACCGCTCTCATGAATTGCTGAACGCTCTCCGGCGATTTCCAGAGAATCGCGAGTTCATCGGGAGCGAAAGAAATGCCGATGCGCCGCAAGCGCTCACGCGCCTCCGGTCGGAACGTTCCTGCGTCAACCTCTCGGCAAAACTCGGGATCGCCTTCTGTCCATTCAAAGAACCGCTTGATCTGGGCTATCGTGGCGAGTTCTTGCTCGGAAAACGTCCCGAATAATTCTACGACGTTGTGGCATGAATTCGAGGGTTGAGGATTCAGCATTCACTCGTCGAACTGACGCCTGAGTGAGCATTGACCTCATTCAAGAATCCGTTATCAAATAAATTTTTCAGCGCCACCACAACAATCATCGGGTTGCAGCCATGCTGTTTCGTCATAATGTCATACAACTCGTCATAGCTGTGCGTGCCTTCAGCGAGCAAGTTTCCTAACGGCTTGTGCAATGCGGCGTTGCGAAAATGGTGAATCTGATTCGGCGAGGCGAGTTCAAATCCGGATTCTGTCGGACGATAGATGAAATCATCGCGAAATTGCATCAACATGTCTTTGGGCGGATTTTCAGGCATATTCCGATCAATCAGCGCTTGCATCACGCGATGAAAATCTTCTGCGTCAGCAAAGGTGGCCTCATCGAAGACGCGATAGCCATAAGGCCATTTTTGCGAGGTATAACACGGGCTGACGATCTGGATTGTTCGCCTGACCATGTTGATTAAAAAGCCAGAGACACAGGCAATTGAGCCTTGAGGCACGATCTCGTCAAGATAATGCCCCTGTTCGCGTTCGCGCAATCCGGCCTCTTCTTTCAAAATGCGTCCGCCCGACACTTTTTGGCGCGGGCCGTGCTTAATTTGCATCAAAAGTTCGACGTCCCGAAGCTCTTCTGGCGAATAAAGATCGTGAATTTGATGCAGCATGGCTTTGGACAGGACGCTCAACCTCGGCCAGGGAGAATTCGATTGCCGATAGAACGCGATCAGTTCGCGCATCCAGACCGGATCGGTTGGCACTGCTGTTGATGTGCATACCGGAAATCCGGTAATTTCGGTATAATCTTTAACAAAGTCCAGATAATGCGGATTATCGTGCGGCTCCGTGCCATAATAGAGCAATGCCAGACTCGTTTCATATCTGCCGAACAGATCGACGCAGGCATACGTCACTTGCCGGAAAAAGTCGCGATGTTCTGTATAATCGAAATTTTGCGTCAATTTGTGTGTGGCAAACGCGCAGAACCAACAGCCAACGCTGCATCCATCCCCCAATTCGAAGGCTAAAATCGGATGATCGAGCATATAACTGAAATAGCCTAATTCGCTTTTGGTCGCGGCAATTCGACGGAGACGCCAGGCGTCGAATTTGGGATTGGCCGGGATGCGAATCACTTTTTCCGCAATATTGCCCATATAGTTCCTGAATAAGCGATTTTTGGCCGAAAGATACCGCCCCCATAAAACGAATAATGGATACTCCGCAATTTTCTGCATTATCTCTTCTGGTAAGGCTTCTTCATGACGTGCCTGACAATTCAGGACAAAACGCTGCGCGGCTTCGGGATATTTCCAGAGGATGGCGACTTCATCGAGATTGAAGGTTATGCCGATGCGCTGCAAACGCTCCACTGTGGCGGGAGACATATTGCCGGAAGTCAATTGTTTTTCGAAGGCCGGATCGCCCTGCGCCCATTCAAACAGCCGTTTTAATTGGACGATCAAGGACATTTCGTCTGCTGAAAATTGGCGCAACAGTCTTGCATGAAAATCTTCGCAATTTTCAGTACTTTCAGGGATATTTGATGCTGCCTGTTGATGATTGCTCATAATTTTTTTTGATGTTTGTTGGGCGAAAATCGCTCATACATTGTTGGTTATCAGGAAGCCGTGACAGGATCGCCCAACCTCCTCTGATCTTCACGTTACCGGGTATTCCGATTCTGTCGAGAGTTCCCCGAATGTTTTCACACAAGTTCGACACTGATGAACGTCTCTTTCTCGGATGTTGGCGTACGTTGTTACCAGGCTCTACCCAGGACAGCGCCGCTGACGACGACGGAGCCACCGACGGCGCCGACAGCACCAGCAATAGCCATTGTCACAGTGACGACTCCACCAGCCACCTGCTCTAATTCCTCGTCACTCAATTCATTCGTCGGCCTGATTTCGTCGGCCAACGCTTGAATATCGCGTTATCGAATTCAAGGCCAAGTTCGTTTTTACTATACGCGATCCAGCCATCAACATTTTCGATGCCGATCGCTTTGACTCGTTCTCTGATTTTTTCATCTTCCGCACAGAGTTGCCCAAATTTTTTGAAATTTTCTACGCTCATAATTTTCCTTCCTGAGATGTTTGAGATGTATGTTTCTGCATGTCGCGCACAGGCGGCGTTACCAGCCTCTACCGACGGCAACGCCAACGAGGCTGCCGGCGGCGGCACCAGCGACGCCGCCGCCGACGATGCCGACGACGCCTGCGGCGACGATGGCGCCGCCGACGGCGCCAACAATAGCCATTGTCGCAGTGACGACTCCGCCCGCCACCTGCTCTAATTCCTCGTCACTCAATTCATCCGTCGGCCTGATTTCGTCGGCCAACGCTTGAATATCGCGTTTATCGAATTCCAGGCCAAGTTCGTTCTTACTATACGCGATCCAGCCATCAACATTTTCGATGCCGATCTCTTTGACTTTTTCTCTCACGTTAACATCTTCAGCGCAAATCTGCCCGAATTTTTTAAAATTTTCTACGCTCATCGCATTTGTTCCTTTTATTCTTGAGGCGTCTCGACTTCGCTTGGTGCATCATGCTTTAAATCATCGCACAAAGTCGAGGCCGCCCTACAGAATACTATCGAATAGAAAACAAGACTCGCCCGTAACTTACCATCTTCTGATAGCTCTCACAACTGCAATCGCGGCGCCAGCAACAGCCCCCAAGGCTGCGGCTCCACCGGCAGCAGCTCCGGCAAGAGCAATCATCCCGGCAACAGCGGCGCCGGCGGTTGCCGTGATGAAGCCTCCGGCCACCTGCTCCAATTGCTCTTCGCTCAATTCATTCTCTGGGCTGACTTCAGCGGCCAAGGTCTCGATGTCCTCTTTACTGAATTCCAGGCCGAGTTCATCCTTGCTATAGGCGATCCAACTGTCAATATTTTCGATGCCGATCTCTTTGACTTTTTCTCGGATTGCGGGATCTTCTGCACAAAGCTGTCCGAATTTTTTGAAATTCTCAACGCTCATATCACTCGTTCCTTTCTCTTGTTTACGGGGCTCGATGTCGTTCGATGTTCGGCACAGTCCCGCCTTGTCCTTACAGGTATGGACATACAATGTTATGGCAAGCTGTCAGACACCTTCAAGGTGTTCGACAGTTTTTTCCTGACCACAACGTGTTGTGTCATTACAAATTGGCATTACCATCTCTTAATGGCAGAACCAACCGACGCGACAACTCTGGCAGCGCCAGCGGCGATTGACACTCCACCAGCAATTACTCTGATGACGGAGGCAGCGGTTGACGTGACGAATCCGCCAGCGACTTGTTCTAATTGTTCTTCGCTCAATTCATCGACCGGCCCAACTTCGTTGGCCAGAGTCTGCATGTCTTCTTTCGTGAATTCTAAGCCGAGTTCGTCCTTGCTATAGGCAATCCAGCCATCAATGTTTTCCACGCCGATTGCTTTGACTTTTTCTCGGATTGTGGGGTCTTCTGCGCAAAGCTGTCCGAATTTTTTGAAATTCTCAACGCTCATATCACTCGCTCCTTTCTCTACTTCATTGGCCTCAATGGTGTTCGATGCCCAACATTCCATGTGAGCCACACAACGTTGATGTCCCCCTTGTAGAATAGCGTTGAATACATACAGGCGTTTGTCCTGATTTACCATCTTTTGACAGCGGCTGCAACCGTAAGCACAACACCGCCGGCAGCGGCAACGGTGGCAATGGTGGCAATGCCGGCGCCAACGGCAGCAAGGCCGACGACGGTTGTCGTCACCACTCCGCCCGCGACCTGTTCCAATTGTTCTTCGCTCAATTCATCTGTCGGCCTGACTTCATTGGCCAGGGTCTGTATGTCTTCTTTCGTAAATTCTAAGCCGAGCTCATTCTTGCTATAGGCGATCCAACTGTCAATATTCTCAATGCCGATCTCTTTGACTTTTTCTCTGATTTTTGGGTCTTCCGCACAGAGTTGCCCGAATTTTTTGAAATTCTCAACGCTCATACCACTCGTTCCTTTCCCTATTTCATTACCCTCAACGTCGTGGACATAGCTGTCAAGCACCTTGAAGGTTGTCTGACAGCTTTTTCTTGACCATAACGTTCTGCGTCATTACACAGACGAACAAGACTTACGCAATATCGCGGAACATCCTTTCGAGCATTCCGATCATTTTTGCGTAAGTCCTGACAAACAAAGCTGAGGCCATCCCTGTAGAATAATACTGTTGAATACATACAGGTTTTTGTCCTGACTTACCATCTTCTGACAGCAGTAGCAACCGCAATCGCTGCGCCACCCACAGCGCCAGCAGCAGCAGCAACGCCACCGACAGCGCCGAGAACTGCGCCGACGGTTGACGTCGCGAATCCTCCGGCCACCTGTTCCAACTGATCTTCGGTCAGTTCATCCACCGGCCCTATTTCAGCGGACAGGGCTTGCATGTCCTCTTTCGTGAATTCCAGGCCGAGCTCGTTTTTACTATAGGCGATCCAAGTATCAATATTTTCGACGCCGATCTCTTTGATTTTTTCTCGGATTGTGGGATCTTCTGCGCAAAGTTGCCCGAATTTTTTAAAATTCTCGACGCTCATTCTACTCGCTCCTTTTTCTTGCGGACTTCGATATCCTTTGATGTTGGGCAGTCCATTCTATCCAGACGACATCGAGGCCGCCTGTTCATATCTCGCTGAACAAGTTATTTCCCCTTTACGTTACCATCGTTTGATCGCTCTGCCAACCGCAACGATAGCGCTGGCGACGCCCGCCGCCGCTGACACTCCGCCCGCCACAGCGCCGACAACGGCGGCAGCGGTTGACGTGACGAATCCTCCAGCGACCTGTTCCAATTGTTCTTCGCTCAGTTCATCCACCGGGCCGGTTTCAGCGGCCAGGGCTTGCATGTCCTCTTTCGTGAATTCTAAGCCGAGTTCATTCTTACTATAGGCGATCCAGCCGTCAATATTTTCGACGCCGATCTCTTTGACTTTTTCTCGGATTGTGGGATCTTCTGCGCAAAGTTGCCCGAATTTTTTGAAATTCTCGACGCTCATTTTACTCGCTCCTTTTTTGGCTCACAGGTTTCGAGGTCGCTCGATATTTGGCCTTCTCTTTTATGTTGACGACCTCGAAACCATATGTTTATGCTTTACAGGGCAAACTGCCATCACCCTGAATTATCAGGGCATTACCACCGTTTGACAGCAGTACCAACCGCAACTACAGCGCTGGCAACGCCAGCCGCCGCTGAAACTCCGCCTGCGACAGCGCCAACAACGGCAGCCGCCGTTGATGAGACCAACCCGCCAGCGACTTGTTCTAACTGTTCTTCGCTTAATTCGTCAACAGGGCCAACTTCAGCGGCCAGAGTCTGCATATCTTCTTTCGTGAATTCTAAGCCGAGTTCATCTTTGCTATAGGCGATCCAGCCATCAATATTCTCAACGCCGATCGCTTTGACTTTTTCTCTGATTTTTGGGTCTTCTGCGCAAAGCTGCCCGAATTTTTTGAAATTCTCAACGCTCATGGTAACATTCCTCATGATGTGGAAACCTGAAAGAATATTCACGGTTTCGTTGTTTGATAAAATAGGGTTTCACTGACCTCTCAAAAGCATCATGCGTCGCCGCGCTTCGTGATGCCTCTGAAAACCGCATCCTGACTATGCGTAATAAGTCTTTCTTTCCCCCTCCACATCACCTCCTGCTCATGTGAATAAAACAAACATCATGCTGGTTGTGGATGCGCTGAAACAAGTGCTTCTAAAAGCGTTTCTCCAATAGCATCAACAGATCGGGTAGAATTGCTTAACACGCAAACCCCAAATCGTCCGTTCGCGCTGAAACCTAAAAAGCTCGAAAATCCGCCCGTTCCGCCATTATGCCAGATAATGGCTTCTCCGGAGGCTGGAAGGGTATCATGAAACCATGCCATGCCAATTTGCACGTCATCCGTTGTGTATAAAATAGCGTGAGATTTTTGTAATGCAGGCGTGATAGCTGATGTGGTCAACTCCATGTTTGCCGCCAGAAATGCTAACATATCATTGGCAGTTGAACGAAGCCCCCCGGCGCCTGCCATGCAATCGGGAAAGTTCCAGTGCGCGGCCCGTTGCGCAAAATAATACGGCCCTATGCGAAGATAACTGCGATATCCAGTGGCAAAACGGCTCTCCTGGTCATTATTCAACGTCACGCCAGTATCCTTCATCCCCAGCGGTTCGGCAATCATCGTTTTGATCAAGGCTTGATATTCCCCTTCGTACCGCTGGCTCAGAATGTATCCTAACAGGGCAAAACCAGTATTTGAATAACGAAACTCCTGGCCGGGAGCAGATTTGAGCGACTTTTTCGCGACAAGCGTCAATAATTCGTTTTCGGTATAATCATGATAGGAATCGCCCGCTACGATAGTATTCCAGAGTTGAGCGAATCGAAATGTGCGAGCAGGCATTCTTGGCAGGCCAGAGGTATGGGTTACCAGTTGCTCTAATGTGATGGAGGCGGCCTCAGAAGAAGAGAGATCGGGAACTTGAGGAAGGAGTGAGGCGATAGTCGCCTGAAGCGAGACTTCTGCGCGGTTTACGCTTTCGGCGAGTGCAATGCCGGTAAACACTTTGCTGAGAGAACCAAGTTCGAAGAGCGTCTTGCTATCTGGAGCTATAGTGGAGTCCAGGGAAACGCGGCCAAATCCGGTAATATCGCTGACGTTATCGGCAATTGTTACGACGATCAACCCTGCATGTTTTGGCGCGAAAGGGCTGACAATTTCGGTAACGAGTTGATGGAGAGCGTTATCGCTGGCATCTTTCGCCATGCCTTCTCCAACAGATGGCGTGTTTTCTGGCAGTTTTCCGATCTGCCAGGGGATTTGAAACAGAATAAACAGGCTGCCAACGACGAAGATAATTCCGACGACTCGCGATTGCGTTCGTTCTTTTGCGCTGACAGGCCGATGCGCCTGTTGTTCGGAGATGGCGCGTATTGAATAAAACAATGCATTTCGCGCCCGGCTCACGGCATCAGGAAAGACGAGCAGGCTGAGTCCTATCACAAGATAGAACAATACCATCCCCACGACGATCAGCGCTGCCTTGTCCATAGCAACCCTTTTCCTGATTCGAAGACGCAATCGCATGAATGTAATTCTTCAGTGAGATAACAAGCATATTTTTCTTGCATTATTGTCAAGAAAAATGTCGAAGATTTCTTTGCAAAGGGGTGGAAGAGAAGTATCGGTAGGCGTGCGCTAAGGTGTCGTGCTGTGTCAAGAAACAGAGTCTGTCGAACCCAGAAGTGCGCAATTTTCTTGACAAGAAGAGAAGGCCATGCAGAAGAAAGGAATTCGTCATGCAACCCTGCTGTGATACACTGGACGTTATCTACACGCTTCGCTTCCTAACATAATTTTACCACCCACCCCCAACCCCTCCCAAGAGGGGAGTTTCGCGCATGGCCGCCTCGAACCGTGATTCCCCTCCTGGGAGGGGCAAGGGGTGGGTGATCAAAAAAAGTTAGGAACTGAAATCTACACGCTATGATCTCCATGAAAGCAATCACGATCATCACCGGACCGTTGCGCAGCGGCACAAGCTGTGTCACAGGCGCGTTAGAACGCTGTGGTTTCGATTTAGGGCAGAATGTCAGGATTCTCAGAAATGAAACGCCGATGAATCCCAAAGGCCATTTCGAACCGGATTTGTTATATGCCATCAACGAGCGCCTGCTGCTCGAAACGCCGAATGGAGTCTGGAATCCGCTTCATATTCCGCCAGAAGACGCCATGGCGGAATTAGCGGCAGCGCGGGAACGTTATTTTCACCAGTTCATCCGGCAATTTGACGGCGAGATTTGCAAAGACCCGCTCTTCTGTTTCACCCTCCCTTTTTGGGAACGCCATTGGCCGGAATTGCAACGAGCCATCTTTTGTTTGCGGCATCCGCTGGCAGTTGCGCGGTCAATGAATGAGCGTTACTGGATTTCGATAGAATTGGGCCTGACGTTGTGGCAAACATACACGTCTCGATTTTTTCAATGCCGCAAGCGAAGCCAGACATTTGTGTTCGATTTTGATGCCTTTGCCAGCGCCCCCCTTCCCGTGTTCGCTGAACTCCTGAATTGGTTAGGGCGACCGCTGCCGGAAGAGGAACTTTTGCAGCGATTCGACGGGTTCTTCGATTCGGAATATGTGCATTGGGAGTATGGAAAAGCAGAATTGGAGATGCTTCCCGATGCTGTTCGCGATTTGTACGCCGCATTGCGTTCTCGTGCTGGTGCATTGCAAGAAAACTGACCCTTTATGAATGAGAAAGAATTGAGTTCGCTCGATACAAGAACGCGCGTATTGAAGAGATTTGGCGCAACCAGTGCCGAAGTTGACGAACTCTTGGCATATAACCGCAATGTCTTTGACCATAGCATGTTGGAATCCGGCCTTACGCTTCCGCTTGATGATGAACCGTTTCTGTCGTCCTGGCAAACCTACGTTGAAGAATCCGAACAGATCGGCGTTTTCGCCGCGCTGCGAAAACGATTGATCCAACTGAATTTTCCGATTCACGAGGGAATCAGCGCGACAGAAGAATATCGCGCCGCAATCAAAAAAGGAATCCTCAGCGAAGAGCGGCAACAGCGTAGCGGGCTTGAAATGCGCCGCCCTGACGCATTAAAACTGCTGCTTCATCCCACTTCGGCGGGACGCATTCCCGTCATTATCACAGAAGAACGGGACGATTTTATTGCGCTCCTTCGGGCATTTACATTCAAAAATGAACCCCATCCGGTTCCCGCATCACAGGGCGCAGCAATGATTGCAGGCTACAATAACTGGAACCGTCTCTGGAAAATCAAAGATCGCTTGCGGCAGGAACAGGGCGTTTTGTTTACCGAAGCCGCATGGTCAGCGGCGTTCCAACAAATTCTTCCGCAAAAACATCGCTATCAGGATAAATTGATTCTCTTAAGTTGTTCCTACTATAGTGGCGTGACGCCTGATCAGATCGGGCTTGATGAAGAAACATGGCGCGACATCTCGCTGCGCATTCGGCTTGAGCATGAATGCGCCCATTATTTCACAAAACGTGCGTTGGCATCTATGCAAAATAAGATGCTAGACGAATTGATCTCCGATTATGCCGGGATTGTCAGCGCGACCGGAACGTTTCGCGCTGATTGGTTCTTGCGCTTTGTCGGTCTCGAAGCGTATCCGGCGTATCGGGAGGGGGGGCGACTGCAAAACTACGCGGGCAATCCGCCGCTAAGCCCCGGCGCGTTTCGTATTTTGCAAATGCTCGTCTATCATGCGGCGCACAACATCGAACGCGGGCAAGAAGAGTTTGCTCGGCGCACTGGACATGTGCTGTCGCCACTTGAGGGCGTTCTGGCGCTTACGCGCTTTACGCTTGAAGAATTGGCCGCAGATGACGCTGTTTTCTCGTGGTGGAATCGTGCTTGAAGCGGAAATCCCCCTCCTGGCAGGAGGGCTGTTACGTTCTCGTAAAAACGTGTCATTGCGCGGAGCGTCAGCAACAAAGCAATCTGGTCGAATCCAGGGATGGCTTCGTCGTTGTCACTCCTCGCAATGACAACGTTCGGCGAGAACGTAACGTCATGCCCTGATAGACCTGCGAAATCCGTCAGGGGCGTGATCTACTGCGCGGTTGGATTGGCGACGCGCCCCATAAACAGAATGCTGCCGGTTGTTTTTTCCTGAATCAAGAAAAAGAATGGGTGGTCTGCTCGCACAACCGGAACAGGACGAGGCTCCTGCACTGAGGTCACGCCAATTACCACGCCAGTTGCGCCAGCCGCTTCTGTTCCCTCTTCATTTAAATCAATAAAGGCTTTATGCATCACGTCAGCGATGCTCAACGTTTTGCTCGCTTCAATCCCTGAAAAATCGGCGCGGTCAGAGAAGGCGTTGCTCATTCCCATTTGTTGAAGCGTTTTGGCTAATCCAAATTGTGATGTCACCGAAAATTTCGGCAAAAAGAGTTCAATTTCCTGCATGGCGATATCTCTGCGCCAGGAGGCCAACACATCCCATGCAAGATGGCGTTCCAAAAACCCAATCCCGTCTCTGGCTTTCGAAATCGCTAATAACAGCGAGATGTCTTCTCCGGCGTAGGGAAGTTCGATGATCTGCATATTTTCGATTTGCGCATACTTCATCGGCGCTTGCAGATGCATTGTCGGCACTGAAATTTCTTGATCGAGCGAAACCCAGAACGGTTGATCGCTTGTGGCATCAGGGTCGAACGCATTCGCCCATTTTCCCTTGAAATAGATCGCGTTTGTCAACACGCAGCGCGTGAGATTGCTAATGCTTCCGGCGGGCAGTAACTCTCGAATTTTTTGTTTGGTTTGTTCTTCGATCCAGGCGTTAATCTGCTGACGTGCCGCTTCAGCCGCTTCGGCAAAATTGACTGAGACTAATTGGCCGCGATATTGCGCTCGGATCGTCGCGAGATAGGCATCTAACACCTGAAAATTCTGTTGCAGCCAGAGGGCATTCGCTGTCGTGATTTCCACGTTGCCGGAGGCATTAATCGCAGTAATTTTTGACGCGATCTCCGCAAATGCTGGGTGAACGGCTGCCTGATCCTGCGACAATCGCAATGTTTTCGCCATCTGCTTTTCGGTTTCTCCGCGAGCGCCCGCATACGTCATCGCCAACGCCGATGAAATACTATACGGTGACAAAAACAGATTGCCGCGCTGTTCTCCTGCGATTGCTTTATACAAGGCTAATGCAAAGTTGGTATTATTTTCGACGAGTTGTCGAACAGCCTGCTCTTCGGCGGCCTGTCCAACATTTCCCCAAAGGCAGCTCAATACGATCACAATCACAATGATTTGGCGCATAATACATCCTCTTTTGATTGATAGAACGGTTATTTTATCAGTTTCGGCAAAGAAATAGACCTCGCGCATTTAAACCAGTGCGACGTCTGTTTTTTTATTTTACAACTAACAGGCGTATGGCGTCAAGGATTTTTCACCATGACCACCACCATTGCAACGTCATCGTGGGTTTCAGCGCCTCCGATAAAGGCGTTCATGCGGGAGAGAATGGCTTGCAAGAGGCTGTGCGCATTTTGATTATTCGCCTGGGCAAGGCTTTCAGAGAGCTGATCCAGGCCGAACATCTCACCGGCAGCATTCATGGCCTCTACGACGCCGTCGGTCGTGAGAAGGATTGCATCCCCAGGATATAACTGGTATGACTGCTCCGAATAAGTTAAATTATCCACCATGCCGAGCGGCAGGCCGCACACATCAAGCCATTCGATTTCGCCAGTGCGCCGCCGAATCAGTGGCGCAATCAATCCGGCATTGGCAGCGCGAACATGCCAGATCCCGTCGCGCTGGTCGCCGTTCTGGCTCAGGCTGAGGTAGCCTAACGCGGTGTTCATGGTGTTATGCTGCGAATGTGGCCGGAGTTCCGCATTCATCGTGTCCATCAGCGCAGAGGGTGTCAGAATATAACGCGACTCGGTGGAAAGGAAGCCGAACGATAACGCCATCATCAAGGCGGCATGAATTCCTTTTCCAGAGACATCTCCGACCGCGATGCCGAGATGCTGGTCATCCAGCACCGAAAAATTGTAGAAATCGCCGCCGACTTCTCTTGCCGGCTCGCAAAATCCGGCGATGTCAAGGCCAGGAATTTGGGGCGGGTGGAATGCTAACAGACTTTTTTGGATACTTCGCGCTGTCGAGAGTTCGAATTCCATGCGATACCGCAATTCCTCATGCAAGCGAGCATTCTGGATGGCGATTGCGACTTGCGAGGCAAACGCAAATACGGTTTGGGCTTCCTCTTCATTATAAGGAATCGCGTCAATTCGACCAACCGCCAGCGTGCCAATCGGCTCATTCTGAACAAGCAGCGGCGCGGTGATGAATGAGCGGATGCCGGACATCGAGGTGGTTTCATGCCAGCGAGCGTCTCGCGTGACATCTTGAATCAGCACCGGGCGTTTCTCGGTCAGCGCCTGCGCATTAATCGGATATTTGAAGGCCGGAAAGGAATAGAAGTCAATATCGCCTCCCATCATGTCTCGTCCCGCAACCACCATCAATGTTTTGTCTGCAAGGAGCGATACCGTCGCGCGATGATACGGAATCACGGACTCTAATTGCCCGAGAATCAGGTCAATGACTTGTTCCTGGTTTAATGAACTGTTGACAATGAGGGCGACTTCTCGCAGCGTTTCTGACAGATGATGTCGTTCCTGTTCGCGTCGCAGCGCAGCCTCCACTGCTTGCCGCGATTGATGAAGCAACGCTTCGGCGGCATGATGATCGGCCATATCTTTTTTGAGGGCAATGAAATTTACCAGTTGCGCAAGGGCAAATAGGATGAGCGACAGGCCGATCAATAGTGGAATCATGCCGCTGTAATCGGCGGCATACGCCCGCATAATCCCAATCATGGCGGCAAACCAGAAAATCAGCAATGCCGTCAAAATACTATAATAGAATAGCCTGAATTGCCGATGCTGCATGAGTGCCAGATGTTTAACGTTCCCAGATTTTTTTGCTCTGTGAAATCTCTTCCATGTTCATACTGATAACAATACTTATTGGCAAGGTGTGGTCTTTCTAAATGGTAAGAAACATTTAAGACAAGAAAGTTGAATGGCAACGGGAATAAGTATAACGTGAGAAAATTTTCCGATGATACGAGCTCATATTTCTGCCAATGAGCGCCGAAAGATATCACATGATTCAGCGGCATTGAAGGCCGACAGGAGTGTCAAATCTTGATTTGACAGGCGAAATCAAGATTTCGCACTCCTGAAAATTATTGGCTCAGTGCAGTAGAGGATATAGCGTTCGCTCATAATACTCTTGCGGAAAATGATGACCACAGCCGAAAACTTTCACAAGGCGTGCGAATGGCATTCGCGCAATAAATTGCTCTGCGCGCCCATACGAGCAGCCGTCATCAACTTCTCCAAGATGGAGTTGTAATGACCGGCATGCAGGAAATTTGCCTTGTATTGCACATGCAGAAAGGGAACGCGTACGGGGTGGGATCACGCCATAATGCCCGTTGGCGGCGAGTGCCATTCCTAATATGGGAGCGAAAAGCAGAACATCGCCAGGAAATTCTGAAAGATGGCTTAATGCGTGTAGAAGCAAATAGGCCCCATACGATCTCGCAATTAAAAGAGCGCGACTGTGCCAATAATTTCGAAGAAGGTCTTGCGTGATGATATCGAGCTGAGCCGCGAAAGAAAGGCGAGAGAATGGATGGCAATATTCGCGTCCGCCAAAAGACACGCCGACCTTCTTGAGGATTGCCCCAGGAAGGTCGGCAAATGTTTCATCGCGTCCGGTTAGCAGATAGATTGATTCGGCGCGTCTCATCCGAAGGTCAAAAGCTCAGGCTTCACCAGCATAATGATGCCTAATGTCAGCATCAGCACGCCGCTGATAAGTTTCAAAATGCGCCCTTCGCGTTCTGAAAGCTTGCGTCCGCCCATTTTCCAAGCGAATACGGCAACAATTACCGCTAACGGAATGACATAAATCACATTATACAGGACGAGATAGAGATAATATTGCACGCTGGACAGGTTCTGGCTTGCCAACACATTGGTGTAAATTGCCGGAAATCCTGCGGTGCAAAGGAGTTCGATTAAGTTCGCGGAGACGGCCAGCGCGATTGTGCCAAGCACCATTGCCGTAAACGCAGTGGTATTGACGATTTTCCGCATCTTTTTAAAGAGTTTCGGCTGCGCGGATTCTGGAATTGTCAGCGAGACGCCTTTTTTGAAGAAAAAGAAATCTTTACAGTTGATCACGCCCATAATCAAGGCTAAGACGGCAATGCCAATCCGCATATATTTGACATAGCCCATGTAGAGAAAGACGTTGAGCCACGCAATCATAAAGAGAAAATAAATCACGCCAGAAGCGACCACGAAAATACCGCCGATCAAGAGGATTTTTGTTCGAGATTTGGCATACAGCACGAGCGTCAACAGGAACGACAACACCCACATCGCGCAAGGGTTAAAGCCATCCAATCCTCCGATGATTAAGGTGAACAATGGCAACCCGATTTTGGAGACGTTCACGCTGATTCGTTTCGTGAGTTGGACGTTTTCCTCTGATGGCGGCGCTGATTTCTCATCTTTTGCGCTTGTCGCGCTTGGCGCTTCTACGCTTGACGATTCCGTAGAAGCGGCAGAAACCGCAGGGGCTTTCACGTCAAATTCCATCTCTTTGCGTGGCGCAATTGTTGCAGACAATAACTGCCAGCCCAGCGGCGCCTTTTTCGCCGCTTGCTCCATCACAAGCCAGGCGGCCTGGCGCGGAATCAGCGTCAGGATTGGGTCTATGCAGCCGTTTTTGATGCAAAACACAATCTGCTGCTCAATCTTTGCGCCTGTGGTGTTATCGTCGCTGTATCCAACTTCATGCCAATTGCCAATAAAGGTCATCGGCACACTCGCGGAAGTGATCTTGTATTGTTTCCGCATCGCATCTCCTAACAACGAGAATTCAGGATGATTCCAGATTTCGAACCAGCGCATTTCGAGTTCCGGGTATTTTGCGTGAATTTTCTGTAAAAACGCTTCTTCGGCTTTGCAATGTGGGCAGCCGTCTCCCCAGAAGAGGTAGAGAATCGGATGATCTGCGGCCTGGACATTTTGGGCAGGGAACGCAGCGAACAATATTCCCAGAACAATCAGCGCAACAAGAACAGAGAGCAAGCGATACAACAGTCGAATACGCATATTTTATCATCATGCGCATGTATTCAGCGTTTATTCCCGCGCCACCTACACGCGCATATCTTATTATCTCATGTTACGCAGCCGATTCGAGACGAATGACCGCACACTCCCCTCCGGGGAGGGGGTGGGGGTGGGTTCTTGACACGAGCAATCACTCACGGACGAACCCACCCCTTGCCCCTCCCAGGAGGGGAATTGTCGGCGGCGCTGCGTAACATCAGTTATT
>DF820457.1:425212-461897 GCA_000739515.1 Candidatus Moduliflexus flocculans
GGGTTCTTGACACGAGCAATCACTCACGGACGAACCCACCCCTTGCCCCTCCCAGGAGGGGAATTGTCGGCGGCGCTGCGTAACATCAGTTATTATAATTGTTTCAGATCAAGCAAGATGACGGGGGAATCATGCAGCAAGGCGACTCCCCAGATCAATCGCGACCATTTTTTCGCTTCCATAATTTGGGGCAACGGAAACAGTTTTTCTATAGATACTGACACTAATTGCTGCAACTCTTGAATCAACAAGCCAACATACTCATCGTCTCGTTGGTCTGTTGTTACCAGAACTCGTTTGGGCGATGCGCTTAGAGGAAAGTCCGCCACCGCATTCTCTCTCCATATCGGCTGCTGGCGCATATACTGCGCGAGTCGAACTATTCGCACTCGTCGTCCTTTATATGGAAGAGCGAATGGCGCGCTACCCGGATATAGAAAGCTTTGAGAAAGGAGCGTTTCAACCTGATTGGCGTGAACTCCATAAATATTCCCCTCTGCGGCGAAGACGAGCAATTCAATATGATGGCGCATCTGTCCCTAACTCCGATCCGAGAAGATGCGTAAACATCTTTTCAAGATCGAGCAGCACCACGTCCTGCTCGTGGTAACGAGTTCCCCCGATGACATATTCTGCGTTCGGGGCATTTCCGACAGATTCCATCAGAACGAATGATTCTTCTGGCAGTTCCATCACATTTTCAACAGTATCTACCAGAATTCCTGAACGAACGTGAGCGGCTTCGGCTAAACAGATTCGGCTTTGCTTGCCGGGCGTTCGATATGGCATCCCTAAGACAGCGCGCATATCGATCACGGATTCAATATCTCCTCGAACATTCATGACGCCGAGCAAATACTCTGGCATCCCTGGAACGTAGGTGATTGCGCTGACAGGAAAGATTTCTTTCACCCATTTGCCGTAACATGCGTATAATTTCTCGTCGAGCCTAAAAATAACCACTTGAAGAGTTTTTTCCTCGATTTCAATCACTGGCTCGTCGCGGCGCTTCGTGATGATCTCAAGAATCTCGGCGATTTCTTCGCTATGTTGATGCTGTTCGTCCATATCAACACCCCGTCCGAATGCTCTGTGTTTGGGGCATATTTATCCTTTTTCAGGCAGTTTCTTTCTGCGCCGTTCTTTGGCGAAAACAGATCATCCTTTCTGAATACGCACCGATATGCCCCTGTAAAAGAAAGTCAATGAAATTTCTTCACCATTTTTGTTCGGTGGTAAGAAAAGCGGAGAATATCATTAAGAAACTGTTTTAAAAGTCTCTGTCACAGGCGTATTGAGCGAGCAGTAAAGGGTGTGTCAACGCTTGCTTTGGCGGCCAAAGCAAGCGTTGACACACCAGACTTTTAAAACAGCCTCTAAGAGAAACGGTGCGTTCGGGAGAATCGCTGGAGAAAAGAGAAATAACAATAAAAAAGGCTGACATATTAATATGTCAACCTTTCAATATTGGTTGCGGGGGTTGGATTTGAACCAACGACCTTTGGGTTATGAGCCCAACGAGCTACCAAGCTGCTCCACCCCGCGTCATCATTATTAACATCACTTCTTGAATGATACAAACATAAAAGATATGAATATTTTGTCAAGAGTTTTTCTTATTTTTTTATCAATTTAAAAATTCAGACGATTTGCAAAACACGAATTTTACGTTTTTCCCTTCTTCTTGTCAAATTCTCATAAAGAATGGATGACAATATCCTAAAAATGCACTTGACATTGTTTTCTAATTAGTGCTACATTTTTTTGACCATGTTTCCCATGAATCAACGCTGGAAGATATTATTGAAATCAGGTGTACTGCATGGCAAAAACCTTTTATTTTCAATTATTAGGCACACGGGGTTCACGGCCAGTCTTAGCCGATGAATTTATTAAATTCGGGGGAAACACCACTTCCTATAAAGTTTGGGGAGAGGGGATGTTTCCAATTTATGTGGATGGCGGGTCCGGCTTGTTTCGCGAAGGAACGCGATTGAGTAAAGAAATTACGCATTTTACCTTTTTACTCACGCATTCACATTGGGATCATATTTTAGCCTTCCCATTTTTCGAGCCATTCTACCATGCAACGACCCATGCCAGATTCTGGGGAACATCATCATTTAAAGAAACGTTCGAAGAACTCTTCAAGCATCAATTTCAGACCGACGCTTTCCCAATCCATTATTCTGAACTTCCGGCCTCTATTCGTTTTACGACGACGGCTGGCGGAGAGCGTTTTGTGATCCCTCCACCCGTCACTCCTCAACACCCGCGATCTCAATCTCAGGAAGATGAGGAATATCATATCTCTACCTATCAGATCAATCATCCGGGAATTGATTTAGGCTATCGCATTGAGCTACATGGCAAATCAGTGGTGATTTTGACAGACTTAGCGCCAATTGAAGATAATCATTTAGGACATGGCATGCGCCAGTTCGAAAAAAAGGATGAAGCCCGGTATTATCAAGGGTTGGTGGATTTTTGCCAGGACGCCGACCTGGTCTTGCATGATACCCATTTTAATGAGCAAAACATCAAAGGAAAAGAAAGCTGGGGACATTCAACGGAAGTCATGGCTGTTAATTTAGCATTGCGGAGCCGCGTCAAACGTTTGATCCTTGGTCATCATGCGCCAGAAGATACGGACGCGGCCATTTTGAAAAAGTATAATACTGCCAGGCACTTAGCCGAACCGCATGGATTGGAAATTTTGATTCCGCAAGAAGATGAAATTTTATTGATCTGAGCCAAGAGGACGGTAGAAATCGTGGATAATACAACGCTCAATGAAACGCAAACACCCGCGCAAGACGTGCAGAAGGATACAGAACTGCTGATTATTTTCTGGGGAACGCGCGGCGGAATTAGCGCACCGAAGCCAGATCAATTAACCTTCGGCGTTCATACAACCTGCATCGAAATTCGCCAGGGAAGTGAATCGCTTTTGTTCGACGCTGGTTTTGGTATCGGGCGCTATAGCGATTCGTTATCCAAAAAATCTGGCACGTATCATCTATTTTTCACTCATTTTCATTGGGATCATGTGCAGGGAATTGGCTATTTTATCCCAATTTTCCTTCCTTCGACGCATCTGCATCTGTATTCGCCCTGGAAAGTCGAACGACTGAAACGGCAGTTAAATTATTATTTTGATTATTCCTTCGGCCCGTTTGAATCTATTGACGTGCTTTCTTCAAGCATTTATTACCATTCGTTGGAAACGCCGATCTCTATTAATGGGTTTACGATTAGTTTTTATCCGAATGTGCATGAAGGAAATTGTTATGGCTATAGCATCAGCCGCAATGGGAAAAAAATTGCCATTATGACCGATCATGAAGACAGGCGGCATGATTCAGGTTCGTTATGGGGAAACGATTACGATGTGGTTATTCATGACGCCGAATATACCGACGAAGAATATCGCGCGTCTCGCAAAGGCTTTGGACATAGCTGCTATTCGCACGCTGTCGCGAACGCCCGCAGTATGGGGGCAAAAACGATTTTGATGACGCATCACGCCCCCTTGCGCACAGATCAAGAATTGTTAGAAATTGAATCTTCTTTTCAGCAGCAATACCGCGACGTCAATATTTTTCTCGCCAGAGAACAAGTCAAATATCCCGTGATATAGGCAAAAAACGCGTTCAGATTTTTTACAACCAGCGCCGTTCGAGCTCCGGGTTGTATTTAAAATAACGACGAGTACGTATAAAAACCTTTACCAGCCTGGCGACCTGTATAGCCTTCTTTCAACAGCATTTTCAAGAGTTCAGGGATGAGATAATCAGGATCAGGGGATTGCTGATGGAGGTTTTCGGCAACACGGCAGACATGGTCTATGCCGAGATAATCTAATAAGGCGAGCGGGCCAATCGGATGACCGCAGCCAATTTGCATCGCGGCGTCAATATCTTCCGCCGACGCGATGCCTTCTTCCAGCAGCCGGACGGCATTTAACAAATAGGGGATCATTAACCGGCTGACAATCAACCCCGGAGCGTCTTTTACCGTGATCGGCATTTTCTGAAGAGATCGGACGAATTCCTGGATCGCTGTCAATGTCTCTGGCTGAATAAAGGGCGTGGTGACGATCTCGGCTAATTTGACGATATGAATCGGATGAATGAAATGCAAGCCGATCACGCGTTCAGGATGCTGCGACGCGCTGGCAAACTGCGCGATGGATAATGACGAGGTATGAATAACGAATAACGTTGTTGGCGGACATTCTTGATCCAACTGTTGAAGCAAAGATTGTTTTACCGCGAAATTCTCTGAAGTCGCCTCGATAATAATGTCGTTTCCAGCCAGATCGCGAAGATTGGTCGTCCCATGAATTCGGGAGAGCGCCCCTTGAACAGCCTCTTCGCTCAATGCGCCGCGCATGGATTCGCGCTTGAAAAACGTCGAACTCTTTTGAAACGCGAGATCAAGCGTCTCTTGCGAACGCTCGCAGACTTGTACCTCATAGCCTGCAAGCGCGACCACGCGCGCAATCGCGCAGCCGCTCAGACCGCAACCAACCACTCCAACAGATCGAATGTTCTGCATACCGTCAAACGTGGGGCGTCAGACGCGACAGAAGCGTCTGACGCCTTGCCTGGCATTACATTAACAATTGAATTTCATCATGCCCATGCACCATGCCAAGCTGCGCATCAATGTCCACTAATTTAAGTTTATGCTGATGGCATCCGACTTTTAAGCATCCCTCAAGCAAGCCGCCATTCGGCAGATAAAACTGAAATAACGGCGAAAAACACCAATCGCAGACCCGCCCGTCATCAAGCTGCATGGAGGTGTGGCAGGTTGGACAGAACATGCTGACAATAACGTCATCGGGAATATCTACGTCGAAAATATTGTGAAAACTCCCATAGACGGGGTCAAGATGAACGACGCCTTCCGTCTCGCCATACCGAAGAAGCACTTTAATCGAAGGATAGCCGTTAATCGGCACGGTCGGATCCATCAAACTATGTCCGTCAGGACAATACGCATGTTCAAGATGCAATGCTTGTGAGGGGATTTCAATGATAACTTTTTCTGCGTGCATGTCTCTTTATCGGAGCGGCGAGAAGCAACGCGCATGAGAGACGCCTCGCATGCGCAATGCTCCTGAAAATGAGAAAAATCGCCGTCCACTCACCCCATAACCATATCGAAAAAATATCCTCGTTCGCTGAATCCTCTTGCGAACGAGGATATTCGCGAGAGGTCAATTAATCAGATGATTTTTTCTGTGCAGCAAACGCCATGCCTTCATGAAGCGCCTTAACGTTTATGTCAAGTAAATGTCGTTTCGTCTTTCCCAACATCTCCATCACCACGTCGAGAATCGTCTCTTCTTTGACAGCGTTGGACAGGGCAAGATACGCGCCGAGCATGACCACATTCGCCACTTTCAGACTTCCCTGCGTGTTTGCGATGTCATTCACCGGAATTTCAAGCGTTCGCACGTCATGTCGTTTTGAATGTGCGGGAATCAGCGAGCTATTGATCAGCAGTAAGCCATCAGGCCTGACGCGCGCCTCGAATTTTTCCAATGATGGGAGATTCATCGCCATGACGCACGTCGCTTCTGTGACGACGGGCGCGCCGATAATGTCTTCGGAAATAATCACGTGGCAATTCGCCGTCCCGCCGCGCATTTCCGGGCCATAAGACGGCAGCCAGGACACATGGCAATTCTCGATCATGCCAGCATGCGCTAATAGTTTGCCAATCATCATGACCCCTTGCCCACCGAAACCCGCCACAATAATCCGTTCATCTTTCATAATCACGCCCTCCCTTCGATGTCTTTGAACACGCCCAATGGATTCACGGGAATCATGTTGCGTTCAAGCCAGTGCAGCGCTTCGACCGGCGAAACACCCCAGTTTGTCGGGCAGGTGGACAACACTTCGACCATGCTGAATCCTTTTTGTTCAATCTGCATTTGGAAGGCGCGTTTGATCGAACGTTTCGCGGCATTTAATCGCGGAATTGTATGTACCGACACTCTGGCGATATAGGCTGGACCTTCAAGCGTGGCAAGCATCTCGCTGACGCGAATCGGATGTCCCTGTCCTGCGATCTGACGTCCATACGGGGATGTCGTGGTGCGCTGTCCCACCAGCGTTGTCGGCGCCATCTGACCGCCGGTCATGCCATAAATGCCATTATTGACGAAAATGACGGTGATGTTTTCGCCTCGCATCGCGGCGTGAACGATTTCCGCCATGCCGATGGAGGCGAGATCACCATCCCCCTGATACGTAAAGACGATGCGATCCGGCAGCACGCGCTTGATGCCGGTCGCCACTGCCGGGGCGCGTCCGTGCGCCGCTTCTTGCGCGTCGCAGTTGAAATATTCATAGGCGAACACTGCGCATCCCACCGGCGCAATCGCAATCGCGCGATCCAACACATCCAATTCCACCAGCGTTTCCGCCACTAATTTATGAATAATCCCATGCGTGCAGCCAGGACAATAATGCGTCTCTTTCTCTGTCAGTCCGGCAGACCGTTGATACACAATTTGTGCGGACATAATGAATTCTCCCTGATTCAGGAGCGCAAACGCTTGCTTTTGCCGCGAGGCAAAGCGAACCATTGCCTGATTCCATCAGGCCGCAAAAGCAAGCGTTTGCGCTCCTGTTATTTGAGACGAAGCATCTCTTCGATTTTCGCGACAATATCTTCTGGCATCGGCACATTCCCGCCAGTACGCCCGTAAAAATGCACCGGCTTCCGTCCTGCCACGGCGATTTTGACGTCATCCAGCATCTGCCCCATGCTCATCTCCACAGTCAAAAATGCTTGCGGAATGTCGATCACATGCTCAAATGCCGGAAATGGGAACGGATAAAGGCTGATCGGGCGCAATAATCCCGCCGATATCCCCTTTCGCTGGCATTGTTCGATTGCGGTGCGGGCGATGCGGGCGGTCGTGCCATACGCGACAAGAATCACGCTGGCGTTCTCGCAGTTGTAGAGTTCATATCGGATTTCCTGCCGCGCCATTTCGGCATATTTTTCATAAAGATGGAGGACATGCGCTTCCAATTCGTCGGGATCCAAAAAGAGCGAGTTAATGATGCGGCGACGGCCTCCACTTGCGCTCGTGCCGGTCGTTGTCCAGTCTTTCGGCGGCAGGTTCGGGCGCGGCGTGTAGGGTTTGATCTCTACCGGTTCCATAATCTGCCCGATCATGCCGTCCGCTAAAATCATCACCGGATTGCGATAGAGATCGGCGAGATCAAAGGCCGTTTCCACCAGTTCAACGGTTTCTTGAAGATTCGCAGGCGCAAGCACAAGCAGATGATAATCGCCATGCCCGCCCCCTTTCGTCGCTTGATAATAATCAGCCTGCGCTGGTTGAATGCCGCCAAGCCCAGGCCCTGCCCGCATCACATTCACCACCACGCACGGCAACTCCGCTCCGGCGATATACGAGATACCTTCCTGTTTCAGGCTGATGCCAGGGCTGGAGGACGAGGTCATCACTCGCGCTCCTGCGCCCGCTGCGCCATAAACCATATTAATGGCGGCGACTTCCGATTCGGCTTGCAGATAGACGCCGCCAACATTCGGTAATTCGCGGGACATGTACTCTGGCAGTTCATTCTGTGGCGTAATCGGGTAGCCGAAAAAATAGCGGCAACCCGCATTGATAGCTGCTGCGCCGATGGCTTCGTTGCCTTTCATTAACACTCTCGCCATATCTTTTCCCTCATTTTGTCACGGTAATGACCGAATCCGGACACATTTTCGCGCAATTGCCGCAGCCGATGCATTCGGTCATGTTGTTGATCATTGCAGGATAATAGCCTTTGATATTGACTCGTGAAGTATCTAACTTGATGATTTTTTTGGGACATACCGATACACAGAGTCCGCATCCCTTGCAGCGGTCTTCAAAAAACGTTGTTTCTGGCATACGTTTCATCTCCTTCTATGAGGTTTTCGGCGAAATTCTTCTCTCAAAAATGCGAAGTTTACTTAAGGACATTCTTAGATGATTGATAAAATCCGTCAACTCTCTTTTTTATTTTTTTGCAAGAAAACTTTCCAAACTCTTATCATGAGAATCCATCCTTTTGGAATATTCGTGTTGAACGTATTTGATACGAAAATATTCTTGACTCTCATAAGAATTTTTTGATAAAGAACTTGAAAGGTAGCTATTCAGGTCTCAGAAGCGCCAATGCTTGCGTTGGCCGTCCAACAACAGAGTGAACGTGCCCAGCCCTCGGCACAATGGCGGCGCCTTGTAACGCAAGCGCCGGCATTCCGAAACAATTACCGCCAATGTATTTGTTTTGAGAACGATCTGGACGATTTGATTGAAGACTATTTCGAGATATTCGAGACAGTGAATGATTAGAAATTTTGAGAAAAACATGAGCGTTCACGATGAGCAGCAATTGGTCAGAAGACTGAGCTTGTGCTGTGAGTGGATTTTTTCCCCGGGGGGAATGATGGTATGCGCAACATGACGATTCGAGGTATGCTTTTCAGTGTTGACCTTGCGGTGAGTGTTGTTTCTTCAGGCCTATGGTTGCTCGGCTATGTTGCTGGCTGGCTGACGCCGTTTCATTGGTGGCATATCTTCGTTATGGCAGGCTTGTGGATGTTGGTAGCATCCATCATGCGCCAATTCATTTGCGCCCCGTTTCTTTTTACTCCGCTACAAAGATTATCTCACATGCTGAACACGAAACAACCGCTGCCTCTTCAGGATGGGCGCGGCGTGATCGAATTGCAGGACGCCATCAGATTGTGCGGCGAGATGCTTGAATCTGCTCAAACGCTCGTGCATCAGAGTGATGCTATTTTACGAACAGGCGTGGCTTCAACACCGCTGTCAGCCGATGCCAATCACCCGTTTCAGAGAGCGTTTTCGCGCGTTGTTGACGCCTTTGCAGACCTGGAACAACTCTTTGATGCGATGACGAATGGGGATTTAGGGATTCAAATTCCAGAGGCATTGCTGGACACAAAAATTGGCAAAGAATTTAATAAGATGAAATTAGAGATTCGGGAGGTCATGCTGCGCGTCAGGCGTGAAGTATTGAATATCTCGAAAGCCAGCGCGGAAATCGCTGCGCTGTCGCAGCAAGGTTCGCAAAATGCTCATACTGAAACCGAATCGGTCGAAAATATTTCTTCTTCAATTCATGAAATGGCTGGCAACTTGCGAGAAGTGATGCAAAATATCACGCGGCAAGGCGATTCAGTAGAAAAGACGTTTACTGATATTGAGAACATGGTGACATCTATTGAAATCGTCTATAACAGCGTTGAATTACTCTCTTCTTCAGCGGATTCCACCGCGCGCTCGATTGATGACATCCACAAATTCATGCAGCAAATTCAGCAGCATGCCCATTCCTTAGCCGAGATTTCTGAAACGATTTCAAAGGAAGCGCACGGTGGCGTGGTCTCTGTCGGCGAAGTGATCGATGGTATTCGCACGATTAAGGAGACCGTCGAGGATGCCGCAGCCACGATTCAACGCCTTGGGCGCGAATCGGATCGCATCGGGGAAATTCTGGAAGTCATCAATGGCATTGCTGAGCAGACCAATTTACTGGCGCTGAATGCTTCGATTATCGCGGCGCAAGCTGGAACGCACGGACGCGGATTTTCCGTTGTCGCTGAAGAAATCAAAGAATTGGCCGGGAGAACCCGCGCCTCCACGAAAGAGATCGCGTCAATTATTCGGTCGCTTCAAACAGGCGCAGCGCAAGGCATTGCCGCAATGGGCAATTGTTTACAGGCGGTTGATATCGGCGTGTCGCTTTCCAATGCGGCGGGCAGCATTTTGAAGACCATTATGGAGAGCATTCAAGGCGCTCGCGACATGGCGACGATGCTGGCGGAAGCGACTGTCAAGCAAACGCAGAACAGCCAGCAAGTAACGTTCGCGACCGAACGGATTACCCAAAAGTTGGATGAACTGCATGACACTGCAGTGACCCAGTCTCGCGATAGCGCTCATTTAGCGGAGATGGCCTCAATTTTAAAAGATGCGACGCAGCATATTGAACAATCTGCCATGACGCAGTTGGAGGTGATGGATGCGATTGTCGCCTCAATTGAGGGTATTCAGGGATTGGTGAAACGAAATGCCGATATTGCCCATTATCTCGCCTCCTCCTCTGAAGAATTAGAAATGTTGGGCAGCAATCTGTCTGAGCACATGGGGCACTTTCTCACCTCCACGTTCAGCTTGCCGACAGGTTTTCAAGAGACTCGTCCCACCATCGTGTTCCTCTATCCGGGAGCGCCCTCCTTTTATGGCGCGATTTATCGCGGCATTGCGCAAGAAGCGGGCTCGCGTTTTCAAACGCTTGAGTTGGATTGTCAAAACGATTCGGTGTCTCAAGCGGAATATGTCCATTGGCTGCAACGCCAACCCTGGTTTGCGGGCTTGCTGCTGACTCCCTTTGACGAACATACTGGCGGGCGTATTGTTGCTGATATGCTCAAGAAAAAGAAACCGATCGTTGTCGTTGATCGCTTAGCCAATCATGCTCCTTTAACGGTGTTATCAGATAATAAGCAGGGGGGGATCGCGGCGGCAGAATTGATGAAGGCGGTTGTTCCGGAAGGAAGCATTGTCTTTACGTGCGGCCCGAGAAATATCCATTCGATCTTTCACCGAATGGAGGGATTTGCCGAACAAGGGAAACAGTACCGATGGAATACGATTGATGCGTTTACGTCGCTGATGAATATTGAAGAGGCCAAGCAGGGCATTTTGTCCGCCTATCATCGTTATCAAGGCGTGAAAGGGATTTTTGTCACCAATGAACATGCGTCCTTAGCCGCTCTTGAATTGCTGAAAGAAGGAAAAATTCCCGCCAGCGTTCATGTTGTGACGTATGATGTGAACGAGGAGATTTCCGAGGCCATTCAACGCGGCATGTTACGCGGCACCATCTTTCAAGACCCTGAAAAAATTGGACGCATGGCGGTGCAGGAATTTTTTGCGCTCCACGCGCAGGGCGTGGCACAACCGGCTGATGCGCCGCGTGTTGTGCTTACTCCGGTAAAAAAAATCACCAAAGAGAATCTTTCAACGGTCACGTTCATCTAAAAAGAAGAGACGATTGCGTATGAGCGATAGGTCTGTGTCGCATGAAAAATTGGCGGCTGAAATCCAGGAACTTCAGCAGAAGTTGTCTGAGCGCGAGGAGAGTGTGCGCCGCTTGCAGCAGGTCGTCGCGCAGGCCAATCAGGCCAAAAACGAATTTCTCTCGATTATCAGCCATGAAATTCGCACGCCGATGAATGCGATTATGGGAGGGGCGGAATTGTTGTTAGAAACGCCTCTCAGCCAGGAACAGCGCGAATTCGTTCATGTGCTGCAATCGAATGGGGATATTTTGCTGCGCACCCTCAATGATCTGCTCGATCTCTCTGATCTTCACACTGAAAGCCTGCATCTCGAATCGCAGGATTTTGATCTGCTGAATCTTATTGAACGAACCTGTGAACTCTTAGCCTCACGCGCTCAGGCCAAAGGGTTGGAATTCAACTATTATCTCGATCCGATCTTCCCCTGTTTCTTGATTGGCGATCCTGCACGATTACGCCAGATATTAATGAATTTGATTGACAACGCTATTAAATTCACAAGTGTTGGGGAAGTGGTTGTTCGTTGCGAACTTCAGACCGCTTCTGCGCAAGAAGCGGTGTGGAAATTCTCGGTGATTGATACGGGAATCGGCATCTTGCCGGAGAAGTTGCAGCAGATTTTTGACCTGTTTACGCAGGGAGAAATGTCATCGGTCAGACAATTTAGTGGGACCGGCGTTGGTCTAACGATTTCGCAGCATCTTGCGCGTTTGATGGGCGGACGTCTCTGGGTCGAAAGCCAGGAAGGAAAAGGGAGCGCCTTTCACTTTACCGCGACGTTCGGCATTCAGACGAATCCGCATAAACCGATCCGCGACTATCCTGAGCGTCTGAAAGGGTTGCGCGTGCTGATTGTTGATTGGCACGAAACCAATCGCGTGATTTTGCGGGAAATTCTGGAACGCTGGGATGCCCATGTGACTGATGCCAAAAATAGCGAGCAGGGAATTCTTGCCCTTCGACGAGCGACGACTAACGGGGAACCGTTTGATCTTATTCTTCTGGATGGCGATCTCCCTTCTTCTGATAGTCAGCAGATTATTGAACATCTCAAACAAGACCCGATCATCAGCAATTTGCCGATCATGATGCTGACCACCGGGGAACACCGGAGGCATGCGCTCGAACATACTGAAGCAGACGTATCGGCCTACATGATCAAGCCGATTAAACGTTTCGAACTGCTCCACACCATCGGAACGATTCTCGCCACGCTTTCAGAGCAAAAAGCTCCTCGACCGCAGCCAGCGCAAGTTTCGCTGCCGCCGCTCCGTATTTTGTTGGTCGAAGATTATAAACATAATCAGTTGATTGTCCAACAATATTTGAAGCACACTCCTTTTCAGATTGACATTGCCGAAAATGGAGCGATTGCTGTCGAAAAATTCCGGGCAGGCCATTATGATTTAGTCTTAATGGACCTCCAAATGCCCGTCATGGATGGCTATGCGGCAACGCATTTGATTCGCGAATTTGAAACGCAGGAGCAGCGCGAAGCAACGCCAATCATCGCCCTGACCGCCTATGCGTTGAAAGAAACGCCAGAAAACAGCCTGCGAGCGGGTTGCACTGCCTATTTGAATAAGCCTGTCAAAAAAGCGGAACTGTTAGAATGTATTGCGAAATACACGAAGCACGAAGTTATCGCAGAATCGCCATCATTAGCAGACATCGCTCAAGACGCCGCTGAAACCCAACGTGATGATAACCGGGTGGTTGTCTATATTGAACCGGACTTTGCGGAATTTATTCCAGAATTTTTCGAAGACATCCGCCAGGATATCCAGGTCATGAACGACGCCTTGCGCGAGCAAGATTATCAGGAAATCAGCCGGGTAGGGCACAGTTTGAAAGGCGCTGGCGGAGGATATGGCTTTAACACGATCAGCGACATCGCGCGCTCGCTTGAGACGGCAGCTAAAGAAGGGCGAGCCGAGGAGATTACGCTCTGGATCAACAAACTCCGAACATTCATTGACGAGGTGCGCGTCGTCTATCGAACCGAATCCGGCGAGATTACCATTGTGATTTGATTGCTGTTAGAAAGAAGGAGAACCAATACGCAGATATGAAAATTTTGATTGTAGATGATTCTCGGCATGTGCGCACACAGTTAAAACTCTTGTTGAAATCCGCAGATTATACGGATTTGCTCTTTGCCGAAACTGCCTCTGAAGCGTTCGGTCTTTTAGGCGTGGATTCTCCTGACGAAGGGGAATGTACGGTGGATTTGATCCTTCTTGATATTATCATGCCTGATATTGACGGGATTAATTCCTGCCGCATCTTGAAAACGATTGAACGGTTGAAAGATATTCCGGTTATCATGGTCACTGGGGACACCAGTGAAGAAAGCCTGCAACAAGCCTTTGAAGCCGGGGCCACCGATTATATTACCAAGCCGTTGAAAAAGATTGAACTCCTAGCGCGAGTCGGCGCGGCCTTGCGGTTGAAACAAGAGACCGATGCGCGGAAAAACCGTGAATTACAGCTTAGAGCGCGAGAATTGCAATTATTGGAAACCACAAATTTGCTTGAGCGCGCGAATCAGCAATTACAAGAATCGAATGAACGGCTTCAACGGATGGCTTCAGTTGATGGGCTGACTGGCGTGGCGAATCGGCGCTATTTTGACGAATATTTTTCGAAAGAATGGCGGCGCGCGTCTCGATTATCGCAACGAATTTCCATCGTTATGATTGATATTGATTTCTTTAAACGCTACAATGACACCTATGGGCATTTGCAGGGGGATGAATGCCTGAAGCAAGTCGCGCGCGGCTTAACAATTCCGTTGAAGCGCGCGTTGGATTTAGTGGCGCGGTATGGCGGCGAAGAGTTTGTGGCGATGCTTCCAGACACTGGCCTTGAGGGCGCAATTGAAGTCGCCAGGCAACTTCAGGAAACGATTCGCGATCTCCAGGTTCCTCATGCTGGCTCGCCTGTTGCGCCCTATGTGACGTTAAGCATGGGGGTGGCGACGCTCGTCCCTCATAAAGATATTGCTCCTGACCTGCTCATCAGTCATGCTGATAAAGCGTTATATCAAGCCAAAACAGACGGAAGAAATTGTTTTCGTTATTATGAAACAGCAGCGAATGAATAACCAGAAGACTTCATTGTGATTGACAACAATTTGAGCATTTGGGACATATTTTTTGTAGCGCCGTAAGATATATTGATAAAAACCCTTCTGTATTCGGGAGAACGAGACGCATGCGCAAAATATTGATTATTGACGATTCGTTGTATCAACGGCGGAGCATTCGCAAAATCCTCAGCCAAAAACCGTATGAGATTCAAGAAGCAACAAATGGACGAGAAGGTTTAGAGATGTTAAAAAGCTATCAACCGGATTGTGTGATTTTGGATATTCTCATGCCGGATATGGATGGGCTGGCCTTTCTCGCTACGACGCAGAAACAAGGCGAAACGACGCCAATCATCGTGCTGACCGCAGATATTCAAGAGACCACCCGCCGCGAATGTCAACGCCTTGGGGCTTCAGCCATCGAATACAAACCGCTATCCCCATTAGATTCTGAGAAATTTTTGGAGATGGTTGAACGGATTATTCAATCCAAAGGAGGCGCAAGCACATGAATCTGACGCCATATCAAATTGACGCACTGACTGAATTGATTAATATCGGCGTGGGAAAGGCTGCTGGCATGTTGAATCAAATTCTTGAAGCGCATGTCAATCTTCAGGTTCCAGCGATTAAAATTTTCCCCTATACCGAAATTCGCAACGTGTTGCATGAAATCGTCAGCACATCGCTGTCAGTCGTGAAATTAGCGTTTAAAGGGCCATTTTCAGGAACGGCGCTGCTGGCGTTTCCTCCAGATAGCGCCTCGAATTTAGTGAATCTGCTGACTGGCGAACTCTCGGAACACGCGGAAGATTTTGATTCCATTCGGGTTGGCGCGCTGACCGAAGTCGGCAATATTGTTCTTAATGGAGTTATGGGGTCGCTGAGCAATATTCTTCAGGAACATCTGAGTTATTCGATTCCTGATTATGTGGAAGATAGTATCGAACGTCTGCTTCTGGAGAACAACGCTGATGCTGATTCCACGATTATTCTTGCGCAGACAGAATTAGTCATTGAACAATTGGAGATTCATGGCAATGTATTGCTTTTGTTCCGTGTCGGCCTGTTTAATGCTCTGGCAAAAACGCTTGAATCGCTGTAACTGCCGCTGATAAGAGGAGAGCATGAGCTCAGAACACCCGTTTGCGTTACTCGATGTGATACCTGTGGGAAGCTTTGTGATCAACAAAGACCGGGTGGTGGTGTTCTGGAATAGCTGCCTTGAGCAATGGACAGGCATTCAGCGCGAACAGATTGTTGGGCGGCCAATTGATCAGCATTTTCCGCATCTTCGCGCTGCCAAATATGCCGCCAGAATTCAGAATTTGTTTGAGGATGGCATTCCGGTGGTATTTTCTTCGTATTTGCATAAATACATTATTCCGGTGTCATTGCCCGACGGCCAATTTCAGGTTCAGCACACCATCGCGACACGAATTTCATCCTCTCCGTCAGAGGAATCGTATGCTCTTTTCACCATTCAGGATGTCACGGAACTGGCGCAGCGTCTGAAAGATTATCGCATCATGCGAGATCAGGCGCACACGGAACTTTGTGAACGCTTAGCAGTGGAAGACGCCCTGAAACATGCGAAAATGAACTTGGAAAATATTTTTCATGCCGCCATGCCGTTGTGCGTGACGTTGAAAAATTTCGAGATTTCTCAGGTCAACGATGCCTACTGCGATTTTTTCGGCATTCCAAAATATGAAGCTCTCGGGAAAAAGTGTTACACGGCGCATCCCGCGATGGCATGTCATACAGAGCAATGTCCGCTTCAGAAAATCATTAATGGGGCTGAACATGTCGAATACGAGGTGGCAAAAACTCTCGCCGATGGAACGACAATCTGGTGTATCGTCACGGCCAAACCGTATCGAGATTTGAATGGCGAACTTATCGGCATGGTTGAAAATTTTCAGGATATTACCAGGCGCAAACACGCGGAAGACGCGATTCAAGAAGCTAGGCGCGTAGCAGAAGACGCGAATCAGGCGAAAGGCCGGTTTCTCGCCAATATGAGTCATGAACTGCGCACGCCGCTTAATGTCATCCTCGGCTTTTCGCAGATGATGCAGCGGAATCGCGCGCTTCCGCCAGAAGATTATCACCGGCTCAACATGATTATCCAGAGCGGAGAGCACCTGCTGACGCTGATCAATCAGGTGTTAGACTGGTCGAAGACTGAAGTTGGAAAAGTGACGCTTGACGAAACTCCGGTAGATGTCGCGCAATTGTTGTATGAGATCGTCGAATTGTTCAAAGTACGCGCTGAAGAGCATGGGGTGTATTTTCAGTATGAGCCGGCGCGGAATCTTCCGCAAACCATTCTTGCAGATGGGGTAAAATTGCGGCAAATCCTTCTCAATCTGCTCAGTAATGCAATCAAATTTACGAAAACAGGCGGCATTCGCCTGCGGGTTCGCGCAGAATTCCCGGAAGAGTATCCTGCCCAGATGCGCTTGATCTGTGAAGTACAGGATACCGGGATGGGCATCAGCGCCGCAGAACTTCCAATGTTGTTTGAATCGTTCTCTCAGACCATGGCAGGTCAGCAGCATCGCGAAGGAACCGGGCTGGGGTTGGCGATTAGTCGAAAACTGGCCAGAATGATGCGTGGAGATATTACTGTCCAGAGCGAAGAAGGCCAGGGGAGTTGTTTCACATGCGCTGTCATTGTGACTCCGATCAAGGAGACCGATAAGCCGATCCCGCGTGTGCGCCGCCAGGTTGTCGCGGTGCAGAGAAATGATCAGTTCTCGCTGAAAGACTATCGGATGTTGATCGTTGATGAACATCCGACGAATCGTCAGTTGCTCTGTCAACTGTTCCAGCCGTTCGGGTTCGATCTGCGCGAAGCGCAAAACGGCGCTGAAGCGGTCGCGCTCTGGGAAGATTGGCAGCCGCATGTTATCTGGATGGATTTGTGGATGCCGGAGATGGACGGGTTTGAGGTGACTCGGCGAATCCGCGAAGCCGAAATGCGCCGCAAAATGGCACATGCGGAATCATCTCTCGCCTCATGGCGAACAATAATTTTTGCGCTGACGGCCAGTATGTTCGAACAGGAAGAAGAACGCGCGCGCCTCGCTGGATGCGATGGGTTTTTGCGAAAACCATATCGGGAAGCCGAGATTTTTGACATGCTCGCGAAACACACCGATATACATGTCATCTATGAAACGTTTTCGCAAGATGCGTTATTCTCGTCGTTGACGGCGATTCGCGACGCGAAAGCGCTATCTATAGCGATGAAGGATGTCCCTGCGCAGACGTTGCAAGAGTTAAGATATGCGGCAATGACGACTGATTTGACGATACTTTCAACCATCATTAATTTGACGATTGCACCTGTAAATGAGGCGTTGGCCGAGACCTTAAATCACATGTTAAATGATTTCGAGTATATGACGATTCTGGAAGCGATAAACCTTGTGTTGTTAACCAAAACCGACTCCACTGGGATTATTGCCAACCAGATCAGTCTTGACACGCTATGACAATGCCAGGGCATTTGGACAATTCTCAACAGCCCAGTATTTTAGTGGTTGATGATACGATTGCGAATTTGCATTTTCTGACGAAATTGCTCGCCTCGCAAAATTATACTGTCCGCCCCGTGCCAGAAGGACACATGGCCATCGCGTCTGCTCTGGCCGTTCAGCCCGATCTGATCCTGCTGGACATTATGATGCCGGACATGTCGGGGTATGAGGTTTGTCAACGCCTCAAAGCCGAGAAATTAACGCAAGATATTCCCATTATTTTTATCAGCGTAAGAAATGAAATCCTTGATAAAGTCAAAGCCTTTTCAATTGGTGGTGTGGATTATATCACAAAGCCATTTGAGGCCGAAGAAGTCCTGGCGCGGGTCAAAACGCATCTCGCGCTGCGTCGGTTACAAAAAATGCTGGAACAGAAAAACCGAGATTTAGAACAAGAAATTGCAGTGCGCCTCCGCGCTGAAGAGCAACTTTCCCGCGCCAATCGCGAATTGACCGAAACGATTGATGCGTTGACGAAAACGCAGCATACGTTAGTCGCCTCAGAGAAAATGGCTGATTTAGGGCAGATGATGGCTGGAGTTGCCCATGAACTCAACTCGCCGTTAAGCGCAATCCGTTCCGCGTCGGATCATCTTCAGATGTCGTTGACGCATACGCTGGAAGACCTTCCTGACTTTTTCAGAATCATCACGCCAGAACGCCAGAAAGATTTTTTTGCCTTGCTCCGTCGAGCAACTCAGGATGCTGGCTTCAAATCCACGAAAGAAAAACGCGATCTGCGTCGAAATATCGAAAAGCTCTTAAGCGATTATTCGGTTCAAGATACCCGACACGTCGCTGATGTTTTCGTCAATCTCGGCATTTATGATGAAGATGCGCTCTCATTTCTGCCGCTCTTGCATTCCCCTGAACGTCTCAGCATTATGGAGATGATTACCAAATTGGCGAATCTCCAGAAAAGCGCGGGCATGTTAGGAGTGGCGGTCGAAAAAGCAATGACTGTTATTCGATCCTTGAAACAATACGCGCGTTATGATCAGTCCGGCAATATGGCGAAAACCGACCTGACCGCCGGAATTGACGCTGTGCTGACCTTATATCAAAATACCTTAAAACAGGGGATCGATGTCCAGCGTTCGTATCAAAATATTCCGCCGTTATTCTGCTATCCTGATGAATTAATGCAAGTCTGGACCAACCTGATTCAAAATGCAGTGTATGCGATGAAAAACCAGGGGACGTTGACGATTGATGTGCGATTAGAAGACGCGTCACCCTGCGATGCTCAGTGTGTCCGCATTGCCATTACCGATACTGGCGAAGGCATTCCGCCGGAGATTCAGGAAAAGATTTTCATGCCATTTTTTACCACAAAACCCTCCGGCGAGGGCAACGGATTAGGCCTGGATATTGTCCGAAAAATCATTGCCAAACATCAGGGAGAGATTTCCGTGCAGAGTCGTCCGGGACAAACGACCTTTACGATTCTGCTGCCCATTGTTTCTGACGATCACGCTGTGGCGTCTGAATCGTGAAATGAGTATGATGAATACGCAGCCTCCATCATCATCCCGTGTTCCGTCGATCCTTGTGGCTGACGATACGCTTGCGAACTTGCGGTTGCTGACGAGTCTTCTCAGCAAACAAGGATATCGCGTCCGCCCCGTATCGGATGGGAGTTTAGCCCTGTCTTCCTGCCGGATGGACCCGCCAGACCTGATTTTGTTAGACATTATGATGCCCGGTCTCTCGGGATATGACGTGTGTGCGCAGTTAAAAGCGGATGCGCGCATGCGGGACATTCCGATTATTTTTATCAGCGCGCTGAGTGAGGTGTTTGATAAAATTAAGGCATTCGAAGTTGGGGGCGTGGATTATATCAGCAAGCCGCTTCAGGCAGAAGAAGTGCTCGCGCGCGCGCGCGCGCATCTGCGCATTCGAGAGCTTCAAATCAATCTCGAAGAAAAAAATGCCCACCTTGAGCGCGAAATTGCGGAACGCCAGGAAACTGAGCAACGATTCCGCACGGTTTTCGAAGAAAGTCCGTTAGGCGTGGCGCTGATGGGATTGGATTATCGCATTCTCAAAACCAATGCCGCATTTCGCCAGATATTCGGCTATTCCGAGGAGGAAATCCACGCGCTGACCTTCGCCGAATTATGTCACCTGAAAGAACATGATAATACGCTCTTAGCGCTTGAACGATTGGCGCAATATCCCACCGCGACTGTAAAAATTGAGAAGCAGTTCCCCAAAAAAAACGGGACGCCGATTTGGGTGCGCATGACCTTTTCTTGCCTGATTCATGCTGATAATGGGGTGCGCTATTTCATTGGAATCGTTGATGATATTACAGAACGACGTCAGTCGGAAAATCTGCTGCGCAAGCTGAAAAAAGCGATTGAAACGACTGAAGTTGGGATTACGATTACCGATCAGCATGGAAATATCGAGTATGTCAACCCCGCAGATGCCCGCATGCATGGTTATACTGTTCAGGAATTGTCAGGGCAGCGTTCAAACATTTTTAGCCCGCCATATCAACGTCAGGAGGGCTGGAGTCTTAGCGGAGATACCCAGGCAGAACCGAACTGGAAACGGGAACGGATCAATCTCCGCAAAGATGGCACAGAATTCCCTGTCCGGCTGATTTCTAATGTCATCAAAGCCCCTGATGGCGCGTTGGAAGGGATGGTGACTGTTTGCGAAGATATTACCGAATACAAAAATGCAGAGCGATTGATTCAGGAGAGCGAACAACGGTATCGCAGTATTTTTGAAAATGCGACTGTCGGCATTTTTCAGGCTGGACGCGATGGAAAATTTTTGACAGTGAATCCAGCTCTGGCGAGCATTTTAGGCTATCTCGCGCCGCAAGAGCTTGTCGAGAGCATTACGAATATTGCCGAACAAGTCTATGTTGAGCCGCAGCACTGGTATGATATTACCAGCCTGCTGGAAGTCATTCAAGAAACGCCGAATATCGAAACGCGCTGCCGCTGTAAAGATGGCCGGGAAATCATTGTCAATTTAAATCTCTGGGCGATTCGAGACGAGAGCGAGAACGTCACCTATTTTGAAGGATTTATTGAGGATATTACCGAAAAAAAACGCACAGAAGAAGCGCTTTCCAAACGAGAGGGGTATTTGGCTGCGCTGATCGAAATCCAGCGCGCGCTGCTCGCCAGCGAGTCCGAAATTCCGTATCAGGAGGTCTTGGAGTTATTAGGCGCGGTGTCCCACAGCAGTCGAATTTCTATTTTCACCAATCATTATGCGCCTGACCGCCGCACCTTAGCAACGCTGCAAGCCGAATGGTGCGACGAGCGAACCGACTCAGGCGCAGAAGACGACGCGATTCAGCCGCTGATATATGACGCGGCGATGCCGAACTGGTACCAAGAATTGGATCAGGGAAATTTAGTCAATGTCACGCGAGACCTTTTTCCGCCTGTCGAACGCGCAATTTTTGAAGGCAGAGGCACATACGCGGTCTTGTTATTGCCGCTCATGGTCAGTGGGGTCTTTACTGGATTTTTAGGCTTTGAACAATGCGTGGAAGAACATGCCTGGGAGCTCTCTGAAATTTCGTTGCTCCAGGCCGCCGCTGCCGCGATGTCATTGGCGCAAGAACGCCAGCTATCTGAACAGCGTGTCCAGCAACACGCTGTGGCCTTGCAGAAAGCGAATGAGCGCTTGAAAACCATGTATGACATTGGCCAGGCAATTACGTCGCAGCTCAAGCTAGATAGCGTGCTTGACACGATTGCCCGCAGCACCGCAGGCTTGTTAGGCACGGACACTGGCGCGATTCTGCTGCTTGATGAAGCAAGCCAGACCTTGCACATTAGAGGATCGTATGGGTTGAGCGAGCATATCGTGAAGCATACGCACGACCGTTTAGGCGAAAGCATCGCCGGGCGGGTCGCGCTGACGGGCGAACCATTAATTATCAACGATCTGCCGAACGATAGTCATTTCTATAATCCCGCCGCCGCAAACGAAGGATTGTTGGCTTGCGCCAGTGTCCCGCTGATTGCCAAAGACCGGATTATTGGCACGCTGGATGTGCATAGCAAGACTGACCGGAATGCATTCGGCGAAGATCAGGTCTATTTCCTGCACATGTTGGCCAGGCAGGCCGCAATTGCGATTGAAAACGCCAGGCTCTATGACGAAGTGCATACCGCTTATCAGGATGTCAAAGTGTTAAATGAGCGCCTGCAATTGAGCAACACGAAATTAGCGCAGCAGCAAAGCGAAATCTTGCGCCAATCCGAACATCTCAGGCTCACGAATACCGAATTGGCAGTAACGTTGGACCATTTAAAAACAACGCAGCAAGAATTGATTCAATCTGAAAAAATGGCGGCGTTAGGCCAGTTAGTTGCTGGAATTGCGCACGAAATCAATACGCCATTAGGGGCGATCCGCTCTGCCGTTGGCAGCATTTCTCACGCGCTGACACAGACGCTGGCGGAACTCCTCCCGTTTTTTAAAACGCTGCCAGAAGAACATGCTGACGGTTTTTTTGCATTACTGGACATCGCGTTGCAGAAAGACACGACCATCACGGCAAAAGAACGGCGTCAATTACGGAAAAATGTGCTGGATTTTCTTGAAGCGCATGAGGTGTCCGATGCGCATAAAACCGCAGATATTCTGGTAGATTTAGGCGTGTATCAAGGATTAGATGCCTTTATCGCGCTCCTCAAAGATGAACGACATCTACAGATATTGAATGTCGCCTATGACATTGCCGGAGTGCAAGAAAGCGCGAATATCATTTCTACTGCCACCGACCGGGCATCAAAGGTGGTATTTGCGCTAAAAACGTATGCGCATTACGACCAGTCGGCGGAAATGGTTTCCTCGAATTTAGCGAGCGGCCTGGAGACGGTCTTAACCCTTTATAATAACCAGATGAAACATGGCGTGGAAATTCGGCGGAATTATCGCAAACTTCCGCCAGTGCTCTGCTATCCTGATGAATTGAATCAGGTCTGGACGAATCTGATTCATAATGCATTGCAAGCCATGAAAAATCGCGGCGTCCTGACAATTACCATACAGCAGGAAGGGGATGAGGCAATGGTGGCGATTACTGATACCGGCGAGGGGATTTCCGACGCGATTCGAGAGAAGATTTTCGATCCGTTTTTTACCACGAAACCGCCGGGAGAAGGAAGCGGGCTTGGTTTAGATATTGTGCGGAAAATCATTGAAAAACATCAGGGACGCATCGAGGTCAAGAGTCAGCCGGGAGAAACGACATTTCGCGTCTTTCTGCCGATGCGGGTCTCGCAGAATATCGATCACTATTGACCACGAGATACGCGAAACTCCGCATGCTTCCCGACATGCGACATTGCGTGTTTTATGGGATGAATGAAATGGTTCCGAATTATGAAAGAAGCCGTAATCTTTTGCGTAGATGACGAGAAAGTCGTGTTAAACAGCCTCAGACGGCAATTATATGACGCCTTAGAGAATGATATTATTATCGAAACGGCAGAAAGTGGCGAGGAGGCATTGGAAGCGTTTCAAGGGTTGCTTGAACAAGGACATGATATCCCCCTGATTATTTCGGATCATATTATGCCTGGCATGAAAGGCGATGAACTGTTAGCGCACATTCATGCGCTATCTCCGCACACGTTAAAAATCATGCTGACTGGCCAGGCTGATATGCAGGCGGTTATTTCTGCGGTCAATAATGCCGGCCTTTACCGCTACATCTCGAAGCCGTGGGAACATACCGATCTGTTCCTGACGGTGAAAGAAGCGTTACACAAATATTATCAGGAGAAAAAACTGGCAGAGCAGAACCTTCAACTCCAACAGGCATATCGGGAATTAGAGGTTTATGCCTCCACGCTCGAACAGCGCGTCGCGGAACGCACCGCCGAATTAGAAAATGCGAATCAGCAGCTTCAGCGGTTAGCGAATCTCGATGGCTTGACTCAGGTTGCCAATCGGAGAAAATTCGATGCGTATCTCGCGCAGGAATGGAAGCGGCATGTCAGAGAAAGTCAGCCGTTGTCGCTGATTATGGGCGATATTGATTTTTTTAAGCGCTATAATGATACCTATGGGCATGTGCAAGGAGACGAATGCCTGAAGCAAATCGCCGCAGCGCTCCGCAACAATGCGCGACGCCCGGCAGACCTTGTGGCGCGATATGGCGGCGAAGAATTTTGCGTGATTCTTCCCAATACCGATGAAGAAGGCGCGATCAGGGTTGCCGCAGGCATTCAAACCGATATACAAATGTTGCGCATCGAACACAACGCTTCTGACGTGTCTCCGTACGTGACGTTGAGCATCGGCGTGGCCACCACCATTCCAGACCAGCGGCAGACCGCCGACGAGCTGATCGAGACGGCAGATAAAGCGTTATATCATGCGAAAATGCAGGGACGTGATCGAGTGATCTTTCTTCCGGCCACATGAGAATCTTGACAGGCGGGATCACGTTTGAGACGAGCGTAAAATAACGTGAGTTTTGGAGAAATGGATAATTTCTGAACGAATCGCATGATGATTTTCGTGTCGTTCGTGTGTTTTGTGGTGGCAGCCAAATAATTACGATTAATCATTGTCTGCCCCATGTGTGTATGATGACTGATACAGGGTTCACAAAACCTTCGGATATTTTAATTGTTGACGATACGCTTGCGAATTTGCGGCTGTTGACCGGATTGCTTATGCAAGAAGGGTACAGCGTTCGTCCAGTGCCGGAAGGCCGGCTCGCGTTGAAATCGGCGCTGGCGCAGCCGCCGGATTTAATCTTACTAGATATCGTGATGCCCGACATCACAGGCTTCGAAGTCTGTGTCGAACTTAAAGCCCACGATGAGACGCGCAATATTCCTATCATTTTTATCAGCGCGTTGAACGAAGTGTTTGATAAAGTTCATGCGTTTGCGGTGGGAGGAGTGGATTATGTGACGAAGCCGTTTCAGACTGAAGAAGTCTTAGCGCGCATTAAAACTCATCTCAGCCTCACAATTTCGCAAAAACGCCTGCAAGAACAGAATATTTTGCTGCAACAAGAAATCCAGGAACGACGGCAGGCCGAAACCGCCTTGCAGCAACGAAACGCGCAGTTAGCTTTTTTAGCGCATGTCAGCCAGATGTTTAGTTCGTCTTTAGAATTACCGCAAGTGCTGAAAACTGCCCTGACGGAAATTCAGCCCCTGCTTCGCGTGATTTCCGCATCGTTCTGGCTGCTGTCAAGAGACCGCGCGGAGTTAGTTTGCATGGAAGCGATTGGCCCGAATATTGAAAATATTATGCACTGGCATCTCAATATTGGGGAAGGCATCACCGGATGGGTTGCTCAGCAGGGGAAAAGTGTCATTGTGCAGGATACGCGGCTGGATTCTCGCCATATAAAGGCCGTTGATGAGCAGAGCGGCATGGAAGTGCGTTCGATGATTAGTATTCCGCTATGCGTCAAAGGCGAGGTGATCGGCGTATTGAATGTCGTTGACGAAAAGCCCGGACATTTTTCTCCGGAAGAATTATTGTTGTTGGAACCAATTGCCGCTGCTGCCGCGATTGCGATTGAAAATGCGCGGTTATATGCCACCGCGCAACAGGAAATCGCCGAACGCGTAGAAGCGGAGCAAGCGTTACGGAGCGCTCATCATGAGCTTCAGCAAATGTTAGATAATTTGCAACGCACGCAAACTCAACTCATCGAATCCGAGAAAATGGCTGCGCTTGGGCAGCTTATCGCGGGAATCGCGCATGAAATTAACTCGCCATTAGGGGCGATTCGTTCTTCGATTGAGAGCATCGCCGCCACGCTCTCGAACAATATCGAACGCCTGCCAGAATTTCTTTTAGCGCTCTCCCCGGAACGACGGGAGCAGTTCTTTCAACTCGTCCGATATGCCCAGAGCAAAGACCAGTTGCTCTCTTCATGCGAAGAGCGGCAATATGTGCGCGATGTGTGCGAGATGCTCGCGGAACTGTCGCCCCAAGACCCGCGCCGCATTGCGTCTATGCTTGTAAATATGGGCGTCTATACCGCTGAGGCATTTTCGGCGGTGCTTCCCTTGCTGCGTGAATCTGAGTATCAAAATATTTTGTTGTATGCCTACCATCTGGCGGGATTGCATGAAAGCACGCAGACGATTATGATGGCAACTGAACGCGCCTCAAAAGTGGTCTTTGCCCTGAAAAACTACGCGCGTTACGATCATTCTGCATCTATGGTAGATGCCAATGTGTTGGATGGCATCGAAACCGCGCTGACGTTGTATTATAGCCAAACCAAGCATCATATTCAGATTGTCCGCCAATATCAAGATATTCCGACAGTGTGTTGTTTTCCTGATGAATTAATTCAGGTATGGGCAAACCTGATTCATAATGCGTTGCAAGCGATGAGTTACCATGGCACCCTGACGATTCAAGCTGAGCAGCAAAACAATGAGATTGTCGTCGCGATTACTGATACGGGCGTTGGGATTCCTGCGCATCTTCTTGAAAAAATATTCGAACCGTTTTTTACGACCAAACCTCCCGGTGAAGGGAGCGGGTTGGGATTGGATATTGTCAAAAAGATTGTGGAGAAGCATTGCGGCAGTATTCAGGTGACAAGCCAGGTCGGGCAAACGACATTCGCCGTTCGGCTGCCGATGACGCAGCCATAGGAGGATGACGTTCTTCTGCGATGCCATCGCCTTCAGTGATGAAACTGTGGTGGCTATATCGAACATCAATACAACGAGGTCTATTGATATGATGCAGCATTTATATGGGTTGAAGAACCTTCTGCACGAAGAAGGGATTTTCTTTTGTCTCAGCGGGCCGATTTCTCAGAAATTTGTCAGCGAAATCGGCGCCATGCTGGAACAAAAAATGAGCATGGAAAAGGCAAGTCGCACCACCATTCTCAGAGTGTTTTCCCTCGTCGTGGAAAAAATGCAAAACATTATCCATTATTCCGACGAAAAAGTCTTAGACGAAAATAGTAGTGATGACATGGAAAAACCGCTGAGTTTCGGCATTATTGCTATCGGCTATGAACACGAGCAATATTTTGTGTTAAGCGGCAATCTTGTCGCGATCGATAAAGTCGAGCGATTACGGCAACGTTTAGAACTGATTCAGCGTATGAGTAAAGACGAACTAAAAGAATACTATCGTGAACAGCGCCGTAAAGAGCCGGAAATTGGGAGCAAAGGGGCTGGATTAGGCTTGCTTGAAATTGCGAAAAAAGCCAGCATGCCGATAGAATTTGATTTTACTCCAGTTGATGATTCGGTGTCTTTTTTTTCGATGAAAACAATCATTTAACAGACGAAAGTCGGCTTCGGATTGAAGAGTGGGAACACGAGGAAAGAGTTATGAAAAATTTGATTATTGACGCAACCGACTGTACGCCTTCGATTTATTTTGACGCGCAAGAACACCTGTTGGAAATTCGAGGAACATCCTACCCTGAAAATACCGCCGCCTTCTATGCGCCGGTTTTTTCCTGGTTAGATGAATACTTTGCCAATATCGAAGAGGGGGAGATTACCGTTAATGTTGAAATCGTGTATTTCAACAGCGGGTCGTCAAAAGCGTTGTTAGAGTTCTTCGATTTGCTTGATGATGCGGCATTTCGAGGAATGGGAGTTACCGTAAACTGGATTTACGAACAAGATGATGAAGATATGCGCGAATATGGCGAAGAGTTTGTCGAAGATTTTCGCCGTATCGGATTTCATTTTGTGAAAAAAATAAAATGACATATCACGACAGCAAAAAAGCAATGCCCCTGATACACATCGCCTCACTTGTTTCGATTTCTGCTGCTCTGCGCAACGGAACCCGCGATGTGCATGATTATCTGCGCGAAATATGTGAGCGGATTGAGGCGCTTGAGCCTGATGTGCAGGCGTTTGTGCCGGAAACTGACCGACGCGAACGGTTAATGCGGGAGGCAGACGCCCTGCTCGCGCGATTTCCTGATCCGGCTTCGCGCCCGCCGCTCTTCGGCGTCCTGGTTGGAGTGAAAGATATTTTCCGCGTCAACGGATTTCCGACGCAGGCGGGCAGTTTGCTGCCTGCCGAACTATTGGCTGGCGAGGAAGCGGCATGCGTGACACGATTAAAACAGGCGGGAGCGCTTATTGCTGGAAAAACAGTGACTACAGAATTCGCCTATTTTGAGCCGGGGCCGACACGCAATCCGCATAATCTTGCGCATACGCCTGGCGGATCCAGCAGCGGTTCGGCAGCGGGGGTGGCGAGCGGCTTTTTTCCGCTTGCGCTCGGTTCGCAGACCATTGGCTCAATCATTCGTCCGGCGGCCTATTGCGGAATTGTCGGGTTGAAACCGAGTTTTAATCGTATTCCGACGTCCGGAATGCTCTATTTCTCGCCATCTGCCGATCATGTCGGCATAGTGACGCAAGATATTGAGGGAATGGAACTCGTCTGTTCCGTGCTTTGCCAGGGATGGCAGACGGTTGCGCCATCCACGACGCTTCCCACGCTTGGCGTTCCCGAAGGCGAGTATCTCGCACAGGCTTCAGAAGATGGACGGTCTGCATTTTTCGAGCAGATAACTCAACTGACGCAGGTTGGTTTTGCTGTCAAACAGATTCCGATGTTTGCCGATATTCAAGCGATTAATCAGCGCCATCGTCTGATGACTCTCGCTGAAGCGGCGCGAGAACATGCCGCCTGGTTTGCTGAATATCGAGATCGCTATCGCCCGCGCCTGGCGGATGCGATTCTGCAAGGCGAACAGGTGACGCCGGAAACGCTACAGGCAGGGCGGATGTCGCAAATGGAACTGCGGCAGCGGCTTGAAGAGGCGCAACGACGGCATGGCATTGATCTCTGGATTTCCCCGGCAGCAACTGGCGAAGCGCCAGTAGGGATTCAGGCTACCGGCGACCCGAATATGAATCTTCCCTGGACGCATGCTGGCGTTCCGACGGTGACGATTCCCGCAAGATTGTCTCGCAACGGTTTGCCGCTCGGCCTGCAATGCAGTGCTGGTTTTTGGCAAGATGAGCGGTTGTTGGTCTGGGGGAAATCTATCAGCGCAGCCCTCAGGATATCGCGCTAATATAGCAATAACGTATGCGGCATCTCTGTGAGAATTATTGTTTGGTATAAGTTAGACTGTATGATGAGATTCATTTGGGGGAATGTCGAATTTTTTTACAGAGGTAATTTTCGCAAAACCCCTTTATTTTGGCGATGATACACTCTTTAATCGCCAGTATCTTTCTTGTATGATGTCGGTTTTTTTTACACATATAGGTATAAGACCTGTTTTTTAATTCAAGAATGAATATATTGATGAATGTTGAGCTTTTACTAAAAAACATATTTTTTCTCTTTATTTTATAAGTAGTTACGCATTTTTATCTGAAGAGTAGATGACGGATTCTCTTCTATGGCATATTATTTGCTTATATATATTGCTGAATATATAAACATTATCATGAAGGTCAATCGTTGGAGTGGAGGATTAATTTCTTATGAAGTCTCGTTCGAATATGGTTCTTGGGCTTGCGATTGTGGCGGCGTTTTCGTTATTTCCTATTCAGACAATGGCTCTGGGGTTAGGGACTGCTGGGCAATATAATACGTTTGTGTTTGAAGATTTTACCGGCACTTCCTCCGATACAGAGGGCAAATTAGCTGTCGGCGGAAACGCGACATTAACGGGGTACGATGTTGGCTTGAAGGCAAGCGACACAAACAATGTGTTGGTGGTTGGTAAAAATTTGAATTATACAAATGGTGAAATTCGCGGAAATGCTGTGGTTGGTGGAAATATTACCTCAACAGGCGCGACTTTTAAAGGAACGACGTTGCAAAATCAGAGTGCCTTGCCAATAGATTTTGCGGCTGAAGAAGCCTATTTAAAAGAGCTATCGAGGAATTTAGCTGGTATTATCGCAAACGGCACGACCCAAAATCAGTGGGGGGGCTTGCAATTGGCGGGCGATGGGAAAAGTAGTTTACAGGTGTTTAATGTGGATGGCAACGCATTAAGTAGTTCTACCTGGTTTGATATTCAGAACCTTGCGCAGGATGCTACTGTTGTCTTTAACGTCTCTGGCGATGTGAGCGGATTTAGTAACATGGGGATGTGGGCACTGGATGCCATTAAAAACAAAGTGCTCTTTAATTTTTATGAAGCGACAACTGTGAATATCGGCAGTGTTGCTGTATTAGGCAGTATTCTTGCTCCGACAGCCCAAATTAATACAACGGCAGGCGCGGTGATCTGGGGAACGACGATTGCGAAATCCTGGACAGGTTCTGCGCAGCAAAACACAACAACAACAGCGCAGCAAAATTATGTTCCATTTACAGGCGAACTCCCAACGCCGGTTCCGACACAAGTCATTACGCAGCCGCCTGTTGACGTAACCCCAGTTCCTGAGCCGACAACGTTGCTCTTGCTTGGACTCGGAGTGCTTGGCGTTGCCAGCGCGGTTCGCAAGGGGCGCAAATAATTTACAAGATTGAGATTGCCCGGCAGGAGAAATCCTGCCGGGTTTTTTTTGTGTCTTCTGCTTCTCTCAGGTAGATGTGTTGGCTCTGAACTGATGGAGACAGGGCTGTCAGACACCTTCAAGGTGTCTGACAGCTTTTCCTTGATCACAACGTATTGTGGTCAAGGTGGTAGATTGTAAAGCCCCCCTGCCCGTTATCCAATCAATCTTATTCCTTCTTTTCAAGAACTTATACCAATAATTTGCCTCTGTTGCGATTTCTCTAAAATTCTCGCGTACAATTTTTTATCGGCCTCATATTTTTTGTAACCATTCCGAATTTTCTTCCGACATTCTCTCATGACAGCAGAAATACCGCTGCATGGCTTTGCGCAAAGCTCAAGAGCGCTGTTTTGTATATTGCGCCAGTCGAAACCGGAGTTTCGACTGACACCACAAACGATGAACATTCTATTTTTAGGAGAAAAAAATCTATGAAAGCACGCATATTGAAACGCCTTGCCATCGGTTGCCTTATCGCTTCAGGAATCGGCGCGGCTGCTTTTACAATAACCCAACACGCTGCCGCCGCAGCCAAAGAACGCGTTGGCATGATGGGCGCAGGATTTATGAACGCTGATGTCATCCTGGCGAGAATGAAAGAGAGGCTTGCGCTGACCGAAGAACAGGAAGCAAAGCTCCGCCCGATGATCGAAGAAAAGCTTGACAAATGGCGCAACTTGCATGAGTCGTCGCATGGGGAAATGCGCGAGCGCTTTGCGGCAATGATGCAGGAACGTGAGACGATGTGGACGCAGATGAAGCAGGAATTGGCCGCGATTCTGACGCCGGAGCAGATGGCGCAAGTTGAACAGTTCCGGGAAGAACGTTTTGGGCGATTGGCGAAATTTGCCGGACGATTTCATGAAGGTGGCGCGAAAATTCACGAAGCGTTGGCGGCGTTGAATCTTACGCCTGACCAGAAACAGCAATTGCTTTCGATGTTCATGGACAATCGCGACACGCGGAAGCAAGGGCTTCAGGCGTTTATCGCCCTGCATAAAGAATTGAGCGATCTGCTGTTGACGCAAGAATTTGATGAGCAGCAGGTGCGCGCGCTGTTTCAGAAAAATTCAGGAGAATTGGAAAATCTCTTTGTGCAACATGCGAAAATGTTAGCGGAGATGAAAGCTATTCTGACGCCGGAACAGGTTGAAATGTTGAAGCAGAAACAGAGCGAACTCTTTGATCGGTTGGAACAACATGCGCAGGCGGGCGACGGTGAAAATTCGCGCTGGTTCTGACGAGCGAAGAATTACGCGGATACAGACTGTGTATCCGCGCAGTTCCCACCAACACGCGACATTTCATGTTGACCGATACGGATATTATTCGCCAGGTACTTGACGGCAAAATCAATGCGTTCGAAGTGCTGCTCGAACGATACCAGCAGCACGTGTTGCGCATTGTGAAAAAACATATTCCATTCGACCTGGTCGAAGAGGTGGCGCATGATGTTTTTGTCCGGGTTTATCAGGCACTGCCGTCGTGCAAGCAGCCGGAGCGATTTCCGCAATGGCTGTCGGCGGTCGCCGTGCGAACATGCTATGATTTCTGGCGCGAGCGGTATCGCAAGCGCGAAGTGCCAATGAGTTCGCTTTCGGAACAGCAGCAGCGTTGGGTGGATAGGGTGATCTCCACTCAATCGCAAGAGGCGCAGGTGCGTCATGACACGGATCACGATGGGCATGAGGCGCTGTACTGGGCGTTAAGCAAATTATCGGCGGAAGACCGCATGGTTGTGGAGTTAGTCCATCTTGAAGGCTATTCGCATAAAGACGCGGCAAATCTTTTGGGGTGGAGCACTGCGAATGTCAAAATTCGGGCGTTCCGCGCTCGTAAACAATTGCATAAATTCTTGACTCACGAAAAGAATGCCCCTTATTCCAGAAGCCTTACGGATGTCTGAACATTGTAAGGTTGTCTCTGAACACACGGGTAAATAAAGAATAATGAAATTAACACCGCAGCAACAGCAGCAACTTGACGAGGCATTGCGGCAGGTCTATCAATCGCGAGAACAACTGCCGATAAATCTCGACGCCCATTGGCAAGCCGATGTCATGCGTTCAATCCGACGGCTTGAACCGGCGGGACGAAACCCGTTGGCGTTGTTTGATGCCGTCGTCTGGAAATTTGCCGCTGCTGCTGGCGCGTTTGTTGTGGCGCTTTCGTTGTACGCGAGCGTCATAGGGTGGAATCCATTGTCCGATCTGGCCGACTATTTCTTCAGCAATCCTGTGCAATTTGCCATTGTTCAAAGCTTTGGAGAGGTGTTAAACTTATGGGTAAATTGACAATAAAAGCTGTTGCCGGCGTGATTGTGGTCTTTTTGCTTGGCGTGGCGACTGGCATCATCGGCACGGGGATCGCCGTGCGGCACGGCATCCGAGAATTGACTGAACGCGCCCCGGATACTCATCGAAATATCGTCATGCGCCGCCTGACGCGAGAATTGAAGTTAACGAAGACGCAACTGCCGCAGGTGGAAACCATCGTGCAATCCGGTGGGCAGGAGATTCGAAACTTGCTATATCAGTCTCATAACGAATTCGCCGCGATTTTGCAGCGCAAAACAACCGAGATGAAGGCGATTTTAACGCCGGAGCAGCAGCAGCAATTGGATCGGATACTCGAACGCCTTCAAAAACGCTGGCCGCCGCTGCCGCAATAACTTGTTAGAATTCCTGAATGAAAGCAAGCAACGACTACGCAAACGTATCGTTGCTTTTGTTCTTGCCATTTTTAAAACACTCCTGCACAATTTTTTGACGCCTAATTATCTCGATAGGAGATAGCCCAAGGTTCCCAGAATTTTTTCTTGACACGATGCAGCCTCTCGCGGTATTTTCTTCTTGTTTCATTCACGATTACAAAAACAGAAATTCCAGGCGGTACACATGTATGCAAAAAATTGATGCAGTCTTTGAAGGGGGCGGCGTTAAAGGAATTGCTTTAGTCGGCGCAATTGCGGAAATTGAAAAGGCTGGTTATGAATTCGAATGCCTCGCCGGAACGTCTGCCGGAGCGATTGTTGCCACGCTCCTGGCTGTCGGCTATACGGCACGCGAATTGAAAACGATTATTGAAAAATTGCCATATCACAAGATGAAAGATACCAGCCGGATTGACCGATTCTGGGCATTCGGCCAGTTGATGAGCATCGTCTTCGAATACGGAATTTACGAAGGCCGATATTTTGAAATCTGGTTAGAAAATTTGCTGAAAGCGCAAGGGAAAACCCAGTTTGGCGACCTGAAAGACGAGACGCAAACCGATCCGAAATATCAATACAAGTTGCAAGTCATCGCCACCGATCTGACAGATCGCCGATTGTTGGTCTTGCCGCGTGATCTTGCGGATTTCGGGATCGAGCCGGAGATGTTTCCCATCAGCAAAGCAGTGCGGATGAGCATGAGCATTCCGATTTTTTTCGAGCCAGTACAATTGAAAGATCGAAAAGGCAATACACATATCATCGTAGATGGCGGCGTCTTGAGCAATTATCCGGTCTGGCTCTTAGATGATGGCACATGCAATCCGCCCTGGCCGACATTCGGCTTTAAGCTCGTGGAGCACGATCAGCGCAAGCTGCGCGAGCCGGAACGCAATCCGATTCATAACACCTGGAATTATTTGAATGCCCTCGCCGGAACGCTGCTCGACGCGCATGATTCGTATCATATTTCCATGTCAAAAGGGGACTACGACCGCACCATCGGTATTCCGACGACTGTCAACCTGTATGGCAGCGCCAAAGAAATTCAGGGAACAAATTTTGATCTGAAGCAAGAAGAGCAGGAACTTCTCTATCAAAATGGTGTTGATGCCGCGCAGCGTTTCCTCAAAATATGGGATTTTGAGGCATGGAAAGTCAAATACCGGCAAACCATCAGTCGCAGCACGGAATATCAACCGTAATCAGAGATTTTATCCCTCCCCAAATAGTTGTCAGACACCTTAAAGATGCCTGACAACCTTGCACAATTGCCACACATAATATTATATCGCTCACGTCAGACTTTTAAAAGGGGTTTTTTTATTTGACAGAAGCCCCTACTTTCTAAAACAAGTCGTGCTTGTTGAGTTTACCTGTCTGAATATTCGAAGCGTTCTAAAAGAAGGAGTAGTGCATGAAGAAAAAACATTTGCTGGGCTTGCTGCTGTATGCCGCCATCTGTCTCGGCCTGATTCTCGGAGTCATCGGCTGTCGCCGAGATCACAGTGAAACCACGCCGACGACGTCTGATAACCAATCGTTCGGCAATCTGAACCCGAACGAAGAGAAAAAGATCGTCTTATCAGACCCGCTGACAGATGGCACGACAAAAGCAACTGCTATTAGCGGCGGAGAATTTACGTCAGAGGGCTACCATTTTACTTCGCATGAGGGGTATCTGATTTATGATACTGACATTCGCGGAAATTTTGAGGTCGAATTCGACACGAAAGGGCTGTCCTCGGATGAATGGTATCACGCGCCTGACGACCAATCCACGTTGTTAATTATGCAAGATGCGCCACTTGGGACAGACTGGGTGCAGTGGGAAGATATTCCGAACTGCCTGTTCCAGTTGTATAAGCTGACGAAATATCCGGGCGGGGAATTATCCGAAAACGGCCTGAAAGTGAAAGGTGGTTGCAATGGCGGCGCAAGCTGGTTTGAGACAACGAGCTATACCGGCGGCACGTTCGTCGGCCCGCATCCGTTGGAATGGGATCCGAGCAAAACGTATCACTGGCAAGTCAACGTCAAGGATGGCAACGTCGAAGTTTATCGCGGTGAGGTCACGACAACGCAAGATGGAACTACTGAAGTCTCCAACAATACGTTGCTGATGTTTGGCTATGGCTTCTATCCAGGAGATCCGATGCGCTTCTTCTTTGGCGGAACAGGTTCGATTATCGGGCGGCTCACGCCGGATAACGCGACCTATTCCAATATTTTGATCACTCAAGACTAACCCAGCTACGCAAGCCGTCAGAGACCTTCAAGGTGTCTGACGGCGTTTTTCTTTTGCCCCTACGCATTCGCGCCAAGCATTTCCCGGGCGTGGTCGAGCGTGGTTTTCGTCAGAGTTTCGCCGCCGAGCATTCGGGCGATTTCTTCAACGCGGCTGTCGCCGGTCAACTCGCGGATTGACGTGACGGTGCGGTCGCTGTCGGCGCGTTTTTCGACGTGGAAATGCGTTTCGCCTTTGCTCGCGATTTGCGGCAGATGCGTGATGCAGACGACCTGATGCGCTTCGCTGACTTCCTGCAATTTTCGTCCGACGATTTCCGCGACTTTGCCGCCGATGCCAGTATCAATTTCGTCAAACACCATCACCGGCACACGATCCGCCGCACCGAGCAGCGTTTTCAGCGCGAGCATGACGCGCGAAATTTCGCCGCCGGACGCGATTTTGCTCAGCGGTTTGAGCGGTTCGCCGAGGTTCGGCGCGATCAGAAATTCGATTTTGTCCGTCCCTTTCGCTGTAAATGGATTCGCCTCGGTTCCGGCGGGCGCAAAATCCACGCTGAAGCGCGTTTTGTCCATGCTTAACATCGCAAGTTCGCGCATAACTTCGGTTTCAAACTGTTTGGCGGCAGTTTTGCGCTCGTCGGAAAGACGTTGCGAAAGCTGGCGCAATTCGGCGCGAAATTTTTTATATTCCGTTTCCAATTCTGCCTGGCGCGTTTCGCGAGCGTCGAAATTCGCCAATTCCTGGCCGATTTCGTCGAAATACGTTAAAATCTCGTCAATCGTGTTGCCGTATTTCCGCTTCAATGAGTTGATCTCGTCAATCCGTTTTTCAACCTCGTTGAGCCGGAATTCATCGTATTCGACCGACTGCGCGTAGTCGCGCATGGCGTAGGCCACATCTTCCAATTGATACTGCGCGGATTCGCACGTTTTGAGATGCGGATCGAGGCTGTCGTCTATTTTCACAAGGTCTTCGAGCTTGCTGACCATTTTGCTGATTAATTCCAGCGCAGACCCATGATCGCCGTAAAGCATCTCATAGATTGCATTTGCGCCATTTGACAATTGTTCCGCGCCGCCAAGAATCTTGCGTTCATGCAGCAGCATCTCGTCTTCGCCCGCTTTCAAATCGGCTTTCTGAATCTCTTCGTGCTGGAAGCGGATCAAATCGAGATGCTGCATCCGCTCCCGCGAATGGTCGCGCAGTTCCTTCAATTCGCGCTCGACCTTTTTAAAGCGGCGATACGCGGCAGCGACTTCCTCGCGCAATGGCATGAGCTTGCCGTATAAATCGAGCAATTCGACGTGATAATCGGGATTCAGGATAGATTGATGTTCATGCTGGCCGTGAATGTCCACGAGCAATTCGCCCAATTCCGTTGCCATCACGTTCGTCGCCGGATGACCGTTGACGAGAATCCGATTGCGCCCGTTGCGGCTGACTTCGCGGCGGATC
>DF820457.1:461998-509852 GCA_000739515.1 Candidatus Moduliflexus flocculans
GTTCGTCGCCGGATGACCGTTGACGAGAATCCGATTGCGCCCGTTGCGGCTGACTTCGCGGCGGATCAATAATTCGGCGTCGCCTTGTTCTTCGTCAAAAAAGCCATATTCGGCGGCTTTCGCTTTCACGGCGTCGAGATGCGCGATGGAAAAAATCGTCTCCACGACCGATTTGTCCATTCCGGCGCGGATAAATTCCGCCGAAGCGCGCCCGCCGAGCGCGATCATCAGCGCGTCCACCATGATAGACTTGCCCGCACCGGTCTCGCCGGTCACGATGTTCAGGCCGTTGGTAAATTGGATGTGTAGTTTATCAATAATCGCAAAATTTTCGATGTAAATTTCCGAAAGCACAGAAAGAACACACAAATCGAGGAAGACCTGAATTTCGTGATTCGACCCTCGTTCGCCTGTGTGCGACGATTTTATTTTTCCGCTCCTGACAGGAGGACGCGCCCGACACCCTTACAAGTTTAGAAATCTGTGAAGGCTTTTGAAAAGACAACTTGCTGTCAAGAAAACATTTTTGTCAAGAGAAAGAGTCGATCAGGATAATTGATTTCCATGCGAAAATGCTTGAGAAAACTTTGGCCGAGCAGTCCGTCAATGCCGGGATACATGGATAGATTCAAGATCAACGTCGGAATGTTGCGGACTTCCAGCGTGCCGACTTTCAGCGAGGGGAGATTCACGAGCGGGGCGCTATACAGCATGCCGTTCAGCGTGAAGCGCACTTCGCTGGTCTCCGGCGTGATGGTGAGGCCAAGCCGTTCAGCCAGCGGCGCGGAAAGGATCGTATATTCAGCTTGCGGCTCGACCATCAGTGTCACCGACGCGGCCTGATTCGCGACAGCGGGAATCAGCGCGGGATAGCGATCCGACGGCAGCAATTCGAGGATGGTTTTGACCGAAGATTCGCCGCGCAGCCGCAAAATTTCTTCCCAGAGCGCGTTGACGGATGGAAAGACACCTGTGCCCAACTGAAAAGCAGTCGAATGTTTCGACAGATAAAATATCTGTTCCAATTCATTGGCAGCGGCGGCTGGATTCCCCGCTTTTTTCAAGATGTCCGCGATTCGCAGACGCAACGTATGCCATTCCGGATCAATTTGCAAAGCGGCCTGATATTCCTGCGCGGCTTCCGTAAATTTTCCAAGCTTTTCATACGCCTTTCCCATGCCTGCGCGAACTTCGAGTTGCGCGTCAAGCCCGGCATCGCGAGCTTTCTGAAAATAGGTCAGCGCGGTGGCGAACTGGTTACGTTTCAGGCAGAAAATGGCAAATTCGACCATCGCATGCGGATCGTGTTCTTCGAACGGCACGGCGGCCTGATATTCCTGCGTGCCCTGCGAAATGCGGCCGGCGCGGATGTACATATCCGCGAGCGCGTAATGCGCGTCGGGGTTATCGGCCTGCGTCAATAATTGCGAACGCGCCTCCAATTCTTCGGCATCATCGGCGAACGGATTAATTTTCAGCACTTCTCGCAGCAATTCCGCCGCGTTTTGCCGCCGCCCTTGCGCCTCAAGCATATCTGCCAAGCGCAGCCGCGTGTCGGTCAGGTTCGGGTCTTGCTCAATAGCGCGGCGATACCACCGTTCAGCTTGCGGACGATGTCTGCATTGTTCATAACCATAGCCAATCAGCGCGGAGAGTTTGTAATTGTCTTCGCCCTGTCCGTTGAGCGCGAGAAATTGCTTCAGCCCGTCACGAAAGCGGCGCTGCGCGTACAGAAATTTTCCATATTCCATGCGCGCGTCAATATACGCGGGGTCTTGATTTAAGGCGGCGCGAAAGGATTCTTCTGCTTTCTGGTATTGTTTAAGGTCTTTATATGCCTGCGCTTTCCGCAACGATTCGGCGGCGGCGCGGTCATGAGCGCCGCCAGGCCAAAGGAATAACATGCTGATGAGAAGAACGACAACGAACAGAACACTTCCGCTGCGAACAGGATGCGCCCGACAGACAAACATCGCGCGGTCGAGCCACTGCCGAAAAGGTTTCATGCGCCGATTCGTTGCCGTTCCTCCGTCGTTATGCCTGCGATTGCTCTTTCATGCGCTGCTCTAATTCCAGCAGTTTGCTTTCCAACACTTGCACCCGGCGTTCTAATGTGTCAAACTTGTCTTTCGACACGAGGTTCATCCCTTCCAGCGTTTTATTGATCATGTCGTTGATTTTTTCTTCAACTTTGCCGGTGTTTTCTTTCGCTTTTTTCATAAAATCATCAACGACTTTCTGCTGTTCTTCGGCCCGAACTTCGCCGCGGTCGATTAAATTTTTAACCGTTTCTTCAATGTCGCGCTGAACGCCCAGCCCGAACAAATACACTTTATGAAACAGATTGAACAGAGGGTCTTGCTCTTTTTTTTCGGAATCGCCCTGTTCTTGCTCGTTTTGCGCCTGATCTGTTTTCGGTTCCGTATTCTCTGACATTGTTGTATCCTCCGCATCGCCGCTGTTCGGGGATGACGCAATCACGCCAGCCAGAATGCCGGCCATGCCAAATAGGGTGAATAGTTTGAGGTACGGCGTTTTCATCGTTCTGCACATTTCCTTCGTTATTCGGGGTGAACTTCTTGTCTATCAATGGTTTGCATCTGTCCATTCACTTGTTCGCGAATCGTCAGCATCACTTTATCGGTCTGTTCATCATATCCGGTTTCTTCTTCTCGGAAAAGCTGATATTGGCCGCGTGTTGCGTCAAATTGATAAAACGACGAAAAATATCCAACAGCGGAACTTCTGGATGAAGTCACAAGCTGTTGTTTTTCGGGAATGACCTCTGGATCAGGCACGCCGTTTTCCGCATCCAAGCCAGTATTCTGGGTAAACCTCTTTGACGCGGGCTGATAAAACAGCACCCGATACCACGTATTCGCCATGCCCTGGCTTAACGCGATGAGCAGATCGTCATAGCCGTCGAAATTCAGGTCATTCCACTCCACTCCGATCCATCTGTCCGTCCAATCTGTGACCGTTTTTATGTCATCAAGAATCTGGATGGTGCCACCTTCGAGCGTTTGAAGCGGCGGCGCGTTCTCCTTGTCCCGAATGTCAATGGCGGTGACGTTCCAAAAATTCGTGTCAACATCGTCTGCTTTCAGCGTCAATGTGAGGAAAAGCGGTGGCATGTCAGCATGAAGTTGATGCGTGAGATGAATTGTGACTGTTTCTGCTGGAAGCCGCGATTGCAAATCCGCTAAACGCGCTTGATACATGGCGCTCAGACAGGTTGCATCGGCATTCGCGCAATCGGCATTACGTTGCTGCAGCCAGCGCGTCTGTTCGCGTTTCAGTTGCTCCGCTTGCTCGGCAGACAGGCCGCTTCGCAATGTTTTGTATGTGTTTCCGACCTCAGAATCCAGGTCGCTTAAAGCGTTGTTGCCGCAGATGGCTTTTTCGATCTCGGTCGCCGCTTTCTCGCAATTAAAACTCGCCGCTCGCGCATATTCTGAGCTTCCCAATGCTAAGAGGCTGATTGCTCCCGCGATCAAAAACTTTATGGTTGTGCGTATCATGTTTAACTATTTAGGTCTCAGGAGTGCTAAAGCTTGCTTTGGCACTCCTGAAGAATACAGTGTTCAACTCTCAACTTGCAGGATTGCCATAAAGGCTTCCTGCGGGACTTCGACTTTGCCGACTTGCCGCATCCGCTTTTTGCCTTCTTTCTGTTTTTCCAGCAATTTCCGCTTGCGGGTAATATCGCCGCCGTAACATTTCGCCAGCACATTTTTCCGCAGCGCCGAGACGGTTTCGCGGGCGATGATGCGCGAGCCGAGCGCGGCTTGAATCGCGACTTCGAACATTTGGCGTGGAATCAATTTGCGCATTTTTTCGACAAGTTCTTTGCCGCGCACGTAGGCTTTATCTTTATGCACGATCATCGAAAGCGCGTCCACCGGGTCGCCATTTAGCAGAATATCGAGCTTCACGATCTCCGACTGCTGGTAGCCGATGTGCTCGTAATCAAGCGACGCATAGCCTTTTGTGAGGCTTTTTAGTTTGTCGTAAAAATCCATGACCGTTTCGTTCAGCGGAAATTCGTAGGTCAACACGACTTTGTTGCTGGCGACGTATTCCATCTTTTTCTGCACGCCGCGCCGGTCTTGCGCTAATTTCATGACATTGCCGAGGTATTCGGTCGGCAGAAAAATCATCGATCTAATGATCGGCTCTTCCACCCATTGACATTCGTTGCGTTCCGGGAATTTCGCCGGGTTGGAAATAAATTCTTCCGAGCCGTCGAGATGCACGATTTTATAGACCACACTCGGCGCGGTCGTCAGCAAATCGAGGTCGAATTCGCGCTCAAGGCGTTCCTGCACGATTTCCATGTGCAGCAGGCCGAGAAAGCCGCAGCGAAAGCCCGGCCCAAGCGCGTCCGACATTTCCGGCTCGAACAGGAAGGCCGAATCGTTCAGCGCCAATTTTTCGAGGCTTTCCCGCAAATGTTCGTATTCCGCGCCCGCCGACGGAAAGAGGCCGCTGAAGACCATCGGCTTGACATCGCGAAAGCCCGCTAATGGCGTGCTTGTCGGGCGTTCAGCGTCGGTGACGGTGTCGCCGATTTTTGTGTCGCGCACTTCCTTGATGCTGCCGACAAAATAGCCGACTGAACCAGCGGAAAGCTCGCCCGTCGGAATCAAGCCGAGCCGCAGCAGACCAGCATCTGTGACTTCGAATTCGCGCCCGGTGGACATCATGCGGATGTGCATCCCTTTTTTGATTGTGCCGTTCATGACGCGCACATAGACCACCGCGCCGAGATATTCGTTGAACCACGAATCGAAAATCAACGCTTCCAGCGGCGCATCCGGGTCGCCTTGCGGCGCGGGGATGCGGGCAACAATCGCTTCCAACACGTCCTCGATACCTGTTCCCATTTTTGCGCTGACCGGAATCGCGTCGGTGGCGTCAATGCCGAGGATTTCCTCGATTTGTTCTCTGGCGCGGTCAATTTCGGCGCTCGGCAAATCAATTTTATTGATAATCGGAATGATCGTCAAATTATGTTCCATCGCGAGATAGACGTTCGCGAGGGTTTGCGCTTCCACGCCCTGCGTCGCGTCCACGAGGAGCAACGCGCCGTCGCAAGCCGCGAGGCTGCGCGAGACTTCGTAGGAAAAATCCACGTGTCCCGGCGTATCAATCAAATTCAGTTCGTATTCTTCGCCGTTTTGGGCGGTGTAATTTAAGCGAATAGGGTGCGATTTAATCGTGATGCCGCGTTCCCGCTCTAAATCCATATTATCCAGCACTTGCGCCATCATGTCGCGTTTCGCAATCGTTTGTGTCGTCTCAAGCAGCCGGTCGGCCAGCGTGGATTTGCCGTGATCAATGTGCGCGATAATCGAAAAATTTCGGATGTTCTCTCTCTTCATAAGAAATATGGCGTACTCCAATTTTCTATTTTAATGGTTTGATAGGCTTTTTTTGAAAAAGCAGGATATGCCAACTTGTAAAAATTCTCAAATCCCTCTATACGATAACATAACTCTGATGTACCCATTTTTCTTGTCAATAGATATTATGCAGGAAATCTGAAATTTCGGCAGAAGTTCTTGACAAACCAGATGGAAAAAATCGTACACGAACGAAAACGATGTGGCAAGGAAAATCATATAATTCATACGATTCCTGAAAATAACTACATTATGAACATTCCTCGTATTTTAATTGTAACAGGCGAAGCCTCCGGCGATTTGCACGGGGCGCATCTTATTCGCGCGGTCAAGCAGCGGCTGCCGCAGGCGCAGATTTTCGGCGTCGGCGGGGCGCATTTGGCGGCGGAAGGCGTCACGCTCATCAGCAGCAGCGACGAATTGGCGGTCGTCGGCGTGACGGAAGTGATCAAAAAATTGAAGACGGTCTATGCCGTGTTCAAGAAATTAAGCCGCTTTCTGAAAGAGGAGCGCCCCGATCTGCTGATTCTTGTAGATTATCCCGATTTCAATCTGCGGCTCGCGAAAGTCGCGCGCACACTCGGTATTCGCGTCGTGTATTACATCAGCCCGCAGGTCTGGGCGTGGCGGTCGTCGCGGGTGAAATTGATTCAGAAAATCATTACGAAAATGATTGTGATTTTTCCGTTCGAGCGGGAATTTTATCAGCGTCACGGCGTGGATGTCGAATGGGTCGGACATCCGCTCGTGGAGACAGTGAAATCGTCGCTGACGAAAGCGGAATTTTGCCAGCAGCATGCGTTTGATCCGTCAAAGCCGTTGCTTGGTTTATTGCCAGGAAGCCGCGAAAGCGAAATCGAACGCCTGCTGCCGCTGATGCTCGAAACGGCGTGGCGCATCCGAGAACAGCAGTCGGAAACGCAATTTCTGCTGCCGGTGGCGTCGTCGTTGTCGCAATCATCATTCTTTGCGGCGTTGCCGGAATGGATCAAGCCCATTCACCAGCAAACGTATGAGGCGATTGCCGCCGCCGATGTTGTGATGACGGCCTCCGGCACGGTAACGGTGGAAACGACGCTTTTAGAAACGCCGATGCTGATTACGTATATTGTCTCGCCGCTCACCTTCTGGATCGGCTATTTTTTCATCAAGGTGCGGCGGATCGGCATGGTGAATCTGATTGCGGGAAAAGAGGTCGCGAAAGAGTTTATTCAAAAACATGCCACGCCCGACGCCGTCGCGCAGGAAGCGTTGCGATTGCTGCGCGATTCGGAGGCGCGAGAAGCGATTCGGCGGGAACTTCACGCCGTGCGCCAGCAATTAGGCGAACCAGGCGCGGCTGACCGCGCCGCGAAGGTCATTGTAGATACGCTGAGTAAACTATAGGGAGAGGTGTAAGAAAGGAGCGATGATTCCCTGGAGTTCATTTTTTTATTGACATCTTTTTTTACGCTCATTATCTTAATATCTGACACAGATGGCATAACAATTGCCTTTACGTTGTTTGATTCTGTCAATCAGCAAAAGCGGCGATGAGCACATGCAACGCCGCGTAACAATTCATGGAGGATATAATTATGAAACAGAGTATCATCACTTTAATCTTCGTTGGAATCATCGGCGTCGGCATGGCTGGTCTTGCGTTCGCCGATACGCTTGAAATGAAAGATGGCCGCTTGCTTGATGGCTTATATATGGGCGGAACGCAAACGTCAATCCGCTTTCAGGCTGATGGCAAAGTGCAGGTCATTCCAGTGAAAGATATTTTAGCGTTGACGTTTTCCGCGCCGGTTTCAAACGCCCCCACGCCTGCGCCGAAAGATCAGGGGTTCTCAAAAAGCACGACGACTCCATCCCAGAACTCAATCGCTGCTGGCACGAAATTGCCGGTTAAAATCCTGGATAATCTCAGCGTGGACAGTAGCCGAAAAGATGATTGGTTTCGCGGCACATTGGAAAATGCCCTTGTGGTGAATGGCAAAGTTATTGCGCCGAAAGGGTCGCGTGTCAACGGTCAGGTCGTTACCGTTCAGCCTCAAGGAAAATACGGCCCGGAGCTTGCGGTGACGTTGCGAGAATTAGTGGTCAACGATCAAATCATCAAGCTTTCTACGTCGAATTATCTGGCTCAGACGCAAGCGACGCAAACCACCACGCATGATCTCGGACTTGGAACGTTGAAAGTCGTCACCCGCGAACGCGGGCCGTTAAGCATTCCATATCAAAGCATTGTGGAATTCGAGACGCTCAACCCCGTTGATGTCCCTGCCGCAAAATAGCGTTTCTTTGCCCGGCATGATGCTCATGCCGGGCCTACCATCGTTTTGCCGAAATATTGTTCAGTTTGGGAAATGTGATTTCCCCTCCTGAATTGCTGCTTCAATGCAATGACATCAGCCAGAAGAACTCTGCGTTGTCGGATGTTTCCGCGATTTCACCGCATAGCCTGATTTTTACTCCGGTTCCTCGGTATTCAGCAGATGGCATGGTTTATGCTATATAAATTAGGCGATATTCTGTAAGCAGAATCATGACATCATAGCTATTCAGGTTCAGGAGCGTGAATGTTTGCGTTGGCAGTCCAAAACATAACGAACGTATTGTGTCTTTGGCGCGGCGTTGGTGTCTTGCCAAAGCAAGCGTGGGTATTCCTATCAATGATCATCATTCAGGAGGATTGATATTATGAAAACGTCATACAAATCACTATCATTGTTTGTTATCGGGTTCACCATGTTGGGCATATTGGCGGGCTGCGCCTCTCCATCAAAAGTGATGCGGGTTGATCCGAATCAGCCGGTCGATCTCAGCGGAAAATGGAATGATACGGATTCCAAAAAGGTGTCGGACGAGATTATTCCAGCCTGTTTAAATGATTCCTGGTCGAACAAATTTATGGAGTATTCCGGACGCCTGCCGGTGGTGATGGTCGCGACCGTATATAACAAAACTGACGAGCATATCAGTGCCGACACGTTTATCAGTGATCTCGAACGCGCAATGATTGAATCGAAGCGAGTGCGCGTCGTGCAGGGTGGCGCGGAACTTGATGAGATTCGCGCCATCCGACAGGGACAGACTTCATATACTGATCCTGCCGTTCGCGATTATCTCCAAAAAGAGTTAGGCGTTGATTACGTGGTTCAGGGCGCAATCAATAAAATTTCGGACATTGACGCGAACCGGCGAGTGTATTATTATCAGGTTGATCTGGAATTGATCGATCTGAAAACGACTGAAAAAGTCTGGATCGGCCAGCAAAAACTTAAAAAGTACGTCGAAAAAGGATACTACACATTCTAATCACTGCGCCAGCGAAACAGATGTCAGACACGTTGTCAGTGTCTGACATGATGCTCTAAATGGTACGATTTATGAAGCACTCCCTCATATCCATATTATTGTCCTTTTGTTGCGCCGTTAGCGGCTTGACCGGTTGTTATTCTCAGAGCCAGCTTATCGTCATGAATGACGTGCAGACTGCTGTTCAGAAAGATGCATACGAACAGGCCGAGGCGTTGATGGAAAACAAAAAGGAATTGCAGAGCGAGAAAAATCAGGTGTTGTATTTCCTTGAGATGGGCGTCATTACACATTTAGGCGCGAAGTATGCCGAGAGCAATTCCTGGTTCGAACAAGCGGCGCAACGGATGGAAGAGTTGGACGTGATCAGCATCTCCGGCACGGCGGCAGATTGGGTGCTCACGGAACGATTTCAGCCGTATCGCGGCGAAGATTTCGAGCGCGTTCTTGTGCATTATTACATGGCGCTCAATTATGTCATGTTAGGACAACTTCAAGAAGCCCTCGTAGAATGCCGCCGGGTCAATACGCTGCTCCAGGAATTAAATCAACGGTACGAAAAGAAAAATACCTATAAGACCGATGCGTTTGCGCTCTATCTCTCCGGCCTGATTTACGACGCGATGGGGGAATTGAATGATGCCCGCGTTGATTACCAGAATGCCTATGAGACCTATCGCGACGATTATAAGGACTTTTATGGCACGCTTGCGCCGGAAGAATTGCGGGAGAATCTGCTTCGCGCGGCATCGGCGTTAGGATTTTCCGACATTGTCGAACAGTATCGCGATAGCGCGGCGCAATGGACGGATCAGGCGACCTATCGCCAGTCAGCGCGATTAGTGGTCATATGGGAAAACGGATTAACGCCGTATAAGGTTGCAAAAAATTTTCGCTGGTACACCGGCCTTGATGATTGGGACGATGACGATCATCACGATGATGATACTGAATGCTATTTCAAATTTTCGTTTGCGGAATTCGTGCCGCGCACCAATCTGCTTGCCAGCGCTAACGTCACCGCTGGCGGCGTGACACGCTCGCTTGAATTGGCCGAGGATGTCTCGCGGATCGCGCAGAAAAACCTCAATGACCGGCGGATTCGCACCATCGCGCAAGCAGCTTCGCGCAATCTGCTCAAATGCGTCGCACAGGAGAGCATCAGCGACGATCACTGGTTCTGGAAATGGCTTTTGCTTGGCTCGACCGAAGTGTTAGAACAAGCAGATGTGCGGCACTGGTTTTTGCTTCCTGCCGATATTCATATCGCCCAGCTTGTGCTTCCGCCTGGCACCACGAATATTGAACTAAACTATTTCGACGCGGCAGGCAAACAGGTCAAACAATCGCGCCTTGAGCAGGTGAATTTGCAGGCAGGCCAGACGAAATTCATTATTCAGCGGACGTTTTAATGCAGTGCGTTTCGCTTGCTTAACCTTGCGAACTGTGGGCTTCAGTATTATGCGTTGCGATTGAGCAGAGTTGTCAGACACCTTGTGAAAGTCTGACAATTATTTTCGATTCAATGTACGTGAATAATGCTGTAATCGCCGCCAAACCTTCGCAAGGCGTGCGTCAATTGTAACGGGCATCACGCACGACGTTCAGAACTATTTTTTCTTTTTTCCCCCTTCCTCTTTCGGGGCAGGCTTCGGCTTCTCCTTTTCCTCTTTCGGCGCAGGCTTCGGCTTCTCCTTTTCTTCTTTTGGGGCGGGCTTCGGTTTCTCCTTCTCTTCTTTCGGCGCAGCCTCCTGAGTTGGTACAACCTTCTGAGTCGGTTCAACCTGAACCTCCTGAGTTGGCGAAGCCCGAGTCTCCTGAGTCGTTGTTGCCTGAACCTCCTGAGTTGGCATGGCCTTCTGAGTTGGCTCAGCCTCTTGAGTTGGCGCAGCCTGAACCTCCTGAGTCGGCTCAGCCTTCTGAGTTGGCGCTGAATCTGAGGTCGCTTTTAGGAGCGGTTTGGCGCTCGTGACCGTTTTTTGAGCCGGAACCGGATCGGATACATTTGTTACAGGCGTGACCGCTGTATTGTCTTGAGAATGAGGCAATTTCCCAGAAAACACCCAGAAGCTAATCAACAGCCCAGCCCCCAACCCCACGACAGCAGTGATCAGGGCAAATTTTATTTTTGAAAAGCCTGATGACGGCGGTAACAGCGTTTTCTGCTCCTGTGGAGGCCGATTTATTTTGGCGATAAGTATAGAGCCAATTGTGCCAACAATCCCGCCTGTAAGCGTTCCAATTGCGCCAATAATTGCAATAATTACATTTTCTGACATCTTCTGCGCTTCCTCTCTAAAATAGAATTTTCATGCGTTGTGATGTCTGATAAAACTGTCGTCTCAGCAGGCATGAAAAACGCGTTGTTGCGCGAGAAATATTGTGGAAATCGAATTGCCAACGCAGATGCTTCCATCGAGAATCAGCGATGACAATTGATTAAACGGCACAAGCTCGACCTGAATCTCTTCGTTCGGGTCAAGCGATTGTTCTTGCCGTTTGACTGCGTTCATCGCAATGAAAAGAAAATCGGTGTTCGTATCTTTCGTTGGATTGTCATGCACCTGACCAAGGAGGTGGAATTCAGCCGCCACGTAACCGGTTTCTTCCAATAATTCTCGCCTCGCGGCCTGTTCCGGGAGTTCATGATGATCAATAAACCCTCCGGGAAGTTCTAACAACACCTTCTGGACGCCATGTTTATATTGGCGCACCAACGGCACATACCCATCGGATGTCAAGGCTAATACCAGAACGACATCAGGCCGCACGGACACGAAATAATCATCTACCTGCCGCCCGTCCGGCAATTGCACCCAATCCTGACGCAGCGTGTACCAGCGATGCTCGAACACATTTTCGGATTTCAGAATATTCCAGGCTTCCATAATGTGCCGCGCTTATTCCTTGTCTCCAAGCCCGGACAGCAGCGTTTCGATTAATTCCGTTTCCGTCCAGGGCTTATGCAGGCAGCGATACAGATTCGCAAGCTGTTCGGTGCGCTCAACGGCTTCCCGGTCGGCCTGTCCGGTGAGCATAACTTTGATAATGTCAGGATATTTATGATGCACTTGGATCAGCAACTCGTCCCCTTTCATGTTCGGCATCAGCCAATCTGAGACGATAATCAGGATTTTTATGCCATCGCGGTGCAGTTCTTCAATCACTTCCCAGGCTTCGTCGCCGCTTTGAGCAAACTCATATTGATACCGATCCCCAAAATGCTTTTTCATCTGCGCTTTGAGGCTGTGTAAAATTATTTTTTCGTCATCCACACATAAAATTGCTTTTTTAGTCATATCCTTTTTTTATTCTCCTCCCCATCCGGTTTCGGCGCTGAGGTCGGTAGGGTAAAATGAAAAACGCTTCCTTTGCCGCTGCCACATTCTCCCCAAATCTGTCCATGATTTTTTTCGATCAATTCTTTACAGAGAATCAAACCTAAACCTGTCCCACGCTCTCCGGCGGTTCCCGGTCGCTGAAATTTTTCTTCGATGCGGAATAATTTCGCGAGCTGCTCCGGCGCAAATCCGATGCCGGTGTCTGCGACAGAGAAACGGATATGATCGGATTCGGCATGGCCAGAAATCGTGATCGTTCCGCCTGGTTTAGTGAATTTGAGCGCGTTTGAGAGCAGATTTCGCACGACGGTATTCACCATATCTACATCGCCATAAGCCCACAACGGCTCGTCAAGCGTATGATGCATCGTAATCTGCTTTTGCTGGCTGACCGAGGCGAAAAGCGCGAAGTTGCGCATCACAAATGTCCGCAAGTCCATGCGCTGCGGAAAATATTCCATTGCCTGGCGCTGTAGCCGTGACCAGGTGAGAAGGTTTTCAAGCAATTCGAGCAATTTTTCCGTGCTTTCTTTCAGTTGGATCACATAGCGTCGGATATCATCTTTTCCAACGTCATCAATATCATCTAAAATCAATTCCGTCAGGCCGATCAAGCCCGCGAACGGGCTGCGTAAATCATGCGCGATAATCGAAAAAAATTTATCTTTATTCGCATTTGAGCGATTTAACGCGGCATTTAACTGTTGTAAACTGAGATTTTGCTCCTGCACAAGCTCATTTTTCAGACGTAATTGCTTTTGAAGATATTGAACCAATAAATGCGCTTTTACGCGAGCAATGACTTCTTCATGTTGCAGCGGCTTCGTAATATAATCTACGCCTCCTACCTCGAACCCCTGTAATTTGTCGGTCATCTCCGCTAACGCGGTCATGAATATCACGGGAATTTCTTTCGTGCGTTCGGATTGTTTTAATTGTCGGCATGTCTCGAATCCGTTAATACCAGGCATCATCACATCTAATAAAATAAGGTCGGGCAGAAAATCGTCAGCCAATTCAATCGCTTTTTCGCCACTCATCGCGACCCGAATGCCGCAGCCGAGATTTCTCAGGTAGGTCGTTAATACCTTCAGGTTTTCTGGATGATCATCCACCACGAGAATCGTGCTTTCTGTAAAAACTAATGATTCCATGAGTTAGTCCTTTCTGCATCTGACGGAAGAAATTGGAGAATTTGATCGAACTCAAACCGCTGGAGAAATTGTTCGATCTGCGCAATAAATGGCAGATACGATGCCTCGCGCTGTTTCAGCGTTGCTAACAGAGTTTCAATTCCTGTCAAATCCCCGGAAGAGGCGGCGGCGCGTAATTGATCAAGCTCGAATTGCGAGGGAAAGCGGATAAGAGTCACGGCGGAAGTGGTTTGGGGGTTGGATTCATATTGCCATTCGATCTGCAAATGCCGTTGCAGACAGTGCAACAACGCCTCGAATTGCACCGGTTTCGCCAGAAAATCATTGCCGCCTGCGGCGACCGCTTCTTCTCGATTTTGTTCAAAGACGCTGGCAGAGACCACAATAATAATGGTCTGTTGTAATTCTGGCATCGATCGGATATGATGAATGAATTCGAATCCATCCATAATTGGCATGATAATATCGAGAAAGATCACATCCGGCTTGACCATTTGCGCAAGATGCAACGCGTCGAACCCATTATCCGCCTCGCTGACTTCGAAGGTGAGCGAACGCAACATCGTCGTGAGCACATCGCGGTTCGCTTTCTGGTCATCCGCAACTAAGATGCGAACCGGACTGCGATGCATTCCAGACATCAGGCGAAAGCCAGAAATGCGTTGAAATTCTGAGGTCAGCGGGATATGTGGCTCGTTTTCAGCGTCGCGTGAAAGCGGCAGCATTAAATCAAACCAGAAACGGCTTCCTTCGCCGACCAGGCTATGCACCTGAATTTCGCTTCCCATCAGGCGGACTAAGCGCTGACTGATGGTCAGGCCAAGCCCGGTGCCTTCTCCGCGCAAGAGGCGATCACCGGCCTGATGAAATGGAAGAAAAATCCGCTGGAGTTCCTCCGACGAAATGCCGATGCCAGTGTCTTCGATCTCGAAGCGGATATGCGTCATTGGCAGTTGCTCGGCCTGCTGATCGGCTAAATCCGTTTCATGGGAATGGAGCGCGAAGACGCGCAAAGCGACCCATCCAGATTCGGTAAATTTGATCGCGTTCCCGATAAGGTTGAGCAACACCTGCCGCAGGCGGCGTTCATCCACCAAAACGGTATGAGGAAGCGGCTGACGCAGATCGTATCGGAATTCAATCCCTTTGATCTGCGCCTTGATCTGCATCATTTTGACAAAGGTCTGTAAAAATTCCGACAAATTGACGGGGCAAATCTCCAAATCGAGACGCTCGGCTTCGATTTTGGACAGGTCTAAAATATCGTTAATCATCAATAGTAAATGCTGCCCGCTGCGATGAATCGTGTCAATTTGCGCTCCATAACGTTCGACGAGTGCCAAATCTCGCTGAAAAATTTGGGCATAACCTAAAATCGCATTCAGCGGCGTCCGCAGTTCGTGGCTCATGTTGGCCAGAAACTCGCTTTTCGCGCGATTGGCGCTCTCTGCCGCCTCTTTTGCGCGAGACAACTCTTCTTCCGCATGTTTGCGATCTGTGCTATCATGCATAACGATCAACAGATGAGGGGAATCGTTATATTCCACCAACGTGCCGCGCATATCGGCATAAAATGGCGTGCCGTTTTCGCGAACATTGAGCAGTTCGGCTTGCGCAAACCTCTCGGCGTGAGCGTTGGTCATAAAACTGCTGATACAAGCCGTATGAGAAGGATGAATTAACCGATGCAGGCGGAGACCCAGCAACACTTCTCTTGGAGAGCCGAACATGGCAACAGCTTGCGGGTTCGCGTCAACGATTTCGCCCTGCAAATCGGTCACGATCAGTGCATCCGCAGAGGCGTTAAAAAGCGCCTCGAGATTTTTTTTGGCGGTTTGCAAGGCATGTTCCGCCTGTTTTCGCTCCACAATTTCCTGAGTCAGTCGCACGTTTGCATCTTCAAGCGTATTGACGGCGTGATGCAATTCTTGCGTTCGCTCTGCGACTTTATGCTCGAGTGTTGTGGCATAGTCTTGCAAGGTGTGATTCAGATGTTCTAACTGTTCGTTTTTGCGATGAATCGCGACTTCCTGATGATAACTGTGAATCGCTTCCTTCACGGTAAGAATCAGATCATGCTTTTGCCAGGGTTTGAAGATAAATCGGTAGAGATTGGCCGCGTTGACGGCTTGCGCAATTCCCTCCGTGTTGATCTGGGCAGTCAACAAAATGGTCTTGGTGGCGGGGGAACAGCGGTGAATTTCTTGCAGGAGATCCACGCCAGTGATGCCAGGCAAAACGTAATCAGCCAATACCACCGGCAGCATCGCGCCTTCTTCCAGGAGAGTATTGACGATGCTGAGGGCGTCGCTTGGATCACGAGCTAATTCAATATCGCAAAACGCACCGAACGCGTCGCGTAACTCTCGTTTAAGCGCCTGAAGGATGATCTCTTCATCATCAACGCAAAGAATTACCGCTTTCATGATGCTTCCTTTTCTCATTAGATCATATAGGCAATGCTTCCAAACGCGACAGACACTCTCTACATGTGCTATACAGGCTGCTATCAAATCTGTCAATTGTTTTGATCAAAAATATCGAGAGAGAAATGCCGCAATCTTTTATTGACTTTTTTCGCAAATGCTACAGGACGGAGTCAAAAAGAGATTCAATCGGATTGACGGGACAGACAGGAGCGCAGTCGCCGAATGCGGTATGTTTGTGCCGGTTCAATTTCTATGCGTATTTATGAATGAAGATCGTGCATTGACCGTAAAAGACGTGGCGAAACTTCTGAGCGTTTCGACGCAGCAAGTGACCGAACTTATTGGCCTCGGACAACTAAAAGCCTTTGAAATCGGCAATTCCAGCCGGGTGATGGCGTCTGAAGTGCAGGCGTTTATTGTGCGGCGGCAGCAGGAATTCGCCCGGCAGCATCCGGCGCTGACACCTGATCCGTCGCGTTTCAGCGTATCTCAGCTTTCAGTGGAATATAGCAATTTCGCGCTGCGCAATATCAGTTTCAGTTTTCCGCTCGGCAAAATCGTCTCGTTTCTCGGTCCGTCCGGCTCCGGGAAAACGCGGCTGCTCAAGGCGATTGCTGGATTGGAGCGGCAAACATCCGGCATCATCTATTTCGGCGAGACGCGCCTCGACCTGTTAGAGCCGAAAGATCGCAAGCTCGGTTTCGTGTTCGAAGATTACGCGCTGTTTCCCCATCTGAACGCGCGAGGAAATATCGAATTTCCTATGAAAATTGGGAAGCATGAAAAAAATGTCGTGCGGACGGAAGCCGCGAAACGGGCGCAGGAATTGCAGATTCAAGAACCGTATCTTGGCATAACGCCGAACGCGCTGCCGGAAGGAATCAAGCAATTAGTCGCGATTGCCCGCAGCAAAAATCACAATTGCGAGTTATTCCTGATGGACGAGCCGATGAGCCGGTTAGACGCGAAACAGCATATTCAACTCCGCCTCTTCTTGCAAAAAATGTTGCGGGATATGGAAAAAACGACGATCATTGCGTTTAATGATCCGAGCGACGCGATGGCGATCAGCGACCACATTGGCGTGATTGCTGACGGACAATTATTGCAATTCGGCGAAACATGGGAAATTTATCATCAGCCGCAGACGCTCTTGGTTATGGAACTGACATCGCGCCTCGGCGTCAACACGCTGCCGGTCGAGATTCGCAATGGCGTCGCGCATCCGTATCAGATTCCGGCACAGCGCGATGACGGCTCGTATCTGATGGCCTTTCGCCCCGAAGAAATTGCGCTTGCGCCAAATGGCATTCCGGCGGACATCGTTTCCGCGCAAACCCTTACCGCAAACGAACGTCTCGTTTCTGCTGAAATTGGCAAGAAAGCGTTTGCGCAGCTCGTGATTCCGGCCAGCGCGGAGCGCACGATTTCGTTTCTTCCATCAGCGCCGAAATTTTTCATGAAACCATAAGGAGACTTATCATGCCGGAATTGCCAGAAGTGCAGACGGTTGTGAACGATTTGCGTTCTGCCGGAATCGTCGGCGCGACGATTACCCGCGCTGAGGTCTTCTGGCCGCGCAGCGTCGCGATGCCGTCGGCAGAAGAATTCTGCCGACGCCTTGCGGGACAGAGCATTGCGGACATCTGGCGGCGAGCGAAGTATATTGTGATGGATTTCGCGAGCGGCGAGCATCTGCTGATTCATCTGCGCATGTCTGGCCGCATTCATCTCACTAATCCTGCGGAGCCACGCGCAAAGCACGAGCATATCGTGCTTGATTTGGACCGCGGCAGACAGCTTCGCTTTCACGATCCGCGCAAATTCGGGCGCATGTTTCTCGTTCGAAATGTGGATGACGTGGTCGGGAAATTAGGCATTGAGCCGTTGTCCGGCGATTTTACCGCTGCGCGGCTGCTTGCGAAACTGCATGAGCATCAGCGCATGTTAAAACCGCTGCTGCTGGATCAGACGTTTTTAGCGGGATTAGGAAATATTTACGTGGATGAAGCGCTCTGGGAGGCGAAATTGCACCCGCGCCGCCTCTCTTCGACGGTATCGCCGCAAGAAGCGGAAGCGCTGCATAGCGCAATTCAGCATGTGCTGCGGCGCGGCATCGAATACGGCGGCACGACGCTTGGGAATGGCAAAGCAAATTTTTATTCGATTGACAAACAGCAAGGGCGGCATAGCGAAGCATTGCAGGTCTTTCGGCGCACCGGCCAGAACTGTCCGCGTGAAGAGTGCCAGACGCCGATTGAACGCCTGATCGTCGGCCAGCGCAGCACGCATATCTGCCCGGCCTGCCAAATGCTACCATTGGATGAATAAGCTGTCATGTTAAAAAATACTTGACAGCCCATCCTCTTCTACTTATAGAAAGAAATTCGATCACAGTTTTTAGAGCATCTATTGGCATCAAAATAACTCCTCATTTTTTTAGTAAAGTAAAAAAATAACTTCGGCCCAGACCTCACAGGTCTCGAAGACCTGTGAGGTTTCCACCACGAACTTATTTTTTACATTTTGCTTAATACGGTGTTTCTTCATGAAACGGATGATAATTGGCCTTTTCGCGTTCATCACATTGATAATGATCTGTAACGCCCACGCCCGCGTTGTGCTTCAGAACAAAGGTTCTGACACATTGGTGAATGTGGCGCAAGCCTGGGCGGAAAAGTATCAAGAAGTCAACCAGGAGGTGGCAGTCGCTGTCTCTGGCGGCGGTTCTGGCACGGGTATCGCCGCGATGATCAACGGCACGGTGGATATTGCCAACAGCAGCCGCGAAATGGACGACAAGGAGATTGAGGAGGCGAAAGCTAACGGCGTGAATCCGGTCGAGCATATCGTCGGTTACGACGCGCTCGCGATTTATCTGCATCCCAATAATCCGATCTCGTCGTTCAGTCTCGCGCAATTAAAAAACCTGTATGGTCGTAGCGGTACCGCCAAACGCTGGACGGATGTCGGCGTCGAAGTGCCTGGCTGCCGCAAACAGCAGATTATTCTGGTCGGACGTCAGAATAACTCCGGCACGTACATGTATTTCCATGAAGCGGTCTTAGGAAAAGGGGAGAAATACACGCTTGGCACGTTAGATATGCACGGTTCGAAAGACGTGGTGGATTTAGTGGAAAAAACCCCGTGCGCGATTGGATACAGCGGCATTGCCTATGCGACTGACCATGTGAAAGTTGCCTGTGTCATGAAAACCGAAGGCGGCGAATGCGTTCTTCCGACGTTGGAAAATACGCTAAGCAGAAATTATCCGATTTCGCGCCCGTTGTTTATGTACACCAACGGCGAGGCGTCCGGGGCGATTAAAGAGTATTTAGATTGGATTTTGAGCGACGAGGGACAATGCATCATTGCGCATATCGGCTACGCCCCTGTGCGCCATGTGCAGTGCGAGAAGGAGTAAACATGGCTATCTACGAAGAACGACTCTACCGTGATTTGACGCAAATTCGCGAAAACGTGCTGGCGGTCGGCGACAAAGTGCTTCAAGCCTATAAAAACAGCGTGCATGCGCTGTTGACCGGCAATCACAATCTCGCAAAACAGGTCATTTTAGGTGATGAATTAATCAATAATGCGTTGCATCGGATTGATGAACGCTGTCATAAATTCATCGCGATTCACCTTCCCAGCGGGGCGCACCTCCGCACCATTTCCTCCATTATCCGCGTGAATATCGAACTCGAACGCATCGGCGATTACGCGGTCACGATTTCGCGGGAAGCGGTGCAATTCGACACGCCGATTCCCAAAGAGTTAGCTTATGAAATCGAGCGCGTTGCAGATTCCTCGAACAGCACGCTGCAAATGGCGATGGAGGCATTCAAGCAGAATAACGCGGAAATGGCGCAGACGACCAAAAAAATGGCAAAGGCTGTCGAAACCGTGTTTGAAGCGATTCTTGACCGTTTAGTGCAAACCTGTCAGCATGCGCCGGAAGCGACGGAAGACATGTTCCGGTTGATGCACGTCTTCACCAAATTGATCCGTGTTGCAGATCAGGCGAGCAACATTTGCACCGAACTGATCTTCGCCGTTGCTGGAACGCAGCGCATTCCTCGAACGTACACGATCTGGTTTCTCGATGAGAATAACACCCTCAGCAAAATGGCAGAGTGTATCGGGCGCAAATTGTATCCGAAAAGCGCGGAATACGCGAGTTTTGCGACAAAAGCGGTCACCATGCCGACTCCAATGTTAATTGAATTTTTAGACCGCAAAGGGATTGTGATTGCGCCGGAGCGCCCGAAAATGTTCGATCTCTCGCCGCAAGAATTTCAAAATTTGAGCGGGAACTATATCATCGTGAGCATGCAAGGCCCGATCAAGCAGCATGTGTCGCCGTTAAATGCGCTGGAGCGCATTCCATATCGGATTCTCGTCATGGAATGGGATGTCAAGCCGTTGCCCACTGAAGGAGAGCGCGGACAACTTCAGGAAGAATACGAAGCCCGCTATCGTGATATTGCGTCGAAAGTCAGCGAATTGATTCAAGCGTTCAAAGGAGAGGAGGCCGACTGATGGCAGCAGCGGCAGATGTGCGCACACGCGACTGGTATATTGATAAATTCGTGCAACTCGTCGTGTTTATCGGCGGAATATCCGCAATCGTCTTTATTCTCGGCATTTTCGTGTTTATCGCCAAAGAAGGATTCGGATTTATTCTGCATAATTTGAAATTTAAAGAATTTTTTCTTTCGCCCTACTGGGATCCCACAATCCAGCCATACGAATACGGCATCTTGGCGTTGATTCTCGGCACGGTCAGCGTCACCGGCTTAGCGATGGTGGTTTCCATTCCGTTTTCCCTCGGTGCAGCGATTTACATCGGCGAATTCGCGCAGGGCAAAACGCGGGAAATTTTAAAGATTTCGGTCGAATTCCTCGCCGCGATTCCATCGGTCGTCTGGGGTTTTATCGGCTTAAAAATCTTTAACCCGCTGATTATTGAACTGTTCGATGTGCCTGTCGGCCTGAACATCCTCAACGCTGGCGTGATTTTGGGGTTGATGGCCGCGCCGATTATGGTATCCATCGCGGAAGACGCGCTGAAAGCCGTGCCAGATTCCTATCGAGAAGCCGCTGAAGCGATGGGGGCGACGCGCTGGCAGGTGATCTATCGCGTCGTGCTTCCTGCCGCGAAAAATGGTTTGCTCGGCGCGGTGTTGTTAGGCGTCGGGCGCGGATTCGGCGAAACAATGGCGGTCTTGATGGCCACCGGCCACTCAATTAATATTCCCACCAGCATCTTTTCCTCAGTGCGAACGCTGACGGCGACCGTCGCCGCCGAATTGGGGGAAACCGTCGTCGGCTCACCCCATTATCAAGCGTTATTCACGATTGGCATTCTCTTGTTTCTGATCGCATTTTTTATCAATTTAACCGCCGATTTAATTGTGCGCGGCATTCGGAAAGGGTAAGGATTGCGTGAGAACCACGAAACACGCGAAAAAATCAATAGAACATTGATTGGATTGATGGACTGATCGGCACTGATTTTTGGCAAGCCCTGATAGTGAAACCGAGCCATAATCAATAGCAGTGAAAACCAGCCCAATCAGTGTCATCAGTGTTCTATTTTTTAGCACACTCTTCATTTTTTCGGAAAGGATAAGGACTGATGTTCACAGCCACAGACATCAATCATAAAAATGCGCGGATTCAGAACAGATTCCGCCTGCTGTTCCTGTTCATGACCCTGATGCTGATTTTGCCGGGCGTCGTCATCTTGTTGACGCTGTTCGTGAAAGGCGGCTCGATGCTTTCGATTGACTTTTTCTTTACCAGCCCGACCAATGGCATGACAGCGGGCGGCATTTTCCCAGCGCTTTTAGGCACAGTCTGGCTCGTCTTCGTCTCCTTGCTGGCGGCTGTGCCGCTCGGTGTCGCGGCAGCGATTTACCTCAGCGAATACGCTTCAGACAACTGGTTTACGCGTCTGATCAACCTTTGCATTATCAATCTCGCAGGCGTTCCTTCAATTGTTCACGCCCTGTTCGGCGTCGGCGCGTTCGTCATTTTTTTTCGGTTCGGCACAAGCATTCTCGCGGCAGGCTTGACGCTCGCGGTCATGACGATTCCGGTGATTATTGTGGCAACGTATGAATCGCTTCGCGCCGTGCCACAGGCATTTCGCGAGGCGTGTTGGAGCATGGGCGCGACGCGCTGGCAGACGATCCGCCGCGTCGTGCTGCCGAATTCCATCAGCGGCATTTTGACCGGCGTCATTTTGGCGGTTTCGCGCACGACAGGCGAAACCGCACCGATTATGTTTACCGGTGCAGCCTTTTTTTTGCCGATTCTGCCGCAAAGCGTATTCGATCAAACGATGGCACTCGCGCTACATCTCTTCGTTGTCGCCACGCAAGTGCCGAACGTGCCGGATGCGTTGCCGTATGGCGTGGCGCTCGTGCTGATTCTGGTTGTTCTGGTGATGAATAGCCTTTCGATTGTGTTGCGCATGTATCTGCGAGGGAAGAAAAAATGGTAACAGCAACTCCTGGGGCGAATGCTGCCGCCGTAAGGCCAATTAAAGTCGAAACGAGAAATCTTTCAGTCTTATATAATTCGACGCCGATTGTCAACAATGTCAATTTGACCGTCTATGAGCATGAAATTTTAGGGATTATCGGCCCCGCCAATTCCGGCAAAACGTCATTTTTGAAGGCGCTGAATCGGATGGATGATTTCACGCCGAATATGCAGGTCACAGGCGATGTCTTGTTTAATGGGCAAAACATCCGCACGTTGAAAAATGTCTTTGCCTTTCGACGGCGGATCGGCGTGGTCTTTCCGCTGCCGGTCGGATTGCCGCTGACGGTGTATGAAAACGTGGCGTTTGCGCCGCGTCTGGCGGGAATGACGAAAAAAGCGGATTTGGATGCGATTGTCGAACGTTGCCTGACTCGCGCCGCGCTCTGGGATGAAGTGAAAGACCGCCTCAACGCATTAGGCAGCATGTTGTCCGGCGGGCAGCAGCAACGTCTGACCATCGCCCGCGCTCTCGCGCAAGAGCCGGAATTGTTGATGTTGGATGAATTTTCGATTGCCGTTGATCCGGTCACGACCATGCGCATCGAAGGCGTTTTGAAAAGCCTGCGGAACGAAATGACGGTGATCGTCGTGACCAACCTTGTGCAGCAGGCATATCGCCTCGCAGATCGCACGGCGTTTTTCCTCAACGGCAAGTGCATGGAGATTGGTAACACCGAGCAGATGTTTAACGGCGACGTGCAGGAACAATGGACATTGGATTATATTGAAGGACGATTTGGTTGAGATTAAACGAAGATGCCTCGGTAGAGACGCCCCGCCGGGGCGTCTCTACAAACATGAACGCGAAAACAGCATGAGATGAACATGGAAAAGAATACGCCGCCTCAGCCGGAATATGCCATCCGCAGCGAGAAACTGAATCTTTGGTATGGCACGTTTCAGGCGTTGATTGATGTCAGTTTGCAGATTAAAAAAGGAATCATTACTTCGATGATCGGCCCGTCTGGCTGCGGAAAAAGCACGTTTTTGCGCTGCTGCAACCGGATTAACGAGCGCATCGGCTATGTCCGCACGGCAGGGACGATGAACGTATTAGGCGCGAATATCTACGATCCGTCAGTGGAACTCGTGCAACTTCGCAAGCAGGTCGGCATGGTCTTTCAACGCCCGAATCCGCTGCCGATTTCAATTCGCGACAATGTGTTGTTCGGGCTTGATATTCATGCGAAAGACCAGAAAATTTCAAAAGCCGAACAGGATCAGATCGTTGAAAGTTCTCTGCGGCAGGTGCTGCTCTGGGAATTTGTTAAAGACCGCCTGAAAGAAAAAGCGACGCGCCTGTCGCTGGAAGAACAGCAAAAGCTCTGCATTGCGCGGCTCTTGCCGGTGAAGCCCTCAATTTTGCTGATGGACGAACCCTGCTCCGCGCTTGATCCGAAAGGGACGGAAGCCGTTGAAGAACTGATCTGGGCGCTGCGCGGGACATATACTATTTTAATGGTGACACATAACATGGCGCAAGCCCGTCGCGCCAGCGAAGAATGCGTCTTTTTGCTCTTAGGCCGCGTAATTGAACATCTTCCTACCGAAGTGCTGTTCGTCTCGCCAACCCAGAAAGAAACTGCGGATTATATCGAAGGCCGGTTCGGATGAGAAAACGCCTGCGTAATACGACGAGAACTTAACAGACATGGAATTGTTGTGATGGTCGAGAAAAGCTGTCAAACACCTTGAAGGGGTCTGACAAATCTGTCTATAATCTTCTGCGTCAATGCAGTTAGGGGAGAATTCGATGAAATCATTTCTTGTGGCGTTCTGGGTTGTTGCCTTATTGAGTTCGACGCTGTTCGCCGAAACCGATCTGATTGTTCCGCCGCAAGCGGCAACGCCAGAACAAACGCCGCTGCCTGTCGCGGCAGATGATTGTAATTTTGAAGTGATGGTTAAAAAGAGCGATGCCACGCCACATATTGGCTGGAGCGGACAGATATTTTCGGTTGCCACTGCGAAACCAATGGACATGGTCAATCCAGAGCGCCTGCGGTTTCGGCTTGAGCCAGGCAATTACATGCTGATGCTCGATTTTATGACAGATGTACCGGCGGAATATAAAGGAAAACGACCGTTTACGTTTGCGGTAAAACCGGAGCAGAAAACGGTGCTGATAATTACGGTTGGCGGTGAGTTTCCTGATATGGAAAAGGATGTAAAACGCACGACTATCGGAGAAGATTATTATAATTTCGTCCTTGCCAGTCCAGATCTGCAATTGTGCAAAACGGCATGTGAAAAAGATCGAAATTGCGGCGCTTATACTTATACTTATCATGGAGTAAAAAAAATTGCTCGTTGTTATCTGATTCGCGGTGCTGGCACGCCAAGCCCTGCGGTATATGACCAGCCGCATCCTGATAATCGTTGCATTTCCGGCGTCATTCAGCGCGATCCGTCGCCGTTTCAGATGAAAATCACGTTCGAATCGCTGTCAGGCCAGGCACTTGAGACCACGCCAACGCCTGCGATGTCCTTAGAAAATCAGAAGTATTAACTGCCGTTTGGAAACTACAAGGATGTATGCAAGAACGGATGCCACCACATCCTTTCTTACATGCATCCTTGTAGTTTTTCGTATGAAAACACATCCGTCAGAATGGACAGAAGATGATTTACGGCAGCTCATCGGTCAACCGGAATCATTGACATTGGAATTTATTGCCTCGGTGCTCTGCCTGCCAGGGCAGGGATTTACCCGGCTGCTTGGCAAAGAAATTTCCGCGTTTGCCAATTCTGAAGGCGGCGTGATTGTCTTAGGCATTAAGGAAAATCGCGGACGGCCTCGCGTCGCGATTGATCTCGACGAAGGCATTGATCCCGAAAAATTCACCTTAGAACAGGTGCAGCATAGCGCCGATTTCAGCGTGCGTCCGCTGATTAACGGCATTCATTGTCATGCCGTGCCGCTGTCCGGCAGCCGCGCCGGGCGCGTGGCGTATGTCATTGTCGTGCCGCGCGGCAGCACGGCGTATCAGGCGGGAAATTACGTGTATTACATTCGCAATAGCTGGCGCAATGATCCTGCCCCGAACCACTTAGTGCAACTGCTGATGTCTCGCGCCACTGCCGCCACCGCCGCCCTCGAAATCGGCAATTGCGAAATCCTGACCAAAGACAAGTATCATCAATATCGTTTTGATCTTGTCATCGTCAACACCGGCAAGCAAAGCATTGAAGATGTGCTGCTCTCTGTGAAACTCGTCATGAACAGCGATGAACCGCAACTCTGGGCGCCGACGATGTTTGTGGATAGCGAAGACGCGATTCAGGACGAACTCAAAAGCGTGGAATCCATGCTGGAAATCGGCGAAAATCCCGATGAATACCGCCGTCACGAAATGTTGCAAGGCCCCGGCATTCCATTTCAAAGCGGCGACGAACTTCGCTGCTCGCTGCGGCGCATCATGCAGTTGCTCTATCAAGTGGATAACAGAAAAATCTTCCCGCAGGATCGCCTTGTTTTTCCTGGCGGCAAATGGCTGATCGAATTCGTGCCACAGTATCTCCAGTTGCGCCAGTATCAGCCAAAACTCCACTGGACGATTTACCTTGATAATGCGCCTCCTTGCTCTGGCGTCATAGACATGGGCGCGGCATTTCTCGAATGAGGCTGCGCAGATGACGCCATGTTCTAAAATTTCTGAAATACTGATGATTTTTTCTTGCCATAATGCCTGCCGCTTTTCAGCATCATTTGTGCGAGCGCATGCGATAGTGTTGTTCACCGTTTTCCCTCTTGAACAGGGGAAACTACGAGAAGGAGATTTCAATGATGAATACATCTGCTCAACAGTCTGACACTCTGAAATTGACTGAAGCCGAGGCATTTGCGGGGATCGTTATCGCCAGCGCGGCCTCAGATTACAAACTCTCTAATCAGGAGGTTAAATTCATCCACTTCATGTTTTCGCGAATGCGCCTGTTCAAGGATTGGACGACCGCGCAATATGACGACATGTTTGCCAGGCTTTTAGGGATGTTGAAAGAAAAGCCGACAAACGAATTTCTCGATCTTTGCATCCATTCCCTGCCGCAGCAATTGTATCGCACCGCGTTTGCGGCGGCCATAGATTTAACCGTCAGCGACGGCTATCTCAGCGACGAAGAAAAAGATTTTCTGTATGACTTGCAGCGGAAAATGGGGCTTGACACAGACATTGCCAATAGAATCATTGAAGTGATTTTGATTAAGAATCGCGGTTGATTTGCGAGAGTTGGAGGAAATGCCATGCCGATTTACGAGTTTTATTGTCAGAACTGCCATACAATCTATAATTTTCTGTCTCGAACGGTCAACACGCAGAAAATTCCCAATTGCCCGACCTGCTTGAATGTGGCGTTGCAACGCAAAGTCTCGCTGTTTTCCGCGATTTCCGGCGGGAAAAAAGAGGAAAGTGAGGGTGGCGGCGACGCCGACTTGCCGCCGGGATTCGATGAAGCCAAAATGGAAAAGGCGATGGGAATGCTGGCGAAAGAGGCTGAACATTTAGACGAAAACGATCCGCGTCAGGCTGCGCAACTCATGCGCAAACTGTCGGACGCCACCGGGCTGACAATGGGACCCGCGATGGAAGAAGCGCTGCATCGCATGGAGCGCGGCGAAGACCCGGACAAAATCGAAGCGGAAATGGGGGATTTGTTAGAAAGCGAAGAGCCGTTTTTGCTAGACAGTAAAGGAAGCGGCGTTAAAGGCGAACGACGCTCGCGCCCAAATGTTGATGATAAATTGTATGAATTATGAAAATACGAGGTTGAACACCTCACAGGTTTTCAAAACCTGCGAGGTGTGGAACGAAAAATTATGACACCAAATAAAACATTGGCTGCTGTTTGTGGGTTGTTTTGCCCGTCATGTGGCGTCTATATCGCCACTCAAGAAGACCCGAAACGCTTAGAACTCATTGCAAAACGATTCGGGCGCGCTCCCGAAGAAATCGCCTGCGACGGCTGCCGTTCGGCTCGCCGCTTTCCTTTTTGCGCCGAATGCGTGATGTTTCGCTGCGCGAATGAAAAAGGGCTTGATTTCTGTGGCGCGTGCGAAGAGTATCCATGTAAAGACATTCAGGAATTCCAAGCCGCGCGTCCGCACCGGATCGAACTCTGGGAAAGCCAGAAACGCATCAAAGACGTCGGCTTCGAGCAATGGTTCGCCGAAATGGAGGCGCATTACCAGTGTCCGCAATGCCAGACCATCAATTCAGCGTATGACATGACTTGCCGCTCATGCGGCGCAACCCCAAGCTGCACCTACGTCGGCCAGCATCGCGACGAAATCTTGCCATATCTTGCCCCGCAGTAAGCAAATTTGAACCCTGCCAAGGCATAACGCTTTGACAGGGTTTATTGTTTTTAGGAAAAAGGAAAAATTTTATGCAATTAAATGATAAAAAAGCGATTTTTGGCTGGAATATGTACGACTGGGCAAATTCATCGTTTGCCACGACAATTATGGCGGGCTTTTTCCCGGTATTTTTCAAGGATTTCTGGAATGCCGGCGTTGACCCGACCGTCAGCACGGCGCGTCTCGGCGTGGCGAATTCATTAGCTGGCGTGCTGGTTGCGCTTTTAGCGCCGGTGTTGGGCGCAATTGCTGACCGGGGAACGGCAAAAAAGAAGTTCCTCCTGTTTTTTGCCTATCTTGGCATTTTGATGAGTTTCAGCCTGTTTTTTGTCGCGCAAGGCAGATGGTTTTTGGCGGTGGTGCTTTATCTGTTCGGTTCTATCGGCTTTTCCGGCAGCCTAGTCTTTTATGATTCGCTGCTGCCGGCTATTGTCACCGAAGATAAAATGGACGTGGTCTCCGGTTTAGGCTATGGGTACGGTTATCTCGGCGGCGGCTTGCTGTTTGCGCTGAATGTCTGGATGTCCTTAAAACCCGCGACATTCGGCCTGATAGATGCCGCGCAGGCCGTGCGATTTTCCTTTTTGTCGGTCGCAGTCTGGTGGGCGGTTTTTTCGATCCCGCTGATGGTATTCGTCAAAGAGCCAAAACTGGCTGAAACCGTTTCAAAAATGACCATGGTGAAGGACGGGCTGTTCCAAATCCAGCGCACGTTCCGGGAAATTCGCCACCTGAAAATGATCTTTCTGTTCCTTGCGGCCTATTGGATGTATATTGACGGCGTGGATACGGTGATCCGCATGGCGGTGGATTACGGCATGTCGTTAGGCTTCAAGCCGAGCGATCTGATTCTTGCCTTGCTCTTGACGCAATTCATCGGTTTTCCGGCGGCGATTGGTTTTGGTTATCTTGGCAAAAAAATCGGCGCAAAGCGGGGCATTTTTATCGCCATTGCGGTTTATCTGTTTATCTCAATCTGGGCGGCATTTATGACCGGAAAGAACGAATTTTACGCCTTAGCGGTTGTCATCGGCTGCGTGCAGGGCGGCATTCAGTCCCTTAGCCGCTCGTTTTACGCTCGCATCATTCCAGCGGATAAAGCAGCGGAATATTTCGGCTTTTATAACATGCTCGGCAAATTTGCCACTGTTATCGGGCCGGTGTTGATGGGTGGCGTCGGCTTGCTTGTCCGTTCGATGGGGTTCAGCAGCAATATCGCGTCCCGCGTCAGTCTGTCGTCGTTATCCCTTCTTTTTCTGATTGGCGGCCTCCTGTTTTATTTCGTGGATGAGCAAAAAGCGGCAGCCGATATGCGCTATCTGGCCGGCAATTCTCTCTCCAGTAAATAACCGGTTCTTATCAGGATCGCATGATGCATTATATTCAACACATCTGTCAGATTTCTTAAAAATGTTTGATAGATGTGTTCTTTAACAATGAGATGGAATGGCGTGTCACCTTGTCAATGGAGCAGATCGAGGAGATATTTCGGCGCGGCACGCAACGGTCGAACGGAGCAAAAAAACTCCCGTCAGCGTTCGAAATTCTGACGGGAGAGAGCGAGACGCCTCAAAACGTCAACGGCTGCGACGCGCCGCCGGTGCCGAGGCTTTTGCTTTGCATCGAGGCGCTTTTGCTGATGAATTCCGCGAGTTTTGCGCCTTTGGTGGCGTCGAAATCCCGAATGTCCACGTATTGCGACAGCCCGGCTTCCTGATAAAATTCGTTCAGCCATTGCGAACACGCATCCGCATTCACGCCGATCAAAATCACCAGCAGCGATTCCAAACCTTCGTCGCGCTTCACCTGCTGAATCGCGTTCGCGATGTCGGCGCGATTGTATTTTGACATGTTGTCCTCGCCGTCGGTGATAATGAATACGATGCCGTTCACATCGAAGTCGTTCTGAGTCAACACCTTCGCATACTCGTTCGTCGCGGAAATGGACTCTTTTGCTGCGTCGTACAGCGCCGTGCCGCCGTTGCAGGTGAATTTTTTATAGTCTTTCTGCGGATCGATCTGACGCAGCGTTTTAAAGCCGTGCACCTCTTTGATCTTGTCGTTGAACGTCACGAATCGAACGAGCAGATTATCCGCTCGCGGACTTTTGCCGCAGGCGCGAACCGCGTCAATCACGGCGTCTCGCAGCACCTTCTCGAAACCCGACACGCTGCCGGTCACGTCCGTGACAATCGTCACCAGCGTATATTCCGCCGCGCCGAGGTCTTCCGGGCGCACGGCGGAAAATTGAAACGCGCCGCCGTCAATCGCGTGAACTTCCATGCCGTTACTTCCATTTCCTCCGAATACTGGCATAATCTATTCTCCAAATCCTTTTCATGTCGGTAGAGACGCACGGCCGTGCGTCTCTACGACGAATGGATCATTCATATCGCGAATTTTGTGGTGGTGGTGATTTGCATCCCTTTGTTCAACATGTCTTGAAAGAACTCGTCCGCCATCTTTTCGAAGCCTGGTACGGGACTCATGGCGTCTTGCAGCAGCACGCATTTTTTCACGGTTTCTTCGCCGAAATGCTTGACGATGTCGCGGATCGTATTCGCCACGCAATGCGACGACGCTTCGCCGCTGAACACAATCAAATCGGCCTTTTCGAGCGTTCGAATCAGTTTCGTGTTCAACTGCGTGGACGGGTCTTCCGGGTCTGGCACATCGGCTTCGACGCCGGAATAATGCTCGGTGAAAATGTTGCTCCCTTTGGTGACGTAATCCACCATCGCGTAGCGGCTCAGTTCCCACTGCCGAAACACTTCGCGCAGCGGCTCGACCACGTTATGCCCCGGCGTCCCGATGCGGCAATGCGGCGGCCAGATCGTCAGTTGATAGCGCCCGTTCGCCTCCAAATTCGCCACATACGCAATCATGCGATCCAGCAGCGTGCCGTAGGGCGGGCAGGGGAGTTTCGAGTTGAACGGCATCCAGACGCCTTTTGCCACATCGTCTTTCGTAATCGTCGTAAATGGCGCGGGATGCTCGCCTTTGCCATTCACCCAGAAAATCGGATGCGCCACGTCCAATTCGTGATGCGTGTCCAGCGTGACGTGAATATCGTCAATCTGATGCAGCATCCGTTTGATCAATTTCGCGAGGCGTTCGGCGTCTTTGTCCGCGCCAGAGACGAACAATTCCCCTTCGGTCGGGTGGCAGAACGAATTCTGCGGGTCTATAATTAAAAACTCAATACGAGATTTCTGATGCGTTGCCATAATGATGTTCCTCCGCAGGTTGATGAATATTCCGAAAAATGCCTATGTTTTATTTAGAATAAATAAATATCGGCATTCATCCGAATATTCTGTTGTTATTTATATCATTTTAAAAACGAATTAATTATCTTTTAGTTTAATTATAAGATAATAAAACTATATAAAATTGCAACAAAAATCTTCGAAAAAAATGATTTTTCTTTCCACGGCATTATAAAAAAGGTCGTCACAGCGACATGATTTCTATGGAACGGTTCGGGGGGCGTGCCAGAGCCTATTTTTTGCTTGACATTTCAGGCGATTTCCAGCCTTTTTATCGTGATAATACCAATTGCTTTTGAAAAGATCATAAAAAATCGTCATCATGCACACCCGGTGTCCTCACGGACAACCGGGGTGAATGCCACGTCTGCACCCCGGTTGTCCGTGAGGACACCGGGTCTGAAACACACGAATATATGATCTTTTTTAAGGCAATTGCTATAACTTCTATTGCGACAACATGTTTAGAGGATTTTATGACTTCCGATGCACTGCGAATGCTTCTTGTCCTTGTGGAAGCATGAGGAGGGATGTTTATGTTAAGTTTTAAAGACTGCACGCTGGCGGGATTGGAAAAAATGTTTCATCTTAAACAAGTCAGAGACCAGGCCGATTTAGCGTATTGGTTGCAAAGCGCGGATGACATTACGGAATTCGAACGGCAGACGTTATTGAATTTGCGAGAGAAACTTATTTTAGGCGGATATGATTGGAATGAGATGGAATTGGAATTGAAATTCATCGGGCCATTGCTGACATTGGTCGATTATACGTCCGAACAATTCAACCTGTTCGCAGAGCGAGATTTTCGCGGCGTAGTGGAGGGGATCGAATTAGGAGGCAAACCGGATGGGATGATTGCTTCTGGCTTGCGCGAACCGGAACAGCCCTACTTTTGCTTTCAGGAATACAAAAAGACCAAAGACCCGGAAGGCGATCCAGCGGCACAGGCATTAGCGGCGATGCTCGTGGCGCAGGAGTTGAATGAGCATCGGCATCCGGTCTATGGCGCGTATATTATTGGCCGCGACTGGTGTTTCATGACGCTGCACGGCAGGCAATATGCCATGAGCGAACCGTATGTCGCCACGCGGGACGATCTCTTCGATATTTTCCGCATTCTCAAAGTCTTAAAACAAATGATTATCGAGTGGGCAAAAACGTCGTGAACATCGGAAACGTATCACCGAAGGAGAAAATTATGGGCTTAGCGCAACCAAAGCAAGCGTATATTCACGAAGAAGAATATGTGTATAGCGAGGAATTCAGCGCGTCGCGGCACGAATACATTGACGGTCAGGTCTATGCGATGGCCGGGGCGAGCGATAAGCATAATCTAATTGCCGGGAACGTATTTAGCCTGCTACATGCCAGTCTGCCAGAAGAATGCGATGTGTTTATTGCTGACATGAAAATCCGACTCCAATTGCAACGCAAAACGCTCTTCTACTATCCCGATGTGATGGTCAGTTGCGCGGCAATGGATCGGGCGAAATATTACCGATCTCAGCCGGTCGTGATTGTCGAAGTGCTGTCACAGGCGACGGAACGGCAGGATCGCGGCGAAAAGTTCTGGAATTATCAGCAGATTCCGAGCCTGCAAGAATATCTGCTGTTGTCGCAAGACATGCAAGAAGCGACGCTGTTTCGGCGCTCGACCGGCTGGCAGCCGGAAGTCTTTCGCGACGGCGCGTTCCGCCTCGAATCCGTCGGGCTGGATGTGCCGCTCGACGCGCTGTATCGCCGCGTCCGGTTCTAAATGCGGAAGCATCCAGGCTCGCTGAACATGCGCGGGATTCTTTGATGATTATTTTGCGACGGACGATAGAGCAACGCGGCGAGGAACTGCTGGAAGGCTGATGCGAAAAAAAACCGCGTTGACAGCGGTGTGGTCTCACAACGCATGAATGCCAACAATTTCGATATTGCCCGCTTTCAATGTCTGCGCGGCGCAGTCTTTGTCAACTCCAAGAATACGAAGACACGAACCACAATCGGAACTGAGATGACGCGGCACAGGAATCAATTTAGCGCAGATTTCCGCGCTGCGCAACAGTTTTTCGGCTCGAAGCGCGTGACTGGTAGAATGAACAAGAATGACAGCGTATTGATCAAGGATTTCCATTGGCGGGGACAGCGTTGTCCTGCAAACGCTCTGTTCGCCGAACAACGCTGTTCATGATTGCTTTCGCGCTGATTTACTTCGTCAGCGTAAGTTTGAATTCTGTTCCGATTTCTTCGACCTGTACGATGCATCCGGCTTTTTCAGCCATGCGTCGCACGTTTTCCCGCGATGTCACCGTATCTACCAGGGCTTCAATCGGAAAATGATTCGCCTTAATCACATTTTTTACCAGAATCACAGGTTGTGGACAGGAAAGTCCGCGAGCATCTACTTGTGTTGCCATAAGAAATAATGGCCGCAACGCGACGAACATGAAAAACAGAGGTCGTTTGCATCTTCGTGACGCCGCAGCGCACAATTACGCTTTTTCGCGCATCGTAAAACCGATAATACAACAGACGACCAATCCGAGCACAACTGCGGTCATTCCGGCAGAAGATATTCCGCCGACACTGAGCGCGCCGTCAACAATGGCATCAGGCTTTCCGGCCAGGGCAAAATTATGGGAAAATCCTGCGCCGACAATCATGCCAAGCACAAAGACTCCCGCGTCGCCGTCCCCCTCTCCGGCTAAAAACAATTGTCTTCCCGGACACCCTCCAGCCAGCGCAAAGGCTAAGCCGGCGAGCGCCATGCCGAGGAAATTCCAGAGATGGCTGCTATGCGCTACCGGTTGCGGCGCAAAACCGAATTTGACCTGTCCCAGGGCAAGATTGGCGACAAACGCCGCGATTAATAATGCGCCGACCCCGCTGAGAAGATGCGTATCCCCCATCAAAATCACATCGCGAATCGATCCCATCGTGCAAAAACGAGTGCGTTGCGCGAGAAACCCGATGAGCAGTCCCGCTGACAGCGAAATAATGAGTGGCGCGTGAAGCGAGCCTGGCCCGCTTTGACTGAAAAAAATCGCGCCATCGGGAGTAAACTGTGGGCGAAACAATACAAGCAACAGCAGCCCCGCCATGAGAACCGGCATAACCCAGCCGACAGCCGCATACGTTGCATAGGAGCGTCCTAAGTTGTATCCAGATTTCAAAAATTGAATCCCGACAGCGATGCCGACGGTCAATCCGGCTAAGCCGAGAATCGCATTCCAATCTCCGCCCGCCAGCCGGAGCAACGCGCGCCAGGGGCAGCCTAGAAACGCTAACGCGCCAATCATGGCAAATACGCCCAAGACAAAGCGAACAATCGGCGCAGAGCCTGAGCGGGCTTTGAATTCGCGGAAGAGCAGGGCGGCCAAACATGCGCCCAACACAAACCCGATAATCTCCGGACGAATGTACTGCACCACTGCCGCACGATGCAGCCCTAACGCTCCGGCAATATCTCGCTCAAAACAGGCGACGCAAATTCCCATATTTACGGGATTGCCGAATTTCTGAAGAAGTGAGGCGAAGACGCCAATGACGCCGCCGGTAATAATAATTCCCGGGCGGGACGCAAAGAAACGGGTGGATGAGGCAAATTTATCGGACATGGCCTTCCTCCTTGAATTGCGCCGCTTTTTGCGTGTGTTTCGGCTCCGCTTTACGGAGAAATACTCGCAAAATGACGCAGCAGTCTCTCGCCGCCCACTGCTTCAGCGGCGACGAGAACGAGGAATAACCATTTACGATGGCATCTGTTCAGAAGCGACTGGCAGGCAGAGGCAGCGCAGTGAGCGCCGACCGGCGCTCTGATTCATCTGTCATTTACGGTAGTCGAATGCAACAGTCATACGTATAACGATCCTCTTGGTGTTGATATAAGACAACTCTCGATTTCGCGGTCGCGTCAAGATATGACGTGCCTCAGAAGGTCTGCTTATGTTTACCGCAATAACAACAACAGGCAAACATATTTTGCACCTCATGCCACGTTATTGAATTTTGGCAAGTATTTTTTATTGGGCGACTTCATTTCGAAATTTGCAGCGTGTATTCGAAGGGGATTTTTACAATCAACCGCGCAGCGGAAATATGTTCATCGAATGCGGGAAACGGCTGCGCCCGCTTGATGGCATCTAAGGCCGCCTTGTTCAAGACCTGAAACCGAGAGGGTTGCGCAATTGTGGCGTGGAGAACCTCGCCGGACGCGGAGATTTCGAGTTCGATAACCAGCCTGTCTTCCCACCCTTTTCTCCTGGCTTGCGTCGGGTAGGTTTTCGCCATCGCGATTTTCTTCGTAATTTCTTCAAGATAGCGTGTGCGGACGGAGTCATCTTGTCGAACTGCGTCAGTATTATTTTCGATATTCTTTGTCGTTCCAGTTGTCGTCATTTCAGCGTTTCCCGACGATTGAGATGACGCGCTTAAATCAGCGCGACCGCGTTGCGCAGCACCCTTTTCTGATACGGGAGACGTCTCCGAAAATGAGGACGTATTAGTCGGACGCACTGGCATGACAGCAGGGGATTCAGATTGGCGAGCAGTGATGACGGGCTTCGGCTTACATGTCGGCGCGGAGGTCGGAATGGGCGTTGGTTTTGGCGTGACTGTCGGAGTGGGAATCCGCGTTGGTGTTGCCGTCGGTTTTGGCGTACTTGTTGGCATGAGGGGCGGCGTTGGAAGTGGCGTCGGCGTCAACGTCGCTGTCGGAGTTGGCGTGACAGTTGGTGTGTTCGACGGCGTTTGCAGATGAATCACGGCGCAAATTTTTGAATGCTGCGGCGCTGGCTGGTGAGAGAGTTCGGGAGGTCGGCGTTGTGCCGATTCCACTGATTGACGCAGGCGCGGCGCTGATTGCAGTGAATGCCGAGACATCATCTGCGTGAGAACCGGAACAGGAAAGAGGCTGAGGCCGATAAACAGCGCCACATGAAATCCAAGCGACACCAGCCATGCCACGCGCAGCATTATCGCGCAACCTCCGTCGAAATCAGCAATTTCTCTCCTCCGACAGATTTTACCAGATCGATAATGCGGATAAATCGCTCGAATGGCGCGTCTTGATCCGCGTCAACCGCCACAACGCGGCGCGGCGCGGCTGCGAACAGGGATTCCAGCGCGGATGGGAGTTCATTCATGCTGATCGTTGCGCCATTTAAGCCGATGTTGCCGTTCGCGAGCAAGGATATCCGAATCTCGTTCGGCGTCTGCTGAAATTCCGCGGCGGCGGATTCCGATAATTCAACCGGAATGCCCGGATCGGCAAAGATCGATGTCAGAATAAAAAAGAGCAGCAGCAAAAAGATGACATCAATCAGCGATGTCAGGTTTAATAATTCCGGCAGCGGTTTTGGACGTTGAAATTCAATCATGGCGTGAAAGCGTCTCGATCAATTCAAGGCTGTAATGCTTGATATGAAACGCAAATTCGTCAACGTTGCGTTCGCAGTAATGATACATCAAAACGGTCGGAATCGCGACAGTCAGGCCGGCAGCCGTCGTCAGCAGCGCTTCCCAGATACCGCCGGCCAGCAAGCTGGGATTGACATTGCCATGCAGTTCCGCAATGTTCATAAATGTTTTGACCATGCCGAACACCGTGCCCAATAGACCGAGCAGCGGCGCAATGCTGCCGAAAATGCCAAGCAGCCGCACATGCTGCGACAGGCGCTGCAAGGCGAGCGAACCGACATGCGACACCGCCTTCTCGATCTCTTCATGCGAGCGATGTCGGTTACGCAGCACACAGCATAACGCGCCAGGAACAATCGCCTGACGATAGCGTTCGCAGACGGCAGTTGCCTCCTCGAAGCGACGTTCTGCCGCCAACCGGTCAATCTCCTCATACACGCGCTCAATCGGACAGTGTGCGCGGCGATACTGCCAGACACGATCAAGGAAAATTGCGACCGATGCCACAGAAATTCCGAGAATCGGAAGCATCAGCACACCGCCTTTTGCGATAAACGCCGCAACCTCCTGGCAAGAACTCCATGTAAAATTCAGCATGACAATTCCCCCTCTATTCCGGCACATACACCATCGTGCCGTCTTCCAATTTATACGCCGTGCCTAACCGTTCGCCGCGTCCCTCGGCCTGTTGCTTGCTGACTTTGACGGCTTTCAATTGTTTTTTGGTTTTTGTGATAATTTCAAGTTCGCCATTCGCGCTCTGCTTCATCATCGTAAATTCGGCATTTTCTTGGAACATATCCTGAAGGCGAGAGGCGGCAAAAAACGCAATGAGAAGGCCGACGATAAACACCACCCCAAGATCAAACATATTCGCCATGCCGCTTAACGGATCGTCATCTTCGTCCAATTCCTGCAGGACAGTTATGCGTTGGCGTCCCAATCGTCGTTTTCGAATAAAATACGCCATCCTTACCTCCTTTCCGCGTGTTTGACAACAAGAAGTTCCGTCGCTAATTCGATATGGAGCAGGTCTTCTTCCATCCACCGTTTTTTGATTGCCAATAACACAAACGCCGTCATGCCGACCGCCAATCCGATAACAGTCGTCGTAAACGCGACGGACAAATCGGCGGAGATTTTGCTCAAATCCCCCTGACTGACAACTGCCAGACCAGTCCCCATTGGAATCAGGGTACCCATCAAGCCAAGCGCAGGGCCGAGTTTGAGGAGAATTTTCAAATGATCCAGCGTTTTCAACAGGTTGCGCGTATATTCATGAAATAATGCTTCAACAGCGAATTCATCCGATGCACCATTGTTCAGCATGTTCCGCAAACATGCGATATATGTTCTGGCATGGTGAGAAAAAATTCGATGTCCTTGATTATTCACGATAATGTCCGGCAATTGTTCGGATGCATATTTCAGCAGCCGCCAGCGCTCTAACAACTCAGCAAAAAATGATCCGACGCAGACGAGAATCAGCACGGCTGAAAGCGACAGCAGCAATAGCACCGGATAGAGCAACGAGGATGTAATCAGATACAAAAATGTTTCGAGTAATGCGCTAATATTTACCATGTGATGACCTCCTGATTTTTCGATTCATCCAATAAAACCCCAATCCTGCGAATCCGACCATGCTCAGAATGCAGGCCGCCGAATGCGCTATTGGGGCGGTCTGAACAGTAGAGCGGCTCGACGCTAAACGATATACGGTTTCCATTTCCGCGAATTGGGGCAACATCAGCACTGAAAGCAGAAAATATGCCGCAATCGCCATCATCGCCGCGCCTAACAACGTCCGCAGCGAATACCCTGACTGACTGCGCCAGAGATGCGTCAACAGCGCTGAAATGAACGTCAACAGCATGAACCCGGCAAACACTCCCGCCACTGCCGCATACAAGCCTTCGCGGATATGTTTGACGAGAAACGCCACGCTCCAGCCAATCACAATCAGACAGACCGGACAGGGCAGCGCAAGCGCCAGCCAGCCATGTGTCCGGTCATGCGTCTCAGCGGGGCGCGTCAGCAGAAACCAGCCCCAGAGCAGCAGCATTCCCGCCATAAGAATATGCAGACGCATCCCTGAACGAAGTATCTGTTGGACGGTTTCGATATAGGTCAACATATCTGTTCGGCGCAGCAAGTACGCCGACACCATAAACAACGCGAAATAACCGCTGCTATACGCCGCGATACATATCCCGCGATGCGCCCAGCGACGTTGACACGCCAGCGCGTAATACATTCCCACGCCGTTTTTGACGGCAAACATGCCGAATGTGCAGCACAAGCCAAGCAACAAACTTTTTACTTCCATATTCCCCCTTTGTTGAATTCATTCAGACTTTTTCCGCTGCTGCCGCCGGATTCCATAAATAACAAACGACAAAATCAGCAGCACGAATCCGGCGGCGAACCACTGCACGCCAGACGATGACACTTCCGAGGCATCGTCAGCGCGGTTGACTTCTTCCATTTTATAGCCCTGCACGACCTGCGAATCCGTTCCGCCTGTCGCGTCGGCTGATTGCGACGATTGCTCTTTCGCGGTGTGTTCTGCTGCATTGTGCTGTTCAGCAGGCGCGTGATCCTGATATTTTTCGATAAGCGCCGCTCGCTCCTGCGCGAATTGATCGAGCGGCTTACCGGTGGCCTGTTCGATAGCGAGTTTGAATTGTTCGACCAATTCGACCGACAACACGCCTGGCAGCGACACGATATTGACCACCATCTGATTCAGCAGCGGATTGTTACAGGTGTGGTCGCAGCAAGCAACCCCTTTTTCAATCACATTCATGACATATTCGACCGCCAGCGTCTGTTTCATTTCGTCGGACGCCTGCCAGTACCCTTTGCGAGCGGCTTCGAGCATCCGGGCGGTCACGGCCTGATACGCCCAGGGATTCTGTTTATTAAAAAATTCCTTGAGTTCCTGACCGTATTTGTCTTCGACATAGACCTCATACGTTTGTTCCCAAAACGCCTTATCTACCGCCTGTGGCGTCGTGACCTGCCAACCCCACATATTTTCGACGAATTCCGCGATTTCCCGCGCTCCGGCGTAATTTTCCTGCTTCATGCCCTCGATCCATTTCGGATTCAGATAGCGGCTGCGCAATTCGCGGCCAAGCGTGGCGGCAAGCGGCTCGATAAACGCTTGCGACGAATCGCGCTGCTGCGCGACAAATACGTCGGGATCGCTGCCGGATTCATGGCGCACTGCCATCGTCAGACCGCCGAGGTACTGGAACATATCGTCATTATCCATTGTGCCGTATAAATTCGTGGAAATCGAATGCATGGTCGCGTCAACCCGTTTCAGGTTCTGACGATAGACCGGTTTGGCGCTTTCCCCCCATATCTCGCTGGAATAGCCATAGGATTGCATGTCAATGAACCCATGTTCCGCCACCACCCGATCATCGTCCCACAAGCCGCTCGCGCCAGTCATGTCGTCCACTTTCGTGCCATACGCCCCTGGCGGTGCCGAGAAAAGGCGTAATGTGGCAAGTTTCTGAGCGTCTTCCTGGCTATAACCTTGCTGCTGCAATGCGGTCTGTAATTCGTCAGTATGCTGCTTGATAAAATTTTCCACATCAGTCAAGGTCGCGGCCTGTTTCACCGCCTTGTCCAGCAGCAGCGCAACCGTCGGGAAGGTGTCGCGAAACAGTCCGGACATTTGCAGCAGCACGTCAATACGAGGTCGCCCAAGTTCCGTCCCTGGAATCGGCGCGACGCCTTTGACCTTATCGCGGGCGTCCCAGACCGGCTGCATTCCCATCAGATAGAGCGCAGTCGCGGCGTTTGTCCCTTCGTTCCGCATCACTTCCACCGACCACAGGATGATGCCGATCTGATCGGGATACTGATTGCCATGTTCGCGGCGATAGGCGTCAATCATGTCTTGCGCCGCTTTTTTGCCGACGTCCCAGGCTTCTTTTGACGGGACTTTATCAGGATCGAACGAATAAAAATCTTTCCCCGTCGGCAGGCTTTCCGGATTGCGAATCGGATCGTTGCCCGACGCTGGCGGCACATATCCGGCATTCAGCCCGTTGACAAGACTGTTCAACTCTTCTTGTCCGCACAAAGCCAACTGCTGCTGATAGAATTCTGCCGGTTGATCCGACGTTTCTGCAATCGCCGCCGCTGTTTCCCGCAAAGCGTCACCGTCGGGCGACACGCCGAAGGTATGCAGGCCGTAAGGAATCAGATCGGTTTTTAAGGCCAGCAGATAATGCTCGATTTTTTCAAGCGCATCCGCTGTCACATCAGTCAATTTCAAATCTTTATCCAGGCCGAGTTTCACAACCATTTCCCGAATCCGTTCGAATTTGGCGGAAGCAATCGCGTCTGACGGTGCCGCGCCATGTTCACTGATCAGCGCGGCTAATTCGGCATATTCGGCATACGCGCCGCCTGCCCGAAACGGCGGCGTCGCATGGTCGATCACCACGGCCCGCCCTCGGCGTTTCGCCTGAATTCCCTCGCCGACATCATCCACAATGTAGGGATAAAGACTCGGCATGTCGCCGATCAGCGCTTCGGGAGCGCACGACGCGCTCAGGCCGGTCTGCTTGCCCGGCAGCCATTCATGCGTGCCGTGCGTGCCGAGGCTGATCATCGCATCTGGCTGCCAGACCTTTTGCAGCCAGAGATAAAACGCGACATATTGATGATGCGGCGCGAGAATCGTGCTGTGATAGAGTTTTTCGGGATCATCGCTCCATCCTCTGACCGGTTGCGGAAAGAGCGTCAGATTCCCCATTTTTACGCAGGGAATAATAAATTTGCCGTCTTTCACCATGATCGACGATGATTCCGGCTCGCCCCAATCCTTTTTCACGCTGGCGACGAATGTCGGGTCTAATTCAGTAAGCCAGCGTTTGTAATCCTCCATGTCAATTGTCAGCACGTCGTCGGACTGCATCAGGCGCGTCAATTCATCCGGCGCCCACGAGCCGATATTTCTGCCGGAGGTGAGAAGTCTTTCCATAATGCGCTCTTCGGACGCTTCGCCTTCAATCGTGTAGCCTTCGGAGCGCAAACGCTCGACAATCTGCCCGATACTGTCAGCCACGTTCAAATAGCTTGCGCCGATATTCTGTTTGCCCGCGCCGTGATTATAATACACGAGCGCCACTTTTTTCTCCGCGTTCGGCAGGCGTTTCAAATGATGCCATTTCGCGGCGCGGCGCGCTAATTTCTCCACAAGCGCCTGCTCCGGCACATAATAATAGCTGGTCACGTTGCGTTCCGCATCCACGCTTTTTTGTTTCAGTCCGATCACGGTCGGTTCAATCAATCCCGATAATTCCGGCGTCGAGAGTTGATACGCTAATTCGACCGGCGACAAGCCTTCTAACGATGCCCGCCACTCTTCATCCGAGCCGGAAAAGAGCATGAGTGGATTAAAAATCGGCACGTTCGCCTGTCGGAGTGTTTCAGCCAATTCGGGCGACAACGCTGATGAAAATTTGAACGTAAACCCGGAGATCGAACCAAGCTGCATATTGAGCGGTTTTTGTGCTAACAATTCTTGCAACCCAACCTGCCACGTTGCCATATTGCCGCGCAATAAGGCGACCGTATTGATGCCTTGCCGCTCATAGGCGCGAATCAGGGCGTCTATCGGCGCATTTTTGCCATCAATCATATAGGTCGGAAAAATGATCGTCACGTCCCAGAGATGATCGGCGCGATATTGCGGGCGAGTTTGATACCAGGCCAGATATTCTTTCCAGGTTGCGAAGACGCGACCCGCGTCAGGGTGATACAGCCCGTTTTCCGGCAGAATCGCTGGCGGCGCGTATTCAACTGGCAGATCAAATTCCTTATGCGCGAGGAACAAGATCAGGTTTTTCAGATTCTCCGCCGAGGTAAATTCGAAATACCGTTGAACGTCTTTGTCGATCACAAAGCCTGCGTCGAGGAAATCCTGCGTATGCGACGAACTGCGCACCGCATAGAGTTTTGCGTTCGGCTTGATGCGGCTTCTTTGCGCTAACAACCAATCTGCGGGTTGCGGATGCATAATGTCCACGACCGCCGCATCTAAGCGCGGCAGAAATGCTTCAAGCGCGGCTTGGCCGACATGCTCGTCGGTGAATATCTGAATATCAAGATCGGAAAGCGCGAGAGACTTTAACGCTTCCACACAGAGATAGGCATCCGCGTCGCCGACAAACAGGCCAAGCGTACGCGCTTCTATCGTTGTCGAAACCATTGCTGCCGCAAATGCAACGCATGTAAAAAATAAAGCTTGCCGAAATTGCCGTGTTAACATGATTATTTCGCTTCACTGCATCGTAGAGACGCCCCGACGAGGCGTCTCTACAAGTTTCATTCTCCTTAAAAACTCAATTGATACCCGATTTTAAACAAGCGTGACATTTCGTAATACGCATACTGATTTGAGGCGGTTGGCTCCATATTACCGGAAACCTGAATCTCTTCATCGAAAATATTATCAACTGCCACTGTCAGATAGCCTTTGTACAGCTTGTATCTGCCATACAAATCGACGCTGAAGGCATCATCGAGCGCGTTTTCGCGCTGTCCGAGAAAGACGCTTGAGAGCCGCAGCGTCAGCGTATCGGATAAATAGGAGAGCGCAGTGGTCACCTGCATTTTCGGCCCGGCTTGATATTCTTCGCCATCTGCGTCTTCAGCAACGGGGTCTGCCCAGTAACCGGTCGTTGAAAAGGAAAGGTTCTGCCAGATTTCAGAGGCGCTGTTAATAAACGGAGAGACGTCAATTTCCCATTCCGCGCCGGTCGAATGGTACATCCCGGCGTTAAAATAGGTCTGCGGGCTTTGCGAATTATCCACCACAATTTTATCATCGTAATCCATAAAGAACCCGGCCAACCGGAGACGCAGCCTGTCGATATCCCATTTCGCCCCCGCCTCGTATGTCCAACCGCTTTCAGGCTTCAGGTCAGGATTGCCGACCATAAAGCTGCTTTCGTAATACTGATGATTAAACGTCGGAGCGCGAAACGCTTTGCCCGCATTGGCAAACAGATTCAGAGATTCAATCGCCTGAAACGCCACGCCTGCTGTCGGCAGAAACATGTCATAATCCGCGCCGTCGTCGTCGGCGTTGATAAATTGTTCGCGCGCGCCGAGCAAAAGCGTCAACCGTTCAACCAGCGTCTTTTTTCCTAACAGAAACAGCGCGTAATCATTCCGCGCATGTTTGCCGTATTGATTATTATAATCCGCGCCGTGATAGGCGTATTCGCCGCCAGCAGTCAACTCGGTGGCAAGCGCCGTGAAACGATAATCGCCGGTTGCGCCGTAATTATAATTTTTGTTGCGATCATCAGGTTCTGTTTGGTCGGTATATTCGTCCCGCTTCATCAGGTCGTAGCTGAAAAAGGTTTTCATGCGAAGCGTTTCCGTCTCATACCGCAGATCGGCGAAATGCGCGGCATGATCTTGATCCGTGCGTTCCGTTGCGCTCGATCCATCTTCATAGACTTTATGAAAGCCAGTTTCCACGAACGAACCGAGATAATCGAGGAAAAGATGTTCGATTGGCCTGACATTCAGATGCAGCGCGTATTCGTTCGTCGCGTCGGTGTCATATCGGTATTTTTTGGAGATGCTGCGAGAAATGCGTTCCTGCTCCGCGAGATGGCTGTAGTCAATCCCAAGCGTAAAACGGGCATGACCATACTCCGCGCTGTGATGTTGATAGGCTTCATTGCCAAATTCAACCGCAGCGTTGACGGCGCTTTCTTTGGCGCGCTGCTTCGTGATAATATTGATGACGCCAGTCATCGCGCCTGCGCCATAAAGCGTGGAGGCTGCGCCTTTCAGCACTTCGACGCGCTCAACGTGATTGATCGGAGTCGTGTTGAGATTATACGCATGTCCCGCCGCGCCTTGAATCGGCACACCGTTCATCAGCACCAATTCGCCGTTTTCCAATCCGCGAATCGAGAGTTTGCTGTTCATGCCGCCGTGACTGACCCCTAATGGGCCGTAGGCTTTATACGCTAATCCGCCGATGCGGCGCAGCGCGTCGCTGAGATTATTCGCGCCGGTTTCCTGCAATTGTTCGGATGAGATCACGGAAACGTATCGAGAGGTCTCCTTTTCCTGCGTGGGAAAATGCTCGGCGGTGACGACAATCGGTCCGAGAACGACTTCCTCCTGGGCAACAATTGGCGCGGCGCATGTCAAGATGAGACAGGCGCAGTTCATCATGAAAACGTGTTTTAAAAGTGTGCCAGCCATTTTTTTCTCCTTGTTTGCTATGAACAGATCAACATACAGAAAGCGGGAGGCTGGCGCCAAAAAAAAGAGGTTCTTAGATCGTGTGTGATCTAAGAACCTCCCGATTTCGTTCTTATCGCCAAAAATCGCCTCAACTCTTTCCACGAAGTTAAGACATCGAATAGCTCTGGCAGGTCTTCTGACTCCCGGTTCATCCTACATGCCAGGTCTTCCCATTCGATGTTCGTCGAACAGTGACTCGTTCCGGCATTCGTCCCCGGTTACAGCGGCGGGCCCGTCCCTGAATTCCACAGGGTTCCCTATTAAGCTCGTGAGAGCGCCAATGGCTATTTTTAGTAACGCATTTCCGTATTGAAGAAACGGCGAAAACTGTCAAGCGTTTTTTTGAAATTTGTCTTTGCGGCTGCTCAATAGGACTTACTCAAAACAGCCAACATGTTCACACCATTTTCAGCGAATAGAGGCGGTCGCCGCGAGCGAAGAGCGCGGAGGCGCTGTCTTTGCTCAGGCGCATATCCGGGCGGATGGCGGGGTCTTGAATCCGCTTGACGCCGCTGGAATGGATGCGGCTGCTGAAAATTTCGATGACGCCCTGCTCGTCGAGGCTGACGACCACCCCGCTTGCTAATGTCACGAAGTTGATGTCCGAATAATCAATATCTTCCACCGTCCGCAGGTCATATTGCTCGTAATTCTCCGAAAAGCGCAGAATCAGGCGATGATAGGCGTGATTCTTGACGCCGATCAACATGCAGACCCGCGCATCATGTTTGCCGTCAACGATGCGGTAGTCGTCAAGTTCGGGAATCTGGCGAATCGCGCAAAAGCCGTGATTGTTCAGGCGATACGGAATCACGACGAACGATTTGCCCAATACCGTTTGAAAAATCAGGCCGTCGAAGACTTTCGAGGCTTGCGGCATGATGTGCCACGTATTCGCCACTGACGCCACCGGGCGGTTGTTCAATTCATGAATCGCGATTTCCGTCAGATCGCCGTTGTGAACGGCGTAGAGCGTGTTGTCCGCCACGAAGCAGCCGCGATTCGCCTTGAGATGCAGATCGAGCGGCTTGCCCGACGCATCGGCGATCTCAAGCATCTGATCGCCTTCCCGCACCGATGCGAAGAGCGGCGTCAGGCTTTTCGGCGCAAGCATGATGCTGCCACGAAAATTCGGCAGGCGATACGCGACTTTTTCGACATGCGCCGCCTGTTTCGTGACGACAAGATGCTTGCCGAAGGCGGAGTGATGCGAGACGATCTCACTGTCGTAGGCGCGAATGAGATTGATCAAGAAATTCCCCGTGCTTTGCACCACATCAATTTTCACCTGAATCACCTTCAGCAGCCCGGCGATGTATGGCGGCGGCACGCGCTCCCCTTTCTCGAACAGCCGGACGAACCAGTCGCGATACGCGGACGGAATATAGCTGAAATCCCTCGCAGCGGCGGGCAGGCGCGTGTCGGCGTTGAAAATCGAGACGTTCGCCTTCATGCGTTCTAACACGTCCCCTTTGCCGAAATCCGGGTGCGTCCCTTTGAACGGATGCACGCCAACGAAAATTTTGCACGCCACGATGGCGAACGTGTGCCAGTCGGTCAGCGTCGAAAAGGTCGGCGAATGCGGGTCTTGAAACAGCACGTTGATCGCGGACGCCGGGAAATGCGGCGTCTGATACGAGTTCACATCAATGAAAAACGGCAGCGCATAATCGTGCTGCCCGACGAGATAGTTCAACTCGTTGCCGTCCACAATCAAAAAGCCTTTCTGATGGATGAAGTGCGTGACTTCCTGCATCCGCTCGACCAATTTCATCAGCGCATCCGGCGCGACGTTGTTGGCCTGCAAAAAGACCGTGTTGAAGAGGCGGCAAAGTTCGATCCCTTCGACGCGATCCATCGTGAAACCGATGATGGTATTATTCGCATCTAATAAAACATCTTTCGGGCGCACGATTTGCGGATGATCTAACTGCGCCAATTCCGCGAGTTTCGCTTCGGGAATCATGCGCGTCGGATCGAGATAAATCTTGTAAATCACGCCGCTTTTCGAGAAAATGCGCCCTTCGCCGCCGTCCGCGAGATAATCGTGATCTTCGGAAAGCTGCACTTTGCCTTTGCCTCGCACCCAGACCGTCAACGCGCCCATATTTTCCCCCTATTTTCGTTTCAAGCAGGAGTGCAAAAGCTTGCTTTTGCAGCGCAACGCAGTTGCGCCATTGACGCGGCAATGCCGCGTCGCAAAAGCAAGCTTTTGCACTCCTGTTGCCTTCTACCACAGCATCGCCGCGACCGACAAATCATCCGCCGGAAAAATGTTTTGCTTATCAAGTTCCTTCAGCAGCCGTTTGGCGCGGCGCGTGACAAATTCTCCGGCAGTGGTTTTAAATGTCAACAGCCCCTCAAGAATCTGGTTCACCGGCGCAATCTGCCCGGTTTCTATGGAAGAAAACGCCGTCACGCCATCGGAACAAAGCGCGACAAGCCGGTAATCGCTCGCGGGAAACGTCCAGACGAGCGGCGCGTCATAATCGGCACGCCGCGTTTCTTGCTGCTGTCCGGAATACGTCGTGATCGAGACGACTTCTTTTCCGTTGTGGCTTTCGGCGAGATATTGCCGTTTTCTCGGTTCGTCCGTCCAGTAATTCAGATAATACGGCATATTGTCGTTATACGACACGCTGATATATTCAAGGCTGCCGTCCTTACGCATTGCGGCAAGGTAGCCGTCGCCGTACATCATCACCGTCACCGCATCGCTATGAGCAAACGCCAGCAGCAGCGTCGCATCCAATGCCGAACGGCGCAGCGCGAGGCACTCTGCCGCCGCGACCGCATTCGCGAGAATCGCCGATCCAAGTTCCTGATACGTCGGCAAGCTCGATGTTGACGCCGGCGTTGTTGAGCGAATCACTTTTTCCGCGCTTTTCACAAGCAGCCGCGAGCCGATGTCGGTATCCGGCGAACTCGAACAGCCGTCGGAAAGCGCTAACAGCGGCAACGGTTCGGCGGCGGCAATGGCATAATCCTGACAGACGCGATGCTGTCGAGCAATCGTAAAAAAGCCATCTACAAAAATTTTCTCCATAATTCTGACATTCAATAGTTGACACCGCAGGGCGATATCAATTATCTTATCTATGAGTGTTTTTGAAATGACAACGAATCGAATTCGTTCCTTTTTTCGATTTGTTGTCGCCTCTGTGGTTTTATTTAAAGATAATAAAACTTGAGAAAAATGCAAATAAATTTTTATAAAAATTGCATTTCAATTCCTAACATAATTTTTCAACCCACCCCTTGCCCCTCCCAGGAGGGGAATCGCGGATCGAGGCGACTCTGCCTGACATTCCCCTCCTGGGAGGGGCAAGGGG
>DF820457.1:509905-547446 GCA_000739515.1 Candidatus Moduliflexus flocculans
CTCTGCCTGACATTCCCCTCCTGGGAGGGGCAAGGGGTGGGTGATCAAAAAATGTTAGGAAGTGAAAAAATTGCATTTTATAAAAGGAGGGTGAACCATGAGAACATCTATCAGCATGATCATCTGCGTTGCCATCCTGATGTGCCTCCTCAGCGTTCCAGCGTTCGCGCAGATTTCATTTGCGATTCTGCCGATGGAAACCAGGGGCGACATTAATGATGTGACGAAAGAAACGGCGGAAAGCGCGTTATATCAACATTTGATCGGCGCAAAGAAGTATCGAATTTTAGAGCGCAGCCGGATTGAAGAGATTTTAAAAGAGCAGGCGTTTCAATCTACCGGAGCAACCGATGAAAGCGAAGTAGTGGAAATCGGGAAAATCCTCGGCGTCGAAAAGCTGCTGACCAGCACGTTGTATCTGAAAGGAGAAAATCAATATGCGATCAGCGCCAGCGTAATTGATGTCGCCACCGCGCAAGTCGAATTCTCCCGCGAATTTTCTTACACCAATTATCTCGTTGAAGACATTGCCCGCGTCTGCGCCGCCAACCTGATCGCTGAATATCCCTTATTGAGCGAATTAGTCGGGAAAGCTGGAGAGGTCTTTGTCGTCGGGCTTGGAAAAAATCATGGCATCAAAGAGGGCGACCGCTTATTTGTCGCTCGCCGGGAAATTGTGAAAGACGACGAAACCGGCGAGGTGTTATTTCAGCAGATCAATCGCATCGGCACGCTGCGCGTGACAAAGGTAGATGCCGTCCGCTCGATGACGAAAATTCTGGCGCTCGAGCAACCAGAAAACCCTCCATTGAAAGGCGATCTTGTCTCGCCAGAGCCTGTGCCGAAACGCGACGTGATGGTGGCGTCAGAGCCGCTGCTTTCCACAATCGCCAAAGGAAAACTCCTCTTAGAGGATAACATGGAAACCCGGCAATATCTCTCGCCAACGTTTAATGAAGGAAAAAGTTATCTCAATGGCAAACTTCATCTGAACGGCACAAAACTGACCGCCGGGCAGGTGTATTGCTATTATCCCTCCCCGTTCGAATCACTGGAAAATATCATCATGGAAGGCGACGTGGAATTTCAGCCGATTGAAAGCCAGTATAACCGTTTCAGCGTGGTCATCCGCAACCGCAATGACTATCTCAACAGCGATAGCTACAACTTCTATTGGAACGATGAGGGCGGCATTGCGGTCTATCAATGGCGTTTAGCCAATCCGTTCGAAATCGTGCCGCTGCAATCGTCGCCGATTGTCAAGCGCGGCGATTCGCTGAATACGTTCCGCATTGTGGCGTATGGCGCGAAATTCGATTTCTATCTGAATGATGAATTTATCGCTGGGTTTGAAGAAGAAACGCTGGAAAAAGGACGCATCGGATTTATGGTTGAATCATACGGCTATGTCACAATAGATAATGTAAACGTGTGGGAAGCTGTAAAACAAGAATAATTGAGAGAGAGGGAAGACGTGCAAGAGGAAATGAAGCGAATGCGGGCGACGATTCTGGCAATTGATGATACGGAAGTCAATCTCGAACTCATCACCGCGATTCTCAATGACGAACATCAGGTATTAAGAGCCTCTGATGGGGAGCGAGGACTCGTCTTAGCCCGAAGCATGACCCCAGATTTAATTTTGCTGGATGTTATGATGCCTGGCATGAGCGGCTATGACGTATGCGCGGAACTAAAAAAACATCCGGAAACAGCGATGATTCCGGTGATCTTTATCACCGCCCTGAGCAGCGAAATGAACGAGTCGCGGGGATTTGAACTTGGGGCGGTTGATTACATCACCAAGCCATTCAAGCCTGTTATTGTAAAAAATCGGGTTCGCACACATTTAGAATTAAAACGTCATCGCGATCATTTGGAAGAGTTAGTGCGAGAACGAACCCGGGAATTGGTGCTTACACAGGAAGTTGTTTTCGAAAGTCTGGCGACGTTAGCGGAATATCGCGACCCCGAAACCGGTGGGCATATCCATCGAACCCAACGCTATATTCGCGTGTTAGCTGAGAAATTGCGCCGAAATTATCGGTTTCAAGCCTATTTAGATGACACCACGATTGATTTGCTGTTTAAATCGGCGCCGCTTCATGACATCGGCAAGGTCGGCGTTCCTGACCGGATTTTGCTGAAACCTGGCAAATTGACAGACGACGAATTTGAAGAAATGAAAAAGCATACGGTCTATGGCCGCGATGCGATCTTGACCGCGGAAAGAAAAATGGGGAGTTCGTCATTTCTGCGCATCGCGGCGGAGATCGCCTATTCGCATCATGAAAAATGGGATGGGTCTGGCTATCCTGAAGCGCTGAAAGGGGACGATATTCCGATTGCCGGGCGCTTAATGGCGCTTGTTGATGTGTATGACGCGCTGATCAGCAAACGAATTTATAAACCGCCCTTTCCTCATGAAAAAGCGGTGACGATGATTCGCGAACAGCAAGGCCGTCATTTTGATCCCGATGTTATTGAGGCGTTCACAGCGTTAGAATCAGAATTTCAGAACATCGCTTTCAATTACGCAGATTTCGATGAGGAGCGCGAAATGTGGCGGCGAAAGGAATAACGGGGCAATATTCGCCGCAATTGCTCCGTTATTTAGGCTCACGCTGAAGCAATTCCTCAAAACTTTCCGCTGTCATCGGTCGGCCAAAAAAGAAGCCCTGCATCATCTGACAGCCATGGTACGCTAAAAATTCTTCCTGTTCCCGCGTTTCCACGCCTTCCGCGACGATGTTCATGTGCAGGCTGTGCGCCATGGCAATAATCGTTTTAATAATCTCTTGATCATCTATATTGGTCGTGGCATCTGTGACAAACGACCGGTCAATTTTGAGCGTATCAATCGGAAAACGTTTCAGGTAGCTGAGCGAGGAATACCCCGTGCCAAAGTCGTCAATCGAAAAATGCACCCCTCGCTCTCGCAATTGTTGCATTTTTAATGCCGCTTCCTCAGGATTGTCCATGATGCCGCTTTCCGTGACTTCTAACTTCAGGCAATGCGGCGGCAATCCGCTCATTTCCAAAACATGCATCACGACCTCTACTAAATCAGGCTCGCGAAATTGCCGCGAAGAAAGATTGATTGACACATAAAAATCACGAAACCCCATCTGATGCCATTGCGCCGTTTGTTGACATGCCGCCTGCATCACCCATTTTCCAATCGGAACAATTGCGCCGGTTTCTTCGGCAATCGGGATAAATTTTCCGGGGCTGACTAACCCTAATTGCGGATGTTTCCAGCGCAACAACGCTTCTGTGCCGACAATGCGGTGATGCTCATCCACTAACGGTTGATAATAGAGCATTAGCTGATTTTCTTGAAGCGCGCGGCGCAGGCTGCTTTCCAGGTTCATCCGTTCCAGCGCCTTTTGATTCATTTCTTCCGTGAAGAACCGATAGCCTTCTTTTTCCTCTTTGGCGGCATACATTGCCATATCGGCTTTTTTCACCAGATTCTCAACATCATTGCCGTCATCAGGGTACAAGCTGATACCAAGACTAATCGTGACATACAAGGAATGTTTTTGAATCAGGCAGGGTTGGGCAACGGCCTTGCGGATTTTTTGCGCAATTTTGATCACATCCGTCGCATCATGCAGCGCGTTCAGGATAATTGTAAATTCATCCCCGCCTAAGCGAAATACAAAATCGCTCTTTCTCACGCTCTCTCGAAGACGTTCCGCCACGATTCGCAGTAAGGCATCACCAACTTCATGCCCTAATGTGTCGTTAATGTTTTTGAATCGATCCAAATCCATAAATATCAACGCCCATTTCGAGTGACTGTGGCGACGACGTTTCCCCCCGGCCTGCCCTTGCGATTGAAGAATATTATCTTCCAGGCGGTCATAAAAGGCTTTCCGATTCGGCAAGCCAGTCAGCGCATCGTGGTACGCCAAAAACTTGATCTCTTCCTCGGTTTTTCTGCGCACGGTAATATCCTGGAGCGTCATAACCCGCCCCCAGAGATTGCCGGATTGATCGAAAAAGCCAGCGCCGCTGAGACTAATATCAATGCGTCCGCCATCTTTTTTGAACCGCTGCGTTTCCATGCCAGACACCGTCTCGCCCGCATTGATTTTCTCAATAATAAATCGGTATTCTGTGCAAAATTCCTCCGGGATGAAATCTAACATCTGTCCCTGACATTCGGCAAGCGTCCAGCCAAAGACGCGTGAAAAGGCCGGGTTCAAATATTCAACGCGATTTTCCATGTCATATACTAAAATCGGGTCAGGCACCGATTCCAGGACAATGCGATAACGCGCTTCGCTTTTTTCCAACGATTGATTCGCGAGGATCAATTCCGCGGTGCGTTCATTCAGCCAGTGTTCCAGATTCGTTTGCACCTGTTCCAATTCTCGTTCGGTTTGCCACTTTGCGCCAAGCGAGGCCGCAAATTGGTAGATTTCTTTGGAACAGATGGGCTTTTCAAGATAGAGAATTTTGTGAAGCGGCGGCACATTTGCAATCAGGTCTTGCGGATTGATATTGGTATAGCCGGTCATCAGCACAAGCTCGATATGCGGGTCTATCGCTCGAATTTGAGCGGCAAGGCTGATTCCCTCACATTGCAAATCATCGCCTGGCAGCAAATGCGCGTCAATAAAGGCGACCGCAAACGGCGCATTCGTTGTCACCCCATTTCGAACGGCTTGCAATGCCTCCCCTCCGCGCTGATAGAGCGCTAATGAGAAGGCTTGCGCCGAACTCAGCGGCTCATCGTGAAACTCCGCCACTGCCACCATGTTCTGGTGAGGGGAGTGAGGGAGGTGGGACATGACGGAAAAAATTTCGCGATACAGGTTCAAAATTGCCTGTTCGTCATCAACCACAAGAATACGCACCTGTTCACATCGCGATGCCATAGAACCTCCTTTGAGGAATGCGACTCGCTATACAAATGCCTTCAATACGTGTTGGAAAAGGCGGCGGTTTGACTCAATCACGTGTAATATATGCGACGGCAGCGGATTGGCGCGAACAAGAATATCGCGCAAATAAATACGTTCGCCCGCAGCATCAGCGTTTCCGGCACTCATGCACAACGCGAGATTCAACCGCAGCAGATTAACAGTTACGGGTTCTATAGATAAGACATATTGCGGGGCAATCTGTTCAAGTGGAATATCTGAAAAATTCAATGGGCAGGCGTCGCGTTCCTCGCGATCCGGATACTGAAGCGGCATGCCGTGCGTTCGGCAAATCAGCGGACGTACCGGATAAATCGCGCACGTGGCATCAGAAGCGAGAAAGACACATTCATCTGCGGAGAAATCATCCTTCACAGCGTGCTGAGGCGGCAGAGCCTCAACATAGGCGGCAATCAGCGCGGCTTCAAGTGGGACAACGGTTTCGAGCCGACAACATAACGCGCATCCCTGTGCGCACCGCATCTGCGTCTGATATTCGCCGACAACATTGGCAAACCACTGATCGCAATATGCCGCCAGCGTCGCATAACGCTCGAACACTGTGATTATCGGTTGATTGCTCTCATTTGTCACCATTACGATAACACCTCACAAAGATCATCTATTCCGTAGAGACGCCTCGGCGGGGCGTCTCTACCGTAATCAGGCGGATATGATCGAATTTACCGCAATTGGTATTATACCAATTGCCTTTGAATAGATCGCAAATCGTAGGACGAAACTGACGTTTCGACGTACAATGCGAATATGATCTTTTTTAAGCAATTGGTATTACTTTAGTCCTGTTTTCTGGCCGCCCAGCGCTGCGACGAGAGCGGCGGCGTCAGAAAGAGCCCTTCAATCGGTTTATCATCAGCCTGCCTGATAAACGTGATCGTCATGCCGGAAATCGGTTCGAAGAAATCAACCTCCGTTTCAGGATACATTTCAAACTGCTGCCCGGTTAATTCAACCGATAAGCCTTTTTCGGTAGAAGCGACCGTGAGAACCATGCCAGGCGGAGTGTCGAACGTGTATGTTCCGACATAACGTTGAGCGGCTTCTGATGTCAGTGGCATCGTCTGTTTTTCCTGCGCGCGAAAATCCGGCCAATTATAGACACGCGCGATGCCGCGCATAATTTCCATCGCAAGAAAATGGCCGTTTTCCGAATTTGTCATCACGACAGCGCCCTGTCCGAGTTCGGGGAACATGACCATCAGGCAGCGAAATCCGGCAGTCGAACCGCCTGCGCTGAACCAGGCGGCGTTGCCTTCTCCTTTCACTGGGCCGACAAACGCGGAATTGCCGATTTGCTTGACAAGCAGGCTTTTTGCCATGTCTTTTGACAATAATTTCGCCGATTCTCCTTGCATCGCTTGTCGCAATTCGATCATTAAACGCGCAAGGTCTGACGGTGTTGTCCAGAGTCCTTCGGCGGCGGCTTCGGGATAGACATACCACCGCTTTTCTACCGGCATGCCATCCACGCGATGTCCGCTGGAGGCGGATGCGGCGACTTCATTCGGCAGCGGCTGGGCAAACGTGCTGTGCGTCATGCCTGCAAGCGCTAACAGGCGCTCTTGCGCAAGCTGCGCAAATGACTGACCGCTCAGGTCTTCCAGTAATTGCTGCACAACCGCATAACCGCCGTCGGAATACTGCCAGACGCTTCCTGGCTGCGTTTGCGCTTCAATTGCGGGCGTTTTGGCCGGAGGTTGGCCGTTTAAAATCTGAGGCAACGTCGGCAGTGGCTCTCCGACCGCGTAGCCGGGAAAATTCGGCACATTGATCCCCGCGCTGTGGCTGAGCAATCGGCGCGTGGTGACCGGCTGCGCCGCTATAAATTCATTGGCGGGGAAATGCCACGATTTCAAGCGCAGATCAACATCTTCATCTAAGCCGATTTTGCCGTCTTGCACGAACATCATCACCATAATTGCCGTAAGCAATTTGCTGATAGAGGCGGCCTGAAAGCGCGTCTCAGCCGTGACAGGCTGTTTGCCGACAGCATCCGCCACGCCATACGCCTGCGTCCACGCTATCGAGTTCTTGTTGACGACAGCGATACTGACGCCGGGAATATGATAATCTTGCATCCGCTGCGCCAGCGACATGGCGGGCAGCGGCTGCCCTTGCAGCGTAAACACCGGCAGTAACCCCTGTTCCACAGCCAGACGAGCCGCTTCCTGTTCGCGTGTCGGCGTCTGACTTTTGCATCCTGTCAGATTGATGAGAAGAATAGAGGGAACAAGAACGAGAAGAATATATCTTTTCCAAAAGAGTTTCATAAAGTACGTTATTGGGATTTCATAGAAGAAACGATTATCTTCCCCGTCTTTTCTTCTACGGATCCCTTGTAAAAATATAGCATTATTCGCTCGAACTGAACACTAACAGGAGTGCGAAATCTCGTGATTTCGCGGTCAAATCGAGATTTGACACTCCTATTGGTGGGGTTAACGGTTCTGAATAACTGATTAGTATTGCCATTCCCTTCGATAAACTCAGGAAACGCCGTGAATATTATTTTTTTATTGTTAGTAAAATGTAAAAAATAACTTCCATGTATCCGCCAACACCCCACCCACAGCCCCTCCCCAACAGGGAGGGGAGTTTCCCCCTCTCCCTTGGAGAGGGGGCAGGGGGTGAGGTATTTGGACGTTATTTTTTAAACTTTACTTACGCCAATAGTTGCGCGGTTACGAAAATTATGCGCGTTTTTGTTCGAGGATGCGCACGCGCTCATAATAAATATCCGCTTTTTCTGATTCCTTAAGCGCATAATCTAAAAACATCGCATAATTGCTTAAAATAAAGGTGTCGTCCGGCTTGAGCGCAATCGCTTTTTGATAAAACATGTCCGCGCGAGCATAATCCTTTTTGACATTCTCTAAAAAGATGGCATAATTTCCTAAATTATCCACATCATTGGGATCAAGCTCCAACACCATCTGGTAATACTTTTCCGCTTCTTTGTAATCTTCTCTGATATGATGGAGGTAATAGGCATAACTTCCTAAATTCGCAATATGATTCGGCTTTAACTCTAACGCCTTGCGATAACATTCTTCCGCCTGCTTATAATCGCCTTTGACTAATGAAAGAAACGAGGCGTAACTCCCTAACACTCCGGCATGATTCGGCTCGGATTGAATCGCGCTGAGATAATAGACTTCGGCCTGCTCGTAATCTTCGCGAATATAATAGAGAAACACGGCGTATTTGCCCAAATACTCGGCGTCATCTGGGGCGGCTTCAATTGTTTTCAGATAATATTCTTCAGCGCGATCATAATCGTGGCGCACGAAATCGAGAAATCTGGCATACCCGGCCAGGCTTTCAGGATACTCCGGATCAAGCGCAATAGCTTTCAGATAATATTCTTCCGCCAGGTCATAATCGTGGTTTGCGCGTTCCTGAAGATACGCATAAAGCGTCAAAAACTCGGCATTATTGCGATAAAGGTCCAGCAATGTCGAGAGCATATCCGGATACTCATGCCAGTTTACGGGAAAGCCTGTAATATTGCGCTGTAAGTCCGCAATTAATCTTGGACTGACTCGATATGGTTCTTTGATTTCGCCTAAATTCATGCTCGTTCCCCCTTGCGTTATGTCAAACGACGATATGAGCCGCATAAACGCATTTAACGAATCTTTGCAAGATTTTTAAGAGGGGAGAGAATCTTTTTCCTTTACGATTTTCGATGGCGCGTTGAAAGTGGCTTGCATCGGTATCTCTTCGTCGGAAAAGGCGGGAAAATGCGGAATCGGGCGCATTGGGCAAGTTTATGAATTCAAGGAGGGAAATCTGATGCAGGAAATTGAAGCCAATCAACGCGCATGGGGCTTGCTGGCGCGAGATCATTACGAGGCATTCACATCGTATTTAGCAGCGCATCGCTCTACGCTCAGCAACATCATTCAACGCGAATTAGGCGATATTTCCGGAAAAACGCTGATCCATCTGCAATGCAACAGCGGCGCAGATACGATTTCGTTAGCGCGAGCTGGCGCAATCGTGACAGGCGTTGATCTTGTCCCGGAGAATATTCGTTATGCGCGTCAACTTGCACAAGATTTTAACATTTTCGATGCGACATTTATCACAGCGGATGTGATGGAATTCATCAATATCCATGATCAAACATATGATATTGTCTTTACCTCCGAAGGCGCAATCGGCTGGCTGCCCGATCTCACACAATGGGGACGAACCATTCGTCATTTGCTGAAAGATGACGGTTTCTTTTATGCCATGGATTCTCACCCGTTTTCTTTGGCATTCGATGAAGAACGCCTGAAAACTCATGAACTTACCGTCAAATATCCGTATTTTATCAAGCGACCAGACCTATCGAATGAGATCGGCGGATATGCCTCCGAAGCGAAAAAGGGGGAAAATTATTTCTGGATGTACACGGTGAGCGAAATCATGAACGCCTTAATCCAGGCAGGATTACAGATTGAATATTTCAATGAATATGACACGCTTTTTTATGACATGGGCGGGATGACGCGCTCTGACAGCGGAGCATATTTTTATCCGCACTACCGCGATCAACTCCCTTTTTCGTTCAGCCTCAAAGCGACTGTTCGAACATAATGCCAATCATGCGGCGGTTATTTGCTGGTCATGACCCAAACGCCGCGCCAATCCGCAGGCAGCGGCGACGGCAGGAATTCCTCGCATTTTTTCAGATAAGCGACTGCGGCAGGATCAAGCTCTTTGATCCTGTCGAATATCTCAATAGCCTCTTGTAAATGTCCATCATAAAAAGCGGATAATCCTTCATGAAACGTTTCAAACACGTCTTTCCAGGCGGCATGTTCTTCTAAAAACATCGGCTCATATACTGTGACCGGCTCGCGGCGTCCCACGACAGCGACCCGCGCCAATTCTCGGAGTGCGAAGGCGTTTGGCGGCAGTTTCTCTTTTGTAAATTGCGAAATCATGCAATACGTGCCGAATTCTTTATTCACGCCTTCCAGCCGCGACGCTAAATTGACTGAATCCCCGAGCATGGTATAATCGAAACGGGTGTGCGACCCCATGTTGCCAACGACAGCAAAACCGGTATTGACGCCGACGCGCATAAACACGTTGCGCCCGACTTTCGCGTTCAACGCCGGGCGCATCTCCGCCAATTTCTGTTGGCAGCGCAACGCCGCCCGGACAACATGCACCGCATGATCGGGCAATTCGACCGGTGCATTCCAAAACGCGATGATGGCGTCCCCTTCGTATTTGTCAATCGTGCCGCCTTCTTCATGAATAATGTCAGTCATGGCAGAAAGGTATTCGTTTAAAAACGCGGTCAATTCCTCCGGCTGTAAGCGTTCTGAGATTGACGTGAAGCCTTGAATATCGGAGAAAAAAATCGAGATTTCGCGGCGCTCGCCGCCGAGTTTCAAGCGTTCGGGATGTTGAATCAATTGATCGATAATGGTCGGGCTGAGATATTGACGAAACGCGGCTTTTAAAAAGCGACGTTGACGGCCTTCGGTGGCGTAATTGACGACCAGCGCGGCTAAAATCGTTGCGGTCGTTGCCATTTCCTGCGCCGCTAACGGCATCCAAAAGCCGCGTTGATATGCCCAGAATGCCAGGAACACCGGGAACGCGAGAAACACGGCGCCAATGATCACATTTTCAATCGGATCGCTCAAAAAGAATGCGAGGATGCCACACATCATCACCGCGACACACAAGAGCGTTACGGCTAACCAGGGCGGGAAATCGGCCAGAAAATCACTCGCCAGCAGATTATCCAACACGGTCGCATTAATTTCAACACCGGCAGCAGTGGCGCTGAGCGGCGTGGATCGTAAATCTTTCAATCCGGGCGCTGAAAAACCGAACAGCACGTATTTTCCTCGCAGATCACGAGCAATTTCCGCATCGCGTTCGGTAGGGGCTGTTCCTTCAAGCCGACGCGCTTCCGCCTCAAGAATTTCCTGCGCGCGATACGCTTTATGCGTTCCAGCAGCGCCGCGATACCGCAGAATCACATCGCCATTGCGGTCAATTGCGATTCGTTTTTGCCCGATAATCAACCTCCCAGGCTCAATATGCATTGTTGTATCAGCAGAGGCCGCAAGATATGTTCCAATGCCCAACGACGGGAAAATTTTGCCATCAAAGACTCCGAATAAAGGCATGTGGCGGTAAATGCCATCATCGTCGGGTAATTGCTGAACGTTGCTGAGCGTGTTGGCGTTTTTAGCCACATCAGGAATGGGGAGCAACGCTTTTCCAATGATCCAGGTTGGCGAAGGATTCACATCCGCGAGCCACTTATCCAGACCATCCAAGACAAACCGAGGCGCAGGCCAATCATTCGGCCAGGTCGTGACATTGCCGCTCCCTTCGCCAAGCATCAACGCGCCTGCAAATGCGCCAAATTGGCCGATAGCCTCCCCTAACGCCGCGTCATCATCAACGCCGCGCGTGGAAAATTCGGTAAACAACACGTCGAAGCCGAGCGCTTTCACGCCGCTGCGCTGACAAAACTCGATGATAAACGCATAGAGTTGGCGCGGCCAGGGCCATGCCTCGCCAATCTGCGTCTCCGCCCAACTCAAACTTTGCTGATCGAGGAGAATCAGGCGGATTGCATCTGTTGTCGCGGCAGGTTTCGCCAACAGGCGAACGCGCCAGTCCCACGTCACCCGTTCCCATGTCTCTAACCAGCCATTCTGCCAGAAAATCAGCGCCAATAATCCGCCAAACAGGCCGCAGAAGAAGCCGCGCCGCAATTTTTTCAAGACATCGGACATAAGACAACACAGCCCTCACAGGTTTTCAAACCTGTGAGGGCTTTTTATTCTATATATTCTTCATCGCCGCATCAAACCGCTTCTGCGTGACCGCAGAGGCTTCTACCTGGTGATATGCGCCAATCGTTTTTTCCAATTCGGCAATTCTGCTTTCTGGCGCTGGGTGCGTTTTGGCGAAATCTTTGCCGCCTGGTTTCAGTAGCGTTTCCATCACTTGCAGCATTTCCACCAGACTATTCGGATCGTAGCCGACGCGCTGCAAAATCGTCGCAGCGGTCTGATCGGCCTCTTTTTCAAAGGCTCTGGAATACCCGTTCGTGACCATTGTCGTGACGATGTCATTAATCGAGCCTTCGAACACCGCTAAGCTCGACGAGAGGATAAACGAGGCTTCTCCAGCCTTATATTGAACGCCTTTCAGCGCAAGTTCCGTCAAGGCCGATGTAATGCGGGATTTCTGAATCGCCTGCAAGCCATGTTTTTTCTGCACATGGCCGATTTCATGCGCTAATACGGCAGCTAACGCGCCTTCATGTTTCGCGCATTTTAACATGCCGCGCGTGATAAAAATAAATCCGCCGGGCGCGGCAAAGGCGTTAATTTCCTCAGAATCCAAAATCTGGAAATGATACCCGCCATAGGTCTGCGGGCGGTCTGAGGCGGCGGCGAGCGTCTGGCCTAACGTATTGACATACGCATTGGCGGCGGCGTTATCATAGACCGCATATTGCCCGGCAATCATGGCCGCGACAGAGCGCCCGATATAATATTCTTCCTCCGCCGAAATATCCTCAAATCCTTTTTCCAACTGTTGCGCCGTCGAGGCCATATCAAACACATCTGTCACGCTGACGGAACTGCATCCGACGACCACGAATGCCAACATCAAGGCAAGAGGAAAAACGTTGAATATCTGCTTAAAATGTGTCATGGTTGGATCCCTCCTTCAGGCTGTAACGCGCCATCTTTCAGGAATTTTTGCATTTGTCCCTGAGAGATCACAACCTGTTCCATGCGGTCAACCGCTGCGAAATTCGCAGCCGCATGCCCCGCCTTGAATTCATCTTCCATATTACGGAATCCTTTTCCGGCCAACACCACATCATCCGCCGAAACATTGCCCGAGGGCGCAACCGAAATCTCTCCGCTTGTCGTTTTCAGTGTCACCACTTTTTTGCTTAACGAGGAGTTATGCATCCACCCCTCGACCGCAGGATTGCCGAACGCCACCCGTAGCCAGTTTTCTTGCTGCTCAAGCACATTCACCGTTTCGCCATAGGACAGCGTTTTCAGAATTCTTCCCAAAAAATTCGGGGATTGCCGCACCGGGGCTTCTTTGACCTGCACCATTTTCGTCTGAGCATCTTCTGCCGAGGCGACGCTGACACATACGGCCAATAGCGCAAGTATCACAACAATTTTATGAACGAACATACGCGATCACTCCTTTATCTGAGGCTTCGCGGCGCACAGTTGCCGCTGATTGGTATTGTTGACATGCTTCACGATACGAACCACATCAACATATACGTTCCATCACGCATATTTGACAATTTTCGCGAAAAATAAAGATACACACTTATTTAGCCTGTAGGTGTATTGACACAAAACGTTATGGACAGAGTTGTCAGACACCTTCAAGGTGTCTGACAGCTTTTCCCGACCACAACCTGTTGTGTCATTACATGTAGGTTTTAAGGCTATAAAATTTTCATGTTGACTTCTGCGGAAAAGTCAAGATGACGCAGTCAAAAAAATGTGTCGCCATTCTGCGTTAACGCCAACGCGGTTTCGACATATCTCACCTTGCCGCAGGCGAAGAGCAAGGCTATTCGCGGGGAGTTATTGAGGAGACGCGGCGGAGCGGATTTTCTGGACGAAGGTGTCGGTTTTCAGGGAAAGACCTAAATGAAATTGCAGATAATTCGTGAGGAGTTGCTTGATTTCCTGATGAATTGAGAGAGAGCAGGGGAGTTGTTCGACGTGCGAAATGTCTGTTTCCAACAACGCTTGCAGCAGATCGAGCGCCTGATATGTTGTCTCCACCGCCTCTTTTTTGAGTGGACGGCATGAAGGGCAGAGAAAGCCGCCGGTTGCGAAACTGAATCCTGGCATTTGTTGAGCGGTGGATGGCGTTTCAAGCAGCTTTGCGCGAGATTTTTGGCAATTCGTGCAGCGATTCAATTCCGGCGTATAGCCAAGATGCGTCAACAGTTTCAGTTCAAAGGCCGGGAGAATCGGGCGAATCTGCTGCGCGTCGGCAATCGCTCGCAGCGTCTTGCAGACAAGCGGATAAACCTGCGGCTGAGAATCGTCATGAACTTCGAACACGCGATTCAGGAATTCGGCAATATATGACGCGCCGATTAATTTATTAAAATCGGCCTGCAACGCAGGGAAAACCTCTACCACATCGGCTTGTGTAATACTGAACAATGGATGGTGATCCACCGTCGCAAGCGGTTCAATTTTCTGAAAAAAAATCACATTCAGGCGCGTAAATAATTCCAATTTGCCGCTGTATCTGGAATGAATTTTCCGAACGCCGCGGGCGATCCCTTGAATCTTCCCGAAGTCGCGAGAAAAGAATGTGATGATTTTATCCGCCTCTCGCAGGTTGGTCGTTTTAATCACCACCGCCTCTGTTTTTTTGAATGACATATCAATCCAATCAGGGTTCTATTCTATGTTTCCCAACGAAGGTGTTGAATCTGCGGGATCGCGGCATGGGTCGCCTCTAATCCCTTCTGAATCAGACTCCCCGCGTTAAAAAATTCCGACCAGGCAACATCGCCGACATCCGGGTTGATGTGGACGCTCGCTTGCGTGGTTTTAATCGTAGATAACTCATATTGCAAGCTCTGCAACGAACGGATCGCAATATCGAACATCGGCAGCAGCGGCGACCGCGATACGGCCAGCGTTCCTTCTTTTTTCGGGCTGCGCAACGATTTTAAGCTGTCTTGCAGGGATGGGGTGACGTTGACAGCAATAATAATATCGGCATGGCGTTTCACCAGAGCTTTCACTGGCACTGGATCGGCAATAGAACCGTCAATCAGCAGTCGCCCCTCGTAGGCGACTGGCGTGAAGACGCCAGGAATTGAAAGGCTGGCGCGCACCGCCATCCGCACGTTTCCCCTCTCAAACGTGATTTCTTCGCCACTGTTCATATCAAGCGCCGTGATGGAAAGTGGGATTTTCATGTCATTAAAATCAGGATCGCCGACCACGTTGAGATAAAGCTTATTGACTTCAACACCGCTGAATATGCCAATACCAGGACGAAAGATACGAGGTTCCCAGCTTGTGCGTTTTGGATGAAATTTTCGCCAGATCGCTTTGCCATAGTATTTCACATCGAATACATCGGGAACTGTCAGTCGCAGCAGGCCGGTTTTCGATCCCCATTTCAACACCGCCTGCTCGATTTTTTCAATCGGCACGCCAGCGGCATACGCCGAACCGATTAACGCGCCAGCGCTCGATCCGGAGATCATATCAATCGGGATGTTATGCTGCTCTAATGCGCGAAACACCCCGATATGCGCCATGCCGCGCGCCGATCCGCCGCCGAGCGCTAATCCAATCGTTTTCTTGCCGATGTCACGAGCTAAACGCCCGAACGCCTTGCTCAATTCGCTCTCCGGGTTCTGTGTGACGCACGGAATGCCGGTCGAAAAAAATAGATCAATCGCCTGATAATCGCGCGGCAGCAAATGGTAGCCCCGTTCCCGCAACGCGCCTTTATCAAGCGACGCATCCGACAGGTTGATCACCATACGCACTTCCTGATGATCCAGCATGATTAAGGGGTATTCCTGCGCGATGTTTGACGTGACAAACAACATCATGTTCGAGAGATCAATCGCTTCAAACGTGCTGCGATTCAGCCGCGAGCTGGTGTCTATGATAATGTAATCGTAGAGGTTTTTCAGAATGCCGAGAATTTTGGCAATAGACTCGCGGCCTTTGGTTTCTTCGGCGAGCAGTTCAGGAGAGACCGACAACACGTCTAACAGCGTTTGATGCGTCACGACATGTTGTTCGATATATTCTTGCGAGATGCTCGGCGAATCAACATATCGCGTTGGCTCCATTTTCAACAGCGACGCGACGCCATGCTGATAGGTCATGCCCATGTCAACGACGATAACCCGGCATTTCGTTTCTTGCAGCAGGCTCACGCCGAGATTGACCGCAACAAGCGATTTCCCGATATTTTCTTCCGTGCCGTACACGCAGATAATCGGATATTTGACCCGCTTCGTTTTTTTCTCGCCGCCGCGCTGGTCAACATGGAGCTTTTTGCTTAGCAATTGCCCTAAATTATAAAGAATCGTTGTCTGCGTTTTGATCGCCTGCTCGAAGCGAACTTTGTCAGCCTGAAAGACCTCCGCGTCAATCAGCACTTCGATAGAAGTCAAGCGCGGTTCACTCGGCAGCAATGGGATTTCGCCGAAAAACATCCCCTGATCGAGCAAATCTAATTCGACTTCCTGCCCATGCTCGTTCTTCCGCAGCACGCGCACCTGACCGGAAAGCAAGATGTAGAAAAAGGAACTGATTTCCCCTTCCTCGCAAATCCGCATTCCGCGTGGATAATAGCGTTTTTCGAAAATTGGCGCGATTTTTTGGAGATCGTCATCAGAGACGCCTCGAAAAATACGATTATTTTTCAGTAAAAACAGTGTATCGGGCATAAATGTTTTCTTACATCTCACAGGTTTCGAAAACCTGTAAGATGTTTGTATCTTAACCCCATCGCAATTTTTCAATCTGTGGAATGGCGGCCTCAGTTGCTCGCGCCCCGCGTTCGATCAGCACGGGTGCGCGGTGAAAATCCCGCCAGGAAATTCCCATCATGTCGGGCAGAATAAACACATCTGGCGCAACGCGCTGCGCTAATTCAGGGGCTGCCGGAGAATCAATCAACCGCTCCATCAAACTATCAAACGTAGCGGCCACCAACGCATAATTCTGATACCTCGCCTTTTGGTCGGAAGTCTGACGGCTCGAGACTTTTTGCCGGACATACGCCTGACTTTCTGCCGGAGTCGGCGTCACCATGACCGCAATTGTGATATTCGCCCCCATCTGCTTTAGCGGATACACTGGCGTCGGGTAGATGACAGACCCGTCAATCAGATGGCGCTCGCTCTGTTTAAACGGCACAAACAGCCCTGGAATCAACATGCTCGCTTTCACAGCGTCCGCGACTCGGCCTTCTTTAAACACCACGCTCGTGCCGGTGCGCGTGTCTATCGCGACGACATGCAGCGGGATGCGTAAATCGTCAAAATACGTATTTCCCAATAAGGTCGCGCACAACATCTGCAAGCCTGAATCGAGGAAAAATTCTTTGCGAAAAAACCGATGAATGCTATAATTCGAGATGGGGCGACAGGATTGCGCCCATGTAATAATATGCTGCTTGATGCGTTCCAACTCGATGCCTGCGGCATACGCCCCGCCAATCAACGCGCCGAAACTCGCGCCAGTCATCATATCGAACGCGATCCGATTTCGTTCTAACACTTCAAGAATGCCTACTTGAGACAATCCCAACGCCGCGCCGCCTGTCAAGGCCATGCCGAACCGTTTTTCCCCAATGTCTCTGGCTAATCGGCTGACGGTCTGGCTGAGCTGCCGATACGGCAATTGAATCACGTATGGAACGGCGCTTTGGCGAAACGCTTCAATCGTCAGCGCATCATGCGGCAGCACATATTCTTTGCCATACGCCACATGCTTCGACTCTTTGATTGCCTGCTCGCCGCCGCTGATGATGACGCGATAATTTCGATGCCCGATAATGCTGATAGGAATTTCATAATCGAACGAGGAGACCATGACCAGAAAAATCGCGGTCGCATCGATGAGTTCATCTGTAATAAACGGAAAATAGGCCGAAATATCGAACAGAATAAATTCGTAGCGCTCGCGCAGCAACACGAGCAGGATATCAAGCACATTTTGGGCAAGTTCAGGCTGTTGGAAGATGTTTGCGTCGAGCGAAAGAAGCGAGAGCTGCGAACTATGATGTTGAATATACTGTTCAAACATTTCTGCCGAGAACGGTTCTGTGCCAATCGCATTCGCGGAAGAACATTTCAGCATTTTCCAGGCCGGAATCCCTTCAGCGGGATCGTTTACTTCAACGAGAATGACGGATTTTTGCGTTTCATTCAAAAGGCTGACGCCGAGGTTAATCCCTAACAGGGTTTTTCCAAGCTGCCGTTCCGCGCTGTAAATTGTGAACACTACGCTCATAATCCTCTCGTCTTTCGTGAGTTCCCATCGTTCAATCACGCCTTTTCGATGATACTATGCATTTTTAAGAATTCCCGTCAAGTAGAAATTCGGCATGGTGGAAAAATCCCTTGAAAAATCGGAGCGTTTCAGCATACTTCAGGCGAATTTGATTGCCCCTATTCCGCACGAAGCGCCCACAATTTTTCAGAAATCATTTTCTTGCTCAAAAAACTCTTGATTAGAAATAAAGATTGTGAGTAGAATGACGCTTCAAGGAGAAAAAGGTTTTCTGCAACAGCGACAATTTTTCAATAACGCGGAAATAGAGGGAAGGATGACAATGAGATTACGACGAGCAGGAATCATGACAGGTCTGTGTCTGCTGATAGCAATGGTTTCACCGGCATTCGCCAAAACAGAAGAAGCGTATCAGGAAGAAATCCGCGCGTTGCAAAAGCGTAATACGCAATTGGAAAATACGCTGGAGGAAAATAGCAAGGAATTAAAAGAAACGCGCAATGCGATGCAGCAGTTAAAAACGCAGATACAAATGTTGCTCGAACAGCAAAATAGCTCGGAAACCGCGCAAAAAACCCAACAGCTTGAAACTGATTTGAAGGCGGCCTCCCAACAAATTCAAGACCTTCAGCAGAAATTAAAAACGTCAGAACAAGACAACGCGAAATTGCGGCAGGACGCGATAAAATCAACTGCCTCAAAAGACGCGGAAGCGAATACAAAAAAATTGCAGCAGAACATCGAACTCTTGCAAAGCCAAATGAAAAAGCAACAGGAGGAAGCTTCCGCCGAACAGAAACGGTTACAGGGAGAATTGCAAAAAATAGAGACCGAATATGAGTTGCAAAAAACGCAATATAAAACGAATGTCGCGACGCTGCAAGCCAAAGAGCAAGAATTAGCCACCCTTCGGCAGGCCAGCGAAAAGTCTTCCGCTGCCGATACTCGCGTTGCCGAATTAGAGGCGATGTTAGCCGAGATGAACGCCAGGATGGTGAAAATCACGCAGGAAAAAACCGCGTTGGAAGCCAAATTGAAAGAGACAATCGCCTCGCAGTCAACGACCACAGAAGCCACTCGCCAGCAGCAAAAACAGACGCAGGACTTGGAACGGCAATTGGCGGATATGACCGCAAAGACAGCGGAGTTATCCACACAATTGGCGCAGGCGCAAGAAAATGCTCGGAATGCCGAGAAAAAAGCGAAAGAGCTTGAAGCCAGCGTGGAGACGACCCGGACAGAGATGCGGAAGCAAAGCACAGCCACCAACGATGGCGACATGCGTGTCAAAGAATTCGAAGCCATGTTAGCGGAATTGAACAGCAAATTGCTCAAAATGTCGCAGCAAAAGACGGAACTTGAAACCAGATTGACTGAACAAAATGCGATAAACCAACAGAAAACCGATCAGATTTACGCATTGGAGCAACATATCGGAGAATTGCAAAAATCATTGGCGGCGCGCAAAGAGCAGGCGTCGCAAGAACAGCAGTCCGCGCAACAAGTCAATCTTCAAATCAACGATTTGCAGCGCCAATTAGCAGAAGCGAACGCGAAAGCGCAGGAAACCGCGGACACCAACACCAAACTTCAAATGCAATTAGAGGAGAGCAAAGGCGCAGAATATTTAAAAGTACAGGAGCTAACCAAAGAAGTCGCCCGGCTGCAAGGCTTGCTCGATTCTTCTCAGAAAAAAGCGGCGCAACAGGAGACGAGCACGCAGCAGATAGATGCCAGAATCGCCGAATTAGAGAGTCAATTGACGCAGGCCAACGCCAGGGCGGAAGAAATGGCCGCTGAAAATGCTCGCCTGGAAACGGCATTACGAGATCAAAAATCGCTTCAGCAGGATGATGTCGCCAAAACAGAATCTGAAGTTTCCAGGTTGAAAGGCGAGCTTCGCAAAGCGGCTGAATACGTGAACATCAAAAACGCGGAATTGCTTGCCGCAAAAGAGCAAAACAAGCTGCTGACAGAGCAAGTTGCGCGTTATGAACAGGAACATTCCTCGTTGCAATCTCAATTAACGACGCATTCGGCAGATATTCAGGAACAATCTCTTACCGTTCAACAATTAGAAACCAAATTGGCCGAAACGCAAGCCACCCTCGAACAAAACAACCAAAAGATTGCCTCATTGGCCAGCGAACGGGATGCGTTGACGAATGAAGTGGAGGCGGCGAAACAGCAGAACGCAGCGCTTCAAGTGCAGCTTGACGATCAGGAACAGCGTTTTGCCCGCCAGTCATCTGTCCCGGAAGAGGCCAAAAAACGGATTCAAGAATTAACGTTAGAACTTCAGGACGCGAAATTGAAGCTCGATCAATTAAGCCATCTGGAAACAGAGTATCCAGCCACCCAAAAAGCCCTGGCCGATTTGAAAGCGGAACTTGCCACCTTGCGCGATGCTCATGGTGAAGTCGCCGTTCTGCGTCCGCAGGTGCAAGAATTACAGCAAAATCTTGACCAATCGCGCCGGGAGGCGGAAATCGCCAAAACTCAATATGAAACGTTACAACAGGAACTTGCCAGAAAAGCGGAGACCTTTCAAATGCAGCAACAGCAATATGACGACATTTCCGCCCGCAATCGCGAATTAGAAGAGCAGTATCAAAAAGGGCAGGCAGATTTGCAGCTTAAAGAAAAGTTGTTGCAGCAGGCATTAATGGAAAAATCAGTGTTAGAAAAAGTCGTAGATGAAGAAGATTTGACCTCTGTGTCCGTTTTAAAAGTGAAACTTCAGGAGGTAGAAACGCAGAATGCCGCATTACAGGCGCAGATTCAGAGTCTCCAGACATCTCAAACCGCGAAGTTGCCTGATCACAAGCCCCAGGAAACGAAATCATCCCAATCATCCAATTTATCCGGAGAAGTCACCTTACGCCTGGCAACGCTTGAAGAGCAGGTGGTTGAAGAACGCGCGAAACGCCAGCAGCTTGAGACAGAATTGCAAACTGCGCGGCAGCAATTGATTTCCGTGAAAACTGTTCAGCAAGGGATCGCTTCAACGCCAGGCGGCAAAATGGCCTTTTCGCCAACCGAGATGATTAAAAGCTCGGCAGGAGGCGCGATCAGCGTGTTAAGCTGGTCGAACGACCGCAAAAAGATCGCCTATATCGAATCAACCCAAAAAGCCGAGCAACTCTGGGTGCTTGACACGCAGACCCGGCAGTCCGCCAGAATCACGGAATGGCAGAAGAGCAGCGCGGCTCCGCGCATCAATCAGTTTGCCTGGGCATACGACAATCAGCATTTTCTATTTTCCACCGGCCAGCCGGCTCAATTTACCTTGTATGCCGGCGATAGCAGTCGTTTAATCGGCGCGCCGATCCAAATCTTCGATCAGAACATTTCGTTTGCCTGGTCGCCGAATCAGCTTCGATTTGCGTATTTCTCCGGTCCCCAGCTGATTATTCAAACGCTGCAAGGCAACGCGCTGCCGATTCAAATCGGCCATGTACAAGGCAAGTTCCCGACAACGTTGGCCTGGTCGCCAGATGGAAGCAAAATCGCGTTTTCCGCCAGAAAAGACAGCAGCATGGATATTTTTCTGCTGCTCTTCTCCGGCAACACGCCGCTGCTGCAACCGTTAGTCGCCTCTTCGTCAGACGATATTCAGCCCTCCTGGTCGCCAGATGGCGCGAATATTGCGTTTTACGTCAGTTCAGAACAATTGGATACCAAAATTGCTGTCACGCCAGCGGATAAAAGCCGCGTGCCATACATTGTGGCGCATAATGTGTCACGTCCGGCGAATTACGGCCCGCAATGGATCAGCGCAACGTCGTTACAATACATCGGCGAAGAGGCGATTTCCGCATCGCAAAACTCGATTTATCGCGTGGATATTAAAACAGGCCAGCGTTCCGCCGTACCGTTGGCGCTGATGGTTGGAGAATAAAAAAACGCTGCCGGACATCATGACCATGTCCGGCAGCGTTTTTTTTTGAAGACTTCACTCTGGTGAGGTCTCATGTTTTAGAGCGTTGCTAATGCTTCTTCTTCCGTTCCAAGCACATTGACATACTGCGTCAAGCCAATCATGCGGAAGATTTTTTTGAAATGCGGCGTCAAGCCATACACCCTGAAGGCCAAGTCTTTGTGGGTAGGACTCGTGACAATGCCAATTAAAATGGCGATGCCGCTGCTGTTAATATAGCTCACGTCTGTAAAATTCAGCACAAATTTTCGAATGCCTTCATCTACAGTCGCATGAATCAATGAATTAATGGTTTCATCGGAAAATGAGGTGACTTCCCCTTTCAAATCCACAATCGCGACGGTATCGAGTTTTCTCACAGTTGCTTTTAGATTTTCAGCCATACATCCGCTCCCCTCAATAAACAGACTCCGATACACACAGGTGTTGCTCTCACCACAACCAGATTTCTACGATAAAGAAAAAGCAGAGAATGTCAAGAAAAAACGTCATTATTTAGGAGCGCCAAAGCAAGCGTCGGCGCTCCTGAGACGGCGCGGCATGAAAACTGCGCCGCTCTGTGTTCCGCTCTTAACAGGGAACGCGAAGCGGGCGATCATCGCAATTTATTCCTGCCGCAGCACAGACGCCGCGAATAACTTCGGGAAACGTATCTGTCGGAATAGAACAGCCGGGAGCAAGAATAAACCGCTGGTTGCCGCCGACGCGAATCGCCTCGAGCGCCTGCGCCTGAAGCGCTGAGATTGAAGTTAATCCAAAATCAGTGTGATCAATTCCGCCCATCAGCACGCCGCCATACATCTGCCGCGTTTCTGCCAACCCCGGCCCGGCGGCGCGATCCGCCCAGCTAATCGCATCTGTCGGATAGGTTTGGATGACGTCGATGAAATACAATGCATTTCCGTGAATATGCGCGATCACCACTGGCGCAAACGCTTTCACCGCCTGGAACAGCTTTATATCGTATGGCTTCATAAAGGTTTGATACTGCTCGTAAGTCACATATTCCGCTGACGCCGGCACAGAGATAAAGAGGCCGTCCGCGCCATGCTCGATGACACTGCGGCAATAGGCGATCATATTCTCTGTGATGACTTCCAGCGCATGATGCAGCGTTTTGGGGTCGTCTCGCATATAAGACGCCATCTTTTCTTTGACCAATGAGCGACGCGCCACGTTCCAGGGATTGAACACCGTATCAACGCAAAACGCCTGATCGCCGATCTCCTTGGAGATCATATCCCATGCCGCTAACTGCTCCTGATAAGGACTCTCCTCAATATCGAACCGATCCAATTTCATCAGACTTTCCGGCGTGCTGCAATCGCTGACGCCCTCAGGAAAAGGATACGGATAATCACTCATCATTTTCAGCCAGTCAAGATTGTAGGCTTCATAAAAATCGCGCTGTGCGCGAGCAAAATCACACCCTGAGCCATGTTGCAAGCCGAAATGATACCAGAGGGAAAACGGCGGGCGATCCACGTCTTTTCCCGCAAACACCGCCTCCATGCGTTCACGTTTTGCCATTGCTGCCATAACATTCCTCCATAAAGATTCAATGATCGAATGAGGCGAACGCCTCACGCCAAAGGCCGATACATCGTTCAGCACACCAATAAAAGTCTCCAGCAAACACCCGTCAACATATCGGCGCGGCATAGGATGAGATCATAATCAACATCTGCGACATCATGCTGTGATCTCATGTTACGCAGCCGATTCAAGACGAATGACCGCACACTCCCCTCCGGGGAGGGGGTGGGGGTGGGTTCTTGACACGAGCAATCACTCACGGACGAACCCACCCCTTGCCCCTCCCAGGAGGGGAATTGTCGGCGACGCTGCGTAACATCAACTGTGATCTATCATAAAAAAGACGCGCGCTGTCAAGCGTCTTGTGTGCTGAATTTGTATTTCACCGCATATATCGCATACGTGCGCGATAATATGCGAACGTGTCGGATAGAACGCGCAGCAAATTTTGAAGAAACGTATTTATTATTTGACACAAATCAGACGCTGTATCGAACGCTTAAAATGTGTGCGAGCGTGAGATAACTCGCGCACAACGCAGTCATCAGCGCTGCATCATAACGACAAAATGACCGAGTTCTCTATCGCCTCCATTTACTCAATATACCCAACATCAGCGTTGCTATGAGAAATTCATCATTGCGGTTATTGCGTGATAATATTGATGTGGCGACTTCTCAACGTCAGCAAAGATCGGTTGGCAGGCTCGCGCATTCACTGAGAAAGGAATCACTACATGGCTCTTGCGATGGTGGTCGTTCCCACCTATAACGAACGCGATAATATTGAAAAATTAATTCGAACGATTTTTGGGCAATATCCAGATTTTCATATTGCCGTCATTGATGACAATTCGCCGGACGGCACCGGGCAAGTCGTTGAGGGGTTGCGATCAGAATTTCCGAACCTGCATATTCATCATCGCGCCAAGAAAGAAGGGCTTGGCCCGGCTTATGTCGCAGGGTTTCGCTACGCGATGTCCTGCGGCGCGGATTTTATATTTGAAATGGATGCCGATTTCTCGCATGATCCGGCGTCGCTTGGCGATTTACTGAAGGCGGCGCAGCACTATGATTTAGTCATCGGCAGCCGCTATCTCGACGGCATTCGCGTGGAAGGCTGGCCGTTCCGGCGCTTGCTGCTCAGTAAATTCGCCAATATATACACGGCGGCGCTTCTTGTCCTGCCGGTCTGGGATTTGACCGCCGGATTTCGCTGCTACCGGCGCGAAGTGTTGGAACAGATTGATCTGGATCGCGTCCATTCCGATGGATACGCCTTTCAAATCGAAATGCTCTACTATACAATGAAGGCAGGGTTTCATGTCACTGAAGTCCCAATTTTGTTCCGCGAGCGCGTGCATGGCGAGTCCAAAATTTCGCGGCATGTTGTCCGCGAGGCATTCTGGCTGGTCTTAAAATTTCACGCTCCGATCATGACGATCCTGCGCCACCTCCATTACATCGCCGATAATTACGGCGAATTCGTCCGCAATCATCCTGCCACGCAGCCGCGCCACGCATAACGCCTGTAACTGCCAGACACCTCTTTAAGGTGTCTGGCAGTTTTTGTTCTTCCTCCCTCTTGACAAGATCGTTCGTTGTATTGACATACAAGGGTGAGCAAGCTGTCAGACATCTTCAAGGTGTCGACAGCTTTTGACCATAACGTTCCAATACAAGTTAATATTCAGGAGCGCCAACGCTTGTGTTGACCTCTATCTGATGCGACTTCGTCGCATTGCCAAAGCAAGCTTTGGCAGTCCTGAAGGAGGCTATAAATTATGAAATATTATCAGAGCATCATCTTTTTGCTTTTCTTGTGGATTGCCGCCGCCGCAGGCGCATTCGCCGCCGAATCATCTACGCAAGAGGCAACGGCGCTTGAAAAAGCCACGTTCGCGGGCGGGTGTTTCTGGTGCATGGAAGCCGCTTTCGATAAAATTGACGGCGTTGTTTCCACAACCTCAGGCTATACCGGCGGACAGAAAGACAGCCCCACGTATCAAGAAGTCTCATCTGGCGAAACCGGTCATTCAGAAGCGGTGGAAGTGGCTTATAATCCGCAAAAGGTCAGCTATGAACAATTGTTAGCGGTTTTCTGGCGCAACATAGACCCAACCGTCAAAGATCGGCAGTTCTGCGATGTTGGCAATCAATACCGCACCGCGATTTATTATCATTCCGACGAGCAAAAACGACTGGCAGAGCGCTCGAAGCAAGACATTGAAAAACGACTTGGAAGCGTGCAAACTGAAATCGTTCCAGTTTCGGCGTTTTATACCGCTGAGGAATATCATCAAGATTTTTACAAAAAAAATCCAGAGCGGTATCAGGCATATCGTGAAGGCTGCGGACAGGATGAACGCCTGAAAGAAGTCTGGAACAGCGACAAATAAAACAGATGTAGAGACGGATTGTCAATCCGTCTCTATTAGCTCTTCAACATTAGGAACCGCACCTTCCAGAAATTTACCCATTCCGGCGCAGCGGCTTCAAGACGTTTCTTCTTGAGGTTTTCCCGCATAATCCAACGCACATCCTTATCATCCGATTGCAGCCAGCGTTCCATCATGCGCGTTCCGACTTCAGGCAAGGCTGCGGCTGCCACGCTCCAACAATACGCTAATCCTTTACGGAGCGCAATAAACCCCTCATTTTTCCGATCTGTGGCAGAAACAACGGAGACCGTAATCATATCGAGCAGCTTGAGCGTCCCTCGCGCGGCCTGAGTGTCTTTCAGCAGTTTCGGTTCGCAAAGCGCAGCGCAGGCGGCTCGTTGTTCGAGATAATTGCCGGTCGCCCATTGCGCCATTTCGACAAGCAGCGCGGGCATATCTATTTCTCCAAGACGCTGTAATGCCATCGCCACCGCTTCGCGCGTGCGCCAGCGCGGATCAGATGCCAGCAAACGCAGCCGCGCAAACTGTGTCGCATCGCCTTCAGCCAGCAGTTTTCCAAGTCCGAGAACGCCGCAGAACGCTAAAAATTCTTGCGGCGAATTGGTTGGGGCGCGGTCAGAAGTAAATTCAAGATATTGCTCGAAGAGGGCGCGTGTTCCCAAATCCACGACAACTTGCGCCAATTCGAGATTGCCACGCGGGCCTGGCAATCCAGATTCTTCGAGAAGAAAGGCATCCCAGTGGTCAAGTGTCAGAAGCTTTTCGCGATAGATTTCCGATTTTTTCATAATAAAGCGCTTATACCCTCTCAGAGTGTTCGATCTTCTCCGTTATAACGGCAACCTCTTCTTTGAAGGTCTTCACTGACAGCAGATGAATCGTCACGCCGATGGCAATCGCGACGAGGACGATTTTTCCAATCAGCACAGGGACGACGAACAGCGCGGACGTGCCGATAGTCAGCCAGAGCAGCACAAGCGCCACGACTTTCGAAATCAGCGGAATGCCGCGTCCTTCGCGATAATTGCGAATATAACTGCCGAACCATTGATGATGCAGCAGCCAATGGTAAAAACGTTCGGAACTGTTGGCGTAGCAGACGGCAGCCAGCAGCAAAAACGGCGTCGTCGGGAGCAGTGGCAGGAAAATTCCCGCCACGCCAAGCCCGACGGCAAGGCTGCCAATCACAATCAAGATTGCATTTTTCAGAGAATGGAGTGGTTTCATGTGAGTTGATTGAGCCACGAATAACACGAATGTTCACGAATAATAGACCTTAATGATTTACAATCAACCCATTCGTGAATATCCGTGTTATTCGTGGCAAACATGTTATGTTCGCCGAAGGTTCTCGATGCGTTTCCGTAATTTTGTCCGATGCGTTCCTAAATCTACTAAGCAATAGTCGCCGCTGACTTCAAGAATCGTCCCCACGCCGAGCATTGTCACAACGCGGTCGCCGGGGCGCAGATTGGCGTCCGTGTTCGAGGCTGCAAGCGGCGGCTGCGTCGGCGCGGGCTTGCGGCGCGACGAATGCTGGCGCGTTTCGGCCTGTTTTGAAAGATTTTCCTCGTGATGCGCCGCAAGGTATTGCGTCCAGCGCGGTGTTAAAATATCGGTAAATTCCGGCGGCAGGCAGAGTTGTCGTTTAGCGCGAGTCAGGCCGACATATGCCACGTTGATTTCATCGTCGTCCGGCGCATGTTCTTTATCGCCGAGCCGCGCCAAATTCTCCGCCATGTCGGCATGAAGATAGACGCGGTCGTATTCCTGCCCTTTCGCGGAATGAATCGTCGAAAGAATCACGCCCGGCGCGTCGGCGGCATTCCGTTCTTTTTTCGTGATTTCGCCAAATTCGAAGACCACGCCCGGAAAATCGGGCGCGTATTTCTCGACAATTTCAATCATCCCTTGCATCTGAAAATTATCCGTTTCTTCCGCATACCGTTCCAATTCGTCAAGATTTTTAAAGCTGCGAATCAGTGGATCGCGAATATTTTGCGTTCGCGCATCCGCCAGCCAATAGACATCGAGCGTTCGCAGCAGCAGCGGATACAAATCGCGCTCGAACCGAAACGGAATTTTGCGGGAGCGCAATTCCATCGCATTTTCAAACAGCGCCACATTTGTGCGACTCAGCGCGGCGACCGTTTCCGAAGTTGACGCGGGTTGAATCTGTTGCGCAAATGAGACGCTTGAGGCCACGCGTTCATTGCCGTCAATGCGAAACTGCGGCTCGCGCTTGGCTTCCTGAATAAAGAGGCTGACCAACTCCGCAATGCGGCAGCCGAAGCGGAAACTTTGGGACAGTTCGAACGTGTCGTCACTGACGATTTTGCGCATCGCGTCAATCGCATAACGGAAACTGTAAATCTGCTGATGCGAGTCGCCGACGAGAAAGATGCGCTTGCGATACTGTTTCAGCGCATCCAACATAATCGGCGATAAATCCTGCGCTTCATCCACTAAGAGCATATCGTAGCGATTGAGCGCGGCCTGAAACGCGCCGGACTTGTGGCTCATCTTCAGATAAAAATCGTGCGGGCACTGTTTCTGTCCGTTGTTCCAGGCGGTCGCGACCGCGCGGCAGGCATCGAGAATCCGGCCTTGTTCATGAAGAAACAGGTCTTTTGTCTGTTCGGAAAGATACATTTTGAAGGACAAGATCGCCTTTTCCAGCACATCGTGCGGCGAATTGAGAAAATAGACCAGAAAGTCGTGGCTCACCGTCGCAAGGAGTTGCTCTTTGGCGCCGAACGCAAACAGCATATCCGCTGGACTGAAATGGCCGAGCGTGTCGCGCCAGCGGCTGCCTTCGGCGCGAAACGCCAGCGAATGGACAGTTTGCGCGTCCACATGCTTCGGGAAACTCCGTTTCGCCTCTTCCCGCGCATGGCGGTTGAAGACGAGATAGAGAATGCGCTCTTGCGGATAGGCGTTCGCCACGAGTTTCAGCGTTGTGGTTTTGCCGGTTCCGGCGCGGGCGTTAATCCGCGCAATGCGCCCGCTTGCGGCGCGGATAGCGTGTTGTTCAGCGGTTGGCGTCATGGAATACAAGAAAAATGGTTCAAGCGTGATCTGCTCTTGGGTACTGTCAGTCAATCACAGTACTGAACTCACACGACAAGCAGGAAGGCTGGGCGCTGTTGCAAAAATATTTCCATGCGTATCTTCAGTTAAGATAATCGTACATTTCATGCGTATTTTTTACGAAAACGGCTGTCTCAACAGTCTTTATCAAGACAGCCGCGCTATTTTACAGGTATTTGATATTCACATCGTTGCAGTCTTCCTCATTCAGAACGCCTTTCAACTGCGTCAGCAGAATGTGGTAGATGCGCATGTCAAAGATTTCGGCTTCGCCGCCGGGCGTGACGGCGATCATGTTTTGGATGGCATGATCGGAGTAATTGAGCGTTGCCTCAATACGGCCATCGGAGCAGGTGATCATGTTCGTCTGCGTATTGTGCCAGAGTTGATACTCTTTTCCCTGAATGCGTCCGGCAATATGTTCAACATCGCCATCCTTTTCCACAAAAAAGCCGTCATCTTTGCGGCTTTCCCAGCCTTCCTGCGACCGGAAATAGCGCGGTTTGTCGGCGTGCGGCTTGCCCTGTTCCACGCAATGAATCGCGCAGACGCCGCATTCATTACAGGAATCGGCGACATGCGCGATTTGCAGCGGTTTTTTGATCCGGAATTCCCCGCCAGAAAGCGCGTGGATCGTATATCCATTACGATCAAGCTGATGAGTCTGGCACGTCAGCGTGACGGGCGCAACATGGTAGGCGAAATTCGCTAAATTCGGACAGACCGCGATACAATTGCCACAGCTTGCGCAATCGTATCGCGTCAGATGCGAGGCCAATTTCTTCGGCGTCTGTTTATTTTTGGCGTATGTATAATGTGGATCATGCGTCACTTCTTCCAACAGCGAATCCAAATTGCGTTCTGCGGCGGCGGCCAGAATATGATGATATAATTCTCTGAACGTATGCGGCACCAGAAAACTTTCGCCGAACCGCTGATTGTAAATTTTCAACGTTTCCGTGACAATCAGGGCATCGGTCGTCAGGAGTTCAAGGCTGTCGCTGTTTTCTTTCAAGGCATTTACCACGCGGCGGTGCAGGTTGGCAAAAATCTGCAACTGTTCCTCTACCATCGTGTAGCGGCTGTTTTCCGGCAGTTGTTGCCCTAATTTGTGCACTTCGTCCCGCAATCTGATGAACACATCATTGATTGCGTCCACTTCATGCCGGAAACGTTTCATGATAAAATCCGGCAGATTAATGGCATCCACATCCAGCATCTTTTCACAGAGGCGCTCTAAATAGGCGCGACCTTTCGCATATCCCGGCGCTTTCAGCATATCGGTGCAGACCGTCACTGGCGCAACGTTCAAGCTCGCGACATCCGCGAAATTATGTTCATCAACTCCGGCGGAAAATGACACCGGAATATGCGCCTGAATATCGCCCAATGCCGAGCGCACTTTTTCTAATAAATGGAGCGCAAGCAGATGGAGCGGCGGTCCGGAAAGATACATCACCTCATCGGCGAAGTAACGTTTATGATTTTTCACCACCAGCGTATTGGTCAATTTTAATCCCAACGCCTTATCCATCGAACTCGCCGTATGGTACATGCCGCGAATCAGGTCTATCGCCTGGTCGAAACGCAAGTCGTGTTTGAATGCCTCGCGATCTAATTGAATCTCCTCATAGCCGAGCATATTTTGGACGATATTCGACACAATATCCGGCCCTAACAGCGTTGGATTCAGTTTCACCACCACATTAACCCGGTGTTCCGTCAGAAGATGACTGACGATATGATCAATTTCTTCTGGCGGGCAGCCGTGAAAGGTGGAAAGCGTGATCGTATCCACGATGTTGGCGCGATATTCCAGCGTCTTGAATCTGGCGAATTCATCAGGGATTTCTGCGCGGAGTTCCTCGATAACGGCGTGAGCATTCGTTAATTTTTTGATGTAATCATGCATCCGTTTCGATTTAATGCCTTTGAAATCATAGCCGACGCTCAAATCGAACACGGTCTGCGCGTGATGGCGCGAGAATTCTTCGCCGAACAGGTCAGATTGCGCGATCATCTCAATGACCATCCAGGCTTTCACATATTCCCGCAAGGACAGATCGAGCGGCAATTCCTGCGACCATTCAACATTAAAACCGATGGTTTCAGTGTCTATGCACGGGCGGGGAATGCGGATATCCTCAAGAATTTGGACGGTTTTTAATTCGAAAATCCGCGCTCCCGTTAACCAGCCCGCAATGATATTCTGCGCGAGTTGGGTATGCGGCCCTGCCGCAGGGCCAAACGGCGTGGAAGCGGTTTGCCCCATGTATTGCAGGCTTAAATTTGATCCTGAGCATCCGGTGTAAAATTTTTCTTCCGGCACGCCTAAAATCTTCCCGCACCGTTTATACTCCACAAAGACTCGCCTGATCAAATCGGAAAATGGCATCGGATGAAACATGGACATAATAGTGTCTCAAACATCCCGCGTATCCGAAATGCCGATGGCATTTCGCTTTACGCCGGACATTTTACCTTTCCGAGAGCGCGTACCCTCCAAGACGTTGAAATGATGGAATAAATACGAGTTGTTCTTGTGTAAACACTTTGAATTGCAGCACCCCTAAATTGCTCCCCGCCGGAATGCTCTCTACGGCAAAACTCTGCTTATTAATGCGCGTTAATTCCGAACGAATTTCCGTCGCATCCGGGCCGTCTGGTTTCAAATACATGGCAAAGTAAAGCGAGCGTTCGTCTTCTGTGAGGTATTTGGCAAAATACCAGGCGCGATGTTCAATATTCTGTTTGACCTCGCCGCTGATTTTGTCAATGAAGATGAGCAACTTTTTTTGAGGATTTATCTCCTGAAAGGTCGCCACAAAATCCTTCGTCAGTCCTGAAAACGCGCTTCCGTCAGGATAAGAGAACCGCCTCATGCCTGTCCGCCGGTCGAACGCAGCCGTCATGCCATATAATAAATCGCCGTCTTGCGCAACAATATCATTCTTGTCGTTGATTGTTTTCCATATCCGCGTCCGATCTGGGAGGCGCATTAACGCCATGCCGCCATCAGGGGTTGAAAAAATTTGCGCGTCTTTTTCGACAACATAGCGCGGGAATTCCTGACCATTCTGCTGCTCCCAGAATGCTGCGCCGCACATTCGATTGAGATACCGCAATGTCACGTCAACCGTATCCTGCTTTTTTTCCTGAAACTGTCCGATCAGCAACCCGCTATGCCATTGCGCGTAAGAAATATCAACCGCCCCGTCGAAACGCTTCGTCCAGAGCAACTGCCCGGTCATATCAAGCGCGGAAACCGCACGGCCAGCGTAGGCGGCAATGGTCTGCTCATCGAATGTCACTTCCGCAAATGCGAGCGGCAGCGTCTGCTGCCAGAGTGTCTCCCCATAATCGGGATCAATTCGCGCAATCACGGTTTCCCCTCTTCTCTCCTGGCGAACAGCTATGAGGGGGAACGCCGGGTTCTCGGATTGCGGCTTGATAATCATGCGAGGCAGTTGGATATTTTTCCACCGAATTGCGCCGGTTTTCATGTCTATTGCCAGAATAGCCTCGGCAGTTGACGCAATACACACCTCTCCGCGATTGATAAACGAGGTAATCCCCGCATCCTGGCGGTTATCAGGATATTCCCAGGCAACAGTCAACGACGCGTGTTGGGGAGATTGCGTTTTGCCAGACCAGCGCGAGAAAAAACGGAGCGCCCCTTCTTCTCGAAAATACAAGAGGCTGCCAAAGACTGCGAACAACGCGCATATTAATAGCCCCCATCGTTTCAGGCGTCCCCACCCCAATTGCCGGTCAGGAATATTCAGCAGCAATACTGCGGCGGTTTCGAAAGATAAACACCCAATCATCAATTTTAACATAGACATTTGATCATTCACAAAATGTAACTATTTAGGTCTCAGGAGTGCCAACGCTTGCTTTGGCCGTCCGAATGAGCGAGATCGTTGCGCTTTTGAGGCGACGTTGTCGCCTTGCCAAAGCAAGCGTTGGCACTCCTGAATAATTGCCACAAAATTTCTGTTTCCTATCCTTATGCGAACCAACGCATCGTTTCGAGAGACAGCAACACATTGGTTGATATGGAAATCGTCGTGAAGAAAGAAGTTTCTGTCAGTAAAAAAATTGCGAGAATTATAAATTTCATGTATAAAAAATACTTGACGGCGCAATAAACCGTCTCAAAAAACGCTAATGAGGCGATAAAAAATCCTTGCCATGACTTATGAACTTGACATTTTCGACGCCATCTCAATCAGTGACGTTGCTATTCTTTAAAATAAAAACGGTAATTATTTAGCGTTCAGGAGCGCCGAAGCTTGTTTTGGCTGACCGAATGAGCGAGATGATATGTTCTCTGGCGCGCCGAAATAATTACGAAAAAAAGACACTGAAAACCTGTTGTTCGTTGATAACGACAGGGCTTCATGAAAGGAGGTGGAATGTATGGGAAGAGGAGATCGCCGCACACGACGGGGCAAAATTTTTCGGGGTTCCTATGGGAAATCACGACCATCAAAGAAACGACCGCCCGTTCAACAACCACAGCAAGCGCAGCCGCAGCAACCACAGACAGAACCGGTTGTCGAACAGCCGCAAGCGCCGCAGGCAGAATAATGACAACGATTGATGGCCTGGATCATCGAATCCAGGCCAACGGGCTATCCTATTCGACTGAACAGTTGCCGTCATTGACGGAGCGAGATTTTTCGGAGGCAGCAGCGTGGATGATTATTTAGTGCGCGGAGTGACAGCGCAAAAGCAGAGTAATCTGCGGGGGATCGCTTGCGTGACCACACGATTGGTGCATGAGGTCTGTCGTCAGCATGACACCTCGCCGACGGCGACAGTGGCGTTAGGCCGAGCGTTGACTGCCGGGGCGTTGTTAAGTTCTTTGCTGAAAGGCGACCAGCGCGTCGCGCTGAAATTCGAAGGGAATGGGCCGCTGAAAAAAATCCTTGTCGAAGCGAACAGCGCGGGCAACGTGCGCGGATATGTCGGCGTGCCGGAAGTTGATTTGCCCTTAAAACAGGGCAAATTCGATGTCGCCAGAGCGATTGGCCGTGCCGGGTTTTTGACCGTCACCAAAGATTTGCAGATGAAAGAACCCTATAAAGGAATCGTGCAGCTTTACACCAGCGAAATCGCGGAAGATGTCGCGTATTATCTGACGGAATCCGAGCAAATTCCTTCTGCGATGGGGATTAGTGTCTTTTTAGAACCATCCGGCGACGTGGCGCTGGCCGGAGGCTTTTTGCTCCAGTCGCTCCCTCCAGCGGATGAGACGGTGATCGCCTCGCTGATCGAGCGAATTGAGCAGATGCCGCCGCTGTCCGAATTCTTTCAAGCGCATCACACGCCGGAAGCGTTGCTACAGCATTTATTCCGCGATATTCCATTTGATATTTTCGAGAAACACCCGCTGACATTTCAATGTACCTGTTCGAAACCTCGCATCGAACGCGCATTAATTTCATTAGGCGCGGAGGAATTAACGCATATTATTGCTGAAGAGGAGCAGACAGAAGTGGTCTGCGAATTCTGCCGCGCTCAATACCAATTCACGCGCCAGGAACTTTCGGCCGTATTAGCGACAATTCAATAACACATCTCATCATTGACACGGGGGGAATATGGACGACATCAAAACATGGTGGGAATGGCTGGATGATGAGTGGAAACATATTTTCAGCGCCGCCGTCGGGCGCGAGACGCCGGACAAACTGACCGATGACGAATTGCGCCGGATTGTGCATTTAGATGAATTGCATTGCGGCGCAACTGCAATTACAAGCTTAGAGCCGTTGCGCCATCTGCCTCATCTGCGCATTCTCGGATGTTTCGAAACCGCCATCACCGATTTAACCCCGCTTGCGCACCTGCCAGAACTTGAAATCGTCGGCTGCTCAGAGACTCAGATCGAGAGCCTGGAGCCGCTGCGCCATTTATCGCGCCTGAAAATCTTGAAATGTTACGCCACCTTTGTCGAAAGCCTCGAACCGCTTGAAGCCTTGAATTTAGAAGTGCTGGATTGTTCCGGCACGCAAATCCCGTCGCTTGAGCCGCTGCGCAAGATGACCTCGCTACAAACCTTATCATGCGGCGGAAATGTCATCACTTCCTTAGAGCCATTGCGGGGCTTGCCGAATTTGCAGGAATTGGATTGCGGCTACACGCAAGTCAAAACGCTTGAGCCGTTGTACGGATTGTCTAATTTACGCAAATTATTCTGCAAAAAGACGCCGGTCAGTACGAATATCAAAGAGATCGAATCCTTCAAACACGCCTGTCCCGATTGCAAAATTCAAGATGTCTGGTACGAATTCGCGCTGTAATTCGGGGAAAGGAGTGTCAAAGCTTGCTTTGGCTGACAAGGCAGAGCAAGCTTTGACACTCCTGAACAACATGGCGTTTTTGATTCTCCATCACGGCGCGTTAGGCGATTTTGTGCTGACGTGGCCTGCGTTGAAATGCCTGCGTTCTGTATTTCCCGACCAGCCATTTTTCGGCATCGGACGCCCTGAATACATGCGCTTAGCCGTCCGGCAAGGACTTATTGGCGCTTTTCGCGATATTCACGCTGCCGCGATGCTCGATGTTCTTTCTGGAAACGCGCTGCCGTCCGACATGCCGCCGCTGTCCGGCGCGGCGCTCTGGCATTCTCAGGCCGAGCCGATCACGCGCCTGCTGCGCGGTTCAGGCGCTTTGTCAGTCGCCGCCATCCGCCCGTTCCCTGACACGCGGATGCATGTCGCGCAATACTATTGTGAAACATTGCATCGCATCTTTTCTTTCAACATACCATCTCCCCTTACACACGGCTTTCCGTCGCGTCTTCACCCAACTCGAACCTACGCCCTGATCCATCCTGGCAGCGGCAGCCGCGCCAAAAATTACGCGCCGCCGCTCTATTGCGCTGTCGCCGAGAAACTGCGCCAACACGGCTATGACGATATTCGATTTGTCCTTGGCCCGGTCGAACTCGAACGCGGCGCGGCGCAGGAATTTCGCAACGAGCGGATCGAAGTTCCCGAACATGTCGGGCAGCTTGCCGATCTGCTGGAAGGCGCATCGCTTTATATCGGCAACGACTCCGGCGCCAGCCATCTCGCCGCTATGCTCGGCGTTCCGACGCTCGCGCTCTATAAAGCCACCGATCCCGCCGTCTGGGGCGTCATCGGCCAGCACGCGACCTCCGCAAAGGCGCAGGATGAAGCCGCTGCGCTCGCCTGCGTTGCACAATGGTTTGAAATGCGCCCAATATTCCGGTAGTGCGGGGTTGCGTCCCCGCAATATCATATTGCAATCGCGTTTCGCAGGGCGTTGCCCTGCGCTGGTGTATCGCGCCCTTTCAGGGCTGTTTCGTCTTTTCATCTTGACATTCTCCCTCTTCTCTGCACAATAGCCATTGTGAAACCAAACGGACGCGCGGGATTGCGTTCCCGCGAATAAATGCCGGCAGGATGCCGGCGATCCCATACACTGAGGAGAACAGACGATATGGCATGTTTTGAACATGGGTACGCGCTGTTAATCGGCGTCGGGACGACGCATGACCCGAAATTATCGCTGCCAGCTACCGTTGCCGATATGCTCGCGCTTCGCGCGATCTTGACGGATGCCGACTTCTGCGGCTACCCGGATAACGCCGACCATCTGCGCCTGCTGCATGACGCCGACGCCACCCGCGAGAACATTCTTGACGGCCTGACATGGCTACAAACGCAGGCGGAACGCGACCAGGACGCCACCGTCATCGTCTATTATTCCGGGCATGGCGGCTTGCTGACTGACACGCATGAGTATGTCTTGCTGCCCTACGAAACCGACCGCAGCAACCTTGCCGGCTCGACGCTTTCCGCACAGGCGTTCACGGCGGCGCTGCGGGCGATTCCGGCGAAACGGCTGCTGACGATTTTGGATTGCTGCCACGCCGAAGGGATGGCGACTGCCAAAGACGCCGATGTCTCCGACGACTTCCTGAGCGTCGGCGTCTCGAAAGGGATCATCGCCGATTTGAAGCAAGGGGAAGGCCGGGCGGTCTTTACCTCATCGAAAGGCCAGTAGCGTTCGTATCTGCGAGCCGACCGCCAGAAAAGCCTCTACACGTTTCACCTGCTCGAAGCATTGCAGGGCGCGGCGAATAAGCCGGGGGACGAGGTGGTGCGCTTGTCGCATCTCATGACGCATCTTAGCGCAAACGTGCCGGAGAGCGCCCAACAGCTTGGCAAAGAGCAGACGCCGTTTTTCGACATGGCGACCGAAGATTTTCCGGTGGCGCTGCTGCGGGGCGGCAAAGGGCTGTCCTCAAGCAATGGGCAAACTCCGCCGAAAAAACCGTCATCCCGCCGCCGCGTTGATAAGACCAACATCAAACAAAAATCCAGAGATCACGGCATCCAAATCGGACATGCTGAACAGGTTATTATCAATCAGGATAGGTCACGCGAATCAACGGGGCAGGAGAAAGATGCGGCGCTTGCGCGAACGCAGGACGATATGCAGGCGCTTCTTCCCTATCTGCGACGTCAGTTTCGTGAATCAAGCCCGGTCAATCTTGGCGGCATTCAGCGCAGTTGCGATAAAGAATCGGCAAGCTGCCTGAATTT
>DF820457.1:547468-548935 GCA_000739515.1 Candidatus Moduliflexus flocculans
CAAAACGCCAGAGACCATAACATCCAAATCAGAAATGCTGGACAGGTCATTATCAACCAGGGAACGCCTCTCGAACCGGCAGCGCCGAGCAAAGATGCGTCATTGACACAAGCGCAGGACGATATGCAGTCGCTTCTTCCCTATCTGCGCCGCCAGTTTCGCGAAGCAAGCCCGGTCAATCTTGGCGGCATTCAGCGCAGTTGCGATAAAGAATCGGCAAGCTGCCTGAATTTATGGGAAGTGTATACCGCATTGCTGACGCAGCGCGTCGAACAGCATGAACGCCAGATGACCAGACCAGAGTTTTCTCCATCCGACGAGAGCCGCCGGGAATCGGCGGTGGCGGTCTTGAATGCCTGTGAGCGGCTTGTGCTGTTAGGAGACGCGGGGAGCGGGAAAAGCACGTTCGTTGATTTCTTAGTGCTCTGCCTGACCGGGGAATTGCTGGATTATGAAGAGGCCAATCTGAAACGCTTGCGGACGCCGTTGCCAGAGGATGATGGCAAGCCCGGAAAAACATTACAGCCCTGGAAAAAAGCGCATGGCAAACTGATTCCCGTAAAAATTACCCTACGAAATATGGTGGCAAAAGCGCTGCCGATTCCGCCGCAAACAACGCCTGCCGATCATTTTCTCAGCTTTGTGGAGCAAATGCTTTCGGAAAGCGGCCTGAGCGCATGTTGGCCAGCCTTGCGGCGGAACATCGAACAGGGCAAGGTTCTGCTGCTATTCGACGGGTTGGATGAAGTGCCAGAAACCGATGATTTTCGCCTTCAGGTGTATGAGATTATCGAAGATTGCGCTCAATGTTTTCGCGCCTGCCGCATTCTCGTGACGAGTCGCACGTATGCCTATCAGCGCCGACTGACGAAATTTACGGATACTGTTCTCTTGCCATTCGAAGAGGGACAAATTCGATGGTTTGCGCGGTGTTGGTACGCTCATGTCGCCTCTCTGCAAGGCAAATCCGAGCAGGAAGCCGAAGAGCTGGCCAGCGCCATGCAAGACGAAATTTTTGCGGACTCCCGCATTCTCGACATGGCGCGGCGTCCGCTTCTGCTGACCATGATCGCGGATTTGCATGAATTCCGCGGCAGTATTCCGAAGAATCAAATCCAATTATACAGCGATGCGACCGATTTATTGCTGCAACGCTGGGAACGCCGCAAATTTCGCGTGGATGATCAGGGAAAGCGGCTGCCAGCAGAACCGAGCCTCTCGGAAGTCTTGAAATTAGGAACAGAAGGGGCGACACTATTGCAAAAAGCGTTGATCGAATTAGCATTTCAGGCGCATGCCACCGAATCGTTAGTCGAGAAAACGCACGACACGGCAGATATTCACGAAGACGATCTGGTGAAACGGCTGAAAATGATTCGCCCGCATGAAGCGATCAATGATCGCCTGTTAGTGCGCTATTTGCGGGATCGCGCCGGCATTCTGATTCTCAGAGGCGGACACTACACC
>DF820457.1:549769-551747 GCA_000739515.1 Candidatus Moduliflexus flocculans
CTCCAGAAACAGATTGGACTTGAAAAAGTGATGGCAGAGAACGATGTCGCGAAAAAGGAACGGATTCGACGCTGGCTGAAAGCGATTCTGACCGAAGGGACGGTTGAACCGCTGCCGGCGCGGGAACGGGCATTAGCCGGAAATCTGTTAGCAATCTTCGGCGACGACCGCAAAGGCGTGGGGCTTCGCGCCGACGGCTTGCCGGATATTGACTGGATCACGATTCCGGCGGGCGAATTCATGATGGGAAGCGACGAGCGTGATAGCGAACAGCCGCGCCACCGCGTCACGTTCCGCGAACCGTTCCAAATCAGCCGTTATCCGATTACGAACGCGCAATATGCGGCGTTTGTTGATGACAAGGGCTATCTGACCGAATCGTATTGGACGAAAGCAGGGTGGGCGTGGCGGTGCAAAGAAAACGTGACCTCGCCGCGTTATTGGGACGATCATGATGTGTTTCGTCTGTCGAATCATCCGGTGGTGGGCGTGTCGTGGTATGAGGCGATGGCGTTTTGCGCGTGGTTGACTCTCACCTCCCCCCCTGGCCCCCTCTCCAAAGGAGAGGGGGAACTGATCTCCCCTCCCTGTTGGGGAGGGGCCGGGGGTGGGGTGATTCGCCTGCCGACCGAGGCGGAATGGGAATATGCGGCGCGAGGGAACCCCACCCCGAACCCCTCCGAGGAGGGGATAGACGAACGCTATCCCTGGGGCGACGAGATTACGCCGGAACACGCGAATTACAGCGAGACGAACATCGGCGCGACGAGCGCGGTCGGCTGCTTTCCGCATGGAAAAAGCCGCTTTTCCGGTTGCGAAGAAATGGCCGGAAATGTCTATGAATGGTGTCTCGATGTCTGGCATAAGAATTATGAACACGCGCCGGAGGACGGGAGCGCCTGGCTGCAAGGCGGCAACGAGGATTGGCGAGTGTTGCGCGGTGGTTATTTTGGAGACCCTGCAACAGATATTCGTTGCGCCTCTCGTTACAGGGACCTCAGGCATCGCCTCAGGTACCTCGACTACGGGTTTCGGGTTGTGCGTTCCGGCTTGTTCGCAGTATCGCCGTTCTGAGTGCTGAATTTCTGACTGCTGCTTGCTGATTTCCGAATACTGAGAGGGGGAGTCCAGAGGGGGAAACTTCCCCCTCTGGCGGGGTGTGGGGCAGCGCCCCACCGAAAAAATTTTTTCTGATTGCACCATAGCCCGTAGGGCTTTGGGTATTGTAGAATTCAACGGTTTTTTTTGTGTATTGTACCGCGGAGCGGTTGCGGTGCGTATCGCCTACGGCGAATATTCGACAAAGAGGAGCTTTTCTACAATACTGAATCGCCTACGGCGAAAAAATAGTGAAAGAGTCGCCAATTTTCGTCAAAACCTTCGATCTGCTGAAATGGGTCATCGGACACACCGAAAAATTTCCGAAAACGCAACGTTTCTTTTTGGCAAAACGGATCAACGACGCCCTCTTCGATTTTTACGAATTGATCGGCGAAGCGGCGAAAATCAAAGAGCGGCAGATCGTCTTATTGCAGCAAGCTGACGTGCGTTTGCAACGCCTGAAGCATTATTTCCGGCTCGCGCTGGAATTGCGCTACGTCAGTTTTGATCAATACACATTTTTGGTCAAAGACGCGGGGGAAGTCGGGCGGTTGCTCGGCGGCTGGATGAAAAGCCTTGACAACACACGCAACCATCGCGAAGGTGGCAGCGCGGGGCAGCGATGAGACGTTGCGCCTCTCGTAACAGGAACAACAGGCAAGACAACAGGAACAACAACAACGGGTGTCGGGTTGTGCGTTCGGGTGTCGGGTTGCCGGCAGTCTCTTTCCACGCCAGAATGACGGCGATTTACGGATCGCCGTCCCATACGCGGAAGATACATGCATCGCTGTCGCGGGTCTGGCCGGTTTGTCGGCCATGCCGCAAGAACAGAAGCGCCGGGGGGAGGCTGGTAGGCGTTCGCGCCGAACGTCTC
>DF820457.1:551837-555357 GCA_000739515.1 Candidatus Moduliflexus flocculans
TTGTCGGCCATGCCGCAAGAACAGAAGCGCCGGGGGGAGGCTGGTAGGCGTTCGCGCCGAACGTCTCGCCCCGTCAGAAGAGATGCGGAACGTCTTCTGAACACGCGCCAACGGCGTCATATTCGCCCAGGGCGTCAAGCCCTGGGCGAAAGACGCGCCAACGGGTACGCTCTGAAAGAGCGTCTCATGAAACGCCCATTCAGGGCGTAAAATCGTGGTGACGTTCTTCTTCCCAGGACTGTCGCCCTGGGCTAATATGAACCGCCGCGTTGCGGCGGAAAACGCATCACAAAATCTTGCGGAGATATTGGCCGGTATGCGAGGCATCAATATTTTTGATCGCTTCGGGCGTGCCGGTCGCGATGATGCGCCCGCCTTCGTCGCCGCCTTCGGGCCCGAGGTCAATGATGTAATCGGCGCTTTTGATCACGTCGAGGTTATGCTCGATCACCAGCACAGTGTTGCCCGCGTTCACTAATTTCGCTAAGACTTCCAGCAGTTTTTTGATGTCGTGGAAATGCAGACCGGTGGTCGGCTCGTCCAAAATATAGAGCGTGTTGCCGGTGCTGCGGCGGCTCAGTTCTTTGGCGAGCTTCACGCGCTGCGCTTCGCCGCCAGAGAGCGTGGTGGCAGGCTGGCCGAGATGGACGTATTCGAGGCCGACATCCACGAGCGTGTTGAGCTTGTCGCTGATGCCCGGCACGTTTTCCATGAATTCGGCGGCCTCTTCGACGGTCATATCGAGGATTTCGGCGATATTCTTTCCTTTGTAACGGATTTCCAGTGTCTCGCGGTTGTAACGCTTGCCGTGACACTCTTCGCATGTAACATACACATCTGGCAAAAAGTGCATTTCAATTTTGATCACGCCGTCCCCTTTGCACGCTTCGCAACGTCCGCCTTTGACGTTAAAACTGAAACGCCCAGGTTTATAGCCCCGCAGCCGCGCTTCCGGCAGTTTCGTAAAGAGGTCGCGAATCGGGCCGAACAGACCGGTGTAGGTCGCCGGATTCGAGCGCGGCGTCCGCCCAATCGGGCTTTGATCAATGTCAATCACTTTGTCAATATGCTCGATGCCGAGAATGTCTTTGTGCGCTCCGGCAGGCTCTTTGGCGCGATAAAAATGCTGCGCCAGCGCTTTGTGCAGAATGCCGTTGATCAACGTGCTTTTGCCAGAGCCGGAGACGCCGGTCACGCAAATAAAGACGCCGAGCGGAATTTCCACGTCAATATCTTTCAGGTTATGTTCCCGCGCGCCGCGAATCAGCAGCGATTTGTTCGGGAAGGGCTGCCGCCGTTTTTCGGGAATCGGGATTGTCAGGCGATGACTCAAATATTTTCCCGTGAGCGAGTCGGGGTGCGCGGCCACTTCGTCCGGCGTGCCGTAGGCCACGATTTCGCCGCCATGTTTCCCGGCAGCCGGGCCGAGATCAACCAGATAATCGGCGCAGCGCATCGTCTCTTCGTCATGTTCCACGACAAGAATCGTGTTGCCGAGGTTGCGCAACGCGGTCAGCATTTCGATCAATTTCGTGTTGTCGCGCTGATGCAGGCCGATACTCGGTTCATCGAGAATATACAACACGCCAACAAGGCCAGAGCCGATCTGTGTTGCGAGACGGATACGCTGGCCTTCGCCGCCGGAAAGCGTCGCTGTGCCGCGATCCAGCGTCAGATAATTCAGGCCGACTTTCGACATGAAATTCAGCCGCGCCTTGATTTCCTTGAGAATCGGCGCGGTGATGACCTGTTCCTGCGGCGTGAATTGCATGGTCGCAAACACGTGCAGCGCCTCTTTGATGGAAAAGCGCGTCATGTCAATGATGTGTTTGCCCTGAATCTTGACCGACAGACTCTCTTTGCTCAGGCGTCTTCCCTGGCAGGTCGGGCAGGGTTCCATGCTCATGAACTCCTCGTATTTCCCCCGCATGAATTCGGAATCGGTCTCTTTATAGCGGCGTTCAAGCTGCGGAATCGCGCCTTCGAACTCCTTTTGATAGACGAAATTCCCGTTTTCATTCTGATAATGATATTGAATTTTTTCGTCGCCAGAACCGTATAAAATCACCTGCTGAATACGCGGCGGCAGGTCTTCGAACGGCGTATCAAGGGAAAAGTCGTAATGTTTCGCCACTGACGCGATGGCCTGATAAAAATAGCTGCTTCCTTCGATGCCCCAGGGGGCAAGCGCGCCATCGTTGATGGATTTCGTGGCATCCGGCACGACCAGCCGGGCGTCAATGCCGCGCTGCGTGCCGAGGCCGTCGCAATCGGGACATGCGCCGTGCGGGCTGTTGAACGAAAACATGCGGGGTTCAAGTTCTGGGTAGCTGATGCCGCAGTCAATGCAGGCGAGTTTTTCGCTGAAGAGCATTTCCGGCCCATCTATGACGCTGACGCGGACAATGCCTTCGCCCAACTTGACCGCAAGCTCGACGGAATCGGCGATGCGCTGCCGCAGGCCGTCTTTCATCGCAAGACGGTCAATGACGACATCAATGTCGTGCTTTTTATATTTTTCCAGCACGATTTCATCGGACAAATCGCGCATTTCGCCATCCACGCGAACGCGGATGTAGCCCTGTTTCTGCAAATCCTCAAAGACCTGACGATATTCTCCTTTGCGTCCGCGCACCATCGGCGCGAGAATTTGGATTTTCGTTCCTTCCGGGAACGCGAGGATTTTATCCACCATCTGCTGCACGGTCTGCGACGTGATTTCCTTGCCGCATTGCCAGCAGTGCGGCTTGCCGATGCGGGCGAACAGCAGGCGGAGATAGTCGTAAATTTCCGTCACCGTGCCGACGGTGGAACGCGGGTTGCGGCTGACGGTTTTCTGCTCGATGGAAATGGCCGGGGACAGGCCTTCGATGGATTCCACGTCCGGTTTTTCCATCTGATCCAAAAACTGCCGAGCGTAGGCCGACAGCGATTCAACATAGCGCCGCTGGCCTTCGGCGTAAATCGTATCGAACGCGAGCGATGATTTGCCAGAGCCGCTCGGCCCGGTCATCACGATAAATTTATCGCGTGGAATTTCAAGATTGACGTTTTTGAGGTTATGCTCTTTGGCGCCTCTGATGACAATATGTGTGGTTGACATAGCGGTACACCGATAGAACTCAGGAAACCAAAGCTTGCTTTGGCCGTATAGGAGGAGAACACACAGGAGATGGCACTCACGCGGCGTCGCCGCGCTGCCAAAGCAAGCTTTGGCACTCCTGACGAATTACGAGAAAACAACGAATGCAATTCGTTTTGATCTGGCGAAATTTGTCAAGTCAAAATATAAATAAAATTATAGGCAAGTTAAAGGCGAAGATTATATCAGCACATGCTCAATATCTTGCAAAAACATGACAACGAATTGAAGGAAGGAACGAATTTGAGCCGCCTCACGCTTTCGATTCGTTCCTTTCTTCAATTCATTGTTGTTAGGTTACATAATCACTGACCTTACGCAGCAGGCTCGATGCGAATGGTCGCAAACTCCCCTCCAGGGAGGGGTTGGGGGTGGGTG
>DF820457.1:555569-563140 GCA_000739515.1 Candidatus Moduliflexus flocculans
CGAGGCCGAGCATCGCGCTATGGCGAACCCACCCCTTGCCCCTCCCAGGAGGGGAATTGTCGGCGACGCTGCGTAACGTCAGATAATCATTGCGAGGTGGAATTTGCCGTTTCGTGCGGCGGATTCGCGCAGCATGGCGATGCAATCGTCAAGTTCTTCGAGGAGTTCCCGCCGTGTTGCGTCGTTGAGCTTGATTTCGGCAGCCGCGCCGACATTCATCTGAAGCGCGGTCAGCATCGCGAATCCGGCGGCAGAATCGAACCATTGCATGTCATCTATTCCGTATGCGCAGCCGGTTTCCGGGTCCAGCGCGTCTTCCTGATCTTTGCTGTCTTCGTCCGATTCTTCTCGAAAATTATACTGAAGATCGGTAAAATCGAAAAACGACGAGAGTTTCTCGACATTCAGTCGTTCGCAGATGACATCCAGCGCGTCGGCATGGCGATACATCATGCTGTGATCATTCGTATTTTTCGAGAGATTGCGATCATCTAAGGTTGAAATCCATACGGTCATTCCCATGTTTTAATCTCCTTTAGGCTATTCAAGCCCGATTGCAACGCCTCGTCTAATTTTTCAACTGCTGCGCCGCCGCCTTCGGCGAGATGTGGCTGACCGCCGCCGCGCCCGTCCAGCGTCGCGCACGCCTGTTTCATCAATTCGCCCACATGAATGGACAGATCATTTGACCGCGCAAAGACAAGTGACGCTTTCCCCTCATAACTATCGCCGAACAACACGACCGTCTGCGGCGCTTGTTCCGCGATCATAGAGGCTAAGGCGCGTAATTCTTTCGGCGGGCGCTGCTCGAAGCGTTTTTTCAGCACAAACATCTTGCCAATCGTTTCGCGTTCGGGCAATAAGGCGCGGGCTTCGGCTTCTAAAAGCTGTTGCGCAAGTTGCTGGCGCTCTTTGCGCAGCGTTTTGAGTTCGTCCTGAAGCTTGCCGAGATGCGCAGGCAAATCAGCTTCCCCGGAACTCATCGTTTCCGAAAGCTGCTGTATGATGCGCCCTTTCTGCTGGTAATCCTTTAAGGCGCGGCTGCCGCATAAGAAATAGACCCGGCTGCCCCCTTTGTAATTTTCGACTTTCGTAATCTTGATCATGCCGATTTCGCCAGTCGAAGCACAATGCGTGCCGCAGCAGGGAGAATAATCGAAATCCTTAATTTCCACAAGGCGAATGACTCCTTCGACCGTCGGCAGTTTACGAATCGGGAATCTGGAAAGCTCGTCCTGCGCGACATGATGGATGATCACGTCGCGATTTTCATACAAGATTTGATTGGTGAGGGCTTCGACGAATTCGACGGTATCTGCGTCAAGTTCGGCCTGATTCACGTCAATCGAAGCGCTGTCCGCGCCGAGGTGAAATGAGGTGGTTTCGGCGTCGCAGAGGCGCAGAAAGACCTGCGAAAGAAGATGCTGCCCGGTATGCTGCTGCGTATGGTCGAAACGCCGTTTCCAATCAATCTGACCATGTACTCTCTGCCCGCGAATTGGGCGTTCAAGCAGATGGATAATGCGACCGGCTTCATCTTCAATCACGTCCACGACCGGCACGTCATCAAGCGTGCCGAGATCATGGGGCTGCCCGCCGGAAGTCGGGTAAAATGCGGTTTGTTCCAACACAACGGCAGGAACGCCGCGATATTCGAAATTTTCAACAATGACTGAAGAAAAATTTTGTAGATATTGATTTTCATGAAAAAGTTTTCTGGTCATAAAGCCTCCTGAAAGCGTTATTGGGATATGCGCGTTTTTGGGCTATCAAAAATGTCGCAAAGAAGTCAAGAAAAAATGTGAATGCAAGGAGAAGAGCGAGAATCTGATTGAAAGGAGGATTCTGGGAAATGACGGAACGATTACAAGGAGGGCAAGGCTGTGAAGTTCTATTAAAACGTGTTGTTCATGCTCCCTTCGACACGCTCAGGGAACGGATAGCGGCGCCAACGGCGCAAATCATCGTTTTTCCCGGCAACAGGAGGTTTTCGACGGTCACATTTTGGAAGAGCGCCTCAACGCAGAGGAGACGCTCTTGTGTCAATGCCATTAACCGGAATGCTGCGTCAACCGCACCTCAGCGCCGAATTTTTTCATCAGCATCTGAAAATTCTGCGCGTCTTGCTTATTGGCGCCGCGCGCAATCGTGCATGGCGTGCTGACAAGAAGCTCTTCAGGAGTTTTCGGCAATCCTTGCACTTTGGACAGGATATGCAGCACATGATCCCGGTTTTTTCCAACCCTGACAAGTTCAATCGTATATTTCAGTTCTGACGAGTTCTCTTCGTCTATCGTTCCGGTGGTTTCAAGGTCTTCTGACTCATGTTCCGGCTCAATCAGATACGGCGACGGTTCGGCAAAGCCTCGCGAATCGGCGTCTTGTTTGGAGGCGCGTTCGCTTTGAAGAGGCGACTCAATCATATCTAATAATTCGTCAATTTCATCATGTGTGCGCAGATTAGCAAACGATGGCTCGGAAGGTTCTTCGGCCTCAAATTCAATGGCTTCCTCTGCTGTTTCAACGCGTGGCACTTGCACAATTGTTCGAGCAGTCATCTCCTCCGGTTCTTCCTCAACGTCTTCAATGATCCCCGGCTCGGATTCCAGCATAATATCGTCCTCGATCTCGCCTTCTACGGGCGTTTCTCCATAGGGTTCTTCTTCGCTGTCCATCTCGATAATCTGCGTTCCGCGTTCCGGAAGAGTTTCAAAACGTTCCCCGGCAATTTCGATTTCATCGAAGGTCGGTTCTTCTAACTCGCCAGGTTCTAACAATTCATTCATGTCGGCGGTTTGAACGACGCTTGGCGTATCTGCCAACAGGGCGTCCATGTCGTTGTCATCCAGACTGATTGTTTCGGCGTCCGCGCCCACCGGGGTTTCTTCAATATCTTCGTCATCGAACTCCAATTCGACATCGTCCTCAAGTTCCTGGACATCAACTTCTTCAAACTCTTCTATCACCGAAGCGGCGGGCGCAGGCACTTCGACAACCTTTTCCTCCATTTCTTCAAGCGCGGGCGGCTCTTCAATCGTTTCGGCGGGGACAGGCGCAAACGCTGGTGCGCTCGGTTCGATGTGGTGTTCGGAAATCTCCTCAACGTCTTCGCGAACGACCTCAATCGGTTCATCCACAATAATGGTTTCGTCGGTGATAATGACTCCCGGCTCAGAGACATCCATCGCCAAATGCTCGGAGGACTCATCGTCAAGAGCGTCGCCTAAATCAATGACCGTTTCTTCGATTTCAACCTCGTCCTCTTGTGCAGGCGCGATGCTGTCTTCTGTTGGAGCCGCCGCTGCTTCCGGCGAGGAGCTTGTCATAATCACATCCAAATCTTTTAACTGCGAATCGGTCATTTCTTTGCCGATCTGAATTTTTACGGAGCCGGAAGATGGGCGTTTCACCGGTTTTTCTGCGGCAACGGCGTCAGGATAAGCCAACTCGGTTTCATGCGCATGCGGCAGAGTTTCAAGCGCTTTTTCCTGTTTGTTCGCAATATGCCGGATGCCAAAGTAGCCAAGCAGAATAAGTCCGAGCAGATTTAAGGGGAGAGAGACGAATAACAAAGTGCGTTGCAATGAGGCCGTTTGCTGAGAAGTGGTCTGTTTGTGTAATTCTTCTTGAACAGCAGCAAATTCTGCTTTTTGCGCGGCGAGGGCGTTTTCTTTTTGCTGAATGGTGTCGTTTAATAAGGCGATTTGCGTCTGAATTTCCGCCAATTTCGATTCATCTGACTTTCGCAATTGTTCAAGGTCTGTCGCCGTTTTTCCCGCATCTGTCAGCTTGATTTTGACCGCATCCAGTTCTTTGGAGATTTCGGCGATTCGGCGGTCTTTTTCGTCAAGCTGCGCTTTATATTGTTTGTTGAGCGTATCCAATTCGTCACGCGCAGTTTGAGAGGCTGGCGCTTTTTCAGGCTGTTTTTCCTGCTTTTCTGCTGGTTTCGAAACTGCGCGCGAGGTTGGCTGGGCAGGAGTTTTTTCCACTTTTGGCGTAACAACGGGTTTCGGCGTCGGCGTTGGTTTCACCAGGCTTTTCGGGCGGGACACGCCTGATTGATGCACCCAGCCGGTCTGACCGTTCGGCGCGGTCACTTGATACCAGTTTCCGGACACTTTGCCGGTAAACGTGACCGGCGTGTTGGCGCGTAACGTGCCGAGAATATTTTCGTCATTATCGGCGGGATCGCTGCGTAATTCTAATTGATCTTGCGTTACGCTCACTGTTTCCTGTCCGTAAGCGGGCAAACACCACAAGAGAGCCCACAGGACGACAAGCACACTCACCCATCGAGTTAAACAATTTTGCATCTTCATAACCTTCTGTGTTTAGGTTTCGGAAAAGCGCCTGAAGGGAGGACGGATCGCTTCAGGCGAAGTTAAATCGTCTCGTACTCATCCAATTCGTTGCGTTTTGGAGGGTTGAGTTCTAAAAAGCCCGGAAATTCATACACAATCGAGCCAGCGTCAGACACTTCCATATTGGCGTAGCCGCGCCGCACGATATTTTCAAGCACGTTATCAGCCTCTTCCAACGATAAGCTGCTATTAGCGGCCAATTCCAGCGGCGTCAGCCTGCCGTGAAAATTCCGCGCTAAGCGTAAAATCTTCGCTTCCAGGGCCTTGCCAGTCTCTGGCTCTTCTTTCGTCTGAGGCAATGGCGGGGGAACGGCCTGCGCCGTCTGGCGATGTTCCACCACGACATTCGCTGCCCCTGCCGCGCCATGAATATTCACATTCACGGTCGCGCCCTGCCGAAGTTGTTCTTTCAGATTTTCTCTTTCCACCATGCCGGGAATGCGAAACAAATCAATAAACTGTCCGATCCCGAATAACCCGAACGTAAACAGGTATAACAGGCCGGTTCCATATTTTCCTAAATAAATACGATGGATGCCGCAGCCCCCAAAGAGACCTGCGCACCATAGCACATACGCGATTCCTGATGATTTCATACGTTCAATCTCCTGACAAATCTTGTATTTTGACGTATTCTTTGTACACGATAATCTCTCAAGTGTCAAGATAATCTTGTAGAAAAGCCTGTCAACAAGAAAAAATCTTCTGAATGCTTGACAAATGATGTTTGTTCATTTTAGTGAACGTGGACGAGACTGCCAATCCTTCGTAACTTTCGAACTCTGGAGATGTGATCTCTTGCGTGTTGTTTGAAAAGATGAGAAAAACTGATGATTTCAATTGTCGTGATTAACTGGAATGGAAAAAAATTTTTGCGCGAGTGCCTGGAATCGCTTCGAATCCAGACCTGTCAGGATGTCGAAATCATTGCCATTGATAACGCCTCGACCGACGGATCGCAAGAATGGCTGCGACAGGAACCGCTGGATCGCCTGTTCCTGAATGCGGAGAATCTTGGCTACTGCGGCGGCGCGAATCAGGGGATCGCTCATGCTCGCGGCGAATTTATTCTGATTATCAATCCTGACGTTATTCTGGAGGCTGATTTTCTCGGACGGCTGAGCGCTTGCGCAGAACAGCATTCCGAAGTCGGCATTTTTTCCGGTAAATTACTCCGATTCGACCGGAAGACGCTCGATTCCACCGGCCAATTCCTGCGGAAAAATCTCACGCCATTCGAGCGCGGATATGATGAAGAAGACAGAGGGCAATACGAACAGGCAGGCTATGTGTTTTCGTCATGCGGCGCGGTCGCCCTGTATCGCCGCGCCATGTTAGAGCAGATTCGGCTTGACAGCGGCTATTTTGACGCTGATTATTTCGCGTTTTACGAAGATTTAGACATCGGCTGGCGAGCGCAGTTGTTCGGCTGGAAGGCGTATTATCTTCCAGAAGCAGTCGCGTATCATTTTCGCGGCGGCGGCCTGTCGGAACAATCGCGCCCGTTGTCCTGGTTCGAGCGCATTCCCTGGATTCCGCGTGTCAGTTTCACGCAAAAGCCGTATTTTATCCAACGCCATATCATTAAAAACCGCTATCTGACCATGTTAAAGAACGCCTCCTGGCGCGTTTTATTCGCAGGTCTGCCCCAGATACTCCGCTTAGAATGCCTGATCCTGGGCTATATGCTATTCGTGCGGCCATCGTTGTTTCGCGCGTTCTGGGAAGTCATTCAACTCTTGCCAGGCACCTGGCGCAAGCGGCGGCATATTCAGCGGCGGCAGGCAATTCCCGCAAGCGAAGTTCTCCAGTATATTCGAGAGGCATGACAAGCGTTCGAAATGAGACGAAACGCAGATGTAACGCCAAATCCTGACGCATTTTCTTGACACTCACGTGTAGGTTAACAGGTGTGATGACACGGTCAGGACAAGCAAAATAGTTTACAAGATGACAACCTCACATTGAGTTCTTTAAAGGAGCGAAAAGCGAGAAAATTATATCTCGACGCTGGTTTTGCTGGTTGTAAAGACAGAGGATTGAATCCGGCGGGAATTCCTACTGTGATAATGCGATTGTCAAAATCGAGGTAGGACGGCGTTTCGCGTAGAGAGAATGTTGGTGGATTCTGTTTTCAGTTCCTCACAACAACGAATAGGAGAAGGGAACAAATTGAACGCATGACGTGGCTCGAATTCGTTCCTTGCTTTCATTCGTTGTCGTTGTTGTAAGGAACTGATCCGCAATTGGTATAATCCTGGCTAATTTTTTCTCAATGATAGCGCTCTGGTCGGACAGGTATGAATGCACTCCGCACATTTCAAACAGTCGCGATGTCCGACTTTGCCAACATGTTTATGCGTGACGATGGACAACGCCATCGGGCATTTCCGTTCGCACAAACGACAGGATTTACAGGCTGCCGCGTTAATATGCAATGCATGTTTTGCCCCGCCGAGCACGTTTTGCAGCATTCCCATCGGACAGAAGGCGCACCAGGTGCGCGGGTGATAGATTGAACCAAGCACGACCCCGATAGCTGTTGTGATGACGCAAAGCTGCCAGAAGACGCTGCCCCAGTGGGCGATTGAAAATGGCTGCTGCGCGAGCCGAAAGACCATCAGGCTCATCAGTGCGATAAACACGCCCCAGCGAAAACGCATGTCGCGCATCCAGCCCGGAATCGTCTTTTTCCGATTCCATAGCGTCACCACTCTATCGAAAAAACTGCCGCGCGGGCAGAGATTGCCGCACACGAATCGCCCTTTGAAGATGCCGACAATCGCGCCCGTTACCATCACAATCGGTACGGAAAAGCCGACAATCGGAAATTTCCAGCCAAGCCCGATTGTCAGCGCAATAATGATTAACATGCTGTATTGAATAGTTTGACGGTGTGTTTTTGAAAAGACCTTCATCATAAAAAAACAGACGCGATCAGAAAAGAAGCTCGTGAGACTTCACGACCCTCTGAGACCGATAACGTCTGCTTCCCTGTTCTGTAAGTTTCCGTAAGCATGAAGCGTATACAACCTGTTAGTAAATGACAATATTTGTATATAAGAATATTCTAATATATTTTGTCAAGAATTTTTTACGAGCTTGAGACAATAAGTAACTGATGTTACGCAGCGCCGCCGACAATTCCCCTCCTGGGAGGGGCAAGGGGTGGGTTCGTCCGTGAGTGATTGCTCGTGTCAAGAACCC
>DF820457.1:563194-589038 GCA_000739515.1 Candidatus Moduliflexus flocculans
GGGTCGGTCGGGTAGTTGGTTATCCAGACGGGTTTGCCTTTTCCGAAACCACCCGCCGCGGAACCTCCGTTCGACGTATCCGTCGACGCGCAGCCGGAAAGCAGGCCCACAAATGCCAGAATCAGGGTAATGACGACCGGGACGATCCTCGAAGACGAACGATCCATGCTCATACCTCCACCTCAGCGATATTCTTTTTACAGGAGCAATTCCTATTGTATCATAAAGGGACCTCTTCTTCAGCGGTCTTTTTCAATAAAAATCGCCCGTTATCGCGAAGAAACCCCCGGTATTCATTGAGATACCGGAAAACAAGTGATACCCTTGAAAGTAAATACATTATGTTCAGCTTCGGTACGGCGAAAGGGGGGAATGATGCGAAGAGCAAATCGACTGGCCTTATTACTTGTCGTCCTGTTCGTGTTTACATTTTTTACGGGGTGCGAGCTTCTGGAACCGTTCTTTGGGGGATTGTTCAATGAAAGCCCGACGGTGAGCCTGTCCTACTCACCGGAAAGCCCGATAATAAACCAGGTAATAACCCTTACGGCAACCGCTGTGGATCCTGACAACGACACGCTGACATATACCTGGTACAAAGATGATGTCGAACAGACCGAGGCCACTTCGAGTCAGGTCACATGGACTCCATCGGCGTCAGGCACATATACATTGAAGGTGGTCGTTTCAGACGGAAAGGAAACCGCGGAAGATTCGGTTAGCATTATCGTCGCTGGAACATTCCGGGTCCTCAATTCCTCAAGCTTCAGTATTTATTATCTTTACAGTCAGGAATACGGATACGAGACCTGGAGCAGCGACCTTCTGGGGAGCTACTACATCTCGTCGGGCGGTTCGATCGATATCGATATGGATCCGGGGTATTATTACTTCAAGGCATATGACCAGAACTCCTACTATGTCTGGTCTTCAAACCTGATTTATATCTCGGGCGACCCGACATATACCTGGACACTCACCGACTGAAACCGATCCCCCGGGATTGAACAGGATCATGAAAAAGGGCTGCCCTGTGGCAGCCCCTCGACGAATATCAGAAAAAATTCGGGCGGGATTATGTCGCGAAATTGCCGCAGCGTTATTGGATTTCGAACGGGGGGCGGGCGTTGGAAACGTTCGGCGCATACTTGCCGCAAAAGCCAGCGGAACACCTGATTTCCGAACATTCTGGCGGCTGCCGCGAATTGGCAAACACGGCGCATTTTCACATTGACCTGGATGGGAATTATCTTCCCGGTTTATGCGCGGGCTTAGCGATTCAGCGCGACGATCTCGGCTCGCCGCTCAGCACGGAGAAATACCCGCTGCTCTCGCGGCTCTACGCGGGCGGAATCGGCGCGTTATTCCGTTACGCGACCAACGAATTCGGCTTTGTGCCTGCGGCGGGATACGCGCTGAAATGCCATCTCTGCTATGATATTCGGCATTTTCTCGCATTGGGAGAAGATCGGCGTTTCGAAGAATTGCAGCCGGAAGGACATTATTTGTACGGATAGAAATAAAAAACACCTCACAGGTTTCACAAACCTGTGAGGTGTTCATGTGCAAAACCTATTTGTTCGTCTCTTCCGGTTTATATGGAAACAGTTTCATCAGCCCGGTGATCATGCCGTAAAACATGATTAAGACGGTAAAGACGCCCGCTAATCCGTACATCATCAATTGAATCCCTAATCCAAGTTTATCCATCGTTCATTCTCCTTTAAAACGTTCTCCACCCCTTGCCCCTCCCAAGAGGGGAAAACGGCGGCATCGCAGAAAATTACCAGCCCAACAACCAGGGCACAAGCATTAGCACCATCGCTCCGGCGACAACCGAGCCAAGCTGTCCGGCGACGTTTGCGCTGACAGCGGGCATAAGCAAAAAGTTCGTAAAATCTTCCTGCTGTCCCATCTTATGAATGACTCGCGACGACATCGGAAACGCGGAAATTCCGGCGGCGCCGATCATCGGGTTGACTTTCTGCGTCGAGAACATGTTCAGCAGTTTGGCGAACAACACGCCGCCTGCTGTATCAAAAATGAAGGCCACCAGCCCCATCGCGAGAATCAGCAGCGTGTCGCCCTTCAAAAATTTGTCATACGACATCGTTGCGCCGATGGTGATGCCGAGCAGCAACGTGACAAGATTCGCTAATTCATTCTGCGCGGCTTTGGATAGGCGTTCCACCACTCCTGCTTCGCGGAGCAAATTGCCGAACATCAAAAATCCGACAAGCGGCACGCTGACGGGCGCGACAATCCCTGAAATCATCGTCACAGCAATCGGAAAAATGATCAGGACGATTTTCGGCACGGGCGTATCGTGCGCGTCCATGCGAATCAGGCGCTCTTCCCGCGTCGTCAGCAGCCGAATGACCGGCGGCTGAATAATCGGCACGAGCGACATATACGAATAGGCCGCCACCGAAATCGGCCCCAGCCAATCTTTCGCAAATTTTGACGCCACAAAAATCGAGGTCGGGCCGTCCGCCGCGCCGATAATGCCGATTGACGCCGCTGTCGGCAGATCAAACCCAAATGCTAAGGCGATTAACACCGTCGAGAAAATGCCGAACTGTGCCGCCGCGCCAAACAGCAGCATTTTCGGGTTTTTCAACAGCGGTGAAAAATCAATCATTGCGCCGACGGCAAGGAAAATCAAGACCGGGAACAGTTCCGTCAAAATGCCGCTGTTAAAAAACAGTTGCAAGATGCTCGGCTCAGCGACCATCGCCTTCCCGTTTTCGAACGTGTAATGCAAATGTTCCACAAAAAACGCCTGTAAATCGGGATTCGATTGCACTAACGCGCTGACAGTTTTATCATGAACTTTTTCAAATTCCCAGATCGTTTTGAGCGGCAGGTTGACGAGAATTGCGCCAAATCCAATCGGCAGCAGCAGCATCGGCTCGTAATCTTTTTTGATAGCAAGATAAATCAACGCGCCTCCAATGACATACATCACAAGTTGCTGCCAGTGAAGATTATACAACCCGACGAATAATTGTTCCATATATCCTCCATAATAAATTGATTCGTAACAACTCCAGATGTTAACACATCTGTCTGTACTCCATTGCCGCTTCGCGGCAGATTTCTGCCCTGAAAGGGCAACGGAATACAGACAGAGGTTTCACCCTCTGGGAAATAACGGAGTCTTTCAACTCCACAAGAACCAGATAAACAGATAACCTGCAAATGTCGCAGCGACGGTGAACGGAATCCCGATTTTCATGAATTGCCCGAACGTCACGTCATGCCCCTGTTTTTTCAACATGCCGATAGTGACGACATTCGCCGACGCGCCGACCGGCGTGCAGTTTCCACCGAGACATGCGCCAATTAGCAAGCCGAACGCTAACAAAATAAAGGTTTGCTGCGGCGCGTCGCCGCCCATCAATTTGCCGAGTTGCGCCGTCACCGGCAGCATGACCATGATATACGGAATATTGTCAATAAACCCACTTAATGCGACTGACATCCAGACGATCACGGTATAGGTGACGAACAGATTCTTGCCAAACATGGATTGAATCAGCACCGCCATATCGCCGACTAATCCGCATTTTTCGACTAAGGCGACTAAAATGAAAATGGCAGACAAAAAAAGTGGCGTTTCGATGTCATAATGTTTTAAGATCGCCAAATTCGCAGTCATGCCTTTTTGGTGGTCGAACGCGCCATCGGCATTTTTGCTTTTATGAAAATGATGCCAGATAAAGCCGATGCATGCGCCGATACAGGCTGACGTGCCGCCGAAATAGGAAAAATTCGGGTCGAATTTCGTCGCGACCGCTAAGCTGGCAATGACACAAAGCAGGATAATAGTTGGCGCGACGCTTTCGATTTTGACTGGCTCAGGCATGAACGCAGGTTGTTTGTGTTTGCGAAATAATTGGTGCAACACAAGAAAGCCGAACAACGCGCCGAACTGCACCGTAAAAAATAACCCCGGCTTGCCCCAGAACCAGAAAAATTCATTAAACCCGAAACCAATGCCTTGCTGTGAGATAAACGCACCGGCGATCATGCTGGGCGGATCGCCCACCAGCGTCGCCGTGCCTTGCAGATTCGATGAAATCGCAATGCCAATCAGCAGCGGCACGGGCGAGACCTTCAGGCGTTTGGCAATCGCGGTCGCAATCGGCGCAACGATCAACACGGTCGCGACATTATCCACAAACGCGGAAATCCCTCCTGCTAATGCGCAGAGCCAGAGCATCGCCATGCCGACCGTTCTGGAACGAGCGATAAACCAATCAGCAAGCCAGGCGGGCATCCGCGATTCAATAAAAAAGTAGGCGATCATAGACATTCCGGTGAAAATGCCCAGGACATTCCAGCTAATCGAAGAAAGATAATCCCTCAGAATCGTCGAAATGCCTCGAATGAGATGAAAGCCGAAGACTTTGAACAACGTGGCGAGAAATAGAACGCCCACCACGCTCCAGACCACGCGCAGCCGTTTGTTGTTGAACATGATCAACCCGACATACAGCAGCACGAACATCATGCCGATGAGCGGCTTTAATGACACCAGCCCATTATGCAAAAGAGTTGCTGAATCCATGATAGCATCTTGCACCTATGGTATGCGTTAGCTGTTCGCCTATTTGTCGTGCATACAGCGACAGAAGCGTTGCGTTTTCGAATCTTCATATCTCATCCGAAAATCAGAGAAATTGTCAAGCGATATTCTGCTGAATTGTGGAAGATCGCGCTATGCTGAGCATCTTGCAAATCGCGAAATTTCGACGCATTTTCTTGACATCGCCGCGCCGGGAAACTACAAGGATGTGTGTAAGAAAGGATAAAATTAAATACGCGATGCGCAATGTTATATGTGAGCCCCCCCCTTGTCCCTCCCAGGAGGGGAATGCGACGACTGCCAACGCACACATTCCCCTTCTGGGAGGGGCAAGGGGAGGGGGGTAGAGACGCCCCGGGGGGCGTCTCTATGTATATTTAACCGATGTCACACGATATTCAAAAACAGATTCACCGCCTGCGAAGCGGCCTTCCATTGGTTGGGTGGGAAATGCAGCGGTTGGCGATCAAGTCGTTGGTGAACGACGGCTCGCCGGAAGCGATGATGGCGCTGATTGAGATTGTCATGCAGCCGCAGCACGCCGCATTAGAAAAGCCGATTTTGCAGGCGCTTTCGCGACGCGCCTACGCTGGCGACGCTGCCGCCCGCGATGCGCTTTGCCGCTTAATCGCGCAGCACGACCACCCGACCGCGTGGGAAATTGTCTGTACTGGTCAATACGTGCCGCATGCCGATGATCTGCAAGCGCATTTTGCCGCGAAACTGAGCGCGATGATTTCAGAAAATCATCAGGGAAGCCGCGCGCGACATGCCATGCGCCTGCTGAACGCAATGGCCGAGGCCGGAAGCGCCGCCGCCCGCGATGCGCTCTGCGCGTTGGTGATTGAGTGGCAGCATCCTCGCGCCCTTGAAATCGTGATGAAAAAGCGCTACGCGCCGAGCAATCCGTATCAACGCGCCATGTTTTACGCGCTGACCGGCCAGTGGGCGCAATACGACGCCTTTGATTTCGAAGGCCGATTTTTACGCGCCGCGTATAAAAGCGCAAGCCGCGCATTGCAGCGGCGGATCGCGACAGTGACGCGCCAGGCCGGGCGAGCGGATGTGCTGGCTGCCTTTGCCGCCAGCGAGCATTTAGTGCAGAAAATGGAGCATGACGATTGGGCGGCGATGCTGGAACAATTCCGCCGCCATCAGGCATGGGACGAACTCTGGCGCATGGCGCAGATCGCCCCGGCGCGGTGGAGCATGCAGATTCTCTCCTGCCTGAACGGAGCAGGCTGGCAGCCGCTACAGTCGGTCGAACGCGACGAATTTGCCGCGCTTGTGCGACTGGCTGAAGCGTGTCAGCAACATGCAACGCGCTCGGAAAGCTGGCTGCTCCCCTGCGTGGCGCGATTAGAGGGCTATGCGGACGCGGTGACGAGCGTGAGCCTGCATCAGGAAGGGCGGATTTTCACCGTCGGGAGTCACGGCAATATCATCCGCATCTGGAATCTGCCGGATGAAGTCTCGGCGATGATGTCCTATTCGGCAAAGCCGATAGAAAGCGGCCATTCCCCCTATCGCCGCATTGCCGCCTCGAAAACGCTGCGAGGGCATAACGGGCGCGTGACCTGTCTGGCCGCCTGCCCTGACGGTTCTGCGCTGGCAAGCGGCGACGAAGATGGCATCGTGCGTCTCTGGAATTTTCCGGGAGGATTACCGCTGAATCGCCTGAGCGGGCATTCCGCGGCAATCAGCGCGTTATCCCTGCATCATGCGCAATCTCTGTTAGTCAGCGGAAGTGACGATGGCCGAATATGCTTCTGGAACTGGCAAACCGGCCAGCGCCGTCATGCGGTCATAGATACCGGCTCGGCGGTCAGCGCCTTAACGACTGATAGCGCCGGGCAGCATGTCATCAGCGGACACGCGAACGGCCAGATTCGGCTCTGGAACGCTGCCGCTGGACGGCTGCTCGCGACCTTTGCAGGGCATGACGGCGCAGTCACCTGCCTTGCCGCCGATCATCGCGCCTTCATGAGCGGCGGCGCGGATCATCAGGTGCGTTTCTGGTCGTATGATCACGAGCGCGAAATTTGCGCCTTCGAAGGGCATACCGACCGCGTCACCGCCGGGGCACTCTCCGCCGACGGCACGATTATTGTCAGCGGCAGCGCGGATGGCTCGATTCGGGTTTGGAGCGTGCCGGAACATCGCCTGATCAAAACGCTGCGCGACGGACAGGCCGAAATTTCCGCCCTTGCGCTTAGCGCGAACGGGCGCATTCTGGTAGGTGGAATGCGGGATAACACAGTGCGACTCTGGGGATTCGCGCCGGTAGATATTGCACAGTTGAATGTGGAGAATGTTGACGAAGAAGATGTCCTTCTGTTACAACGGCGGCGGCATGAACCGGAAATTTCCGACGCGGAACGGGTGTGGCTCGATTTTCTGCTACAGCTGATTTCCTGGCAGCGGCGTTTTGATATTGACATCGGAATGCGGGCGGAATATCTTGCCGATAGCACGTTTGACATTGAAATCGAATCATTAACGGCCTTGTAAGGAGTGCCAAAGCTTGCTTTGGCCTGCCATGTTATACCAATTCTCTGGAACATGCATCATGTCCACACACCTCACAGGTCTTCAAGACCTGTGAGGTGTTAAGGGAAGGGCGGGCGCATGGGACATGTATTCAGAGAATCGGTATTAGTCGGCTGAAACTTCAGTTTTGGCCTATGTCTCACTGAGAACGGCATTGGAAGAATCACTGAATGCAGCAAGCGTTCAGGTTGCCATGAATGTGGGTCTTGACGATCTCATCGCCTCTCTTCGCCGTCTGGGAATTCAATCGACGATTGAGCCGGTTCCATCGATAGCCCTGGGAGCTTTTGAAGTGACTCCGATGGAGCTGGCTTCGGCCTATGCCGTTTTGGACAATGATGGTCAGAAGCCGTTTCTTCTTACTCTCAAGGAAGTGGTGAGCGAAAGGGGAGAGATCAAGGAAAGACGACATGTGGATCTGGTGAGTGTTGCAACTCCCGCAAAATCATACCTGGTCACTAACCTGTTGGAGGGAGCGGTGGACCGGGGGACGGGAAAAGTGATCCGAAGCATGGGGATCGATTTTCCCTGTGCGGGAAAAACTGGAACTACCAGTGATTATATCGACTCGTGGTTTGCCGGATACACAACCGATCTCGTCGTTGTCGTCTGGGTTGGCTACGACGACAATCGTCCCACCAACCTGACAGGTGCCCAGGGAGCTGCAAGAGTATGGGCCCGATTCTTCCAGCGGATTCTCCCATGGATTCATCCTGAACCGTTCCGCATACCTCCAGGAGTAGTTCAGCGAATAGTGTGTGCGGAATCAGGACGACTGGCCACAAATTCCTGCACTCAGAAAAGACTCGAGTTCTTTCTCAGCGATCTTGTCCCCCAGGAATTGTGCCCGATTCACAAGAAATGATTCTTTTCGGTTCTCCAGCCTCATGCGTCGTGCTTTGTCAATAAGCGGGTCGGGATTCCAATCCCGACAGCCTTTGCACTAATGTATCGGGTATGGAAACCCGACCTACAAACGGTCGTTGTGTGGTCTCATTGAGAAGCCATCATGCGTTGGATAAAGACCGATCCTTCCAAAATCGAGGATTCTTTACGACGAAGAGCACGAAGAACGGTCAGCCCCATGGCCTTCTGGAGCGACTGTGGGAACGGATTCAGAAAGGGAAAGAGAGGAAAGGGAAGATGAAGAGGTTGCGGGGTTGTTTCTGGATAGTTGCCATGACGATTTTTGTACCTCTTTTCTTCAGTGGGTGTGTTTCGCGCAGGACTGTGGAGATTCCTCAGGAATACCGATCGCCTCCACGACCGCAGACCCGGGAGAAACCAGCAGTTCCACAGAGCTACACGGCTCCTCCACCAGCGACTCAATCTGGGCAGGGCACTATCTNCTGATGTTACGCAGCGCCGCCGACAATTCCCCTCCTGGGAGGGGCAAGGGGTGGGTTCGTCCGTGAGTGATTGCTCGTGTCAAGAACCCACCCCCAACCCCTCCCCGGAGGGAGTGTGCGGTCATTCGTCTCGAATCGGCTGCGTAACATGAGTTCAATAATTCTTTTTAGGGGAATAGCTTAGAGCATGGCAGGACGATTGGCAATTGATTTCGGCACGTCGAATACGGTGATCGCGGTCTGGGATGAGACGAAAAAAGAGGGAGCGCCGTTTCATATCCCGGATTACGGCTATTTTCATCAGTACGGCAGCGAGCGCTTTTCGGTCGTGCCGTCGCTGATTCACTACGCGCCGGACAAGCGGCGCTGGATCGGCGGACAGGTGTTTCAGCAGCAACTCTATGATTCGCCGCGCACATTCCGTTGGATGAAGCGCTACATCGCCAACCGCAACACGCGCAAGCAAAAACTGCCGGAACAGGACGTCTCGTTTTTCGATGCGGGCAAAGATTTTCTCTCCGCCGTGCTGCTCTTTGCGGCGCAAGAGCTTGGCATTCAGGATGAAGAGATCGCCCTGACCGTGCCGGTGGAGGCGTTCGAGCATTACGAAAACTGGTTGACCGGCGTGGCGGAGGCAGTCGGAATGCCGCGCTTTCGCGTGATTGACGAAGCATCGGCGGCGGCTTTGGGCTACGGGGCGCACATTCAGCCCGGCGACGTGTATCTGATTTTCGATTTTGGCGGCGGCACGCTCGATGTGTCCGTCGTCTTGATTGAAGAACAGGCGGGTTCGCAGGTCGGGCGGCGCTGCCGCGTGTTGGGTAAAGCGGGCGTGGAACTCGGCGGCGCGACGATTGATCAATGGCTCTTTCAGGAGATTCTGCGGCAAAACAATCGGCAGGATTACGACGAAGATGTCCGCAGCATGAGCCGGATGCTGTTGGTGGAATGCGAGCGCGTGAAAGAGCTTCTATCGGTGCAGGAACGAGTCGAAATTTCCGTCGCGCATCCAGAAAAAAACGTGACGTTTTCAGCGGCTTTCACGCAAGCACAGTTTGAAGAAATGCTTGACGAACACGACGCGTTCACGCTGATCGATCAAGCGTTGCGCCGCGCCCTGCGTCATGCGCAGGAACGCGGCTACGATCAAGATCACATCAAAGCGGCGCTGATGGTGGGCGGCAGCAGTCAGATTCCTTCGATTCAAAAAACCGTCAAGCGGATGTTCGGTAAGGAGCGCGTCATGCTGAACCGCCCGCTTGACGCAGTGGCGCGCGGCGCGGCGGCGTTCGTGGCGGGCGTGGATTTTTACGATCACATCCAGCACGATTACGCGATTCGGCACGTCAGCCGGGGCAAAACAGGATATGAATTCCGCACGCTCGTGCAACGCGGCACGCCGTATCCGACTGAAACGCCGTTAGATAATTTCCTCGTCAAAGCGACGCACGACGGTCAGACGCATCTCGGCATCGCGATTTTCGAAGTCGGCGAACGCTCGCGCAAAGCGGCGGCGGGCGTGGAATTGGTCTTCGATCCGTCCGGCGCGGCGCGACTTGCGCCTATGTCGCCAGAGGCAGAGGAGCAGCGCACCTATTTCTGGATGAACGAGCAGAACCCGACTTTTTTAAACGCGGATCCTCCAGCAGTCAAAGGCGAAGCGCGGTTTGAGGTCAGTTTCGCGATTGATGGCAACAAACGCCTGCTGATTACGACAAAGGATATTCACTCCGGCGCGACCGTGCTGCGAGATTATCCGGTGGTGAAATTAACGTAAATGATCATTATTTAGCCCGTAGGGCTTTTGGTATTGTAGGAAAGAGACCGCGCCTATTTTCTACCGCGTAGCGGTTGCGGCCATATCGCCTACGGCGAATATAACCGTATAGGGCGCATGTTCTACAAAACCTCATCGCCTACGGCGAAAATAGGTAGGGGTTATGTCACATTTCAGCCGTATTAGAACAAAAATGGTAGAGAAGGAGTTTTTGCTGCAAGCGCTGAAAGACGAAGGGTTCGAATACGAAGTTGGCGAACATTTGCAGGCGAAAGGGTATGCTGGCAAAAAGGCTGACGTCGAAATCAGACTGAAAAGCAAGAAACTCCTGAGTTACGACATCGGGTTCAAGAAAAGCGGCGATGCCTACGAATGTGTCGCCGATTGGTATGGCGTCAAAGGGATTGACCATAAAGAATTCATCTCGAAATTGCAGCAGCGGTACGCCTATCACGCCACGCGGGCGAAATTGGCGGAACAAGGCTTTGATTTGGTCGAAGAAACCCATGAAGGCAACCGAATTCATCTGCGCTTGCGGCGGATGGCGTAATTGCCACAGATTTTCACAGATTGCACAGATTCAGATGCTTTACAATCTGTGTAATCTGTGTAATCTGTGAAAATCTGTGGCTAAAAACAATGGAACTACAAGAAATTGATGTCGTTATCGAACCGAACGGACAGGTGAAAGTCGAAGTGCGCGGCGTGAAAGGGATGAATTGCCTTGATCTGACAAAGGCGCTGGAAGACGCGCTCGGCGGCCAAATCGAGGAACGCGAGATGCGCCCGGAAGCGTATGAAACCGCGCAGGAATTCGCCTTTGAAACGCAGCGGCAGTATTCATAGCTTTTAGAAGAAGGAAATTTCAATAATATGGAACGCATGGTGAAATTGCACATTGAAAAATTGCCGGAAGGGGTTTATTTAGCAACGAGCGATGAATTGCTTGGATTAGTCGCGCAAGGCCGCACGGTTATGGAAACATTGGAAATTGCCCGCGATGTGGCGCGAAAGCTCATCGAGGCGCGTTTGGAACGTGATGCATTCTTATAAATATCTGTCAGCCCAGAGAAACTATGCGAATCTAAAGAAAGGAACGAATAAAATCATCAAAATATTCGTTCCTTTCTTTGATTCGTTGTCGTTATTTTATGAAGCTTCTGACTTACATACAAGACGAACAACAGCTTGTCGGCGCTTTATTGGACGATACGACCGTGCTTGATGTCAAGGCCGCCGCCTATTCGTTTGCATCGCCAAGAGAGGTTGATGCGTCCAGTTTGAAAATATTCGTGGAACAAGGGGATGACGCCGTGCAAACGGTTCGCATTCTGCTGGATGAAGCGCGAGAATACCGCAAAAGCTGGGAAGACTGGGGATTTTTATTTCCGCTCGCGTCCCTCAAGCTTGCCGCGCCGATTCCGAACCCGTCGAAAGTGGTGGCAATCGGGCAAAATTATATTGACCATTGTCGCGAGCAGAACGCGCCGATTCCCGAACGTCCGATTATTTTCGCCAAATTCCCCACCTCCGTCATCGGGCATGGCGACGCGATTACCTGGCCGCCCGATTTGACGAAAGAAGTGGATTACGAAGCCGAACTCGGCGTGGTGATTGGCAAACGCGCCCGATGTGTGCGCAAAGAAGACGCCTTCGACTATGTCGCCGGGTATCTGAACGCCAACGACGTGTCCGCCCGCGACCTGCAATTCGGCGATAAACAATGGGTGCGCGGCAAATCTCTCGACACATTCTGCCCGCTTGGGCCGTATCTTGTCACCAAAGACGAGATTGTTGATCCCCATAATTTGCGGATTCGCGCCACGCTCAACGGCAACGTCATGCAAGACTCGAACACGTCGAACCTGATTTTCCGCATTCCCGAATTGATCGAGTTCGCGAGCGCCGCGTTCACGCTCCTTCCAGGCGATATTCTCTTGACAGGAACGCCGCCCGGCGTAGGAGTGTTCCGCACGCCGAAAGTCTTAATGCAGCCCGGCGACACCATCACGATTGAGGTCGAAGGATTGGGAACATTGACCAATCCGGTTGCGGCCTGGGAAAATTATTCCAGATGTTGATGATTATTAAAAAAATAATTCGGTAACGGCTCTTTTGACCTCCCCCCCCCCAGCCCCTCCCCGAATGGGAGGGGCTGGGGGGGAGGTTTTGCGAGGATTACCGAATTTAATTTTTAATGTTCATAAACATCTGGCTGTATTCCGTTGCCGCTTCGCGGCAAGCCCTGTCCTGAAAGGACAATGGCGTATAGACAGCGGTTTCAACCGCTATAACTGGATGAATTATTAACTCAGACAAGGTAGAATAACGCAGTGGCAGCGTTCCCGGCGCTGTCGGCATAATTTGGAATCGGAGGAACAGATGCGAATTTTATCGGGAATTCAACCATCGGGCAACTTGCATATCGGCAACTACTTCGGCATGATGAGCCGGATGATCGGGTATCAAGAAGAGCACGAACTGTTTTGTTTTATCGTCAATTATCACGCGCTGACGTCGGTTTTCGACGCGCCGCGCTTGCGGCAGCAAACACTGGAAGCGGCCTGCGATTTTCTCGCGCTTGGCCTCGACCCGGAGAAATCCATCTTCTGGGTGCAATCCGACGTGCCGGAAGTCGTGGAATTAGCGTGGTTATTGTCGAATGTCACTGGCATGGGGTTGCTCGAACGCTGCCATTCATATAAAGACAAAATCGCCAAAGGCTTGACGCCAAATCACGGTCTGTTCGCCTATCCGGTGCTGATGGCGGCGGATATTCTGCTGTATGGCTCACACAAAGTGCCAGTCGGCAAAGACCAGAAGCAGCATGTCGAAGTGACGCGGGACATTGCGATCAGTTTCAATAACACCTATGGTGAAACGTTCGTGCTGCCAGAGCCGGAGATTCCGCAGGAAGTCGCCACAATTCCAGGATTGGACGGGCAAAAAATGTCGAAATCCTATGACAACACGATTCCGATTTTCTGCGACGAAAAAGCGCTGCGCAAGCGCGTCATGTCGGTCAAAACCGACGCCACGCCAGTGGAAGAACCGAAAAACCCGGATGGGAATATTTTGTTTGATTTGTACGCGCTCTTTCTCGATGCCGACGGACGCCAGCAATTGCGCGACCGCTTCCTGACACCGGGCTTACGTTATGGCGATGTCAAACAGGAATTGTTCGAAGCGATTTTGAACTATTTCAGGCCGTATCGCGAAAAACGCGAAGAATACGTCAAAAACCCGGATGTCGTCCGCGCCATTTTAAAGCGCGGCGCAGAAAAAGCCCGCGCCATCGGCAGCGAATACCTCGACAAAGCCCGCCGGAATGTCGGCGTGAATTATTAGCGGAAGGGTGAGTTTGTGAAAATTAAAGGTTTTATCTGGTATCATGCCGTTATAGATAAACTTTTACGGAAACATGCCATAACGCGAGAAGAAGTCGAAGAAGTGTTTGAGCGCGTACCCAAATTTACGCGGATGGAAAAAGGAAAGGTAAAGGGTGAAGACCTTTATGCAGCAAGAGGGTAAACGTTTGCAGGGCGATATGTTGTGGTTTTATTCATCTATAAAAAATCGCAAGAAGCCTTAATTGTAACTGCTCGCGAAATGGATGATCAAGAACGGAGAAGTTATGCGAAAAAATAAGACGCACCGCGAACCGATTCCAGAGGAATTTGGTTCTCTGGAGGCTGCCGCTGAATTCTGGGATGCGCATAGCCTGGCCGATTATGAAGATATGCAGCAAGAAGCCCATTTTGAAGTCGAACTCGGTGCTGAAAAAAATTATTTTGCCGTCGAAAAAGACCTGGCTGACAGTATTGATCGGTTAGCGTCTCTGAAAGGTGTTTTGCCGGAAACGCTCGTAAATCTGTGGCTGAAAGAGAAGGTATTGGAGTTTGCGCATGGATAGAGCGCAAACACCTGCGAAGACCTGGAGCAAAAGACGCATCCAGGCGTGTTGAACATGTCTGAATGTCGTTGCTTGTTGTATGCGCACAGCCATTTTTCCGCCAAAACATCCGCGCCTGCGCGAGTATGTTCAATTTTTCTGGACGCTTTCCGCAAAACAAGATGATGCGCCATGCTCGATTATCGGGCCGGAAGCATATTTCGATGTCATTTTGAGTTTTGCCGCTTCAACGGTCTGGAAAAGCCAGAAGCAGCAGCGGTTTGCATTGCGCGGCAGTTTCCTGAGCGGCATGAGAACAGAGCCGTTTGAGGTTGAGGCGCAAGGGAATGTCGAATATCTTGCCATTCGATTTTATCCGCATCGGTTCGCGAGCCTTGCTGGATCGCCGCTTGCTGAGATTACCACGCTTCACGCCGTCGAATTAGACGCGCTGCCGCAAAAATCCTGGACAGAGTTGACCGAAAAACTCGCGGATTTTTCCGACATACCGTCCAGAATCGCCGCGCTTGAACGCGAGTTGCTCGCCATGCTTGATCGCCAGACGCCCGCGCGCTCCTGGCTTGTCGAACGCGCCTTGTCGTCCATTCACAAATCGCAGGGAACGCTGCCGATTCGACGGATTTCCGCCGCGCTGGACGTGTATCCCAAACGATTGGAACGCGAATTCGAAACACATCTTGGCGTCACGCCCAAATGGTACAGCCGGATCGTGCGCTTCAGCCACGCGCTGAATTACATCCAGCAGCCTTCCGACGTGGATTGGGGCGAAATCGTCTATCAACTCGGCTACTGCGACCAGTCGCATTTCATCAAGGAATGTGTCGAATTTCTGGGACGCTCACCGGAACAGTGCCGCCAACTCGCCTTAAACACGCAATAATACCCGCCGAAGTTGTTTTCTTGCTTTGCATTATTTACTGCGATTGAACAGGAGTGCAAAAGCTTGCTTTTGCAGCCTGACGAAGTCAGGCGAGACCACCAGGCAAAAGCAAGCTTTTCACTCCTGTTTGTCGTGTCAATACGATTGAATAACAAATACCTCGCATTCATTTTGTCTTTTTTTTACAATACATATCCGGCTTGTCGTATTATTTTCTCCTGTGACAGTTTATTTATTCAGGGAAACCTCACAGGTCTCGGAGACCTGTGAGGTTTCTGCTACCGTAAACACAGCACAGCAGTATTCAAGAGGATTGACGCTCGCGCCCCCCTGACAGGGCAGGGCTGTTACGTTCTCGCGAAAACGTGTCATTACGAGGAACTTGTGACGAAGCCATCTCGCCAGAATCACGGGATTGCTTTGTCGCTGACGCTCCGCGCAATGACACATACTCACGAGAACGTAACAGCCCTGCTGTCAGGGGGCAAGACTTCTGAATAATGCTGTAAGGAGAAAATATGAGCGCACAACAGCAGCAGATTGCATCATTAACCGCCACGCTTCGCCGCTATGTTGAAGCATTTTGCCTGAATATGCCGAACCGGCATGTCGGCAGCCCCGGCAATCGCGCCGCGACAGACTTTTTCGCGCAGACGCTCGCCCGGTTTGGATTTGAAACGCACAGCCCCAATTTTGATTGCCTTGATTGGGAAGATGATGGCGTGACGCTGCACGCGGGACAAGAAACGTTTCACGCGCTTGTCAGTCCCTATGCGTTGAGTTGCCGCCTGACTGCCCCGCTTGTCGCGGTATCCACATTTGAGGAATTCGAGACGGCAGACTTCGCCGGGAAAATCGTCCTGCTGCATGGCGAAATCGCGAAAGAGCAATATATTCCGAAACATTTTCCGTTCGAGATTCCGGTGGAGCACCCCGACATGCTGGTTCGCTTAGAACAGAAAGCGCCCGTCGCGATTCTTGCCGCCACGACGCGCAACCCTGAACTCGCCGGAGCGGTCTATCCCTTTCCGCTCATCGAAGACGGCGATTTCGACATCCCGTCAGCCTACATGACTGATGAAGAAGGCGAACGGCTGCTCCGGCATGTCGGCGAGGAGATTGCGCTAACCATCGAATCGCGGCGCATCCTGGCGACCGGCTGCAATGTGATCGGGCGCAAAGGCCGGAACAGCGGCGCGAAACTCGTGATCTGCGCCCATATTGACGCCAAAAAAGGGACGCCCGGCGCATTAGACAACGCCACCGGCGTGGCAATTCTCCTCGCGTTAGCCGAATTGCTTACCGACTATGACGGCTCATGCGGGATCGAATTGGTCGCGTTGAACGGAGAAGATTACTATGCGGCGTCGGGACAGGCGCAATATCTCGCGCAAAATGCAACGGAATTCGAGCGGATTCTGTTAGCGATTAATCTTGATTTGGTTGGTTATCGCGAGGGGCGCACCGGCTTTTCGTTTTACGGCTGCCCGGAGGAGTTCACACATCGCATCCGGGAGGCGCTGAGCCGCTATGATGAATTGTACGAAGGCGAAGCGTGGTATCAGAGCGATCACATGATTTTCGTCCTGAATCAGCGCCCGGCAATGGCGTTTGTTTCGGAACAGTTTATGTATCTTTGCGCTGAAATCACACATACGCCGAAGGATATTCCGAATCTCGTGGATTATCGAAAATTAGCGGAAACGGCGCTCGGTCTGCGGGATATTGCGCTTGCCATTGACCTAAAATAATTGGCGAAAAACCTCACAGGCTTTCAAGACCTGTGAGGTTTTTTATAAAAATTGCGGCAGGGTATTGACAAAAGAAGATCGGATGATTATATTCGGAGTGAATATTCAGTCATCATACAAAATATATCGCAGATGGTGGAAAACGATGGGAAAAAATGTCAATACCGCCCAGAAGCCAGATAAACGGATCGCCATTCTTGAGGCGACACTCGAATTGATTGCGGAGCAGGGGTTTCATAACACGCCGACGTCGCAGATCGCTGAAAAAGCCGAGATCGGAGTCGGAACAATTTACCGGTATTTTCAAGATAAAGATGACCTTATTCATAAACTATTCGAGTATGTTATTGAAAAAGAGAATGAAGATGTTTTAAGGGAATATAATCCGAAAGCGCCCTTCAGAGAACGATATCTTTATCTCTGCGCCAGAATGATCCAATTTGCTGCACGGCATCCGAAAGAATCAAGTTTCCTCGAACAATATTTTCATTCCCCTTATGGCCTATCGCGGCGACGCGAAGATGTGTTCAAACAAGATCAGCACAAGCCTAAGAAACCGCCGTTGGCAATTCTTTTTGATGCTGCCATCGCGCAGCAGGTGATCAAAGACTTGCCACCCTATGTTTTAGGAGCATTGACGTTCGGGCCGATTTTCGAATTGATTCGAGATATTAATGCTGGCATCGTGTCGTATGACACTGAAATGATTGCTCGCGCCGTCGAAGCCTGCTGGGATGCGATAAAACGGTAAAAACTTTCCCGCAATTGAAAAAATGTGTTTTTGATCGAAACGAAGGAGTGAACAGTCACTCTTTTTTGAAAAATTCTTAAAAAAGATGGAACTTTTCATACGGACAATACGACTTATAGATGCGAGCATTAAAAATTTATCATGACAGCCCTCACAGGTCTTCGAGACCTGCGGGGCGATAAATCAATGCTCGCATCTATTGCATTGTTTCAGTAATTTTTAGGAATGCGAAATCTTGATTTCGCCTGTCAAATCAAGATTTGACACTCCTGCAAACTCTTAAAAACTTATGAACCAGTATGCCATCAGGATAAGAATAGAAATTTTTTTCGGAGTGAATGCTCATTCTTTAAGGGAGATGGAATTATGAGAAAACAAGATGTCATCATGATCGTCAATATCTTCGCGCTTGTCAGCCTGGCATTCGCTCAATACGGTTGCAGCCGACCAGAGCGAAGCGAGGCGCAGGCCAGTATTCCGCAGGAAAAAACCATTTCCGTTATGGTGTATGAGACGCGACCGGAAACCATTAGCCGCTATTTGAAATTGACCGGCGGCATCGAAGCTGGCAATGAAACGCTGGTATATAGCCAGACCACCGAAAAGCTTGAACAAGTCAACGTGAAAGTTGGCGAGCAGGTGAGCGCGAATCAGGTGCTGGCTGTTCAATCCGGGCGGACGCAGCAGCAAAGCGTCAAACAAGCGAAAGCTGCCGTTGAAAATGCCAAAGCGCAAGAAGAGTTGGCACGGCAGAATCATGCGCGGAATGAACAGTTGTTCCGCGAAAAAATTATCAGCAAACAACAATTCGATCAAACTGACACCGCGTTGAAATCCGCAATATTAACGGTAGAGCAGGCTGAGGCGCAATTAGCGCAGTCGCAGGAACAACAGGGAAACACAGTCATCAAAGCGCCATTCGCCGGAAAAATCGCGCAGATTTTTTTTAATAAAGGCGATATGGTGTCTTCCGGCCAGGCTGTGTTTAAAATCGTCAATACCGGCACCTATAAAGCGAAACTGAACGTGCCTGAAACTGACGCAGCGCATATCTCGTTAGGACAATCGGTGTTTGCGACATTTCCATCTATCCCGGACGTCGAATTTGTCGGTTCGATTACGCGCATTGACGAGGCGATTGATACCAGCACGCGCGCCCTTGAAGTTGAGGTGAGTTTTGTCAATACGGCGGAGGAGAGCAGCCAAACCTCATCTTCGGGCGCGCTCTCTTCCTTACGATCTGGGCAATTCGGACAATTTAAGCTTGAAATTCAACGCCATGCCGATGCGATTGCGATCCCGGATAATGCGTTGATGACACAAACCGAGGTGAAACTGAATGATCGTGGCGAGCAAACTACGCTCAAAACCTATTATGTGTATGTCGCTGAACAAGGCAAAGCGGTGATGAAAACGGTCACTCCCGGCATTTATTCATCGGGACGAGTGGAATTGACATCGGGTGTGAATATAGGGGACGCGATTATTGTCATCGGGCAAAATATTGTGAAAAATGGCGATACCATCGCGATTGCCAATCAACAGGCGCGTGTGGAATAAGGGGGCGAACCATGCAATTAGCGAGATTTTCGATTAAACGCAGCGTCACCATCAGCATGGTGTATATCATCATCGTCGGCTTCGGCATTTTCAGCCTGACGCAGTTGAAACTGGCGCTCTTTCCAGATTTGAACATGCCGATGATTATGGTCAATACGTCATATACCGGCGTTGGCCCGGAAGAAATTGAAGAACTCTTGACACGTCCGATTGAAGAAGCGGTCGCAACGACGGAAAATGTCGAGACCGTCTCCTCGTCATCGCAGGAAGGCACTTCGCAGGTGACATTAGAATTCGCCTGGGGCACGGATATGAATCAGGCGGAAATTGACGTGCGCAACAAGCTTGATCAGGTGCGCGATAGACTGCCCGACGACGCGGATGAGCCGGTCGTGATGGCATTCAATTCTTCAATGATGCCGATTTTGGTCATGTCGGTCTCGTCGCCGAATCTTGGCGCGGCAGAATTGCGGAATTTAGCGGAAGATAAAATCGAGCCGTTGTTAGAACGGATTAATGGCGTGGCGTCGGTGTCAACAATGGGCGGCTTGCAGCGGCAAATTAATGTTAAGCTGAATCCGATTCTCTTAGCGTCCTATAATCTTTCGGCGCAGGATGTCGCAACCGCCTTGCAAAAAGGGGGGCAGCTCTATCCGGCTGGCACGATTTCCACCAGCACGCGCAAATTCAATCTCCGTGTGTATAGCGAATACCGCTCGCTGACACAGGTTGAAAATATTATTCTCACACAGCAGGGCGGCGCGCCTGTGCGGTTGAAAGATGTCGCAACGGTCGAGGATGGCTACGAAGAACTGAGTTCCGACGTTCGCGTCAATGGCGGGCAGGGGATTATCTTGATGGTGTCAAAACAGTCGGACGCCAATACACTGCAAACCACGAAGAATGTCAAAAGCGTGCTGCCGTCAATCACCACATTGCTGCCGGAAGGAACACAGTTAGGGACGCTCATGGATCAATCAACCTCCATCGAAAGCTCAATCAGCAACCTGTACAGCACCGGGATTCAGGCCTTTATCTTAGCGGTGGCGGTGATTTACCTGTTTCTGTTGAACTGGCGCGGCAGCGTGATTATGTCGATCTCCATGCCGATTTCGGTCATCGCGACGTTTGGCTTGCTGATGCTCGCGGATATTACGCTGAATATCATTTCGATGGCCGGGTTAGCCTTAGCGATCGGCATGTTGGTAGATAACTCCGTCGTTGTGCTGGAAAACATCTTCCGCCACCGTGATATGGGCAAGCCGATTGAAGAAGCGGCGGATATTGGCACCAGCGAAGTCGGCATGGCGATTACGGCCTCCACGCTGACAACGGTGGTCGTGTTTGTGCCGATCTTGTTTGTGCCGGGCATGAGCGGCGAATTGATTCGCGACATGGTGCTGACGATTTCTTTCAGTTTAGGTGTCTCAATTTTTGTCGCGCTGACATTAGTGCCGATGATGTGTTCGAAAATTCTTCGCGCTCACGAAAATGCCCGTTTCAAGCGCCCCTGGATTTTCAAGCGAGCGATAGAAGGCTCGATCAAGGGCTTGACTCGCCTGTATCAGGGAACGCTGCGCTGGGCGATTCGCCATAAAACGATTGTGCTGATTCTCGTGATGGCGGCCTTTGCGGGATCGTTATCATTAGTGTCATCATTAGGCGGCGAATTTATCTCCGGCATGGATCAAAGCTCGATCAGTATCACCTTGCAGCAGGCGGCTGGCGTGCCGTTAAATACGCTGCGGCAGACCGCGCTGCAATTGGAGCAGATTATCAAGGAAGAAGTACCGGAAACAGAAACAAGTTACATCAGTTTCGGTTCGAGTTCGGGGCCGCGCTCATCCGGGGCGAGCAGCATTTCACTGAACCTCAAATTGATTGCAAAAGATCAGCGGACGCGCGGCGATTTAGAGATCGCGGATAGCCTGCGCAAACGCATTGATGCCATGCCAGGTGTGACCTATTCGGTGCAACAGGATCGGGGGCCGACCTCTGGCGGCAGCGCGATTGAAATTGATATTCGCGGGCATGATTTAGAGGCGTCGCAGGCATTAGCGGAGCAGTTCAAGGCGCAAATGCAGACGATGCCCGGCATGGTGGATGTAGAATTAAATATCAAGGAGAGTGTGCCGCAACTGCAAGTACATCTCAACCAGGATGTGCTGAACGATTTTATGCTGGCCGACACGACGGTGGCGCAGATTGTTTCGACCGCGATTGCGGGGACGAACGCCGCAACCTATCGGGAAGGCGGCGATGAGTATAATATTCACGTACAATTAGACTCCGCGTTTCGGCAGGACAGGGAAGCGCTCGGCGATGTGCTGATTCCGGTGAATAACAGCAGCGCGCTTGTGCCGTTGAAGCAGTTGGGTACAATTGAGGAATCGCGAGCCACGCCGACGATTTATCGGGAAAATCAGGAACGTTATGTCTCGGTCTCCTGCAACCTTTCCGGGCTTGATTTGGCGAGCGCCCGCAAAAAAATCGAAGCGATGATCGCGGCCACGCCGATCCCCGCGAATACGACGGTCTCGATTGGCGGCACGGCGGAGGATCAGCAGAAATCGGTGATTTATTACGGCATCGCGTTTCTCGTCTCAGTCGTGCTTGTGTATATGGTCATGGCGTCGCAATTCGAATCGCTCGTTGATCCGTTTATCATCATGTTTACCGTGCCGCTCTGCGCAATCGGCGTTATCGGGATGCTGTATCTGACCCACACAGCACTCGGCGTCATGGCGTTAGTCGGCGTGGTCATGCTGGCCGGCATTGCGGTCAACAACGGAATTGTATTAGTAGATTACATCAACCAATTGCGCGAAAAAGGGACGGAACTCTATGCGGCCATTGAAACCGCTGGCGCTGACCGGCTGCGTCCGGTGTTAATGACGGCAGGCACGACGATTTTGGGCATGGTGCCGATGGCCTTAGAAATCGGGACAGGCGCGGAACTCTGGGCGCCGTTAGCCCGCACGGTCATCGGCGGGTTAATTAGTACAACGTTTCTGACGCTGTTTGTTATTCCGATTCTCTATATTGTGTTTGAGCGCATCGGCGAGCGTGTAAGGAAGTTGTTTGGCAGTCGTCAGGCGATTGTTGAAACCGCTGCGCTTGCTTGAAGGGTAGTTCGCTGTTTAAGCGCGTATTGTACCGCCGACGTCCTCGTCGGCAATGTGAAAAAAGACCGACGAGGGCGTCGGCGATACGGCTTTACGTTCCGATGTAATAGACGTTTTAAGGAACTTTTTCCGCGATCAGGTCGTCTTTTTTTTTAAAATGCAACACATGGATTGACATACCGGGGCGGATACGCGATGCCCTACGAACCGAACTGGTCAATGACATTTAAAAAAAGGAGACGACGTATGCAAGTTATTGGTATTATTCGAGAAGCAGACTTATTCAGAATCGAGGTGGATGTGTTTAAACGGAGAACGTATTGGACGCTGAAACAGACCTGGCGGGAAAATTGTTCGGAAATCGCTCATCTGGAGGCGATTCTGAACGAATGCTCTTCCAGTTTTCCCATGGACGGCGCTGTGGTGCTGGATACCGCCAAACTGCGGATTATGCGGCCTCAGACGGCCACCCAATTTCTGCAACTCTTCAATGAGTTTCTGCGCAGCTACAAGGTGCAGGCGCTCGCCCATGTGGGCAACCCGAATAATGTGCTTCTCAAGATGCAGTTTGAGCGCGTGTTGAGAGAGTTGGAGAGCATAGACGGCTTGCCGCACAACAGTTTTATCACATACGAAGATGCTGAAGGTTGGCTTGACGAACTGGTCATGCCGCGCAGCAGAAAAATAACCCCGCAAGGATTTTTTAGGCTGAGAGCGGCCAGCAGTTTCAATTGAGCGCGATGCCGCTCTGAGCCGAGTGAAGACAACAGGTAGTTATTGACCGCGAAACACACGAAATACACGAAAATAAATAACTGATCGTGTTCTGGGAGAACGCGATTGTTTTCGTGTATTTCGCGTGTTTTGTGGTAACGAAAGAATTACCGTAAAGAATATCATGAACCAACATTCAAAAAACGCCAAATTACACCTGCTTGAAACCACGCCAGTCACGCCAGCCATCTTAAAATTAGCCATTCCCACCATGCTCGGCATGGTGGTGCAGGTCTTTTACAACATGACCGACACCTTTTTCGTCGGACGCTTGAACGACGCCAATCAGGTGGCGGCGGTGGCGATCATCATGCCGATTTTTATGATCACAATGGCGCTAAGCGGCATTTTCGGCAACGGCGGCGCGTCGTATCTGTCGCGCCTGTTGGGAAGCAAGGAATATGACCGCGCCAAACAGACGCTCTCCACCGCCTGGCTCGCGGGATTGGCGCTCAGCGTTCTGGTGATGCTCGCCGGGTTCTCCTGGATGCCCTCGATTCTGTCTGTATCCGGCGCAAGCGAGCAGACCTATCCGTTTGCCGCCTCGTACCTTCGCATTATTTTGGCCGGAAACGTGCTGATTATGCTGAATTTCGCCGCCGCGCAACTGCTCCGTGCCGAAGGCGCGGCGAAAGAAGCGATGTTCAGCATGGCCATCGGCACAAGCGCCAATATCCTCTTAGATCCGCTCTTCATTTTTACCTTTCATCAGGGCGTCGCCGGGGCAGCGATTGCCACCGTCATCGGCAATGGGTTGGCATTCGCGTATTGCCTGCAATATTATCTCCGCCGCAAAAGCCTGATTCCGCTGACGCTGGCCGGGCTGACATTCGATTGGACGATCTATCGGGAAATTTTTAAAATCGGCATTCCGGCGTCTCTCAGTCATTTGCTGATGAGCTGCGCGAATGTCTTTATGAACAATATCGCCGCGAGTTATGGCGACGCGACGGTGGCCGCGATTGGGATTGACATGCGGGTGTTTACTATGCCGATCATGCTGTGCATCGGCCTGGCCATCGGGGCGCAGCCGCTTTTCGGCTATAGCTACGGCGCGAAGAACCTGCCGCGCCTGAAGGCATCCATCAAAACAGCGGTCGCGCTGGCGACAGGCATTACGCTCTGTTTTACCGCGCTCTTCGCCCTGTTTCCGGCGCAATTCGTCAGAATATTTCTCAACGACAGCGAGGTGATCGCGGTCGGCGTCAAAATCCTCGGCGCGATGGTTTTCGGCCTGCCGTTTATCGGCGTGCAGATGGTGCTGATGAACGCGATGCAGGCGATGGGCAAAGGGATGCCGGCGCTGATTATTTCGCTCTCGCGCCAGGGGATTGTCTTTGTGCCGGCCCTGATTCTTCTGAACCGGCTCTTCGGCTTTTCCGGCTTTATCTATGCGATGCCCGCCGCCGATATCCTCAGCGCGTTCCTCTCGGTCGCGCTTTTTGTTCGCGCCGTTGCCCACGCCGAACGCGCGGAATTGGTTTTTCCGCTTGCGCCGTTCGAATCGAGCGAAACCGAAGCGATCTAAGAACATGCCGCTCTGCGGCGAAATGGGACGCGGAGCGTCCGGGAGGCCGCATTCCCACGTAGAGCGTGGAACGAGGGTCATGCAATCTCCGACCCGTAACGACAGGCGGGTCTTCGGCGTTTAAAAATACGCCTCGTTAAGCAGTTTTCGTCGTAATGCCGCCGCGTCAGCTTGCGCAAAATGCCCCATGCAGCCGAACACCGCGCATTTTAAATGCGCGAGCGTGACGCGCCGCTGACGCCAGCGCCGCCGTTCGCGCGTGATAAATCGCCGAAAGCGCAGAATCGCCGCGCGAGGCATCACGACCGCGCGAGGCAGGACGCGATACCCAAAGCAGGGAAACCCATCCTTCAGGCGAAACAGCGTCGCGCCATTTGGTTTCAAAATAAGCCGCAGCGTTTGTAAAAAATACTCGATCTGCCGTTTGATCTCCCAGAGTCGGCTTTTATCGTCGCCAAACAATAGAAAATCATCCACATAGCGCAGATACCCGCGCAGGCGCAACGTTTCTTTGACAAAATGATCGAGCGGCGACAAATAGAGATTGGCGAAAAATTGCGAGGTCTGATTGCCGATTGGCAGGCCGCGCCGCCGCTCGAACGGCGTGAAGAGGTCGTCGCCGGGGAAATAGCGACACGCCGGTTCTTGCGGATTGCAGGAATCGAGAATCATATCAGCCAGCCAAAGCGTGTCGCGGCATTTGATTTTGCGCCGGATCAGCGTGTTCAGCATCGCATGGTCTATGCTGGGAAAATATCGGCGAATGTCGCATTTGAGGAGATAGCGGAATGAGCGGGCGAATTCCTGCGCCCGCCTGACCGCCTGATGCTGGCCTTTGCCGACGCGATTGGAATACAAATCGGCAATAAATGTTGGTTCGAAGATCGGTTCAAGCACGTTGCAGAGGGCATGATGCACGACGCGATCTCGAAACGGCGCGGCGGAAATCAGGCGCGGTTTGTGGTCATAGACGTAAAACGTGCGATACGCGCCGGGCTGATAGATGCGGCGCTGCAATTCATCCTGCAAGCGCAGCAACTCATCTTCGGCATTCACGATAAACCGCGCCACGTCCGGGCGCAGGCGTTTGCCGCGAATCGCCTTGCGATAGGCGAGATAGAGATTCTCAAAGGAGACGAGCTGATCCCAGAGATGACCGATACGTTTCATAAACGAAATAGCCCTGTCAGGGTTTCAAACCCTGACAGGGCTGACATTGGTACGGGGTGAGACGTTCGGCGCGAACGCCTACCAGCCTCCCCCCGGCGCTTCTGTTCTTGCGGCATGGCCGACAA
>DF820457.1:590194-590662 GCA_000739515.1 Candidatus Moduliflexus flocculans
AATCGCTTTCAGCCAGCGTCGAATCCGTTCCTTTTTCGCGACATCGTTCTCTGCCATCACTTTTTCAAGTCCAATCTGTTTCTGGAGAATATGCGCGGCAAACCATGCGCCCCAGGCGTCTTTCGCCTCTACATTCGGATGATCCGGTTCGCGTTGACATAGCAGTTCCACTGTGCGCCAGTTATGCGAGGGATTGGCAATCTGCACGGCTAAAAAGAAGACTTCGCGCCAACGCTCATGGTCGCGGCCAATCAAGGCCACAAGATTGTCGGGATAGCGTTCTGCTCCCTCTGCGTCATGGAGATAGCGCGCCGCGAGGTATTCCTGAAAGCTCCGGTGTGGAAAGGTGTAGTGTCCGCCTCTGAGAATCAGAATGCCGGCGCGATCCCGCAAATAGCGCACTAACAGGCGATCATTGATCGCTTCATGCGGGCGAATCATTTTCAGCCGTTTCACCAGATCGTCTTC
>DF820457.1:590848-597564 GCA_000739515.1 Candidatus Moduliflexus flocculans
CTAACAGGCGATCATTGATCGCTTCATGCGGGCGAATCATTTTCAGCCGTTTCACCAGATCGTCTTCATGAATATCTGCCGTCTTCTGCCGCTGTTCGTTTGCTGGCTGCTGCGCGTGCGCTTCATACGCCAAGCGGCTCAATGCGCTTTGTAGCGTCTCTTTGCTCACATTCAGCATTCCCAGCAGGCTCTTCTGATCGCGTCGTTTTCCGGCCTCCCACCATTCCAGCAGCACATTGGTTGCCCGTTTATACAATTCGCCGCGTTGTTCCGGTAGCTCGGCATTGGTGGATGAATGCAGCATCGCCATCAACGTGAGCAGCAGCGGGCGTTCCGCTAATTCTCGCAATTGGGGGCGTGTCGCAATCGCGTGCTTCAACGCGTCGGCGCGATTCGACGCAAATTCGCACTCCATGCCGCGATGCGCGGTCATCTCCTGATACCAGTGTTCGACAAACCATTCTATCTGCTGATCGGTAAATGGCGCTAATCTCGCATCGGTAAACCCGTCTAAACGCCAATGCTGCTCTTGATACGCATATGTCCGGCTGGTGACAAGGATACGCGCAGGCAATTGCATTGCGACATCCGTAATCATTTGAAGTATCTGTTGACGCTGCGACTTCGCTTCCGGCACTTCATCCAACCCATCGAACAACAGTAATGCGCTGTTATCGGCTTCTAACGTCAGTTTTAGCTGCGGCGCGAACTCCGAAAGCGTCCAGTCATCAAGCATGGCGGTCACATGCGCCCAGAAATGTTTGAACGTTGCCCGTTCACCTTGCGGCGGCAGACTTTTCGCGGCAAAGTCGCGCAGCCTGATGATGAGCGGCAATACGCCCCCATGCATCCAGGGCTGCTGCCTCGCCTTTTCTGATTCCTGTTCATCCGGAAGCGGCGCTTGAAGCAGCGATAGATTGATCTGTGGGTGTTGAAGCGATGCTCCTGCCAGACAGAGCGCCACAAAATTGACAAAGGTACTTTTGCCGCTTCCCGGATCGCCGAGCAGCACGAACCGAGATTCGGCATTCAACATCTCGACCGCGGAAAGATTCAGGCGAATATCCGTTCCGTCAACAGCATTCAATCTTTTCGCGATCCGTGCTGCCGCTTCTCCCTGTTCCGTCATTTTCCCGGCGACATTATGCGTTATTAACGCCGTATAAATGTCCGCTAAATTTCGGCAGTCTTCTTTGGATGCGTTGGTTGTCAATCCTAAAAAATCAAGGCGATTACAGGCTTTGAATACCCTACGCAGGTAGCTCTTCTTCAATTCTTCCTTATGCTGATGTTCTGTGTTTTGAGCCGGAGTTCCAAAGATATTAACATCGTGTCCGGCGTTGATATGTTCTAATTTTAATTGGGCCGACGAAACTTTTGCGGTTCCATCGGCCTTATCTACTTTGGGGAGGCTTGCCCTCCGCCTTGCACATGAATATCGCTGATTTCGACATTGCCGGTTTTAGCGATGATGCGTTCAGCGTGAACGCCGCCGTCCGGCGTCGTGATATTGCGGATAATTACAGAGGCGGCGGCTTCGATGTCTCTGAGCGTCACGCCGGTTTTCCCGGGCTGTTGACGTTCCAATTTTTCTACTGCGGCGAGCAACTGTTTGACCGCATCGAGAATGTCGGGGTCTTTGTCCGCGCCGGCTTTGACGATTTGATCATCCAAATTCATTTTATACCCGGCGCTTTCGGGATCATCCTCGACGTTTTTGATCGCTTTTTCCAATTTGCTGTCTGCGCCGAAACGTCTGGCGATGGCATTTTTTACGCCGTTGTACAGGTCAATAATCCCGGCTTCGGTGATTTTGCTGAGTCCTACGTTGACGGCGGCAACAATCGCGGTTGTAATCGGTTCCATATTCTTTTCTCCTTGTGTTGATGTTCAACGATACGTGTCAGACACCTTCAAGGTGTCTGACACGTGCACTGGCTTGACGGGTTTCATTTTAGAATGGCAATTGGGCGGAAAAGAGCGGAAATGTCAAGCTGAAAAGACGAAATCGCTCTTTCAGGGCTGCGCCGGGCGGGGACGCCACCCGCTCTCATCCCCGCAAATCGCTGCGGCTCAGCATAATGCTGCGCAGGTTGGCGAGTTGGATCATGGTTTCGCGTTCATCGTCTTTCCCTTGCAAATACGGCTGATCCGCCCAGACATCGACAAAGCCGCGTTGCAGAATCCGCAGGGATTCCTGATCGCCGATCAGGTTGATTCGGCGTTGCAGGACGCGAACTGATGCCGCAAAATTCCTGGCGCTGTGCTGCGCCATGAAATTGCAGGCTTCGACATAGTAGCGCAGCATGGTGCGGAGCGACGGCACGGGCACCGGCGTCTTGCGCGGCCAATACACTTCTTCGGACGAAGCGGCCTGACGCGCAAAGCACGCGCTGAAAATCGCGTCGCCTTGCACGATGCGCAAGCGGCAGAGAATCGAGACATGCGGCTGCGCTCCTGGCGTGGTCAGAGTCGCTTCGAGGCGCTGCTGATACGCTTTGCGGCGCGGCAATTCTTCCAGCTCGTCGTAGCGTCCTGCGAAATAGAGCGCGGTTATGTAGCTCTGCATGATGTTATCATGCCGATAGGAATCGCCATATTCTTCCGCGAGTTCGGCGGCCTGGCGCAGATAGGAAAATGCGCCGGGCTGACCGTCATCATCGTCGAATTGCTCGTTTAACATCAACAGTTCGCCAAGTCGAAAACAGCTTTCCCCCAATTGCTGCGAATATTGCCGCACAAACTCTATCGAGGCCGGCGCGTGATCGGTTTTCCATGACGAGAGCGCAATATGTAACTTTTCTTCGCCCTGTTTCAGCAGTTCGAACGCCTGAGGGCGGGCGTTTGGGTAGCGTTGGTCGAAACGGGCGCGCGCAATGCTCAATTCGCCTTGCAGATAGATTTCCAGCAGACGGCCATATTCGCCGCGCCGGTATCGCCATGTGCCTTCCGCGCAATCCACCATACCATGCAACGCTAACCGCAGCGCGGGATCATTCATCTGACCGATGGCATCGCGGCAATCTTCGAGGCATTTCCGCGCTTGAAAATCATCACCTAAATTGCGGTAATACGCGGCCTGCGCCAGAAGCTGATGGATGCTCCGCTCGCGATAAGCCGGATCATTTGCCGCTAATGCCGCACACGCGCCGATTAAGCAGCTATTCAATAACGCGGTCACGCCATATTGCCCCTTTTCAAGACGAGGCGTCAGCGATGCTTGTAACTGGCGAATTTCCTCTCCGTGCGCCTCCGGTTGGAGGCGAAGTTGCAGATAACGATAAATTTCCTCCAATTCAGGCGCTTTCCCCTGCCAGAGCACAGAAAGAATGCCGACACAATCGGCCTGCTCTGGCGTCGCGGTGGCTGATACCGCGTCAAGCAGCGTATTCAGGCGATTATAGCAGACGCGCAATGTCAAAAAATAGCGGTCGTCATTAAATTCTTTCATCAACAGGGCGGCGTTGACATAATGACTAAAGGCGACGTGAAACGCTTTCAGCGCGGAATTAAACGTATCTGCATAGCGCGATTGTTTGAGCAATTCAAGCCCCAAATCAAATTCAATATCGCCGAGTGTCACGTCATATTTGCCGAATAAATTGGGGTATTGATGCGGATCGAATCGCGCCATTTCCTGCTGATACTCCTGCGATTTGCGCCAGTTTTCGCGCCTGATTTCTTCGGAAATGTCTGACGCGCCATTCCAGAAATAATACAGCGTAATCAGGCTTTCCAGCGTATCAATCACGCCATATTGAAATTTGCTGACGCGCCCCCAGCGCAGCGCAAGCTCGAACATTTGTTCGGCGCGTTCCCAGTGGTCTGGCGAGGGCGTGACGATGTAGAGTTCGCCAAGCGCGTAATAGGCATCCGCTAATTCTTTTTCAATCACCGGCTTTTCCTGTAAAATCCGCGCAGCGTCGGTCAACGCTCGTTCCGCCCGCTCGATTTGCTCGTATTGCACGTACTCTTCCAACATCTGCTCGATTTCTTCGGCGCGATAATATTCCAGCAAATACGAAAATTCATCCACGCGATACGACATCACGCCAAGATCAGTGCGATTGCGCCCGATAATCGGGCGATTGCGAAGGTCTCGGAGCAACTGCTCCGCTTCATTCGAATAGCGCTGCGCGTCAATCGCATAGCCCGCCAACGCCAATTGATGGCCGATATTGGTATAAGCACGAGCGATTTCCAGCTTATTTGAGGGCAGATTGCGCACAATTTCCAGCGCGATTTCCGCCACGCGGATCGCCTTTTCGGTGTGGCCGGTATAGCCATAAATTTCGGCCATATTCCCAAGAATCAATTGCAAGCCTTGAAGCATCTGGCGATACTTACGCGGCGGCATGTCGCGTTGTTCCGTCAGCAGCCGGGCGAAGCCGTTCAAACTGTGTGCTAAAAATCGCTCAGCCTCGGTAAACCGCGCCTGCTGGTAAAACGTGTTGCCGATCAGATAATTGGCGCGATACAACCAGAAATCTTCGCCAAGATCGTAAAACACTTTTTTCGCTTCTTGAAACGACACAATCGCCTCGTCGAACAATTCCAGACAGGCTTCCGCCTGTCCACGAGCCAGCCAGAAATGCCCGACAAGCTCGTGTTCCTGCCATACCGGATGCTCGCGAAAACGATCAATCGCTTCTTTCGCAATGCGCCACGCACGCTCGTAATCGGTGTCAGTCAGCGCGTAATAGCGCGAGCGCCGGAGTTCGATGACATCGGATTCCGGGAAGGGAAGATCGCCGGGATTCTCCTGGTGATAGCGCTGCGCCTCGCGCAACAGCAGATCAGCGTAGTCGTAGCGCCCATCTTCCAGCGCCATATCGAATTCTTTGCGGAAACGATCCAATCCATCGAGCGGATCGGCGAAAAAGGCGTATTCCAATTGTTCCGATGTGTACATCTGGCGGGCGGCGGATGACTCCGGTTCGCTCAGAAAATGTGCGTCGTAATAGGCGACTAACTGCCGTGCCAAATCGCGCCGTAGATCGCGGGCATCGTCGTGCGCGTCCCACCAATGTCGCATGACAAGCCGTCGCATTTCGTCGTGCAGCAGCACGCAATCGTCAGGCTTATATTTGATGAACGAAAGCGGGCGCAGTTCTTCCAACAGAACGCGCCGGCATTCATCGAGCGGCAAATCGGAGAGTGCGTGAAACATGGCCGGCGTCATCCGGCGATACGCGACCGCGAGGTAGGTGATGGCATGTTCCTGATTGGTGCGCAGCGCGGCGATGCGATCAATGAGCGCGCGTTCGAACAGGTCGCGCTGCGTTGGCGTGGCCTGCTCGCCGATTGCGCCGCTGCGCCGCTCGATTTCCGCCAGCAAATCCGCGGGCGACAGCGGGCGCAGCGCGTAATTCACCCAATCCGCAAACAGCGCTAACAACACGGGACGCCCATCCGCGAGACGATGAAATGCGGTCAATATTTCGAATGAGCCGAGCCGTTCCGCCAATGCGGTTTCGGAGATGTCGCCAAAACAACACCGCCAGAATGCCACCGTGTCCGCAAGCTCGAAATGCGCGAGCGACAACTCTTCCACGTTGACAGCGGTACGGTCTATTTCGTGCAGCGGATAACGTCCCGATACGACAATGCGGGTATTCGGCGTGCCATGCGAGAAGAGCCAGCATTCGAGCCAACGCGCAAACGCGGACGCGGACGCGTCGGCAGTTTGGCTTTGCTGCACGACTTCATAGGTATCAAAAAAGAGAACGATGACTGCCTGGCGTTCATGGTAGATTCTTGCGCTGAATTCGCGATAATTTCGGAGAAACGCTTCTTCGATCTGCGGCAAGAGTTCCTCGCGCTTGCTCACGTCAATGGCATCGTGATATTGCGCTGCCAGACCAACGAAATCCGGGAATTCGCGATAGCCGAGATTCGCCGCAATTTGAAGCAGCACGCCAACTCGCGAGCGGCTTTCCGTATGATAAAAATCAATCAGTTCCGCCGTGAACGCGACGCGCTCTGGCATAGCGGCGCACGCCTGCTGCATCCGGCGCAGCAACTGCGTTTTGCCGATGCCGCCGTCACCATTAGTATGGATATTCAGCACCGTCAAGCCAGTCGCCGTTACGAGCGCATGAAATCGCGCTAATTCCTTCGCTCGCCCGATAAAAAGCTCTGAGGTGACATGTTCCGACTGCATAGTTAAACAACCTGAATATGAGTGAAAAAGAGGGAAACAGCACAGATTTCATTCAGTAATATCTCCCTTACCCTGCCCTTCTCTTGTCAAGACAAAATTCGTGTTGCGGGCGTCTTGTCGCAGAAATCACGCAGATTGCCCTTCTCACGCAAAGGCGCAACGCTCGCGAAAAAAGCCAGTCAAATCACTTCCCACATTTTTGTGTATTTCGTGTGTTTCGTGGTAAATGATCTTGTCAAACGCAATTGGTCGTATTTACAAGCAATTCAACGCCTGCAAAAATTTTTCCGCGTAATTCCCTCGATTTCATGCCTGTTTGCGCCATTTTTTTGTTAAGATTCTGTTTGGAAACGAAGATCATGAAAAAACGCTTGACGTTCCAGTTCATGTATAATGTTGACGTTCGTCGTTATGCTCGTTGTTCGGGTCTGCAAAGGCCATACATTCACCCGCTCATTTATGAGCTGATGTTACGCAGCGCCGCCGACAATTCCCCTCCTGGGAGGGGCAAGGGGTGGGTTCGTCCGTGAGTGATTGCTCGTGTCAAGAACCC
>DF820457.1:597712-615220 GCA_000739515.1 Candidatus Moduliflexus flocculans
CCCCCAACCCCTCCCCGGAGGGGAGTGTGCGGTCATTCGTCTCGAATCGGCTGCGTAACATGAGTTATGAGTTTTTTTGGAGGGCTTCAGCGATGAATGTCACGTTTCCCAACAACATCCTGGTCATTGGATGCGGATCAGTTTCTCAATGTTTTTTGCCATTATTGCTCCGTCATGTTTCTCTGCCGCCGGAGCGCGTCACCATCATGGATTTCGCGGATAATCGCGCGCGGATTGCCGATGTATTGAAAGCCGGGAGCAAATATGTCATAGATCGAATCACGCCGGACAATCTCGCGTCGAAACTCGCAGAATACGTCGGCAAAGGCGATATTATCGTGGATTTGGCCTACAATATAGATTGTGCTGAAATTCTCACCTGGTGCCGCGAGCATGAGGTGATGTACGTCAACACATCGGTCGAGCAATGGGAACCATATAAAGACGCGCCGAACACGCCGCCCGTGCAGCGCACCTTGTATTATCGCCACATGAAACTCCGCAATCTGTTGAAACAGTGGGGCGACAAAGGAACGACGGCAATTGTGGATCATGGCGCGAATCCGGGACTGGTATCGCATTTCACCAAAGATGCGCTCTTAGACATTGCGCGAAAAATCATCGCCGAAAAACCTGCTGATCCTCGCGTACCTGCATTGCAGCAATATGTTGAGACGCAGAATTTCGCCAAACTCGCGCAACTGACCGGCGTCAAGGTAATTCATATCAGCGAGCGCGACACACAGATTACCGATAAACCGAAAGAAGTGAATGAATTCGTCAATACCTGGAGCATTGAAGGCTTTTACGAAGAAGGCATCGCGCCTGCGGAAATGGGCTGGGGGACGCATGAACGCTATCTTCCCGCTGGAGCGCATGTGCATTCCTACGGGCCGGGCAATCAGATTTGCCTTGCGCAGATGGGGATCAAAACCAAAGTGCGTTCGTGGGTGCCGTGCGGCGAAATCATCGGTATGGTCGTCCGGCATGGCGAAGCGTTTACCATTTCCGACCGCCTGACAGTCTGGGATGGCGATGTTCCCGTCTATCGCCCGACTGTGCATTACGCTTACTGCCCGTGCGACTCCGCGATTGTGTCGCTGCACGAATTAGAAATGCGCCAGCTTGTGCTGCAAGAGAAACTGCGGATTTTGGAAGATGAAATCATCAGCGGGCGCGATGAACTCGGCGTGCTGCTGATGGGACATGATTTCCAATCGTGGTGGGTCGGCAGCCTGCTCTCCATCGAAGAAACGCGCCAGCTTGCGCCGCATCAGAACGCCACCACGCTGCAAGTCGCGGCGTCCGTGCTGTCTGCGCTGACCTGGATGATCGACCACCCCCGCGAAGGCGTGCTTGTGCCGGACGATCTGCCGCATGAACAGATTCTCGCCCGCGCCAAACCGTATCTTGGGCCATGCGTGTCCATTCCGGTGGATTGGAATCCGCTGAAGAACCGCAATGACCTCGCGCTCTTTGCGAAATACCGGCAATTCAGCCCCAAAATGAGCGAAGAGGATATGTGGCAGTTTACAACGTTTCAGGTGCAATAGAGTGGCACGAAAAAACCTCACAGGTTTTTAAAACCTGTGAGGTTTCAAGTTATTGATATTATTTCTCATAGGAGACGATTTATGTATAGAGACTATTATTCCGACGAGGAATGGGGCAAAATTCAGCAGCTTGCCCAAACGGAAGAGACGCCGTTTTTGGTGGTATTGCTGGATATGATTAAAACCAAATTCGATGAATTTCGCGACAGCTTTCCGTATGCGAAGATTTATTACGCGGTGAAAGCCAATCCGGGCGTCGAAGTGCTGTCGCTGCTGCGCGATCTCGGCTCGAATTTCGACATTGCGTCGGTCTATGAATTGGATAAAGTTTTAGCGTTAGGCGTTTCGCCGGAGCGCATCAGTTTCGGCAACACCATCAAAAAAGCGAGACACGTGCGCGAAGCGTATGAAAAAGGAGTGCGGCTCTTTGTGACCGATAGCGAGGCGGATGTGAAAATTCTGGCGAAAGAAGCGCCGGGATCGAAAATCTTTTTCCGCGTGCTGATGGAAGCGTTGACGGCGGACTGGCCGTTGTCGCGGAAATTCGGCTGCCAGCCCCGCATGGTGACGGAATTGGTGTCGCAAGCCGCTGACGCCGGACTTGAACCGTTCGGCATTTCGTTCCACGTCGGCTCGCAGCAGCGCGAAATTTCTGCCTGGGACGCGGCGATTGCCAAAGCGAATTACTTGTTTGAATGGATGGAAGAGGAGCATATTCACCTGAAAGCGATGAACATGGGCGGCGGCTTTCCGGCAGATTATCTCAGCAAAACCAACCCGCTGTCCGTGTATGCGGAAGAAATCACGCGCTATATCGGCTTGCATTTCGGCGACGATACGCCGGAAATTTATCTTGAGCCGGGGCGCGGATTGGTCGGCGAAGCAGGCGTGTTAGTGAGCGAAGTCGTGTTGATTTCCAAAAAATCGAAAACCGACTTGAAGCGCTGGGTTTATACCGATGTCGGCAAATTCAGCGGCCTGATTGAAACAATGGATGAATCTATCAAATACCCCGTCTATACCGAAAAGAACGGCGAAACCGGCGATGTCATTCTGGCCGGGCCGACCTGCGACAGTCAGGATATTATGTATGAAGATTTTAAATATCAACTGCCGATGGGGTTGGAAATCGGGGACAAAGTGTACTGGCTCTCGACTGGCGCTTATACGACCAGTTACAGTTCGGTTGAATTTAATGGATTTCCGCCGTTGAAGACGTATTTTGTGTAACTCCTACCGTTCTCAAAAAGGGAAGGCTGTTATACGCGCTGTCATTGCGAGTGAGCGTCAGCGACGAAGCAACCTCGCGGCTATTAGAGATTGCTTTGTCGCTGACGCTCCGCGCGATGACAGGACCTCACAGACCGAGGTGAAGTGACGAGGTTACTCCGCTTTAATCTCTGTCCAGATTTTATCCCAATCCCGCGTGGCCTTGCCTAAATCCTGAATATATTCCATTTTTGCGGCGGTTTCCGGCGGAATGCTGTTGGCGAAGTTGCGGATGATTTCGTCGAGATACGGCTCGGCGGCGGCGTTCGTCGTCGGATAGCTGATCTGATTATGAATTCGGGCGTCGCGCTGCGCGTCGAGCATAAAATTGATGAATTCATACGCAAGCTCTTTATGTGGCGCACTGGCTGGAATCGCAAAACTATCCACAAACATCGAAGCCCCTTCTTTGGGAATAATGATTTTGATCTGTTCCGGGTCTTCGCGCAGCACGCGCAGCGTGTCGCCGGTGAAATTGAGCAGCAGCGAGGCGTCGCCGGAAAGGAGTTTTTGCTCCGGTTCAGCGCTGCTGTAGGCTTTGACCAGCGGTTTTTGCTTCAATAACAATTCTTTTGCTTTCGCCAATTCATCGAGATTCGTAGAATTATACGAAAACCCCTGATATTTCAGCGCCATCCCCATCACTTCCCGCATGTCGTCTAACATCACGATGCGCCCGGCGTATTTTTCGTCGAACAACACGCCCCAACTGTCAATCGGCTCGGTCACTTTATCCGCGCGGTAGCCGAGGCAGATGCCGCCCCAGGTATAAGGGAGCGAATATTTGTTCTCCGGATCGAACACCTGTTTCATGAATTTCGGGTTGATATTCGCCACGTTCGGAATTTTGCTCTGGTCAATTTCCGACAGTAAATTCAATTTGATCATAATTTCGATCATGTACTGACTGGGGAAAATCAGATCAAAGCCGGCACCACCTGCCATCAATTTGGCGAGCAGCGTTTCGTTGCCGTCATAAACATCGTAATTGACTTTCACGCCGAATTGCTTTTCAAATTCCGGAATCGTCTGTTCATCAATATAATTCGCCCAGTTATAGACATTTAACACCTTCTCCTCTTCTGCCAGAGCCACAGAAGAAAGGCTGGCGAGAAGGCCGATCATGGCCATGCAGACCCGTCGCATCATACGTTTCATTCGTTCTTACAGGACGACATACATGCCGCAGCGCGATCTGTCCGCATTGCTCATCTATGCGCCATGCCACGCAAAAATGTGTTCTCAGATAAAACAGTCAATATTGGCCGAGACAGTCAACCGAATTCGATGCAGGCGTTGATTTTGGCAAGAAAAAAAATAGCCCTGACATGAATCTCAAGAATCGCTATATCGCTACCAATTCCACCGTGCCCCATGCGCCAATCTGGTCGCCAAGCACGATGACGACAGCCTGAACGCCTTCGATGCTTGCGGCAAATTGCAACGCGCCGTCAATATCTTCCGCCTGCCGCACTTTGTTGCCGACCGCCGTCGCGCAGGCATCCGCCAACGCCGCAGAATTTGCCAGAACCGCCGCCGCATCAGCGTTGCCGAAACTGATGGAATGCCCAACCGTGCCGGACGACGTGCAGAAACCGCAAGGCATCTGCCCTGCGGCGATTTTCAGGCCGATTTTCCCTGAAAGCCGCGAATTTCCGGCATACAGCCCAAACACTCTGGGCGTCTTGCTGGCGGCGAATATATCGCCGCCGTTTTCAATGAGCAGATCAGCAGAATAGGGGAGCAACTCGCGCCCGACCGTTTCGGCAATCGCTCCGGCGACTGCTGCAAACGGGCCGACACCGACACGCGCTGCGGCGTCGGCCATTTCGCGGATAAGCCGCGGCGCGTCATCAGGCGCGTCAACCGGCTCGAATGACGTTTGAAAGGCGGAATGAGCGGCAATATACTGCTCAATGATAGCGCGGGAACGGCACAAGGCGAGTTCTGCCAACGCGGAGAGATCGGTCTGCGAGCGAATCCAGAGATCGGTTTCTTTGAGAGTGACGCGATAGGAGAGTAAGCCTGTTGATGTCTCCCATTCGCGGTATGTCGGACGACCGAATCCTTTTGGCATAGCAATTATGTAGCAGCCACCACGAAACACACGAAAATAGAGGAAACTCCTCGACCATCGGATGAATGTCGTGATTGTTTTCGTGTCTTTCGTGATAAATATAAACTTAACTGATGTTACGCAACGCCGCCGACAATTCCCCTCCTGGGAGGGGCAAGGGGTGGGTGGTGTCCTGTGCGGCGTCTTCGTGTCCACCACCCACCCCCAACCCCTCCCAGGAGGGGAGTTTGCGGCCATTTGTATTGAACCTGCTGCGTAACATCAGAACTTAAATTCGCATCATGACCGCTTTATACGGGCAGACTTTCAGGCATAACTCGCAGGCGATACATTTTTCTTTGTCAAACGTGACTTCCATCGCAGGGCGAATGACGGAAAGCGCACCAGTCGGACATTGTGAAATACAGGCCGTGCAATGCGTGCACTTCTGCTCGTCCCAGACGACATCCTGGGCTAACGGTTGGTAATTGACGCCCACGCGGGTAAGATATTCCAGCCCGTCGTGAATTTCCTGGCGCTTGCCCTGCACTGCGATGACCAGCATCCCTTTTTCTTCCTGATTCGGCGTGATGCGGGCGCGGAGGATATTGACGATCCAGTTATAATCTTTAATGAGATGATAGGCAATCGGCTGTTGCACGGTGGCCTGATGAAACGAAAGCACAAAGGTTTTTTTGATCATATCGCGCATGAATGGCCGTTGTTCTCAAATGATTGAGAATGACACATTCATCTGATTTCTTCTGAATGTAAAATGCAAAAAATAAATTTGGACAAGAGACCTGTGAGGTCTGAGCCGAAGTTATTTTTTATATTTTACGAACAATAATTTTTTACTCAGAAATTCGACAATTCCTTAATCCTCTTCAAAAACAGGATATTGACAAGTCAAGAAAAAACGGTGATGTTTCCATCGCAGAACGAACAGAACAATTCTGCCGCCCCCATCAATCTTCCCGCAGCATCGGCATCCTATTCAAAATGGTAGAAAAATTTCGCCAAGATGGAATATTTTCTTGACAAAGAAGGTGAACGTTCACCTTAGTCACTGATTATCCCTTCAATCATCTGTCTTCGTTTTTAAATATTCGATTGCATGAAAAAAACGACGATTAAAGACATTGCCGCTATTCTGAATATTTCACCGCATACCGTGTCGAAAGCCCTGAATAATAAACCTGGCGTGGGCGAAGAGATGCGCCAGCAGATCAAGCAGACGGCGCAGGAATTGAACTACATTCCCAACATCTTTGGCAAAGGATTGAGCGGCAAATCGTCCAAAACGATTGGACTCGTGTTAAATGTCACCACCTCCCCCAGCCCGACCTACTGGTATATTGTGACCGGAGCAGAAGAAAAGGCCGGCGCGTGCGGCTATAATGTGATGCTTTGCAACTCGGTGGAAGACATCCAAAAAGAAGCGGCTGTGATTCAGATGCTGCTGGAAAAGCGCGTGGATGGGATGATCATCAGCCCGGTTGACCACCCGCAGGACAATCATAATCTCGAAAAAGTGAAGCAAGCCGGCATTCCCTACGTGCTCTTAGCGCGAACCATTCATTTCCAACAACACCCGTGCATTCGCTTAGATAGCCGTCGCGGAGCCTATCTGGCAGGGAAATATCTGATCGAAAAAGGACACACCAACATTTTGCATCTGACCCGGCAATATTCTCTCATCGCGGTAGAAGAGCGGATTGAAGGATTAAAAGCGGCTTTTCACGAAAAAGGACTTGCCTTCCCGGAGGAGAATATTTACAGGGAATGTCAGGAAACTATCGAAAATGCGTCTTACGTGATGCTGAAGATTCTGCGCGAGCGCCGCGATTTTACGGCTGTTCTGGCCTATAATGATGTCATGGCGTTCGGCGCGATGAAAGCGGTGCATGAATGTCGGCTCAGAATTCCAGCGGATGTTGCCATTATGGGGTTTGACAATATCAGTTTTGACGAAATCAGCTTGGTGCCGTTAACTACCGTGAATCGGGATTTCTACGCCCTCGGCAGGGCGGCTGTCGAGATGTTGATTTGCATGATTGAAGGCCGTCAGAATGAGTGCGTTCCGGCGTTGCCGGACTCATATATCGTGGAACGACAATCGGTCTAAAAGCGGGAGGTGATCGTTATCTCAGAAGAAGCAGAATCTGGAGAGTGTTGGAAATCGCATAACAATAAACCATTTCGTCAAGGAGAAAACACTATGATACGCAAGATGTATGGATTGAGTATAATATGTGCAGGGTTATTATTCTTAGGAACCGCGAATACTCACGCCGCAATGCAGTATAAGGAAGCTCCTCAACTCGCTGATCAGGTGAAGGCAGGCACGCTGCCGCCAGTCGAACAACGGCTGCCGGAAGAACCACTTGTCATTCAGCCCATTGAATCGGTCGGGCAATATGGCGGCACCTGGCATGGCGCATTTACCGGCATTAAAGATTTTCACGCTTACGGACGGTATGTCTATGATCCGATGCTCCGCTGGCCTCGTGATTTTAAAGACCCCGTACAGCCCGGATTGGCAAAAGCCTGGGAATGGTCGGATGACGGCAAAACCTTGACGCTGCACCTGCGAAAAGGCTTAAAATGGTCGGACGGTCAGCCCTTCACCACCGCCGATATTACCTTCTGGTGGAATGACATTGAATTGAATACCAATATTACCCCGGCGCCTCATGCGGAATGGGTGATCGACGGCAAGCCGATGGAATTGGAAGTGGTGGATGATTCTACCATTAAATTGAAATTTGCGGCGCCGAACGGCTTAGCGGAAAAGGTCGGTCTGGCATTTCATGGCAATCAGTGGCCATTAGGTTTCGAACGTTTCGGTTTCTTCGCCCCCAGACATTATTTGGAGCAATTTCATCCCACCTATAACAAAGAACTTACCGATTATAAACTATTTGAAGAAAAAGCCTTCGACTATAACACCGAGCGTCCGGTGATGACGGCGTGGCAGATTAAAGAATGGGGACCCGGCGCGACGCGATTGGTGGCGAAACGGAATCCCTATTATTGGAAGGTCGATCCAGAAGGAAATCAGTTGCCATATATTGATGAAATCGAGTTGAAGTTGTTTGAAGATTCTGAGGCGTTGAACCTGTATGCGATTAACGGCAATATTGACTTCCAATTCCGCCGGATGAGCCTGTCGAATTATCCGGTCTTCAAAGAAAACGAAGAAAAATATGGCTATCATATTCTCCCCTGGCCAGATGCCGTTCCCTCCAAAATCGCGTATTATTTCAACCAATCTATCGCCGACGAATCGCTCCGCAAGATTTTCCAGGAGAAAAAATTCCGCCAGGCGATGTCCGTCGCCATCAACCGCGCTGAAATCAATGAGGTTTCTTATCTCGGTTTAGGCGCGTTGCGCGGCGTTTATACGGTTCTTCCCGTCTCTCCTTACTACGAAGACGGACTTGAGAATCTGTACGCCGAGTATAATCCTGAATTAGCAAACAAACTTCTGGACGAAATCGGCCTGAAAAAAGGCGCTGACGGATTTCGCACCAAACCGGATGGCTCGCCATTGGAAATCACGCTGGAAGGAATGGACTGGGATAAAGCGAGCACCGATGAAGTGCAATTGGTGGTGTCGTATTGGAACGCCGTCGGCGTGAAAACCATCTTCAAAAGCATGAGCCGCGATATTTACTGGCCGCGCGCCTGCGCGAACGAATCGCAAGCGATGATCTGGACGGAAAGCCGCGCGATTGATCCGATGGTTGATCCGATCTGGGTCTTCCCGTTTGATGAACGCTCATGGACAGCCCCGGCCTATGGCACCTGGTATAAAACCGGCGGCGCCAAAGGCATCGAACCGACCGACGAATTCAAGCAGGCGATGAAGTGGTATGATGAATACAAAATGACCGTTGATTCGCAAAAGCAGATAGAAATCGCGAAAAAGTTAGTGAAATGGGAAGCGGAACAATGCAACGTGATCGGCACTGTGGGATTAGTGCCGAACGTGGTCGTGGTCAAAAATAACTTCAAAAACGTGCCAGCGGAATTCACGACCGACTGGATTTACATGGCACCCGGCACGCTGGATCCAAGCCATTGGTATTTTGACCAGAAGAAGTAATCTGTGCCGCCTGAACACCTCACAGGTTTTAAAAACCTGTGAGGTGTCATTCACATAAGGAGCTTTCCGATGTTTGCGTACATCTTACGGCGTCTTTTAGGCATGATCCCGACGCTGTTGGTCGTCTCGATTTTAGTGTTTATCATCATCCAACTTCCGCCCGGCGACTTTATGACTTCGTTGCAAGCCGAAATCGCGGCCACCGGCGGCGGGCAGGATTCCAGAACCTTAGACGCCTTGCGGCAGCGTTACGGCCTGGATCAGCCGATGTATATTCAATATCTCAAGTGGATGGCCGGCTTTCCGCGCGGCGATTTCGGTTATTCATTGGAATGGAATGCACCCGTTTGGGATTTGATCGCGGGACGGCTCGCCTTTACCATTCTGCTTGGCGGCTTAGCGCTGATTTTAATGTGGGTGATCGCTGTGCCAATCGGGATTTATTCGGCGACCCATCAATATTCGCTCGGCGATAATCTGTTTACGTTTCTCGGCTTTGTGGGGCTGTCGTTCCCTGATTTTTTGCTGGCATTAGTCTATATGGTGGTTGCGTCGTTAGTGTTTGGCATGTCGTCGTCCGGCCTGTTTTCGCAAACGCTGGAGAATGCGCCCTGGAGTCTTGCCAAAGTGCTCGATCTGCTGAATCATCTCTGGGCGCCGGTGCTGATTCTTGGGGCGGCTGGTACGGCGGAATTGATTCGAATCATGCGCGGCAACATGCTGGATGTGTTAGGTCAGCAGTATATTACCACCGCCCGCGCCAAAGGCTTAAAAGAACGGATCGTCATCAATAAATACGCGGTTCGAGTGGCGATTAATCCGTTAGTGAGCGTGTTGGGTATGCAGATTCCGAAGATGATTTCCGGTTCGATTATTATCGGCGTGGTGCTCTCTATTCCTAGCATCGGCCCGATGTTCCTCCGCGCGCTCACAACGCAGGATATGTATCTGGCCGGTTCGTTATTGTTGTTTATGACCGTCTTGTTATTAATCGGCAATCTTCTGGCTGATATTGCCTTAGCCTGGATCGATCCGAGGATTCGCTACGAATGAAAACGTTACAAGAACAATCCGCCGCATTGCGCGATCTATATCAACGCCAGAAAGCCGTCGAGACCGACATCGCCGCAGAATCTCAGGAATTAGCGGCGGGCGATGCAGTCTATGCCGCCTCGCAATGGCAATTGATCTGGCGCAAATTTAAGCGGAATCGAGCCGCGATCATCGGCGGCATCGTGATTTTGCTGTTCTATCTCGCCGCCATTTTTGCCGATTTCCTCTCGCCCTACACGGTAGAGGAGCGCCTGACGCAGTATTCCTACATGCCGCCGCAGCCCGTCCATTTCTTCAATCAGGGGAAATTGGGGCTGTTTGTCTATAAAATGAAAACCGGACGAGACCCCAAAACCCTGAAAAAAGTCTTTGAGACTGATAAAAGCGTCGCGATTCCGATTAAATTTTTTCACCGGGGAAAGCCGTATAAATTGATGGGATTGTTCCCGACGAACATGCATTTATTTGGCGTGCAGGAAGGGCCGGTGTGTTTGCTTGGCACCGATGGACAGGGGCGCGATATGCTGTCGCGCGTGTTGATTGGCAGCCAGCTTTCCCTGTCAGTCGGCTTGATTGGCGTTTTTTTGAGCTTGCTGCTCGGCGCAGTGCTTGGCATTGCGTCCGGCTATTATGGCGGTTGGATTGACGACCTGATTCAACGCGCCATTGAAGTGGTGCGCTCGTTCCCGTCCATCCCGCTCTGGATGGCGCTAACAGCGGCGCTCCCGGCGCATTGGCCGCCGGTGCGCACCTATTTTACCATCACCATCATTCTTTCGTTGATTGGTTGGACGTGGCTTGCGCGGCAATTGCGCGGCAAAGTGTTAGCCCTGCGGGAAGAGGATTTTGTGATGGCGGCGCGGCTGCTCGGCGCGAGCGATGTCTGGGTGATCTTCAAGCATCTGATCCCGGCGACTTTCAGCCATATCATCGTCATTGCCACGCTCTCCATGCCTGCCATGATTTTAGCTGAATCATCCCTGAGTTTCTTGGGATTAGGCTTGCGTCCGCCGTTAACCAGTTGGGGCGTTTTGCTGAAAGAAGCGCAAAATATTCAGTCGCTCGTGTTATATCCCTGGCTGCTTCTGCCCGGCGCGTTTGTGGCGGTTTCGATTTTAGCGTTTAACTTTTTAGGAGACGGCTTGCGCGACGCCGCTGATCCATATACCGTTTAAAAAATTTCCAGAGCGTATCCACGCATTGTGAAGATGATTGTTACGTTCTTTTTTAGCCCTGAAAGGGCGTTTTCATATTAGTCCAGGGCGCAAGCCCTGGGAAGAAGGGTGTTTCGGCAGTTGCGTTCTGAAAGAGCGCCTCATTGAGACGCCCTTTCAGGGCGAAAACAGACAGATCGCTTTCTGTTCCGAGGGCTTACGCCCTGGGCTAATATGACTCGCGCCGTTGGCGCGTTATGGGATTTAACAACTTTACTCTCTGCGTGGAAACGAGATGCCGATAAACCAATGAATACACCTCATGGCTCGCTGTTAACGATTGAAGAACTCAAAACCTATTTTTATACGTTAGATGGTGTCGTGCGGGCGGTGGATGGCGTTTCTTTAGATATTAAGCCTGGCGAAACGCTTGGAATCGTCGGCGAATCCGGCAGCGGAAAAAGCGTCACTGCCCATTCGGTGCTGCGCCTTCTGCCCAAAAAGATCAGCAAAATTGTCAACGGGCAGATTCGCTTTCAACGGCGCGATAGTCAGGCGGTGATTGACTTAGCGACGGTTGATCCGCAAGGCGATCTGATTCGGAGCATTCGCGGCAATGAAATCGCCATGATTTTCCAGGAGCCAATGACTTCGCTGTCGCCGGTTTTTACTGTCGGGCATCAGATCATGGAAGCGATTCAATTGCATCAGCATTCAACCCCGAAAGAGGCACGTCAGATTACGATTGAAATGCTGCGGGCGGTGGGTCTGGGCATGGCGGAAGAATTGGTTGATGAGTATCCCCATCGGCTTTCCGGCGGACAGCGGCAACGCGCCATGATTGCCATGGCACTGTCATGTCGCCCGACGCTGCTGATTGCGGATGAACCGACGACCGCGCTTGATGTGACGGTTCAGGCGCAGATTCTTGAGTTGATGAACGACTTGCAAGCCAAATTTAACATGGCGATTTTGATGATTACCCACAACCTCGGCGTGATCGCTGAAATGGCAAATCGCGTGGCGGTGATGTATATGGGGAAAATCGTCGAAAGCGGGGACGTGCGCACGATTTTTCAGCAGCCGCTGCATCCGTACACCGTCGGCCTGATGCAATCAATCCCGAAAATGGGACGCCAGATCAAGGAGCGCTTGAATCCGATTCCCGGCAGTGTGCCTGATCCCTTCTCAATCCCTGAACGATGCGCCTTTCGGACGCGCTGTCCCGCGATTGGCCAAAAGTGCGGCGCTGAAGCCCCGATGATCGAAGTCGAGCCACGCCATTATGTGCGGTGTTGTTTGTATTCTTGAAAAGTTACCCTCCCCTTGCCCCTCCCAGGAGGGGAATTCTTCCATTTTCCCTCCTGGGAGGGGCAAGGGGTGGGTAAAAATTATGGCTGCAACGAAATATGATTACACGTTAAAAGATGCGATGACCATGCCGGTGACGCCGGTCGAGATTCAGCAATTTGACATTGCGCGTTACGCCGCATACGCCGACGAGTGCGACCAGCGTTACGCCGAATTTCTCCGCAAGGACGAAGGCATCGCGGTCTGGCAACGAGTTCGCGCCGGGGAAGTCTTTCGCGATCAATGCCGCAACATGCGCCAATCTCTGCGCTGGCAGCTTGGGGCGTTAACCCGATCCTTAGAGTATCTGACGGATGCGCCAACCTATCTTGAACCCTGGTATGGCATCGGGACGACAGCGTCCATGTTTGGGGCGGACTATGAATGGCCTTCCGGCCAGGCTCCGGTTGTGAAGCCGCTCTATCATTCGCTTGAAGAGATTCCCCAATTGATCCCGCGCGAATCTCAGGATGTGCCGATTCTGCGTTATACGCTGGACACGATCACGTATTTTCTGGAACAAACCCAGGGACGCATCCCGATGTCCTGGTGCGACATTCAGTCGCCCATTAATGTCGTCGGCGGATTGGTGGATATTACGCAATTTTTTTTAGCCTTTTACGAACAGCCTGAAAAAGTGAACGCGATTCTCGCTCCGCTTGCAGACGCCGTGATCAGTTTTACCCGGCAGCAGAGCGCCCTGATTGGCGAGGTGTTAGCGCGTCCCGGACATGGGTTTGGCAGTTCGCGGCAAGGAATCGGGATCGGGTTAAGTACTGATAACCTGATTATGATTTCCCCGAAGATGTACACGGCGTTTTGCGTCGCTGATACGGCCAGAATCGGTGAACATTTCGGCGGGACAGCGATTCATTCATGCGGGAATTGGGGAAAATGGCTGCAAGCGGTCAAAAAAATTCCCAATTTGATGATGGTGGATGGCGCGTTCAGCCCGCAGACCGATCCGGCGTACAATAAATGCGAGGAATTTCGCGACGCGCTTGTGAATACCGGGATCGTCTTACACGCAAGGCTCGTTGGCGAACCGGAAGATGTGCTGGCGCGAGTGAACCGTCTGTGGAAACCAGGCTTGAAGTTAATGATTGGAACGCATGAACAAAATCCCCAGGCGCAGCGGCAGCTATATCACGCGATTCATCAGTTTTGCGCCTGATTTATTATATACGTGAGCATTAAAAATTAATGCAGACCTCACAGGTTTTTAAAACCTGTGAGGGGTTATTGAAATGGAAAATCAAAATCTTTTACTTGAGGTCAACAATCTCAAAAAATATTTCCCGATCCGGCGAGGCTTTTTCCGCAAAACAGTGGGGCATGTCCGCGCGGTTGATGGCGTCAGTTTTTTTATCCGGCAAGGCGAAACGCTCGGTCTGGTCGGCGAGTCGGGATGTGGGAAAACGACGACTGGCAGGCTCATTTTGAAAGCATACGATCCGACAGAAGGGCAAATCCGCTTTCGCCAAAATGACGAAATGGTAGATTTGGCCGCGATTACCTCTCGGAAAGAGATGAAGGCGGTTCGCCGGGAAATGCAGATTATTTTTCAAGACCCGTTTTCCTCGCTCAACCCGCGCATGACGGTCATGGATATTGTCGGCGAACCGTTGCGAATTCACGGCATCGCTCGCGGTTCGGAACTGAAAGACCGCGTGCGGGAATTGTTGGAACGAGTCGGTTTGCGCGTTCAGCACATGAATCGCTATCCCTATGCGTTCAGCGGCGGCCAGCGCCAGCGCATCGGCATTGCTCGCGCGCTCGCCTTGCGCCCGAAGTTGATTGTGTGCGACGAGCCGGTTTCGGCGTTAGATGTCTCTGTACAGGCGCAGGTGATCAATTTGCTTGAGGATTTACAGCGCGAGTTCGGCTTGACCTACCTGTTTATTGCCCATGATTTATCAGTCGTGGAGCATATCAGCAACCGCGTGGCGGTCATGTATCTGGGCAATATCGTCGAGACCGCGCCGTCCGAAGAATTATATACGCATCCACTTCACCCTTACACGGAAGCTCTGCTTTCCGCCGTGCCGTTGACCGATCCCGACAATAAATCGCAGCGGATTTTGCTCGCGGGTGACGTGCCCAGCCCCGCGAATCCGCCATCCGGCTGCAAATTCCATCCGCGCTGCCAATATGCGCAGCCGATTTGTTCTCAGGAAGAACCGGCGCTGACTGAACAGCAGCCGGATCATTATGTCGCGTGCCATTTTGCCGCTCAACTGCAACTGAAGGGAATTACACACTAAAAAGCCATTCCAGTAAGTCGAAACTTCAGTTTCGACCTATAATTTTATTTTTACAGGAGAACTTATGACTGAAGCACAATGGGAAACGCTCCTCGCCGTTATTCATGGGGAATGTCTCAGCCCCATGCCGGTGGGATTTATTATTGACAGCCCCTGGCTGCCGAACTGGGCGGGGCATTCGATTCTCGATTATTTTACCGACAATCGGAAGTGGTACGACGCACACCTTCAGGCGTTCAGCGCGTTTCCAGACGCTATCTTTTTGCCTGGCTTCTGGGCTGAATATGGCATGTGCACCGAACCGTCAGCGTTTGGCGCCAAAAGCGTCTGGGAAGAAAATGAATTCCCATTCGCCCAGAAATTGATCGCGTCTGTCGCGGAAATTAACCGAATCGAACCGCCTAATCCAGAAAAAGACGGCTTGCTGCCGTTTGTGATCAAGCGACTCAAACATCTGCAACCAGAGATTGAACGCGCGGGACATCGGATCAAGTTTGCCGTCGCTCGCGGGCCGCTCAACATCGCCTCATTCTTGATGGGCGCGACTGAATTTCTCACCGCCATCAAAACTGATCCTGACAAGATTCATCAGTTGCTAACAATCATTACCGACTTTTTGCAGCAATGGATTGCGTTGCAACGCGCCTGTTTTCCTTCGATTGACGGGCTGCTGCTGCTTGATGATCTTGTCGGTTTCCTCAGCAAAGCGAGTTTTCAGGAATTTGGCTTGCCGTATCTGAAAAAAATTTACGATCTCGATGTCGCGGTGAAATTTTTTCATAACGACGCCCCCTGCAAGGCATCCGCGCCGTTTTACCCTGAAATCGGCATTAATTTGTTCAACTTCGGCATTCAACATACATTAGCCGATGTCAAAACCTGGACGGGCAACGCGGTGACGTTATTGGGAAATATTCCGCCGCGCGATGTCCTGGCGAATGGCACGCCGGATGATGTCAAAAAGGCTGTAACAAGCCTGATCCAGTCTTTGCCGGATCGTTCCCGCGTGATCGTCTCTTGCGGCGGAGGCATGCCGCCGGGAGTCTCTTCGGCCAATTTACAGGCATTCATCGAAACCGTTCGCGCCCATTAGCAGCCACCACGAAACACACCAAATACAAGGTATTTCATTTATTCGATGTTCGAGGAGTTTTCCCATATTTTCGTGTCTTTTATGTGTTTCGTGGTAAATAATTCCGAAAATTCTATTTTCAGAGGAGATTCTATGGAACAACCGACTCACAATCCAATATTGCAAAACGCCATGCTGCCGGTGGATATTGTGCTGCATCCGTCATGGTGGTATCATCACGCAGGCATCACCTTTGACGCCGATTTTTTTTACCATCCCCATAAGCGCGTGGAGGCTGAGCGAACGATGGAGCGCGTTCTCTATGAGCGCTGGGGACAATACGGCTTAGGGCAGGATCGAAATCAGGACATCCCTCAAATTGGCGCTGTGCATTTAGCCGCCGGATTCTTGGTGTCCGAAATGTGCGGCTGTCAGGTGGAATATCAAGCGGACGCCGCGCCGCAAGTCATTCCGGCGCACCTTGATGCATTGGAGATTGTCCCTGAACGCGCGTTTCAGAGTCCGGCGTTCAAGCGATTCGAACACCTGATGGAGACCTTAAAAACGCGCTACGGCTATGTGGCGGGCGATGTCAACTGGGGCGGCATTTTGAATGTCGCACTCGACCTCCGAGGGCAACAGATTTTTATGGATTTGGCAGATACACCTGAAGCCGCCCAGACTTTCTTTGGAGCATTAGCGCAGACGATTGAGCAATTCGTGACCGGAATCGCGAATATTACCGGCACAAGCTCGATTTCCGTTAACCGCAATCTCCGCAACATTCCTGTGCCTGTGTATCTCCATTCTGAATGTTCCCATACCATGATTTCCGTGAAAAATTACGAACAGTTTCTGCTCCCTTACGATGTCGCCTGGAGCGGGCAGCATCGCCCGTTCGGCATTCATTATTGCGGTCAAGACCCGCATCGCTATGCCAAATCGTTCGCCAAAATCCCCCATCTCGACTTTCTTGATGTCGGTTGGGGCGGCAATATCAAGGTCTTGCGCGAACATCTGCCGCACACGTTTTTGAATATTCGACTCAGCCCGGTGGATATTCTTCAACAAACCGTCACGGAACTCCGGGAGACGATTATCAGGCTGGTTCATGATTCCGGCAATCCCTGGCTCACTGGCGTCTGCTGCATCAATCTGGATCAGCAGATCAGCGATGAAAAAATCACGACCATTTTCGAAACGGTTCAGCAATTACGCGACCTTTCAGCAATCTCTCATGCGAAGTGAGTGTTCGATATAACGATTGTTCCGCCTGCTGCCCGGCAATATCAGCCCTGGGATGAATCGCTCTCCCAGGGCAATTGATTTTCTCTCAGCGTCGTTTCAAATATGGCGACCTATCCCGCCTCATGTTTTCCTCGATCCATTTCCTTGCGATTTTCGATAAATGTCACGCGCGAGAATTTTGCCTAATCCTCATAAATAACGTCGTATATTACAAGATTTAATCACTCATGTTACGCAGCCGATTCGAGACGAATGACCGCACACTCCCCTCCGGGGAGGGGTTGGGGGTGGGTTCTTGACACGAGCAATCACTCACGGACGAACCCACCCCTTGCCCCTCCCAGGAGGGGAATTGTCGGCGGCGCTGCGTAACATCAG
>DF820457.1:615267-651918 GCA_000739515.1 Candidatus Moduliflexus flocculans
GGGTTCTTGACACGAGCAATCACTCACGGACGAACCCACCCCTTGCCCCTCCCAGGAGGGGAATTGTCGGCGGCGCTGCGTAACATCAGTTAATCATAATTTACCGCGCAATAAACTGGAAAAGGAAGATTTGTTAACATCGCAGGAGAATTCCGTTGACAGAAGTCAAAGATATTCGTATAGTTCGCGTAGAATGTTATCTTCTCAATCATGACGATACAGTGGGCATTCTACTGTTATTTTAATAAAAAATATGCAAGAATATCGTCAAAAACAATTAGATATCCTCTATCAAGAGCTTGCTGAGTTGCGTGCCATCGAAGAGCAGCGCAAGCGAGCCGAAGAGATTTCACGCGCGCTGCTGAATATCTCCAATGCGGTCAATACCACCTACCATCTTGATGAGTTGTATGCCTCGATTCACGATTCATTAGGGCGAATCCTCGATGTCACGCATTTTTATATCGCGCTCTATCATCGCGAGAGAGATCAAATTACCTTTCCCTTCAATACTGATGACCATGATCATCCTTGTGAACGCATTCCTCGCGCAAGCCAATCAAAAAGTCTCACCGCCAAAGTGATCCAAACTGGAAGGCCCTTGCTGATTACAGGCGACGAACATTTGAAGTTGATTGAACAAGGCGAATTCGATCTGGTGGGAAAACCTTCGCAGGTCTGGTTAGGCGTTCCGCTGATCATCAATAACGACGTGATTGGCGCGATGGTCATGCAGCATTACACCAATCCACATCAGTACACTGAGCAAGATGTGGAAATCTTCCAATCTGTCTCAGAACAGATCGCGATCGCTATCGCAAGAAAACGCGCCGAAAAAGACCTTGAAAAAGCCAAGGCTGAAGCCGAATCCGCAAATCTTGAATTATTAGAAGTCAACCGGCAGCTTGCCAAAGCGATTACCAACGCGAATATGATGGCCAACCAGGCGAAAGCGGCGACAAAAGCCAAAAGCGAATTTCTCGCCAATATGAGCCATGAAATCCGCACGCCGATGAATGCCATGATGGGATTCACGGATTTGCTTTCCAAAACGCCTCTCACAGATAAGCAAAAAGACTATGTCCAGAAAATCCAATTGGCCAGCCATTCGCTGCTGCGGATTATCAACGATATTCTCGATCTGTCCAAAATTGAAGCCGGAAAAATGGAGTTGGAGCATACCGCCTTTCGCATTCAAGATGTCATGGATAGCGTGTCAGACATGTTTTCCAATAAAGCCGCGGAAAAAGGGATTGAATTTCTGATCGCTGTTGCGTCTGACGTGCCGATTCAGGTCATGGGCGACCCGTTACGATTGCGTCAAATTTTGATCAATCTCACGAATAACGCGATTAAATTTACAAATGCCGGAGAAGTGGTCATTACCGTCAGCCTGGCAGAAAAAGAGCGCGATTCCCGCATCAGTGTCGAATTCACTGTTTTAGATACCGGGATCGGGATTTCTTCTCAGCATTTACCGCGACTGTTCGAATCATTTTCTCAGGCGGATGGCTCGACCACCCGCAAATATGGAGGAACGGGGTTAGGATTAACCATCAGCAAACGCCTTGTTGAGATGATGGGAGGCGAGTTACGTGTTGAAAGCGAACTGGATAAAGGAAGTGCGTTTTATTGTACCATTCCGTTTGCTCTCCCTCATGATGCGCAAGCGCAACAATTCCTTCCGCCGATCCGTTTTCGGGATAGGCGGGTGTTAGTCGTGGATGATAATAAAACATCGCAAAAATTTCTGCAAGAGATGTTGACATCATTCTCATTCCAGGTCACGCTTGCCACTTCTGGCGCGGAAGGCATTAGACTCTTAGAAGAGGCGATGGATTCTGCCCCGTTCGATTTGGTGTTGATGGATTTAATTATGCCGGAGATGGACGGCATCGAAACCAGCAAACATATTCGCGCACACCAACGCCTGAGCCGGATTCCGATCATCATGATGACCGCGTTTGGCCGCGAAGAAGTCATGCAGCAAGCCGGAAAGTCTGGCATTGACGGCTTTCTCATTAAACCTGTCAAAGAGCCGCTGCTCTTCGAAACGATTATGAATATCTTCGAACACCATCTGCCAGATGAGGAAGTTGATGAGACTTCCTGCGAGAATCCGGCAATTTTTAATTTCAATCATGCCAAAATTCTCTTAGTTGAGGATAACCACATGAATCAGCAACTGGCAGCAGAAATTTTGCGGCTTGCCTCTGCCGAGGTAGAAACAGTGAATAATGGAGCCGAAGCTGTTCAGACCTTGCAGCATGGCACGTTCGATCTGATTTTGATGGATATTCAGATGCCTCAAATGGATGGCTTTGAAGCCACCCGGCAGATTCGAACAGACGAACGCTTCCAACATCTCCCCATTATTGCCATGACAGCGCACGCGATGTCCGGCGACCGCGAAAAATGCCTGCAAGCCGGGATGAATGATTACGTGACGAAGCCGATTGTGACAGAAGAATTGTATGCGGCGGTGTCAAAATGGTTGCCTCATATTCAGGCAGCCCCAGACGCTCCGCCGAATGTGCCGCCAATTCCTGTTCCAGAATCACCAGCCCCCCGCCCAAAAGAAAACGATCTGCCAGAACTGACAGGAATTGACGTTCAACTCGCGCTCAAACGTCTTGGCGGCAATTGCCATTTTTTCAAAGAACTGCTGCAAGAATTTTTCGAAACCTATCACGATGTGGCAGGCGCGGTGCATCAAGCGTTGGAACAGAAGAATTACGCGACTGCCCTCAATATCCTCCATATGTTGAAGGGAGTGAGCGGCAATATTTCTGCAAACCGGTTATTTTCGTCAATCGAACGCTTAGAAAAAGAAATTCGCTGGGGAAATGTCCGGCAATTATCTCCCTTACTGAAAGCATTCGATGATGCCATCCACGAGGTGTTGAGCACCATTCAACATCACGTGTTGTTATCTCCCTGCCCGCCTGATATGCCAAGACCTGCGGCGTCATTTGGGAACAATGACGCCGCAAACGCGAATATAACGCCGATTTTTCGACAGCTTTTCCAGCAGCTCTCCTCGATGAACCTGGAAGCAGAAGAAAGTTTCGCCGCTCTCAAGCTTTCATTAAATGGTCACGCGCAAGATATTCAAGAGTTAGAACATGCTATCTATAGCCTGGATTATGAGAAAGCCATCCTCGCATTACACAAACTGGCAGACACATTACATGTTTCGTTGAGCACTCATGATGATTGAATCAGTGACAAAACCAACAATCTTAATTGCTGATGATATTCCAATGAATATCAAAATTCTCGGAGATGCCCTGAAAGCGGACTATTCGATCCGCTTTGCGACCGATGGACTCAAAGCCTTAGAAATTGCCAGATCATTCCCGCTGCCGGATTTGATTTTGCTGGACATCATGATGCCCGGCATGGACGGCTACGATGTCTGCCGCACCCTGAAAGAAGATAAAGAGACGCAAAGCATCCCGATCATTTTCATCACCGCGATGAGCCAGGAAGAAGATGAAACCAAAGGGCTTGAATTAGGCGCGGTGGATTATATTACCAAGCCATTCAGCCTGCCGATTGTCAAAGCGCGCATCAAAACCCACATCGAACTGAAGCGCCATCGCGACATGTTGGAGCGGCTCTCTTTATTAGACGGCTTGACCGGCATTCCGAACCGCCGCCGGTTTGATGAATGCTTCGATATCGAATGGAAACGCGCGGAACGATTATCGTCATTTTTATCCGTAATAATGATTGACATCGATCTCTTCAAACAATTTAATGATTTTTATGGCCATCAGCATGGAGACGACTGTTTGAAGCTCGTCGCTAAAACGTTGGCCGGATCGGTGAAACGCGCCTCCGATTGCGTGGCGAGGTATGGCGGAGAAGAATTTGTCGGCATCCTGCCTGATACAGACATCCAGGGAGCCATTCAGGTTGGCGACGCCATGCGGCAGAACGTCGAAGCGCTGCGCATGCCGCATGAACGCTCAACCGTGACCGACTATGTCACAATCAGCCTGGGAACAGCGACAACGATCCCCACTCGCGGGCAGTCGCGCTTCAGCTTATTGGAAGTTGCCGATAAAAATTTGTACCACGCCAAGGCTGATGGTCGGAATTGTGTGAAAAGCACGGATATTTCGCTTGGGGTGACCATATAGCGCATTGATCTGTGAATTTTTAGGAATCGCCAGGAGTGCCAAAGCTTGCTTTGGCGGTCAAAGCAAGCTTTGACACTCCTAAAAACTTCTTGCTCAAAGCAATAGCACAATATCCAGAAAGTTTTTCGGATTTTATAGACGCGAGCATTGAAAATTAATATTGCGTCACTCGCAGACCTCACAGGTTTTAAAAACCTGTGAGGTCTTATTAAAAACCAATGCTCGCATCTATAAGAGCTCACGGGAGTGCCGAATCTTGATGTGACGCGCGAAATCGAGATTTCGCACTCCTCATATTATCAGGCGAACCACTATGATTTCGATTCGAAAAGGGCTTGACACGCGCGAGAAATTGCGAATCCTCTCGCATGATTCTCAGTACGATTTAGCGTGTGCTTGCGGCATGAATGACGAAGACCGCCGCCGCCGCTCGAAGGATGATACCTGGATTTATCCAGTTGCGCTGCCAGAACGTCGCACCACGACATTTTTATTTAAAACGCTGATTTCCAACGTCTGCGTCAATGATTGCAAATATTGCCCGCTCCGCATGAATCGCGATCCCCAGCGCTGCACACTGACGCCGGAAGAAGTGGTGAAGACCTTCTGGGAATATTACCGCGCCGGAAAAGTCATGGGACTTTTCGTCAGCAGCGGCGTCATCGGCACGCCGGATCAGACGATGGAACGGCTCAATGCGATTGCCGCGATCCTGCGGAAGCAGCATTTCAAAGGGTACATGCACTTGAAAATCATTCCGGGCGCGTCGGATGCAGCCATCGAACAAGCCGTGTCGTTAGCAAATGCGGTCTCGATTAATATCGAAACCGCCGGGGAAAAGCATTTTAACGCCCTTTCCACAACCAAAAATTACCTTGAGGATATCATTCGCCCGATGAAGCTGATTCACAGCCTGACGCAGCCTGGAGCGCCGTATCGCAAGGTGCGCCAGACCACGCAGTTCGTCGTCGGCGCATCGGATGAAACGGATCAGGAAATCGTCAATTATTCCTGGGGGTTATACCGGCGTTTAGGTTTGCAGCGCATCTATTTCAGCGCCTATCAGCGGGGGTTGGGCGAGCGGGAATTGCCTGGCGAGCATGATGTTCGCAGCAATCAAGACATGCTGGTGCGGGAACATCGCCTGTATCAGGTGGACTGGTTGATGCGGAAATACGGGTTCGCGCTGGAAGATGTTATGTTTGATGACCGGGGCAATCTGTCGCTGACCACCGATCCGAAAGAACTCTGGGCGCAGCGGCATCCAGAATTTTTCCCGCTGAACATCAACACTGCCGCAAAAGAGGCACTGCTGCGCGTTCCGGGACTTGGCCCGACAACCGTTAACGCGATTGTCGCGCAGCGCAAACAGGGGCAGCGCATTCGGTCGTTGCACGATCTGGGACGAGTCGGGAAGCGCCTGCAAAAAGCGGCAGGTTACGTCGTATTTACATAAGACTTCTGGGAGCGCTGGCATCCTCCCGGCCTCCTTTATTTTAAGATTGCCGGCAGGATGCCGGCGATCCCGGAAATTCGAGATGAACGCAGAACCTCCGCAGCAGACATACCACTATCGCATCCTTCAGCGAGGAACGCTTCCGCTTTCTCCCGAAGGCGCAATGGACATCTCCATCGAACATCGCTGCACGTCTGTCGTCATCTGGCCTGCGGGTGAATCTCCTCTCCCGGCGCGCGCGATTTTTACCGATCCCTGTTTTACAACTGCCGGAAAAAAAGAGGCGCAAAAACAAATTGAGCGCATCGGCCTGACGCTTAACGCTATGCGCCTGATCTTCGTAACGCATCGCCACCGCGACCACCTTCCAACCGATTTTGATCGCGACACGATGCATATTTTCCAGACTCGCATCCCTGCTGAATTTCCTGACATTGCAATTGAGCGTTGTCCAGGACATGCGTTAGATTTACATGCGCTGATTTTTCGCAATGTTCATGATAAAATCGTCTGGGTGGTCGGCGACGCCATATTAAATCGAGCCTGGATGCTGGCGTGGGGGTATTTCTGGCCGAATAAATACAGTCGAGACGAAATCGCGGCTACCTGGCGCAGCGTCGCGAAAATCGTCGCGAATGCCGACCTTGTGATTCCCGGACATGGCGACGAGATTCGCATAACGCCAGAGTTGATTGAAACAATGCTGAACAGGTTTCTAAATGCGCCCTGCGCCGAAATGGTTCCCGATATTGCAATCACCCTTCGAGAGTGCTTGCAACGACGTAAACACCCTGCGCCATAAATTGAAAAACGACAACGATAGGCGCAAGAAAGGATAGAATGTCCCAAATAGCAAGAAATTACTTGCGCTCATGGCATCTGAATTCTTTTTTCTCTCTATCCCTGTCGTTCTCCGACGTCATGCATGAATTTCCAAACATTGACTTTTCACAGATTTCGACCTATTCTATTTTCGAGCGAACAAGTTTAGTGCAAGTGAATGCGTGTGCGTCCCCCTGGAAGAAAGGGGGCGATTTTTCGGCATTTTTGGCGTCGCTGCCGGAGATTCTCGCGGGAAAAGATTTTCACCGCGTGGTCAAAAAAGTGGTCGCGGCGCATCACAAAGAGCGCCCGGTAGTCATGGCATTCGGCGCGCACGTGATTAAATGCGGGTTGTCGCCGATTCTCATTGATCTGATGGAACGTGGGATTGTGTCGGCGATTGCGTTGAATGGTGCGGGAATTATCCATGATTTCGAGTTAGCGTACATGGGGCATACCTCCGAAGATGTCGCCGCCGCGATTTCCTCCGGCGAGTTTGGCATGGGGCGCGAAACCGGCTATATTCTCAACGAGGCGATCACGCAAGGCGGCAAAGAAGGCTGGGGTATCGGCGAATCGGTGGGACGTGCGATTATCGCCTCGTCACCGCAATTCGTCAAATATAGCCTGACCGCCGCCGCTGTCCGGTTAGGGATTCCGGTGACGGTGCATGTCGCAATCGGAACCGACATCATTCATATCCACCCGAATGCCAACGGCGCGGCGATTGGCGAAGGCTCGCATCGCGATTTTAAGCGGTTTACCGGCGTCGTCTCGCAGCTTGAAGGGGGCGTCTATTTCAATATCGGCTCTGCCGTGCTGCTGCCGGAAGTCTTCCTGAAAGCCGTCTCAGTGGCGAGGAATTTAGGGTATCAATTGCAGCATTTTACGACAGTGAATATGGATTTTATTCGTCAGTATCGCCCAACGCAGAATGTGGTATGCCGACCAACAGCGGATGGCGGCGAGGGGTTTTCGCTCATCGGGCATCATGAATTGCTGCTGCCGCTGCTGGCCGCCGCCATCATCGAACAGGTGTAATATGAATACGATACGGAAAGCTTATCGCGCCGGAAGTTTCTACCCGGCGTCAGATCGCGCCTGTCGCGAGCAGATCGCCGCATGCCTCGGCGACTATCAGCCGCCCGCCGAACCGGCGCACGTCATTGCGGGAATTGTGCCTCATGCGGGATGGATGTTTTCAGGGCCAACTGCCGCAAAAGTGTTTAAAAGCTTTGATGAAAAAGCTGAACCGCAGACCTTTTTGATTTTTGGGGCGGTGCATGTCTGGGATATCGGCCGCAATGCCGCTATTTTTGCGGAAGGCGCGTGGCAGACGCCATGCGGCGAGGTCGAAATTGATCGCGAGTTCGCGGCAGCAATTCTGGAAATCTGCCCCGATTTAGTGGATAACGAGCCGGCGGCGCATATCCGTGAACATTCGATTGAAGTGCAAGTGCCGTTTATTCAATATCTGTTCCCGGAAGCGAAAATTGTGCCGATTATGGTCAATCCTAATCACGCCGCTGTTGATGTGGGGCGTCGGATCGGCGAATGTTTAGCGTCATATCCCACGCTGGTCGCGATTCTTGGCAGCACCGATCTGACACATTACGGCCCCAGTTTCGGCTTTACGCCGTTTGGTACGGGCGCGGCGTCCCTTGCTCCGATGAAAGCCAATGATCAGAAGATCATTGATTTAGCGACAACGATGAAAGCGGCGGATGTCGTGCTTGAAGCGGAAAAGCATCGCAATGCCTGCGGCGCTGGCGCGATTGCGGCGACAGTCGCGGCGGCGGCGGCGCTTGGCGCTGCAAAGGGGTATCTATTAGAACATACTACCAGCCAGGAGGTGATGCCGGAGCGTCCGGCCAGCGATTTTGTCGGATATGCAGGCATCGTGTTCTAACACGCGGCAACAATGCGCGGGGACACATCCCCGCGCTTCGAAAATCGCGAAAAACCTTTCTTCTCAGACCGGAAAGGCGTGTTTGATCTGGCGGACAGCCTGTTTCAGCCGATTTTCGTTTTCCACGAGCGCAATGCGGAGGTAGCCTTCGCCGTCTTCGCCAAAGCCGCGACCGGGCGCGACGGCGACTTCCGCTTTCTGCATGCATTGAATCGCGAATTCGATAGACCCCATCGCGCTGTACTGCGCCGGAATTTTCGCCCAGACAAACATGCTCGCTTTCGGTTTTTCCACCTCCCAGCCCGCCTGAGTTAAGCCTTCAAGCAAACAATCGCGGCGATCTTGATAGATTTTCGCCTGCGCGAACATATCTTTTTCGCAATGTCGCAGCGCGATAATCGTCGCGATTTGAATCGCCTGGAAAATGCCGTAATCGTAATACCCTTTGATGCTCGCGAGAAGCTTGATCATCTCGCGATTGCCGACGACGAAGCCGATGCGCCAGCCCGCCATGTTGAAGCCTTTGGACATGGTAATCATTTCGACGCCGACGTCTTTTGCGCCGGGCGCTTGCAGGAAACTCGGCGCGATATAGCCGTCGAACGTGGTCAGACCGTAGGCGAAATCCTGAATTACGTAGAATTGAAATTTTTTCGCCAATTTGACGATTTCATCGAAAAAGCCGAGTTCGACTGTGCGGGCAGTCGGGTTGTGCGGGAAATTCAGAATCACGATTTTCGGGCGCGGCGACACGACCCGGCACATTTCCTCGATATTCCGCAGCAACGCCTCTTCGCCGTCGTTCATGCTGACGCCGATGACGTTCGCTCCGGCGATAATCGGGCTGTAAATATGAATCGGAAACGACGGCGTCGGCGTCAGCGCCACGTCGCCGGGTCCGAGCGTTGCAAGGCAGAGATGGCTGAAACCCTCTTTCGAGCCGATGGTGGCGATCACTTCCGAATCCGGCGCTAATGAGACGTTCCAGCGACGTTCGTAAAACATCGCCAATTCGCGGCGCAGGTTAAAGACGCCCTGTGACGCGGAATAGCGCTGATTCCGTTTTAGCCGCGCGGCTTCGCAGAGTTTATCCACGATGCGATCCGGCGTCGGGTCGTTCGGATTTCCCATCGCTAAGTCAATAATATCTACCCCTTTTTGGCGCAGCGAACTGCGCAACGCGTTAATCCGCCCAAACAGATACGGCGGCAGGCGATGCATCCGCTCCGACGCCATCGGCGGAATATCCACGCTCAAAAGCGCGTCTGACGTATATTCAAGCGGAGTTGCATGTTTCTGGCTCATAAAATCTCCTCTCATTTAACGTGTCAGAGACTTCCAAAGTGTCTGACACGTGTTCGCGTTATCGGAAACCTCACAGGTTTTTCTCCTGTCAATGTGGTCACTTCTTGCTGTTGGGAGAAATATTTGCCCCTGTCAAGTGAAATTTCCTGAAATGCTGCAAACCGCCTTATTTCTTCAAAGGGGTTATCTGAATTCTTGACAACACGAGCGATCTTGCGTATCGTAATACTGAGAACGGAAGATACAACCATTGTTTACATGGCGGAAGCAGGAGGAAATATCATGCGTTTTGTTGATCCCAAAAGCAATATTGCATTTAAAAAAATTTTTGGCAATCAGACTCACAAAGACATCTTGATCAGTTTTTTAAATGCGGTGTTAGCGCTCTCTGGTTCAAAACAGATTCAGGATGTCACGATTCTCGATTCCTATCAAGCGCCGCGTCTGGAAGACTTAAAAGAGACCATTTTAGACGTGCAGGCGGTGAATGCCGAAGGCGTGACGTTTATCGTTGAAATGCAGGTGGAAAAGCAGGCGTATTTTGACAAACGGGCGCTTTATTACAGCAGTAAAGCGTATGTTGGACAGATTCAAACCGGCGACGATTATCCGAAATTGAATCAGGTGATTTTTATCGGGATTTTGGATTTTTCGATTTTTTCGTCATCAGATTATATCTCGCGCCACCTGATTTTGAATGCCAAAACCCATCAGCAGGAAATGAAAGATTTCGAATTCAATTTTATCGAATTGCCGAAATTTACAAAATCTGAAAATGAACTCCAAACGATATTGGAAAAATGGGTCTATTTCCTGAAATATGCAAAGAAAGCGACAATCATCCCGCCCCAACTGAAGGATACTCAAGAAATTGTGGACGCTTTCACAGTCGCCGCGCAGCACAATTGGACACAGCATGAATTGGATGTGTACGATTACTGGCAAATGCAGGAGACCGGTCATCGTCTTGCGCTGGAATTGGCGGAGAAAGAAGCGCGTGAGCGCGGCTGGCAAGATGGACGTGAAACAGGTCGGCAGGAAGGGCGCGAAACAGGTCGGCGGGAAGGGCGTGAAGAAGGAAGGCAAGAAGGCATTGAAGAAGGCATTGAACAAGGCATTGAACAAGGTCGCACAGAGGGAGAACTTCATGCAAAATATGAGATCGCCAAAAATCTGCTGAAATCAGGCATATCAATCGAGATGCTCTGCCAAGTCACCGGTCTGAGCGCCGAAAACGTTCAACAACTCTCGCAAAAATAATCTTAACGTATCAGACACTTTCAAAGTGTCTGACACGTATTCGCGTTATCGCAAATCTTGCTGCGTCAAAAAATCCTGGAATTCAAGGCTGTAAATATAGAGAAAGACCATCGTCAGACCGATAATCAGCGGGCCATACAGCAGGCCGAGCAAGCCGAAATAGTTGATGCCGCCTAACAACGAAAAGAAGACGACTAACATGCTCATGTTTTTGTCGCTTCCTTTCATGAAAATCGGGCGCACGATATTGTCAATCGAACTGACGAACACGACGCACCAGCACACCAGAAAAATTGCGTAGCCCCACCGTCCGGAAAGCAGGAGATAGAGCGACGCCGGCAGCCAGATCAGTGTCGTGCCGATCATCGGAATCAATGAGCAGAACGCCATCATCGTCCCCCAGAACAATGCTGGAAGGCCGCAGATATGAAACGCGATCCCGCCCGAAAGCCCTTGCAGCGCGGCGGTGATGAACGTCCCCAAAAAGACCGATTTCGCCGTGCCGCGCACTTTGTCTATAATCTGCATCTCCTGGCTTCGGGAAAGGGGAATCAGATGCAAAATTCCGGCAAACATCCGGTCTTGATCCCGCACCATAAAGAAAAAGGTGAAGAGCATCATCGCAAACTGGATCGCAAGCGTCGTCAAATTGCCGAACAAATTTTTCCCCTGATCCAGCAGGTTTTTTCCGACTGCCGAGCTGGTTTGCAGCACGATTTTATCTAATTGAATTTGTTCCAAATTGAAATTCGGAAAATATTTCTGAATATTAGGGAGATATTGATTGAACAGCGCGATGACTTTTTCCGCCCAGGGATGCGCGAATAATTCTTTATATTCCCCCGCCGCCACCCAGTTATAAATCGCGTTGACCACCTGCACGCCTTGTTGAATCAGCGCCAACATCACGAACCCTAATGGAATCAGCACGACTAACGTCAGCAGCGCCGAGGTGATAAACGCCGCGAGGCTGCGCCGGTTGCCGCAGAGTTGAAGAATCTGGCGATAGAGCGGATAGACGAACAGCGACAAAATCGTCGCCAAAATAATCGAGTGAATATACGGCTTGATCAGCAAGTAACAGGCGAACAGGCTGACGAACATCAGAAAAAACAAAAAATATTGCGCATGCGCCACCTGCGGGCGGATTATTGACGTCGGTTCTTGCGATAATTCAGGCGTTTTTGGCGGTGTTTTTAACGGTTGCTCAACTGGTTGAATCACCTGAGTCTGCGGTTTTTTGCGCTTGCTGCTCATAGAAATCGCGAACCATCACTGTCAGACACTTTAAACGTGTCTGACAGCTTGTTCTTTAAAAGTTATCAATAAAATACCCGAATTCCTCTAACCGTTTTTTGACCTTGCTCACGTCTTTCTGCGCGATAATCAGATGATAATCTTCCGCTTTCAACACGTATTTTTTCAGCGTCTCGTCCCGCGCTAACAGGGCGATCAGGTCTTTTTGCGGCTGAAGCTTAAACACCGCCATTTTTTCGGCAACGGCGAGCGGATTGATTTTCCCGGCCACGTCGTCCAAAAATTCCTGCCAGACACGCGGCGGCGCGGCGGTGACATGTTCCTTGAACATTTTGACTTTCTGCGTGATGTCCTGCTGCGTGACGCATTCTTTCAAAAACGATTGATACGTCACTTTATAACAGGCGTCGCTGATTTTCTCCGCGAGTTTTTCCACTACCATCATCTTCAGCGGGTCGCGGCCTTCTAATGTCAATAATAACCGCTTGTCATCTAAAATGATTGTGCCGGTTTCCTGCGCGTCGGCGGCCTGATACGTCTCTTGCAGGCCGAGAACGTATGCGCCGAGCGGCGTCAGGCGCAAGAAACGCAGCCCGTCGAACGCCGAAAGATACGGCTTGTCGCGATCCCGCGCATCCTGATTTTTCGGCAGATCGTAGGCAATATCCAGCAAGCCGAAGGCGGCGAAGAGAAAGCACATCGTTTTCAAAAACGGCGTGACAACCGCGTTTTTATACTCCCGATCCCGCACATAGACGCGCTCATCGCGGGCACCGTACTGCGATTTGTACCGCTGCGTAAAAAACAGGTCGTTGCCGTAATCTTTGCGCGCCACGACTTCGAAGTCAAGATTGCGATACGCCGCCGCTTTGCGCAGATTCTCGAACGCCGCCCATTGCCCCGGCGGCAGCAATTTCAGCAGTTCCGCCAACGCCGCTCTGACGCGCCGCTCGCGGTGTTCGATATCGTGATCGTAATAACTGCCTTTCAAGTGATACAAAAATTCGTGCAGCTTTTTTCCCTTCGGCGTCGGAGCTTGAAAAAAGGCGGCAAACAGTGTTTTCAGGTAAAGTTCCGGCTCTTTATCGGGCTTGAGAGAATTTTTCTGAAAAAAATCAATAATCAGCGTGGTTTTGAGCGCCGCCAACTCCTTGTCGTGCAGGTAAAACTCCCGAATCCCGCAATATTTCGTCATCTGCGCCAACGACGCTTTCATCAGCTTGCCGGTGCTTTCGGAATATTTCAAATTCCCCTGCCGGACGTAGGTGTCGTACAGATGAATCTGGCGCAATATTTGATCGCGGTCTTCGCAAAGATAGTCAGCCTGCGGCAGCGCCGGAATCGGCAGCACATCGTAGCCTTGCGGATGCGGCAGGTAGTGTTTGAAAATGCTGCGCAGTTCGTCGGCAATCGAAAAATAGTAGGCGTAGCGGTCATCGTAGGCGTACCAGTTGTAATGCGTCCGAATCTGGAAAATGACGAATGGGTCTTCGATGTCCTGCGCGTTGCCGAAGCCTCCGCCATAGCCGTAAGCCGTGCGTTTCTCGCGCTCTTTGACAATCTTCACTTTATATGCCGCTTCCAGCGTTTTGGCCTCGACTTCTTCGCCTTCCCAGACGAATTGCTGAAACATCTGCTGCGCCTCTTTCGGCAATTTCGCAAACACGCGCAAAAACAGGTCTTGCTGCGAAAAGACGCTGGCCAGGGCGTGAACCATCTCGCTTTTTTTCAGCTTATTGATTGACCAGTTGCCGCTTTGCGGAAAATCGTCTTCAGTGAAAAACTGCCCGTGCAGGTAGGTTTTGTAAATCCGTTTCAGCGCGTCCGCCGAATAATGCTGCTCCACAAGCTGCGCGATGCGCTGCGGCGTGTTTGCGACGGCAGGCGGCTGCGGCGCGGGCGGGGCGTCTAATACAGTAAACGGCACGTTAAGCGCGGTTTCTTCCACGAAACCAAGCTGCATGAGTTCCCGCAATTCCGGCGGCATCATCTCCATGACGTTTTCCAGCATCGCCTGCCGCGACGGCGGTTTCGCGAACGCCTCCGCTTGTTTCGACGGCACGCCGATTTTCAGCAAAATCGCCTGCGCCCGTTTGCGAATGTCGGGTTGCTCGTCCTGCGCGGCCTGCTGAATGAACGCGCGAACGTCGCGATTTTCCGGCGCGATGTGGCTGAGCGCCATCAGCGTGTTGGCGTAATGCTGCCAGGGGGTCGTCTGGTTTTCGGCAATCAGCATCGGCGCAAGCGATTTATCGAAACTGAGGCTGGTTTGATACGCCGCCTGCCGGACAACTGCCGAGAGCGGATGCTCGCTGATGAAGCCGAGACTGCGAATCACCAGTTTGCGCAGATCGTCCACATCGTTCGGATATTTCAGCGCCGCGACCCGTAGAATGTCATGAAAGCGCCAGAGCGCGGTCAGGCGGTCGCGCAGTTTCTCCGCCGATTCCAACGCCGCTTTGTATTGCGGCAGCGTCCAGTTCAGCAGGTCAACCGACCGCGCCGCGCGTTTGAGTTCGATTTCGACGCAACTGATGCAGAGATCGCCCACCGGCGTCGGGAATTTCGCCGCGTCTTCGCTCTTGCGGCACGACGCGCAGGTAAATTTCCCGGACGCCCATTTCGACACATTCTCGACGGTTTCTAAGGTATCTTTCAGTTTATAGAGCTTTGTGGTTTGTTTCATCGTTTAACGCGAATTCTGGATAAGGTTTTTGCCACAGATTCACACAGATTTGCACAGATTTCTCAGCAGCATTCCCAAAATCTGTGAAAATTTGTGTCAATCTGTGGCGTAGAATACTTTAACATATCGAAGCTGAATATTGTTCTCCCTGCCTCTATGGTTCTGAACCTTAATCGAACATTGTCTCCTCTGTCAACTCAGCGGCAAATACACGATCATATCGCGATAATCGTCTGGTTCCGATGCGCCCCAAATCAAAATCAGTTCATCAATCGTCTCGCCGATGCTCATTTTAGGGTTCAGTTCGAGAATTCCGGGAATATGTCGCCCTGCTTCGCGATGCGCCGCAAGATGATCCGGCATGGATTTTCGATTGTTCGTCACCAGCACAAACCCTTGCTCTTCGCACCAACACAAGATTTCCGGATCAAGCGTGCCATTCGGCGGCAGGCCGGGATCGCCGACTTTCCAGACGATCATCGCCGGTTCTCGTCGCGCTAATTCCGCCCGAAAAAGCGGGGCGACATTTTCATCCAATAAGAACCTGATCGCGCTCATACTGGCTGATGTTCCTGCTGACGGCGTTTCAACTGGCGCAACCGCGTCACGACCGCAGGCGGGTTTTTCGCTTGCTCGGTTCGCATCTTCTGGCCGAACGCCAGCCAATCCGCCATGTACGTTCTCACGTCGTCTTGATGTTGCAGATAATACAAAATCGTCGCATACGCCTGCGCTAATGTCAATGATGGAAACATTTTGCAAATCTGTTCCGGCGGCTGATCCCGATACAAATACTCATACAAGACGGTTTCGATGCCAATTCGCGTTCCTTTGATGCGAATGTCGTCGGCAGCCAAAAAATCGAAATATTCTTCGATATTCATAATTCACATCCCTAACACGAACTCGACATCCTCTTCGTCCAGCGCTTTAATGGATGCGCCGTCGCTGGAAATCAAGTTGTCGAACAGTTCGCGCTTGAGTTCCTGCAATTTCAGGATTTTCTCTTCGATTGTCCCTTTGGTGATAAGTTTGTAGCTGAACACGGTTTTATCCTGCCCAATGCGGTGCGTCCGGTCTATCGCCTGATTTTCCGCCGCGATGTTCCACCAGGGATCGTAGATGAAAATGTAATCCGCCGCCGTCAGATTCAGGCCGACGCCACCGGTTTTCAGCGTCATCAGGAAGACTTTGACGCTCTCGTCGTTCTGGAAACGCTGCACTAACGCCTCGCGGTCGCGGGTCGCGCCGGTCATCATCAAATACTCGATGTCCGCCTGCGCGAGGTCTTCCGCCACGCCTTCGAGCGACGCGAGGAAATTGGCGAACACCAGCACTTTATGGCCGCTGGCGATGACATCCATGATTTGCTCTTGCAGCAGTTCCCGTTTCGGCGACGCAATCGCGTTATCGCTTTTGGCGTCGGGAATCGAGGCGATCTGGCGCAGTTCGCTCAGGGCTTGCAAAATGAAAAATTGCGATTTGCGGACGCCCTGTTCTTTGATCTGCTCTTTGACCGTTTTGTAGTAAAAGAGGCGGCGCTGTTCGTAAAACGCCTGCTGCTCCGGCGACATGTCCACATACAAGATTTGCTCGATTTTCTCCGGCAGTTCGGTCAACACTTCGGCTTTCACGCGGCGCAGGATGAAGGGGTAAATCTTCTTTTTCAATTCGTGCAGCGCTTCTTTGTCGCCATCTTTCTGAATCGGCGTCGCGTATTGCCGCGTAAAATCCTCGGTCGAGCCGAACATGGCGGGATTCAGGAAGCGAAAGAGCGTGTAGAGTTCGCCGAGATTGTTTTCAATCGGCGTACCGCTCAACGCGAGCCGATGCTGCGCTTTCAGGAGCATCGCGGCGCGCGACACCTGCGACTGGATGTTTTTGATGTTCTGGGATTCGTCAAGAATGACGTAGTAAAACTCCTCGTCTTTCAGCGTTTCGATGTCGTTGCGGACGGTGGCGTAGGTCGTGAGAATGATCTGCGCTTTTTTCGCCTCTTCCAGATCGCGGCTCGTCCCGTGATACGTGTAAAAGGTCAATTCCGGGCGGAATTTGCGGATTTCGTTGCCCCAGTTGAAGAGCAGCGTGCGGGGCATGACGATCAGCGAACTGCGCGGCTCTTGCGGATAGACGTTCGCCAGCATCGCAATCGCTTGCAGCGTCTTGCCGAGTCCCATGTCATCGGCGAGACAGCCTCCTAAGCCGTTTTCGTGGAGATAGTGAATCCATTTGTAGCCCTGATGCTGATAGCTCCGCAGCGTCGCGTTCAGTTGCGGCAGGGCGACCTCGGTGTCATGCAGATTGTTGAAGCCGAGAAAAATCTCGCGGGCGCGGGGAAAGGTCTTTTGCGCGACGTTTTCGCCGATCAATTCCTCGACCACCGGCAAATCGAAAAACGAGACTTTCACCTTGTTTTTCTGTTTTTCGAAGAGGCGGCTCAGCTTGTCCACGTACTCTTTGTTGATGATGGCGTGCGTGCCGTCGTTCAGGGCGATGTAGGAATATTTGCGGTATTGATTGAGCGCATCGAAGAGCGAAAAAGTCTGGCCTTCGATGTCGAGGCTGGCGTCCCCTTCGAGAAAATCAATGCCGTGCGACAGCGACAGATTGAGCGTCGGCGCGACGGCGCGGACGTTGTACGATTTCAGCTTTTCCGCGCCGAACACAGCAAAACGCGTGATCAAATGCGTCAATTCTTTATGCACAAATTCGTTCGCGAGATTTTCTTCCAGAATCAGCAGATTTTCTTCGCGATAATAGGCGTTTTTTTCTTCCGACGCCTTGCGATGCTTTTTCAGCAGCTTTTCGATGTCGGCGAAACAGGCATACACGTCTTCGTGTTCCACGTCGCAGACCGCAATCGTTTTTTCCAAATCGTTCAGCAGCGCGATTTTGCTGACATCGTAATTGTCGAAAAATTCAGCGTCGAAACCGTGCAGCGAGGTCGAAACGCGCAGATAGAGCGAATTGTTCGAATCCACTTTCTCGAAAATCAGCGCGGCTTCGGCGCGTTTCGGCTCGCCCTCGATCTGGCGGTATTGCTCGTAACTCACCGCGATATTTTCGAGATATGAATAGAGCAGCGAAAGGAAACGTTCGAGATTGGCGGGGAGGAGGCGCGTTTCGAACAGCGCGAGTTCGCGGAAATTTTCGCCGAGCGGCTGCGTTCGGAACATCGTCCGGTCGGCGAGCGCGTAATTTTCGGTGACGATCTGCGGTTTCTCGAACGACTGCCCCGGTGTTTTCAGCATCGCGACGCTGTGCAGGGCATCGTCCTGCGGCGCGATGCGCAGGATGATTTTCCCCTGTTCGTCGCTGAACCGAAGCGGGCGGCGTTCAGCGTCCACGACATTGTCGCAATGCTGCAATTGCCAGATCAGATATTCGTATTCGGCAAGATAGATGCGATTATGCGGGCGTTCCCAGTCAATCCGAAAGCTGTTTTTCTCCCGAATCGTTTCGAGCGATTTCAGCACGTCCCGCGTCGCGCCGCTGTATTGTTCGTAGCCCGGATCGACCTCGTTGCCGCTCTGATCGGTTACGGTCAAATACGCGCCGATTTCATCGAAATTCAGGCAGAAGAACACCGCCGCCACGCCCGGCTTGCGGGAGGTCAGCACTCGTTTTCGTTTTAACTGTTCGAATAAATCAATGGCCATATTTTATTGAATTCGATAAGTGGAATCACTGTCATTTACTTTAATAATCGCACAAAACCAGCCTGTTCGAAATGATGGTCAGTTGTGAGCGCCTGAGTCAGCTTGCGTTGCCGCATGATGACGAAACTTGCGCAATCAACCAGGCTCCATGTTTTGTCAGGTCTTGATTTGAGCATCTGCCAGGCTTGCGCGTCAACTTCAGGCTCAACATGCACAATCTCAACATAAGGCGAGTTCTTCAAACTCTCAACAAATCCGATCATGACGTCACGCGAAAGACGCAACGGGCTATTCATCAGTGCCACAAGTTCTGTGATGACATAATTTGTTGTCACCATTCGATCTCCTGATTGGCGCGTTCGACGATAGATGCTTGCTGCCAGAACATGATAGGGCTGAGTTGCGTCAACCAAATGCCCCCATCCAGACGTATCGGCAAAGATGGCATTCATTCCGTCTCTCCTTTGTCATCAACAGCTTGCATCGTTTCCATCACCATCTTGCCGAGGTATGCATCGTGCTGATCTGCCCAATCTGTGACCGGACTCTTGATCGCGCCGATAAATTGCTCGACGGGGTCGTCAGTCAGATGTTGACTGATCGCTTTCAGCCACTGTGCCGCTAAGGTTTCCGGCATTTGCCCGATCTGTTTGGCGGTTCTTGTCAAAACGGTATATACTTCGTCAGCAAGCGAAATGATCAGCGTATGGCTCATAACAAATCACCTCCGTTCGAAATGCTATCGTCGGGAAATGCCTGCGCGACATCCGGGGCTAATGCGACGATGTTTTTCTTGAAACGATGTTCCGGCGCATAGCAGCCTTTCGGCAGAATCGGCAGTTGCGCGAGGTCGTATTCCTCTAAAAATGTGATAAACATCGGATCGTCAAAAATTGTACACGCTTCCTCGAAACTCACTTGGTGCTTACTGAGATTACTTTGAGCTTTTTCTGCGTCCTGGTCAAATCTTAAACTCATTTCCCCTCCAGCAAAAGATTCTCACGCATTAAAACGACCATCCTGTAAACGATTCAACATCCGTCGGACGGATTGATTTGCCAAAATCGGATTCCCACTGTTCCACCCATTTCAGGATATTGATCGGCTGTTTCTTCATCTTGACGTCATCGCCGAATTTCAAAGCAGCTATTCTGTTTGTCAAGACAATTATCGGTTGCAGCAGCCGTGATCACGCGCCGAACACACTATCGCCAGAGATGCGTTACGCTCGCATCATTTACGTTCTGGCATACATCCGTGTCGTTTTAGTCGTTGTCAAGAAGAAACAAAAATTTCTGCGAAAGATTTCTGGCGGAAAGAAGGCTGAAATAAGTTGTCAATTACAATAAGAAATGTCGTTGACAAGAGGAAGAAAAGTAAAAACCTTTCAGGGGAAAGGGCACTCGCCGACGCTTATTTGGCGTGATTGAGCATATCTTGCAGATAATTTGAAACCCGTTTTTCGTATTGGAGATATTCATCAATCAGCCCGTCAGCATACGTCCAGGATGGCGTCTGTTCTTCATCCATAAAAAATTTCATCATCTGAAGATATGTGGTTCGAGCGTCATAATTGGATTCCCCACGCTCAGAATCCTGATGATGAGGATGTTTTAGCGTGTTTTCCATATTGCGCTGTTCTCCTTGAAAATAGATTCGCTTTTACGGCGTGTCGGAAAAAAACATTTGCACCTCGGTCCTTGAATATGCGTTCACTGTGGCAACAAAGACATCAGCAGGAAGAGCTTTAACGCGCAGGAATAAGGAGAAAGGAAAATTTACTCTGTGTTTATCACTGTCTCAATATCATACAGGCTTTTATTTAACTTAGGAAAATTTGTGAAAATGTCAATACTTCGCGAAAATTATTTGACTTTTCCTTTCGACCCGGCGTATAGATGTGGACGATTCGTTTGATTGGCACAGTGGGGGGGCTGCGCGATATGAATACTTTCTGACATTGGAGACTGACCCTATGATTCGCGAACGGATTAACTTTATCGTTAAACTCTACTCGTTACTTGATCTCGCTATCATTCTGTGCGCATTTTCTACAGCCTACGTTGTTCGACATGAACTCTCGCCATTCTTGCATCTTCCTGAATTGATGCCGATGGCGGAATATTTTTTGCTCTTCGCCTTTATTGCACCAATCTGGATGCTTTTGCTGTATCTTAACAACACCTATCTTTCCTATCGAGGGAAATCATACTGGGCGGTCATCTGGGCGGTCGTGAAAAGCAACCTTGAAGGGCTATCCTTGCTGAGTTTAATATTTTTCGTGTTGAAACTGCATAGTTTCAATCGGTCATTAGTACTTATGTTCATGTTCATTTGCGTCGCAGCGCTCTCGTTGGAAAAAATTCTGCTTTTCAAAGGATTGGAACGAATCCGCAAACAGGGGAAAAACCTGAAACGTGTCCTGATTGTTGGAACGGATCAAAAAGTTGACATGCTGGTCAAACGGATTAATCAGCATCCTGAAACGGGATTCGTGATTGCGGGATTTTTGACCGAATATCCTGAAGAAGTCGGCCATAAGGTGTATGGATATAAAGTGTTTGGCGTATATGAAGACCTGTATCGCATCTTGCATGATGAGATTATTGACGAGGTCGTGTTTGCCAGTCCGATTTTTGCGTTACACAAAGTCAGGCCGCTCCTGGAAGTGTGCGAATTGATGGGGATCAACTCCCGCATTGTTGTGGATGCGTGCAATGAAACGTCGAATTTTCGGCTGTATCTCGATAATATTCTCGATATTTCGCTCCTCTCGTTTTCATCGAGCCGGGAAGCCCAATTTCTCAGCCTCGGATTGAAACGCGCGATGGATGTCGGGATTTCCACCGTCTTGCTTGTGGCGCTGGCGCCCGTGATGCTGGTGATCGCGGCGTTGATTCGCTTACAATCCCCCGGGCCGGCGATTTTTAAGCAGGTGCGCAGCGGATTGAATGGCCGCCGGTTCGTGATGTATAAATTCCGCACCATGATCAATGGCGCGGAAGCGCTGCGCAACAAGCTGAAAACGCAGAGCGATGTCTCCGGACCGATTTTCAAAATGGTGCATGATCCCCGCATCACATCATTAGGCAAATTCCTCCGCCGCACCAGTCTGGATGAATTGCCGCAATTATGGAATGTGTTGAAAGGGGAAATGAGTTTAGTGGGGCCGCGCCCGCTGCCCTTGGTGGAATCCACGCAGATTACCGGGCGCGACCGTCGCCGCCTCTCCATGAAACCGGGCATTACCGGCCTCTGGCAATGTCATGGCCGCAGCAACACGCAATACGAACACCTGATTTCATTTGATTTAGAGTACGTGGATAACTGGTCGCTGCTGCTCGATGTTAAACTCCTGATGAAAACCATTCCCGTCGTCATTCGCTGTATCGGCGCGATGTGACGGGAAACGTGGCGTTTAATATCGCACAAACTCCTCGTCAAGGTCGTCTTTCTCAATGATCACCGGTTTCTCTTCCGCAAGTTTCCCCGGTATTTGCTTTATCTGCGACGGTTTTCGCCCACCTTTTAAGCGTTCAGCTTTGCGTGGATCCTTGTTTCGAGCGGTCGGCGCGGGAATATTGGAAGGCTGTTCGGCGTCCTCTGTTTCTCTGGCAATTTTGAAAAAGCTGATGGATTCTTGCAACTGTTCCGCGTATGTCAGCAAACTTGACGCGGCAGAGGCGACATCTTCGGCTACAACGGCATTTTGCTGCGTAATCTGGTCTAATTGCTGAATGGCGTAATTGATATGTCCCGTCCCGGTGCTCTGTTCTGAGGTCGAAGCGCTGATTTCCGTTACAAATTCTGCGGTCTGCTGGATGCTTGGAACGAGTGTCGTGAGCATCTGTCCCGCCTGCATTGAAATTGTCTGATTCGAGTTTGCCAGCACGTTAATCTGTTCAGCGGCCTTTTTCGTGGTATCGGCAAGCTTGCGGATTTCTGCGGCGACGACGGAAAACGCTTTCCCGTGTTCTTGCGCTCGCGCCGCTTCAATCGTGGCATTCAGCGAGAGCAGGCGAGTTTGCATGGAGATTTCTTCGATGATCATAATTTTTTCCGTGATTTGTTTCATCGAAAGCACGGTTTCCGCAACGACCTTGCCGCTTTCTTCCGCATAGACTTTCGATTGTTCTGCAGTTTTCTGGGTTTTGCCTGCATTCTCAGCATTTTGGCGGATATTCGTCGCCATTTGCTCCATCGAAGCGGAGACTTCTTCGGTGGTGGACGCTTGCTCTGAAACTGCTTGCGACAGATTTTCTGAACTGGCCGTTAACTGCTCGCTGTTGCTCACAATATGAAACGCAATTGTTTTGACATCTTTAACGGCATCTTTCATTTTTCGAATCATTTTATTCAACGCTTGCATCAAGGCATCTTGCGACGAGCGTTCTTCGAACTCGATCATCAGATTGCCATTGGCCATTTCTTTCGCAACGCGAGTGATTTCAGTTGTTGCGTCAATCAAAAGATTGAGATTATCTTTAATCTGATTAAAATCGCCGTTGTAATGCTGCGTGATTTTTTCGGGAAGCCCGCCCTTTGCGATGACATCAATCGTGCTCGCCGCCATGCCGATAGGCTGAACAAAGGCTTCAAGCACGTTATTTATGCCGATGACAAGTTCCTGCCATTCTCCGACGAAATCGGTGGTATTGCCGCGCGTGGCAAGCTGTCCGGCCTGGACAGCGACAATCAGCCGATTGATTTCCTGCAATATCGAACTCATGGTTCTGATCAGTGTATTCAGATTGGTTTTAATTGTGTTGAAATCCCCTTGATATTCAACATCCAGCCCCTTTGGAATATCTCCTTGCGCGATGCGTTCGAGATAGGTCGCTGTCACGCTCACCGGCCCGGCAAACGCTTCAATCACATTATTCATACCGACAACAAGCTCGCGCCAATCGCCGACAAAGTTTTCTGTATGACCGCGTTTGTCGAGCTGCCCGTTTTTCACCGCCTCAATCAGTCCATTGATTTCGGTCAATAGGGATTTCATCGTATCAATCAAGGTATTCATGTTATGCTTGATTTGATTGAAATCTCCGGCATATATCGCGCTAATTGTTTCTGGCATGTCGCCTTTCGAGATGCGTTCTAATGAGGCGGCTGTCATCATAATGGGCGCAACAAATGCTTCGATCAGCGCATTCGCCCCAGACACCATGTCTCGCCAACCTCCTTCGAACGCTTCCGCGCGTCCCCGCACGGCTAAATCTCCAGCCTGGACGGATTGAATCAGCAACCGCATTTCTCGAAGGAGATCATTCAAGCGGCGAATCATGAGATTCAACGCCTTCATTAATCTGTCATCGGCAGAACGCTCTTTGACCTCAATATCGAGATTGCCATTCGCGATTTCTTCGGCGATATGCGCCGTTGAGCCAGTGGCGTCAACCAGCATGTTCAGATGTTTCTTAATCGTATTGAAATCCCCCTGATATTCGTCGGTAATTGGTTCAGGGATTTCCCCATTGGACAGGCGGGCGAGATAGTCTGACGTGACATTGATCGGGGCGACAAAGGCGTTGATGAGGTTATTCACCCCGGCTAAAAGATGCTGCCACCGGCCATGAAAATTTTTCGTGTTGGCGCGTTCCTGCAATTGACCTTGCTGTGCGGCCTGAATCAGGGTGTTGACCTCTTGCAGCACCGCGTCAATTTTGCTTTTCATATTGCGGAACGCTTCGGCAAGGCGGCCAATCTCGTCTTTCTGGCGAATGTTGATGTCTCCGCTGAAATCTCCGGCGGCAATGCTGTTCGCGATGGTGACAATCTGGTTTAACGGGCTGGTAATCGAGCCGGTAATCAGGAAAATAATGCCGACAACAATAATGAGCGCAATCACGCTGATGGTTGTGCTGATGGTCGTCAATTTGATAGCGCTTTTAACCACTTCATTCATCGGCACGTTGATAAGAAATGCCCAGGGCGTTTCATCGGCATCGCCGAATTTGATTGGCACAATGATTCTAACGATTTCGGACTGCGAATTTTCAGTCGTATCAACAAACGTAAAGGATTCGCCCGCTTGAATCGCCATTTTGGCCGATGTCCAATCTGGCGATGTTCCGACATCCTGAAGCACGATTTTCGAATCAGGATGCGCGGCGTATTTGCCGTTGTAGCTGATGAGCGCCACGCTGCCGGTGTCGAATGGCTTGATTTTCGCCACTAATAATTCAAACGTGGTCAGCATCACATCCACGCCGACCACGCCAATCACCTGCTCTTGAAAAAAAATCGGCGTGACCACTCGCGTCATTAAGACATTTGACCCACTGATCGAATAGACTTGCGGATCAAACACCATTTCTTTACCCGTTGTTTTGGGTTTGGCATAAAAATCATTCTTGTCAGGGGTTCGATAATTCGTCATCGGTTCAACTTCAGAAAAACCTGTCGCACGATTCCAATACGGCACGTAGCGCCCTGTTTCATCATAGCCCCATTCATTGACAAACAGCGCATCCTGCCCATCCAGCGCATTCGGCTCCCAAACGCTCCAGACCCCCATAAAATTGGTGTTTTTTTCAAGTACCTGCTTGAGCATCGCATCAAAAATCGGGCGCGATGGCAGCATTTCGCCGGATGCTTTTATCCCCTCAAAAGCGTTTGCAAGCGTTCTGGCGGCATCAAGAGCCGTTTCGATTTCAGATTTGACGACACTACTGTACCGATTCGCGATTTCCTGCGCCTCGCGGAGCGCCTGACTCTTCGTCAGTTCTCGCGCATTCATCGTCACAAAGCTGATGGTGAAAATAAAGGCTAATGACATAATCGAGCAGAGATACAGCAGCATTTTTGCGCGGAGGCTTACATTTCTCATGATGCGATCCTTTGACAAGAAATAATGGGAATACGCAGATCACTTTAACTCCTAACATAATTTTTCAACCCACCCCTTACCCCTCCCAGGAGGGGAAGTGCGGTTCGAAGCTATTCTGCTTGAAATTCCCCTCCTGGGAGGGGTAAGGGGTGGGTGATCAAAAAAACGTTAGGACGTGAATACAAATCACTAAAAACCAAACGACGCGACGTTTTCTTTCGTAAAGATCAGGCGTTCCGGCATGACAATCAAGCCGCTGTCGTCGCGATCTGTGGATTTGTCATAGCCTTGATCGCTATTCGGCGTCACCTTGCAAAGGCCGATGCCCGGCACGTCGAATTCGTCGCCAACTTTCAGCGCCTTGCCTTCTACCAACATATTCGCGACATAGACCGCTAACGCGCCCTGTTTGACGCAATCCCACAAGCCGCCTTTCAGCACGACGCCGCGTTCAATATACGGACGGATGACGCTGGGAGTGGTGAAGCCAGTCACGGCGACTTTGCCGACTTTGCCAGCATTTTCTACTGCCTGCGCTGCTGCCGGGAACGCGGTGGAATCGGGGCAAATCAGGCCGTTTAAATCGGGATAGGTTTTTAGGATTTCTTCGGCAGTGGTTAGAGAACGTTTCGGGTCCATGTAACCGAATTGCGTTGTGACGATTTCCCAGCCCGCATGTTCTTTGGCGATAATGTCTTTGGCGACCGTGACCCATTGGTTTTGATCGGTGACAGTCGGGGAAGAATAAAAGAAGGCGACTTTGGCTTTTTCCGGCAGTTGATCTGCGATCATATCAATCAGCATCCGCCCTAACAAATCCGGCGTTCCCTGATTGATGTAAAAACTGCGAAAGGCTGGATTGACATCAGAATCCCAGGTCACGACCTTAACGCCTTTTTGCATCGCCTGTTCCAGGATTCGATTCAACCCATCCGGCGAGACCGACGAGATCGCAATCGCGTCATACCCGTCGTTCACATATTTTTGGACGGACTTTGCTTGTTCCGAGACGCTGGCAGTCTTCGGGCCATCATACACCACCTCAATGCCTAATTGTTTTCCCATCGCTGTTGCCCCATTCCCCGCCTGGATAAAGAAATTCTCCGTCGTGATTTTGGGAATGAAGGCAATACGTTTCGGCTGCTGGGCGTCTGCTCTTATGCTGCTTATGCTGAGAAGAGTGATGAAAGCTGCGGCAATCATGACACGTGTGCGAATCATAACCGAACCTCCGAGTAAAGTAGGTGATTGTTAGACTGACGTGATACAAACGACACTGAGAAACTTTCAACCTCCACAAGCGCACGACATCACCTCCTGCCACACGATCATCGAGGAAACAGGATGGTAACATTCAAAGAAACCTAATGTTGAGATTTGTTGCAACTTTTAAAAATGTCAAGATTTTTTACATGAAAAAATACGCAGAATGCTTCGGAATAAAAAATGCTGAATGCCTTATATAGGGCAAAAGTGGAGGTGAGATGAGGCAGAGACACCCCATCATGGCAGGGCTGTTACGTTCTCAATTCTGTGAGGGGGGCGATCCCCCTCGTTCCACGCTCTGCGTGGAATGCCGCCTGCCGACGCTCCGCGTCCCATTTTGCCGCAGAGCGGCGGGTTGCAGGCGTTCCACGCAGAGCGTGGAACGAGAACGTAACCAACCCTACCTCATCAGGATGTCTCTGAAAACGTCGCATTTCTATGCGCCGAATACTGCCCGCATCCGGTCGCAGTAATAACGCACGTTGTCCCATTTGGCGTCCGGTGCAATGCGATGATCCGGACAGGGGATGTAGCCGCCGAGCTCGATCAGCGGCTTCAGGCGTTCGATTTCCGAGTCAATCGCGGCGCGGTCATGCGCGAAGACGGTTTTATTCATGCCGCCGACGCCTAACAGCGCCGTGCCGTATTGCTGACGCCAGGGCGCGATGCTCGCGCCCCATGTGCCGACTTCAATTGGAAACATCGTATTCACGCCATGTTCCAGCCAGATCGGTACGAGTTTGTCAATCTTGCCGTCGCAATCCACCGAGACGATAGTGATGTCATGCTGCCGGAGCAAGTCTGTAATCCGGCGATAATGCGGCGCGACTTTTTCGCGGAACAGTTTCGGATTCACTAACGGCCCGCTGCGATAGCAAATATCTTCCCAGAAATGGGCGAAATCGAACTGCGCTCCGCTTGCTAATACGCGTTCGACGCAGGTATAAGCCAGATGGCCGAACGCGTCTATGATCTCGGCATAGAAGCCCGGATCGTCTGCGGCCAGATAACTCAATTCCACCAGACCGACGATATTGCGCATCCGTCCAATTAAACTGCCGCAGTACAGGCCAACCGGCAGTTCGCGCTGCGCGGGCGGCTGTTGCAGATAGGCTAAGCCGCCCTCGTAAAATGGCCGCATAATCGCGTTGACATTGACCTGCGACGCTTTCAGCCGCTCGTCGGCGTATTGCAAGCGCGGAAGATACTCGCGTTCCCAATCTTCGCGCGTTTTCAGCAGATGATCGATCTCGGTGGGAATCGAGATTGCGTCATCCTTTTTCAACACCACCACGCCCTCTTTATCGCGCACTTTCCGCCCGCCGTCGGGCAGCGTTTCCAAAACGATTTCTTCGAATGCCGGAAAGAGTTCGCAATTCGGATCGTATGTAGAAGCCCAGTCGAAATCAAAACCGAGTTTGGCGCTGATGGATTGATCCGCCGGATTGCCATCTTTCCAATCCCGCATTTCTTCAAGCGTCAAATGCCCTTCCTGATGCCATTTCACAAGCGTTTCCTCCCAGAAGCCAAAATGCACAATCGGCAGGCGATCATACGCTTCATAGCGGAGGACGGCGAGCGCGCGTTCACGATGCGTCATATCTGGTGAAGGCTCGCGCCATTGGTGGCAATCACGTGCTTGTACCAATAAGCGGAGTCTTTTAAAATGCGTTGTTGCGTCGGATAATCCACATACACAATGCCGAAACGCTGGCGATACGCTTCCGCCCATTCGAAATTATCCATGATTGACCAGAGGAAATAGCCGCGAGCCTCCACGCCGTCGTTGATCGCTTTTTCGAATTCCAGCAGATAGCGTTGCAGAAAATCAATCCGAATCGGGTCATGCACTTTGCCATCCAGCGAAATCCAGTCAATATTCGACATGCCGTTTTCGGTCACAATGATGGGGAGTTTGTAGCGCTCGTAGAAGAATTTCGGACCCCAATAGAGCCCTTCCGGCGTGACTGACCAATAACTTGACCTATCGAAGAAAGCAGTCTGGCGCGAACCTTCCGGCAAAGCAACGCGCTCTGTGCCGCCGTCTGCGGTGGCGCGGATGATCTCGCTCTGATAATTATTGAAGCCGAAAAAGTCTAACGGCTGGCAAATCGTGTTCATGTCATCGCTGCCGATTTCCGGCATCTCCGCGCCAAACAGCCGCACGCCGTCTTCAGGGTAGTGGCCGAGATAAACCGGGTCCATCCACCAGGTGTTATGCCAGAGGGTTTTATCAAACACTGAGAACATGTTCCGACGAGCGGCGGCACTGTCAGCGGCACTGTTACTGGCCGGAATGCAAATCCGACCTAACGGTGCAAATCCGACCTGACACGGCTGTTTGCTGCGAGCGCGAATCGCCTGCACCGCGCTGCCATGCGACAGCAACACATGATGCGCGGCGCGGAGCACCTGCGCAAAGCCCAATTGATCGCCCGGCGCATGCACGCCGTGTTGATGCCCAAGCCCGACAAAACACATCGGTTCGTTAAACGTCATCCAATGCTTGACGCCATCCGACAGCGCATCAATCACGACATTCGTATATTCGGTGAACCATTTCGGGCTGTCAGGATTCAACCAGCCCCCTTTGCAGTAGAGTTCATAGGGATAATCCCAGTGAAACAGCGTGACATAAGGCGTAATGTTTGCCGCTAACAATTCATCCACAAGGCGGCGATAAAAATCAATCCCTTTCTGGTTGACCGCGCCGACGCCATCGGGAAGCACCCGCGCCCAGGCGATAGACATGCGATAGGCGCGTAAGCCGATTTCTTTCATAATCGCGACATCTTCGCGATAGCGATGATAATGGTCGCAGGCGACATCGCCGGTATAGCCGTTAAACACTGCGCCGGATTTCCGGCAGAACATATCCCACACTGACCACTTTTTCCCATCTTCAAACGCTGCGCCTTCGATTTGATAGGCGGCTGTCGCCGCGCCCCAGGCAAAATCCTTTGGAAAACTCATGATGCTCCTTTGTTTGTGATTTACCACGAAACACACAAAATACACGAAAATCAATGCATATCATTTCCTGTTTTTTGTGTGTTTCGTGGTTTTAATTAAATTGGCGGGAATACAATCCCGTCCGACCGAATTAATCTTTTACGGCTCCGGCGGTGACGCCAGCGACAATCCATTTGCTGCCGAGAAAATACAACACTAACGGCGGAATGGCGACTAACACTAAGCAGGCGAACTGCACCGCATAATCCGAGCGATATTCCCCATCGAAACGGATAATGGAAAACGGAATCGTGCGCAGGCTTTCTTTGGACAAATAGGTATTCGCCATGATAAACTCGTTCCAACAACTGAAAAACGTCATGATGCATGCGGTCAGAAAACCCGACTTGCAGAGCGGCGCGATAATTTCGATCAGAATTCTGGGTAATCCCGCGCCATCGAGATACGCGGCTTCTTCCATTGAGCGCGGAATATTGACCACAATGCCGGAAAAAATCAACGTGCAAAACGAGATATTAAAGGCGACATACGGCACAATCAAGCCGAGATGCGTATCCAGAATGCCTAACTGCTTGAACCAGATAAAATTCGGCAGCAGCGTGGTATGAATCGGCACCATCATCCCTGCCAGCACAAGTGCATAGATGATTTTCCGTCCGCGCCATTCCAGCCTCATGCAGGCATAACTTAACATAAACGCACATATCGCCGTCAGCACGACTGAGACTCCNATTCCAGCCTCATGCAGGCATAACTTAACATAAACGCACATATCGCCGTCAGCACGACTGAGACTCCTACCACGATCAGGCTGTTGGTCAGATATTGCGGAATTTTGCCATCTACCCAACTCCGCACATAGTTATTCCATTGCGGCGGATTCGGAATTTTGAAAAAGGCCGGACCGAATAAATCGCCGCTTTTGGCTAATGAATAGTTAATCACCCAGAACAACGGAAAGATTTGCAGCAGGGCGAAGATTGTCAACAAGCCATACAATACGGTCTGTTTGATATACTTACTCATACAGCGCCTCCCGGTTCGTCAATTTGCGCGTGACCAACACCAACCCCATCGCAATCACGAAAAAGACAATCGAAATCGCATTGCCATAGCCGTATTGACTGTATTTGAACGCTTTGATATAAAGATAATTGGCAACGAACTGCGTGATGTCGCCGGGGCCGCCTTCGGTGGAAAGATAGACGACTTCCATTTGTTTCAAACAGGCGATAATGCCGATAATGGCGACCGATTGAATGACCGGCATGATATACGGGATAATAATTTTTGTGTATAATTGCAACCAGGATGCGCCATCAATCCGCGCCGCCTCTTCCAAATCTTTCGGCACCGTCATCAGGCCGGTATAATAGAACAACATCGCCCAGCCGAAGCCATGCCAGATAATAATAAAAATGACCGTGCCGAGCGCGGTGCTCGGATTGCTGAGCCAGCCAATAGCGAATTGATGCAAGCCGACAGCATGGAGCAATTTATTTAACATGCCGTAGGTCGGGTTAAAAATATGCACCCACATTTTCGTGATCACCACGACAGACAACACCGCCGGGACAAAATAGAGCGTGCGGAAAAAGTGACCGCCACGCTTGATTTGAGACAAAAAGGCGGACAGAATGAACGCGAGCGGATTTTGAATAAACAAGGTGACTGCCGCAAGAATCAGGGCATGAGATAATGATTTCCAGAACGTCGTGTCATGCAGAATTTCTTTGTAGTTTCCGAAGCCGATAAAGCTCATTTTCCCGAAACCAGCCCAGTTCATCGTGCTGTAATAGAGGCTGAGCACTAATGGAACGCCGATGGCGATTACCATGAAGAACAGGCCGGGAAAGACTAAAATCGCAGGCGTGGCCTTGAATTTATACAGATTTTTCATGCGAGATGCCTCGAAATAAGGGAGCGCCAAAACGTTGGCGCTCCTCTTTTCTTTTGCGATATGTCTGATGGTTACTGTTTTGCTGCGGTTTCAGCGGCAGCGTCAAGTTTCTTGGCGAATTCTTCCGGGGTAATCAAACCGGCGATTAACTCCTGGATGAATTTCTGATTGTCTTCTTTGAACTGCGGCGTCGAGAGGTCGAGGCAGGCCGGGCCGCTGGTGGCTTTGGCGTCTGCGCCGATTTGGAGCAAATCTTTGGCTAACGGCGTATCTTTGTCGCTGCCTTGCACTTTTGTTGCCGGGAACGCGGCCTGACTTTCCCAGGTCAACTGTCCCAGGCGCTCTGCCAGCAATTTGACATATTCTAAGGCTAATTCAGGATTTTTGGCCTGCGAATTAATGACGTAGTTTCCGCCGAACCAGGCCATTAGTTGGTCAACATCGCCTTTTTCGCCCGAAATTGCCGGGATTTTAAAGGCGCGGACGTTTTGTCTGAATTCTTCCGGGAAATTGGCGTCTGTTGCCAGCCCAAGTTCCCACGACCCCATCATGTACATTGCGGCAGCGCCCTGGCCGAACAAATTGCGGGCAGCGCCGTAATCGGAGGTCACGAGATCAGCCTGAAACAAGCCTTCTTTCGTCATTTTCTGCATCAGCGTGGCGGCTTTTATGAATGGCTCATCCGTGAATTTCATTTTCCGCTGCAACGCCTGCGTCGGATAGCTGAAATCGCCGGTATAGCGGGCGACTAAGTTATCAAACAGAATCGAGAACGGCCAGGAATCTTTGCCATCCGAAGAAATCGGAATAATCCCATTCTTTTTGAAGACCTCGGCGGCAGCAAACAATTCGTCGAACGTTGTCGGCACGGCGACGCCGAATTTGTCGAACATCGCTTTATTGTAGAAAATCACCCACAAATCGCCAGATAACGGAATGCCGTACAATTTCTCGTTCCAGACGTTCGATTCGAGTGCGCCGGAGAGGAAATTATATCCCTGAAAATCTTCCTTCTTCAGTTCCATCACCAGACCTTCATCCACAAGCGGCTTTAACAACGTGGAGAAACTCCAGTATTTGAAGGCATCCGGCAACTGGCCTGATGTCGCGTAGATTTTCATTTTTTGCTGATACGGTTGATCCGGATAACTTTCGGTTTCGAGCTGCACGTCAGGATGTTTTTCCATGAATTCTTTGTTGATTTGTTCGAACACTGCGCCCCAGGTCTGCGTCCGATCCGGGATATTATCCGCGAGTTTCATGACAATCTTGTCCGCCGCCGCAGCAGACAGACTCAACGATAATGCCAGGCCAAGAACAACCGTGATGAAGAATTTGTTTTTCATAGCGTGTCTCCTCTAAAAATTGAATTTGAATCAACGATTTCTACGACGAAGGACACGATACAAAAAGGATGGAATTTTGTGAATGACAGGAACTACGATTTATTGACGAAAATTACGAAAATGATTGGGGGGGCGTCAAGCCATCTCGACTTCGCTCGATGACCCCGTATGCCGGAAGTCAGCAAAGTCGAGATGGCAAAGTCTGCCTATTATTTTGCGGAAAAATAGCCTTCAACATCCTTGATTCCAAGCGTCTGGCAGATTTTTAACGACGCGGAAGATTTATTCAATGTATAGAGATGAATTCCCCGGACGCGATGATCAATCAAATCGCGAATTTGCTCAGTCGCCCAGTGAATTCCGATCTGCTCGACGAGCGCGTCATCATCCTTCACTCGCGAGACCGCCCTGAGCAATGGCGCAGGAAAACGCGCTCCCGCCGCCAATTCCGCCATGCGCAACATCCCTTTCCAGGTCGTAATCGGCATGATGCCCGCCAGAATCGGCACATGAATTCCGGCGAGTTCGCACCGTTCGCAGAAATCGTAAAAATCGCGGTTATCGAAAAACAACTGCGTCGTAATATAATCTGCGCCCGCATCAACTTTAGCCTTCAAACGTTCAATCTCCAGCATTCGGTTCGGCGTCTGCGGATGGCCTTCTGGAAAGCCCGCCACGCCGATGCCGAATTGCGGAAATTCGGTTTTGATGAAGGCGATTAAATCCGCCGCGTACAAAAATTCGCCGCCGTCCGGCGACCATTCCGCCTGACCTTTCGGCGGGTCGCCGCGCAACGCTAAAATATTTGTAATGCCATGCGCCTGATATTCGGTTAAAATCTGGCGAATATCCTCTTTTTTCGCGCCGACGCAGGTCAAATGCGCCACCACGTTCAGCGCCGCTTCCGCCTGAATGCGCGTCACTAAGCGGTGCGTATTGGCTCGCGTCGTGCCGCCCGCGCCATACGTGACACTGACAAACGACGGGTGCAAGGGCTGTAAATTCGCGACAGTCTCAAATAATTCGTCCCATCCTTTGTCGGTTTTCGGCGGAAAAAATTCGAAACTTAAGAGGGTCTGGCCTGTTTGGAGCAGTTCTTTTATCAGCATATTTAACGACCACGAAACACACGAAGCACGCAAAAATGCCGCCTCTGCGATGTTTCGTGTGTTTTGTGGTGAAATGTGTCTTTTGTTTTTTGCCTTTCGCGTGTTTCGTGGCCAATAATGACGTTTATTCCATGCCTGCCGAATTATCTGAAAAAGTAAAGAAAAAACATGACGCCCCTATTGACTTTCTCCGGGAAAATGCGAAAACTGCATTAGACAGAATCGGAAAGGGGCAATATCAGCAATCAATGAAACCTTGACAGCATACCAGGAGGAATACCACATGGCAAAAGCAGCCAATCTTGGATACCCGCGCATCGGGCAGAAGCGCGAACTGAAAACCGCGTTGGAATCATTTTGGAAAGGTGCAAGCAGCGAACAGGAGTTGCTGAACGCCGCGAAACAATTGCGTCAGAGACACTGGGAAACGCAGAAGCAGGCCGGAATCGAGCGCATTCCGTCGAATGATTTTTCACTGTATGATCACGTCCTTGACACGATTGCAATGGTCGGCGCTGTGCCGCCGCGCTATCAGTGGAACGGCGGCGCAATTGATTTGCCGACCTATTTTCTGATGGCGCGTGGCGGGCAGAAAAACGGCCAGAATGTCTCGGCGATGGAAATGACGAAATGGTTCGACACCAATTACCATTATATTGTCCCGGAATTCGCGCCAGAGCAAACGTTTCGGCTGAGTTCCCGCAAGCCAATCGAAGAATTTCTCGAAGCCAAACAGCTTGGCATTCATACGCGGCCTGTGCTGGTTGGCCCGGTTTCGTTCCTCCTTTCTGGCAAATCGCAGGTCAAAGGCGTTACGCCGCTGTCGCTTTTAGATTGCCTGCTGCCAGTCTATGCCGAACTCTTGCAGGAATTGAAGAACGCCGGGGCAGATTGCGTGCAGATTGACGAGCCGTTCCTTGTGTTAGAATTGTCCGCTGAGGCGCAGGAAGCGTATCGCAAAGCATACACAGCGCTGCATGACGCCGCGCCGGAAATGTGCATTCTGTTGACCACGTATTTCGGCTCGTTGCAGGAGAATCTGCCGCTTGCGCTGTCGCTGCCGGTCAAGGCGCTGCATCTTGATCTTGTCCGCGCTCCGCAGCAGTTAGAACCGGCGTTCGCCGCGCTGCCGCCCGCCATGTCGCTGTCGCTCGGCGTCGTGGATGGTCGCAACGTCTGGCGCTCCGATTTTGAGCGGGCATTGGCGCAATTAGAAAAAGCGGCGCACAAAATCGGCAAAGATCGCGTGTTGGTCGCGCCTTCCTGCTCACTGATGTTCACGCCGATGGATGTGGAGGCCGAAACCGCGCTGGATGCGGATGTGCGTTCGTGGCTCGCCTTTGCGCGGCAAAAGCTCGATGAAATCGCGCTGCTGACTCGCGCCCTGAATGAAGGAATCGCTGCAATTCAGAATGAATATGATGCCAATCAGCGCGTTATCGAAGACCGCCGCGAATCCTTTAAAATCCACAATCCGGCGGTAAAAAGCCGCATTGCAGCTATCAGCCCCGATATGCTAAACCGCATCAGCCCGTTCCCGGCGCGGAAAGCAGCGCAGCAGGCGCAGTTGCATCTGCCGGACTTGCCGACCACAACGATTGGCTCATTCCCGCAGACACCGGAAATCCGGCAGGCGCGTCTCGCTTGGAACAAAGGCAAAATGAGCGCGAAAGAGTATGAAACGTTTTTGCGGAAAGAGATTGCCGATACCGTCAAATTTCAGGAAGAGATTGGCCTTGACGTGCTTGTGCATGGCGAATCCGAGCGCACTGACATGGTGGAATATTTCGGGTTGCAACTGAACGGCTTCGCGTTCACGCAGAACGGCTGGGTGCAAAGCTACGGCTCGCGTTGCGTCCGCCCGCCGATTATTTACGGCGACGTGTCGCGCCCGCAGCCGATGACCGTGAAATGGTCGCAATACGCGCAATCGCTGACGACGAAGCCGATGAAAGGGATGTTGACCGGGCCGGTGACGATCCTCGAATGGTCGTTCGTCCGCGACGATCAAGCCCGTGCCATCACCTGCCAGCAGATCGGGCTGGCGTTGCGGGATGAAGTCCACGACCTCGAAGACGCCGGAATTAGGGTGATTCAGATTGACGAGCCCGCTTTGCGAGAAGGCTTGCCGCTGCGTCGCTCGGAGTGGGCGCATTACCTCGAATGGGCGGTCAACGCCTTCAAATTGTCGGCGGCAGGCGTGAAAGACACGACGCAGATTCACACCCACATGTGCTACGCCGAATTCAACGACATTATCGAGGCGATTGCGGCGATGGATGCCGACGTGATTTCCATCGAAAGCACGCGCTCACAGATGGAACTTTTAGGCGCGTTCGTGACGAATCACTACCCGAACGACATCGGGCCAGGGATTTACGACATCCACTCGCCCCGCGTGCCGGGTCAGCAGGAAATGGAAGAGCTGTTGCGCAAAGCGTTGAAGGTCTTTTCGCCCTCGCAAATCTGGGTCAACCCCGATTGCGGCCTGAAAACGCGGCGCTGGGAAGAAGTGCGCCCCGCCCTCGATGCAATGGTCAAAGCCGCCCACACCCTGCGACAGGAAGTGAAAAAATAAAAAACTAACCCCGCCAAGGTTTTAAACCCTGACGGGGTTATGTGAAGACTTAATCACTGATGTTACGCAGCGCCGCCGACAATTCCCCTCCTGGGAGGGGCAAGGGGTGGGTTCGTCCGTGAGTGATTGCTCGTGTCAAGAACCC
>DF820457.1:651952-705489 GCA_000739515.1 Candidatus Moduliflexus flocculans
CTGATGTTACGCAGCGCCGCCGACAATTCCCCTCCTGGGAGGGGCAAGGGGTGGGTTCGTCCGTGAGTGATTGCTCGTGTCAAGAACCCACCCCCAACCCCTCCCCGGAGGGCAGGGCTGTTAAGTTCTAAAATATTTTAGTAGTTCTTTGACATTGCTGGCAAAATGAATCGCGGCCCCTTTGATAGAATCAAAGCCAAGTTCGCGACTGAGGTTAATGGCGATATTTTTGAGGATCGATAACGTTTCGACCCCATTCCCCTTCTTGATCCCTGAGTCATCTTCATGTTGAAGAACGTCTTTGACCCAATGCAGCCGGTTTTCGATGGACCAATGGCCCCGAATGCCCCTCCCAAAGACCTCGGCCTGATTTGAACAGACACTGCTGATATAATAGTGGTCAGTGCGTGTGTTTTTCCCGCCTCGCACAACGTGACGTTCGACATGAATGACCCGACAGAGCCCATTCCACTGCTCGACAAGGGATGCGGGCGGCACAAACACCGCTACCGTCCGTCGTTCATGCCGCCCCCGTGAACGTTCCTCGCGAGAACTCATGGAGAGAGCTTCTTGGCTTTCAACGGAGGCCTTGATCGTTCGGAATAATGTGGGTTGATTGCCTTTGACCTGGATCAGATAGTCATTGCCACTGTCGATGATGGCGGCGATGGTTTTTTTTGACAATGCAGGGCGTCCAAGCTGAATACGACGCCCTGCAAGTCTAAGGCGGCAATGAGTCCTTGCACCGCAGGAATTTCGCTGCTCTTCTGGTTTTCTAATTTGGCAGCCCGGAACACCTGACCACGTTTGTGAGAAAAGACACTCACGAGCGCGACAAAATTCTGATAGGAGGAATCATACTCCGTCACAGTCGAGGCCAGGGCTTTGCCATCAATGGCCAACCACTCCTCTGGGGCCAGGGTGACATATTGAGATGCCCACTGATTAAAGGCTGTGATCACGTCATCAAAATCGACACCTTTAATGGCCTCTCGGAACGTGACATGCGAGGCCAGCCGCTTCCGCTTCAGGTGAAAAAATGTCAGGAGGTCTTTCTGATTGGCTTTCGCAAAGGCCGCAATTTCTCGATAGCGACAGCGTCCACTCATAATGCTCATAATCGTGATGAGCAACAGCGCCGTTAACGGATAGCGACGCCCCTGTTTCCGGCGGAAATCCGGGATCGTTTGCAAGTGTTCAATAAGCGTCATAGGACATGTCTCCTGAACATATACACGGGGTCCAACATGTTGTGGTCTTTTCAACAGAGAAGGCAGTGCTGAAAAGTCACTGGTGATGTCAAGAGGTTATGTCGTTAAATGCCCATCTTTTCGGGGCATGCAATGACTATTTTTCAAAGAACTTAACAGCCCTGCTCCCCGGAGGGGGGTGTGCGGTCATTCGTCTCGAATCGGCTGCGTAACATGAGTTAATCAAATCGAGCGATATTGTTAGAATTCCCGCCTTTTCAGGCGATCTCGTAATTCGCGGCAGCCTGTCGAGAATAACCTCTTCTTTGCTCTTCTAACGAGCACAATGTATTGACACAGAACGTTCTGGACAGCGCTGTCAGACGCTGTCAAGTTGAGTGAGGATGGTGATACTGAGTTACCCACGTTGAGCAAGCACCGTCTTTTCATATTGCTTGACTTCGTCCAACCACTGCGCTCCGACGGGCGCACTTTGTTTCAAGCAGTAATAGTCCCAGACCGTGCCGAAAGGCAGCGTTTTCAGTTCTTCGAGCATGGCGAGGCGGGCGGTGTAATCCCCTGCGTTTTCGAATGTGCGGAGCGATTCGAACGGCTCTAACAACGCGAGCAAGAGAGCTTTCAACATGCTGCGCGCGCCAATTACCCACGCCGCTACGCGATTCATGCTGGCGTCGAAAAAGTCGAGGCTGATATGGACGCGATTGAGATATTTGCCCCGCACAAGCTCCTGCGCAATCGCTTGAAGCTCGTCGGAGAGAATCACGACATGGTCGCTGTCCCAGCGGACGCCCCGGCTGATATGCAGCAACATCTGATCAAGGAACGTGAGCGCCGCCGACAGCTTATCCGAGACGACTTCGGTGGGGTGAAAATGGCCGGTATCGTAGCAGAGGAGAATCTTGCGGGTGACGGCATAGCCTAAATAGAATTCGTGCGATCCGGCAGTATAGGATTCCAAACCGAGGCCGAAGAGTTTCCCTTCGACGGCGTCTAAATTGTAGCGCGAATCGAGTTTTTCCGCGAGAATCGCGTCTAATGAACGCGCTAACAGTTCACGCGGCGACTTCCGGTCAACCGGAATATCTTTCGAGCCGTCGGGAATCCAGATATTCGTGACGCAGGGCGTGCCGAGCGCTTTGCCGAACGCTTCGCCGATTTTGCGGCTGGCGATGCCATGTTCAATCCAGAACTGCCGATTTCCTTCGTCGCGGCTGGTGAGCGTAAAGCCGTCATCCGCTTTGGGATGCGAAAAATAGGACGGGTTGAAATCCAATCCGAGGCCGCGCTCTTTGGCCCAGTCCATCCACCGGCTGAAATGTTCCGGGCGCATGTTGTTGCGCTCGACTTTGCCGCCGAAATCCCCCTGAATCGCTTGAAGATTCACGCGATGTTTGCCGGGAATCAGGCGCAGCGCCTGATCCAAATCGGCGCGTAATTCGTCGGCGGTGCGCGCTCGCCCCGGATAGTTGCCGGTGGCCTGAATGCCTCCGCCGGTCAGTTGCGCATCGGCGGATTCGAAGCCGCGCACGTCGTCTCCCTGCCAGGCGTGCAACGCAATCGGAATGGCGGCCAGCGCCGTCATCGCGGCCTCTGTGTCCACGCCAAGCGCCGCGTAGCGTTCTTTCGCCAGCGCGTATCCTGCTTCAATCTGCTGTGTCGTGATCGGTTGCATAACATCCTCCTTTTTTCGCCGTAGGCGATACGGTATTGTAGAGATGCGCTAAAGTATCAGTATTCGCCGTAGGCGATATGCCATAACCGCTACGCGGTAAATGTGGCGCGTTGTTACTCGATTTCTACACTACCGCAAGCCCTACGGGCTAAAACAACTGCTGTGATCTATTTGTGTGCTTTGGCCTGCCGGGCATTCATGAAATAATTGAACACCATCACAAACAAAAGAAACATGCCCCAGGTGAATTCTTTGGCGAAATTGCTGAAGCGGAGCATGTTGAAGCCGCTGGACAGGAATTGCAGCGAGAGAATGGCAAGCACGATGCCGGAAATCGCGCCGAAGCCGCCGCTGGGATTGACGCCGCCAAGCACGGCGATCAGGACGGATTGCAGGATGTACGATTCGCCGTAGTCGGCTTTGGCCGAGTTCGTGCGAGCAATCATCACCAACCCCGCCATGCTGGCGAGAAAGCCGGTCGTCATGTAGGTTTGTAGGATCAGGCGAACGTTATTCACTCCGGAAAAAAGCGACGCGGTCGGGTTGGTCCCCATCATGTAGATTTTGATGCCGAACGTCGTGCTGCGCAGAATAAATGCAAACACCACCGCAAACAGGGCGAAAATGACTAATGGTATTGGAAATATCCAGATTGTGCCGTTGCCGATAAATAAAAACGCCTCCGGGTAGCCGGTGATCGCGTAGCCTTTCGTGATGACAATCGAAATGCCGGTAAAGAGTTGCATCGTGCCAAGCGTCGCGAGAATCGGCGTGATTTCGACGCGCCCGATTAAAAAGCCGTTCAACGCGCCGCAGATGAGCCCGGTCAGGATTGACACGAGGATCGCTAAACCCATCATCGTCCAGGTCATGCCCGTCGCGGGCGCCCATTTCGAAAGAATCAGCGCGGCTAAAATCCCGGAAAAATTGGCGATGCCCACCACCGACAAATCAATCCCGCCGGTCAACATCGAAAGCATGATCGCAATCGCCAATATGCCGAATTCCGGGAACTGCACCGACATGGATTCGAAATTCCGCGCCGTCAAAAACATGCCGGGATTGAGGGCGCTCATCAGGATAAACACCACGACGGCGATTCCGAATAGCTGAATCAAATTGCGGTCACGACTGATAAGATCACGGAAATTAAAGTTCATAGCGTTACAACCATAATATTGTGTTCATGCGTACCCCGACGTCCTCGTCGGGCTTGCGAACGGGGGCGTTCGCAGTACATCGTTATTTCCCTCTGCTCTCACGTTTCTTTTTGGCGCGATAGGCTGTGCTGCCGGTGCTGAAAATGATGATCAGCCCGATGACGACTTTCTGCCAATACGACGAGACGCCCATCAGAATCAGGCTGTTGTTCATGACGACAATTAAGAAGACGCCTAACAGCGTGCCTAACACCGAGCCGCGCCCGCCGGTGATGCTGGTCCCGCCGAGCACGACAGCGGCGATGACGGTCAATTCGCTTCCCACTAAATCAAAGGGGTTCGCGGTGCGAATCAATGAGGCGTGAATCACGCCCGCGATGCCGGAAAGAAAGCCGACAAGTCCGTAAATAAAAAATTGAATGCGCGGAATGTTGAAGCCTGCCCGCTCCGCCGCCACGCGATCCCCGCCAAGCGCGTAGATGCCGCGTCCTAAAAGCGTATATTTGAGCAGCAACCAAACCAAAAAGCTGGTCGCGATGAGCATGATAATCGCGACAGACAATCTGACCGGCGAGCCATCTTCGGCGGTCGTTGAAATGAGCGCCATGCGCGAAAAGCGCACCCAGCCGTCCGGCAAGATCGTGATGATGCGCGTGCCGATAAACGCGAGCATGAAGCCGCGAAACGCGCTGCCAGTTCCGAGCGTGACAATCAGCGTCGGCAGGCGGAAATAAGAAATCAGCGTCGCGTTGATCAGCCCTAACAGCAGGCCGATCATGCTGGCAATCAAAAAGCCGACGAGAATCGTGCCGCGATAGGGCCCGGAGAAAATCAATTTACCGACCAAAATCTGGCCGGTGACATACATCGAAAAGGCCGCGATAGCGGTAAACGAAATATCAATGCCGCCGGAGACAATCACAATCAACGCGCCGAGGCCGAAAATGCCCATGACCACGCTGCTTTTGAGCAAGTCGAACAGGTTGCCCAGCGTGAAAAAGGTCGGATTGATCAGCCCGATAATCAGGGAAAGGCTCACTAAGATTAGCGCCACAATTGTTTCGTGTTTGGCGAATAATTTTTTCATGCCACTTACACCAATGCTTTCAGTTGTCCGTTGATTTCAGGTTCATTGCACCGTGCGTCGCGCAATTCGTCCACGATGCGGCCTTTGTGCATAAGCACGATGCGCTGGCAGCTTTGCAGCAGTTCAGGAATATCGTCAGAAATCATCAAAATGCCCATCTGTTTTCTGGCAAGCTCATGCAAGGTCTTATGAATTTCGGATTTCGAGCCGACATCCACGCCGACGGTCGGGCCGTTCAAAATTAGGATTTTTCCTTTTGCTGCCAGCCATTTCGCTAACACAACGCGCTGCTGATTCCCGCCGGACAGGCTTTTGACCGGCAGATACGGCGACGGGGTTTTGATGCGCAGATACTCGATGGCGTGGCTGATTTCCCGGCTGACCGCCTCCTTTTTGAGGACGCCAAACCGGTTGGCTAATTCATTCACAATGCCGATAATAATATTGCGGCCAATGGATTGTTCGAGGAATAAGCCTTCTGTCAGGCGATCTTCCGGGACGTAGCCGATTCCGCAGCGAATCGCGTCCTGTACGCTGCGAATAGCGACCGGTCGGCCTTCGACTTCGATTTGCCCCGAATCCGCGGGTTTCAGGCCGAATAACGCGGACGCCAATTCGGTGCGGCCAGAGCCTAACAAGCCGGTGATGCCGACAATTTCGCCCGGAAAAATCTCGAAGCTGATCTGCTCGAAACTACCGCGCCGCCCAAGCTGGCGGACGCTGAAAAGGCTCTGCGGTTTCGGCGTGAGCGGGGTGTAATGATAGCGGGTTTCCTCAAGCTCCTTCCCAGTCATGTGGAAAATCAACTTGGCGCGGTCGAATTCGGCAATGCTGCCGTTCGCGACGTTTTTGCCGTTGCGGATGATCGTCACGCGCTCCGAAATTTCCGCCACTTCCTGCAATTTGTGGCTGACAAACACAATCGCAATCCCTTCTTGTTGCAGGTTTTTGATAATCCGAAACAGCGACTCCACTTCCTTCTGCGTCAACGCGGTCGTCGGCTCGTCCATGACAATCATTTTCGCGTCATGCAGAATGGCGCGGGAAATCGCGACAAGCTGTTTATCCGCCACTGACAGTTCTTCGACATCCGCGTTCAAATCAATCTTGACGCCAATGCGATCAAGGGCTGCGCGAGCGAGGCGACGCACCTGTTTCCAGTTGACGAACCGGACGTTGCGCTCAAGTTCGTCGTTCATCGCGAGGTTCTCGGCCACCGTCAAATTCGGGAAGAGCGAGAAATCTTGATAAATAATCTGAATGCCGAGCCGGATCGCTTCGATGGGGGACAGGTGCGTGTAGGATTTACCGTTGACGATGATTTCGCCTGCGTCGGGCTGATAGAAGCCAGAGATGATTTTGATGAGCGTGGATTTGCCAGAGCCGTTTTCGCCAACTAAACAATGGATTTCGCCGCGTTGAATGGTTAACGAGACGTTATCTAAGGCGTGTACCCCGGCGAATGTTTTGCTGACCTTGTTGACGACCAAAAATTCGTTGGACATGGGCGTTGTTCCTCATCGCGTCGTTTTGGGGAACTACAGGGATGCGTGTAAGAAAGGATAGACAGCGTTATTCACTGATGTTACGCAGCGCCGCCGACAATTCCCCTCCTGGGAGGGGCAAGGGGTGGGTTCGTCCGTGAGTGATTGCTCGTGTCAAGAACCCNCTGATGTTACGCAGCGCCGCCGACAATTCCCCTCCTGGGAGGGGCAAGGGGTGGGTTCGTCCGTGAGTGATTGCTCGTGTCAAGAACCCACCCCCAACCCCTCCCCGGAGGGGAGTGTGCGGTCATTCGTCTCGAATCGGCTGCGTAACATGAGTTATTCAGTTGCATTGACACACGGGCAGCAGTGCAAAAGCTTGCTTTTGCCGTGTGGCTAAATCGCCTGACTCCATCAAGCCGCAAAAGCAAACTTTTACACTCCTGCCCTTACACGCATCCCTGTCGTGTAAACACCTTAAAAATTATACTCGCTCATATTTTCTTTGGTGACATCCACCCAGGCCGCGCCGTAAAGCACTTTGCCATCCATGATGATGTTGTTGTACCCTTTGACGCCGAGGTCCATGCCGGCTTTCACTTCCTGTTTTTCTAACACCATGACCGCCAATTTATTCATGGCATAACCTGCGTCTGCCGGATCCCAGAAGGAGATAAGCTGCACCGCGCCGCTTTCAAGGTATTGCCCGGTCACAGAAACTAAACCCGTGCCGACGACCACGACTTTGCCCTGCAACCCTTTTTCTTCAATCGCCAATCCGACGCCCGCCGATTCCGGCATGGCGCTGGTCTGGAAGCCTTTCAGGTTCGGATATTTTTTCAGCAATTCTTTGGCGTTTTCATACGCTTTGGTTTGATCATCGTAGGATTCGACGCGTTCCGTCACCATCTTGATGTTCGGATATTTTTCTTTCTGACGCGCAATCCCGCCGTCAACCCATTGATTGTGGGATTTTGAGGTCAAGCTGCCCACCATCGTGGCATATTCGCCTTCTCCGCCCATATATTTAGCGAGATAATCCATGAGATGAGCGCCATAGGCCGCGTTATCAAACGCTTCCAGATCGTAGTTCACATTCTGCTGATTGGTCGCTTCATGGGAAATGACGACAATTCCCTTTTCCATCGCTTTTTTCAGCACCGGTTCAAGCGCTTCTGGCGAAAACGGCACGACGCAAATCGCATCCACGCCCTGCGCGATCAGGTCTTCGATAATCTGTACTTGCAGCGCGGCATCCGCTTTCTGCGGCCCTAACAAGAACGTTTCGTTGCCGGTGTCTTCGCCGAATTTTTTGACGCCTTCGCGCATCCGGTCAAACCAGGCGATCCCGTCCAATTTGACGACCGTCGCGATTTTGTACGATTTGGCATACACTTCGCCTGTGAGCGCGAAGACAAGCAATCCGACTAACAATACAATACCCCATCGTTTCATATCCGTTTCCTCCGTTCATGCGTTTCTTGCATGATGATTATCGGCAGAACGCGGCATGTCAATGTAACCGTTCTGCCTTATGGATAAGTGATTTCAGGCTACGACGATAGAGTGTTTTGATGAGAAGAAAGAATTTGTCAAGAAATATTTTTTATTTTCTGTAAATTTTCATAAAATTTTCTTGCAAATTTTTTATGGATTCAAAAAGGTTTAGGTACGTCATTTGATTTTGGATGTCGAGATCAGGAAACGACAAGGATAGGTGTAAGAACGGATGCTTTATCTTATCCTTTTTTACACCTATCCTTGTCGTTTAACGGAGAATACGGGCGTATGGAGAGTGGAAAAGCGGCGACTATTCATGATGTGGCGAAACGCGCGGGAGTGTCGCTTTCGACGGTGTCGAGAGTGTTAAATGATTACGATTCGATCAACCCGCAGACCCGCGAGCGCGTCGAGGCGGCGATCAAAGAATTAAATTACGAGAAAAGCAAAACAGAAAGCCCGAAATCGGTGAAAGAAAAAAAGACGGTCGGCCTTATTCTTCCCGACATTTTAAATCCGTTTTTTCCCTTGCTGATTAAGGGGATCGAACAAGTCTCGAAAATTCATGGCTATCATCTCATTCTCTGCGATTCTGAAAATGACGTACCATTGGAGCAGCGCCATATTGACAATCTCTATGATCGCGGCGTGGACGGCGTCATTTTGATTCCTTCCTCCGAAACCACGCATGTCGAAAATTTGATCGAAAGCAGCCTGCCATTCGTGTTTTTAGACCGCTTTATTGACATGGACGACGCGAGCTATGTGATTTCCGATAACGAAGAAGGGGCATATCAGGCGGTCAAATACCTGCTGAAACTTGGGCATCACAGCATTGTCAATCTGACCGGCCCGCCGGAATTAAGCACGGAACGAGCCAGAATTGCCGGATATAAACGCGCTCTCGACGAAAGCGATGTCGAATGTCAGGAAGAGTTGTTCGTCTGCGGCAATTATTCGCTGGAAGAAGCGTATCGCGCCATTGACGAGTTGCTGCAAAAAGGCGTGAGATTTTCGGCGATCTTTGCGACTAACGACATGATGGCGTTTGGCGCAAAACAGGCGTTAGAAGAACATAATAAGCATATTCCGAATGACGTTTCATTAGTGGGATATGATGACATTCTGTTTTCCTCGATCATCTCCCTGACTACCGTTTCCCAGCCTGCCTACGAAATGGGGCGCAATGCGATGCTGCTGCTGCTCGATCTGATTAGTGAGCGCATCTCCACGCCGCAGCGTGTCGTTCTGCGCCCCAGCATGGTCATTCGCGGTTCCTGCCAACGTCGGTGAATATTTACCAGACTTCACAGGTCTCAAAGACCTGTGAAGTCTTTGCCACGAAAGACAACTCCCAACGCGAAAGGAATTTAGTTGACAATTTTCTTTCAACAAGGTATCAACTCGACATCAGGGGGATACAGTGGTCGTTACTTCGATGTTGTTTCATTTTTCCTTTTGGGATATAGTAAGGAGGGCGTGGTTATGAAAACAAGTTGGTTATATGGGGTTCGTCTGAGCGTTCTGGCGATATGTTGTCTCTTTGGCAGCGTACTTACTGGCTGTGGCGATGATGATTCGAATGATCGGTATAGCGATCCGAATTTTGGATACATCAAAAATTCTACGGACTATACAATTGCGATTGATTTCGGGAAAGACAATGAATTTTCCACGAGATTAGCTCCGGGCGAGATGCGCGGATTTGATATGGATGAAGGGCGTTCCCATCTGTTGCACGTCGTTGTGCTTGATAGCGCGAATCGCGCCGTTTCGGAGTTTTTCACAAATTTTAATGTTGATACGACACCGTTTGACAACGAATGGAACGGATTTGTGTGCAGTTGGTATGTTGATATTCTCCGCGAATCCGGTTTCGGGTCTGAGATGGGAGATTAGATTTCATGGGTAGGACGGGATTGCAATCCCGCCCTACCAGGATAATTCTCGATATTCAGGATGCCAGCGCTGACGCAGATGTCCGGCAAGATAGAGCGAACCGGTAACGCAGACGGGCAGTTTCTCTCGCGTCGCTTGTATAATTGCCGATTCAAGCGCCTCATCCGGGTCTATCGCAATATGCGCCGGAATTGACGGCGCAAGCCGTTGCAGCGTTTCCTGCAAATAGCGCGGTTCTTCTGTCATGCGATAGCCTGTGATGACGCGCGTGAAATAGAAAACAGCGGCAATGTCCGTCAACGGCCTGAGCATCGCGTCAATATTCCTGCCGGATGTAAACCCGCAGACAAAAATTATCGAATTTCCTGTAAACTGACTGCGCAAATAGGCGGCAAGCTGCTCGATTTTATCAGGATTGTGTGCGCCGTCCAGAATAACGATTGGATCTTCCTGCATCCGCTCGTAACGCGCCGGAATGAATGTTGTCCGCAAGCCGTCGCGCAATGCCGATTCGTTTAATTGCGTCCCATTTTTCAGTGCGATGATTTCGACGGCTCGAAGCGCTAACGCGGCATTTTGCGCCTGATATGCCCCGCACATATTCATCTGTAATCCTCTCAAAATATGTAAATTCGAGATATAATCGAAGGTCACGCCGTCATTTCTGAGAAAAACATTTTCCACGCGAAAGATGTCGCCCGCGCATTCCGTTGTCGCCTGTAAACGGGCTGTCCGCTGCCGAAACAGGTCTAAAATATCAGGCCGCGTTTCCGCAGTTAATAGGGGCGAACCGGCGCGAACGATACCAAGTTTGTCATTCGCGATTTCCGCCAACGTGTCACCTAAAATCTGGGTGTGATCAAGGCCGATATTCGTGATGATGCTGACGTTCGAGCGTGGAATCACGTTCGTTGCGTCATGCTGCCCGCCCAATCCCGCTTCTAATACGACATAATCTACCTGACGACGGCGGAAATAGACGAACGCGAGCGCGACCAACAATTCGAAATAAGAAATGACTCCGAATTCGTGTTGCTCGTATTCCGCATTGATGGCCGGTCGAACCTCTTCAATCAGCGGAGTCAAATCGCTAACTGGCGGAAACTGGCCGTCAACCGTGAAATATTCGGCGAACGTGATGACATGCGGCGACGTGAACATGCCGACGCGATAGCCCTGACTCCGCAGCAGCGCCGCCGTAAAATAGGTGGTGGAGGTTTTGCCGCTCGTTCCGGCGATATGTACGAAACGCAAATCATTCTGCGGATTGCCGAGCCGCTGAAGCAAGCTTTGTAATCGCTCTAATCCAAACGGCTTCGGCTTGCCGGCAACCTGCGCCGGGGCGACAAAATTCGGCAGCGGTTTCGCAACAATCAATGAATCTAAAAACAGCTCAAGCCGTTTGTAACGGGCGTATTGTTCGAGCGTCAGCATATTTGAGAAAAGCTGTCAGACACTTTAAAAGTGTCTGACAGCTTTTACTGTTCTATTTTTTGCAGATGCGGGAAAAATTTTCCGATAAAATATTCACAAAATTCAATCATTCGATACAGCGCGATACCCATAATTGACGAAAGAATCACGGCGACCATCAGGGCGCGGGTGTTGCTGTTCCAGGAGGCTTGCAAAATAATGTAGCCCAGCCCTTCGTTTGCGCCGGAAAATTCCGACACAATTGCGCCAATCGCGCTGAGCGGCGACGCGACTTTCAGGCCGGTGAAAAAATAGCCGAGGCTCATCGGAATCCGCAGCCGCAGAAAGGTCTGCCAGAAGCTCGCGTTCAGGCTTTTGAACAGATTGCGCTGATTTTCGGTGATGTTGTAAAAGCCTTGCAGCGTGTTGACGAGAATCGGGAAAAAGGTAATGATTGACGCCATCAGCACTTTGCTCAGACGGCCAGAGCCGACCCAGAGGACGATCATCGGGCTGATAGCGATAATCGGCACGGTTTTCAGCGCCACGAACCATTGATAAAATAACTGCTGGAAGATGCGGGAAAAACTGAACGCAATCGCCAGCAGATACGCCGCGCATCCGCCTAACAGCAGCCCGGCAAAGGATTCTAACGATGTTTTCCAGAACCCATCCAGAAAGTCGCCGGGATATTTCGCAAATTCTTTCACAAGGACGGAAAAACGCGGAAAAATATATTCCGGCACATTCAGGCCGCGCGTCAGCCCTTCCCAGAGCGCAATCAGCAGCAATCCGCCGACCGCTTGCAGCGCAAAATTCCTTTTCATGCTTGAGATTCCGCAGATTGATTCAGCAGCGTTCGCAACGTCTTGCGATAGGCGGTATAGTCTGGATTTTCAATATCTTCCAACCGTCGCGGACGCGGAATGTCAATCGCAATATCCGCGAGAACCCGCGATGGCTTGCTGGAAAAGACCACCACGCGATCTGACATAAACGCCGCTTCCGCAATCGAATGTGTGATAAAGATTACGGTGCGCTTGATCTGGCCGAGGATTTTCAATAAAAACAAATTCATCTGTTCCCTGGTCACTTCGTCGAGACTGGCGAAGCATTCATCTATCAGCAGCGCCGGCGTATTTGCCATCAGGGCGCGGGCGATGCTGACGCGGGTTTTCATGCCGCCGGATAGTTGATGCGGATAGAGGCTGCGATACGGCAGCAGGCCGACCTGTTCCAACATGTCTTTCGCGTCAATATAGCGCAGCGCGGGATTCAGCGTCACCGGCAGTTCGATGTTCTGCTGCACCGTCAGCCAGTCTAACAGCGTCACTTCCTGAAAAATAATGCTGTACAGATTCTGCTGGCGAATGGCGCGTCCCTGTGTGCTGCGGATCGTGAGCGTTCCCGATTGCGGCGATTTCAGGTCGGCGAGCAAGGCGAGCAGCGTGCTTTTTCCGCAGCCCGACGGCCCGATGAATGAGACGAATTCCCCTTCGCGAATCGTCAGCGAAATCCGATCCAGCACGCGCAACGCCCCGGCTTTTGTCGGATATTCATACGATACATCGCGAATGTCAATCATGTTGAATTCGCTGTCAGACACTTTTAGAAGTGTCTGACAGCTTTTGGACTATTGGTAATACGCCTCGACGTAGCGATTTGTCAAAATATCGTCAAGCGCAAACGAGACGCCGGGGCGCTCTTTGAGAAAGCGGTCAAGCACGGCCTGCCAGCGTTCCTGCTGATTCCAGCCGATTTTTCCGCCGTAGGCATCCACCACCATAAACGTTTTCATCTTGCGCAGCATGTTTTTCTGGTGGCGTTCATCATCGGGATTGGTCGAATTCATGTATTTCAAAGTGATCGCGACCGCTTCGTCTTCATGCTCGAAGGCGTATTTCCAGCCGTCAAGCAGCGCGGCGACGACCTGTTCGACGATCTCAGGATGTTCCGCGTCGAACCCTTTCGAGGTAAAGAGCAGATTCCCGATGCGGGGAATATTGTCGTATTGTTCCGGGAAGAAATAGTTGATTGCAATGCCGCGCTCTTCCGCCTGCAACGGCTCGTCTGCCGCATGTCCCGGCCAGATCGGCACGACCGTGTTCGGATCGTCTGTAAAAAAGAGGCTCAAGCCCGGCGGCGCGGGAACAAGCTCGACATCCTCTTTCGTTAAGCCTGCCGACGCTAACAGCGCAATCAGATTATGCTCGTGCATGATTTTATGCCCCACGCGCTTCCCCTTGAAATCGGCGGGAGCATTGATATTGTAATCTTTGCGGGCAAAATAGCAAAAAGCATGGGTTTGATCGAACGTCGCCACAATTTTCAGCGGGCGCTGCTCGGCATACGCATTTAAAAACGGCGACGATCCGGTGATACTGAACTGCTCCGAACCGCTCGACACCAAATCAATCGGGCGGATATTCGGGCCACCCTGCAAGATGTCAATCTCCTTCACGCCGCGCTGCGCGAAAAACCCTTTTTCCTGCGCCACATAGACCCCGGCATATTGGCTCTGATGCAGCCAGGGAAGGCGGATTTTGATGGATTCCGCGCCGCTTTCGGCGCACATAAAAAGACAGAAGAACACGCTGAAACTTAGAAATTTTCGTGTATTCACCAATAAACCTCCTTGCACCCACCACGACCCCACCCCCTGCCCCTCCCCAACAGGGAGGGGAGATTTTCCCCTCTCCTTCGGAGAGAGGGCAAGGGGGTGAGGTGTTTGGAAGTTATTTTTTACATTTTACTTACGGTTAATATGCAATTGATAAAAAGGTGTCAGACACATTAGAAGTATCTGACACCTTCGCCAGTCAATCCATTGAACGAAGGGAGAATTGTCAATAAGATTCTTAAAAACGCAAGGCGCTTCGAAATGAGGGGGAACTTATCATTTTTCTTGACGGCGTCACGACTTCTGGTAAGATTCGATTGAAAGCTTCTGTGAGGTTCAGGCGAGAGACTCGCAGAAAGGTTCTTGCTTATCAATCTTCTTATCGTTCTCAGGGAGGGCTCATGCCAGATCATACGCTGCAAGACGCCAAAAATTTCGAACGGGCGCAGGATTACGGCAAAGCCGCAGCAATATACATCGAACTCGGCAAATACGAACAGGCGCTTGCGTTGTATCTGCGGCTTGAACAGCAATATCCGTTTCATAAGGAGATCAAATTCAAATTCGGACGCCTGTTGATGGAGATGAAGCGGTGGGATGAGGCGATTGTAAAACTTCAGGAGGCTCTTTTTCGAGGGAATGGCGATGATGAAACGCTCTATCAACTGGCTGAATGTTTCGCGCAAAAAGGACTGATTCACGCGGCGAAAGAGACGTATGCCGACCTGTTGGAGCGGAATTACAATTACAAAGACGCCAAAGAAAAATTGCAGGCGCTTGATCGCCCGAAATTCGCGCCATTTGCCACGCAGGCCGCTCCGAACGATGCAAAGACGCGCCTCAATGTCGAACAGGACGCGCAGCAGACGTTGCAGGGAATTACCGTCGAAGAGCGCTACACGCTGCTTGCGGAAATCGGGCGCGGCGGCATGGGAATTGTGTATAAGGCGGAAGATGCGCAGCAACATCGCGAAGTCGCGATTAAAGTGCTTCCGCCGAATTTAGCGGAAAGCGAGGAGCATCGGACGCGGTTTTTCCGCGAAGCCCAAATTATCGCCAATCTGCGGCATCCGCATATTGTGTCGATCCTTGAAATCAATCCGTTTCAACATTTTATCGTGATGGAATATCTGTCCGGCGGCACGTTGAAACAGTGGAAACAGCGGCAGAACGCCGGTGGAATGGCCGCCCTGCCGCTGTTGCTGCCGATTCTCGACGCGCTGCATACGGTGCATCAGAGCGGGATCGTGCATCGCGATTTGAAGCCGGAAAACCTGCTGCTGTCCGCTGCTGGCGAGTTAAAACTGACCGATTTCGGCATCGCGCATATCGCAGGCGCGACGATTACGCACACCGGAGCGCATCTCGGCACGATTCCGTACATGGCGCCGGAACAAATCCTCGGCGTCCGCGTGGATGCCAGAACCGACATTTACGCTGTCGGCGTGATGCTGTATGAATTATTGACCGGCCAGTTGCCATTTACCGGCAAAGAGACCAGCTTTCAGCACGTGCATACGCCGCCGCGCCCGCCCATCGAACTGAATGCCGGGATTCCGGCGGCGTTGAATGGCATAATCCTGAAATGCCTTGCCAAACAGCCTGAAGAACGCTTTCAGGACGCAAAGGAACTGGCGGAGGCGTTGCGCAGCGTGTAACGGTGATGTTTCGCAAATAACAGCGAATTGGAGGAGGGAACGAATCTGAAGTTGCAGTCAAATTTTACACCACCACAACGCCTCCGGCGAAAATAACGAAAAAATTACAATTTTTGTTGATTTATACGCCAATTCCCTTTCTTGTTTAGCGTAGATTTAAACAGAAACATTGAGACGTTGTGATATTTCGCCTGAATATCTCTGAAAATACATATCACTAACACAAGGAGAAGACTATGTTGATCACCATTTTACATTTTTGTTTAGTCGCAGTGGCGCTGCTTTTGGTGGCGCACATTGTCAAGGGATTTGAAGTGAGAGATTTTGGCTCGGCGTTGATTGCCGCGTTAGTGCTTGGGCTGGCAAACGTGCTGATTCGCCCGATTTTAGCCTTTTTCTCCGCGCCCTTCAACTGGGTGACATTCGGGCTGTTTACCTTCGTGATTGACGGTGCGCTGTTGAAACTCGTGGCGGAATTAATTGAGGGCTTTAAGGTGAAAAGTTGGACGGCAGCGATTATTGGCGCGGTACTGCTGAGCATCATCAGCGGGGTTTTACACGCGGTGCTGCTGAAGTAAATCTGTCATTGCGTGGAGCATTAGCGACAAAACCATCCATTCTCAGCGAGATGGCTTTGTCGTTGTCACTCCTCGCCATGACAACGTATGCTGAGAATTTAACAGTCCTGCTGATAGGGGTTTTTATTTCTTGCGTAACATGTATGAATGGAGCAATAGATACGTTTCATCTATTTTGACAAGGCTGAATCCACGAATTTTGACGTTTTTAAGTTTCTTCGCTGTTTTGATGACTTCATACTGCTGAAAATTTTCCAGCTTTTTTTCTTCAACAATCAGATACTCACCGCGTTCGCCATACGCCTGCAATTTGCCATGCGACAGGGCTTGCGCCCAGGAATTTTCGCGTCGCGGCATATCATATAACGCCAGCGTTCCATTCAGATGATTATCCCAATATCGTACTAATTCATTGATGGGCTGCCCGGAAACCATCGGATAGACAAGATAGATCATCAGTTGCAGCGCCGACAGCCCAATGGCAAGTTTTTCCGCAAGCGCGTAAAACTGATGTCGGTGGAAAACATAACTCATCAGCAAGGTCAGCGCGGGAAATGCGAGCAAGAAATAGCGCGATTTATGCCGTTCTAAGGCGAACACAAGCAGCGCGAACGTGGCGAGCGCATAGATGAGCAGCGGCAGGAAACGCGGCGGCAATGTCAGGCGGCGCTTGACCGCAAGATAGGCGGCAATCGCCGAAAATGGCGCGTAATAAAGCAGCGCGTCTTTCGAATAGGCGAGCAGATTCCCGAAGATTTGCCAGACATGCGACGTGGCGATTTCAGATTCTGTCCGAAGTTGGCGCAGCAGTTCGGGCGCGTAAAACCAGTAGGCGTACAGATACCACCATCCAGCCAGCAACAGGAAGATCGCGACTGGCAGCGGGTGCAACATGCGCCATAGCGCCGCGCGGTAATTCGGCGGGCGAACGATGAGCAGATAGACAAACATCACAACGCCGGGAAACACGCCGAACACGCCTTTTGAAGCGCAAGCCAGCCCCATCGCAAGATAAGCGAGCAAATAATACGGCAAAAGGCATTCAGGCCGCTCCAACGCCTGATAAAACGCAAAAAGCGCGAATGTCGTAAAAAACAGCAGCGGCATGTCGGTCATCGCAACGCGGGCGCTTTCTACGAAGAGCGGCGACGACGCCAGCAGCAGCGCGTTCAGCGACGCAAACCGCCGGTCAGGAATCAGCGCGTAGGCGAAGCGATACAGCAGCAAAAGCGTGGCCGCGCTCAACAACACAAAAAAGAACCGACCACTCCAGAGATGAATTCCGAACAGCTTATAGCCCGCCACCGTGAACCAATACGGCAGAATTGGCTTTTGAAAGCGCGGTTCGCCGAAATAGACCGGCAGCAGATAATCGCCCGTTTTGATCATCCGAATAGACGACGCGATATAGAATGCTTCGTCGCCTTGATACGGGAGCGTGTTGTTCAACGTCAGCGCTAACAGCGCGAAATACACTGGCCACCAGAAACGATGCACGATACAAATAGAACACTGATTAGACTGATAAGACTGGTTTTCACTGATGTTTTTGATCATTCGTGATTATTTAGCCCTTAGGGCTTGAGGTGTTGTAGAAGGCTGCGTTTCAAGGTATTTTTACCGCGTAGCGGTTATGGCTACATTCCCAATCGCCTACGGCGAATCATTTCCTTCCCTGCCTGTTCTACAAGACCGTATCGCCTACGGCGAAAATAGTTATGATTATTTATTATCAGTGAAAATCAGTCCAATCAGCCCAATCAGTGTTCTATTAAACACACCAATTATAACAATACGCCTGCCAGCCGCCGCCTTCGACGACAAGCGCGGCGACATACCCTGCGCCCGGATCGAGCGCCTGCATCTGCCAGCGCGACGCCTGCGCCGGATCGTCCCGCGTTGCCAGCAATTGCGCGGGCTGCGCCGGATCGAGTCTGACATCGAATTCGTCAAGCGCTAAATACAAGCCTTTGCCTCGCGCTTTGATATACGCTTCTTTGCGCGTCCAGGCGTTAAAAAAGCCCTGCCGCTTCTGCGTTTCCGGCAAATTCCTCAGCGCGGCGCGTTCCGCCTGCGAAAAGTAGCGTTCCGCAATCTGCTCCGGCTGGTCGAGCCGCCTCCCCGTCCATTCGATATCCACGCCGACTTCGCGGGCGAGCGTCACCGCATACAACGCCATGTCGCCGGAATGCGAGAGGTTGAAACGCAGGTCAAGCGAGGTTAATTCTGGCGCAAGCGCCGGTTTGCCGTATTCGTTATAATCAAAGGCGATCTTCGCGACGGGCATCGCCAGATAACGGCTTAACAGCAGGCGCAGCGTCCCACGCGCCGCAATATAATGACGGCGATCTTTGGGAAAACGAAACCGGTCGGCGCGAGCGCGTTCATCCGCATCTAACACCGCAAGCAGCGCTTCAAGCGCGTCATCTGATTGTTGCAGCGGCACGCGCCAGACATGCGCGTCAGTTGCCAATAATTGCAGAGTATTCGGAGGATTCTGCCACATAATTCAGGTCTTAGGACGGCCAAAGCTTGCTTTGGCCGTCCGAAAAAACAAGATGCTCTCTTGCCGCGACGTTGTCGCGTTGCCAAAGCAAGCTTTGGCACTCCTAAAGAATGACGATGCGATTTTTGTCAACAATTAGATCGCGCCTGTCGTTTTTCCTTGACAGTGTGTTCCCTCTTTTGTTGGTCATGACCTGAACGATACCGAAAAAGGCATGACCCGAAAGACGGTGTTTTCAGCCAGAAGCAGGCAACACCATCTGCGGACATGCCTTATTTTATGAACGCTAAAGGAAAGAACGACTCGATAGCTCTCATGATACACGAACAATCCGCCTTGCGCGACGCCCTGTTTCAGATTTCTCGCCCGCTTTCTTTTATCGAACAATCCGGTCAATATATCATGACCGATGCGAACGCCGCTATTTATGTTCCGCCGATTCGCCCGGAGCAGCTTGGAGATGCCGAATTGCTCAGCGAGTACGGCTTGCGCTACCCCTATATGGCCGGGGCGATGGCGCACGCGATTACCTCGGTGGATATTGTCGAAGAAATGGGCAAATACGGGATGCTCGGCTTTTTCGGCGCTGCCGGAATGCCTGCCCATGCCGTTGAAACTGCGCTTGAGCGCCTAACGAAAAATCTCGATTCGCGCCCGTTCGGCAGCAATCTGATTCACAGCCCTTACGAGCCGAAATTGGAAGAGGCTATCGTCAATTTGTATTTGAGACGCAATCTTCGATTTGTCTGCGCGTCGGCATTTCTCGGCCTGACGCTGCCGGTTGTCCGCTATCGCGTGCATGGCATTCATCGCGATTCCGCAGGCCGCATCGTGACGCCGAATCATCTGTTTGCCAAAGTGTCTCGCGTGGAAGTCGCCGCGCAGTTTTTGTCGCCGCCGCCGGAAAAATTTTTGCGGCAGCTTGTGGAACAGCGCGAGATCACCGCAGAACAGGCGCAGCTTGCGGCGCAGATTCCGATGGCGCAAAACCTGACCGCCGAAGCCGATTCCGGCGGGCATACCGACAACCGCCCGGCAATGGCGCTGATTCCGACGATGTTGGCACTGCGCGACCGGATGCAGGCGCAATACCGCTACGCGATGCCGCTGCGCGTCGGCGCGGCTGGGGGGATCGCGACGCCGCACAGCGCCGCCGCCGCGTTTGCAATGGGCGCAGCCTATGTCATGACCGGCTCGGTGAATCAAGCCTGCGTCGAATCCGGCACGTCCGATCTCGTGCGCCAGATGCTCGCGGAAACCGAACAGGCCGACGTGGTGATGGCCCCGGCGGCTGATATGTTCGAAATGGGCGTCAAGGTGCAGGTCGTGAAGCGCGGCACGATGTTCGCGATGCGCGGCGCGAAGCTCTACGAACTGTATCAGAAATACGACTCGATTGAGGCGCTGCCGCAGGCGGAGCGGCGCATGTTAGAAGACAAATATTTTCGCGCCCCGCTTGACACGGTCTGGCAGAACACGCAAACCTATTTCCGCGAACGCGACGCCACGCAGATTGAGCGCGCCAACGCTGATCCGAAATACAAAATGGCGCTGCTGTTCCGCTCCTATTTGGGGCAGGCGTCGCATTGGGCGAATCGCGGCGAACCGTCGCGCAAAATTGATTATCAAATCTGGTGCGGCCCGGCGATGGGCGCGTTCAACGAATGGGTCAAAGGCTCGTTTCTCGAACGCCCCGAGAATCGGCGCGTCGCGACCGTCGCCCTGAATCTGCTCTACGGCGCGGCAGTCTTGACGCGGCTGAATCTGCTGCGCATGCAGGGCGTCCGCCTACCGCAGGAATTCTGGCAAATCGCGCCGCTGGCGCTGGAGGAATTACAAAAACGGTTGGGGCAATAAGGAGTCAGACACGCGTAACGCGCCTGACTCCTAACGAAGCGTTGGTTATTCTAACGCATTGCGCCGAAACGCCGCGTTCAGCGAGGCGTCAATCGTACATTCGTAACCTTCGATGTTAGCGAGCAAATCGCCATTCCGGTCGTAAAATTCAATGTCCGCGATGGCGCGATGCTGTTCATGGTTCACGATTTTTGCCGCAATTCGTCCGCCGTCTGGCGGGAATTTTGAAACAAATTGCCGATACTGTCCAATCGCCGACGGCAGCGAACCGTTCTGTTCGTTCATGAAACTCCAGACAATTAGCAATTGAAACGCGCTGTCGAGCATCAGCGGATCGGCGAGCCAGCGCTGGCGCAGCGGCTGGCTCATCCAGGCCGACGGCGCAGGCGCGGCCAGCACGCTCGCCGCAATTCCAGCCTCCGAACATCCTTCGATCTGCTGAATGCCCTGCAAATCTTTGCCGTGAAATAAGAAATGCTGGTAAATCTCTCCTCCTGCATAAGGCGCAAAACGCAGATTTTTATCAAAAATCCGTTCGCCATGCGGCAATCTGCCAGTCAAAATCAACTCGGCGGAAGCGTGGCGCGTCAACTTGCCGCTGGCGGCGTCAAGGCTCTGCAACTCCACCGGAACGCGGTATGTCTTGCCCTCTTTTTGCGCTCCTCCGACCATCGCCTGTAGCTGGACAGTCTCCGTTTTGCGCAGAATCACACCTTTGAGAATTTTCAGATTGTCGAAACCATGCAGCAGCAAGCCCGGATGGAGATGCAACGCCGCGTGTCCGAGCCATTCGATGATGATCGCGGTCGGCAGCACGGCGCGACCATTCATCACATGCGAGACAAGAAACGGGTGCGTCTCGATGCTGAGGACGCGCTCAAACCCGACTGATAGATTCGCCGCTGTCGCTGGTTTTTCAACAAACTCGACATCCGGCAAGACGCTCCCTTTGCCGAGCATCAACACTTCGACGGTCTCCGGCGCAGCAATCTCGCGAATCAACGCTTCCGCGCCATCGCGCAACGGAATAACGCGAATCTGCTCTTTTTCAAACAGGCGCTCTAACGCGGGAGTCACCATGCCGCCTGCCCAGGGTCCCCAGTTCATCGCCATCACGCGACAATCAGGGCGCAGCCGCGTTTGCTGCTGCGCAAATTTGTTCAACGCTTCGTTCGCTATCGCATAATCAACTTGCCCGATGCGCCCGAATCGCGCCGTTGTCGAGGAGAAAAAGACGAGCAATTTCAACGGCTCGGCGTTCAGAGCATTCAGGAAATTGATCGCACCGCCGACCTTCGTAGCGATGACGCTTTCAAACTGCGCGTCGGTTTTATCCTCGATTTTTTTATCCGCCAACACGCCCGCGCCATGAATCAGCCCGGCAATCGCGCCGAATTCCTGCTTCGTCTCGTTGATCAGCCGCTGAACCGCCGCCGCGTCTCGCGCGTCAACCGAGCGATACGCCACCCGCGACCCGGCGCGTTCGATGCGCCGCAGATTGTCGCGAATTTCACGGTTCGTCAGAATGCGCTGACATTCATCTTTGACCTCTTTTGGCGTCATTTTGCGTTCGGCATGAGCCAGCACAGCCTGTTTGATTTCCGTCTCGGTCTGACATGTGGCCAGCCATGCCGGTTCATCCTGCGGCAGCGGCGTCCGTCCAATCAACATCAGCGTTGGCTGCCACGCTTTCGCCAACGCAACCGCGCATTCGGCAGTCACGCCGCGCGCTCCGCCGGTAATCAGAATGACATCATTGGGGGGAACAACCCTATCAGGGTTTAAAACCCTGACAGGATTATTTTTCAACTTCAGCGCATAGCGCCCATCCGACACGATACCGACTTCTAACGGGCTGCGGAAAAACATCTCGTCAATCACGGCGGACGCGGCCTGCTCATCGTCGCATTGCGGCGACACGTCGAGCGCTTTGCAATGGACGTTCGGCCACTCCCGCGCCGCTGTTTTGGTCAAGCCTGCCAATCCGCCGGAGAGGGCGTTCGCCGCAGCGTCAAGCCCGCCAAAGCCAAATTGTCCATCTAAACGTGACACTGTAACCAGCAACGACGGCGCGTTTTTTAATTGCGCGGCAGCGGCGCGAACCACGCCAAACGCTTGTTTCAAGCTCTCTTCATCCATGTGTGGCGGCGCGACAATCACCATGCCGCGCAGCGTATCGGGAATCGTTTTGGTTGCCGCGTCTTTTAGCGTGATGTGTTCGATTTGCAGCCCCTTTTGCCGCAAACCTTTTTCCAGCGCAACGGCGAACGGCGCAACATTGCCCACAATCCAAACGGTCGCGCCGGACGGCAATGACAGCGTTTCTCGCGTGACATTCTGCGAAATTTTTACCGGAACAACGATATAGCGGTCAAGCGTCGTTTCCGGCGCGGGGTCTGCCTCCGTTTCTTCGTCGGCGTCCGACGACGCGGCTGGCGTCGGCTCGCTTTTGGCGCGAACCGGATAGGCCGGACGCGCTAACGCGCTGAGAATCTGCCGCAGGCTTTGCAGCCGCCCGATCTGCTCCGATGTGATTTCCGGCGCGCTCGGCAGATGATGTTGCAGCGCGGAAAAAATTTCGACGCGTTTGATTGAATCAATGCCGAGATCGGCGTCAAGCGCCATGTCGAGATCAAGCATATCTTCCGGGTAGCCGGTTTTTTCCGATACGACCTGCAACAAAACCGTTTCCACCTGTTTTTCGTCAATGTGCGCTCCGGCGGGCTGCGCGATAGGAATTCGCGAAGATGTCGAAATTTTCGGCGTGAAGAGTTCGACAATTTGCCGCAAATTATGGAAACGCCCGATTTGATCCGAACCGATTTCCGGCGAATTCGGAAGCTTGCTTTGTAGCGCGGAGAAAATTTCGACGCGCTTGATCGAATCAATCCCCAAATCCGCGTCAAGCCCCATGTCGAGGTCGAGCATGTCTTCGGGATAGCCGGTTTTTTCGGCGACCACTTGCAGCAACACGTTCGTCACGTCGGCATCTTCGAATGCGGCGGGCACGTGTCCCTGAGCGCCGTTCCCATTTGACGGGTGCGTTCCGAGCACTTCGACAATCTGCCGCAGACTGCGCAGCCGCCCGATTTGATCCGAGCCGATTTCCGGAGAATTCGGGAGTTTGCTTTGCAATGCGGAAAAAATTTCCACGCGCTTAATCGAATCAATCCCCAAATCGGCGTCAAGTCCCATGTCAAGTTCAAGCATCTCTTTCGGGTACCCGGTTTTTTCCGACACAACTTCCAGCAGGATGGATTCCACCTGCTGCGCGTTCGCGCTCGTCTCGCTTTTCGGCGCGGCGGCTGTCGTGGTTGACGCGCCAAGCGTTTCGACGATCTGACGCAGCGTTCGCAACGAGCCGATCTGCTGCGACGAAATTTCCGGCGCGTCTGGCAGTTGCGCCTGCAACGCTGACAAAATTTCGACGCGCTTAATCGAATCAATCCCCAAATCGGCGTCAAGCCCCATATCCAATTCCAGCATGTCAGGCGGATAACCGGTCTTTTCCGCGACGATTGACAGCACGATCTTTTCGACGCGGGAAGAATCAACGGCAATCGGCGCGGGCGGCATGACAGGCTGCGCCGCAGCAAGCTCCCCTCCTGGGAGGGGCTGTGGGTGGGTTTCGACAGGTTGCGCCGTCTTAGACTCTTTTATTGGAGTTGGTTGTGCTTGCGTTTCGAAGGCTGGCGCACTTTCAACGCTCAACCCACCCCTTGCCCCTCCCTGGAGTGGAATCTGTTTTTCGACGCCAACTCCACCCGTTACCCCTTCATGGAGAGGAATCTGGCCGAACACAAGCTGCTGTTGCTGGTTGAACAGGCGTTCGAAGGTCTGGCGCGTGGCGTCCTGGCCTTCTAAAAATTGGCGATGCGCGTCGGCGGTTTGCTGTTGAAATTGCTGCAAGGCTCGCAGATTATCCTGCGTCATGCGCAAGGCGTCGCTCAGGTCAAACCCGGACGCAATGCGATTTGCTCCAATAGATGATGGCTGCGTATTCATAACTGACGGGGCTGGCGAGGCTTCGAACGGCGTTGATGGCGTTGAAGTCTGGCGTTGAGTTGTTTCGGATTTTACGGTCTTCGGTTCAACAGAGATTGCGGGTTTCGGCGTAGCGGGCGCTTTTGGTTGCGACGCTGGCGGATTAACCGGCGTTTTCGCGGCGGTTGGCGTCGGCGCTGCTGGTGGCGTCGAAACGGCAAGCGGTTTTGCGACCGGCGGTTTCGCTGCTTTTGGCGACACATAATTCGCGCCGCAGAGCGTCACCGCCATTTTGCGGCCTTTTTGCGCAGGCTCTTCGTCGGCAGTGAGGTCGTTGTCCCATTCCGCCAATCGGATCGCATAACCGGATGTGGCCAACTGACTGAGGACGCGGGCGATATCCGCTTCGCCGGAACGCTGCCCTTTCGAAGCGTCAAGCGAAAGCACGTCCACCGCTTTTCCCTCCAAAATGGCTTTAATCAGCCCGTTCATTTGCGACGACGGGCCGACTTCGAAAAACGTCCGCACGCCGCGTTCATACATGCGCTCGATAATGCCGACAAATTCCACCGGATTCGCCAATTGCCCGGCGAGCAGCTTGCGGATTTCCGCCGCATCATTTGGGTAGAGTTGCGCTGTGCTGTCGGCATAAACCGGCAATGTCGGCATGGAAATTTCGACCTGTTGCAATGCGTCAAGGAACGCGCCACTGGCATCGGCGACGAAGGCGCTATGGAATGCCGCCGCCACGCTCAACTGCTTGCAGCGAATATCTTTGGCCTTGAGCAACGCCGCCGCCCGCTCGACCTCTTTCGTTGCGCCTGACAACACGGTCTGCTGCGGCGCGTTTTTATTGGCAATGACTAAATCAATTCCCTCGTTCTTGATGAGTTGCTGCACGAATGTCAAATCGCCGTTGACCGCCAGCATTGAGCCTTTGTCGCCGCTTTTCTGCCCCATCAACTGCCCCCGCAGTTTCGACATGGCGAAAAAGGTTTCGACATCCAGCACGCCCGCCGCACAGAGCGCAACAAGCTCACCGTAGCTGTGTCCGGCGACTTCGTCGGGCTGCACGCCGAACGTTTTTAAGGTCTCGAACGCGCCGAGGCTCGCCGCGCCAATCGCAGGCTGCGCGACTTGCGTGGATTGCAATTGCAATGCTTGCGTCTCGCGCTCCTCATCGGAGAAGACCGGATGCGGATACATCAGATCGCTCAGGCGTTTTCCGCCCGTGCCATCGGCAAAGACGCGATTCGCCACGTCAAGCGTGTCCTGAAATTGCGGGAACTGGCACGAAAGATCGCGCAACATGCCGACATACTGCGATCCCTGCCCGGGGAAAATCACGCCGAGTTTGCCGGGTGTCGCGCCGCTGCCGTAGAAAATGCCGTCGGGCGTGTTCCACGCGGCTTTGCCCTGTTTTTTTTCCAGCATGGCGCGGGCGTTTTTCAACATTTTCGGCAGCGCATTCTGCGCTTTTTCCACCACGATAATCAGACGATGCGCCTGTTTCGAATCGAACGATTTGCGCGATTTCGCGGCGGCGCGGCGCAGCGCGTCCCATGACATTTCCGGGGAAACGTTGTCGAGCGCGGCCTGAATTTCCGTAATTGTCGCGCCTGAAAAAGCGAGTATCTGCGTTTCGCCTGTCCAATCAATCTGCGTTTTGCGCGGCGCGTATTCTTCCAACACGCAATGAAAATTCGTGCCGCCGAAGCCGAAAGCGCTTAATCCGGCGCGGCGCGGCGTCGCGGTTTTCGGCGCAGCCCAGGGGCGTTTTTGCGTATTGACGTAAAACGGCGTTTGCCCGGACGCAAGGGTTTTTGTCGGCTTTTCGACCTTGATCGTCGGCGGCAGCGTTTTGTGATGCAGCGCGAGCGCGACTTTGATTAAACCGGCCACGCCTGCGGCGGATTTGGCATGTCCGATCTGCGATTTGACAGAGCCTAATGCGCACCATGAACCATTCGTCTGCGCCGGTTGGAAGATTTCTTTTAAGCCTGTAATTTCCGTCGCGTCGCCGACCGCTGTGCCGGTGCCGTGCGCTTCAATCAGTTCGATAGTCTCTGGCGTGACCTGCGCGTCGCGATAGGCATTCAAGTACGCCTTGACCTGCCCTTTCGCGGCGGGCGCGTAAATCGCCGTGCCTTTGCCGTCGCTGGACGAGCCGATGCCGCGAATCACGGCGTAAATTTTATCGCCGTCGCGCTCCGCGTCCGCAAGGCGTTTCAGCATGACCATGCCGATCCCTTCGCCGAGTGTCGTGCCGTCGCACTGTTCGTCGAACGGGCGAGCGTGGCCACCGGGCGAGAGCGCGGGGGTTTTGCTGAAACAAATATACATGAAAATATGATTGAAGGCGTCCACGCCGCCGGTCAAGACCATATCGGCCTTGCCGCTCTGCAATTCCAGCATCGAAAGATGTAGTGCGCTGAGCGAACTGGCACAGGCCGCGTCCACCGTGCAGTTCGTGCCGCCGAAATCGAAGCGGTTGGCGATGCGCCCGGCGATGACGTTGCCTAAAAGGCCGGGAAACGAATTTTCCTGCCATTCGACGTATTGCTGCTGAATCCGCTCGATCACGTCCTGCGCGATGTCGTCGCCGAATCCGGCGTCTTTCAGGGCTTTGCGCCAGAGCGGATGCCCAAGCCGCGCTCCGAGCGGAATGACCAATTCCTGCGTGCCGGTCACGCCGAGAATTACGCTGGCGCGATTGCGGTCGAATTCGCGCCGCAAATATCCGGCATCCCGCAGCGTCTCCTGCGCGACGAGCAGGCTGAGAAGCTGCGATGTGTCAATCGCTTCCAGCGTATTCGGAACAATGCCGAACGCCAGCGGATCAAACTCGATTGGCGGCAGAAATCCGCCTTTTGCGCCATACGTTTTATCGCGGGTTTTCGGGTCGTTATCGAAATACTCTTCAAGTTTCCAATGCGTCTCCGGCACGTCAGTAATGGCGTCGCGGCCTTCTTTGACGAGCGTCCAGTATTCTTGAAGATTGCGGGATTGCGGGAAAATACATCCGATGCCGATAATCGCTATCGGCGAGGCGTGCTGCGGCGTGAGCGCCGAACGTGTTGCGTTCTCCATGTGTTGTCCTGTGTGTAGTGATAAAAAATTAATGACTTAACTACAGGGATTGCGCATAAGCAAGGATTTATCCCAACAAAAGCTACAACGAATTGGAGAAAGAAACGAATGGAAAGCGCGAGGAGGCTCGAGTTCGTTCTCTCTTCAATTCGTTGTAGCTTTTGTCAGGCATTATTATTAAATCCGTGCTTATGCGCAATCCCTGTAGCTGTTACGACTCAATTTCAATTTTTAACGCGCTTAAATTACGATTCACATCCATGATAAACGTGAATAGCCCAATAATCAAAAAGAGGAGGCTGCTCGCAAATAAAACGGTTGTAATCACGCCATTTTCGATTGCAAAAATTTTCGAGATAAAAATATCGAAAATCACCAGCGCGTCAAAAAAAATGCAGAGCAGCAGCGCGATAATCGAAGCGCGGAGAAGTTTGGCGCGTTGATAGAGCAGGCCGATTTGCTGATGCAGATCGGGTTCGGGATTGCGTTTGGCTTCCGCCCGCATCTGGCGAATGCGATTCGTCAAATGCGCCATGCGGTTGGTTTGCGACAAGATAATCAAGCCCACGCCGGAAATCAGCACGACTGGCGCGATTGAAGCTTGCAAAATTTGGATGGCAGTTGCTAAATTTAATTGTTCTAACATAACAAATCACAGATTGAATTCAACCCTGCGAAGGTTTCAAACCTTCGCAGGGTTGCTTGCTGGAATGCGGATGCGCGAGGCAGCAATGATATTTGCAACCGCAATTCCAGCGCCTAATAAAAAGACCGCTTCAAAACCGAAGACATTCCAAATAACCCCGCCTATCAGCGCAACAGAAATCGAAAAAATATGATCAATCGTGACGGAAATTGTCAGCGCTGGCTGAATATGCGCCGATTCGAGCGCAATTTTTTTCATGTAGGTCGAACGCGCCATGTTGACCGACATCAACATTTGATCTAATAAAAAGCAGGCGCAAGCAATCAGAAACGCGATGTGTTCCGAAAACAGCGTTTTGCCGAATCCATAGCCGAAACAGACAAAGACCAGCAGCACAGCTTCGCAAATCAGCACGGCTCGCTCGCCAAATCGGTCAATCGCCCAGCCGAGAAACGGCTGAAACAGAATGCCAATCACACCGCCGATGGTCAGCAGCGTGGCGAGGATTTGCGTCGGCTGATGAAATACCGTCACTAACACCCAGGGCGCGAACGTGATAAATAACTGCTTGCGTGAGCCATACAGCACCGCCAGCAGATAAAACAACCGATATTCTCGATGCAGTTTTAGATACACCGTCTCCGGTTTTTCGCGTTCCGGCGTCATCGCGAACATCAGCGCGGCGGCAATCGCAAACAGCGCGGCGGCCAGCGCAAAGACATGGCCGAACGTCAGGCCGAAATATTTGAATCCGGCCACGACAAAAAAACTGCCCAAAATCGCGGCGAAATTTCTGACGGCGTTCAATTGGCCGAGCCGCTGCCCGGCCTTGCCTTCTTTCGCGAGTTCCATGCCGATAGTCGAAGCAATCGGCATAAAGACATGCTGGCCTAAACTGTACAAAAAGAGCCAGAGCGTCATGATGCCGTAGGATGGCGACGCAAACCCGATCAGCAGCGAGCCGAACACGCCGAGTATCAAGGCAATCACGCCGAGCCGCCGACTGCACAAAAACCAGAGCAGCGCCGAGACGAAGACCACCAGAAAGCCAGGCAATTCGCGGGGAAATTCCAAAAACGAGCGTTGAAAACCAGTCAGCGGAAAGCGCTCGTTCAAAAAATTGTTAAAAATTGCGTCAAATAAGCTGTACCCCATGCCCATGACGAATGACGCGATGATAAAGAGCCGCAGTTCGCGGGCAATGTCTATTTTTTGATATGACGATGAATTCAAAATACCTCCGTTGAATATAGAATTTTCGTAAGTATTTAGGAGTGCCAAAGCTTGCTTTGGCAGCGCGACGAAGTCGCCTCCGAGAGCGGTGATATCGCTTTTTCTGACGGCTAAAGCAAGCTTTGCACTCCTGAAATCTAATAGTCAAAACCATCCAAGCCGCTTGCAGGCGCCGTAAACCAGATAGATGCCCATACAGCAGACAAAGATGCCGAATAGCAGCCGCAAATGCGGGCCATGCAGACGATTGGCGACATACGCCCCGCCCCACGACCCGATTAACATCGTGATTGCGAGAATTATCGCCGCATGAAAATCAATGTTGCCATGCCGATAGTACTCTAAGGTCGCCGCCAACCCAATCGGTGGCAGCAGCACCGCCAGGCTCGTGCCGGTCGCTTTATGCTGCGAAAATCCCGCCCAGTAAATCAGGGCAGGCACAATCACAAGGCCGCCCCCGATGCCAAATAATCCAGAAGCAAATCCGCCGATCATGCCGATAAGAACAAATATTCCCCATGCTGCCATAATATTTTCCCTCTTCGCGAATTTAATGCCTGACGTTACGCAGCGCTCCGCTACGTGACATAAATAATATTCATTGTGATAAAAAAAATCATGTTTGTTTCGTCGTGGTAGAGACGCCCCGGCGAGGCGTCTCTACGGAATATATGATCTTTATTTCAGCCAATAACATGCCAGGCAAAAATCTTTTCTCAATCCATCCTATTCATTCAACAACGCCTGAAATTCCTCTTCGCTCAAGACTGTCACGCCAAGCTGCTGGGCTTTTGCAAGCTTTGACCCGGCATCGCTTCCGGCGACGACGTAATCGGTGTTTTTGCTGACGCTTGACGCCACGCGCCCTCCTGCTTTTTCAATCATCTCTTTTGCTGCGTCGCGGGTCATTGTGGCGAGCGTACCGGTCAGGACGAAGCTTTTTCCAGCGAGCGGCTGCGCCCCGGCTGCGCTTTGTGGATTGACGATCTGAATTCCGGCGGCGGCGAATTTTTTCAGCAGCATGTCAGTTTCCGGTTTTTGGAAAAACTGCGCAACACTTTTCGCGACTTCCGTGCCGATTTCATACACCGTCGTCAACTCCGCTTCTGTCGCCTGTCGCAATTTGTCGAGGCTGCCGAAATGCTTTGCCAGCACTTTCGCGGTATGCTCGCCGACATGCCGGATGCCAAGCGCGAAGATGAAGCGCCAGAGTTCCGGCTGCTTGCTTTTTTCAATCGCCTGAATCACGTTTTCCGCCGATTTGTCGGCCATCCGTTCCAACGGCAATAGTTGCGCTTTCGTGATCGAATACAAATCAGCGGCGTCTTTGATCAGGCCGTTGTCTATGAATAATTCTAACAATTTGGAGCTCACGCCATCAATATTCATCGCGCGTTTTGAGACAAAATGTTCAAGATGGCCGATCTGTTTGGCCGGACAATCGTGATTGGTGCAGCGATGCACCGCCTCGCCCGCAGGACGGACGACCGCGCCTTTGCAGACAGGGCATTGCGTCGGCATGACGAATTTCTGTTCGTTCCCTGTTCGTTTCGTGTCAATGATTTTGACGACTTCGGGAATCACGTCGCCGGCGCGTTGAATCACCGCCGTATCGCCGATGCGGATGTCTTTGCGCTCGATTTCATCCTGATTATGCAACGTGGCGCGGCTGACCAACACGCCGCGCAGATTGACCGGCTCTAACACGGCGACCGGCGTCAACGCACCCGTGCGCCCGACCTGTACGATGATGTCGTTGATTGTCGTGGTTTCCTGCGTGGCCGGGAATTTGAACGCAATTGCCCAGCGCGGGCTGCGGGAAATCATGCCTAATTCCTGTTGAAGCTGAAAACTGTTCACTTTGACGACCGAACCGTCAATTTCATAAGGCAGGGAATCGCGGCGTTCGTGGAGTTCATGATAGCGCTGCAAGACCTCTTCGATGCTCTGACAACGATAATGAAACGCCGTCGGCAAGCCCATTTTGCGGAACATCGCCAGCATCTCGAACTGCGATGCAAACGAAATGCCTTCGACCTGCCCAAGCGCGTAGAAAAAGGCTTTGAGCGGGCGTTTCGCCGTAATCGTCGGGTCAAGCTGGCGCAGCGAACCGGCGGCGGAATTGCGCGGATTCGCGAACAACGGCTCGCCGGTTTGCTCGCGCTCTTTGTTCAATTTGGCGAAATCGGCTTTGTCCATATAGACTTCGCCGCGCACTTCGAGCCGCGACGGAAGTGGAAACGTCGGCTTACCGTCGGCGTCGAGTTCCTGCGAGAGGCGCAGCGGAATCGCTTTGACGGTCTTCAGATTTTGCGTCACATCTTCGCCGGTCACGCCATCGCCGCGCGTCGAACCGGAGACGAAGACGCCGTGTTCATAAATCGCCTCGAACGCTAACCCGTCAATTTTCGGCTCGAAGACATATTCGATATCCGCCGTCGTGCTGAGCGCCCGTTTGACGCGCTGATCAAATTCTTTCAATTCTTCTTCGTCCATCGCGTTCGCGAGGCTGAGCATTGGCACGTTATGCGTCACCGTCCCGAATTCTTTCAGCGGCGCTGCCCCGACGCGTTGCGTCGGCGAATCGGGCGTGATCAATTCGGGGCGCGCGGCCTCAATTTCCTGCAAGCGCCGCATCAGGCGGTCATATTCGGCGTCGGAGACTTCCGGGTTATCATCCACATAATACAATTTGTTATGCCGTCGGATGTCACTGCGTAATGTCTCAAGTTCCTGTAAAAGCTGCGTATCGCTCATAGTAAATCAGGAGTGCAAAAGCTTGCTTTTGCCTTATTAGTCAGGCGCAAAAGCAAGCTTTTGCACTCCTGCGGATTTTCAAAGATTCTACGATGCGGATTCGATGGTAAACGGCACGGCTTCGCCCCAGATGCGGATGTACCAACTGCATGTCTGGTTCGCAACTATGCGGTCGTCTGCATCTTTATCTATATAGGTCGAAGAATTGACCACTTCGAGCACTGCGCCCGCATTATCGAAGATCGTGGCTTGAATTTGATACGTTTTGCCTTCTTCGAGCGCATTTTCTCTGACAATCGCGTTCGGAGCGATTTCAATGATTTTGATGCCGCTGAAATTCAGTCGAACGGCATAAGGCGTGCGGTTTTCAATCATGCCATTGCGTGGGTCGCCATCGTTATCATCGTCATCGCATGAAACCAACAGAACAGAAGTCAGCAGAACCACACACAACAAGCACAGGGTTTTGAACCAATATTTTTTCATAATTATGTATTCTCCAGGTTACGAATGAGCCATTGCACTAAAGACCTCACAGGTTTTAAAAACCTGTGAGGTCTGTTGGTGATAAGTACGTCAGGAGTGCAAAATGATGTGATTGGGCGGTTTTGTCAATAAAAATGTCAATCCTGCAAGGACAGTGGGAACAAAAACTATAACGAAGAGGAGAATGGAACGAATTCGGGCTGCCTCGCATCTTCGATTCGTTCCTTTCTCCTCTTCGTTGTAGTTTTGAAATACGTTATGCGGTTTTCAAGCGGCGTTTGGCAACGATAAACAACACGAGAATCGTGACGACATACGGAATCATCAGGGCGAATTGGGAAGGGAGTCCCATCCCTTGCAGCCGCATGCCCGTGCCGTCCGCCGCGCCGAAAATCAGCGACGCGCCGAAGACGCCGAGCGGATTGTTTTTCCCGAGAATCGAGGCGGCGATGGCAATCCAGCCGCGCCCGGCGGACATATTCGGCGCGTACATCGTGAGATAGCCCAACGACAAATGCGCTCCGGCCAACGCGCAGCAGACACCGCAGATCGCGGCGCTGACATAACGGACATGCAGCACGCTGACGCCGGCGGTTTCGAGCGCTTCAGGGTGTTCTCCGGAGGCTCGCATCCACATCCCCCATTTAGTATAATAGAGAAAATAATAACTCATCGCCACAAGCAGCCAACTGAGATAAATAAAGAGCGAATGGTTATTCAAAATTTCGCCGACAAACGGGATTGCGTCAAGAAACGGCAGATGCACCGAGGGAAGTCCGACGATCCGGTCGCTGGTAATCGAGCCTTTGGTTTTGAAAAAGAGTTGGGAACAATAGCCGGTCAGACCGCCAGAGCCGGTCAAGCCGCCCGCTAAAATATTCAGCGCGATACCGATCACGAATTCGTCGGCTTTCAGTTTGATAACAAAGAGACTGAACAACGCGCTCATTGCTAACCCTGCTAACAGCGCAAACATGACGCCTGCAAAGGCGTTGTGAAACCAATAGCTGCCGAGGATGGCGAAAAACGCGGAAAGAAGCATCGTCCCTTCCAGTGAAATATTCAATATTCCCGCTTGCGAGGTCATGACGCCGCCTAAGGCGACCAGCACAATCGGGGTTGCCATGCGAATCATGGAACTGAATAATTTGGCATCGAGAAATTCGCTCAGAAACATGTAGTTCACCCTTTATTTTTGGCGCAGCCAGCGGACGACGCCGGTTTCTGCCGCCACGAACAGAATAATAATCGCCTGCAACACGTCAATCAATTCTGCCGGAACGTTGGAAAATTGTTCCATCGGCAGCGCCCCGACTTTTAACGCGCTGAAGAGCAGCGCGACGAGGACGACGCCGAGCGGATGGTACATCGCAATCATGGCAATCAAAATGCCGTCGTAGCCATAGCCCGGGGAAATCGCCTCGATAAAGCGATAATGAACACCCGCGACTTCAAGCGCTCCGGCGATTCCCGCCAACGCGCCGCTCAGAATCATGACGACAAGAATCTGACGCGCCGGAGAAATGCCGATATACTTTGCAAACAGGGCATTCTCGCCGAGCATTTTCCATTCATACCCCACGCTGGTTTTTTGCAGCAGATACCAGATCAAGATCATTATGGCAATCGTCAAAAACGCGCCGTTATTGAGTTTAGATAACTTAACAAGCCTTGCAAATCTGGCGACTTCGGCGATTTTTTCCGTCGCTCCCATCTGGCCTTGCGTGGTTTTAAACGGGTAATTAACGAGATAGCTGGTCAGCAGGATGAACACGCTATTCAGCATGATGGTGGTAATGACTTCGTCCATGCCGTAACGTGCCTTGCACCATCCCGGAATCGCGCCGCCGATGCCGCCGCCGATCATGCTGCATAACAACATCAGTGGAATAAGGAGAAAGGCAGGAAACGACGTGAAGGTGAAACCTGTCCAGGCGGCGGCAAATGCGCCGAGATACAATTGCCCTTCTGAACCGATATTCCAGACGCCGGTTTTAAACGCCACCGCCACCGATAGACCGGTTAATGTCAATGGCACGGCGCGTTGCAGCGTGTTCGCTAAGCGGTATGGTTCCCCGAATGCCCCGGCAAACAGGGCGTGATAGGCAACAAATGGATTCTGGCGATTCAACAGAATCAGGACTGCACCGACAATCAGCGCGAACAACATCGCTGCCGCCGAAAAATAGAGTTTCTGATAGCGGCTTGCCAGCAGCCGATCCAGCCAGGTCGTTGAGTTCGATTTCATAGCGATTGATTTCCAGAATAGGGCGTGGAAAGCTGTCAGGCACTTTCAAAGTGTCTGACAGCGATGTCGCAGAGTTTCAGAATTACGAAACACCCCTCGAATGCCGAACCAGGGGCGCTCAAAAATCTCAAGCGTTTCGCGGCCAGTATGCGCGACGTAGAGTTCACGCTGCGGCGCGTTATGATGTAATTCCGCGCATCGTTTCATCGCAATGACCGAATCTGGAAACGCATCCAGCACGGCCAATTGATCTATGATTCGCTTATTGGCTTCGAAATGCGCCTGGATAGCCTCGATCAACAGCCATTGCTGCGGATAATGCTGTCGAATTTCTTGCCACTGCATAGATTTTATCTCCTTGCTACTTTCTACCGCAACTTCTCTGGAAACGTTTTCCGAAATTTTCGCACTTTCGGGTCAATGACTGCCCGACAATACGGCTGATTCGGGTTCAGGCGGAAATAGTTCTGATGATATGCTTCCGCCGGATAAAAGGTCGTCAATGGCGCGATCTCCGTCACAATCGGATTTGGCCAGATTTTTGCGGCTTCGGCGTCTCGTTTCGACTGTTCCGCAATGGCTCTTTGCTCGTCAGTATGATAAAAAATGACGGAGCGGTATTGCGTCCCGACATCTGCGCCCTGCCGATTCAGTGTCGTCGGGTCGTGCGTGCGCCAGAAAATATAGAGAATGTCGTTGTATGAAATCACATCCAGATCAAATGTGATTTGTGCGACTTCCGCGTGACCAGTGTTCCCGGCGCAGACCTGCTGATAAGTCGGATTTGCGACTGTGCCGCCCGCGTAGCCGGAAACTACGTGCTCCACGCCGCGCACATCCTGAAATATCGCTTCGACGCACCAGAAACAGCCTGCGCCGAGCGTTGCAATCTCTTGTTGTATCATAGTATTCTCCTCCTTTAAAAAAATAAACATTGGTGTGGCGTATGAACAATTGTTCGAGCATTATCGGCATCTGTCAATAATAATCATAATTCTATTGACAAAATGCCATTCGCTTGCTACGGATAATCCAATATTGATGTGATGCGCAATGACAGACAATGGAAATGAATACGAATAGGTTTTTATGGGAGGTGGCACACATGAAAACGCTAAGAATGATTGTGGTGCTGGTATTGCTGACATTCGTGGCGCAGGCGGTGTTTGCGCAATCTGAAAGTAATTGTAAAATCAAGGGATTTTGGGCAAAAGATGGGAAAAAACTCTATCTTGTTCCAGGCCACCGATTATATGACAAAATCCAGGTAAATACCGAAAGCGGTGAACAATGGTTTTGCACCGTCGAAGAAGCTGAAAGTGCTGGATTCATGTTCGTTCCCGATCCCAATAATCCGCAATTGCGCCCTGCCGCCACAGGGACAACGCCGACGCGCGCCCCCATTGCCACCCCGACGCCGCAGCCGAAGCCCAAACCTCAGCAGGCAGAACAAGCGGTGACAGAACAACAGCCACCTGCCGAAACGCCGCAGGAGCAGCCGACTGAAATGCCTGTGCAAGCAGGACGAGAATCGCAACCTATCGAAATGCAGCAACCGACCATGGAAACGTTCCCTGAAATTTCTCCTGAGCAGGGGATGATGATGCTGATGGGAGTGCTGATACCAGCGTTGCTTTTCGCTGGCGCGATTGCGCTGATCTTGATTATTGCGTGGTGGAAAATTTTCACTAAAGCAGGACAGCCTGGTTGGGCATCGCTCATTCCTATTTATAACACCATTGTGTTAATTCAAATCGCAGGGATGCCGCTGTGGACGTTTTTAGGGCTATTTATTCCGATGATCAACGTGATTGTCTGGTTTTTGATCTGCCTGAAACTTGCGCAGAGTTTCGGTAAAGGCGCCGGGTATGCGCTCGGTCTCTTTTTTCTGCCATTTATCTTTTACCCCTTATTGGCGTTTAGCAGCGCGGAATATAGCGGAATATAACGGATAAAAATAGATATGCAACCGCAGACGATTGTTATTGAACCGACGAAAACCGCACAGCACGTCTGGCAGGAACTCTGGCAGTATCGCGAGTTATTCTTTTTTCTCGCCTGGCGCGACATTCTGGTGCAGTATAAGCAGACGGTCATCGGCCTCGCCTGGAGCGTACTGCGCCCGTTGCTGACCATGATTGTTTTTACGGTCGTGTTCGGGAAAATCGCCAAACTCCCTTCCGGCGGCCTTCCCTATCCATTGTTAGTGTATGCGGCGATGCTCCCCTGGCACTTTTTCAGCAATACCTTGAGCGAAAGTTCTAATTCCTTGATTGCCAATACGAATTTGATTTCCAAAGTCTATTTCCCGCGCTTGATTATCCCGACGACGGCGATGGTGGTCAGCCTTGTGGATATTGCCATTTCTGGCGTCTTATTTTGCGGCTTGATGCTCTGGTATGGCGTCGCGCCTGACGCAAAAATCCTGCTATTGCCGTTCTTGTTGCTTTTAGCGATGTTGACCGCGCTCGGCGTTGGCTATTGGATTTCCGCGCTGAATGTCAAATATCGCGATTTTCGTTATGTTGTCCCGTTTTTGGTGCAATTCGGCTTATACGTGTCGCCGGTCGGTTTCAGCAGCGATGTCGTGCCGCAGCGCTGGCGGCTGCTCTATTCGCTCAATCCAATGGTCGGCGTGATTGACGGCTTTCGCTGGGCGCTTTTAGGCAAAACCGCGCAGATTTACTGGCCGGGCTTTGCGCTCTCCGTCAGCCTCGCGCTCGGCATGTTCGCATTGGGCATCTGGTATTTTATGAAGACGGAACGCCTGTTAGCGGATGTGATATGACAGTTATTCAGGTTGAAAATTTAGGCAAAAAATACACGATTGGTCATCAGAAAGGGACGCGCTACCAGACCTTGCGCGATACCCTTGCGCATACTGGTCGAGGCATTGTGCAACGCTTGCGGCATCCGCTGTCGCCGAATCGGGAAATTGTCGATCTGGAAGAAATCTGGGCGTTGCGCGACGTGAATTTTGAGATCAAACAAGGTGAGCGCGTCGGTATTATCGGACGGAACGGCGCGGGCAAAAGCACGTTGCTGAAAATCTTGAGCCGCATCACGCACCCGACGACCGGCAGAGTGACGCTCAATGGGCGCGTTGCGTCGCTGCTTGAAGTTGGCACCGGCTTCCATCCCGAATTGAGCGGGCGCGAGAATATTTACTTGAACGGCGCGATCCTCGGCATGACGCGGCAGGAAATCAAACGCAAATTTGACGAAATCGTCGCCTTTGCCGAAGTCGAAAAATTCCTTGACACGCCAGTTAAACACTATTCCAGTGGGATGTATGTCCGTCTCGCCTTCGCCGTCGCCGCACATCTTGAGCCGGAAATTTTGCTGGTGGATGAAGTGTTGGCGGTCGGCGATGCGCAATTTCAGAAGAAGTGTCTAGGGAAAATGGATGAAGTTGCGCAAGAGGGACGGACAGTATTTTTTGTCAGCCATAATATGGGGGCAATTGGAAGCCTTTGCAACAAGGTGATTTTGCTTGAGAATGGACAAATCTCCGATAATGGGGAAACTACAGTAGTTATTACCAGATATCTTGCAGAGAGTATTCAAAATAAATCAGAGCGCTTAGAAAGACTTCGATACTCAGGCTATGGTAAGCAAATAAGGTTCTCCCAAATTATGCTATTGTCCGAAGATGGCAATAATGTGCAGTTTGGTGAGCCTATTCGGTATAAACTCACACTGCATGCAGATATTACATTTGAAAATCTGAGCATTGGTTCTAGTATTTTTGATCTTTCGGGGATATGTATCGGAACGCTTTTTACAAAAGAAACTTTTTCGATCAGTGAGCAGCAGCCTCTTATTTTAGAATTATGTATCATGAATATCACCTTGGCGCCAGGAACATATTATGCTGGTTTTAGTATTGGATGGGGAGGGGCCGATGGTCGTCACGACTTGGATATGATCATTGGAACTCCATTATTCCAAATTCTATCGTTTTCTTCAAAAAACATGATTGTAAGTCGTTGGCAAACGAATTGGGGAAGCATTGTATTTTGCCATGCGACACTTTCTATTCTTGAAAGAGGGATTCCGAAATGAAGGTTGGGATTTTAGCTGGAGGATTGGGGAGTCGTCTTCAGGAGGAAACAGTAATTCGTCCGAAACCAATGGTTGAGATTGGCGGTTACCCTATTCTGTGGCATATCATGAAAATTTATGCAGCCTATGGTTTTCGAGAATTTGTGATCGCCTTAGGTTATAAAGGGGAAGTTATTAAAGATTATTTTCTCAATTATCGTTATCGAGTGAGTAATCTTACAATCGAAACTGGCACAGGTCATATAAAAGTGCATGAGCAGCAGCACGAAGATTGGATAATACATCTTTTAAATACCGGTGGCAAAACAGAGACCGGAGGGAGAATAAAGCAAATCGCTCAATTTATTGGAAACGAAACGTTTATGTTGACATACGGAGATGGGGTTGCTAATGTGAATATACGGGAACTTCTTAATTTTCATTTAGAACAAAAAAAATTGGCTACCATTACAGCGGTGAGGCCTCCCGCGCGTTTTGGCAATATTGTCCTTGTTCAAAATTCGGTCAAATGCTTCGAAGAAAAACCACAGTCAGGAGATGGGTGGATTAATGGCGGATTTTTGGTACTGGAACCCCAGGTCGCCGCATATATTAGTGGCGAACAAACGATCTTTGAGCGCGACCCGTTAGAGCAGTTAGCGCGAGATGGGCAATTAGCTGCATATTTGCATGATGGGTTTTGGCAATGTATGGATACGCTACGTGACATGCGGTTATTAGAAAGTTTATGGCAAGAGGGGCAAGCCTTGTGGAAAGTGTGGTAATGCAACAGAATTTTTGGAAAGGACGACGAGTTTTTATTACAGGGGCGACAGGATTTGTTGGCTCATGGCTTGTTAAGGAGTTGCTATGTGCAGAGGCAAAGCTTGTCGTTTTAGTGCGTGATGCAGACCCGCAATCTGAATTATACCGAAGCCAAGATATTCACCGGATTGCTGTCGTTTGCGGAGCATTAGAAGATTTTAATACTCTATCGAGAGCATTAAATGAACATGAGATTGAGACCGTTTTTCATTTAGGGGCGCAGCCTTTAGTTGAAGTCGCTTTGCGTAGCCCATTCCAAACATTTGAAAGCAATATTCGCGGGACATATAACCTACTTGAGGCGTGTCGGCTTTATCCGACTCTCATAAAACAGGTCGTGATTGCATCAAGTGATAAAGCGTATGGGGAGCATTCATTATTGCCCTATATGGAAGATTTTGCTTTACAAGGGCGAGCACCGTATGAAGTTTCTAAAAGCTGTGCAGATATGCTTGCCCAAAGTTATTATTTCATGTATGGATTGCCTGTTGGAATTGCTCGATGCGGGAATATTTATGGTGGCGGCGATTTAAACTGGAGTCGGATTGTTCCGGGGACAATCCGGTCATTTTTAAAGGGTGAGCAACCGATTATACGCAGCGATGGGAAATTTATTCGCGATTATATTTATATTAAAGATATTTGCACCGCTTACATCCGTTTGGCCGAAGCCTTAGCAGACGCGACATATCATGGACAGGCATTTAATTTTAGTCCAGCCGCCCCGATGAGCGTGCTTGATATGGTCTATGCAATTCAGCGACTCATGAATTGCCCACATTTACTACCAGACATCCGAAATTACGCTCGAAATGAAATCAAACATCAATATCTTTCTGCTGAAAAAGCGTTTCGATTATTAGGGTGGCAACCAGAATTTACCATAGAAACTGGATTGCGCGAAACTATCACATGGTATCAGGAATATCTACGATGATTCACGATGTTATCATTCACCCACTACGCCAGGTCCCCGATGAACGCGGGAAAATCATGACGATGTTACGAACTGATGCTGAATGGTTCAAGCAATTTGGAGAAATTTACTTTTCTATTGTTTATCCAGGGATTATTAAAGGGTGGCACCGTCATAAGGTGATGACATTAAATTATGCAGTGGTCTTTGGCTCGATTAAATTGGTGTTGTATGACGAGCGTTTGGATTCTCCTTCACATGGGCAGCTCATGGAAATCTTTCCAGGTGAAGCAAATTATATTTTAATTACCATCCCTCCTGGGATTTGGAATGGATTTAAAGGTATCGGAACAACGTCCGCCATTGTGGCAAATTGTGCAACGCATCCTCATGATCCTCAAGAAATCGAACGGTTAGACCCATTTCAAAATCATATTCCGTATAATTGGGGGGTAAAGCATGGCTGAATATTCTCCGTTTATGGTCTTTGGTGCTTCAGGGTTAATTGGCTCTTCTATTTGGGGGAAATTACCGCAATCTCGACGGGTTGGCACGTTTCACAAATTTCCGAAAAATGATCTTCTGCCAATAGATATTCAGGATAAACATGCCATACGTCAGTTTATCCAACGGGTGAAACCGTCGATCATCTGGCATGCTGCTGCCCTTGCAAACGTTGATTGGTGTGAGACACATCGCGATGAGTGTTGGGCCGTAAATGTTAGTGGGACACAAAATATTGTATTGGCGGCGAAAGAGGTCGGGGCGAAATTGATTTTTTTTTCAAGCGATTATATTTTTGATGGCAAACACGGCCCTTATGATGAAGACTCCCTCCCTTCGCCGATTAATCTTTATGGTGAAGCCAAGCTTGAGGCAGAACAGGTTATCTGTCGTGAATTAACCGACTATCTCATTATCCGGGTAACCGTAGTATATGGAAAGGAATCCCAAAATAAAAATTTTGTAATACGCCTACTTCAAACGCTTCAGCAAGGAAAAATTATCCAGGTTCCAATAGATCAAGTCGGCAACCCAACATACGTTGACAATCTTGCGGATGCTGCATTAGAATTAGTATGTCGCAAACAGCGCGGAATCTTCAATGTCGCAGGTTCAGAACGAATGACGCGGTACGCATTTGCCTGTTTAGCCGCACAGATATTTGGTTTAGACTCTACAAAAATCATCCCCGTGTCAACCGACGAATTACATCAAAATGCGCGCCGCCCTTTAAATGCAGGAATGAATGTAGAGAAAACTCAGTCTATCATCACAACGCCGCTGTTATCACCTCAAGAAGGATTACAACGCTTGAAACTGCAAGATCACCAGATCATTTAGAAAAGGAGAATGCATATATATGAAATCCCCTATTGATATCATTCATAGAACTGCTTCATTTGATCCGCAAGGCGTTTTGACACTTCAAGAGCCTGAATATGCCAATATGACCGTTGAGGTTATTATTATTCCCCCCTCACTTCTGGGGAGGGATAATTTTCATGATCATGGCGTTCTTACTAGTATGTTAGCAGCCCCAGCAGAAGAGGTGTGGAATGCTCTCTAAAATTCATGTCGGAGAAATCTATAAGGTATCCTTTCCCTTTACGGATACTTCAGGATGCAAAGGCCGCCCAGCTTTAGTATTAAGCGAACCTGATATTCAGGGAGATGTACAAGTCGCATTTATTACAACAACAAAACCAACGGACGGTATTCGATATATTCACCTCGAAACGTCCCACTTTGATGGTGAGGCGCTTCCTTTCCCGAGCTATCTCAATTTTTCGCATTCAATACGCGTCCCCTCCTCGGTTATTTTAAAGCCGTTAGCCCGTCTTACAAAGAAAACAATGGCCGAAATTTTCAGACGAAGCATTTGCGAACAAATCCCAGCATTCTACGAGTTTGCACATGCTCCCCAGCCATTTCGCCCTGGCATTGATCCTGTGCCGCATGGGGGACGTGTATTTGATGCAGAGGAGATCGAGTCTTTAGTTGAGGCAGCGCTTGATTTTTGGCTGACTACCGGACAGTATGCTGCCCAATTTGAACAAGATTTTGCTAAATTTCTTGGAATGCGCTATGCACTTTTATGCAACTCAGGTTCTTCTGCAAATTTGTTAGCGTTATCAAGTTTAACCTCTCCAAAACTCAAAGAACGCCAATTACGACCGGGAGATGAGGTGATTACAGTGGCAGCTGGCTTTCCGACGACGCTCAATCCGATTCTTCAAAATAATCTCGTTCCCGTTTTATTAGATATTGAACTGCCAACCTATAATATTGATATCCAGTATCTTGAAGAAGCTATTCATCCGCATACAAAAGCTATTCTTCTTGCACATACGTTGGGCAATCCTTTTCCAATTGATGCAGTTATTGACGTGGCGCGCCGGCATAATTTATGGATTATTGAAGATAATTGTGATGCGTTAGGTTCTACTTATAAAGGGCGATTAACCGGTACATTCGGCGACCTGGCGACATTCAGTTTTTATCCGGCTCATCACATTACGATGGGAGAAGGGGGATGTGTATTGACGAATGCAGAAGTGTTGCGCACGCTCGTTGCCTCATTTCGCGATTGGGGGCGTGATTGTTGGTGCAGTCCCGGTCACGATAATACCTGCGCACGACGTTTTGAATGGAAATTAGGAACGTTACCTCAAGGGTATGATCATAAATATATTTTTTCACATATCGGATATAATCTGAAACTAACGGATATGCAAGCTGCGATTGGTGTGGCGCAACTTCGCAAGTTACCTGAATTTATTGAAGCCCGACGACGAAATTGGCAGCATTTGTTTGATGGCTTGCACGCGTTAGAAGAATTTTTTGTTTTACCTTGCCCTGCGCCTGAAAGTCAGCCAAGTTGGTTTGGTTTTCCGCTCACTGTGCGAACGACAGCTCCATTTACTCGTCAGAGGATTATTCGATTTTTAGAGCAACAGAACATTTCAACACGCTTGTTATTTGGGGGAAATCTACTCCGCCACCCGGCTTATCAGGATATTCCCCATCGCATCGTTGGAACGTTGACCAATACGGATGTAATTATGAATCAAACTTTTTGGATCGGTGTGTACCCTGGCTTGACAGAAGTCATGCTGAATTATGTGATTGATAACATCCGCGCCTTTATCAAGGCATTATAAGAGGTTATACTGTGCCGTTCAGACAGCCATTGTCATCAACTTCGTTCGAATATCCGGTTATCGAGCCAGTGGCGAAAAATGCGCAAAGACCATTCTGGTCTGTCATGATTCCGACATATAATCGTCTTGATTATCTCACTCAAACGTTAGAAAGTATTCTTATTCAAGATCCCGGCCCAACGGCCATGCAAATTGAAGTGATCGACAATGCGTCTTCTCAGGATATTGAAACAGTGGTAAAGACTGTTGGTCGCGGACGTATCAATTTTTACCGACACATAACGAATGTAGGAATGAGCGCGAATTGGACGACGTGTATTCGGCGTGCACAAGGATATTGGGTACATATTTTACATGATGATGACGTTCTATTTCCAGGGTTCTATCAGGCCTATCAGCGTTTTATGCAAGCGCATTCAGATGTGGTGATGCTTTTCTGCCGGGCGCTCGAAATTGATGCTGATGGAGAATGGCAACAGATTTCATATACCCCTCCAAATCAGGCTGTTTCAGGAATTGTTCAAGATTGTCTTGTGAAATTGGTGAACGGAAATTTTATTTCAGCGCCAGGTGTAGTTGTTGCTCGTCGTGTCTATGAACAGATTGGCGCATTTGCTCCTTCCCTCTCTTACGCCCCCGATTGGGAAATGTGGATTCGAATTGCCACTGTTGGCCAAATGGCTTATATTCACCATCCCTATCTGCAATATCGTGTCCATATTCTCTCTGAAACAGCCGCAAGACTCCCTCAGATGAAGCCCCTTGCGGAAATCGCGGCGATCATAGAATTAGGTGTTCGGCGTTTGCCGCAATCTATGCAAAAGCGCATTCGTCATAATGCCAGGAAGCATTATGCCGAATATGCGAATGGGTATCGGAATAGATTTCATCAATCCGATCAACACCGACTTGCATTGAAATATGCCGTTTGGCTATTCAAGTTATACCCCTCAGGAAGAAATTGGCTTCGATTAAATAAGTCTTTTTTCAGATGGTGTTTTTCTCAGAAAATTAACTGCTGTATTTAATGCTAATTTTTTCTGATCAGTAAAGTTAAAAAAATAGCTTCGGCATAGACCTCACAGGTCTCTTATCTGAATTTATTTTTTGCATTTTACTCAGTTAAAAAATAGAAATCTAAAAGCGATGGGTACTTATTTAATATCAATGATTATTCCGACATTTAATCGAGCAGAGATTCTTCAAGAATGCCTTGAATCCTTAGTAAATCAGACAATAGATCGCTCTTTATATGAAGTTTTGATAATCAATAATAATTCTACAGATAATACAGAATATATTATAACCCAATACACCAGCCGATATGCGAATATGCGTGGGGTGTTTGAGCCGATGCCAGGCTTGAGCCATGCGCGGAATCGTGGGTATAAAGAGGCGCATTCAGCCTGGTGCTTTTATTTAGACGATGATGCAAAAGCCCGTCCAGATACGATAGCAAGAGCATTAGAGGTTATCGAACAGTATCCATTCGATTGTTTTGGCGGCGTGTATTACGGATGGTGGAAATATGGGCGGCCTCGATGGCTTCCTCAAGATTTTGGCGATAAGCCCTTAGAATTACAAGAAACCGGAATCCTAACCCGTGAGAACGCATTATGTACTGGGTATAATTCGGGAGGAGTGTTTGTATGCAGGAAGTCAGTGTTAGAAAAAGTGAATGGATTTGTCGCGGATTTGGGGATGAACAGTGGGAAAATCGGCTATGGCGAGGAAACATATCTTCAGGATATTTTGCGATCCAACGAATATGTGATTGGTTTTGATCCGTTGCTTGTTGTTGACCATCTTGTTGGAAAGCATAAATTAACCATATGGTGGCATCTAAAATCAATCTACGCTTCGCAAAGAGATGCAATATTTCTTGTTGAATCGACATTGACGCTAAAAAGATGCATACTGACAATCGGCTGGGAAATGGTGATTTTCCCTTTTAAGTTTATAAAGTATCTGCATCAATTGATATTCCATAAAAATTATTACTGGCAGACATTTATCTTAGACCTGTTCTCGCCGTTGTTTCGAAAAATTGGCTTATTATCAGGTTTTATGAGATGAAAGAATGACTGACAAATAAAGCGATGTGATATGCGTCTCCTGCGGATTACGACAAATTACACGAACTATCTCAAACAGTTCTATAATACGCGACCTGAATTGAAACAGCATCCCTACGCGACGCAGTATCAGACGCTTGCCGCTGATGGCTTCGGCTGGGCGGATTTCTGGACGCATGCGCTTAAGCCGTTCGGCTATGAAAGTTGGGAACTGGTCGCGAATGCGAAGCCGATGCAAACGGCATGGGCGCGGGAGCATGGCATTCGTTATGATTCGCAGACATGGATAACCGATATTATCGCGGCGCAAGTCAAATTTTTTCAGCCAGAGATTCTGTTTGCCGATGATAGCGCGGCATTCACGCCGAATTTTTTGCGCAGACTGCGACAGCAATGTCCTTCGATCAAGCTGATTCTCGGCTGGTGCGCGCCGCCGGATTTTCAACGAGCCGATACGGCGTATGCGGCACATGACATCGTGCTGTCGAACGAGCCGGTGATTGTTTCGTATTTTCGACAGCAACACAGGCGAGCAGAGTATGTAAAACATGCGTTTGAACCACGTATGCTCAGTCAGAGCGATCTTGTGCAACCTGACAATACTCAATTCTCCTTTGTCGGCTCGTTATTTTCTGGCGCGTTTCATCAGGAACGAGATCAGATGATCCGAATCTTGCTTGAACAGACGCCGTTGGAAATATGGTCGAACGTTTATGATCTTCTATTGCCCCATAATCAAGCAATATTGACGATGTTTCGTTGGATAAAGCGATTTCCGAGTATAGATACGTTGACCGCGAAGACGCCATTTTTGCGCCGTTATAACGTTCTGCGCACACAAACAGAGATTTCGTTCTATGCGCGTTCTCATATCATCCCCAAAATTCACGCATCGGTCTTCGGGCGACAGATGTTCGGAACGCTGAGACAATCGCTGGCGACGTTGAATCATCACGGCGATCTCCGTTGGAACTCGGCGTGTAATATGCGCTTGTTCGAGGCAACCGGCATGGGAACATGTTTACTGACCGATTGGAAGGCCAATTTATCAGAATTGTTTGAGCCAGATAGTGAAGTGGTGACATATCGTTCTGTTGAGGAATGTCAGGAGAAAGCCAAGTGGTTGTTGAACCATCCGGCAAAAGCGGCAGAGATCGCTCGCGCCGGTCAGTCGCGAACTTTGCGCGAGCATACGTTTGCCCATCGCGCCGAGCAGTTACATAGCATCATTCTTAAAAATATCTAACAGCCAATCGTGGCGTTGTGGTATGCAACGATTCGATAGCCTTGATGCGATGAATGTATTTGCTGAATATGCAAGCTATTACAACCTGTTATATCAGAATAAAGATTATGATGGCGAAGTCGAATTTGTGTCACAGTTGCTCCAAAAATATGCACCTGGAACGCAAGCGCTCCTTGAATTGGGGTGCGGTACGGGACGTCATGCCCAATCGTTCGCGCAGCGCGGTTATACAGTCGCTGGGATTGATATTAGCTCAGACATGTTGCTCTTAGCGCAACAGCGCATTGCGCAATTGCCGACAAGCGTCGCATCAAAACTCTCGTTTTCCTTCGGCGATCTGCGCAATATCCGCTTGAATCGGCAATTTGATGCGGTGATTTCGCTTTTTCATGTGTATAGTTATCAAACCACAAACGCTGACCTCCTGAGCGCGTTCGAAACGGCCAAAACGCATTTAAAACCCGGTGGCGTCTTGCTGTTCGATTTCTGGTATGGCCCTGCCGTTTTAAATGAAAAGCCTTCTGTCAGGATCAAACGGCTTGAAAGCGAGGAAATTACAGTCGTCCGCATCGCCGAGCCAGAATTAAAAGCAAACGATAACATGGTCGAAGTGCGCTATACCGTATTTATTACAGACAAAGCGACCGGCGCTGTTAAACAAATCTGGGAAACCCATCGAATGCGTTATCTGTTTTTGCCGGAAATCGAACTCTTCCTGTCGCAAGTCGGTTTGCAGCTTGTCAAATCAGGCGAATGGATGACCTCAAAGCCTGCCAATGCTAGTAGTTGGGGGGTGTATGTTGTGGCACGTTTGGCAGATGTTGATGGTAAGTTAGATAGATCAGTTCTTTATTAAAGGATAGATATGTTTGAAAGGATTCTGAAATGAGGAGTTGAAAATTGGCACAACAGAGATATTTCGTAACCTTATTCGACAGCAATTATCTGACGCGCGGCCTGACGATGTATCGCTCATTAGCGCAGCATTGTGGCGAATTCCATCTCTGGATCATCTGTTTCGACAACTTCGCCTATCATCTACTCTCTGCCATGCGCCTGCCGCAAGTGACGCTCGTGCCGCTCGCGACCTTCGAAGACGCTGAATTGCTTCGGGTTAAACCGCAACGCAGTTTTGCCGAATATTGTTGGACATCAACGCCTTCGGTACTGCTTTACGTGTTGAATGCCGCGCCGGACGTTGACGCGATTACATATCTTGATGCTGACCTCAAATTTTACGCGCCGCTCCAGCCGATTTTTGATGAAATGGGAACGGCGTCCATTCTTTTGACCGAACATCGCTATCCGCCGCATACGCGATTCGATTTATCCGCCACGCATGGCCGTTATAATGTTCAGTTCATGACATTCCGGCGCAATCCTGATGGCATTGCCGCTTTACACTGGTGGCGCGAACGCTGTCTGGAATGGTGCTTTAATCGGCTTGAAGATGGCAAATTCGGCGATCAGAAATATCTTGACGATTGGCCGCAACGTTTTGCCAATGTCCATTGCATACAGCACATCGGCGCAGGCGTCGCTCCATGGAATGTCAGTCAATATCGCCTTGAAGTGCGCGACGAGACGCTCTACGTGGATGACATGCCGTTGATTTTTTATCATTTTCATCATTTCAAACTCTATCATACACATCTCGCGTATTGCTATAGCGTCTATCCGTTGGTTTGCGAGATTTGGGAACGGTTGTATTTGCCGTATATTCAAGATATGCGTCAAGCAGCGCATGATGTCGCTACCGTCTCGCAATCCGTACAAGTTGACGGTGCTGTGCGACGATATGACCGATGGCCATCCGTATTGAATATGTTCGCGCATCCTGGTCTGTGGTATTGCCTTATTCGTGACGTGTTGGAGGGAAGATATGCCTGGATTTGAAAGCTATCACGGTAAACATATCCTGATTACAGGGGGGCTTGGTTTTATCGGCAGTAATCTCGCCATACGATTGGTCGAACTTGGCGCAGATGTGACACTTGTGGATTCGATGATTCCGGCGTATGGCGGGAATGTGTTCAATATCGCGCCGATCAAATCGCAAGTGCGCGTGAATTTTTCAGACGTGCGCGATCCATATAGCATGGAATATTTGGTCAAGGATCAAGATTTTTTGTTTAATTTGGCCGGACAGGTCAGCCATATAGACAGCATGACCGATCCACTGACCGATCTCGATATCAATGCCAGAGCGCAGGTGTTTATTCTGGAAGCATGTCGCAAATTCAATCCGTCTGCTCGAATTATTTTTGCAAGCACCCGTCAAGTTTATGGCAAACCGCAATATCTGCCGGTTGACGAACGCCACCCGTTGCATCCGGTGGACGTGAACGGCATCAATACGGTTGCGGGCGAGTGGTATCATACTCTTTACCACGATGTCTATGATCTGTTTACCGTTTCGCTGCGCCTGACGAATACTTATGGACCGCGCCAATTGCTCAAACATAACCGGCAAGGATTTATCGGCGTTTTCGTGCGTCAGTTATTGACCGGGGAAACCATTCGCATTTTTGGCGACGGGCTTCAGATTCGCGATATGAATTACGTGGATGATGTGGTGGACGCCTTGCTGGTCGCCGGGATTAAAGACGAATGCTGCGGGGAAGTCTTTAATCTGGGCGGAAATGAGCCGATCAACCTACTGAATCTTGTCGAATTGTTGATTGAATTGCGCGGCAGCGGCACATTCGAAATCGTTCCTTTTCCGCCGGAAAAGAAGCGCATTGATATCGGCGATTATTATGGAGACTATCGAAAGTTTTCGCAATTAACAGGATGGACACCGAACACCCCATTACGAGAAGGTTTTGCAAAAATGTTTTGGTATTATCAAGAATGCCTTGAACACTATCTTGCGTAAGCAAAGAGTTGACTGTTATGATGAACATTCCATTTGGAGATGCAAAACGACAATACGACGCAATGCGTGAAGAGCTTGACGCTGCCATGCGCGAAGTCTTCGAAAGCGGGTGGTTTATTTTAGGCGAGCAAACGCGGCGTTTCGAAGAGGAATTCGCGCAATTTTGCGGAGCAACATACGCGGTCGGCGTGGCCTCTGGAACGGAGGCAATTCGGTTGGCCTTACTCGCCAGCGGCATTACAGCCGGCGATGAGGTCATCACAGTCTCAAACACATGCGTTCCAACTGTTGCCGCCATCTCTGCAATTGATGCGATTCCGGTGTTTGCAGATATTGATGAACAGACGTTCACGATGGACCCGACACAACTCGAAGCCAGAATTTCGCCGAAAACACGAGCGATTATCCCTGTACATCTCTACGGACAATGCACGGATATGATCCCTCTTCTGGAAATTGCGCGGGCGCATAAGCTTCTTATCATTGAAGATTGTGCACAGGCGCACGGCGCGATGTATCACGGTCGAATGGCTGGAACGATGGGGGATGCGGCGGCGTTCAGTTTTTATCCGAGCAAAAATCTTGGAGCATTCGGCGATGCTGGTATGGTAATCACGAATCAAGAACAGATTGCCCGTAACGCGAAATTGCTTCGTAACTATGGGCAAGAAATGCGCTATATTCACCGGATTAAAGGCTATAACAGCCGTATAGACGAGCTGCAAGCTGCGGTTCTTCATGTAAAATTGCCACATCTGAACGCATGGAATGCCCGCCGCCGCGAGATCGCCCTACAGTATCATGCGGCATTTGAGTCGCGAGGGATACGTTGTCCACTCGAAGCGGTTGGACGCGAGCATGTTTATCACCTCTATGTCCTCAGGGTCCCTCAACGCGACCGTTTTCAAGTGTTACTGCATACAAAAGGGATCCAGTCATTGATTCATTATCCCGTGCCGGTTCATTGGCAAGAAGCGTATGCGGAATGCCGTTCGCAGGGAGCATGCTTGCCAGTCACGGAACGCGGCGCGTCTGAAATTCTCAGTATTCCAATATTCCCAGAATTAACGGATGCAGAAATCGAATATATTATTCAAACGGTGATTGAAACGTATGAAGATGTGTCGTAGCATGATCAACATTGCCCGTAGCCTCACACCGCCGTTTCTTTGGAATGTGATGCGTCGGTTGCGCCCGTTATTCTGGCGAAAGACAATCGAATGGGAATATCTGCCAGGTGGATGGCCGACTGCAAATAGGAATCCCGATATTAAGGGCTGGGATGTTGAGTCAATCTTACATGTGTATCAGAACAATTGGCCAACCTTTGTGCAGAATCTGAAAGGTACGTCACCTCTGGGGATTTCGCCGGAATCTGGTTCTGCTGAGCGAACAAATCTTGCCTTTCATAATCTGATCATGACTTACGGTTATGTGCTGGCGATTGTGGCTCGAGGCAAAACGGCGATATCAATGTTGGATTGGGGAGGCAGCATCGGCCATTACTATCTGCTGAGCCAGACGCTGCTGCCTGATCTGAAGATCGAATATCATTGCAAAGATTTTCCGCGTTTTGTCGAATATGGCAAAACGCTTTTTCCCGACGCGCATTTTCACAGCGATGAGAGTTGCTTGAATCGCAAATATGATTTCATGCTATCAAGCTCGTCGTTACAATATTCACATGATTGGCAGGCAATGTTAGCTCGGCTGCGGCAAGCGACAAGTGGCTATCTCTTTGTGACCCGCTTGCCAGTCGTGCAGTGCGTTCCGTCGTATATCATGGTGCAACGTCCGTATCAATACGGGTATCAGACAGAATATATCAGTTGGTGCATTAATCGTCAGGAATTTCTTGCAAAGGCCGAACAGCTTGGTTTGATCATAGCGCGAGAATTTTTGATCGAGCATTCACAACCGGTTTATGGGGCAAACGAGCAGCCTGAATGTTATGGTTTTTTATTTCGTTTGTCTAATCAAGAGTTGTTATGAAAAATATATCTGTTTTTATTTTAATAATTCTTATAACATTATCCTTTCTCTATTCTCCTGGTACAGGAGATATGGATATATGGATGAAATGGTCTCATAATATTGATAATTATGGAATTGCTGAGGGATATAAAATAAATATGACAGACTACCCACCTTATTCATCAGTTATTCTGTTTTGTGCTGTTCAATTTTGTCATCTTTTCAAAATGGAAATGTTCACCGCAATTAAGCTATCTATCGTTGTATTACTATTTCTAACATCGTTAATATTTTGGTTTTGGAATTTCAATATTAATATGATGATACTCCTTCATTTTTCTTTGTTTTTAAATAGTGTTGCATTAGGATATATAGACATTTATTTTGCACCAATGTTAATATTATCAATGTGGGCGCTTCGAGAAAAAAGATTAATTTTATTTACATTATGTTTTTCTATCGCTTGCTTGATAAAATGGCAACCCATAATTATTCTTCCATTTATAATGAGCTATATTGTAAAAGAATTTATGGACTGTAAATCAATTGATAGAAAAAATTTTTATTCTATGTTATCAGTCGCAATTATAATCGTTATTTTTACCATGTACATTTTTGGATTAACACCTGTATTAAGAGCATTTAAAGCATCATTAAGCCATAATTTTCTCAGTGGAAATGCATTAAATTTTAATTGGATATTGACTCATTTGTTACACGTGCTCTATCCAGAATCGTTTGGTAATCTTGTCAATGGTCTTTCAACATATATTTGTACGAATTCATTAAAAGTAACACTCATATCTAGAATATTATTTTTGTTATCCTATGTTATTACGATATTAATGTTTCTAAAACGAAAGAAAAAGTTTGAATTTCTCATATTATTTTCCCTATTAGGATTTTTATCATATTTCATTTTTAATATAGGCGTTCATGAAAATCATTTATTTCTTGCAACGATTTTAGCGATTATTTTATTATCAGAAAATAAAAAATATTTTTGGCTAACAATGAATGTGATATTAATGAATAATATCAACCTATTTTTATTTTATGGAAGTGATGGGTTAGGACTTCGATTTAATCGGGTTATTGGGAATTTTATTGACATTGCTTTAATAATTTCTTTGTTTAATGTGACTTTTTTTTCAGTAGCATGGGGAAAAATAATGCTGATTAAAGTTAATGTAGAGGAATGCAATGAAATTGGGGTATAAAAATAACTGTTAATTAACTGATGTTACGCAGCGCCGCCGACAATTCCCCTCCTGGGAGGGGCAAGGGGTGGGTTCGTCCGTGAGTGATTGCTCGTGTCAAGAACCC
>DF820457.1:706327-723849 GCA_000739515.1 Candidatus Moduliflexus flocculans
CGGCGCTGTTAAACAAATCTGGGAAACCCATCGAATGCGTTATCTGTTTTTGCCGGAAATCGAACTCCTGCTGTCACAAGTCGGTTTGCAACTCGTTGCGTCTGGCGAATGGATGACGCCGAGACCCGCAAGCGCCAATAGTTGGGGTGTTTACGTCGTGGCGCGGCTGGCGGATGTGATGGCGCAACGATAAGATGTATTTTTATGAAGACGTTTGAGCGGAAAATATTACCTGTGATTATGCGACGCATTCAACGAATATTGGCGCAAGCTGAGATTTCCGCGATGAAACTCGGGCTGCGCATATTCCAAAGGCATTCAAGCAGAACTTCAACTTATCATGGGTTTCGCATAGATTATACGGATAACCTCTCCTTTTATATGGAATGCAAAGACATTTTTTTTCATCAGATATATCGCTTTGAAGCGCACACCTCCACGCCATATATTATTGATGGTGGCGGTTGTATTGGGATGTCCGTTCTATATTTCAAATCTATCTATCCGCAGGCGAGAATTCTTTGTTTTGAACCGGACGATAAATTATTTTATCTAATGCAGAAAAACTTTGAAACCAATCATATCAGCAATGTAGAACTTATACAAGCTGCACTGACCGGGAGTGACGGCTCGGCATATTTTCAGGCCGATGAAAGCGATCAAGGAAAAATTCTTCCGCTGCAAGATAAGGGGAAAATGCAAGTGAAAACTGTCCGATTGTCTTCATATCTGACAACTCCGGTTGATTTTCTGAAATTGAATATCGAAGGGCAGGAGTTACCGGTTTTGCAAGAAGCCGAGGCGAGTGGAATGTTGCGTAATGTTCGAGAAATGGTGATCGAATACCATGGGTGGGCTGATGCCGAGCAGCGCCTGGGCGATCTGTTGAATCTCCTTGCTCGGAACGGTTACCGATATCTCGTCCATGATTTCGATGCCGAAACATGCAGCGCAAGCAAACCGCCGTTTCGTTTGAGACCTGCGACTGCCTGGTTCTGCTTAGTTTATGCCAAACAGGTGTCATCATGCTAAATAGAACCTTTCTGAAGCAGCAGATTAAACAGCATATTCCCACGAAGGTGCTATGGCCGATATTGCGTTGGAGGCGGCAACCGGTTACTCCCGCAAATTGGTTGAATTTACGGCAACTGACGCCGATGAGCCGCTCATTCGGATTCGATCGTGGAACGCCGATCTGCCGTCATTATATTGCACAGTTTTTATCTTATCATGCGCAAGATATTCATGGCTGCGTATTGGAAATCGCCGACGCGAATTACACTAATCAATTTGGTGGAAAACGCGTTGTCAAATCGGATGTGCTACATGTGACAGGCGATAATCCCAATGCTACAATCGTTGGCAATCTGGCAACCGGGGAAGGTATTCCGCACAACGCATTCGATTGTATTATTTTGACGCAGACCTTGCCATTTATCTATGATCTTCGTGCTGCTGTTCGCCATTTACATGCAGCATTGCGGCCTGGAGGTGTTGTGTTGGCAACGGCTTCAGGAATCAGTCCAATCAGTCGGTATGATATGGAGCGTTGGGGAGATTTCTGGCGATTGACCGACGCCTCTGCAAAAAAATTATTTGAAGAGTCATTCCTGCCAGAGCATATTCAGGTGACAACATACGGTAATGTGTTATCGGCGGTCGCGTATCTGCACGGGCTCGCTGCCGAAGAGTTAACGTGGACTGAATTGGATGCTTGTGACCCGGATTATCAAGTCATCATTGCGATTCGCGCGGAAAAATCATGAATGCGATGCTGCGTGAGATGAAACGAACCGCTAAACGATGTTGGTTACGTTGCCGCCCCCATGCGCTTATTTTGATGTATCATCGCGTCGCCGATCTGGAATCCGATCCGCAATTATTAGCGGTTTCGCCCAAACATTTTGCCGAACATCTTCAAGTTATTCGAAACACATACCATCCACTTCATCTGACTGAGCTTGTTCAGGCATTGTCATCACATCAGATGCCACGACGCGGTATTGTCATGACCTTCGACGACGGTTATGTCGATAACCTCTACAATGCAACGCCTCTTTTGAAACAGTTTCATATTCCAGCCACCGTGTTTGTGACAGCAGGATTGATCGGACAATCTCAAGAATTGTGGTGGGATGAACTTGAACGGCTTTTGTTGCTACCAGGCGTATTCTCAAAAGAATTATCTTTACGCATTCAGGGACAATATTACGTCAAAAAACTTGGACAATTTCGCGAATATCGCCAGGACGACTATATCAAATATTGCTCATGGAATATATTGAGTGCGGATGAGCCGACCGTACGCCATACGATATACCGAGAATTACATAACAGATTACGCCAACTTTTGCCCGCCGAACGAGATAACATTCTCCGCGACATCGGCAAGCAGATAGAGCAGGGTCGAAATTGGCGGGAATCGTATCGCATGATGAGGGAAGAGGAACTCCGAACATTGTGTGCAAGAAATCTGTGTGAGGTCGGGGCGCACACCATGACGCACCCCGCGCTTTCAATGATGTCGCAGTTAGAACAAATGAACGAAATTCAACAGAGCAAATCATCTCTGGAACGAATCATAGAGAAGCCTGTTACCAATTTTTCCTATCCCTATGGCGGACGCGATGATTATACGCCAGAGACGATCGAAATCTTGCGGCAATGCGGATTTCTTTCTGCATGTTCGACATTATTGGATGTCGTTTTCCCTTATGCGGATTGCTTTCAATTGCCTCGTCTTGTCGTTCGCAATTGGTCTGGTGAAATATTCGCTCGTCAGTTGGCCGAATGGTTTTAGAACATGATGAACATTCTTCAGGTCAGTTTGGCAGATATCGAAGGCGGCGCAGAAAAAATCGCATGGACGCTTCATCATAGTTATTGCGCTCGCGGCCATGATTCATGGCTTGCCGTCGGACGCAAAAAAACAAATGCGCCGAATATTTTGCGCATCCCTCAAGAAACATATCGTTCGGTCTGGGAGCGTTTTTGGGAAACTTTCAGCCGTGTCTGGTATCCGCATCGCAACAGACATCGCATGTTCGCTCGACTCTATTGGGTTTGTTTCGAATTAGGAAGCGGGCATCTGCGAGACGGACTGCATGGTTTGGAAAATTTCAATTTTCCCGCAACGCATCATGTCTTGGAACTTCCTCCTCGAACGCCGGAGATTCTGCACTGTCACAATTTGCATGGAAATTATTTCGATCTCCGGGAATTGCCGTTCTTGAGCCATCGAGCGCCGATGGTGCTGACGCTGCATGATGCGTGGATGGTCAGCGGGCATTGCGCCCATTCGTTCGACTGCGAACGGTGGAAAATTGGCTGTGGAAATTGTCCAGATTTGAAAAGTTATCCAGGGCTTGTGCGCGACGCAACGGCGGAGAATTGGCAGCGCAAACGAAACATTTATGCACACAGCCATCTCTATATTGCCACGCCATGCCAATGGCTGCTGGAGAAAGTACAACAATCCATACTTGCGCAATCAACAGTCATGACTCGCGTCATTCCCTATGGAATAAACCTGAAACAATTTTATCCAGGCGATAAGCGATCTGTGCGAGAAAAATTAGGACTGCCGATTAATGCGGATATCCTGCTGTTTGCAGCTAATGGAATCCGTCATAACGTGTTTAAAGATTTTCGCACGTTACGTGCAGCTATTTTAAGAGTTGCTGAACATGTGCAACAACGACCAATCATTTTTGTGGCATTAGGAGAAAGCGCACCTCGCGAGCAGATTGGCCAGGTACAAATGATGTTCGTTCCATTTCGATATGATGCTGAGGTCGTTGCACAGCATTATCAAGCGGCTGATATGTATGTTCATGCGGCACGAGCAGACACATTCCCCAATACGGTATTAGAAGCCTTAGCCTGTGGCACTCCTGTCATCGCGACTGCAGTAGGAGGGATTCCAGAGCAGATTCGCCATGCCAAAACTGGCTTACTCGTTCCCCCAGGAGAGCCAAACGCGCTAAGCGAAGCTATCCTGTCGATGCTTCAAGATAATGTTCGATTAAATGAAATGGGAAAATTGGCGGCTGATGATGCGCGGCAGCGTTTTGATATGGTTCGTATGACTGATAATTACCTGGACTGGTACCAGGAAATATCAGAAAGCAGGCGTGCGAATGCGGGATAATAGAGATTATAGCCACTTAGATGTAGATAACGGGTAACGAGTCCCGCCGCTCCGCCGAATTCGCAAGACGCCGCGCCAATGTCATGATCCCCCAATATCGAAATGCATACCAGTAATGACGTAATCTGAACCATTGATACGCCAGCCCTTCATCATGCCACATCGGCTGTTGAAATCGTTCTTGCAGGATGGCGCGTTCCCGCAGTTTTCGTTCAACGAGCGCCGCGCTGTCGGTTTTTATTCCCTCATAGCGGCGAAACGCGCCGAGTTGCTGGCTGACATACGCAATCCTGGGCTGCAACAGGGCGATTTTCGCGAAAAATTCCAAATCCATCAGCAGATGCAGCGACTCATCTAACGGAATCACCTGTTGCAGCAGGTCTCGACGAATAAACAGCGCTTGATTATGCGGCCAATAGCCCCGCAGCCACAGCATCGGCGGCATTGGAGCGACACTCCCCGTGATAGAGAGCAGATCGCGCAGCGCATCTTTCCAGCGACACCATTGCGGCGACGCTGCGGGCGTTTCGACCAGCGGCTTTTTGAGGCCGCATTCATCTACAACCGCCGTTTCACCGACAATCACCTGTACCTCAGGATATTGCGCGGCAATCTGCGCGACGCGCCAGAATGCGCCGGGATAATAGAAATCATCGGAATTCTGCCAGCCGATCCACTCGCCAGCGGCGCGGGCAAAGCCTTCATTTAATGCCTGGGTTTGTCCGCCATCGCGATGGCTGCGCCACCACGTTACACATCCGGGATATTTTGCTAAATATTCCGCCGTGCCGTCAGTCGAACCGCCGTCTAAGACAAGATGCTCGACATGCGGATACCCCTGCATTTCAATGCTCGCCACGCAAGCTTTAAGAAAATGGTAATGTTGAAAGGCTGGAGTCACGATGCTGATACGCGGCAGCATTGTACATCTTATTGACATGCTCGAATCTCCTCTGTAAATTGATCACATTTTCGGTTGACTTTTTGCGTGGCGCATATACACCGTAGCGTCAAGAAATTTTTACGATGATCACGCTCTTCAAAGGAAAAAGAATATGGAATTATCCACATTACAGGCGTATGAAGACGCAATCGTCACGATTATGCGTCGTTTGCCGGGTGAACGTCAGCGGGAATTGTTTGATTTTGCGCAATTTCTCGAATCTCGAACGACTGATAAGGCGAAGAGTTCTGAACATGACGCAAAATGGGAGCAACTTCTTGCGAAGCCAGAGTCCTCACAGGTCTTAGAAAATATGGTGCGCGAGGCTCGCGAGGAATATCGCACAGGACATATCACCGCGATAACTATCACCGATGATGGTAGGCTTTCACCAGCATGAATTCGCGAGCGACTCGGCATTTTTGGAAACTTTACGAACGATTGCCGCTCGATATTCAGCAACGCAGCCGTAAAGCCTATCAGCTTTGGCGAAAAAACCCGCATCATCCCAGCTTGCATTTTAAACGAGTTCGAGAGACGCTCTCTCTTGTGTCACCGATAGCTATCGTGTTTTAGGCGTCCTTGAAGATGATACAATGATTTGGCAGTGGATCGGCACTCATGACGATTACGAAGCCCCGCTGAAATGATTCTGAATAACCATGTTCTCTGTATCATCATCCCTTCCTGCGATAGAACCTTCCTATTACATCAGACGTTGATAGACGGCTAATGTTTCTTGCGCCGTCCGTTTCCACGAAAAGGCGCTTGCCCGCCGAATCCCTTTTTCCGACAGATTCTGCCGCAACGAGCCGTCATTGAGGAGTAAACGCATGGCGTCTGCCATCTCCGCGATGTTCAGCGGATCAACAAAAATTGCCGCATCGCCGACAACTTCTGGCAACGAGGTATTGTTACAGGTCATGACTGGCGTACCGCACGCCATTGCTTCTAATGGCGGCAGCCCGAAGCCTTCATAAGACGATGGGTACACAAAAACATCCGCGATATTGTATAATATAGGCAAATCGTCATCAGCGACATAGCCAGGGCATACGATGTGTTCACGAAGCCCCGTTTCATCAATCAGACGAGGCAGATCAAGATACGGATATTCGCGCTTGCCGACTAACATCAAACAGACATCTTGATTGGTTCGACATACGTGCTGAAACGCCCGGATGAGCGATTCGATATTGCGGCGCGTATGGATTGAGCCGACATATAGCACCATTTGCGGCCATGTCACATGATACTTGGCGCGAATCGCTTCTTTGCGTTCCCTGTCTTCGATACGGGCAAATCGCGTTTCGACGCCAAGCGGTATCACTGTTACTTTCGAATCGGCGACATGGTAATATCGCAGAATATCTTGCTTCGAAGAATTGGAATCGGTAAGAATCACGTCAGCGTGGCAGGCCGCATAGCGGGCAAAAGGGCGCGTGGCGACACGCCCTTTCCATGAATACCATTCGGGATGCACCTCAAACGTAATATCATGTAACGTGACAATCGTTTTATAATTGCGAATGATCGGCATCGTATAAAAGGGAAAATGGAAGATGTCCACCGGTCGCCGCAGCAATTCCGGTGGAAGACGCAGATGCAGCCAGGTAAAATAATTTTGCGCGACGGGGAGCGTGAGCGGCGTAGGCTGAAAATTCGCTTGCGCAAAGGGAAAGGCTGCTTCCGGGCGATCTGTGTACAGGCGATAGGTATTTTCCCGATCCAGTGAGCGCAGATGGTCGAGAATATTCGCGACATACCGCCCGACGCCGGTCGGAGTGCCAAATAAGCTGCGTGCATCAATGCCGATCTTCATAGTGCTCTCCTGCTGTTGACTCGTAGAAGAAGACGAATAGAAATCGCTGTCTCCGCTTCCTTTTTCAGAAAATATGGAAATTCGGTCAACAGAAAATTATGGTTTTCTTGCAATGATACCAACATTCAGATAACGATTGGATTCCGGATAAATATCCCGAAAAACAGATATTGTGAATCAATCTGCGCAGGGAATATGGCCAATTTCGACGAAATCTGCGCCATATAGCATTATTCACTGATGTTACGCAGCGCCGCCGACAATTCCCCTCCTGGGAGGGGCAAGGGGTGGGGTCGTCCGTGAGTGATTGCTCGTGTCAAGAACCCACCCCCAACCCCTCCCCGGAGGGGAGTGTGCGGTCATTCGTCTCGAATCGGCTGCGTAACATGAGTTATTCAGTAGCATTGAATTACCGACAGGAGTATCAAATCTTGATTTGACAGCGAAATCGAGATTTCGCACTCCTTTTTTGGGCTTAAAAACTATAAATAGTGTTATATCGTCATATTCGCGCCATTCCGGCTCACTCAATTTTTTATGCAATTCCGCTTGACACGAAAGGCCGGATTCGAATCGTTCGCGAATACACCCAATAACAAGGAGGCGGCAGACATGCAGACGATTTCGTCATTCGCAGAAGCATTCGACTATATTTTAACCCTGAAACCACCGGCGACGCACAAAATGACGCCAGGAGAGCGGACATTTCGCGTGTCGCGGATGCGAATATTTCTTGAGTATTTCGGGCATCCCGACAGGGCATACCAGACAATTCATATTGCCGGAACGAAAGGCAAAGGCTCGACGGCGGCGTTTCTCGCTTCGATATTAACGGCTGCCGGTTTTCGCGTCGGCCTCTACACATCGCCACATGTTTCCGATCCGGCAGAACGCATTTCCGCGTCCATGCCGTTACGTCAGCCGAGCCGCCTGAGGGAATTGATCGCAGATATTGAAACCATGCTGTCCCAATTCGCGCCGGATGTGCTTCCAGGTGGCTTTGATATAACGCCGTTTGAATTGGTAACGTTGCTCGCGTTTCTGTATTTTCGCGAAACTGATTGTCAGATTGCGGTAATCGAAACAGGCATCGGCGGACGATGCGATGTGACCAATGTCATTCAGCCAATTGCGTCGGTCTTGACGCCAATTGATTACGATCATACGGAGATTCTTGGCGAGACGCTGGAAAAAATCGCGAAAGACAAAGCCGGCATTATTAAGCTCGGCGTCCCGGCGTTCTGTGGATTACAACCGCCAGAAGTGAAGGCGGTGTTTCGCGAAGAAAGTCGGTTACAGCAAACCACGATTCGTTTTTTAGACGAGGCGCTCACAACCTTTGCCGCTCAGACGCTTCGAGATGGCACGGTGATGACGTTCGCGTTCGACGGCATGACGCCGCAAACCGTGCCGCTGCGATTATCAGGCGGATTTCAGGCTGAAAATGCCGCGCTGGCGGCGCTGACGATCCGACATTTGTTTCCCAATCTGTCGAATCAGGTGATTGGCACAGGTCTATCCGAGGCGTTTCTGCCAGGACGCATGGAACTGGTTGCCGACACGCCGCCGATCGTCCTGGATGCGGCGCATACGCCATTAGCGATCCGGCGAGCGTTGGAAGCGTTCCAGCAGATGTTTCCTGGCGAGGCCATTTTGATTTTCGGCGCAGTGCATGGCAAAAATTATGCGGAAATGGCGCGGCTGCTGTCGCCCGCATTTCGCGAGGTAATTGTTTCTACGCCGGGAACATTTAAACAGAGCGAACCGGAAGATGTGTTTTACGCCTTTCAGCAGCATCATCCCCATCCGCGTTTAGAAGTTCATCCGAATAATGCCTTGCGATTGGCGCAAATGTTGGCCGAAAAGCAGACGCCAATTTTTGTGACCGGCTCGTTTTATATGGTGGCAGAAATCAGGAGTTTGCTCAAAACGGCATAAATAACGCACCACTGCCGAATACCCTTGATATTCAGCAAAAGTCAGCATCTCCTCGCGGGCAACTCATTTATGATGTAAAATTTCTCTTGACAAGTTTTTGGGCGATACTTATTGGGATAAGTAAGTGTGAGTTCTTTACATTGATCGTTAATTCAATCAGCATTCTTTAGGGGCAAGGTGAAATTCCTGACCGGCGGTACAGTCCGCGAGCCGAGTAATCGGTTGATTCGGTGTAATTCCGAAACCGACAGTTAAAGTCTGGATGGGATAAAGAGGCTGAGTGTATTCATGCGGCTATTCTCAAATAAAAAAGCCCCGTAGCCTATTTGCTATGGGGCTTTTTTATTTGAGATTTGTATGGCGCGTACCGTTTGATCTGACAACAATGAAAGCGCTGCGCGCGATGCAATTCATGTTTCAGTATGATAAAGAAAACGACATTAGGGGCGTTATTGGTGTCTTTTGCGGCGATGTTATGGGGGCTTGACGGCGTGGCGTTGACGCCGCGTTTATATAATCTGGATGTCAGTTATGTCGTGTTCATGCTTCACGCGCTGCCATTTCTCGCGATGAACCTGATCTTGTTTCGAGAATATAAGCGCATCAAAACCTTGTGTCCGTCGGATATGATATATTTTTTCTTGATTGCCTTGTTTGGCGGCGCATTGGGCACGTTGGCAATTGTCAAAGCCTTGTTCCTGGTGGAATTTAAAGCGTTGACGGTGGTGGCGCTGCTGCAAAAATTGCAGCCAGTTTTTGCGATGATATTAGCCCGGATTTTGTTAAACGAGCGCTTCAGTAAAAATTTCCTGCTGTGGGCAGCGGTGGCGCTTGGCGCGAGCTATTTCCTGACCTTCGAATTTAATCGGCCTGAATTGGCGCTTGGCGGAAAAATGCTGCCTGCAGCATTATATGCGATTCTCGCCGCGTTTTCGTTTGGCAGCGCGACAGTTTTCGGCAAGCGCGTGCTGAATAAAGTGCCGTTTCAAACAGCGCTCTTTTTCCGCTATGGGCTAACCGCGCTGATTATGCTGGCGATTGTGGTCGCAAACGGCAAAATCGCGCAATTTTCCCAAACCACGCCGATGAATTGGGTATTTTTCGCGCTCATCGGCGCAACAACCGGCAGCGGCGCGATTTTGCTCTATTATTACGGCTTGCGCTACATCACCGCGAACGTTTCGACAATGTGCGAACTCTGGTTTGTCGTCTCCACGATTGTATTCGATTTCCTGTTGAATGGTCATGTCCTCAGCCCGATCCAATGGGCGAGTTCCGGAGCGATGTTGATCGCGATTTATATGATCACGATGAATCAGCCAGCAGAAACGGAACATGTCCGCGATTCCGCGTTGTGCGAAGCCTGATTGAACATGGGACTGCACAGGCTGTTTATGCGTGTGCAGTCCGTTTCTCTCGCCCTCTGATAAGATTCTGTTGACAAAATCCCCGCCATATAATCTGACGATACCGAGTTTAACGAAAAAATTGTCAGAGCCACAAGAACGCAGGCATGTATGAATGATGAATTGACGTTTCGACAAGATACGCGCGCAACCGATGCGCAGAGTATCCGCGAGTTGACCGCTTCCACGGGATTTTTTACCAACGCGGAAATTGACGTGGCCGTTGAACTGGTCGAGGAACGGTTACAGAAAGGCGAAAGCAGCGGGTACTATTTTCTGTTTGCTGAACGCGAGGGGCGCGTGGTCGGGTACACCTGTTTTGGCCCGATTCCATGCACGCTCTCCAGCTATGATCTCTATTGGATCGCCGTTCATCATGATTTGAGAGGCAAAGGGATCGGGAAAATTCTCATGCAGAAAAGCGAAGACGCCATTGGCAAAATGGGTGGGCAGCGCATTTACATTGAAACGTCATCTCGTCAGCAGTATGACTCGACGCGCCGGTTTTACCTTGCCTGCGCGTATGAAGAAGCGGCATTTTTTGCTGATTTTTATGCGCCGGGAGATGGAAAAGTCGTGTATCTAAAAACGTTGAGCATGGGATAAATAGCTATTAGCGGCTCTTCATGTTGGTGAATTCTGCATAAGCCCTGCAAGGTTGTAAATCCTGGCAGCGCTGGAAAAAGGAGGAACATTATGACAAAATTGGTATTGCTTCGACATGGACAAAGCCAGTGGAATAAGGAAAACCGTTTCACAGGCTGGACGGATGTTGATTTGGATGACACCGGTCGCGCGGAAGCCAAAAGCGCTGGACAGGTCTTGAAAAATGAGGGCTATACGTTTGATGTGGCCTTTACCTCTGTGCTGAAACGCGCGATCCGAACGCTGTGGACGGTCATGGATGAAATGGATTTGATGTGGATTCCGGTGTATCGGAACTGGCGTTTGAACGAGCGGCATTATGGCGCGTTGCAAGGCTTGAACAAGGCTGAAACGGCTGAAAAATTCGGCGACGAACAGGTAAAAATTTGGCGGCGCAGCTATGACGTTCCCCCGCCAGCATTGGAAGCGAGCGATTCGCGTTATCCAGGACATGATCGGCGTTACGCCGATTTGACGAAGGAAGAATTGCCATTGACCGAATGCTTAAAAGATACGGTGGCGCGTTTCCTGCCATATTATCATGACACGATTGTGCCGCAGATTAAAGCCGGTAAGCGCGTCATTATCGCCGCGCACGGCAATTCATTACGCGCATTGGTGAAATATTTAGATAATATGAGCGATGACGAGATTATTGCGTTAAATATTCCGACCGGCGTTCCGTTGGTCTATGAATTAGATGATGATCTCAAGGTGATTCGCCACTATTATCTTGGCGATCAGGAAAAAATTGCCGCAGCCATGCAAGCGGTGGCCAATCAGGGTAAAGCGCAAAAATAGCGCAGTTCAAACACTTCCGAGAGGTTTGATGCTCGGAAGTGTTTTTTCAATCCATCCGACCTTTCCGCGCCAGCGGGAAATTTGAGAGTTTAGAAAACTTTCTCTTGCCAAATCCGTTCTACTTTCTACAAGATTCCGTTTGCGATATTCTGTGATTCTCAGGGACGATTCAATTTCCGAACTTCTGACGTTTGATAGGGGGGCTTCATCCTGCGATGCTTGCTTTTGCAGCCTGTATTGACAGGGATGAATAGCGGACGGCATGCAACGACACCTTGAAATTTGGGGAACCAAAGACCCAAACGTTTCCGCGCAATTAGCGTTAGCCATGCAGCGTAATCTTTTCCACGATGTTGGACTTGATGTGTCATATAAATTTATCGAGTCTGGCACGACGATGCCGAAGGATATTCTCGCGGTCGAACAGAAGCCGTTTGCCTTTATCCAGACGCCAATTTCAGCCCTTCTTCTGCGTGATAAAGGTTTGCCAGTGAAAATTGTCGCGCCGTTGGCCGACATCGGCGGGACCCAACAACTCATTCTCCACCCGAACGTCCAACTTAACAGCCCCAAAGATTTAGAGGGAAAACGGATCGCGATGGCGCAGGACGCTGCGATCTATATTGCGATCAGCAATATGGCGCGCGATCTCGGCATTAATCTGCGCAATGTTGAATTTGTCGATCTGCTGCCACATCAGCAAATTCAGGCGTTTCTTGACGGAGAAGTGGACGCGATTGCCTCATGGGAACCCTGGACAACAGGCGCGCGGAAATTCGGCGGGCAGATGTATTTCTCTGGCGTCCGTTCCGAAATCCCTGATATGGAAGGCGATGTGAGCTGGCTCGTGGATCAGGCGTGCCTGATAGTCTCCGAAGAATATATTCAGCACTATCCTGAAGAAATCAAAGCGATTTTGCGAGTCCTGCATATTGCTACCAATTTGATCAATGAGCAGCGGCGCGAAGTGGTCAAAGAGTTGGCCTGGTTTTTCGAAGTGACACAATATGAGTTAATCGCGGCGATGCGGAAAAATTTATATTCCATGAAATTTGACAACCTCTTCAGGATTGGCCTGTTAGCCTTTCGCGATTTTCTCTATAATGAAGGGATCGTTTCGCGCATGTATGCGGAGCAGGAATTATATGACACCTCGCTGCTTCGACAGATTGCGCCTGATTTGGTGACGTTTTCTGCGAAAACCGCCCAGCCTGTTCCGGTTGTCGAGCGTCCCAGCGTCTATTATCGGCAGGATATTACCCTGTCCGAAGATACGCGTATTCGTTTTCTGGTGGCGGATGATTCGAAGGTGGTGCGGGCGTCATTAGCGCAGACGGTCGAAATTCTTGGCGGCGAAGTCGTGGCAGAAGCGAAAACCGGCCAGGAAGCAATTGACGCATTTTTTCACTTGCGCCCGAATTTTGTAACGATGGATTTATCCATGCCAGGGATGAGCGGAATTGACGCGATCAAACGGATTATCGAATTCGATCCGGCCACGAATGTGATTGTGATTAGCGGCTCGGACATGAAAGAATTGCGAGAAGAGGTGTTTGAGTTAGGAGTGAAAATCTTTATTGTGAAGCCGTTTGACCCATTATTAGTGGCAGAAATTATCGGCTTGCTGCTGTTATAACTGATGAAAAATAGCGACTATTTGTTAAATCGCGAGGCGCTGGTGTCGGAATATCGCGCTCGCGCAGCGACGTATCAAGCGTTTGCCCTGCGGCTGCGCGACTTGCTCGGCGTTTTGCTGCAAGCCGATGGCGTGCATATAGACCACATCGAGATGCGCGTCAAAACGCTGGAGAGCTTTTTAGAAAAAATTGAGCATAAAAAATATTACGACGCGCCATTCGACCGCATTAAAGACCTCATTGGTCTGCGGATCGTCACCTATTATCAGGATGAAGTCGAGCGCGTACGCGCCATGATCGAACGCGAGTTTACCCTAGATGAAGACCATTCTGTTGATAAAACCGCAAGTCTGGAAGCCGACCGTTTCGGCTACCGGTCGCTGCATCTGATTATTTCGCTTGAGCACAAGCGGTGCGTGTTGCCTGAATGGAAATCATTTGCGGGAATTCCTGCTGAAATTCAGGTGCGGAGTATTCTGCAACATGCCTGGGCAGTGTTCAGCCGGGAATTCGATTACAAAGCGCCCTCGCAAGCGCCGGACGCATTGCGGCGCAAACTGTTTCAACTCAGCGCTCAGTTAGAAGGCGCGGATCAGGATTTCACGACGCTTCGCCTGCGTTCCGAAGCAATCGCCAAAGAATACCGCGCCGACGTCACGCAAGGCCAATTGGAATTGCCGTTAGATTTGGATTCGCTGCGAGAATTTATGGAACAGCACGTTCAGGCGCAGGAATGGGAGCGGTTCGGCGTGCGCGTCGGCATGCATCCATTTCCACTCTTGATGAAGACATTCCAATCCGCCGGGTTAAAAATCCTGCTGCGCACATTGCAGGAAATCGGCATAACGCGATTGAATGAATTTGAGCGTCTGTTCCAGGAATTTCAAGCTGCTGAACCGCATCTGCGCCGGTTTGTTGAAGTCGTCAACGCCAACGGCGGCAGCATTCACGCCGTGCCGGTGGATGTGCTGGTGCTGCTTGTCTCCTTCTCTCGCGCAGACCGGATTGCGCCGGATTTCGACTGGGGCGGCAAATACGATCTGACCTTTTTAAACACTCTGCGCCAGGTTATCGCGGAAATCGCACCGCGCTGAATTTCTGTGAAAAATTCAGCGTTACAGCCGTAATATACTGATAGTATGTATAGAAAAACCGCAGATTTCGCAGATGAGCACGTCATTCAAAATTACTGAAAAGGAAAATAAGGAAAATTATGAAAATGATGCAGAAATTATTGGCAATGTTGATGCTGTCCGCCATCGTAGCGACGACACTGCCGTTATTCGCGCAGATGCGTGGATTGACGATCAATGCGCCTGATACGGGCGAAGAAATTCCGCTCTATCAGGGGAGTTATGCGTTGGTCATCGGCGCGAGCGATTATACGAACGGATGGCCGAGCTTGCCGGGTGTCAAAGACGATTTGAGTGCAGTGAAAGCCGCGCTTGAAAAACAAGGGTTTGATGTGTCGGTGGTTGAAAATCCGACCCAGCAGCAATTGCAACAGGCATTTACTGATTTTATCGGCCAATATGGGCAAACGCCTGAAAATCGGCTGCTATTTTATTTCGCCGGGCATGGTCACACGCTGAGACTCGCCTACGGCGGCGAAATGGGCTATATTGTGCCGGTGGATGCGCCGAATCCGAACGATGACGAAGCGGGTTTCATCGAAAAGGCGCTGGATATGCAGATGATCGAAGTCTATGCCAAGCGCATTCAGGCCAAACACGCTTTTTTCCTGTTCGATAGCTGCTTTTCCGGCTCGATTTTTTCGCTGTCTCGCGCCGTGCCGGAAAACATTTCCTACAAAACTGCCAAGCCGGTGCGTCAATTCCTGACTTCCGGCAGCGCAGAGGAAACCGTGCCAGATAAAAGCATTTTCCGCCAGCAATTTATCGCGGCGCTCGACGGCGAGGCTGACGTGAATAAAGACGGCTATGTGACCGGGACAGAGTTAGGCGAATTTATGCAGAATAATGTGATTAATTATTCACAAGGTTCGCAGCATCCGCAATATGGCAAAATCCGTCATCCCATGTTAGATAAAGGGGATTTTGTGTTTAAATTGGAAATTTCAGCGACGATCAGCGCCGGAACGTCCGCTGCGCCGGAAACGCCTGTATCAGCGGGCGGCGCAGACCCTGAAACCGAGATGTGGAGTCTCGCCAAGAATTCGACTGAAGCATCAGATGTCAAAGACTTTTTGGATGCTTATCCTGATGGCAAATTCGCGAAAGCCGCGCAACTGAAGTTGAAACAGCTTGAGCGGAACAACAGCCCAATTGTCGTGGCGACGCCGGAACAGCCTGACGACCAATCCGTGCAAATGAATCCGCAAGGCGTGCTTCAACCCCAAACCGAGATTGAGCAGCCGAAGTCCGAGGATATCGGCAACAGCCTCTTCGAGCAAGGCGTCCTGGAATTTGCCTGGGATGGCGAGGATTGCTGGGTCGTGAACCAGGGCGATAAACAAGTCGCGTCCCAATGCGGGAGCGCGTCGGTCGAATTAGCGCCAGGACGCTATACGATTTCCCCCATGTTATTGCCGTTTTTTACGCCGACAGACGTGACGATTCAAGCACACCAGACCGCCAGCGTTAAGAAAGAAGCCGGAATACTGGATTTAAAATGGCCGGGCAACGAGTGCTGGGGCATTTATCGAGGCGAACAGGAAGTTACCTCTTTTTGCGGCAGCGCTGCCCAGATGCTTGAAGCCGGAGCATATACCATCAAGCCGACGTACGGACAAACATTTGATCCGATTGACGTGACCATCGAGGCTGACCAAACGGCCACCATCGAACCGGGCGGACAATTTAAATTCGAATGGGCTGGCAGCGAATGCTGGACAGTGTATCGGGACAAGAAGGAAGTCCGAACCGGCTGTGGTTCTGATATAGTTGCGCTCGTGCCTGGTACGTACCTCGTGAAGCCAAGCGGTAAAGTGCTTGAGCCATTCGAAATTACGATCGAGGCCGGAAAAACCACGGTTGTCGAACGGCCGAGTGGGACGTTCGATTTTCAATGGCCGGGCAGCGAGTGCTGGAGCGTATATCGCAAGAACGTGTCTATTGGGGATGGATGCGGCAGCAATCAGCTTGTCTTGACGCCGGGAACGTATCGCGTGGAAACCATGCAGAATGTCTTTGTGCCGTTTGAGATCGCCATTGAAGCCGGAAAAACGCGTTCAATCAAAAAAACTGCCGGAAATATTGAGGTCAAATGGGAGGACAATTCTTGCTGGACGCTTCAGCGGCAGCAAGACGATATCATGACGTCGTGCGGCAATGACACCACGCATATCACGCTTGAACCTGGTGCATACAAATTCGTGCCGGATCAATCCTCTGAGCTGAGCGCGATGGATGTGACCATTCACGCAGAAGAGACTACCACGATTTTAGTAAGCAACGGAAAAATTGAGGTGAAATAATGACGACAGGCGAACGATTTTGGGGATCTCTTTTAGGATTGGCCACAGGCGATGCCGTTGGCACAACAGTCGAATTCAAGCCGCGCGGCTCGTTCCGCCCGCTGACGGATATGGTCGGTGGCGGGCCATTCACGCTGCGGCCTGGTGAATGGACGGATGACACCAGCATGGCGCTCTGTCTTGCCGCGAGTCTTGTCGAATGCAATGGTTTCGCGCCATACGATCAAATGGTGCGTTACTGTCGCTGGATGCGTGATGGTTACATGAGCAGCAATGGGCGTTGTTTCGATATCGGCAACACCGTGCGATCCGCGCTGCAAACTTTTGAAGATACCGAGGAACCTTATAGCGGCTCAACGTCGCCGCGTTCCGCTGGAAACGGCAGCATTATGCGACTTGCGCCCGTGCCGATGTTTTTTTTCTCAGATCATGCCGCTGCCGTGCATTTTTCCGGCGAGAGTTCTCGCACCACGCACGGCGCGACAGAATGCGTGGATGCCTGCCGTCTGTTTGGCTCAATGATTTTTAAGGCGCTTTCTGGTCAGAGCAAAACGGAGATTCTTTTCGGCGATCCATTCCCGTTCGCAACGGATGCTCCGCCGCTTTCCCCGAAAATTCAGGCGATTGCGAATGGCATCTATCGGGCGAAAGCGGGGGAGGCGATTACAGGGAGCGGCTATGTGGTGGAGAGCCTGGAAGCGGCGCTCTGGTGCTTTTACCAGACCGATAACTTCCGCGACGCCA
>DF820457.1:724041-726132 GCA_000739515.1 Candidatus Moduliflexus flocculans
TATGTGGTGGAGAGCCTGGAAGCGGCGCTCTGGTGCTTTTACCAGACCGATAACTTCCGCGACGCCATATTGACCGCCGCAAATCTTGGTGACGACGCTGACACAACTGCCGCTGTCTGCGGCCAGATTGCGGGCGCATTTTACGGGGAATCCGGCATTCCCGAACACTGGCGGCAGCAGCTTGCGCAGGCCGATCTGATTCGCGATTTCGCAAAGCGGCTGTTCGCCGCAAACGCATTGTAGAGACGCACGGTTGCGCGTCTGCATCGCCGCACGTCTCTGTGAAAATTACACAACGACGATGTTTCCCTTGTTTATTGTCGCAAAAGGTTCCACGTTAGTTCGGCCAACAGACGAAACTGATGCCGCCGACCTCGACACGCCGGAAAAAGCCGACGCGCTGTTATGTTCAACCTGTCGCGCTCCGATTGCCAGCCTGCATGACCGCATCAGCGTCAACGAGCGCCATGAACATGTCTTCGCCAATCCGCATGGGTATATTTATCAGATCGGCTGTTTCGCCGCTGCGCCCGGCTGTGCGTTGATTGGCGAGGAAACAGCATTCTTTTCGTGGTTTCCGGGATATGCGTGGCAGATCGCGCTCTGTCGGCAGTGTGCCGCCATGTTAGGCTGGGGATTTCGCTCGCAGGATTCGCGTTTCTTTGGGCTGATCCTTGAAAACTTGATCGCGTCGCAGCAATGAGCTGCGTAATCGGCGCGTTATTTTCCAATTGAGCAGCGACCACGAAACACACAAAATATACGAAAAAATCAAAACATGTATTCTGTGACCGACGATTTTTCCATATTTTCGCGTGTTTCGTGGTAAATAATTACATTATTTCTTGACATCTCTTTTGAAGATGTTACGTTGTTCTTTCGTAACGATTTATCGCCGCGTTCCGTCGTATTCAAAAGCGGAGAACGCTTTAAACTGGCGCGCCTGACAAGCGGTTTCGATGGGGAACACTGCCTATCAGTACGTAGAGAGTTACAATTTTTTCACCTCATCCCTGCTCATAACATGTTTTTAGGTGGGAATGTCTCATGATTACTGTCAATTTTTTTACCACGCTTCGATTTTTTTTGAATACCCGCCAGATTCAATTTCCTGCTGCTGAATTGGATATACAAACCCTCCTCCATTTGTGTGAAGAGCGGCTTTGCAAAAAGTTTCTGCATAAATTACTCACGCCAGACGATCAAGTGATGCCGGGGACGATAATTCTCATCAATGGGCTGAATATTCATCATTTAAACGGGCTGAAAACAGTTGTTACCGGGGATGACGTGGTGGCTCTGTTCCCGCCCGGCGGTGGCGGATAATCTCAGGAATGTCAAATCTTGATTTGACGGCGAAATCAAGATTTCGCATTCCTCTGCCTCGATTCAATCGTTTCGAATGATGCGATATTTAACTGAGTTTTTATGCTAAATAGAGGTTAAAAGAACAAGAGCGCGATCTGCCGTTTATGGCCTGACCGCTCGCCATAAACGGATAATTCTGAGCGGAGTTGTGATCAAACGACATCTTATGAGAGCGGTGTAACCATCATGTTTGCACCGCGAATATTACCACGGAGGGAGATCATGAATAACGTATTACTGTTGCAGCCAGAATACTGCATCGACTGCCGTTCATGTCAGTTGGCGTGTTCGCTGAAACATGAAGGCACGTTTCGTCCATCAAAATCCAGAATCGAAGTCCTCACCTCGCCCATGAAGTTTTCCGTTCCATTAACCTGCTTACAATGTGAAGAACCCGCCTGCGCCGCTGTGTGCGTGGTGAATGCATTGACGAAAAATGCTGCGACCGGCCTGGTCGAATACAATGCCCAGAAATGCATTGGATGTCGCATGTGCGTTTCCGCCTGCCCTTTTGGAAATATTTCCTATGATCGCGAAACAAAAAAAGTGTTAAAGTGCGATGTCTGCGGCGGAGAACCGGAATGCGCGACCTTCTGCCCAACCAAGGCGATTGAATGGGTGCGCGCCGATTTGGAAACGCTTTCTCGGAAGAAGGTGATGTCCGAGAAATTTGAACAAATCTTCAGAAAGGAGGCCTAATCATGTTATACGGATGGATGGGCA
>DF820457.1:726308-782408 GCA_000739515.1 Candidatus Moduliflexus flocculans
GATGTCCGAGAAATTTGAACAAATCTTCAGAAAGGAGGCCTAATCATGTTATACGGATGGATGGGCAAAGTGTTGCGCGTGAACTTGACCGAAGGAACGGTCAAAACTGAGAAATTAAATGAAGAGTGGGCTAAAGAATATATTGGCAATCGCGGTCTCGGAACTCGCTATTTTGTTGAAGAAGTCAGCCCCAAAGTCGATCCCTTAAGCGCGGACAATAAGCTGATTTTCGCGACCGGGCCGCTGACTGGCGCATTAGGGACATCAACCGGGCGCTATGAAGTGGTGACAAAAGGGCCATTAACCGGCACGATTGCGGCGTCGAATTCTGGCGGCTTGTTTGGGCCGGAATTGAAATTCGCTGGAATTGATCTCCTGATTTTTGAAGGCGTTTCTCCGAAACCGGTCTATTTATATGTGGAAGACGGGAAGGCAGAACTCCGTGATGCCTCGCATGTGTGGGGCAAAATGACCAGCGAAACGACTGATCTGTTAGTGAAAGAAACTGCTCCGAACGTGAAAGTGGCCTGCATCGGACCAGCAGGCGAAAAGCTTTCCAAAATTGCGAACATCATGTGCGATAAAGATCGCGCTGCTGGACGCTCTGGTGTGGGCGCTGTGATGGGATCGAAGAAATTAAAAGCGGTTGTCGCGTTAGGCAGCGGCGGCGTCACCCCGGCAGACCCGCAAAAAATCCGCGACGTGGCCTTAGCGGCGCGGAAAAAACTCGCGGCGCATCCGGTCACGAATGAAGGCTTGCCAATGTTAGGAACGATGATTCTGGTGAACATTATTAACCAGAGCGGCGCGTATCCAACGCGGAACTTCCAGGAAGCCGTCTTTGAAGGCGCGGAAGCGACCAGCGGCGAAACGTTGCGCAAAGACCTGTTGCTCAAGAATAAAGGTTGCTTTAGCTGCACGATTGCCTGTGGGCGAGTGACGCAAGTCAAAAGCGGCGCGTATGCCGGATTTGGCGAAGGGCCGGAATACGAGAGCGCCTGGTCGTTAGGGGCTGAATGTGGCGTGGATAATCTGGAAGCGGTCACGAAAGCGAACTTTTTGTGCAATGAATATGGAATAGATACGATTTCAATGGGTTCAACGATTGGCTGCGCGATGGAGTTAGCGGAGAAAGGGTATTTGCCGAAACCAGATGCCAGTGGGCTTGACATCGCATTCGGGAACGCCGATGTTATGGTGAAATTAGTGGAGTTGACCGGCAAGCGCGAAGGGATTGGCGATAAACTCGCTGAAGGCTCGTATCGTATGGGCGAGGCCTATGGGCATCCGGAACTCTCCATGTCAGTGAAAAAACAAGAAATGCCGGCCTATGATCCGCGCGGCATACAAGGCATGGCGCTGGAATATGCCACTTCAAACCGGGGCGGCTGTCATGTGCGCGGCTATATGATTTCCCCCGAAATTCTGGGCGTCCCGCAAAAACTCGATCCACAGGAAATCAAGGATAAAGACACCTGGCTGAAAATCTTCCAGGACTTGACCGCTGTGGTGGATTCCGCTGGCGTCTGCTTATTTACGACTTTTGGCATCGGCGCGGAGGAAGTGGCTGCGGAATTGGCGGCAGTGACCGGCGTTGACTATACCGTCGAAAGCGTAATGGCCTGCGGCGACCGGATTTACAACTTAGAACGGTTGTTTAACCTGAAAGCCGGATTGAGCGGAGCGGATGACACGCTGCCGCCGCGCTTACTAAACGATCCGATCCCGTCTGGCCCGATGAAAGGGAAAGTGGCGCGTCTTCCCGAAATGCTGCCCGGATATTACAAAGTGCGCGATTGGGATGAAACCGGCGTGCCAACGAAGAAGAAACTGCAAGATTTAGGGCTGGATAAAGTCAAATTTGTCGAATAAGCGAATAGATACAGACCTGGCAGGTTTTCTGAAATCTGTCAGGTCTTTACGTGTTCTGAAAATATGGAAACGATTCTTGAACGTTATACAGACGACAAATCCGGGCTTATTCAAGCCTTGCAAGATACGCAGAAGGCGTATGGCTATATTTCCAAAGAGCATCTGCGCCAAATCAGCAAAACGTTAGGTGTCTCCTACGCTTACGTCTATGCCACTGCGACGTTCTACAAAGCGTTTTCTCTCCGGGAACGCGGCAAATATATCATCAAAATCTGCGATGGCACGGCGTGCCATTTGAAACTCTCAGAAGACCTCGTGGCAGAATTGAGCGAGTATTTGCAGATTGAGGTAGGCGAGACGACTACTGACAACCTATTTACCCTTGAACAGGTCAACTGCCTCGGAGCGTGCGCGATGGCGCCCGCGATTTCCATTAACGAAAAATTATATGGGAAATTGACCCGCAAAAGCGTCCACGAGTTGATTGGCGACATCAAAAAAACGGAATCAAGCCCCTCGCAAGATTTTGTGTCCGCGACAATTGGCAAAGTGCGGGAAGCGGTTGGCCGATTTATTGAACATGTGAGGGAGGGGCGATGAAAACGACATTTTTAATCTGTGGCGACATCGGCTGTTCAGGCTATGGCAGTCAGGAAATTTATGCGAAATTTTTGAAACACAAAGAAGAGTGGTTTGAGGTGCGTTTTACCGGCTGTCAGGGATTTTGCGCGGTTGGCCCGGTTATTGAGATTCAACCACAGCACGTTTTTTATCAGAAGGTTACGGTGGATGATGTCGAAGATATTATTACCACCACCAAACACAACTGGCTGATTCAGCGCCTGTTATACACCTCGCCCGATTCGCGTCTCCACGTCAAAACGAACGATATCCCATTCTATGCTCAACAGAAGAAGGTTGTCCTTCGCACCAATGGGCAGGTCTCGCCAGACTCGATTGATGATTATTTGGCCTTGGAAGGCTATGCCGGGTTAAAAAAAGCCCTGACAATGACTCCGTCGGCAGTTCTGGACGAAATCGCGAAATCCGGGCTGCGCGGACGGGGCGGCGGCGGATTTGCGACCGGCAAAAAATGGCAGAGTGTGGCTAATTCCAGAGAGACCCCGAAATATATCATCTGTAACGGTGATGAAGGCGATCCCGGCGCGTTTATGGATCGCAGCGTCATGCAAGGCACGCCGCACGCCGTGCTGGAAGGCATGATTATCGGGGCCTATGCCATCGGCGCGAATCAGGGCTATATTTACGTGCGGGACGAATATCCACAAGCAGTGCAGAATTTACAGATCGGCATTGACGCCGCTCGTTCGCGCGGGTTTTTAGGCGAAAACATTCTGCAAACTGGCTTCGCGTTTGACATTGCCATCAAGCGCGGCGCGGGCGCGTTTGTCTGCGGCGAATCCTCGGCCTTGATGCGCTCCATTGAAGGAAAAATCGGCGAGCCGAACGAAAAATACGTCCATGCCTCTGAGCGCGGACTCTGGGGCAAACCGACGGTGCTGAACAACGTGGAAACCTTTGCCAATGTTCCCTACATCATCCAACATGGCGCGGATGAGTTTAAAAAAATGGGCACAGCAGGATCGCCGGGAACGAAAGTCTTTTCCTTAGTCGGCAAAGTGAAAAATGTCGGATTGATCGAAGTGGAAATGGGATTGACGCTGCGCCAGATCATTTTTGACATCGGCGGCGGTATTGTGAAAGACCGTCCGTTTAAAGCGGTGCAAACCGGCGGACCGTCAGGAGGCTGCATTCCCGCAGAGCATCTTGACTCGCCGATTGATTTTGATTCATTGACAGCCCTGGGATCAATGATGGGATCCGGTGGGATGATCGTGATGGATGAGTGGGATTGCATGGTGGAAGTCGCGCGGTATTTCACCAAATTCCTGATTGAAGAATCCTGCGGAAAATGCGTTCCCTGCCGCGAAGGCTTGATTCAGGTCAATCATATTCTTGAGCGGATTGCCGCAGGCAAGGGAAAGCCTGAAGATATTGACCGCTTGCAAGCATTAGGGGAGTATATTGCCAATAGCTCGTTATGCGGCTTAGGCAAAAGCGCCCCGAACCCGCTCGTAAGCACATTGCGTTATTTTCAGGCAGAGTATCTCGAACATATCGAGCAGAAACATTGCCGGGCCGGAGTGTGCAAAGCGCTAACGACATTCACAATCAATCAAGACACGTGTACCAGATGCGGCGCGTGTTTTAAAGCATGTCCGGTGAATGCAATCGCCAGAAATGGCACGTATCAGATTCTCCAGGAGCAGTGCATCAAATGTGGCGAATGCCGGGCAGTCTGTAAATTTAACGCCGTGAAATGGTAACATTTCATCATTCTATTCTGGTGGTGAAGAATATGCTCGAAATTTTTATCAATGACCGACAATATGGAGTGCCAGACGAAACCCGTTTATTGGATGTCTGCCGCGACCAGCAAATCCCGATTCCAACCTTATGTTATCATCCCGCCCTGCCAGGTTTTGCCGGATGCCGGCTCTGCGTCGTGGAATTGCGCAAAGAAACCTGGTCGAAATTGGTGACCGCCTGCGAATACCCTGTATTCAAAGCGGGCGAGCGGTTTTATACCGATTCTGACATGGTCAAGCAAAGTCGCCGCATGACGGCCAAACTCTTGCTTGCCAGAGCGCCAGAGGCAAAAGAGGCGCTGGAACGTATTTTAGGTGAGACGATTACGCCGGAATTTGAACCGCTTCAAGCATTTAATAAAAAATGCGTGCTGTGCGGCTTGTGTTATCGCATTTGCCAGGCTCAAGGCACCGGCGCGATTTATACTATGGGGCGCGGCGCTGATAAAGTGGTGGAAACACCGTATAAAGAAGCGAATGCCGATTGTATTGGATGCGGTTCCTGCGCCGCTGCGTGTCCGACCGGCGCGATTGTGATGCGCGAGCTTCCTGGAAAGCGAGCAATTTGGGGGTATCTTTTTGAATTGCTCCCCTGTCCAGATTGCGGGAAGCGTCATATTACCGACCGGATGGTCGCTTATATCCGCGCCCAATCCAATATGCCGGAAGAAGAAATCCGGCGCTGCCCGGAGTGTCGCCAAAAGAACATCACGACCGGCATGTTGATCGGCATCAGCCACGAACCTCTTCTCTCGTAGTTGTCCTGATGGCGCGAATCATTTGTGGTTCCGCCATCCCCCCTCCATCCATAATGCGCTGTATGCTGAAATTTGTTGCAACCGCATTGGTCGAATTTATTCAGGATACCGTCATTTGGACATAAATTTATACTGGACTTCATGAGGCGGAGAGAAAATTCCTGATATTTTTGGGGACGTTAGTTCTCTCTGCCATACCAGTTCACATGCTCTGTGAACAAAGCCCATTACCCCGAACTCGAAATATATATGCTGGACAGGCACTCCGACAATTCTCACGTGAATCACATTTTCCTGAAGCGTTCCCGTGAGTTCTCCTTCTGAAAAATACCTCGTCCATAAGATACCTAAACCGCCATCAAGAAATTTGACAATATTATGTTGCGCGAGAAAACTCTGATAGGGACCGAACTGTAATGCATATTCAGCAGATTTTTTTCCTAAGAGCCAATAAGCGTCTTGATTATTATCAAATTATAATGTGTCACTTCCGCAAGAGTTCTTCTTTTTCGTGGCTTTGGGTTTTCATCGGGGTATCCTAATGTTAAAACGCTTACAACATATTTATCATCAGCAACTCCCAATATTGGCCGGATTTCTTCCTGTTTATACCAGGCCACCCAGCACGGTTCCCAAATCGTGGCGCATCGCTTCAATCACAAGATGCTCTATCGCGATGGTTGTGTCTCGAATAATGATTAATTTCAACTCCGGCAACGCGGTGTCTTCATTCAATACAATGCCGCGCGTGTTTTGTATCCTGCATTGTAAATCGGCAACGCAGGCAATAAATACTGGCGCTGTCATCATCCATTGCTGATGATTCGAGGCTTCCATCAACCGCTGCCGCATGTCATGGTCTTCGATCACAATAAAATGCCAGGGTTGCGAATATCGCCTGAAGGCGCCATGATGGCGGCTGATAACAATTCCTCGATAATTGCAGATGGAATCGCTGTCGCCTTATATTTCCTGATACTTCGTCTGTTAAAAATCTCTGCTAACATCTTTTCCTTGCCTCCGCTTAATATACTTGACGCGCTGTTTTCTGTTTTTTCGTCTATTCCGTTGATGAAACGGCAAAGGAATATCCATACACGACATGTTCGATGCCATCCTTCGCATACGTCTTGATTTTTTTCATTCCAATCTTCTCGGACACGCGCTGCGAAGGAATATTCGTTGCTCGCGAGTAGGAATAGATTGCCGGATAGGGCAACTTCGCTTTTGCATAATTCAAGCACAACGCCGCCGCTTCCGAGGCATAGCCATGATTGCAATATTGCTTGATAATATGGAATCCTATTTCAGGCAGCATTTCGCCGTCAATATTTTGAAGGGTGATACCGCAATCGCCCAAAAAGAGATGATCCTGCGTTCTGATGACCGCCCACAGCCCGAATCCATCCTCGTGATAGCGTTGGATGTTGCGCTGAATCCAGCGTTTCACCTCTTTGAACGTAAAGGGGTGCGGATAATGCGCCATCGAGGTTTCGTCAGACAACACAAGCGCCAAATCATCGGTATCGTTTTCATGCAGCGGTCGTAAAAACAACCGTGTTGACTCTGCGATAATCATGCGTATGAACCCTCACATTTATTTGACCAGCAACGCATTATTGGCACGCTTTTGCCGGAGCGAAGCACGAAGCAAAACGCATGACAATCGCGGCGTCAGAAATGAAAAATCATTTCGTATTGTTTTGCATCCACTGGTGAAGTACTTTGAGTTGTTCTTCTGTGTGAAAATAATGTTCGCCATCGAGCATAATCTCGACGGTACAGTTGAATTTATTGGCAAATCTGTCTAAAATATGCCGTTCTGTTAAATTATCATTTGAGCCGTACAGTATGGAGGTCGGGCTATTCCAGGTCACTATCGGATTATTTTTTACATAGGTATAATAATCCCACGAGAGTGTTTCGCCAAATGACGTTGGGATTTCTTTTTTTTCTCTGAGGAGGTCTTCATGAACATTGGCCCAGCTCATCATATTCTGAATCAGCCGTTCCATATCTAAAATTGGCGAAAGAAAAAGGCACGTTTCGAATATAAAATCTTTATACGCGAGCAAGCTGAAATATGCTCCTAAACTACACGCAAATAAAGAGAGTGTCTTCCGCTGTGGTTGAATAAAGTCATATATACTCCTTAAATCATGAACCCCGTTTTGAACCGTACAGGGATAGGCGTCATGTTGACGTTCTCCATGTTTAGGCAGATCGAAACTCAGAACTTGAAAGCCTTTTATTGAGGCGATCTGCGCAAAGTGTTCGGCCTCTTCTTTTTGCGAATATCGTCCATGAACAAAAAGGTATAATTTCTCTGAATCAGTTCCATATAACATGGCAGGAATGCCGGCTATTTCCATTTTCTGCGCGTTCATAATTGTCTCCTCTTTATTATTACTCCGATTTTTTCCTATTGTTAAGGTAGATTTGTCTTTTCTTGTTTATCCCCAGATATCCTTTAGGAGCGTTTTTAAGTCTTCTTTATCGCCATTCATCAATATGCTGAGGCTATTTTTTATTTTTTCTGCTGGAAGATCCCACCATTGTAATTCTTCAAGCAAATCAATGACTTCAGGATCAAATCGTTCTTTAATCAATTTTGCGGGAGCTCCACCGACAACTTGATAGGGCTGGACATCTTTTGTGACAATTGCTCTTGTCGCAATTCTCGCCCCATTCCCGATGCGCACTCCAGCCATAATGATCGCCTCATATCCTATCCAGACATCATGTCCTATTTCGATGTTGCCTTTATAATCCCAACTTGAATTTACCGGCAAATCGTGTTCCCATAGCGTGTTGAAAATGGAAAAGGGATAATTCACAAAAGAATCTGATTTGTGATTTCCTCCGTTAAATAGGAATTTCGCGCCTGATGCGATAGAGCAAAACTTGCCGATAATAAGCTTATCGTTGTTCACAGGATAGTGATACAATACGTTATTCGATTCGAAGTTTCTCGGATCGTTAAAATCGTGATAATATGTGTAATCACCAACAAGAATATTGGGACTTTTTATAATCTCTTTCAGATGACACGTATGGGTGTCATTCGGTCTTGGAAAAACAGACGAAACCATTTCAATTCTCCCCAAAATAAGGTGTGTGCTTTTCAAAAGCTGATGTGAAAACCGCTTGCGGAATACGTGATTTAGCTCGATAGTTCACCAAGCGCAGTCAGTAATTTCTGATGAATACCGCCGAAGCCGCCGTTCGACATCATCAGCGCGACATCGCCGGGTTTCGCGTGTTGCGCGAGATAGGCGACAATGTCGTCAACCGTGCTGATGTAATGCGCCTCAATGCCGCGTTCGCGCAAATCGGCAACCAATCTTTCAGAAGAAAAACGATGTCCTTCTGGCGCTTTTTCTGGTTTATCCACATTCGCAATGATCGCCACGTCCGCCTGCATGAAGGCATCAGCGTAGTCGCGCTGGAACACGTCGCGCCGGGTCGTGGCGGTGCGCGGCTCGAAGACGCACCAGACGCGCTGTCCGGCATAATGTGTCTTCACCGCGTCAATCGTCAGTTTTACAGCGGTCGGATGATGCGCGAAATCGTCAACCACGGTGATGCCATTCGCGACGCCGCGCACTTCCTGACGGCGTTTTGTTCCTTTAAATTCGCGGAATCCGGCGCGAATTTCTTCCGGCGACAGGCCAAGATGATGCAAAATCGCCGTCGCGCCAAGCAGATTCCAGAGGTTATGCCGCCCGATCATCGGCGTTTCGAATTCGGCAAAACGAACGCCCTGTTTCAAGACGGTAAATGTCGTCAGGTCGTTCCGCTTTTCGATAGCGCCGATGCGCCAATCAGCATCTTGCGCTTCGCCGTAGGTGTGAATCGGTGCAACGGCAGACGGCAGTACCTCGCGGATGTTCGGTTCGTCGGCACAGGCAACCAGCAGGCCGTTTGCCGGAATCAACGCCGCGAATTTGCGAAACTCCCCTTTGATTTGCTCCAAATCATTGTAAATGTCGGCGTGGTCGAATTCGATGCTCGTGATCATGCCGGTTGTCGGACGATAGTGCAGGAATTTCGGCGTTTTATCGAAATAGGCGGTGTCGTATTCGTCCCCTTCCACCACGAAAAATTGTCCATTGCCGATGCTGTATGTGGCCTGAAAATTCGTCAGCACGCCGCCAACGAGAAAGCCGGGATTGCGTCCGGCGTGGTGCAGCGTCCAGGCGATGATACCGGTGGTGGTGGTTTTGCCATGCGTGCCGGTGACGACGACGGAATGGCGGTCTTGAATGAAGAGTTCGGCCAGCGCGTCGGCCTGCGATGAATACGGCAAGCCACGTTCCATCGTGGCAATGGCTTCGGGGTGGTTACGGCTGACGACATTGCCGATCACCACGCGATCTGGCTGCCAATCGAGATTTTCGGCGCGAAAACCTTCGAAACAGGGGATGCCGAGTTGCGCCAACTGGTCGCTCATCGGCGGATAGACATGTTCATCCGAGCCGCGCACGTCATAACCGCGAGCTTTCAGCATTCCGGCCAGCGATCCCATCGCCATGCCGCAGATTCCAACTAAATGTATTTTTTCCATAAAAAATGGAACGCGGCTGACGCGGAGCGCTCGGGTTTCCACGGAATTTTCCCCTATTTTATCCGTGTGAATCCGCGCGCTCCGTGTCAGCCGCGTTCGATCTCATTTGCGTTCCATTGCAATCACAATGGTGTCGTGAATTTTGGGTCTCATGCTCAGGAAGGTTTGATTGTGGCGCGAGGGGTGAATGCGGTTGGCAAACAGGATCATCAGCAGTTTGCGCGGCAGGTCGAACCAGATGGAAACACCAGTAAATCCGGTATGTCCAACCGAGGTTTCGGAAATAATTGTCCCGCCGGAGGCTTTTTCTTTCAGATTGCGCGACGGCGTGTCCCAGCCGAGTGCGCGAGTCGAATCTGTGACAAGCTGCTGGCGCGTAAAAAATTGCCGCACAATCTGTTTCGGAATCGTTTCATCCTGCCCGGTATAACAGTGATACAGTTTCATCATGAAGCGATGCGTGTCGTCGAGCGTGGAAAAGAGTCCGGCATGACCTGCGACGCCGCCTAATGCGTAAGCGTTTTCGTCGTGAACCTCGCCGCAGAGAATCGTATTTCGCCAGTTGCAGCGTTCGGTTGCGGCAAAGTCTCCCTGCCGTCTTGGGCTGTTTACTGGCTGGAAAAAGGTCTGCGCCATGCCGAACGGGCGGAAAATCTGTTCGTCGCAGAAACGGTCTAACGTCATGCCGATAATCTTTTCAAGAGCGACACCTAACAGAATAAAACCAAGATCGCTATATTTTGCGGCTGTTCCCGGCGCATAAATCAAATCCGTTTCGTAAATATTTTTCAGAATCAGCGCTTTTGCCTCGGGGCTGCCGCTTTGTTCTGCCGGAATAAGCTCGTAAAATGGGCGATGATCGGGAAAACCAGCAGAGTGCGTCAGAAGATGTGTCAGCGTGATCTGTTCGTGCGGGAAGTCCGGCAGAAATTTGCGGAGTGAGTCATCTAAGGCGATCTGTTTGTCGCGCAGCAAGAGCATGACGGCGGTCGTGGTCGCCATCACTTTTGTCAGCGAAGCCACGTCGAAGATCGTCTCTTCAGTCAGAGCGCGATGCTCGGGATAAATCTGGGCATGGCCGATGGCTTTGCGATATGCGATCTCGCCGTTCGCATTGACGAGCGCGGCGATGCCCGGCGTTGAGCCATTTTCGAGCGCCTGCTCTAATACGCGATCTATATAAGGATATTTTGCGGCTGGCATATTGTTTTTGGTATCGTTATCGCCGTAAAGATGCCCCGGCGGGGTGTCTCTACAAGATTTATTTGCTGTCGAGATATTCGCGGCACCAGAGTTCAAATATGAGCAGCGTCCATAACTGCGGACTGAAATCTTGCAAGCCTTCCTGATGTTTGTCTAACAGCGACATGATGTATTCGCTGTTGAAAAACCCGCGCTGCTGCGTGCGGCTATCCTGAAACACCTCGGTGGCATACGTTTTTAATTCTTTTTTAAACCATTCCCCGACTGGCACGCCGAAACCATGCTTGCGACGGTCTATAATAGACGACGGGAGTAATGGTCGCATCGCTTCTTTGAAAATATATTTGGTGGTCAGGTTATGCGCCTTGAGTGATGATGGAATCGAGGCGGCATATTCCATAAACTCGACATCTAAAAACGGAACGCGGCCTTCAAGCGACGCCGCCATTGTCATGCGGTCTTCCTTGACGAGCAGGTCTTCGGGCAGATACGTATAAAAATCAGCGGAAAGCGTCCGCGTCAAATCATCAAGCGTGTCCGTCTTTTTATACTGTTTTGCAATCGGATTTTCCGGCGTCCATTCACGCATCAGCGTTTCACTGCACAATTCCCGTTTCATCTCGTCGGAAAAACAGGTCATCATGCTGATATGGCGCAACATCGGCGAAGTATCCTGACAGGCCAGAAATCGTTTCAAGAGCAGAAAATATTCTTTGAGTGCTGAGGCGCGTGATACCGGCAGCAATTTCGCAAGCTGCATGGCAAGCGATTGAATAGATTTGGGATAACGTTGATACCGCCGAAAGAGCGTTTCGACTAAATACCGGCGATATCCGGCAAACAGTTCGTCGCCGCCCGTGCCAGAAAGGCAGACCGTCACATGCTGGCGGGCGAGCTTGCTTAGATAATAGGTCGGAATCGCGGAGGAATCGGCGAAGGGTTCATCGAAATGTTTGATCAGCAACGGCAGGATTTCCAGCGCGTTCGGTTCGACTTCGAATTCATGATGTTCGGTATGAAACAATTTGGCGATACGGCGGGCATATTTGCGTTCGTCGTAATAACCTGCGCCAGGAAAGCCGATGGAGAAGGTTTTGACCGGCGCGTTCGACACTTTTGTCATCAATGCCACAATCGCGCTGGAATCAATTCCGCCACTTAAAAATGCGCCAAGCGGCACATCGCTGATGAGACGGCGACGCACGGATTCCTGCAACCGTTCGCGAATGCCTTCGGCATATTCTTGCTTCATGCTCGATGTGATAACTGTGGATGCGCCTTCTTCAGCGGGTTGGTACGGAATTGCCCAATACCGATGAATGGCGACCTCGCCATCTACATACTCTAATACATGTCCGGGAGGCAGCTTATTGATGCGAACAAAAATGCTATCAGGGGCGGGGACATAGCCTAATGAAAGGTAATCATGAAGCGCCCGATAATTCAGTTTGCGCGGCACCGTCTGATCTTGCAGAATGGCTTTCAGTTCTGAAGCAAACGAGAGGCGATCACGCCCGATGTAGTAATAGAGCGGCTTGATTCCAGCCCGGTCTCGCCCTAAAAGCAGCGTGCGGCGTTTCGTGTCCCACAAGGCAAACGCAAACATGCCGTTTAAGCGCGTGACAAGCTGCTTGCCGACTTCTTCGTAAAGATGGACGATCACTTCCGTGTCTGTATTGGTTTTGAAGGTGTGCCCTTTTTGCAGCAATTCCTCGCGTAATGCTTTAAAATTATAGATTTCCCCATTGTACACGACATGAATGGAGTTATCTTCATTGGAAATCGGCTGATGCCCGGTTTCCAGATCGATAATACTTAACCGGCGGATGCCGAGACCGACATTTTCTTTCACATGGATGCCAGCATCATCTGGGCCGCGATGTTCGAGGGATGCGACCATTTTTTCTATCAATTGTTTTGAGACATCCCGCTTTTCGTAATAATTGATTACTCCAGCAATTCCACACATAGATTGTCACTCTTTGCTAAATGTCGCCGTTGGCAAGATCAAATACATCAGAATCCGGTTGATAATAGTTTGTTATCATGAGAAGTCAACTGAAAAATGTCATTTTTACGTTTTCTCTCTGCAAATCTCATTTGAAAGAAAACCATCCACTGGTTTCATCACTGAAACCAGTGGAGCAAGCGCTCAGGCGCTTCCGACCGACAGGCGCGCTGCTGCGTCAGTCGTCGTTTCTGTTTGATCGCCGGCCAGAGCCGCACGATGTCATGAATGACCGCGAATAAATATGGCTCTCGGATCAGCATATAACCTAACGAGAGCAACTCGAACCAGATAACCGGCAACAAGGAAGGCATCAACGTGTTCCACCGCTCGTTTTTCAGCAACATGACGTACCGATTCTTGAGCGATTGACGACGCACCCATTTGGGAATTTGCTGACGTTTTCCCATGCCCCACTTGCGGAAATGATAGCCGACTGCTTCGGGCGTATAGATACATTTCCATCCTGCTAATTGCGCCCGCCAGGATAAATCAACATCTTCTTTGTAGGCGAAAAACAGTTCGTCTAAATATTCGTCATGCGGTTGGTCTGTCGGCTGAAACTCGGCAAGCTCCTTCCGCGAATATTTTAAGGCTTCTAACATGGCTCGCCGGTAGAGACACGCCGCTCCGGATGCGCCGAAAATTTCTTCCTGCTCGGCATAGCGACCATCATCCGCTTCTTGCTGTCCGCGATCCACAGCCCGGCGGTTTTTATAGATCACGATCCCGGTGCTGTCAATTTTCTGCGGATCGAGACCACTCAATAATTTGCCTGCCACAATGCCGACTTTTCGATCATTGCGCATCACTTGAAGCAATTTGGCAACAAAAAGCGGTTGAAGCGTCACGTCGGCATTTAATAACAACACAAATTCGCCGGATGAGGCGCGAATGCCTTGATTGTTTGCTCGACAAAAGCCTTCATTTTGGGCATTACGAATAAAGATGACAGGGAGTTTCGGATGCTGCATCTGAAACGACGCGACCACCTCGCTGGAACAATCTGTGGAGGCATTATCCACGATGAGAATTTCCAGACGACAATGCTGTTGGCGCGCAAGCGATACCAAACACGTCTCAAGATAGTTCGCCCCGTTCCAGTTGACGATAATCACTGAAACAATTGGACGACTCATGGCGCTCACCGCTTACAGCAAGTGCGCTTTTCCGGGACAGTAACCTGGCCGGAGATTCAACGTGCGCGCGATGACATAGGTCGGTTTACCCTGCGCTTCATGATACGTCCTGACAATCACTTCGCCTAACAAGCCCATGCCGATGAACTGGCATCCTAATACTAACAAAATCGCCGCCAGCATAAAGAGGGAGTTATTGCTGATCATGGCGTCATATCGAAGTTTCGCGTAGATCACTCCAAAAAATAAGCCACATGCGCCGAGCATGGAAGTCAACCCTAACAATCCGAAAATCTGAATCGGGCGCGTTGAGTAGCTTAATAAAAACTTCACCACGATCAGGTCAAGGATCACACGGACGGTGCGGGAGATATTGTACTTGCTTTTCCCATACGTTCTGGCGCGATGATTGACCGGAATTTCCGTCACTTTCACGCCGATTAAGCTGGCTAAGGCCGGAATGAACCGATGCATTTCGCCATAGAGTTCGATGCTTTGCAGCACTTCACGGCGATAGGCTTTTAACGTACAGCCGTAATCATGTAAATGGACATCGGTAATGACGGAAATCAGCCTATTGGCCAAGTTCGACGGGAGTCGTCGCGACCAATATTTATCTTGTCGGTCTTTGCGCCAACCGCTCACCACGTCATACCCTTCGTCAATTTTTTCCAATAAGCGCGGAATATCATTCGGATCGTTTTGCAGATCACCATCCATCGGAATGATTACATGCCCGACCGCGGCGTCGAATCCGGCGGACATGGCGGCGGTCTGACCGAAATTGCGGCGCAGCGTGATCAACTTGATTTCAGGATATTTCTGCCCGGCGTCGGTGAGTAATTCATTCGTTCGATCCGAACTTCCGTCATCCACAAAAATTACTTCATAACTTTTGCCCAACGCATCCAACGCGGCTTTGAGCTGCGGAATCATCAGTTGGATATTCGCTTCTTCATTATAGACCGGAATCACAATCGAACATTCAACGGCCTGATCTTTTGTAACCGTAGTACTCATGATTTATCAACAAAAAGACGTTATTTCTCGTTCGCTCGACCAAAAACGTCTTTGTGCGCTTCTCCATCAATAATCAGCCAGTGACACACATGAAAGAGCATCAATCATATAATTCATGCGCTAATTGGCCGTAATCTTTTGTGTGAGACTGAGTCAGCACGAGATTCTCTTTGGCTTCGATCAGTCCTTTTTTCAACATGGTATAGAGGATTTTGGTGGTTAGGAGATAATTCAGCGAACTCTGTTCGATAATCTCCTGGATGGTTCGCTGTCCATCAATCAAGCCCAGCACTTTCTGGGTGGTCGGCTTGATTTCTTCAGAAGAAGATTTGACGATTTTTATAGAAAATGAAAATGAGGGCATGGCCTTTTTATATTTGAAAAATTCGTCGCGCTCTTCAAAACCTTCCATAAGCAGGCTTGTTGTGGTCTTTCCAATCGGAGGAAGGGCGGGGGCGTCTGACGTATCGAATTCGAAGGTGCCCTCATCCCAGACTAAAATGCGATATAACGCCTCTTCCCCTTTGATCTGCCCTAATAACGCCTGAATAACTTCGCCGTTCTCAAAATAAATTTTTCCAGAACGATTCCCTGAATTAATTTTTAATCCGCCGGTTTTTTGATTCATGGACAACGTCTGAATCACTTCCGGCAGGTGCATCTGCTCTAAATTGCCTTTTAAATCGGATTCTTCCTGGGCGTGCGGATGTTGCGACAACATCGCGATGCGTTGTAAAATGGATTTAATGCGGGCAGTGACTTCAGAAATATGAAATGGCTTGGAAATATAGTCATCTGCGCCAAGATTCAATCCCGTGACCTTGTCATTTAATTCGCCTTTGGCCGTCAAAAAGATAAACGGGATATGCATGGTTGTGTCGTCGTCTCGAATATGTTTACAAAGCTCGAAACCGTCCATTTCTGGCATGGTGACATCCGCCAGAATCAAATCCGGAACTTGCTTTTTCGCCAATTCTAATGCTGTGGCCCCATTGTATGCTTCGGTCGTCTGATAACCTTCTTTCTGAAGGCTTGATTTCAATAAGGCGACGACTTTTTCGTCGTCATCAGCAATTAAAATATGTTGTGGTTTCATACATCCCCCTATGTGATTCTCTTGTAAACACAGAGTAATGATTCATGCAGACACGTTTATGGAACACTTAGAGAGAAGGCCGAAACTCGTCAAGGAAATTTTTTTCGGATATAGAGAACCTCCTTGCGGAAACCTCGATTATTCAGCCATGCCTCAAAAATTTGTCACAAGGCCGCGCCGCATCCGCGAATGCCCGCGTTTGCCGTCAGACGAAGACAGCGCGGCACGAAAAACCTCAATGAGTTGCGGCAGTGTTCCCTTCGACACGCTCAGGGAACGCCGCGCGCTGAGCGTGTCGAAGCGTGACAATTCAGATGGGTTGGCTATATAGCCGGGCCAACGCTTGCGTTAGCGTTCCTGAAGCCTGAAGAAACTGCCGAAAAACGCGCGCGCTCATGCCGCGATGATCTGCGTTACTTGCATTGGCAGAGATGAGAAAGGTTGTTGCGCAAATTTTTAGGAAGAGTGTCGGGCGAACCGCGCAGATGAGCCGTCACGTTCAGGCGCAGGAAATCCTGTCCCATGTATTCCAGCGCATAAGTCAGAAACCGCTCGATGTCAACAGGATTCGCGGTGTCCGCGTCAATTTCGAGGCGGCGCAAACGGCGAAGCGGCAATTGAAAATGTCGCATATCGGGGTTATGCCAATAGGTCGCCGCGTCAAAAGAAACATCGCCGAAACTCACGGTCTCGATGGCGATTTCGACGGCTTTGCAGTGCTGAAAAATGCGATAAATCGGCGAGGCAAACAGAGAAGGATTGCCTTCGATGAAGACCGTAAATTGGGAGAGGAGATCGCGTGGAAAGCCTGGCAGCGTGGAGGCGGCAAACGCTTCAACCTGGAACATGTCGCATGTCGCGGGGTCTATGACGATTTTTCGCGGCAGCAGCAACGTCTCGAAGACCGGCACTTTCAGATCGCGCTGTGTCATGCCGACCGAATGATTGCGAAAAACAATGGTATATGCCTGATTGAACGCCGGAATTAACGCCTGCGCCGCCTGTTGACGAATTGGAGCGTCAGGATCGTGCAAGGTTCGGCAGAGCAACGCCACCGCCTCTGGATGTGTAGGTATTTTATGCAACAGCCTCACTGCTTCTGCCCGTTCTCCTGGATGTTTTGATGCGAGTTTGGCGCGAGCCGTTTCAATCGTCGTATTCATGTGCGTTAACAGTGGCTTCGTGGAAGGTGTCAGACACGTCGAACGTGTCTGACACCTATTTTACGCGGACTGCATTGCTACGCCGCCTGGCGATGAGAAAGATACTTCAGTACCTCGCTGAGCGAGAGCTTGACGCTGGAGGGGCCGGTGCGGATATAAAAATGCTCCTCATTATTATGTTTCAAAAAGACCGGTGACGACGACGGCTCACAGGCAATCAGCAACAGATTGAGATCGCTGATCGTATGCAACTCAACGTTGATATATTGCGAAAATTCCACGCCAATATGCTGTTTGATGAGATTGTTGATATGAAGCAGCAGTTTATCGGGGTTCGCGAAATTATCTGCATCAAGGCCGAGAATCTCGCCATCATCTCTGACGCCGATAAAGATTTTTCCTCCCTGAGTATTCAGATAGGCCACGACCGTTTTCAGCCAGGCGATCTCGATCTCCTTGTCAGGCTTGCCGGTTTTCAGATTCCAGCGCAGCGTGGATTTGAATTCCTGCGTCAGGCTTTCCCCCTGTCGCAGAAAGGTTCGAAGCGTCTGCTCTTTATCCTCTGTCGGCTCGAATTGCTGTTGCTCGAATTTACCAAGCATCCGAAGAAAAAAAACGGTTTGGAGCGCAAACGCCAAAAGAGCTAACAAGGCCGGGCCGATCATGGTGTACATCAGAAATGAGCGTTCCTTTTCAATGTCCTGAGCGAATGCCTGTTCAGGAATGATTACGCCGACAGGGAAATTTTGCTGCCCCAATGTCACCATCTTGACGCCGATCCACCACACTTCTTGATCGTGCTGAAACGCGTGATAGCCCGGCAGAGAAGGGTCTTGATTCCGCCACTCTGAGAGGAACGCTGACAGCGGACGAAGAAGGCGCTCATCGCGTTGAGGCGGCTCAACGCGCGCTGATTCCGCGAGAGAATCCTCAGATTCAGGGCGTTCCAATGGAGAGACCAGAACCGGGATTTCATTATCGAGCAGCATAAGATAACCGGTCTCGTTGCCGCTCAATATTGCGGTCAACATCATAATCGGATGAAACGGGGCGTGCAATGCCGCCACATAGCTATGATTCTGCCATTCCCAGCGGATTGCGCCGGACAGACACAGTTCATTATCCTCTGCCGGAAACACCCCCGGCACAAGCCAGTAGATGTCATGCGCATCTCGCGTCAGCGCCCCCTGATACCATGCCTGCAAACGAGGATCGTAGTCAATGCGTTCTTTGGTCGTGTTCTTGATGGTTGTCAGGCTTTCCCTGGTAGTCCAGACAGCCTCCCCACCAATCGCGGAGAAGCGGGTTTGCCAAAAAATTCCGTTATTATGCAGAAGATACTCTGTTCCTTCGTCATTGGCAATGGTGAGCGATGGGAACAACGGCAGTTGACGCAATTTGGAAAAAAACTTAGCATTCAAGGCGTCAAGATCAGTCAACAGAATCTCGCCTTGCTCTCCCGCCCGCTGAATTGCGTTTAAGCGCATTTCAATGAGTTCGGTGGCAAGGATGCGCAATGTGCGCTCTGTCTGTTTCAACATCTGGTCGAGGTATTCCTGGGAAGCTTCTTTTCGGAATCCGCGCAAACGAATTCCCTGAAATCCTTCAAATATCAGCAAAAGGATGACGAAGATCACCACACCTTCCTTCAACCATCGCTGACGCAGATTCTCAGGCTTTGCCGTTAGTAAGGCGATGATCCGAGCCAGTTTTGAGCGTTTTTTCTGCTTCATGACATCAGAGACCTCACAGGTCTTGGAGACCTGTGAGGTCTAAGTCGAAATTGTTTTTTTACGTTGCACTGCAAATCCCATCGTGTTTGATTAAAACGTTCTGTTTATGATGAATCGCCCAACCGAAAAACGCCCATTCTTCAACAGGCTCAGGGCATTCCACTGAGAAACAGCGTTTTTGTCAATCTTCTTTCGAATAATTGTTTCGCCTGACCGTCAGGCAACGAACTTATGGGGCGAATCTGTCAACAGCGGGGAAGCATTGCCGATTTTAACCAAATGCTCATAAAGGGTTAATACGTTGCAAACTCTGCGATAAAATAGAGAAAATTGTCGTTTGTTTACCTCAATAAAAACCAATAGCACAGGAGTTGAATTATGAAAAAGTTATGGTTGTTTGTTTGTGTTGTAGTGATGATGACATTAACTGGAGCAGCGCAGGCTGCGGAAACAAAACAGGCAAAATACGTCATGGTGTTTATCGGCGACGGCATGTCCATCGCCCAACGCAACGCGGCGGAACTCTATTTGGGGAACACGAAAGACCCGAATGCTCGCCCGGAAGCAACGAAACTTGTCATGAATACCTTTCCGGCTCAGGGAGTAAATACGACCTACGATTTGACTAGCGTCATTCCTGATTCCGCGTCTGCTGGTACGGCCATTTCGACCGGTTTTAAGACAGCATCTGGGGTCATTGCGATGGATCCGAGCGCAAAAATTCCGTATAAGACCATTGCGGAAGTGGCGAAAGAGCAAGGCTGGAAAGTCGGCATATTAACGACGGTATCGCTGGATCATGCGACGCCTGCGGTCTTTTACGCCCATCAGAAAAGCCGCAAAGATATGTATGAAATTTCCACGCAGTTAGTCAATTCCGGGTTCGATTTCTTCGCAGGTGGGCAGATGTTGAAAACCACGAAAGAAGGCCAGCCGAACATTCTTGATCTGGCGAAAGAAAAAGGCTATACCATCGCGATGGGACGCGCCGGATTGGAGACGCTGAAACCGGGCATGGAAAAAGTTATCGCCATGAATGAAACGGTTGACCATGATGCTGCCATGTACTACACGTTGGATCAGACAACAGACCAGGTCACCATTGCTGAATACACCGCCAAAGCCATCGAATTACTCGATAATCCGAAGGGGTTTTTTATGATGGTGGAAGGCGGCAAAATTGACTGGGCGTGCCACGCCAACGACGCTGCGTCTTCGATTCAGGATACGCTGGCATTTGATGCCGCTGTTGCGGAAGGCGTGAAATTCTACGAACAACACCCGGAAGAAACGGTGATTATCGTGACCGGCGATCATGAAACCGGCGGCTTAAGCATCGGCTTTGCCGGAACAGCGTATGCCTCATATATTGAGAAAATCAAGCAACAGAAAATGAGTTATCTCGAATTTAATAAAAAGCTGGATGAATTCAAAAAAGCGAATCCATCGGCGAAATTCGAAGATGTGCTGCCGCTGATTCAGGAAGGGTTCGGCATGTATGTGATTCCTGCTGAGGAGAAAGCGGCGTTAGAGAAAGCTGTCGCTGATGCCCAGGCGAAAGATGCCAGCGAGGACGTGAAAAAAGCGGCGAAAGACGCTGACAAAAAGTTGCATTTCAGCATGGCCTTGACCGATCTGGAACTTGGAGTGTTGCGGGAAGCCTTCGCCGCATCAATGGCAGGATCGGAAACTGGCGATCCGTATGCCGCTGGTTTGCTGTATGGTGGCTATGAACCGTTGACCGTGAAATTGACGACAATTTTGAACCAGAAGGCAGGATTGGGTTGGAGTTCCTACTCGCATACTGCCAGCCCGGTACAGACCTCGGCGCTTGGCGTCGGCGCGGAGCTTTTCAACGGGTACTACGATCAGACGGATATTTACAAAAAAATGATGACCATTGCTGGTTTTGAAGTGAAAACCGCCAGCACAAAATAACCCGGAATATTCTGAACTTCTTTCAACGCGCGGCACGTCGCAAGACGTGTCGTGTGTTTCATTTTTTATGACACTCCTTGCGTTTTTTCGTCGGTTATTCGACCGGCACAATCTGTTTGCGCTCGTCATTTTTGCCTTGACCGTCGGTCTGTTCTTGATGCCAAATTGGTTTAGAACGCCGTATCAACCTGCCGAAGGCATACGCGTGCGGGGGCGTGTCACGCAGGTGGATAATTCGTTAATTCAGCAATACGGCATTCTCAAAGCTGGAAGCCAGTCATTAATAGTTGAAATTTTAGGTGGCGACTTTAAAGGGCAGCGCGTGGACGCCCGGAATGATCTGATTGGCAAAATGGAGACGGATAAAATGTTCGTCAACGGAGATGTCGCGATGGTGATTTTGACGGTCAATGCCGATAATCAGATCATCTCCGCGACAGCGTATGATCATTATCGGCTGCATATCGAAGCGGGCTTGCTGTTGCTCTTCGGCGTGTTTTTAGTGTTGTTCGCAAAAAGTTCCGGCGCTCGCGCCATGCTTTCCTTTATTTTTGCGATGATGATGCTCTGGAAAATTCTGCTGCCGGGCATTTTAAAGGGCTACGATCCCATATTATTAGCGTTAGCGGTCGTAACGCTCATAACCGCCGCGACGCTTTCGCTCGTGGCGGGGATTAATAAAACGGCGCTGGTTGCCTTGCTCGGTTCACTGCTTGGCATTCTGCTGACCTGCGGCACGGCGATGCTGATTTTGCCGCTTTTTCGGCTGCATGGCGCGGTTCAGCCCTTTTCCGAAACGCTGCTGTATAGCGGCTTCGAGTCTCTGAATTTAAATCGCATCTTTCTGTCGGCGATTTTTATCGGCGCATCCGGCGCGGTGCTGGATGTGGCGATTGACATTTCGACAGCGATGTTTGAGGTGGCGGATAAACGCCCCGACTTATCGCGCAAAGAACTCATGTTCTCCGGCTTTGCCGTCGGGCGCAACATGACGAGCACGATGGTGACGACACTGCTGATGGCGTATATATCGGGTTACATGTCCCTGCTGATGGTGTTTATGGCGCAAGGCATCCCACCAATCAATTTCATCAATACCAATTACGTGGCCGCTGAAATTTTGAGAACCGTTGTCGGCAGTTTCGGATTAGTTACGGTCGCGCCGTTTACAGCAGTCGTTGGCGGGCTGATTTACGCCAAACATCCTCGCGTTGCCAGAAATGTCGCGTATGAAAGCGTCGGAGGAGTTCTACCAGCGGAGGAATAAACGACAACGAATTGAAGAAAGGAACGAATTCGAGCGATTTCACGTTTCAATTCGTTCCCTTCTCCTATTCGTTGTCGTTGTTGTTAGGAATTGAGTGGTCATCTGTTCAATGATGCTGCTTGCCAGTCAATAAGTTCAGCGAATCATCTACAACACGCCTTCCGATCTCGGCATCGAAGACACTCTTCCAAACCCTCGTTGACGGTTGGCAATCAAACGAAAAAATCGTTCCCGTCTGCTTCTCAAGTGCCTTGCTGGTGACAATCCGGGCGGCAGCCTTTCCTGAACGTGTTGGCGTGCTGGCATCCGGGAGGAATTTCATGGCAAATGGCAGAAAATGCGCCCAAACAAATCGTAAGGGCGCCGGCGCCGTTCGCGCGAGTCCTGTTCCGGCCATGATGCCTGGATCGAGGCAGAAGAACGACACGCGTTCCGGCGGTATGCGCCGGGCTAATTCGACAGTCGTGACCATGTTCAAAAATTTTGACGTTGCGTAGCGATCTATGCCGAGTTGTCGAATCGAACCAGTATTGTTCAGGCCGTCCGCGCAGTTTCTGATGGAGGTAAATTTCGCGCCGCGAAACCCGAAAATGATGGCCGTTCTGTTATTCGGATTATGCGTTCCGCTCCCGATAAAAAGCACGCGACCGCCGCCGAGGAAGGCAAGTAAGCCCATCGTCAATTTCAGCGCCGCTAAATGATTGACGGCAAATGTCTCTTCGAACCGTTCTTTTTTTGTGAACCGTGTTTCATTGATGATTTGGACGCCGGCATTGTTGATTAACCCTGTGATATTCCCTTGCCATGACGAAAGAAAGGCATCTATGTTGTCCAATGAACTCAGGTCTAATTCAACCACTTCGACATGCTGGCCGAGCTCGGCGGCGATCCTGCGACCTCGAATAGTGTCCCGGACAGCAAGGATCACTTTCGTGTCCGGTTCTTGCGCTAAGCAGCGGGCCGTCGCGAGGCCGAGGCCGCTCGTTGCTCCTGTGATTATATAGGTTCTCATCGCGTGCCTTCTTGTAAAAATTGACGAATTTTTTCCCTGGCATTTTCGGTAAACGGCTCGCCATGCCCGAAACAGGCAATCTCAATGTCATGCGCGGCTAATTTATGCGCGGCGTCCTTGACCTTTGCCGTATCAACATTAAAAATTTTCGGCGAGACTTTGAGCCCTCGTTCATTAAACATTGTGTCGCCGAAAAACATGATTTTGCGTTCCGATTGATACAACGCCATGCTGCCCGGCGTGTGACCGGGAACATGGATGACGCGCAGGCCGCCGAGCGCGTCAATTGTCTCGCCATCGGCAACCGGCATATCAACACGCGCAATGTGCGTTTTCACCACTCGATCAACGAGTCCGAATATCAGCTTTTTCAGCGGTGATAACGCCGGTAAGGTTTGCTGCTGTAAAATGTAGGGAACATCGTCCCGGTGCGCGATCACTTTCGCTTGCGTGCGTTTGACGATTTCGGCCACATTGCCGACATGGTCGGTATGACAATGGGTCAGCACGATCTGTTTGACCTCGGCAAGTGTATGCTGAGTAGCCTCGATTTCTGCAATCAACGTATTGATTTTTCCGGGCACGCCCGTATCAATCAGCGTCAATCCTTTCGGTGAGACTAACAAAAACGCTGGCGCTGGCCCGATATGCTCTAACATATACACATCTGACGTGATTTGTCGCATAACATGTTGTTCTCCTCTACCCAGGAGCGCGGAAACTTGATTTGACACGCGAAATCAAGATTTCGCACTCCCTGAAAATAGAATTTTTATGTGCTATTCATTAGGGTTCTTCCGCAATCCATCGAGAATCAGCGCCACAGTGAAGGCAACCTCTTCTTCGACGGCAGTCATATCTATTTTATCCACAAAACGTGCGTCAGTTCCCTGAAAAGCGTTCCGTTTCACCGCGTCCATCACCGTGAAAATCGAATGCGCGACCCGTTTTGTATCGCATGGTTTAAAATCCCCCTGTTCAATGCCTTTCAGCAAAATGCCTTCAATAAAGGCGCTTTCTTTTGCCAAAATATCCTTAAACAGCAGGGCGAGCGTCGGCTGCGCCTTCCGCATGGTCTCCATCGTTACATGATGTACGCTGGTCAGATGTTTCATATAGCGCAGGCGTTCCCGCAGATAGGTCAAAATTTTGTCGCGGCAGTTCGGCAGCGGCTCAATTTTTGCGCGAAACACCTGTATCGCCTCTTCGATCTCACGCGCAATCACTTCGCTGAACAAGGCATCTTTGCTATTATAGTAATAATAAAGCGATGCCTTATTCAGACCGACAATTTTTCCAATGTCGTCGAGCGTGGTTTTTTCATAGCCAAATCGGGCAAAACATTCGCGAGCCGCGTTTAAAATATCGAGTTTCTTGTCCAAAATATCCATAGCATTTTCCTAAATAATAAAATCATACATTGCTCAAACAGAACAATAGATTGTTTGAAAATTTGTCAAATAAAAAATTGTAATTATTTACCACGAAACACACGAAATACACGAAAAAAATCAAGATGTGCATCCGATGACTGAGGAATTTCCCCTATTTTCGAGTGTTTCGTGGTGGCTGCTAAAAATTACAAAAATTTATAGTATTTGCAAATGCGCGAACTGGATTTTTTGAGGGGAGGCGCAATAATTCTTCTTTGCGAACCAAAATAGAGGGGAAACATTTTGTCAAAACATTACTCGTCGCCCGGCTCAAGCGCGGCGAGCAGCTCTCGCGGCACTTCATCCCGTTGCAGCAAGCCTTTCGCCAGTGCTTTGCGCACGAGCAAGTCATCCGGTTGCTCGCGATAGCGTTGAATTAGGTCGCGGGACGCGCCTTCGACGTATTGATGAAGCGCGTGTCGCAATTCGCGCCCGGTGATTGCCTGCTGCCGCCAGGCATCCACCTGCGCCGCGAGATCAGCTAATTGCTGCTGAAGTTCCCGATCGGCTGCCGTTTGCGCCCACTGCCGAAATTGCCGTTTGAGAGAAATTGGATAGGTGTGCATCATAAAAAAAAGCGCATATCTTTCCGCCAAAACCGTCAAGGAAAAAGCGAACATCTTCTATTTTCTCTTGACAAAGAGCATCTTCAGCGGGATTTTATTGAGGCTCTTGCTCGCGCCGTTGTTGATTTTGACATCATTTGGGGATGACTTTTCATGAAACGAACCTCGCTTTACTGGTGGAAACATCATTTCCGCCGATATATGTGGCCAATCGCCGCCTGTGTTCTGCTGGTCTTCGTGCTGGCGTCAGTGTTCGTGATGTACCATTATGAGCGGTATTCCGGGGAAGACATCAGCGTCTTCGACGCGTTCAGAATCGTCATCGTCTTTTTTCTCGGAGAATACGGCGAAACGCCGCATACGTTGGTCGGGCGCGTCCTGTCATTAGTGCTGTTTGTGTTGGGAATTGTCGTTGTCGCCGCATTTATCGGCAAATTTGCGTCATTTTTTATCGAAATGAATATGGAGGTGCGTATGCCGCAGGATTTAGAATGCCATATCGTCATTTGCCACTGGCATGAAAATGGCGACCGGCTCGTCAAAGAATTACATTCGCCGCTGGCCGCGCCAGACACTGATATTATCGTGATCACCCAGGACGGCGTTAACGAGGAAGAATTGCGCGCAAGCCCGGCGTATGAAAAAGTCTTCTTTCTCCGCAGCGACCCGACACGCCACGACGTCTTGCGCCGCGCTCGCGCTCATCATGCCCGCAGCGTGATTATTTTGGCCAATCCTGACAGTGCCGATCCGGATGCCCAGACCGCGCTGATTGCCTTAGCCATCGGCAAACTCGAACAACATCTCGACCATAAACCGCATATCATTGCCGAAGTCGTTGATCCGCACAAAGTACAGCATCTTATCGATGCTGGAGTGGATGAATGGGTCTGCTCCGCCAACTACGGGCTTGGTCTTTTGGCGCAGGGGGCGCTCTTCGGAAAAATTTCCGATGTCTATCAGCAACTCTTGACCTATTCAGCAGATACCAATGAAATGTATTTAGTTGATGCCAGCAAATACCCGCCGCATTTTCTCGGAAAAACATTTCAACAACTCTCGACATTGCTTAATACGCATCGTCATCTGAAAAACCCGGTTATTTTGATTGGCGTGAAACGGCACGATCAGATTATTCTTAATCCGCGTCCCCAGGATTTCGATGTGATTCATGAAGGGGATAGCCTGATTGTGATGAGTTTTGATCCACCCGATCTTCGCCATCTGGAAGGATAGAAGCCGGGAGCGTCATTGAGACCGATATGAGCGAGCGTGTTATTATTTTATGTGTGGATGACGAAGAATTGATCCTGAAAACCCTGAAACGCGAATTGCATGAAGGACTGGGAGAGGATTATTTTGTTGAGACGGCGGAAAGCGGCGATGACGCGCTTGAGATTGTTGAGGAATTACTCTCCAGTAAAGAAGACCTGCCTTTAGTGATTGCGGATCAGATCATGCCGGAGATGAGAGGGGATGAATTGCTCAGGCGGATTCATGTCCTCTCTCCCAATTCGCTGAAAATCATGCTGACCGGCCAGGCGGACATGCAGGCGATTGCGGATGCGGTCAATTTTGCCAATCTTTACCGTTATATCTCGAAACCCTGGGAACATACCGACTTCCTGCTGACAGTCAAAGAAGCGCTTCATACATACGAACAAGCCAAACTCGTAGAAGAGCAGCGCCGCGTGTTGCAGCGCCTCTATGCGCAGGCACAAGACGAAATCGTTGAACGCAAGCGTATCGAAGCGGTGCTGCGCAAACGTGAAGCGAGCCTCCAGGCGATTTTGGATACGGCTGCCGACGGCATTATTACGCTTGATGCCTCTGCCCATATTCAAACCTTCAATCAAGCGGCAGAACGCATGTTCGGCTATGCGGAGGATGAGGTGCTTGGTCAGCGATTCGAGCGGCTCTTTATGGCCCATGAAGCGTTACGAGGGGGAGCACTGAGAGAAATGCGCCAGGAGGTTATCGGGCGTAAAAAATTGGGCGAAATCTTTCCGGCAGAATTGGCTGTGAGTGAATTGTTCCTGTCAGATCAACACCTGTTTATCAGCCTCGCGCGAGACCTGAGCGAACAGAAACGCGCGGAAGAAGAACGGATCGAACTCTCGGCGATTCAACGCGAACTCAGCATTGCTCAGGATATCCAGCAAAGTCTTTTGCAGCCGTCGCGTCCGGATTGGCGCGAATTGGATGTCATCTGTTACAGCACACCAGCGCGGGAAGTGGGCGGCGATTTTTACAGCTATCACGCGTTTGAAGGCGAGCCAAAGCGGTTTGCGCTGGCTGTCGGGGATGTCTCCGGGAAGGGGGTTTCTGCGGCCTTGTTGATGTCAGTGGTGCTGTCACAGTTCAATGCCTCGCTTACCCTGCCGCTGCGCCCGGCCAAACGGTTGGCGCACCTGAATGCGTCATTGCTTCCTTATACGAAACAGCGGTATCAGAATTGCGCCCTGTGTTATGTTGAAATTGAGTTTGGCGATGTCTATCGTCTTCATGCGGTCAATGCGGGCTGTATTCCGCCGCTTATCAAGCGACACCGCGGCGAGATCGAACTGCTGGAAATGAGTGGTTTGCCGTTAGGAATCGGCCTTGAAGAAAATATTGCCTACCAGGCAGCAACAGTGCCTCTGCATCCAGGTGATTGCGTGCTGTTGACGAGTGACGGCGTGATCGAGGCTTCAAACGCCAACAATGAATTGTTCGGTTTTCAGCGCCTCGAAGAGGCCTTTGCTGACGCGCCGACGACCGATGCATACGCGATTCTGAAGCACTTTCAAGCGGTGCTGAGAGATTTTGTCGGAGAGTGCGCCCCTCATGACGATCTGACGATGATTGTGGCGCAAATCTCCGCTGGGAAAAATACTTGACAGTAATGCAACCTCATCGAATTACGTTAAACAGCGTTGAGCAGATCGCGTCATTCGTGGAAAAAAGGCGATTCAGATGAGCGTGCTTCATCGCGCCGCCATTCTGCCGCCGTCTGGTTCTCTGAAAAATTTGTCTTGTGGCCTCGCTCTCATTTCTTCGACGCCAATTAGCTGAACATATCATGCCGTACGATACATCGAAAACAGGAAAAAAAGGCACGATTGTTGTGGTTGACGACATTCATGCCAATTTACATTTGCTGACGGAAATTCTCAGCCGGGAAGGATACAGCGTTCGACTTGTGCCGAATGGCGCCTTAGCGCTTTCTTCCATCTCTTCCGCTCCTCCAGAGTTAGTGCTGCTGGATATTATGATGCCGGAAATGGATGGATATGAGGTGTGCGCCAGGCTTAAAGCTGATCCGAACATGCGCGATATTCCGATTATTTTTATCAGCGCATTACATGAAGTGTTCGACAAAGTGAAAGCGTTTGAGCTTGGCGGAGTGGACTATATTACGAAACCGTTTCATCCGGAAGAAGTGTTGGCGCGGGTTTCCACGCATCTTGCGCTGAACAGGCTTCAACGACACCTCGAAGAGCAGAACGCGGAACTGCAAACGGAAATTCAAGAGCGGAAAAACGCCGAATCCGCCTTATCACGCCTGAATGCTGAACTTGAACAGCGCGTAGCGGAACGCACGCATGAGTTGAAAGATGCCCTGGAAACGTTGCAAAAAACGCAGGAGCAATTGATTCAGTCCGAAAAAATGAGTTTATTGGTCTCGTTAGTGGCCGGGATTGCACACGAAATCAATACGCCGATTGGGGTCGGCCTGACGGCAGCGTCGCATTTAGAAGAAATTACTCAGGAATTTCGGAATTCGTACGAACTGCACCCGCTCAAACGCTCTGCGCTGGAAACCTATGTAAAAACGGTGGCGGAAGCCTCGCAGATTCTTGTCAAAAACATGTATCTTGCAGCGGAACGCACACAGAGCTTTAAAGAAATGGCTGTTGATCAGATCAGTGGAACTCTGCGCCGATTTCACCTGAAATCGTACCTTGATGAGATTGTGTTGAATCTCACGCCCGCATTGAAACTGGCCGAGTGTCATCTTCTGTTGAATTGTCCGGATTGGCTGGAAATTGAGAGCTTTCCCGGAGCGTTTTCGCAAATTATCAGCAATTTAGTCATGAATTCGGTGATTCACGGCTTCGAGCAGCAAGCCGGAGGGGAGATTCGACTTGATGTGACCTGTGAGAACTCATTGATCGTCATCACATATAGCGATAACGGAAAGGGCATGGATCAAGAACAGTGCGCGCGGGTGTTTGAAGCCTTTTATACCACAAAACGCCATCAGGGCGGGACAGGATTGGGCATGAATATCGTGCATAATCTTGTCACGCGCAAGCTTCACGGCCAGATCGAATGCGCGAGTATTCCCGGGGGGCTGACGACATTTACGATCCGCATTCCTTTCACGCAAGAGAATCTATGAACACAACTGCTGCGTCTTCGCCGATAAAATCTAATATTCTGATCGTGGACGATTCCCGCGATAACTTGCGCCTGCTTTCAGGCATTCTCGTGCAAGAAGGCTATATCGTGCGCCCGGTATTAGATGGCATTTTAGCAATCTCCTCTGCCAAAACGAACCCGCCGGATATTATTTTGCTTGATATTATGATGCCAGGCATGACGGGCTATGAGATTTGCGAGCGACTCAAAGCTGACGAAGAGTTGCGCGACATTCCGATCATTTTTATCAGCGCGTTAAACAGCGTGGTGGATAAAGTCAAAGCGTTCTCCATCGGCGGGGTAGATTATATTACCAAGCCGTTCCAGCCGCAGGAAGTGCTGGCGAGAATTCAAACCCATCTGACGATCCGACAATTGCAGCAGACGTTGCAGCAAAAAAACTTGTTGTTTGAGCAGGAAATTCGCGAACGGAAGCGGATCGAAGATGCCATGCGAAGGCGAAACTGGGAACTCGATCTGCTGAATCAGATGACAAATGCCTTGCAAGGCTGCCAGAATGAATCTGAGACATACCCCGTTCTTCGGGAAATTTGTTCGCAGCTTTTTCCAAAGACCTCCGGCTGCTTGTATTTGCTCAATGAACATCAAAGCGAGTTGAGCGTTGCTGTTGCATGGGGAGGGACGCCGCCCTCGGCCTCGGTCTTAAAAAGTTCTGAATGGAATATGCCCGGGGGGCGGATTTTTACCATCGAGCAGCCCAAAAAGAAATCCTTGCATTTTTATGTCACCTGTCTCGAAGAAACCGAAGGCATTCCGTATGCGTTGCGCGGCACGGAGAAAGAGATTCTGGGGATTCTGTTTCTGTTTTTCGAACGCAGCCTTGCTGACGAATTAGATGAGGAGAGCATTCGACAAGCCGAATCGAGACAACTCATCAGCACCAGAGTCGCGGAGCAATATGCCCTCTATCTTGCGAATATCCGCATGAAGATGGAATTGCAGATGCAAGTCACGCGCGATCCATTGACCAACCTGTATAATCGGCGGTATATGGAAGAAGCGTTAGCCAACGAAGTGCGCCGAGTTGCGCGAAAACGAGCGTCGTTGGGAATATTGATGATTGACGTTGACCATTTTAAAACCTTTAATGATACGCATGGCCATGAAGCGGGTGATGTTGTCTTGCAAGAACTCAGCGCGTTATTCCAGAAAAATATTCGCGGCGGCGATATTGCCTGCCGGTATGGTGGCGAAGAATTTTTATTGATTTTGCCTGATACCACAATCGAGATCGCGTCGCAACGCGCCAACGAACTGCTCAGGCGCGTGCGAGAGATGGCGGTGCCATATCAGCAGCATGATTACCACATTACTGTGTCTGTCGGGGTCGCGTCTGCGCCCGAACATGGACAGGATGTGCATAGCCTGGTGAACGCCGCAGATAATGCGCTCTATTATGCTAAGCACAGCGGGCGTAACCAGGTCGTCGTATTTTCAGAGCGAATCCGCCCGACGCTTGAGGGCGTTCCCGCTGAACATGCGAGCGAAGGATAATCCCTTCGCAATATTTGTAGGAAGAGAATGCCAATTGCGGTCAATTCGATCATATTCGCCTGACACCGTAGAGACGCTCCGGCGGGGCGTCTCTACCGAATAGATGATCTGTTCAAACACAGTTGGCATAACAACAAACAACGAAATAGGAGGAAAACGATATGATGGATGTACAACAATTCGAGGTCTGGTTTCTCACTGGCAGCCAACATCTGTACGGCCCGGAAACGCTGAAACAGGTGGCTGAAAATTCCAAAACGATTGCCGATGCGCTTGATCAATCGGCGCATATCCCAGTCAAAATCGTATTCAAACCGGTCTTAACCACGCCGGATTCGATTTATAATATTATGGTTGAGGCCAACAGCGCCAAAAACTGCGTGGGCGTAATCACCTGGATGCACACCTTTTCCCCGTCGAAAATGTGGATTGCCGGATTCCGCGCGTTGCGCAAGCCGTTCCTGCATCTGCATACCCAATTCAACCGCGACATTCCCTGGGCAACGATTGACATGGATTTCATGAACTTGAATCAATCCGCGCACGGTGATCGCGAATTTGGTTTCATTTGCACCAGAATGCGGAAAGAGCGCAAAGTTGTGGTCGGGTTCTGGCAGGAAGACGACGTGCAGCGCCAGATTGGTTATTGGGCGAGAACTGCCTGCGCCTGGGCAGACGCGCAAGGCGCGAAATTCGCCCGATTCGGCGACAATATGCGCGAAGTCGCCGTGACAGAAGGCGATAAAGTTGAGGCGCAAATCCGCTTAGGGTATTCCGTGAATGGCTATGCCGTCGGCGATCTCGTCAAATATGTTAATGCCGTGACCGATGCAGAAATTGATGCGCTCATTTCCGACTACAATAATCAGTTTGTCGTTGCCAAAGAATTGCTGGCAGGCGGCAGCCAGTATCAGTCACTGCGCCATGCCGTAAAAATCGAAGCCGGAATGCGGGCCTTTTTGAAAGAAGGCAATTTTAAAGGTTTTACCACCTCATTTGAAAACCTGTATGGCCTCGAACAACTGCCAGGCATCGCCGTGCAGCGGTTAATGGCCGATGGCTACGGCTTCGGCGGCGAAGGCGATTGGAAAACCGCGGCGCTCGTGCGAGCAATGAAAGTGATGGCCTCCGGCTTGAAAGGCGGCACGTCGTTTATGGAAGATTACACCTACCATCTCGATCCAACCGGCATGAGAGTGCTTGGGGCGCACATGCTGGAAGTGTGCCCTTCGATTGCCTCTGACAAGCCGAAAGTGGAAGTGCATCCGCTCTCTATCGGCGGCAAGGCCGATCCGGTGCGCCTCGTGTTTAATGTCGGAAACGGCGCGGGCTTAAATGCGTCCTTAATTGACATGGGCAATCGTTTCCGTTTAATTGTGAACGAAGTGGATGTCGTTACGCCTGAAAAAGACCTGCCGAAATTGCCGGTTGCGCGGGTGCTCTGGGATCCAAAACCGAATTTGAAAGTCGCCGCCGCCGCGTGGATTCTGGCAGGCGGAGCGCATCACGCTGGTTTCAGCCAGGCCGTGACAGTCGAACAATTGGAAGATTTCGCTGAAATGGCCGGAGTCGAATTCCTGGTCATTAACGAGAAGACCGATCTGCGGGAATTCAAAAAAGAACTCCATTGGAACGAAATGTATTATCACCTTGCCAAAGGGCTATAATTCAGCAGACCTCACAGGTGTTGGACACCTGTGAGGTCTTTTTGCTGATGCAAAATTTTATGGCAGTCCTGTAGGGCGGCCAAATGGAATTAGTTTGACATCCCTGCTTATGCGCAATCTGAGCAGTTTCAAAGAGGAGGAATTGAAAACACTATGGCTGTCACCTCTCTTTTTTCCAATCGCATCAGCGCGTTACGACGGCGCATCTTCTGGCAGAACGCCGCGCAATTCCTCTTATTTGCAAGCTTGAGCGCAGGCTCGCTGTATACGCTTCTTCTCATTATCGAACGTTCGGGTTGGCTTGCTCTGCCAAAAGATACGGCATTTTACAGCGTCATCGGCGGCCTCTCCGCCATTGCTGCGCTTATAGCCGTCATCGTATTACAAAAGCCGTTAGCGCACCGACTTATCGAGTTCGATACGCGCCTGCGCCTGCATGATGAACTCAGCACCGCTTACGAATATCAGCGTTCCGGCAAGTCGTCGCTCTTTGCGCCGCCGCTCATCGAACACGCCGGACAGCGCCTCGGCCAACTGAATTTTGCGACACTCCAGCCGTTTCCATTGCTGAAATTCGCAATCTGGGGCGGCGCGTTGCTGCTGATTCACCTGGCTCTGTTGACGATTGGCGGGAACATCTTTCCCGCGCTTACGCCCAACCCGCCGCAGCAAACATTGACGCCGCCGGAAACAGCGCAGCCGGAAAAATTGACAACATCTTCCGAAGCGCGGCGCAAACAACACCAGCAGCGGGAGCAACGCGAATTGTTTCAGAAAATGAATGATTTCGCGAAAGCGTTGGAACAGCGCGAACTGACGAAGCAAGAATTCGCGGCGGCTGTCAATGACGCGCTGCAAGACCTGCAAAGCCAACAGGAACAATTGCTCGACACTTCGGAAAATGGGCAAACGCTCGATAACGCGCAATTTAATCAGGTTCCCCTTTCTGCGCCGGCGCAGCAGATGCGGGACTTGCTTGCCCGAATGCTTCAGCGGCAGAATTCGCAAGATAGTAGCAATATTGCAACAGTCAGCGAGGACGAGTTGAACAGCCTGCGCGAAGCGTTATCGCAAATGGCGCAGCAAGCGGATCAGGGAAATGATTCGGGCGCGAGCGAAGGCAAGCCGACGCAATCTGCCGGACAAAATGGCGAGAATTCCGAAAAAACGGCCTCATCGGAAACGCCGGAGGAAGCGGAGAATCAACCGACCAATTCAACCGCTTCCCGCGAAGGCAATGGCGATGATCAGCATGTCGCGCAAGGTAACATGCTTTCTGGAAACGGAAGGCCGATCGATCAAGCGCCTGGAATGCAAGGGCAAGAAGAAAAAAGCGATGGTTCGGCCTCTGCCGGGCTAAATCCTGGCGATAATCAGAAGTATGCGCCTTCGGAGCTTGAAACATCGAAAGGGCAGATTGAGACAGAAAAAACGGCGCAGGCGGTAAAAAACGACTACTCCGCGCATATCCGCTCCGTCACGCGCATCGGCAACGCGAACGCGCCGACCGAAGAGGTGATCCGCCCGTACCAGCAAGAACTCGAAAGCGTCTTGCAGCAGGAGAAATTGCCGCTGAATTATCGCGAATATATCAAAAATTATTTTTTAGCGATTGGCGTGACAGCGGAGCAAAGAACAACGAATTGAAGAAGGGAACGAATTGGAGAACGCAACGAATTCATTCGTTCCCTTCTTTAATTCGTTGTCGTCCCAATAAGGAGCGAAACATGGCAACACCGGAACAGCAGATTGAAATGGTCAAACAGCAATTCGACCGCGTTCATGCGGAGCTTTCCAAAACGATTGTAGGACAGGAGACGACGGTGCGGCAGTTGTTTATTACACTGCTCTGCGGCGGACACGCCCTGATTGAAGGCGTGCCGGGGCTTGGCAAAACGCTCTTAGTCAAGTCGCTGAGTCAGATTTTGCGCCTCAAATATTCGCGCATTCAATTTACGCCCGATTTGATGCCCGCCGACATTCTCGGCACAAACATGGTCAAAGAGGACGAGGGCGGCAATCGCTTTTTCGAATTTTTCAAAGGGCCGATTTTTGGCCAACTGATTTTAGCCGACGAAATCAACCGTGCCAGCCCGAAAACGCAATCCGCGCTGTTAGAGGCGATGCAGGAACAAAAAGTCACGATTTTCGGTCAGGAATACTCGATGACGCCGCCGTTCATGGTGTTGGCGACGCAAAACCCGATTGAAATGGAAGGGACGTACCCGCTGCCGGAAGCGCAGATTGACCGCTTTTTCTTTAAGTTGCGCGTCGCCTTTCCGACGCACGAAGAATTGCTGCATATCATTGAGAAAACGACCGAAGGCCAGCAAACCGAGTTGCAAGAAGTGCTTCAGGCTGACGCGATTTTGCAGATGCGCTCGCTCGTGCGGGAAGTACCGATTGCGGTACATGTCAAAAACTACATTATCCGCCTGATTATGGCGACGCATCCGACCGATCAATACGCGACGGAAAACGTCAAAAAATACGTCATGTACGGCTCAAGTCCGCGCGGCGTGCAGAGCCTTGTGCTGGCCGGAAAAGCGTCGGCGCTATTGGATGGCCGTTATAACGTCTCCCGCGACGACATCAACGCCATCGCCAAACCCGCCCTACGCCACCGCGTCGTGCTGAATATTCGAGGCGAAGCGGAAGGGCTTGACCCGGACGATTTGATTGACGAAATTCTCGACAGCATCCCGGAGAAAAAAATCATGTATCCGGGGCGCGTGGTGGATTAACCGCGTAGAGACGCACGGCCGTGCGTCTCTACGATGCCGATCATAATCATGGACACCTTTCTCGACGAACGATTCCTGAAACAATTGGAAAAAATCAAATTGATGACCCAAAAGGGCGTCAAGGGACCGCATCGCGGCGAACACAAATCCTGGCGCAGCGGCGAGGGGAGCGAGTTTTTAGACTATCGTTCCTATCAAATCGGCGACGACTTGCGCTATGTGGATTGGAGCGTCTATGGCCGGTTCGAAAAGCTCTTTATCAAGCTGTTTCATGCGGAAGAAAACCAGACGATCCATCTTCTGCTCGACATCAGCAATTCAATGGGATTCGGCAATCCGTCGAAACTGACCGGCGCAAAAAAGTTCGCCGCCGCCATCAGCTACATCTGCCTCGCCAATCTCGACCGCGTGACCGTCGCGTCGTTCGCCGATTCGCTCGACGAATTCAAATCTGCCGTGCGCGGTAAGCGCCGTTACGCCGACATTCTCCATTTTCTGCATCATCTCGAACCGAAACAGGCGACCGATTTGAACGCCTGCCTGACCGACTACGCCGCCATCGGCAGATTTCCCGGCATCGTCGTCGTCTTGACCGATCTTTTCGACCCCAAAGGTTATGAAGACGGCCTGAAAGCGCTCGCCTACCGCAATTTCGACATTCACCTGATTCACGTGCTGGATCGCGAAGAACTCGCCTGGACGCAGACCGGCTCGATTATGCTGCGCGACATGGAAACCGGCGAAAAACGCGCCACGTTCATAGACGCGAATTTCGCGAAACTCTATCAGCAGAAAATCGAGGCGTTTCTCGCCAGCGCCCGCCAATTTTGCGACACGTATAACATGAATTATTACGTCTTTAACACCAGTCTCGCCTTCGAAGAAGTCCTGATTGACTACCTCAACCGCAGCATGGTGAATTGGAAGATGTAAGGCCGCTGTTTCGTCCCACCAGGGACATTTCATGGGCAGACTGAATAAAAGCTGTCAGACATCTTGTACGGTGTCTGACAGCTTGCGTTTTGGCTGTGGCGGTTCGGGTCTTTCAGCGCGGCGAGATCGCGTTCGGATTGAATTTTCTTGACAGGCGTAACCCTCAAAATATTCCCTGCCCTGTCACGCAATGGCGACGCATGAACTTGTCATACACAGGAGTGTTGCTATGAAAAAATTATTGATGGTTCTCTTGTTTGCTGTATTGGCGACAAGTCTGGCGTGGGCTGAAGAGTCCACGACCTATTATTATCCGACGCAGGAAAGCGCGGAATTTTCGGTGGTCATTCCCGATTCCTGGAAGGTAGAAACAAAAGAAACCGGCGATACCGTGCAGTTAGTCGTGGCGAAAGAAGAAGGCATTGCCTTCATCATTCAGCCACTTGCCGCGAAAGATGTTGATAAAATCGATCAGGAAACCTGGGATTCGATTGTTGATGAGCCGATTCAACAGAGTTTCAAAGATATTGAATACACTGGCGAACCAGAAGAAGAGACCATCAATGACATTGAATTCTGGTCTGAATACGCAACCGCAAAATGGAAAGAAGACGGCGAGCCGATGAGCCTGCGCGTGTCCATCTTTTTCCCAAGCGAAGAGACCACCTGCTTGCTGTATGCGTTTGCGAACGAAGAAGGCTTAAAGAAATATAATGACGAGTTAACCGCAATCATCCAATCAATCAAATCGGCTGAGTAGCTGAATCACCTGTTTATGCCTGACGACATTGCGTGAAGCAAAACGTTCGCTCGCCGTTTGAGCGGCGGGCGAATGGCAATTACCCTTCCAAAACAAGCATCTCACCGAATTCCGCTGGAAATCAAGCCAAAACATCGGTCAGCAGCGCCAGCCTGCGCTTCAATCGCCTGTCGCGCCATTTGTCCAAGTCGTCGGCATTCTTCGGGCTGTTCTAAGAATTTGAAGAGGATGGCGCGAAACTCGTCGGGCGTGGCGACGCTGAAGGCTGCGCCGCGCTGCGTCAGGTCAACGGCTTCGGCGGCGTTCTGATGTTTCGGGCCGAAAATGACCGGCAAGCCCATGACCGCCGGTTCCATGACGTTATGCACGCCGGTCGTGAACGCGCCGCCGACATAGGCGAGCGTGGCGACCGAATAGAGCGACGACAGCACGCCGACCGTGTCTATCAGCAAGATGCGGCATGGCAGATCGGGCTGCTGCTGTAATGTCGTGAATCGCGCAAACGGCACGTCGTGAAAAAAGGTTTCGGCGTGGTTGAGATGGTCTGGCGTCGGTTCGTGCGGCGCGATAATCACGAACAGGTTCGGCCATTGCTCAAGCGCTTCGCACAACGCTGGAAAGATGCAATGTTCATCCGGCGGCCACGAACTTCCCGCAATAACAATAAATTTTCCCAGAATAGAATCCGGCAATTTCGGCGGCGTTACGCGCTTTTTGCGGTCTAATACGCTGTCGAAGCGCGTATTCCCGGCGACCTGGATATTCGGATGATGCGGATTCGTAACAAGAAAACGTTGACGGTCATCGTCCGTGACCGTAAAAATCCCATTCAAACAGGCATAAATCGTTTGATAAAATGATCGCGAAAAATAGGACGCGAAGCGCTGCGATTTCGGCTGAATGGTCGCGGAAATCAGGAATTGCGGAATCCCGGCGTCGCGGGATTCCCAGATCAGGTTCGGCCACAAATCATATTGCACGTACACAATCGCGGCCGGACGCAACAGCGTCAGCATGCGGCGCATGTTCGGCGCGGTATCGAACGGCAGATATTCTTTGATCACCGGCTCGAAGCCTGGCGCGAATTTGGCGCGCTGTCCCCATGTGTAGCCGTTCACTGACGTGAATGTCACCGCGCATTCATAGCCGTTTTGATAACAGCGCTCCATCACCGGCTGCGCCTGCAAAAATTCGCCTGCGCTGGCGACATGAAACCAGATCAGCGGCTTCGCCGGATTACGCTGTGTTAACTGCGCTTCAAGCCGCTGCCAGAGGTTTTTTCGGCCTTCCAATCCGGCCTGTAAATTCGGGAGGTTCCGCGCCACAATCGGCAAAATGACGTTTGCCAGCGGAGACGCGAGACGGGCATATAACAATCGCCAGAGAGATTTGTTCATAATGGGCGGCCTCTATTTCAGAGCAAGAGGCTGTGTCAAGAGAGAAATTGATTTTCCGCCAAGAACTATTTGACAGAATTTTTCCGCTATGTTATGCCTGCCTGATAATTCACCCTTCTGTATCGTATTGAATTTACGCTCCGTTGGAATTCAAATCGAAAAACTAAACATCAGAGGTATAAATCATGTCATCATTCCGCAGAACTCGCCTTCGCATCTCATTGTGGAGATGGATTAAACAGGCTTTCAAAATTCTCCGTCACATTTTCGTTGGTGTCTGGTTAGCGTTGTTTCTTGCTCTGATTATTTCGGTGGGATGGTTCTTCCGGGAAGTCAATCGCGTTCCAAAGGTTAAGGACAATTCGCTGCTGTCCATCACGCTGGATGGAATGATTCTCGAAGGGCCGGCCTTCGGCAGCACGGCGCAGCATATCCTCGGCGAAGATGTGCAAACGCTGCGCGGAATGCTGAACAATCTCCGAAAAGCCACGAAAGACCCTCGAATTACTGGCATTGCGCTCACGCTGAAAGGCTACGGCATGAGTTATGGCACGGGCAGCGAAATTCGCGAAGAACTTGCCCAATTCAAGGCGGCTGGCAAGAAAATTTTCGTGTACATGGATTGGGCATATCCGGGCAAATATCTGTTTGCCAGCCTTGGGGATAAAATCTACATGTCTCCTTCCGGGGGAATGGATTTTGCGGTTTTCAGCATGGAAATGCCGTTTTATCGCAAGCTGCTCGATAAAATCGGCATCACGCCAGAGCATATTTATATCGGCAAATACAAAACCGGCCCGCAGCCCGAAATGCTGGAAAAAATGTCGGATGAACATCGCGAAGTCTCTAACATCCTGCTTGAGGCTTTTTATAACAACTTTGTCGAACAGGCTGCCGCTAACCGCAAGGTCTCGCAGGAAACGGTCAAAGGCTGGGTTGACAGCGGTTTCTTTTCTGCCAAAGACGCCCTTGAAATGGGGTTGGTGGATGAGTTGGTCTATGAAAAAGATTTCGAACATGCGTTAAAGGTCGAATTAGGGATCATGAAGCCAGGATCCGCGAGTGCGACGGATAAACCGGCCTCGGAAAGCAAGAAGGCGGAGAACGCAAAAGACGAGAAAGAAGAGCCGGAACTGCCTTCGGTCAATAATTCCCAGTATGCGCGGGTGAAGGTGGACGCGCCCAATTTATACACTACCGGCGAAAAAATCGCGATGATCTACGCCAGCGGCGTTATTATTTCCGGGAAAAGCTCGCCGATTGGCGCGCAATCCCCGATGATCGGATCGGAATCGTTGACTGAACTCCTTGAAAAAGTCAGAAAAGACAAAGAGATCAAAGGCGTGATCATCCGGCTTGACAGCGGCGGCGGCGGCGCATCGGCGTCTGATGAAATTCGCCATGCCGTCGAAAAACTCAAAGAAAAAAAGCCGGTGATGATCTCGATGTCCACGCTCGCCGCTTCGGGCGGTTATATGATGTCCGCGCCGGCGGATAAAATTTTTGCGTATCCGCTGACCATCACTGGCTCTATCGGCATTTACAGCACGTTTTATCATTTTCAACGCCTGCAAGAATGGCTCGGCATCAATATGGAAATCATCGAACGCGGGAAAAATTCCGGCATTTTTTCCACCTCGCGGCCTCGCACCTCGGAAGAAACGCAGCGCATGGAGCATTATCTCCGGCAGTTTTACGATGGCTTTGTCGAAGGCGTGGCGAATGGTCGCCACCTCACAGTCGAAGCGACAGACGCAATTGCGCAGGGGCGAGTCTGGACGGGGCGACAGGGGCTTGAAAACGGCTTAGTGGACGAAATCGGCGGATTTGACGAAGTGATCGCAGCCATGAAAAAACAACTGAATATTCCAGAAAAGGATGAGGTGCAGTTGGTGGAATACCCTGAATTAGAAAACCCCTGGCGGTTATTGTGGCATCGCTTCGTGAATACGCAAATTGCCGCGAACGTGCCTGCCGCGCTCCTTGACGCGCAAGAAGAATTACATCTGATCGAGCAGCTTGCGGCAGAACGAGAGCTTGCGTTGCTTCCCGATCTCATCGAAACACCCAAACAATAGGAGTTCCTATGATGACATTTGGGTTTTTTCTTTTCTGTGGCAGCCTTCTTGCTTGTTTCTATGCGTTTTGGCGATATCGCCAGAACGTGAACGCTCGCCAGATAGAATTGCAGGCGCAACTCAACATTCGACGCCAGGAAGAAGAACATCAACGGGCAGAATGTTTGCGCTTGCAGCAAGAGGTCGAAAACGAACGGCAGACGCGCAGTGAATTTCTGTCGGCCATGAGTCAGGAACTGCGAACGCATCTGAATGTCATTCTCGGATATACTCAGATTATCGGCAAAGATCGGCTCTCGCAAAAGCAGCGCAAGGCCATAGACGTCATCCATCGGCATAGCGAACAGCTACTAACCACGCTGACAGATATTATGAGTTATTCGCAACTCGAAACCCATTATCTGCCTCTGGAAACATCCGATTTTAACTTGCGGCATTGCTTATGGAACATTGCCGAAGTTGCTCGCCTGCAAGCCGAACAAAAGCAACTTATTTTCGAAACGGCGTTTTCGGAAGAATTGCCCAGGCGAGTTCATGGGGATGAACAGCGCATCCGGCAAATTCTGTTGAATTTACTGGATAATGCCGTCAAATTTACGGAACGCGGGAAAATAATATTTCGCGTCATGCCATTTTTGACCGTTGCCTCTTCATTGGAAACGCCGCCCGCGCAGACAGACATTCACGATGCCCGCACTCGCCTGACGCCAAGCATTCGCTTCGAAATCGAAGACACCGGGATTGGCATTCCGCCGGCGCATCTTAAACAAATTTTTCATCCATTTCACCGTATCAAAAAAGCCGCGATTCACCGCGAAGGTTCTGGATTGGCATTAGCGTTCAGCCAACAGTTGGCCGAACTCATGGGAAGCGAGATTAAAGTCACAAGCCAGCCTGAAAGAGGCTCGTTATTCTGGATTGATTTGGCCTTGCCAGAAGCGGAGGGAGACGATGATTTCGTCGAGATGCCGACACAGTCGAAAATCGTCGGATTCAAAGGTCATTTGCGAAAAATTCTGATTGCCGATGATCGCTATGAAAATCGCGTTGTTTTGAAAGAAATGCTTCTGCCGTTAGGTTTCGGCATTATCGAGGCGGTGGACGGCTTCGATGTGCTGGCGAAAGCGGCGCAGCATCACCCGGAAATGATTCTGATTGATGTCAGCATGCCGGTGCTGAATGGCTTCGAAGTTATCCGGCATGTCCGCCAGATTCCAGGGCTTGATCAGGCAATCGTTATTGGCATGTCAGCCAGCCTGATGCGCCAGATACGCGACGAAAGCATGAAGGCTGGAAGCAACGATTTTCTTGAGAAACCGATTCGTTTCGAAACATTGATAAGCTGCTTACAGCGGTATCTAAATATGGAATGGGTGTATGAAACGGCAGAAATTTTGGCATGATGTCAAAAATATCTTGACAAAAGCGCGGCGAGATTTTTTTATAACATCATCAGTTGTGGGCGGGTAGCTCAGTTTGGGAGAGCGTCGGAATCGCACTCCGAAGGCCGCGAGTTCGAGCCTCGTCCCGTCCACCATTTTTTGTAAGCCGTCAGACTCTTTTAAAGAGTCTGACGGCTTTTTTTATTTGTAGGGACGTTCAATTGAACGCCCCTACATACACAAGTCAATAAACAAATCTTCCAACAGAATATTCGGATCGTTGGTGCTGGTTTTCAGGGCGCGATCTACCGAGCCAATGCGTTTCAATGCGGATTTCAGCTTTTGCTGCGAAAAGCGCGGCGCTTGTTGCAGCAGGGTTTCCGCCGAGCGTGGCGCGACGCTGATTTTTCCGGCAAGCTGCTGCGCGGAAATTGACTTTTGCTCATTCACACATGCCTTCGTTTTCCAGAGTAACCGAATCTGGCGCGTAATCAACGCGAGAATTTTCAGCGGCTCTTCCCCTTCAATCAGCAGTTGGCGCAGAATTTTTAAGGCGTGAATCACGTTTCCCGCGCCGATGGCATCTACCAATTCAAACACATCCCGCTCACGCACATCGCCGACGACCTGTTGCGCGACCGCAATCGTGATCTCTTTGGTCGTCGTATAGGCGATCATTTTTTTGATCTCATTGTCCAATTGTCGCAGTTCGTTACCAACAATCTCGAACAGATACGAGGCCGTCTGCTGCGTCATCGTGTAGCCGTAGCGTTTTGCCCGATTAATAATCCAGCCAGGAAGATCGCGCTCAAACAATTTCCAGAATTGCACGGTTTCGCCATGTTCTGCGAGCGCCTGCGCGAATTTCGTGCGGCTGTCCAATTTGGTCGCGGTCATCACGAGGCAGGTGGAAACGTTCGGATTGGTCAGATAGGGGAGCATCAGCTTTTGCGCGGCGGCAGAGAGGTCGTGCGCGTCGGTCAGAATAATCAGCCGCCATTTGCTGAGAAATGGCATGGTCTGCGCTTGATCCAGCAGGTCGCCGATATTGGCGTCGGCAGCGGAGAATTTGTTGAAATTGAAATCGGCGGCAGAATCGGCAATGAGCGTTTTTTTCAGCAAGTCAAGCGCTTCTTCCATCAAGAAGGTCTCTTGCCCCTGAAAAACATACAATGGCTTAATCTGGCCTTTTTCCACCTGCCGCGTGAATTCGTTATAATTGAGCGTATCGTTTTTTCCGGCCATGTATTATACCACGAAACACGCGAAATACACAAAAACTACAAGGAATGGGAGAAAGGAACGAATCAAAAATTCTTTTCTTTCTCCAATTCTTTGTAGTTTTCGTGTATTTTGTGCGTTTCGTGATTAAAACTTCAGGGAAATCAAAAACCTTCAGTCGAAAGCGCACGAATTTTTCCGGCCAGTCTTTTGGAAATTTCCGCAAGCGCCTCACGTTCGTTGTCTTTTTCTTCAGTTGCCCCGATCTCAGGGCCGCCTTCGTAATCCTGATTCTCAGATAATCCCTCAGTTTTCCAGAGGACTGTATCATTGACGAGGTCTTTCAGTTCAACATTCACTGCCACTGTTAACTTATAGGTTTTGACTTCTGTTTTATCATCAACATTTTCGTACTGCACGCCTTCTTTATTTTTGTACAGGACGATTTTGCCCGTTAATAAGGCGTCAGCCTTATCTTCTGACACTAGTTTCACCTTGCCGCCGCGCGCAAACTCCTGCACCGCCGCATTCGTGATTGATTGCTCGATTCCCTCTTCCAGTGTCGTATTTTCGAACACGGGAATCGCAATCGTCTTAATATGAGTCGGCAGGTTCCCCTGTCCGACCAACGTATAGCCGCAGCCGGTCATGGCCAATAGCAGCGGCATTAAGAGATAAAATAATTGTTTCATTCGATCCAAAGAAAACGTAGAGACGCCCCGGCGGGGCGTCTCTACAAATGTTAAATGACAATATTGATGAGTTTACCCGGCACGACAATGACCTTTTTCGGCGTTTTGCCTTCCATGAAGGCGACGACGCGTTCGTCGGTCAACGCGCCCTGTCGAATCTCATCTTCTGAGGCATCCGCCGCCACCGTCAGCTTGCTGCGGACTTTGCCGTTCACCTGCACGACAATCAGGATTTCCTCAGCTTTTGCGGCTTCGGCATCAAATGCAATCCATTTCTCCGTGAAAATGCTCTTCGTGTGGCCTAAAACTTCCCATAATTCTTCGCAGACATGCGGCGTGAATGGCGACATCAGGAACACCATCGCCTCGACCGCTTCCCGCAGCACTCGTGCCGCGATGTCGCGATCCGCGCCGGATTCGGGCAGAACAACGCCGTTGATTTCGTTCAGCAATTCCATCACCGCACTGATGGCGGTATTGAAATGGAAACGCCCGTCCAAATCTTCGGTCACTTTTTTGATGGTAGAATGCGTTTTGCGGCGCAAGTCACGGACGGCTTTCGGCAGCGCGGCGTGATCGATCTCCCCGACCTGCACACCCTGGATATCCGGCAGAGTCGTATAGACCAGCCGCCACATCCTGGTCACAAAGCGGAAACTCCCTTCAGCCGCTTGATCGTTCCAATTCAAATCTTTTTCCGGCGGCGCGGCGAAGAGAATGAAGAGGCGCGTCGCATCTGCGCCGAATTTGTCAATCTGGCTTTGCGGATCAACGCCGTTATTCTTTGATTTCGACATTTTTTCCGTCGCGCCGATAATTACCGGCAGGCCGTCGGCTTTTAACGTTGCGCTGACCGGAACGCCGCGTTCGTCAGTGGCGATGTCAATGTCGCCCTGATTGATCCATTCTTTTTTGTCGCCGGGGAGATCGCGGTAAAACGTCGGAGCAACCACCATGCCCTGCGTCAATAAATTGCTGAACGGCTCATCGAATTTCACGAGTCCCAAATCCCGCAACACCTTTGTGAAAAAGCGCGAATAGAGTAGATGCAAAATCGCGTGTTCGATGCCGCCGATGTATTGATCCACCGTCATCCAGTAGTTAACTGATTCTGGGTCTAACGGCCCTTTATCGTAATCCGGGCAGGTATAGCGCATGTAATACCACGACGAATCTACGAACGTGTCCATCGTGTCGGTTTCGCGCCGCGCCGGTTTGCCGCATTTCGGGCAGGGCACATTGAAAAATTCCGGCATTTTCGTCAGCGGGTTGCCCGCGTGCGATGAAAATTCGAAATCTTCCGGCAGAATGACCGGCAAATCTTTTTCCGGCACAGGCACCGTGCCGCAATCGTCGCAATAAATCATCGGAATCGGGTTGCCCCAGTAGCGTTGACGCGAAATCCCCCAATCCCGCAGGCGATAATTGACGGTCGCTTTGCCGATGCCCTTTTGCGCCACATGTTCGGTAATTTTTTGAATCGCGTCGCGGTTCGGCAGGCCGTTGAATTCGCCGGAATTGACTAAGAAGCCGTCTTCGACGAACGCGGCGGTCATCTCCTCCGCCGACAACGTTTCGCCTTGTGGCTGAATCACGACGCGCAATGGCAGGCCGTATTTTTTCGCAAAGTCGAAATCTCGCTGATCGTGCGTCGGGACGGACATAATCGCGCCCGTGCCGTATTCCATCAACACGAAATTCGCAATCCAGATCGGAATCTGTTCGTTGGTCAGCGGATTGATCGCGTATTTGCCGGTGAAGACGCCTTCTTTTTCGGTCGCGTCGTCGGTGCGCACCGCTTTTTCCTGCAAGCCGACTTTGTTGACGAATTCCAGCACCGCCGGTTCGTGTGGCGTTCCGGCGCAGAGACTTCGCGCCATCGGATGTTCTGGCGCTAAGACCATAAACGTCGCGCCAAAGAGCGTATCAGGCCGCGTCGTGAAAATTTCGAGGTCGCCGCTGCCGTCCGCCAACGGGAATAGCACGGACGTACCGTAGCTTTTGCCGATCCAGTTACGCTGCATCGTCAAGACGCGCTCCGGCCAGCCTTTTTCCAGCGAATCGCAACAGGCGAGCAGTTCGTCGGCGTAATCGGTGACGCGCATGTGCCATTGCTCCAATTCCCGCTGCCCGATGGAGGTATGCCCGCGCCAGCATTTGTCCCCTTCAATCTGCTCGTTCGCGAGCGACGTGTTGCACTCGTCGCACCAGTTCACGATGGATTTTTTCTTATACAGCAGCCCTTTTTCGTAAATTTTCAAAAAGAGCCATTGCTGCCATTTATAATAGAGGCGGTCGCAGGTCGCGACTTCGCGATCCCAGTCATAACTGAAACCAAGCTGTTTCAACTGGTTTTTCATGTAGGCGATATTGTTGCGCGTCCATTGCGCCGGATGCTGCTTATGTTTGATGGCCGCGTTTTCCGCCGGAAGCCCGAACGAATCCCAGCCCATCGGATGCAGCACGTTGAAGCCCTGCATCATCTTGAACCGCGCGACCACGTCGCCGATGGAATAGTTCCGCACATGCCCCATGTGGATTTTCCCGGACGGATACGGAAACATCTCTAAAATATAGAGTTTCGGCTTGTCGGGATTGGCCGTCACTTTGTATAATTGCTGCTCATTCCAGCGTGTCTGCCATTTTGCTTCGATGTCGGAAAACGAATAATTTTGCTCCATAATCTCCTCGTTAAGGCAACCACGAAACACACGAAAACTTTATTTACTCACCAATTTATTTTTCGTGTATTTCGTGGTCAATAATTCCTTAAATCAATTCCTTCTATCCCTTCTTTGGTGGTGTTGTCGCTTTCGTAAAATACTGAGCATAACATCATATTTTTTAGTGTTTCGTTATGGCACAGGAATTTCAAGATCTTTACAAATTTTCCGTGCAAGGAAATCGTTGATTTCACGATGTCGCGGAACAGTGGACACTTTGCGATTCGCTCGATTCACATAGACGGAATGATTGCTTCCTTCTCGCAGCAGTTCGCAGCCATGCGCCAGCAAATGCCGAATAAAATCTCGGTGTTTCATGCAACACTCAACAACAACGGTTCTCGAATATCCTGCTCATCTAATTGCTCTTCTGCAAGCATTTTATTGGCCTCCAAAACGAGCCGAATCGCTTCTTTCAGATTTGCCCGAGCTTCGGCTAACGTGCGCCCCTGTGTATTCGCGCCGGGCAATTCCTCGACAAAGGCAATGTATCCTTCCTGAACTTTTCGGAAAATCGCCGTAAAATGAATATCCATGAAATTTTTCTCCTCACATCAATTCCAATTCGCGCATCACGTCGGTCAGGCGCAAGGTCGGCGTCTGCCAGAGCCACTCGATTCGCAGCCAGAAATCGCGAATCTGCGCCGAGCGATACAGGCCGGAACTACCAGCGAACTCGGTTACATAGCGCCGTTCGTCGCCGAGTTGATAACATTCCGTCCAGCGCCGGATCGGGTCTATCAGCCAATATTCGGGAATGCCCGCTTCTTCGTATTCGATAAACTTCGCGCCGCGATCACGAGTCAGACTTTCGGGCGAAATGATTTCCACCACGACATCCGCCGCGCCATCCAAATACGTCGGACGCAGCCGATCAGCGTGTTCCTGCCGGACGAACAGCAGGTCAGGCTCGCGCCCGGTTTCCGGCAATTTCACTTGAAACGGCGCTGAAATAATCGTGCCAAGTTCGTGAGCGTTCACATACACTCGTAAAATCAACGCAAGAAAACCCGCAATATCTTGATGTATCAATGATGCTGGCGAACTCATCGTTATTTCTCCATTTTCCCACTCCGCGAGCGTATCTTCATCCGCCCATTCCAGAAATTCGGCGTACGACAGGCGGCGCGACGGCGTTTTTGCTTCTATCGCCTCGAACAATAGCGACAATCCTTCTTGCAGCGCGGAATCATGTTCGACTCGCCTTGCAAATTCCAGCACGTTCGTTGGCATAATGTCATTCCCTCCATGCGTTCATAATTCTGAAAAAAGTTCTTGTGTCGGACAAACGTGTCAAGCAAAAAGAACGACAAAACAGAAGTAAGAGGAACAGACCTCACAGGTTTTTGAAACCTGTGAGGTCTGGAATCAACGATATGATTTCAAAACATCTGCTCAATCAGGCGAAAGCGTTTCTCTGCTGGGACGCCTTTCCTGAGGTCGCCATCCAACTCGCGCCGATTCAGGCAGCAGTCGCGTATTATTATCCACCGTCGCCTGATGTCCATTCCATTGTTGTGTTTTATCAGCCTGACGCGCAGGATTTTTCGCCGCCGTTCTTTTTGTTGTTCCATGAAATTGGCCATTATCTCCAATATCAAGCGCATCAACGCGCTGGCACGCTTGCCCATTTTTATGCGGCGCTTCAGGCAGATAACGGCGCGGAAAAAGCAACCTTCGAGCGGGATAGCTGGGAGCGTGGCGCGGTTGCGTTGAACGCATTTTTCGAAAGGCATCAGATGAAAAAAGAGCGCCTCCTGGCTGAATATGCGGCCTATGCAGACCGCTGCGTGATGAGTTATCAGTAAATGCGAACCGTCTTGTCTTTATTCTCTTGACAGAAGAATTTCGATAAGCGTCTTCTATCAGAATTGCAACTCATTATCAGGAAATATGCCAATATGTCGAAGCAATCAGGAACGTCAGAAATGAATGAATTACCATCAAATGAGTCCATTCTCATTGTTGATGACAAGCCCGGGAATCTGCATTTATTAGCAGTGATCCTGGAACGCTATGGTTATCGTCTTCGTTTGTTGACAGAAGGACAGGCGGTTATGCGGGCGGTGTTGGAACTTCCGCCAGACCTGATTTTATTGGACATCATGATGCCTGATATTGATGGGTTTGAAGTCTGCCGCCAACTGAAAGCTGACGCGCGTACCAGCGATATTCCAATCATTTTTCTTTCAGCACTGACCGATATCTCTGAAAAAATCAAAGCGTTTTCGCTCGGCGCGACGGACTATATTACCAAACCGTTTCAACAAGAAGAAGTCCTACTGCGTGTCAAAACGCAATTAGCCCTCAAAGAGGCGCAGACTCAACTTCGGACGCATAATCTTCGATTGCAGCAAGAAATTCATGAGCGCAAGCAAGCGGAGGCAATCTTGCAGCAACGCAATCGCGAGTTAGCCGTGCTGAATCATTTCGGCGAAATGCTCGGTTCGTCGCTCGAATTGCATGACGTGCTTTTTACGGCATTGCAGGAAATGCAATCATTATTACAGGCGGTCTCGGCGTCTATCTGGTTGTTTACGGCAGATCGGCAGGAGTTGGAATGCCGTGAAATTCTTGGTCCTGGCAGCGACCAACTGCGTCACGCGCGTTTGCCTCTCGGCAGCGGCATTACCGGATGGGTTGCCGAACATGGCGAAAGCATCCTCAGCTCGAATATCCTGGAAGACCCGCGCCATCATAAAACGGTCGGCTCATCGGATGATGCTCCGGTTCGCTCAATGTTAAGCGTCCCATTAAAAGTCAAAAGCCAGGTCATCGGCGTCTTGAATCTGGTTGATCCGCGCGTGGGGCGTTTCACAAAAGATGATCTCCGATTTATCGAACCGATTGCCGCGTCCGCCGCCATGGCGATTGAAAACGCCCGGCTCTACACCACCGCGCAGCAAGAAATCGCCGAGCGCACGCGCGCTGAAGCCGAGTTGCGCGAGGCGAACGCCAGCAAAGACAAATTTTTTTCGATTATTTCCCACGATCTCAGAAGCCCGCTTAACACGATGATGGGATTTGCCGAACTCTTAATCAGTCGCGTCGAACATGACACGAAAGACGAAATTAAACGTCGCGCTGAGAAAATACATGCATCGGCGAAACGTCTGCATACCTTATTAGAGAACCTTTTAACCTGGGCGCGCATCCAGCGCGGCGCATTGGAATATCACCCAGAAGCCTTCAGTCTGTCAGAAGTTGCGGACGAAATTCTTGATCTTTTTGGAGAAAATGCCGAACAGAATCAGGTCACGCTCGAACATGCGATTTCTTCACACACCGGAGTCTATGCGGATTATAGCATGATTTATACCGTCTTGCGCAATTTGGTCTCGAACGCGCTGAAGTTTACGCCGAACGGCGGTAGCGTGCGCCTTTCGGCGCGTCTTCTTGAGCAAGATGTTGAAATCGCTGTCGCTGATACCGGCGTCGGCATTCCTCAGGCAGACGTTGCGCAATTGTTCCGCATTGACGCGCATTATACGCATGTCGGAACGCGCGGCGAAACCGGCACAGGTTTAGGATTAGTGTTGTGCAAAGAATTAGTCGAAAAAAATGGCGGCAGGATATGGGTCGAAAGTGAATCAGGCAGCGGCACGCGCTTCTTTTTTACATTACCTGGATGCGCTTTTTACAACGGCTAATCGCGTCAGAATCGTGTATATTTTTGAGCAGATTTTACCTTGACACCAACGCGTTATGATGTCATGGTTCTTTTAATTTTTCATCGTTGTCCGTACACTTGTCTTTACACGCGCAACTCAGCCAAAGGAGAAAATTTATGAACACATTCAATCGAAGTCTCTTAGGAGGAATCATTCTGATTGCAAGCAGCGCCCTGTTCTTCGTCAGTTGTTCAATGTCTGATAGAAATCACGGAACCCCTACAATGCCGGAAACCGCGTCAACGTTGAGCAATTATTGGGCATCATACGATCAGGGCGACTTGCAAGTCTTTGTGCCAGAGAATGGTCAAGGCTTATTGTCAGTTGGCATTCCTGCGCCAGAACAGAATACGATGAATGGCTATCGGTTAGCCTATCAGGTCTCCAATATTGACTCTGCCACCACCTCCGATTTTACAATTGATTTTGAGACCACTAATGGCACGACGCTGTGCATCGGCCTCAAAGATGGAGATGTGCTGAAAAATGCCACCTTATACCCTGCGACATTTTCAGATGAACCATTGATGATCGACGGGCCAGTTCGGTTGTATGGATTTCCATGGGATTGGTCTGGCTGGGATGGCGATACTCCTCCGAACCGTATCGCGCCAGATACCGTCGAATCGTCTGGCACACTACTATATGATGCGCCACAAGATCAACCGCCCGTTTTTAACGTCGCGAAAATGGAGAACCGGTGTTCCGCCGGGGCGTCAGGAAATTATACGGTAACGATCAAGGTTGTTGATAATTTAGGCGATCCCTCAAGTTGTCTTACGATTACCCCATCCGTCCCATTTAACGTATCATCTGGCGAATCACAATCATTTGTAATGGCGCCCACTCCTGGGGAATGTAACGTATTAAACATTACTGTCAGCGGAAAAGCGGCTCATACTGAAGGTACTGGAGCGGATGGCTGTACGTCAACGCCAACCCCTGCCTTTCTCAATCTCAGCAATATTCAGAGCAACATCGTCGCGACCGTCACGGTGACGGGAGGTTGTTAATTGCCTATGGTCGCCAGGAGTGTCAAATCTTGATTTGACAGCGAAATCAAGATTTCGCACTCCTGCGCGAGGTTTAAGAGTGATGCCAGGAGTGTCAAATCTTGATTTGACAGCGAAATCAAGATTTCGCACTCCTGCGCGAGGTTTAAGAGTGATGCCAGGAGTGTCAAATCTTGATTTGACAGCGAAATCAAGATTTCGCACTCCTGCGCGAGGTTTAAGAGTGATGCCAGGAGTGTCAAATCTTGATTTGACAGCGAAATCAAGATTTCGCACTCCTGCGCGAGGTTTAAGAGTGATGCCAGGAGTGTCAAATCTTGATTTGACAGCGAAATCAAGATTTCGCACTCCTGCGCGAGGTTTAAGAGTGATGAATAATGCTGTTGGAGCGCAAAAGCTTGTTTGAGGACACGATTATGCAAATTGCGGGGAAAAAGTCGGGAGCGTGGCTTTGAAGACAGCGTCCGAATTTCGGCAGAGCAGTTCGCCCCGTGCGAGGTCGGCATTGGCGACAATGTTCACCTGGTCAAGCGAAAAGCGGAGTTGCAGCTTTCGAATATTTTCGTTACGTTGACCGCGAGCCGTCGAAAGGTCCTGCGGCGACACGGCAAATTCGATGCGATGCGATTCCGGCGGATGCGTCTCACACCACGCCGCCATTTGATCGAAAAAAATCGCAGATTCGACCATCTGCCGGATCGCCGGATGATACGGCCCGGCGATCAGGGTTTCTTCCAGACTTTCTGTCGGCTGCAAGCCGATGCGCGCTACTGGTATCCTCTGGTCGTAAAACAGTGTCAGCATCGCTTTGCAGGTGCGGATCGTTTCCTCAAGCGACAGTACGTCATAACGCCCTTTGCGATACCAATCTGCTAAGGTCGTGCTTCGAATCACGAGCGTCGGATGCAGGCGGATGCAGGCAGGATGAAGCTCGACGGCTTTATGAGCCGATGCCATGCTTTTCTCAAAGGAATCTCCGGGCAAGCCGATCATGAGATGAATGCTTACCCGCATTCCTGCCGATTGAAGTGCGCGGATGGCGTATTCGGCCTGTTCTGCCGTATGTCCACGACGCGCTAATCTCAGCACGTCGTCGTCGAACGATTGCGCGCCAACTTCCACCAATGTCACTGAAAATTTTGAAAGGAGCGTAATAACAGCCTCGTTAATCATTGCCGGATGCGTCGAAATCCGAATTCCTTCGATCTCATCGCGATCAACATAGATTTGCGCAGTACGCAAGAATTCGTGCTGAATTTCAAGCGACATCCCAGTAAATGTCCCGCCATAAAACGCCACATCAAAGGTCGCGCCTTGCTCCTGACTTTTCGGCTCGCTGAGGGCGCGCTCAATCTGCTGGCAGATTTCTTCCGTTGTCGGCAGTCTTTGGCCGCTGACCCCAGTGATGTTGGGCTGGCTGCAAAATACGCACCGATGCGGACATCCCTGATGCGGAAGGAAAATGGCGATAATTTTTTTCATACGAATACGAGTAAACAGATGCCGAATATTTCGTCAAAATGCCTCCTTACGATATTCGGATTTCAACCTACATAATCTTTTCTTTCAGCAATTCCAGGATCGTCGGGATCGCCTCTTCTGCGGCGCGTTCTCCGGCTTTCATGAGTTCGTCGCCGCGATGAAAATCATTCCAATCAATATGTGAGACTTTTGGGCGAATGTCAATATCGGCGAGTCGAGATTTTTGCAGCGTATTCGCGGCAGACATGATTCCCATCGAGCGGGTAAGCGCGTCAATAATCCCATATTTGCGATCTGTGAGCGGCAAGGTAATTGGCGCGTCATCATGAACAGCCTCGCGCTCATCCATTTTTTCTTCATGCAGTTTGATTGGCTTGCGCAGTGTATTCACCGCGCAGGAGATAATAATATCTACATTGTTTTCGATCAACACATCCGTCGGAAGCGGGTTTGTAATGCCGCCATCAATCAAATAACGCCCATCTAAATGATACGGTTCGAACAAGACCGGCACTGAGCCGCTGGCGCGTAATGCTTGCCAGAGAATCCCATGCCGCAGCACCACTTCATTGCCGTTGCTGATGTCAGTCGCAATCGCCACAAAGGGAATTGACAGTTCGTCAAATGTTATATCTTTGAGCCGATGGCGCATGAATTTTGCCAGCCGGTTTCCTTTGGAAATGCCATACCAGGGAATCGTCAAGTCAAAGATAGTCTTGCGCACTTTGCGCTTGCTGCGATAGCTCAATACCATCTCTTCTAATTCCGCCGCGCTGACTCCTGCCGCATAAAATCCGCCGACAAAAGCTCCCATGCTGGCCCCGGCAATCATATCAATCGGAATGTCATGCGCTTCCAGGACTTTTAATACGCCGACATGCGCAAAACCGCGCGCCGAACCGGAGCCAAGCGCCAATCCAACCCGAACACGCCCGATGCGCCGCGTTAAATGCTGGATGCTGCGGGAAATGTCGGTCTTCGGATGTTCGTAAACAAATGGGCGGCCTGTGCGTAAAAATCGGTCAATGACATACGAATTGTTGTGTAGTCTCACAAACGTATGTGGCGCGAGCAATTCCTCAAGATGCCGTTCCGATACGCCCTGTTGTCGCTCATCTCTTAACACGCCGATCATCAGGCGATTTTCGCCATATCCTTGCACAAACATATCCGCGTCCTTTTTACAACGTTGGATCGCATTGTCCGAAGTCGGCGTCAAGTAGAGAATCATATCCGATTGTTCTAACGCCGTCTGCACTAATTTTTTAATGTCTTTGGCGCAGTTAATCAAGATGTAGTCGTATTCATGTTTTAGTTTCTCCAACAACGGGGTAATCGCCTTTTCAAACAAGCGCGGCTGCATTTTGGTCGCGGTCGAAAGCGGCAGAATATGAAAACCGGTTTTGTGCTTAATGATGCAGGGCGAAACATCGTCGCCGCCGAGAATGTCGTATCGAATAATATTTTTACGCAATGCCGCCTGTTCGTCGTCGAGTTGGAGAATTCGCGCGACTTCTTCGTCCGCGTTGTTCATTTCGATCAGCAACACTTGCTTCATTAGTTCCCGCGTAAAACTGGCCGCGAGATTCAGCGAAATAATGGATTGAAATAATGGTTCGATATGGCGTGAGTATAAGGAAACAATTGAAACCGATTGTTTGGAACGCATCGTAAACTGCGAAACATCTCGGAGGCGTTTGCTTAATACGCGGCTGAAATGCACAGCAATTGTCGGGTATTCCAACAGCATTCCATCCAGTTCGGGCTTGCTGAGTTTGAGCGTCGAGGTCTCGGTAATTGCCGTGATGTCTGCCGAGCGCGGCTGCCCCGCCAATAACGACATTTCGCCGAAGTAATCGCCATTCTGAAGTCGCGCCAATTCATGCGATGTGCCGTCTTTTTCGCGTTTCGTCACCTTGACAAGCCCGCTGACGATAATATAGAGCGAATCGCCAGTGTCTCCCTGCCGCACGATAGTTTCACCCGGCGCAAAATGCTCCGAACGCAGACGGCTGGTAATAAAATCTCTGGCGTCTTTCGCTAACGATTCGAACAGCGGAATCGGTTGCAGCACATCCCCCATCATCATCTTCTTCTCCCCCTATTGATGAATTCTTTGGTTAAATAATGGTCTGGTAGTTATTATTTTGACCACTTTCACAGGAAAGAGTTGAACAGAAATTGTGAACCATTCACCAAACGCACGGGAACAAGTGATACGCCTAATGCGTAACGAACGTGATATTTTCCTTGCCGCGGTTCTCTATTTCCGACAGGATTGTCTTCTTTCGTCAAATTCCGCGCCATGATGCCGACAGCCCTGCCCACATTCTTCAGGCGTCATGCGGCACGTATAGATGCGAGCATGAAAACAACAGCGAATAGGCGAAGGGAACGAATTGAACGCGTGAGGCGGCTCGAATTCGTTCCCTTCTTTCATTCGTTGTCGTTCTTGTGAGGTTCTGAATGCTCGCGTCTATAATACAGAGGTTCTCTCCCATGTAAATCAGGAGTGCGAAATCTCGATTTCGCTCTTCTTCGCCGTCCAATCAAGAGGTGACACGCCTATTTTCATGCCGCGCGTGTGTCATGGCAATGTCATCAACGACTCTTATGAGGAAGTGAACAGCATTATTCATCGCGTTATGTTTTTTGCATGCAGAATCGCACGACGATAGGGCGATGGATGACATTTTTGAAATTTTCAAGCGTGATTACTGCAAAAATGTCGTATTTTTTTAGTTTTCTGCAATCGTGATGTTATCACGCATTCGTCACACATTCCCGGAATAAGAAGCCTTCCAGCCAAAACGCCTGCCTGGAATCGGCATGGCATAACCTTTGAAAAGAGACCTACATGTTACTATTCGCGAATCGGCGCGCAATTGGCCTCTGATAGAACGAGATGTTCTGCGTTTGTCGGTATGAGTCGGTAGCATTGACCCACTTTCAGGAGTGCGGGGGCAGGATTTTGTGACGCGCTGATGTTCAACCAATACCCAAAACATGCTCTAACGCTTCTGAATTCAGCATCTTTCTTTGTCATTATTTAGCAGCCACCACGAAATACACGAAAGACACGAAAAAAATACGACATCTCTCCAACAAGCGAGGAGGTTCCTTTCTCATATTTTCGTGTCTTTCGTGTGTTTCGTGGTAAATAACTGATGTTACGCAGCGCCGCCGACAATTCCCCTCCTGGGAGGGGCAAGGGGTGGGTTCGTCCGTGAGTGATTGCTCGTGTCAAGAACCC
>DF820457.1:782535-785182 GCA_000739515.1 Candidatus Moduliflexus flocculans
CCCTCCCCGGAGGGGAGTGTGCGGTCATTCGTCTCGAATCGGCTGCGTAACATGAGTAAATAATTACCTTTTTTATGAATACTCCGGAAAACTTATTGATGGTCGAGAAACTGGCAGATCGCCTTCTCTGCGCTCATTCCATCGCTCAATTGATTTTGCCGTATGACTTGCGCCAGAAGAGCCGGCAGCGCGTTGTGCTGGAAAACGGAATGGAGGTTGGGCTGATGCTGCCGCACGGCACGGTGTTGCGCGATGGCGATGTGCTGGAAGCGGTGAATGGCCTGAAAATTGAAGTAAAGGCGGCGATAGAAGATTTGTCAGCGGTGATTGCGTCAGATCAAACCTTGCTGCTGCGGGCGTGTTATCATCTTGGCAGTCGGCACGTTCCTGCGCAGATCAAGGAAAACCGCATCAGCTACCACCAGGATCATGTGTTAGACGACATGCTGCAACGACTCGGCCTGGAAGTCCTTCATTATTCCGGCACGTTTGAGCCAGAATCCGGGGCATATCCTGGTAGCAGCCATCATCACCTTTACTGATGCGGCCATTGTGGCATTATTCTGATTCGATGCGGGAAAATTAGACAGGATTGACAGGATGTTCAACAGATATCCTGATCGTGACTGATTCATTTGATTGGTTCTATCGTAAAAATCATATTTTCATGTCAATCTTGCCGATTTCTCCTGGCTTATGTGCTATGACAACGAAACGCGCATTACGGGTCGGCATCGGCGGCCCGGTCGGCTCCGGTAAAACAGCGTTGACACTGCTGCTTTGCCAGCAACTGCGAGAGCGTTACGAAATTGCAGTTGTGACCAATGATATTTACACTCGCGAGGATGCTGAATTTTTGTTGCGGAACGACGCCTTGCCCGCTGATCGGATTATTGGCGTCGAAACCGGCGGCTGTCCGCATACGGCGATTCGCGAAGACGCTTCCATGAATTTGGCAGCGGTGGAAGATTTGCTGTTTCGCTTTCCGAATCTGGACGTGATTTTTATCGAAAGCGGCGGCGACAACCTCAGCGCCACCTTCAGTCCGGAATTAGCGGATTTGACCATTTACGTGATTGATGTGTCAGCGGGCGATAAAATCCCGTGCAAAGGGGGGCCGGGCATTACCAAATCCGATCTGTTAGTGATTAATAAGATCGATCTTGCGCCCTATGTCGGCGCATCGCTGGAAGTGATGGATCGCGATGCCCGCAAAATGCGGGGAGAGTTGCCGTGTGTTTTTACCAATTTAAAAACGCAAGAAGGCGTCGAGCAAGTGGTTGCCTTTATCGAACGACATGGCATGTTGTAATTTATATGTTCATCATTGTCGGGCAAATAACCTTCGCCTGACAATGATCTCACGCGTGGTTTAGCCTCAGAAACAACAGCCTTCGGCTTTTCTATAATTCTTCTCATAACTCTTGACATCGTTTGTGTTTTAGCGGATTATTGATTTGAAAATGATCCCACGAATCCCATAAACAATAAAAACGAACAAGACGATGCATGCCTCGATTGCGAGAAATATTCCTTGATCTGCCTGCTCAATGGGAGCGCAACAACAAGTTCGTATGGCGGATTTTTCCTTTTTTCTGCGCGCTGTGTCTTATTGCGGGCACGATATTTTTTGTTTATTCTCCTCGAACAGCGCTTATCATTGACCAACTCAGTCTGGGCTATCCTCGGCCACAAATCATCGAAACCATCACGCGCCTGTTGAGAAATAACGGTTATACGGTGCGTTACGTGCCTCATCAAGATATTTCCGTTGAATTTTTTCGAACGCTTCCGACGTTGAAGGCCGATCTGATTCTCCTCCGCATTCATAGCAGCGCCCGGATTTATACGCCGAATAATGAGGTGGTTGAAGATGTCTCTGTCTCATTATGCACGGGAGAGCCCATCAGCAAAAAATATCGGCAGGAACGTAATTCTGGACAGTTGGGGGGATTCGAAATCGCAGGAAACGACACGCTGTTTTTTTCCGTGCGCGATGCCTTTTTTCGGCGAAATGCAGTCGGACGATTCAACCAAGCTGTGATTTTGATGATGGGATGTGAGAGCCTGTGCATTCCCAGCACCGCGCAAACATTTTTGGACATGGGAGCGCAGGCGGTCGTTGGCTGGAGCGATCAATTGTCGGTAGAATATATGGATCAAGCGACGATTGCGTTGCTTGAAGAATGGTTCCATAATGGGCAGTCGCTCGCAGAAGCCATTAAAATAACCCAACGAAGAATCGGACGCGATTCGTATTATCCGAAGACGGAATTGCGTCTGTTGCAGCAATCTGGTACAACAGAAAGGATGATTCCATGAATACGCGCACCTGCCAGGAACTTGAGGCATTATGGCATAGAGACATCCCATTGCGAACAGACGATGGGCAACCGTTTGATCCTCCAGTCGAAGGCTCGCTGGGGTTGTTAGCCCTCGGCGATCTTGGCCTTGTCGCCTGGCGTCGGAAACGTCAGGACGTCAATTACGAACTCATGTTACGCAGCCGATTCGAGACGAATGACCGCACCCTCCCCTCCGGGGAGGGGTTGGGGGTGGGTTCTTGACACGAGCAATCACTCACGGACGAACCCACCCCTTGCCCCTCCCAGGAGGGGAATTGTCGGCGGCGCTGCGTAACATCAGT
>DF820457.1:785274-834035 GCA_000739515.1 Candidatus Moduliflexus flocculans
GGGTTCTTGACACGAGCAATCACTCACGGACGAACCCACCCCTTGCCCCTCCCAGGAGGGGAATTGTCGGCGGCGCTGCGTAACATCAGTTACGAATATCCTCATCTAAATATTCAGGGAGATGAATAGACATTCCTCCCTGCTCATGTGTCGGATCATAAAAATATGGAACGATTGGCCCGAAAACTCTTGCTTGTTGGATGGGATGGCGCTGATTGGAAAATGATCAATCAGTTATTGGACGCAGGCCAGATGCCAACCCTGGAAAACCTGATCAATCAGGGCGTCATGGGGAAATTGACGACGCTCGATCCGCCGTTTTCCCCAATGCTCTGGACAACGATTGCCACCGGCAAGCTTGCCGATAAACACGGCATTCTTGGCTTTACCGAACCGATGCCGGATCGACTTGGCGTTCGCCCGGTCTCTTCAACCTCCCGAAAAGTAAAGGCATTCTGGAATATTTTGACGCAGTGCGGCTTAAAAACCCATGTGATCGGCTGGTGGCCGTCGCACCCAGCCGAGCCGATCAATGGCATTTGCATTTCCAATCATTATCAACGCGCCAATCATCCAATTGATAAGCCCTGGCCAATGCTTCCTGGAACGGTTCATCCTCCGGAACTCAGTCCGTTATTTGCCTGGTTGCGCGTTCATCCGGCAGAATTGACCGCCGCGCATATTTTGCCATTCGTTCCGGAGGCTGCCAGGATTAACCAGGATCAGGATAAGCATCTTGACTCATTGGCTCGTATTCTCGCCGATTCAGCGACGGTACACGCTGCTGCGACCTGGATTCTGGAAAACCAACACTGGGATTGTTTCACGGTTTACTACGACGCCATAGATCACTTTTCACATGGCTTTATGAATTTTCATCCCCCCCGAATGCAACATGTACCGGAAGAGATGTTTGAGCTATATAAGGATGTCGTTTGCGGCGGGTATCGTTTTCATGACATGATGCTGGCTCGATTAGTGGAATTGGCGGGCGACGATGCCACGATTATGCTGATTTCGGATCACGGTTTTCATTCCGATCACCTGCGCCCCGGTTTTCTTCCCAAAGAGCCGGCAGGCCCGGCGTATCAACACCGAACGCACGGCATTTTTGTCTTAAAAGGACCACACATACAGCGTGACGAATTGGTGTTCGGCGCGTCGTTGTTAGATATTACGCCAACTCTTCTGACGTTATTCGGCCTGCCTATCGGCGCGGATATGGATGGAAAGCCATTGGTTCAGGCATTCGATCATCAGGTTTCAGTCGAACAGATTTCTTCGTGGGAGGATGTCCCCGGCGAATGCGGCATGCATCCAAAAGAATTTATCGAAAATCCGTATGATGCGCAAGCCTCGTTGCAACAATTGGTCGAATTAGGCTATATTGAGCCGCCAGACGACAATATGCAGAAAAACATCGAGCGCGTTTCGCGGGAAGCCGATTATAATCTTGCGCGAGTCTATCTTGGCTCAAATCGCCCTGCCGAAGCGCTTCCGCTGTTAGAACGACTCGATGCGCAGATGCCGGGAGAAGCGCGTTTCGCGCTGCGATTAGCGCGATGTTATAAAGACACGAATCGTTTTGCAGACGCTCGAACGGTGATCCGACAATTTCGCGAACAGGCGCTGCGTCATCAGCAGACACTTCGAGAGAAGTATGGCAATATCGAGCATGACGCCGCCATTTCCAATTCAACGCATCAGGAAATATCTGCGAACTCGCAGCCGCCGCAAGAAAACGAAGAAAAACAACTGCGCGAACGAGCAGAGGCGCCACATTCTTTCCGTCAAATGCAACAAGCGTTGATGCAATGCGAGCTTCTTGAAGGCGAAATATTATTAGCCGAGCATCACCCCAAAAAAGCGCTTGAACATTATCAGCGCCTTGAACGAACAATGCGAGCGTATCGCCCGGCGTTTTTTTTGCGAATCGGCGAAGCGTATTTGAAACTACGACGCTGGAAACTTGCAGAAGAGGCATTTCGGCGAGGACTGCGGCATGATGCTGATAACTCGTTCGCCCATGACGGGTTAGCGGTGGCCTGTTTACGCCAAAAAAAGTATGAAAAAGCAATTGACGAAGCCCTGATCGCGATTAATCTGGCCTATCATTCCCCTCAGGCGCATTTTCACTTAGGAGAAGCATTAATGCGCAGCGGCGACGCCATCCGTGCGGCAGAGGCGTTTGAAGTCTGTTTGCGCATGTCGCCAGAATTTGGTCAGGCGCGGAACTCTCTGATTGACCTCTATACGAATCAGCTATACCAGCCAGAAAAGGCTGCCGCGCATCAGTCATTTTTTGTGCAAAAAAATACATTGACAGCCGCCAACAACGTTTCTATAATACATGACAGAATAGAGGTTGAGCCTGTCGCAACAGCAACGGCAATTCCTACGACAGGCGAACAGGTTGAATTGGGAACGAAACTTACCGGTCGCTCTAACTCCTCTCCCATTATCGTTGTGTCCGGTCTGCCACGCTCCGGGACTTCGATGATGATGCAAATGTTGATGAATGGGGGCTTGCCAATATTAGCGGACAATGCGCGTCCGGCGGATGAAAGCAACCCCAACGGGTATTATGAATACGAGGCCGTGAAGCGATTAGACAGAGAAAATGCCTGGCTGAAAAACGCTGAAGGCAAAGCGATTAAGATTGTTGCTCAACTGTTGTTCTTTTTGCCTGCGCGTTATAATTACAAAATTATTTTTATGCTGCGCGACATGAACGAAATTATTCGCTCTCAGCAGGCAATGTTAGCCCGGCAGGGAAAAACCGGCACGCAGACGCCATCAGCCGCAATCCTCCGCCGGAATTATCAACGCATTATTGCGAAAGTCATGCGGTGGAGTGACGCAAAACATAACGTGTCGCTGTTGTATCTCAATTATGCTGACGTTGTTCAACACCCGCAGCAGCAGGCGGAACAAATTCATCAATTTTTAGATGGCACGTTAAACCCTGTCACCATGGCGGCTGTCGTAGATGCAGCACTTTATCGAGAAAAGTCATGAATACATAACACGTCTTCCCCATGCAGAAGGAGGAGTTTTGTATGGCCAAAAAGCAGCAGAAAAGATGCTCTCAGACACCCAAGATTCGAAAACGATTGGCCGCCTATTCTGCAACTGCGGGAGCAGTTCTGACTCTGGGCAGCAGCGTGACGCTGATCATGCCAGATTCCAGCGAGGCGAAGGTGATCTATAAAGATGTAAATCAACCTCCATTGGTATCAAACACATTTACGGGCAAATTTGGCACAGCACCATTTACGATTGTACATAGGCTGACTTTTTTGACGCCAAATTCGCTCACGTATGCCTCTATTTCTGTAGGAGGTGGAGCGGTTTCAACTTCGGCAGGATCCGCCAGGGCGTTACCCTACAGCAATTATATTTCGGCGGTAGCGGGTGGAGCAAACGTCAATATCTGTACGCATAGATATAACACAGCCACAGGAGGAAGCGCAGGAAACGGAAATTTTCCAGCAGGAGCAGAGCTTTTTATTGGCGTGCGTTTCACTCTCTCAGGGGGGACGCATTACGGGTGGATTCGGATTAATGTCGCCGCGAAGTGCGGTTCTGTGGAAGTCGTAGATTATGCCTACGAAGATGTCCCAGATACACCGATTCATCTTGGAGCGCCTGCGCCAGTGGGCGGAATTGTGCATGATATCAGCGATGCCGGAGACGCCTCACAGGAATAACAATATCTCGTTTTCTTTAGGGAGGACGTGCCTATGAAGAAACAGCGATTCTTTAGGGGATTGATCGTCTTAGGTCTCGCGGCAGCCGGGATGGTGGGATGTCATCTGTTCGAAGACCAATCACATCTTCCGACCGCGCCGATTGAAGCCACCAGCGATCAATATAGCAATTTTTTTGCGATGCGTCACACGGTCTCCCCTATTTTCGAGTGGGATCCCGGCCATGACGTGTTTTGCGTGAACGTGCCGAAACGTGGCGAGTATCGGCTGACCTACGAAACGAACTGGGGGGTGTTCAACATTGTGTTTCGCGCCATTCGGCCAACCTATATGTACATTGGATTGCTTGAAAACGATGTCGTCAAAGCGATTGCGTTAGAAAACGGCACGATTCCTGCAGACGCTGCGCCAGTCGCGGATGATGACAGCGTCATACGATTTGCCACACCAGCCTCGCCAATATCGTGGCAAACCGTATTCGTTTCCGGCAACTCGCTGCCGGTTCCACAGGGAACGGCGGAATGCCGCGTCATTACCAGCACCAAAAATGCGCTTTCTTTTCAGGCTGCCCAGCCGACACCGCAAAAAACGTCCCCATTCGCCGATGCCGAGAAAAAAGCGCGGCAAGCGGCGCGAATCAACAGAAGAAATGCCCGCCGACAGGCACGGCAAGCAGGATGGTGATGCTTGTTGCGAACGTTGTCAGGTACGACGAACGGATCTGACAACTCTCCTCATTTCATCAAACATTCTCGGCGTTGTAGAGTTCAAGGAGTTGTTGAATCTCTTCAATGCGGAAATCAGCAGCTAATCGGATAAGATTCTCGGCAAACAGTCCGCATTCCGAAAATTGCGTCTTTACCGCCGCCGCACGTTCCTGCAAGCCATCCACGTCTCCCATCATCGCTAAACGATAGAGCGCGTTTAATTCGCTGGCGGGCGGCAGAACAAACGATCTTTTTTCTGGCTTAGCTTCTGGCACGGCATGTGCATTCTCAACGAATGGCGCGTGATATATCGCGCTCATAACTGGCAGCGTCAATTCGAACGAGAAAACGCTCCCCTGATTTACCACGCTTTCGACCCTCAATGTACTTCCCATCAAATGCAGCAACCGCTGACTCAGCGACAACCCAATCCCAATGCCTTCGCTATACAAGCGTCGCGTATCTATAATATGAAACGCCTCGAAAATTCGCTCGACATGCTCCGGGGCAATCCCAACGCCAGTATCCTGAACGTCAAAACGAATCGTCGCAACTTGTCCGACATTCTGGCAGGTTATCCGGAACGTCACGCTGCCGGAATGCGTAAATTTGATCGCATTGCTTAAGAGATTGCGCACCACCTGCCGCAGCCGCCGTTCGTCGCCAGTGACTATTGCAGGAAGACTCGGATCTGGCTGATACTTGAAAATGAGTTGTTTTTCTCGCGCATACAATTCGTGGATTTCCACTAATTTTTTCAACATATTCGGAAGATGGAATTCCGCCGGTTCAAGAACGATTTTCTGCGCTTCGATTTTGATCAGGTCTAAAATATCATTGATCATCAGCAATAAATGCTCTCCATTTCGCAGAATAATCTGAACCGCTTGTTCATGGCTGCGATGGAGTTCCTGCGATTGCTGGAGGATTTGCGCATACCCTAATATGGCATTTAACGGCGTGCGGAGTTCGTGACTCATATTCGCCAAAAACGCGCTTTTGGCGCGGCTCGCTTCTTCTGCGGCATCTTTCGCAATCAAGAGTTCCGCCGCAATGCGTTGCACTTCTTCTGTCATCGCCTGACGCTCTTTGATTTCCACCCGCAATCGCTCATTCGTGTCGCTCAGTTCTTTCGTCCGCTCAGCAACCATGGCTTCAAGATGATCTCGGTGGGCGCTTAATTCCTGCTGCGAGCGTTCTAATGCGGAGAGCGTGTCATTCACGGTCATGCTTAATCGTGTCAATTCATCATTCCCGACGGCCTCCACTCGCCGGGAAAGGTCTGCGCCGCCGCGAATCTGCCGCAATCCATATTCGAGACGCCCTAAGCGCGACAGGACCACGCGCTCCAATTGAATCAGGATCACCGCCCCTAAGACGAGGCTGACGAGAAAGAGCGACACTAAGAAATAGCGCAAACTGAGGCGGCCTTGCTGAGAAATCGAGCGCGGCCTTTCAACCCGCGCAATCACGCACGGCTTGCCATACAAATCATAAATAACGGTATAACCGGCAATGGTATCTGCGTCAAGCATGTCAGTGAACATCCGCGTTTCCGGCAGCATCTGATCTAATGCCAGGCGAACATCCTGAGGAAGCGCCGCATCATCAACGAGATACATCGTCAGCGTCAATTGTGTCGTCTGCGCTAACATGTTAATTTCTTGCGTAGTTAAAAATCGCCCAAGCAGCAAAACCCCATGCACCGGCCCTTCTCGTTTTGAATCCAACACGGGATTGGCAGCAATCAACAGCGGCCCTTCCGGCAGCCGAATCAGGCCAGCCATTTTCCCGTCAGGATCGAGCAGGGCCTGCAATGACATTTCCGGCAAATATTCAAGGATTCCTTTCGAAACCGCAATTTCTTTTCCTGTTTGTAAATCAAATCCTTTGGCGAATACAATCTGATCTGGAATGCGAACGAATGCAAAGAGGTTGATGTGAAGGTTCTCGAACGTGGCATTCTGCATATTGCTTTCGATGAATGCCGTGTTTCTATCCTGAATGAACTGATAGGCGTCATCCCAGGCCGCGTAATCGCCGGCATATTTGGAGATCTCAGAGATAAGGTTATTAAGCGCAGCCTGTGCGCGGAGCAGGTGCTGCTGCATGTTATCGCGCTCCAGGGCCGTGAAGCTTTTCATGACGATCAGATGGGCCGCAGCATACAACAACACGATTAACACAATACCTGATGCCGCAATAATCCCTAATGTTTTTTGGCGAAGTGTCATCGGACAAGCATCAATCCTGTCAGGATGTTTCCAGGCAGGATTGATTACGCTGGAATGACGGCCATTGATTCATGGTCGCCGCAATGCTTCGGAAACCTCATGCGGAACGTCGTGCCTGCGCCAGGCACGCTTTCCACTGAGATGCTGCCGCCATTTTTTTCAATAAATTCTTTGCAGACGTTCAAGCCCAATCCCGTACCTTTTTCTCCCGCAGTGCCGGGTTGGTCGTAGCGCACGTCGAGCCGAAATAACCGGGCAAGCGTCTCGGCGCTCATGCCAATGCCGGTATCGGCAATCGCCACTTCAATCGCGTCATCCTGCTGCGCGGCGGAAAGCGTAATCGAACCGTGCGCGGCGGTAAACTTCAGCGCATTCGAAAGCAAGTTGCGAATGACGGCGTCAATCATCGGGCGGTCGGCGTAGATGAGAATCGGTTCGGTTGCTGTCTGGCGAATGGCAATCTGTTTCTGCGCGGCAGTCGCCGCAAACAGTTTCACATTCTGCTCAAGCAACGGGCGCACATCAAGCGGGCGCGGCGCAAACTCAATCAGCCCGCGTTGAAGCCGCGACCAGGTGAGGAGATTTTCAAGCAGCGCATACAAGCGTTCTGTTGTGTCTCGCGCATCGCAGATGATTTCATGTTGTTCGCTGTCAGAGAGTTCGTTTTTCGAGTCGGTCAGCATTCGCAAACCGGTGATCACTGCGGAAAGCGGGCTGCGCAGATCATGAGAAATGATTGAGAAAAATTTATCCTTGCTGGCGTTGAGCGCCTGTAACTGCGCATGTTTTTCCTGAAGCAGGAGATGCTGTTCCTGGAGTTGCTGCTGTAAACGGCGCATCGTCAAGTGGGTGCGGACTCGCGCCAGGACTTCCTCATGGTGCAGCGGCTTGGTCACATAATCCACGCCTCCGGCCTGAAACCCCTTGACTTTATCAGAAATTTCGGTCAATGCCGTCATAAAAATGACCGGCGTATCCTTGAGCGCCTCGCGGGTTTTCATGCGACGACAGGTTTCGAAACCATCCATGCCCGGCATCATGACATCCAGCAGAATTAAATCAGGCTTGCCGTATTCGGCCTGTTGAATCGCGCTTTCGCCGCTGCGAGCCACCAGAATTTTGAATCCGGTTTGCTTGAGCGATTCTAACAGCACCTGTAAATTCATCGGGTTATCATCAACCACTAAAATGACGGGTTTTACGAGTTCTTGAGATAACATAATTCATCAAGGCTGAGCCATCAGACACATCGAACGTCTCTGATAGTTTTCCATGCCTGCTCGCTCACGCAGTCTGCCGAAATACGGTGACGCGATTTTTCCCGTGTTCTTTTCCTTGATACAACGCTTGATCCGCTTCTTTCAGGCAGAGATGTATTCCCTTGTCGGCCTGGCACATGCTGATGCCGAATGTCATGGTTATCGCCAGCGCCTGGTTTTGATACTGATATGGCTCATTGGCAATCGCGGCGCGCACGCGCTCGGCAAATTTTGCGGCGCCGCTATCATTCGTATCGGTGAGGAGCAGTAAAAATTCTTCGCCGCCCCATCGCGCCACATGATCTTGCGCTCTGATATTGGCCTGCAATAACCGGGCGACCGATTTCAGCACAATATCTCCGCAATCATGACCGTAGTTGTCGTTCACCTGCTTGAAATTGTCAATATCGCAGATCACAACCGCAAATGATGCTCCGCTCCGCTCGCTGTGTTGTTTTTCCTGCTCCAATCGCTCAGTCATATCGCGCCGATTCGCAAGCTCTGTCAACGGATCAATACGCGCCATGCGTTCAAGCTGCTGCTGAGAATCCAGCAATTTTTGATTGGTTTCCTGGAGTTCCTGATTGATTTTCTTTAACTCTTCGCGCGCCCGTTTCAATTCTAGATGCACATTGATTCTGGCAAGGAGTTCAACAATATTTAACGGTTTGGTGATGTAATCCACGCCGCCAGCCTCAAAACCTCTCAGCTTATCAACCGTCTCAGACAACGCTGTCATAAAGATCACCGGAATGTCCCTGGTATTCGGCTGTTGTTTCAAACAGCGGCAGGTTTCAAAACCATCCATGCCGGGCATCATGACATCTAACATAATGATCTCCGGTTTCGCAAAACCGGCCTGGCGGATCGCGCTTTCGCCATTGATCGCAATCAACACTTTATAGCCAGCCTCTTTTAAGGATTCGAGCAATAAGTGTAAATTGGCGGGATAATCATCCACGACGAGGATGGTGGATTTTTCGCTCGATAACGACATCATAGGTATCATATACGGCCTGAATCAGAAAATCCTGCATCTCTTCGATCTGAAAATTCGAAGCGAAATGCTCGACGATTCGAACAAACGGCAACAAGGTGGCGTCTTGCTCGCCTAATAGTCGCAACGTTTCCTGAATGCCAATAACATCGCCTTGCCATGCCATTCTCAGTAATTGGCCGATAGTATCCAGCGATGGATAGATTAACGACGATGCCGATGATTGCCTTTCTCCATAAGATGGCGTCGGATATTGCCATTCGATCTTGAGCCATGTTTCTAATTTTTGAAAGAGCGCCGTCATTCGAATTGGCTTGGTCAAATAATCGTTGCACCCTGCGGCAAGGCTCATTTCTCGGGTACGATTTTCAACGCTGGCGGAAAGCGCGATTACGACGGTATCCTCTACGTCAGGATGCTCGCGGATATGCCTGACCGTGCTCATGCCGTCCATGATTGGCATGACGATATCCAACAAGATCGCGTCGGGACGGAACGCGAGCGTTTTGTCAAACGCCTCTTTGCCATTTTCCGCTTCGTCAATAATGAAACCGACCGGCGATAACATGTCACGCAGTAATGCGCGATTGCTGGCGACATCGTCAACGATCAAAATACGCCGTGCCGCGCCAGCCATTCCAATTGGCCGCAATTCGGAGACATCGGGCGAGATGTCGCGCAAGCCGTCTTCGACAGGAAATTCCAGGTCAAACGAAAAAACGCTCCCTTTGTTCAGATCGCTGATGACCTCAATCTCTCCTCCCATCAAACGTACTAATTGCTGACAAATAGACAACCCTAAACCTGTGCCTTCTTCCTTGCTGATTCGTACGTCTTTTACCTGATGAAACGGGATGAAAATTTCCTTAAGATGCTCCGGTGGAATGCCAACGCCGGTATCTCGAATTTCGAATCGAATGCGATGGCAACCGGTCAATGTTTCGGCAATTGCGCGATGCTGCGAACATGGCAGAAGGCCAGAAGTCGAGACATTGAACGTGATTGATCCAGATGTCGTAAACTTAATCGCATTGCCAAGCAAATTCAACAACACCTGGCGGAGGCGTTTTTCATCAGCGAGAATTCCCTGGGGAAGGTCTGAGGCAAGTTTGGCCTGAAACGCCAGGTCTTTTTGCTGAGCGCGAACGCGGACGATTTCCACCACATTCGCTAAAAACGTCGGCAAATGAATCGGCTCTGGCATCAGTTCTAAGCGTCGCGCTTCAATTTTGGAGAGATCTAAAATTTCGTTGATCATCAACAGCAGATGCTCGCCACTATGATGAATCACCTCAATCGCCCGGCGCTGTTCGTTATTCAGGTGATCATCGCGCTGCAAAATCTGGGTATAGCCTAAAATACCATTCAGCGGCGTGCGGAGTTCATGACTGATGTCAGCCAGGAAATCGCTTTTCGCCCGGTTCGCGTCATCGGCAAGTTGTTTGGCTTCCAAGATGGCACGCTCAGCCTGTTTGCGTTCCGTGATGTCTTCAGCGACCTTGAGCCAATGCGTGATTTCTCCGGCCTGATTTCGAATCGGAGAGATTGCCGCCGCTTCCCAATACAGCGTGCCATCCTTTTTCTTATTGCAGAACTCTCCGCGCCATTCCTGACCGGCAAGAATGGTTTGCCAGAGGGCGCGATAGAATTCATGAGGGTGGGTATTTGAAGAGAAAAGGTGCGGTGTTTTGCCGATAACCTCATCCAGACAATATCCTGTCAGCGTCGTGCATTTGGGATTGATGTATTCAATGCGCCCATCAAGATCGGTAATTAAGACAATGGAAGGACTTTGTTCGACAACCTGCGAAAGTTTTTGTAGTTCATGGCGGAGGCGGCGCTGTTGCTCTTCGGCGGCAATCGCCTGCCGGATTTTTACCTCTACCACGCTCATTTCGAACGGTTTCTGGATAAAATCCGTGCCGCCGGCTTTCAAAAATGCGACGGCTAATTCGACAGAAGAGTAGGCGGTCATCATGATCGCGGGTGGGGGCGTGGGGAAAAGCGCGTTGAGTTGAAGGAATACATCCAACCCGGAACAATCCGGCATCATCTGATCCAGAAGGATTAACGCGACATCAGCATGTTGCAGAATGGTGAGCGTTTGCTCGCCATTTTCTGCTTCCAATACACGATATTGCCATCGTTGCAGTTGATGCGTCAGCGTAAATCGCGTCGCAGCATCATCATCTACAATTAGCACGGTCGGCATGCTCATGGCGTTTTCCTCTAAACCCGGAGGGAATAAACATAAGGGATTTATGATAAAAATGACGCGTTTGGCAAATTTTTGTAAAGTAAAATATGCTCAAAAAAACCGCATTTGGACGATGCTCTGCGCGACCGGAGTCTCTCGAAAGGCGATTCGTGGTTCGGTAAGCTCGCCACGAGAAAAAAGATTATTCCTGCCGCCGATAATTTTCGGCGCGATAGACGCGGATGTCTTCGACGACTTTATCGCCGCGTTTCAGCGGAAACTGACTGACGAATTCGAGCCGTTCAAACGCCTCGATAATACCTGGTTTCGGTTCTTTTCCCGTATCGAAATAGAGATAATTTTTTCCCTGAAATGTCGCTCGATCCTGCCAGATGTCGAATTGATTCTGGCGGCTGTCAATATTAAAACAAGTGACAGGCACGTTCGCATAGAACATAATTTCCGACGCTAATTGATAGCGGTTCGCCGCGATTTCGTAGCCGGGATATTGCGTCATGACCGCTTTCACGCCCGCGTCAAGCTGTTCCCATCCGAAATATTCGTCCGTGCGATCTTTCCGAATCGGCAGGAACGGAAAATAAATATGCGTCAGCAAGACAACCAACACGACGATGGAGTAGCCGAGATGCGCGTTCCACAGCGCTCGTCCCAAGCGCTTTGGCTGCATGGCGCGTTCATAAAATGCAACCGCTAACAGAATGCCCGGTACATAGGCAAAGCATGGCCAATTCGCCTCCATCTTCTTCTGAAACGAGAGCGCGAGAAAAAAGAGAAACGGCACTCCGGCGAAACAGGCAAGGAATTTCTCCTGTAATGAAGCGCGTTTCCAGTGGAATAACACGGCGAACAACGCGACGAAAAAGATCACGAATAAAATCGGCCCGATTAAGCCGACCTGGCTGCCGAGAAATTCAATAAATTTATCCCAGCGCGGAAATTTTGGGTTCGGTTTTGTATTAAATCCATGCTGCAATTGAAAGCCGAAATTGATCCAGCCATGCTGCGAATTCCAATAAATCACGGGCGAAAAAATGGCGAGTGAGAGGACGAAGACGGCATAGGGAATCGCTTTTTTGAACCATTTCCGGTTTTCCGGCAGCAGCAGATAAAGGAAAAACGACAGATAGACCAGAAACGAGACGAGTTTCGACACTAATGCAAGGCCGGTCATTGTTCCGGCCAGCAGCCATTGTTTGGCGTCGCCATCCTGCGTGGCGCGGTAAAAATGGTACATCGCGCCGCTCAGGAAAAAAATCATCGGCACGTCCGGCGTGGCGATCAGCGAGCCAGCCATAAAGAGCAGCGTCAGATTTGACAAGACGACTGTGTAAAACGCCCGGCGCGTATCCTGAAAGAGCAAATTCGCGAAATGAAACATATAAACGGACGAGCCGGCAGTCAAAATCGCTGTCACTAAGCGCAGCACGATGATTTTGTTATGCACGAAGCGCCCGACGGCGGCGATGAAATACATCAGCATCGGCGGGTGGCAATAATACGACAAATCGAGCTTGTCCGCCCACGCCCAGTAATACGCTTCATCCGGCAGGGCGTTCAGGTGCGAGCCGTAAATCAGGCGGAAAATCGTGATGACTAAGATAAAGACAAACGTTCTGCTTTCATAGAGGTCTTGCGTGGTGTCTGTTGTATCTGTTCGCATTGTGGATGAATATTTGAAATTCGTAGGGGCGCGGAGACCGCGCCCCTACAATGTTATTTTTCTTGTGTTACATTTCTAAACAATTTCAGTCGCCATTTTTGAATTGATGATAATACCGTTCAATCTGTTTTCCAACGGCCAGCATCCACTGAAGCAGGCGTTTTCCTGTCGGCGTCGCCGCAAATTTGAGTGCCTGCATTTCTATCCATGTGCCGGCTTGCTGCGGCCATTGACGACGTTCGGCCTGCTGCCACGCGAAAATCCAGCCGAGGCTGATGCTTGCGCCGATGACCATGCCCGCAAGGACATCTAACGGATAATGCACGCCGACATAGACGCGGCTGTATCCAATCACTCCGGCGATGCATGCGCAAGCGGCTTGATAGCGGCGACGGCGATAATAATACGCAAACATGGTCATCGCTGCCGTAATGTTGGCGGCATGATTCGACGGAAAGCCGTATTTCCCGCCTTTTTTGCCAAGCACGCGGGCGTCTTCCAACGCATGAGACGGGCGCAGGCGATGAAATGCTTGTTTGACAACTTGATAGCAAAAGATATCCGTCGTTGTTACTGATAGAATGACAAGCAACGCCACAAGGCGCTCCCGTTCTTTGCCGCGCCACAGCATAAATAACGCCAGAATTGCCAGCGGTGCAATCCAGTTGCGCGCATTCGTCACAAACGGCATGACAACATCAAACACCGGATTTGTCAGCGTCGAATTCAATAAGCGAAACAACGCGGTATCCATTGCTAACAGCCAGTCCAACACAGTATTTCTCCTTATTATTCAGGGATTGCCAACTGAAATGATTTGCTCCGCGCTATTGTCTGGCAGGGTTTCAAGCAAGGAAAAAATGAAAGGAATTATCTGATTCCTGCCGGAGTTCGAGAACTCCGGCAGGATGAAGACATGCGATGTTTATGGCTTTTTGAATGACTGAATAATCGCTTTTAACTGATCGGCATATTTTGTTTCGGCATCAGGATTTCCCCAATATACCAACGCAAACATCGTTTTGCCATCTGGCGAGAAAAATGCGGCAGAAATTGTAATGTCGCTGCCATCTTCTTTGTCTTTTGCCGGGCCGGCCACTTCAACAAATTTAATGCCATTGACTTCAAATGTCGAAGGCTCGCCAGCTTTGAAATCAGTCGCATATTCCGCGATAAATTCATCAATCCCTTCCGCTTCGGCTTTCAAAGCGGCGTCAACATCGTCGCCGACTTCTTTTTCATCTAATGGCCAAATATCGAACTCAATCGCTTCGTCTGGCGATGTTGCATACACGCCACGCACATCTTCCTGATCTAACTCAACACTCCAATCATCAGGAAAATCAATTGATAGCACCGGCGCATCTGACGGATATGTATAGGTTTTTGCCGCAAACGCCATGCCGGCACACAGCGCAACACTTGCCAATACCACGAGCAACATCGAAATCTTTTTCATGCAACGAACTCCTTGTGAAAGAAGAAAATGTGGGCGCGAAGAATTCTCCGTTTCTTTTCTGCCACATTGACTTATTGATTGAGACACACAAACACGAATACGACGTGTATTACTTTGTTTTGCTATCGCCCGTTGTCAATAGAGAAAAATAAAAAAATTTGCGTCTATTTCGTCTATAGGGTGTTCGGTGGGGTCGAAGATACCGCGTAATGTCGTCTTCAATGGCGTCAAATCAGATGAAGAAGATAATACAATATCGGCAGGGTTACAATCAACCCGCCAGTTGTGAATAAAAAGCAGGAGTTGGTCACGTCGAGATCAAGATTGTAGAGGGAAGAAGCGACCAGCCCGTTAAACGCAACTGGCATGGAAGAAACGACCAACACCACTTTCATCGGCAATCCGCCGTCAATCTTATGATAACCGAGCAAAAGCGCTAACAATGACAGGCAGAGCGGAACGCACACAAATTTAATTCCGGCGATGATGATGCATTCCCGCAGATAATTTTTGATCCGGCTGAATTTCAGCGTCATCCCGATGGTAATGAGCAAGATAAAAGTCGTGCCAGGAATAAAAATCGCATTGATTGCGCCGAAAATCGGCGGGCGCGGAACGCCAGCAATTTTGAGGAGAGCGCCAATCGTTAAGGTTGATAGACCGGAAAGAATGAATGGATCGCGAAGGAATTTTTTTAGCGAACGCGATGTTCCCGCCTGCGCTGAATTTCCCTTTATTCCATAGCTTTTGGCAATCGGAAACCCGATCATGAGATAGAGAAACGGCTGAAGCACCGTATAAATTGTCATCAGCGCAAACGCCCGCTCGTCTAAAAAGATAAATGCCACCAATCCGCCAATCGAACCGATATTCGCAAATGCGCCGCAAGTGAATAATGCTCCCGCCTGTCTTGGCGGCAGCCGCAGCAAGCGTTCCGCCGCAATCGCCAACCCGCCGCCGAGCGATACACCAACCACGTCGAGCAACGGCAGCATCAACATCGAACGATCTGGGATCTCGACAATCCAAATCGCGGCAAGGAATGTGAAGGGTCCGAAAAACAGCATCGCCAGCTTCTGCATCGCTTTGCGCAGATCGTTCAGCGGCAATGGAAAACGATTTCGCGCGGCGAGTTGCTGGAGCGCGTACCCGAAAGAGATGCCAGAAAGAATTAAGGCAAGCGAAAAAAAGAATTTTGACATAACGTTTTGTGTCATTCACGGCGATACCCCGGAAGCGCTAAAGCACGCTTTTACGCTCCTGAAGTCGTTTCGCGCGATTGCAAGAAACAAAAATGTGCGCCGAGAACGTTGTCAAGAGAAATGCCAGAAGGACGAACAAAAGTCGTGTCGAATTCGTTTCCTTCTTTCATTATATAGATGCGAGTGTTGATTTTTAATCAGACCTCACAGGTTTTTAAAATCTGTGAGGTCTCTGAGCGACAGAATATTAACTTTTAATGCTCGCATCTATAATGGCGCGTTGATTAGGGACTGAAGAGATGAATGCTTCTCATTTTCGTCTTTTATTCTCTTTTGATTTTATTTATTTTTCATTTTACGCTTGACAGATCATCGCAATCAAAAAATAATGAAGATACCAGAAGCGGGAGGGATTGATTGCAGATGAACAAGGTGTTCCCATTCGAAATCAATCCTTTTTGCGCAAAGGAGGTGGCTTGCATCATGACAATTCAACGTCTTTCTGGCATCATCCTGCTGTTTGTGATCATTATTACGGCCGCAATTTTTCACGCCAGTTATCCGCGTGCGCTTTCGCGTTCTGCTGCCATTCAGAACGCGCAGGAACGCTTACAAATCGAGCGCATTGACTTGCAACGCCAGACGTTGCAACGAAATGATCGGCTGAAATTTTACGGAACGCTGAGCGTAATTGGCTCGTTTAATCTTGCCGTACTGCTTCTCGCCATTGGAATTGCTCATTCCAGGATAAAAGCCGCGTCGGTGTTCACGCTGCGAATTGGCGAGCAGAGCGCGATTCCGGTTCGTTACAAGGATTTGCCGCGCATCTATCCGATTGCGTTGAATTTGTCGCTTGCGGAGCTTGAAGGCTCGGCCAGCGATTCGCACGACAAAGCATATCAGATTTCGCGCCAGATGATCGAGGATGCCGCCAATTACACGCGGGCGCTGAGCAGTCATGCGCCGAACCGACTCTGGGGGAACGAGCCGACGCAAACGCTGTCAATGGCGATTGCAGCAACGACGCCCACCTTTGCGGAACTGCTTGAAAACGGGACAATTGCGCCGGGAAAGCCATTGTTGCTCGGTTATGCCGATGGACAGCCGCAAACAAGAGAATTGCGCGACCTGAAATCACTGGCGATTGCAGGCTGGCAGGGGAGTGGGAAAACCTCGTCCACCGCCTATTTGATTGCGTCCAGCGTTTTCGCATACAGCGTGCACGCCTATATTCTCGACCCGCATCAGCAGCACCCGGAAAGCCTGTCCGCGTTGATCCGTCCGCTGACCGCAACAGGCCGCGTTCATATCGTCAATCCGTTTGATACGCCCAAGTTGATCCGCGATTTGACGCAGCGGCTTGATCGGCGTCTGGCTGGCGAAGAGCCGAGCGAGCCGGGTTTGTTGTTTGTGATTGACGAATTGGCGCGGCTCGCGAACATGGAATGTTTCGATGAACTTGTCCGCTTGTTGGAACGCTGTACCGAAGAAACGCGCAAGGCGAACATCACCTTTTTCGGCAGTTCGCCGAAATGGACGGCACGCTATTTCAAAGGCCGCGCCGATATTCGCGGCTGCATGAACTCGATGCTGATTCACAAGACCAAGCCATCGCAGGCGGATTTGCTGCTGGAAGACAGTCAGGAAAAACAATTGGTAAAGGGGTTGCAGCAGCCGGGCGACGCGATTCTCGCCACCGATTTTGCGCCGCCGCTGTGCGTGAGCATTCCGCGCTGCGTCAAAGCCGACATGGAGACGATTGCCCGTCGTATGCGTGAATCGCGGCAAGAGGCGGACATGGGTATTTACGACATGCCGCAAGAAGAAGAACGAACGCCGGCATTCGCGCCGGAGGTCATCTCGCTGGCCGAGCGTCGTCGCAAAAACACGCAGTTCGCGTTCAAAGGGTTGCATCCACAGGATATGACGATTGATTTGATTCGCGAGCAATTCGCCCGACTTAAGGAGGAACAGCCTGACCTGACACAGGCGGAAATCGCTTCACGGGCAGGATTATCGCCGAGTGTCTTCAGTAAAATATTGAATAAAAAACAGGCATTAACATTTGACCAGCAGCAACGACTCTATGATGCTCTATTTGCGGACATGCGCGAATGCCGACAATTTGCCTGAACCTGAGCAGTAACACCAAATTGAGGAGGCAAACTGCGCGGCAATGTGCAATTTGCCTCCTCATTTCCCTCCATCCTGCCATTCAAGCGTTTTAAAGTATCACACAAATCAGTCTATTTACTTGACATTCTTCAGTTGAAACGATAATCTTCGATTTGATGCTATGGAAAAGTCTTGACGAAATCATCACACTCTCATATCGCAGATTGAAATTCTTTGCCCATTTTAAAAACGTTTTTTGAGGAGACATGACGGCTGTGAATGACAGCAAAATGTTGAGAAATACGGCATGAAACGTTGTAGAAAATATCTGTTTTGCCTGCCAGTCTGGTGCGCCGCATTGTTGTTGGTTTCCTGTGCAACCATCGAAAAACCCGATATATTGAAGACGCCGGAAGACATCGTGGACGATGTTTTCGCAGAGGATACCGTCAAGATTTTGCCGAGTCAGGTCGCCACGCCGACTGCCTATTATTTTTATCAATTGGGGAATTTGGCAATTAACTCCAATCGTTTTGACGACGCGATTCGTTTTTATCAACGCGCCTTGCAAATAGACCCTACCTCGCAATACCTGCGGCTCGAGCTCGCCAATCTTTTTCTGAGCAGCGGTCAAGAGATGGAGGCCGAAAAATTAGTGCAAGAGGTGTTCACGAAAGATCCGACTTCCATTGATGCGCTAATGATTCTTGGCAGTATTCAGGCCGGGCAGAAAAAATATCAGGACGCCGTTGCAACGTATCAAAAAGCGATTGAAATCGATCCGCAAGAACTCGATGGATATATCTTTTTAGCTGATGTATATAACCGGCTTGGGGATAAGCAGCGCGTGCTGGAAACCTTGCAAAAACTCCTCGCCGCCCAGCCGAATTCTGTGAATGCCATTTACCACATCGGCAAGGTCTATTTAGAGCTGAAAGAATATCAAAAAGCTGTCGAATATTTTCAACGCGCCTTAGAATTCAGCCCGGACGACTATCAGATATACGCCGGTTTAGCCTTAGCATACGAGTTGCAGCAGGATTATGCGCATGCGTTGGAAAATTATGAAATCATGCTCAGCATGAATCCTGATGAAGACCGGTTAGTCGAACAAATCTACAAAATTCACCTCTATTTAAAGCAATATGAAGAGGCGCTGCAATATGTCGAAATGCTGCGCGAACGCGATCCCGGCAATGACCGCTACGATTTGCAAGCCGCGATTTTGCGCTATGAACTGGAACAATATGACGAGGTGGTCAACATTCTTCGTCCGTATGTCGAAACGCATCCCAAAAGCATTGATGCGCTGACCTACCTTGCTCTGAGCCTTGAGCGCGCCGAACAGTTTGAAGAAGCCTTAAGTTCCTGGCGCACGGTGTTCGAGCTTGATCCAAAATCGTATGAAGCGCGGATGCGGATTGGATTGCTTCTCGACCGCCTGGATTATGACGACGAGGCGCTTCGCGTATTTCAGGAAAATCGTGACATGTTCCCGGATGAGCCGGAAGTCTATCTCTTTTTAGGATTTGCCTATAATCAACGCAAAGACTACCGCGCCGCGTTGACGGCATTCGAGCAGGGCTTGCAAAAAGCCCCAAAACATGTGGCGCTGAATTTTTATCGCGGCGCGGCCTTAGAGCGGCTTGGCAATTTCGATGAAGCGCTGGCAGTATTTCAGCATGTCATCGAATTGCAGGCCGATTATGCCAATGCCTACAACTATATTGGCTATATGCTGGCCGAAAAAGGGATTCGCCTGGATGAGGCGCAGGAAATGGTGCAAAAAGCGCTGTCCTTTGAGCCAGATAATGGCGCATTTGTGGATAGCCTGGGCTGGGTTTATTACCAGAAAGGGATGATTGACGACGCGATTCGCGAGTTGGAACGCGCCGCCACGCTGCTGAAAAGCGATCCGACCATTCATGAACATTTAGGCGACGCTTATAGTAAAAAAGAGAATTTCGAAAAAGCCGCAGAACATTATCAAAAATCGTTGGAACTGGAGAAAAAAGACGAAGTGCAGAAGAAACTTGACGCGGTTAACGCGAAAATCAAATCTGCCAGCAAGCACCGCTCGTCAGATTCACAGCCAACACAACAGAAAGGTCAATAACATTATCGAAATAACGCCGTATTTCCTTTGTAAAAGGGAATGACGGTAAATTTTGATAATTTTTTCATCGCAGTATGAAAATTTTCCAGCATTCATTTTGTTCGATTCGTTTCTTCCGCTCTCCTATTTATCTTGCCATTTGTGCTGCTGTCATGTTGAATAGCTGCGCTAAGCCTCCGAAACTTCCCGACATTTTACAGCCGGTCGGCGCGGAATTTGCTAAAATGACAACCGAAGAGGTTTCTCAGGCGATTGTGGAGCGTACTGAACATTTTCAGTCGCTGTCTGGTCTTGGGAAAGTGCAGATTGAAAACTGGGAAGAACGGTATAAATTTACTCAAGCGTTCGTCGTGGAAAAACCAGAACGATTTCGACTTGAAATTTTAGGCCCATTTGATCAACCCGCGATCTTCTTCACTTCTGACGCGCAGATGCTTTCGCTCTACGCCAAAAAGCAGAATATTGAATATCGCGGCGTGGCGTCTCGCGAGAATCTCTTCAAATTAGGCGGCGTCAATCTGTCGGTTGAAGATTTCCTGCTGGCGCTTTCCGGGAATCCGCCGAAATTGGACGGCGTCACATCCGAATGGGGCGCCGCCATTCAGGAAGGTCAGTATCATTATCTCGAACGGATTTCATTTAAGAAAAATATTGTTCAGCGTATCTGGTACGATACGCAGTATCGCATGGTGTCGCAAGTGCAGGAATATATGCTGACGAACGGCGAAATGCTGTTGAATGTGCGGTTTGCTAACTATCGCGGCGAACAAGGAGGCTATCCGCTTCCCGCAATTATTGACATCGAGCGCCCCATGGATAAAGTGCGTGTCCATATCGAATATCAGGAAATGGATGTGAATCAGTCAATTGATGCGACGCTCTTTACGTTTACGCCTCCGACAGGCGCGAATGTCGTGCATATTGACGATACGACCAATCAGGATTTAGGGCGATTGGCGCCATTCGAGGAATTCCGCGTGCAGCGTTCAGAGCAAACGGAAGGCGAACAATCCGACAGCCAGAAATAGCCCGGCAATCTATGGCAAAACAGGATAAAAAAGAAAAGAAACCGCACTCTCCGAAGCCGCCGCAGGGAAAAACGCGCCGTATGTCGCGTATTATCGAACGCGCAATGGATTCGGCGAAGGAGAAAAAAACGCCACGCGGTGCGAATTCTGCCAATAGCGGCGTCGCGCCGGAACTCCCTCCTGTCAATGCCCAGCATAAAATTCAGGGAATCATTTTCGGAGCGCTGACGTTGTTCCTGTTAGTCAGTTTATTGACATATTACAACGAAGAAACGCCCACACTTTCGGAGCAGGGCGCCGCGCAGAATATCGCCGGAGTGGTCGGCGCGATGATTGCCAGCGTCTTGCTGAAATTTTTTGGCGTGGTGGCGTATATTTTCCCGCTCTTGACCCTGCTTGTCAGCATTGATCGCTTTCAGCCCACGCCGCGAGCGACAAGCTATGGCAATCTGGCGGGTGTCTCGCTGGGAATTCTCTGCTTATGCGGCCTGTTCAGCCTGCCGACACTTGGCGCGGCAACTGAATATTCCCCCGGCGGATTTCTCGGAGCGGCACTCGCTTCGTTGTTGTTAAGTTATTTGAAGATTTTCGGCAGCATCACCGTCTTGATTACCGGTTTGATTATTGCGGGATTTCTGTTGAATATCCATTTTCTCCGGCATCTCCTTATTCCTGAAAAATCGGAAATTCCGATCTTTGAAGAGCAGCCAACAACCTCTGCGCGTGTGCCGGAAATTCTCACGCCGCAGAGTAGCCAGCCACAAGAGAAAAAGGAACTCCCCCTCCCGGCGAAACGCAAATCGCTGCCGAATCTTTTTCGCAAAAAACTCACTGAATCCGAAAGCGAGCCAGAACAGGAAACGCCCGTTTCCGGCCAGAAATTTGTTTATCAGTTGCCGCCGCCATCATTATTGGATTCGCCTCCGGCGGAAAAACAACACGCGGGAACCAAACAAAGCCTGTTAACCAACTCGAAAGTTTTGGAGGAAAAACTCGCGGATTTCGGCATCGAAGGCCAGGTGGTCGGCGTAATGCCAGGACCGGTGATTACGCGTTATGAAGTGCAGCCCGCGCCGGGCGTGAAAGTCAGTCGCATCGTCAACCTGTCTGATGATTTAGCGCTGGGGTTGAAAGCGGAATCCATCCGCATTGTTGCGCCTGTTCCGGGGAAAGACGTGGTCGGGATCGAAGTGCCGAACAAAACTCGCGAAACGGTCTATTTGCGGGATTTGATCGAAACCAATACGTTTGCGAATCATCCATCGAAATTAGTATTGGCCGTCGGCAAAGACATCGGCGGGCATCCGTATTTTGCCGATTTAGCGAAAATGCCGCATCTCCTGATTGCCGGCGCTACTGGTTCAGGCAAAAGCGTGTGCCTCAATTCACTCATTTGCAGCATTTTGTTTCATTCAACGCCGGAAGAAGTTCGCTTTATCATGGTTGACCCGAAAATGCTGGAACTTGGCGTTTATGACACGATCCCACATTTGCTGATTCCGGTGGTAAAAGATCCGCAGCTTGCCTCAAATGCGCTTGGCTGGGCAACGGAGGAAATGACGCGGCGTTACGGGATATTAGCGCAGAAAGGTGTCCGCAATATTGCCCAGTATAACGAGGCGATTCGCGACGGGCAAAAAAGCAAAGAGGCGGGAGCGAAGGCAGAAACGCCACTCCCATATATTGTGATTATTGTTGACGAATTGGCGGATTTGATGATGGTCGCTTCAGGAGTTGAAAAGCCGATTACGCGGTTGGCGCAAATGGCGCGAGCGGTCGGAATTCACCTGATTTTAGCCACGCAGCGGCCATCTGTGGATGTGATTACGGGGGTGATCAAAGCGAATTTTCCAGCGCGCATGTCATTCCGCGTGTCGTCGAAAGTGGATTCGCGCACCATCCTGGATGCGAATGGCGCTGAATTATTATTAGGCGATGGAGACATGCTCTTTTTGCTTCCTGGCACGTCATTTTTACGGCGTTTACACGGGGCATTTTTGACCGAAAAAGAAATTAAGCGACTTACCACATATTTAAAGAAAATGGGTAAGCCCAATTATGATCAGACAGTCTTGAATTTTCATGCGGAAGGAGAAGCCGCAGAAGAAGACGACGCTGAACTCTACAAAAAAGCGGCGTATGTGGTGGTCAAAAATGGCGAAGCCTCGATTTCGCTGTTGCGCCGATCGTTCAGAATCGGCCACAGCAAGGCAGCGCGTTTGATTGATTTGATGGAGCGGGATGGCCTTATTAGCCCATTTAAAGGAAGCCGCCCGCGAGATATTTTAGTCACCACAGCACAATTAGACGAACGATTTAGAACAGGACAGGAATAGCGCATTATTATCAAAATTCGCGATATCATCTGTTGAAATGGGGGGATTGCCGAATATAACCTCGGCAAACGCATGTCATCAACTGGTATCGCAGCAAAAACCTGGAGGGGGGAGCAGTATTATGCAACGATTTGGATGGCTGACGATGAAAGGCATCTTTGTCGCACTGAGTCTTGTGCTCGCAATTTCATCGAACACATGGGCAGAACAGGTCTTAACGCTTGCGCTGGAAAGTAATCCCACGAATATTGATCCACGCATCGGGACGGACGTCAACTCATTCAGGGCGTATCAATTGGTCACCAATGGCCTGGTGCGAAAAGACCCGCTGTCGAATCTCGTTCCTGATCTGGCTGAAAAATGGGAAACGCCTGACGATAAAACCTATGTATTTTCGCTTCGCAAAGGGGTGAAATTTCACGATGGTTCAGAATTTACGGCGGAAGATGTGAAATTCACGATAGAATCCATCATGAATCCAGCGTTGAAGTCTCCGAAAGCGGCTGCGTATGATAAAGTCGAAAAAATCGAGATTCTTGATCCATATACGATCAAATTTACGCTGAAAGAAGTCTTCTCGCCATTTTTGGTGGAAATGACGCAGCCGATTTTATCGAAGAAGGCGACAGAAGCGCAGGACGGCCAACAATTTACGACGACGCTCGTCGGCACCGGCCCATTTAAGCTCACCGAATGGACGCCAGATCAACAATTGGTGTTCGACGCGAATCCTGATTATTTCGAAGGCGTGCCAAAACTCAAAAAAGTCGTGTTAAAAATCATTCCCGATGATACGGTGCGCTTTTTAGAATTAAAACAAGGCGGCATTGATTTGGTGCAGAATGCCATTCAGCCGGACATGGTAACGGTTGCCGAAAAAACCAGAGGCTTGAAGGTCGTGCAGAGCGAAAGCAGCGTGATTTATTATCTCGGCTTTAACCTGAAAGACCCGATTTTGAGCAACGTGAAGGTGCGACAGGCCATTGCCTATGCAATTGACCGCAAAACGATTGTAGAACATCTGCTGAAGTCGCAGGCGTCGTTAGCGACCGGCTTGCTTTCTCCATCAAACTGGGCCTACGAACCGAATGTCACCACGTATGACCTCGATATCGAAAAAGCCAAAGCGCTCTTAGATGAAGCGGGATATCCTGATCCCGACGGCGACGGGCCGCAGCCGCGCTTTAAAATTTCTTATAAAACCTCGACCGCCGGATTGCGCATCCATTTAGGCGAAGTGCTGCAAGATCAATTCAAGCAGATCGGCGTGGAAATTTCCGAAATTCAGACGTATGAATGGGCTAAGTTTTACGAAGATATCAAGGCTGGCAATTTCCAGATTTTTACGTTGCGCTGGGTTGGCATCACGGAACCAGATATTTTCTATTCGATTTTCCATTCCCAGATGGTGCCGCCGGATGGACGCAATCGCGGCTACTACAGCAATCCGAAAGTTGACGAACTGCTTGAACAAGGACGGCACGAAGTCTCGCCGGACGGACGGAAGAAAATTTACAGCGATGTGCAAAAAATTCTGGCTGACGATTTGCCCTATGTCTATCTTTGGTATCCTCATAACATCATCGTGATGAATGAGCGCGTCCAGGGATTTGTTGTCTATCCTGACGGTGATTTTGCTTCAGTGAAGGACGTCTGGATTCAGGAATAACTGTGAAATATCTCCGCCTCGCATTGTCTTTTGGCGACCACAACGCGAGGCGGGGCCGTATGATATAGATGTGAGCATTGAAAACTCATTACGACAGACCTCACAGGTCGTTGAGACCTGTGAGGTCTTCTGACAAATCAACACTCGCATCTATAATTGTGACTTCATTTGATGGCATCGAAGGAAGGGCGTTCCGTCATTCGCCGGAATTGCAACGAGGAGACAGAAACGTTTTCTTTTCGATACAGGCGCATGCAAAAACATCCACCCATAAAATTGATGTACATCCTTCCGAACCTGTTTACGCTCGGAAATATCTTTTTCGGTTTTCTCTCGATCATTCTCTCGATTGATGGCGAATACGTCAAGGCAGCCGCTCTGATTTTCGTGGCCGCATTTTTCGATATGTTCGATGGGAAAGTCGCCCGCGCCACCAATTCTACCAGTCGTTTCGGGGTTGAATTCGATTCGCTGGCAGATTTGATTTCGTTCGGCCTTGCGCCCAGCTTGCTGATGTACCTCTGGATATTGAAGCCCTTAGAACGATTGGGCTGGTTAGGCGCGTTTCTTTTTGTCGTCTGCGGCGCGTTGCGGTTAGCGCGGTTTAACGTGCTGGTTGACGTGGTCAGCAGCGACCGCTTTATTGGCCTGCCGATCCCGTGCGCCGCCGGCATGGCTGCCGCAACGGTCGTTTTTGTCGAAAGTTTTCCGAATGTGCCGGAGAGCAAAGAACACTATTTGCCGCTGATCACCATTCTGGTCTATTTGTTAGGCATTCTCATGGTCAGCAATATTCAATATCGCAGCGCAAAGCATGTCACGCTGAAAGGCAAAAGCCCGTTTAAAATCATGGTCGTGGCATCGCTGCTGCTGATTGTGATCGCCTTGAATTACCAGATGGCGTTTTTTGCGATCGGATTGACCTACATTTTATTTGGCCTGCTGGAAGCGATTCCAGATGTGAGAAAACGTCTGGCGCTTTTTCAGAAAGATCATTTGTCTGACCGATGAAAGAAGCGATGCTGTATCGCCAGGAGAAGAATGCCGGCGTCATCTGCCAACTCTGTTCCCATCGGTGCGCTATTTCTGATGGCAGCGCAGGCATCTGCGGCGTCCGTGTCAACGAAAATGGCACGCTCTACACGCTTGTGTATGATAAAATCGTCGCCCAGCACGTTGATCCCATCGAAAAAAAACCGTTATATCACGTCCTGCCAGGCTCGCTTTCGTATTCAATTGCAACCGTCGGATGCAATTTCCGCTGCCTGAACTGCCAGAATTACGAAATTTCGCAGATTCCAGGAAGACATTCGCGCGCCATTCCGGGCGTGCCGATCACGCCGGAAGAAATTGTCAATGCCGCGCTCAGGAATCGCTGTCAATCCATTGCGTACACCTACACCGAACCAACGATTTATTTCGAACTGGCCTACGAAACGGCGCGATTGGCAAAAAGAAAGGGATTAAAAAATCTGTTTGTCACGAATGGGTATATGACAGCAGAAGCCCTCGAGACGATTCAACCCTATCTTGACGCCGCCAATGTGGATTTAAAGGGATTTAACGAGCCGAAATACCGCAAAGTCTGCGGCGGCACATTAGAATTGGTGAAAGAGACGATCCGCCGCATGAACGACCTCGGCGTCTGGGTTGAGGTGACAACCCTTGTCATCCCGACGCATAACGATTCGGAGACTGAACTCCGCGCCATTGCGGAATTTATCGCCAGCGTGAATCCGGCGATCCCCTGGCATGTCAGCGCATTTCATCCGCAATACAAAATGGCGCATATACCCCAAACATCCCCCGGCATCATTTACCGTGCGGTTGACATTGGCAAAGAGGTCGGCTTGTGGCACGTGTATAGCGGCAATCTGCGCAGCGACGAAACCTCGACCACCCTCTGCCATCACTGCGGCACGCCTCTCATTCGGCGCTCCGGCTTTTTCGTAGTGGAAAACGCTGTCGCGCAAGGCCAATGCCCCAACTGCGACGCGCCTGTCGGCGGGATTTTTTTATAGCTCCGACGCAGACGCGATCATCATGCCCTTGTGTTTTTTGCGCAACCGTCTATTAGGGTGTAGGATTGTCAGACGCGCATCATGCAATCTGGCGTTTTGCTAATTCAGCAAAAAGCCCTGGTTGTTTCATTAATTCCTTGTATGTGCCGCGTTGCACCAATCGCCCTTTTTCCAGGACATAGATGCAATCTGCATGCATAATCGTGCTTAATCTGTGCGCGATCACAATCCGCGTGGCATTGAGTTGCTCGATACTCTGGCTGACGATTTCCTGCGTGCGATTGTCAAGGGCGCTGGTGGCCTCGTCAAAAATCAGAATGCGCGGTTTTTTTACGATGGTTCTGGCAATCAAAATCCGCTGTCGCTGCCCGCCGGATAATGTGCCGCCGCCAGGAGAAAGCACGGTGTGCATCTGCATTGGCATCGCCTTAATATCATCTTTGCAACCGGCCATTTCCGCAGCTTCCCAGGCATCTTGCACTGTTAACGACGATGATCCGATAATGTTTTCCAGGATGCTTCCTGGCATAATACGGCTATTTTGCAAGACCACGCCAATTTGGCGGCGCACATCGCGAAGGTCCACCATATCGAGGTCTTTGCCGTCATAGTAAATAGAGCCGGACTCCGGTTTATCGAAGCCCAATAACATGCGCATCAGCGTGGATTTTCCCGATCCGGAGCTGCCGACAATCGCGACGAATTCGCCGGGAATAATAGAGAACGAGACATCCTGGAGAATCAGCGGGCCATCTGGGCTATACCGGAAATTGACATGGCTGACTTCGATATGACCAGTCAATGTTCCTGGATTGCTTTTGGCCTCGTCAATTTCGGTCTGCGCGTTCAGAATCGGACGCAGACGGTCATACACTGGCACCGCCATAAAAGCCGATAATAGCGAGGCGCCCATCTGGATCAACGCGCCTTGAAAGCTCATGTAGGCCGAGTTAAACGCTAAAAAATTGCCGGTATTTAACGCCCCTTTGCTCTTATACACAACCCAGGAGAAAATAACCATCGAAGCAATCACCGGGAAGATGGCATTCACTGTCTGCAAAACATTTTGGATGGTTTTGGTTTTCACGCTAATCGCTTTTTGCGCTGAAAATTCTTTCGCCCACAGCGCAAACGCCCGATCTTCGGTGCCGGTCACTCGCAGCTTATTAATGCCGGTTAACAACTGCAATAGCAAACCCGAAATTTTCCCTTCTAACTCTTGTACTGGTTTTTGATATTTGACAAAGTAATAGCCGATCAACAGGGTATAGCCCATGGCAACCAGGCCGAGCGCGGTCGCGACTAATGCTAATTTCCAATTATAATAAAAAAGCAATAAAAAATAAAATAACGAAAAGATGCCCGCAAACACAGATTCGACGACTGAGCCTGACAGAATCTGGCGGATAAGCGTGATGCCTAAACTTCTGACCGCTAAATCGCCTGCCGTATATTCCCGGAAAAACGGCACTGGCAGCGCTAACAAGCGATCCCAGAGCGCGGCTTGCGCGAGCGTATCCATTTTCCCTTCAATGCGCAGCAATCCAATCGCTTTTGTAACTTCCAGCAACGTCATCGCAATCGTGGTGGCAAATAAAATCACGGCTAATCGCGTTAATTGATCAACATTTGAGGCGGGAATCACTTCATTGAATAGCCGTTCGGTAAAAATAGGCGGCAGCAGGCCAAGCAACGCGCCCAATGTCGCCACGATGATAATGACTTTCAAGTCCTTGCCAGAGCCGCGCATACTAAATGCCACGAGTTCTTTGGCGGTCAGCTTGCGGTTCGGAAATGGACGATAAAAGACATAACCGTTCGTATCTAGCGACGCGGCGACTTTTGCGGTTACTCTAGATGTTGTTCCGTCAACCGGATTAAACAGGCGATAACTGGTTGGGGAGATCGGAAGCAGCGCCACCGGCTGCGCCCCTTCTGCGGTGTATGCTAAAAACGCGCCATGATCATGATTCCACCAACCATCGGTCAGCAAGATTTTCCGCATACGGACGCGCGAGGCTCTGGCAATATCTTGGAGCGGGTTCGCTGACACGCCTTTCAGAGAATCCGGGTGTTGTTGAAATTGAATACCTGAATGTTTCCCAATCGCCTGGCAGGCTGTAAAAAGCGGATCGCGGCTCGTTTCAGTGACGTCATCCTGCCTTTTCGTTCGCACGACTGTTGCCAGCCAAGTCAAGGCGTTTTTAAAGACATGCGACTCTTCAGTAAGTTTTTCATGCAGACGATGCCGCTCTTGTGCCTCGCGTTCCTTGTAATTCGCGATGATTACGTCTAAAACAAACAAGTGAAAATCATTGAGCGATTCCCAGAAAATCTCCTGCGCAAGGCAATCGAGCAGCGAAATCGCCTGCACCGTCACAGCACTTGTTGTTTTCAGCCAGAGATGTTTCGAGAGTGGCAACCACGCCGCCCCACTGATGACGGGAAACGTTTCGTCGCCCAACATCAGGCTGCTTCCCTGGCGATAACGGATACAGATTATGCGCTTTCCAGATGTTAACACAGCATTTTCTGGAAACGAAAGGTCGTCACCGGGGATTAACACCTGGCATTCTTTCGGCTTGATTGGTTTTGGCAATGCCTCAGAAAGGCTGCTAATCCATTGCTCGAGCAAGTCGCTTACGCCAATTGCAGTAAATTCCTGCTGCTGGACAAGCTCCTGGATGCGAGACCGTTTCATTTGCCTGACAGTTGAGCCAAGAGCGCCGACCGCCAACAATGCGCGTTCTTTTCCATATTCGGAAGCAGGGATTCCAAAAAACACATTGCCGGCCAGCAGATGCGCGACATGTTCGCGCGCGCCGACCGCTGCCCCAGATTCGAGCTGCACGGTAAAAATATCTACCGCGCCATCGCTGATAAACCAGATATGCTCATTGCTATCCAGAAGCAACGGCGTATTGCCATTAATCGCAATCAACTCCCCTTCTTTGGCAAATAATGTTTCAATATCCTGCGTTTCTTCAAGCGCCTCCAACATTTGCTCCGCCAGCGCGAATTCATCAAGATCATCGGTGGGCGGAACGGTTGTTTTTGCTTGACACCATGGGCATTGCGCCTGGCGATTTGCGTCAAGCTGCGCTTCGTCAACGGTGTAACTCTTCGAACAGATTGGACAACTCAGTGTCATCATGCGTGTTCACCATCTATGCTGCGGCTCAGTAAAACGCCCTTCTATTTTATTTTTGAACAGCCTCTATCAATGGGCATTGATCAGTCTGGCATAGACGCTATCAACGTCTCTCATCATGTCGTCATGCGTGCCGCGCTGGACGACTTTGCCCTGGTCGAGGACGATAATTTCATCAGCGTCGCGGATGGTGCTCAAACGATGGGCAATCACCAACGTCGTACATCCCCGGCGACGGACATGCTCATCTACCAGCTTTTCCGTATTCGCATCCAGGGCGCTGGTGGCTTCATCCAGAACCAGAATGCGCGGATTGGTCGTTAACGCTCTGGCAATTTCTAATCGCTGGCGCTGCCCTCCGCTGTAATTGCTTCCGCCTTCCTCGACGTTGCTTTCATATCCGCCGGGGCGGGCTGCGATGTCTTCGTGGATGCACGCATCTCTTGCGGCTTGCAAGATGAATGAATCGGGGATCGTCGTGTCCCACATGGTTAAATTTTCTCGAACTGTGCCGCCAAACAAGAAAATATCCTGATCCACAATTGCGAGCGAATTGGTAAACACATCGCGAGGATAATATCCGCGTGGGTATCCATCAAAGAGGATCGTTCCTTCCCAGGGATCGTATAGCCCGGTCACCAATTTGGCGATGGTTGATTTCCCGGAGCCAGAACCGCCGACTAATGCCACCCGCTTTCCCGGCGTTAATGACAGGCTAAAATCTGTGATGAGCGGCGGCGCTAAACGGCTATATCCAAACGTAATATGCTGCAATTCTAACGCGCCTTCCAATTTGGTGACTGCGCGTTGAGGCGGCTCAGCGACGCTTGTTGGCTGCGGGGCAGGGATGCTTTGGATGAATTGCCTGTCCACCTGATGTTTGAACACATCATCCAATTTATTCATGTCGCCATTCATTTCCTGCACTTTGCCGCCCAGACTCACCATCTGATTGACCGGCGCGATAAAGCTCCCCATCAAGCTCTGAAATGCGGTCAACATCCCCATGGTAAATTCACCGCGCATGACAAGCAAGGCTCCTAACACCATGACGATGACATTATTCAACGAGGAGAGAAATTCGGGGAGTTGATTTAACAGGCGCGCGGTAACGCCCAATTGCTGCTCGGCATTCAGCATTTTGGCCTGATGTCCAGACCAGACGGCGTAAAAATCGCTTTCTGCGCCGGTCGCTTTCAGGGTTTCGATCATTTGCAAACCGCTCATGGCCGTTCCGATCATTTTCCCCTGTTCCTGGACTAATTTTTGATTCAGCAAAACCCGTTTTTTTGACACATATTGCAAGGCGACAAAATTTGCCAGCGCGATTGATGTTCCTACCGCCGTCAATTCCACGCTGTATTGCGCCATAATCGCCGCGTAGAACACGATAGCCATCAAATTCAGGATTGTTGTTGCCAAGTCGCCAGATAACAACATCGCCACTTTATCGTTTAATTGGACGCGATTGGCGATTTCGCCGGTCTGCCGCTGAAAAAAGAAGACCACTGGAAGGCGGAAGACATGGTGAAAGAATTTCGCGGAACTGGTTAAGGCGAGCTTCAGTTCAAGCCGCAGCAGGTAATATTGTTGCAGCCAGGTCAAGAGGCCGCTGACGCAAAATGTCACGCCCATCACCCATAATAGCGGCACAATCCATTCTTTGCGCCCTTCGATTAAAATGCTATCGAGAAAGACCCGGGAAAACACAGGGATGACTAAGCCGGGAATGACTAAGCATATTCCCGCCAGCACCGCATAGGACAACGCTACCTGCGTCCCGGTTAGGCGCTTGCGCAGCGCCGCCCAGATATTCGGTTTTGCTCCGCCCTTTTTGAAATCGGGGCCGACATTAAATACCAGCACAACCCCGGTAAACGATTGATCGAATTCATCCTTTGAGACAACGCGCGGGCCGTTGCCCGGATCGTTCAAATAGACCTTATTCCCCTTTATGCCGGTCAGCACCACGAAATGATTGAAATTCCAAAAGATGATCATCGGCAGGCGAAATTCTCCGAGATCATCCGGCTCGCGGCGATAGCCTTTTGCTTCTAATCCATGCTGCCGCGCCGCTTTGGTCATGTTGCTTGCTTTGCTGCCGTCGCGGCTGACGCCGCAATCTTCGCGCAACTGTTCCAGCGGCACATATTTGCCGTAATACGCGAGGATCATCGCTAAACTCGCCGCGCCGCATTCTACCGCTTCCATTTGCAGAATGGAGGGAACTTTGACCTTTTTGTTCTTCCACAACAGTTTTTTCTTATTTTCCTGCGTTTCCTGGGCTGCCATACAATAGATCAACCTTTTGAACTCGATTCTCCCAAGATATATTTTTTGAATAACGGCATGACTAATGTGATCGGCGCTTGTTCGCGCACGGTAACAGTCACAAAACAGATCGTTCCGCGATCAAGCTTTAACGGCGGGCCGAGCCGGGATGACCATTTATATCCGCTGGTGGTCTTCGGGTCGGAAATCAACGACGCTCTCACCTTTATCGGCGTTTGATCCGAGGTTAAGAGCCTGGCTAACGCTTCATTTTGAATCGTTTTCATGACAGACATAAACGTGGATGGATATTGATCCACTTCAGCGACAGTGCCTTCTAAAAATCCGTATTCTTCGCGCTTTACAATGGAAGGAGTAATCTGGACGCGCATTCCTCGTTTGACTTGTTTTCCAGTCAAGGCGGGAAAATAGACCACCGCTTCCATCTCCAGGTTTTCTCCGCTTTTTTCCAGAAGAAACAGCGTCGTGCCGGCGTTGGCTAAATCATTTTCTCGTTGAAGCACTTCAATTACTCTTCCACTCTCCGGGCTAACCACCTGAGAGGTTTCCGCAAATGCTTTTTGCAGCGCGAGAATTTCATTTCTCGCTTTTTCAACGCGCTGCGCTTGCGTCAGTTCATCGAGCGAACCGCTTCCAGTCATTTTTTTCAGTTCAATTTCAATGGAGTTTAATTGATTTTTGGCGGTTTCGATATCTAACTTCAAGGAGTTGATCTGCTGATCGATTTTGACCAGTTCATTCTCGGCCTCAAGGAGCTTGTTTTTACTGAGAATTCCTTGTGTCACTAATTTTTCCAATCCTTCTTTTAACGTCTGCTGCTGCTGTTTAAAGGCATTTTGAGCCTCTAACTGATTTCTCAGGTTTTTGATCGCCTGCTCTTGATTCAGCCGATCCAGGCGCAATTTCTCGCGTTGAATTCTCTCGGTCTCACTCTCAGTTTTTCTCTTTTCTTCAAACGAGGTTTCTAAGGCTTTTAAGTCAGCCTGCGCCGTTTTGATCTGCTCGATCAGGTCTTCTCGTTCGATTCGAGCAATAATTTGTCCCTTTTGAACGCTATCTCCGACATCCACAGCAATCCGAGTGATTCTGCCAGTATTCGGAACTTGTACGCTAATCACTCCTTCATGGAACAGCAGAATCCCTCTGCCTTCGACCTGCGTGGGAATGCTGCCATAAATGCCCCAGATGACGGTTGCTGTCAGGAAGATGAGAATGGCCAATAAGGCAACCCAGCCGGCGGGAGTGGTAATTGTGATGAGTTGATCTAACTGTTCGGGCGAGGAGGCCCGTTCTAATGCGACTTTCCGAAAGATTTCTTTTTCTTTTGAAGATGACATTGAGTTTTCCCCTTCGTCAAATGTAAAAAATAACTTCTTTTCCCTGCGACACGCTCAGGGAATGGAGCGGCGTTCCCTGAGCGTGTCGAAGGGAACAACGTGGATATTTTTTTACATGAATAACCGATGTTACGCAGCGTCTCCGCGATTCCCCTCCTGGGAGGGGCAAGGGGTGGGTGGCTGAAGACGGGAATCTTCTTAATGCCAACAACCCACCCCCAACCCCTCCCAGGAGGGGAATTCGCGGTCATCGGATCGATTCTGCTGCGTAACATGAGTGAATAATCTACGTATAGACTATCTCTTGAATGTCAAGAAATTTTTCTTGCAACTACAAACAAAATGCGACGTTGACGAACAACAGTCACTCAGGCGTTGTTGAGGGAAAGAGGCCGTGATGTATCCACTCAAGGGCATGAGCTTTTATCCGCGCCACAATCTGCGCCCCTTTTTCTGCGGAGGCAGAGGATGGATGCCCCTGACATCCAGGCGATCCTTGAATTGGAGTATCTTTCAGATGTTGAAGGTATGCTTGAAATTCTTCTGACGGCGTTTCGAAATCCTGAATTCTGTCGCGTCGGACTTTTTCGGGAAACAGATACAGCATGACGGAAGTTTCTGCTTCGCAGGCATGTTTGACCGAGGTTTGCTTGTCTAAAATGTCTTGTATCTCGACATCGTACAGATCGCAGACAAATACGTGTTCCTGTTTTGTTTCGCGCAATGCCTTCAAATGAAACATGTCGCCATGCGCAGTCAGCAGAAAAAATCGCGCGAACCCTTGCAATTTCCACCAGCAGATCAGCGATGAAATGGCATTCCGCAAATCTTCATACAAAATGCTCGACGAGCCAGGATACACGCGGTCGCATGGCAAGCCGACCCCATAGGCAACGGTTGGGGCGACCAACAGCCCGGTTTCTTGTGACAGATAATCTGCCAGGAATTCGACCACTAAGGTATCGGTATTCAACGGCAAATGCGTCGAATGCTGTTCGCAGATGCCAATCGGGATGATTAACCCGTCATGCTGGCGCAAATAGGCCGCCGCGTCTTCCCAGGTGAAATCTTCTAAGCGCATATCAACGACTGTGCCGCAAGGCGCAGCATGGTAACGGCATCGCGCATGTCTCTATGCTGTGCCTGTCGAACCCTCACAAAACATGTTTATTGGCGGAGTGTTTAGCATCGCACAATTTTCGAGACAACAAAAACGTTCGAAAAAAGCAAGAAAAAATCAGGGGCTTGAAATTTTTTGACGAATTTTCTTTTCAATCTAACCTATATTATAAAAGTGGCGTCAATGTAATTAACAGAGTTCATAGCCGCCTGAACGAATTCCTCTAACGCACAACGAAAGGATGCCTGAATGCGCTGGTTTGATTTGATGGATGATGACGAAAATTTTGTCGTGGAAATTACTTCACTCCCTTTTCCATTCCGTGATCGCGAACGTATCGGGCAGGTACTGTCCATGTCGCGTGACAGCGTATTGATCGAAACCACCGACGGTCAGCGCATTCGTTGGGAAAAAGAACGCTTATTAACCGCGCAGGCGTTTATGTTCTAACGGTGTTGGCGCTGAAATAATTTCCTTCCGTTGTCTTCAGATCACGCTGAAAAAAGATGTATATGGGCATTTCTACGCCCTGGCCGGTGTTTTTTCCCCAAAGTAATGGTAAAAAATAAGATTTACACTACTCCCTTCGACAGGCTCAAAGAACGGCGCTGCCCGCTCCCTGAGCCTCTTGAAGGGAACGTGGACATTCTTGTTTACATCTGCCGACAACACCGAAAACCTTGACAGGATGCTGCGCCTTTAATATGAGGCCGCAGGTCGGTCAATTTCAATCGAACGCACAGGCGCAGCGCTTCGACAAAAGCGTCTCGCCCTAAAATAAAGGAACATATGCCTATTCTTATTGATCAAACAAAATGCGCGAACGATGGGCTTTGCGCGAAAGAATGCCCGATGGGGCTGATTACGATGAACGATCACATGCCAACGATAGCGGAGTATGCGGAGCAACGTTGCATCGCTTGCGGTCATTGCGTGGCGGTTTGCCCGCATGACGCGCTCTCGTTAAGAAATACGCCATTAGAAGCATGTCCGCCATTAAAAGAGGGCTGGCAATTGACGCCGGAACAGGTGGAACAACTTTTAAAAGGCCGCCGCTCGATCCGCGTATATAAACAACAGGACGTCGCGCGCGAAGTGCTGCTCAACGCGCTGGATATGGCGCGTTACGCTCCGACCGGCCATAACTCGCAGTCGGTGCAATGGCGAATCATTTACAGCGGGCAGCGCGTGCAGGAATTGGTGGACGTGGTGATTGGCTGGATGCGCAAAATGATTGAAGACAAGTCGCCGCTGGCGAATGCGTTCGGCATGAGCGGCTTGGTGCGTATGCGCGAGCTTGGCGCCGACCCGATCTGCCGCAATGCGCCGCATTTGATTATCGCGCATGCGCCGAAAGATGACCGGATTGCTGGCTCATCCGCGACGATTGGATTGAGTTATCTCGAATTGGCCGCGCTGCCGTTAGGATTAGGAACGTGCTGGGCTGGTTTTTTCCAGATTGCGACTAGCATGTCGCTGGAAGTGGCGCAGGCGATTGGCCTGCCAGAAGGTCATCAGAGCTTCGGGGCGATGATGATCGGCTATCCGCAGTGGGGACATCATCGCATTCCGCCCCGCAAGCCGCTGCAAATGAGTTGGGACGCTGGCGCGAACTGACCAATCTGCACGGTATAAACGTAGCTGCCAGGCAACTTCAAGGTGTCTGGCAGCTTTTCCTGCCCGTAACGTGTTGTATTATTACAGTTATTCATTATTCATTGCACGCCTGTTTAAAAATTCTTCGCAAACAATGTACTATTTAACATGCGGTACAGCAGCGCCATTCTAACAAACACGCCATTCTTCGCCTGCCGGAAATAGGCCGCATTTGGCAACGCATCCACCTCGACGGCCACTTCGTTCATGCGCACCAACGGATGCAGAATCGAAACATTTTGCTTGCCTGATCGCAGCAATTCCGGCGTAATGCGATAATATTCCTGGCGCAGGCGTTCCAGCGTCCCCTGGTCTTTGATGCGATGATGTTGCAGCATGACCGTATAAATCACGTCCACTTCCCAGATCACTTGTTCCAGGCTGCGACCTTCGATCACATGAACATTGCGCTCGCGCAGGAGTTCGAGCAGCGGACGTGGCGCGCGAAGTTCATGCGGAGAGATCAGAAATAGCGTGATGCGATAATGCGAGACCCCTTTGATCAGCGAGTGCATCGTGCGGGCATGTTTCAAATCTCCGACCAACGCGATATTCAAGCCATCAATCTGTTTTTTCTCTTTATAAATTGTATAGAGGTCGAGCAGCGTTTGCGTCGGATGTTCATCACACCCGTTTCCACCATTGATAATCGGCGCGTCGGAATATTTTTCAGCTAGATACACCGCGGCGTCATCGGCATGACGCAGCACCATGAGATCGCCGAAACCGCTGACCACGCGGATGGTATCCTGAAATGATTCTCCTTTGGAAACCGCTAAATCGTTAAGGTGCGGCACATGCAGCACTTGCCCGCCAAGCCGCAGCATGGCGGTTTCGAAACTCAAGCGCGTGCGCGTGCTTGGCTCAAAAAAGAGCGGAATCAAAATTTTGCGGCGCGCGGCCTCGCGATCATAATGTCCATGCTCCATTTCCTGCGCATGTTTGAGCAAAGCTTCGATCTCCTGCCGAGAGAGTTGATCCATGCTGAGAAGAGAATCCATAGAGTGCTGACACACAATAGCATCGAATAGCTATCAAACACGTCGAACATGCCTCATAGCTGTTGTGTCGTATCATTTCTTAACGGGAATTCGCCTAATCCGGATTATCTATAAAAATTTTGGCCGCATCTTGGCAAGAGCCGGTGGTCTGTCAAGTCTTTTCTAGTTTGAACTGGCGCTGTTTTCAGAAAATCGCTTTCATAGACAGCAAGCTGTAACAAATCTTTCATCTGATTTTAAAAAAAACTTGACACCATGAGAACAATTCTGCAAGGTATCTTGCAAAATGATGTGTGTCAATCAGTCGAATCGTACTGCCTGCACTCAATATACCAGATAGCGCTAATTGAAAGGGAATAATTTTTAACGTAACGCTTACGCCATTGCGAGAAGTGTTCATCTCGATAATTTCGCGGCAATGGCATTTTTTTCAAGGATGGTGCACATGTATCAAACCAAAGCAGAATTATTACAAGGGATTCAGGAGCGATTTCCTGATTTAGGTCGCGGTCAGAAGCGCGTCGCGCAGTATGTGCTGGCGCATACCGAAGAAGTTGCGTTTCTGACAGCCGCTCAGTTAGGCAAAAATGTCGGCGTCAGCGAGGCGACCGTCGTGCGTTTTGCCGCATTATTAGACTATGACGGATTTCCCGATTTTCAGACGCATATTCAAAACATGATGCGCCAGGATATTTCAACCATTACCCGCCTCGAAAAACGCGCCGAACAACAAGCCACGCAAGGCTCGAAATCAATTCTTCAGGCGATTCTTGAAGCGGATCAAACCAATTTGACGTTGTTTGCGTCGGATACCACTGAAAAGACCTTCACAGACGCGGTTGAAATGATTGGTAACGCCCGCGAAATTTATATTTGCGGCTTGCGAAGTTCGCATTCCGTTGCCTTATTTCTCTGGTTTTCGCTCCGGTATTTTCTGCGCAAAGTGCATCTGATCACGCCTGGCATCGGTGACTTGCCGGAACAACTCCTTTCTGCGACCGATCAGGACATTTTTATCGGCATCAACATGAAACGCTATTCCAGGGTCACGGTAGAAATCGCGAAAGCCTTGAAAAAACATGGCGTGAAGATTCTCTCAATCGCCGACAATATCATGTCGCCGTTAACGCCGTTAGCGGATGTGCAATTTACGGTGCGCAGCGATGTCAGTTCGTTCATCGAATCGCAGGTGGTGACGATGAGCTTATCCAACGCGCTGGTCACCGCGATTGCGCTTCAACATAAAGCGAAGACCGTCGAAGAATTATCCCGGTTAGAAAGTAGTTTCGATGAGTTCGAGACGTATGCGATGTGAAAAACCGCAGAAGCCTCACAGGTGCTGAAAACCTGTGAGGCTTTTTTTATTCAATATCTTCTTGCTCCGTTTTCGCTTTCACAAGCATCTGCCGCGTCCATTTCTCTTTGTAGGAGTTGAACCGCTGCACCAGATTTTGAATGCGAAAACGCAACTGCGTATTCGTGATCGGCTTCCCCCACCATTTTCTGACAAGCGCTTCGGTTTGAATTAATAACGGCTTCGGCTCGTGAGCAATCGCGCCGATGAAATACTTTTCATACTGTTTTTCTAACAAATTGATATTGGCGTCAATCAAATCTAAATCCTGCTGCATTTGCGTATTATCATTAAATGCCATAATTTTTTCCCCTAACATAACAAGCTGTCAGACACCTTCAAGGTGTCTGACAGCTATTTCACTAATCACTCTGCTCCGCTGAATGCAAAAAGGTATAAACGGTTTCCGCCAGATCGCGGTGAATTGTTGGAACTGCCGCGATGTCTTCAAGGGAAGCTTCTTTCAACTTTTTCAGGCTGCCGAAATGCGTCAGCAGTTGTTTCCGGCGTTTCTGGCCGATGCCGGGAATATCTTCAATCATCGAGCGCAAATTCGCTTTTTTGCGCAATTCGCGGTGATACGTAATCGCGAAGCGGTGCGCTTCGTCGCGGATGCGCATCAGCAATTGGGCGCTTTTGCGCGAGGTATCCAGCACCACGCCGTCGCCGTTGATCTGCGTGAAAATCCGCTCGATGTCGCGTTCCGAGCCGCGCATGCCGTGCGCTTTGGCGATGCCGATGACGTGCTGCGCCTCCACATCAATCAGCGAAAGCGCGTATTTCGCCGCATGCAATTGTCCTTTGCCGCCGTCCACCATAATCACGTCCGGCATCGGCAGGCTCTCGGTTTTCACCCGTGAATAACGCCGCGTGATGACTTCCTGCATCATGCCGAAATCGTCGCTCCCTTCGATGGTTTTGATGCGAAAGCGCTTGTATTCTTTCGGCTGCATCTGGCCGTCAATGCAGACCACCATCGAAGCGACCGCCATCGCGCCCTGAATGTTGGAAATGTCGAAACATTCGATCCGGCGCGGCAGCGTGGCAAATTGAAACTGCGCTTGCAATTCTTCCAACAGTTTCAGTGCGACCGCCGCTTTCACGTCTTCGGTTTCGAGCTTTTCAAGGGCGTTTTCGGCGTTTTGCCGCGCCATCAGAATTAACTGTTTTTTGTGCCCACGCTGAGGCACTACGAGCGCCACTTTTTTCCCTTTGCGGTCGGTCAGCCATTCTTCAATCATCTTCTGATTCGGAATCGGCTCTTGCAGCAGGATTTCATCGGGAATCAGCACGTTTTTCAGATAATATTGCTCCACCACCGACCGCAGCACCTCGCGCTCGTCCAACTCCTCCAAGCGGTCAGATTCCCCCTGCGTCAATTCTGAAAATTGAAACGCCTGCCGTCCCATCAAAATGCCGTTGCGAATAAAAAATAGCTGCACATTCAGCAACGCGCCGCGCCGCGCTGAGGCGATGACATCCTGATTTTCAAGACCGGTGGAGATGATGTTCTGGCGCTCCATGATGCTGTCAATTGCCTCGATTTCGTCCCGAACTTTTGCGGCCTGTTCGAACATCAGCGCCTCGGCGTGGCGTTCCATGCGGGCGCGGAGTTCGCGCATCAAATCGTCTTTTTTGCCTTGCAGAAAGAGTTTCGCCTGTTCTACCATTTCGGCGTATTCTTCCCGCGTGCATTTCCCGGCGCAGGGGCCGAGGCAGCGATGAATTTCATATTCGAAACAGGGGCGCGGCTTGCTCCCATATTTGAACGCGCTGCCGCACAAACGCAGCGGGAAGAAGCGTTTCAATAGCCCAAGCGTTTTATTCAACGCGCCGACATTGACATAGGGACCGAAATATAACGCGCCGTCTCGCAGAATCTTGCGCGTCGTCACGATTCTCGGAAATTCTTCCTGAATTGTCAACTTAATATACGGGAAATTTTTATCATCTTTCAGCAGGACATTATACGGCGGCAGATGCTTTTTGATCAGCGTGGATTCGAGAATCAGCGCCTCAAGCTCCGAATCCGTGACAATATGCTCGATGTCCGCGATCTGCGTCACCATCGAGGCGATCCGCGCTGACGGCAGCCCCGACGAGCGGAAATATGAGCGGACGCGGTTGCGCAGGCGTTTCGCCTTGCCGACATACAGAATCGCGCCCTGCGTGTTTTTCATCAGATACACGCCCGGCAGCAGCGGCAGATGCGTCAAAATCTCTTCAAGATGTTCGCGAATGGCGGCGTAATCGTTCATCATGTCATTTATCAAAACCGAATGCCAGACAATTCTGCTGAAGTGTTTACTGCTGCTCTAACCACGCCATCGCGTCATCCACATTGTCAAAAATCTGAATTGTCAACCCTGAGAGAGCAGCCATCTCTGCGATCCGCTCCATTCTTGTCTTGGCAATCGTTCGGTCTGGTTGAACAATCGCCCAATATTTCCAACCAGCTTTTACGACTAACGGATGCCAGACCTCCAGACTCCATTTCCGATCTTCCGGGGCAACCACAGGATTCTTCCGATCATCGGATAACCATTTACACGCGCCATGTTTTTTCATGACCTCCAGGCCGGTCATGAACGCATCGCGATACACTTGCCCATGCGTATATTTATGGATCTGATGATGAATTATTTTTTTGTCCGGGTAATACCACATTGTTATTTGTTCGCGATCAAAAATTTGTAGTGCTGACATGTGATGATCTCCTCTGGAAATAGAATTTCCCTGTGCTCACGGAATAGTCACCATTCAAAACAATTGCCAAATCAACATTAAGAAATGAAATTTGCGCATTTTTTTTCTTGTCAAGCCGAAAATCATCGCGAAAATAGAAAACTACAAGGAGGTGTTCAATTCTGAACATAATTCCCTCCCCTTGCCCAGGGCTGTGAAGTTCTCCGCGAAATGTTCCCTTTGACAGGCTCAGGGAACGGGGCGGCGGCGTTCCCTGAGCCTGTCAACGGAAACGAATTGGAGGCGTCAGGTCGTTCAAATTTGTTTCCTTTTTCATTCGATGGCATTGTTATGAAATCTATGAAAACATTGCAGGGAATTATTCCGGCGTTGCTGACGCCGTTCAAAGAAGATGGAACGCTTGATGCCGCGCTGTTGGAAAAACAGGTTGCCTATCTCGCTGACGCGGGCGTTGATGGCTTTTTTATCAATGGCACGACCGGCGAAGGGCTGTATTTGAGCGCGTCCGAAAAAAGGACGTCTTTCACATCGTGCAGCGCGTTTCCGCGGGGCGGCAATTCCTCTGCCTCGCCTGCATTCAGCCATCAACGCAGATAGTGATTGACGAAATGCGGGCTTCCGCGTCGCTCTCGCCAGATTTCGTCGTCGCCGTGCCGCCCTATTATTATGGCGCGCCGCAAGAGGTGATTTACCAGCACTATCAGGCCATCGCTGACGCCGCTGAATGCCCGTTGATTTTATATGACATTCCTTCTCGGACGCAAAATGCTCTTGCGCTTGAAACAGCGATACGCTTGATGTCTCACCCGAACATCGCGGGCATGAAAGACAGTTCCGGCGATTTTATCCGCTTCAGTCGGGGGGTGCTGGGTTATAATACGCCGAATTTCGCCTGGATTCAGGGGGAAGATTATCTTGATGGCGCGTCGCTGCTGCTCGGCGCACGCGGAATCGTGACCGGGTTGGGCAATGTCTGGATCGAGCCGTATATCAACATGCGAGGCGCACACCGGCAAGGAAACGCGCAGGCGATTTTGCAGGCGCAGGCGCAAATCAACGCGTTATATGAGATCATCAATGTGACAGGGAAGGTGATTCCACCGATTAAAGCCGGGGCGATGCTCCTCGGACGCAGCACTGCGCTGATGAAAACTCCTGGCCTCACCCTGAGCGCAGACGAAGTCGCGCAGGTGAAAGGGGTGTTGAAAAAGCTCGGCCTTCTTTAAATGTCTTGGAGAGACGGGTCGCTGATCTGTCTCTACTAAAAAGATTATCCAACCTTTAGCCACGAAAACCACTCGCCCATTAACGTCAGCAGCGCCGCCATCACCAACCACATCCAGAGCGGCTGCTGCGTCGGCGCAGTTTCGACGGAGGCCGCCGCGCGTGGCTGATTCGAAAAATCATACGGCGGCGGAATGATGTTCGATTCGTCTTCATTCACTAAATTGACCGTGAAATAGCGGGTTTTGCCGCCTTCGATAATGTCGTAAATCCCGACCTGATTGGTATCCGTGAACAGGAACGGGCTTGCTGTCACCGCATGTTTGACCGATTTTCCGCCGGGAATGCGGGTCGCAAATTCGGTTGTGTCGGGGCTGAGATAAATCGGAAACGGCGTGCCAGCGGTCGCGTAGAGCGTGGAAGCGGTGAGCTTCTGCGGATTCAGCCAGTTCAGCAGATTGCTCATGATGACCGGAAACGCAACTTTGATCGGCAAGTCCGAACGCTCGATATCGAAGCCGAGAAAGACCGCTCGCAGGCCGTTTCCGTCATAGCTCATCATCAACGGCGTTTCCGGCGATTCGATGACGGCCTGCGCGGAAGGATCGCTTTCAACAACAGATGCCTGTTCGATGCGCGTGTTGCGGGGATCGGCGTTTGCCAGCAACGGGCTGTGGCGATCCCAGTTTGTCACTATCGGAAACTCGACCTCGCCGGTTTTGCGAATCGGAATGGAGGGTGAATAAGCTTCAATCAGGAGCAAATTGCCGCTCGTTGTCTCGGGAATATTCATGCGATCAACAATCGCGATGTCATGGCGGCGCACCTGTTCCTGCCATGTCGCAGGCTCAATCGCCTCAAGCCGCGTCACTAAAATATTCGGATACGCTTCTAACAGTCGCTCGATGAAAAAATTTCCTTTCGACGCCAACAGCACCCAGAGGTCTTTGGTGGCGTTCAGCGCGAGATACGCGCGATTGTCGGCGTCGAAATCATCGTCAACGTCAAGCTCGATTTTCGCGATGCCGCTCATCACGCCGGAATAGGGCGCAATCACCACGTCTTCTTCCCCCGCTTCAAGCGCAACGCTCGTTTCAAAAACCTGTTTCCGATCAATAAACAGGCGAAGCGGCGCTGACAGCGGCGCTGCTGAAAAATTTTTGACAGCCGCCATGATTTCATATTGATTGGCGGCCGCAAACGATTGGCGGAATTCGAATTTCGTAATGCCAAGATTCTTCTCGCCGCCGGAAATCAGCGCTAATGTCAACTGTGGATAGGCCGAAACCAACTCGCGCAACTTCCGGTCTGCACCGTCGGTGAACAAATGCATCGTGTCATCCTGATTCGGATGCAGAAACGAGGCCGCTAAAAACAGGCTTTGCTCAAGACGCGCCGGCGCGTCGGTCGCTTTTAAATCGCGGATCGCCTGCTTCGCCGCCGCATGGTCGTCTGTCCAGGCTGACGCGACCGCCGCATCGTAGCCCGCCGCGATCACCATGACATTTTGGCGCGAATCAAGCCGGTCAATCAGGTCTGCCGCCTGCTGCTGCGCCAATTCGAAACGCGTGCCAGTCTGCGTCTTCACGTTCATGCTGGCGCTGATGTCCATGATGACAATCACATCGCCGCGCTGCTGCGCGAGGCGCGTCCAGACCGGCTGCGTCAGCGCGAGCGACAGCAGCAAAATGATCAATATTTGCAGCCAGAGCGGCAGATTGTTCGTCAGGCGCTTGAACGTGATATTTCCGCCACGTTCCTTCAGAAGTTCCTGCCACAGAAACAGATTTGCCACCTCCATCTGTTTCGGCTTCGGCTTGAGCAGATGGAGCAGCAGCAGCGCCGGAATCAGCGCCAAAAACCAGAGCATGACGGGGGATAAGATGCTCATACATATCTCCTCTCCCGCCCATAAACGGGCGGGTTATTGTCAAACGTTTCTGACGGAACGAATCCAGCCATCCAAAACCTCATGCGTTCAACCGTTCCGCATCTCATACAGCACGTCTTCGCTGTTACGTGCTGGTCGAAACGTTCCCTTCGGCACGCTCAGGGAACGCGCCACTGTTCGTTCAAAAACAATCGGTTGCGCCCATTCAGTTTATTGATTTACGGCATTTTTACGCTAGTCAATTTACTGAAACGTTTATCAAATGTGTAGAACGTCATATCCCTTGCCCGACTTTCAATGAGAATCACTGATGTTACGCAGCGCCGCCGACAATTCCCCTCCTGGGAGGGGCTAGGGGTGGGGTCGTCCGTGAGTGATTGCTCGTGTCAAGAACCCCCCCCCAACCCCTCCCCGGAGGGGAGTGTGTGGTCATTCGTCTCGAATCGGCTGCGTAACATGAGTTACAAAGGAGCATCTGATGAATCTGTTCGAAGTGCTAAAAAATATTCTGACGAAAGAACCGATGCGGCATGATGATTGGACGCAAGAACAGCGCGAAGCCTTCTTCGATTTGCTGTTATTAGGCATGTATGTGGATGGAAAATTATCTGTTCAAGAAATGGACGCGTTAGATCAGAACGTGCAAACGCTGATGGTTGAAACAGGCGTGTCCTGGGAGGCTTACATCTCCAGCGCCCTGCATAAAATTCGCAATGTTGAGGGTGATGAAAAACAACGCTATGAATTGCTTCAGAATATTCGCGGACGGTTGGGTGATGCAACCAAACGTGGCATTGCGGTGCAGGAACTGAAAGAACTGCTTGCTGTTGATGGAAAAGAGGAACAGGAGCAATCTTTTTTGGACGATGTCAAGGCGTTATTCAAAATCCGCCCATTCGCAGGTGAGGAGGAATAAACAGGGAAAACCTCACAGGTCTCTAAGACCTGTGAGGTTTAACTGAAGAAACACCCATGCCAACCTGTAAAATCACCGTCATTAAACGCACGGCTTACCATGATTTAGCCGAGGAATACATGCGTGACGCAAGCAAATTCGGCGTCTGCAACCTGTTTCGCGAAGGGCAGGAATTTATCGTGCGCGATCCGTTCCGCCTGCCGGAAGGTTTCTGCGAATGGGCGTGGGGCGACATTCGTCATCATATTTTGATGGTGTCCGGCGGCGCGGATATGGCCTGGATGAAACAACGCAACACGCTGATTGCAGGCTGCACGGACTGGTTTCGCCCGGTATTATTCAAAATTGAGCGGATTGACGACGATACCGCCAAAACGCCCCGCAAACAGGCCAAATCCAATAAACAGCCGACATCTGAAACAGCGCAATCTGTTTCGCCATCAAATTTCGCGCTTCCGACGTCGTGGCAAACGCACCTGCGCGGCGAAATGGCGCAGCCCTATTTTCAGGAATTGATGGCGTTCGTTCAGCAGGAATACGCAACCCGCGCCGTCTATCCGCCCGCTGATCTGCTTTTTTCAGCATTTCAGGCCGTGCCGTTCGAGCAGGTCAAAGTCGTGATTTTAGGGCAAGACCCGTATCATGGCAAAGGGCAGGCGAACGGCCTCGCGTTTTCCGTCAGCGACGGCGTCAGCGTCCCGCCGTCGCTCAAAAACATCTTTCAGGAAATCGCGCAAGACCTCGGCCAGCCGATTCCGACATCCGGCAATCTGATGCGCTGGGCGGAACAGGGCGTCTTGCTGCTGAATGCGATTTTGACGGTCGTGGAAAAAACGCCGCGCTCGCATCAGAATAAAGGCTGGGAACGCTTTACCGACGCCGTGATTCGGATATTGTCGGAACAGCGTGAACACCTCGTGTTTTTGCTCTGGGGCGCGTATGCGCAGAAGAAAGGCGATCTGATTGACCGCCAGCGCGGGCATTTGATTCTTGAAGCCGCGCACCCGTCGCCCTATTCAGCCGCCAACGGCTTTTTCGGCTGCCGCCATTTCAGCCAGACGAACGTCTTTTTGGAAACGCATGGTTTAACGCCGATTCGTTGGTAAAGTCGAAATGATAACCACGAAACACACAACATACACGAAAAATCAAGGCGTATTTCTTTGGGTGTGTTCGCGTGTTCCATGGTTAATAATTACACTGATTAAAGATTGACAAAAGACCTGCTAACGCTATGGATTGACAACAGACGAAATTCGCCTCATAGAAGGCACATAGACACATATTACACGAAAGGAAAAATTCATGTCAACGTATGTTCCCTGGGTGATTGAGCAAACCGGGCGCGGCGAGCGGGAATACGACCTGTTTTCGCGCCTGTTGAAAGACCGTATTATTTTTCTCGGCACGCCGATTGATGACGTAGTCGCCAACCTGATTATTTCGCAACTCCTCTTTTTAGAGGCCGAAGACCCGGAAAAAGATATTTGTCTTTACATCAACTCGCCGGGCGGGATTATTACCTCCGGGTTAGCGATTTACGATGCGATGCAGTTCATCAAAGCCGACGTGGCGACGATCTGCTTCGGACAGGCCGCCAGCATGGGCGCGGTCTTATTGGCCTGCGGCGCGAAAGGCAAACGCTCGGCGCTGCCGCATTCCCGCATCATGCTGCACCAGCCCTGGGGCGGCGTGGAAGGTCAGGCGTCGGACATTCAGATTCACGCCGAAGAAATCCTGCGGATGCGGGACAAATTAAACGAAATTTTGCAGCGTCATACCGGCCAGACCTTCGATAAAATCCGGCAGGACACGGAACGCGATTTTTACATGTCGCCGGAAGAAGCGATTCGGTACGGAATTATTGACGAAGTGATTTCGAAACGATAGAAATAAAGAGCTCACAGGTCTCTCAGACCTGTGAGGTCGTGGAGTTATTTTTTACGTTATCAAAGGGAGGAATATGGAAAATTTTCAGAAGCCCGTCGAATTATCTGACGGCGTTTATTGGCTTGGAATGCGCAGCGACAGCCGTCTGGAAGTGAACGTGTATCTGCGAACCTTTAAGGGAAGCGGGAAGCAAACGAACATGATTATCGATCCAGGGCCGCCGACCTTTTTCGATGAAATTGACGCCCGCGTCAAATCGGTCATCGGCGATCCGCGCCGCGTCAATATCGCGTACATCAACCATCAAGACCCGGATGTCGGCACGAATTCGATCTATTTTCAAAAACGGAATCCGAAAATGACGGTCATCTGCACCGAAGACACCTGGCGGTTGACACACTTTTTCGGGCTGAAACTCTCGAATTTTCAAGCGGTGGACAAATTCAAAAAATCCCGCGCCAAGCTTTCTACCGGTCATGTCATCCGGTTTGTGCCGACGCCGTTCTGCCATTTTCGCGGCGCGTGCATGCTCTACGACGAAACCAGCCGGATTTTGTTTTCCGGCGACTTGTTCGGCGGGCTGTCGTTCGAGCCGCGCCTGTTTGCCACCGAAAACGACTGGGATGGGATGCGGATTTTTCACCAGATTTACATGCCGTCGCAGGGCGTGATTCGCATGGCGATTGACAGAATCCGCCGCCTGCATCCGTCGCCGCTGATGATTGCGCCGCAGCATGGCTCGATTATTCAGGGGGACATGATCAAATTTTTCCTCGATAAGATGTACGATCTGCCAGTCGGCTTAGACCTGTTGCAGCCGACAATTATTGATAAGGAAATCTACCTGCAAGCGATCAATGAGATTTTGAACGGGATTTCCGAACGAGTCGGGCCGGAGATTGTGCATAATACGCTGAAAAAGTTCGATAATCTCGATGGCTCGTTCCCCACGTTATTTAAAGTAAAAAACGACAAAATTACGGATATTAAAGAGGATAATATTCTCGCATCGTTCAAAACGCTGATCGAGCAGATTATGAAAGACCAGCCAATCCCGATTCGCGATCTGATTAAAGATGTCGTTATTCGTTCGAATTGGAACCTGCCGATTTTCGAGGACAAGGAAGATGAAGAAAGCGCTGCGGCGGAATTCCTCTTTGAAGATGAGGAACAATAATTTCCTGAAAAAGCTGTCAGGCACATTGAAAACGTCTGACAGCTAAGAGTATTTTCTGATATGCAGCAACAATTAATGAGAGCGAGGGCTGCTTGTAGATATCGCCAATGTTTTCTACTTGGAGTAATGTTGCTTTTTGTCTCATCTCCTGGTTGGGCGAACAAGTATCCATCTCATCAGGATCGTTATCTAAACGATTACGCTGCATTGCTCGCGCCAGAGGATGCTGTCGGCATTCGCAATATGCTGCTGCATCTCAGCCAGAACGATGGAATTGAAGCGACTCTCCTGACAATTCATTCGATTCACGATTAT
>DF820457.1:834117-913846 GCA_000739515.1 Candidatus Moduliflexus flocculans
GCTGCATCTCAGCCAGAACGATGGAATTGAAGCGACTCTCCTGACAATTCATTCGATTCACGATTATGACACGCAAGATGAGACGATTGAGACATTTGCCACAAACCTCTTTAATGCCTGGGGAATCGGAGACGCAAAGAAGAATAACGGCATCTTGATTTTAGTGGCGGTGAAGGATCGCACGATGCGGATTGAAGTAGGAGCGGGCTATGGCAATAGCCTGGATGCCGTGATAGAAGGCATTATTCAGGAATTTTTCCTGCCAGAATTTAAACGCGAAAAGTATAGTCGCGGCATCTATCATGGCACGCGAGAAGTGATCAGCAGGTTAACAGGTAAACGCCCTGAAGATCAACGTTCATTCTTACTGAAAATCCAAGAAACTGCGTCAATGTGGTATGGCGCTTTTCTCGATCTTCCGCCTGAAGCCAGGGTTGGCGGAGGAGTCGTCGGTGGATTGCTCTCTTTGTTTAGCATGATATTTGGCGGACGCCATTATTTGCGCTATCGTAAACGCTATTGTCCTAACTGTCACGCTGAAATGAGCCGTCTCGATGAAATTGCTGATGATCGCTATTTAAATGATGGAGAGCGCAAAGAGGAATCCATTAATTCCGTTGATTATGATGTCTGGCATTGCCCGGCATGTGGCACACAAACGATTGACGCCTATAACAACTGGTTCTCGTCGTACAAGAAGTGCCCGCAATGTCAGCGGCGCACGATGATGGTTAACCGAACAACCATTGAGAGTCCCACATACACTTCAACCGGCACAGGCCGCGAAATCCGTAACTGTAAGCACTGCGCCTATCATCATGAATCCACCTATACGATTCCTCGCCTTGAAAAATCAAACAATTCCAACAGTTCTTCTTCTAACAGTAGCGGGAGTTCTTTCGGCGGAGGGCGTTCATCTGGCGGAGGCGCAAGCGGCAGTTGGTAACGCAGCACACGGCAGACATGATTACAATGTCTGCCGTATGCGGTAAATTGGCAGAGTAAATTTTGCGTTATGCCTGCCGATACGTATCGGTCAGGCTATATAGCCGAAGCGCTTGCTGGAACGCGGTAAGTGTCATCGGTTCGGCGGGCTGAACGCGAATTTCTGCTGGTTTGCCGGGAACAAGATGGAAGAAGCGGTCAGAATAAGACGCCTGCACGCCGTCGAGTTCCGGCCAGACCCACAGCGCCGGGCGTTTCGCGCTAATCGTCATCCAGAAGATGCCGGGCGCTTCTTCCCGCACTTGCGCCGTCAATTCCGGATCGCGTAAGTCGAGATGTTTCGGGCGCGTGAACGTCACCAGATTTTCTGAGGCGATTTCCCCATGAACCAGCAGTTCTAACCAGACGAGCAGTTTGCGGCTGCCATATTCTTTCAAATGATCTTTGAATTGCAGCAAGCAGACTTTTGTATTCGCCTGTGGCGCAAAGCGGCTGCAATCCAGCGTATTTTGCGCCAATACGTTTCCATCGGTATCTGAGAGCGTCCAGCGCACCTGTCCTGACAGTTCTTGCAGAAAATCGCTGGTGACATGCACTTCCACCGTGCCATGCTGCCAGTCTTCAATCGCGGAAATCAGCAACGGCGCAAAGAAGTCTCGCGCCATATAATGCAATGCTTTCCAGTTCCCCAGCGAATCAATTGACGCCCAGCTTGGCGCCGGCCAGCAGTCGTTGATCTGCCAGTAGAGCGTGCCCATGCCACGCGGCATGGAACGCCGCCAGTGTTCTACCGCGTATTTCATGCCGATCCCCTGAAGCACTTGCGACAACCAGATCAGCATCTCGAATTTGGTTGGTAGTTGAAACCATGACAGCATGTATTGAATGATCGCGTCGTTGCCGATGCCGCTGCGCTGATGCCATTCCATGATGTAGCTGGTGATGTTGCGCTCTTCCGGCAGTGTATAGGAATTAATCACGCGCGGTTCGGGGAACGATTGAAAGCCGAATTCACTGTTGAAACGGTGTTCGCACGTGCGATACCATTCGAACGGCTGGCGTCCGTGCCAGACTTCCCACAGGTGCGCGTCGCCGCATGCCGGATTATTCGGGTCTTTGCGGTCGCCGACCGGCGAATGCGAGCTTGACGGCCAATACGTCCGCTCTGGATCGTGTTTCAAAACGACCGATGGAATATCCACATCAAACATCAGCTTATATTCATCCCAGGTCATATAGCCTTCTTTCGGCTCGTCGCTTAAAAACCATTGGTGAATATGTTCAAGCTCGTTATTGCCGCACCAGAAGGCGATGCAGGGGTGATGGCGCAGGCGTTTGACGTTATCAGCCAGTTCGGCCTGCACATTCGCGATAAATTCCCTGTCTGCGCCAGGATAGGCACTGCACGCAAACATTAAGTCCTGCCAGATCGTGATGCCGTAGCGATCGCAGAGTTCGTAAAACAGGTCATCTTCGTAAATGCCGCCGCCCCAGACGCGCAGCATGTTCATGTTGGCCTGCGCTGCGCTGGAAACCAGATATTCGTAAAATTCCGGCGTGATGCGCGTGACGAATGTGTCTGCCGGAATCCAGTTCGCGCCTTTCGCAAAATACGGAACGCCGTTGACGACGAATTGAAACGATTCGCCCCATTGATCGGGATGGCGATCCAGCACGAGCGTCCGCAAACCGATAGCCTTTTTTTGTCCGTCCACAACTGTTCCGCCGTCGAGCAGGTCGAGCGTGATGTCATACAACGGCTGCGCGCCCAATCCATTCGGCCACCACAATTGCGGATTGGCAATCGTCAGCGCGGCTTCGGCGCTGTTATTGCGAACATCAACCGTCGTTTCAGCGACGACGTTTCCTTCGAACATCGCGGCGATTTTGGCGCGAAGCGGCTTTGAATTGGCAGTCTCGACGGCAGCGCGTACTTGAAGTTTTACCGCGCCTTTTTGCGAATGATCTTGCGTGATCTGCATCTCCGTCACGCGTCCCGCTGAGAAGGCGACAAGCTGAATCGGACGCCAGATACCGGCGGTGACGCACATCGGGCCCCAATCCCAACCATAGTTGCATTGGCTTTTGCGGATGCGATTGCTGCCGTCAACGCGATGCTGTCCGTGCAGTGGATCCGGGCCGAGGCCGGTCAAATTCAAATACCGTTTCTGCTGCTCAGCTTGAATATACGGGATTGTTGACGCAAAAGAGACTTCGATGCTGTTTTCGCCAGCGCGAAGGGCAGATTTGACATCGAATTCCCAGACGCGAAACTGATTGTCGGTCGTACCGATCTTTACATCATTGATGGTAATCGTGCTTAAGGTATCAAGTCCGTCGCAATGCAAATAGATGCGGGCTTCGCTCAATAATTCCGCCGGCACATGGAATGTGCGGCGATAGACCCAGTCGGTTTCTCCGATCCACATCAATCGCGCTTCATTATCGCGATAGTACGGGTCTTCAATCTTTCCGGAAGCCAGCAGATCGGTGTGAATGCAGCCAGGGACGCTTGCTGGAATCGTCGCTGTCTCTTTTGCGTTGCGAACCTCCCAGGTTCCGCATAAATCAAGATGTTTCATATATTTCCTTCACGAGATAATGCGATGATGCTGAGAACCTAAATTCCTTACAACATCAGGGCACTATGCGGTTATGATGAATGATCGGGATGATGAGAAGATGCTTGTCAGAATTAAGCGCTGAATTTATATGCTCCTGATGTCAAGAAAATAGTGTTTTTAAATTAATTATTTTAATTAAATAGAGAGCGTGTTTAATGACCTCGTAAAAAACTGTTTCGTACATAAAATTTCTTGTTCATTTTTTATCCTTGTGTAAAGAGCGCTGTCTATAAGCGAATGAAGCCTCATGTAATGATAACGATAACTTTCATGGCCGAAGGAGCGACTGATGGCACAATCACTTGAACTCTGGGGGGTTTTAGACCCGAATATCTCGGCGCAACTTGCGCTTGCCGTTCAACTTGATCTGTTTAAGAAAGAGGCTGATCTTGATGTCACGTGCCGATTTATCGAATCTGGTACAATGATGGCCGAAGAGGTTCTGACGGCGCAGCACAAACCGTTTGCCATTATGCAAACGCCGATTACGGCATTGTTGTTGCATGAAAAAGGATTTCAGAACAAAATCCTTGCGCCGCTCGCGAACATCGCCGGAACGCAGCAGGTGGTTATCCAGAATGCCAGCGGCATCATCCATCCCCGCGACCTTGAGCGCAAGCGGCTTGGCATGCCGAAAGGCGCTGCGGTTTATTTGGCAATTGATAAGATGGCACGTGATTATGGCGTGGAGTTGTCAAAAATAGAGTTTGTTGATTTACTGCCGAACGAGTTGCTCCTCGCATTTTTTAATCGTCAGATTGATGCAATGGCCTGCTGGGAACCCTGGACATCGAAAGCGCAAAAAGAGGGCGGCCGATTCTATTTTTCCGGCGTTCGTTCCGCCATTCCTGGAATGGAAGGGAACGTCAATTGGTTAGTTAATCAAAGCTGTCTGATTGCGCCTGATTCTCAGATTCAAGAGCATTCCGACACTATCGTCGCCATCTTGCGCGTGTTGAGAACGGCGACAGATTTGCTGAATCATCATTGTAAAGACGTGAGCAAGCACCTGTCCGAATTTTTTGGCGGAGAGCGGGTTGAGGTGATGATGGCGATGAGCGAAAACGACTATGCGATGACGATGGATAACCTGTTTCGCATCGGCGTATTAGGATTCCGCGATTTTCTCTATGAGACCGGGCGCATTTCCACCAAAATCAGCGAATCATCGCTCTATGACGCCTCGCTGCTGCGTCAGGTTGATGCCAGTCTGGTAAAACTGGAAGAAATCGGCGGCCAGCGCCTTGCCATTGTTGAAAAATCTGGGATTTATTATCAGCACGGGGTGGCGTTAAGCGGAGACGGCGGGCCGCTGCGCTTTCTATTAGCGGATGATTCGAAATACGTGCGGCGGCTGTTGGCGCAAACCGTCAAAATTATCGGCGGCGATATTGTCGGAGAAGCCACGACTGGCAGCGATGCGATTGAAGCATTTACCCGTCTGCGCCCGAATGTCGTGACAATGGATATTTCCATGCCCGGCGTCAGCGGCGTGGACGCGATTAAGCATATTCTCCAGCTTGATCCGGAGGTGAATATTGTCGTAATCAGCGGCGCGGATGTCGCGGAAGTGCGGAAAGAAGTCTTTGAATTAGGCGCGAAAATCTTTATCACCAAGCCGTTCGATCCGGTGCTTGTCGCCGAAATCATCGGCCTGCTGCTATTTTAAAGCCAACACCTTGAAATCTTAGACGCCTTCTGTTGGTTCTGTAGGCTGAACAACGACTGTATCGCGCTGCTTTTTTTGGTAGATCAACATCAGATTTCGAGCATAAATGACCAGTCCGCCGGCCTGCCCTAAAATGAAGACAATATCCCGCTGATGAATCGCATAAAGCAGCAGCAATCCCCCGCCTAACACACTGAAAAACCAGAACGCCACCGGTACAGTGCTTTCCCCTTTTCGTTCAGAGGCGATCCATTGAATAAAAAATCGGCCAAAAAACAGCCCTTGCGCAAGTAAACCAAGTATCATCCAATAATTCATTTTACACGATCCTCATGCGCATGAACCGAGATCGTCGCAACGATTTCGCTCATAGGCATAACGTTCTCGTTATTTTCCCTGATCATGAACGGCGCTCTTCAAGAGGAAATTCATGATCAGGGGGATGGTTATACGGAAAAACAACTTTATGCGTTCCCTGTCCCTGCGCGGGCAGCGGATAACGAATGGCGCTGTGTTGGAACAACGGATGCGTCAACGCGATCTGTTCGACAGTAATCACGAATGTCCGCCGCGCATCGTTTTTGATGCGTTGTTCAAGCGCTTGCAGTGTTTCGATGGTGACGATTTGCGAGCGGATTCGATTCAGGTAATAATGTTCCTGATCTGTGATGTCATCATTCTCATTCAAGGCAAACAACACCACCTGATACGACTCCTGCGGCAATTGCTCCAAATAGGTCACAAATTCTTGAATCGGGTATCGTTCTCGCGGGCGAGATGATTCCTGGTATATCGGAAAAAATGCTGCGATAAACACCACGCCAATCCCACCGATGGCGGCAAGAAACAACGCTGGAAATTCCTGCCGCCAACCGGCGCGAAGCCAGCGGCAGGTTTCATGCAGCCAATAGCCAAGCAGCAGCGCAAGAGGCGGATACACGGGATTAATATACCAGTTAAGCTTCAGGCTTGCCGCCGAAAATCCGCCGAATATCACGATAATCCAGATCATCAGAAACAGAAGAAAGCGTCGCCGGAATGCGTGAACCGCTCCCCAGATTATCGCTGCCGGGGTGAACCAGACCCAGGGCGAATAATACGCAGATAACACAGAAAAATAATAGTACCAGGGTTTTCCGGCGAAATCAGAATGACGCGATCCGGTAATTCTGCCGATGATATTTGCGGTCAACGCTTGTTCTGTATAACCGCGAATCAGCAGCATGTTCGGAAGAAACCAGCAGGCCGGGATGACAAGAGAAATCGCCGCCATGATATACCATTCTTTGCGTCGAAATTCGTGAAATTGCCTCGATAACAGCAGAAACGCGGAGAGAATCATCAGCGCCGCAATTCCCATGCCTCCTTTGGTCAACGAACAGCAGCCCATCGCCAGCCCCGCGAAATAGTAATGAATAGGAGAGCGTTCCCGCGTCCAAAATAACGCCAGCGCAGAGGTCAGGAAAAAGATCATCGCGCTGTCCTGAACGCCTGTGCGGGCGCAATGGATATATAAATAGTTCTCGCACAGCAGCAAAATCAGTGCGCCCATCAACCCGGCAGCGGCATGCGCAGCAGTTCGCCCTAAAAAATAGATGATGAACGCCGTCGCCAACGCAAATGTTGCATCCCAGAAACGCACCCAGAATTCAGAGTTTCCGATGAAGCGAAACGTCAGGGCGCTGAGCCAGATTTTTAGCGGCGGTTTTTGCGCATACGGCTTACCGCGATATTCTAATTGATACCAGTTACCAGTATTCGCAATCGTGTTCGCCACGCGGGTATGAATCGCCTCGTCAGCGCCGATGACGCTCCGTTCCCCTAAATGGTTATAGACGACCAGCAGACTGACGGTAAATATCATAGCAAGATGCGCAGCAGATACGAACAGGCGCTTATACAGCCAGGGGCAGCGCTGCCGGCTGAAACGCCAGTCGATAAGAAAAATGAGATGAGCGAGCCGACGATTGAGATCGCTCCAGATGCGCCAAGCATGTCCGCCGAGCCAGGAACGTTTAACGGCCATAGACACAGCATGGCGATGAAACGCTCCCCAGCCCAACGTAAACGCAAGGAATGCCCCCCACATGCCAAGTAAGAGGTGCCAGAGGGGCACGAGAACACGATCTCGCTGTAATGCCTGCGGAGTTGGAATCTCCGCAAAAAGATAGGTTGATGGAAGCGGCGAAAACTTCGCTTTTCCTGGCATTTTCCAGGAGACCGAGAGATTCGCCGCTCCGCTGTTTTGCATGAAATCAACTCTGAACGGCACCACGCCTTTTTGAAGCAGGATCACGCCGTTTTGCCGCGTAAATGTCTGGATTCTCCAATTATAAATGACGGTCTGCTCGCCAATATATAAAATCGAACCATCGTCCGAGCCGAGGGAAAATTCATAGGAACCGCTTTGGGGAATGTATAACGCCCCTTCCCAGCGAGCGCTATATGATGTTTTTAAATGGGTTTTGGCATAATCAAGCGCAAACGATGCATCGCGTTGTTCAAAAACAGGCGTTCCATCAGGCACCAGACTGTTATAATAGCCGTTGCGCAATCCGTGCGGAAGCCCCGTCAGTAATTTGGCGGTTCCGATTCCCAGCGAAACGACGCCTAACATCAAAAAGCCAATTGCCCAGAGATAACGCAGATGTTTCATGCGGCCTCGAGAACTCTTCAAATGGTATTTCCCATTTTCCTAATGGGGTCAGAAAATATCAGGAAAATGACATTCCACCTATTATTTAGGATTTCCATTGTGCTGGGGAGAGGTTGATATCGCGTTGCATTTCGTGATATTGAAGAGGGGGAAACTCCTCACAGGTTTCGGAAACCTGTGAGGTTTCTGATTAATCAAGCCTCATCCTGTCGATTTTTGAATTCAGGGGTCACGTATGAATTCCGCCTGTCTTTGTCAATAACAAAACAAGAAAAACGAAGCGGGCAAATGCCAATTATTGTGTTGGCGTGAGGGTTTCGCCGTTCCACGCTCTAGCAAACTGTTCCCCTAATGTCCAATAGCCTGTGTTATCCATGACAAACAAGATTGGGTTCACTTTGGTAAAATCGAGGCGGCCATTTATGAGTATCTGCTCATTACAATAAGTTTCAACCACTTCGCCAATAAACACATGATGTCTCGGAAAATCCAACGTCTGCGTCAACTTGCATTCCATGTTGATTGGACATTCTTGAATCATCGGCGCATGCGCCAATTTTCCGTAAAAGTTTTCGAATAATTCGCTTTTATTAGCCTTTTTCCCGGAAACCAGCCCACAATATTCCGTTTCTTTCACCTGATCTGTTGACGGAATATTGATGCTGAAACAGCCGTGCTGCTTAATGCCGGATGACGTGTAATAATGTTTGCTGACACTAATTGAGATGGTATTCAAATCCATCACGCCCACATGGGCAATCGTGCTGTAATTTGCTTCTCCGTTCACCATCGAACCGACTAATGTAATCGGCAGAGGATATAAGCAATTTTTCGCGCCTAATTCAACTTTCATATTTTCTAACTCCTCCCAGAATAAGGAAATAGCGGTTTTCTTGAAAGAGTATGCTTTTTTTATGCAAAGTCAACTCTCTGGGCAACAAAAACTTCTGCTCAAAGTGATATTTTCCTTTGACAGGAGAGGAGCGCGTATGATATGGGGAATATCGTCATCGTTGAAAAATTGCCAGGCATTGTTCACATCGTTCATTGTCCCATCTCGTTCTATTTTCAGAGGCGTACTATGAAATCATTGATGAGCATCTTGTGGATTTTCTGTTGTCTGTTTGGACTGTTCGGCTGCCATTCCGAATCAAAGGAAGATTCCCGGTTGTATGATCCCTCCGTCGTCGGGCCGACGAAAACGCTTGATGTGCCGGGAACATACCGGACAATTCAGCAGGCGATTAATGCGGCTGCAAAAGGGGATTTTGTCCGGGTCGCCGCTGGAACGTATCGCGAGAATCTGACGATTACAAAGAAAAGTTTCGGGCTGCGCGGCGCGGGAATCGGGCAAACCGTTCTGCTCGGTTCCATAGAGATTTACGATTCCAGCGAAACCTCTGTCGAAGGGCTGACAATTCAGGGCGGCGGCCTCCATGTCAAAAATTCGCCCGTAAGAATTACCGGGAACGAAATTTTTGGAAGCCCGATTGCGGGGGTGTGGGTCGAACACGCGAGCGCGGCGGTATTGAGCGACAACGTCATTCACGAAAACGGGAAAGAAGGGATTCTATTCGACGACGCGCAAGGCGTGATCGGCAGCAACTCCGTCACTAATAACGCGACAGACGGCATTGTGGTCAGCAATTCTTCGCCGACCGTATTAGATAATATCGTGACCGGCAATGGGCGCGATGGTATTTCAATTCGAGGTTTTGTCGCCTATTCCGCACCGATGTTATTGACGAACACCGCGCAGCAGAACGGCGGCATCAGTAACTACGACATTATTTGTTTTGGCGGCAACACCAATCCCACTGGCAGCGGCAATACATTCGACCGCTGTATGAATTGCGGAGAATGCCGCACGTTCGGCAATCCGTTAACGTATGAGGATTAACGGCAGAAATTCATGCCTTGTGCCATCACGTCATCCTGCTGAAAATTCTGCGCGATGTAACGCAAGATTTTTTCTTGACATGCCTGAAAAAGTCGTCTATCCTTTTCTTCTTAAGTGACGAATTGCCGTCCTGAATGCGCTGATGCGTAAACGTCAGTGTGCGTATTATGCTGGATGATCAACGAACGTGTGCGCTTCTTGAATATCATGATGAATGTAAAGGAACGATAACGTATGAAGAACAACAGGAATAATCTTCTCCTGATGGGAATCGCTGTGCTGTGCATCGGTCTGACAAGCGGATGTTCCGAATTAGCAAAAATAATGCAAGAATTGTGGGCATTAGAGCCGCCTGAAGGGTATGAAACGCCCACGCCGAAACCGACGCCGACCCCAAAACCATTTTCAACGCCGAAACCGACGCCCACGCCGAAGCCGTTTTCAACCCCCACGCCGACGCCCACACCGAAATTGAATGCGACGCCGACGCCGAAACCCTCCAAACCAATGGAAGTGTTTTGCACCTACTTTCATTATTTTCAGGCCGGGCCGCAGGATTTTAATCAATGGTGGATCCAAGGCAAATATCCGGCGAATATTTTAGGGCCGGAAGATTGGCGGCGCGACATCTGGGTCGGAACTCCCGGCGATTACCCCTACATTGGCATTTACAACAATGTGCAGGATGCCGAAATTATGCGCTGGCATATTCGTCTTGCCAAAGCCTCCGGAATTACTGCCTTTCTCGTGTACATTAACAATTGGCAAGATGAACGCGCACAGACCGATTTACTGCTGACGGTCGCGGAGCAAGAAAAATTTAAGATCGGCTTTATTGAACATCATAGTTTTCTCGGCGCTCGACGGCTTGATGGACGCCAGCAGCCGATCTTGCCGCAAAAATATCTGGGGTATAACGAGATTAACCGACATCATGCCGAACGGCTCGGTCTGCCGATGCCCGACAATCAATCGGAATACGAACCTCCCGCCTCGTCAACTCGTTCGCGGGGCGTCTCGATGGATGCCTTGCTTAGCGCGGCGGATCGCGTGTCTGGCATGTTGCAGCAATGGAAAAACCACTCCGCCTATCTGCGCGTTGACGGGAAGCCGCTTGTGGTGATTCCGTATATGGTCGAAGAATTGACTGCCGCCGAATTTAAGCAATTGGTAGATACCATCACGCAGCGAGTCGGCGAATCGCTCTATGTCGTCGCAATTGTCCCGCAGGTGTATTGGTATTACGCGCCTGAAGCGGTGCTTGGCACCGGAATTTCGAAAGAATGGGCGGATACGGGCGTCAGTTCGTTCACGCATTGGACGCCAAACGGGATGGTGACCGCTTCACAAAAGATTCGCGAGAAAGTGACGCAATATAATGTCAAAGATTCACGGAAATGGCAAAAAGACGCGATGATCCCAATCATGCCAGGATTCGATGATGACGCCTGGCGGCCTGGAGATTCTCCTGCGCCTACGACACCAAGAAATAACGGCCAACCCTGGGGCGCGCAGCTTGATGCGGCGCTTAAAGCCAGCCCGAGGTTTATTTTCATCCAAGGATGGAATGAATGGCATGAAGGCTCGCAGATCGAGCCGTCAACCTTATATAGTGATCCCTATCTCTATTTGCAAATATTGGCTGGAAAATTGAAACGCCCCTGGCAAACGCCGGCACTGCCACCGCGTGACCACGTTGATCCGCTGCGCCGGTCATATCTGCCATATTGATTATGAAAGAAGAACGCCCGCTCAGAATGCTGAATTCTGGCCGGACTGGAATGTGCTGATGACGAACGCTGAACAGGAATTTTTGCAAGAAACCGACGCGCGATTCGAACGCGCATGCAACTCTGTCGAACATTGTCTCAACCAGTTGGACGACGAACAAATCTGGATGCGCCTGACACCACATGTTAACAGCATTGGCATCATTTTACAACATCTCTGTGGCAATCTTCGGCAATGGATTGTCGCAGGCATTGGCGGCGCGGAAGACGTCCGACAGCGAGCGCAAGAATTCGAAGAAAGGGAACATTTTTCGAACGCCGAAATGCTCGCAAATTTTAAGGCGGCGATTGCCGAATGCCGAGCGATTCTTCAACGACTCACGTCGGAAGAACTCACTGCGCCGCGCCGCATTCAAGGCTTTGACCGTAACGTGCTGAACGCAATGTATGGGACGTTAATTCACTTGAATCTGCATGTCGGTCAGATTCTTTTTATCACGCATCTGATCTTAGGCGAAAAATATGTCTTGACCTGGACTCCGCAGACGAAAGAACAGGGCGCGGCGTGAAAGGAACGCAAAATTATGAAATTATCGCGTAAAGGGGAATATGCCTGTTTAGCGATGCTCGATTTAGCCGAGCATTACGGCGATGGATTTATTAAGAGCACTGATATTGCGCAGCGCAAAGAAATTCCCAAAAGCTATCTCGAACAAATTTTGCTGATTCTCAGCCGCAGCCGCTATATCCGCAGCGCGCGCGGCAATGAAGGCGGTCACCAACTTACGAAACCGCCGTCAGAAATCAGCGTAGCCGAAATCGTGCGCCTGATTGATGGCGCTCTCGCGCCAGTCGAATCGGTCAGCGAATTTTTTTATGCCTCCACGCCGATTGAACAAAGTGCGGGCTTTGTCACGCTTTTTCGCGACATTCGCGATTATATTTCCAATAAACTCGAGCAGACCTCTTTCGCTGATTTAATCAGTTCCAACAACCGATCTGATTCTCTCTCCTGATTAAATTTTTCTTTTCATGCTTGACAAATTTTGTTTATTGATTAATTTGACTAATATAGTCAAGTTAATCAATAAAGTCATAAATATCAACAATGTAACCTGTAAGTCGAAACGACAGTTTCAACTTACGCTATAAAAGGAGCGAGCGATGAAACGTTTTTTCGCAAACAGCATGATCGTTTTCGGTTTGATGATCGCCAATATTCAAACGTATGCCGAACCAATTACGATCCGTATCGGCCATTTCCCGAATATCACCCACGCGCATGGCGTGATTGCGCACCAACTTTCGCGCCAGGGGAAAGGCTGGTTCGAGGAACGGCTCGGCGCGGATGTGAAAATCGAATGGTACACCTACAACGCCGGGCCGAGCGCGATGGAAGCGATTTTCGCGAACGCGCTCGATGTGACGTATGTCGGGCCGAATCCGGCGATTAACGCCTACGTAAAATCGAATGGCGAAGAAATCCGTGTCATTTCCGGCGCGACAAACGGCGGCGCGGCGCTGATCGTGCAAAGCAACGGACGCATCGCAAAGCCCGAAGATTTCGGTGGCAAAAAAATCGCCACGCCGCAACTCGGCAACACACAGGATGTTTCCTGTCGCGCCTATCTGAAAGCGAACGGCTACAAGGTGACGCAGACTGGCGGCGACGTACTCGTGCTTCCGACCGCGAATCCGGATCAACTCAGCCTGTTTATGAAAGGGGAGATTGATGGCGTCTGGACGGTCGAACCCTGGGTTTCGCGCCTTGAACTGGAAGCCAACGGCAAGCTGTTTCTCGAAGAAACAGATTCCATTACGACGATTTTTGTTTCCTCAACCAAATTTCTTACCGAACATCGCGACCTCGCCAAAAAACTCGCCGATGCGCACGCGGAATTAACGGCATGGATTGAAGCCAACCCCGAAGAAGCGCAGAAATTGATTCAAGCCGAAATCGAAGCGGAAACCACGCGCCCGGTTTCTTCGGAATTGTTAACGCACGCCTGGCCGCGCCTGCACTTCACCAATGACGTTGCGTTAGAAACGTTCGCCAAATTTACGCAGGCTGCCAAAGATGCGGGATTTTTGAAAACCGACGCCGATTTTGCCAATTTCATTCAGAAGCCATAACGAAAACAACAACGAATTAAAGAATGGAACGAATTCGAGTTCGGTGGCATTCGCGTGAATGTTCAGGAGTGTCAACGTTTGCTGTGACCGCCAAAACAAGCGTTGACACACCTGAACTACGCAACAGATAAACAACCAATCCTCAGAGCTTCTGGCGCTTGCCGGAAACGCAAACGCCAGAAACTCTCAAATACTATGGAAATTCGAAGCATTACGATTCTTCCAGGACATGGCAAGCATCAGCAGCAAGATCAGGTGGAACGCATTCATTTGAATATGGGCGATATTGTTTCCATCGTCGGGCCGACCGGTTCGGGCAAATCCACATTTATCAACGACATCGCCCTGTTTGCGTGTCAGAATACGCCGTCACAGCGGACGATTCTCATTAACGGCGAATTCCCGTCAGACGAATATACCAGCGATCCCTCTAAAAATCCGATTGCGTTTATTACGCAGCATACGAATTTTTTGTCGGATTTGCCGGTGCATAAATTTCTGGAATTCCACGCCAAAATTAGAAAAACCGGAGAAACAAGTTCTTTAGTTCAAGAAGTTCTGGCATTTGCAAACCAATTGACCGGCGAGCCGATTATCATCGAGCATTCGATGACCGAACTGTCGGGTGGGCAAACCCGCGCGCTGCTGATTGCGGACGCCGTGATTATCGGCAATTCTCCGATTATTTTGTTGGACGAGATCGAGAATGCCGGCATTGATCGCACCAAAGCGCTTGAACTGCTGCGGCAATATCACAAAATTTTTATTTTCGTCACGCATGACCCCCGCATTGCGCTGTTGTCGGATTTCCGCCTCGTGATGAAACATGGCGCGGTGCAGCAGGTCATTCATACCCATGATGAAGAACGCAAAGCCGTGCATGAAATCAAAAAACTCGACGATCTGCTGCTGGAATTACGCAGCATCGTCCGGCGCGGCGAACAGGTGACATCCCGGTACATTCATGAACGCCTGCTCACGCACGGATACGCTGTTGTGCCAGGAGGTGTGGCATGAAAGTCGTCATTTGCGCCGGGCCGCCGACCTCTGGCAAAACAACGGTCTTAAAACAAGTGGTCAAACGGGTGATGAAAAAAGAGGCTCGTCCGGCTTATTTGAAAATTGACGTGCAATTTGCAGATGAAGATCAGCTTTTTGCCCAGGAATTCGGCATTCCGACGAAAAAAGTCTATTCCGCCGATCTGTGTCCGGATCATTGCAATGTGATTGTGCTGGGCGATGCGATTCAATGGGCGGAAGAGAATCACGCCGATATGCTGTTCGTGGAAACGGCGGGCTTATGCCTGCGCTGTTCGCCGTATATTGACCATTCCCTCGGCATGGTCGTGCTGGAAGCGACCAGCGGCATGAACCTGCCGCGCAAAATCGGCCCGATGCTGTCGTTGGCAGATATGGCGGTCGTGACAAAAATTGATTGCGTGTCGCAGGCGGAACGAGAGGTGTTTCGCGCCAACATCAACGAAACCGCAGACGTAACCGTCATCGAAACCGACGCGCTGCATGGCATCAACATTGATCATATTGTCCGGCAAATCGAGCAGCGGGAAGAGTATGTCGCGCCGTCGCTGCTGCGCGGCAATCCGCCAGTCGGCACCTGCACGATCTGCGTCGGCAAAAAAGAGATCGGCAAAGAAGCGCATTTCGGCGTATTGCGGCCATTGGAATCGGACATCTTTTATCGGGGAGAATAACTCATGCAATTACAAACAACACACGAATTACCAGGCAAAAATTGTGGGTTATGCGGCTTAAAAAGCTGCAATGATTTTTCGGTGATTGTCCGCGAAAACCCGGCAAGCATTTCACGCTGTCCTCATATCGGCGATAGCCCTGCTGTCAAGCGTTCTGAGGAAAAATCGCCACTTCCGCCAGTTTCATGGAAAGATCATCTTGACAGAGATTTCGACTTTATTTTGGATACCTTTCCGGGCGAAATCGGGCCGCGCGAGACGATGCTGCCGTTTAATCCGGCGAATGTCGAAAAGCTGCAACTGAAAAAAGGGGATGTGATTTATGGTCGTCCCGGTTGGATTTCTTGCGGCTGTCCGGTGACGCACGCGGGCGTCATCGTCGAAGACCCGGATTATTTCAACGGCACGATTGTCTGGTGCATTGTCGGGCCGATGGCCGCGCGCGAAAAAGGGATTAATATCGGGTATTACAACACGACAGCGTATGAAGGCGTGGTCAACACGTCGCGCGTGGAGTTGCAAATCGGAAGACGCTATTATTTTCAGCCGCGTTACTGCATGCTGCAATGGCGGCATTGCGGATTAGTCAATTCCATCGGCAAAACGCCGCATGGAACGCGCGTCCGCATTGAAGGCTTGTGGATCGGCTGAGATGAGATCAATGCGTCGCCGCCTGTTTGAACGCAAAAAAAACAGGCGGTGACGTTTTTGTAAAGGGAAAGATGCTTATACAGACGACCGCGCAGGATCAGTCGGTCAAGTTACGTATCCGGAAGATCACCAAAAGTTTTCCCACGCCGAAAAATGGGCGTTTGGCGGTATTAGAACCGGTTGATCTGGACGTGATGGACGGAGAATTCATCTGTCTTGTCGGTCCAAGCGGCTGCGGCAAAACCACGCTGTTGAACATTCTTGCCGGGCTGGAACAGCCTGACACTGGCGAAATATTGGAAGATGGCCTTCCGATTGCCAGCCCCGGGCAGGATCGGCTTGTTATGTTCCAAGAAGCCGCGTTGTTTCCCTGGCTGACAGTATTAGGCAACGTGATGTATGGCCTGAATTTGAAATCGGGATTGTCAAAAGCGGAACGTCGCGATATTGCTGAAACGCACCTGAAAATGGTCGGATTAGAGCAATTCATGCAGGCACATATCCACCAGCTTTCCGGCGGTATGAAGCAGCGTGTTGCTCTGGCTCGCTCGCTTGCGCCAAATCCGAACGTGTTGTTGATGGATGAACCCTTCGCGTCGCTTGACGCCATGACGCGCGAGCAGTTTTACAATGACTTGCAGCGTATCTGGGAGACCACCCACAAAACGATTATCCTGGTTACGCATAACATTCGGGAAGCTGCTTGCCTCGGCGACCGGGTTTTTCTGTTTTCGCCGCGTCCTGGACGAATCTACGAAGAATTCAAGATTCTCTTGCCGCGTCCACGCGACATCAATACCGTGCAACTGGCCGAATACGCCACACAGATTCAAGCTGCGATAAAAAATCGTTTAGCCACGAAAAACGAAAAAACATCATGAAACGAACACTGACTGCGATTCTCTTTTTTTCAGGACTTCTGCTCCTCTGGCAAATTGTTTTTATGCTGAAGGTCTGGTCGCCGGTGCTGCTCCCTTCGCCGAAAATGGTGGGGAGTTACCTTCTTCAATCCATTCAGGATGGCTCGCTCTGGCAGGCGATGCTGGTCACGCTGAAACGGCTGGTGCTCGGCTATGCTATCGGCTTGATTTTGGGATTCCCTATGGGGCAATTGACCGCGAAATTCCCTGCCTGTAACGACACTATCGGGGTATTGGCGCTCGGCCTGCAAACGCTGCCGAGCGTCTGCTGGGTGCCGCTGTCGCTGCTCTGGTTTGGGCAATCGGAAACTGCTATGCTATTTGTGGTGGTCATGGGCTGCCTCTGGTCAATTTCGCTCGCCACCGATACCGGCATTCGCAACGTGCCGCCGATTTATGCCAGAGCCGCCCGCACGATGGGTTCAAAAGGATTGCATACGCTGTTGACAGTCACGCTGCCGGCGTCGCTGCCATTTATTGTCAGCGGCATGAAACAGGGCTGGGCGTTTGCGTGGCGCTCATTGATGGCCGCTGAAATTTATGTGACGATTATCTCTGGGTTCGGTCTCGGTCATCTGCTGCATTACGGGCGTGAACTTCAGGCGATGGATCAGGTGCTTGGCGTGATTTTCGTGATTATTGCGCTCGGTCTGTTGGTGGATAAATTCGTGTTTGCCCCGGTTGAATCGTTTTTGTATGCGCGTTGGGGGACGAAATAATACTAATTGTGTTAAATACCCGTAGAGATGCCCCAACTGGGCGTCTCTACGGTGATGGGGCAAATATAATCGTATTTACAACAATTGGCATAACTCAAAAATATATGCCGAAATGGAACACAAAAGGTTTCAGCCTGGCATTCTATTTTATTGCAATGAGGCCGTTTAAATACACAATATCGCAGCCATTTTTGATAACGGCGCGATAGTCTTGTTCGACATCAATTCCCGCGCAGGCGTCATCCACCCAATCAGCAGGACTCGTCAGACTTCCGCTTTTATTATTATGCACCTTATTCGCCCCAAAACTTTTGATCATAAAATGCTGTCCATCCGTATCTGTAATATAACGAAACGGCATGCCCCATGAATCTTTTTCCGCGCCTCTATAATAAACGTTGACGCCGCTTTTAACCACTGTTCCCCAGTCTGTAAAATTCGTAACAATCGGATAATGGTTGAAATCTATATTATACATTTCTAATGCTTTGATAATAGATTTCATATCAGTGAGTGTCGCAGAGAATTTAGCGCGCTGCACGACACTGAACAGTATTGGGGCGGCGATAGCTGCGAGAATTCCGATAATCGCAATCACAACTAACAATTCGATCAATGTAAAGCCACGCCGTTGAACATACATAATTCCTCTTCTTTGTTAAGAACCTTCGGGAAAAATTATCCGCGATATTAGAGTAATATCGTAACAAATGGTTGAAGAGGAAAGGGAGAATTCTCTAAAATTTTTATTGATCTCAATAGAAAAACGTGCCGTTGGTCGTCATTGATTCCGCCAGCACGCGCTGAGATGGTGAGTTGCAAGCTCAAAAAGCGGCGGTTCATCGGTTTTGCAGCGCGGCATGGCGACCGGACAGCGCGGATGGAAGCGGCAGCCGGACGGCGGATTGAGCAAATCGGGCGGAGCGCCGGGAATGAAGGCCAATGCCGAAACGCGCTGACGCAGGCGCGGCGTGGCATTCAGCAACGCTTGCGTGTAGGGATGCGCCGCTCCAGGTTGGCCATATATATCGGCGTTCGCGCCGATTTCCATGATTTTTCCGGCATACATCACGGCGATGCGATCTGCGATTTCCGCTTCGGTGGCGAGATCGTGCGTGATAAAAATCAGCGACAGGCCGAGTTCCTGTTTCAATTGCTTCAAGAGGTTTAAAATCTGCGCCTGCACCACTACATCGAGCGCGGTCGTCGGCTCGTCGCAGATCACAATCTGCGGCTCTAAAAAAAGCGCGGTGGCGATGACGACGCGCTGCTTCATGCCGCCGGAAAGCTCGTGCGGATAACGCGACAGCACATCTTCCGAAAGGCCGACGCGATTCAGATAGGCGACGATTCGCTGCCGCGCTTCGTCGTTCGGCATGGCGCGATGCGCTCGCAGCGTTTCCAGCATCTGCCGCCCAATCGTATAAACCGGCGTCAGGCAGTTCATCGCGCCTTGAAAGATCATCGCCATTTTGACCCAGCGAATCTGTTCACGCATTTCTGTTTCGGAGAGCGAAACAAGGTTCTGTCCGTCAAGTCGAATCTCGCCGCCGAGGATGCGTCCCGGCGCGGGAATCATGTTCATCAGCGCGAGCATGGTCGTCGTTTTGCCGCAGCCCGATTCGCCGACGAGTCCGAGCGTTTCACCGCGTTTTACCGTGAACGAAATATTTTCAACCGCATGCACCGCCCCGTTGCGCGTAAAAAAACGAACAGTTAATTGATTTACGTCTAAAAGGATCATAGCGTCGTCCAAATCATGCCGATTGCGGTACATTCTCGTAGAGACGCACGGCCGTGCGTCTCTACGGAATATGTGATATATTCTGTTCAGCGCGTCCGCAGGCGCGGATTCAGAATTTTGTCCATCGCGAAACCGAGAAACGCGAAGGTCATGCCCATCAGTGCAATCGCCAACCCTGGCGGAATCACCCACCACCACTGGCCGTTCAGGACTGCGCCGCCGGTCAGGGCGTCATGCAAAATCTGTCCCCACGTTACGATAGTCGAATCGCCGAGGCCAAGCACGCTGATCGTGGATTCATACACAATCGCGCCCGGCACGTAAAGCGCCATCGAAGCGAACGAATAGGGAATCAGCAGCGGCGCGATATGCCGGAAAATAATCCGCCACGCCGACGCGCCAAACGCTTTTGAAGCTTCGATGTAGGTTTCTTCCTTGATTTGCAGGCCGATGCTCCGCACGGTTTTGACCGGCCCGACCCAGAAAAAGCCGCTCATCATCAGAATCAGCGTCCAGATCGACGGCTTGAAAATCGCGCTCATCACAATCAGGAGCGGCAGAAGCGGAATGCTGACGAACAGTTCGAACACGCGCTGCATCAGCGCGTCCACCCAGCCGCCGAAATAGGCGCTGGCGACGCCGAAGACGACGCCGAGCGAGACCGCGACGGCGGCGGTCAACAGGCCGATCAACAGCGCCCAGCGCATTCCGGCGATCACGCCGCTCCATAAATCGCGGCGCGAGCTATCCGTGCCGAGCCAGCCCGCCACGCCGCCTGCAAACGAGAGCGCCGGAGCGTCGATCTTCGCGCTGTTGTCTGGCAGCAGCATTTCGACCGTAAAGCGATACGTTCCGCGCAGCGGTTCGGGATGGCGCAACATGCCGGTCTGCGCTTTGGCAAACAGAATCGCCGTTGGCGAGAGCAAATCTTTATTCATGTTTTGCGTCTCAGGATCGCGGCGAGCGGCGAATTGCGCGGCCTCGCCTTTAGCCTCGTTTTCGACGGCAAGACGAACCGGCTTGTTTTCAAGTTTGGAAAAGGATTTTTTGAAGAGTTTCAGCGTCTCGCCGTCAGGCCGCTCGACCGACATGACAAACACCGGCGAACCGCTTGCCTGCGCGGTAAACAGAATGTCAGTCGGCGGCGCGTCCGCGTCGTATTCATACACGAATACCGCTTTTTTGACCATGACTTTGCCCGCCTGTTTTTCGGTGATTTCCGGCGAGTGCAATGCGGCGCTGCGGGCGCGCTTGACCGGCGCAAACCAGTTTACCCAGACTGGCGGGGCACTGCGGGGATTGTTTTCCCAGTAGGCAATGTCGCGCCACCGGCTGCGGGCTTCCGGGAAGGGAATAATCAGGCGCTCGGTCAGCATCAGCGCGAAAAAGAGCGCAAGCAGAAACAAGCTGAATAACCCCGATTTCTCGCGCCGGAATTCATCCCAGAACGAGCGGACATCCGCCAACAGATCAGCCCATCTCATGCCGTTCCTCCAACTTTGATGCGCGGGTCAAGGTAGCCATACATCAGGTCGAGCGCGACTAATCCGAACATATAGAACGCGGTGGTGATGGCCAGATTTCCCATTAACACGGGAATGTCATTCTGTTCAATGGCGATCCAGTAGAGATTTCCGAGTCCCGGCCAACTGAAAATCCCTTCGATGACGAGGTTTCCGCCAATCGAAGATAGCAGCGACAGCAGCGCCATTGTCGTCAGCGGCGGCGAGGCTGCGCGCATGACATGGCCGTACAGCACGCGGCGTTCCGGCAGGCCGCGCGCGCGGGCGGCCATGATGTAATCGTCCTGCAAAATCCCCAGCACGATGTTGCGCGTCAGCAGGGCGCGTCCCCAGAAGCCAAGCAGCACGAGCGTCAGCGTCGGCAGCATGAGGTGATACAGCGTGTCAAAATAATACCAGAGACCGGATGGCGGCGGCGTAGAGTGCATTCCGCCGGACGGAAAAATCTTGAAGACATAGGAAAACGCCATGATCATCAGCATGCCAAGCCACCAGGTCGGCATACCATAGACCGTCATCGTGGCAAGCGACATGAGCTTGTCGAGCCAGCCACCGACGCGCTGCGCCTGTTTCAGGCCAAGCCAGATGCCAATGATAATATCGAGCGCGATGGCGGATGTAAAAAGCAGTATCGTGCGGGGGAGCGCCTCAAGCAAGATATTCCAAACCGCCGTATCGCCTGCCGAGGATTTAATCAGCGTGGATTCGCCGAAACGGAAGGCCAGCGTATCAACTGCCCGCCAGACAACCCGCTTCCAGGTTGGCTGATCGAGATGATACTGCCGATATTTCGCGGCGCGGCGTTCTTCGAGAAACGTGGCAATTTCCCCGGGTTTCATGGAGGTTTGCACTCGGATGGCGTCTTCGCGGATTTTGTCCTCGATTTGGGTTCTGACCGTTTTTTCCATCGTCGCATTAAACAGCGCGGAAAAAATGAAAATAATCACGGCATACATCCAGAGGCCGTGTATCAGGCGTTTCAGACAATATTTCCAGTACATAAGGATGGCGAAATGTTTCTTTCTTGCCCGTATCTGTGTCGCTGAGCCGAAAAACCTGTAAATTCTATGCGTATTGACACAATACGTTGTGGTCAGGGAAACGCGGTCAGACACCTTGAAGGTGTCTGACCGCTCTATCCCAATACATCTACTGTTTGCCTGACGAGTTCGTACCGCACCCGTCGAACATACCTTGACAGAACACTAAGAATCATGATGGAATTGAGAAATGTTGAATGATCTGCGTCTTTTTGAGGACTCACGGCGATTATGTCAATAGATATTTCAGCGCGGAACACTGCCAGGCAGATTCGTCTGTCTGGCAGTGTTTTAGGGAAGGACTACTTCTTAATCTTGCGCCAAATGGCGAGAACAAGCACCGCGCCGATGACGGCAATCACCATGCTTTTGATATTCCAGCCGGTGAAACTGCCGATGCCGAGAAACGAACTGATCGCTCCGCCGACAAACGCGCCGGCAATGCCAAGCAACGTCGTGACGATAAATCCGCCCGAATCTTTGCCGGGCATGATGTATTTTGCTAATGCGCCTGCAATCAGCCCTAAAAGAATCCACGATAAGATGCCCATAATATGCGCCTCCTAAGCGATTGGCCTCTCAGACACCGTGACGATGTGTGACAGGTTTGGCATGAAACGTTGTTAAATTTCATTGACCGCGCGTTCGATCAGCCGCCGCGCAATCGTCTGCGTGCCGGTGTGTTCGTAATAATTCGTCGTCATATCGAGAAACGCGGCAACGTAATCGAGTTTACTGTCGGATAACTCGACGAACCGGCTGAGACCGCTCAGCACCTTCTCCACCGTCATCTCATGCCCGCGCATGAAATCGCCCATCCATCCGCTGACGGCGTTAAAACTTTTGGTGATGAATCCCAATTTTTGCGACGAATCGCCGCCGGGGATATATTCGTTGATCTGCTGGAACATTTTGTTTTTTTCTAATTCTTTCGGCTGCATGCTGCCGAGGCGTTCGGTGACTTTGCCGATGAAATCAGGGCCTAACGGCACAAGGCCGTCAATGGCGAGCAGCGCCGCCATCCGCATCATCGCTTCGCCGCTGTAATCGGCGAGCGAGCGGACGAAATCGCCCACGCTGTCGCCAGGAATGCCGTTCACAAGGCAGAAGCAGGCGACTTCGGCGACAAGTTTCAAGCTGACATCAACGGTCTGCGTTGTATCGGCGGCGGGCGTCAGTTTATTTAGAAACGATAAGAGCCAGATTTTTTCGCCGACTTTGTTCGCCAACGCCAATTTTGCCAGCGTGCTATCTACGCTGTCAACGGTCTGATAGAGCCATAAGGCGCGTTGATACCCTTGCGATTTATCGTTGAATAAGGCAATCGCGCGTTCACCGATTTTCTGGACAAGGCGCTCATCGTTTTCGCCGCTCACCTTGCGGATGGTGTTGGTAAATCCGACGACATTTTCCCATTGCCCGGGCGCGACAAAATCCAGCGCTCGCAACGTTTTGACGGTCAGGCTGTCAGTCGGCAATTCATCAACAACTTCATAAAACGGCTTTACGTTACTCATGTCGTCCCTCCTTATTGGTAATTAGTTGTCAGACGCCTCTGATGCTATGGCGTCACCACGCCGGAAAGCCCTTTCAGATCGAATTTTTGCAGCCATTCTTGCCGCGCGTTTGCGTCGAATGCGGCGTCTTTCGAGCGCACTTGCGCTTGCAGGCGGTTGGCAATCAAAATTGCCGTGCCATTTTCGCCGACGGCGACCATCGGATACTCCTGTAATTTTTCGGTCGCTTGCTGGTATTTTGTGGCCGCTTCTGGATTGCTCACCGTATCGAAAATGGAGAGCGTCGCCAATTCCTTGCCGCTCGCGTCTTCCAGCTTTGCTTCGGCAAAGCCTTGCTTTTCCTGCGTATAAACGATGTTGAAGCCATTGCCCGCTTGGGGGAAAAATTTATTAAATTCGCCTCCCGCGATTGCTTGCTTGACCACTGCCTTCTGGCCGGTCGTTTTTTCCTGCGTTGCTTCCCAGCGCGATGGTTTTTTCGGCTCTTCTTTTCCGCATGCCGCTCCCCAGAGCAGAAGCGCCGCGATCAGCATGCAAACCACACTCTGCCGAATCCGGATGCCCATTCGCATCGCATTACCCTCCTGACTGCGCGTCTATTGCGCTCTTCGCAACGGCGACAGCCTTTTTCAGGTCGTCAATATTCATGTCATTCGTGATGTGACAATATCATAGAAGAAATAGCATTCGATTTATGTCAATCTTTCTTTTACGATAAATTGATCAAAATAGCAGCAATCGTCACATTACAGTCGAGCTGGTTCGCCGAAAACAACGACAGTTCTGTCAAGCGTCTTTTTTGCTGTTCGTAAAATGCAAAAAATAAATTCGGATAAGAGACCTCAGAGGTCTCGAAGACCTGTGAGGTCTGGGCCGAAGTTATTTTTTCAACGTTACTTAGCAAGTTCGCGGCGAAAAAATCCAGGAAAGTTTAGCCAAAAAACTTGACACTGAACATAACGCATACTTCTATCGTATTCATACGACAAATTCGTACCGATACACATCATATAAGGAGCTATTATGGCAAAAAAGAAAGCTGAATTACCGGAATTATCGCGAGCAGAATACGACATTTTGCGCGTCCTCTGGAAAGGGGGCGAACAAACTGTGCGGGAAGCTCACGATCAACTCCAGCAAACCTACGGCTGGGCTTATACCACTACCAAGACGATGATGGATCGCATGGTGGCGAAAGGGCTGCTGCGACGCGACACGTTTCATGGCGTATTCGTTTATACGCCGCTGATTTCCCGGCCTGCCGGTCTCGCCAGATTTATTCAATTTTTTGCGGATCGCGTATTGGAAACTGACCCCAGCGCAGTCGTGGCGATGTTTGCCAAAAGTCAGGCGATCAGTCAGGATGAAATTCACGAATTGGAACAATTGCTTCACCAACAACGCCAGGAGGTCAAATAACGTGACGTATGGCCGTCGGAGTGGTTGCGCTGCTTGATGCGGCAGGATCGGTGATCTTGCCATTGTTAGGACAGGAATTGCTTTATTCCACGATTCTCTGTCTGGTGATTGTGGCTGCGGCCAGAATGATAAAAACCTGGTCGCCCTACTGGCATCTTGGATTATGGATGATGTTGCTCATCCGTTTAGTCCTGCCGCCCAATCTTTCCAGCCCGGTCAGCGGGCGGATGGCGTTCGATTATCTGTTCGCGACGCAATTCTACCAGCAAGTCGCCGCCTCATTTCATCATGTGTCACGGGCGACGTTTATTGCTGCCGATGGCGAACGATTTTCCGGCGAAACCAGCGGTGTGATGGGGACATTGGCGTATTGGAGAAAATCATCGTCATCCGAGCAGACAATTCCTTACGCCGGAGCGGCATTATTGCTCTGGGGGTGCGGCGCGGCGCTCTGCGCGGCGGCTTATCTCCGTCAATGGTTGAAATATCGCCGCTATATTCGCCAGGCGTCACCAGTAATACAAGTAGAATTGTTGCGCCTGACAGAGGAGTTTCGCAGCCGCTTCGGCCTGAGGCGTTCGATTCGCCTCGTTACATCGGATCGTTCGCTGACGCCGTTTACGTTTGGAGTGTGGCGTCCCGCAATCTATCTTCCCGAATCGCTCATCCGCTTGCAGGCGCAGGAATCTATCAGCGCCGTCATTGCGCATGAAATCGCGCATATCAAACGAGGCGACGCCCTCTGGATCATCTTGCAGCATCTCCTGCATTGCGTCTATTTTTTTCATCCGGTTGTCTGGTTTGCGAATCGCCGTATTCATGAGGCGCGGGAGCAAATCTGCGATCAGCTTGCCATCGCGACCTGCCGCATGTCGCCATCTTCCTATGGTTACAGCCTGTTATTTGTCGTGAAATTAAATCTGTTCGGCGATGAAGGGATGAAATTGCTTCCGGCCTTCAACAGTCAGTATAAAACGATTCGCGACCGGATTCAATCATTGCAGCACGGAACAACGCTGTCGAAACGCCGTGGCCGACTGGTTTACGCGCTGTTGCTGTGCGCCGCGATCTTTTTGCTGCCGATGGCGCAAGAGGTGTCGTCGCTGACCACCGGTTTTCTGTCTTCGCCCTTTATGAATGAGCAGAGAACGAGTTTTCAGGCATTCCAACAGCGCATTATTGCGTCCTATGGCATCTGGACAGACGAGATGCTCCCCTTTCGTCATCGTCATGCGGGCATTGATTTGCGAGCCATGCCTGATGAACCGGTGTACGCCGTCAGCCCTGGGGAAGTGGTGCGCGTTTCGTATCAAACGCCGAGAACGATTATCGTGAAGCATGATCCGCCGCAGCACGAGCCGTTTTACGCGGTCTATGGAAATATCAAAGATGTGCAGGTCAGCGCCGGAGAGCGCGTCGAGGCAATGACGCAATTAGGGCAGGTCGCAGCGTTGCCTGATTATGTCCATGTCAAAGGGATCGCGGGAGCATTTTTGCATTTAGAAATTCGACATTCCATCCTGGATGGGCTTGCCGCAAGTTTCAACAGCAAAACCACAGCGCAACTTGATCAATACTGCTATAATCCTGTGAAATTTTTTCAGGATGCGGCGCGGTAATTTGGGCGAACGTCTGCTGTTTTAATAGACATGATTGGAAATAAGCGTTTACCCACCCCTTGCCCCTCCCAGGAGGGGAATTTCGGATTGATTTTTTTATTTCCAATTTCCCGATAACGCTGAGCTTCTCAGTCAGGCGCAGGCGTGGCGTATTGATCATCCGCAAAAAAATGCGAGTCAGGATTTCCCCGAGAAAATATTTGACTTTTCATGAACGTCTTTCAAAAACGGCAGAGGAAAAACAATCGGGACATTATGAGGAGAATTCAAATCGAAGATGAAAACGTGATCACCGTAATCGAGTTGTACTAAATCATTCAATCAATAAAGGCAATTTGGGTCGGTTGAAATTGGAATTTCGACAGGCATGAGGAGAACAAGACAATGGCAACATTACGAGGAAAATTAGTTGTCGCACAATCCGGCGGCCCAACGCCGGTCTTTAACAACAGCGCCTGCGGCGTGATTCAAGAAGCGCTGAAACATGATGACGTTTTTGATGGTGTATATGGCGCAGTCAGTGGCGTGATGGGGATTTTGCATGAACATCTGATTGATCTGCGCAAAGAAAAGCCCGCCACTATCGAAGGCTTGCGCAAAACCCCGGCAACGGCGCTTGGCACCTGCCGCCGCAAGCTGAACGAGCAGGATATGGAGCGCATTTTAGCGGTGTTTAAGGCGCATGACATCCGCTACTTTTTCTATAACGGCGGCAACGATTCAATGGATACCGCCAATAAAATCAATCAGATGGCGACCGCCGCGAATTATGACATGCGCGTGTTCGGCATTCCCAAAACGGTGGACAACGATCTGGTGGAAACCGATCATTGCCCAGGTTTCGGCAGCGCGGCGCGGTTTATGGCGCTTTCGACTCGCGATGCCGGGCGCGACACTGAATCGGGCGCGTTGACAACCACGCCGGTCTGCGTGATGGAAGCGATGGGACGCGATGCCGGCTGGCTGACCGCTTCTGCCGCGATTGGCCGCCAGGATGAGAAAGACGCGCCGCATCTGATTTATCTGCCAGAAGTGCCGTTTACCATCGAAAAATTTCTGAACGACGTGCAGCAGGTCTATGATCGCCTGAAATTCGTGGTGATTGCTGCCTCTGAAGGGATTCGCACGCCGGATGGCAACCTGTTGATGAAATCATCGTCGCTGGATGCGTTCGGGCATGTCCAGTTAGGCGGCGTCGGCGATTTTCTGGCAAAACTCGTGACGGAAAAATTGAAAATCAAAGCCCGCGCCAACATCGCCGGCACGATTCAACGTTCCTTAATTTCCGCCTCTTCCCCGATTGATCTGGAAGAAGCGTATCTCGTTGGCCAAATGGGCGTGAAATACGCGCTGGAAGGACACAGCGGGTATATGGTATCCTTAGTGCGGGAATCCGATGCGCCGTATCGCTGCATCACCGGCCTTGCGCCGCTCGATAAAGTCGCGAACGCCGCGAAATCCATCCCGGCAGATATGATCGCGCCAAATGGCACGGATATGAATGACAACTTCTTGCGCTATGTCACGCCGTTGGTCGGCGAGTTATCAGTGTCAAATTATGTGCGGTTAGAAAAACATGCCGTCGCGAAATTGTTAGGCGCGTATCTGCGGTAAATACGATAAAACGCTGTCAGACACGTTCAATGTGTCTGACAGCGTTGGTTTTATTGAAACTGCTGCTCAAACTGATGAAACGCTTCTTTTAATTCCGCCAATTCCGCCGAGAGCGCGGCGACTTTTCTTTCAAGCGCAGCCAGACGATCCGCTCGTTCCGGCCGGGCCTCTGCTACCTCTTCGCGGGCATCTTCAATTGGCAGTTCTGACGTAGTATCTTCGCTAACTTCTTCCGCTTGAACTTCCCCGAATTCATGCCGATAGCGCGCTTCTTTTTGCCCAGGTTTTCGCGGCATTTCTTTGACATACCCCATCTCTATCAGCGAATTCAGCATATCGGTCACATCATCCAGCGTGGGAAATGAGGCCATCCGCTCGGTTCTGGCGCGCAACTCTCCTGGCGTTTGCGCACCGCGCAGCATCAGCACCCCTAAAATCGCCGCTTCTTCTTCAGTGATGTTTGCCTGTTCGCAAAAACATTCTTCGTATTTGGCAACCCGCACCGAGGCGCTTTGCAAGACCAGCCCTTTGGCTTTTAGCCCCTTTAGCGCTCGCAGCACGGTTGTGTCGCCATAGGTTGTGACCGGCTCGCGATTGACTTTTTGATTACAGGCCGTAATCAGCGCATTCAGCGACAGCGGGTAATATTCTGGCGTCGTCATTTTCTTTTCCAATAAGCTGCCTAATACGCGCAATTCTTCAACCGTCAACATGTATTTCATGCGATTCAGCCTCCAATCGTTATAAATGGTCTATTATGGCATTTCATCGTCACAGCAAATGCCGCATGATTCATTGCGTTTGCGCTCCTGCCACAGGAGCAATGCTCGTGAATAATGCAGTGGTACTGCCGTAGCAGGACATGAATACAAAGTAAAGAAAAATGATGCTGCCATTTCCCGACTATTTCATTGACAAAACAGATGCAGGCTCACATCGTTAAAAAATAAGGATATAGAAATCCTCAATCAGTTGTCACGCTTCGACACGCTCAGCGTGCGCCGTTCCTGAGCGTGTCGAAGGGAACACTGCCCCAACTGATTGAGGATGGCTATATATGGAAATCTTGTCATTATTTAGGAGCGCCAACGCTTGCTTTGGCAACGCGACGAAGTCGCGTCAAAAATGACGATATTTCGCTCATTCGGGCGGCCAAAGCACGCTTTGGCACTCCTGAGACCTAAATAGTTACGAAATCTTTATCCTTTCTGAGAAACCGCCTCATTGTTCCACGAAGTTATTGCCGAACAGGCTATAGAAGGAGGGGAACATCATGCCGAGCGCATCCACCATGCTGGTTATCGAGGATAACCCCGCCCAACTAGAGACATTGCTGAACATTTTAGAAGATGAAGGATTTCAGCCAGTCGGCTGTTCGACTGGACGCGCCGCCATTGAAGCCTGCCAGCGAGACGCATTTGCGGTGGCCATTTTGGATATTCGCCTGCCGGATATGGATGGGTTGGAGGCGTTAAGCCAACTCAAGCAGCGCGCCCCGGAAATGAACGTCATCATCAACACCGCGTATGCCACGCTGGAATCTGCGATGGATGCTGTGAATCGAGACGCATTTGCCTACGTGCAAAAAATGGGAGATGTGGCGGAATTAATCGGCCATGTCCATCGGGCGTTTCATGCCCATCTCGTCGGCTATAGCGCGCGGTTAGAAGAAGTGGTTCGCGCTCGCACCGCAGAGCTTTCCGCGTCGAATATCGCGCTGCGTCAGGAAATTGAAGAGCGCAAGCGAGCGGAAGAACGCCTGAACGCGGCTCTGAAGGAGAAAGAAATGTTGATGCGCGAAATTCTGCATCGCACGAAAAACAATATGATGGCAATTAACAGCCTCATTGCGCTTCAAGCGGCTCGTCTCGAAAATGCGGAGGTCTTGCGCCATTTCGACGAAATTTCGTATCGCATCCAGGCCATGCTGCTTGTGCAGCAACAACTGTATCAGTCGAAGGATTTCAGCAATTTGACGCTTGATTCTTACCTTGAAGAGTTAGCCTGCACGATCTTTCATAATCTCAATGCCAATCGTGGGCGCGTCGAAATCACATTTGATCTCGAACCGATCTCAGTGTCTGCCGATACGGCGATTCCCTGCGGCTTGCTGCTGAACGAACTGCTGACGAATGCGGTAAAATATGCGTTTCCAAATGGCCGCGATGGCATGATTCAGGTGACATTGCGCGAGAATGAGGTCGGGTGGCTTGAACTCTGCGTTCAGGATACTGGCGTAGGGCTGCCAGAGGATTTTAACCTGCAAGAATCCAATTCATTGGGCTTGCAGCTTGTGCATAGCTTTGTCAGGCAACTTCAGGGCGTATTAACGATCACGCATTCGCCCGGCGCGACCTTCGTGATTCGATTCCCGCAGTATGAACGGATAAGATGAGGACGACTACTCATGTCACCACAACACGCCTTTCATCATCTGTATTCGATTTCGCGGCGCTTGACAATCTGCCTTGTGGTGATGGCGGCGATTGTCGCGTTGGGCACGGTTGCCCTATTGTACCTGAAAACGGACGCGCAGACCGAGGAAGAATTGCGCAAACGCGCTGACGAGATGACCGAATATCTTGCCCGCGCGCTGGAAATTTCGTTCTGGAATTTGGATGTCGAGAGTATGACGATGATTAGCGACGCATTCGCGCAGAACGCAATCGTGGCCAGTATCGTCGTCACTGATCGTTCTGGCAAGATATTATATGTGTATCAAGATGAACCCTCTGTGGCCTGGACTGAACGTCTGCATCCCATTCAGCATCAACGCCAGACCATTGGACAGGTGCGGTTGACATTTACAAAACAACCAGCGCAGCGGGCGCGGTACACATTGCTGCGGGCGATGGTGACAACCTCAGCAATGATCTTGCTGGTCTTAGGCGGGGGAAGCGGCCTCCTGGTGCGCATCTTTCTCCGCAAACCATTACAACGGCTGAATGCCATTGTCAGTGCCTATGCTGAGGGAAAATATACGACTTTTGAGGACACGCCTCTGCCGTACCTCGAATTTCAGCCGTTCGGCTATGTCCTGAAACGGATGGGAGTCACAATCAGCGAGCAGATGAAGCGATTGCAGGAAAGCGAGGAACGTTATCGCAAAGCCCAGGCGATGGGGCATGTCGGCAATTGGGAATATCACCTGCAAACGGCGCATTTCTGGGGGTCTGATGAAGCGAAACGCATTTATGGGTTCGATCCCGCGCAGAGCGATTTTTCCACTGAGGCCGTAGAAAGTTGCATTCCAGAGCGGGAGCGCGTTCATCAGGCATTAATTGACCTGATTGAGGCGGAGAAGCCGTATCATTTAGAATTCGAAATTCATCCGAGAGATTCCTCTGCGCCGAGAATCATCGTCTCTATCGCGGAACTGCTGCGAGACGAACAGGGCGCTCCGTTAAAAGTCGTTGGCGTGATTCAGGATATTACCGAGCGCAAACGCGCGGAGGAGCAGATCAGAGCGCATAATCGCTTATTGAAAGAAGCGGTACAACAGAAACAGCGAGAAATGGAAGCGCTTTTCGAGCGAATGCTGCGCCAGGAAAAACTCGCGACTATCGGCCAGATTTCCGGAAGTATCGCCCATGAACTGCGCAATTCATTAGGCGCCATCAAGCAAGCGATCTATTATCTGAAACAATTAGCGCGGCGTCAGCAACTCTCCGCCGAGAATCCCAAAGCCGTGCGCCATTTGGATATTATCGAGACAGAATTGAACACATCGGAACGTGTGATTGCCGACCTGCTTGAAATCTCTCGCAAGAAGCCGCCAAAGCGTCAATTCACCGATTTGCACGCGCTCTTGACAGATGTGATCGCCCGTTGTCATTTCCCGCCGCAGATTCGCGTCGCGATGACCATGACACCGGCTTCCTTTGAGATTTTTGTCGATCCGCTTAAAATACAGCAAGTTTTTTTGAATGTGTTGACGAATGCGGCGCAAGCGATTGACGGAGAGGGCGCAATCACGATTCACGCGGCGCAGTCGCCAGAATCAGGAGAAACAACGATTGAGATTCATGACACGGGCGCTGGCATTTCGGCAGAGGAGATTCAGAAGGCGTTCGAACCGCTTTATACCACGAAAGCCACCGGAACAGGGTTAGGCTTGCCGATTTGTAAAGAGATTATTGAAAGTCATCAGGGGCGAATCATGCTGACCAGCGAGCAGGGCAACGGAGCAACAGTCACCATTATCCTGCCCAACCTGAGCAGTCTCTTTAATTCGGCGGCGTGATATATTCGCCGATCACGACATGATCTTTGCAGATTCGATCCGCTGACGGTGAATTCCCCTCCCAGGAGGGGAATTGTTGGCGACGCTGCGTAAGATCAGTTAATCAAACATTATCAAAACACGATGATGAAAACAGAATCGTTTCCATTCAAACTCCTGATTGCCGGGTTGGCGATGTTGAGCGCGATCATGGCTGTCTCCTTCTTCTGGATAACCGCCTTTTCGCCAATAATGGAGAATGTCAGCTTAGGAGGAGCGCGTTCGCTCTCGATTTCCCTCATCATCATTGCGCAAGAACAAGGATTCTTTACGCACGAAGGCGTTGACCTGTTCTTTCAGGAATATCCAAGCGGTAGTCTGGCGCTGGACGCGCTCTGCGAGCAGCAATTAGACCTGGCCGTTGCCGCGGAAACGCCGGTTGTGTTTAAGAGCTTTGCGCGAGATGATGTGCGGATTGTCGCGTCCCTGTTTTCTGCCTATAATGATCCAAAAGTCATCGCTCGAAAAACCAGCGGCATCGAGAAGCCAACCGACCTGCGTGGAAAACGGATTGGAACGACTCCGCAAGGCCAATCCACTCATTATTTTCTCCATCTATTTCTCACGAAGTATGGCCTATCCGAACAAGACGTCGCGCTCTCATTGGCCTGCCCGGAGAAATTACGACAAGACTTTATCAGCGGCAAGTTAGACGCGATCTCATTGTTTGAACCGTATATTTCCGAATTAGCCGACGCCTATTCGAGCGAAACAATTCTTTTTAGCGAGCCAGGCTTGTATCTTAAACATGCCTTGCTTATGACATCGGCGCATTTCACAGAACAACGGCCACAGGCGATTCAAAAGGTATTGCGAGCGTTAATGCGGGCAAACGATTTTGCCCGTCAGCAGCCAGAACGCGCCAGGCAGATCGTTGTCCGTGCGCTGGCGATCAGCGTGCCAGAAGTCCGGGAACTTTGGGCAGATACCGTGTTGGAGGTCTCTTTGGGGCAATCCTTATTGCTCTCCCTTGAAAATGAGGCAAAATGGGGCATCGCTAATCGCGTCACCGACCACAAGACGATTCCAAATTATTTACAACTCATCTCTGTTGAAGGGCTGAAATCAGTTGCGCCAGAGTCCGTCACCATTTATAGTGTTTCAGAATAATCGCCGCCTCATCAGATAAAAATTCTATATTCACGGGGCACCTTATGAAATTTCACACACAATTACGAGTCATCTCAATGCTGGCAGTTGCGCCGCTTCTGTTCGTCGGGGGCTTCCTGCTGATCAGCACGTACATGATCAATATGGCGACCCAAAAAATCGCGTTCCTGAATGACGGGATCAAGGAGATGACAGCCATGCGCGCGATCATGTTTGATTATACGCAAGGAGCGACGGAAAGGGCAGAAAGCCAGTTATTGCGGATCGAACAGAAATTAGCAGCGCTGTTTGCCCATGAACAGTTTCAGGCCGCCTCAGAACGCGAGCTATTGGGGCGCATTGAGAATGACTATCAGCGGGTTCAAAAGCTGTTTGTCGAGTTAGAGAAAAATAATATGACGTTGATATATGGCGAACCAGAAAAACAGATCGCTGCCCGAGAATACGCCAACATTCTCCTTTCACAATTCAGCATTCTTTCGCAAAATATCATCACCCAGAGTTTTCAACTGCATGATCGCATCAACCACAATCTGATCGCGACCAGAAATGTCTATAATACGCTTCTATTCACCATGATCGCCCTGTTTACGCTGATGGTCTCGGTCGTGTCGTTTTTTATAAATACGCAGCTCAAGCTTTCGGTCGCGCATTTGCTCAAAATTGCGCATCAATTTAAAAGCGGGGACATGAATTACGTGATTGACAGCGCTGAAACGAATGAATTTCAAGAGGTGTACCTCGCGTTTAACCAGATGATCACTCAGATCAAAACCTCCTATCAAAGCCTGACAGCGGAAATCGAAGACCGGAAGTCGGCGGAGGAGGCGTTGCGCGAGAGCGAAAATCTCCTGCGCACGCTCAGCAATAATCTCCCCGGAGGGTTGGTCTATCAGATTGATTCCGGCCTGGATGGCCAACAGCGCCGATTTGTGTATATTAGCGAAGGAGTTGCACAATTACACGGCCTGACCTCAGCAGAGGCCAGACAAGACGCGATGCGAGTCTATGGACAGATCGTCGAGGAAGACCAGCGGATGGTGGCAGAGCGCGAAGCTCGCGCCGTGATTGAGATGACGCCTTTCCAGGCCGAGGCGCGCATTCGTATGCCTTCTGGCGAAATCCGCTGGCGGCTGTTTACTTCTGCGCCGCGTCGGCTGCCCAACCAGCACCTTCTCTGGGATGGAGTTGAAATAGACATTACTGAACACAAACGCGCTGAAGAATTGCTGAAGGAACATAACCGGCTGTTAGAAGAGGCGGTTCAGCAGAAACAAGGCGAAATGGAGGCGATGTTCGAAACGTTGCTGCGGCAGGAGAAATTGGCCACGATTGGGAAAATAGCCGGGAGCATCGCCCACGAACTGCGCAACCCGCTTGGGGCGGTCAAGCAATCTATCTATTATCTCAAACACTTAGCGCAGCAACAAGAATTGGCGATGTCTCATCCGAAAGTGCTGCGGCATTTAGACCTTGTTGATGGGGAATTAGAAGCATCGGCGCGGGTGATTGCCGATCTTCTTGATATCACGCGCATGAAACCGCCGCACCGTCAGCCGACCGATTTACGGGCGCTCATTGAAGATGCCATTCAACACAGCCTTCCGCCGGAACAAGTGCGCGTGACGCTGACATTCGAGCCAGAGCCATTAACGATTGACGTTGATCCGCTGCAATTCCGGCAGGTGTTGCTGAATGTGCTGACGAACGCGATACAGGCTCTTGATGGGACTGGGGAAATCGCGATCCATGCGAAGCAGTTGCCCGAACAAGGGGAAACGCTGCTTGAAATACATGATACCGGCGTCGGCGTTGCGCCGGAAAATATTGCGAAAGTGTTTGAACCGCTTTACACCACAAAAACGACAGGCACGGGGTTAGGGTTGAGTATATGCAAACAGATCATGGACAGTCATCAGGGGCGAATTTCTCTGGCCAGTTTGCCAGGCCAGGGAACGACCGTGATGCTTGCGATTCCTGGCGAGAGGAAGCCATAACGATTCGCGCAATTGTTCGAAAGGATTGCCACAATATCCTTGACAACGCCGTTGAGTATCGAACATATTTTGACAATCCACTTCTCACCTTTCTCAGGAGATCAAATATGGAACGCACGCTTTCGATTCTTATTGTAGATGATCATCCAGCAATGCGGCAGACATTGCAAGATATTTTAGAAGATGAAGGATATGTCGTCACGACAGCATCTTCGGGGCGCATCGCGCTTGCGCTCTGCCAGGAACAGACGTTCGACGCGCTGTTGATGGATGTGCGCATGCCGGATTTGAACGGGGTTGAAGTCTTCCGTGAATTAAAAAATCAGGCGTTTACCTCTCGCGTGATTATGATGAGCGCGTATTCAGTGGAAGAATTGAAAAAAGAAGCGCTCGAAGAAGGCGCCATCGCCTTTTTGCAGAAACCGGTAGATGTGGCGTTCGTCTTGAAACTGATTGAGGATACTGAACATCCGCCATTGTTAGTGGTCATGGACAATCAGGAGGAACGGGAACTGCTGGCCGCGCGGTTAAAACAGCAACGCTATCGAACGTACACCACTGGCACACCGCAAGCCGCGCTGGAATTAGCCCGGCAGATTCAATTTCATGTGATTATGATTGATACGAAATTGCATACGATGAGCGCGTTAGAACTCTATTTAGCGCTGAAAGCGATTACGCCGAAATCCGTCACGATCCTGTTTGCCGAAACCGATGAATCCTTCATAAAACAAGCGGAAGAAGCGGTGAAACGTTCGGCCTATACCTTTTTGACCAAGCCGTTGGATTTAGATCGATTATTCGCAATTTTAGAGACGATTCGAAAACAAGTGTATTCGGACTTTTTAGAAAAACCGTGATTGAACTCAACGTCTGCTGATTGTTCAGCTCTGTTCGATCCCGTAAAATACATCGTATCATGGCGCATAATTCGGTAGCATCAACGTTGTTCGTGATCGAAGATAATCCGACTCAGTCAGAGACGCTGATGGATATTCTCGAAGCCGAAGGATTACATCCGATTGCCTGTTTTTCAGGCAAAGAAGCGCTCGTGGTGTGTGAGCGGCAGACTGCGTATGTGGCGATTCTTGATCTGCGCTTGCCGGATATGGACGGATTGGAGGTGCTGCAACATCTAAAAAAACAAATTCCGGAAATCAAGGTGATTATTAATACCGCGTATGCATCCTTAGAATCAGCCATTGAAGCGGTGAATCGCGGCGCATTTGCGTATGTGCAGAAAATGGGGGATGTGGATGAATTATTAGCTCACGTCCATCGCGCCTTTCATGAACATTTGGCGACATACAGCGAACGCTTGGAGCGCGAAGTCTCGATTCGAACCATAGAGCTTTCGCAGGCCAATATGGCGCTGCGCAAGGAGATTCTGGCGCATAAACAGGCGGAAGAACAACTTCACGCCACGTTACAGCAGAAAACGTTCCTGCTCAGCGAAGTCCAACATCGCACGCGCAATAATCTGACAGTGATTAGCGCGTTGCTCGGTTTTCAGGCGAATTACGCCGGCGACCCACATACACAGGCGATGTTAACCGCGGTGCAGGCGCGTCTTGACGCGATGGCGTTGCTTCACGCAAAATTACACCGCGAAGACTTGATGACGGTGAATGTGCCAGAGTATGTGACTGAACTCGCAGAAATGCTTGTCCATAACGATTATATGGCGTATGCGAAACAGGTCAGCATCAGTTATGATCTTGAGCCATGTTCTCTGGTGATTGATAATGCGTTATCATTTGGGCTATTATGTTATGAAATTCTTTCGAATGCGTGCCGACATGCGTTTCCTGATAGGCAAGCCGGGGATATACATATTCAGTTTCATACGACCGATGAGGGCGCTCGCGAACTGTGCGTGCGCGATAATGGCGTTGGCCTTCCGGACGGGTTTGATGTGACCCAGACGCATACGCTGGGGTTTTATTTCATTGGCATGATGGCGCGATCATTGCGGGGAACCGTCGCTGTTTATCGGCGCGAGCCAGGAACCGAGGTGGCGATCCGTTTCAATGAACCTCAATACAAGTCGCGCATTTGATTCGCGGCGAGAAACTTTTTTTCGACGGCTGTCGTCATACTCAGCAGAGAAAATCTCGATGTTTATTCGAATTCGGCAGCATTTCTTGGAGGGGGGAGGCATGATGCTGGCAAAGAGGGGGCTTCTTATTTTGGTCTTTGTGATGTGCTGCGCGGCGCTCTGGGGGGGATATGCTGACGCGCAGGACGTTGCGCTGATTATGCATAAAGGGAAGGTCAAGCCGGTATCCTTAAGCGAACAGGAGATCAAAGAAGTCTTTTTAGGGCAAAAAACCCGATGGGAAGACAATTCTGTGATTCGTTTCGCCGTCTATACCGAGGATAGCGCGTTGTTGGCGTTTTTGAAAAGTTATGTCAAAAAAACGCCGATTCAATATAACAATTACTGGAAAAAGTTAGTGTTCAGCGGAAAAGGCATTATGCCGAAAATGTTCGACGATAGCCAAAAAGTGCTTGATTTTGTGTCAAATACTGAGGGCGCCATCAGCTTTATCAGCGCGAAAGATGTGGATGCGCAGCGCGTCGTCGTCATTACGGTCGCCAACTGAACAGAAGGAGAAGATGCATGAAGCCTATCAGGAGTATATGTTTGGGGCTTATCATATTACTGGGATGCCTGATGTCGAGTCAGAACGTTACCGCAGAAAGTGAGTTTACCGCACCTCGTCTTGAGGTGCATGGGTTTGTTTCGCAAGGATTTCTGAAAAGTTGGGAGAATAATGTCTTTGCCGGCACGGAAGACGGGACGTTTCAATTTAACGAATTTGGCGTCAATGTGATGGCAGAATTGATCGAGCAATTACATGCGGGCGTGCAAATCTTTTCCAGAGATTTAGGGGATATTGGGAATAACGACGTGATCCTTGACTGGGCGTATGGCGATTATCGCTGGCGTGACTGGCTGGGAGTCCGCGCCGGAAAAATCAAAATTCCCTATGGGCTGTACAATGAAACGCGCGATATTGACATGCTGCGAACCAGCATCTTTCTGCCGTCCAGCATTTATTATGAAGGCAATCGCGAACGCCAGAACACCTTGATCGGCGCGGGGGTGTATGGCGATATTTCTGCGGCAGCGCTCGGCACGTTCACGTATCAACTCCAGATCGGAGATGCGAATATGTCGTCAGAAAGCGGCGATATGAAATATGCCCAGGATCAAAACTCGGCGCTGGCGACGATGGAGATTGAGCGGCAATATACGGCGGATTTGGAATGGGAAACGCCGCTTGAAGGCTTGCGATTGGGTGGGTTTGTCATGCAGACTGATTTGAGCATAGAACTTTCAGACACAACCAGTTCGGATGAGACAACATCCGACGCCGCCTCGTCAGATGCGTCAACCACAGCATCAGACACCTCCACCGAGAGCGAGAATCCTCCGTCTTCTGACTCCTCATCCCGTTTTGTTCCTGATGAGACGCAACGCTTTTATATTGTGTCGGCAGAGTATGGCTGGAATAATGTAATATTGTCAGGCGAATACCAGATTGCGCCAGATTCTCATGCACCAGAAGGATATTATCTCGGCGCATCGTACCGCCTGAACGATCATTTCGAATTCGGCGGCTATTATTCCGTGTATTATGGTCGAGCGTCTGATAAAGATGGAAAACATCGCGAAGAGCAAGGCATGGCGGATTATTCCGCCTGGCAGAAAGAATGGGTGGCAAGCGTTCGCGTTGATCTGAATACATCCTGGACGATTAAAGCTGAAGGCCACCTGATTAACGGCACCGCCCAAATGTTAACGCAGGATAACCCCGATGACATGAAAGAAGATTCCTATCTCTTTGCCCTGAAAACATCCTATCTTTTTTGATTCCCGCCACAGGAGTCATATTCCTTCGCGATCTCATCAAACAGAGGCAAGCCGATCAAAAACGCTTGCCCCTGTTTTGGCCTCCCGGCAGACAACGCATTTTGGAATGCGTTCTTGAACATCTCTTCTCTTCCCTCGCTCGAAATCACGCTCAATCAATGGCTTTCAGAAATGCGAGTTTTCTTGCAAAAAAAAGATTGACGGTGTTACTATGTTCAATGTCAGATCATGAAATTCGTATGATCGGCGCGAGCATTAAAAATTCACATCAGGCAGACCTCTCAGGTTTTGAAAACCTGTGAGGTCTTATTGCACATCAACGCTCGCATCTGAAGGATTGATTAAATCGAACTGAGCAAACCTGTAATCTGGAGGAAAATATGAGACATGAACATATCATCGTTCTTTTCGGAGTGATAATCGTCTGTATGTTTGGCATGCTCTCAACGGCGGCAGCGGAAAATTTCACAATTGTGGGATCGGGCGATGGCCTTTCGGTGTTTGAAGCAGTTGCAGCAGCATTCAATCACCTGCACCCCGACGTGACATTCACCTTTCCTGAAAGCATCGGCTCCGGCGGAGGAATTAAAGCGGTCGGACGGGATGAGTATGTATTAGGGCGCATCGCCAGAGACATTCAAGAGAATGAGAAGCCTTACGGCTTGACAGCTGTTCCTTTTGCGAAAGCACCTGTGGTGTTTTTCGTCAATCCAAATGTTGGCGTGACAGACCTTTCAGCGCAACAGATACTGGACATTTACAGCGGGAAAATTACGAATTGGAAAGAGGCGGGCGGCAGCGATCTCCCGGTGAGAGTGATCATGCGGGATGAAGGGGATAGTTCGCATAAAGTTTTACAGCAAAACCTGCCGGGATTCAAAGCGTTGACCATGACACCAAACGCCAAAACGACCTTCAGCATTGCCGAAATTCTTTCAACGGCGGAACATGTGGCAGGCGCGATCGGATATGGTAACTACGCAAACGTGCGTATTGCGAACGTCACAATCATACGCATTGATGGTAAAAACCCAACGGATTCAGATTATCCGTATCACGCGATTCAGGCGTTTATTTTCAAAGAACAGAATTATACAGGCATGGTCAAAACCTTCATTGAATTTCTCACATCCGGGGCGGCTGATGACGCCATCATTCAGGGCGGCGGGATTCCGTTCACAGGGACGCCATGAGAAATCTATTTTTTCAGGGATTATCGAATCGAATCGGTAATTTTTACGGGCATTCGTTCCCCGGACAACCTTGTTCGAACATGGCCGTCAGAGAGACGCTTGACTCGTCACCGCCAACGTGTCAAAACAGTCGTAAGCCGAATTGAATTGTGAACTGCCAGCATCGGCGGAGAAATGTTAATGAAAAGTATCCAATCGAAGATTCTTCTCAGTTTTTGCCTGGCCGCTTTGATGAGTCTTCTTGTGTTAGGATTTGTTGTCTCCTGGAAACTCGATAAAAGTATTTCAGCGCAATCGGAGCAGTTAGCGGCTGATATGGCCGCGCAGAAATATGAGGCGTTGCAGGCGCCTCTTCGAATGTTCGAAACGCTGATTCGAGAAGACGTGCGCCAGGTGGTCAACGATTTGCGCCAGGATGCGCAACTGCGAACCGCCTTAGAAACGCGCCAATTCGTGGTAATGAAGGCCAAACTGCAATTAACGGCGCGAGCGCGGGACATGGATTTTTTGTTGCTGCTGAACACCAAAGGCCAGTTAGAAGCGTCATTTCCGTTGGAACTCAATGATCTGGAAATCGAACAATATGTCCGTTCGTGGGAGCTTGGGAAGCGCGCCCAACAATTTTTTACAAAATCGGCGACCAATGAGGTCACAATATGGGAGGCGTTTTCGAGACACGCTCCCTTTGCGCTGGACCTCTTGCAAGTTCCGGAACACAATATTGCCGGACAGGGAGGACTAAGCATTGCCGCTGCCGGCATTGTGAGTAATGACTTTGGCGAGCCGATTGGGATCTGTCTGGCCGGGAAATTCCTGGATCATGATAACAAGATTTTGGAAATGTTGCGAGCAATTGGCGGATATGCCAGCGTCATTTATCTCAACGCATTTCCAATCGCCCAGGCCGGGTTCGAACGCAAGGACGCACACGACAGCGATTTTACAGGCCTTCGACTTTCATCGTCGTTTCTCTCTGAAATGTATCAGACCGGCGCAAAACAAAATTTAGCCGTCTCACTGGACGGTCAGCGCTATTTGATGGCGTGTATGCCGTTACGCTCCCTGACCGCGAAAAATATCGGCATTTTTTGCTCCGGGCTTCCCGAATCGCAAATCAGCAGTCTGCAACAGGCGATCTTCGATTCCAGCACACAAACGAAACTCAACATACAATCCTGGCTGGTCTGGATTGGACTCGCTTCCCTCTGTCTGTTTACGCTGCTTGCGGTGATTGTTGCCGCCAGAATTGCCCGCCCTCTGCGGCAATTATCTGAAATTGCCGCCACGCTTGCCACCGGCGATGTGCTGCAAGAAATACACATCGTTTCGCAAGACGAGATTGGCCGGTTAGCCGACGCCTTTCGCGAACTGATCGCCTATATCAAGCATCTTGCGATGGTATCGCAGCAACTTGCCACTGGCGATATTCAGGTCTCGCTCGCCCCGAAATCGGAACATGACATGCTCAACCACTCTTTTGCTGCGACAATCCAGTATGTTCAGGAGGTCGCAACGGTCGCGGAACAAATTGCCAACAAAGACCTTCAGGTTGAAGTCATCCCAAAATCGAATCGCGATATTCTGAATCAGTCATTAGCGCGCATGGTAAAAACGCTGCAATCCATGATGACCGAGAATGCTCATGCGCTTGAAATCGCCGAGCAGCAAAAACACGAGGCTGAACAGCAACGCGCGTTGGTCGAATACCAGAACTGGCTTCGCACCGGCCAGGCTGAATTAGGCGAAGCCATGCGCGGGGAACAAGACGTGGAAGGGTTATCAACGCAGATTATTACCTACGTCGCACGCTATCTTGACGCACGCGCAGGCTTATTTTTTGTGATGGAAGGAGAGTATTGGCTGCGTTTTACCGGAAGCTACGCCTATACGCCGGGGAAAGAGGATCGCAAGGTGTTGCGCATCGGCGAAGGGCTGATTGGAAAGGTTGCGTTGGAGAAGAAATCCATGATGGTCAGCGACGTTCCCGAACGGTATTTGCGGCTCGGTTCAGGTTCTGGCGAAGCCGCCCCTCTGCAAATTCTGGTGATGCCATTTCTTTATGGTGACACCGTCAAAGGGGTGGTCGAACTCGGATTGGCGCAAGAGTTGACTCCGCGCCAGCAAGAATTTCTTTCCTTAATTCAAGAACCGATTGCCATTGCCATTCATTCCGCGCAATCGCGGCAAAAATTACAGGATTTATTGGGAGAGATGCGACGACAGGCGGAAGAATTGCAAGCGCAGCGAGCAACCTTGCAGCGCGCCAATCAGGAGTTGGAGTCTCATGCGCGCGCCTTGCAAGCGTCACAGGAAGAATTGCGACAGACGAATAGCGAATTAGCCGCTCAGAAAAAAGCGTTGGAGCAACGCGAACAGTCATTGCAGATTAAAAACCGGGAATTGGAAGACGCCCGGAAACTCATTGAGGAAAAAGCCAGAGATTTGGAATTAGTCAGCCGGTATAAATCGGAGTTTCTGGCGAATATGTCCCATGAACTGCGCACGCCATTAAACAGCTTGTTGATCCTGGCCAAATTTCTGGCAGAGAACAAAGAAGGAAATCTCACCGACGTTCAATTAAAATCGGCGCAAACCGTTTATGCTTCGGGATATGATCTTTTGATCTTGATTAATGATATTTTAGACTTGTCGAAAATCGAATCTGGCAAGATGATAGTACATATCGAAATGATGCGGCTCAGCGGACTGAGTCAGCATATTATGCAGCATTTCCAATTCGTGGCTGCGGAGAAAGGGCTTACATTGCAGACCATATTGGATGACGGATTGCCGGAATTTATCGAAACCGATCGGCGGCGTGTGGAACAAATCGTGAAAAATTTGTTGTCAAACGCGCTTAAATTTACGGCGGCAGGAGGCATTCAAGTGCGTTTTCGCCGCCCGGCAACGGATGAATTGCTGCCCGACAGCGGCTTAGACCCATCGCGTTCGGTGGCGATTGCCGTCACAGATACGGGAATCGGAATTCCTGAAGAGAAACAGCGCTTGATCTTTGAAGCGTTTCGCCAGGCTGATGAGACGATCAGCCGGGAATATGGAGGCACGGGGTTAGGACTGTCAATTTCCAGAAATTTTGCCATATTATTAGGGGGCGAGATTCGCGTCCAGAGTGTCGTTGGCGTCGGAAGCACGTTCACGCTCTACCTGCCAGAACGCTCTACCTATCAGGCCACAGCAGATGCTGTGAGGAACGGGTCGAATGCCAATATCTCAAACGGAGCAGACAAACAGAAAGAGAGACGTTCGCAACGCGAGAATGAGGCGGTGTTGCCTGGAAAAACCGTGCTTGTCGTGGATGATAAACCCCAAAATGTGTTTGCATTACGTCACATGTTGGAAGCGCAAAATATGAACGTATTGGCGGGCGATTCTGGAAAAGCGGCGTTAGAACTGCTCGATACGCATCCTGAGATCGATCTGGTGTTGATGGATATTATGATGCCGGAAATGGATGGATACGAAACGATGCGGCGCATTCGGATGGAGAAACGATTTGACACGCTGCCGATTATTGCGCTAACGGCGAAAGCGATGGATGGCGACCGGCAAGCATGTCTCGATGCTGGCGCGAATGATTATCTTTCGAAGCCGGTGGAAGTGGATCGGTTGCTTTCATTATTGCGCCTCTGGCTGTATCAGCCAGAGTGATTCCTGATGTATCACCGTGTATGAAAAGGCCCATATTTCCTTGACCAGGGGCACAGCGCATGAAAATTCTATTTTCAGAGGGAAAGCAAAATGTCTGAGTGTGAAAAGACCACGATATTGCTTGTTGATGATCGCCCGGAAAATTTGTTTGCATTAGGACGAATTTTCGAGGATTCGGGATACATCCTGTTGCAGGCCGGGTCGGGTTACGAGGCGTTGCGGATTGTGTTGCAGACGCACATAGATTTGATCCTGCTGGATGTGCGGATGCCGGGGATGGACGGGTATCAAACATGCGAGCGCTTGAAAGCGAATGAGCGGACGCGCGATATTCCGGTCATCTTTATCAGCGCGCTGGATGATATTCGCGATAAAATCAACGGATTCAAGGCTGGCGGCGTAGATTATGTCACCAAACCCCCGCAAGCAGAAGAGGTGCTCGCTCGCGTTAATGCGCATTTAGCCATTCGACAATTGTAGCGCGAACTACAAGAGAAAAATCAGGAATTGCGCCTGAAAAACGACGAATTACAACTCGCGTTGGAACGCGAGCGCGTCTTATTGGAACGCGAGCGAAAATTGACAGAAGATTTGCGCATGAGCCTCAGTCTCTCCCTGCCGCATGAGTTGCGAACGCCGCTGAACGCGGTTCTTGGATTCTCCGAATTGCTGATGCAGTCGCCTGAAGCCTCAACCATAGAGCAGATCAGGCAGTATGGCAAAAATATTTATGACGGAGGCCGCCGCCTCGAACGCATCGTGGAGAATTCATTATTCTACGCAAAATTACAGGTCATTATGTACACATCCGGGGAGAGCCGCTCGCGCTCTTTTGCGGAAAGTTTTGACGCGGGGGAGGTTATCCTTGACATCATTCAACAGCAAGCAGAATCGTTCAGGCGGCAAGGCGATTTGATCGCCGATTTGCTCCATGCTAATCTCCGCATCTCATCAGGGAATTTTACCAAAATTCTGCTTGAATTATTGAATAACGCCTTTAAATTTTCGAAACCCGGAACGCCTGTCCGCGTCGCGATGCGCCTCTCAAACGCCCACTGCGTCGTGCAGATTAATGATCACGGACGCGGCATGACCTCAGAGCAGATTGCTGAAATCGGCGCGTACATGCAATTCGACCGTCGTCGGCATGAGCAGCAAGGGATCGGGCTTGGCTTGATCGTGGCGTCGCTTCTAACGCAATTGGAAGGAGGGCGATTGTCAATTGAAAGCATTGTCGAACATGGGACAACGATTACGCTCGCCTTTCCTTGCGAAGAACAGCGGGAGCAAACAGCCAAAGGCTCGTTCACATATCAAGGGAAGGAATTCGAATTTCCCGGCCTTGTCCCGCCGCCAACAGAACGCTTAGAACAATTGCGCAAATCGGTCGTCATCGGCGATATTCTGAACGTGCAAAAACAGATTGAGGAGATTAAAAACCTGGATTCTCAATATGTTGCATTCGCCGAAAAATTGTATCCACTGGCAAGAGACCTGAATATCAGCGCGATTGAACAGATTCTCCAACACTATCTGGGTGAGAGAGAATATTAAACGCATTTGGTCAGTTTCGTTATTCTAAACTGATTTCCAGGAGTCCGGCGTCAGCGGCGGCAAGCCCCAGGCAGCGCGGGCTTTGTCGCAACGGTCGTGCGGCTCGCCGTTTTCCCACGCCACCGGAAATTCGCGGCAGACCGAAGAACGCTGCTCATACACGCTGCACCAGATGCGCTCGCCGATGGTTCCTTGTAACGCGATACAACGCGGCGTCGGGGAATTCGTCCCTTTCATCACGCGCATAAAATCATTGAGTTTCTCAGTCAATTCGACCGGCACGGTGCCGCCTTCAACATCATTGCCTTCCGCCCAATAAAACGACGCGCGGAAATAGGCGCAACATGCGCCACAGGTCAAACATGGATGGAGTGTTTCATTTTGCATAATTGTGGCGGTGTTGCGGTTCGTCCGCCTGCTGTCAAGCGAAAAATTCGGCGTATCGTATTTCCTTGACAAAAACTCTATTCCTGTCCAAGTATTGCTCTGTATTCGTTTCGAGAGGCTGATTGATCGGTTCGATGAATGGGGGAAAAGGTTACATGAAACCGAATATTGATCCGAAAGTGGATTGCGTGTTCAAGGCAATGCTTGGCAGTGAAGAGCATAAACTGCTCTTAACGGATTTTCTGAATGCCGTGTTAGCGCATGATCCCGGCATCCGCCTGCAATCCATCGAACTGCTGAATCCCTATAACGAACGCGAATTCGAAACCGATAAATTGAGCGTGGTGGACGTGAAAGCCCGCGATGAGGCTGGCCGCGTCTATCAAATCGAAATTCAATTGGTTGCGCATCCGGGCTTGGCTGAACGGATGCTGCATACGTGGAGCGCCATTTATCATCGGCAAATCCAGAAAGGGCAGGATTTCACGGCGTTAAAACCAGTGATCGCGATCTGGCTGCTGAATGAGCCACTGTTCGAACTGCCTGGCGCGTGGCATCTGCCGTTTGTGCCATATAATCTCGAATATGGATTGGTCTTGAGCGGCGATTTTCGCATTCATCTCTTGCAGCTTTCTCTCTGACCGCACCGTGAGCAGACGCTGGATGCACTGGATCGCTGGATGTATCTGTTTCTTGAAGGAGAAGAGGTGGATGTGGATGAGCCGCCCATAATATTGCAAACCGACGAAATGAAGGAGGCGATTGGCGTGTTGCGGCATTTTTCAGAAAATGAACACCAATATTGGTTATATCAGCAGCGGTTAGAGGCTGAGCATCTCTCCGCGACCTGGCAAAAGGCTATGGAACGCGCACAGGAAGATATCAAACAGGCGCAGCAAGTAGTCAAGCAGGCCGAACAAGAAAAGAAGCAGGCCGAACAAGAAAAGAAGCAGGCCGAACAAGAAAAGAAGCAGGCTGAGCAAGAAAAGAAGCAGGCTGAGCAAGCAAAGAAGCAGGCCGAGCAAGAGGCTAAATACAAAGATGAAGAGGCTCAGCGTGAGCGGCTGGAAAAGGAACAGGCTCAACAAGAGGCCGAACGCGAGCGACAGCAAAAAGAACGCTTATTGGCGTTGCTGAAACAGGCCGGAATAGACCCAATACTCTCTTAAGGAATGACGTTATGTTTCATATCATTGAAATCGCGCAGCTTGATTTTGACGATACGACATTCTCAATGTCCTATCCGCTGACCTCGGCGACTGTTGCCGCGTCTGTTGCGACTGTCGGCGTCATCAACCCGATTCTCGTCAGCGGGTGCGCCTGCCAGGGGAAATATCAAATCGTCGCCGGATTCCGCCGCGCCAATATTGCGCGAGACATCGGCATTCCCGCGCTTCCAGCGCAGATTTATCAGGTTGATCCGGAAAATCCGCTCGCCGCGTTTTCGGTGGCGTTGTGCGAAAATGCCGCGCATCGCGTGTTCAACCATGTCGAAAAAGCGCTGATTCTCCATAAACTGTCGGAGATTTTTCATTGTCCTGCTGACGAATTGGTTCAGACGTTTCTGCCGCTGCTTGGGCTGGCGCCGAATGAAAAGGTGCTGGCGATTTATCGGCAGATTGCGGAGTTTGAAGACGAACACAAACCGTATCTCGCCGCGCATGACTTGCCGCTCAGCCTGTTAGAACTCCTGACCGCGCTCGCGCCGGAAGACCGCCGCGCTGCGTTTAAGCTCGTGTCCGCGCTGAATATCAATCTGAACAAGCTCCGGGAACTTCTGACGTTTGCCGAGGAAATCGCGCTGCGCGACGGCTGCGCCATGCGAGACGTGCTGGCAAGCGCGGAAATTGGCGCAATCATCGCGCATGAAAAATTCTCCGCGCCGCAGAAAATCGAGGCGATCCGCGATTGGCTGCGCAAACAGCGTTTTCCCCGCCTGACCGCGCTGGAACAGGAATACGCCGCCGTGCTAAAACGCCTGAAACCGCCGAAAGGCGTGCAATTGACGACCGATAAATCGTTCGAAGATGAAACGATGAGCGCGACCTTTCGCTTTTCTACGCCGGAACAGCTTGCCGTAACCGCCGAACATTTAGCGCAACTTGCAGGCCAGCCGGAATTGAATACCCTGCTTCGCCTGATTCAAGAGGGGAAATAGACAGGATTGAACAAAAACCTCACAGGTTTTAAAAAACCTGTGAGGTTTTTCCCTTCAAAATATGGAACACTACGCCCCGGACATTATTTACATAGACGAAGCCGCCGCGCCGTATCCGAAAACGGCGGAGATAGTAGCGCGTCTGCCGGGGCTGCCGGTGGCGCGCGTGAAAGATAAGGCCGAGGCGCTTGCCGCGTTGCAATCCAGCGCCAGTCGGATTGACGCGGGAAAGCAGGTCTTATTCCTGACCACGCAGCGAGGCCGTTTTTTCAAAAAATGTCCGGGCACGAAGGGCCAGATTTGCTGCAATTATTATGTCGTCAATTTCGCCACGAATTGCCATCTCGACTGCTCCTACTGCATTTTGCAAGGCTATTACGAAAACAATCCGTTCATCACGTTTTTTGTCAACACCGACGACTTGCTTGCGGAATTGGATGCGGTGTTTTCCGAAGACCCGACGCGCCTGTTCAGAGTCGGCACGGGCGAATTCACCGATAGCCTCGCGATGGACGACATCACCGAGTTTTCAAAAATCGTCGTGCCGTTTTTCGCGAACCGTTCGAACGCGACATTAGAATTAAAAACAAAATCGGATATGATCGCGAATTTACTGGCGCTCGACCATCGCGGGCGCGTGTCGGTGGCGTGGTCAGTGAACGCGCCACGCCGGATTGCCAGCGAAGAGCCGAAAACCGCTACGCTCGACGAGCGGCTGCGGGCGGCGGCGCGCTGTCAGGACGCAGGCTACCAGATCGGTTTTCACTTTGACCCGATTTTTTATTATCCCGGTTGGGAAACTGAATATCACGGCGTGATTGAGCAGATGTTCGCTGTGGTTCGCCCAGAAAACGTCAGTTGGATCAGCCTCGGCGGATTTCGGTATGCGCCGGAATTAAAGCCGATTATCCGCCGCCGCTTTCCCGACAGCCAGATTCTTTGCGGCGAATTCGTCACGTGCGCCGATGGCAAAATGCGCTACCTGAAGCCGATTCGACTGGAAATCTACCGCTCGATGCTCGCCAAAATTCATCGGTACGGCAGGCATATCCCCGTTTATCTCTGCATGGACAGCCCGCAAGTCTGGCGTCAGGTGTATGGCTGGACGCCGAATTGTGACCGTGACCTTTCGCATCTGTTTGACCCGCGTTTGACAATTTGACCTGTCAGGTACGTTGGACGTGCCTGACAGGTGTACTCTGAATTTCTGCGCGTTTTTTTTATTGACTTTATAAAGCGGTTTAAAAATGTTGTTCTCTTGACGTTGCCAATAACCATACAACCACTTTTCGAACCTCGTAATTCTTTGTGAAGCCGATAGTTATTGACCAAAATGCGATTCGCAGCGAAAATCGCAGGCGCATTCTGCACTTGCTCGTCCGAGAGCGTGAACTGACGATCCTTGAAATATCTCAAGCGTTAGAAATCAGCATTCCGACGGTGACGAAGAATATCAATCAGTTCATCGCGGAAGGCATTGCGGAAGAGGCGGGAACATCCGCTTCAACCGGTGGACGCCGCCCCGCCATCATCCGTTTTCTGCCGAATGCCTACTACTCGATTGGCGTGGAATTTTCGGCAGAGCGCGTCATTCGCATCGTTCTCGCCAACCTCGATTCTCACATTGAAGACAGCCTCAATCTCGTCTGCCCGGATTTCCAGGACATGCCGTCCATCATGGCGTCAATCTGCGAACAAATCAACGCGACGCTGAACGAGCGACATATTTCCCTGAAACACGTGCTTGGCATCGGCTTTGCGCTGCCCGGCACGGTCAATGAAGATCGAAAATTTCTCTATGCCGCGCCAAGCCTGGGGATCGGCCAAATCCTGTTTTCTGATTATGAAGCGTTGTTTCGCCTGCCGATTTTTGTCGAAAACGACGCAAACGCGGCAGTCATGGCGGAATTAGCTCTCGGCGATCTGCCTGCGATGAAAAATGTGGTTTTTCTTTCTATCTTGCCGCACAGCATCAGAGGCGGCATTGTCGTGGGCGGGCATCTGTATCATGGCTGTAACAAACGCGCCGGAAAATTCAGCCATATCGCGATAGCGTTGGACGGTGCGCCTTGTTCTTGCGGGCGCAGCGGATGTTGGGAGTCGTTCGCGTCAATCAACGCGCTGCTTGGCATGTATCGCGAGCGCACAGGGGCCTCTGCCTCGGTAGATGGCATCTTTGCCCGCATGAAGGCTGGCGAAGCGACGGCGCAGCAGACACTCGACCAATACGCGAACTATGTCGCCATCGGCATTCGCAATATTCTGCTGATTCAAGACCCGCACTACGTGATTCTCGGCGGCGTGTTAAGCCGATTCGAGGAGGAGTTTCTGCCGTTGCTGCGTGAGAAAATTTTTAGCGGCCATGCGATTTTGCAGCAAGACGACGTGCAGATTATCTGCGCCTCGCTGAAAGAAGACGCCGCCATCCTCGGCGCGGCGTTGCTGCCGCTGGAAAAAATCTACACCGCGCATGAATAGGCCATCTGGCGAAGAGCCGCACGTTATACGCCGATGCGGTCGGCATGGCTCGCCATCCGGTAATGTTCACACGGCCATCACATAGCGTTCGATGTCATCAATTCGGCGAAGCAGTTCCTCGATGGGCTGCTTAATGCGAATCGCCTGTTTTAATTCTTCCAATTGATATTCGATATCGAGCTTCGCCTTCTCTTCGAAATAGGCATGGCGAAATGCTTCTGACTTCAGTTGTTGTTGAAAGTAGGTGTGAGCGATATTCATTGGTGACCTCCCCTGGCGCGGCGAATGGTTCGCGCTTTTTCGATCTCGCCTTTCGGCGTCAGGCTCTCCAAAAATTCGATCATCGGGACGCGCTCATTGACCTGGGCAAACTCATACGTAAAATTCATAGATTATTCGTGTTTCCCCTCCACAAGCGCGATTTCCTCCGGCATCAGGCCATAGAGCGCAGACACCCGCTGGTCAATCTCCGCTTCGCTTTCTTGAACGAGTTCTAAAGGACGGTAAAGGACGCGCGCGACGTCAGTTGTCGCGCCGGTCGTTGTTTCTTGCCTGAATTCTGGCTCGCGTCATGCGTTCCCGCAAGCCGCCTTCTTTGAGAAATTGCTGCTCCAAATATCGGAGTTGATGGCTCAACAAATACGACGCAACTCTGATTAAGCCGATGAGCACATTGGCGCTGATTTCCGGGTCGTCATGCTCAATCCCCTTGCGGAACGTTTCATACGTCGCATCAGGGATTTTGTTGAGTTCGCGCAAGCGTTGCACGTACCGGTGATGTTTCTCCCACTCATGCAAGCCGCGTACCCGTAAAAAATCCTGGTAATCCAACAATAATTCTTCCAGGCTGGCGCGCGCCACATTGGTGAGCTTGATTTCGGTTTCTTTCGACGTGGCGGACGCCATGCTGGCCTCGGCAATATTTTGTTTGCCCGACCGCGCCGCCTGGATCATCTGATCGTTCGTGCGGTCGCGTTTTTCCAGGAACTTGTGACAAAAATAGACCGTGCCATCATAAATGATTTCGGCTTTCTGGTAGGAACGCAGGTTCCGATAGCCCCCATGCACGGGAATAAAACCGTTCTGGTTATTGTGCTGCTCATTCATGGCGTGTTGTCATCCTTTCAATATTGTGATTACGCCTGTGTTCTTTAAAGGACTTCAGGGACTCCGGGGACAGTCACGCGCTGCGTTCCTGTCCCGCCTGTCCTTGAAGCCCTGCACCGGCCCGCTTGCCAGCCGGGCTATGCTTGCCCTTCCACAATGGCAATTTCCTCCGGCGTTAAGCCATACAGCGCATACACCCGCCGGTCAATCTCCGCTTCGAGGGCGCGGGTGTCTGCTGCCGGGTTCTGCTGTTTGGCGGAGAGAATCCGGTCAACCAGGCCAATAAACTGCGACTGATCATCAATAACAATTATAGGTAATAATTCTAAATATGTTCCTTTAATCTTAGGAAAAGTCTTTCTTTTATCAGCAAATTTGTTTAACCAAAAGAAAGAAAATAACTTAGAATTTATAAGTGCTAATAAAAACGTTGTAGAAATATTTTTCTCTTTTGATGTTATCATAAATGCGCTATTTAGAACAGGATAGCCCACTTGGTCAAGTCCAGCAATAGGAGTTTCTCCTATTTGCCTTACTAAAATTTTATTTTTTGTGAAATGAACAGTTTCGTCCCAACAACCTCCTCGTTTAGCTATTCTATTGAAATAACAATAGCGATGATTATATGTAACTTGATACCTTTTAATATCTTTTCCTGTAAAGCATTGTTTATGCCATTCGGAAAGTTCATTTTTGTTGGGATTTTCTAAAACGTCTTCAGGAAATTCTTTTCTATCTCGAAGTTGCATACCAAAATTAACATGAGCATAAAATTTTAAAGGTTTAGATACTTCATCAATCCTTTTTAGTAAGCTAAATAAAGATACATCTTGAACCGGCACTAATAAACATCGCTCATTCAAAAAATCGTTCTGATTTTGTTGAACAATTAATTCGGGTATCAATTCATTATTACTTAGACTCGCCTTATAAAACGATATTTTCGTTTCATTATCACCATCTTTTTTAGTTACCAACAAAATACAATTATTAACACTCGCTTCAAAAACACTATCCTCCAAGTTTAAAATTTTACGTAAGTTCGTCAAAGTTAAGATAAATCTTCTGAGTAAGATTGTATAATTATTTGAAAGAAAATTAGAGGGATTAATAAAAACTAAAACCCCATTTTTTTTCAGTAAATTAACCCCTTTTTCAATAAACAAATGGTATAAATCAACTTTATAAGAGGCAACTTCAAATCCTTTTCTAAAATATTCAAGCATTTTAGAGTCTTTAACCTTATCTTGTAACAAAACATATGGCGGATTCCCAATCACTGCATCAAACCCATCTTGCAGGCCAAACATCCATTCCGGGTCGAAGAAGTCGGCTTTGGCGTTCTGGTCGTAGGGGTTCCACTGCACAAGCTGTTCGGTCACATCCGCCGGAAAGGCGCTTTTCAGCAAGTCGGCGAGTTCGGTGCGCAGGCGACAATCTTCCTGTCTGGTGTGCTCTTTGGTTTTCGGGCTGCGGGCGGTAAAATGTTTCTGCCGCACCTTTGCTAATTCGGCTTCTTTCTGGCGAATCGCCTCGCCTTGCAGGGGCATCTGCTGCGGTTTCGCAATGCCGATCAGCGTATTGGCGGCGACGAATTTGGTTTCCAGGTTGGGCAGCGGCAGCAGGCCCAGGTTCTTTTTGGCCGGATTGACCTGCTGATCCACAATCAGCGAAATAAAACAGCGTAGTTTGGCAATCTGTACCGCAATCGGCTGAATGTCCACGCCGTAAATGCCGTTTTCAATCAGGTACAACTTGCGGCCATAATCCGAGGCGTTTTCTTCGAAGACTTCGTTAATCTCCAACAGCCGCTGGTCGCGTTCCTCTTTGTTCCCTAATAAAAACGCCTGTTCCGTCTCTTTGAGCGCCTGTTGGCGTTGCGTTTCGCGCCAGCGGACATTGTCGGGGTCGAGTTTGGTCAGGATGTGCACCATTTTATGCAAAATCCCCATCGGGAACGCGCCAGAGCCGCAGGCCGGATCAAGAATTTTGGCGGTGTGCAAGGCCGTGATGAGGGCCGTGACTTCGGTCTCGGAGAATTGGTGCGGTTCGTCGGTGTACGAGAGAAGATGGCGCAGGCGCGCCTCGACCTCACCCGCTACCTTTGTGCTTGTTTCAGGCTTGTGAAAGGGCATTGTCATTGCGAGGCTTTGCGAAGCAATCTCGCCGGTATCACGGGATTGCTTCGTCGAAGACTCCTCGCAATGACATCTATCTTCAGAAGAGAGGCAATTCGCTAAATACGCAATCAGGCTTTCGTCCACCATGTAGTTGACGATTTCGCGGGGCGTGTAAAACGAGCCGGTCTGTTTGCGGGCCGTGGTTTGGGTTTCGGGGTTGTAACTGGCGAGCAGATTTTCGAACACTTTGCCCAACAGTTCCGGGTCAAGCGCGATTTCCTCTTCAATCGGCGTATTTTCGGCAATCGTGAATTTATACGAGTTGAGGATATTGATCAGCCCGCGCACGGTTTCATGTTTGCGTTTAGTATCGCCATACACGGCGCTGAGATCGCATTCATCCTCCGCGCCGAAAAACAACCCATCCGGCACTTTCAGACGCGGTTCGTTCGCCGGGCGATCCGAAAAACAGTCAATCCGCACTTCATCGGGCGTGCCCACGTTTTTATCCAGACATTCAAACAAACCGCCGTTCAGGAAGGGAATATCCTGAAACAGTTCCAGCGCCTTGTCCGGGTCCTTGAAAAAGCGGCGGTAGCGGTAAAACCCCTGCACGCCGTATTGCCGGTGCACAAACGCGCGGCTGTGGGGATTGTCCTTGCGCATCTCGGTGTTGAGCGTGGCGAAAAACAGGTTTTGCAGAATCGCTTTGTAATAGGTGCTGCCGGTGCTATCGTCGTATGTCAGATAGTCGTTGAGCGCCACCGGATCAAACAGCGTGTCGGGAATCAGATGTTTTTCCTTCAGAAACCAGACGAAAATCAGCCGCGTAATCAGACGAATCACATTGGTCGCGTTACGGATGTCGCGGTCGGGTTTGGCGTCGTCGGGGAATTCCACCTGCGACAACGCCCAGAAATACCAGTTGGACAGGTCGCGGTAAAAGCGTGTATTCAACTCTTTGGTGTCGAGGGTTTTCTGCCAGGCGTTGTGTAGTTCGACAAAGTTGGTGAATTTGTGAATCCGTTGCAGTTCGGCAAACGACAGGTCGAACAGGATGTCGATATGCGCCCGGTGCGGCGCAACAATCGAAATATCCTTAATCACCGTGACTTTTTCCAGCACATCTTTCCGGGCGTCTTGTTTATTCAGCCGCCTGTTGATCACGGAGAGCGTGAGGGTGTCGCCATGCTTGAACACCAGCAGCGCCGGCATGGGGAAGACTTTGTTGATTTCTCTGGTGATCTGGGCCAGTTGGGTGCGGGTGTATGCCGATTGCGACAGTTCAAGCGCGAAAAAGAGATAGGTTTCGATGATCGTGTTGTCAACCTGTTTCGTGTCGAACAGGTTGGCAGCGCGTGACACCTCATGCGCGGTCAGTTGGAATAACAGGTCAACAGATTGCCATTCGTTGACGTGCGCTTTTTCTTCATCGAATCGGGCGTCATCCTCCAAAAACGAGTCCTTGAAGAACGCAAAACTTTTCTCCGGGAACGGGTTCTGCCGTGTCGTGTCATATCCTAACGTCGTAAACAGCTTGATGGCCGCTTGTTCGACCGGTTTTTGCGAAAAATTTATGATGGCCCGTTGGATCGCTAATTTCAATTCTTTACTCATGTGACGCAGCCTCTTTGTGATTTCCCCTCCTGGAAGGGTTGTTAGGTTCTTTTATCGTATTGAAAAACAACGGGTGATAGCTCCGTAGGAGCGCGATATGTGTAGCAAAGATGCCTTGCTCCTGTTCGAGAGTCCCGGAGGGACGGCATATATCGCCCCGCTGGGGCGAAAAGCTTATCCCGAACTCACGTGACTTACCTCACGATCAGCCATGTGACGAGTTCGAAATCGTCCATTTCATTTATCTGTTTGGCAAACGGCAGCAGCAGCGCGCCCCGGTCGCTTGTGAGCCTGGCATTCCCCTTTTTCTTAAACATCAGCGCAATCTCGCTGACCGCTTTCCGCAGCAGGTCGGAATATTTCGCCATGTTCAGACCGTTCTCGGTTTCCTGATTGAACAGCGAACAGAGTTCTTCATACGGGCGTTTCTGGTTCTGGCAGAGCAGGCGGTAAATCTCGAGGATTTGTTTGGCGTTGGCGTAGTTATAGCGCACAGTGCCATCGTTGCGAATATAGACCAGAAAATAGGGGTTCAACGGATTCACGGCCTCATTATCAGCCGAGCCGTTTTTCTGCGCGAGGCAAAAGATCGCGCCGGGTTTGATAATCTCTTTTTCGGTGGCCGTGATTTCCCGGTGCGTGATCAATGCCGCATGTTCTCCGCCCGGCGCGGGAACAACGGCATACAAACCGAGCGGCGATTCGTTTAATCGTTTGCGGTTGCTCTCGATAAAATTCAACAGTTCGATTCTGAAATCATCGAGCGTGAAATCCGTCAGAGAAATGGACTCCTCCATCTCTTCGATGTCGAGGACTTCATGTTGCAGCTTTTTCAATTGTTGGTTCCGGTATTTCAAATCATCCGTAATCAGTTCTTCAAGCTGTTCCGTATTCAGAATATTGTCTTCTCCGGTGGCGGTCACATCCACAAGCGCCATGCGGCATTCGACCCGTTCTTTCAGATTGATATAATTATCGAGGTCTTTGGTCGGCCAGAAGTTGACAAGCTGGATGGTCGCATTCGTGCTTCCTAAGCGGTCAATCCGGCCAAAACGCTGAATAATCCTGACCGGGTTCCAGTGAATATCATAATTGACGAGAAAATCGCAGTCCTGGAGGTTCTGCCCTTCGCTGATGCAGTCGGTGGCGATCAGAATGTCAATTTCGCCGGTCTGGTTTGCGCTGGCGAGTTGTGCGCGGTTCTTCGAGCGCGGCGAAAAATTGATTAGAATGCTGTCATAATCATTTTTCCCATACGACGTCTGGGTATAACTGCCGCACACTAATGCCGCATGAAGGTTCAACTCATCCTGAACCCATTGTTTCAGGTTGTCATACAGGTATCTTGCGGTATCGGCAAACGCGGTAAACACCAGCGCCTTTGTATTCTCGCCATTCACCGGTTTTCGGACTTTTTGCAGGATCAGCTTTTGTAATTCTTTCAGTTTTGCATCTCGTTCCGGCGTCACGACTTTGGCGTTATTCAGAAGGTCAATCAGCGCTTCTTTATCATTTTTCAGGTCTTCCAGCCATCGTGTCAAGTCCAAATCAGCCAGGTCGAACTTCAATTTCTTCCCAACCTGCCATGCTTCGAAATCATCAGCCATTTCTTCGATTTCATCATCAGATGGCGTCAGCGTGTCCAGGGTTTCTTCCTGGCTTGTTACGCGCGATTGCAGGAAGCCGGTAATTTTCCCTTCAAGCTTTTCGATTTTTCGAATCGTTCGATCCAGTGAGATTTCGAATGATTCGATAGAACTTTCAAGCCGTTTCAGATAGTTGACCTTCATCATGCCAATCAGGAAATTTTCACGGTCAGCCTGCTTGAAGTTTCCCCCCTGTCCATCGGCAACCGCTTCATATTTTGCCTGTTTGGCAGGTAAAAGATAGGCCGAAGGATTGAAGACGGACAATTTATACTCGAGAATCTGTTTGTTGATCCGGTCATACGACGGAAATCGTTTTTGGGTATCAATATCAGGATAGACCGAATGCGGTTTTTCTCTTTTGGGGAATTGTCCGATAGCGTCTATATCATAAAAGTTCACGATATGTTTGCGCGAGCGGGCGATTGTCAGTTCATCTAAGAGTTTGAAGAACGATGCGTCAAGTCGTTCGAGAAGTTGTTTCATGCTTCTGTTTCTATTTTTGGGGGCAGCCCATGTGGTAAAGTTTTTCTGCGCATTTTCAAGCGTAAGCCGAATGCTTTTTATTTTGCACGTTTCGAAGAGCGCGTCTTCTTTGCCTTCGGTGATGAAGGCAATCTGGTTGCGCAGGTCTTTCAAAGAATTGTTGACCGGAGTCGCCGAAAGCATCAGCACGTTTGTCTTCACGCCGGATTTGATGACTTTTTCCATCAGCCATTTGGCGCGGTTCATGCGCGTGCTGCCGTCATCTTTCACTTTCTCCATCGGGTTGCCGCGGAAATTATGCGATTCATCAATCACCACCAGGTCATACGCGCCCCAGTTGAAATTGTCCAAATCAATGCCATTCGCATCGGAACGCCCCGATTCGCGCCCCATGTCGGTATGATACAGCACGGTATAATTGAAGCGGTCTTTCTTGAACGGATTCAGCGCATGGTTCTGGCTCGCCTGATAGACGGTCCAGTTCCCGGCGAGTTTCTTCGGGCAGATGACCAGGACGCGCCCATTCAAGAGTTCGAAGTATTTGATGACGGCCAGCGCCTCGAAGGTTTTCCCCAAGCCGACGCTATCAGCAATGATGCAGCCATGATGTTTCAGGATTTTATTGATGGCGCCCTTCACGCCGTCTTTTTGGAAGTCATATAATGCAGCCCATATTTCACTGTCATAAAATCCCGTTTTTTCGTCTAATAATCCGCCCTTGCGCTGTTCGCTCAAATATTCTTCGAAAATGTGATATAAGGTCTTGAAATAAATAAACTCCGGTTCGTTTTCGACATACAATTGTTCGAGGTATTTCAGCACTTCTGCTTTCACATCCTCGACCAGTCCCGTTTGGTCATTCCAGATCGCATCGAACCAGCTTTTTAACTCCTGACGGTCACGGTCGCTGTCAACAATCAGGTTGAGTTCGATATTCTTGCTGCCGCCCAGCCCCAGGCCGTGCACCGTAAAATTCGAACTTCCGGCAAGGGCTTTTTCAATGCCGCTGTGCTGTGTGATGTGGTAGAGCTTGCCATGCAGAAAATTGGGTTTCACCATCGAGCGGATTTCAGCTTTGGCTTGCAGCCATTCCGCGCACGCTTTGGCCAGCGTTTTTTGGGTCAGGCGGCGTTCAAGCGGAATCACCAGCGTATCATCTTCAATTTTAAAATCTCTGGCAGTGACCTTCTCCGGGTCGAGCGCCTTGATAAAGGTCGGTTCGCCGAACAGAAATTTCAGCGTATCAATGCTGTCCAATTGCGCTTTCAGACTGTGATAGGCATAGATGGTAAAATACGCCGAAACGATTGAGACGTCCGAATGTTCGGTGATGACGTCTTTGAGAAATTCGCCGACCGTGCCATGTGAATGATTGTCTTTGATTGCAGAATAATACATCTCGCTGTTCTCCATTTAGGCTCAAGCGTTTGCATTCGTAACCTGTTTTACCGCCGCGCCGCCACGACCCGATTCAGCCCGGCGTAATCTTTGATGACCTGTTCCACTGTCCATCCGTTTTCCTGGCAAAGCCGCGTCACCGCTTCGGCCTGCGTGTTGCCGATTTCAAACAGAAGCCAGCCAGACGGACGCACATAATTCGCGGCATCCGCAATCAAGCGCCGATACACATCGAGTCCCTCTGCACCTGCCAGCAGCGCGGTCGGCGGTTCATGTTCCCGAATTTCACGAGACAGCCCGGCATATTCTTCCGTTGAAATATAGGGCGGATTCGACACAATCAGATCGAAACATTGCCCGGCAAACGGCGCAAACAGATCGCCTTGAACGAACGCGATGCGATGTCCGTTCGGAAAAAGGGTTTCGGCGTTACGGCGAGCGATATTCAGGGCGGCTTCGGAAATGTCGCTGGCGGAAATTGCCGCGTGCGGCAATTCTTTATGCAGGCTGATCGCGATGACGCCGCTGCCTGTGCCGATGTCCGCAATGGCCGGTTGTTCAAGCGGTTTCGCCCGTTCAATCGCCGCTTCGACGAGGTGTTCGGTTTCGGGGCGAGGAATCAGGACGCCGGGCGCGACGGCAAATTCCATTGACCAGAATTCCTGCCGCTCCGTCAGATATTGCGTCGGCGTTCCCTGGACGCGCAGGCGAATCAGCGCTTTGAACGCCTCGCGCTCGGCAGGCGTGAGCGGCTCGTCGTGATTGACATACAGATGCAGGCGGTCTTTTTTCAGCGTGTGCGCTAACAGCACTTCGGCGGTCAGGCGGGCAGGCTCGATCTCCTTTTCTTTAAAAAAGCTGATCGTCCATTGCAAAATCTCTAAAATCGTCCAGAGGCGTTCCGGTTCGTTGGTCGGCATGTCAGAGTCTCCGTTCAGTCAGGTTTCCGTCACAGTTCTTTTCCCTGCAAATTACGAAGGCATACGCATCAGTTTTTTCTTCTGCCGCGTTTGTCGTTTCATCTGCGTTCTGATAATCGCATTGACCGTCGTTTGCGGATTCTTTCCCTGTTGCTCGACCCATTCGAAGACATCAAGATCAAGGATCACAGCGCGTTGCGAAGGCGCGAACAGGGTCGCTTTTCGAAAAAATTCGTCCGTCAATGGCGGAATATCGGAATAATCAATCTCTTCGTCATTCATTCGCGCTAAGCGTTCCCAATCCGTCTGAGAGGGCTTGTTGGTATTGTTGGCGTTCATATTTGTTTGCCTGACGAGCAGAAATGATACGAATTGTGCCTTTGTCTCGCTCCGTTCACTTCCTAACATATTTTTACAACCCACCCCTTGCCCCTCCCAGGAGGGGAATCGCGATGTGAGGCGACGATGCGCGAAACTCCCCTCCTGGGAGGGGTTGGGGGTGGGTGATCAAAAAACGTTAGGAATTGAATCTCGCTCCGTAAATATGACAACGGCAACACTATTTCGCAACATTCCAATGCCAAGCCACCGTTCTTCACCATAATCGTATCGCTCATAAAGGGTGATGACCATGTAATACTGAAAGATCGATGGAACATCTTGAAAATCAATTCCATGACGGCGAATATTTTCCAGATTTTTCTGGTTATCCCACTCGAAGTCCATGCCAATTATTCCCTGTCGAATGCGGTCAATGCCGCAACTGTCGGCGCATCCAGCCGCCGCAGCAATTCAATCAACAGGCGCAAGGTCTGCTCGTAATCATCGAGATGTAGCAGGCTGACATGGCTGTGAATGTAGCGCACTGGCGGAGCAATGACGATGGTCGGGACGCCGCGTGCGTGGAGATGAATCTGGCGAGCGTCCGTGCCGCCGTTGATGCGCACCGCCGTTTGATGCGCAATATTCAGATCGTGGGCAGTGTTCAGCACAAATTCGACGAATCGGCGATTTGGAATCATTGATGGATCGAACAATCGAATCTGCGCGCCTTTTCCCAATGTGCCTTGCTGTTCGTCTTTCGCAAAACCAGGCGTATCGTCCGCCGGAGAAACTTCCAGCACGATGGCGACATCAGGGTTGATCTGGTCAACAGCGGTTTTCGCGCCACGCGAGCCGACTTCTTCCTGAACTGTGCCGACAGCATACACCGCGTTCAGCAGCGTGTCGCCCGCAAGTTGCGTCAGCGCCTCCACAAACAACGCCACGCCTGCGCGGTCGTCGAACGCCTTGCCGCTGACGAGTCGGGGATTTTTCATCTCCATGAATTCGGTCTGCGGCACAATTGCGTCGCCGGGCATGATGCCGAACACATCCATCGCTTCGGCTTTGTCTTTCGCGCCGACATCAATGAACATATTGCGAATGTCTTGAACTCGGTTGCGTTCTTCCGGCGTCAGATGATGCACCGATTTTGCGCCGATAATGCCGGGGACATCGCCTTTTGCGGTTTTGATGACAACGCGCTGCGCTAACAGCGTATGTTCCCACCAGCCGCCAATCGGGTGAAATTTCACAAAGCCGTCAGGCGTGACGAATCGGACGAGAAAACCGACTTCATCAATATGCGCGGCGACGAGAATGCGCGGCGCGTCAAGGCCGCCGATTCTGCGGCAGATGATGCTGCCTGATTGATCATGCGATATGTCAGCAAGCCCAGCGAGATGCTGGCGAATAAGGCGGCGAATATCGCCTTCGTTTCCAGGCACTCCGGCAGCAAGGCTGAATTGCGCAAGCAGGTCTTTTGAGGATAACATAAAGATGACCGACCTGCCAGACACTTTCGAAGTGTCTGACAGGTGTGGTTGCAATGAAAGAAAAACGGCGCATCGTTGCCGGTGCGCCGTTAGAAAACGTGATACAAGCTGAAATTACAGGGTCAGGCTGTTATCCCAGACGCCGTGCAGGTTGCAATACGACAGCGCGGTCAGGGATTTGTAGTTTTCTTTTTTGATCACAATTGAACCGCTCGGCAGCGATGTACCTTTGCCGAATGTCAATGTGGCAACTTCCACGATTTTGCCTTCTTGCGTTTCGCCGAAGACTTTCACCCATTCGATATGATGTTCCGGCGTCGTCGGATGCAAGACATCTTTGCCAACCTGAACTGTTACAACTGTTCCGATAGCGCTGTCAGACAGCGTCATGCTCGGCACATGCTTTTCTTTGCCTTCAAAATCAGGGCTGTGAACTAATGCTGCGAATCCCATAGTACACTCCTCCTCATTAATCTAACGGTTCAAACATGTCTTTTTCGACGCCGCAATCCGGGCACGTCCAATCATCGGGCAGGTCTTCGAACGCCGTTCCTGGGTTGACACCATTATCAGGATCGCCAACAGCCGGATCATAAATATAACCACATACTGAGCATTTGTACTTCTTCATAGCAATTCTCCTTCTGGTTATGGTAGTAGAAGCCACGCTCCTTTTCTACCGGTTGCTGATTCTTTTGCTCTTTCCCCCCAACGTTTTTCACGCATTCATATCAATGAAAATCTCAGGTGAGATGTCAAGAAAAAAGATGTGTGAACTATGTCGTATGACGAAACTGCGTTTCCGTGCATGATTCGCATCGAACAAGAGGAGTGCAAACGCTTGTTTCTGCGGCGTAAATGTCAGATGGCAAAAGCAAGCGTTTGCGCTCCTTTCTGTCGTTTACGGCACCGCCAATTCGATCTTGTTGCCTGTCATGCCGGTGACATCAAGCATCACGCCATTAAAATCCTGCGCCGTCAGTTCATCTGCCAGTGTCTCGGTCGTGCCTTGAATGTCAACGTCGAGCACGGCGGTTTTTTGCTGAAAACTGCGCTGATTGACGGCCTTTACGCCGCGAATTTTGGTTGAAAGAATCTCTTTGATTTGCTTCAATTGCGCAAATGAAATATTTGACACCACGAGTTGCACGGTGGTGGCTGTCTGCACGTCCTGTCGCCATTGTTCGAGGATTTTGGGAATGAGAGCGTCTGCTAATTTTACGCTCGCTTTTTGAATTGCCGCTGTTCCGCCCGTCAAATCGTCAATATGCGCCTGTTTCGCTTGCTCTGACGCAGAGGCAATCACTGCCGCCGTATCCGCCCGCACGGCTTTGGCTGTCACGACCGCCTGATACGATTTCATGTCGCTGTTGAGAATCTTCGCGCCAGCGCTGGCCGACGATTTCACGGTAATCACCACATCCGCGCCGAATTGCTGACAGATCGCGGCGGCGGCGGCGGCGTCTCCTTCAGCGGCTTTGAGCGCCTGTTCGCGGTTGACGTTTTGCGCGACGGTCGCAGCGTCCACCACGTCGAAGCCTTTATTGACAAACGCCTGCTGTAAGGTTACTTCCGCCTGCGCCATGTCTGCCGACGCGACGCCCGCCGTTTTCAGGCCGACAAGCTCTTCCGACACAAGAAACATCATGCGCGGATTGCCTTTCTGTTGAATTAAATGCTGGATGGCCTGCACATCGTTTTCTAACGCGCCCATGCCGATAACGGCGCGGATTTTGACGCGATAGCTTTTGTCGTCATGCTGCTCGTCAAGCACATCGTACGAGGTGATGTAGCCCGCCGATTGCGTTAAAATGCGGTCAGAGACAATTTCATAATTCTGCACCACCGATTCGGAGGACATCAGCACGCCGACCGCCTGTTCGACCGCCTTGCGCTGCGCGTCAACAATCGCGTTATCCCGCGCCATTGCGGTGTTATTGTCCAGAATGCGTGCCACGCCGTCGGCTTCGACCGCCTGATCTTGCGCAAAGGCCGAAAAGCAGAACAGACTCAGCCCATAGACGATTCCGAATATCCATCTTAATTGAAGTCGTTTCATAGAATTGACTTGTTCACGCAATGCGGCGAAATTTCCCCGCAGGCGAATTCAGACGCACGGCGTGAATCGAGTGGCTTCTCTTGCGGCAAGGCAAGAAAAGCGGCTGTTGGGGATACTTCTGAATTCTTCTTGACAACTTCCTTGCAAAACATATAGGAAGAGAAATGAATTTTGTCAACAGAGATTTTCAGGATTATTTGACCAATCTGACTCTTACAGAAAACAGCAACGAATTGGAGAACGGAACGAATTCTTAGAGATGCCAATTCGTTCCTTTCGTCAATTCGTTGTTGTTCAGGATGTGATGCCATGAATGACCAGATTCTCAACTTTTTAAAACAATTGCTCGATACGCCGAGTCCGTCGGGGGATGAAGCGGCTATCAGCCGTGTATGGCGCAAAGAAGCCGAAACGTTTGCGGATGAGGTTCGCGCTGATGTTCGAGGGAATTCTTTTGCGACATTGCGCGGTGGCTCGCCGCATGTCATGCTGGCCGGACATATTGACGAAATTGGCCTCATGGTCAGTTATATTGATGATGACGGTTTTCTCTCATTTTCTGGCGTTGGCGGCTGGGATTCGCAAGTCTTGGTAGGACAGCGCGTGCGATTGCTTGGAAAAAATGGCGAGGTGTCCGGCGTGGTGGGCAAAAAGCCGATTCATTTAATGGAAGACGACGAACGCAAAAAAGTGTCGCAAATCAAAGACCTCTGGATTGATCTCGGTGTCAAGAATCGCAAAGAAGCTGAAGAACTCGTCCGCATCGGCACGGTCGGCGTCATTGAGGCGGACGTAAAAGAATACGCGAACGGGCGTGTTGTGGCGCGGGGCATGGATGATCGGATCGGCGCATTCACCGTGCTGGAAGCATTGCGATTGTTGTCGCAGGAACGCCCGGCGGCAACCGTAACGGCAGTGGCGACCTGTCAGGAAGAAATCACAATGGCCGGGGCGCAGGTGAGTGCCTTCAGTGTCGCGCCGCAAGTCGGCATCGCGGTGGATGTGACGTTTACGACCGACCATCCAAATTCCGATAAAAAACAAAACGGCGACGTGAAGCTTGGTGGCGGCCCGGTGTTATCGCGCGGCGCGGCGAACAGCCCGGTGGTGTTCGATATGCTGACGGCAATTGCCGAACAGGAGCAGATTCCGTTCACCGTGCAAATCACGCCGCGCCGCACAGGCACGGACGCTGATATGATTCACATCTCGCGTGGCGGCGTCGCGACAGCCGTGATTTCAATTCCGTGCCGTTATCTCCATTCGCCAAACGAAATGATCGCGTTATCCGATGTGGAGCAGGCGGCGAAACTGATTGCTGCCTTTGTCCGTTCGCTGTCGGCAGATACCGACTTCATTCCGAGTTAATTAGGAAGCGGATAAAAAATGCGACCGCGCTTGCCCGGCGACTCCCATCGCCGGGCAAGGGGACGCGGCATGATTATTCCAGCGCGGGCGTGGCTTGAACGTCTGCGCTGGCCTTCCAAAAATTTTCCGGGCGGCGGATTTGCAGCGAAAACGTGCCGGTTTCTCCGACGGCGAGTTTCTCCGGACGCACATACCCTTTGACCGTCAAGAGTTTCTGTCCCTGTTTATCTTGAAGGGTGACATTCACGCGCGTGTCTTTTACGGCAAATCCGGCATCATTTGACACCGCGCCAGAAATGACGAGTTCGGCGTTATCTTCAGTCGGCGTGATATTAAAATTCGCAATGGACAAGCCTGATTGTTGAATCACTCGCGTTTGCGACGAATCAAGCGCATCGAGGTCTTGAATCGGCGTGCGGCTCGTATCAATGCGCGAGAGATCCAGCGTGAGATAAACAGTGTTACCCGTTTTCGTAATTTGATCGACTTCTAAGGTTGTTCCATCAGCGAAATACACGGTGATGGCGCTTGCTGTTGAGGCCGTTCCCCCGATCCACAGGAGGCCGCCAATAAACATCATTTTCCAGATGCGGAGTTGATTTGCAATACGTGTTTTCATGAGATATTCGTCGTAAAGATTCTCTATCGCGGTGCGCGATCTTTCACCAACGACGCCTTTTGCCACAAGAGCATGTCTATAATCCACAGAAATGTTGCCTGTCATATTGGACAAACAACCCGATTCGACAACATCCAATATGTCATATTTTCTGCGCGATGTCAAATGTTCTCTGCGCCATCTCTGATAAAATTTTTATTTCCGATCATGCCTATTCATCTCCACAATCTTTTTTATTTTTTTCTTGACCGAGGAGATTTTTTATTTATACACGACTTGCAGAAGGAGAGGAAAAGGGGAACGGCAAGGAGATTTTTGAAGCGGGTAGTCGGCATTTCGCGTCATGGGTTGGCGCGTGAGTGCGCATCGTAAAACATGAGCCATGGTGAGACAGGGGGGAGGTTTTTTATGTCTATCGTTGAGCAAGGTTTAGTCGTAAGCGGAGATATTTTTGGAGAAGTTGATTTGACAGTTCGTGGAATTATTCGTGGTTCTGTTTTTTTGCAAAACGCCAATTTGCATATTGATCAATCTGGGTATGTTCAGGGCGAGATTCGGGCTGAGAGAATTATTATTGCTGGCGAAGTACTTGGCGATGTGATCGCCGAAAGCGGGCTTCAAGTGGCGTCAACGGCAATCATTCATGGCAATATTCGCACCGCGAAATTAGCGATGGCAGAAAATGCGAAATTTTCGGGCGGTCTCGATATTCAAGAACCAGAGCCGGTGGAATTAGAAATTCGCGATTTTAAGACCCTGAGCGAAGAGGATTATTCCAAATTGCGGCGTTGGCGTATGCAGAACCATATTGAATAAATGGATTATGTAGAGCCAGGCCAACGCGATCTAGCGTTTCTGAGCGTCGTGTGCGTGAATTTGACGCACAAGACGTGGCAACGGGCAACGAGGGTGAATTGTTATGAAATATTCGCTAGGAGAGCGCGTATATGCAGGGAAATTGACGCGGCGAGATTTTCTGTGGCTGCTGACGGCTTCGACGGCCGGGATTGTGACCGGGTGCGCAACGAATCCGGTGACTGGCGAACGTCAGTTAATGTTGGTCAGCGAAGAGCGGGAATTGGCGATAGACCGTCAAAATTCTCCGCATCAATTTTCTTCGGATTATGGGCCGGTTCAGGATCAAGAGTTAAACGCATATATTGAGCGGGTTGGCAAAGCGTTGTCTCTGAATTCTCATCGCCCGGACATGCCATATTCCTTTCGTGTTGTAAACGCCACTTATGTGAATGCGTATGCCTTTCCCGGCGGCAGCATCGCGGCCACGCGAGGGATTCTGCTGGAAATTCGGAGCGAGGCGGAACTGGCGGGGTTGTTAGGGCATGAAATCGGCCATGTCAGCGCGCGCCACACCGCCGAACGGATGAGCAAAGGGCTGCTGATGAGCGGATTATTAACCGGAGCGGCAGTCTATGCGGGTTCTCAAGGCAGCGAGGATTGGCTGAAAATGATCAGCATCGGCGGGCAATATGCGGCAGGCGCGCTTTTAGCGCATTATAGCCGGGAGGACGAACGCCAGGCTGACGCGCTCGGCATGGAATATATGACCAGATCCGGCTATAACCCCCAAGGAATGGTTGGCTTGATGGAGATTTTAGTCCGGCTGTTTAATGACAAACCCTCAGCGCTCGAAATGATGTACGCCACGCATCCGATGAGTTCGGAACGCCTGCAAACCGCCAGAGATCGGACGGTAATAGATTATTATACGGCTGCGGAACTGCCCTTTTATGAAGAGCGGTATATGGACCAAACAATCAACCTGCGAGCGATGCGCGGCACCATCGAGAGCCTTCAAAAGGGCGAAGAGGCCATGACATCTCAAAAATTCTCGCAGGCGCAAACCTATTTTGCGGATGCGCTTCGTCAAACGCCGAACGATTACGCAGGTCTGGTGTTGATGGCCAAATGCCAGATGGCGCTCAATAACCCCGGAGAGGCAAAATTTTACGCCGAACAGGCAAAAGCAATTTATCCTGAAGAAGCGCAAGCCACATACTTATCAGGAATCGCGGATTTAGGCGTCAACAAGCCGGATGCGGCGTATGACGCCTTCGATGGATATGAGCGGATGCTGCCAGGGAATCCGAATACGATTTTTTTGAAAGGGATTTCTTTGGAACAGATGCAAAACAAGCAAGGAGCGGCTGAAGAATATTATCGCTATTTACAACAGGTAACGCAGGGGCAGAACGCGGAATATGCATACCAGCGTTTAGTTGATTGGCGCGTGATCAGGCCGTAAACAAGAATGGAGCTTGCTTGCGTGTTGAAAGAGACTCCAAATATCATCTTGGGCGATGTTTGGAGTTTTTTTTATGCCGTCTGAGGCGAATTTGACGAGGCAAGGCGGCGTTGTAATATCGGCAGGACGCGCTCGGCAGCCTGTTCGCCGCGTTCGATCAGTTCCACAACACGATGCAGATCGACGAGCCGAATATCGTTGACAGTGATTTCGATCAGGATATCTGATTCAACGCGGCCTTTGTTCGCGGTTTTTTGGGAATGCAGCGCGACGAGATATTGCAAGATGGCGAACATATTGCGCGGGACTTTGCGTTTCACCGCAAGCGCACCGCGGCTGACATCGCAGCCAATCACAATATCTGCTCCCATGCGGCGCAGAGCGGCGGCGGGGATTTGATTCACATAGCAGCCGTCAATATACAACCGCTTCCCCACCTGCACAGGTTGGAACACACCGGGAATGCTGCAACTGGCGCTGACCGCCGGAACGATGTCACCGGATAAAAAAAGCCGTTCTTCGCCAGACATCAACTCGGCAGCAATGACGCCGAACGGCAGCGGAAAATCTTCGAAATACCGGCTGCGGCAGTGCCGCTGTAAAAATTTTTCAATATTGCGGCTGCATAGAATTCCGCGCCAGGGAGCTTTCCATGAAATGGCGAGCAAATCTTTCCAGCGCGTGTGGCGGGCGATTTGATTGGTTTCTTCAAGAGAAACGCCAGAGGCGTAGATCGCGCCGATAATGCTGGCCGCGCTGCTGGCTGTCAAATAATCAAGATGAATCTGCGCTCGCGCCAGCACATTCAGGACGCCAATGTTCGCAAACGACCGCGCCACCCCTCCGCCTAATGCTAAACCAACTGTCTGGTGTCGAATTTGTTCCATGCGTCAATGATGTGTGCTTGGGTTCTCTCATGGCTGAATCGGCCTTTTATGGCGTCTGGCGCGAATTCCGTCAAGAGATTTTTACACGCCGCGATAGGCAAAAAATGAGCGCGTATTTCTCGAAAGAAATTTGGTAATTATTTACCACGAAACACACAAAATACACGAAAATGTGGGAAATTCTTCGACATTATAGATGCGAGCATTAATTTTTAATAAGACCTCACAGGTTTTAAAAACCTGTGAGGTCTGAGAAGGGCAGAATATTAATTTTCAATGCTTGTCTCTATAAGAGAGATGTCTTGATGTTTTTCGTGTATTTTGTGTGTTTCGTGATAACTGCTAAACAATTACGAAATTTGTAAACAGGTATGCTTATCGCTTGACAGCAAATCCTGTTTCTCTATTATTATCAACGAAATATCGGGTATTTTACGAACAGAAACCCTACGGAATTGATGACTCATGAAAATATTGTTGAAGTGCAAGGGCGTGATCTGTGTGCTGTTCTGCGCTGTTAGTGTCGCGTTATGTGTGCCTTTTGGGGCAACGGCAGATATTTATCGCTGGACGGATCGCGCTGGAAAAATTCATTATGCCACAAATCCTCCAAGCGATTCGTCTATTTCAATCGAAGTCAAGCGCAACAACCGTTGGTATCCATATTCTCCTGGCGAGAATGACGCGCAGCATGATGAGCCATCTTCGCCGACGATTACATACACCACCAGCAATCCTGGCACAGATTTGTCCATCCCGACTCCTTCCGCCCAAATCATCTCAGGAGAAATCATCCTGCCCTATAAACAAGTAAATGGGGCGATTATCGTAGATGTCAAGATTAACGATCAGATTACGAGGCCATTTATTTTGGATACGGGCGCGTCTTACACAATTATTTCGCCCCGCATGGTCAAAGAACTATATCTCAAGCCGGTATTATTGCAGGAAGATGTCATGCTGCAAACGGCGAACGGTCAGATTAAAGCGCCATTAGTGAATCTGCAAACTGTACAGATCGGCACCTCAAAAACGAAGAATGTCACGGCGGCTATTCACGAATTCGATACATCATCCACAGTGTTCGGATTATTAGGGCTAAGCTTTCTGAATCGGTTTCAATTGACCGTTGATGCGGAACATCGCCGGATTATCTTGAAAGACGCCAGCGCACGTTTTCGAACGAACGAACAGAATTGCTTGATCGCGAAAGATTACGTCAGAAAGGGGCTGACGCTGGAAGAGCGTTCCGAACAGCAGATCGCCGTGTATCAAAAAGCGATCGCGTTGTGTCCTGATTTTCTTGAGGCGTATTATCGGTTAGGGGAGATTTATCTATATAAACAAGACGGAGAAGAGGCGCTGAAAATTCATCAGAAAATTGTCGAATTGCAACCCGATGAGGCTGAAGCCTATTTTCGGATAGGCATTGCCTACTTATTGCTTCGCAATCGCAAGGACGCTGAGACGTTTTTTCAAAAAGCGCTGCAACTTGATCCCGCGCATCAACAGGCGGCAGAATATTTGCAGCGCATAAAAAAACCGTAAATGCCGCTGTCAGATAAGCCGTTATTTTTTGTGAGGTTATCACGAAAAAAACGAAAAGTATTTTTGTGGAATGAAAGGTTCTATGATAAATTTCTTGACGACTTCAATGTTTATGTGATACCAACACATTTAAGGCTGTAAATTGGCATTGAGGAGTCGGATGGTGCACATTGGGGCAAGTCGTCGTTCTTTCGTTCGTGACATGATGATAAAAGAATTTTGGATAAAACATCAAATTCGCGTATATTTTCGCCGAATTGAAAAATACGGCGAAACGCCGGAATATCTCAAAAAGGTCGCTGAGCTTTTGACGCAGATTGGCAATATCGAGCAGGCGAAAAGATATTATCAACAGGCGATTGACGCCTATTATCGCGAAGGTGGCCGATTAGGAGATGGGCAGGCATTTATCTTCGATGTTTGTGAATCCTTATTGGCGCTTGATCCGTTGAATGCTGCGGCGTATTCCACGTTAGGGCAGGAATACTGCGGATTAAATGAATTTGAAACGGCGAGCCGCTTATATCAACGCTTTGCCGGACAACTTGTTAAGGCGGGGCGGATTGATGAGGCGATTGCGCAATATCGCAATGTGTTAATCTTTTTCCCCGACCATCTTGAAATTCGGGAGCGTCTGCTGGTATTGCTTATCCGCGCAAGAAAACGAGACGAGAGTGTGCAAGAACTGCGGAAAATCGCCGAACTCTCTGAGAAGATGGGGCGTGTTGGAAAAGCGATAGTGTGTTATAAAAAAGCGCTTCAATTAATGCCATCACACGCCGAGATTCGCGCCGCGTTGAAGCGGTTAGCATCTCGTGTGCGTACAAGTGAACGATCATTACGACTTGTGGTTAATCAGTAAGCAGAATATATGTTGGTTCACGAACCGTATAGTATCATGCGCATGTATCAAAAATGAGCAAATGAGGAGGGACAATGTATGAAAGAGAATAAATCTCTTATACTGTTATGCGTTCTGAGTATTTTGTGCCTGTTGCTTGCCGTTGGAAACGGCGCGTTTGTCTCGGCGCAACAAGTCAGCCGGGTGGTGGCGGTTTCTATCGGAGAAGTGAATGGAAAGGTCGAAATCCTGCTGAAGCGCGATGCGCAAAAAGGGAAGGATAACGCGCAGATTCTTTCACAAGCCTGGAAACCGGCTGCGCCGCAATTAAGCATTAATCCTGGCGATCAATTGCGCACAAACAGCGGCGCTTCGTTGAAATTGAATCTGAATGATGGAACGATTCTTACATTGGCGGAGAATTCCCTCCTGACTCTTGAAAATTTGCAATCCGCGCGAGATAATCAGCCGCGAACAGCGGAATTTCGGTTGGAAAACGGCACGGTTTCGACTGTGCAGACCTCGAAAACGTTAGGCCAGACCGTGCAAATCATCCGCACGACAAATGGCAGCGTGGATACGCGCCTCGGCGAAGTGGAAGTGACGAAAATTCCGAACGAATATGCAAAAGTTGCTGCCGTCCTGTCTGATAAAATTGTTTGGCCGTTTGTCGTCCAAAATTCAGGCAATAAAGATCAGACGTTTGTACGATTAGCGCGAGGAACAGCCCAGGTGCAAGCCTCCGGGCAAGGGGATATCATTACGAATTCGATGGTGCTCTCGAATTCCTGCATCGCTGAAGATGGCGTGCAATTCACATTGCGCGCCCCGAAAACACAAGTGAAAATTGCTAAACTGCCAGACATCAATGGCTTCGAATTATCATCGGTTGAGCCGTTCCAATTATTAGTCGCAACTGAAGGCGAAGCGAATAAAGTGAGATTGTTCAATCGCAAAGGCCTGGCGGACGTTGATATTGAAGGGATCAGCATTGCGGAACAAGACGAGAATTCGACGCTGAATTTATTGCTCGATTCATTATTGACGATTGGCGTAAAAGGGTCGGAGATAACCGTATCGCTGGCCTGTACGCAAGATAAAAGCGAAGGGCTTGATTTTAAAGTGTTAAGCGCAGATAGCGGAGTAAACATGCTCAGAACGTCGCTTGGCGGCGGCAGAGACCGGAGTCCGTCACGCGGCGCAGTCAGCGCCCTTCCAACGAGAACGCCAATTGTGCGCACTCCGACGCCGATGATTCCGTCTGGCGAAGAAATCCCTGTTCCGACCAAAACTCCTGGCAAAGCGACGCCAACGCCGCAGGCAACCGTGACGCCAACGCCGACACCATCGGGACCTCAGCCAACGCCCGCGCCGACCAGAATTCCGGTCACGCATACGTTCCCGAGAAATCCGCGCATTATTCGCTGGGATGGCGATGATTCGGCGCTGAATGGACCTGAATTAGAGGTTGATGGCGCTTGTGGCACTGGCGGAACGAAAATGATTGTCACGATGGGGTTTCATAATTATTTGCCGCAGATCATGCCAGGAAGATTGACGTCATATATCACAGACTCAACCTGGCGTCCGGTCGCTCCCGCATTTCATCGGGTTATTGAAGGCCCGAATGTGAAAGTTTTGGATTATACCTATACCAACGACACGCAATTGGAAACGGGTTACATTAGATATTCGTTCTGCTACAATAATCCGCCGAACATGTATTTCTATGTCTATATTTATGACAGGGAAGGCAATCGAAGCAATCGGCTGAGTTGTTCCGCAGATTTAACCCAGCCATCTCCAGCGCTCAGTTGTTTTTAAGACAAGCGTCAGGCTATCGAACATTGCTATTGAACGCCAGTCATCTTGCAAGGATGACTGGCGTTTCTCTTTCTGGTGAAACCGCCTTGTGATTATGTGGAAAACGCTGTGCAATCTCTTTATCGAAGTGGGCATTATCGCTCTGATCGCGATTCCTCCGATTTTTTTCGGATCAATTTTGCCTTCTCATATTACCAATATTGAACTTGGAATTTTTTGCATCGGCGTGTTCTGGTGCATCAAGACGTTGCTTAAAGGCTCGTTGACATTCCATTCCGCCCCATTAGACCTGCCGATCTTGCTGCTCGCAGGATTAAGTCTTGTGAATCTCGCAACGTCTGTCTATCGTCATCAAACGGAAGGAAGTGTCTATATATTCGTTTTTTACACCCTCTTCTACTTTTTTATCCGCCAACAACTCCGAACAACGCGCCGAATTGTGGGATTAACATTTATTCTTGTATTAGTCGGAAGCGGAGAAGCCTTATTCGGTTTGATACAATATCTGCAAGGCGCGACAACGGTACTGGGATACGAAACTCCGAATATCGGCACGGTGAATGCCACCTATTTCAGCCACAATCATTTTGCCGGTCTTTTAATTCTGATTCTTCCTGTCGCCGTCGGTTTGTTTGCTGGGGCGATCAGCATCGAAAAAAAGCTATTTTTATTCATGTTGATCGGCCTGATGGGGACGGCGCTCGTTCTCTCGCTTTCTCGCGGCGCATTTCTCGGGATGGGCGTCGCCACGTTTGGGTTTGTCATATTCTTCGTAACGAAGCAGATTCGAGAAGGAGAGCATGTCTGGAAAACGCTAATGACGCTGATACTGATCGGAATCGTTTGTGTGGCGGGCATTACATATATCGGCTTTTCGCCGATTGCCCATCGCTCCCTCCTGCGATCATTTGTTCCGGACGCGGCGACGCTTGAAAAAGAAATTCGTTTTCCTCTCTGGCGCAGCAGCGTGCAAATCGTCAAAGATTTCCCTATTTTCGGCAGTGGCCTGGGAACGTTCGAATTTATGATTGACCGATATCGCCCACTGGAATTAGGACAACAGCAGGAAGCCGTCTATGCCCATAACGATTATTTACAATTATCGACAGAGATGGGAATTCCGGCATTATTGCTTGTGCTATGGGGACTCTGGCGCTTCTTGTGGAGGATGGCGCGAACGTATTTTGCGCATGAAGACCCGCTTCTTTCTGCGATTTTGTTGGGCGGGATGGGAAGCTGCGTCGCCATCGCTGTTCAGAGTGTTTTTGATTTCAATATGCATATCCCCGCCAATGCGTTGCTTTGCTGTGTCATCGTCGCTTTAACAACGGCCACGTCGGAATTTCTGGCTATCGGCAGGACGCGCGTTCGAAAATCGCGACGGCATGGCCACGATGAACATCGGGAAATCGTGGCGGAAGCGCATGAGGATGACGGCACTTTCCGCGCCTCCTGGAGATTTGCGCTGATCTCGCTTGTTGTTTTGTTCATCCTGTTGTTTCATTTCCGCCAACCGCTTGCCTCTCGCGATTACAGCCGTGGAAAAACCGCGCATAACCAGGCGGATTTTTTTGCCGCACTCCCCTGGTATGAAAAAGCGATTCGCCTTGATCCCGGAAACGCATTGTTTTATGAATCACGCGGCCAATTGTACATTGAATTGGCGGGAAGAGCGCCGCATGCCGATAAATGGTATCGTTTTGCGCTCGCCGAGTTTCGCAAAGCGAGCGCCCTGAATGCCTACTATGCGCCGTACCACTATCAATCCGGATGGGTCTATGCGATGTTAAACATGGAGAAAGAAGCCATCGAAGCATATCGTGAAGCCATTGCCTGCGAGCCGAACACGGCCTTTTATTATGAAGCTTTAGGGATGTATTATGTTTCGCTCAACCGCATTGAAGAGGGGCTGAATGCCTTACAGAACGCCGTTCGCCTCGACCTCAAACGCTTAGGGCCATTGATAACGGCCTGTCAGGAACGCGGCCTCGAATTTGAACGGTATCAACAACTCGTTCCTCAGGAGGCCGAGGCCAGAAAGAGTTTTGCCGAAGTGCTGGCCGCGCAAAAACAGTGGGAAAAAAGTAAGGTGGAATATCGCCATGCCATAGAACTTTCCGGGAAATCATTCACATATTATCAGATCATGCTGAAAGCCTGCGAACAGCGGAAAGATGTTGCCTGCCAGCGCGAACTTCTGCATGAAATGGCGCAGCAGCAGCCCAACAATCTCGAACACGCGTTTCGAATCGCCGAAACCTTTGAGAAAGAGCAGCGCTGGGACGAAGCCCAGCAGGTCTATCAGACCTTGCTTGAGGCTCATCCTGAAGACGATTCGATTTTGAATCGCCTGGCAAACTTATACGCGCGTTCAGGCAGCATTGCTCAGGCCATTGCGTTGCATGAGAAACTGGTCGCGCGCCGTCCGACTGAAAATCGCCTGTATCATGAGCTTGCCGAATTGTATCGCCAACGGCAGAATTTTTCCTCTGCGCAAAACGTCTATCAGCGGGCAATTGAAGCCGGATGCACGCAGCCGGATATTTACAGCGCTCTCGGCCAACTCTACCAGCAGCAGGGGGACGAGAAACTCGCTTTAGAAGCGTACCGGAAAGCCATTGAATCAGGAGAAGACCGCTTCGCCATCTATCAGAAGATTGCGACCTTGTATGAGAAACAAAAAAATGTCATTGAACTCAGCTTTTTGTGGGAACAATATATCCTCATGAATAAGCAGCATCTCGAAAATATTATGCCGTTGGTACGGCAATATCGCGCGCAAGGAGAATGGCTGAAAGCCATTACGCTGATGAAAGAAATTGTGGCGAATGCGCCGACAAACGCAGCGTATCGGTCGTTTTTGGCTGACATGTACGAAGAAAAAGGAATGATGGCGGAAAGCCTCGAACAATACGAGCGCATCTTGCGCATCCAGCCGAACCACCAAAAAGCGAAGCAAAAATTAGCGCAGGCAAATCGCAAAAGGAAGAATGATGAATCAATCGCAGATCCGCCGAGATGAACTGCTGTTTGTGGTAGAACCTGATGAGCAGCGCTTTCTGGCGATGCTCCGCGTTCGCTTGCTCGAAGAAGGGTGCAATCTTCCAGTCTCGTTAGCCGCGCGGCGGTTTTATAGCGCGTTGTTCAGGCGATTGAGCGAACAATGCTCTTCGGGCAAAACTGCTGATGAGCCGCGAACACATGCTGAATTTTATGCCGCCATCCGCGCCCAGATTTCAAGGCTTGAGAACGCAGAACAAACGATAGCCTGCGAAGCGACTCGCGCAATTGACAGCGTTGTGCAGGCATGGCAGCTTGATGACGCGTGTTTTCAGGAATCTGGCGAGCAATTTCTGGACAGGCTTCAAATGATTATCGCCGAACTTTGGCAGGCGAACGGCATGTCCCCGGCTGATGCGGATGCCGACAGATTGCGGCGGCGATTATATCTTACGCTGACAACCGCGTTGGTCAGTAAAATCCGCGCTCGAACGGAATTTCTGCGCGAGTTTGGTTCAATTCCGCGCCTGCTTGCGGCAATGACCGCCGATCATGCCGAATTTTGTCGCTTCATGGCCTTTTGTCGAGAGCATTCACCATACGTTCTTTTTTTAGTTTCGCAAACGTTCTGGCGAACGGTTGAAACCTTTCGCCTTGAAACTCGCGACGCCCTCGCATGACAATTCTCCTGATCAGTTCCGATTCGATTGATACGCAGATGGCCGGGCCGGGCATCCGGTACTGGGAATTTGCGACCCGTCTGTCGCAGGCGCACCGCGTGATATTGCTCACGCCGAATGTCTCGTCGCTTCGTCATCCGAATGTCGAGATTATCACGCGAACAGCCGCCGCCATGCGCCGCGCTATGCAACGCGCTGATGTGATCGTCACGCAAGGCTTTCTGTTTCCCATCGCGTCGCTCATGCTTTGCCGGAAACCGCTTGTCGTGGATTTGTACGATCCGCTGCCTATTGAGTTGCTGGAACATCATGCCCATCTGCCGCTGAATGCCGCGCAACTTTCGCAAAGTTATTGCGTGGCGCGGACATTGCTTTTGCTTCAGCGCGGCGATCTGTTTCTGTACAGCCATGACCGCCAGCGGGACTACTGGCTTGGCTTGTTGACCGCCGTTGGGCGCGTGAATCACCAGCAGTATCGAACGCATCCCGATTATGCGCATCTGTTCGCTCGTGTTCCGTTTGGCCTCCCTGACGAACCGCCGACACCGACAGCCAGCGTGTTCAGAGGCGACGGCGGCCTGTTTCGCCCGACCGATACCGTCGTCTTATGGGGCGGCGGTCTCTGGAATTGGTTCGACCCTTGTTCCGTCATCCGCGCTATGCGGGAGGTTTCAGCGACGCGCGACGATATCAAATTGCTGTTTCTCGGCGTCAAGCGGGCAGCCAGCGACACGACCGGCATTCGCATCGCCTATGCCACGCAGGAAGCGATGGCGTTAAGCGAGCAATTCGGCCTCTCGAATCGAACGGTGTTTTTTTCTGAAAAATGGCTGCCATACCATGAACGGCAAAATGTCTTTTTAGAAGCCAACATCGGCATCAGCACCCATTTCGACCGCGTTGAAACGCATTTCTCGTTTCGCACCCGCCTGTTAGATTATCTCTGGACAGGGCTGCCGATCATCACAACGCGCGGCGATTATCTCAGCGAACTGGTCGAACGCGAACGATTGGGGATCGTGGTTGAGCCTCAAAATATTGACCAGATGAAAGAGGCAATTCTCCGCTTGACCGATGACAAGGCATTTATTGAGCAATGCCGCGCCAATATTGCGCGTCTGCGACCTGAATTCGCCTGGCAGCGCATTATCAAGCCGCTGGAAACGTTTTGCGCCGCGCCGACATGCACGCATCGCATGAGCCTGCTGACGCGCCTTTTGGCGTTAGGCGAATTATACGCAAAGACGGGATGGTATCTGCTCGCCTATCGGGGCTATCAGAAAATCTTCCAGAAAATGCGGACGCTGTTCCCCTCGCCAAAGAACCAATCGCGAAGAGATTGACCGGATTGCTTGACAGAATCCGATCCCATCAATAAGACGGCGTTATCGCGAGGGAAGGCGTTCCCCCGCGATGATCTTCGACGCAGAAACCACAGCGTTCTTCACAAATTCATGCTTATCATAAGGAGAAAAACGTTATGAAAAAAGTCAACGTCGGTATCATCGGCTGCGGCAATATTTTCAAAGCGTATGCAACCGGTTGCCGGATGTTCGAGATTCTCAATCTGGCGGCGTGCGCTGACATTGATATGGCGAAAGCCGAGGCGCAGGCTCGCGAATGGAATGTGCCGCTGATGACGGTTGAGCAATTGCTCGCAGACCGCGACATTGAGATTATCGTTAATCTCACCATTCCAAACGTTCACGCTGCTGTCAGCATGAGCATTTTAAATGCTGGCAAACATGCATATTCTGAGAAACCGATTGCGACGCAATTAGAGGAGGCAAAGGTGGTGTTGCAACGCGCGCGCGAACTCAATTTGCGAGTGGGGTGCGCGCCAGACACATTTTTAGGCGCAGGCGGGCAAACCTGCCGCAAATTGATTGACGATGGCTGGATCGGCAAGCCAATCGGCGCGGTGGCGTTTGTCGCCGGACATGGCATGGAACACTGGCATCCGAATCCAGAATTTTTTTACAAATCCGGCGGCGGCCCGATGCTGGATATTGGCCCGTATTACGTCACGGCGCTGATTAACCTGTTAGGGCGGATTACGCGCACATGCGGACTGGCGACAATATCGTTTCCTGAGCGAATTGTCACGAGCGAACCGAATTTTGGTCAGCGCATCGCTGTCGAAACACCGACGCATTACGCCGGATCGCTTGAATTTGCCAGTGGTGCAACCGGTCTCATTATGACAAGTTTCGATGTCTGGAAACATAGCCTCCCGCGCATTGAAATTTACGGAACAGAGGGGACGTTAAGCGTGCCAGACCCCAATACCTTTGGCGGACCGGCGAAGCTTTTTCGCCCTGTAAAAGGCGAGAACTCGACAGATTTTCTGGAAATCCCTCTGGTAAACCCCTATGCAGAAAACAGTCGCGGAATCGGCGTGGCAGATATGGCCTACGCGATCAGAAGCGGGAGAAAACACCGCGCTAACGGCGAATTGGCGGCGCATGCGCTTGAAGTGATGCTCTCGTTCGAAATGGCCTCGCGTTCGGGAAAATACGTCGAAATCGAATCATCATGCGAACGCCCGGCCATGCTGCCCGTCGGACTTCGTTATGGAACGCTCGATGAATAAATAACTCATGTTACGCAGCCGATTCGAGACGAATGACCGCACACTCCCCTCCGGGGAGGGGTTGGGGGTGGGTTCTTGACACGAGCAATCACT
>DF820457.1:914079-950114 GCA_000739515.1 Candidatus Moduliflexus flocculans
CTCCCCTCCGGGGAGGGGTTGGGGGTGGGTTCTTGACACGAGCAATCACTCACGGACGACCCCACCCCTTGCCCCTCCCAGGAGGGGAATTGTCGGCGGCGCTGCGTAACATCAGTAAATAAGGAGCGCATATCATGAAAGACCTTCACACTAAAATTGCCTTACAGCTATACACCGTGCGCGAACATCTGAAGACTCCGCAAGGTGTCGAACACTCGCTTAAAAAGATTCATGACATCGGCTATCAGGCCGTCGAATTGGCGGGGATTACCTGTCTTGATGATGTCAGTTTGCGGCGGTTGTTTGACGCCTATCAACTGACATGTTGTTCGATGCACGTCAGTATCGCGCAGGTTGCTGATGGATTAGACAACACGATTGAACGAATGAACATCTTAGGATGTTCGCACATTGCCGTTGCCTGGTCAGGGCCGGAATATCGGACGGTTGAGGGTGTGCGCCAATTAGCGCAGATTCTTGATCGCGCGGGCAAGCGATTGCGAGAATCCGGCCTCATGTTAAGTTATCATAATCACAAATTCGAGTTCGAGAAGATCGGCGAATATGTGATGTTAGAGCATTTGCTGCGCCTGACCGATCCGCAGTATCTCATGCTCGAACTCGATGTCTGCTGGGCGCAATTGGGCGGGGCGAACCCGGCAGCATGGATTCGAAAGGCGCAAGGCAGGATATGGGCAGCGCATTACAAAGATGCGACCATCAAAAATGACGCGCCGGTGCTGGCGGAAGTCGGCGAAGGCAATCTTGATTGGCCGGGAATTATCCAGGCGAGCGAAGAGGCAAATGTCGCCGTCTATATTGTCGAACAAGATACCTGCGAACGTGACTCGTTTGATTCCATCGCCATTTCATACCGAAATTTGAGAGCGTTGGGAGCGCAATAGGCTGTCACAAAGATTTATGGAAATTTTCTTGACAGTTTCATCTATCAGCCACAGGGAATAATGCGAGTGATGTGGCAGAACTCAAGACATTTAGGGCGCTTTCCCAAATCTGCCATTGACAACGGCGTATGAATGTTGGCCGTTGCATAAGAGGGCACATGTTAGTTTGTCAACGCAGGCTGACATGTGCATTTCATGCGTTATTGAAATGACCTAAAATGATAGCAATCACATGAGGTGATGGCATGCCGAATGGAAATCATAAATTGCAGCAAATTTTGGACATGAATCAGGAAATCGAGCAAGTGCGCGATGTGGATGTCTTGCTGGAAAAGGTGCTCGCTGTCGCGCGAAAATTGGCGAATGCCGATGCTGGCTCGATCTATGTCGTGAAAGATGAGGATGAATTGGAATTCAAGCACTCGCAAAATGACACGTTGCAGCAGGAATTAGACCCCGGAAAAAAATTAATTTATAACACCTTTACCGTCCCGATCAACCACAAATCTATTTCTGGATATGTGGCAAGCACTGGCGAATTGCTTAATATTCCAGATGTATATGAGCTTCAGAACGTTCCGTACTCGTTCGATCCTTCCTATGATCAGCGTTCGCATTACCTGACGCGCTCAATGCTGACTCTTCCTCTGAAAAACAATCAAAACCGGGTGATTGGCGTCATGCAGTTGATTAATGCCAAGAATGACGCGGGCGAGATCGTCGCGTTTGCGGAAGAGGATATCCCGTTGATGCGGATTTTTGCAAACAACGCAGCGATGGCGTTAGAGCGGGCGCAGATGACGCGCGCGATTATTTTGCGCATGATCAGCATGGCAGAATTGCGCGACCCCGAAGAAACCGGCACGCACGTCAATCGCGTGGGGGCGTATTCCTCCGAAATTTACGAGGCGTGGGCGAAACGACGGGGCATTCCACAACTCGAAATAGATAATTTTAAAGATATTCTCCGCATGGCGGCCATGCTGCATGACGTCGGTAAAGTCGGCATTAAAGACGAGATTCTTCAAAAGCCAGGCCGGTTGAATGATCTGGAATATGAAACCATGAAACTGCACGTGGTGATGGGCGCAAAACTGTTTCTGAACCCGCAATCCGAATTTGATGAGATTGCCGGGCAGATCGCCTTAAATCATCATGAACGCTGGGACGGCACGGGATACCCCGGCCATGTCGATCCGCGCCGCAACGGGGAGCCGATTCCTGGCTATGAACTGGCAAATGGCAAAGCGCGCGGGAAAAAAGGAGAGGAAATTCCGATCTTTGGCCGCGTGGTCGCTGTCGCCGATGTCTATGACGCGCTTTCCAGCAAGCGCGCGTATAAAGACCCCTGGACAGAAGAGGATGTGTTTAACGAACTCCGCAAAGGGGCGGGCAAGCATTTTGATCCTGAGATTATCGAAGCGTTTTTTACGATCACTGATGTGATTCGTTCTGTGGCTCAACGATACTCAGGTTGATGAGGCTGCTATGTGAACGCGCATGATTCGCGGTCATTTTTTCGATGAGATATTTTTTATTTGACAGAATGCTCACGCGCATGTAAGGTGCGGGATCGGGGGGATGTAATGTTTTGACGAAATGAATCCTGTTTACGCGGAGAGTAGCGTGCTTCAGGCGGTTTTTATGGATAGATAAAGACTGTTGAGGCATGGAGGAGGTCCCGTTTGTGTTTCAAGAAGACGTTCGTTTACAAGATTATTGGCGAATTCTCAAAAAACGGCAGTGGGTGATTGTCACGTTTTTTGTGATTATCGTCGTCAGCGTGACGATTACCACGTTTTTAAGTTCCCCAATTTATAAAGGCACAACCCGTATCCTGATCGAGAAAGATACTCCCAATATTTTATCCTTCCAAGAAGTCCTGGCATTTAATACGTCAGATACTGACTATTATCAGACTCAGTACACCATTTTAAAAAGCCGGTCATTAGCCCGCGCCGTCCTTGAACAATTGGGAATGCTGCAACAGGCGGAGGAGGAAAATATCGGTTTTTCCGTGCGAGGGCTTTTGAATGAGGTTTTGCTTCTTGCTGGTTTAAAAGAACCGCTCTCTGATGAGGCCAAACAGCGCTTCGCCGAGCAGCAGCGTATTGATAATTTTATAAATGACACCATCAATATTGAACCAATCAAAGGAAGCTGGCTCGTTGATATCAGCGCGGTGTCTAAAAATCCAGAACTTGCTGCGAAAATTGCAAACGCACTGGTCGAGACGTATATCAAACAGACGCTCGAATCGAAACTCTCCGCCTCGAAAGATGCTGGAGGCTGGCTGGAAGAACAATTGAAAACGTCGCAGCAAAAAGTCTCCGAATCGGAAGCGGCATTATTAGCGTATAAAGAAAAGTATGGAATTATTTCGTTCGAAGATCGCCAGAATATCGTCACGCAAAAGCTTTCAGAATTGAACACGGCGGTCAATAATGCCCGGATCAAACGCATTGGCGTCGAAGCGCAATATCGCCAGATTCAGGAATATTTGAGGGGGGAAGCGAGGGCGTCCACCTCGGAAACGCTCTCGAAATTAGAGACGCTGTCACAAGTGATCAATAATCCATTCATTCAGAAACTGAAAGCTGAACTCTCCAGTTTAGAAGTTGAACAATCAGAACTCCTTAAAAAATTTCGTTCGAAACATCCCAACGTGATTGCAGTTCAGTCGCAGATCAATTCCATTCGTGGCCGGATCAATGCAGAAGTTCAACAGATTGTCACGAGCATTAAAAACGAGTACGAATTAGCGTTAGCGCAAGAAGAAGAGATGATGGCGGCGTTAGAAGAGCAGAAACAAGAAGCATTAGATCTGAATCAGAAAGCAATTACCTATGCCGTGTTGCAACGGGAAGCCGATAGTAATAAACGGGTGTATGACACGCTGTTACAGCGCACGAAAGAAACGAATGTCACTGAACAACTGGAAACGATTAACGTGCGTGTCATTGATCAGGCATCTATTCCGACTTTTCCAATTGCGCCGCGCAAAAGGCTTAATGTTTTTTTGGCGATGATCGTTGGACTGGTGGGAGGAGTGGGGCTTGCCCTTTTCTTCGAGTTTCTTGATAGCACGATTAAATCCCCGGATGATATTCAGCATTATTTGAATATGCCGTTCCTCGGCTTTATTCCGAAAGTCGCCTATAATGGGAATGGCAACGGCGTCCCAGCGCATCGAGGAAAACCGAATCCAGTAGATACAGTCGTGGCGCTCGACCCGAAATCTACGGTCTCCGAAGCGTATCGCAGCTTGCGCACAAATGTCATGTTCTCCTCGCTGGAACATGGTCCAGTGCTGCTCGTCACCAGCGCCGGCCCAACGGAAGGGAAAAGCATTACAGTCGCGAATTTAGCCATTACAATGGCGCAGAGCGGCAGCAAAACTCTGATTATAGACTGCGATCTCCGCAAGCCGCGTATGCACCGGATTTTTAATATCCCTGGCAGCACGGATGGGATTACCGAAATGATCGTCAATCTTGGCAATAACGGCATGAAAGTTGCTGTCAAGCGAACGAAAATTGAAAATTTAGATATTATTCCCTGCGGCCAGATTCCGCCAAATCCATCGGAATTGCTGAGTTCAGACCACACGAAATTTTTGATTCAAGCGCTCAGTAAAAAATATGATCGCATTTTGATTGATTCGCCTCCCGTCAATGTGGTCACCGATCCCGTGATTTTGAGTCAGATCGTGGATGGCGTCGTGCTGATTGTCCGCGCAGGCCAGACCAGCCGCGATGTGGCGCGTCGCGCCCGCGACCAGCTTCTCGCCGTCAAAGCCCGCCTTCTCGGCGGCGTCCTGAATAGCGTGGATTTGCAGAAAGATCATTATTACTATTACTCATATTACCACAATTATTACTATCAGGAAAACGACAAGGAAACCAACGAACAAGCGAAGCGGCGCAACGCATAGACGCCCGAAGCTTATGTTTGCTGATGAGCCAGATATTTCCTTATCAAAAAATCAGGCGTTTTTTGGCTCTGCGATGGCATCTCTGGATTCCGTTATTCGCCGCAGGAGGGCAGCTTCTTCTTTTTGGGCTGGTTTACCCTAAATATCCCGACACCATTTTTTCGCCGGATTCGGTGTCATATATCCAAACAGCGAAAGCGTTTGCCGCCACAGGACATTTTGCCAAAAGCCCGGAACTTCTCGACATTCCCCAATTAGCCAGAACACCTGGTTATCCGTTGTTTCTGGCGTGTTTTTTCTTGCTTGCGGGCGAACGCTATGCGCTGATTATCGTCGCGCAAATCATTCTGAGCGGCTGCACGATCTTCCTCGCCGCACGTATCGCCTTGAATCGCTGGCAAGACAAAAACATTGCGACATTGGCTGCACTGCTGCTGACAATTGATATTTCTTCTACGGTTGCGTCGCAGCAAATCCTGACGGAAACGCTGTTTACATTTGTGCTCACGGTTGCCCTCTGGATGAGTGATGCTGCCTTCGAGAGAACCGCTTCCGCATGGCGGATCGCTGTGTTCAGCGGGTTGTTAGCGGTCGCCACGCTGATCCGCCCGATCTCCTACTATCTGATTTTTCCCATCAGCCTGCTGGCGCTTTACAGCCTTCGAACAAGGACGCCGCGACAACGATGGCGCGTCACGTTGTCCATGATGGCAGCGTTGCTTCTTCCCTGGTTGACGCTGATTGGGGGATGGCAGACGAGGAATTTTCTCGTCGCGGGAACTACGGAATTTTGTACGATTCAATCGGTGAATCTGTTGTTCTATCGAGGCGCGGGTATTGTTGCACAGCGAGATGGCATTTCATTTGGACAAGCACAGGAACAATTAGGATATGGAAGGACGTATTCCCAGATTCACCCTGAAACTCGGAATTGGACAGAAGCACAAGTGGCGCTCGCATGGAAACAAGAAGGCCTTGATTTGATATATCATTATCCAGTACTTACATTGAAGAGTCAATTCAATGGTTTGATAAAGCTCTTATTTAGCCCTGGAGAGCGTACATTGTTAGGTTATCTTGGTGAGGACGATAAATTGAGTCCTATACAGGATTTTTTTACATTGGCGTTTGCGGATTTTATAGATAAATGGACCAAAAGAAAGTCTTTTTATCTGGTTTTTTCTGTTTATACTGTCACTTATCTTCTTTTGATTTATGCTGGCATTCTTACCTCCGGTTGGCAACGAATTCAATGCAAGACACAACTACGGTTTGTAGATATACGCCATGCTTTCGTAGGGGTGATAACAGTGTATATGCTGATATTATCTTCCGGGCCGGAAGCCTATTCACGTTTTCGTATTCCGATCATGCCAATATTTTGTTTATATGCGGCAAAGGGAATCATCGGCTGGTTTCCAGTCGTCAGAAACAAGTTGGCTACGCGTCAGTTTTGATTGATAACGTGCGGCAATTGCTGTTCGAAAGCACTTTTTAGTTGTTCGACCAAGACGCTCATCTCAAAAAACGCGCCTACATCTGCTGGCTCAAAAAATTTTCCAATCATCAGTTCGCCGGATTTTTTCTCTTGGCAAAGTAATGGAACGGTAATCGTCGCGAGGAGATCGTGAGGAATTTCCCGTCTCTCGTACCGAGGACTGCGCCAATGGCAATCATCTTTGATATCAAACGTTTTCGACGAGGCAAACGTGCAATAACCGATATCGAATTCCATCACTTCGAAGGCTCTGATGGCTATTTTTTTTAAAGTGGGAATATCCGAGATGCTTTGCATCTCGTTTAAGATTTCTTTTGTCAAACGCTGCTGCTCGAGTAATCGTCGTTTCTTTCGAATCCGTTGTTTCACCAATTCATTGATTTCGATCATACTTGAAGTATATCCCAACATTCTAATGCCGCTGATCGCCATGATGCTCAACACAATTAAAATTAACGTTAATACCTGATTGTTCACGGCCGTCATCAGCAACGCGGTCACGCCAAGCAAAAAACAGACGCCATATAGCATCAGCACGGTTTTCCGTGGAGACAATCCCATATTCAACAGGCGATGATGAATATGTTCGCGGTCAGCGGAAAACGGAGAGCGTCCATGGCTTAATCGACGAGTCACGGCTAAAATCGTATCGGTAATCGGCAGTCCTAAGGCTACGATAGGGATGAGCAGCACGACGGCCGTCGAACTTTTTTGTGAGCCTTGTAATGCAATCGTTGCAATCATGAAACCGATAAATAAGCTGCCCGAATCTCCCATAAAAATCGAGGCCGGAGAAAAGTTATAGCAGAGAAAACCTGAAATTGCCCCGGCTAACATAGCGGAAAACAACGCGGTCATGCCATTACCAAGAAAAAGCGACAGCAGAAACATTGTCGAAACATAGAAAAACCCGACGCCGCTTGCTAAACCATCCATGCCATCGATAAAATTTATCGCATTGGTAACGCCGACAATCCAAAAAACTGTCAGCGGCAAGCTCAGCATCTCAAGCGACACCGAGCCGATAAATGGCATGCTGATAATGGTAATTTTGAATCCTAAGGTATAAATCGCAATCGCTGCTGCAACTTGAACGACAAATTTTTGAGGAATCGTCGCTCCGCGAATGTCATCATAGACGCCGATTCCAAACACGATCGAACTTGAAATAAACAGACTGAAAAGTGTTTTGCCATGATATGCGAACAATTCATGGAGAGCGCCCGGCGAGAACAAGCCGATGAAAAGTGTGCCAAAAAATGCGGCATAAATCGCGATCCCTCCTAAGCGGGGAATTGGGATAGTGTGAATTCTTCGTTCGTCATTCGGAAGGTCGTAGAGATTTCTTTTGCGGCAAATTCTGCGGATAATAGGGGTTAGGATGACACTAATAACAAATGCGAAAGAAAAGACCTGAACTGCATCTCGAATAAAATGACGATACATTGCAAAGGCTCCTACAGATGAATAATACCGCTGATTTCCCTCTAATCGCGCGGCAATAAAAATGAATTCTGTTGCGTTCAGCCCCCCCTTCGAATTAAGCATAGACACAAAATAGAAAGAGCGTCAAGTTATTTATGCCACTCTTCAGCATGGATGTGTCCTCCTTCATGAAACATTGATACGACTAAGAATACATTACCGCGCTCACCGTTCGATAAAAATCTTTCCCCAAAATTTCCATGTTAAACGCTTCATATTGGCGTCCTCTGTTGTTGTCGAATCTTGTAACACTGAATACTCTTTGCTATGCCAATTCCAGCAAGCAAGCAGATATAAGGCATCGCAGGCACTCTGAAACGGGGAGTTGCAGCGGCGCCGGGAAGCAGCGTCAAATACGCGGCTGGTAGAAACAGGAGTCGCAGTGAATCCCAATGTTTTTGTAAGATTTGGATGGAAATTCCTAAAATTGTGCCAAGATATGTCACTCCTAAAAGAGCGATAAAGGGGAATACAGCCCAAAGAAGCCAAATATTATCATCAAAATAGTGGTTTACAGCCGCAATGAGGCCATGTTGATTCAACACACTTAATGTTTCTTTGCCTCCTTGAGTTGCTCCGATAAGTTCTAAAAAATCCGTGACATCTGGCAAAAAGCAATTTATATCGTTTTTCAAATGGATATACACATAACGTATTGGGGCTGAGAATAAAATTTTTCGACTCCATGCCGTGTATAACTGCGCACTATGCAACTCATCGCCTTTCCATCCAAGCGCAGTGAGTTCTTTCGTGACTTGATCATTGATTGCTGCTCGCGCTTGCGCCTGACTAATACGATGTAAGTCTGTGCTCAAAGAAGCAGCATTGTAAAAGAGGAGGTTATAGCTGGAAATACTGGAAACTTTTAATAACCCAAGTGTCAAGTAATTGCGTATTACCCATGGAACCACGATTCCGGCGATGATAAGAAGAAAAATAATTCCATGCCTCATGAATTGCCACCGCATGTTTGGCGAAGCCATCCAGATGAAAAGTAATCCAATCAATGGGAAAAATAGTGCTATAGGACGGATCAGAATCGCTATCCCGATCAATATGCCTCCGCTTACTAACCACCGCAGTCGGCAATGCTCTCGATAACATGAAACCGCGATAATTGCCCAGAGGAAAAATAGCGTAAAGAGGCTTTCCGTTAAAATAAATACGGCATGAACTGCCTGTTCTACACTAAGGGAATAAATCAACCCTCCCAAACGAGCGGCTGACTCTGAAAACAGACGCCTTCCCCATATATAAATCAGAACAGCAGTCAAGGTATCAATGAAAATTTGAACGAAAGCGATGATTAACACATCTCTTTCAAACACTGTATAAAAAAAAGCAATAAACACGGGATAAATGGGGGTACGTATCGCACTTGGAAAGAATGGCGGATGTTCATTACCTGAGAAACCATGCCCTTCAGTCATGTTAATCGCAGGTCTCACATACGACGGTGTGTCAGGGCGAATAGTACGTTCTGAATGTTCAAAAACAAAAAAAAACATCAACAATCGAAACAGGAAAGCAACAACAGCAATCGTAAAGATGTTTTTGTGAATTGAAGGCATCAGTTTTCCTTTGTTCAAAAGTGATTTTACATTCATAAATAATCGGGTATTTTGCGTTTATAATTTTCCCTTAAGTGAGTTAAACAAGTAATCACCGATCTTTCGCGTTCCAGTAGGAGTCATGTGAAAACGGTCGTAAAAATCATGATCTTGCCATAATTTCACTTCTTGATCCATATCAATACAAATGCCATGATTTTCCTGACAAATCTGCATTGTCACCGCGTCTAATTTCCGCATCATATAGTAATAATCAATCCCATTAATCGTTGCTCCAAAATATTCGGGAAGCTCTGCGATACCTTGAAATTCGTTATGATAAAACCGATAGTTCCTGGTCGGCTGTGTGACGAAAATTGGTATTGCCCCCATTTTGTAAGTCTTGTCACACAAGATTTGTAAACGTAACGCATAAGCATTTAACCGTGGGCGCATAAGACGTTCATAGTCATCTGTCGATAGGATTGGCGTTGTTACCCAATTGATATTGTTGAAGTTTACCGAACCATGATCTATTTTAGCAACGAGGGCGTTGTATATTGTTATAAGAGTTCTTACCACATAAAAGACTGCGCTATTTTGCCGTATCGTCTGTATAACTCGTTGTGTATTATGGGTCATCTCTTTTATGGCTAATGGATCATAAAAGCTTTCAATATCGTTATAAAAATCATTGATCCCAATATAAAAAAGAATATATTGTGGATGCAGTTCAGGAATAGAAGGAAACCACCAATCAAAATTTTTAGCATGTCCGATGCTCGATTGTCCATCAACCCCAGCATTCGCAACGATAATACATTTGCCAAGATGTGTAAAATTTTGAGAAAGAACGTCTTGCCAGGTTTCTCCTTCATTAATATATCTTTGATCTGTCGTGCTTCCCCCAACTGTTAACATTGTAATCTCAGATGGGTTGGTAAAATCACCTCGAAGCCCATATTGATCGCGTCTATATTTGATCGTATGTTGATGATAGGGATATAATCTTTGTATGTTAAAGGAAATCTCCCTGGAACGAATAAGATTTAATTGATTAAGGTTATTTTTTTTCAGCCAATCGCCAAAAATAAGTTCGATAAAAAATATTCCGATACAGCAAAGAAAGATATTGAAACCAAGAATGCCAAGCATTTTTTTTATTGTTTTTAGCGAAACCTTCATAATTTACTCTTATTAATTTCAAGCAATAGATTGTCCGATTCAGGTAATTTCGCGAATATACTTCGCGATGATAGATTGCTCGTCAAATTCACGTTCGACTTTCTGCCGGCTGAGCGTTCCCATCTGAATAAACATTGCACTATTCATGTCAAGGCAGAGGAGGATCGCATTTTTTAGTTCTTCTACGCTCCCTTTTTCGACCAAGAAACCATTCTTGCCATGCTCAACAGTCTTTTTGCACCCTTTCCAATTCGTTGTAATAATTGGTTTGCCACAGGCCATCGCCTCGAGTAAGCAGGCTGGAACACCCTCGTTGTATTCCGATGGCAAGACGACCACATCAGCCTGATGCAGCACTGAACGCACATCATCTACTGCCGGAATATACCTGACAATCTGCTGCTGATGGAATGCTTGAATGGTTTGAAAAAGATTGCGTGAGTCTTCTCGTGAACGATCTGGAATGCCTAAAATCCAGAATTCGGCTTGCGAAGGGCGCTCCTTATGAATTTGTCGGGCTGCCTGTAAAAATAAGCCATAACCTTTTGATTTCAACAGACGTCCGAACATCAAAAACACGCGTGTCCCGTCTGTTTTTTCTATAGAACAGGGCACAAAGCGCGAGAGGTTCACGCCCAAGCCAGAAGTATGTTCAACTTGTTCCGTGCGAACAAGACGATAATGGAGAAATAGAGCAGAATCGTCGTCATTCTGAAAAAAAACCTTGCGTGCAGTTTTCAACGCGACAGTGTATAAGGTGCGAATCAGAACGCTCCAAATATTCTGACCAGTAAACCCTTGCCCTAGTCCGGCTAACGTTGCGATCTGTTCGAATGGCAACACTTTTTTCACGAGTCCGACATACAGATTGCATTTAATCGTAAAGGTCAGAACGAATTCAGGATGAAGTGTATGAAGAATTCGATAGAGATGACACAATGTTAGACATTCTCGCAGAGGGTTTTTGCTGGTTTGATGCATCGAAAGATCGAACCATTCGATCCCCAGTTCCTCGAATTTCGAGCTGGTTTGATCATACGGCGCAATAACATATACATCGTGTCCTTCCGCCTTGACTGTTCGAAGTAATGTTTGACAAAAATTATATAAAAACCACGACGTATTGGCAACAAATACGATTTTCATAATGCATATGCAAGCAATCACTTCATATTAAGCATAACATAAGGCAGCGGCGTCTGGTAAAAATAGTGCCAGCGCGTCGTTTCTTCCGAAGGCGCGACAATCTTCAGTGTCCAGAAGCCGCCTTCTTTTGTCATATCGGCGATAGGGGCGCACATTTCGCCATACTCGTGAAATTCGCCACCCGCTCGCTCGATGCCATCAGGCGGCACATACGTCACGAGGGGCGGTTTCGCTGTATAAGAGGTCATTTTAAACCGGAGTTTCTCCTGCTCTGGCGCGACGGCAAACCGCATAACAAGCGGCGACGTGCGCGTTGCCAGCGGAAATGTGACGGAGGCCTCGACGACCCAGGGTATGGAATCAAATTCGATGCGAAACTCTGGTTTCTCAGGCGAAATCAACAGCGACATCATGCCTGACGCATGTGAGGGAATCGCGATCTCAGCGAGTTTCGTGCAGTCTCCTGTTTGCGCAAGCGTGCCCGCCTCGTCGAAAAGATGATACGTAATCGACACGGCCTGCTGTCCGGGGGATTCGTCAGGTATGATGCGAATCACGCCGTCGGGCGTTGGTAAAAAATGAAAAAGCGTCTGTTCCGCATAAACGATTCGAGCCGCATCTTCGGGCGATGATGTGGGATGCGCGGCGAGGTCGTGCAGCAGGCGTTTCAACCGCGGAGGCGTTTGCAAACGCTGAATGTCAGGCTGATATACGGATGACGGGAAGAATGGCTCGCGCCGCTGTTCTCGAATCATCGTATTTGCCTTATCCCAGGCCGCCCAATAATCCGCAGGTATTCCGTGCAAGGCATAATGGCCTGTTTTGGGGTTGTCCGTCCATAAGCTGTCAGCAGTGAAAAACCAATAGCCATCCGCCTGATGTGCCAATTCTGACGCCTGCGCAGGCAAATCATCTGAGAAAAATCGCCCCTGCCAGAGGCCGGGAAGATATGTTGCCACGCTGTCTTGCTTGATTGTGGCTTGTTCAGCCAGCACATCAGATGACCAGCCGCGAATATAAAACGTTTCCGAAAAGACGTTGACCGGCTGCGCGGATGTGCCCAATCCTCTGATCAAACCACGATAAAACCAACTATCAACATACGCCATGATGCCGAGCGTCAGCGCGGGATTGATGCCATGAATCCGTCGCTCGATCTGCGCGGCGATAGCTTGCAGACGCTGTTCTTGAATGTTGAGATATTGCGGCCAGAGCTGATGTTCTTCCAGAAATTGTTTGCGCTGCGCGGCTGGAATCGGCGAAGCGCCGAATAGCCCAAACTGAGCGGGATCGGCGGCTGAAATGGCGAGCAGGAATTCCTGCCAGCATAGATCGCACAAACAGGGTTGCTCATATACAACGATATCGCTGCCATACATTTCGGTGTCAATCACTATTCCAGCGAAGGGAACCTGCTTCGACAATAGTGCCAACGTCTCCCAGCGTTGGGCCACCGATTTTTCCCAGTATTCCGCGTCTAACGGGCAAGATGTTCGGTTGAGCCGCGTTCCGTCTGGCGTTGTATAGGGCGTAAAGCTGCCACGCCATTCACCAATCTCTGCCGTTCCGGCAAAACTCAGGATCGGAAACAACAGAATATCATATTGATGCGCCAGCCGCGCCCACTCTTTCCAAAGTGCTGTTTTGACATCGAGGCCGGAATCGTTGACGAGCGCCGCATTAAAACCATGCTGTTTGAGCAAAGCGAGGCGGCGTTCGCCTTCATCTGCCGGACAAATTCCCCCGAACGCCGCCCGCAATTTTTCAGCGGAGGCGTTCGGGAAAATCGTCAACAACGCGGCGAGCAAAAGCATCAAAATTACCAAAGACTCCCGAGGTCTTGAAGACCTCGGAAGTCTAAACATGCTTGTTATACTGCCGTTTTTCTCGCTTCGCAAGAATAAGACGTTCATAGAGTTGCTCCGTCTGCGCGACCATCGTCTGAATAGAGTATTTTTCTCGAATGAGACGCTGCCCAGCTTCGGCAATTTTAAAAGCTATTTCAGGAGATTTTAGCAACAGAATGACCGCATCGGCTAGCGCGTCAGGATTGTGCGTTGGGATCAGCAGCCCGGTCTCGCCATGAGTGAGAATTTCAGGAACATCGCCTACGGGAGTGGCAATTACAGGTCGTCTCATCGCCATTGCCTCTAACATCGCATTCGGCAACCCTTCCCAGAGCGACGGCAGCAGAAAAATATCCATCAGCGCCAGCCATTCAGGAATATCTTTTTGAAATCCGGCAAAAATCACGCTCTGCTCGCAGCCTCGTTCGTTGACATAACGCTGAATTTCCCCATGCATTCGGTCTATGCCGACAAACACGCATATCGCGTTCGGAAATCGCGCGTGAATGCGAGGCAGCGCATCAATCAGTGTTTTATGCTCTTTCATGTGGCATAAATTGGCAACCATGCCAAGAACCTTTGTCGTGGATAAGATGCCGAATTCCTCTCGTAACGCCTGAATTCGCTGCCCATCTATGTGATCTGGATCAAAGCGTTCAAAATCAATCCCATTCGAAATCGTCATCATCTTCGGCAATGAGATGCGCTCTCGGCGACGCATCGCTAAACGGCCTGCCTCAGAATTCGCAAGATACATATCTGTCATCCATGATGTATACCGATCCAACCAGACATGATACCATTTCCGCCAGGGATCAGTGCTATGGATACTGGCGATATTCACCGGGACACCTAAGAGCCGTCCCACGCACCTCCCGATAATATCCGCTTTCAAGCCGTTGGTATGCATAAGATCAAGACGCTTATCTTTTGCAAAATGATATAATTTCCACCAGGCACGAATATCCCAATAACCACGCATATTAAAACTCGTCTGCGGAATATGAGGTTGGAGTTTAGCAATTTCATCCATCAGTATATCATGTGCTAACAAAACACAGTGATAATACGTAAAGCGATCATGCGATGCATATTGGAAAAAGTCTAATAACGTCTTTTGCGTCCCGCCGATTTTGGCGTATGTCGAGAAAACTAAGATTCGAAATTTATCCATGATGAAAAAACATTTGATACCATAGCTCAAGGTTCAATAACAGCCATATCTGATGCTGATGATCCTGCGTGTGTTGTTGATGTTCGTCAAGAATGCGCTGGATTGTCTGCCCGTTTAGAATGCCATCACGCACTAATAGCGACGAGCGCAAATGGTCATTAAGCATGCTTTTCAGCTCGTTGCGAAACCAGAGGCGTAATGGCACACTGAATCCCTGTTTTCTACGCGTTAGCAATTCCTCAGGCAAGTAAGGACGTGCGACCTGTTTCAGTAAAAACTTCAAGCACGATCCTCGAATTTTTTCTTCCGCAGGTACCGTTGCTATAAACTCCATCAATTTATGATCCAGGAATGGTGAACGTCCTTCGACATGATGCGCCATCGTCATACGATCCATTTTCACCAGTAAATCCCCAGGCAGATATGTCATGACATCAGTATAGAGCATGGCGTCAGTCTGATGATTTGTGTGATCGCCATGAAAATAGGACGCTAAAAAATCAAACGATTGCAGATGCCCAACCTGTTGCAGTACATTCGGCGTCACGATTTCTGTTTTCAGCGAATTATCACAAATCATCATCGCGTACGCATACAATTCGGTGGCTGAGGCTAATGACAAATCATTCACATATCGCAGATAACGAAAGAGTTTGGCTAGTGGCGCGGGTAATACAGAGAGATGCGGATGTGCATAGCGGAGAACAGCTTCAATCATATTGCGACGAATTGGATGGGGCAGCCAGCGGTAATACTTGACAAACCGCATTCCAAGATAGCGCATATACCCCGCAAACGATTCGTCGCCGCCGTCTCCGTTTAATGCGACTTTCACATACTGGCTGGTCATCTGCGCTAAATAATACGTCGGAATAGCCGATGAATCGCCAAACGGTTCATCAAACTGCCAGACGAGTTTCGGCAGAATCTCAACCGTGTCAGGCTTCACCATGAATTCATGATGGTCTGTGCCGTATCGTTCGGCGACCATGCGGGCATAGGGAAGCTCGTTGAATTCCTCTTCTTCGAATCCGATGGAAAACGTTTGCACCGGCCTGCCGGAACATTCGGACATCAGGGCGACGATGAGGCTGGAATCAATCCCGCCGCTGAGAAACGCGCCGATCGGCACGTCGCTGATCATGCGAAATTTGACCGATTCGCGCAGTAATGCCAGCAGTTTTTCCTGGCGTTCCTGCGACGATTGTCGCGTTTTCGGAAGATACCGGAGCGTCCAATACCGTTCGACTTGCACCTCGCCAGACTCATAGATCAGCGTATGCGCCGGCGGTAATTGGCAGATGCCCTGAAACATCGTGGCTGGCGGCGGCGTGTATTGATATGTCAGGTAATGCCACATTGCCTCGATATTCATGGCGCGTTCGACCGTATCGTCTTGCAGGATCGCTTTGATTTCCGATGCAAACCAGAAGCCGTGTTTATTGACATAATAAAAAAACGGTTTTTTCCCAACCCGGTCACGCGCAGCGAACAGGCGTTGCTGCCGCTCATCCCATATCGCAAAGGCGAACATGCCGCGCAAATGCTCAACACACGTAACGCCATACAGATCGTAGAGATGCAGAATGATTTCGGTGTCTGACATCGTTTGAAATCGAATCCCTTGCTGTGTTAACGTGTTTCGAAGCGCTAAAAAATTATAAATTTCACCATTAAAAACGATCCACAAATCGCCGCGAGCATTCGACATCGGCTGTTGCCCGGTAGAGAGATCAATGATACTCAGGCGCTGATGACCAAATCCGATCTGATTCTTGATAAAATAGCCTTCGTCATCCGGTCCGCGATGCTGTAAAACTGTGTTCATCCGGCGAATCTCATGTTCTGTTATCTTCTGTAGGCGATCGGCATAGATTTTTCCGCAAATTCCGCACATAATGTTAGTCTTAGAATTCTTTCCCCATATTCAATAGATTCTGGTCTTTTGGAAATTTCACTCCAGGCTCATTTCTAAAATAGCTTATCATCGTCGAGAATAAACATATAGGAATCCGTGATAAAATCTCAGCGTATATCTTACTATTGTCTTTCCCAGAATATGTTTGTAAACACGATCGCTGGAGGCAGGTATTCTCTCCCCCTTCGAAAACCAGGGATTGTCAACGATCTCGACGGTGTGCTGATTTATCGAAGCAGGCATTAAACAGTTTAAAATTATCGTAACATTCTGTAAAACAAGATGTTGTCAGTCTCGTATGTCAAGAAAAATAATTTTCATCTTTACAAAAAGCATAGGAGACGTTATCATATCCTCCTAATATCCATCTGACAATTTTGAAGCGTTCTTTCGTATCCGATGTCGGAAACTTGCGGTCTTTCGACGAGGCGCGAATATATAGAACAGAGTTCGAAGAGGGCTGTGCGTATGTTGGATAACCTATTATCGGGTTTAGAAACATCTTACGGTTAAGAATATGCCCACTGGGCAACTGAGGTGTTTTGAGCGTCTTCTTCCTAAAAAAGGCAATAGCAGCTTCAACGAAGCTGAATTACTGCCGGAATAGTCGAAGTACTGTCAATATATTTAGTTCTACTTTGTTAATTTTATCCGAAGTCGTTGAGTCTAAATCTGACGACAGGGAAACATGTATGGTTCGACGCGCTCACCACGAATGGCGGATTGTCGAAATGTAATAAAATAGGATTAAAATGTGAAAGAAATGAGCATGACAAAAAAGATATTATGTATCATTCTTATTAATAGCGCTTCAATAATGCTTATCCTTTACGGATTTGAATTTTTTTTCAGCCCATATTCAGATTTGCCGGTAAATGGATATGTCAAGGGGGAAAGATGTACATGGGGACACGTGGTAAAAAATAATAAGTATGGGTTCCGAGAACGAAATTTCGAAACGCCCAAACCAGAAGGAGTATATCGGATTATGGTATTGGGAGATTCTCTGACCTGGGGTGCTGGGCTTGCCATTGAAGAACGATATACAGCGCTGACAGAAAATATGTTGAATCAAGCATTTGATGATAGGAGATTCGAAGTATTGAATTTCGGAATCGCTGGCGGCCCGACAGTGAAAGAAAGAGACATTTTGCTAAAATTTAAAAACATCGTACAACCTGATCTGATCGTTGTTGGGTTCTGCTTAAACGATCCTCAGCCAAAGGAGCAAAATTATAGCGTTGAACGAGACCAATTGCGCAAAAGTCCAACTGGCTCTGTTATTCATATCATAACAGACCTCATGCGGAGGGCAAAACTTTCCTATCTCAGTGGACTGATCTCCGATGCATTTTATTCGTTCGCAGAGAAAAACGGTTCAATTCCAACCTGGCGTGATGCGATTGCCCGTACGTACAATCCCCAATCAGCGGAATGGCAAGAGTTTATCTCGGCGTTAGAAACGATCAAGAACACATCTGATGAATTATCTCTTTCCGCTCCGATTTTTGCAATATTAAATCAGGGGACATTTCCTGACAGACCGACTGATTATAGCAATCCTGACGAATATCTTACACAGTATTTAGAATGGTACCATCAGGCAGAAAAAGCAGCTCAGAATATTGGTTTTCTTTCATATAATCATGAATATGAAATCATCCATCAATTAAAGAATCACATACTGGCAGTTAATATTCTTGATGGACACCCTTCAGCAGGTTTGAATCGGATCTATGCCGAAAAACTGTTTTCTGTTATTACTGAGAAAATTATACAACAGCCATGAATCCATGTTATCGTAGTTCCTTTACGTTCGTGACTATTGAGCTTATGAATTGGGCCTATGCATAAAAACCGTGTCGAATGATCAAGCTCATCTTTGTATCCCAGATATTATACCAGTCGTGTAAACATCCAAAGACTGAACAGGGTAAATATTACTGTATATGTCATAAACAATCCAACGAGACGAATGTGGAAGTCGTTCAATCGAATGATTCTCATACCACGCGAGAAAAATACTGCGAGCGGGAAAAGCAGCGGAAAGAGAAATCGCCCCTGAGCCTGACCATATAAGAACCCAAAACGGAAGATCAAAATGAGATTAAAAAGGATAGTCAACAGCATCACACCCCAGGGAATCATCGGAAGACGCATCCTATTTTTTATATGTTGGGTCACGAGCCCCGAAAATGCTGTACTCGTCAAGAGAACTCCGATAATTGGAAAGTATCCGCGCACATTATTGCCAATACCAGAAACAGACCAAAATGTTCTTATCAAAGATCGTCCGATATAGCTTACCGCAATCGGAAACGAATCCCATACTTTCGGCACATTTGCAATTTTTTCCGCTGTTAGGCTTCCATAAACATGATAGTTTCTCAATCCCCATGGTGCCCAGAAGATTACAGAGATCGTCAGGATAATACTGATATGGAATAGCGTCTGTTGCCATCTCCGATGTTGTCTCTTGCTGTTAATAACAAAAAACAAAATCATCGCAAATACATAAACCACAGCATTTAGTTTTGTTAATAATGCAAGACCAAGAACCTCACCCATTCCGATTGTTTGACTTAATGTTTCGCCTTCTCGCAATAGTAAACAAAAAAAGAGTCCTCCCAAAGTAATAAGCAAATTATCATTATTGATGACTGATGATAAAAACGTATATGTCGGCAGCAGGCAGACAAAGATAATAACGCAAGCTCGTCCTAATTCATCGTTAATGTTTGCGCGGCGACAAAATTGTTTGGCAAACCAAACATTGGAGAACCAAAGCAAAATTGATACGCAGCGAATTATCCGTACAATTGCCTCTTCATTTTGAAAGAACAATGCGGCAATCCGATAAACTGGCGTCATGAGTAAATAATACAATGGTGGTTGATAGTATTCCCAATCATTAGAGGCATCCCCGGTTTGACTTGTTTGGATCGGGAATGTATGAGATTCGCTCAAAAATTTGATGTAATTGAAATGAGACTGTTCGTCAGGGGCGTAGAATATTGGGGTTTTCAGGGCAAACGCGATACGGCACACCAATCCTATTACGACGACGATTCCGAATAAAGAACGACAGGAGAACCCATGAAAACGATGCCAAAAAAGCAAGCCTTTCCCCATGAGCAACGACAGACACACGGTCAGGCCTAATAAGAATAGAATGCAGAAATTTTCCGAACTCATGGTTGTGTTTTTTGCAATTTCATAGAAAACTACACCCGGCGATAGATATGCAAATTCGGGCCAGGACGTTCGATTTCATAAAACCCGTGAAATGGAAGATAAAACGTATCCATCTGATCATACCAATTCTCTTTATGTCTGATATTCCCGGCTTCGAATGTTTTGATCAGACAATACTGTTCGTCTATCAGGCGTTCTATTCCGTCAGGAACCGAATCCCTTCCAAGCAGCGGACTTTTTTGAAGGATGATGTAATCGGGAAGGTTGCCAGACATAACGTTTTTAATAGAATACTCCCAATCAAAAAATCCTTTGTAGTCTGGCGTGTTCAGAGCGGCTTTGATCTGAATATCAACCAATACTCCAGAACCACCCTGCTGAACAATTTTTTTATAATTCGTGGTTAACGCTTCAATCGCATAAGGAAATTGCACCTGTCCGAATAATGTGCCTGTTCGATAAATGTAGCTCTTGTCAGGCAGATGTTCTATAATCCATTCTGCCGCGATGACTCGAGTATCTTTTTGTGATAACAGGCGATTGTATTGATAGACATTTTTTACCGATGGCCAAATAACAACTATTGTGAGTATGATAAGTAGAGGTTTTCGCCATAAGTGAGGAGGTATCATTCGAGCGAATTCGGACACGCAGAATGCTCCCAATACACAAAAGAACGGGAGCATCGGAATCATATAACGGACAAATACCGTCAGCCCTTTTCCCGCGATGATAAAGTAGAACAGGGGGAAACTTAATATGATGCTTGATTGGCGAGGATCACGCATGAAAGAGAGTATACTGCCAACCAGGGCAATAAGAAAAAACGGCCATCCCATGCTATACGGTAAGGTATAGCGAAGATGATATCCCCAGCCTCGAAGCGAGTTTACGCCTTGCGCCTGAGTCACGTGCGCAAACTCGAACATGACATCATGCCAAAACGTCCGAATATCAAGAAAAACAAACGGACTCCACACAAAAAAAACGCCGATACTGACTCCGGTGAATAGCCATAATCTTTTCGAAAAACATACATGTGGCAGATATGCGTGAGTTCTCCGTACCAGATGTCTAAAAGAGGCTAAGGGGGACTGTACCGCCCCGATCCGAATGAGTTCAACGGTCACCATCGGAATGATCAAAAATATCCCAGCATATTTGGTCGCTATGGATAAACCGGTGAAAATTCCTGCGAAGATAAGGACTCTATATTGCAAGTTGGTGTAGGCTTGCAATAGAAACCAGACCGCCCAGGCGATCCAACACGTCATTGTCACATCCGTCGTTGCAAAATGAGCATCTCTGACATGCAGATACAGAAGGCTCATAAAGGCGGCAGATAATCGTGCGCTTTGCTTACTCCTTGTTAAATCAAGGGTAATATAATATACTGGAAAAATCGTGAGTGATCCAAGAAAAGCAGAGACTCCTCTGGCAAACAGAAAAAAATTAGCGGGTGATGTGGCGATTTCAACGAGAAACTCAGATAGTGAATGACCCGATATCCAAAAAATAAAAACATATCCCACATAGATCAAAAAGATGAAATACATGTAAAATGTTGGGTAATTAAAAAAATGCGGATTCAAATCGCCACGGAAGAATTTGAGGGCGATCATTATGATATGATATTCATCCGGGCGGCAGAGAAGATTGGGCAAACCAAACCCGATTCCAGATATGCGCACCCCAAATGCGACAAAAAATAGACCGAATAAAACATAATCCTGGTCATGAAAGAGGCATCTTGCTAAATTCCGTCTACGTAATTGCATGCTTTCTTGCGGGCGAGAGCTCTCGTTCTAAAACAAATATCGAGCCGAAAGATAACCATAAGTAACCGGAAATCGGCATTGAGGCTAACGCATCTGAAAATAAATAACCAAACAAGGTGGTGATACTGCCAGATAATGCCACGAGGAATATCCCTCTGCTTGTATTGTCAGGCACATTTCGATACGATCTGATGCAAGTTTTTATCGGAATAAAAATCATCAAAAGAAAAGAGACAAAGCCGATGCCTCCCATTTCTGCTAGAATTTTTAAATACTGATTATGAGGAGAAAGTCCATAGGCCAGTTGTTTAGGCGAAAACAATCCAAATCCGATCCCAAAAACCGGATGACTGGAAAAGGTTTTTACCGCCTGAAGCGCTGCATATCTGCGAAGATAATCGTTCGTATGATGTGTAACATATAACGCTTGCTGATACGCTCCCTCTCGATAACCAATCAGCCGCATTCTCATATATGTATCATATAAATATACTGATAGACTACTGCTAAGGATAAAAAGAATGACTGAAATGAGCGCCTGCCGAGAAAATCTTTTTTGAGAAAGCCAACAATAGTAAATGACTCCAACAGTAAATAGGCTCAGGAAGGTTTGAAGTATTGCGCCTCGCGAAAATGATAGGAACATCCCAAGCAAGCAGAGTAAACTAATTGGGACGTACAATACATACTTCTTTTTTGGCTGAGTTGAGGTCACTCCGCATATAACGGCGCTTACAAACATCACAACCAGATAACAACCGAGATCATTCGGGTTTGGGAATACGGATGTCGCTCGTCCATAAAATGTTATATCTGCATTATAAAATGCCTCTAAATATGGAACATGGCCGTTTAGAATATATTGAAGGATCCCTAATAAACTGATAATCACGGATACAACGAGCGTAACATCAATCAATCGTCGAATATGCGTCCATGACGTCAGACCATAATATGCGAGATACACCAGCGCAAGTTGATCAAGAATCAGAGGCCCGTAAAAGAATAAGGATGCTTTCACTTCTACGGTTGTAATGGCGACCATTGAATGTAACGCGGCAACCGTTTCTATGAGTGAGATAATTAGCGCAACAAGAAAAAAAAGCACCGCCTTCGTAAATTGAGACACATACCGAAAGGGAAACTGCGTGGGCAGTTGATTCATTCGAAGTAAAAGCAAATAGCCGAAACTTCCCCAGATCAATAACCGTTTAACATAGAGAATTGAGACGAGATGAATATCCCGAAATGGTAGGGCTATTGCGCATATAAAAATGAGGTATTCGGGTTTTTTTAATATAATCGGGAGTGCAATCGTTCCGAGAACCAGGAGTAATGTGAATGCAACCGGCGAAGAAGAATAATACTTAAAGGCAATATACGCGGCAAGTATTGTCCCAGAAAATTCCAGTAGCGGTCGCGATATTATCATTTTTCGCAAAGTTTTCATGCTTTTTCTCTCAACAAATGGTCATATACATTTTCGATGCGATGAATCATACTTTCCATTAAAAAATGTTCCTCGATTCGTTTTCTTGCGTTCTGGCCATATTTTATACGTTGATTGGGATGATGTAATAGTTCCAGCAGCGCCGCAGCAAGCGCGTGAGCATCTCCCGCTGGAACGATTCGCCCCGTTTCTCCGTCGATTACCGCTTCAGGGTTCCCTCCGACAGATGTGGCGACGACCGGTTTCCCCGCCGCCATCGCTTCTAAAATCGCATTCGAAAATCCCTCTTCATACGAGGCCGAGACAACAATATCCATTATGCTCAACATCATTGGAACATCAGATGAAAAACCCGCGAACACGACATGCTGTCGAATGTGGTAACTATCACAAAGTTTCTGGAGTTCGGAAAGAAGCCCTTCTCGGTCTTCTCCGATACAAAGGGCATAGATGTTTGGGTAGCTCTGAATGATCTCTGCAATGGCGAGAAGCAATTCTTGATGTCCTTTGTAGCGATACAGATTGGCAATCATTCCAATCACCAGAGAGGCCGCAGGGATTGATAATTGTTCTTTTAGTTGGGTAATCTGCGGTTTTGCCAGAATGTCAGATGAATATTTCTGGGTATCAATTCCATTGTAAATAACTTCCAGTTTGTCAACAGTGATTCGTTCCCGTTGCAATACATCGCATAAGACTGCGTGAGAATTCACCAACACCTTGTCAGTAAATCGATTCACAATATTTTCAAGGCATTGAAAATATATCACGCGATCTTTGAACATGCCCAAACTTCGCCGGTTGGTAATTAAAATAGGTACTCCTGTCAACCTTGATACGAAGCCGCCGTATAACGACGGCGTAAACATAAAACAATGAAGAATATCTGGGCGTTCTCGCCTCAAATAGCGGTAGAGCGCAAAGAGTTTCCGTCCATACGCAACAATGCCGCGATATTTGGTTTCATGAACAGATACGGAAATTCCAGCTTGTTCAGCATCGTGTTTAAGCAATCCGCCATTGGAAATCGCATAAATTCGCGCGTCGAATTTCGAGCGATCAAGGCGAATCGCTGTTTCGACAAGCTGTCGTTCTGCACCTCCAACGGCTAATGTGCCAATAAGGTAAACTATTTTTTTTCGAGTTGTCAAGTTAATTTTATCCCTTTTAGATGTCATAACCTATGCCAAGCATCAAAAAGTTTCTCTTACATATAATTATCGAGGCGCTCCAATGTGTAAAGGTTATTTTTAGATAGCCTCAGTAATAAATTTTACAAAAATGGTTGTAACCGGTGTGATGTACCTTTTCCGCAGACTTCGTTATAAAGTGTCTCGGTTTGCGATATAAGCCGACCTATACTGAATCGACTCTCTGCCTCTTGTCTGGCGTATTGCCCAAATTGTTCACGCAGGCGTTGGTCCCGTAACAACCGTTCGACGGCTTGCGCTATCGCAATGGGGTCGCGTTCAGGAATTAATAATCCACTTCGTTCATTATCAATGAGTTCGATCGTGCCACCGGCACGTGTGGCAACAATCGCTTTTCCTGCGGCCATGCCTTCTAACACAGCATTCGGCAGTCCTTCAGAATGCGATGAAGATACCAGAATATCCAGTGTTGCAAGCAATTCCGGAACATCGTTGCGCTGACCAAGAAATCGCACAACATGACCAACTCCCAAACGATCCGCCAATCCAGCAAAGTCTGCCTGTAATCCGTCATCTCTCCCTATAAATAGCCACACGACATCAGGAAATGACCGATATACATACATTGCGGCTTCGATTGCGTCTTGTAATCCTTTATAGGGACGTAAGTTCGAGACGATCCCAATAACTGGAGCGTCTGGAGAGATATTCAACTCTTGTCTTTTATTTTGTCTATCAACAGTGACTTGATAACGACGGTAGTCAATTCCATTACGTAAAACAAAAATTTTATCTGCTGTAATACCGGATTCATGCAAAAGAGAATGTTGTTTGGCCGCTTCAGAATTGGACAGAATAAGCGTGGCCCAACGGTTTGATAATGCAAGCAGCCAGCGATAATATGGGCGCAAAATATCGCGTTCACTCAGGCCGCGTCGTCCCGTGATAATGACCGGAACTCTGGCCAATTTTGCAGCAATGCTACCATAGATATTGGCCCAGAATAAAAAGGTTTGCACTATATCCGGTTGTTCTCGCCGTATATAGAAGATGAGGCTGGTTAAAAATTTCGCAAGATGCCAGTACGATGAGATACGTGTTTTTGTGTTAAGTCCAAAAAACTCGAACATTGTCACAAAAATGCCGAGGGACTCGAGTTGTCGCCGCAACACGCCGTCTTTTCCAAAACCTGCAACGCGAAGCTCAAATCGATCTCGATCAAGTCGTCGAAGCGTTTCTAATATCTGAGTTTCCGTACCGCCAATATCAAATGAGCCGAGAAGATACACAATTTTGATTTTTTTTTTCATTTTATTTGGTAAACGGTAAAATCAGAATTTGTAAATCGCACATTCCATGAAACATTATGTCGCTGAACAAACTCAGTAAAAAATAATTCGTCTAACGGACTCGTAATAATATAATTAACGCCAAGCGAGGTGAAATAATCCAGAAGTTCTTGATCTGAACCGGGACGGTGATACATCCCTGACTGTCGATCTGTGAATAAGGCTAATACGCGAGGTTTCCGAAAAATGCAGACTGCATCTGAGGGCGTCTGTTGGGTGATAAATACAAACAATTCTTGCGCGGTTGACGTGGTGACTCCCGGTGTAAATGCTCCGTATTCTGCATGAGAATATTGAGCGAAATACGTCATCGCAATCATTAGCATCGCCGCGCCGATGGGAATAAATTTCTGAGGCATCCTGAAAATACCTCTGGAGCAAGCAGCAATAGCGCGGAGCATGTAGGCGACATACAACGGGAATAAAGGAAATAAATAACGGAGTTGGCTGAATGGAAAAAGAAGAATTAACAGGGTGTAGAACAGGCCAAATACCTCGAAAATCGTCACCTTGACTCGAATGCGTATCACAAACCCTGTGAATGCCAGCAGCGCTGTCACTAACAACAAAGCATGCCGTCCCAATCGAAACGAGCCATTATCCCAGAAGATTGCCATTCGCTGCGCGTACTTACACACGTTTTCGAAAATTGTTTCAACGGTCATACTGGCAAATTGATCGCCATAGCTGCTATCATTATGCGCCAGAACGCCCTGAACCACCATCAAGCAGACAAACACAATCGTGGCGCTCAACGTCAAGCGTGAAATTCGTCGTCGTCGTAACAGTTCGTACGCCCACAGGCTGGGAATGAGGACAAGCCCCGGACTTCTCGCGCCATACGCAAGATACATCAACACGCCCGCCAGCAGACCGGCTAGGAGGTTATCTCTACGAGAATGCTCTGCGTGAAAGGCGCGATGAATCGTCAGCAGGCTCAGATAGACGAATAAGAGGAATGGAATATCCGAAAGAATATGGTCTTTAAATTCCCAAAAACATGGGTTGAAACCGATGATGGCGACCAGAAGCAGCGCATACGCTGGAGAGAGTTCTGCTTCGAATGCCTTGAATAGCACCCAGAGCGCGATCAAAAAGACGAACAGTAATTCGACTTTCATTGCCGTCAAATTCAGCCCGAACAGCGCGTAGACCGGCGCTAACACCAGTGGAAACACCGGCGGAAATGTTTCCGGTCCGACTGTCGCATTCTTCGGGTTATAGATATAGCCGATGTCTTTATATGGAATGCCTTCAACGAGATTTTTGGCGTGGTGAATATACAGGCTGAAATCGCCGCCCCAATCATGTCCTTCGCGAAACGTGGCGGCATAAAATCCGCCGTTCACAACAAGTAAAACCAATAACGCGCGATATTGGGCTCTTAATATGTGCATCATCGTTCCTTAGTTTCTTGATCCTGCTGTCGCTGTATTCCAGAGATGGCGATAGAGGTGGTATACCAGCGCTATTGTTACCATGGTGTACACAGCAGACGTACTCATGGCGATGCCAACATGCCCCCAATATGACATAAATATTCGATTGAGCAGAATATTTACGCCAATGCTTATGCCGGAAACCCAGGTTAAGATCGTATTTCGCTGTAACGCATTGTATATCCTGGCTGTTAAAATTCCGACAGCTTGTATCGGCAACCCGATAGAGTAAGCGATCCATGCGTTTGCTGTGGCAACAGTGGATTCTCCTGAAAACGCGCCACGCTCAAACGTTTGTTTTACCAACCATTCTCCCCCAAAAATAATGATAAGAACGACTGGAAACAAAATAAACAACAGGCGGGCAATCGTCAGCAAAAAGGTCTTTTTCAGTGCTGCAAATTCGCCCGCCGCTACTTGTTTTGCAAAAAAAGGAAAGACCGCGCTTGATGTCATCATAATGAACATTTGCGTCGAAAGATTATGCAGACGGATCGCATAGTGCAAGGAGGCAATGCTTCCAGTTGGAAGCGTGGAAGCCATCATTTGATCTATTGCCACATTAAGGTGCCCAAATGATGCGCTAAGTAATAACGGCGTCATGGTACGTCCGATTGACAAAAATTCTATATTCAGCAACGCTAATCGGGGCCATCGTTTAGGGAAGAGAGAACGAAGTCCAAATGCAATCAGGGCAATCTCCACAAACGCTGCCGTAATCATTCCCCAAAGCAACGAAAATATGCCCTGTTGTCGAAAAAGCAACAGATACCCCAGCGAGATGATTCCACCAACGACAGGGACAAGCGCCGAAAAGAAAAAACGGTGGTGCGCCTGCAAAAGAGCAATTCCCAAATTAATCAATACAGACAACACAAAGAGACCGATAGAAATTTTCAGGAGTGATGTCGTTAATGCAAGCTGCGACGGGGTGAATCCCTGTCCTAAAGAGATCGAGATGAACTTGCTCCCAGTCCACAGCGCCACACTAATACAGACAAGGACGCCAAGCAACCATATCGTAAATGAGGCAAGCCTATCGACCGCTGTTTCGATTTCGAAAGTCTCTTGCCACTTCAGATAACGCGGAATCATTGCCGCGTGAATTGCACCACTGATCATGCCAAATAAAAATAAATACGGGGTCAGCGACAACACATACGCATCGAATTCGCCTGATGTTCCATAATATCTGGCAATGAGCAGCGATTTAAAAAAACTGATACCATTTTCCAATAGCAACCCTGTCATAAGCGTCAGGGTTGCCCTTTGAATCTGTGCCATTTGAGAAGAGTGTATCTTCTTAAACACGAGAGAGGAAAATCGGTGTAACACAAGCTGTATCATAGATTTTTTCATGGTTTATCGTTTTGCGTTCTGATACTCGCTCACGTATTTCTCTCTACGGATTGCAACCACTTATCAGTCATGAAATCCATCTATTCTAAAGAGGTCCTGTTCTCCGGGTTCTTTGCTGTTTTTCTTAAAAGCAGACGGATCATATATTCTCCCTGAGCATGTAGTCCCTGATTAAGTGTGTCAATACTGTCGAATTTGAACACGCTATTCGTTGTCGGAACGTCAGAATCCCCCCATACGTTCACAAAATTCCCATTTGATGAAGCACCTAATGTTCTAACGTATACCGAAATTCTTTTTTTCCCATATAAGACGATTGGAGGAAATGAAATGTCAATCCAATCAGATTCGGAAGGCAACTCTCTATGATTGAATTGACGAATCAGTGTGTCATCAATTGAAACCAAAACGGTACAATCTCCGGGATCCCCTCTGGAAATGAATAATTTCAGAAAGGCTTCACGATAAGTGGTGATATCGTCCGGCACGCAAAGCTCTTTTTTAATACGCTCGTTGTCATCTGTCAAATGAGTACGCCATTCTGGCGTTCCATCGTCATTGCCGATTTCAAGTTCATTGTTTTGTTGATGCGCCTGCAATACGCAATCGATCGCTTTTTCATCGGGAAATGCGCGACGGCGTTCGATATCGCTGGCATAATCCAGGCGTTGATCATATAGAAATCGTGCAAACGTCATGAGGTTGTCCTGTGTCTCCGGAAAAAAGGTGCGTAACACATTGATATCTTGAAACGTCGGCCATAGATTGTCCAAAACTGTTCGGAGATGTTGTGGATGCTCGTTCACCATCTCATAGATCAATCGTAATGCCATGTTTCGATCATATTGATAAGACCAAGCACCAATAATCGTTCGAAGAAAAACACTGTTGGGAGCAAATCGGATGGCGGCGGCGAAAAATTTTCCAGCGCGGCATTTTGCGTTGAGTTTCCCTGCATCGCTTGAGCAATTTCCCCGGCTCAGTTCCAGTCTCCCTAACTCATAATAATTCCAACTGTTTGCTGGATCGCGTAAGACCGCGTATTTGATGTCGAATTCAGCCTCTTGAAATCGTTCGTGTTGTTGAGTTTTCACGGCAGGGGGCTGCGATTCGGCGGTGGCCCTGTGCAAAAAATTCCCGCGTTCCATCCGCCAGCGCGGATTGCCATGTTCGAATTGCGATGCGCGTTCGAGCATGCCAGAGGCTTTATCCAATTGCTCTTCGGTCATCACCGCTTCAGTTTTATCAGCAGTCATGCTGATAAAATGCTGATAGGCTGATAGCGCTGCCAACCCCTTACTCGTTGGCAGCGCATACAGCAACAGCAGCCCGGCGGCACTGATCAGTAGCATATAAAATTTCAACGATGAGACTCGAATATAACGTGATATCATGTGTTTCGTGGCGACTGCTTTACGAAAAGATATTCTATTGCTGCTTCGCTGGTTGCAAGATTCACCAATTCTAACGACAGTTCTTTTCTGGCAAACCTCAACACCTCTTCGATAGTCGCATGTTCATAAGGATATCCGCCTAACCAATCCCGAATATCTGTCATATATGCCATTCCACGTCGTTGTTGATACTCGCGCATTTCTCGTAACGGATTTCGACCGTCTCTCAATTGTCGAAACCATTTACTCATCAGAAACCAGAATTCTATTAGACGCTTTCCCAATGGAGATGCATAATTATAACGTTGTTTTATTCTTGTCCAGTACGCGCTTTTCGGAGTCGTGACATACAAGGAAATATACAATTGCCCGCGTTCGTTCATCAAGTTTGCAGCATTTTCAATCGCTTGCCACATCTGTCCGGTATGATGCAGCACTCCCCATGAATAGACAATATCCATTTTCTCAATGTGCGCAAGAAAATCGGCGTTCAGAATAGATCCTTCCGTCACTGTCCAATGAGAAGGCTTGCCTGCTGATTCCCACAGGTATTGCGTGGCTGCAACCGAAAACGGATCGTTATCGAAACTGACAATGTGTTCCGCGCCTAATTCGCAGGCTGCTAACGATGATAAACCGCTGCCGCAGCCAATATCAAGAAACGAATATCCCTTCAACTGCTCTTTGTCAAGAAATCGGGCAAGATGCTCTTTTGCAATTGCGACACGCTCCGGTGTCAGGCAATGTTTGACAAAGGCGTACCAATTTTCTCCGAAAGAAAACGAAACGGTTGTGTTTTGCATAATTTTCCTCTCAGGACTTACGCAAAAATGATGAGTTGCCTGATTTGTTGGGCTGGTCATGGTTCGACTTCGCTCACCATGACTTGCCGGATCGCCCGTCATCCTGAGCGAAGTCGAAGGATGCTCTCAATATTTTGCGTAAGTCCTGCCTCTTATAATACGCCCTTTATCTCCGCGCTTGCTATCAGGAGTGGAGTGTTTGCAATTTCATGATGATGAATGCAACCGCCTGCGAGAATGGGCGGCAATGGTCGTCATCGCCGCAATCACCGTAAACAGGCAGGCATTCGAAGGAATCTGCAAATTAAAATCCATCGCGCTATGAATCAGCAGGCTGCATAACGCGCTGAATCCGCCTGCCGTCAGGATAATCGCCCAGCGTGACTGCTGTCGCTTCCAGGCGCTCCAGGTTGAACGAACGTACAAAAGAATGATGCTGAGCACTAGGATCATGCCGAATATGCCAGTTTCCGACAGCGTTTGCAGGTAATCATTTTCAGCGTATTCGACGGTCAACTCCGAGGGAATTCGCTGATACATCGGTTGAATATGCGCAAATGTCCCGAATCCGGAGCCGAACGCCGGAAAATGGCGCGTGATTGTCAAGGCGTCACTCCAGTAATTCAGCCTGAGTTGAAGGGAGGTATCGGCGTCAAGGTTTTGAAGGGTTTGCAGACGCTTGATCAATGCGTCATGCCCGAGTGTGAATGCGATGACGCCTGCAAACAGGAATAGACATAACACAACAAATGTTTTTTTTCGCAAATGCCTCTGCTGAAACGAAATCAGCAGCAGACAGGCCATTCCGCCTGTAAAACTGATGATGCCGCCACGCGAGCCGCTTAAGAACAACCCGGCAATCAAAATCAGTAAAATGAAACTCGTCAGCAAGATTTTCATATATTTTTCATCGAATACTCGGATAAACCACTTTGATGAGGCTTGCGAGCGTTCATTTAATCGCGCAAACAACACGCTGAATGCCAACGGAATCACAAGTTCTAGATACCCGGCGAAATGATTTTTATTCACAAATGTACCGGATACCATGAGGCTTGCTGTTTTTTTTATGAAAAAAATCTGATGTCGCCCGGAAAAATATTCCACCATGCCGTACAGCGATTCAAACAGCCCGACCGCGATAATCAGTAACGCAAGCCGTCGAATTTGCCGGGGCGAACGGATATTATGCACCATCAGCGCAAACACCATGATATAGGCTAATAATTCTCGCCATTCCGTCATTGTCGCATACGAACAGACGGAGAGCGGCAAAAATGCGGGCAGCGGAACATTGATCGTTGCTGCGGCATCGGCATAAAGGCGATACGTCGCCGGAGAAAGCCAGCGGATTGCAAGTTGCGGCAATGGCAGGCATTGCAGCAGAATCAGGCCAAGCAGCAAGCCACACGGCAACCAGATCGGCGAAGAAACGACTCGAACCGCGGACATTTCTTTCGGCAGATCGGGATGATGCCGGTCTTGATGACGATGGGCAAATGCCTTGAACAGCCAGATGACCATCAGCAACGCGATCCATAACTCCATGAGCGGCAGCGTGCCTTCCGCCATGCCGCCGAACGCCAGCGGCAAATAGATTAACAACACCGCGATGCCGATTTCAATCAAAATATCATAGACCATGTATCGTTTAACTCACATTTTCATGAATCGTATAAAGAAATCGTTTGATTTTGCGGGTCGGCGTTTTTTCGAATTCTTTGGGATAAAGTTCGATTTTTGAAACGGCGCAGTACGCGGGCAGTCTTTTGTTGAGTTCACGCCGATTCGCTTCCATCCTGTCGGGCAGTTGCGCTTCGCTCACGCCTTTTGCGTCGGCAGCGTCAAAATCGGGGAACACGAGCGCAAACAGTTTTCCTTGTTTTTCTAAAACGAGCGATTCCTGCACGAACGGCAGATTATTCAGCAGCGCCTCAATCTCTTCAGGATAGATATTTTGCCCGGACGCGCCGAGAATCATGTTTTTGCTGCGGCCTTTGATGTAAATGAATCCATCTTCGTCAATTGTGCCGATGTCGCCGGTATTTAACCACTGTTCTCGGACAAATGTGTTGCGCGTCGCGTCCGGGTCTTTGTAATACCCGATCATGACATTTTCGCCCTTGACCAGAATATCTCCGGCGATCTGGCGAGGGTCTTCGGAATCAATCGTCGCCTCAAGAAAGTTGATCGTTTTGCCGGAGGATTGCGGGCGATGTTGGTTCCAGGGCGCGTAACTGATGAGCGGGCCGCATTCCGTCATGCCATAGCCGACGGTCACGCGGAATTTGATCAATTTGAAAAACTGCTCGACTTCTTGATTCAAGGCTGCGCCGCCAATCACGATTTCCGTAAAATTGCCGCCGAACGAATCAGTCAATTTACGACAGATTTTCCTCAATAAAATGCCTCGAATGATCGGCAATTTCAATGCGAATTGGATGATGGGCTTGTTCAAGGCCGGTTTGACCTGCCGATTGTAGATTTTTTCCAGAATCAGCGGCACGGACAGGATCAAGCGCGGGCGAATTTCTCGAAACGCCTGTAGCAGCACTTTTGGCGACGGTGTCTTGTTCAGCAGCGTAATATGACATCCGACGCTGAACGGAAAGAGAAATTCGAACGCGCAGCCGTAGCAATGGGCTAATGGCAAAAATGATAGGATCGTGTCTCCGGCGACTAACGGCATGTTCTGCTGCGCGAACAGGACATTCGCAATCAGGCTGTTATGCGACAGCATGACCCCCTTAGAAAAACCCGTCGTTCCTGACGTATAGACAATGGAAGCCAGCGCGTCATTCTGAATGGCCGGAAGCGCGAATTTGTCTGGCGTTAAGCCGGGGTTATTCAACGGTGGAAAGGCGGCTTCGGCTTGCCGTAACGTCTGTTCGAAATGTTGCTTTTTCGGATGATACAACACAGAAAAATCGCTCAATGAAAAGACGCCATGCAGGTGGGGCATTTCTGCGCCTTCCAGGTTTTCATACAGGGTCTCGGCGACAAACAGCAAAATCGCATCCGAATGATTGACAATATGCTGCACATTTTCCGGGATAAAATCGGGCAGGATCGGCACGATGACCGCGCCGTAGGTGACTGCCGCAAGGTACGAAATCGTCCAATTGGCTGAATTTTTGCCGAAGAGCGCGATTTTATCCCCTTGCTTGACGTGACTGCGGCGAAAGACTTCATGCAGATAGGCGATACGCCATCCGACCTGCGCGTACGTGAATGTCTCCCCCTGATAATCTGAAAATGCCGGGAGTTCCCAATGCTCTTTGATACTCTGCTCCAATGTGTGAATCAAACGTTCGGATAACATCCGTTTTCCCCTCCCTGTGGATTCGAACGCGAATAATAGAAGAGATGGTTTTTAGATATAACATCCTCGAATCCTATGTATGATTAAGATTGTCAAGAGAAACAACCGACTTTTGACTTGACAGATTTTCCCTGTGTCCTGATAAGTGCGTTAGCCTGAACAAAGGCGATTGTCGTCACCATATACAAGAGATTATCAATATGCAAGAAAATAGTGCGAGGGGATTATGAGCAAAATAGCATTTCTCTTTCCTGGGCAGGGTTCTCAGGCCGTTGGCATGGGAAAAGACCTGAGAGATACGTTTCCGACGGCCAACGCCATTTTTCAGGAAGCGAATGACGCCCTCGGTTTCGACCTCTCTAAATTATGTTTTGAAGGCCCTGAAGATGAGTTGAAACTCACCACCAATACGCAGCCGGCGATTTTAACAACGAGCATTGCCGCATTGCGTGTGTTTCAAGAGCAGATCGACCTTGATGTGGCGTTTGTCGCCGGGCATAGCCTGGGCGAATATTCGGCGCTCGTCTGCGCTGGCGCGCTCAGTTTCGCCGACGCCGTCCAGACAGTGCGCAAACGCGGACAGTTCATGCAAGAAGCTGTGCCGGTCGGCGTCGGGACGATGGCGGCGATTATGAACCTTGAACAGGCCAAAATCGAGGAACTCTGCCAGCAAGTCAGCAAACCAGACAATGTCGTGATGTTAGCGAATCTGAATTCCCCCGATCAATACGTCATTTCCGGCCATGTTGACGCGGTCAATCAGGTGGTGGAACTGGCGAAAGCGGCGGGAGCGAAACGCGCCATGCTGCTGCCGGTCAGCGCCCCATTCCATTCTTCGCTGATGAAGCCGGCGGCGGAACGGTTAGCGGAAGTTTTGCGCGGCATCGCCTTCAATGATTTGAATATTCCGTTAATTAATAACGCGGAAACCGATATGTTGAAGAGCGGCATGGCTGCGCGAGAGTCGTTAATTCGCCAGATGTATAAGTCCGTGCAGTGGGAAACCTCGATGCGGAAACTCATCGAACAGGGCGTCACCACGTTTGTCGAGATCGGGCCGGGCAAAGTCCTGACCGGTTTGCTGAAACGCATTGAAAAAACCGCAACCGGTTTGAACGTGTCGGATGTGAAAAGCATCGAAAGCGTCGTTCAAACGCTGAAGGGATAAAGCGATGAAGCAAGAACTCGAAGGGAAAATTGCGATTGTGACCGGCGCGAGTCGGGGAATCGGACGGGCGATTGCGTTGAATCTCGCCGCCGCTGGCGCGAATATCGTCGCCGTGTATCAGCAGAACAAGACGATGGTGGATGAGTTGGCGCAGGAGATCGAGCCGTTAGGCCGTGTCTGCCTCGCCGTGAAAGCCGATGTCGCTGTTGAAGACGAGGTGAATGCGCTGGTAGATCAGACCATGAGCCAGTTTGGTCGCGTGGATATTCTGATCAATAATGCTGGCATCACCAAAGATGGCCTGATTATGCGCATGAAAAGCGAGGATTGGCACAACGTGCTGAATGTCAATCTCTCTGGCATGTTTTACGCCACAAAAGCCGTGACGAAACCGATGTTCAAGCAACGTTCCGGGAAAATCGTCTTTGTCACGTCCATCATCGGCACGATTGGCAACGCCGGACAATCCAATTACTCCGCGGCGAAAGCAGGCGTGATCGGCTTTATGAAATCAGCGGCCAAAGAATTCGCCAGCCGGGGGATTCAGGTGAACGCCGTCGCGCCGGGTTTTATTGATACTGATATGACGAAAAAGCTGCCGGACGACGTGAAAACGGCATACATGGAGCAGATTCCGCTCAAACGATTTGGTCGCGTGGAAGATGTCGCCGAAGTCGTGCGTTTTCTGTCTTCGGAAAAAGCCGATTACATCACCGGTCAGGTCATTCACGTCAACGGCGGATTGTATATGTAAGCGCCCTGAAAAGGCGATAGAGTAGAGACAGAGGTTTCAACCTCTGAAAAAATGAAAGCACATTTCATCTTATTCACTCATGTTACGCAGCCGATTCGAGACGAATGACCGCACACTCCCCTCCGGGGAGGGGTTGGGGGTGGGTTCTTGACACGAGCAATCACTCACGGACGACCCCACCCCTTGCCCCTCCCAGGAGGGGAATTGTCGGCGGCGCTGCGTAACATCAGT
>DF820457.1:952725-974396 GCA_000739515.1 Candidatus Moduliflexus flocculans
GGGTTCTTGACACGAGCAATCACTCACGGACGAACCCACCCCTTGCCCCTCCCAGGAGGGGAATTGTCGGCGGCGCTGCGTAACATCAGTTATTAACTATTGGATTAAATGAGAATGATACAGTGTTCTATGCCTGGATTCAGGAAGGACAATTAACTGAAGCAGCTTTGAACGAGGCGCAAAACGCGAAAGCCTCAGTTAGTGGGCCTGTCAAAATTTATTTTGGGCCGGAGCAATTTCAAGATAACGCGAGAGTGGCAATGCTGATGAATATTTTTTCCTCTCAAAATTGGTTCGCGCTGATTGCCAATATGCAAAAACTTCCGGCGAATACGCCTTATACTCCATCCGCATCGAATAATGGCGGAAGCAGCGGAGGGGGCGGGATTCAGGGGGGATGGGCGTTTGAATGGACAACCGATTATGGTGATACAATTAAAGGAACGTTAACTTTTTCGGGGACAGAATCGAGCGGGAGCGTTACAGAACAGCATCAAGGTGTTGAGGAAACCCTAACACTAACTGGCGCATATAGCATTTCGGCGCAAAACAATACAATTACGTTCAATTTTAGTCGCGGAGCAAATTGGAATTTTCAAGGAACTATCCATAACCAAAATTCAATGAGCGGCACATATACCGGATACAGCAATGGCACGTGGAAAGCCATGCGCACAGGAGGTTTGCCGACAACGCCAGAATCGCCATCATCAAATCCGACAACGACCTCTTCAACATCTACCATTATTCCTGTGACAGATTCGCAAACGGATTTAGGATTGGCGATTGTTAATAAAGACCAGACAAAATCGGTCGCGATTTTTGGAAATAAAGATGGTTCTGGTAATTTAACCTCCGTATCCGACATAACGTATATTCCCAAAGATTCGCCAGAACAAGGGGCAAACATTCATTTTAATGGAAATTATAATGCCCCAGAGTGGACGGTACAAACGTCTGATGGAACGAATGTCAAATTTTCGAATTATAACGCGCAATCTCAGACTGCCGATGTTTCCGTCACGAAAACCGACGCTTCTGGCAATGAAGAAGTCGTGAAGCAGACATCAGGGCAACCTGTTCCTGATAGTTTTGACCCTCAAAAGAGTTTGGATGATATTGACAAGGGAGTGAAAGATATTGGAAAGGATGCGTTGAATCTGATGAAAGACTTGTTCAGTCTTGGATGCGATGCCGCCGGACCTACGATTGGATATGGAACTGGATTATGCCAGCTTGGCAAAGATAGTTCGAAAGGTTTTGAAGATGTCATGGCATTTGATCCTGTGTGTATCACGACTGCCGTTGATAGCGGGGCAAACGCTCTACGCAATTGCGCCAAGAGTATTCGACAATTCAATTTGCTGCCATGTCTTTGGAATTTATGGGAATTTATTTCTAATGCGTGGTCGAATCGTTCGACAATGTGTGTAGAAAAAAAGAGTTGTGATGCTTTTAACGCATGGTGTAAAAGCCAAGGAGGTGATATTCGAGGCACAATTGGGGCAGATGGTTGTGCCTGTCAATATCGCAAACATGCGTTCTGTGATTATGAAAAATATTCGGATCTCGCGGCGTTTAAGGCGGCATGTTTAGCTTATCCACATTCCAAGAAATATACCGTATGCGCAGGCGGAACTTATCATTGCCAGATAGAGTGGTAATTGCTTCTCCTTCTTGTTCCCGCGTTTCGGCGCGGGAACGTCTCGCCCGTTTGAACGCACTCCGCCACATTCTGCTTGACAGGCATACCCGCCTTGCATAAAAGGTTCTTATGGTACTGTTCAAAGAATCGCCGCTATTTACGAAATTGGTGCGAAATTATCTGACTGATGACGAATATGCCGGGCTGCAATGGGCGTTAGCCAGCCATCCTGACGCCGGAGATGTGATCCCTGGAAGCGGTGGATTGCGCAAATTGCGTTGGAACGCACAGGGACGAGGGAAACGCGGCGGTTTGCGGGTAATCTATTACTGGCGCAGTACGCTCGGAGACATCTGGCTGCTCACCATCTACGCCAAAAACGAGGCCGAAAATATTCCGGCGCATATTCTACGCCGAATCAAAGAGGAGTTCGACGATGAAGAAACGTAATATCGGAGAAGAAATATTAGAAGGCATTCAGGCGCTCAAACGGGGCGAAGGGAAAAGTTACGCCGTTGATGCTTCCGTTGATGCCAAAACGATTCGTGAAACGATGCAGTTAAGTCCGTTGGCGTTTGCCGCGCTGTTCGGCGTCAGCGTAAAAACGTTGCAATCATGGGAAACCGGAACGCAGCAGCCTCGCGGCGCGGCTAAATCGCTGCTGCTTGTAGCGTCTAAACACCCGGAAGTCCTGCTGGAGCTGTTTCATGATCACAGCAATGCGCGGCAAAAGATGTCTCTTTCCGCCTGATTTTCAAAGACCTGCCACGCGATATTCTGTAAAATAGCCAGCATCCGCATAGCGCCTGACAACTTGCGCTACACCAATTCAGCGGCAACGGCATTCTGACGCACCTGTTCTGGCGTTTTACAGCCCGGAATCACGCTGCTGACGACTGGCAGATTCAAACACCACGCTAACGCCCATTCCGCCATATTCACGCCCGCAGGCACTTCTTCGCGTCGAATCCGTTCGACTTCCGCAAGCTGTTCCCGCATTTTTTCGGCGTCTTGCTTTGAGCGCACGTCATTGTTCGGGAAGGTCGCGCCCGCCGCATATTTCCCGCTTAACAAGCCGCTGGCAAGTGGCACGCGCGCCAACACGCCGAGATCGTCGCGCTCGCAGATCGGGAAAATCAGTTTTTCCGGCCTGCGCTGCAAACGGTTATACACCGCCTGAATCACGCTTGCGCCGACGGATTTGGCGCGTTCGGTCTGATGCGTCTGAAAATCTTCCCGCGTCGCCGTCACTGAAATGCCGAGAAAACGGATTTTTCCCGCCTGTTTCTGCTTGTCTAACATCGTCCAGAGTTCCTGATTATCGAAATAATCGTTCGTGCCGGAATGGAATTGATACAGGTCAATCACATCAGTCTGTAAGGCGCGGAGCGAATCTTCAAGCTGTTTTTGCACATCCGCCGCGCCGAACAGTTGGTCGCGTTCGACGAATCCGGTGAACCGGTGGCCGAATTTCGTTGCCACGATCCATTGCCCCCGATCTCGCTTAATCGCCTCGCCGATCAACCGTTCCGACACATGATCGCCGTAACATTCGGCGGTATCAATCAGATTGATGCCGGTTTCCCGCGCCGCCTCGATAATGGCGTCCACCTCGGTCTGCGTAAAATCTTTGCCCCATTCTCCGCCCAATTGCCACGTTCCCAAGCCAATCACAGACACGCGCAAATCTGTTTCCCCTAATCGTCGGTATTTCATCGCTTCTTCCTCCATGCAGTAGGAGTGTAAAAGCTTGCTTTTGCCGCAGAAGAAAGCGTTTGCACTCCAAAGATTCATTTCTTTCTTGACATCGTTTTTGGGAATATGGCAGGAACGTCCGCATGTCAACCTTTATTTATATTTCGAATAGCGGCGAGGATAAAATCGCCATCTGTTCTTTCGCACCGGAAACAGGCGCGCTAACGCCGTCCGGCAGTACGAAAGCGCCGGGAAATCCGGCGCAACTTGTGATGACGCCGGATCGGAACACGCTGATTGTCGGGCTTCGCGCCAGTTATCAAATCGCGGCGTTTCGACGGGATGCGGCCTCTGGCGGATTAACGCCGCATGCAACGTTGTCGCTTGATTCTGATCCTGATTGTTTGTGTGTTGATTCTTCGGGGCGTTTCCTCTTTTCCACCTATCCGAACGCCGAAATTCTGGCAATCCATGCGATTGATGTTTTCGGGAAATTCATTACGCTGCCGGTGGCATGGCTTGAGATGGAAACGTATATTTCCGCCGTGCGTGTTGACCGCTCGAACCGGTTTGTATTTTTGCTTCAGCCGGATGCGCGGCAGATCGCGCAATGCCTGTTCGACGAGCAGAATGGAACGCTGCGCCCGAACGACATGCCGTTTGTCAATTGCGAACAGCCTCCGTATCATTTGTGTTTCCACCCATTCGAGCCGCTGGCCTATGTCAGCGACGAGGCCGGGAACATCGCGGCGTATCGCCTGCATCTCCGCGCCGGGCGCTTAGAATTGACGCAGGAGTTGACGCTGTTTCCCGCCGGATTTCCTGGACTTGGCGGCAGCCGGATTGTCATTGCGCCGAACGGACGCCTGTTGTTCAGTTTGAATCGCGAACGCGGCGAAATCGCCTGCGTCATGATTGATTCCGCGACGAATCAGCTTTCCGCAGGCAGCCGCCTTGCGATTCCCGCGTTGCGCGATTTAGCGGTCGCGCCATCTGGCAAGGCGCTGTTCGCACTCTCTGAACGCGGCGAATTCTCTGTTTGCGCGATTGATTTTGAACATGGCGATCTGCGCGTACTGGAATCTCTGCCTGTCGGGAAATCTCCGCGAGCGTGCTTGATCGTTTGATCGCGAGAAAAGCTGTCAGACACTTTCAAAGTGTCTGACAGCTACAAGCTTGAACGCTGCGGATCATGCTTGTTGAAGCGGGCAAGCGCTTTGGCGTGGCTGGCGTTGGCGTAACAATAGGCGCAGCCGTGAACGCAGGTGTCATACGCGCCGATGTCGCGGCTGGCGAAGCAGCCGCAGCCTTCGCGAGTCGGCGCGGGGCGGAGCGCGTGGAATGTGTCGGGAAACAGTTGCGCCAATAGCAGCGGGTCAACGCAATGCGCCTGCTGAATACCGTCAATGCCTGAAAAGACGGTCTCGCAGCAGGCATGAAGCGTGATGTCGTTTCGCTGCGCAAGCGCGACAAGCTGCGCTGCGAATGATTGCAGAGTTTCCTGATTCGGCGGTTCGCCCCACCAGCCTTGCTTTATGAGCGGTTCGACATTTTTCCGCACTTTTTGATACGAATCAACCAGACTGATGTAACACCGTTCCGTCGTCCCTTTCAAGCGTTCCGCAAGGCGTTCAAATCGTTCAAGCATTCGTTCCGGCGGCATCTTCTCTGAAAAAATGATCGGATCGAAGCGCCACAGCACATGCTTCGGCGAATAACGATTGGCCAGCGCGTGAAAGATTTTAATGATGTGATCGGTTGGCGGCGCAGACGGTTCAAGTGGTGTGTCGTAATCGGTCAGCGTGAAATGAAAATAACTGCTGTAGCCGCGATCATCGAGTTCTGGCAGATGCGGCAGCAGCGGCGCGTAATTCCGCGACCAGAAGACGAACGCCATCACATCTTCCGGGCGCAGCGACACTTCATGCGTTTGCCCGCCGAATGGATTGCGATACTGCGCGAATCCGGCGCGAATGCGCTTCATGAACCAATCCGCATACCACGCTGGAACATCCGTGCGGCGGCTGACAGAAATGACCTCACATCTCATTGTTTCGTTGACTTTCGTCGTGGAATCATCTAATAAAAAATTTTTTTTGAGACTTGACATTTGAAAAACCGATATAATGAATGTTTATAGATGAATTGGTTTTGACGATCATTTTTTCAGCGAACGTTACTATGCAATACGCATTATTTCGACAATCTGGCGCATTGGCGCAACGGTACGGCGCTGTTCTTCTCGGCGACCCGTTTCGCATGTTATTGTTTCTTTGTCAAGTCGCGTTTATTGTCGGAGTACTCCTGCTGACGCAGCATTATGCGTCTATTCCATCACATACCCTGATGTTCTGGCTGCCGTTGGCCGTTTTCTGGTGCGGTGGCTTCGCAGCATGTCAGGAGATTGTGAGAGAACGCGCGATCTTTCGACGTGAACAGATGATCGGAGTGACGATTCCAGCCTACTTGCTCTCGAAATATCGCCTCCTTTCTATCGTCGTATTCCTCCAAACGGCTCTCCTTATTCTTATTTTATCAGCCGAGTTTCCTTTCTCTGACCATCTTTTTTTCTGGTGGTTGTTCGCGTATCTTTTTGCCCTTGTTGGCGTTGCTTTCGGACTCCTGGTTTCCGCGGTGACGCCCAATAGATTGACCGCGCTACTAGCGACAGGGAGTTTCGCCATTGCGCATGTGGCGTTTTTTTATTATGCGATTGCGCCTGGAATGCCGTTCAGCATGTTAAAATATACGCCTGTCGGGATGGGATACCTCATCAGCCACGCGCTTATGGCGGCTGAGCCGGAGATGTTCACTCTTTTCGCAGGCATCGGCATCTTATGTCTGTGGGGCGGAATCTGCGGGATGTTGACCATGCTTTTGCTGCGCCGCGCGAACAGTTAATCCTCCTTGCTCTCAATTTGGCGCAGAAATTTGCCTAATTGTTTATCTGTCATCAGAATGTGATTGGATAACCATTGCTTGATAAACTGCGCGACTTCAATCGGAATCAGCAGTTTGCCGCTGTCAAAACGCTCGTGAAATTCCTTAATGGTGATGATGAATTTTTCATGCGCGCTCTTATGCGCGGCATACAGCGGATAGTTGTTGAGTGACATCATCCGTTCTTCCCCATGAAAATGGTAAAGCGAGTACTCAGTCAGCCCCGATAATAATTCGGACATCGCGCGTTGCGTCTCTCGATGGTGAAGAGCGAGGTAAAATTGTTCGATCATGTCGAATAGGCGTTTGTGTTGGTCGTCCATCAGTCGGATATGCACAGCGTATTGTTCGTCCCATTTTATAAACATAAAAGCATTCTCCTTTGCATGAATTATTCGGAATATATCAATGATATTGATGGAAAAAGTATAAAGAACGTTGGAAAAAAAGTCAATACCCTTTTTTCTTAAGAAGAAATACGGAGCAAGTTGTTTAACGAATTTTTAAAGGCTATTGGGAAAGGTTGAGTGCCAACGCTTACTTTAGTCGTCAAGGCAGGCTTCAGCATTCCTCTCATCGTTCGTTTGACCTGTTTGCTGTGGAGACAGTTATTAATACGAGTAACATATTATGAGATATTTTGTCCCATGCCGACAAAAAATGTCGTTCCCTGAAATATGGGAATTTGAAGGAATTACGGGACAAAATGTCTCATTATTGATGAGTGGCAATTGACAGAAGTGAGGGAGATCGCCTGCTAAAGTGCGAATCTGCGCAGGATGGCATATTTTTTGCTTGTTAACGAGAAGAACTTATATGATTGACGAGTGCCGCGTTCTGCCCTACGCATACAGCACATTTCCGAACAGAAGGGGGATAAACCCGTGTTAAGGGCTAAAACGTTATTATATAGAAACGAGCATTGATCTTCCATAATCGCTGTCATGATGCACATCCCTGACAGGAAAAGATCGCATCACTGATGTCTATCTCAATGCCTGTTTTTATAAAATGCAATATTCAGAGACCAGAAGAATGCAGAAAAAATGTATTATTGTTATCGTGTTCATTATACTGCTCTGGACGGCGCTGATCCTCCCGTTGCAGAGCGAAGCGTATGTGTGGCGAGATGAAAAAGGCGGAACAGACGTTTCAATTTTGGGACTGGGCATGTTGCGGCTGAATTATGCCTCTGTTGATGGAGACGCCGACGCATTTGCCAACAGCGACGATGGTTTTGACGAAGGCGTTGACACGTATGGATTCGCGTCATTTACCGTGAATGGCACGCTATTTCATTCTTATGGGCTGGAAGGATTTTTACGTTATGATGAAGAAGAATATGATGATGAAGGGAACGCGCTGAATTTTCTGTTCACGCTTTCTCGCGACGAAAATTACCTGTCATTTGGCGACCAATCTGATATCTTCTCCGAAAATTATTTCAGCCGATACGTCAGCCCGTTTCGCGGTCTCACGTTTCATGCGGAAACCGACCATGTCAACGCAACGACCTACGGTGCATTGGCGCAGGGAAGCGTGGAAAAAGATGAGCTTCGCGCTGATGGAACCTCCGGCCCGTATGATCTCAGGCATCCGCCTGTTGTGCCAGGCAGCGAAGTCGTGACGCTGGAAGTTCGCAACCGCAACAATCTCGAACAAACCATCGAGCGCATTTCCCAAACGCGCAACGAGGATTACACGATTGACTACGACGCGGGCGAAATTCGGTTTAATGATCCCGTGGATCGCGAGACATTTCACGGCGATCCGGTGTTGATCGTTGTCGTCTATCGCAGCGAGGAAGAATCCTCGTCATTCAGCGCAGCGACCGGCGGCGGGAGTGTCACGGTGTCGCCTACTGATTGGGCCAGCGTGGGCGCGACCTACGTCACCGAATTTGATAAGGAACCCTCGCTGTCCGAAGGCGCGGACGCCCGGCAACAGGTGTATAGCCTGAATGGCGCGCTGAATGTGTTCGATGCGGTCAATACATCGGTGGAATATGCCGTCAGCCAGGATTATCAGAACCCTGACAACCCGTCATATCAGGCTATTCGGGCGACTGCCGACGGGCAGTTCGGCGAGCGCGTGGAAATGCATGGCGCGTTTCATCGCACGGAACGCGATTTTTTGACATTTGCGAATCCTGACATTGAGCCTGATGAGCAGGAACTCGACGTGATGGGGAAATATGCGTTTCTCTCCTCGCATTCTGTCGAAATCGGGTATTACATGTTTCAGGACAATATCCCGAATGATGAAAGCGAGCCGACGCTCACCACGCTTAATCCGTATATCGCCTATAATGGAACGATTCGCGAGCATACGCAGATTTTTTCGCGGCTCGAATACCTTCAGAATCGCGATGATTTGACGCTCAAAGAGACTGATGCTCATTCGAATATTTTTTCGATTGGCGCCAAACATGATTTTAGAAATGTTCCGGCGTTAAAAAAGATCATGCTGCGGGCAGAATACGAACGTGAAGATTTTGAAGACGACACCGAACAGGATGACGATACGCTGTCGCATCAGGCAGTGGCACGGCTTGAAACCGAACCCTTCAAACGGACAACATGGTATCTTCAACAGCGCGAACGCTGGATTCGAGACAAAACGCTGGATGAAAATACCGAGCGCCAGGATACGTCTGAAATCGGCTTCGATGTTGGCGCATGGCAGCGCCTGTCGTTTTCGTCGTCGTATGAATATCGCGCGGATCATGATTTGGTAGCCGATACCCTGATTTCCGAGCGGCATACGGCGATCTTCGGCGCGGATTATCAACCGATGGAAGGAATTGACGCCTACGGAAAAGTCGAGTTTCGCCAGGAAATGTGGCATGATGACCCGGACGCCGCGACTGGCGGATATTCAACCGAAGGACTGACGATTACAGGCCGCGTCGCCTATAACCCATTGAAAGACTTAACGTTGCGCTTGACATACGATCTTGACCAGGAGAAAGATGCGAGAACAGACGAGATCGAAACCATCGAAGATGAAACTGAATTCCGCGTCAATTATGCCTTGAATCAGCGCCGAACCCGTTTGACTGGTTCGGTCTTGATGGAGCGGGATTTACTGGATGCATCGCTGATGCCGGAAGCCAAAACCCGCACCATGACCTATTTTCTGAGTCTCGGGCAGCAATTTAATGATTCCTGGGACGGATTAGCTCAATACAAACGGGAGCAGGTGGATATTGACGCGGACAATTGCCGCGAAGATGTCTTAGGCGAAGTGGGGTGGCAGGTGTCGCGTTTTATCAAGTTTGCGCTTGGGTATCAATATTCGACCTTTGCAGATCATTATGCGCCTGAAACGGATTACACCGCGCATTCCGCCTATATTCGATTGATCGGAAAATTGTAATGATTCGGGGGCGTTAGCGTTTGCGTTGGCGCTTTTATCTATTTAGGCCATAGGTGTATTGACGCAAAAGGTTATGGACAGAGCTGTCAGACACCTCGAAGGTGTCTGACAGCTTTTTCTGACCATAATGTTCTGTGCCAATACATTTAGCCCGTAGGGCTTGAGGTGTTGTAGAAAATGGTCATAAACGGCTCTTTTTTACCGCGTAGCGGTTCTGGTCGTTCCCTATCGCCTACGGCGAACGCTCGGGGATATTGCCGATTCTACAATACTTCAAGCCCTACGGGCTAAATAGTTACCATTTTATTAAAGTAAAAATCAGGATGTTTCTCGGACGATTCAGGAACATCTCGAACGGTATGCGCAGTTTATTGCGGAGAGTCAGGAGGAACGATATGAAAACACAAAAGAACATGTTTAAGATGGCACTGGTGGTTAGTTGCCTCATTCTTGCCGCCGGAATCGCGGTAAATTGGCTGACAGCGAATCAAGCGATTCATGCGGAATCCTCCGAGCGCGCGCCGTCTCTCATGCTGGCGATGGTAGAGCCATCGCCTGAACCTGAAGAGAAAAAAATCACTATCTGCCATTTTCCGCCAGGAAATACCGATAACCCGCAAACCATCGAAATTAACGAAAGCGCCCTGCAAACCCATCTCAACCATGGCGATTATCTCGGCGAGTGCGTGCCTTCGACGCCAACGCCAACGCCTCAACCGGAAGAGACGCCGACAGCGACGCCGAAACCAGAAGAAACGCCTTCGCCGACAGCAACGCCGCAGCCCGGAAAGACCCCCACGCCGAAACCGGGCGTGACACCAACCCCGAATCTTCAGGTGGATGTCATCGCGCCCCAGCCGCAGCCCGCCACCCTCGGCGGTACGCTCTATTATCAATTCGAGGTCATCAATCTCGGCGATACGACGGACACCTATCGCCTGACGCTGGAACTGACCCCCAAAGAAACCGGGCAAGGCAAAAATGCGGTGAAAATCGGGCGAATCCCTACGGAAATTACGTTGAATTCCGGGCAAACAACCACGATTGCGACGTTCCTTGAACTCCCGCTGCAAGGCCAATTTACCTCGCTGACCCTGACGCTGACGGCGCAGTCGCTTTCCAGGAATGCGATTCAGGATAGCGACGCCGTGATCACAACGCTGGCCAAAACCGCCCCGAAGATCGAATTTTCCAAAACTGCCGATCAACGCACCCTTACGCCGGGCGCTCTCATTGAATATACGCTCAGCTATCGCAACACCGGCAACATTCCGCTTTTGGAAGTCGTGGTAGAAGACGAACTCCCTCAGCAGGTGCAATTCCAATCCAGTTCCGTGCCGTTAATCGCTCAAGACGGCCAGACCTTGCGCTTTGAGCTGCATCCCGTCTTATTACAGGGCGAACGCGGCCAATTTACCATCACTGTCCGCGTCCGCGACGACATCGAACCGCGCGGCGACATTGTCAACCGCGCCACCCTCTCCGCCGTAGGACTGCCTGAACCGGTGAAAGCCGATACGCGCTCGTCCATCGAAGTGCCGAACCTGACGATTACGAAACGCGCCAATCAGGATGCCGTGGACGTTGGCGACATTGTATTGTACACGATTACGGTGTCCAATAACGGCTCAGGCGTGGCAAGGAATGTCCGAATTCTTGATGACTTGCCGTCCGTCTTGAGCTATGCGCAAGGCTCGTCCGTGCTGAACGGCAACGCCACGACATTTGATCCGCAATCCTCTGGCAATGGCCGCTTGAACTGGGAGATCGGCGAATTGAAGGCTGGAGATGACGTGACGCTCCGCTATCAGGCCACTGTGGTCAGCGGCGCAAAATCCGGGCGATATTATAACGCCGCAACGGTCACGGCCAATGATGCCGGTGGACGTGAAATTACGGCAGGGCCGGTGAAATTGCTCCTGACCGTCCGGGGTGGCGGTCGCAAAGGCATGGCAGATATTGACGCGCTTGTCTTCTGGGATAAAAACGGCAATGGAGCGCATGACGCTGATGAACCGGGGCTGCCGGACATCGAATTGTTGCTCGTGCGCGATCTGCTGAAACAAAAGACCGATGAGGAAGGCCACGTCTTTTTTGCGGAAGTCAAGCCAGGCGAACAGGTCGTGGCGCTTGACGAGCGCCTGCTGCCGCAAGCATTCCGCCTGACCACCGAGGCGTCCGTGCTGCTGACATTAGCGGAACGCGACCTCGGTTACGCCGAATTCGGCCTGCAAACCGATTGGGCGGATTTGACCGGCCTCGCGTTTTACGATCTCAATGCAGATGGGAAATTCGATCCCGACGAACCCCGGCTGCAAGGCATTCCATTCGTCATTGACGATGCGCGGGAATTGATAACCGATCAGACCGGAACAGCGACCGCAGAACGCCTGCCATCAGGCTCGCATTCGATTATGGTCAAAGAATCCGCGTTGCCGCAGCAATTTGTCCTGACCACCAACGCCTTTTTCCTCGCGCAGCTCAAGCCGAATGCTCATGAAACCGTCTATGTCGGCGTGAAATTGAAACCGGGCGAAATCCGCGCCATCGCATTCGACGATCTGAACAAAAACGGCGCTCAAGACGCCAATGAACCGGGGATTGCCAATATCACCATCCGCTTGACCAATGGCAAAACGCTCGAAGGGATGACCGACGCCGATGGGCAGGCCGCATTTGCGCCCATCGCCCCCACCGCCTATTCGCTCCATCTCTTGCCGGAGACGTTGCCGTCCGGCTACCGTTCGAGCGTCGAACTGCGCCAGGCGTTGATGCTTGCCCCTGGCGAAACCAGAACCGTGACATGGCCGCTGATGCACGAGGCTGAAACAATCGTCCTTCCGACGCCAGAACCCACCCCTCCCCCCTCCCAGGAGGGGACGCCGATGCCAATTCCGACAATGACGCCGGAACCGACGCCCACCGCGACGCCGACGCCGGAAGAGGACGCCTGCGTCTATATGGTGAAAGCAGGCGACACGCTCTCCAAAATCGCCGCGAAATTGACCGGCAAATCGTCGAATTACAAACAGATCATGTTGTTTAACGAGTTGACCTCCGAAACGCTGCGCGTCGGCATGGCATTGCGGATGCCGAAAACGCTGCTGCTGCCGGAATATCAGGCATGCGAGTTCGAGTTGGTCGGCGTGGCCGAAGGCCGCATCTATTATGATCGCAATGCCAATGGACAGTATGATCAAGGCTCGGACATTCCGATTCCTGGCGTGACCGTCAATATCCGCAGCGACATCAAAACCACCGTCACCGACGAAAATGGCTATTACCGCTTCGAAAATATGGAACCGGGCGCGCACGTCGTCTGGATTGATCCGCAAACCCTGCCCGAACCATATCGTCCGCTCGACAATCAGCCGATTATCAAAATCGTCGTCGTTCCCGGCGGCGTCGCCGAAACCGCCGTCGCCGATTTCATCGTGCTGAAAGCCTCGATCTACGAAGAGCGCGTCGTCGAGGGCGTGGTCTGCCTCGATCTCAACCAAAATGGCACATGCGACACCGGAGAGCCCGGCATCGTCGGCGTCACCGTCTATGATCCGATTGCGCCGGGAAGCCTGACCGTAACGATTGAGCAATTGGATGCCGACGGCAATGTCGTGCCGTATAATACGAAGATTTTTAACTGTGAAGTCGTAGGCTTCAGAGTGACGTTGATCAATGCTGGCGATGGCGATCCGGGTACCTGTACATCTGATGAAGATGCTGTCAATGTTTCGATTTCCAATGTCATGCCCGCTGGATTTGATCCTCTGACATCATCGCTGTCTGGGCAGAGCGTTCCTGTCGCCTGCCGTGATACGGAATACGGCACCGGTATTCGCAGTTTTGATTTCTTTTATACCGCAGCATGTGATGCCGTTTCCGGACAACATCAAACCAGCGTGACATATTATTTCGAAGACGTTGATAACCTTGGTAGTTATATCCAGGGGACGGCATCGAGAAATTACGAATTCTTTGTCGCTCCTGGCGCGATCACTATTGAAAAAGAGGCAACGCAAGTCAGGGATGCGACGGGCGCGGTGACATGGACTGGCGAGAGTTCCGAACCTCCGGCTGCGCTCAACGATATTGTCACCTGGCGTCTTCGCGTGACTGGCAGCGGCGATGGTCGGGTGAAAAATGTTAAAGTGACCGATTTGCGTGGGCTCGGTTTGACGTTTACAGATGGAGAGACAGCAATCTCGCGCGTTTTTGATCAAAACACCGATGACAGTTATTGCGTTCCCGATTGTGACAGCCTTGCGGATATGCGCAAAGGCGATGTCGTTGATATTTATGTTGATACGACCGTTTCCAGATGCATGGGCTTGACCAATAGAGTCTCAGCGTCCTGGGGATGTGGTTCGGAAGATTGCCTCGTCCCTGTGGTTGCGGAAGCCAGCGTGGATTTGCAGTTAGGCCATCCGCTGTTGGAGTATGATCCGGAGCCGATCAATGTGGATGTCCCTTATTGCGCGTCCGCGCCAACCGATTCGTTGCAGACGATGGAAATTCGCAACGTTGGCGATGGATGGGCGCGCGAGGTCTCATTTGTCGCTCTGGATTTCGGCCCGCTTGAAGTGGTTGAGGTCACCTCGCCCCCCCCCGGCGCGTCATACGATCCGGCCACTGATACGCTGAAGATTGGCGATATTCCTCCGTTAGGATCGGTATCGCTGCAATATCGCCTGCGCTATTCCGCGCCAGCCCCTGCGACTGAATGGTGCAGTATCGGGAATCCGCTCGAAAGCGGAACCTTGCAGTGGACGCCGGATTATGAAAATGATTGTCAAATCCCCTTTGCCCCGCCTTTGGATTCCAGCACATACACGGTCGCTCTTGCTCCAGCGACCGCGCCGCCGACCGTGACCGTCAGCAAAACCTGCGACATCGCCGGGAATACGTCAGTGTCGCCGTTATTTAATGCCCCGTTGGATATTTCCTGCGAGATTACGGTGAATTACGCTTCTGTGGATTGTTCTCCAAGCGATCTTGTGGTTCAGGATACCTATCCGCCAATCTGGGACTATGCGGCGATTTCGGAGAATAGCGGCAATGATCCGGCTAGCTACGACACTGCGACGGACGGTGTCATCGAGTGGACGATCCCGGAGGATCAGGTTGATGGTAATGGAACCTTGATTTATACCGCCCATTTTACCGTGCCGACCGATAGCGCGTTGTGCAATGGCATTCTCTGTACTGACGTTTTATGGGAAAATTCCGTGAGTATTACCGGCACGGATTGCTGTGCCTGCAACCAGATTAATGTGTCGGCAAACGCGCAAATCACCTTCGAACGCCCGACCCTGGAAGTCAGCAAAGAGTGTTTTATCGGCGGCGTGGAAATCGGACCAATTACGCCTATTGAGGATCAGCAACAAACCGTTTCCTGTAATATTACCGTGACCTATCGTTATCCGACCGCGCCGGTGAACTACGATCATGGCGTGTTGCGCGTAACAGATTCTTATCCAACGGCCTGGGATGTTGGAACATTTTCAGGCTCGCCGATTGTTGGCGGAAGTTACGATGCCGCAACGGATGGACAAATTATCTGGGACATCCCGGCTTCAACCTCCCTGCCGGTCAGCGGCACGCAAGTCTATACCTATCAACAGGATTTTACGATTCCGGCGATGGGCGAGACGACCGTTGAGTTCCCGCAAATTCCGATCTGTTCTAGCTGCGGCCAGGACTGGACCAATAGCGTCAGCGTCGCGGGACTGGAAGAATGCGCTTGCAATCTGCCGCCCGCCTCGGATTCCGTCTCAACCATTGCGGAATGTCCCGACCCGTCGGATGCTTCAGGCACGCCGGTCATCGAATCCACGCGCACCCGGACGAATGTCGGCGAATGCGCGTTTACCTTCGAAAACACGTACACTTTTAACGGCGCGGGGTGGAGTGGCGTAAATTGGGGCGATGACGCGGATGCGAACGTGATTTTTACGGAACGTGGCGCGAATAATTTGCAATATCAGAGCGGTTCGCTTTCGGTCACGCTCAATGGCGCTGGCAGCGGATGCGCGCCGCTGGATTATGTTGCCCCATCAGCAGGCGCGACGACCTTTTCACTGGAATTTACTGATGCGTGTGAGATTCAGAACGGGACCGAACTCGTTATTGTTTACACCATGGCGCCCGGAGCGAATTCGGAACCGGCCTGCGGCGGCAATTATACATTGACGCAGTTCGCCGAATTGGAAGTGCTTGACGCCACAGGCGTCGCAGTAGATAGCTATTGCGCGGCCCCTGACGGCGATCCCGATAGCATTTTAGCGCACAATGCCTATTATGAGGAATTGCGCGGAGCCAGCATGAGCGTCGCCATTAGCGAATTGGATGCGGTTGTCAGCCCCTGCGGTACGTACACTCCGCGCATTAAGATTACCAAAAATTCGGACACCCCGGCGCATGACGTGGTGTTGTTCCTCAGCGGCGCGAATGCCGAGGTTGCTGAGGTGACGCACGTCGGCGGCGTTGCGCCGATTAGCGATCTGCAAGGGACGCCAGCCAACGTGGGCGGCGTGAACGGTTATGTGTGGAATTTTAACGATTTCACTGGAATCGCAGGTCAGACCAGCATTCTCGATATTGCGATTGATAAACTGTGCGAGGATAACTTGAATCTGCAAGCGCAAGTGTTTTATAACAACGGCTGCGATGGTTCCCTCGCTTCTGATGATTTTACCACGCCCAGAACCTGCGACGCCGAGAGTTCCGCAAACGCCTTGATCCGCGAACCGGATATTACGATTGAAAAATTCCCGGAATTGGTGTTTGCCAAAGGATCGAAGGCGACCTGGGCGATTTCGGTCGTTAATTCGGGCGCAGGCTCGGCCTATAATGTCGATGTGATTGACCGCATGTCCCACGACCTGCGCTATACGTTGTCCAGTTGGTCGAAGTGGGATCCCGCCAAAGATAAGACCTATCCTAATAATGAGATGCCTGACAGCTCGCCGATTCTGTGGACTGATGGCGAGGAAAGCAGCGGCAAGTCTTTTACCATTGCCGAACTGAAACCGGGCGAATCGCGCAAATTGATAATCAACGCCGATTTTATCGGCTGCCAGCAAGCGGAAAACCTTGTGGAAGCCCGCGTTCAGTGCCAGGGGAATACGTGCGATGACGATTCAGCAACTTCCGTTGTCAGATTTCCGACGACGGATTTGCAGGCCACCGTGCGTTTTGATAATTACGCCACCACCTGCTCCGAAAAAACCGTGACCATCACGGCGCGGAACGTAGGGCGCACCCCCGTCTTTGCCATTGATCTGATTCAAACCTTGCCGCTGGATTTGGTCTATATCGAGGACAGCAGCGTGTATCGCGTCAACCCAAATGACATCAATAATCTCAACGATCCCAGCTCGCCCTGGCTAAACGCTGGCTCGACCGAACCGATCGTGACGACGCTTCCATTCCCGGATGGTAGCGAGCTTGTCTGGAGCTACGGCGACAGCGCGCTGCCTGCCGAATTGCGTGCCAAATTGGCGAATTTGCCCCCGCTCGAAACCGTGCAGATTCAATTTCGCGGTTATGTCGGCTGCCAGTATCGCGGTGGAAATCTGGCCTTCAAAGCGGAATATGAAGAGTGCGGCGGCACAGGACGCGATGAAACCCGCGAAAGCTCGTTCCGGCTCGATCCCAATATCCCGGATTTGACCGTGACCAAAACGACCATCACGCCAGAAATCACCTGTAATCAGAATGTCACCTGGGATTTGACGATTTCGAACGCTGGCTCCGGCGTTGATAATAATGGAAACGCAACCGGTGTGCCGGTCACGGCCGAATACATCGAATTGCGCGATACGCTGGGCAGTGACTTTGATATTAATTCTATCGAATTGCACGATCTCAGTCGCGCGCCTGGAAGTACGCTGATGGTTGAAGGCACCGATTATCAGGTCAGCGGACAGCAAATTACCTGGGAATTGCTTAACCCCGGTTTGGCTCCGAGCGCGTCGCGGACGTATCGGCTTACGGCAACGGCGGATAGTTGCCCCGCGGCACCCACGAATACATTGGAAGGCAAAGCCGGCTGCTTGAATACGCTTACCAATACGCCGGCCTGTTATATCTGCCAGTATAATGATGAATCTTTCGGGCTTGAACCTTGCCCGGAGGTTCAGTCCGAGATGAACAATGAAACCCCGACCTTTGATCTGGATTTGATTCCGGATGCGTTGAACGCCTGCTCGGACAATCAGAAAGTCGTGATCCGCCTGACCAACACCAGCGTGGCGGCGCGGCTCGAAACCCTTGATCTGGCAGTGATGCTGCCCAAGGGCGTTGATTTTACCGGGGAAGCTTATGTGACCGATCCCCTTGGCGTAAAGACCAATGTGTCGGCGGATGTTACCTATGTCGTACCGATAATCGCTTCAGAACGCAGAATGCTGAGGTTCTACGATACTGATCTGGCCGCGAATAATTTGCCGGACGTTTTGCCGGCGAACAATCCGCATGTCAATCCGACCAATCAACGGAATTATATCGAACTTGAATTCTATGTCAATATGGCCTGCGAAGTCAGCGAAGGCTACGATGTCGAATTCAACTACAAGCCTTGTTGCAACACTGGCCGCGTGACCGCCAATGAAGAATTTGATTTTACCTGGCCTGCGCCGGGACTCTCCATCACGGTCACGCCTGATCTGATCTCCTACGGCTGCGGGGAAGAGGTCAATTGGACGATTGCTGTGACGAACAGCGGCGCGGTTGCCTTAGAATTAGTGCGTCTCACCGACCGCTATGGCGAGGGACTGACGTTTGACGGGCCAGCCGGCCCATTCCCGTCAACAGGCCAAGTGAGCGATTTTTATGAGACTGCTCCCGGCAACCAACCGATCATCACCTGGAACGGCGTTGATTCTTTTAGTTGGGAAGTCGGCAATCTCGGCATCGGGCAAACCCGCACCTATCATTTGATCACCACGATGGGCACTGGCGCAACGTGCCAGAACCTTGAGGATCGTGAAAATGAAGTGACTGGTTCATGGCATTGTGCTGATCCTGATCCCGCCAATCCTGTTGACGAAGACCCGGATACTGACGAAGAAGTTTATGACGCTCTCTGTTCGGCTCAAGCCGTTATCGTTTCCGATAACGCCAGCGTTGAGCCGCAAGTCACGGCTCTTGCCGAGATTGCCGCCAATACGGTTGGTTTCTGTGAAGCGACTTCTGAAGACCCGGTCACGTTGACGTTCACGACGGACGCCAATTCCAACACCTTGTACGATCTCTATGTGGACATCACCCTGCCAACCGATCCTGTTAATGGCGACTTAGCGTTTTATGCGTCCGCCCCCGGAACCACTCGATTCACGATTACAGCGGTTTCACCGCCGCTGCCCGCTCCGCAGGTGAGTGGATTGAATATAGCCGGGCTGACCGGAATTATTCCGCATGGAGCAACTTCTCATCGTTTGCATATTGCCGACAGCGTTCCGCCCGGCACGACGATTACGGTGAGCTTTGACGTGACCTCGTCCTGTTTTGACACCGGGCAGATTCGGGCGCAATTCGAGTACCGAGACTGCTGCGAAAATGAGTATGATGCCGACTCTGATCCGGCTGCGCCGTTAGCGACAGCGGATGTGAGCAGCGACGACCCCACGCTGACAATTGCGGTGGATCGCGATGTTCCGACGCCAATGCGCGGCAATACGGTCAACTATACCATTACGGTGCAAAATACCGGTCCCGGCGATGCCCGTTACGCCGAGATTGAAGCCGCACTCGGCGCATGGCTGCAATATCAATCTGTCGTGAGCGTCACCAAACCCGCTGGAACATCCGTATCCGATCCGGCGTGTGATGATGGCGTCAATCCGTGCGCGGATTGCGTGGATAATTCCAATTTGAACGGTACGCTGCGATGGGAAATCGAAGACCTTGCGGCCGGCGAGACGCTCGAAATCGTTGTAAAAACTCTATTCAATCCGCCTGCCCCGGCTGCGCCGCCAGATTGCGCGGATGCGGCCACTGCTTTTACGGCCTCCGTTTCTTATAGCTGTCCGACTGATCCGATTGACGGCGGTTTTGATAATGACGCCTGTAGTCTGGGTTATGATGACGCGTTATGCCCACATGTCGCCAGTGCTCCGGCCATCAGCACGGTAACGAACTATTGCAGCGCCATCGGCGACCGCGTTTGGTACGACGTCAATGGCAACGGCATTCAGAACGCCGGGGAAGTCGGCGCGGGGAACGTAACCGTTGAATTGTATTATGCTGGTGCAGACGGCATCAAAGGCGGCAGCGGCACTGACGCCGACGTGCTGATTGACACGACAACGACCGCGACAGACGGAACCGGCTATTATTGGTTCGACCAGCTGATTCCCGATAATTACTATATCCGTTTCACGCCTCCGTCCGGGTATTATGTCAGTCCCCAGGATCAAGGCGCGAATGACGCGGTTGATAGCGACGCCGACGCCGTGACGTCCAGTTCGACTTACGGACAAACCATCGTCACTAATCTTGCGCCCGGCGAAGCAGACCCCACTTGGGATTTAGGCATTTTCCATCCGGTCAGCATCGGCAACTACGTCTGGCTCGACAGCGACGCGGACGGGTTCCAGGATGCCACCGAACTCGGCATTCCAGGCGTGACCGTGCAATTGGAATGGTGGAACGGCAGCGCGTGGGCGGTCGCGTTGGATATTACCGGCAACGCAGTTCCGAATGATACCACCGACGCCAACGGCATCTATGAATTTTTGAATCTGCCTCCCGGCGATTACCGCGTCATAATTCCGAGCAGCAATTGGAATGCGGGGAATATTTTCGGTACGGGCGGCGCGTATGCGGGCGCACTTGGCAGTCCGGGCGGCAGTCTGGGGCTGGATAATCAGATCAATACCGATGACAACGGCAATAACGACGGCACAGCCGCGTCCGGCGGCGTGGTCAGCGGCGCGATCATTTTGCGATCCGGGCAAGAGCCTCTCAACGACGGCGACACCAACCCGGCGCACAACGATAGCAGCAGCGACTACACGATTGATTTCGGGTTTTATCAGCCGGTCAATCTTGGCAATTATATCTGGTACGACGCCGACGGCGACGGTCAGCAAGACGCCGGCGAGCATGGCATTCCGGGCATGGTCGTGGAATTGTTCACTACGACCGACGGCGGAACAACGCTTGTTCCGGCGCGTGACATCAATAATGCGTTCGTGCCGTCTCAAACCACGCTGGCGAACGGGTTGTATAACTTTACGAATTTACCGCCGAGTACTGCGACGATTGGCGATTATGTCGTCCGCGTCACGCCGCCGAGCGCGACATATCTCTTGACGACCGGTGGCCTTGATCCGAATACCGACGCCAGCAATACCGATTCGAACGGCATCCTCTCTGGCGGCGCGATTGTCAGTCCGCCAATCACGCTGACCTCCCGCGAAGAACCTGACACTGGCGATGATGGCGACAACACGAACGGCAATTGGACTGTTGACTTCGGCTTCGTGCGCTACGATTACGGCGATTTGCCGAACGGCATCACCGGCTATCCGAACTATCCGGTCACGAACGTCACGAACGGCGCGTATCATCTGATTGACGAAGTGACGTACTTAGGGAATGGCGTGGATGCGGAAACCGATGGGCAGCCGCACCTGTCCGCGCTGGGCGATGATAACGCCGGAACCATGCCCGATGACGAAGATGGCGTGGTCTTCGTGACTCCGATTCAGGCCGGACGACCCTACCGAATTGACGTGACAGCTGGCGCAACGGGCGGTGGCTATTTGAATGCGTGGATTGACTTCAACGGTAATGGCGTGTTGGATGACGCGGGCGAGCAAATCGCCACCGGCCTGAGTTTTAGCGCCGGACAAACGCAATCCCTCACCGGCATTGCGCCCGCGAGCGTGGCGAATACCACCAGTCTGTTTTCGCGCTTCCGCTTTACTGCCCCAACCATGCCACAAGCGACCACGCCCACCGGCTATGCGAACAGCGGCGAAGTGGAAGATTACGTGCTGATGAGCCT
>DF820456.1:0-10089 GCA_000739515.1 Candidatus Moduliflexus flocculans
TGCCCCTCCCAGGAGGGGAATTTGTGCATCGGCAGTCGTCGCATTCCCCTCCTGGGAGGGGCAAGGGGTGGGTTCTCATATTAAGTTGCACATCGCGTTTTTGAAGTGTCTGACAGCTTGCGTGTCATCCCGTTAATTCATGGCGTACTCGGTGTAGCGGCGACGCGATGGGGCATGAAACCCAAGCGCGATATCCTCTTTCGGAATGCCTGACGACGCGAATAGCGGGGAGGCTATGCACCGAGTTCCTGGTGTCCCAATTGTGCCAGCGTTTCGACATCTTCGAGCATGTCAGGCGCATGCCGCGCAATCACCTGCATGACGAGCGCAAACTCATGTGCTGAAGCGCCCCCTAACATTCTGGAAATATCGCCTAAATCGTGAAGGTGCGACGCCTCCATTTTCATGAGAATCAAATAGGGTAATCCCAAAATCGGATATCCGGCAGCGTCGCGATGCGGATGCGCGAGCGCCTCATCCACCCAGGGGGCATCTCCGAAAATAACATCCACTTCAACGCCATTCGGAGAACGAAAGACTTCGCCGGCAATGGCTAACGCGGAAATTCGAAGATAGCCGGCGGAACGCAGACGATTGCTCACCTCAGCGCAGTCATCCTGATGAATCAAAATATCCAAATCCTTCGTCGCGCGTTCCGGCATGTAGGCGCGAGTCGCCACTCCTCCGGTAATCGCCCACCTCACGCTATGAAGGGTCTCTCTCAAATCAGGCCATTGCGTCATTGCCGTTCTCGCGCGTAAAAATTCTGCGCTGCTTCCAGCGCCAGGCTTAATGCGCCGCTGACAGATCGCCATTGCCAGGCGACGCCGCCCCGCGCTGGAAGACAGCTGTTCTGCCTGAATCGCCGATCCCGGCGCAACATGATGAAATGTATCAAGCTGTGCCATTGCCTCTCCTATCTCTCGATAGAAAAAATGTCTGATGTCTATAATCTTCCATCGTTGCGATGCATGCTGTCAAGAGAAAAAGCGAAAATTTCATGGCAATGTTCTTGGGATCGCCGGCATCTTGCCGGCGATCCCAGAATGCAAAAACATTAGAGTTGTTGCGTAATAAGAACGCCTTATTCAAGGGCAAAGTCAGGAAATAGAACCGATACGCAAAACATTGACTTGCCCGTATTGACAGGCGTTTTCCAAAAATCGCCTGTGACAGTCGCGCTCATGAAGAGAGGGGTTTCTCGCGTCTTTGCCCTCTATGAAGTGAAATACAGTTTTTCTATTTCGCAACAACTCTATTATGAATAACCATGCGATGACCATCTGTAGATGGTCATGCAAGAACGCAATGATGTTGATCGTTCTTGCCTCTCCTGAATGCCGCAGAGTGGCATTTTCGCTGAAGAGAGCGTAGTTTCGAAGCGACCAACATAGTGTTCTGCAACATGTGCGTGACAGGCAGAAATGCCTGTCCCACCGTGTCAACATTGATGATCGTGTTCATGGCAATTGGTATTACACGTGCAAAAACAGTAGAGCGAAATATCGCATAAAAATTCTTGACAGTCTCTTGCGCTTCAGTTCAACAGCAGACGACGTATTTTGACGGCATGGCAGTGAGAAACAATGATCTGCTGTCACGCGCATGTTCGAAAAACAAGAGCGAGAAGGAGGCAAACCATGAAACAACAGTGGCGTTATCTGACAAGCGGAATATTCCTGATGATCTTCAGCGTGGGCATCTGCGCCACAAGCAGTGCAGAACCGGCAGTCAAACGTTATTTGAACCCGAATTGGAAAGATGTGAATAAGGGCTTTCGACGCTTCGAACAAACAGGAGAATGGTTGAAAAAGGCAGCTTGGGACGATCTGGATAACGACGGACAATGGGACATCGGCGAACCGTTTGCCGCGTCCGCTGACCCGTCCTGGAAAAATGCCAAAGAAGCGGATTAATTCCTGCTGGTTAGCAGCGGTCTCGAATATGCTGGCCTCGGCTGGCTATCAGGGCGGCGATGCCAGTGCGGTCTATCACGAATTGATTTATAAAATGTTGATGCCGACCCATAAAGGAGGCTGGCAATATGGCGGCAATACATTCGAAGCGTTATACTGGTATCTGAATGTGCGAGAAGATGCGCGAAATTTCAATGTCATCGTGCCGTATGTCGCCGGCCCTGCCGGATTGTACGGACAACCAGCCTATCTTGATGAACCGAGGCCGCAAGTCTGGCCGACCGCTCCGTTCGATACGGCGGCAAATGCGTTGGCGAACGGCGCGCAGGTCGCCATTACACTGCATCGCGGCGATGATATCTGGCATGATGTTATCTTGCAAGGCTTTGACTGGGATGCGAAAACGATTCACATCACGGATTCGAATCTCGATGCCTCTAAAGATGGGCTGGACACCTATACATTCGAGCTTTCCGGGCCAACGCAATGGGTGATTCACGATTACGCCGAATTTGGTACTGTGCCGGTTGATGGAATTATCATCGCCATCCTCCCGCCAGTCACAGAACCGACACCCGCGCCGTAAGTTTCTGATATGATTTAGCCGTCCCGCGAGACGCCACTGCGCCTGGCGGGACGGATTGGAGAGTTATTGAGGTCAAGCGATTGACGCTGATTTCCGAGCAGGCGCGTCAAGCGTTGATGAGGCGGATATCTTGAGGGAAGATGGGCGGCGCAACACGAGAATGCCTGCCAGCACAAGCCCGGCGCCAAGCAATTGCAACGCAGTCAGCGTTTCGCCTAAAAAGAGCCAGGCCAGCAGCGGCGCCACCACCACTTGAAACGAGGTCAAAATGCTGACCGTGCCTGCGTTCAGATATCGTAAGCTGCCGAGATAACACGCATCCGCAAGAATCGCTGGCAAGAGCGCTTGCAGCAGCAGCCACCCCCAGAACGCAGGAGGATGATGCAGTGTCAGCGGTCCCTGAAATGTGCGAAATATTCCTAAAAAGCCTGCGCCAGCAACTCCTCCGTAAAACACGACCGTCCAGGAAGGATAATCGTGCGTCACATATTTGCCGCATACGGTAAAAAGCGCCATACTTACGCAAGCGCCGCATCCGAATAAAATACCAGTCAATTCGAATTGCAGCGATTCCGGCCGGTAGCATTGCGCGACTAACGCCGCTCCGACGAGCGTCAGCAGCACGGCAGCAGAGGTGCGGCGCGTCAATGATTCGCGGAAGAGCCAGGCGGAGAGCAGCACGACCACTGCCGGAGCGGAATTGAAGAGAATTGTCGCCGTAGAAACTGTCGTATACTTAATCGCAGATAAAAAACAGAGCGGCGTGCAAAACATGCCGAGAAATCCATAGAGAACTAACAACGGAAGCGAAGAACGTTTGATCCTGAACAACGACCGTTGAAAACAAAGAAAACCAAACACCAACAGCAGACATGCTGCCATTGCCCTCAAAAAAGCAACAGTAAGCGGATCCGGTTCATACTGATACATCATACGACCGAGAATGCCAGCAGAACCGTACCCCATGACAGCGCATACAACGAAAAAATAACCTTGCAGATGATAATTGTGATTCATAGATGCCATCCTGATAAAAAGATGTTCATGTTTTTGATAAGTAATGCAATTGATGCATATATAGACACCCTAAATCATGTGTGACGCTTCGACTCCGCTCAGCGTGACCGTCATGCTGAGCGGAGTCGAAGCATCTGACACAACTGACGTAGGCTCACTATAGATAACGACATTCGAGAGACAGAGGCATTCTGAGAAAGTTAAAAAAAAAATTACATGGGATTAATTCTTGACAAAAGCGTTTCTTCTCTGAAAGACTACGCCTGTCGTGTTAATAAAGAAGCGGATAATCACTATTTTCAGGAGGAACGGATATGTTTAAAAAGATTCTGGTCGTCTGGCTGTTGGCAGCAGGGTGTCTGTTCGGAGGAGCGCTTCGTGGCGCGGAAGCGGCAAAAGATACGCTCGTGATCGGTATTCAGGATAATTCAATTTCGCTCGATCCGGCGATTTGTTTTGAAATTGTTGGGGCGGCGTATCTTGATTTGTTATATGAACGTCTGGTTTCTTTCAAAGAAAACGATCTCTCAGCAGTTGTTCCTGTGCTTGCAGAATCATGGGAGATCAGTGCTGATGGTAAAACGTGGATATTTCATCTGCGAAAAGGAATCAAATTTGCGAATGGTGATCCAGTAAATGCTGAAGCTGTCGTTTTTTCGTTTAAACGAACGCTTGCATTAAAAGGAGAACCTGCTTCATTGTTAACGCAATTCGGTTTGACAGAGGAGGGGATTACTCAAAAAGATGAGATGACAGTACAATTTACTTTATCGGACGCTTATGCGCCAACACTGTTTTTAGCGTGTCTTGCTACACCGTTATTTGGGATTGCCAATCCGCAGGAAGTATTAGCGCATGAAGAAAACGGCGATCGGGGAAGTAAGTGGCTTTACAACCATTCCGCCGGTTCCGGGCGCTATGTGCTGGAAAGCCGCGAAGAAGGCCAGCAGGCGAGATTAAAAGCCAATCCGAATTATTGGGGGACGCCGCCAAAAGCGCAATCTGTCACGATCAGGCATATCGGCGAACCGGCAGAACAGGTCAGTTTATTAGAACAAGGCACGATTGATATCGCCTGGAATTTAGACGCCACCATGACCGCAGAGATCGCAGGCAAACGCGAGATTCAACTCTCCGAAACTCTGACCTTAAACCTGATTTATTTGATGATGAATATAACGTACGAACCGTTTACGAAGCCCGAAGTGCGAGACGCAATCCGCTACGCGATTGATTACGACGGCTTGATCGAAAAAGCGCTCGGCGGAGCGGGGAGAAAGATTCAAAGCTTCATCCCGAAAGGGTTATTGGGCTATAATCCGGATCTGCCGTATGTCCGCGATATTGTAAAGGCGAAAGAACTGCTCGCCGCTGCCGGATATCCGGACGGTTTTTCTTTAGAATTAAATTGTTTTGATTTTGGCTTCTGGTTGGAAGTTGCAGGGAAGATTAAATCCGATTTAGCGCAGGTTGGGATTCAAGTGACAATCAATGCGCGTCCAGCCAAAGACACGATTAATGATCTTAGAACACGTACCTACCAAATGACTCTAATCCAATGGATGACGGATTATCTCGATCCAGATATGAACGCCAAATCGTTTGCCTACTGTACCGATTTGAGCGAGAATGCGCTCTATAAAATGCGGGCGTGGCAGACGAATTACCTGACGCCAGACACCTCGCAGATCGTGGAGCAGGCTGCTCTTGAGCGCGATACAGAGAAGCGCAAGGCACTCTACCTGGAAGCAACGGATAAGATTATGGATGAGGGACCTTTTGCCTTTCTCTACTCACCAACGCATCAGTATGCCATTCGCGCTGACATCGCCGACATGATCGGCCAATTAGACGTCACCGCCGTTGATTTCCCGACTCTGCGCTAAATGAAATGATCAGATTGGCTCTCGCAACACCTCACAGGTTTCGAAAGCCTGTGAGGTGTAGATGGAACGATGAACAGATGAGATTCATTCATTGGAGATGTCTGAGAGAAGGGAGGGGAGAGCAATGGCGTATAGTGATTTTAACACACTCGACCAGATTCATAAAGAATTAGGCATTACGATTCAGGATGCCAACGGTTTGTACATTCATGTTGAACCTGCGAAACTCTCGCCCTGGTTTGTTGAAACCATGTAAATGGCCTATCCAAAGGCCATTCGGATTAATACGGAGAGTGCGCGTCAAGCGCTGATTGTTGCTCATGTCTTCATGGAACTCAATCGTCATGTCCGTGTGAGTTTTTTTCTGAATAACACGTTTAATATTGATGAAACGAAAGGGCTGACAGGCAATCCTGATGGCATTATCAGCCTGAGCGAGAATCAACTGTATATCAGCTCGCCAGTGATTGTGTTGGTCGAGGCAAAAAAATCGGATTTAGGCAGCGGTTTAGTCCAGTGTGTCGCTGAAATGGAAGGCGCAAGAATGTTTAATGAGCGCGAAGGCAATCCAATTTCGCCAATTTATGGCGTGGTGACGGATGGGGTCTTATGGCAATTTCTTGCCCTTCACGATGCGGTTGCCACCATTGATAGTTATCTGTATAGTTTTGAAGACGGAAGTAAAATCATTGGGATTTTACAATCATGTATTTTGAGGAGTGCGGCGCGGTCGCCGCGTCTGTCGTAATTCTCGCGCCGACCTCGGCGCACTCCTCAAAACGAATTGGTCAATGCATCGCCTGTCAGACGCCTTGAAGTCGTCTGACAGGCGCTGCCTTCTATTTTTCTCCTCGCCCGAATCGCTGCCGAAAGCTCTGGATTATCTCCGGCGAGATCGGCGTATTGCCGACATGCAAGGCGGTTCCCTGACATTCTAACCGTTGCAGCGCCTCATAATAGGGCAGCGCGTCCTGCTCGTCAACCTCGCCGACAGTCGGCGCAATTCCCGGAACGCATGAGGAGAGCAGGCTCGAAAAGGCGCAACTCGGCAGATCATGCGAATCGCCTTTAGCGTTAAATTCTTCCAGTATGCCAGAGGTCAGATGTTGCTCCAGCGCTCGCGGACGATAGGCGCTCTCTCGTATCGGCGAGGGAAGACGCACCACGCCACCGACAGTTGCGAGCAGATCGCCCCGCTCTTGCAAGCGAGTCAGCAGCGCCGCCTGTTCAAAACAGGCTGGTCCCACAATCAGCGCCCCCGGCTGAACCTTTCCAATATCCAACAGCCCCGCGATTTGAAAGGCGCTGATAAACAGCGTGGCGGCATACGCCTCGTTAATCTGTTCCGGCGTCAACGCCACGATGCGGATGTCGCCCTGAAAATCGAACCGTTCGATGATGTCACGGCGCATTGTCTCAAGCGACGCGGCGCGATGCGGTAGATCACACAAAAGAATTTCCGCCGGATGTCCGACAATCCGCAGCATCAGCCGCAGCACACTCCCCCCTAACGAGCCTAAATCAATAAACGCGACCCGTTCTTCCGCGATCTGCCGTCCGCTCTGCTGCAAAATGGCCTGAAGATTCAGAATATACGCGGAACTGATCGCGCCGTGCCCGGTGGTAATGCTCGGAAGATTCGCGCGCCCCGCCAGCAGCGGCTGCATGTCGCGGCAATAATTGGTGGCAAAGGCAAGCAGTCCGGTAAACGCCACTGTTCGCGCTCCGAGCAGCCGCGCAGTTTCTATGGCATCTGCCGCGCTCTCTAAAAGTTCCGCATGCCTGCCGAAAAGTTCGGTGTCTGTAAATGGCAGCATCACATAACCGATCCGGCCCCATGGCGTGTCCGAAATATTGTAAAGCGTCGGAAGATGCTGGCACCAGCGATCAATCAACTCCGTCGCCTCAAGGCCGGTTTTGCGAATCAGCCCTTCCGTCAGATAATCTAACGCTACCGCGTCGCATGGGGGCAGTTTTCCAACCGCATACAGTGAAAGCAGCGGACGATGTTCGAATGTGAAGAGTTCTGCGGAGGCCGCGGGTTGCTCAGCGGCTGCCGGGCGTTCCGGCGGCTGCGCCTGGCAGCAGGCGGGGGGCTCGGCGATCTCCTGCGCCGGCAGCGTTTCTAACGCCGCCGCAAGTTTGGCAATCGTCGGGTGCTGGAAGAGGAGCCGGACGTTCACCGGCTGGCGCAGCGCGACAGAGAGTTTCGCCGCGACCTGCATTGCCAACAGCGATTGCCCGCCGAGCAGGAAAAAGTTGTCATGAATGCCGACGAAAAACATGCCGAACGCCTCGGCCCAGACCTCCGCGATCTGGCGCTCTAACGCCGTGCGCGGCGGGGCAAAGGTCTCCTCTTGCAGCGCGGCCTGCCGCTCCGGATCCGGCAGGGCGCGGCGATCCACCTTGCCGTTCGGTGTCAGCGGCATGGCGGATAAAAAGGTAAATGTCGCCGGAATCATGTAATCCGGCACATCCCGCTTCAGCCAATCACGAAGTTCCTGTTCTGTGGCGATCTTTTGTTCAGCAAAGACAATATATGCAGCTAATTGAGGATGATCGGCATCGCCTCTCGCAACGACGACCACTTCAAGAATTGCCGGATGTTTTGCCAAAACCGTTTCAATCTCGCCAAGTTCGATCCGATAGCCTCTGATCTTGACTTGAAAATCACTGCGTCCGAAGAATTCGATCCGCCCGTCCGCTCGATACCTTGCTAAATCACCGGTTCGATATATTCTGGCTTCTTGATCTCCATTGAATGGATTGGCAAGAAACCGCTCCTGCGAGAGTTCAGGACGATGGAAATATCCTGGCGAAACGCCTTCGCCGCCGATATACAAATCGCCGAGTATTCCCACCGGCACTGGCTGAAAATGCCTGTCTAAAATATACATTTGGGTGTTGGCAATCGGGCGGCCAATCGTAATGACATCTTCTGTCGGGAGAACCTGATCTACTGTTGACCAGATTGTCGTTTCTGTCGGGCCGTACATATTCCAGAGTGACGATGTTTTCCCGATAAGCTGCTGCTTCAAATCGTATGGCAGTGCCTCGCCGCCGCATAACGCTTTTACAGCGGGCGTACCATCCCAACCAGCCGCAATCAGCAGCCGCCAACTGACCGGCGTGGCCTGCATCATCGTGATTCCGGCATGTTGGAAATAATGGAGGAGGCGCGAGCCGTCATACGTATCTTCTTTTCTTGCTAATACGATGCGAGCGCCGGAGATTAACGGCAGAAATAGCTCTAAGCCCGCAATATCAAAGGAAAGAGTCGTGACCGCGAGCAAAACGTCTGTGGGCTGAATTCCAGGCTGTTTTTGCATCGCGCACAAAAAATTGACGAAATTGCGATGCGTGATCTGTACTCCTTTCGGTTTCCCAGTGGAACCGGAGGTGTAGAGAATATAACATAATTGTTCGCTCGTCGTTGACGTGACGGGCATTGTATCTGGATATTCAGCAATCTTCGGCCAATCTGCATCTACGCAAATTATATGGATCGTCTGTCGAGAGGACGCAAACGTGGTTTGTAAACTTGTTTGCGTTACCAATACGGAGATTTGGGCATCATCAGCCATAAAATGCAGCCGTTCTGTTGGGAAGGCCGGGTCTAACGGCAGATAGACGCCGCCAGCCTTCAGAATTCCTAAAAGTCCGATTAACATCTCAAACGAGCGATCCAGATGGATTCCCACTAACATATTGGGCGTAACACCGCACTGTTTCAGATAATGCGCTAACTGGTTGGCGCGTTGATTCAATTCCCGGTAGGTCATCTGCTCCTCGCCGAATATCAGCGCCACCGCGTCCGGCGTCCGTTCCGCCTGCGCCTCAACAAGCTGGTGCACGCATTGATCGAGGGGATACGCTGCCTCCGTCCGATTCCATTCCACAAGGATTTGATGGCGTTCGGCGTCAGTCAGAATAGTGTAATCGCTGAGATGAGCGCCGGGCTGCGCGGCGATACCGGTCAGAAGGGTCTGGTAATGCCCGGCCATGCGCCGGATGGTCGCTTCGTCGAACAGATCGGTGTTATATTCGATGGAACAGAGGAGGCCGCGCGGCGTGCGGAAGAGTTCCCAGGTCTGGTCGAATTTGGCTGTGCCGGTATGCGCGTCGAGCGGCTGGTAGCGGATATCTCCCATGCGCGTGTCGTGAATCTCGAAACTTTGCAGCACGAACATGGTCTGGAAAAATGGGGTGTGGCTCAAATCCCGCGCCGGATGCAGTTCTTCGACGAGGGCATCGAACGGGACGTGCTGATACGCCTGCGCTTCGAGCGCGGTGCGATGGACGCGGCGCAGCAGGTCGCGGAACGTCGGATTGCCGGAAAGATCGTCGCGCAGCACGATGGTGTTGGCGAAAAAGCCGATCAATCTTTCGAGTTCCACCCGTCCGCGATTGGCGGCAGGCGAGCCGACAATCACGTCTTCCTGGCCGGTATACCGGAACAGCAGGGTTTTAAAGGCGGCGAGCAGCGTGGTGGAGAGGGTACATTTTTCCGCTTTACTTAATGCCTCGATTCGCGCGGCGATCTCCTCTGGAATCTCGCACAGATATTTCGCGCCGCGAAAGGTTTGCTGCGGCGGGCGCGGACGGTCTGCGGGGAGATCGAGTGTCGGGAGCGGGGCGGCGAGCTTGCTGCGCCAATAATTCATCTCTTTTTCCAAATTATCGC
>DF820456.1:10117-25107 GCA_000739515.1 Candidatus Moduliflexus flocculans
TCGAGTGTCGGGAGCGGGGCGGCGAGCTTGCTGCGCCAATAATTCATCTCTTTTTCCAAATTATCGCGGCGCGTCATCTGGCGCTGCCAGACGGTATAATCTGCGTATTGAAAGGTCAATTCCGGCAGCGGCGACGGCTTGCCCTGATAGAATGCATTGTAAAGTGTCGTCAATTCGTGGCGGAAGAGGTCTATTGACCAGCCGTCGAAAATAATATGATGCAGCGTCAGGAACAGATAATAATCGTCGTTCCCCGCTTGCAGCAGCGTGATGCGGAACAGCGGGCATTGCGACAGATCGAAGCAGGGGAGCATGTTGCCGCGCCGCTGGCGCTCGATTTCGCGCTGCCGTTCTTCCGGGGGCAGACTGCGCAGGTCTGCGACCGGCAGCGCGATGTCGAGATGCGGCGCGATCCGCATCACCGGCTGGCCTTCGACGTTTTCGAAACTGATACGCAGGGATTGATGCCGCCGGAGAATCTCGTTGATGGCGCGTTCTAACCATTGGACGTTGAGGCTCCCGCGCAATCGAGCGTGTAATGGTTCATTATACGTCGGGTCGCCCCCTTCGAACTGCTCTAAAAACCAGAGCCGCTGCTGTTCTAACGAGAGCAAAACCGGGCGGTTTGGGTCGTGATGCGGAAGCGGCTGCGGTTCCGCTTTTTTGAATATTTTGCCTTGCAACCGTTTTTGTAAAAGCGTGTGTTTGATATTCGAATGCGATGCTGTTGTGACAGTTGCTTGCATGATGTTTCCCCCCTTAATGTAAATGTTCAGTTCTCGTTCCACGCTCCGTGTGGAATGTCATTTTCGGACGCTTCGCGTCCCGTCCCGGAGGGACAGCACGCGAATAGCCCGCCGATTCATCGGCGGGGACCGAACAAACGCGGACGACGTCCCGGAGGGACGTTCGCGAGCGTCCCTTCGGGACGAACACGGGGCGAATGTCCGTGATCCCGCCGATGAATCGGCGGGCTATTGGCGCGGCGTCCCTCCGGGACGATACTTTATGATACACGCAATTGGTATTATATTACTGACCTTACGCAGCGTCGCCGACAATTCCCCTCCTGGGAGGGGCAAGGGGTGGGTACGTCCGTGAGCGATTGCTCGTGTCAACAACCCACCCCCAACCCCTCCTGGGAGGGGCAAGGGGTGGGTGCGTCCGTGAGCGATTGCTCGTGTCAACAACCCACCCCCAACCCCTCCCAGGAGGGGAGTTCGCGGTCATTCGCATCGAATCGGCTGCGTAACATCACTTATATTATGATGTCGTTCTGTTCGGCGTCCGCTAAGAGCGCGGCGGCTTCTTCGTCGCTGAGCTGCTCGATTTCTTCGTGCATTTTGCGTTCCACCACTTCCGCTAACTGCGCGACGGTATGCACGTCGAACATGTCGGTCTGCGTCACGACGATATCGAGGTCTTGCCGCAAGCGCGCCAACATGCGCGTCATGGAAAGGGAATCGCCGCCGAGTTCGAAGAAATCGTCGTGAATGCCGAGGCGCTCCAAATCGAGAATCTCTTCCCACAGTTTCGCCAACACCGTTTCCAATTCATTGGCCGGCGCGACATACGTGGCGGCGACTTCGGGGCGCGTCCGTTCCGGCGCGGGGAGGGCGCGGCGATTGATTTTGCCGTTCGGCGTGAGCGGCAGCGCATCCAAAAGCACGAAGGCTGAAGGCACCATGTAATCCGGCAGTTTTTTCTCGATAAACGCGCGTAAACGCGGGATCAACGTGCGGAGATGCTTGCCTCGCAGGGGATCGTTGGCGTAAGCGCTCCATGCTTTCGGCGCGATTTCCGGTTCCGGGAACGAGAGCGTTACGCGGTCTGCGGCGTCGCGTCGGATGAAAAGGGCGTCGAACGCGCCGTCGCGCCCATGCTGCGCCCAACTAAGCTCAATCTGGTATTCCGGAAGCTTGCGCTCGAAATTCCAGAGGTCTTCCGGATCAATTCCGGATTCGCCGGGATGTTCGTGAAGCGCCTGCCGCGCTTCTTCGACTGATGCGTAGGTTTCGCGATCTTCAAGCCAGTTCCGCATACGCAGATCGTGAAACAGCCGGGCATTGGGGATATTGGAGACTCCGAGCGTCTCCGGCTGCGTCTCTTTCAAGCGTTGATGCAGGCCGGAGAGCGTCAAGCCCTCTGTCCGCCAATCGAGCCACCGAATCTCCCCTCCTGGGAGGGGATGGGTCTCCGTTCCCGATAGGGGCTGGGAATAGTTTTCCCCTCCTGGTAGGGGTGGGTTCGTAATATTAAGATGCTGCCCCTCTTCAGCAACCCACCCCTTTCCCCTCCCTGAAGGGGAATCCAGCGGCTTCGCCGCTAAAAATCCATCTCCGTTCACATACAGCGTCACATCATACCGGAAGCGCGTCATTTCATTGCGGGCGCTGCCGCGTTTGGGCTGCACGCGGACGGAGGTAATCGCCGGAATGCGGGTTTTCAGCGCGAAAAAGAGCGCGGGATCGAGCGTCAATTCGTTTTCGTGGCTTATCTGACGATGTACCCGCTGACGCAGTTGCGTGGCGTTCAATGATGGCGGCGCCTGGAAGAATTGCACAGAGGTATGGAACAATTCTAACAGCGGATGGCTGCGGAGGTCTCCGAGAAAAATGACGCCTCGATTCGGCAGGATGGCGTTTACCGCATGTTCGATAACCTGAATCAGATATTCGACGTCTGGAAAATACTGAATAACTGAATTGATGATAATGGTATCAAATGCGCCGGATGGAATTTGAGAAAAATCGTCGGCAGTTCCCTGCTTGAGTGTAATCGGCGGCATTTTATCTGGGAGGGCTGCCAGTTGACCATGAATAAAATTTATGGCTGTCTGGGAGAGATCAATCCCCCAATAAGTCGAACTATGGGGGGCTATTCTGAATAACAATAACCCTGTTCCGCAGCCAAGTTCAAGAACTCTCTTCGGTTGTAAACTGCGAATGCGTTTAATCGTATAATCCACCCATTCACGCATTTGTTCTATTGGAATAGGCTTATTCGTATAGCTGCTATTCCAGCCGATGATATTGAACGTCGCTTCAGTAGAAGGAGCTTGCTGCTGATAGGTTTCATTATAAATGTCCTGCCAACGCGCAATATAGTCGTTTGTATTTTCTTCTTCTTTCTTTTCTTCATTATCTTCTTCAATTTGAATCTCTGCGCGAGGAACAAGGTATGCGGTTAAATGTTTTTCTCCCGGAGTATCTTCCCGCACAATGACAGTCGCCTCAGCGATTGCCGGGTAACTTGTTAATGCAGTTTCAATTTCTCCTAACTCTATTCGAAATCCTCGAATTTTGACCTGTTGATCGATTCGGCCAAGATATTCGATATCACCATTAGGAAGGTAGCGCGCCAAATCTCCCGTTTTGTATAAACGCGTATCCGATTGAGCAGAGAGGAAATTCGACAAAAATCGCTCCTGTGTTAATTCCGAGCGATTCAGATACCCGCGTGCCACGCCTGCACCGCCAACATACAGCTCGCCGGCAACGCCAATCGGGGAGAGTGTTTGATATTGATCTAAGATATAGACTTGCAAATCAGGAATTGGCACACCAATGACGCTTCCTGCTGATTTTTTAACATCGTTGATCGTTAAAGGACGATAGGTCACATGGACAGTGGTTTCCGTAATGCCATACATGTTGACTAACCGGGGCTTTTCATCTCCATGTTTTTCGAACCATGGCTGCAAACTTTGCATTTCAAGAGCTTCCCCTCCAAAAATAACCAGACGCAGCGCAAGCTGCGTCGAGATGTCTGACGCTTCTTCGGCTCGCATCAATTGTCGAAAGGCCGATGGCGTTTGATTAAGAACCGTGACATGTTGTTCACACAAGAGTTGGAAAAATGCTTCGGGATTTCGACTTCTTTCATACGACACCATCACTAACGTCCCACCGTATAGCAATGCTCCCCAGAGTTCCCAAACAGAAAAATCAAATGCGTATGAGTGGAAAAACGTCCAGACATCATGGTCGTTAAATCCAAACCATTGGTCAGTTGCTTTAAAGAGGCGATCTACGTTATAATGCGTAATCAGCGCCCCTTTTGGTTTTCCTGTTGAACCAGAGGTATAGATCACATACGCTAAATTTTCGGGAGTTGTTTCAGATACGAGATTGCCTTCTTGCTCTTGAGCAAACTGCCCCCAATCATTATCCAAACAAAGCATTCGGCGGCTATCGGTTTCAGGAATTTTATCTGCGAACTTCTGTTTGGTCAGCAGGATTGGCGTTTGAGAGTCTTCAAGCATGAATGCGACGCGATCTTGAGGATATACAATATCCATTGGCAAATACGCCCCCCGGCTTTCAGAATACCCAAAATTCCAACAATCATTTCTATCGAGCGATCCATATACATTCCGACCAGCGTTTCCGGGCCGACACCGAGCGTTTTCAGGTAACGGGCAAGCTGATTGGCGCGGGCGTTCAACTCGCGATAGGTGAGACGCTGTTGTTCGAACACAAGCGCGATTGCGTCGGGGGCGCGTTCGACCTGTTCTTCGAAGAGCTGATGGAGGCATTTGTCTTTGGGATACGCCACAGCGGTCTGATTCCATGTCATTAGAATTTCTTCACGCTGCGCCGCTGTCATGATCGGCAAGTCGCTGATCCGAAGTTCCGGGTCTGCCAGCGCCCCTTGCAGCAAGATGCGGAAACAGTCCCCCATCCGCACGATGGTTTCTTCATCGAACAGGTCGGTGTTATACTGCCAGAGTGCGGTCAGCGAGCCATGTTCTTCGAAGATTGTTAATTGCAGGTCTACGAAAATGCGGGCTTTATCGTCGAATCCGACCGATTGCATGATCAGGCCGTCTAATTCGATACGGTCGCCCCCCTGACCAAGTAAAAAGGGAGAGATATTGCGGCGCTGATGCGGCTCCTGCACAATGAAAATGGCTTGAAACAGCGGCGGATGGCTGGCGTCGCGGTCAAGGTGGTATTGATGGGCTAAATGATGCGAGGGGTAATCCTCATGATCGAATGCTTCCCAGATCGTCTGCTGCATGGCACGGCAGAAATGCCTGAACGTCGGGTTCTCCGTGAACTGCGTCCGAATCGGCAGCGGATTGTCGAAATAGCCAACCACGCCCTTGTACCGGCGATGTCCCTGTTCGGAGCGCGGCGAGCCGATCAGGATATCCTGTTGTCCTGTATAGCGGTGCAGCAAGACGAAAAAGAGAGACATCAACAACCCATGCAGCGAGAGATGTTCGGCGTTGGCGAAGGCTTTGACCTGCTGCGTGACGGTCGTGGTCAGCGTCAGAAAGAGTGATGAGGTGTTGAAGGTCTGGCGCGATGGGCGCGGGCGGTCGAATGGCAGGTTGAGCACTGGCACGTCGCCTGCCATCACCTTGTCAATATAGGCGCGATGGCGTTTTCCCTCCTTGTCGGCCAGCATGTTGAGCTTCCAGCGGACATACTCGGCGTAGGTGGAGGCGATTGGCGGGAGCGCGATGGTTTCATTATTTTTCGCGGCGATGTATAATTCGCTGAGTTCGTCCATCAAAAGCTCTAACGATTGAACATCAGCGGCTAAGTAGGGGATCAACAGTTTAAAAATATACCGTCCGCGCGGCAGCGCGAAGAGATAGCAGCGGACAATCGGGCCTTTGCGAAGATTGGTGGGCTGCCCTGAGATTTCCTGCATTTTTTGGCCGATTTCGTCGCGGCTCCATTCGGCGGAATCAAACACTTCGAACGCCGGGGGGAGTTCTTTGCGCGTCTGCTGCACCGGCGTGCCGCCGCCGAGATCGCGATAGGTGGTGCGCAGCATCGGATGACGCTGTACCAGGGTTTCTAACGCATATTTTAACGCCGGGATATTGGGCAGCGTCAGCAGCCGGGCTTCGAATTTCAGCGTATGCGTGACGGCATCTTCCGGCGTCAGATGCGTAAAGTACCAGAGGCGCTTTTGCGCGAAAGAGAGAGGGGCAAACGGCAGCGAGATGCTGCTGTCGGCGCGGCGCAGATAAGCCGCAAGGGTGTGGACGAAATGATCGATGGAGGTTTTCAGCTCCGGAGTCAGGCGTTTGTGAAAATCGAGTACTTGAAATTGTTCGCCCGCCATGCGAACGACGATGTCACGGCGATAGAGTTCATCTAACAAATTGAGCAGCGTCATGCAATTATCTCCTTGTGCGTAAAGAAAATTGTGAGAGTGCAGATTATCAGGACATGCGCAATTTTCCCCCTCTCCCCGAACAACAGCAGCGATTATCAGTAGTACTCTGTTTTAGTCCTTCATGTTACGCAGCGTCGCCGATAATTCCCCTCCTGGGAGTTCGCGGCTATCGGCGGTACGCTGGCCCTTAAAAATTCACGTTCCGGTGTAGTCGTTCGAAAAGATATTTACAAGCTCTTACGGAGCTAAAAAGAGGTTGTTATTTGGAGAAAAAGGGGGCGAATTACGCATATCCAGCTATCAAAGAGCAAAAGAAGGCTGAAAAATTTTAGCCCGTAAGAAAAAAATTGCTGGATGAGAAGTTGTCAAGCTATTTTAGGGCAGAATTTCCCCGTTTTTGGAGAGAATTCTCTGAGAAACATGATAAATTGATAAAAATCGCCATATTGTTGTTTTATTTCTTTATGCGCATTTTTAGAAGAACAGGAGCGTTATTTCCTTGTCAGAAGGGATGATTACCATTCTCAATCGGCATGAGAGCACAGAGCAGGAGCCCGTGAGCGTGAATCATATGACTGCTGCCGTTCTGTTATTTTTCGATGAAAACAGATTGATCTCTTGACAGAATTGCAATATATTCGTTAAAGTTGATATTAGTAACTGATGTTACGCAGCGTCGCCGACAATTCCCCTCCTGGGAGCAGGGCTGTTCAGTTCTGTTTTTCAGCCCTGAAAGGGCATAGTCATCGTCGCCCAGGGCGTCAGCCCTGGGAAGGCAGACGAGCCACGAGGTTCGCCCTGAAAGGGCGGCTCATGAGGCGCTCTTTCAGCGCGTGACCGCCGAATCTCACGTGTTTCCCAGGGTTTCACCCTGGGCGACTATGAATTGCGCCGTTGGCGCATTCAGAACGTAACAGCCTTGCCCTCCTGGGAGGGGATTTCACCATCAGCAGATCGAGTCTGCTGCGTAACATCAGTGAGTAATACCAATTGTCGTTAAAACGATAATATCGCTTGTCAAAAGGTGGTAGTGTAACTCGTTCGGCCGGCCACGAACAGAGCGGCATTTCTCATCTATCGAATCTGTTTGCATGAGGAGAATATCTTATGAATGTTTCTCAAGGTTTATCCTATTCCGAACCGGGGTTCGATATTTTTTTCGAAGAGAACGTGCTTCGTTTTACTGGAAAAATGGAGATGTTCGCGTATTTAGCCTTCGAAAAATTTCTTCACCAGTTAGAAGAAAAGATATCCCCTGCTGAAGCCTGCCTGATAGATTTTACCGAATTATCGTATTTAAATTCTCGCGGATTTCGTACCTTAGTCAATTATTTCCTCTCCAGTTCGCATATATTTGTGCTGCGGATTAATCAGAAAGTGACGTGGCAGAGCCAAAGCCTGCCGATGTTAGTGCAATTGCGGCCCAATCGAATATCTATTCGTCCATAATGCACAATTTTTACCGGGGAATTTTCAGGAACCTGTCGTTTCGGTGATAAATGTGGTTATTTTGCCTCATTCTGTAAAAAAGGAGAAGTATGTTAAGCATTGCCGAGTATTTACGCGAAGAACAGCAGCAATCATGCGATTTTCGCTATGTGTTTAAATTTCGGAATCGCGCGGATCACTTTGAAAAGTTATGGCAGATGAAAATCAGCGCGCGGGAAAGCCTGGATGATTGGCTGCTTGTGTCGGATATTGCGCCGCATACGGCGGAAGTCTGCGCCAACGCATGCAGCGAATTGATTGAAAATTGCATTAAATACAGTCTGGAAGATGCGATTTCAGTGGTGGCGATTCATGTGACCGACCACGAAATTGTGATTGAGACAATTAACTCGACCAGACCCGAATATCTTGCGGAACTGGCTGAGGCGGTTCAGGCGCTTGCCCTGTCGGATGATCCGAAACAGGTCTTTATCCAAAAATTGCTGAACCCGGTCGCCGGAAAAAGCCATTTAGGGTTGAGCAAAATTGTCATCGAAACAAAAGGTTCGCTGTCGTTAGTGCCGCATGAAGAAGTTGGAGTTGTGCATGTGAAATTGAAGATGCAGGCGGAATAATGCGAGACTTCCGAGGTCTTGAAGACCTCGGAAGTCTTTCGTCAAGAAAACGCTATTTTTAGGGTAATTATTCAGGAGTGCCAAAGCAAGCGTTGGCACTCCTGAAGCCTGAACAATTATTTTTTTTTGTAAGTGTTTACGTACTGCCGACGTCCTCGTCGGCCTTTCCAAGAGACAAGGGGTTCAGGCGGACGAGGACGTCGGCGGTACGGGAAGGCCATCATATATCATGATTCACCCCTCATTCACACGGCGAACACGGGCTGCCCGCTGGCACGTAAACAATTACTTTTTTAATTAAAGGAGGCATGACATCGTGACATATTCAGAAGCAGGATTTCAAATCGTATTAACCGGCAATGTCGTGGAATTTTCAGGCAAGTTGGAAAAATCGAGTTATGAAAAAGTTGATGAATTTTTGCGCAATATCGATCAGACGGTATCTGCGCCGATGTGCATTCTTGATTTGAGGCAATTGCTCTTTTTGAATTCCAGTGGAATTCGCTCGTTAGCGACGTTTATGCTTGGCAGCCCGAAGCAGTTTGAATTGCGGATTAACCCGGAGATCACCTGGCAGAAGGAAAGCATTCCCACGCTGACGTACTTAAAGCCGAATGCGATTTGCCTTGCTGCCTGATATGATTATCATGCCACGAGGGGGAAGGTATGTATGGATATTTGCAAACAAGACCATGATTTTTTCAAGAAAGATTTCGAGTACATGTTTCAGTTTTATAAGATTGACGCTCACTTTGACCAATTGTGGCAAATGAAATCGAGCGCGCGGGAAAGCCTGAAAGATTGGCTGCTGGCCTCGACGGTCCCGCCGAAGATCGCGGAGACCTGCGCGAATGCATGTAGCGAATTGATTGAAAATTGCATCAAATACACCCGGGAGAATACGCGCTCCGGTGTGGCCATTCATGTTGATAAGACCGATATTACGGTCGAAACCTGTAATATTGCTACAGTTGAAGATTGTTCAAATTTGCGCAACTCAATTTCGGCATTGCAGGTGGCGGACGATATTAAACAGTTATTCGTTGAGCGATTGATGCAGCAGACAGATGGCGGCGGGCATTTAGGATTGATCAAAATTGCGCTCGAAACGAAAGGCCGCCTGGAATTGCTGAAAGAATCCGCAGATCATGCGGTGCATGTGCGATTGTGCATGGAAGCGAAATAATGTATCCCTGTCCTGTTTTCCATGCCGCCGTAGGGGCAGCCCCCTGTGCCTGCTCCAGGGCTGTTGCGTTCTAAAAGGAGGTCGGTCGGCTTAAGCGAAGCGGATCCGACCATGTCAGCGCGTCAGTTCCGCTTCGTTTGAACTGACCTACGAGACTGAAACGGATTACGCCTCACAGGTGTTTGAAACCTGTGAGGCGTTTTTGGAACGGTATTTCATCATGAGTATTCGACAAAAAGCGATAGTGTTAGGACTTGCGCTGATTGGTTTCAGCGCCGCCATCACAGGCGGAAGTTATTACGTATGGTGTCAAGCATTGACAGAACAAGGAACGAAAGACACGATTGTCATTGCTTCCGAACGGTACAAACGCTTTGCCCTGCTGACGGGAGGATTGATTGTTGGATTGAATGGGCTTTCAACGATTGCGTTCTACTTTTTCGCCTCGCATCTGTTGCGCGGATTCAGCAGAATTACGAATGCCACCGCGTCAGTGGCGGCGGGGGATTTGCGCCAGCCGCTGCCGTTGAATCGGCATGATGAAATCGGGCATTTAGCCCGCGCCGTTCAAACGATGCGCGAACGCCTGACGCAGGTCGTGAATGAGGTGAATAGCGTGACCTCTGCCGTGCAAAACGGACGCCTCGATAAACGCGGCGATGTCTCCAAATTTTCGGGCGATTGGCAGAAACTGGTCGTGGGCATGAATACCATGCTCGACCATATTGAGACGCCGCATCATGTCGTGATTGATTACGTGAATCGCATTGCTGCTGGTGAGTTGCCAAATCGCATGCCCGAAGACGCTGAGGGGGATTTCAATATCATGTACAAGAGCCTGAACCGCCTGATTGATTCCATGAATGAAGTCTCCTGGTTAGCGATGATGCTGGCTGGCGGCAACCTGGATATTGACGCGCGTGAACGCTCGGAACATGATCGATTGATGAAATCGCTCAATCAGATGATTCGCCAACTTCAAGGATTGTTCGACGAACTCAGGCGGCTCATCAATGCCGTGCAGGAAGGCAATCTGAATCTTCGCGGCGATGTGGAACGGTTCAGCGGCGGTTGGCGCAATCACCTCGTGGGAATCAATACTGTGTTGGATGCATTTGTCACCCCGTTTCATGTGGCGGCAGCGTATGTTGATAATATTGCAAAAGGAGAAGTGCCTGAAAAAATTCGCGACGAGTATCGCGGCGATTTTAATACACTGAAAGACAATTTGAATCTTCTGATTGACGCGATGTCCGATATTACCAATGTCGCGCAGGAAATGGCGCAGGGCAATTTAGCAGTTGAAGTGAATGAACGCTCCTATAATGATATTTTGATGCAGTCATTGAATTTGATGATTCAGCGGCTCAAAGAAGTTGTGAATGACGTGAATGTGTCGGTGCGTGAATCCACGCATTACGCTGAAGACGTGGGAAGCGCGATTACGCAGATGGTTTCGGCGATGCAGCAGATCTCGGATAGAATCGGGATTATCGAAGATATTGCCAATCAGACGCGCATGTTGTCGTTGAATGCGACGATTGAAGCGGCAAGAGTGCAGGAACAAGGGAAGGCGTTTTCTGTGGTGGCCGCCGAAGTTCGTAATTTGTCGAATATTACCAAAAATGCGGCAGAAGAGATTAAGCAGTTAGCGGCGTCCAGCCTCGAACTCTCGCAGAATATTGATCAACGTTTTGCGCTGCTCTTCCCCAGCATCCGATATACGGCGGAATTGGTGCAAAAATTGAGCAGTTTGCAATAATCCATTAACAAAACAACAACGAATTGGAGAAGGAAACGAATTCGGTGCGGAGAAATCATTTATGAAGAATGACATATTACAAGTCGGTGTGATCGGCATACAGGGCATTGGAAGATCGCATTTGAGAGGTTTTCAGCGTCATCCGCAGGTGAACGTGGTCGCTGTGGCGGATGCTAACGCGGATGCGGCAGCGCAGACGGCGAATGAATTTCAGGTTGAACGGCATTACGCCGATTATCAGGAGATGCTGGCGAAAGAACGGCTCGACATCGTCAGCATCGGCACACCGAATTTTCTGCACCATCCGATGACGATTGCCGCGCTTCAGGCTGGATGCCATGTGCTGTGCGAAAAGCCGATGGCGATGAACGCGGCTGAAGCGAAAGAGATGTTGAATGTGGCAACACAAGCGGGAAAACGGATTATGATTCATTTTTCGTACCGCTTCACCCCGCCGTCGCTCGCCTTGAAGCAGCAGGTCGAAGATGGCATGTTGGGACAGATTTATTACGCCCGCACCACCTGGCTGCGACGCAGAGGCTTTCCGAAGTTCGGCGGCTGGTTCGGACAGAAACAGCTTTCCGGCGGCGGCCCGCTGATTGATCTTGGCGTGCATCGGCTCGACCTTGCGCTTTGGCTGATGGGCTATCCGCGTCCGGTCTTCGTGACCGGCAATTGCGTGTCGCCCATCGGCGCTGAACTTGCGAAAAAAGAGGGGAAAGCGTTCGATGTCGAAGATTTTGCCGCCGGATATATTCAGTTCGAAAACGGCGCGACGCTCTGCCTCGAAGCGTCGTGGGCGTCGAACATCAAGGAAAAAGAGTTGATGGAAACTCGCCTGTTAGGCACATTGGGCGGAGCGCGGCACTATAATCTGAACGAAGGCTATGAATTTGCCGTCGAAACCTATTTCGAAAAAAATGGGCATCAGTATGACATGGCGCTGCACGACCTGCCGAAAACCGACGAGCATAATCCGATGTACCATTTTGCGGACGCGATTCTGAATGAGACGCCGCACACCGCGACTGGCGAAGAAGGCATGATTGTGATGGAGATTTTGGACGCGCTTTATCGCAGCGCCGCAACCGGTCAGCCGGTTCGGATTGATTGAATGAGAGAGGTTTTTTAGTTGTCAGACACCTTCAAGGGGTCTGACAACTTGCATGAAATAACCTGCAAATCTTGCAGAGTGTTTATGATTCAGCATTCCAGATTCGTCGTTGATCGAAAACGGTGATGTTGACACTTTTCGGGTCTAACGCCTTCCGAAATGCTTCAGTGACGGGCGACTGCATCATTAGCCTGCTGGCATCTTTCAACGCTTCCCGCGACGCCCAGTGCATCAATATTCCCCATTGCCCGTTATTTCCTTTCACAAGTTCCGAATTAAGATAGCCTGGCAGATGCATATGAAAATTTACTTCAAGATCATGGACAATTTCGATAAACCGTTCATCGGTCATTTCTGGAATGCTGGCAAACGTAACAAGCTCGGTAACAATTGGATTTAGCATATTTCCCTCTCTCAATAGATGTTATTCGTCTCATATCGGAATATCGCGGCGATATTCTTTGCATAATGCCAATATAGGTCGTTAAAACGTGTTCGAATTGTAAAAAAACGACATTCGCATAGAATTTATAATAGGATGGCGATTTCTTTGACAGAACGCCGTTCGGAGAGAAATTGCGATGGAGAGCATCCGGCAAATGCCGTAAAATCTTTGATAAAATGCGCCTGATCATAATATTCGCATTCGTGTGCGATATTCGTTAAGGTCAGTGCTGGCTGTCGGATAAGGTAGCCGATAGCCTGTTGAAATCGCGCAAACCGGTGGAATAATTTCGGGCGAATGCCGATATATCGCGCAAACATGCGTTCCAATGTTCGAAGATGAATGCCGGAAACGTCGCAAAATTGAAGAAGATTGAGCGGCTCGTTCGCGATTCGAATCTGTCTTGCAGCATGTGATATAACCTGGGGCGGCAGTAATTGCGGCTCTATTCGGCGCAGAAGTTCTCGTTCGAGAATCGCCAAACGCGCCGTCGTGTGATGAGCAATCGCTAATTGATCTTCAAGGCTCGCCATGACCGTTTTAAACACAATGTCTGCTTCTATAATTCGATCCGTAAGCTCTTCAAGCGGAATACGTAAAAACGGATACAATCCAGCGGGAAAACAGGCGATACCCAGTACGTCTAACCGCCCTGTCTGGCGAATAAAACAGGACTGATGACGAATGCCGATGACATGGCTTCGCCGAAACTGCTGTTCTGTATTCTTAGAAATATAGGTAATCGGGTCGGAAAAATTAAAAAGAATATCACAATTTCCAACAGGCAGGAGTTTGTGATGAATCGAAAACGGCTCGTCGCTTCGAATTGTCCAAAAGTATTTGATAACCGTTTTTAGAAGAGAGTGTTGAACCGGATAGATTGCAATCGGTAAACGAATCATTCGAATCGTGCGCCTTCCCTGTCAGAGCGTCTGACTCTGACAGGGAAGGCGGGCAACTTACGAACAGCCGCTTGTCGTGCCGCAGTTCAGGCATTTATAGCATGTGCCGCTACGCACCATAATTGCGCCGCAGACGCTGCAAGGCGGCGCGTCGGCCTGTTCTTGAAAGACGCGACGCTCCGCTTCTGCCACTCGGAATTCCATCTGCGTCTGAAGTTCCAGCAATGCTTCGGCGTGGCCGTTCTGCGCAATGCTCGGCATTTCGGTCAGCACGCTCGGGCGATCCTGCGGCGGCTGGAATTTCAGCGCCAACCAGCGGAAAATATAATCGAGAATAGATTTCGCAATCGGAATCTCTTTGTCACCGGTAAAGCCCGACGGCTCGAAGCGCATGTGCGCGAATTTGTTCACTAACACATCGAGCGGCACACCATATTGCAGCGCCAACGAAATCGCGGTGGCAAAACCGTCCATCAATCCAGAAATCGTCGAGCCTTCCTTTGACATCACGATAAACAGTTCGCCCGGCGTTCCATCTTCGTACATGCCGACCGTGACATAGCCTTTATGCCCCGCCACGCTGAATTTTTTGGTGATCGCAGCGCGTTCGTTGGGGAGTGGGCGGCGCACCGGCTTGTATTCGATGATTCGTTCCGGTTCGGGCTTGCTTTGTGATTTCGATGTGGTGAGCGGCTGCATCCGTTTCGACCCGTCGCGATAAATCGCGACCGCTTTGATTCCCATTTTCCAGGCTTCGATATAGGCGTTTTTAATGTCTTCGACAGTCGCGGAATGCGGCACGTTGACCGTTTTGGAAATCCCTCCGCTGATGAAGGGCTGCGTAGCCGCCATCATCTTCAAATGCCCCATGTAATGAATCACGCGCTTGCCGTGTTTCGGCGGGAACGCGCAATCGAAGACCGGCAGATGCTCCGCTTTCAGATGCGGCGCGCCTTCAATCGTCTCTTTCGTTTCGAGATACTCCAGAATCGCCTGCTGTTCCTCGTCGCTATAACCTAATCGTGACAACGCCTCCGGCACGGTGCCGTTGATCATTTTCAGGCTGCCGCCTCCGGCGAGATGTTTGTATTTGATCAAGGCGAGTTCCGGCTCAATGCCTGTTGTATCGCAATCCATCATAAAACTGATCGTGCCGGTCGGGGCCAAAACCGTGACCTGCGCGTTGCGGAAACCGACCTGCTGCCCAAGCTCCAGCGCGTCGCTCCAGGCCATCTGGGCAGCCGTGATCATCGCGTCAGGCACAAGATTCTCGTCAATTTTTTCCACTTCCGTGATATGTTTGCGGATGACGTTTAGCATCGCGGCGCTGTTCGGGGCATAGCCATCAAACGCGCCGCGCGCGCGGGCTAAGAGCGCCGA
>DF820456.1:25319-26822 GCA_000739515.1 Candidatus Moduliflexus flocculans
TTAGCATCGCGGCGCTGTTCGGGGCATAGCCATCAAACGCGCCGCGCGCGCGGGCTAAGAGCGCCGATGTTTTATATGCCTGTCCGCACATCATCGCGGTAATCGCGGCGGCGTAAGCGCGTCCGGCGTCGTCGTCATACGGTAGGCCGCGCGCCATCAGCAACGCACCGAGGTTCGTGTAGCCTAATCCCAACGGGCGGAATTTATGGCTGTTTTCCTCGATGCGCGGCGTCGGATAGCTGGAATTATCCACCAGAATTTCCTGCGCGATAATCATGATTTCTGCGGCATGCATGAAACTTTCGGCGTCGAATTCGCCATCTGACGAGCGGAAACGCATCAAGTTTAATGAGGCTAAATTGCAGGCGCTGTCGTTCAGAAACAGGTATTCGGCGCAGGGATTCGAGGCCTCGATGCGCCCGGAGGCCGGGCAAGTGTGCCAGTCGTTAATCGTCGTGTCGAACTGCATCCCCGGATCGCCGCATAAATGTGTCGCTTCCGCGATGTTGTGGAGCAAGTCTTTTGCGTTGTGTTTCCCTAATATCTCGCCGGTCGTGATGGATTTTGTTTCCCATGTCCTCCCATCAAGCGCAGCGTTCATGAATTCATCCGTCGCTCGGACGCTGTTGTTCGCGTTTTGAAAAAAGATCGAATCGTAGGCGATGTCAGCGCTGTATCCATTATCAATCAGGATATGCGCTTTTTCTTCTTCCCGCGCTTTGCAGAGGATATACTCTTCGATATCCGGGTGATCCATATTCAAAATGACCATCTTGGCGGCGCGGCGCGTTTTTCCGCCAGATTTAATGACGCCTGCAAAGGCATCGTAGCCGCGCATGAAAGAGACCGGGCCGCTCGGTCTGCCACCGCCGGAGAGCCGTTCTTTCGACGAACGCAGCGGCGACAGGTTCGACCCTGTGCCTGAGCCGTATTTGAACAGAATCCCCTCGGTTTTGGCGAGTTCGAGGATGGATTCCATCGTGTCTTCGACGGAATTGATGAAACAGGCCGAGCACTGTGGGCGCTTGTCAAGGCCGGTGTTAAACCAGACCGGGCTGTTAAACGAGGCTTTCTGATTGACGAGCAAATGCGTTAATTCCGCGTAAAAACTTTCGGCGTCTTCATCAGAGGCAAAATAGCCGTCCTGCCGCCCCCATTCGGTAATCGTGCGAGAGACGCGGTCAACAAGCTGCTTGACGCTCTGCTCGCGTTGCGGCGTGCCGAGAATGCCATGGAAATATTTCTGCGCCACGATATTCGTCGCGGTTTGCGACCAGAACGACGGGATTTCCACGCCGGTCTGCTCGAAAATGATTTTCCCGCTCATATCGGTGAGCGTGGCGTTGCGGCGTTCCCATTCGACCTTATCAAACGGGTGAATGCCTGGCACGGTGTAATATCGTCTGATGGCCATGCCTTTTCCCCGGCGGGGAAGCTTTTTCAGCGCTTTGCCCGGCTGCTCGTCTGCTCTGGCAGCGGGATGTCCTTGTGTTGTTTGGGTCA
>DF820456.1:26978-62896 GCA_000739515.1 Candidatus Moduliflexus flocculans
TTTTTCAGCGCTTTGCCCGGCTGCTCGTCTGCTCTGGCAGCGGGATGTCCTTGTGTTGTTTGGGTCATAGATGATTCCATGAATTGTGTTCGCGTTCGAAAGGAGATGGTCGCTCCAGCCCTGTCAGGGATGCTCTGGAGCGATTTCTTCAGGATCGCGAAGCTCGTGATGTTCGCGTTGGAGTTTCTGGACTTCTGCTAAAAATTCATCAACATCTTTAAATTGGCGATAGACAGAGGCAAATCTGACATACGCCACGTCATCAAGCTCTTTAAGCCCGTTCATGACAAGCTCGCCGAGTTTCCAACTGGGGACCTCTACCTGAAATCCCGAATGAATGTCCTTTTCGATGCGATGGACAAGCTGTTCGATGGCTTCCATGGAGACAGGTCGCTTTTTGCAAGCCGTGACAATCCCTCCCAAAAGTTTTTTTCGTTGAAAGAGTTCGCGTCGGTTGTCCGTTTTGACGACATAGAGCGGATCATATTCAATCGCTTCGTAGGTCGTAAATTTGTGGTGGCATTCCAAACACTTCCGTCGCCGGCGGATAATGCTACCCTCCTGGGCATTGCGTGAATCTACGACTTTATCGTTATCTTTTCCACAAATGGGGCAACGCATACATTGATTGGCTATGGAGAAATGTTTCTCGTGTTTGAACGAAAATATTCACTCAATTACAATATATTGTATTATTTAGACATCTTAATATACAATATGTTGTGTTGTCAATAAATATTTTTCGAAAAAATCTCTGGCAAGTCTATTGAAAAAAATCGGCCTGAATGATGTTTGGTTGGCAGTAATTGCCTTGACGCAACATGTTACGGATAACGCGATCAGATTCGTTTTTCATTCTGATTATCGAGGCGAGGACAAAAATAAAACTCCAATTTATTGATCATTTGGGTCGGTCGCAGGATGTGAAAGAAAATAGACATGTGAGGCGTCCGTCTCACGGTAGAGGGCAATAATAAACTCGACAAGGTCGCGTTTCTGCGAAAAATGCTGTTCCGTGACAATCTGCGAAATCGAGCCGCCGGTCAGATGCTTCGCAAAACTCCCTTCAATCTGTATCCGTTTCAACAGCGGGCAGGCCGCGTCGGGATTCATATAGATGCCGTCGCAATACCAGACTTTGCCGGAAGCGAGTTCGCCTTTGGCGATATGGCCGGAATCTGGGGAATAATAGCGCAAATCGAGCCGCGCAAGCCGCGACGAAGCCACTGGATTCGGCATGCCGCCAAGCGCGAAGGAAATATGATGACGCTGCGACAGCCGGTTACAGACCGATTGCATGTGCGTGATAATTTCCTGCCCGAACGTGACCGCTTCGTCGGATTCATGAATCTGCGTTCCTTTATGAATTTGAATCAATTCGTTCAGGCCGACAAAATCAATTAAAAAATCCGCTTCTTCAAGCTGAAGAAAACTGCTCCCGTCTGGTTTCATCATTAAAATGCCGAGCGGCCCTTCTTTCCCGGATGCCAGTAATTTTTCGATAAAAACACGCTTCTGCATGTGCGCTTCGGCGGCGAGTTCCATCGTTTCCGTAAGCTTGGCAAACAGATGCATATCGCTGCGCCGCGCAATATAGCCGAAACGCGGCAAATTGATGACCACGCTGTTAATCAGCGCGTGACGGGTTTTCCAGTATTCATGAGACGCGGCGGAAGGCGTTTGCGACTGCTGAAACGCCTGAAAGACGCGGCGATTTTGGCCGCGTTCGAAAGCCAGCATCGCCTGGCCTTTTTTCAACAGAAATTCCGCCAACGCGCCGAGGAACTCCAGATGTCCCTGACAGTGGAAAAAGTCCTCGGAGAGATGAATCACAGGCAGCGGCAGGGCAAACGGCGTCCCTTCGTGAGTGATTTCGTGCAAGACATCTAACAGCATGAGCAGGACGCGTTGCGCTTCGCCCAGCATGTCGCGAGGTTCTTGTTTTTTGACTGTCGCTTTGGTGCGGATTTTTTCTTCCATCGCAGGCGCGGAAATCTCGCTGAATTCCGGCGGAAGATGCCAGTAGAGATGCAGCAGCGTCGTGACGCGCAGGCTCATGGATTGCCGCGCAAGCTCGAAGACCAATTTCTGCGAGAGCTGCTTTAACACGGCATTGCTGAGTCCTTCGGCATACGGCGCGAACAGGAGATTGACGGCATCCCATTCCACTGAATGAAAGACATGTCCGCGCAGAATCTCCGTGAAACCGACCATCTGCGAAATCAGCGCTTCCGGGTGTTTAGCGGGCTTGGCTTTCAAACCGCCTTCGAAAAAGCTGAGGCCGAATTTTTTGAGATATTCCAGCGACAGGCCGATGGAATAAAGCCGATCCACGAACTCCAGTCCTTCGAGGTAAATATCGCCGCGCAAATGGGCATCGGCGACTTCCTGCGAAAAGACGTTAATCAGGGCATATTCGCGTTTGATGCGGCTGGCGAGCGCGAGGTTCGTCAATTCCGGGCCGGAGAGAAACTCCGCCTGATTTTTGTGCTGATGCAGGATAATCTGTTCCACGTCATACAGCGCCACGCCGAGCCGCGTGTGCATCTTATGCGCTTTTTCGAGGCCGAGTTCGATCAACTTCGCGCTGACAAGTTCGCGGATCAGCGTGCTGGTCAGAATGCGGACGTTGAGGCTGATAATCTGTTTTTCCACCTCATCGCTGATGATTTCGGCGGTGCGGCGGTCGAGATACGTTTCGCGGATCAGCGCGTTGACGATACGCTCTTTGTTCCACTCTTCAAGATACTCACTTGATGTTCTGATATAGAGTTGGTTTGACATAATTTAGGCTCTCTTCATGAAACGATTCCTGGTGTGAACAAGGCGCAATTTTCAATCATCTCAAGCGTTTGTCGGGTAATCATCCCTAATTTATGCTGTAATCGGGTTTTATCCAATACGCGCAATTGGTGACATAACGCGACAGATTCACTTGCAAGTCCACCTTCTCCCTGGGCGATTCGAACACATGACGGCAAGGATTCTCGTCGCAGATTTGTGGTAATAGGGATGCAGACGATAGTGGTCGTAAAGCGATTGATTACATCGTTTTGAAAAATTAATACGGGACGCGTCCCTTGCTCTGAACCGCGAACCGGATTCATCTCTGCTAACCAGATTTCGCCGCGTTTCATAATTATGCGTCCTCCTTTTGCAATCCAATCACATATTCTGACATGCCTTCCTCTGCAAGCAAACGGTCCTCTTCAGCGCATTCCGCATATAATGAGGCAAGTTGCTGCTGATTGAAATGCATTTTTGGGGGCGTTCGCGCCCGAAAATGCAAAAATGCCACATATTCCTCAACCATTCGAAGTTCATCGTCGTGAAGAAGTTCGATAGCATGAGCGACTCGTTCTTTGACTGAAAGCATACCAATATCCTCCTTTATTATTTCGAAACGTCGTTGCCGGGCTTCCTGTCCTCTGGATATTCGTGAAGCGTCCGGCGGATGTTCCCTGGTGTAGGCGTGGTAAGCGAGTTCTTCGGCATACGCTTCTTGAAAATCCCGATCTTGTAATTTTTCAGCGAGATGCTGTTTGAATGTTTTCATAATATCTGTTTCAATTCCTGAAACACCGCCAATGCCTGACGCAGCAGGGTTTCGGCTTCGGCGGATTTACTGTCCAGCGTCATCTCTGACTATTGGTGACGATGCAACGTTCCACGCGGAACGATTTCAAATATTTCATCATAACCTTCGAACGTAATTTTATAATGCTGGAAAAAATTCATTTGGCCTAAGATTGTTCGAACATCCTTGCTCGGTTGTCGAACCCATGCAAATACGAGTTCGACAGAAGGAAACGACGCAAGTTCTCCGTAAACTAACACCCCATACGCAGGCGTGTTTTTCAGAACCCCGCCAACAGAAACCGGGACAGTCTGCTCGTTCCATGCAAAACCTAATTCCACGCCAATATCATAAGGCAAGACGGACATCGCTGCCCCTGAATCCACTAAGGCGGAAACATTGCGTTTCCGATCTTGATGGCAAAGCGTGATCTCGATAAGCGGCAACCCTCCTCGTAATTTGGGGAATGCCGGGGAGCGAGTATATTGAAAGATCATACGTTGCCCCCTTCCAATAATTGTTGGAGTTGATACGCGGCGTGATAGGACGACTCATCCGGCGAAATCGTCGGCGTGAATACCGGATATTCGACGCCCTGCTGAACATATTGCATCAGACGGCTTTCTTCCTCTTGCAGCATTTTCGCGATGTCGGCAATCAGTTGCAATTTCTCTGCGATAGAAAGCGGTTTTATGATCGTTTCTTCTAATTCTAACAAGAGCATCTTATTTCTCCTTGCTATGTTCGACGTTCGCCAGCAGTTCCTCCGCTTTTTTGATTTCATGCGCCAGGTTCAATTCTTGAAATCCGCTAACATTCATGCGCTGGTTTCGACGTGCCAGTCGTCATTAGTCAACTCAATGGATTCTATCGCCTTCAGGCAAAAGGTTTGAATTGTTTTAGATGAAAGATTGACCTCAATAAATACACCGTTCTTTAATTGTCGAGCCGCATGAAATTTGAGTTGCTCTTTTCCGATAAAACGGGGAAACTCCAACATCAATTGGTCGAATTTTGCCGGTTCGAGTTCCGCAATCGTATTCATCGTTTGTTCTAACACATCCCTCCATGATTTGACCGGAATCGTTTGATCTAAAATATTCAGGATTTTCGGCGTCGTGCCGGTCACACTCTCCTGAGATTGGATAGTATGACGATCCCCGAAATACGGCCATAGAGCAAGAATCGCTTCAGCAAGTTCGGACGACCGTTTTTCAATCTCTTCTTTTCCCCATGAAAAAACCGTTTGAAAATATGTGTTTAGCTCTAAATGACTTTTTATCAAATAAAGTCGTTTTTGCTGAAAATCATCGTTCGATAATTCAGAATTATACGCGGTCAACGTTAAATTACCGAGCGTATGCAAATAGAGTTCGTGCGTTATCTCCCAATCCTCTCCTAAATGCTTTTGCCAGGCGTCTGTCAGCGTTTGTGGCATGACATGTTCAATTGAGAGATTATCAAAGGTCACTTGTTCTTTATGCCCGAATGATTCTTCAAGCGTTTCAAGAATCAATCTGGTTCGGTTCGCTCGATTTCCTCCGCCATATAGTTTTGATTCCAGCAAATTCTTCATGAATTCTGCGTCTTTCGGATATTGCTTGGTTTGCAAAATCGTTTTGATTGCTTCGATAAACGTTCCGGCAGTCGCTTTCGCCTGCGTATAGAGCGGCGGGAAAATTTTATTCAACTGATTCGTCGGAACATTGCACACGAAACGGCGAATCATAAAATTTTCAACGACCTGAAGAATGGCGATAAAATCTTCAGAAGAAATATGTGCCTCAACATAGTCATCATAGCAATTCAAAAGAAATGGATAGGCGGTTGTCGCCTCAATCCGGTTCAATCGCGATAACATCCGCCGAATGCCCGCATGTTGTTCATGTTCGGGCGAAAGGAGTTTATGATAGTGTGCGGCAAATCGGCTGAGGTTTTTGAGATAACCGATGATGTCGAGTTTTGCCAACCGTTCTTTTACAACGAAATAAATATCGTTCGTTTTGACGAATTCTCCACCGTCTTTCATGAGATAATGACGAATAAATTCTGTCAAGTCTTCGCCTAAATCTCGCTGCATTGGCTCCCAGTATTCGGCATACATAGTTTCCTGCGTATTGACATGAATCCGCATGAGAAAATAGTTGCGAATCAAATCGGCTTGCGTCAAAGTCTGTCCTTTGGCATTCAGGCTTTCAAAGACAAGGTAAGGATTATCATCGTTTTCAAGCAGAATGCTTACAACGGAAAGGCTGCCGGTTATGATTTTCGTGAATGACCTAATATCAACCGAATTTCGGCGAAGTTGTTTTTCGAAGTATTCATATGCCTGGTGAATTTGACATTGGTTGCTGATTGGTCGTTTTCCTTGAATAATGTCTCGAAAGGCTTGCTGATCTTTTTGAGTCGGGTGGAGTTTATAATAATCAATACCGTCTTTGAAGTGATTCACAATGAACGTTTGATGAATTTCTTCTGCAAATTTGTTCTCTTGAACTTCTCTCGCCTTATCTCGCAACAATGCTAACAAAATAAAAATTGTCGTAAGGCGTTGTTGTCCATCAATCAATAAAAATTTTGTCACGCCTTCCGGCACAGATGTCGTCGGCATGGTGACGAGTGAACCGATAAAATGATTGCGTGGCTGTTCCGCTTCGTATAATTCCATCAAATCATTCCATAACGTTTCCCATTGAGCTTTTTCCCATGTGTAATGCCTCTGGAAAAGGGGAATAACATATTGTTTGACACCTTCTATAATGGGATGAAAATTTGTTTGTGATGCTTTCATCATTATTCCTCTTACATGTTATGTCATATCGTTATCAATTTCATTTCAGGCCGCCGACTCAACCAGTGGCATGTCAGTTCCCCGCCTGACCACGATAAGAATTCTTTAAAGATTTCCTTGAGATGGAGGGCGTTTCGACATCATGTTCTTGATACGTTTCGGCCAATCGAAAATTTCCCAGCGGCTCGGCCTGTTTCTTCGAAGCATGAATCTGCGGCGACGAAATGCGAAGGTCAAGCCCGATAGCGTCGGCGATTTCCACCATTTTTTTCAGGCTGATGTTCGGGGTTTTATTGAACATTTGCGAGATCGCGGAACGTGATTTGCCCAAACGTTTGGATAGATCGGCCTTCGAAATCTGCTGTTCTTCCATGTAGGTCAAGACAAGATGATAAAAGTCATGAATCAATCCCCATGCCTTTTCCTCCGTCGTTGCCGGACTTTCGAAAAATGTTTCAACGTCGTTGAACATATTCTCTATAGGCGTGTTCATAGCGCTCCTTTTTTTGATTGATTTGCTCATAAATTTCATGATTTAATGAATCTTTCTTCTTGATACAGTAATCAAAGAAAATCAGCGCGTCTCCATACATTTGAAAAAAGAAAAACCGATGCGGTTTCGGTTTGATTTCTCCGTATGTATAGCCGACCAACGCATAACGGATTTGCGGCGACTGATACTGAGGAATAGTAGCCATTTTACTGATAAGCGCTTTGACTTGCGCCTGCGTCTTTTTATCTAAATTATAAAAGTTTTCCATCACGCTCGACCGTTTGTTTTCAATGACAAAATAGACTTTTTTGATCGGCGTGCCGTAATCCTTTTGGGAAATCTTGATTTCTCTGAACTCAATGGTGGGTGGTTCCATAGACTAATGTGAAGTTATACCTTAACAATGTCAATAAAAAGTTCGATATTTTTTGTAGATGTGATGAAAACTGAAATGAGACGCCCCGCCGGGGCGTCTCTACAAAGGTCTTATCCCATCAGCCCTTTCAACCACTCGTATTCCTGCCGCAAGCCTTCTTCGATGCCGACTTTCGGTTGATACAGCAATTCGTTTTTCGCAAGCGTGGTGTCGGCGCAGGTGTCTTGCACGTCCCCCTTTTGCTTCTCTTCGTAGGAAATCTTCGGTTCGATACCGCTGATTTTACCGAGAATCGCTAACACGTCGTTGACGGAAATGCGAGAGCCGCCGCCGATGTTATAGACGCCGCCGGGCGTGCCGTTGGTCATGGCGGAGATGTTCGCGTCCACCGCGTCCGCCACGAACGTAAAATCACGGGTCTGCTTGCCGTCGCCGTAAATGTGAATCGTGTCGCCCTTCAGAATCGCTTTGATGAACTTGTTGAACGCCATGTCAGGCCGCTGGCGCGGGCCATAGACGGTAAAATAGCGCAATGAAATCGTCGGGACTTTGAAGTTTTTCCAGTACAACACGCAGAGATGCTCGGCGGCTAACTTCGAAACGCCATACGGCGAAACCGGCTGCAAAAACATCGTTTCCCGCATCGGGAATTCTTTCACATCACCATACACCGACGATGACGAGGCGTAAATCAGGCGTTTGATCGGTTTCTCTTTGCAGGCGTCCAAAAGCTGCTGCGTCGCCTTGATGTTGTTTTCGGTGTAAATTTCGAAATCTTTGCCCCAACTGGCGCGGACGCCCGCCTGCGCCGCTTGATGGAAGACATAATCCACGCCGTCTAACAATTCGGATAAATTCACGTCTAACAGGCTTTTTTCGATAAACGTGAACTGCTTGCTTTCCCAGAGCTTCGTTAGATTTTTTTCTTTGAGCGCGCGAGGATAATAATCAATAAAGCAGTCAATGCCAATCACTTCCGCGCCCATGCTGATAAGCCGTTCGGAGATATTCGAACCAAGAAATCCGGCAGCGCCGGTCACGAGACATTTCATAAAATAGATGGAATTATGAATGAAGAATAACGAGCCCTGCCAGGGTTTAATGAACATTAAAAATTAAATTCGGTAACGACCTTTTTCACCTCACCCCCTGCCCCCTCTCCAAAGGAGAGGGGAAATACTCCCCTCCCCTTTGGGGAGGGGTTGGGGGTGGGGTCTTTGTGGAGATTGCCGAATTATTTTCTTAATCTTCATAAAACCCTAACAGGGTTGTAATGATTCGTCATTCTTCATTCGTAATTTTTACAAATAGCGTTGTCGTTGCGTAAATGTGGTGTATAAGACTTTTTTGACTTCGGCGCTGGCCGGTTTTTTGAGGAATTCCTCGTAGAGCTTTTTAATGGTCGGGTTGTCGTGGGCTTTGCGAATCTCCTGTTCGCTGTCGAGCGCGTAGAGCGCCTGCCTGCGGGCGCGAAGAATCTCGTCGTTCCAGGGAAGCGGTTCGCCGCCGCCATGCGCGCAGCCCTGCGGACACCCTTTGATTTCAACGTAGTGATACGCCTTTTTTTCTTTGGCGATTTTTTCCAGCAAGCGCCCGACATTGCCCGTGCCATGCACAATCGCGCCAAGAATATTGTCCTGGCCGGTTTTGAGCGTGATTTCGGCAAAGCCGTCGGTGTCGCGCATGGTGGAAAATTCTGGAGTTTTTAATTTTTTTTCAGTGAATAATTCATAAAACGTGCGCATCACGCCTTCGATCATGCCGCCTGCCGCGCATGTCAGCATTCCCGCGCCAGACGCTTGATCAAATGGCGGATCATACGGCTGCGGCGGCAGAGACATTAACGAATCGCCTAACAACCCGGACAACAGGCTGGCGAGTTCTTTGGTCGTCAGGCAGGCGTCAATCATCGGCTCGCCGTTAATGCTCATTTCCGGGCGCAGCCGCTCGAGCTTCTCCGCCGTGCAGGGAGTCAGCGACACGATAAAGACCTGTTCCGGCAGCAAGCCGCGTTTCGGCGCTTCATACATTTTGATCAACGACGCTAATGCCTGCGCCGGAGATTTGCAAGTCGAAAGGAGCGGCAGCATATTCGGATGAAAATGTTCGATATATTTCACCCACGCCGGGCTGGACGACGAAAACATCGGCAGCCGCTTGCCGGATCGGACTCTCGACAGCAATTGATAGGCATCTTCCAGCATCACGATGTCGCCGCCGACACTGACATCGAACACCGCATCCACGCCAATCGTTTTTAATGCGCCGACGAGTTGCTGGTTCAACCTCGTTCCTGGCTCAATGCCGAATTCTTCGCCGATAGAGACGCCCACCATCGGCGACAGAAGCGCCATCACCTGCACATCAGGATTGCGCAGCGCGGCTTGCACAATCGCCAGGTCGGATTTTTCGTAAAACGCATTGACGGGACATATTTGAATGCATTGCCCGCAGGCCGTGCATTCCACATCATTCAAGCTCTGTCCGAATGCGGTTTCGATATTTCTGCGCGGGCCGCGCTTCGCAAAATCAATCACGTCCACGCGCTGAATGTTGCGGCAGGCATCAATGCAGAGGCCGCACAAAATGCACATATTCGGGTCATGGCCAATAGCCTGGCTTTTTTCATCCAACGGCCAGCGCGGGTAAAGCGGTTTGCCGTCTTTGACCACAGCATCTCGCCGAGAAAATCGCGGGCGCTGCACGCCGAACTGTCTGGCTAACTGTTGAAGCTGGCATTTGCCATTGCGGTAACAGGTCAGGCATTGCATCGGGTGTTGCGCCGCCAATAATTCGACGCTCATCCGGCGCGACGCAATGACTTCTGGCGTCTGCGTATGCACAATCATTCCTGGCTCGACCTGCAAACGGCAGGCAGGCTCAAGTTGATCATGCCCTTCGATTTGAACCACGCACACCCGACAGCGTCCTGACGCGGTGACTTCTGGATGAGCGCACAAGGTCGGGATAGCGATGTCATACGATTGCGCCGCTTCTAACACGGTTGTGCCTGGTGGCACTTGCATTTCCGTTCCATCAATCTGTAAAGTTACGACATCCATACATTGGAATTAGGAATTAAGAATTAAGAATTACGAGTTCTTAATTCTTAATTCGTAATTAATTAAAAGCAGACGCCTGCCTTGCAGCGTTTTTGGAGATGATCTTCATATTCCTTGCGAAAATACGTCAGGGTCGTGGTCACGCTGACACAGCTTTCTTTGCAGAACACGCACAGGCTGGTGCGGCGGATATACTCGATTAAACTGGTTAGCAGCGCATGCGCGTCCGCTAAATTGCGGCGGCGGCATCCCGGAATATCGCGCCCTTCGCGGAGCGCCTGAAGGATTGAAACCAGTTGATAAATCCCTTCTCGTCCGGCGGTGCATTGGCCGCATAATTCATCAAGCGCAAACAACAAGTGTTGAGCGGCACGATCTATCAGGCAGACTGATTGATCGAGGACTTCGATGGTGCTGGCGCCAAAATGCAGGCCGCAATGCCGCAAGCTCTCGTGATCGAGCGGCGTCTCAAATTGCTCCGGGGCAAGATAGCCGCCAGATGGGCCGCCGATATGCAGCGCTTTCACAGCGCTCAAATCAGCGCCGCCGATATCCGCAATAATATCACGCAACGGCGTTCCTAACGGCACTTCGATAATGCCGGGACGCGGCACCGCTCCGGCAAGCGTCAGGCATTTCGTGCCGGGGTTATCGGTGACGCCGGTTGCCGTGAACCAACTGAAATCGTGCTGAATCAAGAGCGGAATATTCGCCAGAGTTTCAACGTCATGAATCAGGGTCGGCTTGCCCCATAAGCCATGATCTTCAAGATACGGCGGCATGGGGCGCGTTCCGACATCGCCCTCCAGGAACGAAATAATAGATGTGTCTTCGCCGACTAAATAGCCAGACGGCGCGCGGCGAATTTCGATATTAAACGAAAATTCCGTGCCCAAAATTTCCGGGCCGAGATAATTGTTCTCCTTTGCCAAATCAAGAGCGCGCTGCAAACGTCGCGCAGCAAGGTCGAAGGCTGGATTGAGATAAATGATGCCATGCGTCGCCCGCACCGCATAGGCCGTGATGAGCATGCCTTCCAGCACGGTAAACGGATCGCTCTCCAGCAGGGTGCGATCTTTCAGCGAGACGCCATATCCTTCATGCGCATTGCAGATCAGGTACTTCTGCGGGCGTTCATTGTTTGGGGCGTTCGCGCTGTCCGCCCCTTCATCGCGATCATGCGCGATCATGCGCTTCCACTTTTTCAGCAGGACCTCACCGGTTCCGCCGCGCGACCGCAAACCGGAAAGCCCTACTAAATTCAGCACTTCGTCGGGCGTCATGCGATTCAACGCCTTTGACAGACCGAGAAAGCCTTCTTCCAGAAAATACTCGTCGAGGTTATCCGGGTCAATCAGCCCGCAGCGCCGCAGAACGCGAAGGTTTTGTGAGTGGAAAAATTCGAGATATTGAATTACTGGCACGGAATCAATCAGCTTCTTGGAGTCATCTGAGAATTGCCCGAGTACCCATTCTTCCACGACTTTTTTCTGCTCGATATGCTCCGCAATGATGCGCGGAATCATCTCTTCGGTCACGTTTGCATAGACAATCGTCGGATAGTCTGGCGAGGAGACTGAGAGGAACGGTGCATCCGCCACATTGCCCAATCCGCCGGTGATGCCGAGCGTCACGTGCGGCAACTCGCGGCGACGCAGTTCCATGAAGATCGTGTTGACAATATTCCCGATCTGTTCTTCCGGCAGATAGCTGCATGTCGTGATCTTCAGGAGAATTCCTTCGCCGTACCGAATCTTGCGGATGACGGCGTCGCGTTTTTCGACACACGCCTCATTTTCATGACACTCCGAGAGCGGGCGTTTGATTAAGCATTCCGTCACTTTGGGACACCGCTGAAACTCGCTGTCAATACATTTGGCGCAACATTTATCTGTGAGTTTTTTCATGTCCGCTTACTGCTCCTTTGAGTGATAATACGTATGTAATTTATGCAGACGACATGTCGGTATTCGCAACCGCGCCGCAATTGCGCGGAAGGCTGCGGTTTCTGTGGACTCGGCCTTGATAAATTCGCTCATCCATTCTGGCAGCGTTGTGGCTGAAAATTGGCGCGCGATCACCGATGATTCCGTTTCATGCTCGTTATCCGGCGCGGCGATTCGTGGCGAGCGCTCTTTTTCAGCGTCCAGCAAAGGGGCGGCATTCTCGCGCAGATCGAGGCCGATGTTTCGATAGTCATGCAATCGCTTGGCAAGCTGTAACAGCGAAAGATGGTACTGCTCCGCAAGCCATTGAATATGGCGGCGCGTCAGCGTGTCGCGACGTTCATGCAGCCGTTGCAGCACATCTTCAAGGCGCAGGCGGCTGGTCGCGTAACGCTGTAAACGAGCGAGCAGTTCATGATCACGCTCGTTTTCCGGCATGGCTTTTTCTGAGAGTTCCGTTGGTTGAAACGGCGCAAACGTCGCAGATGATTGATAATAGGTGAAATATTTGCGCAAGCGCACTGACGGAATGCGCAGGGCTGCCGCCGCCAATCTGCCGATGTCTCGCTGAGAGGCCAATTCTTCCGCTGATACAGGCTGCGCGTCTCCTTTTGTGATCCCTGTAGCGGCGTCGCAATGCAACGTGGCCTCAAAAATAGCTGGCACGGCTGGATTCTGGGGCAATTGAACCCGCAAAGTCTCTATGGATTCGCGCGTTTTTAACGAACGCTGCTCGTCTGAATGATGCGGATGCTGGGTTGCGGCATGTTTCGAGAGCGACATATAGCCTTCGTCTCCAGCGCGAGCCTCCTGGAAACTGTGCGAACTGGCGGTTGTCTCGCCGCTTTCTTTCACGGCTTGCGGCTGAAAATCGGCATAATAGGACGAGATTTTATGCGCTTGCACAGGGGGCAGGCTCATCGCATGAGACATTTTGCGAATCATCCCTTCATCTAACTGCCGTTGGAGCGACAGCACGGTTTCTAACGTGCGCGTAATGCCGCCCGGCACGTCGCGATAGTGGAAAGCGATTTTTTCCGAATACGAAATCGGCAGCAGTTGAACGCGCATGTATGATGAAAATAAGCGTTCTAAATCGGGAATCAGCAGAATTTCGTCTTCTTCAGCCACGACGCCATGCAGCAAATCTGCCGGAAAGCCGGCGATGGCAAACGGCGGCAGAATCTCCTTTTCGGAAGCCTGCCTGAAATGCGAGATGGATTCGACCAATATGCCAATCATGCCGATGGAGTATTGTCCAACAATCATGGTCGTGCCGGGCAGCAGCGGCAACGGCGTTAATCCAAGCCGTTTTCGCAAGTCGGCAATGACCACGATGTAATCGCGCAACTCCATTAATCCGACAACATAAGGAAGCGGGCGCGGAATCACGCGAAATTTCTCTAATCGGACGATTTCCAGGATTTGATCCGTGAACATGCCGAATTGAATATTCGCTAAGCGGAATTTAATAATGCCGACATCTGCCATAAGGCGTCATTCATCAGGAAATACCATTTTTACGCCGGGACGCCAGGAAATTGGGTTCGTTCTTGCTTTGCATCGCGGCGTGTAAAGAATGATTTCCCACTCATGCTCTCTCTTGCGTTCGCAATTTATCAAGTAACTGGCGCATATCATCCGGCAGGTCGGTCGTGAATGTCATCTCCTGCTGCGTCACAGGATGGCGAAACCGGATGGTCTGCGCGTGCAGCGCCTGTCGCGTCATGCCAAGATTATTTCTGGAACTGCTGCCATAGACCGGATCGCCGACCACCGGATGCTGAATATGCTTCAAATGCACGCGAATCTGATGCGTCCGCCCGGTTTTCAGTTCGACTTCCACCAGCGTATGCTGCGGAAATTGTTCTAACACGCGATACAACGATAGGGCATTGCGTCCGTGTTCCTCATCAACGGCCATGCGCTGCCGGTCGGTGCGATGGCGGCCAATCGGCGCGTCAATGCTGCCGGTTAGTTCCCGAAAACGCCCGTGCGCAAGGGCGATATAGATGCGGCTCAACTCTCGCGACTTTAACTGCGCCGACAAATTCGCATGAGCCTCATCGTTTTTGGCGACAATCATCACGCCAGACGTGTCGCGATCCAAGCGATGCACGATGCCGGGGCGCTGCACGCCGCCGATGCCGGATAAATCATCGCAATGATGCAGCAAGCCATGCACAAGCGTGCCGCTGTCATGCCCCGGCGCGGGATGCACCACCATGCCTGCCGGTTTGTTGATGACGAGCAGATGCGCGTCCTCAAACAAGACATTCAGCGGAATTGCTTCGGCAGCGACTTCTAACGGGCGCGGCGGCGGAACGGAAACGGCGATTTCATCCCCTGCCCGCACAGCATAACCGGTTTTGACGACCGCGCCGTTGACAGTGACGTTGCCATCCACAATCAATTTGCGCAGATGAGAGCGGGAAAACGCAAATTCCTCTTGCCCCATCAGAAAAAGATCAAGCCGGCATTTTTCCGTCAGCGAGCCTGCGTCATCCGCGTTTATCAGCATGTCAGGCCGCACAATAATTGTATGCAATTCCATGTTATTAACTCATATTACGCAGCGTTGCCGACAATTCCCCTCCTGGGAGGGGCAAGGGGTGGGTATCGTCATGCGCAGCGTTTTCGTTTGCAACCCACCCCCAACCCCTCCCTGGAGGGGAGCTCGCGGTCAGCAGCCTCGAATCTGCTGCGTAACATGAGTTATTCAGTTCAAATCCTCTTTATCGTACCTTATAAAGAAAGATCGTTTCTGTCAACAGAAAATCTTCTGACAAGACGCATTCGCGCATTTTCAACTCGTTACCTGTGCATGATTCGACAAGCGTCGTGAATTAAGAGTAAAAGGAAGCGATAAAGAAAATGAGAGCGAAGCATTCGCCCGCATTTAATACAACTCGCGGCCAGTGGTGCTCATGGTCAGCTTGCCATGTTTCACGCCTTTCGTGCCGATGAGCCGGTCTGCAAGATTTTTTAATTCTTTACTCGGCCCGCGCATCACCAGCACCTCAAGGCAGTTATGCGCGTCCAAATGCACGTGCAGCGATGAAATGATCGCGGCATGATGATGATGCTGCAATTTGGTCAACTTCTCGCTCAATTCTTTGGATTCATGATTATAGACCAGCGTCAGCGTGCCGACGACTTCTTCTTCGCTCACGCCCCAGGCATATTCAACCAACTGGTCACGAATCAGATCGCGGATCGCTTCGGAGCGGTTGGCATAACATTTTTCCGCGATCATGTCGTCGAATTTTTCCAATAATCTGGCGTCGGCAGACACGCCGAACCGAATCAAATTACCTGTTTCTTTTTCGTGTGTTGTCATGGTTCGACTCGTTTTTTCCTCACGCTAAGTCACAAAGTCGCTGCGTTTTTTATCGCGGTCTTTGCGTGAACAATTTTTTCAATAAATTTGTGCGGCAAAACCTCGTCTTACTCCGCTAATTTCAAAATATCGTCGCGGAGAAGTTGAATAAAACGTTCCGGCTCTTGATAGCAGGGGTTATGTCCTGATTTCTCAAGCCAATAGAAGCGTTTCAGCGGCGCGTGAAGTTTGGCATAATAGCGGTACGCAATATCCTGCACACAGGTATAATCGTAACGGCCAGTCACGAAAAACGCCGGGATGTCAAGCTGCGGCACATCGCGCTCGAAATCTAAATCAACAAGCTGAGGATACACCATGTTGATGCCATTGATCAGGCCTTTAAGCGTGTGAAGTGAGTCGAGCAGGGTGTATTCTTTCGGCTTGACCATTTCCCAAAAGCTGTTTTTCGAGCAGATGCCGGGCGGACAGCTTGGCAGATGGCGGAAAAAGTCAATATATGCGCCTTTCTGTGCTTGCGTATATGGCGGCAGGCCGTTCTTTTCAAGCTTCTTGACGAGCGCGTGATCGCCGCGCTGACGCGCTTGTTTCAGAACCATGTTGTATCCGATCTGATCATTTTCAACCGAATTCACCTGCTGTCCGATGCCGATGTAAGCGTAATACAAATCCGGGCGCTGGTGCGCCGCCATCACGCCGATAATGCTCCCCCAGGAATGCCCGGCCAAAAAAATCTTCTCCTTCTTGAAGCGCATCGCTAAATATTCTGAAAGCGCGATGGTTGCGTCCACATAATTTTGCACGCGAATCTGCTTAAAATCCGCAGCTTTATAGGATTTTCCCGCTCCGGGTTGATCCCAATTCACAAAAATCACATCATTTTCCAACGGCGCTAAATATTTTCGCGTCCAGCCGATTTCAGAGCCGCATGGCCCCCCGGCCAGCCAGAGCAGAATCGGAGCGTCAACATTCACGCCGCGCAGCAGAATCCACTGTTTTTTTCCAAGCAATTCAATTTGTTCCAGCGAGGCGATGCTTTGCGGGCGTTTTTTGCCATTTTCATCTTTAATTAGAGGCGTTCCCGCGCATGAAGTCAGGAAAATGACCATCCAGGCCAATACAAGACTTGTTCCCCACTGTCTATCGGAGGAGAGCGAGGAACGGTTTTCAGCGTTTACTTTTATACGGTTCATCTTCATTCTGATAAAAGGAGCGTCAAAGCTTGCTTTGGCCGTCAAAACAAGCGTTGGCACTTCTGATTTTTAAAACGGTTTCTAAGAGAAATTTGTACCGCCGACGTCCTCATCGGCGCTTCAAAGGAATGCCGACGAGGACGTCGGCGGTACATCGCGCTTCTGGCCAATCCATTACTGACTCAACGCTTCGCGGATGGAGTCGCATAGGCGACGGTCTTCTTTGCTGACGGTCGGGTTATGCGCAAGGTAGCGCCGAATCCAACTGCATCCCTTGGCGAGCAAGCCGTCAAGATCGAAATCGCATTGCTCGCGCAGATGCCAGAGTTTGATGGCGTCGTCTAAACTGCCAGATGCGAGCCATTCGCCGTCGGGGCTGAACGCCACGCTGCGGACATCGTGAGAATGTTCTTTTAACGTGGCGATTTTTTGCCCATTAGCGACATCCCAGAGGCGCGCGGTGTTATCTTCGCTTCCTGATGCCAATATTTTGCCGTCCGGGCTGAACGCCAGCGTCAAGATCGTTTGAGAATGCCCTTGCAGCGTTCGGACTTCCTGCCCGGTGCGCATGTTCCAGAGCATAATTGCGCCGTTGCCGTTTGTGCCGGATGCCAGCAGCATTCCATCGGGATGGATGGCCATGCAGATGCCGCTTTTGGCGGGTGGCCAGTTCGGAATGAGAATCGTGTGCATGACGCGGCGCTGCGCGATGTCCCAGATGGCAATCGTATGATCGCCGCGCCAGCTTGCCGTCGCAAGCTGCTTCCCGTCCGGGCTGAAGCAGACGCTCCAAATCGCGTCGGCCTGCGCCGCGAGCGTAAACAGTTCTTTTCCTGCGTTAATATCCCAGAGAATGACAGCATGATCGCTGCTGCCTGAAGCAAGCAGGCGGCTGTCCGGGCTGAACGCCACGCTGTTGACCGAATCAGCATGGCCTGCCAATTCGGCAATCTGCGCGTTGGTCGCCGCGTCCCAGAGGATGATTGCGGCATCGTCGCCGCCAGAGGCGAAAAGGCGGCCATCGGGGCTGAAAGCGACGCAGCGGACGGCGTCGGTATGGCCGCGCAGCCGCAGCATTTCATGAAGCGACGCCGCATCGCGAATAGCGAGCGAACCATCATCATGGCCAGACACTAACAGCGGGCGCGTCGGATGAAAACAGACAGCGTGAACGCCATGTCCATAAGCTTTGGCGCGATGCGGCAGCAGGCGGGCAGCGTCCCAGATTTTGACCGTTTTATCCCAGCCGCCGGAGGCCATGCGCGAGCCGTCAGCGCTGAATCCGACCGTTAGAATTTCGTCGTCATGCCCATGCAGCGTCAGCAATTCGCGCTGTTCATCCACATCCCACAGCTTGACGGTTTTGTCGCCGCTGGCAGACGCCAAGATCGCGCCGTTCGGATGAAAACTCAGGCTGTTCACCGCCTCAAGATGACCGCGTAAGACCTGCGGCGGTCGTTCCTGTTCGACATGCCAGAGGTTGATGCTCGCATCGCTGCCGCCAGAGGCCAACAGATGGCCTTGCGGATGGAATGCCAGATCAAAAATGCGTTGCTGCTGATCGCTGAATATCCGTTCTGTTTTACACGCATCAAGATTCCAAAGCCGAATGACGCCGTCATCGCCGCCTGAAGCAAGCAAATTCGGCATGAGCGGATGAAACGCGAGCGCAAAAACCGGGGCGCTGTGTCCGTGCAATCGCGCAACTTCGCTGAATTCCGAAACCTCCCAGAGATTGATGGCTCCATTCGCGCCGCCTGCGGCGAATATCAAGCCATTCGGGCTGAACGCCAGCGCATAAATGCCTTGCAGACGCCCTGTGATCGCCATGATTTCCTGACCGGTCGCCGCGTTCCAGATTTTGATCGTCGCGTCATCGCCTGCCGTTGCCGCCAATTTCCCATCAGGACTGAAGCAGATAGCGCGGACAATGTCGGCGTGGCCGTGCATCGAGGCGCGTTCGTAGCCGCCCAGCGCATCCCAGATTTTGATGACGCCGCCATAACTTCCTGAAACGAGCCATGTGCCATCAGGGTTGAAACTCAGGCAGCGCACCGGGGCGCGATGCCCTTGCAGGCGCAGCGTTTCGCGGATGCCATAGACGATTTCGCGTAGCGTGCCGGCAACGGCGCGGCGCATTTCCGGCGGCGCGTCAATCTGGCGGACAAGCAAGCCGGCTTTCATCGCGGCCAGCAGCGCCGGCAGTTCATCATGCGCGGCGAACAGGGCGCGGCTGGTGAGATGATACGCTTCCAACGTGCTTTGTTGGGTTTTCTCATACAGCGCTTTCCAGCGAGCGTTTTCTTGCGCGAAATATTGCTGACTGCGGGCGATATACGCGCATTCCGAAGCGGTCAATTCATCGTTGCGCTTATTCAGCCATTCTTCGGCTTCAGACAGCAAGCGCCCATGTAGCAACGCGCCATCATCATTTTGCGTCGTTTCCCACTGTTGGAGCGAGATTTTTAAGCGCTCGCGCCAGGCGTGAAATTCCCGATCCGCTTCCAGCCATTTCCGCAAGCGCCGCCACCGGGAAATCAGGGTTTCATGCGTGATTTCGACCGTCGCGTCGCCATCCGCGTCCACTGCCAGCGTCAGCAGACGGGCATACGGTTCGGAAAATGCGCGAAAAATTGTCTGAACGCTGCTCGGCGTCTGCCGATAGGCCGCGATGTCGTCGAGCGCAATCCGCTTGCGGTTGTACAGTCCATCTTTTGCAGGGCAAACAAGGTTCAGAAAAATGGCGCGAGCTAAACGCTTTTCGTCGGCGGATAATTTTTCATAAATATGTTCGGCACGGTCTGCCAGCGCCCCGCCAACGCCGCCGACTCGTTCTAACACCGCTTCAGGCTCGTACCCGCGCAGCATCCCTTCCCAAAGCAGGCTTAATGTAAATTCGAGCAACGGCAGCGCCCCCATATTGCCATCCGTTTCGGAAATCAGGCGTTCGACGAATTCTGGCGCAAAGCGGTAGCCCGCGAGTTTCGCGGGCTGCTCAATGGCGTCGCGCAGGTTCGTCCGTGTCATGACCGGCACAAGCACGTTGCGACTGACAATCGCGTTATTGAAGGCGGGAAGGGTCTGCGTTTGTTCTAAAAAGTCGCTGCGCAACGTGAGAATCGCGGCAATGACCGGAGAAGCGGCGGCGACGGCATGGAGGAGATTTTGCAGAAACGCTGTTCGCTCGCTCTCGTCATTGCAGAGCGAATAGATTTCCTCGCTTTGATCCACGACAAGAATCACCGCTTGTTCCAGCAGTTCAGGCGATTGGCGGACGAGTTCGGCCAAGCCGTCCCATTCCCCTCGCGCATTTGGCTGTTTCAACCGCGTTTCACAGCGATGAATCGCCTCCGGGGCATATCCTTCCGGCGTAATTACGCGGACAATGGCGCTTGCCAGGCTGAGCAGCGGATGCGCTCCGCAAGTGAAGACCGCGACGCGCGGCGTTTTTTTATCTGGCAGCGGATGCCGTTTAAGGCGAGGAATCAGTCCTGCGCGAACGACCGACGACTTGCCGGAACCGGACGGGCCAATCACCGTCAGCATCCGCGATACGCCCTGGGAATCGGGATGTTCATAGCCGCGCAGAAATTTTTGATACAGCGTCTCAATCACCTTCTCGCGCCCAAAAAAGCGGTTAGCGTCATCTTCGTCAAACACCGTTAAACCATTGTATGGATTCGGGCCGGGAACGAACAAGACATGAATCAGCGCGGCCAATTCGTGCGGCAGCACGGTCAACAACATCTTGCCCGCGTAATTTTCGGGAAATGGGATTTGCTCGAATTCGTCAAGCGAAATCACAGGAAGATGGGCGCTTTTGCAGGCAGCGAGATGATTCGGGCGCAGGTTGGCGGCGGGCGCAATCAGGAGCGTATCAGGGTTCGTGTCGTCGAGAAACGCGGCGAGTTTCAGCGAAAATTCGGCGTCATGTCCGACTTCCTGCAACACAGGCTGTTGATCCGGCGTGATGGCGATTTTGCCGGTGCACCAGATGTCATGCGGCCAGGCGTGGCGCAAGCGGCGGGCGCAATGTAGATTGGCGAGGAGATAGGCGAGATGCATGGATTCGCCGACATATTTTTTGTCGCAGCGGTCTTTTTTTTCGTGCAGGCGATTGGAAAACGAGGCGGCCTCATGCGCTAAGAGCGCGACCGCCCGGTCAACTGTGGCCTGATTGATGATGATGGAGGTTAATGGCGCATCTTCGTTTTCGGGAAGCTCGGCGGCGGCAAGATACCGCCCGCAGCCGATGAAATCGGCATTCAACACTTCGACATTCGGGAACGCGAAGCGCGTCATGCCTCCTCCATCTCCAGCGCCAACACTCCAAGACTCCAGGGCTGACTCACCGGGTCGAAGCCCAGCGTGTCGCTGGTGAACGTCTGTTCTCCCTGATGAATCGTCCCGGGACGGATTTCGTATCGAATTGTTTGCTGTTCCGGCTCAATCAGGCGAATCACAAATTGGCGCTCCGCCGGAATCTCGGCGTTCCAGGAAAGCCAGATAAATGCTGGTTCGTCGGCGGTTTCACGTCCCCAGGCGCAAGTGATATCGATCTCGCCAATCGGCGTGGAAAAACGATGTTCTTGCGTGACGGCGGAACTTGCGGCGACCAGCGCTTCGCCCGCGCCGACTGGCTGCCAGTATTCCTCAGCAATAACGGCTTTTAATGGCGTCGCGACACTCGAAATGTTCGCCCAGTCGAACAAACGCTGTTCCATCTCGTCTTTGATGTGACGCAGGCGCAATGTAATTTTCGCGCACACCGCGCAGCCCGGCAGATGATTTCTGATGATTCGCGCTTGTTCCGGCGAAAGCTGCCCCCAGATGTAGGCGTGAAGCCATTCCTGATCAGGATGCAGGCCACGCTCGATGTCCTGCCGCTGCCGATGATATGCGTCTGATTTAGCGATGTTATGAAGATATTGGCCGAATGCCTGTTCGTGCTGCATATTGGAAACCTTTGATGTTTTCATAATCTCTCACCTCCTTTTGGGGAAAAGGAGAGAGACAACGCCGTTTTGGCGACATTTTTTATCAGTAAATAATTACCACGAAGCACGCGAAAAAAATAGAACACTGAATACGCCTGATTAAAAACCTTAAAATCAGCGTAAATCAGCCCAATCAGCGTCATCAGTGTTCTATTGATTTTTTCGCATCTTTCGCGTGTGTCGTGGTGTTACGCATTTTTTAAAAGAAACTCGCGCGCGTCGCGAATATCGCGGCGCAACGTCCATTCTTTGATGCCGAATTCCTTTGCAATCGCCTGAATCGCGTCATCTTCTTCCAGGTCGTCGTCACACATTTTCATGACTATCTGAAAAAATAATTCGTACTGCCGCTCGTACATTTCGCGTCGCTTGCTGCCAGCCGCAGCGGTTTCAATTCGATCTTGCAGCAGCGTTCGGATGTGATTCAATTCATCTTCCGCAGAGACCTGATCTTCGGCGGAGAGGGTGGTTTGCGCCTGAATCTGGCTGATTTCATGGAGCAGGCGGTTTGGCTGCGGTGATTGATGCGCGGCGTTTTCGTCTGTTGCGTCGTCGTTGAGGGAAATAAAATCAACAACAATTTCAGCGCTGTAGTTCTCGCAAAGATCATCGGTCTTGTTCCGCTTTTCGCGATGAAAATAGCAAAAATACGATTTCCGCGAAAGGTGCTGGCACGTCATGCAATCTATATTTTCCACGACCTCAAGCGTGTCGGGCTTGCGAGCATATTCGTCGCAGATGCGCAAACTGGCATGAATTTCGTGGCGATGTTCACAAATGTAATCGGTAGATTTCGAAAGATGTTTGCATGTGCCGCAGTGGCGTTTATCCGGCAGCATTGGGAGTTGGCGCTTAATTTCGCGATAGACGGTCGTATAGACATACCGATGCCAGACGGGGAGCGAAAAACCTGCGGTCAATTCTTGATGCTTCAAGCGGTGAACAACGGCCTGAATATCGTAATCAAAGGCATCATCGGGAATCAGATCTGCATACATTTCGTGAATCGTTTTCATGCAGCCCTCTTCCACGATTTGCAGGACGATGTAGGCGCAGCGGCCATGATCCCAGAAGACCTGAATCTGCTGGCCTTTCAGCAGATCGCATTCCCGCGCAAGGTTCGCATAAAACTGGCATTGCACGCCGTGAAAACGCGTTCCTTTGCCTTCGCAAATATTTTCAATCAAGTCAGGAGAAGTCTGTTTTGACATATCGAACAATCAGAGAAATATAGCCGCAAATGATGTCCCAAGCCGATTTACAACCGCCGCCCTTTGCCGGAATCGGTGATTTCAGTCAAGGCTTTGGGGGATGGCTGCATAAAGACCTGATTCAGCAAATAGTCGTTGTGATATTTAATGGCCCAGACCTGCAAGATTTTCAGCGCCGCGCTAAGCGGAATCCGCTCGTCGCGGTATTCTTCGAGCGTATCGAGGAAAAATTGCTTTTCGTCTGAAGTCAAGACATTTTTAAAGCCGCCAAACGCATGAAGCAGCACGTTGATTATGGCCTGAAAGCGCGGCGGTTTCGCGAGCGCAATTTTCAGGTGCGTTTCATAGTTCCGGGCGACCGTCGAAAAATCGCAGTGGTCTTTGTTGGCGAGAATCGCGCCGAGCGTCCGCATTTGCGCCTGATTATAGCCCATCAGCAGGAGTTTATGCATGGTATGAAACTCGATCAGGTCTTTCATGACGCCGGAGGCTTTCACCTGCCGGAAGCGGGCAAATGCGAAGATGCCGGTCAGAAAATGCTCGCGGAGCGTGAAATTGCGGACGCGGCCTTCGTCTTCGAGCGGCAGCCCCTCGAATCGTTTCGCGACTTCGCCGCCATAAAAGCCCGCGCCGCGCAATGTGCGCGATACATTCTCAAGGCCGGGATAAATTTTCACATCCTGCCAGCCGCACGACGGCGAGCGATTTTTCAGCAGAAAACCGTCAACTTCCGTGATGCCGCTGAGAAATCCTTCGACGAACGCGACCATCTCCGCCGTGCAATCGCGCCCGGTGACGGGCTGATAGAGATGCGGCTGACCGTCAATCTCCACGATGCGGATCGGTTTGCGTGGAATCCCCAACCCGATTTCAACTTCCGGGCAGACCGGGCGAAATTCCACATAGGGTTTCAGGCTGTTGACCACATCGCTTTCGATAGTTTGCCCGTCATAGCGGCAATGATCGAAGCCAAGACATTTGCTGATGTAAATAATCGGTCGCGGAAATTGTTCCATGTTCGATGTACCGGGCAAAACCTGCCAGACACCTGAGAGGTGTCTGGCAGGTATGGGCGGCGCTCACGTTTACGCTAAAAGTTCTTCAAGTTCGAGTTGGGCTTCTTCCCAACGGCGATAGGCGTCTTCAAGCTCTTTTTTCAGCGTAGCATACTCTCGTTGGAGCAACACGATTTTTTCTTTATTCTCATAAGTATCTGGATTGCCCATGTCAAGTTCAATCTGCTGTTTTCGCGCTTCGCCGTGTTCGATCTGTTTTTCCGCGTCGGAGACGACGCGTTTCAGGCGATTGCGCTCTTTGCTGATGGCCTGACGCGATTCGGCCTCCGTGCGTTTCTGCTCTTTGCCTTTGCGACCTTCGGGCAAAATCGTCGGATGCTGCGTGGCATGATGCGGCACGAATTCTTCAGGCTCGCTGTCGCGTTTTTGCAGATAATACGAATAATTTCCGGCAAACTCGTTCAGCCGCTTGTCTTTCAACTCGATCACGCGATGCACGAGTTTATCGAGAAAATAGCGGTCATGGGAAATCAAAATCAGCGTGCCGTCATAATGCAGCAGCGCATGTTCTAATGCCTCTTTCGACATAATGTCGAGATGGTTCGTCGGTTCATCCATCACAAGAAAATTAACTGGCGAGAGCAGAATTTTTGTCAATGAGACGCGAGCTTTTTCGCCGCCGGAAAGCACGCCGATTTTTTTATACACATCCTCGCCGGAAAACTGGAACATGCCGAGAATATCACGGACGCGCGGGCGATGAGAGTCGGCGGCGGTGGAAAAAACCTCGTCATACACGGTTGCATTCAGGTTGAGCGTGTCCACCTGATGCTGCGCGTAATAGCCCATTTTCACGCGCTCGCCGACCGTAATCGCGCCTTGCTGCGGGAGTAATTCTTTGGCGATCAGGCGCGTCAACGTCGTTTTGCCCGCGCCGTTCACGCCGACCATCGCGAGCTTTTCGCCGCGATAGAGATGAAATGAGGCATTATGCAGCACCCATTCGGTGTCATAGCGGAACGACATGTTTTCGATATGCACCACATCTTTGTAACTCGGCAAATCCACCTTAATTTGAAAATGAATTCGCTTCTGCGACGGCGGCGGCACGTCCACCACCTCCATTTTTTCCAGCATTTTGACGCGGCTTTGCACCTGCTTCGCTTTGGTCGCTTTATAGCGGAAACGGTTGATGAATCGTTCCTGCCGCTCGCGCTCTTCCTGGTATTCTTCCCATTTTTTCTGCTGCAATTCGATGCGCTGCGCCTTTTCCTGTTCGTAAAAATGGTAGTTTCCGGCGTAGAATTCGAGCTTGCCGCGATCAAGTTCATAAATCGCTTGCGCGAGGCGATCTATGAAAAATCGATCATGGGAGACGATGACGACGCTCCCTTCGAAACTGAGCAAATAACTTTCTAACCATTCGAGCGAGGGGATGTCAAGATGGTTTGTCGGTTCGTCTAACAGCAGCAAATCCGGCTTTTGGAGCAGCAAACGCGCCAAATGGATGCGCATCCGCCAGCCGCCGCTGAATTCCGACAGCGCGCGGTGAAAGTCGCTTTCCGCAAAGCCTAATCCCGCCAGAATGGCTTTGGCGGATGCCTCGAGGCGGTAGCCATCGAGCGCGTCGTAGCGGTGTTCCAATTCGCCGATTTGCTGCAACAGCGTCTCATGATTGGCGTGCGGCGCGTTTAATTCTTCATGTAGTTGCGCCAATTTTTGTTCGATGGCCAGCGCCTCTTTCTGGCCTTTCAGGACTATCGAAAGAATTGACCCTGCGCCAAGCGCGATTTCTTCCTGTGGCAGATAGCCGATTTTGTAATCTTTTGGCTTCACGATGCTGCCGTGATAATCTTCAATTTCTCCGTTCAAAATGCGCAGCATGGTTGTCTTGCCTGCGCCATTCGGTCCAACGAGCGCGACCCGTTTTCCAGGTTGAATAATCCAATCCACGCCGCCCAAAAGCTGGCGAGCGCCGATTGCGTAAAAAAGTTGTTGAACTTGCAACATGATCGATATTTTCCGTGCGTTAAGAAGAAAAGCTACACTATTTTTTCAGGTAACGGATATGTATAAAATAGTGACTTCCCTCTTGAAGAAATTTGTTTATATGCATATTAATTCATAAATAAATATTTATTTTACAAAATTTGTCACAAATTATGAGAATTTGCGTTATGTAATCAGTCTCTCGTAATAAAGCATCAGATAATTTTCAAGAAAAAATTTTCTCTCAAGAGAGAATCTTTTTCGATAACGATAAAATTATCTGTGCTAACTAATTATAAAAAATGAGTTTAAACTACAAGCTATTTGGAAATAATTCATAATATTCAGAGAATAAATTTGATATTTTTTCAGATCATCTTTATATTGGCATGTTGAATGCATTATATAATTATCGTGAATAAAAAATTCGTGAATAAAATGCAGGTCTTTTCATAGAATAAAAAATATACAGAGTTTCCCGTTCTGTCTTTGCCCCCCAGAGACAGAATCTCTGCCCTCATCTGTCCCCCCTGATGAGGGCAGCGGGAGTATTTATAACATAAAAGACGTGATTTCCCGTTCCGTTTTTGCCCCCCAAGAACGGAAATTCTGACCCCATCTGTCCCCCCTGATGGGGTCAGCGGGATTTTTTCCTTTCCGATTGAGTGCGTTTTTTCTGATGAAATGCGTGTTCCTGTCCAGCTTTTTGCCCATGATTTGTACGCTTTAAGAGCAAATCATGCTGCTTGCGGCGCTCACTCATGTCGCGCGTTACCTCAAAATGCTCGCCGGTCAGCGGGTCTATCCCGGTATAATAAATCACGGATGATAAGGTCATCGGCAGCGGAATAAACGCCTGAATCTGTTCAGGGACGAAACCGAAGATCGAAAAAATCTCGCCGCGCAGCGCTGCTATTGCGTGTTCAGAGGTGCCGGGATGACAAGACATAACGTAGGGGAGCGGATATTGCGCTTTCCCTTGCCGCGCCGTTAATGCCCGAAATAATTTCACGAATTCATCCAGCTGGAACAATCCAGTTTTCCGCATAGCGCGAAGCGTCGTTGGGTCGGTATGTTCAGGCGCAATCTTTAGCTGTCCGCTGATATGATTGCACACCAATTCCTTCAGAAGCTCTTCCGCATTGGCATCTCGCATCAAAAGATCGTATCGGATTCCCGAACCGATAGTCGCTTTCGACACGCCGCGCACGCGAGAAACGCGCCGCAGCAGACCAAGCCAGGCGGCGGCATTGAGTTGTAAATTCGGGCAAAGCGAGGGAAACAGGCAGCTTTCGCGATGGCAGTTCCAGTCGCGAGCGCAATCCATGCCGTACATATTCGCCGATGGGCCGCCGATGTCGGTGATGTGTCCTTTAAAATCGGGCGCGGCGGCGATGGTTTGCGCTTCTTGCAGCACCGATTCAGGGCTGCGGCTGACAATGGCTTTCCCCTGATGCAGGCCGAGCGAGCAGAACGAGCAGCCTGAAACGCAACCGCGGTGCGCTGTCACTGAATTCCGAATCATCTCAAACGCCGGAATCGGGTCGCGATAACTCGGATGCGGCTGGCGCTCATAAGGCAGCGCGTAAATCGCGTCCAATTCTGTTGATGAAATCACCGTAGATGGCTCATGCAGCAAAAACCGTTTCCCGATGGGCTGCGCGAATCGTTGTTGCTGATGGCGGTAAAACAAGCGATAGCATTCGAGAAACGCTTCCGGCGATGTCAACACATCTTCTTCGGCAGGTAGCGTGACCGCGTCTTTTTGCGGCGTTCGCGACAGCGTGACCGTGCCGGGGATGCCGTCAAGCGCTTGCCCGCGCGCGAGCCGTTCCGCAATTGTCACAATGGCGCGTTCCCCCATGCCATAGACGATAATATCGGCGCGTGAATCTTCGATAATCGAGCGCCGCACGCGATTGCTCCAAAAATCGTAGTGCGCAATCCGCCGCATCGAGGCTTCAATTCCGCCTAAGACAATTGGCGCGTCTTTGTAGGCCGCTTTAATCAAATTGCAATACGCCAGCACCGCTCGTTCAGGCTTGCGTCCCGCCTGTCCGCCGGGAACATAGGGATCATCGCTGCGATACCGCTTGAATGCGGTATAACGAGCGAGCATGGAATCAATATTACCTGATGTCACGCCGAAAAACAGGCGCGGTTTTCCAAAAATCTTGACGGAATCGGGATCGCGCCAGTCGGGCATGGCGATGATGCCGAGGCGATAGCCGTGATGCTCTAATATTCGGCCAATAACCGCCGTGCCAAACGCAGGGTGATCAATGTAGGCATCGCCAGTCACCAGAACGACATCAAGATCGCGCCAGCCGCGCTGGGTTAAGTCTGCCTGAGAAATCGGAAGGAATGCCATGCAAGGGTGGAATTGAAAAAATGGTCGGAGTCATGCGGCATGTTGCTGCCACTTTTTCATCTCTTCTTGAATAAAATACTGCACGAGTTCGGTATAAATTTTTTCGACAATGTCCGGCGAAATGCCGGCTTCTTCCGCCCAAATTCGGCGTTGCCGCATCATCGCGTTGACGCGGTCTTCGGCGCTGACGTTCTGCGCGGAGGTTTTGAATTTCGCGGCGGCCTGGACATATTCAGAACGCTGCCCCAACAAGCGGATAATCGCCTGGTCAATGGTGTCAATTTCCTGTCGGATGTCTTGTAAATTTTCACAGGCGACAACTGTTTTCATCGGGATAAACAGGCCGTCAGACACTTTCAACGTGTCTAACAACTTAAGTAAAATGTAAAAAATACGTTCGTGGTAGAGCCCTCACAAGTCTTGGAGACCTGTGAGGTCTCAGCCGAAGTTATTTTTTGAACGTTACGAAGGTATAATTATTCTGTATATTTTTTAAACAAATCGTCTAACAATCCGTTTTGCCGCGATTGTTCGATAAAGGCGTTCAGTTGTTCGATAAACGCCTGCTGCGTTTTCTGCGCTTGCGTCATGAGTTCGAACTCGAAAAGCGGCGGTTCGGCAAAGATAAATTGCGACGCGTCAAGGCCACGTCTTTTTATTTCATACAACGCCACGTGTTTATTGGCGATAATTGCATCTACCCGCCCCATTTCCAGGTTTTTGTACAGCAAATCGTTGGTTCTGGCCGGAACAGCTATAATTTTTCCAGTGTCGAGATAGGCGTCAAGCGCTCCATTACGATTGCCAAAAATGACACCGAGCTTTTTGCCAAATAAGTCTTCTGGCCGGGCATACGCAAACTGGCGATCCTTATTCATCATAATATAATTCCCGGATGTCCAGATTGGCGCGGAGAAAAGAAATTTGTCAGCCTGCTCCGCCCCCACGAACATCGGGTTCGTTAAGCCCGATGCCTGCGCCGTTCCATTCATCATCTCTAAATCAATGCGCTTTCGAGACAATCCGGTATAGACCAGCGAAAATTGAGACGATTGGCGAACAAACGCATTCAAGAAATCAATCATCATTCCTTCTTGTAACCCAGCCATATAAAACGGTGGATAGCCTTCTTCAAAAAAGACAATTTCAATCCGTTCCGCTTCCTGCGCCATGACGGCGGGCGTTAAAAGAATAAACAACAGACAGACGATAAACCATTAAACAACAGACAGACGATAAACCATTGCTGTATTTTCATGATTGGCTGATCTCCTTGATTGCGCGCGGTTCAGACGATATGCTTTGCAGCATTTCGCTTTTCCCTAATTTAAACCGATCAACCGATTGTAACAAAATCCTCGCCTGCTCGGAGAGCGCATCGGCGGTCTGTTCGATTTGAACCGAGCTTTGCAGATTTTGTTCAGACAGCAAGCGCACCTGCTCTACCGAATCAAGCACGCGCCGCACGCCCTGAAGTTGCTCTGTGGTGGCATGCTGAGTCTGGACGGCCATTCTGGCGATATGTTCAACCGTTTGATCGATCTGAATCGTGCTCGCTTTTTGTTCGAGCGTCGCCTTCATAATTTCTTCGGTCATCGTATTGACGCGCTCCATCACACTGCGCAGTTGTCTGCTGGTGGTCTCCTGCATTTTTTGGATCGCATCGGCAATATCAGAAACAACGGTCGAAGAGCGCTGGGCGCTGTTAAAGATATTTTGCAGCACTTGCCGCGCTTGTTCGGTGCGTTTCACGCCCTGCGCAATATCGCGCGTACCTGCATGAATTTTTTTGACGACGGTTTTGGTTTCTTCCTGCACGACCTTCACAATGGCGGCAATGTCTTTGGTGGACGAATTGACTTTTGTCGCGAGATTGCGCATTTCGTCGGCAATCACCGCAAATCCACGTCCATGCGAACCGGCCTGCGCGGCAATAATCGAAGCATTTAACGCGAGGAGCGACGATTGATCGGTGATTTCATCAATCACATCCAGGATCGAGCCAATATCCTGCGTCTGCTGTTCGAAACGAGTAATAGTTTCGACGGTGCTGGAGTTGGTTTGCTGAATGGTGGTCATACTCGCGGTCACTTCCTCAATTGAATCCTGTCCTTTCAGGGCATCCTGAATCGTCTCTTGCGACAGGTCTCTGGACACAACGGTTTTTTCCGTCACATTTTTCAGCAATTCAGTGGATTTATGCAACTCGGCAATCGCTTTTTGAGTTTGTTCCGCCAGTTCGCTTGAACTCGCCGCAATATTCGAAATCGAGCGTGTCATGTTCGATACCGATGCGGAGGTTTCTTCGACTGAAGTGGAAAGCACATCCATATTATGGGCGACTTCTTCGACGCTTTGCCCCATTTCGGTCATGGTCGAGATCATTTCATCAACAGCAAGCTGCGCGGATTGCACGATTTTCATGTCATTATCGGATAATCCGGCGAGATTCAGGCCGGTTCCGGAAACTTCTTCAGCAATGACGCGAATCTGTTGGATAAGCGATTGCAAGCCGACGGTCATATCGCGCATGGCGCGTCCAAATGCGTCAATATCGGATCGCAAAAATGGCGTCGCCGTGAGATCGCCTCGCGCAATTCGCGAAGCAATTTCAGCCAGCGTTTGCAGATAAAACAACATTTCTTGCAACGCCACGCCAAGCGCGTCCCGTTTGGAGCGTTTGCGCACGTCATGCGCCAACGCGCCGGTGGCGACATTTTGAGCGATGTCGGTAATCTCTTGCAGATAATCGGAGGTTTGCACAAAGACGCTGCTCAATCCAGCGATTTCATCAAAACGTTCGGTGAGTTTGAGGCTGTGAATAGGGTAGCCCTCAGACAGGCGCTGCCCGATTTTAATGAGATAACGGAGCGGACTGGCGACGATAAATTCAACTAATAACAAGAGAAGCACGCTCGCGCTTCCCACAAAGGCGAACAAGATCGTCCACGCTGTCGTCTTCGGTTTCTGTAACGCTTTTTCAATAGACTCGTTTGAAAATCCAATATCAACCACAGCAATGGATTCTCGAGTGCCTTCTTGCTGTGTATAAAGTTGAGGGAGAATCACATGGTAAACATGTTGTTGATCAAAGGTGCTGGAGGTTTTATAATTAGCGAGTAGCGCGCGGACGTTATTGTCATCAACTGTTTTGCCAATCTGGTTCGAATCATTATGCGCTATAATTGTTCCTTTTGGATCAAGGATGGCAAGATGAGTCACCGATTTCAAGAGATTCAACTGATACAGTTGCTGGCACTTTTCAATGAAGGCTGCGGTGTATTCGCTGAGGTTTTGTGAGGTATAGATAGTATCTTTACTGTCCCAGAGGGAATAGGCGATTCCTTCAGCATAAGCATTCAGGGTTTTTAAATATTGCGAGCGAAGTTCTCTCAAATAAAAGTTCGTGCACAGGAACATCATGATCAGAATAGCTACCCCCATAATCCCTACGATTTTGGCACGTATTCCTAATTTCATCTTTTCCCCCTTTTTATGAAAGAGTCTGCCATCTGCTGAACCTCTGCAATGGATTGCCACTGTTATATCCGGCTCGTTTCATAGACAAGCGGACAGCGTATATGTAAACATTATGATATGAACACATTGACAAAAAAATACAGGAAAGTCAAGAAAATATCAAAAGAGCATACATTCATTACGCAAATATGAATTCGTTTTTTTCTATCTCCCCCCAGACGCGCAGGGACGTAACGCAGGCATCACGCCAGCGAACCGTTGCGACTCTGCGTCCCTGCGGGAGCGCATAAAATCTTTTTGCGCGCGCAATAAACCTCACGGGTTCTGGAAATCTGTGACGTCTGCGCGAAGTTATTTTTTTGCGTGACGAATCATTTAAAAATTTGTTTCAGCAGATCTTTGCCAGCTTTGCCAAGTTCTTTTTCCACCTGTTTTCCGACCTCCGAAGTCACCGCTTGCCGGGCCATTTTTTCAGCAAATTTCTGCAAGCTTTTTTGCGCAGTTTTCATGTTAATGGTCGGCTTAAGCAACGTACCGCCGATAGGAATCGGAAATGGCAGTTCGATGCTGCCATCATCTTGTTCGAAATCCCGAAACGCCTTCTTGATGTCGTTATAGTATTTCGACTCTGGCGCGAAACGAATTTTGCCTAACAAATCGAGCGACAAATCCAGGCCGAATTCGCCATTCATGAGCAAGGCAATGTGCATCTCCTGCTCCGGCACTTCCAGCAACACTTCAGAATGCCCCCCTTTGCCCTCTTCTAGGTTAAACGTTGCCTCAAATCGCGAAAAATTGGTTTCGGCGGGAAATTGACCGATGTCGCTGCCAATTTTCAGCAATGCGTCGGAATTTCCTACTGTACCGAGCAATTCAAAGATTTGCGCAATGTCAGGCCATATATTAAACGAGGTGAATTTTCCTGCGCCGATGGCGATTGTGCCGCTTCCAGAAAGATGTTGGGCAAGCTGCTCTGCTGAAAATCCCTTTCCTGCAATCGCGGCATTCGCGAATAACAGGCCATAAACGATGTCTTTTGCGGAGACCGAGGCTGTCAGCAGGCGATTGGCATCGACATCCATGAGTTTCGATTCAAATTCGTATGTGGGGGTTGGCGCGGACAGATCAAATTTAACGCGCCCCTGGTAGGTTCCATCATACAACTCAAAAAGCATGTTCTCCAAATTTAGCACCTGATTCGCAAACATGACATCAGACCGCAGATTGGCAAACTCTACCTGTTTCACAATTCCGTGTTTGATCGAGAGCGTGCCTCTGGCTTTCAGGTGAGAAAGCGGCCATTCCTGATGATTGGCCACAGTCACAGGGGGTGAGGTGACTGTGGTTTCTGCGACAACGCGGAATGGCGAGCGTGATCCTGAACGATAGAACCGAGCTTGCGGCGTATGCGCGTCAGGGGCTGCCTTCAAAAATTCATCCGCGTTCAGATAGTCTGATTCAAGAGCAAAGGCGACATCCGGCGTGGTAAACGGGTCGAGAATCGTTGCATCGCCCTTCAATGAAGATTCCCCTATCGAAGCGGATAATTGTTTGAGCGAAAGCGTCTGCCCGCGAAGCGCCGCAACGAGATTGAGATGGTTGACAGGTTTCCCAAACGCAGGGAGTAAAAGCCCGACATCCTGACAGCGCAGATCAAGCGCCACAATCGAATCTGGCGTAAAATCAGCAACAGCCCCTTTTACCTGCATGCTGAATTCTGTGATGCCGGTCGGATGCATTTCCAGGCCGGAAAAAGGCAGAAGTTGATTCAAGGCAAACTGATTCGATTTGAGCCTTATATCGAGCATGGCCTTCTGTTTTAAGCCCGAAATCGCGCCAGTCACATCGAATAACACATCATTCAGGTTGATTTGAACCTGTTTCAACGCCACAGAATCCGGCGTGATGGTGGTGTCGAATTCAATGCTGCCTGGAATGTCTTTCGGTTTATTAAAAACGTCGCCAAAGAGAATTTCTCCTTTCGTCATATCAACCATCCCCGAAATGGCGAGGTTTTTTACGCTGCCAACCGATTTTACGGCGATTTTCCCTAATCCGTCAAGACGCAGTTCTTTTGGCACTTGTGCAGTCAGCATCGGAAAATGCCCGAACATCGCAGCCAGATCAAAGAGATTGGTTTCTACGGCAATGTCAAGCTCCGGTTCATTAAAATGGTTGACTTCTCCGTGCGCGGTCAGTTGAAATTCGCCGAGATTCACGACCGCACGGTTGATGGATACGCTATCCTTCTTCAGTCGCACTTCTGCGGCAATATTCCCTGGAATCGCGGCAGCTTTCTGAAAGAAGTCAGCATACGCGACCGCGCCTTGATCAAGATTTACCGTCGCATTGATGTTTAAATCATCTGCCGCGCCTTTAATGCCGGCGGTCAATGATGCCATACCGTCAGTTTTAAGAGCAGGCTGCCCATTCTGTTTTAATTCTGCGATTACCGGAAACAGCGCCAGCATATCTGGCAGCGGAAATGGAGTTGACGTGATTTGCATATCAAAGATAGGTTTGGAAAAACGCGATACTGTGCCGGTAGCGCTAAGCGTCACGTTGCCGATAGAGACGTTGAACATCTTAATATCAACCGCGTCTTGCATTAACGTCATGTCAAATTTCAGCATCGCAGCCAGCGCAGCAGGCTTCGCGAACACGTTTGACGCGCGCATTCCAGACTGGCTGAGATCGAATTCGCCGGAAATCGCTAACTGATCTAATGCGCCTTTCGGCTGAACGTTCAGCGTCCCTTTGCCGGTTAAACCGAGGTCTTGCAGTGGTTTTGCCGCATTCGGCGGAAGGAGTTGTATCACGTTTTCCCAGGAAAATTCTTTGGAAGAAATGGTCAAATCCAGGGCAGGATTGGTCGCGGCCTGCGCGACATTTCCAGACACATCAACCCTGACATCATCCACGCTGACGTTGCCCGTAGATGTTATCTGTTTATCCAGACTTCCCGCAAGCTGGAGCGTGGCGTTCAATTTGCCGAGCGGCGCCTCTTTCTGAAGGTGCGCGAATTGAAGATAGGGCTGAAAATGCGCGAGATCAATGTCTTTCAGTGTTGTTGTCACGTCCATTTCAGCATTTTGCACAGTTCCATTGGCGGGAATCTGGCTGATTTTTCCGGTCGAATGAATCTGGCCGAGTGTCCTGCCCTGCAAGTCTGCTGAGATATCGAACCGAATTGGCGCATTTACAGAAACGCCTTTTACAGTGGCGTTTACGTTCGAGATTTCGGTGGTCACGTCCGTCATCTCATCAATGACGCGAATCGTTCCACGACTCAATTGAATGGCATCAATCGCTAGCGTCGAACCCACCGCAGGTGTTTGGGGAGAAGGGGCATTTGCAGGAGTTTTTGTCGTCTGTGATGGCGGCTGTTCGGAATCAGCCGGTTGTTTCGGCACTGGCGTCGCCTTCGCCGCCATCGGCGATTCAGCGGCATCAGCCTGCTGGCCGATGAAATCAGCAATATTCCACAGCCCGTTTTTTCCGCGTTTCAACACAACGTTCGGCTGTGTCAGCGCGATCTGGACGACTTCAATGCGTTTTGAAAGAAGCGGAAGCAGGCGCAATTTCGCCATAATTTCCGCCGCGCTCGCCCACACGGTTTTCTGATCCGGCTCGAAAACCGTCACTTGCTGCAATGATGCGCCTGGCCCGCGCAGAATCGTATGCGAAAGTTTGCCAATTTCAACATTTCGATGCAATGCGTTGCTGAGTGGTCTGGTAACCTGCGGCAGGTAGGGTGTGAGATCAATGACGAATTCGAGCAATAGCCCCCCCGCAATAACGACAAGAAAAAACACTCCACAGGCAATGCCGATTTTTTTGATCGTTTTCATATAGTTTCTCTGCAACGGCGGAAAAAAGCGCGAGACCATCCCTCTTTCCGTCGAGCGCATCAATTATTTACTCATGTTACGCAGCCGATTCGAGACGAATGACCGCACCCACCCCTCCGGGGAGGGGGTGGGGGTGGGTTCTTGACACGAGCAATCACTCACGGACGAACCCACCCCTTGCCCCTCCCAGGAGGGGAATTGTCGGCGGCGCTGCGTAACATCAGT
>DF820456.1:63021-89547 GCA_000739515.1 Candidatus Moduliflexus flocculans
GGTTATGGACAAGCTGTCAGACACCTTGAAGGTGTCTGACAGCGATTTCCTCGCCATAACGTTCTGTGTCAGGACATGTAACATCAGCAAATAATTACGCGTTTTCTTACGACGACCGCCTGAACTCTGAAATCAGCCGTTAATTTTTGGATGAAAAGGCGGGCAGACAAAGTCAAGCATTTTTCTTGCCTTCAATAATAATTACAGAAAATTTTCGAACGCATATCACGGAGATTCGCGGCGAACATTCCTTGAATCCCTACAATCCTGTCGAAAAAAATCCCTTGCCACCTTTCTCCTGTGCTTTTTCGCTTGACACATCCGGGTCAGTTTCCTATGCACGATCTATGACGATTATATTGTGATGTCTATGTGAGATACAGTGTTGCAGGAGCAGAGCGCTTGCGGCATATAATGTGTGTTTTTTTATCAGGAGATCAAAGATATGGCCTTAAAAAAAATAGCATTTATGGATACGTCGTTCCGCGATGGTTTTCAATCAGTGTACGGCGCGCGCGTGTTGACAGACGATTTTTTACCTGCTGTTGAAGCGTCAGTCGAAGCCGGAATCACTCATCTTGAGTTTGGCGGTGGCGCGCGGTTTCAGAGCTTGTTTTTTTATTGTAACGAAAGCGCGTTTGACATGATGGATCGCGTGCGCAAGGTGGCCGGCCCGGATGCGAACCTGCAAACATTAGCGCGAGGCATTAACGTGGTCGCGCTCGATCAACAGCCGCGCGACATCATCAAACTGCACGCCGAAATGTTCAAAAAACACGGCACCACAACGATTCGGAATTTTGACGCCTTGAATGACGTGCGCAACCTCGATTATTCCGGGCGCTGTATTCATGAAGCCGGCTTGAAACATCAGGTCGCGGTGTCGTTGATGGGCTTGCCGCCGGATACGCAATCCGAAGGGGCGCATTCCGCCGAATTTTATATTGAACGAGTGAAACAAATCGTTGAAGCCGGCATCCCGTTCGATTCGATTGTCTTCAAAGACGCCAGCGGCACCTGTCCGCCGCAAATCGTCTATGATACCATCAAAAAAACCCGCGAGATTTTAGGGAAAAATGCGATCATCTGGTTTCATACGCATGACACCGCCGGGCTTGGCCTGTCGTGCATTGTTTCTGCCATCGAAGCAGGCTGCGACGGCACCGATCTGTCGAAATCGCCGGTCAGCGGCGGCACCTGCCAGCCGGACATTCTCGGTTTGTGGCACGCCCTGAAACACACGAAATACACGCTGGATATTGACTATGAAAAAGTCCTGAAAGCCGAAAGCGTGTTTGAAAAATGCATGGAAAAATACATGATGCCGCCGGAAGCGAAACAAGTGTCGCCGATTATCGTGCTGTCGCCGATGCCGGGCGGCGCGTTGACCGCAAACACCATGATGATGCGCGATACGAACACGTTGCACCTCTATCCGCAAGTCATTCACGAAATGTCCGAAGTGGTGCGCCTCGGCGGATTTGGCACCAGCGTGACGCCAGTGTCGCAGTTCTATTTCCAGCAAGCCTACATGAACGTCGTGCAAGGACGCTGGAAAAAAATCGTGGATGGTTACGGCCAGATGGTGCTCGGTTATTTCGGCAAAACGCCGCGTCAGCCTGACCCGGAAATTGTGAAAATCGCGTCGGAACAGTTGAAAAAGCCACCGTTTGAAGGCGATCCGATGGACGTGCTGGAACCTGGCATTCCCAAAGCCACCAAAATTCTGCAAGACAATAACTTGCCGGTGACGGATGAAAATATCTTCATTCTGGCGTCATGCAAAGACAAAGGACTGGATTTCTTAAAAGGCAACGCGAAAGTCAGCGTGTACTACAAAGAAGAGCCGAAAAAAGAAGAAAAACCAGCGCCCGCGCCAGCTCAACCCGCCGTCGAACCGAAAGAATTTGTCATCACGGTCAACGGCATGTCCTATCAAGTCGGCATCAGCGCCGCCAATTAAATCATCGCCCCCTCAGAAACCAGGTTTGTAAAAACCTGGTTTCTTCTCATCGTCTTCCTGAACAACACTGCATAGAAAACAACCAGGCATTCCATTTGACAATGACATGCTCTCGTTCCACGCTCCGCGTGGAACGCCTTGAACTCGCCGCTCTGCGGCGAAATGGGACGCGGAGCGTCCAGGAGGGCGGCATTCCACGCGGAGCGTGGAACGAGACTGTACTCGCCGTGTCTAAAAAATACCCACCGTTTTCTCTTGACAATGTATCGAGGGAAACACTACCCGCTTTCAAATTCGTCCATGTTTTTTCTCTATAATGTCTATGATGCGCCGTTTGTGTGGTGTGCTGTTGATCCTGCTGTCTGCTGCTTGCGCTGCGTTGTTCGATATGTCGGCCTTCGCGCAAGTTGATGACGCGCCGTTGCTGCCGGCGCTGAATGCCATGCATTCCATCGAAAGTTCGAACGCCGTCAATCAGCTTGTCAGCCGCACCGATCCGGCGCAGACCTTCGCCTACGACGCCGATGGCAACCTGACGAACGGTTTCACCGCCTCCCAGCCGGGCGTGACCGGCGGCGGCGTCTTTCCGTTCACCGCGGTGTATGACGTAGAGAACCGGCTGGCCTCCCTGACCTATAAAGATGGGAAGAACATCACGCAGGCCTTCCAATACACCTACAGCGGCGACGGGCTGCCCGCCATCGTCAAGCGCCTCGAAAACGGCGTCGTGAAGGAAGAGACGCGCTTCGTGCGGGACGGCGGCCTGATTATTCAGGAGCGCAACGCCAGCAACGCCGTGACGCGCCAGTATGCCTGGGGACTCAATCTCGGAGGCGGGATCGGCGGGCTGCTCAACCAGCGGCGGAGCGGCAAGGATTACGCCTATCTCTACGATGCGAGCGGCAATGTCGAGGCCGTGCTGAACGCGTCGCAGCAGGTGGTGGCGGCGTACCGCTACGACCCGTTCGGCACGCTGCTCGCCAACACCGGCACGTTCGACCAGCCATTCCAGTTTTCAACAAAACGCGCTGATGCCCGGATCGGGATAGTGCAGTATGAGTTTCGGAATTATCTGCCTGTCATCGGGCGGTGGATGACTCGCGACCCGCTCGGCGAAGCGGGCGGGCTGAATCTGTATGCGTTTGTCGGGAATAATCCGGTGAACTGGGTGGATCCGTGGGGATTGGCGTCATGTAACCAGCAACAACGAAATTTTTTTGACGACATGATTACTCCTGCTGAAACTGTTGCCAAAGAATATAATTTTGATCCCAATTTTCTATTAGGGCTTTCTGCCCATGAAAGCGGATGGTTGGGGCAGCACGGTAGAGATTTGAATAATGCCTTTGGATTAACGCAGGCAGGAGGAAAGAATTTAACGTTTGAACATATTTCAACATCCGTAGATTACTGGGGAGAACACTATGGAGGTAAGGTGCGTGATGCCACGTCAATTGATGATTTTATCAAAAAACTTCTTGTTGATTTGCGATCACAAGGTGGACTTGGCCCATATAACTCGGTAGACCCCGAATGGGGGAAAAAAATAAAAGATGCGTATAAAAGTATTGTCCGCAGAAGAGGCGATCCTTCTTGCGAACCAGTAAAGACGCCGACAACATGCGGGGCACGATAACCTGACAACGGAGATGTTTATGATGACCATGAAAACACAGCAAAATATTCATAATCAAGGGCAGACAATGAAAGTCGTTATATGTATATTGACATTTTTTCTCACGGCATGCGTTCTCAATTCCTGCTTCAATATTGGAATTCTCAGTTCAATGGTTGACGCTGCTGAGATAAATGATCGTCACCGCCATGATAAGAAGCAAACATCTGAAATGACCGTTGAATATACTGAACGTTATCAGAATCCGAATTATTTTTATTCGATAGAAATTCCTTCAGGATATGTTTGCATGGGAGACCCTGCGCCCAATCCCAATCATGGCTGCCGAATTAATTTATCATCAACTGATGAAGAAACGTACCTGTATGTTGACGGAAGTTATAATACGACTGAGTTTATAGAGCCATTCGATGATATGATGGGAATTCATCTGGGGTCTCTTTTTACTGAAGGAATGAAAATCTTCGTGTTAAAACGAGATTCAATATTGCTTGATGGGGTATCCGCAGAACATATTGTCGTAAGTTATGGTTCTGATGAGAGTAAAGAAATGATTGTTGAAGATATTACTGTCGCATTTAGAAGTGAAATAATCTATACGATCAAGCTCAAAACAACACACTCTCGATATGAAACTGATAAAGAGTTCTTAAAGAAAATTCTAATGTCTTGGAAAAATGAAATAAGCCACATATCACAGTAAAATCATTATATCGCAGGTGGTGCGGCGTACCGCTACGACCCGTTCGGGAGGCTGCTGGCCAAAACCGGCACGTTCGACCAGCCGTTCCAGTTTTCAACCAAGCGCTATGATGCCAGAATCGGGATGGTGCAATATGAATTTCGGAACTATCTGCCCGCCATCGGGCGCTGGATGACCCGCGACCCGCTCGGCGAAGCGGGCGGCTTGAATTTGTATGCGTATGTCGAGAATAATCCGGTCAATTGGGTGGATCCGTGGGGATTGGCAAAAACAACGGTTGATGCAACTATAGAACAATGTATCAAAAAGCACCCAACGGCAAGTGGTCGTGCAGACTGCATAGAAGCATTGTTAGATACCACTGAGCAAGCTGATGAAATCGAAAAAATCCAACAAGCGATTAATATTCAAAGAAGGCTTCTCAAACCGGCAGAGCAAATTATTCAGAAAGAATGTAAGGCCAGTATCCGACGAGAATTTCCAGATGAAATGACGCAAAAGCCACTTGAAGAAATAAAAAATCTTGCCAATAAAGGCAATAAAATTGCGAAAAAAGCCTGGAAACTTCTCAATGATAACCGATTCAAGAAATAATTTTCTTTGAGGGAATTATGTGGTTTGGAGTAGATGTGTTATATAAGAGTATTCATAAAAAATGCGAGACCTCGCCGCAACTTTTTCAAGAAAGCATTCTTCTTATTTGGGCAAATGACGCAAATCAAGCAGAAGAATTCGCAAAGTCTTATGCACTTTCTGAAGAGTGCGAATATCGTTCAATAAACGGAGACATACTCAAATGGCAATTTGATGATATTTTATCAGTCTATGAGATTGAATCTGACGAATTTCATACAGGTCTCGAAATATTTTCTCGTTTTTTAAGACCTTCCGAAGTGAACAGTTTAAAAGTACCTTTTGATGATTAATGTGATGGAAAATCGGTGACCTCGACCAGCCGTTCCAGTTTTCCACGAAACGCGCTGACGCCCGGATCGGCATGGTGCAATATGAATTTCGGAATTACCTGCCGCATCTCAAGCGCTGGATGACCCGCGACCCGCTCGGCGAAGCGGACGGCTTGAATCTGTACGCTTTCGTCGGGAATAATCCGGTGAACTGGGTGGATCCGTGGGGGCTCTATCGCAGCCCGGAATGGGCGCGTCGCTGGCTGCCGTGGGTGTCTGCCTGGGACCTTGCGCTGACCAATTTTGAGCAGGGGAATTATCTCGCTGGCGTGGGAAATACCGCGACAAGTTTTGTCACGGCAGCGCTTGTTGCCACCCCAATTGCGACGTCTCCCGCCGTGCAAGAAATGGCGTGTTCGGTTCGATTGGGTGCTGGAGTCGCGGAAGCGCAACTCTCCCAACTTCTAATGTTAAAATCGCACAACATGCACTTAATCATGGACATTTCAAAGGGCAGACAGTACAAAAAGTCATGGATATTATTAATATGGTGAGAGAGAATGGAACGTCCATCCGAGCAGGGAATGGCAAAGTGTTAACACGTTTAGGTGATATTGTTCTTATTGACGATCCTTTTGTGCCAGATGGAGGGACAATTTTTGAGCGAGTTGGCAATATGACGAGATATATTCAAAAATTTTTACAGGATAACCCATGAAATTTACAGGGAAAGAAGTCCGAATATTGTTAGGAATAAATACGATGTTTCTTCATTTGCCGTTTGGTAAGAGTGAAAAACGACAATTATTGCCTATCGAAGAACAATACTTAGAACAAATGTATAATGAACTTTTTGTGGAGGTTGAACGACATGCAAAATGGACGAATGCTGATCCTTGGAGGATAAAAGTTTCAAAACGTCTGAACGTTTCTCTCAACAAAGAATTCTCTACAAAAGAATTACAATTTCTTCATGAGTTAGTAACTGATTGTATTCAAGAACTTCAAGATGATGACGGTGTGAACTATTATTTTACAGGGAATGAGTATGGCATCATTTTCAATGATATAAAGAATTTTGCAGATCGATTAGCAAAAGAATTGTTAAATAACCGTTAGTTATAAGATGCATCTGGGGCGCTGAATGACGAGAGACCCGCTCGGCGAAGCGGGCGGGTTGAATCTGTATGCCTTCGTCGGGAATAATCCGGTCAACTGGGGGGATCCGTGGGGATTAAAACCTGGAGATCTGTTCAATACAATAGAAGACGCTGCGATTGATGCCTCAAATTATATTTACCCGAATTCTATTCAAAATAAAAGCGAGTATGGCGGATGGATATGGAAACGAACAGGGGGGCTTCCCTGGAAAAGAACTGTACAATACGGATATGATGACCCTGTCACTCAAAAAAATCACAGGCATGTCGAAATTACAATCCGAACATGCGAAGGAGAAAGGCCGGAAAAAACACCCGTTGCAATATTTCATTCACATGCGATAGATAATCCGAGATATGACGGAGAAAATTTTTCTTTAGAAGACAGAAGTATAGCCGAAAGGAAATCAATAGAGAGGATATTCCCTATTTTCGTCATTACTCCTCTTGGGGTAATTAAAAAATATGATCCAATAAACGGGATATCGATTATTGGCCAATATTCTGGAGCATTTATCGGTTTTCCTTATTAATCAGGCTTTCATAAGTACAATGAAAAGGAGTCGCACAGTGAGAAACATTGGTATTGCATTGCTTTTATTGATCTGTTTGGGCTGTGGGGTAGAACATTCGACAATACGTATTCCACAAGAAACTTGCTGGGAGACACAGGATGTCTCAATCATTCAGTTAATCGCCAATCCAGCACAATTTCATCAAAAAAGCATCAGAGTAATTGGTTTTGCGCGGATCGAATTTGAAGGGACTCAACTCTATTTGTCGCGCGAATTTGCTGAATATCGAATTAGTGAAAATGCGATATGGCTTGATGTCCCTTTATCAGATGAATTTCAACAATACGATCAACAATATGTACTACTCGAAGGAACGTTTGATAAAGATGCTCATGGTCATATGGGGTTAAGTGCCGGAACAATAAAGCAAATCAGTAGAATCAAAATATGGCCCAAAATTGAATAAGAACGCTTCACAGGCAATGGTATGCTCAATTAGCAGGGATTATTGATCAAGATTCGAAACGCTCATCCATTTTTTTAAAAATTATGGAGAAAAAACAACCTCAACGCAGGACAGTGAAAAAAAAGATTGGTCTTGTCATTTCTATGGCAAGCACCGTCATCGGATTGTTGCTTTTTATTCATTTCTACTGGTTGGACGGAATAAGTGGCGCGTTATGGGAACTCTTGCTCGGAGACACTGTATACAGTCAGGGATATCGAGAATACAAATTTCGTCGTATTCACGAGGGAATGACGGAAGAACAAGTGCTTGAAATAGTAGGAATACCGTTGTTTAGAGGATCTTATTTTCCATTTGTGTGGTTTTATTCCTATGGAAAACCCTTATATAAAGATAAAGACCCCTGGGTCACAGATAGTTGTTATACACAGAGAATCATATTTTTTTCAGGCGGAAAAGTAAGTAAAATTTACCATGATTTCTATTTTGATTGAATCCCCGTTCGGCACACTGCTGGCGAAAACCGGCACGTTCGACCAGCCGTTCCAGTTTTCGACGAAACGCGCCGACGCCCGGATCGGCATGGTGCAGTATGAATTTCGGAACTATCTGCCCGCCATCGGGCGCTGGATGACAAGAGACCCGTTGGGAGAAGCGGGCGGGCTGAATCTGTACGCCTTCGTCGGGAATAATCCGGTAGATTATGACATCTATCACGAACATTATAAAAAGGAACGGAGCGAAAGAAGCGGCGCAAGCGGCTTGTTTTGCTCTCAAATACAAACGAAATGAACACCGTACGAATCACCTGCTCGAGTGTCGCACTTGCGGGAATCATCGTTGCCAACGTTGTCGTATCAGCGCACGCCGACACAATCCGATATCGCTATGATGCAACACAGCGCTTAGTGCAGGCGCGAGCGTTCCAAAACGGCGCAGTCTGGGAGTATCGGTTCGAGCTGGCGGACAACCGCGCAGTTCAGACGATCAGCGCGGCAGCAGCCTGCGCGGATCGAGCCGTCTGCAACGGTAATTTCGAGCAGCAGTTTTCCTTCTGGGAAGGCACGGACAATGCCACGCTGATCAGCGGACACACTGGACAGGCGGCGTTCGTGGCGAAAGATACGGCTAATTCCGATATTCAGCAATTGCTGCCCGGCATTTTCGAGGCAGGCAAGACCTACCGCGTCACGGCCTGGTGCAAAGCGAATACAGGAAACGCCTGCCGCCTCTTTCTCGGCGATTCAAACCTCGCCTTCGGGGCGGCGTATGAACATGGCATCGGGCAGGAATGGGGTGGAAATGGCTCCTGGCAACACATGTCCACGCCGCCGTTGACCTTGACGCACCATGAACTGCTGAATGTCTTTCTGTATTCGGACAGGGTGGCGTCAGTCGTTTACGACGATGTACAGGTGGAAGAAACCGCTCCGCATGCCTGCGCAGAGTTCACGGTCTGCAACGGCGATTTCGAACGCGGCTTCGAATATTGGTTCAGCCTCCGCAATGCGCAATTGACCCCAGGGCGGACGGGTGGCGGCGTCCATATTGACAGCGACGCGGACAATTCTGATATTATTCACACCATTCGCGGCACGTTTCCACCTGGCGCAACGTATCGCGCCACCGCTTAGTGCAAGGCGAGCGCAGGCGATATCTGCCAGCTCTTTTTCGGGGATTCGAATGTGGTCAACGGCCCGCCCTACGAACATGAAGGCAGACACCGGCTCCCCGGCAATGGCGCATGGCAGCAATTGAGCGTCACCATCACCTTCGCGCACCAGGAACAGATGCAGATTTATCTCTATGGCGGCACGGATACTGTCTATGACGATGTGCAGATCGCGCCGGTGACGCCAGCAGCATTCGCCATGAGCAACGTGAAGATGGCGTTCAAACAGGATGTTGCGCCGGAATCAGCGCCGACGCCGCATCCTGTGCCGGAGCCGGGAACGCTGTTGTTGGTCGCGGCCGGTTTGATTGGTGTATTCGCGCTGCTGCGACGCTGACACAACAGACCTTGATCCTTTTGCCAGCGTTCTTTTCGCGGGTGCTCATAAACACCCGCCCCTTCTTTTGTCAACGCAACACTCTTCCAATCCTGAAAATCTCTTTTTTTCCTTGCATATTTTTTTCCACTGTGTATGATACCTGCGTATGATGTGTTGTCAGTCAGTCATTAATCACGACACAATTGATGGAGAATGCTTATGTTGACGGAACTACAAAAACGCGCCGCGCAGGCCATTGTTAATATTTTCGAAACCAGCGATCCTCAGGGCGATTATGGCAAAGTCACCGTGATGAAAGGCGATCCGGGACATCTGACGTATGGCCGGTCGCAAACGACGCTGACCAGCGGCAATTTGTATCTATTAATCAAAGCCTATTGCGAAGCGCCGGACGCGGACTTTGCCGCAACGCTCGAACATTATCTGCTCCGATTGCTGCGCAAAGATACGACCTTAGATAACGATGCGACATTACGTGCCGTGTTGACGAAAGCTGGCGATGATCCGATTATGCAGGATGTGCAGGATCAGTTTTTTGATCGCGTCTATTGGGAGCCAAGCGTTATTGCTGCCGGGAACCTCGGCATTCAGACCGCGTTAGGGATTGCGGTCGTGTATGATAGTATTGTGCATGGCTCATGGCGGGCGATGCGGGACAAGACCCTCACCGATTACGGTACGGTGAAACAATTGGGCGAGCAGAATTGGATCGCACAATATATCGGTGTCCGGCGGCAGTGGTTAGCGACAAATAAGATGGCGCTTCTGCGAAAAACGGTGTATCGGATGGATGCTCTTTTTGAATTGGCGCAAGTGGGAAACTGGAATTTGGTGCTGCCATTCTACGTGCGCGGCGTGTATGTGGATCACGGCGCATTGATGCCGATACTGCCGCGAACCTCCGCGCAAGGAGATGAACGGGTGTTGTTCCTGCAAACGCCGAACCTGCGTGGAGAAGATGTCAAAGAAGTGCAGGAAGCGCTGCTCAGTAAAGGCTACCAGATTAAAGTGGATAGCGTTTTTGGCGAGAAGACCGAAAGCGTTGTGAAACAGTTTCAAGGCCGCGCCAAGTTGAAAATGGATGGCATTGTCGGCCCGGCCACCCGCGCCGCGCTCGGTTTGTTATAAGCGCAAAGATTTCGCTCGAAATAAAAACGCCCTTATGCGAATACGCATAAGGGCGTTTCTTTTTCGATGATGCTATTTGTTGCGTCGTTTCAGAACGAACGCGACTGTTGCAATCAACCCGAACCCTAACAACGCCAATGTTCCTGGCTCAGGCACAGGATTCGGCGTCACCGTGATTTCTGGAATCGGGATAACTGGCACTTCTGTCGGATTTGCCGTTGGAGTTGCTGTTGGCGTGGCCGTTGGAGTCGCTGTTGGCGTGGCCGTTGGCGTGGCTGTCGGAGTCGCTGTCGGTGTCGCTGTTGGCGTAGCTGTCGGTTTGACCGTTGGCGTGGCCGTCGGTGTCGCTGTTGGCGTAGCTGTCGGTTTGACCGTTGGCGTGGCTGTCGGTTTAGCCGTTGGAGTTGCTGTCGGTGTCGCCGTCGGCGTGGCTGTCGGTGTCGGAGTTACCACTGGCGGGCAATCTCCGCTGAATGGGAAATGATGAAGTTCCATCATGCCATCCCACGATTTCGCAATAATCGTTCCATCAATATGCCCATTCGGATTGACAATGTCTGCCAGTGGCGCTAAAATTGAACCTTTTACCCCAATTCCGCTTAACGTCAAGGTAGTGGCCTCATAGAAGTTGAACAGCGTTTTGCTGCGATATGGCATCAATGATTCCATGCTCATATTGGTCAAACCGGCGGTTGTTCCTGAAATATTAAAGATCACCGTCGCGCCAGCAGGAATATTTTTCACTCCAAACCCATACGCATCCAACACCTCTTTTCCATTCAAGGCAAACACTTGCAATTGGCTTGTTCCGTCACCAGACAAAGAGAGATTGCCATATTCATTTTTCACGGTGCCATTCGCCTTCAACCCTTTCAAATTCGATGACAATGTCCGTAAATTATTCTCTTCGCCAACAAAATTGACGGGGAGTGAAGCAACGTTCTGATACAAACTTCCTTTAAGAATATTCGCGCTTATTGTCGCCTTTCCTCTGACGAGAACATCCCCGACATACACCTGCCCATTCGAGAAGCTCAAATTTCCCCCGGCGATTAAGGTCGCGCCGGCATTAGCCAGAGGAAGTCCCGTCGCGATGCCATAATTCACGAGGGAGATGTTTCCGCCAGCCGCCAAACGTCCCTGAATATCAGAATTATAGGCATTAAATTTGCCGAACACAAAGGCGTTATAATCGCTGGCGACGCCCAATTCGCAAGACGAGCCTGAAGAAATCGGCGTCGGAGTAACTGTCGGCGTTGCGGTTGCAGTTTCGATCACGAGCGTCACGCCATCGTTCCAGTAGTGACAATCAGGATCGATGCCAAGCCCGAAACTGCCGCTACCCAGATAATCTTTTAATGCGGCAATATTTCCGGCAGTAAAATTGTAGATTAATGTTTGCTCGGTCGTTGAAAGGTTCTCCCATTTGGTCAGAGATATGCCCTTTCCAGAGAAATAATTGCCGCTTTCCTGATTATCCGATGCTCTCTGCACGCCTTCTTGAGTGGATGGCAGCAAGGTCACATACAGGACGTTCGCTTCTTGTGTCCAGTTACGAATATTATCGAATTTCAACATCACGCTGACGATCTGTTCCCCGGTAGGAATTTGAGGGCGAATGCCCCATGAATACGCATAATAATGGTCTAAATCTTCTAAATCGTTGTAATTATAATCATTATACCCCTGACTGTCTTGAAGGTACGGCTTGAACTCATATACTCCGGCTTCGCTTTTCGCAGTCATTCCGACAAGCGCGCAGAAACTTAACAGGTAAACAATCAGACATTTTTTCATAGATCGCAGTTCCCAGTGCTAAAAAATGTTGATAAATAGTGAACAGACATCTTATAAAGGCTGTTGCACGGTTTATGCCAAAAAAACGCAGAAACATCCAATTGTGCGGTAACTCAGCCAAAACAGAGGAGTCAGCATGACCATATCATAAAAAGTCGTTGTAATAAGTCTGTCAGGAGTTGTAAAGCATTTCGACATCTGTTATTATTACTCTGCTGTTTTGCCTGATATAAAGGCAAGTAAAGCCATGTCAATTTTTTCGACACCTGATATTGTATCCTGAATCAGGCGTGGCAGTATTCCTTTCGACAAGCTCAGGGAACGGCGCACGCTGAGCTTGCCGAAGCGTCTTGACGTCGCATCTGATATAGTTTTGCTATAAGAGCATTATATTTTAATGTGAGTTCGGGATAAGCTGTTTGCTCTAACGAGGGCAGGTTTACGATGAAAAATTACACAAAGTTATCCCAACAAGTCGTCAATATTTTCTTTATGACCACAACGAGCGAATCTGTGTTCTATTACAATAATGGTAATTATTCGCTGTATTGACACAGAACATTATGGACAGAGTTGTCAGACACCTTCAAGGTGTCTGACAACTTTTCCCTGACCACAACGTCTAATTAGCCTTTAGGGCTTCAGGTGTTGTAGAAGGCGAATTCAAACCCCGTCTCGACCGCGCAGCGGTTACGGGAACGTAGCGCCTACGGCGAAAAATAACTGAATCGCTACGCATAATGCATATTGACAAAAATAATCTGCTCATGTTAGTGTTTCAATTGAAGCAATTGCTTCAATTGAGTACACTCGTGAACGTTAGTCGCGCAAATAAAAACGCTCATGATTTTATACATGTTCATGCGTTCGGAATGTACCTGTCTTTCCCTTTATATGAGGGAGATTAGCATTTTAGAATGCATTCGCTTTTATGGTAAAACATCTGATCGTAATAAGTTGTTTACTTGGCGCATGTTTGCTCGCTATGCCTGCCCGCGCCATCGAACCGTCGAATGATCCGATTGACCGAAAAGTTAACGCTTGCATGGATCGCGATCCTTCGACCGCAGGCATGATGCAATGCTTGCAACAGGCGTATGCCGATTGGGACGCCGAATTAAACGCCGTCTATGCCGATGTGCGCATGCGGTTAGACCCGCAAGCCCAAAGCGCGTTGAAAGACGCCCAGCGGCTCTGGATCAGCTATCGCGACGCCGAATTTGTCGCAATTGACACGATTTACGGCGCAATGCAAGGCACAATGTGGCAGCTGGCCGGATTAAGCCGGAAAGTCGAATTCCTCAAAAACCGTGTCATCGAACTTCGTATGTATGCGGAAGATTTGAATCAAGCTAATTGAGTATTTACCAAAGCTGTCAGGCACGTTGAACGTGTCTGACAACTGCCTTCTCACGCCCTCATTCGCTCCATTCTCCTATTCGTTGTAGTTTTGATGTGGCATTAAATTCAATTAAAATCACAAAATTTTCCCAAAACCTCTTGACAAATTTTTATTTAAACATATATTTTAACCAAATAGTTAAACTTAATAGTTGTTTTATCTAAATGGTTATTAAACCAGAGGAGGCGGCTGACATGGAACAACTTACCGCGAAAAAGCTTGAAAATGAGGCGGCTGAACGGATTCTCAACGCCGCGACCGCCGTCTTCGCCGATGTCGGGTTTGCCGGAGCAAGAGTGGACGAAATCGCCAGACGCGCCGACATGAATAAGGCGCTGATTTATTATCATGTCGGCAGCAAAGAAACGCTGTACGGCGAGGTGATTGTCACAATGCTTCGGGAAGCGGAAATCCGGTTCATGCAAGGCGTGTCGAACATAGATTCACCGGAAGAACAACTGCGGCAATATATCCGACATGTGGCGCAGTTTATCGCCGAGCATCCCGAAATTGCCCCGATTATGCTGCGAGAACTTGCGTCAGAGTGGGAGCATCTTCCAGCGGAAGCCTTTCAGACGTTTCAACGCATTCTGCGATTGCTCAAGAAACTCCTGACGGACGGCGAGACACAAGGAATTTTTTGGCCGACGTCTCCAATTCTTGTGCATTTTATGATTGTGTCGCCGCTTTCGATTCTCGGTACGATTCGCCGCAATCTTGCCAGATACGAGGCCGCGCCGGAGCGATTGCAATACATCCAACAAAGTTTTCCCGCCAACAGCGCCGAATTGCTCGAAGAATTCGTGCTGCGGGCGCTTAAGAAATAATGCGGACAGGAGGAACAGAGTCATGAAAAAGATGATCAAAGCCATGATCGCCCTGAGTGTCGTGACTATCGGCGCAGTGGCGATTACACAGACCAATATTTTCCCGAAAAATTTTATCGCCGCGAATATCGAACGGTTTCGCCAGACGCCGAATGAAAATGAAATTTTGGCATCCGGCAACGTGGAAGTGACGGAAGTAAATGTCGGCTTCACGCTCGCCGGGCGCATCAGTGCGATGTTTGCCGAAGAAGGCCAATCTGTGGCGCAAGGGGAAAAACTTGCGATCCTGGACAACGCTGAAATGACGAGTCTTGTCCAGCAAAACAACGCCGCGCTCTATGAGGCGTTGGCAAAATTAGAAGAATTAAAAACCGGCTCGAGATCGCAAGAAATCGGCGAAGCCAGAGCGAGTGTCTCGGCGATTCAAGCGCAATTAGACAAGGCGAAAAAAGATTACGAACGCATTGAAGCGTTATACAGGCAAAAGCTGACGCCAGCCTCAAACCTTGACGCCGCCAAAAGCGCGTATGATGCGGCAACGGCGCAATATGCGCAGGCGAAAGAAAAACTGAGTCTCGTCAAAGAAGGCGCGACAAAAGAGACGATCCGCGCCGCCGAATATCGCGTCGAACAGGCCAAAGCCGCGCTTGCCGCCTCTGAAGAGCGCTTGAAAAACACTGAAATCTACGCGCCGATGTCGGGCATCGTGCTTTCCAAAAACGCGGAAAACGGCGAAATCATCGGGCAGGGCGTTTCGGTCTATACGCTTGGCGATCTGGAAAATCCTTGGATCAAGGTCTATATCAAGGAAGATAAATTAGGGCAGGTGAAATTGGGGCAGACAGTAGAAGTGATGACCGATTCGTTCCCGAACAAAATTTACGACGGCACGATTACGCATATTTCATCGAAAGCGGAATTTACCCCGAAAACCGTGCAGACAAAGGAAGAGCGTGTGAAATTGGTCTTTGCCGTCAAAGTCAGTGTCAAGAATCTCAATGGCGAACTCAAACCCGGCATGCCCGCCGACGTGCGGATTGTGTTGAATTAGCAACGACATAGCTGTCAGACACGTTGAAAGTGTCTGACAGCTTTTCCTAATGGTATGAACGAAGATATTGCGATTAAAATTGCGGATTTGACCAAATCATTCGGCAGCAATACGGCGGTCAATCATTTCACGCTCGACATCCGGCGCGGCGAGTTGTTCGGCCTGGTCGGGCCGGATGGCGCGGGCAAAACGACGATGATGCGGATGCTGACTTCGATTATGCTGCCGACGTCTGGCGAAGCGTGGGTCGCGGGGCATTCCATCATCAAAGACAGCGCCGCGCTGAAAGAAAAAATCGGCTACATGGCGCAGCGTTTCGGCCTGTACGAGGATTTGACCGTGATGGAAAACCTGATTTTTTACGCCGACCTGTTCGGCGTGCCGACGCGCGAACGTCCAGGCCGCTTTGAGCGTTTGCTTGGTTTCAGCAACCTGACGCCATTTAAAACGCGCCTTGCGGGGCGGCTGTCCGGCGGCATGAAACAAAAACTCGGCCTCGCCTGCGCCCTCGTGCATACGCCGGAAATTCTCTTTTTGGATGAGCCGACCAACGGCGTTGATCCGGTCTCGCGCCGCGATTTCTGGAAGATTCTGTATGATTTGTTGCGCGATGGCATCACAATTTTTGTCTCAACCGCTTATCTCGACGAAGCGGAGCGCTGCACCCGCATTGGCCTGATGCACAAAGGCAGGCTACTGATTCACGATCAGCCGCAGACCGTCAAAAAGTCGTTGGGCATGCCGATGTTTCAACTCTGGACATCGCAGTCGCGGCAAGCGGCAGACGAAATCATCCATCTCGACGGTGTGCGGCGCGTCAGCACCTATGGCGACAGCCTGCATATCGCGGTAGAGCGCAAAGAAGTCATGGAGAGCGTGAGTCAAATCCTGAACGCGCAGGGATTCGAGGTTAAAGGCGAGCGCGAAATCCTGCCGTCGTTAGAAGATGTGTTTATTTCAATGGTACAATGAACATTTACTACAACGAATATGAGAAAGGAACGAACCTTCTTTTTAAATTCGATGTTTTCTTCGATTCGTTGTCGTTTTTTATGGCTGACATCGCAGTTGACGTGAACAATTTGCGCCGGACGTTTGGTGAGTTCGTGGCGGTGGATAATATCAATCTTCAGGTGAAGAAAGGGGAAATCTTCGGGTTTCTCGGCCCGAACGGCTCGGGCAAATCCACGACAATCCGCATGTTGTGCGGCCTGCTGATGCCAACAAGCGGCGGCGGCACGGTGGGCGGCTTCGATGTGCTGAAACAGCCGGACGCCATCAAACAGCGGATCGGCTACATGTCGCAAAAATTTTCGCTGTATAACGAATTAACGGTCGAAGAAAATCTGAATTTTTTCGCCGGAATTTACGGCGTGCCGAAACAGAAGCGCAAAGAACGCAAGGAATGGGCGCTGGAAATGGCGGAACTGCAAGACCGGCGGCGCTCAATTACCGCGACGCTCGCGGGCGGCGTGAAGCAGCGCTTGGCGCTCGGTTGCGCGATTCTGCACGAGCCGCCGATTATTTTCCTCGATGAGCCGACCTCCGGCGTTGACCCGATTTCGCGGCGCAATTTCTGGAGCTTGATTTACGGCTTGTCCCGACAAGGTACGACGATTTTCATCACGACGCATTACATGGACGAAGCCGACTATTGCGACCGCCTCGCGCTGATTTATCGCGGCAAGCTGATTGCCGAAGGCACGCCGGGCGAATTAAAACATTCGCACATGCGGCACAGTATTTTGGAAATTGAAACCGACCAGTTAGTGCCGACGCTGACCCTGTTGAATCAACAGAACATTGAGGCGGCCATTTTCGGCAGCGCCCTGCACGCCACCGTTGACCATGCGGAACAGCGCATCCCGGAACTCCGCGAACTCATCGCAAAACGGGGCATTTCCGTCACGCGCATCGAGCAGATCGTGCCGTCGCTGGAAGACGTGTTCGTTTCACTGATTGAAGTGGCGTAGAGAGAACATCGAATTGAAGAAAGGAACGAATGTATGATGAATAATTCGTTTCTTTCTCCTATTCGTTGTAGTTTTTTATGAAATTCTTGCGAATCAAGGCGATTGCTAAAAAGGAATATTTTCAAATCCGGCGCGACCCGGTCAGCCTCGCCATCGTCATTTTGATGCCGATGGTACAGTTGATTATTTACGGCTACGCGCTGACGTTCGATGTCAACAATCTGACGACGGTCGTGCATGATCAGAATAAAAGCCGCCTGAGCCGCCAGTTAGTCGCCGAATTCGAGCAATCGGGCTATTTTACGATCACAGAATACGTCGAAGACGGCGCGGCGCTGAATTACGCGCTCGATTCCGGCGCGGCGCAGGTCGGCATTACGATTCCGCCGAATTTCGCGCAAGACATCAACAGCAAGCGCGACACGCAGGTCGGCATTGTGCTGGACGGCAGCAATTCCAACACCGCCTCGATTGCGTCCGGCTATATTTCGGCGATCAGTCAGCGTTTCCCGCAGCATTTGGCCGGAGTCGAGGTCGCGCAACTGATTGACGCCCGTCCGCGCGTCTGGTACAATACCGATTTGCGGTCGCGCAATTTCCTCGTGCCGGGCTTGATCGCCATCATTATGGCGACGGTGTTGGCGCTGCTGACCTCCATGACGATTGCGCGGGAATGGGAGCGCGGCACGATGGAACAACTGATTTCCACGCCGGTCAAGCCGATTGAAATCATTATCGGCAAGTTGATTCCCTATTTCATCATGGGGCTGATTGACCTGATTATTTCAGTCGCGATGGGCATCTATCTGTTCGACGTGCCGATGAAAGGGAGTTTCGGGCTGCTGCTCGGCCTGTCGAGCATCTTTTTATTCGGCGGTGTTTGTCAGGGGATTGTCATTTCAATCAACGCTAGAGGCTCGCAGGCGACTGCCAGCCAGTTTTCGTTGCTTTCGACCTTTTTGCCGTCCATGCTCCTCTCTGGATTTATTTTCGCCATCAGCAACATGCCGCGCCCACTGCAAATCGCCACGTATGCCGTCTCGGCGCGGTATTATGTCGCCATTTTGAAAGGGATTTTCATGAAAGGGATCGGGCTGGAACATCTCTGGTTCGAAACCACGCTGTTGAGCGTGTATGGCATTGTCCTGTTTATCATCGCCAACCGGCGTTTTCAAACGCGAGTGGAATGAATAAACCACGAAACACACGAAATACACGAAAATTTGATGTCCCTTGCAAAGGTTGCCAACCTTCGCGAGGCTCAAACGTCCACCAATTTTTTCGTGTATTTCGTGTGTTTCGTGGTGAAAAATCCCCATGTTCGAACGAATCAAACAGATTATCTTGAAAGAGTTTATTTTAGCCTTTCGCGACCCGAAGAACCGCTTTTTGATGTTCGGGCCGCCGTTTATTCAATTAATGATGTTCGGTTATGTCGCCACCACCGACGTCAACAACGTGACGACCGCGCTCTATGATCTCGATTATTCGCAGCAAAGCCGCGAGCTTGTCCGGCGGCTCGAAGCGTCGGGCTATTTTACGATAAAATACCTGCCAGAATCGCCAGCGGCGATGCAGGACTTGATGGATCAAGGCCGCATTCTCTGCGCCATTCAGATCAATGAAGGCTTTGGGCGTGACATTCAAACCGGCACGCCGACGTCGCTTCAACTGCTGTTCGACGGCACAGATTCGAATACTGCGATGCTGGCGATGAATTACGCCACGCAGATTATCGCGGAGTATTCGCAAGAACTTGTCCCAAGAAGTCAGATGCCGACACTGGCAAAGATCGAATTCCGTCCCCGCGTCTGGTACAATCCCGAACTCAAAAGCCGCAATTTTTATATTCCCGGCGTGATCGCGTTCATCATCCTATTGACCTGCCTGATGCTGACCTCGATTGCGATTGTGCGGGAGCGGGAAACCGGCACGATGGAACAACTGATGGTGACGCCGATTCGTCCGCTCGAATTGATTCTCGGCAAAACGCTGCCCTTTGCGCTGATTTCGTTTGCCCAGATGATTTTCATTACAACGGTCGGCGGTCTCTGGTTTCATGTGCCAATTGTCGGCTCGCTCTGGCTCTTGACGCTCGGCACGGTGCTGTATATCTGGTCAACGCTCGGCATCGGCCTGTTTATCTCGACGATTACGAAAAATCATCAGCAGGCGGTCATGACGACGATGTTGTTCAATATGCCCGCGCTGATGCTTTCCGGCTTCATTTTTCCGATTGAGAGCATGCCGAAAATCTTTCAGTATTTTACGTACATCAACCCGCTGCGCTATTTTTTGGTGATTATTCGCGGCATTTTTCTGAAAGGAAACGGTTTTGACATTCTCTGGCCGCAGATGGCGGCGCTTGCGGTGTTGGGGCTGGCAATCGTCACGATCAGCGCCTTGCGTTTCCAGAAGCGGCTGAGTTAACGAATAAAGCCGCTTCTCTCTCATTTCATCATCGAGGACAAATGCGCAGTGCTCCTCAGATTCGACCGGGCACGAAATCTACTTCCCGCACGGTGATATTGACGCGGTTGGTATGCTGCCCCGATTTGTGCATGGTGAGTTGAATTTCATGTTCAACAGTCAACACTTCGGCATACATGACCACGTTATTAAAATGCTGAATGCGCAAAACCTCCTTCTCATGCGGAACATACCGAGAATTCACAACCGCAATCAAGTTCACGGGGTCCATGTGCAAATGATAAATGTATAAATCAGCCATGCATCCTTCCTTTTCCCAAGATATTTCTTGACTCATAAGACGGATGTTTTATATGAACGGCACACATCCTGAACAGGAGTTGAATCGTTCTTACAAAAATTGTCAAGGAAAACCTTTGGGAACTGGCTGACGCAAGCGATGAGGGCGGCTTGTCGCCAATCAGGAATATGTTCATGTCAAAAATTGCCTACTTCGAATGTTTTTCCGGCGCAAGCGGGAATATGATCCTCGGAGCGCTGATAGATGCGGGCGTACATATTGAAACGCTTCGAAATGAATTGCAAAAATTGAATGTCACTGGATTCGAATTAGTTTGCACGCAAGTTATGCGGAACGGCATTTCCGCCACGCATATTGACGTAAAAACCGAAGAAACACACGCGCATCGCCATCTGCATCATATTACCAAAATTATCGAGCAGAGTTCGCTTGATCCACAAGTGAAAGAAAATGCCATCCGCGTGTTTACGCGATTAGCAGAGGCCGAAGCCTCTGTGCATAACACCACGCCAGAACGGATTCATTTTCATGAAGTCGGCGCGTTAGACGCGATTGTGGATATTGTCGGCGCGGCGATTGGCCTGCATCTCCTCGGCGTTGATGCAATATACGTCTCGCCGTTTTCGCACGGCACGGGTTTTGTCACCTGCGCGCATGGCACAATCCCCGTACCTGCTCCGGCAACCGTTGAATTGCTCAAAGGCAAGCCCGTTCGGCAGACTGACATCGAAGCGGAATTGGTCACGCCGACCGGCGCGGCGATTCTCAGCACGCTCGGCACGCATTTCGAAACTCCTCCGCCGTGTCAATTTAATGTCGTCGGTTATGGCGCCGGGACGCGGGAACTCTCTATTCCGAATGTATTGCGCCTGAACATCGGCGAACTTGCGGCAAATACGCTGTATGATTCCGATACGGTGACTGTTTTGGAAACGAATATTGACGACATGAATCCGCAGTGGTTCGACTACGTCTTCGAACGCCTCTATGCGGCGGGCGCGTTAGAGGTGTTTCTCACTCCGGCGCAGATGAAAAAGAATCGCCCGGGCAGCCTGTTGACCGTCATTCTGCCTGCCGTTGCCCGCGATGCAGCGATTGAGATTCTCCTGCGTGAAACGACCAGCATCGGCGTGCGTTGGCGCGAAACCCAACGAGCAAAAGCGCAACGGGAATTCCGCGCTGTTGAGACGCCATTCGGGAAAATCGCCATTAAAATTTCACAACTTGGTGGACAAACCGTCAGTGTCACGCCAGAATATGACGAATGCCGCCGCGCTGCCAAACAATACGACGTTCCCTTGAAACAGGTCTATCAGGCCGCGCTTGAGGCGTTTAACGCATAACAAACGATCTGCGGTCCTCCGTCAGGAGGCAATCCCCTGACGGAGGAGAACATGCACATGGATATTTTTTTTGGACAAACCCTCACGCAACGGATCCTTTTTATCATCCTGCTGTTGTTGATTCTGATCGTTCCATTTGATGAAGCCGGAAATGATTACATCGGCCAGGCAATCGCGCAACTGCTGCTGCTCGGCGGCTGGATATTCTGGGCAATTCAGACACTGCGGCGCGGAAAAGTGACGTTTGTGTTTGACCGTATTGATGGATGGATCCTGGCTGGCCTTCTCTGGTGTCTCGTGTCGTTGTCGCGATCTGAGTATAAATACGCCACTGTGCTTGAACTGATTAAAATTTTTTCCTATGTTGCCGTTTTTTACCTTGGGCGCGCGCTTTTCCCATTTCGGCAAGCGCGAATGGCGATTCTGCTGACGATTCTTGCCAGTAGCGTAATTCAGGCGATTGTCGGCTGGGGGCTGTTTTTGACGCATCACACCCAATTTTTGCAGGCTGATTTAGTGAACGCCAATATTTATTCCTGCTTTCTGCTGTTCGGCGTGAATATCGCATTCAGCATCCTGCTGTTCGGCTCGCAGCATCTTTCAGAAACGCCTCGCCGCATGACATTTCTCCTGATCGGATTGAGCAGCGTGTTTCTTTGTTTTTTAGTATTCACGCTATTTGCTCAAAACGAATCGCGTAGCGCGTTTATCAGCCTGATCGCGACCGGACTCTTTTTGACGGCATTTCGCAGCAAGCGTTTGATGTTCGGATTTCTTGCGATTGGCATCGTATTGATTTTTCTGCCATTTTCAGAGGGCAGCGTCTTTCAACGGCTACAGAAACGGAACGACCCGTATGCGTATGAACGCGTCAGCATCTGGAAAAGCGATGTGAAGATGGTGCGAGATCATCCCATTTTCGGCGTCGGTTTGGGGATGTTTGAGGCCTGGGCGAAACGCTACAATTTTCCAGTAGAACACGCGATTGCGCGGTATGGGAAAAATATTAATGAGGCGCATAGCGATCTGCTGCAAATCGCCGCCGAAACCGGAATCACGGGGGTGGGGATTGTTCTCGGCGGTCTGGTGCTTTTGTTCTGGCGCGGCTGGCGGGCGCTGCGTTTTGGGGTGCGCGATTGGCCGATTATGGCGACGCTCAGCGCGATAATCGGCGTATTGGTGCAGGGACTCTTTGCCAATCTTTTGCTTTATCCGGCCATTCCAATTATTCTGATCATTCTGGCGACGCTGCTGACCGAACATGCCAATCTGTATCGTCAAAAAACACTGACGTTTCGCGCCTCCTGGCGCTGGTATCTTCTGCTTGGGCTGATTGGGGGGTATATTCTGATTTGGCCAATTGGCTACCCCTTGCTTGGACATGTGCACTATCTGCGTTCCGCAGAAGCAATGCAGCGTAAAGATCGTGCGACCGCCTTAAAAGAGCTTGATAGGGCGTTGGAATATATTCCGATCCATGCTAATTATCATTACGACGAGGCGCTTATGTTTTTGGAGTTCTTTCAACGTGGACACGATCCCGTCATTTTTTCGCAGGCCGAACAAGCCTTCCAACGGGCGATTCAGGCAAATTCCGTTGAGTATATCTATCACGAAAGTCTGGGATTGCTGTATCAAGAGCAATTTTACGCGCTTCGACCTCATCCGAAAAGCATGGCGCTGAAAGCGCTGAATTCCTTTCAGAATGCGATCAAGCGTAATCCGTTCAACACATTTATTTATTTTACAACGGCGCTGCTTTATGGCGATATTAATGAATATGAACGCGCGGCAAAGTTTCTTCAACAGGCCATCTCCTTAGAGCCGAATTTTATCGCCGCGCATCAATTGCTCAGCAAATGTTACGAAAAGCTTGGGCGCAACGCCGATGCTGAAACTGCGCTGCGCCACGCAAACGAATTGCGCGAACAATATCGCGCATATACGCCTCAATCGCACTATGAATACACATTGCTGCGCCCGCTTTCCGAATAATGCGCTAACAGAGGCTATCAGACACACCTGAAGTGTCTGACAGCGATGCCATGTCACTCGAATGCGCACCATCTGAGTTGATGCGGCGCCATCGTGAGGACGACGATTCCGTCATGGCATTTCAGCAGCTCTCCCGCAATGAGGTCGCGGCAGGTCGAGTAATTCAATTTCAAATTGTCTGGGAGTTTCACTTCTGCTGTTATCGGACGCGACGACACGTTTTGCACGATGAAAATCGCCTGAAACGGCGTAGTGCTGAGGCGAAGAAACGCGAGCAGCGACGACGGTGCGCCTTGCAGCGGAATAATCGGATTTCGCGGATGAAATGCTGGACATGCCACGCGGATTTTCAGCAGTTTGAGATACGCCGAAAACACGATGTTCGTCAAATTCCCCGACGCATTCAACATATCTTGCAACTCTTCGAGAATAACCCGTCCTCGATTCAATTCGCGCGGATTGCCTGTTTCAAGATAATACTGAAAATCGTTGCTCAGGGCAAACGGCGCGGTTAGATAAATGAACGGAATGCCTGGCAGCGCTAATGCCATCGCCAGTGCTGAAAGGATTTTTTCCGGCTGTTGTTCGAACAGGCTGGCATACGTGGAAATGGCCTCGTACACGATTCGAATCGGCGTGCCGTCGCTGTCGGTTGAGCGTTTGTAATTGACAAAGCGTGGCTCTGTCTGGTGACGTTGTTGAAACCGTGCGAGATAGTCGTTCGGCAGATAGCGCGGATCATTTGAAGGAAGCGCGAGCCGCCGCTGAAGTTCCTGGCGTCCATGTTCATTATAATAGGCGGCGACTCTCTCGATTTGCGTTTCGCTCAACACGGCATCGCCTGATACGCTTTGCGGCGCACGGCAGGGATTCATCGAAGAGCCGTCATGCGTCACGCCGCAAACCACCGCCCACGTCGTCCCATGCTCTGGCGGGGCGAACATGGCGATATGTTGTTGAAAAGCCGTGGTATCGCCAGTGATCAATGTGTGGGGAATCAGACCGCAGGGGACGAAATTATAGGTCAACTGCGCTTTCGGATGTTCCGGCGTGGAGAGATAGCGTTTGCTGTCTGCCAGCGGCTCCATGCTTTCTGCCAACAGTTTGACGCCTGGATTCACAGACTCCGCAAGCAAACGGAATAATTCGACGATCTGATGCGTTTTGGCGTGATGGGCGCACGGCGTCCCCCATTCTTTCCACAAGTACGGAATTGCGTCAAGGCGAACCATTGTCGCGCCTTGCAGAAGATAAAACAACAATGTTTCCGCCATTTTCAAAAACACAAACGGGTTGGCATAATTGACATCAGCCTGATGGTCGCTGAATGTCATATAGACCCATCGCGTTGAGCCATCCGGCTTTTTGACCGGAATCAGCGGATGATGCGGGCGCGGGCGGTAAATATGAGCAAGAGCGCTGCGGTTGAATTGTTCCACATCGTCTTCGCTCTCGAATCCGATAAAAAATTCGCGAAAATCCGGGTCATCGTGCAGATAGCGCTCAAACCACGCTGACGCGATTGAGAGATGATTCGCGACGAAATCTACCGCAACGTGGCACTGTTTTCGCAACGCCCGCACGTCGCCCCAACTTCCCATCTCAGGATTGACCGCGAACGGATCGGCAATGTCAAAACCGCCATCTTTGTAAGGAGATACATAGATTGGCAGCAGATGCACAGTCAATTGCGAGAATTCGCTTGCGCTGAATTGCGCCTGAAAGAACTCTCGCAACGCTTGCAGCGGCGTCTTTCCCGGAACTCGCGAACGCAGATGATCGCCGTAACAGATAAAGACAAGTTGACGTTCCGACCAAGCGGCTTCAGATTCAAGAAAAAATTCGTCCGGCAAGCGTACCTGCGCGGAATGGATAAGATGGAGGCAATTTTCGAACAACTGATCGGAATCGGTCGGCCAAACAGCATGTAGCAAGGCATTCAGACGCTGTTTCTGCTCGCGCGAGACTGCGTGTTGAGGCGTTTGGCGCACTTCTGGAAGCGCAAAAAAACGAGGATCGTAGATATTCATGATAGAATGCCTGCCGCGCCGTGCTGCTGGCAAATTCGAAGCATGCCAGTTACACAATCCGTTAGGCATGGGAAAAGATGATTACATTCTGGCTCTCAATAAGGCAGACAGCAGAAATTTCGCGTGAGTTAAAAGAAACCGGCACATAAAAAATGATTATGCTGAATTTGCCTTGATAATGAGGGAATTTCAGGGAAATATTATTTTTTTATGATGAAAAATAATTTTTTTTGCATTTAACTCTTGATTTTTTTGAGGCGAAATATATTTTGTCTTGTGTTAGCACTCACAAATGATGAGTGCTAACGAATTTGTTCATAACACCACAGCGTTTATTCTTGTTGATGTCGTGAAGTGCTGACGAGAAATCGTCGCAGTGTGTAAAATTTTTGACGAGGAGGTCAATGTTTATGAAGATTCGTCCCTTACAAGATCGCATTTTAGTCAAACGCCTTGAACCGGCTGACAAAAAGACCGCTGGCGGAATTATTATTCCTGACACCGCGAAAGAAAAACCCCAGGAAGGCGAAGTTATCGCTGTTGGGCCGGGCAAAGCTGGGAAAGATGGAAACGTGCTTCCAATGGGCGTGAAAGCCGGCGATAAAGTGTTGTTCGGCAAATATTCCGGCAATGAAGTGAAAATTGATGATGTGGAATATATCATCATGCGAGAAGACGATATTCTCGGTATTTTAGAATAGACCACTGTTTGTGCCGTCTCACATTTGGAAACATTAACGAATCTGATGTCGAAATTTTTTCGACCTGACATATAAGGAGATTTGAGTTATGGCAAAGCAATTGAAGTTCGGAGAAGAGGCGCGCGCCGCCGCGCTCAAAGGCTTGAATGTATTAGCAGACGCTGTCAAGATTACCCTCGGGCCCAAAG
>DF820456.1:89573-91099 GCA_000739515.1 Candidatus Moduliflexus flocculans
CGCGCCGCCGCGCTCAAAGGCTTGAATGTATTAGCAGACGCTGTCAAGATTACCCTCGGGCCCAAAGGCCGCAACGTGGTGATTGACAAAAAATTCGGCGCTCCCACCAGCACCAAAGACGGCGTGACCGTCTCCAAAGAAATCGAACTGCCGGATCCGTTCGAAAACATGGGCGCGCGCCTCGTGAACGAAGTCGCCAGCAAAACCAGCGATGTCGCGGGCGATGGCACGACGACGGCGACCGTGTTGGCGCAGGCGATTTTCCGCGAAGGCTGCAAAAATGTCACGGCGGGCGCCAACCCGATGGATTTGAAACGCGGCATTGACCAGGCCGTCGAGACGGTCGTGGCGGAACTGAAAAAGATCAGCAAGCCGGTGGAAGGCCAGTTGGAAATCGAACAGGTCGGCACGATCTCCGCGAATAACGATGCCACCATCGGCAAAATCATCGCCGAAGCGATGGATAAAGTCGGCAAAGACGGCGTCATCACGGTGGAAGAAGCGAAAAGCATGGAAACCGCGCTGGACGTGGTGGAAGGGATGCAATTTGATCGCGGCTATCTCTCTCCCTATTTTGTGACCGACGCGGAACGGATGGAAGCGATTCTCGATGACCCGTACATTTTGATCAATGAGAAAAAGATCAGCAGCATGAAAGACCTGCTCCCGATTTTGGAACAGGTGGCGCGCATGGGCAAACCGCTCATGATTATCGCGGAAGACGTGGAAGGCGAAGCGCTGGCGACCCTCGTGGTCAACAAACTGCGCGGCACGCTGAATGTGGCCGCCGTGAAAGCGCCGGGCTTCGGCGACCGCCGCAAAGCGATGCTGGAAGACATTGCCATTCTGACCAACGGCCAGGTGATTTCCGATGATCTTGGCATCAAGCTCGACAGCATCACGCTGAACGACCTCGGCAAAGCCAAACGGATCACGATTGACAAAGACAACACGACCATTGTCGAAGGCGCCGGGTCGGCGGACAAGATCCAAGGCCGCATCAAACAGATTAAAGCCCAGATTGCCGACACGACCTCGGATTATGACCGCGAAAAGCTGCAAGAACGCCTGGCGAAGTTAGCGGGCGGCGTGGCGGTGATTAAAGTCGGCGCGGCGACCGAAACCGAGATGAAAGAGAAAAAAGCCCGCGTGGAAGACGCGATGCATGCGACCCGCGCGGCCGTGGAAGAAGGCATTGTGCCCGGCGGCGGCGTGGCATTGTTACGCGCGTTACCCGCGCTGGAAACCTTGAAGCTCTCCGGCGACCAGCAGATTGGCGTGAACATCATCAAACGCGCCATTGAAGAGCCGATTCGTCAGATTGCCAATAACGCCGGGCATGAAGGCTCGGTCGTGGTGCAGAAAGTGAAGACGCTGCCGGCGCATGAAGGCTTTGACGCCGCCTCGGAAACGTATGGCGACATGCTGAAAGCCGGGATCATTGACCCGACGAAAGTGACGCGCACCGCGTTGCAGAATGCCGCGAGCATCGCGGGCGTGATGCTGACGACCGAAGCGTTGATCAC
>DF820456.1:91386-102926 GCA_000739515.1 Candidatus Moduliflexus flocculans
CGCGCACCGCGTTGCAGAATGCCGCGAGCATCGCGGGCGTGATGCTGACGACCGAAGCGTTGATCACGGATCTGCCAGAAGAAAAACCGGCTGCTCCGGCAATGCCAGGCGGCGGCATGGGTGGCATGGGCGGAATGTATTAATTCCGAAGCCGTACACAACATGGGGCAGGAGATTCCTGCCCCATGTTTTAAGCTGTTAGACATCTTCAAGATGTCTAACAGCTTTTTTTATTTCACATTTTTGTCTCTCTTTTCCCTCAAATTCGACTATTTTTCGATAAATCTGTAAATTTGTGAAAAATTTTCTTGACTTTTGCCCTTTATTTGCCTATTTATGTCTTAGTTTTGATTTTTTATATTTGTTTATTCATATTCAAGGGAGGGATTATTCTATGGAACGTCAAACATTATACAAAAAAGAACGCGCTACGCTGGAATTTATCAAAGACTATATGTATAAGCATCATATTGCGCCTTCTCTTGAGGAAATCCGCGAATTTTTCGACAAGAAATCGTTAGCCACTGTGCATAAAAGTCTCGGTCAATTGGAAACAAAAGGGTATATTCAGCGCAATAAAAACCATAATCGTTCCATCACGCTGACTGAACAGGCGATGGAATATTTCGGGCTGAAACCGATGAATTCATTGCCGTTAATGGGAATGGTTAAAGCCGGCCCTGGCGGTGTGCAAAACTTCGGCGAAGTGAAAGAATATATTGAAGTGCCTGGCTCAATCATTCAGGATGGGCGGTATGTGTTGAAAGTTCAAGGCGACAGCATGATCGATGCCTTTATTAATGAGGACGATTTTGTTGTGGTTGAAAAAGTTCAGGAACTTCCGATCAATCATATTGTCGTCGCCCAATTAAACGGAGATGCTTACGTCAAACGCCTGATCCGCCGCAGCAGCGGTCAAATGATTCTGCGTTCCGAAAATCCTGATTATGACGATATTTTTGTGAAGGAAGAAGACGAATTTGCTGTAGAAGGCAAAGTCGTACAGGTCATTCGAAACTATGCGTAGCAGTACGCGATCCGTTGATCGCGTACTGCTTTTCTTGGGTGACAGGTGGCGTGTCAAGATTGAGATTTCATAGACACCGGCTGACCGGTGGATTCCAGCACGCTGAGCCATAAAAAGCTATCCGGTGAGATTTTTTTGCGAGACGATGTGGTAATCGGAATCGGTACGTGCGTAAACAAATCGTGCCACCGTCCCACGATCATGTCGGTTTTGCCCGCCATCGCGGCATGAACGGCGTTGCGTCCCAAATGGGCGCAGAAAATGCTATCGCTGGCATTGGCTGGAATACTGCGAATCATGTAACTGGGATCGATATATTTAATCGTAATCGGCATCTGCTTCGATTTGAAATATTTTGTAATCTCATCCCGCAAAAAGACGCCAATATCTTTGTGCAGAATATTGCCAGAAGCATCTTTTTCGTCCGCCCCTTCGAAAAATTCCTGTCCCGCGCCTTCTGCCACCACAATCACGGCATGATGACGTTTTTTCAGGCGTTGTTCCAGCACGTCAAGAAATGCGCCTTTCCCATGTAAATCAAAGGGAACTTCTGGAATCAACGTGTAATTCACATCTAAATTGGCAAGCGTCGCGTTGGCGGCAATAAAGCCGGAGTCTCTTCCCATTACCTTAACAAGGCCAATTCCGTTCTGCGCGCCTCTAGCCTCGACATGCGCGCATTGCAACGCTTCATGCGCTTCGGCGACAGCGGTATCGAACCCAAACGTCTTCGCCACGTACCCGATATCATTATCTATGGTTTTCGGCAGACCAATAATCGAAATCGGCAGGCCGCGTTTTTCGACTTCCTGGGCAATCACATGCGCGCCGCGCAACGTGCCATCTCCACCGATACAGAACAGGATATTAATCCCAAGTTTCTCTAATGTGTTCACCATCACTGCCGGGTCTTCTTGCCCCCGGCTGGAGCCAAGCACTGTTCCTCCAAGTTCATGAATTCCTTCGACGCTTTCCGGCGTTAATTTTACCGGTTCAAGCCAATTCGCAGGATTCAGTCCTTTATACCCATATTGAATGCCTAAAATATGCTGCACGCCATATTTATAGTAAAGCTGCATAACAATAGCGCGAATCACATCATTCAACCCCGGAGAAATACCTCCGCATGTCACAATGGCGGCTTTCGTTTCCGCCGGATCGAAAAAAATTTTTTGGCGCGGCCCGGCTTTCTCAAACGAAATGTCGTCCGGCATTCCGGTTTCCGCCGGAATCTCCGCCGCATAACGAATTCGGACATCGTCTGATTCGTATAACGATTCCGGGAAATTTAATGGAGAAGGATAACGACATTCTCCAAGCGTTTTAATTCGAAAATCTTCGAATGTTGGCATACGCATAGTCTGACACTCGGCAGGCGCGCAGGTATCTCAGTTGAAACGATACGGCTGCCAACCGTCAGATATTCCTTAAACGACGGCTCTGAGAGCGGCAGCGGCCACCTCTTTCGCGTCAGCCGCCCCATCAATGGTTTTGATTACGCCTTGTTTCGCATAATATTCGATCAACGGAAAGGTTTGTTGACGATAGACGCCTAATCGCTGACGAATCGTGGTTTCATTGTCATCATCGCGCTGATACAATTCGCCGCCGCAGGCATTGCAAACGCCTTCTTGTGCCGGCGGATTAAACGCGATATGAAACAGCGCGCCGCAGTTCCGGCAGGTTCTGCGGCCAGACAGACGAGTGACCACGACATCTTCCGGCACTTCCATGTTAATAACCGCTGTCAATGGAGTTCCCAATTCTTTCAGCACGCGATCCAATGCTTCAGCTTGCGGCAGAGTGCGCGGAAATCCATCAAAGATGTATCCTGGCTGGCAATCAGCAGCTTTGATGCGTTCTTTCACGATGCCGATAATCACGTCATCCGGCACAAGATCGCCGCGATCCATGTACGTTTTTGCTGATTTGCCAAGTTCCGTGCCATTTTTGACCGCCTGCCGCAAAATATCGCCGGTTGAAATTTGAGGAATATGATATTTTTCAATCAGAGGTTTGGCTAACGTGCCTTTACCTGCGCCTGGAGGGCCTAACAGTATAAGTCTCATAGTCTGCATCAGAACGCGATCTTTCGCCTGCCGATTCCGCAGTCGCTTTGACTGGCCGCGAAAAAAGCGCTCTTCTCCTCAACATCGTGTGAAATCCATGCTGCCACGTCTTGCTGTCTCAATATGCCATAAAAATATTGACGAAATCCATCCTATTGCAGCAAACGGATTTGTCAATCAAATATTCAGGAGGCTTTGGAGAAATCATTTTGCACGTCGAAGGAGAATAATGGCAACACACGCAACAGAAATCTATCTTGTCCGTCACGGTGAAACCACGCTGACGAACGCCAAACAATATGTCGGCGCGACCGATATTCCCTTGTCGGAACATGGGCGAACGCAGGCGCAGCGGCTTTCGGAAAAATTACGAGACACGCATTTCGACGCCTGTTATTGCAGCCCGCTGGGACGCTGCCGCGAAACCGCGCAGATTATCGCCGCGCCGCATCAATTAGCATTGAATATCGTGGACGCGTTGCGGGAAATTGATTATGGCAAATGGGAATTACTGACGGTTTCCGAAATGAAAGCCCTGAGGCCTGATATTTACGTGGAGTGGGAACGCGATCCGGCGAACGTTCAAGCGCCCGAAGGGGAATCCGGCGACGAGGTGTTGGCGCGAATCCGTCCGGCGTTCGACGCATTAGCCGCCGCGCATCCAGGTCAGCGGATTCTGATTGTCGCCCACAGAACGGTCAACCGCATCTGGCTCTGCCATCTGTTAGGGCATCCGATTGCCGCGTATCGTTCTGCCGTCGGGCAGGATTTAACTGCGCTAAACGTCCTGCGCTACGATCCAGAAGTTGCACCTCATTTTTCGGTGGTGTTAATGAATGATACAACCCATCTGAATGTGAATACCCGGCATTAATACCAATTCTTCAAATAAATACCACGTAGAGACGGGTCACCGACCTGTTTCTACAAAACCTCTGGTTTACTCATGAGACTCTTCTTATAGACAAACATTGTTAATACATCTGAATGTTTGTATTGGTCTATTTTCTGAAATCCTAATTTTTCATAAAAATGATGATTCCGATAACTTTTAAATGGAGTAATCAATTCCCATTCTTTTGCATCTGTTATCTCTGATTCAATAAACTGCATGGCCTTTTTTCCAATTCCCTTTCCTTGATATTCTGGCTTGATGCTAATAACGCGAATATAATATCTGCCCTCGCCAATTGGCCGAATGATAATATCGCCAATGATTTGATCTTGTGCGATGATTTTATAGACGATTTTGGTGATGATATGATCTCTCATCGCATTGAACGATTCGTTATATGCCGGGCATTCGCCATAAGCGATAAAATCATCATAAAATGCGACATTCTGCACTGTGATAAGCGCATTCGCATCTTCAAGACATGCTCGTTCGATGAATACTTCCATATTTATTCTCGGTCTTTTCTCGCGGCATTGTTTCGATAAAAACTCAATGGTTATCAGGAAATATAATAAGTCCACACTGTTCAAGTAATCCTCGCATTTGATGTTCGAATATTTTCATGCCTTCAACCTCTGTGACACGAATATCGAGCGAGCCAAGCACAGCGCCTCGTAAATCGGCGTGAGCAAACGTCGTAAATCGTAATGACGCTCCGCTAAAATTGCTGCCGATTAAAATGGCCTTTTTGAAATTGACTTCATCAAGCACCGCCCACACAAAATCATTGTGAGACAGATCGCATTTTGAAAAGTCCGCTCCGCGCAGGTCTGCGTATTTCAAGAGGTTATGCGTCATTTTAACAGAACCGCCAAAATGCGCCTTGAAAAAATTTGCGCCGACGGCTTCTGAATCCTCTATTGTCGAAAGAAACATGTCTGCGCCTTCGAAGAGGCACGAAGAAAGCCGGCAGCTTTTAAAATACGCTGAGCGTAACCGAGTGCGCAAAAAACGACAGCCTTGAGAGGTTTCCGCATCAAAAAACCGACACCGTTCGAACGCGGCATCTTCGAAATTCGTATCCGTAAAATCACAGGCAATGAATGTCGTTGAGGACGCGCTCAAATTTTCCCACACATTATCATTCAGGCGGCAGCGGATAAATTTACAACCTTGAAACACTAAATTATATGACGTATTCTCCCGTATTTCCGTATCTCGAAGTTCGATATTTGAGAATGTGGCGTGATCCTCTAACTGTGATAAAAATTCCTCTTCAGTCATAACTTGATATTCATTGTTCATTTCATCTATTCCACTTACTCAGAGCCATTTTATCCCTCCAAACAGTGTCGGCGATAACATTCATTTTTTGGGATAGCTTTAGGTGTATGAAGAGTTTATTATGCCGATGACAAGGGTTGTCTAACAAGCAGGCAGGCTGCCAGTTTCATTGGATATATTTAACCATTATTGCGACAGCAACCATTCAATCGCGTTTAGTGTGGCAATTTTGCGATCAATCACAATCTTCTCGCAATTGAGATAGCGCAGGAAACGCTGAAAGCAACGGTGAAGTTCGGCTTTTAGCGGCTCATTAGGTTTAATTCCCGACTCCCACCACCACTGCTTAATCTGCAAGACGCCAGATTCTTTGTCGCGCCCTGGCTCGAAACGCGCCACAAAACGGTCGCCATACAGCACCGGCAGCACATAATAGCCATATTCGCGCTCATGGACAGGCTTATAGACTTCCCAGCGATACGTAAAATCAAAAATGGCTTCAAGCAATCGTCGTTCCCAGAGGAGATTATCCAATGGCGCGAGAATCGAGGCGCGTGGCAGCATCTCTTCCGTATCTCGAATCGTCTGCAAAAATGGGAGATCGCAACTTCGCAAATAGAGCGGCGCGTTGATGCCTTCAACCTGCGCCTCGACGATTTTTTCTTGTTTGAGCAGCGCATTGATCGCCGCCTGCCGCTTCGCGCTTTTGAAATCTGCAATGCCGAGCCAGCCGTCGCCGGATTTATTCCAGAGCAGCCCCATGCTCCCGATCCGCCGCAGCGCGTACCATTCGTAAAACTGCTCGTCGCTCTCGTTCGGGTCGGCGGCGCTCAGCAATTCCTGCGGCAGATGGCGGCTCGCGAAGTCATACACGCGGCGCGTATGGACTTTGTGATGAATCACCAATTCGCCCCAGAGATACATGCTTTCTAACGCCGCCCGCGCCAAGGTCGTCGGCGACCACCACCAGTCAACCACCTGCTTCATTTCCAAATCGAGCGACGACAGCGGGCCGCGTTCCTCGATGGCGCGACGCACGTGATGGAGCGCCGCTTCTATTTTTTCTCCGCTGCGGCGCGGCTGTTTGCGGTTTTGTTCGCGATATCGCTGAAAATACGGCCAATCCTCAACATGATAAATGGACATGTTTTTGTCCCAGCCGTCGAGCAGTTGGCGGTCAGCGTACAATAATTCCTGCATCATCGCCGGTTGAAAATCGGTGATCCGCGCTTGCAGCGCCAAATCGTGATTATGCCCGACAATGTTCAACGGATCAAACTGAATGCAGCCGACATGGCGGATATATTGCACGACACCGGATTTGCCTTCAAGCGCGTAAGGCGGCCAGAGATGCTGATGCGCGAGGAGAAAGCGCCGCGCTTCTTGTTTGGTCAATGTCATCTGTTCCATGTTTCAAGATTGCGTTTTCGACAACGAATTCATCAGTGCGAAAAAATATTCGGCGTTTTGGGTTTTATAGAGTTTATACCAGGCGTCCAGCGTTTCCGGCGAAAATACATCGAGCCGCTTCAAGATTTCGTATGAAAATTCAAGCGGCGCGACGCCTGCGGCGGTAATCAAATCGCCGTCAATGGCCGCCGGCGTCTGCTGATAGAGCGCTTCGCCTTTGTAATTCGGACAGGTGGCCTTCAAATACCCAAGATCGTTGCTGGTATGTTTACGATCATTTAAAAAACCATTCGCTGCCAGCGCGACCGTCGCGCCGCAAATCGCCGCTACCGGGACATGCGCGTTTAAACATGCCGTCACTTTATCAAACACAGGCGCATGGAACGGCTCTGTCCATGCGAACCCTCCCGGAAGAATCAGCAAGCCGGCGTCATGAATGTTGAATTCGGAAAGCGTCAGATCTGGCAGGATTCTCAAACCGCCCATCGTTCTAATTGGGTTAGTTGTTAGGCTGACGGTTTGCACCTCATATTGCAGCGTTTTATCTTTAAAACATTGTCCAGATTGTAATTCAGCAGTAACATACGCCGGCTCCCAATCCGCCAGCGTATCAAAGACATATAGATATGCGATTTTTTTCATGATGCTTCCTTGAAAATAGAATTTTTATGTGTTGAGGGAGCGGTAGAAACTACAGTTTCGACCTACATGTTCATGAAAGGAGCATGATTTCTGTCAAGCGAATATGTTAAAATATTTTCAAAAAATATTTTTATTATATACGCCTTTTCTATTCTATTGCTGCACAAAGTAAATAACCGTCCCCCCTGCTCGAAAAACCGGCGTGAAATATTCCGGAAAATCCTCAAACTTTTTCAGCATTTCCGGCGTAAAATCGCGGCGCTCGATTGTGCCAACAATGATATATTGCGCGTGATAAAAACGAAGAAGATCACGTACACGGCCAATATCAGCGCTGCTATAAATTTCCGTGACATCTTCGCGGCGCAACCCTGTGCGCTGCCAGTGTTCGCGCTGATCCACATGGCTCGGCCAGCCCAATATTGCAGGCAAACCGGTATTCGCTGAAATACGGGCATATTCATAGAGATAGTCGTTGTTCACTGCCTCGACAATCGTCGGCGTTCCGGCCACATTCGCATTCAACCAACGAATCGCTTCATATTCGTTTGAATTGGTCGCTTTGAGATATGCTAATCCGTCTAATGTCGGCGGCAGCCAGCGGCGCTGATACACATCAACCCCGTGACGCTTCGTATAAACCGTCATGACAGGGAAAATGGCGCATAAGGCGACATACACGCCAATACAGGCCAACCAGATAACATATCCGCTATAGGCTGCGCTCGAATGTGATGCTGTGCGTTTTAATCGCTTGAAACCTGCAACCATCCGCGCTAATCCATAAGCGGCTGCAATGGAAAAGAGTATCCAGGCCGGAAAATAGAATTTAAAAATCGTGTTCATCCGTTTCCATTCGCCGCCTTCGAGGAAATCGCGGATAAAAATTAGATCGCAGCCCGCCACAATCACACAGGCATACGCGCAGCAGAGCCAGGCAAACGCATCGGCGCGATGATGGTCGAAACGGTGCGCTAACGCGACGGCGCTGAAAAGCGTGACACCTATCGTAAAAATCAATGTCGTCGCCTTGAATTGAAACCCACCGGAGGCGATAACTCCAGTCAGAACGCCAACAGTGATTAGTGCCATCAATGTGACGCCTGTTCGCATGGATCGCGTTCGAACGGCCTGCCAGACATACCACGAAAGCGTAATCAACAGAAATAAGCCGAAAATCGTCCAGAACGCGGGAAACGGCGTGGTCAGATTTCCCACAAGACCGATTCCCATCCCTTTGCGGGAAAATGTCTGATAAAACGGCAAATAGAAGCAGAAGCTCGCCGGAATCATCAATACGATCTGCGCCAGCGGCGTCAGCGCCTCGCGCCATTGTTCGCGCAGGCGAACGCGATGCCGCCAGAGATGCAGCAGCGCAATCAGCATGAGAAAAATCACGCCGGTTGGATAATCCCAACTACTGATAACGGCGAGCGTGCCGATAATCAGCGCATACGCCGCAAGCTGTAAAAGCGTGGCGGCTGATGTTCTCGGCGTTGATTTCCAGAATAGCCAATTCAGGCCGATTTGCAAGGTGATTAGAACGAATGGCAGATTCAGCAAATGCGCGTGAAGATCGAGGAAAATAAAGCTCCAGAACGGGAATTCATGCACCGAATACGACACGATTTCGTGTGCGCAGCGAAAATAGCGGTAATACGGCTCTTTGCTGGTCAACCAGTCTCTCAGCAGAAAAAAACCGTCGAGATTGCCGAGAATACAGGCGAATACGGAACCAGTGAGCGCAGCCGCGTAACGCCGCGTCAGATTATACATCAACGCAAACACTTGCAGGATTGCCAGCGCCGGAAAAATGGCAAATGCCAGATTATAGGTAATTTGCGGCGCAATTCCTGTCAATTTCGTCAGTGCGGCGACGAAATAATGGCCGACATAGTAATAATTGAGCGGAAAGCCGGAAATCCAGGGATCATGCGGCGGCAGCGTTTCCGAACGAACAAGCGCGTTCAGAATGGAAAAATCCATCGAACTTTCGCTCCAAAAAATATCGGGATTATACGCTCTAAATGCGATAAATCCGGCATACGATGCAAAAAAGATCAGTTCATACATTGCGAACGTTTTCCAGCGGCTTTTCAGAATTGCCGATAACCTACGCCGGAAAAGCAGCAGCGCACTGAGACTGAGCGCCGCAAGCCAGGCGACTGCGCTCCACAATGTCGCCTGCGCAAATCTTGTGAGATCAAGATTTGTGCTGATCCAGACAAGATACGCGGGAAAGAGCAGGCCGCAGACTTTGGCCGCCGCATAACCTTTATCTGTCAAATTGCCGAAAATAAGGCATGTCAGCGGAAACGCGATTATACTAAGCAATTCGACTGTTCCCCACCATATCAACACTGCCATCCATTGAAACGATGGCGTGCCTTCAGACAAGCGGGAGAGCGCTCCTTGCGCAGGAAGGCGAGGTTGCGCCAATTGCCGCTCGTCATTTTCATCGCGCGGAAACGCAAGCAGACGTTTTCGCAGCATCTCCGGGTTCTGCACAAGCGGCGCGTTGATGATCAACGCAGCGAGTTCATTCTGCGTCATCTCACGGACTTTCTGAAACAGAATCGTTTTCGGATGTTCATAGACGCTGAAACTTTCATCAGCGAAATCGTCATTAAATGTCTTGCCAAAAAGCGATGGATAGTTTGTCAATGGCGCAATCGGTTCAAACCCCAATTGCCCGTCAAAGAGGAGTTGATAATATTTGATCGTCAACGGATACCGGTCGGGAACGCGCAGAATCGAACCGTAAAGCCGTTTTGTGGCGAGAAAAATCACGTCGGCGCGGCTTAACTGTTCCGCAATCGTCCAGATTTTTTCCGTGCCGTCAGATGGATAGATGTCAACTGATTCTAAACGATAATCTCCCGGATTTCCGCCATCAACCGGCACAAGCGACGTGAATTCCCAGAGTTCCGTTAAAATCGTTGAGCCGTGTGGAATATTCGCGTAAATCGCTCGCGATGCCTGAATACGAGGATCATCGCGTCCGTAAATCGCCGTAAATGCGACGGCGTACCAGGCCGAATAGACGAATATCCCAACAAAGGCAGCTATCGTCGCCCATTTCCAGAGCCGCGCTTTTTGTAAAAGGGAATCAATCCAGATCGCGCCAAACAGACAAAGGAACGGCGTGAGCGGCACGAGATAACGCAGAAATTTCACCTTAAACCCGCCGACAATGATAAAGACCGGCGCAAACCAGGCAAGCGCGAGCAGCGCGGCCTGCGGATGTTTCAGCGGAGAATGCTCGCGTTTTTCTGCTAATATAGACGTTCCTATCCAACTCAGCGTCCAAAGGCTCACCGCAACGACGCCGAACAGCGTTAACAGGCCGAGCGGCAGCCCCATGCCGTAGCGAACAAGTTGTTGGAGTGGATACCAATACGCGGATGTGCCTTCGTATTGAATCACATACGGCGGCTGTGATTTGCCGAGCGCCATATCATTCTGCTCTTTGATCTGGCGAGCGAACTCCTGATAATCTAACAACGCATACGGCTCGCAGGCGGCAAACACGACTCCGGCAAGCAGCGCGGCGGCAAGAAAAATTCCGGCATGACGCAGCAGAGTTTTCCACGCGCTTCGGTGTTCGCGAATCTCCCGTGCCATTACCAGCAGATGCGCGACGCCTAACACGCCGAACAACGGAGCGGCGCTGACCTTTGTGGCGAGCGCAAGGCCGATAATTGCGCCGCACAGCAGGGAATAGCTGAATTTCGCCGGAGATTCGGTCAATTGCGCCGCGTAATAGACCGCCAGGACGACGAAAAAGGTGAGCATCACGTCAACCGTCAGAAAATGCGATAACTGAATGTGCAGGACGGTCACGCCTAACAACGCGGAGGAGAGGATACCAACGCGCTCTGAAAAAAAGCGTTTGCCGAACCGATAGAGCAGCAGCAGCGTCAGCGAGCCGAACAGCGCGGAGATTGCGCGTCCGAGCATAAAAAAATCGGCGGGCGGCCTGTTGAGCCGGGCAAGGATCGCATCCGCCGCCATCTGAACGATTTTCAAGAGATAAATCGGCAGCGATCCGTAGGCGAAAAATTTCGGATTCCAGTGGTTCGCTTCAAGGTCGTTCACGGCGTACAGCAGCCGCGTTTCATCAGGGTGAAATAAATGCGGACGCGCCCAGTCCAGACCATAAAAGCGCAGGCAAATCAGAAAAACAAACAGCAGAAGAAATAAGACACGTTTC
>DF820456.1:103167-106095 GCA_000739515.1 Candidatus Moduliflexus flocculans
TAAATGCGGACGCGCCCAGTCCAGACCATAAAAGCGCAGGCAAATCAGAAAAACAAACAGCAGAAGAAATAAGACACGTTTCATTAAAACAAAAAAAATAGACAGGATTCACATGATGGACATAATTTTGAAAAGCGATACCCAATAATAATGTTCATCATGTCAATCCTGTCTAATTCATTTCAGTTGCCTAATTTTTTCAGCAGCCACGCCATGTTCTGACCGAGAATTTTCATCGTGCGGATGCCTTCTTCGTCTTTTTCGACGTCTCCCTTTTCCTGGCCAATTCCCATATTCCAATAGCACGAGCCAGGCACGATCATCTGACGATGCAGAAAAAAATGATTGATTGAATCAAAAGCGTGCATCGCTCCGCCCCGGCGGACGGCAATCACTGCCGCACCGACTTTGCGTTTGTAGAGATCATTATTCGCGACACTTACAAAGCCGACGCGATCAAGAAATGCCTTCATCTCAGGGGTAATGTCGGCAAAATAGACTGGCGATCCGAGCAAAATGCCATCCGCGTCTGCTATTTTCGCGATGCAATCGTTTATCATGTCATTTTCAATCACGCAGCGCCGATTCTTGTTCTGAAAACAGGTGTGACAGGCTGTGCAGCCGTGAATCGGCTTGCCGCCAATCTGAATCAACTCAGTCTCGATTCCCTCGTTTTTCAATTCATTCAGCACATAATTCAGTAAAATTTCCGTGTTTCCGCCCTTGCGCGGGCTGCCATTAAATGCAATAACGTTCATATTTTTTTGACAGGATTCACATGATGGACATGATTTTAAAGGCATTCAAATCAATCCTGTCCTATTTCTACCCACACCGACGAAATGTCGGCCTTTTCAAGCCGAATCCGTTGAAAATTCAGACAGGAGTCATATAATGAACATAATTTTAAAGGCATTCGAACATAATCATGTTCATCATGTCAATCCTGTCAAATTACAACAGCAGAAAATCAATCTGACGCTTGGAGACGCTGACATCGGCGATCTGGACGCGCACGGCGTCGCCGACGCGGTACGTCTTTTTCGTATGCTCGCCGACGAGGCTGAACGTCTCTTCGCGGTATTCGTAATAATCGTCATGCAGATTCGTCACATGCACCAAACCCTCGACGAAATAGTCGCGCAGTTCGACGAACAGGCCGAAATTGGCGACGCCGGAAATCAGGCCGGGGAAAATGTCGCCGACTTTATCTTCCATGAAGCGCAATTTTTTGACCGCCACGATCTCCCGTTCTGCCTCCATCGCAATCCGCTCGCGCATCGAAGAATGCTCGGCAATCGTGTCGAGATGCTGCCGCCGCCGCTCCTGCATCTCTTCCGCGAACGCTTCACCGGCGAGCGCGGCTTTCAGGACGCGATGCACGATCAAATCTGGATAGCGGCGGATCGGCGACGTGAAATGCGTGTAGCACGTCGAAGCGAGGCCGAAATGCCCGGCGTTCTGCACGGTGTAGCGGGCTTGTTTCATGGCTCGCAGCGCGATGGTGTTGACCAGATGCTCGGTCGTCTTGCCCCGCACCTGTTTGAGCAGGCGTTGAATGTCTTTCGAATGCAGGTGTTTCGTGGAACGGATATGCAAGCCGAGTGTGCCGATAAAATCGTTCAACAGCGCGATCTTGTTCTCGTCCGGCGGCTCGTGCGTCCGGTACATCGTCGGAATGTTCATCCAGGTCAAATGCGTCGCCACCGTCTCGTTGGCGGCGAGCATGAATTCCTCGATCAACCGGTGCGCGAGGTTGCGTTCCGCTTTGATGATATTTTCCACGTTCCCCTGAATGTCCAGCACGAGTTCCGGCTCTGGCAGGTCGAAATCGAGGCTGCCCCGCGCCATCCGCTTTTGCAGGAGCAATTCCGACAGTTCTTTCATCAAGTCGAGCGTCGGCAGCAGCGCGGCGTAGCGTTCCCGCAGCGTCGCGTCGCCGTCTTTCAGCATTTGGCGCACGGCGGTATAGGTCAGCCGCGCCTTGCTCCGAATTACGCTCGGCGTCAGGTCGTACTGCACGAGCTTCATCGTCGGGTCGAATTCCATGAATGCCGACATGGTGAGCCGATCTTCGCCTTCCCGCAACGAACAGAGGTTGTTCGAAATCCGCTCCGGGAACATCGGAATCGCGCGGTCGGGGAAATAAACGCTCGTGCCGCGCTGATACGCTTCCTGATCCAACGCGCTCCCTTCGGCGACGTAATAATTCACGTCCGCGATATGCACGCCGAGCCGGTAATGGCCGTTGTCAAGGCGTTGCAGCGAGACCGCGTCGTCGAAATCCCGCGCGTTTTCGCCGTCAATCGTGAAAATGCAGTCGTCGCGCAAATCGAGCCGCTTGGCGAGTTCTTCGTCGGAAATCTTGTCGGGAAAAGCGTCCGCTTCATGCAGCGCCGCTGGCGGAAATTCGGTCGGGAGATGGTGCGTATGAATGATGATCTGCTCGTCAATTCCCTGCGTTCGCGGATAACCGAGAATGGTGATGATTTCGCCGTCGGGGTTGCGGTGGCGCTCGTCATGCCGGAGAATCTGCGCCACGACGATTTGATGCGGTTTCGCGCCCAGCGTATGCGCGGCGTCAATATAGACCTTGAACGGCAGTTTCGCGTCTTCCGGGATGACGTAGCCGTAGTCGCCATGCGCCTCGAATTCGCCGATGACGCGGGTCTGGCCGCGCTGCACGATCTGTACGATCTCGCCTTCCGCCGTTTTGCCCGGCGCGGCGCGGCGTTCGACCTTCACGACGACCGTGTCGCCATGAAACGCATTCCGCAAATTGTCCGGGCTGACGAACACGTCCGGCTTGCCCACTTGCAGCGGCAGCACGAAGGCGAAGCCCTTGCGATTCGCCTGCACGCGCCCGACAATCAGCCCGACCGCCTCCGGCAGCGCGAAGCGGTTCTTTTTGAGTTCGACCAATTCGCC
>DF820456.1:106497-107740 GCA_000739515.1 Candidatus Moduliflexus flocculans
GCCCGACAATCAGCCCGACCGCCTCCGGCAGCGCGAAGCGGTTCTTTTTGAGTTCGACCAATTCGCCTGCGGCCAGCAGTTCGTTTAACAGGGCTTTCACCTCATGCCGATGATCGCTGTCCACGTCAAGTCGCTTCAGCAAATCTTTTTCCGCAATCGTCTGCGGCACGGCAGTCTTGAAAAATTCTAATAGCGCGGTTTTATCAATTAGCATAAAAAGCTTTCCCTATCGGGTTATTCAATTTATTCATCGTTATCAGAAATCAATAATTGGGAGACTTGATCAGCTAAAACGACAGGAGTACATAATTTTCCATCTGAATCATACGTATCATCTTCAAATTCCCAAGCAATCCAAACGTAATGATCGTTCACTTTGAGAGGAACAAGATGCGCTCCTGTCGTGTAAATTCTCTGTTCGCGTTCAATATCGAGATAAATGTTTGATAATATCTGTTCGACTTTCAAAGATATAGATTTAGTCCTTTTCAGGAGCAAGATACACACGTTTCCATGCGCCAGTATTTTGCCAAATTTCAATGACAGAATCATGCCATTGTTCATCATCAGGAACCGCAATCAGATGCTCGACCAATTTATCTAATGGCATAGGAAATTTGAGTTGAAGTTTCGGGAGAAATTTCAATCCAGACCCCTTTGTTAACGTTCTCGTCGCTTTCATCCATTGTTGCAAATTGTTAATAAAATCCTTGTTTTCGTCAAAAGACAACTGTAGCTTGATAAATGGCAATCCTTTCGTCATCACCACAAAATTTTTAGGCATTAACACAAAGTATAACCAATAATCTCGTTCGAAAAACAGCTTATCAATCGCCGTCAAGCTGCTTATCGCAATCCAATTGAATGATTTTTCCATTGTTTTGACTTCGATCTTTCGAACGTCGCCGTCTTTATTGGTAGAAAGCCCATTGAAACCTGATTGCTTTTTTACCAGTTGAATCGTGCAACCGCGAAACGTTTCGACTGAACACACCAAACCCGTTCCAATCTTTTCAAGGCTATTCGGATGTTGTTCTCTCATGATTTTACCGTACATAATAGAAGGAAGCAATTCCTCTAAAATTGGCGCTTATGAAATCCGCCCGCCTGTAGCAGCATCATAAGTTTCCTCAATTCGCCTTCGGCGTCGCCGTGGGTGTAGGCGTCGCATCAATAGTTTCCCGCACGAATTCTACTGTGCTGAAGACGACGCGGGCATTCGACGCACCGGTGACGTTGGTCA
>DF820456.1:107834-158803 GCA_000739515.1 Candidatus Moduliflexus flocculans
GTTTCCCGCACGAATTCTACTGTGCTGAAGACGACGCGGGCATTCGACGCACCGGTGACGTTGGTCAATTCGACATATTCATAGCCCTGTCCGCTGAACGTGAACGAGCCGAGGGAGACCCATCGGTTCGGATTCGTGGTCTGGTTGATCGAAACGTTTCTGGTCTGGCCGTTGGCGATAATATCATAGCGCACGTTCGGCGCCATCGCCGTTTCGGCAGGGAGATAGACGCGCACGGTATAAATGCCGGCTTTCGTGAAGGGCGCTTGCCAGCGTCCAGCGTTAAAGGGGACGCCGTTCGACGACAACGACCAGGCATACGGCTGAGTACTGGACGCTTCCCCTTGAAACCAGTTGTATTCGTTGCCGCTGGCGGCGAAATACTGCGATGTAATTTTCACTGTATAGACCTCTTTTGTGTCGGAATCATCCGGTTCTGTGGGATTGTCCACCGGTTCGCAGCCGAACAGCGAGAGCAGCAACATCATCATGCCAGAAAAAAACCATGCTCGAAAACGGATCATTGTGTTCATCATGTCAGTCGAATTGATGATGACGATAAAAAGATATTTCACACTCTGGCACACTCGCCGAGAATGCTTCTCATCGCCAGCATCGCGCCTTCAAATTCATATTTGGAAACGCGGCAGAACGCCGACCTTCCAGCTATCGCAAACAAACACGCCCTCCCATGTCGCGACGGTTTCGTCAAGTCATTTCACGGGAAAAACGCCGCCTCTCCTTTTATTTATTGACTATTTCATCGCGCATGAATAGACGTGACGCTAACGGATCTTCGAAATTATCGCATACTCATTGATTCATAAAATTTTAGGAGCATGAAGGAGTGCCAAAGCTTGCTTTGGCCGTCAAAGCAAGCTTTGACACTCCTAAGAGTTGATTGAATCCGCATCATTATTATGTTACTCCATGAACAATATCAGGAACATGTAAATCAGGAAAAAACGCTGTTGTGGGAAATTCATGCCTGTCTGCTGAAAACCGGCGCAGATCAGGGAGACCTCGCGAAGATTAAAGATGTGATTGACGGGTTAGACGAACTCTTTCTGCTCGTGATTGTCGGGGAGTTCAATTCCGGCAAGTCGGCGTTCGTCAATACGCTCTTAGGCCAGAAAATCCTTGAAGAAGGGCCGACGCCGACGACCGATTTGATCAATATCTTGAAACATGGCGACGAAGCGGGATCGCGCGTTCTCGATAATCTGCGCGTCACGCGCTTTCCCTTAGAATTGCTGAAAACGGTCAATATTGTTGACACGCCCGGCACGAATTCTATCCTCAAAGAACACGATGAACTCACCCTGAATTTCATCCCCAAAGCAGATTTCGTCATTTTCGTCATCTCCGCCGACCGACCGCTTTCCGACAGTGAGCGCGAATTTTTGGAAATCGTCAGCATCAAATGGAAACGCAAAGTCCTGTTTTTGCTGAACAAAATAGACACAAAAAGCGCGAAAGACGTGGAGATTATTCTGGAATATCTCCGGCGTGAAACTGCGAAGATTTTGGGGATTGAGCCGCAGATTTTTCCAATTTCCGTGCTGCAAGCCTACGAAGCGATCACCACCAATAATCAAAAACTCCTTGAAATCAGCCGTTTTGAGGCACTCGAACAATATCTTGACGAGGCGCTGAACGAAGGCGAACGAGTGCGTTTGAAACTGTTGAACCCAGTGAATATTGTCCAGCCGATCTGTCTGTCCGAACAAAAAGAACTGCGGCAAAAGCTCGATGTTGTTGCGGAAGATCGCCGCAAATTGCAGCAGATTGATAAACAATTGGCCTACACCCGCGACGACCTGAAAGAGAACTATTCGCGTTTTTTGCTGCGCGTTGAAAATATTCTGCTCGACCTGCGCAACCGCGCCTACGATTTTGTGGATGATTTTCTGCAACTCCGCAATATCTGGGACATCACCTCGAAAGAGAAAGCGCAGCAGCAATTTCACGAGCAGGTGGTCAAAGATTCCAGCGAGCAGATCGAAGATGTGTTGACCGAAGCGGCGGATTGGCTCGTCAAAAAGAGCATGAGAGTCTGGGACGAGACGCTGGAAAGTTATAAACAACAACTCAATCCGAACGTTTATCGCGGCAAAGTGCTGGGAGAGATCGGCGGGCAGTTTGTGTATGACCGCGACAAAATCTACCAGGGCGTGATCAGAGATGCCCGCTCCAAAATCAAAGAATTTAATTACCAGCAAGAAAGCCAGAATATTCTGAAAACATTCCAAAACGCGCTGATCCATTTCGCTGCCGCCGAAGTCGGGGCGCTCGGTATCGGCGCAATTCTTATTTCCGTCTTGTCCGGCCTCTTTCTCGACATTACCGGCTTTTTTGCCGCAACGACAATTGCCGCCGCCGGGCTGTTTATCCTGCCGCGCAAACGCAAACAGGCGAAAGAGCAATTCAATGGCCGCATTCAGGCGCTGATCGCCGAATTAAAAGGCAACGTCGAGCGCGAATTTGACGACTACATGGAGAACACGCTCGCGCAGATCAAAGACACGATCAGCCCGGTGGATCGCTTCTGCCGCGCCGAACAAGAAGAATTGGAGCAAGGCCAGCAGGAATTGGTCGGTTTATTAGCCAAATTAGAGCAATTCCAGCGCAGCATCAACATGAAATAGCACAACAATATGTCAAATTCACAGGATTACGAAAAACAGCGGCGCAATGCGTATGGCGAATCGCCGCATGCTTCCCGGAAAAACATTCCGCGCAATAAGCGGCGGCGAAATCGGGCGCTGCGCCGAACGAACAAGCACCTCATCGGTCAGGCGTGCGATGATGATTTCAACGCGATTGCGATGCTTTCCAAACGAAAATACCGCTTTCGAAAATATCCCGACAGGCCGCTTGGAGAGGTGTTCGTTAGAGATGTAATTTGTGAATATCTGGCTGGCCGTTATTCCTCTGACACCTTTCTGAGAAAGGTCGAGCGGCTGCGCCGAAATTATCGCGGCTTCCATCGCGCATTGCAGGACACATTATCCTGGCGGTGGAATCGGCTGACTGAAGAGCAATTGGAGGTTCTTTCAACATATACAAAATACGACAACGAATAGAACAAAGATTCGCTTCCTTCTTCTATTCGTTGTCGTTTTCGCATGATGAAAACAACAACCACCCATTATGTCATGCTTTTCGCCGTGGTCGCAACTCTACTGACCGGCTGCGGGACGCGTTCGATTTCCAATTCCGGTTATCAGGACGACAACGGCTGGTACGGCCAGCAAACCAACCCGTTTTATCAGGGAGAATTAAACGAATTATCCGTGTTGGGCATCAGCGCGGAACAGGCCATCAGCGAGGCGGATATTCAGGCCGCGCTGAATGACGCCTCCGCCGTGACGCTGAAGCGCGGCGACGCGATTCTGTTGATTCAATCCGGCGCGATGTTCCCGGATGATGCCATGCTTCAGGCGATGCGAGATTATTTTACGGTGACGCCGCTCAGCGGCATTCCCGATCAACCCAAACAGGCGGCGCAGGGCGAAACCGCCGCGCCATCCGCTTCGCTGAAACAGGTGTTGCGATTGAGCGCTGCGCAAACCGGCGCAACAACGGTCATTGTCTATTGGGGCATCATCGAAACCGCGCAAGAAGATCAGGTGACAAAAACCGTGTCGTGGGTGCCGCTTGTCGGTGCGTTGATTCCCGATGAAGTGCAGCGGATGCGAATCCGGCTGAAAGGCGTGGCGATGGACGTGAAAAGCGGTAAATGGCTGATGCTGACGCCGCCGGAAGCCGACAGTTCCACCATCAGCGGACGCCTTGAGCGCGAAGCCGCCGACCAGCAGCAGGTCGCCCGCATGAAAACGCAGGCGTATCAGAATTTTATGTATGCGCTGCGGCAGCGTTTCATGATTCAATGAAAATGGAGCTATTCATGTAGGTCGAAACTGTAGTTTCGACCTACATCACCGCGCATGAAAATTCTATTTTCAGGAGAGAGTCTATATGAAAAACCTTCAAACCGCCAGAACAAAATTAGTATTTGAGATCGAACATTTGCCGAATTCCTCTATTGTTGAACTACAAAATTTCATCCAGTATCTCAAATTCAAACAATTAAGCATGATTGAAAAGGCCAGTAGTAGAAACGCCTTGCGCCCAGAAGACGATCCTATGCTTGGGGCATTCGGCCTGATTGATGTCCCGCCTTTTTCTGATGCGATTGATGAGGCTCTTTACGGTGCGTTATGAAAACAATTTTTATTGATACATGGAGCTGGATCAATCTTTTCAATCGCAAGGAACGCCAGCATCAGCAGGTAAGTCAACTTTACCAAACATTCCGAGAAGTTGGAAGAACAATCATCACGACTGATTATATTTTGGATGAAGTTGATACCATGCTATTCAAACGCGTTCCTGTTAATGCCGCTCAGAAAGCCATAAAAATCATGACGACCGCGGTTGAACAGGGATATGTCAATCTCATCTGGATTACTCCCGAGCGTTTCGAAGCCGCGCAAAAATTACGAACTGACGTTACGCAGCGTCGCCGACAATTCCCCTCCTGGGAGGGGCAAGGGGTGGGTTCGCCATAGCGCGATGCTCGGCCTCGGCCACCCACCCCCACCCTCCTGGGAGGGGCAAGGGGTGGGTTCGCCATAGCGCGATGCTCGGCCTCGGCCACCCACCCCCAGCCCCTCCCTGGAGGGGAGTTTGCGACCATTCGCATCGAGCCTGCTGCGTAAGGTCAGTTACGAATCAAATTCCAGGATAAACCAGACATTTCGTTCACGGATTTGACTTCAATGGCAGTTATGGAAGAATTCGAAATTTATGAAATTCTCACCGGAGACGCACACTTTACGCATGTAGGAATGGGATTCGTGCTATTGCCATAGCAAAACACGACATTTTATGCAGAATTCATCTTGTTTACGTATATTCCGGGTACTTCACATTCGTCGGCAGCAGAACGCGGAAACAGGTGTTGCCCGGCTGCGACGAAACCACGTCAATCCGGCCATGATGCGCTTCGATAATCTCGCGGCAGATACTCAAGCCCATCCCAATTCGCTTATCTTTGCCGCGCGTCGTGAAATACGGCTCGAAAATGCGCGGCAGAATCGCGTCGGGAATGCCTGTGCCGGTATCTTCGATTTCAACGGCGACATGCATCGCGTCCACTTGCGTCAGGCAAACCGACAACGTCCCGCCATCGGGCATGGCCTGAATCGCGTTCAGAATTAAATTCGTCCAGACTTGATTCAGCCGGGCGGCGCGGCAGACGAACGGCGGCACAAGATCATACGAGGTCACTATCGTAATTTTTCCGTTGGCAAAGGCGTTCCGCAGAACTAACAGCGTGTTTTCAAGGTCTTCTTGCAGGTGCGTTTCCACCAAATCCCCTTCATCGTGATGCGCATATTGCTTCAGCGCGTTGACTAATTGCACGATTTGCGCAATTGAGGTCTGCGCGTCCTGAATGTGCAACTGTCTCGCGCCTAACCAGAAGAGCGTTTCGATCAGCGTTTCGCGATCTTCGCAGGCAAACACATCCGAAAAATGGCGAATGTCTTCGATTGTCAGGCCGATCACCGCAAGCTTGTTGGCGATGTTATACGAAATCGGTGCGCCCTGTTCCGTAAATTCCGCCAGGATGCGTTTGGCGGCGTCGCGGCGATTGCGCGACGACACGCCTTTTGTCGCGCTTAATACATGCTGACAGAGTTGCATATACCGGTCGTGCAGTTCGGCGGGAAGTTGTAGGAAAAGGCTGTGAAGTTGGGGAAAAAGTTTGTTGTATCCTTCTTTCACCTGATCCAGCCCGCCGACAATCGCGCCGGCGGGCGTGTTGATTTCGTGCGCGATGCCCGACACCAATTGCCCTAACGCCGCCATTTTTTCCGATTGCAGCAATTGCGCCTGCGTCTGCTGGAGATGTTCTAAGGCAGCGCGTAATTCTTGTTGCTGCGTCTCCAATTCCTCCGTGCGCTCGCGCACCTGCCGCTCTAACAGCAGATTGCGCTGCTGAATGCTGCGGACGCGAAGCCGGTATGCGCCGATAACGATTCCGACCACAAACACGCCTGCCGCCACGCGAAACCAGAGGGTTTGCCAGAATGGCGGCGTAATGATTATTGAGATCGCCGTTCCGGTTTCATTCCAAACGCCGTCGTCATTTGCGCCTTTGACGCGGAACGTATAGCGTCCCGGCGCGACATTTGTGTAGCTTGCGTAACGCCGCATCCCGGAATTTATCCAGTTTTTATCCACGCCTTCCAGCATGTAGGCGTAGCGATTTTTGTGGGGATTCGTATAATCTAACGCCGCAAATTCGAATGAGAAAAAGTTATCGGAGTAGGAGAGCGTCATCTCCTGATTTTGCGCGGAAATCGAAGTTAATGAGATCGGCTGCTCGAAAATGCGAAAATCGGTAATAATGACCGGCGGAACATACGGATTATCCAGTACCATGTCCGGGAAAAATCGCGAAAAGCCATTCACGCCGCCGAACAGCAATTCTCCCTGCCTGGTTTTATACGCCGCGCCAATTTTGAACTCATTACTTTGCAAGCCATCGCTATAATCGAAATTGCGGAATTTCCCCTGACGCGGGTCGAAGCGCGACAGGCCGTTCACTGTGCTGATCCAGATGTTGCCGTCATTCGCTTGCAACAAGCCGACCACTTCATTATCAACCAATCCATCCTGCTCGACATATCGCGTAAACGCGCCGGAGGCGCGATCTAGTTTGTTGAGTCCGCCGCGCGTGCCAACCCAGAGATTTCCCTCGCGATCTTCTAAGAGACTGGTGACTTCGTCGTGGCTTAAACTGGTGTTATCTGACGGATTATGCCGGTACGCCTTAAACGTCGGCGTCTCGTCGCTTTCGGCCATCGCGTAAAGTCCCGCGCCCCATGTGCCGATCCAGAGCGTGCCTTCCTGCGTTTCCAGCAGGCTGAAGATTCCCGTTTCCCCTAATGCTTTCGGCGCTCCTGGAAAATCGGCAAGATGGAGAAATGTCTGTGATGTTGGCGCGAACAGATTCACCCCTTTGCCTGTTCCGATCCAGAGGCGTTGCCGCGAGTCTTCGCACAGCGCATAGACGCGGTTGTCGCTCAAGCTGTCCGGGCTGCCGGGGCGAGTTATGAACGATATCACATCCTGCGTTTTCGGGTCGAACAATTGCAGGCCGCCATCATTCGTGCCGAGCCATAAACGTCCGCTGCGATCTTCGTGAATCGCCAAAATCGTGCGGTCAGTCAGCAAGCTATTCTCCGGCGTCACATGCGTAAACATGTCGCGCGCCGCGTCGTATCGGTTTAATCCGCCGCCGCTCATGCCAACCCAGAGTTCGCCGGATTGCGTGACGGCGAACGCATTCGCCGCGTTGCCAAGCAAGCTGTTGGGATCAGTCGGATCTGGCGTGACGCTGACGAATTTGCGCGGTTTCAGGTTCAATTTATTGACGCCGCCACCGCGCGTGCCGATCCAGAGGACGCCGGATGTGTCTTCATATAAGGCGCGGATGTCGTTGTGGCTGATGCTGGTCAGGCGCGACGGATCATGCGCAAAGGATGTAAACGTGCCGCGCTCGCGGTCGAACAGATTCAAGCCCGCCGTATCAGTCGCGTTTGCCCCGATCCAGAGCCGCTTTTGATGGTCTTCCCAGATTTTATACGTCGTATCATAACTCAAGCTGCTGGGATCGAGCAAATCATGAGTAAAACGAGTAAACGCCCCGGTATCAGCGTGAAATTGATTCAATCCCTTCTGGGTCGAAATCCAGAGCGTGCCGCCGCTATCCACAAAGAGCCAGCGCGCCTGATTATCGCTCAGGCTGTCAGACCGTGCCGGATCATGGCGGTAATGCGTAAAGATGCCGGTGGCGCGGTCGAACTTATCCAGGCCGTTATTCGTGCCGACCCAGAAATTTCCGGCGAGGTCTTCGGTGATCGACCAGATGCGATCATCGCTCACGCTGTTGGCATTGTTGGGATCATGGCGGTAGGCGGTAAATTGGCCTGTCTGCGCGTCAAACCGATTCAGCCCACCGCGAAACGTGCCGAACCAGAAGATGCCCGCGCGATCCTGGTACATTACCTGCACGCGGTCATCGCTGAGGCTTTGCGGTTTGGCGGGATCATAACGGTAATGAAGAAAAGTGTCGGTGTCGGGAATAAATTTATTGACGCCGCCGCCCCATGTGGCGCACCAGATCGCGCCGCTTTGATCGATCAGCAGGTCGCTGATGCTGTTATGGGAGAGCGAATTGTCATTCAGCGGATCATGCTGATACATCGTAAACGCATAGCCATCGTATTTCGCCAATCCACCTTCGCCGCCGAACCAGAGCAGTCCGCGCTGATCCTGCGCGATGTCATACACGACGCTGTGTGCCAACCCCTGCTCAATGGTGATGCGCTCGAATACCGGCGCGAAATCGAATGCCTGCGAGTCATGAACATCAGCGTCAGCAAACGGCGCTGACAGAACGGCGAGCAATCCCGTCAACAGAAAGCAGAGCGTTCGGTGCATGGTAATTCCCTTTACGGCGGTAGATGGGGATGAAAAGATTAGCTGATACGAATCATTCTTTTCTTTATGCGTACGCCCGCGATTGTCAAGAGGAATTATTCAGATTCTCAGAGGCTGCCGCCCTATTGGTTCGGAACGACACGGGCAGGTGTCAGACACGTTGAACGTGTCTGACACCTTATTTATCAATACGTCGCTTGCACCTCGACGCCTTCCTGCTTGTTCTGATACAACTGGCCGCGCAGATAGCCCGCGCCCTGCTGCTGAATCATCATGTTGCTTTCCCGCAGATATTGCGTCGCCTGCGAGCGCATGTTATCTGCCTCTCTTGGATTAGGCCATTGCAATTCTTCTGGATCAGGATGATTTAGGTATGTATCACCCCTATAAAAGGCATACTGATTTCCTTTTCTGACAATGACAGTGGCCTCGCCAATAATATTATCAGCAATGAAAATACCGCGTAAATCCGTTGAACCAGAGATGAATTCATGATTCATAGACCCGATGACCTTGACGTGCGCGTTATTTTCGTAGCGGTTCGTGATGGAATTGATAACGTTCACCCGCACCCGCCCGCTTTGCGCGTCTTCTTCGACTTCGAGCCGCAGCGGGCTGATCAACACCAACCCGGACGCATCGGTTTCCGCCTCTTTCGCCGTCACCAAATACGCGCCTTCTTCTTGCAGCGGCAGCGCAAGCGACTGCGTCTTTTCGGCGTAATCCTTGCCGTCGCCGAGATGCGCGGTCGCCTGATGATACGGCGTGATTCCGGCGAGATTGATCGCCGCGACGTTTTCCAGATTCTTTTGCAAGAGGTAAAACTTCATCAAATCCACGCGATACGCCAGCAGATTCACGTCTTTGATGTTGCGATAACGTAGCGGAATCGCAATCGCGTCGCCGGGGCTGAAGGTTGTCGCCTCGTCGAATTTCAGCAGCTTTTTCGTGAAATACGCCATCGCCTCGCTTGCGTCCGGGAAGCGGTCTTTGACCTTTTCATATTCCGCAATCGCCTGCTCCGGCTTGCCCATCGCGTGATACATCTGCCCCATCAAATACATCGCAAGATATTTGTGGTCGCTTTCGACCGAATTCCCCTGCCGGTCGGGATATTTCTCAGTCGCGACTTTCCGGCAGAGTTGCAGCGATTCGTCGTAGCGTTCCAATTCGAAATCGGCGTAGCCTTCGAGGTACTCATACGCGCTCAAATACGGGCTTTTCGGGTAGCGCTGCCGGAATTGCCGCGCCAACGCCACGACGCGCTCGAATTCTTCCGAATCGAGATAGGCGTTTGCCAGCGAAAAACTGACTTCGTCGGCGATCTGCTGTTCCGGGTAGCGCGTCAAAAACTCGTGCAGCATGGCAATTGCGCCTTGCAGCAGTTCTTTGCGCGACAATTTCCCGCGCTGCGATTGCGGCGCGTCCCGCAGCGTTTCGGCCTCGGTGTAAAGCAGTTGCGACAGGCCGTAAAACGCGGTTTCCGTGACCGGCAAATCGGGATATTCCAGCAGCACGTTTTTCGTGTATTCCACCGACGGCAGGAATTTCCCCTGCGCTTCGAGCGTGCCGCTGACCTGCACGTCTTTCAGGAACGACGCTTCCGCCGTCGCCCGCAACACCTGCACCGCCCGTTCATGCTCCTGAATCTCGCTGTATGCTTGCGCGACGCGCAAAATGTCGGCGAAACTCAAGACCAAATCAGGATATTTCTCTTTCAACACCTCGAAAAAGCGCACGATGTCGCGGCTGTTGCGCTCGTCAATCGCGATGTACATCAGCATTTTCGCCGTGTCGCGATACGGCTCGGATTCGAGCCGGTACTGCTCGAACAATTCCGACAGCAACGGGCGAGCGTCGGCGCGGCGTTTATCGTCGAACAGCGCTTTGCCGAGGTAATAGAGTTCGTCCGGCGTCTTTTTGTAGGTCTCCGAAATCGCCTGACCGCGCTCTAAAATGCTCATTTCGTAGGGCGCGGCGTAGTCGAACCGCTCCGGCAGATACGGCGTCGAAACCTTCGTCGGCAAGACGCGGAACACGCCCGGCAGATAGCCGTATAGGTCGTATGTGACCGTGCCGTAGCTGGCGTTGTTCGGATAGAAAATCAGCTTGCCGTCGCGAATTTCATGATCCAGCAAATCGCCTTGAACGGACTGCGCCAACGCCATCGCGCCCGCCGGAAGCGGCTCTTCGATGATGATCGGCTGATTCATGTACGGGCGGTCGTAATCGAACTGCCGCCGGTTGTATTCGACCGTGACGCGGGTGAAGCCGCCGAGCGGAATCTGCGTGACCGGATTCCGCCACGTATTGTATGAGCCGTCCAACACGCTGAAGCCGCGCTGAATTTCGCGCCCGTTGTAAAGCAGCGGCGCAGGCTCGTAATAGCGTTTCACGTCGAAAAATTGGTGCGTTTCCGCGAGTTCGCGGCTGACGCCGGTCAAGACGCAGACATATTGAAACGCGCCGCGCCCGTCGAATTCGAAATCCACGCGATTTTCGCCGTCACGCAGCAATTCCGCCGGAACGCGCAACGTCTGCGCCGCCTGCTCGCCGTTGACCGAAAGCGCGTCGAGCGGCTTGCCGTTGACGCTGATCTTCAGCGCGTAGCGGTTTTCCGCGAATTGCGACGCCGTGAAGTATTCCAGCAAGACCGGCGCGATGCGGGCGTTGGCGCGAGTCGAACCCCAGCCCATCCAGCGCCGCTGCGCGTTCAGCCACGCCATCGCCTGCGGAATCTGCGGCGATTGCGGCGTCGTTTTTTGCAACGCCAGCAACGCCAGCGCGGTCGTTTCGACCTCGCCTTCCATCGAACGCAGCGTCGAATCGGACGCCCAATATATCATGGTTGCGCCGGTCGCGTCGTTCGTCTGCGTCGTCGCCCGCGCCACAAGCATTCCGCTCAATTCCGCGCCGATTTCCGGGCGGTTCATCGCGGCGGCGGTCAGCGCCAACAGCGCAAGCCCCGCCGTATGCAGCGAATTCCGCTCGCGATAGACGCGGTTGACGTGCGCGAAATCCACGTCTCCGGCGGCGGTCATGGCGTAGAGCAGATACGTTTTGATATCGTTGTCCGATGCGGCCTGAAACTGCTGTTTGACGTAGTTGACGCCGTTTTGCAGCACGTCAGGCCGAACGGCGAACCCGGCGCGTTTCGCCTCCGACAGCAGGCTGACAGCGTCCGCCGCGATAAACAAATCGCTGAACGTTCTCAAGCCTGTCCAATTCCAGCCGCCATCCGCGTTCTGCTGCTGTTCGATAGCGTTCAATTCCCCTTTCAACCGCTGCCGCAAATCGGCAATCTGCGCCGCCGAAACCCCACCCAAACCCTCCCCAACAGGGAGGGCTTCATCCCTCTCTTTCAGAGAGGGGGCGGGGGTGAGGTTTTCGCGTTCGAGATAACGCAGCACGTTCAGCAGAATCTGCGCCTGATGAATCGAAGAGGACGACGGCTCTTTGCACGGCCAGGGGCGGTCGTCAATCAAATCGAGCAGCGTCCGGTCAACGGACGGATTCAGCAGAATCGTCATCTCCTGCGCAACATACGGACGCCCGACGGGAAGCGCGATTGTGACGCTTGCGTCGTCGGTGGCCGCGCCGCTTTTCGATGCGCTGAATTCCGCGCCCCACGCCCGCGCTGCGACTTCGCGCCGAATCCGATCCTGCCATTGCCCGGCGGCGGCGTTCAGTTCGAGCGTCAGCGTCGAACCGGCGACCGGCGGCGCAATGCCGCTCAAATCGAGCCGGTACGCGCTTTCCGTCACTTGCTTATCCGGCGCGGCGACAGTCTGTTCCTGCTGCGCGACGACCGCGCCGTCAAGCTGCGCCGAAAACGTCAGATTCACCTGCTGTTCCGCGCCCGACGAATTTTGCACGTTCGCCAAAAGCGTCGCCTTGTCCCCTTCCAAAAAGACCGGCGGCGTTTTCATTTCGGCGAAAAACGGGAGTTTCGTCACGATTCCGGCGGTCGTTTCGCCGACCAGCGTTTCCCGCGTGACGCCCCGACTCGTGAACCGCCATTCCGTCGTCGAATCCGGCAGCGTGACGGTCACGCTCGCTGTGCCGTTCGCGTCGGTGACGATGCGCGGATTCCAGTAGCCGGTTTCCGGGAAATAGTCGCGCAGCGCGGCGAGAAACGCGCCCGCTTCGTCGCGCCCGATTTCCATCGGCTTCGCAGGCGCTAACGCATCCGCGAACATCTCTCCTTTTTTATCTTTCGCCATGCTTGCCCGCACCTTCTGACCCGGCGCATTCAGCGCAGGGGCTTCGTTCATCCGCCCCGCCAGCATGTTCCCGTCGAACTCGGCGGACATGACCATCGGTTCAGCCTCAGGCAGCGCAATTTCTTCCTGAAGACGCGCTTCTTCGTCCAATAGCTCGGAGACTAACTCCTTCGTTTCCGCGTCGAATTTGAACGTGCAAGAGGTCGCGATTTGCGAGGCGGATTCGCGTTTCTGGTCGTAAAAAAAGGCGCGGATCGGCGGCGCGGATTCGGCGTAACGGGCGTAGAGCGCCTCGTCAACCATTGCGAGCGACAATTCGGCGGGAACGGGCTTGCCGTTTTGATCCGTCGTCAGAATCTCGACCGTCACGCTTTCTTTTGGCTGAAAATAGTCGGGCGCGGCGGCGGATTCGGCGTGTTTGAAGGTCAGGGCGACATTCAATTGACGCAGCACGGCGAAATATTTCTGCGCCTGATGGAATTTGTTCCCTTCCATTTGCGCCGCCGACAGCGTGAAATTCGGCGCGTGTTCGTTGCCGATAGTCAATGTCAGCGGATTGACGCCGTTTTTCAGGCTCAAAATCTGATAGGACAGCATCGTCTCGCCTTCGTAGGTCAGCAGCGCGAGGCCGTCGGCGGCGTTCGATGAGAGCCGGATTTCAGGCGTATCGCCGACCTTGAATTCCTCGGCGTCGGCCAGAATCCGCAATTTGATCTCGTCGTCTTTGCCGGAAACGAAGAGCCGAATTTCGCCGGACACCGGATTCTCGAAGCGGTCGCGGCCTTCGGCGCGAAGGATGTAGTCGCCGCCGTCCGCGAGCTTGAACAACGCCTTGCCGCTCCCGTCCGCGCCGGTCGCGACCTGCTGCTCCGAAATTTTGCGCTCCGACGTGTCGCCGGATAGCGATTTCTCAAGCTTGAAGACGCCGAACTTCAGCGTTTCCTGCGTCGGCTTTCCCGCCGGATCGGTCGTTTTGACCGTCGCCTCGATGTCTTCGTTGACAAGATAGACATTCCGCAGCGTCGCGACTGCGCAGCTAAAGCCGCGCGTGGCGAGAAAGACCGTTTTCCCGGCCTGCACGTTCTCCGCGTCCAATCGCGCGAAAATCGTCACGGGCTGGCTTTCCGTGAAATCGCGGGTGTTCAGCGTGAACGGAATTTCGCCGTTCTGGTCGGTTTTCGCGGCCAGCAATTCGACGTTGCCGAGCGTGTAACTGACGCTTTTTTCCCGCGCCGGTTCGCCGTAATAATAGGCCGCGCGGATTTTGCCGGTGATGGTTTCGCCGCGAAAATAGACCTCGCGGTCGGTTTCAAGCGTCAATTTGATGGTTTCCAGCTTATATTCCTCGACAAGAAACGTCCCGGAAAACGGCTGCTGATCGCCGCGCTGCGCGAACAGGCGATATTCGCCGGTCGGCGCGGCGGGGTTCAGCGTCACATCAGCCGCGAACGTGCCGAATTCGCTCAACGCCACGTCATCTTGAAAGATCGTCGCGCCCTGCGAATTTTGAATTCGAACGGCATAGCGCGCGTTTTCAGGAAGTTGCGGCACGCGCAGATTGCCCGCCGCGTCGGCTTCCCGCAGAATCCCCTTGACGTTGACCTGCTGGCCGGGGCGATAGGCCGGGCGATCCGTGTAAATGTAACCGCGAGCGGAGACGCCTTCGACAAATTGCAATTGGTCGAGGCCGAGCGTTCCGGCAGCGTAGTGCTTGCCGTCGAACGCGAAGACGCGCAGATTTTGCGTCTCTTTCAATTCTTTCAGCGCGGCATGAAACACGCCGTCCGCCTGCGTCGCGCCTTCGTAGAAAATTTTCGCGCCGTCGCTGAACAGGAACTTGACGCCCGGATACGCCGCGCCCGTCCGCATGTTTTCGGCAAAGACCAGCGCGTCGCGTTTCGTGGTTTTGACGATGACATCCAAATCGCTCACTAATACGAGCGTCGTGGCCTCGTAGCCGACACCGCCTTCGACGCTTTCTTCGCTGCACGTCACCAAATACGCGCCCGGTTCGGCGAATTGCATGACGAACCGGTTCTCGAATTCGCGGTATTTTTCATAATTCGCGATGGTTTCCTGCCACGTTTTATCCGGGTCAATCAGCGCAATATCAAGCGATTCCACGCCGCCGACGGTCTGATTTTTGCGGAAATAGGTTTCCAAATCCACCTGATACATTTTCAGCGTCAGCGTTTCGATGTTGCGCGTCGTGACCTTCAGCGCGGGCGTTTCGTTCGAGCGGAAGACGCGCTCGGTCTGCACTGCGAGGCGTTTGGCCTGCATCGCGCTCATCCGTTCCTGCGCCGCGCCGTAGTGCGATCCCCACGTGACTTGCTTGTACGCCTCGAACGCCTCCTCGAATTTCAGCAGCTTGCTTTCCAAAAGCTGCCCGATTTCGAATTGCGCCTGCGAGGCCGGGTCGGTTTGCGGATATTTCGAGACGGCGCGTTTCCATTGCGCGATGGCCTCCTGATAGGCTTCTTGCTCCTTGAACATATCGCCGATCTGGAACATGATGTCGGGGTTGCGCGGGTCGAGCGGGTGCGCGTTCAAAAATTGCTCGAACGCGGCGCGGGCGGCGTCGAATTGCTTTTCCTGCCGCAAATTCGCGGCGATCAGATATTCGGTTTCGACGATCTGGCGTTGCGCTTCGTTCCAGAGATTGTGCGACGGATGCGTCTGCAAAAACTCCTGCCAGACCGCGATGGCGTCCTGAAATTTGCGTTGCCGCTGATAGACGCTGCCGAGATAGAAACGGGCGAGCGGGAGCGTTTGTTCGGCGGAAAGCCATTCGTCCGGCTTTGCCGATGCAGAAGCCGAATCAGCGACATTTTGCACGGACGCCGCCGCATGTTTCTGAATGAACGCAGTCAGCGCGGAGGCCGCCGCGTCGAGCCTGCCGAAATTGTAGTGCGACAGCCCGATTTCGTATTCCGCCTGCGCGGCGCGTTTATCAGCGGGGTACGCGGCGACGAATTCCTGCAAGCTTTTGACGCCGAGTTCCAGTTCTTCGGTCGAAGCGGGCGTCGGAATCCGAAAAGCGCGGCTGAGCAAGAAGGCGACTTCCGGCGCGTGTTCGTCTTGCGGAAAGTCGGCGGCGAAATCGCGGAAGACGCGCCGCGCTTGCGGCAGATTGCCCTGTTTCAGATACGCTTGGCCGAGATAGTAGGCGGTTTCGGCGCGGCGCGTTCCTTCCGGCATCTCCTTTTGCAGCGCGCTCAGGAGCGTGATCGCCTCGTCGTAGTTGGTCAATTCGTAGGCGCAGCGGGCGGCTTTCAGGCGGATGTCCTCGCTTTTGGCCGGGCTGAGTTCCAATTGCAGCGCGAGTTCGTAAAAAACCTTTGCTCTTGCGTAATCCGGCGTTTTTTCGAGTCCCGGTTCTTCCTGATCCTTCACCCATTCGCCGCTGAAATACGCCTCCGCGAAATCGAGATAGACGGCGGCGACGCGCTCTTTGCGCTCCGCCGAGACCAATTGCGTCACCTGCGGCAGATAGATGTCTCCGGCTTGCTGGAATTGCTTCAAAGCAAGGTAGCAATCCGCCTGCCGGAACAGCGCTTTCGGCAGCCATTTCGATTGCGGATAGTCGGCGGCGAAGCGCTGAAAGCGTTCGATGGCTTGCGCGTATTCTTTTTGATAGAACAGCGCGTTGCCGAGCAGATAGGCGAGATAGTCGGCGTTGTCGGGATTTTTCGTCAAAGCGTCTTGCAGACGGCTCGCGGCTTCGGCGTAATTGCGATCCGCGAACAGGGCGTCAATCTCGGCGGTCGAAACGGTTTCGGCCAGAACGATTGACGGGAAGAGGTTGAATAACATGATGACGAGAAGACTGATGCGGCGTTTCATAGGCGTTTTCCTCCTTAGAACTACACGAATGAAGATAAGCAAGAATATGCGCGTTTGCGTTTCCTTGTGTGCTTTTTTGAGTCTGGGTTCAGTATCTTGCACAAACTACAACGAATAGGAGAAGGGAACGAATTCGACCAACCTTCAGCCAAGATTCGTTCCCTTCTCTCATTCGATGTAGTTTTGTGTTATCTTACGCGAAACGTTGAAAACTTTGCAAGAAATTTTTCAGAGGGAAATGGGAATGGCGCGGATTTTCTTGTTGTTTTCTCTTGCGCGAAATGTGGGAATCTTTTCGAAAAATATCTTGCTTAAAATATGGCATTGTCAGATTGTCATTCTATCGAAACAAACACGACAAGACATTCGCAGAGGTGATTACCCAATGGACATCAGAACAACCTATCAAACCGTAATCAAGCGGATTCTTCACGAACATGCGGCTTACCGGGCGCAAGCGCAGCAGCCAGTCCGCCCGTCTGTCGTGTGCGACGATGAAAACGGCCATTATTTATTGATGGAAGTCGGATGGAACGGGGATGAATATTGGCACGAAACGCCTATTCATCTCGATCTGATTGACGGCAAAATCTGGATTCAATGCGATGATACGGAAGACGGCGTCGCGACTGATTTGATGGTGGCAGGCGTTCCGAATTATGACATTATCTTAGGCTTTCGACCGCCGGAACTGCGCCAATATACAGGGTTCGGCGTCGAAACGAACGCTCCGCGCGACTCGGTATCGCATTATGCCCATGAAAACGCGGCGCAAGCAGCTTGATGCAATTACAGATGAGCAGAGTGGTCAGACACCTTGAAGGTGTCTGACCACTCTGCCTACAACAAAGAATCAATCATCGTTTTCGTCTGGCGCAAGATCGCGGCAATCGCGAAAATCTCCTCTTTCGTGGCGTCGTATGCAAGGCTTTCGGCGTAGGTCTGGCCGTCGAGCAGGACGAAATACCAGGGCCGCCCGATGACATACGCGTCATAGACCGGATGTTTGCGGCGGTTCGCGGTGTGCGCGGCGACCATTTCGGCCAACAGCTGCCCAACCGGGTCATTCGATGTGTCGGCCTGTTTTTTGTATTCATGCAGAAAAAAGAACGGCTCTTTCGGCGTTTGTTTGCCGGACGCCACGAGAAAATCCACCATGCCCCAGAGCCGCTTGCCTTCGGCGTATTCGACGGAAAGTTCGCGCTCTAAAAACGGGCGGTAGCGCTCCTGATAGAAATCCACGAAATCGAGCAGAAACGCGATGAAATAGATTTTCAATTCCTCTTCGTTCCAGTCATGCACATGCGCCAACAATTTTCGGGAAAGCTGGCGAAGCGTCTTTTGTTCGTTCTCGGAGAGTTGCGCAGGCGCGGAAAGCCATTGCTGAAGGAGGGGATGCTGCGGCGCGGATGTCAGGCGAAATTCCTCTTCGACTTCTTCTTTCGTCCATTGCGAAAACGGTTTCATTGTTTCACCTTCGTTTTACCCGCTTTTCAGGGCGTTCGTCTGTCGTTTTTCTTATGCCGACTCGAATAACGTGCGCGATACTCCGGCCTGTCGAATGATTCCGAGCAATGTGCCTGTTTTCAATTCGCGATGATCGGGAACTGGAACCGTGATCGTTGTGCTTTTTTCTGTCTTTTGCATGATGATATGGCTCCCTTTTTGTCGGACGTTGACAAATCCCTGCGTCGTCAAAATCTGACAGACCTCTTTTCCCGAAAGCCTTCGCAATTTAGGCATGAGAAGCGTCCTCCACTCGCGCCCGCTTGCGATCCGGCATGACGGGCATGATTGGCATCACATATCGCTGTTTTTTCAATCGCCGCTTAATCTCCGATGGGGACGCTGCTTCCAAAAATCCTTCGACCGCTTCAACGAGGTTAACACGCGCTTCCTCAATCGAGTCTCCCTGACTGACGACATCGAGTTCCTGACAGGTTGCGACATACCCATCATCCTCGCGTTCGATCACAGCGGTTAATTGTAACGTTTTTTTCATCATATTTACCCCTTTGCAACGACTTCTGCACTCGCTAATAATTTTATCATGTTTCCGCGGGAGAATCTCACATAAAACGATGGAATCTTTGCAAGAAATTTCTTCGGCTGAAGTGAGGAATTGCATGGTTTTTTTATGGGCGGTGATATTGGGATGGGGGAGTTGTCAGACACCTTAACGGTGGATGTTTCTCCTCATTCAATTCTTGCAGCAAGATGTCCGGCGACCAGATCGGATAGGACTCGCCTGACTTCTATTCTCCGTCAAGACAAAAATACATCTCAGGAGCTTTGACACTCCTCTATTATGCCGTTTAGCCACAAAAACGCCCGAACGCCTGCGTTTCATGAAGATCGACGGAAAATAAGATTGACGAATTTGGGCTGATGAAACAACATTCGCACAGAACATCATGGGATTATTCGTTGCGTGGCTCAGACGATATAAATCAATAGAACGACTAAGGAGGGAATACGAGTGATGAATATCCAACAAAACCCATATAACGCTAGCCGACCAATTAGCCGCCGAAATGATTTTTTTGGAAGAAAAGGAGAATTTCGTCGGGCTTATCAGATGTTGCTGTCTGTTGAGTCAATCAATATTATTGGCTCGCGCCGAATCGGGAAAACCTCGTTTTTGAACGTGTTATCGAATCAGGAAATGCAGCAGAATTTCCTTGAAGATGTTGAAACATTCAGGCAACGGTCGTTATTCGTCTTTCTTGATATGCAAAGTCAAAAAATGGCGACGCCATTCGAATTTCTGAGCCGGTTAGCTGAGCAAATCAGTGCCGGTGGAGGCAACTTTCATCCCCAAATCCAATCGTATTATGATTTCGAAAAGATTCTCGCGCAACTCGCGAACGAAGATAAACAGTTGTTCATTGTGTTGGATGAATTCGAAAGCGTGGCATCCAATGAACATTTTACGGTGGCATTTTATGACATGCTCCGACACTACCAGCAGCGCTATTTCGTATCCTATGTCGTTGCTTCAGCTAAAGGAGTCAAAGAAGTTGCCAAAAGCGCTGTCACCTCTTCGGAATTTTTTAACATTTTTCGCGTCTTGCGCGTCGGCCTGTTAAACGATGAAGATGCGAACGATTTGATTTGCAAAGACGCTTCTCTTGCCGTAGATGTGCCGTTCGTGAAACTCATTGCCGGGCGGCATCCCTTTTTTATATCCCTGCTCTGTTTTCATCTCTTCGACGCGCAAGCCTATGAAGCCGATACTCCTCCGGGGAAAAGTCGCGAACGCATCATTCATCGCTTTTTAGAGGAAGCATTCGACCATTTTGTCTATGCCTGGGATCATCTTTCCAGTAATGAACGCGATGTTCTCAAACGGATCGCCAATAACGAAAAAATAGATGACGATGATACTCCTGAATTGCTCAGTTTAGAGCAAAAAGCTCTGCTTGCAGAACAAAAGGGGAAGCATGTTATTTTTTCATCGGCGTTCGAAGGTTTTGTGAAAGAACTGGAATTTTCCAAAACGAAAGAAGAGGTCTCCCAATTCATTTCGAAAAATACTCGCGCCATCGTTTCCATCGGCAAATATTGTATTGATCAGGCTGTTACGGCGCTGAAAAAATAGCAAATGGCCGCCCGGCAAGGCTATGCGGCGGTCGTCATCAATCAGACCGGCTACGAATTGCGGCACGTCGCCGAACGCCGGATCGCGGCGAAGTATCTGCCTGTGCATGAAAGGAGTCAATAGAGACCGTATCGGAAATAAGGATTTGACCCACCCCTTACCCCTCCCAAGAGGGGAATTTCGGAATGATTTTCTTATTTCCGATACGGTCTGATAAAATATGGGAACTGCGTTAAAATATTTGCTGATTGCGCTGGGCGCGCAACTTCCGGTGATCGGCGTGGCTGTGGTCTGGTGGGCAGAGATTCTGAAACATCCGCTTTCGACGGCAGTTTTGGCGGTGATGTACGAAGGCATTCTCCTCGGATGGGCGATCCTGGGGAAAGATGTCTGGGAAACCTTGCGACCGGATATGGTGAAAGCGACGGCGGATTGGGTGAAAGTCAGCCTTCTCAATGCCTTCTCCGATTTTCGCCGCCGTTATAACACGCACGTGCTGTATGAACATCGGGTCTTCGGCTCAAAAGGGCTGCGAACGCCGGGACAGGGGATTTTGGAATTGGCGCAGGTCTTTGTGGAGTTGCGGGTTGCGCCGAGTCACGCGCTTCAGGTCAGCGCCAGTCCATTAACCGCGAAAACCGTATCCGGCAGCCAGCCGGTCTGGGCGTTTCTGCAACGCCTCAAAAAGAACGAGGCGACCGCGTTCGCGATTCTCGGCCCGCCCGGATGCGGTAAAACCACGTTGTTGAAACATGTCGCCTTAACCTTTGCCGCTAATCAGCAGCGGCAATACCGCCTGCGCGCATACACGCCGATGTTGCTGCTGCTGCGAGAGCAGGCGGCGCTCATCGTCGAACAATCCCCCTCGTTAGCGGAATTAGCGCACACCCACTTTGCCAATCAGAAGCGCTATCCTGAGCTTGATCCGCCGCCGCAGTGGGTTCCACGCGCGTCTTAGCCGGACGCTGCCTGATGATGCTGGATGGGTTAGATGAAGTGCGGGAAGATCAGCGTCAGGCGATCTCCACCTGGATCGACCGGCAAATCCGAGATTATCCGAAGTGCCGATTCATTGTCACCACCCGCCCCCAGGGCTATTTGGATGCGCCATTAGCGCAGGCGCATGGGCTGGAAGTCTTGCCGTTTCAACCAGAACAGGTCGAACGCTTTGTGCGTAACTGGTATGTCGCCACGAAACTGACGCTTTCCGGCAAAGATGATCCGGGGATGCGGCGCGACGCGGAACATGACGCGGACGATTTGCTGCGTCGGCTACAACATCAACCGAAATTGCAAGAATTGACGGTCAATCCGCTGCTCCTCACGATGATCGCCAATGTCCACAATTATCGCGGCGCGCTGCCGGACCGCCGGGTGGAACTCTACGCTGAAATCTGCGATGTGCTCTTAGGACATTGGCAGCGAGCGAAAGGGATGGACGATCGCCTGAGCGCCAAACAAAAACGGGCGGTGCTTCAGCCATTAGCCGAAGAGATGATGGCGCAACGCGTCCGGGAATTCCCGACGGCTGACGTGCTGACGGCGTTGGAAGCGCACCTGCAAGGGGTGGGACTGACGAAAGACGAGACGCCGCTTTTTCTGAAAAACCTCCAGGAACAGAGCGGATTATTGCTGGAAAATGCCTCCGGCGTCTGGGGCTTCGCGCATCTGACGTTTCAGGAATATCTCTGCGCCTGCCATTGGCACGAAACCGGCAGACCGTCCGCCTGGACAACGGAAGAATGGCAGGTCTGCATTGCCGATGGCTGGTGGCATGAAGTCGCGCGACTCTACGCCGCGCAAGCCGCCGACGCCACCGCATTAGTGAGAGCGTGTTTGGAGGCAAATACCGCCGAGGCGCTCGCGTTGGCTGAAAACGTGACGAAAGAAGCCTTAAAAGTCGATCCGGCGCTGCGCGAGGCGATCACGAAAACCTTAAGCGAGCGCGTCTTGATTCGTTTGCGCCGCGATCCGCTGATTGTCTCGGACGACGACGCGCCAGAAGCATTTAAAATCAGCGGCGTTCCGGGACGCCCGCTGGAATATATTCAGAACGAGTACGAAGATCGCGGCGAGACGGTCTTTGATCGCGCCACCGGCCTGACCTGGCAGAAAGCGGGATCGTCGAAAGCATTGGTGTATGCTGACGTGCAGAAGTATATCGTCGAATTAAATCGGAAAAAATTCGCCGGATACGATGACTGGCGGCTGCCGACGATTCCTGAATTGATGTCGTTGTTGGAACCAGAGAAACAGTCTAATGGCTTCTATCTCAGTCCAATTTTTGATGTGCCAAAAGTGGAATATTATTGGGAATGGAGTGCTGATAAAAGGCAAGAAAAAGGTGAAGGTTCGGCGGAGTCGGCGTGGGACGTCAGTTTCAACCTCGGCGTCGTGGACTGGTGCAACCTTGATGGCTATGTGCGAGGAGTTCGTTCCTGACAATGATGTGGGGTATTTGGTTATTTGATCCTTTGGGGGGTTTGGGGGGCTTGCCCCCCAACGAAAAATTTTTTTGTACCTATTTACTTACGTACCGCGAACGTCCTCGTTCGCAGAAGGCGTCCCCCATGCTGTTGAGAGCGTTCAGCGCAGGCAAGGTGGCGAACGGGGACGTTCGCGGTACGGGGGCTTCCTAAAAATTTACAGAACAATGCAAGAATCTTTGCACATTGCGTGCAGAACGCAATTGCGCTATGATTCCGTGACGGCAGCCATTTCCTGCTGTTTCCAGGCTTGACGAATGCGGACGGAAGGAATGACTTGTTCCAAATCGCCGATATTGAGTTTGATCGCGTCGCGCAGCATCAGGCGGTCTTCATCATCAAGCCCGGCGATTTCGGCGGCAATTTTGAAATTATTGAGATAATCGCGAAAGCCTTCGGCCTGTTGCAATTCCAGCGGATTGCGAGGCGTTTTAATCTTTTCGAGGATAACGGCGTAGAGTTCCTGAAACGGAAGTTTTCCGGCGTGATATTCTTCGAACAGCGCATGCGTCGGGGTATAAATCACGTTGCAGAACTGGCAGATACTCGCGATGACATCGGCGTGACGCTGGTCGTTCACCATCTCAAACGCGATATTGCAGCGCTGAATCATGTCCATTTCCCGCATGCTGCTTTTCACTTCTGTGTAGCTGGCGTTATCAATCAGGAAATAATCCCGCACGTCAATATGCTGCTGATTTTTGCTGTATTCCGTAAACACAATCGGCAGAATCATCGCTTTATGACGCGGCTGCACCGTGACGCCTAACACCGGATCGATCCCTTGCAGGCGACCGAACCGCTCGCCCCAGCTCATCAGAAGCTCTTCCACCACGTCATCCACCTCCATCGTCTGGCCGACCGGGATATGGCGCAAAAACATCTGTTTGATGCTGTCAATAGCGTGATCTGACAATTTGCCGGAACGATAGGATTGTTTATCTTCGCGGTCCACCAACGCTTGAATATCGCGCACTAATTTATCAACAAAACTGGTTTTGCTGACCGACGGTGGCAGGATATTTTTGCTTTTTAGCTTGGTATAAAAAAACTCCACGCTGTTCGGAATATCCACATATCTACGGGAATCGTGGCGGGGATACCCTTCGCCCGCCATGACGACCGTAGATTGATTGCGCAGCAGCCGCGCAATGTCAATTCCGGCGCGGAAGGCGCTGTTCGGGTCTTTGCGGCTGAGCATAATGTGTCCGCCGAGCGTGCCGATAAAACGGTAAAATCTTTGAATCAGTTCGTTGACAACACGGATTTTGATATAGACAAAGGTGATTTCGTCGGTGGCCAGCACAACATGCGGATATTGACCGCTGATTTCTTTGGAGATATTCATGCAATGCAGCATCATGCCAAGTGTATGCCGCCGTGCCATCGGATGGGAAGGAATAATGATGACCGAATAGCCTTCCTCATATTTTTTTGCGACGTTGCCGATGGATTCGATGCTGTGGGCGGTGCGTTCTCCGAGAATGGAGCGCGTGCCGAGGCGCAGAAACGGCATGATGACAAAACGGTTGATTAAATCGGGAAGTGATTCGTTCAATCGTTTTTTCCAGAGAGAAAAAGGTGTGCTGATTCGTCCGACAAAGGCGTCTTTTACCGTCATGTTTTTCCAGATGCTCTAAATTGGTGCTGCGATGATATTGTCATTGAGATGTTGTGTTCATCACATAGAAAGACAATGAGGATACAGGGAAGTTTAATTGGTTATGTTGAACTTGTCAAGTTACAATTGCGTGTTTCGCAGAAAATACAGCGTTTCTCAAAATGGAACAATTCACAGACAAGCCCTTGACAGAATTGCGCCGATTGGTTATTATAACACAGACTTAAATAATTACAAAATTGAACAGACGAGGTGATGCCAAGATATGAGAGATTATTACGAGGTACTCGGTGTCAAGAAAAATGTCAGCGACGCCGAGTTGAAAAAAGCCTATCGCAAGTTAGCCATGCGGTACCATCCGGATCGAAATCCGAACGATAAAGCCGCAGAAGAAAAATTCAAAGAAATCAACGAGGCCTACGCCGTGTTAAGTGACGCCGAAAAACGCAAACAATATGACATGTTCGGCGCGGATGGATTCCGTCAGCGTTTCAGTCAGGAAGACATCTTTCGCGGCACCGATTTTTCCAGCATTTTCAACGAATTCAACATGGGTGGCGGCAATTTGTTCGAGCATCTGTTCGGCGGCGGACAGCGGCGCGGCGGATTTTCCGGCGGCAATCCGTTCGGCGGATTCGGCGGGCAAGGCTATGCGCCGTCAAAAGGCCAGGATGTGGAAACGACCGTCACGATTCCGTTCCATGTCGCCTATCATGGCGGCAAGCAACGTCTGAGCCTTCAAATTCCTGGTGCGGGACGGCAGGAGATTGAAATCAAAATTCCAGCAGGCATTGAAGAAGGCAAAAAGCTCCGCGTGGCGGGAAAAGGTTCACTTGCGCCCGGCGGCGCTCCCGGCGATCTGTATGTCATCATTCATATTGCGCCGCATCCGCGCTTCGAGCGGCATGGCGCTGACCTTGAAGCGCCCGTCACTATCGGCCTGACCGAGGCGCTGCTCGGCACGACGATTACCGTGCCGACAATGGAAGAGGAACAGAAGTCGTTGAAAGTTCCGGCAGGCGTCTCGCCCGGCACGAAAATGCGGATTAAAGGTTTTGGCTTTCCGTATATGGGGAAACATGAAAAGGGCGATTTGTATGTGAAGATTCAGGTTAAATTGCCAGCAGCGCTGACTGACCAGCAGCGCGAACTCGTCGAAAAATTGCGGGAAACCGGGCTATAATCACGTTAAACAATAACTTCCGCTCAAACCTCACAGGTCTTGAAGACCTGTGAGGTTTCTTTAATAAATACGATGGAGCATATTCTGATTATCGGCGGAGGCGGCACGGGCGCAGCGTTGGCGCATGATTTGACGCTGCGCGGCTTCCGCGTGTCGTTGTTTGAAAAAGGGGAGTATTTCTCCGGCGCGACCGGACGGCATCACGGCTTGCTGCACAGCGGAGCGCGGTACGCGGTGAACGATCCGGAAGCGGCGCAGGAATGTATCGAAGAAAATCAGCTATTGCGCCGACTTGCGCCGCAGGCCATCGAACAGAACGGCGGCTTGTTTGTCGCCCTGACTGATGAAGACGTGGCATTTTCCGCCCGCTTTCTCGAAGGCTGCGCGACGGCGGGGATTCCGACAACCGTTCTGGCGCGGGAGCAAGCCTTGAAGCTCGAACCGGCGCTGACGCCTGATCTCAAATTTGCGGTGCATGTTCCAGATGCGACATTCGACGCCTGGCGGCTGCCGCTTCATTTTCTGGCCACCGCCAAAACGCATGGCGCGGCAGTGCATCATTTTACCGAAATCACGGCGATTCATGCGGCGCATGGCGCGGCGACAGGGCTGCGCGCGCGGGATTACGCTTCTGGCCGGGAATTCGACGTATCTGGCGATCTGATTGTCAACGCCACCGGCGCATGGGCGGGAAAAGTCGCGGCGCTTGCAGGCGTGAACGTGCCGCTGCGTCCGGGGCCGGGCGTCATGGTGGCGGTGTCGCAGCGCGTGACCGATTGCGTCATCAATCGTCTGCATCCGCCGGGAGAAGGGGATATTATCGTGCCGCAGCGCAAGTTTTCCGTGTTAGGCACGTCCCTCTGGCTTGCAGATGATCCGGATCGGGAAACCACGCCGCCGGAACATATTCAGCGTATGGTAGGTTTATGCGGCGCGATGGTGCCGTCAGTGCGGCAGATGGCGCGGCATTCGGCCTGGAGCGCGTCGCGCCCGCTGCTCAGCCTCGGCGAATACGCTAATCCGCAAGACATCAGCCGCACATTCGATTGTTTTGATCATGCGGTCAAAGACGGCCTGCGCGGCTTCATTTCGATTATTGGCGGCAAAGCGACGACGCTGCGGGCAATGGCGGAAAAAACCGCTGATCTGATCTGCCGCATCACCAGGCGTGACGCTCCCTGTGCCACGAAAACGACGCCGCTTGTTCCATATCGGCGTTTCTGGTAACCCGGTGTTACCGTTTCTTGTGGTGAGCATAAAAATGTTGACATTTCGCATACTGCGTTACAAGGCGGGCATGATTGATCCGCCGGAATTTCAGGAGTTTGCCGTGCCGGTCACGCCGGAAATGAGCGTGCTGGACGCGCTGGAATATATTCGATTGGAACTCGATGCGACGTTGATGTATCGCCATTCCTGCCATCACTCGTCGTGCGGCACGTGTGCCTGCGTGATCAACGGCGTCGCAAGGCTGACCTGTGTGACAAATGTGTTGAGTTTGCAGACGCTGGTCGTGACGTTAGAACCGTTGCGCGGATTTCGCTGTGAAGGCGATCTTGTCGTGGACATGACCGATTTTTATGAATATATCAGCGACGAGTGGAGCTACTTGCGGCAGAGCGAACTCGGCCAGCAGCAGAACGCGATGCGCCTTGAAACCTGCATCGAATGCGGTTGCTGTGTCTCGGCCTGTCCGGTGACGCAGACCGGCGTCGGTTTCATGGGGCCGGCGGCGTTAGCGGCGATCAATACAGAATTGCAAAAATCGCCTGAACAACGAGACGTATTACTTCAATTAGCGCGCGGCGAGCATGGGGAACGCTGGTGCGAACGCGCAATTGAATGCAGCCGGGTCTGCCCGACAAAGGCTGCCCCGGCGAAACATATCGCTGAATTACGAAATCGGTAGCCCCGCCTTACGCGGCGAGGAAATAAGGGGTTTTTCCCCGTTTCCACGCCGCGTAAGACGGGGCTGTCGTTATAAAACATGAATTTGTTTAAATGGTGGGAAATGTCAGAAGCTGACCGCGCGAAATTAATGCAGCGCACGGCGGTAGATGCCGGAAAATTTGCCGATGTTGTCCGCCCGATTATCGAGGATGTCCGCGTTAACGGCGACGCGGCGGTCGTAAAATATACGAAGCAATTTGACGGCGCGGAGATTCCGCTTGACGGGCTGAAAGTCACGTTGGAAGAAATCCAGGAAGCCTACATGCTGATTGATCCGCTGCTCTTAGATGCCTTGCAGAAATCGGCGAAAAATATCCGGGCATTTCATCAATTACAAAAACCGGAAATGTATTGGGTCAAAGAAATCGCGCCGGGCGTGTTTGCCGGAGAACAGACGACGCCGGTAGATTCGGTCGCGCTCTACGTGCCGCGCGGCAAAGGTTCGTTTCCGTCGGTCATGCTGATGCTCGGCATTCCGGCGGTCGTGGCGGGCGTGCCGAAAATCTCGGTCTTTTCGCCGCCGCTGCCGAGCGGCAAAAGCGATCCTGCGACGCTCGTCGCCGCCGACATCTGCGGCATCCGCGACGTGTATAAAGCGGGCGGAGCGCAGGCGATTGCGGCGTTAGCTTATGGCACGAACAGCATTCCGAAAGCGTTAAAAGTCCTCGGCCCCGGCAATCCGTATGTCACCGCCGCGAAACGCCTGCTGCAAGGCGTGATTGATCCCGGCTTGCCCGCCGGGCCAAGCGAAGCACTCGTGTTAGCCGATGAAGATGCCGATCCGTATCTCACTGCGCTTGATTTGCTGAACGAAGCCGAACACGGCCCGGATTCCTCCGCGTATCTCGTCACGAATTCGCTGCGATTAGCCGAAGACACGATGAAACGCCTCCCTTCGCTGATCGATCAACTCCCGGCGCAGCGTAAATCGTTCTGCGAAACAGTGCTGTCCGGTTTCGGCGGGATCGTCGTCACCAAAACCTTTGACGAGGCGATTGCGTTCGTTAACGATTACGCGCCGGAACATTTGTCAGTTCATGCCGCCGATCTGTTCGGCACGGCGAAAAAAATCCGCAACGCCGGGGAAATCATTCTTGGCGAATATACGCCGATTTCCGCCTGCAACTATTCGCTTGGCCCGAACGCGATCCTGCCGACCACCGGCTTCGCGAAGACTTATTCGGCATTGTCGGTGCGTGATTTTGTGAAAGTCAGTTCCATCAGCCATTTAACGAAAGCCGCCTACGAGGAATTTAAGCCGTTCGTGACGCATTTCGCCGAATACGAAGGCTTTTCCGCTCACGCGCTCGCCTTTAAAGAACGGAAATTCCGCGCTGAAACCACCGCGCAGCCTGCGCCGGAACAGCAATTGGGATTGGGGATTCATATTCTGAACGCGAATCCGAGCGGTGTCCGCTGCAAGCGCATCACGCGGGAATCGGTGATTTCCATCGAGATTGACACGCAGGAGCGCCACCCGGACATCAACGAAAAAATCAAGACGCCGCTTCATTTCCTGAATCACATGATCGAGCATATTTCGTGGCGGTCATGCATGAATATCGGCGTCGAAACGAGCGTCAGTCACTATCCGTTCGGGCATGTCATCTGCGAAGATGTCGGCATGACGATGGGACACGCCTTCGCGGAACTGTGGCGGCAGCGCAAAGCCGACGGCATCAACGGCGAAGGCGAGGCGTCCGGCGTGCTGGATGAAGCGATGGCGCGGGTCTTTCTTGGTTTCGAAGATCGGGCGCAGTTCACGTTCGGCAGCGCGGTGCGGCTGCATGAGCGCGTCGAAGATATGCTCTCCGCCGACCTGAATAATTTCTTCGCCGGATTCGTGCAGGGCGCGAAATGCACGATTCATGTGGATTTGCTGAAAGGCGATGATCCACATCATATCTGGGAAAGCGCGTTCCGCGCATTCGGTTGCTGCCTGCGGGCAGCGTTCGCGCCGAATCCCTGGCGCAAAGGCACGACGCCGGGCGTCAAAGGAATTTGATTGATTGCGTTATGTTATCAATGTAGAGACGCCCCGCCGGGGCGTCTGATTCAATGAAAGACGCCACGACGGGGCGTCTCTACCGAGAAATGAACGGAGGCGATGGTGAGCGTAGAGCGGACATTGGTGATTATTAAGCCGGACGCGGTTTCGCGAGAACTGATCGGCGATATTCTGCTGCGGTTTGAACATGCCGGGTTTCATATTATCGCGATGAAAATGATTCGCATTGGCAGGCAGGAAGCGGAGATGTTTTACGAAGAACACAGAGGCAAACCGTTTTTTCCTGCATTGACGGAGATGCTCGCCGGTGAACCGATTATTCCGGTGGTGCTTTCTTGCGAGAACGCGATTGCGAAAGCGCGCGAACTCATCGGCGCGACTGACCCGGCATTGGCGGCAGAAGGGACGATTCGGCATGATTTTGCGTTAGATAAAAGCCATAATTCGGTGCACGGGTCAGACAGCCCGGCGTCAGCAGCGCGAGAAATCCCCTTTTTCTTCGGAGAAGCGGAAATCTGCCATTCACGAGAAGTCTTACGTTAAATCAACGCGGCGCGATAACCACCTGATTTCGGCCACTGGCTTTGGCTGAATAAAGCGCGTTATCCGCCGCTTTAATAATGTCTGTAAGCTGTTGCCCATGTTCTGGAAAACTGGCCACACCGATTGAGGCCGTTAACGAAAAATCATGGTCGTGGTAGTGAATATTCAGTTTCCTTAATTCGGTTAAGATATACTCAGCGCGAACGTGGGCGACGTCCAACGCGGCATTCGTCAGAATCAGCATAAATTCCTCGCCGCCGTACCGGCAGGCAATATCGTCGCTGCGGATTTGTATTTTTAAAAACCGCCCTAACTCTTTTAACACAACATCGCCCGCGTCGTGGCCATGCGTGTCGTTGAAGCGCTTAAAATGGTCGATATCCAGCATGACGATAGATAACGGCGCTGGACGGCGCTTCAGGCGATGCTGCTCCTGTTCCAACACGTTCTCCATATAACGCCGGTTATATAATCCGGTTAAGGCATCACGGATCGATTCGAGCCGGAGTTTTTCCCGCAAGCGCAGATTGGCTAATGACAGCGCATATTGAGCCACGATACGCGCCATGAGCGTCAGTTTTTCGGTGAGAGCAATTCCTGAGATCATTGTTTGGGCGGTGGCTTGCGGATCAAACACGACAAGAACGCCGATTTTTTCTTGATGCGCGATAATCGGCACGCATAAACAGGGATGACCAAAAGAGAAAATATCCTGATACAGAGAATGCGCCGGGAGAGGGGGATTTTGGAGCGTGATGGCGTCATGTGTCAACACCTGAAAGAAGCCTTGTCGAGCAGTCGGAGAAATCTCGCGCGGGAATTCGCCCCAGGATTGAGCCAAATGAAGCGTATCATGCCCACAATCAATTAAAAGCAATCCTCCGGCGTCTCCCGGAAAAAATTGCTGACAAATGGACGCCAATACCGTATAGGTTTCTGGCTCTGATTGGCAGGCATGCAACATTTCGTACATCTGATTTAATAATTCTAATTCCTGATTATGCCGCTGTAACATCTCCTGAATCCGCTTTTGTTCAGTGATGTCGTGACCGATTCCAACGATTCCGGCAATTTTCCCTTCATTATCTCGAAAAGGGATTTTGCTGCTCAACAGCCAGCCTTGAGTTTCCTCGCTGCGATACGTCAGCGGGACTTCTTGATTGATTCGGGCTTCGCCAGATTGCATGATTTGCTGTTCCTCATCATGAAAAACGCGAGCGACGTCGGGCGGATAAAAATCAAAATCGGTTTTCCCAAGCAGTTCATTGGAATGAGCGACGTTCATCACATGAGCGGTCACGGGATTGGCGGTCAAAAATTTCCCCTGAAGATTTTTGACGTAAATGCTATCTGGCAGATGATCGATCAAGGTGCGCAGGAGGTTGCGCTCTTTCGCTAAAGAAATCTCGACCCGTCGGCGTTCTTCAATTTCTACTGCCAGTTGATCATTGGCCAACATCAACGCTTCGGTGCGCTCTTCGACGCGCCGTTCCAAATCTGTATTCGCCTGGGCGACGCGTTCATATAATCGGGCGTTTTCAATCGCAATCGCAGACTGCGCGGCTAACATTTCCAGCAGGCGGATGTGGGTTGTGCTGAAGGCGTACCGCCGCGTCTTGCTGTATGCGTCTAATGTGCCGATGATTCTATCGGCAATCCGAAGCGGGACGCTGACGCACGCCAGCAAACTGTCCTGTAATGATGATGGGAGCGGAAAGCGCGAATCGTTTGGCAGATCGTTTGCGATAATCGGCTGTCCTGATTGGGCAACATGTTCTGACACGTAGGCATTGACATATTGAGAGGCGTTGCGAAGTTTTGCGCCGCTCAGGCCGTATGCGCCGCGAAGATATAATTTCTGATCGTGTTCATCTCTCAGCAGCAAAATGACGGTGTCGGTCTTCAATAATTCGGCGGCGCTGTGGGTGACGGTGTGAAGCACATCGTTCAAATGCGACGAGGCGGTCATGGAGTGGCCAATTTCATGGAGCATGGCCAATTGCTGGTGGATGCTATCCAATTCCGCCGCTTGTTCTTCGACCTGGCCTTCTAAGGCTTCGAACGGCCTGGACGACTGCAATTGCTGAAGATGCCTTCTATATAAAAGAACGCCCAGCCCTCCCCCAAAGATAAAACACCAGGGAAGACTTCTCAGGATGACAGGAACGCCCAACAGGGCTTCTTGAATCGCGATTAACGCGCAACAGAAGAATGTTCCTGCAAAAAAGGAGAGCATGTCTTTCTTATAAGATATATGACTCAATATACGATTTCCTTATTAGCAGCCGAATGACGAGAACGATAAGACATTTCTTTAAGTTACGGGCAACTTCGCAAAAATGTTTGTGGAATGTCAATTGAAAAATGGTGATTTTCCTATTCCCTGTCGCGATGTTGTTCTGCCTGACAATAGACCTCCTGAATGACCGTAAGTCATGAGCATTATTTAGCTCTATTCTCGAAATCCTTGCGGTTTTTTAGAAAAATAGTTGCGCATTTTCTGCATGATCTCTCGAACTGAACGAGGCGACGAGGCTAACGATGCGTCGAACATGGCGCATTCGAGCAATTGTTATTGGAGGAACATTGATATGGTTCGTGAAACAATGAAGGCAACAGAAACCTACCGGCAATTTGCCCGGTATTATGATGGATATGTGCAGCGGTTCACATACGATTTAGCGATGTACGGCGCGTTTTGCCAGCCGGAGCATCGGATTCTAGAAGTCGGCTGCGGCACGGGGCGCGTCTTGCGCTATTTGTTAGAACGCGGCTGCCGGATCACAGGCATAGATATTTCGGAGGAGATGCTGGAGATTGCCAGACAGCGGCTTGAATCGTTTGAAACGGCGGGGCAGCTTTCTCTCTGCTGTCACGATCTGCTGACCCAACCGTTCACAGGGGTTTTTGATCGGGTGCTGGTCACGTTTTATACCTTCAATTATTTTCTCAACGCGCCAGAACGGTTTTTCTCAAATTTACGGTCAGTGTTGGCCGATAATGCCGCGCTGATGATTGATCTGTTCGTGCCGACCGCGCGCGCTGCGTCAGAAGCGGAGGCCGAATGGCATCAGCAGGCGTTCGAGATGGAAGGGCGTCAAATACTGATGAAAGATCGGCGGTATATTTCGCACAACCTTGAAACGAGGACGCAGATATATCAAGAGAGCGGGCAAATGACAGAAATCACAACGACGCGCCGCTATTTTTCGCCGTCAGAAATGTGTGAGCTTCTACTTACAGCCGGATTCGAACAGATCGGATTTTCGACAAGCTATGATCCAGGCGCCTTTACGACAGATTTGCCGTCGGAACCGTTACGCACGCATTTTGTCGTGAAAGCGTTGACCTCTTCGCGGGAAAAATAATTGTATGACATTGTTATTTTGTAATTCTTTACCATGAAACACGCGAAAGACACGAAAATATGGGAGAGCCTTCTCATTTCGTTCCGGTGAACACATCACGTGACCTCAGACCTCACGGGTCTTGAAGACCGGTGAGGTCTCTGCCACGAACGTCGTTTGTCCAGTGTCCTGATCCGGGGACATGTCGTGATTTTTTCGAGTCTTCGTGTGTTTCGTGGTGACTGTTAAACAATTACGTTATTTTTTGATTCGAAGCGGTCACAAATTTTCATGAATTCGCACATATCTTATGACAACGAATAATTCCGTTCGTTGCGTCGAACAATATAGAGGCTGTCAGGCACATTAAACATGTTTGGACAGTTTATCCCATAAGAATATACCAGGAGAATCGTTATATGGAAAATGCGCGTGAATTAACCGCTGTCTGCGGATTGGATTGTTTTAACTGCCCTTTATTCGAAACAATAATTACGGAAGAAACCAGACAACATTTTGCGAAACTGCTGAATCGAGCGCCGGAAGAGACTTCTTGCAAAGGCTGTCGGGCGCAAAAAGGATGTTTGCTGCACATGAATGACTGCGCAACGTATCATTGCGCAACGGCAAAAGGCGTGGACTTCTGTTTTGAATGCGCTGATTTCCCCTGCCAGTATCTCCAACCCGCCAAAGAAGGCGCGGATCGGTTTCCGCATAATTATAAGCTGTATAACCTTTGCCGGATACAAAAAGTCGGCGTGGAGCGCTGGGCGGACGAAGAGGCAACGAATATCAGAAACGCCTACTATAATGGCAAATTTGTGCCAGGAAGCGGGCCAGTGCTGTAAAAATACTTTTTCGCGTCATCGCCGTAGAGACGCCCCGGCGGGGCGTCTCTACGAAAAACGTCAGGAACTGAATCCGATTCATGTCTGAGAGTAGCTGCTGAGAACATGCGGTTTTGGCGCAATGACTCAGAAGGCGTCATGCCATCTGTTTCTGTTCCAAGGTAAACCGGCCAATTTTATCGTATAACGCGCTGGTCGCCTCGTTGAGTTGGTCAATCGCCGAAAACGACTCATGCAGCGAATCTCTGGTTTGCTGCATTTCTTCAGCTAAATGCATCATCGCCAGATCAATCTGCCGGGTATTTTCCGACTGATTCGCCATGGCGTAATTCACATTTTCGAAATTCGGCGAAAGGGCTTGCACCTGTTCGATAATGTTGGTCAATTTGGCGCTGATCTGCTCGACATCTTCGGCGCTGTGGCGTACCTGCGCGATAAAGCTTTCCATTTCCGTCACTCCCGACGACACCGCGGACTGCATTTCATTCACCATCTGATCAATATCGAGCGTCGCCACGGCGGTTTGATCCGCCAGCCGCCGGATTTCGCTCGCGACGACCGTAAAACCTCGCCCGAATTCTCCGGCTTTTTCCGCTTCAATCGCCGCGTTCAGCGAGAGCAGATTGGTTTGATCCGCGACTTTCGTGATGGTCGTGACGACAGTGGTGATACTTTCGGCTTTGACATGAATCGCGTTGAGCCGTTTCGAGATGGATTGCGAAGCGTGTTCCATCTGCTGCATCGCGTCTTCCATCCGCTGCAAACTCTGCTGTCCGCCAGAGGCAAAGGCCGCCGTTTCTTGCGACAGCGACATCACACGCTGCATTGTGGTCACAAGCTCGGTGGTCATATTCGCAATTTCCTTGACAGACATCATGACATGCTGCATGGCTTCGGCCTGATGGGAAACAATCGCTTCATGTTCCCTGGATGAAACGGCTAATTCTGTTGTTGAGGATGAGACTTTGATGCCGGATTGCTGTACATGGCTGACTAAACCATGTAAGTTCTCCACCATGACGCGAACCGCCGCAAGCAACTGCCCGATTTCATCCGACGACGCGTCAACGGCCACCATCATCGAAAGGTCTCCTGCGGCCACTTTTTGAGCCACGTCAACCGCATTTGCCAGACGACGCGCAATGCCTCTGGAAATTACAAAGACAGAGAGCGTTGCGGCACACACCGCGCAGAAACTACTGAACAGATACCAGAAACGCCGCTGTTGATAGACCGCAATGCGCCGTTCGAGCAGTTTCGTCAATTCGCTGCCGCACACGCGCCAGAGTTCCTGACCAGCGGCATCGAACGCTTCTCCGGCTTGCCAGATGCCTTGAAACGTCGCGCTGTCTGATATGATCTCCTGTCCAGGCCGCTGCAAGAGTTGAATAAACGCCTGGCTCGCTTGCGCGTATCGCGCCAGAGCAGGCGGAAGATGCTCTTGAAGCGAAGGACTGACGCCATAGAAATTTTTATCCTCGCGCAAAGCGACGGTCGCAGCCTGCTGAATTCTGGGCAGATCAATTTCTTGCAGTAACGCGACATACACGCCGACCCGCGCGCGGTACTCGGCCTCAGTGTCCTGCTGCGCCGCATGCGGCTCAAGAAAGAGCAGAATATTCCAGAGACGCTCTTGCGCCTGCGGCATGGCTAATAACGAAATATCCATCAGATAATAGGAATCCAAATCGGGATCAAGAATCAGGTTGGAGGTGTCGCCAACGCGGCTGATAAGGCGTCTGACCTGCGCTCTGAGCGCGCGATAGTGCTGGTCGGCCTGTTCGCTATTTGTCAGCGCTTGAAGTTGCTGCCATTGCAGTGCCAATGCGTCGGGCGATAGGTCGCTCATTTCGGCCTGGCGCAGCCCGGCAGCGTCAATTTGCAGGGTGTCGCCGTAGTATTTTGCATTGTCATTCAGTGTCGTCAGCGCCGCGTCGATCTGCCGCACGATGGAAGAGAGTTGCTGAACAAGAGTGGCTTGTTTCCCATCCTTTGAGAATTGCGCGAAAAGCTGATGTCGCGGAAGCGCGCTCAGAAGCTCATTTAACGACTGCTGAATCAAATCTCCCAGAACTTCTTAGGATGTCATCATGGATTCCAGAAATTGTAAAGAAGAGCAAAAGCGCAATTGGCAGGATGAATGCAAGGCTGTTCAGAAATAACTTATGAGAGATTTTCAGTTTGGGGAGAAGAGTTTTCATGCAATCGGGCTTCTTTGCTGTCCGGAGTCAGCGCGGTCTGTCAGACACGCTGAAGATGTCTGACAGACCGCATGCCTGCTTAATCAGCGAGGACGGAGGTGACAGCGACCATGTCGGCGATGTCATCCGCGCTGCATCCGCGTGACAGGTCGTTGACCGGCTTGGCGAAGCCTTGCATGATCGGACCGAGGGCTTTGGCTCCGGCAAGGCGTTCGGTGATTTTATAGCAGATGTTCCCCACGTCGAGGTTCGGGAAAATCAGGACGTTGGCGTTTCCGGCCACCTGACTGCCTGGCGCTTTGCGCTGGCCGATAGAAGCGATCAGGGCGGCGTCTGCCTGTAGTTCGCCGTCAATTTGCAACTGCGGCGCTTTCTGTTTCGCGATTTCGGTGGCCTGCACGACTTTATCCACGAGCGGGTCTTTTGCGCTCCCTTTGGTTGAGAAGGAGAGCATCGCGATTTTCGGGTCAAAGCCGGTAATCAGGTTTTTCGCGCTGGCGGCGGTGCTGATGGCGATGTCGGCGAGCGTCGCGGCGTCGGGATTCGGCAGCAAGGCGCAATCGGCATAAACCAAAATGCCGTCATGCCCGAAGGCTTTGTCTTTCAGAATCATAATAAAAAAGCTGGACGCGGTTTTGATGCCCGGCTTCGTGCCGATCACGCGGGCGGCGGCGGAAATGACGTTCCCGGTTTCATTCACCGCGCCTGCCAGACTGCCGGCAGCTTCGCCGAGATGCACCATCATCGCGCCGTAATACAGCACGTTTTTCATCGTTTTGACTGCTTCTTCTTCCGAGACCGGCTTGCCTTTGCTGGCGCGCATGTCGGCATACATTTTGATGTACTCGGCTAATTGCGGCGAGGTTTCAGGATTGACGACGCGGACGTTGCTGAGGTTGACATTGTTTTCTTTGGCAATTGCGGCGATTTTGGCTTCGTCGCCGAGCAAAATCGGCGTTGCCAGGCCGTTCGCGACGACATCCTTCACCGCGATGACCGTGCGCGGCTCGATCCCTTCCGGCAGGACGATCACGCGCTTTGTCGCCGCCGCTTTCTGGCGGACTTGAGCGATAAAATCCATAATGTTTCGGGGCAGCATGGCACAGTGAGAATCGGAAATCAGACTGACTTCGCAGTTCTCAGTTCACCCGCCTCCTGTGTTGGTTCGTCTTCCGACCAGTGAGGTCTTCAATGCCTCACTGGTCTATTGTTGCAGCCACTTCAGAAATTGATCGAACGCTTCGAGAAAAATTTCTTCTTTCCAGGTGCGAATGATCTTTTTTTTCAGAAGACTGTGGTGTAAATCCCACAATTCGGTGAAATGTTTTTGGAGTTGATGGCCTTCCAGATTTTCATATTCAGTTTTTAGATGCTGAAAACTTTCCTCCACCTCTTTATTGCGTTTTTGCAGGAGTAGCGCCAGCAACTGCGAGGCGTCGCGCTTGCGGTCAACATTGAGAAAGTCCTGAACAGTCATGTACAAAACCTCGTCAAAGCCCCCTTTTTGCGCGATAAAATAGTTCCAGTTGGTGTCTGCATCAGACGGCGCGGGATCAACGTTTCCTCGCGATTCCTGGTCGAGGCCGTTTTGAATCTGCGCTGTGATAAACTTATCAAAGGTGTCGTAATTCGCCTCCCCCGGTGGCGCGTTTTCAGGCGTTTTCCCCTCCTGAACAACATTTTCGAGAGTTGTTTCAATTCTGGAAAGACGCTGTTGCAATTTGATGTTATCGCTTTTCAGTTCGCGCAACGTCTTTAAAATCTCGACAAGAATCCCGTCATTTTCTTGTTTCCATGCTGCCGTGTCTTGCTGTGTTTTCTCCATGATGCCAACTGCTCGAAACGCGATGTTGAGGATTTTTCAGCCCTGCCAGGATTTTGAACCCTGACAGGGCGCTATTCTGATACAGACAGGAGTAGAAAACAGAAGAGGGAAAAAATTGTCAAGTTTTTGTCTTCTATAATCGCAAGAAGCTACCCGAACAAATCCTTTTCATCCTGTATCGCTTTGCGGTCGGCATCTTGCGGCGAGACCGTGCCCATTGCGGCGTAAAAATCTTCGTCGTAGCTGCGGGTGCGGACGACCACCGGCATCGGCACGGCGTGCCCCATGACGAGCGCCTGCTGTTTGGAATCGAGGCTGGCGAGGACGCTGCGCAGGCCGCCGGAATTGCTGACGCCGGTCAGGACGGATTGAATGTCTTTTTCGTCGTTCAGCAGCGCGACGATGCGCGTGCCGACCTGCGAGATAACTTCCGCGTCGATCCCGGACGGACGCTGATCCACGATCAGCAGCGACACGAAATATTTGCGCATTTCGCGGGCAATCGTGCCGAAAATCGTCTGTTTCGCGGCCTGCGGATTCAAGAATTTGTGCGCCTCTTCAATCGTGATGACGAGGTGCTTCGGCTTGTCGGCGGCGTTTTGCGAGGCGTGATACAGTTCGGTCTGACGCACGTAAAGTTCGTGAATGCGGCGCGTGATGATGCTGGCGACGAGCAGATAGGCCAACATGCTGGTTTCGCGCCCGAATTCGAGGACGATATGCATGCCGCGATTGATGTAATCCATCATTTTCGCGACGATGTCGTCGCTGGAACGCCCCATCGTGACGAATTTGAAATCCGCAATGCGGCGCAGCTTGCGGTAAAGCGCGGAGAGCGATTCGGGATGCGCCCCAAGCTCTTCCGCCAGCCCTTTGATGTCTTCTTCGCCGCGCGTAATCAGGATTTCAAGCCAGTTTTTGCCATATTTCGCGACCACGAGATAGGCGGCTTCCAAGGCGGTCGGATTCAGCCGGAGTTCGTCTTGCAGCGGCGCGATATCCTCGACTGTGATTTGATCCGTGAAAATCTCGACTTCATAGTCCGCGCTGACCTTGCGGCGGCGCGTGGATTCCGGGTCAAGCGTAAAAATCGCGATTTTGCTGCCGAACAATTGTTTCAAGCCCTTGACGAAACTCCCTTTTCCGGCTTCCTGCGTGGCCTGCCAGCCATATTCGCTGTGCATGTCGAAAATGAAATTGACCGCTTTTTCCTGCTTCACCAGACCGCAGAGAACAAGCCGCGTCAGAAAGGTTTTGCCTGTGCCGGTTTTGCCGAAAATGCCGTTGCTGCGCTCGACAAAGCGGTCGAGATTCAGGCAGACCGGCGTGTCCATGTCGAGCGGCGTGCCGAGGTAAAAATATGTGCCGTTTTCGTCCCCCTCGCTGCCGAAAATCTGATTCACGTCCTCTTCCGAGGCGTCGAACACACCCGAAAAATGGGCGGGGACAGTTTTGACCGGCAGCGCCTCACCGCTCGCGCCATCTTCGCTGCGCGGCATCATCAGCATCGGGCGCAGCATGACTGTCGCATAGGCGCTTGTTCCGGCCAGAATGTCGCGCATCAGCAAGTCGTTGCGATCCGGCGGATGCACGAGAATCTGCTGGCTGGTGGTGTCGAGCCGCACGTCGGTAATCATGGAAAAAAAGTCGTTCTGCGCCCCTTCCACGACGACGAATTTTCCGGCCTTGATCTCTTCCACGCTGTAATAAGGCGCGAGCCGCATTTCCATGCCTTCGGTCAGCGAGCCGCGCGTGATTGTGCCGATTTCTTTTCTCCGTTCGCTCATATCGTCACCCTCCGCAAAATGGATTCCAGCCGGTCGTAATCGTCGCGCAGCAGCCGCGACAACTCTTTTCCGGCGCGAACGAACCAACTTCGCGCCGCGTCGCCGTGACACTGGCACGTTTGCTGAATCGCGGCAATCATCAATTCGTCGCTCAGCGTGCCGCCGATGCCGATCAGCGTGCGGAAATAGTCGAACCGCCCCGTAAATTCGCAAATTTCCTCCGGGGCGCAGCATGACACAAAGCTATGCAGGCGCGGCGGCTGCGGCGGCAGGCATTGTCTCATGCTCGCGCCATAGGCATAGCCGACAATCGTGGCGGTGATTTCGGTGCGGAGGAGTTCAAAAATCTGCGGCTGTTCTTCCCGCAATTCGTCTTCGGTTTTGCCGTAGGCAACCGGGCGGCGGTTCAATTCCGTGCTGCCGGTCACGATGTCGCAAATCATGGCAATCGCGGTTGGCGAGACGCCGACTTTCACGAATGCGCCGAACGGCGGCGAGCCGTTCAATTCCCGCGTCTGCGCCACAAAGCGCGTCGTGCTGCTTTCGATGACTTCTGCGATGTAGTTCATGGTGATATTCATGCGCAAAGGCTGTCAGGCATTTTCAAAGAGTCTGGCAGCTAAATTATTCCGGCTCAGTGCAGTCCCACCTGTCTGATAGAAAGGTGCATTGAATTTGGATATCTTCGATTCGCAAGGCCATCTTGCTCCCTTCACTGTGAGGGGCTTCTTCCATCAACACAGGAAAGGATTGACTTGACAACTCAACGATTTCTGTCACCTTTCTTATTGAGCAACAGCTCTAATGCTGTAAAATCACTGTCAGAGGCGTGAAGCCGGAAAAGTTAATGGAAAATTTATATGGGCGATTTTTCGGGAAAAGGAGAGAATGTCAAGCAGAAACAGGTCGGGCTGAACGGTATTCTCGCAAATCTTACGTCTGAGAGGGAATCTGCAAATCGCCCACCGCGCTCGCGTGCTTACCAGGCTGCGTCGCGTAAATATTTCGCCGCGATTTCCTGAAAGGCCAGAGTGGTTTTAAACTGCCGCAACGTTTCGGAAAACTGCGCGACGATTTCTGCTGACACGGTTTTTTTGCTGAACATGATAAAGAGTTCCGCGCGTTTTAATGGAGATTCTGCCAGCGCAACGATCTTGTCGATCAGCCCTAATTCATTGAGAAGCGACATCCCGACAGCGTATTCAGAGACCACATAATCAACCCGGTGCGCGGCTAATTTCTGGAAGTTTTGTGCGTCAGCCGCCACTTCTTCATAGTTCTTTTCGCGTTTCAGAAACTCCCAGAATTCCGGCGTATAGGCATGTTCTCGCACCACGCCGATTTGCTTGCCTTTCAAATCTTCCAATGTGTCAAACTTCAATTGCCCGACATCCGATTTGCGAATAAACAAGACCCAATCCGATTGCGCTAACGCTTCTGATGGGAAAAAACATGCCTCTTCGCGCTTCTGGCTTTTCGTCACGCTGAACAGGGCGTCAAGCTCTCCGTTGAATACCATCCACTCGGCTCGCGCCCAGGGAAATATTTCAAGCGAAGAAATTTCAATGCCCATCTGTTTAAAGACTTGTTGAACAACCTCGACACTGTAGCCAGTGAGTTCTTTTTCCTGCCGGAATTCATAAGGTTTCCAATCATCCGTGCCGAGCCGCATGGCCGTTTGCGCAGAAACAATGCCGCATCCCCACGCAGTAATGAAACCAGCAAGCAGAAGCCCGTTCCGTAATTGTTTCATAATGTCCCTCCTTCTGTTGGTTTGAATTAGAAAAGCGTTTGCTCGATAAAAACACCTCCTGCGCATCCTGAGCCTGTAAACAAGATCACCAACTGCTCGACAGTCTTTCCATAAGCAGAAGATGTCCTTATTGGAGGGTATTATAACAACGTTAGATAGTTGCAAGTAATTTATGCAAAATATTACGCTGATCCTAACGTTTTTTGCTCACCCACCCCTTGCCCCTCCCAGGAGGGGAATTGCGAGGAGACGATGCGCGAAACTCCCCTCCTGGGAGGGGCAAGGGGTGGGTCGTAAATGTTAGGAAATAAAGCTCCAATGCAATATTATAAGATTGGGAGTGCCGGCAGAAGGCCGGCGATCCCAGGCATCTATTTGATTGCGCCGCGCATGATGTTGCCGATAATCCATTTCTGCGCGAAGAGATAGACCAGAATCAGCGGCGCCATTGCCATCAGATAGGAAGCAAAGGCTAAGTTGAAATCGGTGCTGAATTGCGACTGAAACACAAACTGCACGACCGGCAGCGTCATGTCTTCCCGCGCATTCAGAATCACCAGCGGCAGCATGAAATCGTTCCAGACCCACAGCGTCGTCAGAATGGCGACGGTGGCATTAATCGGCGTCATCAGCGGAAAAATGACATGCCAGAAGACCTGCCAGGTGCTCGCGCCGTCAATATAGGCGGCTTCGTCCATTGTCGTCGCGATGGATTTGATATATCCGACATAGACGAAAATATTGAAGGCCAGCCCATAGACGATATACAGCAACACCAATCCGTACTGGTTGTCGAGTTTCAGCATCGCCGTTTCTTTTACGAGCGGCAGCATAATCACCGGAAACGGGATGAATAACGCGCTGACAAAATAATAATAGAGTCCCTGATACAATTTGCGGTGTAAATTCCGGCCAATTGCGAAGGCGACGAGCGAATTGGTCAGCAGCGTGAACAGCACGGCGAACACCGTGATAAACAGGCTGTTCGCAAAACTTCGGGAAAAGTTCGTCAGTTCCATCGCTTTGCGGAAGTTTTCGAGCGTGAGCGATCCCGGCAGCGACAGCACTGATTGCGCGATTTCCTGCGGCGTTTTCAGGGCGTTGACGACGGTCAAATAAATCGGAAACAGAATCACGACAGAGCCGACCACTAACATGCCTGTCGAAATCCAATCAATCCGTTGTGATTTCATGCGATAGAAACCTCCCGTTTTTGCAGCACTTTTATTTGGAAAAGAGATACCAGCAGAATAATGATAAAATACAGAATCGCGTTGGCCGATTGATAGGCGAACTGTCCGCCCTGAAAGCCGCCGCGATAGATGACGAGTGCAATCGCTTCGGTGGCGCGTCCCGGCCCGCCGCCGGTCAAGGCCATAATCGGATCAAACACCATTAAAAAGCCTTTCATCGCTAACACCATGTTAATCGTGACAAACGGCATGATAATCGGCAGCGTGATATGCCAGAACCGACTGATTTTGCCCGCGCCGTCGAGGCTTGCGGCTTCGAACAATTCATCGGGAACGGTCTGCAAGCCGGCTAAATAGAGCAGCGTATTGAACGCGATCCCCTGCCAGGTCACGACCGCGACAATGCCAAGCCAGGCGAGATTCGGCTTGCCGAGAATATTTTCAGTCAATACGGCAAATGGCTGGCCGAGATGAAAGGCGTTGACAAACCACGCGCCCGCCTGCGGGAAGAGATAGACGAACATGTACCGGAAAATAAAGCCGATAATCAGGATGCTCAGGATATTCGGAAAAAAGTAGATGGCGCGAAAGATGCGTCGCAGCGGAATTGTGGAATTCAGCGCCATTGCCAGCAACAGGCTCAGGATATTCACTAACAGCGTGGCTGTGATGGCAAATTTAAAGGTAAATAAATAGGCTTCCCAGACACGAGCATCCGCAAAGACATTCAAATAATTTTTCAAGCCGACGAATTTATAGATGCCATAGCCGCGCCAGTTCGTAAAGCTGTAAAACAAGCTCTGCAAGGCCGGAAAGGTGTGGAACGTAAAAAAGAGCAGGAACGCAGGGATCACCATTATTAAAAAGGCGTCAAACGTTTTTTGTTTCATTCTGGCATTCTCCCATTTGATCATATTTGATCTCGTTTTACCTCACCCCTGCTCCCTCTCCGAAGACAGGGGTGTGAAGTTCTCGTTTTTTTGTGCAACTACAAGGATGTCACATAAGCAAGGATGCGTATGTGACATCCTTGCTTATGTGACATCCTTGTAGTTCTCAGGAGAACTTCACAGCCCTGCTCTCCGAGGGGTTGGGGGGGGGTGTTAATTGCCTACATTCTCGCCGCGACTTTATCCCATTCTTCGTCCAGTTTTTTCAGGAACGCATCAACGTCCTTATTAATCAGAAATTCCTGGACTAAGTTCGCGACCTGCATTCCGGCAGGATAGTAATGATCCGCGAAGCTCGTAATCTGGCCGCTTTCGAAATAGCCTTTAATGTCGGCTAACTGCGGGTCTTCCTGGAACACGCCTTTCACAGCGGAATAGAGTTTCTGGTCGTTGATATACTGCTGCGCATTTTCCGGCTGGAGCATGAAGGCGATGAATTTCTTGGCGATTTCGGCGTTTTTGGTGTCGGCTGACATTGTTAAGACGGTGTCCACGCCGGAGATCAGGCGGTTCTGCGCTGCGTCATTCGTCACCGGCAGCGCGAAGACGCCGATTTCGACTTCTGGATTCGCCTGTTTAATCGAGGAAATCGCCCAGATGCCCTGAATCAGCATAAAGGCTTCCCCTTTGGCAAACGCGGCGTTGCCCTGATTGTAGTCCGCGCTGAAATTGTCAGCCAAGCCGTAGTTCAGGAGTTGCAGCATCTTTTCCGCGACCGGGCGATAGCGTTCCGCAAACGTGGTTTCGTTCGCCGTCCGCTTTTCGGTGAAATCGTCCCCTTGAAGGTTCGAGGCCATCGAATTGAACGGCACCATCGTCGTCCAGGCGTCTGCAAAGGTCAGATAGAGCGGCGTCTGTCCGGCGGCTTTGATTTTCTCGCACAGGGCGATAAATTCATCCCATGTGGTCGGAATCTGTACGCCGAGTTCCGCAAATTTCTTTTTGTTATACAGCACCGTGTTGGCGTTGGCGGAGAAGGGGAGGCCGTTCACGGTTTCGGTTTTGGCTAATTTCGCCAGCATTTGCAGATACGCAGGCTGCAACGTGTCCAACGCCGGATCGCCTGTGAAGTCGGCCAACACGCCCGCCCGCGACATTTCGCCATACAGAGAATCGCCGCCCATCGCGATAATATCAGGCAAGTTCCCCTTCATCATGCGGGCTTGCATGACCGTGTTGAATTCCGGCAAAAAGTTCTGTTCGATGTCAACGTCGGGATTCTGTTTCTCGAATTTTAGAATCAGCGCGTCGAACGAGGCGACTGCTTCCCGCTTATTTTGTGCGAATTCCAATTTTGTTGCCGCATATACGTCTTGCGCCATCATTCCGGCGACTGTCAGCCCTAACGCCATCATCATTGTCAATTTTTTCATGGTTTTTCTCCTTTTTGTGTCTGTGATAAAGTATCGTACCGCCGACGTCCTCGTCGGCGTTTCTCATAGAAGCCGACGAGGACGTCGGCGGTACGGAGCGCTCGTAAAAATTAATGAACCAAATTAATCGTATGCCGACACTCTTGTCGGCTCAACATGCTAATTATACTTCCCCACGAATAATGTATTTTCAGGGCAACACCTCCTTGTTTCTGTCTATCGCAGCCGATAGACTCGCGCTTCATACGGGCGCAAGGTGAATTGCCGGATGTCTTCGGACGACTCGACGGCGTAATTGTTCAGCAGCAGTTCCTTGTCGGCAAAGACAATATTCGACGGCAGCGTGAAAACCGGTGTCTGCGCGGTGAAATTCAGAATGACGAGCAGGCGGTCATTGTCCAGCGTCCGCGTGAAGGCGTAAATTGCTTCGTCATCATCAAGAATCAAATCATAGCTGCCATACACAAAAATCGGGTACTCTTTGCGCAGCCGCAGCAGTTTTTGATAATAGTAAAAGACCGAATTCGGGTCAGCAAGCGCCTGTTTGACGTTGATGGCGGGATAATTCGGATTAACCTTCATCCAGGGCGTTCCAGTGGTAAAGCCCGCATTCGGGCTATCATCCCACTGCATCGGCGTGCGGGCGTTATCGCGCCCTTTGGCGCGAATCAACGCCAGCACATCGTCAGGATTCCACCCTTTTTCTTCGACAAGTTCTTTATACATGTTCAGCGATTCGATGTCGCGGTAGTCGTTGATGGATTCGAACGCGACGTTCGTCATGCCGATTTCTTCCCCCTGATAGACGTAGGGCGTCCCTTGCTGCAAATGCGTGAAGGTAGCGAGCATTTTGGCCGATTCGACGCGGTATTGCGTATCATTTCCAAAACGCGACACCGGACGCGGCTGGTCGTGATTGGTCAGGTAAATGCTGTTCCAGCCTTTCCCTTCCAAATCGTTCTGCCAGCGGCTCATGATCCGCTTCAATTCCGTCAGTTTCCAGGCTTTTATGCTGCCCCGGTCGCGGTCAATATCCATGTGTTCGAACTGGAAGACCATCTTCAACGCGCCGGTCTCTTCGTTGGTCATGTCAATCGCGTGTTTCGTCGTCACAAAGGGCGTTTCGCCGACCGTGAGAATGTCGTAGTGCGACAGGACGCTTCGTTTCATTTCGTCGAGAAATTCCAGCAGGCGCGGCCCATTGGCGAAATATTGACTGCCAAATTGATAGCGGTCATCGTTGACAGGCGGCACGTCAGGCAGACCGGGGACTTTCGAGATGAGGTTGATCACATCCATGCGGAAACCGTCCACGCCCTGTTTCAGCCACCAGTGCATCATCTTGAAGACATCTTTGCGCACGTTAGGATTTTCCCAGTTGAGATCAGGCTGTTTTTTCGAGAAGAGATGGAGATAATATTCGCCGGTCAGTTCGTCATATTGCCAGGCCGATCCGCCGAAAAATGATTTCCAGTTATTCGGCTCGCGCCCGTCTTTGCCGGGACGCCAGATGTAGTAATCGCGATACGGGTTATCTTTGGATTGACGGGACTCCTGAAACCAGCGATGTTCGTCGGAGGTATGATTGACGACCAAATCCATGACGAGTTTGATGCCGCGTTCGTGCATCCCGGCGATGAGTTCGCGCCAGTCCGCTAATGTGCCGAATTCGTCCATGATGTCCTGATAATCGCTGATGTCATAGCCATTATCGTCGTTCGGCGATTTATAAACCGGCGAGAGCCAGACGACATTGACGCCAAGTTCTTTGAGATAATCGAGCTTCTGAATAATCCCGCGCAAATCGCCAATGCCATCGCCGTTGCTGTCGTAAAAACTGCGCGGATAAATCTGATACACTACGCTTTCTTTCCACCATGCTTGTTTCATAAATGAGCTTTCTCAAATAGAACGCTGAGCGGGCTGATTCTCTATGACTAATGACTAACTCCGGAATTTATGCCGGAGAGAGAAGTCATCAAACATCACGCTCAGTGAATATCAGCGTTATCAGTCCAATCAGTGTTCTATTAAAGTAATTGTCCTCAGTAAACGTTTTCGTTTTTCGATAAAAAAATAATAACCGCAATTACAACGATCTCACGGAAGTAAACGTTTTCGTTTTGTCAAGTAATTTTTTAACATGTTATCACGAAACAGGCAAGAAACTATTACCTTCGTAAAGTTTAAATGTATTGACATACAAGGTTATGGACAAGCTAGACACCTTGAAGGTGTCTGACAGCTATTTCCTCGCCATCACGTTCTGTGTCATTACATTTAAAAATAAGTTCGGCACAAACCTCACAGGTCTCAACGACCTGTGAGGTTTCTTGCATGAAGTTATTTTTTGCATTTTACTTAAATAAGGTTTTCGGTATCGCAGGAGCGTGAAGAAAATGCTCTATGCTCGCATAAGAAAAACAGAACGAGCGCAAACGCTTGCTTTGCGGTGTGACGATGTCAATCAATGCGCCGCAAAAACAAGCGTTTACGCTCCTGAGTTGTTTTTCACATTCTTCAGGCCAGAGATCGTATCCAGACCCGCATGGCGCCACTCTGACGATTATCCCAGGCATAGTATGGGATCGCCGTGACTTCGCAAGGGTGATAGGCGATGACCGGGTCTTTGCGATAGAGTCGCGAGGAGGGCGTGCCTTCTTGCGCTGCCAGACCGGTCGTTTTTAATACGACGACGCCCTGTAAAACGCTGGGTTCGAATTGCGTCGTAAACTGGGCTGTGCGCGGCAGAACGATGTGATGTAATGGCACGGCATGATCGCATTGTTCTAAGCAATAGACTACCGGGCCGCGTTGCAGCGCGACGCACCCGATATTATCCAACACGGCGGGATGCGATTCGATCTGCTCGACCGACATCGCTAATGTGAAGATGATCTGATCGCCGTGCTGCCATTCGCGATCAAGGCAAATATAGCCATTTGCATTTGTTGCCTCGGCAATATCCACCACCTGCCCATTCAGCAGAAGCTCGGCCTGACGAGACCATTCCGGCAGCCGGAGATGCAAGGCAAAGTGCGTCGGCTGCGCAGCCTCGACAGTCAGGCGAATCGTTCCATCCCAGGGATAATCGGTCTCCTGGCGCAGATGGACAGATTGCGAACCGATTTCGAGATTTACCGCGCTTTGAATAAACAGATTGACAAATACGTCGCGTTCCGCCTGAGAATAGATATACTGGCCTAATGACGCTCGCAATCGCGCTAAGTTCGGCGGGCAGCAGGCCACCGCGTACCATGTCTGCCGATGATGATTTCCCTTGCTTTGCAGCGAATTTTCATAGAAAAAGCGTGTGCCATCCAACGAAACCCCGCACAATGCGCCATTATACAATTCGCGTTCGACAATATCCATAAACCGGCGCTGTGGCGCGATATGGAACATCCGATGATTCCAGAATACCATGCCGATGGCTGCGCAGGTTTCGGCATACGCGGTCAGATTTGGCAAATCATAGTCTCCTGTAAAACCTTCGAAGTCTTCAGTATCCCCTTTGCGAAAGCGCGACGGGCCAATTCCGCCGGTTACATACATTTGCTGTTCGCAGACATTTTCCCAGAGGCGCTCCAACGCGGCCAGAAGTTCTTGATCGCCGGTTTCGTAAACAACGTCCGCCATTGCGCTGTACATATACATCGCGCGCACCGCGTGACCAACCGCGCGGGTCTGTTGCCGCACGGGAAGATGATCCTGGCAATATTCGGTCGAAAATTGGTCGCTTTCTCCGCAAGATTGCTGATCCCAGGTGGTCACGCGTGGCTCTGAAAGCGATTGAGAAGTCTGCGGCAAAGCAGCCCCGTAAAACTGACGATACCAGGGGATCACGTGCGGCGGCAAATCCTGGCCTTCATCTTTGAACACTGTCGTATTGCCGCGCCGATCCAGGAATAACTGGCTCAATTCCAAATACCGCTGCTCATGGGTCACGCGGAACAGTTTGACTAATGCCAATTCGATTTCTTGATGACCGCATATTCCCACGCGCTTGCCGGGGCCAAAGACATCGTAAATATGATCCGCAAACCGCCGGACGACATTCAACAGCGTCTCTTTGCCGGTCGCCTGAAAATGGGCGACGCCCGCTTCAATAAGATGCCCCGCACAGTACAGTTCGTGAAAAAAGCTCAAATTCTTCCAGCGATATTCCGGCGCGATATTGATGAAATAGGAGTTCACATACCCATCGGTTTCCTGAAGCTCGGCAAAAAGTTTGATAACCTCATCCACTCGATGCTCTAAGGCCGGATCGGGATGAGTGGCTAAGGAATAGCTGGCGGCTTCCAGCCATTTGGCGACATCCGAATCCCAAAAGAAGTGAGCTTCCTGGCCCGGCGCAGGCTTCCAGCCTTTGTGCAGCATCGCAAGGCGGCCAGTATCCTGGCAAAGTTGATAAATTCCGGGAATCGAAACGTCGCGATTGCGTCGCAATTGCGGTTCCCAAAAATGACCGCCGATAGTCACTTGGTTGAATGGGATGGGGTGTAATTTCTGCATAATGGTATCCTCGTTGTTTTTAGAAGAGTTCAGTTTGTGTTGGTTATCCACTTCAGGGTCTCGATGTACATATTTTTTGCGGCGTCATTTTTTGCCACCGCAACATCATGATCTAAGAAAAGGGTGGAGAGAAGAACGCGGCCTTTCCCTTCCCATGCGCCAAGCATCACGGCTTGCGGCGTTCCGCGAAACTCGCCTTCGAGAATGACCTGCCAGTGTTCGTGATTGATATTGCCAATATATCCGAAGGCTGGCAAGGGCGCGGTGTTTAGGTATTCAGAAAAAATCGTTTCCAATGTCTTGCCTAATGGGATTGGATTTGCGTAAATCGTGCGCGGCGGAACTGCGCGGTAGTTCGCGCCGAGAAAATCAGCAAATTCTGTTTTGGCCGGACTGGTAATGTTAAATGGCGCCGTCGCTAAATGCTCGTCAAAAACCCGATACAGTTTTTGATAAATCGGCTCGCGGGGATCATCAGAATGCTTCGGCAGCACGGAACGGAATTGCACCTGCGTCCATTTTTCAGGGGTTTTGCCGTCTTTAAAGAAGATATAATTATTCAAGCTCAGAAAGCCCAGCCCATTGTCCCGAACAGCCTGGAGAATTTTCGTCCCATAGGCGCTCAGGCCGTTGATGGTTTTATCCGACAACCGGCTGCCGACAATCAGCGCGTTATATGCCGCTAAATCCTCGGTTTCCAATTGATTCCAGGCAATGACATTCACGTCCATCGGGAACGCTTCTTTCAGGATGTCAAACGCATCGGTTTCGGCTTTGACATCAACATCTTTAATCACCAGCACTTTCGGCGCGGCGCTTGCCATGCCGATAGCCATAAGCAGAACACAAAGCGTTAACAGACTCACACGATAGATTTTAGATGCGCGATCCATTTTCATAATATTCTCCTTTTTTTGTATCATTTCTACGTCCTCACGTATTTTTTACAACCCACCCCTTCCCCCTCCCAGGAGGGGAATCGCGGTTCGAGACAGCGATTCCCCTCCTGGGAGGGGTAGGGGTGGGTTATCAAAAACGTTAGAACCTGAATCGTATCATTTTATTCCGCTGACAGCGCCCCGGCGGAGACGCCGGCGATAAAATAGCGTTGCGTGAACAAAAACAGGATTAAAGTCGGCACGAACGTAATGACAGACAACGCCATGACCGGCCCCCAATAGACCTGAAACGGCGGCTGA
>DF820456.1:158844-168347 GCA_000739515.1 Candidatus Moduliflexus flocculans
AGTCGGCACGAACGTAATGACAGACAACGCCATGACCGGCCCCCAATAGACCTGAAACGGCGGCTGATAGGACATCGAAAGGCCGACTGGCAAGGTATATTTGTCTTTCGTCGTCATAAATATCAGCGCAGGCAAAAAGTCGTTCCAGACCGTTGCTGAGGTGAAGATGGCGACGGTGGCAATCCCGATTTTGACATTCGGCAGCATAATGCGCCAAAATGCCTGAATATAACTGCATCCGTCAATCTGCGCAGACTCCATCATTTCGGCTGGCAGCGCGGCAAACGCATTTTTCATAATCAACAATCCCAGGGGGAGTTGAAATGTTGAACTGATCAACACCAGCGCTAACCGCGTGTTAATGAGCCGGAAGAACTTCATTTCCAAAAAGAGCGGCACGACGATAGATTGAAATGGTAGGAGCATCGCCATGATAATCAGCGCAAAGAGGAATTTCCGTCCGAAAAAATCAACTTTTGCCACCACAAACCCGGCGAGCGTCGAGCAGAATGACACTAAGCAGACAGTGCCGAGCGCAATCAATAAACTATTCCAGATCATGACGCGGGCATCCGGTTTCGCCAGCAGTTTCACGTAATGCTCCAACGTCCATACATTCGGCACGAAGCGGGGCGGATAGGTCACAATATCCTGTTCTGGCTTAAGCGACGAAATGAGCGTCCAGTAAAACGGCAAAATCAGGAGAAGAAGCAAGGCAAAATTCAACGCATAAATAGGCCACTGCCGCCGGAACGTTTTCATCCACGCCGCAGTCGGCGGCGACGTTTCATGATGTAACGATTGAGGTGTCATCATCACGGTCTCTCCTTAAATCTTTAACAGTTTGAAATACCGGATTTGCAGCGTCGCCAAAATTCCGGTAATGACTAACAACACAATAGACATGGCCGCGCCGTAGCCTAAATGGAACTGCTTGAACGTGACTTTGTACGCCCAGGTTAAAATCGTTTCGGTGGTGTTGCCGGGTGCGCCGTTGGTCATGACAAAGAAGTGATCGAAGGCTAAATATGACCCATTGACCGCCAGAATCGCCGCCGTCGCAATCGCCGGGCGCATCAACGGCAGGGTGATATGCCAGAATTGCTGACGAGGGCTGGCGCCGTCAATCGAAGCCGCTTCGTAAATCTGCTCCGGGATGCCTTTTAATCCGCCTAACAAAATCACCATGGTAAAGCCGGAGGCTTTCCATAACACCATCATAATCACGGAGAACACGGCCATCCAGCGATTATTGAAAAATTGAATGGCGTTGGTAATCAGGCCGCTGCTACGAAGCAGGTAATTAATAATGCCGTAGATATCGTTATACATGAAACGCCAGATCAGGCCTGCCGCGACCCAGGGAATCACCCAGGGAATGAAGTATATTGCCCGAAAGAGGCTGACTCCTCGGATGTTCCGCGCGATCAACAGCGCCATCAACATGCCAAGACCTAATAACAACGGAACGACGATCACGGTATAGACAGTGGTATTGACGAACGCTTTCTGAAAGACGGCTTGCTGGAAGACCGTCTGATAATTTTTCAAGCCCACAAAACGCCCGGTATTTTTCAGCAAATCCCATTCCGACACCGACAACAGCAAGTTCCAGCCTAACGGGAACACAAAAAACAGAAGGATTAACGCGCAGGCTGGCAGCATAAAAAGATAGGCCCAGGCATTTTTTCGCAGCGAGTTGAATAAGGCTTTCATCTGTGGCAGGGTTGGAACCTGACAGGCGCTGAACGCCTGTCAGGTTGGTTGACCGTTCAATTCTTCCACACGGCTTCCATCTCTTTTGCCGCCTTCTCCAGGATCGGTTTGACTGGAGTTGCGCCTTTGGTGGCTAAGGCTTCGGCAATCATCGCGCCGAGGACGTTGGTTTCTTCCACCCATTTCGTCGTGTAAGGGGCTTTGCCGACTTTGCCGCTCTCCGCGAACACGTAGTAACGCGGGTCTTCATCGAAATATTCGTTTTTCGCGGCAATATCCAAACGGCCAGGCACCGTTTTCGCTTTCGCAATAATATCCGCTTGAACTTCTTCCGAGACAGCAAATTTTACAAATTCCCAGGCAGCGTCGAAATTTTTGGTCTGGGCGCTGATGCCGATATCATCGCCGCCCATAAAGGCGCTCGAAGGCTGGCCTTCTTTCGGAGTCGGGAACATCACTACGCCGAAATCCAGCAGCGGCTTATCATTCGAAATTGCCGCGATGTGCCAACTGCCACCGAAAATCATCGCCACTTTCTCTGAGGTAAATCCGTTATAATAATCAGGATAGGTGTAGGTCGGGGCGCCTTCCGGGGCAAATTTCGCCAGATCAGCCCAATATTGCAGCGCTTCTTCCGCTTCTTTGGAATTCAAGGTGATGGTCGTGCGGGTGGCATTTTCTTCTGTTCCCACATCCCCGCCATTCATCCACAAATGAGGCGTCCAGGTAAAGGCCGTCATGCCATTGACTGCGCCGCAGAACGTGATGCCATACTGATCGTCATGGGTGAGCTTTTCTGTGTATTCTTTGACCTGCGCCCATGTTTTCGGGGCTTCTTTTAATCCGGCAGCCTCGAAAAGCTTCTTGTTGTAAATCAACGCGGAGTTATCGTTATACAACGGAATCGCGTACGTTTTGCCCTGCCAGACGCCTTCCCGCGCCATGCCAGGATTGAATTGATCTTTGAACGGCAGCGCGTTGACTTGCTCCGTAATATCCGCAAACGCGCCAATCGAGTTAAAATACGGGAAGTTAATCAAATCCAGACCATACACGTCAGGAGCAGTTTGCGAGGAAATGGCCGTAATGAATTTCACTTGCTGTTCTTCGTAAGGAATCAAGGTGAATTCCGCGCGAATTCCCTTTTGTTCCTCTTCCATTTTTGCGTTAAACGCATTCACAATGTCGCCCATCAAGTTGTTTCGATTCCAGACTTGAACCGTAATCGTTTCGGCTATGGCCGATCCTGCCATGAGGCATAATGCCAGTATCAATACCATTGTCTTGCGCATACAGCAAACTCCTTTTGCGCCGAGAAACACATGCCTGTTCCCGATTCTCCGCAATCAGGCCAAACATCTTTCTCTGGCGACTGAGATAAATATATTGGTGACATCACGATGAATCCCGCCGCACAATTTGTATTAATGTGCTGCGTTATGTGCAACGCTGCACATTAAATATTTTCTTGTCAATAAGAATTTTATATTTTTGTATTTTTGAATAATTAATCTCATATAATATATTGAAAATATTATTTTTAATATAAAAAATATTTTTAAGATTTTTGCAAAATTTTCAACGCAACAATCACAATTATAATAAATTTCTATTGACAAATATACAACGATGCGTGCAGCGTTGCATATTATGATTGAACAAAATTTCCCCAATCCAGATAGCCGTGAGCGCAATTCCTTCTTGACAAGATTGAACGCTTATATAAGGAGCAAACCATGGCACAGCGAAAAAAAGTTGTTACTCTGAAAGATGTGGCGCAACATGCCGGAGTGTCTCCGCGAACGGTTTCCAATGTTGTGAATGATTGGCCGTATATCAGCGCGGAAATGCGCTCCAAAGTTCAGGAATCCATCAAAATTCTGGGCTATCGTCCGAATCAGATGGCGCGCAGCCTGATCACCGGCCAAAGCAACACCATCGGCGTGCTGATTCCCGATATTATTAATCCATTCTTCAATTTAGCGATTCGCGGCTGCGAAGACGCCTTGTATCAGCAGCACTACAACTTGTTTTTATGCAGCACCAGCGAAGATGAAGAGCGAGAAAAATATTACCTCGATTTGTTGATTAGTCGAGGGGTTGATGGGATTGTCTTATGGAGCACGCAGATTCCTCGAACGGAATTGGCCGCGATGATTGGCGCGCATCTGCCATTGGTGACGATTGGCTTTGAGGGTGAGCCGATCAGCCCGCATCACGTCATTACAAATTTGGATGACATTGGCGGTTCGCGCCGCGCCACGCAACATCTGATCGAACAGGGCTATAAAAAAATCGGGCATCTTTCCACATTTGCCCATAATGCTGTGGGGCGGCGCCGCCTTGCAGGCTATCAACAGGCGTTGGAAACCGCAGGCTTGACCTTTGACCCGCGTTATATCAGGAACGATAAAGCCTCGCTGCATGGCGGGTATCGCACTGCGCTCGAATTGTTAGCACTCCAAAATTTAGACGCCATCTTTTGCCATAACGACTTAATGGCGTTAGGCGCAATTTTTGCCGCGCAGCATTTAGGAAAACGCATTCCGCAAGATGTCGGGATTGTCGGCTTTGATGACATTGCAATGGCTTCGATTGTCACGCCCTCCTTGACGACAATTCGAATTCCGCAATATGAGTTAGGAAAATTTCTCGGCGAGCTGCTGCTGGCGCAACTCCGACAGCAACCTGTTGAACAAATCTCGACCTTCGCGCCGGCAGAATTGCAAATACGCGGCACGACAAACGCCGAATCCACCTCGCTGGAACAGCATCAAAAACTCGTAGAAGAACTTATTGCCATGCTGTCGGTGGAAGTTCCGGCGAGAATAGATTTGTAAATTCATCTCTTCCGATGTGATCCCAATTTAGCAGGCATTCCACGACGTTCACGCAAGTTTTATAATTCCCTCACATTTCCCTAACATTGCAGCGACAGTGTGTCAGTCGAACGTGTTTACAGGCATGTTTCGCAGTATTGGCAACGCAGAATAATAACACATCAACACAAACAAGAATAACAAGGAGAAGATTATGAAGAAGCTGTTTTCTACGCTTGCAGCAGTTGCGTTATTCGCCGTCGGCACGATGGCGTCGGCAGAAATCACGATTAATGGCGCGGGCGCGTCGTTTCCGTTTCCGGTCTATTCACAGTGGGCGTTCAAATACAATGAACTCACCGGCATGAAGTTGAATTATCAGTCCATCGGTTCCGGCGGCGGGATCGCGCAGATTAAAGCCAAAACCGTTGATTTCGGCGCGTCGGATGCTCCGCTGGGCATTGACGAATTAAATGAAGCCGGATTGGTTCAGTTTCCGATGATCATGGGCGGCGTCGTGCCGGTTGTGAATATTAAAGATATCGCGCCAGGCGCGTTGAAACTGAGCAATGACGTGTTAGCGAATATTTTCCTCGGCAAAATTACGAAATGGAATGATGCCGCGATTGCCGAATTGAACGCGGGCGTAAAACTGCCGGCACAGGATATTACGGTGGTCTATCGTTCCGACGGCTCTGGCACGACCAACATTTTCACCGACTACCTCTCCAAAGTGTCGGCGGAATGGAAAGAAAAAATCGGCGTGGGCAAAACAGTCGAGTGGCCAGCGGGCGTGGGCGGCAAAGGGAATGAAGGCGTGGCCGCGTATGTGCAACAGGTCGAAGGTTCGATTGGGTATGTGGAATATGCCTATGCGCTTCAGAATAAATTAGCGGATGTCGCGCTGAAAAATCGCGAAGGCAATGTGGTCAACGCCACGATCTCCTCGTTCCAGTCTGCTGCCGCGAATGCGGATTGGCAGAACGCTCCGGGTTTCGCGCTCTTCCTGACGGATCAGCCGGGCAAAGATAGCTGGCCGATTACCGGCGTTTCCTACATCTTGATCTACAAAGAACAGGCGAACGCGGAAAATGCAGCGGCCATGTTAAAATTCTTCGACTGGTGCTACACGCACGGCGCTGACATCGCAACAGGATTGCAATATGTGCCGATGCCGGAAAATGTCGTGAAGATGGTGCAGCAGGTCTGGACAGAACAAGTGAAAATCAACGGAGCGCCTGCCTGGCCGGCAAAATAACGGATGCATGACGAAAAAGAGACGCCTCGTCGAGGCGTCTTTTTATTGGAGCAATATGACAACCATAACAGACGTTCCAGCAAAATCTATCGAACGCGCGCACAGTTGGAAGACACATAAAACGACTGATGTCTTGTTTAAAGCGCTGACAGCTTCCTGCGCGGCGCTGATTCTTATTATCATGGCCGGGATTTTTTTTACCTTAATTCAACAATCGTGGCCGACAATCGAAAAATTCGGGGTGGGATTTCTTTTTTCAAAAACCTGGAACCCGGTCAAACAGCAATTTGGCGCGTTAAGCAGTATTTCCGGCACGTTAATTTCGACGTTCCTTGGCATGGCGATTGCCGTGCCGCTGAGTCTGGTGATCGCCTTATTTTTAGTGGAGTTGGCGCATCCGACCATCGGAACGATTGCGGGACAGGCGATTGAACTCCTGGCCGCAGTTCCCAGCATTATTTATGGCATGTGGGGCTTATTTGTGTTTGCGCCGTTTATGGCGAAATATGTGCAGCCCTGGCTCGGAAAGCATTTTGGCTTTTTGCCCTTTTTTAAAGGCCCGGCGATGGGAATCGGGCTGTTGACGTCTGGAATCATCTTAGCGTTAATGATTCTCCCGTTTATCAGTTCAGTCATGCGAGATGTCTTCCGTATGGTGCCGCATGTGATGAAAGAGGCGGGTTATGGCATGGGCGCGACGACGTGGGAAGTGACGCGAGACGTGACGGTGCGGTACGGAGTTCAGGGCATGATTGGCGCCTGCTTTCTCGGCTTAGGCCGCGCTATTGGTGAAACAATGGCAGTCACGTTCGTGATCGGGAATAGCAGCAAAATGTCAATATCGCTTTTCGCGCCGGGCAATAGCATCGCCTCGCGCTTAGCTAATGAATTTGCCGAAGCGTCTGATCCGATGTATTTAAGCGCGTTGATGGAATTGGGATTAGTGTTGTTTACCATGACGTTCGCGCTGCAAATCGTCACGCAATGGTGGCTGAAGCGCGTGAAAAAGAGCATGGGAGGAGACTTGTTATGACGCCGAGTTCGGCTATTCGCCGAAAAGCCATTGATATGCTCATTAAATGTATCGCGACGGTGGCAGCGCTGATCGGAATCTTCTTTTTAGGCTGGATTCTGATTGAAGTGTTTCGTCAGGGAATGGGCGCGATTAACTGGAAATTTTTTTCCGCCCTACCGGCTCCGCCTGGCATGGCAGGCGGCGGATTGTTGAATGCCATTTTGGGCACCGTGCTGATGACCGTGCTGGCAACGCTGATTGGCGTGCCAACCGGCATTTTGGCGGGCGTTTATCTTGCCGAGTTCGGCAAGCATACCCACTTAGGGGCGGTTGTCCGGTTTACGGTCAACGTGCTGATGGGCATTCCCTCAATTATTATCGGCTTGTTTGTCTATACGATCTTAGTGTTTCCGTTTAAACATTTTTCCGCCTACGCCGGGGCAGTGGCGTTGGCGATTTTGATGTTTCCGGTGGTGGCGCGCACGACTGAAGATATGCTCAGCATGGTGCCGAATGCGTTGCGGGAAGCCTCGATGTCAATCGGAAATCCGCGCTGGATGGCGACAACCGGCATCTTGTTTCGCGCCGCCAAAACTGGCCTGATTACCGGCGTGCTGCTTTCTGTGGCGCGAGTCAGCGGCGAAACCGCGCCGTTATTATTTACCGCATTAAATAGCCCGTATATGCTGAAATCGCTCCGCCAGCCAGTCGCGAACTTGACAGTCACGATTTATCAATATGCGATGTCGCCGTATGATGATTGGAATCGTATGGCCTGGGGCGCGTCACTTGTGATTATGGTGACAGTGCTGGCCTTGAATATTCTTGCGCGATGGGTTGTAAAGGAGTCAAAACGATGAATGCCATGCTTTCTCAGGAATCTCGAAAAGAAACGCTGCCACAGCCAGCCTCTTCTGGAGATCATGCAATTACTATGAAACATCAGGAGCAGAAGCCGCAAGAGACACGTTCTCAGGCGGCTGTTATGAATGAATTTCACATGTCTGCGAACGACTTGCCATCTATCGTTCCCCCCAAGATTTCCGCACGTGCGTTAAGCTTTTTTTACGGGCAGCAGCAAGCCTTATTTGAAAACAATTTAGATATTGCCGCCGGGAAAGTGACTGCGATTATTGGCCCGTCCGGCTGTGGAAAATCCACGCACCTGCGCGTCTATAACCGCGTGTTTGAGTTGTATCGGGATCAGAAAGCGAGCGGAGAAGTGTTGTTTGATGGACAAAACTTGCTGTCCCCATCAGTTGATCTCATCGAATTGCGCCGCAGAATCGGCATGATTTTCCAAAAACCGACGCCATTTCCGTTGAGCGTGTTTGAAAATGTAGCCTACGGGCTGCGCCTGCATTTTAAAATGCCGAAAAGCGAGTTAAAAGGGCGCGTGGAATCTGCGCTGAAACTCGCCGCGCTGCTCGACGAAGTCAAAGATAAGCTCGACAAGCCGGGGATCGCGCTGTCTGGCGGGCAGCAGCAGCGCCTGTGCATTGCTCGCACGATTGCCCTCGAACCGGAAGTGTTGCTGATGGATGAACCGACCTCGGCGATTGATCCGGTGGCGACAAGTAAAATCGAGGACTTGATGGAGTCGTTAAAAGGGAATTATACCATTGTCATTGTGACGCACAGCATGCAGCAAGCCGCCCGCATTTCGGACTTTACGGCGTTTTTTTATAAAGGCTATATCGTCGAATACGGCCCGACAAAGCAGATATTTACCAATCCGGCCAATAAACAAACCGAAGATTACATCACTGGACGATTTGGATGAGACCAGAATACCCACAGATTTTTAACACCTGTGAGGTATGAAATTGGAGGACAATATGAATACCCGCACAGTCTTATTTGTCTGCGTGCATAATTCTGCCCGAAGCCAGATGGCGGAGGCGTTTTTGAATCGCATCGGCGGCGATGATTTTTACGCTGAAAGCGCCGGACTTGAACCGGGGCAACTCAATCCGGTGGTCATTGCCGTGATGCAAGAAATTGGCATTGATTTAACTGGCAAACAGATTCATGATGTGTTCGATTTTGTCAAACAAGGCAAACAGTATGATTATGTGATTACCGTCTGTGATGAAGCGGCGGGAGAACGCTGCCCGGTGTTTCCTGGCAAGGCGGAACGCCTGCATTGGACATTCGAAGACCCGTCTTCATTCAAAGGGCCGGAAGAGCAAAGAATCATGAAAACCCGCATGGTGCGCGACCAGATTTATCAGCGCGTGAACACCTTTGTCGAAGAGCGAAGAACGCTCACCGTAAAAAAGGAACACCCATTACAAGCCAGAGTATGAAATTTAACGCGGCACATGTCGGGGCGAGGTCTCCGCGCCCAAGAGCGCAGCATTCCTCCTGTGCCAGGCTGAGGAAACCTCGCCCCTGTCATTATCGCCAGCGAACGTTATGATTCGTTTACAAAAAGAAATTGAAGCTTTAAAAAAAGAATTATTGACTTTAGGTGCCATCGTCGAAGAGCGCGTGGCAAACGCCGTAAAAGCGCTGAATAAGCGTGATATTTCTCTTGCCAAACGCATTATTGATGGCGATAATGACATTGATGACATGGAAGTCGAATTGGAAGAGAGTTGTTTAAAAATTTTAGCGCTTCATCAGCCGGTGGCGGTTGATCTGCGAGTGATTATCGCCGTGTTGAAAATCAATAATGATTTAGAGCGCATTG
>DF820456.1:168442-169051 GCA_000739515.1 Candidatus Moduliflexus flocculans
CCGGTGGCGGTTGATCTGCGAGTGATTATCGCCGTGTTGAAAATCAATAATGATTTAGAGCGCATTGGCGATTTGGCGGTGGCGATTGCGGAACGGGCGGCCAGTCTTTCGACGGTGCGGGAAATTTCGCTGCCGTTTGATTTTGGCCGCATGTCAGGCCGAGTGCAGGAAATGTTGCGTAAAAGCCTTGATGCGCTCGTTCAATGGAATATTGGGTTAGCCAATGACGTATGCAGTCTGGATGACGAGGTTGATGAAGAAAATCGCGCGATGTATCGCAATGTGCGCGAGGCGATTCTTCAACACCCCGATCATAGCGAGCAATTATTAGGAGGATTGAGCGTTTCCCGCTATTTGGAACGGATCGCCGATCATGCAACGAACATCGCCGAAGATGTGATTTATCTGATCAGTGGCAGCATTGTACGGCATAGCATGTATGAAGACGACAAATTTCGTCCTGTTGAACTCTCAGAAATAAATTAAGTAGATATGGCTTCAATTCCTAACATAATTTTTCAACCCACCCCTTGCCCCTCCCCGGAGGGGAATCGCGGATCGAGGCGACTCTGCCTGACATTCCCCTCCTGGGAGGGGCAAGGGGTGGGT
>DF820456.1:169283-207172 GCA_000739515.1 Candidatus Moduliflexus flocculans
GGAGGGGAATCGCGGATCGAGGCGACTCTGCCTGACATTCCCCTCCTGGGAGGGGCAAGGGGTGGGTGATCAAAAAATGTTAGGAAGTGAATAGATATGGCAAAAGAAAAAATCTTATTGGTCGAGGATGAAGAGGATATTTTAGAGTTAATCGCGTATAATCTGGCGCAGGCGGGCTATCAGGCGACCAGCGTCATGTCCGGGGAAGAGGCCTTACAGCAGGTGAAACGCGATATGTACGACTTAATTATCCTCGATCTCATGCTGCCCGGAGTAGATGGGTTGGAAGTCTGCAAAATTTTAAAACATGACCGGCTGACGGCGCATATTCCGATTATTATGGTGACGGCGAAGGGGGAAGAAGCCGATGTGGTCATCGGGCTGGAACTAGGCGCGGATGATTATGTGACCAAGCCGTTCAGCCCGCGCATTCTGCTCGCCCGCATTAAAGCGGTTTTACGTCAGCAGCAGCGCGTCGAACAGCCGGAAACGCGCGTCTTCACCATCCAGGAATTGTATATTGATCCCACCCGCTATGAAGTCCGGGTACAGGGCAATCCAGTGAAATTGACCTCCACGGAATTTGGCGTGCTACTCTGTTTAGTGCGGCGTCCGGGCTGGGTCTTTACCCGCAATCAAATTATTGATACCGTTAAGGGCGACGATTATATCGTCACGGATCGCACCGTAGATGTCCAAATCGTCGGCCTGCGCAAAAAATTAGGCGCAATGGGACACCTCATCGAAACGGTGCGCGGGGTCGGGTATCGTTTTAATAATGAATAAACATAACTTTTGAACTATCCCAGCGAACAGTTGTGTTCGCTGAAGCCGTTCGACGCGAATTCGAGCCGCATAAGTATCAACTCTTCGGCGAACACAGTCGTAAATATATGCTCCTACAACATCGCAAACTCATCTGGCAAATCTATCCGTCCTATCTCCTGATTATCATGGCGGCGCTGGCAGCAGCGGCGTTGTATATTTCCAGCGCGACGGAAAAATTTTATTTGCGTGAAACGCAGCAGCGCCTTGAAGCGCACGTCAAGTTGTTTCAATCCATGCTCCAGGAACCCTTTTCCCCGGAACAGCAAGAACGCGTGAATGCGCTCTGTCAAACGTTCGGCAGCACGCTTGGCAGCCGCATGACGGTGATTTTGCCATCAGGGCAGGTGATCGGCGATTCAATGGAAGACCCGGCGAAGATGGATAACCACGGGGACCGTCCTGAAATTCAAGCGGCGCTTACCGACACGATTGGAATCTCAACTCGCTATAGCTATACCGTCAAACGACAGATGATGTATGTCGCGCTTCCCCTGAAAAATAACGGGCAGATCGCGGGCATCGTGCGGGCGGCCTTGCCAGTACTGACGATTCAGCGGGCATTAAGCCTGCTTGATGAAAAAATCGTGGTGGCCGGAGTGGTGATCGCCATGTTAGCCGCGCTTGTCAGTTTTGGAATTGCCTATTGGATCAATCTGCCGCTGCAAGACATCCGCAAGGGCGCGGAACAGTTTGCCAGCGGGCATCTGCAATATCGAATTTATCCGGCGGGATCGCAGGAATTCATGTTGTTAGCCGAAGCGATGAACCAGATGGCGACGCAGTTGCATGACCGCATTGAACAGATCACGCAGCAGCGCAATGAACTTGAAACGATGTTGGCGAGCATGGTAGAAGCGGTGATCGTGGTCGATCAAGAAGAGCGAATTGTCAGGTGCAATCAGGCGGCGGGTAAACTGTTCGGATTCGATGTCGCCACAGTGAAGAATCGAAGCATTCAGGAAGTTATTCGGAACATCGAAATCCAGCGCTTCTTGAAAGCCACGCTGAATAGCCAGAAGCCGGTCGAAGAAAGCATTGAAATTGATTTTGATGGTGAGCAATATTTGCGAGCATACGGCACATTGTTGAAAAATGGCGATCCGCGCATTCAGGGAGCATTATTAGTGTTTCACGATATTACCCGATTAAAACAACTTGAAAATATGCGCCGGGAGTTTGTCGCCAATGTCTCCCATGAATTGAAGACGCCGATTACCTCGATTAAAGGATTTATTGAAACGCTGCAAACTGGCGCGATCTCCGATTTAAAGGCAGCCCCCCGGTTTTTGGAAATCATTGCCCGCAATGCCAATCGCCTGGAAACCATCATTAACGATCTGCTGTCATTGTCGAAAATAGAACAGGGAGAAGATTCCGGACAAATCGCGCTGGCACAGAATAACATTATTGACGTGCTGCGCGCGGCAATCACCTCATGTGCGCCGAAAGCAGCGGAAAAAGAAATTGCCATCACCCTGGATGCGCCGGAAACTTTATATGGCAACGTAAACGCCGATCTCCTCGAACAGGCTGTGGGGAATTTGTTAGATAATGCGCTCCAATATAGCGGCCCGCACAGCACGGTTCACGTTGAAGGGAAGCGACAAGACGATCAGATTCTCATCAGCGTCAAAGACACTGGCTGCGGCGTTCCGGCGGAACACCTGCCGCGTCTCTTCGAGCGTTTTTACCGCGTGGACAAAGCTCGCAGCCGCAATTTAGGCGGTACCGGACTGGGATTGGCAATTGTCAAACACATCGTGCAGGCGCACCAGGGAACGGTGACGGTGGAAAGCACAGTCGGCAAAGGGAGCGTGTTTACAATCAGCCTGCCGGTGATAGAGAACGCCTGAAGTTCTCGTGAACGCATGTCATTGCGAGCGAGCGCCAGCGACGACCAATCCTGGATTTGGCGAGATGGCGTTGTCGGTATCACTCCTTGCAATGACAAAACGTAACATCCCTGCCCCCCCAAAGAGGTGAAAAGTGGGCACGGTTTTGCTTGACAAATCGCGCAGGCATTCAAGAAACCTGCCTGCATGAAACCGACCGCGCAAACTCGCACACAGGCGCTTGAGCGCCACCTTCGCCGCATTCAGCGGCAGATTGAACGATTCGAAGCCCGGCGCGAACGCGTTGCCCGCTTTCGTCCGCTCATTTTTTTTCTCGGCCTCGCCCTGACCTACTGGACAGGCTGGACATCGCTCATTTTTGCCGCGCTGATCATGCTGGTCGAATCCATCCATTACAACCGAATCGGCAGGCGCATCCGGCGGCATCGCCTCTGGCATTCCATCAAATCCGCGCATCTCGCCCGCATGACGTTAGACTGGCAGCATATCCCCGAACCGCCGCCATCGGCGTATGACGAACAGCATCCGTTCGCTGTTGACCTCGATATTGTCGGCGGGCGTTCGCTGCATCGTCTGATCAATCGCGCCGTCTCGCGGCAGGGGAGTCAACGCCTGTTAGACTGGCTGCTGAACGCCGCGCCGCAGCGCGAGCAGATCGAATCGCGCCGCAACATGCTGCGGGAATTGATTCCGCTATCGCGCTTTCGCGATAAGTTGCTGTTGCAATGCCTCCTGGTGTCCAAAGAGCATCTTGACGGCGACAACTTGCTGCGCTGGCTGCACATTCATCCGACAGAAACGCGATCTTCCTACATGTTCCCAGCGGCGCTTATGCTCGCAGTCGTAAACATCCTGTTATTCGGCGCGTTCTGGCTCGGCTGGCTGCCGGGCTGGTGGCTGATTTCGGCGGCGGCGTATCTCGTCATCTATTTTGTCAATCTGCCCACATGCCAGGAACGTTTCGATGCCGTGATGGTACTGTATGACGAACTCGACAAATTCAAGGCGATTCTGCACTATCTCGAATGCTACCCTTACGCGAATCATCCCAATCTGCGACACCTGTGCGCACCATTCTGGCAGGAAACGCCGCTGCCCTCTGCACTCATGAAAAAAGTGACCTGGCTGACCGCGGCCGTCGGCCTGCGCATGAATCCGATGGCCGGATTGCTGCTCAATCTCGCGTTTCCCTGGGACATGACGGCAGCGTGGTTCATTGCCCGTTATCAGGCGGAATGCGCCCGGCAGTTTCCGCGCTGGGTCGAGGCGTGGACAGAGCTTGAAGCGCTCGTCTCGCTCGCAGATTTCGCCTATCTGCACCCTGACTGCATTTTCCCTGAAATTCTTGAGGATGCGCAGACGCCGGCATTTCAAGCGGTCGCGTTGGCGCATCCGCTGATTCCGGCGGAACGGTGCGTGGCAAATGACATTCAGCTTGCGGAAACCGGCGATATTGTCTTGTTGACTGGCTCGAATATGGCAGGCAAAAGCACGTTTCTGAAAACGGTCGGCGTCAATCTCTGTTTGGCGTATGCCGGAAGCGTCGTCAACGCGACGGCGATGCAGACGCGCCTGTTTCGCGTCTATTCCTGCATTCAGATTCACGATTCGATTGCCGACGGCTTTTCGTTTTTTTATGCCGAAGTGCGGCGCTTAAAGCAGATGATCGACGCGATTCACGCCGACAACGCGCTACCGGTTTGTGTGCTGATTGATGAAATTTTCAAAGGAACGAATAGCCGCGAGCGCCTGATTGGAGGCCGCGCCTATATTCAGCATCTCGCCGCGCAGCGCGCCATCGGCCTGATCGCCACGCACGATCTGGAATTGGCGCAATTAGCCGAGCAGATCGGCAGTTTGCGGAACGCGCATTTTCGGGATGATGTGACAGAAGGAACGATGATGTTCGATTACCGTCTGCGCCCCGGCGTCTGCCCCACAACCAACGCCCTGAAAATCATGAGCATGAACGGCCTGCCGATTGAACATATTTAACGCAAACGGCGCAAGAGTTGCAAAAGACGCAACCGTTGTAGCTTGTTTTTACGTTTGCGCCCCTTGCGTCTATTGCGCCGTTTGCGTTGATGTTTTTAATTCCGGCGCAGAAAATAGAGAATCCCTTTGAGCGTCAAATCGGAATCGTAGGTGTCGAAAATATACGAACTCCCCTGCAAAAATTTGCCGATTCCGCCAGTTGACACAATCGTAAAATCGGTCGCGGTTTCCTTGCGAATCTCTTCAATCAGCCGCTCGATGCCGAGAATCGTGATTTTTAAGACGCCGATTTGAATGTTGTCGGTGGTATTCCTGCCAACTGAGTATTTTGGGATTTTCAGTTCCACCTGCGGCAGTTGCGCGGTATTGGAAAAAAGCGCCAGCATCGCCGTCTGGAAGCCCGGCAGAATCGCGCCGCCGGTGAAGTTGCCGCGATGCAATACGTCAATCGTAATCGCCGTGCCATGATCGATCACAATGACGTTTTCGCCGTAAATTTTGCGGGCGGCGAAGACGTTTGCCAGCCGATCCGCGCCGATTTCCTGCGGATAATCCACCTTATAGCCAATATCAAACACGTGCGCGTCCGGCGTAACGAATTGCGTGGCGCGGCCAAAATACTTTTCTCCTAACTTGGCAAAGATATAATTGACCGGCGGCACGACCGACGATACGCCGATGTCAGAAATTTCTTCCTTTCGAATCCCATCCACTTGAAACAACGTGTAAATTTTAGAGAAAAGTTCGTCCTCAGTTTCAAAACTTTTCGTGCCAATCCGCCAGATTTTGAAATGGGAATTCTCCGTGTGCAAGCCGATCACGGTATGACTATTGCCGATGTCGAATAAGAGTTCCATAATATGTTGCGAAAACATGTTATCAGACAGCATCGCGGTCTCTGACAACATCATTTCTATTCCTTATTTTGTAATTATTTACCACGAATACACGAAAATACGGAGAAACTCTTTGGTCAGTCATTCGAAAATCTCGTGATGTTTTTCGTGTCTTTCGCGGTAGCCGCTAAATAACTCCCCTTCTTTTGAATGCAGCATCTGCTCTCTACAAAGCGATTTCAGGCATGTCAAGCATTTTGTGGTCAAACTACACGGATGTGTGTAAGAAAGGATGTCTGTCTTCATCCTTTCTTACACACATTCGTGTAGTTTTTCAAACAATGAATTTATCAATTGACAATTTTTTATACGAATTATACGTGGATTATGAATACGCTTACATTTATTCTACATAAGCCGAAACGATAGTTTCGACTTACCAGCAAACGATTTTTTCACACCAAAGGAGACACGCCTATGACCTCTTCACAACATAATAACGCGTTCGGTCAGTTTGAAACTCACACTGACGTTGGTTCTCTTCAATATCCCGGTTCTTGCGCGTATGATGTTGAGCAACAGATGTATTCCATCGTTAGCGCTGGAGCGAACATCTGGGGAAATCATGATGATTTTCATTTTGTATGGAAGCGCATGACAGGCGATTTCATTGTCACGACGCGAGCCGCGCTGATCGGTGAGGGGAAAAATCCGCATCGCAAGTTGGGTTGGATGGCGCGTGCCACTCTCGACACGAGTTCGCCGAACGTCTGCACCGGCATTCACGGCGATGGACTGCTGACGCTGCAATTCCGGCGGACGCAAGGCGCTGAAACCGAAGAGGTGCGATCTCCGCTGAAAAGTGCAGATGTGATTCAATTAGAGCGCAAAGGCACGACCTACATCATGTCGGTTGCCCGCTATGGCGAGCCGTTTGTCGCGGTTCAGGCGACTGATATTGATTTGGGTGACGAGTTATATGTCGGGCTGTATGTTTGCTCGCATGAGGAGGATATTGTTGAGCGGGCGGCGTTTCGGGATGTGCGTATTGTTGTGCCGGTGAAGTCCGGATTCGAGCGCGGGAAAGACCCGTTTGGCAGCCATTTGGAAATATTAGAGGTCGCAAGCGGCAACCGCAAAATTATTTACAGCGCCGATAATGTCTTCGAAGCGCCGAATTGGACGCGAGATGGCAAGGCGTTGATTTATAACAGCAACGGGCGCTTGTATCGGTTTGACCTGACAACGAAAGTGTCAACATTGATTGATACGGGCGAAGAAATCAGGAACAACAACGACCATGTGATCTCGTTTGACGGGACAATGCTGGCGATCAGCAGCCATCGCAAAGAGGATAACGTATCGCTGGTTTACACCGTTCCGATCCAGGGAGGCGCGCCAAAGCGCGTGACGACGACCGGGCCTTCGTATCTTCATGGCTGGTCGCCGGATGGCAAATATCTGGTCTATACCGGCCTGCGCAACGGCGATTATGATATTTATCGCATCGCTGTTGACGGTGGCGCAGAAACGCAGTTGACAGCAGCGATTGGGCTGGATGACGGACCGGAATATACGCCGGATGGCAAGTATATCTATTTTAATTCCGTGCGCAGCGGGCGGATGCACATCTGGCGCATGAAGGCGGACGGCAGCGATCAGGAACAACTCACTGATGATGAATACAATAACTGGTTTCCGCATATTTCTCCCGATGGGAAATGGGTGATTTTCCTGACGTACTTAATCAACGAGGTCGAACCGAGCGATCATCCAGCAGCCAAACGGGTCTATCTGCGCCTGATGCCGCTTGATGGCGGCACGCCTAAAGTGCTCGCCTACCTGTATGGCGGACAGGGGACGATCAATGTGCCGTCATGGTCGCCGGATGGCAAATATGTGGCGTTCGTCAGCAATACCGTTCCGCATTAATCTGTTGTAGGGGCAGACCCCTGTGTCTGCCCTGTTTTTCTGGCGAACGCAGGGGGCGGGCGAACACAGGGGGGCGCTCCTACATATTGCATTCAATTTCTTGACAATTTTTCCTGACATAAGATGATGTATGCGCATACATTATCTTATGTCAACGCATTTGCCGATATAGAGGAGAACGACAACGTATGGCAACCATGGAAGAAATTGCTCAAAAGGCCGGGGTTTCTCAGGCGACAGTCTCGCGCGTTATTAACGGCAGCACATCGGTCAGCATCGAAACCCGCCAGAACGTGATGCAATGGATCAGGAAGCTCGATTATCAGCCGAACCGAACCGCGCAAAGCCTGGCAAAAAAACAATCGTATCTGCTCGGCATGGTTCTGCCAGACATCTCCAACCCCTATTTTGCCGAGGTTTTAAAAATTATTGAGCAAGAGGCCAATCTGAATGGCTATAACATTATTTTCTGCAACTCCGGCGATAACGTGCAAAAGGAAAAACACGCCATCAACACGCTGCGCAGCCGCCAGGTTGACGGTATGTTTATTGTGCCGGTCGAGCCTGACGCGCCGCATCTGAATACTCTCCGCAACAGCAGAATTCCGGTGGTTGCGGTGACGTGCGACGTGGACGGTTTCGATTCCGTCGCCATTTCACATCAGCACGGCGGCGCGCTCGTGGCGAATCATCTGCTTGAAACCGGACATACGCGCATCGGCTATATCGGGGCAAGGCATGAAGAGAAGTTTCAAGGTTTCTATGATGCCTTTCTCAAGCATGGCGTCGCGTTTTCGGACGCCTATGTCATCGAACTTGGCAAAGGGAGCGAACTGCCGGAATCGCATGAAATTCATGAAAAATTTTCGACGTTTCTCAAGGAACGCGAGCGACTCGACACAACCGCCTTTTTTATCTCCACCGATCTCGGCGCGATTATTGTCAGCCATATTCTTATAGAGCAGGGGTATCGCATTCCCGAAGATGTCGCGATTGTCGGGTTTGACAATACATTTTTAGCAGTTGAAATGCGCCCGACTCTTACCAGCGTGGCTCAGCCGATTGCTGAAATCGGGCGGCTCGCCGTTGAAACATTGTTAGAACGTATTACCAGTCAGGACATTCGCGAAAACAAGATCAAAATTATCCTGGAACCCTACCTGATGGTCAGGGAATCCACCCGTAAAATCGGGCGGCAAGCATAAAATCTATTAAAAAATCCGAGGATGATAAAAAAAGATTGACAATTTATTCAATTGTTATGAAAGCGTATTCATTATCTTTCATGATGATTAACTCGATTTCATGCACCCCTTGACGGTAGAGGCGCCCCGGCGGGACGTCTCTACGTGATATGCGATCAATTTGGCATAAATACCCCATGCCACGAGGAGGGATTCAGAATGGCCTCTCTGAAAAAGAAAAAAAGCAGGTTCAGTTGGAGCAAACTTTCCCCTCAATTGGCGCTCATTCCCGCTCTGAGCATTACCGTCATCTGTTTTATCGGGGCGTCTTTCTGGTCAATCCTGATCGCCTTCACCGCCAGCCGCGAATTCCCGGATTACGCGATCATCGGATTCAAACAATTCCTGCGCTTATTCAAAAACCCCCTCTGGATACTTGCCCTGAAGAATGTGCTGTTTCTTGGCATCGGCAGCATCGGTAGTATCGTGCTTGGCTTTCTATTGGCAATCTGCATGAATAAGGATATTAAGGGGGAATCGGCCTTCCGCACGATGATTCTCTATCCGTTAGCGGTTTCGCTGATTATTACCGGCCTTGTCTGGCAGTGGATTTTAAATCCTGGCATGGGGATTCAGCAATATGTGCGGAATCTTGGATTTGCCGGGTTTACCTTCGACTGGATCGCCCGCCCGGAACGGGTGATGTACACGGTCGTCATGGCGGCGATCTGGCAAAGCACCGGATTTTACATGGTGCTGCTGTTAGCCGGATTAAAAGGCGTGGATAGCGAAGTCTGGAAAGCCGCGAAAGTGGACGGCATTCCGCCGCTGCGCTTCTATCTTGAAATCATCATGCCAATGATGAAATACACCTTTTTAACCTGCATCATCCTCCTGTTTATGGGGGTCGTGAAATCGTATGATCTAATCGTCGCGATGACCAATGGCGGGCCGGGAGGGCGCTCCACCGTGCCAGCCTATTTTATTCTCAACGCCTATTTTGGCAGGCAGAATATCGGCCTTGCCTCGGCGGGGTCGGCGTTGATGCTGTTGTTTGTGGTGATTCTGCTGCTCATCTTGTTTGTAACGAACCGCATTTTACGACGAGGAGACAACCAATGACGCCGACTCACAATTTCCCCATTGCGCAGCCGCGCCCGCGAAAACGAACCTTTGACCCGTCGCGTTTCGGGCTGTATCTCTTCATGATGTTCTGCGCCCTCTTTTTCGCGCTGCCGCTGTATGTGATTCTTGTGACCTCGTTTAAAACGATGGATGAAATCCGCTTAGGGTATATTTTTAATCTCCCAGCGAATTTCACGACTGAACCCTGGGTGACGGCCTGGACAAAAGCGTGCAACGGATTTGACTGCACCGGCCTGCGCTCCGGGTTCTGGAATTCGGTCAGAATTTTAATTCCGAGCCTGATCATGTCATTAGCGCTATCGTCAATTACAGGCTACGCGTTGTCGCTCTGGCGCGTCAAATGGGGGAATGCGTTGATGACGACGCTGCTCCTCTGCGCGTTTATCCCATTCCAGATTATCATGTATCCGCTGATCAAAATTGCTTCGTTTTTGGGGATTTATAACACGCTGTTCGGCGTCTCCGCCGTGCATACGGTGTTGGCGCTGCCGATTTTGACGCTGATTTTTCGCAATTTTTACGCCGCGTTTCCAGAAGAATTGATGAAAGCCGCCCGGATTGATTCCGGCGGATTTTTTAAGATATTTCTCCATATCATCCTGCCGATGTCGCCAAATATTATGGCGGTCGTGCTGATTATGCAGATTACCGGCATCTGGAACGATTTCCTCGTCGGCCTGACATTCGGCGGCGTGACGGCGCTGCCGATGACGGTCAATTTGAATAATATTATCCAGACGCAAATGGGTGTGCGTCCGTATAACATCTACATGTCGGCGGCGCTGCTCACCGCGCTTCCGCCGATGTTCATCTATTTCGTATCCGGGAAACTGTTTATCAAAGGGATTACTGAAGGCGCATTAAAAGGGTAGTTTGGAGGAATTTCTTATGGCGCGTGTCTCGATTCAGCATGTTGATAAGGTGTATAACAATCGTGAGCATATCTTAAAAGATTTAAGTCTGGAGGTCAGCGACGGCGAATTTCTCGTGCTGCTCGGCCCCTCTGGATGCGGCAAAACCACGCTGCTGAATTGCGTGGCTGGTCTGATTGAAATCGAAGGCGGGTCAATTCATATCGGCGGTCAGGATGTGACCGACCTTGATCCAAAAAACCGCAATATCGCGATGGTGTTTCAGAGTTACGCGCTCTATCCCACGAAAACAGCGAGAGGCAATCTGTCGTTCGGATTGCGGATGAAAGGAATGCCGAAAAAGGAGATTGAACAGCGGGTGCAGTGGGCGGCGGAGTTGCTGCAAATCACTGATTTGCTGGATCGCAAGCCGTCGCAGCTGTCCGGCGGTCAGCGCCAGCGGGTCGCGATTGGCCGGGCGTTAGTGCGTCAGGCAGCGGTCTTTCTGTTTGATGAGCCGCTATCGAATCTTGATGCCAAATTACGCACGGAGATGCGCTTTGAGATCAAAAAACTCCATAAAATCCTGAACAGCACGATCATTTATGTTACCCATGATCAGGTGGAAGCGATGACGTTGGCGACGAAAATCGCGGTGATGGATCGGGGCGTGTTCCAGCAGATTGCCAGCCCGGAAGAACTCTACGATTATCCTGAAAATATGTTTGTCGCCCGTTTTATCGGCGCGCCCGGCATGAACTTTCTGCGAGCCACGATTCAGAAAAATGGCGGCATGGCGGCGCGTTTAGCCGATAATTCGTTGCTGCCGCTTCAGGAATATCCTTTCCGAGCCACGCCAGAAGACGGTCAGCAGGTGATTGTGGGGATTCGGCCTGAACATTTCAGTTCTCATGCGAACGGCGGGGTAGCGTTCGATCTGGCCATAGACGTGTACGAACCGCTCGGTTCTGAAACACTGGTCTATTTCACAATAGCCGATCAAGCGGTAGCAGCGCGGTTAGAGCCTGATTTTGTCAAGCAGCATAAAGACCAGGGAAGTCTGCCGGTGTTTATCAATACCAGGAAGATTTCTTTATTTGATCAGCAAACAGAAATCCGGTTATAAGGCAGGGTTGTAACATAAAAGCCCTGCGGCCATAAGGAGGTGGTAGCGCATTTCTTATGTAGCTTATTGATTGCGATGTGTCTGGCGGTGAACCTTAAAATCTCGACCAACATTTCTTCACAAAGGAGTCTGTCATCTGGTAATTGGGGAAATTACAGGATGATGGAGACAGAATGATGAAAAGAATAATAGGCATGGCGTTGTTGGCAGGTCTGTTCGCGGTAAGCATGATGAGCGGAGCAACACCTGCGATGGCGGCAGATGATCCGAATGGGCTGTTAGTGTATATCAATTGGTCGTCAAATGCTGAGATCGGCGCGGTGAATCAAATTAAAACCCGCTTTGTAGAACGCGGCGGCATCTGGAGCGATTTTACCATTGCACATGACACCGGGGCAAGCGTTGCCCTGATCAACATGATTACGGGCGGCAATCCGCCGGATGTGTTTATTTTAGCAAACCAGCGCGAGCGGCGGGAATATCTGAAACGCGGCCTGATCAATGATTTCACCGAATATTACAAGACAATGAACATTGATGATAAATTGCCGAAAGCGGTGAAGGATGCGGTTGCGGTGGATGGGATTGTTACAAGCGCGCCGCTGGCCGTGCATATTGACGCGACGCTGTTCTATAACAAACAGGTCGCCGCAGATTGCGGGATTGACCCGACGGTCTGGAAGTCGTTGGACGACATGTTTAATGATTTTGATAAAATCAAAGCCAAAGGGTATATTCCGCTGGCAATCGGCGGACAGAAATGGCAGATCGGCTATCTGTTTCACGCGATGGCCGCACATGTCTCCGGCGAGTTGTATGATTCAGTCTGGAGCTATCAACCGAAACGCGAAGCGCTCAGTTCCCCGGAGATGCGTGAATTATTAGCGGTGATGCGCCGGATTCAGCAAAATACTGATGAAGGCAGCCCGAACCGCAACTGGAATGATACGACAAATCTGGTCATCACTGGCAAAGCGTTGATGCAGATTCACGGCGACTGGATGAAAGGGGAATTTATCGCCGCTGGCAAGAAAATCGGCGAAGATTATGATTCGATGATCGTTCCGGGAAGCAAAGGCGTGGTAGTCACCATTGATGAATGGTCATTCTTAGCGCCGAAAACTGAAGCGAAAGCCAAGGCTCAAAACCTGCTGTTTGACGTGGTGTATGATAAAGACACGCAAATTGCGTTCAGCAGCATTAAAGGCTGCACTCCGGCGCGGCTTGACGCGGCGGAAGGCGTGGATAAACATGCGAAGATGGTGCTTGATATCCTCAAAGACCCGACGTTCCAACACGCGAACCCGCATATCGGTTCGGACGAAGATTGGAATAACGCAATTTGGGATATCGTTGACGTCTATTGGAACACGCCGAATATGAGCGCTGATGAGGCGATTAAGCAGTTAGAAGCGCAATACGATCTTATTTTCGAATAATCCCAAAATAACAACGAATGAAAGAAGAGAACAAATTGCTCTCTTCTTTCCTTCGTTGTTATTTTATAATATGGCAAAATATTGCGATGCGTTGAAAGTCACCCAGATCGGGTATATTGTGAAGGATATTGAGGAAGCGCGCCAGCGATTCGCGAAGTTTTTCGGATTGGATGTCCCGGAAATTATCGTGACTGCCGGATATGCGCAGGCGCAGACGGAATATCGCGGCAAGCCGTCGGACGCGACCGCCAAGCTCGCCTTTTTTCATTTAGAAAATTTGGATGTCGAATTGATTGAGCCAGATGAAAAGCCGAGCGTCTGGCGCGAATACCTTGAGCAGCACGGCGAAGGGATTCAACATCTCGCTTTCGAAATCAAAGGGATGAAGCAGAAAGTCGAACTGTTCGGGCGCGATGGCATGGAACTGATTCAGAAGGGCGAATACACCGGCGGGCGATACGCCTATTTTGACACCACGAAGATGATCAACACCGTTGTGGAATTGTTGGAAAACGACTAAGTGTGAGACCCCTGCCCCTGACAGGGGGGCAAACCCTGTCAGGGGTAACAACGGAATATGACAGCACCCCTCCAAATCGCGAAAAGAACTTCTCATGTATTTCACCAGCCCATCAGCGTGCTGGGGTTTGGCGGAAGTCTGTACGCTTCGTTCGATGAACGCCAGGTGCTTCAGGATTTCAAGGACGCGATTCAGGCGGCGTTCGAGGCGGGAATCAATCATTTCGATACTGCACAGTCTTACGGGGATGGGCAGGGAGAGCGTATTTTCGGCGGCTGTCTCAGCCATTTTGAGCGAGAGCGATATATTCTTGCGTCAAAAATGCTGCTGAAAAAAGGCAAAGACGAGACGGTTGAAGGCGTTAAGGCGTCGCTGCGCAATTTAGCCACCAACTATCTCGATCTCTTTTATATCCATTGGCCTGCCGGAAATACCGATCCACGCCCGATGATGGAAGGGTTAGAAGAGTGCCGACGGCAAGGCTTGATCAGGCACATCGGCGTGAGCAATTTTTCGGTCGAACAGCTTGAAGTTCTGCGAGAGGCCGGGACGGTGGATGTCGTGCAATTGTGCTATAATCTTCTGTGGAGAAGGCATGAAGAGGATTTGATCCCCTACTGCGCGAAACATGGCATCGGCATCTTTTCGTATAGCTCTTTAGCGCAGGGCATTCTGACGGGAAAATACCCGAAAGAATATCAGCCCGCAGAAGGCGACGCCCGCAGAAATTCCGTCTTCTTCAGGCCGGATGTCTGGCCGACGATCTCTGACGCGGTTGCCGCCATGCAGCGCCTTGCTGACGAATCCGGCGCGACGTTAGTGGAACTGGCGATGGCTTGGCTTTTGCGACAGCCCGCGATTCTGTCAATTATTGTCGGAGCGCGGTCTTCGACTCAAATACGTCGCAATATTCAGGCGCTCTTTGCCTCAATATCCGACAACGTTCTGGACAGACTGACAGACATTTCCGATGAATTAAAAGCAACCATTCCCGATACGGGAAATATTTTCCAATATTATCCTGAATGATTGGTTCAAAAGCCAGACCTCACAGGTTTTTAAAACCTGTGAGGTCTTTATCCGTCAAGCAAATACGATAAAAAGAAGGTGAGACATGAAAACAAACTCTGAACACGCGAAACAGCCGCGCATTCTGTTGATCTGCGGCGATTATTGGCACGCCCCCGCCTGCGCGGATTATGTCATGCGAACGTTGTGTCAGGAATTACACTATTCGCTGACGACTGCCTTGACTCATTATGACGTGCCCTGGAACGCTCTCGCGGAGTTTGACGCCATCGCGCTTTACAAAGAAGGGCGAATTGCCAATCATGATCCCGACATGCGCTGGCTTTCGCTTGAGCAAGAACAGCAGCTTGCGAATTTTACCCGCGACGGCGGGACGTTTATCGGACTGCATTCCGGCGTCTGCTCGTATGCAGTCGGCGGGCCGATGCGCGAAATGATGCGAGGCCATTTCGTGCATCATCCGCCGGAACTCGCTTACACGGTTCTCCCCAGACAAGGCCATCCGTTCTGCAAAGATATTCAGCCGTTTGAACTCTTTGACGAAATGTACGTGACCGACGTTGTGGCTGAGCAAACCGACGTGTTTCTTGAAAGCGAAGCGTTGGCACATGGGCGGCTGATTTCCGGCTGGACGCATCAATACGGGGCGGGGCGGTTTATCGGCCTCACGCCGGGACATAACGTGAAAGTCATGACGCATCCGATGATGGCGGCATTATTGAAAAATATCTTGAACGCGATTTGAACTGACAATCGCCTGCTGAAATGGCAGTTTTATCGCGTTATTCAGCCGCATTGAATAATGGATGAAGTCGTTCGCATTATGGGTTGGGGGGCAAATCTGCTGATTTTTATACCTGACAAAAAAGGTAATTATTTACCACGAAACACACCAAATACACGAAAATAGGGGAAACTCCTCAGCTATCGGATGCACATCTTGATTTTTTTTCGTGTCTTTCGTGTGTTTTGTGGTGGCTGCTAAATAATTACCAAAAAAGAATATAGCCATCCTCAATGAGTTGTGGAATATTTCGACACGCTCAGGGAACAGCGTGCGCTGAGCGTGTCGAGGCGTGACAAGTGATCGAGGATTGCTGTCAAGACGCCCCGGCGGGGCGTCTCTGCGTTTATTTATAATCCTCGCGCGGCGGATTGAATACATCAAGCACTTTGGCCGGGCCAGCCTTAGACACGGTGACGCTATGAATGACATTGGACGGAATCAGATACGTATCCCCGGCAGAGCAGATTTTTGTTTCTTCACCGATCGTAAAATGTAATTCTCCTTCTAAGACCATGCCCATCTGTTCGTGATGATGGTGGTGCGCCGGCAAGACTGCGCCAGCCTCAAGGTCAACAACCATTAGCATCAACTGCTCGCCATAAACCGCTTTCATGCTGATGCCCTGAACCAGCGCTCTTGCTGGAATTGTCGTCATATCAAAAAAAGCCATTGTTCGCTCCTTCTCGTGAGTGAGTTATTCGTTTCGATCATAATCATCTGGATAATGAAACAATTTGGGGGTCGGCCAGGCAACGGAATAGACAGAAGATGGCGTTTCCGCTGATTTTGTCATGACTTCCACTCTTGGCGAACGATCCATCTCTTCTAAATACAACAAAAATTGCCTGCACATATCCCGTTTGCCTTGAAGATATTGCATCGTGGCGACATCTTCCTCTTTGCTGCCTGATTTCAGCGCGTTCTGCCGATCAGCCAGAAAATCATCATCCGCTTTGACGCGGGCGACAAGATAATCTACCATCTTCGGGTCAATCCCGATTTCTAACTCTGTTTTCATACGGTGTTTCTCCCTGCGTATTAACCACAGATTTCATGAATAGTAATACACGGCATCATTCATTTTTGCGAGCATTCCGCACCGCTGACGAGGAGGTCGGCGGGAACAACGCGCTCTTAAAAAATTCTGAAACAGTGTCGTAATTATTCGCGCAGCGCGCAATAATTACAATGGATGAATGCGAAAAATAATTCAGTCTGTCACTGAGAGAACCTTCTGAGGCGTACATTGCGAGACAACAATGAGCCAGGATTTCAAGAACTGTCAAGTTGTTTTACGCGATGAACAAATAAATTATCGAATCATTATCGCACGATAATCACGACCATCGTCACGTCGTCGCCCGTGTCATTATCTCCGGCGAAACTGCGCACATCCTCTAACAGCGTCGTCAACGCCTGCTGCGCGCTTTTTTCTGTCAAGGACGCCACACGCTGCGCGAATCGCTCATTGCCATACATGCCCTGCTCGGCGTTCATGGCCTCGGTCACGCCATCGCTGCAAAGGATCAACATATCGCCAGGATAGAGGAGCATGTCTTTTTCTGGATACACGCTTTTCTCCGAAATCCCTAACGGCAGGCCACCGACCTCACACCATTCGATGTCGCGATTCTGGCGGCGAACCAGGGGGGGAACTAACCCCGCGTTTGCCATTTGGAGATGCCAGGCGCCAGGAAACGTGACGGAAGGGTGCAATGTGGCGTAGGTCAACGCGGTATTCATCCAATTGCGGCGCACGTGCGGCTGCAAATCGGCATTAAGCGTGGCTAATAGCGTTGACGGAGAGAGGTCTTTCTGGACTTTCGTCGTCAGTAAGCCCACCGACAACGCCATCATCAGCGCCGCCTGAATCCCTTTGCCCGCGACATCGCCAACTGCCACGCCCAATTCGTTCTGAGGAAACGCGAAATAGTTATAAAAATCTCCGCCGACTTTGCTGGCCGGATAACAAAATCCCGCGCAATCGAGGCCGGGAATATCGGGAACACCGACCGGCAGCAGGCTATTTTGAATATGCCACGCAATTGACAACTCTTCCTCTAAGCGCTGATGTTCTTTTTCAATCCAGCGGGCATTTTCAATGGCCACCGCCATTTGCGAGGCGATGGTCTGCGCCATTTCAATTTCCGAGCGTTCAAACTCACGTCGTTCCTGCGTCAGTGAAAGACTAAATGAACCGATAATGCGGCCTTTCGAAATGATTGGCACGACAAGCAGCGATTGAATGCCGACAGTTTGCACGAAATCACGAATTTTTTCCGTGCGTGGGTCATGTTGCGCATCAAGCACGGCGACGGCTTGAGCAGTCTCTAAAATCTCTTTTGCCACACCATATTCCTGCAAGGAGAGACGCAGGCCGCGCACGTGGCCGGGTGGGGATTCCGCGATAATCTCGCCATGTGTGTAGGCATCGTCGAACAGCAGCACTGCGCTATGATCGGCGTGAAAATTACGCACCAATGTTTCGCACGCGCCGGTCAAAAACTTGGACATCTCGAAGGTGGAGGCCAGGGTCTGAGAAACATCATGCAGCAGGGCAAGCCGCCGATTGCGTTCTTGCATCCGGCCATATAGCTGGGCGTTGTGCATGGCAATCGCGACCTGATTGGCGAAGGCGAAGACGGTGCGGGCGTCGTCGTCTTCATACGGAATTTCGTCCACCCGACTGACGGCTAAAATACCGATGGGCTGGCGCTGCACCAATAATGGCGCAAAAATCATCGAGCGAATTGTTTGCATCGTCGGGCTGGGATGCCAGCGCGAATCCCGTGAAACATCAGGAATGCAAATCGGCTTTTTGCTCCGCAGCACTTCAGCGTTCAGCGGATATTTATAGGCTGAATAATGAAATTGTTTGATCACGTCTCCGCGTTTATCTTTCCCAGCCATCAGAAATAGCGTCTCTTCTTCTAACGTGGACACCGTCGCGCGATGATACGTGATAACGCGCTCTAATTGGTCTAATATCAGGCGCAGCACTTCATCCGTGTCGAGCGTGCTGCTCACAATGCCGGCGATTTTTCGTAAGGTATCGGACAGCAAGCGGCGCTGATGCTCCCGCTGATAGGTCTCTGAAAGTTGTTGCTGCGATGCTCGCAGTGCGTCTTCAATCTGTTTATGTTCCGTAATGTCCCGAAGCGATTCCAAGTAGGCTGGCTGTTTTTCCCATTCGATTTCGACGCTGCGGATTTCGACGACCGATGTGCTGCCGTCGCGGCGTGGGATTTCCAACTCCGTAGATTCACCATTCAGAGCGGGAATGCTGAAATGTTTCCCGATCATTGCGGCATCATCCTGCACATCGAATAAACGCCGCGCCGCTGGATTGATAAACCGGACAATCCGCTCCTGATCGACGACAACAATCGCATCCACGTCATGCTCGATCACTTTTTGGAAACGTTCTTGGCTTTTACGCAGCGCATCGTCGGCAAGCTTGCGTTCGGTAATATCTTCTTTGGTCGCCACGAAGTGCGTCATGTTCCCTGCCGCGTCATAAATCGGGGCAATTGTGGCATGTTCCCAGTAGAATGAGCCATCTTTGCGCTTATTGCAAAATTCACCGCTCCAGACGCGCCCGGCGGTGATCGTCGCCCAGAGGTCATCATACACCGGCGATTCCGTCACACCTGATTGAAAAATGCGCGAGGTTTTGCCGATCATTTCCTCAACAGAATAGCCCGTCATTTCGGCATAACGAGCATTCGCGTATTCGATGTCGCCGTGCAAATCTGTCAGAAGCACACCATCGGGATTTTGTTCCACCGCCTGCGACAGCCGGTAGAGTTCGGCACTCTGCCGTTCCACGATGCGTTGCGCGTGACGTGCAATCAGGAGCAGCAGCACGTAAAACACGGAAAAAATCACAAGTACTGCACTGAAGACGACATGATGTCCCTCGATAAATCGAGCAAACAGCGCAATCACCAGCGCAAACGCAATAAGACTGGAGAGTGAAAAATAGCGCAGCAGATCAAAGCGCAGTTGGGCGCGTCGTGTCATCATGGCATCTGATCTCGAAAATCGCGAAGCATTCGTGTCCATTCAAGCTGAAACCAAGGGGTATAATGTTCCTGATTTCGGAGCAATTCTTGCTCAACATTATCAACGCCGATAAATTTCCAGGCCGCGATCTCTGTCGGGTTCGCCTGAATGGACTCGCCGTTCATCTGGCCGACAAACACGGCACAGTGTTCATATTCTGCGCCAATGTCGCCGAATTGCGCATGATATTCGAACGAAAACACCCGGCGCAGTGGGACGCTGAATCCGAGCTCTTCAACCAATCGCCGTGTTGCCGCCTCGTTGTAATTCTCCCCTTTGCGCGGGTGGCTGCACACACTGTTCGACCAATAGAGCGGGCAGAGTAGCTTTTCGGCGCTGCGCTGCTGAAGCAATAATTCGCGGCGCTGATTAAATAATAAAATCGAAAAGGCGCGATGCAAGCGACCTTGCCCGTGATGGCAGGCGGCTTTGGTGTCGTAACCGAGAATGTCGTCACGTTCGTTGACTAAAATCAATACATCGTTAGTAGCCATGTTGGATGACAGCCCTGACAGGGTTCAAAACTCTGGCAGGACTTGTCTTTCTATGATACATTAAACGGCTCAAGCGCAAGTTCGATCATGTCGTACAAGAGCCGTTCCCACGCCACATCCGGCAGCGCTGGCCGCGCCGGATTCTTCCTGAAATCGCGCGGCGCGATGATGACGCGCACCTGCGGCAGCCCAGCGGAATACACGAGCGCGAACAGGTCTTCAATCGCCGGGTCGCCCACTGGAATGCAGCCGACTGTCGCGTTTTTGCCATGCAGATAAATATCGCCGCCCAATCGCGTCCGTCCGTCGCGCTCGGCCATGGCGCGGTCGAACTCGTTCGGATAATTCACGCGCAGCGAGAGATGATAGTTGCTGTTCGGGTTCAATATCTCGATGCGGTACAGCCCTTCCGGGATTTGCCCATCGCCTTCCCGTAATTTCGGGCCGAGCGTACCGCTCATCGCCGTAAATGGATATGCCGTGATTCTGCGCCAGATTTGCTCCCGCTTGCCCCAGACTTCGACGATCTGCTCTTCTTTGAAGGCCAACAGCGCAAGCTGTTTCGGGAAATCAGCAAATCCGGCCTGCGTCAGATGCGGCTGCAACCGGCGTTTTGCGTTCGCGCCGTATTGGGCGATCACATCGCGTTCGCTGCGCCGTTTCAAGGGCTGACGCAGAAATCGAAACACGGGGAGGTCGAACAATATTCCACACAACACCACGCTTCCGATACAAATGATTGCCAATAGCCTGAACTGTGTTTTTTTCATGCAAAATATATAGGATCGCCGACATCCTGTCGGCTGCGCAAGCCAGCAAGATGCTGGCGATCCCAGCGAAAGCATTCTCTCGAATTCCTGCTGTTTTAATCAAGTTTTTCGTTCTTGCGTTATGAAATTCTGATGAATTTTTTGCAAATCTCTTGACAAAAATAACTTTATATTATAAAGTTCTTTATATATGTTGTTTTTGAATAAAATAGACGCCTTCTGCAAGCAGAAGATGGAATTGCTTCAGGCGACGCTGTCGCTGTATTAACAAAAGGAATCATTTAGCGCATGAAAAAGCTATTCGGAATAAAAACGATGTTAAAATATCTTTTTACGTCAATAAAGAAGGCTTTCGCTGGAGATATTTACTTATACTGGGGATGGATTGGTTTGCTCCTGTTTCTCTGCCTGCTCTTCACATTTCATTACGTTTTCCAATATACGCTGCTTATCAATCCCCCTCTGCTTTTCCTCATCATTGCGCTTGTTATGGAGGGAGGAATATGGATTATAACGGAGTGGATCGCCTGGAAACAATTGCGAAATGCTTTCAGGTGCATTTTCAGCGGCATGATTATTGTCTTATTTCTATTCGTGCTCCTGCTTTTCCCCTTTTTACACACCACTCGCCGCCATTATTTCACATCGCCGAAAAAAACGAATAGATTGCTGATTGAAGAAAGCAGCCTGCTTTCCTCATGTCAAATCGCAGGTTATCCGGTGAAGTTGAAAATATTCAAAAAAGGAAATGCCGACGAGCAAAACGCATCAGTGCATTTTGGAGAACCGGATTTCCCAATCACAGATGGGCGGTATCAGCTTGAATGGGAAACGGAAGATATGGTAAAAGTTATAGTGAATAGCAGTTCGACAGAACAATCGTTTCTTGTTGACTTTACAAAATAACCAAACCGAGATTAGAGAGAACATCAAAGGAGGAGTTTCTATGGGACTTCGGATTGCATTAATTTTTGCCAGAGCCGAATTGCGGCGCGGTACGCGCATCAAACATTTTATGGTGCCGCCTTACAGCTTGCAGATTCTCAGCGCGCTGACGCCGCCGCAGCATCAGGTGCGAATTATTGACGAATACCACCGGCTGGCTGACCCGAATCTTCAGGCCGATATCATCGGGATCGGTGTCTGGACAGCCGCCGCGCCGCGAGCGTATGCGCTGGCGGAACAGTACCGGGCGCGTGGCATTCCGGTGATTCTCGGCGGCCCGCATGTCACGGTGCAGCCACGTGAAGCGCTTTCCCACGCCGACGCCATTGTGATTGGCGAGGCCGAATCGGTCTGGGAACAGGTGTTGCAAGATGTCGAACAGAACCAGTTGCAGGCGATTTATCATGGCGAGCCGCTTTCATTAGCGCAATCGCCCGCGCCGGACTGGTCGCCGATTCAGCATAACGATTACATTGCGCAGGTCTCCATGTCCACGTCGCGGGGCTGCTGCCGTTCCTGCGATTTCTGTTACGAAAGCTGCCTCCCCAAGCCGAATTACCGCCAACGCCCATTAGAATACGTGCTGAAAGAATTCGACGAGCGTCCGTTTCCAGTCATTGCGTTTATTGATAATGATTTGATGATTGATCGCACGTATGCCAAAGCGCTGCTGACGGCCTTGATTCCGAAAAAGCGCTTCTGGCTCGGCATGACTTCGATTTCGACGGCAGACGATGAAGAATTGCTCGATTTGATGGCGGCGTCCGGCTGTCGAACGCTATTTGTCGGTTTCGAAAGCATTCAGCCGGAGAGTTTGCGAGAAGTGCATAAAGGCTGCAATCGCGTGGAAAACTATCTGCGTAATATCACGCGGATTCACGACCGCGATATCATGGTCAATGGCAGTTTCGTGTTCGGTTTCGACCATGACGACGAAGATGTCTTTGATCGCACCGTGCAATTCGGCATTGACGCCCGCCTCGAAACCGCCACCTTCACGATTTTAACGCCATATCCCGGCACGGCGCTGCATCAGCGCTTAGATGCCGAAGGCCGCATTGTTGACCGCGATTGGGGGCATTACGATACCACCAGAGTCGTCTTTCGTCCGGCGAAGATGTCGGCAGACACGCTGGAAACCGGGTATTTTTCCGCTTATAAAAACTTCTATTCATGGTCATCTATCATGCAGCGCTGCCGCCGCCATGAGGCGGGTTTCGGGCAGCGCTTGCTGCTGAACGTGGCGTATAAGCGCGTCGAGCCGCTCTATCGTTTTCTGAATAATCCGCTTCCGGCGGGCTGGCTGCGCTCGCTGTTCCACTGGTATGCGCGGGCGTGGTAATAATACCAATTGCGTTTGGAAAGATCATCCATCATGTAGAGACGCACGTCCGTGCGTCTCTACCGTCAGGGGACAACGATGATCGAATTTATCGCAACATGTTGAACTAATAGCGGGGATGCAACCCCGACCTACCGAGCGTTAAACTGCGTGGCCGCGTTACGCCGCCGATTTTTTAATCAGCGCCCGAATAACATCCGCCGCCTTTTGCGGATTAAAGGGTTTTTTGATAAACATTCTCACGCCGAGTTTAAAGACTTCCTCCCGTACTTCTTCCATGTCGAGACCGCTGATGACGATAATATTGACGGTCGGGTCCATTTCAAGAATCTGGCGAATGGCGTCCACGCCGCTCAAGCCGGGCATTGCCAAATCCATCGTCATAAAATTCGGGCGGAGGCGCGTAAACATCTCGATGGCTTCGCTGCCGTTGGTCGCTTCGCCAAGCGCCGTCGCGCCAAGCAGTTCCAACGTCTGATTCAGGAATGTTCGCACCACGCGGGAATCATCGGCCAACAAAAAGCGCAGCGACGACAGGTCGCCCTGAAAACGCCCGTCTTTTCTGAAATACATATGATCTTTTTCGAAAAATTCGCTGCGCAGCGCCGTCGAAGAGCGCAACGACACCAATCTCGGATCGACTTCTTTGAGAATATCCGTGCGATAGAGTTGATCTTCCGTAAAACGAATCGAGACGCGCCCGTTTTCATAAAGAAAATCGCGGAAGGTCAGGATGCCGATGCGAAAAAGCGTATCTATCGTCATGGCGTAGTTATTTTTCCGCATAATAGAAGCTAACTCTTCTTTCGACTTCTGGAAAAAATCGGCCAATAAATCCACCACATCGTCAAATTTTTGATTGATCATCTCAGTCGCTTTTTTCAAAACTTTCAGGATCGCGATCAAGGCGTCGGGATGCTGTTCAATATTGACATCTGGCGACATCAGACAGCTTTGATTGACGAGCCAGTTGACTGGCCCGCTCATGCCTGGCACTTCGGAACGATTGCCGGAAAAATAAAATTGCCCGCCGGCAGCGACGGCTTCTGATGTCCAGGGTTCCCAGCAGGCAATCGCATCGAGCCGACGTTCTTTGAAGGCGGCCAATTGATCGCTGGGGAGGAGGTTAATGAAATAGGTTTGATCCAAATCCACCTGATAATCTTTGGCCATGTTCAAAATGGCAATATAGACCGCCGCGCCTTTGGCCATGCCAAGCCGCTTGCCCTCCAAATCTCTCGGCGCGTGAATGTCGCTGTCCGGGCGGATAACAACTTGCTGCGTTCCGGCGATATCGGCGAGCGGCGCGAGAATTTTTGTGCTGAAGCCTTTGTCGTGCAGGAGAATGCTCGTAATCGGCGTCTGAATAATCGCAAATGGCGGCTGTTCGGCCTCTAACACGTCTTTCGGCATCGTGGTGCCAGATTCAATAAAACGGCAGCCTACTTCAAGGCCGACTTCTTTTCGAAAGAGGTCTAATTTCAGCGCCAACGCCAATTGCGCAGAAATATTCGGATCGTGGACGCCCCAAATTTCAAATTTTTCAGCCATAGCATATAAAGATAATCGCCTGATTATCCAGAGGGATTATCCTTTCCTCCTTTCGCTGCCGTCTCCCGATAAGTGATGATGAACGCAATGTCTTGCCATCTGAAATAGCGCAATTGCCGTTTGATGTCAATATGAAAATCCGCTTTTTTTCTTTTTGGCGATCTCCTCGCATTTTTCGCCTCGTTGTGCGTTGCAACTCACCTGAATTATGTTCCTGCAAGCAACGCCTCGCGCTCGGCTTTCTTCAGCGATTTAACGACGAACCGGTATGAGTTGTCAATCATTGTCAGTAACTCGGCGTCTGGAATCGTGCCGTCTAACGTGATCGTGTTCCAGTGCGTTTTGTTGAGATAATAGCCGGGCTGCACGGCGGGATACATATCGCGCAATGCCAGCGCATCATCCGGATCGCATTTCAGTGAAATCCGCAACGGCGAGTATTGCCAGGCGATTAGCGCAAACATTTTGCCCGCCACCTTGAATACAAGCGTTTCCGGCCCGAACGGCAATTCTTCCGTTACGCGCTTTTTTTGCATGTGATAGGCGCGTAAAGCATCAAGTTCCATAGGTTCTCCTTTTGAAATGTTGTCATGGCGAGGAGCGGCAGCAACGAAACAATGACAAGACATACCTCATGCTTCAGTCTGTTTCAGCCAGGCTTTCGCCTCTTCAACTGAGGCAAACATGCGAATTGTGACCTTGCCGCTTGTGGATTTTTCAGAATATTCTTTGACGACAAACCGGCCTAACGCCTGTTCCGGCATGACAAACACTTCTTTCGTCAATCCGGCGGCCTCGAATTTCGGCAAAATTTCATTTGCGACCCACTGCACATCCTCTTCAAGCAGAGATCGCATTTTTCGCGCGTCAACAAACCATTCTAACGCCGGATATTTCGGCTTATATTCGCGGTAGAACTACAGGCTTTCAATCTCCGATTCCCTGAAGGTTTCGCTTGTGACCGATTTTTTCGCAATCCACTCCAAACACGGAACACTTTCATCAAGGCAAATCACAACATCGTCATTTTCAAATAATTGCATGATCGTTTCTCCTTGTTTTGAATGAGGTGGGGGGGGGTTGTGAAATAAAAATTCAAGGCCGTATCCGCCTCAAAAGCTTATCCAGTCTTATTCCTCTATGAGGTCGCCGCACCGCTGACCGGCTCCGGGAAATAATCGTAATACAGCGTCGGGGTAAACTGAATGATAAAATCTTGCAGTATTGTGTCAATCTGCCCGATATCCCCTTTTGAGGGAATCGGCGCGAGAACACGCACAAGCGAGCCATCCGTGCGATTATAGCGGATCGCGTCGGTGACTAAATTGATCTTTTGCCAGTATTCGCTGGTTTCGAAACGTCCACGCGACAGATACCAGTAATAGGTCAACAGCCGATCTTCGCCGCTGACCAACACGGCGCGGAGGGCGTGAATCGTCAGCGGTTTGCTCCCCGTCGCCTTCAGCGTGACCGCTTGCGTATCCAAAAAATTCCAGCCAGCCCCCGGCATGCAGTTGCGCGGCGAATGCACCGTCTGTCCGTCTTTCTGATCCTCAAAATAGCCAATATACAGCGAAATCCAGAAGCCGCTGTCGTTGCGGTAAATGCGGTCAAGATAATGATCCACGCGCAAAATTTCCAGCACTTTCGGGTCTAACGAACGAATTTCCGCCCCTTTCCAGATGCCGATATGATCTGGAAAATTGAGTAAATCCTGCTTTAATGGCATGGATTGCCCGCGCGGGGCGCGATACACAAAAAACATTGTGATGAGCAGTAACGCCATCGTGATATAAAACGGCTTTCCATAAGATTTCCACATAGTATTGATAACAGCAGCGCCGATGAACGTCGGAAACACATCGAATCCTTCCGCCTTTCGCGCCTGTTACAAGATAAACAAGTTACGCGCCCGCCCGCACGATATGGTGAACTCCCTCGACAAAAATTCCTAAAATTTTCGCGACCTGCATAATCATGTATTCATCGAAGTCAATCGAAAATTTCGCGCCTTCCAGTGTGAGAAATTTCCAATTGCTCCCGGTCGTCACCACGCCAAGAATCCACGAAACCGGATGCGCCTTCTGCTCGTTATACATCTGCGCCGCCAGCATTTCCGCCATGCATTGTGCGTAGCCGGATTTCAGATTTTCATTTTTCGCTTCGACAATACAAATCACCGGCGTTTGCAAAAACGCTTGATCTCGCGAATAACTCAGAATAAAATCGCAGAAACCATTCAAATTGCGGCTGACGTCAACCGAGAAATCAATCCCTGAAAACAGGCTGATTTTGCGTTCCAGCAGGTTTCGCACCTCGACCAGCAGCGGCGCGATAATCAATTCGGAGCGGGCTTTTTCCGTGTTGATATTCAGCGCAAGCGGCACGGTCGTGTCAAGCATCTTCGCAAGTTCCGGGCTGGCCGGAATGTCGGGCACATCGGCAAAGAGCGAATCCCCAGACGAAATCGTGACATCGAACTTTGCTAAAATATCGTCAATCGTTTTAAAATCACTATATGACATCGTTTGACCTCGTTGTTTTTCTGAGTTGTCAGACACTTTCAACATGTCTGACAACTCAAGCTCAACTGATACGCCCGGTTTTTCGCCACGCCGAACGTTTCTACGACAGATTTTACGGCGTCTTTCCGGCTCATGCCGTCGGTTTCGATGCAGCACCGCAACGCTTCGCGCAGCGTGTCGTCATCCATTTCTTCCGTCGCCACAGGCTGCGCGCCAGCGATCACGAGCGTCAATTCCCCTTTGATGTCGGCTTTATCGTAAAAATGCGCGATCACGCTCTCCACATCGCCCCGCGCAAATTCTTCGAATTTTTTGGTGATTTCCCGCGCCGCCATCATCTGTCGGTTGCCGAATATTTCAAGAATATCCTGAAGCGTGGCTAAAAACGCATGCGGCGAGACGTAGCAGATGATCGTGCGCGACTCATCGCGCAATTCATTGAGTTGCTTTATACGAGCAGAGCGTTTATTTGTCAAGAAGCCGATAAAAAGAAATGCGTCAGTCGGCAAACCTGAAACCACGAGTGCGGAGAGCGCCGCCGACGCGCCGGGAATCGGCACGACTGGAATCTGCGCGGCAATCGCGGCGCAGATCACGTCATGTCCCGGATCGGAAATCCCCGGCGTCCCGGCGTCTGAGACGAGCGCGATTGATTCGCCTGTCCGCAGCCGGTCGAGCAGATAGCCGGTTTTCTGCGCCTCGTTATGCTCGAAATAGCTCGTCAGCGGCGTATGAATATCGTAGGCCGACAGCAGTTTCCGCGTGTGGCGCGTGTCTTCGGCGGCAATCAGCGCGACCTCTTTCAAAATCCGCAACGCCCGCAGCGTGATGTCTTCAAGGTTGCCAATCGGCGTGCTGACGATGTACAGCGTTCCTGGTGAGTTCATAGGAATAGAACACTGATTAGGCTGATTGGACTGATTTTCACTGATTTCAAGCCAAGTTGTCAGACACCTTCGAGGTGTCTGACAACTTTAAGCGTTTTGCAAAATCAGCGTAAATCAGCCTGATCAGTCCAATCAGTGTTCTATTTTTCACCCTTCCGGGCGGATCATTTCTTCCGGCCTGACCCACTGGTCGAATTCGGCGTCGGTGACGTAACCGGAGTTCACGGCTTCCTGGCGCAAAGTCGTGCCGTTTACATGCGCGGCTTTCGCGATTTTGGCGGCGTTATCGTAGCCGATATGCGGCGACAGCGCCGTCACGAGCATCAGCGAATTCCGCAGATAGCTGTCAATCACGCCGCGATTCGCCTGAATTCCCTTAACGCAATACCGACTGAACGAAACCATCGCATCGCTGAGCAGGCGGATGGATTGCAACGTATTATAGATAATCACCGGCTTAAAAACGTTTAATTCGAAGTTCCCCTGACTGGCGGCAAAGCCGATGGTTGCGTCATTACCAAAGACCTGACACGCCACCATTGCCAGCGCCTCAGCCTGTGTCGGGTTGACTTTGCCCGGCATGATAGAACTGCCCGGCTCGTTTTCGGGAATCGCGAGTTCGCCGATGCCGCAACGCGGGCCGGAGGCGAGCCAGCGAATGTCGTTGGCGATTTTCATCAGGTTGGCGGCGAGCGCCTTCAAGACGCCGCTCAGCCCGACAAGCGCGTCGTGCGAGGTCAGGGCGTGAAATTTGTTCGAGGCCGAAACAAAACGTTTGCCGGTCATCTCCGAGAGCTTCGCGGCGACGCGTTCGCCGAATTCCGCCGGAGCGTTCAAACCCGTGCCGACCGCTGTGCCGCCAATCGCCAGAGCGCGGACACATTCAAGCGCATTAACGATTTGCTGCTCATTTGCCGTTAACATTGCGACGTAGCCGCTGAATTCCTGCCCTAATGTCAACGGCGTGGCGTCCTGCAAATGCGTTCGCCCGATTTTGATGATGTCGCTGAATGCTTCGGCTTTGGCTTGCAGCGCGTTGCGCAGGCCGCGAATGGCGGGCAAAAACGTCTCTTCAACCGCAATCACGGTCGCAACGTGCATGGCAGTCGGAAAGGTATCGTTCGAGCTTTGCGACAGATTGACATGATCGTTCGGATGAACGGTCTCGCCAATCAACTGCATGGCGCGATTGGCGATCACCTCGTTGACGTTCATGTTCGTCTGCGTGCCGCTGCCGGTTTGCCAAACCGAAAGCGGAAATTCGGCGGCATGTTTGTTCGCGCAAATTTCTTCACATGCGGCGATAATCGCGTCTTTTCTTTCAGCGCTTAATTTGCCGAATTCATGATTTACTATCGCCGCCGCCTTTTTCAGCAACGCAAACGCATAAATCAACTCCTGCGGCATCGTTTCCGCGCCAATCGCAAAAAAGGCGAGACTGCGCTGCGTCTGCGCTCCCCACAGTCGATCAGCCGGAACCTGAATTTCTCCCATCGAATCTTTTTCTGTGCGTGTCATCATGATTTCTCGAATAAAAGACCTCACAGGTTTTTAAAACCTGTGAGGTCTGGACGTTTTCTATCCCTGATATTTATTTGTAATTGGCAGCCGCCGGTCGGGGCCGAAGGCTTTGACGCTGACTTTCAGCGCGGGCGCGGCTTGCTGGCGTTTATATTCGCTGTGATCCACTTTGCGGATAACGTCTCGCACGACATGCGGATCGTAACCGAGCGCGACGATGTCGTCCACGCTTTTGTCATGCTCGATATAGGCTTTCAAAATGCCGTCAAGCACATGATATTCCGGCAGGCTGTCGCTGTCTTTCTGATCTGCCCGCAATTCGGCAGACGGCGCTTTGTCAATCGTGGCACGGGGAATGAGGTCGCGCCCGGCGATATAGTTGCGATATTCGGCAAGCGCATACACTGTCGTTTTCGGCACGTCCGAGATAATTCCCAAACCGCCCGCCATATCGCCATAGAGCGTGGCGTAACCGACGCTGACTTCCGATTTGTTGCCGGTGGTGAGCGTCAAATAACCAAATTTATTCGAAAGCGCCATCAAGATGTTCCCCCGGCAGCGGGCTTGCAGGTTTTCTTCTGCCACGTCCGGCTTGCGGCCTGCGAACGCTTCGGCCAATTGGCCGACAAACGCTTCGTAAATCGGCGTAATCGAGATTAGATGATGCTGAATGCCGAGATTTTCGACAAGCTGTTTGGCATCGTCAATGCTCCCTTGCGATGAAAACGGGCCGGGCATCAGCACGCCGACGACATTGTCCGCGCCAAGCGCATCCATGGAAATCGTCGCGACCATTGCGGAATCAATCCCGCCGCTCAGACCGAGCACGACCTTTTTAAAGCCGTTTTTGCGCACATAATCCCGCAAGCCCAATGTCAGCGCGTCGTACATTTCGCGCATCGGCAGCATTTCATCGGGAAGAGGCCGCGCGGCAGATGAAGCGCTTGACGCCGCTGTTCGCGTGAGGCGCGTCGGCTCTTTTCGCGCAGACGCGTCAGCGCAGACTTTTTCGCAAAGCGGCTCGCCACTCATTTTTAACGCAAGAACAGCTTTGCGATGACGCGGATCGCTGAGTTTCGCGACTGACACGTCATCTAAATCAATATCCGCGACGATAAAATCTTCTTCGAACAGCTTGCCCCGCGCAATGATCTGACCCGCCTGATTGACAAGCAGGCTGCCGCCGTCGAAAATCAGGCGATCTTGCCCGCCGATCAGGTTGTTATACGCCACAACCACCACGCTATCCGCCGCCCGCACCGAAGTCATGTGCTCGCGGTAGGTCGGCTTACCCGCGTAATACGGCGAAGCGGAAATATTTAAAATCAAGTCCGCGCCGCTCAACGCTTGCAGCACCATCGGCCCTTCAGGATACCAGATGTCTTCGCAGACGTTCACGCCAAACGTGATGTCGCCGACGCGGTAAATGCGCTGAGTTTCTCCGGCAGACTGGAAATAACGGTTTTCGTCGAATACGCCGTAATTCGGCAAAAAGACTTTGTGGTAGATACCGAGTAACTGGCGGTCGTGCAGAATGGCGGCGGCGTTGTAAATATCGTCTTGCTGATCCACAAAGCCGACGACCGCTGTGATGCCCTGTGTATGGTCGAGAATGCGCTCCAACATGGCGCGGTTATCGCTGAGAAACTGCGGTTTCAAGAGCAAATCGAGCGGTGGATAGCCGGTAATTGCCAATTCCGGGAACGTGACAATATCGGCGTTTTCAGTTTTGGCGCGTTTGACGCCCTCGATAATTTTTGCGGTATTCCCTTCCAAATCGCCGACGGTGGCGTTCATTTGCGCCATCGCGATGCGTACCTGTCTCATAAAAGAACCTCCTTCAGTTATTGAATTTGATGAATGTGCCTGCCACTTTGAATCATAACGAAATGAAATTTGCGCGTTTTTTTCTTGTCAAGCCGAAAATCATGGCGGAAATAGAAAAAACAGAACAGGAGTCAGACACTTCCAACGTGTCTGACTCCTATTACCAATAGAACAAGAAATCAACAGGGAGTGAATCGTATGTTATGGCAAGAAATTTGTGAGCATCCCGCGTTGCAGAATTTGCCCTTCAAAATAGAGTCAAACAAACAAGGAGCGATTATCATGAGTCCGGTGAAAGTCTCGCATTCGATTTTTCAAGGAAGGATTTTGCGTATATTGAACGCCATGCTGAAAGACGGAGAAGCACTTGTCGAATGCGCAATTGCGACCAAACAAGGGACGAAAGTGGCTGACGTGGCGTGGGCGTCGAACGAGCGGATCGCGCACATCAAAAATGAAGTCGAATGTTCGATTGCGCCGGAAATCTGCGTAGAAGTCGTGTCATACAGCAACACGCAGCGCGAAATTCGCGGCAAAAGCAAGCTCTATTTCGACGCGGGCGCGTTAGAAGTCTGGCATTGTGCCGAAAACGGAACAATGACGTTTTACAGCCCCGCCGGAAAAATGCCGAATTCTGCGCTTGCGCCTGCGTTTCCGGTGAAAATTGAATTGTAGATTTTATAAGACCTCACAGGTTTTAAAAACCTGTGAGGTCTGTTTTTGCCATTAGCTGATGAGCTGTCAGACACCTTTGAAGTGTCTGACAGCTTTGCGATTTTTCTTACAACGACAAGGATGCGTGTAAGCAAAGATATTCCGCGCATCATCCTTGCTTACACGCATCCTTGTCGTTCAACACCATGACCGCCGCCGAACAAGCGAGCTTGGAACAGATTCGCGCCGAACTCGAAAAAGAAGGAAAATCCTTTCGCGAACTCCCGAAATTTGCGGAATACATCGAAGCAAAACAGCGTTATCAGGGCGAAGAACTGGGACAGCGGCTCAAGGCGATTGATTGCAATTTTTGGGAAAGCGAACCGGGCTATGCGTCGAATGCCGATGGACAGGTGATCGGTGTTATTCTTCATCGAACAAAGCTCAGTGACCTGACCGCGCTCGCCGCAATCACGCAATTGCAACTGCTTGATGTCAGCAGCACGCCAATCAGTGACCTGACGCCGCTCGCCGCGCTCACGCAGTTGCGAGAAATTCGTGCCTACAACACGCAAGTCAGCAACCTGACGCCGCTCGTCGCGCTTACGCAATTGAAAGAGCTTAATGTCGGCAACACACAAGTCAGCGACCTGACGCCGCTTGTCGCCCTCACGCAACTGCTCGAACTTTATATCTATAACACGCAGATCAGCGATCTAACGCCGCTTGCCCGGCTGACGCAGTTTCAAGAACTTTATATCAACCACACGCAGGTCAGCGATCTGATGCCGCTCGTTAGACTGACGCAACTTGAAATACTTGTTGCCAAAAATTGCCGGGTTTCGTTGTTGCCTCGCGCTCTTGCCGAAAGGCTCGAAGCTATCAGCCTTGCTGGAAATCCGCTGGAACGCCCTCCGATGGAAATCGCGAAGCAGGGAAAAGCGGCGAGACTGGCGTGGTTCTACGCCAATGAAGGCGGGTGGCCCTTGAACGAAGTCAAGGCGCTCCTCGTCGGGGATGGCGGCGCAGGCAAAACGTCGTTGGTCAAGCGGTTGTTCGGCGAAATGTTCGATCCGCATGAAAGCCAGACGCACGGCATTCTGATCCGCGACTGGAAGATGGATGAACGCGACATCACCGTCCATCTCTGGGATTTCGGCGGGCAGGAGATTATGCACACCACGCACCAGTTTTTCCTCTCCAAACGGAGTCTCTATATTCTCGTGCTGGATGGCCGCAAAGAGGAAAAAACCGAATACTGGCTCAAGCATATCGCCACCTTCGGCGGCGCGTCGCCGGTGGTGATCGTGACTTGCCACGCGCTGGGGCGACGCCTGGTTCGGCGTCAAAACGCAGTTAGAGGGCTTGAAATCGCCGTTCATCGCCTACGAACAATACGTGCAGATGTGCGAAGCGGCGCAGATTGCCGACGAACAGAGCCAGACCGTCCTTGCCGATTTTCTGCATGATCTTGGGATCGCGCTCCATTTCCACGACCCGATTCTCAAGGAAACCAACGTCATCAATCCGCGCTGGGCCACCGAAGGCGTATACGCGATTATCAACGCGCCGCAATTAGCCGCGAACAGCGGCCTGTTGCGCCATGCTGCGCTCTGCGACCTTCTCGATTGCCAGCGTTATCCGCGCCGCAAGCACGACTATCTGCTCGAATTGATGAAAAAATTCGAGTTGTGTTATCAATTCAACGACGACACGCTGCTTGTGCCGGATTTATTGAGCAAAGACGAGCCGGATTTCCCCTTCGATGAAGCCGCCGCGCTCCGTTTCCGTTTCGAATACGATTTTCTGCCCCGCTCCGTGATGCCGCGTTTCATCGTCAAAATGCACCGCGACATTCTCGACGATCTGCGCTGGCGCACCGGCGTCGTGCTGCGGGATCAGGCGTTCCGCGCCACCGCCGTCGTGCGCGTTGACCATGAAGCCCGCGCGATTGCGATAGCGGTCAGCGGCGAGCGTAAGCGGGAATATTTCGCCGTGCTGCGCAAAACCTTGCGCGATCTGCACGCCTCATTCGAAAAATTGGACGTGAAAGAGATGGTGCCGCTGCCGGATCATCCTGACATCGCCATCGAATACGAGGAATTGCTCGGCTGCGAGCAGATGAAAATGACGGAATACACGGTCGGCAAGCTGCGCAAGCGCTATAACGTCACCGAACTCCTGAACGGCATCGAAGCGGAAACCGAACGCAACCGCGATGAATTGCAACGGCGGCTTGACGATTTGCAGCGCAAACGCCGCTATTTGGAGCAAAAACGAGACGAAGCGCGGGACGAGATCGGCAGCCTCGACCTGCCGGACGATTTCCGGCGCGAACTGACCGAATTTTTGACCACGCTTCCGGCAATCAGCTAGCAGAACGGGCGGTCAGCGTTTTTAATCAATGCCGCATTAGAAGATGGTTTGAAAAAACAGATATTGATCGAACAAGCCCCGGCCTATTTCGTGCCGCATTTGATTGACGCAGCTTGCAAATTCGGCGCAAGCGGCGGTGCTCGGCATCCGCTCGAAATGATGCTTGAGGCCGCCAAAGATGGGATCGGGCAGAATCGCCAGCAGCACGCCGAAGAGATGATTTTTCATCTTCGGTCGCTCGTTCATGCCGCCAAATCCGCCGCACGCTACGCCGTCGAAACCGAACTGACCGGCGTGGAAAATGATCTGCGCCGCCTTGAAAATCAATTGCGCCTGTTAGATGGACGAATCCCTTGAATAAGGGGGGGCAAAGCTTAAAACCGGTAATTCAACAAAATCGCGGAAATCTGCGAAAAAACCCTTGACAGCGAATTCTTGCGGCGCGAATACAAGGCTTGTCGTGAAAAGGTGTATCTGTAGGCCGAAACTTCGGTTTCGACTTACGACACAGCGCATGAAAATGTTATGTTCAGGGAGGAGATGCCATGAAAACACGTGTCGTGCTGGTTGTTGGTCTTGTGGTAATGATGATGTTCGCGGCGACGCAGGTCTTTGCTCAATATGACGAAGCCAAAGTCAAAGGCGTTATGAAAACAGCGATGACGGCAATGGGTGAAGTGGGAAAAGCTGCTGAAAGCAAAGAGTTTTATGTTGCTGCTGAGAAACTGATGACGATTGCGCAGGCGTTCAAATCATTGGAAAGCGTGACGCCGAAAAAAGGGTCAAAAGAAGAGTGGAATAAAAACCATCAGACCTTGATTAAAGCCGCGTTCAAGGGGATCGGCGCGTGCGGCGAAGAAGATCAGGCCAAATTGAATGCCGCAATTGCTGAAATCGGGGCGCAGATGAAAGTCGGACACGGCATGTTCAAATAAGAACACTTCATAACACCTCACAGGTTTTGAAAACCTGTGAGGTGTTTTTTATTATTTCCCCGGCGTCGGCGTCAAATCAGGAGTTGGCGTGGGAGTCGGCGCGGTCTGGCAATAATTGCCGCTATTCATCATGACCGCTTCCACCGCGTCCGCCGCAATCGTGCCAGCAGACGTGGCGACCGTGTATTTCAGCGCGTACGCGCATTCGGAAAACTTGTACGGGCACCCGCCGCAGCTATAAAACTCCGCCTGCCACTCCCGCACTAACGCCCATTGATACGCCGGCACTGTGCGAATATCCGGCAGAAACGACCCGCGCCGCCCCTGTTTGCAAGTTGACGGCGGTTCATCCTGCGTCAACGTTTCTTCGTAATCAATCCGCGACACCGTCACCGGGCTGCCAGAGGCGTTATCCACATACAGGCGGTACGCGATGCTGCCGCACGAGGTTTGAATATCCGGCACAATCTGCAAGCGCGCCTTGACTTTGGACGGGTCTGCCGGAGTATCCGCGCCATTATCGCTGCTCTGACTGTTCAGCGTGAGCGCCACGCCGCCGCCAATCGCTGCCGCCACGCCAACACCGAGCGCGACTTTCGTGCCGGTGCTCATCCCTTTTTTCTCACCGGATGATGTCGTTGATACTGGTTCGGTTGTCGGTTTCGGAATCGTCTGAATGCCCGCGAACATCATCACCTGCTGCGCGGCGTTGCCGTCGGAAATCTGCGGTTCTTGCTTCGATTCGCTGGCAACAAGATACCGCACATTTTGATACACTTCGAAGAGCGACACCTTGCCGTTCCGGTCTAAATCAATCGCGGCATGAATATTCGGGTCCATCAGCGTATTCATGAGATAATAGGTAAACAAGCCGTTTTTCTGACCGTCCTTCTCGTAGGCTTCCTGAATGCCGTTCGCTGAAGTCATCACCACCACGCCGGGCTTGCTTTTGGTGATTTCCGCGACAGTTTCGTTGTTCAAGCCGGTCAGATGCTCGCGATCAATAATCGGTTTCGCGCCCTTTCCCGCGATTTTGCCGCTAAAACAGGCATCCGCGAAAAAGATAATCTCGTTCGCCTCAATTTTGCTCAACGCCTTTTGCAGGCTTTCCAGCGTAAATGCATTTTCAATATCATACGGCACGAGCGGCGAATTATCCTTGCCATGCCCGGAATAAAAGATATAGACGCGGTCTTCTGGTTTCGCCACCAATCCAAGCCAGCCGAAGGCGTCGCGAATGTTTTCCCGCGTGGCGTCGCTATTTTTCAAAATTCGATACTGATCTTCCGGCAATCCCAACCCATAACGCAAAAACGTGCTGAATTCGATGGCGTCTTTGTCCGCCCATTTCAACGATAACTCCGGCACATTATATTCCGAAATGCCGATGCACAGCCCCCACGTCTTCGGCGCGGCCTGCGTCGTCGTCGCGCCCAGCAATAATACGATAATACATAACCCGCCAATTCGTTTCATAGTTCTTTGACCTCCTGTATTCTCAACGATATACGCGCTGTTCGGCGCAATTCACGCGCCGGATAGCGATGATCTCCATGCAACCGCCTGATAGGACACTCACGGAAAAGTCAAGCAGAAAAAAATCTTGACAATTCACTGTGAACATCGTCGGTTGAAAAAGACAATAACGCATTTCAGATTTAAAGGTTTTGCCTATGAAAACAACAGTCAATACCTGACATCTGCAACAAACAACATGATTGTGTTTTCAAATACAACTCCATTGAATCGGATTAGCCTTGATTTAAAGATTTGTTAGTTACAAAATCATAGTAAACAGGAGAAAAGAGTATGAGTTTTATGGAGGGGAATCAATTGTTTGCAACGCCAATATCAGACAACATGATCGAAGAGATCACCAATAACGTTAGGAGACAATTTTCTATGAAGCCTCAAATAGCGATTGCTGGTTTTGGTAAAGCAGGAAAATCTTCTCTATTTAACTCAATTTATGGTGAAAATGTGGCAAAAGTGAGTATGAGAACCGATGAAACGACAGAAATGCAGTCTCGCGAAAAATTCGGAATAGACTTTACTGATACTCCAGGTATCGGGACTGCAAAATTTTCTTTTGAAAAAGTCAAACAAATGGGGGTATTTGATAGACAGCATATTGTCATTCATGTTTTGAATGGCGCTTCAGCTATCTCAGAACAAGATGAACATTTGCATGAGCTTATTACGCAATCATCAACAAAACGAGTGACCGTTGTAAATAAGGTTGATATACTAGATCTATCCGAACAAGAAGAATATGCACAAAGAAAGTATGAAAGAGAAACTCGGGCTCTTTCCAGATGATTTTATATTCATTTCAGCTAAAAAAGGGATAGGAATAACTCAGCTTATTCAACATATTACGAACTGATGTTACGCAGCGCCGCCGACAATTCCCCTCCTGGGAGGGGCAAGGGGTGGGTTCGTCCGTGAGTGATTGCTCGTGTCAAGAACCC
>DF820456.1:207236-247736 GCA_000739515.1 Candidatus Moduliflexus flocculans
CTGATGTTACGCAGCGCCGCCGACAATTCCCCTCCTGGGAGGGGCAAGGGGTGGGTTCGTCCGTGAGTGATTGCTCGTGTCAAGAACCCACCCCCAACCCCTCCCCGGAGGGGAGTGTGCGGTCATTCGTCTCGAATCGGCTGCGTAACATGAGTTACGAATATTCTTCCTGATGTAATGCAAAATGCATTTATTGCCCAACAAAAAGCTGATTTTACAATTAAAGAAACTCGCATAAGAGCATTAATTTATTCTAAAGCAATGATTTGCGCTTCTGTTGCTGCTATCCCGATACCGATTGCGGATATTGTTGTCTTAACGCCAATACAAATTGCAATGGTCACAACTATTGGATATTTTTATGGAATTGAAATTACAAAAGAGCGGGTTGTGGAGTTAATGGGAACATTAGGGGCGGGGGTTGGGCTTCGAGAGGCAGCAAGGCAACTTGTTAAATTGATTCCAGGATATGGATCGTTTGTGAGTGCGTCCGTTGCGTTTACTGGAACTGTTGCCTTAGGCGAAGCAGCAAATTTGTGGTTTAAAAAGAAAATGACAATACATGCGGAAGAACTCAGGGCAATCTTCCAGAACACTGCCAATAAAGCAAAAGAAGAATATAATAAAGAGTATTCGGCACGACAATCACAAAATCAACATGAAATAGAACGGTTGCGTAATGATTTAGAAAGGGGAAGGATTACAAAAGATGAATTTGACTTGAACGTGTCACAACTTACCTGAATGATAGACAATGGAGACTGGAAATTGATATGTTGAATGATGTGATACAACTTGCTACAGATATTTATCTTGATCAAATGATTGGAATCACGGATGTAGAAGGATTCTCTCCGAATGCCCTGATCTTATTCAAACGATTTAAAAAGGCGTATGAAAACAAAAGCCTTTCAGAGCTTGCAGATACAATCTCTGAAAAGTTTTCTGGAAGTTTTTATGGGGCAACGACAAAGGAACATTTTTTACGAGCTATGAAAGGGCTTTTTAACTCAATGCCATTGGGGATAAATCCCCATTTGGTGATTAATATTTATAACATCACTTCAAACACTGATGAGGTTTTTTCTGGCGTTTTTGACTTTAAAGCGATGATCAAAGTTGTATTTGTCCCTCTTCCCTGGAAATATGATTCAGGAAAGGTATTTTTCGAAGCAAAACCTGAAGGAAATCTAAAATATTGGAGAATCACATCGCTGAATAACCAGTCACGGTGAATATCAGCATGGGGTTATATTAAAATTAGCCCGTAGGGCTTGAGGTATTGTAGAAGATGACAGCATGAGAGAACGCATTTCTACCGCGTAGCGGTTGTGGTCGCGATTCCATATCGCCCATGTCGAATTGTGTAATAGCCTTCGAATTCTACAACACCTTATCCCCTACGGCGACGTAGCTGAATAGTGACTCACATTATGATATTTCTCGGCGAAATCAGCGCACTGACCGCCGCCGCCATCTGGGCGGCGAGTTCCATGATGATCACGCATGTCTCGCAGAAAATCGGCTCGCTTCAGACGAATATGGCGCGGATGCTGGTGGCGCTCTGCTTTTTCGTCGCCGCGATTCTTCTGTTTCGCCTGCCGATGCAGCTTTCGTCAGTGCAACTCTTTTATTTTGTCCTCAGTTCGCTGATCGGGATCGTATTAGGCGATACGTTTCTGTTTAAGGCATTTCAGCGCATCGGGGCGCGGATCAGCATGTTGATCATGGCCTTTTCGCCCGCAATTTCCGCGCTGCTCGCCTGGCTCTTTTTAGATGAAACCCTTTCGCCGCTCGGCATACTCGGCATCTTCGTCACGCTCGGCGGCATCGCGCTCGTGGTGTTGGAACGCCGCGAGCAAACAGCGCAGACGCCGCATCTTTCGCGCTCCGGCCTGATGTATGCGGCGCTTGGGGCATTGGGGCAGGGCGTCGGCGTGATCTTCGTGAAACTTGCGTTCGCCGAAGGAACGGTTAACGGCTTTGTCGCCTCATTTCTCCGCATCCTCGTCGCCGCGATTTTCCTGCTGCCTATGTTCTTTGTGATGAAACAGGTTCGCAACCCGCTGCCGCAGATTCTCCAGGATAAGCGGCTGATGTTCGTCATCGTGTTTTCGTCGTTTTTAGGCGCGTTTCTCGGCATTACCCTGAGCTTGATCGCCATCAAATATACGGAAGTCGGCATTGCTTCAACCTTAATGGCGACCTCGCCGATGTTGATGCTGCCATTAGTTAGAATTGCCTACAACGAACGGCTTTCCTGGAAAGCGATTGCCGGAGCGTGCGTCGCCGTGTTGGGCGTGGCGATGTTGTTTCTTTTTGATTAATACAATCCGCCATCTTATTGATGGATTCAGCATGTAGGGGCGAACCCCCGTGTTCGCCCAAACCAACCGGTGTTCGCCTAAATCAACCGGTGTTCGCCCAAACAACAGGGCTGCCCCTACAGAAGAATGATCATGCCGTATCACAATTACAGCATCGCGCCGGTTCCGTCGTATGTGACGCTGCCGATCTGCCGCCCGCCATATCCGGCGCTGCTTGATTTTTTCGCGCAGCGCTTTCCGAATGTCGGGCGCGATGTCTGGCGGGAACGGCTGGAATCTGGGAAAATTACAACGGATGCCGGGGACATCGTCACGCCGAACACGCCGTATCTGCCGAATGCGCGGCTGCGTTATTATCGCGAAGTTGTGGCTGAACCGGCGATTCCATTCGAGGAACGCATTCTGTTCCGCAACGAACATCTGCTTGTCGTCTGCAAGCCGCATTTTTTGCCAGTCACGCCTGCCGGGGCGTATGTGAACGAATGCCTGTTGTATCGTCTGCGTCGCGCGTTCGGATTGAGCGAGATCGCGCCGCTGCATCGCCTTGATCGCGAAACTGCCGGAGTCGTGATGTTTTCGATCAACGCGAGCAGTTGCGCTCAATATAACGCACTGTTTCATTCCGGCGCGGTGTGTAAAGTGTATGAAGCGATTGCCAGCTTGCCCGATGATTCCGATCGGACGGAATGGGAGATTGAAAACCGCCTCGTGCAGGGCGAACCCTGGTTTCGCACGAAAGTCGTGGACGGCGCGGTGAATGCAATTTCGAACATCACGCTGGTAGAACGGCGCGGCGAGTATGGCCTGTTTCGCTTAGAACCGCGCACCGGCAAGCAGCATCAGCTTCGCGTGCATCTCATGCTGATCGGCTCGCACATTTTGCATGACCGCTATTATCCTGAGTTGCAGCCAAAGCAGCCGGACGACTTTGCGCGTCCGCTGCAATTGTTAGCTAAAGAGTTGCATTTCACAGACCCCGTCAGCGGCGAGCCGATGCGGTTTGTTTCGTCGCGGACGTTGTTGTGGTAATTGACTGATAATAGAACACTGATTGGACTGATCAGACTGATTATCACCGATGATATTTTAGCCATTTTCGCCGTAGGCGATGTGGTGTTGTAGAATTCGGCATCCCCGGTCACGCTTTTCGCCGTAGGCGATATGGAATCGCGACCGCTACGCGGTAGAAATGTGATATGTTGCCGATTTCTACAATACTTCAAGCCCTACGGGCTAAATAAGCAAATGTTTATATGCTTTTCAAATCAGTGAAAATCAGCCTCACCAGCCCAATCAGTGTTCTATTACACGACTTCGAAAGGAGAAAAACAGTATGGCAAAAACGGTATTAGTTCCAATCGCGGATGGTACGGAAGAAATTGAGGCGGTGTGCATTATTGACACGCTGCGTCGCGCTGGAGCGCAGGTTACGGTGGCTTCGATCGCAAAAGGATTGCAAGTCAAAGCTTCGCGAGGCGTAAACCTTGTCGCCGATGCGTTGATCGGCGATTGCATCAAACATGCCTACGATGCGATTGTCTTGCCGGGAGGAATGCCGGGCGCGGAGCATCTGCGGGATTGCGCTCCGCTGATTGCGATGGTAAAACAGCAGCGTGAAGCCGGGCGCATTTACGCCGCAATTTGCGCGTCGCCCGCGATTGTGTTACATCATTACGGCTTGCTCAAAGGCAAAAAAGCGACCTGCTATCCCGGCATGGGGAATGATTTTGCTGACCAGTCGGCAATGGAACAGCGCGTCGTCGTGGATGGCAACTGCATCACGAGTCGCGGCCCCGGCACGGCGATTGAATTCGCGCTCGCGCTGATTGAAGTCTTGTTCGACGCTGAAAAGGCGCAAAAAGTCGCCGCGCCGATGTTGGTAAAACGTTAAACAACGGAATCAGGCGTTCGTTTGCCTCTTGTGCTGAATTGTGATGATTCTCAATCGCACAAAAGCCTTGACAGGCCGCTTTGTTCACGCATTGTCGGTCGAAATCAGAATACGAAAACTACAACGAATTAAAGAAAGAAACGAATCAGCGGCATAAGGCGGCATAAATTCGTTCCTTTCTTTAATTCGTTGTAGTTTTGGTGAGATACCAAAGGAGCATATTTAACTCATGGGACATCAAGAACATCGAGACCACGCGCCGAAACAGGTGGTTTGCTGGGTGGTAACGCTGAGCGACACGCGCATTGAAGAGACCGATGTCAGCGGCAAATTGATGGTGGAACGGCTGGAACAGAGCGGCCATATTGTCGCGAAAAAAGTCATGCTTCCCGACGAGCCTGCGCAGCTTGAAGCGCTGCTGCGAGAAGGAATCGCCGCGGACGACGTGCAGGCGATTCTCTGCAACGGCGGCACGGGAATTTCGCTCAGAGATCGCAGCTATGAGGCGGTTGAGCGAGTCTTAGAGAAACGGCTTGACGGCTTCGGCGAACTCTTCCGCGTGTTGAGTTATGAAGAGATCGGCTCGGCGGCGATGATGAGCCGGGCGGTCGCGGGCATCGCAAACGGCACGGCGATTTTTTCCGTTCCTGGTTCGAAACATGCCGTCGAATTAGCGATGACGCGCCTGATTTTGCCGGAATTAGGGCATATCATCTGGGAATTAACCAAACATGCGTGAAAACGACAGGGATACGTGTAAGAAAGGATGAGAGAACGCGTTGATTCAACCAGGAGTGCAAAAGCTTGCTTTTGCGGCCTGACAACGTCAGGCAGAGGTGTGGCGATGCCACGCAGCAAAAGCAAGTTTTTGCACTCCTACAACGCATTCATCCTTTCTTACACGCATCCCTGTCGTTTTCTGATTTATGACCACGCTTTCGGGAATTTTAACCGACCGTTTGGTGCGGCAGCTTGTGCATGATGGCGCGGTGCAGTCGGATGAGCCGATTGAAGCCCGCCAGTATCAACCTGCCAGCCTGGACGCGCGTTTAGGCAACATCGCCTACCGTATCCGCAGCAGTTTCGTGCCGGGAAATCGCCCGGTCGAGACCGTGCTGGACGAGTTGCTGATGTATCCGATTGATTTGGAGCAAAACGGCATCTTAGAAAAAAATCAGGTCTATCTCGTGCCGCTGATGGAATCGCTGCGCCTGCCGCCGCAGGTCGCGGTCAGAGCGAACCCGAAAAGCACGACCGGCAGGCTCGATATGCTGACGCGGGTGATTACGGATGCCAATTATCGTTTTGACGACGTGCGCCCCGGTTATCATGGCAAGCTCTATTTGGAAATCGTGCCGAAATCCTTTACCGTGCGGGTCATGCCCGGCCTGTCGCTGAATCAATTGCGCTTTCTGCAAGGCGACTGCATGTTGAACGACGACGCCTTACGCGCCCTGTATCACGCCGCGCCGCTGCTGTATGACGCCGAACAGCAGCCGATTTCGATGGAACGCGCCAGCATTCAGGATGGCTTGCTGATGAGCGTGGATTTGTGCGGCGAGCAGAATCAGGGCATTATCGGCTATAAAGCCAAAAAGAACAGCCATATCGTTGACCTGTCGAAAATCCGCTACTACGACGCCGCTGATTTCTGGGAACCGATTTATCGGCAGAAACGGGACGATCTGATTCTTGAGCCAGAGGAATTTCATCTGCTCTGCTCGCAGGAAAAAATTCGGATTCCCCCGGAATATTCGGCGGAAATGATGGCGTATGACATCGGCGCGGGGGAATTTCGCGTCCATTACGCCGGATTTTTCGATCCCGGTTTCGGTTACGGCAGCGGCGATATTCCCGGAACTTATGCGGTATTGGAAGTCCGCTCGCATGAAGTGCCGTACCGCGTCAGTCACGGACAGCCATTTTGCAAATTACAATACGCTCGCAATGTCGCGCCGCCCGAAACGCTCTACGGTGAGGGGATTCAGTCGAATTATCAACAGCAGCGCCTCGCGCTGAGCAAACAATTCAAACAAGGATAAGTCAACCACGAAACACGCGAAAGACACGAAAAAAATTCAATAAACCTGTCAGACGCCTTCAAGGTGTCTGACAGGTGTTGTTTTTCAAATTTTTCGTGTCTTTCGCGTGTTTCGTGGTAAAAACGCCTTGCCTGTCGTGATGTCTTTTGAACTCGCTGAAGCCGACCAGCACCGGCATGTCAGTATCGAACCTGCGCATATTTCGGATATTGACGAGATTGTCGCGCTGGAAAATCGGGCGTATAAATATCCCTGGACTCGCGCCGTGCTGCTGTCGGAACTCGACGGCGAAGATTTTTCGTATGTCTATGTGGCGCGATTGTTTGACAATGAGCATCCGGCAGGCAAAATCATCGGCTATCATTTTTTCTGGGTTGTGAGCGACGAAGTGCATATTCTGAATCTTGCAGTTGATCCGGATTATCACGGGCAAGGGCTTGGCAAAACGCTGCTCGATTTCGGAACGGAATTCGGGCGGGAACGCGGCGCAACGTGCGTCTTATTGGAAGTGCGCGTGTCGAATTCGCCTGCCTTAAAACTCTACCGCGCTTCAGGATTTCAGGAAATTGGCCTTCGAAAAGGTTATTACAGCGAAAGCAAAGAAGATGCCTACGTGATGAAAAAAGAATTGCTCTCGTAATTGTAGGGCATTCGGGTCGTTCAACCTTCCATGTGTAGTCTTTTCCCGACGATTTGACCATCATTGGAATATGATGGATTCAAGAGAGTATTTTCTCGTCAACGCGGCGCATTTCCATTTTATAAAATTGTATTCTCTATGACAGTTCGCCTCAATATGTTTCCCGTTTTGAGGCGCGAAGATGTTTCCCTGCGTGTATTCAACAGCAGACTACTGTTTTTGCAAGTTGAAGTTGACGGGTCAATCGAACTTTGGCAGAACACTACGTCCTCCGTTGATGCGGTTTTTTCCCCCATACCACTCCCAAATTCGTCCGCGTTCGCGGAGAAATTTTTGAGGTTCTGCTTGACACAACCGAGCTTCTCCGAAAAATGTGATTGTGAAATAATTCAGCGAGTTACAAATAGCGTATCGTGAATGAGGTACACGCATGAGAATTCAAATGAAACTATCGGTGTTTATCGGGTCGCTCCTATTTGTCTTAGTGATGTTGATGGTGGCGCTCGGCACTGGGGTGATTAATACGATTATTTACCGACTCAATACGGAAAATCTCACCTTAAAATTAGCCGCGCAACTTGAAAAGATTGAATTAACCGTTCAACTGTTGGAAGATTCCGGCGTGACCGGTATCGCAATGTATGTGGAGCAGGCGCAGCGTGAAGCGCTGCAACAGTTTCAGGCCGATGTGTCTGCCCGGACAGACGAAGGATATTATGTGATTACGACCAAAACACCGCAGACACTCTTTCAATCAGCAAATATTCAAGGCAACGAGAGTACGACCCCTCTGTTCTCGCCAGAGATCATTCAGGAAATGGTGAGTCAGAAATCTGGCACGCGCAATTATACGCATCATGGGATCGGCTATTTCACGGTTTACCGATATTTTGAGACGTGGGATTGGCTCATCGGCGCATCATTGCCCAAAGCGACCATGTTCCGGCAGCGGCAAACCTATTTGGCCAGAGTCGGGTGGACGTCTCTCATTGTGTTTACTGGGTTATTGGCGCTTTCCTATTTCACGGGACGCAGGATGATTGTACAGCCAGTCGTTGGCTTGGTTAAAGTGGCAGAGGCGATCGCATCCGGAAATTTTAACCAGAGCATTCAAATTCAACAACACGACGAAATTGGGATGTTAACAACGGCGTTTCAGACCATGCAAACCACTATCCAACAGGTCTTACTGGATTTACAAGGGTTAATCCAGGCCATTCAGACTGGCAAGCTGAGCACGCGCGGAAATATCGAAGGCTATACCGGGAATTGGCGTGAGTTGATCCAGGGGATGAACAATCTGATTGACGCCTTTGTCGCGCCGGTGAACAGCACCGCACAGGCGATTGAGCAGATCGCCAATGGCAACCTTCCGGAGCCGATTCCTGAAATGTACCAAGGCGAATTCAATATAATCACCACGAAGTTGAATGCGATGAGTTCGAAATTGAAAGATGTCGTGCTGCAAGTGAAACTTGCGGCTGATATGGTGGCCGCAAGCAGCGATACACTTCGCCACACGTCCGAAAAAATGGTGCATGGGACGGAAGTGCAGGCAACTGCCACCGAAGAAGCCTCATCCTCCATGGAGCAAATGTCTGTCAATATTCGCCATAATGCTGAAAATGCCATGGAGACCGAACGTATTGCGATCCAATCGAACCAGGTTGCGGAAGAAAGCGGCACCGTGGTCGCCCAATCCGTCACCGCGATGCAACAAATTACGGAGAAGATTTTGATTATCCGGGAGATTGCGCAGCAAACCCGCTTGCTCTCACTGAATGCGACCATTGAGGCGGCGCGTGCTCAGGAATATGGCAAAGCGTTTTCCGTCGTGGCGGCGGAGGTGCGGACACTCTCTGATACAACACGGATCGCTGCGGAAGAGATTGATGAACTCGCCGCATCCAGCCGGGCGATTTCGGAACAAGCCGGCGAGATGCTGGCAAAACTCGTGCCCAATACCCGAAAAACGGCAGCGCTTGTGCAAGAAATCAGCATGGCGAGCCAGGAACAGAGCGCTGGGGCAGACCAGGTGAACAAAGCCATCCAGCAGCTTGATATGGTGACACAGGGCAACTCAATCACCTCGGAAGAACTGGCGGCGACGGCGGAAGAATTGGCCGTGCAGGCCGGACAACTTCAACGAACCATCGCGTTTTTTAAAATCGGTGAGAGTTCTCTTCCAGTGAAGATCATGGCAGGGACTCCTTGAAGATGAATTTGAGCGGGATGAGGAGGAAAGTGGGCGGAGAACAGATGTGTCCAATGATAGAAATTGTATCCTCTTTGGCATCGGAATATCATGATGGCAAGACGTATAAGTAACGTTAAAAAATAGACCTCCCAGGTTTCGAAGACCTGTGAGGTCTTTAGCACGAACTTATTTTTTACATTTTACTAATGTCGAGTTGATGTTCTTTCTTCCAAATATATTGACGGCCTGCAATATGAGCGATAGAATATTTCATCACGTTGTTCATGTTGTAACGGCCAGGAGTGGTAACGTGATGAAACGTATGCTGACGAAGGGTGTGCTATTAGTGATGGTGCTTGGAATGTTCGCCAATGTCGGGTTTGCGGCGGAGATGAAAAAAGTTCTGATTCTCTCTACGGTCAGATCAAAGCCCGTTGCCGCGCAGAGCGGGGCGAATCGTCTGGAAGAACTGGGATTTATCGATCAAAAAACGGTCACAAATGTATGGGTAGAGGTGTCAGCCACGACAGACTCCGCGCAGCTTGTCACCCAGGTAAAAGCCGAAGCGCCGGATGTGGTTCTGAGTTTTACAGGTCTCAATAACGTCATGAGTGTCTTAGAAGAGTTCGCCGTCCCTGTCATTACGATGACGGCGGTGGAATCCTATGTGAATGCCGACGGGATCCCAACCGCGAATGTGACCGGGATGTATTCCAAACTTCAGGATATCATATTCAACAGCTACAAGTTTTTGCAGCAAGTCGCGCCGCTCAAGCCAGGACAGCAGGTCGTTTTTCTGGATAATCCGCAGATGCCGGGGGTCGTCCCCAAAGAAGAGGTGATTGATGCGCTGCAACGTTTACAGATTCCACTCAAAGCCGTGGTGAACGGCGCGATCTACGAGGATTGGCAGCAGGCGATTCTCCAATATAACGACGATCCGGAGGTCGGGTGGATTTTGCATGGAGCTGGACCGAGCAGCAAACGTGATGGAAGCGGTATCGATGCCGCCAAAGAGGGATTTCCCTGGCTGCAAGCCAACTTGAAAAAACCCTCGATTTCGCATGATGCCGCCGCTGTCCAGGCGGGGGGAGCCTTGTGTGGCTTTAGCATGGATTTGAACGACGTGGGCGCCCAATGCGGCGAGTTGGCCGCGCGCGTCTTACAAGGGGAATCGATCAGCGCCATCAAGGCGGAGTATCCACGGAAAGTCACGGTTGCCCTGAACCGCAAAACCGCCACAAAGTTGGGCATTGTGTTCTCAATGGATGTACTGAAATTGGCCAATATCATCTATAATGACTACGAAGGCAAAGATGTTATTCGAAAGTAGGCTCATCGGATGGCTAACAAGCGCTTGCGCTGGTGAAGCAAAGGCGTGAGGAGAGACGAAAATTCTAACTATGCGCTTGTACCGAACTTCGTAACGGGGGCGGAAAAAAATTATCCCGCCCTTGATTTTTATTGTCACGAATCGCTGATACTTTTTTGCTGGTTTATAAAGTTATCGTTCACATGACATATTGATGATATAAGTAATTATGAATAAGTTCGTTTCACTTTGTACCGCCAGCCTCCGGCTGGCAGCATCGCCGACCAGGAGGTCGGCGGTACGAAAATATCGAATAGATTTATTCATAATCACTTAAATCATGTTCATCATGTCAATCCTGTCTAATTTCCCATTCAAGCAAGGCTGTCAATCAAATTATCAAGCCGCCGCTGCAATTCCGACGAAATTTCGACGAGCGGCAGGCGCGTTTCATGCGATGGAATCAGGCCGAGCCGGTGTAAGACGTATTTCAGCGGCGTCGGGTTCGGTTCTTGAAACAGCAGCGGAATAAAGCGGGAGAGCGCCTGCCAGCGCGGCAGTGCGGCCTGATAATCATTCGCCTGAAGCAGCCGGAAGATTTCGACAAATTCGGCGGTACGGAGATGCGCCGCCGCCAGAATTCCGCCATCACCGCCATGCGTCACGGTGGTATAAAACAGTGCATCTTCGCCAGTTAAGACCGAAAACCCGTCAGGTTTCTGTCCAATCAATTCCGCCGTCTGCTTCAGGTTGCCGCAGGAGTCTTTCACGCCGATAATATTGCGCTGTTCCGCCAATTTCAGCAGCGTTTCGTTTTCCAAATTCACGCCGGTGCGGTAGGGAATATTGTAGATAATGATACTTAAATTCGTCGCTTCGGAAATGCGCAGAAAATGCTCGTATATTCCGCGCTGACTCGGGCGATTGTAGTAAGGACAGACCGACAAAATCCCCTGTATGGCATAACGTTCGACTCGTGTAAGCAGTTGCAGCACTTTTTTCGTGCAATTTCCGCCGACGCCGACATAAACCGGAAGGCGGCCATTGACGGCGGAAACTGTCAATTCGGTCATGCGTTCGGTTTCATCATTCGACAGCGTCGGCGACTCGCCGGTCGTTCCCAACGGAATCAGGCCGGAAATGCCGGTCAGCAGATACTGTTCGATCAAATTCCGATACGTCTCCTCGTCAATTTCATCGTCCTGAAACGGCGTAATAATCGGCAAATAGACTCCTTGCAACGTCCCCATATTGTTGTCTGCGGCAGCAGCGCAAAAGATGTTTCTCCCTCTGCGCCTCTGTCGCAACCTCTCGAATAAAGTTAATTTTCATCGTAAGTTAGCGCGTAGCGCTTCGAGTATTGTAGAACCAGAACGCCCCACCTTCTCTCTTTTTTCGCCGTAGACGGCAGGCTGCTCAACCGCTACGCGGTAAAAACGATGCTGGACAGATAATCACCTACAATACCTGAAGCGCTGCGCGCTAAATCGTTCTCAATTTTCACTTGACAAACTCAACATCGCAACGGTACGCCTCAGAAGTCAATCTGTCAAATCGTTTTCTCCGATAGGGAATTCGGGATTTCTGATACCTGTTTTGATTTTGTTTATGGAACTTTATCATTTACGCAGTTTTCTGATGGTGGCGAACGAAGGGCGGCTCACTCGCGCCGCACAGCGCCTGTTTACCAGCCAGCCAGCGGTCAGCGCCCACATTAAAGCGCTGGAGGACGAACTTGGCCTACCGCTGTTTCGCCGCACGCCGCAAGGCATGGAATTGTCGCAGGAAGGCGAGTTGTTGAAAAAACACGCGGAAAAATGCCTGACGAGTGTCAACGACTTTGTGCAGGCCGCGAAACATCTCCGCCACGAATTAGTCGGGCGGCTGAATATCGGCCTGAATACCGAGCCGGAAACGCTCCGCGCTGGAGAGTTGTTAGCAGTGATGGCGGCGAATTATCCGCAGATCGAATTCCATCTGTATCAGCGCAATTCCTGGAAGATGGCGGAGGCGTTGCAGAATGGCGAATTAGACGCCGGGTATCTGTTTGGCGAGGTGAATTCGCCGGAAATCAAAGCCGTTCCGCTGCGCACCTGTTATTTGCGCATCGTTGCGCCGCTCAAATGGCGGACGCAGCTTGCTGAGGCGGATTGGAAAACATTAGCGTCGTATCCCTGGATTGGCGTCCCGGAACTCTGCCCGTTTCATCGCATGATTACCGCGATTTTCGACCAGCAGCGTTTAAAGCTCAATATTGTTGCTGTCGGCGATCAGGAGGCGATGTTAAGCAATTTAGTGCGAGCGGGGCTTGGCTTAAGCGTCATGATTGAGGAAGAAGCGCTGAACGCACAGCAGCAGGGATTGCTCTGGGTCTGGGAGCGCGAACGCCTGCCAATCAGCCTATCGCTCGCCTACATGCAACATCGTGAGCAAGACCCGGCGATTCAAGCGCTATTAAAGGGCTTGCATCAAATTGAACAGATTGGTCGTCTATAATTATAATTTATATTACGCAGCGCCTCTGCAATTCCCCTCCCATGAGGGGAATTCGCGGTCATTGGTATCAACGCTGCTGCGTAACATGAGTTATACAAATTCACTCACGTTTCGCACAATATAGGGAGGTTGTTATGCCATCACAGCCATCGAGATTTGCGTTATTTTTCGGAAACAGGGGTTTTTTTCCGCCAGCGCTGCAAGCGTCAGCCCGCGGAGAATTGCCCCAAATTCTTAATGCGTCAGGCCATGCCACGATCATGATGGAAGCGGACGCCACGCGCTATGGCGCAGTCGAAACGCCTGCTGAAGGGGAATTGTACCGAAAATTCCTGGAAGCGCATCGCGGCGAATATGACGGCGTCATTCTGAGCCTGCCGAATTTCGGCGATGAAACCGGCGCGGTCGCGGCGTTGAAAGATGCCGGCGTTCCGATTTTGATTCAGGCGTATCCCGACGAATTGGACAAAATGGCGCCGGACGTGCGGCGCGACGCCTTTTGCGGCAAATTTTCGATTATGGATGTCTTTTGCCAGTATGGCGTCAAATTCACCTCGTTAAAGCCACATGTCGTCGCGCCATCCAGCCGCAAATTTGCGGACAACGTGAAGTATTTCGACACGCTCTGCCGGGTGGTCGGGCACATGAAAAACATGGTGGTTGGCGCAATTGGCGCGCGAACAACGGCGTTCAAAACCGTGCGAATTGACGAATTAGCGCTGCAAAAACATGGCATCACGGTGGAGACGTTTGATCTTTCCGATCTGTTTGCGCGAATCGCAAAACTTGATGTGCAGGCAAAAGAGGTGCTGGCTAAAATCGAGCGACTGAAAGAGTACACAAATTGGGATGGCGTGCCGGAAACAGCCTTTTTCACGCTTGCCAAAATGGGCGTCGCCATAGATCAGTTGATCGCGGAAAATAATTTGTCGTGCGTTTCGATTCGCTGCTGGATTGAAATGCAGCAGCAATTAGGCGTGTCGCCGTGCGTGCTGCTGAGCGAAATGAATGATCGCGGCATCGTGGCGGCCTGCGAATTAGATACCGGCAACGCCGTGACGATGTACGCGCTGTCGCAGGCGTCCGGCAATCCGGCCACGCTGCTGGATTGGAATAATAATTACGATAGCGACGAAAACAAGTGCATTCTGTTTCATTGCGGACCAGTGCCGCAAAGCCTGATGACCGAAAAAGGCCAGATTGTTGATCATGCGATTTTAGCCAACGCCGTCGGCGCAGGCAACTCGTATGGCTGCAATGTCGGGCGGATCGCGCCAAATCCGTTTACATTCGGCAGTTTGATGACCGACAACGGGAAATTGCGGTTTTATCTTGGGAAAGGGCGTTTTACCAACGATGACATCCCGGAGGATTTTTTTGGCTGCGCTGGTGTCGCGGAATTCGACGATCTTCAGGAAACCTTGCAGCGCATCGGCTACATGGGCTTCCGGCATCATGTCAGCGTCGCGCCGGGCAATGTGATTGAGCCGGTGAAAGAAGCGTTTGAAAAATATCTCGGCTATGACGTGACTATCGTCTAAAAACGCGGCGCGACGAGGAGAAAATAGACCCTCACAGGCGTTAACCGCCTGTGAGGTGTCTCACGCCCTATTCCGCAGCGTCCTCGCTTTCGAACAAATCAATCGGCTTCCAGCGCAGGCGTTCGCGATTGGCTTCAAAGGCTGCGTTCACGTCTTCGGCTTCGCGTTCCGTCATGTACTGCCGCGCGCCATGCGGCACGGAATTGCCCTCGTCGTTTTCACGATACAATTGATACAGTCGAATTCCTTTTAATTCGTCAATCCATTCTTTAATTTCATCAATCAACAGCGTGCGAGTATGATGGCGGAAGACTTCCCTCCGCAGAACGTCATTGGGCATCAGATGTTGTGGCCGTTCGGGGTAGGCGCGTAATGCTTCCAGCGCCACTTCTTCGGCGCGACGGGATTGTTGGGCGTATTCTTTCAGACGCTGTTCTAATTCGTCTATTTTATTCATTATTGCTTCTCCGGGCTGTGAACGAGCATGGCGCTCAGCGGCGTATTTATGGCTGACGAACCATCATGCAAAGAGGCGACGGGGAATGTCAAGTTTTCAGTAAGGATCAGGATTGTTTTTGCGAAGGCGCTCTGCGCTGTTCCCGCGCGACTCTTTGGGGCTGTCATGACGCGCCGTTTCTGGTATGGCGGTATTCGGCAAATTTCCGGCGCATATCATCGAATTTCTCAGCGGAAAATTTATAGCTGTTCTGAAAATAGAGTGGCCCTAATAAAGAGTGTACATCCTTGAATAATTTTTTGAGAACCACCATCCCTTCAATCACCGACTCTTCAATCGGCCAGTATTTCGCTAACGCCTGCCAGAGCGTCTCTTGCACGATATTAAACGCCTCCTCAAGCTCTTGCAGCGCATAGCCCTCGTCCGCGCGCTGCACCACAAGGTCTTCGAGATACAGGCTTAGCGCTTCAGACTGCTCATCGCGCAGCGTGTCTAAAATCACGTTCAGAAATCGTTCTTCGCGTTCTTGATGACGTTCGAAAGGAATCGTCTCGTAATGCGAATGCGCGTATGCCTGCAATTGGCGGCAAATGCGAAGAATCAATTCCTCGCGATGGTCTTCAATGGTCTTGATCAGATACTGTTTCGCTGTTGTTGTAGGCATAATACGTCTGGATTAGTTGATTGCGCTGATGCAATTGTTCCTCGATGCGCCCGATGGTTCGCTGCGCATACTGAGCATATTTCTTTGAGTCTGTCGCCTGGATTTCATACGTTAATCCGTCTTCGACAATGCTGATAAACCGCGCCAACATGGCACTGCTAACGGGGGTGGGATGTTCTGCCCAGCGGATCAGGAAATCTTCCAACGCCCTGGTCTGGTCATGTTCCGAGGTGTGGCAATTTTTCCCACCCCGCAGCGGCAGAGGATTCGCGCCTAATTGAAAGCCTTTGACCGCCATAATCAACGGTTGATAATCGTAATCGAAGAATAAGCGCGAGAATTGATATTCCACCACAGAGTGCCATTGGGTTTCGCTCGTCGTGGTATGATGCCGATTCAGCCTTGAAAAATGGACATTGCGAGCTTCGCGGATAATGTCTTTGCGGAAAATGCGCATTTCCCGCAGCGTTCCGTGCTCGTCGTGGCGCAAATCGCCGCCTAACAAGAGAAGGCAGAGGAGTAAATCCGGATCGGAAAGCGGGCGAAACGGCATGTCTAACGGGATTTGCATGCTGATATGCAGGCTATGCGGGCGAATGGCGAGATACCGAATGGCGAGTTCAATCATCTGGCTCAGAATCCAGGGGTCTTGCGTGGCTGGTTTCGACACGTCGCCGAGGAGTTTATAGCGTCCGAACGCGAGTTCAAGAAAGCCGCGTGTGCGCGTGTGCGTCGTGGTCAGAAAGCCGTGATCATCTACATGCGCCCCTAATTTCCAACCGCGCCGCATGAGATCAAAATCATAAAAATAATAAAAACCGTCGAATTTAGGATCGTCTCCTTCATTCGAACCGATCACGCGTCCACCGATATTCGAAAATTCCAATTCCGCGCCGAGCGGGGTGGGACCGAAACGGCGGTTTTCGCGTACCCATTCCGCAATCTGTTTTGCCTGCGTGTCCGTGTATAACTCATTCGCGATGAAAATGGCGGCGACGGTGTAATCTACATACGAGAACGACGGGTCGTATGTGTCGGCGCTGAGTTCGAACATCGCCAACTGAAGCTGGCGGTAATTGGACACTAACAGTTTCAACGCCATCATCGCGGAAATTGTATGCCGATAATACTCGTCCGCCGTCTTGACATAGGGACAGAACTCGCGGCGGAAACGCTCTTCAATCTGATTGAAAATCATGAATTTGACGGCTAATTTGATGTATTCATCGGCGTATTCAGCGGCTTTAGGGGTGTATTTGATCCAATCGAGGGAAGGAATGTCGGCGTTCTCCAACTCGTGTTTGATGATGAACACCGGCAACCCGGCTTCTTGAAAATAATCCCGCATCAGGGAATGCGTTTCTTCCGACAGGAGTTCTTTGGTGACTTGAAGCGGCAGCCCCTGATGATCCACGTCCTTGCGCATGTAAGTCGCCGCTTTCGCCTCAAGCAGTGTGTTCACCTGCTTTTCGATGAAGGCTTCGATCCGGTCCCGCATTCCAACCCCTTTTTTGAAATAGGGTTTCAGTGCGTCGGTAATGCCGGTATAGACATACGCCGGAAATGCCTCTTCTCCGACGTGTACGGTGACGATTTCGCGCTTAAAGAGTGTGCCTTCCGATTCGTAATCATCCAGTTTCTTCAAAATTTCCGGCGTGATCTTGTACACCACCGCGCCTTCGATTTTCGAACCGCTCCAGGGAACGGCAATCGGATAGCCGCTTTTGGGGTGAATCCGGCGGTAATTGTAGAGAATTGCGTCTTGAACCGGTAGCGTTTCGCCTGTGATCAGGCGGCGCACATACGGATCATTCAGCGTGCCATAGACAAAGAGCGTATTCAGAACGGGCTGGGCTGGCGGCAAGGCCATTGCTTCGGATGTATTCATCAAGGATATGCTTAGTGCTGTTAAGTTCTCGGGAACCTCCTGTTTCCTTCGACACGCACAGGGAGCGAGAAGCGGCGTTCCCTGTGCGCGTCGAAGGGAACTCTCCCAGAGAACTTAACAGCCCTGAAGGTTACGACGTTATGCCAATTCCGGGAAATGAATCTTAAACTGCGCCATCATTTCTTCTGGCGAAATCGCCGTTTCGCGCCCGGCTTCGTATTGCGCTTCCACCCATTCGAACATCTGCTCGATGCGCGGATCGCGCTTATCCAACGGCGGAAGGCCGCGTTTATGCAGTTGCTCGTTCACCCAGAACCCCACGCCAGCGATGCCGGAGCGGTTGGTGATATGCACGCCGAGCGGGCGTTTGAGGATTTTATCGGTATCGAAGATATTGTAAATCTCTTCGTTTTTCATCACGCCATCCGCATGAATTCCGGCCATCGTCACGTTGAACCGCTCGCCGCAGAATGGGTAATTACCCGGCACAGCATACCCGATTTCGCGCATGTAATTGGCAATATCGGTGATCGCCGATAAATCCATGCCATTTGTGCTGCCCGTCAGCGAAGCGTATTCCACTGCCAGCGCTTCAACCGGCGAATTGCCGGTGCGCTCGCCGAGGCTGAGCAACGCGCCGTTGACCGCAGAGATGCCGGAGAGCCAGGCGGTCACGGAATTGATATGGACTTTATGAAAGTCGTTATGCCCGTGCCATTCCAAATTTTCCGACGGAATGCCGAATTCGCGCTGGAGATAAAACACCATTTTCTGAATGGAACGCGGCAGCGCCACGCCCGGATAGGGCAGGCCATAACCCATCGTATCGCACAAGCGGATTTTCAGCCGCAACCCGGCCTGTGTCGTAAAATTGACCAGTTCTTCGGTAAACGGCACGACCGCGCCCCAGAAATCGGCGCGGGTCACGTCTTCATAATGACAGCGGATCGTTTTTAAGCCAATCTCCGCCGCCGCCCTGACGACGCCCATGAACGAATCCAGCACCTGTCGCCGCGTTTTGCGGAATTTCAAGAAAATATGATAATCCGAAATCGAGGTCAACATGCCGGTTTCCTGAATGCCAACCTGTTTTACCAATTCCAAATCCTGCGCGTTTGCACGAATCCACGCGGTTGGCTGCGGATACGCATACCCTTTGTTCCGCACCTCTTCGAGCGCCTCGCGATCCTGCGCGGAATATATAAAAAACTCGCTTTGCCGGATGATGCCATTCGGCCCGCTCAAGCGATGCATCAAATCATACAATGTCGAAATCTGCTCCACCGTAAACGGCGTCCGCGCCTGCTGCCCATCGCGAAACGTGGTGTCCGTAATCCAAATTTCCGGCGCGGGCTTCACATCCACGACTTCTCCGTCAAAGATGGTCTTTGGGACTTCACTATATGGAAACATGTCCCGAAATAAGTTCGGCTCTTGCACATCCACGACCGGATGTTTTGCCTGTTTTGCTGTCAATTGCCATGAAGCGCCAATTTCTGCCATGTCTCATCCTCCATCTGAAAAGTTTACAGAAGTTCCTCTTGCGGCCAATTCGAAGACGGATTTCCCGTGTTCGCGGCATACACTTGGGAAATCATTTTCTTCTGTCAAACAAAAAACGCACTTCCAGAAATTTTATTGTTCCTGCTATCTGGTAACGCCGCATGTCTGTCAAGAGATGGGAATGAATTTTTTATTGACGGATGTTGCGGCGGCGAGGATAGGGGTTTAATGATCCCATTATTAATATGGTAGAGACGCCCAGGCGGGGCGTCTCTACGGCAATCCTCAGGGAAAACCATGTCAAAAAAATTATTGATTACCGATTTCGATGGCGTTATCTGCGACAGCGTCGAAGAGTGCTTATTAGTCACCTATAACGCCTACCATCGTTTGCATGACGCTTCGTTTCAGCGCCTGCTCGATCTGCAACAGATTGCGCCGGAAACGCGCCAGACGTTTCGACGCTTGCGCCCGTTTTTGAAGGGCGCGGAAGATTTTGTGCCGATTTTTCGTTCAATTGAGCAACGCATTCCGCTTGTCACACAGCGCGAATTCGATGCGTTCCGCGACGAGATGCGCGATCAATTAAGCGAATTCGTCACATTGTTTTATGCGGAACGCGATTTTTTGATCCGCAACGAACATCGCATCTGGTTGAGCCTGAATCCGCTGTATGGCGATTTTGCCGCGATCTTGCGAGCTAAAAATACCTTCGAGCGTGTCCATATTCTCACGACCAAACGGCAAGAAGATGTATTGGAAATTTTCGGCTACCAGCGCGTCGCGTTTCCGCCGAAGCAAGTTTCTTACATCAAAGCCGCCGGAAAATCGGCGCGACTGCTGGAGTTGCTGCGAGAATACGACGCAAATCCGGCGGAGACACTCTATTTCGAAGATCAGGTGGATTTTTTAGTTGCCGCCAAACAACATGGCATTCAGACGTATTTGGTCGAATGGGGGTATGTGTCGGATGAACAGCGCGAAGTGGCGCGCCAGCACAATATTCCGATCATCGCCATGCCGCAATTCACCGCGTTTTTAAATGAAGTTCGGTAGGGCGCGGTCTTCGCGTCCCTGCTGAAAAAATAGGTGTCAGACACTTTCGAAGTGTCTGACACCTTTTGCCGCCTATGAAACGCTGCCGCATTCTCCATCTGAATCATGTCGCGTATATCGGCGGCGCGGAAGTCGCGCTGATTAATCTGTTGACGTATGTTGACCGCGAACAGCTCGAGCCGGTCGTCATGTCGCCGGAAGGCGAGCTTCAGCGCGTGGTTCGCGACGAATTGCGGCTGCGTTGCGCGACGATTCCTACGCTGTCGGGCTTGAATCGTTATACGCTGCCGCGAGTATTGTCCCGTTTTCCGCTGCTGTTCTACAAAATCGCGAACGCGCGGCCTGATCTGATTTACGCCAACACCAATTTCGCGGCGCTTTACTCCGGCTTCATTGGAAAATGCCTGAAGATTCCGTCATTGGCGCACATCCGCGACATCGAGCCGTTAGGCCGCATGGCGCGAGCGCTGATTCGGCAAAATACGCGCCTGATTGCGATTTCGCAGGCAGTCGAACGCTATTTGATTGCGGAAACCATGCCGCCAGCGCAGATTATATGCGTGCATGATGGCGTGGACGTAAAGCAATATCAGCCGCGAGTTCGAAAACGTTTTACAGACGGCGCGAGCATCGGCATTATCGGACAGATTGGCGAGCGCAAAGGGCATCTGGTCTTGTTAGAAGCGCTGCGCGGCCTTGTGCGGGAGCAGACGCCGGTTAAGCTTCTGATTGTCGGCAAAGAACCAGCGCACAGCACTGAAGGTTATACGGAGCGATTACGGGCGTTTGTGCAGGAACATCAGCTTGAGCCGTTTGTCGAATTTCTCGGTTTTCGGCGCGAAGTGCCTGAATTGCTGACACAACTTGACATTCTTGTGTTGCCGTCGCTGCAAGAGCCGTTCGGCAAAATCGTGATCGAGGCGATGGCGATGGAAAGGCCGGTAATTGCGTCGCGTGTCGGCGGCGTGCCGGAAATCGTCGTTGACGGCGAAACCGGCCTGCTTGTGCCGCCACAAGACCCGGCAGCGCTGAAACACGCGCTTTCTCAATTGATTGCTGCTCCCGCGCTGAGGGAGCGCATGGGCAAGGCAGGCCGTCAGCGCGTCGAAGCCTGGTTCAACTTAGAACGCAACGTACAGGCCACGCAGGCGGTGTATCGGGAATTGTTGCATGACCTGGCGGAACTACAAGGATAAGTGTAAGAAAGGATGTTCGTCTTTATCCTTGTAGGGGCAGACCCCCGTGTCTGCCCTGTTGTTTGGGTGAACACGCGCTGTTTGGGCGAACACGCGCTGTTTGGGCGAACACGCGCTGTTTGGGCGAACACGCGCTGTTTAGGCGAACACGCGCTGTTTAGGCGAACACGCGCTGTTTGGGCGAACACGGGGGTTCGCCCCTACATGCCAAATTCGTAGTTTCCCGAAAGGTTATAACGCAAAATAGCATTCCAATTCTTCCTGCGTGAAACCGATAAAATTGGGTTCTGGCATGATTTCGAGACCGGTATGCGCATAGACGGTCTGCCTGACGGTTTTCATCAGCGACATCACCTCATCGGCAGTCGCATTGCCGGTTGCGTTGATCAGGATCAGCGGATGCTTGTCATAGAGCGCCGCGCCGCCAATTTTTAAGCCTTTTAGACCACAAACATCCAGCAGCAGCGCGGTCGGGACTTTGACCTGATTCCCGGAAATCCGGCAGCGCGTTTCGATGACCGCCGCCGTTTCGTTTCCGCGTTGCCGGCGAACGTGAGCGAGCATTCGCTGAAATGCGGCGAGGTCGAGCGTCAGATTTTTGAAAAATGATCCGGCGTTGCCGATAATTGCAGGATCAGGGAGTTTGGCATTGCGAATTGCAATTACCGCTTCACGAATATCTGTCAATGTCGGCGATTTTTTACCTTCAAAATAGGCGGCAAGGTCGCGATAACTCAAATTGGCCTCGCCTCGTTTTTTTAACCGCAGCGTGACGCTGAGAATCAGATAGCGCCCGGGGCAAGTCGTATTAAACATGCTCACGCGATAGCCGAACCCGCATTGCTGAGTTGTCATCTGAAAACGCCTGCCATCTGCCAAATCGCACACGTCGAGAGACTCAATGACTTCGCTCGCTTCCTGCCCATACGCGCCGACGTTCTGCACCGCTAACGCGCCCGCGCTGCCGGGAATCAGCGACAGATTTTCAATGCCCCACCAGCCCGATTCGACGCAACGCGCTGTCACGTCATCCCAACATTCTCCGGCGGCGGCATTCAATAAGATCGTCTGCTCGTCTTCGGCCTGAATCGTCATGCCGGTTAGGTTGATTTTTATGACCAGGCCATCAAAGCCCGCGTCGCTGACCAGCATGTTGCTGCCGCCGCCTAAAATCAGCGTGTTCAGGCGATGTTCGCGAGCGAACTGCCATGCCTGTTCAATCTCCGCAAATGATTGAGCCTCAGTAAAATATCTGGCAGGCCCGCCAATTTTAAATGTTGTCAACTGTCGTAACGAGATGTCTTTCTGAATTTCGCGCATTTTGTCTATTATTCGACACACATGTTGTTTTTTAGACACACTTTTATAACATGCCTATAAATAAGGGGAAGTATGAAAAATACAATATGTCTTAAATTAAACACTCTTTTTGAATTGATATGATAATTTCTCTTAATTTCTTGCAGCCAGAAGGGCTGTTTTGTCAAATATTTTCTCTTCTCGCCTGTAAAACAGGCGAATTACAATAGTTGGCATGGATTTCGCTATAATGAATGAAGGTTTTTTGCAATGGAGGCATGATATTCATCATTACTCATACTCAGCTCGAATGTAAATGATGCGCAAAGAGAGGGTTTGCCAGAGAAGTTATGGCCGCTACAAGGCATCTCGCTTCTTGAACGCAGACATTCAATACAATATGTTTAGATCGAAGATTATAGGAACAGGCTCGTATCTCCCGGAAAAAGTCGTGACCAATTTTGACCTCGAACAAATGGTGGACACCAGTGACGAGTGGATTCGCGAACGCACTGGCATTAAAGAACGACGTATTGCAGAAGATGTTCCTGTGTCACATTTAGCCTTTGGCGCAGCAGAACGGGCATTAAAAGACGCGATGGTTGACCCGATGGAGATTGACCTGATCGTGCTTGGCACTGTCACCCCCGATATGCCGATGCCTTCCACCGCTTGCATCGTTCAACATAAATTAGGCGCGTATAAAGCCGTCGCATTCGATGTGGCGGCGGCGTGCAGCGGTTTTCTCTACGCCCTTGCAGTCGGCGATCAATTTATCCGCAGCGGCATGTATAAAAAAGTGTTGGTCATCGGCGCGGACATGTTCTCGAAAGTTGTTGACTGGACGAACCGCGACACCTGCATTCTCTTTTCAGATGGCGCAGGCGCGATGCTGCTGCAAGCGACGGACGAACATGACGAAGAGCATGTCGTCAAATCGGTACATCTGTTCTCCGACGGCAGCCAGAGCGATAAGCTCTACATTCCCGGCGGCGGTTCATTGAACCCGGCCAGCCACGACACCTTGCATGAAGGGATGCACTACGTCCGCATGAAAGGGAACGACCTCTTCAAACTTGCCGTCAAAGCGATGGTGGACGCCAGCCATGTCGCGCTGGAACATAATGGCTTGACCGTCAAAGACGTGAATTTAGTCGTGCCGCATCAGGCAAATATCCGCATTATGGAAGCGATTGCCAAAAAATTGCACCTTCCGATGGAAAAGGTCATGGTGACGATTGATTATTACGGCAACTCTTCCGCCGCCACCGTGCCGACCGCGTTCGATAAAGCGCGTCACGTCGGCAAAATTCAGGACGGCGATACAATCCTGGCAGTGGCGTTTGGTGCAGGTTTGACCTGGGCGTCAACGTTGATTAAATGGTAATCTTTATTGCGTAGAGACGTTCCGGCGGGGCGTCTTCTAAAAATAGACGCTCGCCGAGGCGTCTCTACAATCAATGATGTCATACAATCGCCTTGAAACAGCGCGTTTTAAGGTTCATCTAACACATAACACACAAAGGAGAAAGTATCATGGCAGTTGATTTACAGAAGGTTCGTGAAATCGTGGCAGAACAGTTAGGCGTTGATGTGGATGAAGTCACCCCGGAAGCCTCATTTATTGATGATCTTGGCGCAGATTCTTTGGATACGGTCGAATTGGTCATGGCGCTGGAAGAAGCGTTTGAAATCGAAATTCCCGATGAAGACGCCGAACAGATCAAAACCGTCAACGATGCTATCAAATACATCGAATCCCACAGTTAATCTTTTCCTCTGGCAGCACCTTACGTAGGCATTACAGGATTACATCGAATCACAGGCTTGTGGATGATGTCTCAAAGGAGGCCATCCACAAGCTCTTTCCTGATAGAGATTATGAAAAAACGAGTTGTGATTACCGGCATGGGCACAGTTAATGCTGTTGGCAATAATATGGAAGTTTTCTGGAAAAACTTACAGGCGGGCGTCTCTGGCACTGACCGCGTGAAATCATTTGATCCGAGCAATCTTTCGTCGCAAGTGGCCGCTGAATTGAAGGATTTCGACCCGACGCAATACATTGAGAAAAAAGAAGCGCGGCGCATGGACCCATTCGTGCAATATGCAATTGCCGCCGCCGATATGGCGATGAACGATTCCCGCATTGACCTGAACGCGGTGGATAAGACCCGTTTCGGCACGGCGATTGGTTCTGGCATGGGCGGGCTGCATACGCTGGAAGATCAGCATCAAACGCTGATGGAAAAGGGCGCTGGCCGCGTCTCTCCGTTCTTCATTCCGATGGAAATCATCAACATGGCCGCCGGGCATGTTTCGATTCGTTATAGCTTGCAAGGCGCGAATTTCGCCTTAGCGACGGCCTGCGCGTCTGGCGCTCATGCCGTCGGCGAATCGTTCCGCTGGATTCAGCGCGGCGAGATGGATATGATGCTGGCGGGCGGAGCGGAAGCGACGATTACCGAATTAGCGATGGCCGGTTTTGCCAACATGAAAGCCCTTTCCACCCGCAACGACGATCCGACTCGCGCCAGCCGTCCGTTCGATAAAGACCGCGACGGATTCGTCATCGGCGAAGGAAGCGGCATCCTGATTCTGGAAGAATTGGAACATGCCTTGAAGCGCGGCGCGAATATTTATGCTGAACTCGTCGGTTATTCCACCACCGGCGACGGTTATCACATCACCTCGCCCGATCCCGAAGCCAAAGGCGTCGCCCGCTGCATGAAAAATGCGGTGGCGGATGCTGGCCTTGCGCCGGAAGAGATCAATTACATCAACGCGCACGGCACATCCACGCCGTTCAACGATAAATTTGAAACGCTGGCGATCAAACAGGTGTTTGGCGAACATGCCTCGAAATTGGCCATCAGTTCGACCAAATCCATGATCGGCCATTGCCTCGGCGCGGCTGGCGCAATCGAATTGATCGCGACGGCGCTGTCGGTGAAAAATGACATCGTGCATCCGACCATCAACTACACCACGCCAGACCCGGAGTGCGAACTCGATTACGTCCCCAATAAGGCGCGGAACATGACCGTCAACGCCGCAATGTCGAACTCCTTCGGTTTCGGCGGCACGAATGCTTCCGTTGTGCTGAAAAAATACGTCGGGTAATTTCCGTTGAGTTGACGACATAAAAACCTCACAGGTTTTGAAAACCTGTGAGGTTTCGTTTTTCTTCGCGATGTCATTTCTTTCTTGACATCCTGATACGCCATCCTTCAATTCCAGCCTTATTATGCCAACATTACGAATATCAATATCCATGGTGACTATTTAGCCCGTAGGGCTTTCGGTATTGTAGATGGCGTTTTCTCCTTGCTTACCTACCGCGTAGCGGTTGAGGCAGCCTATCGCCTACGGCGAAATGAGAGGCTTCTTTGCCTGCTTGCTACAATACTTCAAGCGCTACGCGCTACATATTTAAGATATATGCGCTTTGTCGGCGGTTTCATCTTGTTGTTCAGCCTTTTCCGCATCGGATACGCGCAAGAGGCGGGCGTGCCGCTGTCGGTGGATGAGGCGGTCAAATTAGCGCTCGCGCAGAATCTCGACCTGCAAACCTCGCGGGATCGCGTGATTAGCACGGAGATTTCCGTTGAAACGGCCAAATCGGAATTCCGTTTAAATATTCGTCCTGACATCTCCGGATTATATCAACAAAACGACGAGTTAGACCAGAATTACGGCGTCAAATTCAGCAAGCGTTTTACCACCGGCAGCGAGGCGAGTTGGGAAGTTCGAACGCAGGTGGATGATAGCGAGGACGAAGACGAGCCATATCAGACCGATGTGATTCTTGCCTATACGCAGCCGCTGTTGCGCGGGCGCGGCAAGCTCGCGACCACCAATCAACTCGTCTCCGCGCAAGAGCAGCAGGTCATTCAGCGGCGTAATTATCTTCTGACGCAGCAGCGTTTGATTGTGCAGGTCGTCGCATCGTATTATGATATTGTGCGAGACCAATTGCTGATTGGCGTGCATGAACGCGCAGTCGAACGCGCAGACCTCTTGAAACAGGCGGCAGAGGCCAAATTAAAAGTCGGCATGGCGTCGAAAATGGACGTGTTTCGAGCGGAGTTGCAACTGCTGAACGCGCAAAATCGGGTCGTAGATGCTCGCGCTTCATTCGAAAACGCGCTGCGGCGCTTCAACGTTTTATTGGGTAACGTGACAGATATGCGCTACACCTTCGTGTCCGCGTTGGAATACACACCGGTTGAGCTTGATCAGGAGGAACTCATCCGGCAGGCGTTAGAACATCGGCTGGAATTGCAAACCGCCAGAGACCGCATTAACGAGGCAGAACGGCAACTCAAAATCGCGAAACAGAACCTCCTGCCGCCGCTCGATGTCTCTGTGCGTTACACCTTTCGCGGCACGGGCGAGGCGTTTGATCAAAGTTGGAATACGGACGACGAATTTTGGGGCGTCGGCCTGTCGTCGTCATTCGATATTGACAGGGCGCAGGAGCGGGCAAATTATCAGCAGGCGCAGTTGACGCTGAATGCGACGCTTCGCGATTTGCAGGCTGCACAGGATGACATTATTTCTGAAGTCATGCAGACGATTGTCAGCGTCCGGCAGGCGCAGGCCAGCGTCGAATTGCAGGCGCAGAGCGTGACGCAGGCGGAAAAACAATTGGAACTCTCCTCGCTGCGCTATAAAAAAGGCTTGAGCGACAATTTGGAAGTGGTCGAATCCGAAGACAACTTGATGAACGCCAAAAACGGCTACTATTCCGCCGTCGCGCAGCATCTCGCCGCCACGCTCCGCCTACGGCAAGTGACCGGAACGCTCGAAGTGCCATCGCCGTGAATGTCGAAATTGGCGAATCCTGGTGATTCGGCAATTTCACAAGTCAACGCATGACATCATATTCGATTTTAGCGATTCTGCCGTTGAAATATTCGCATTCTCCTGAATCTATAGAGTTTCCCATATTTTCGTGTATTTCGTGGTAAATAATTACTTTATAACTATTTAGCCCGTAATGCCTCAACGCCTTGCCTTTAAACGCGCTGTCTGGCAATTGAGCGCTTTCAATCTATGCACAATTCTAAATCAGCATTAATCTTTTCTTGACGCGGAGGCGGCATAACGGAAAGCAATTTCAAACACTTATCAAGAAATGACCGATTCAAAAAATTGCGTTAACATAAGAGGAATAAAATGTTCATACGAAAAATGATTTCAGGAATAGGATTATTCATGTTAATGGGTTTCGCGACTACGCAAGCCGAACAGAAAAACGACTGGGCGTATCCGCTGGAATTGACGGGCGCGGGGCTGTCGTCGAATTTCGGCGAATTTCGCGGGAATCGCGTCCATACGGGGATTGATTTTAAGACGAACATGCAGACCGGCTACAAAGTCTTTGCGATTGATGGCGGCACAATTACGCGCCTGAGCGTCAAGAAGCTCGGTTTCGGCAACGCGATTTACATCGAGCATCCGAACGGCCTGATGAGCGTGTACGGCCATTTGGAGCGGTTCACCGACAAGGAACTCGGCTTGCAGAATGTTGTAGAACAACAACGCAAAAAACGCGGCACGAAATATCCCGGCGATATTTCGGTCAATATTCCGGTGAAAAAAGGGCAATTGATCGGCTATTCCGGCGAATCGGGCTACGGCTTGCCGCATCTGCATCTGGAAGTGCGTCGCGGCGGCGCGACGCCGATTGATCCGTTCGAACATGGCTTTTCCTACAACGACACAATTGCGCCGACGATTGAAAGCCTTTCTATCGAGCCGGTCGGCGCGGAATCGTTCGTGAACGGCGAACATACGTTTCAGGAATTTCCGTTGAACAAGCAAGGGGACACGTTCGCGACGCCGCAAATTCCAAAAATCTCCGGCAAGGTGCGTTTTACGGTCTCGGCCTTTGACCAGATTGGCGCGGAAAATCGCTGCGCGGTGGATGAAATTGACCTCTACATCGCGCATAGCGGCGTGGATCAGACCGATTTATTCATAGATGAACATCACGTCTTTCATAATCAATTCGATGTCGTGACCTACGACACGAACCAGCGCGGGGGGCTGGTCTATGACTACAACCTGACGCGCCTGAGCAACCCGACGCATTATTATTACCGGCTCTACATGCTCTCGTCGGCGCTCTTCCCGTATCGCCAGGCGTTTGCGAAAACAAACGGCGTCTGGGACACCACAACCGCGCAGGCCGGGCGGCATACGCTGATTCTGCAAATGCGTGACGCCACCGGCAATCTCAGCACGGCGCAGATGCAGGTTGACGTCGTGAAAGACGCGGCGGCGACCTTCGCGCAAGCACCGGTCAAACTGCCGCAAGGCAAAACATGGCTGGCGGAATTGCGGGAATTCGACGGTTTTATTGAAGTTGCGCTGCTGACCGCCGTGCCGCTTTCCGCCGAACCGACCTTGACGCTGCGCCCGCAAAACGGCGCGGTGAAAGCGCTTGCTATGACACCGCAGCGGCAAGGCGATTATCGCGCCGCCTATCCGCTTTCCGCGAAAGATGCGGGCGTGTTGACCATCGAACTTGCCGCCACGCAACAGGGCGAACGGATCGCGCAGCGCTGGGAATTTCCAGTCAATCCGATTTTCGCGAAACAGGGCGGCGTCGTGCGCTATGGCGATAAAGCGACCATGTCAATCCCGGCAGGCGCGTTGTATCAAAATATTTTTGCGAATATCTGGCCGACAACCGCCTACAAAGCGCAAGACGGCTTGCCGCTAAAAAGCGACGTCTTTGATTTTCGTCCCACCGGAACGCCGTTCGACGCGCAGGGGAAAGTATCAATTCAATACGCGGCAGACGTGAAATCACCGCAAAAACTCGGCGTCTATTGGTGGGATAACATCAAAGAACGCTGGTATTACATGGACGACGAACTGAATCCGGCCAAACGCACGGTGTCGGCGAACATTATTTATCCCTCGATTTATGCGGTGATTCAGGATAATCTGAATCCGGCGATTACTGAATTTTCGCCGGAATCCGGCAGTGCGGCGTCGAATGTCTCAAAAGTCTGGGCGGTGATTAAAGACGAAGGCAAGGGCGTCAATGAAAGCTCGATTGTGATGACGCTCGACGGCAAGCGCGTGGACGGTGAATTCGACCCGGATCGCAGCCGCTACACATATCAATTGACAAAAAACCTCGCGCCCGGCAAGCATACCGTCACGGTTCAAGCATCGGACAAAGCCGGAAACCCGGCAAACCCCCAAACAGCAACGTTTATTGCGAAGTGAAAACAACAACGAATGGGAGAAAGGAACGAATAAAAACTACGAAACCCCTAATTCGTTCCTTTCTCTTATTCGCTATTGTTCTATCATCCATGAAAATCGGTATCGTTTGTTTTCCCACGTATGGCGGCAGCGGCGTGGTGGCGACGGAATTGGGGCTGGAATTGGCGCGGCGCGGGCATGAAATTCATTTTATCAGCTACGCCCGCCCGGCGCGGCTTGCGTCATTCGTAGAAAATGTCTTTTTTCACGAAGTCGAAGTGAATGCATATCCACTGTTCAAATACCCGTCGTATGAACTCTCGCTGACTAGCAAAATTCTGGAAGTGATTGAATATGAAGAGCTTGACATTATTCACGGTCATTACGCCATTCCGCACGCCGTCACTGGCTATTTGGCAAAGCATGTCGCGCTGAAAAACGGGCGCAAGGTCGCCATCGTCACGACGCTGCATGGCACGGATATTACGCTGGTCGGCCTCGATCCGTCATTCCTGCCGCTCGTCAAATTCAGCATCGAAGAGAGCGACGGCGTCACGGCGGTCTCGAAATTTCTCAGCCAGAAAACCCTCCTGAATTACCACATTGACAAGGAGATTGAGACGATTTACAATTTCGTGGATACGGAGCGGTTTCAGCCGTTCGACTGCGAAAAATACCGGAAATGTTTTGCCCGGGAATGCGAAAAGGTGTTAATTCACGTTTCGAATTTCCGCGCGGTGAAGCGCGTGCAGGATACGATTCGGATTCTGGAACGGGTGAAAAAAGAGTTGCCGGTTAAGTTGGTGTTAGTCGGCGACGGCCCGGAGCGCTCCGATTGCGAACGCCTTGCGCGGGAATTGGGCTTGCAGAAAGACGTGAGTTTTCTCGGCAAGCAGGACGGTCTGCCGGAATTATTGAACGCTTCGAATCTCTTTTTGATGCCGTCGCAGTCGGAAAGTTTCGGATTGGCGGCGCTTGAGGCGATGGCGTGCGGCATTCCGGTCGTCAGTTCCAGCGTCGGCGGCCTGCCAGAACTCAATGTACACAACCAGACCGGCTACATCGCGGAATTTGGCGACATTGACCAGATGGCAAAATATACGCTCGAACTTCTGACGAACGAAAAAAAATATACGGTCTTTTCGAAAAATTGCCGCGAACGTGTGCTGAAAAATTTTGAAACCAGCCTGATTATTCCGCAATATCTTGCCTATTACGAAAAGGCGCTGGCAGCGGCACAAGCGTAGTACGCCGTTTCAGTAATTTGTAGGAGTGCGAAATCTTGATTTCGCTTGTCAAATCAAGATTTGACACTCCTGAAGTCTCTTAAAAATAAATGAAACAGTGTAGGAGCTTGCGACGGAGCAAGCCGGTGATTTTCACGAGATTGCGTTGTCGCTGATGTTCCGCGCAATGACAACAGTTTGTAAGAATTTCCCAGCCCTGCACCCTTTTCATCAAGAGTCAGATTCATCCGCATCGGATGCGTCGAGCAGGCTTTCCCAGGTTAAACTGCTGACGAGCGACTGCAAGGCTTCTTTTTCTTTGATGCTTTTGCTGATGTCGCGCCCGATGCCGATAATCCCGCGAATCGTCCCCTGCTGATCGTAAAATGGGACTTTCGTGGATAAAAACCAGCGCTTTTCGCCAGTTTGTTTGTCAATGCCAGGTTCAACGCGCTCAAGCAGCGGCTTTCCGGTTTCAAGCACCACGCGCTCATCTTCATAATAGCGGGTCGCGAATTCCGGCGCTAACAGGTCAATATCTGATTTGCCGATGATTTCATCGCACGTGTGAAAGCCCATGTGCCGAACTAATGCGCGATTCGCGATGACGAAGCGGTGTTCCGTGTCCTTGATGTAAATCAAATCAGGCAGCGCGTCAACCATTGCATGTAACAAATGGCGTTCTTCATCATTCGATGGCTTCGGTTCTTGCGCGTTCTGTTCTGATGAAACTATCTTTGCTCGATCTGTGGCAAGGATTCGCCAGAACAGCCCGCTTCCAATGGCAGCAATGATCATGATGAAAACGATGGCTGCGTCGCCTGGCATCAGGCGGCTTATTGCCGCAATAATCAGCACAGAAATGAAATAGATCGTCAATAATTTTGCGTGAATAGAATGGATCATAGGAATATCTCTTATTGCCTGGTTTAGAGAGAACAGAAATGCTCCGTACCACTATTCGATCTGCTATCTATCCATTCCTGTGTCAATCTTTTTCTTCAGCGTCGAGAGGTTTTGCCCATGATTGATATGAAAATTACGAGTGCAGACGCTTGCTTTCGCACTCCTGTTCAATCGTCATGAATCATGCGAATCAGCAACGCTCTTGTCGCGCAAAAATAAAATTTATAAAAAAATACTTGACAGAGAAACAGGCAATTTTCTATTTAAACGTTTACGCAAACGATTAAATGATGATTATTCATGTTCAATCCTTTTCGTGCCGTGAAAAAAATTACGATCAAAGACATTGCTTTCCACGCCAATGTATCCACAGCGACCGTGTCTCATGTGGTAAATAACACGCGATTTGTGGAAAAAGAGACAAAAGATCGGGTCGTGGAGGCGATAGAAAAACTGAATTATCGCCCCAATATTTTGGCGCAGGGGCTGAAAGGAAAAGGCACGAAGACAATTGGGGTTGTGATTGCGGATATACGAGAAAGCTTTTTTGCAAGTATTGTGAAGGCCGTTGAGTTATACTTGAGAAAAGAGAATTTTAGTTTAATCCTTTGCGATTCCGAAGATATCGTGCGCCAGGAAAAAATCCATTTAGATTTGCTACTCCAAAAAGGGGTCGAAGGTGTGATTCTCGCTCCCATCAATATGCACGAAACCTATTCCTCGCTTCAAACAAGCCACATCCCCGTCGTGCAAATAGACAGAAAAACCTATGGCATGAAATCGGACTACATCGGCATTGATAACGTTCAGAGCGCTCAACTGGCGACCGAACATCTTTGCGAACATGGCTACACCCGTATCGGCTTTATTGGATATGACGCAACGGTCTATTCAATCAAAAAACGCCAGGAAGGCTACAAAGCGATTCTTTCTGAGCGCAACATGTTCGATGAGCAGTTGATAAAAGTGGTCAATTACTCTGATAATGCGATGAAAGAGAGCATTAAACGCTGGATTCTCAAACAGAATGTCAATGCCGTTCTCTGCGCGGTGGATGAAATCTGTTTTTCCGCCCTGGAAGCGATTGATGAATTAGGGTTGCGCATCCCCGACGAAATTGGCCTGATTTCGTTTGATGATTCGAAGTGGTTGAAGTTCCTGAAAACTCCGATTACCGTTATCCGTCAGCCGTTAGAAAAAATAGGCCGAACTGCGGCAGAGATGCTGATTAAACGCATTCAACATCCATCAAAAAGCGATTATCTCGATATTCAATTTGAAACCGAGTTAATTATCCGAGGATCTTGCGGTCGCCATGAGGCGGCTGTTGATAGATAACCAGGGAAATGTCAGGAAAAGGGAGGTGATGATCCCGTGGCAGTGGAACGTGCGCGCAAGCCTTCGAAAGGATGGTTCGCACCATTCCGAAAAGACCGTTGTCGTGATCGCTGTATCGTTGATATTTGGCATGAACAACATTTTTGCATAGAGATGCGCTCTATGTCAGCATGAATGATTCTTTTGGGCGTTTGTTTTCCGAATACCAAGCATTTACGGAGAAAAAAGTTGAAAGAATTATTCATTGATGAGGGGAATTGACGATGATGAAAAAAATTCTAACATTGTGTTTGATGATATGTACCATCTCTGCGTTTGCCCAGGCGAAAGAATACAAAGTCGCCTATATCGCAAGAGCGCAGGCAGATTCATTTGCCGCATGGCTGGCGAACTCAGTAAAAGCCGAAGCCGAGAAATACCCGGATATTTCAGTGACGATTTTTGATGGACAGGCCGATGATTCCAAAGAAAATGCGTTGATTGAAAACGCCATTACCAACAAGTTTGACCTGATTATTATTCAGCCCAATAACGGCGAATCCCAAAGACCTTATGCTGAAAAGGTCGTCCAGGCTGGCATTTTCTGCATTACCACCAATGCGAGAATCGCCGGGATTGAAGGCGCGTCTTCGGTTGATGCCAACCCGTATGAACAGGCCGCTGTTAATGCTCGCGCCGCGCTGACGCAGATTCCGCAAAACGCGAGCGTTGTTGTCCTCAATGGCCCTCCAGGCAACTTCCATGCCGACGCCCGCCGCAAAAGCTGGCAAGCAGAGTTTTTTGATAAGAGACCCGATGTGAAAATCGTCGGCGAACAAATTGCCAACTGGAATAAAGATGAAGCCATGAAGTTGATGGAAGACTGGGTACAGGCGAACGACAAGATTGACGCCATTATTTCCATGAACGACAACATGGCTGCCGGTGCATTGGAAGCCATTAAAGGCAATGAAAAATTCGCGAATATCCTGGCTTACGGCGTGGATGGCACGGCAGAAGCTGTTCTGTTGATTAAAGAAGGCCGCATGACATCCACCTGCTTGCAGAGTGCTTACGCGTTGGCCGAACTGCTCTTATCAACTGCTGATAAGCTCCTCACGGGCAAAGAAAAAGTGATCAATGTGGATATTGATAACCCGCTGGTCACAAAAGATAACGTGGATCAGTATATCGAGATGCACAAAAAAGCCGGAGCGATTAAATAACTCTTCTAAACGGCAGCGCAGATTGGGATCGCCGATAGGCAGTCAACGGCATCTTGATCTGCTCCACTTCTTACGAGAAGAGTCAGCAATAACCTTGCGAAGATTGGCAAGACGCCACCTGAAGATTCAACGGCTGACAGCGATCTTCGCAAGGTGACGATGACTTAGTGGGCTTATGGATAACATCAAATTACGTGTTTCCGGCATCGAAAAATCCTTCCCAGGCGTCAAAGCGCTCAGCAATGTCAATTTTTCTGTCAAAGAAGGCAGTGTACATGTTCTCTGCGGCGAAAACGGCGCGGGGAAATCTACCTTGATGAAAATTATTGACGGCGTCTATCAGCCGGATAAAGGGCAAATTTATATAGACGGCAAACCGGTTGTCATCAAAGATTCGCATCATGCCAGAGCGCACGGCATTTCGATGATCTTCCAGGAACTGAATTTCGTGCCAGAGATGACTGTGGAAGAAAGCCTGTTCCTCGGTTCTCTGCCGACGACGGCCTTCAAAAGAGTTGACTGGAAAGCAATTCGTTCGAAAACATTAGCGTTGCTCAGAGAAGAAGGATTGTCTTACGCGCCGACGACCCAACTGAAAAATTTATCCGTTTCCGACATCCAGATGTTGGAAATCGTCAAAGCGATTTCTCGCAATGCCAGCATTATTATTATGGATGAGCCGACGTCAGCCATCAGTTATAAAGAAGTTGACCGCTTATTCGAAAAAATCGCCGCGCTCAAGCAGAGAAATACCAGCATTATTTACATCTCGCATAAAATGGATGAGATCTTTCGCATCGCCGATGAGATTACGGTGTTACGAGACGGCTCTGTCATAGAAACGAGAGCCAAAGAGGATATTGACATTGATACCGTAATCGCGCTGATGGTCGGCAGAAAGCTCGATAACACCTATCCGAAAAAAATCATCGCGCGCGGCGAAAAACTGCTTGAAGTCCGAAATTTTTCGCGCAAAGGATTTTTCAAAAACGTGAATTTCGATCTGCATAAAAAAGAAATTGTGGGGTTTGCCGGGTTGATGGGAGCTGGCAGAAGCGAAATTATGCGGGCGCTGTTCGGCTTGGATGAGCATGACGCTGGAAGCGTGAGTATCGCCGGACAGCCGATCACGGTGAACAGCGTGAAAAACAGCATCGCGGCGGGCATGGTCATGCTTTCCGAGGATCGGCGGCGTTACGGGATTATCCCGGTGAGAAGCGTGCGCGAAAATGTGTCGTTAGCCAGCCTGAAAAAATTTTTTTACAACGGCAGGCTTCACGCCAAAGAAGAAAATCAGGTCGTTGATAACATCTGTCGGAAAATGATGGTGAAAACCCCTTCCTATGACACGACGGTCGAGGCGTTGAGCGGAGGCAATCAGCAGAAAATCGTGCTGTCGAAATGGACGATTTGCGATCCGAAAATCCTGATTCTCGATGAGCCGACACGGGGCATTGATGTCGGGGCGAAATATGAGATTTACAAGTTAATGACAGACCTGGCTGAAGAAGGGAAAGGGCTGATCATGATCTCGTCGGAACTGCCTGAACTGTTAGGAATGTGTGACCGGATTTACGTCGTCGCCAAAGGGAGAATCGCCGGTGAATTGGCGCGGAAAGATTTCGGTCAGGAAGCGATTATGCGATTAGCAACAGGTGTTGAAAAAAAGGAGGAGTCATTGTGAGTCATTCGGGAGGCGGATATAGCATTTGGCATAGCATGACAAAAAAATACAGCATCTATTTCGTGCTGTTGATCTTATTTATTGTCTGCTCGATTATCAATCGGAATTTTTTATCGCCCATGAACTTAGCGAACGTATCGCGCCAGATCGCGGTCACGACGATTTTAGCGTTTGGCGAGACGACGTTGATCATCTGCGGTTTGCTCGATCTGTCGTGCGGTTCCGTTCTGGCTCTTTCTGGCTTGCTTTCGGTCGCCGTCTTTAAATCCTCCAGTTTTCTGGCGGGCTCCATGTTGGTTGCATTTGGCGTCGCCATTGTCGTCGCGGTCTTCTGCAATATCATCAATGGCATTATGGTGACGCGCCTGAAAGCCCCACCTTTCATCGCGACGCTCGCGATGCTGACTATGGCGAGAGGCGCCGCGTTATTCTATACCAACGGCCAAAATATTTACCAGATTGGCGATTATACGAAAATCGGCCAGAATTCGTTTATGTTCATTCCGATTCCCATTATCTTTTTAGTGCTGACCCTGATTGTCACCTGGTATATTTTGAAACACACGCCTTTCGGGCGGTCGTTATATGCCATCGGCGGCAACGAAGAAGCCGCTGTCGCCTCTGGAATCAGCGTGACCCGCAATAAGATGATCGCCTTTATCATTAATGGCGTCTTTGTCGGCATTGCCGGAGTCTTATTTATGTCGCGCGTTAATGCAGGGCTGCCGAACGGAGCGGTCGGTTTTGAATTTGAAGCGTTGACCTCTTCCATTATCGGCGGTACCAGTTTTTCCGGCGGGATCGGAACTGCCGGAGGGACATTAGCCGGAGCGTTTATCGTCGGGTTTTTGAATAATATTATGAATCTTGCCAACGTCAATTCATATTTACAACAGATTATCAGAGGCGCGATCATCGCCCTGGCTGTGACGTATGACATCTGGTCAAAAACCAGGCGTTCGAAAAACATCATGGGCAACATTCAGGATCGAGAGGCGTAATATTTTCTCAGTCATGATGAATATGCGGTTCGCGGAACTATTCATGTAGGTCGAAACTGTAGTTTCGACCTACGCCAAAGCACATGAAAATTCTATTTTCAAAGGAGAAAAAGATATGAAAAAAATTAAGGCTGCCGTCATGCATGGAATTAATGATGTCCGTGTCGAAGACGTGGATTTTCCCCAGATCAAAGCTGGCGAAGTTCTGATCAAAATGAAATCGGTGGGGGTGTGCGGTTCTGATGTCCATTATTACAAACACGGCAAAATCGGATCTTATGTCGTGAATAAACCGATGATTTTAGGACACGAAGCTGCGGGCGAAATTGTGGAAGTGGCTGCCGATGTCAAAAATTTCAAACCAGGCGACCGGGTGGCGGTTGAGCCGGGTTACACCTGCCGGAAATGCGTTTACTGCAAAACCGGGCGTTATAACCTTTGCCCGGATGTGACGTTTATGGCGACCCCGCCGATAGATGGCGCGTATGTGGAATATGTCGCCTGGCCCGCCGATTTTGTGTTCCGCCTGCCGGATAATATGACTTATGATCATGGGGCATTGATGGAACCGCTGGCAGTCGGGATGCACGCTGTTCGCCGCAGCCGCCTCAAATCAGGCGAGCCTATTATCATTCTCGGCGCGGGAACCATCGGATTAGTCACCCTGTTAGCAGCCAAAGCTGCCGGGGCTGGAGAAATTATTGTCGCCGATCTGGAAGATGTACGCTTAAACATGGCGCAAAAATTAGGCGCTACTAAAATCATCAATGCGAGCAAGGAGAACACTCTTGAGGTCGTCAAAGACCTGACGCAGGGATTGGGCATGGAAGTCGTTTTTGAAACCGCAGGCTCCGTTCCCACCACGCAGCAGACCATTGCCCTGGCCGCTCGCGGCGGGCGCATCGTCTGGGTCGGATTGGCAGGACAGGATACGTTCCCGATGCCAGTCCTGGCAGCCATTGATAAGGAAGTAGATATTATGGGGATTTTCCGTTATGCCAACGTCTATCCCTATGCGATTCAGCTTGTAAGCACCGGACGCATCAATATCGATCCGCTCGTCACTCATCGCTACGGGTTGAATCAGGTTACTGAAGCGCTGAACGTCGCCTACGAACGCCGCGACGGCGCCGTAAAAGTCATCGTAGATATTGAAGGCTAAACGCGGTCCCGCCCTCCCTGTCGGGAGGTTGCTGTCTGGCAGGGAGAAATGTTCTTTCAACGACCCTCAAAAAATAAGGGCAGACATGGTGATCTGCCCACTCCTCCATTGTTTCAGTAATTTTTAGGAGTGCGAAATCTCGATTTCGCCTGTCAAATCAAGATTTGACACTCCTGAAACGAGGCATTCCATTTCGAAGCCGTCCAAAACATTACACTGCCTGTTTTTTCCGGTGCATGGGGCAAAATTCATTCTGGCACGCCGCGCAAACCTGTGTGCGAATCTGAAGCCCAGCGATCACGGCGCAGCCCCAAAATGCAATGAACAGCAGGCGGAATTTCCAGAGCCAGTATTGCGGCACAACGAATAAGATAATCATTGCCACAATCAGGGTGGCAATTTCGAGCCCGGTGTATGGCGCAGGAACGCGCTTGAACGCTCTGGCAAGCTTGCCGGGGAATACATGCCCGCATTCGTCCTGACATGGGCATTTGGCGCAATAACCGTACACAATTGAAAACGCCGCGAGCAGCGCGCTGCTCACATACACCACGCCGAGCGGCCACCACCAGAGAAACATCGCCGCCACGTTTAGCGCCACGCAGATGCCGCCTAAAATTAACGATGAAACCCCATGCGCTTGAGTTCTGTTCATGATGTAAAAAATAGAACACTGATGAGGCTGATTGGACTGATTTTCACTGATGTTCATAAAATATTTCTCAGTAAAAATCAGCCTCATCAGTCCAATCAGTGTTCTATTTTTGTAACTATTTAGCTATTTTTCGCCGTAGGCGATACGCTCCCGCAACCGCTACGCGGTAGAGACTGGTGCTGAACTCGCCTGCTACAATACCAGAAGCCCTACGGGCTAAATAGTTACCTATTTTTTTAGATTAGCCTTTTAACGCGCCCATCAACTGCGCGACATACATATCTTCCGGCAACGCGCCTTCAAATTCGATTTCGTCGTTGATCACCACTTTCGGCACGCCCATCACGCTGTATTTCTGCGCAAGATGCGGGAATTCAATCGCTTCAATCATATCGCCGCGAATTGCGTCGCATTCTAAGGCGAGTTTATGCGCTAAGATCACCGCGCCGGGGCAGTATGGACAGGTCGGCGTGACAAACACCTGAATATGCATCGGGGTGCGAATCTGCTTCACAAGCTGTTTCGTCTTTTCAGACAGACCGGATTCGCCGCGTGAGACTTCGATGATGCTGGAGAGGAGGCTCGTGAATTCATAGCCGGAGGGGACGCCAAAGAACCGAATCCCGTGATCTTTTGTGCCTTCGATGACTAAGGCGGGGATTTTATCAATGCCGTATTGCAGCGCCTTGTCATTGTCTTTCACGAAATCATAGACGTGCAGACTTAACTTGTCGGAAATTTTGACCACGTCTTCCAACAGTTCTCGCGTCTGCTCGCAGAATTGACATTCCATTTCCTGCGTAAAATATACCAACTTCACCGGGTTTTTCAGTTGCTCGAATTCCTTTTCAATCGCCTTGATGTCGCGTTTTTTTAAGATACCCATGATTATTCCTCCTTCGCTGTTGGTTCGACAATCTCATACGAACTGGTAATCGTGACGACCTGCCCTAACATCGCCCAGACCGGGCAATATTTGGTGCGGGCAAGCTCGATGGCGCGTTCCACATCCTTCGCTTTGATGCCGTTGCCATGAAACACAAATTTCAGGTGAATCTTCGTAAACACTTTCGGATGCTCGCTGGCGCGATCGGCTTCGATCAAGATGTCAAATTTTTCTACCGGTGACCGCATTTTTTTCAGAATAGATGCAATATCCGAACTGGAGCAGCCCGCAAAGCCGAACAGCACCATTTCCATCGGACGCGAAGCCGCTTCCGTGCCGCCAAATTCCGCCACGCCGTCCATCATCACCCAATGATTGGATTCTCCTTTTGCCGCAAATGTCAGCGCATGATTGACTTGTGTCGCGTAGATGTTCATGACGCATTCACCTCCCTTCACTGTTTATTGCACGAGTTATTGATACTATTCAGAAGATTCGCGGAGAAGTCAAATATTATTTACACGAGAAAATCGTTTGACAAAAATTTGAGGAGTAAAACAAAATATAATTATACTGATTTCGTTTGAAAAAGTCATATATTATACCAATTGCCTTTAGAAAGATCATCAATTATTCACTCATGTTACGCAGCCGATTCGAGACGAATGACCGCACACTCCCCTCCGGGGAGGGGTTGGGGG
>DF820456.1:247816-272116 GCA_000739515.1 Candidatus Moduliflexus flocculans
CTCCCCTCCGGGGAGGGGTTGGGGGTGGGTTCTTGACACGAGCAATCACTCACGGACGAACCCACCCCTTGCCCCTCCCTGGAGGGGAATTGTCGGCGGCGCTGCGTAACATCAGTTATTCAGATGTGACGTCTCTAACATGGGCGTATTTTTTACATGTTGCTCAGGTAAAAAGCACACCTCGTATTCCTCTGAGACGGGTTGTTGAAATTGCGTAAGCCCTGTTATTATTACGAATTGCATGGACAAAGATCGTCTGGCTGTTCCTAAACCTATGAGGAGATTACTTATGTGCCGTTTATTGCGTATGAGACGTTGCGTATCTATCATGCTTATTATCGGATTGTGCGCTGTGGCATTCCTGACATTATACGGATGTCGAGGCTCTGAATCGGATCCCCGCACGCCTGTCGAACCAGGGCAGGTGACACAACTATCGAATTACTGGGCATCCAAAGCCAGTGGAGAGCAAGTTGGAATGTATCTGAACGAACATGGGGGCGCGTTTTCATTGCAAGTGCCTGCTGGTGGGCCGTATCGCCTGACATATACGGTATCCGCAGATGGAGGCCTCAATGACATGCGTTCGTATCATATCGTTTTTCGCGCGTTGCACAATGCGGTACTGTGTCTGGGACTCATGCCGAATGATCTGCTCCGTCGTGCGGAGCTTGAAACTGGCAGCACAACAGCCCCTGCGCTTCATTCCGATGGCACGATTGAATTGTTTGCCTGGCCTTATGAATGGGTGGGATGGGACACCGAAACCGTCCATCTGACCGATATGCGACTCTCCGAGATTGCAAGAACAGAGATGTTGGTTCAGGATGGTTTGCTGGCTGAGAACGTGACGGCTATCGAAAATCAGTGTCGTACAATGTCAGGATTCACGCCTGTTACGCCGAAGCCCTGTCCGGTAACGACAAATGCTGACAATGTGGCTTCTCCGGTGTCAGGTTCGCTTCGGCAAGTGTTAGCCGCCCCCGCCTGCCAGACGATTATTTTTGCATCTGGCGTGACGAACATTGTCCTGGCCGGAGAGCAATTGACTGTGACGCATGATGTCGTGATTCATGGCAGTGGAGTGACCATTAATGGAAACAATCAGAGCCGGGTGTTTTACATCGATAGTGGCGTGACCGCGACGTTGGAAGGGATGACGATTACCGGCGGGAATGCGAATGCGGGGTGGGGGGTAATAAGTGCTGCTGGCTACGGTGGAGGGATTTATAACTTTGGAACGCTGACCTTGAGCGGAAATATCGTAAACAATCGCGCCAGTATTGATGGCGGCGGAATTAACAATCAGGGTACGTTGACGCTGATCGCTGGACAGAATCTGATTCAAGGAAATCTTGCCAACCTCGATGGTGATTGGAATGGAAGCGGCGGAGGCTTGACGACCATATCGGGATGTCCGGCTGCCGCGAGTTATGGGACTAACTATCGGTGCAACGCCGGTGTTGGAGCCTGCACGCCTCCAATAAAAGCAACCTTAGATAACTGTAACGCGACTCCATAACGGGAGATGGACTCAAAGTGGTTCAGTTCCTGACAGATGCTTGAGAGAATTCGCCGATGATCGGCGGCTCTCAGGCATCTAGAAAAGTTGTCAGGAACTGAAAATAGATGTTATCGAAAATAAGAATTGTTCATGTAAATTCGATGGACGAAACTCTTCACACGGTTTTGCCGCGTAGCTGCTAAAACAGTCTCAATCCTAAAATCCCGATGACAATCAAATAGACGGCCACGATATAATTCAGGAATTTGGGCTGCACAAGAATCAATATTCCGGCCACAATCGCCAGCATCGCCGTCGGATTCACGCGAAATCCGCCGCTAACCAGCAAGCCCAACACGCCAACCACAATCAAATAAATCGCCACAATATGATTCAGCAGTTGCGGTCGAATAAGAATCAAAATGCCAGCCACCAGCGCTAAGATGGGCAGCAACATTGGATGGATCATTGTTTCCTCCTGCAATTTTTCATCATGTATTCGTTCATATTCAACAATTTTTACGACGAATGAGCGATATGCGAACAAATTGTTCTTGTCAAGAGTTTTCCTGGCTAACAAACAGACGTTTTGATGGTGAACAGAATATACAGGGAGGGACGCGCTTTTTTTCTTGACTTTTCCTCTCAGGCTTCGCGAGTTTTCTTCCGTCACAGATAAAGGAACGCATCGTTTCACTCAAAGGAATATCGCATGAAAACGCTGCTTGTTGAAGATGACGCGCCGCTTCGTCTGTTATTTGGGAAGCAAATCTCTGCGCTTGGACATGAGGTTCAGTCGTGTTCAACAGCCCAGGAAGCCCTGACCATGAGTCAGGAAGAGGCGTTCAATTTATTTGTGTTAGATTTGGGGCTGCCCGATATGGATGGCATCGAACTCTGCCGCCGCCTGCGTTCAATGCCGTCGGGACGGTTTGCGATGGTGCTGATCATCACCGGACGCGATCTGCCCGGCGATCTGGAAGACGTTCTGGATGCCGGTGCGGATGATTTTCTTGCCAAGCCAATTTATTTTGAGCAATTGAAAGTACGCTTGAGCATCATGGAACAGCGCTTTCAACAACTCCTCCAACGCCAGCAAGCCGAAAACGCCCTCCAACAAGGCTTTCGCATGGTGCAACGCGCCAAAAAGGAATGGGAATCCACAGCGGACGCTCTCTCGCATGTGGTGTGTCTGTTAGATTCCCGGCAGCATGTCATTCGCGCGAATCGCGCGATTGAAACATGGGGGCTTGGCCAGGTCACTACGCTTAACGACACCGATGTGCATCACCTTTTTCATCCGAATTGCCAGTTGAAGAAATGCCTGTTCAATGAATTTTTACAGATCGGATGGGAAAAACTCCCGCAAAAAATTTCCAGCGACAAAGAAATCTTCGATGCGCCTCTTGCGCGCTGGCTCAAGCTGCAACTACGACCGATCCTGGTAGAAAGCGCGATCAATGAACGAGAGACCTTTGCCGTTTTTATTCTTGAGGACATCACTTCATACAAGCAGATTCAGGACGCGCTGATCAAACAAGACCGCCTGCTGCTCGGCGTTGCCGGAGCGTTAGAACACCTGATCGTCGTCGCTGAATTCGAGACCGCGATTATTCAAGCGCTCAAAACTCTCGCCTTTTCCGCCGACGTAGATCGCATTTATATTTTCGAAAACCATCTGCATCCAGAAACCGAAGAACTGTTGATGAGTCAACGGTTTGAATGGGATCGGTTTACCGCCTCGCCGCAAACGAATCACCCCAATTTTCAGAATATTTCTTATCGCAGCACCGGTTTGCAGCGCTGGTATGATACGCTGACCACCGGCCTGACGATTAGTGGTCTGTATCGAGAACTTCCGCCGGAAGAACAGGCGTTTTTAGCGCCGCAAAATATCATGGCGATCCTCTTAGTGCCCATTTTTATCGGTGAACGCTTCTGGGGGTTTATCGGGTTTGAGGATTGCCATCAACAACGGCAATGGCGCGGTGAAGAGGAAGCGGTTTTGATGGCCTTAGCGGCGGGGTTGGGCGAAGCGCTTGCCAGAGAAACGATGGAACAACAGTTGCGCCAGACGAGTTCAGACCTCCGCGCCATCTTCCAATCGCTGCCAGACGAATATTTCCGCCTTGCCGCTGATGGCAGCGTGCTGGATTATAATATCGCGCAAGGGGAAGATATGTATCTCTCGTCGGAAACGTTTATGGGCAAATGGGCGTCCGGGCTGCTGCCGGAAAAAGTGGAACAGCAATTCGAGCAGGCAATGGCAAAAGTACGGAAATCGAAAAAGCTGATGGCGATTGAATACGCCTTCCCCATGCCTGACAAGCAGAAACATTACGAAGAAATTCGGTTGCTCCCATTTCTTGACGATCAACTTCTTGTCGTCGCGCGTGACATTACCGAGCGGAAACTCGCGGAAGAAGAACTGCGGAAACATCGCGATCATCTCGAAGAATTGGTGCAGGAACGCACCACAAAGCTGCGTGCGGCCAATCAATTGCTTCAGCAGGAAGTTCAACGCCGCAAGCAGACGGAAGAGGCATTGCGAGAATTAAATCAGCAATTGGAAGTGGCGAGCCAACATAAAAGCCAGTTTTTGTCTCGCATGAGCCATGAACTCCGCACGCCGCTGAATGCGATGATCGGCTACACAGCCCTCACGCTGAACGCCCTGCGAGACTCGCTCTCTCCCAAACATCTCGACCATTTGACGAAAGCTGAACAATCCGCTAAAAGCCTGCTCCATTTGATTAATGATGTCCTTGATTTTTCGAAAATCGAAGCCGGACATATCGAAGTGCTGCTCGAAGAAATTGATCTGACGGAAATTATCGAAGATGTCGCCGTTGTCGCTGAAGGCTTGCTGCTTAATAAGACGGTTGAGTTCAAGAAAGAGATTGCGCCCGATCTGCCGCAAATTCAGAGCGATTACACCAAAGTCAAACAAATCCTCAACAATTTGGTTGGCAATGCGATCAAATTCACCACGCAAGGCCAGGTGACGCTGCGGGCGCATCAAGAGGCTCAGAACGCTTCGATTCGCGTCGAAGTTGCCGATACTGGCTCAGGCATTCCGCCAGAAAAACTCAGTCGTATTTTCGAACCCTTTAAACAGGCAGACGCCACAATCAGCAAACAATATGGCGGTACAGGCTTAGGGCTGGCAATCTCGAAACGCTTCTGCGAGATGCTGGGCATCGAAATCGGTGTGAACAGCGAACCGGGGAAAGGCTCGCTCTTCTGGCTGCATCTTCCGTGTATCGCGGTGGCGCAGGCTGAACGAGCGCAGACGCCGCAGCAGGAGACTGCCGCGCTTTCAGCAGAAAACCTGCGTTCGATTTTGCTCGTGGACGACGATCAAATGACGCTGGAAGTGATGGAAGATGCCCTGACCACAACCGGATATACTGTTTACACAGGGAAATCAGGACGGGAAGGTTTAGAATTAGCGCTTGCCAATACGCCGGATATTATCATCATGGATCTGCTCATGGATGATATGGATGGTTTTGAAGCCACGCGCCGCCTGAAAACGCATGACCGCACGAAAGCGATTCCTGTGATTGCATGCAGCGCGGTCGCCACGACCGAATTCCAGCAAAAAGCCCGCGAATCAGGCTGCATCGGCTATATGACCAAGCCGATCCATCCCGACCAATTAGTGGAGCAGATTACACGCTCGCTCCAGGCAACTTAGATGTTGTCAACCGCCTCGCCTATTACGTTGATTCAGTAATTTTTACTGGCATCCAGGCGTGTCATATCTTGATGTGACACGCGAAATCACGAGTTCGCACTCCTAAAAATTAACGTTACAATGTACTACATTTCTGGTTGAGGCTCGTGCAGAATCATCTCAACGACAGCCCATTCAGGAAGAACGTAGGAAATCTTCCTCAACCCAAGCCGATCCTGCTGGCCGGGATGACGTTTCGAGGGAAAAACGAGTTCCGTATCGGACGTGATTGGAGTTTTCGATTGAAGCGCATCGCTCAATGCCTGACTCGCGGCCTGCACATCAAAAGGAAACGCGGCAGGCTGCAAAGCCGCGAGCGTCTGAAGCCCGGTCGCCGCGTTGGACAGCCAATCCGCTTGCTTTGGCAGTTCGGACGCTTTGATCATCCAACGTACATTCGTAACACAATAATCGCAGCCGCCTGTTGCGATCAGCACGTTCGCACCGCTGTTTAAGATCGCCGTTTCAACGGCCTGATAGGAAGAAAATTTTTTGAAATATGATTGCTGCGCGTCCGCATGGCCTTCTGGAAACCAGGGCGCAGGCGGCGGGCAGGCGCAATCGGCGCGTTCAGTATAGCCTCCTCGCCATAATTGGTGGGCTTGCCGGGCGGTAAATTCTTCAAGATTTGCGCTGACAGGTTCGTCAATAAAGCTGCCTGCCCAATTTTCGCGTTCTACAAACCAGGCAGTTTCGTCCTTGTTCGTGGCGATTGCGACGGACACGCTTTCATATTCGTCATCAGGTTCGATGTCCGTCATCTCGATGGTCATACGCGTCGGCGACAGGCGTTTTTTCAGGAAAGACACTGGATGCTCATCGTGATAAATCCCAGCATCAATCATCTGCACATCGGGCGACGCAGCCTGCAAATCAAACTCCGCCCGCTGAATCGTCCCGGCCCACCAGCGCCCGGTGCCAAATATGTATTCCGCAAATGCTATTTCCGCATACGAATATGGCGCGGTATAAGTCACGCGGGTCGTCGTTGTGCCAGGCGGAAAAGTCACGGATTTCACGCGCCAGCTTTGATTCGACAGACGGCACAACTCTTTCTGCGTTTTGCAGTATTGTCGCGCTTCGGCGCGGGTGGAAAATATTTTAGCGTCGTCGCCATATCCGGCAACAATCTTGAGCCGTTCTTCGGCCTTTACAGGCGCATCATTAACATACGTCTGAAACGAGTCGAAATATGAGTTCGCCTGATATTCGGGATAGTAGCCTGAACCTTGTTCAGGAAAGCCAACTTCGACGGTCTGCGTCTCGCCGCTGTTTTCAAAGACGAAGCGCGCATCCACGCTGTAGGTCTTCGCATTCAGTTGAATGGCGACCGATTCGGACACCATGCGGATATTCGGTTGATCGAAACTGCGCGGCGTGCCGCTGCTGACGAATAGCGGCGCGTCATCCGCCCAGGCCATCGTTCGATAACAGAGCAAACTTATGAATAACAGCACAAATTGTTTCTGTGTCATTGTATCCCTAATTCCTGAAACGCTTCAACCGCGCTGAGATACGGGGCTGCGGTTTCAAGGGTTTGTGTTTTGATATACAAATAGCGATCTTCATCATCATCGTAGATGAGTTGATAGAGATTAAAAAACGTTCTGGCGGGATCAGCATACGACGATTCGATCTGGCGATACGCCTTGATGAGCACAAGTTCCTTCATGCCATTGAGCCGAACGAGGCGGAGAGTGCTGACAATACATTCGCGGTCGAATGGGCTGGTATAAATCACAAATTCGGCCTTCTGCGGGTCCCTTGCAGCGTCGTTGATTTCAATGCTCTCCAATTCGCCATCCGGCGCGACAATGTAAAAACTATGCACATAAAAATCATGCGCATTAAAATGATTGCGATGGCCGGTCACCACCATGTCCGGCGTGTCATCGCCATTCAGGTCAATCGGAAAAATGCTCTTTTCGATGGCATACGCCGCGCGATTTGACTTTTTAGCGCCGCAAGATTTTCGAATTCAGATTCGGCAGCCATAGAGTAGCCACAGAACATCAACAGTATTGCGAGCAGACTCAATACCTTATACAGCATTATATATTGCTCCTTCAATCATTTGGGGTTATTGTACTACACGAAGTCATTAGTTTTTACCGGTGTTCAGGAGTGCAAACTGATGAAGATTAAAAAATTATTTCGGCAATATGCTATAAATGGAACGCCAGGCTTCAGCATGGTGTTAGCCAGATGGCTCGCGTACTCACCAGGCTGAAGCCTGGCGTTCCATTTCCCGGATTATTTTTTTCATTTTCATCAGTGTCTTTGCGCTTTGAACTCGGCCATAAATAGCCGAACTGAATCAGTTGCTGCGCGTTAGAGATTTTTAGTCGTTCTTTGTCAAGCGCGGTCAACGTTTTTTCTTGCTCCTGCGTTATTGCTCAGAATTCCCCGTTGAACGGGCGAGGTATGTCTCAACAGCTTTGGGTAAATCGAAAAATATTCGCTCGCTTCCCAGCGTAGTTTTTAGCGATGACCGTTCGATGAGCGTATGCAGATCAGGATTGATTCCGGCGAACCACACCGCAATGCCGCGCTCGCGCATATTTTCCACGGCTTCTTCCAACATCACTAAGGCGGTATATTCGATATCCGAAATCGCGCTGCATTCCAGAATAATGACAGACGGCTGAGCTTGTTCGATCAAAGCGCGCAGATGGTCAGCGATATATGACGCATTCGCAAACGTCAGCCACCCGACAATACGCACGATCAACAATCCTGGATAGGTGACATCGCTTTCATTCTCGCCAAGCGGGCGGAAAATCTGCTTGTCGGGATTATGCGCGATGGCATACACCGGCGGGTGATTGGAGCGGTACAGCAAATTCAGCATCGAAATAATGACGGCAATCAGAATCCCTTGCAGCGTGCCAATGGTGATGACGCCAATCATTGTGATAATCGCCCAGCCGAATTCTCCTTTGCGAATCCGGCTGATCTTGTGGAATTTCTCCGGTTTGATCATCGAGACCGCTACCACGATCACCAAACTTCCTAATGTGGCTTGTGGCAGCAAACTGATCGCGCTCGATAAAAACAGCAAGCAGAAGATTACCATCAACCCGCCGACAAATCCGGCAACCTGGCTGAGCGCGCCGGAGCGGGCATTTACTGCCGTCTGCGATGCGCCTCCGCCTGCCGGAAGCCCGCCGAAAAACGCCGCGGCGATATTGGCCGCGCCGATGGCTACTAACTCCTGATTGGGGCTGATCGCGGGGTCTTCGCGCCGGAGAAATGTTCGGGCCGACGCAACGGATTCGGTAAATGACATCAGCGCAATTCCTAACGCGCCCGGCCATAAATGATTGATCAATGCGACAGCAGGCCAGGTCAATGAAGGCAATCCTGTTGGCACAGCATCTTCCAACTTCACGCCGAACGAGCCTAAATCAAACAGCCATACAGCCAACCCGCTGACGCCGACAAGCACAAGCTGAGCAGGCACGCGCGGCAGCCAGCGCGGAAACCAGACTAAGATCGCAATGCCTGACAGCGCGATGCAGAGCGTCAGCCAGTGGGTCTGACGAAGTGCGCCAGGCAACTCCAGAAGGATGCCGATGGTCGTCTTGTGAGTCAGATGCACGCCAAAGATGGCTTTTAACTGGCTGACAGCGATGACCACGCCGATGCCGGCTTCGAATCCGACCAGCACCGGCTTTGAGATAAAGTTCGCCACCACGCCGAGGCCGAGTATTCGCGCGATCAACAAAAAGACGCCGACCAAAAACGTTAATGTCATCGCCACTGTCATCGGGTCGGCGGCTATCGAACGTTGTTGAAGTTCGGCAATTTGCGCGGCGGTCATCAGGCCGATGGTCGAGGTCGTTGTGACGCTCAATAGGCGCGATGAACCGAAGAGCGGATAGACAAACAACGCGGCCAGCGCCGTGTATAAACCGGCCTGAATCGGCAAGCCGGCAATCACCGCAGACGCCATCGCTTTCGGGATAATGACCGCCGAAGCAGTCAACCCCGCGATCACATCTATGCGCAGCCACGAGCGATGGTAGGCACGTAACCAATTCACAATAGGAAGGAACGAGCTGTCATGTTTATGAAGGTTCATATCAACACTCCCCCTGAAAATAGAATTTTCATGGCGTGCGTCGAAACTGAAGTTTCGACGTACATGAAAACCTCCTTATATTTCCATCTGCCTCACAATCGCTATTATTTTAACGGTTATGAACTCTCACTCCAATTCTCGATCATCAATCCCTTGATTTTTCCAAAGTGCTTGATATTATTTGTGACCAACATCGAATTCCGTGATTTTATCGAGACGGTTCGTTCGGATTGTTTGAAGCAATTCCTCGGCCTCATCTTCTGTAAGCATTCCGGCAAACGACATCAAGCGCTGCTTTTTTCGGATTTTTTCGGCAAATTCATTCACGGCTTGTTGCAGAATTTCAACCTCAGGAATGTGCATTCGGCTCGATAAATCCGACAGCGTGCGCTGCGTTTCTATTGGTAAGGTCATTGTTGTTATCCTCCAATGCGCGTCCACATATTTTCCAGCTTAGGCGGCATGGGCTTACGGCGACAGACGCGCCTCGATTTCATCAAGGACGTGCTGAAAATCAATCTCCGGCGCGGCAATCGCCTCAGCCGCAAGATGCTTATGATGCGGAAAGGTCGGAAACTGCGGAAAATGCCGCGTATTATCATAGCGAAAAATCAAATGCCCTTCTGCGTCTTGATAATGATACGCATACATATCTTTCACCAACTCAATTTTCGTAAATACGAACTCTCGCACAAACAAGACAGAGCCATCCGCGAAATAGATGTCCGCTTTGAAAAAGCCAATATAATCCGAACGTTTATCGGTGGTGATGCGGCTTGATTGGATATAGCCGCATTCACGAATGACACGCTGTAATATGTCGAAATAGGCTTCTACGAACATATTTCGATCTCAGTCAATTCGCGATATTCCGCTTGCAAGCGGGCTAACATGCGCGACTCGCCCAGCCATTCGATCACGTCTAACGAATTATCGTCAACCGTCTGCGCGGCTTCGTTGGCGAGCAGTTGCTCGGTCGAATACCCATAGCGTTGTTCGAATTGGTGTAACCGTGCTTGCGTACGCCGGATGCCTGTCGCGATTACACCGAGTTCTGTTCGCAATGCGGCCTGAATCAGGGGAAGCACTGCGGCTTTTCTGCTTGATGTGACCATGATTTGCGTCATACTGCCAAACCTCCTTCGTTTACGAAATATTTTCCATCTGCCGCACAATCGCCATTGTTTCGACGTTGACGGCGTTATTTTCTGACAGCATGAGCGGCATCCTCGTCTAATTCGTCAAGCGACGTTCCGAATGGCGACAGGCTGTAACGCCCTAATAAAAAGAAGAACGTCTCACGGGACACTCCCGCCAATTTCGAGGCTAACCCCGTGCTGAGTTTTCCCAATTCATACAATTTGACCGCTAATAAGATGCGAGCATCTTTCGCGAATTCTTCGGGCTGCTCCTGCATTGCGTAGAGTATTTCGGGCGGATATTCGATGGTCAAAGTATTCATAGTAAACGCCTCCGGTTATCTGACGCATTCGACAAAACGGCTTGCAAGAATCACCGGGTCATTGGTAATTAACGGAATGCGAAGATACCTTGCTATCCCGGCAATCAGCCGATCATGCAATTCGGGAATATCCTGAATCTCAAACGACGTTTCGATAATCTCAAGCGAAAGTCTTTCTTCCATATAATTCGCGGAATTTTTCAAAATTTCTCGCACAGCCTTGAGGGAGAGAGGAATACGTTTTCTCTCATGTAAGTAGCCGATTTCGAAGATCACCACCGATGGCAGAATAATGAGGTGTTTTCCGGCATCGGCTTCTTTCATGATCATATCAATCTTGTCATTGATGACTTTCTGCCCGTTCGAAAATTTCACAAAGGCTTGCGTGTCAATCACATATTCATTCATACTCCCCATCCATTTCGCGTAAAATATGTGCGGCGGTTTGTTGGCTTAACTGGCGTAATTCGTCTTCCATCGCGTCATAATCAATCACCGCGTCTTTGCATAATCCGCCGACTTTTTTCACGATTTTCTGTTGTTCCGGGAAGATGACCAACACCTCGACCGGCTTCGTCAACGAGGGGCGTTCGCTCAATTCAATCATTCCATTGTGATAAATTCCATGAATCGCATTCATATTGAGAGTTCCTTTTCCATCTGCCGCACGATTGCCATTGTTTCGACGCTGACGGCGCAGACGCGGCCAAGCAGGTCAATCACCTGTTCTTTGTAATCGGCAAAGCGGTACGTGTCGAATTTCGCGGCAATCGTCGGGTCTTTCGGCGTTTTTTCTTTGTATTGATCCAGCACCCATTCGAGCGCGGAACGGTTGCCGAGCTTATAGTCCCACGCCTCAGGCGGCACGCCATGCAGCGTGGTCGCGTCGTCAATGATGATGGTATTGTTCAGCTTGTCGGCCTTTAATTTCGCTTTCAGCCAACTCTTTCCTTCTGGGAGGCCGCCGCCGTTCTCCCCTCCTGGGAGGGGTTGGGGGTGGGTCAGCGTCGTCTCGGAATCGGACACCCACCCCTTACCCCTCCCAGGAGGGGAATTCACGCCACTGGACACCCACCCCTTACCCCTCCCAGGAGGGGAATTCACGCCACTGGACACCCACCCCTCGCTCCTCCCAGGAGGGGAATTCACGTCACTGGACACCCACTCCTTGCCCCTCCCAGGAGGGGAATTTTCTTGCCGCGTCAGCGGATATGGCGCGACGGTTTCATAATTCAGATGCAAGTCCATCAAGCGCCGCCCCCAGTCCGCCCAGCGCCAGAAATCGGCGTAGAATGGGATGCGAGGAAATTCGCGTTTCAGGTTCAATTCGTATTTCTGCCGATAGGCCGGATGATGCAGGACGGCATAGACGTAGTGGAAAATATCGCGTTTGGTGATGTCGCGTTCGGGCGAACGTCCGGTTGACCGTAGAGACGCGCCGCGGCGCGTCTCTACGACGACATCCCCGTAATGCGCCCGAAATTGCGCCAAGCCCCAATCCGTGATGTTGTCGCGGCGCGTGCCATCGGCGGCGTAGCGATATAAAGGAAGGCATTGATTTTTTTCAACAAATTCATAATCAGAAGGAATTTTGCTTGAAAACACCTGAAACGGCTTCATTGCTGAAGTGCCTGAAATATTAATCACGAAATTTTCCAGATCGAAATTTTCTCCCCAAATTTCATAATGATTTTCAGTTAATCGGTCATTGATTAATTTTTCAGCATAAAAAAACTTTTTTGTAAATGGACGCCATAAAGATGTTAAAATAAGGGATTGTGAAAACGTTAGCGGTTTATGTGAAACGAGTTTTTCTTTTAATCCGCTACTCCATTTTATCGAATAATCCAAATCATCATCGGAAGTATTCCTGCTATGAAGTTGTGAATTATATTTTCCAATTAAATATCCTATTTTTTCAATGACTGTTTGCGCTGAAAAATCATACACCCATTCATCTCGATTCGTTTTGATACTGCTTGCGAATAATTTGAATATTGCCTGTTCTTGTTTCGGATTTTTGGCGGCTTTCGTCGCTTTATCCGCCACCGGCAGCAGTGTCTCGAAATCGGTATTGGCCTGATTGATCCAGTTCTGCTGCGCGTCTGGGATGACATGCTCGAAGGCGACGCGCTGAAATTTCGTCGTCCGCAAAAATTCCAGCTTTTCCGCTGCCGTCGCCATTTCTGGCCGCCGGGCGTAAAAGATTTTGCACGCTCCCGCTTGCTCCGTCTTTTTCACGAAAAACCCGATGGCGACGCCGGTTTGAATGCCGAAGACATTGTGTTTCGTGCCGGAAAGTTTCGGGTTGTCCCGCACGTCGCCGCCCAAATCTACCACGTAAATTTCGGAGAATTCAGCGGCGACCACTTTCCGAAAGCCGTCATACGTGCGCTTATTGACAAACGAGTTATTCGTGATGAACGCCAACACGCCGTTGTCGTGCAGCCGGTTGCTCGCCCATCGGAAAAAGCGGGCGTACATGTCATAGACTTTCGTTTTCTGCGCCGTGCTCTGCTTGACGTAGCTCGCCTTGATCAGCTTGTCAATCTCCTCGTATTCGCGGTTTTTGTTGTTGTCGTTTTCGTTCTGCTGGTTGGCGTTATACGGCGGATTGCCGATGATGACGGAGATTTTGCGTTCGTTCTGGTCTTTGATGCGCTGGAGATTTTCCGCCACGAATCCGAACAGCGATTCCTGCTTGCCGCTATACCCGAAGCCCATGTTATCGAGCGTATCCACGAAGCAGATGTTTTTAAACTCCGCATATTTGCCGGTTTTCTGCGCGTAGGTCGCTTCGATGTTCAGGTTGGCAATGTAATAGGGAAGAATGCCGACTTCGTTGCAATGAATGTCATGCGCGTATTTGTGCGGCAGCTTATCGGTCGGCAGATATTCGATCAGTTCCGTGATGAACGTCCCTGTGCCGGTCGCCGGATCGAGAATTTCGACGCCCGGATCGGCGAGCAATTTGCCGAAATGTTTGTGGACAAGATAATCCGCGCTTTCGATCATGAAACGGACGATTTCGTTCGGCGTATAGACCACGCCGAGCCGATCTGCCGCTTTCGGATTGTAGATTTTGTAAAAATTCTCGTAAATGACTTTCAGGAATTTCTGCTTTTCGTGGTGATTGCTGATGCGGGCGGCTTCCTTGCGAATCGCGGCGTAATAGGTTTCCAGCGACTTCAGCAAATCCTTCTTGAAACTGCCGAACAAAAACGTATCGGTGACGGCCTGTAATTCCTTCGCAACGGCGTTTTCGCGGTGAAATTGCGTTTCGTTAAAGACCGTCAAAAAAATCTCTTCCGTCAAAATGTGTTGAATCAGCATTTCCCGCACGTCGAGCGGCGTCACGTTCGGATTGATGGATTTGCGGCAGGTGTCGAGCAATTTATCCCGCGCCGCGCCGAATTTGGCGTTGTCTCGTCCAGCCTCTTCGATAATCTCCCGCAAGCGTGTGAGAATTTTCGGTAAATCCTCTTTGAACAATTCGATGGCCTTGCGAAATTCTGCGACTTCCGGGCGTTCGTAGCTGATGAATTCGGTCAGCAGAAGATCCAGCTTCTCGGCGTCGCGCATCATCACGCGGAGTCGCTCTTCGCCGCGCTGAATCAGGACGGCGGTCTGGGAATCTTCGAAAATGATGTTGTCGGAGGGATAGCCTTTCAGCAGCTTTTTGCGGATTTCCTCGTTCAGGTCATCGTCCTGATCTTTGCTTTCCCACCAGCCCCAATCGAGGCGCATCGCGTCCTTGATCGTGCCGTCGGGAAAGACGGTCGCGCCGGATTTGGTCTGATAATCGAGTTCGGGAATCAGCAGAAAATGTTTCGGCTCGCAATAGTGATTCAGCAAGTTAACGAACGCGCCGCGAATGGCGGTTTCTTTTTTCGTCCCGCCGTATTGCATGATCTTATCAAGTTCGGCGTGATAGTGGGAAATCGCAAGTTTGGACATCTGCGTTTATGCTCCTTTTGATTCTCCTGCAAGCTCAAGCGCTTTGATAATGATTTCCGGCGCAAGATACAACCCGTTTCGTAATAAGGCGTGAACATACGGAAATATCGCCGTGATATGTCCGCCGGTTTTCGCAGCTAATAAGACGCCAAGCGTTCCTGTAAAAGGCATTCCCAGGCGTTTGGCATATTGACGCGCTTTGCGTTCATCTACAATCAGAAGACGAGCATCGAGTTCTTCTGCTAACGCAAGCACTTCGGCCTCGCCAGCATCTAATCCATTAAACGCGAGCGCGCGGCGAGGATGCTCTAAAGCGACCGGAATAATCCAGGGCGAACTCAACAATAACTCTTGCCGCTTAGGCTGTTCGACCGCTAAAAATTCATAATACACCGCTTGCGGAATTAAAATTTCTCCGTACAAGGCGCGCAGCAGCGAAACCTGACCGATAGACCATAACGCCGCCAATGGCGTATTATTCGAAATGACTGGCTTCGCTTGCATGGGCGGCGTCCTCGTCTAATTCGTCAGGCAACGTTCCGAATGGCGACAGGCTGTAACGCCCTAATAAAAAGAAAAATGTTTCGCGAGACACGCCTGCCAATTTCGCGGCCAACCCGGTACTGAGCTTTCCTAATTCATACAATTTGACCGCTAATAAGATGCGGGCGTCTTTCGCGAATTCTTCCGGCTGCTCCTGCATCGCCCAAAGAATTTCGGGTGGATATTCAATGGTGATCGTATTCATAAAAACCTCCTTTGCTTCAAGGCGTTTGCAGCAGTCGCTCGATGAATTGCTTGCCGTGCAACAGGCCGTAATATCCAGCTTTTACGCTCTCTTCATCGTAGCGCGTCACGGCGTCGGGCGTCGCGCCGGGGTGATACATCAGGAACGGCACAGGCGCTTTTGTGTGGGTGCGAACGGCGCACGGCGTCGGATGATCCGGCAGAAGCGCAATCGCGACATCGCCCATGTTCGCCGTCGCTTCCATCACATATTTCACGACGCGGCGATCAAGATATTCGATGGTTTTAATCTTTAAATCCACGTCCCCTTCATGCCCGGCCTCATCGCTCGCCTCGATATGCAGATAGACGAAATCATGCGTCTTGAGCGCGTTGACCGCCGCTTCCGCTTTGCCTTCGTAGTTGGTATCATAGAGGCCGGTCGCGCCTTGAACCTTGATGTTCTCGAATCCGGCATAGACGCCGATCCCCTGAATCAAATCCACCGCCGAAATCACCGCGCCGCTGCGGATGCCGTAGAGTTCGTTATACGTCTGCATTTTCGGCTTGTAGCCGGGCGACCATGGCCAGATCGAATTGCCGGGGTCTTTGCCGTTAGCGCGGCGTTTCTGATTGATCGGATGATCCTGCAAAATGCGCTGCGAACGGAAAATCAAGTCGTTCAGCATGTCGGCGGTGGCCTGCGCCTGCGGCGTTTCGGCCTTGATTAATTTGTCGCGGAACAACGCGCCCGGCACGTCATGCGGCGGCGTGCAATCAAGCTGTTTGACGCCCTGTTTGACGACTAACAAATGCCGGTAGCTGACACCGGGATAGAATCGAACCGTCTCCGAGCCGAGTTCCTGATTCAGTGTGTCAATCAGTTGCGCCGCCTCTTCGGACGTGATATGTCCGGCGGAGTGGTTTTTGATGTTTTCCTGTTCGATGCAGATGATATTGCAGCGCATCCCCATCTCGCCGGGCGCGATTTCTACGCCCATGCTGGCGGCTTCGAGGACGCCGCGCCCTTCATACACGTCATGCACGTCATAGCCCAATACGCCAAGATTCGCCACGTCGCTTGCCGGAGGCATGTCGTCGGGTACAGTGCTGAGCTGTCCGGTTCGCGCTTTCGCGCAGAGCGCGTCAATATTCGGCGTTTCTGCCGCCATCAGCGGCGTTTTCCCGCCGAGTTGTTCAATCGGCTCGTCGGCCATGCCGTCGCCTAAAATAATCAAATATTTCATGAATGAAACTCCCCTCCTGGGAGGGGAAGGGGGTGGGTTCGCGTGAAAATCATCATCCCTCGACAACCCACCCCTTGCCCCTCCCAGGAGGGGAATCAGCGGTCAGTAATTCGCCTTTAAATATTGTTTGAACGTCTCGTAATCATTCGCCATGTTGCGGATATGTTCCGGCTGATGTTCCAGCCCATCGAGACTCGGCGGCAAAATCGGGTCGAAACCGAGAATTGCCTGAATTTCCTGCGGAAATTTCGCCGGGTGCGCAGTTTCAAGGCAGACGCAGACCTGTTCCGGCGTGTCTTCTTGCGGGCATTCTTTGAAATATGCCGTCAAGCCCGCCCAGCCGACCGCGCCGTGCGGCTCTAACAACAGTTTGTAGCGGTCATGCGCTTCTTTAATCGTCGTCTTTGTCCAGTCATCGCTGACGCTGATCGAGAACATGTCGCGCCGCAGGCGATCCATATCGGGCATTTTGCCGATCTTGCCGGTTTCGTCAATCTGTCCGCCGTACAGGGCAATCAGTCGCGCGACGTTGCTGGGATGCCCGACGTTCATGGCGCTGGAAATACAATCCCGCGACGGCGCGACTTTGTGATATTCGCCAGTGTTGAGGAAATTCGGAAATTCGTCGTTGGCGTTTGTCGCCACCACAAACTTTTTGACCGGCAGCTCCATCGCTTTGGCGAATAATCCGCCCATCAAATCGCCGAAATTGCCGGACGGCACGGAAAAAATGATTTCGCCTTCGCCGTTGCACAAACGAGCGTAAGCATAGACATAATAGACAATTTGCGGCATCAACCGGCCAATGTTGATGGAGTTCGCGGACGATAAATTCAGATATCCCAAATCAGTGTCAGCGAAGGCGCGTTTCACCATCGTCTGACAGTCGTCGAATTTGGCGTCGAGCGCGAGCGTTTTGACGTTCTGTTGCAGCGTCGTCATCTGCTTGCGCTGGCGGTCAGTGACTTCCTTCTGCGGGTATAAAATCAGAATATTGATGTTATCGAGGCCGTAAAAAGCGTTGGCCATCGCACTGCCGGTATCGCCCGACGTGGCGGTTAGAATCAATAGCTTGCGCTGTTCCTGCTTCAAAAAATATTGCATCAGCCGCCCCATCATCCGCGCCGCAAAATCTTTGAACGACGCCGTCGGGCCTCTGTCTAAACGCATGACATATTTCTGCTGATACACGAATTCTAATGGCACGGGGAAATGTTCGTACGCGTCTTTCGCAATCGCGTGCAAATCGTTGTCGGGAATTTCCCCCTGCAAAAATTTTCGCAACACCGAATAGGCGATTTCATAATATGGCATGGCGGCGAATTGCCGCAATTCGTCGGCGGAAAGCGTCGGGATCGCTTGCGGCATGTAGAGGCCGCGATCCGGCGCTTGTCCTTGTAATAACGCCTCGCGAAACGAGACTGGTTCAGCCTGTAAATTGGTCGAATAATATAATATTGGCATAATGATAATTGGGATTGAGTAGCCCGTAGGGCTTCAAGTATTGTAGAAAAAACATCTCCCGCTGATTTATTACCGCGTAGCGGTTGTGGCGTATCGCCTACGGCGAATGCTTAGAGGGATATATTATTCTACAATACCTGAAGCGCTACGCGCTAAAATGCTTTAATCTACTCGCTTCGCGCCTTCGCGATTGACATGCGACACATACGTTTTGCTCTGCAAGCTATGCTTTTCGAACGCTTTCGCCATCGCTCTGCCGATGACTTCGCCGCGTTCGAGGCTGTCGGTAATCGCGAAGACCGACGGCCCTGAACCGCTGATCGAACAGCCGAACGCGCCATGACTCAGCGCCGCGTCTTTCACGTCGTAAAAACCGGGAATCAGCGGAGCGCGGACAGGTTCGACAATTTTATCATCAATCGAGCGGCCTAACAACAACAGATCTTTTTTCAAAATTCCGGCGATCAGCCCGGCGACATTGGCGTAATGCGGCACAACCACCTCTTTCAGCGGCGCATGGCTCGGCAGCGCCGCCCGCGCCATGCGCGTCGAAACCTTGTATTCCGGGTTGACCACAACGCTCACCATATTTTCTGGCGCGTCGAGCGGAATGATGTCGAGCGGCTCGTAGCTCCGAATCAGCACGAACCCGCCGAGCATCGAAGGCGCGACGTTGTCGGCGTGAAAGCCGCTCAGGGTCGCTTCGGCCTTCACGCAGGCGAGAATCAGGTCGGGATCATGTTTCGCCATCGTGCCGCCAAACAGCAGATTGACCGCCCACGCCGCGCCGACCGCGCTCGCGCCGCTGCTGCCTAATCCGCTCCCTAACGGCATGCTTTTCCGCAATTTGATTTCCACGCCAGACTGATCGTCCACCACGCCGCGTTCCTGCAACGTCGTCAGCACATTCCGCGCCGCAACGCCCGCCGTATTTTTTTTCGGGTTTTGCGGCAATTTGCCGATATCCTGCTTGCGGATGTAACGGATATCTGTAATCACCACGCCCGGCGTTCGGCGCTTTCGCACTTCCACGATGTCGCCGGGACGACTCACCGCAAACCCTAACACATCGAACCCGGGGCCGACATTAGCGACCGATGCGGGCGCAAACACACGAATCCATTCACTCATACGATAGTTCTCCTGATTGACGAAATATTCAGTCAATCTCAGCAAATCCCCGCGATTCAGACAATAAAATTTTGTGATTATTTACCACGAAACACACGAAATACACGAAAAGGAGATTGACATCGCCGTTATGCAGAAGAAAAGAGAAGTGTCTGCTTTTTCGTGTATTTCGTGTGTTTCGTGGTGTAAATCGGCGCAATTCGAAAAAATGTATTTTTCTTCTTGACAAAAATTCTCGCGTTTCGTTTACCTGCACTTACACAAGTCGCCGGAGTGGTGAAACTGGTAGACGCACGGGACTCAAAATCCCGCGGGGGCAACTCCATGTCGGTTCGATTCCGACCTCCGGCATAAAAGAAAAAGGCGTAACAGAGAATTCTGTTACGCCTTTTTTTTAAACTGATTATTGTTCACTGTCTGGTTATTGTCCACTGTCTGGCTTTTTGAAGAGGTGGAAGAAAACAGGGTTGAAGTGAATTGACACCGACTCGCCCGGTTCGAAGCTGATGTCAGCGTCTTCGGTGTTTTGATGAATCGCTCTGATGGTTTTCTGCTCGAATTCCACCTCATATTCGATTTGTGACCCTTCGAAAAACTTGCTGCGCAGAATGCCGTGAAAACCTCCCCCATTTTTGCTCACGCGGATCGCTTCGGGTTTAATCACTAACAGCGCGGAATCTCCGGGACGCAGCGCCTCTTTTGCGCGGTTTGCGGCGATGCGGATCGCCTGATCTTGTACGCGCACGCCGATTTCTTTCTCGTGCACTTCTGCCACTGTCGCTTCGATAAAATTGGCGTTGCCTAAAAAATCGGCGACAAACAGGCTGTTGGGGTGATTGTAAATTTCCTCCGGCGTTCCCATCTGCTCAATTTCCCCTTTGTTCATGACCACAATATAATCGGAGAGACTGAGGGCTTCGCTTTGATCATGCGTGACGTAGAGCGAGGTGATGCGCAACCGCTGTTGCACCCGGCGGATTTCCATGCGCGTCTGCACGCGGAGTTTCGCGTCAAGGTTGGAAAGCGGTTCGTCGAATAAAATGATCTTCGGTTTCAGCACTAACGCCCGCGCTAACGCGACGCGCTGCTGCTGCCCGCCCGAAATTTCGCCGGGATAACGCTTGCTGAGTTTCTCTAAATTTACCAATTGCAACGCCGCCTCGACCTCCCTTGTTATCACCTCTTTCGGCATTTTGCGGACGCGCAGGCCGTATGCGACATTTTCGAAAATCGTCAAATGCGGAAACAGGGCGTAACTCTGAAACACCATCGGCATATTGCGATCAAACGCCGGCACGCCGTTCATTTTGCGCTCGCCGAGATAAATCTCCCCGGCGTCGGGATGCTCGAATCCGGCTACCATGCGCAACGTCGTGGTTTTGCCGCAGCCCGACGGCCCTAACAATGTCACGATTTTTCCTTTGGGAATCGTCAGCGAGACGTGATTGACGGCGTTAAACGTACCGCCGTGCCCATCGTGAAACGTTTTGACTAAGTCAGTCAAAATCAAATCTTCCGCGTCCCAATGAACGGTTTCCTGCATTGCTGCGTGTTGCTGCATCATAAATTTGTCACCTCTATTCACCTTATTTTCCTCGTTAAAGACGACCAATTCCCTTATGTAGAGACGCCCCGCCGGGGCGTCTCTACGGTGTATATTGGCCTTATCCGACCGGTTCTCCGAAAATTCGTGCTTTGCCAAGCCCGGTCGCCTTTTTTAAGACGAGATTAAAGAGCGTAATGACGATAATCAAAATTACGGATAACGCCGACGCCGCGCCGAGGCGCATGATTTCCGTCTGCGCCAAAATCAGGACGGTGATATGATTCCACCGCGCCGAGACGAGAAAGACAATCGCGCTGATGGCGGTCATGCAGCGGACGAAGCTATACGCCGCCCCCGCGAAAAACGATGGCGTAATCAGCGGCAGCGTGATTTTTTTAAAGGTATATGCGCTGGTCGCGCCGAGGTTCGTGGAAGATTCCTCAATATCCTTCGAAATCTGCTTGAGTGCCGCGATTCCGGCTTCGACGCCAATCGGAATGTTGCGGAAAATATGGTTGATGACGAGAATCAGCGCTGTGCCAGACAAAAGCAGCGGCGGCTTGTTGAATGCGAGGATATAGCCGATGCCGATGGCTGTGCCAGGAATCGCATAACTGAGGAGCGACAGGAATTCCAGCAGATGTTTGCCTGGAAAACGCTTGCGCACCACAAGAAATGCGATCACCATACCCAACAGCGACGTGATTGGTGTGGCAATCGCGGCAAGCAGCAGTGTTTTGTAGAGCGTTTCCATGCCGACATCGAAACTGTATTTGAAATGCTGCAACGTCAGGGAATAATCCAAGCCCCATAATTTAATGAAACTCCCGACCAGAATGACGCCGTAAAACATCAGAATAAAGAGGCTGACCAGGGCGCAAAGAATCAGCAAGATCGTATCCGCAACCGGATGCGTGTTCAGCGCGGCGCGGCGGCTCGATTTGCCGGTAATCGTGGCATACGATTTTTTTCCTAACAGAAATTTTTGCAGTAAAAAAATCAGCGAGGTCGGAATCAGCAGCAGAATCGCTAATGCTGAGCCACGCGGCAGGTTCGCCATGCCGGTAAATTCCAAATACGCCTGCACCGACAGCACGTCGAATTCGCCGCCAACCACCATCGGATTGCCGAAATCGGTCAATGAGCCGACAAACACCAACATCCACGACGCCAAAATCCCCGGCAGCGCTAACGGCAGCGTGACGGTCAGAAAAGTTTTCAGCGGTTTCGCGCCCAAATTCATGGCGCAGGTTTCCAAATCCGGGTCAATCCCCTGCAAAATGCCGGACAGCGTGAGATACGCCACCGGAAACAGGTTGATGGTCTGAACAATGGTCAGCCCTTTCAATCCGTAAATATTATACCGGTCAATCCCCAATAATCCGGCGGTAATCAGCCCGTTGCGCCCGAAGAGCAGAATCACGGAGAGCGCGAACATAAACGGCGGCGAAATCATTGGCAGTAAGGCGAGTTGATTCAGGATTTTCTGGCCGGGCACGCGGGTGCGGGTGACGATATAGGCGAACAGGAAGCCGATGATTGTGGAAAGCGTGGCGACAATCGCGCCTAAAATCATGCTGTTCAGGATTGATGTTCGAAAACGGGCGTGGGTGAAAATAAAACGGTACGCGTCTAACGTCCAATGCCCGTCTGATGAGGTGAAACTCAGTTTCGTCATCACGAGAATCGGATATACGATGAAGACGAGCAGCAGGACAAAAATCGTGATGACCGCTCCCAATAACATCGGTTCATTCGTAAGTTGTCGGATGTCATTGCGAACGTTTCTGAAAGATAAAGCGGCTGCGTTCATGGCGTGATGTCTCTCAAAAAGTGGATTATTCAGCCGTACCGCCGACGTCCTCGTCGGCATTTCTGAGCGAACGGGGACGTTCGCGGTACATAATTAATGAAAAAAAGAGGGCAGGCTTGCTCAGCCCGCCCTGTTTTTTCTGCCGGATTACTTTTTCTCCTGCTCGATTTTGCCGCTGCCGACAATCGAGTTCCACTTTTCCACTAACCGATCTTTATTTTCTGCCGCCCATTGATCGTCCTGCATAATCGTTTTGACTTGCGAAATCGGGATCGCGCCTTTTGCTAATGGCACATCCACGAACGGCACAACGAAATTTTTGGCGTACATCTCGGCGGCTTTTGCGCCTAATGCCCAGTCATACAGCTTTTTTGCGGCTTCCTGCTCTTTTGCCGGACCATTTTTAATCATGGAGATCGAGGCGACTTCATAGCCCGTGCCTTCGGATGGGAACGTGATTTCCAACGGGAAACCTTCGTTGATTAATTTGACGCCGTCATGCGCGTAACCAATCGCCACCGTGACTTCGCCGATGCTCGCATGTTTGCCAGGCGCAGAACCGGAACGGGTGTATTGCGTAATGTTGGCATCCAATTTCGTTAACATCTCGAACGCTTTGTCTTCGCCGAAAATCTGCACCAATGTGGCTAACACGTTGTACGCCGTGCCGGATGATCCCGGATTCGCCATTTCGACATGTCCCTGATATTTCGGATCAAGAATCTCTTCCCACGATTTCGGCGCGGTCAGTTTGTATTTTTCCAGCATCAAGGTGTTGCTTTCGAAGCAAAGCGGCCCGGCATAAATGCCTGTCCAGAATTTGTCTTTATCTTTGAAATTGTCCGCGATATTGGCCGCTGCCGGAGAATCATACGGCGTGGTCAAGCCTTTGTTTTTCGCTTGAATATGCCCAAGCCCCACGCCGCCGAACCAGACGCTCGCCTGCGGATTCTCTTTTTCCGCTTCCAGACGGGCGACCGCTTCGCCGGTGGACAGGCGCACCCAGGCGACATCAATCCCGCTCTCTGCGGTGAACGCCTGAAAGACATCGCGGGCAGTCGGTTCATCTAACGTGGTATATACCGTGACGCTTTCAGCCGCAAAGACAGACGTGGCGCTCAGAATGAGCAGCAGAACCAACAGAATACAACGTTTTCGCATGTGTCAGCCTCCTTGTTTGCGCCGCTAATTGAACAGATCAGCAAGCGGCGTGAAAAAAATACAATATTTTCCAAATTACGACTTGCGACAGCCGCATGTATGAAAATGCAATGGGAAAAGTCAAGAGAAAAAACGCGAAAGGATAGTTGCAGCAGCGGATAAAACGCTCGTTTTCGCACCGCAGGGCTGTGAAACGCTGCTGCTGTCATCGAGGTTGCATCTGTTCGCGTGCAAGGGAGATGAGAACGCGCAATGTTTTTCATGTTTTTTTCTTGACAGCCGTCAATATCAGCAACGAATATCTTATTATCTGATGTTACGCAACGCCGCCGACAATTCCCCTCCTGGGAGGGGCAAGGGGTGGGTGGTGTCCTGTGCGGCGTCTTCGTGTCCACCACCCACCCCCAACCCCTCCCAGGAGGGGAGTTTGCGGCCATTTGTATTGAACCTGCTGCGTAACATCAGT
>DF820456.1:273481-281011 GCA_000739515.1 Candidatus Moduliflexus flocculans
GTTTGACAACAATCTCGCCGAACGCGATCTCCGCATGATCAAAGTCAAACAGAAGATTTCGGGTACCTTTCGTTCTCCAGAGGGTACCCGCGCATTCTGTCGCATTCGTGGCTTTATTTCAACGATCAAAAAACAGGGGAAGAACGTCCTTGAAGCCTTGACAAACACCTTCAAGGCTCTCCCCAATACAACATAGGCTGTGTAGTTACTATTATTTAATGAATGATCCTGCCAATTAGTTGGTAGAGTCTGGCGTTAAATGTGACATTGCCGAGGGTACGGTAATGCGCAACAAAACACTCGTGATGCTGACGTTTTTTTGTATCGTTCACTGCAACGAATTGGCTATGGTTTTGCTGCGGCGAAATGGTTCGCTCTGTTAACTAAAATAAGGAGATAGAAATCATGTCAACACCAATGAATGCCGAACAAACACGCTTGATTGAATCTGAGAAGGGAATTCCGTGGAAGAAATGGGGGCCGTACTTGAGCGAACGGCAGTGGGGGACAGTGCGGGAAGATTACAGCGCCGACGGCGATGCCTGGAATTATTTTACGCATGATCAGGCGCGTTCCCGCGCCTATCGTTCTGGCGAAGATGGGCTGGCCGGATTTTCGGACGAGAAGGCGCGGCTCTGTTTCGCGCTTGCGCTTTGGAATGGCAAAGACTCGATCCTGAAGGAACGCTTATTCGGCTTGACAAATAGCGAAGGCAATCACGGCGAAGACGTGAAGGAATATTATTTTTATCTCGACTCTACTCCCACGCATTCCTACATGAAATGGCTGTACAAGTATCCGCAGGAAGCGTATCCCTATGGCGAAGTAATCGAAAAGAACCGCCGCTCCAAATTAGAGCCGGAATTCGAACTGTTAGATACCGGCATTTTTAATGATAACCGCTACTTCGACGTGTTCGTCGAATATGCCAAATCTGATCCGGAAGACATTCTGATTAAGATTACCGTCGCCAATCGCGGCGCGGCGGACGCGACGTTGCATGTGCTGCCGACGCTCTGGTTTCGCAACACCTGGTCATGGTGGCCGCATACGGCTAAACCGGCGATGTCACACAAAAAAGCACAAAAAGGGGTGCAGATCATCGCCGCGACGCATGAAGATTTAGGGGAACGCTGGCTCTGCGTGGAAGGGGATGTTCCGGTTCTCTTCACCGAAAACGAAACGAATAACCGGCGGATTTTCGGCGGAGAAAACGCCAGCCCATACGTGAAAGACGGCATCAACGAATATATCGTGCACGGCAATCACGACGCTGTCAATCCTGCTGGAACTGGCACGAAAGCGGCGACACATCATGTTCTTAACGTGAAGGCCGGAGAAACGGTCTCGCTGCGGTTGCGGCTTACCGACGCGGCTCGCATCGGATCGAAACAACCGTTCGCCGATTTTGATGCCGTGCTCGCCAAACGACTCAAGGACGCAGACGATTTTTACCGCGATGTTATTCCGCCGAAAGCGACTGAAGATGAAGGCCGCGTGATGCGCCAGGGCTTAGCCGGGATGCTCTGGTCGAAACAATACTTTTTATTCGAAGTGGATCAGTGGATTAAAGATCATGGCGGCAGCCTCTTTGGCAGCGAAGGCGGACCGACGCGCAACCGCGAATGGGGACACATGATCAATGACGACATTATCTCCATGCCGGACAAGTGGGAATATCCCTGGTATGCCGCCTGGGATCTCGCGTTCCATACGCTTGGACTGTCCGTTGTTGATATTGATTTTGCCAAAGAGCAATTAGACCTGATGTTAGGGCAATTGTATGCGCATCCCAACGGGCAAATTCCGGCGTATGAGTGGAATTTCAGCGATGTCAATCCCCCGGTGCATGCCTGGGCGACGCTGTATTTGTATCGAACAGAACAGGCTGCGCGGGGAGCCGGCGACCTCAATTTCCTTAAGCGCTCGTTTGGGAAACTGCTGGCGAATTTCACCTGGTGGATGAACCGCAAGGATAACGCCGGAAACAATTTGTTCGAAGGCGGATTCCTCGGCCTCGATAACATTGGCGTGTTTGACCGTTCCAAGCCGCTGCCGACCGGCGGTTATATCGAGCAGGCGGACGGTACGGCCTGGATGGCATTTTTCAGCCAAAACATGCTGGAAATCGCGGTTGAAATCGCTACATACGATCCGAGTTATGAGGACTTTGCTGGCAAGTTTTTAGATCACTTCCTCTGGATTAATTCTGCCATCAATCATGTCGGTTCTTGCGGCTTATGGGACGAAGAGGATGGTTTTTACTACGATATTCTGCGCCTGCCGGATGGGCAGTCAATCCCTCTCAAAGTGCGCTCTGTGGTCGGGCTGCTTCCGCTTTGCGCCACCAGCATCATCGAACCCTGGCAGCGCGAGCGCGTGCCGAGAGTGATGAAACTTCTGGAAGGACGCCGCCGCCGCAACCCGGAACTGTTCGAAGGCGTGCATCAGGGAATCGGGTATGCTGAACGAGGCATCATGACGCTCGTCAACCCGGATCGCCTGCGGCGCATTCTTCGCTACATGCTGGACGAAAACGAATTTCTCGGAGAATACGGCATCAGGGCGCTGTCGCGATTCCACCGCGAACATCCGTATATTTTTCACGTTCAGGGGCAGGAATATCGCGTGGATTACCTGCCTGGCGATTCCGATTCCGGCATGTTCGGCGGCAATTCGAACTGGCGCGGCCCGATCTGGATGCCGATGAATGTGATGATCGTGCGGGCGCTGCTCAACTTCTACCTGTTCTATGGCGAGACGTTCAAAGTCGAATGTCCGACTGGTTCAGGCAAGATGATGAGCCTGTACGAAGTTGCCAGAGAGATCGCCGCGCGGCTGACCCGCATTTTCTTGCGCGACGCCAATGGGCGCAGACCGGTGTTTGGGGATGCGGAGAAGTTCCAGAGTGACCCGAACTGGCGCGACAACCTCTTGTTCTACGAATATTTTCACGGCGATAACGGCGCGGGGATCGGCGCAAGCCATCAAACCGGCTGGTCGGGCATCATCGTCGCGGATATTGATATTTTCAAGCGTCTTGACGCTGCGCAGGTTCTCAATGCAGGCAAAAAAGGGGCGTTCAGCGAGATCAAGCAGAAAAAATAACCTGCCGTTCGTGATGTCGGTCGAAACTGTCGTTTCGACCGACATCAAATTTCAGAGGAGCATGCGTTATGCCAAATAAAACAACGTCTGAACCAAGATCAAAAGCGCCTGCCGTTTCTCAGGGAAACAGTTTTCCGTTGGGAGCAAGCGCGACACCGCAAGGCGTCAATTTCTCCATCTATTCCAAACACGCCACCGGGATTGAACTCCTCTTTTTTAACAATGTCGCCGACGGGAAACCGGCGCAAACGTTTGGGTTTGACCAGATTACGAACCGTACCGGCAATTACTGGCATCTGTTTGTGCCGGGCGTGAAAGCCGGGCAGATTTACGGCTACCGCGTCTCCGGGGAATTTGCGCCGGAACAGGGGTTGCGGTTTGACGCCGAAAAAATCCTGCTTGATCCTTATGGACTCGGCGTGGCCATTCCTTCGAATTATAGCCGCGACGCGGCGAAAAAGCCGGGCGACAATACGGCGGTCGCGATGAAAAGCGTGGTGGTTGACCCGAAAGCGTACGATTGGGAAGGGGACGCGCCGCTGCGAAATCCATCTTCCCGGACAATCGTCTATGAAATGCACGTGCGCGGCTTTACGCGCCATTCGAACTCTGGCGTTGCGGAAAAAAGACGCGGCACGTATGCCGGCCTGATCGAAAAAATCCCGTATCTGAAAGCGCTCGGCATCACGGCGGTGGAACTCCTCCCGGTCTTTCAATTTGACCCGCAGGATAGCTCGCCCGGTCATATCAATTACTGGGGTTATGCGCCGATTTCCTACTTTGCGCCGCACCAGGCGTATAGCTCGCGGCAAGACCCGCTTGGGCCGGTGGACGAATTTCGCGATATGGTGAAAGCCTTGCATCGCGCCGGCATCGAGGTGATTCTCGACGTGGTCTATAATCACACTGCCGAGGGCGATGAAACCGGGCCGACCCTCTGTTTTCGCGGACTGGAAAATGAAGCGTATTACATTCTCAAGCCCGACAAATCCGGCTATGAAAATTATACCGGCTGCGGCAATACGCTGAACACCAACGAGCCAATCTGCCGCCGCATTGTCCTCGATAGTTTGCGCTACTGGGTGCAGGAAATGCACGTTGACGGATTCCGCTTCGATTTAGCCTCGATTTTGTCGCGCGACGCCTCCGGCCAGCCGTTAGCGAATCCGCCCGTGCTCTGGGATATTGATTCTGATCCTGTGCTCGCCGGAACAAAAATCATTGCCGAAGCGTGGGATGCGGCGGGGTTATATCAAGTCGGGCATTTTATCGGCGACAACTGGAAGGAATGGAACGGGCGCTTCCGCGATGATGTGCGCCGTTTCCTGCGGGGCGATGAACAAACCGTGCCGAAATTGGCGGATCGCTTGCTCGGCAGCCCGGAAATTTATGGCCATGAAGGACGCGAAGCCGAACAGAGCGTCAATTTCGTGACCTGTCACGACGGCTTTACGCTTTACGATCTCGTCTCCTACAATCAAAAGCACAACGAGGCCAATGGCGAAGAAAATCGCGACGGCAGCAATGACAATTGCAGTTGGAACTGCGGCGTCGAAGGACCAACCGATGATCCTGCCATCAAGGCGTTGCGCCTCCGCCAGATGAAAAACTTCCACGCCATCAACATGCTGTCGCTCGGCCTGCCGATGATGCTGATGGGGGACGAAGTCGGGCATTCTCAGCAAGGGAATAACAACACCTATTGCCAGGATAACGAATTGAATTGGTTTAATTGGGAGCTTGTTAAGCAGAATGCCGAATTGCATCGCTTTGTGTCGTTATTGGCTGCGAGACGGGTGCAACGGGATATTCAAGCCGAGTTGCATCGCCTGAATCTCATCGAGGTCGTGCGCCGCTCGAAAATCGAGTGGCATGGCGTCAAATTGAGCCAACCGGATTGGGGCGACAATTCTCATGCCTTAGCGCTGAGCGCTCATTCGCCAGGATTGACATTTTATTGGATATTAAATGCCTATTGGGAACCGTTGACATTCGAACTGCCCGGCCAGCCGGGGCAGTGGAAACGCTGGGTTGATACTTCGCTTAATTCGCCTGACGACATCGTGGAATGGGAAGCAGCCCCGGCGGTTTCCGGCGAAACCTATACGGCTGGCGCTCGTTCGGTGGTCGTGCTGTTTACTCAGGCATAGCGCACAAAGATACTACATAAATATATGGAAGCTGTCAGGCACGTGAATGTGCCCGACAGCTTTTTTTATAGTACAATATCGCGATGATTATCTGTCATCACTAAATATCTTTTTTAGAGGCTGTTTTAAAAGCCGCTGTCACAGGCGTGTTGAACGAACAACAACAGGAACGACAACGCTTGCATTGACGGCCAAAACAAGCTTTGACGCTCCAAACGTTTAAAACAGCCTCTTACGCAGCAGGAAGAATTTTTCAAGTTCTATAAAACATCTTGAGACCAATTTGCATTTTCCTCAGTGGCGGCGTGGCAATTTCCTGCTGATAATCATGCCTTGCCTGTTAAAATCATGTATTTTTTCTTGACAAACGTCTGAAAAAGTGGTTAGTTAAGGAGCATGAATACGCAAGAACTTGAGTTACAACAGTATCAAGCAATTGATGACGCGCCGCAGGAGAAGGCTGTGTTAGACTTATTTTCCAGCCTGAAGTGGGCGATTGTCGTTCTTTGTGTGGCGATGGTTGCCAGCATTGTGGTGCAACCATGGTTTTTAGCGTTTGGGATTGTGCTGTCAATTGCGATTATCCTGTCCGATGCGCGGGTGGCATCGGCATTATCTCGAAAATTGATGCGATTGTTCGATACGCAGTATGATGCGATCGAAGAAGTGTTTTCGGATGCCAGAACGCAAATGGATTCTCAGTATGCACGCGTGTTATCTCAAGCCCTGGATATTTATCGAGAAATTAAAGCGGCAATTCTTGACCGGAACGGCATGTTTGCAGAATCGTTTGGTGATGTGCTTCCTGCAATTCAAGCGCTGATGGAAAAAATTGCGCTTTTGACGCGCAAGGCGCAGGCGATTGATCATGGATTGCGCTGCCATGATGATATGGATCGGACATCCTTGATTTTGCAGCATTATCAGCAAAAAATCGAACGCGATGCGGCAGATGATTTTATCCGCGCGGAATGGATAAGAACGCGCGATTCCCTTATCAAGCAGCTTAAAAGTCAGGAAGAAATTTTGCGAGGGAAAGAATATGTGCAATCGAAGTTGACGAATATTCTCACCTCGCTGCGGGAAGTTCATCTCTCGATCATCCGCCTCAGTTTTTCAGAGATTCGTGAGGGATCAGATGAATTGAGTTCGGTGTACCACACCGTCATGCATCTCAGCGAAGCCATTGACGATACTGTCGAGACGCTCGATCGGATAACCTATCAACAGGTATAGTCATTATGATGAAAAAAGCGCTTTCGGTTGTTTCTATTGTATTTGTCCTGTTTTGTATCGGAGCGATTATCAGTCAAGTCTTGCCGTTAGAAGGTTTAAAGGGGGCTCTCGGAAAATTTTTTCGGCAATTTTCGACCATGTTTTCGACTGAAGGCGTGCTGGCGGTTGAGTCATCTCCTGATGGCGCCTCCGTGTATGTAGATAATGCGCTTATCGGTCAGACGCCCTTCAAAAAGACCTTTTCACAAGGTTCGTATGATGTCAAAGTTGTGCTGACCGGCTTTCAAACTTATGCTCGCCGAATTTCTGTTGAAAAAAATCAAACCGCGTTGGTTCAGGCAAAATTATTTAAGGAATATGGGAATATTAAGATTTCCAGCACGCCTTCTGGCGCAGTGGTGTATCTCGATGGAATTCGGCATGGGCAGATCACGCCGTTCGAGACGCAACTTTCTCCCGGAAAATATGTGGTGAAAATCGAAAAAGAATATTTCTACACGTATGAAGAAGATGTTGTTGTGAGTGCCTCGAAAACGCAGACAATTGATGCTGATTTAGTTCGTCAGATCGGAAAACTTGTCATCGAAACGACGCCGCCAGGGGCGAAAGCCTATATTGGCGATGATTTGTTGGGGACGACGCCATTTACCCATGATAAACCTGTCGGGGTGTATGTGATTACCTTGAAAAAAGAGGGCTTCCGCGATAAAATTATTCAGGCGACGATTGCGGCAGACGAAACGCTTCAAATTACTGAAAATTTAGTGGAACGCTCCGGCGGATTAAAAATCACGACGAATCCTCCCGGCGCAGAAGTGCATCTTGATGATGTGTATATGGGCGAAACTCCATTGCTGCTTGAAAAGAAACCTGGAAAATATCGCTTGACAATTCGCAGCAAAAAATATCGTGAGTTAAGCGAAGATGTGGTCATTGAAGATAATATCACCAAAAACATCCATCGCGATCTTGACCCGGTTGTCGTGGAGTTCCGCATTGAGTCGGAACCGTCGCACGCAAAGGTGTGGTTGAATGG
>DF820456.1:281056-313060 GCA_000739515.1 Candidatus Moduliflexus flocculans
AGATGTGGTCATTGAAGATAATATCACCAAAAACATCCATCGCGATCTTGACCCGGTTGTCGTGGAGTTCCGCATTGAGTCGGAACCGTCGCACGCAAAGGTGTGGTTGAATGGCGAGGATATGGGATATACTCCAGTGATTTTAAATAAAGAGCCGGGTAATTATACGGTGCGAGTCACCAAGCCTGGCTATCGAAACTACGTGGAAGAAGTGCGAATACAGGAAGGGGCATTTCTTCAAGTCAAAGCTGTATTAGAAACAGAACGTCAATAAACATGTTGCAAGGAGAGCCGTAGAAGATCGGCGCAATCCTTCTGTTTCAAAGGATTGTGCCATTTTCATTTTTAGAGGAATATGTGGGGGATGTTTACGAACTATCAAAAAAGTGTGTTTTTAAGTGTTGGATTATTGATCATGATTGGGGTAACGGCCTGCGGGCCTTCGATGGAAACCCCGAAAACGCTTGATGGGACTGAGGCTGAATTGACTAAACAAGCGCAAGCGTATTATGCAAAGGGAGAATATGAAAAGGCGTTAGGATATTTTTTATATATTAAAGATCATTTTCCACGCGGCAGTTCTGCGGGACTCTCCCGGTTTTATGCGGGGGAATGTTATTTTGCCTTAAAGCGATATGAAGAAGCTGCGGCAGAATATACCAGTTTCCGAGATTTTTTTCCCAATGATCCGATGGCCGCAGAAGCTCAGTATAAATTAGGCGTTAGCCGCTTCAAAGACGCGCTTGGGCCGGAACGAGATCAAACGGATTTGAACGAAGCTGTGGTCGAACTTCAAACCGTTATTGATAAGTACCCTGACAATGCGGAGATGGTCGAAAAGGCGAAGACAAAGATTCTGGAGGTTCAGGATAAGTTAGCGGAGCATGAATATCTTGTGGCTCGTTTTTACCGCATTGATGGGCGTTATGAGGCATCAAACGCCAGATTGCGCTATCTGACGGAACATTACACGCAAACTGATATTATGCCTGATGCGCTCTTGATGTTAGGCGAGAACTATCTGAAATTGAAGAATCAGGAATTCGCAAAAGAGGCTTTTTGGCGAGTGACGCAAGAATACCCGTCTTCCAAGTCAACTGAGACGGCGCGGAAACATCTTGAAAAACTTGGCGCCACGAATATTCCTGCGCCAGTTCTCACGCCAACGCCTTCTGAGATTGTTGAACCAGCCTCAACGCCAACGCCCGATGAAACCGTTGCCACCCCGCCAGCAGGAGGATTTCGCGAAGGATATGTCGTGCTTGTGCGCGAGCAGAAAATCTCGATTAACCTTATTCGCGCCGATGGAATTCGAGAAGGGATGCTGTTGGATGTATATCAGGGCGAACAATTGGTCGGCAGTATTCGCCTGACCGACGTGCAGGATGGCTTCTCTGTTGGAGAAATTATTTCTTTAGCCCCTGGCGCGAGCATCGCGGAAGATGACCGCGTCGTCGTGCGGCCATAACTGCTCTTCTGCGATCTGAAAATATGACTCGCCCTCTGTGGACAAATTATAGAGGACGAGTCAGTAGAGAGAATTCGAGCCAGTATTCAAACCTGATCGGAATCGTCCACACCTTCGCCAGTCCAATGCCATACTGCCCATGTTCAAACATCATGGCTGACGTGTAGGTTTTTTTATTAGCATTCTCGTCGCCGTCGGTATTTCGGGTACTTTCAAAAGAATCGGATTTTTTGCTCGCGCTGAAATAATTGATGATTTTGGAGATGTTCTCTTGACATTTCTCTATGGATTCTTTATCAAAAAAATTTAGGGCGGCAAAAAATCGAAGTCATTAAGAAAGGAACTTGCGGGAGAAATATTGTACCAACTATTAGGAAGGAAGAGGAGAGGAAACAGAAAAACGATATGGACGGTTTTTCTGTGAATAACATGCGTTAAAAGGAAGGTGGACTTCATGCGAAACACAAAAGTGCGCCTATTGATGAGCATTGTTGTAATGTTTTGCATTATGGCATCTCATTCCGCGTGGGCTGCGCCAAAATGGTATGAATATTATACTGAAGCGCAGCAAGCATCTGACAAAAATGAATGGGAACGCGCCATTGAATTCTATCTAAAAGCCATCAAGGAAGACCCTGTTCCCGATAAAAAGAAGAGTTTTGGGATGCGGTCTATCACATATTATCCATATTTAGGCGCTGGCATGGCGTATCTTGCCATCGGCAAGATGGAAGAGGCTTTGACCTATTGCCAATTAGCGCAAGAAAAAAAAGTTGAACCGCAAAAGCCTGTGAGCGAGTGCGTTGCGATTGCGTCGAAATATGTCAAAGCCGCGCCTCAGACAGCGCCAACAGCCCCCCCAACGCCTCAGACAATCGCCGATGGTTCGCCGAGCCTCTCGCTGACATCGCCGCCGCCGGAACGCACTGATGAAAAAATCGTAGATTTTCGAGGAATCGCCAGCAGCGCCAATGGCATTAAAGAAATCAACGTCAGTGTCGAAAACTTAGGAACGACGACGATTTCGCGCTTCGAGATGACCAAACAGCAGGAGGAAAGTTTCTGGATCGGCGTTCCGCTCTATTTCGGGCAAAATAATATCACCATTGAAGCGGTTGACATGAACGCGCAGACGACGGCTGAGCGTTTTTCAATTATCAGGAATCGTTCCGGCGAAGCGGTCGCGGCGGAAGCCACAGCAACTCCTGCGGTGAAACGGATGACCCCGACGCCGAGCCTGACTGTTAAGTCAACGCCAACGCCATTCCCGCCTGTCGCTGGAGATGATGCCACCATTCCGACGATTACGCTGACGTCGAAAATTCCCGGAAAAACTGACGCGCAGGAATTGGAAATTTCTGGCGTGGCGAACGATGCGGGGGGCATGTCTGTCGTGCGCATCTCTTCTGGACGCGCTGATGCGAAAGGTTTGATTCTTTCCTCGGCAGAATCCTCGGCAAAGGACGAACAGCAGACGCAGTTATCGTTTCAACAATCAATCTCCTTAGAGCCTGGCGCGAATCTTGTGAAGATCGAAGCCATTGATGTGCAGGGCAATGTCGCCACGCGGGAAATGACGATTGTGCGAACGGAGGCTTCCGGCGGAACAACTGAAATAGCGGCGTCGAATATTTCTGGACAACGTTATGCGGTCATTATCGGGATTAGCGTTTATCAGGATGAACGGCTGAATTTGCGCTATACCGTGAATGATGCGCAAGGATTGTTTGACGTGCTGACTGACCCGATGTATGGCGCCATTCCGAAAGAAAACGTCCAGTTGTTACTCAGCGAACAGGCGACAACCGCCAATATCAAAAAGGCGCTGAATGGCTTGCGGCGGAAATCCACTCCGGATGACACCGTGATTATTTATTATTCGGGACACGGTGCGCAGGAAGAAGATCAAACCTATTGGGTCACGTATGACGCAGATATTGATGATTTGCTGTCAACCGCGTTGAATAGCAACGATATCAGGGACATGTTAGATCGCATTTCCTCAAAACAACTGATCACCTTTCTTGATTCCTGTTACAGCGCGGCAACGGTGAAACGAACCCATCAAAGCCGGAGCGTGCCGACGGAAGTTCCCTGGGAGAAATTCACTGGCGAAGGGCGCGTGATGATCAGCGCATCGAACGGAAAAGAACTGTCATTGGAATTAGATGAATACAGGCATGGTGTCTTTACGTATTATTTGCTGGAAGGCTTGAAAGGGAAGGCGGATCTCAATCAAGACGGCTATGTGGAAGTGGAAGAAATCTGGGATTTTGTCAAACGCCAGGTTCAGGACAAGGCGCGAGCGGAAGGGAATAAGCAGACGCCGATGCTGCAAGGCGAGCTTTCTGCGGGGATTGCGTTGACGATGAATGCCGAAGCGTTTAAGAAAAAGACCGTCGAAACGCAGATTCAGCAATTAGAGCAACTCTTTTACGACGGGAAAATTGATGCGACGAAGTTTGATTGTGCGGTACGCATGCTGTCTGACGGCAAAAGTAATCGCGCGCTGGAGTCGTTATTAAAAGGAGACTTAAGCCCACAAACGTTCAACCAGACATTTCGATGCGAATAAAAAAGAAGCCCGGCGCAGAAAATTTTGGCCGGGCATTTCACATCAGGGAAAAAATTACTCTTGAAACGCAAGGAAATTTCCTAATTCGAAATCGGCAATCTTTTTTCCGTCCTCGCTGCCAGAGCAGAGATAGCCATTTTCTCCTTTAAATTCCCAATCCACTTCAACGTTTTGTTCAAAAACCACATCATTCGTTTTCCCGACAACCCCTGAAGAAATTCGCACATCTTTTGCGCTGCTTTGGGAGAGGTCTCCATAAAAGTGCGCGAGATAATAGACACCCTTTTCCTCGGATTCAATAGAAAATTCATCGGAAGCGTCTCGATGAACTTCGGCAGGGATGTTCACCACCATATTCAGATTGTTTGAAGAAATATTCAACCGAGTTTTCAGATGCAGAAGATCTAAAATTTGCGTCGAGCCATTAAAGACGACTAAGGCCCACCCATCTACATAATCTACTGATTTGATCAAATCTCGTTCGACATGAGCATAATTACCAATCGTAAACTCTCCTGTGAGGGTGGCGTTTTTGTCACCAGACTTGCGACAGGAAATCGCTTTGGTCTGGATGGTCTCAACTGATCGCTCAAGCAGCGCGGAATTCGTGCCGCGCGGAAAGTTCCAGAATTTCGAATGGATCAATTGCTCGTAAGTCAACTGATTGATCTCTGGCGTTGGAGTCGGCGTGATCAGGCTATCCGGTTTTGGCGTTGGAGTCGGCGTTGTTGTTCCAGAAGCATTGCTGCTCATTGCGGTCACTGTCAATAACGCTTCCCCGCGCTTGCTGAACGCGTAAACCTGAACATACAACATGGAATCATCAACCGTAAGCAATAACTCTTCATCGCTGTTTCCTGATCGCGAACTACGCCCATTTTTTAATTCTTTAAGCGACGAATCATAGGCAATCAAATCAAAATCGCTTTCGCTCGACATATCAGTCAGCGTGATCTTGAGCTTCGTTGACCCGGAAGGAAGTTTGATGGTAAACCAGTCAACGTCTCCGGCACAATCCATCACGACCCGCAAAGCGCTGCCATCAAGATTTAATGTCCGCAGGTTTTTATCGGTCGGACTATCCGCATAATTATCACAACTGCTCGAATTCGATGGGATCGGCGTTTCGCTTTTGTCCGTTGTTGGCGTGGTCGTGATTGTTGGTTTCGGCGAGGATTGAGCAGTGGGCGTCTCATCTAAAGCCGGACTTGTCGGGTTGTCCGTCACGCCTTTGCACCCAGCGAAACTTAGAAACAGCGCACAAATCCCATACAGGAAAATTTTTTCTGTTGATGTGAATACATCCGACAATTTTGTCTGTGTCCTCATTATTATTCAACGGACATTACCTAAAAAAAGGAGCGTTCACTGGAATCGCGTTATTTTTAAGGATGCCCCGCATATTTTTTAAAATTGTCAAAACGTCATTTTGTGTAAATACAGAACACAATTAAAATCTGTTCTGTAAAATTTGTCAAGAGCTAATGCACATTCATAACAAGTAATTCCTGGTAATGCCAATTGTGTTTGAAAAGAGCATACATCCTGTAGAGACATGCGGCTCTCTCATCATGAGATACAGCGTTATTCACTTGCATTGAACGGGACGAAACCTGTCAGACACCTTAAAAGTGTCTGACAGGTCATAATGCTGTAAATACGATCATTCCTGTTTTCAGCCGAAACGGCGTTTCGTCCGATGCATATATGATCGTTTTAACGACAATCGGTATAATTTCCGAAAAAGAAGCTTGACAAGAAGCGCATCTCAAAAATGACATTTCTGTATGAATATACTCCGTCTCTGGAAAAATGTTATGACACAAAAAACTTTGACAATTGTGTCCTTGAATGGATGAAAAGAGTGAGAGAACATTATGATAAATATGCCAATAAATCATGAGAAAGTCACGCTTGAGGATTTGATAGACTTAATGGCGACGTTGCGAAGCGAACACGGTTGTCCCTGGGATCGGAAACAAACCAAAGATACGTTGAAACCATTTGTGATTGAAGAAGCCTATGAGGTGCTTGAAGCCGTAGATGAAGGGCGTCACGAGAATTTGAGAGAAGAATTGGGGGATTTACTCTTCCAAATCGTATTTTACGCACAATTGCTGAGAGAGGAAGGGAAGGGCGATTTATATGATATTATGGAAAGCATTTATACAAAAATGGTGCGGAGGCATCCGCACGTATTCGGAAACGTCAAAGTAAAAAACGCGGAAGAGGTTCTGGTAAATTGGGAACAAATCAAGCAAACTGAAAAAAAAGTGGAACGAACCTCTGTCCTGGATGGCGTACCGAAGGAACTCCCTTCATTGCTTCGAGCGCATCGCCTGCAATCAAAGGCATCTCATGTCGGCTTCGAATGGGAAAATTTTCAACAGATTTTAGAAAAACTTGATGAGGAATTTTCCGAACTTCGCCAGGCTTACAAGCATGGGAATATTGATGAGATCGAAGACGAATTCGGCGATTTGCTGTTTGTGTTGGTGAGTATTTCTCGGTTTTTGAAAGTGAATCCAGAAAACGCTCTGCGCAAAGCGATCAGTAAGTTTACCCAGCGGTTTACGTTTATTGAGAATGCGTTGAAAAATGCTGGAAAAGAGTGGAAAGAGACCTCGCCGGAAGAAATGGATCAGCTCTGGAATGAAGCAAAAAGGCAATAGGAGTGAGCTTTTGCGCCCGATACGAATGCGCGGATCGGGCGCGAACGAGAATCGGCTTATTTTTCTTCAATCACAGCATGTTCGATAATGACTGGCTCGACTGGTACATCTTGATAGCCGCCTCGATTTGTGGTGGCGGCATTTTCGATTTTCTTTACAGTCTCCATCCCTTCAACCACTTTGCCAAACACACAATATCCCCAACCTTGAGGCGTTTTGCTTTTGAAATTCAGATAAGCGTTGTTCACGGTATTAATAAAGAATTGACTGGACGCAGAATTCGGATCATTTGTGCGCGCCATTGCGATGGTCCCTTCGTCGTTTTTCAGCCCGTTATCAGCTTCATTGGCAATCGGCGTTTTGGTCGCTTTTTGTTTCATGTCAGGCGTAAAACCGCCGCCCTGAATCATAAAATCTTTGATGACGCGATGAAAGATCACGCCATCATAAAAACCATCGCGAACATAGCTGAGAAAATTTTCAGTCGTTTTCGGGGCAGCCTGCGCATTGAGTTCCAGTACAATATCGCCTTGATTGGTGGTCAATTTGACTCGCGGAGCTTTTGTCTCTGCCCAGGATAATTTGTTGATTCCACAGATAATCGTCACAATTCCAAACAAAATAAGATATTTCACGAATTCCTCCTGTTGAAAGAAAAAAGCATCTCCTAAACAGATTGTTTATGAGATGCTTCCATTGAGCAAATCACGCACTTATTTGGCGCTTTTCACCTTTACCACATTTTTCGCTGCCGGCCCTTTTTGTCCTTCTCCAATTTCAAATGTGACTTCATCGCCTTCCGCTAAACTTTTGAAGCCGTTGCCCGTGATAGAGGAGTAATGAACGAATAAATCTTCTCCATTCTCCTGTTCGATAAAACCATAACCTTTCTGATCGCTAAACCATTTTACAACGCCCTTTGCCAAAACCTGAATCTCCTGCTTACCAGGTGAACAGAGTTACTTTTGTCGCGCGCTTTTTGACAAATCATCTGCTGAAGATCCTCGCTAAAACGTATCCAACAACCGCAATCTTATTCACATGGCTATGAATGTTACTAATCCTGACACACTACATTTCATGAATCGCTCTGAAAATAAGCTCTTCTCAGAATGATCCTACAAATAAGAAACATACGAAACAATCAGGAGAGATGTCAAGAAAAAAAGAGTGCAAAATTTCGTTCTTACGAGGGAAACTTCACCACGAAAAACGTCCTTTTGCACTCTTTCGGAGGGAGGTAATGTTTTGTATCAACGACACCTTTTATTAATGCATCAGTCATGCCAACATTGAATGCGAAATTGAATTTTCGCGAAATGCCTGATATAAAGCGAAAAGAAGGCGTTCCCTGCGATCTAAATAAATAACACATTTGTATAATAGGTTATAACTAATGACAAATATGTCAATATGATTATTCGTCATTATGCCCAAAAAATGCGATTCTACAACACCTCAAGTTCTATGGGCTAAATAGCTACGATTATTCGTAATTATTTAGCCCGTAAGGGCTTAGGGTGCTGTAGAAGGCGGCAGCAGAGGGATTTCTACCGCGTAGCGGTTGTGGAGGCACATCCGTATCGCCTACGGCGAAAATAGCTACAATTGTTCAATAGATGTCGTGCTTTTGTCAGTTGAAACTGATGGATCGTACCCCGGACAGCATTGTCCGGACATGGCTGTCCGAGGTACGTATCTGCCAGGCAAACGTTGCAAAATGACGGTAAAAATAAAAAAAGCAGAAAAGGAACATTCCTTTTCTGCTTAACGTTCGGAACAGCCTTTTTAGCGCATCATTTTCTTTCTCAAACCCATCAACCCCAGAATTCCAACTCCAACAAGCAGGAATGTTGTCGGCTCTGGCACCGCTGTCGGCAACACAACAGTCGGAACAACCGGCGGCGTATATGTGCCAACTAATTTTCTACTCTCCTGACGATTGGCGCCGACACTCGTCAATCTTGCGCCAAAGCCGCTTGTCAGATCAAAATCAACGGCCTTTCCTGTCAACGATTCGATTGTAAAACTGGTTGATTGAATATCATCTTTCCCAATTCCAGAAGTTCCGATTTTTACTCCCAAATCAAACGTCGTAGAAGTACCCTGCATTGTCACTCCATTGCCTAAATCCACCACAGCATCATTATTATAGGCAACTTTCGTCACATCTGTTCCGGTGACCTTCAAATCTGAACTTGTCAGGATATTGGTAAAATTGAAAAACAACCCCTGAATATCCGCAATTCCAGAAGAAACTTGCGCATTCACCTGCACTTTGGATGTGGACGTCTGAGTAATATCCAATGTCACTTCAGTGTCTCGTCCTCCAAAATCTGTTAGAGTGACGCTATAAGCCGAGGCTTTTTGAGCCTGAATGATTGACGTTGTTATCAGGATTAACCCCAAAATTACTATTTTTTTCATATCGTAGAAAATCTCCTTTTACGAAAGCTTCATTCCATGAGAATGAAACCACCAGAAGAAAGCAGCTAAATTATAACGATATACAAACATAACATTCTCCGCCTGTGAGTACGTCCCTATAATTTGAACGGGCTACTTCTTCCAGGCAACCCGGCTATCTTGATCGCAAGACCCGTGGCTTTCCGTCCTCACTTCGCAATGAGTTTGGCTTTATCGCACAGCTAATTTATGCAAAAATGATACCAGAAACGCAATGCAAACGCGAACATCTCATAAGTAGCTATTTTATAAAATCTTATAGAAAATAAAATGATGATGTATAGAAAACATCCATAATAATAATTGGGGCTGAATACAAATTTTGTCAAGTTTCTCGACATGTATTTTCATAGTTTCTCCATAAAAGTTTGATTTATGCCAATTACTGGACAATTCGAACGTGTCGGAAAATTTTACACATCAAAATTGGTAATTATTTACTGATGTTACGCAGCGCCGCCGACAATTCCCCTCCTGGGAGGGGCAAGGGGTGGGTTCGTCCGTGAGTGATTGCTCGTGTCAAGAACCCACCCCCAACCCCTCCCCGGAGGGGAGGGTGCGGTCATTCGTCTCGAATCGGCTGCGTAACATGAGTTATTTACCACGAAACACACGAAAGACACGAAAAAATAGGACATATTTTCGTGTCTTTCGTGTGTTTCGTGGTAAATAATTACCAAAATTTTCTTGACATCATCTCACAAGAAGATGCCATCTTTCGCCGTCTTTAATGTTACTTCAACCGGGAGGAAAACACATGAACGCATTTATGGCAATTGGTGAAAACATTCATTGCAGCAGAACGTTAAAAATAGATGGCGGATTAGTGACAACGCAGGAAGACGGCACGCAGGCGATTCTGTTCAGCGACGACAACGGTCGTCATGCCCTGCCAGTGCCTTCTGAAGCCACTGAATTCGAAGAATGGACGAAGGGCAAAAAGGTCAAACATACGGCAGTCGCGATTAAGCAGGGAATGGATGGCGACGACGCGGTCAAGCCGATTGCGCTGGCGTATCTGCGCCAGATGGCGGCGGCGCAAGCGGGGAGCGGCGCGGCGTTTTTGGATATAAATGTGGATGAATATAGCACGAATCCGGCGGAAAAAGCGCGAGCGATGCAGTGGGTTGTGCGCGTGATTCAAGATGCCTGTGCTGTGCCGTTGAGCATTGATTCTTCGGAACTCGACCTGCTGAACGTCGGGCTTGACGCCTGCGGCGCGGCTCGCGCAAAGATGGTCAATTCCGTCTCATTGGAGCGGCAGGCCGCGATTCAGGTGGCTCGCGACGCCGGGGCGGTGGTGATTGCCGGGGCAACTGGCGGCGAAACGATGCCGACCACTATTGAAGAGCGTTTGCGCAATTTCGATCAATTGATTCCGCAACTTCGCGCCGCCGGATTCGACGATGCCGAAATATACCTTGATCCGCTCGTGTTTCCCGTGTCCGTTGACACATCAAATGGGAAAAAAGTCTTGGACACCATCGCGCAACTTCGTCGGAAATACGGGCAGAATATTCATATTGCGCCAGGATTGAGCAACATTTCTTTCGGAGCGCCGAATCGAAAACTGCTGAATGCCGTTTTTACCTATCTGTGCGTCGAAAACGGCTGCGATGCCGGAATTGTTGACCCGCGCCATATCAACGCGAACGCCCTGAGCGCACTTGACATGAACAGCGAGGGCTTCCGCCTGGCGAAAGCGTTTCTGCTTGGGGAAGATCAATTCGGCATGAACTACATTCGCGCCGCCCGCAAAGGATTGATTTAGAACAATCGCGTCTTCGCGGTGTGAATTTTTGAAACAGCCCGTCGTAAAAATAAAACGCTGATTGGCCTGCGGTTTGTCAGCCAATCAGCGTTCTGCTGCTGCCTCTTAGTTATTCTCCATCATTTCCGCCGTCGTCTCCACCGTCGTCGCTGCTGCTATCGTCTGCGCCGCTGTCGCCGCTATCATCTGAAGAATCATCGCTGCTATCATCCCCGTCATCGTCGCTGCCGCTGCCGTCAGAAGAATCGTCGCTGGCATCATCTGCCGCGTCATCGCTGCCGTCATCTTCCGCGTCGTCGTCAGTGACTTCTTCATCGGCATTATCGCTGCCGTCATCTTCCGCGTCGTCGTCAGTGACTTCTTCGTCGGCATTATCGCTGCCGTCATCTTCCGTGTCGTCGTCAGTGACTTCTTCATCGGCTTTATCGCTGCCGTCATCTTCCGTGTCGTCGTCAGTGACTTCTTCATCGGCGTTATCGCTGCCGTCATCTTCCGCGTCGTCGATGTCCATCGTCGGATTGCCTTCATCATCAAGATCGAACGTCGCTTCGCCATCTTCCGGCAACGCGACATCCTCGTAGTCGTGTTCAGTGTCGCCTTCTTCATCGGACGTAATGATCTCCATGTCGAACGGCTCTTGATCGGGATCGTCGCTGCTCAACATAAATTGCCCGTCTTTATTTTCTCCAACCGTAAAGCTGTGACCATCGCGCAGTGTCAAGTCGGTGATGACATACATCTCGTCTTTGCCCTCGTCGTTATCCAGCGCCACTGTAACCGTCGGTTTGCTCCCTTCGGCGGGCGTATAAACGAATGTCTCTTCGCTGATTTGGAACGTATTCTGATTGGCTTCTGAGAGGGTAATATCGCTCACATCATACACCATTCCAGGTCGGGTGAAGGTAATATCAACCGGTTTTTTCGGCTGTTCTGGCTGACCGATGAGGCTGAATTCATAGTTGCCACTGGCGGGCAATTTTGCGAAACAGCCGGGCGTGCCACGCAATGCCATCAGGAACGCGCCAGGAATCTGGCTTTCGATTTTATTGTGTACGCTGCGAAGTTGCTTGCTCGTCTTCTTGTCTGTAATCAGCAATCCATCGCAATCGGCGTCGGTATAGACGAGAATAGCATCTTCGACAATCGGCGTTTGCGACTCTGGCGTCTGCGTCGGTTTTTGCGGCGTTGTTTGCGGCGCTTTCCCGGCTAAACAGCCTTGCAATTGGTTGACAGGCTTAGGGTTATCGCAAAATGGGCAAATCAACGGTTCATAGCGCCAGTCTAAGCGCGTCAGATCCATCGAGCCGGAATTCCCTGTCCAGGGACTCGCCTTTTCAGACGGATTCAGCGCCGCGCCCGCGTAGCTCCATGTGTCCGCGTTCAGGTCAACTTCAACATAATTGCCTGCGCCTGGATAGTTATTGTCATATACGTAAATTCGATAATTTCCTTTGCCGAGGTCTTCGACGGCGTATGGCGTAATCGCATGGCCGCCGTCCGCGCCGTAAATGCCGAGCGTGTAGATTTCATCCGGCGTTTTCATCGCGTTTGTCAGCGTATCCACGATCTCTTTCAAGGTGAGATCGCGGGTGGCTGCGGTTTTTGACGCGACCGGCTCGATCCCTTGCGTGACGAAATAAGTGGAGATTGCCCGCATGACTGGCGCATTTGAGGTTTCTAAATCAAAGGCGGTTTTCGCGCCGTAATCCTGCGCATTCTCTGCGCCGGCAAAAAAGGCGGCGCTCAGCGCGGCCATCCCTTCGCAGTGGCCGCCTGTCATTGATTTATTCATCGCCTTAACCCAGGTTTTTGCGGCGGGCGTCGGCTCGCATTTGCCATCTTTGATGCGCGCGCAGACCTGATCTCCGAACAGGCAGCGCGCGTCGTCTGCCGTCAAATCGCCCTGCGGATTTTCGCCGCCGCCCCAGTTTTCGAATTTGAATCCATGAGGTTTCGGACGGAATTCCGTATCGGCAGCCACCTTGCCATCTTTGCCGGGTTCGACAGTTTCAGCAAACAGCGGCACAGCCATTAATAATCCAAGCGTCACAACGCTTCCTAACATTTTCAGCCATGTTTTCAACATAGTGTTCTCCTTTTGAATATCAGGTGTCAAAGCTTGCTTCGACCGCTAACGCAAGCCTGAACACTCTGGCAAGTATGTGTAAACAGAAACCGCGCAGGTTTTTAAAACTTATGAGGTCTGCGCAATAAGACGTGACACGCTTCGAATGGTTCATTGCGATGTCCCGAAATATTCGTCAGTCACTTGTTTGACGTTGAGATGATCCGGCGTGTAAACCAGCAGAATCATCGGCGCAAGGCGCTTTTTCGACGTCGCGTTTGGCGCGTTGCGCGGTATGAATGTCCGCCTCGCCGATAACGTACAGAGCGGGGACGCAGATTCCGTCGTTCGCGTTGATTTCCGCGCCGCCGTTTTGATAGCGCAACGTCGGATACATCAACATAAAATGGAGACGAACGTCAATGCCGAAACCGAAACGTTTCTACTGGCGCAGCATGGCGGGAAATTCGACATGCGAATTGCTGAAAAGCGTTCAGATGATGAAAATGCGCCTGACCCGTGTGCAATCCTTTCCGTCATAGGTCAAGAAAAATGTGCAATGCGTCTATTGCGTAGGGGCAGACCCCCGTGTCTGCCCTGTTTTTTGGGCGGGTTGCCCTGTTTTTAGAATGGGCGAACACGGGGGTTCGCCCCTACATTGCCTAATACACGATCTGAATCGGCTGCTGATTTTTGACGCGCTTTTCGCCGAGCGACGTGCCGCAGCGGACGCAGCGATAGTCGTATAAATCACCGTCCGGCAGTACTAAAAGCAGGCGTTCGCGCACCGGCATCGCCTGGCGGCATTTCGGGCAAAACAATTCACTTGCCGCAAAATCTTTATATTGCGAATTTCTCTGCTGATATGGATTCATAAAGAAAAGACGACGAAACACAAAAATACACAAAAAACAACAAACCATTATATTTTTCGTGTATTTTGTGTGTTTCGTGGTGATGTTTACCCCTCGTAACGCAACGTTGGTTTTCGGGCGGCGGCGGCTTCATCCAGACGTCGGACTTTGGCGATATGCGGCGCGGTTTTGAGCAGTTCCGGCGCGGTCTTCGCTTCGTCGGCAATCGCTCGCATGGCGGCGATAAATTCGTCGAGCGTCTCCTTGCTTTCGGTTTCGGTCGGCTCAATCATCAATGCGCCATGCACAATTAGCGGAAAATAAACCGTCGGCGGATGATAACCGTAATCCATCAGGCGCTTGGCGATGTCAAGCGTCGTCGCGCCGGTTTCGTTCTGAATGTGATCGGAGAAGACGCATTCATGCTTGCAGACGCCCGGATAGGGCAGATGATACAGGTCTTGCAGCCGCGCTTTGATGTAATTCGCGTTCAGAACGGCGGTTTCTGCCACTTCTTTTAAGCCCGCCGCGCCCATGGTCAAAATATAGGCATACGCCCGCACCAATACGCCGAAATTGCCGAAAAATGCGCGGACTTTGCCGATAGAATGCGGCAAGTCGTCATTCAGGTAAAAATGTTCTTTTTCGGCGTCATATTCCGGCATCGGCGTCGGCAGAAACGGCACAAGCGCCTGCGTGACCAGCACCGGCCCCGAACCTGGGCCACCGCCGCCGTGCGGCGTGGAAAAGGTTTTATGTAGGTTGACGTGCATCACGTCAATCCCCATATCGCCGGGGCGCACTTTGCCTAAAAGCGCGTTCAAGTTTGCGCCGTCGCCATAGACGAAACCGCCTTTGGCGTGGACGATCTGCGCGATTTCACAGAGATGCGTTTCGAACAGGCCGAGCGTGTTGGGGTTGGTGATCATAATTGCCGCCACGTCTTCATTCATCGCCGCCGCGACCGCCGCCGGATCAAGGCAGCCGTCAGCGCCGGACGCCACCGGCACGGTTTCATAGCCGGACAACGCGCAGCTTGCCGGATTCGTGCCGTGCGCGGAATCGGGAATCAAGACTTTTTTGCGCGGATTACCCCGCTGCTCAAGCGCGGCGCGAATCATCATCATGCCGGTCAATTCGCCCTGCGCTCCGGCGGCAGGCTGCAAAGTCGCTCGCGCAAAGCCGCCGATTTCGCAGAGATATTTTTCTAATTCCCACATCAAGCAGATCGCGCCTTGCGCCAATTCATAAGGCGTGTGCGGATGCAATCGGGCAAAGCCTTCCAGCGCGGCGGCGTCTTCGTTCATTTTCGGGTTATACTTCATCGTGCAGGAACCGAGCGGGAAAAAGCCGCTGTCAATGCTGTAATTCCATTGCGACAGGCGCGTGAAATGGCGCACTACGTCCACTTCGCTCAGTTCGGGAAAATCCACGATATCGTCTCGCAGAAACGCCGCCGGAATGGCGTCTTCCGGGCGCGTATCCGGCGTATCGCAAGCCGGAAGCTCGACGCCGCGCCGTCCCGCTGCGCCGCGCTCAAAAATTAACGGCTCGTTGAACATCAAGCCGGATGTGCTGACAGTTGGTGTATTCATGAAAGTAATAGAACACTGATTGGTTTAATCGTAATGCCACCGTAGAGACGCCCCGGCGGGGCGTCTCTACAAATGTCCAATCAGTGTTCTATTCAAGCCATTTCGCGTAATAACGTTACAAGCCGGTCAATGTCGTCTTTGCGGTGCTGTTCGGTGACGCAGAGCAGCATGGCGTGGCCGAATTGCGGATAAGAGGGCGTCAGGTTCACGCCGCCGATCAATTTATGATCCGACAGGCGATGCGTGATGTCATCGGCGGAAATCGGCGTTTTTACGGCAAATTCATTAAATGTCGGGCGCGAAAAGAGCAGGCCGTAACCCGGCAGTTTCGCGATTTCGCGTTTGGCGTATTCGGCGTTGCGGAAGTTCTGCCGCGCTAACTCCTTCAAGCCGTGCTTGCCTAATAAACTTAGATGAATCGTCGCGGCGAGGGCGCACAACGCTTCATTCGAGCAGATGTTCGAGGTCGCTTTTTCGCGCTTGATATGCTGTTCCCGCGTCGCAAGCGTCAGAACGAAGCCGCGTTTTCCGTCAAGGTCTGTCGTTTCGCCGACAAGGCGGCCAGGCATTTTGCGCACGATTTTACCTTTCGGATCATTTTTGATCGCGAAAAAGCCGATATATGGCCCGCCGAAACTGATCGGATTCCCGAACGCCTGCGCTTCTCCGACCACGATATCTGCGCCGAATTGACCAGGCGGCGCAAGCAGGCCGAGCGATACCGGTTCGGCGACCGCCACGACGAGTAATGCGCCCTGTTCATGCGCAATCGCGGCAATGGCGGCGAGGTCTTCGATGCCGCCGAAAAAGTTCGGCGATTGGACAACGACGCAGGCGGTGCGCTCCGAAATCCGCGCCCGCAACGCGGCGAGATCTACGCTGCCGTCGGCGGCAAGGCCGATGTCGTTCAACGAAATGCCGATCTGTTTCGTGTACGTGCTGATGACCTGCCGATAATCGGGATGCAGCGAGGTCGCGATCAGGGCTTCCGAACGGTCGTTGATGCGCTGCGCCATCAGAATCGCTTCCGCCGCCGCTGACGCGCCATCGTACATTGAGGCGTTCGCCACGTCCATGCCGGTCAATTGGCAGATCAAGGTTTGAAATTCGAAAATCGCTTGCAGCGTCCCTTGCGCGATTTCCGGCTGATAGGGCGTGTAGGCTGTCGCGAATTCGCCGCGAGCGATCAGATGTTTCACTGCTGCCGGGACAAAATGATTGTACGCGCCCGCGCCTGAAAAGGAGATGTAGTCATCCGCTGAACCGTTCAGACGGCTCAGGCTGCGCAGATGACGCATCACGTCCGGCTCGGCCATCGGCCCCGGCAGTTGCAAGTCGCATTTCAGCGCAACCGCCGTCGGAATATCGGCAAACAGGTCATTCACGGACGCAACGCCGATGACGGCCAACATCTCCTGACGTTCTTGTTCTGTATTGGGAATATACCGCATAATTTTTCTCGATGATTATAAAAAATCCGGCGCGAAGACCGGACAGGTTGACAACGCACTTCGGAAAGTTCTCGACAACACTTGCTGAAAAAATGCGATTTCTGTCAAGAGGGAAACAATGAAATTTGCGCGAGAGCGTGCCATCAAAAAACGATATGCGAAGCTTAGCGCGAGCCGAAGAACTTATCCGAAAAATTGCGACCATAAGGCGGAGAGCGGCATGATGATCAGCAAGGCAGGCAACATATTGACAATAGGGAATATTTTTATTCCGCAGATGCGCAATCCGGTGGCGATCATAATAATGCCGCCGCAAGCGGAAAAATCGGCTTTCATGGCTGGAGTGATCAGCGGCAGCAGCAGAAACGCGCTGAAATATAACATGCTCTGAATCAGCATTTGCGGGATGGCAATGCCTGTTACGGCCAGGCCAAGCTCAGTGGCAAAAATGGCCGCTGTCACAAGATCTAGCACTGCTTTCGCGACGAGAATCTCCGGGTCTCCTGTCATGCCCTCATGCATTGAGCCGAAAATCCCCATGCCGCTGACACTGAATAGCACTAACACGGTCACAAATTTCAAAAGAAATTCTTCAGGTAATGGCGCGGCCTGCCTGCCAGCCTGCAATCGTTTGCTTTGACGCTGAATCCAACCAATGGCCGATCCTAAGCGTTTTTCCAGGTAGAGGATTTCTCCAACGCTGGTTCCCATCAGCAACGCAAGCGCGACAGGGGGAAGCGCCTGAACTTTATTGCACATGACAGTGCCGATGCTGATTGATATGAGGCCGCAGCACAGAGGAAGAACATTTTTCAGGCGTTCAGGGATATGCGGCCCTGCGACAGTTCCGGCAATTCCTCCGATGACCACAGCAGCGGAATTTATTAACGGGCCGATCATCCAACACCTCCGCGCGTTCTTCGATCCTTCAGATTATACAAATTTATGAAAAGCATCTGGAGTGCCAGCGCTTGCGTTGACGGCCAAAGCAAACGCTGGCATTCCTGGAGAATTCACAAAATTCTGCGAATCCGCTCTGTCAAGAAGAATGCGCGACCTCTTGAAACATTTATAGATGCAAGCGTTAGGAATCCATAGAGTGCAGATACACAGGCTTCAACTTCCAATGAGATCGTTATTGGCGATTGTGCTATTTACCCCATCCCAATCGCTTTCAATGCGCCGGAAGACAACCCTTTCGCAAAGTTTTCGATCAGCGTAGATGCGCCTTTTCCTAAGAAATCGCGCATCTTTTTGGCGGCGTCGTTCATCTCCTGGCATTCTTCTTTGGTAAACAGGCCATCCATTTCCTGGGCGCAGAGCCATTGATCGAAATCCGCGGCGTCGCGGGTAATGGTGCGAACTTTGTCGGCCCACCACCATAAAAATGCCTCTTGCGTGATTTTCCACGACGCGTCGCCTGTTTTGACGATAATGCCGGCTTCTTTTAATGTCCGCAATTCCGCGCTGTAATCGCCGATGCTTTCCGCCAATTTTCGCCAATCGAACTGGCGTTCGCCGAGCATGCCGTTGATCTGCGACATCGCAATAATCGTGATGACTTTGCGCTCCGCCATCGTCCAGGTGTTCCAGGTGTCGGCAAAATGCGCCTGACTCTGGCGGCTCAGTTCTTCCGCGGCGCATTGGTAGCGTTCCACCCCTTTTGTTCCTTCTTCGTGTAATTCCCAGAGAATCGCCGCCGCTGTTTGCAGCAGATAGGGATGCAGGCCGGAGGTTCGCGTGATGAATTTGCGATCCAGCGAGCCAAAGCGTTCGCCAGCGACATTAATCATGGTGTTTGCGTGAATTTCTGGCAGCGGGCCTAAGCGAAACTCGGTAAAGACGTTAAAATAGGGCGAGCCGTGCGGATTGATCGCTTGCGTCTCCTGATTCAGCCGCTCTAAGGAATGCCGCGAGGCGATGACCATTGTAAAACCGGAACAGCGCGACGCCAACGAGCGGAGGCCGCCGTAAAATTCGGTTTTGTTTAGCACTGGATGCGTCAGGAGGGCATCGAATTCATCCAACACTAACACGAACAGCCACCCTTGCTGCCCTAACACCGTAAACAATTGCTCTAAGGTAAATGTGCCGAATTGATTGCTTTCCGCCGTGATATATGCTTTAAAAATTGGAGTCGGATCAAGATTGTGTTCATCGTCTGACGAACGTTTGAGCGCCAACGCCGCGCTTCCTGCTTCGATGCGGCGCACAGGTTTTTCGGCGCCCTGATTTTGTTTGTGTAGAATGGCAAACCGGCGTGTCAGCGGCTTGAGAACATGTTTCCAGAATGCCGGCTGGTCGAAGCTCTGCCCTAACATCTGAGAATCAATATACGAAAAAATGCTGAGATCGAGTTTATCCCCCACAATTTTATGCCGCGATGATTTATCGAGCAGATAGTTGAGAAACGACGTTTTGCCGATATGCGGCTGGCCGATCAAGGCAGTTGCCTGGCCGGTCACAAGACGGCCTAATAATCGGCGCATTTCTTCATGGCGATCAATAAATTCTTCTGGCCGCAGCGCGCGGCCATACACAAATGGGCAAATTTCCATGCGATAATGACAAATGTGTCGCGTAAGGGCAAACGCCAGCACGTGACAGGCATGCTTCAGAGCATCAATTCATTTTTACGTGGTGATTATTGTCGTTCGTCGCCGCGAAAATCGTTCGCGCGCATAAGTCCGCCATAGAAGCGTAGCATGAATTTAACAAACGTTAATAGTGAAGTCAATACAAAAATTGCGCTGGAAAAAGATTTCTCAGGATTTTGCTCCCATTGCATGACATGCTTGACAAATCTTTGCCTTTCTTGCAGAAGGGGTGAAAAAAATAGCATTGTTGTGAAATAAAATCAACACGCGATTCGTCATTATCAGTAGCGATAACCATTCGAGCCTCAGAAGCCCTCACGCTGGCGTTGGCTCCTATCGCAAATTTTCATGTGAGGGTAGGGACACGGCGCAAGGAGTCACGTCATGTTCCTATTTCCTGACAGGAGTGTTCTGTTGAGTATCTTTATGACATATCTTCGATTGGTCTGCGGTTTGCTTGTAATCGGCCTGCTGGCCGGATGTGTTCCGTCGCAACATGACGCGACCGTTCCGACAACGATGCCCGTGATGTCGCTTATTCAGGCGCATCCTGAAAGCGTGAATCCTGGCGCGGAGGTCGTGCTGGATATTTATTTCGCGGATGCGCCCTATTATTTGAATGGAGGAACGCTGGTCGTGGCCGATTCTCAGGGGAATTCTTATCGCAAGCGGCTGTCGCATTCCGATCTTGTTGCCGACTTTTTACGCGCCTCAATTGCCCTTAGTCCGTTAGTGTCATCAGGCAACCTGCTTTTGCAGGTCATGTTGTTCGATTCACGCGGGAATCCAAGCAACACCAGATTTGTCGCGGTGAATGTCCTGCGCTGATCATATTTGCCAGCTATGAAGCATGGCAGGGTCTTCAGCGCCAATCGGAAGCATAATGATAAATCGGCACCCCTTATCAGGTTCGGATTCTACGCTCATGGTGCCGTTATGATGTTCTGTGATAATGAAATATGAGACGGACAGCCCCAACCCCGTGCCAAGTCCGACCTCTTTCGTGGTAAAAAACGGCTCGAAGACGCGTTTCCTGACATGTTCTGGCATGCCGGGGCCATTATCTTCCACTTCGATCCGTACCATATCGCCATCGCGCTGCGTTCGCAGGATGATCGTCGGCTCTTCCTGGCGATGATAATGTTCTGCGGCGGCTTGAGCGGCATTGATGAGCAGGTTCAAGATGACCTGTTGAATTTGCGCCCCTTCGCAGCGGATTTTCGGAAGTCTGGAATCAAACTGTCGAATGATCCGGAAATTTTTGAGCGGGAACGCGAATTTAATATTATAGGCATGCGAGGCGAACTCCACTGCTTTTTCGATCAGGTCATGCAGATCGTTCGGCACGGCATGGGAACTCCGTTTGCGGCTGAAACTTAACATATCTTTCACGATTTCCCCGGCGCGTTCCCCGGAACTGCGAATCAATTCCAGGATTTTAATAATATCCCGTTTCAGCATGAATTCGCGAATGGCGTCCATATTTGTGCCAGACTCCAGCGCCGCAATCGTGTTGGCCGGAAAATGCCGGGTCAAGCGGGTGAGAATCACCTGCGTATTTTGCAAAATGCTTGCAATCGGGTTATTTAATTCGTGTGCCATGCCCGCCGCTAAATTTCCTAACGAGACCATTTTTTCAGATTGCACGATCATCTCTTCCATTCGTACCTGTTCCGTCACGTCATCAATCCGAATGACCGCGCCATCCACGCCAGAGGAGACTAATGGATAGACCATAATATTGAAATCGCGCATTTCTCCGTGAATTATGCTCCGCACCTTTTCTTCTTTGAATGGACACTGTTGGAGAATGGCGTCGCGCACTTTTTCTAAAAATGGGGCGAATTCAGGGAAGACGTCGTGGAGAAATCGTCCCTGGACGTCATGCGCCGCATGTCTGGTCACTTTTTCCGCTTCAAGATTCCAATGGGTCACGCGCCCCTCAATATCTATGCCTAACAGGATTGACGGCATGGAATCAATGATGTTTTTCATGAAATTCCGCAGCCGCGCCATCTCTTCTTCTGTTTCGCGATGCTCTATCGCAATGCCAATGCTTGCGCCTAAGCCTTCGAAAAAGCGAATGCTCTCTAACGAAAGCATGTCCTTCCGGTGATCATTCAACTGGAGCAATCCAATCGTGCGTGGGCCGGAACGGAGTGGGATCAACGCCATAGATTCGTATCCTTCGCGGTTACAGTGATTTCTCATGTACGCCTGTAGGTCAGTTTCAGATGTTGATGCCAATAATTCGGTGGTATTATTGGACCAGAAACTCCCGGCAGTGGTAAAAAACGGAAGCGATGGATTCGTTCGGCCGCACAACACATTGCCGCACATGCATTCAAGAATGGAATTGCCGTTGCTGTCGCATATAATATTCCCATGTTCATCGCGCGCGCATAAATATCGTTCAACTTCCTCGAATTTCGGCGGAAAGCCGATGGTTTTATAGTACGGAAAGTCCTCCCCGCTTCTAAGGCGGATTCCGACAGCTTCAAGCCCGGTAAAATCTTTCACAAGCAGGAGAATTTCTCGAATCACATCAATTTTGCGATCAGAACGATTTAACAGGTCTAAGATTTGGGTGGTCAGATGTTCATAGCGTTCAGCGAGTTTGCGAGACGTGATTTCTCTGGAAATGCCAAATGTGCCAATAATATTGCCGTGTTCGTCATAGAAGGGGAGTTTTGTGGTCGAGGCCCAGGTAATGCGCCCGTTGAGCCAGGTTTCTCGCTCTTCCTGATCAATTAGAGGCTCGCCGGTCTTCATGATCCGTTGTTCATCGGCAAATGCCTTTTTCGCATGTTCCGGCCCCACAATATCAAAATCAGTTTTCCCTAAAATAGATTGAGGGTCTAAGGCAGCTCGCCGTGCAAAGGCATTATTCACGCGGAGGAATCGGCTTTCGCGGTCTTTGAAATAGATGAGATCAGGACTGTATTCCATCAGCGTTCTCAATAAATAGCGTTCGCGGGTTAAGGCATCTTCGATCTGTTTGCGTTCCGTCAGATCAACGACTGTCACCAACGCCCGCGCCCAATTTTTTTCATATCCAGGCGCAAGCGCCATTTTGATCCGAACGTGCAGGATTTTGCCCGAATATGTCTTATTGGTCGTCTCGATCGTAAATTCTTTCGCGCCTCGCCAGAGAGCAAAAACTTGCTGCGTCAATGCTGCCAATGCCTCCTCTGTCCAGAGCATCCAGAATTGCGTGAAGAGTTCTTCCTTATTCTGTATTTCGAACGTTTTCAGCGTGGCCTGATTGATGTCACAAACATGGATGAATTCAATCCCCTTGCGCACGAGTTCTGGATGGTCAGAGGCGTACTGTTCAATATCAGGAGTTTCTTGCGTGCTGATCGCATCAAGAAACGCTTTTAACTTGGAAAGGTCTAATTCCCAGAGTGAGATTGGAGAATTTTCGAACAGGGCATGATACCGTTCTTCACTGTCTTTCAACGCGCGTTCGGCTTGTTTGATCGCGGTAATATCCGTAAAGACGCCTAATGCGCCATCATAGACGCCTTGTGCATTATACAACGGACTGCCGGACAAGATGACTGACAAAGAATCCCCCTGTTTTTTGATTAATCGCGTCTCATATTTTCCGGATTTTCCCATGCGGCGCTCGGCTAATTCCTGACGATGATGTGACTCTTCTTCTGGAGCAATGACCAATCTTGAATCAATGCCAAGCAATTCCTGTTCGTGATAGCCAGTCATTTCGCAGAATTTTGAATTGACAAAGGTAAAGCGCCGCTGTTCATCAATTGAAGCCAGGCCTTCGTTCATGGTGTTGACCAAAAACTCATAGCGGGCTTTGCTTATTTGAAGAGCGATCTCAGCATTTTTCCGCTCCGTCGCATCGCGAATAATCGAAATAATGCCAAGTGGCGCTCCAGCCTCGTCAGTCATCACGCTTGCAGACACTTCTCCGAAAAAAAGATCGCCATTTTTTCTGGCGAGGCGGTATTCAATATGCTTGACTCGGCCTGGTTCAAGGAGTTCTTGGGGATCGGAGCGCGGTTCTTGCCGATCATCCTGCGCGATAAACTGTCGCCCATCTTTTCCGATGACATCATCCTTTGAACTCGCGCCATACAGTTCCAGCGCAGAAGAGTTGCAGGCGATAATAACCCCGCGCATATCTGAGACGACAATTGCGTTGGGAGAGCATTCAAAAATCCCGTTCAACATGGTTTCATGTCGTTGCAATTGTTCTTGCATATCTAAGAGCGCGGCATGTTTTTCCTGAAGCGCCTCTAATGCTTGTAGCAGGCCAGTTTCCGTCTGCTTTAACCGGAAGATCGACCGCGTCCGCGCGACAAGTTCTCGTGAAGGCGCGGTTTGAATAATATACCCATCCACGTCATGTTCATCAGGTTGATCCTCATCGTTCGAATCGTTTTGTTCCGTGATGAGAAGGATATACGGCGAGGCAGGGTAACACTGCGTTTTTAACTGGTGGCACAATTCCACGCCAGACATCTCTGGCAGAGACAGTTGAAGAAAAATGATAACAGGGGCATATTCTTTCGCGATGCGTAGTCCATCGAGAGCAGAGGCGGCTTCGAATACGTCAAACCCTGCGTTTCGCAGTGGTCGCGCAAAATGCGAAAGAATATCCGTCGGCGCAGCAATCACTAAAATAGGATGATGATCGAACACAACTGCATCATGAGGTATTTTTCATCATTCGACAAGGGCGTCGGACGCACTTGTTTCGATGTAAAACACCTCTTCCCCCGAATTTATTCTGGTAAGTAACGTCCCGATCTGCTCGATAGGCAATACATAATCCACCTGTGCCGCATTCAGCGCGGCTTGCGGCATTGATGCCACCTCAGCAGTGGATGGGTCTTGCACAATTGTCAATCCCCCAACCGCGTTAATTTTCTGCAATCCCCGACTTCCATCCGAATTCGCCCCCGTTAAAATCACGCCGATCAACCGCGAACGATATGCGTCTGCTGCCGTAAAAAAGAGTTCATCTATTGATGGACGGGCATAGTTCACTTTTTCGGTCGAAGCCAGCGACAATGTGTGGTCCATTTCCACCAGGAGGTGATAATTCGGTGGCGCAATATATACAACTCCTGCGTGAATCGGCGCTTTGTCAAGCGCTTCTTGCACGGGAATCCGGCAACGCGCGTTCAAATGCGTCACGAGAAAATTACTCGAATGCGGATGCTGATGCGGCACGACAAGCACGGCCATGCGAAAATCCGCTGTCAACGAGGAAAATAGCCGCTGCAAGGCATCCAGTCCCCCGGTCGAAACGCCGATGACGACAGCCTCATAATGTTTTTTTATAGATTTTTTCATCAGCGACGATCTCTTCGAATGCGTGCGCATTATCAGAGAAATGCAATGTTTCTTTCGATCCCAGGCAAAGGAGGCCAGAGCGGCATAAACTTTCATGAAATAATCGAATCACGCGATTTTGCAAGGTTCGATTAAAATAAATCAGCACATTTCGGCACAAGATCAAATGCATTTCGCCAAACACGCCGTCGGTTTCCAGATTATGATTGGCAAACACCATATTTTTTTTCAGCGAACGGTCAAGCAGTATCGAATTATGATGCGCGGTGTAATATTCGACAAACGCGGTTTTCCCTCCGGCGCGTTGATAATTGAGCGTATAATCTTTAATGTGTTCAAGCGAATAGATACCTTCTCGCGCCTTTTGCAGCACCACGTCATTGAAATCAGTCGCATAAATCTGCGTCCGGTCATACAGCCCTTCTTCTTTGAGCAAAATCGCCATCGAATAGGCTTCTTCGCCCGTCGAACACCCGGCGTGCCAGATTTTGATAAACGGATACGTTCTTAATATCGGCACGACTTCCTGACGCAGCGCGACGTAAAAGGACGGATCGCGAAACATTTCGGTCACGTTGATTGACAGATCAAGCAGCAGGCGCTCGAAAAACTCGATGTCATGCAGAATGCGATGCTGCATTTCCGCCATGGTGGCGATGTTCGCTAAATTTTTGCGATGCATGATGCGCCGCTTCACCGATGCGCGGGCGTAATCGCGGAAATCGTAGCCGTATTTCAAATGAATCGCTTCTAACAACAATTGAATTTCGATCTGCTCGGTATCCACATCATGCAAGCTGGCTGGCGCGTTTTCAGGCATTTTGGGGGCATCATGCAGCGAAAACATGCGTTTCATGAACATAGAAGACGCCAACGGCGCGAATGACGCCAACGGTCGCGCCGTTGGGCGTGTTCAGGCGGCGATTTCGCTCGCCCACTCCGCGACCATGCGCTTTAACACTTTTAAAATGCGGAAAATATCGAACACATCGTCGCGGGTGGCGACATACGCTGGACTGATGGCATATTGTTTGCCGCGCAGCGCCATGAAACACCAATCATAGCCGATAATATACGCGCCATAGACCGGATGCCGATGCGCGTTCAGTTCTTGCGCGACGAGCATAGTGGCCAGCGCCTGCCCCGCCGGATCGCCTTCGGGGTCTTTGTATTTTTTGTATTCCTGGATGCAGAAATAGGGCATTTTCGGTTCGCGAAATCCTGAGGCGATCATCCCGTCAGGCTTGCCGGACATTTCAACACCCTCGACCAATCCGCTCAACGGTCGCTCGGCGAAAAAGTTCGCTTGTTTGCTCGCAAAGCTGACTAACGCCATGATCGGTCCGATAAAATTATAAGCGAGTTCCGTTTCATTCCAATCGTAACCGCTAAACTTCAACTGATGGCGAAAGACGGCAATCATCTGCCGTTCCAATTCCGAGACATCTGCCGATTGCTTCAGCCAGTCGTCCAAATCGGGTAACGTCTCGACTTGTTCGAGCCGAAAGGTGTTTTCAAGATACGCCAACGTGCAATCTTTGAAATTCATCTAACTCCCTCCTGTTTAAATCTCTCGTTCATGAATCTCTGGATCTATTCTGCCGAATCACGGTTTTGTCAATCGTTTTTCATGAAAAAGAGCGGATCGCCTTGACATTCTTTCTGTTGCAGCACACAAGGCATATCATGGATATAATTAACCTTCAAGGCATTCGGGTGCATAACCTGAAAAATATTTCACTTGAACTTCCGCGCAATCACCTGATCGTCATTACCGGCGTCAGCGGCTCGGGCAAGTCGAGTCTCGCGTTCGACACAATTTACGCCGAAGGGCAGCGACGTTACGTGGAATCGCTCTCGGCGTACGCCCGCCAGTTTTTAGAACGGATGGACAAGCCCGATGTGGATAGCATTTCCGGCATTCCGCCCGCCATCGCCATCGAGCAGAAAAATCGCGTCCGCAACGCCCGCTCCACCGTCGGCACGACCACCGAAATTGACGATTATCTGCGCCTGCTCTTCGCCCGCATCGGCACGACCTACTGCGAACGCTGCCGCCAACCGGTGCGGAAAGATTCGGTTGCCTCAATTCAGGACTGGCTGTTCAGCTTGCCGGAACGAACGCGGTTTTTGGTGACGTTTCCATTGCCCCAAGACTTCCGAGGTCTTGAAGACCTCGTAAGTCTCAAGGATACGCTCATTGGAAAGGGCTTTCAGCGTGTCTTAATCGGCGATGATATCCTTGAACTCCCCTCCTGGGAGGGGTTGGGGGTGGGTAGCGAAGAGCGTCGATTTCTCAATGCCCAACCCACCCCTTCCCCCTCCCAGGAGGGGAATGTGCGCGACATCCTGGTCGTTGTGGATCGCCTGATGCTGAAACAGGCGGATCGCCAGCGCATCGCCGACGCGCTCGAAACGGCGTATCAGGAAGGCAACGGGCGGCTTGCGGTCTGCGTGCTGGAAGAAGACACCGAGCAAGTGACAAAACCGCTGCGCCCGCTGACGTTTCGCCGCTATCGCTTCAGCCGCGCCTTCGAATGCGCCAACTGCGGCATTCAATACGCCGAACCCGAACCGCGCATGTTTTCCTTCAATAATCCATTTGGCGCGTGTCCCGAATGTCATGGTTTCGGCGACAAAATGACCTGGAATCTCGATCTGATTATCCCGAATTGGAAAAAAAGCATCCGCGATGGCGCGATTCTCCCCTGGAACACGCCGAAAAGTCGTGGCATTTTGCGGCAATTGGAACGTATCGCGCCGAAATACGGTTTTACGCTCGATACTCCTATCGAGCAGTTAACGCCGCCGCAACGCGCCTTTCTGATCGAAGGCAACGCCGAATTCATCGGCATTCTGCCGTTTTTCGCGATGCTGGAAGAGCAAAAATACAAAATGCACGTGCGCGTGTTCATGAGCAAATTTCGCGGCTATACGACCTGTCCGGTCTGCAAAGGTTCGCGCCTGAAACCGGCGGCGGGCTTCGTCCGCATCGGCGGCAAAACGATTTACGAGGTCGCCCGCATGACTGTCGCCGACGCTTGCCGCTTTTTCGCGACGCTGCCGCTTTCCGATTTCGAGCGCGGCGTGGCGGAAAAGCTATTAGACGAATTGCGCAACCGCCTGCAATATCTGCTTGATGTCGGCCTCGATTATCTGACGCTGAACCGGCTGTCGCGCACGTTAAGCGGCGGCGAGATGCAGCGGATTCATCTCGCCACCTCGCTCGGCACGTCGCTTGTCGGCTCGCTCTACGTATTGGACGAGCCGAGCATCGGCTTGCATCCCCGCGATAACGCCCGTCTGATCGAGCTGCTGAAAACGCTGCGAGACAAGGGCAACACGGTCATCGTCGTCGAGCATGACCTTGAGATGATGCGGGAAAGCGACTTTTTAGTTGATTTAGGGCCGCAAGCGGGCGAGCAGGGCGGCGAAGTCGTCTTTGCCGGAGCGACCCGCGATCTATTCACGCAAAGCGGCGTGGCGTCGCTGACCGGTCAATATCTGCGCGGCGAACAGGCGATTCCGCTTCCGGTCTCGCGCCGCATTCCGACAGAAGCGTGTTTGCGGCTCGAAGGCGCGTCGGAGCATAATCTCAAAGGGATTGACGCGACCTTTCCGCTTGGCCTCTTCGTCTGCGTAACAGGCGTCTCCGGTTCAGGCAAAAGCACGTTGATTTCCGACCTGCTTTATCCCGCGCTGAAAGGCGAACGTCGCCCCGGTAATGGCTTCGCCGCGCTGCATGGCCGCGAACAGATCGCGGACGTGATTCTCGTTGATCAATCGCCGATTGGCCGGACGCCGCGCTCGAATCCGGTGACGTACATGAGCGCCTTCGACGACATCCGCAAGCTGTTCGCGGCGACGCGCCTCGCGCAGATGCGCGGCTATACCGCCGGAACGTTTTCGTTCAATGTCGCGGGCGGGCGTTGCGATGTCTGCGAAGGGAACGGGCTGATCGAGGTGGACATGCAATTTCTGGCGGATGTCTATTTGACCTGCGACGCTTGCAACGGCAAACGCTACAAACGCGACGTGCTGGATGTGCTCTGGAACGGCCTGACGATTCATGACGCGCTGAATCTGACCGTAGATGACGCGGTTGCCCGCTTCGAAGGCCAGCGCAGCCTGCTCAATAAATTGAAAACGCTTCAGGCCGTCGGCCTCGGCTATTTGCGGCTCGGTCAGCCAGCGACCACGCTCTCCGGCGGCGAAGCGCAACGCCTGAAACTCGCGGAACAACTTGCCGACAAGCGCAAGCAGCGGACATTGTATCTGTTCGACGAACCGACCACCGGCCTGCATCTCGCCGACATCGCGCGCTTGCTCGACTGTTTCCGGAAACTGCTGGATCGCGGCCATTCGCTCATCGTCATCGAACACAACCTCGACGTGATCAAATGCGCCGATTACCTGATTGACCTCGGCCCTGACGGCGGAGATCGCGGCGGTCGCATCGTCGCCTACGGCACGCCGGAAGCGGTGGCGCAGGTCGCCGCGTCGCATACTGGGCGCTATTTGCAGGCATATTCATCACAGATGCGTACAAAAGACTTGACTCTTTTTCACGATCAATCTTTATGATATTGACATGGAGAATTGGAATGACGACTGAATACTTGTACCTGCCTTGAGGAGGTCACACGATGAGTTATAGCAACTTTACCATAGAAATCTTGAAGGAACAGTTTGCAATCGAATTGATCGAGGATGTCAATCTCTTTCCGCAGCCGCCCTCTGTTGCTGTTCCCACGCTGCTTTTGGAACTGTTGCAGCGCTATATCCCGCTCGCCATCACGATGAGCACCGAAAAAGCGCGTTCCGAATTGATTATTGCGCCGATTCTGGCAGAATTCAAGCTGCAATACAAAGAGCGAGTGAGTTTGTTTTCCGGGGTTGATTTCAACATTGATGTATCAAAAGGCTTGAATGGTCGGTGCGATTATATTCTCTCCAAATCGAAAGAACAGTTGATGGTGAGCGCTCCCGTGCTGATGATGGTTGAGGCGAAAAATGATAAGATTGTCGAAGGAATTCCTCAGTGCATCGCTGAAATGATTGCGGCGCAACTGTTCAATCGCCAGAAAAACGCAATGATTCCGATCATCTATGGCGTTGTCACAACCGGGAGCCTCTGGCGATTTTTAACGTTGAAAGAGCAGGTGGCGTCGGTTGATATTGTCGAATATCCTCTCCAGCAACTCAATAACATTCTCGGCATTTTGCAAAAGATTATCGGCATAGAGACATAAACAATGTGGAACTATCGCGTTGTCCGCAAAAAACATATATGGCGTCATCCCGATACGCAGGAGGAACAAACCTCTTATTCGTATGGCATTCATGAGGCGTATTACGATCAACAGGGAAACGTCGGGATGATCACGCAAGAGGCGGTTGAACCGTATGGAGAAACTATCGAAGAACTCCGTCATGCGTGGGTGATGATGGCTGAAGCGTTCGGGCAGCCGCTTCTCGACGATGAGCAGATTCCTGAACCAGGTTATGACCGTCAATATGACATATTGGCCGCGTCTTGTGAAACCGACACGGGAGAAGTAGAAACGATTGAGTCAGTATTGCGAGCGCAATCAGATGAAGAACGAAAGGCGCATGACGCCGCACAAGAACAGCAGCGGCAACAGACAGAAGAAACGCATCAACACCAGTTTGTCGGAACGCCGACGCTGAAAGAACTGATTGAACGCCTCTATGCGGATTATGCTGCGGCAGAAAAGAAATGCAACGGAACAGAGTTGTCAAACATCAGCGAAATTATCACAGACAGGAAAAAATAATTTTTTCCTGTCTGCAATGATTCGATTGCGAGAATTTTTATTCAACGATTACGTAGCTATACACCTTGCAAATTCTCCGGCTTGGGTCTGAGACAGAGTCTGAATCCTTATAAGAAGGGGTGATCCCTGGTGGGACATCTTCTCCTCTGCCAATATTATTTTGCTCGACAACAACACGATGGTCAGCCTGTTCGATCACTTCTCGGATATACTCACCAATGGTATTCGCCCGGAATTGCGATAGGCGAAGGTTTAAAAAACGTCGAAGGTCTAACGATTTTTCAGGCACTGTGCCTTCCATGCCTTCTGTCAGCGTTTTGACTAATGCCGTTCCTTTTTGAAATCCTTGCTGATCGGTGTAACCGATGACTGTGATTTTCATGGTCACCCTCTTTCCACTGGAAAATTGAGAGAGGTACTCTTGCTGCTTGGCAACAATTCTCTCAAAAAAATCTTTCAACAACTGTTTTCCCGTGTCAGAAAGCTCGTATTTTCCAGGATCGAATGAAATATCGGAATCCAGAGTGGCCGTAATATTTTCATCGGTATTATGTTTGATGGTGACGACTTCTTCCAAATCCTCAAGCACTTTGTTTAAGGCGATAACTTCGCTGCCGCTTTCCAATTTTGTCGAATAATCCAATAATTCGTCAATTTTCGGCAGGAATTCTTTTAACGGGTTATCCGGGTCTTGCTCTGTAATGTCTTCGATCTGTTTTCTGGCGGTTCGCGCAAGCGGCGTAATTGTGGTTCGGTAAAAATCTGTCAATATCCGTTGTGAAGCGCTTAAACTCTGGTTTGCCGCTACTTTCGCTTTATCTTGTTTCGACTTTGACTCTGAAAGTTTCAGGGCTTCATCAAGTTTGTCTTTTGCTTCTTGATAATCATCAGACCCCTTTTTTTCTTCATCCACCACGTTATCCATCACTGCAAACGCTTTTTGCGCTTCTTGGATCGCGGTATCGACGCCCGTGACGGGAGCAGCACATCCTGCCAAAATCATGACCCCCAAAATAAGCCCAACTATTTTGCCCAATGTTCCCCCCATAATAAAAACTCCTTTTTTTCGTGAAGACGCAAACAATGATATGAGATACGTTGTTTCTTTGAAAGAAAATGTCACAAAACCATGCATAACACTTGTCAAGAAGAAGTTTTATAAAAAAATGAATGAGACGATTTTTACTCATAAAGCGCTAATTCTTCTCGATATGTTTCCAACGCCCGTTGGAGCTTATCAAGAAACGTTTGTATATCGGTGTCATCCTGGTAAAAGCGTTTATATAAGTCCTGGATATTGGTAACAATCTGAATCAGCGTGCGAAGTTGTTGAATCGTTTCGCTCTTTTCCTGCCGTTTTTCCG
>DF820456.1:313089-327149 GCA_000739515.1 Candidatus Moduliflexus flocculans
TTGGTAACAATCTGAATCAGCGTGCGAAGTTGTTGAATCGTTTCGCTCTTTTCCTGCCGTTTTTCCGTGTCAGTGCGACTGCTGTATTCTTTCAGCACTGTTTGCCAGCGTCCGGTGAGCAATTTCAGAAGTTCCTTCACAATCTGCTGATAGAATCGGGTATTCTTCTGCGCTTCTTCCGCATCGCCTTGTTGCTTCCATAATTCTCCTGATTGCTTAAAGATTGCAGCAAGTTCCAGCGTTTGCTTGATAGCTTGCTGGTGATCCGGATCAAGTTCCAATACCTCCCGATATTTCTCGTAACTTTCAGCGTATTCCGCATTCTGGAAGAACGCGAATGCCTCTTCTAAAAGTTGGGAAAGACGTTCGGCGTCTGCATCTGACGCGCACGCCTGTTGACACAGGCTGAAAAACACAACACATATCGTCAACAAAAACATAAAAAGCCAGCGTTTTCGCATGGTTAGCTCAACAGAATTTTTTGTCCTCATTTTTTTCGACGTGACAATTCATTGGCGAATTGTTCGCGAATCCGCCGAACGTCGGGAATTTTCTCCAGCATTTCAGTTCTCTCAGAGCGAACATACACATCTTCAATCTCCTTCAGTGTAGCAACAAGCTCAGTTAAGACATTAACCACATCCTTTCCGACAGCATTCCCCTTCTCTTCCTCCTTTTTAAGCTGTTCATAACGTTTGATTAATTGGGCGAGGCGCGCTCCAATTGCATTTAGTCGCTCCTCAATCGGCAGATCGGGGGTTGCAGTTGGTTTTGGTATGTTTGTTGGCCTGATCGTCGGAATCTTCGTTGGCGGCGCTGTCGGCTTTGGAATGTTCGTTACTGTTGCCGTTGGAGATGGCATCACGGTCGGTGTTGCGGTTGGCTCTGGAATTTCTGTAGCCGTTGCTGTCGGCGCGGGCGTCTCTGTCGGCGTGGCAGTCGGTGTTGGCATCTGTGGCTGTTTTAAGGTGAACGTCACTGACGCCTTCGCCGTGTTGCCTAATTTGTCCGTCACGACGACGGAGATGATCGCCTGCGTCATATCTCCTTCCATGTTGTGTGGCGGAAGATATATTTGCCCTGCGTCCCCTTCATTCCCCTGAAGTTCGCCGAGGCCGTTGAGTTGCCAGCGATACGTCACGTCATCTTTCGAGGGGCGCGCCACAATCGTTACCTGCTGCGGCGCGACGAGATCAATCGTTCGAATATCTGGATCAAGCAAAAATTCAACGCTCAACTCCTCCCCAAAAATGCTTGGGGCAATACAACATAGCCCAATGATCGCCGCAGTTATTGATATGACCACTCCTCGTACTTTCATCTTCCCCTCCGTTTGAATTGGTCGCTTCGCCCTACGTGATGGAATAATAAGGCATATTCCAGCGACATAGCGTAGAACGATCATTTATTTTTCGCGCTGCGTCCTGACAATAATTCCTTTTGAAGCCAATTGTTCGCCCGTGCGTTTCCAGACGATGCGGATGGTCAAGGGAACAGTAATTCCCGGCGTATCCGGCGCAATATAGGTGTTTCCAGCGATCTGCCCTTTGGTGGCAGATAATTCAACACTCGCGTCGCCTTCCGGCATGTCTTTCAAGGTCACGATAATCCGTTCGCCGGGTTTGACAAGACATTTCTCATTGAACAGCGGAATCACACCGCCATTTCCACTGCTAAACACGATATTTTGAAGCGATACTTTCGGCGGCGGCGCTGGCGTGAATGTCGGAATCGGCGTTGCCGTCGGTTTTTCGGTTGGCGCGGGAGATGGCTGCGGCGTGTTCGTCGGGCTCGGCATCACTGTCGGTTTTGGTGTATTGGTTGGGCGAACCGTCGGCGTCACTGGTGGTGTATTCGTTACGTGTGCAATTGGGGTCACGGTCGGGTTCGGTGTTTCTGTCGGTTTTTCGGTTGGCGCGGGAGATGGCTGTGGCGTGTTCGTCGGAGTCGGCGTAGGCATCGGCGTTTCCGTGTGAGTGACTGTCGGAGACGGCGTCGGTTCGATATGATCCGGAAGCGGCCATTTTCCTTTCGCGAAAAAGAGCGCCAGAACCGCAACCGCCGTCGCGCCAAAAATGGCAGCATATTTCCAGATCGAGGCAGATGCGGAACGATGGCGCTTCAATTCATTGAGCGCGCCAAGTCCTAAATCTCGCTGCTGTTGCTCAGAGAGCATCGCCGCGTAAATTTTCACCTCGTTCTCAGATTGCTCGACAAACGGAAAGCGTTTCCCTTCATGCACAAACTCACCATCAAGAATGGCTTTTGCATGGGGATATGTCAGGAGAAATCGTTTATACTCCTGCTTGCTGAAACGAATCGGTTCTGGTAAAATCATCTGTCTCTTTTCTTTCTTGAAACAATTTTGGTAGCCCCGCGCTACGTCGCGGAAGATTTATTTTATGCAATAACGCGGAAATTTACCGTTCCAATCACCCGCCGCGTAAGGCGGGGCTACCATTTAGCGCGATGCAAACCGCGCTTGCAACGTCAAATACGTATACGCCGGAATCAGGAGCAGCAACGCGTGAAGACACGCCATCAATATCAGAATCTGCGCAATCTGCCGGGCGCGTTCGCGCTGTTCGATGGCGTCGCGTTGCTCATTCAACCAATTCCAGGCTTCCAACGGCAATTTTTGTCTGTTTCGTGCCGAAAGTTCGCCAAGCTTCAACACAATTTCTCCCTGTTTCACCTCCGTCACTTTTTGCAAAACGGCATTCGCCTGCGGAAACGCTTGAAGAAAACGTCGATACTCATCTTCAGACATCGCGAATTGCTTGAGTGGAGGGTCAAAGAAGAGTTCGACGATTTCTCTGGTTTCGAAAAGCAGATATTGATGTTTTTCTTTGTTATACTGCGCGATGTCAACAATTTTTCGCAACACCTTCGACGCTCCGGCGGAATCGTACAACAGCGTGGCTTGAAACGCCCATTTTTCAAGGACAAGATCGTGAATAAACGTAGAGAGAAATATGATGAGCGCCGGTTTGCGCTGGCTCGCCGCTGCAAGCAGCAGGTCTTTGATTTCTGGTGCAGGTTGGTCGCCGCTTGCCATTTCAACAGCGTAAAGAAAATCGTTGTCTGTTAGAAATCGCTGATTCTGGATTTCTGGAATATTCAGCGCAGTCAGGAGAGTATCGGGAATGTTTTGCTGAGATAATTTCGTCATGACGCCTGGCGTGAGCATGAAACTGTTCGCAAGATCAATGTTTTTCATGGGGCGAATCAGCCCGCCAAGCAGGAGTTGCGGAATAATCACGAGCGGCACGGCCGTCAGGGCGACGCGCTGCGTCGGCGAAAATGCGGAAATCGCCAATCCGATCCACGACGCGCAGATCGCCGTCAGCCATAATATGCCGAACAGCGACAGCCAGGCGATCTGCGTCACCAATTCCGACGCGACCAGCAGGCGTTTCAAAGCATTTGGCGCGATATTCAAGCCGAACAACCAGTTCGGCAGCATGACGATGAGCATCAAGAGCGCCACCTGCTTCAAACAGACCCAGCCGAGAAATGCGACTTTCGCCAGCAGATACGATGAGGTGCGTAACGTGCTTTTGACTTCGCGTTTCAACACGGCACGTTCGTCCACGATCTCGCGACAGGCGTTAATCACGCCGAACCAGATGCTTGAGGCAATCAGCAGAAAAAAGACGGCGGCGCGGCGATTCGCAGAACTTTCGCTGAGAAAGTTCGGTTGGCGAAATGCCTTCAATTTGGCTTCTGGCAGGTCTTCCGATGGCGTAATGGTTTCGCGCCCCCAGCGCGGCGTAAATTCGTAGCCCATACGCGATAGAATATCTTCGCCGTAAAAATCCCGCGTGTACCAGGCAAACGCTAACAGCATCAACACGCCGATGATCATCGGCTGCACAAGCTGAAAGATGGAATTGTTCGTATCGGCTCGGGCAATCGCTAAATTGCGGCGCAGCACGACGCCGATTTGCCTCAGCCATGACACGCTGCTCCGCTGCGGTTGGCGTTCTGTGGTTTGTCCTTGATGAGGCGTATCGTTCGCCGGGCGATTGGCGATAACTTTTTGGACAGTTTCCGCAATATCTGAAGTTCCGGCCTGGTTCAGCCGCTGATGCAGATACGTCCAGAATCCTTCAGGCCAGAAAAAACACTGTGTTTCCTGCTGCTCGCATTCGCGTAAAATCTCTGTCGGAACGCCCGCCTGCTGCAAATCGCGGCGGAAACGCTCGGTCAGTTCGAAATAATGCGGATTCTTGCGATAGATCGAGGCGATTGCCTGACACGCTTGCGCGGTTTTTTCCGCAGGTGAACCGACTTGCTGGCGCTCCTTATCTTTTCGCCACGCTTCTAAGGTTTCGATAATGAAATCTGCCGGGTTCTCGTGCTGGGAGCGCTGCTGGCCGGTTTGCGCTTCGAAATAGCCGACGGCATGCTGCGCCTCGCCGAAATAGGCGATATTGCCTCCTTTGTTCAGCACGAATAACTTATCAAACTGTTCAAACGCTTCAACGCTTGGTTGGTGAATCGTCAGAATAATCGTAATCTGCGTTCGCTGACAGAGCGCTTTCAGCGATTTGATAACGGTGTTGGCGTCTGAGGATGAGAGGCCGGAGGTCGGTTCATCGAGGAAAAGTAGCAGCGGATTGCGAATCAGTTCATGCGCGATATTGACGCGTTTGCGCTGCCCACCGCTCAACGTTTTGGCTTCCGGCGATCCGATCCGTTTATCAAGCAAGTCTGCGATTTCGCCCGGTTCGAATCCGGATTTCTGGCAGGTATCTCGAATCAAAAATTCTTTCAAATCGCGGTCAATATCTGGGTAGCGCAGTTGAAAGGCGTAATCAAGCGATTGGCGCACAGTTAATTGCGGAATCAAGGTGTCGTCTTGCGGCACGTAGCCGATGGTTTGGCCTAACAGGCGGCGGTCGCGCTGTACGTCGAATTTCGGCAGGCCAAATTTATCTGTGATGAAAATTTTGCTGCGATTCTGATGCGAATAGACATAGCCGCTTAATAAATTCAGCAACACGGTTTTGCCAGCACCGGACGGGCCCATCAGCGCCGTCAAGGTTCCGGCTTCGGCGCGAAAGGAGATATGATTGCAAAACACGCTGTATTTGCGGCGAAATGGCGTCCAGGAGGTTTTTGAGGAAAACAGATCGGATCCTGTGAGTGTGATACGGTCTTCGCCGAAAAAAAGCTGGCGCGGAATCGTTTCGCGCTTTCCGGATGCCTCAATCTCTTCGCCGGGCGCGAGTTCTCGCCAACGCACCCCGTGACTGGCCTGCGGATCAAGATCATTGATAAAAAAACGGTCGCTCAAATGATAGAGTATTCTTCCGCCGCCTAACGCAATTTTTTCAACTTCTTGCTTGCCGATGTGAATCAACGATTTCTGCGCCATGTCTGAAAAACGGTAGCCCCGCGCTATGTCGCGGAAGATATTATTATACCAATTTGCGTTTGGATTGAGCTGGCGGAACGGGCATTTCTGCCTGCCGCACACAGACAAAAATGTCTGCGCCACCTCAACAAATTTGATAAATAATCACCTTTCGCGACATTGTGCGGGGCTGTTGGGAAAAATCGTATTGGCTATTCTACCAGACATTCATGGAGCGGAAGCTCGTTCTGAATATCCGGGCAGAAGCCCCATTCTACGCGCACGGCTTCGCCATAGCTCCAACCGCGGCTCGATTTGATGCCAAGATCGAAACGGCCTTTTATCAGGAACGAGCGGCCTTCAATCGGCTTGCCAATGAAATTGAGAATATCAATTACGGTTTCCAACACCGGGCGTTTGCGTCCCATTTCAACGGCAAACAACACTCTGACCGATTGCTGCGATGGCAGCATGATCTCTTGTTTTTTTCCATCGCAGATAAAATTTTCTTTTTTGTCGTTCGGCTCAAGATTGAGAATGCAAGACGCCAGCCCGACATCTTTCGGCCCGCGTTCTTTGTCATGAATAAAAAATTCGAATTCGCTGTCTGTCAATTTGATGTCTTTGTCATTTTCATTTTTCAGCTCAACAATCACATTCAGATAATGCACAGCGCTTTCCTGAAGCGGCTGCACTTCGACGCTTTCGATTTTGATGACGCGCATGTTTTCGATAATATCCGACGTGTTTGTTGTACTTTGCCCGAACGCGGCAGCAGAAAATCCCATCAACACCGTCATGCTGATTGCCAACAACGAACATAATTTTTTCATAATGATCCTCCTTGCATTTTGTTGTTTTGGTTATTGTTTGCTTTCCCCTTGTTGATACGAAAACCATGAATACGATCTTTTTGCTTGTACGATGTGTCCCTCCTTCTGCCGCTTCCTCGCATTATGTCACGGAAATTATTCCTAATTTCCCGCGACGCAGCGCGGGGCTACCGGTTATTGCGGACAGGAAATTGAAAAATCCCAATCCGTGACCATCGGTCCGACAAAATCGCACCGCGAATAGAGCGACACTTTCAGTTTGGTTTCTTTGCCTGAATATGAAATCTGCGTACTGCCGGAATCGCCAATGCAGCCGGTGTCAAGCAATGTTTTGCCTTCATATTCGATCACGAGTCGATCCGGCTCAGTGTAGGTTTCGTAGCCTAATGTAAACATTCCGGCGGGCTTGCCCATTTCGACAAGATATGTATCCAATCGCGGAATCACGATGTCATGCCCGGCTTTGGCGAAATTATTGCACCCCATTTCGACCGTTTCGCCGATTTCCATCGTCGGTTCGACATATTCCACAAGGCATTCACGCAATGGCAATTGCGGCTTGATTTGCGGGCATAATGTCCATTCGACGCGCACTGCTTCCCCGACGCTCCAGCCGCGCTCCATTTTAATGCCAAAATTGAAACGCCCTTCGATATAGATATGCCGTTCCGACGACGGCTGACCGAGAAAATTCAAAATCACGATCCCGGTTTCAAGGTCGGTATGCTTATCGGTGGTTGTTTTGATGCGAAAGGTCACGGGTGTAATCACGCCTGGCTCTAAGAGAATGTCTTGCTGCTGATACGTAATATCTTTGCCGATATAGGTGCGCTGCGCAAGCTGATTGCCTCTGCCGATAAAAAAATCGAACGAACTTTTTTCAAGTTTCAATGTCTGTTCGTTTTTGTTGCGAATGCCGACAGTGATGTCTGCATAATACAGGCCATCTTTTTCATTCGGGCGCATTTCCATGCCGGAAATCATCAGAACTTCAATCTTTTCGATCAATTCCGAATCGCATTTCCCCGATGAAGCAAATCCGAATACCCCCACAAGCATCAGCGCGACTATCATCAATTTTTTCATGCTGACTTTCAGCGGGCGCGGAAAAGACGATACCTCGACTTCTCAGTACCCACCGCTCCTTCTGTTATTCGACATACATTTCGACTCGTCTGTTTTTCTGATGCGCGGTTTCGTCCGTTCCAACGTCTCTCAGACGCTCTTCCCCGAATCCTTGAATGATCAGGCGTTGTTCTTCCCAGCTCAAGCCGAGCTGACGCAAATACTCGAACACCGCCTGCGCCCGTTGCGCGGATAATTTTTTATTATAGGCATTATCTCCGCGTGCGTCTGCGTGGCCTTCGATATGCAGCGCGTTGCCAATATCTTTTTGTTTATTAAACGTTTCAGCCAGTTTCTCAAGCGCCTCAAGCTGCCCTTTATATTGCGCGAAATCCTCGACCTTGCTGAGGTTATATTGAAAATAGACGAACGTCACGATGCATTGAAGAATTTCCTTTTTCACGGCATCCGTCAACGGCGCTCCCGTTCGGCGTTCGATTTCCGCGAGCAATTCGCGTTCGTCGGCATAATCGTCGGTCATCGTTTTCAATGCCGGACAGAGGTCGGCGGGAATCGCGCCCGCCTCGCATTTGGCATTGATGCACTCCATCCGCAATCCCACGCGAATGCGTACGACTTCCGGGGTCGGCGTCGGAGCAGGCGTCGGTGTTGGCGTTGGCGTGGCCGTTGGAGTTGGGGTTGGCGTAGGAGTCGGTGTCGCCGTTGGGGTCGGAGTTGCTGTTGGCGTCGGCGTGGGAGTTTCAATGAAACAGTCGCGCAGTCGAAGATTTTCTCGAATTTTCGGACAGAATCCCCATTCGATGCTGACTGATTCCGCATGTTCCCAGCCTTTTTCAGATTGGATGCCGAAATCGAATGAGCCTGTCATAAAAATATAATCACGTTCCGACGCTTTTCCTAAAAAATTCAACAAACGGTTCATCGTTTCAAGCGCGGTTGCGCTGTTTGCGCCGAGATTGATGGTAAATGTCAGCGGTTTTGACGCGGCGGCTTCCAACAGAATCTCTTTTCCCTGATAGGCCGTATCTTTCCCAAGCGCAAAACGGCTGCCGGGTGCGCCAGTTTTGCCGAGGAAAAACTCGAATTGCGTTTTGCTCAGCATGACCGGTTTGTCATTGCCGTTTTCGACGACTGCGACAATATCCAATAGCGGAGATTCCGGCGACACCGGGTGAATTTCCATTGATTTCAGCCTTAAAGCTTTGACCTGCTGCACCTCCGTATCTGCCGCTGTCGCAATTGCTGCCATGCCTGCCAGAAACCAGCAGCAAAAGAAATAGACATTTATCATTTTGCAAGTCATACGTTCCCTCCTTTTGTTATGACGCTAATTATGATATTTGTTCCCCAAAAATTACGGCTGTTGTTGGGTTGTTGTCTGGTTCTGAAATGGTGCGTGAAATTTGCCCTGAGATATTGCTTGCAAAAATCCGAACAGCGTGGTTCGTTCCACTTCTGGAGCGATTGTCCACTCCAGGTCAATCCAATTGCTGTAATTCCACGCCTGTCCGGCCTGAATCGCCAGCCTGAAATGCGCTGAGAAATGCAGCGATAGCGTTGATGTTGGCTCTAACAAATTGAGTTGCGCGGACGAAATCAGGGAGTCATACAGGCGTTGAACGCGGTCGGGTGTTCCGAGATTCATAGTGAATGAGACTTCCGAATCATCCAGGTTTTCGGCAGATGCCGGGGCATTTAACACGATTTCTTCGAGCGAGGCGCGGCCTAACGGAATATCCTGTCCGTTCACATCAAGCACGGCAAAGGCAAATTCCCCTTGCTGTAATTTGATAGTTTTTCCACTCTTGTTTCGAATGGTGACAACGGCGTCAAGCAAGGTTGTGCCGTTTTCCTCGCGGGTCGTGAGCTTGCGGATGGCGATAATGTCAATCTGTTCGAGAATATCGAAGAAAAAGCCGACAACGAGTGGCGATAGAATGAGAATACATGCGATGAGAACACGATGGGTTATAACGACTTTAGGATGGGCAAAAACAGTCCTTTGCATAACAATCCTTTTCTAACGAATACAAAGTACACAACGGTAGCCCCGCCCTGCGCGGCGGGAATCGTCTCTCATGTTTCGCCACGTAGGGCGAGGACTACCAGTTTCGTTGTTTTGCGCAACGATTTCTTCAATATTGACGGGTTGCTGTTTATGAAATCAGAACGGTTATGTCAACAAATTTTTTCAACAATTGAACGACCTCCTGTCAATTCAGGAAAGGTCAAGTGCGGTTTGCAGAAAAGACTTTTAGTTGCATGGGAAATAATTTCCCCATGCGAAAAAATACAATTTCCTCGATTGATTAGAGAGCTCATTATGGAATAATCAGCGAAAACGCCTTTCGTTCGAACTGCGATACATTTGAAAATTTTGAGCGACCATCAAAATGCTTGGCGTGTCAGACCCCTCCAAGGTGTCTGACACGTTTGCGCACGGCGGCAACGCCATCAAACGCGTCTTCGGATGACAAACACAGGAAGCGGGGCGCTTTTGCCTTTCATGGTGATGGATTTTGATTCGACGACTTCGATGGAACAGTCGGCTTCGATGGCATGATAGACCGATTCGGAAATCAGGATTTCCCGCCCTTTGGCCTGGTCGCAGATGCGTTTGGCGGTATTGACCGTATCGCCGATAATGTCGTATGCTTTCACCTGCTGGCTGCCGATCAAGCCTTCGACAAGGTCGCCGGCATGAAGGCCGATTCCGGCGGATAGCTCATATTCCTGCAACAACACGCCAATTGTCTGCTGGAAGCGAAACGCCGTTTTCACCGCGTCTGCCGCTGTCGGAAAGACGGCCATGATTTCATCGCCAGTGTGTTTGACTTTGATCACTGAAGAATCTTTCCAGAGGGTTTCGGCGGTTTCGAAGTAGCGGTTGAGCATCGCCACCACGCGCTCCGGCGAGGTGCGCTCGCTCCAGGCGGTAAAGCCGCGAATGTCCATGAATAAGACCGTTCTGGCGATGCGTTGCAGGCTGAGCGCGTCAGCATCTTGAATGGCGGCAGAGAGCAGATTTTTCCCCAACAGCCATTCCGAGTACATGCGCAATTGTTTCGCCGTGCTTTGAAGCAACGCTAAATAGCGCGCTGAGGTGACGTGCGCAAAACCGACAATGAAGCCTAATAAAATGATGACGATGGCAATAAACACATGGCTGTTATCTGTCCAGAAGTAGGAGAATGACCGATTTTCAGCGGTCAGTGTTTCAAAAATCGCATACATCACTAACAGGATGCAGGTTCGCACGAGGTGTTCGAGAACAGTCACAAGTTCCGCCCATCTGCCTGGCAAATGCGCTTCCAATTCTTGCAATCCGCCAATCAGCAGCGAGAATATCCAGTAGGCGATATGATTCGGGCTTGCAAAAAAATCCGCCCCCTCGATCAGCATTTCAACGATGCTATAGATGGCGGGGCCAAGCACATTGCCGATGAGACGGTTCGGTTTTCCGTGATATCGCCAACGACCTAAGAAAAACGCTTGAATCAGGCTGGCAAGCGTGATGACATAAAAGTCCGGGCCGCTGAGATACTCTCCTGGAGATTCGAGGAGCAATTCCAGAATAATATTGGCTAATGGAAAATGAAGGCTGTTGGTGAATAATTCCTGCCAAATTGCGCCTTTAAGCGAACCTTTCAGACGTTTTTCAATTTCAAACTGCATCTCTTTTTCCTCTGGTCGTACACAGTTTCATTCGTGTTTAATAGATTTTAGGAGTGTCAAATCTCGATTTGATAGGCGAAATCGAGATTTCGCACTCCTAAGAATTCATGCAACGGTGTAGTAGAGACGCCCCGCCAGGGCGTCTCTACGAAATATATGTTCTTATCAAGTAATTGTTTAGCAGCCACCACGAAAACCGATCAATATCTTTCGCCACACGACGAAAGAATGTTTCTTATTTTCGTGTCTTTCGTGGTAAATAATGACCTTATCAAAACTCAAGCTTCGGCAGGCGAGCATCATCACCAAGATTTTTGAGGATAAATTCTCTGATTTTGCCTGATTGATACAACTTTTTGTATTCCTGATCGAAATGCTGCTGCAATTCAGGGCGGGATTTCGAAAAGCCGATATAAACGTATTTGTTAATGACGTCGCGCACATACACAAATTTGTCGGTCAAGCCGGTTTCCTCACGAATCGGCTCAATATCGGCTTCATAATCTAACACGGCGTCAATTTTTCCGGCAACCAGCATTTTGACGATGCTTGGCAGTGAGTGATATTCCGAATAGATGGCATCGGCAGGGAGCATTTCATCAAAGCCATAGTCTGTCCTGGCCATCACGCGCTTGCCCGACAGCGATTCCAACCCCTTCCAATGTTGCGCGATGTCCGGTGTCGTCAGCGCGTCCACCGAATCAATTTCAATCGGATAGGTCGAGCGCTGCGTGTTCGGCACGTCGCTATCATAAATACCTAAGACGATATCCGCTTTGCCTTCCATAGCCAGCATCAACGAACGCGCATAAGGCAGAAATTCGATCTTTACGTCGAACTGCGGGGATGGATAGACTGCGTGGATAATATCGAAATAATAGCCGCTGCCATCTTTATTGGAAAAGGTCGCCCATTCGTCGGTGACGACCAACACGGTTTCGGCGGCAGAGACCGACGTCGTCAAGGCAAGCAACACCGCTACCCAAAGATAACATAACATGGCAATCTCCTTCTTGATAACGCATCATGAATGAAAGAATGAGAGAAAAAATAATGAGGACATACGTCTTGAATACAATAGACGAAAGGGAGCGTCAAGAGTAAAATGTCTCTGGAAGTGAATGCGGAGTATTACAGGATGATTCAATTGCATTGACCGCAGTTAGGAACGCAATGACTCTGCGTCTTGCTGTTAATACGACTGCGGCAGGGTGATGACAAACTGACACCCGGCCTGTTCAAGGTTTTCGACCGTCATTGTGCCGTGATATTTTTGAATGATCGTATAGCTGACTGATAAACCTAAGCCTAAATTACTTTCCCCTCCTTTTTTCGTCGAATAAAACGGCAGAAAAATATTATTCGGGTTTTCGTCGGCGATGCCAGGACCGGTATCGTGGAAGAGCATCTGTACGTTCTGTCCGCCGTTTTCAGGTATCAGCGCAGTGCGGATTGATATCTGCCCACCAGACGGCATCGCTTCGAAGCTATTTTTTAGCAGATTCAAAATAACTTGTTTGATTTCGTGTCTGTTTGCTCGCACAATCAAATCCTGATCGCACGGCTCGAATTTAATGGTAATATGCTGGTAGGTTGCGTTATGTTTGACCAGTTTGAGCGTGTTCCTCAGTTCGCTATTCAATTCGATTTCTTCGTTCACAATCGAATTTTTCTCGGAAAATGAAAGGAGATTGCTGACAATTGTCGCGATATGCTCGATTTGCTCGTGCAATGTATCGAGCGCTTCATGAAATTCCGGCGCGCGAAATTTATATTTCATGAAGCTCAGGTAGGTGTAGATAATCTCTAACGGGTTATTGATTTCATGCGCCACGCCTGCCGCCAATAGCCCTACCGATGCCAGTTTCTCTGAGAGAATCACCTGTTTTTGCAGGCGGTCGAATTCGCTGACATCCTCAATAATGATGATGACGCCGATTAAGAGCTTGCCGTCATACACCGGAAATAATTTCAAATTGCCGGTAATTGGCATAGTGTTTAGAGTCAGCGGAATCTGGTAGAAGGTCATTTCCACGGGGTCGGCGCTTTTAATTAATGTCATGACTTCAGCATTGGCGCTGGAAAGGAGTTGTTCTAATGGAAGGTTAAAATAGGAGGATTTGGTCAGGGCGAAATTTTGTTTACAGTAATCATTCACCATTTTGATGCGGTGCGCCTCGTCCATCACGATTAAATTTACCGGCAGATGCCGCAGGATTGCCTCGTTGTATTTCAATAGTTGGTAAAATTCCTGATTGGGATTCTCAACATTTTCTTCGGCGGAAATCTGAATATACGCCATTTTAATCAGGTTGAGTTTATCAATGTTGCGAACGCGGTCTGTCACCAGAATTTCGCCGTTTTTAATGACGCTCACGCGATCCGCCAACTCATAAATATCGTCAATCCGATGCGTAATCAATAGCACCGACGAGCCACGTTCCTTCAGGCGTGTCAACAATCCAACGACTTTTTTGAACGAAACAGAGGATAACTTTTCTAACGCTTCGTCGAGGATCAGGAGTTTAGGGCGACTGTAAATTTGTTTGAGAATATCTATTAAGATGCGGTCGGAGAGATTCAAATTCTGGGCAAGCGTGATGGGGTCTATGTCAATGTCATTATCCTGCAAAAACTGACGCGCAGCGTGATAGATACGATAGCGCCACTTCAGATTTTCGACAAACGGTCCATTGGTCAGGAACAGATTCTCTGCCACCGTAAAATGTTCATTGATGGAAAGGGCGTGTTGATGCACCACGCGAATACCAGCCTGATAGGCAGAGTTAATCGAGAAGGAGCGATATTCCTGCCCATTAAAGAACATGAAGCCTGTTTGCGGTTTGATTAAGCCGCAGAGAATTGCGGCTAATGAGGATTTGCCTGCGCCATGTTCGCCGACAATGGCATGAATCGTTGAATATTCGATAGAAAAATCAATCTGTTTCAGCGCCCGAACCTGTCCGTAATCAAGGGATATCTTTTCTAATACAAGCAGCGCGTCCTCAGTCTTTAGGGATGGGAATGCCATATTTTCTTAACCGACTGTACAGCGTTTTTCGGCTCATATTCAGCAATTCCGCAGTCCGTTTCTTATTATACTC
>DF820456.1:327311-347409 GCA_000739515.1 Candidatus Moduliflexus flocculans
TTAACCGACTGTACAGCGTTTTTCGGCTCATATTCAGCAATTCCGCAGTCCGTTTCTTATTATACTCGGTTTTTTGGAGCAGGTTCAGAATGAGATTTTTTTCCATCTCTTCCCGGATATTTTCTTGCACAACGGGCGATTCTTCCGAGTCATCAGGGAATTCCGGCGGCAAGTCTTCATGATTGATCATTCCGTTTGAAGAAATGGCCGCCGCATAATTGATGACGTTTCGGAGTTCTCGCACATTTCCCGGCCAGTAATACTGCGAAAAACGCCGCAAGACAGTTTCGCTGATCTGTTTCATCTGCGTGCCATGCGTCGTTGCGTATTCCTGCAAGAAGTGTTCCACTAACAGGGGGATATCCTCTTTGCGCTCTCGCAACGGGGGAATGGTGATGACCGCCGTATTCAGCCGGTAATATAAATCTTCACGAAAGCGTTCATCCGTAATCAGGCGGCGCACATCCTTGTTGGTGGCGGCGATAAAGCGCACATCTACGGTAATCGTGGTGTTGCCACCGAGCCGCCGAATCTCTTTGTTTTGCAGAGTGCGCAGGATTTTGGCCTGAATCGTCAATGGCATATCGCCGATTTCATCTAAAAAGAGCGAACTCTGATCCGCGCGTTCGAAGACGCCGCGAAACAAGGAATTTGCGCCGGTATAAGCGCCTTTTTCATGACCGAATAATTCATTGTCTAATAAGGTTTCAGGGAACGCGGCGCAATTGATTTTCAGCATTGGGTGAGTCTTGCGGCTGGAGTAGCCGTGAATCAGGTCGGCAACAACTTCTTTGCCCGTGCCGTTCTCGCCGACGAGCAGCACGGGGAGATCGGTGGCCGCGAGCTTGCGGGCTTTTTCGCAGACTTCAAGCATCCGGGAATGTTTGGTAATCAGGCGCGACAGCGGGTCACTTCCCTTTGAAGGAAAGGCGGGCGACGTTTTATCAACAGGATGGAGCGCATTTTCAACGACGCGCAGTAAATATTCGAAATCCAGCGGTTTTTTGACGTAGTCGAATGCCCCTAATTTAATGGATTGCACCGCACTTTCAATCGAAGCGTAACCGGTAATCATGATCACCTGAAGATTGGCGCGAATCCGCTTCATCTGTTGCAAAAGGTCGATCCCGTTTTCTTCGCCTAACATGATGTCCAGCAGAGCGACATTCACCGAAGAGGTTGACACAAGACGCAGCGCGTCCTGGCTATTAGTGGCGTAAAGCGTCTGATAACCGAGTTGGGCGAAGGTCTTGGCGAGCGTTTCACAGAGCTTGACCTTATCGTCCACAATCAGAATGGTATCCTTCATGCGATGTCCCCTGTATCCATTTTCCACATGTTACATGCGAGTGTTTCGTTTTGATACACAGCATTCCCGATTTCCTGCCTGAGAAAGTCAAGAGTTATTTTGAAAAAACACGATAACTCTGCATCTTTTGGCAGGTTATGCGTTTGTGTGCGCCTGTTCTCTCAAGTTGGCATTCAAATTGCTATACTAATACGCGACGATAAACAGAAGATGTGTCTCTAAGTCATCAACCGCAAACGGCAGGAGGTGTCGCCAGCGTGGACGATGAACTTGCCAGCCGGACAATGTTGTGTTTATCGGTGTTGGTTTCCACATAATTTCAACCATTTACAGTCGTAACATGTAAGGAGAAAGATTTATGAAGAAGCTTGTGTTATTGGCAATGGCAATGTTGTTAATTCAGAGTGTTGCGTTTGCAGCAGACCCCATCAAAATCGGTGTATCCTTCTCAGATTTTGAGACGGAACGCTGGCCGGTAGAAGCAGAATTGATGAAGAAACTGGCTGCTGAGCAGGGTGTGGAAGTTGTGGTGCAGGTCGCAAATCATGATGCAAAACTCCAGAATGACCAGATTGAAAACCTGGCGCTCCAGGGCGTCAAAGCGATTGTTATTATCGCTGAAGACGGCGCTGCCGCTGCATCTGCTGTTGATGCTGCTGCTTCTCAGGGCATTCCGTGTATTGCATACGACCGCCTCATTAAATCTGCAAACCTGGCAGCCTACATTTCTTTTGATAACGTTGCCGTTGGCCGCGCTCAGGGACAAGGCGTCATTAATAAAGTGAATAAAGGCAAATTCGTCCTCCTCGGCGGCAGCCCGACCGACAATAACGCCATCCTGTTCCGCAAAGGCCAGATGGAAGTCCTTCAGCCGTTAATTGACAAAGGCGACATTAAAGTTGTGGCTGATCAGTGGGTAGAAAACTGGGCACCGGCCAACGCCACCAAGTTGATGGAAAACATTCTGACGGCTCAGGGCAATGCGATTGACGCCGTTGTTGCTTCCAATGACGGTACGGCATTAGGCGCTCTGCAAGCGATGAAAGCGCAAGGTCTGGCAGGCAAAGTGCCGATTTCTGGCCAGGATGCGACCGCCGCTGGCTGTAAATCCATCGTAGAAGGCGAATTGACGATGACCGTGTACAAAGACGTGCGCCTCTTGACCCCGATGGCGATTGACATGGCTGTCAAATTAGCCAAAGGCGAAAAACTCGAAGGGCTGGAAATGTTCAAGTTGGCAGATTTGACGTTGGATGACAAATTACAGGGTGATGTTCCTTGTAAATTCTTGAAAGTCGTGTCGGTTGATCAGAGCAATGTGTACGATGAGATCATTAAAAGCGGTTTCCAACCGTATGATGAAGTGTACAAAGACATTCCTGCGGACAAACGGCCGCCGAAACCGTGATTCTTCACACACAACAACCTCCTGTCGTCTCCCCTCTCATACCGAGAGGGGAGGCAAAACAAACCTCCAAAAAGATAAAAAACTATGGCAACCAGCGACTACATTCTCGAAATAGAACATGTGACAAAAGAATTTCCCGGCGTTCGCGCTTTGAATGATATTTCTTTCAACGTCCGGCGCGGCACGATTCATGGGGTATGCGGCGAAAATGGCGCGGGGAAGTCCACCTTAATGAAAATCTTAGCCGGCGTCTATCCGGCAGACACGTATGAAGGCAATATCAAATTAAATGGCGAGGTGATTCAATTCACCCATGATTCCATTCATCAAGCAATCCATCATGGCATTGCAATTGTGTACCAGGAATTAGCGCTTATTCCGAAATTAACTGTTGGCGAAAATATTTTCTTAGGCCGCGAACCCGGCAAAAATGGCGTGATTGATTGGAATAAATTATATGCGAGAACCCACGCCATTTTGCAAGAGTATAACCTCGATATTCCCTTTACCAGCATTATTGAAGACCTGAGCGTCGGCAAACAGCAGATGGTAGAAATCGCAAAAGCCCTCTCGGAAAGCGCGAAAGTCCTGATTCTTGATGAGCCGACTTCCGCCTTAACCGAAGCCGAAGTTGATACGCTGATGGGGATTTTGAATCAATTGCGCGACCGCGGTGTGACGTGTTTGTACATTACCCATAAAATGGAAGAATTTTTCAGGATTACCGATGAAATTACCGTCTTTCGCGATGGGGCGGTTGTTGGGACGGTGAATACAAAAGATGTCAATCATGAAAAACTCGTGGCGATGATGGTCGGACGCGAAATGAAAGAACGCTTTCCGCAAGGAAATCGCAAGCCGGGCAAGGTCGTGTTGGATGTGAAAAATTTGACGGTTGAGCATCCAACACATTTAGGGAAAAAAGCGGTAAAAAATGTCTCGTTCCAGGTGCGTGCCGGTGAAATCCTCGGCGTTGCAGGCTTGATGGGGTCTGGACGCAGCGAGCTTGTCACGACGATTTTCGGCGAATATGGACGCAATCGTACCGGCGAAATCATCTTGAATGGCAAGCCGTTAGAAAATAAATCTGCCAGAGAAGCGATGGAGAACGAGATCAGCCTTGTTCCTGAAGACCGTAAGCGGATGGGACTTGTGCTGGAACAATCCATTTTGAAAAATATTGCGCTGCCGAATCTACAGCGCTTCTCAAACTGGTTTTCGATCAATAAACATAAAGAACATGATCTCTGCGAAAAAATGGCAAAGCACCTGACCGTCAAGGCTCCGCATCTGCATGTCACGGTCAACTCGCTCAGCGGCGGTAATCAGCAAAAAGTCGTGATCGCCAAATGGCTGCTGGCGGAACCGAAAGTGTTGATTTTAGACGAGCCGACGCGCGGCATTGATGTTGGCGCGAAATATGAAATTTATAAATTGATGAATCAATTGGCGGAACAGGGCGTGGCGATTATCATGATTTCGTCGGAATTGCCGGAAATTCTGGGAATGAGCGACCGCATTCTTGTCATGCACGAAGGCGAATGCACTGGAATTCTGGATCGGGCTGAGGCGACGCAGGAAAAAATCATGGCGTTAGGAACAGGCTTGGTGACAAATAATTAATAACGACAACCGCGAAAAACACGAGGATAGATATGGCAACTCAAGCAATGGCAGCAAATACAGAGGTCAAACAAAAAACGATTATGTCGAAAATCGCCGAACAAATACAGGCGAATATGAAAACGTTCACCATGATTTTAGCCTTAGCGCTGATCTGGTTACTCTTTGGATATCTGACAAATTGGGTCTTTTTTAAACCGCAAAACTTGTCGAACTTATTCCGTCAGATGACCATCGTGTCATTTTTAGCCATGAGTATGGTGCTGGTGATTGTGACGGGAAATATTGATTTATCCGCTGGAAACGCTGCTGGGTTCGTCAGCGTCGTCGGCGCATACGTCCAGGCCATCATGCTGCCGCCATTACTGGTGAATATGGCGATTGGGCCGCGCGGCTGGTTGGTGACAATTGTGAGCATTTTGGTAAGCCTCTTAGTCGGGTTAGTGATCGGCGTCATTCAGGGGGGGGTGATTGCGTACGGCAATATTCCTGCATTTATCGTGACGCTGGGCGGCATGTTGATCTTTCAGGGAGGCATTTTAGGCGTGACAAAAGGCAAAACGATCGTACCGATCGAAGACAATTTTCGCCTCATCGCACAAGGTTATGTGCCAAAACAGTTGGGCTGGGCGTTGGGAATCATTGTGGCGGTTGCCATCTTTGCCGGCATGTTATGGACACGCAAACAGAAACGCGAATATGGCTTCAAATTGCCTCCAATGACGCAAGACCTCGCAAAGGGCGCGGCGTTTTCCGCATTAGTGTTACTGTTCGTGCATATTATGAACCAGTATCGCGGCATTCCAAATCCTGTGCTGCTGATGGCGGTTATGGCGATGATGTTTGTGTATTTAACGGATAACACCAAATTTGGGCGCTATTGCTATGCACTCGGCGGCAATAAAGAAGCCACGCGGCTGTCTGGCGTCAATATTAAGAAAAACATCTTTATGGTGTTCGTGTTAATGGGCTTGATGACGGGCGTCGGCGGCATCGTGTTGACCGGATATGTCGCGGCAGGAACGACCGGCGGCGGCGCAGGCTATGAACTGTTAGCCATCGCCTCCTGTATTCTTGGTGGCACAAGTACGATGGGCGGTGAAGGCACGATTCTCGGCGCAATGGTCGGGTCGTTGATTATGGCGAGTTTGCAGAATGGCATGAGCGTCATGAATATGGACATCTTCTGGCAATTTATTATTCGTGGCCTGGTCTTGGTGGTCGCTGTGTACATTGACGTTCTCTCCAAAAAACGCAAAGCGTAATTATCAGGTCGTTCCATCCAAGCGTTCATGTGGTCTGCTCCACATGAACGCTTTTTTTGTTTCATCGTATCCCAAAGCTGTCAGGACACATCAATGTGCCTGACAGCTTTTTGTGTTTTCCTCATGCCCTATGATCGCAGGGCTGTTAAGTTCTCGTTCCACGCTCCGCGTGGAACGCCTGCAAACCGCCGCTCTGCGGCGAAATGGGACGCGGAGCGTCCGAGAGGCGGCATTCCGCGCAGAGCGTGGAACGAGGGTGAATCTTCTCCCTCGCCCAATTTAGAACTTAACAGCCCTGCCCTATGATCGCATGACTCAGCAGAATTACCAGGAGTACAAGAACTTACTTTTGCGATGTGACGATATCTGACTTCGCCAGAAGATAAAAGCAACCGTCTGGCATCCCCTTTCTGACAATCAAGCAGGAATGTATCTGATGAATAAACTTTTATATCATGGATCAGTCAAATCTGACACAATCCTCTGACATCTTTACAATGAAATGATCCAGAAAAGGAGACATTTATGAAAGTGACATTGCAAACAAAATTGCTATTGCTCTGCATATTTTTAATTCTCTTTACAGCCACAGGTATTTCGCTGACGTATTACCGGTTGACGCGGCAAGATAAACAACGAGAATCCCAACAACGCATACGAATCGCCTTTGAGATCGTGTTGCGCGATTTACAGAAGCGGATCGACACATACCATGCAAAGTTTCAAGAATTTATCGAAGGGAATGTGACACTTCTTCAAGCTGCTTACGCGTATAGTCGGGATGATAGCGAAGCCGGAACGATCACATTCCTGTTCGATCATTTTGCGCCGGTCTCAGAACAATTAAAATTTTTCGGGCGCGTTACATTGACCGATCATCTGCTGCTGTATGGCGCGAATAAAAGGCTGCTTGTCGCCTATCAGCGCGTGAACAACGAAGAAAAACTCGGCAGTTACATAATAGATGCGACTGGTGGAACGACCTACCTTGATATGGATGATCTGTACACGACCACTGAAATCACATTTAGAAAAAGTAATCTTTCGCTTGGTACGAAAGATAAACCTTTTCCGATGCTCCCCTTGCCTGAAGGAATTCTGGCAACGTATGAAGGTGACCTGCCAGAGAAACTGACAACTGAAGTGTTTACAGAAGGATCGCGCATCGGAGTACGCATCACGGCGCCGTTATATCGCCGCGATCAAGTGATCGCCATTATTGTCGGGGAAGTGTTTTATCAGCAGCAGATGATCGAAGAATATGCCGAATTAAGTAATGCCAAGATCAATGTGTTTGCTGGAAAAACGTTGAGTGTCGGCACGCTTCAGGAACAGACACAACTCGAAACGGATATCATGGAAAGCGCCCAGATATGCGATATAATATTTCAACAGGAAACAGAAGACGTGACGTTGACATCATGGCGTGTGAATCAGACGGAATATTATCAAGGTATCTGCCGATTTGAAAAGGATGGAAAATCCGTTGGAGCAGTCACGGTTAACCTTTCCAAAGAGGTCGAACTCGCTGGCATCAGGAGAATTGCCTCTGCGGTTGTGTGGGTATCAAGTATTACTGTACTGGTCGGCATTTTGTTGACGGTGGCGTTCAGCCGTAAATCCATGCGATTTATTCAGCAGCTTATTACGACGATCAATCGGCTTTCCAAAGGAGAAATCCCCGAAAAACTGACCGAAAAGCAGCGCGGAGAACTGCTGGAGATTCAACATAACATGAACCTGCTGATTGACGCGACATTGGAAACAGCGCGTCTTGCCGAAGAAGTGGCGGAAGGGAATTTGACAGTCGAGGGGAAAGAACGTTCGCCACAAGACCGCCTGATGAAAGCGTTGAATGCCATGATTCGACGCCTGAGTCGTTTTTCAGGAGAAATGGATGGCCTTGCGCAAGCGGTACAGGAAGGCAATTTGTCAGTCAGAGCCAAGCCGGATTATTTCTCAGGCGGATGGCTGCAATTAGTCGTTGGAATGAATCAGTTGATTGACGCATTTGTCGCCCCAATTAGCATGACCGCTGAATACCTCGACCGAATTGGGAAAGGCGACCTACCCGAACCGATTACTCGCGAGTATCAGGGGGATTTCAATCAGATCAAACATAACGTTAATCTACTGATCGGCAATATGCGCCAGGTGCTTGCGGAACTTGGCAGCGTGATTCAGGCGATTCATGACGGGCGGTTGCAGGTACGCGGCAACGATGAACCGTTTGCTGGCGATTGGCGGCGGCTGGTCTCCGGGATTAATGGCGTGCTTGATGCGTTTCTTGAACCGATTACCGTCACGGCGGCGTGCATGAATCGCATTGCGAAAGGGGATGTCCCGGAAAAAATTCCCATGACCTATCGCGGCGATTTCGCGGAAATGATTGAGAATATGAACGCCTTGATTGATTCGACCTATGCGATTACGCAATTGGCTGAAGAAATGGCGCAAGGCAACCTCACGGTCGAGGTCAAAGAACGCTCTGAACGCGATTTGTTGATGCGGGCACTGAATGCCATGCTTAGCAGACTCAGCGATGTTGTGGTCAGCGTGAAAATCGCGGCAGAAACCGTCGCCGATGGCAGCCGCGACATGCGAAAAAACGCGGAAGCCATGTCGCAGGGCGCAGCGCTTCAAGCGGCATCCGCGGAAGAAGTTTCGTCTTCGATGGAGCAGATGGCGGCCAATATCCGCCAGAATGCGGACAACGCTAAACAGACCGAAGCATTAGCCCTGCAATCCGCTGAATATGCCGAGCAGAGCGGCAAGGTGGTCTCCGATGCCGTGAATGCGATGGAGCAAATTGCCCGGAAGATCATGATTATTGAAGAGATTGCGATGCAAACCCGATTGCTATCGCTTAATGCCACAATTGAGGCTGCCAGGGCGCAGGAACATGGCAAGGCGTTTTCTGTGGTGGCCGCGGAAGTGCGCAAACTTTCTGATGTCACGCGCAAAGCGGCGGAAGAGATCAACGAATTAGCCACGTCAACCGTTCAGGTTTCCAAACAGGCGGGCGAGATGCTGGTGACACTCTTGCCGAGCATTCATCGCACAACAGAATTGTTGCAAGAAATCAGCGCGGCGAGCTATGAGCAGAATTCCGGCGCAGAGCAGGTGAATAATGCGATTCAACAGCTTGATCAGGTTATTCAACGCAATGCGGCGACCGCGGAAAGCTTTGCGTCCATGTCGGAAGAATTGGATGGTCAGGCCGTGCAACTGCGAGAAACGATGGAATTTTTTGCGATCAAAAGCGGAAGGCATCTAAAAAGCGATGAAAATAGGCAAGAAGAGCGTAACGAATACCCCATTCTCCAGGCTGTTCGACGACCTCGAAGCGAACGGACGCCCTACCGTGCGCTCGTTCAGCCAAACCAGGTGGCAACGCAGCAGTTTTTGAATGATTTGCCATTAAGGCCGCAAAAGCCAACGCGCGACGAGCATGATGACGAATTCGAACGATATTAAGACTCTGATGAAGAGGCAGCGCGGCAGCTTTCGCGCAGAATAACGCGCGGCTCAATCACATGGATTTTCGGCGGTGTCGGCGTCTCTGCTTCAATCGCGTGCAAAAGAATCTCCATGCTTTTGTTTCCCATCTCATACGTATGCTGATCCACCGTTGTTAGCGGGGGAATCGTTCGTTTAGAAAAAAGCAGGTTCCCGCATCCGATGACCGAGACATCCTGCGGAATTCTTTTCCCCGCGTCTTTGAGCGCATCCATGACATACAGCGCAATATCATCAGAAAAGACAAACATGGCGGTCGGGAGATCGCCTTCTCGAATCCAGGCGCGAATTTCTGCGACCGGGTCTTTCTGCTGCTTTTGCGACATATCGCGAATATCAGAGCCATTCACCGCTAATTTGGCGTCTGTCAGAGCCTGCAAGCATCCTTGCAGCCGTTTCATCGGCGAGGGCGAACTGGTATCGCTGGTGCAGAAGCCGATCCGCCGATGCCCTAAGTCAATCAAATGCTGCGTGGCGAGATACCCGACGCGAAATTGATCGCAATACACCGACGAAAATACCTGACTTTCAGCCGCATAATTCAGCATGACACACGGCAGATCGCGCTTGAGATACCCCGCCAGCACATCCTCGACGTAATACGGCGTGATCACTAATAAGCCGTCCATATTGCCGTTTCTGAGAAATTCCGGCAGATGTGATGAATCGCCCTGCGTAGTATTGACTAACACGCTGTATCCCGCTTTTCTGGCCGCAGCAATAATCGCGTCCGTGATTTCAATATAATATAATTCCTGAAAATTCGGCGCTAATAGGCCGATAATATGGGTTTTCCCCAGTGCCAATCGCGACGCGACCGCGTTCGGATAATAATCTAATTTATGAATCGCCTCCTGGACGCGCTTTTTGGTGACCCGACTGATATAGCCCTGATTATGAATGACGCGCGAGACGGTTCCCGCTGATACGCCGGCCAGACGGGCGACATCTCGAATATTCGCTGCCATGCTCACCTCCTTGACTTCTGCCGTTTTTTCGCCTGATGACAAGACTATCGAAACAGAATGAAAAGAAACGTTTTTCTAAAACCGGTTGCATACCTTTTTCTAACGTTGTCTGGAAAATTAAAGCCCTCGTATGGAAGCATAGAAATTCTTTCAAGAACTTTTCGATATTTTTCTGAAACCGCTTTAATACCAAGAGGTTTTTGCTCCTCGAAAAAGAATTGTCAGTATTGTCTCAAATTGTTTTGCTGGTTAAAATGACCTCAACAAATTCTGAATTCTTTTAACGGAGATACTATGTTTGAACATCGTGTGATTGTAGTTGGTTCGACAACCATTGATCAGGTAGTGCAGTCGCAAAACCATAGTTTTCAGTTAGGCGGCGTGACAACCTATGCTGGGTTGACGTTTCAACGGCATGGCGTGACCACAGTCATTGTGTCGAATGTGGCGCCGCAAGACGTTGCGCTGCTTGATCGGTTTCATCAGGAGCAGATTCGCGTTTGCAACGGCGACACCGCGCGCACCACCTATTTTGTGAATTACAATGACGGCGACGCCAGATGGCAGGAACTCCCTTCTGTTGCGAGTCCGATTACGTTTGCGCAGATCGCCCCCCTCGTGAATTCCTCCTGCTTGCTCCATCTTGGGCCGCTTTTCCCCGACGATATTGCGTCGGACGCGCTTCAGCAGATCAATGCGCTCGAACGCTTTGTCAGTCTCGATTTGCAAGGATATGTAAGACAACGAGTGCATGACACCATTGTTCCGGTTGTTTCGCCGGAACTCGCCCACGCGCTGCGGGCGGCTGACATCGTGAAAGCCTCGGAAGAAGAATTAGCGCTCGTATTAGAATATGAACAGGCCAGCTTGCCGCAATTGTTAGCGCGGTATCAGATTCAAGAAATATTAGTGACCTACGGGTCGCGAGGCGGGATCGTAAGAACTTGCGCAGGGGAAGAAATCCGATATACGGCGTATCCAGTGAAGCAAATGATTGATCCGACAGGCGCAGGGGATGTGTTTTTTGCCGCATACCTTGTGCATCATATTCTTGAAGGCGCACCTATCGCCCCGGCTGCTGAAGAGGCGTCTGCTCTTGCGGCGCGCCATATTGCCGGACAATACATCACGCGGCAGCAATTGGCGCTGCCAGCCTCGCTGACCGCAGGGATGAGCGAGAAGGTTCGCTCGCATGGAATCGTTTCTCAACCGGGACATCTTTCACAACCGTCTCATGTTGCCGCTTCTTTTGCGGTCACATGAATTGGCACATACTCCTCAACAATTAACAATCTGATGTTACGCAGCGCCGCCGACAATTCCCCTCCTGGGAGGGGCAAGGGGTGGGTTCGTCCGTGAGTGATTGCTCGTGTCAAGAACCCACCCCCAACCCCTCCCCGGAGGGGAGGGTGCGGTCATTCGTCTCGAATCGGCTGCGTAACATGAGTAACAATCTAAGGAAGGTGTAATAATGAACGCAATCAATATTGCAGTTGTGGGCATTGGCAATTGCGCCAGTTCGCTCATTCAAGGTATCTACTATTACAAAGATAAACAGGCTGAAGACGCCATTGGCTTGATGCACTGGGAAATCGGCGGCTATAAGCCGAGCGATATTCGCGTGGTGGCCGCATTCGATATTGATAAGCGCAAAGTCGGGCAGGATGTTAATGCTGCGATTTTTGCGAAACCGAATTGCACAGCGGTCTTTTGCGACAATCTGCCTGCGTCCGGCGTGACGGTGAAAATGGGAAAAATCCTCGACGGTTTTTCCGGCCACATGAAGGATTACGAGGAACAATACACCTTTGTTCCTGCTGATGCGCTCGAACCGACAGAAGAAGAGGTTGTCCGCACTCTGAAAGAGTCGAAAGCGGATATTTTGCTGAATTACTTGCCGGTTGGCTCGGAAGATGCGACCCGCTTTTATGCCGAATGCGCGTTGGAAGCCGGAATCGCATTTATCAATAACATGCCGGTGTTTATCGCCAGCAATCCGGCCTGGGCGCAACGATTCGCCGCGAAAAATCTCCCGATTATCGGCGATGACATCAAGGCGCAGTTAGGCGCAACCATTACGCATCGCACCTTGACCGATCTGTTCAAAAAACGCGGCGTGAAGTTAGACCGCACCTATCAGTTAAATACTGGTGGCAATACCGACTTTTTGAATATGTTGAATCGCAGCCGGTTAGCCTCGAAAAAAGTCTCGAAAACGGAAGCGGTGCAATCGGTGATGGCGCAGCGGCTTGACGCACATAACATTCATGTCGGGCCGAGCGATTACGTTCCCTGGCAGAATGACAATAAAGTCTGCTTTATCCGCATGGAAGGCAAATTATTCGGCGACGTGCCGATGAATTTGGAACTGCGCTTATCCGTCGAAGATTCACCGAATTCGGCGGGCGTGGCGATTGACGCGATCCGCTGTGCGAAGTTGGCGTTGAATCGAGGCGAAGGCGGCATTCTCCACGCGCCCTCCGCCTACTTCTGCAAACATCCGCCGCAACAATACACCGATGATGAAGCGTATCAGATGGTGCAGGCGTTTATTAATGGCAACGGCCACGAATAAGCGCGATATTGCCTGAATGCCGCTCTGACCATACAAAAACTACAACGAATAGGAAAAGGGAACGAATTCGAACAGTCCCACGCTCCCATTCGTTGTAGTTTTTATCAGGTCGCAATTCTATATCGCCTACGGTGAACCGTCTAACAGGGGAAACCGAATTCTACGCCGTATCCTGCGACGAAAAGAGTCAACGCGGTAGTGGAGTTAAAATAACGATACATTTGAGATTATGGATAGAGAAACTTTATACGCTATCGCGCAGCAATTTCAACTTGGTGGCGAAGTCGTCGCCGTCGAGCCTTTTGGCACAGGGCTGATTCATCAAACCTATCGCAGCACCGTGCAAAACGCCGAGGGCGTCCGCTGGTATGTTCATCAACGACTGAATCAGGCGGTGTTTCGGCAACCGTTATTCGTGCTGGAAAATATGCAGCGCGTAACCGAACATATTCGCGCCAAAATTGCCGGAACTGACGGCAGCGACCGCAACCGCAAAGTCACCTTGCGTCTTGTGCCAGCGCGGGATGGCCAGCCGTATTATCGCGACCCCGCAGGCGAATATTGGCGCACGACGATGTTTATCACCGATGCGGTGACATACGACACCATTCAACATCCGCAACACGCCTACGAAGCCGGCAAAACGCTTGGCGAATTTCAACGGTTCGTCGCGGATTTGCCGCCCGATGAATTGCACGATACCTTGCCCGGCTTTCACGATACGCCGCAATATTTTCAGCAGTTTTGTGCGGCAGTGACAATGCCCCAGCCGAATCCCGCCATTGAAACGCGGAAACAAGAGCCGCAGGCGCAAGACCTCATTCAACAGGCGCAGGCTCGTGCGGCGCTGGCCGATGCGCTGATGGCTCCCTGGCAGGTTGGATTATTGCCGACGCGGGTCGTCCACAACGATCCGAAAATCAATAATATCCTGATGGATACCCACACGCAACGCGGCATCGGCATGATTGATTTAGATACGGTCAAAGGCGGATTAGCGCATTTTGATTTTGGCGATTGCTTGCGTTCTTCCGCGAACCCCGCTGGCGAAGAAACTCAAGACATCGCGGCGGTACATTTTGATCTAGCGATTTTTGAAGGCATCGCGACTGGCTATTTAGAGATCATGCGCGACGTACTGACTGCGGCGGAAATCCAGTTGTTGCCCCAGGCGATTCCGGTGATCATTTTTGAGCAAGCCACGCGGTTCCTGACGGATTATCTGCGCGGCGACGTGTATTATCCGCACATAACGTATCCCACGCAGAACTTGCAGCGCGCAGCCGTGCAAATGGCGCTGTTGGCTGATGTTGAACAAAAAATGCCGGCAATTCAGGAGATATTTCACCGGTTATTTGGAAAGAAACTGCCAGCGCACAGTTCTCCTTGAAATATTCCCTTCGACACGCTCAGGGAACGGCGTACGCTGAGCGTATCGAAGGGAACAAACTCACTACTCATTGAGGATGGCTCTATTGGCGCTTAATGTACTGTCACCCTACCGAGCGTGACGGCTCGAGGAATTTGGAGCGGCACGAGGCGCGGCGATGGCGACAGAATACCCAGCCGCTCTTGCGTGTATTGGGGTTCCCAGAGGCCGAATGAGAGCGTGTATGTCCCTTTTGCTGCGGCAAGTGTTACGCGGGTATGTACGACTTCTCCGATCTGCCATGTTGTGGTCGGATGCGGAGCTATTTCATCGGTTTCCGGGAGAACGGCAGTCAGGAAATCATCGTATTGAACGCGAAGGCGTCCCCATTGCGTAAAATGGGTGAAGAGCAGATAATTTGCGGATATCGGCGAAAGCGCCTTCCACCAGTAATCGAGCGTCACGCTTTCTGGCGCAGATTGATGAATTGAATACCCTGCAAGCTGGATGCGATTGCCGAGATTTATCGCAAGCCGATGTTCAGGCTGATAGAGGTGTTCGATGCGTTGCGCGGCCTGCTGCTCTAAAACAGAATTCGAGGTTTGCTGCGCGAATTGTCGGAGGCGCTGCCAGGCGTCGAGATGCGCAGGAAGAAGGCGAACGGCTTCTTCGAACGCGGCTTGCGCTTCTGTGTCCTGCTTCATTTCCTGATAGGCGATTCCCAGACGATACTGCGCGTCGGCGAAATCGGGCTGAAGCGTGAGCGCGCGCTCCAGCCAGCGGCGCGACTCGTTCCATTGTCCGGTATCCTGTTTAAGCCGCGCAAGCTGGTAGCAGGCGAGCGCATGTTTTCCATCGCTTCCGGCCTGCTGCCAAAGCATTTCCGCGCGATGCGTCTGCCCGGCTGTTGACGCCATTAAACCGGCGTTGTAGTACAATTCGGCAATATCCGGGACAACAATAATTTTGTGAATGGTCACATTCGCGACATTATGGAAATAGACGCGCGTCTCCAAATCAGGGATCACATCCGGCAATTCAAATGGCAGTGCAATCTGTTGGCGCGTTCCTGATATCTCAAAATCTCCGCCTCGCAGTGAACGGCTGGCAAATACCTGCGCTCCATGTTTGGCCGAAATGTCGAACGACACGACCCGCTTTTCCGTCGCTTGCGTCAATTCTGCGCTGATGTCGAACAGCGCGGTGTATTTGCCGGGCGGAAATAATTCCCAGGGGCCGCTGACAATCGTGCGTTCGCCGTGAGCATTGACTTCGCCGCGTTTAGGCGTGTTCAGATACTCGAAACGCAGTGTCTCGGCTAATTCCGATAACGGCGGAAAATCAGGGTGGCGTGCTTGCAGGAGTTGGACAAGGAATTCGTGTTTCTGCCGGTTATCGCCCAGCGACGTCTGTTTGCTCGAGTCGGGAACGAGCGCTGAAAGCAACAGCGCAGAACTTATCAGAATCCCGTAAAACGCGATTAGCGGCGACCGCTGCGATGGTTTGCCGGACAGCGCCGAGCGAGACGCGCCAAACGCAAGCGCAGCGAACAACAGCGTCCAGAAGGCGACAATTAAATATTCGCGCTGAAGATGCGCCGGAAATGATGGGAGATACGCTGATAACCAGGAAAGCGCCAATCGCTGCTGAAGCAGGGTGTTTTGCCCCGTGCCGCGCATAATCGCCAACAACGGGGATGCCATGAATTGAGCCGTCCAGAGCAGGCTGATGATCGCAAACAATCCGAATAACAGATGATAGACGCGGGATAGGCGACTGCTCAGGCAAAGACAGAGCGGCGTCACAAGGAATGGCAGCAGCGCGACCATAAAACGCGAGGCCGGACTCCAGCCGCCGCGCCAGGTTTGATCAAAACCGCCGCACATCACGTAAATGCTCAGAATGCAGAGCGCGAGCCAGACCGCCTGTGCGCGTCGTTGCCGGAACAGCAGCAGCAAGCCGGGCAAAGCAAACAGATAATACGGCGCAAACATCAGCAGGCCGGCTTCTTGATCGAACAGATGTCCTAACAAGCCTTCCCTGAGCAGCACGTGCAGCGAAAAAACCTGTTTGACGCCGACGCTGTTGTATGGCGCGGTCGGGAGCGGATTGCCGTAAATCATGAAATAATACGCGCCCATCACGCCAAGCGAGAAAAAGAGACTGGCGACAGGTAGCACAACACAATGCCAGGCGGATTTCGGGCGTAGCGAGTGCTGGATGACCGGAATAGATTGCCAGAGGGCGAAACCGGCCAACAGCAGCGCCGGGAGAATCATGCGCTGGTGCATCCAGGGCAATATCGCTAATGCCAGGCCAGAGAGAACGGCGGAGCGATACGTCAGGCGACAGGCGCGGAGTTCCCGATACGCCGTGATCAGCAGCAGCGCCGACGGAATTTCCGGGTAAATTTTCGATGAATATAGCACAATCGGCGGCGTAAAGCTCATCAGCGCCCAGAGCAGCAGGGCAAGCCGCGACGATGCGGCCACTTCGAATGCGAACAGATAAATTTGAAGCCCGAACAACGCGCCGAAAATGACCATCATGCCGATGGCGCCGTTTGCGCCGAACAGGGCGTAGGCTGGCGCAAGCAGCAAGGGCAGGCCGAGCGGATGCCCCGGATAGCGCGTGCCGTTTTTGGCGATGCTGACATGCGCTGTTAGACCTGAGGTATAAAATGCCTTGTAATCTTGTTGGCGATAGTTGTTGCTGATGTTCAGATCGTGATCGTGGACGAGGCTATGCGCGATGAGCAGGTAATGCGGCTCATCGCCGCCGAAACCGGAGCGAAGCAGCGCGTATCGGCCTGATACGCCGTACACGATGATGCTGATGGCAGCAAGCGCAAGCAGCAGATGGCGGCGCGGCTGGCGAACTTGCGGGCGAGTTGATGGCCATTGCAGGATTTTAAGATAGCAGGTTGCCATCACGGCAGCGGCAAACCAGAGCCAACTGGCGCTGAACGCCGAGAATACAGGGAATTCGGCTGACAGGCGGCTGTACCAGGCGCACAGCAATAAGCCGCATGGAGCGAACGTCGCGGCATCTTCCCTCATGCAATCCGAAAAACTGCGCCCGGTTTTTCGAGAAAGCAACTGCGACCAGCCAGCCCAGATCGCCGATATTCCGGCAATTCCCAGCATCCCATAGAACAGAAGCGATGCGATCCAGACGCCGAAAGAAAACGCGCTGGCTGGATAGCCGACGCTATAAGCGATTGTGGCAGCGCGAAGCAGAAAGAACGATCCGCATCCGATTCCCGCAAAAATAATCATGCTGATCGGGGAGAGCCATGATTTATGAATGGTTTTCATTGGAAAGCTTCACCTCAATATTACGCACGCGAATGCCATATTTGTGACTGCCATTGGCAGCAGTTTTAATGCGAATGCCGTTTTTGCCATGGCGTAATATCCCGGCAGAAAGTTGAACGACATTCCATTCAGCCGTCGCAATACCTTTGCCAAGTGGTTCGCCATTCAGCGTGACTTCAAAAGGTTCTTCTGGCTGTTGCGACCGAATGGCATCAAAGCGTAATTCAATAGCATTGGCCTGTTCAAGATTCCAGACGATCAATTCGGCCTCAGGTGCAAGCTGCCGCTCTGGAATGCCCGCTTTCGAAAATGTCAGCGGAAACATGCCAAGCGCCGGAAAAATCAGCGTTTTTGTTGGCGCGGCGGGCGGAACGCGGTAAAATGTTACGAGTGGGCTTGTGGAGGTCGGCTTGCCGAAAATCTGCTGAAGCCGTTGCTGATTTTTATGATAACTTCCATACCAGTAATCGTTATATAAGGCGACATAACGAACATTGTACAGGCGCAGAATATCGAAAATCTCCGCCGCGTCGGCGACGGTCAGAAAATACGGCGCTGTGGCTTGCTCGGCGGCGCAGACCTCACGCTCGGTCTGCGACAACGTTAACAGATCGTCAAAGATTGCATAGAGCGCGTAGGCTTGTTGATATTTCTCCCAGGGAACGCGCGATACATGGCCGTGAAACAGCTTTTTCTGGTGCGTGATCTGAAAAAGCGACGAGCGCAACGAGGAATGCTGCCAGTTAAAAAGCGGCGTAAGCTCTAAAATGGCGTAATCATCGGTATCCTGGGCTAATTGCTGATAAAAATCCGGCACAGGCTCAGGCGCACTGAAATAATATTCGCGATATTGCTCGAACAAAATGATCGCGGCGAACGCCAGAAACAAAACGAATTTGAACCGGACGCGCCGGAAAATATCCCAGCAGGCGTATCCCGCCAACACGCCGCAAGAAAGCATGACCAGCGCCATAAACCGCACCGGAATTCTGATAATATTCAGCAGTGGCAGTTTTTGCAGCAATTGGTATGGTAACGGCAGCGATTCATAAATGGCCGAAAACAGCATCACATTCGGCCCCATCGCCAATATCAGGAACACCGCGAACGCGAAGAGCCAGAAATGCGGCTTCAGGCGGCGCAGTTTGAGGAGCGTGTAGAGACAGAGCAGCATGGTGGCGTAGCCGAGAAACGAGCCGCCGGGAATGCCCCATTGCATCGGGTGATTGTGATTGATATACCAGCGCCGCATGTATTTGCCGAGCACATCGTGATTGACGCTCGGCAGCAGAAGCGTGTTCAGGCTGACGGCGTCGGTTTTGTACACTTCGGAGATCATATAATCGCCGCCGCCCGCGATTTGTTTGAACATCGGGAGCAGAATCGGCAGCATGATCAGGAGAAACGTTCCGGCAAACAACGCAAATCGCTTGAGAAATGCGAGCGTCCAGACCTGCTTGCGCTCGGCAAGCGCAGCATACAGGAGGTAAAGTGCGGCGAACAGGCTCATGTAAATGGCGTAATACCATGCCGTCAGCGCGTTAATGATAAAAAAGAGTGCGGCCAGCAGCGGTGCGCGATACGAACGCTCGCGGACAGTTTTGATGAGATACAACGCGCAATACGGAAACCATTGCATGGACATCAGGCTGAGATGGTCAACGTAATAGGCGCGACCGCCCCAGAACGCGAAAATCAGGCCGGAAATCACGCCCGCCAGTGTGCTGCCGGTGAGATAGCGCAGCAGCAGCACGCAGCCGAATCCGCCGACCACGAACGACGCGAGCATCAGCAGATTATAAATCTCTGTCAACGTCAGAAAGCGTTGCAATGGCACGGAAAGCAGAGCGTTAAAAAGGCTGTAATCATGGAACGAGAGGTCAATTCCTGCTGGCTGAAACAGGTAATCCGTCGTCAGCGGATTCACGTGTAATTCTACCAGCGCCTTGTTCATCCACCACATATTCCAGAGATGGATATAACGGTCGCCGCCGATGCCGAACATTTTGGTAGAGAATTGCGTTATGAAGGGATGCGTCCAGACGAGACTCAACAGCAGAAACGCGATAAACGCGGCGAGAAGCGGCCAGCGGCTGTATGATGGCGGCTCTGGTGAGGCGATAGCGGGAACATCTGGCCTGAGAAGTTGACGCGCCGCGCGAATTGGCGGTGCATTTTTACTAAAAGACCAGAGCCAGGCGCGATTGAACAGCAACAGCATTCCGGCGAATGTGAGCGTAATCAGGCCGAACAATTTTCCAAGAATAACAATGGCATTGCAGATTCGCCCCACCACAAATTCAACTGGCGAAGGCTGCCGCGTCAATAAGAGCGCAGTCGAGAGCGATTGCCGTTTCTGTTTTGGCGGCATCCAGAAAGCGCGGAATTCCGCGCCGCCGGTCTCCTGGCTGTAATCAATCCGCAGCGCATGAACGCCTTTTTCAAGCGCAATCGTCCCGGTGCGTTCCTCAAGCCCGTGCGTTCCGCTGTTATCCACAACAAGCTGCTCGTCCAGCCAGAGTTGCGAGCCGTCGTCTGAGGCCGTGCTGAATTGATATTCGCCGTTGTTCGGAATAACGACGTATCCAGTCCAGCGGACGCTGTATCGTTCGGGGATGTCGGGGTGATACGCCTGCATCCGCGAAAGATTCAGCGTCGTTTCACGAACAATCATCAACGGTGTGCCAGACCAATCCGGAGTTTGAAAATATTCGCCGCGCAGTCCGCGTTGCAGCGGATTAAAAA
>DF820456.1:347515-350729 GCA_000739515.1 Candidatus Moduliflexus flocculans
GGTGTGCCAGACCAATCCGGAGTTTGAAAATATTCGCCGCGCAGTCCGCGTTGCAGCGGATTAAAAACATACGCCAGCAGGAAGAAAGCAAGCGCGATTAATATGACGCTGCGATATTGTTTCCTGACGCGAGGCGCGTTGGCGCGATTTAGCGCAGATTCGATGTTGGAGGTAAGTGGGCTGTTTTGAAAAAAACTTCCGGCAGCGATGCGACGCGCAATTAAAGCCACTGCGAACACTGCCGCCGGGAGTGCGAGGCCGTGTGCGCTGATGCGAACTCTTCCGATGTGCCATGAAAAACCGCCGGTCAGGAGGATCAGCAGGAATAGGCAGAGCGCAAACGCAATGACGCATTCTATGATAAACAGGATACGAGGTTTCAACATTAGTGAGAATAACCTTGTATACCGAAACTCCGTTTCGGCGTGGGCGAAAAGGAATTTCGCCCTACAACGGCAATTGTTTTATACCAACTGGAATTAGTCATGTTTTATGACACGGTCAATAATAAAGCGCGGGCGTTTTTTGGTTTCGATATGGATTTTGGCGATATACTCGCCGATAATGCCGAGCATGATGTAAATGCCGGAACAAAAAAGCGACATCAGAATCAACAGCGATGTCCAGCCCGACACGGCCTGAAGTAGGATGTATTTGGAATAAAGCGCATAGACGCTGTACAGAAAGGCGACGCAGAGCGAAAAGGCGCAAAGCAGCAGCGACAGGCGGATCGGCACGGTGGAAAACGACGTGATGCCGCTGATTGACAGGTTCAGCAGCCGCCGCAGATTATATTTCGAGCCTCCTTGCGGACGCGCAATCGGCATGAATTCAACGCGTGTGGAGGTGAAGCCAATCCAGGAAAACATGCCGCGCAAAAATAAATCGCGTTCGTCCATTGACGTGATCGCATCGCGCACTTTGCGGGAAATAATTTTAAAATCGGTCGTCCCTTGTTCTAATGTGGCATCGGCTAAATACGAAAAAAGGCGATAGAAGAGTTTGGATGAATATTTTTTGAAGAGTCCGACGCCGCGATCCTCCGTTCTGACGGTATAGACAATATCGGCGGTCTGCGCGTGACGCCAGAGATCGGGAATCAAATCCGGCGGATGCTGCAAGTCGCCGTCAATCATCAGCATATATTCGCCGCGAGCGTGGGAAAGTCCCGCCAACAGCGCCATATCCTTTCCGAAATTGCGCGAGAATTTTACGCCGGAAATATGCGCGTCCTGTTGCGCTAACGCCTCTATTTTGGCCACCGTATCATCCGAGCTTCCGTCATCCACAAACACGATTTCGTATGCAAGCGCCATCGCCGTCATGACCTCTGTCACTTTGCGATGAAATGCCTCGATCATGTCGGATTCGTTATATACGGGGACAACAATGGATAATTGATAGGGATGATCTGTCATGCGCGTTACATCGTCAACCCCGCCGATTGCTGTCAAGAAAAAAGGCGTGAGCATGACGCGGCGATATGAGGACAGGGCTGTTACAGAATTCTTCAGAACTCTTGAACCTTACGCAGAAGTGCGAAATCTTGATTTCGCGGTCAAATCAAGCTTTGACACTCCTATCGCCCGTTCAATGCAGCTAAATAATGCGATAAGTTTTATAACGAGCGTTCCGGTGTTCCCTTCGGTAGGCTCAAGGAATGGGCTGCGGGGTTTCCTGGAATGCCTCAGGGAACGCGGAACGCCAGCCGATCATGGCTTACAATACATTCTGGCAATGATTTATGCCGAACAAAAAATTGGTTTTCTGAAACTTTCGAGATACTCATTTCGTCTTTAAAGTATGAAAGAATTTTTGCAAACCGATAACAGACATTTGAAGATTATGCAAAGAAAACATGCGCATATATGGCATGGGATGATCATCGCGTTGTGTGCGATGCTGGCGGCGCAGCTTATTGCCGCGCAATGGAACCATGCCCGAACAGTTCCTATCCGCCGCGCCTCTTTCGCGGAGCGTCTGATCGGCGGACGGCCTGGGCTGCAACCTCCTTTGCTTCTTATTGCGCTTTCTGATGAACAGTTGCGCCTCTCCGAAACGCAAAAAAATCGGCTGCGCCACGCGCTGCCGCTGCCTCCTAAATCGCTGGGGCAAGAAAGAACGCCGAGTCTGATCGCGTCTTTTCAGAGTCTTCAGGCGGCAGAATGGAAATTGATCTGCGAAGTTCTTACGCCACAGCAACTCGAAGCGTTTCTGCATCGTTTGGCCTCTCTGCGAATTTTCCGTCTGTTGCAGATAAAGCTGCAATCGTTATTATTTTCCTCAAATACTCCAACAACCCCGGACGTCAGAAGAGTTGGCGACGTTTCGGCGGCAATTCCCATGATGAGCATGTTTATCATGCTTGCCATCTCTGTCTGTTTGCCGCAGAATGCGCAGGGCATTTCCGGCAAAGCCCGCCTTCAAAATCTCCATATTCTCAGGTTATAGCCTTCTCCATAAATCGCCTGAGATAGATGTGATTTGTGCTCAGAAAATCGTGTCGCTTAGTGATCTCAGTCCCTTAAAAAAACAATTCATAAAAGGCGTATTTCTGCAAATCTCTTGAGAGAGGTGCGTCTTTTTATCTCGATGAGGATGTTTATGAACAAAAAATTTTATATGTTTCTCTGTGGAATCGTGATGGTTGTGTACTCGATCTTTTACGTCTCTACCACCACGTTTGCGGCATCAACCAAAGAACGCGGCAGGCCGCAGCCGCCGTCTGCGAAAGAGATGGCGAATCAGATGATGAGTGATCTGAAAAGCCGTTTAACGCTGACAGCGGATCAGGAAAAACAGCTACAGTCTGCGTTGCAAAGCTATCTTGAAAAACGCAACGAACTGTTCGAAAAGTCTCGACCGGAAGGCCAGATGAATCAACCGTCTGGTGACCGTCCTGAACCGCCATCTGGAGATCGCCCGGAGCCGCCTGCGGATGCGAACGGGAATGCGCCTGGAAATGGAAACGCGCCTGCTGAACCGAAAGAATTGACTGAACTTCGCCAGTCATTTGAAAAAGAAGTTGCCGCGTTTTTAAGCGATGCGCAAATCAAAGAATTGCAGACCTATTTCGAGGAACAGCAGCAAAAAATGCGCCCTGCCGGGCCAGGACCGAAACCATCGCAACAGGAATAACGAACTGAAGAGTTGATTTCAAATAATCGGCGCGCGTGAGTGAATGGTCTTTCGGTCTGTTCATTCACGATGCGCC
>DF820456.1:350746-353540 GCA_000739515.1 Candidatus Moduliflexus flocculans
GAGTTGATTTCAAATAATCGGCGCGCGTGAGTGAATGGTCTTTCGGTCTGTTCATTCACGATGCGCCTGTGAATTTTTAGCGATATGATGACGACACTACGCATTCGATTCATGGATATGTTGAACGCAAAAGGGATGTTTCTGATGGGAATGTTGGCAGTTCTCGGCTTGACCGCCGGATGTGATGATATCTTGACCACCACAACAGAGGACGATACGGCAACGGTATATCTGTATAATTACGACAACGATCATGAATATCGCGCAGAACTGCATCTCGTCAGCGATGATTCGCTGGTATCGAGCTGTAGCCTGGATGAATACCCTGATAACGGGTATGCCGATTCGTTAGAAGATATTGAGGAAGATTACTATTACCTTGCTGTTTTTCGAGATAAAGGCACGACCGAAACCGGGCGCTCAGGAACATTTCATCTCGATGACAATGAAACCGCATGTTATGCGATTGAAGATGACGGCGATGTAAAAAATTGCAATTAACGGAGGAAAAATCTCATGAAAAAATTAATTATAAGCATTCTGATCATTCTCCTGCTCGTTACAGGAGGCGTATTGGCATTTCAACGTCTCGGCAGTTCGAAGCAAGAGACGGAGTATCAATTTTCCATGCTGGAACGCGGCAGCATTGAAAACCTGGTCTCAAGCACCGGTACGCTGAGCGCGGTCGGGACAGTGGAAGTCGGCTCGCAAGTTTCCGGCACGGTGGAAAAAGTCCTGGCCGACTATAACGACGAAGTCAAAAAAGGGCAAGTGTTGGCGATTGTTGACACCTCGCTGCTGACGGCGTCCGTGAATGAAGCGGAAGCGAATCTTGCGAAAACGAAAGCGCAGTTCGAACAGGCGCAAACCGAATATCAACGGAATGAAAAATTATTTAAGGAGGGCTATATTTCGGAAATTACGTTTTTGGCGAATAAAACAGACGTCGCAACGAATGCTGCCGCGGTGAAATCGGCTGAAGTCGCCGTAAAACGCGCCAAAACGAACTTGAAATACGCGGAAATCCGTTCGCCGATTTCCGGGCGAGTCATCGAGCGCTCGATTGACGCCGGTCAGACGATTGCCGCAAGCATGAGCGCTCCCACGCTTTTTACGATTGCGGAAGACCTGTCGCACATGCAAATCGAGGCTGCGGTGGATGAAAGCGATATTGGCAAAATCAAAGATGGGATGTCTGTGCGTTTCACTGTGCAGGCGTATGACGACGAAACGTTTACCGGAACGGTCAGACAAATCCGCTTGCAGCCCAAAACGGTTGAAAATGTCGTGACGTACACAGTAGTGGTGGACGCATTAAATGAAAAAGGGCTGCTGCTGCCTGGCATGACGGCTACGGTGGATTTTATCGTTGAAGAGCGGCAAGACGTGCTCACGGTGCCGAATACAGCCTTGAGTTTTCAACCGACGCAAGAACTGTTTGCGGCGTTGCGGCAGCAGCAAGCGACAGGGGCGCAGGGCGACAACGGCAGGCCGCCTGCTCCGCCAAATGGAATGCAACCCCCGGCAGAAGGAATGCCAGGCAATAACGCGTCGTCTGATTTTAGCCGGGTGTTTTATCTTGATGATACAGGTAAAATCGGCATGGCACGCTTTAAGCCGGGCATCACCGATGGCACAGTGACAGAAGTCTCGGAAAGCCGCGAATTGCGCGAAGGGCTTCGGGTGATTACCGGCACGGCGACAGTAGAAAAAAAATCAGCCAATAGCAACACAAATGCGCTCTCATCGTTAATGAGCGGCAAGCGCGGCGCAAATGCCGGAGGCCCTCCTGGCGGCCCGCCGCCATTTTGAGGAGATCGCGTATGCAGAGGTTCTCATTATGAATACGATTCAAGTCAAAGAATTGCGAAAAACTTATCGCATGGGAGATGTAGAAGTCCATGCGTTGCAGGGCGTGTCGCTGACCGTCGAACCGGGAGAATTCGTTGCGATTATGGGCGCGTCCGGTTCTGGAAAATCTACGTTTATGAATATTTTAGGCTGTCTCGATTATTCATCGCAAGGAGAGTATTATTTGGATGGCGTGCATGTGAATTCCTTGAGTAAAAAGCAATTAGCGGATATCCGCAATCAAAAAATCGGTTTCGTGTTTCAGGGCTTCAATCTGCTTTCGCGCACAACTGCGGTCGAAAACGTCGAACTGCCGCTTTTATATGATCGCCGCCATCATGTCAAAGATGCGCAGAGAAAAGCGGTCGAAGCCTTGCGGCGCGTTGGGCTTGGCGAACGTCTCGATCATGTGCCGAGTCAGCTTTCCGGCGGACAACAGCAGCGCGTCGCGATTGCGCGGGCCTTAGTGAATGATCCGGCGTTGATTTTAGCGGACGAACCGACGGGGAATCTCGACACGCATACATCAGCAGAGGTGATGGCGCTCTTTCAGGAATTGAACGAGCAAGGGATTACGATCCTATTAGTTACGCATGAGCCGGACATTGCGCAATACACCAAACGGATTATCGAATTGCGCGACGGCGAACTTCGTCGCGATGAACCGGTCAAGGATCGGAAGATCGCGAACGCGTCTGAAACAATATGAAACGGAAAGCTCCTGTTTGGGGGAAAACCCTGACTGGGGTGTTCCAGAACACTCAATGAAATGGAAGAATTTGATTCGCGTGGCCTTTCAAAGCATTATGCGCAACCGCATGCGCAGCTTTTTAACCATGTTAGGAATTATCATCGGCGTCGGTGCAGTAATTGCGCTCGTTTCCATCGGCAATGGAGCACAGCGTCAGATTCAAGATCAAATCGCGTCGCTTGGCACAAACTT
>DF820456.1:353726-383091 GCA_000739515.1 Candidatus Moduliflexus flocculans
TCGTTTCCATCGGCAATGGAGCACAGCGTCAGATTCAAGATCAAATCGCGTCGCTTGGCACAAACTTGCTGATGGTGATGCCGAGTTTTAATCGGTCTGGTGCGGTGAATTTAGGCGCAGGAACGCGAAATTCCATCACGCTCGATGATGTTGAGGCCCTTCAGAAAAAGTCTATGCTCGTGAAGTATATCTCGCCGGAAATTCGCGGAAGCGGGCAAGTCGTGGCGGGATCGAACAACTGGTCAACGTCCTATCAGGGAGTCTCGGCATCGTTCTTAGATATTCGCAACTGGCCGTTAGCGCAAGGGACGTTTTTCACCGAGCGCGATATGAAAGCCAGATCGAAAAAAATTGTCATTGGTCAGACTGTCGTAGAAAACCTGTTTCCGAATCAAAATCCGGTTGGGCAGAAAATCCGCCTGAGAAACGTGCCGTTCGAAGTGATTGGCTTGTTGTCGAAAAAAGGGCAGAGCGCGAATGGTACAGATCAGGACGATATGATGCTTGTGCCAGCCACGACAGCGTATTATCGTCTCGGCGGCAATCGGCGGCCAATGGGGTTGATTATCAGCGTGACCTCTGAAGACCAGATGGATGCCGCGAAAGAAGAGATCACAAACATCTTGCGCGAGGAGCATGATCTTCAGGCCGGAGATTCTGATGATTTTTCGATTCGTTCGCAGACGGATATTGCTGAAACCGCCACTTCTGTCACTGGCATGTTGACGATTCTGCTGAGCGCGATTGCGGGCGTTTCGCTGGTCGTCGGCGGCATCGGAATTATGAATATCATGTTGGTATCGGTGACGGAGCGGACGCGGGAAATCGGCATCCGGCTCGCTATCGGCGCGCGTGGCGGCGACGTGCTAACGCAATTTTTGATTGAAGCGATGATGTTAAGCTTATTGGGCGGAATGCTCGGCATTGCCGCCGGAATTGGCTCTGGTTACGGTATCGGCAAAGTGCTCGGCATGCCGATTGTGATTAACCCGTTCATTATCGGCGTTGCATTTGCGTTTTCCGGCGGTATCGGCATGTTTTTCGGTTATTATCCGGCACGGAAAGCCGCTGCGCTTGATCCGATTGTCGCGCTGCGGTATGAATAAACCGCAACAGGAGTGCAAAAGCTTGCTTTTGCAGCGTGGCATCGTCACGCCATCACTGAATTTATCAGGCCGCAAAAGCAAGCTTTTGCACTCCTCTTCTTTCAAACTACCGCATATCCCCGCTGGCGGAGCGCGTCGCCGAGCGCCTGCTGCGCCTCAGTTTCACCGTGAATCAGTTTAATCTTGTCTGGTTTGGTTGACATGCTTTCGACCCAGCGCAGCAAATCTTTCTGATCGGCGTGTGCCGAATAACCTGACAAGACATGCACATTTGCGTGAATCGGAATCTGTTTTCCGTCAATCCGCGCATAGCCGCCCGGTTTTTGGCTATATGTGATAATATCGCGCCCGGTCGTGCCGTCGGCTTGATAGCCGACAAAAAGAATGTCATTTTTCGCGTCCGCCAATCCGCGCTGCAAATGCGCCATAATCCGCCCACCGGTGCACATGCCGCTTCCGGCGATAATAATGGCGGGGCCGCGCATGTCTAATAATTCATCATGTTCCCTGCCGCTTTCGACGTTGTGTAATTGCGCGAAATTCAGCGGATGATCGCCGCGTTTCACGCTCACTTTGGCTTCGGCATCCCAGTATTTCGACAGCGTGGCGTAAATTGTCGAAATTTTTTCGCCAAGCGGCGAATCTATGAAGACCGGCACGTTGCGTTCTTTTAAAATCGGAAACTCCTGCTGCCACGCCGGATCGGTATAGAGGCGGTCAAGTTCGTAGATCAGTTCCTGCGTCCGGCCAAGCGAAAAGGCGGGAATAAAAATCTTGCCGCCGTCCGCCATCGCTCGCGACAGCGCCTCCGCCAATCGGCGCAGGCGCTGGCTGCGGTCTTCGTGGTTGCGGTCGCCGTAGGTGCTTTCCATCAGCAGCAAATCGCATGGCGCGGGGATTGACGCATCCGGCAGAATCGGCGTTGCCGACGCGCCGATGTCGCCGGAAAAGACGACCGAAAACGCCGGTTCGTTCCACTCAAAACGGATGAATGCCGAGCCGAGAATATGCCCGGCCTGACCGAACGTGAAACGAATTCCGGCCTGCGCTTCTTCTGTCTGATCATATTCGACGCCCCGACAGCGTGCTTCAATCGCGGTCAGCACGGCGTCAACATCCTTGCGCGGCCATTCCGAAAAACGAAGCGCATCCTCGAACATCGGCTGAATCAGCGCTTTGGTGGCGTGAGTTGCGATGATTTCTCCGGCAAAGCCCTGTCGGATCAAATCCGGCACGCGCCCGATATGGTCAATATGCGCATGAGTCAGGAACAAACAGTCAATGTTCGACGGCGGCACCGGCCATTCTGAAAATGGAATCAACGGATCGTTCCCCTGCGCTGCGCCGCAATCAATCAGCAGATTCGCGCCCTTGACCTGCAACAGATGACATGAACCGGTGACGCAGTGTTCTGCGCCGAGATGGGTAATTTTGTGCGACATGATGTTCCTCCTTTCTTGTGAACATTCTGAACCTTGCGGGCATAAAAAATTTTATGACAGCGCAATTTTCGAAAACGTGAAATCAGACAACTCGACAACCAACATCGTGTTCAGGAGTTGCGGCGCGCCCCAGAGATTATTCAAAACCTCGTGCGCAAGCAGCGTCCCCACGCAGATCACGATTGACGGGATGACCGGCAGCGGCGTATCTGTCGGGTCTTCGACATTGGCGTAGAGTTCGTGGAGCGTGCGCGTGACGCCTTGTTTGATGGTCGTGATCTGACCGTAATCATTCAGCACGCCGCCATGCACGTAAAACTGTTCTGGCGTCAGCAGTTTTTCTAAGACGAACCGGCTGCGAAAGGTATCGAAACAATCGGCGATGCCATGAAAAGCGTATTGCCGTGCTGCGCGGAGATGCACCGGGTCATCTTCAAGGCGCATGGGAAGCGTGACGATGGTGGTCTGGTGATGAATCGCCGCGAGCTTTTCGGCGGCGACTTCGACTTTCGGCCTGCCAAGATCGGCGGCAGTATAGAGAATCTGGCGATTTAAATCCGGCTCATCCACCACGCCCGCATCCATGAGAATCAATCTGCCAACGCCAGCGCGAACCAGCACTTGCGCCACTGCGCTCCCCAATCCGCCGACTCCAGCCACTAATACGGAGCATTCTGCCAGGCGCTGCTGTTTGTCTGCGCCCCAGGCTTTGATATTGCGAGAAAAAACGAGTTCAGGAGTCATTGCTCTTCTGCCATCACGGCCTGCCAGAGTTGTGGCAACGCAACGCCGGCATTTTGCCGTAAATGACAATGCGCGTCTTTTGAGACTTCGGAAACATTCGGGTTGACCTCAATCACATACGCGCCATGTTGTTTGGCATACAAGGCAAAATAGACTGGCGTGGTGACGACGCCAGACGTGCCGACCACCAGCACGACATCCGTTGCGGCGAGAAAATGATTGATTTGTTCCAACTGCGCCGGATCGTACATTTCGCCAAACCAGAGAATATGCGGGCGAGCGGGCGCGTGGCATTTGGGGCAGGTGATGGAATTTTCCGGCAGGGTGAAGTGCGGATTCTCGAACACGGTGTCGCATCTCAGGCAGCGGGCTTGATTGATATTGCCGTGAATTTCCAGCACTTTTCGGTTTCCGGCGCGAGTGTGCAGCGTGTCAATATTTTGCGTCACTAATAAAAATTCCGGATAATGCTGCTCCATCGCAGCGATTACGTCATGCGCCGGATTCGGCTGCGCTCCGGCGTATTCATTGCGGCGGCGAAGATACCATTCCCAGACCATCTGAGGATTACGTTGAAATCCTTCCGGCGTGGCGACATCTTCGATTTTGGCGTTGCTCCATGTGCCGTCCGGGCCGCGAAACGTGGGAATGCCGCTTTCCGCCGACACGCCTGCGCCGGTAATCACCGTGACGGAACGGGCTTCGCGTAATTTATAAACTGCGGTGTTTTCTGTATCGTGAGTCATCATGCTCTCTCTTTCGTCTGGAGTTTCTTTTATCCTGTCTAAAACCGATTCTTGTCGTTTCATACGCGCACCAATAAAAATTGTCAAATAGAAAATTCTTGCGTAAAAATCCGAGATATTTCACAGCGGTCACAGACAGGCGATTTTCTATTGACAGTTTTTTCAGGTGCATGGTATGGAGTTTCACGTTGTAGTCATGATCATTCGTCCTCGAAGTAAGGATTCGGCATGAAGGCTGATTTGCATATACACTCATATCATTCTGACGGAAAATATTCACCGGCTGAGATCGTCTTTTATGCCGCGCAGAACCATTTAGACATGATTTCGTTGACGGATCACGATACGATTGATGGACTGGCAGACGCCCAGGAAGCCTGCCGGAAATATCCTTCGTTGACGTTGATTTCAGGCGTCGAACTTAGCACATACCACGAATCCGACGAATTGCATATTCTCGGCTATGGGATTGATCCGGCGTATCCCGCGTTGACAGCCTTGTTAGAGGAGACTCACAACAAGCGGCAAGCGCGGCTGCGTCGTGTGTTGGCGCGATTACAAGAATTAGGGGTAACATTAACGTATGAAGAGGTGGATAGCGCTTTTCATACGTCAAGTCTTGGGCGGATGCACGTGGCACGTTTGATGATTGAACGCGGATATGTTCGTACGATTCGCGAAGCCTTTGATCGATATTTAAGTTACGAAACCAATCAGATTACTTATACGAGCGGAGATTTTATCTCATCGCAGATGGCGATTGAAACGATTGCGGCTGCCGGGGGAATTTCGATTTTTGCTCATCCGACCATTGCGCTTTTCGATCGGTATCTCGAACCGCTCGTCGCATTCGGGTTGCGAGGGATCGAAATTTTTAAGGGAAGCCGTCCTTCGATTGAAGAATTTTATCTCGAAACCGTTGTCAAGGATAAAGGATTATTAACGACAGGCGGGTCTGATTGGCATGGCTATCATCAAACCCAGACGCTTGGCAGTTTTTATGTAAATTCCGGTCAAATCCAGCGTTTTTTGACCGCTCTTGGATTATAGGATCACACAGAAGGAGAAGATGCTCGTGAATAGATTATTGACAACCCAGGCCAAAGACGTAATGATCACGCGCGTCATTGCGGTGCCCCCGAAAATGGGGTTAAAAGAACTTTCGACTCTTTTTATCGAAAATCAGATCAGCGGCGCGCCGGTTATTGATGAGGAACGACGCCTGGTCGGGTTTGTGTCTCAGACCGATTTGGTGGAATTAGAATTACATTCCGAAGATTTCCTGGAATCGCGTATGGAAGAAACTGGCGGGTTCGTGCAAGATATTATGGTGCCAGAAGTCAAGTCGCTTCCAGAAACGGCGACATTGGCGATTGTGCTTGATACGATGTGTACGGAACGCCTCCATCGCGTCATTATCGTCGATGAACAGCAGCAAGTCTCCGGGATTATTACCACGATGGATGTGCTGTGCTATCTTCGCAAGTTATTTCAAGAAGGATATCCACAGGCATCAGCGTGAATGAAGCGTCACACACGAGAGAATAATGACGAACGCGGGATAATGCGTCAAAGCGCGGAGATGTCAAAAAGCATCGAATTTTGGGCATGTTCGCGAAAATAACAGGACTATGTTAACAGTTGAAAAAATCGGCGGCACATCAATGACCAGATTCCACGATGTGCTCAACAATATTATCTTGAATCATCATGTTGAAAATTATTATAATCGCATTTTTGTCGTCTCGGCGTATGCGGGCGTCACAAATATGCTGTTGGAACATAAAAAAACTCGTCAGCCGGGCATTTATGAAAAGTTTGTAAATAACGCCGATTATGTCGGCGCGCTGGATGAACTCTTGCAGCATCTTATCGGGATTAACAGGACGTTCGCCGATATTCGCCTGGATATTGAAGCCGCCAATGCTTATATCACTCAGCGCATTCAGCAGACCAGAGCGTATTTGGACAGCATGGCGGATGTCATTGTATCTGGCTATGTGGATAAACAGAATATTCTTCAGGCTGCCCGCGAATTGCTGGCGTCGGTCGGCGAAGCGCATTCCGCGTTTAACTCTGCCAATATCATCCAAAATCATGGCATTCATGCCACCTGCATTGATTTAAGCGGTTTTCATGACTCCCGTTATCTGACAATTGACGAGCGGGTTCGCATGATGCTGAAAGACGTGGATTTTTCCAAAACGGTCGCGATTGTCACCGGCTACACAAAAGGCACGGAAGGGATTATGCGGGAGTTTGATCGCGGCTATTCCGAAGTGACGTTCAGTAAAGTCGCCGTAGAGGTGAACGCGGATGAGGCAATTATTCACAAGGAATTTCATCTTTCTTCTGCCGATCCGAATATCGTCGGCGTGGAAAATGCGATTCCGGTCGGCTTTACGAATTACGACGTCGCGGATCAACTTGCTGACATCGGCATGGAAGCGATTCACCCGAAAGCCTCGAAACCGCTGGAACGCGCCGGCATCAGCATCCGCGTGAAAAATACGTTTGAACCTGACCATCCAGGAACGTTGATTTCCAAAGATTACATGGGGAAAGAGGCGAAAATCGAGATTGTGGCTGGCACGGATAAAGTCGTGATCATCGAAATTCACGATCCGTCAATGGTTGGCGAAGTCGGCTTTGACTGGCATGTCATGGAACTCTTTTACAAATATCAAATCAGCTATATCCTGAAATCCACGAACGCCAACAGCATTTCGATGGTCATCTGGGAAAAAGACCTGAGCAACGAGTTAGTGAAGGAGTTGCAGGAGACATACGAGGTTGTTACGGTGAAGCCAGTCGCAGTCGTTTGCGTCATTGGGTCGAATATTGCGAAACCCGGCGTGTTGGCTAAAGCCACACAAGTGCTTGCGAATAACAAGATCAATATCAACGCGATAGCCCAGTCGTTGCGGCAGATCAATATGCAGTTCGTGATCGAACGCGACAACTTCAAAGATGCGATCATTGCGCTGAACAGCGCCCTCTGCGTTCAGCCATAACCGAACGACGGCGCAGTCAATTGGTCTCGCCGTCGCGATGGAACAACCATAATCGCGACGGGGCTGATTGACTGCGCCGCTGTTGCTGTTACAACCGTTTTCTCTCCAGACCCGACATGATGAGAAGCTACCACGCTTTCCCGGCGCTGGCAAGATAATAATTGTTTTCGTCTAAATAGCGCTGGGCGACGCGCAAAATGTCTTCAGCGGAAATTTGATCCACAATATCGGGGAAACGCCAGATAAAATCTTCGCCAAGCTGGTAGCGTTCGACATTGATCAGATACCGGGCAAGCTGCGTGCTGGTTTCGAAATTAAAAACATAACTGCCGGTAATGTAATTTTGGGCTAATTCCAATTCTTCAGCAGATACCAATTCGCGTCGAATCGCCCGAATTTCCCGCACAAATCCCTCGACCGCTCGCGGTGCGTTTTCAGGCGATGTGCCAATATACGCGAGAAACATGCCTGGTTCTTTTTCCGCGCTGCCGGAAATATTGGCAGACACCGAATACGCTAATCCCATTTCGTCCCGCAGTTTGCGGGAAATCCGATCTGTAAAACCCGGACCCACGCCGAGAATGTGATCCATGACAAAGAGCGGATAAAAATCCGGATTCGTGCGCGTGACGCCGAGATGGCCGAGATAGACATGCACCTGTTCCTTCTCTTTGAGAATATGCTTGCGAACGCAACCTGTCGGGCGCGGAATTTCAAACGATGGTTGTATGGGAATCGGCTGCGCTTGCCATTCGGCAAAATAGCGTTCCACTGTCTCGCGAATCCTCGCGGGTTCAACGTCGCCGACAATTGAAAGAATCGTATTATTCGGGCGGAAATAGGTTTGGTAATATTTCATCAACGCCTCGCGCCGCAGTTTCCGCACACTGTGTTTATAACCTTTGCGCGGGCGGTGATAGGGATGCGCGCCATAGACCATGTCGCGAAACAGGTTGAAAGCGATGGTTGAGGGGTTTTCATCGTCTTCTTCGATGCTGATCAAAATCTGGTGGCGTTTTTTCTTCATCTGCCGCTCGTCGAAAATCGGGCGCATCAGCACATCAGAGAGCAAATCCATGCCTAAGCCGAGGTCTTTGGATAACACCTGCACCGCGACGCCCTGACTCTGCGCGTCTAACGAACCGCCGACCGACTCAATGGCTGACGCGATGTCGAACGCGGAGCGCGTTGCCGTTCCTTCTTCAAGCAGTTGACCGGTCAAAACAGCGATTCCGGCCTGTTCTTCCGCTTCGTTTTTCTGTCCGGCATCCACAAACGCCTCCATTGACACAATCGGCAGCAGGTGATGCTCTAAAAACAGCACAATCAGGCCGTTCGGCAGCACCCAACGATGATGGCGGAATCGGCGCGAATCAGCGGAAAAAAACTCCGGCGAGGCGTGATTATGATTGTTCGACGCGACTTTCGGCGGCTGCAATTGTTCCTCCGGTGTCCGAAACACCATATCGCTCGTCATTGGCGGCAAACTTGCGTCTTCTTCGTCGAAATCCTGTTCTTCCCGTTCCGGGTCTTGCGGCAAGCCCCAGACGAGAGTGCGCCGCGCGTTGACAAAATATTTCCGCGCCGCTTCACGAATAGCTTCGGCGGTTAACATCTCCATGCGCTGCGGATAATGGGAAAAAAATTCGTAGGTGTCGAGCATTTCGTATTCACCGAGCGCATGAGCAAGCCCGGCGGTGGTTTCTTTATCGAAGACGAATTCGGCGGCAACAATATTTTTGACTTTCTGCAATTCTTCTTCCGAAATCAGTTCGGTTTGCAGGGTTGTAATTTCCTCTTCCAGCGCCCGCTCGAACTCTTCCGGCGTTCTGCCTCGACGTAATGCCGCCGTGAAATAAAACACGCCGGACTGCTTGCGGGTATGGTAAAATGTATCCGTAAAGACGGCAAGTTGTTCATTTTCTACGAACCGTTGATGCAAACGCGAGGTTTTGCCATGGCTGAACAGATAATCAATCGCATCGAGCGCGTATGTGTCGGGATGGGCGAGATTGACGGTATGATAGCCGATTTGCAGGCGTTTAACGCTGCTGTCCTGATAGAGCGTCATCCGCTGTTCCTGCTCCTGTTTGACGATAGCGGGCGGCTGCGCCGGGATGGTGAAAGCGGATGGGCGAAGATGCCCGAAATGCTGATGAACGGCCTTAATTACGCTCGTAGTATTTATGTCGCCGACGATCACAAGAACGGCGTTGTTTGGGGCATAAAATGTCTGGTAATATCGGGCTAATTGGTCACGAGAGATGCTCTCCACGTCAGCCTGCCAGCCAATAACGGGGTGATGATTCGGATGCGGCGCGGGAAACATCGTGGATTCCAATTGCATGGCGAGCTGCCCCCAGGGAGAGTCGATCTGCTGTTTTAATTCTTCAAGAATCACGCCGCGTTCGGCTTCAATTTCATCCGGATCGAACAGGCAATTTTTCATGCGGTCCGCTTCAATTTGCAGTGCTAATTCCCAGCGGTCAGATGAAAAATTGAAATAGTACATGGTATAGTCGAAAATCGTCCCGGCGTTGTTATAACCGCCGTTTGAGGCTGTCAGGAAATCAATCATTCCTTTGCCATAGGTCGGCGTGCCTTTGAACATCAGGTGTTCGAGGAAATGGGAAATGCCTGTCTGACCGGCGGTTTCATTCGCCGAACCGACGCGATACCAGATCGTCGCGGTGACAATCGGCACGTCATGCGCTTCAACCGTCAGCAGCGTCAGCCCGTTGTCAAATATGGTTTTTTTCACATCAACGTATGCGGTTTGCAATCAACATCAAGACAAACGAGGCAGGAAACGCTCCTCCTCAGCATCTCCTGCCTCATGGTCTTCTGGAATGGGGGAAACAACTATTCGGTGAATTTATACACGATTTCTCCGGGCAACGCCATATTCAATTCTTCTCTGGCGATTTTTTCCTGCCAGAAGGGATCGGTCTGCATGGCCTGAATCGCGTTGAGCACCTGGGCGTTTTCAGCGCGAAGCTGCTCGATTTCGCCTTCCAATTGACTCTGGAAACGCATGACTTCCCGCACTTTCGGAATACCGCTGGACGGGTCTAACAACGCAAAAATCATCGCGCTGAGCAAGAGACCGCTTACGACGCAGCCAATCACGCTCAGGTCTTTCCAAAAAACGGTTGGGGCTGCCGGCTCAGTTCTGACCACCGGTCGGGGCGGCGCAACATACGCCATCTGCGGTTTTACTTTTACATTGTTCACGTCAACCTGCGCCGGGTTCGACGAACAGGCGTTTCATCAATCCGGCGATGCACTGCGGTGAGAAATGTTTGCCAAGCCCTCTAAAAATAAGAGGTTTTAGCATATAAACGCTATCTTCGCAATTTATAGCCTGTTTCGCCGATTTTGTCAATTCTTTTTCGCTCGAACGTCGTAAAATTGACATTTTGACGGTCATCATTTCAGGCCGAGATAACGTGGGCTGCTCGCTCTCCGCCTGCCAAAAGGGAATTCCCGCGCATGGAATTAATTAACTTGTCAGGTGCGGGAATGATCGGGATTCTGATGATTTACATCCTGTCATCTTCTTTACGCTTGCTCGCGTGGGGCTTTTTTGAGACGACGTTCGAACAGAAGGCCGGCCGTTATCGAAATGCCGCCTAAGATAATGAAAAACAACGCTTTATGCATTTCGTCCCAGAAAAATTCGAAATAGCGGGTGTAGAGGTTCAGAATCAGAAACACAATGGCGTAACCGGTAAACATTCGATTCTGCCATCGGCTGCCGATCACAAAAATGACGACATCCGCCAGCCCCCAGATCAGCGCAAACACAAGCAATTCCCACTGGCTCGCGTCGCGCCAGATATCAATATCGCCATAATTGCCGAAAATAGACATAATCCAGAGCGATAGATTAACATAGAGCAGCCCAATGGAATAATACGCTTTCACGAACGATTCTGGCGCATTAAACAACCGCAATTTTTCATGGAGATAGCCGAACAGGACGACGAGCGGGCTGACGAGCGCAAATCGCATCGGGTAATTCAGACCGAGAAAATACGTGCCCCAACCGGACATGTAGCCCGATTCCGTGCCGAACCAGGTCGCTAATCCGAGCAGCGCGAAGACCAGCACCAACGTGTTTTTATGCCAGTAGGCGACGCTGAAATAAATCGCTGACGCGATCAGCAGCAGAAACGGCCAATGCCCGCTGCCGGAGGAAAGCAGGTCGCCGATCACGAAAATATCGCCGCAGAGCAGCAGGCAGGCGACCGCAATCAGGGCGTTGCCGCTTTTGGGATAGTAGCGTCCGCTCGTCCGCGACGTCATGGAAAAGCCGAAATAATAGCTCAAGCCGCATAAGAGTGTCAAGACAATGGCGACGAGCGCCATCGAATCCATAATCGCCAAAAAGAACGAGATCAAGCCAATGCCCAACATGATTGCGCCAAGAATCAGCGTCCAGCGGATGATGACGCTGACATCCCATGCCTCCTCGCGGTAACGCGAAGAAAGCGAATCATAAAGCTCCTGAGAAATCAGGCTGTCATCGCGCCATTGCCGCAACTCCTGACGAATAATCCGATCTTTTTTTGCCATATCGTGTTCCCCCGTCTATCTTCAAGGATTCGCTCGAAACCACCTACCAAACGTCACAGAGCAAGGGCAAGCGGGTTGTCATGCCCTGCTTTTTATGGAGCGATAAGGCGTGACGAATGACCACGCCTTATCGCTCCCAACAGACAATCATCCACGTACGATGCTATATTTTTTCTTATTCAAGATCAATTGGAGATTCAAAAGGGAATGTTTCGACCTCCTTTTTCATGAAGTTTGCCTTGTATCCAGTGCCATTACGATAAAAGAACCCTGTTTCAGGCACGAATTTCACGTAACACATATCCTCGTCAGCCTCATTGTTATGCGCGAAATACCACGCTTGAAACACGGTAATCAACTTCTCTCTGATGGCCGTATTGTTGTCGTTCAGCGGGTGACCAACATTCCACGCTTTCCCTTTAAAAGAGTAAAAATTATGACATAATGCGACATGCGGATTACTCTCAATGTCAATCACTTTCGTTGTTTTTGCATAAGTGACAATCCAGAACGCGTCATCATCATAATAGGCATCAACGACTCGTACAGATGGAATATTGTCCTTCGCCGTTGCGAATGAAAACAGACAATCTTTCCTGAACAGTTCGTTTAACACGTCTAAACATTGCTCAAATTCACTCATATCATACGCTCCTTGAAATTATTCTGTATTCATCATATTTCTCACGTAACCGTTGTTATTGCAACGCGGAAGACAGAATTTCAGGGAGGTTGAATCTGTCAATGTCTTTTCGCCTTATATTTAGTTTATATTTATTTTTATTAGCCTATTTTGGATAAACAAAGATGGCCTATAGCATTATTCAGTAGCGTTGAACAGATACCAGGAGTGTCATATCTTGATATGACCGCGAACTCAAGATGTCGCACTCCTGTGTGAGGTTCAAGAGTTATGAATAATGCTGTAACAAGAATTTATGTGGCATTGATGTGAAACAGATCAATCGAACCGCCGCAATAAATATTAAACGCAATCGCCGCTTCGACAGATTTTCGAGCGATTTCCTCGGCGGAGAAGTCGAGATCGTAGAGCGCGTACAGCGTGCCGAGGCTGAAATTCGAGCCTGCGCCAATCGCAAAATATTTTTCGAATTTCGACACGCTCATATTGGAGGAGACGTAAAAGATGCCATTGGGGTTGGCAATCAAAAAGGTCGCATCCAGATCGCCGAACGGCGACGGGTCTTCATCATTGCTCTGGTCTTTGACAAAATTGTATTGCTCATGCAACTCCTTCCAGAACTGCATGAAAAACGAGAAAATCGTCGTTCGCGAATCGAATGACGCCTCAACGCCAGAGGCGAGATAATGATTAAAAATATCCTCATACAGCCCCCAGCCGGTTGTCGCGACATACGACGCGCCGACGTTGATAATCTTTTGACAACTGTAATTATCGGGGGCGACAATCGTCGCGCCGAAACTGTCCTGCGTATCCGCCGCAATCACAATATCATTTCCTTTTTGTACTGCCACTGCAATTGACATACATCTCCTTTTGTAAAAATAAAACACTGATGAGACTGATTTTATAGACAGGGCGTTCAGACCTCACAGGTTTTGAAAACCTGTGAGGTCTTTGACCTGCGCAGGAGAACGAACACACATGAATATCAGTGAAAATTAGCCTCATCAGTCCAATCAGTGTTCTATGAAATCAGACTGAATTTTTGTTACAATCGGCCAATCTGCCGCTAACCAGTCAAGTTGCCCCAATTCGTCAATCATCATCCAGCGGTGCGCTTGATGCGCATGCAAGACAATCGTTCCGGCGCGAATCGCGGCGCGATAGACGAGCAATTCAACCGTTTTCGAGGGATAGGCGTGCGTCGTTTCCATGAACAATTCGCCGATTTCGGCATCAACGTCGAGTTCTTCGCGTAATTCCCGGCGCAGGCAGGCTTCCGGCGTTTCGCCCGGCTCGATTTTGCCGCCGGGAAATTCCCATTTGCCGCCGGTCGCATCGTGGTCGTGGCGCTGCGTCGCCAAAATGCGCCCATTATCAACAATGATTGCCGCCGTCACGCGAATGTGCTGCATGATGCCTTCATCGCTGTCAGACACCTTGAAGGTGTCTGACAGTTTTTCCTACCGATTATAGACATGATAAAACAGGTCGCTTAACGTATCGTGAAACCCCCAACCGGTGTGCGCGGAATCATAGACAATACGGCGGCAGCGGTCTTCGAAATCATCCTTCAGGCCGAATTTGACGAGATGCTGCAAGGCTTTGTGAAACATGCTTTCCATGCTGTTGTAAAATGGCTCATCAATGTCGCCATACTCATTCGTAAATTTAACGCCCATCTCGACAAAATAGAGCATTAAATCCGCCAATCCCGTCGGATCGCCAGAGACTTTTTTATAATCCGTGATTGCTTTCCGCGCCACCGACCGATTCGCTCGTCCGAAGCCACGTTCAGGAAAAAACTCTTTGCGAATAACAGCCTTGTATTTTTTAAGAAGTTCGGCATCATTCACCGGATGAAGTTTCGCATAAAAATAATCCTGCACCACTGGAAATTTCGCAAAGATATCTAACACTTCTTCCAGCAATTCTTCGGGGGAACGCTGCATCAAATACGCTTTCACTGCGCTTTTATTGACCTGTTTTGCCATATTTTTTCTATCGTCCCTATCAGGTTGCGACCGCTGACAGGCTTTTGAGAGGAGTTAACTCGAAAAAAGTGTATTCAAGGCGTTCGAGACATCCTCGTCGTCGTCGTTGTTGTTTATTGCTCTGATGTTTAACGATATGGGCGCGGATTCATGCCCGGGAAGCTGGAATTGTTCCGTATGCTCTTTCAGGGTATTGGCCTGGAACGCTAATTCGTTGGCTGAGGCCGCTAATTCATGCACGGTCTGAAAATTTTCATGGACGAATTCCAACACCCGTTCCATTGAATGCGAAACCTGCTGCGTTTTTTTCTGCAACGCGGAGATCTCGTCCTGCACCTGGGTTTCCAGGGCTTGCAAGCTGACCATGATCGACGCGAGGTCTGACGTGCGGGTTTGCTGATCGATAACGGCCCCGTCCATCTGCTGAATCATGAGAGACACATCGCGAATCTCATCAATCATCTTCGTCTGACTTCTGGCCTGCTGCGCGACCAATTCATCAATTTCAATCGCTAAATGCGCTGAATTTTCGGCGCTTTCCTGAATTTTATGCAACGCATCATCCGCCTTTTGCGCTAACAACACGCCTCTCTGCACTTCATTCTGGCCTTGCCGAATCGCCTTCACTGCGGTGGATACTTCATTTTGAACGCCTTTAATAATTTTGGCGATCTCTTTGGTGGACACGCGCACACGCACGGCCAACTCCTTAATTTCCTCGGCGACGACAGAAAATCCTTTCCCATGCGCGCCTGCCTGGGAGGCGATAATCGAGGCATTCAACGCTAAGAGCGAGGTTTGTTCGGCGACATCATTAATGACATCTACAATGGTGGAAATCTCGCCGGAATGCGAGCCTAAGTGCGTAATGACCTGAAAAATATTTTCCGTGAGCTTGGAGATGGTGGTAATGCTGGCGATCATTTCTTCTACCGATTCATATCCGGAAATGGCATCTTGCATGGTAGTTTCCGACAATTGTCGGGAATGTTTGGCCTGACCGGAGATTTGTGTTAGCGATCCCGCAATCTGCACCGTTGTTGCCGTCGCTTCTTCCATAAAATCTGACAGTTTGCGGGAATGCTCGGCTAACTGCGTTATTGATGCGCCCATGTGTTCAATAAATAGCGTCGTATCCTCTACGGCGAAGCTCAGGGAACGCATATTGGCGCTGATTTCCTGCCCGCTGGAACTGACTTCATGCATCGCTCCTGACGTGCTATCGGCGTGCGTGCCGATTTCTTGAAGGGCGTTCGTACTTTTGGATGAGGAGATGAGGACTAAATTACTGATGGATGAAAGATATTCCGCGCCTGTGCGAATATTCGAAATCAGCGTAATCAGGCCATCTCTCATGGCAGTGAACGCATTGCCAAGCTGGTCTTCCATTCCGCGCACTTCAATCGTTCCGCTCAAATCTCCCCGGGCGATGCGCGTGGCGACTTCGCCCATTTGCTTCAAATACGCGACCATGCGCTGAAAAGCATTTCCTAAGATGTCGCGCGATGTTCGTAATGGAATTTTCTGATCAAGATCGCCATACGACAACCGCGTCGCGATTTTCGCGATTGACTGTAGATAAACAGTCATGCGAGAAAATTCGCGGTTGAGCCGCCCTAATTCATTCTGCGATCCATAAAACAGGGTGGTGGCAGAAAAATCTTCATCAAGGTCTCCCTCGGAGATTTTGCCTGCCGCTCGAATAATTCTCAGCAACGGGATGACGATTTGGCGATGGGTAATCCACATTGAACCCAGCGCTAAAAGCAGAAAGAACAGGCCGCTCACCACAATCGCGGTCAAAAATGCCATGCGCGATTTCTGTCGAAGGGTCAAACGAGAGGCGACTAATTCGATATGAGCGATGGTTTTGCCTTCATACGTAATCTCAGCGCCCTGAGTGATAAAGTCGCCAGACGTTTGGAAATATTCCAGCGTTTTGTCTTCCAGACCTGGGGCAGCATGAGAAATCGCGACGTTATTTTCATCAACGATATTTGCCCATACCAGGCGTTGATCCAAAAATAACGCCTGCAAAAAATCGTGAATCATCGTTTCATTCATGAACCACAATGGGCTTGCCAGGCTGGTTTTGCTGATTTCCGTCGCAATGGTCAGCGCCTCGCGCAATTCGGTTTCGTAGAGGCGATATTGCCGAGCGATCAAGGCACTCGTTCCAATAGTGATGATCACAAAAAGGACGCCGATGATGGCGAGTGTATATCTAAAGCTTATGCTGTGGCGATTAAACACCCGATCCCTCCTTCCTTTATTGTTCGAATGGATAATGGAGATTCCATTTTTCGTAAATCGGCTTCAATTCGCCACTTTTGACGAGCGTTTCCATGCGGTCGTCGAAAATTTGCGCCAGGGTTTTCCCGCGCGCATTGTCCGCAAACGCGAGATAGACATTCAGCGTCAAGATCGTCTCAATCTGATAGGCGGACATATCAAGCCCCTCTTCTTCAAGCGCCCCTAATAATTCGCCTTCTGTATCAAGAAAAAAATCTAGCCGTCCGGCTTCCAGCATTTTCAGGCCGCTTTTCCGGGTATCAACTTCTAAGAATTTCAACGGATTCTGTAAATATTCGTTAAATGCATAGCCACGTATCCAGCCAACATTGCCGCGCAGGCTCTGTTCTCCGTTCCAGGCCGCGACCGTTCCTTTCTTGAAAATGGCGAGTACAATGTCCTGTAAATAATGCCATTTCGCAAACAATACGCCTTCATATTCATTTTGATACACGCCGACTGAGGCATCCGCATTCTTGTTTTGAACGGTTTGTGTGGCTCTGGCGTATGGCATGATTTCAAATTCGACCGTGATACCGATTGGCTCGTAAATCCGGCGAAAGATTTCCCAGCAAAGGCCAGTGCCATCTGAATTGGTAATCCCTTCCCATGATTCGCTGACGAAACGAATATTTGATATTTCTGCTGCATTGGCAGTGGTATTGAGAAGCCAAAGGCAAAGAAAAATGCCAGGAACAGACGCGGCTATTTTCATGGATGACCACTCCTTTTTTCTGGCTGATATGTATGCATTCTCCCATCGTTTGCGAGACGAAAGGCGATAAGTACGCGAGAATTGTGAACATCCGTTTCTTTGCGTGAACAAAAGTGTTGTTGTCAAGAAAAAGCGCACAATTCAAAAAGAATCTCTGCCATATTTTTTTCTTGCCATTCAAGAGGAATTGAAATACATGGATAGAAAATGCGTTCTCTCTATCGAGATGAAATCACATCGCGGGCTGTTGAGAGTTAAATGGTCGGTAAACATGGCGTATGGGGCATAAAAGGGCTTCTCACATGAAAAGCATCGGCTCGATGTTAGCATTGCGAATTGCAGTCGTTCTTGTGGTGGTTATGGCCATATTCAGCATGGTTGACCTGTATCAGCGCTATGTAGAACTGCTCGAATTTTTTGAAGAGAAAGAGTATCATTTGACCAATCAAATGGCCTTGATCCTCAGCGAATTTTTATTTTATGTCAATCTGGATCCGCTTCAGCATCTTGCCAATTCCTATCTTGCTGATCCCCAAATCCTTGCGGTCAAAATTTCGGATAATCATACCATACATGTCTCAGCGGGGAGAATGACGGAACAAGCGTCTGAAATTACCGATTTTCTTCAATCCGGGCAGACCCGGCCAACCTATCCACATTCAGTGACGCTGACAAAATCCATTTCGTATCAAGAACAAGAGATTGGAACGCTCGAAGTCGTGTTTTCGCGAGCGACCGTTTATCGGGAAATCCGCGAAGCGCTTTTCAGACTCATCGTGAGTTTGTGCGTGATTGTCGCGATAGAAAGCCTGTTCGTGCTCCTTTTAGCCAAACGGGATGTGACAAAGCCGCTGCTTTCGCTCGTACAGACAGCGCAGCGCATCAGTCAGGGGCAACTCAACACAACATTTATCCACGCGCGAGCTGTCGGCGAAATTGGCATCCTGTCGCAAACGATCCAGCAGATGACTCTCCAATTGACACAGGTCTTGCAGCAAGTCAAAACCGTCTCGACCAATCTGACGTTTAGCAGCCAGGATATCCGGACGAATATTGAGGAGATTTCCAGCAGGTTGAATATGCAAGCGGTTATGGCGGAAGAAGCCTCTTCATCAATGGAGGAGATGGTCAGCACGATCAATCAAAATGCCGATAATGCGCGTGAAACTGGGCAAATCGCCCAGGTTGTTTCCTTAGTGGCCGAGAAGAGCGGAGAATCCGTCGCCGAAACCGTGATGCGGATGAGCGAGATTGCTAAAACCGTCGCCATCCTTCAGGACATTGCGCGCCAGACGCGGATGTTATCGCTCAATGCGACCATTGAGGCCGCGCGTGCTGAAGAGTATGGGAAAGGCTTCGGCGTGGTCGCCGCTGAAGTGCGTTCATTAGCGGAACGCAGCCAACAGGCGGCTGCCGCGATTAATGAATTGACAGATTCAGGGCGCATGGTCGCAGATCGCGCTGGCGTCATGATCAATGAATTAGTGCCGGAAATCTTGCGGACGGCTGGTTTAGTGCAGGAAATCAACATGGCCAGCCATGAGCAGCAGAGCGGGATCGACCAGATCAATCAGGCGGTTCAACGTCTCGATCAAATTACCCAGCAGAATGCGCAGAATACAGAACAGCTTGCCCTGCGCGCCGCCGAATTAGATGAGCAGGCGCGGCGATTAGACGAAATGATCCGATTTTTCCAATTTGATGAAGCGTAACTGTCTACAACAATTTATCAACAGAGAATATCATGCAATTTCATGTGCGAACGAAAGACCTCACGACATATCTTGAAGGCATCGCCGGGCAGCCGTTCATTCAGCAGGAGCATGACGCGCTCGATATCATCGCGATATGCGGCGAATATGAAAGCCAGCGTTTGCTGCTTCATCGAGAGAATTTTCCTGACAATTTTTCCGACTTAAAAACAGGATGCGCCGGTCATATCCTCCAAAAATTTATGAACTATCAGATTAAAGTCGCCGCAGTTCTCCCCATCACAGTCATGCGCGGGCGGTTTGAAGAAATGGCGCTCGAAACGAAGCGCAATCACTACTTCCGCGTGTTTCATTCTAAAGAAGAGGCCGAAGCCTGGCTGATTCAATAGCAGCCGATCAGACGTTGTCACGTATGGAATATTTATTGCTGAGCAGCCTGATTCTTCTTATCATCCTCGTCATTTACCTGATCGTATCCATTCGCGCGTTAAAAGACGAACGCGAAATTCGCAGCGCCATCCGGCAGGATTTCGCAGATCAGCAGGCGTATTTAGGGAATCTCTTGCACAATAGCTTTTCCGATACCGCTGAGCGGATTGCGCGTTCGTCCGGCAACCTGCGGCAAGAACTTTCCGACCGGCTCAATGAGGAATTTCAGCAGATTCAGCAGCGGATCGAAACCCAGCTTGCGCAGGGGCGCAAAGAATCCCGCATCATGCAGGTCAAAACCACGCAGGCGCTAGAACTCCGCTTTCTGCAATTAGAAGGAAGCACGCGAAAAGAATTGGAACAGATTCGCAGCAAAGTGGATGAACGCCTTACCGCCATCGGGCAGGATGTGCAACGCAAATTGAATGAGCAGATGCAGGAAGGATTCCGCCATTTCGAAAAAGTCCAGGAGCATCTGAAAGCGGCGGAAATGCATCTGCAAACAGTTGGCGCCGTCGGATCGTCGATCAACGAGTTGAACAATTTGCTCCGATTGCCGCATTTGCGCGGCGGATTTGGCGAAGCGACCTTAGAGCGTTTGCTGCGGGATTTTCTGCCCGGACATCTCTTCGAACTGCAAAGCGCGTTAGATGGCGTGGGACGTGTGGATGTATTGGTCAAATTCCCGAAAGCCGCCCTGCCGATTGATAGCAAATTCCCGCGCGAACAGGTGGCACATTTATTCGATACATCCGATCAGAAACAATTAACGGAAGCCCGCCGGATTCTTGGCAAAACGCTCCGCCTCGAAGCAAAACGGATCAGCAAATACATTCGCCCCGATCTTGGCACAATGGATATGGCGATTATGTTTTTGCCAAGCGAGATTCTCTATTTTGAATTGATTCGGGATCAGGAACTCTGGGAAGATTTGGGGAAAATGCAGGTATTCCCGGCCTCGCCGAACACGCTGGCGATCATGCTGCGCGGGATTGCGATTGCGCAGGAATATTATGATATGGCGGCAAGCGTAGAAAAAACGATTGAAAATCTGCAAAAAGCGCAACGGCATTTCGCCTTATTCGAAGCGAAATTCGAGGCCATTGGCCAGGGGCTTGAAAGCGCTCGCGAAGCGTATCAGGTTGCGAATACGCATCTGAATCGCTATTCCGGCTCGGTCGTTCGCCTTGCCGCAAAAGAGCCGGAAATCTCGTAACGATATTCACAATTTCGACGAGAATAGACGATTGAACAGGAGTGCAAAAACAAGCATTTGCACTCCTGTTCAATTGTTATGAATAACGTGATTATGCGCTCGCGAACTTCGGCTCAGGCAAGCCGCGCACATCCGTTTTGACGCGCAGCAGATCGCCCGCCCAGGGCTGTTCCTGCCGTTCCTGAGCAGTCAGGTTATACCAAGCGGTCGTGATATAAAGATCATTCATCTCTGCGCCACCAAAACCGATGCAGGTCGCGATTTTCACTGGAAGCATGATTGTGCGTTCAAGTTTGCCGGCAGGATCATAGCGCGTGACGCGCCAACCGTCCCAATGCGCTGTCCAGACATAACCGGCGCTGTCCACCGTCACGCCGTCGGGTTTCCCATGCTCAGGAGGGATTTCGACAAATGTGCGGCGGTTGCTGACCGTGCCTGTCGCGGCGTCATAATCGTAGGCTGTGATTTTTTGGGCAAACATCTCGGCGACATACAGCGCGCGGCTGTCTGGGCTGACGCCGATGCCGTTGGATAAAATCAGCCGCGAATCCAATTTATGAAGCGAAAGATCAGGATCAAGCCGGAACAGTTCGCCATCCGGATCGCCTAAACGGGTATGATTGAATGACCCGACAATCAGCCGTCCCTGCCGGTCAATCATGCCATCGTTGAATTGCACGTCAGGCTGATCGGCATACGGATTCACGATGAACTCACAAGTGTTGGCCTCCTGATTCCAGAAGGCTAATCCGCTGTCTGTCACGACTAACCAGCCGCCCGCAGCCCGGCGGCATAAGGCGCGGACAGGCAGATCGGGTTGAAATGACTGCTGCTGCGCGTTCTGCGGATCATATCTGAAAATTCCGTGAGTTACGGTATCAACCCAGTATATTGCCTGTTCTTCCTCAACCCAAATAGGGGTTTCCCCCATTTCATTGTGAATCGGGACAAGACGCTCTACCGCATTCATAATCGTGTTCCTCTCGTTCTGCGCGAACGGATCGCTGGCATCCTGCCGGCTACTTCTGCCAGCAGGATGCTGGCGATCCCAGTTGTTCCACGTTAATATCCCTGGCCTTCCGCCCGCACTCCAGTGACAATCGCCACGCTGGAAACGGCTCCAATCCGGTTTGCCCCGGCATTCAACACGGCGACGGCCTTATCGTAATCGCGCACAGCCCCGCTCGCTTTGACGCCCATTTTCGGGCCAACTACGCGGCGCATCAGCGCAATATCCTCAACCGTCGCGCCACCGCCAGCGAATCCGGTACAGGTTTTGACAAAATCCGCTTCCGCTTTTTTGGCGAGTTCGCAAGCCAGCACCTTTTCTTCTTGCGTCAACAGGCTGGTTTCAATGATGACTTTTAAAATCGTGTTGGCGCGTGTCGCCCGCCGAACAGCGCGAATGTCCTCTTCCACCAGTTTCAATTCACCCGATTTTAACGCGCCGACATTAATCACCATATCTAATTCCTGAGCGCCTTCTTCGATGGCGCGGCGAGCTTCAAACGCTTTTCCGCGGCTATCCATCGCGCCAAGCGGAAAACCAATCACGGAGCAGACCTTAATTCCCGTTCCTTGAAGCGTTTGCGCAACATACGCCACTCGCCCCGAGTTGACGCACACGGATTTAAACTTATACTGCTTTGCCTCTGCGCAAATTTTATCAATCATTGCCAGCGTGGATTCCGGCTTTAAAATCGTATGGTCAATATATTGCGCTAATTCAGCGGGATTGACGCCGCTGAATTTTCCGCCGCCGGAAGCCGGTCCCGCCGTTACGCCGCGTTTGGCGATCTCGGCTTGCAGCCGTTTTAAAACTTCCCCAGTGATTGTGTTAATCAGTTCACTTTGATCCATGTCCGCGTTCCTCTCTTTCAAGTGCCATCATTTTATTGATTCTCGGCCAATGGCGTCCGCCCTCGAATCTGGTTTCCAGCCAGACTTTGGAGAGTTCGCACAGTTCGGAATTGCTATGCAGCGATCCTCCTAAGGTCAGCACATTGGCGTTGTTATGTTCACGACTATTCACGACGGTTTTGATGCTGTAACATAAAGCCGCCCGGATGCCTCGAATCTTATTGCACACCATAGACGAGCCGATCCCCGCGCCATCCAGCATGATGCCGCGGTCGCATTCGCCGCTGGCGACTTTACGCGCCACAGCGGCGGCAAAATCTGGATAATCCACTTTCTCTTTTGCGGTGAACGGCCCAATATCGGTCACGTCGTATCCAAGACTTTGCAGATAGGTTTTTACTGCCGCTTTTTGATCCACTGTCGTATGATCCGATCCGATCACGACCCGACGCACGACGTCTTTTTCATTCACCGGTTTTTCTTTCAAGACCGGCACGGGTTGAGCGCTCCCGCCTGATGTTGGCGGCGCGGTCATTTGAGCCAGCACATCGCCGACAATTTTTTGCACGATTGCTTCGATATTTTGATCTGCCACGTTGCCCACCTCTTAATTTTATCATCGCATTTTCCGGCCTCTTCTCGACCTCTCCCCATCCCTCCCCTAAGTTAGGGGAGGGAGCGAGGGAGGGGTAATCGAAGGCTCAGGTCTGCGATCTTACGTTGTCGTCACGGCATCCACAATGCCACAGGCCACCGCTCGCACGGTGCGGTCCTCCGGCGCTCCTAAAATCGCTCGACCGGAACCGCCTTCGTCAATGACGATGACCGTGTCGCCCATACCGGCCTGCACCGCATCCACAGCGAGGAAGCTTTTGCCGCTCGCCTGGCCAAACGCATCAACCGGCTGAATAACCAAAATTTTATATGCGTTATAATCGGGAAATTTCATGGTCGAAACCACGTTCCCGACAACTTTTCCAAGCGTCATAATGCAGCCTCCGCAGTATTGATCTGATCGACAATCCCCATAATGGCGGCATCAGCGGGTGTAAACCATTCGCGTAACGCCCATCCGGCTTCTTTGCTGGTTTCGTAGAACACCACGTCGCCATCGCCGGCCTGCGCGGCATCGAACGCGACAATCGCGCCTCCCTGCGGCTGTTGATGTTCATCAATCGGCTGGACTAATAACAATGACAAGCGATCCAGGTAGTCCAGTTTTTGCGTGCAAACCACCCGTCCAATAACTTTACCTAATTTCATAAGCGGAATAGCGCACTGATTGGACTGATCCGGCTGATGTTCACTGATCCGCGCACATCAATCTAATCAGTGTGCTATTCTTCACACGATTCGGAAATAATCCACTAAGGTACAGCGCCGTTCGCGGGTGAAAGTGCGCGCTCTGGTCAAGCCATCGCCCGTCGGGCTGGCAATCGTAAAGGAGGTGAACCCTGCGCCGCCTTGCCCCAACCCGGCATAACACGGGCCGTTTTTGACAAAAATCGAACAATTCATCAACTTCGCCATTTTGGAGAGTTTGGCCACATTCAACGAATGCATCATCGCCGTATGCCGGAACCCATGTTCGCAGGCGACGGCTAAATCAATGGCATCATCCACAGTATTCATGCGCACTAAAGGCAGCACCGGCATCAATTGTTCCGTCCAGACCAGCGGATGTTCGCGACCGACTTCGCACAATAAAAGCCGCGTGGACTCCGGCAGATTCAGGCCGATCTCTTTGGCAATCAGATGCGCGCACTTGCCGACATATTTTTTATTCGCCAGCCCTTCTTTGCCGGGACCGCCCGGTTCGGCAATCACCAATTTGGTCAACGCGTCGATCTGGGCGCGATTTAATTCGTATGCGCCATGCTTTTGCATCACCTGCTTCAACCGATCCGCGACTGACGCGACGACCAGCACTTCCTTTTCGCAAATGCAGACGATATTATTGTCGAAACTCGAACCGTTGACGATGTCCTGTCCGGCTTTCTCGATATCCGCAGTTTCATCTACGACACACGGCGGATTGCCCGGCCCTGCGGCAATCACTTTTTTGCCGCTGTTCATCGCAACTCTCACGACCGCCGGCCCGCCGGTAACAACTAATAAATCCACTTGCGGATGTTTCATCAAAATTTGAGCGGATTCGATGGTCGGCTCCGCCACTGCTGTCAGCAAATTAGGCGGGCCGCCAGCTTTGACGATTGCCGCATTCAAGATCGAGACCGCCAGGCAAGATGTCCGTTTGGCCGCAGGATGCGGGTTGAACACCACCGCATTCCCTGCCGCAATCATCCCGATGCTGTTATTCACGACGGTTGACGAGGGGTTCGTGCACGGGATGATGGCCGCGATTACGCCATACGGCGCGCGCTCAACTAATGTCAATCCATGATCTCCGGTGTACGCGACAGCTTCCAGGTCTTCTACGCCGGGAGTTTGCCGGGCAACGAGTTCATGTTTGACAATTTTATCTTGCCAGCGCCCTAAGCCGGTTTCGGCGACGGCTTCTTTCGAAAGCCTCTCCTGTTGTTCCAGAATCGCCTGCCGCATGCTCTGAATCATCGCTTTCCGCGCTTCCAGAGATAAGAGCATCAATTCCTGCTGAGCGCGCCGCGCCGCGGCAATGGCCTGGGTGATGTCTGCAAACACACCGATGCTATCGGATGTGTCCGGCGTCTGGTTGCTCCCGTCGATTTTCAGACTTTGCACTATTTCTGTCACTAATAAGCGAACCTGCTGCTCAAGAATTTCCACGGCTCTATTTACCTCACCCTCTGCCGCCTCTCCTGAAAGGAGAGGCGGTAGAAGAATAATTTTTGCGACTCCCCCTCGCCCTCTGAGAGGGGATAGGGTGAGGGCGCGTAACGTGCGTGAGTTATTTTTGATAGACGGTTGTCCCGTGTTCGTCAATCGTATCCACAATCGCAATCACAACGGCATCCATCGGACGATTGTCGGTCACGGTGGTTTGCCGGGCGGAACTCCCCTGCCCTAAGAGGACGACTTCGCCGCGCCCCGCGCCGACGAGATCCAACGCGACTAAATAATCGTGTTTGCCTTTGCCCTGTTGATCGCACTGTTCAATCAGTAAATATGTCGGCGCCGAGATGCCATCCGCGCGTCGGTTGCTCACCACAGTTCCTGCCACGAGTCCTAAATTCATCTCCGCCCTCCTCAGTCCGCAGCTTTTTGATAGACGTATTGACCATCTTTTTCGACCGCATCCACAATCGCGATGATGGTCGCATCCGCGGGTTTGCCTTCAGTCACGGCGGTCTGGCGAGCGCTGCTGCCGCTCACGAAAAAGATGATTTCTCCGATCCCGGCCCCGACCGCATCCATGGCGACCACGTAATCTTTCTTGCCTTGCATCGTCGTGGGATCGACCTTCTCCACCAATAAAAATTTAAGCCCTGTGAGTTTCTCCGACTTATGTGTCGAGACCACAGTTCCGACCACGCGTGCTAAGATCATAATATATTTTCTCCGTATAACTCGTTCCCACGCTCCTGCGTGGGAACGTGAATTCCGGACGCTCCGCGTCCTTTGTCGCAGAGCGGCGTCCTGTCAGTTCCCACGCAGGAGCGTGGGAACGAGTACTGAAGGGTCAGTCGCCTTTCGATAGTTTAATTTCCCGACCGCTGAGGGCGCTTAAACGCGCTTCGACGATCCCCTGGCTTTCGATCACTTCGGCTTCCGCGCCGGCGATGTAAATGCGTCCGAATTTACCGACGCCCTGCACGTCCACGATGTTGATGTTCGACGCTTTTTCCGCTTCATTCGCCGCGTAATAGGCATATCCTGCCGGTTCGACTTCCAGGATATACAGGGTATTGCCGCGCAGCACCATATTGCCATACCGCGTCCGGTTGATGAGTTGGGCATGATGATCCTCGACATTCCGGATCAACTGGCTGGTGAGAACTCGCGGTTTCAGCCGGTCGTCTTCTGTCAGGCCGATTTCTCGCAGCACCGCTGCACCAGCCTGACGCGCGTCGCCTTGTTCATCCGAATGCACTTCCAATAACCCGAAGGCGCGTTCGACGACTTGCAAGCCGGGGCGCACATTCGTCGCCTTCAAGGCCACATCGGTCAGCCGGTTGATCTCAATTCCCGGCGCGATTTCGATGATGCAGCACGCCTGCTCCGCGATGGGCAGATAGCCACGCGAAATCGTCGAGAGAAACGACGCCATCTGCAACTGTAACGAATCTAAAAAGATATACGTGCGTAATTCAATCATGGTTGTCGTGAACTCAAGAGAGCTAAATTTGGAAGAAGCACAACAACTTTAGTTCACTTAAGCTCGCCCAGGTTCACTTCTCGTTAGTTTGATGGCCTAAAGGCAGCGCGGCATCCACACTCGCATGCGGCCGTGGGATCACATGAGTGGAAACAATTTCGCCAACGCGTTCGGCAGCCCGCGTTCCGGCGTCAACAGCCGCTCGAACAGCCGCCACATCGCCGCGCACCACAGCGGTCACATAGCCGCCGCCGATCTTTTCATAGCCCACTAATTCTACTTTCGCGGCCTTCACCATCGCATCTGCGGCTTCCACCATCGCTGTAAATCCGCGTGTTTCAATCATCCCTAATGCGTCTGTATATTGCTCAGCCATAATTCCTCCTCACGGGGGGTGTTTCAGCGTGAGCCGCTCCGGGCTCTGTCCTGGAGAAACACCATGTTGTTATTGTTATTAGATGTTATTGCATAACACTCTCCCGCGTTCCGGCTCTTCCAGAAAAGAGCGGGAGTCGGGATGAGTTTTTTAGTGAACTTCGCGTCCACCGGTGATGTTAAACGCCTGACCTGTGCAATAATCGCCGCTGACGGTCAGGAAATAGACAAATTCAACTAAATCCTGAATATCGGTTAATCTGCCCAATGGGATTTTCGATGTAAACTTCTTGATGACTTCTTCGCGCGACAGATGCAGATTGGTGGTATAGCCTTCGCTGACCGCGCTCCAGACGCCGGTGGCATCGGTAATGCCTGGGCAGATACAATTAATTTTAATGTTATTCGACGCATATTCGAAGGCCATCGCGTGAGTCAGGGCGATAATCGCGCCTTTTGCCGCAGAATACGGCGCCATCAACGCCGAACCGGTTTTGCCGGATTTGGATGAGAAGTTGATAATGCGTCCGTTTTTCAGGCTTTTCATGCTTTTCAAGGCCGCCTGAGAACAATAGATCGTGCCATGCACGTTGACGCGCATGATTTTATCAATCTGTTCCGGCGTCACCTCTTCGAATGGCCGCTGATCCACGATTCCGGCATTATTCACAAGCGCGAAGACCTCGCCGAAGGTGGCGACAATATCTTCAAAACAGGCGAAAACCGCCTTTTGATCGGTAATGTCGAGGAGGTAGCCTTTCACGTTATATCCTTCGCGCGCCAAACGTTCCGCCTGACTTGTCACTTCGGGGTTGATGTCAATCATGGCGACTTTCGCGCCATTTTTGCTGTATTCTTCGGCAATCGCCAATCCGATGCTACGAGCAGCGCCGGTTACGACACACACTTTATCTTTTAATGATAACATAAAAACATCTCCTGTTGTTGTAATGAAATGGTTGTTGCCCGCCGCATCTTTCAGGGAACTGCTGTTCTTCCAAGATTTGACCGACAGGTTCGATATGTAGGGGCAGACCTCCGTGTCTGCCCTGTTGTTCTGGTGTTCCCCCGTTTTTCTGGCATTCTCCCGTTATTCGGGCGAACACAGGGGGGCGCCCCTACATTTGCTCATCCCTGTCGTTCCCACGCAGAGAGGCGATCTCGGTTCAAAAGGAAACGAATCTTGCTCTGATCCTGAAATAGGTTGATCATATCCGCCACTAAGCGCTTCGGGCTGTTATAAAACGCATCCACGGAGCCGCCCGCCATGTGTGGCGTAATCGTAATGTTGTCCAGCGTCACTAACGGATGATCTTCTCCCGGCGGCTCTTTTTCGAACACATCAATCGCGGCTCCGGCAATCGTTCCTGATTTTAACGCTTGATACAGCGCGTCTTCATCCACCAATCCGGCGCGGGCGGTGTTGATGAAATAGCTGGTCGGCTTCATCAAGCCGAATTCCCGTTCGCCGATCAAATGGCGGTTGTCAGCGGTCAAGCGGGCATGCATTGACACGAAATCCGATTCCTTCAGGAGTTCGTCAAGGCTGACTAATTTGATGCCATGCGCCTGAACAACCTCTGGTTTCGCATACGGATCATACCCGACCACTTCCATATCGAATCCCTTTGCCCGTTTTGCCACTTTCAAGCCGATTTCGCCTAACCCGACCAATCCGACCGTTCGCCCTGGCAAATCCGGGATCGTGCGGTAATTCGGGTAGGTTCTGATCCATTCGCCATTTTTCAGGCCATGATGCCCCTTCGCAATATTACGGCATTCGGCGATCATGACGCCAATGGTGAAATCTGCCACCGCGTCCGCGTTGCGTCCTGGCGTATTAAAGACCAGAATCCCTTTTTCTTTTGCATACGCCACATTCACGTTTTCATATCCGGCTCGCAGCACGCCGATGGCTTTCAATTTCGGGCAGGCGTCAACCAGGCGTTTCGTCAGCGTGCAAAAATGCGTGATAATGATCTCCGCGTCCCGCGCCTGTTCAACGATTTCTGCCGGAGGTTCAACCGCGTCGCTTCCGCCTTGCTCCACTTTCAGGTTGATGGCCTGAAGTTGGTCGAAGCTTTCAAGCTGCCAGTCCACGACATGCGTCTCCACGCCGAATGGCGCGAGCGCTTCGAACGGTTTGGCAATGTACTGAGCCGGGATGAACAAATCCCCGATTCCCAAGAGTTTCATAAGTATTTCTCCCAAATCCCTAAGATAGACCTCACAGGTTTTTAA
>DF820456.1:383111-419486 GCA_000739515.1 Candidatus Moduliflexus flocculans
CCCCGATTCCCAAGAGTTTCATAAGTATTTCTCCCAAATCCCTAAGATAGACCTCACAGGTTTTTAAAACCTGTGAGGTCTGTCCTTATCTCAAATGCTTACGGAATCAGCACGACCCGCAGGGCTTCGCCGCTTTGCATCAATTCGAAGGATTGCAGAATGCCATCCAGCGGCAGGCGATGCGTGGCGATCTGCGCCGCCGGAATTTCGTTATTCGCGATTAACGCCACCGCTTTTTCAACCTGTTTCGGCGTCGAATCGCTGGTGCCGACGACGCGCAATTCGCCGTAGTGAATTTTGCGGCTGTCTATTGACAACATGTTTTTTCCGACTGGCAGCGACGCAAACAGGCAGACCGTGCCGCGTTTTCTGACCATGCTCAACGCCTGTTCCTGCGGCGGTGCTGCCGGAGCGGCGACAATCGCGACATCTGCGCCAACGCCGCCGGTTTCGGCCAACACGATCTGCGTTAAATCTTCTTTGGATGGATTGACAAGGCGATCAAACCCAAATGCTTCCGCCTGTTTCAGACGCGCCTCGTTGACTTCCGCGAGAATGACTTTGGAAGCGCCCATGCCGCGCGCGACGCAGGCGTTCAGAATCCCCATCGGCCCCGCGCCGACGACAACAACAGTCGCGCCGGGCTGAAGCTGGCAATTCTCCATCGCGTTCACCGTGCAACTGACCGGCTCGGCTAACGCGGCATGTTCGGCCTTGACCTGCGCCGGCACTTTGATCACATGGCCGTGTTGCAGCGCGCGCGCCGGAATAGTCACATATTCAGCCATGCCGCCAGGATAGCTGAAGCCCATCGGCGCGACATCCGCGCAGAGATTCGGCCAGCCTTGCTTGCAATAATAGCACTTTCCGCATGAGACGGAGGTTGCCATGACGATGCGCTCGCCGATCGTAAATCCCTTGACCTGCGCTCCGACAGTTTCCACGATTCCGGTGAATTCGTGTCCGCTCGCCAATGGCGCTTTGATGCGCGGATTGCCGACTAAATAGGATTTCAGGTCAGTCCCGCAAACGGCGCAGGCGTCCACTTTCACGCGAATTTCATCCGCGCCGCACGCCGGAATCGGCACCATTTCCACGCGCATATCCTTCGGCGCGTAATAGACGACAGCTTTCATTGTATCTGCCATGTTGTTCATACTCCTTTTAAGACCCACCCCTACCCCTCCCAGGAGGGGAATTCTCCGGTCGGCATCGATATTTATTGCCCTCCTGGGAGGGGTAGGGGTGGGTTTCACTTTCTTTCTCACTACCGCGACAACATGCCGCCGGTCGCGTCGAAGGTCGAGCCGGTCAAGTATCCGGCGGGTTCAGAGACTAAAAACGTCGCGATTTTCGCGATTTCTTCCGGCTGCGCCACGCGCCCGATCATGATGCGGCTTTCGTAATATTCCTTCTTTTCCGCCAGCGCTTTCGCCGACATGCCGGTTTCCACCATGCCGAGGGCAATGGCGTTCACATTAATTCCTAATTTGCTCACCTCCCGCGCCAATGAAATCGTAAACGTCACCACGCCGGATTTACTGGCGGCGTAGTGCGCATGGCCGGTCGTTGAGCCGTTAAATGCGGCTTGAGACGTGACATTCAAAATTCGCGCTTTGCGCTTTGCGGCCAACGCTTTCTGCACAAGCGTCTGGCAGGTCAAAAAGACGGCGGTCAGATTGATATCCACCGTTTTATGCCATTCTGCCAGCGGAATATCAGCCACGAGATTCGTCGGCCACAGCCCGGCGTTATTAATCAGAATATCCACCTGCCCGAATTCCTTTTCCGCGGCATTCACTAAATTGATACAGTCTTCAGGCTTGCTTAAATCGGTCTGAATGAACATCGCTTTGACGCCGAATCGCTCGCATTCCTTCAGCACGTCGGGCGCGGGGCAAATATCGCCGATAGCGACATTCGCGCCCTCCTGACTCAACGCGAGCGCAATCGCCCTTCCAACGCCTGCGGACCCGCCTGTGACAATCGCGTTTTTTCCTTTTAATCCTAATTCCATGATAATTTCTCCATTATCTGCTGTAGGTCGAAACTTCAGTTTCGACCTACATGAAACGCTTTTTATAATTGTTCGAGTAATTCTACAAATCGTTCGTATTTTCGTTGATAGGCGTTTGCGTGTTCCGGGTTCGGCTCATACACGGCGCGAGTTCGCACCATTTCCTTGACCGCTTGCGCGATAGTCGAAAAAATGCCTGCGCCGACGCCCGCCATGATGCAATCGCCTAAGGCTCCGGTCTGGTCGGATTCCGGCACGGTGACGCGCATCTGCGTAATGTCTGCAAACATCTGACACCAGCGCTGATTCTGGCTCGCGCCGCCGGTAAAAATCAGCGTGCTGCCCGGCGCAATCCCTTCGCTCAACAGATTGCGAATATGGTAATAATGCGCGAACCCGATTCCTTCCGCAATTGCCCACAGCATCTCCTCGCGGCCATGATAATTCCGCAGCCCCGCAAACATCGCGCCTGGCGCGTCATTCCGCAAGCCGCTGTACACAAGCGGGAGGAAAATCAGGTCAACATCTTCCGGCGCGTAACGCGCGATAATTCGCTCAAATTCGTCATACCCGCAGCTTTGGCATAACACGCGCTGCATGAACCATTCAAGGTTCGAGGCTGATGTGGCGCTGGAATCCACATACGCATAAAAATCGCTGTCGGCATAGACCGTGCATTGCCGAATTTTGCGCGGCGTCAACGCCTGCTGTCCGATGGCGATGTTGATGTTCCAGGTGCCGGCAATCGCGCAAAACTGCCCCGGTTGCATCAGACCTGCGCCAAGCGAGTTCGCGGCAACATCGAACATCCCGGCGACCACCGGAATGCCGGAAATCAGGCCGGTCTGCTCTGCCGCGCTCTGCGTCACTTTGCCGCTGACGCCGTGACTATCCAGCACGGGCGGAAGGCTGCCGTACATCTCAGGAATGCCGAGCAAATCGAAAATCTCCTGATCATACGCTTTGGTCAGGTTATTCATCACGCCTGCCGCGCTGCTGTCGGTATAATCTGCCGAAAGGTTGCCAGTCAGACAGAATTGCAGCCAATCTTTGCATAACAGCACGACTTTCACCTGGCGATACCGTTCGGGTTGATGAATTTTCATCCAGCGCAGCAACATGCCGGGCTGCGCGTCCCAGACTCCCTGCAAGGTTAATTTTTGCAAGACAGCTTTCGCCTCTGCCGGGAAGTCGCTCACCATTTCTAACGCCCGGTGATCCATCGAAGTGATGCCATTGCCGAGAGGCTGCCCGTTTCCATCCAACACGTGCGCCCCGTTGCCGTAGCCGCTGACGCCGATGGCGGCAATTTCGGCTGGCGCGATGCCGGTTGCGGCGATGACCTGCCGGATTACGGCGCAGCAGGTCTCCCATTGCTCCCGTAAATCTATTTCCGACCAGCCTGCGCGGGCGCTCAGGAGTCTGGTCGTCAGGCTGGCGACGCCCGCTTGTGCTCCGCGCAGATCGTATAATACCGCTTTCGTCGTCGTTAAGCCATTATCAATGCCAAGCAGATACGTTTTCATGCGTGTTACCATCTGATGTTACGCAGCAGATTCGATGCCAATGACCGCGAATTCCGCTCCTGGGAGGGCTGTTACGTTCTCGCCGCGCCAACGGCGCGAATCATATTAGTCCAGGGCGCAGCCCTGGGAAAAAGGGCATTTAGACGGACACGCTCTGAAAGAGCGCCTCATGAAACGCCCCTTCAGGGCGGACAAACAGAACTTCATAGTCCAGCCTCCCAGGAGAGAAATGGTCGGCGATGCTGCGTAAATCAGTTACCACGATTTCTTTAAAATGTCTAAAATATCCTGTTTCGTCGCTTTGCGCGGGTCAAGGTCAACTGCGCCCGCCATATATCGCAGCGTACCGTCGGCAATCGCCTCGAAATCGGATTCTTTCACGCCTTGCTGACGCAGCGGTTTATACAGCCCGACATCTTTAATCAGCCGCTCGACCTCTTTCACGCTTTCTTCCGGCTGCCAATCGCTGCGTTCGGGGAGTTCGCCGCGCAGCAACAGCCCGATTTTTTTATATTTTTCCGGCAGCGCGTTCATGCTGAACCGCATTGTCTGCGGCGTCATGGCGGCCAACGATTCGCCGTGCGTGGTTTCGCAGACGCCGCCCACCGAATGCGCCATCGCGTGGCATAACGTAATCACCGCGACTGCAATCGAGAATCCGGCGAGCGTATCGGCGTAGGCTAAAGCATTCCGGGCTTCGATGTCTTTGCCATCGGCGACGGCCTTGCGGAGATATTTCCCAACCAGCCAGATCGCCTGTTCGCAAAACATATCGGTCATCGGCGTGGATTGATTGCTGGTATAGGCTTCGATGCAATGCGCTAAGACATCATACCCGGTCGAAGCTGTAATCATCGGCGGCACGGAGAGCATCAATTCCGGGTCAACAATCGCGACTTTCGCATAGGTGCTGTCGTTCCCCATGCCTGGTTTTTCTTTGGTGTCTGGATTCGTGATCACCGAATACGGCGTAACGTGGCTGCCAGTGCCGGAAGTCGTCGAGATAGCGATAATCGGTTTTGTGTTATTGCCCATCGGTTTTTCGCCGATCCAGCAGGGCCAGATCGGTTCGTTATTCCCCACGCCGTAGGCCATCGCTTTCGCCGCGTCAATCGCGCTGCCGCCGCCTAAACCTATAAACACGTCACAGCCGGTTTTTTTCGCAAACGCCACGCCGTTTTCGACTTGCGTGGACAATGGATTCGGATTGACATCCGGGAAATATTCCGATTCCACGCCGCTTTCTTTCAGGATGTTTTGCAGGCGGCCTACCAGTCCATTGGTTTGAAAGAACGTGCCTGTCGTGACGATCAACGCCTTCTTGCCGTATTGTTTTGCATAATTGCCCGTTTCATTCAACTTTCCCTGCCCAAAGACCACTTTGACCGGAACAAAATAGAAGAAATCTTTAAACATTGTGTCGCTCCTTTTTGATATAGATTGGGGGATTGTATGTCGAAACTGCGTTTCGACATAGGCGAAACACAGTTTCGACATACGATAGATGTTATTTCTTTCTGGACTGGCGGCGCAGATGATCGAGGGAAACTGCCGCTAACAGGATGCAGCCTCGAATCAACTCTTGCCAGTACACCGAGACATCTAACAGAATCATCGAGCCGGTAATCATCGAAACTAAGCCGATGCCGAGGATCGCGCCCAACACTGTGCCTTCGCCGCCGGTCAAGCTTGCGCCGCCGATGACCGCCGCCGAAATCGCCGTCATTTCAAGATTGACGCCGAGCGTCGGAGTCGCCGCGCCAAATTTCGACATAAAGATAATCCCCGAAAGCGCTGCCGTTGAGGAACAGAGCATCGTGACGCCGATTTTGACTTTCTTGACGTTGATCCCGGAATAAATCGCGGCTTTTTCGCTGCTGCCGGTATAAAACACCTTGCGCAGCATCGTCGAATTTCTGAGGAAATAATCGCTCACCACGACGATGACGAAGAAGATGACAATCACGAACGGGAGGCGGCCTCCGAAAATATTTCCCTGCCCGATAAATTTAAAACTGGGCGGCAGCGTGTATAACGAGAGCGGCGTTCCCTGCGTAATCACGAGGCACGCGCCTCTGGCGATGACGGCAAAGGCTAATGTGGTGATAAAGTGCGTCAAGCCGAGGCGCGTGACGAACAGCCCCATCACCGCTCCAATCAGCGCGCACAACGCGACGGCTGCCAGCCCGGCAATCCAGGGATTGACGCCCAACAGGAACAGTTTGCCCGCGATAACCGCCGCTAAACACATCACCGATCCGACCGACAAATCAATCCCGCCGGACACCAGCATGATCGTCATGCCGACCGCGACAATTCCTTCGGTAGAGAAAGAAAGCAAGGTCGCCCTGATATTCGGCCAGGTGAGGAAATATGGCGACGCGAAGCTCATGATAACCCCGATGACGAGGATCACTAACACCAGCGTCCCTTCTCTGAATCCTTGCAGTTTCTTGATCAAACCGCTTACATTGCCTTCAATTGGTTGTTTTTGTTGTTCCACGATAAGCTCCTCCATAACAGGCCTCCATTACAGTCCGGACGCTAACCGGATAATGTTTTGTTCGGTAATATCTTCTCCGGTCAGGATTCCGCTTTGGCGTCCTTCATGCATTACTAACACACGGTCGCACATGCCGATGACTTCGGGCAGTTCCGACGAAATCATGATGACGCCGATCCCCTGATTCGCCAACTCGCGAATCAATTTATGAATCTCTGATTTTGCGCCCACGTCAATGCCGCGCGTCGGCTCATCAATCAGGATGACCGCCGGTTTTACAGAGAGAAGCTTTGCAATCAGAATTTTCTGCTGATTCCCGCCGCTGAGGGAAGCGGCTTTTTGCGCAAGCGAACTGCATTTTACCTGTAATTGCTTTGAGAAATACTGCGCCTGGCTTTCCTCTTTGGTTTTGTCCATAAATCCATTCGATGAAACCTGCTTGACGTTCATTGCCGAAATGTTCTGCTTGATGGACAAATCGAGGAATACCCCTTCCACCTTTCGATCTTCGGTTAGATACACCAGCCCCTGCGCGATGGCGTCTTCGTAATGCTTGATATTCGTTATCTGTCCCTGAAAGATGACTTCGCCATGCTGTCTGGGATGCAGGCCGCAGATCGCTTTGGCGACTTCGCTTCTGCCCGCGCCGACTAACCCGGCTAACCCAAGAATTTCGCCCCGATAGAGCTTAAAATTGATGTCCTTGAACCGTTTGCCGTTGGAGAGATGGCACACTTCCAACAACACATCGTGTTCTTCGGTTCGCCCGGCCATTTTTTTCGGATACAGATCGCTGAGTTCCCGCCCGACCATCTTGTTGACAATCGTGTGCGAGTCTGTTTCAGACACGTCATACGTGCCGATATAATGTCCGTCCCTGAGAATGGAGACCCGGTCGCACTGCGTAAACACTTCAGCCATGCGGTGGCTGATGTAGATGATGCTGATCCCCTGATTTTTCAGGGATTGCATGATGGCGAACAGCGCGTCGGTTTCGCTTTCGGTTAAGGCGGCGGTCGGTTCGTCCAAAATCAAAATTTTGCAATCTAAGGTCAGCGCTTTGGCGATTTCGACGACCTGCTGGCTGGAAATGCTCAGATCGCGCACCATCGCGTCCGGCTTAATCGGGCTTAATCGTTTCAGCACGTTCGCCGTTTTTTGATAGAATTGCTTATAATTCATGAACAGGGCGTGGCTGGCGTTAATTGTGGACATGTACACGTTTTCGGCCACTGTGACGTGAGGGCAGAGCGCAATTTCCTGATGAACGAACCCGATGCCGCAGCGCTGGGCGTCATACGGATTTTTCATCTGGACTTTTTTGCCCTGCACGAAAATCTCGCCGGCATCCGGCTGATAAATTCCGTCAATGATATTCATCAACGTGGATTTCCCCGCGCCATTTTCCCCAACCAACGCGTGAATTTCGCCCTGGCGGAGTTGAAAGTTTACTCCAGAGAGCGCTTTCGTGCCTGGAAACGATTTTTCGATGCCTTTGACTTCTAACGCGATTTCTGCGGTCATGGGAACAGCCTCCCGTCGTTTGGTAGAGACGCCCCGGCGGGGCGTCTCTACGCGGAACATCTGCAATTATTCGTCAATCCCTTTGGTACCGCGTCTTTTGAGGTATTTTTCCCAGTAGAAGTCGTCGGCGTTGTCTTTAGTCACGACGTGCATCCCGTTATCGAGATACGGCACGGACATCGGGTTGTAACCGGCGCGTTTCCAATCATTCATCGGGTCAATCATATCGGAGTGTTTGGCTAAGTAGAGCAGCATCATGCCCATGAAGCCTTGCACGCCTTGATCCGGGCAAATCGCCCCAAACACCTCGCCAGCTTTAATCATATCGAGGATTTTCACGCTCACGTCGCAGCAGATGATTCTGATTTTGCCGCCCAATTCCTTTGCAGCCTGCGCTGCGCCGATGGCGGTTGCCGCTTCCGGCATGAAAACTGCGCCCAAATTCGGATGAGCTTGCGCAAGCGTCAAAACGGCCTGATACCCTTTATTCGGATCCTGGTTGCAGGCAACACGGCCAACTACTTTCATCTTCGGATATTTGCTTTCGATGCGTTGAATAAACCCATTCGTTCGGCGATCATGGTTATCCTGTCCCGGATTTTCCAGCACGGCGACTTCGCCGACTTCGCCCATGTCTTTGGCGATGAAATCGGCGGCAAGGTTGGCTTCTTTGTAGTTATCGGACGTGACATAGGAGACGCGTTTGCTATTTGGAGAATCTGCGGCAAAGGTAACGACCGGAATGCCCATTTCAATAGCACGATTGATCGGTTCGATAAACGGATCCGAATTCATCGGATGGAGGAAAATCCCCGCCGGTTTCTTTGCTAAAATCTGCTCGAACACGGCCAATTGCTTATTGACATCGTATTCCGGCGTGCCGGTATAGACCGTCTTTACGCCCAGCAGTTGCCCGGCTTGCTTAAACATTTCATAGACCGGAAACCAATATTCCACGCCAGAGACCATCACGCACATATAATAGGTTTCACCTGGGTCACCGACAAATGATGATTTTTTTTCCTGCGCGATTGCGGAAAACGCGAACGTCACAACGAGTAATGCCACCAAAAGACCTGCCATAAAACGTTTCATGATGCATCCTCCTGAAACATGAGGGCGTGTTTTTTCAGCGTGATTTGCATGGAGGCGCTACACGCGTTCCACAGCGAACGAAAGGTGTACTCATCCTCTCTTTGCAACAGTTCAAACACTCCCGTACAATGTTGAATGATAATGAGAAACTGACCGACACCTGCGAAAGCATCCTTTGTGAATGGAATTTATTTCCACCGCCCGGCAGCCCGTCCCATCTCTCGATGTTTCGGACATCTGATATTCAACGCAAAGCCCCTCCTGCGCGAACCCAAATTCAGCCTCAGGCATGTCAGGGTGTGTAGCCCTCTGCGCATGGGTCAGCTTGAGAACACCGCGAAACTTTTCTTGTTGAATACTGAGGTTAACATACGGAGAGGAGAATGAATTGTCAAGAAATATTTTCCAAAAATCATTGATTTTTGTAAATATCATAGAAGAATATTCTTTTTCTATTGATGGCAAGTATGCCAGAAAGTCTGTTACGTTATATTAATGTTGTGCTAATGGTGTCTTTAAAATGACATATTACACCATATAGAATTTTTTTCTATTGGCATCAAACCTATTCAAAAAGATCGGATGTTGAGAAAGGAATTTTTTTTAGAGGGGGAGACTGATACAAAAGAACGCGGTTCTTGAGGAAACTTAGGACTTCAGTCTTTTTCAGTTAGCCACCTTGTCGAGGATTGCAGCAGTTACACACGCAAATAGGACACCGAACGATACATATTGGATAATTTGTCCAGAATTTGCGGGCCTTGCCGCAAACCAACCATGAGATAGAGGGTATTAATGACAGACATTTGCACGAGACGCGTCAGCATCACATCCACCGAATAATTCTTTTTTTCAGCCACGGTCGCGATACAGACATCAGCAATGGTTTTCAATGGCGAATCCTCTGCTCTGGTCAGTGCGATAATTTTCGCTGGCGGTTTGGCACGCTCCGCCGGGACCAGGACATCGCGCGTTTCCCCGGTATAAGAAATACAAAACAACACATCCCCAATGCGTGGCTCGGAGAGTATCGAAGCATTAAAATGAGGGTCGCTGGAATAATGACAGGTAAAACCGAGCTCTGAGAATTTAAAATAGCCGTCATATGCAACGGTCCCGGCGGTTCCAAATCCTAAGAAAAACAGGCGGTTCGATTGTTCGATGAGTGTGACCGCTTGTTCGAGTTGTTCTTCATCAAGCGCCGACAGGTTTTCGTCCAACACGCGCATAGTGGCTTGAAACAGTTTCTGTTTGACGGTCCGAAAATCATCCTCCATCGAGATATCTTCATACATCCGATGGAAAGATTTCCCCGCAATTTCGGTCGCCAGACTCACTTTGAATTCATAATATCCGGCAAATCCTAATGACTTGAAAAATCGAACAATGGCCGAATCGCTTTTTACTCCAATGGCTTGAGCTAATTCCCGGAGCGACATGTTGATCACCTCGGTCGGATGCTCAAAGACGTACTGCGCGATCTTTTTCTGAATACGCGGCATGTGGTCAATTTGGCTTCTGATAGTATAAAACACAGGGATTTGTGGCTGATTTTGCGACATATTGTTAGGCTTCCTTAATCACGCATTCTCTAAAGTTTTTCAAACTCCGTCTCCTGAGCATCATAAATTCCTTTGATGGCAGGAGAGACTGCTCCGATTGTCTCAGGCTGACGTTTCGATATCCACGCATGTGGCCGTTCCCTACGAATTACCCCATCATCTCAGCAGGGCTGTGAAGTTCTCGTTCCACGCTCCGCGTGGAATGCACCCAGCCCGCCGCCCTGCGGCGAAAGCGGGACGCGGAGCGTGGAACGAGGAGCATCGCCGCCCTCTATGTATTCACATATGACTAATCAAGGTCACATGTCGTCAAGGCAAAAAGAAGGAATTTGAATCATTTTGCCACACTGATGATGTTCCGAAAGTTTTTGATCGTGACTTCATAATCCTGGCTGCCAAAAATACTTGACCCGGCCACAAAGATATTCACCCCCGCCGCAGCGATTTCCTGGATCGTACTTTCATTAATCCCCCCATCGGTTTCAATGAGCGTCGAAAGGTTTTTACCCCGAATAATTGTGCGTAACAGACGTATTTTTTCTAAAGTATAGGGAATAAATTGCTGCCCTCCGAAGCCCGTATTGACTCCCAGGATCAACACATAATCAACCTGATCGAGCATCCAATCTAACGTTGACAGGGACGTTGACGGATTAAGGGCGACACCCGCTTTCAGATCAGCCGTTTTGATTGCGCGCACCGTGCGATCTATGTGCCGACTCGCCTCAACATGCACCGATATCCAGTCCGCTCCGGCTTTGATGAAGTACGGAATATACTGATCCGGATTGGTAATCATCAGATGAACATCTAACGGCAGGGTTGTGACCCCCCTGACCGCTTTCACGATGTCTGGTCCCATCGAAAAATTTGGCACAAAATGTCCATCCATAATGTCAATATGGATCGCGTCTGCGCCCGCCCGCTCGACGGTGTTGAGTTCTGCGCCCAGTTTTGTAAAGTCGGCAGCTAAGATAGATGGCGCGATCAGTTTTGGATCCATCGCTTATTCTTTCGATAGCGTCCTAAATGACGAATATAGCGTTTCATGATGTCAGCGGCGGAACATTCCTCAAGTAGTGAGGCATCTAATGTGCTTAGGATGCTTCTCGATTCAGCGCGAAGCATGCCAGATTGTGTGTCCGCTGAGGTTGGATCCCCAGGTTGTAGATGTTCGCGATTCGTTTCCAATGGCTTTTCCTGCATGGTGTTAAATTAACATCCCTCCGGTCACATCGAGCGTAGTGCCGGTGATAAAATCCGCCTTATCGGAGGCCAGAAATGCGACAGTATACGCCACCTCGCGGGGTTCGGAGATTCTACCGACGGGAATGCGTTTCACATACTCCGCTTCACTCACCGCAAGTTCTTTGGTATTCATCGGCGTCCGAACCATGCCGGGCGCAATTCCGGTGACGTTGATGCCATACGGCGAGATTTCGCGCGCAAGGGCTTTGGTAAACATGATCACGCCCGCTTTGGCCGACGCATAGTGCGCGTGACCGCCAGTGGAATACGTAAAACCTGATTTTGAGGTGGTATTAATAATGCGGCCTTTAATCTTACTGGCTAACATATACTGGGCCACCCGTTTGCTAAACAAGAAGGTCCCAGTCAGATTGATATCAATCACTTTGCGCCAGGCAGCATCATCCATGTCAACGATATTCGCGGTCGGCCAAATCCCGGCATTATTCACGAGAATATCAATCTGACCATAGGCAGCGAGCGTCTGCGCGATGACTTGTTCAATATCCTCGGCTTTCGAAATATCTCCATACAGCGCCGTACAGTGGGTGCGATATTTTGTCTGTAAGTCATCCACGAATTGCAGGACATTCTTTTCATCAACAATGTAGTTGACCACCACATGTGCCCCTTCTTCGGCTAAAACTTCGCTGATGCCAGCACCAAGACCACTCCCGCCGCCAGTGACGATGGCAACTTTTCCCTGTAAATGCAAATTCATAGTTCGTTTTCTCCCTCATCCTTTTGAGTCCCGAAGGGACAGCCTATGTGTAGCCCCGGGTTGACCGAGCTACACATATTTCGCCCCGCTGGGGCTACTTTTCAGACAGCCTCTTCATCACTCAAACCTTGAGCAAGCAATACATTTAGAGACACAATTGTAGCAGGCGCAACACCATCTCTTTGGTGTAGGTTTTGATCCCCCAATGGGCCGCGGTGACTAAAATGTCATCCGCCATCGCATCAAGTTCATTCGTTGGCATCTGAGCTTCGGCAAACGTGGTGGGTACGCCGATTTTTTTGAACCATCCCACCAGTGCGTCAATTCCGGCCTGGGCCGTCTTTTCGTTAATATCCCCGGCGATGCCGAACACCTCTTTTGCAAAGATCGAATATTTCTCAATGCGCTCTTTGAGATGGAACTTCATCACGCCCGGAATCGAAACCGACATGGCCGAACCGTGCGGGGTATCATAAAAGGCCGAGAATGAATGTCCCACCATGTGGATTGGCGCGTCAAACGGCCCGATCCCGCAGACATAAAAACCATTCCAGGCAAAGGTGGCGACCCACATCATCGTCGCTCTGGCTTGCGGATCATTGGGATTCTTCAGCAAGCGATCCATGCAGTCCAGCACGGTTTTGATCATCCCCTGCGCAAACCGATCCTGCATGGGCGTCCAGGGATCGTTATGATTGATATAGCCTTCCATCAGGTGCGATACAATATCAGCCGCGGAAATAGCCGTCTGCTTGATCGGCAGGGAATAGGTGAGTTCCGGGTCCAGAATGGAAACCTTCGGATACATGAGGGGGTTGACAAAGCCTTCTTTCCGTTTCAGCGCATCATTGGAAATGACCGAGGTACAATTCATTTCCGAACTGGTCGCCGGGATCGTGACCACCGTGACAATCGGCAACGCACCAGTCGCCTGGGCCGCACCAGTCGCGATGTCCCACACATCCGCGTCAGTACACGCGCCAAGCGCCAGGGCTTTTACGGTATCCATCACGCTGCCGCCGCCGACGGCGATCAAAACATCCGGTTTTTCCGTTTTGGCCAGTTTCACGCCTTCCCGGATCAGCTCGACAGTCGGGTTGGATTTGACACCAAAAAAGGGCAGCACCTCAACATGCTTGTCGTTCAGGGCTTGAACAGCCTTCGCGTAGAATCCGACGGATTTGACAAACTGTTCATCATACGTCACCAGCATGGCCTTTTTGCCGAACGTGGCGGCTACTTCGCCCAACTGATTAATCTTCCTTTCGCCAAACATGATTTTGGTTGGGATATGATATTCAAATGGAAACATAACGTCCTCCTTGTTTGAGTAATAGTTTTAGAACCGTTCCTGGAAACTCGCCAGGGCTGTGAACACGCCTTTTTCGTCCAACCCTGCATACATCCGACAAAAGACATCGTACAAATCGTTATAGATCGCGACATGTTCCGCAATCGGTTCGTATTGTTGGTCGGTCTTGACCATCTGCGCCACGCCTTCACGGATGTTGGAGAAAACGCCCGCGCCGACGCCGGCAATAATCGCCGCCCCGACGACGGCCGCATCAGTCGTTTTTAACGTTTCCACATGGCGATTGTAGATGTCGGCCTGTATCTGATTCCACAGGGGCGATTTCGTGACGCCGCCTAAAATCCGAATGTTCGAAATCGCAACCCCGGAATTGATCATGGATTGCAGCATATCGCGCATATCCAGCGTAATCCCTTCCATAAACGCACGCGCCAGGCAGCCGCGATCATGCGCAAACGTTAATCCGGCCAATGTCCCGCGCGCCGCTGGATTCCAGCGTGGAGTGGCCGCGCTGGCCAGATACGGCAAAAACACTAAGCCTTTCGCGCCGGGTGGCGTATGCGCGACAAGCTGGTTGAGAAGTTCATACACATCCCGTCCCTGTTGCTGCGCCTGCGCCTTTTCAAGGGTCGCTACTTCATCGCGGAACCAGCGATACACCCCGGCCGCGCCAGCCTGATAGCCTTCTAAGAGCCATTTGCCATAGAGCGCATGATCGGTCACAAAGGTGATTTTATTAGGATCGCGGAACGGCGTATCCACATACGCGACCGCCGCTCCAGCAGTGCCCATCGAAACCGAAGCATCGCCGGGATTGACCACGCCCGCGCCCACGGCGGCGCTATTCTGATCGCCCGCGCCCACGCAAATCGGCGTCCCGGCCGCAAATCCGCTTTTGGCTGCCGCCGCTTTGGAAACCACACCAACCTGGGTACAAGATGGGGTCGGCTTTGGCAAAATGGCCGGATCAATGGCAAACATGTCTAACAGGGTAGTGCTCCATTGGAAGGCGTAGGGATCCCAGAACCCATAATAGCGCGCATCCGAGACATCGTTCACATACTCCTCAACGCCCATCGCATGGAGCGCATAATCGTGCGCCTGCACGACTTTAGCGGCTTTTTCCCAATGCTGTGGCTCATTCTTCCGCACCCAGAGCATTTTCGAGAGCATCCAGGTCGTATTATTCGGGAATCCGGTAATCTGATGGTAATCATCATCGGAAATTTTCGCGCGGATGTCGGCCACTTCAGCCGGCGTGCGATTATCCTGCCAAGAAATCATCGGACGGATGAGTTCGCCTTGTTTATCGAGCAGAATTGTGCAGCAGCGTTGCGCGGAGAATGACACGGCTGCAATTTCGCTCGGCTCGACTCCGGATTTGGCAATCGCTTCCTGCGATGCTTCCATCATCTGCGCAATCATCAACTGCGCATCCTGTTCAACCCACCCCGGTTTCGGGTAGATACACGGGTATTCCCGGTAGGCGCTCCCTACGACATTGCCGTGCATGTCAAAAATCATCGCCTTCGACCCGGTGGTTCCAATATCAATGCCCGCCAGATACTTTTTTGCCATATACGCCCCTCCCTGTGAAAATTAAAGCATCAACATCTCCGGTTCTTCAATCAATTCGACGATATGCTGCAAAAATTTCGCGCCGGCGGCACCATCAATCAGCCGGTGGTCGCAGGCTAAAGACAATTCCACCAATGACCGAATGCCAATCGTATTGTTGACAACAGCCGGTGCTTGATAGATTTCCCCCACCGCCAGAATAGCCGTCTGGGGCGGATTGATAATCGGCGACGAGGATCGAACCCGAAACATGCCTAAATTCGTCAGAGTAAACGTTCCATTGCTGATGTCGGCAAACTGCAATTTGCCGGCGTGCGCTTTTTCGATCAATTCCTGTTTTTTCCGGGCAATCTCCGCCAGACTCAAGCGATCACACTGATAGATGGTCGGCACGACGAGATTCTCGCCAACGGCCACAGCAAAGCCGACATTGATATCCGCGTAGATCAGACAGGTTTGATCGTGCAATGAGGCGTTGATCTGGCGATATTTTCTCAGCGCCAACGCACACATCTTAAGCAGAAAATCGGTATAGGTCAGCTTCAGTCCAATGTCCCCCAGTACTTTCGTTTTCAACTTTTCGCGCAGCGCGATCAAGGCTGTGGCGTCCGCGGTGGCGTTCAGCACAATATGGGGAATCGTCTGTTTCGATAGGCTCATGCGTTGGGCGATCACTTTGCGAATGCCTGCCAACGGCGTCGCCGATTGAATTGTGATCGCTGCGCTTGCTGGAACAGCGCCAACGTCTTCACGCGGAGGTTTTTGAACAACTTGTGCGGCGGCTGCCGTTTGTTTCTGCGCGAGATACGCCAGGACATCGGCTTTGAGAATTCTGCCGCCAGGCGCTGAACCGTGAATCAATTCCGTCTGATAATCAAGCCCCAATTCGCGGCAGATTTTTCGCGCTAACGGCGAAATCCTAATCCGCTCCGAGGGCTGTTTCTGCACGGGCATCATCGGAATCTTTTTTTCAGATGCCATAGGAGTCTCAGGCTGCTTATTCTGGTTAGCGATGTCATTGGGAATATTCTCATCTAACGCGCCAAGATACGCCACTAATTCCAGGACTTTCACGTCTTCACCCACTTGTCGGATAATCTTCCGTAGATAGCCAGAGAAGGGCGATTCCACATCAATTGTCATCTTTTCCGTCTCGACCTCAAAGATGACATCCCCCTGATTGATCTGGTCTCCCTCGTGCTTATGCCAACAGGTGATCGTGCCTGATTCCATAGATTGCTCTAATTTAGGCATCACAATCTCATACATGAGTTGTTCCTCTAAACGTTATATATCTGAGCGTTGATTATTAGGAGTGCAACGTAGCCGTTGCACAGCGCAAAGACTGCTTTGCGCTCCTGATTATTGGCAATCAATGCTCGTCTCTATAATCCCACCAGCGTGCGGATGTCCTGGATGATTCGTTCTTTGGTCGGGATGACGCTTTTTTCCATCAGCGGCGTCATGGGAATCGGCAGATTGCGCGACGCAATGCGTGTCACCGGAAAATCTAACTCATCAAAAAAGTGTTCATGGATTTGGGCGGCGATTTCAGAACCGACCCCGCCGCGCAACACCCCTTCCTCAATGACGACCGCTTTATTCGTTTTTTTGATAGACTCACCGATCAGCGCCAAATCCAATGGCACAATCGTTCGGGGATCTATGATTTCCAGTTCGAACTGATGTTGTTTTTTGAGTTCTTCCGCCGCCTCTTCCGCCACGTTGACCATGTACGAGATCGCGATCACAGTTAGGTCTTTGCCCTCACGCGCGATCCGTCCCTTGCCAAAGGGAACCGTGTATTCTTCTTCCGGCACCTCGCCTTTGGTCTTATACAACCTCTTATGTTCAAAAAAAATCACCGGTTCCGACGTATTGATGGCTGTCTTTAATAAACCTTTGGCGTCATACGCATTGGAGGGCATGGCGATGATCAGTCCCGGAATGTGCATGAACAGGGCTTCCCAACACTGAGAATGATGCGGGCCGGTTCCGCCGCCAGAGCCACCCGGCGTCCGGATCACGAGATTGGCGTGGTATTGTTCGCCGGACATGAATTTCAATTTAGCCGCCTGATTGACAATCTGATCAAACCCCATCGCAATAAAATCTTCGAACATGATTTCGGCAATCGGTTTCATGCCCACCATGGCCGCCCCGAGCGCGCACCCGATAATCGTACTCTCGCAAATAGGGGTATCGAGAATTTGTTTTGCGCCAAATTCTTCGAATAAGCCTTTTGAGACGCCAAACGCCCCGGCGTACCCCTGGCCGACATCTTCACCAATCAGAATGACGCGAGCGTCTTTGCGCATCTCTTCGCGCATCGCCTCCCGGAGCGCATCACTATACATCATCGTTCTCATCAGTTCACCTCGGCTATTGCTCCATCGTCATCTCAAACGTCGTGAATGGGCTTTCCAGCGCATATTGTTCGGCTTCGGCGATGGTTTGCGCGACGCGGGTTTTAATCTCTTCCAGCACGGCTGGTTCGACCTTGTTTTCGAGAAGATTGGCTTCCAGCCGTCCAATGGGATCTAATTTTTTCCAGGCTTCGAGTTCTGCTTTGGGACGATAGGGGCGCGCGTCAAACGCCGAATGACCGGAAAGCCGGTAGGAATAACACTCTAACAGTGCCGGTTTCTGTTCAGTTTTCACCATCGCTACGATCTCAACCATTTTCGCATAGATCGCTTCCACATCGTTCCCGTCCACCGTATCGGCGTGCATCTTAAACATGCGAGCCTTTTCATGCACCGCAACTTTTGAGGTTTTTTCGTAATGCGTCCCCATACCGTAGAGATTATTGATACACAGGTAAATGATGGGGAGATTCCACAACGACGCCATGTTGAGGGCTTCGTAAAAGTTGCCCTGATTAGACGCGCCATCGCCAAAATAGCAGACCAGACACCGATTTAAGTTTTGTAACGCAATGCCAAGCCCAATCCCGACGGACATCGGGAACTGCGCGCCCACAATGCCATTCGAACCCAAGATATTCGTGGTCGTATCATACAGGTGCATCGAGCCGACGCGGCCTTTGCAGATGCCGGTTTCACGTCCTAAAATTTCGGATAGCAGTTGTTTGGCCGTCACGCCTTTCGCTAATGCCTGGCCATGTCCACGATGAGTCGGGAGAATATAATCCTCTTGCGTCAGGCTGGCGGAGACACCGACCGGCGGCGCTTCTTCCCCGACACACAGATGTACTGAGCCATGTACTTTGCCTTGTTGGGCCAGGTTATACAAGGTCTCTTCAAATCTGCGGATGAGCAGCATATCCTCAAAAAATTCTAATAACATCGAGTTGCTCACACTCATGCGTTTCTCTCCTTTCTCATTCATCCTGAAAATCCTGATTCCGAGATGCCCTGCACAGCGGCGTTGCTGCGGAACAGATCGCCCGCCAATGGCTGTTCTTGACGTTGTTGGGTATTGAGACTGTACCACGCGGTCGTGATATATAATTCATCCAATTGCGTGCCTCCAAATCCGATACAGGTCACAATTTCAACCGGCAGTTGAATCGTCCGTTCCAGTTGACCGTCAGGATCATACCGCGTCACGCGCCAGCCACCCCAATGCGCCGTCCAGACAAACCCATCGCTGTCCACGGTCACGCCATCCGGATATCCGTGATCCGGCGGGATGCACACGAACACCCGGCGACGACTGACAGTTCCGCTGGTCGGGTCATAATCGTACGCGGTAATGTGATTGGCAAACATTTCAGCCACATAGATCGTTTGTCCATCCGGACTGATACCGATTCCATTGGCAAGGACGAGACCAGTATCCAACACGTGAATCGAAAGATCGGGGTCCAGGCGATAGAGCGACCCATCCGCGGCGCTCAGATTCTGGGGATTATATGAGCCGACCAACAGGCGTCCCTGGCGGTCTATAGCGCCATCATTCACCTGAATATCCGACAGTTCCGCACATGGATTCAGAATGAACTGGCTCTGATTCGTCTGGGCATTCCAGAACGCGAGGCCGGTATCCGCGATCAGCAGCCAGCCGCCGGACGCCCTGCGACACAAGCCCCGCACTGGCACGTCCGGTCGAAATGCTTGTTGTTCCCCTGTGGCAGTATCGCACCGATAGATAAGCTTTTGGGCAGCATCCACCCAATATACGGCCTGTTCTTCCGGCACCCAGATCGGCGTTTCGCCCATCTCATTGTGTACGGTTAAAAAATGTTCTACCGTATTCATACGCACTGCTCCAGAGATTATTGGGGACAATAGAACACTGAATTGAATTATTGTGGATAAGATGTTCCACTTAGGTCGTCGTCACAGCGCGTGGAACCAGCACTTTCTTGTGGTCCCGGCTGAACAGTTTTTCATTCATGAGAACCGCCAGCACCAGGATCACGCCCTTGAGCACCTGCTGCCAAAAGGGCAAAACATTGACCATATCCAGCCCATTCCCCAGGACAGTCACTACCAGCGCGCCCAGCAGCGTGCCTGCGACCGTGCCCTTCCCGCCTTTCAGGCTCGTCCCGCCCAACAGAATCGCGACAATCACATCGAAAAAGAAGCTCTCTCCGGAACGGGGATCGCCAGCCCCGATCCGCGAAGCCGTCATCAGCCCGGAAAACGCCGCCAGAATGCCCACGATGATATAGAGCCAGAAGATCACGGCGCCCGCGTTAATCCCGGAAAAGAACGCGGCGTTTTTATTGCCGCCGATGGCCAGGGCGTATTTCCCGAGGAGTGTACGCGTTTGCACAAACCAGAAAATCACCGCAAACGCGATGATAAACAGCACCGCTAACGGCACGCCGAACACGGTCCCGTGCGCCAAAAAATCGAAATGCTCCGGGATATTGGTTCGGATGGATTTCCCATCGCATGCAATCAGGGTCAAGCCGCGGCCCACATACATCATCCCGAGGGTGGCAATAAAGGGCGGCAGGTTATACCGGACGATTAACGTGCCATTGATGATCCCGAAGCAGACGCCGCACAACAGCCCGGCAATGGCCGATAGGAACATCGGAACCCCATGCGTGGCCAGGAGGGTGTATAACATGCTGGCAAATGCTAAATTACTGCCGGTGGAGAGATCGAAATTGCCGGTCATCATCAGGAGCGTTGCGCCCGAGGCCGTGATGATGATCATCGCGGACTGCTTAAACATATTATAGAAATTCTCCACTTGAAAAAAACTCGGGGACAGGATGCTGAAAATCACGGTGAACCCGATCAAAATACCCAGCAAGATGAACTTCGGGTCTTTGAACATAGCCACTGTCAGACGCGCCTGTTTCATATTACACTTCTCCTCCTGCAACAACGGCCATAATGTGATCATTGTCAATATCAACGCGATTTGTCATGATTTCCCGGACCGCACCCTCGTGCATCAGTACGATGCGATCACACAGATGCACAATTTCCGGGAGTTCAGACGAGAAGACAATGATGCCTTTACCTTGTTTGGCCAAATCCCGGATGATGTTATGGATCTCCTGTTTCGCGCCGACATCCACGCCGCGGGTGGGTTCGTCCATCAGCAAAATATGACTGTCCCGATTCAGGCATTTGGCAATCACGACCTTCTGCTGATTGCCGCCGCTTAAGAGGGCGACCTTATGTTCCCGATCCCGGACGGCAATGGACATTTTCGTAATGTACTCATCCGCCAGTAGATTTTCTTTCTTCCGGTTGAGTAACCCGTATGTGAGGATGCTTTTCATTCGCATCAACGGGATATTGGCGCGCACCGACAATTTGCCGAAAATCCCATCCGCCCGGCGTTCTTCCGGGATCATGGCGCACCCGGCTTGTAACGCGCCACGCACCGTGCGAAACGTCGCGGGCGTCCCCTGAATCAGGAGTTCCCCCTGATAGTCATCCAAGCCGTACAACACACGGGCGACTTCTGTTTTGCCAGCGCCGACTAACCCGTAAAACCCCAGGATTTCTCCTTGATACAGGTCGAAGCTCACATCACGCAATTTCGCATTCACCAGATCTTTCGCCTCCAGCAGTTTCACGGCATACTCCGTCTGGCTGGGAATATATTCTTCGACGACTATTTTCCCGAGCATCATCTTCACCAGTTCCAGGCACGCTTCCGGACGATTCCCGCCGCAATTGTCTGCGATCTCAGCCACGCTCCTGGTTCCCACCATCTCACCGTCTCGGAACACGGTGACATAATCGCCGATCTCAAAAATCTCGCTTAACTTATGGGAGATATAGATAATCGTCAGGCCAGCCTGTTTCAAGTTGGCGACAACCTGAAATAAACGGTGCGTTTCCTCTTCGCTTAAGGCCGCCGTCGGCTCATCCATCACCAGGACAGAGCACTCGGCAGACATCGCTTTCGTGATCTCGATCACTTGTTTCTGCGCCACGCTCAGATTCCCCACCAACATGTTCAGGCGAATCGTCTCATCCAGCCCGTGTAAAATCGCTTCAACCCGGTCAAGATGGGGGCTCTTCTTCACTAATCCGAAATGATGCTTCTCCTTGCCGAGCGTCAGATTTTCCTCGACCGTCAACTCATCGACCACATTCAATTCCTGATAGAGCACGCTAATCCCGCGGTCCATGGCCTCGCGAATCGAACGTGGCTCAAACGGTTTGTCATTAAGCAGAATCTCTCCCTTCGATTTTGCCAATGCGCCCGTCAGGATTTTGATAAAAGTGGATTTGCCGGCTCCATTCTCCCCAACAATACAGTGAACGGTATTCCGATTGATTGAAAAATTCACATTTTTCAATGCTCGCACGCCAGGGAACGTTTTTTCTAATGCGCGTACTTCAATGAACGCCTGAGTATTCATACCTACCAATCTCCCTGTTTACCCGCGATTTCTGATTTTCTGGTCAATCAAGACCGCGCTAATCAGCAGCAGCCCTTTGACCACTGTCTGATAAAAATAGGGAACTCCATTCAGATTCAGACCATTCGCGGCCAGACCGACAATGAGCGCCCCCAGGATCATGCCAAAGGTTGATCCCTCGCCGCCCAACATACTGGTTCCACCTAGCACAATGGCAATAATCACGTCAAATTCCAGGTCACGCCCGACGTTGGGGGCCGCGAGTCCAACGCGGGATGCCTGCAAAACCCCGCATAATGCGGAGAGCAAGCCAATAATGATATACAGGAGCGAAATCACGCCGACCACATTGATGCCTGACAGTTTGGCCGCGCTGGCATTGCCGCCGATCGCATAGACGAAGCGTCCCAGGATGGTCTTCTTCTCAATGAACATGAAAATCGCAATTGCGAGCGCCGTAAAGAGGATGGCTAACGGGATTTTCCCAAAAATCAGATTTCGACCGAAATTCACAAATTCCATCGGCAAGCCGGTCATGATGTTCGCACCGCCGTCCCAGCGGGCAATTAAAAATGCGAACCCCCGGGCCGCGTACATCGTCCCCATTGTCGCAATGACCGGGTTAATATTCAGGACGCCTACCGTCAGGCTGTTGATTGCGCCCCAGACGATCCCCCCCGCACATGTGATGACGATTGACCACCCGATCGGAATGCCATGTTTGCACATATAGGCATGGATAATCCCTGAAAATGCGAGCACGCTGCCGACGGAAAGGTCGAAATTCGTGGTGATCATTAAGAGGTTCGCCGCCGAAGCGATGATAATAATGACGGCCACCTGGAGCAGCACATTGGTAAAATTGCTGACCATGAAAAAATTGGGTGATACGATTGACAGGAGGATCGTGATCGCCGCAATGATGCCCAGCAAGACCACTTTTTGGAGTTCCACCTGCGCAAAGAGAGTTTTGATCGTCTTGTCCATATACCGTAAACCTACAACATGATTCGTAATAACTTTCTATGGTTCGGCTCCGTTCATCATGACGGTCACTCTGAACGGAGCCAACGGTAATTATCGTCGCCTTACTTCTTCCCACTCACGAGATCTTTCAGATTCTTGGTAAAGAAGAAATTCTCTTCCAGAAACTTCTGGGCGTCTTCAATCGGCGTGTTCCAGAAATCAATCTCACGGCTCTCAACCGGCGTCTCAGTGTACTTATCCATCGGAATTTCGCCTTTGATAATGGCCATCAGCGTATCCACTTCCGCATGAGCGTTATCGCGCACTGCGCCGTGCGTCAACTTGAAGGAGCAACTCGGATCGTAAATCTTCACCATGGCGGCTTCACTTCCATCCAGCCCGGCGATGACTTCCGTCAACGGCTTGCCGTTGTCCATTTTGCCACGGCCGAGTTGTTCGCACGCGGCTAACGCCCCCAGAGCCATCTCATCATTCGCACCGAAGATAATATTGACGTCCGGATGTCCCTGGAGAACATCCAACATAACTTCCATGGACTTCACGGTGGAGCCGTAGCCATTCAGTTGCGCCACAAGCGTCGCTTTCGGATCAACGGATTTCACGCCCGCGATGAAAGGGCCCGTCCGCATCTCTTCAATCTGTTCAAACCCACCAAAGTCGAGCATTGCCACGACACAGGGCTTGTCGGGGTTCGCTTCGAGCCATTTGGTCGCGGCGATTTTGCCCATCGCAAAAGAACTGGGCGTTTCCTGCGGCTGAATGTGGGGCGCTAATTTTTCCGAGGGGCGAATCAATGTGGTGACAATCGGGATCCCCGCCTTATGCGCCAACTTAATCGCCGTCGTCATCAACGCCCGGTCGCCGGTATGCAGCGCAATGCCATCCACTTTCTGCGAAATCAACTTTTCGACCGCCGCCAACGTTGTTTCATTACTGGCCTGACCATCAATCACCCGCGCTTCCGCGCCGTACTTCTTGGCCGCATACTCTGTGAACTCCCGGCATACCGCCTGATGATAGGCATGTTCAAACGTATATGGCACTTTCCCTAATACAATCTTCTTATCTGCCGCGAAGGTCTGGCTCCCGAACAACAATCCGATGGCCACGATACTTAATACAACGAATACTAATGTCTTTTTCATAAAGCGCTCCTCCCTCAAATTTGTTGTTGATTCCTTTCCTGCTCAATGCTGTTACATCACGCACATACTGGCATCTGACATCTCCTGATGTTCGCCGGGCATCACCTTCCTTGTAACCACAGGCTCGCTTGGGTTTATACCAATTCCATAAATACATGCACCATCAGGAGAGACTTTTGGGGGCTTAGAGACCTCGGAAGTCTGGAGGCAAGCGGTGTCTAAATAACGAATTGGTATTACACACAGGATAACTTGGATGTACAGCAATCACCATCATGCATCGTAAAAATTTTTTTAGAACCGCCGACAGACGAATTTGCTGATCATCTTTATAACCTGATAGTACTGTTTAGAAAAGATCGTTACGTGATGATTACAGTACGATTTTTTTGGAAAAAATTGTCAAGGAATTTTACTCTATTTTTATTGAGTTATTTTTTATATTTTAGAGTTATGCTCTAAAATCGAATGGTTTACCATGAGATCAAACTATTTTGTAATTATTTACTCATGTTACGCAGCCGATTCGAGACGAATGACCGCACACTCCCCTCCGGGGAGGGGTTGGGGGTGGGTTCTTGACACGAGCAATCACTCACGGACGAACCCACCCCTTGCCCCTCCCAGGAGGGGAATTGTCGGCGGCGCTGCGTAACATCAGTTATTTAGTCCGTAGGGCGTGAGGTGTTGTCGAAGATGGCGGCAAATGGCTCTTTTTTACCGCGTAGCGGTTCTGGTCGTTCCTTATCGCCTACGGCGAAAAGCAGGTAAACAGTTACGTAAGTTTTTGAGAAGAACAGATAATTGGCGTTATTTTGGTGAACGCCTGACGTGAGAATTTAGAGGAGATGGGTTGTGTAGAAATTTTTTCTGAAGGACTATTCATGCAGGTCGCATAGAGAGTTTCGACCTGCATGACAATGCATGAGAATTCGATATTCAGGAGAGGGGGCGCAGCGTCGCGATAGCCTGACGATACGCGGCATATTTTTCTGCATAGATGGCCTGCTTGCTCGCATCAGGAGTATAAACGCGCGTCATCTGCACCATGTTCGCTGCCGCCTGTTCAAAAGAGGGAAACACTCCGGTGGCGACGCCGCCGCAGATCGCCGCGCCTAATGTTCCTAATTCTGTGCCGGCGGTAATTTCGATAGAGGTTTGCAGCACGTCGGCAAACATCTGCATCCAGACCTCTGATCGCGCCGCGCCGCCAGTCAGCCGAATGGCCTGCGGCGGCTCGCGGAACGCTAACAGTTTTTCGATATGGGTGCGATGCGAAAAGATGACGCCTTCGTAGATCGCCCGCAGCAGGTGCGCCCGGTGATGCCAGCCTTTGATGCCAAGAAAGCAGGCGCTCGCATCCCAGCCAACATTCGCGCCGTATAAAAACGGAAGAAAAATGATATGCGATTCTTCCGGGGCAATCTGCGCGACCCATTCATTGCAGCGTTCATAAATCGAATGTCCGTCTTGTTCGGTGAGCGTCTGCGCTTCTCCCAAAAATTCCGCGATGAACCATTCCTGATTGCTGGCCGAGGTCGGGCTTCCTTCCAGAACCAGCCAATAACCCGGAATGCAATACAGCGATGTCATAAAAATAGATTTCGAGACAATCGGCGTCGGGCTGATGTATTGGTTGATGCTCCAGGTGCCGACGACGAGGCACAGTTTTTCAGGGGTGATCATTCCAGTCGCGATGCCACAGGCGTCAATATCAAATAAGCCGCCAGCGACCGGCGTGCCTGCGCGTAATCCGGTTTGTTCGGCAGCGGCTTTGGTCACATGCCCGCAAATCTCGGCGGAATGTTTCAGTGGCGGGAATTTGTCGGCATACCGTTCAATCCCATACGCCTGGAATAATTCCTGATCATACGTCACGTCGCGGATGTTCATCAGGCTTGAGCCGGACATATCGGTGATTTCCGCATACGCCTCGCCGGTCAAACGATAGCGGAGGTAATCCTTACACATGAATGCCCAACGCGCTTGTTCCACGACCTCTGGTTGATGATCGCGAAACCAGGCTAATAAGGCCACCGGCTGCGCCGCCCAGATGGATTGCATCGTTTTGGGCAGCACGCGCTCAAACGTCCCATCCGCATACCACTGCTGCACATATTTCTGCGCCCGCACATCCGTCGAGCAAATGCCGGGATACACCGGGTTGCCCTGCGCATCAACTAAATACAGACCATTGCCATGCCCGGTCGTGGCGACGGCGATAATCTCATCGGGACTGATTCCCGATTGTCGGATAACCGCAGCGATTGCCTGCACATTCGCGCTCCACAGTTCATTGGCGTCGCGTTCAGCATGGCCAGGAGTGGGCATGAGCATCTGCGTTTTAGATGTCGCCACCGCAATTTCACGGCCATTCAGATCATACAAACCCGCTTTGATCACCGTGCCGCCATTATCAATTCCCAACAGATATTTTGGCATTGTTACTCACCATCATGACAACCACGAAACACACGAAATACACGAAAAAACAACATCTTTATTTTCGTGTATTTCGTGTGTTTCGTGGTTGATCAATCGTCTAAAAAAGCTCTGGATGCGCGGCGATGAAACGGTCAGCGAACAGTTTCGGACTATTCCCGAACGCATCAATCGTCGAACCGGCCATGTGGGCAGTCAGTGTCACATTATCGAGTCGCAGCAGCGGATCATCCACCGGGAGCGGCTCAACATCAAACACATCGAGCGCCGCGCCCATAATCTGCTTGCGCTGCAACGCATCTACTAACGCAGCCTGATCAATCACCCCAGAACGCGACGTATTGACAAGCACTGCACTCGGTTTCATCAAGGCCAATTCTTTGGCGCCGATCAGATGATAGGTCTCTTCGTTTAAGCGCAGGTTCAGCGAGACAATATCTGCGGTTTGCAAAAGCTCCGTCAGGCTGACCGATTTCGCGCCGCCTGTGTCGCCGGTCACGAACGGATCGTAAAATACGATCCGCGCTCCAAACGCTTGCAGATACCCGGCGACCATGCGGCCAATGTTGCCATAGCCAACAATCCCAATGGTTTTCCCATACACTTCCGGGATGGCCGCGCTATTCGGGTATTCTTTGCGCCAGACCGCCTGTTTCATGGCGGCGTGAGCGCGTCCGATATTTCGTATCTCGGCAAACAGTAGCGCCACCGTAAATTCCGCGACTGCCCGCGCGTTCCGGCCAGGCGTATTGATCACCTGAATCTCGCGCGTCGCCGCGTAGTCGCACGCGATATTTTCGACGCCGGCACGTAACACGCCGATAAACTTCAAGTTGCGGGCGCGACTGATGACCTCCTGACTGATTGGCAAAAATTGGACGATGATAAGATCGTATTGTTCGACGTCTGCCGTCAATTCATCCGGCAGCTTGACCGCATCAGGGCCGCCTTGCTCGATGAGCAAATTATCGCGTTGCAGTTCTTTCAGTGAAGGATGCGGCCATTCGCGCACTGTCACGTGTGCGCCCGTTGCTTTCAGTTGTTCAAGCCCAGCGGCCATCACGTCCGCCGGAATAAATCGGTCGCCAATCGCTAACACGTTCATGCGAACACGCTCCTTATATGTTTGACACTCCAAAACTTTTCGCTTAATGCGCTCTGTTGTTTGCTCCAAACAGTCTGATCCGCTCGGCCACTAACTGCGCCAACGATTCGCGAATCGGGGCGAAAAGCGCGTCCGGCAGCGGATCGTTGCGGGTTTGGATTTCTGCCGACCGCTTCAGCCCTTGCAACATGGCGACGCGGGAATCGGCATACACATTCAATTTGGTGATACCATTTCGAATGGCGTTCCGCACCTGATCTTCAGGCGTGCCTGACCCGCCGTGCATGACTAACGGGACGCTGCTGACGGCTTCAATCGCCTGCAACCGTTCGATGTCGAGATTCGGTTTGGCGACATACACGCCATGCGCTGTGCCGATGGACACCGCCAGCGCGTCCACGCCCGTTTGGGCGACAAATTCAATCACTTCATTCGGCTCGGTCAGCAGGCTTTGTCCGGCGCCCGGATAATCTGTGCCATAGATGTCTTTTCCGGCGACAAAGCCTAACTCCGCTTCGACAGCCACCTTATGCGCATGGGCGATTTCGACCACTTCGCGGGAACGCTCGATATTTTCCCGGAATGGCAATTGCGAGCCGTCGAACATCACGGAGGTGAAGCCGTGATCAATCGCTTTGCGGATAATGTCGAGGTTTTCGGCATGGTCTAAATGCAGCACAATCGGAATCTGATAGGCGTCCGCGACCGCATGTACCATGCCGCTGATATACTGAATGCCCCGGCCTTTCAAGTCATGTTCTAAGGCCATGAGAATAATCGGCGCGCGCTCTTGCTCCGCCGTGTCCAATATGGCGCGGATCATGACATCTTCCGTGCAATCAAATGCTCCTACCGCGTAGTGTTGGGCGCGTGCTTGAGGCAACACTTCATTTAGCGTGACTAACATAGATCGTTGTCCTTGCTATAGACCTCACAGGTCTTCAAGACCTGTGAGGTCTCTACCATGAACTTATTTTTTACACTTTACTCTGTTCTTCTCTTCCGCCCTTCTTATTGCCTTTCTTCTTCGTGTCTTTGTGGCAGTAAAATAGTGGAGAATTTCAGCGCATCAGGATGCCGCCGCTGACGTTCATGGTCGTGCCGGTGATATATTGCGCCCGGTCAGAGCACAGGAAGACAACGGCGTCGGCGATTTCGGCGGTCTCGCCGAAACGGCCTAAGGGAATCCGCGCTAAGTATTTTTCTGTATTTGCCAGATACTTTTTTTCGGTCATGTCTGTTACCATTAAGCCCGGAGCCAGCGCATTCACGGTGATTCCATGCGGCGCGACCTCACGCGCTAATGAGATGGTAAACGAAATCATCCCGCCTTTGCTGGCATCATAGGCGGCCTGTCCACTGGTCGAGCCATGAAACGCGGCTACCGACGCGATATTGACGATCCGTCCGGGGCGCTCAATCGCAATCAACTGTTTGACCATTTCGCGGCAGGCGATGAAAGTCCCGGTCAGATTGACTTGCAACACATCATTCCAGAGTTGAACCGAGGTGTTTTTGACCCATGATTGCGGGCAGATAGCGGCGTTATTGACGAGAATATCGAGTTGGGGATAGTGGGCTGCGATATCGGCAAACATGCGGACAATCTCGGCTTCATTGCTCATATCGGCATACACCGCGAGGGCTTCGCCGCTGTATGTCTCTTGAATTTCCCGGACAACCGCTGCCGCGCGTTCAGGGCGTTGACGATAATTCACGATAACCGTTGCGCCTTCCGCCGCCAATCCCAAACAAATTGATCGCCCTAATCCATGCGACCCGCCGGTGACTAACGCCACTTTGCCTGTCAGATGTAAATCCATAACTCCTCTGAAAATAGAATTTTTATCGCTTGCGGCGTAAGTCGAAACTCCAGTTTCGACCTACATGAATAGCTCCTTCAACAAGCCGCGTTTATGCTTTCTTCGTTTCTCGCACTAACAAGTGGTTAAGCACAACAGCGCCCAGTAACACGCTGCCTTTGGCGACAACTTGCCAATAGGCGGGAATGACGGTCATCAGGCCGATGGTCACGCACATGATGATCAGCGCGCCGACGATGGTTTTCGCGACCGAACCTTCGCCCCCGGAAAACGCAGTTCCGCCGAGCAGCACCGCAATGATGCAATCGAGTTCCATGCCGTCGCCCGAAAGTGGATCGCCGAGGGACATATAGCTTGCCCGCGCGATGCCGGCCAGCGCCGCGAAAAACCCCACGATGATGTAGAGCAGCCAGGCCGTCTTGACCACATTGATGCCCGACAGTTCCGCCGCAGCGCGGTTGCCGCCAATCGCGGCGGCATATTTCCCTAAGAGCGTCTTGCGTTGCGCAATCACTAAGAGCGCGATCACGACGAGCGCCACAAAGAACGCTGCTGGCATGCCAAACAACACTCCTTTGCGAGCATAGTCGTTGATCCACGCGGGCATAGTCTTCGCGGCGCTGCTCTTGATCGCCGACACGCCGTCAGGCACGATCAAGAGCGCCATGCCTTTGAAGAGATTCAGCGAGATCAACGTGGCAATCACGGGCGTGATGCGCAGTTTTAAGACGAAGAAACCGTTGAGACCTCCCATGAGAAGCCCAAGAATCAGGGTGATCAACATGGCGGGCAGGAAGGAAAACCCGTTGAGAATCAGCCAGGCAAACACGACAGCGCTCAGGCTCATGGCGCTGCCGACGGAGAGGTCAATGTAGCCCGCGATCATCAGCAACGTGAATGCGCCGCTGAGCGTCAGAATCGGCACAGCCGTGCGCAGCAGGTTGATTACGCTATCCGGGCTGAGGAAATGCCCACGTTCAAAAAAGCTGACCTGGTCTAATTTCATCAGGCTGAACACTAATACAATCAGCGCCAGCACCACATAAATATACAAACGCTTGATGGTTGCGCGTATGGTGATTGAGCGATCAGGCTGTTGCCGGAGAGTTCCTGCTGATAGAGCACTCATCTCAATAACTCCTCTACAACGACAAGGATTTCGCATACGCAAGGATTGTGGGAGAACACCTTCACAAATCCTTGTTTAGAGGAAATCCTTATCGTTTTATTTTTAGCCCTTTCTTCTATCCAGGGCGTAACGTTGGGCGAGAATGGCAATGAAGGTGACGATTCCTTTAAGGGTAAATTGCCAGTCTGGCGACAAGAGCAACCCGGTGGCAGATGAGGTAACAACAGACAGGATCAGCGCGCCGACAAACATCCCTAATACCGAACCAAACCCGCCGTAAATGCTCACGCCGCCGAGAAGCGTGACGACCAATGCATCAAATTCGTAGCCGGTCGCGCGGCTCGATGCTCCGGCCTTGAATTCGGATGCCAGGAGAATGCCCGTCATGCCAGCCAGCAGTCCGCTGAAAATATACAGTCCGCTCAGATATTTGGTGACGTTAATGCCTGAGAGCCGAGCGGCTTCTGGATTCGCTCCAATGAGGTAAATCCGCCGCGCAAACACCGTCTTCTTTTCGAAGATAAACGCCAGGATGAGCAGCGTCAGCATAAGCAGCACCGGCAGCCGAATCGAGGTGCCAGGAATTCCCAGGCTGCCGAGCACGCCAAATGCATCGGGGAGACTGGTGTTCCGCTGCGCCCCTCTGGTAATGACCTGGGCGATGCCGCGCGCTAACATCATCGTGCTGAGCGTGACGATAATGGACGGCACTTTCAGTTTGGCGATAAAAAACGCATTGACCGCGCCAACTCCCATGGAGCAGAGTAACGTCAGCCCCACAGCGGCCACGTAAGGCAAGCCTAACCCGTTGGCCAGGACATTTTGAGAGACGTTGGCGTCCTGGCAGAAATACGCGGAAAGCACGCCAGCCAGGGCGATATTCCCACCCACCGACATATCGAAATTGCCGGTAATTAACACGAATGTGACGCTGATGCCCAGAATAATAATAAACCAATTATTCGTGATGAGGTTGAGCATATTCTGAGGCAGGTAGAAGTTTGGCACGACCGCGCACGCTAAGCCGAATAAAATGGTGAGCACGCCGACCATGAAGAGGGTGATGAACGACTCATCGCTCAACCGGCTCCCTCTTGGCAATTTCTGCGCCTGTTTGATTTCCATGTTTATGCTCCTCCTGTGACGATATGCAGGATATGCTCGCTGTTGACATCCGGACAGTTTCGCAGCGTGGATTTCAGATTTCCATCATATAGCAGGTAGATCGTGTCACAGATATTCATAATCTCAGGCAATTCCGAAGAGAAGATGATAATCGTTTTTCCTTCCTTCGAAAGCTGGCGGATAATGCTGTAAATTTCGCTTTTGGCGCCGACATCAATGCCCCGCGTCGGCTCATCCAGCATGAAAAGATCGGCGTCGGTGAAGAGGCATTTGGAAATGACTACCTTCTGCTGGTTGCCGCCAGAGAGCTTGGCCGTTTCCTTCTCAATGCTGCTGGTGGCGATTTTTAATTTGTCAACGTACTCAAACGCGACGTTGCGTTCCTTTGTATCGTTAATAAACCCGCTGTGAGAGATTTTGGCCATGTTCATGACAGGCACATTGCTCCGAATAGTCAGGATTGTAAACAATCCCTGAGATCTTCGCTCTTCTGGCACTAAGGCAATGCCTGCCGCGATGACCTTGTCTGGAGCAGAAGCGAGGCGTTGTTTTTTGAAGATGATTTCGCCCTCATACTCGTCAACGCCGTAAATAGCACGCGCAAGTTCAGTTTTTCCGGCGCCCACCAGACCGTAAAAACCGACGATCTCTCCCGCATGGATGTCGAAAGAAACATCGTGCAGCTTATGGTTGGAGAGATGTTTGACCTGGAGGATCGTCTCCTGACATTCGCCTTCTCTGGGGGTATATTGCTCGAATACGGTTTTGCCGATCATCATCTTGACCAACTCCGACCGGTCGCGGATTTGCCCGATGGGTTTGGTGTCAATATGCTGGCCGTCCCGCATGACTGTCACGTAATCGCCAAGTTCAAAGATTTCGTCGAGCCGGTGGGAAATGTAGATGACCGTGACATTCTTTTCGCGCAAGCTCTTGATAATGGAGAATAAACGCGCAATTTCGCCTTCAGAGATCGCCGCTGTCGGCTCATCCATGATGATGATGTCGGATTCCGCCGCGACCGCCTTGGCAATCTCCACAATTTGTTTCTTCGCCACGCTCAACGTCGAGACTAATTGGCGCGGCTTGATGGATGGTTCGATGCTGTTCATCACATTGACCATCGTGTTGATTTTATTTGTCCGCCGCAGAAACCCGAATGTCGTCTCTTCCATTCCCAGCGTGAGGTTTTCCTCGACGGTGAGTTGATCAACGACATTCAACTCCTGAAACAGGGTGCTGATGCCTTTTTGTTTTGCATCCCGCGTGTTGTGCGGGTGATATTCTTCACCGTTGAGAAGAATCGTGCCGTGCGTTCGCGTGTAGGCGCCGGTCAATATCTTGATCAGGGTAGATTTCCCGGCGCCATTCTCCCCGACTAAGCAGTGGACAGTATTGCGCTTAATATCAAAACTGACATTTTTGAGCGCCTGCACGCCAGGAAAATCCTTCACCAATCCCCGTATTTCCAATACATTTTCAGTTCGTTGCATACGCCCACTCTTCAGGATAAATTGGAACCACGGAGACACGGAATTTGCGGAGAAGCGCAATAAAAAAAATCCTTTCTCCGTGCACTCCGTGTCTCTGTGGTGAATAAGCGGCCCTTTATTGAGTCGTTATGCCAATTCTTTGAATACATGTCCCCTATGCCCGCCCTTCTCTCGACACCTCACAGGTCTTGACGACCTGTGAAGCGTTTGGACATGGCGCATGTGAATCGGGAATTGGCATGACGTTTGAAAAACCACTACTGCACGTTGGTTCCGAATTGGGTATTCAGCCACTGCACGGCATCTGCGCGCGGCATGGTCCAGAAGGAGATGTTATACGCTTTATAGAAGAACTCTTCCGCAGGCTGCGAGGTCGGTTTTACTTTTCCGGATTTGACATCCATGATCAGGTCAATCCGACCGCGACCAGTTTCAATCGGGGGGAGTCCCATCGAGAGTTTCAATGAGCTATTGGGATCGTACACTTCTTTCATCTCAACTTCGTCAAAATCCACGCTGCACACGATCTCCGTCAGCGGTTTGCCGTTGTCCATCTTGCCGCGTCCAGCCTGAGTCAAGGCGGCCATCGTGCCGACCGTCAGGTTTGAGGCTTCGGAGTAGATTAAGTTGATTTCTGGATGGGTGGTCATGAGGTCTGTGATGATCTGTTTCGCGGCATCCGGCCCCTTGCTGGCATCCTGGCAGCCTAAGTCTTTCGCCGCAGGATCGACCGACAGCACGCCTTGCACGAACGGGTCAGTACGGCCAGATTTCACTTCGGTGTGGTTCGGCCAGCCTAATTGCACCATGACAATCGGTTTATCGGGATGAGCGGCCTTCCACTGTGTCGCCATCTCTGCGCCCATGGCGAACGAAATCCCTTTTTCATCGCTGCGGGCGGTCGGAATGCCGCTGTCGCCCAGCGGGCTGAAGAATGACGTCAGAATAATGCCCTTCGCAAGGGCTTCCTGCACGGCAGGTTTCACGGCTTCGTAATCCCAGATGTGCAGCGTCGCAGCATCCATGCCCTGTGCCATGATTTGGTCAACGTTCTGGGTCATGACCGCGCTATCGGATTTGCCATCGAAGATGTACACTTCTGCGCCGTACTTCTCTTTGGCGTATTTCTGGGCTTCGGTGGCTTGTCCCTGATGGAATACGTTAGTGAGATCGGAGACGAAAAACGCGATCTTCAGCGGTTTATCAGCCGCATACGCAGGGGCAGCGAGCGCTAACATAACAAGCAATGCCATGAATTTTTTCATAATGTTTCTCCTTAGAAATACTGTTGGATAGTGTTTTGCGTGAGGGGATATTCCTCTTTTTCAGTAAAACACGACTTATTCTTGTTACTTCTTGGGGCAACGGCTTCTGCTTTTTGTTTGGCTCTTTCTCATTATCGTTGGCGTCTTCTCCCTCCCCCTCTTCATGATGATATTGTAAAGTTCGACGGCGTCGAATCTCTCAACATCATAAGAAGCATCCTCCTCGGTGAGGTTGGTTTGATGTTGTTTCACTCAATGAGAAATAGATCATCTTGTTCGCGTTTCAATTGAAGCGCTCATTCCATCAGGCCTACGTTGACATGCAAAATTTTTCTGTTCCTCGTTGACGTGAAATCTCTTGCCAACCCGTTCAGCCACAGGCATATTCTCGTTGGATATCTTTATGCGCATGGGTCAGATTGAGAAAGCTGAACGACTTCACTGTTTGGATATTGGGATTAAAATAGGCGGTGTAAAACAATTTGTCAAGAAATATTTTCTAAATTTACAATATTAATTAAATTTTTAAGAAGAAAATTCTTCCAATGAATAATAAAGGTCTGTTCCTTCATTCATGAGACAACAGTAAGTGTTTACGTTCCGCCGATATCCCCGTCGGCGGTACAGGATTTCCGTTTATTCGAGAGGCGAGCAGAACTGTCCGCTGAGACGTAAACAGTTACAGGCAAAAGGACGATCATAAAACAGGCGGGAGGTTATGAAAAAAATTTTCTGCGTTGTTGATCGCGGAGACGCTATGCGTATTTCAAATATGACAACGCATGACGAGTTTTGGTCAGCCGTTCCATTACAGATGAGCCTTTTCGCAGGCCAACCGCGATATACAGCGTGTCAATCATCGCCAGTTGCACCAGCCGGGTAATCATCACATCAGTGCGGTAATTTTTTTCTTCGGAGACAGTGACGACGCAGATATCCGCAATTTCGCCTAACGGAGATTCGGCGGAGCCGGTCAGCGCGACGATTTTGGCAATGGGTTTGGCGCGATTCGCCTGAATCAGAATGTCGCGGTTTTCGCCGGAATACGAGATGCAGAACACCACATCCCCCTCTTTCGGTTCGGTCAGGATGACGGCATTAACATGTGGATCCGGTGAATAATGGCAATCGAAACCGAGCTCCGAAAACTTGAAAAACCCGTCAAACGCCACTATTCCGGCTGTGCCATAGCCTAAAAAAACAATCCGGCGCGCATGTTCCAGGATATCAACAACCTGTCGCAAGGCGTCCCGATGAATCGTCGCCATATTTTCATGCAAAATGCGCATGATCCCCTGGAGCATTTTGGTGTTGATCGTTTCGACATCATCAGTGGCTGTAATCTCATCGTATGTCGCATAAAACGATTTTCCAGCAATTTCAGTCGCTAAATCCACGCGAAAATCATTATAGCCGCCGAAACCGAGTATTTTATAAAAACGCACGACTGCCGATTCGCTTTTCACATTCGTCGCCTGCATCAACTCGCTGATAGACATTCTCAGCACGCGAGCAGGCTGATCCAGAATATAGCGAGCGATTTGCTGCTGGGTCTGCGTCATCTGATGAAATTTGCTCCGGATCGTCTGGAGCACGGGCGTCTGAACCTGCGATGACGATAAGTTGTTCATAATCGTTCCATTATGTGATAAGCTATTTCAAGGGAAGGTTCGACATCTCGCCTGAACATATCGGCCTTTTGAATGTCTGTATATGAAGTGTGGGGGAGGATAAAAAGAATGTCAAGAAGATTTTTCTTGAATTAATCATGCGCTATATTATTTTAGAAATTATTTCTAAGTTTTTAATATTCTTCGGTCTCTCCTGAGAGAGCATTACTCACTCATGTTACGCAGCCGATTCGAGACGAATGACCGCACACTCCCCTCCGGGGAGGGGTTGGGGGTGGGTTCTTGACACGAGCAATCACTCACGGACGAACCCACCCCTTGCCCCTCCCAGGAGGG
>DF820456.1:419549-457915 GCA_000739515.1 Candidatus Moduliflexus flocculans
GGGTGGGTTCTTGACACGAGCAATCACTCACGGACGAACCCACCCCTTGCCCCTCCCAGGAGGGGAATTGTCGGCGGCGCTGCGTAACATCAGTTACTCATAACCTTTGCCTTCCAAAAAGAAGCGCGAAATCAAGATTTCGCACTCCTGCGCGAGTTTCAAAAGTTTGAATAATGCTGTAACAGACGCTTTATCAGGGCAGGGCTGTGAAGTTCTAAATTGGGCGAGGAGAAGATTCACCCGCGTTCCACGCTCCGCGTGGAACGCGAATTCACAGCCCTGCCTTATCAGGGGAGAATGTCAGTCTGAAAATTTCAGGTAGGAAAGGGCGTGCCGCGTTTTGGTGAGGCGATCCATGATGGCCGTTCCTTTCCGCAAGCCGACAGCGATATATAAGGTATCTAACACGGCAAGCTGGATGATGCGGGCGATCATCACATCGGTGCGGTAATTTTTTTCATCAGAGACCGTCACGAGGCAAACATCGGCGATTTCCCCTAATGGAGAGGAACACCCTCCTGAGAGAGCGATCACTTTCGCTATCGGCTTTGCGCGGCCTGCCTGGATGAGAATATCGCGGTTTTCGCCGGAATACGACACGCAAAATAGCACATCTCCTTCCTGCGGTTCGGTCAGCAGAATCGCATTGACATGCGGGTCGGCGGAATAGTGGCAATTAAAGCCTAATTCCGAAAATTTGAAAAACCCATCAAACGCGACAATCCCCGCTGTGCCATAGCCTAAAAAGACAATGCGCCGGGCTTCTAAGAGAATATCTACGGCGCGTTGCAGCGCGTCCTGGTGAAGATGCGCCATATTCTCGTGCAGCATCCGCATGATTCCCTGGAACATTTTTTCCTTGACCGTGCCGACATCGTCGCTGGCGGTCATATCGTCATACGAATAATAAAACGATTTCCCGGCGATTTCCGTCGCTAAATCCACGCGAAAGTCATTATAGCCGGAAAATCCGATGACTTTATAAAAACGGACGACTGCCGATTCGCTTTTGGTATCAGTCGCCTGCGCCAATTCGCTGATCGACATTTTCAGCACGCGAGCCGGCTGCGCCAAAATATACCGCGCAATTTGCTGCTGCGCCTGTGTCATTTCTGGTAATTTGGTTCTAATCGCTTGAAGCACTGATGGTTGTTGTTCTTGTGTGATTGGCGTTTCTCCCATATCATCCTCGTTCTCGTCAGAATCATTCATTGGTTTTTACCGCTATTCATTCCAACGTCCATGAATGCAGGTGGTCTTGTCAATCAAAAAGTCGGAATGATGAGAAGATCGGCGGGATGCTCATCATGCCAATTGTGATAAAAAAGATCATATCGCAACCCTACAGCGTTATTCATTTGCATTGAACGGGACGAAACCTGTCAGACACCTTCAAGGTGTCTGACAGGTCTGTTTAATCATCGCGTCTCATGCTGTAAGTGATTTCTTTGGTATCATGAGCAATCAGGCATAAAAAAACGGCGAGGCATGATGTCCATGCCTCGCCGGGAAAATTTCAACGTGGTCAGTTCGATGAGACGTTAAAGACTTCCTGATGCAAATCTTTGTCTTCTTGCAGCCGGATTTTGCGGCGATACGCTTCTTCGATGCTCTGAATAATTTCGCGCTCTTCGTTTTTCAGCATGGCAATCACCGCCGGATGCGCTTTGACCGTGATATTCCCTTTTTCGGTCGTGGAGACGATGCGTTGAATCGCCCCCTGAATTTCATAACAAATCGTTTCTTCGGATTTGATATGTCCCATTCCTTTGCAATACGGGCAGGGCTGATACAACATCTGCCGCAGGCTTTCCCGCACACGCTTCCGGGTCATCTGCACCAACCCTAATTCGGTCAGTTCCAGCACGTTCGTCCGCGCCCGGTCATTGGCGAGTTCCTTTTCCAATGTGCTGACGACTTTGCGCTTATTCTCCTGGCTCTCCATGTCAATGAAATCCACGATAATAATGCCGCCGAGGTCGCGCAGCCGAACCTGCCGGGCAACTTCTTTCGCCGCTTCGAGGTTGGTCTTGACAATCGTGTCTTCCAGGTTCTTTTTGCCGACGAATTTGCCAGTATTGACATCAATCGCGACTAATGCCTCGGCGCGGTCAATCACAAGATACCCGCCCGATTTCAGCCAGACTTTGCGCTGCAACGCTTTTTCCAATTCCGCTTCGATGCCGTAATGGTCGAAAATTGGAATATCTTTGACAAAGAGCCGAATCCGATCCACGAGATGCGGCATCGTGACCTCGGTAAAATCCAGGACTTTCTGGTAATCTTCTTCGGAATCAATAATTAATTTCTCTACCTTGTTGGTAAACAAATCCCGCACCGTGCGCAGCCCTAAATCCAAATCTTCGTGGACGAGCGCCGGAGCGGTGACGCCTTCGTTGCGCTGCTTGATCGTCCCCCACAGCCGGACGAGAAAATCAATGTCTGCCACTAAATCGCTTTCTTCGCGGCCTTCGCCAGCGGTGCGGACGATAAAGCCGGAATTCGACGGCTTCACCGCTTTCAAAATTTTCCGCAGCCGGTTGCGCTCGCCCTGACTCGGAATGCGCCGCGACACGCCGATATGCTCGACGGTCGGCATAAACACGATATAACGTCCTGGCAGCGAAATATGGCAGGTGACTCGCGCCCCTTTCGTGCCAAGCGGTTCCTTGGCAATCTGTACGAGCACTTCCTGATCGCGCGTCAGGAGGTCTTGAATCAGCGGACGTTTCGAATGTTTCCGCTTTTTCGGCGCGGGTTCTTGCTCAATTTCGTCGTCGCCGAAATCGGTGTCTTCGTCTTCTAAATTGTCATAGACATCTGACACATACAGGAATGCGTCTTTTTTCAGGCCAATATCCACGAAAGCGGCTTGCATTCCCGGCAGCACTTTCGTGACGCGACCGCGGTAGATGTTACCAACAATCCCGCGATGCTTCCTGCGTTCGATGTTTAATTCCGCAACTTGATCATTTTCCAATAGCGCGACTCGAATTTGCTGCGGAGTCGAGTTGATAATAATTTCTTGTGACATGTGTTCCCTTCCTGTTCTCGAAAGGGTGCCACAGCATTCGCGGCCATCTGATAGGCGCTGTTCGTCTCGAAAAGCGCTGACGTTGCAATCTCTTGAGCGTAATACACGGAGACACGGCAAGGCAGCATTGTTGCATCTGAGATTTCTCCATGCTTCAAGAAATGCTCAAGCGAATGCCCGCAAACACGGAAATGCTGAAGAATCGTTGCCATCAGGAATGTGAGAAACAGTGTCATCATCATATCTCCTTGCAAAAAAATTTCCTGCCGTCTCAATCCAGCATGATCCAGTTGATGAGATGTCTCCACACAGGGGGTGAACCCCGTTCAGTGGGCGCGCTCGCGGTTCTGGACGCTGCTGTCAACTCTTCAATCGCGCTTGTTCAAAAGCGCGTTCAGATGAGCCTCAAATACTCTAACACCGTAAGAATTTTTGTGCATCAGGCGCACCTGACGCGAATACATCTGAAATCTAACATCATCTCGCGCGGAATCGCGCAGACGAACTGAAGCACTTCTTCCGGCTTCATCAGGGTATTCTCCTGGACGCATAACGTCATTTCAAGCCCGGGATTGCCGTCGTCACCGGCAAGAAGCGTAAGTGATTCAATAAATGGCTTGATGTCCACCGGCTCTGTGCGGCGCTTGAACGACTCGACCGGGAAACTCGCTTTTTCAGCGAACTCGGCGAGACACCGCGCAAAATAGTCGGCGGAATAGCCGCACTCAACCAATGTGTGCGGCGCAAACACCTGAAACGTAAATCGCGTTAAACTGGCAGAGAGCGACAGCGCTTTGACTTCAACCTCATGTGCCTCAACCATTCGAATTTCTTCGGGAAGCGCAGCATTCATCTGCCTGATAAATTCGTCAGCCGCGAGCGGCTGCGTGAAAAAAAAGTCCGCCAATTCGCGCAAACCTTCCGTTCCGACTGGCAAGGCCGGGCCGAAGGAGATTTGCGGCAACGGATGATACCCTTGTGAAAAGGCAATTGGGATGTTGCCACGACTAACAGCGCGTTGAAACAACCGTACGACTTCCAGATGCGATAAAAACCGAAGCACGCCGGTTTTTGTGTAGATCGCTCTGAGGCGATACGCTTTCATCTGCGGCTCTTGCTGTTCGATTCGCGGCGCGGTTTCTGGCGATTGAGGCGTCGCGCCCGCCGCGCTTTCCGTGACGCGAATATCGTCACGGCAGACGCCGCAGCGCCGACAATGCGCCTCACACGGCGGCGTTCCCTGTTCGGCGACCGCTTTTTGCCGCTCGTTCCAGAGGTAGTCCGTCGTCAAACCGCTGTCGAGATGCTGCCAGGGCAATATCTCGCGCTCGCCGCGTTCCCGGAGGTAGTGTTCCGGGTTGACGCCGCTGCGGGCAAACACGTCCATCCATCGTGAAAAATCGAAATGCTCCCGCCAACTGTCAAACCTGCGCCCGTCCGCGCGCGCTTCCGCTAACACGCGCCCCAAACGCCGGTCTCCGCGAGCAAACACGCCTTCAAGATAGCTGGCGTGGACATCATGCCATTTCAAATCCATGTCTTTCGGTCGCAAACGCTGTTTCAGAATCTCCTGCTTGCGATCCAATTCCTCGATTGAGTCCATCCGCTCCCATTGAAACGGGGTATGCGCTTTCGGCACGAACGACGAGACGGCAACGTGGAGTTTCACCTTCTTTCTTGAACTGCGCTTCCCAACCGCCCGTATCCCATACACTAACTCAATCAAACCTTCGATGTCATCATCTGTTTCTGTCGGCAGGCCAATCATGAAATAGAGTTTCAGCAACTCCCAGCCCGCCACAAACGCTTCTTCTGCGGTGTGCAGAATATCCTCTTCGCGAATCCCCTTGTTAATGACGTTCCGCAAGCGCTGCGTTCCGGCTTCTGGCGCAATCGTGAACCCGGTTTTGCGCACCCGGCTGATAATCGAAGCCATTTCGCCGGTCAACGTCTTGACGCGCATAGACGGCAGCGAGAGCGACACTTTCGCCGCCTCGCAGGTCTGCATCAGCGCCGACATCAACGGCACGATCTGCGAGTAATCGCCTGTGCTGAGCGACGAGAGCGAAATTTCTTCGTAGCCGCTTTCGCGCAGCAGCGACCCCGCCAACGTCAACAATCGTTCCGCCGACCGCTCGCGTTTAGGCCGATAAATGAATCCGGCCTGACAAAACCGGCATCCTCCCGGACAGCCGCGCATGATTTCAAGCGTGACGCGATCATGCACAGGCTGCAAATAGGGGACAATCGGCGCGGAAAAATAGGGGACTGCGTTTAAATCTGGCTCAATCTGCCGCATGACGCGCTCCGGCGCGTTCGCAGAGGTCGGGACGATCTCCGCGATTTCGCCGGAATCGGCGTAGCGCACAACATACAATGACGGCACGTACACGCCCGGAATCTTACAGATGGCGTTCAGCAACTCCGCTCGCGACGCTCCGCTCGCCTTCCACTCCCGATACACCGCGACAAGCTGCGACGTCGTCGTTTCTCCGTCGCCAATGATAACGGCGTCCAGAAAATCGGCCAACGGTTCGGGATTCAGAGCGCATGGCCCACCTGCGATAATCAGCGGATGTTCGCGGCCACGCTCGGCGGCGAGCAATGGAATGTTCGCCAATGACAACAGATTGAGAATATTGGAATAACTTAATTCGTACTGTAACGTGAACCCAAGAATGTCAAATTCCGACGCTGCTCGGTGAGATTCAACGCTAAACCAGGGAATCCGCCGCTCCCGCATGAGCGCTTCCATATCATCCCAGGGCGCGTACAGGCGCTCCGTCGCGACATCCGGCAGGGCGTTCAGCGCGTGATAGAGGATATGCAGCCCCAAATGCGCCATCCCGACTTCATACACATCGGGAAAACAGAGGCCGACCGTCACGCGCATCTCGTCGAAGGGCTTTTGCGCGGAATGCAATTCCCGGCCAAGATACTGAATCGGCCTGCTGACATGCGGCAGCAGCGGAAGAATCTGTTCTAACAGCGTCATATTGCCTTTCAAATCGTATGTCGAAACTCTGTTTCGACCTACATATCCTAAAAATCGTACCGACGATAACTGATATTTAATAATAATCCTAACAAGATCGATGTCGAAAATACTGACGACCCGCCATAACTCATAAACGGCAACGTCAAGCCGGTGACAGGCATAATGCCGGTGGTGACGCCAAGATTGACAAACACTTGCACCAAAAACACGCTGACGACACCGACTGCCATGAGTCGGCCTAATTTATCTTTTGCTTTTATTGCGATCCCCAGCCCTTTCAGAATAATGGTAAGATAGGCCAGTAACAGGAAAGATGAGCCGACAAACCCGAATTCTTCGCTATAGACGGAGAAGATGAAATCGGTGAACTGTTCCGGGAGAAAGTTGAGTTGGCTTTGTGTGCCTTTCATGTAACCTTTGCCCCAGAACCCGCCTGAACCAATCGCGATTTTGGATTGGATCACGTGATACCCCGAACCGAGCGGATCGCTGTCGGGATTCATAAAGGAAATGAGTCGCTCTTTCTGGTACGGCTTTAAATGCAGCCAGGCTGGATAGGCGGCCAGCGAACCTAATACGATGAGCGTGATGATATATTTTTTGTCAATCCCGGCGACGAAAATAATGGCGGCGAAAATCGGAAGCTGCACGATGGACATGCCCAAATCAGGCTCTTTGAGAATCAGCGCGACCGGCATTCCTAACATAATTCCGGCAACGATCAAGTCAGTGACAAAGACGGTTTCTTTTTTCTTGTCAGCAAAATATTTCGAAAAGATCAAGATGAGCGCAAATTTCGTCATTTCCGACGGTTGCAGCGTCATCGGCCCAATAACGATCCAGCGCGTCGCGCCCATTCTGGTCTGGCCGATGCCGGGGATTAAAACGGCGACTAACCCGCCAATAACAAGAAGATAGAGTGGATATGACAGGCTGCTAATCAGGTGATAATCAATGCTGGTCATGGCAATGACGATGATGGCGCCAATGGCGAACCAACCGACTTGCTTCAGCATTAATTCGTCAGCTTCGGGCGTGCTGAACGACAGGCTATGGATTGTGAGAAGGCTGGCAAACGCCAAAAAGCCAACAGCCAGAAGGATTGACCACTCTAATTTTTCGTAAAACGGGCGCGCCATAAGGCTTTTGTTCCTCTTTTAATCTTCTAATGTATCCAACTCTGTCGGTTCCATGACAGGTTGTTCGACTAACAGTTCTTGCGGCGTAAACAGGCGCTCGAAAATATATTTTGCCACTGGAGCAGCGGCTTTTGCGCCACCCATGCCGTGTTCCACGATAATGGCCATCGCAATTTCAGGTTTTTCCGCTGGAGCGAAACAGATAAACCAGCCATGATCGCGGAATTTTTCTGGAAGGCCCTCCTGGCTTCCTCGCTGGAGTTTTACCACCTGCGCCGTGCCGGTTTTCCCTGCAAATTGAAAGGTTTTCAACTGTGATCCACGCGCCGTCCCTTTCGTGCCGTTGACCACCATCCACATCCCTTCGCGAATCGTCTTAAAATGCTTTTCATCAATGGGAACTTTTCGAACGACGGTTGGTTCGTATTCTTTGAGAATTTCGCCATTCGGGCGGACAATTTTTTTGACGATCTGCGGTTTATAGAGCGTACCACCGTTCGCAATGACGGAGGTCATCATGGCAAGCTGCAACGGCGTGACCGCCACGAACCCCTGTCCAATCGCCGCATCCATCGTTTCTGTGGGATACCATTTATCGCCGATGGTTTCTTGCTTCCATTCTCGCGTGGGAATTAAGCCTGGCACTTCGTTCGGCAGTTCGATGCCGCTTTTCGCGCCAAGCCCGAAACTCATCGCATAACGCGCTAACTCATCAATTCCTAATTCCAGGCCATTGCGATAGAAAAAGACGTTACACGACTGCTCGATGGCCTGTTTAATATTCAAATACCCATGTCCACCAGTTTTCCAACAGCGTTTGGTGGTATTGGCCGCGCTGAACTGCCCTCCGCAGAATGACGCTGACGTGCTGCTGACGATCCGATTTTGCAGCAGGGCTGAGCCAATCATCGGCTTAAACGTCGAACCCGGCGCGTAATGACTTTGAATCGCCTTATTTTGCAAGGGTTTATCGGGGTTTTTGACTAACGATTTCCAGTTATCGCTGGAAATGCCTCCGGCAAAGAAGTTCGGGTTGAATCCCGGATGGCTGACCATCGCGAGAATATGCCCGTTGCGCGGGTCCACGGCCACGATTGCGCCGATTTTGTCGCCGAGCGCTTCTTCCGCAATCAACTGGATATGCAGATTCAGCGTCAGCATGATATTGTTTCCCGGCATCGGATTTTTCTGGCTGATGGTTTCCAACTCGCGCCCGTGCGCATTGACTTCAATCTGTTTGCCGCCGGGCTTGCCGCTTAAATAGAGGTTAAACGTTTGTTCGATCCCGCTTTTTCCAACCAGATCACCCTGCACGGCGTCTGGGTTATTCAGCGTGTCTTTCAACTCTTTTTCGTTGATTTCCCCCAAATAACCAACCACATGGCATACGCCTGAATCGTAAATACTGTAGCGCAGCGGCTCAACATCTACCATCACGCCGGGCAGTTCGATTTTATGTTCTTCTAAATAGGCAACCGTTTTGAGGCTGGCATCACGGAATATCAGCGTTGGTTCAAATTTGGGACGAGTAGATTTGTTGATCTTATCTAAAATCTCGTCCTTGGAAATGGGGAGCAGTTCGTCTAAATGCGCCGCAATCGTCTCGAAATCCTGTGTTTTTCCCCCTTTTTTGAGAGGCACGTCTTCTCGAATCAGATAGACGTTAAAACTCGGACGATTCCGCACCAATGCAAACCCGTCAGCGTCGCTGATGATGCCGCGCGGTGCTCTGATGCGCAGCAGGCGGATTCGGTTTTCTTCCGATTTTTTCAGAAATTGTTCTCCCTGAATAATCTGAAGATACCAGAGCCTTCCGACTAAGACGGCGAACAGGAGCAAGACGACGCCAATATATACGCCCAGGCGGAACTTGACAATAATAGAACTACGTTGATGAAACTGTTGATGCATATCTCAAATCGGTATGTAAACCGTAAATTTCGTTCATAAAGATTCCGAGGAGAACAATGAAAGCCTCGTATTTTTGTCAAGCGTTTTTCTTCTTCGCTGTTGTTGGTGCGTTCTCTTGCGAAATCTCTCTGAATTTTATTGACAAACCTCGCCCTTTTTTCTGTGATAATGCGCATGGACACTATTACATATCGAGGCATTGTTGACGGCAGCCAAATAGGGTATCTCAACAGCATTATAGACAGCTACGACGGCATCGCGGCTGTCAGAACGATGGACGGCCCCGCAGGCGTGATCGAACTTTGGATTGCGCCAGAGTTCGAAGAATTAGTCAATACCATCATCCGCGATATTGCTGATGAAATCGGCCTGCAATCATATTATAAAGCCAGCAGCCGTTTGAGTGATTAACTTACATCGCCGCAAAAATCGCGTTGACTTTTTCGACGACTTTGATTGGGCTGAAGGGCTTTGACATATATTCGTTGGCATTGACTTTTTTCTTCGCGTCTTCGTCTAACTCCACGCCGCGCGCAGTGAGAATAATCACATAAATATGCTGCAATTCCGGGTCGCTTTTGATTTCTCGGCAGACTTCATAGCCGTTTTTTTTCGGCATCATCACATCCAAAAAAATCAAATCCGGCTTTTCCTGCTTTGCTACCCGCAGACCTTCATCGCCATTCGGCGCGGTCAGCACGTCATAACCGTTTTTTTTCAAGACAAACATTAATGGCCTGACAATCGAAGGCTCGTCGTCAACTACCAGAATTCGTCGCATAGTTCCTTTCCATCGTCCCCTGTCAACAAGGGGAACGCTAATGTACTTTGAGGACAACCACTGTAATATCGTCTGAACCGAGCGCGCTCCCGCTATATTCTTGCAATGCCGTGTAAATGGTCTCTAACAAATCATGGGAATTATAGTGGCCATAGCGTTCGATAACCTGGCGCAACCGCTCGAGTTTAAACATTTCTCCCGCGTCGTTCACCGCTTCCACCACGCCATCTGTATAAAAAATGATGACATCGCCAGATTGTAATGTCAGCGCTTTTTCTTCGAAATCCACCGACTCTAACATGCCGATGAGCATTCCCTCGGTATCTAACAACGAACAGACACCGTCATGCAGCAAAATCGGGTTGTTATGCCCGCCGTTTGAATAGCGCAACACTCTGGTGTTGGCGTCATATTCGGCGTAAAACATCGTGATAAATAACTCGGCGTTCGTCAGATCGCTATACAGAATAAAATTGGTTTTACCGAGAATCGTCGCGGGCGATTGCTGCGTCAGCACTTCGGAGCGGAGCGTGCTGCGAGCTGCCGCCATCATCAGCGCCGCGCCGACATTATGGCCAGACACGTCCGCGATCACCATCCCTAATTTGTTGTCAGGGCTGAGAAAAAAATCGTAATAATCGCCGCCGACTTGCGTGGCGGGCAGGCAGCGCCCCGCAAGTTCGATGCCCGGCAAGGACGGTGGATCGCCCGGCAGCAAGCCCGTTTGAATCTGCTGCGCGATTTCCATTTCCCGCTTGACACGTTCCGCATCTTTCACTTCTTCGATCAATTCGATGTTATAAAGCGACATCGCCGCCTGTGACGCAATCGCCGTCAACAAGCGCAAATCGCCAGAGGTGAACATGTCCGAGCCTTGTTTGTCGGTCATGTTGATGACACCCATCACGCGCTTTTCGCTCTGTTTCGGCGAGCAAATCATCGGGATTGAGAGAAACGATTTGCGTTTGTAGCGCATCGGCACGGACACAAACGATTTGCTTTTGTAATTTCGTTCCGTATGCGGAATATCTGGAAATATATCGTTTTCGATGTCTTCGATCAACAAATGTTTCCCGGAAACGAACACCTTGCCGCTCACGCCTTCGCCCGGCTTCACAAAGACCTGTTTGAGTTCTTCTTCCGTGAGATCAAGCCCATACGACGCCGCTAAAAATAATCGTTCTAAATGGTCGTCATAAAGCATGACGGAGGCTTTATCCACGCCGATCACGCGTACGGCTTTTTCAAGAATGAAATTGCAAACAGTGTTCGAGTTAAGCACCGCGCCAATCGTATCGGCAATATCATAAATCAAATTGACTTCATTATATTTTTCAATCAGTTCTTCCGTAAGGTTTTGCAATTCGTATTCTGAATAGGCCTTTTCGCCAATCCGCTCCGATAGAAACTCAATCAGAAGGCGAAACTCGCGGTTTTCGGCGGAATCGTTCTCTGTTAGGCCGGCTAAATAGCCATCAAGGTCTCCCTGGAACAAGATTGGCGCCGCAATTAGAACAACTCCTTCAGGCGCGTTTTCAGCAAGCGACACACCCTGCGCGTCATTCTGCACAACAAAAAGAGGCACTGGCTTCGCCTCTGCATTGTCTGAGAGCGAAGACATAACGATGTGCCCCTCAACGTTCAGCACATAGAACGTTAGCGGCACAAACGAAGCGACTCGTTTCAGTATCGGCTGAATCTGATGCTCTCCAAGTATTTCTACGCTGCGCGGTATTCGGATATTCTGACTTTGCATATACCTTACATAAATGAATGAGAGTGTAACGTTTTTAAAATACCTTACACGTAATCCCACTCTTGTGTCAAGCCTTATTTTCCGAACTCGCGAAAACTTCATTTTCTTCGTTTTCTATGTGGGATTCAAGAGAAGCCTCCGCGAGTAGAACCTCTTTTTTCTTGACTTTTTTTAATGCGCTTTCAAGTTCTTTCTATAATTATACCGATTGTGTGTAAAAGGATCATATACCCCATAAAGACGCCCTGTCTGGGCGTCTTTATCGTGGATGGGACAAAGATGTTGGTAATTGAATTATGGCCAATCTGACGCAATTACAGAACGTTATCCATCGTTTTCAGCAGGCGGCGCTGCTCGTGATTGGCGACGTGATGATTGATGAATATATCTGGGGCAAAGTCAGCCGCATTTCGCCGGAAGCGCCCGTGCCGGTGATTGACGTGGCCTCGCAATCGCAGCGGCTCGGCGGCGCGGCGAACGTGATTCATAACATCGTCTCGCTCGGCGGCAAGGCGTATCTCGGCAGCATGACCGGCGACGATGCGACTGGCACGGCACTGCGGCAGATGCTTTCCGACATCGGCGTGCCAACGGAACATCTGTTGATTGATCCATCGCGTCCGACGACCATCAAAACGCGCATCATCGCGCATCATCAACAAGTGGCGCGGCTGGATCGCGAAGTTCGCAATGACATGGCGACGGAGCAGACCGCGCAGATGCTCGCAACGGTCAAAGCGCTGCTGCCGCATATTCACGGCATCGTGCTGGAAGATTACGGCAAAGGCGTCGTGACAGGCGAGTTAGTGCAGGAAGTCGTGACATTGGCGCGAAAACATGGCAAGGTCGTCTCGGTTGACCCGAAAACGCATCATTTCGACCGCTACGCGGGCGTGACGGTGATGACGCCGAATCACCATGAAGCGGGCGGCGCAGCGCAGATCGCGATTGATTCTCACGCCAAATTACTCGAAGCCGGAAAACGCCTGCTTGAGCGGTTGCAATGCGAATTTGTGTTGATTACGCGGGGCGAAGAAGGGATGTCGCTGTTCGACCGCGCCCGCCAGCTTGTGACGCATGTTCCCACGATGGCGCAGGAAGTCTATGATGTCACCGGCGCGGGCGATACCGTGATTGCGGCGCTGACGCTCGGCCTCGCGGCGGGCGCTGACCCGGTGGATGCCATGTTGTTATCAAATGCGGCGGCGGGTGTGGTGGTCGGCAAAATCGGCACGGCGACGGTCAATCAGGACGAATTGCAGCGCGAACTGCTGGCAATGACCGCCCGCAAGCTCGATATTCGACAGGAGTCTTTCGCATGAAGATCGTGGGGATTATTCCGGCGCGCTACAATTCCGTGCGCTTTCCCGGCAAGCCGCTTGTGGATATGGCGGGCAAGCCGATGATTCAGCGCGTCTATGAACAGGCGCAAAAAGTCGCGCTGTTTCAGCAAGTGATTGTCGCGACTGACGACGAGCGCATCGAGGCGGCGGTCAAGCGTTTCGGCGGCGATGCGCGGATGACAGCGAAAACGCATCAGAGCGGCACGGATCGGCTGGCGGAAGTGGCGCGGCAGCTTGACGCCGACATTCTGGTCAATGTGCAAGGCGACGAGCCGTTCATTGCGCCGGAGATGATCGAACAGGCGATTCGTCCGCTGCTCGACGATCCGGCGGTCGCTATCGGCACACTGAAACATCACATCAAAACGCCAGACGAATTGCTGAATCCGAATGTCGTGAAAGTGATCACCACGCCGACCGGACGGGCGATTTACTTTTCGCGCTCGCCGATTCCGTTTATTAAAGGCAAAGAGATGCGGCAGGACGGATTTGCCGCATTTACGTTTTACCGGCATATCGGCCTCTACGCCTATCGCCGCGACTTTTTATTGACGTTCGCGTCGCTCCCCCAGACGCCGCTGGAAATGGCCGAAGGGCTGGAGCAGTTGCGAGCGTTGGAACATGGGTATGTTATTCATGTCGTTGAAACTCACCACGAATCCCTCGGCGTGGATACGCCCGAAGATATGGAACGGGCGCTCGCCGTGCTAAGGGGTTCTTCATAGAATACTTGTAACGACTTAGCCCGTAGGGCTTTAGGTGTTGTAGATGGTATTTTTTCTCAATATTCTTTACCGCGTAGCGGTTTTGGAGCGTATCGCCTACGGCGAAATACAGAGAAAATTGTCGCTCTTGCTACAATACTTCAAGCGCTACGCGCTAAATGGTTACGAATGTGTTACCGCGAAAGCGCAAAGCCGCAAAGAGCCGACGTAGCGCGTTTTTGCGGCTGGCGAGTCAGCGGTTGTGCTTGTGCAACCAAAATTTATTTTCGTGACAGGCGGCGTCGTGTCTTCGTTAGGGAAAGGCATCGCCGCCTCTTCTATTGGCGCGTTATTGGAAAGTCGGGGCTTCAAAGTGACGCTGCAAAAATTCGATCCTTATATCAACGTTGACCCCGGCACGATGAACCCCTACCAGCACGGCGAAGTCTATGTCACCGACGACGGCGCGGAAACCGACCTCGACCTCGGCCATTACGAACGCTTCACCAGCACCACCACCACGCGCTATCACAACGTCACCACCGGCCAGATTTACCATTCCGTCATCACCAAAGAGCGGCGCGGCGATTATCTCGGCGAAACGGTGCAGGTGATTCCGCATATCACGGACGAAATCAAATCGGCGCTGATGCGCGTTTCTGAGGGGAACGACGTGGTGATCACCGAAATCGGCGGCACGGTCGGCGACATCGAAAGCCAGCCGTTTTTAGAAGCGATCCGGCAGTTCAAGACCGACATGGGCTGGGAAAACGTGATGTACGTCCATGTGACGCTCGTGCCGTTCATCCAATCCGCGCAGGAATTAAAAACCAAACCGACGCAGCACAGCGTCAAGGCGTTGCGGGAAATCGGCATTCAGCCCGATATTCTGCTCTGCCGTTCCGTCCAGAAATTGCCGGAAAGCGTGCGCCGCAAAATCGCGCTCTTCTGCGACGTGCGCAACGACGCCGTCTTCACCGCCCAGAACGTGCCGTACATTTACAAGGTGATTCCTGGGTATCATGAAGAGGGGGTTGATCAGAAAATTATTGATTTTTTTAAATTAGAAGGCGGCCATGAAGCGGATTTAACCGAATGGAACGATATTGTCCATCGCCTTGACGCGCCGGAACATACCGTCAATATCGGCATTGTCGGCAAATATGTCGAATTGCAGGACGCCTATAAAAGCATGGTGGAGGCGCTGATTCACGGCGGCATCGCGAATCAGGCCAAAGTCGTTTTGCATTGGATTGAGGCCGAAGACATCGAGCAGAAAGGCGCGGCGGCGATTCTCGGCGACATGGACGGCATTCTCGTTCCCGGCGGATTCGGCAAGCGCGGCGCAGAAGGCAAAATCGAGGCGGTGCGTTATGCGCGAGAGCAGAAAGTGCCGTTTTTTGGACTCTGTCTCGGCCTGCAATGCGCGGTGATCGAATTTGCGCGGCACGTCTGCGGCCTGAAAAATGCCAGCAGTTCGGAATTCGACCCGGAAGGGCAATGCCTCGTCATTGACTTTCTGCCGGAACAGCTTAAAATTCAGGACAAAGGCGGCACGATGCGGCTCGGCGCGTATCCCTGCGCCATCAAGCCCGGCTCGCTTGCGCATCAGATGTACGGCAAAACCAACATTTCCGAGCGCCATCGCCACCGCTACGAAGTCAATAACGAATACGTCAAAGTCCTGACCGAACACGGCCTCGTGGTCAGCGGCGCTGCCCCCGACGGCTCACTTGTGGAAATGATCGAATTGCAAGATCATCCCTGGTTCATCGGCACGCAGTTTCACCCCGAATACAAATCCAAACCCCGCAAGCCGCACCCCCTCTTCGCCGGATTCATCAAAGCCGCCGTCAAGCGGAACACGCTGCTGTAAATGAAAAGACCTCACAGGTTTTCGAAACCAGTGAGGTCTGACTTTTTAATTTCCTGAAAAATTTCGTTGCATTTTCCAATTTGTTGTTGTTTTTGAGGTGCAACGTAAAGAACGCCGAATAGTTGTCAAAATATCTTGTGGATTGAACGATGCGAGAAAAAACGACGATTTTGATATTGACCGCCAATCCGAAAAATACCAACCGACTACGGATTGACGAAGAAGTGCGGGAAATCCGGGAGACGCTGAAAGGCTCGTCTTCTCGAGAGCGGTTTGACGTGCAGGATCGGCTGGCGGTACGCCCAAAAGACATTCAGCAGGCATTATTGGATGTTCAGCCGCAGATTGTCCAGTTTTCCGGGCATGGTGTGCAGGACGGCTTGATGATCGAGGACAACGCCGGACAGGCGATGCTGGCAAAGCCTGAAGCGCTTGGCAATCTCTTCAAACTGTTTCCGGGACAGGTCGAATGCGTGTTTTTGAATGCCTGTTTTTCGCAATCGCAAGCCGAAGCCATCGCCGCGCACGTGACCTATGTCATCGGCATGGGCAGCAGCATCGGCGATCAGACGGCCTGCGAGTTCGCCACCGGATTTTATCGCGGCCTCGGCGCGGGAAAAACGATCCCGGAAGCGTTCGAATTCGGACGCAACATGATTGAATTTTCGGAAGCCGCGACGCCAGTGTTGCTAAAGCGGCCTATTAAGGATGGCGCGTCTTTTTCTACGCGAATGAGCGGCAAGAACCGGCGCATGTGCATTGCGCCAAAGGGAGCGCTCGCGGCAAATTTTGGCTGTTGGCGGACACGTATGATATTCGCGCCGCGTATGTCCGTTCTATGACGCGGCAGGAAGAACGCGAAATCCGCAAAATTTTATTTGATCATTTTGACGAGTTGATCGAACGCTGGAACGCGTTCAAGGAGGAACAAGATGAGTAATATTTACGCCATTCGCAATTTCAGAGTCACGGAGAACGCTATTCGCTTCGAACTTGACGACGCGACGATTTGCGTGCCGTTCGAGCGATCCGGTTCGAAGCTCTTGTTATTTGCGCGATCCGAACAGCGGCAAGTGTTTGAGGTGGATGACGATGGATTGGGCGTGCATTGGCCGCTGTTGGATGAGGATTTGTCCATTGCCGGATTACTCCGCGCTGCCGGCCGCGATGATCTTGTCGTTTCCGCCATTCCGTCGTCCTACCGCGAGGATGTGCCAGCAGTTGCGCCATCAACGGTTTCCTATCCGCGCAAAACGCCGGATCGAAACATTGTTGCGCCTGCCATGTGCCCTGACCGGTCGCGGGATTGCATTCCCGCCCGGATACATTTTTCTGAGATGAAAAAATGCGCGATTTTACAACACAAGAGAGGAACGAAGCATGAATGTACATGTGCAATATCTTATCAACGAACAAGGAAATAAAACCGCTGTGTGGATTCCTTTTGACGAGTGGCTGGAAATTGTTGAAACATATCATCTTCCTATTCAAGAAAACGGTTCGCAACAGCGCCCGTTCGGATTATGCAAGGGTGAGTTTATTGTTCCAGACGATTTCGACGCGCCATTGCCAGAGTCTGTGTTGCAGGATTTCAATGGTTGACGAAACCATCATGCGCTATCCCGTAAAAATCATGGGGTAATGGTTATTTTTCTTGACATGACGCGACGACATTCGGCATTTCCGGGCGATTCTTATTGACATTGCCTGATAACAACATGACACATCACCTGACAACACGGTCAGATTCAACACACAAGGAGAGATTATGAGCAAGCCGAAAGTGGTCTTAGCCTACAGCGGCGGACTCGATACGTCCGTCATTTTGAAATGGTTGGAACAAAAAGGCTACGATGTCGTCGCCTACGTCGCGAACATCGGCCAGAACGAGGATTTCGAGGAAATCCGGCAGAAAGCCCTGAAAACCGGCGCATCGAAAGTCTATGTCGAAGATATTCGGGAAGAATTCATCACTGATTTTGTCTTCCCGGCGATTCAGGGCAACGCGGTGTATGAAGGCCGCTATTTGATGGGCACGTCGTTGGCGCGGCCTACCATCGCGAAAAAGCATATCGAAATCGCCTACAAAGAAGGCGCAGAATACGTCTCACACGGCGCGACCGGCAAAGGCAACGATCAGGTGCGATTCGAATTGACCTTTTACGCGCTAAATCCTGAAATCAAGGTGATTGCGCCCTGGAAAGACCGCGAATTTCTGAATCAGTTTCAGGGGCGCACCGACCTGCTGAATTACGCTGAGAAACACGGCATTCCGGTCAAGGCGACGCTGAAAAAGCCGTACAGCGAAGATGAAAACATCATGCACATCAGCCACGAAGCCGGGATTCTCGAAGACCCGATGCTGCGCCCGACGGAAGATATGTTCACGCTGACCAAATCGCCGAAAGACGCGCCAGACAAGGAAACCGTGCTGGAAATCGAATTCAAGGACGGCATTCCGGTCAAAGTGACCAACCTGAACGACGGCACGGTCAAACAGACGCCGCTGGAACTCTTTTTGTATATGAACAAAATCGGCGGCGAAAACGCCATTGGCCGCGTGGATATGGTGGAAAACCGCTACGTCGGCATCAAGTCGCGGGGCGTCTATGAAACGCCGGGCGTGACCGTGCTGATGGCCGCGCATCGGGATTTGGAAGGGATTGCGATGGATCGCGAAGTCATGCGGCTGAGGGATATGCTGATGCCGAAATTTGCGGAACTGATTTACAACGGCTACTGGTTCGCGCCGGAAATGGAATTCATGCTCTCGATGATTCGCAAATCGCAGGAAGGCGTGGATGGCACGGTGTTGGTGTCGCTCTATAAAGGCAACATCACCTCAATAGGCCGGAAATCGCCGAATTCGCTCTATAATCAGGATTTGTCCAGCATGGACATCGCGGGCGGATTCAATCAGGAAGACTCGCGTGGGTTTATCAACATCAACGCCGTGCGGCTCAAAGCGCATCATGTCATCCTCAAAAAACGGATGCCGCATCTGTTCGGCGGGAAGTAACGATAAGGAGTGCAAAAGCTTGCTTTTGCCACGTGATATCGCCTGACTTCGTCAGGCCGCAAAAGCAAGCTTTTGCATTCCTGTTCAATCATTACTCAACTTATAGGAGGTGTTTTGATGACTGCCGCCAATATGACCATTGACCGACATTCGACGAATTTTCAGGCGGGACAGTGGTGTATCCTGCGATAACAGCGCGGGCAGCAACTCCTCTGTAACCGCCAGACCATAGAGATTTTACAGAGGAAAATTATTATCATGAATTTAGAACAATTCGGATGGAATCCGTTATTTGCGCAGCAGTTTGCAGCGCATCAGCAGGCGGGGCTTCTGCCTGCCAGAATTTACAGCGAACAGAAAAAAGTCTTTTTCGTCTATGGCAATGACGGCGAAATGCTGGCCGAAGTCGCCGGACGGATGCGGCATGTCGCCGCGTCGCGCCGCGATTTGCCGACTGTCGGCGATTGGGTGGCAATTCAACCCCCGACCGATGGCGGCCCGGCGGTAATTCAGGCAATTCTGCCGCGAACCTCCTGTTTTTCGCGCAAAGTCGCCGCCGCGAAACGGACGAAAGCGCAGCATGACGAACAAGTGATCGCCGCGAACGTGGACACGGCCTTGATTGTCTGCGGGCTGGATCGCGATTTTAACTTGCGGCGGATCGAGCGTTATTTGACTTTCGTTTATAGCAGCGGCGCGACGCCGATTATCGTGCTGAATAAAGCCGATGTGTGTGAGAATCTTGAGTCAATGATTTACGACGTGGAAGCGATTGCGCTCGGCGTGCCGGTTCACGCGATTGCCGCGAAAGCGGGAGAAGGCGTCGAAGCGTTGCGCCGCTATCTCGCGCCCGGCAAAACCGTCGCGCTGCTTGGCTCGTCCGGCGTGGGAAAATCTACGATTATTAACTCTCTGCTTGGGCATGAGCGCCAGCGCGTCAACGAAATCAGCGAACATGTCAATAAAGGGCAGCACACGACGACGCAGCGGGAACTGATTCTTGTGCCAGGCGGCGGCATGATTATGGACAACCCCGGCATGAGGGAATTGCAGTTGCTTGGGGATGAATCCGACTTGAACAGCACGTTCGAAGAGATCGAAGCATTTGCCGAGCAGTGCCGTTTCAGCGATTGCCGCCATGACACTGAGCCGGGCTGCGCGGTCAAGGCGGCGCTCGAACGCGGCGAAATCGAACATAAGCGGTTTCGCAGCTATCTCAAGCAGCAGAAAGAGTTGGCGTTTTCGGTGGATCGGGAAGAACACACTGCCCAGTTTGTCGAGCGCAAACGCTGGAAGCAGATTTCGCAGTTTCAGAAGTCGTTGAAAAAGCGGCGCTGATTGGGTTAAGCCACGAAACACACAAAATACACGAAAACATACCATTCGCGTATTTTGTATGTGTTTCGTGGTTTTTATGCATTCAGTATCCCGGAAGAGCCTTTGTGATGCCGAGCAGACAGGCGATTTCGGCCAACATGCTTGCTCGCAGGACTTTTTGAGCCAGTTCCTCAGCCGCAGCGGCATCTATGGACTGAATGAGTTGTTGAACGCGCGGTATTCGGCGCGGCGGAATGGTCAGCGAGGTAATGCCCATTCCGATAAGAACTGGAATCAATTTGGTATCCTCAGCCATATCACCGCAAATGGAAACAGGCTTGCCGCGCCGGCGAGCCGCTTCAATCACGACTTTGATTGCCCTTAAAACCGCCGGATGCCAGGAGATATACCACTCGGCAACTTGTTTGTTGGTGCGATCAACAGCAAGCATATATTGCACAAGATCATTGCTGCCTATCGAAAGAAAATCGGCTTCCGCAGCTAATTCGGACGCTAAACTGACCGCGCAGGGCAATTCGATCATGGCGCCTATTGCGGGATTCAGCTGATGTGGTATCTGTTTTGATTCTAATTCCTCGGCGAGTTCTTTCACAAGATTGCGAGCGTGAACAAAACTATCTATGGATGATACAAGCGGAAACATGATTTTGATAGGCCGATCATGTCCGGCTCGTAGAAGCGCGCGGATTTGCTGACTAAATACGTTGCGATGGCGAAATGTGAATCGGATGCCGCGAAGCCCAAGAAATGGATTTGCTTCTTCTCCGGCGGGAAAATAACGAAGTATTTTATCCCCCCCGACATCGAGCGTTCTGAAAACAATCTCCCCTTCCTGCATTTCTTGCATGACATTGCGATACACGGCATATTGTTCATCCTCTGACGGGAAATCGCTGCGGATCAAGAACGGCATTTCGCTGCGATAGAGGCCAATCCCTTCTGCTCGCAGTTCATGCGCAAGCCTGGCTTCGCTGATGAGGCCAACTGCGGCGATCAAGCGGATACGACGCCCGTCGCGCGTATATGTCTGCGGTTCGATTTCGCCTGCATACGGCAGGGCATTGTCGCGCGTTTCCAAAAGGCTTACGTAAGAGCACACGACCTCTGAGTCGGGGTTGACGTAGATTAAGCCGGTATGAGCGTCCATTAACAGAGACGTGCCGTTTGCGATGTCTGTCAGGAGCGCGGCATCGGCAAGAATCATGGGCATTTCGAGGCTTCGCGCAAGGATAGAGATATGGGCTGTCACTCCTCCTGACGTCAGAATAATGCCTTCCGCGTTTTGGGCGACGAATCGCAATATGTCAGAGGGAAACAATCTGGACGTGATGAGTATCCGCCCTTCATAATCGTTATTCGCTCCCAAATCCGTCTGATTGTTCAGATTGGCCAACAGGCGGCGCGTGAGGTCTTCAAGATCGTCAACTTTCTCTCTGAATTGCGCGGCTGTGCTTTGGGAAAATCTGTCAATATACTTATCCGCCACCAGATTGATTGCTTCCGGGACAGGCATCCCCTTTTCGATTTGTTTCTGGATTTGGCCGATAAATTCGGCATCTTCAAGGATCATCAAATGGGCGGCGAATATTTGTGAGACTGATTCCGGGATGCGTTCTTGTATGCGCTGCTGAAATTGGCGGAGTTGTTCCTCTGTCTTCCAGATTGCTTGATAGAAATCATCAAAGGTATATATTCTGCCACCGCCAACATGATTTTTATCAAGCCTGTCAAGCGGCACTGCTGTTATAACAGCGGCACCCATTGCGATTCCGTCTGCGGCAGGTTGCCCTGTGATGACCCATTGTCTCATGACGATCCTCCCCTTCTGTTTGCCAAACGCGATGTTTCAGGGATAAGGAGGCGAGGAAACAATATCAGCGACTTCTACTCGCAAATTGCCTGAAACGTCGCGCCGATTTCATTGACGTCCTGTATATTCTACGTTGAGCGCGATACTACAGCATTATGCGCGATGATTGAACAAACCTGCCAGACACCTTCAAGGTGTCTGGCAGGTTTTGTCCCGTTCAATACACGTGAATAACGCTGTATTACACTGGAACATGCGTTTTTAATTGCGCGTCGTACCGCCGACATCCTCGTCGGCATGACGGATATCCTAACGTATCACGCCGACGAGAACGTTGGCAGCACGAGGCATACGTAAAAATTCATGATTCCATGCGTAATGATGTCTCAATCTTTTTTCTGGCAGAAATACCTGATATTTGATACAGGCTAAAATGTCAAATTCAATCGGGCTTCAAAATCAATGGCCTGTCCGCCGAAGGTGTATTCGCGGTTCTCTTCGCCGAAATGTCCAGTCACGTCGAATTGTAGGATCGCATTTGAGGTCATTTCATACGAAACGCCGGGGCTCAACAGCCACGATGAGTCGGTCAGATTGGAGATCAGGTCGAGATTCAGCGTCAGGTCGCTGACCAAAAATTTCGCGACGCTGCTGAATACCGCCATATACCATTGGCCATAATAATTCGGCAGGTAATAATCTCCGGCTAAAAACGCCTGACGAACGGTGGCGTCTTCGAACATGTCCGTGTCGTAGCCGTTTGGATCGTGGTAGGCTTCGACTGTGACGCTGATGCGGTCATTATAGTTGCCGTAATCAAAGGTTTTGGTCGCGCCGAGCGCGAAACGCGCCACCCATTCATCTTTATCGTTTTTGGTTTCCATCCATTCGCCCGCGTCGTTTTGCTCCAAATATACTCGATTATCCCCTTTAATCAAGCTCATTTCGCCGCGCCAGCTTATCCGCAACTTATAGGTGGCGAAATCAAAGCCGAACATCGGATGATAATCTTTTTTGTCCCAGGCCGAGAGGCCGATTTCGATGTCGCCGGGCAGCAGCCATTCCACTTTTCCAGCGGCAGCGATTTCCGAAAGATTGTCGGCGTTGCTGAATTTGCTGAATCCATATACATTTACCGCCGTGCCGAACGGCACATGCATTTTTAAGCCATATTCCCCTTCCAGCCGGGCGTTCATGTCGGTAAACGATTTGCGGTCTTCGCTGAGGAGATCGGTAGGATTCCAGAAGTAGCAGCGCCCCCATCTCAACGCTTGCTTCCCGAACCGGAAATAGACTTTTTTCGCGATATTCACATCCACGAATAATTCTTTTAAAATCGTGTCGAATTCTTCCGGCTCTTCGGCAGTTTCGCCAGGCGGCGCGTTCTCGTTGGCGTTCGTTCCATTCAGCAACGGCGAATACGAAAGCCAGAGATCGCCAAACGCTTTGATCCCTTTTTTCCAGCGCAAATCTAATAAAAAATCTCCTTCAACCGATGTCCAATACGGATTATCCTCAAAATCCGCGTCGCCATCGAGATAATCTTTCATCAGCGACGCGCCGAATTTCGCGGCCAGTTCGCCGGAGAAAGAAATGGATTCCTGATCCATAATCGTCGCTAAGGAGTCATCTTTGGATTCTTCAACTGTTGAGACGCTGTTGTCAGACGAAAAAATATCCTCTTCCGAGGAATTCAGATCAGGCGATTGCGGCGCGGTTTTCGACGACTCTGCTTTTGGCGTAGATTCCTCTTGAACGGGATCGGTGGAAAAGAGATCGTCTTCGTTTATTTCTTGCGCTGCAATCGGCTGAGCGCAGAGCATCAGTGCAAATCCGAGTACGCAAAAATATTGGTATAAACGTTGTTTCATGGTACGAACGAAAGACCTCACAGGTTTTTAAAACCTGTGAGGTCTCAGTATTTTATTTGCTTAAATTTTCCAGGTAGGCTTTAGTAAAAATATCGTCATTGATGGGCTGCAACGTAATTCCTGAAATTTCCACCATGGATTTATTCCCTTTTTCGAATTCATCCACAATGATGAACTGCTGTGGAATAAATTTGCCTTCGACGGTGGTGTATTTGGGATAATATGCCGATTCCATGAGCGTTCCGGAAAGCGAATACGACTCGGTTTTCATCGTAAGAAAGTTGTCTTTGCGCACCCAGTAAATTTGTTTTGGGTAATCCACATCCTTGACTTTGGCTTTGACTTCGAACCGATAGACCGGAATCTGCGCTTTGCCAAGCGTTTCTTCCGTCAAAATTTCCTTTCCCTGCGCGTCGAGAACAGGCTCGTACAAGTCTGTAAATTTCTTTTTTTCCATGTCTCCGGCTTTTGCATCTGTTCCGCCGATGGATTCATTACGGTTCATAATCTGGAATGTGCGGGTATTGCGGCGATACATCCACATATTGTCGCCGACCCGCAGATAACCGTTCCCTTTATCCGTATCCGGCGCGATCATGACAATCAGATAGGAATCATCGCGGTCACGGCGATAATACACCATTTCGATGACTTTGACGCCTTCGTCCGGCTTCTGCTCCGTGATTTTGACTTTCGCGGTCGCGTCCACGCCGAGATTTTCCATGTCATTCATTTTTTCCATGATTTCGAGTACTGTTGGGGCTGCGGTGCTCAAGCTGCTCCACGCCAAACAGAGGGTAAGACAGGCAGTAAGACTCCAAATTCGTTTCATTTGATAACTCCTTATTTCAGGAATGCAAAAGCTGGCTTTTGCCGTGCAACACAGCCGTCTGATTTCATCAAACAGCAAAAGCAAGCTTTTGCGCTCCTTTCTGTTTATTATTCAAAATGGCGCAGCGCATCGGCCACAGACATTTTGGCCGCACGATTCGCCGGGAAAAACGAGGTAAGAAAGGCAATCGTTAAAATAATTGCCAGATTTTTGAACGCATCCAACACCGTTGGGAGAAAATGCAGATGTTTATCTAACAAAAACATCGTAAACATGCTGTCGGAGTTAATCTTTGGCAGGCTGAAGACATACATCGCGAGATAGCCGACGCCGAGGCCGACTAAGCTGGCGAAAAATGCCAGCAATACGACTTCCAACACGAAACTCCAGCGCACGTCACCGCGTTGCATTCCAATGGCGCGAATCGTGCCGATTTCGCGCGTTCGTTCCCGAATCGTCATGCGCAGCGTATTCACGACGCCGATCAAAATAATGAGAAAGAGGACGAACACGGCAACCAATGTGACAATATCCAGGACAGTTTCCATCTTCAGCACATCGCTTGCCAGTTCGAACATGGTATTCACTTCGACGATGCGCCCCTTCCAGTCGCTATCTCTCAAGAGTTTATGTTTCTTCTGGTATGCTTGCTCGTCATACGTCATTTCCAGCAGCGTCCATTCTTTCAGCGTCAGCGGAAATAACGCGCTTTCTTTCGCGAGCGTGACCGGAGATTTTGGCACGGCGGGAATGCTGGTTTCATACAATTCCTGTTCATGCACAAACACCATGTCATCCGTCAAAATGTCGGTCGCCTGAAAAATGCCACCGACGCGCAACGAACGCGGCGTGGACATGCCCTCGAATTTGGTCTCATACACGGCACTGATCGGGTCGCCGATCGTCACGCCGAGCGCCTGCGCCATTTTCTGGCTCAAAAACGCGGCTTGCCGATCATTCCAGAGCGTCGTCAATTCGCCGCTGGTCACTGACATCTTCTCCGCAAATTGTGTTCGCGCGGCGTCTTCCGGCAGAACAGCAAGCACCTGCGCGACCTGCTGCGTTCCGTTCTCTGTTTTCAGCGTGCCGATATATCCGGCTGCGCCTGGTTGCAGGGCATCATGCAGCAGTTTCGCCTGTTCGATAATGCGTTTCGGCTCATCTAAGTTGGTCATGACGATTGACAGGGAGGCGGTTTCTTGCGGCATCAGGCCGACTAACGGCCTGAGCGTTTCCTGAGAGGTAAACGCGGCGAAACTCATAAACGGGTTCGTGGATCTCAAAATCGCGACAACTGTAAACTGCGCAGCCTGCACCTGGCCGTACACCGTGGAAAACTGGACGCGAATCGTATCATTCACGCCGACATTCAGCTTTTCCGCCATTTTGTCATACAGAAGAATTGGATTTTCACGAGTGGTATCATTAATGTCAAGATGATTTCCCGAGAGTACCTCGACCTCATCTGTGAAACTGTCATCCATCTTCATTCCGACAACAACGAGAAATTCTGACGTTCCGTTGCCTAACGCGCGCCCGCTGTGCGAATGTCCAGCAGACATATTCTGCGTTGAGATGCCTTCATAAATCACCTTATCACCCGCGATGCGTTCCTGGATAATCTGATTAAATCGTTCTTTATCGCGAATCAGCCCATACGTTCTTTTGTCCTGTTTTTCTTGCATCGTTACCAGGATATGGCCGGTCATCCATTTAATGATTTTGTTGAGCAAAATATCTGACAGGCCATGCGCAAACGCATTCGATACGATCAAGATCGCCATGCCGAACGCAATGCCAATGCCTAACAAAACATTGCGCCGCTTCTGGCGAAACAGGTTACGTACACTGATTTTCAGCAGCATATTCATATTTTTTTAACCATGAAACATACGAAATACACGAAAAAGAGGGGTGCCAAAGTTTGTTTTTGCTGTCAAAGCAGAGCTTTGACACTCCTGAAAGGCCGGTTAGTTTTCGTGTATTTCGTGTGTTTCGTGGTTTTTCCTAATCGCGTGAAATCGCCTCTAATGGCGTAATTTTTCTAGCAATCAGCATTGGGTACACGACAGCTAAAACAGTCACCACGCTTAACTGGAGGATTCCGAGAACCATATTCCAGGGGGTGACGATAGGGTTAAACGTGTCCCCGCCGAACATTAAACTCACTAATTCATTTTCGGATACCGCAATCCCCATTGCCGAAAGTGCTATACACGTTATGATCCCAATGAGAATGCCTGCACCACCGAAGATAAAGGATAAGATAAAGGTTTCCGAGAGAAACATTTTTGTGACAAACCATTTTTGCGCGCCAACTGCCCGCATCATGCCGATTTCCGCCACTCGCTCTATCGCCGCCATGCTTAACGTATTCATAATCACGATAATCGCGACGAAAAAGATGAACACGACGAACACCAGCAACGCTCCCTGGGTAATCGAGGCAAATTGCGAGACCGCGCTGATTCCCTGTTTCCACGTCAATGCTGTCACGCGAATCCCGGCGGCATCGAGAATCTGCTGCAAGCGCGTTTTCGCCTCTTCCAATGTCATGCCAGGTTTCACTTTAACGGCCACAATATTATATGCTCCCTGATCGGCATCTATGTGGACATCGGCTCGCTGGGTTTGCTGCTGAAGCTCTGTCAAATTGTACCCTTCTGTTTGAATCTCTGTCTCCTGAACAACGTCGCTCTGGAACAAATCATCCATCGCATCAGTATTGAGAACGGCTTGCTGCTGATCAGTCAATTCAACGGCATTATTGGCAGCGGAAATATAGCCAAAGGCTTCACGGAAGGTTTCGATATCCATAAATGTGGCTTCTTGCCACACCGTATGCATATTTTTGAATTCGAAGATGCCTTTGATTGGCACGCGCACATCACTGCCAAACGAACTGGACCCCACACCCATGATAATCAATTCATTGACGGTTTTGAGTTCTCCCCGATCATATTTCTTTTTCGCGTCGGCCAGATACTCCGGGTTGACCCCCTTTAACTTTTTTTGCGCGGCCTGATCCGCTAATAGCGCTGTTTGTTCGACGGTCATCCCTTCTGGCGCGATCCAAAAACCGTTATCATCGAAGATGTGTTCCCGCGTATATTCAGTGATTAACAAGCCTCGTTCCCCATTGCGGAGAAGTCGTCCTTCTACTGGCGTGACGTTCTCTAAAAATGTCCGCTGATAGTCCTCGAAATTGACACCAAATACATAGGTATCATCGCTATTGCCATCCGGATTGAGAATCATCGCCATGCCGCGCGTCATGGGGGCAAAGCTTTCGATAAAATCCTGCTGCTGCAATAGCGCTTTGAGTCCGGGGTAGTCGGGAATGACCTTGAGCGAAGACATCGTATTCCAGACATCGTTTTCTTTCTCGTTGGCAGCTTTTAAGACAAGATGACCGGTAAAACGCGCGACCATATTTTCCGACATTCCTTCTTTTGCGCCTTCGATAATGGCGTTGCCGACCGTCATCAAAAACGCGCCAAGAAATAAGATCAAGCCAATCACCAGGCTCTTGCCGCGATGCCGCCAGAGATTCCGCCATGCAATTTTCCATATTAACATTGATTTGCCTCCTTAATTCGCCACAATTCGGCCATCGCGGATTTTGACGGTGCGTTTCGCGTATTTCAGCACGTCGGGATCGTGGGTTGAAAAGATGAACGTAGTCTTCTCAACAACATTGAGTTCTTCCATCAATTCCAGAATTTTTTCGCCGGTTTCGGAATCGAGATTCGCGGTCGGCTCGTCCGCCAGAACAATATCCGGATTCGTCACGAGCGCTCTGGCAATGGCGACACGCTGGCGCTGCCCGCCAGACAGTTCGTATGGGCGATGTTCGATATGATCTAATAGTCCGACTTCTGAAATCAATTTTTCCGAGCGTTCGCGAATTTCTTTTTTTGAGAAATTTTGTTTCTTCATAAGCAGTAATGGAAATTCCACATTTTCGCGAACGGTCAACACTGGAATCAGGTTAAACGTCTGGAAAATAAAACCTATGCGGTGTAGGCGAAGATCGGTCAGTTGCTTATCAGTCATGGTCGTAATTTCTTTGCCATGTATTTTGACGCTGCCGGTCGTTGCGTGATCAATGCATCCGATAATATTGAGCATTGTCGTTTTTCCGCTGCCAGACGGCCCGACAATCGAGAGAAAGTCGCCTTCCTCGACTGTAAAATTGACATCTTTCAGAGCGTGGACGGTCGTACTGCCGAGCGGGTAATCTTTTGAAACCCGTTGAATTTCAATGATGTTCATCGTTTTGCTCCTTATCTCCTGAATACTGTATTCATACAGAAAAGATTATCGTTCATTCTGCCGCATTGCGCGGCTGCGTTCATGCGATTCAGCAAAGTTTCGCCGTTGGCGAGACGCCTCCGCAATCGCTACGTGGTAGAGGCGAGACAGGGTTTGGATTTTTACTACAACACCTCCCCTACGAACTAAATAGTCCCTGATAAAATTCTCGCGGGGTTGCATATCAAGATAGATATCATAGAGAACTGTTCCCATCAACTTTCTACATCCTGAAAAGAAAATGCAACTTTTCTGCCAATGTATGATGATCGTCACTATTGAATGCAACGTCGCACAATCAAGTAGAAAAGTTACAATCGTTTTTCAGAAAATTGGGAACATGTACCAACAACTTGTGCCGTTCTCAAAAGCGCATATCTATTATAACCTAAGGATTGGCAAGTGTCTCTGCCAGGCACTTTAATAGAACTTGAAAGCTTTCCGCATCCAATAACGCGTTGCGTTATTACACATCCACACAAACAGAGATGAAAGAGCTTGACAAATCAAAGAGCTATAAGATTGGCGATAAAAAAGAATTCTCGGCGAATTTAAAACAATAATGAAGAACGCAACCAGTTTATTTCTCAAAAGGATATTATGGAAAACACGACAATGCATAGATATCGAACGCATACTTGCGGCGAATTACGCGCCGAACACGTCGGCCAGCAGGTGCGGCTGTCTGGCTGGATTCACAGCGTCCGCGATCATGGCGGGATTATTTTTATTGATTTGCGCGATCACTACGGCCTCACGCAAATTGTGATCAATCCGCAGCGAGAATTTTACCGGTCGCTCGAACACTGGCGCGTCGAAACCGTGATGTGCTTCACGGGCGAGGTCGTCGCGAGAACGCCGGAAACCGTGAATACGAAACTGGCGACCGGCGCGATTGAAGTCGTCGCGAGCGACATGGAAGTGCTCGGCGAGGCGGAAACGCTGCCATTCCAGATTGCCAAAGATGATAACGCTTCTGAAGCGATGCGGCTGAAATATCGTTTCCTGGATTTGCGGCGCGACCGGCTGCATCAAAATTTATTGCTCCGTTCCAGAGTCATTGCCTCGCTGCGCCGCCGCATGACCGCGCTCGGCTTTAATGAGTATCAAACGCCGATTTTGACGAGCAGTTCGCCGGAAGGCGCGCGCGATTTCCTCGTGCCGAGCCGCCTGCATCCGGGGCAGTTCTACGCGCTGCCGCAAGCGCCGCAGCAGTTCAAGCAATTGCTGATGGTCGCCGGATTCGACCGCTATTTCCAGATCGCGCCCTGTTTCCGCGATGAAGACGCTCGCGCAGACCGCTCGCCCGGCGAATTTTATCAGCTTGACCTGGAAATGAGTTTCGTGACGCAAGAAGACATTTTTGCGGTGGTCGAAGATGTGTTGAGCGGTATTTTTCAGGAATTTAGCGCGAAAACCATGACGCCCGCGCCATTTCAGCGTATTCCATACCGCGAATCCATGCGGCGCTTCGGCACAGACAAACCCGATTTGCGCAATCCGTTGGAAATGATTGACGTGACAGACGTGTTTCGCGAGACGCAGTTTAACGCCTTTGCCAGCGTCATCAAAGACGGCGGCGTCATCCGCGCTATCGCGGTGAAAGGAATCGCCGGGCAGTCGCGCAAATTCTTCGACGACATGATCGCCTTCAGCCAGTCGCTCGGCTCGAAAGGGTTAGGCTATATCGCTTGGAGCGAAGGCAAAGAAAAAAGCCCGATTGTCAAATTTTTATCGCGGACGGAGTTAGACGCGCTGAAAGCTGCCGGAAAAATCGAAGAAGGCGATGTGATGTTCTTCCTCGCGGATCAGGAAAAAGTGGTGTGCGACATCGGCGGGAAAGTGCGCACGGAATTAGGCAAGCGGCTCGGCCTGATTGATGAAAACGTCTTTCATTTCTGCTGGATCGTGGATTTCCCGATGTTCGAATTCAACGAAACCAGCGGTAAAATCGAATTCAGCCACAACCCGTTTTCCATGCCGCAAGGCGGGCTTCAGGCGTTGAACGAAAAAGACCCGCTCGACATTTTGGCGTATCAATACGACATCGTCTGCAACGGCATCGAGCTTTCCAGCGGCGCAATCCGCAACCATGACCCGAAAGTGATGTATAAAGCGTTCGAAATTGCCGGCTATCCGCCGGAGCATGTGGACGCGAAATTCGGCGGCATGATTCGGGCGTTCAAGCTTGGAGCGCCGCCGCACGGCGGGATTGCGCCGGGCGTGGATCGCATCGTCATGCTGTTAGCGGGCGAAGCGAACCTGCGGGAAATCATTATGTTCCCCTTCAATCAGCAGGCACAAGACCTGATGATGAACGCGCCGTCGGAAGTCACTCCGGAACAACTGCGCGAACTGCACATCCGCGTCCTGCCGCCAAAATAAACGCCACCCGTAAAGACGCCCCACCGGGGCGTCTTTTGCCGATTTTTTATAAAAAGACAGACCTCACAGGTTTTAAAAACCTGTGAGGTCTTTTTACAAATCAACGCTCGCATGTATAAAGGAGAGATGCTGTCGAACTGGTTAGAATATGTGATTCGACAGCGTTTTTCAGAATTATCGGAACAGGAAGTTCGCATGATGTTACATTTGACCCCACAGGAACTCATACAGATCGCTTTGAAAGAAAGAGTGCAGCAAGGGATGCAGAAAGGAAAACAAATCGGGCTTCTGGCTGGAGAAATTCGTTTAGCACAACGCATTCTGAAACGTCAGGTTACTGAGTTCAATGAATTAGGCAGGAAAACCAAGAAGGAACTTCAGGCGATCTGGCGCGAATTAGCGGCATTGAATTAACTGCCCGGCTCTTCGTGTTTCGACGACCAATACCGAGCTTCATTCTCCGTGCAAGCAGAAGGCGCGATCACTTAAGCGTCATTTTAGCCACCGCATTTTATCCCGCGCCCTCTGCGAAGCCGGCTGCAAACGTATCGTTAGCTCTTTTCCCTCAATTCTTCAATCTGTTCGTGTGTTAATCCTGTATATTTATGAATAACGTCAAGGGGGAACGCATCATCTAACATTTTTTGTGCTGTCAGGATATTGGCGTGTTTTTCTCCATATTCAATCCCATCATGCCGTGCTTTCTCTAACGCCCCTCGTTGAAGATAAATAAAATCTCGTCGTTTGAATTGTACATCGAGTTCTTCCTCCGTTAAGCTGGCAGTATTGGCAATGTCAAAGGCTTCTCTGAGATGAGGTTCGACAAAGGTCGTGGGGATAAAATCTAATTCTCCGGCATGTTTGATAAAATAAATCCATTTATCCGTAATTGTCTCCAATTCGTCCGCTGTTTTTGTAAATTTGGGGAGTTCGACAAAAATCAGTTCGATATCATCCGTATATTTTAATAACTGATGTTACGCAACGCCGCCGACAATTCCCCTCCTGGGAGGGGCAAGGGGTGGGTTCGTCCGTGAGTGATTGCTCGTGTCAAGAACCCACCCCCAACCCCTCCCCGGAGGGGAGTGTGCGGTCATTCGTCTCGAATCGGCTGCGTAACATGAGTTATAAAGATCGTATCGTGTAACGCAGGTTTGCAAGATTCTCTACGATAAGTCAGCCTCCCTTTATTGACGAGGTTTGCCACCAAGCCGAGTGTGGAAAATATGAATAAAGTAAAAATCCCTGTATCCCATCCATTTTTGACCAAATAGTAAATGAAGAATACGATAAAACCAATGTTTAATACAATGGCAATATTTTTCAAGCTTCCATTATTACTGCTATGCAATTGACTAACTTTACTCTCAATTACAGGCTGTTCTTTTACTCTGGCGGCACCAACAAAACCTTCTTGTGTAAATCGTCCTGGTATTTTTTGGCGCGCCTGCAGCAACTCTATCTGAGTGTCGCGATCATCTGGATTCAATTCCAGAGTACGTTCATAATAGGCAACCGCCTCTTCATAATGTCCCATATTCGCCAGGCAGACAGCCGTGTTATAAACAGCGTCAAAATAGGAGGGTGAGAGGTTTAGAGCCTCCTTAAAAATATTCGACGCGTATTCAAAGTCCCCTATTTCTACTCTTGCCATGCCTAATGAATTCAAAATCCATGCATCCGGATGAATTTTTGTAGGCCCGATCAGGCAGCTATAGTCTTCGAAAGAGCGGACGGGATTCAAATCTAAACTTATATTGACGCCTCTATCAGCGAGTTCACGAACTTTTGTTAATTCAAGACCGACTATTTTGTTGTATTCATCTTTTGAAGGTTTTTTCAGAAAGGGTTCTAAAAGAATCTCTGAAAGCACGTTTATGATTTCTAAAAGGAGATCACGGGTTGGAACCTGAATGCTTATTTGATTGTGACATCTGGTTTTCCCAACAATTTTTCGAAATTGGCCTGTTCTCATAACCGTACCCCAAATGCTATTAGTTATACTTATTCATCTGGATTTGCTTTTCATTATTCCTCGTATAAGCCTTTTCAAAGCATTATCATCATACATACTTTTCAAAGATACGTAATTCCATCTTTTGAGAACGGATAAATCTTGTGGGATGTTATCAATTCCTGGAAGTAATACAGGGATTAGATGTAATTGTTCTTCAACACCTTGTTGAATAGATAAATCGATTTCTATCTCTTGCCACCGCCCAATGTCAGTCCCTATAAAAATGAGTACACAAATAGACTCCAAAATCGCCTGTTGAAGTACCTTCCGAATTAGGTCTCCAGGTTCAATCTGCTCTATGTCAATCCAAGCTTTTATCTGGTTATGTTCTTTCAATTTTTGAATAATCTGTTCAACTTCTGGGAAATCATTAGTGTTATAAGAAACAAAGATTTTCAATTTTTCTGTAGAAGGAGAAGAACCTGTGGGTTTCTTATCGAAATTAATGGCGGGTTCTTTTTCGGGATATTTCCCTCCATACCTGCGAACTTGCATGCCACCCGGTTTAATTGAATTTCCCTTTGATTCAGAGATAGACTTTTCTGAATGACTATTCTCTTCATATCGAAGAGTCAGTCGGCAGGTAGCATCAGGCAACTCTAAGGTGAGAGGCTGTTCTTTTGTTATCGGGATCGCTTTCTGTTCACTCATAAGCCATAGTATAGGGTGCTGTGAAGATCACGGATTATAGATGCGAGCGTTGATTGGTAATAAGACCTTAGCCGAAAACTCCCATCATAGGAGGGGAATAGTCGGCGACGCTGCGTCACATCAGTTATTAATTTTCAATGCTCGCATCTATAAAAGACAAATATGATTATTCTGCTATGTATACGTGAGACCGCATAAATTATACTCTCACGTATACAGCATGGTTTTATTACTCATCATAAGGATTCTCTTTACTTGAGTCTATCGAAGGCCCCTTTGAAGAAGGGGGACTATATCCATCTCCTACTTTTGAACGCCAGATTTCGTCTATATCTAATGGGTATAGTCCCATTTTTGTAAGTTTCTCCTGTATTTGTCCACCAATCTCAAAAAATTTCGTTCGATTTCTAGCCTCTAAATACTTACTCATTTGCATTAACAATGATTCTATGCTATTACTCATCGCAATATCCTCCTCCCCTTCAGGTCATTAGTGATTAATACTTTTAACTGCTCTGTATTTTCGTCAATGGTCGGCAAGCAATATTGCCTTCGTATCGGTAATTCAAGTTCTGCTCTAAATTTATTTAATATGTCGGTGATTTGGCGTAAACGTTTGTGGCTCAGCCATTTTAGCGACTCCTCTTCTAAGGACTTATCATCTTTTTGGAAAAATGCCTTAAATTCTTCAAGTCTATTTTTATCAAACTCGAAGCCTACAGCCGAGACATTTTCCGGGATACCCAAATTAACCCGGGTGGCTATCATAAACGCCTCAACAGCGCAACGCACATTATAGTTTTTGGCAATAAAATCGAGATATTCAAATCCTTCCCGGTATTGGGAATCATAGTGGGGGGGAAATTTTCTAAAGAATTCTCTGTAGATCGGTTTTTGTAAAAAACCGGTAGCTTCTAATATCAAAAATTTATGACGTTGATCTGCAACCTGTCTTAGTTCAGGATCTGTGAGTTGTTTCAAAAAGGTAATCTCCAACCATGCCGCAAAACCTTCGTTCACTACAATACTGCTATCCCGGATGAATTCGAACACTTTTTGGTATTCAGTTTTCTCAGAAGAAGCAAGTCGCTCTATATTCGCTACTTGCCTTCCAAGACGAGTTTGAGTATAAAAAAAACCATGTCCATATTTTTCGTGTAAAAGATATGCGGCAATATGTTGCTTAATATTGATATCGTCAGTCTCCTCGGAGCCAAGAAAGTTAAATTCCAGATGTTTGCGCTGTGCAGGATATATTCGCGAAAGATCACTTACCAAATCTGGATCATAGGGAATAAGCGCCTGCTTATAATGAGACTGATAGGTAGGGTAGAAATATGTCATAAGCTGATTAATGAGCTTGTTATCTCGCTTTTTTTCTCGTTTTACTGCTATCAGCATCTTTTTCAGCCATTCGCGTGATGGTTCGGCATAGAGTTCCTCAATGTAGTCATCAAGTTCGACAATTTCAAACCCAGCATTCTTTACATCATCGTGGCACAAACGTTCATCCGTGTGTTTCAACCGTCCGGCGATTTCTGCATCTAATGGATTGACATAGGCGATATAGAGTTCGGTGCGCCGGTCGTGCTCCGAAGGTTTGACTGTCACGAGCGCCGACACGGTTTGCCCTGTAGTCGGAATCGAAAGGGTAATCCGGTGGGTTCCCGGTTCAATCGCTCTGAGATTCCAGATCCCTGGTTCCGGTGAAAAGGGATCGCCATACGCCAATCCTTCATAACATTCCAATTTCATCAACGGGATGGACTGAATTGTTGAAGACGCGTGAAAAATACCTTTGACAGTGAAGGGTTCCTTTTGTTCGAAGGAAAGTTTCGGTTTTCCTTGTATATCGAGGATTTCAAGCGTTAAATATCCCGGAGCGAGACAGTGCATATCCGGGAGCAACTTGAAACGGCTCCATTGTTTTTTCTCGATTCTGATAACACATTGTAACCCTTGTTTTCCTAAATTTTGGGGAGTGACCTGCCAACCTACCGAGACAGGTTTCCCCGCCCTGATTGTCTGACCTCTTCGAGGGGAGCCAATAATCGCCTCCTGGTCTGATTCTAAAATGCACTCGACATAGGGCTCTGCTTCAGGGTTGCTATGGTGTAGGGTAATCTTGGTCTGTCCTGTATCACCCAAATGAACGGTTTCCGTGACAGTGAACGGTTTAATATCCAACGGATTGCGGCAAGCTAACCATTCAAAAATATTCCGGATAAATTGCTTATTATGTTCACATTCGATGAATTCATCCGAACAAAACGCCACATCGCCAATTACAGCGATCCGCCCGTTTCCTGAGTTTGGACGGTTTCGTAAATCAAGGCAGGCGGCTACCGTTTCGCGAATGCATTCTGGTTCCGGAGTAATTTCGACATACGCGACAGGACAGGCTTCCGCTGTTGGCGTCACTATCGCGATATTCGAAACCTGCAAACGGGTAACCTTAACTGTCAGAGCGTGCGGAAAGAATATATCGATGTTTTCGGGCTGTCTATTATGATATTCATATAGTTCAATGCCAAGTTTGGCTGCCAATCCCTCGATATAAGGCCGTGCGTCCATCAGCATGTTGGAATTACACAGGAGCAGCAGCCCTCCGCCCTGTTTCAGAAATTTTCGAATAGCCCTATATTCCTTCCAGTTTAAATCCTTGGTTGGAGCACCCAACACCAAAATATCGTAACCTTTTATCATTTGGGCACTCAGAAATCTGCCACCAGAGTCAGCAGGCAAATCAGGAGGGAATTCTGGTGTATATTGCAAGTCGGTAATCAACAAGTATAACAATGCCGCAATTTTATACTCAGCGTCTGGCTTATCGCTTAATAGTTCGTCATGGAGATTGGAAAACAACACTTTAATTCTGGAGTGTGTATTCATACGCATTCACAATTCATTCAACCGATTACTGATAACATGTACAAACAAACGCTTGAGGGAGGTAGGATAACAAACAGACAAAATCTTATAAAGAATTTTCAGTGTCAAGGCGAAAATAGAGAATTTTTCTTTGATTAATACGCTGAGTGTGTTTTCTCGCCTATTCATTTATCATCAAAGACCGATAACAACTGCTGGACGGCGACGGCGATGGGTATCTGGCGATTGCTGACTGCGTCGTCGAGTTTCGGCAGGGTTTCGCGGACGCAGTTCGCGTCGTCAGGTAATGAAGCGCTTGCTGATATTCCGCCAGCGCTATTTGGAGATGCGCCGCTGATTGACTTTCAAACAAGGTAATAGCGCGAGCAAGCACCATCCGGTCGCGATGTAATACGCCTTGAATATAATCGTCAACGGAAAGATGACGGCGGACAAGCGTGTCCGCCGGTGTGTGCAACGGAAACTGTTCTGAAGCAATCAAAATGTCAAACCAGCGGTTGCGCCGAAATAGAATTGACTCCCTTCGATGCTCAAATCAATTCCTTTTGCGCCCAGTCCGGCGTTTTCGCCGCCATAAAAATATTGCGTTTGTTTTCCTTCGAGGTCGTAGGCAGAATAATTCGCGAGCAGCGAGGCCGACCAGTTCGGCGTAATATGCCAGCGAAGGTCTCCGCCCAGCGCCCAGAACATGCCGTCGCTTTCCCCATTGCTCAACTTTTCGCGCAGCAGATGATCGTCTTCATCATCGCATGTCGCCCACGGGCTGAAGAGGCCATACGCATTCATGTCAATCACGCTGTTCGGTATGCTTGAAGAAAACGCAATTCCGGCATACGGCACGCCGATTTTTTGTTGATAGGTCATCCCTTTGCCAGACAAACTCCCCTGAAAATATTCCTCTGGATCAATCGTCCACTGTTCCCCATTTTTGCTTGTCCAATCCCATTGCGTATAAGAATAACCAAGCAGAACGCCAAACGCCATCACATTATTCGAACGGACAATATCATAGCGCACATTTAGATCAAAATGTGTTCCTTCCACATTCGAATCTGATTCCGAATAAATTGCCTTTCGACTGCCGTAATAGCCATACAGCCAGTCGCTATCCTTCATCGTCCCGGTCTTGTCATACACCGATGTCCAACCCCCCACGTTCAGCGTCAATTGTTCGAACAAGCGGAGCGAGCCGACACCTCCGAGATAGAGCGTCCCATCCAACGGCCATTCCAGTTCGCTTTTCCATCCGCCATCCTGTTTGCCCTTGATTGAGTAGGTCATGTCGCCGAATTCGACCAAGGTCGAAATGCCTAAAGAAAACCATGACGACGTACCCTCTTCTGAAAATGAGACGTTCACCGAAGGCATTGAGGCAATCTGTCCCCAACTGATCGCAGGAAAAAAGAAACACAGCACAAGAATCCAGCCCGCCTGACATCTTCCGAAGATTCGCGACATGATAATCCTCCTTCTTATGGAAATCGTGATAAGGTGAATATGGGATATTCCCGACAAAAAACAGAACATCTCTTTGCTATTGCGCTTAAAAAAATTGTCAAGAAAAAGCCTGCGTGTCTTAAATGTCATCCCGTTTCAACGGCATCGAATGACAAAAATATAAAACGCATAAATTTTTATTGACTCAAAAAATGCGACTCTGCTGAAGATAACAAGGTAACATTTCTATTGCATCCA
>DF820456.1:457978-506863 GCA_000739515.1 Candidatus Moduliflexus flocculans
AAATTTTTATTGACTCAAAAAATGCGACTCTGCTGAAGATAACAAGGTAACATTTCTATTGCATCCATGCCGATCTGTCGTTTGTCGGCCAGAACAACCATGTTGATGGAATGTATCGTCTGCGTTGGCAACAATCGCGGATGGATACCAGAACAGATGAAACAACGAGTGAAGATAATCTGGTTATGTTGTCTGTTTGTGTTCGTGTCTGTCTCTTCAGGATTTGCGCAGGAGCGTTTGAAAATGTCCACGACCACCAGCACCGAAAATTCCGGCTTGCTGACAGTTTTGCTTCCGCCGTTCGAACAGGCGTTTCATGTCAAAGTTGATGTCGTCTCTGTCGGTACGGGCAAGGCCATCGAGCTTGGCGTGAATGGCGATGTGGACGTGGTTTTCGTTCATGCGCGGGAAGCGGAAGATAAATTTGTCGCCGATGGCGGCGGCATCAACCGGCGCGACGTGATGTATAACGATTTTGTGATTTTAGGGCCAGAAAACGATCCGGCGGGCGTAAGACAGGCGAAAGATGCGGCAGAAGCGTTCAAAAAAATTGCGGACGCGCAGGCCACGTTTATTTCTCGCGGCGACAAATCCGGCACGCATATCAAAGAATTGGACATCTGGAAGAAAGGCGGGATCACGCCGCAAGGAACGTGGTATTTGGAAGCAGGTCAGGGGATGGGCGCGGCGCTGATGATGGCGAATGACAAACACGCCTACACGCTCTCGGATCGCGGCACATATTTGGCGTTCACGGAAAAAACGTCACTGAAAATCGTGTCTCAAGGCGATCCGGTCCTCTATAACCCGTATGGAATTATTGCGGTGAATCCGGCAAAATTCCCGCAGGTCAATTATTTGAAGGCGATGGCGCTGATCGGGTGGGTGACATCGCAAGAAGGACAAAACATTATCCGCGAGTTCGGCAAAGACAAATATGGCGAACCGCTGTTTTATCCGTTAGCCATTCAGTAAGCATAATCCCGCAGGGCTTTTACGTGCTGTCATTGCGAGCGCCAGCGACGAAGCAATCCATATTTGACGGGGTGGCTTCGTCGTTACTCCTCGCCATGACAGCGTGTGGTGAGAGAATCTAGCAGCCCTGCCTGAAAAGCCGAGTATCATCAATGAATTATCTGCTTGAGGCGTTTTACGAAGCGATTCACTTAATTTTCAGTCTTGACCCGGAAGTGTTGAATATTGCGGCCACGTCCGTCTATGTTTCCGCTATCGCGATTGTGTTCGCTTCTGTGACTGCCGTGCCGCTCGGATTTATTGTGGGAATTTCGCAGTTTTACGGGCGCGGAACGCTGATTACGCTCCTGAATACCAGCATGGCGATTCCGACAGTCGTGATCGGCCTCTTAGGATATGCGCTTATTTCGCGGCAGGGTCTGCTTGGCGATTGGAACTTGCTATTCACGCCGCAAGCCATGATGCTCGGACAATATATTTTAGCCACGCCGATGATCATGGCCTTGACAGTATCTGCAACCCAGGGCGTTGATCCGCGTGTTCGAAAAACGGCTATTGTGCTCGGCGCAAATTCCTTTCAGTCGGCCATGACGATTTTATCAGAAGCGCGATTTGCGTTGATGGCGGCAATTATCAGCGGATTTGGCCGCATTATCGGCGAAGTCGGCGCATCCATGATGCTGGGCGGCAACATCAAAGGCTATACGAGAAATTTAGCCACTGCGATTGCGCTGGAAACCAGCAAAGGCGAGTTTGGTTTCGGATTAGCGCTCGGCCTGATTTTGCTGGCCATCGCGTTATTTATCAACATGCTGCTCCGTTTCTTGCAGCAGAAAGTATAATTTAAATTTACGAAGACCTCACAGGAGTTCAAAACCTGTGAGGTCTCTGCTCAGGAACGCGCCGCATGACCGCACAAACCGCTCCAATCTTCCAAATCGAAAATCTCCGCCATCTCTATGACACGCTCGCTGCGCCGCTGCTCGATATTCAGCAGTTGCATATCTCGCCGGGGAGCATCACCTGTGTTTATGGGCCGAATGGATCGGGAAAAACCACGTTATTCGAGTTGCTGACGCTGATGCGCCGTCCGCAGCAAGGACGCATTCTTTTTCAACAGCAAGAAATTTTTCCGGGACGCGAAGGCATCGCCGCGCTTCGCGCCAATGCCACCCTGGTGTATCAAGACCCGCTCTTATTCGACACCAGCGTCGAACGTAACGTGGATTACGGCTTGCGGATGCGTGGCGTGACCCGTTCTCTGCGTATGCAGCGCGTGGAAGAAGCGCTCCATCTTGTCGGCTTAGACGGCTTTCAATCTCGCAAAGCCCGCCAGCTTTCCGGCGGCGAGCGTCAGCGTGTCGCGCTTGCCAGAGCGTTAGCGCTGCATCCGTCCGCGCTGCTGTTAGATGAGTTTTCCGCCAATGTTGACGAGAAACATCGCGCCCAGCTTGAGACAATTATTCGTCAGGTTCGCGAACGTTTCGGTACAACGATTCTCCTGACCACGCATTACCTCGATCAGGCGTATCGCGTGGCGGACGACGTGCGGCATCTCGTCAATGGCCGCCTGACGACATCAGCGCTCACCAATCTGTTTCGCGGCGTCATTTCACAAAAAGACGGCTATGCGCATTTTTCCAATGGCCGAATTGAGTTCGAAGTCGTATCATCGCATGAAGGCGCAGCAACCGTCGCGATTCCCGCCAACAGCCTGGTGATTTCCCCCCAACCGTTAACGTCCAGCATGAGGAACGCGTTGTTCGGCAAGATTACGCACCTGATTGACGGAGGCAACTCCGTACATCTGAAAGTGCTGGCCGGAGAGACGCTGGATGCCAGCCTGACGAAAGAATCCTACCACGAATTACGCCTGCATCCCGGGATGGAGGTGTATCTCTATTTCAAAGCGACGGCAGTGGAAGTGTTGTGAACGAAAATTGGGAACTATTTAGCAACCACCACGAAACACACGAAAGACGCGAAAAACATCAAGAAATTCATACAATGTCCAGGGAATTTCCCCTATTTTCGTGTTTTTCGTGTGCTTCGTGGTAGATAAAAAAGAGCATCTTCGTTTCATCCTGACAGAGACGCTCCGGCGGGGCGTCTCTACGGGATGTATGCTCTCTTCGAACACCACTGTCATTATTTTCGAACATAACTCTTGCCATATTTTAACGGTTTTACGTGATTATACACTATACCAATTTCGGAACCAAAACTACAATGAATAGGAGAAAGGAACGAATTGAGATGTGTGGCTGATGACATTTGTTCCTTTCTCCTATTCGTTGTAGTTTTGGACTGCAATTGGCATAACGTGTATGTCGAAATTGAGGTGTTAACTGCATGCTGTTTTCAGGAGAGTGGATATGAGATGGAATAACGTTTTGTGTGGAGTATTGATGGCAGTTGTTGGGTTCTCCGGTTGCGCGAAGAAAGAAACGCCGCAGGAACGGGCGGAACGCTTGATGAAAGAACTGAAAAAAATTCCAGTCTGCGAGTTAGTCACAAAGGCTGAAATGGAAACGATGCTTGGCGTAACGCTGGCGGATCCGAATGATAAAGCCCCTGTGACGAGCGCCCCGCCGATGTGTTCGTATGTCAGCGCGTCGGAAAGCATGAAAGATTTTCTATCTGTTTCGATTATGCTGCTGCCGCCATCAGACAACGATCCGAAAAAGGCGTATGATGCCTTTTTGAACGGCGCAGGCGGACTCTTAAAGGAATTTCCGAATATCAAGATCGAGCCTGTCGATGGGTTCGGCTTCCCGGCGTTCTGGTATGAAGAAGTGCATCAACTGTATGTCTTTACGCCTGCTGTCGTGCTGAGCGTGACCGGAATGGCGCCGCAGCAACCAGGCAAGCTGACGCTGGAAATCCATAAACAGATCGCGACCGCCGCGTTGTCGCGTCTGCCCCAAAAATAATCGAAATGAATAAACCACGAAAGACACGAAAACGCAAAACGCTATCAGATTTTCGAGGGTTTCGTGTGTTTCGTGGTTAAAGAAATGACCTCGAATTTTGCGTTTTTAGCCAACACCTGGCCGAAGCTCGCCAGACACGCCGAATTTGCCGAACAGAATCTCTATCATGATCCGAACACCACGCTGTCGAAACTGCGTCTGTTCAGCGAAAACATCACCATTCATCTATTCGACTATCTCAATCTTCCGCTTCCGGCAGATAATACGCAGTTCGAACGCCTGAAAATCCTGCGAAATCGCGGCGTGCTGCCGCCGGAAGTGGATATGATCTTTCATAAATTGAGAAAATTCGGCAACGACGCCATTCATGCGGGGTTCGATTCGTTCGACGAGGCCAAAATCTGCCTGTCATTCGCGCATAAGTTAGCCCGTTGGTTTGCAGTGGTGTATGACAACCAGCCAGAGGCCGCGCAATTCGAATTCACGATGCCGGAACGGCGCGACCCGTCGGCGGAATTCGAGCAGTTGAAAGCCGAATACGAGAAGACGGCGCAGGAATTGGACAGGCTGAAAACCGAACGCCTGAGCGCGGAAAAGCAGGACGAGCGCAAAGTCCTGTCGTTTGCAGCGGCGCAGCAGTTAAAATTCGACGAGGCGGAAACCCGCAAATTGATTGACGCACAACTCCGCGACGCCGGATGGGAAGCGGACACGAAACGGCTGAAATGGCCGGATTGCATACCAGAGCCGGGGAAAAATCGCGCCATCGCCGAGTGGCCGGTGGGCGAGCAGAACCGCGCCGATTATGCCCTGTTCATCGGCCTGCAATTCGTCGGCATTATCGAGGCCAAAAAGAAACAGAAAGATGTATCGTCAGACATCGGGCAGGCGCAGAAATATGCGAAGCTCGCGCTGATTCACGGCGAGGAGCAATTCACGGGCGGCCCCTGGTGCGGGCATCGCGTGCCGTTCGTCTTCGCGTCAAATGGCCGGGGTTTTTCTGAGATGGTGAAAAGCAAATCCGGCCTCTGGTTTCTTGATCTCCGCAAGGCGTCGAACCATGCGAAAGCGTTACGCAACTGGTACAGCCCCGACGATTTGCGCGACCTGCTGCGCCGCGACATCGAACAGGGGAATGTACATCTGAAACAGGAGTCGTTTGCATATCTGCAATCCCCCAACGGCGCGAACCTGCGGGACTACCAGATCGCGGCGATCAAGGCGGTGGAAGAGGCAATTCTGAGCGGCAGAGATCGCGTGCTCCTTTCGATGGCGACCGGCACGGGGAAGACGCGCACGGCGCTCGGCCTGATTTACCGGCTGCTGAAATCGAAACGCTTCAAGCGCATTCTGTTCGTCGTGGATCGCACCAGTCTCGGCGATCAGGCTGAAGGCATTTTCAAGGAAACGCGGCTGGAGGAATTGCAGACCTTGACCGAAATTTACGATGTCAAGGGGCTGAAAGACGCGACGCCGGACGAGGAAACCAAATTGCACATCGCCACTGTGCAATCGTTAGTACGCCGCGTCAGTGACCCCGCCGTTGCGCCGAGCGTGGGGCAATACGACTGTGTTATCGTGGATGAGGCGCATCGTGGCTATCTGTTGGATCGCGAAGGGGGCGGCGACGAGGAATTTCTCAGCCAGAAAGACTATCTGAGTAAATACCGCAACGCCATCGAATATTTCGAGGCGACGCGCATCGGCCTGACTGCCACGCCTGCATTTCATACCATTGATATTTTCGGCGAGCCTGCATATATTTATGGTTACCGGCAGGCGGTGATTGATGGCTATTTGGTGGATTTCGAGCCGCCGTATCAGATTGACACGGCGCTGAAGTTAGCTGGCATTCATTATGTCAAAGACAGGCCGGCGCTGATTTACAACCGCCGCACCGCTGCCATCGAGGAGATCGCGCATCTCGAAGACGACGTGGACATCGAAATTGACGGCTTTAACACGAAAGTCATCACTCCGCCGTTCAATCAGGCGGTCGCCGGAGAATTGATCAAGCACGTTGACCCGCTCGACGACGGCAAAACGCTGATCTTCGCCGCCTCCGACGAACACGCCGATTTGGTTGTGACGACGCTGAAAGACGCCTATCAAGCTGCCGGACGCGCTGTGCCGGATGAGGCGATTCTGAAAATTACCGGCAGCGTCGAAAATCAATTGGAATTAATCCGGCATTTCAAAAACGAACGATTTCCGAACATCGTGGTCACGGTGGATTTGCTCACCACCGGCATAGACGTGCCGAAGATCACGAACCTCGTGTTTCTGCGCCGCGTTAAATCCCGCATCCTGTACGAGCAGATGTTAGGCCGCGCCACGCGCCGTTGCGACGAAATCGGCAAAGATCATTTTTCGATTTATGACGCGGTCGGCCTCTATGACGTGCTTGAGCCGGTTTCCGCCATGAAGCCGGTGGCGGCGAGCATTTCCGAACGATTCGTCGAACTGATTACGCAGATGCGCGTGGCCGCCTCGCCTCAGGAAATGCAGGCGATCCGCGACAAAATTCTCGCGAAATTGCAGCGCAAAAAACAACGCATCATCAAGGCGGAACAACGCCTGCAAGAGCTTTTTCTGCTCAAATCGAACAACAGGACGCCGGAGCAGTATATCAAGGAACTCGCCGCGACGCCGTTCGCCAAATTGCTCGGCAGGCTTCAGGCAGACTGGGGGCTGTTCGAGTTGTTGGATCATGAAAGTTTCGAGCCGAATTTTCAGTATGTCTCCACCGCGCCGGATCAGGTCGTCAGCGTCACGCGGGGTTATGGCAAGAACAACGCCGCGCCGGAGGATTATCTTGACACGTTCAAGCGCTATCTTGACGAGCAGAAAGACCGCATCGCCGCCCTATCTATTCTCTGCCAGCGCCCCGCCACGCTGACGCGCAACGACGTGAAGCAACTCCGCCTGATTCTCGAAGAGGCCGGCTTCAGTCAGACGCACCTGAACGACGCCTGGAACGCGGTCACGCATGATGAGATTCTGATTGACATGATCACCCTGATTCGGCATCTTGCCCTCGGCGACGCGCTCGTCAGCCATCAGGAGCGCATTTCCCGCGCCGTCGGCAAAATCCGCGCGATGAAGGCGTGGACAAAAGTCCAAAAGCAATGGCTGGATCGCATCGAAAAGCAGCTCTTAGTGCAAGACCCCATCGGCAAAGAAGATTTTGACGCAGAGCCGTTCGCCTCGCATGGCGGTTTTCACTATATCAACAATATTTTCGACGGCGAACTCGCTACCATGCTCGACGCCCTGAATGAATATTTGTATCAAACGGCATAGTGTTTTTTAACGCAAGAGACGCGAAAGACGCAAGGGACGCAAATGCACGTAAAAGACGCGAATATCAATCCAAATACGTTTGCGCCTCTTGCGTCTTTTGCGCCGTTTGCGTTAAATTTCTCTCATGAACACGCAAGAGATTGTCCAGAAGCTCTGGAATTTGTGCAACGTCCTGCGGGACGATGGGATTACGTATCATCAGTATGTCACGGAGTTGACCTATATTCTCTTTCTAAAAATGGCGAAAGAGACGCGCAAGGAGGACGGGATTCCGGCGGCGTATCGCTGGGATGAACTTATCAGGCGCGAGGGGATCGAACTGCGGGCGTTTTACCGCGAATTGCTGCTCAAACTCGGCACGGAAGGGACGGGCATCGTGCAGCAGATTTACGCCAACGCGCAGACCAATATTGACGAGCCGAAAAACCTCGAAAAAATCGTCAAAAGCATTGACCAACTGATCTGGCATTCCGAAGATCGCGAGCAATTCGGCGACCTGTACGAGGGGTTGCTGGAAAAGAACGCGAACGAAAAGAAATCGGGCGCAGGCCAGTATTTCACGCCGCGCCCGCTGATTGACGTGATGGTCAGGCTGATTGACCCGAAGCCGGGCGAGCGCTGCAACGATCCGGCCTGCGGCACGTTCGGCTTCATGATCGCGGCGTTTCAGCACGTCTATAAAGCCACGTCCGAGCATTTCGATTTGCCTGCGGAACGGGCGGAATTTCAGAAAAAGAAGGCGTTTTCCGGCTGCGAACTTGTGGCGGACGCGCACCGCCTCGCCTTGATGAACGCCATGCTGCACGGCCTCGATTGCGAGATTCTGTTGGGCGATTCGCTGTCGTCCTTCGGCGAGCAGATGCGGGATTTCGATGTCGTGCTGACGAATCCGCCCTTCGGCACGAAAAAAGGGGGCGAACGCCCGACGCGAACCGATTTGACCTTCATCACCTCCAACAAGCAGTTGAATTTTTTGCAGCATATTTATCGTTCGCTTCGCGCCGACGGCAAGGCTCGCGCCGGGGTCGTGCTGCCGGATAACGTGCTGTTTCAGGACGGCGACGGTCAGAGCATCCGCATGGATTTGATGCGCAAATGCCGCCTCGATGTCGTCTTGCGCCTGCCGACCGGCATTTTCTATGCGCAGGGGGTCAAAACGAACGTCCTCTTTTTCACCAGAATGCCGGACATCGCGCAGGACGCCACGCAAGAGGTCTGGTTCTACGATCTCCGCACCAATATGCCGAGTTTCGGCAAAACCAATGAGTTGAACGAGGCGTGTTTCGAGGAATTCGTCAGGACGTTTCACGCTTCCCGCGAGGAAAAACTCGCCTGCGAACGCTGGCGCGTCTTCACCCGCGAGGAGATTCGCGCCCGCGGCGACAGCCTCGATCTCGGCCTGATGCGCGACGCCTCGGTCGTGGCGCACGACGACTTGCCCGACCCGGTGGAATCCGCTGAAACTGCGATTGCCAAATTGGAACAGGCCGCCGATCTGCTGGCGGAAGTTGTGAAAGAATTGAACCACCCATCTGTCCCGTAGGGACATTCGCGAATAGCCCGCCGATTGATCGGCGGGAACGCAACGGCGACAATTCGGATGCCCCGCCGATATGCCGCCCGCCCCGCCCCCGCCCATGAATGGGCGGGCTATTCGCGAACGTCCCTACGGGACGACTTGACAGGGAAACAACATAGCTTTCGCCGTAGGCGATGCGGTATTGTAGCCCGTTGCATCATCGGAATGATCATTCGCCGTAGGCGATACGGAACGCCGCAACCGCTACGCGGTAGAAGGCATGTTGTTTTGACGTTCTACAATACCAGAAGCGCTACGCGCTAACAAGGGCAAAAGAAAATGACATTATTTCCAGAGACGCTGCCGCCTGCCGATCAGCCGTATCCTGTGCCGGAGAATTGGGNAAAATGACATTATTTCCAGAGACGCTGCCGCCTGCCGATCAGCCGTATCCTGTGCCGGAGAATTGGGTTTGGGTTGGTTTTGATACAGTTTTATCAAACATCACCAGTAGTTCTAAAAAAATACAACAGCAAGACTATCTCCAAGAAGGTAGAATCCCCGTAATTGATCAAGGCATGGGATTTATAGGGGGATATACCAACGAGGAACAGTTGAAATATGATGGGGTATTACCCATCATCATTTTCGGAGATCATACACGAGCGGTCAAGTATGTTGATTTCGCCTTTGTTCAAGGGGCTGATGGCGTAAAAGTGCTTTCACCAACCATGTATTCTCATGGGAAATTTATCTATTATTGTCTGAAAAATTTACGCATCGAAGACAGGGGATATAGAAGGCATTTCAAATTCTTGAAAGAATCAGTCTTTCCCCTGCCGCCACTCCCGGAACAGCGCCGGATCGCGGCAAAATTGGATTCGCTGCTCGGCAAACTGCGGGAGGTGCGAACGCTGATTGACGAGGCGCGGGAGTCGTTCGCGCTGCGTCGCGCCGCGATTCTGCATCAGGCGTTTTCCGGCAAGCTGACGGCGGCATGGCGGGCGGAACATCCTGAAGCGAATGCGCTACCTTGCATCGAATGCGACGAACGACCGCATGAGATTCCGAACACGTGGCGATGGGTGACATTTAAAGAGATTGCTCACGTCAAAACAAATTTAGTCAATCCATCGGATTATCCGTCTTTTGTGCATATTGCGCCTGATAATATTGAAAAATTTACGGGAACACTTCTCAACTATCAGACCGTTGAAGACGATGGGGTCAAAAGTCCTAATCATTATTTTTACAAAGGGCAAATTCTTTATTCGAAAATCCGGCCATATTTATCAAAAGTCATTATTGCGAATTGTGATGGATTATGTAGCGCAGATATGTACCCCATCGCAACCACGCTTGAATATTCTTATTTGTTCAGATATATGCTTTCGAAAGTGTTTTTGGAGTATGCAAGCAATGCTGGCTCAAGAACGCTGCTTCCGAAAATCAATCAACAAGAATTAGGGCGGATTCCTGTCCCTGTTGCCCCACTCGAAGAACAACGCGAGATCGTCCGCCAGTTAGAAAGCCTGCTCGGCCATGAAACCGACGCTGCCGGGCTGTTGGATATGGACGACGAGCTTGATCTCTTAGAACAAAGCATCCTTTCCCGCGCCTTTCGCGGCGAACTCGGCACGAACGACCCCGCCGAGCCTCCGGNAAAATGACATTATTTCCAGAGACGCTGCCGCCTGCCGATCAGCCGTATCCTGTGCCGGAGAATTGGGCGTGGGCGAGACTTGGACAGATCAATACAAGGGTTTCGAAAACGATTGATCCGACAAAACGACCGGATGAAACCTTCGAATTATACAGCGTTCCAAGTTTTGATGAACATGTCCCTGAATTTTTGACAGGAGAGGAGATCAAATCAAGCAAGCAACTTGTGGTTGAAGGCGACGTGTTATTGTGCAAAATCAATCCGAGAATCAATCGCGTGTGGATCGTGGGGAATTTTTCGGCGCATCAAAAAATCGCATCGAGCGAATGGATCGTGATTACGCCTTCTCATGAAATTTATCGGAGCTATTTGCTCTGGTGTTTACAAGGCCATGATTTCAGAAATGTATTCACATCGCACGTCGCAGGCGTTGGCGGATCATTGATGCGAGCGCGGCCAAAAGACGTGGTTGATTATCCGATTCCCGTTCCGCCACTCCCGGAGCAGCGCCGGATCGCGGCGAAACTCGACGCGCTGCTCGGCAAGCTGCGGGAGGCGCGGACACTGATTGACGAAGCGCGGGAGTCGTTCGCGCTGCGTCGCGCCGCCATTCTGCATCAGGCGTTTTCCGGCAAGCTGACGGCGGCATGGCGGGCGGAACATCCTGAGCTCGAAGGCGCGGAATTATTCGTTCACGAACTTTTTCAAGGGAAAAAAACATATTTAAAGAGAAAGCATCAAGAAAATAGCTATCAGAACATTCCCCAAACATGGAAAACGGTAGAATTAGGGGCGATTGTGAACGTTCATTCTGGAGAGAATCTGACGAAAAGCAATATGGTTATGGAGGGAGGAATTCCCGTCTATGGAGGAAATGGGATCACAGGGTATCACAATACATATAATGTCGCTCAAAAAACAATTGTGATCGGGCGAGTCGGGTATTATTGCGGGAGTGTTCATTTAACAGAAGAAAAGGCATGGATTACCGATAACGCTTTTGTGGTAAAATTTTCTGAGCAACAAATGGATTTGACCTATCTCTTTTGGTTGTTGACCTATTCGAATTTAGGCCAGACCAGTAATTCATCTGCGCAGCCAGTTATTTCAGGAAAGACAATTTATCCGGTGATTGTCCCACTTCCACCACTATCAGAACAACGCGAAATTGCACACCGTATTGAGAGCCTGCTCGGCCATGAAACCGCCGCCGCCGCGCTGCTGGAGATGGACGACGAGCTTGATCTCTTGGAACAAAGCATCCTTTCCCGCGCCTTTCGCGGCGAACTCGGCACGAACGACCCCGCCGAGCCTCCGGCGATTTAGACCACGAAACAAACCACGAAACACACGAAAGACACGAAAAAACAAACGATGAAAAATTTTTCGTGTCTTTCGTGTGTTTCGTGGTTTGTTTCGTGGTTATTTCAGCATCTTTTTCAGTTTAAACGTCAGCATGGCGACAAACATGATCGCGTAGCGCTGGAAATCGGCGAAGGATTTGATATTCTGGATCACGGTCGGGATTTTGCGCAGCAGCGAAAATTTCTTTTTGGCCCCGGCAAAATGGAACATCAATTCGCTGATCTGCCACCAGGTCAGTTTGTCCATGTAGAGTGGCACATGGCCTTGCGCGGCGGGGAGCAGCACGACGCGGTGGTCGTTCGGGTTCGTCCAGGAGAAATCTGCCGGAATTTTGCCCTCTTCCCGCGCTCGCCGCTCAAGCTCCGTGCCGGGATAGACATGGGCAATCGCGACGCTGATGTCGCAGCGGTCTTTCATCTCCTCGATAATCGCCATCGTTTCCTGCGCTTCCGCCCACGTTTCGGTCGGATGACTGAACATAAAGAACGGATTCGGCGTCACGCCGCATTCAAGCGCCCAATTGATGAACTGCCGCGCCTGATCTAACGTGGCGACCTTTTTGACAATCTCCTGCGCCACGCGATGATTGCCGGACTCGATGCCGAACCCGGCGTAAAACATTCCGGCCTGCGCCATTTTTTCGGTCAATTCCTTCGTCATCAAATCCACGCGGAGTTCGCAATACCATTTAATGTCGAGCTTGCGCTCGATGATCATATCGCAAATTTCGGTGGTGCGTTTGGGGTTGTAATTGAAGGTGTCGTCGTAGAACCAGATCACTTTCGCGCCATAATGCTCGATCACGTATTCGACTTCTTTCAGCACGTTTTCCGGCGACAGGCCGCGCACGCGCCGCCCCCAGTTGTTGGGCGTGGCGCAGAAGGTGCAATGAAACGGGCAGCCCCGGCTCGTCATGATGTTTGCGGCGGGCTGCAAGCCTTTGCCCGGCACGTCGAGCTTAAAATTGTATTTGTCATACGGAATCAAATGGCGGGCGGGCAGCGGCAGCATATTCAAATCCGGGATGCGCTGACGCGGGGTGTTTTCGATAATCTGGCCATCTTCATAAAACGAGAGGCCGTCCACTTTGCGCAGCGAATCCCGCGCCTGCAACGCCTGCGCGAGTTCGACAATCGTCACTTCGCCTTCGCCGCTGACTACGCCGTCAATATAGGGCAGATGGCTCAACGTGTCGCGCGCCGTGCCGGTGAAATGCGGGCCGCCCACGACGACAAACGCTTGCGGGCGGGCGCGTTTCGCGACCTGCGCCAATCGAAAGCTCTGAAAACGATTTTCCGTTGTGGTGGTGATGCCGATAATATCGGGCTTGTCGGTCTCGAATTTGCGTCCCAACTCGTCCCACGTCATGCGCAGCACGTCCGCCGGCACGACTTCCACGTCAATCTTCTGCTGCTCCAATACCGCCGCGAGATATAACACGCCAAGCGACGGCATGAATGATCCTTGACTCCACCGTTCGGCGAAATACCCGCCCGGCGGCAGACATAACATCACTTTCATAGATATGCTCCTGCTGTTCGAAATGTGTGTAGGGGCGGAGACCGCGCCCCTACACGCATTGTTCATGTTTCGGATTGTGATACCAGATGATGAAGAGGGCGTCTGCTGTCAAGGTTTTACAGAGATGAAACAAATGTAGGGGCAGACCCCTGTTGTCTGCCCTGTTTTTTGGGGACGAACACGGGGTTCGTCCATGCGTTGTTGTGGGCGAACATGGGGTTCACCCATGCGTTGTTTTGGGCGAACATGGGGGGTCGCCCCTACATGATAAAAATTTCGCCCAACATGCCTGAAATTCGCGGAAATCGGTCTCTTTTTCGTCGCGGATTTTCAGAAACAACAGATCATAGACATGCTCATCCGTCAGGCTGATGGCGTCCGCGTAAGCAGCATGAAATTCATCGAGATGGGCTTTTGCCACTTCGCAGTCATGCCATCTGCCGAGCGCCTGGTGAATACCGCGCAACATGCTATCCAATTCGCGATTCTCCAGTTCGGGAAAGCAGCGCGTGGCAATGTTCAACGTATAGCGGATTTCTTTGACAAGAATGCGCAGCGGATGCAGGCAGCCTTCTTCGAGCAGATCGCGGTCTTCGTAAGCATGAAGTTCCAGAAGTTGATCTTCAAGACGACTGCGGATGCGTTGCGCGGCGTATTCCTCCGTCAGCGGGATAATGGCGTAGAGCAATCGCTCACTGTTGCGCTGAAACTCGTCCTCTATTTCAAAATGATCAACAAATGCCGAAAATGCTGAGCCGGCGTGGATTTCTTTCTGTTTCAGGTCGTTATAATATTCGCTGAGAAACGCGCCAAATTCTTTTGCCCAGGCGCGAGTCAATTCCTGCTGCACCTGCGCGTCGCGCAAATCGCCGCTGACTTTGAAGAGCTTACGAATCGGGCAGAGATATTTTTTCGCCGGAAATGCTTCCGGCGCAAGAAATTCGATAACGCGAAAGAACGCGCGTAATTGTTTGATCCCGACGCGCATTTCATGCAGCGCTTCCGGGTCGCGATAGGCGGCGACGCGGACAAAATGCGCCTGAATGCCGGCGGCGAGCGTTTGATAATAATCGAAAAGGGGTTGTTGGAACATATTAACCGCCACAACGCGCGCGAAAAAATGTGGCAGTGGTGAAATAGCATCCGATGTCCCGCTTGTTGAACGAAGCGATGGTCTGAGGTTGTCGAAAAGTCAAAACGAGTCTCGCGCGTTCCCTTTGACTTCGCTCAGGGAACGCGTCATCTACCATTTACTACTCACGAATTCTTTCGGGTGTGTCGTGGTGAAAAAATTATGATTCGGCCTGCAATTAGCGCCTAACGATTCGATAATGCGCGAGAGCGGCCGTGATGTGCTTATTCCTCCATTATGTTAATTCTAATTCGCGTCAGTTTCCGGCGCTGCGGTTGGCGTTGTTCGCATTGATGTCGTCTCTTTCACCGCTTTTTTCCTCTGCGGTTTTTTCCGTTCGGTTTCCTGGCCGGCGGACGTTTCATCAGTGGCGAAGCGCTCTGGTTCTGCGGTCGGCAACGCGGATTCAGCAGGTTGTTCGACGGAATTTTTTGACGGCTTCTGGCGTTGAGAACCGGCAAAATGCTCGATCTTTGACGACTGTATGACGTGTGTCAATTCTTTCGCAAGCTTTTTGCTGGTTTTTTTCAACACTTTTTGCATATACTGCGAGACGCCGGAATCAATGCCTTCCAAAATAGATTCGATTGAAACGGAAATCTCGTCAGAAATCGCTTTTTTGGCTTTTTTATAAATTTTGGGCGTGGCGCGTACCGGAAAATCGAACAAGAGCAATGCCCCCGTCTGCTCGTTGAGGTTTTGCCATGTGGGCATATCGAATCCGATTCCGATGACGCCTGTCGTGCGTAATTCGATCCCTTCGGTTTCGCGCAGCAATTGCGTGGCGAGGGTCGAAAGCGCAGGTTCATGTCCAAACAGCATCGCGATGTCATAATGATCGTCAAGTTGCTCCAACAGATGCCGAATCTCTGCCGCATTCCCTCCGTAAATTTCTTCTTTGAGCAGAATCTGCCGCGAGGGATAGCCAAGAATTTCGGCGAAAATATGCGCCGTTTCAAGGGCGCGATCCGCCGGGCTTGCAATCATAATATCTGGAAATATTTCTTTTTTCCGCAATCGTTTGCTGATCGTTTTTGCATCTTCAACCCCGCGTTTTTCGAGCGGACGCTTAAAATCGTTCACGCCGGATTCGCCGGGAATCGCCTTGCTATGCCGGACAAGATACAGTGTTTTCATACCCTAACCGCAGTTCTTCGCCTCGGTTTCGCTCAGCCACCTGAAGCGATACCGAGGCAAGTGTCGTTTCTCCTCCTCTAAAATTTTGTTTCTATCGCCTGAATGACTGTTTTTAACGCCTTAATGCGGGCGTAATATTTCGAATTCGCCTCGACAATCGTCCAGGGCGCATACGCCGTGCTGGTGCGGAAGAGCATCTCGTCAACCGCCGCTTCATACACGCCCCATTTCTCGCGGTTGCGCCAATCTTCTTCCGTGATTTTCCATTGTTTGTTCGGGTCTTGCTGCCGCGCTTCAAAGCGCCGAAGTTGTTCGTCCTGACTTGTATGCAGCCAGAATTTGACAATCACCGTGCCGAAATTGGCGATATGTTCTTCCATTTCATTAATTTCCTGATATGCCCGCCGCCACGCTTCTTCTTTGCAAAAACCTTCGATCCGCTCGACCAGGACGCGCCCATACCAGGTGCGGTCGAAAATCGTGATATGTCCAGCTTTTGGGAATGACATCCAGAATCGCCAGAGATAATGATGCGCTTTTTCGATGTCGTTCGGCGCAGCCACTGGAATCACTTCATACCCGCGCGGGTCCATGCTCTGCGTCAGCCGTCGAATATTGCCGCCTTTGCCTGCCGCGTCCCAGCCTTCATATAAAATCACGACAGGAATCCGCTTGCGATAAATCTCATGCTCTAATTCAAACACCCGTTTCTGGCAGACTTTGAGTTCTTGTTCATACTCTTCTGGCGATAAGGCCACCGACAGATCAACTTTTTTTAAGATTGACGCATTCAACGCGCTGAATGCCTCTGAAGCGGGCATTTCCACAGGTGACGCCGCGTCGTCAACAATGGCTGCCGCAACCTGCCGCGCCATCTTGATCTGCTGAATTTTCGCTTCAATACTGTCAATAACGGTTTTAAACACTTTCATCGTCGCAAAACGTTTATCATGCGCTTCCACAACTGTCCAGGGGGCAAAACTGGCATCCGTTTTCGCCAGCATTTCTTCGACGGCGTCGTGATATTCGCCGTATTGGTCGTGATGCCGCCAGTCTTCTTTATTCACTTTCCAGGACGTTGTTTTCGATTCTTCAAGCTTGTCGAACCGTTTGCGCTGCTCTTCTTTGCTGATGTGCAAGAAGAATTTGATGATCAATGTCCCTTCGCTGCAAAGTTGTCGCTCGAACGACGAAATTTCCTGATAGGAGCGCGTCCAGTCTGCCTTCTTGACCAGCTTATCAATCCGCTCCACCAACACGCGCCCGTACCAACTGCGATCAAACACTGCGATGCGCCCTTTGGCCGGAGTTTTAATCCAGAACCGCCAGAGAAATGGGCGCAGGCGTTCTTCTTCATTCGGCGCGTTAATGGAATGCACGACAAATCCGCGCGGATCGAGCGTCTGGATCAGGCGGTTAATCATCGTGCCTTTGCCTGCGGCATCCCATCCTTCAAAAACAATCATAATCGGCAGGTTCAACTCGCGGGCTTCTCGCTGCAACAGCCCCAAACGGAGTTCCAACTCCGGCATGAGGGTTTTATACTCATCTTTTTGAAGCGATTTAGACAGATCAATTTGATCTAACATAACCGTTCTCCTTTTTTATTATTCGCATATTAGCAAAGGATTAAATTGCCATAACATTTGGTCTTTCGATGTTCGGCGACCCGCTTAAAGATTGATATAGCAATCCTACGGTTGTTCCCTTCGATACCGGCGTTCCCTGAGCATGTCGAAGGGGGAATGCCAGTGTCGAAGCGTGACAACTGATTTCGTATTGCTATATAAGGAATTTACCCCAGTTTGTCAAATGAAATATTGTCAAAATCGCGCGGCTTTATCAGAGAGAGTTTTTGATAACGCGAATGAGGAGCAGATTTACAACGCATTTTATAACAAATATGTTCCCATCTTGAGGCATGAATGCAAAAATGTCTGAAATGCGGTGACGTTCTCAGTGAGGGAATGACGAGAAAAAACCGCACGTGTATTTACGCAAAATTATGAAGGTAACTCATGTTACGCAGCCGATTCGAGACGAATGACCGCACACTCCCCTCCGGGGAGGGGTTGGGGGNGGGTTCTTGACACGAGCAATCACTCACGGACGAACCCACCCCTTGCCCCTCCCAGGAGGGGAATTGTCGGCGGCGCTGCGTAACATCAGAAGGTAAAATGCCGAAAAAGAGGAAATCGTTTTTCTTGATGCCGAAATAAAAAACCCCGATTTTACGATATATCCGTGAAATCGAGGTTCTGGCGCTTCTCTGAGTTCATGCAATTCTTACGCTTCTATAGACATTCACAAGCGAGATGACAGCGCTTGCAATTCCTAAAAGCGTCATCGTCGAACTATCCGGCACCGGACTGATCTGGTGCGGATTTACGATGTATGCGACTGTCCCGACAACAAAATTTGCCAGGCAGAACAGATACATAAACGAAGCGAACACGTGTTTCACCATCCCTTGCATAAAAACGCTCTCCTTTATTTATCAAATTTTGCCAGCAGGCATATATAATATGAATATTTTGAATAAACGACACCATACTATATAGCATGTTTCATGCCAACAAAAACGACAGAGACGAGCGGCGACGCCATCTCGCCGGTATCAGGGATTGTTTTATCGCTGACGCTCCGCGCAACGGCAGAACGTCACAGCCCTGCCCTTCAAGCCCGGTGAAGAAGCAGGACTGTGAAGAAGAACGTTACTCCACCCGCCCGAACGCTTTCAGTGTTCGTAACATTCGCAAGGTCAACACGCCGCGCCATTCGCGTTCCGCCGTCGGCCATTCTTCCGGGAATTGTCCGAACCACGACCAGTTCGGCGACCACGAGCCATCTTCGTTTTGCCGGTCAATTTCATAATCGAGATTCTGCTCAAGCGCAGGCCGAATGATGTCCGCAAACGGCGCGTTCGGCGACGTGACCGCCCAGAGCGGTTTCAGGCAATACCCGCCCCATTTTTCAGGATTCATTTCAACCGTCGCCAGAATCATTTTCGTCAAGCGCTCGCGCAAATAGCTTCGCGCCTCTGCTGGCAGCGTTTCGCAGGCGTGCAGCCGCAGCAAGCAGAGCAATTCATCCACGCTGACCGCGTCGGGAAGTTTTTCAACATCTACCAGCAATGACGCCAGCATCTCGTCTTGTTCGTTCGGCGAAATCGCCGACTCATATCGGTAAAAATAGCTGACTAATTCCGCTTTCGGATTGACGCGGAAATGTTTAAATGTTTCTTCCAGCCGATCCTGATTCCACCAGGGCGCATGTGGACTGGCGTCTCCGGTGGGCGGAATGATGCGCCAGGTCTGCGTCTCGCGTTGATACGTGTGCAGCAGATACGCCATCGCGCCGCGAATCAGCGGATGATCGGCGGGCGCGTTGATCTCTCGCAGCATATCGAGCGCAATGCCGGTCGTATAACTTGAGCTTTCAGGCGCGCGGAAATCGGGTTCTAACGCCTGGCCGAAACCGCCGTCTGCGTTCTGAAAGCGGGCTAATTCAATCAGCGCGTCTTCACGTGGCGCAGATTCAAATTCATGGCGATAGAATGCCTGCTCAAGTGGGCGGGCATGAGAGAAAATAAACGCTTTTGCCGCCTGTTGGCGGTCTTTAGAGAGATTTTTCATCGTAGATTCTTAGACTTCACAGGTTTTTAAAACCTGTGAAGTCTGCCTTTTATTGGAGTTCAATCGTCATCTCCGCTTTTTCATCGCCGTTCACGATAATCGTGATCCGATGTTTTCCCGGATAATGTTTGCGGGTCGTGCGCTCTACAAACGCATGGCGTTTTGAAAATGGGTACGTCCCCGGTTCATAGACGTTTTCAGTAATCTTAAACACTTTTTTCGAAACCTGTCTGTTCGCTTTGACAAAATAGACGGCGTATTCCAAACGGACATTCGCCGGTTCAGGCTCATTGAGGTTCAATGTAAAGGAAAAGCGGGCGGTTTCTCCGATAGAAAGCCTGGTGTTGTCGAGGTGCGCCTCTTCGATGGTCGCGCAAATGACGTGATTATGCCCGAATAACCCAAGCGCTCGCGGATTCCCGGCTTTCAGCAGCGTGCGGCAGGCATGTTTGAGAATCCAATCCGTTCGGGCGTCTTGTCCCTGCCAGCGTTCGCAGAGATCGAGAAGCAAATCGGGGTGATCTTTGGAAATATCATTCAAGTTGTTGGCGACGCTTTTGCGGACAAATTCCGACTCATCCGCCTTCAGCTTTTCTAATACCGGCAATATCGGGCGCGGGTCGCGTTTAAACTTCGGCAGCGCCATGCTCCAGGGCAGGCGCGGACGGCAGCCTTCGCTCGCAAAACGGCGCACATTCTGGTCGTCATCTTCCGCCCATTGGAGTAAAAACGGCATAACTCGATCCGGGTCTTGGTCTAAAAACGGGCGGATCGCAAACTCTGACGACGCAAACTTCGTGAAATATCCAAGCGCTGGCAGCGAGCGTTCCCAATCCTCCCTGCCGTAGCGTTCGACGTAATCCGGCAGACATAACCCATCAAACCCCTTGATAGCGGGCGCCGCCAATTTCAAAATGCCAAGCGCGTCTGCATAGGCTAACGACAACGTCTCATGCAAACAAATCGTGACATGCCGCATCCGCGCTTTTAGTTCTTTTGCCTCCCATCCATCGGCAAACACTCGTGTTGTAAACGTTTCCCGATCAAACGCAGGGTGATGCTGAAAAATCGTTTCCGCAAAATGTTGGATAGCGTCTGGCGTAAAAAATTGATGTTTGAGTAATTCAGCCACAATATTGTTCCTTTTTAAGAAGGACGAAACGGAGTGCGAAACCTCGATTTCGCCTGTCAAATCAAGATTTGACACTCCTGCGAACAGAGGTCTCACAGGTCTTCGAGATTTGTGAGACCTGAATTGAAGTTATTTTTTACGCTTTACTTAGCTCGCGGCGTCAGCGCGTCTTACGCGGTCTAAGACGCCCCTGGCTTCTGGCGCCATTTGAAAAAACTTGCCAAGTTTTTCGCAGGCGTACTCTGCGCACTGAGCGCAATTCTCGACGCCTTTTGCCATGCCGCACGCTCGCAGTTCGCAGACCATGCAATGCTGAAACAGGCGTCCGCTCGTGGCAAGACAGCCGTCGCAATTGATGCTTTCCGGCTTAATATCGGCATGAAACATCTGCGACCATTCTTTCGCAACCTCGATTCGCTTCTGCTCGCTGTTCTGCTGGGTCGCTAAAAACGCGCCGCAATTCTGACATTCTAATCCGCAAATGGCGATCATCTGTTCCATAAATCGACTCCTTTGAAGCGTAGAATTATTGAGATAAAAATGGGAAAATACGAGATGGTGTCTTTCAAAAACAACGCTGATGTCTGACACATTCAGAGATTTTGTCAAGTTTAAAGTAATAAAAAGAAAATATAAGACGAATAAACGACATATTCATGTTATAGAAGATACGTGTAATGACACAGAGCGTTATGGCGAGGAAATAGCTGTCAGACACCTTCAAGGTGTCTGACAGCTTGTCCATAACCTTGTATGTCAATACACGTAGAGACGCCCCGCCGGGGCGTCTCTACGGAATTTATGATTTATTCAAACACAATTGGCATCATTACTCACTGATGTTACGCAGCGCCGCCGACAATTCCCCTCCTGGGAGGGGCAAGGGGTGGGTTCGTCCGTGAGTGATTGCTCGTGTCAAGAACCCNCTGATGTTACGCAGCGCCGCCGACAATTCCCCTCCTGGGAGGGGCAAGGGGTGGGTTCGTCCGTGAGTGATTGCTCGTGTCAAGAACCCACCCCCAACCCCTCCCCGGAGGGGAGTGTGCGGTCATTCGTCTCGAATCGGCTGCGTAACATGAGTTACTCAAATAATTTTTCAGCCGGTTTGTTTTTCATCAAACCCCTTGCCGCGTCATTCGTCAAATCAGTAAAATCACAACAAAGGAGGAGGAATGATTATGGCACCAGAAATTTTAGTTGAATTAACAAAGGCGATTCGAAAACTGTACACGTTAGAGGATTCTATCATTCATGATGATAAAGCCGAAGCCCGCGATCTTCGGAGCAAGCAAGCGATGTTGATTTCAGAGGTGATCCAATCGCTGCAAGAGCTTGAGAGTTCTGTAAAGCGAGAGTCCATCATCGGCGCGCGTCCCAAGCGTCGCAGCCAGCTTGTCGCAGCCTGACGGGTTTTTTTCAGGGCTGTTGGTTCTCTCGTGTCAGAGGAATCGAGCAATTCGCTGAACATAACAGCCCTTTTTTTATTGCGGGAAATAATCCTGTAAATGCTCCTCAATATACTGTTCAAGCTGCATCGCTTGTTTTTCTAACTCATGCAACACATCCGCAGCGTCGAGAAATCGCGATTCAGTCGCCATTTGTTCTAGCACGCTCGCGGACATATACACGCGAATCGCCCCGATCACCCCAGATGCGCCTTTCAGCCGATGCGCCGCTGTATGCAATGACTCCGCATCACGATTCGTAACCGCCTCGCGAAGCGCGTGAAGCAATTCTGGCGAACTTTGCTTCAGATAGGTCGTCATGAGTTCCTCGATAAACGCGGCATCATAATCAAATGAACTGAGGAGTTCTTCCATATTCAGAATCGGCAGTTCGAATGGAGCGGGAGACGCCGCATCCCCATTAAATTCCTCTGGCGTCAGCCGCGCCACACACGCTTCGACGGCTGCGTACAAATCTTGTGAATTCAGAGGCTTGGCAAGATAACCATCCATGCCAGCTTGAAGAAATCGATCTCGATCCCCCTCCATCGCATGAGCGGTCAACGCAATAATCGGCACATGCCGCCGTGTTTGCTCTTCAAATTCTCGAATGAACCGCGTTGCCGTAATGCCATCCATTTTGGGCATTTGAATATCCATCAGAATACAATCGAACGACCTCTGCTGAATGGCGTGTAACACTTCATACCCATTTCTTGCAGATGTCACCTTCCAGCCGCGTTTGCTCACCCATTTTTCCACAATCATCTGGTTGATTTCGTGATCCTCTGCAAGTAAAATATGTAATGCTCCAATAGCCGCCTGTTCCGGAGTGTCAGAAGGTTCTTCAGATGGGATGGGAATGTTGGGCGATAACGAAGAGGTTTCTTTCCCTAAAATTGCCACAATGGCATCAAATAAAAGCGACGGATTGATCGGCTTATTTAAGCAAGAGATGACGCCGAGCGCCTGGCAACGTTTCCATTCTTTATGATGCTCGCTATCTCCCGGCAACATGACAATGATGCGTTCAGGCAAGTTCGTATGTTTCACCTCGCGAAGCACATCAAGCCCAGAGACTTCTGGCATCATCGAATCAAGCAGAATGACATCATAAGGCCGATGTTGTTCGTGGCTTTTCAGAATCATCTGAACTCCATGATGTCCATTATGCGCTTCAGAAACGTGAATTCCCCAGGCGTGAAGCAACTTATGCAGAATTTTGCGATTTGTCTCGTTGTCTTCGATAATCAGCGCCGTAACTTCTTGCAGGCTCAATTCATGCTCGATTTGTTGAGTCGCCCGAAGTGCCTGTGTGGATTGCACGCCAAAACGCGCAGTAAAATGGAAGATGCTCCCTTCGCCGGGTTTGCTTTCGACCCAAAGATGGCCGTGCATCAGTTCGACTAAATGATGCGCAATCGCTAACCCTAAGCCGGTACCTCCGAATTGTCGGGCAATCGTAGGATCCGCCTGGGCGAACGCCTCGAAAATATGCGCCTGTTTATCTACAGGAATGCCAATACCAGTATCTCGCACGCTGAAATGAAGCTCGATCACCTCTGGCATCGCCGGGCGCGCGTCGGTTTGGGTAATATGTAAGACGATTTCTCCTTTTTCCGTGAATTTAATCGCATTCCCGATTAAATTTCCCAAGACTTCCTGAAGCCGCACAGGATCGCCCATGAGATGAATGGGAAGGCCAGGCTCGATTTCCCAGAACAACTCGACCCCTTTATGGTGCGCTCGCGAGGCGAGCATCGTCGCGACAGTCGCGACGGTATGCTGCAAATCAAATTCACGATAATCAATCTCTAATTGCCCTGCTTCGATTTTCGAAAAATCAAGAATATCCGCGAGGAGTTTCATCAGCGATTGCGCGGAGTGTTGCGCAACACGCAAATATTCTTGCTGCTCATTCGACAAATCTGTATCTAACAATAATTCTAAAATGCCGCTCACCCCTTGCATCGGGATGCGAATATCGTGACTCATCGCCGCCAGAAACGCGCTTTTCGCTTTATTGGCCATTTCAGCTTCACGAGCCTTTTGTTCAGCATGACGGCGAGCATTCTCCAATGCGGCGTTGGTTTGCCAAAGTTGCGTTTCAAGACGCTTGCGTTCGGTGTTATCATGCACAACGACGACGGCAAAGCTTTCTGATTGCGTTTCGATATTGGCCAGATACAGCGAAATTGGGCGGACTTGCACTTGAATATGCCGCTGGAGCAAGTGGTCTTCAAATTCATGATAAGACGGCGCTCCTTCGATCAACTCGCCCCACGCCTTACATAAAAAGTTGGCCAGCACGCATGTTGACGCTTTGCAATCAGGATGCAGCACATCATGGATCAGACGGCCTTTGATATTCCAGACCTGCCCCAATCCCCACGTCTCAAGCGTACGATTCGTGCGGAGAACGCGCCCCTGGCGATCAACCAGGCAGATCAATTCATCCAGCGAATCTGCCGTCGCTTCCCACTCCTGCTTCGCTTTCTTGATCTTTTCCAGGTGCTCCCAAAGGGAATCTTTCGAAAGCGCCAATTCATTGTCCGCGCGTTTTGGGGCTTCCATACGCTATAACTCCGGATATGAGGGCGTCAGCAATCGTTCCAATTGCTTCGCATTGTCCACTGCATGTCCCTGGGGATGGTTATTCATGAACACATAGACCGCGTGCGTGTTCGTTTGCAATGTCTGAATCTTTGGCGTCCACTCTTGCAGTTCCGCGTCAACATACTGGTACGAGTATCGCTCTTCCGGCGTATCATGCTGCCACCATTTTTCCTGATTTCGTCCATGAAACCGCACATATCCAATATCTGACGTGGCAACAGCCAACGGCGGCAGCAGTCCGTCGAGTCGAGGTTCATCAACGCAGCAAAAGCCGCAATTCAGGCGTTTTAGCAAGGCAAACGTTGCCTCGCGAACCCAGCGATGATTCCGAAATTCGATCACGAGCGGAATCTCCCCCATGCGTTCGCGAAAACGTTCGAGATACTCGGAATTGGCGCGGGTCGCATGAAACGAAAACGGAAACTGCGCTAACACACACCCTAAAACGGCAGCCTCGCGCAACGGCTTGAGCGCCTCGATAAACGCGGTAAACACGGCAGCATTGTCGCCGCGTTCATGCGTCATTTCTTGATGCGCTTTCACCGCGAACGTGACCCGTCCCTCAGATTGTTCGAGCATTCGCGCCAATGTCTGCGCGGTTGGCACGCGATAATACGAAAAATTCAATTCGCAGGCGCGGAAATGCTGACTATAATATGCCAGCCATTCGTCTTTGGGCAGCGCGGGCGGGTAGAACGCGCCAACCCAATCAGCATAATGAAACCCGGATGTGCCAATCAGAATCATCGTTGAATATCCACGACTTCGATTTCGACGGAAGTTTCTCCGTTCCAGGCGCTTTCCTGAAGGTGACAGACCACGCTCACCACGTCGCCGTCGGATAACCTCTTCACAAGATGTCCTTGCTGAAACGCAATCCCTTTCAGCACTTTGCCTGGCGTATTAAACCAGAATTGGACGTGCGTGCCACCGCTCCCCACCGGATTTATTCGCTTGATCGGCACATCGCGCAGCAAAAAAAGCGGGCGTTCGTTGCCGATACCGTGCGGTTCAAGCGCGTCAAGTTGGCGTTTTAGCTCTAATGTTATCTGTTCCGGCGTCAGTTCGCAATCAATTTCAATCGTGTCGCACAGATTGTCGTCGGAGAGAGCGGCATTCGCAAGAGTCTTCATATTGTCAGAAAATGCGCGATAATTCTCTTTTGTCAAGGAACAACCTGCCGCCTGCGAATGGCCGCCGTAGCGCAATAACAACTCTTTTTGTCCGCTGATTGCCTGCACAATATTGAATGGTTCAATACTTCGGGCGGAAGCGACAAGCGTGCCATCTTCGCGTTCGTGAAAAATAATCGAAGGTCGGTGATATTCTTCCGTCAAGCGCCCTGCAATGAGTCCGACAATGCCGGGATGCCAGTCTTTGTTGTGAGCAATCAAAATTTTTTCGTTGAGAATATCCTGCCACAATTGCTCTTTGGCCTGGGCAACCGCTTGCAGCGTGTGTTCCTGGCGTTTCGCATTCAATTCTTGGAGTTCTCGCGCTAAAACATCCGCTTCCAGCACATTCTCCGTGATCAGCAATTTCAGGCTTGATTCCGGATGGCTGAGGCGGCCAGCCGCATTAATGCGCGGCGCGATGCGAAAGCCGATCAGCGTCGCATCGTAGGTCGGGTTTTTGCCAAGACAGTGGTTAAGAATATTTCGCAAGCCCGGGCGTCGGGTTTTTTCAATAACGATCAAGCCATATTTAATGAGCGTTCGGTTTTCTCCGGTGACAGTGGCGCAATCAGCAACTGTGCCGATGGCGACCAAATCGAGACTCCATTTGAGAAATTTTTCAGCGTCTTGCGAAGACATCAGGCGAGGACAGAGCGCTTGCGCAAATTTGAAGGCGACTCCCACACCAGTAAGATCAGGAAATGGATATTCGCTCCGGTCGAGTTTTGGATGTAAAATTGCGTCTGCCGGAGGCAGCGCGCCAGAAATCGTATGATGATCGCAAATAATGACATCAATGCCAGCCTCTTTTGCCAGCGAGATCGCCTCATAGCTGCTGACGCCATTATCTACAGTCACAATCAGTTCAACCTTGTCGCGAACCGCTTCGTTGACGAAATGCGGCTGGAAACCATACCCATCGTGAATGCGATGCGGCAGCCGGCAGATGATATGCTGCATCCCGATTTTTTTGAAGGTTTCATACAGCATCGCCGTGCCGGTGATACCGTCAGCATCATAATCGCCGATAATCATGACGCGCTGTTGGTCGCGTAAGGCGGATTTCAAGCGTTCCACCGCCTTTTCCATATCGGCCATTAAAAATGGATTGTGCAGATCAGCGTCGAAATCCGGACGCAAAAACCTCTCTTTATCTTCAATCCCTCGATTCCGCAACAGGAGATCGAAGACCGACATTGCGCCATCGAATTGCGCCAATAGATGCCAGCGTTTGTTATTCAATGAAAGTTCGTTTGTGTTCAATGTGTTCAAAACCGAAACATACAGAATATACAAAAATGCCCCGCTGTTTTTAAGATCAAAACATGGGGGATTTTTTCATGCATTTTGTCTGTTTTAGATAACTATTGTGTTGGAACGTTAGCGTTTAAAAGCCTTCAATAGATCATAAATTGTAATTATTTAGCCCACTGGGCTTGAGGTCTTGTCGAACACGGCAGCAGATCGTCTTTCTCCCGCGTAGCAGTATCGCTTACGGCGAACAACGTGATAGATTGTCGAATTCTACAATACTGCATCGCCTACGGCGAAAAAAGCTAAATAGATATTTTAAAACTTTACTAAAAGGTGTTTGTTTTATCGTTAAAAATGATCAGGATGCGCTTGTCAAGCTTTTCTCAGAAATACTTGCGTTTTCGAATATTTTTGAATGAACAGATATGAAAGATGGGATTATTTTGCCGATAGCAGATAAAATAGATGTCATTTTTGAATCACTTCATGCTGATACGAACGACGCAAAATCGCTTCGATCCGCGCTCCTAATTCGCCGGGATGAAACGGTTTCGTGATATAATCATCCGCGCCGAGCGACAAGCCTTGAATTTTTGATTCGATGGAAGAGAGCGCGGTCAGCATGATGACCGGCGTAAACATGGTTTCCACCTTCGCTCGCATTGCTTTGCAGACGCCGAAACCGTCGAGTTTCGGCATATTAATATCCAGAATGACAACGTCCGGGCGTTCTTCGCGGATTTTTTCCAACGCTTCTTCGCCATCGTTCGCAAGAATCACGTGGTATCCCTGCCGTTGCAGGAAAAATTTGATCATCATGCTGGCATCCGGATCATCTTCCGCGATGACAATGCGCTCTTTCCATTTCGGAATATCTACTTGCGACGACGTTACAGGCTGAGGCTGGGATTCAACTTCCGTAACTTCCTCAAGTTCAGCGAAATCTGTGACCTCTGGTTTAGCGGGTTTTTCTCGTTTCAGCCAGCCGCACATAGGACAAATCAACCATGCTGGCTGCAATGTCGCATGGCATTGAGGACAAGTTAATGTCGTTGGCGCAGGTTCAGGCGCGACTTCTTTGGGTTTCGGAGGCGCGACTTCTTGAGCTTGAGGCGGAACAATCGCCGCTGGTTTTGGCTTGATCGGCTTGCTCGGCGCTTTTTTCGCCTCTTTCGGCTTTGGTGACGTCACGCGCAGCAATTCTTCTACTGAGGTCATTCCTTGCATCACTTTTTCGATGCCGGTTTCAAAGAGCGTCTTCATGCCAGATTCGACAGCTAACCGCTGCAACTGCTGCTTGTTTGCGCCTTTAGCAATCGCGTTGCGCAAGCGTTCGGTGGGGATGAACATTTCAAAAACGCCGATTTGTCCATAGTATCCGGTATTTTTACACGCTTTGCACCCTTCGCCGTGATAAAAGACAAAATCGGCCTGCGAGCCATGCAATCCGAGCGTTTCAAGCTCATGCTGCGTCGGCGTGTATTCTTTGATGCAGCGCGGGCAGATGCGCCGCACAAGGCGCTGACCGACAGCAGCCAACAAATTGGAAGCGATGACATCAACTGGAATGCCGAGCGTTGCTAAGCGGTAAATCGAAGAGACGGCATCAGTCGTATGCAGCGTGCTGAGGACAAGATGTCCGGTTTCCGCCGCCTGCATCGCGACGGAGGCGGTTTCAGCGTCGCGGATTTCGCCCACCAGAATCACATTCGGGTCTTGCCGCAAGATTGACCGCAAGCCGCTGGCGAACGTCATGCCGGTATTCGGCGTGACTTGAATCTGTGAAATGCCTTCTAACTGGTATTCTATCGGGTCTTCGATGGTGACGATATGCCGCGCGCCGTCTTTCATCTCATGCAATAAGGCATACAACGTCGTCGTTTTCCCGCTGCCGGTCGGACCAGTAGCGAGAATCAGCCCTTGCGTTTGTTCGATAAAGGTTTCGTACAGCGTTAATTGTTCAGCAGACAGGCCGAGACGGGTGATGTTATAAAAGCGTGACGTGCGGTCGAGGATACGCACCACGATTTGCTCGCCCTGATTCGTGACGACGGTGGACACGCGCAAATCTACAGTGCGATTGGCGTAATTCACGCGAATATGGCCGTCTTGCGAGCTATGCCGCGTCATAATATCCATGCCGGAGAGCACTTTAATGCGAGAAAGGAGCGGTTTGTAAATCTCTTTGGGCAGGTTGATGCCGCGCGTTAACATGCCGTCAATGCGATAACGTACCCGCACATGCTGCTCTCCTGGCTCAATGTGAATATCACTGGCGCGGGCTTTGATCCCTTCCGAAAAAATCATATTCCATAATCGTACGATTTGTGATTGCTTCTGCTTGGCGTCGCTCTCTGCTTTTGGCGTTTGGGACGGCTTTGCGGCTGGCGGTTTCGGCGAGGGGGCAAGTTTCGTTTCTTCGGTTTCTTCGACATGATTCAACATCGTGCTGACATATTCGCTCATGCTATAGTGGCGGCGGATCGCATCGTGCAAATCGCTTGAAGTCGCAAGGACAGGGGTGACTTGCATATTGGTATGGGATTCGATATCATGAATGACTTCCCGATCCAACGGATTTTCCATTGCCACAAAGAGCGTGTTGTTTTGCACAAGCACCGGAAGCACATGATGGGAATTCGCCAGCGATTTTGGCACCATCCGCACAATTTTCTGGCTCAGCAGCGCGTCTTTGACATCAATCGTTCGAATATGCAATGTGACAGAGAGCGCGTGAACGATGTCTCGTTCACGACACCATCCTTTTTGAACCAGAAGGGGAATCAATGAGATTTTTTCGCGCTGCTGGTCGCGCAAGGCTTCGTCAAGCTGTGGAGGCGTAATAACGCCCGCTTTCAACAACGCTTTTCCCAGTCGGCTTTCATCTGCCATACGCTTTGTCCTTTATGTCACATCGGAGGTCAACAGGTTTTCACATCATGCGTCATTCGCAATACCCAATAATGCGGTTTTGAAAATCTGTCAACAAATTATTATCGTTTTCAAAGTGTGAAATTGCGGTCAAAACAGGGGAGGGAATCGGCGGAATAGAGTGACGCGGGACGGTGGCGGCACCGTCCCGGCAGGCGCATTTATTCGATTTCAAACGAGGACATAACTCTATCGAAACCAACCTCCGACAGATTATACATCGTTCCTCTGCCTTCACCAGTCAGTTCTACGCTGCGACCGCCATAATTCGCATGTTCATATAAGGTAATGGTAATATTTTTACCCACCCAGACAGACCGGATTTTGTCATTCCAGCGTGAAGCCAACTTTGACATGCTACGCGTCGCAACAAAACTTTTTCCTTGTCCTGATGACTGCTCGAAGAATCTGACCGTTCCTTGTGGCAAATTGGCATTATTATCGTTATTGCTGTTGTCATTCGGAGAACGAGAATTGCTGACCTCCATAAAATAGCGCAGGTCTTGCATCTTATCGCAGCCATCTTCCCCATACACCTTCAGTTTTGTTGGATCATTCGGATCATTTTGCGTCCAGCGCACTTCCGCAAAATACTGGTTATTTTCATTCCACGTATTCAGCACTTCTCCGCCTGTTGCGCTGAAATTGATATTCTTGAATCTGCCTTCCGCAAAAACCGAATATTTGTACGTGTTATTGAGTTGCACGTTCGTCTGACCGCTAAAATCGCGGAAATATCCACCTTGACAAGCCTGTACGGCAAACGAACCCGACAATGCAAATACGACAACCCCTGCCATGATAAGCCAATATTTTTTCTGTTTCGTCATAAACATCCTCTCCTGAGTTCCGTTGAAAAAATAACTTCGTCCCAAATCTCCCAGGTATTAAAAACCTGCGAGGTGGCTTGCGAAATTATCTTTTTACATGTTATTTGTTACCCCAAATCAACAATTATCCGTTGGTGTATGACTAAAGACATGATATGTAATCATATTTTTTATCATCAAGCAACAGATATGCCATACGGCGTTTTTCCTCTTAAACAGGGGAAACTGTCACATTTTTATCGCGAATTCAAGAAAATAAATTTCCGCTTGACATGAATTCTTTTCTTCATTTTAAGCATTTTCCCACACCAGATGAGTGCAATATTGTCACAAAAATTCCTCCTCAAATTGTCAATGCCTTTTCCAATTTCATCGTTTCTTTGCGATATCGATAAATTGGTTTTCCAAGATGTAATGCCAATTTCGGTAAATACAATTATCGGCCATCACGGTAGAGACGCCTACAGGAGCGTCTCTACCGTGATACGTCGAATATGATCATTTTTACCACAATTGGTATAACTACGAAGCAGCAATACATATTTTTATATCATCCTGATACTGTCGAAAAAACTTACACCTCCCTTACAATTTATAATGTCTTATTTTATCATGAGTTAACCAACTTTTATCATGCATTATCGAAAAATAATGTCGAAAAAATTTACGGTTCAAACAGTTATTTGATAAGAGTCGTTTTCTCAATCAAAAATATCCAGCACACTCATATCACTTTACTTCCCTCTCAAACATGGGAACTGTGACTTCTGAAAAAATAAATTCTTCGTGTTGGCATGGAGCTTGCTTTAAGATAAAGATGTCTGGATAAAAGGTCATGCTCCTGATAAAGCCAAACCCGTCGTGAGGCGGGGACGGAAAGCTGCGGGTCTTCTTCGTGAAGATAGCCGGGTTACCTGGAAAAAGGTTTCCCGGTTTTTTTTATGTCTGGCGCTGAAATAAACGGGAATCTCGTATTGGATAAACTACAAACACACGAGAGTGAAAAAGCTAAACCCGTCGTGAGGCGGGGACGGAAAGCCGCGGGTCTTCATCGTGAAGACAGCCGGGTTGCCACCATGCAAATGGAGGCACTATCATGAAAAAGTTTTTAGTAATTTTAGCTGTGAGCGTCTTATCATGTGGATTAGCCGGCAGTGCGATGGCTCTGAGTTTTGGAGATAGCTCGGATGGAAAATCTTTACAACAGGTTTTCAATGAATTTACTGTTGGTGGAAATAGTTCGGTGAATACGTTGAAGGATTATCTGGAGTATGATGAATTCTGGAAACAAACTGCAAGCATGCAAAGTGCCGTCACGATGGTTGTTGAGATTGCTGGTTTTAAGGACACCAATGTGTTTGGAATTTACGATGCCGCAAATTCAAACAACCGCGTTGAGTTATTTAGCGGTATTGCTTCTCCTGGAATAGCTAATGGTGGGATGGCTGTATTTACAATACTCGATAACGGGGACGTTTATGTCAACTATCAAAAAGTCGCCACCACTTTTAGTGGAGCGATGTTTGGATTTTATCTTGATTCAAGCGCCCGCAATGGGGGCGGGCTTTTTTTCAGTGACACCTCTTTGAATCAGGATGGTTTTGACCATATGGCGGCATATCAAGGTCTGGACAAAGATATGGTCAGATTAAATAGCAACGCTCCAGCAAACGGATTATTATGGACAAGTAATGAGTATATTCTGGCATGGGAAGACTTGTATGGCGGTGGTGATAGCGATTACCAAGATTTTGTTGCTATGGTAGAATCTGTTGACCCTGCGGTACCTGAGCCATCAACCGTGTTGCTGCTTGGCGCTGGCGTGTTAGGAATGGTAGCGTTTGGCCGGAAATATGTGAAGAAATAACGTCTTCTCTCAGAAAGTACATATAAACGCCCTGTTTCGAAAGAAACAGGGCGTTTTGTTATTTTCCCGCCGACGATTCAATCTCTAACACCCGATACCCGCACGTATTAATTACGGTGGTGCTGCCATGTTGCGTTTTCCATTCATCTTGCAACGTATAGCGATGCGTATGCCCATGAATGAAATAGCGGGGATGAAACACATCAATCAGGCGCAGAAACGACTTGAACCCGCGATGGCAGAGGTCTGGCTTGTCGTGAATCCCGAACGGCGGCGCGTGCGTAATCACAATATCTACCGGATGGTGGGTAAATTTATGCAGCCAAAGACGCGGTTTCATCCAAAAAATTTTCCGACTCATCTGAAATTCCGTGTATTGCTTCTGACCGTCATTATACCGCATGCAGCCCTCAAATCCGAGCAGCGACAATCCGCGAAATCGAACGAAACTATTATCAATATTGATACATCCGCCCGGGGTTTTCACCTCGTCGCCTGATACGGTCAACATGGGGGAGGCGTGGTGATTGCCGTAAACGTAGTACAATGGAACATTAAAAGATGACACTAAAAATTCCAGATAATACAATGGCAGGTCTCCGCACGATAGAATCAAATCAACCCCTTGAAACCGTTCAGCGGCTTTGCTGCTGTATAATTTGCGTTCAACCACATCGCTGACAGTCAAAATTTTCACGTCGCGAAATCCCCCGATTTCTGAACAACATTTCTTTATGTAAATGTAACCGCGTTTTATTTTTACGCCGATTCAGAAGTGTCAACGCTTGCATTGGCACTGCGGCAATTTCAACACTGCATCAGCGTTAGAAAAAGCAGCCAACGCAAGCGTTAGCACTCCTGACACCGGAATAGTTACAGTATCCTGTATTATAGGAAAGTGACGGTTTCGCGCAGACAAAAGTCAAGGGAAAAGCGGGGAAATTTTCTGAGAATGGCGTTTTGGTTGGCAGAACAGCAAGAGGAGCGCAAACGCTTGTTTTTGCGCTCCTCAGAATCGTTATCGTCTGGACGATGAACCATCATCCGCCAACTGCACGCTCACTTCTTTCCCATTGAATTCCACGCCTTCAAGGGCGGAAAGGATGGTATTGGTGTAGTTTTGGTCCACCTCAAAAAACGAAAAGGTTTTCATCAAATCAATCCGTCCGATTTCGATGTGCTTTTTGCGAGTGCAACGATTCAGTAAGCCCATCAAATCGCGTGGGGTCAGGCTGTCCTTGAAACCGAGATTGATATGGAAACGGCTGAAGCCTTCCTCAGCGCGTCGGTTCGTCCCTTCTTGATCGTGATCTCGGTCGCGCTGTTTGCCTCGCTCGCGCCGTTCGCCGCGTTCTCCCCGCTCGCGGCGTTCCCCGCGATCTCGCCGCTCGCCGCGTTCACGCCGTTCGCCATCATCCTGACGAGACCGTTTTTTGCGCGACTCCCTTTTCTCCGCGCCTAATTCTTCTTTCGACATTTTCAGGTCTTCGGCGTCGCGATAATAATCCAAAAATCGGTTGAATTCCAGCGAGACGAAATGCTTGATCAGGTCTTCGCGGCTCAACCACTCTAATTTTTCAGAGACCGCCGGCAGGAAACGATCAATCTCTTTGTGATCAACTTCAATAGTTTCTAACCGATCAACTAAACTCATCAATTGTTTTTCACAGACATCATCCCCGCTCGGAATTGGCTTCTGCGTAAAGGTTTTCCGCAACTGATTTTCAAGCTGTTTAATGCGGTATTTTTCTTTGAGATTGACAATCGCAATCGAAACGCCTTTTTTCCCGGCGCGTCCAGTTCGCCCGCTGCGATGAGTATAAACAGCATTTTCATCTGGAAGATTGTAGTTAATGACATGCGTCAAATCTTTGACATCAAGCCCGCGCGCCGCCACGTCTGTCGCCACTAACAGTTGCAGATTCTTCACGCGGAATTTGTGCATGATGCTTTCGCGCTGCGCCTGGGATAATTCGCCATGCAGCGCGTCGGCGTTATAACCGTCCTGAATCAATTTATTGGCGATGTCCTGCGTTTCGGTGCGAGTGCGGCAGAAGATGATGCCGTAAATTTCGGGGTAAAAATCAATCACGCGTTTCAACGCAAGGTAACGCTGTTTCGACGGCACGACATAGAGAATATGCTCGACATCTTCAGCGCCTGCATTGACATGACCGGCGGCAATTTGCTTTGGCGAGCGCATGTACTGCTTTGAAATTTGCAGCACTTCCTTCGGCATGGTGGCGGAAAACAACAACGTTCTTTTCGATTCCGGCGTCTGTTCGAGGATGGCGTCTAATTCCTCTTTGAAGCCCATGTTCAGCATTTCATCGGCTTCGTCAAGCACAACGGTGCGCACGTCGTCGAGTTGCACGATTCTCTGCTTATTCAGCAGATCGTTCATGCGGCCTGGCGTCGCGACGATCACATGCGCGCCCTGCTGAAGCGAGCGAATCTGTCGTCCCATGTCTGCGCCGCCATAGACGGCGACGACATGCAGGTCAGCTGAGTATTTGGCAAAATTTTTCAGATCTCCCGCAATTTGCTGGCAGAGTTCGCGGGTCGGCGCAAGAATCAAGGCTTGCGGGCTTCTGGTGTCAATATCGGTTTGTTGAATGATCGGCAGCCCGAACGCCGCAGTTTTTCCTGTGCCAGTCTGCGCGAGGCCGATGAGGTCTTCGTGCGTATCTAACAGCATGGGAATGACCTTTTCCTGAATCGGCATGGGCTGAACGAATCCTAATTCCTGGATGCTTTTTAATACATGTGCGGTAATGCCTAATTGTTCAAATGTGGTCATGCAATATCCTTTGTTATGGAGTCTCAAAGTAGGCGAGGAGATACTGGCAGGCATCTGCGCGGAGCAGAAATAGAAAAGGCATCTCACGGTTCATGAGATGCCTTGCCTGAAAATTTGCAGATTATAATTTTGTTACATTCTGCGCGGCTGGGCCTTTTTTGCCTGCGCCGATATCGAAGGTCACGCGATCACCCTCTGACAATGTTTTGAATCCCGTTCCAAGAATTTCGCTATGATGAACGAAGACGTCATCGCCGTTTTCTTGTTCGATAAAACCATAACCCTTCTGATCGCTAAACCATTTGACTATTCCTTGTGCCACAGTTGTGTTCTCCTGTAAAAATTGGTGTAATGTTGTGAATGTTTCGGTAAGCTTGTAGGGATATTCGTAAGAGGGATGATTCAAAATCAAGACCAATCTGCAAATATGTACAAACTATGATGCAGTAATTCTGAAACTCTTTTTCATGTCAATAAAAAAAATCATTTTTTATAAAATATTTCACCGTAATTCGTTACGCCCTAAGAATGCCAACGCTTGTTTTGGCTGTCTGCCTAAGAGATCACGCCCCATTTTGATCTGACAATCGTGTTGCCAAATCAAGTGTTCGCATTTCTGAATAATAACTTGCCAACAACGATTGCGCTTTCACCGTGTTTAAAATCGCTGTCGCCTTCGCCAGCGCCGTTCTCGCCTTTCGACAGCAGACTGGCCAAGATTCAAGGCTGTCCAGAGCAACAACATCTGCTGGATATGTTTGTTGCGTCCAATATGATGATCCCAGTTAAATTTCAGCACATCTTTGATGCGCTGGCTGACTTTAGCTTCTGGCGTAGGAAGCTGAACCATACGAATATCAACGCCGTCTCGCTTGACAAACACGTGCAGATAATGATGCACGTTCTGCGGCTGCCAGAGCGCCCCGCCGCCGCCGCCGGTCACGACATATCGGATGCCGCGTTTTTCGAATTCCGTAAACACGTGAATATGCGACCCGAACACGATTTCCACGCGATAACGTTCCATCAACGCCAAAAAACGATGCGCGTTGGCAGAAGCAGAAAAAGCGAGATAGTTATATTTCGGACAGACTGGCGGACGATGCAGAAACACGAAAATCCGGTCGCCTTTCTGCCGCGCGACTTGTAATTCGCGTTCCAGCCACTTGTATTGGAATTTTTGCAATCCACGCTTGCGCGAGCTATCCAACACGATAAATGTGGAATGATTAACGGAAAACGAATAATAAAAGGGCGCCAGCAGATCGCGATATGTGGCGCGCCCGCCTTTCGCGCGTTTATCATGATTGCCGAGCGACGTGAAGACCGGCACAGTGGCTTTATTCGCAACATCGGCAAAGGCGTGAAAATCTTCCAGTCTCCCGCTGTGAGTCATGTCGCCATTCGCCATGATAAAGAGCGGATCAAGCTGGTTAGCCGACTCGATGACCGATTCGAAATGATGAAACATGCCGTGCACGTCGCCGATAAATAGGAAATCAAACTCTTCGGAGGCGCGCGAGGAGGAGAGAAAGATTTTTTGCGTCCGAAGCCCGGTCACGTCGCATAACACGTCGGTTTCCGAGCGCAGCATATTTTCAATCTTCCCATCAGGAGAGGTAATCTCAACTTCCTGGCCGCGGATGTTTTCGAAAAACAGCGTGAGCGGCTCGTCATATTGAGTGGAAGAAGGACGAAAAATCGTCAATTCGATGTTGAATCCAATCGCGCGAATCACAGCCACATTTTTTTCGAAAGATCGCAAAAATCCTCCGCGAATCGTCAAAAGCGGTGGATCAATGGCAAGAGGTTCCATATAGCTCAACTCCTTGTGTCAATATCGCCAACCTCCAGCCAGCCGAATCGCCGCCCGGAGCGTCTCTACGAAAGACAAACGTTGTTGGAAATAACTGGCAGCATCCCGCCCGTCAATGATTCTCTTTTCCTTTATTCAATAGCATGAGATAAAGGTCTTTATATTTTTTGGCCGTATATTCCCAGGAATAATTCGCTCGCATGGCATTCGCCTGCAACAATTCCCAGAGCGGCTGATTCTCATAGACCACAAGCGCTTCGCGTAGTTTCTCACAAAGCGCGTCCGTCGTATAAGCGGCGAACTTGAATCCCGTTCCTTTGCCGGTTTCTACCGAAAATTCAGTGATCGTATCATCAAGGCCGCCAGTGGCTCGCACAACCGGAATCGTCCCGTATTTAAGGGCGTACATCTGCGTCACGCCGCACGGCTCGCTTTGATAGGGCATCAGGATCATATCCGCTCCAGCCAGCACTTTATGCTTCAGCGCCTCGTCATAGTCGGTAAAACATCGGACATGCTTGCGATGCGCCGCCATCATCTCGCCAAGTTGCGCCGCAAATTTTTCATTTCGATACGGCAAATCATTCACGAAAATAAATTGGATCGGCAGTTCCATCATGCAATGTGCTGATTTTAATAATAAATCAATCCCTTTTTCTTCATACATCGGCGCAATCATGCCGACCAGCGGGCGTTCAATATGCCGTTCCATCCCGCAGAACTCTAAAATATCTCGCTTGCACCGATGTTTTTTATGCAAGTCATCTTTGGTATAATTGCTAAGAATGAATGAGTCAATCCGCGGATCAAATGGCTTATATTCCACGCCGTTAATTACCCCGTAGAAATCCTTCGTGCGCTTTTGGAAGACGCCTTCCATGCCTTGCCCAAATTCCGGCGTTTCAATCTCATAACGATATTGCTTGCTCACCGTGCTCAGCATATCGGCAAACACCACACCAGCCTTCAGAAATGAAAACTGCCCGTAAAATTCGACCCCTTCAGGCGTATAAATCGAAGGCGGCAGTCCGGTCTGAAAAAACGTTTCACGGGGAAAACACCCTTTATGCCGCAGATCGTGAATCGTAAACACCGATTTGATCGGCGCGTACATCGGGTCTTGCGAAAATGCCGGAATCGTTTTGAGATAGGCCGGAATCAGCCCCGTATGCCAATCATGGCAATGAATAATATCCGGATAAAAGCCGATTTGCCGAAGCGTTTCGAGAGCAGCCACATTAAAAAAACCAAAACGGTCGGCATTATCGTCATACGCGTTTTCCGGCGGCCCATACAGATGCTCCCGGTCAAAAAACCGCGCTTTTTCAATCAGATAGACCGGCACTTCTTCCGAAGCCGTCAGTTCATCGCGATAAATGGCGGTTTCTCTGAACCGGTTCATCGTGATCAACGTCATTTCCGGGACTAAGCGTTTCATGCTGTGGCTGTTAATCAGCCGCTGATATTTCGGAATAATCAAGCGCACATCAATGCGTTCGCGTTTCAAGGCTCTCGCCAGTCCGCCGACGGAACGCCCTAATTCTCCCATGCTAACTAACGGGGCGGCCTCAGCCGCGACGATCATGACTTTTAATGGTGCTGGCATAGTCAGGGTGTCATGCTGCGTTTGCGAGCAAAATCCGCAAATCCATGACATTGGTGTGTGTTGGGCCGGTTTTCACAAGATCGCCGAGCGCGTCAAAAAAATGATAAGAATCGTTATTCGTAAGGAAAGCCCCAGGCTCAAGCCCTTGACGCTTCGCGCGTGTCACCGTCTCGCCATCAGCGACCGCGCCTGCCGCGTCGGTTGGGCCGTCAGTGCCGTCTGTTCCGGCGCTCAACACAACGACCCCGGGCAATCCGGCAATATCAAGCGCGGCGCTGAGCGCGAATTCCTGATTGCGTCCGCCCAATCCGTTTCCCTGAATCGTCACGGTGGTTTCGCCGCCGGAAACGATACAGGCCGGGCGCGGCAGCGGATTCCCGGACTGCACAATTTCTTTCAGGATCGCGGCGTGAACGTTCGCCACGACTCTCGTTTCTCCCGCAATGCTGGAAGAAAGAATCAGCGCATGATAACCGAGCGAGCGCGCCTGGTCGGCGGCGGCCTGCGCGGCTTGAATATTGCTGGCAATAATCAGATTTTGCGTCCTGTCAAACAGCGGATCGCCGGGTTTCGGAGTCTCCGCAATCTCGCCTCGCGCGCCGCGCATCACGTGGTCGCGCACAGAACGCGGAAGTTGTTCCAGCAGGTGAAACCGCTCGAACATGCTAAGGCAATCCGCAAACGTAAACGTGTCGGGAACGGTTGGGCCGGAGGCAATTGTATCGAGCGGATCGCCAATCACATCAGACAATATGAGAGAAATCATTGTGGCCGGAGCGACAATCCGCGCAAGCTGCCCGCCTTTAATCGCAGAGATATGCTTGCGAATGGCATTCATTTCATGAATCGTCGCGCCACAGCGTAGCAGCAGCGATGTGACCGCTTGTTTTTCTTCCAGCGAAATCCCTTCTGCCGGGGCTGGAAGCAACGCCGATCCCCCCCCGGAAATCAGGCAAATCACCAGGTCTTCAGCAGTCGCCTGCCCTATCATGGCGATCATCTGCCGAACGCCATGCGCCCCTTCGCGATCTGGCACTGGATGACCGGCTTCATGCAACGCAATGATGTGCGTTGGGGCAAGATGCGCGTATTTGACATTCACCCAGCCCGCGGTGATCCGGTCGCCCAAAATTTCCTCGATGGCCTGCGCCATAGATGCGCCCGCTTTGCCGCCGCCGATCACATAAATATGGCGATACGCATGTAAATCATACCGCGTTGAGCCAACAGTCAACACCGCCCCATCGCGCCGGACATGGCGTTGAATCGCGGCAATCGGATCTACGGCGCGAAGCCCGGCAGCAAAAATCTCGCGGGCGTGTTGTCGCAACAATTCATTCATGCTCATTCCTTATCTTATACGGCTCGCTGTCCTTATTATCGTAGCGTTCACATTGCGCAGCATAGAAAGAGCATGAAATCTTGTCAACCGAAAGATGACAAAACTCGTCGTTTCTTTTGAAAGAAGAAAAGAAGCGTCTCATTCGAATAAATGCGCAAAAAACCTTGCTAAAACCATTTTAATACGCCATAAATAAAACAGGTTCGATCTGATGACGGTGAACTCCCCTCCTGGGAGCGTGGAACAAGGGCGAATCTTCTCCCTCGCCCAATTTAGAACTTCACAGCCCTGCCCTCCAGGGATGGAAGTTTGCGGCCATTCGCATCGAACCTGCTGCGTAAGGTCAGTTATTTACATTCCCGGTGAACAACGGTATCCGAGACGCCTGAAAACAGCGTTTTTGAGAGAAAAGAGGATAAAGATGAGAATCAATATTGCGCTAAAAGCTGTCGCCATCATCGTGATTATTGTTGCGGTTGTCAGCCTGCTTACCGTGCAGGTTCTTCTGCGAGACTGGGAACAGGCGTATTCTCGTTCGGTGGAGGGACAGATTGAAGCGTTTGCTCTGCCGCTGACGCTGGAATTGCAACGCCTTGAATCGCAAGATTCGCCGGAATCATTCGTTATTCAGAAATTCGCCGCGCCACTTTCAGACCTCTGCCAGCGCATGTTGGAAAGCCAGGTTGGCCAAAAACTGTCTCTGGCCGATCTTTCGGTCGTGATGGAAAATGGGATTATTGCGGCGAATGCGCGACGCGAAATGATCGGGCAGCGCATCACTGACAGCAAGGTGCGCGTCGAGCTTGGGTGGCAAAAAATCATCGTCATTCAGAACGGCGGCATGACCCATATACTCTATCCGTTGTTCGGCACAACAGATAAACCATTGGCCACCCTTGATATTGTCATGCCCGACGCTCACGCCGAGCATCGCGCCGCCTTCATTCAGGCGCGAAACCGAGTTCTCAGCCTCTTCGCGGCGATGCTCGCCGCCATCGCCTTCCTCGCCTATCCTCTCTTCTTTCTGATGATTACGAAGCCAATCGTCTATCTCGCGAAAGTTGGGTATTCAATTAAAGAAGGGCGCTTTCTCGAATCAACGCGCCTTGAGAAACGCCGCGACGAGTTAGGGCATTTAGCAAAAACGCTCATCGAAATCTCGACCTATTTTCAAGATATGACACTGTTAGCGCAGCAAATTGCCAGTGGCGCGTTGGAAGGGCAGCACGCGGAAAAACGTTCCAAACGCGATGTCTTAGGCATCGCGCTGCAAGAGATGCTGGCGTATCTGCAATCGGTCGCAGAAGGGGCGAAACGCATTGCTGAAGGCGACGTGCGCACATTTATGCCGCTGCGCGCGGATCGCGACGCCCTCGGCAGGGCATTGCATCAGATGATGGATTATTTGAATGAGATGGCTGATACCGCCGCGATGATCTCCACTGGCGACCTGCGCTCTCTCGTCACGCCACGTTCCGAGCGCGATGTGTTGGGAATGGCGTTTGCGAATATGACGGCCTATTTGCGAACGCTCGCAGACTCAGCCGCCGCGATTGCGGACGGCGATCTGCAACAACGGATGCAGCCGCAATCCGATTATGACGTGTTAGGCAATGCCTTTGCCCGAATGGAGCAGCAATTGCGCGAAAGTTTCGACAATATCCGCCAGGAAATGGCGGAACGCATTCGCGCGCAGGAAGCGCTGCAACGCCTGAATGAAGAATTGGAAGCCCGCGTTGAAGAACGCACCGCCGAAATCGCCCGGCAAAAGTATATTCTCGACGCGTTTATGGCGAATGTGCCAGACAACATTTACTTTAAAGACCGCGCCAGCGCGTTTACGAGAATCAACCATGCGCTGGCCGCCTTATTAGGCGTCGAACAGCCTGACGAGGTGATTGGCAAAAGCGATTTTGATTTTTTCCCGGAACATCAAGCTCGTCCCAAATATGAACAGGAGCAGGAAATCATCCGGACAGGCCAGCCCTTGCTCTCGTTAGAAGAGCCGGATGCGCAGGGGCGCTGGGCGCTGACCACAAAAATGCCGCTGAAGGATGAACGGGGCGAGATTATCGGCACATTCGGCATTTCTCGCGATATTACGCCGCTGAAGATTGCCCAGCAGCAAGTCGAAGACGCGTATGCCAAAATTCAGATGCTGAACGAACAATTGCACCAGGAAAACAAGCGGATGGGCGCAGAACTCGATGTCGCTCGCCGCTTGCAGCAGATGGTGCTTCCGATGCGGCAAGAATTAACGGCGATTCCCGGCCTCGATATGGTTGGCTATATGCAGCCGGCGGCGGAAGTCGGCGGCGATTATTACGACGTGCTGGCTTACGAACAAGGGCATCTCTGCATCGGGATCGGCGATGTCACCGGACACGGCCTGGAAAGCGGCGTGTTAATGCTGATGACGCAAACGGCGATTCGCGCGCTCGTGGATCGGGGCGAAACCGATCCCGTCATTTTTTTAAGCACGCTCAACCGCGTCTTGTATCAGAATATCCAGCGGATGGGCGTGGATCGCAGCCTGACGCTGATCGTGGCGGATTATCAGCAGGGGCAGATACGGCTGAGCGGACAGCACGAAGAAGCGCTGGTAGCGCGTCGCGATGGGCGGATCGAGCGGATCGACACTATCAATCTCGGCTTTCCGCTCGGCATGGTAGATGACATCCGGCAATGGATTGCTGAGACGACCATCACGCTTGGTCCGGGCGATGGAGTCGTCTTCTACACCGACGGCATTACCGAGGCGCAGAATGCGGAAAAAATGTTGTATGGTCTTGAGCGCCTTTGCGCAGTAATCAGCGCGAACTGGCGCGACGCGACTGCCGAGGCCGTGAGAGAAGCGATTGTCGAGGATGTGCGCCGCTTCGTCGGCAGCGCCCCGGTTCATGATGACATCACGCTGGTGGTACTGAAACAGCAGAACATGTAACACGTTTCTCCCCGCGTTTCAGAGGCAGGACTGTGAAATGCTCGTGAAAATGTGTCATAGCTCGGACGTTTTCCCGAATGCGAGCATCTTCGTTGAGATAATAAATGCACGTATCCGTATCCCATAAATATCTCATAAGATCACATCCTCGCGCGTGATGGTGCGGCTTTCATAAATGTCGCTGATAATGTCTTCAACCGGGCGCGTGTCTTCCCATGTGCCGCTGAATGCGAGAAAATCGTGGGTTTGGGCTGAGATATCCGCTTCCGGCGTTTGTTCGCCAGCGGACGCGGTAGCGCTTTCCTCGCGAATATCCAATGGAAGAGCGCCGACCAGCACAATGATTTCGACCAACACATTCTCTGGCACATACGAAGGAATGTTGATGCGTACGACATGATTTTTGGGGGTACGCATAATCTGTTTGACGGCTTCCATATATTCCTCCATTATTTCCACCGATGCATCGGCGGGCTATGCGCGAGCGTCCCTCACGGGACAATTATTCAAGATTCGGCAGCGCGGCGACGATCTTGACGGTTTCGACGCTGACCGTGACGACGCGCTGAATCAGTTTGACGATATAGTCCGGTTCATCGGCGCGGTTCGGGTCGTTGACGATGCCGCTGCGCGGGTCGGTGCTGACCTGATACTGGTCAATCAGCCAATGCAGCGCGGATTTGTTGCCGAGCTTGTACTCGAACGCTTCCGGCGGAATTCCGGCGAGCGTCAGAAAATCGTTATAGATGATCTGCGTCTGGTCTTTCGAGAGTTTCATCTTCTTGACGCGCCAATCGAGCGCCGCGCCCTCGGTTTCGATGAAGTGCAGCGGATAAAGCGGCTGTTGTTCGTAATTGACATGCAATTCCGCCAATTTGCGCCCTGCGTCGGCAAATTGCCAAAAAACATCCGTAGAGACGCCCCGCCGGGGCGTCTCTACACCACCGACAAACGGAATCCTCGGCAGATCGCGTTTCAGGTTCGCGGCGTATTTGGCGCGATAGTGCGGATGATGCAGCAGGGCATAGACGTAATAAAATATATCCCATTTTTGTAGGGGCGACCGGCCGGTTGCCCGTACATCATCGTTATCATATTGCGCCCGAAATTGCGCCAACGCCCAATCCGTGATGTTTTCGCGGCGAGTGAGCGCCGCCTGCCCTGAGCCTGTCGAAGGGTCGTAAGTGTAAAACGGGAAACATTGATTCGCATCTATTGAGACAATTGAAAGATTCGGAATTATATGAGTGCATAAACACCAAAAATTTGTTCTTCCTCCTACTCCAGGAACGCAAATCACGCGATTGTCGGCTTCAGTGTCGAGCGTCGGGAAGATACTCGGAAATTGCCCTTGACGGTGCGTCATGATGTCATCAAAAAACAGATATTCTTCAGTGAATGGACGATAGAGCGAATGCCGAATTTTTTCTTCCGCAAATTCGGCGTTTTGACCGCGCATCAGGCATTCTTTCAAGCGGCTGCTCCATTTGATTTTCGTGCTGTCATTCGTCACGAAATCGTCAAGATTCGCCTGTTTATTGGCGCGGGTTTGCCACCGATACGTTTCATAATTATATATCTCAATCATCCGCTTCATATTGTCGGCAAGGGCGGATTGATTGAAATTATACGCCCAATCATCGCGACATGTTTCCGCGCCCCGGCTATATGTCTTGAAAATCGTCTCGCTGTCGCCCTTTTTGAAGGCTTTGCCCTCCTTCGTTCCCATCGGCAGAAACGTGTCGAATTCGTCGCGCATCCCTTCGGTCAGCCAGTTGTGCTTCGCATCCGGCGTGATCTTCTGCCATGCGACATGCCGGTAATCTTTGGCCTGTTCTAAAAATTGATATTTCTGCTCTTTGCGCCAGAACTCGTCAAGGCGGGCGTACCACACCTCACAGGTCTTCGAGACCTGTGAGGTGTTTTTTTTCACGAGCAAACTGATGCTGACGCCGACCTGAATCCCGAACACGTTATGCGTCGTGCCGGACAATTTCGGATTTTCTTTCACATTGCCGCCCAAATCTAAAAAATAGAGCGTGGTAAAATCCTGCGTCAAATGTTTACGAATGCCATCAGTGGCGATGCCATTCAAAAATTTGTTGTTCGTGATAAACGCGACGACGCCTTCTTCGCCAATCCGATCCGACGCCCAGCGAAACGCCTTGATATAGGGGTCGCTCAGCGTATTTTTATTCGTGGCCTGCGAATCTTTGGCGTAGGTGTCGCTGACTTGTTTATCTAAAACGGGATATTTCCGGTTTTTATTATTATCGTTTTCGTTCTGCTGCCCGGAGTTATACGGCGGATTGCCGAGAATCACGAAAATCGGCGCGGCTTTCTGCGCGTTCACGCGCTGCGTGTTTTCCGGCGTCATGAAGACGAATTGCGCCTGCTCCGGCTCGGCAAGTTGAAACGTATCCACGAAGCAAATCCCCTCGAACGGCTGATAGTCGCCGGTCAGCGCGTAATATTCATGCTCGATGTTCAGCGACGCGATGTAATACGGCAGCAGCATCACCTCGTTGCAATGCAGTTCGTGGCGCGTGGCGTATTTCTGCGGCAGCGCGGTTTTTTTCAACTTCCGCATGACGCAGACGATGAAATTCCCCGTGCCGACGAATGGGTCGAGAATATGTACGTTCGGCGCGGACAGGCCGTCCGGCAGGCTGAATTCGGTTTTCAAAAGCTCGTCCACCGAATTGACCATAAATTCCACCACCGGCTGCGGCGTATAGACGATGCCGTGCGTGTCGGCGACTTTGACGGCGAACCCCTGAAAAAAGCGCTCATAGACAAGATTCAGAAACGCCTGCTTTTCGGAAAAGTCTTTCAGCGTGGCGGCGGTCGCCTCAATCGCGTGGTAAAAGCGGTCTAACTCCTTGAAATAGAGGGCGCGTCCGCCATGCGGCTTGACGAGCGCCGTCGCGACTTTTTCGATTTCGGCGGCGATGATGTTGAATTTCGTGAAATCCGCCTGATCGAGAATTTTGCTGAAAATGCGCTCCGTGAGGAGATGTTGAATCAGCATCTCTTCGACGGCGGCAATGGCGATGTTCGGGTTGATGTTGTCGCGGCAGATGGTGACGAAACGGTCAAAGGCGGCCAGAAATTCGGTGTTTTTGGACGCGCGCTCGGCTTCGATCAGTTTCAGCAGCCCGTCGCCGATCTCTTTGACCTGCCCGCTGAATTGCTCGACCGCCTGCTGCCATTCGTCATAGACCGGCGGCGCATATTCGAAAAACGCCTTCAGCGCGGCGATCAGCGCGGTCGGCTGCGTCATATCCCATTCGTTGACGAACGCGCCGTTCTGCCAGAGGATCGCCCGTTTCGGCGCTTGAAACAGGATGTTGTCTTTCGGGTAGCCTGCCGCGAATTTCTTTTTGACTTCCGCCGGGAGGTCGTCGGCGTCGTCTTTGGCCTCCCAGACGCCGTATTTCAAGTTGAATTTGTCGAGAATCACGCCGTCGAAAAAGAGGTTTTTCGCGCCTTTGGCGAACGTGTATTGCTCCACAAGCGAGCGGTCGAACTGCGCCGCGCAATGGCGCAGCAGATTCGCAAACGCAGGCGCGACCGCGCCTTCTTTGCGTTCGTTCTTCTGCGCGAGTTGTTCCAATTCAGCGTAATACGCCGTCACGGCCTTATGCGTCGGCTTCAAATCCAGCAGTTTCATCATGATTATTCGTTCCGCAAACACGCGCCAACGACGCGGGTCATATTAGCCCAGGGCGTCAGCCCTGGGAATATCAGGGGTGACGACCTTCGCTCTGAAAGAGCGCCTCATGAGCCGCCCTTTCAGGGCGTGATTGTCGAACCTGTTATCTTCCCAGGGCTGCGCCCTGGGCTAATATAAACCGCACTTTCAGGGCGAAAAATGGAATTTTCCTTCGCTCCAAACGGCGCATAGAACGAGAACGTAACATCTCCTGGAAAAGAAGGAGTCGCATCAGGCCGCATCCAGGTACGCTTCGGCTTCAGCGCGCGTCGCAAACGAACGATTTCTCGGTTTGATCCCCGATGTGCTCGCATAACGGTTCATCGGCATCTCGATGGCCGCATTCTTCCCCACTACCTGGGCGCTTTTCCCAATGGTCTCAGATGTGATTCTCTGCGATTCAATAATGAATTCAGCGACTTCCGGCGGCGGCGTTTTAAACTCATGCAAATCCGCCAGAACCGAATAGCCGGGCAACAAGCGTTGAACGCCTTGTTTCACATGCGCTAAAAAGTTCTGCGCAATGTTCACGTCCTTCCAGAATCCCTTGCCAGTCAGATATAAGCGGTTAAGTCCCTGGTCTATTTCTACAGAATAATATTGATTTGCACCTATCGTTTCCATCCTGAACCTCCTCTGAAAACAGAACTTTTATGTAGGTTGAAACTATAGTTTCGACTGAACGCTCCGATAATTTTCCTTGCCAACATACACTGATTTCGACAGGCTGTCAAGCAGAATTGCTGAAAACACGCGAGTAAGGACGCTCGCAGCACGAAACGAGGAACTATGGCGAAAATTGACTATCCGATGACGCAGGCGGTGCGGTGGCTGAAAAGCAAAAAGATCGCATTCGAGCCGCACCTGTATCAATACGAAGATCACGGCGGCACGCGAGTCGCCGCCGAAAATTTGCATGTGCCAGAACATGCGGTGATTAAGACCTTAGTGATGGAAGACGAGCAGCGCAAGCCGCTAATCGTGCTGATGCACGGCGATTGCGAGGTTTCGACCAAACAGCTTGCACGGTTGCTGAACGTGAAGCGGATTACGCCGTGCGATCCGGCGATTGCGAACAAACATACTGGTTACATAGTCGGTGGCATCAGTCCGTTTGGCACAAAAGCCACGTTGCCGGTGTATGTCGAAGCAACGATTTTCGAGCTTGACACGCTCTATATCAATGGCGGCAAACGCGGTTTTTTAGTCGCCATTACGCCAGACGATTTACGCGCCGCGCTGCCGGTGCAAGAGGTATCCGTCGCAATTGAGGAGTCGTAATTGTCTCCCTCTTGGAAGCAAGGCTGTTACGTTCTCATGAAAATGTGTTATGGCGAGGAGTGACAACGACGAAGCCATCTCGTCAAATCCAGAATAGCTTCGTCGCAGGCGCTCGCTCACTATGACAGAACGTAACAACTCTGAAGGGGGAGGTCACGGCAAAATGCCGAGTTCGTCTAACGACTTGAGCAATTCCGCCGGGTCGCGATAGACGCGGAACGCTCCGGCGCGGCTGAGTTCATCTTCGCCATACCCGCCGCTCAGCAGACCGACGCTCAACATCCCGGCGCGGCGGGCGGCTAAGATGTCCCAGACCGCGTCGCCGATGACGTAACAATCGGCAGGACGGACGCCTAACCGCTCCTGACAGGCGAGAAACAAATCCGGCTCCGGCTTGGCGCGCGCCACGTCGTTGCGTTCAACGACAACGGTATCCGCGCCGATCCGCACAGCCTCTAACGACGCGTTGATTTCTGGCCGCGAGCCAGATGTCGCGACGCCGTGCAAAATATGATTGGCGCGGAGAAATTCAATCAATTCTCTCGCGCCGGGCAGCGGCCACCGTTTTGGCATCATCTGCGCAAAAAATTCGCCATGCCGCTGCTGCAAATGTTCGGCCTCTTGCGGGCTGAGATTGCGGTTTAATTCGCGCCCAGCCGCTCGCGTAAACAAGCCGCCGCTCATCCCCATGCGGCGATGAATGCGCCAGCCGTCAATTGTCATCCCGGCCTCCGCAAACGCTAACTGCCAGGCAAATACATGCGCATAGACGGTGTCAACCAGCGTGCCATCAAGATCAAAAATCAGTGCGTGCATATCAAACCTTCCTTTTATGAATCCAGCAAGCAAATGTAAATAACTGATGTTACGCAGCGCCGCCGACAATTCCCCTCCTGGGAGGGGCAAGGGGTGGGTTCGTCCGTGAGTGATTGCTCGTGTCAAGAACCC
>DF820456.1:506875-515980 GCA_000739515.1 Candidatus Moduliflexus flocculans
CTAAATAACTGATGTTACGCAGCGCCGCCGACAATTCCCCTCCTGGGAGGGGCAAGGGGTGGGTTCGTCCGTGAGTGATTGCTCGTGTCAAGAACCCACCCCCAACCCCTCCCCGGAGGGGAGTGTGCGGTCATTCGTCTCGAATCGGCTGCGTAACATGAGTAAATAACAGACAATATCAAATGATTTACCCAACAAAAAATAACGATCTTTCGTTTGCGAAAATTCGTCAATTTTTATTTATTGACAATATCCAATCCCTTTGATTATTCTACCTCATGTTTTCGCAAGTTTTAATCGCACAATGCACGATTTCCCGATGACCGAGGAGAGACAGAATGAGATCATTTGCCCATACTCAATGGAAAACATGGGGTCGCCGGAGGCGATGCTATGTCCTGCCATTTCTTGCATTCAGCCTGATTATCTGGACAATGCTGCCTGCCAACGCGCAAAGTCAAGTGTACCAGGAGGCACAGCAGCTCAGCGAGCTTGTCGCTGCCGGAAAATTGCCGCCCGTTGAACAGCGCCTGCCGCAAAACCCCATGTTGCTTCAGCCGGTCGAGCGTATCGGCGAATACGGCAACGCCTGGCATGGCGTCATTAAGAAAAAAGGGGACGCGGGAGCGCTGATTCGCTCGATTGGCTATGAATTCTTAGTGCGCTGGGATCCGCAATGGACTGGCGTTATTCCGAATGTCGCCGAACGATACGAGGTCAATGCTGATGCCACAGAATATACGTTTTATCTTCGCAAAGGCATGAAATGGTCAGATGGCGCGCCCTTTACCGCCGACGATATTCTGTTTTGGCATGAGGCCGTCTTTATGAACAAAACGCTGACCCCGACGTTTAAGCCGCCGTATATCAGCGGCGGAAAGCCGGTCATGGTCAAGAAAATAGACGAGACCACTGTGGTCTTTTCGTTTACCGCTCCGAATGGCATGTTTCTGCCGCAGATGGCGATGACATGGGGCGCGTGGCCAACGCTTTACCCGAAACATTATTTGCAGCAGTATCATCCCCAGTATAATCCAGATCATCTCGAAGAGTTGGTTGCGAAGGCCGGGGCAAAGGATTGGGCAGAATTGTTCAAAATGAAAGCCGGAACTCTGGCGGATACAATTGGCGGGTCAGGAAATGCCGAGTTACCGACATTGAACGCCTGGATTTTAAAAACGGCCTATCCGACAGAAGAAGCAGACGTGATCGCTGAACGCAATCCGTATTATTGGAAAATTGATCCTGCCGGGCAGCAACTGCCGTATTTCGACCGCGTTATTTTGCATGTGTTTGAGAGCGACGACGAATTGAAGGCGATTGTGCAATCTGGCCAGCTTGATATGCAAATTCGCCATATCACCGCTCCGCTCGTCGCGGAAGCGCCAGCGCAATATGAGACATTTCCGACGATTCCAGGAAATTCCAATACAGCGGTGGTCAATTTGAATTTCAATAGCCAGGATTTGGTCTTGCGCGAAATTTTTCGACAACAAGAGTTCCGCATCGGCCTGTCCCATGCAATCAACCGCCCGCGCATTATCGCTGAAGTGTTTCGCGGCGAAGGAGAACCCTATCAGGCTGCGCCCAAAGCGGAATCGAACCTCTATCATGAACGGTTGGCGCAGCAATACCTCACGTATGATCCAGCGTTAGCAAACACTCTTCTTGATCGCGCTGGGTACACTGAAAAAGATGCGGAGGGCTATCGGCTCCGCCCGGATGGTGAACGGTTGCGATTCACGCTGGATATGTTGAATCTGTTTCCCTATCCTGAAGTAGCTGCGCTGCTCAAGGAGGATTGGCAGACCGTGGGCGTGGAAATCATAATCAATCCATTAGAGCGAGAACCGCTGGATGCGCGCATTAGCCACAATCAGCATGACGCCGCATTATGGAGCGGCGAAGGCGGGCTGGACGCGCTGTTAGACCCTCGCTATTATGTCCCGTACCATCGGGTGGCGGCGTATGCCGTGTTGTGGGCCGACTGGTATGCGGATCAAACGACGGGCGAAGAGCCTCCCGCCGAAGTCAAAAAACAGATGGAACTCTATAAACAGGTGATTGCCACTGCCGATCCCGTGAGCCAGAATCTGCTGATGCAGCAAGTGTTAGACATTGCTGCCGACCAATTTTACGTGATTGGGGTCAGCACGCCGCCGCTCCAGTATGGTTTGAAGAAACCGAATTTTCATAACGTGCCAGGCTTTATGCCGAATTCGTCAACCTTTTTGACGCCATCGCCGACGAACCCGAGTCAGTATTTTATCAGTGCGCAATAATACACGGAGTCATAAATTGTTACGAGTATTCCGTACCGCCGACGAGGACGTCGGTGGTACGACGCTCTTATAAAAATTCAAGAATCAATGTAATAGTAAGGATGCTATGCAAAAGAAGATATTCAGCAGCGTTGCGTTTAAAATCGGAATCGTCATTGTGGCAATCGAATTCGTGATTCTCGCCATGCTTGGCATCTATTATCGCAACCGGTTTGACGCTCAGATTGACGCGCAGGTGCGCGCTCGCGTCGAATTACCCGGTAAATTGATGTCTGCGGGGCTGTTGACGCATTCGGCGGTCGCCAACCGAAAAACGATGGAATCGCTCGTCGGGCAATCCCTCGTAGATGCCGCCGTTATCGGCCTGAATCAACGCATCTTCGCCGCGTTGGATCCGAATATCCTGGGCAAAAATATCACGATGATTCCAGAGTTGAATCCGGCATGGTTTCAGAAAGAACAAATAGAGACGATTCTCGTCGCCATGGAAGATGCGAAAAAAAATTATGTGATCAGCGTAACGCCGTTGATCGGATTTGGGCAGAAGACGCCGTTTTTGTTCGCATATATCAAGATTAATACCGATTATGCCGAAGCCGAGAAGTCCGCGATTGCCCACTTATTTTTGGGCGGGTCAATTCTGACGATATTTCTCACATCAATCGCGATTTTAGCGCTCTTTGAAGCCTCAATTTTTCGTCGAATCCGCGCCGCATTGCACGTATTGCAACTCGTGGAACAGGGAACGTTGAGCGCCAGGCTGACAGGGCGCGTCTCATCTGACGAACTTGGCGAACTATACGCCGGCGTGAACACGACGGTTGCGCGATTAGAAGACATCGTCAATACTCTGGAACATCGCGTGCAGGAACGCACCGCCGAAATCGCCAGAAAAAATTACATTCTTGATACGTTCATCGAAAATATTCCGGATCGAATTTATTTCAAAGATTGCCAGGGACGCCTGACCCGCGCTAATCAGGCTTATGCAAGGCACTTTGGCTTTGCGTCTCCGGAGCAAATGCTTGGCAAAACCGATTTCGAATGGATGCCGGAAGCCTATGCCCGCCAAACCCATGCGCAGGAGATGGCGATTCTTGAAAGCGGAGAGCCGCTTCACAATATTGAGATGCGGATTGGTCTCAGCGATGGCAGCGATTACTGGGTATTGATCACAAAAATGCCGCTGCGCGATGAACGTGGCGAAATTATTGGCACGTTTGGGATTTCCCGCGACATCACGCAGTTGAAACTCGCGCAGCAACAGGTGGAGGATGCGTATGTTGAAATTCAAAAGTTGAATATTCAACTCAAGCAGGAAAACTTGCGCATGAGCGCGGAACTCGATATCGCCCGCCGTTTGCAGCAGATGGTGCTGCCGATGCCGCAAGAATTGACGCGGGTTCCCGGCGTAGAGATTGTCGGCTATATGCAGCCCGCCGAGGAAGTCGGCGGCGATTATTATGACGTGCTGCATTATCATGACAACCATTTCTGCATCGGCATCGGCGACGTGACCGGACATGGCCTGGAAAGCGGCGTCTTGATGCTCATGACGCAGACGGCAGTTCGGACGCTGATTGATCGCGGCGAAACCGATCCGGCCATCTTTTTAAACACGCTCAATCGCGTGATCTATCAGAATATTCAGCGCATGGGCGTGGAGCGTAACCTGACATTAGCGCTGGTCAATTATCAGGACAGACAACTGCGGCTGATTGGCCAGCATGAAGAAGCCCTTGTCATTCGCAGCGATGGGCAGGTCGAGCGAATGGATACGGTGGATCTCGGCTTTCCGCTCGGCCTCGTAGAGGATATTCGGCAGTGGATTTCCGAGGCGACCGTTACGCTCGATTCTGGCGATGGCGTCGTACTCTACACCGATGGCGTCACTGAGGCGCAGAATGCCGCGAACAAATTATATGGCCTGGAACGGCTCTGCGCAGTGATCAGCGCGCACTGGCACGATGCGAGCGCCGACGCCATCAAAGACGCGATTATCGCTGATGTGCTGGCGTTTGTCGGCGGAGCGCAGATTTATGATGATATGACGCTGGTGGTTTTGAAGCAGCAATAATTTTTCGGTACTGTGCCTATTTATAGACGCGAGCGTTAATTTGTAGATGAAGCGTACCGGGAATCGTATTAACAAGCAAGGTTGATGGTTGAGGCTGTTTATCGCCCGTTAGGTTGGGAGGATGAGCCGTTTCGCAGGATCAACGAAACCCACATTTACGTGTTGCAATGAATATACATCTCTCTCAAGATCGTATACAGATTCACAAAATAACAGATGACGATGAGCTTCCCTGGGAGTTACTGTTGTTAGCCGATCCGTCGCGCGAATTCGTCTCAGCTTATCTTGCGAACGGCGAATGTTATATTGCGAAATTACAAGGGGAACTTGTTGGCGAATTTTTGATTATGCCGAAAGCGCCTGATGTCTGGGAACTGATGAACATCGCGGTGACGGAAGCGCGTCACGGACAAGGGATCGGAAAAGCATTGCTGGCTGAAGCGATTCGCATCGTCCGGCAATATGGAGCAAAAACGCTTGAAGTCGGCACAGGCAATTGCGGCTTCATGCAACTGGCATTTTATCAGAAAGCGGGATTTCGGATCGTCGGCGTGGAACGTGATTTTTTTCTAAAACATTGTGCTGAACCAATTTTTGAAAACGGCATTCAGTGCGTGGATATGGTGCGGCTTGAATTGAGCCTGACGACATAGCGATTCAGGCAAAAATCGCTAATCTTCTTTTCTGTTGGCGTGTCAATTCTCTAAAATTGGGGTGTTCCTGATGAAAAGTCATCGAGACGCCCCACTATGTTCGCCCCTAGATGTTGTCGAATTCGTCGTATCAAAACAGTCGTTACTTAAACAGGTTACGAGCGTATTTATGCACATTTCGACCTCCATCACCACGAAGGTTACCGCAATTATCCTGAGCAGTTTGATCATCGGCGTCGGCCTGGTGGTGTTTTATTTCGCGCATGGACAAAATCGCACGCTCTACATGTCCACCGAAGCCAATCTTTTTCAACAGGCCGATATCCTCCATGAATCTATCAGGAACATGATGCTTCCCGGCGAAGCTCCGTTAGCGGTTTCGCTGTTTAACGATATTCAGACAGCCAACCCGGAGTATGTGATTACGCTTTATCGGAGCAACCGGCAAGCTGCGTTTTCAGACGATAGCACGCTCGAAGCGGTTAATAAAAATCTCGGTTCGAACACGTTCAAGGCCAAAAGCGTGATGCTGCGCGGCGAAAAAATTCCGGAAGACGATGTCCATTTTCAGACAGCCGTGACAACTGGCCAGACGGAATCGTTCGAATGGCAGCGGGCGGGAAAACGATTTCTGACGATTTATCAACCGCTGCTGAATCTGCCGAAATGTACACCGTGTCATGGCAGCGACCACACGTTTCGCGGGGTCATTGCCATTCGTTCCGACGTGACGCCGATTTTCGCGCAGGCGCGCCAAAATATCCTCTGGGCGGTCGCTATTTTTATCGGCGTGGTCATCGCGCTTTTTGGATTGCTCTCCCTGTTTTTGAAACGGACGGTTCTCTCGCCGATTCAAAGCATCGGCATGATCGCCGCGCAAGTCACAGAGGGAAATTTTCAGGAAAAAGTGCGCATTCACAGCCAGGATGAACTCGGCCTGTTGGGAGAGAAAATCAACGCAATGGTTGATGGTTTGTACGAACGATTTGCGCTGTCGAAATACGTCTCTGCGTCAACGATTCATGCGCTGCGGAATTCTGAAAACGGAAAGCGCGTGGATATGACCATGTTTTTCAGCGATATTCGCGGGTTTACTTCCTTTTCTGAAAAACTTCAGCCCGAAGAGATTGTCGAACGCCTGAACCATATTTTGACTGCGCAGACCGAAATTATTCAGCGGCATGGCGGCGATATTGATAAGTATGTCGGGGATGAGATTGTGGCGTTGTTCAGCGGCGACGACAAGGAAGCGCACGCCTGTCAAGCCGCGCTGGAAATTCAAACCCACATGCTGCTCTATCACGAAGAATATGCGCGCATCACCATCGGGATCGGCATTCATTCCGGGGAAGTCGTGTTAGGCCGCATCGGGTCTGACGTTCGCGCTGATTTTACGGTGATCGGCGATCATGTCAATTTTGCGTCGCGCCTGTGCAGCGAAGCGAAACCCGGCACGATTCAGATTTCCGACAGCGTCTATCAGCGGGTTGCTGGCAACGCCGATGTGTCCGCTCCTTTTGAGATTCGAGTGAAAGGCAAGGAATTGCCGCAGAAAACCTATCTGCTTCATGCAATACGGGTGGCGTAATGGGAAAACTCGTCTGGCAGATCAGCATAATCACTGCCATCGTATGGGGAGTGTTCATGGCGTCTTGTCGGGACAAGGCGCTTGAACTGCCGAAACTTCCGACAAGCGAGGAATATCACGCCTGGCGCGAAACAACCGATATTCCGCTCAATTACCCGATTCCCGGTCATGGCGATGTGTTTCGCGAGATTTATATCAATCCAATTGGCGAAGCGGTCGAAAAAAAGATTATCAATGACCGTGTAGTGTACGCCTATCCGACCGGAACCGTCATCGTCAAAGAAATCTATGCGGGACGCGACGAACCAATCCCAGAGGAACAACCAATCAAATTAACGATCATGATCAAAGCGCCGGAGCATCCATTGGCGCTCAACGGCTGGCTCTGGATTGACGCGGATGTCCCTCCGACTCAGCCTCACGTCATTACCCACCGTTTCTGCGTGGATTGCCATGCGAACGCAAATGAAACTCATCCCTATGGCGATATGAATCCACAAAACGAATTCCGCGATTTTGTCTTTTTCCCACCCCGGCCACATTAACCACCTGAGAAATCGTAACTTATACCAATTGCGTTTGGCATTATAGCAATGCTGAATGAATTGTGGCATTGTTCCCTTCGACACGCTCAACGAGCGGAATGGCCGGATGATTTTTTTGTTGTCCGTAATGCCTGATTTTTTCTATATTTTCGCCTTTTATTTCATTTTTATTTTTCTATATATTGTAAAATATCATCTTTTATCTTGACAAATCACTTGCCGAAATCTATTCTATGTTCATCATGATTCGAACAGGTCGAGACCTCACAGGTTTTGAACGCTTATGAGGTCTTGCCGCAATATCAACGCAATCACGCAACGGGTTCAGACCTCACAGGTTTTCGTAACCCGAGAGGTCTTCCGCAGAGAGGGAAAGATTATGACCAGACCACGTCAAGCCAGCAAAAGCAATTCATCGAAAAAAACTGTGCAATACACAAAAACGCTGAAAGAACGGATGCTTCTGTTTTCCGGGAAAAAACAACCGCGCGTCAACGCTCGCGACAGCCAGACGCTGTGTTATGAATCGTTGATGGAATGCCGGATTGCGAAAACCGCCTGATTCGCAACGCCGCCAAAAGGAGGCGATTATGCTATGAAAGCGCAACAATTAGCAGGGATTCTGCTGCTATTCGTGATTATCATCAGCGCCGCCACGTATCAGCGCGTAACGGCCAAGCCCGCCGATCCCGACCTGAAACAGGCGCAATTGTCGTATGAGATGGAAAAGCTGCATCTCAAACAGGCGAATTTGAAACGCTACGACACCCTGAAATTTTATGCGCTCGTCGGCATGTTAGGCGCGACGAAATTGTCGCTCTTGTTCTTCGCCATCGGTTACGCTCGCGCCAAAATCAAGCAGGCATCGGTGCATACCGCGCACATCGGCCAGCATGGGGCGATTCCGGTGCGTTACAAGGATTTGCGGGATTTTTACAAAATCGCGGCGAATCTCTCAATGGCGGAAATCGAAGCGTCGTCGCGGAATGCACATGAGCAAGCGTATCAAATTTCGCGCCAGATGATTGAAGATGTAACGATGTACACGCGGGCGCTCGGCGGACGGCGCGGATTCGGCTTTGGCAATATAGATTGGCCGGTCGCTGAACAGGCCGCGCTGCCGGCGTCAACCATCGTGCCGACTTTTGCGGAATTGCTGCAAAATGGCGTGGCTGCGCCTGGCAAGCCGATGGTGCTTGGTTTTCATGAAGGGCAGCCGCAGTTTCGAGCACTGAAAGACCTGAAATCGCTTGCCATTGCGGGCTGGCAGGGGAGCGGCAAAACCATGTCCACCGCCTATCTGATTGCGTCGAGCGTGTTGGCGCATGGCGCGCAGGTCTATATCGTCGATCCGCACAAAAATCATGAAGAAGGGCTGTACGCGCTGATTAAGCCGCTGGAAAAAACCGGTTACGTGCATGTCATCAATCCGTTTCACACGCCGAATTTGATTCAAAATTTAGAACACATTCTGGATCAGCGGCTTGCGGGCAAAGCGCCGAGCGATCCGGGAATTTTATTAGTGATTGACGAATTGGCGAGCTTAGCGAAAATGGACTGTTTCGACGTGTTGGTCGCCTTTTTGGAACGCTGTACCGAGGAGACGCGCAAGGCGAATATCACGTTTATCGGCGGCTCGCATAAATGGACAGCCCGGCATTTCAAAGGTCGCGCCGACATTCGCGGCTGCATGAATTCGATGTTGATTCATAAAACCAAACCGTCGCAGGCGGATTTGCTGCTGGAAGATTCGCATGACAAAAATTTAGTGAAACAAATTTCGCGCCCCGGCGAAGCGATTCTTTCCACCGATTTTTCATCCGCCATGTTAGTAGCCATGCCGCTCTGCACGCGCAAAGACATGGAAACGGTGGTGGGCATCGTCAAAGAGACCTACGGCGCGACGCGGCTTCCCTGGAATGATGATCTGGAACTTTCTCCTGCGCAGAATCGTCATGAT
>DF820456.1:516128-524676 GCA_000739515.1 Candidatus Moduliflexus flocculans
CTACGGCGCGACGCGGCTTCCCTGGAATGATGATCTGGAACTTTCTCCTGCGCAGAATCGTCATGATCAACAAGGCCAGGCAACGATTGATATCGAGCCAATTGAGGTGATTGATGACAGCGGCGAAGAAGAAATCACGTCGGACGAGCTGCGTGAAAACAGAGCGAAAACGCCGCGCATGAAGCCGGGACATCAAAAAAAATACCCGAAGGGCGTCATTCCGTTTGATTTGCATCGCCGCAAACATTTAGACAGCCGGAAAGCCGCATTTCGCCCCGATCAAATCACGTTGGAGCAGATTGTTGCGCAATTTCGAAAACGCCAGGAGGCCGAACCGGAATTTACGCAAGCAGAATTAGCGCGGCAAGTTCGAATTTCTGTGGGGCATTTAGGTAACATTTTACGAGGAAAAAAACCATTAACCTCCCAGAATAAAGAGAAATTATATAAGACATTGTTTTTAAAGGAGAACCTTAAAACGGCTGCTAATCAGTCATAGTCAGGTCTTTGCCTGTCAATCGGGACAATCGAGAATAAAATTTTTGCACAAAAAGATTGACAAACCAACGCAATCTCTGTATGGTACGTTTCAGGTGATATGCTCTCACCCAACCTGAGACGTACCCAGTTGGTACAGAATATAAAAACCTGAGACCTGACTGCGGGCGTCTCGGATTGTTTTCATACAATCCGAGACAATCGAGGGTTTGCAACCAACATTCTCTAAATTCTTCGCCTTTTGTTTGATATTATCAACAAAATTATTCACAGCGTGTGGATAAAGCAGCGTTGGATCGAGGATGGGCAACGCGAGCTCGCGGTGCATTGCGCAGGAGACCGGATTTCCCTGAAATCCGGTCTTTTTTTATGCCTGAAACCACGAAACAACAAAAGACACGAAAAAAATCATGTTTTGCTCTTTCGTGTGTTTCGTGGTTAAATAACTATTCAGACGAAAGGAAGAGCGTCGCCGCAATCGAGAGGAATTTGACGCGGGCGCTGTCGGCGCGAGAGGTCAGGATAAAGGGAACCGCCGCACCGGTGATAATCCCCGCCATTTCCGGCTTCAGCATCCAGGCCAGCGTTTTATACAACACGTTGCCGGTTTCGATATTCGGACAAATGAGAATATCCGCCTTGCCTTCCACCGGAGACGGCACGCCTTTAATTTCGTAGGCTTTTTCGAACATCGCGCCGTCAAACGCCAACGGGCCGCCGACGATCACGCCATTTTCCCATTCCATTTCGGCGAGTTCCGCCGCTTCCACTGATGACGGCATTTTCGGATTCACTTTTTCCGCCGCCGACAAAAACGCGACACGTGGCGCAGTCATGCCAAGCTTTTTCGCCACTGCAATCGCGTTCAGGGCGATACTCCGCTTTTGTTCCGTATCCGGCGCGATATTCAGCCCGGCGTCGCTGAAAATCTTCAGCCGTCCCTCCCATTCAAACAACGCCACATGCGAGACGAAGCGCCGTCCGTAACACGCTTTTAAGTCCTCGTCTTTCAGCAGCATGCCAAGCAACTGGCTTGAGCCGATCTGCCCTTTCATCAGCGCCTCGCCCCGCCCGGCTTTAATCAGTTCGATGGCGCGTTTCCCCGATTCCCAGATATCTGGCTTGTTGACAAGATCAATGCCGCTGATATCCAATCCATGTTCGCTGGCAAGACGGCGAATCGCGTCCGCGTCGCCAACATAGACGAACTGCGCCAATCCTTCCTGCTTTGCCCGCACCGTCGCGGCAAGCACATCCTCTTCGGCGGCGGCAGCCACCACAATCGTCTTCATCGCCCGGCTTTTGACGATGTCAACCATCTGTTGAAAATTCGTAATCTGCGGATTCATGAGATAACTCCTTTGAAAAAATAGCACACTGATTGGACTGATGTTCACTGATTTTTATAGCGTATTTGAGTTTTGAAAAATCAGCGTAAATCAGCCAGATCAGTCCAATCAGTGTTCTATTCCGTCGGTCGGCTTGACGTGACCCATTGATACCCGGCGCGTTCTAACAGCGCGTCCGACTCCGCCGGGCCCCACGCGCCCGCCGGATAGGTGTATAACAGGCCGGAGCGCTTGCCGCTTTTGTCTTCCGCCCACGCATCCAACACCGGCGTAATCAATGACCAGGCGACTTTCATGTCGTCATGCCGCACGAAGAGCGTTTGATCGCCCAACATAGCATCAAGCAGCAGGCGTTCGTAGGCTTCGGGCAGTTCAACCTTAAAAATATCTTGATAATGAAACGCCATTTGCAGCGAACTCATGCAGAGTTTCGGGCCGGGGTGTTTGGCTTGAATCGTCAGCGCGATCCCTTCTTCAGGCTGCACGTTAAAAATCAGCACGTTTTGCGGCAGTTCTTCCGGCGAAATCGGCGCGAACATCGAATGCGGCACACGCTTGAAGGTGATGACGATTTCGCTGACTTTCCCGCCGAGCCGTTTGCCGGAACGGAGGTAGAACGGAACGCCCTGCCAGCGCCAGTTTTCAATCGAGAGCTTGGCGGCCACAAATGTTTCGATGTGCGAATTCGGATCAACGCCCGGCTCTTGCCGGTAACCTGGCACGTCTTTGCCGTTGATGCGGCCAGAGCCATATTGTCCGCGCACGATCCAGCGCGGCAGATTGTCCAGCGGGAACGACCTGATTGCCCGCAGCACCTTCACTTTTTCATCCCGCACGCGGTCTGCGTCGAACGAAATCGGCGGCTCCATCGCCACCAGCGAGAGTATCTGCAAAATATGATTCTGGAACATGTCGCGCAACTGCCCGGCCTGCTCATAATATCCGGCGCGATGCTCCACGCCGAGCGTTTCTGCCACCGTGATTTGCACGTTATCAATATACTGGCGATTCCAGATCGGCTCGAAAATCGCGTTCGCAAAACGGAACATCAAAATATTCTGCACCGTCATTTTGCCGAGATAGTGGTCAATCCGGTAAATCTGCGATTCGGCCAGCACCTTCAACAAATCCAGATCCAACGCCATTGCGCTCGATAAATCGCGGCCAAACGGCTTCTCAATGACGACGCGATTGCACGGGCAGCCGCTATCTGCTTCGGTCGTCAACCTGACTTCATTGAGTTGCATGACAATCGGCGCGTACAGATTCGGCGGCACGGAGAGGTAAAAGAGATGATTACGCACATTACGGAATTGCTGATCAAGCGCCTTCAGACGGTCGGCAAGCTGATAGTGAAGTTCAAGAGTGTGATACTCGCCACAGAGATAAAAGCAGCGTTGCAAAAACGCCGTCAGCGCAGCGGCGTCAAGCTGCGGGAAACGCTCTCGCAGCGAGGTGTCCGCTTTCTGGCGAAACGCCTCGTCATTCATGTTCGTGCGGGCGCAGCCGACGACATAAAACTCATCCGGCATCAAGCCGTTGCGAAACAGGCTGAACAACGCCGGAAGCAGCTTGCGATGCGTCAAGTCGCCCGATGCGCCGAAAATCACGATCCCGCATGGCTCCGGCTTGTTTTCCGTACAAAACTCCTTGCGCACGGCAATATTCGAATCAAAATGAAATTGCGCCATAATGTCTCCTTTTTGGATAACACCACGAAACACACGAAAAGAATAACACACAGATTGGACTGATCATACTGAACAATCTTGATAAAAAAAATCAGCGTCAATCAGCCCAATCAGGTCATCAGTGTGCTATTTTTTCGCGTCTTTCGCGTGTTTCGTGGTTATTCGAATGCGTTACGGAATCGTCATCCATTCGCGGCGCAGGCAGGTTGCGCATTCCGGCGGAATGTCCGCGCTGACCATCTTGTCGCGAAATTCTTGATACGCCGGGCTGTTCCAGATCGCGGCGATGTCGGTGTCGTTGACATTCCCCATCAGGCGATGCGACGTGCAGCAGACACGCACATTGCCATGTACGTCAATAAAAAGAAAGTCCCAGGGATCGCGGCATTTTTTCACGCGAACGCCATGTGCGACAGTTTCCACAGGGAACGCAAACGGCGTTTCTTCCGCATTGGGCGAATGATTGGCCCAAAACAGCTTTTGCCAGACACGTTCTATTTTCGCGCGCAGCAACGAGAAACGGTCGAAACTCCGCTTGAATTCGCGATAATTGCGATACAATTTGTCGGCAAGCGTCAGGCGCGCAGGCTCAAGTTGCAAACCTTCGAAGCCATTGTCCAATCCGCCGAGCGGCACGGCCAATCGCGCCGCCAATTGATTGGCTTCGTTCAGATACGGCGCGGCGATTTCAGGATGATCCGCCAGCGCCTCGCCGCTGACACCGTATTCCACAATATTCATGACTGACACGCCGTGCGTCATGTTCAATTCATCGGCTAATCGCACCAGTTTCGGCAGTTCCTGAATATTGCTTTTCATGGCGCAATACATCAGGCTCAGCGTCGGCTTATCATCGCGCCCGGCGCGTTGTTTGGCGGCATTCAAGCGGCGGATATTCTGCACGACCTTCTCGAAATCTGCGCCGCGCCGAATCTCGTTGAACAATTCCGGCGTCGCAGCATCCATCGAAATCGCGAGTTTGTCCAATCCCAATTCGACCAGCCGCTCGCAGACCGTTTCCGACAATAACGTGCCGTTCGTCGTCACATACACGGACAGGTCGTACCACTTCAACTCTTCCAGCATCTCAAAAAAATGCTTGTAAAGGAACGTTTCGCCGTGTCCGTAGAGCGCAACCTGTTTCACATGCGGAAAGAGCGGACGAAGGCGTTCGAATGTTGCCATGTTCATGTCGTCGAACGCATATTTACCGACAACATGGGCGCATTGCTTGCAGCGCAGATTGCAGCGCGTCGTGGTTTCGATAAGCAGATGAGTTGGAAATGGCGCTTGCTGGTTTCGCATTACTCATTCAATAAGAGTTCTCGTAACGTTGGAGAGATTGCTCTTGCAAAAGTTTTTGTTCCTTGCTGACCATAGTGACCGTCATACGTTCCATTATTCATGCGAACTGCGTAGGACAAAGGATTATCAGTAAAATACGGGCGTATATCAATAAAATGTACGCCAGCCCGATTGGCTATTTTTGAAAAGTCAGTCACTAATGATGGCTCCCCACGAGTAAATTCTGTTGTTAGAAACGTTATCCTTTTTGCGCGACAAAGCTCATTCATTTGAGATAATAAAAGCGATAACATCTCATCCGTCCCCAATTCCTTCGCCCAACGATTCTGTTCTGACACTTGTTGAGGGTTAGAAGCATCTACTGATTGAATTCCTCGATACGAAGCTGCGGCGTGTTTGATCTGAGGTGTATCTGAGTTCAGAGAGGCTGCATTATAAGAATTGGACAACATTTTCAAGCGTAACCCAACTTGATGTAAGAACGCTGATTTTGAGCGGATACTATTTGTAATATTCCGTCGCAAGGATGGTTTGGGTATATGAAAAAGATACCATCCTTCACCTTTTGGAATGAGTCCGACGCCGTTTTTATAAACGAAAAATGTTTCTCCCCAGGGGACAACAGGCGAGGAGACTTCAATTTCATGAATGGCTGTATGAGTCGGATTCCATTCAACAAATGGAGATTTTATTGGGGGAAAATAGTATAGCGGATTTATGTTATGAGCATAATCATTTTCGCAATACGTATAGACAACAATTTTTATATTCGAGAATTGTTGAAGACACTGCTCTAACATTCTTTTGGCTTGTACCGTATTGTATGCCATCACTCCAGCATTCAGCACTTGAAATTTTCCGTCAGGTGATAGCAGTTTTGCGACCTCTGATGTTATCGTATTATCATCACTGACCTGAGGACAAAATGTCGTTGAATCGCCAATGAAAACGATCATGGGAACATCAGGCTTATTTTCCCATCCGATGCCGTTTCGATAACCGAATTGATCTGTGGTTATATGAGGTGATCCCTTGACCGCGTGATGCACATACGAGCCATTTGGTCTATTTTTAAAACCTAATCGCTGATCGCTTATAAAAAAATAGGCAGAAGGAGTATCTTTTGTATATTGATAGATTTTTAATGGCGCATACCCCGCTAATCGGAAAAGACCTTCCAAAATTAAAAACACAAGTCCAAAAGGAATTATCAAAAATATCCCTCTTTTCAGAAGATATACAAACTTCATACCCTGTTTATGCATGTCAGGAAACCAGATAAAAGAGATTGTGATATTTTTCGGTAATTTTTTCGAGCGTGAAATGCTGCCAGACAAAATCGCGTCCGGCGATGCCCATTGACTGGCGCAATTCAGGCTGTTCAACCAGCGTTTTCAGCGCGGCATGCCATTCGTCGTCGGTATAGGCGAAAAAGCCATGTTCGCCATGTTCCATAATTTGTTTGTCGGCTTCGGTCGGCGTACAGATGACCGGCAGCCCGGCGGCCATGTAGCTCAAGACTTTGTTCGACGGCTTGCGGCGCTGCACGTCGCTGTCCGGCGGCTTAATCACGATGCCGATGTCCGCCGACGCCAGCATCTTCTGCCAGTCGCGGATTTTCCATTTGACATAATGAAACATGCCGTCCGTATGTGTCGGACAATTGCTGTGATAGATCATTCGGACGTTTTGCCGCGTTTCTTCGCGCACCTGTTCCAGAATCTTATGCAGTCGGAACATCGCATCCACGTTCGCCATATAGCCCTGCCAGAGAATATCCACCGTCGGTTTTTTCGGATAGGTCGAACGCGCGAAATTGATAATCGGATGCTCGATCAGAACGACGTTCGGATTGACGGGGCGCGCGTCGTCGGTTTGAATCGGGCTGGAGGAAATGACGCCGTCCATCAAGCGCAGAAATTCGGGGTGATCGTGATAGCTGACGCTGCGCTTGTCCGTGCAAAACGGGTTGTCAACAATATCGTAGAAAAAGCGTTTTCCCTGCGCTTTCAAGCGTTCGACAAGCGGATACATGCCGGGATAAAATTCTTTGACAATCACGATAATGTCGAACTGCGCCATTTCATCATAATCGAAAAAAATTCCGGCGGCGTAGGGCGAATGCGGCGCGTTCAGTTGATTCACAATCGGGTCAATGCGCGAGCCGCGCACACCGATATTATATTCCCCTTCGACGACCGGCCCGAAGCCGACTTTCATTTTGCCGGGCTGCCGCAGATGCCTTTTCAAGCGAGCATACCAGAACGGCGACACCTTTTTCCGCACTAACGCGCTTTTCGGCAGGCGTCGCTCTGCCAGGCAAAGGATCGCCTCTTTTGCGATCCATTTCGCCGTCCAGGGCATATATTGATTATCGTCCCAAAAGCTGCCGATTTCCAAAATATTTTTAACACTAAAGACGCAAACGTTTGCGTCTCTCGCGGCTATCGCGCCTTTAGCGTTTTTTATTTATTTTAACGCCGCGCCGATCAGCAAGCCTTCGCGCAGCGATTCCGCGATGCCCTGAAACGTCCAGCGGCCATAGCGTCCGGCCTGGTAAATATCGCGCTGTTCCAAGGTCTGCATCGCTTGCTGTTTCCACGTCGAATCCGGCCACGCCCACGTATAGGCAACTTCAACCCAGGTCGGATGCGCAACCTCAACGTCGCCGATGAATTCCCATTCCTGCAACTCACGCACCGCGTCGGCGACATACTGCGTCGCTTCGCTCTCGGATGGGCGCATGCCATGCGGATAAGCGCGTTCCACGTAGATCGCGACGCGATCTTGCTTCGCTCGCGCCGATTGCGGCAGAAACGAAGCGTCAACGTGGCTGTAAAAACCGACGCGATGGAAGCCGGAGCGCGTGTCCGGGTTATAGAGCCAGTGGTCGTTCGGGCATTTCGCGCCTTTGACCGCGCCGAGATTCAGGACAAGCACAGAGGTACATGGATCTGGCGGAATGTCAAGCGAAATTCCAATCAATTCCAGCATCACATTCAACGGCAACGTTGAAATCAGTGTGGCATACGACGCCTGCGTTCCATCTGCAAATGTGATAACTTTGGCCTGCGTATCAATCGCGACGGCGCATTTTCCATAGTGAATTGAGCAATATGCCGCCAACTGCCGCGCCAATGCGCTTAAATCGGAGAGCGGATAGAAAAACGACGTATTATAGCCGACCGGCGCGACATCCGCGAACGCGCCGCGAATCACGTCCGGCAGGCTGACTGGCGATTTCTGCGCGTCTTGCGGCGCGATGCGCGGATAGAGTCCAGCGGTGTAGCGTTCGTGAAACGGAAAGAAAAAACGCTCGCAGAGGGTCGCGCCGAAATTCGTTAGCAGCCAGTCGCGCATGGTTCGCGCTCCGTTGCGCGGCTGCGCGATTTCGCGGAGCGCCTGCGCCGCGACCTCGTTGCCCAAATAACGCAAATGATTTTGCAACGGATACGGCGCATACGTCTGTGCGTCGCGAAAATAGACCGATGACAGGCGATCATATTTTTCGAGTTTTGCGTGACGGCTCATAAATCGCCGCATCATCGCATCCGCGCCAAATATCCAGTGGCCGCCGCCAAGTTCGAAACGATACGCTTCGCCATCCGCCGGGGCTTCATGCCGTATTGTCACCTCGCCGGGGCGCAGATAATAGGACGCGCAGATGCCGCCCGGCACGTCAGCGGCCTCGTAAATGGTCGCGCC
>DF820456.1:524693-531447 GCA_000739515.1 Candidatus Moduliflexus flocculans
CGGGGCGCAGATAATAGGACGCGCAGATGCCGCCCGGCACGTCAGCGGCCTCGTAAATGGTCGCGCCGGACGCCAAACCGGCAGCAAGGCCGGTCATGCCCGCGCCTAAAATTACGCTTTTCGAGTCTAACATTCGCGCTCCTTATTCTATAAGGCTTTTTTCAGTATGTTGACGAATGGATGGGCTTTGAAAATCTTCCATGTGCGTGTCTTTTGTATGCGCGCTTTCAGTCGAATATGCGCTAATTTCCAATAACCGAACGAATGCCAGGGACGTGTATGATGCGCTGTTTTTTGAATAATTGCCATTCCGTAATTGCGAGGAGTTGTTGCCAGTTCGATCACCTTGAATTCCGGGGTATCTTGAATGACATGATCTAACAAATAGCGCGGGCCTTTATAGCCGCAAACATCAGGGTAAATATCATGCAAAACGATGATTCCGCCGGGAGATACGGACGGAGCAAAGAGCGCAAAATCATTCATGCATCCACGAATCGAATGATCGCCATCAATAAACAGCAGATCAATCGGGAAATCGAACAACGTATCAATTTGCCGCCCCACCTCATACGAATTCATTCGATAAAAACGGATTCGCTCGGCGAGATGAGCCGCATTTGCGGCTGATTCGGCAAATGATAATGGGTCTTTCAGGTAGCCGCTGCGATACGGATAACAGGGCATGATTTCATAAAACAGATCAATGGCATGAAGCGTTCCATCCGTGTTATCCTGACTGAAACCGGCAGCCATCCAAATAGATGAAATGCCTATAAATGAACCGATTTCGACAATATTTCGCGGTTGTATATTCGCAACGAGCGTGTGCAATACACGCCCTTGCTGTGGAGAGAGTGACGTGCCGAACGCAAAGGGATGACGATACATCTCAAGCAACGTTTTCGCCCAGGGAGATGCCGCATGCTGTAAGTCGTCCGGCATGGCATAGCAGGAAGGCGCGACGCCCGCATACGAAAAACACCGCGCGAAAAAATCCGACAGCGCGTCTTCGGTAATATAGACAGAATCATTCAGCCTGAGCGCGCCTGCAAAAGATGCATCTTCAAGACATGGCCGGACTGCCGACGGCGGAAGATGCGTTCGCTGCAACAATTCTTCGATGGAATAGCATATTGTTCCCTGGTGCGTGATTGGCATAAGGCTCCGAAAAAATGCGGTTTATTCTGACGGCACCTCAACAAACTGGTATGGCGTATGGTAAATGTCCGAATAATACCTCCGATCTGGCAGCAAGGCGTAAGACGTATGAAAATAGCGATTCAGCAGAATTCTGAACGTGTTTACGGGACTGATTGATGGATATAATTCGGGTGGCGTCCCCTCCGGGAAATAATAGGCGTTCAAAATCGAAAACCACTTTGGTTCGGGAGTCCGCTCCATCGGAATGCGAGCGCCATGATCGGCTTGCAGGATAATAATCGGCGGACGCTGAGAATGCGCTAAAATGGTCTCAACTAACGTTTGCACTTTCCGGTTGACATAGCGGAGTTGCTGAATATACAATTGCCTGCCTTCTGGAGCATATTGTCTGTTCCCCTGATACGTCTCTTGTTTCGTTTTTTCAACTTCGCGGCCATCTGCCAAAAAAACGAATGGCTCATGAGGAATGACAAGATGGGCAAAGACAAAACGTCGTCCAGGTTTCTCTGAAAATTCGGCCAACGCTGAAAATTGACATTCGATTTCTTCGCGTTTCGTTCCGGAAAATCGCCGCACAATCGGATCGAAAACCGTCATTTTCACGAAAAGCTTTAAAAAACGATCTTTAATGAATCCGCGAGCGCAATCAACCTCCCAATCGGCAAATCTATTACGAGCTGTCGGCGCAAAGATCGTGTTAAAATGAATATACGCATATCCATATTTTTTCAGAAAATGCATGACCGCGTTCTTTTCGATCAAATCCATTGCAGTCGAGAGATCGTTCGTTGGCGTGCCGACTAAATTCGTTAGTGCATCAAGATAGTCGAAATTTAATGACGACGCTAATGATAACACCGTAAACGGATAGTTGCTTTGACTCTGTTCCGCAACATAAAAGCCTTGCTCCCGTAAATATGCCAGAAATTCATGATTATCATAGTTGAATTCGCTGCGTAAGACGCTATTCGCGGCATACGAATCAAGAATAATGTAATAAATATCCGGCAACGATTGAGAGACCATTTCTCTCGGAAACTCCTGAGCGAAAGCTGGCGTGGAGTTCCCTTGTGGAGAACGGAAGATGCGCTGTCCTTCATAGAGCATGATTTGTCCGCAAAACAAAGCGAGCAAAATGATTGCAAACCGATTTAGAAAACGTGTGACCTGATCAAGATTTCGTGTCGTTCTTTTCAGCCAATAACTTATGACAAGCCCGCAGAGCAGACCTCCGAGCAAATACGACTTATTATAGCCAATATGCACTCCTTTCATAGAAAGCAGCACTGTCATTCCGTAATGTTCCACGAGAATCGCATAAAAATAGCCATAGCCGAAAATGAACGCCCAAAGCATTGCTGTAAATATTCCCGCTTTTTGTGCCGTGCCGAAAATGCGCTGGCTGAGCCGAAACATTCCCCATGAACAGAGAAGAATGATGGCGGAAGGCGCGCCCAACCTCAAGAAACTTTCCTGCTCAAGCAATGACAGTTCCGATAAATTATGCGCAAACAGGAAAAACAAGGGCGTCAACGCAAGCAATGCGGGATAATAGACCGGAGTATTCATGGATATGCTTAACGAACTGTTATCAGATATAAGCGTCGTTCAGACTCCTGCATCTGAATGGAGTGTTTGATATGAAATCTCTCTTGAAATGCGCGTTCAAATGCTTCCTGCGTGTAGTCATCGAACACATCTTTTCGGGTGATGAGCAGGCGCTGCACCTGCGAATCGGTTTTCGGCACGAATTCGATGATTAACGCGCGGCAGATCGCGCTGAAAAAACGAGCGATCTGGCGAAATGGCACGTTGTTGCCGATGGCGAGATGATGAATCAGCGCCAATGCGAACGCGAGATCAGCCGGAGCGCGGTCTTGCAAAGATTGGCGTTCCTGATGATGCCAGCCCTGCGCCGGGCTTGGATTGGTCAAATCGAGCAGCAGCGGCAAAAGATATGTATCGCCGGATTTCCTTGCAGTAAGATACGCTTGTTCAACGGCTGCGGGATCGCTGTCGAACGCAACGGTTGGAATCTGACGGGCGCTGGCGAGTCGGCTGAATTCTCCGGTATTGGCGCCGATATCCCACACATTGGCAGGCTGTAATTCATCTAAACATGCCGCCACGAATTCATGTTTTTGCTGGAACGCACCCGTCGAATAATTCGTATCGTGATAATACTCCGCCCATTCCGTTCCCGCTGGACGCCAGCGCAAGCCGCGAATCCCGGAAGCGAGCGAATCAATCAGTCCCAACATTGCCTGACGGCTCATTACACTCCGAGTGGAGACCGTCTCCGTTTTTTTCGCAAAATGCGAAAAACTTGCCGCATGGAGATGGAGATGCAGCAGCAATGAAAAGCGAAAGAGAGTGCGGCGCGGCAGCAATTTCCGCGCAAGGTCTAACGGAATCCCATCAATATACACGCGCAGCAGTTGACTCAGGCGAATATCGGTGTAGGCCATCAGCGCAAGCGGCGCGAGAAAATGCTGGCAGAATTGACGATACGCGACCCAGGGTTCGCCTTCGCGGTAGCGTTCGAACGACAGCGTATCAATAAAAATCGGCTGTCCCTGATAGAATTGGATATTGTAGGCGCTGGCATCTTTCAACGACATGCCGTATTTCATCGCCGTCTGCTGGATGTTGAGCGTCAACAGGGCGGCATGTTTAAGCTGGCTGAATGCCCATTCATACGGATAGGAGATGAATGGAATGGCAACCGGCTGAATCACTTTATACGCGACTGCCGGGTCTTCAGGCTCAAGGCGTGTTTCAATATGAGGAATCAAGCGTTTCGACGCAACAAGTTCCTCATAAAGTAAGGAGGACATCAACGCATCGTATTCTTCCCGATATGAGCGGTTAATTTGGCGGTACAGCGTCCTGTTTCTCTGAAAGACAAAACCCGAAGGGTCACGAAATGAACTGTCACGCTGAGGCATTGTCGCTAAAAATTCTCTCCAGAATCGTCTTCTTTTGAGCGTCCTTGCAATTTTGCAAACAAATTTTTTATTTTACTCACAATTGGCTTTAGCATAAACAGGCCGCTTAGCAAGCCTGCCGCCAATACTTGCAGAAAATAGCTCCCGGTGCCTGGATCAAGATAAGCCTCAGCAACAGGCGGAATGCTAAGATGGACAACGAACATCCAGAGAAATGCTCCGTAAACCATCAATATCATGCGTGATCTCATAGCAGTCTCCTTTCCCGGCAGTTCTGTAAACGGTGATGATAAATCGTTCTTCGTGTCATATTCCAGGCGCATCGCCTGGAATTTGTCAAGAGTTTTGTTGTCCTGTTGACAGAGTTTGACGCTCACGATCTGCATAAAACTGCTGGAAGCGAGTCAACAACGGGCGATACGCCTGTTCTGGCGTCAGGCGCTCTGTGACATACTGCCGAGCCTGCGCTTCCATGACATGTCGTTCGTCGGCTTGCTGCAAAAGCCTTGTTACCGCTGTCGCAAACTCAACAGGCGTATCGGCCACCAGCACCGCTCTATTTTCTAATTCTCGAACCCCTTGTACGCCCACTGATGTAGAGACGCAGGCACGGCCATGCGAAAGCGCTTCGACGAGCTTGATCTTTAAGCCGCTTCCCGCAATCAGCGGAATGACGCAGATTTGCGCCGCGCCGTATTCTGCGTGTAAATCGTCAACGCGACCCAGCAATTGAATATTCGGCGACGCGAACTGCATGAGTGATCCGCAGACGGTGCCGCAAATATGCAATGTTGCCTGCGGCTCTTTTACTAAAACGAGCGGCCAGATCTCGCGCAAAAACCAGGCCAGGCCATGCACGTTGTGATCAATGCTGCTTCCCACAAACAGACAGCGTCCCGGAACTTGCTCTACTTGAGGATGAGGGTAAAAATTTGTTGGAAAAGGGACACAAATCGTTTCTGCGCGTGGAAGCATCTCTCGCAATGTGACCGTATCATCTTCATGAATGCTGATAAGAATATTGGCGGCATTTAAAAGAGCAATTTCTTTTTGTCGGTTCCAATCTGGTGTCTTCTTAGAAACGCCAGATTCAGAAAATTTCTTTTGCCGTTGATGATGCAAATCAAACGCAATATTCACTTTTAGCACTGTGCTGTTATGTTTATAGGCATGGAGAATATTGCCTAAAAATGTTTCATTTGCCATGAATATATCAGGACAGATATTCTCGAAGCGCTCTCTAACAAATACGATTTCGGCGTCAGTTGCAATCGCATCAGGACGATGATGCCCGGGAATATCGCATTTTCGCAAACGATACCAGGCTTTTCGTAATGGCGCAAGAATTGAAACAGGAAGCCTGCTGTATAAAGGATAAAATCGTGCCTTGAATGATCGGTGTCCAACGTGATTCGACGATTGTATCAACGAGGCTGGCATAATGACAACCTGTGCGATCTGCGTAATATATCCCGGAACCTGTTCAGGCAGAAACCAGGGATCAAGCACGTCTAATTCAAGTTGGTAGCCGTGTTGATGCAGCGCGCGCATGAGTGCTAACAGGTAGGTAAAATGCCCGGCGCGCCCAATTATTGGGACATAGCGACTGACAATTTGAATGACTCTCGGCTTCGACATCACATGAACGCTATGAGTATTCTTGTTATACATTACGGATGAAGGTAGGAAACTCATGAAGCATACGCTTCATTTTTCGTCGGAATTTCAGAAAAAAAGGCGCATCGCTCCGTGAGGGAAAGACGCGCTGCTCGGGTTTTGAAGCGTTATACGTGATGTCCCATGCGGCAAGCGCCCTCTCTAAATCCCCCTTTGCACCGATTCGATTCCAAAACTCGGCAAAATCTCTTTTCGCGTATTCGAATGAAAACGGCATCGTCTGAGTTTTATCTTTTAAGAAGGCCGCAATGTTCGCGTTAATCGTCTGGCAAAAGTCCAAACAGACTGCCATAGGATCATAATCCGGCGAACTGCCAAAAAGAATGTCTTCCCGATAAGCTCGTATAATCCCCCTCTCATAGCGTTTCGTATAGCTGCATGCGGTGTCGGTATCATCTCTTTTTAAATGCACATAGAATGCATGATCGCCATACGCGGCCTCTAAACGTCCGAGAAGCCATGAAAGCCGGTTATCCGCTTCGATATGATTTTTCGGGTAATTCAGCCGGTCAGCGCCGAGAAGATGCTCTCTCGACTCATGACCGCAGGAATAATTCGTGATCTGTTTGCACGCCTCGATAAAGGTCATCGAGCCGCAGCGCCCAGTGCAAAGTATGAAGACATTCATAAGAAATCCTCTTAACACAGAATTTGACGATAATATGAACATACCCCTGTTTTTTCTCAACGTTTTTTCAATGTAAAATGTAAAGACCCTTCGGCAGGTTCAGGGAACGAGCAGCAGCGTTCCCTGAGCCTGCCGAAGGGAACAATGTGGATATTATTTTTTAACATTACAATAATGGCTTTTTTCAAAAACTTGCGTTTTATAAGTAGATACGAGCATTAAAAATTCATATCGCATCGCACCGAGACTTCACAGGTTTTAAAAACCTGTGAAGTCTTATTAACTCATGTTACGCAGCCGATTCGAGACGAATGACCGCACACTCCCCTCCGGGGAG
>DF820456.1:531522-547155 GCA_000739515.1 Candidatus Moduliflexus flocculans
ACCCACCCCTTGCCCCTCCCAGGAGGGGAATTGTCGGCGGCGCTGCGTAACATCAGTTATTAAAAATCAATGCTCGCATCTATAAATATTGGGTTTATGCAGTAATACTTCTGCCAGTCGAGCGCTATGCTGTTGTTGAAGCGCGAAAACATATTGATAGGCTTCTCCATTCATCTTGTGGCGTAGTGCATGATTCAAAAGAAGTTCGATGACGCGCTGCGCGAATTCGTCCGGCATCTCAGCCGCGAAAAATGCCTTCTGCCGGCCATCTTCCAATCCTTTGGCGCCAGTTGGCGTTGTCACAAGCGCTTTCGCATAGCCCATCGCTTCGATGTTTTTGATTTTCAAGCCCGTGCCGAACAGAATCGGATTAATCACAATATCAGCCTGTTTGTAGACATCTTTCGCCGCCTCGACCATCCCAATTTTCTGATACGCTTCATCATCCGGCAGCGCCTGACACGCGCTGCCTGCGACAAGCAGGCGCGCGCTCGTCTGTTCCCGAATCATCGGCCAACACGATTGCAGAAACGCCTGCAACCCATGCAGATTGATTGGATTGGACGAGGCGAAAAAGAGCAGCGTCAATGGCTCAGTTGTTTTGAAGGGCAACTGATCGAGTTGCGCGAAATGCCCGACCGTGACCACCTGTTTCTCCGGCAGCAATGCGGCGAAATAGCGTCGTTCTTCTTCCTGAATCGCGAGAATCACGTCGGCTCGCCGCAAGCCGCGCCGTTCCTCGCGCCGCGTCGTATAAAACCAGACAGGCGTCTGTCCTTGTTGCTGGAACATCTTGTGCCGATTGCCAAATATGTCGTGCGTATCAATAATTTTTACAATACTTGCGTCAAAGCATGTCAATACTTTTGAAAAAAACGCATATTCCACAATCACAATGTCAAAACGAATCCATTGATGCAGTTGAGCGACCGCATCTTCACACGCTGGATCATACCAATCATCAATGGCGTACGGGCAATGATATTCACGACCGAACGTATACAGCACTCTCCGCGCAAGTTTTCCGGCGAACGTGCCATGCAACGACGGCGAGCAGCGATACGGCGTCCGCGCAATATCATGTTGAAATAAATGAACGCGGTCGCCCCAGCATGCGCGCATCGCCTCTGAATCTCCGCCGCGTTCCAGCGTAACGTGCAACAGATGCACGTCATGCCCAAACATCTGCATCTGCCGCAGCAGCTGATAAATCCGCTCGCGGTGTCCGGCGTTGCGCGGATGCGTCGGAATCGGCGAAATAACCAATATTTTTTTTCGCACAGTTCTTACCAGTCGGTTGTCGTTTCGTAGCCTAACCTCAGCAGCAGTTCTTGATATTCGTTTTTAAACTGCTGCCGAATCGCCGGGGTAAAATGATTTACCCAATCATTCGGCACGCCTTTGCGATAGTGACTGGTGACATCTTCTTTGCCTTGCAATCTTCCGCCGGTTTTCGCGGAAAAGCGGTTGCGATAAATAATCGCCAGCAGATCATGAATCGAAATTTTCCCAGGCATCCCAGCCAATGGCGCGATCTGTTTCACGATTCCTCGAATTTTCTGGGAGATTGCGCAAGAAAGATACGCTTTGATGCCATATCGCTCGTCTAACATGCCTAAAAATGAAAATGCTTGAATCAGTGGCTCATACGGATCATGCGCCAGCGTTTCCAGTTTCATTTCCAAGACATTCGGCTGTGCATAATCCCAGGAGGCTAAATCATCGAAGACGATTTTACTGAATTGCATTTCTAACAACAATCCATCTTCTTGAGAAACCTGCTGCAAACGTTGGCGATGTTCTTCAAGCGCAGGCCATCCCTCGGTCGGGTGAGAATGTAAATGCGAAAAATACGCAGAGACTAAAAGGTCGCGGGGATCGCGCACGACGTGAAACCCTCGAAACGGCGGCATCTCCTTGACATAATTCATTTTGGCATTTGTGTAAGCCAGCGCATGAAGGCGGCGTTCTGTGATGAACGCCTCTAATTGCTCATGAAACATGTGAGAACTATGGACATAGGCGTAATTCAGGCGCATTCTCCGACAGATTTCAGCAAGTATCGCGGCGAGCCATGAACTCCCGCATTTATGATGTCCAAAATATGCGAATACCTGTCTCTCTCTCATAAAATGTCCTCTGGCAAGGAAACATGAGAAATCTCATGTAAGAGGCCCAAGGTTTGAGTAATCATTGTATCCTGATTAAATTCCTGTACGCGCAACAGTGCCTGCTGCGCCATTGTTTGCATCTGTTCAGGATGGCGTAATGCCCAGCGGATCGTTTCCAAAAGCTCGCAGCTATCTCCGGTACGAAATAAAAGTCCATGCGTGCCATGTTCGATGATTTCGGGAAGGCTGGCGGCGCGAGAACTGACCACCGGCGCTCCGCATGCCATCGCTTCCAATACGGCAAATGGCAATCCTTCGAAATGGGTCGGAAATACGAAAAGATCGGCGGCGTGTAGCAAGACTGAGACATCCTGCCTGAAACCCGTGAATGTGACATGCGAGGCAATGCCGTATTCTTCAAGGCGCTGCTGAAGATGGTTACGCTGCGGCCCATCTCCAACCCAGAGAAATCTGGCGTCGGGAAACTCTTTCAGAATGTGAGGAATGACAGGAATCAAATCGTCATAGCCTTTTTGCTGATGCAGCCGTCCGACCGTGATAATGAGTTTCATGTTATCCGTCATGCCGAATTGCTGACGGATGTCTCTGCGCTGCTGTTGATGGATATCATCAGACCACGAAAAATTCGATAACGGGATGCCATTATAAATACGGCGAATCTCAGCAAGAGGGATTCGAAAAGAGGCGCTGACAATCTGGCGATTGAATTCTGATACCGCGATCCAGGACTGCCGGCGACTTTTCGCCCATTGATAGGCGCGAAGGCGCTTCGGGCCGAGCGGAAATACGGCAGGCGTCAAATGAAAAATAACGACTGTCGGAATGTTCAAGATCGCACATGCCAGAATACTGCCGAAACTTAAATTGGGAAATGGCAGATTCAACTGGACGACATCAGGCCGAATTCGGCGCACATGCCGCAGGGTTTCAATAAATCGCAGCGCATGTTTATAGCGAGGCTCGCGCCAACTCTCTGCCTGTTCTGCAATCGCCATAGAAACACAATCTAAGCCAGCTTTTTTCGCATCGGCGATGAGCGTGCGATTCTCAACAATATGCGGGCAGGCGAACGTCACATGCCATTGCTGCGCAAGCGCGGCAGCCCCAATTTGAAGAGCATATTCTTCTGTCCCTCCACGAACTATAGAGGGGGTTATGATCAATAATTTTTGCATAACCTCATGCTATCCCTTGTGAAAAACCGATGCTGTCGTTTGTTGCAATTCTTGATAGAGTGTTTCATGCTGGCGGATAAAATGTGCCATACTGAATATGTTTTCGACTCTGGCGCGACTCGCCCGTCCCATTGCATCACGCATTTTTCGGTCATGCAAAATATGCAGCAGAGCCTCCCCTAAAGCCTTGATGTCGCCGCGAGGGACGAGATAACCTGTCACGTCCTCTTCGATTTGTTCAGGAATTCCGCCAACTCTTGAGCCAACGACTGGCGTCGAACAACTCATCGCTTCCAAAATCGTATAAGGAAGATTATCGGCTAATGTTGGCACAGCAAACACGTCAGCCGCCGAATAATATAACGGTAATATTTCCTGAGAGAGAAAGCCTAATGGCACGACGTTGGGATGATTTGGAATAAGCCCTTCTCCGGCAACATATAACTTCGCGTCAGGATACGTCGGAAGTATTTTTTGGAAGAACGCTTCGGACAAATAGTATAACCCTTTCCGGCCATTCAATGCCCATTTGCCGGTAAAGGCCACGTACAGGATGATTTTTTCCGCGTCAGAAATTCCTAACTGTACTCGCGCATTTTTGACCTCGCGAAAGTCTTCGAGGTCTATTCCATTTGGAATATAGTCAATAGAAAAATGCCGCCATTCTGACGCAAGAAGACGTTGTTGCAACCATCGGCTGGGAGAAATAATCCGTATATGCCGGGGAAGTCGGAAATGGATATATCGTTTGTAGAGCCGATGCCAAAAATATGGATTCAGCAGCAGTAATTTCCGCAAGCGGGAGACGCGCGCGCATCGAAAACAGGCATGGGAACGAGGGCAATCCCAACACATTGTATCTGAAGGATGCGGCGTCCCTAATGGGCGCGGATCATGCGGCGTAAAGCAGGTCGGATAGCGCGAGGCAATGATTTGAAGAGCGCGATACGGCAAATCGCCGTAATAGGAATGACAATGGACGACATCAGGAGCAAACTCGGCAAGATCGTTTAATAATGAGTGTATTGTTTCTTTTTTCGTCTCGTCTTTAGGATAATATCTGACAACATGCGATGAAGAAAGATGTTTCTCAAGATCGCGAGCGCACCTCGTCGCTCCGGCGACGCATATTTCATTAACAATAGCGATTTTTAGATGTTTCATAATCGTTGCATCTCCTGCCATAACAATGCTTGCCAAATCATGCTCAACGATATTTGTGGCTCTTTGCTTTCGAGGCATGAAGCCCATGTATTTCGATTTTTCCAGACATCTCTTTAATATGTAGCCAAGCGTATGGAACTTTCGTGAAAACACTGAATGCGTAATATTGAGACCACCGTTGTAAATTTCTCCAACAGAACCTATAGCTTCATAAGACAACCATCCTGAGGAGAGCATTGTACATTATGACTGTTATAATTCTCCAAAATATCTTTACCTTGAGAAAAAAAGGTATTTGGGAGATAAAGATAAAACTGCCTATAAAATTTAGTGTATTCTTCTATCTTATCTTGCAGAAAAGATTCGGATAATTGTTCAATCCCTACATTATACCCTTCTCGTTTGGCATAATATAAAAAGCTCGGGTCCCAATCGTCTGTTTTAACATAAAAGATAAAAGCTTCTGCTGGAGTATTCGTGTGTATAAAATTACCTGCCTCAATCATATCATGAGGTTCTTTATTAGTAAACAGAGAAAATCGTACTGTGTGCAGAAAGAATACGATGAACACGGTCATAAGCATCGCTTTTATAATCAATTTCGTTGAGAAGTTATAAGACATAATGAGTTTATTAATTTGCGTAAAAACCACATTTATACCATATGCTGAAAAGAAACATGTAATAAATACATACGGCATCTGATAATAGTTGTGAATTCTATTCACATTCAGAAAGAGCAAGATCGTAAGGAGCGACCCTCCTTGTAATCCTAACATCACAACAAACTCCTCTTGTTTTTTTAAGTAATTTCTATAATTTAAGAGATAGAGAGGAAATCCTATTATAAATAACATGAATACAGGAGGAAATACAACCTCAAAGAAGAAACGATTGATTATCGCCATGTACGTGATTGTTTGAAATCTTTGTGGCAGTGTCGAAAAATACCATGCAAATTCCCATGAAGGCGTCTTAAAAGAATGAATATTAATATAATTTGAAAACAGCTTATAGAAGACAACAGTAACGCCGATGCTAAACACAAACAATCCTACTCTCAGCGAATAAAAAACTCGAATATGATGATGGAATATAAACCATAAGAAGATCGTACACATAATTGGTAAATAGATAGGGTTTTTTATCAACGTTGTCAATATACCAGTGCCGACCATAGCAACGTAGTACCATGATATGATTGTTTTTTTGTCCCATAAAAGAAAGTAAAATAGTGACTGAAACCCCAAAAATATACCAAGATTATCAGGGATGATTGCTCGATTATAAAAAACGTTAAGTGGGGAAATAGAATAAAAAAACAACGTAAAAAAAATAACTCGTTTATTCGTCTTGCAATGAACCATTATCCCATACAATGTGACATACGTAAAACAATAAATCAGAAGATTGCATGCTCTTGCTGTCATAACTATTTGAGAATCTAAAGCAGTGCATAGTATGGCGATGATCATTTGATAGAGGGGAAAGTCAAAAATTTTATACGTTTGATTTTGAGTAAACATCTTAGGAGAAATTGATATCCCATCTTTTAGAAAATAGTAAATATTGGAAGCAACATGAGTTTGTCTAAATATATGGTGTCCATCAATATCATGAGAGAAATTGAGAATACGATAATATAGTCCTCCTAAAAGAATAACCAAAAGGATGCTTATAGAAATCAGTCGTTTATGATAACACATAATATTTCCCTTAACGGCGGCACAGACATTCTTATCTGCGCTGACAGGCAAGAATGCCTGTCCCACCGAGGACACATTTGATTTAGATTTGCTACATTAGACATTATCGGAAATAAGAACATCATTCCGAAATTCCCCTCTTGGGAGGGGCAAGGGGTGGGTCAAATCCTTATTTCCAATAATGTCTATTATAGTGAAGAATGAGAACTACTGCCATATTCGTCAAGAAACGCCCTAATATAGTCTCATGAATCATATCTCGGAGGAAGAACTACGTCATTTCGCTCAATTTGATTGTGCATAACATTCATCGCAATTTGTGATTTCTTCGTCTAAAAACAGGCGCACATCAACTCATCAGAGAATTGTCATAAAACGCATCACTCTCTGGTGGCTGATGATCCCCCGCCCATTTTCAGCAGGATCGCAAGAAAAAGCCATTTTTTCTTCAAGATCATTGAAGGAAACATCCTGACGGCAAACCATAACTCCTCGCTTGCGTTGCGATAGTAATGCGCATCATAACTTTTATACGCCCACTCCAGCATTTCTTCGGACTGATGCGAAATAAACAGGCGTTTCGCTGATTCGGAATGAGGAACTTGCCGCAGATATATTTTCAGCAGTTCGATCAACTCTTGTCGAGAATGCATGGGCGCAGAAACCGTTTTACTCACTTCGTGTATGCGATATGACGATAGAATGCGCGGCGTGGTCTCAGGGCGCACGACCTGAAACATCTTCAGCCATAACGCCACATCCATCACATACGTCAAGTCTTCGCGAAGAGGTTTCACGAGTTCCCACATCGCGCGATTCCAGAACGTGGATTGCTGTGGAAGCCAAATTCTATCGCTCCAGGTCAAAAAGAAGCGCTCGTCAATGTCGCGCACCTGTTGAATGTCCAAATAGGTTCCATCGCGAGCAATCAGTTCTGTCGCGCCTACAATCCAGGACGGCGCAGCGAGATCGCGAAACATCGAGGCCACGTGATATAATGCCCCAGGTTTCAACAGATCGTCCGAATTCAGCCAGCAGAGAATCTCTCCATGCGCTTGCTGCAAGCCTTTATTGATGGCATGAGATTGCCCGCGATCCGGTTCGCTCACCCAGTGCGTCAAATACGGCGCATATTTTTTGATCAATTCGACGCTTCCATCGGTGCTGCCGCCATCAATGACGAGATATTCCAGATTCGGATATCCCTGAAGCAATACGGAACGCAGGGTTTCTTCAAGAAAATCGGCCTGATTATAGCTGGGCGTCACGACGGTCATGCGCGGCCAGGGCGTTCCGTCAGGTTTCTTTGTTGAACCGGAAGAGGTTTCTTCTGTCCAGGGCCAGCCGGTTTTCCCCGGCGGCGCTGGCGGAAGCTGCTGTAATGAATATGATTTACTCATCATACGCCACAAACTCGATTGTTTCGATTTTCCACGACATTTCTGATGTTTCGGACATGCTTCGGACGATTTTTTTTCCAGCATACCGTTTCGGAGCGGCAGGAAAATGTTTGCCAATCATCGGGAGATGCTGCAAGCCTATTTTTCTCGCCCAGTAATCTTCGGGAGGCGTTTTCACCCAATGCTGTTTACTGCGCATCCGTTCGAGCGACGCGAGCGCTTCATCTCGATAGGCTTGCGACTGTACGCTTCGTTGTTGAGCATGGCTTCTGAATCCAGCTAATAAACACGGCGTGCCATATAATTCGGTCACTTCGTAAAATCGGCACCAGAGATCGAAATCGCCTGCTAAACCAGTTTCTTCTGAAATTTTCCCTCCGATATTTTCCCACAGTTCTCTGCGCCAAAACGTAGATTCCTGTTGAATCCATCCGATGCGGTTGTTTCCCCAGGGCACATAACGCCCGTCTAAAAACGCCTCGCGTGAAAAACCGGGCAAGGGTTGAACTCCGGTGCATATCCCGGAGGCATCGAAAAAACAGGGGGTCATCGTTGTCAGCCACGCAATCTCCGGGAAGCGCGTCATGATGCTTGCCACTGTTGCCAATGTCCAGGGAAAATAGAGATCGTCGCTATTCAACCATGCCATAATTTCCCCGGTGGCATGAGCAAATCCCTGGTTAATCGCATCGTACTGTCCGGCATCAGGCTCACTGCGCCAAAACGAGAGATGAGTATGATATTTTTTGATGATCTCTCGGCTGGAATCGGTTGATCCGCCATCAATGATAATATATTCAAGATTAGGATACCCTTGAAGCAGAACACTCTGGATAGTGGCCTCAAGAAATCGAGACTGGTTGAATGATGGCGTCACAATTGAGATTTTAGGGAGCGTTGTGTCCATTATTATTGGCGAATATCCTGACTCATAAATTATTATGGTTTACCGGAGGATGTTTCTCTATGTTCAAAGTGTGTATCCATACTCCTCTAAAAAAGGGCGCCAGAATTCAAGGCCATGTTTCTCCCAGGCGTGACATCCGAATGGCAGTTCTCGATGATTCAATTCATAACAGGCTTGAGGTTGGCTTTCGAATGAAAAACGAAGCGCTGTTTGAATATTCGGGACCTTAAAAAATGGAATATAGCTTGTCACAAAATATGACCAAAAAAGGTCTTCGTGGAAATGCGTTCCCCTTTCGCCCCAACGGGCGGCTTTAGAACGAAACATTCGCACAATCAAAAAACACTTTTTGACATGTCGCAATGACAAACCTCCATTGCCAACACGCTTTTCGAAAGGAATATGCAAAAACTGCAATCCTTTCATAAGCGCGGATGAATATTCCTGAAACCAATCATTAAACCATGGCGCCCCGATATAATCAAATCCCTGCTCGCACCAGTAGAGAAGCTCATCTTTGAAAATAAACGTGTCTAATTGACAGATGAGCATAAATTTATAGCGAAGGAAGCGGCGGTAGAATTCTGGCGAAAGCATCAGTTTATTATATTGCAGTTCATTTCGAAACCAATGCTTGTCGAACAGTTCAACGTTGACATTTGGATGTGACAGGTGAAGACGTTCAAGCGCAAGTCCTTCAGGCGCAATAATCGTCATCTGATGTCGGGAAAGAACCGTAAGACATTGTTTCAACGCGATCTGTTCGAACGATGAAAGCTCTATTTTATGGATAGGAATAATCACAACGACCGGAAATTGAGGTTGAGTTGTGATAATCTTGAAACAACGGCAAACACTTGTCAGCATCATGAGACCTCGTTGATTGATTCTCGATACCCGAAAATATTCAGTTGTAAGTCCATTCCTAAGACAGTCGGATGCTCGATAAATGGTTGGCGCACAGGAAAAATATCGTGAATCTGGTACCTGAATCCCGCAGCGTGAAGCACATTCAATAATTCATGCAATCGTTGCGGTTCGGCGATATGGGCGTGATATTCGATAAAAATATGCGCTACATTCTTTAACGAATCAGCGCAATCCAGAATCACGTCGGTTTCTGCGCCTTCAATATCAATTTTCAGAAAATCCACCCGGCGCTCAAGAAACGGTCGTAACCGGACGGCATTCACCTGGATTCGACGCGCGTCATCGCCATGTTTGGGAATGCGCCCGGAATGCGCGCCTTCGCTCCAAAACTCGCAGGTGGTTTCTGTCGTCCAAACCGCTTTTTGATATAACGTCGCGCGTTCTGCAAAGCCAAAACGTTCCACATTCCGTTTGAGCACTGAAAAAATAGTTGGATCAGGTTCAAACGCAACGATCTGCGCGTTGGGATGCGAAAGTCCCCAAAATACCACGCTCACCCCCGTATTCGCGCCGCAATCAATGATATATGGCGAATCAGTGGCGGGATTGAAGGCATAAATTCCGCGTTCGAAAATCTCGTGATAGCTGACCAGAAACGTCGGGGCATCCACCACTTCGAATGGATGCTCAAATACCGTTGTGATGGTGGATTGGTAACGCGGCAGGGCGCGTAAACGCCGGATTTCCTCTGCAAGTGATGTCGCTGGAGAATTGGATGAGACGCGCCCCGTCATTTTTTGAGCAAGAGCCTGCGCAAGCGTTCCCGGCCGAAAATATTGCATAAATCTGGAAAACGTCATTTCGAATACACCGTATTGCTGAGATGAAAACGAATTTTGGATTTAACGACTGCATTGTTTCAGTAATTTTACTGGCATCCAGGAGTGTCAAATCTTGATGTGACACGCGAAATCAAGATTTCGCACTCCTAAAAACGTTTACAACGATGTACTACCCATGCCGCTTTTGGAACCGTTGGTTCTGCTGACGGCGCTGCTCGGCGGTCGCATAACAATGAGAAGCTCGCAAACGGCTATTTTCTTTGACAAAGGCGATATCAACCTGAGACATCGCTCCATCGAACAAGCGATACTGTAAATCGAAGATATCATACACAACAAATCCATGCGCGTTCATAAACTGAATACACTCATAGAATTGGGGGCCGCCTTTGAAAAATTGAAAGCATGAGACTTCAAGAATCACCATTTCTGCGTCAAGTAGAGTCTTTTCTGCCCCTGATAACACATCCAATTCAGCGCCCTGTGTATCAATTTTCATCAGATATGGTCCCGCTAACTTCTGTTGTTGACAAAGTTCATCAAGCGTTATGCCTTGAACGATCCGTTCGATCCCATTGACATCCGAATCTTCATCCTCTTCGTAACACGATGATCTGATCAAGTCTGGGTGGACATGAATAGTCAGGCGTTCGCTTCGACGCGTCGCAGCCGCGCAAATCAGTTCGGCATGAGGCAAACGAGCAACGACTCCGCGTAACGCGGGGTAAAATTCCTCAACAGGTTCGATCAAGAGATGAAACGCATTTGGAAACGCTTGATATAACGGCCACGTGCCATAAGCTGCGCCGACATCAATGACGGCATGAACAACAAGCCCATTTCGAATGGCGCATTCCAGGCATTGCCCCATCGAAGCCCTCGGAATCTGTGGCGCGTGATGAGGCTTTTTTCGTGAAATATCAAGATTAAACCGCTGAAAAAATTTTTTAACTAATTGTTTTAATCGGGTATTCATCAGACTAAGAGTTTCTCCCATTTTAGCTACAGGTGTTATGCCCATCCCTCATCAACCTTTTTTAATATGACCAATATGTCATGGCAAATATGTTTTGAGAACGGCGAGCTTATGAAGTATTTTCGTTCTCAATCTGGAAAGTTTTCGTTTCAATCGAACATGAAGCTGTCGATCTCGCATGCGCATTTCTTGTCCGCCAAACATCGTATCAAACGTATAGAGATCGGCCTCACGATGCCTGATAACAAACGGAGGATGTGTAATCTCCCACATATCATGCGTTGGCATTTCTGCTAAATGTGAAGCGGTCGTCGTATGTGTTGCATCCTTGCCGAATCCGATATTCGAGACCAAATTGGCATTCGGGATAATGGTCAAGCCATTTTGAGACCAACACAGAAATCTCGTTTGATAATCCCATGTATCAATCTTTCCGCGAAATGTGTCTTCAAAAATCGGGACCCAGTATCTATATTCATAGGAATCATCAAACATCAACGGCAACAGATTCGCCGCTTTATAGTTCGGCCACGCTTTCATCTCAACATCATAAAACTGCCAGACCCTTCGCCAACTTGCCCACCCCCATCCATGATTATATTTCGAAAAATAATAACCATATTCTGTTCGAGAGTGTCCATTCTGGAAATTATTGCCCGTAATCCACATGATGCGTTCGTCATCGCGATACTTTTCCAATAATTGCTGGCAAAAGAAGAAAAATGAGGGCGAAGGCAGGCAATCATCCTCTAAAATAATCGCTTCTTCTACCTGAGAAAACACCCAGTCTAACCCGCTGGCAACTCGATATTTACACCCTAAGTTCGTTGCTGAAAAATTGGTGTTGACCTCGCAGTCCCAATCAATTCGTTGCAACACGGAGCGCGCCTCCTCACATCGTCCAGCCTCTTCGGGGAAACGCGGGCCATCTGCGATCACGAACACCGTTTTCGGTTTTACCTGAGCAATCGCATTAAAAACTCGCGCTGTTAGCTCGGGACGGTTGAAAATCATGAAAACGACAGGGGTCGTCAATGATGGCCGCATTATTCACCCTTTTCCCTGAAAAAAAACTCTGCGAGATAAGCCCGCATAGCGCCTGACCACGATAGGTTCGGTTGAGAGCCAAGATGCGTTGCGGCCTGTTTAAAAACAGGATGTTCGCAAATTGCAGGCCAGGCGGCGAATTCAAACGCGTCCTGTTCGCCGCATTGAAACCATTGGGCGTTCATAGGGCTATACGAGATGGCATTGGCAACGAGGTCTGCCACCATAGAGGGGTGAATATTCGACAAGGTTTCGTTGCCATAGAGCATTCGATAATACAGGAGCGCATCGCGAGGAGCCTGAAGGGATGGCGGAAACAAAAAATCCTGAACGCTATTTCCCAAGCGGGAACGGGGAACGAGTTCCACGGTCGATTTTGCTAACCCGGAGGGCAGGAGCATGTTCGATCCATGTATGCCGACAGCGCAATCGGCATGGGTCATATACGCGAGCCAGAGCAGATCGCGTTCAAGATCGAAGCGAGGCGTTCGAAGGTCTAAAACTCCGGCGCTCGGCGGCAAGCTTATGTTTCTTTGCCCAAAACCGGTCAAAACAAACAGTAGATTGGGGAAAATACGCGTTAATTGGCGATAAAGCGCTCGAATATTGCGGTCTTGCTGCGCAGGCGTGCGTCCCCAGAGTCGGTCTTCTCGGTAACAATACATGATCACCGGCTGCCGTCCAATGAGCCTCTCTGAGACATCAGGGAGGTTTTTCACAAAACGAGACAGATCGTACACGTGATGACTGGGGTGAGAATACGCCGGACTCAGGAAACATTCACGGTATTGCGTGATTTTATGCGCAATCCATGTTTGGAGAGAGGGGTACCATCCCCACCCTTCGTTTATAGCGAGAGGGACTTCCCAAATTTCAGCGACGCCATCCGGCACGAGATGCCGCAGTTGAGTTGGGACAAGCACGCAACACCCTAATTCAGGAGTGTGATCAAGATAGCGTTGCGCATTTAACAACTTGAGCAGCGAATGTCCATAGAGAAAATCAAGGCAATTCAGCACCACAATACGCTCAGACCGATGAAATATCTGCACAGTTGGGACAATCTTTCTGCTATCGGGATGCAAGAAACTGTTTTGAAGCGGCTGCCGAAACCATTCGAAGAACCAGACTGCCGCCCCGCGCTCTGCTAACTGACGAAACGGGTCATAAATTTCTCCTGATTTCCGATTGATTATCATCGGAGACCACAAGGCTTGTCCAACCGGCAGATCGGCGTAGTACCCATTGCCACATGCCGGACATGCGCATTCAACAAGGCAGCGCATACCAGGGATGATCGGTTTGAGCATGTTCAAATTCGCGCCATCATGCGGACATTGCGCCACAAACTCTATTGTTGGAAAAATACGGATGAGTCGTTCACGATTAATCATCGACATCTCTTTTGCGATTGTCCTATTCTCAAGTGTCTTTGATATGCTGTAACAATATCAGTCAGAGATTCGAAACTGATGGTAGGCAAGTTTGACACGTTGATAGATCGCTTCTCCACAGCACCATTTAAACACCCTCAACCCATTGATCCTGATAAAGCGATAACACTGCAACAGTCGCTCAATCAGAACATACGGCCATGTACGCTGACCGCTCATAATTGACAATGCCTGGAAGAAGGTGGCTTGTTTCAAATGACGCGGAGCCATTCTCACCGCTTTGTATGCGGCAGAAAAGGCTCGCGCGATTCGACCATTGGCCTGATGAAGTCTGCATAGTTCAATATAGACAAATTTGGAGCAACCTCGGCGAAAAGATTCTCGTCGGTTCAACCCAAGATGTTTTCCAACCAACAGCCAGGCTCGCTCCGCTCTTTGTAAATTCGTGAATGGCATTTCGCCTGAGCAAATCCCCTGGTGATGCGCTCTGAACACCCCCATTGTTTCATCGAGAAACACAAGATGTCCGTATGGATCATTTAATAATGGCAAGGCAAAATCATTTTCGATCTCTAAGCCTGTCAGCCAACCTGGCAATTCCGTAAACACTTTTCTGCACATCGCGCTGCTGATATGAAAAAATAATCCGTCGCCAAGGATATCGTCCGCCGTATAAAAGGGCTTTAACGTTTGAGGGCCGCGCTTTTCAGGCAGGCCATAGCGTTTGATAATCTCCCCGCCTTCTTCATCAATGATTTCCACCCAGTGCGCGCACATAACGGCCTCTGGATGCTGATCTAAAAACGTGACTTGTTTTTGTAATTTCTGGGGATCCGTCCAATAATCATCGCTGTCTAAAAACGCAATATACTTTCCGCGACATTGTTGATACGTCACCATAAAATTGGACATGAGGCCGATATGTTGGGGATGGAAGAGAAGCACAATCTTTTGCGGAAATGCGTCTGCGTACTGTTGAAGAATCATTCGCGTGCGATCTGTGGAGAAATCATCTCCAACAACGATCTCAAATTCGAAATCCGTTTGCTGCATCAGGACGCTTTCTATCGCCTGGACGATATACCGCTCACGGTTGTATGTCGTGATCTGTACGCTGACTTTAGGCGTATTGCTTGTTGAAGGAATCATGCGAACCTCTAATTGTTGACAGCCCCTTTTAATACATCGAGTTCAACCAACCATTTTCCAATAAACATCGCTTTTTCAACCAGACCTTCTTCATTCAGATGACATTGATCTTGCCAATAATCGTCGTGACTTGGGGTAAACAGATGATACGGGATCACCGGAACATTCAGTTCATTCGACACGCGCAAGATCGTCTGATTCACCATACTCATCGCCATGTCTGCCCGTTGACGCACTTCAGCATATTTCTGCGGATCATTTTTGAGAAACGGGAGCAGAAATTGATGATACCGCTCGCTATGCTGGTTGAAAAGAATGGTGACTGGCGTTGCGCCGTGAGCGCGGGTGATTGCGATCATGCTGCGCAAGTTGCGCTCCAATCCCACAGGCTGACGCTGGCTAAAATCGTTGGTATCTAATAAAATATTCATGGCGCTATCCAGTTCTTTCGACAACATCGCGCGCATCATGGCATCGGGTTTCAGGCGCAGCGTCGCCCAGACGCGAAACGTCCATGATGGCACGATCCAGGCCGCGCGAAACAGATCATTACGACTTAAATTATCATACCCGCCATCTACTGTCCGCCAATGGCTATAATCGGGTTGATACGCTCGCGGCGACATGAGTGGATAGATGTCATTGCCGCCAGTATGAATCAACACAAGGTCTGGTTCAGTATAGATGCCTCGAAATGCCAGCGTTCCTAATTCTTCTGCGGACGTATAATATGATGCCCCGCCATTCACGACATCCACATCGTATCCCTGAGATTGTAAATATTGTTCCAACTGCGCGGGATAAGTTTTTTCAGGCGAAGTTGCGCGGTCTGACCAGGTCGTTGACCCTCCAGAACAAAAGATGCGAAAAC
>DF820456.1:547194-592560 GCA_000739515.1 Candidatus Moduliflexus flocculans
GTTTTTTCAGGCGAAGTTGCGCGGTCTGACCAGGTCGTTGACCCTCCAGAACAAAAGATGCGAAAACGATGCGTTTTGGCGCCCCCACCATAACGCCACCCATATTGATTGACTTGCGGATATGCCGGATTCGGGCGATAATTCGACCATAAATATGGTTGAATAGATGGTTGCGAACTGGCAGTTCCGGTGAGGACAAAATAGACGCTTCCTCGCAATCCTGAAGGAAGGATATGCTGAAAATAGTAATATGAAAATAGCTCGATGAGAATGTATCCGCAAATAAGCGAAAGCAGAAACGAGTGTTGAGCAGCTTTTTTGATCAGCCAGGGAAAAGTGGCTTTTTCTGAAATCGTATTGCGGTGTTTCAGAAGGACGCTCCCAATAAGGATGTTGGCAATGGTAAAAAACCAGACTCCTATTTTTGCAGAAAAATCATACAGGCCGAATAGTTTTGCCATTCCCCATTCGTTCATCAAAATGCCGCTCGCAATCCCCGCCCATCCGAAGATGGCAATCACCGATTTTTTTCGAAAATGGAGGTCTGTTTGGCGATGTCGCAATATAAAAAAGCCTGTTGCGATAAGAAATATTTCAAAAACAGCAATCCGTATTTTTAGCTCAAACGAACCGAAATTGCCGTCGGGGCTGAATATTGCCGATAACACCCATTGATTGCAGGCCCCCCCCATCGCAATCATTAGGATGCCAATACTTCCTATATATCGTTTCATAAGTAAAATGTAAAAAATAACTTCACTGTTTGCGTAAGACTTCGGAAGTCTGAGCGGTGGACTTATTTTTAAAACGTGACCAAATGCATTTGTTCTCTCAAAAATTGTTCCAATTTTTTCGCATATTCTTGATTCGCCAGGGGACTCGGATGATTATCATGAGGAAGCATGATATAGTGCGGCATCTTTAAATCTACCGAAATATCAACAGATTTCATCCCAATACGCTGACAATCGGTAAGCATCTCCTTTGTTTTAGAATCTGCATAAATACCGGCCACGATCATTTCAATCTGGTTCTGTTTCGCCAGGTTAAAGAATTCTTGCAGAATCGCTTTCGAGATTCCCCGTTGATCATAACACATGTTCTCAATGCGGTTATATCCATCATCAAGCAGATTAAGAAACGCTGAATATTTCATCAGCGGTAACGGATGATATTCAATAGGCGTTGTTGTATAACTCAGTCTTCCATTCTGATCAATATCCGCGTATGGAGGATGGATGATTGGCCCAAGGTAATTGGTAATCTTCAGAATTTTTTGGCGACTTCTTGGAAGAATATTGCGTTCATCGTGAAATGACGCATAATTGATAATCACAATTTGAGGTTTCGAATCGCGACTTTTGAGAGCCTCTTGCAATTGGAGATATGATTGTAATATTCCATAGCCCATCACGCCGAAATTCACAATCTCATAATTTTCGAATCGTTCTTGCAACAGCCATGGATAAGTCTCCTCATCATTCAATGCCCATCCATAAGTAAACGAGCATCCAAAAATCCATATTTCTTTCTTCTGTGATGGGAAATGATATGTTTCCAGGGGGTGAGTGATTCTTAATGTATCAGGAAGATGTGTCATGTGAAACGAATAACCATCGGGTAAAGTCACTGTAAATTTTCCTGGCAACAATCGAAAACCTACATGCTCATCGGTTGTATAGAGTTTATTCCCCGGTTCAACTTTGAATGGAAGCGGCGGCGTGCCTCCTGACCAAATCGGGTACCCTGAAATACGGAGTCCCCCTTCAATCAGAGGAAAAATGGAGAGAACGCCAATTATCAGGGCTGATTGTAAAATGATATGCGCTGATATTTGGTGACGAACTTTTATCAGAACAGCGCCTGCAAGAATACTAATCACAGTTCCTCCCCAAACGATGATTTGGGCAGAGAGATCGTAAATATTCCATATTTTAGCCACGATCCATTCATTCAGTAAAATTCCAACAACAAGCCCCCCCCATCCTAAGATGGCAAGATATATGGAGAGGGAAAATTGCATGCTTTTTCTACGCTTGCGTAAAAGAACAAGGCCTGTTACAATAAGAAGTATTTGAAAAAGAGCAATTCGTATTTTAAGCTCGATAGAGCCAAAATGCCCATCAGGACTGAATAGCCCAGATAGCCACCACTGATTACAGGCGGTCCCGCTTATAATCAACAAGACGCCAAGTATGTTTACCAATCTTCTCTTCATCGGGAATGAAATTTCTGCGACAATTCTATCGTCCTATTGAGGAAACGATGTAGATCGCAGTCTTCTGACAGGGCACGAACTCAACAAACCCAGATGCTCGTTGGGATGAAAATAATTACTGCTTATTTACGCCAATACTTTCAGGTTTACAATCTTGCAATAGCAAAAAATCCACAATCGTTTTTGCCAATAGCTGATTCATGTGCGCCGTATAATGCACGGCATCTACATATAACACTTCATGCAGATTTTTTTGCATATCAGCCGCCCAGAAAAAGTTGTTCCCCTCGTCATGCGTCTCCAGGAATTTTTTCATCACCGGATAGCCATATTGAGAAGAGAGGTGTCGCGTATCAAGCGACTGGCGAAACGGATAATATTCAGGGGAATATTCATACGTGGGAATGGGCTGCCAGATAAAAAATGGATGAATATTGTACGCTTGCGCAATCGCTTCAATCTGGCGCTTATTGTCAAAATATGTATGAATGACATTCGTGAAGATCGCTGGATCTTGATAGCGAGCCAGAGACGACAAAGAATCAGGCGGAGATGCCACTGGCGTCTTTACTGTTTGAAGCAGCCGCGTGATTGGCAATATCCCCAACACAATTCGAACCGGATGAGCCTGAGAAGGAGGGCGAATCGCGGATTGAAGCTGTTTCGTATAAATTGGCGTATTGTCCACATGAAAAAAATCATTTAACCCATCAATAAAGAGGGCAATCTGCGGAATATGTCCGGCGGCGATCAATTGTTGGAATAAAATCCGCTCTTGCGTCGAGTAATAATATCCTCTGCCAAAATTATAGACGCGTACAGGATAAGGCATTTCTTCCTGAAGAGCTTCCTGTAAATATACGCCAAGAGTCTGGTGATCGGCGATTCCATATCCAAAGGTTGTCGATCCACCAAATAAAAAGATATTCAATGCTTGAGAATCGGGAGGCCATGCGCCTTGATGCGGTTGACGCCGAAAACCTTGCGGAGCTACATTCACAAATTGTCCGCGATACGGAGACTCTTTAAATTGCGTAAATGGCTCATATTGGAACGGGCGTGTCCATGTTTCGAGGAGTAATTGTTCAATATCGCGTTCAGGCATTCCGGGATACAGCATTTGAAAATCAAGGGCGGTATATTTTTGACGGATCGGATTGGCAGGAAAAAAATGGGCGCGAACCGATAAGTAGGCTTCACACAGCCCATTCATCGCAATAAACAACAGGCTGGCATGAAAGATGGTCAACACGCCCCATTGATAATATTGAAAAATGCGTGAAGATGAAAGGCGATGACGAGAAGCGATCAGCCAGAGACCAGCGAAGATGATGAGAAGGTCAACACCCCATATCCCCCAAAATACGGCGCGGTTATATATTCCTAATAATTTTGCGCCCCACCATTCATAGAAACCAATCCCTGCAAGAATGATAAGAAAACCAATCATCCCCCAGATATCGGATTCTTTCAACTGATGCAGTTTGCGTTGCCGAATCAGCCAGATTCCGCCGGCAATGAGCAAGCCTTCAATCGCAATGATTCTCAATTGAAGAGAATGCGAATGAAATGAGCCATCCGGACTAAAACATTGTTCCAAAACAAATGGATTAAGAATAAAACCGAAAAAAATCAGTCCCCATCCGCAAGCTAAAAAAAACGTCCGTCTTACGCTCATCATTCTAATGTCCATGACAATTTCGGACGAATAACCCCGCTCCACTTGCCATACCACTGAATCGCCCGTTCAACATCATGGACTTCAAACGTTGCCAAATTTTCATGGAAAAATACTCGAACAGAGGTATTTTGCAAAATCATGATTTCAACGCGATAGACGCCGTCATTCAACAAATCGCGCGGAATATGGCAGGCGGCTCGCATTAACCCTGTGGGGCATTGCTTTTGAGGAGAAGGAGAATCAAACACATACGTATTTTCAAGCGTAAACAGGTGGAGGCTCACGCTTAGCAAGGCATTTTGAAGAAAATTCCAAAACTCCAGTTGGATTTTGATTGGCGTCTCAACAGTAATTCGCGCATGATCCAGATCGTCTTCTGCTGAAACAGCAATGCGATGAATTCGGATATTATCATCTCCCGGAGCCTGTTCAGGATGTTCCCATATTTGTTCACGAGTCACCGTTGAAAATGCCTGAAGGTATTGACCAACGATACGCCCTGATGCGCCCTCATCTGCAATGCCGCCTTCATTGAGCCAAATACACCTGTGACACAGGCTCTGTATCGCAGTCATATTATGGCTCACAAAAAAGACTGTCCGCCCTTTTCTGGCAACGTCCCCCATCTTCCCCAAACATTTTTTCTGAAATTCAACATCTCCAACCGCCAATACTTCATCCACCAATAAAATTTCCGGTTCTAAATGCGCGGCAACCGCAAACGCTAACCGCACATACATGCCGCTGGAATAGCGTTTGACCGGCGTATCGAGGAATTTTTCGACGCCGGAGAACTCCACGATTTCATCGAATTTTTTGTCTATTTCAGCCCGCTTCATGCCGAGGATCGTGCCGTTCAGATAGATATTTTCGCGTCCGGTTAATTCGGGGTGAAACCCTGTGCCGACTTCTAACAACGATCCAACACGGCCATAGACTTTCGCGCGGCCTGTGGTCGGCTCGGTAATCCGGGAAAGAATCTTCAGCAGCGTGCTTTTCCCGGCGCCGTTGCGCCCGATGACTCCAAGTACTTCGCCATGTTTGACGTCGAACGAGACATCTTTCAACGCCCAGAAAAGTTCATCCGCAGAGGGTTCGCGCAGTCGGGAACGCAGATATTCGAATGGCGAGGTCACAAACGACCGCACCGCTGCCCGAAAATTTTCAGGCCGCTTTTGAGCCTGGCCGATACGATAGCATTTTCCTAAATTTTCAACCGAAATTGCGATATTTCCCATGCTTACAGGCGCTGTTCGTTTGCAGAATCGAATTCTTCGGCGACGCTTTCTTCGAATACATCCCGCAAATCAATCGAAAAATCTTCAAAAATGCCGACCTTGACGACGTCGTCGCGAGTATAGATACGCTCTAACAGATACTTTTTACCATCATGAAGTCGAAAGACTTCCAATATCGCTTCTTCAGGGTGAACAATCCAATATTCACGCACGCCGGAGGTTTCATAGAGTTCGAATTTGTCTTTGACATCTTTTGCGGCGGTTGAGGGCGATAAAATTTCGACGATCAAATCAGGAGCGCCGAGACAGCCCTTGCGATCTAATTTCGTCCTATCGCAGACGACAACAATATCAGGCTGGACGACAGTATAAATCTGATCATCACGCTGTTCATGCTTTGGTTTTGGCAGACGCACATCAAATGGCGCAGAAAACACTTTGCATGGCTTTCTTTTCAGATAATTTCGGAATTCGCCGAATAACGCGCCGGATAATTCCTGATGATATCGCATCGGCGCAGGGGACATCTTGAAAATATGTCCCCTGATCAATTCCAGCCGTTCTCGTACCTGCCACGTCAAATAATCGGCATACGTATAGACTTTATTGAAATCTAATGAAGAAATATCATGAATCATCGTGAGTTCACCTTCTTCAAAAAATCTTGATATGCCACCGTCAAGCCATCTTCTAATGTAGTCTGTGCCTGCCAGCCGAGTTGCTTTAACTTTGAAACATCGAGCAATTTGCGCGGCGTGCCGTCCGGTTTGCTCGTGTCAAAACGCAACACACCGGAATAACCAACGACATGTTTGATCGTTTCTGCGAGTTCTCGGATTGTCACTTCCACGCCTGAACCGATATTGATGATCTCATTGCTTGAATACTGCTGCATGACAAACACACAGGCGTCGCCGAGATCATCGGCGAAGAGAAACTCGCGTTTCGGGCTGCCCGTCCCCCAGACGACGACCTCTGGAGCATTCGCGACTTTCGCGTCATGAAAGCGCCGTAGCAGGCCGGGAATGACATGCGAATTATCAGGGTGATAATTGTCGTTGATGCCGTATAAATTGGTCGGCATCACAGAAACAAAATTCGTGCCATACTGCCGGTTATAGCTCTGACACATCACGATCCCGGCGATTTTGGCGACGGCATACGGCTCGTTCGTCGGTTCGAGCTTGCCGTTCAGCAATTCATCTTCAATCATCGGCTGCGCCGCAAATTTGGGATAAATGCAGGACGAGCCAAGAAACAGCATCTTTTTCACGCCGAATTGATAACAGGCATGAATGACATTGTTCTGAATTTCTAAATTCGAGTAAATGAATTCCGCCGGATAGGTGTTATTCGCGAGAATCCCGCCGACTTTCGCCGCCGCGAGAAAGACGTACTGTGGCTTTTCGATTTTGAAATAGGTCTCGACCTCGGCCTGCACCGTCAATTCTAATTCGTCATGCGACAAGCCGACGATGTTCTGATACCCGTGCCGCCGCAAGGCGCGTTCTATCGCAGACCCAACCAGGCCGAATCGCCCGGCAATAAAAATTTTAGCCCCTTTTTCCATAATAAATTCCGGCTCAGCCCTCACAGGTCTTCAAGACCTGTGAGGGCTGATTATGCAACATCCACAATCGTCCGTTCAGTGCGACGAAAATAATACGCGCCGCCGATAAGCAGCGGAATAATCATGATAATAGACACCACTAAGAATACATCAGGCGGCGAACCGGCATCCAATAACGCCCAGCGAAAGCCTTCAATCACGTTCGTCATCGGATTCAGCCGATACAACGGCTGCCAGCGTTCAGGGATGATGCTCATGGCATACACCACAGGCGTGACGTACATCCAGCCGCGCACAAGATAGGAAACTAACTGAGCCACATCGCGGTAATGCATCACCCATGTTGCACACCAGAGCCCGACAGCGAGACCAATCGCAGCCGCCAGCAGCAAAAACAGGGGAAGTGTCAGAATCTTCCAACCCGGGAAATAACCATAATATGCCATCATGCCAAGCAAAATGACAAACGAGATCGAAAAATCAATCACGCCTGCCAACACGCTGACAATCGGCACGATCAAGCGAGGGAAATAAACTTTGGCAATCAAGTGGCTATTGCTTAATAAGCTATGCGTTGCGCCCGTCACCGCCGAAGCAAAAAACGTCCAGGGCAAAATGGCGGTGTACGTAAAAATCGGATAAGGAACCCCATTTGAAGGCAATTTTGCGACAACGCCAAAGACCAATGAAAAAATCACCATATTCAAGAGCGGATGAATCACGATCCAGAGCGGCCCAAGCGCCATCTGTTTATAGCGCCCTTTCACGTCGCGCCAGAGGAGAAAATAGAGTAAATCGCGATACTCCCATATCTCGCGCAATCCTAATCTGCCCCAGCCTGTTGTCGGCTCAATGGTAAAAAATGGGGGCTGTTCGTCGTATTGTGTCACTGTCGCGTGCATTCGTCGTCCTTGTCATCTGTCAATTTGGCTTATCGCGCATGGAAATACCGCGCCAGTAAAATTTTGTCAAGAGGAAAACAACGAGGAAAGAGATTCTTTGCAGGCAATTCAGGTGAAAAACCTGAAGAAAAATCAAAAACGCCCTATTTCACATGAATTTTGGAGAAGATATTCGCCCCAACGGAAACCTCACAGGCTTCAAGCCTGTGAGGTTTTTTTACATCAGGCGCGTGCCGCAATCGCGGCGACGACTGACGCGCCGAGGGCGGCGAAGTCGCGAATCTGGGCTTCGCGTTCGGCTTGATTCGGGAAGAAGCGGAAACCGGGATGGTCTTTGGCGCGTAAGTATTGATGCGCCGCCGCCACGCACGCGCCTTCCCAAAATATTTTCTGCAATTCCTCGGACAACGGCACACTTTTGCGGCAGGTCGGCAGCAGCGGAAGCCAGGCCGCGTCGTTGTGTTCCGTGCCTGCGCCGATGGGAATGGCATACTCTCGCAGGCGTTTCACGAACATCGTCAGCGTGTTCGGATCATTTCTGGTGGGGATAAACTCCGCCGCGCCGATCTGCCGGGCAAGCAGATGTTCAGCCAATGCGTCCGGCGTCGCTTCGAACGGCGAAATCGTCGGCACGCCGTCAATCAGAATCGGGTACGATACATACCCGCCGAGGCCGAGAATCAACTGCGCTGCTTCTTGCGGACTGATGTAGCGTTCGTCGGCATACGCCGCTTTTCCCTGTTTGAACAGATAGGTGCGAATATCGTTCTGTGCTTTGACGACATCCTGCGTTTCGACCGCGCTGTCGGTTTGATACAGCTTTTGCAGGAAGGCGCTTCGTTCCGTGTCAGGCACGCTCGCGAAAAGCGCCTGCTGCACGGCCTGCGCCAAATGGCGTTCCTGCAAAAAGACGGTTTCCACCGGCACATGTTTCAGCGCGGCGATTTCGCGGGCAATCGCCTGATAACTCAGGCAGACGCCGCGTTCTTTCAAGAGCGGAATCGCGTTGATTTTGGCGATCATTTCTTCGATGCGCTGCGTGTCTCCTTCGCGGATGCGCCGCCAGATCGGGAGCGTCGCCTCGTCAATCGCATCGAAGGTCGTCAAGCCTTTGCCGCAGATATAAAATTTGCCCGGATTTTTCGGGTCGTTCACTAAGATATTTTTTTGCCGCAGATCGTCATCCATTGTTAAGACTTCGATCCCGAAAATTGGCGTAATTCCAACCTTGACAGCCGCATGAGCAAACGGCGTGTAAATCGCATAATCGTAATAGTTCGTCGCGCCCAACACCGCAATCTGCTCGCTTTTGGCCTTCTGAATTGCCTCATCCACGCTGGCAATCGAGCCGAAATTCGGCGGCAGATGGACATGGGCGTTGGTATTGGCATACGGCGCGGGGTAGGCATGGCGGCGCAATGCGTCTTGATCCGGCAGTGCGCCGAAAATCTTTTGAATCGTGTTTCCGGCAGGCATAATTTTTCACTTTTTAACGCAAGAGGCGCAAGAGCCGCGATAGACGCAAACGTTTAAGATGTTTATGCGTTTGCGGCTTTTGCGCCTCTTGCGTCGTTTGCGTTGAACAATTGTTTATAAACACTCCGAGCAGGCTAATTTGTCGCGGAAACCGAGCAGGAAGCGTTCTGCGTCAGTTGACCATAAGCCTTTATGCTGCGCGACAATCGGCGCGAGGCCGCGATAGAGTTCTCCTAACACGCCCGTGCTTTCCTTGCCGAGGCGTTCAAGGTCGTCAATCGCCACGAGTGGCATGTCGAATTCGGTGTAGAGCAGCTTTTTGCCGCCAGGAATTTCCGGCAGATGCAACGTGGTCTGCGCCGCTGCCGTAATGCCGCCGATATGCGTTACCATCGCCGCCGGATTGATCTTCCCTTCTGACATCAATTCTAATGCGATGCGCATGTCTTCGGTGTTGCCGCCGGATGTCCCCATGACTTTATGGAAATTGTAATGCACATCGTAAATATTTAATTTGGCGGAAAGCGTTGTGTCCGTCGGGCCAGCGAAGAAATTCAACGTTCCTTCAAAGCCGAGAATGCGCTGTCCTTGCTCGAATACTGCCGGAATCGGCGCGAAGACGAAGGCGTCGTCCACCATTTTGCCGTTGGTCAATTCCGCGACGCGCTGCGCGAGATCAACATCTTTGGTGTTAATAAAAACCAATTCCACGCCGCAGCTTTTGGCGTGTTCCGCCGGATAGAGTTCTTTGACGCGATTGATGCGGGCGTCGTCAATATCGGTCACAATCAGCATTTTCGGCTGACGCGGGCCGTGCAGCGTGTAGTCAATCAGCCCCAAGCCCATCGGGCCGCAGCCTGCCAGAATCGCCATGTTGCCGCCTGCAATAATGCCCATTTCATGCTGATATGAGCCGGGCGCGACATGATAATTCGCCCGCACCGCGCCGATAATGCAGGACATCGGCTCGGCGAGCGAAGCTTTGAAAAAGGCGTCGCCAGAATAGGGCAGCAGACAATTCATTTCCAATACGTCGCGGGGAATAATGGCGTAGGTCGCGTTGCCGCCGATGTAGCGATAGGAATAACCGGGCGCGGACAGCACGCCGACCGGCCCGCCAGGATAATTCGTGGCGGGCTGAATGCCGAACAACTGGCCGACTTCCCATTGCCCTTTGTATTTCGCGCCGACTTCCACGATTTTTCCAGAAAATTCATGCCCCAACAGCGTCGGGTGTTCGGCGATATCGTTGGGAATCCGTTTGTGTTTCGTCCCCTGTTTCGCGGCTTTATGGCACGACATGCAAATACTGTTGGAGACGATATGGACGAGGATTTCGTCCTCTTTGATTGGCGGCAGTTCGAACGTTTCCAAACGTAAATCTTCTGCCCCGTAAATGCGTAATGCGGTTGTTTTCATGATGTTATCCTCTCCCCCACCAGGCGTTGAGCGATTGATTGATCATGGAATCCATGACCGACGCGCTGCACAACACGACAAGCTTGGCGACTTCTTCCGGTGTGCCGACGCGCCCAAGCGGTAATTGTTTGGCGTAATATTCCGTGACCACGCGCTTCGCGTCATCAGGAACGTCTGGATTATATGTTAAACCAAGACTGTTGGCATACGAGACGAAATCCCAGCCAGCGGTCGGAGCGATGCCGAAACGCGGAAAAATCGCGAAGACGTTTTGATGGCCATGTTCTTTGGAAATCGCCTGCCCAAGCATTTCTAAGCCGACTTTCGTGGTGCTGTATATGGCCATCCCCGCGCTGGCGTGGTCGGCGGAACTGGAACTCATCATGATGATGCGCCCGAAACTCTGCCCGCCGTACTGCGGATCGGCCATATACGGGATGCAGGCTTGCGAGGCGTAAATCGCACCGCGCAGGTTGATCGTCATCATCTGTTCCCAGAAGGCGTCGTCAATATCCAGCACATTGCGCCGCTTAATCAAGCCAGCGTTGTTAATGAGAAAATCAATCCGTCCGAACGCGCGAATCGCGGCGTCCGCCATTTCCTGCACCGACGCTTTCTGCGTGACGTTTGTCTGTGTGGCAATCGCCTTAACGCCGTATTTCTGCGTCAATCCGTCCGCCAATTTCTGTGCCGGCTCAATCACGATGTCGGCAATTACGAGGTTAACGCCTTCTCGCGCATATTCCTCGGCAATCGCTGCGCCGAATCCGCCTGCGCCGCCCGTGATAATTGCGACTTTTCCGGAAAGTCCTAATTCCATAAAAGATTCCCCCTCTACATAAAGGAGTGCTAAAGCTTGCTTTGGCACTCCTGAATAACTGATGTTACGCAGCGCCGCCGACAATTCCCCTCCTGGGAGGGGCAAGGGGTGGGTTCGTCCGTGAGTGATTGCTCGTGTCAAGAACCCACCCCCAACCCCTCCCCGGAGGGGAGGGTGCGGTCATTCGTCTCGAATCGGCTGCGTAACATGAGTGAATAATTACAAGGATTCATAAAAATGCTCGTATTTCAGAAAACTTTTGAGTAACTATTGATGATATATTGGGTAAATTTTGCAATAAAATTCTTCATTTTTTTAAAAATATGCAAAAACATAACCTATGCGGGATTGGGAAGAGCGTTGAAGGTATCGGGAGACATGAGAATCGCACGTCGCGTTTGGCTGCGCAGCAGAACTTGCGCACTTCCGGCATTGTTCAGAACTTCACAGCCTTACGAAGGGAAGGTGGATGTCAAGAAAACGGGCATTTCTGGAATATGCTCGCGTAACGTCAGTTGTTTAATTTAACCGCCAGATCGCGAAATTTAACACTGACGCAAAGCTGCCCCACGCAAGATACGGCAGCAGCAAGATTCCGGCGACTGTCGAAAGCGTGAAAAACAGCCAGATGGTGATGGCTAATGTGACCCAGAGCGCCGCAATATCAATCAGTCCCGCCAACGGGGAACGCAGGCCGAAAAACATCGCGCTCCACAACACATTGAACAGCAATTGAAGCAGAAACATGCCAAGCGCGAATTTGACGCCCGGCTGTGCCAGCCCTTGTTTCCAGACCAAAAAAGCGGCCACGCCCATCATGACAAAAAGCGTCGTCCAGACCGGCGCAAATATCCAGTTCGGCGGGTTAAATGACGGCTTATTCAGCGTGGCGTACCAGGTCGGAATGGCGCGTGCCGTAAAAAGTGAACCAATGATGCCAGAGGCTTCGCAAATCAAAATAGAACTGACGAGTTTGATAATATCTTGTTTTGACATCGTTTGAAAGTAGAGACGCCCCGGCGGGACGTCTCTACTAAGCCCCGGCATGGCATCTCTGCCGAATACGAAAATTATGGTTGTGAATGCGAAAATATCTGTTTGACCCAATATGTCCCAAACAGGCCGCAAACAAGGCACGTTGCGCCTGTCGCGGCAAACATCGGCGACAGGCCGAAATGATTTGCCAGCACGCCGCTCAGCCAGGGGCCGCTGAACATGCCGACCGCGTAAATCGCCTGATGCAAGCCCATCGCCGTGCCGCGTTCCGCCTCGCTGACTTCGCGGATGCTCAAGCCCATTGTCAGCGGATAGCCGATGCCCGCGCCGAAACCGAGGCAGCATTGTGCGATGAATACGCCGGGCAGCGACGAACTGAACGCCGCAAACCCGCAGCCAACGGCAAGCAGCATTACGCTGGCATACACGAAACGAAACAGGCCGATCCGCTTGAGAAACGCGGTGGCAATCAGATTGCCCGTGATGTTGATCAGCAGGTTCAGGCTGACTAACGCGCTTTGCATGACTTCCGACGCGCCGACCTGTTTTGCGAACAGCGGGAGGAAGCCGAACGTCGTGCCCCATATGACGTGCTGAATGACTGCACCGAGCAGTGATGGCCAGAGCACGTCCCGCCGCAGAATCAGGCGGAAAATTCCTTCAAACGTCGGGCGCTTGGGTGAACGCCGTTCTTCTTTCACCGGCAGGAGCGCCGCTAACGCTAACAACGAGCAGAACATGGCGGCAAAAAACGCGAGCGGATAGCCGCCGCGCTCATTCAAAAAGCCGGTTGACGCTGTTCCCGCAAGCCGCCCTAACGAATTGACGAGCGTCAGCAGCGACGTGGCGCGCACGGCTTCTTCTGGCGGAAACAGGCTGTTAAACACCACAATCAACAGCACCCACGTGCTGGCGGCGATGCCGGTAAAAATTCGACCGATCAGAATTTGCGTGACGCTGTCCGCCGTTCCCATCAGCCATGCGCCAGCCCCGACCAGCAGAATGCAGGCAATGATAAACGGCTTGCGCCAGCCGAGCCAGTCGGACACAATGCCGAGCGGCAGGCGGAAAATCGCCTGCCAGAGGCCGTACATCGCCAACACCGCGCCAACCATCGCGAGATTATCAGTTTTCGTGCGCACATAGACCGGCAACGTCGGCATATAGACATACTGCGCCATCCAGTACAAAAAGACGACCAACATATTCAGTGCGATGAGTAGATTGCGATTAGCCTTACAGGGAACAACAGATTGATTCACAGTTTGCATCCAGTCAAATTCTCCTAAACGTTATCAAATTGAAGAATATAACGAATATCCCCGCTCTATTCTTTTAAAAATTGCGTTTTGCGCCATTCCCGCATCTGGTCAAGATAGATGCGCCGCATCGCCAGAATTTCCTGATCATAGCGTCCGTCGCGAAAATCCGGGAACGTCCAGTCGAACGGCTGATAATTGCCTTTAGAGTAGCGCCCCACGAAATCGGCGTAAATGCCGCGATCGAGATAGATTTTCTGCCCTGCTTCTTTGGCGGAGGCCAGCACGATTTTGTTGTGATCCAGATAGCCCGCGTCGAGGTTGACGATCCGCTTGCCGTCAATGGCGAGCGCATCTTCGATGTCGTTGCAGCGGAGTTTCATGCCGACCAATTCCGTCGGCGGCAGCAGCGTCGCGAACGAGACGAGACGCCGATAGAGCGGGCTGCCCATTTCGGGCGCGTAATACTCGCTGACATCAAAAATATGATCGCCACCTTCGAAATCAATCTCGTCCCAGACGGCAGTCAATTCGCGTTTCGCCAATGCGAGCGCGTCGGGTGTGGCGAACAAAATAGCCACGTAATATTTCATCGGAAACGGCGGAAGTGTATGTGCCATAATATTTCCTTAAATTGCCAATCATCGTACTACACTGTTTCATACATTTTTAAGAGTTTGCTGGAATGTCACATCAAGATTTGACACTCCTTCTCCGGGTTCAACGTCATTGAATAATGCTATAACACATTCTTACAACCCACCCTTTCCAGAAGGGCAGAGTTGTTAAATTCTCTGGCTTTTCGTGTATTCGCGGGATACGATTCAACCTGGTCTTCGTAGAACTTAATAGCCCTGCCCCTCCCATGAGGAAAGTTCAGGGTTCGTCACTTACATCAAAAACATGATACGACCAGGACGGCAAATCAAGATAGAGTCCGCGCTCGACCAATTCCTTCCCTTCTCGGAGATAGCTGGCGGAACTGAGCAAGTCCTTGAACCGAACCGACCGATGTTGGATGTCGGGAAAAGGCAATTTCAGATAGCACTGGCTCTGATGGGGCGCGTAATTCACGACGACCAACACATGTTCACCGCTTGATCCGCGCCAGGAATGAGCGATAAACGCTTCCCAGGAGTTGTTCCCATCCCAGGCTGGCTGACAGTCAAGCCACTGCCATTCCCCATTTTTTACGACAGGCTTGCGAAGGATGGCGAGCAATTGGTCATAAAATGCCTGAAGTTCTTTATTCGGAGTTTCTTCCGGAGCGCGAACGAGATGGGGCGAAATGCGGATTTTCCGTCCGTCGAATTGTCCCTGATGAAAAAAACGAAGGCCGGGGATGAAATACGTAATCACCGCGGCGGCCTGATGAATGGCGAGATCGAAGGTTGCGGCAGCGCGAGGTTCGTCGTGATTTTCCAAAAACCGCGCAAGCTTCGTCTGATACGCAAGATCGGCGCGGAGATGTTCGCGCACTGGCCGGGCATGCCCCTCGCGCAGGCGATCATACAGACGCTTGTCGTAAGCGTAGTCAAACCCTTGCTGTTGAAGCGTCCATTCCATATCCCAATACACTTCGGCCATGAAGCAAAAATTTGGTGTTTGTTCACGCACGCGTTGAATGGCATGCGGCCAGAATGGAGCGGGTTTTCGTCCCCATGTCCGCTCGAAGATTTCGGGAAGCATCAGCATCGCCATATCGCAGCGCGCGCCGTCGCTCAGACTGGCGATATGCTTGAGTTCTCGGATCATCGCCTCCTGCGTCGCGGGATTGCTGTAATCAAGCTGCAACGTATCCGGCCAGCCGGAAAAATACGGATCGCGGCCGTAGGCAAAAATCATGTCTCTTTTTTTTCGCGTGACCCGGATATAGTTCTGCGGCTCATGCGCGAGCAGGTCTTCCGTCCCCATGATGAAATATTCCGGGTGATCCTCGACCCAGGGGTGATCCAGCCCCGTATGATTCGGGACAAAATCAAGCATTAATTTCAGACCGCGTTTCGCAAGCCGCTGGCGCAAGCGCGTCAGTGCCGCCTCCCCGCCCAGCGCAGGCGAAACCGTATAGGCAGTAATCGCAAAACCAGAACCGGCGATGTCTTCTTCGCGCAGATCAGGCAGAGTTTTCTGAAAATCCGCCCGCCATTCTGGCTGGCTGCGGGAAACCTGCTGTCCAGCCAATCCGGTCTGCCAGACGCTCAGCAGCCAAACCCAATCCATCCCCAGCCCTGCGAGCCGGTCAAGCTCGGCGTCCGGAATGTCATCCAGCGTCGCCGCCCGTCCCAACTGCCTGGATAATTCCGTCAGCCAGACGCGAGTATTGATTTGATAGAGTGATCGATAATGTGCATGCGTCATGTTCTCCACCTCTATTTTCATGCGTTGTGGCGTTGATCGAAACTGGAGTTTCGACCAACATGAACAACTTCTCACGAAGGTTGTTCACCTTCGTAAGGTTCTTATCATGAGATTTCTACATCTTTCCCGCCGCCGCTGCATCAGCCAGCACGATAGCCTGCGCCTGATTGACTCGACCTGCGGGAATCGAGCCGTCGCCTTGAAGCAGCCGTGCGAACATCCTGGATTTTTCGTTTCCGGTAATGATCCACAGTACCCGGCGGGCGCGATTGATGACCGGATACGTCAGGGTCATCCGGCGTCTTTGCTGATACAGCCCGGTCAGCGCCACGTCGGCATCCATGACATCCAATACCGGATCATCAGGAATCAAGGACGCAGTATGTCCGTCAGCGCCGATGCCTAAATGAATCAGGTCGAACACCAGCGGCGTTCCGGCGATCTGTTGAAGCGTCCGAACATATTTTTTCGCCGCAACGTCCAGATTATCGTCTTCAACCGGCATCGCATAAATATGCTTGGGAGGTATCGGAGCAGATTCCAGCACGCTTTCACGCAGGTGGAGCAGATTTCGGTCAGGGTGTCCCGCCGGAGCGATGCGCTCGTCAACCTGCGCCACATAGACGCCTTGCCAGGGGACATCTTCACGCCCAAGCGCCCGCAGCATCTGCCAGGGCGTTTTGCCCCCGCTCACCGCCATCACGAAACGCCCGCGCTCCGCTACATCCGCTCGCGCCATCACGGCAATCATTGCGGCGGCTGCCTGTGCGACGGCTTCTGCATCAGGGTAAATAGTGATTTCCATGCTCATCCTTTAAATAACGACTACGACACTGTTTCGTAAATCTTTAGGAGTGCGAAATCAAGATTTCGCACTCCTAAAGATTCATGCAACAGTGTACTACAAGGATTTATCGCAAAACTTCAAGCGGGCTTTTCATGATGGCCGCCAAACTGAAAGCGCATTGCGGAAAGCAGTTTATCCTGATAATCGGATTCGCCGCGCGAATAGAAGCGGGCATACAACGCGGTTGTCAACACCGGTACCGGCACGGCTTCGTCAATCGCGGCATTGATCGTCCAGCGGCCTTCGCCGGAATCCGACACACGCCCGGCGAAATTCTTGAGGGTAACATCTTTGGTCAACGCCGTCGCCGTCAAATCGAGCAGCCAGGACGCTATCACGCTGCCGCGCCGCCAGACTTCGGCAATATCGGCTAAGTTGAAGTCATACTGATAATTTTCAGGATAGCGCAGCGGCGTGGTTTCGGCGTCAACCTCATGTTTCGCCTTGCCGATGTTTGCGGATTCCAGAATGCCCATTCCTTCCGCATACGCCGCCATCAGGCCGTATTCGATGCCGTTATGCACCATTTTGACGAAATGCCCCGCGCCGTTCGCGCCGCAATGGAGATACCCCAATTCCGCCGTGCCACCAATGTTTTCGCGTCCCGGCGTCCGCGCAATATCGCCCCGGCCAGGCGCTAACGTGGCGAAAATGGGATCGAGATATTTCACGACCTCCTGTTCGCCGCCGATCATCATGCAATAGCCGCGTTCAAGCCCCCAGACGCCGCCGCTCGTGCCAACATCAATATAATGAATTCCCTTCGGCATCAGTTCTTTTGCCCGGCGGATGTCATCCACGTAATAGGAATTGCCGCCGTCAATGACGATATCTCCTTTTTCAAGGAGCGGCAGGAGGTCTGAAATGCTCCTGTCCACAACCGCCGCCGGAACCATCAACCATACGACGCGCGGCAGTTCAAGCGTGCTGACAAAATCTTTAAGGGAAGACGCGCCGATGGCCTGTTCTTTGACGAGATCGTTGACTACTTGTTGCGACCGGTCATACACCACGCATTGATGGCCGCCTTTCATCAGCCTGCGCGCCATGTTCCCGCCCATGCGCCCCAATCCGATCATTCCGATTTTCATCATATTTCCCTTCTTTTGCTGTCGTTCGGCTGACATGAGTGCCTTCCTTTTTTAAGCTCGCCCGGTCAAACATTGAAACACTGGCCGGGCGGCGGTCGGTGTATCTAATACCGTTCAAATTCGGCATCATGCTCGTCATTGAGAATGATTTCAGGCCTGAATGCAAGCGTCTTGCGAGCAGCGTCTGGCATTTTATGAAATGGCGTGTTGAATTGTTTAGCCGGAGAGGGGGAAGATGGTGGCTTTTCAAGCCCACTCTTCGGCGATGCGTTCTCTTCTTCCGCTTGAATATTAAAAAACATCATTAATTGTTGAAGTTGTTCCGCCTGATTGGCTAAGGCGTTTGCGGTCGAGGCAATTTGCTCTGTGGCAGCGGCATTTTGCTGCGTGATCTGATCCAATTGCTGAATAGCGCGATTGACTTGCTCCGCGCCGATGCGCTGTTCTCCGCTGGCGGCGCTGATCTCATGCACTAAGTCGGCGGTTTTGTGAATGCTCGGCACGACGGTATTCAGCATTTCTCCGGCTTTGGTGGAGACATCGAAACTGGAGGTGGCGAGTTCATTGATTTCTTCCGCCGCGTTTTTGGTCACTTCCGACAACTTGCGAACTTCCGCCGCGACGACGGAAAATGCTTTGCCATGCTCTTGCGCCCGCGCCGCCTCAATCGTGGCGTTCAGCGACAACAGCCGCGTCTGACCCGCAATCTCCTCGATAATTCGAATTTTCTGCGCAATCTGTTTCATCGCCACGACCGCCTCTGCCACGACCTGCCCGCTTTCTTCGGCAAAATTGGCCGATTGGGTTGCGATATGTTCAGTCTGTTTGGCATTCTCCGCGTTTTGCTGGATGTTCGCCACCATCTCTTCCATTGAAGAGGACACTTCTTCTGTGGCTGCGGCCTGATGTGACGCGCCGGTTGCCATGCCTTCCGCGCTGGAACGAAGTTGTTCGCTGCTTGAAGCCATCGTATTCGCCGCGCCTTTGACTTGTTTGACAACATCTTTGAATTGCCGGATCATCGTGTTTAACGCTCGCATCAACGCATCGTCCGTTGAGCGCTCGTTCACTTCGACCATCAAATCGCCTTGCGCCATTTGTTCCGCAACTCGTGTGACTTCATTGGTTGCCGTGATTAACTCATTCAAATTACGTTTGATATGATTAAAATCCCCTTTGTATTCCTGCGTGATAAGCGACGGGATTTCTCCGATGGATATACGCTCCACCGAATCGGACGCCATTTTGATCGGCGCGACGAATGCAGCGATCACATCATTGATGCCGCTCACTAATTCTTTCCAGCCCCCCTCAAACTCGGCAGCGTTGCCACGCGCCTCTAACCGCCCGTCGCGAATATCCTGAATCAACGCATTGGTTTCGATCAGAATGGTTTGCAGGCGTCGAATCATGCGATTCAGCGCCTTCATCAAACGATCATTTTCTGAGCGTTCGACCACTTCCACCTGCATATTGCCGTTCGCGATTTCTTCCGCGATCTTCGTGGTGGTTTCAACGGCGTCAATCAGGAGATTGACATTCTGCTTGATCGTATTAAAATCCCCCTGATACGCTTCGCTGATTTTTTGCGGCATCTTTCCGTTGGCGATTAAGGCGATAGCTTCAGCAGTGACATTCAACGGTGTCACGACCGCATCGAGCGTTTTATTCACGCCCTGGATGATGCGGGCATATTCGCCGCCGAATTGCGATACATTGCCGCGCGCGTCGAGCGTTCCATTCTGAACGGCATCGGTCAGATGGTTGATACTTTCAACAATATGCCGGATTGTTTCGACCATACGCGACAGTGATTTGCCGAGGCGGTCTTGTTCCGACAGCACATGCACGGAGACCGCGAGATTTCCGTCAGCCACCTGTTCCGCGACCTGAATCAACCCTTGCAGATTCGCAATTAACGTGTTTAAGCTCTGTTTAATCAGATTAAAATCCCCTTTATACTCCTCGGTAATCGGCGGCGGAAAATCGCCGGTCGCCATCCGGCGCATATATTCAGCAGCCATGCTGACCGGTTCGACCACCGCGTCTAAGGTGGCGTTGATGCCGGCGACGATCTGCGCGTATTCTCCATTAAAATGGTCGGCGTCGCCGCGCACCGAGAGCTTGCCTTCCGACGCAGACGTGATTAAGCCGTTGATTTCTTCGATGATTCCCCGCAGCGTCTGCGCCATCAGGCTGAACGATTTACCTAAGACATCCTCATCCGACAGCACATTCACTTCTATCGTGAGATCGCCACCTGCAATTTTTTCAGCGATCTGCGCCGTATCCTGAATATAGGCGACCAGGCGCTCGAAGGCATTCCCTAACACATCGTCACTGCTTTTTGGGCGCACCGCCTGTCGAATATCGCCATTGGCAATGGCGGTCGCTGCCGATGCAATTGTATTCAGGTAGGTTGACATGTTGATGAATGCCTGGCCGAGCGTGTCCTGCTTGCTTTTTGGCTGAACCTGGCGCGACAAATTTCCCTGCGCAATGCTTGTCGCCGTGCCTGCCATATCTTGAAGGTATTCGACTAATTGTTCGAAGGCTCGTGATAACGTTCCGATCTCATCCTGCGAGCGGCGTTTGGGAATCATGCAGTTGAGATTGCCCTGCGACAATTGCGTCGCTGTTTTTGAAAGCGCGACAATCGGTCGAATCATTCGGATCGCAAACACCGCTACGCAGATCAACACAAAAGCAACCACCGCAGAGAGCGTAAGCGTTGTCTGCGTGGACGCAGCAGTCTTGCTGATGACTTCGCCTTCGATGCGCTGGGTCGTTTGCGCGACGCCTTCATCTACACGTTTCATCAATGTCGCCAGCTTGCTTTGTTCGTTATTTAATGCGATGATTTGCGTCTGAAAATCTCGCAACGCCTGATGATATTCCCCCACCTGTTCAGCATACGTGCCTGCCAGCGTTTCTAATGTGCGCGAAATTTCAAGAAAGCTTTCCCCGGCTGACTTCACCGTCCCAAAATTATTTTTGAGGTCTGTTAAATTTTTCGTGAGTTGGTTTTCATAATCGTCCTGTACTTCAGCCGTTCCAAGATATGCCTGGCGCGAGATCACAAGCAGATTCTGCGTTTTCATCAACGCCATGCGATAATCCGGAATCAATGCACTGACCTGCTGAAGGGCGATCAGCTCGAAATCTTTCCCTTCTATCGTGCGAGAGATAATCGTATCGCTCAGCGATTTTTCTAATTCTGCCAATGAATCGGTAATGGCTTTGTTGCTCTGCTGCATTTTCTCGTTGATGGTGATGATTGGCACGCCATAATTAAACAGCCTTTCAAGCGTGTTCAGAAATTGCTGCAACGATGCCTGTATGTCTTGCGAATTGTCGGATGAAGCGAGTTGCCGCTGGAGAACATCTGTCAGGCGAGTGCGTTCTGTTTCTAAGACATCGCGCCGTTGCAAGAAGGTATTGATCAACAGGTTTGTATCGGCGAATACGGCGTTTACGTCGCGGCTGAGAGCGGCATTATTCGCCATGCGAGTGACATCCTGGCTGATCGTAGTCAACACCTGATCTTTGATTTGTCTAGCTGACCACAGGTTGACGCCGACAATTCCAGCGACCGCGACAAAAACCAGGATATTCACCGCAAGTAATTTGGTGACGATACTCCAATCGGCAATTCGAAAGAGTTTGGGCATCATGCTTATCTCCTTAAAAAAGTAGAGCCGGGCAATGAACCTCCTCCGCGTCATCACCCGGCACTCACAAAGATCGTCTTACTGTTCAGTTTTTACCAATTCCGCGCCGCGCAGCACGTCGGCCGGCGGCGTAATGCCTAATGCCTTGAGCGCCGTCACATTGATAATGCGGCGGCCAAATTGATTTTGCGTGATCGGAATCTCGGCTATTGGCGTGCCTTGCATCGCCTTTAACAGCATTTCTGAAGCCGTCGCTCCCTGTTCGTCTCCAGTCTTGATGACCGCGCATAACGCGCCTAACGTGACTCGGAAGGGGGCGTTGGTTAAAATCGGCTTGCCGAACTTTTTTGCGACTGCGGGAAAAATCGCCTTATCCGACAGCGCCTGTCCTTGTTGATCTTTTAGGCCTTCAAAAGTGATGTAAAACAGGAGATCGCTCGTTTGCGTAAACGCCTCGACCATTGTCAGCAATTCTTCATACGTTGTGGCTGTTTTGGCTTCTGTAAATGCGAGAGGATATTGATCTTTCTCCGCGTCGATCTGCTCCAACACCGCCTTTCCAGTCGCATCATCAGGGAGAACGATCCCAAACGTCTTGGCTGCGGGAATCAGTTTCTGCGCCAACAATAACGATTCTTTGAACTGTTCCCGTTCGAGAATTCCCGACACATTTTGGGCGGGATAGCCATATTTATCAGGGGCGGCATTGACGCCAGCAAACATGACGGGGGTCTTGACTTTGTCTTTTAAGTACGGAACGACAAACAGAGATTGCGCGTTATCATCCACCGTAATCACCCCATCAGGCTGAAATTCCTGATAGACCGCATACGCTTCTTGCGCCTTTTGTTCTCCGCCGTTCGGGTCTTTTTTGGTATCCATATAAAAATACCGAATTTCGCTTTGTGAGCCTAAGGTGGCATCAATCCCTGTTTTCACCTCTCTGCACCAGGGGAAATCTTCTTCATAACTCATCACCACAAGCACTTTATACTGAGCAGCCTCAAGCATTGTCCCCTGAAAAACATCACGCCCCACAATCCCGTCAGAACAAATATGAACCATCGTATTGTTTTTCTCATATCCATGTTCTCCTTAATTACTCATGTTACGCAGCCGATTCGAGACGAATGACCGCACACTCCCCTCCGGGGAGGGGTTGGGGGTGGGTTCTTGACACGAGCAATCACTCACGGACGACCCCACCCCTTGCCCCTCCCAGGAGGGGAATTGTCGGCGGCGCTGCGTAACATCAGTTAATTATGAGGTTGTCACATTGTGTATGTTTCATTGCATTGTTGTCTTCACCAATTCCGCGCCGCGCAACACATCTGGCGAGGGCGTAATGCCCAACTTTTTCAGCGTTTCGACATTGATCACGCGGCGTCCGAATTGATTTTGCGTGATTGGAATTTCAGAAACCGGTTTTCCCTGCATCGCTTCCAGCAGCATTCTGGCGGCAACATCCCCTTGTTCATTGCCGGTTTTGACAATCGCGCACAATCCGCCATAAATCACTCCTTGCGTCAGCACCGGTTTCCCGTATTTTTCAATCACCATCGGAATCAGGTCTTTATCAGCCATCGCCTCCCCTTGAGCATTTGGCATGCCAGCAAACGTGAAATACATCACCGTATCGCTGGTTTGTTTCAATTCTTCAACCATCGCCATCAATTCATCAACGGTTTTCGGCACTTTTTTCCCAGCATAGGCGATCGGGTATTCGGCTTTATCAGTTTCCATCTGTAGCTCTAACGCCTGTCCGGTCGTATTATCCGGGAGTAACGCGACAAAGTTTGTCAGCGTCGGCACAAGTTGTTTGGCCAACACTAACGTTTCTCTGATCGGATCGCGTTCTAAAATTCCAGAGACGTTGCTCGCCGGAAATCCATATTTTGCAGGATCAGCATTCACGCCAGCAAACATCACCGGCGTCTTGACTTTGTCTTTCAAAAACGGCACAACAAACATAGATTGCGCGTTGTCATCCGCCGTAATCACGCCATCGGGCTGGAATTCCTGGTAGAGCGCATAGGCTTCCTGCGCTTTTTGCGGACCGCCATCAGGATTTTTTTTGGTATCCATATAGAAATATCGGATTTCGCTGCTGTCTGCCAGCACGCTATCTACCGCTTGCTTGATTTCCTGACACCAGAGATAATCTTCTTCGTAGCTTAACACCACCAGCACTTTGTACTTAGCCGCATGGGCAGGCATCACTCCGCTGAGCAGAATACTCGACATCGCCACGATCACAATCGCGCAAAATATGAATTTTTTCATAACGGATCTCCTGATTGGTTGGGGCGAAAATCAATGAAAAATTGGCGTATTTTCCCCATTGTTTTCCGCTAATATTAAGGGAACGATACTCTTTTGAATGACGGACACATATTATCGTCTTACTATGCGGACGAAAAATATTTTGTCAAATGATTTTTCAGAAAAAAAATATGAAAAATTTCTTTCTTTAGATACCTCCTTCTCTTCGAAATACGGAAGATAGCGGCGGTTGTTCACTCGTTGTCCTCCCGCATAATAGCGCTGACATGCCTGCGTATTCTTGTCAGGGTTTTAGGCACGCTCTTCAACACGGTCTATTTATGCGTCATGTGGCTCAGATGCTTGCCCGAGCCCGTGCAGCAAGCCAGTTTCTCCGGCAATCCAGAGCGCGATGCGTCCCACAAACGTCAGTTCTTCCCTGAAATCTTTCACGTGTTTGGCGAGCGCGACCTGATCTGTGATGATGCCATCAACGCCGCGACTCATCATGACGGACATTTGCACGGGATCGTTGATCGTCCAGGCATAGACCTTCATCCCGCGCCGATGAATGGCGCGAATGGTTCGGAATGACGCGGCTTTCGCAGTGATGCCGAGGAAATTCACGTCAAGTTTGGTCAAATCCCCAAGCGCGACGGCGTTCAGCAAGCCATACGTCCAATCTGGACGCAGCGCCGCCATTTTACGAAGGCCATTGTAATCGAGCGACATAATGACCACATGCGCTGCCATTCCCGCTTGTTCCACCACATCAACGACGTTTGCTTCAAGCGCCTGATCGCGCCCGTAATATTTTAATTCGATAAAGACGCCTGCTTTTCCTTTCGCGAGTTCAAGCACCTCGCGCAACGTTGACACACACTGATCTGAAAATTCGGGCGCAAAATAACTGCCGATGTCTATGCTGGCTAAGTCGGCTGCTGTCGCCTTTGACACATCAAGATTGACCTTTGCTTTGCGCATAAAATCGCGATCATGTTCAACCACGACGACACCATCGGCGTTTTCCTGCACGTCAAGCTCGATCCAGTCCGCGCCGTCCGCAATGCCGCGCTTGAAGGCAGCCATCGTATTTTCGGGAGCGACCGCCGCCCCACCACGATGCGCGATGATCTGCACCGGCTCTTTCCATGCGTTATCGCGCATGATCAGATACATGCCGGCAATGATCACTGCCAACGCCGCCACGCAGCCGACAAGAATCCGCTTGCCTGGAATTTTATAGGACACCCTCGCTCCAAGCGTTTCCCAATAGTCCAAACCGGGAGAGAGTTCGCCAGGGCCTGCAAACGAACGATAGAGGCGAAGCACGAGCAGCGGGAAAAGGACGGCGCTGAACACCGTGACCGCGAAGTTTGCCAGTGCGCTCAGAAGCAGGGCTGCGCTCAGGCCAAACAGCAGCAGAAGAATGCGCGACGGTTCGCGGGGAATCAGGAGATCGGCGAGGCGAATAATTGCGAATGGCGCGAATGTGGAAAGAAGCATCACGACCACAGTCCACTCAATAAGCCACAGCGAAATTCTCCGGCGCTGCCCGAAGGTGATTCTCTCGCTGGCACGCATGGCCTGTTTGCCGCCCATTCCCTCGAAAAGCGCCATCGGCAGCGCAAATAGCCACCCGGCGAATTTGACAAGCATCCATGCCGTCATGACAATGACGAGCACCCCTGTAATAGCGACAACCGCGAGGAACACAGGCGGTTTGTTCGCGAGATAATAATTGATGTCATACGCCCGCAGAAACAGCACGTATAACGCGCCAATTGCCGCGAAAAACGGGAGCGCAATCAGCAAAAGCCGTACCAGCCCGTACCAGACGAGTTGCATAATCGCGATCACGCGGCGGTAGGTGTATTTGAAGGCATCAAGCCAGGTGACGCGCCGATTTTCAATCGCGCCGAACCCGATCACCATAATCGGTCCGGTTTCTAAAAACACAATTCCGATAGTCGCCGCGCTGACCACCACTACCGCAAGAAAACCGGTGGGATGGAGCAGAAATCCCGCGATGGCGCTGTCAGTCACCACGCCGGTCGGCGTGGTGGCGAGAAAGAGTTTGAAGAGCAGCCCGACCACTGGCGTGAGCACCGCGAACGCGAACGCCCGCGCTAACAAATCTGAGAGAATCAACTGCGGCCAGGTGCGCCGGAAATCCCGCAACGCTTCGACGAACATATTTCGTGCTGATCGTTTCATATTCAGTCTCTCTTGCGGTATCGCGAACATCTATGAACGCATCACGCTGATGCCAGAATTATCAGCATGATTGCAGACGCGCTCAAGGAGACGCAACTTTTTGGTAAAGATATGATTGACTTCAGGCTTGCAGATGCCGTTATCAAGTCGTTCGATATGGCGGTGGCGCGTCTGCCAATACACCTGATCACTGATGTTACGCAACAGATTCGAGGTTAATCACCGCGAACTCCCTCCTCGCTTTGTTCACAATACGTCTTTTCACATAATGCCTCTCGCATCCATTCCAATCTGTCAAGTTTTTCATGCTGACATGCACGCAGCCCTTCCAAATCCTGCTGTTTTTTCTTGTGTCGCGTATTCCGACACCTTATTTACGAACACATGTTCTGAACTTCACCTCACGAGAATTCGGCGTATCCGTGATTGTAACGGGCGCCCCTGATCCGTCGCCGTCATTCTGAAAAAAGGCGGCTAAAATATGTCGAATATTCCGACACCCTGTTGAGGGTGACGCCACGATCTCTGATGTCAATGGATCGGCTTGTTTCATCAGCGTTTTCGGAATATTAGACACATAATATTGCCTATATCACGTCAAAAAAACGTCGAATTTTCCGACAGGGTGATTTCGCGCGCGGATTGATGCGCCGAAATCGCAAACCAGAACGCTTTTTTCTGCCATTGCTTTGCTAATCGGGCAATATGTCCATTTTCACCCACACCTGCGGCGACCGATTTCCACGCTGGCACGGATCGTGCTTTTATAGAAGGTATTCGTATGTTGTGTAAGAACATACGTTACGTGTAGAAATGACTGGCGAGATGTCTCGATGGTCATTTCAGACACAACGCGGAGTGAGTTAACGCTAAACCTGCCGTGAGGCAGGGACGGAAAGCCACGGGGCTACCGAAGTGGAGATGCGAGATCGGAGATTTGGCAAGCGACCAAATCTCCGATTTCAAATCTTACATCCTTAGCTGGCCGGGCTGCCTCACTCTTGAGGAGGGTACCGATATGAAGAAATTTCTCGTGTTTGTAGGCGTCATCATATTGGTGTTTGGCGCGATTAGCACGGGCAGTGCATTGTCGTTAGTTGATGGTAATGCAAACCTTGTCTATGATGAGAATACCAATAAATATTGGTATCGAGACCTGTCGGATTTCAGGAACATGAATTTTGCGGAGCAGCTTGAGACTATAGATGCGATGAACGGGGCGTATCAAGCACTCTTCAATGATTGGCATGTGGCCAGCGAACAGGAGATGCAGGTACTGTGGTCTTATGGGGCAAATGAAATAATGGCCAATTTCCTTCCCTCTTCGACGCAGTTGGCGATTAACCTCCCCTCCAATAATATGTGGCAGGGACGATATGGAGAGGTTAAGTGGACATGTCCCGACTTTTTCTGTTGGTTCGTTGATCCTGAGCCTTACCATGAAACGGCTGATATCTATTGGAAGGGCGATACGGTAAGCACGTTTTTTCGTCCCATTTTAGTTACGGATATGAGTGGCTTCGCCTATGATTCGTGGGTTGACTATGGCTATGGTGTCTGGGTGGTAACAGATGCGCATCCCCCGGAAGGAAACGGCTCAGAAACGCCTGATGCCGTTCCGGAACCAGCGTCTTTGATATTAGTGGGAATCGGTCTCTTGATGTTGGCCGTCATCAGGCGCAATCTCTTGTGAGTGTGCATCTCCGGCCAGCCCATGCTTGTGCAACAGATCATGCAATCCTGAACGGCTGATATCGAGTAATTTAGCGGCCTGGCTAATATTGTTACCGCTAATCGCCATTGCCCGGGTAATGACCCGGTATTCGGCTTCATCCCGGGCATCTTTCAGCGAGAGTCGGAGCGGTTGCGGCGGTTCCGCAGCATCCGGCATGTCCAAATCTGCCGGACGGATGATATCTCGTCTGGAAGTGGCAATGGCGCGGTACAAACAGTTTTGCAGTTCACGAATATTGCCCGGCCAGGCATAGGCGGTCAACGCTGCCGCCGCCGCTGGCGACAGCGCGAGATTGGGTCGCTGGAGTTTCTCCTGTTCCACCCGAAGAAAATGATTCGCTAACAGCAGAATGTCCTCGCGCCGTTCGCGCAGCGGCGGAATGCGCAGGGTCACGACATTGAGCCGGAACAAAAGATCCTGCCGAAAATGTTTTTCTCGCACTGCTTGGTCGAGATCCATATAGGTGGCCGCAATCACGCGGACATCTAAATGGATCGTCTGCGTGCCGCCTACTCGTTCAATCGTGCCTTCCTGAAGAAAGCGAAGCAATTTCATTTGAAGCAACAGCGGCATATCCCCAATTTCATCCAGGAACACTGTCCCGTTTTGCGCCAATTCCAATTTGCCGATCTTCCGGGCTGTGGCTCCGGTGAATGCGCCTTTTTCATGGCCGAATAACTCACTTTCCAGCAGGTTGTCTGGGATCGCGCTACAATCTATGATGATAAGGGCTTTGTGTGAGTGCCGACTTAACGCATGAATGGCGCGAGCGGTCAGTTCCTTGCCCGTTCCGGTTTCTCCCCAAATAAGCACAGGATATTCCGTTTCGCTCGCCAGTCGGATACGCCTGAACAGATCAGTCATGAGCGAAGAACAGCCCAGCATTCCACAAAAGCTGTAACCGGCTTCGCACTCCTGCTGCAAACGGCGATTCGCAGCTTCTAATTCATAAATTTTGGCAGCCCGGCGTAGGATAATTTTCAGCAGTTCCAGTTCAATCGGTTTTTCGCAAAAATCTACCGCGCCGAGGGCAATTGCCTGTTGCGCATTCTCCTGCGCCGCATTTCCAGTGATGACAATAATTTTGGTGTACGGGGCTATTTTGCCAGCGGCTTCCAGCAATCGGAATCCTTCTTCGGTGGTTTCTGGCGCAGGGGGCAGCCCCAAATCGAGAGTCGCCACCGGAAACGAACCGGAAGCCAGCAATTCTCTGGCCTGTCCCGGGTGGTCGGCAAGCACGACGTCATAACTGTCGTTCAATCCCCACTTCATCTGCTTGGCCAGCGCATTATCATCTTCGATAATTAAGAGCCTGGTTTTCATAGTGTTTGACATCATATCCCTGCTCTCGATGCAGTACCGAATAATACTCATTATGAGTCGCCAGCAGAGTGGTATCCCTCCCGCCCCATGACTGTGAAATTCTCGTGGAAATGTGTCATTGCGCGGAGCGTCCGCGATAACGCAATCTCGCCAAATCCAGGGATGGCTTCCTCGTTGTCACGCCTCGCAACGACAGAACTTCCCTCTCCTGCCCGCCTTACCTGCTGACGCTGGTTTTGCGAGAGAAAATAACATCCAGGTTTATAGTTCACTAACGCGGACAAATTGATTCTCGGAAGATAAGGACATAACATGCTCGTTACGCCAGCGGGTGTGAGCCTCCGTTAATACATAATGGCGCGTCTTCCAAATCGCCTCAGGGGTCTCTTTGGTGATGCCTTGTTCCTGGCTGAAAAGTAAATACGGAGTCTGACCGGGATGTTGCACACAATCAATCAGATGCCTGATCGCCATCGCGCCAACGCCGATTGGTTTTCCAACGTCATCACAGAAGGTTGAATGGCTGACCGTGACCATATCCTGAATAATCACAGTTGTGACCATTGCTGCTCGGACACTAGCTTGCCCATCCCGAATACTGAATATGGCCTCTTGCTGATGTTCCCATTGCACCGACCATCCATCAGAGCATTCTGAAAGGCTGCAATGGGCATGATCCAGATCGCTTGAGGCAATGGCGTCCCTCAGCAGTTTTCCCAGAACCGTTCGCCCCTGGACGCCATGCAGACACTGGAGCATCTCTTCGGACACATCGGTGCCAATCACTCGTTTTGGAGTCCAGCGCAGCGTATGGCGCTGCGCTAATTGATGGATAATATATGCCAAACACGCCCTGATCGCTCCGAACGCCGACGTATCATTAATGCCATAGATCACGTCGAACGTCCCCTGACTCTGTTCATTCAAAAAACTCTTCATCAAAATCGAGGCTTCTTTCGCAGTCCAATCGCCATGCGCTTTTCCCACACAGCGACTGCTGGTCGGCAGATTCCAGAGAAACCCCTGGGCGCGGATATTGGCAACCGAAAGATGTTCCGGGCCAAGAATAGCATATACAGAACTATTTTCAGGCACATAAGACGCAGCGACTTTGCCTTCTTCATAGTGTTGGGTTAAGGTCTGAAAGGGAACTTGTTCTCGGCTGGCCAGCCCTCCTCGGCAGAATGGGATGATCAGAACATGATGCTGCATTCCTAAATGCAGAATTTTATGAAACGTTAAATTGTTAGTCGGCTGCCAGAACAAAATATCAATGGCATGGCTTGTGATCAGTTTCTCAACAATCCGAATACTCAACCTGGCATTATTCTCTCCGCTGTATATTACCAGCCGCAAGTGCTGCCGCTCAGCTTCTTGCTGCATCTGGTATTCCTGAATCTGATCAACTGGTCCCTTGTTCACGAAGACGGCGGCACAGCGCTTTTTCCGCAACTCCTGCATCGTCGCGATTCCAGGAATGACGGCGGCAAGCGCCCCTGTATCGCCAGCGCGATATATTTCGCTTTCGATTCCCTGATGTTGTTCAAAAAACTGTGTCATGCTGGTTAATTGCTCTAACGCGATGCTAATCCGTTTTGCCATTGAGGCAAGTTGTTTTGCCAGGAGCGTAGAATGCTGAGCGCGTGAAAGAATCTGCTCGACAGAGGTGGTCATTTGCTGTGTTGACACGCTATATTCATAGGTTCCGGAGGCGATTTGATCGGTATTTTGCTGAACCGCTCCCATAGATTTCGCGATGCGTTGAACCCCTTCATTGACAGTCGCGGTACTGTTCGTAATGGCCTGAACTCGTTCAGTAATCAATTGCACAAAGGTATCTGTGCGCGTGGAAAGTTCTTTAATCTCCTCGGCCACCACAGCAAATCCTCGTCCGTGATCGCCGGCTTGCGCGGCGATAATTCGCGCATTCAACGCTAACAACGACGATTTGTCCATGAGTTCGTTAATATCGCCGATGTTTTTATAACTCTCCTGAACAGCCGCAATCATATCTTCAGCTTCAGCCAGCAAGCTATCGGTTAACGAGTGAATTTCCAGAGCGACTTTGGCGGTTTCATCGGTTTGATTTGCCATCGTGACCGTATTTTCAGAGATTTGGGCGACTGTTTTCCGAAGATCGCGCAAGGCGGTCATCTGTTGCGCCGCATCATCGGAAAGCTCGTCAGCAATGGAAAAGAGCAGGTTCATGCTCTCCTGAATCGTGTGCGATACGGATGCGCTTCCCGCATAAATTTCCTGGAGCGTGACCGCAGCGCTCTTGATCCACAGCAGATCATCGCTTGCGCTCGCGGCCTCATCAGCTATCTCCTCTGGAATATCTCCGCGGGCGATATTCTGTAACGCCGCTGCCAGTTTGAGGTTCTCAGATTGCTGGCGTTGACGTTGCTGAATAACACGATCTTGCCATGCTTGCAATGAGACGCGGAGCGTTTTAGCAATCGAGGGAATGTCTTCAGGGATGTTGCCCGCCGCAATGCGCTGGTCAGAATCGCGCTCAAGAGTTTCTACAAGCGCGCGTAAATGGGTTTCAAGGTGTTGCAGCCGCTGACTCTGGTTCTGCGCTGAGCGGCGCGATTCATCAAGTTGATCTTCCTGGAGCGTCATCTGGCTGATAAATTCAGAGCGCTCATTATTCAGGCGGGAAACCATATCTTCAAGCTCAGTGATGCGCTTGTCTTTTTCGCGAAGTGTCGAGAGTAGGTCTTGAATCTGGAATTGAACTGCTGAAAGCGGAGGAACGAGGGCTTGCAATCCGTGACGCCGAACATCGTTTTCAAGAAGAGAATTTGAGGCATGTTTACTGCCGAACTGCCTGCTGTCCTTGAGGATCGCATTGACCAGTTCTACCAATCGCGAACGCTCAATAGAGCGTCCCGGAAAAAATATTCCACCGATAAGATCTGACATTGCTTCAACAAGAGGTGTTTTCATCTGTGACTCTGTTAACGTGACTATCAGGCCAATTATGGGTAAATGAATGAGGTCTTCCATGACGATGCTCCGTCAGAGCAGGGTTTCCAGTTCGACATTTCATCACAGCGGAACGTGTAACAAGAACTGAACAACCTTCCTTCGACGAAGCATCGCCGCAGCGATCTGAGATCGCCTTATAACGCCCTCATGATATACCGGCTGATCGAACGCTTTATCCCGGAATATGTTGGCAAATATTTGTTCAAGGTTTCCATATCATCAATCCACGTCGTAATGCCGCTCAGGAAAAACATGTCTAACAGCACTTGCAAGCTCGCGCGATTGGCAACGACTAATCCGACTTCGCCATCCATAATCAAACTGCGATAGTTGTGATTCTGCGAACCAATCGTCAAATAGGCCATTGCCTGCTGTTTTTGGGCATCGGTCAAGCTGCTGACAAAGTGTTGCGCCAAATCGTTCGCGGCCTCGCGCAAATTCTCCGGCACATCTTTGACATCAGTATAGTGTCCTTTGTTGATTAAAAATTTTTCCCGATATTGCAAATAGGTTCGGAACAATTCTTCCCATCCAGGTTGATTCATCAATATCTTGGCGTCATCCGACAGGAAAAAATTGATCTTCATGTGGAGTTTCGGTTTGCGTTTTTCCGCGTCTTTCGCATAGTATTCCGGCTTATAGTCAGAGTGTTCGACCTCTTTCGCCAGGTTGTCGAGCATCGCATAGACTTCGTCAGGAAATGGAAAGACCTCTTTCAAAAACGGATTCGCCTGAAGTGTTTGCGTAAATTCGCTATAGACTTTCGGGTCGCCAAGATTCGCGTTGCGGTTATAAAGGCCGACCCGAATCCTGCCGCCGACAGCCGCGAATTCTGCCTGAAGTTCGCGCAGCATGACGATCAGCCGCGCTAATAATTCCTGTGTTCTGGATTGGAGCTGATCTGCGCCGGTAAAAGTCGAATTTTCCGGCGACGGCGCGATAATCAATGTCTGACAGCCCCGCAAGGCCGCGCCGACGAGGAAACTGCTGAACAGCGGCGCGTTCCAGAAACCGTCCGGCACAATGATGGTCGAGCCTGACGGGATCAGCGTGTAGAGCGTCGCTTTAACCGCGTTCAACTGCTTGCGGGCGTAGCCTGTGCGATTGTGCGCGTCTAACAGCGTGGCGTTCCAGCCCTGTTGGCGCAAAGCGTCGAGCTTCTGCTCATAATCAGCAGGTTTAGTCTGTTCCCTCAGGACTTCAGGAATTTGCTCCGGGCGGAAACCCTGTTGTTCTAACACGTGTCGCGCCTCATTTTTCAACGAAAGCAATTCCGGCCCTTGCACTAACATCGCGCGATCATCCCAGGTCGGGCCGACATACTGCTCCCCGATCCCCATGCCGCTGTATAACGCCGCACCTTTGCCCGGATCGCTTTCAGTCACGTCATAGAAGGAAATCTTGCGATGGTCCCGCATTAAATCATCCGGCACAAACGGAATCCCGGCGAACACCCCACTGCTGCGGAATGAGGAATCGGCGCGATTCGTCACATTGACATGCACTTTGACGATCTGCCTGATCCAGTTCTTGCCATGCGTTTTGGCGTCTTCCTGCAAGCGTTTCGAGGCCGCGACCGCCTGCCTCAATTGCTGCTGCATATTATCGAATTCCTGCACCCAGTCCTGATACTCTCTCGGCAGACGCAAATGGGATTCAAGTGGGTTTTGCAGAAAATCGAGCCAGAAATAGCCATCCGTCAATTCATAAAAATATTGATCGATAATAATCAGATAGGTCGGGATTTTGCCGGTGGTGTCGTAATTTTTCACCGCGTCCAGCAACGCCTGAAAATAGATGCGCACGGTCTGGCGATACGAGACGCTGTCCGGTTTATTCGCGGCATTGACGCCCCGATAGTCATGAATCCAGAGGACATGATAATCTTTCGCAATTCGAATCATCTTGGCAGCTTCCGCCTGAAATTGCTCATTGATGACGTAATAGATTTTGTTGGCACTTTGAAACGGCTTTTCCGCCACGAATTCAATCAGCCGATTCATTTCATCACGGGTATCATACTGGTCGGGATGAAGGCCGTATTGCAGCGGCAGCCAGGCAAGTTCTTCGCCTCCCCACGCCTTTTTCGCCAGGGCGCGGTTGTTGTCTATGATGCGAACAAGTTCCTTAAAAACCGCGCTGACTGACTCTTGCTGAGCGGGCGAAAACTGCTGCGTTCCGAGCCAGGCTTGCAACTGTTTGAGCGCAATTTCGCCATAGCCGAGAACGGAATCATGCTTTTTCATGCGCCCTAATAAACGATCATACGGCATGATCACGTCCTGAAACAATCGTTCCCGCACCTGAGCCGCCACCAATTGGCCGTTCTCCGCATCTCCAACCGCGAGCGCGCATGCTTGATCTAACATCTTGTGATACATCAGAATTTCCGCGTTGACCGTATGACCATTCGGATATGCCGCATCGGTGAGATTGATGTGTTCTTTGAGCTTTCGGGCGGCGTTCATCGTGCTTTTATCCCCTTTTTCAAGCTCTTTCTGATCAATGTACGGCGTGGTATAGCGGTTGATCCATTCTGCGGCATGGGCGAGAGCGGTCAGCGTCTGCTGAAGTTCCGGCGACAACGACGTTGCCGCTGATTTCCGCATCGAGGATGACGCGCTCGGCAGGACAGCTTTGGCCTGTTTCGGGCGGGCTTTGCCGCGATACGGCTCGCCGAAGTAGAAGCGAAAACCGGCGTTAAACGTCTGCTCGCGATTCGGCAGCCAATCTACGCGCAGTTCGCTGCCGCGCCCAAACAGCCCGCCGCAACGGAAGCGACAGCGACAGAATGAACGCGGTATTTTCGCGATTGATGGAATAATCCGCGCCCGCCTGGATGAATATCGGCTTGATCGTGCCATACAGACGCCCGCCGCCGTCAACATCTTCTTCTTCAATCTGTTCGATATACCCTTCCGCGCCAAGCCCGACGCCGAACAGCGGACTGGCAAGAAAATGCGTCCAACCGAGCGTCAACTGCCCGCCGAAGCGGGTGTCTTCGGCTTCCTGATTGATCACCAGCATCGGACTCCAGGAAAACTCATTACGCGACGGCAGCCCCATCGAATAAATTGCCTCCTCTTCCGCCACCGCAAAACCACTTCCCTGAGACATCAGCATAACAATAAGCAAAACCATCCATCTTTTCATAGTCATCTCCTTTGTAATAATGTCGGGCGAACCTGGCATTTCAACCGACATCAACGCTGTTTACATTTAGAGTTTGACATCGCTGATATTTCCGACTGACAGCCAATCATCCATCACAATCACCTGTTAAAAAAATAATACCCGCAGTGTTCCCTTCGACAGACTCAGGGAACGCTGCTGTCCACTCCTTGAGCGTGTCGAAGGGAACACTGCCACACCTGATTGAGGATGGCTATATGAATTATTTAGCTGGGTTTCGCCGTAGGCGATACGCTTCTACAAGCGCTACGATGTTGTTCTCTTGTTTTTTTGGCCGGTCAAGAGTTTTGTCAAGAGGAATATATGAGAAGATTTTGAGGATGCGTAAATAAGAAGGAGAAAGAAGTCAACGCGCTCAGGGAGCGGCATTCCCTGAGCGCGTCGAATGGAACTGATACTCCAAGTTGTCAGACACCTTTGAAGGTGTCTGACAACTATTTCCTCGCCATCACGTTCTGTGTCATTACTTCTGGCATTCACACTGCGAAGGCGTTCGTCGGATTAATGCGCATAATTTTTTCGATAATGGCATCACTGACGCCGCATTCTTTGAGAAGCGGAAGAAAAGTGGCATACATGCGCGTGAAAGGAATCACGGTTCCGCCGTTCGGCTCGCCGACATGATACCAGCCGCCATCGTGCGACAGCAGGATGCGATCCTCGAAGCCGCGTTCTAACAAGAAAAGCAGCTTATCGCGGTGGTTGTCTTCGCCGCCAAAGGCAAGACCGTCGAGTTCAATCCACGCGCCAGCGTTGGCGAATGTCAGCAGCCGCTCATTTTTTTCTTCTCGATGCGCATGCACGAAAATCCAGCGCGACGGATTTACGCCGCCGCGTTCAAGCTCGTTCAACACGCTTTCTGCGGCATCAGCAACGCAGGTATGCGTAGCAATGGTGAGGCCGGTGGCGTTATGCGTGATGGCGGCGGCGCGAATCAATTTCCGCTCAAGATCGTTTAACGGCTGAGGCAGCACGGCAGTTTTAATGAAGCCGGGGCGAATCTTCGTGCTGTCAATTCCGTCTTCGAATTCTCGAATCCACGCTTCCGCGAGGCATTCTGCGCTGCGATGCTGGGCGTAATCAGGGAGAAATTCTTTATTGTATAGCCCGGTATTCGTCACAATATGCAAGCCGGAACGCTCAGCAAGCGTGCGGAAAATTTCGACATCCCTACCGAGAAAATTCGGCGTACATTCAAAAAAGCCGGTGATGCCCTGTTTTCGTAATTCCAGCAGATACGGCAGCATGACTTCAATGACATTCTCGGCGTCGTAACGATGTTTTCCGGCAGTCGCCGCGCCGCCGAAATCTACCAGAATATGCTCGTGCGGCAGCGTCCAACCCAATTCTGAAGCCGGAATCGCGCCGAGTACCGTATGAATGATCGGAGCTTTTGGCATAATGTTTCCCCTTGTTTAGCGGTGCGCGTCGTACATATTGAGCGGCAGCGCATGGCGCAGCATGGTTATTTCTTCATCGGTTAATGGCGGGGCAGTGGCGACTCCTAAACAATCATCAAGCTGGCGCATGGTGCGGATGCCGGCGACTGCGGTTGTAATGGCCGGATGGCGCAGCACAAAGCGCAATGCGGTCTGCCCCGGGCTGCGGTGCGCATTTGCACATGCATGTATGGCCTCAGCGGCAGCATGAACCTCTTGCGGTGAATATTGCAGAAACGATTCCGCCGGTTTCCCGGCGAGCAAGCCTTTGGCTAAAGAACCACGCGCGAAGACGCCGATCTGATAGTCTTCCAACAAGCTGAAACAGGTTTCCTCCGGGCGTCTGTCCAGCAGACTGTATTGCATCATCACGCTGACAATATGCGAGCGGCTGGCATATTCTCGGATGATGTTCGGCCTGATGGAGGAAATGCCATAATGCCGGATTTTTCCTTGCTGTTTGAGGAGGTCGAAGGCTTCAAGCGTTTCGTCAATCGGATCGTCTATCGTGCCGCCATGCAATTGATACAAATCAATATAATCGGTTTGCAGGCGCGTCAGACTCGCCTCGACAGCTTGAAGGATATAGGATTTGCGCGGATTCCAATCCCATCCACTGCCATCCTGACGCCATTGATTCCCAACTTTTGTGGCAATCAGCGCGTCGCGCCGCACATCGTGTAATGCCTGGCCGACAATAATTTCATTCTGGCCGTATTGATAGAGATCGGCGGTATCAAACAGATTGATGCCGTTTTCAAATGCTTTTCGTAGCAGCGCCGTATTTTCGGCCTGGTTTTTGCCTAACGACATGCAGCCGAAACTGACTTCGCTGATGCGCAAATCTGTCTTGCCTAATTGACGATACTTCATTGTGTGGTTATTGACCGCGAAACACGCAAAATACAACATTCAGAGTGGGCGCAAGCCTTTCTTCCCGGCGCATTTCGCAACGGCCTGAGATTGTGATATTTTTATCCTGACTCAATTGAGGTAATCCGAAAGCCGGCGTTTTTGGGCTTGATGGCGGAGACGCCTACGGAGAACAAACACGGAATCGGCGGGGGATTCGGATTTACAACCCGTTTTTGTGCACATACCATTCCATCACTGTCGCCAGCGAACTCAATATTTCTTTTGATTGCCGTTCCCAATAATTTAGGCCATGCACACCGTAATTGCCAAGAATTCTCACATGATTTAACGAATGATACACGGCATCAGGGAAAAGTTTTGGCATATGATTATAACAGATATTCAACATTTTTCCTATTCCAGGCCCTCTTTGTTTGGCATCTTGAGCATCTAACGAATAATACAATTCACGAATGATGGTTTCATTGATTTTACGAACACGTCTAATAATATCCCCTGACGTGCCATTTTGAAATAATTCTTCGAATAGGGAGAGCATAGATTCCGAAACGTTCGATTTTTTTAGACGATCATAATATGAATAAAGTTCTTCTAATTCGCGTTCCCAGAGTTTGACCGGAAATAGTTCAATGTCACTGCGCAATTGATCGGCATCTGCCCGCAAAAGAGCAAGCGCATAGCGGCAATAACTCCAATCGTATTTTATCTGACGATAGCGGTGGTTGTGCTGCTGAAGCCATGCCGCAAGAAGCGTATCCTGCCGTAAAGGATGTTGAAGTTGCCGACGTTCATTCTGTAGATTGCGCCGATTAATATCGATCGTCAGCACAGCCATTTTCATACCGTGCAATATGCCCCTAAGGCGCGAGATCGTTTTGTTAAAGGCGACAACGTCTTCTTTGACCACGATTCGAGAGCGGCGTTCGCGTTGCCATTCCGTTTTCAAGTGGTGTAAAATTTTTTGCGCCGCGCTGCTTTGTTGAGCATAATTCTCCTTGAATGCGTCCACTTGCGTTTGTTCGAGGACCAATTTCTGGCGAAACAATTCAAGCCGCGCAAACGTTTCGACCAAAAAGTGATCACCGTTCACGGCCAGATTCCGATCCGTCACAAGCAAAACAAACTGTTTTGAATTCGACACATAAAACAATGTTCCCCAATCAAACTGGCTGAATAAGGGCGTATCCGGCAGTGTTTCGCGAAGGCATTCGCTTGCAATTCTCCGTGCGGTAATTACTGGATCATCATCTGTTTCCCCAAGCAACACTGTCGTCTGTCCGATATGATCTGGGCGGACAGGAAAAGGTGAATGCGTGGTTTCTTGCCAGTATCGCATCGCATCTCGTTCATCCTGGGAGGCCTGATTAAAAATCATTTCGGTAATCAGTGTATCATGCGCCAGAAATTGAATGAGATACGTGCGCCCCTGATTTTTTCTCGATAAGATCGAAATGCCGCGAAGATTGTTGTCGAACGGCGGTCCGGGTTGCGTGAGATGATGCGCTTCGATGAGCGGCGCGGCGATTTCTGCCCCCACGCGGCGAGCTTCCGTCTCTGTATTGTTCGGAATATGCGAAAAGAGATAATGATAACAACACGCCGAGGTGATGTTCATATCTTGACCTCATGTTTCCAGGCAATTTTTTCGATCATGCGCCGCTGCCCGGGAAAATTGTATTGCTGGCAGAGTTGTTCAGCGTGATGCAACGCCTCCATCCCGCCATGCAGGTCGTTTGTCGAAAGCCGCAAATCAGCAAGCGTCCAATATCCTCGGACTTGATAATACGGACTTTGCAACACGGCAGCCCGCATGGTGGAGGTGATGAGATGATGCGCTTCATCATATTTTCCCGAGTGAATCAACATGCGCCCGACATGCTGGCGGCATGTTTGATACGTCCAATTCGTCTCGATTGGCTCGAAGACCTCCAAACTTCGCCTGCCGAATTGCTCGGCGAGTTCGTGTTGGCCAAGTTCATCATGCAGGCAGCCGGCGAGGGCGTAATATTTTCCCGCGAGTTTATGATACAATGGCATCTTGCGATGAAGCGCATCAAACGCACGTTGATAATATACAAAGCCTTCATGTGCGTCGGCCTCGCGCCCTTCGATGCCGACAAGATAACGGTATGCTTCACCGAGGCTTAAGCAGGCATCTGCCAGATGTTCGCCATCGTGAATTGTCTGCCAGCATGTCAGCGCGTTGCGCATCGCTGCCAGCGCTTCTTGAATGTGATGCTGCTGAAGATAAATCACGCCGAATTCTCGAAAACAGAGTGCCTTTAAGCGGATGGCATCCGTATCGTCCTTTCCTCGAACCTGTTCCAACAGCGCCTTCAAAATGGAAATCACGGAATAATCGCTGCGAGTTTGATATTGAATTCTGGCGTATTCCGCAAGCTGCCAATCATGCTCGCTGACGGAAGGCGAAAAAAGATTTTTCGCCAGCAGGAGCGTAGGGCCTGTTGTCGCAGTGCCGACAGCGAATCCAGCGGCGGCGATCAAAAAATTGCGACGACTGACATGGCATTTCCGTTCCTTCAACGCGTTGCCATAGTATTGTTGAGCGGCTTCTTGCAGATGGCGAACCGCGCAAATCGAGACCTTCGCGCGGCGTTCGACACGCGAATCGGCTGGAAGATACAATTGGCGTATGCCGGAATGTCGTTCGACAGCGTCAAGCTTTTGATCGATAAATCCTACCGGTCGAACCACGCCGCATTCGTCGAGTTCGCCCGTGATGACAATGTCGGGATGAATGTCTAATTTCAGCAGATCGCCGATGGTCTTGATCGCCATCAATAAACTGACCGAGGTATCGCAATATGTTTTGAGCGGGTGCTGAAAACGGCACGTGACGCGGATAGCTCTTCCCGCCAGCATGTCGGGAACCTCCCCGTCTAAATAGTGTCGCACGGCTTGGAGCGCCTGTTTGCATGATTGTCGCATCGCGTTGTCAACGTCATCGTCGAAGATGACGCCGTCTTGTTCTGCTGGCGCTCCCAGTTCGGCAAAGGTCTCGAACCGGAAAATCTCGGCGTGTTCCTTCACGAGATCGAGCAACACCGCCGGCGGATAAAAGAGTTCGGCAAGTTGATCCCAAAAAAGCAGTTCCATCGGCAAGTACGACGAGAGCGCCTGTTCGGACAGGCCGTGTTGCACCGCCTCGGCGAAAAAAGCAGTGACGCGCGCTGCTGTCAACGGCGCAGCGCGCAACTCGCGATACTGCCGTTCGAAATGACGCTCTTTCCGAAGAGGCGTCGTCGCGCCGACGCTTTCATTCAACGCCTGACAAAGTGCGGCTGCCGTTCGAAAGGTTTTTGTCCGAAACCTCTCTACCAAGGCTTCGAATCGGGTTTCGAGTGCATTGACAATCTCTCGCTGCGCCTGTAAGCGGGCAATCGCCGTTCGAACATGATCTCCGATTTTCGTCGCCAATTCCGGCGAGAGCCGGAGCGGCAACACGTTTCTCGCATAATACCCCAAGAGTTCTTCGCACTCGCTGCGATACGCAGAGGGAATCAAGCGCTCTGCCGAGGCATCGAGATAGCGCGCGAGCCAGCGATTGATGAGCGCGTCCTGACGGGACAGCATCCCGCAGTCAAGTTCGCGCCGAATCGCGCGTAACTCATCTTGAAATCGCGTTAATGGCTGCATACTGTTATCCGCATTTTCTGGAGCATTTCGACAATACGTCGCGAGCTGCCTTCCCCACCGATTTCGTTGACATCAAACAATTCGACTTCTTCGTCTTTGCTCAGCACAAGGCGTTTTTCGTCATTCGAATTCGGCATCGTATAGGTCAACACGCATGTCTCTTCCGGCTGACATTCGACCATTCGATAGGTTAAAAGCGTTCCGCCGCGCAGCCACCATTCTCCACGCATTCGAATTGCCCCATACGCGTAGGTCATAGAAATCGGAAATTCAAGCGGTTTCTCAGGATGACCAGCAGCGGCCATTTGCCCGAACAACGGAGATTCCGCATAGTCGAGTTGTATGCGATGACCGCAAAAATCCGTCAACTCAATACTCGGCAGTACGCGTTCCACTGTAACACGTTTGGCAAGGCGGCTCAACGCCCATTGCGCATACGCAAGTTCCTGCTGACATTTCTCGCAAAACGGCAGATGCGCGTCAAACGCTTCGCGCGCTTCCTCGGCAAGGGTCTCACTCTGATACTCGTCGATCACGTCTTCTCCGACCTCGGGATCAACGCAAACGTATGCGTTGGTAGCCCATGTTGGCATTATCTTCTTCTTCTGTTCGTCTTTCATGCGTCTAACCTCTCACTCAGGTTGAGACTCTTAAGGTAGTCATCCCAGCAGGCGCGAAGTTCCTGATTTGCGCGAATCTTTTTATATAGACTTTTAAGGCGGCTATCCGCCGTGCTTGGTTGAGTATTGAGCCGTTGCGCGATTTCTTCGAGCGTCAATTCTTGAAAAAATCTCAAATCGAGCATCTCTCGTTCGTCTTTCGTCAACGTTTGATAAATCGCGTCAATCGTTTCACGCTCGCGCGTTTCCATTTCCGCCTGATTCGAAAAGCGTTCGGCCAGATGTACATTGTCCAGCGAAACCTTCCATTTCGCTTTCAATTCGCATGCATTCAAAATAGCCGTTTCGGACAACAGGCTTTCCGTTCCCAATGCCTTGCGGATGGCTTTCAGAAAGGTCGGCTTGCTGACAGGTTTGGCATCAATTGCCTGCAAGCGAGCCAGCGTCTCCGGCGGCACCTTCAATGTTCGCATGTGTTCAAGCGCCTGCGCTGTGACGGCGAAGCGGCGGCATGATTTCTGAGAGAGCATATTGACGCAACTGTTATGCGTCATCCTCCAAACATAGCCTTTCAATTGCGCTAAGGTCGCCATTCTCGGTTGCGCGTAGCACTGTCCTTCAAGCAATTTTTTTGCCACTTCTTGCGCAATATCCTCAGCCTCTTTCAGTCCGTCGCCCAACATCTTCCTCGCGTAAGGCTCAATCACTTCCGGCAGCAAATACCCCTGAAAAAGCTCGCCAAACGCTTGATCTGCATGTCGGGCGCCATTTCGCGCCATATCCCACAACGCCTGCCAATCCTGTGCTGGTTTCTTCATAATAACAATCGAACGCGAATTTTTCCAATGCTTTTACGATATTCGCAAAAATTCTTAAAAAATCTTCGCCTCCGTTCGGAAAAAATTTTTCACGATTGTTTATACAGATGAACGCGCTGAAGAAGAGGCGCGAGGTAATCATCACGTTTGTTTCGAATAACGAAACGTCAGGCGGTTTGTCAAGCTTTTTTGACAAAGACATTCGTCGCGCCTGACAATCACCAAGGAGTCACTATGAAAATTGGGCAACGTTCTCTGATGATGTCGTTAGCGGCAGTGATCGTGGGCTTAGTTGTATTGATGGCGTCGGCGCAGTCGGCGCACGCGGATACAACACAGACGATGAAATATCTTCAAGGGTTTGGAGAAGATTCATCGAATGGTATGAATTTCAAAATCCTTGTCCAAAGCTATGAAAGCGGCGACCGATATTTTATCTGGTATTACTACTCGCTAAACCTTGTTGATGGGCAAGATGTCGTCATTACATTCGATAATTGGGGGGATTGGAAGACCATCAGCAATCTGCTCAATGGCAAAGAACAGCCGATTAAGAAAGCGATCAAAGTCGAGTAACCGAATCTCACGACGGCAAATGAAAAAACAGAAGCCGTCGCTGACGTAGAGCATTCTTCAAAAGCGTTGATCAGAGCTATGAGGACAGCGAAATCTTAACTTCGCCGCCACATGTAAAATGTGAGGCCCGTTCTCAATGTTCAGTTCTGCATGAATTCTGCGAGAGCATCATGCCACCCTTGCGAGCGTCTCGGCTATCAAGTCAGGATGCCGCGCAAGGAATGGCGTTCTCTACGATGAAACGAATTGGTTGGTTGATAATATATGGCTTGGCACATATTGCCGTCTTCCCGGAAATCTGTGCGGCAAACGCGTTTGATTATATGGGACAGTCTCTGGCAAAGGTCGTTTACCTTTCGACAATCCTTAATTTAGCTAATTATGATTACAATCCAGGCAACAGCTTGTTCGGATATTATCTTGACGAGGGAACGGAACACGGATTGTATTATGAATTCAGCCGGAACGCGAATTACCTGATTTTGGCGGCGGGAGACGATGATGTGAGTGATCTCGATATTAGCGTGATGACGAAAGACGGCGAGGAAATTGTTTCAGACCGTGATGCTTCACCAGGGGCGTATGTCGAATTTCGACCGCCATATTCAGGCCAATTTCTGATTAATCTAAAAAATTACGATTCGGATGGCATAAGCTTTTGTTCGTATGTTATTCTGAAAGAGAGCGGCAGTGGCGATTTCTCGTTGAATGATTTGGTGGAAGCGCTACAAAATGCGCTGACGATTGCGCAAGTACGGGCGCTGATTGCCACGCAATTTCCCCGCAACAGGATGATTCTGTTTGGAGGGCGCTCTCAGGAAGGGCAATCAAATAGCGTCTATGACATCGGGCTTGAAAAAGGGCAATATGTGTTCTTAGGTTCAGGGAGCAATCGAATTCGTGACGTGGATATTACGATTGCCGAACAATATCGCCACCAATCGCCGGAAGGCAAACATGTGTGTGAAGACGCGGAGAATGATAACACACCCATCTGTGAATTTCACGCGGACTCGGGAGAAGAATATGCGTTAAATCTGAAAAATTACGCCTCTCGCGGCGATGGCTTTGTCTTTGGCGTTCTGCTGCAAGATTAAGCGCAGATGTAAAAAATTCGATATTTTTCACGATTGTTCGTAAAAATTTATGTTTCATCGGTATTAAAGAAGTGAAGGCGATGAAGTTCGGTATTCATAACCAACGAAGACGAATTGGAGGGAAATAGGCATGTTCTTCTTTATCATGTGCATTATTACGATTGTTGATTTCATGATCCCAGACCCGGTGCCTTTTCTTGATGAATTGGTGCTTATGTTTTTGACAGCCTTGTCAGCAAAGACAGAGTAAACGAGAAACAATGATGGGCGCACATCAAAATCTACGCCGTCTTGTGCGCCTGATGACAAGGCGGTGTCCCCTATCAATGGAGGAAAATACCATGAAAGAGTATAAGATATTTCAACATCCGCAGGGCACAATCGAAGCCGTAAAACAAGGATGGTCGTGGCCAGCGTTTTTCTTTGGCTGCATCTGGGCGCTGGTGAAAAAAATGACCGGATTGGGAATCGGCGTCCTGGCCGCATTTATCGTCTTAGGCGCCATTTCCGCTTCTGCCGGAGGCGACGCAGAACAGGCGATTGATGGGCTGACGAGTCTGGGCGGCTTCGTGTTAGCCATTGTGTTCGGCGTCAACGGCAATGCATGGCGCGAGAAGAATCTGACAGCGCGGGGCTTTGCGTATAAAACGACGGTGCAAGCCGCCACGCCGGAAGGCGCGACGGCGCTCTATCCGCAAAAGAGCGCAGTGTGATACATGAGGGACTTAATATTCAGACGTGTCAAATCACGGTTTGACATGTCTGAACGCCTGTAGTGCATTGTAACGTTAATTTTTAGGAGTGCGAAATCTCGATTTCGCCTGTCAAATCGAGATTTGACACTCCTGCAAACTATTAAAAATTTCTGAAACAGTGTAGTAGTACATTAAATCATTATTTTTTAATAGACAAAAGATTCATGACTGATTCTTCTGGTCAACACCATTTTTCCAAAGGAGGAGACGATCATGAATCAGACCACATATCGTATACACTTACCTCATGAGGATATCC
>DF820456.1:593217-595942 GCA_000739515.1 Candidatus Moduliflexus flocculans
GACGGCTGATGCCAGAACAACGCTCAAACGACATTACGTATCTATTAAAAATTAATGAATCAATGTAGTAGTTCTTTTATCGTCCCTTATCGAAATAACCACAAATCAGGAGATTATAATATGGAAGAAAACAATAGTGGTGCCTCGCAAAACAATTTAGACGAGCAGCCATTTACAATAACAGTCTTTGGGAAGACTGGGACAGGAAAAAGTACAACACTGAATGCCCTTTTTGGGTTGAGTTGTAAAACAGACCCTTCAGTTGCCTGCACAATTGAGCCACAAATTGCTCATTTTGAGAAAGGGCATCACATAGAAAAGCCGATCAGGGTAGTGGATATGCCCGGCATTGGCGAGAGTATCGACGCCGATATGCAATATTTGCCATATTATGAGAAATGGATACCTGAGACCCATTCGTTGGTATGGGTGACGCAGGCAGATACGCGGGCATATAAACGAGATGAAATATTTTTAAATCACTTGCTTCCGTTGTTGCATCCATCACTTTTTTTTACAGTCGCGCTCAATCGTATAGACCATTTAGGGGTTGATGAGGGCGAAAAGTCGTTTGATATAACGACGAAGCAGCCGTCTCAAGCTCAACTTCAAATCCTCCCTGAAAAAATAGATGATGTCTATCGTTTATTTAAGGGAGTTCTCAAAACGACCGTGTTATTCGAAAAACATCAGATCGTTCCATATTCTGCTGTCCATCGATGGGGATTGGACACGCTCAAAACCACAATCTTTACACGGAGGGAAACATTATGTTAGGTTCGTTGTTCAAACGTGAAGGAAAAATGCCACTCAGAATCGTTGTTGGGTTAAATCAGGTTGATAAATTGATTCCTGACGGGTGGGATGAGCGATTAAACGCTCCGACTGAACAAGCTGAAGAAGAAATCAAAAGACGATCTCATGATATTGTCAAAAAATTAGAGAAATTTGCGCATCTTTCATCGTCTCATATCGAATATTATTCGGCGAAAAAACGGTATCGCTTAATGCCATTGCTGGTTAAAATTGTCCAAAATGCGTATGCAGGTTTCAAGCTTGATAACGTGCAACCAGCCGATCCATTCGAACTCGCCGAAGACGATGTTCGTGAATTTGTTAAGCAAGAACGAGAAAAACGAAAAACGATACAGCAAAAGACTTTGAAAGCTGAACAATTATTTTCAGAATTGTCAAAAATTTTGTCAACGGATGAATTAAATTCGATCAAGCAGAAATTCACAGAGGAACGACAGATTCCCCCAAAAGTAGCCATTCTTGGCAAAGCTGGCGTCGGAAAGACGACAACTGTCAATAGTTTATTCAACGCACAATATAGAACGAGTCACACGATTGTCGGAACAACAAGTGCACAAATGAAAGAATTTGCGCTTGCCAGCGGCGGGACGTTAAATATTGTAGATTTGCCGGGGTATGGAAGAAGCGTAGCGGAGGATCGGGAATATGAAAAGGTCTATCAGGAGATGCTGCCGAACTGCGATCTGGTATTGTTGGTGATACAAGCTGATTCTCGTGATTTTGCAGATGATCAAGAGATGCTGATGAAAATTACTGAATGGCTGAAACAATCGCCTACTCCCCAACGTTCATAGAAGAAGGAGGGCTTTTATAATGGCAATGACACCAAGAGAAAAAGAAAGAGTTATGAAGATGTTAGATGAATTAGATCGTAGCACCCTACAAAGAGTCTTAGCGTCTCTCGAATCATTTGCAAATTGGTTAGCTAATGCGGCCTATTCAATTTACTGTAAGATACGAGATTCGCTTCGTGGTCTTTGGGAATGGTTGTGCGATATCTTTTAAACGAGCCCTGTCGCAGTGATTATTTATTCAGATAATCACTGCGAATAATAAGAAAAAAGGAGATATGACATGACATTAACAGCAGAAGAAAAAGAACGAGTCATTGAATTGCTTGAAAATATGTATGACGCTCAACGGGCAATCGTTTTGGCAACATTAGATGCGTTTGCAAGTTGGTTAATGAATGTGGCACATTATATCTACCAAAAGATCAAGAATGCGCTTCAGTCATTATGGGCCTGGATAAAAGGGCAGTTCTGATGATAAAATGATCATAAAGTTCGTTCGTTACGCTTAAGCAAGATATCCGCAGCAAAATATTTTTCCCGTAGTGAAAATGATCACTACGGGAAAAGTAAAAAGGAAATATGGCATTGGCCCAGAAGGAAAAAGAACGAATATTCGACTTACTTGATAATATGCCTGATGCTCAACGGGCAATCGTTTTAGCAACATTCGAGACGTTTGTGAGTTGGTTAAAGGGTGAGGGATTTTATCAAGAAGAGAATGTGCTTCAGTCATTGTGGGCCAGGATAAAATCAAAGTTCTAAGATTCTGTCTCTTTTGCTATAAATTATACGATCAAACCTGTCATTGCGAATGATGCAGTGCGTCGTCAAAGATTATTCAAACGGCTGCGCCGCGTCACTGTCTGCAATGGCAGGTGATGTTTCTTATGGAACTCGATCCACAAATTCAAGCAGTGATCAAACTGGTGGGCGAAACATTCAAGGGGGCGATGGAAGAAATGGCAGCGCGTAAAACCCTCTGTCAGAACTGTCGTCAGCATCAGACATCTTTTGAAACAGCCTGCTGCCATCAGCCGCTCTGCGTGGAATGTGAAAGGCTCTGCCGCATTGATTCTTATACAAAACAGCGTTATGTTGCCCAATTTGTCGGATGG
>DF820456.1:596066-609869 GCA_000739515.1 Candidatus Moduliflexus flocculans
ATGTGAAAGGCTCTGCCGCATTGATTCTTATACAAAACAGCGTTATGTTGCCCAATTTGTCGGATGGCGAAAGATGACAGGTTCGTACGATTTCATTTGTCCGTATTGCGGAGAAAAACGTCATGTCACCGATTATGATATTGACAGCAACGCCCGCCTTCTTACCGGCAATGAAGAACCGGAAATTCTCGTTCAACGTCCAATCTCTCCTTGAGGCAAGAAAGATTCTTGCTAAACCGACTTTTTTTCTTGACAAGGCGTTTCCATCCCTAATAAGCGCGGAATTATTGCCAAAAGCCTTGCGAAAACATATCAAAGAAGGGCGAATTTAAACTGAATAAGGGGGGAACAAGATGAGCTTCTGGGATGACCTGTTAGGATTGGCCGTCGGCGCAGCAGTGGTGGGCGGCGTTGGGTATGCGCTCTGTAAAAGCATGGACAACGGCATCGATCAACTGATACACGCCTCGGAAGAGGAGGCGCTGCCAGCCATTGCCTATGCTGTGCCGCGCATGGATGCTGATGATTGGCGGCTCTTTGCGCAACGGCTGGAGGCCAAAGCCCAATATCATGAATACGCTCGCGTCCTGTTCGCTTTTGCCCTCTGCGTTCGCAATGCCGCCGCAGAAATCGAACAACTACTCGCCTATTCGCTGCAAGAGGCGTTCGAGATTCTCGCCTCCGTTTTTCCAGGTAAAGACGACCTTGAACAACTGGCGTTTCTTGCGACGCTACACACCTATGCCGAACAGAACATCAAGGCGAAAGCAATATTCAACAAGCTTCAGGCTGCGTTGTCAGCGTAATTTGGGCGGTCTTCTTCATGGCGCGGCGAATCATTTATATCTTGCCGTGGCTCTTCGAAATGGCAGAGGATATCTCTGGCAATAATCAACTGATTGTCGAAGGGAAGAGGCCGTTCAACTGGTTGAACAGGATAGGGGGCAATCACAGGTGGATCGCCGAGATCCGAGACGGGCGCATTCAATTCCGGAAGAAGATCGGCAATGCCGGAGATTTTTGCGCAAAAGCGATAACGGAAGCGTTCGACGGCGAGATCGAACGCTGTCATGTCAGCGGCGTTCGCAATCGGTCGCCAATATTCGAGAAAGCGGCAGTGCTGTTCAGGTGTCAAAAAATCACGCAATCGCTCAATATTTTTCTGAACGCTCCGTAAAATGGCTTCTGTTTCCATAATCAGTCTTCTTTCCAAGCAACATCACAGGTGTTTGATGACGATGATCGCGACGCCGCTACATTGCGCGAATGTCGCTTATTTGTCAAGAGAGAATCGGCTTCCCGGAGAAATTCTCACAATGATTCAATTAGAAATGACGCGTGACGAATTCGAATATCTGCTGGACACCCTCGCGGAAAACATTCCACGTCAGTCGCTCAGCGACGCTGACTTTGAGGAGAAAATCACCATGCTGCGCCGATATTCCGCCGACGAGATCATCGTATTGTGCAAAGGGCTGTTGCATAAAGAAATGGATGACGCGGTGGCATCCGAATGGATTCAGGCGTTGAACGCTCTGCATGTGAACTGCGAAATTGAATTTTTCCCTGGCGGCGTCCGTGACGAACGGTATATCACCGCCCTAATCCGCGAAGAAGTTCTTTCTCCGTTTCGGGGGGCGATCACGCGATATAAATGGGCAAGTTGGTTATTGTTCGGCGTGTATCTCGCCGTGTTCGTCTTTTTAGGCGTTTCTTACGGATGGACGGCCAAAACCGGTCTGTATATTCTGCTCGCTACGCTGTTCTATGCTATTGGGATAGTGGGGTGGTTATTAGGGAATGTTTGGCTTCATGGCATGTATCGTTCCGTGCGTTATGCTTTTCTGAACATGCTGATCAGACAACAAATCAGCTATCGTCGAGCATTATATGTGGTAGAAAATATGACGGAGCGCACAACGGCGAGTTCGCGTGCGGCGAAGGCGGAAAAACAGTTATATGCGTTACTTGCCAATGAGATGAAACGGCCATTTTTCGTTCGCAGCAAACGCGACATCGAAATCGAACTTGAAAAAATTCTACAACTTCTTCGCATCCCGATACACTTATATACGCTGATGATTTTGCCGCTGGTTATTTTGGCATGGGGCATCTGCACGATCAGTGTTTTCTTTTTCCCTGGCTTATCATGGCTGGCCGCTTCGTTTGCCTTGCTCAAGGTGATTGGGTTCTCTCTAATAACGACCAACATCGGCGCCATGCTGTTTCAACGCGCCGTGATTCAATCGGCGCAACGGGCGTTTCTCGATGCGTTTGCGATAAGCTTATCGCAGTATCAGCAAGCGTTGCGCATTCTGGATGAACACCAGATTCGAAAAAGGCGTATCGGTGTCTTTTCGGGCATTGGAAATGCGCTGTATGCCGCCATAAATGTTCAAGTCCCCACATTCACGCGTCGCGAAATCACACGATGGCTACGTCGCATTCTGAGCGCCTTCAATTGTGTTCAGGAAATCGCAATCCTCGTGGTGGCCTTCATCACATGGGGCAGTTTTGCCGCAACGCCGTTTGTCGCGTATTGGCGTTGGTGTGATGCGCTCCCCTGGTGGCAAGCGGGTCTCTGCGCGCTTGCCGCGTTATGTCCCGCGTTTTTAGGGATGCGCTATCTGTGTATGCCGATTGGCGATTATATTGTTGTCGCCATCACGACGCGCATCGCCGCTGCTCGTTTTTTGCGGGTGTTTCCAAAATTACATGAAAACAATGCGCGCGCCATTCGACTGTTGCAGCGGTTCGCCGCATGCGACCGGCGAGGGAAATTCGGACTGTATCGCGTTGAAGAACTGTTATACAACTCATTAGAAGAAGACACTCCCGATCCGACCAATCATCCCATTAAAAACGTCTTGTCTCGAATGCTCTCCGCAGGCATGTCGTTGTTGGCGTTCGCAGGGCTGCTTTGGCTATTCGCCCCGCTGGCATGGTGGCAGGCCGCGCTCTGCTGCGTCTTTGCGCTGATTGACTATCAAATCTTTCGCTTGCTTGTCGGGTATGCCGCCAGATTTCATGCCGGACTTGGAGTGATGATTCTGAAGGAGCAAACGTATCATGAACGCACTTCTCGTAGAACAACTGAGGTACTTTTAGGGACGATGCGGCATTTCCGAAGACCGTTACCATTCATCAGTGAGATTTCCTATGCGATCTTGCGGGCACATTGGAAAAAAGCGTCAGACGCGCTTTCGCAAAAAGAATGGGAACGCGCGGAACGCATGTTTACGGTCACATTCAGCACACTGGAATATTTAATTGAGATCAAGGCGAATACGCTTTCCACCCGCTCGAAACTCGTAACAACGATACTGCCGACATTATCCGACGATCTGCAACCCGAATTCGCGGAAGCATTTATGATGATCGGCGTATGTCAGCATCTGTCCGGCAAGCTGCTGACCGCGCGAAAAACGCTTGAAAAAAGCCTCGCCGCCTACCGACTCCTTGCGACTGCCAACGCGGATGCGTATCAGGAACAACGCGCTCGATTAGCGGCGCATCTTGGCATCTGCTGCTGTCAGCTTGGCGATTTCCCGAATGCGCAAAAATTTTTAGACGACAGTCACCGTTCCTATCAAACATTTCACGATGAACGTCTTATCATTGAGATGTGGCGCGAGATCACGGAATATTTTCTCGGAGAATCGACGGAATTGATCCGCTTAAAAACTGTCGAAGACTGCATGAATGCCTTGCCATTAGTCATGCAGGAGGGACACGCCGAATTGCTTGAGTTAGCGTTGCTCGCCCAGCGCACATTGGCGCATCATTTAGCATGGTTCGGCAATCTGCAAACGATTCTCAAAAAACTCCGCGAGCGGCCGCCAGTTCCTTCGCGGCTTGCCACTCCCGCAGGCAAACAACAGCCTGTTTCTGATATCAAGGGAAAGACGCTTTCGGAATTTGACGAAAATGCGGAGGCGTTTTTTAAAAACGAGGATACCAAGGCATTTTTCAAAAACCTTTTTCCCGATTTTGAAAATATCGGCGAGCGTATTGGAAACAATTGGGACAAAGAACGGAAAGAACGCGTGTATCAGGAAGATGGAAGCGTTGACGATTACGTGATGCAAAGTTTTTCGTTGTTCGGGGCGATGCAAAAACGGTTGTTGTATGAACAAATGGCATGGCATGTCGAACCGATCTTGCCCTATTTCGACGAAGACGAATATCAGGCATTTTCATCGGCATTTCCCGAAGCCCAAGTACTGCTTAAGGAGATGACGGTGGATGTTAAAAAATATGCCTCGAAAAAGCATCCGGAACTGCAAGAACCAGAAATCGATCGAATCATCGAAATGGGGCGGTTCAAGGACCGTATCTATCTGGATATGCGCCAATTGACGCCCGCTCAAAAAAAGCGATTCGAACAGCTCGTGCCGCCTGCTGAATTAAATAAGCGGATGTTTCGGGCGATACGGCGGCCATTCTCATCGTATTTTGGCAACCGCGCAAAGGAATTGCGCTGGAGACAGCAGCAAGCCAATTGGTGGTCTATCGCGATACTGAGCCGGACTGTTGGAAAATTCGATGAGGCGCAGCAAGCATTGCAATCGTTGAGACATGCATATCAACAACAAATTGCGCAGGGAGATATCGGTCTGCGTCATGAACTGCTGACAACGTTGCTGGCGCTTGCAGCCTGCCTTTTGGAAGAGGATAAATCGGAGAACGTCGTCAAGATCGATGCCGTCATGCGCGATCTCTGGATTTTGCTGCAAACGCTGTATGATGATGGTTATCTGTCGCAAGCCATGATGTCCAGTGCGGCAATGGTTGTAGAGTGGTATGCCTGCCCCCCGCATATTACGCATCTGCCTGAGAATGCATATAAAACGTCTCAATATCAGGCATTACATATTTCTGAAACCGCGCTGATATGGTTCGACCAGATGAGAACACATGTGTCGCGGCAGGCGCAGACGAGGCTAAACGAAGCGCATGCGCGCCTGCATCGAATTGCTGTGACCGCTGCCCGCGAACTCCAGCAGTTCGAACGTGCCTATCTGCTGCTGGAACGCGGCAAAGCGCGAGTCTTGGCCGACCAACTTCATGCAGTCAGCCTGAAACCAGGCAAACAGGTGCCAATGCATCTGCGTGAACAACGCCGGAAACTGATTCAAGAACTCGCCCCGTTCGAATGGGCGCAGAGTCTGTCGCCGCAAGACCTTTACATTTTCCGTGAAAAACAAAGACTTTTAGCCGACGTGAACGAAAAAATCGGCAAACATGACCCGGCGTTTGCGGCGATGGCGCAGCCGCAGCCGTTGACTCGCCGCGATTTTTCGCCGCTCCTTGCGGATGACGAACTTGTGCTGGCGTTCGAGCAAACTGACGACATGTTGCGCATCTATCCGATCACCAAACGCCGCGGTGTGCATACGCCGATTGCGGTGGATATTTCTGCATGCGCTATCCAGCAGCGCGTCGAACAGTTTCATGCGGAACTCGCTAAACCCGGTGAACTCGACCGTGAATCTGCTGCTCATCAGATAGGCGAATGGCTGACGGAAACGCTTGGCTTGGTATTAAAAGAGATTGTCAATCAGGTTGATCCTCAACAGATCGTTTTTATTCCGCATCGCGAGTGGCATCTGCTGCCGCTGCATCTTGTCTTTATCAACCCGAACGACGATATCCTGGAAATCCCGTTTGCGATGCGCTATCTGCCATCAATGCAGATTTTCTGCCATCTCCGCCGTGAACCGTCGCAAACCGGTGACGGCTGCATTATCGCGAATCCGGAAGGGAATCTCCCATCTGCCGAAATCGAAAGCCAATTTATCCATAGGCTGCGACCGAATGACACAATCTTGATGCGCAACGCTGCGACCAAAAAGGCGGCGATAGCGGCGATGACGCCAGCCCGGAATCTGCATTTTGCCTGTCATGGCAAATATGAACCCGATTTAAAGGCACATCTGTCGTTGGCCGACGGCGAATTGTCGGCGCAGGAACTGTTTTCGACGGTGCGTTTCATTCACCATCCGCGTCTGACCGTGTTAAGCGCGTGCCAAACCGCGCAGATTCAAACGACGGAGGCTGATGAGTATATGGGGTTTGCGTCAAGCTTGTTGTATGCCGGGACACATAACGTCATTGCGTCATTGTGGTCGGTTGAAGAGGGCGCAACACGATTGCTGATTGAATATTTTTATCGGAATGTCGAAGAAACACATCTTCCTTTGCCGCTTGCCTTACAACGAGCGCAAGAGCAATTACGCAAGCATGCCTTCAAATATGAATGTCCTTATTACTGGGCTGGATTTATCGTCATCGGCGAAGAAAGCGCAATCAGCCATGTTGTCAGTTCAGGTTAATTGAGGTAATCCGAGAGCCGGCGTTTTTGGGCTTGATGGCGAAGGCGTTTTTTGGCCTTGTCTTCAATTTGACGGATGCGTTCGCGCGTCAACCCTAATCGCGCCCCAACTTCTTCAAGCGTCATGGAGACGGTATAATCAATGCCGTAACGCAGTCGGAATACGATTTCCTGCGGCCCGTTTAATAATTCCCCTAAATGATTTCTGGCATCAAGCTCGATTTTCCGCACTTCCTGCAATGGCATCTGAAGTTCTTCCGCGACCGCTTCATATTCTCGCGGCGTCTCGCCATTGATGCCGTAAACCAATTCAAGCAGTTGGCGTTCCTGCGCGTTCATTTTCTGCTGGACGATCCGCCTGGCCGCCTGTTCACGCTCGCGCACAGTATTTTCGGAAATATGCAGATACGTGGCGGTTTCTTCAACCGACAGCGGTTCTTCGAAATTCAGGCCATACCGCAGCCGCAGCACCACTTCTTCGCGCTCGCTGATCTGGCTGAGCATTTCCGACAGCAACTCTTCGATGGATTCATTGATCAGCGTTTGCTCGACCGGCGCAATCTGCTTGGCCTCCATCAAATCAATGAATGTGCTGTCATCGCTTTCGGAAACAGGCGCATCAAGCGAAAGATAATTGCGGGAGACGCGCAGAATGTTGTCCACTTCTTTACGAGAGACGTTAAGTTGTTTCGCCAATTCCTCTGGCGTCGGTTCTTTGCCGTCGTTGCGCTGGAGCAATTCGGTGTATGCCTGCCCCAATTTATAAAGCAGTCCGGCCTGTTTCAGGGGAAGACGCACCGCGCCGGATTGCTCCGCCAACGCTTGCATAATCGCCTGCCGAATCCACCAGACGCCGTAAGAAATGAATTTCACCCCTTTTGAGGCGTCGAACCGTTTTGCGGCTTCCAGCAGGCCGATATTCCCTTCGTTGATCAGGTCTGGCAGCGACATGCCGCAGCCCTGATAGCCTTGCGCGACTTTGACGACAAAACGCAGATTTCCTTCGACAAGACGTTTCACGGCGTCGGCGTCCCCTTCCTGAATTTTGGTCGCTAATTCCAACTCCTCTTCCCGCGTAGTGACGGGGATCTTGCCAATCGTTTTCAGATATGTATTGAGCGTGTCATGCGTCAATGATTGAGATTGTTTGGCCGCCATTGGGAATTACGCGAATCAGATATCTGATGTGGGCATCAGATCTTGTCGTGTCACTTTCACTAATGCGTTCAATATTTGCGGATTCCGTTCCGTGACTTTTACCTGCATTTCTAACTGCTGCACATACTGCACAAGCTGTTCCACCGCGTCCTGAAGTTGCTCCATTTTCTGGCGCATGCTCAGAATAACCTCAACTCCTGCAAGGTTTACGCCAAGCTCGCGAGTCAAACTCAACACGCGCCGGAGTTTATCAATATCATCCTGAGAATAGAGACGGGTATTGCCGTCCGTGCGTTTCGGCACGACCAGCCCTTCCCGCTCGTACAGCCGCAAGGTCTGCGGATGAATATCGAGCATCTCGGCGACCACGCTGATCATAAATACCGGTTTGTCTCTATCAGGCGCTGAACTGGTCATACTCGCCCCTCCTTTCCCTGTGTCATTCCAATGCTTAATGTAAATGAATAACTGATGTTACGCAGCGCCGCCGACAATTCCCCTCCTGGGAGGGGCAAGGGGTGGGTTCGTCCGTGAGTGATTGCTCGTGTCAAGAACCCACCCCCAACCCCTCCCCGGAGGGGAGTGTGCGGTCATTCGTCTCGAATCGGCTGCGTAACATGAGTGAATAATTTCTGAGACCTCACAGGTCTCTAAGACCTGTGAGGTCTGAAGCGAATGGCGTATTTATCCTGATTGAGATGCTGCAAATGCCAATTCTCGCGGGTCTTTCGGATTCAATCGGGCAATTTCCCGAAACAGTTCCATCGTGCGCGTGTCTGGATTTTGCGGCGTCATCACCTTGACCGTCACGAACTGATCGCCGCGTCCCACGCCTTTCAGATGCGGAATCCCTTTTCCCCGCAGGCGGAATGTCTGGCCGCTCTGCGTGCCTGGAGGAATCGCCATTGAAGCTTCGCCGAACGGCGTCGGCACGTTGATGCGCGCCCCTAACACGGCCTCGCTCATGGTAATTGGCACATCGCAATACAGATTGTCGCCGCGCCGCTCAAAAATCGGATGATTCTGCACTCGCGTGATAATATACAAATCGCCGGTTTTGCCGCCATTTCTCCCGGCATTGCCTTTGCCCGCCACGCGGACTTTCGAACCATTTTCTGCACCCGCCGGAATTTTGACTGAAATCCGTTCCGTCTGCTGCTGCGTTCCCTGTCCATGACATTGGCGGCAAGGGTAGCTGTTCAACCGTCCAGCGCCATGACATTGCGGACAGGTTTGCGGAATGCCGAGATTGATGAAGCCGGATGACATTCTGACCTGCCCGCTCCCCTGACAATTCGGACAGATTTCAAGGTCATGCCCTGGCTCTGCGCCTTTGCCGCTGCAATGCTCGCAGACCGCGTCATGTTGAATCATCAGGCGAGTATTCAAGCCATTCAGAACATCCTGGAAACTGAGGTCAATCGTATATTGCAGATCACTGCCATCAATCGGCTGACGCATGTTAGCGGCGCGTTGCTGTCCGCCGAAAAACGATCCGAACATGCCGCCTAAATCGTCAACATTGATATGTCTGCCGAACTGGCTGAAATCGAAATTGCCGAAATCCCACGCCTGCTGCCCGCCACCGTTGCCTCGCCCAAAAGCTTGATGACCGAAACGGTCATACATCGCCCGTTTTTGCGGATCGCTCAAGACCTGATACGCCTCACTGATTTCCTTGAATCGCGCTTCAGCATTGGTATCGCCGGGATTTACATCGGGGTGATATTTCCGCGCTAATTTGCGATACGCCGCTTTGATGTCTTTGTCCGACGCGCCTTTGTGAAGTTGCATGACTTCATAATAATCGCGTTTTGTTGCCATATATTCGATCACTCCTCGCGTGATACTATCAACGAATAATGGTAAAAGGTAATTATATGTTTCATGATGTAATAATATGATATGAGTGTATTATTGTCAAGTTTTTTACAGAAAGATTATAACATGACTAACGTAGATATTATACTGAATAGCTTGTCAATATAGGAAAGTACCACGATAAAATTTTTGAGGAAAAAAGACAAGTAGAATTTTTGATGGTATAAAATTTATGTCAAGCGCACTCAAATTTTTATAAAGAGTTCTTATTGAAGAGAAGGGTTATGCGGTAGAGGGAAAACGAAACTATTCAGAGGGTTGCTGAAATTGCAGCCAGTAATTTTTATTCGGCAGCAGCGCTTCTGAAGCGCGCAACAGATTGATGCGTTTGACAGTCTGACGCAGGCGCTCGAATTCTTCGAGCAGGCGGATGTCTTGCACATGCCGATTCATCCGGCAGCGGCATTGTCCCTGCGGATTGTATAAGGCACATTCATCGGTCAGGAAATTCTGCAATTTACGGCGCGAGCGTGAGACCATTTTTCTAATAGCGGTTTCCTCTTGTCCCATAATATCGGCGATTTCAGAGAATGGCAGTTGCGCTAATTCGCGGCAGACATACACAAGGCGGGCATCATTATCAAGGCAATGCAGAATGCCGGTAAGACATTTATCGCACATTTCTTTCGCCCAGCGTTCCTTGACAAACCATGACTCTTGCGGCAATTCCCATTCTTGCTGATGAAAAAAGTCTTTTAACGCCTTGACCGAATATGAGCGTTCCTGCCAGGCAACGCGCTTAATCACGCGGGTGGCAATCGTATAGAGCCAGGTCGAAAATTTTGAGCGCTCTTCGAATGACGGCAGGCTGTTCATCACCTCGATCCAGACTTCCTGCGCCGCGTCTTGCGCCGTCTCGTCATTCAGAATCATGCGCCGACAGAGCGACGACACAAATTGGCCGTATTGACGAGCGATGTCATCTATGGTGAGTCTCATGCCCGCCTCCAATCGAATTCCATCTGTCGTGCGGTGGCGATTGCGTGCGATTCGCCGAGCAGCCGGGCGACAAGGTGTAGGCTCATGTCAATCCCGGCGGAAATGCCGGCTGAGGTCACAACCGCGCCTTCGTCCACCCAGCGCGCCTGTTCGCGCACAAACACGTCAGGAAACATCTGGCGCAAATCGGCAAGGTCTTCCCAATGTGTTGTCGCCTGTTTGCCGCTCAGAAGGCCGGCTTTGGCTAAGAGGAACGCGCCGGTGCAGACCGACGCCGTAATTTCCGCCTGCGCCGCGCAACGGGCAATCCAAGCAATCACCTCTGGTTTTTCTAATTCCGCTGTCACCACGCCGCCCGGCACAATCAGCACGTCCAGCGCCGGATGCGTGTTAAAATCGCTGATCGGCGCGACGAGCAGGCCGCCTCGCGCGTTCACGATAGCGGCGTGCTCGGCAATTGTAAAGACGCGAAACGGCGCGTCTGCCATTGGATTCAGGCGCAGCGCAAGCCGCGACGCGGTGCTGAACACCTCAAAAGGGCCGGCAAAATCGAGGATTTCAACCTCATCATACAGAAAGATTCCAACATTTCGCATAGTAGATCGCATGTAAAAATTCGGAGTGATTGTTCATGAAATCGTCAGAAGGCGCAATATTGGGAGGGGAAGAGTTTGTCAAGTTTTCGCACACCTTGCGAAGGTTGCGAATCTTCGCAAGGGAATTATGATTTTTTGAGCGACTGCCAGAGCCACAGATTGCTCGTATCATTCAGGTCTTTCAACCGAAACCGTCCGACAGCCTGACATTGAGTTTGTAATGCTCCAGGAAGTTGCTTCATGGCATCTTCCGTAATAAGAATGCGGTTAACTGTTGGAAATGCTGTTTCGCGTTCCGGCGCAATCAAGCGGTCTGTAAGTTGTACTCCCTCAAGTCGCATGGCCTTATGAAGTTCAAGCCCATTGGCATCGTTTTGCAGGCTGAGTTTAACGCCGCCCCAGTGCAGGCCCATGCGAACTTGAATATCAGGATGAGCCGGGGTGTCTAAAAAGGATTTCCCGATTGACAGGGCGATCTCTGCGGTGTGAAAAAGCGCGATAAATCCATCGCCCGTGCCTTTCAGAAAGACTAAATCGGAAGCAAACGGATGATGTTTGACGCGATTGACTGTTTCCTGGACAATTCGACCAAAAAGAGTATCTCCTAAGCGAATGATGTGCTGGGTCGAACCAGCAACGTCAAGCACTAACATCGCGACCAGTTGTTTCGTTGAATGCGAAGTCGTTGAAGATTTTCGTTCTGGCGTCAGAGAGACGATACTCGCGCCTGAAAGAGGTGCTGGGTTCTGTTGCTTGTCCGCGCGATTTTTTTCGGTAGGCTGTGACGTGCTATCCGCGAAGGACGGTTCTTCACGGCGAATGTTCACAATCAATTTGGTCGTTCCAACGATAATTTCATCGCCGTCTCGCAAGCGAACTTCATTAATTGGCGCTTGCTTGATCCCGTGAGTTGCAGGAATCTGGCCGCCATACCGAATGCCATTCACTAATACACCGTTTTTGCTATCGAGATCGCGGAGTTTACACTCTGATGGCGCAATGTTTAAGGCAAAATGACGACGGGAAATAAAGGCGTCAGGCACGGAAATGTGCGCCTCCGCTGATCGGCCAAAAACGCAACTTGACGGGCGATCAAAAATAAAATTTCGTCCTTTTACCGGTCCGGCAACAACACTGATTTCGACTCGCATATCAAATTTTCCTATAAAAATAAGGTATTTTTACACATTTCCATTTATGCTAATAGCAAAAAGAATGCCAAAGGGAATTATTAAGATAAACACTGCATTTATAATGAATTATGAAGCGGTCGCTGTTTTGTAATAAAGAAATCGGCCAATAATGACATGTAAAATATAAGCAACAGGATTAAATCGCCAGAAAAATGCGATGGAAAGGGAATCATCTGATAAAAATGCCATTTGTGGCACATCTCTGTCATTCGTGGCATTTTGAATTTTGCGCGTCCCCTGTTTGATATTTTTGTTGACAAGGAATTTCATGTACACCATGAATTGCGCGGTCATCTGGCTCTTGAAGAATATAACGACAACGTTAGATATACTGCCTATAAGGAGGCTCATTATGGCATCTCACCCACTTCTCTCGGCGATTTCAGAATTTTCCGCGTCGCGGAATGCGATGTATGGCAAAGACATGCTCTTAACCTGGGAAAAAAGCGACGACGAACTCCGCGCAATTTTGGCGGCGGCGGCGCTGCTGCGCGAAATGTATGCGCAGAACATTTCGACCCGCGTCTTCGATTCCGGTTTGGCGGTCTCGAATTTTCGCGATAATTCCACCCGCACGCGCTTCAGTTTCGCCAGCGCAACAAACCTGCTCGGCCTGACCGTGCAAGACCTTGATGAAGGAAAATCGCAGATTGCGCATGGCGAAACGGTGCGGGAAACCGCGATTATGATGTCGTTCCTGACGCAAGTGATCGGCATCCGCGACGACATCTATCTCGGCGCGGGCAACGCCTATATGCGGCAGGTGGCGGCAGCGGTTGACGAAGGCTTTCGCGAAGGCACACTAATGCAGCGCCCGACCATCGTGAATTTGCAATGCGACATTGACCACCCGACCCAGACGATGGCGGATTTGGCGTATTTGAAGCAGTATTTCGGAGGGCTTGATCAATTGAAAGGCAAAAAAATCGCGATGACGTGGGCGTATTCGCCGAGCTACGGCAAGCCGCTGTCCGTGCCGCAAGGCGTAATCGGCTTGATGACGCGCTTCGGTATGAATGTCGCGCTCGCCTATCCCGAAGGCTACAATTTAATCCCGGAAACGCTCGATATTGCGCGACAGAATGCGACGCGGTCCGGCGGTTCGTTCGAGATCGCGAATTCGATGGAAGCGGCCTTCGCCGATGCCGACATCGTCTATCCGAAAAGCTGGGCGCCGTACAGCGTGATGGAAGAGCGCACGCAATTGCTGAGCGCAAAGGATTACGACAGCTTGAAAGCCCTTGAACAGCGCTGCTTGCAGAACAACGCCAAATTCACGAACTGGGAGTGCACCGAGGCGCTGATGTCCCGCACAAAAGGCGGAAACGCCCTCTATATGCATTGCCTCCCGGCGGACATCACAGATGTCAGTTGTAAACAGGGCGAAGTCAGTAAATCGGTCTTCGAAAAAGCGCGGATTGACACCTACAAAGAAGCCAGTTGGAAGCCCTTCGTCATTGCCGCGATGATTTTCCTTTCCAAATTCGAGCAACCTGGAAGCGTCCTGGAAGAATTGGTTAAACGCTCGCCGAAACGAGTGTTATAACTGATGTTACGCAACGCCGCCGACAATTCCCCTCCTGGGAGGGGCAAGGGGTGGGTGGTGTCCTGTGCGGCGTCTTCGTGTCCACCACCCACCCCCAACCCCTCCCAGGAGGGGAGTTTGCGGCCATTTGTATTGAACCTGCTGCGTAACATCAGT
>DF820456.1:610954-623404 GCA_000739515.1 Candidatus Moduliflexus flocculans
CTGATGTTACGCAGCGAATTCAATCCGATGATCGTGAACTCCCCTCCTGGGAGGGGCTGGGGGTGGGTTGCCGATGGCAAAACGCCGAGAACATGGTCACCCACCCCTGCCCCTCCCAGGAGGGGAATTGTCGGTGACGTTGCGTAACATGAGTTATCAGGTCATCAGTGTTCTATTTTTTCGTGTGTTTCGTGGTAACAGCCCTCAATGAAATTCATCGCCGATTTTCACATCCATTCCCATTACTCCCGCGCCACAAGTCAGGATTTGACTTTCGAGCATCTGCATAAATGGGCGCAGTTGAAGGGCGTACAGGTCGTCGGTACGGGTGATTTGACGCATCCGGGCTGGCTGAAGGAGATGCGCGACAAACTCGAACCGGCGGAAAGCGGCCTGTTCCGGCTCAAAGACGAATTCGCCCGCGCCATGCAGCCCGACGTGTTTCCCGCCTGCCGCCAGGCCGTGCGCTTCATTCTTTCCGGCGAAATCAGCACGATTTACAAAAAGCGTGATCAGGTGCGGAAAGTGCATCATGTCGTCTTCGCGCCATCGTTTGAGGTGGTAGAGAAGATTCAAGCCCGCCTTGAAAAAATCGGCAACATCCGCTCCGATGGTCGTCCGATTCTTGGGCTGGATTCGAAATTGCTCTTAGAAACACTGCTGGAAATTGACCCACAAGCCTACCTGATTCCGGCGCATGTCTGGACGCCCTGGTTTTCGCTCTTCGGCTCGAAATCCGGCTTCGATGCGATTGAGGACTGTTTCGAAGACCTGACGCCGCATATTTTCGCGCTGGAAACCGGCCTGTCGTCCGATCCGGCGATGAACTGGCGGCTTTCGGCGTTGGATCGTTTCGCGCTCGTCTCCAATTCCGATGCGCACTCGCCGCAAAAACTCGCCCGCGAAGCGAATGTGTTTGATGTCGAATTATCCTACGACGCCATGTTCGACGTGCTGAAACACACCGATCATCAAGGCTTTTCCGGCACAATCGAGTTTTTCCCGGAAGAAGGGAAATATCATCTCGACGGGCATCGCAAATGCGACATCGCATGGGAGCCGGAAACGACGCTGCTGCATAAGGGGATTTGCCCGACCTGCGGCAAGAAGGTCACAGTCGGCGTGCTGCATCGCGTCAACGCCCTCGCGGATCGGCCTGTTGGCGCGAAACCGCCGAATGCTGCGCCATTCGAAAGCCTGATTCCATTGCCAGAAATTCTGGCGGAAACGTTCGAAACATCGGCGGCATCAAAAAAAGTCGCGCAGGCGCATGACGCGCTTCTTGTCAAACTTGGCTCGGAACTTAGCATTTTGCGGGAGATTCCATTGGAAGAAATCGAGCGAGTCGGCGGCGAATTGTTAGCGGAGGCAATTCGCCGGATGCGGGCGGGCGACGTGATCGCCGACGCCGGATATGACGGCGAATACGGCGTCATTCGGCTCTTTCGCGCCGGCGAACGCGCCGCATTCGGCCAGCAATCCGCCCTGATTCCCGTCTCCGTTGCCGAAAAGAAACCTCGCAAATCTGCTCTTTTGCCGGATAATGCATCGTCCCCCGGACAGCCTTGTCCGGACGAGGCCGTCCGGGGGACGGATTCGCCGCAGGAAACACCAGGAATCCTCTCTGGCTTGAACCCGGAACAGCGGGAAGCCGCGCTCTGCGTCGAACAATCGCTGATTATCGCCGCCGGGCCGGGAACGGGCAAAACGCGGACGCTGACGCATCGCATGGCGCATCTGATCGCCGAAAAACAGGTCGCCTCTCGCGAGTTGTTAGCGATTACGTTCACGAACAAAGCCGCCGAAGAAATGGCGCAACGCCTGACGCGGCTGCTCGGCGAAACGGTCACGCAGCAGATCATCATCAAGACGTTTCACGCCTTTTGCGCGATGATTTTGCGGCACGATGGCGAACGGGTCGGATTGAATCCGAATTTTGTCATCTGCGCCGAACATGACCGCGAAGCGCTGCTCAGGCGGCTTTTTCCGGCAATGAAAGACAAGGAAATTTCCGCATATCTCGAACAGATTTCAGCGGCGAAGAATCGGCTCGCCGCGCCGGACGACGAGGCGGCAGCGCGAATTTTCGAGGCGTATCAGGCCGCGCTGCGGGAGTATCAGGCGGTTGATTTCGACGATTTGATTGCGAAAACAATCGAATTGTTCGAGGCCGCACCGGACGCGCTGACGGCGTATCAACAGCGGTTTCGCTGGATTGCGGTGGATGAATATCAGGATGTCAACTTTCCGCAGTACCGTCTGCTCAGGCTGCTGAAAACGCCGGACACGAATCTCTGCGCCATCGGCGATCCGGATCAGGCGATTTACGGCTTTCGCGGCGCAGATCGCTCGTATTTCCTGCAATTTCAGCAGGATTATCCCGACGCCGCGCTGCTGCGTTTGCGCCAGAATTACCGCTCCACGCAGACGATTCTCGACGCCTCGCGCCAGGTCATCGCCAAAAGCGCGGAACGCCTGCCGCTTGAGATATGGTCGGACTTCGTCAGCCAGACGCGGCTTGAGATTCACCACGCGCCCACCTACAAAGCCGAAGCCGAATTCGTCGTGCATGAGGTCGAAAAAATGGTCGGCGGCACGACCTATTTTTCGCTTGATTCCGGGCGCGTCGAATCCCACGAAGACGCGACTCGCGCCTTCGGCGACATTGCCGTTCTGTATCGCCTGAACGCCCAGAGCGCCGCGCTGATCGAGGCGTTCGACCGCTCCGGCATTCCGTTTCAGGTCGTCGGACAGACGCCACTCTGCGCCTATAAAGACATGCGGGAAATTTTGGCGTATCTGTGGGCGTTAGCGAATCCCGACGTTCGTTTTCATCTCGACATGCTTGCCAAAGAGTCGAAAGAACGCGCTCTCTTTCTTGAAGAACTGCGAAAAGACGCCGAAACGCTGTCGGTTGCGGAATTGATTCAGACGATCAGCAAGCGCGTCGCGCCTGCCGCTGCCGATGCCAAACGCGCCGACCGCCTGAAACGCCTTATTGAACGGGCGAAACCGTTCGAGCGCCGCCTGCGGGATTTTCTTGAATTTGCGGCGCTGCAAAAAGACGCGGATGACTACGATCCCCGCGCTGACCGCGTGACACTGATGACGCTGCATGCCTCGAAAGGGCTGGAATTTCCGGTCGTGTTCATCGTCGGCTGCGAAGAAGGCGTCATTCCGTATCAGCGCGACGGCGAACCGCGCGATATTGAAGAAGAGCGGCGCTTGTTTTATGTCGGCATAACGCGAGCGCGGGAAAAACTGCTGCTGACGCGGGCGCAGATGCGCTTTCTGTTCGGTAAAACCCGCGAACATGCGCCGTCGCGCTTTTTGAATGACATCGAAGACGCCCTCAAAGAGGTGAAAAAACGAGAACAGCGTAAAATTGAGAATGCGAAACCGGTGTCGCCGCAGTTGGGCTTATTTTGAACATGCGAATGTTTCTATCGTTTAATCCAGGCATCTTCTATGCTCTAATTTTCGATATCTGCATTTTATATTGACACAAAACGTTATGGACGTATCTGTCAAATGCCTTCATAAGCCCACGCGGCGGATCGCCTGGCTCAATCCGATGCCAGAAGAACGCTGGCGCGGCTCGTCGGCGCAGATGATCGCCGGAATCGTGACGATGCGTTCGCCGCACTGGAACGGCTTCAGTCAGGTCATCAACGCCGCGCTCGGCAGACCGCTGTGATATGGAGATTACAACATCATGAAAATTCTCGCGATTGAACATGACACGCCTGCGGCGACGCCGGAGGCGTTTACAGAAAAACTCAAACAGGCGGAGGCACTAAAAGTCTGGGAACTTTGCCAGTCTGACGCGCTTCGCGAAATCTACTTCCGCGCCGATCAACATGCGGCGGTGCTGATGCTCGAATGTCCGACGCTTGACGCGGCTCGCGATCTCCTGAATTCTCTGCCGCTCGTCCGCGCCGGGCTCATTGAATTTGAGTTGATTCCGCTCCGCGCCTATCCCGGCTTTTCACGCCTCTTTGCTCCTGGGTTGGGCTGATTGCTCCCAGATCAACCAGCCGCGTTGCAACCATTTTCCCCATAGACGCAAGCGGTATCCGCGTTGAGCCAGCGCGTGAGCGCTGGCGATGAACCATTGCCGCGCGCCCCAGACGCGAAACGGGACGGTCATAAACATTGCCTGCTTCCAATCCTGAAAAAACGCATGAATCGGCTCACCCGGCACAACGCGATGGATGTAATTTTTGGGCAGCACGGCCTGAAACTGGGTTAAATCGAATCCGGCGCGGAAATTGGTGCTGAATACGAGCGCTTCCGGCGTCCATGAAGCATCGGCGTCTGGTTTGACGGGCTTGCGCATAATATTGGCGACCCAGACGCGGCCAAACGGATCGGATGTGCCTTCGATCATGATTCCGCCGGGGAGGGCAAATTCAGCGAGCGTGGCATACGCCGCGTTGACGGCGCTTTCGTCGTATTGCCGCAACACATTGAAGGCGCGAATCAGTCTTGCGCGTTCCGGTATGCCGTCAGGCCAGGCGCTCAGCGGAAGATTGAACCCGCCCAGGCGAAACGCAGTCTGCGCGTCTTCATGCGGACGTGCTGCCGCGACGCGTTCCGGATCAATTTCAACGCCTAACACTGGCAAGGACGGATTCAGCGTCCGAAATCGTTCCGCGCTTTCTAACGTCGTCATCGGCGTCGCGCCATACCCGACATCCACGAAATAGGCGCGTTCAAATGCGCCGCTGCGTCGGCGAAGCAAGTCGGGAGCATACGCCATCAGAAACAAGTCAACGCGGCGCAGCCGATTGCAGGCGGTTTTTCCTCGTGTTGGCTGCCCTTGCGGTTTATACGCCCGGCGCGGTTTCATGCGCGATATCGTGTTTCACCGTTTTACCGTCATGCCGTTGGCTGCCGAACGATGAAAAGATAATTCCAAGAACAACAAGGCCAATCCCCATCCATTGTGGCGGCGACAGTCGTTCATTCAACAGCAAGCTGCCGAACAAAAGCGCGAAGACCGGAATCAGATTTACTGACACGGAGACTTTTACAGCGGAGATGTGGCGCAAGGCGTGATTGTAGAAGCTATATGCAAGCACCGTGACGCAGGCGCCTAAATAGATCACCGCCAGCGTGGGAATCGCGGGAAATGCGGTTGGCAGGTTGGTGGATGGCAGCAGCAACGTCGGCGCGAAAAAAAGCGTCCCCATGAACATTTGAGAGGCTGACAACGTTACCGCAGAATACCGCGTCCCTAAATGCTTAACGAGCATGGTGTAACCCGTCGCCCAGCCCATCGCGAATAATTGCAACAAATTGCCGAGCATTGGGTTTGGCGCGTGTTCCGAGGCGCTGCTTCGGACGCTTAAAATGACAATTCCGCTGAGCGCAATCACGAATCCGGCGATCATTCCTTTGCGAATGCGCTCATGAAAAAAAAGATGCGCGGCAATCGTCACAAATACCGGCAGCAGCGCGGTGATGATGCCGGCCTGCGATGACGTGGTGTACACCAGCGCATGGGCTTCGCAGGTCAGATAAAAACATGGCTCACAGAGACCTAATGCCAGCAGCCATTTCCAATCCTGCCGACACGCTTGGAAACAGAGCGTTCTCCAGCCAAACAGAAACAAGGCCGACGCAATCGCCATGCGGGTAAACAGAATGACGGACGGATCATACGCCTGAAGCGCGACTTTCATGGCGACATACGAACTGCCCCAGATCAGCATGGCGAGCAATAAACCGATAGCGGGGAACAATTGAGACATGCGAGCGCGCATAAGGAAGTCCGGGGAGTTACAACTTGAATCCGTTCATCAACGTATCCAGTTCTTTGGTTAATGTTTCCAATCGGGTTAAGACATCAGTTGTTTTGGCGCTGGTTCTGATAAATCCTTCCGTATTGCTGACAGATTCTTTCAGCGCGGTCGAGATTTCTTCGCTGGCTAACTGCTGCTTGAGCAACGACCGTGAGATGCGTTGCGCGATTCTGGTGGTCTGCGTTGTGCCGGAAAGAATTTCTTGCAGCCATTCGGTGGTGTGAATCGTATATTCCGAACCTTGCTTGATATTGTCTGTGCTGGCTTCAGAGGAAATCACTAAATTTTTAATGGTTCCCTGAATATCGCCGACAGTTTTGCGAATCGTATCCGTTGATTTCAGCACATGATCGGCAAGGACGCGGATTTCTGCGGCGACGACGCCGAATCTCCGGCCTGCGACGCCTGCGCCTGCGGCTTCCAATGAGGCGTTGAAGGCGATCAGTTTGGTCTGGTCGGCAATCGAAACAATCACGTCCATGATGGTGGATATTTCTTTCGATTTCTGCTCAAGTTGCTGAATATACTCGGTATCCGTGCGATTCGAGCCTTGAATGTCGCGCATTTTCTGCAACGTCTGTTCCGCGATTTCCATCCCTTTTTGGGCGTCGGCGCGGGTTTTTTCAGCGATTTGCACGACGATATCGGTATTTTTGGAAATCTGCTGCGATGTTTGCGCCACGCTTTCCATATTCATCGAAGTTTCGGTGATTGAGGCGGATTGTTCTTCGATTGAAGCGGCCAACTGTTCCGAATTATGCAGCAGTTCTGCGGTGGCAGAAGCGATTAACGCTTCCGCGTGCCGGATTTGCTGCCCCAACTCTCGCAATGACACGATAATGGCGTGGAACTGCCGCGAGAATTGCGCGATCGCTCCTTTCCCTGGTAAGGTAACGATGTCAGCGGTGATATCATTGGCCATGACCAATGCCGATACGCGGCTCATGTCGCGCAATACCGTGAATATCCGGCGCGTCTGACGCAACACGATGATGCTGATGACGCCGCCGAGAACCGCCAGGGCCACAAGCTGCATGAAAAGAAGCCGTGTCAATAACAGCATCTCCTGGAAATTGACATGCAGAACATACACGGAAATAAGCGTGCTGATCGCTATTGCAGTAAAAATGATCCCCCAAAGAGCGTGTAATATTGTTTTCTGCTCTTCAGAAAGCTCCTGCCACAGCATAAGGAATTTCGATGAACGTCGTTTCATGATACGATGAGATGCTGTTTATGGCAGGTGCGACCCCGCCATTTTCATAAATTATTACGATGTCGCCCGACAATTTACACTCTATTCGAACGCAAGAAGAGTGATATCTCCTGATTTCGCGGTCAAATCACTCCTGCTCCGCATTAAATAATGCTATACTGATACGATAAGGATGACGAAATGCGAAAACCGTATCGTAAAACCGGCGAGAATGTCAAGGAAATAGCGGATGAGTTCTTTTTCCTTGACCAATTCCATAAAATCTGCAACGGTTGGAGAATTCTTCTGGCAGGCATTCAATGGACGATGAATCTATTCATCGCCTGAGACGGCAGGGATGGCAAGCAAGACGTTTCTTACATAAGGGGGGACGTAATATGGCCGGGCAAATCAAAAAGATGATTGATGCGATTATTCTGCAAAAAGCTAAAGGGGATCAGTCGCTGACGTATTTGACGCAAGCAAAATTAGCCCTCAAAGGGGTGAATACCAAACATTATGATGAGAACTCCGACGACGATCCGGTTATTATTGAAAAGCTTCGTCAGATTGCGAAAGATTTTGGCGTCACCGTCTGACTATCCTTACAGGGGGAACATTTATGGGAGCGACAGTTATCTATTCGACTCAACCGACAATTCAGGGGATTATCCGCGAATTTCGAACACAAACACACGCGGCCACGCCAGCGATGGGACTCTATTTTGCCTCGCCGCAATTCGAGGCGAGCGAACTCAGCCGGCAGATGCAGCAGCTTTTTCCTGAGACGCCGATCTTCGGCTGCTCTTCTGCCGGGGAAATCGTTTCTGGAAAAATGCTGAAACATTCGGTGGTGTTGATGTTGTTCGATCATGATGTTATTGACGATGTGTGCATCGAAGTCGTGGAAAATGTATCTGGCACTTGTCGAATCTCCGATGTATTAACGCGTTTTGAAGCCTATTATGGCAAACCGATTTCGGACATGGATTATCAGCACTATGTCGGCGTCATTTTGATTGATGGCTTGAGTCTGGCGGAAGAGCGCGTCATGGAAAAAATCGGCGATCTGACGAACCTGACGTTTATCGGCGGGTCTGCCGGAGATGATCTGCAATTCCAAAAAACGTATGTGTATGCGAATGGCCGCGCGTATGAGAATGCGGCATTATTGGCGCTCATCAAGCCAACAGTCGGATTTGACGTGATTAAAACGCAGAGTTTTTGTCCGATGACGCAGACATTATTGGCAACCAAAGTGAATGAATCCACCCGGGAAGTCCTTGAGTTTAATCATCAACCCGCGTTACAGGCGTATGCTGACGCCATCGGCGTCTCTGTTAAACATCTGTCTGAATCGTTCTCGCGGTTTCCGGTGGGGTTGATGATTGGCGATGAACCGTATGTTCGCAGCCCGCAGACGATCGTCGCAGATCGCATCCGGTTTTATTGCCAAATTAAAGAAGGGATGGAACTCAGCTTGCTGAAATCCACAGACATCATCGCCGACACAAAAGCGGCGATTCGTTCGAAACAGGCAGAATTAGGCCGCATCTCCGGCATGATCAATTTCCATTGCATTTTGCGCACGTTAGAATTGGAAGAAAAGGGCTTGACTGAGGCGTATGGCCAATTATTCGCCGACATTCCGACTATCGGTTTCAGCACTTACGGCGAGCAATATATCGGCCACATCAACCAAACATCCACGATACTGGTATTTCAGTAACTGATGTTACGCAGCGCCGCCGACAATTCCCCTCCTGGGAGGGGCAAGGGGTGGGTTCGTCCNACTGATGTTACGCAGCGCCGCCGACAATTCCCCTCCTGGGAGGGGCAAGGGGTGGGTTCGTCCGTGAGTGATTGCTCGTGTCAAGAACCCACCCCCAACCCCTCCCCGGAGGGGAGTGTGCGGTCATTCGTCTCGAATCGGCTGCGTAACATGAGTCAGTAACGCGCATATTGACAAGCCGCGCCGATGCGCCTATCTTGTATTCAAAGGCATTTTCAGAAACAAAAAATGTTTGAAGGCTCGATTCTTCACCTCTTTTTCTGAAAGAGCACAGTTCGTATTTACAAGATAACAACTCCAACGACAAGGAGACGATTATGAACCGATATATATTGATCGCATGGCTGATGCTTGCCGCCTGTTTCGGAGGCGCGCAGATGACATCTGCCGAGCAGCCGTACAGCGAAATTATCGTGAACATCGAGAATGGCGTGGCGCAGGATGCCATTCAAAAAATTGCCGGAATGTACGGCATTTCGCTCGAATATAACAGCATTTTTTCGAAAGAAGAAGGCGTGATGCGTTTCCCCGTTCCGGCAGGCAAAACAGGAGCAGCGTTGACGCAATTTCTGCAACTCCTGACCGATGACGCGCTGATTGAATACGCCGAGCCGAACTATCTTTATGAAGCCTACGGCAAGCCGAACGATCCGATGTATGACAAACAGTGGAACATGCAGATGATTCAAATTGAAGATGCCTGGAAACATGCAGAGGGCGACGGTGCGGTCGTGGCGGTCATTGATACCGGCGTGGCGTCCGAAGATTACAAAGATAGTAAAGGGCAATATCATCGCGTGCCGGATTTAGCGCAGACCAAATTCGTCAAAGGGTACGATTTTGTGGATGATGACGAACATGCGAACGATGATAATGGGCATGGCACGCACGTTGCCGGGACAATCGCGCAATCGACAAATAACAAGATCGGCGTAGTCGGTGTTGCGCCGAAAGCAAAAATTATGCCGTTGCGCGTATTGAACAAACAAGGGTATGGCAATATCGCCGACATCGCCGAAGCGATTCGATTTGCGGCAGATCACGGCGCAAACGTGATTAACATGAGCCTCGGCGGCGGCGGTGAAAGCAAGTTGATGAAAGACGCGGTGGCGTATGCGCATAAAAAAGGCGTGACTGTCGTCTGCGCCGCCGGAAATGAACGCCGCAGCGGCGTCAGTTATCCTGCCGCGTATCCGTTTGCGATTGGCGTGTCCAGCGTCGGGCCGACTGGCGAACTCGCTCCGTATTCGAATTACGGCAGCGGCACAGACATTGCCGCGCCGGGCGGAGATACCAGCGCAAACCGCGAGCATGGCATTCTGCAAAACACGATTGGCCGCATGAAGCCGACCGAAGACAGCTATGAATTTTTTCAAGGCACGTCAATGGCTTCGCCGCATGTGGCGGGCGTGGCGGCGTTGATTGTTTCGGCAGGCGTAAAAGACCCGGATGTGGTGGAGAAAATTTTGCTAAGTTCCGCGACGAAAAAAGATAATGTGTCGAAATACGGCGCAGGCATTCTCAACGCAGCGGCATCTGTGAAAGCCGCAATCAGCGAAACTGGAGCGAACGCGGCACTGGCATCAGGTTCGGATGCCACGATCTTTGGCATCAAAAACAGCATCCTCTATTTTCTCGCGGGCGTCGGTTTCGCGATTTATTATTTCAAGCTCGCAAAACGGTCAGACGGCTATGGCCCGCTTTTCTCGTTCCTCTTTTCGTTGGCGATGTTTTTAGCCTCAAGCGGCGTGTTCTTCGTTGAAATGCTGAATATTCCAGGGATGCCGCGTTCTGTGCTGCATCTGCTCAGTTCGCCGCTGCCGCATTTGGATCAGGCGCTGCTTGGTTCGTTTACCACCATTTTGAATCCGCTTTTGCATAGCGCGTTGATTCCAATTGCGCTCGTAGTGGCGTTCCATCATACCAAATTCGCAAAAGCGATTGCGGTCGGCGTGGCAGTCGGCATGGCTGCGCATTTAGCGGTAGATGTCTTTTCATTGGCAAATGTGTCGTTTATTCCGGGTTCGTTCCTGCTGGATAAAGCGTGGCTGCTGATAAACGCGGCGATTTGCTTTGTGATGGCAGTCTTAACAGGGAAAGCATCATGAAAAAAACATTAGATGGCATTGTCAAATTTCGCGACATCGGGATGGGCTGCTGGGAATTGCTGACCGGCGACGGCCAATCGTTTGAATTGATTGGTGATGAAAGTCTGTTTCAAGATGGCAAACCCGCCAAGTTACACGGCAAAATCCGCACGGATTTAATGAGCGCCGGCAACATCGGCCCGATTTTCGAAGTAGATTCGTCCGAGTAATCCTTTTTAACCCCGTCAGGATTCAAATCCTGGCGGGGTTTTATATTGATGCCGATGATTCGTTGATGCGATGAATTGACCTGTAGGCTGAACAGCACGTGTTGGCACAGAATGTTTCTGAAATTGAAAAAGGAAGGCTCTTATGTCGCCGGAAATTACTCTTGAGGGTTCTGTATTTGTTCTTGTCGGCGGGTTTCTTCTTGCGCTGTTTCTTTTTTTTCCCCGAAAATCGTCATTTTCCACCGATCACGAGTGGGAAGAGACTGACGAAATCGTTGAAATGACGAAAAGAACGCATTTGACGCTGTCGAATTCGGAATGGTATCTTTTAGAACGGCGAGCCGAACGAGATCGGATGTGTCGCGATGAATATCTGGCCTGGCTGATTTCACGGCATCTTGATGGAAGCCCAGTTTCGCCAACCGAGGAGGACTCCGACGATTGAAATCCCCGGAATCCCCTTGATCTTGTATTACGCTGCGCCGCCTGCACTGACGACAAAGCCGCTTGGTGCTAAGCCGGTGGATGATGGCGTCCCGGCGATTTGTGAAAGGTAGGTGCTGCCAAGTTTTTCGATGTGGTCGCGGACGTTATCAAAATAGTTGTAATGCAATTGTTCTTCCGCAATAATCGCTTCAAACAATTTCATGCTGATGCTGTCGCCATTTTCGCGGCAAACCGAAGCAAACTGGTTGTAGGCGTCAATCGCGTCTTCTTCGGCGTTGGCATCGAACGGATAAATGGCTTCAACGGGCTGACGTTTCTGAATGCCTCCAATCGGCTCGGCGGTCGGTTCGCCGCCTAATTCTTTGATCCGTTCCGCAAATTGTTCCGAATGGCGCATTTCATCAATCGCAATCAGTTTCATTTTCACGGCAAATTCGCCATAATCCATGTCATCCAGGTTATAATGCTGGTTCATATATTGATGAATCGCCTGTAATTCCATCGCTCTTGCCTTGTTCAGCACCTCGACGACCTTTTCTCTGCGTTCTTCTCTGCTTGCCATAACGATGCTCCTTTCTCTTTCAAATGAAGTGATGTTTCATGTTCCTGCCTGCTTCATAACCCCAAAGGCTATGACGATTGATGACATGCGCATTTGAATTTCCTGTCAACCATTTTTCTAAAAAATTTTGTAACTACACAGCCTATGTTGTATTGGGGAGAGCCTTGAAGGTGTTTGTCAAGGCTTCAAGGACGTTCTTCCCCTGTTTTTTGATCGTTGAAATAAAGCCACGAATGCGACAGAATGCGCGGGTACCCTCTGGAGAACGAAAGGTACCCGAAATCTTCTGTTTGACTTTGATCATGCGGAGATCGCGTTCGGCGAGATTGT
>DF820456.1:624518-663013 GCA_000739515.1 Candidatus Moduliflexus flocculans
CCCCCCAACAGGTCTTCGATCATCCGAAGGGCTTGCGGCAGATCTTCAATGGTAGAGACGACAATGACAGGTGTTTCCATAGAACATTTTTATACTCGTGTTTCTTGACTAAAATCAAGTAAAATTTTATCAGAATATGATGCCTGTGTAGTTACAAAATTTTATCGTGAATTCGGAGTGCCGAAGCGGGTTTTGGCAAGGTGGCGGAGTCGTATCTGCGATGAGGCGAATCTGCTGATGTTGACTGATAAAATACGCGCCGGCTCTGCGGAGACTGAAATAGTTACAAATTTTCGTAATTATTTAGGAGTGCCAACGCTTGCTTTGGCAGCGCGACGAAGTCACGTCAGAAAACACGTGTGTTCTCTTATTCTCGCGGCCAAAGCAAGCGTTGGCACTCCTGAGAACCTAAATAGTTACAAATTTTCAAAAAAAATCTTGACAGAATATTAGAATATTCTTATATTGCTTTTTGGAGTGATTATTATGAAATATGAACAAGAAATTCAACAAGCGGTTCGTTGTCTTAAGGCGCTGGCGCATCCTACTCGGTTAGGGATTTTATATTTGCTGCGAGAAGGCGAAAAGACGGTCTGCGAACTGCAAAACGCCTTAGGCGGAACGCAATCAAATATGTCGCAGCATCTCAGCATTATGCGCGAACGTGATGTGCTTTGCACGCGCAAAGAGTCCAATCTGGTCTATTACGCAATCAAGAATCAGGAGGTTTTTGAATTGCTTGATGTCTTTCAGCGCGTGTTCTGTAAAAACCACGCATTGCCTTTTGATGATGAGGAAATATAAAGGGGTACACTGCGGCATTGATTCTTAGGAGTGCGAAATCTTGATTTCGCGTGTCACATCAAGATGTGACACGCCTGGATACCAGTAAAAATTATTGAATCAATGTAGGAGTTATTCATGTCGATCGAAACTGTAGTTTCGACCGACACTCTTCAGGGGGAGAAACCTATGCCAATTTACGAGTACACATGCACGGCATGTCACCATCGTTTTTCCGTGTTGCAACGGATGGGCGAAGGGAATGAAAAACTGACGTGCGAAAAATGTGGCGCGCCAAAGCCAGCGAAACAATTTTCGACATTCGCCTCAACCAATCTGGGCAGTGCATCGCCGTCATCTAACAGCGCGCCAACAGGGTCGCGTTTCACCTGAGCAGGCTCATGCCAACAGTAAAACCGGGGGTTTTACCAATCATGCGCCCAAAAGGAGCCTTCTATGTTTGATGGAATATTGCCAATCATTTTTATCGTCGTCTATTTTTTATTGATGCGATACGTTCTGCCGAAATTCGGCGTTGCCACCTGAATGTCTCCATCATGCTCTGCCGAGGATCGGCAGCCTCATTCGAAAGAAGATCAAACGACTGAAGATTCACAATCATAAGCCTATAAAAAAGGAGACTGTGCCGTATTTCGTTCTGAGTAAACGAGATTCGTGCCAGATAACATGCTATGTCAGATACAATGCTTGTTTTATGCCCGCAGTGTCAGACTCAAAATCGAATTCCTGCCGAAAAATTCGGTCAGCAGGCCAAATGTGGAAAATGCGGCGCAACGTTTACCGCGACAGGCCAAACCTCGGCTTCGCCGATCCATGTGACCGACCAATCATTTCACCAGGAAGTGTTGAGCGCTTCGTTGCCGGTCGTGGTGGATTTCTGGGCGCCCTGGTGCGGGCCATGCCGGATGATCGCGCCAGTATTGGAAGACTTAGCGAAAGAATACGCCGGGAAAGTCAAAATCGCGAAAATTAATACGGACGAAAATCAGCAGACCGCCGCCAAGTATCAAATACAAGGCATCCCTACGCTGCTTTTCATCAAAAACGGACAGATTGTCGATCAAGTTGTCGGCGCCGCGCCGAAACCAATGCTGAAAACCAAGATTCAAGCTCTACTGTAAGGCGCACCGCATAAAAAGCTCATGCGATAGCGCAATAGCGCAGCATTTACCGTACAAAACGTTTGCTCGTTCGATTGACAAAAAGGTTATCGCGAACAATTTACGGCATGATATTTCATTTATTGAAAATTTTGCTTGTAAAAATTCGCGATAACCTTTTGTGCTATTACAGTAAGCAGTTGTCAGTTGTTGAGGCTGAGTAAGCGACAGTTGAGCGTCTGTATTGCTGCGCCTTCAAGATGCCTGACAGATCGTGATGTAAATTTTTATAAATAACACTCTCATTCGGAAAAGGAAAAAAATTATGAAAAAGCTCATGGAGATGATGCGTATCAGTGTTACCGTATTCATGATGTTTGCTGCGACAAATATGGCGGAAGCTATGGCGCTGCCGGATTTGCAGGGGCGCACCGTCGCCGCCGTGACCGGGAACGATTACACGCCATTAAACTTTATTGACCCGAAAACCGGCAAAGCGGTGGGCTGGGAATACGACGCCGTTAACGAAATCTGCAAGCGGCTGAATTGCAAAGTTGACTGGCAGGTGGCGGCCTGGGATACGATGATCGCCGCGATTCATGACGGCCAGTTCGACGTGGGCATGGATGGCATCACGATTACGGACGAACGCAAGCAGCAGGTGGATTTTTCAGCGCCGTACATGGTGTCGCAGCAATTTATGTTAGTACGTGCCGATGAAAGCCGTTTTTCCACCGCCGAAGAGTTTAAAGCGCAGGAAAAACTGCTGATTGGTTCGCAAACCGGCACAACGAATTTTTATGTCGCGGTGTATAGCGTGTTAGATGGAGATGAAGCGAATCCGCGCATCAAATTATTTGAAAATTTCGGTGCAACGGTGCAGGCGCTGTTAGGCGGCGACGTGGATATGGTGCTGATGGACGCGGCCTCAAGTCGGGGCTATATTGGCGCAAATCAAGGCAAACTCAAAACCATCGGCGATCCGCTCGGTACGGAGGAATTCGGATTTATCTTTCAGCCGAAATCAGACCTCGTTGAGCCGTTTAACGCCGCGATCAAATCCATGCAAGATGACGGGTTTTTGGAAAAACTGAATACAAAATGGTTTTTTGAATACAACCAGAATCAGTGAGAATCTCTACAACGATGGATTTTCGATAAGGATAGAGACCTCACAGGTCTTGAAGACTTGTGAGGTCTGCGTTGTTTGATCGTGAAAAAATCGCGTGAACATTCCCTGCAAGCGTCTCGTTGGTGGCAGGTTTCAGAGTTTTTTGCGTCGCTTCCATACTGGCTGTTGATTATTGCGCTCGTCGGCCTGTTTTTGCTCTGGCACGCCGCGACGGATGAGAATTACAGAGTTATCTTTTCCGCTGTCGCCAAAGGAATCGGCACGACGCTGTATGTCTCGCTGATCGCGTACCTGTTTTCAGCGGCATTAGGTCTGATTATCGGCCTGATGCGGATGTCGTTGCTCCGTCCGCTGCGGGAAGCCGCCACGCTCTATACTGAAATCATTCGCGGCGTGCCGATGTTAGTCATTCTCTACTACATCGCCTTTGTCGGCGCTCCATCGCTTGTGCGGGCGATCAACTGGCTCGCGCAGCCACTCATCGCAATGGAATGGTTCGCGCCGATCAATGTCCGTGCATTGGATTTCGTCTGGCGGGCGATTTTGGCGCTGACCGTCGGGTATAGCGCGTTTATTTCCGAAATTTTCCGCGCTGGCATCGAATCCGTCGCGAAAGGCCAGATGGAAGCGGCGCGCGCCCTCGGCATGACGCGCTGGCAGGCGATGCTGCATGTCGTGTTGCCGCAGGCGTTTCGGAACGTGCTGCCCCCGCTCTGCAATGAATTTGTCGCGATGATTAAAGATTCGGCCTTAGTCTCTGCGCTCGGCGTTCAAGACATCACGCAATTAGGCAAAGTCTATTCCGCCTCGACCTTCAAATTTTTCGAAACCTATAACGTTGTGGCGTATCTCTACCTGATTATGACGATTTCGCTGTCGCTCATGGTGCGCGGATTGGAGCATCAATTGGATAAGCGGCGCGTGCGGCGGATGTGAGTGAATATAGCTGTCAGACACCTTGGAGGTGTCTGACAGTTTCATGCGTTTAGGAAAATAAATGAGACCTCGCGCTCCGAAAATGACCATATTGGATGTGGTGCTGATTCTCCTGATTGCCGCCGCGATTGGCCTGTTTGCATACAAAGTGACGGTCGGGCTGCATTATAAATGGAATTGGGGCGTCATTCCGCGTTATCTATTCCGGTATGACGCCGAACAGCAGCGTTGGATGCCAAATTTGCTGATGCAGGGGTTTTTGACGACGATCCGCCTGAGCGTCTGGTCAACCGTGTTCGCCACGTTATTCGGTACGATTGCCGCGCTGCTTCGACTCAGCCCGCGCTTATTTCGGTGGATGTTAGGGCGGGCGTATGTGGAATTGATCCGCAATCTGCCGCCGTTGGTGCTGATTTTTATCATCTATTTTTTTCTCAGCGACCAATTGATGACCGCCTTGCGCGTGGATGAAATCGTCAGGGCAAGCTCGGCGCGGACGCAGCAGATAATAACCTGGCTCTTTGCTGTTCCGGCAAGATTTCCGGCGTTTCTTTCCGCCGTGCTGACGCTTTCGCTCTATGAAGGCGCGTATATGACCGAAATTATTCGCGCCGGGATTCAAAGCATCGAAAAAGGGCAGTGGGAAGCGTCTTATGCGTTAGGGCTGTCGTGGTGGCAGCAGATGCGCTGGATTATCCTGCCGCAAGCGGTGCAGCGCATTCTGCCCGCCTTAGCCGGGCAATTTATTTCCGCGATTAAAGATTCCGCCATCGTCTCGGTGATTTCGATTCAGGAACTCACGTTTCAAGGGCTGGAATTGATGGCCGCGACCTATTTGACCTTCGAAATCTGGATCACCGTGACTGCACTCTATTTCGTGCTGACCGGCGCGTGCTCTCTCGCTGTGCGACGTCTTGAAGTGGCGTTGCATAAGCGGACGTTTTGAACATAAAAAAATGTCCTTGACGAAACAAAAACAACAACGAATGAAAGAAGGGAACGAATCCGAGTGCGATCAAGCACCAGATTCGTTGTCTTCTCCTATTCGGTGTAGTTTTTGTAAGCCCCTGCAATCAGGCGAGAAAAGGGGGCTGAATATGACACAGCAGACGCAGGCCATTTATGTTGGAAATCAGGTGTTAGATATGATGGCGCTTCCAGAGATTGCCCGGCAAGAACTTATAACATTTTATGAATTCTTAGTGTTCAAATATCAGGGGCAGACTGAGGGGCAATGTTCTGATAAACAACGTATTTTATCGCAACTTTTTCAAGAAGTTGATGGAGTGTTGCCTGTTCCTTATACATTTGAATTTGATCGCGAGGCGATTCATGAACGGTAATTATTTAGCCCGTAGGGCTTCTGGTATTGTAGAATGGCGCATTCCCTCATTCTACCGCGTAGCGGTTGCGCTCCCGTATCGCCTACGGCGAACAGGCACGGTAAACAATAGAATCTTTTCAACTAAAACGAGGTGAACCTATGAGATGGAAAGACGGACGACGAAGTGATAATGTCGAGGATCGGCGCAGCGTAACGCCGGGGCGCGTAGTGGGCGGCGGAGGATTAGGGATCATCGTGATTGCGTTGATCGCGATGTTTTTTGGGGTTGATCCCAGCCAGTTATTGCAGATATTGAATCAAACCGGCCTGAATCAGACAACGCAAGAAGAGCCGTCATCACGTTCGACGCAGCCGCGCCCGGATGACGAATTGGCGGATTTCGTGTCGGTCGTGCTGGCAGACACGGAAGATGTCTGGACAGTGTTATTCAAGAAAATGAACGAGACGTATCAAAAGCCGAGACTGGTGCTTTTCTCCGGCGCAGTGCAATCGGCGTGCGGTTTTGCGCAGGCAGCAATGGGGCCGTTTTATTGCCCAGCAGACCAGAAAGTCTATATTGATCTCAGTTTTTATCAGGATTTGCGCGACCGTTTCAAAGCGCCGGGGGATTTCGCGCAAGCCTACGTCATTGCCCATGAAATCGGACATCATGTGCAAAAGCTGCTCGGCATTTCGGATCAAGTGCAACAAGCGCGTCAGCAGGCCAGCGAAACCCAGGCGAATAAACTCTCGGTAATGCTGGAACTTCAGGCGGATTGTCTGGCGGGCGTCTGGGCGTATCACGCGCAGAAGATGCGAAACATCCTGGAAGAAGGCGACATCGAAGAAGCGCTGAACGCCGCCAGCAGCATCGGCGACGACCGGATTCAGAAACAGAGCCGGGGCTATGTCACGCCCGATTCATTTACACACGGCTCATCCGAGCAGCGGGTGCGCTGGTTCTCCGCCGGTTTCAAATCCGGCAGACCGGACAGTTGCAATACGTTTGAAGCGAAAAAATTATGAAAATGCGCGTTGCGGAAGATTTTCGACAAATCGGTCTTGATGATCTGAAAATTCATCCAGAATTTTTAACGGAGATGTTATCTCGTGAACAAGACCTCTCCCTGATTTTTGAAAAACGAGGTCAAACGATCCGGTACGCCTATTTGCGGACGTATAACGCCGAAAGTCGCAGAATTCTCGATGAAGCGAAGGCAGAATTCTCGATGAAGCGAAGGCTGAATATCGCGAAAAGAAGGAGCAAGAACAACGATGAAATCCATTTTGCAAGAACTGACAATCCTCTCCCGCATTCGGTGGCAGATGCTCTGGAACGACATCATTCACCCGACGCGGGAAAAAGTGATTCGCGTCCTGCTGCTCGTCGTCATTGGCGTGGTCTTTTTCTGGCTCGATTATATCTTTTTTCAGCGGATTATCTCGTATATTGCCCGAATTGACGTGTTAGACGCGGTGGAAGTCGGAACGTTGCTTGTGGCGCGACTGCTGAGCATGATTTTCCTGCTGTTCGCCTCCATGCTGCTCTTTTCGAACGTCGTCACCTCCCTTTCGACGCTCTATCTTTCGTCGGATCTGCACTTCCTGCTGTCATCGCCGCTACGCTTTTCGTCGGTCTTTGTGACCAAATTCGCCGAAACCGCAATCAACAGTTCGAGCATTCTGCTCGTCTTCGGCCTGCCGATTTTTATCGTCTGCGGCAAAGAATACGAGGCGTCATGGCTGTATTACGCCATGATTCCGCTGACGCTGCTGCCGTTTATCGTCATTCCTGCGTCGGTCGGCACGCTGATTACGATGCTGCTCGTGCGCTATTTTCCGGTCAAGCGGGTGCAACAGGTGTTGATCGTGTTCGGCCTGATTCTCGGCGCGGGCTTGGTGATGGTGTTCCGCTTTCTGCGCCCGGAGCAGATTATCAACGAAATCGGCATGGAGCAGTTGTTGGTGTATATCAGGACGAACCGCATCCCGACCGCGCAATATTTGCCAAGCACCTGGGCGGCGGAAGTGTTGATGTCGCAGTTAGAAGGCCGAACGGAGGTCGCGTTGCTGAATCTCGGCGGGCTGTTTCTCGTGGCGGCGCTTTCGTATTTGGTGGCGCTGCACGCGGCGAAATTCATCTATTATGCCGGATGGACGGGCAACGCGGAATCGCGCACCGTGAAAGTCAGTAAACGTGGGATGCTGACCGAGCGCATGCTGCTGAAGATGGCGTTTCTGCATCCCACCACGCGGGCGCTGTTAATTAAAGACATTAAGCTCTTCTGGCGCGACACGACGCAATGGTCGCAATTGCTCATGTTAGCGGCGTTGCTGCTGATTTACTTTTTCAACATCAAAAGCCTGCCGATCAATAATATCTATCTGAAAAATCTGCTCTCGTTCCTGAATTTAGGGTTAGCGGGGTTCGTGCTGGCCTCATTGGGCGTCCGCTTCATCTTCCCCAGCACCAGTCTGGAAGGCGGGAGTTTCTGGGTGATTCACGCCGCGCCGGTGGATTACCGCCGCTTTTTGGTAGAAAAATTCGTGATTTTCCTTTTTCCGCTGATGTTTCTCGCGGAAATGCTGATCGTCATCTCGAATCTGCTCTTAGAAGTGGACAGCTACATGATGCTCCTGTCGTCAATCACGATTCTGCTGATTACGCTCGGCCTCACCGGATTGGGCGTCGGCATGGGGGCGATTTATCCGAAATTCATCAATGAAAATCCCGCGCAGATCGCCATGAGCGTCGGCGGAATTTCTTACATGATTCTCAGCCTGCTGTATATCTGCGTGACGATTGTGTTAGAAGCATGGCCGGTGTATATCTATTTCTCGCAGCAATTATTCCGACACCAGCCCCATGATAGCGGAACGTGGGGCCTGTTTTTAGCATACGGCGCTGTCGCGGGGTTAAGTCTTGTCGTCACGATTCTTCCGATGTATTTGGGCGTCAGGCGATTGCAACGGCTCGAAATCCTATAATTGCCATGTAACGCTCCTGCTGATTCCGCAAAAGTTCCCGTCTTTCGTCGCGAACATGTAAACACACCAAAAAAACATTGACAAACCATACACAATGATCGTAGCATGTGGCAAGATACCATGAAAAGGAAACTCTCGGCGGAAAGAGATTTGTTCTTGACAAAAACGACAAAACCTTACAATTGAAATTTCAGCAACTCTCCTTGAGCATGAAATAAGGAAATTTTTCATCTGTTGCTGAATAGCGCCGATTTCCGCGAGGATACGATCAATGAAATTCTTGATAATTGCGTCGGTGAAAAGTAAACGCCTTTTAACATATCACTGTCAGAATAACCAATATTTACTCACTCGTTAGGAGGCCGGAGAGGACAACACCATGAGTAAGCCGAATGTGTTAGTGATTACCCAGCATCAAGACAGCGTGGAGGAACTGAAGACTATTTTTGCGCGCGAGTATCAACCCCTCTCTGCGAATAATGGAGTTGATGGCGTCGCCATCTCCCGCCTCGCGCGGCCTGCTGTGATTGTAATTGAACGTGATCTGCCAACATTCCAGGCCGCTGGCGTGTGCAAATCTTTATTAGCCAACGAGGACGCGCGTTCCATTCCTGTCCTTGTGTTGGCAGAAACCGAAAATGTTGATGGCGAATTAAGCGCTTTCGCGAATGTCAAAGGCGTTATTCAGCGTCCGTTTCAGGCTAAGCAGGTCATGTCAAAAATTCAGAGCGTTCTGTCGAACGCGCCAACCCCTGCCGGAAAGAGCGCGACGCGGCCTGCCATGAAGCGCGATGAGCCCATCAAAGTCTTGTCGGTGGATGATAGCTCGGTCGTGCGCAAATTGGTGACGATGATTTTAACGGCAGAAGGTTTTAAGGTTTCGACAGCATCGGACGGGCTTGATGGCGTGAATAAAGCCAAAGAAATCAGGCCAGACATTATTTTGCTCGATTTTGTCATGCCAAAAATGAACGGGTTCCAGGTGTGCCGCATTTTGCAAAAAGATGAAAAACTCCGCCAGATTCCCGTCATCCTTGTCACGTCAAAGGGCGACAAAGTCGGCGATAAATTTGTGGATCAACTCGGTGTCACGGGTTATATTACCAAACCGTTCCAGCCGGAAGAACTCGTCAGCAAGATTCACCAGACGTTAGAAGGACTCTCTTCCCCGGCAGAGAGCAGCGCTCCTGCTGCCGCGCCACAGGCGGCGCCAACGCCAGCGCGTGCGCCTGAAAAAGCTGCCCAGATCGAAGCGGCGTCATCAGTGATCCCCGTCAAAGAAACCGCTCATCAGGACATGGCTCCCGCTGTCGCCGGAGGAGACCTGGATCACCGTGTTAAAGAATTAGTCAAGGCAGAAGTTGACGCATTGATGGGCACGCTTGAAAAGCAGATCGAAAAGTTAGTGATTGAGAAGTTGAACGAGTATATTCGCCGCGCGAAAAAGAAAGAATAAAAGGCAAGACTGATATGGGGAAAAAAATCTTAATTGTTGATGATAGTATTGTTGAGATCAAGATTCTCCAGGCGATTCTCGCGGAGACAGATTATCGCGTCACTGTCGCGCGTGACGGCGAAGAAGGGGAAATGACCGCCAAAACGTTGCTTCCCGATCTGATTTTTTTAGATGTCGTGATGCCGAAGAAAAATGGATTTCAGGTCTGTCGAGATTTGCGAAAAAACCCACAATTCCAGCAAACCCCGATCATCATGCTGACGTCAAAATCTCATGATACTGATAAATTTTGGGGAAAACAGCAAGGCGCGACGGAATATCTGACGAAACCTTACGAGAAACAACAAATTCTGGATGTATTAGCAAAATATCTGGCATAAAAACGATCAAACGCTTATGGATCGTGCTCAATTTTCTTCTCGAACAACTGATGCCAAATCTATCGAGCCTGGCAGCGAGGCGCGCGAACAGATTCAGGTCTGTATTTTTGAACTGTCTGATCGATCTTTTGGACTGCGTATTTTTGATGTGCAGGAAATCATGGAAAACGCGCCGATTACGCCAGTGCCGACGACGCCGAATTTTCTGCTTGGCGTGATTAACCTGCGCGGAGATATCGTGCCGATTGTGGATATTCGCGGGATTTTGCATCTCCCATTTAAAGATCGAACCCGCGAAAGCCGCATCATGATTTTGAACGTCAACGAGGCGCGAGTGGGAATCCTGGTGGACGCCATCAAAGAGGTCTGTCATCTCGATAAACTCGTGCTTGAGGTTGACAGCGTTCAGGCTGGCCTGGCAGATGGACGGTTTATTTCCAATATTATTCAATACAAAGATGGGTTGTTGGCATTATTGAACTTGACGTATCTGTACAAAAGCATTCAACTCTAATGATCATGCGGCAGCGACGCATAAAGAATGACTGACACAATACCAACAAAGACAAAGATACAAGGGAAGAGAGAGCATTTACGCAAGCGCTCCGTCTTTTCTCCTTGCTCTTTTCTCTTTCATCTCGAATGAGTCAGGATCAAGGGCAGAAAGTCATGCAGAAATTCAGCAATGTTCAAAGTTTTTGGTTCAAATTCTCCATGCTGACTGGTGTGTTTGTCATGGTGGCAGTTGTGGTGAATTGGGTGATTTTAACTGGAATATATCAAGGAGTGCTTTCCAAAGAGCGCAGCATTTTGTTGAAAGAATTAGAAGAAAAAGGGCGAATCACGGCAAAATTTTTTATGGCCTACCCGCTTCAAAATTTTTATGCAAAAGGGGAGCGGGATAAGTTGGAACAAACGCTTGCCAGTGCCCGCCAGAAGGACAAAGCGATTATTTATGCATTCATTCGAGATGAAGAGCAGCGAATTATCGCGCAATCGCCTGAAAAAGTCACTGAAAATTCGACCTCGAAAGGGCAACAACTCAGCGCAGTGAATGTGTTAGATGATGCGACGGTGATCACCCATGTTCCAGTGACACTGAAACGCCCGAATGGAACGGTCGAACAAGTGGTTGACACTGCAATCCAACTCCTCCCAAAACCAGGTGTTGAACTCCACATTGGCATCAGTTCTGATTCCGAGGAAACTGCGGGGAATGAAATGAGCCGCCTTGCTCTTGGAAGCACGCTGCAATTGATTGGCGTAATTATTATTTTTATTTTGATCAGCGCCTTAACCTTACGCTGGCTGATTCGCGCCGAAATTTTGGTTCCATTAGATCAACTGGTGCATTTTATCAAACAAATTGCTCAAGGTAACATGGAGCATTCCTTAAATATGGCCGTCAAAAACGAAATGGCGGTGTTAGGCAACCATTTGACTGAAATGACGGATCAATTGACCGGCATGGTGCAGACCGAAGCCGATATTAACCGGATGCAGGGGCAGATCATGAATATGTTAAGCACCGTGAGCGCGGCGGCAGACGGGAATTTGACCGTTGAAGCCGAAGTGACTGCCGATGCGCTCGGTTCGTTGGCAGATGCCTTTAATATGATGGTGGCAAGCTTGGCGTCATTAGTACAGCAGGTGCGTAATTCTGCATCAGATATGAGTCTGGCGACGAACGAAATCCTTGGAGCATCCGACCAGATGATTCGAGGCGCGGAAGAACAGCAGAATCATATCAATAACATCACCAGCGCCGTTGATGAAATTGCGATCTCTATGCAGCAAGTTGCGAATAATGCTGAGTCTGCCGCCCGCGCTTCGCAAAAAGCGACTGAAGCCGCGCAACAAGGCGAGAAATCGGTGGAAGAAACCATTCGCGGCATGCACCGCATCCGCAACACGGTGCAAGTCACCAGCAAAAAGATTAAAAGCCTCGGTGACCGTTCGATTGAAATCAACGAAATTATCACCACGATTGACGACATCGCCCGCCAGACCACAATTCTTGCCTTGAACGCAGCCATCGAAGCCGCGCGCGCCGGCGAGCATGGGCGCGGGTTCGGCGTCGTTGCTGAGGAAGTGCGAAAATTAGCCGAGCGTTCCAGCAAGGCGACGAAAGACATCGCCGATTTGATCAAAGGCATCCAGGCCGAAACCAACGAAGCCGTGCGCACAATGGAAGAAGGCACGCGGGAAGTGGAAGAAGGCACGCGACTCGCGGATATTGCCGGATCATCGCTGAAAGAAATTGACAAAAGCGTCGATCAGGTGGCGAATTTGATTCAAGAGATCTCATTGGCGGCCAAACAGCAAGCGCGCGGGACTGATGGCGTGGTGCGTTCGATGGAAACGATCTCCGATATTACCCTCTCGCACGGCGAAGGCGTGCGCAAAACCACCAAGACGATTCAACAATTGGCGATGCTGTCTGACCGATTGGTTGCGGCTATCGGGAATTTCAAAATCGCAGAGACCGGCGGACGCGCGGAAACCGCCAAGCCAAAACCACTGGCGTCTGCGCCTCAGCCGCCACAGCCTAAACCGCAGCCAAAGCCTCAACCGATTGAGGCCAAACCACAGCCTCAACCATCATCGGCCATCTCTCCGATGCAGCAACCTCTCCAGGATGATGCCGCCAAGTTGCGCGCAATGTTCGGAGGGGCTGAAGACGATGATGAGGAGGTCGAACTGATTACGGAAGAGGATTTCGGCATTGTCGAAAAATAATTGCCCATGAGCGAAGGGTTTAATCGTTCTGACATCGTTGATTTTTTCCTGGTCGAAGCCAGCGAACACCTGCAAATTCTGAATGACGGCCTCCTTTCCTTAGAAGAACACAGTGAAGACCTGAGTGTGGTGGATGAAATCTTCCGTTCCGCTCACACAATTAAAGGGTCTGCCGCGATGTTAGGCTTCAATGTCATCAGCAAATTAGCGCATAAAATGGAGGATTTGCTGGGGAAGATTCGAAGCCGGGATTTGGCCTTATCAGAGACAGTCGTGGATTTGCTCCTCCAGTCGGTGGACACGCTGACGGTGCAGGTTGAAAGCATTCCGAAAGGCCAGCCTGAGGATGAAGGCATCCTCTTGATGTTCGATGATCTGTATGCGGAATATTTGAGCGATGCCGGCGGCAAACCCAAAGCTGATAAACCAGCAACTCCGAAAGCCAAAGCGCCTGAATCGCCTAAAGAAGAGCCTGAAGAAGAGGAATTAGAACTGCCAGAAGAACTCGATCTGGCAGGATTAGCTGAAATTCTGCCAGAAGATGAGGAGATCGATGTTCCTCCGCCGCCGCCTGTCGAAAAACCAAAATCCATTAAACCTGCCCAGGCGGTTTCTACGCCTGTAGCACCACCTGCCACCACTCCTGCTGCGACAGCAAAAAAAATTGCGCCGGAGCGTCGGATCGAATCTGCCAAACCGAGCAAACCAGAAGATGCCGAACGCTCTTTAGTGTCAGCCAGCGATCAGAAAATCATCAAAGTCGGTGTTGAAGGACTGAATTTGCTGATGAATTTGGTTGGCGAATTGGTCATTAACCGAACCAGACTTGATCAGCGGATTGCGTATGTCAGCAAAATCAGTTCAGAGTTGAATTTCAGCCAGGAACGCCTGCTGAAAGTCATTCGCGATTTTAAAGAGAAATACGAATTCGGCAAAGTCGGCAGCAACGTCGCTCAAAGTAAAACCAGCGAATCTGGCGAATATCGCGAGACGCAGACTCCGTCGGAATTGTTGGAAGGGTTTTTCGATCTTGAATTCGATCAATACGATGATTTTAATATCCTTTCTCGCAGCCTCATGGAAATCGGTTCTGACATTTCGGAAATTATGAATGAATTGACCGATTTCTTTAATCAATTCGAGGAAGAATCATCGCAAATCCGCCGGATTACCAATGATCTGCAAGAAGAAATTACGAATATCCGCATGGTACCGGTCGGGCAATTATTCAGCCGTTTCCATCGGTTGGTGCGCGATGCGTCCAAAGAGGAAAGCAAGCAGGTCACATTGAAGCTGGCTGGCGAAGACGCCAAGCTCGATAAAACGGTCATTAATGAAATCTCCGATCCGCTGATGCACTTAGTGCGAAATTCCGTCTCGCATGGCATCGAGCCGCCAGATGTGCGTCAATCACGCGGCAAACCTCCTGAAGGCACAATTAATCTGAACGCCTTCAAAGAGGGCGATAACATTATTATCGAAATCATTGATGACGGCAATGGCATAGACGTGCAGCGCGTGCGCGAAACAATCGCAGAAAAAGGGCTGCGTTCGATGGCGGAAATCGAGCGCATGTCCGATGACGACGCGATTAAATATATTTTTGCGCCTGGCTTTTCCACAAAGAAGCAAGTCAACGCGATTTCCGGGCGCGGCGTGGGGATGGATGTCGTGAAGACGAACATCTCCAAACTTGGCGGCACGATTGAAATCAAAACCGAATTAGGCAAAGGCACGCGCTTTTCCATTAAATTGCCGCTGACGCTTGTTATTTATGCGGCGCTGTTGGTGAAATGCGGCGATCAGGAGTTTGCCATTTCATTGACATCGGTCGAAGAAACTGCTCGAATCCCGCTTTACCATATCCACAATATCGGCAAACAAGAGGTCATTAAACTGCGCGATCAAGTGCTTCCGATCCGGCGCTTAACCCGAATTTTGCAATATCCCTCGAGTGTGAATGGTTCTGCCGAAACGCAGCAGTATATCCCGATCGTGATTGTCCGCTCTGCCGAACATCCGTTGGCTCTGGTGGTAGATGAATTGATCGGTCAGGAAACCATTGTGATTAAGCCATTAGGCGATTACCTGAAAAAGGTCAAGCTGTTCTCCGGCGCGACCATTTCCGGCGAAGGAAAAGTCCGGCTGATCCTTGATATCCCAACCATCATCGAGCGCGAGCTTCTCTCGGAGATGCCGTCAACAATCAGCGCCGCAACAATCCGGCTGAATGATGACGCGCTGATCGCGCCTGCAATGGCGCCTGTGGCTGAAGCGACGCCAGAGGTCTTGTTATTGGTAGATGATTCTATCAGCATCCGCAAAGTGATTGCCATGATGCTTGAAAAGGCCGGTTATAAAGTTGATGTTGCCGTAGATGGCGTCGAGGCGATGGAAAAATTGACAAACAAACCGTATGCGATGTTGATTACCGATTTGGAAATGCCGCGCATGCATGGGTATGAATTGATTGCAGAAGTTAAAGGCAATCAGGAGATGCGGCAGATGCCGATCGTGGTCATGACGTCCCGCGCTGGCGAAAAGCACCAGAATAAAGCCATCGAACTTGGCGCTGACGATTATATTGTCAAACCGGTAGATGAAGAAACCCTGCTGAATAGCATCCGAAAATTGATGGTCGAGCAACAGCAAGAGGTTGAGTGAGCGTCATGATACGGGTGTTAGTGGTGGACGATTCCCCGCTCATGCTCCGATTGCTGAGCGAATTGATCAATGCCGATCCTGAGTTGGAAGTCGTCGGCACAGCGTCGCATGGGTATGAAGCGGTTCGTAAAACCGAGGGGTTGCGCCCAGACGTCATCACGATGGATGTCAATATGCCCCACATGGACGGCCTGAAAGCGGTGGAGCAGATTATGAGCGCCATGCCGACGCCGATTGTGATGATCAGTTCTCTGACGCAGGCAGGCGCTGACACAACCCTAAAGGCGCTTGATTTCGGCGCCATTGACTTTGTGTATAAACCGTCCGGTGTCGTCTCCCCAGATATTACTGAATTGGCCGGAGAAATTACGTCGAAAATCAAACTGGCTTCGAAAATCCGCGTTGTTCGCAGTGTCAAACGCCACCGTTCCACCCCGATTACACTCTCGAAGAAAGCCGCTCGTTCGACGAATGACGAGCATGAAGTTGATGTGGAAGACGCGATCTTCAAATATGTCCTGTCAAATTATTCCGGCAATGTCTATAAATATGAAAAAGTGGTCATTATCGGTTGTTCCACCGGCGGACCGCAAGCATTAAACGATGTGCTGCCCCGGTTTCCGGTCAATTTCGAAGCGCCGATTTTGATCGCGCAGCACATGCCGCAAAAATTTACCGGCAAACTTGCGGAACTCTTGAATAGTCGAATTTCGTTAGATGTGATCGAAGCGCAGTCAGGAATGAAAATTCGCAAGGGGATAGTCTATATCGCTCCGGGGGGACATCATCTCAAAATCCTTGCAGATCGAACGCTTGCCCTGCTGGATGGCCCGAAACGTCCGTCAGAACCCTGTCCGTCAGCAGATATCCTGATGCAGTCGGCAGCCGCCGTCTTTGGGAGCCAAACAATTGGCGTCCTGTTGACTGGCATGGGAGATGACGGCGTCGTCGGCATGAATGCGATTAAGGATGTAAAAGGCCATACCATCGCGCAAGACGAAGAGTCGTCGCTGGTCTTTGGCATGCCACGCATGGCGATTGAATCCGGCTGCGTGGACGTGATTACCCCGTTGCTGCGGGTGGCGGATGAAATTATCGAATATGTGCTGGGAAAACGCTGAAATCAGCCAAATTCAGGGAACACGCTTGAAACGGCAGCGATGGTTTTTGTAAAAAAACCTGATCTTTGCTACTTTTTGCTTGCTATATGGAAGAAAGTGGGGTACAGTTACTTTGTTTTGAATTGTGTGGCGAAAAATTCGCGTTTAATCTCGATTATCTCGTGGAAATTGTGCGTATTCAAGCTGGCGAGATCACTCCCTGGTATTCGCCAGTGCCGATTATTCGCGGCAAGTGGAATTATCGAGGACAAACGCTGTGTGTGATTGACATGCGCGAATTTTTCGGATTGGAAACTCCCGCAGTAACGCGGATGCAAGAGGCGGGAACATACGACCTTGAACAAGAACGAGGGACGAAAAGCATATTAGTCGTCATGATTCAGAATCGGCTGTTTGGGATGCTGACTGATAGAGTGTTGCAAATGCAGCCTCTCATACAATATTACGAATATCCGGCGCTGATTTCAACGCTCCCTCGTCGCTATTTTGCAGGCATATCCATGCGAGAGGCTGAATTGGTGCTGTTGTTAGCGATTGAAGATTTTGTCAGGGATTATGAATGGGAGACACTTTCTCAAGAGTTAACCGCATCAGTGGAATCGTCGCTCGCGTCCGTTGCATGAAAGGAGAAAACATCATGGCGCAAAAAGTGCTTATTGCTGATGATCAAATCGCTTCGCGGCGTATGTTCGAAATGGTATTGTCGCGGGAAGGGTATGATGTGATTGCGGTCGGGTCCGGGGCTGAAGCCTTAGATTCCGTCAAACAAAAACGCCCGGATATCGCGTTGATTGACGCGATGATGCCGGAAGTGGATGGCTATCAAGTTTGTGAAGCGCTGAAAAAAAACCCGAATCTTAAAAATTTGCCGATAATTCTTCTCGCTGGAAAATATGAAGCGTTTGATAAAGAACGCGGCGTCAAGATGGTAGGGGAAAAAGCGATTTTAAGTAAACCGGCCAAATCCGGCGATATCCTCGCGAAAGTCCAGCAACTGCTCGCGGAACAGGTCAGACAGGCGCAAGCCGCGAAAGAAATTGTGCCGCCCAAAGCGAAAGTAGTCGAAGAACCGCCAGTTGTGCAGGAAGAATATGAATTCGACGAAGATTCCGAAGAAGCCGATATGGTCGTGGAAAGCGAAATTTTGGAAGAAGGCGAAGTGTTTGATCTCGGCGATGAAGCCGGAGATGCCGGCGATTTCTCGATTTCGGAAGATGAGGCGTTGGCAGAAGAAGACGTTGAAGAAGAGGAACTTATAGAAGAAGAGATGGAGGCGGTTGAAGAAAAAGCGCCTGTCATGCAGGCTGCTCCAGCCGTAGCTCCGACAGCGCAAGCCGTGCCAGTCGTGGAAGAGGAAGAAGCGGAAATCGAAGAAATGGAAGCAGTCGAAGAAGAAATTCCAGCGCCGAAAGTTGTTGCGCCATCGAAACCTGCGCCGAAAGCGCCGCCGAAGCCAGCGGAAAAAGCTGCGCCGAAACCGCCGGTAGCACAAGCAATTCCAGAGATTTCCGACGAAAAGCTTGACATGATTACCGAGGAAATTGCACAACGCTTAGCCGGAAAACTTGTTCCGGCGTTAATGCAGGAACTCGCGGCGTATCTGTTGCAATACCCGGTCGTCAACACGATTGTCAGCAACGCCAGCAAGCGCTTAGTGCAAGAGATGTTGCCGGACATCAAAGAAAACCTGTAAGCGCGTTACGCTGTCAGACATCTTGAAGATGTCTGACAGCTATGATGATCGCCGCGACCTATCGAACATATCAACGAGGTTCGCGGCCAATTCTCGCATGGAAGCCCGCCGCAACTGAATCGAGGAAAACCAGATGAGCGCAGAACGCAAAACAGTGATCAGTATCGATCCGCAAACGCTTGCCAAACATTTTGACGCCCCGGAAGCCGAACACCGCTGGGATCGCGTCTGGCAGGAACAACAGACCTATCGTTATGACGCAACCATCCCACGCGAACGCACGTTCGTCATAGACACGCCGCCGCCGACCGTCTCCGGCTCGCTCCACATGGGACATATTTTCAGCTACACGCATACCGACGTAATCGTCCGCTACAAACGGATGTTGGGCATGAATATTTTCTACCCGATGGGCTGGGACGACAACGGCCTGCCGACCGAACGCCGCGTGCAGAATTATTTTCATGTCACCTGTAACCCCAAAGTTCCATACATAGAGAATTTCGAGCGCGAACACGCCGGAACCAAAGCTCGCGAACATCATGCGCTTGAGCTTTCGCGCAAAAATTTCATCGAACTCTGTTTGAAACTAACGAAAGAGGACGAAAAAGCGTTCATGGAACTCTGGCGGCGCATCGGCCTGTCGGTGGACTGGCTGGAGCAATATGCCACGATTGACGACCACTGCCGCCATTTAGCGCAACTCAGTTTCCTCGATTTGTACGAAAAAGGGCATATTTATCACCACGAATCGCCGACGATGTGGGACGTAAATTTTCAAACCGCCGTCGCACAGGCAGAATTGGAAGATCGTCCGGTGACTGGCGCGTTTTATCGCGTGGCGTTTGGCGTCGAAGGCCAAAGTCGGCAATTTACGATTGCTACGACGCGCCCCGAACTCCTTGCCGCCTGCGTTGCCGTCACCGCACACCCTGATGACAGCCGCTACAAAGACCTCTTCGGCAAACGCGCCATCACGCCGCTCTTCCGCGTTCCCGTGCCGATTTTCCCCAGCGAACTCGCCGAGCCTGACAAAGGGACGGGCATCCTGATGGTTTGCACCTTCGGCGACCAGACCGACGTGAAATGGTGGAAAGAACAAGGATTGGCGCTGCGCCAGATTATCGGTCTGAACGGCCATCTGCTCCCGGTGACATTCGGCGCTCCCGGTTGGGAAAGCCTGAACGCAGACGCCGCCAACGCCTATTACGCGCAGCTTGTCGGCAAATCGCCGAAAGCCGCGAAAAAAATCATGGAGGAACTGCTGCGCGACCCGAACGGCGCGGCACCGGGCACGGAAGGCACTCCGCTGCAAGGTGAGCCGCAGCCCTTGACGCACGATGTCAAATTCTACGAAAAAGGGGAACAACCGCTGGAATTCATTCCGACGCGGCAGTGGTTTGTGCGCTTGATGGACAAAAAAGAGATGCTGATGGATAAAGGCAACCAGATTCAATGGCATCCGGATCACATGCGGCTGCGCTATCTGAACTGGACGGAAAACCTGCAATTCGACTGGTGCATCAGCCGCCAGCGTTATTTCGGCGTCTCGTTCCCGGTATGGTATCCGGTTAAAGCCGACGGAATGCCGGATTACGACCATCCGATTCTCGCCGACCGCTCGCGTCTGCCGATTGACCCGATGAGCGACGTGCCGCCGTCGTATTCGCCCGACCAGCGCGATATTCCTGGCGGATTTACCGGCGAACCGGACGTGTTCGACACCTGGTTCACCAGTTCGCTGACGCCGCAAGTCGGCTCGCACTGGGAAAAAAATCTCGAACGTCACAAAAAGCTCTTTCCGATGGACATTCGCCCGCAAGCGCACGACATCATCCGCACCTGGGCGTTTTATACGATTGCCAAAGCCGCGCTGCACGAAAACACGATCCCCTGGAAGCATGTCATCCTCTCCGGCTGGATTCTCGACCCGGATCGCAAAAAGATGTCGAAAAGCAAGGGGAACGTCGTCACGCCGATGCAATTCGTGGAAGATTACACCTCCGACGGCGTGCGTTACTGGGCGGCGAATGCGCGGCTCGGCACGGATACAGCCTTCGATCCCAGCATTTTGAAAATCGGCAAGCGGCTTGTGACCAAGCTCTTCAACGCCGGAAAATTCGTGCTGGCAAACGCGGCGGACGTCGCGCCAATCACGGAAGAATTGGACAAAGCGTTTGCGTTAAAGCTCGCGCAGCTTGTCAAAGAAGCGACCGCCGCGATGGAAGAATTCGATTTCGCCGCCGCGCTTTCCGCGACCGAACGCTTCTTCTGGCAGAATTTTACGGATAATTATCTCGAACTTGCGAAAAATCGGGCGCGTGGCGGCGAGAAGATCAGCGCGGCGGCGCAGGCGTCTGCTGTCGCCGGATTGCGGCTCGGCTTGAACGTGCTGCTACGGCTCTTTGCGCCGATGATGCCGTACATTACCGAAGAAATCTGGTCGTGGGCGTTCGCCGAAGAAACCGGCCATCGTTCGATTCATAAAGCGCCCTGGCCGGGCGACGCCGATTTTCAAGGGATTGACACGCCGCATTCCGCCGATAGTTTCGACGCGACGGTCGCCTGCATTACGGAACTGCGCAAATACAAAACCGAACATGAACTTTCGATTTCCCGCGAAATCGAACGCCTGACGCTCATTGCGCATCCAGACACGTTGGAAATCGTGAACGCCACGCTCGGCGACGTGATGGCCGCAATTCGCGTCAAAAGCTATGCAATTGACGCCGATACTGCGCTGGAGGCCAATGTGTTCGCCGTTCGAGATGTCGCGCTGACTGAACAAGTCAATTCATAGTTTCCACCTGAGTTGTCAGACACTTGCAAAGTGTCTGACAACTTGCATTTCGTTGACTTCTACGAAATTTTTCTTGACAGTCCCATCCTGTTTTTCTTTAACGATTTCTACGATGAATCATTCGTATTCACAGAAAAAAGACATCAAAAAGTATAGTAATTATTTAGGTCACGGAAGTGCCAAAGCTTGCTTTGGCCGCCAGAATGAGCGAGATCATCTCTCTTAATGCGACGTTATCGCCTTGCCAAAGTACGTTTTGGCATTCCTAAGTAATTACAGATTAAAAATGTTGGAGGAGAAGTCATGCCATTAGTAAATAGTAAAGCACTCTTTGAAAAAGCCTATAAAGAAGGCTATGCCATCGGCGGTTTCAATGTGAATAACATGGAATTGCTTCAGGCTATCGTAGAAGCGGGCAACGAAGAAAAATCGCCGTTGATCCTGCAAGTGTCGGAAGGCGCGAGAAAATATGCAAACCCGACCTATCTCGTCAAATTAGTCGAAGCCGCTGTGGCGACATCGAATATTCCGATTGTGTTGCATCTCGATCATGGTGACAGCTTTGAAATGTGCAAAGCCTGCGTTGACGACGGTTTCACCTCCGTCATGATTGACGCCTCGAAATATCCGTTCGAAAAAAATATCGAAATCACCAAAAAAGTCGTGGAATATGCCCATGACAAAGGCGTGGTGGTCGAAGCCGAACTCGGCAAATTAGCGGGCATCGAAGACGCGGTGAACGTGTCCGAAAAAGACGCGATCTACACCAACCCGGAAGAAGTCGCCGAATTCGTCCAGAAAACCAACGTGGATTCATTGGCGATTGCCATCGGCACGAGCCATGGCGCGTATAAATTCAAAGGCGAAGCCAAGCTCGATTTCGACCGCCTCCATCGCATTGAAAAGATGATTCCGGGCTTCCCGATTGTGTTGCACGGCTCATCTTCCGTGCCGCAGGAATACGTGCAGAAATGCAACCAGTACGGCGGCAATCTGCCCGGCGCGAAAGGCGTTCCAGAGGATATGCTCCGCGAAGCCGCCCGCTCTGCTGTCTGCAAAATCAACATTGACACCGACCTGCGTCTCGTGTTAACGGCGACCATCCGCGAAGTCTTCGCAAAGACTCCGGGCGAATTCGACCCGCGCAAATATCTCGGCCCAGGCCGCAGCGCAGTGAAAGAACTCGTGCGTCATAAAATCAAAGACGTGCTCGGTTCTGCTGGCAAAGCGTAAGACTCGCTGTTCAAGCTCAGGAAGCTGCGGCTTCCTGAGCTTTTCGTGTCTTTGGCGGTTATGCTTGTGGAATATTGCCATTCTCATGCGCGAATGAAAGGCTTGACAAAAAAAGAGAATTGCATATCGTTATTTCATAACATGCTGATAATAGGAGGAGGTCTTATGTCGAATACCATTGCGCTTTTTCCAGAGATTACGACAGACGCAGAATTTAAAAATAGAGTCGAACAGGCGTGCAAAGCCTCTCATCTTACCTATGCTGATGTCGTTACGCGTTTGTTGAATCAGTGGTTGAATGGGATGGTTGATTTGGAAAACGAACCTGACCCGGATTTTGTGATAAATGCCCGCGAAGCATTACGCTCGGAAAACGTTCGGAACGCGATGAAACGACTTGGCGAACAGTTTGATGCCCGGCGAACCTACCCGAATGCCATAAAAGTTGCATGAAATATATCCTCATCTCCCAAAGCTTTCGACGGCAATTAAAAGTGTTGAGACGGTACTTAACCGAGCAGGATGTCGTTGATGATATAGCGCGATTTATCCGGCGAGGTTTGACAAAAGGAGAAACATTCCTTGAAGCATACACGATTTCTCAAATACATCTGGAAATCGTAAAGCTTCGCTTATCTGTCTATCGCGTAGATTTTCGGTATTTAATCGGCGTTATAGAACAACGCGATTATCTTCCAATTATTATAGATTTAAAGAAAGGGCGTTACGGACAAAATCTTAGCCTTAACGCTGATAGGCAAACCGTTGTAGCAATCGAATCTGCAATTATCCGAATGGTCGAAGATTATCTTGAGCATACCGAAGCCTCTCCGACATTAACGGCCTATTCTGTTGAAGAGTCATAACCGCCTTTATCACGCAATCTCTCATGGATACCTTTATTCTCAATGCCATCACGCAGGAACTCGCGGCTCGCATCTGCCCGTCGAAAATCAATAACATCCTGCAACCGGATGAATTCACGCTGATTTTCGTGCTCTGGACGCAAGGCCATGAACAGCGGCTCGCGATCTCGGTGGATTCGCGCTATCAATATTGCTTTCTGACGCAGCAGAAGCCGGACAGTCAGACGCTCGCGTTTGCAAAGTTCTTGCTCTGCCATATCAAAGGCGGCGAAATTCTGCGGATTTCGAAACCGCCGCTGGAACGGATCGTGACGTTCGATATTGCGCGGCGCGACATTGACGGTCAGCCGCTCCGATTTCAGTTGATTCTGGAAATCATGGGGCGCTACAGTAATCTGATTCTCGTGCAGCAGGAAAGCGGCAAAATTCTCGATAGCGCCCGCCACGTTACCGCCGAGCAAAGTTCGTTTCGCCGCCTTGCGCCGGGCGCAGTCTATGTGCCGCCGCCAACGCAGGACAAAATCGCGCTGACCAACATCTCGCGCCAGCAGTTCGAGCGCATTTTGAGCGAACGCGCCGCCGCGCCGCTCTGGAAAATGCTGATCGAGCATATTCAAGGCGTCAGTCCGTTGATTGCCAAAGAGATCGCCGGAAGCGACAGCGACGAAGACGCGGCGCGATGGGCGCGACTTGATCGAATCGCCGAAAGCGTCAGGAATGGCGAATATCAGCCGACGCTCGTACTCGAAGAACATGAGCGCGGCGACGCCGTTCCGGTTCTCCTCTCCGCCCTGTTGTTAGAACAATTTTCACGCGAACCAAACCGGGTCATTCGCGCGTTCGATTCCATGAGCGCGGCGGCGGAAACCTATTATCAGCAGGTCGCCGGACGGCAGCAGTTTGATTCGCTGAAAACATCGCTGCTCAGCGCCATCGCGCATCGCGCCGCCAAAATTCAGAAAAAACGCGAACATCTGGCCGCCAATCAGCGCGAAATCGAGCAGGCCGACGACTACCGCATCAAAGGCGAAATGCTGACCGCGAACATGCACCGCGTGCGAAAAGGGCTGACGAGCGTCGCGCTGCCGAATTATTACGCGGACGATCAGGCGGAGATCGACATTCCGCTTGACCCGAAATTCAGCCCGGCGCAAAACGCGCAACGCTATTTCAAGCAATATAACAAGCTCAAACAGGGGAAAGAGGTCACGGCGCAGCGCTTGTTAGAAGCGGAACAGATGTTGGCGTATTTGGACGAACTCGCGTTTTTTGTGGAAAGCGCGGAGAATATCGAGGCGTTGCGGGAATTGCGCGGCGACATTCAGGACACCAAACCCGCCGAACATTCGCGGCAGCAAAAGAAAAAGCAGGAAGAGCCGCCGCAGCCGTTTCGTCGGTTCGTGTCGTCGGACGGCTTTCAGATTTACGTCGGCAAGAACAGCCGCGAAAACGACCTGCTTACGCTCCGCACCGCGCAGCCCGACGACATCTGGCTGCACGCCTACAACGCGCCCGGCTCGCACGCCCTGATTCTCAATCGCGAGCGCAAAGCCGTGCCGGAACGCACGATTGCCGAAGCCGCCGCGTTAGCCGCCTATTACAGCAAACTCCGCCGCGCTGGAAAAGCGGATGTGATGTTCACGTTTCGCAAATATGTCCGCAAACCGAAAGGCACGCCGCCGGGGTTAGTCACGGTCTCCGAATTTGAGACGATCCGCGTCGTGCCGCGAGCAATAATCGGGTAGAACTTTTCGAATATATTTTGTCGGCGTCTCTTCATCTTTTCTTTCCTCTTTTATAAAGATGAAACCATGAGCAACACAACGCAGACACGCATTCGAGAGAAAATCATTATGATAGGAATATCACTTTTTATCCTCATTTCGCTGGGCATCACATGGTTTGTTCTGTATGCGATCATCGCAATCAAACGGCAAAACGCGCATAGAAGCGCAATTCTGGAGGGGTTGGGATTCTCGCCCGTCGCTAACCCGCCTGCCGCGTTCGTCGAGTATATTACCACGCTGCATCATCACGTCAAAACATCCAAACCGCGCCTGAAACTCGATCATGTTTTTCAGCAGCGCATTGGCAACGCGGATGTCTATCTGTTCGAACTGATAGACAATGGTTCTGAACATAGCAAGCATTACGAGGTAGTGGCGTATGTCTCGCCATCGTTGCGCCTGCCTCGATTTTTGCTGAATCCGGTCTTGCCGACAAAAGAGGCGAAACCTGATGAAAATTCGGCGATTTTCAAAGTCTTGAATTCGATGTTTCGCTATAATCACAAGGTGGAGTTTCCAGATGTTCCAGAATTCGAGGAGCGCTATACGCTTTCGATTACAGATGAACAGGATGACAGCGAGATACAAAACACCTTCACTCCTCCTGTTACCGCTGGCCTGCTGAACTCTCCATCTCAATATAGCATGTTGGGGTGGGGCGATACGATCACCGAACGGTCGCGCTTGAAGATCACAACCAAAACGACGATAGAAGAAGCGAAGGCGATGCTTGAGGATATTCTGTCGCTGTTTCTTCTGTTCGAAAATCAGGGCGCATCATCCACCGTTAATGTCCGGGCGCTTGATAGCAGCCTTTCAAGGAATCTTGCCGGGAAAAATGAGATTCCGGCGGCGCTTAAAACCTTTGAAAAATCGGTAAAAATTATCGCCGCGCTGTTCGCGATCAGTTTCCTCCTCACAGGCGCAAGTTTTATTTTTAAAGCGGTTTCTTTTCAGAAAGAACAGGCGGCCTCACAAGAGGAGGCGGTTCACGAAATGCCCGCGCCGCCGATTGCCACGCCGACGCCCGCGCCGGAACTGCCGCCGAAATTGCCGGAACTGACTGGCTTTGCCTGTGCGGAAACGAACGGCCATCTCGAATGCGTCGAACCGCTGACCGGCATGATTCTTGTCAATATTCCGGTGGCGCAGTCCGATATGTGCGGCGCGAAAACCGAATATTGGTTAGGAAAATATGAAGTCACGCAGGAGGAATGGGAAAAATTGATGGGAACGAATCCGTCATTTTTCAATCGTTCGAAACTCGGCGACGGCTATAAACGGCATCCGGTGGAGCAAGTGTCATGGGATGACGCACAGGCGTTTCTTCAGGTCTTGAACAGCCGCTACAAGGACAAAGGCGTCAAATTCGATGTGCCGTCAACAGCGCAGTACCAACGCGGCTGTCAGGCCGGGATGAACGCGGAATGGCCGTATGGCACGAGAGATGCGACCCAGCTTGACGCCTATGCCTATCATAACGGCAACGCACTCGGATCAAGCCACATCGTCGGCGAAAAAGCCGGGAATGCGTTCGGGCTGTACGACATCATCGGCAATATCTATGAATGGAGTCGGGACACGAATTTCACGCTCAAGATGACGGATGGAAATGCCGAATTCATTCCCGACAAAGACGGTAGAAAAGACCTGTTAGGCGGGTCGTGGAAGACCGATCCCGATAGCCAGCGCTGTACGATGATTCCAGCGGAATTGCCCGCCGCGCGGCGCAATGATGTCGGCTTTCGGGTCGCGGTCGAGCCAGTTGCGCCGTAGTTTTCGAACTGCAAGAAACTTCATAAACGACTGATTCCTATGTCATGTCGCAAGGAAAATCACATTTCTTCGCAGGCCTCAATTAGTATGCGCTGGAATAAAGGTTGGTTCCGCAATAAAAATAACGCCCGCGATCTGTCGAACGTGACGACTCCTGTTCGTGAATGTAGGCCGTCCGTTTCGCCTTCGCAACATCCCGAAACGTTGCGCGAGAAGGGAGCGCAGCGGAATTTCGAGCGCCGTGCGTTTCGGGGGTGGGAAAGTTCCGTGTTTCTCGTTCCGGCGTGCTGTGCGCCTTTAGGAGACGTTTTCTTTAAACAGGAAGAACGACTTGACGGCTGGCGTCACGTCATTTCTGAGGGAAAAATCGAAGTGCTGTGTTTATCGGGGGTGATGTTGAGAGACTCACACAGTGAAAAAAAAGGGGAAAAAAGAAAAACGAAGATGCGATAATATCGAGGGCTTTGCCAGTCAAGAGCGGCGCTTTTATTTATGATTTCCCAGTTGTAGTTATACCAATTGTGTTTGAAAAGATCATACATTATTCAGAGATGCCTACCAACGCCTCACGACTCCACGACCAGCCTGCCAAACGTTGAACCCGATCAGGAGAGGCATTCAATTCGCGCAACTCCCGCTCTACGGCCTCCCGTTTGGCCTCCAGCGTTCCATACATGACGCCTTCGATCCGACTGCGCAGCCATTCGAACACCCGTTCGGTCGGGGTCAGTTCCGGCGAATACGCCGGTTGTTCGATCCGATGCACAGGGATCGCATCAGAGGCCGCTCCGCCATGGCCTCGCGCGCGGTCCCACACCACCGTTGAGAGCCCCTGGACACCCCATTGCGCCACCACGTCCGCCAAGGCTCGGCTCGTCATGCCTGATGTCCAGTCCCACCAGAGCCGACCGCGCACCCCATGACGGCCAGGACGAGAGACTGCCACTGAGAGACGTATTCGACCGCTTGCACGATCTTCACGCCAACAGACGCCCACACCCGGCGCGTCTGTCCAATGAGTCCGACCCGCATCTCATCCGCCCACGCCACCCCGTGGCACGTTGTCAGTCCGACGGCATCGAGTTCGGCGCGGAGCCCCCTTTTTTCCACGCCACCTGTTCCTCCTGCGAGGACTTCGGGTTTCGGGGACGGGGAACGTTTTTCTTGCGCGTCAACCGGAGAAAGACTTCACGGCGCCCCCAATAACTCTACGTGCTCCCATCCTGCTCGCGCCCCCAGTGAATCGCATCCCATCGCGTCCGAAATGCCCCGGTATCCGCGTGGGCTTTCAGTGCCTGGGTCTGGGCAGCGGTCAATTTTCTCGGCGCCCACCCCGCCTTGCCGGTGGCGGGTCACTTCGGCGAGTCCCCCCTGCCGATACCATGTCACCCACGTCTGCACCGTGCGATAGGTGTCCCCTATCAGCGTCGCCACCTCGGCCAACGAGCGGCCACGTCGCAACTGCCACAGCGCCTGAAGTCGCGGAAGAAGACGGCCATTCGTCGCGTGATGATAGACCTGAAAGAGTTCCTGTTCACTGTGCTGCCAGTCACAGTACCATCGTCGTCCCATAGATCATCCCTCCATTGCATGCAGAAGGTGATCACCGCTCACTGGTGTCAAGGCAATTTATGATCTAATTTATCACAATTGGTATAATTACAAAATATATTGAGAACAGTTATCCTGCCCCGGTCACATACATCTCAATTCCCCATTCTTGGGATTCCCCCTATTGTAATTAAAATGCCAATTGTGGCATAAATACGATCATCGTTACGCCATCTTACCGCATGTTTTTCAAAAACGCCGTTCCGCCTAATTGCCGCATCTGTCGTTCGATCCAGCGCCGCCGCGCGACCTGATGCGGCGTCGGATTTTCAACCTTCAGCCGTTTCGGGTTTGGCAGGACGGCGGCGAGCCGCGCTGCGTCGCCTTGCGTGAGTTTGGCGGCAGGCTTTCCGAAAAACGTCTCGGCTGCGGCAGAGACGCCGTACATGCCGTCGCCGAATTCGGCGATATTGACATACACTTCCAATATGCGCTGTTTCGACCACAGCAATTCGATCAGCACCGTAAAATAGGCTTCCAGCCCTTTCCGCACATAGCTTCGGCCTGACCAGAGAAAGAGGTTTTTCGCCACCTGCTGTGAAATCGTGCTGGCGCCGCGCACGCGCTTTCCGGCAGCTTTTTTCTCTAATTGGGTCGAGATGGATTCCAGATCAAACCCATGATGATCCAGAAATTTTTGGTCTTCTGCGGCGATCACTGCCAGCGGCATCGCCAGAGAAATTTCATTCCAATCCACCCATGTATAGTGAATCGGCGTCCGGCGTTCCGCGAGAACGACGCCCTCAAGCCATCGCGCCAGCATAAACGCGCTGGTGGGCGGCGCAATCCAACGCAAGGCCAGCACCAGGATGATTGACAGCGCAAACGCCGCCAGCAGCGAATGTCCGATTATGCGCAGAATGCGGACACGCTTGCATGGCGTTATGCTTGCTGTTGCCGATTGAGACGGCGTGACATCAGCCGTCAGCTTCGGAGAAATTTCCTGAGCTTCATTCATATTTTGTTCGTAACTATTTACCCCTGTTCGCCGTAGGCGATATGGTGTTGTAGAAGAGACATTTCCTGCAAGGCATTTTTCGCCGTAGGCGATACGGGAGCACAACCGCTACGCGGTAGAATGTGGCAATGCGCACATTCTACAATACCCGAAGCCCTACGGGCTAAATAATTACTTTTGTTCTTAAATTCAAGCGTATTGGCGAACAGTCGTGTCCGCCATTTCAGATCGGTGGGGGCGACAAACCGACCTGTCAGACACCTTGAAGGTGTCTGACAGGTTGCCGTCCCTTGCATACGAATACTGCTGTAAAAAAAGGAAGGAGGGTGTCAAGCAAAATTCTGGCGAGAATCGCTTGCTAAAAGCTGTAGCGCAATTCGGCATACACGCGGTCTTTTTCATCGAATTGGCCGTAGAATGAATCATCGTCGCCGCCGCCGATGATGTCGAAGCCGAACGTGGTTTTCCAGGCGTCAGTGATGGCGTATTCGAGTTTCGGGTTGATGTGATAATCGCCGTCATTCGCGCGATATTCTGCCCGAATTTCCGTTTTGAGCGTTTCTTCCTGATTCAGGTCTTTGGCAACGCGCAGCGTAAACAGCGTGGTCACTTCGTCATCCGGCGTGATCATCTCTTCATAATCAAGAATGTACTTCTGATACGCCTGAAGCAGCCAGCTCATATCCCAAAAATCGCGTTCAAACGCGAGCGCGTATTCCACATCCGTTTTATCCACGACCATCTCTTTGACGGTCGGATCGTCCACGCTGAAGCGCTCGCCGATTTTCGCGGCAAGTTCGAAGCGAACGACCGTGCCGAAAAACACGTTGACGACACTGCCGCCGACGATATTCACCCGGGCGTGGGCGGGCGTGACCGTGAGCGTGCTGGTCGAGGCATTGAGCGTCTTCTTTTTAAATGGCTGGTCATTCCAGGAATAGAGGTAGTTCAACGAAAAATCCCATCCGCCCGTCACGCCCTGAAAACGCAGTCCGTATTCGGTATTGCCCACCTGGACAGGCGGCGTTTCTTCATCCGCCACGTTCAGCGTCAATCCGGCTGGCACAGCGGCGCGAGCTAATTCGAATTCCGACCCGGTATGCGCGAGTTCCGTAAACGTCATGTCTGGAATGAGCAGGAATTGCAGCGAATAATCTGGCGTAAAATAATATTCGAAATTTCCCATCCAGAGCGGAATGCGGATGTCGGCAAGATCAGCAAAAATAAACTCTTGCAAATCCAGCGGGTTGACGGCATCCAACACGCGGAGGCTGTCGGTTTTTTCCCAGTTGACAATCTGGCGGCCAAGCCGCATTTCGAATTTCTGGAAGGACAGGTTTAATGTGACTTCACGCGGATCAACATAAGCGCGATAATCCTCTTCGTCTTCAACCGCTAAATCGTCGTCAAGGTCGTAGATTGCGTCGTACACGCCCAGGAGATCGAGTTTGAGGTTTACGACATCGCCGAAGTTCTGATTAAATTTCAGGTCAAGACTATTCTTGACTTTCGTGAATCCGGTGGGCTCGGCAATGCGGTAGGCCGTGTTGTTTTCGATATAACCGTCGAATGCCCCGCTAAATTTTTTCCAGATGCCTGGAGATTCGTTGTTTTCATCTTGAGCCTGCGCCGGGGCAGCGAGGGCGCAGAGCAGGAACAGCAGGGAGATCGGTCGGAAAAAAGTTCGTGTGTTCATACAAAATCAACACAAATGGCGCAAGAGAAGCAACGGACGCAAACGCCTCTTTTGTCTGTTGCGACGCTTGTGTTCGTTGCGCCATTCGCGTCTCTTGCGTTAAAAATCAGTTCGCGCCTTTGGTTAATTGGCGTTCGGAGAAGAGGTCATCGCTCAGGCCGGTATTATGCTTAATATCGCTGAACTTGAAGACAGTGGTATGTTTTTCTTTGTCATTCACCATCTTCATCGTGTGTGCCGTCCAGATATTGTCCTCTTGCTGAATATCGGACACTGTCAATTCTTTGATGAACTCGAGTTTTTTATCGAAAAATTTGGCTTTGATGGGCATCCAGATGTCGCCGCGCACCCATAATTCGCCACGTCCGTAACCGGTCTTTTTGATGATACTTTCGTCTTTCGGCAGCATTTCGATATGATAGCATTCCACGCCGTCAATCGTTTCCTGGCCGATCATGGTGTAGGTATAGTCATCAACGCTGCGTTTGCCCATATCATCAAAGGTGAAGTCCGTGCCCATGAAATAATCTTTCTTGTTGCTGCCAGAGATGCGGCGCGTTTTTTTGGCCGCAGGCAGATAAAGCCATTGATCGTCATCTTTGCTCGAATCATCGTAGTTCCAGCTTAAAAACGCTGCGTCTTTCACGTCTGCCGGTTCCTTGAAAAACATCACCATTTTGGTGTCTTTGCCATAATCTTTGCGATAGGCCACGACTTTACGGATGCGTTCCTGCCCTTTATCGTTGGTCAACACCATTTCGAGGTTACCGATTTCATCGTCGCCATCGTCGCGTTCATCCGCGTTAACTGCGACCTGTCTTGCTTCAATTTGCGGCAATTCCGCCTGCGCAGCCAGCGCAGATATGCCCATCCAACATCCCATGCTCACTACCATTGTCCACAGCATTTGTTTTTTCATAATAATTTTTCCTTTGTTGTTGTGTTGAGATGCCCGGCATGTGTATCACGCTGAACATCTCGTTGTTGAATGAGCGGGAAGGCGCTCCCGCTCTCCCATTGCGGGAATGCACCCCGCATGATCAATTATAATTCCATGCTCTTCGTGGCAAACTTTGGGCGTAATGTCACTAAGATCGCGGGCAGCACGATCATGCTGACAGACGACGAGATGAACATGACTGCCGCGACTAATGCGCCCAATCGGATCAGCGGCACGAAGGTTGAAAAAACCATGACAAGAAATCCCAGGGCTACTGATGTGGCGTTAAACAAAATCGCCTGCCCGGATGAAATCGCGGTTTCGACGGCTGCCCTGAAAAAGCCGTCATGGGTGTTCGGCAATTTCAGCGTGCTGAATTCGTAGCGGAAACGAGTCAGAAAGTGGATCGCATAATCCACGCCGATGCCGACCGCCACGTTGGCGACAATCGAAGTTCCGACTTCCAGCGGCACTTTCAGGAAGCCCATCGCGGCGAAATTCACTAATACCGTGATGGAGAGTGGCACAATCGCAATTGTGCCGCCGACAAGCGAACGGAAGATGATGCAGTTCAAAATCCAAACGGTGAGAATCGAGGAGATGATACTGCTGATCTGCCCTTTGACGACATAACGATCCATCACGACCGGCGTGTAGGCGCTCCCTGTGACGCGCACCTTGTAGGCCGGGTCGAAATTGGCTTTGGCGTAAGCATATACTTCTTCAAGCACCTGCTGCGTATGCTTGGTGTTGCCATTTTTTGAGAGCAGAATAATGCGCCCTTTCTGATATTCGTAATCCACGACGTTCGAGAAATCGTCCGGATCGCCGCCAGATTCATACGTCAACAGGTATTGCGCCACTAAGTCGCGCGTATCGGGCAGTGTGTAAAATGCCGGGTCGTTTTCGTTCATCGCCATATTCATTTTTTTGATGTAATCGGCGAGCGACATGGTTTTGCCGATGGCCGGAAATGTTTGTTCAATATGGCGCTGCAAACCTTCCATGTTTCGCAGAATCGTCGGTTCTTTCATGGAATCTGGCTCCGGGCCTTCAACAATCACGCTGAACATGTGCGTGCCGCCGAAATGCTGCGACAGCGCATCGTCGTCGTTGCGCACCTGAGTTCCCTGCCGGAAATAGGCAATGCCATTATCGTTGACTTCCAGCCGCGATGCGCCCCACGCGCCGAGCGCGATGATGACAAGCGCGGCCAATAGCACCCACATGCGATGATTGATCGCTAATGTGACCTGTCCCCGGCGATACTTCTGGGTGTGGGTCAGTTTGCCGGCGATGGCTTTTTCTTCGTCAGTTTCATGGCGTTCCGGCAGTTTTTCTAAGAACAAAATCGCGGGGACAAAGACCATTGCCAACACGAGCGCGATAAACGTTCCGAACGCGGCAAACACACCAAAGTCCCGAATCGGAATGACCGCCGACGTATAAAGCGTAGCAAATCCGGCAACGGTGGTTAAACCGGCCATAATGACGGCGATGCCGATTTTGCTGAAACAGGCGGCAAAAATTTCGTCTTTCGGCAGGCCACGATTGACTTCATCGTAATAATCACGAGTAATGTGAATGGCGTAGGCCGTACCGACCGAGACGAGAATGACGGGGATCGCGGTGCAGGTCAGCGAGAGCTTGACGCCGAGGAGCGCCATCGCGCCAATCGTCCAGATGACAGAGAGGGCGACATTCAACAGCGGCAGCGCGACGCCGCGCACGGTTTTGAATGAAAGATAGAGCGTGATGGCGACCACGAGAAAGGCGATGGGGAGCAAGTTGCGAATATCTTTGAGCATGTATTCGCCGAGCAGGACGTTGATGGATGTGTAGCCGGAATAGTGGTAAGATTCGCCTGGCTCTTTGTTGGCATCAACGATCTTGCGCACTTCTTTGAAGACGGATTCTTGTGTCTCCATGCTGGCATTCGGTTCTAATTCCACGACAATTGAGGTCGCTTTGCCGTCTTTCGACACGAGATTGTTCACCAGCACATCCCAGAGTTCGACCTGTTCCCGGGTTTTCTGCGTTTGTTCTTCGGTTTCTGGCAGTTCGTCTTCATCTACGAACGGATAGACTTCCATGCCGCCGTCCACCCCTTCGATATTTTTGATGGTGGCGAGGCTGGTGACATCATCCACGCCGTCAATTTCTTTAAAGGCAGCGGTTAAGGTGGCGATTTTGGCGAGCGTCTTCGGCGTATAGATGTTATCAGTCACAACGCCGATATAGACGACGTCGTCGTTGCCGAAAATTTCCTGCATTTGCTCGTTATAGATACGCTCTGCGTCGTTCGGCGGAATGAAATCGCGCGAGTCGTTATTTAATTTAATTTGGGGGATAAAATAGGCAAAAAAGAGGGTCACGCCGATGACGAGCGCGATCACAAGTTTTGGAAATCGAATCACGAATTTCCCAATCCATTTCATCATATCGGTAGTGTTTTTCAGGAATTGACCGCCAACTCCTGAAAAAACAAGCATTAGAGTTGTCGTAAACTGGCAATGAGCAGTTCGGTGGTATAGTCTAACAATTCTTTGGCCGGCATGCCGACCATCTGTTGGTGTTCTTCATCGTCTAACATCATCATGACGCCGGTTGCCGCGCCCCATAAGCTGTTCGCGGCTTTCCAGGCGTCCACCGGGCGAAACAGGCCGTCGTCAATTCCGCGTTGCAAAATATCGGAGACGACCTGCAAGCAGATTCTGGTCTGCTGGTGCGACGCTGCCCAGATGACCGGATCGATTTTGCCTTTTATCCGTCCATGATAGAGCAGCGAGTGGATGTAAAAATATTCGGGGTATTTGTGATAAAAGGCATAGTACATATCCTTGATTTGCAGCACGAGCTCATCGGCGCGGCGCTGACCGAACTGGTCGCGGAGCGCGTTCAATTGCTGCGTGAGTTGCTCGATCCCCTGAGTAAAGACCGAAATATACAGTTCTTCTTTGCTTTTGAAATAGAGATAAATCGTGCCTTTGCTCAGTTCGGCCTGTTCTGCGACATCGTCAATTGTTGTCTGGTCTAAGCCTTTGGTGAAAAAGACTTCGCGTGCCGCTTCCAGGATGGCCTCCTGCCGGGCATGTTTCTCTCGTTCGCGTCGTTCTTGAACTCCCATAATTTTTATGACCTTCATTAAAATAATGACTATCAGTCAGTGTTTGAATAAACAATAATTTATGACTGAAACTTGTCAAGAGAAATTTGTAAATTTTTTGTAACTATTTACCAGCCACCACGAAACACACGAAATACACGAAAAAAATCAAAAAATTCATGCAATGTCCAAAGGAGTTTCCCATATTTTCGTGTATTTCGTGTGTTTCGTGGTAAATAATTACAATTTTTTTAAGTAGTCTGATTGTAATTACTTGCTGAGGTTACGCAGCATTTCCGCGAATTCCCCTCCCAGGAGCAGGGCTGTTAAGTTCTCAATTTGGCGAGGGGAGGAAAATTCGCCCTCGTTCCACGCTCTGTGTGGAACGTCGCCTCTCGGACGCTCCGCGTCCCGTTTCGCCGCAGAACGGCGTGGTCAAGGCATTCCACGCGGAGCGTGGAACGAGAACTTACCAGCCTGCTCCTGGAAGGAGAGTTGGCGGTCATTCGCATCGAATCGGCTGCGCAATATCAGTTACTTATGAATCATGCGGTATGAGTACGTTTTTTGAAATTTTCCGCAGAGGTGCGGGGATTGCTGGCAGGATGTCTGTCCTGCTCCCTTTTTATCAATCTAAGGGGCTGCGGACGGCGAGGCCGCCGCGATTGAGAACGTGGGTGTAAATCATAGTGGTTGAGACGTCGTTATGGCCGAGCAATTCCTGGACGGTGCGGATGTCGTAGCCGTTTTCCAGCAGATGGGTGGCGAAACTGTGGCGGAAGGTGTGACAGGTGACGTGTTTGTCAATGTCGGTCTGCTGCGCGGCGTGTCTGACGGCTTTCTGGATCGAGCTTTCGTCAAGATGATGGCGGCGGATCAGGCCGGTGCGCTGGTCTTTAGAATGATTTGCGGCAGGAAAAACGTATTGCCAGAGCCATTCGCGCGGGGCGGTCGGGTATTTTTGCGCGAGGGCGAAGGGGAGATAGACGTTGCAAAGGCCGTCGCGGAGATCGGCTTCGTAGAGGGTGCGCACGGTGTCGAGATGCGTTTGGAGCGGCGCAACGAGGGTGCGCGGGAGCATAGTGCGGCGGTCTTTGAAGCCCTTGCCCTGGCGGATGGTGATTTCATAGCGGGCGAAATCGAGGTCTTTAACGCGCAGCCGGAGACATTCGAGAAGGCGGAGGCCGCTACCATAGAGGATTTGGGCGATCAAGCGATGGACGCCGTCTAAGTTGGCGATGACGCGGCGGACTTCGTCGGGCGTGAGGACGGTCGGGAGGCGCTGCGGTTTTTTGGCGCGCATGGCGTCTATGCGTCCGTCTAATTCGATCTCAAGCACGTCGCGATACAGGAAAAGGAGGGCGCTGAAGGCTTGGTTTTGCGTTGAAGCGGCGACATTGTGTTTCACGGCAAGATGGGTCAGATAGGCTTCGATTTCGGGGATGCCCATCTCTTTGGGGTGGCGGTTTTTATGAAAGATGATAAAGCGGCGAATCCAATCTACATAGGCGTCTTCGGTGCGGATGGAATAGTGTTTGAGGCGGAGTTTATCGCGGACGACATCGAGTAATTTCGGGGCATGTTGATGTTCAGGTGGCATCGGATCGCTCCTTCAACGACAATGAATTTGAGAAGGGAGCGAATGATGCCTGTATTACGTCATCGGGTATGCTCGCTTCTCAGGGGTATTTTTTTCTCATTTCGTTGGCGTTTTTTTCTGATACGCCTTCTCTATTCGGCGTCGCCACCGCTTCTTTCGCTGGTGATCTTACGCGAAACAGGTTTGTCCTGCTGAATATTTCTTGACAAATGTTATGTTCTCAGGAAATTTTTACCTGTTTCTCTCCTGTGTTGCATTGATTGCAGATGGTTTTGCGCGTGTCAAGCATTTTTTTTATGCCGATTACCTCAACGTACTATCTCAGCCTTGAGCAGGTCTTTGGCGTTTTGAATGAGACCTTATTCGATAAACGGTTGCCTGACGTGCTGTTGACGATGCAGCGACGCAACAGTCATGGCTATTTTGCGCCGAAACGCTTTCAGCATCGTCAGCAAGGGGAGATGATGGTTGATGAAATCGCGTTGAATCCGGACCGGTTCGACCGGGAGGATGTGGATATTCTGGCGGCGTTCGCGCATGATTTGTGTCATCTCTGGCAGCAGTATTACGGGAAACCGGGGCGGAAAGGGTATCATAATCGCGAATGGGCGGACAAAATGATTGAGATCGGGTTGATGCCGTCGCACACTGGGCAGCCAGACGGGAAGCAGACCGGGCAGCGGATGTCGCATTATCTTCTGGCGGGGGGCCGATTCGAGCGTGCGATGGCGTCTCTTTTTACGGAGTCCCACATTTCCTGGAAAAGCCAGTCGCAAGGAGAAGGGGCGCGGAGGATACGACAGACTCGTCAGAAATATACCTGTCCTGGATGCGGCTTGAATGTCTGGGCAAAACCTGCGGCGAATATTGTTTGCGGGGACTGTCAGCGCGTTTGTGAAACGGCGTGATGGGGGATTCTTCTGGTTGGGAAAAAACGATCAATTGTATTGTGCAATACACATTGTGTTATGGTGATTCGGCGAACATTGCTGCCTGGGCAGAGCGGGACGAAAAAATTGCTGCGGGAGTATGGGGAGCGGTTGATATGCGTGCGTTATCGGTATGATGAGGCGCGGAACGTGCGGGTGACGACGGTGGAATTGGTGGTGGAAGAGATTCCCTGGGAGCGGCAGCCGTTAAAAATCCCGAAGCATAAGATTGTGCATGTGAAGGTGGCGTATCACGAGAAAGAGTTGAAAGAACGCGTCAAGGCTGTCGGGGCAAAATGGAATTATAATTTACGGACGTGGGATGTGGCGTATGGTCAGGCGGAGGCGTTGGGGATATTGGATCGAGTGGTGGAGTGAGGAGGCGAATATTTCTGTCTATATGTAACGGTATGCGTTTTTATTCTATTGATAGACAAGTCTGTCTATATATAGAATCTTTTTTCTGGATATAGACAGCGAATTTTGAATTTTTTCTTGTAGTGTTTGTTGAGATTTTTTTGAGTATTTCTGTCCAGATTTAGACATTTTAGGCGATTGGCGTGATTTGAGGATATGTCTATATCAAGACATGGCGTTTTGGGAATGGATTGGCGGAAATGGCTTATAAATTGGCGGAGATGGGGTTGGTTGTTTGTGGGCGAATCCGCCTAATAACTTGTTCGGCTTCTTTTGCCCTTCTTAGACGGCAAAAAGAGGCGTTTTTTTTGTCAAGAATCTTTCCGGTGAGAAGGAGAGGAGCGAAGCCGAACAACTCGTTTGCAGCCGACTTCGAGAAGGGCGCGGAATAAAATTCAGAGCCTAACTATCGGCTTTAAGTGGCCGCGCCCTTCTCTTG
>DF820456.1:664953-666803 GCA_000739515.1 Candidatus Moduliflexus flocculans
AGTGGATGCTCAAGTCAAGTTTAGGTGGCCGCGCCCTCTGCTCGCACGGTGAAGCGCCGCGTTCGGCTTGTCGCATCGTTTGACTAAAAAATGGGGAGGGAATATGACGCAATCTGAATTTTCTCAAGGTTTTGTTCATTGGTTACGAAAAGAAGGGTACCAAGTAGGACTCATGAATATTGACGTGTATATTGAAAAACTCAAAAAACAGGTGAACGATACAGAAAAGATGTCGAAGGTTATGAACGTTGTTAGTAAAACAATGACTCAAGAAAAACATCAATCTTCAGTTGCAATTAATATTAATAAAGATCAAATCGTGCAAGGGATCACACCATTTCTTTCGTTGGCAGATGTCTTGGGATTTCAAATAGGAACATCAAATGAAATCTTGCCGATGATATATTGTGACGATTTAACGACGAACGACATCGTAAAACGGTTTGATAATTTTTTGAACGTCGCGTCCCCAATGACACGAATAGGTATTTCTACGAATACGCATAATTCTGAATTAATAAAAGTATTATCAGAAACCTTCGCCGCAAATAGTCCGAAGTGTTCAGTAACAATTATTCCTGTACTTATTTATTTTAATGAAGATATATATAATGAAAGCATAAAGGTATTGTTGTCAAAAGCATCACACGGCAGTTTTTGGGGGAACATTCATCTGAATGCGAGATTCGTTAATGTACCTAAAAAACTTGTGATTAAAGCAGAAGAGGGGGTTTTAAGTAAGGCGTTAAGTTCTATCGGCGAAATTTTTGGAGGCAATCCATATAGGTTTACGGAGAAAGAGTTAGAAGTTGTTCTTGGCTTGGCAAATAAAGAAGTGAATGTATCCACTACTGCATCAACAAATCTTGAAAGGAGATTCTCTATGAGCAACAGTATATTTAACACCGTTGTTGAATTTTTTCAAAAAGATGAATGGAACGTAAAGCAAATCGAGGATAAACCCGCTTTCCGAATGGGCTATCAAGGAGATAATGGCAGTTGGACTTGTATCGCAAGAGTACGAGAAGAACAAAAACAATTTATCTTCTTGTCGATTTTAGATGCGAATGCTCCTTCTAATAAATTGGCTGCAATGGCAGAATTTTTAACAAGAGCAAATTTTGGATTGAATATTGGAAATTTTGAAATGGATTATTCTGACGGGGAAATACGATATAGAACCTATATTAGTACAGAAGGAGGCACACTTACTTATGAGATGGTTAAAGATGCTGTGTATGTAAATATTATTATGATGGATAAATATTTCCCTGGCATCATGAGTGTAATGTATGCGGGGATTTCTCCTGCCGATGCGATTGCTAAAATAGAAGGAGGAGAATCGTAACGTATCTGATAAAGCCGAACAATGCGTTTGCAGCCGACGTCGAGAAGGGCGCGGATGAAAAGTCGATGGCGTTGTATCACGTTTACGTGGCCGCGCCCTTCTCTCGCGGCTGAAACGCCGCGTTCGGCACGAAGATCAAGCCCCGTTTTTTGCGGGTATATATACCGCACACAATAGCGGGTATATATACCGCGTGTCAAGATGTCCATTTTTAGACAGTGGTTAATTGACCGAATGGACGGCGGTTAATTAACCAAAAAAATGTTCTTTGACAGATAACAAAGAAAAAAAGTGTTCAATTTCCGACATAGTGCTTGACAGGTTTTGGTCAATGGTTTCAACTGGTTAACCAGCGCGAACACGCCGACAACATGCCGGAAAATGCGAGGAAAGACGGGGGGAAATTAACCATAAACCAGGTTAATTTAGAGGGGTGTCAAAAAAAATGACATCTCTCTGCGCGATCAACAGAGAACCCCCGTTCCTCGACGGGTGAAGCCAT
>DF820456.1:667816-681070 GCA_000739515.1 Candidatus Moduliflexus flocculans
ACAATTTCCGGCCCCTCCCGGCCTTATGTGGCCACGCCGTTTCTCGCGCCTGAAGCGTACATGTTAGAATTCTTAGCAGATAAAAAACTTGTAAAATATTTTACGCACCCTCTTGGCTTTGTGTTTGTTTGTGTTTATATTGAAACACGAAATAACGCAAACATAATTTACAGGACTTACGCAAAATTCATCAATGTCCTTGACATCTTCACATTCTCTCCCCGCTATCCAACATGGAGGTGATTCAGGATGAATACCATCGACTATTGTCAATTTTTACTGAGTACCCAGGTCAATTATACGTTGACCTATTTTGCCGATCATGTCAAACCCCTCAGCCATGATCGGATCAATCGGTATCTTCGCGGCGAACGGCTTCGGCCTCATCTCGTGTGGGAGAACGTTACGCACGAGATCGTCCTGTCCGAGAATAGCGATCTGGTCTTTGATGATACCGTGTTAGATAAGCGCTATTCGTCCCAGATTGAGGGAGTCCGTCGCCAATATAGCGGGAATGCCAAAGACGGCATTCCTGGGATCGGCGTGGTCAGTTGTGTGTATGTCAATCCCGATCTCAATCGGTTTTGGGAGATAGACTACCGCCTCTATGATCCCGATATTGACGGCAAAACCAAACTCCAGCATGCGTGTGAGATGCTCTCTCAGGCTCGATATGTCCGTCAACTCCCGTTTCGTGGCGTCTTGATGGATACGTGGTATGCCACCAAGTGGTTCATGCTCGTCATTGAACGCATGGGAAAATCCTATTATTGCCCGCTGAAAACGAACCGGCTCGTGACAGAATCGCTCTGTCCCGGCGTCTATTTTCGAGTGGATGCGCTCTCCTGGACTCCCGCAGAAGCCCAATTGGGCAAACAGGTGCATGTGCGGGACTTCCCCAAAGGGCATCGCGTCAGCTTATTCCGTCTGCTGCAGTCTACCCCGCGCTCGGAAGCGGTCGTCGAATTTGTCATCACGAACGACCGAACTTCATCGTTGACGCAGGTTGTGCAAGAGATCGTTGACCTGCGCTGGAAGGTGGAGGAGTTTCATCGCGAGACCAAACAAACCACCGGAATTGGTGCCTGTCAGTGCCGGATCGGTCGCATTCAACGGAATCATATTGTGTGTGCGATTCTCGTCTGGAATCGCCTGAAAGCCCTGGCCTTCGAGGCGCAGACAACGATTTATCACCTGAAACGTGGCTTACTCGATGATTATCTAATCAAAGAACTCTGTCACCCAACACTCAAAATGGTTCTTGCGTAAGTCCTGATTTAATAATTTGGAGGGTAATATATGAATAATCTTAGAAAAAGGCGAGAAGAACTTGGCTTGACGCTTCAAGAAGTATCTGAGAAAGTTGGAGTGCATTTCGCAACGGTTTCTGACTGGGAATTAGATAGAATTATTCCGCGCCCTAAAAATAAAAACATACTTGCCGCTGTATTGGATTGTCCAAGAGAATCGTTATTTCCTGATGATTATGTTCCATCTGAAGAACTTCCAAAAGCTATTTGTGGAGAACCTAATAGCCCGTTACGTATTGGAAATATTGAGATTCAATGTTATGTTTTGGAAGATGGAAGACGCGTTTTAGTACAAACTGAAATGATTTCGGCTCTCGATATGAAATATGGGTCAGGAGGTAAGTGGAGTAGTGGTTCTGATCGTCTTGTCAATTTTGCCAACACAAAAGCCATTAAACCATTTATTTCTAATGATTTAGCCGACCTGATCACTTCGCCTATTAAGTTTAAAACTACTCGTGGCGCATTAGCTTACGGATATGAAGCAACGGCACTTGCTGATTTGTGCGATGCTGTTTTAGAGTGTAGAAAGAGTGGAAACTTAAATTTTCAACAAGTTCATATTGCTGAACGATGCGAAATACTCATGCGAGGTTTTGCTCGTGTTGGTATTATCGCGTTAGTTGATGAAGTCACCGGGTATCAGGCCATACGGTCTCGAAATGCGTTAGAGGAAATTTTAGACCAATTCATTTCAAAAGAATTAAGAAAATGGGCAAAGACATTTCCAGATGAATTTTATCAAGAAATGTTTCGTTTACGCGGTTGGCAATACATCCCACTTAAATTAGAAAAACCTGCTATAGTACATTGAATCATTAGTTTTTAGTGGACACGATTCTCATCTGGCGTTCTTCTGGTCGACATTCTTTTTCCCCAGGAGGAGACCACCATGAGTGACAAAAAATTTTCTATCCAGTTATCCCAAGAAGAACGGCAACACCTTCATCGCCTCATCAGCACGGGCAGAGAGGCCGCACGAGCCATCAATCGCGCACGGATCTTGTTGCTGGCTGACACCGGTCATGCCGATCCGTCGATTGCCGAAGACATCGGGGGGTGCCTCGCAACCGTCGCGAATACGCGACGACGGTATTGTCAAGACGGGCTGGACGCCGTCTTGACGGAACGCGCTCGACCAGGACAACCCCGAAAGCTTGATGGACACGGCGAAGCGCGATTGACGGCGCTCGCCTGTTCCGATCCCCCTGACGGTCATGCCCGCTGGACGATGACCTTGTTGGCGGATCGCCTGGTCGAGTTGCAGGTGGTCGAAACGATTTCTGCGGCGACCGTCCAACGGACACTCAAAAAAACGACCTGAAACCCTGGCAGAAACGCCAATGGTGCATTCCGCAGGTGACGGGGGAGTACCTCATGCGGATGGAAGACCTCCTTGATCTGTATGAGCAGCCGTATGATCCTGCGCAACCGGTCATTTGTTTCGATGAACGGCCATGCCAACTCATCGGCGACCGGGTGACGCCATTGCCGATGCAGTCGGGGCAGTCGCGCAAAGAGGATACGCCGTATGAGCGACACGGCGTCTGTTGCCTGTTGATTGCGGTGGAACCCCTCGCTGGCAGGCGGCTTGTCCAGGTGCGTCCTCGTCGGCCCAAGACGGATTATGCCGAGTTCATGCAGGCGCTCGCCGCGCAGTATCCGGACGCCACCCGTCTTCGGGTGGTACAGGATAATCTGAACACGCATACGGCGGGATCGTTCTATCAGGCCTTCGAACCAGCGGCGGCGTGGGCGCTCAAGCAACGGTTCGAGTTTCATGCGACGCCCATTCATGCATCCTGGCTGAATATGGCCGAGATCGAACTCAGTGCCATTGCCCGACAATGCTTGGATCGGCGAATCCCCTCTCAGGAGGTCTTGGAACGAGAGGTGTTCGCCTGTGTCAAAGAACGCAATGATCACGCGATCACGATTACCTGGCGTTTTACAACGCCGAAGGCGCGAGAAACGCTCAAACGACACTATACATCTATTAAAAACTAATGAATCCATGTACTAGTGATGGAGGATTTTATATGAGAGGGCATTTTAAATGTACTTCAAAAGGTGCAACGGCACTGACGTTATGGGGACAATACGTGTCTAATGCGTTTGGGTGGCTTGATCATATGGGATATCCACTTTCAGGAAAATACCATTTTCCTCAGGCTGGCTATCCTCTTCTGGGAGATATTGATTTTCCTTCAAAAGAAGCGATCAAAAGTAATATAATGTCTCCATCAACCAAGGTTTTTTATGAGATCGCTCATGGTGGTTCTACGTTTTTTCAAAACAGATGTATTCCTTTTGGGAATATTACATATACGTTTGATTCAATTTCAGATAAAGACGTGCAAAATTGGCTCGAATCTCGTGAGCCGATGACCTTTGCATTCATCGCGAGTTGTGGTGGAATGTGCAATACAAATTCAGGGTCTTTATCAAATGCCTTCAGAAAAGGCCAGCATCAGAATACAGCAACTGTCGGATACTGTGGCATGGATACAGGAAACTGTGGTGATAAATGTTGGGATGATGGATATGCATTTTTGTGGCAAGATGTGTTTTTCCGTAATCTCGCTCAAGGGGAAACAATGATAACAGCGTATGAAAAAGCTCACTCAATATTTCTTCCGTGTAATTCATGTATACGTTTTGAGGGAGATCCATCTTTGAAATTGCTCCCTCCTGTCGCACCGAATCCGACCCCAGTTCCGACCCAGCAACCGACGCCGACTCCTGTTCCGACACCAGTCATAACCTCCACGCCGCAGCCTCACAAGATATGTAGTACGGATGACGCCGAAGCGGGCTGGTATTTTGTGTATTCTGTTGGGGTGTCAGGGGCGTGTGGCGGACTGATTGGCACTCCGTGGATTGGTGGCGACACTGCAAAGGTCGAAGTCGAATTCCGCAATCATCTGCGCCCAACGAATGCCTGGTGCGTTCCGAGTAATGCTAAGTTGAGTATTGTGCCGGAGAATGGCAATTGGTATTATACCTGTACTCTCTCCCCTGCCGGAAATGATCAGGTTTACGTACAATGGAGATGGTAGTATTCAGTCAAGTTTAAGCTGACAAGTGAAAGACTTCCGAAGTCTTTGAAACTTCGGAAGTCTGACGCACCGTAATCCGTCAATCAGACTTTGACAGAGCAGCATATAATAATGGGAGATTACTTTCTTACAATCATCATGCTACTTGCTCTCCCTTGCCATTCAATTCTGAATGGCAAGGGAGAGAATCTCGTATCCTTGATTCTTGATAATAGCTATTCTGATGGAGGAATATGTTATGAAGCCTTTGTACATTGTGCTAAATTTTATCTGTTGTGGCCTGCTTTGTCTGCTGACTAATTGTCAGCATGATTCGTCGCCCTCGAATCCAATACCGGAGCCAACACCAACGACGAACGCGTCAACTGTCATCAAAGATGGTATTGAATATTTACTTCAAACAGATAGGGTAACCTATCAAATTGGCGAAATTGTGACCATCACGTATCGAGTGACAAACAGAGAAGAAGCAGTTCAAAATTTAGGGTTTCTTATCAATCAACAGGAAATATATCTTGTGATTGAATCACACGCCTCTGTTCTTTGGGAATATGATAATAACCCTACTGGAAGGCCAACGGCTCCAAGGGAGTTCAGTCTCTCTGCCGGAGCGTCTGAAACGTTTACGGTCAGATGGAAAATTCCTTCGTCATTCACACCAGGAAATTATGAGGTGAAGTGTCAATTGCTCTTGTCACCGTACCCAGGAAATCTTCCTGTCATTGCTCCATTATCATCGCTTCAGATTCAAATTCTTCGATAAGGTTCGAGTTTATACGAAGGATGATTTGCGGAAAGAAGAATGATTTATAAGGGTAGTGTGATAGGGGACAGGATGGATCACGCTGCTGAACACCTCTTGGCAAACCGACACGAGATATTTCTAACGATGCGTTTGCAGCCGACTTCGAGAAGGGCGCGGAAGAAAAGTGGGTGGCATTTCCCGTAGTGTAAGTGGCCGCGCCCGTCTCTCGCGGCTGAAACGCCGCGTTAGCATGGCAATGACAGGCACTCCGAAGACAGGTCGTGATACGAATGTGTGGTGGCGCGACGCGCTTCGACGGGCGGAGTGCCCGGCGCGACACGCCCTGTCTCAGGTTCAAGAGGCACAGCACACGGCGTCCTCGATGTGCAGGGAGTCGCCACTTTCATACGGGTTTCAGGGCGTGTCGCGCTGAGCCACGAGCGTGGCCGTCCGAACGAGGCCATGTCTAACGATGCGCTTGCAGGTGACTTCGCAGAGGGCGCGGAAGAAAAATCGAGGTGTTCTTTCAAGTTTATGTGGCCGCGCCCTCTGCTCGCGCCTGAAGCGCGGCGTTAGCGCAGAGAATAATCATGGACAACATCATTCATAAACAACCTGACATGCCAGATACAATTGTATTGTCGAGAACGATTGCTTTAGAGTTATTGGAGTATATAGAGGACGTGCAAGATGAGGGGCCGATTCATGCGGGATGGAAATCGCCGAAGCTAATTCATTGTATTGGAGAATTACAGGATGCAATAAGTCATGCCATCATATCAGAATGCCGAGATTACAGTAATCGCAGAGGAGTTAGGGCTTGATGTCCAGACACATATTGAACGCTTGGAAGATAAACTTCATCTCAAAAGAGCGTTTCTCTCACACTTAATTGAAGAAGACGATTGGGCGTTTATTGTGAAGACCCATGCGTTTCTCGAAGCAGCGTTCACACATTTTTTAGCCGAATATTTTCAAGAGGACAATTTGACCGCGATTTTTGCCAGAATTGAGTTAGGGAATAAACAAACAGGAAAAGTCGCATTTGCGAAAGCGATTGGAATTTTAACAGAAGATGAACGACATCTGCTCACACAGTTTTCAGAGTTACGAAATACAGTCGTGCATGACATCGCTAATGTCTATTTTAGCCTTGAAACCTATGCTCAGAGCTTACAGAATACGACACAACGCAATAATTTTATTCGAGCGTTTACCTATTGGCAAACGTCAAATAACTTTTCAAAGAGATTCGAAACGCTCTCTCAAGAATTAGTGATAAAAAAGCCCAAAGTGTCAATATTTTTAAGTATATCGGCACTCATTGAACATCTATTTGACCGCCCAAAAGACATTGAACGAAAAAAAACGCTTCAAGGAAAACTGAAGGCGCTCAGAGATGAAATGGATCGGATAATCATATCAGAACGATGAGTCTCTATCATCGTAATTATGCGCTAACAATGCGCTTGCACCGGACTTCGCAGAGGGCGCGGATTAAAATTGGGTGGCATTATGTCAGGTTTAAGTGGCCGCGCCCTCTGCTCGCACGGTGAAGCGCGATGTTAGACTTACTTTGATACTACATGGTTGTCAAAATTTTCAATATGCTATTAACATGGAGGTCGGAAAGATGACACGTAAGAAAAAGAAAGATGAAGGTGGCAGTAGTGGTATTATCCTTTTGCTCTTGATTTTTGTATTCAGCCCAGGTATGTTAGTAATGTCACTTATCAAAGTGGCGTTCAATCTAACTTTAGATGGAGGTCAGATGTGGACATTTGCAGTTATTATCTCCATACTTCTATTTGGTACACTGTGCGGCATTTTTAAGGATATGGCAAAGGCCGCCGTATATTATTTCTCCACATCAGGGATAATTGTTGTGGTATTTCTCCTTTGTCATTTTGGTCTAAAACTCACCTTTCCTGTGAACTTTCTTGATAATTTTTTCTGACCATTATAGATACGAATATTGATTTTTAATAAGACCTCACAGGTTTTAAAAATGTGAGGTCTGTCTGATATTAATTTTCAATGCTCTTATCAAATAAGAGATACTTAATAACTTGCTCGGCAAGATGAAAAGGAAACGTTTATGATAACTGTATGTCGCGAAGTTGCAAAAAAGCTGATTGCTCTTAATAATGTGTTTGATAATGAAATCACTTCAAATGATCCTCTGCTGTTTCCCAAATATCGCCCCAAAAAGAAAGATAGAATTAGGATTTCGGAGCAAGAATCAAAAATTCTATTTGCAAATTATTTTCTTTTAAATAAAATATATTTTTCTATTGAAGTACCTACGATGAGTAGCCATTCTTTTTCAGGAGAAAGTAAATTAAGTGCTAGATTTGATCTTGCCACATACAAAGCAAACGAATGGCATGAATTTGACTGGATTATAGAGCTAAAAGCCCATAATCCAAAAGATACTTCGATTCAAAAAGACCTAGAAAAAATGCTTGCTTCAAATTGCAACTGTGTGTGGTTTCATACATTGAAAAATGAAAATAAAGCAACGATACCTTCAATATTGGGGAAATTTAGAACTTCATTTGAGACTCTTTCCGGCCAAAACAAGATAGAGAGTTCAACAAAATTGTTGCTTATTTTTGTCGTAATTGAACAAAAGTTGTTATATTCAACAGAATTTCAATTCGCTAAATGGAATAAAAATTTACCGAAAGACCGAGAAAAACTAAAGAAGGAAAACGTTATGTCAGAAATTGTTTATGAAACTGTCTAATTTAGATGTGTGAAATAAACATGTAGTAAGCATTAATATAGATTCTAACAATGCGCTTGCACCGGACTTCGCAGAGGGCGCGGGATAAAAATCGAGGCGTTTCTTGAAGTTTAAGTGGCCGCGCCCTCTGCTCGCACGGTGAAGCGCGGATGTTCGGCTCTAATATCTCAATGGGTGCGTATTAGAGACGAAATATCGAAAACAGCACTCATATTATTAAAAAGGAGACGTATGAAAAATATTCTTGTGGTGTTAAGTAGTGTGTTCATGATAGTCGCTGGAAATATGTCATTCTGCCACGCAGAAGACCCAAGTGCATTACTGAAGGATCAAGCACTCATGCAAACCATTGTTGATGGTATGCTCAAAGAAAGTCTCAAAAGCGGAACATTCGGAACGATGATCGTTGGCGATGTGTATCTGAAAATGACTCCTAAAACACCTGAACAGAAGCCTCTTCTTGAGTTGGCCGCATGGATGAATTATCTGAATACGCACCGATTATTATCAGCCGTCTATAATAATCAAAATATTGATGAACAGACGAAAAACATGCTTGGGAATTATATGCAATCTCTCATGACGACCATGTATACCATAGGAGAAAAGCAGTTTGGTTGGGATAACACCTATACCGATAAAGTATACGCCTATGGTCTTGAATTAATCAATACCCGTATCAAGCAGCTTGAAGAGACAGTCTTTGTGGCGACAGGCCGTTCCAACGAGTCCGCTAAAACAATAGGAAAACCGTTTCCTGTTGTCGCGTCTCCCAATCGCTTCAATGACATGATCATGCAATGTGGAGGGACGCTCATGCAGGCAAATGAGGCGTCAGCAATGCGAGAGGCGTTCGATACCTGTTTTGAAAAGAACGGATATAGTTATACGGCGACGTTACAAGTCCTTGCTGAACAGGGATTTACTCCCGTTGATGTGCAAAATATTTTGGGGCTGCTTCTCCCTGCGACCACCGCAGAAAATGAAGGAGTCGCATTGAGTGATGTGTATAGCGAACAAGAGATTGGATATATTCACAAGATTAATAAATTGATCGATACATTCTAACCGTATTGTTTCCCAATAACAAGAACAATGAATCAATGGAGAGCGTATGAACCGGATATATCAAATCAATGAACAGTGCGATGTGAGCATTATTATTTCAGAGATGAACGATGAGGAACGTTCCAGAGTAGATCGCCATATAGAAGACTTTATCGCCAGTCATGCTGGTGCCCAAACAATAGGAGAGGATGTCCGTCAAGGGATTCGGCAAGGCCAGATGACAACTCAGGTCATCGAACGCTTGTCAAAATGGTGTCATACTGGAGGAGCATATACCAACGGAGAAGAACCAGCAAGAAGATTAGCGCTTGATGTCTTAGGAACAGAACTTCCTCGTCTTGTTGACGAAGAGGATGTTCGCCTCACCGATTACAGGGAGAGGATTCTTTTGATATTACAGCAATACATCAGAACAAGATAGAAATACGCCGAACAATGCGTTTGCAGCCGACTTCGAGAAGGGCGCGGAACAAATTCAGATGCCAATGTCAGCAGATGTGGCCGCGCCCTTCTCTCGCGCCTGAAACGCAGCGTTCGGTCTTATCTAACCTGCATGAGAGTTCAGGATGTAATATCAGATGACAAAATTTTTATTGACATCCAGTTGGATAAAATGTCATGCTATTATGAAACCGTACAAGATAATTGGGAAAAACTTAGCATATTTACCTTTATTCTTATGGCTGTTGAGTCTGTCACCTATTCATGCTCTATGTTCTTCTTCGACTTTTAGGGAACCAAAATTTGAGCGTCACCAAACCGAGATTGCTCAAAGAATTATCGCTCTTATCATTGTTGGCGCAAAAGGATACGGCGCAAGTCGTGCCGAAATCTCAAGGTTAATCCAGCAATACGCACTACGATCCTATTTTAGTGAAGACGAGTGGCTTTTTTTAGAGACCGTAGAATTTGAACCAAAGTGGGCTACAGGGCTGCCATGTTACGAATACAAATGGCGCATGGAAGCTGCATGTGCGTTATTGTGGGCAACGGGGTATATAGACAATTCTGCTATGGACAATCCCAATAGTGCGTACGATAATAAAGCGATTTTAGCCATGCTAACGGATGAAAATGATTTTATTAGAGGGATGAATATACGCCCTTTTTCAGTTATCCTAAGCATGACTCGCAAGTATGAACAATACGAGCTCTATACTCGTTCGATCAGGATTGACTTATCGAGTCGTGCGCTTACAAAAGGCGAAGAAGATGCAATATATGATGATGAATGTGTTGGACATGTGCAACAGCAAGAAGATAATGATTTATTTTTAGTCTATCCTGAACTGAAGTTCAATGCCAAGGAGATCGAAAAAAATTTTCGTTCTCTTCATATCGCAGTTGTCAGCTGGCGATATTGGGCGTTGGAATGGCTTTGGAATAAGAAAGAATGGTAATAATAACACTAACATGTAAAACGGCGTATGTGTAAGGAGTAACGTCATGTCATTGAAACTTATTGTGAGTTTACAAGAAATTGAGTATTCAGGCGAAAGTATTGGGCGAGATTTTGATTTTACGATTGAAATTGATGGAACTCAAAAAATGCTTCATCAACACATTCAGTTGGGTAAGCAAGGAAAGACGCGGAAATCTATCGAAGAAGTTTTGTTTACTCAACAGAACGTGCCCCTTGATGCCACAATACAACTTCCTGTAAAAGTGGCTATTAGAGAACGAGATCAAAATACTTCTTATGATGAACAAGGAAGTGGAGAAAGTATTTTTCCAGTCAATATTATAGAGGCTAAAAAACAGTCCCATACGCTGGAAGTGCATATTGTGGCAACACATGGTAGCGATAAGGGGAAAGAAGCCTGTTTTCTGGTGAAATTAGAAGCGATGCTCATTGATGAAGAAGTGGCACAATGTCTTAAAAAATTTGAAGACACTATAGGTCAATACAGTGCCATAGAGTTGAATGAGGCGTTGGTGACGATCTTCGGAGAGCTTTCAGAAACCCTTCACGAGAGGCTTTCTGAAGAGGCAGAAGCAATCGCCTCGACAATCTTTAATCGAAAAATGCATATTGAAGAAACGCGCCTCGCTTATACGCAAGCTGAAGAACAACAAGCAGAAGCTGTTCAAGCGTATAAAACTGCGGCTGCCGTTTATGAGGATCTGACACGTAATCTTACAAAATATAGACGAGAGTTAGGAGAAGAAGAGTATGCACACCGGGTATCTGCTGCAAAAGAAGCCTTCAATCAGGCAAAACAGGCTCGAAAAGTTGCTGACAATACACTTGTAGATGCAAGTTCAGAAAAATTAGCAGCAGAATTTTTTGTCAGTAAAAGTAAACGCAGCCAACCGATAACACTTACAGATATTGTTGCCCTTCATTCACAATATGAAGGAACGCGAAGGGGGAAAATGTATGTGAAGAACTACCCTGGTTGGACATATGCAGATCAAAAACGTAACTGCAAACGATGGCAGGCGGGTAAAGTCGCGTTGAGCAAATTAGCCCAAAGCACGGAATTAAGAGCAAAATATCTGTATTTCATCACAAATAATGATGGGAAACTCCCTTTGAAATCAGGAAGAGTACGCATTGGAGGAAATGATTTTTAGGAGTAACGCTTCTTTATAAGGGATAAAAGCAGAGATAGAAGACCGAACAATCGCTTGCACCGGACGCAAAAAGGCGGGCGATAAAATTGGTTGCTAAAAGTCAAGTTCAGTTGCGCCCGCCTTTTTGCTCCGGTGAAGCGGGGCGTTAGGGATGATAATATTATCGCGAAAAAAGGGAGGCATTTACTTGACAAAATTATAATGGGTTTTATTCCATTTTTTAAGGGAACATGGCATTTTTAATGTATATTTTGCGCGAGAAAAACCAATGAATAACGATAAATTTATAGAAATACGGCTAACAGGTTCGGAAATCCGACCTGGCAGTGTACGATCATCAGACATCGCAGAAATTATTAAATCTGTTGAAGAGATGATTTCTGCTGTCGTTATTCGTGATACTCCTGGATTAAAAAAAGAAAACGTCATTATTGGATTAACCAATATTCAACCGGGGAGTATTGGGTTACAATTTTTACCAAATCTCCCAGATCAGGCATTTTCAGCAGCCTCGCTGATTACACAATCTTTAAATGAACGGGATTTTTCCTCCATCCCAAATGTGTCATTGAAAGGTCTGTATGCCCTTGCTTCTTTTACAAAGAAGCACCATTGCCATGCGGAAATTCTGACGCAGAATGGCACAAAAAAACTTCTCGCTGTCATTACTCCTGACACTGAAATTTTCTATCTTTCTCCAATTGTCGGACAAACAACAATGTATGGAACGGTCATGAGAGTTGGCGGGATTGAGCCTCGCATTATGTTACGAACTATCAATAATCAAACCGTGTATTGTGACACAAATTTTTTATTAGCGAAACAACTCGCAGAACATTTATATGCCCAAGTTTGTGTGACAGGTACAGCCAAATGGACACCTGATACGTTAGAATTAGAGGAATTTCAGATCGAAGAAATTATAGATTATCAGGAGACATCAGCCGTAGAAGCGTTTCAAGAACTTTCTCAATTACTCAGTTCGCAATTTGAGAATATTGCTGATGTTGAAAGTTTTGTTACGGCGGTTCGGCGTGGAGAATGGGAGGAATAAATGCGTTTGGTTTGTTTTGATACACAGGTGATTATTTGGGGAGTCAAACAAGAAGCCACTCCTGGACAAGAAAGCATGATTGAAAAGTCAAAATATTTGATCCAAAAATGTACTGAAGATGGAGATCGAATTATTATTCCTTCGATAGTGGTAGCAGAACTGTTAATGCCAATGGAGACTCGTTTACATCAAACATTTACCTCATTAATGCAAAGGAAATTTATTATTCCGACATTTGATTTAAAAGCCGCTTCACATTTTGCAAAAGTCTGGCAACAAAAAAAGGATATTCGAAAAGAATTGATGGATAACAGGGTGGCAACACGAGCAGAATTAAAAGCTGATTCAATGATTATTGCGACAGCTATATCAAACGAAGTTTCGTGTATATATAGTCAAGATGTGCCACTTAAAAGCATGGCAACGAGCTTTATTGAAGTAAAAGATGTTCCAGAAATTCCAGTAGATAGTCAGTTATCATTCCTTGCAAATTAAAAATGTATGAGAGAATACCAGAAAATATCCCTAACGATGCGCTTGCAGGTGACTTCGCAGAGGGCGCGGAAGAAAAGTGGGTGGTGTTTCCGGTAGTTTAGGTGGCCGCGCCCGTCTCTCGCGGCTGAAACGCGGCGTTCGGCTATCGTAAGGAGTGCAGCGATAAGGCGGACAATACGAATAAATTGCACTCAAAA
>DF820456.1:681196-683798 GCA_000739515.1 Candidatus Moduliflexus flocculans
CGCGGCGTTCGGCTATCGTAAGGAGTGCAGCGATAAGGCGGACAATACGAATAAATTGCACTCAAAAACAAGAGCAGCAAAAAAGGTGAAGAAATATCTTTTCTGTATGCTTCAATATCTCACAAGGAGTTTTTATATGAAAACCTTTTCAGGTGTCAAGCGATTATTTTGTCTCATGACAACGCTCACAGTATCATTTGCTTTTATAGGATGTAGCAACGACAGTCCCAGCATAATATCTCCTGATTTGACAGTATCCTCAATTGCGATGACAGAGACAGATATGGACATGGGACGTTCTATTATGGAATACCAATTATCTGGGAATAGCTCTGTTGCTCGCGAAATGAGCAATGCCGTCGCAGGATTTAATATGGCGGTGTTTAATCAGACCGCCAATGCGTATCGTCAAGCTATCAATAGTGCGTCACCATATTTGAAGTATGTTGGAGGAGCGAATCCGGCACAAGATGTCCAGGTATTTGGCGCAGCGCTCAGATACCTTCAAAATGCACTGAACCTTAATGTTTCATTGCAAAAGCAACTATTAATTGGATTGAAGGATCCGCGTTATGCGAGTTCAAGGTCTGTTATGCAGAGGGATCTTCAAACCCTTAAAAATGAAAATGTCAAATTACAGCAATTGATTGGGGGATTTCAAATGAAATATAATCTTGCGGTGCGACAGAAAAATTACTACGATCAGCAGGTCAGAAGAGCGATTTTAGGACGGTAAGAGGATTGCTACTTCGATACGAAGCGAAATAGCCGAACAATGCGCTTGCACCGGACTTCGCAGAGGGCGCGGGATAAAAAGTGGATGCTCAAGTCAAGTTTAGGTGGCCGCGCCCTCTGCTCGCACGGTGAAGCGCCGCGTTCGNAAAGTGGATGCTCAAGTCAAGTTTAGGTGGCCGCGCCCTCTGCTCGCACGGTGAAGCGCCGCGTTCGGCGGAGGCAATCATGAATATTTTCAAACACAATGGACGTTGGGGCATCGAAGACGCGAATGGCCTTGTTTATGAGGCAGGCTTTACGAAAAAAGCCGCAGAGCGCATTATTCAAATTGAATCCAGTCCCAATCCGCCAGCAGATTGGGAAGAAACCCGCGCGATATTAGAGCGTGAGGGATTTACTGAAAAGGATTTTGATAAAATTACACAATAAAGAGTGCCGAACAATCAGAATCAAGCCGACTTCGTAGAGGGCGCGGCTTGAAATTGTGCTAAAATCAAAATCAGGAGGCCGCGCCCTCTACTCGCGGCTTATCCTGAGCGTTCGCCAATTAAACAGAGGTAAACAGATCATGATAAACAAAAATGAAGAAAAGACTAAGCAAGACAAAACGAGAGTTGATAAATTTCTTAATAACCTTAAAAATCATAAATGGACTTCTCTTATTATTATAATAGGAATTATTCTTGTCAGTATTAGTGGAGTCGTAAAAAATGTTTCTGAAGCAATCAAATCAGTCGTAGATTTATTAGGAAATAAAACTCCTCAAAAAATTGTTATTACCCCAACGGTTCATCCTTCCGTTACGATAACACCTAATATCCCCTTGCGTTCAACACCAACGGCTATCATAACGACATTACCAGAACCAACGGAACAACCAAAACCAACTCAACAACCAACACGAAGTGATATAAAACAGACATATTATGATGTTATCTTGGTACTACCATCTCGAATGAGTAATGCAGAAATTCTTGTTGATGAACAACCAGCGAATATTCTTGAACAATCGCCAACAGTTGTTACTGTTCGAGTTAATACAACACCTGATAGTCACCAATTTATAATCAAAAAAGGAGGAGCTATATGTAAAACACAACAAGTCATTAGTAAAAACCTAATAAAAGTCTATCCATGCCAATAGAAATAGAATTTAAGGAGGAGGATATGAAAATGAATTCAAACAAAAATATCGTAGCGGTATCCATAGCGTTAGTGTTGTCGTTATTGCCTTCTATTGGGCAAGCGCAGGGAAGAAAGGACTTTCATTTGTATGTGTGGGATTTTGGAACTCGCAATGGAGAAAAGAACGAACTAACCGATAACTTTACAGTGGAATTTGAAGACGCTCTCATTCAAGCAAATTGTTATTCAGTGTTAGAGCGACGGAATTATGATCGGTTAATGTCTCAAAAAGATAATGAACGAGCTATTATGACAGTCGAAGGGATTTCTGACTACAGCTTACAAAATCTCCAGGTTCTTGAAGCGAATGCTGTTATTTTCGGAGAGGTGTACGATGATGTTCAAAGTGGAGAGATCAAGATTACTGCTCTTGTTCAAGCTTTTGATGGACAAAAATTGACAACAAAGAGTGTGAAGTTGTCTCGTGGAAAACGACTTGATATGGGCAGTCGTGAAGAGAGTATGCAAGAATTAGCACGATTGTTATGTTCTGATCTTAGGGATACAAATGTTCCCATAATTACTATTGCCCCAGGTTCTCAAAAAATTGGTCAGAACTTAGTGATCAATGGCGACTTCTCAGAACATTGGTCAACTGGTTGGACTAAAGAATTGGTAACTACACAGCCTATGTTGTATTGGGGAGAGCCTTGAAGGTGTTTGTCAAGGCTTCAAGGACGTT
>DF820456.1:685257-705024 GCA_000739515.1 Candidatus Moduliflexus flocculans
CCCCCCAACAGGTCTTCGATCATCCGAAGGGCTTGCGGCAGATCTTCAATGGTAGAGACGACAATGACAGGTGTTTCCATAGAACATTTTTATACTCGTGTTTCTTGACTAAAATCAAGTAAAATTTTATCAGAATATGATGCCTGTGTAGTTACAAGAATTGAAGGATAGGACAAAAGGAAGTCTTATTGTGGAAAATGTCACTTCTGCAACCAACTCGAGCGATCAAATGCTATATACGAAGTTGACAGGTGATAATATTGGATATGTCTATCAAGATATTGAACTTCCAAAAGGAAAAACGATGAATGGACTCTATTTTGAAGCCGAAATCAAAATGGAGGGATATAAAGGGAATGATATGCTTGCCGATCCTGTTGAGATGTTTCTTGACGTAGTATTATCTGACGATTCTAAAGAGCTTGGGGAAATTTGGTATGCAAACATTCAGGCACATGCGCTTGAGGGGAGTGGATTGGTTGGTGTTCCCGGTACGCATCAATCTACAGGAACGCGAGCGATTATACAACTGGGTGATGGGTATCACCGAATTAAAGATAACCTGTATGCTAAAGCCCTTGATAGTCTCTCTGGTGTTAATCCCGAAGATGTTCGTAAAATTACACTTTCATGTGTAATGTATACCAGAAGTAAATATGCAAAAGCAGAAATTTATTTAGATAAAGTCAAATTATATTATGCTAAATGAGATGATAAGGGATGTTTAGCTTGAGGATAGGGCGAACAATGCGCTTGCACCGGACTTCGCAGAGGGCGCGGGATAAAAAGTGGATGCTAAAGGTCAAGGTTAGGTGGCCGCGCCCTCTGCTCGCACGGTGAAGCGCGGTCGTTCGGCAGCCGTGGGAAGGGTGCGCCAATGCTGTCTAATGTAATAACATATCAGCACCCAACATTGTTTCAGAGGAGAAAAACGTATGAGAAACAACACAAGATTCATAAAGTATGGTGTTTGGAGTGTCGTATTAATCGGGCTCTCTCTGCTATTTATCGGATGTTCTGCCGAAATGCTCGATGCTGTTACAGAAAGCGTGGAAGAGGCGAACAAACCTGCGCCAGCACCGACACAAAGAGAAGCAACTACTAAATCCGTTCAATCTGTCCAAATCGAAAGTGGTGTGGGGCTCTGTTTGGATGTGCATGCGCCGTGTCAAACGGAAAATGGCTGTAGAGTGCAGGTCTGGGAATGCAGTGGGGAGCAACAACAATGGACGATTGACAAGGGAGAAATTCGGAGCGGCGCAGGGTTATGTTTGGATGTCCAGAAACCCTGTCAAGATCAGAATGGATGTCCAGTTCAAGTGTGGGCTTGTAGTGGCACGAAGCAGCAAACCTGGAAATTTGAAAAGGGAGAGATTCGAAGCGGCGCTGGGTTATGTTTGGATGTCCAGAAAGACTGCCAGGATCAGAATGGATGCAAAGTGCAGATTTGGGAATGCAGTGGGGAACGGCAACAAACGTGGATGATAAAGTAACGCGAGACGCTAAACCATGAAATATTTGAAGTCTTCCTTTGAGAAATAGGGGAAGACGCCGAACAATGCGCTTGCACCGGACTTCGCAGAGGGCGCGGGATACAAAGTGGATGCTCAAGTCAAGTTTAGGTGGCCGCGCCCTCTGCTCGCACGGTGAAGCGCCGCGTTAGGCTCTATTGCGAAAGGGTGCGGCAAAAGAGCCTAACGTTCAGAGAACAGCACCCATAAAGACGTTAGGAGATTATATTATGAGAATGTATCATGGTAATTGGTTGTTAGTCGTCATGTTGGCCTGTCTGTTGTGTGTTGGATGTGCAGGAGAAACTTATCCACCATATCCACCTGCCGAACAAACACCCCGTCCAACACCGACTCCACAAACGTCCACTCCAGAGCCTGTACAACAGATTCGCACGGTTGCCATTTATGAATATCATGCTGAAAACCCTTGGCGATTTCACTTCTCAGCAGACCCGAATGTTGGAAGTGGATGGATAAAGGGTGGAATTGCCTTCTATGCAGTTCAAAATGGGCAAGCAGGAGCATTTCCTATCTATCAATATCATGCTGAAAACCCTTGGCGATTTCACTTTTCAACAAACCCCAATGTTGGAAGTGGGTGGATAAATGATGGAATTGCCTTCTATGCGTGGAAAGATCAGCAGGCGGGGACTGTCCCTATTTATGAATATCATGCTGAAAACCCTTGGCGATTTCATTTTTCAACAAACCCGAATGTTGGAAGTGGGTGGATAAAAGGTGGAATTGCTTTTTACGCGTTCCCAAACCAATAAAAGCCAAAGATATTGATACATAGTGAGCCTAACGAGAAGCTTCTTTGATGTATAGGGCATCGCGGATTAGTAACAAGGGGTTCAGAGCGTGTCACGCTGGACGAACGAGTGAGGCAGTACAGAGAAGATTCCTAACAATGCGCTTGCACCGGACTTCGCAGAGGGCGCGGGATAAAATTCAGAGGCTAAAGACAACGTTTAAGTGGCCGCGCCCTCTGCTCGCGCCTGAAGCGCGGCGTTAGCGTGTCATAAATAAACGAAGAAAATTATAACAGAAAAAAAGGGGCTGCTATGGCAAAGACAACAATCATTTTCATCGCATTATTTATTCTCAGCACGACAGCGGGCATTGTGAATCATCTCAGTTATCGGTCTTCGCTCAAGTCATGGAAACAAGCCGTTGCGAGTCGTGATAACACCGTCGCCAATCTCAATACGCAGGTCGCCACGCTGAAAGCTGATCGCGAGGGATTGGATGGCGAATACGATGTGTTTGCAAAAGACATCGCCGCACTGAAAAGCAAGGTGACGGATTGCCAAAATCGGCTGGCCTTGTATCAAGATGACCGACCAATCACGACAGGTCAACAACCAAAAATAGAGAAGCCCAGAGGTCTGGGCGTTTCGTATAAACAAGCCACTCAAAAATTAGCTGCTTCTTTTGCGATTAAACAAAGTACGCCTGTAAACGGGCAGCCACGATATATGGGGATGTCTCATAATCAATTGGCGACGATTGAAATTATTGGAGATCAACAAAATATTTCAAAGGCGTCTTTATTATTAGGAGTCCCGAACGATGATTCTCAAGCTCTTCAACAAAATGCCTTGTTTGCGCTACAGTTTGTGCAAAATGTTGTTCCTGAATGGGGATGGCCTGAAAATGAAAAATGGATCGCGGAATCTATTCAAAATCTTTCGGGAGAGGAGCAAGGGGAGCGGTCAATCACAAAGGCAGGAAAAGTCGTAAAGATGTCATGGCTTTCGTCTATAGCAGTATTCTCTCTTTCGATTAGTCGAGAGTAATCTATATAATAATCATTAAATATGCTCTTTGAAAATAAAAAAAACCGGCTGTGGACTCCACAGCCGGAAGCAGTTACGCTACTTTTTTTACGTTTATGAAAAGGCCATACGGGATAGCCATAATCTATGGCATAAAATATATTGCCTTTTTTAGAGGTAAAATGTTTGCCATAACTTGGTGTTTCAGCATTTTTGGCAGTGTTGTTTGTTGATGCTTGCTTTTCTGTTTTTGATGGTTTTTCACTGGCTTTCTTATTTTTGTCCATTATTTATTTGTCCCGCTTTCTTGCTTGACAAATAAGGGCGTACATTGTATTGTTATTCTTGAGAGAGTAACAACACATAAGGCAGAGTGCCAGCCCTCGTTTTGGGAACATTCCAAAAACTTTGTTTATCCACATCAGATGTCGGGACGATAAAAAATCTGTGTGGGGCACTCGCATAAGGGGAAAACGTGGCTGCAATCCGTGTTTTCCCTTATTTTTTATATCACATGTTTTTCTCGATACGCTCCAGTTGAGGTTTTTTCTAAATGGCCTTGTTTAATGAGACGATGCAAGGTTGCATAGACATTCATGCGACGATTGACGACAGCCGCATCCGTGACACCATTTTCGACCAATCGGCGCACAATTTCTTCCGGCGTTAATTCGTGATGTTCTTGAAAGACGCGATGGATTTCAGCCGTCCATGATGTTTTTTGACGTGGCGCGAACGGTTCTTCAAACCTTGCGGCGTCAATCGCTTTTTCGATGCGAGACACTTGTTGAAGATGCCAGTGTTTTTCTTTATCTAAAATATCCAGAATATCGGCTCGAAGTTGTCTCATATATGCCTCTGTTGTAAAATTATTGTGACGCTGAAAAATAAGATAATGCGAGAATAAATGAAGTTAGAAACATTGTCAAGGATCGAGGCAAAATTGAGAGGAAAACGGGGATCGCTAACCATCAAATTGCAGGCGACTTCGCAAGGGGCGCGGGATAAAATTGGGTGGCATTTCCCGTAGTTGAGGTGGCCGCGCCCCGTGCTTGCGCCTGAATTTTAGCGTTAGCGTCCAGTCGTTTTAATAAGCGCGTAACATAATTTATGAAATTGCCCGGAAAGCTACAAAAAGAGATCATTGATCTGCTGTTATCTCTTCCTAATATCCAGGATAGTGACGGCCAAAAGGCATTTATTTCTCGTGCAGCGATAGAATCGAAATTAGAAAATCAGCTTCCATTCGGCAAGCCAGCTAGTGATTTTGTACCTCTTCTTGTACGAGTAGCCCTTAAATACGAAAAAAGTGATGATGGGAGATACCCTCTTGAGGCCATACTACAAACAGCAAAAGAATATGTAGGGATAGATAAGCAGCAGCACTATGATAACCTGATACAACGATTATATAGCAATCCTAAAACAGTTGGACATCCTGATTATAAGCTTGTACAAAGCCATCCTGATAAGAGTGGTTCATCGAAGGCCATTTATCATGACACAGCGGTTTTGGGGTTACTACACGATGAGATTAATAAATATCGAGAACCTTTCAAAAAGAATAATGAACGAGAGAATAAAAATCCAGTATCAACCCCAAAACCGGTTCAACCCTCGCCTGTTTTCGGCAGTGAAAACAAAATAAAAAAATATTTTAATGAGATTCCTTATGGCGCAATGGTTATGCTAATCGCTATCGGTCATGTTGTTATTTTATTGTTATTTAACATAATTAAATTCTTTACAGGAGAACTCCTTTTAGGAAAAGCATTATGGAATACATGGGAATTTTTTCTAATTTATGCACTATTTATCTTTCCAATATTTATCGGAATATCCGTAGCAATTGAAAAATCAAAATTATGGATGAAAATAGTTATAGGAACTATATTAGGAATATTTATTGGTGTAGGCGTTATCTTTATGAAAAATAGAGACGGGATAAAAGAAGGGATAATCTTTCTGTTTGTAGCGATATTTTTGATAATGTTGCCTGTAATAGTTCTATCAATAAAGGATAATATAAGGAGATGAGCTTTAAGATAAACGCTAACGATCTGCTTGCACCGGAGCGCAAAGGGCGGGCGGGAAAATCCGGTGGTATTATGTCGAGTGTGGTTGCGCCCGCCCTTTCCGCCCGGTGAAGCAGCACGTTAGAATTCTTTCATGGAGAATATCGAATACTGAGGATTATGAAAGTATCATGGCATTGCCCGCAAAATTAAAAACAAAGATCAGTAATTTTTTGAGGTCTCTTCCGAATATTGATGATTCTAATGGGCGACGGGCATTTATTTATTCTGTTGGATTAGATTCACAATTACAAGACCATATTTCATTTAACCAACCAGTGGCAGAATTTATTCCACTATTGATCGCAAACCTTTTTGATTATGGAAAACTTAATGATGGCCGGTATGCCCTTGAGGCTTTGTTAGAAACAGCTAAAGAACATGTTGGTCAAGACAAAAAAGATTATTGTGAGAGGCTTATTCGAGAGTTACAACCATTTTTAATAGATTCAGAAAGAAATAAAAATATAGCTACAGTACCCCTAAAACCAAAATTTTATCAAAAAGCACTAATCGTTATAATTTTAATTGCTATTGCCTATTATACATATTACAAATTACAGTCAATTCAAGGTTATAAATCTGAAGCCGGGAGAGTTTATATTACAAATACACAGGGTATTTCTGATGAGACTTTTCAAAATTTAGCAAAAGAACTTGGTGTAAGAGATATAGCACTTAAAAGTTTTTTCAAGATTTTGGAACAACAGCAAGTTCCTATCGAAGACCTTGATCAGACACTAAGAGAAATTGCAAAACGTTATAAAGAGCTACTTGCTCAAGTAAATATTTTGCAGTCGGATGATCCTGAAATTCAAAATTTGAAGTCACAAGCACAACATGCAATAGAAAATGGTAATTTTGAAGAAGCAGAAATTTTATTCAATCAGGCAATCACGAAAAATCTTGATGATGCTGAACGCTTACAAGATAGTGTTGAAGGGCATTTGTTATCTGCTGCCGCAATAAAAGCTACTATTGGAGAATTGAAATTCACCTTATTAGACTATACTGAATCAGCTAAATATGCCCAACAAGCAATCGAATTACTACCAAAAGGACATGATGAAATATTATCAGATTATTTGAATGGACTTGGTTATTCATTGGGTTTAGGTGGCCTTTATGATCAGGCAGAAACAGCATTCTTGCAAGCATTAACAATTCGTGAAACATTATTAGGCAAGGAAGATCCAAAGGTAGGCCAGAGCCTTAACAATCTTGCAGTATTATATGGAATTCAAGGCAGATACCATGAAGCAAAAGCATTAGCTGAACGAGCATTAGAAATATCTAAAAGAATCTGGGGTAGTGAAGACCCCAATGTAGCTACTAGTCTTAATAACCTTGCTGAATTGTGCTATGAGCAAAAACAATATGACGAAGCTGAACAGTTATATCAACAGTCATTATCAATCCGAACTAAGGTTTTAGGAGAGGAACATAGTCACGTAGCAAATAGTCTCAATAATCTTGGTTTATTGTATTATGTTCAAGGTAAGTATGATATGGCCGCCCCCTTGTATCAGCGAGCATTGGCGATTGACGAAAAAATTCTTGGAAAAGATCACCCTGATGTAGCAGATATTCTTGACAATCTTGCAGCATTATATGAGAAACAATGCAAAACTAATTTAGCGGAGACGCTTTATAAGCGGGCTTTAGAGATTTATGAAACCAAATTAGGAAAAGAGCATCCGAGTGTAGCAAATACACTTAATAATCTTGGAGGATTGTATTACAGACAAGGAAAATATAAACAAGCAAAACCATTAATAGAAAGAGCATTAGATATTGCCCATAAGCGATTACCCGATGATCATCATCAACTTCAGATATATGAAAAGAATTATAAAGATTTACTTTCGGTATTTTCCGAATAAATACATTAACAGAAGTAGAGTGAAATTCTAACGATCTGCTTGCACCGGAGCGAAAAGGGCGGGCGAAAAAATTGGTTGCTAAAATTCACGCTTGGTCGCCGCCCGCCCTTTCCGCCCGGTGAAGCAGTGGCGTTAGAACTCGTCCTGTCAGGAAAGGAAAAATATTATCACAACTCATACATACTCCTAACGTAAAGGAATGGTTATGAAAAAATATAGCGTTATACTCATCATTGTACTGTTGAGTATTTCTTCAGAGAGTGTATGCGATGAAATACAACACATCTCGTTAATTCAACTGATCGCTCATCCAGAAAAATACCACCAGAAGATCATTAGGATAGAAGGATATTTCCATTACCATTTTGAAGATGTGGCGTTATATCTTTCAAAAATAGACGCCGATTACTTAATTGGCGTGAATGCCGTTTGGCTCTCGTTTGCTGAAAGCGCCACAATGGAAGCTCATCAAGTCGAGTTTCCTCCTGGGAAAGAACGTTTATCCTACTTTAGTTGTAAATATGTCTTGATTGAAGGACGCTTTAATCAAGAGGTTCATGGACATTTAGGGGCATACTCTGGAACAATAGAACAGGTGACACGAATTCAGGAATTAACACGGCGCTATGATGGGGAACACGCTCTACAAGAATAACGGCTATCATAAATCGCAAACGGTGGTGAGATGGGGAGTTATAATGCCATGCCTCAAACATTCCGATTTGATAGCCCAATCGGGAGACTCATGCTGTCTATAGAAGGATAATTTTCTGTAAGCATGATAATGGCATATAAAACAAGGGGTTCTAACGATGCGCATGAACGGCGACCAGAAAGAGCGGGCGAGAAAATTGGTTGCTATTCTGTCACGTTCGGTAGCGCCCGCTCTTTCTGGCGCGTTATGCGCGGCGTTAGGCCAATATTAACATAATAAGGAGAGTGTTATGAGCGAGAATGTAAATTATTTTGCAAGTATTTTCCCGAATAAAGAATTATTGCTTCCTTTAGAATTCGTAACATTAGTAAAACAATTAGAACAAATCCTGCAAATGCCTGTTATTTTATTGGTTCAAAATGAAAATCCCCCTTTTCATGATATGAATAATTTGTTATGCAATGAAATTTATAATTTACGTTCTAAGATAGAACGTCATAAAAAGATTGCGATACTCCTTGATTCTCCTGGTGGAAATGCAGCAAGTGCTTATAAGATTGCGAAGTTTCTTCGACGATATTGTGGCGGGTTTACTGTATTAGTTCCACAATATGCGAAAAGTGCAGCAACATTGCTTTCTTTGGGGGCAGAAAAAATTATCATGGGAGAGTTTGCAGAGTTGGGGCCGATGGATGCTCAAATTGTTGACAGAGAACGCGAAAGCATTAGTTCATCATTAGACGAAATTCAATCTCTTGAACGATTATTTGCGGCCTCTTTAGATGCCATAGATCAATCTATGCTGCTACTTGCTCAACGTACAGGAAAAAAAGTTGATACAATATTGCCCCATGTTTTACATTTTGTTTCAGATATAACGAAACCATTGTTTGACAAAATAGATACCGTCCGCTATACTCAGATGTCACGGATATTAAAAGTCGCAGAAGAATATGCGACGCGCCTTCTTTTGCCATATTACTCTCAACAAGAGGCAGAGCAGATCGTCAGGAATTTAGCAGAAAAATATCCTGAACACGGTTTTGTTATTGACATTGAAGAGGCTCGGAATATAGGGCTTCATGTAGAGATGGCTTCGACAGAATTGCAATGTATATTTGAAAATCTCATGCCTTTTTTGAATAGAACAACATTAATCGGTTTAATCGAGGAGGAAAAACAAAATGAGCAACATAATCAACATGGAGGAGAAGAAAAAACAGAAGGCTGTATTTAATACGAGAGATGCCGTTGAATCTTCGATTGATTTGTCTAAAACGGATAAAACTTTGACATGGGTAGCCATAATAAAGCAGCAAAAAAAGCGTATTCTTACATGGTCATCATATCAAAAGGAGCCATGTCAAAATAGACAGGACGCCTAACTATGCGTTTGCAGCCGACGTCGAGAAGGGCGCGGAACAAAATTAGGTGGCTTTCATTAGCTTGAAGTGGCCGCGCCCTTCTCTCGCGGCTGAAACGCCGCGTTAGCGAGAGATAACATGACAGGATAAATTGCAATCTTGAGGATAGGGTCGCTCCCGAACGAGGGGATGTCTCCTGTCATCTCCTCTTCCTCAATCCGATCAACCGAACAGGAGAACACGACAGGGGGATATATGATAGATAAAAATAAAGCCATTGAATTTTTACAAAACTCAAGTCAATTAGTCAATGAGCGCGATTTGCAGCATCATAGAGAAATGGCAAAAAGTATGCAAAGTTTTCCATCGGTAGCAGATACATGGGGTTCTGCTAATATTTATAAACAGATCATGGCGCAAATACAAGAAGCAGAGCAAGAATTAAATTCTGAATATGACATTGGAATTTCCTTGCAATTATCAGGAGGATTGCAGAATATTCATATTGACGATATAATCGCTTTACCGCCGAATCTTATAGTGTTTAAAGGGAGAGTGGGAACATCAGGCGAATCCGTGAGGCTAATTCAACATATTCAACAGGTGAATTTGCTTTTAATCAAAGTAAAACGACCTGAACCACAAACACCAAAACGGAAAATTGGGTTTCACTTCCCTGAATAACACGTTATCACTATGAATTTACTTGATGCAACAGATTCAATGGTCTCATTAAAGAACGAAATGGTTCAGAAAATCAATAAGGCTATTGAAGAGTTTGAGCAACAGACAGCGTTGGTCGTATCTGCGCTTCATATTGATATGAGTCGGAGATGTTTGCAGGCGAAATTCAATAACGCATATCCACCGGCATTGAATAGAAATGACGTGGAGATTCAATTGATAGAAAGACAGTAATCGCTAACCATCAAATTGCAGGCGACTTCGCACGGGGCGCGGATGAAAATTGGGTGGCGTTTCCCGTAGTTGAGGAGGCCGCGCCCCGTGCTTGCGCCTGAATTTTAGCGTTAGGCGAATCAAGAAGAGAATATGACTTCAGCAGAGCATGAAATTGATCAGAACAAACATGAGGCTTATGTGAAGAGTATCGAAGCCGATAAACTCCTGGTTATGGGGCGTATTGAAGACGCTCGATTTACAATGGAAGCCGCGGCCGCGTTAGATAAGACCTATGTGGTTCGCGCTGAACTTCTCGGACGAAAAGATCCGCGCAAGATACAAGTAAGTGCGACGGTGCGGCGCATATTGATTCCGTTTCTTACGACGGCAGGGTTTGCCGTTTCAGGCGGTGGCCGCTGGTCGGAAGGAACATTTCTTTCTCGTCATCACGAGGCACATATGATCCTGATAGGTCGCGATAAATTTGGTCATCGTTTAGGGATCCTTGCCGCGCGACGTCGTGATCCGAGCCCGACCGAGTACTTCGACTGGAGAACCGTGGGGATCCGCTCAGGGTGTCTTGCCTATACGACCCAAGAGGAGCTTGAAGTGGTCTGCTGGCGATGGTGTGATATTCTCTCATGGCATCTCTTTCCATGGTTGGATGCGGTATAACGGGAAGGTCTTACCCGACAGGTGCGGAGTCGCCAATATAATGGGGAGTGAGACACAGGCGTTTTTCTCTGCACGAGGGAAGAGAAGGAAAGAGAGCAACTCGTGGTCAAATAACGAGTTCAGCCTAACGATGCGCATGAACAACGACCAGGAAAGACGGGCGGGAAAATTGGTCGGGGTTTCCTCAAGGGTCGGTAGCGCCCGCCTTTCTTGGCGCGTTATGCGCGGCGTTAGACCCTTGGTAATAAGCTAAAAGAATTTTGACTCGTAATCATCTTAATCACTATATCAGGAGAACCCTATGATAAAAACAACAGACGCCCAAATAACTGCTATAAAAGATGCGATTGAATCTAATAAATATATGGACAATGAAAAGATATGGACGTTTCTCATTGCTAATATTATTGACAAGAGCATGAGAAAAAATGAGTACTTGAAAATAATTGTAAATGATGACGTCGTTATTGAAAATTCTTTAGATTTGTGGTTTGAGTCAATGCCGATTCCGCCAAAACAAGGAGTTTCTGGAGGTTCAGAAGGTAATACACATCTTGATTTAGCCGTTGGTGATATTAAGCAACGGGAAGGCACGCAAACGGGGATTGAATTTAACAGGCAGAATGATTGGGTTTGCTTTATTGAAGCGAAATTATATTCAGATTGTAGCTCTGAGGTAAGTTACGATCCTTTTCGAAATCAAATTGCTAGAGTTATTGAAAACTTGGTAACATTCCAACACGATAATAATTTTCCATCACAAACATACTTTACATTACTGACACCAAGAATATACAAACAGAAGCCATTTGCTAAACTTTATGGATATAAGTATTTTGAGTATCATGATAGAGACAATCTAAAAAAAGAATTTAGAGAGTGTCGGATCCCATGCAGAAATACCTCAGGATGGAAATATCCTGAAAACATTGATGCGCAGGTAAGAAAATTAAAAATGAATTGGATAACCTACGAAGATATATTAGAGAAAGAATATAACTTGAACAATTTAAATATCTGTCAACTGAATGAAACTGAACGAGAGTTTATCAATACGAAATTCCATGAAATGCTAAGAACAGATTATCATCCGCGTTAAAAGATGGCGTCTTTCTTTGATAGCAGGACGATGATGCCCTTTAGCATATAGTCTAACGATGCGTTTGCAGCCGACTTCGAGAAGGGCGCGGAAGAAAAGTCGGTGGCGTTTCTTCACGTTTATGTGGCCGCGCCCTTCTCTCGCGGCTGAAACGCCGCGTTAGGCATTAATAAGAAAAGCTGTTTATCTTTGATAAAGTGAGTATTTTGGAAATGAATGAAGCAAAATTCCCGAAATAAGGAATCTGATATAGGCATACTAAATTGGTTGTGTCATTCGCTTATTCCCTACAACAGTTGGAAAAGGGCGCAAAGTGACACAACTCAGATAGGATGCCTATATGGAAGAGGAGCAAGAAATCTCTTGTTTTCCCTTCTTCTTTTCTTGACGTTTTTGTGAGAGCTTTTTATAGTATCTGTAATATGGAAGATAAGCATATAAGGCTTTTGGATAACTATAGATAAATAAATAGGATTCAGTAATAGGACTGTCATCATGCCAACGGTTCAACAGATTCCTGGTCCGTATCGGTTGTATTTTTACAGTTTTGATTGTACTGAACCACCCCATGTCCATGTACAGCGGGAACGCATGGTGTGCAAGTTTTGGCTTGATCCACTGATGTTATGCGATAATCATGGGTTTACGCCCCATGAATTACGGAAGATTCGGCATCTTATCGAGAGATATAATGATCACATCATGGAGGCTTGGTATGAACATTGTGGTGAAACCCCAGATTACGATTAAAGATGTGCATGTAAATGATGAGACGATTACAGCCTATCTGATGGATGGGCGCATCATTACTGTCCCGTTAGAATGGTCATGGCGATTAGCAGAAGCGACGCCTGAACAACGGGGACATTTTGAGATTATTGGAGATGGTCATGGCGTCCACTGGCCTGATATTGATGAAGATCTCAGCGCAGAAGGTATGTTATATGGAACGCCTGCTCCACGCCCCAAACGCCACGATAGAACATATCATCAGGTAAATGATATGGTGTATGCGTAACCACAACATGCTCTAATTTATCGAAAAATGATGAGGATGCCTAACGATGCGCATGAACGGCGACCAGAACGGGCGGGCGAAGAAATTGGGTTGCCAAACTTCATGTTCAGGAGCGCCCGCCCGTTCTGGCGCGTTATGCGCGGGCGTTAGAATTTCCAGTATATTTCCTCAAAAAATATCACAAAATACTTGCCAGATTTCGGATGAGATAATCATACTGTAATCATGGACACAGCAGAAATTCGGTTTACATGGGATGAACATAAAAATCGGCTGAATCAAAAGAAAGATGGCATATCGTTTGTCGAGGCGCAAACGGTCTTTTATGATAAACTGGCACGGTTAATTGATGATCCGGAACATTCACTGCATGAAGAACGCGCCATTATGCTTGGGATGAGCCAACGGATGCGACTCTTAATCGTCTGTCACGCCTATTATGCTCACGAACAGGTGATTCGGATTATTTCTGCCAGAAAAGCGACAAAACCAGAACAACGGCAATATACAGAATATTACGTCTAACAGATATACCTATGAAGAAGATTCAAGGATCTTCCCTCATGGTGTATCTGTTATCATTGCCATGAAAGCAGAATACGATTTTTCTCAGTCTCGCCCGAACCCGTATATAAAGGATTTACCAAAACAGGAAGTCACGCTGCTGCTTGAAGAAGAGACCTTACAGTATTTTAGTACGTTGAGTCAACAAATCGGCGTTCCCTATCAGCAGTTAATGACGCTGTATTTACAAGATTGTGCGAGAGCACAACAAGCGATTCCGCGACAGAAAAAAGGAAGAAAAGTCCAGGCTCATGCATAAGATGATAGAGGTCTATACAACCGTGTCAGACTTGAATAGGCTCTTATTCTCTTGGAGCTATAGTGAGCATAAGCAATTCTAACGATGCGCATGAACGGCGACCAGGAAAGGCGGGCGGGGAAATTGGGTTGCTATTCCTCACGGTTCGGTAGCGCCCGCCCTTCCTGGCGCGTTATGCGCGGCGTTAGCCTTCGTGTGTAATCGTTGATATATCAGGCTATAAAAAAATTGACAAATAAGAGTTATTTAATTAGACAGATATGTCTTTTGACAGGCTGTCTGAAATTTATAAACATCAACTTGCGATTCAAATATTATGTTAACTACTATTCGTTACCGCTATTACGTTAGTGATTCTCGTATGTATTAGTTGTAGTGTACCTCCATTAAAGCTTCCTCAAAACTATTCTGTTTCCAACATTATTAAGTATTATAAGCGAGTTACTGTATACGGTAATCATTATCCCTGGACAAAATCTGATATTTTTTTAGAGTATGGAGATGAAGTTCTTATTTTTGCATACGGTGCAGTATCAGTTTGGCCTGGTCATCCAGAATACAATGACCTTCCAGCTTCCCGAGTACTTCGATTGAAAATTGGTGATGATATTCAAACTATGCGATCTTTCGATATGAATAATCAAATCCATTTTACGGCAACCGAATCGGGACAACTGATGTTTACTATTTCAGATTTTGAGGACTCATCAACAGGTCGTTATCTTAGTAGTTGGTACGATGATAATTCAGGAAGATATTACTGTGATATTTTTGTTTTGCCCGAGGGATATGAGGATCATTTCCCCTCAATATTATCGGAAATGGCCAGATCAAATCCTACTGATAATAAATTCCAAGAATACGTTTCTACCTTTTTACAAGAAAACCCTATAGCTGCACTCCCATATGACTCTCAGCCTGTCTCAGACACTTTAGGAAATACTGATGATAAGATTGATACTCGCCCTATCGTTTGGAATACTCCAGTTCCAACAGCAACCCCAACATTGACTCCAACTCCTTTCCCTGTCTTAAATCCCCTGCTCATATATTTTCCTACTCCCGGTCAATTTATTATCACGGGTCGGATCGACCGTCGTGAATGGCGAGAACGCTCTTGGAATGTTTGGGAAGCACGCATTTTTACTTTTAATGTATATGATAAAAGTTCTTCTCTCTTGAGTTTTCAAAAAACAGGGGTCTATATTTCAGATGGAACCCCATATATTATTGCATCAACTCAGTTTGAGAATACAGCAACCCCATTGATAGTTCTGGTTGAATCCATTGAAAGACCAGGAGATGTAGAATTCACAGTAGATTTGCCTGTCAATAGCCAAAATGTTGCTTTTCCATTAGAAAGCAAATATTTTACGATGGATGAAAGTTATTTTGGGGAGATATTTTTTGATACCGATGAAAACGGCTATCCTTCGATATACCTGACATCTTTGATCGCTATTAGTACTCCGACTCCTACACCAACAGCCACGCAAACACCGGAGCCAACACCAACGTCTACGCCAGAACCAACTCCAACTCCGACTCCAATTCCAGAGCCAACAGCGACACCCATAAAACCAGTTATAATATTGACGCCAGAGCCAACTGCAACACCTACAGTGGCAGCAACATCAACGCCTACAGTAGTGCCGACTACAACTCCTACGCCGCAACCAACACCCATTCCTGCCGGTATGAATAAAAGTGTTAGAATAACTTTTGATAAACAGATTCCCAGAGAATTTTTGAATGCTTCAGAACTTATCATCAATGCTCAAAGGGTGAACGTTCAGCAGATAAATCGAAATGATAATAGTCTTGATATTCAATATTTGGGAAACTCAACAGACATCATGAAGCTTGGAGTAAATCATATAAGCCTACCAACGGAACTGTATGATAAAGCGCTATTTTGGTATGAGAATTATAAATTACGTCCATTCTCAGAACCGTATAGAAAAAGCTATGCCATACTTGTGGCAATTGATGACTATGAACGAAAGAATGATCCTCAACACAGAGGAGATATGGGGTTCAGAGCATTAGAATTAATGGTCTCGAATGCGGAAAAATTAAAAGATGTTCTTTCAAGGAGAGGTTTCCCTGTCGAGAATATCTTTACTTTCTATAATGAGCAGGCAACAACCTCCAACATTGAACACATCCTTGAAGCTTTTTGGGAGGGGGGAGAGTTCGCTTCAGCCGACAGATTGTTCTTTTATTTTGGGGGACATGGATCTTCGCATAATGGAATTGGGCAACTTATCACTTATGATTATGATCCGCAAAACTCTTTAAAGACCACGCTTATTATGGAAGATTTGACATTGAGACATGCGCGAAACATTACAGCGCACATATGCTCGTCGCTCTTGATGCATGTAGCTCTGGTTTAGCCCTTCCCAATAGCTTAAATAGGTTTCTCAATGAGGAGGAACTGGTAGAATTTCGTCAACTGAGCATTATTGAGAACGATGTCCGAGAAAAAGCACGAAATATCCTTGTCGCAGGGACGAAAGATCAAGATGCATTGTATGTGAATGGAGGTATCTTTACCAATGCACTGATCAATGGTCTAAAAGGCTATGCCGATATGAACAATGATGATATTATCCAATTTAGAGAGCTTGTATTGTATGTAAGGAATATGACCGTAGCAGAAGCTCGTCAGCGGGGAGAAAGGCAAGAACCAGACTCTAACAAGTATGAACGGTATGGGGACGGCGAAATTATGTTTTTGATTTCACAAGAATAACTTTAGACGATTAATAGATATATCCTCTAAATAAATTTTAGATTCATCGAGTTTAAGAAAAAAATAACCTTGAAAAAATAGCGCGACTTCAGGAGGTGTCGTGTGAGACTGTATCCGCCCTATTCACAAACCATATGGAGGCCACCATGACACGTTTTGCGATCATTCGAACGTATCCATCTGAGAAATTTACACGAATCGTCGGGATTCGTCTCGATCAATTTTTGTGCTTGCGCGATCAGCTCTTGACGTGCCTGCGGGCTGAACAAGAGGCGCGTCCGATGAAAAAGCGTGGCAAAAAGGCGACACTCGTGACCGTAGAGGATAAATTACTTCTCACGTTGACGTATTTACGGCATTATCCGACGTTCGAACAGGTCGGTCAGCAGTTTGGCATCAGTGCATCCTCTGCCCATAACATCTATCAACATGTGCTGGATCGCCTGGTGAAAATGAACCATTTACCAGGACGAAAAGCCCTCCAAGATCAGGGCATTCAAGCCGTGCTCGTGGATGTGACAGAACAACCCATTGAGCGTCCGAGCCACCATCAACGTGCTTGGTATTCTGGAAAAAAAACGCCATACGATCAACACTCAGTTGATCGTGGGATTGTAGAGCCTTCGCATTCTCTCCGTCATGTGTGGGAGCGGTCGTATGCATGATTTCGAATTGTTCAAGCAGACACGAATCCCTCTCGCGCCCTCTGTGGAAATATATGCTGACGCGGGCTATCAAGGACTTCAAAAGCGCATGGCCAATGGGGTGACGCCGATCAAAAAACCGACATCACGAGACCTCACCCCAGACGAAACGGCGCATAATCGCGCCCTGGCTCGATTACGGATCGCTATCGAACATGTCAACCGACGGTGTAAAATTTTTCGCAGTGTCAAAGAAACGTATCGCGGCAAACATCGGCACTCCCATAAAACGTGGACAGTCGTTGCCGCATGAGTGAATCTCCGTTATGCCGGGTAAACCTTTCAACCATTGAGGTTATTTAGGAGAAATGTCTAGTGTTTAAATGTCATCATTGTCACACTCAAATCAATTTGTTGGGAGATATGGACGACCCTGGACAGTGTCCTAAATGTGGCGATTACCTCGGAGCGGGTGAGGCTCATTGTTCTAACTGCGGGTTAGTAACCCAGGGCAATTATGGACGTTTATTCACTTTCAAAAACTCTCAACGGGTCGGTATTTATACAGTACATAAAGTTTGTGCTTCTATGTTCAAAAAAAGACTGAAAATGAGAGGTTTAAAATTTTGGGAACTGATTTGATGCTACAATAACCACCAGTAGAACCAAGCATTTTCAAATTCTTATTGCTCATGTCGATCTGAAACAACTGTCGGTGGTGGGTACGAGAGATTAAGGACATGTGCATTTTCATGTTTTGGTCTTGACAAAAACTGAAAAAAATTCTATTTTTGATAAATAAAATGACGAAAAAAGATGTTTTTATCAAGACAATTTGGGAGAAAAAAGAATATGAATTCAGTACAAGAAATCGAACGAGCGATTTTACAACTTCCTAAACCAGATATGAGGGTGTTGCGAGGATGGTTTAATGATTTAGATGCCGAGATGTGGGATCAAGAATTCGAAGAGGATGTTCTATCTGGAAGACTTGATATGCTTGCACAACAGGCGTTAGCTGACCTCTCTGCCGGGCGATGTAATGCGTTATGATGAAACATCTTGCCAGTCCATCATTTTGGACGTGTTATGATATGCTTCCACAGGCAATTCGAGAATTAGCAGACAAAAACTTTGATTTGCTCAAGACGAATCCTTTTCATCCATCGCTACATTTCAAAAACGTTGGGAAATATTGGTCTGTGAGAGTTGGGAAGAAATATCGCGCCGTTGCTATTCAAAGTTCACAAGGGTTGCTGTGGTTTTGGATTGGAACGCATCCAGAGTATGAAAAAATCATCCGATCATAACCAACAAAGAGCCTAACGATCCGGTTGCAGGGGACTTGGGAAGGCGGGCGGAAAAATTGGCCGCCAACCCTTAAGCACTGGTGCGCCCGCCTTCCCAAGCCCCTGAACCGGGGGCGTTCGGCGGAGGCAATCATGCAGAAGGTTATCTTAAATAGACATCTTTCCATAATAAGTATTGATATAATAGAGATTGGGAAAAAAAGTATTATAAAAAATAAAAGAGAAATGCTTGTCGAAACCTCCCCATCTGTGTACAATGACCTTGTCACATCGTATGCATCAATCACGCATGATTCATGGCCTTGATTCGTCCTCTGGAGGATGTGCCTTATGAGACAATTTACGACCGTCGTTCAGTTCTCTGATGACGAATTTCTTCGAGATGTCGGCATCACACGCGAGCAATTCCTGGAGGTTCGAGCCCGTGTCGCCTCATTCCTCGAGGAGGAACGAACACGCCGACCGATGACAACGCGCGGAAAACAAACCAGCCGACTCCCCCTTGAGGATCGACTGCTCCTGGTGTTCACGTATCTGCGCCATTATCCGACGTTTCAGCAATTAGGCCAGCAATTTGGTATCAGCGAATCGTATGCGCATAAACTGTATGAACGCTATCGCGGGTATCTGGTTCACCTCGTGCGACTGCCTCAACGCCACGCGCTCCTCGCTCCCGGCCTGACGGCGTTGCTTCTTGATGCCACCGAACAACCGATTGAACGCCCGATCCACCGACAACGCGCCTCGTATTCCGGAAAGAAGAAACGGCATACCATCAACGCGCAACTGCTCGTTGGGGTCTTCAGCTTACAGATTCTTGCGGTCGTGTGCGGACAAGGGAGGACACATGATTTTACCCTGTTCAAACAGGCGCACCTCCCGATCGCGCCCCAGATCGAGGTATCTGCTGATTCGGGCTATCAGGGCATCGAAAAGGTGCACTCGAACAGTCAGATTCCGATCAAAAAGCCGAAAGGCCGTGAGTTGACCGCCGAGGAACGCACGTATAACCGGGCGCTCGCTCGTGTCCGAATCGCCATTGAGCATGTGAATCGTCGGTGTAAAATTTTCCGTATTGTCAAAGAGACCTATCGTGGTAAACACAAACATATTGGTCTGACATGGCATCTTATTGCCGGTCTGGTGAATTTACGATATGCTTGAGATGGTCGTTGCCTCTTACTGTTATTTAGGAAAGATGTCTAATATATTCAGATCGCCTGTCCGCATTGTGACAGCGAGGATTTAGTCAAAAACGGCCAGAGCGAAAA
>DF820456.1:706001-731473 GCA_000739515.1 Candidatus Moduliflexus flocculans
CCAATCGCCTCTTCAACACAACTACTCCTTGTTGAACTCGTTGACCGGTTCTTTGCCGGCGCGGGTGATCAGGTGCATGTAAAGCGTCGTGTCTAGTGTCTCCGAAACGCTCCGCACGCTCGCGTCGCCCAAGAGATGGTTGACCACGCCCGGATGCTCGCTGCTGGGGCCATGCACCCAGGGGAGGCCGTCGGGACCAGTAGTGAGATACTGTTTGGGCGGATTGACCGAATCGTCGCCGTAATTGAGGGTGGTGACGACTTTGTTGGTGCCCGTCAACGGCGTGGGAATGCCGTAGTTGGCGGTGGGAGGAACGGTTTGTTTAGTGAAGCTCACGGGGCTGTTGGTGTTGCCGTTGACGACCAGCCCGACGACGGCCGCCGTGGCGCCGTCAAACCAGGCCGCCAGGGTGATTTCCTTGGTTTCGCACGCAATCAGCGTGTTGGTCGTCCCGTCGACGATGTCGCGGATGCTGGTCTTGCCGCCAGGGTAGATCACGCCGTTGGGATGCTTGGCGCCACCGGTGTAGGGATCTAATTCCGAACCCAAAAGGCTTTCCGAGTGGGTCGCGCCAAGAGCCACGTAGTTGCCAATCGCCGCGCCGCCAATGATGTTGGCGCCGGACTGGGAATCAAAAACCCCATAGGGGGTGTCAATTCCAGAAGCGCTAGCATTGGGGTTATTGACCGAGAAAGGATCGCCACCGAAGCTGGCGCACTTAAACGAACCCACGGGCATGCGCCAAACAAGCGCATGGCTTGGTTTTTTGGGATCCGGGCAGCTCGTGGCATCGTTGCCTCGGATGGGTTCGTTGTCGTCTATATCGCCAATGTTCCAAGCTTTCTTGGTGATTTGCAGTTTGTTGTAGAGCGTGCGCTCCTCGACAAAGGGCAAAATCTGAGCCAGCCACGAGAAATTCGCGCCGCTGAGGAAGCGAGGATACGTGGCCGTGCTTCCCGGCCCCAAAACTGGCCCTGGGGAAACATTGGCCGGCTTGACGCCCGCCCAGGTGCCCGAGGTGGCTCCGGTCGACGGGTCAGTTGCGAAAAACGGCAGGTCGTTCGACCCCGGGAAACGGTTGCGCGAATCATGGAAATTGTGCAACCCAAGACCAATCTGGCGCAGCGTGTTGATGCACGCGGCGCGGCGGGCGGGAAGGCTCGCGCCAATTCCTTGATTCGCGCCAACGAGACCTCTTTGCCGCTGAACACCGTCGCCGCGCCTTCGTGTTGTTCTGCATCCGCATCATTCATCGCCTCGAATCGCGCCTCAAGATCGATCCGGTATTGCTCGAATAATTGAGAGAGTTCGGCGGGCAATTCCGAAAAACGCGAAAGGAGTTTTCGCGCTCCAAGCCGGAATAAGAGCCGTTCTTCATCCGCAAGCGCGGCGTCAATGCGCCGCGCCGCCATCATGCTGCCGAGCGCGGCGATTTCCAGCAATTCCTCATGTTCGGTGCGGCGGTTCAGCGCGTGTTCTTCGTCCTGCAAGCGCTCGAAAATCGGCGTCAGATAGACCGCGTCGTCCAGGGCGCGATGACGTCCGCCGATGTCCTGAATGCCGAACCGCTGCATCAGCGCGTCCACGCTCGCCGGTTGTCCCGGAAACAGCCGCCGCGCAAGCGGCAGCGTATCGAAGCGCCGATTCGCCAGCATTGCGCCAGTCGCCTCGCGATAAAGCCGGAAAAGAATCGGAAAATCGAACGAAAAGCCGTTATGCGCCACCAACATGTCATCGCCGATAAATTCCATCAGTTCTGGGAGTAATTGCGCGAACGTCGGCTCATGCGCGACCTCAGCATCGGAAATGCCATGCACGCGAAACGCGCCGTCTGTAATCGGAATTTCAGGATTGACGAGCCTGCCGAATCTGCCGACGATGACGCCGTCGCGCACTTTGACTGCGCCGATTTCGACGATTCCGGCGGTGCGCGTGTCGCCGCTGGTGGTTTCCAAATCGAAGGCGACGTAATGGCGGAACGGCTTCGGCGCGTGTGCGGTCGTCAAGGCTTGCAGCAGCTTAAAACAGGCGACAGCCGGGGTCAGCGCCGACTGGATCGCCAAATAATTATCCGCGTCATCGAGTTGTTCGGATGGATCACAGAGGACGATCTTCACGGCGGACGAACGCGGAAGGCGCGGAATCATGGCCGAATCGAGACACAGGATCACATCCTGTTCATGAATGTCCTGTGTCGTGGACAAGAGGCGGAACGCTGCGTCAGGCTGTGGCGCGACATTCGGCGCGGTTCGCAGCATGACCAGGCAGAGTCGCGCAAGTTCGGCGTCGTTTCCGGCAACATGGACGGTAAAACCGCCGCGCAGCGTCTCGCGAATGCGAGCAGCGGCGGCAATAATTCCTTCAATCGCAAGCGGATCGCTGATCTCGCGCGCCTTGCTGTGCAGGCTGGCGGAATGCGCGGGCTGTGAGAGATTGCAGATATGATTGAAACACTCCTCTAAGGGAATTTCCGGGTTTTGCTCGACGTAAGAAATCAGGTTTGAGATCGTGCCGAGGCAGGTCTGCGCGAAGCGGCTGAACTGGCCTTTCGATATGCCTGGGAGGTCGTCGCGCCACATCGCCGCATGAAGTGTCTGCTTAAAACTGCGATCTTTCCGTTTCATGCGTCGTAATTCCTGCATCACGCCGTCGTTATCCAACTCAAGTTCGACATATTGTTCCAATGCGACATCGTCGTCAGGATTTTGCACAAGCGTCAGGAGCAGCAGCAATTTACGCACGTCGGGCTGGTCGAAGATGCCCTGCCGCTTGACCAACTGGCAGGGGATTTTCGCGGCCAGCAGCGCGGCTTCAAGGCGTTCGCCGATGGCGTGATTCGGGTACAGGATCGCGATGTCGGCATAGCGCAGCGAGCAGGGCGCGGCGGTTGCTGCCTCGATTTGTGTTAGCACAAAGCGTGTTTCGTCGTCGTCGTTCTCGAAGCGGCGGAATTCGATCTGCTGGTCGAACACGGCGTTTTCGGCGGTCATTGCGTGTAATTGTTTTTCAAGCAAGCGGTGACCGTAAAGTAATTGCGCCGCTGTATCAATGATGCGTTGGTTGGAACGGTAATTTTCGTTCAGCACGACGAGGCGGTCGCGGCATTGGAAATCGTCGAGAAAGCGCTCGATATTGGCGATATGCGCCCCCCGCCACGCGAAAATGGATTGGTCGTCGTCGGCGACGGCGAAGATGTTGCGATGCTGCCGCGCCAACGCGCAGATAATGGCGTATTGCACTGGATCGGTGTCCTGAAATTCATCAATCAAAATCGCGTCGAAACGCTGGCGTTCGGTTTCGACGATTTCAGGATGCGCGGCAAAAAGCGCCTGCGTCAGCAAAATGATTTGATCGAAATCAATCAGGTTGTTTTTGTGCAATTCCTCGTGATAGTGCGGCAGCCAACGTTCTGCCATGCCTTGAAACGCGGGATTCAGATTCTCTTTGTTCAAGCGGTAGCTGCTGATGGCGGTCAGGACGTTGCGCAGGCTTTTGTCGTCCGTCATGCGGCTGGCGCGGGAGAGCGCGATGAATTGCGCGGTTTCGTCGGCAATGGTAAATTGTTTGGCGAGTCCGGCTTCGTGATGATACCGCCGCAGCGTCTCCACGCAATAGCGGTGGAACGTGCCGATCATCACGTCGTTCGCCATGTCGCCGAGTTCGCGGCGCAGGCGGGCGCGCATCTCTTCTTTGGCTTTGTTTGTAAACGTAACGGCGATAATTTTGTGCGGGGCAATGCGAAAATGATTGATCTGATAGAGAATGCGGGCGATTAAGGTGCGCGTTTTGCCCGTGCCAGGCCCGGCCAACACGAGTATCGGCATCAATGGCGCGGTGACGGCCTGGCGTTGTTTGTCGTTGAGGGCGTGTTGCTCGTTCATTAATGATAAAAGCTGTCAGACACTTTAAAAGTGTCTGACAGCTTATTTTAGAAGGCCGATCCAATCGTTAAATAATATTCTCCCGCCGATTCGCCCTTCTGCCGATCAAGTTTCCAGCCGTAATCGAAGCGGAGCGGCCCGACCGGCGTGGCGATTCGCAACCCTGTGCCGATGGCATCGCGGAAATCAGATGCGTCAAATCTGTTCGAATCCAGCCAGTTCGCGCCGGCATCGTAAAACAGGACAGCGCCAAATGGGCCATAAATTGGAAAGCGATATTCCAAATTCACGACAAACATGCGATCTCCGCCGATTTTGTTTCCCGCAATCCCCGTTGGGCCAATTTCATGCTTTTCAAAGCCCCTGACCGGGGCGCTCTGAGACACATCGCCGCCGAGGAAATAGCGATAATAGATTGGAATCTCCGTTGATTGATCAATTGAATCAATCATTTGGCCAGAAATCGAACTCGCCAGAACGCTTTTGCTGAAGAGCGGCAGAAACCAACTGGCGTTGCCATTCAATTCCCAAAATTCATTTTCCCCGCCAAGCGCATTGAAGGCCGACTTTGCGCCGATCTGCATATATGCGCCTTTCCTCGTAAAAATGAGATCATCGCGGGTATCTATCGCCGCTCGCATCGCGAGTCCGGCGGTATTGGAGCGCTCCTTATCGAGTTCCGACAACATGGCATCTTCTTTAATTTCTGTCGGGTCGTTTTGCTCGAAAAAAATCCCGCCAGTCAAAGACATCTCTTGTTTAATATCATAACTCAGCATCAAACGCCCTCCACGTTGTTCATTTTTGAAACTGTCATTATCTTTCCGAATATCATCGAAAATCGTGGCGATCAGCGTATTCGGCGCGGCGATAAAATGCGGATGAATGTAGCTGAGCGTCGCTTTTGGGCGCTCTTCGCTGGCTTCGATTCGCGCCACAGCCCGCCCGCCATAATGAAACAGATTTTTGTCAGCGTATTCTACAAACCCTTTAACCCCGTCTTCCGTTCCGTAGCCGACGCCGAATTTGACATCTTTCGCAGAGGCTTCCGTGACCTCGATCAGCATCGGCTGCACGATGCTCGTGCTTTTCGGATCAAGCTGCCGGAACGAGGCGCTTTCATAAAAACCTGATTGCAACAGCCGTCTGGTGGTGTCTTTAATTTTTTCGCGGCTATACACATCTCCTTCATGGATTTGAAGTTCGCGCGTGACAAATTCTTTTTTCGTGCGCACCACGCCTTCAATCGTAATCGCGCCGACCCGGAACTGCTGTCCGCGTTGGATTTGGAACACAATTGACACCTGGCTTTGATCTGAGCTAAATTCGGGGAAAATGCCGATGTTGGCCTGAATATACCCATCATCAGCATAGATATCTTTCATGGAAGAGATCATTTGATCAAGAAGCGCCGGGTTGAATGGGTCACCTTCTTTCAACGTCAAGGTTTTTTCCAAGCGTTTCCGCACCGCGTTATCTTGTTCGCCCAAAATGGTCAGCCGTTCTATACGGGTCAGGATTCCCTCGGTGATCTTTACATGGCACACCACTTCAGATCGGTCGTCGCTATAACGAGTAGAGGCTGCGACTGCCGTGCTTAAATAGCCGTGCTGCTGATAAAATGCTCTGATAGCCAACTGGTCATCTTGAAAATCCTTTTCTTGATAAAATCCTTTATGGAACAGCCCCGGAGTTCTGGTAAATAATAATTTCGATAATGTGTTGTCTTTAAATGCCTGATTTCCTTCAAATGTCACGTCTTTAACGCGCGCCTGCATCCCTTCGTCGAAGGTAAAGATAATTTTCGGCGGAGCGCTTTTTCGCGCATCTTCATACGTCACCTGCGCAAACGCAAAGCCTTGCTGATGATACAGATCAAGAAATTTTTGTCGGATTTGTTCCAGCACTTCTTTATTGGCATTGGCAAAGTCGGCAATCTGATACTGTTTTCTTAATTTTGCGCTGGGGATGTGCGTATTTCCCTGGAGTTCGATGGTCGTTTCGGCGCCTTCGGTGATGACGATGACAAGATTGACTTGATTGGTTGCTTCTTCATATACCGAGCGTAAGGCCGCATTACTCGCCGCATCCAGATAGCCGCGAGCAAGATAGGCGTTCTGAATCGTTTTTTGCGCGTCTCCAATGACGTCCAATTTAAAATATTGTCCGATTTTTAATTTGGATATTTTGAGCAGTTCCTGCTCAGTAAAAATCGTCTGGCCTTCAAACGCGATAGACCCGATTTTACTTGGCGCGCCTTCCTGAATATCAATAAGCAAGATGACTTTATCTGTGCCTGGCTCTGCTTCTGTTTTGAGCGATGCGGACGCTTTATAATAGCCTTGCTGCCGGTAAAATGACAGAATATTCTCGCGAATCGCGAGCATTTTTACGTCTGAAACCATTTCTCCGGGTTTAATGCCGAGTGATGCCTCTAACTTGTCTTTGTATGGGCGAGAATTCCCATGTAGTTGAATTTTTGAAACGGTTTGGAAGGCGAGGGGACAAAAGGTCAGGCGGACGCCGTCTCCGGTCATTTCTGCGTCAACCGTAATCTGCGAGAACCAGTTCAGTGAATAGATTTCGCGAATGCTGGCGCGAATTGCCGTTTCCGAAAACAGGTCTCCAGTATGGATAGCGATTTTGCCTAAAATATGCCGCTGTAATTCCTGCGCCGTTATGCAGGAAATTTGCACGTTAACAATTCGCTGCCCGTCATATATTCCAGCCATTACCGACCTGGCACACATGAGAGGCATCACGACGATCAGAAATAGACGAAAGAAATATCTTCGGCGCATGAACCTATCGGCAAACGTTACATAGACTGCAACGGAATTATCGTGAAATATCCCTTGAAATCAAGGAAATGACTATTGATAAAGTCAGCATTCATAAAAAATGCCTTGCGGCAGGCGGAAATTTTGTCAAGCAGATTCTCTGGAACAAAAAACCCTGCCAGGCGTCTTTCTGACGTGCAGCAGGGTTTTTCGAGTGTTCTTTCTGGTGGGGGGGGTTAGTTCAGCCACGCAGTTTTCCCACGATCACGGTTTCCGTTGTTATTTCGAGCAAGACGTTCTGCGTATTGATCGCGATGTTCAGGATCAAGCGCCATTAATTTGTGAATGGCATGAGTCGTCAGCGCATTCAATCGCAACTGTTCGGATTGTCTTGCTAATATGCGTAATTGAGCAATTTCGTTCGTAGAAATGACCGGTTGTTGAAGATAGCTGCTGTCTTTTTCGATATAACTGGTAAAATTCATTGTCTTCATCTCCATAATAGCGTGTTCTCTTAGAAAATCAGGCTGACCGCAATGCAACATCATTAATCATTCGGCAGACATGCTGTAAAAGCATCAACACTTCTGTTCTATTCCATACATGTTGTCCGTGAGTTTCGTATGAAGTTCTTATGAAAAGTTGATGAATATTTACTCGAATACATCCAGAGAGGCGAAGCCCGCCTCTCTGCGTCATAGTGCTGTGGCTTATCGTTCTGCCATAAATGTCGTGTCGTTCCCGGCAGAATACTTTTCTAAGCGCACCACCACTGAACCAATGGTCATTTTGCTTTTCACTTGCACCGGAATGCGGCGTTCATCATCAGTAAACCAGACTTGCATTTTCCCTTTTTTCATAACGCCGTCGAAATCGAGAATCGGCTCGACTAAAATGGTATCGAATTTGCCAGCAGGCACTTTAATGGTTTCGCGTTTGATGACATTACACGTGACAACCGATGTTCTTCGTTTTGCGAAGACGTTCACGTTGATCGGCTGCCCGACGTGCAAATCTAACGTTCTCATATAGAACACCGCCGAGACTTCGTCATGAATGCCATACGGAACATAATAGTTTTTGCTTTTATAGGTGGCGCGGTTATTTTCCTGGTCAAATTCGTAGAGGCGCTCGCGCAGTTTGCCGTTTTCTTTAATTTTGCTGAAATAGCGGCGCGTAAACATGCCGTTCGCATCAATCAAACTTTCCATCTCCTGTTTCGCGAAATAAAACAATGATACCGCCGGGCTGGACATTCCGCTGACCAGAATTCTGAACACATCATGCCCCTGATAATTTACAAGGTCATCAATCGAAACGGTTGCGTTCCCCGCCGTGAATTTGCCCCATTTGATGGAATATTGAAGTTGTTCTCCCACTTCAAATGGTACGACAACAGGATGAGCCGGGGGTGAAAGCGTCGGCGCGGTTTCTGGAGCCAACTTGCTTTCCATCTGCGCTGGCTGTTCAACATATTTTTCTCCAGAGGCTGCGAACACCAATCCCGAAAACAGGCATACGCTCATAAGACTCATCATAATTGTGAACACGGCGTTTTTCATACTGACCTCCAGGTCTGCTTGGTTGTGTTGTTGTATTCGTACTGTTTTTCTTTAGACGATTTCTTAAATATCAGGATATAAAAATCATTTTCGAAAAGATCATTCTGCAAAAACAATGCAAGAAGATGTCAATTCTGTATTTCGCCCAAAAAGAAGGGAACAAGAGAAGATCGCCTGACGGAACGCGTTGAAATTTTCGGAAATGACAATTCTGATAACGTAATTGAGCTTCTGTTCTGCGCCTGACATGAGGCGCGAAGAAAGGAGCGTTCTTCGCGCCTCATGTTATAGGCTATCGGCCAACGCTGATATAGTCGAAGCCCATGTTTTTCATTTGCGCCGGTTCGTAAATATTGCGCAAATCCACGACTTTTTTCTGCCGGAGACCGCCTTTGAGCCGCTCCAGATCAAGCTTGCGGAACTGATTCCATTCCGTCATAAAGACCAGCACATCGCTTCCTTCTGCGGCCTGATACGGATCGGCGCAATAGGTCAACTGCGGATAGACTTTCTGGAAATTTTCCATCGCGACTGGGTCAAAGACGCGAACTTGGCCGCCGAGTTCCAGCAAACGCTGCACGATGTCGAGTGCCGGAGCATCACGAATGTCGTCTGTTTCCGGTTTAAATGAGACGCCGAGCATACCGATGATTTTGCCGGACACGTTCTGATCTAACATCATGAGAATCTTTTGTAGGCATCGTTCGCGCTGCTCTTTATTCACTTTCACGACAGTTTCGACAATCTGAAATTGTGTCCCATGTTTTTTGGCGATTTCCGCGAGCGCCTGCGTATCTTTTGGGAAGCACGATCCGCCGTAGCCCGGTCCTGGATGGAGGAATTTGGACCCAATGCGGCGATCCAATCCCATCCCTTTCGCCACATGATGCACATCCGCGCCGACTAACTCGCATAGGTTGGCGATTTCGTTGATAAATGAAATTTTGGTGGCTAAGAAGGCGTTCGACGCATATTTGATCATTTCCGCGCTTTCGACGTTCGTGATGACGAACGGCGTCTCAATCAGATAAAGCGGGCTGTAGAGATCTTTCATTACCGCAATCGCCTGACTCGTGTTCGCGCCGATGACTACGCGATTCGGGCGCATGAAATCTTCGATAGCCGCGCCTTCGCGCAAAAATTCCGGGTTTGATACGACATCAAACGCGATTGGCTCGGCTTGATGTTCTTTGACGATGTTCGTAATCCACGCTCCCGTGCCAATCGGCACAGTGCTTTTTGTCACAATGACTTTATAGCCATCCATCGTGCGGGCGATTTCTTTCGCGACTTGTTCGACATATTGCATGTTCGCGCTGCCATCTTCTTTCGGCGGCGTGCCAACCGCGATAAAAATGACTAACGCCGTTTTGACTGCGGCTTCAATATCTGTTGTGAAACTCAATCGCCCGGCTTTGACATTTCGACTTACCATTGAATCGAGTCCTGGCTCATAGATCGGAATAATTCCGTTATTGAGACGCTCGATCTTCGTGGCGTCATTATCCACACACGTGACAGTCACGCCGAATTCCGCAAAACACGTTCCTGTAACCAGACCGACATAGCCGGTGCCTATAACAGCGATATGCATAATATTCTCCCTTGTTACATGTAGGACGAAATTGTTTTCGTCCACCCGCGTCCGCCGTGTTTATGCGGCGCGTGTGTCGAAACGCCATTTCGACATACACGGCTCTTTCTGATAAAAATGTTAAGCACCGGAACAGCCGAATAACGGCGATAATCGCGGCCTTAACGCGCGATAATGCTTCTGACGATTACAACGGATTTAAACGCCACCTCTCCTGGTTCGCGCTCAGGCGTCCCCGCGCAAAACTCGGAGATCGCCTTTTCTGAGGGTGATCTGTCCGGCGTCCAAATATGCCATAACCGGAACAGAATATTTTCGCGAGATGTCAAATAAATTTTTCACATCGCCGATGGAAATTTCCTGATGTTGTTTGAGATATTCGATAATTTGGGCGGTCATGTCGGCAAACACTTTTTGATGGTAATAGAGATCATCTTCAATCCGAATCAGCGTTTTCTCCGTCAGCAGGACGCTGAACATTGCCTCGCCTTCTTTATCAGGCGCTCCGATGTCTTGCAAGGCGTCTTTTTTATTCGGCGGCTGAAAACGCGCCTCCAGATAACGCTGCTCGAGTTTTTCTTTAATCTGCTGCTGGCGCGGCGTTAAGTGGATGCGATGCGCCTGTCGGCGAATGAGATTCTGCTCGACCTCAAGCGCGCCTTCTGCGCTCAATTCATCAAGCATGCGCTGAAAGAGGCTCTGCGGCAAGGCGTCAGGGAGCTTTTTGCGAAGTTCTTCTCTGGTAATGCCCGATTTCAGCGGAAATTGCGCGTGAAATTCCTCAACATGCCGCTGCAATTCTTGACGAGCGCGTTGATAGTGGCTGGCATGAATCACGTCGTCCGACTGGCCTGGAACGGCGATGATGACGCCTTGCTGCCGCAAACGCTCGATTTCTTCTTTGATGCGGGCTGGCGGCATGGCAATCAATCCGGCAATGCGCCCGGCGGAAATCGGCGCAAATTCGGCGTCTTCGACATAATGCGCTACAATATCGGCGAATTGCCCTGTATGCAGCGTTTTCATTTGCGCAACCGGCGCAGAAGAACGTTTATGTTTGCCGGGATGCAAATAGAGGATTTCACCGCCGCCAATGGTGATGACTGGCGAATAACTCCTGATGATATAGCGATCTCGCGCAAGGGCAATGAGCGGCGTTTCACAGCGGAACTGCACATAGGCGCTTTCGCCGGGAAGCAGTTCTTCGCGATCAAACAAGATAACTCTGGCGAGAATTTCGCTCGTGCCATGATGCAGGCGGACGCGGCTGCGATATTTCAGCGGATGCGAGGCTTTCGGCGTGAGTTTCAGATACGCATCCAGCATATATGTCGGCGTCAGCAAACCGGGAACGCTCAGGACATTGCCCCGTTCAATGGCCTGTTTTTCGACGCTATGCAGGTTGATCGCCGTGCGCTGCCCCGCGAAGGCGCGTTCCACCGGCGCGTCATGCACCTGAATGTTGCGCACTCGCGTCACGATTCGCTCTGGCAAGATTTCAACCGGCTGTTCCTGTTCGGCGACGCCAGAAATCAACGTGCCGGTCACAACTGTGCCGAACCCCTTGATTGTAAAAACGCGATCAATTGGCAACCGGAGAATGCCATCAGCGCCGCGTTCCTGGACTTGCGCCGCTGCGTCAGATAGCGCGTTTCGCAGTATATCGAGGCCGTCGCCGGTTTTCGACGAAACCGGCACAATCGGCGCATCTTGCAGGAACGTGCCTCGCAGCCCTTCGCGCACTTCTTCTGTCACCATCTCCAGCCACTCGGCCTCAACTAAGTCGGTTTTGGTCAGCGCCACGACGCCGCGCGGAATTTGAAGCAAATCGCAGATAGCAAGATGCTCCTCGGTCTGCGGCATAATTCCTTCGTCTGCGGCAATCACCAGAATCGCGATGTCAATGCCGCCGATGCCGGCCAGCATATTTTTAACGAATTTTTCGTGTCCCGGCACATCAATGATTCCGGCCTCGATGTCGTTCGGAAGCGCAAGAAAGGCAAATCCGATGTCAATCGTGATGCCGCGCTGCTGTTCCTCTTTTAAGCGGTCAGTATCTGTGCCTGTTAAGGCTTTGACTAACGCGGTTTTGCCATGATCAATATGGCCTGCCGTGCCGATGATGATATGTTTCATATCACAAAAATGAAGGGTTGTCAGCGTGTTGGAGAAAGGCAATGGAATCGCATGTATGAATCATCGAAAGATTTGTCAAGCGCAAAGCGGCTGATCGGTAATTTTCTTGAATATTTTATTGACACATTTCGCATTTTCTGTAAACCTTTTAGCGTATTTTGGGCGATATGCAGGCTCCATCTCGTTTGTGTTTCATATTCATCATGTTGGCGTTTGATACTTTCCAATTGGTTTGATAGGGCGATGGCGGATTATAAAAAACTTCTTATTCCAATTGATTTCTCCGAACATTCCGAATTAGCTGCGCGGCAGGGGATTTCCCTTGCCACAATCTATAAAGCAACAGTCTATTTTTTATATGTTGGTGACGATGCTGAACGCTCGGCGCAGCGATTGAGCAAATTTTTGGCGCATAAGATTGGTTATGAAATGCCTGTGTCTGTGAAAAAGCTTGTGGCGCAAGGCAATCCAGCCAGCGTCATTCTCTCGGCTGCCAAAAAGATCGGCGCGGATGTGATCGTAATGGGATCGCGTGGCGTCTCCGGGCTACGCCACTTGATGCAGGGAAGCGTTTCTGAAAAAGTGTTGCGACAGGCGCATTGCCCCGTGTTAATCATCAAAAAGCCGAGAGCGACTGGCTCTGATAACTATGTCATGCCACAAATCCGCGACACGTCTGGCACATTTCAGGTGGATAAGATTTTAGTGCCGCTCGATTTTTCTCCGGCGTCAAAACAGGCATTTTATCACGCGGTGTTGTTTGCGTCTCGCTATAATGCGACGATTTATACCCTTACAGTGTTCGAAAAAAAATTAAAAGAGACCAGCGCTGATGATGAAGAACATACTGTTATCATGCTGCACGGCGAAAAAATCAAGCTATGGGAAGTGTTTCCACGATTACTCGAAGAAAGTGGCGGCGACCATTCGCGTCTGCGCATCAAACGGATGCTGCTCCCTGGCGACCCATTTTCGAAAATTGAATCGATCGTGGAAAAAAAAGAGATTGATTTGGTGGTGATGGGAACGAATGGCCGAACGGGGCTGGAACACCTGTTATTAGGCAGCGTCGCAGAAAAAGCGTTGCGTTCGCTCTCTTGCTCTATCATGACGATTCGTGCTGTTGGATAAGAAATTTCCTTCCTTTTGATTGATTGGAATCCTGCTTGACAAAATTCACTGTTTACACATCATTTACCCAAAATTCTTATAAATGGTGCAGACAAAAACAAGGTGTCAGGCTCTTTGAAAGATTCTGATACTTCTTTATGGAGGGCATGTTTATGAAAAAAGCAACAGTCGCTGTCTTATACACGACGCCGGAAACCGTACTAACCGATTACGAGAGGCTGATGGAGATGGCGGGCGTCAAGCAGGCGCTTGATCCTAAAGCGACCACAATTTTGAAGGATAATATTTCGTGGCATTACCCGTTTCCTGGCGCGAACACGACGCCCTGGCAATTAGAAGGGACGATTGTGGCGCTGAAAAATGCCGGATTTCAGGATATCACCTGCGTGCAGAACAAAACCGTTGTGATCAACACCTTTAAAGGCGAGGATTTAAACCTTTACATGCCGATTTTCAAGCAGTATCAGATTCCGGTGCTGTATAATTTCAAGCCGGAAGATATGACCTGGAATGTGTTCAAGCCGAAAGGAAAAATGTTGGCGCTGGATCGGATATTTCCCGATCATCAGATTCGCATTCCCGATTATTTCATCGGCAAAAATATCGTGCATCTGCCGACTGTGAAATGCCATATCTACACCACAACGACCGGCGCGATGAAAAATGCGTTCGGCGGCCTGCTGAATACCTACCGCCATTATACGCACTCCTGGATTCATGAAACATTAGTGGATTTGCTGACGATTCAAAAAGAAATCCATCCGGGCATTTTCGCTGTCATGGATGGGACAACGGCGGGAAACGGGCCGGGGCCGCGCACGATGGATCCGCAGGTCAAGAATGTGATTTTAGCGAGCGCGGATCAGGTAGCGATTGATGCGGTTGCCGCAAAATTGATGGGCATGGATCCGCTCTCGATCGGCTATATTCGGATGGCGCATGATCAGAAATTAGGCGTCGGCGATGTCCGCGACATCGAAGTCGTCGGGGCAGATATCAGCGGCGTGAACTGGCATTTTTCCGTCGGGAAGTCGTTTCAAAAATTTTTAGGCTGGCTGTCGTGGTACGGTCCGACCAAAGCGCTACAAAAATTTATTTTCCGCACGCCACTCGTCAATATCCCGATTCTCGTGTCGGAAGTCAATCATGATTACATTCACTGGCCGCTGATTGACAGAAATAAATTCCTGAAATGGCGGAAGGAAACGACGTGGGGACAGTTGTTTGCGCAGTACGAGCAGGAAAAATATTTGAAGAAGGCATAACTGAACTACACGGATGGGGGTAAGAAAGGATAAGGAACGTCGCAGAAATAACGTGTCACAATTGTACGCCGAAACTGCGTTTCGGTGAGGGCGAAACACCAGTTTCTCGCTACAATATTATTTCTGAGGCGAGTCTAAACGAAAATATCCTTGCTTACACCCATCCGTGTAGTTCAACAAAAAAGCCCTGTCAGGATTAGAATCCCGACAGGGCTTTTGCTTTTGATACTTGCGAAACTACGCAAACAATGGCGCAAGCACGAGCGACACAACCGACATTAACTTAATCAAGATATTCATGGCCGGGCCAGAGGTATCTTTGAACGGATCGCCGACGGTGTCGCCAACGACTGCCGCTTTGTGCGCCGGTGAACCTTTGCCGCCGAGGTTGCCGGCTTCGATATATTTCTTCGCGTTATCCCAGGCGCCGCCGCTGTTCGACATCATCAGCGCTAAGAACACGCCAGACAGCGTCGCGCCAGCCAACATGCCGCCCAACGCATCCGCGCCGAACACATAACCGACGATGACAGGCGCAATCACGGCCGTCACGCCCGGAACGATCATCTCTCTGAGGGCGGCTGTGGTGGCAATGTCAACGCAATGGCCGGTATCCGCTTTCGCTTTGCCTTCCATCAAGCCTTTGATTTCGCGGAACTGGCGACGCACTTCTTCCACCATCTTCGACGCCGCTTTACCGACCGCGCTCATGGTCAACGCGCCGATCAGGAATGGAATCACGCCGCCGATAAATGCGCCGATGACAACATCCGATTCGACGAGGCTGATCAGCACTTTCTGTCCGGCGAATTTTCCAGAATAGGTCGCTGCCGCTCTTGCGGTGTTAATCGTTTCGCTATAAGCTGAGAAGAGCGCTAATGCCGTCAATGCTGCCGACGCAATCGCAAAGCCTTTGCCCATGGCCGCCGTCGTGTTGCCGATTGCATCGAGGCCGTCCGTAATCTTGCGCGTTTCCGGGCCTAATTCCGCCATTTCGGAAATGCCGCCAGCGTTATCAGCAATCGGGCCGTAAGCATCAACCGACATCGTGATGCCGACTGTTCCTAACATGCCCACCGCGGAAATCGCGATGCAATATAATCCGATGCCTGCCGCTGCGCCGCTCTGGTAAGCGACATAAATGGCGAGGCAGATCATCAAGACTGGCAGCACTAAACTTTCCATGCCGACGGCCAGGCCGGTGATAATCGTCGTCGCCGCGCCGGTTTTCGAAGATTCCGCGATGCGAACAACAGGGCCTTTTGAGGTGTAGTATTCAGTGATCAAGCCGATGATGATCCCGGCAATCGTCCCCGAAAAGACCGCCAGCGTGATGGCGAACGGGAGTTTCAACGCAAATTGAAGAATCACGGTGAAAGCCAAAAAGAACCCGGCGGCTACAAATGTCGAATTTCTCAGCGCAGCAGCCGGATCGCTTGTATTTTTTAGATAATACATCGAGCCGATGCCGATCCCGGATGCGATCAAACCGGCCATGACGTCCAGTAATGGGAAGGCCATGAACGCATGTCGTAAATCCCCTTGATTCATGAGCGTCGCGCCAAGTGCAATTGTCGCGATAATCGCGCCGACATAAGATTCGAACAAGTCTGCGCCCATACCAGCAATGTCGCCGACATTATCGCCAACGTTATCCGCAATGACCGCAGGGTTGCGCGGATCGTCTTCAGGAATCCCGGCTTCGACTTTGCCGACGAGGTCAGCGCCGACATCCGCGCTTTTGGTGTAAATGCCGCCACCGACGCGGGCAAACAGAGCAATCGAGCTTGCGCCCATCGCAAAACCGCTAATGATAGACGGATTTTTCTCAGCATAGATGAGATAAAAGACGCCGACGCCTAACACGCCGAGGCTCGCCACGCACATCCCCATAACGCCGCCGCCGGAAAACGCGACTAACAGCGCTTTGGCCTGCCCTTCATCTTTCGCGGCGGCCGACGTTCTCACGTTAGCAATCGTCGCCGCGTTCATGCCGAAGAAACCAGCAACCATCGAGCAAATTGCGCCGCTTAAGAAGGCAACGGCGGTTTGCGGGTTAATCTTCCAGGCTAATAGGGCAAAGACGACAACAATAAACACGGCCAGAATTTTGTACTCTCTTGCCAGAAAGACCATCGCGCCTTCGTGAATCAATTTCGCGATTTCTTCCATTTTCGGCGTTCCGACCGGTTGTTTTTTGGCAAACATATACAAATATCCGGCGAACACCAAACCCAGCACCCCTAAAACGGGCGCCAACGTCACTAAGCCTTGCATATTGAATTTCCTCCTCCTGTTAGTTGTTGGTGACAATGCTGCGTCTTCGGACAATTCCGAACGTCAGCTACGGTTATAAAGATTCATCGCCATCGCAATTTGACCCGAGACGATCAACTCAATGGCGTGAATGGCCTGCCGCATGACTTCCCCAATAACGGGGCGTTCTTCTTGCAAAAATGGCTGTAAGACGTAATCTACCACGTCATCCTGAGGGCGTCCGATTCCGATGCGAATTCGCAGAAATTCCTGGGTGGAGAGATGCTCAATAATTGATTTGACGCCTTTATGCCCTCCATGACCGCCCTTTGTCCGTATCCGTAATCGTCCGGGAGCGAGATCGAGATCGTCGTAAACCACGATCATTTGTGCTGGAGACTCATCGTACTGGCGTAACACGGCTTCAACCGCCACGCCGCTGAGGTTCATATAGGTGTGAGGTTGAATGAGGAGCGCATCCTGCTGCTGAAGAGTAATAGCTCGAAGAGAATACCCCGCGTCAGAACGCCGGGAGGAAACCGGGAAGTGCTCGGCCAACATGTCTGTGACCATAAACCCGACATTATGCCGCGTCTCGGCATATTGCCGTCCCGGATTCCCCAATCCAACGATAAGCCACATGGATTTTTTCCTGAAAACCGTTGAAAAATCGGCCAGCCTGGAAGATTATTCTTCTTCCAGTTTCTTGCCTTTTTGAATGACTTCCGGTTCAGCCGGGCCTTCCTGACTGGTTTCCAGATCGGCTTCAGTCAATGGCGCGGCGATTGTCACGACAACGACTTCTTCGTCGGTCAGTACGCGATATTTCTCGCTGAGTTTGATATCTCTGACAGTGATGGCGCTCCCGATTTCAAGGGCTGAAATATCTACTTCGACTTTATCAAGAATATCGCCGGGGAGACATTCAATTGATAATTCGCGAGTCGCAAATTCAATGACGCCGCCAGCCTTTATGCCCGGAGCTGTGCCAATCAATTCAATAGGCACTTGAATTTCAATCGCCTGATCCATGGTCACTTCGAAGAAATCGGCGTGCAATAATGAGCGTTTGACAGGATCGAGTTGATATTCTTTGAGAATGACTGGAACTTTCTCTGTGCTTCCTTCGCGAGCGATTTCAAGGTCAATCAAATGCGAACCAATCCCTTTGCTGATCAACAGGCGTAAATCATGCGAACTCAACATTAACGAAAGATTGCCATGTTTGCCGCCATACATCACCGCTGGAATTTGTCCTGCGCGCCGGAGTTGCCGCGCCGCGCCTTTTCCATTGGTTGTACGAATTTGTGATGCTAATCGAACCTGCTCCATTGTTTCTCTTCCTCCTTAAACATTTAAAAAAACCATACACATTAAGAATACACGCGCTACGCTGCCAATTTCGGGTTTTACACATTCCTCTCCTATTCTTGCCATGTTTTGGAATGATGAGAATATCCTCAGAAACCACATTTCAGGAAGGAGAGAACTGGGGCGGGAGGATTCGAACCCCCGAATGCTAGGACCAAAACCTAGTGGCTTACCGCTTGCCGACACCCCAATTTCATCTATTGAAGAGAAGACCCGTATTTTATACAAATTCCAGCGTGTCTGTTCGAGGAGCAAACCTCGTCACAATACATTGCCACTCTGGCGTCTGCACTTGCTGTCGAGCGTATTCTGCGAATTCCTTATCTTTAAAAATTCCGAACACCGTTGAACCGCTGCCTGACATCATGGCAGTCTCTGCGCCAATATTGGTCAAGCGTGTTTTCAGTTCGCCGATAATCGGATACCTTGCGCTGACAGGCTCTTCTAACATATTTTCTAACGTATAAAGCAGACCCGCAACGTCATCTTTTCTTTCTGCATCCCCCATATTCAGAGGGATATTTTTTGTCAACTTTAAATTTATATTTTTATATGCCCAACCGCTGGAAACGTGAATTGCCGGGTAAACCAGGAGCAACCAGCAGGCAGGAAGGTCTGACAATGGCGTGATCTGCTCTCCGCGTCCTGTGCCGAGCGCTGTGCCGCCATATAAAAAATAGACCACATCCGAACCTAATATTGCGCCGATCTCAGCTAATTGCTCTCGCGTCAGGCCGATCTGAAACAGGTGGTTCATGCCGCGCAGCGCCGCCGCCGCGTTGCTGCTGCCGCCGCCAAGTCCTGCGCCCATCGGAATGCGCTTGTCAATGTGAATCGCTACCCGGTCGGAACAACCATATTTTTCCGACAGCAGACGGACGGCGCGGTAAACGAGATTGTCCTGTCCTCCCGGCAGATCGGGATGAGTGGTCGTCACGGTCAATGGCGCATCATGCATATTAAAATAGAGCAAATCGTGAAATTCGATCTGCTGAAAAATCGTCCAGATATCATGATACCCGTCAGGACGTTTCCCTAACACATAGAGGCCAAGATTGACCTTCGCGTATGAGGGAATGACAAGATCGTACAGGCGTCCGTTCATCGGCGTCACCAGAGATGCCATTGCTGCGTGCTCAGCACGTAGATGCCGAGCAGAAGATTCGTCACGGCATGTGCTAACACGCAGTCAAACAGGTTTTTCATTTTATACAGCAGCGCGGCATACAACACGCCCGCGAGCAGGCCAACCAGCCATTCGTGATGTTCGAAACCGAAGCCGAGTGTCACAATCGCAAATGAGAGCCAGGTAAATGCGCCAACCGGCACGCTGAGAAAATCGTCGTTGATTAACCAGCGCAGCGCAAACGAGCGCCAGAAAAGTTCTTCGAAAACCGGCACGACAATGACTGCGCCAATCAGGCGAACGGCGATGATAAGCCAGGCGAGCATGCCAACGCCGTATTGATAGGGGGTGAATTGATCATCTTTGCCAAGTTTGATGAAACGCAGCCAGTCTCCGCCGAAACGACGAGATGCTTCATCTGGAGCCACCCAGATGATGAAGACCAGAATGCCGACCAATATGGCAATCCATGAACATTTCCACTGAAGTTCCGGGTAGCTGCCACGCGAATAATAATAGTAAAGAAGCCCGCCAACCACAAGCGTTTTTATTGCGTAAAAAATATACACGCCATGCTGCCCGCTGTAGGCGCCAACATACGTCAAGATCAAAAACGCGGCAAACGGAACGAGATAGGGCAAAAATGATTTTTTCATACGCCTCCTGAGTTTTGCCGTAGATAGTTCAGGCGAATTCATGTCAAAACAACCGAGGTTTTACACAATTCATGAGAGAATTTGTCAAGGAAAACGATTGTTTCCTTGACATCTTCTGCGTCTGGAATGATAGTTATGAATCACGCAGGTTCGTGTATTTAAATTCAATAGGCAGAGATCGCTGGAATGACAGCGTTGTTTGAGAGAAAAAAAGAGAGGTCTTATCTATGCCGCGATTGTCTCGCGCAGGAACGGTTCGCTCGTTTATATGGCTTTGTTGTGGCATCGTGTTGTTGAGTGGTGTGTTATCAGGTTGCGAAGGATCGCCGGAGCAACGAAAACTCAAGTATTATCAAAAGGGACTGGAAGCGCTGAAAAAAGATGACGCTCAGGCCGCAATTTTAGAATTCAAGAATGCCATAGAAGCCGATCCCTCGTATGCGGAAGCCTACTATCAATTAGGTCTGGCATATACGAAAGTCCGGGAATTCGATAAGGCATTTATTGCATTTGATAACGCCGCAGCGCGCGACCCGAAAAATGTTGACGCGCGATTAGAGGTGGCTAATTATTATCTCTTCCGCCAGCAAGATTTGACAAAGGCGCAGCAGGAATTGGAAAAAATCCTGCGCGATTTTCCGGATAATGCAAAGGCATATACTGCGTTAGGTTCCATCTTCTATGCTCAGCAAAAGAGCGATGACGCGATCACCGCGTTGAAAAAAGCGCTTGAGATCGCCCCTGGTTCTGTGGAAGCGACGATTGCGTTGGGGCAAATCTATCTGTTGCAGGGAAAAAACCGCGAGGCGCAGCAAGTCTTTGTAGATGCGCTGAATCGGCAGCCTGAACAACTCAACGTTATGCTGGCCGCCGCCACGTTTTACTTGAATACAGGTCAAATAGATTCCGCGAAGACCCTCTATGAACACGCGCTGAAACAAGACGCAAAAAATGCAACGGCTGCGATGGGATTGGCAGAAGCGTATCTTTCGAAAAATGATCCGAAAATGGCGAGAAGCGTGATCGAACAATTTCAAGCGGCCAATACGGAAACGCTTCCCGCAGAAGTTGATCTCCGAATTCGCTTTATTATCGGGCGCGCCTATCTATTTGAAGGTAACTTTCAGGAAGCCATGCCATATTTACAGATTGTCAGCGAACGCCTGCCGAACTTGATGATGGCGCAATACAGCTATGGCCTCGCTCAGGCGGGATTGGGGAAATTTGAATTAGCGATTGCCGCTTATCAACAGGCATTAAGATTAGATTCCAATCATATTCCATCATACATCAATTTAGCCATTGCGCAACTGAAAAATGATGACGCTGAAGGCGCTCAAAAAACTGTTGAACAGGTATTGAGCCGTGATCCGAAAAATGCTGAAGCGGTTGATTTACAAGGCCTGATTTTGATGCAGCAAAACCAATATGAGGCGGCATTGACGCAGTTCACGAAAGCAGCGCAACTTGCCCAGGAAACGAACCTTGCGGAGTCGTTTCTGCGTCAGGTACAACTTCATCAGGCGACGCTTTTTCTGAAAATGCGTCAACCTGATGATGCGCTTGCGATTCTTCGTCCTCTTGCAGAAGCGAATCCCTCGCAGATCGAAATTCAGCTTAATATCGGGAAAGCTCTTACATTGCAAGGCCACGTTCAGGACGCGATTGCGACCTACCAACGAGTGCTTGGCGTTGATCCAACCTCCCGTGTCGCCTTGCTTGAGTTAAGTCTATTATACGTTTCGACCCAGCAACTCGCTCAAGCGCGAAAGACGCTTGAACCATTGGCGCAAAAAAATGGGCGGGATAATGATGTGCTGTATGTTTCTGCCCGCATTGACGTTGGAGAAGGAAAATTAAACGAGGCGAAAGAGAAATTGCAGCAGGTTACGCAAGAAAACCCGACATTTGTCGAGGCGCGTTATGCGTTAGCCGAAGTCTATAAAGCCCTTCAAGATGAAGATGGCGCGATCAAAGAATATGAGGGTGTCTTAAATATTTTGCCGAACCATCTCCCGACCCTGACGCAATTAGCCTATATCAAAATGCAGCGAGGCATCTATGATGAGGCGATTTTGTATGCCAATCGCGCCTTGCGAATCGCCCCTGATAACATGGACGTTATTGGTATTTTGAGCTCGGCCTATGCTCAAACAAAGCAATTCGAGAAAGCAATTCAATTGCTTGATACCGTGAAATCACGTTATCCCGATTCTCCGAAAGTGTATATGAGTCAGGCGGTGATTTATTTATCTCAAAAAGATTTTGACAAAGCGATTGCGCTCTCGCTTGAGGCGATCAAACGCGATTCGTCCAGCCCATCGTTGTATGAAATCATCGGGCGTGCGTATTTAGGGAAAAATGATCTCATGCGAGCGAAAGAATATTTCCAGAAGGCGCTCGCGTTTGACCCCAAATTTGTGAATGCGTATATCAAATTAGGACAGATAGAGTCCGCTCAGGGCGAATTGTTCGGCGCAATGCGCTATTTCCGGCAAGCATTGGAAATTGCCCCTAATGCCGCAGAAGCCATTCTTGAATTGGGAAGAATTTATCAGCGGCAGCAACGCGATGATGAAGCGATTGCGATGTTTGAAAAAATTCCGGAGTCCTCCATCTTTTTCCAGTTTACGCTTGAGCCATTGTTGGGATTATATCTGCGTCAGGCCAATCATAATAAGCTGATTAGCCTGGCGTCAAGCTATCTCAAATTCGATGACAAAAATATCCAGGTGCGGCTGATTCTGGCTGATGCGTATGCCAGACGCGGCGATATGGAGAATGCGGCCAACTCGTTTAGGGAAATTACGGTAGCAGCCGCAGAGAACAGTCAGGCGTGGATCGCTCTGGGGATTTTGTATCTGATTCAAAATCGCGTGGATTTGGCGATTACACAGTTCGACCATGCCGCCGCATTGCCTGATGGTAAAATTGAAGCGCTGCTTGCGCGGGCAATTGCGCATCAATTTTCGCAAAATTATCAATCCGCGATTCGTGACGCGCAGGAAGTGCTTGGCAGCGCGCCTGATAACTTATTGGCGCGGTTCATTTTAGGCAATGTCTATGTTTCGCAAAAAAGCTTCTCAGATGCCGCAGAACAATTTCAGCATGTCACGGAGTCCATGCTCGAGTTTACCGTGAAAGAACAGATGCTGCGTTCATTTTATGGCGATCAAGCGGCTGTGTCTGCGCAGTATTATAATTTAGGCGTTCTCTGCGCCTCCAAACAATGGCTAAAATTTGCGCTCGATGCCTATACGACGGCATTGTGGCGGACAGAAAACAACCCATTTTTGCTGTATGCAATTGGCAATATTTACAAGCGGCAAGATAAATATCAACAGGCGCTGCAAGCCTTTGAAAAGGTCAAAGCGATTGAGCCATCGCTGATATATGTGGATCGGGTGCTGGCAGAATTGTATCAGCAGCAGCAGCAAGTGGAAAAAGCGATTGACATGTATCGGGAATACCTCCGTTATCGCCCTGATGATACGTCAGTATATGTTTTTTTAGGCATGTTATATGAGAGCAAGGGCAAGAGTGCGGACGCCATTGCAGCCTATCGCGAAGCCATTCGAATTCAGCCGAATTCGGCATTAGCATTGAATCAGTTAGCCTGGACGTATGCCGAACAGAAAACATCGCTTGACGAGGCGTTGCAATTCGCGCAACAGGCAGTCTCTTTATCAAAATCCGCTGGTATTCTCGATACGCTGGGATGGGTCTATTACCAACGTGGAGAATATGTCCGGGCTATCGAACAATTTCAACTCGCGCTGCAACAGATTCCATTTCAACCGACCATTAACTATCATCTCGGACTGGCATTCTATCAAATGCGCGATGCTGACAACGCGCGCAAATTCTTCGAACGCGCCCAGGAATTATCTCCAAATGGCGAACATGCCGACGACATCCGCCGTTTATTAGCAGACATGAAGACGAATGCCGGGAGTTGGCGGTAAGCCATCCTGTGATCACGAGCGTGTGCCTGTCGCTAATTGTATTGACACAATACGTTGTGGTCAGGGAAACGCTGTCAGACACCTTGGCGGTGTCTGATAGCTCTGTCCATAACGTTCTGTGTCAATACAGCGAATCTCCTGAAACCATCTTGACAAAACGAGAAAGAAACGCTATCATATAGAGAGTTGGAGATGTAAAAGCGGCTCTCTCAAACATTGATGATCAGAACGGCGTTTCTTGGCGAACAATTGTCGAGGAAGCGCGTTGAAGGAAGGGAATTATGATTATAACCTCCGATAACACCATTCGCTTCTTGTCTGTCGCTGAACATTTGCAGCGTAAAGCCGTGGTCTATCAGGATCGCGAGGTGACGGTTTATCTGTATCCGAATAAACAACATCCATTTGTCATTCAACCGGGGCAGGAGGACGTCACCTCAACATATATTGATGTATTTGCATTACGATTCGGGCAGAAAGAACAACTCTGGCGCAAAGTCGGTGATGGGCGCGTGCTGATTCATGCCGGTTGTTCGCGGGCTGAACGGGATGCCATGCTCTATTTGCCGTTAGAAGAATTGGTCGAGCATCCGCTGCGTTGCTGCGAAGATAGTTCCTGTCAATACTGGTCGCCGCCAACGGGCGTAAAAGGCCGGTATGCGTTTAGCTGCATTCTCATGCGTTATCGAGCGATTGGCGTGTTTGATCAAAAGGTCGGGTTAACGCTTGAAGAGGTGGGGCGAATTTACGGCTGTTCGCGCGAGCGTATCCGCCAAATTCAGGAACGCGCCTTGAACCGGATGCGGCATCACGTGCGGATTGAGAAATTAAGCGTTTTCCATGATCGAATTCTGGATTATCGCGATTATGGGCGAGAATCCTCGTTGCAGGCAACCACATAAAAAAAGAAGCCCTCACAGGTCTTTAACACTCGTGAGGGCTCTTCTACAACGTTATTTTTACACGTTCCTTCCCATTAAAACTTTTTCCCGATACTCAAATAAAAGATATACCGTCCTTCATCACCCATTGAGAAATCAGCCGTGACCGGCCCTAAGAAGGTATCCACGCCGATTCCCGCACTGCCGCCGTATCTTGGAGAAAAGTCTTCAGTCACGTCGCTGATTTTCTCCCAGACATCGCCAGCGTTGCCGATGAGTGTGAAAAACATGCTGCCGCCAATTGGCGCAGGCATTTTTAAGAGTTGATAGCGATATTCTAATCCCAGAATTCCTAAATTATTCCCGCGAATTTCCTCAGCTTTATACCCGACAAACGAATCTCGTCCGCCTAATAAAAATTGGTTGTAGGCGGGGAGTTCTGTATTGAAATCCGTTCCTCCTTGCAGCCGGATCCCAAACGTATGTTTTTTCGCAATCGGAAAATAACGATCCCAATTGAACGACAATTTGGAGAAGTCAACCTCGCCCCCGAAATCTTGGCTGGCCCAGTAAAAATCGATTTCCACTAACCCGCCGGAATGCGGGAAGGGGTAGGTATCTTGTCGGTCAATTCTGGTTCTGACGAAAATTGAAGAAACGTTTTCATCAAAATCAAGAAGGCTTGTCGTCTCTTCTTCGATAGTGGCCTTCAGGGAAGCATCCACATTCTCTAAGTTGTATCCTGCATAGACAAAACCGATGCGTGGGAGAAAACCGCCAAGACCAATAGAGAATCCATCACTGTCAATGTTGTATCGGCCAATGGATTCCTGATCGTCATATAATACCTGGAAATCGCTGCGGGTAT
>DF820456.1:733188-773649 GCA_000739515.1 Candidatus Moduliflexus flocculans
GGGTTCTTGACACGAGCAATCACTCACGGACGAACCCACCCCTTGCCCCTCCCAGGAGGGGAATTGTCGGCGGCGCTGCGTAACATCAGTGATATAAAGACCACCAATCTCCAAAAACTCGTCAGGTCTGGAGCGAAATCATCTTTTTCCACAGCATAAGACTCTGGCGATATTATCAATTTGTCAATAAAAAATGCGCTGTCTGCCGTGTTTTTCTCTTGACAGCCCATGCGCATGAAGCGAGGGGCATTATGATGGTGACAAGACGAGATGTTCGACGATGGGGCGTTTTTGTGGTGTATCTTGTAGGAATGTTACTCCTCATAGGAGCATGCGCATTACCCCCTCAATATCAACCAGAAATGCATCCACTCTACCCCGCATTGTTACAATTACAACACGAGCGCCAGCCGTTTGTTATGTCGTCTCCGATTTCAGAATCACCCGCGTTACAAGCATATTTGAAATTTTATGGGCTGGAGTTTGCGCATGTTCAGCATCGGTGGGGTGTTGTGACATCAGGCTCGTATGAATTGATGACGCATGTTTTTCTGCCGTCACATCCAGTAGGAACGGTTTTTCTGCTGCATGGCTATCTTGATCATACAGGAATTTTACGCAATTTGATCGATGCCTGTCTTGAAGATCATCGGGCGGTGGTGGTATATGATTTGCCGGGACATGGCCTGTCATCAGGGGAACGAGCCTCGATTGCATCATTTGATGAATACACGCGCAGTTTCGACGATGTGCTGCGGGTTTGTCAACCGACGCTGCCCGCGCCGTATGCACTGATTAGTCATAGCACAGGCGGAGCGATTGCGCTGAGTTATCTTGCGAAGCATCCCAATCAGCGATTCGAGCGCATGATCTTTTTAGCGCCATTAGTGCGATATAAGCATTGGTATCTCTCCAAGCTCGGCTATGGATTGGGAACGCCAATTGGCATAAAAACTGTGCCGCGCCGCCAGCCCCGTGAACTGGCAGCCCCTGAATTCCTGACGCTCATAAAGACAGACCCCTTGCAGACCGCTCGCGTGCCGTTGCAATGGGTGCGCGCCGTCTTTGATTGGAACAGAGCCGTGCAAACGCTGCCGCCGATTGCCTCTCCTGCGTTGATTATTCAGGGGAAGCAAGATGATGTGGTCGCATGGGAATATAATATTCGATTTTTGCAGACGAAACTTCCTTATGCTGATATTTGCTGGATTGATGAGGCCGGGCATCAATTAACCAATAGCGTTCCTTCCATCCGCGCAGAAGTCTTCGACACGATTTCGGCCTATTTAGCGGCCTCAGACTGATGCTAACATATTTTCTGCTCTGGGATCGCCCGGCTGGGCTGTGAAGTCTCGTGAACATCTGCATTGCGAGGAGTGACAGCGACGAAGCCCCCCCGCCTCCCTGCATTAGTTGTCCTTCTGATCACATCGAATCCCCGATAAATACGCGCTGAACCAATGAAGTGTTGTTCTTTGCGAACTAATACTTGACAACATTTGGCATATCTTTACCGTTTCCATTTTGTAGAACATCACTCTGTTTACGTGAATATCAGGCAGATGAATCTCGACCAGCATGGGGGGGAAGTTCATGCGCAACGCCGAATGGTCGAGGATTCATGGAGCCGTTTTGTGAGCAATAGAGGGAAGATATGCAGATGCAGGGAAAAAGTTTTCGACGCGCTGTTGGAGGAATGTTGCTTGTGGTGTTTTGTCTGATGCGCTCAGGCGCTATGGCTGCTGAAGATTCGGGCTATAAAGCCGCAATTCTGCTGGAGGCGCAAACTGGCCAGGTCTTGTTTGAAGATAATGCGCATGGCAAGGTGATTCCGGCGTCTTTGGTCAAAATGATGGTGATGCTGATTGTATTGGAGCAGATTGACGCGGGTAGATTAAGCCTGACGGATATGGTGACGACTTCGACCTGGGCGAGCAAAATCGGCGGAAGTCAGGTGTTTTTGTCCGAAGGAGAACAATTTCCATTGGGAGAATTGCTGAAAGCCATCGCCATGCACTCTGCCAACGACGCGGCAACGGCAGTGGCAGAGCATGTGGCGGGCAGCACAGATGCGTTTGTGGAGATGATGAATGCGCGCGCCAAAGAATTAGGCTTGAATGACACCACCTTTGTCAATGTGCACGGCCTTCCTCCTGCGAAAGGTCAAAAAGAGAATTACACCAGCGCGTATGATATGGCAACGCTGGGACGCGAATTGTTGAAACATCCCAAAGTACTTGAATGGACAGGGGCGGTCGAAGACACGTTTCGGGATGGCAAATTTGTTCTGACGAATACCAATCGGGATTTGATTTTGAAATATCCCGGCGTGGATGGGTTAAAAACCGGTTTTCATTCCGGCGCGGGCTTCAATGTTTGCGCGACAGTCCAACGCGATGATGTGCGGCTCATCGCTGTGGTCATGGGGTCAAACGATAAAGCTGATCGCTATAAAGGCGTTGTTGCCTTATTTAACAAAGGTTTCACGCAATTCGAAAAAGTGCAGGTGTTGCGAAAAGGGTTTACTGTTGGCGATCCATTGATCATTTCCAAAGGGAAAGATCGCACGGCAACGTTAGTCGCCTCGAATAATGTCACATTACTCATTCCGAAAGGCAAAAAAGACGCCATCAGGCAAGAAGTCAATATTCCGATTCCGCGAATTCCTGCGCCAGTTGCCAAAGGGGTTCGTTTTGGCGAAGTCGTTATTTATCTCGATGATCAAGAAATCACTCGTGTCGATCTGGTGACAGATCGCGATATTGAGAGAGGAAACATTTTTGATCAGATGAAATGGTGGGTCGTTAATAAAATTTCGTGAGCATCGTTTGACAACTCCCTTTGGAATAAGAGAAGACGAGTATTTTTTGATGCGGTTGGCAACCTGAATGTAAAATTCGGTTGACAGGCACATCGAAAGGTATTATCGTGAGAATGGAAGCGATGAAAGAAATTATAGAAGTGCAGACTCAAGCGAGAACGGAGTTTGTGGATATAACGGCGCACATTCAGCGAATCGTGCAGCAATGCGGCGTTGAGTCTGGCGTGTGTTATGCGTTTGTGCCACATACGACGGCGGGCATTACCATAAATGAAAATGCTGATCCTGACGTGCAGCGCGATATGGTGATGGAAATGAATAAAATCGTCCCGTTTGAAGATCATTACGCGCACTATGAGGGGAATTCTGCGGCACATATCAAAGCGAGCCTTGTGGGAAGTTCGGTTTCGGTGTTTGTAGAAGATGGGTTGTTGGTATTAGGGAAATGGCAGGGAATTTATTTTTGCGAGTTTGATGGCCCTCGTCGTAGAAAGGTATTTATTAAGGTCATTCCCGGATAAAAAGCGCGAAGAAATTACGCCGAGCATTTCTGTGGTACGAAAAAAACTTGACGAATTTTGTCCGAGAAATTCAAAGTGTTTGGCACAAGTTTAAGGGGGGAATTTATGCCCCATATTGGGGATGGTTGTGTCAAAATGACAAGTATAATGAGTTTTATTCTACACGGATGATTAGGGGCTGGAAAGATGGGAGGGGCTTTCTAGCTTATGCCGAGGAGGAGAGGTATGGCAAGTCACTCTTGCTCTTTTATTATTATTCCTGATGCGTCATCAGAGTGTAAACGATTCACGGTCTCCAAATCGTTAATCTGGGGATTTCTGGCATCCGCTGTTCTTGTCATATTTCTGATTGGCGGGGTTCTGTATGTAATGATTTCGGAATACCGCGCAATGGCGATGAAGGCCGGGCAGCTTGATAAACTGAAAAAGATTTCCGTCAGTCAAAAAAACACCATAGACCGATACGAACAAGACATTACGCAATTGAGCAAACATCTGGCGCATATTCAGCAGCTGAACTCTCGTCTGATGGTGTTGTCCGGCCTTGATCCTGCCCAGAATAATGACGGAAAAGGAATCGGCGGAGGGGATGAACTCGAATCTTCATCAGAAGAAGTGAATACCGGAGAAAACGGCGAATTATTGGAGACCGAACCGTAAGCTTATGCTGCAAGATGTGGTTGTCGCAACGAATAACCAGGGGAAAATTGCTGAGATACAGGCCATTCTGAAGAAGGAACCCTATCATATTATTTCTATTGGCCAGATCGTCCCTGAATTTTCAGTGGTAGAGGATGGCATGTCATACGCGGAAAACGCGATAAAAAAGGCACGACATGCATCGTTTTTGACTGGAAAAATGGCGATTGCGGATGATTCTGGGTTAGAAGTTGATGCGTTGGGAGGGACGCCGGGGATTTATTCCGCGAGGTTTGGCGGAGAAGAGTTGCCGTTCCCTGACAAAATCGCGTTATTACTTCGACAATTAGAGGGAACAGACCAACGAGTGGCACGATTTCGGTGCGTCATTGCAGTCGTTTCTCCTGAAGGAATAGTTGAAACGTGTGAAGGGGTTTGTGAGGGCATGATTGCGTATGAGCCGAGAGGCTCATTCGGTTTTGGTTTTGATCCGATTTTTTGGCTGCCGGAATATCAAAAAACAATGGCCGAACTGATGCCGGATGTGAAAAATGCAATCAGTCATCGCGGAAAAGCGCTTCGCCAGTTGCCGAAAGTTTTTGAGTCGGTGTCTGCGGCTGCAAATTGAATGGAAAAATCTTCTTTGCAAAGAAATACAGATTTTTGTTGACATTTTTTAGAGGGAAGATTTTTTCGGTAAGTCAGTGCAATGCGGGGCGTAGCGCAGTCTGGTTAGCGCGCCTGCCTTGGGAGCAGGAGGCCCCCAGTTCGAATCTGGGCGCCCCGATTACAATAAGAGAAGAATGCGCGCCCGTAGCTCATCCGGATAGAGCATCTGCCTTCTAAGCAGAGGGTTGGGGGTTCGAGTCCCTCCGGGCGTATGGAAGAGCGTATTCTCAAAGGCTGTTTTTGTGGTGAGTGTAGCTCAGTTGGTTAGAGCGTCGGATTGTGGCTCCGAAGGTCGAGAGTTCGAGCCTCTTCACTCACCCTTCTTTTTTTCTGACGCAGTGTGTGCTGGTTGATTGCATCACACCGTATGCGTGATGCGCCCGTAGCTCATCTGGATAGAGCGTCGGACTTCGAATCCGTAGGTTGCAGGTTCGAATCCTGCCGGGCGCGTGGTTGATCTTTGACAGGTTTGTAAGGCGAGAGTGGCGGAATTGGCAGACGCGCTGGACTTAGGATCCAGTGGGTGACCGTGTGGGTTCAAGTCCCTCCTCTCGCATTGTGTTGTACAATTCATTATATCGGCGGGAATAGCTCAGTGGTAGAGCATCGCCTTGCCAAGGCGAGGGTCGCGGGTTCGAATCCCGTTTCCCGCTTTTTGTATTTCTCTTCGTGAACAAGCGAAAGAACCCCCAACATAACGAAGGATAAAGGAACATGAACGTTGTTGTTGAAGAACTCGGAACGTGTCAGAAGAAACTCACCATTCAATTATCAATAGACGAAGTCAATAAACAATACCAAACAGTATTTAATCGCCTCCGACAAGAGATTGCGATCCCAGGCTTTCGAAAAGGAAAAGCGTCGCCTACGACGGTGAAGCGGCGGTTTCATCGTCAAATTCTTGATGAAACCAAAGAGCAACTCCTTGAAGATTCCTTAAAGAATGCGTTGATTGAACAAAAGATCGCGCCGGTAGGCACTCCGGTTATTGATTTTAAAAGCATTAAAGTCGCAGAAAATCAGCCGGTAGAATATGCCGCTGAAGTTGAATTCTGGCCGCCGTTCGAGATTACGCAGTACACCGGCGTTGAGATTGCTAAAAAACCGACCCCGGACACGACTGACGCGCAAATTGCTGAGGCTCTTGAAGTCTTACAGCGCCAAAATGCTACAAATACTCCGGTAGATGACGATCACGCGATTGTCTCACGCGATCAGGTGACGGTCAGTTATCAGCGAATTCTCGATGGCATTCCTTATGGAAAACCGGTAGATAACGTGTCGTTTTGGTTAGGCGTTGACCGGGTATTTCCAGAATTGGAACAGAATGTCGAGGGAAAGAAAAAGGGGGATCGTTTCGAATTTTCGGTCAATTATGGCGATGATTCTCCAAATCCAGAGCTTGCGGGAAAAACGTTGGTTTTTGATGTCACTGTCACGAACGTCGAGCATGTCATTTTGCCAGATTTAGACGATGAATTTGCCAAAGACCTCGAAGAAGATTCCCTGGACGCGTTAAAGGCTAAAATTGCCGATAACATTCGGGAACGCGCCGAACGAGACCTGATCGCCGACGCCAAGAATCGCTTGCTGATGAAAATCGCTGAAGCGCATACTTTCGAAGTTCCTCCCTCTTTAATAAAGGAACAAAAACGAATTTACCCCAATGTAGAGGATGCGGAAGTTCTGAAAATGCTCCGTGCGGGAGTTGTGATCGCGAAAATTCAGGAGCAAGAAAACATAGATGTCACAAATGAAGAATTGGATGCTGAAGTTGAGAAAATCGCCATGCAGCAACGCCTGCCAGTCGCAGCCATGAAAGCGTACCTTGCCGAACATCATCGTTTGGAGCAGTTGCGTTCGAATATGCGAGAAGCGAAAACATTAGATTTTCTCTATCAACACGCGCATGTCGTGGAGGAAGCCTGATGCCTCTGATTCCAATGGTCATTGAGCAGACCGGTCGAGGCGAGCGGGCGTATGATATTTATTCGCGTTTGCTGAAAGACCGGATTATCTTTATCGGTTCGCCGATTGATGATATGGTGGCGAATTTGGTCGTTGCGCAATTGTTGTTTTTAGAAGCCGATGATCCCGATAAAGATATTAATTTATATGTGAACAGCCCGGGCGGGTCAGTGACCGCAGGGCTGGCGATTTATGATGCGATGCAGTATATCAAGCCAGATGTTTCGACGATTTGTGTGGGACAGGCCGCAAGTATGGGAGCGGTATTGCTGACTGCCGGCGCGAAAGGCAAACGGTATTCGCTTCCTCATGCGCGGATTCTGATTCATCAACCGATGGGCGGTTTTCAGGGACAGGCGACCGATATTGATATTCAAGCCCGTGAAATCCTTCGAATGAAAGAAGAATTGAATCATATTTTGCATAAACATACAGGACAATCATTGCAGCAACTTCAACAGGATACTGATCGCGATTATTTTATGTCACCGGAACAGGCGAAAGAATACGGATTAGTGGATGAAATCATCACGATGCGGCAGTAAAAAAACGAACATGCGCGATTACGATGGCATGTGAGATGATAGATAGAGACAAGTATGGCGGAACGAAAAGAACACGGGTTGAAATGCTCTTTCTGTGGCAAAACGCAGGATGCTGTTCGGAAATTAATTGCTGGACCGTCGGTGTATATTTGTGACGAATGCGTCCAACTGTGCAATGAAATTATCATGGAGGAATGGGATGAACAGGCGAGTCAGGTCTCCCAGAAACTCCTGAAACCGCGAGAAATTTATTCCATTCTCGATGAATACGTCATCGGGCAGGAGTATGCGAAGCGAGTTCTTTCTGTCGCGGTCTATAACCATTATAAGCGCATCGAAGCCGGCGTCGAGTTGGGGGATGTCGAACTGCAAAAAAGCAATGTGTTGCTGATTGGCCCGACTGGAACCGGAAAAACCTATTTAGCGCAGACCCTTGCCCGCATTTTAGATGTTCCGTTCACAATTGTTGACTGCACCACGTTGACTGAAGCCGGCTATGTCGGTGAAGACGTCGAAAATATTATTCTCCGCTTATTACAGGCCGCTGATTTCGATGTTGAACGCGCCGAACGAGGGATTGTCTATATTGATGAAATTGACAAAATTTCTCGAAAAACTGATAGTCCGTCAATCACCCGCGATGTGTCTGGCGAAGGCGTTCAACAAGCGCTCTTGAAAATTGTCGAAGGCACAATCGCGAATATCCCTCCGCAGGGGGGCCGTAAACATCCGCATCAAGAATACGTGCAGGTGGATACCACGAATATTTTGTTTATTTGCGGCGGCGCGTTTAATGGGCTAGAAAAAGTGATTTCTCAGCGTATTGGCAAGCATGCGATTGGTTTCAATGCCAGCATGGAAAGCGCGAACGAATTAGAACTTGGCGAAATTTTCAGACAAACACAACCAGCAGACCTGTTGAAGTATGGTTTTATCCCTGAATTTATAGGGAGACTCCCAGTTATTGCCACGCTTGATAAATTAGATGAAACCGCGCTTATCAAAATTTTGAAAGAACCGAAAAACGCCTTGCTCCGACAATATCAAAAGTTGTTTGAGTTTGATCATGTGAAATTACATTTCAAAGACGAAGCCGTGAAAGCGATTGCTAAAAAAGCGTTAGCTTTGGAAATGGGCGCGCGTGGTTTACGTTCGATCCTTGAGCGGCTCATGCTGGATATGATGTTTGAAGTGCCTTCGATGGCGACTGTTCGTGAATGTATTGTGAGCGAAGAGATGATTTTGCACGATGCTGAACCGATTGTCTTGTATGAAAAAGCCAGTTAAGCGGAAGAGTTTCTGATGTTCAGAAATGTCGCTTTGCAGAGCGTGGCGGCATTTCTCGTCGAGTCATTCCTATGCCAAAGATCCAAAGTGTCCGCTTTCTGAAAAGTGCCACTTCGCCCACGCATTATCCGCAGCATCTCCTCCCTGAAATTGCTTTTATTGGACGTTCAAATGTGGGCAAATCATCACTGCTTAATGTGCTGGCCAATAAAAAGAACCTTGCTCGCATCAGCAATACTCCGGGGCGAACGCAACTTATTAACTTTTTTGTGATCAACGAAATGGTATGTTTCGTTGACCTGCCAGGCTACGGCTTTGCCAAAGTGCCAGACGCCGTGCGTCGCCGTTGGCAGCCGATGATTGAAGCGTATCTGCGCCAGCGCGAGCAACTGAAAAGCGTGGTGCTGCTTCTGGATGCGCGTCATATCCCTTCGCAACACGACATCCACATGCGACAATGGCTTCACGCGCAACAGGTTCCGACAATTTTTGTCGCCACAAAAATAGATAAACTTCCTGGAACGAAACGCGCAAAACAGTGCGAAGTGATTCGCAAAACGCTTGAGCTTCAAGAACACGAGGTCATAATACAATTTTCATCGTTGACCTCAGAAGGCGTTCAAACCGTCTGGCAGACGATTATCCGGGCGATTACTGCTTCAACAACAGCAGGAACATCAGCCTGAAATGCTTGTCTCTTATCAGTGATGAATGCGAAAACAGGTGGGGTGAATGTCCGCAATAGTGTCAACGCCGCAGAAACACTAATTCTGATAATCCGATGTGATCTATGGTGAAGTTATGAAACGCGACGAGAAATTTCGACTGTTCGTGGCTATGGTGATAGGACTCGCGATCTGTTGGTCAGGAGAATTTCTGGGCGTTCCGATTGTTCAGCCTGCGATGGCGTTTGATCCTGACGAAAATTCCGGCGATAATTTTTTTCCGGAACACGCGACTGATATTAGGCAGCGAAATGATTCTCGTTGGATCAATTATGATCGTGGGGATAAGACGGATTGGCTGAAAGTCGCTGCCGACCCGAAAGATGGATTGCGCGTTGTCACCGACATACAGATCATCAATGTAGAAGGAACGGTTGTGCTGGAAATCTTTCGTGATGACCCGTACAGCAGCCCCGACGAAATTCGAAAAATCTCAGCGCCGGAACTTCTTCATTTCACCAATCCTGGCTCTGGAGCGCAATATTTCAAAATTTATGCTGAAAATGCTGGATCATTAGCGCAATATTCTTTTGTATATACGCAGGTTCCGGCAGCCTCAATAGAAGCCCTTCAGAATCCAATGCCGACACCGCTGGAAACTCCGATCATAACGCCAGACCTGACTGTCACGCCGGAGGCAACAGCAACGCCATCGCCGACATTAACCCCTGAGCCAACGCCGACCGCGTCCCCTACTCCAACAATAATGCCGGAACCGACGGCGACGCCAATACCGACATTTACGCCCGAACCAACGGCAACGCCATCGCCAATGCCAACCGTGACGCCCGAACCAACGGCGACGCCATCGCCAATGCCAACCGTGACGCCCGAACCAACGGCGACGCCATCGCCAATGCCGACCGTGACGCCGGAACCAACGGCGACAGTCGTTTCAGCGAGCGTTCCTGTGCAAGAAATCACGCCAATACCAACAGCATCGCCTACAACGATTCTACCGACCCCGCCAGCAACCCAACCGCCGTCGTCGGAAGCATCGAGCAGTAATGGACAGGGGCTTTTAACAAGGGTACAAACTCAAATTCAGCGATTCATCCCAACGCTGCCATTGGCGATGTTTTTATGGGGAGGATTGCTTATTTCGTCGGCAATGGCGCTGTTGTTATTGATTTTGCTCATTCGAGCAAGACGGAAGCTCAATGCGGGACAGAAAACAGAAACCGAAGTCATCACGCCTGCCGAATATAAAATGCTCGGCGATTTTGCTTCCGAGCAAGGCAAGTTGCCTTTGGCAGAGCGTTGTTATCGTAAAGTCGTGGAGCTTGAGCCGTATAATTGGGCGATCCACTACGACCTCGGATTGTTTCTTTTTCAGGCCGCTCGTTATAAAGAAGCGATTAAAGAATTTCATCTTTATTTCAGGCATGATATTATCATGCCTGAAGCATACGCCTATTTAGGATATGCGTATTTGATGTGCAAAGATTTGGCGCGGGCAGAAGAATATTACCGCAAGGTGTCAGAATTAACGCCAGACAATCCCGATAGTTATGTTGGGCTTGGGGTCATCGCTCAAACGAAGAATCAATATCAGCAAGCATACGGATATTATCAGAAAGCGCTGGAATGCGATCCGCGATGCCAGGAAGCCCGACAAAATATCCAGCAGATTCAACCGTATTTATAATCAGAGAGACGTTTCGCTGAAACGTCTCTACGCCGTCTTCGTTTTTTTCAAGCCCTCGAACAGTGAATAAACTACCGGCACAAAAAGCAGCGTAATCAGCGTCGAACTCATCAATCCGCCGATGACCGCGCGCGCTAAAGGGGCCTGCGCTTCGCTGCCTTCGCCGATTCCCATCGCTAATGGCAGCAGGCCGAGGATCGTCGTTAACGACGTCATGAGAATCGGGCGCAGCCGATGCCGTCCGGCGTCTTCAATCGCTTGCCGCAGTGAAACACCGTCTCTTTTGAGTTGATTCGTATGATCCACTAACAGGATGGCATTATTGACCACAATTCCCCCTAACATGATACAACCGATGTAGGACTGGATATTGAATGTGGTTCTGGTTAGAAAAAGAAGCAGTACGACGCCGATAATGGCAAGCGGGACAGAGAACATCACAACAAACGGGTCGCGCAGCGATTCGTATAAACAGGCCATCACCATATACACCATGACCAATGCCAGGATTAAGCTGGTCAGGAGTTCTTGAAACGATTTTTGCTGTTCCTGAACGTCGCCGCCGAAGCCGATGCTGAAATCGCGCGGCACGGGAACGGACTCCAAGGCTTGCCGCACATCTTCGACAATATGCCCCATGTCGCGTCCGCTGATATTCAACGACAGCGTGACGATGCGTTCCTGATTTTTTCGCTCGATATTTGTCGGCCCTTTCCCCGAATCTACCCGCACAACATTATGCAAGACAATTGGCTGTCCTGCCGAATTGGTTAGCGTTAAATTCAATAATTCGTCAAGCCCGATTTTTTCTGCATCCTTGACTTTCACAACAATCGGATATTCTTTGCCTCTGATGCGGTAATAGGTCGCTGTTGAGCCTTGAATCACGGTCTTCAGCATATTGGCGATCTGCGACACGCTCAGTTTCATATCGGCGGCCTTGGTGCGATCAATCACGATTATCTGCTCCGGGCTGGCGTCTTCCCGGCTAAGACGTATATCCGTGATGCCAGGAATTGCGCTGACGCGTTGTTTGATCTGTTGTGAAAGCGCATCTGCCGTCGCTAAATCATACCCCTGAATTTCAAGTTCAATCCGCTCGCCGCCGCTCGATCCCATGCCGCGAGTTATATTAAACATCCCCTGCCCAGCGCGTACCCTGATTTGCACGCCGGGAATATTCATCAACATAGGGCGCAGCGCATTGGTAATCTCTTCGCTCGTTCTGGTTCGCTCTTTCGCGGGTTTCAGCGTTAACCGCAGATCGCCGCTGCGCGCTCCGCCGCCCCATGAGCCGCCAATCGAAACAAGCGACTTTTCCGTTTCCGGCACGACATTCAGAACCCTGGCTTCTATTGGCTTCATCAATTCATCAAAAACGTCCAAGCGCGTTCCGGCTTCTGCCTGAACAGTCACGCGGACTTCCCCTTCATCAGCCGCAGGCATAAGTTCGAAGCCGACGAAGGGAATGAGCAAAATACTTCCACCCACGAGGGCAAGAGCAAGCGTCACGGTAAGAAGGCGATGATTCAGGACGACATCAAGCACTCCAGCATATCCGGCCTCAAGACTCCGAAGCAGATGTTCGCTGAGGCGGTAGAGACGATGCTTTTTTTCGCCGTTTTCCAGGCTCGGCGGTTTATGCAGATGGGCGGACAACATCGGCACTAATGTCAGGGCGACAAAAAGCGAGCAGAAGAGTGAAAAGGTCACGACATAGGCGAGTTGCTTGAACATGACGCCAACCATGCCGCGAATAAAAATCATTGGCAAAAAGACGACAACAGTGGTCAGCGTTCCGGCGATGACGGCGGCAGTGACTTCTTCCGTCCCTTCGACGGCTGCTTGAATTCCCGGTAAGCCTTTTTCTTCGCGGAAACGGGTGATATTTTCCAACACGACAATCGCGTTGTCCACCATCATGCCGACTCCCAGAGCCAATCCGCCAAGTGTCATGATGTTCAGCGTGAAGCCGTTGAAGTAAAGCAACACAAAGGTGGCGATAATCGAAAGCGGGATTGCTGTGGAAATGACGAGGGTGCTGGGAAAGTTTCGCAAGAATACAAAAAGTACCAGAATCGTTAAGACGCCGCCATAAAGCGCTGAACGCGAGACATTCGCAATCGCGCGTTCGATATATTTTGAAGAATCAACGATCGGAATCAATTGAATTTGCGGAATATCTCGATTGACATTTTCCAACTCCTTGAGGGCGGCGCGCGCAACTTGCACAGTATTGGTGCCGGATTGCTTGGAAATGGCGAGATACATTCCTGGCTTGCCATTGATTCTAATAATATTGCTGGCACGCGGCGTTCCTTCTTCGATGCTGGCAATTTCCGCTAATTTGATCGGGATTCCTTCTCGCGTAGCAACAACCGTATTGCTGAGTTCTTCGAGGTTGGTATATTCGCCGGGCGTCCTGACAGTAACTTCTAAATTGCCTCGTTCTATCGTTCCGCCTGGAATATTTTGATTCGCCGCCCGGAGATTCGCCATCACTTGATCCAACGATAAATCAAGTGCGTTAATATCTTCAATGCGAAAGTTGACGTGAATTTCCCGCTCTGAACCTCCGAAAATATCAAATGACGCAACGCCGGGGATGCGTTCCATGCGGTTTTTCACCTGCGTTTCAAGGATATTGCGAGCTTCGATTGGATCAAGCGTCGTTGCCGCGCCAATCATCAGGATCGGCATGGCAGAGGCGTCAAATTTACGCAGGCTGGGACGATCCGCTTCTTCCGGCAATCGGGGAATCACGCGATCAAGCCGGTCGCGAATATCGTTCGCCGCTTCTGTCAAGTCAGTGCCCCAGGCAAAACTGATTCGTACCGAGCTTCGGCCTTGCGACGAGGTTGACGTGACCTCTTCTACCCCGGCGACCGCGCTCATCGCCTCTTCAATCGGGCGCGTGATCAGTTGTTCGATTTCTTCAGGGCCCACATCGCTATATGTCGTGGAGACAGAAAGGGTGGGATACGTAATGTCTGGCATCAGGTCAATCGGCAGCCGACTTAGTGAAATCGCGCCGAGAAGGATGATGATCAACATCATCATGATCGTAAAGATCGGGCGATGGACAGAAAAACGCGCTATTTTCATATTATGTCATCCTTATTCAAGGCGCGATAACAATACCAATTACAATAAATTCGATCATAGTTGTCTTATGACGTCAAAGACGCGCGGCCGCGCGTCTCTACAAGAATACGATCTTTTCAAACGCAATTGATAAAAAACAGACATTGCCAGAGAACGCGTATCAGGAGCATCGAAAATATCTGGCGTGCCATGTTACGTCATCACGTCAAAATCGCCTGAAAAAACTCGGTCGAGACGACCGGTGCGCCAATGATGCACGCTGTCGCGCACCAATGGCGACGGGACATTACGATACCGCCGCACCACGACTGATACGGATTGTTCCGTATTGGCAAAGGCGCGTTTGGCCTGAGCTAACTGAGGCTCATTCTCGCGAAGCGGCATGACGGGCTGGGGAGTGACGCGCACGCGGACATGATGCCGGACAAATGCCTTCGATTCTCCGGGCATTTCCCACACGTGCAAGCCGGTTTCCGACGCAAGAATCGCATACGCGCCGAATCCTGACACCGCAATCAGGCATTGCGTTTGTTCCAATTCGTGATGGGTAAATTCTTGCAAGACCTGCACATGCATTCGGCGTTTTTGCGCCCAATTCAGGTACATGGCTTGTAATTGGGCTGCAAATTCCCGCAGCGTTTCTACTGAAGCATCAGAGGTCGGCGCAATTTCAAGCAGCAGGAAGGCATCGCGGGACAAGCCTTCGTCATGCGTTCGATAGGCTTCCTGTAGCAAATAAATTTGTTCCGCCACGCGGCAAATCAGGTCTTTTGGAAACACCGTGCGCAAATGAGTTTCCGTGCCAATCAGCCGATGCAGCAACGAGCCAGCAGTCTGGAGTCCGGCCTCAATCCGATCCATAAATTCTACGCTGCTCAACACGTCATAGCGTTCGGGGCGCATCCAGAATTCTTTTGACGACATCTGTTGCAGGCCGCTCTGCTTTTTCTGCCGCCAGGCATCGGATTCTACAGAAGTCATCAGCGTTTCGTATGCTTGTTCTAAGCGCTCGACTTCTTCGCGATGCCCTTGCGCGTCGAATACCAACGATTTGATTGGCGGCGCTGTTAATATCGCAGAGGTTTCGGTGGCGTTGCCTTGCGGTGGCGCATTTTCAGCAAGATGGGCGTCCGGGTCTATGAATTCGACCTGAATCTGCGTACTATCGCCGCGCACGAACAGGAATTGATCTCCTTCCGGGAGTTGATGTTTGACAATTGTCATTGCCAACGGCGAGAGGAGATAGCGTTCGATGGCGCGTTTCAGCGGACGAGCGCCGAGTGCAGCGGTGAAGCCCTTTTCCAGCAAAAATTCAATCGCCGAATTCTCCCATTCCACCGCCCATTCGCGGTTTCGCAGCCCCCGGCGATGCAACGTGTTGTTTAATTCTTTATACAAAATCGTGCGCATGATCGAGCGGCTCAACGGCCTGAACACAACGACGCGGTCGAGCCGGTTGATGAATTCCGGGAGAAATGTTTCTGTAATCGCTTGCTCCACCGCTTTCATCGAAAAATTCGAGGCGATTGGGTTGAAACCGATGCCTGCGCCGGTCGGCAGCGTCGCGCCGAGGTTTGATGTGAGAATGATGATCGAATGCCGGAAATCCGCTGTATTGCCATAGCGGTCGGTCAAGCGGCCATCATCGAAAACTTGTAGGAACAAATCCCAGATATTCGGATGCGCTTTTTCGAATTCGTCTAACAGAATCACGGAAAACGGCTGCTTGCGGATCAGGCTGATGAGCGACGAGGTGTTGTCATCTCGCTCTGTGCCGCCGACAATACGCTTTTCGGCTTCGTAGGTTTTGAATTCGCTCATATCAAGGCGAATCATCCGTTCCGGCGAGCCGAACATAAATTCCGCCAGCGTTTTCGCCATTTCGGTTTTCCCCGTGCCAGTCGGCCCGGCAAAGAGAAAAACACCGTATGGGCGCGTCGGATCGGTCAATCCGGCTTTGATCATGGCAACTCGTTCCACGAGGCATTCAATCGCTTCTGGCTGTCCCATGACGCGATGTTGGAACAACCGCTCCAGGCCGCTGAGATCAAGCCCCTCGCGGTCATCGAGAATTGAGCGTGGCAGGCCGGTCAGATGCGAAAGCGTCGCGTAAAGGCTGTCAGTCGTAATCTGGCGAGGCTTGCCGTCTAAAAAGAGCGTTTTCTGCGTGGATTTCAGGAAATTCAGCAGATTGCCAGGCGTGGCTTTATCGCCGAGGAATTGCCGCGCTAAATGCCATGCTTCCGTAATGGTATCATGCTCGATACGGATGCTTTCGCCGTGCAGTTTTTCCTGATGCGCCGCCCATTGATACGCCAATTCCAGCGTCTCTTTGTCATGCAGCGGGAGCATCGTCACTTTCTCGAACGCGGTTTCGATGCGCCGCGTATCACGCAGCAGCGCGTCGTATGCGACGGGATAGGTTTCTCCAATCATCCGCAGCGTGCCACTTTCAATAAATGGCAGGATTTTTTCCAGGATGCCGACCGGGTTATATTTGTAGCGCCCGGCGTAAAAAAGTTCGTGAAAATTTGGTGCAAACCAGACGACGGAACGGCTCTGTTCAAGCTGCTTAACAAGCTTTTGCAGCCGCTCTTCCAGTTCGCCGATATAAATCTGCCCGGCCAGCACATCTGTCGCGCTCGCCTCGAAGATGCGCCAGCCGCGAGCCTGCAAACGCTGCTCAAGCGCTCGAATCAAGGCCGTTTTGCCGACGCCGGATTCGCCGACGACGATCACTGATCTGGCGGGCTTTTCAAACAGGCTGCGCTGTAAGTGTTCTAACAATTCGAGAAAATGCGGATGTTCCCAGAGCAAGTCGTCGTAGGCTTTCGGCTCCCACAGCGTGCCGACGGTATTCAGATAGGCGGCGTCAAGCTGCGTGTGGGACTTTTGCTTCAATTCTTCGATCAGCGGCTTGACGATCTCGGTATCCAATTTTTTCAGCAGGTTGTCGAGAATGCTCGCTTTTTCATCGTCAATCTGCTCAAGCTGGTCTTTGAGCGAGGGTGTTTCTCCTCGTTCAATGCGTTCTTTCATGAACGTATTCATGATTTTTACGAATAAGCGTTCATCTTCCCACCAATCCTGGGCTTTCGCCAGTACAGCGCCAATCACTGGCTTTTCTGCTCGCTCTAACAGGCGAAACGCGAAATGCATCGGCCAGAGGTAGCATTCGTCAAGATGACTGAGGAGTTGATCTGTCCACTGAACGGTCTCAGACCGCCGATTCAGTGCTTCAAGCGCCATGCACGCGATCAGTGGATTTTCTCCGGCGTAATAATCGAGTAATTCCTCGTCAGAATACACCGGCTGCGTCAGCATCTCGACGCCGCGCAGAAAATCTTGCGATTGGAGCATATCTTTGGGATGTGCGGTGCTTTGATAAAAATCTCGCATATCGTTGGCTAGCGCATAGAGCGCTGCGCCTTTGGTATCAGGCGGCGATTCCGCCTCCTTTTTTTCCGAACTTTCAAGCTCCTGAAGAGATTGATCGGCGGGAGAGGATTCTCGTCGCTGCCATAGCCGATGCAGCCCAAAACCAAATGCAATTCCGAGGAAAAGGGAAAAAACACTGTATATGATTGAATCCGTCATAGGATGGTATGATTGCTGTGTTGAAAAACGTCGAGAGGATAAGTGATGGGCCCACCAGGACTCGAACCTGGGACCAACCGGTTATGAGCCGGTAGCTCTAACCAACTGAGCTATGGGCCCGACGTTTGCGAATAAAACCGTTCTTTGGAAGATTATGAAAAAATGTCAATATTATTTTTTAGCAGTAACCGTAGAAACTGAGGATGGACAAAAATGTTCCGAGGTTTTTAACGCCTCGGAACATTCGAAAATCATTTCCCTTCAAGCAGAAATTCGCGCAGTTTGTCGCCGTCGCCAGCCCGACGCAGCGCACGCAGGGCGCGTTGTTCAATTTCGCCGATTTTTTCGCGCGTGGCGTCAACTTCTTTGCCGCCATCGCCGCCGCTGACATCATACGTTTCGCCAATACCAAAACGCATCCGCAGGACTTTTTCTTCGCGATAGGTCAACGTGCTTAATACTTGCCGCGTCTGCTCTTTCAAATCGCGCCCCACGACGGCATCCGACGGAGCGAGCGCGCCTTTGTCTTCGATAAAATCGCCAAGATGACTATCTTCTTCCTTGCCAATCGGCGTTTCTAAAGAAATTGGCTCTTGCGCGATTTTCATGACTTTGCGGACTTTTTCAATCGGCAGATTCATTTTTTCCGCAATTTCGGCGGTGGTTGGCTTGCGCCCTAATTCCTGCACCAAATAACGCGACGTTTTGATCAACTTATTGATCGTTTCGATCATGTGCACCGGAATGCGGATGGTGCGTGCCTGATCCGCAATTGAGCGGGTAATCGCCTGCCGAATCCACCAGGTCGCATACGTGCTGAACTTATAGCCGCGCTGATACTCGAACTTGTCCACCGCTTTCATCAGGCCGATGTTGCCTTCCTGAATCAGATCGAGGAATTGCAGGCCGCGATTGGTGTATTTTTTCGCGATGCTGACCACAAGGCGCAAGTTCGCCTGCACCAATTCGCTTTTCGCGTTTTCCGCCATCGCTTCGCCGACTTCGATGCGCTGTAAAATCTTTTTTAATTTATTGGCAGAGACGCACGCTTCCAATTCGACGCGCCGAATTTTGCGGCGGCCATTGCGGATGATGCGCTCGTATTCTTCCACCATTTCGACCGAAATGCCGCGCTCTTTGACGACGCGCTCGCATTCTTCGGCGTCGGCGCGTTTCAGGCGGCGAGAATATTTCTTCAGTTCGCCGACCGTCATTCCCATCTGCCGCTCGCAAATCGCAATTTCACTTTCGCCGCGCTCGATGCGTTTCACCAGGCCTTTAATTTTCGCCACGACGCGCTGCACTTGCGACGGATGCATGTTCATTTCTAACAGAATCGCTGAACATTTTTCCATCTCTTCGCGAATGCTCAATTCGAGTTTTTTCCGCTTTTGCGAATCAACTGTGCCGGAATTGAGAATGTTTTCAATCCGCATCATCTCTTTTTCGCTTTTGCGGAGTTCGCCAGATTTCGAGACCACATCTTCTTCTAATTCATCAATCCGATTTTCGCGGATTTCATCGCCGTCCGTGACTTGAATAAATTCTCGAATCTTGATGCGATTTGCCTGAAGTCGTTTCGCGAGGTTCACCACTTCTCGCACTGCGATGCGCGTACTTGTCACCGCTCGCATGACTTCGGAGCGTCCTTTTTCGATGCGCTTGGCAATTTCAATTTCCCCTTCGCGCGTCAACAGCGGCACAGTCCCCATTTCGCGCAAGTACATCCGCACCGGGTCATCGGTTTTGCCGATGTCTTCGGTTTTCACAATTTCTTTAATAACTTTGGGCTTTGGTTTTCCTTTCAGCGTCAATTCTGTCCGGTCAGTTTCGACAGTCTTATATTTATCCGTAATCTCGATATCCATTTTATCGAGCAAGACGAAAATATCGTCTAACTGCTCCGGCGCGAGAACATCGGCAGGCAAATGATCATTAATTTCATCGTAATCTAAATATCCTTTTTCTTTGCCTAAAGTAATCAACTTTCGTACTTCAGGTATCTTCAGCGCATCATTCATAATATCCCCTTTATGCGATTTTCGAATGGAATAAATTGCTCAAAAATCGTTTTTCGATCCGGCAAAAATCGCCCGCTACTTCGGCCATTTATTTATATTATACTACACAAAAAATTTTTTCAAGAGGAATCTCAATATTTTTTGAAATTTCCTATTTTTTTGACACGTCGCAACGCATGTCGTTGAGGCAGATTGCGATAAGATTGGAATGCAACTGGAAAGGTTGCGTCGTCGGCTCGCGCCAAACAGAAGCCGCAACGCCACATCAGACCTGCGTTGCGGGAGTTGTTGAAGATGTCAACCAAAAGTTGAAAAACGGAAACGATTTGCTTGCGCGGCACGCTGTCAGGCACGTGACACGTGCCTGACAGCGCCCATTTAAACGATTACCGTGTTTATGCATTCGGTCAGCGCTATTTCTTCCTTAAAAATCGGTTTTAATCGCAGGCTGAAATCGAGGTCGGTACGCGATAGCCGATATTGCGGCAGTAATTCCGGCCCGCAGCTATTCGAGCCGACGCCACTCATCATATAATCCAAATGCACGATGGTTTCGTCGCGCCGGGTTAATTCATGCGGATGATTGGCGACGGTCAAATCTTCTGGCGCGAAATGCGAGGCATTCAATGAGAAATCATTCTGGCCGATGAACAGCAAACCCATGCCTTGCGCGTTGGAGACCACTGCCCATTCAGTGGCGTAGTGACTCCCATTTTCCTGAGGCATCAGGTAATCTTCATGCATTCCGTCAACTGTTGCGGCAAAGCGGCTTTTGCGCGCGCTCAAATGTTTATCGAGATAACTTTCATGCGGGCCATATCCGAAATATTCCACCATCTCGTTCCCTTTCGGCATGCGCAATTGCAGGCCGAAACGCGGCAGAAATGGCAGGCCGTTACGCACGGCAACCTGCGCGCTCAAGAGAATGTCGCCGCTGCCGTACACTGTCCAGACGCAGTTTCCGCGCATGACAGGCTTTTTGATAGGGCTGCCTAATGAAAAATCAACCTTGATGGCGATATGCCGGGCATCTTGGCTAATCACCGCGACATGGTAGATGTGCGTTTTCAGACGATCATATCCTTCCCGCATCCAGGCGAGCTTAATGTTCCGGTCATTATCAGTCGGCGCGCGCCAAACTGTAAAAATCGGCGGGGCAGCCAGCATTCGAACGCCGCGATAGGTGAGTTGGCTGAATGTGCCAGCATGATGCTCGAAGCGATACTCGAAATCATGTCCCGCTATTCGAATTGCCTGGCCTGAATCGAGGGCTAACATCGAAGGCATGGCGCTGGCGTGAATTTGAGCTTTTGCGATGTCTCCAACAGGCAATTCAAATTGCTGAAACGCGATTTCATCTCCGTGCTCTGCCCAGGCTGTCGCCGTATTCAGGCAATACGCGACCGTCAGGAAATAGCGGCCATCCGCCTTGCCTGGCAACTGATATGGCAGCGCGAGCGTTTGAGATTGCTGCGGGGCTGCTGATAAATTGGCGATATTGCCAGATGCGATTCGCTGACCGTCTTTTTCCACAGTCCAACAAAGTGTGAGATGCGATAAATCGGTAAAATCATAGCGATTGATCACGCGAATCTCGCCTGCCTGTAAATTCACCGCTTCGGTTCTGACTGGCGCAAGGATTTGCCGCAATTCGAACAGGCCGGTGTGCGGCCTCCGATCCGGATAGACCAGCCCATCCATGCAGAAATTGCCGTCGTTCGGCGTATCGCCGAGATCGCCGCCGTAGGCATAATAGGGAATCCCATCGGGCGTCGTGGTTTTCACGGCGTGGTCTGTCCATTCCCACACAAACCCTCCGACCAGTTGCGAATGTTGATCGATCAAATCCCAATAATCCTTCAAATCGCCCGGCCCATTCCCCATCGCATGACAATATTCGCATAGCACATACGGGCGCTTTTCCTGGCCTTGCTTGATGAGTTCGGCCATGTCGGCCAGCGAGGGATACATGCGGCTGTACACGTCAAGGCAACTCGTATCCACCGTATGCTTACAATGTGGGCTGAACGCGCCTTCGTAGTGAATCAGGCGCGAGTTATCGCGCTGCTTCGCCCATGTTGCCATGTTCACATGGTTTTCGCCATAGCCTGATTCGTTGCCAAGCGACCACATCACGATGCACGGATGATTTTTATCCCGTTCCACCAGGCGTTGCATCCGATCAAGATAGGCGGCGGCAAATTGTGGGTCTTTCGACAACATGCTGAAATCACCGGCAGGTTCCGCGCCATGCGTTTCCAAATCGGCCTCGTCAATCACATAAAAACCGAGTTCGTCGCATAATTCTAACAACCGCGCGTCATTGGGATAGTGGGAGGTTCGAATGGCGTTGATATTATAGCGTTTCATCAGCAGCAAATCCTGCCGTATATGTTCGAGCGGCACGGCATGGCCGAATTCAGGATGCGAATCGTGGCGATTGACTCCTTTGAATTTGATTGCTTTGCCATTGAAGAAAATCGCGGAATCTTTGACCTCAATGCGCCTGAAGCCGACTTTTTGCAGAATGACTTCTGCTCCGTGAAATAAGTAGAGTTCGTACAGGTCTGGCGTTTCCGCCGACCATAAATCCGGGTGTTGCACCGTCATTTCAATCGCGCCGGTTCCCGCAATTTCGAACGTCTTCTCGGCCAGCGTGTCGCCCGCAGGGTTCTTCAGCACGGCTCGCCCGGACGTTGGCGTCGCGTCTGACATTATCATCTCACAGCGTAATCTGGCTACGCTAAAATCGCGATCAAGTTCGGTCTTGATAAACAGATCGACAAGGCGCTGCTGCTGGCGGCGCAGCAGATAGACATCGCGGAAAATGCCTGACAGCCGCCACATATCTTGATCTTCCAGATAACTGCCATCGCACCATTTGAGCGCCATCACCGCTAAACGGTTATTGCCGGATTGTAGATAACGACTGACATCGAATTCCGAGGTCGCATGGCTGACCTGGCTATATCCCACGAATTGGCCGTTGAGCCAGACATAAAAACAAGAATCTACGCCGTCAAACACTAATGTTGTTGTGGCATGTTCATCAACGTTTTCCACCCGGAAATCCCTCACATACAGGCCAGCCGGATTGTCATTCGGCACAAACGGCGGATCGCAGGGATAAGGATAATTGACATTCGTATAATTGGGCAAATCGTAGCCGAACATCTGCCAATTCGACGGCACGATCAAATCATCCCAATTGTCAGCGTCGTAGTCAATAGCATAGAAACCATCAACCACATCGGCCACAGCGTGATGATACGCAAATTTCCAGACGCCGTTCAGCGAGGTAAAAAATGCGGACATGCCGCGTTTTCCTGCCTGCGCCATCCGCTCACTCTGATACGGCATGAAATAAGCGCGCGGCGCTTCGCAATTGACATGTAACGTTTGAGGGTCTTCCCAGTATCTCTGCACAAAAAACATGATAAATCTCCTTTATAGATGCGAGCATTAAAAGTTAATATTCTGTCGCTCAGAGACCTCACAGGTTTTAAAAACCTGTGAGGTCTGATTAAAAATCAACACTCGCATCTATAAAAAAATATGGTCACTACTGTTCTTACAAGGTGTGATGACGGATGAACCTGTACTGTACCGCGAACGTCCTCGTTCGCGTCTCTTGCGGACGAGGACGTCCGCGGTACGCATCCGTCAATCACACTTTGCAAAAACGCTACTGTTTTTGCAAATATCCTGTACCAACAACGAGGACGGCGGCGGTACGGGATGACGCAAAATTTGATGATTCACCACCGATTCGGGCGGCGAGCAGGGCTGTCCGCTGGTACGTAAACAGTTACATCCTGTCAACGTTTCTGGGATCGCCAGTAGGATGCCGGCGAGCCCAGAATGCGTTCTCCCCATGTTGTTGAGACGTAATAGATTCTCAAACTGACCACAATCGCGCCACACATAAGAAGTGCCGCAAACAGAGTATAACCGATGTTCGCATGTTGTGTCATTGAGAGGAATTCAACCGGCATATTGGTTGCCAAACAGAGCCATGCCGCGCCAGCGACCCCAAGAGTCCAGCCCTTCAGCGAGGTCATCAACACCAGAAGAAGCCACAGCGTCGAAATGACGCCATAATGCCAGGGAAGAAACGGGCTGCGCAATTGCCCAAGCGTCAGCAGGGACAGCCAGAGTTGAAGGCGAAGGATTCGATTGTTGTCGTCATTTTCTGCGTTTGTTTCACGTCGAAGGCCAGTGGCGATAATGACCGTGCCGAGAATCATCGTGAAACTCCAGCCGATAAACGAAGAAAGGCGCGCTGGTTGAAATGATAGGATGTTGAGCGCATCCAGTTTATGAAATATCCCGAAAACAGACATATTTTCAATGATGGTCGGGGTGTAGTTGGTGGACAAGAGGGATTCTCCACTTTCGACATGCTGAAGTCCAAAAGTGAAGAAATCCTGATACGGTTTAAAACCAAAGAGCAGGAGACTGATCCCTGTATAGCCGCCAATTGCAACGTTACAGGCGATCACGGGTTTCCAGCGTCGCTGTATGAGGAGATAAAGCAGCAAGACCGCTGGCCAGATTTTTGCGACGACCGCAAAGCCGAGAAGCGCTCCGCCGAGGAACTCATGGTGCTCATCAAAGGCGATCATGGCGAGGAGGCTGATAGCAACAATCACAATATGAATATTCTCAATCTGGATGGCGGTGTGAACAACAGGAGCACACAACAGAAGAGGGAAGAGCAGCAGTTGAGGCCGCGATCTGAATGCGCCGCCCCACAAGGCGACCCCGGCAAGGGCAATAAGCACAACCGTGATGGTCAGGACAAACCACGCCGTTCGCAGGACAAAGAAGTCTTGGCACAACGCCCACAGACCGTATGGCAGAATCAGAAATTGAGGAGGGTACAGATACTCGTCAACATGAAAGATGCCGTTAACTGCCTTGTGAATGGGGGTTGAAGACGTCAGGCCAACTCGATAATGACGTGGATGATAGAGGTGAGCCATTCCGATGGAGGCAAGATAGGCCGCAGTGGCGTAGGCAGTCAAACAATTATGCGTGACTCCGATACTGAATTGATCTCCCCGCACAAAACGAGTGTCCTTCACATTGACCATGAATATCGCAGTTCCCGCGAGCAGCAATCCGGCAAGCAGGCTCGTGATGATGAACACAAGTGTCCATGTTTTTGGGAGAGACCTGAGAGTCTTTTGACGTTCAGCGCACATGGGATAGCCCTCCTCGCATTATTCACACTCCAACACTGTTACGCTTTCCTGAGAATATTCAGCGCTGCGACTGCTCTTTCCCCTTGATTGCCGGAAGCAAAGTCGCGCAGGTCATTGGCATAGAACATAAACCCATCCTGTCCATACTTCTTGTCAGCGCCATTGAGATAGTCAAGCTCAATCGCCGCTGAGATCACGTCTCCGATGACCAGCGCTTGAATCCCTTGCTGTGAGAGATCAAGCGTTGTGTTGAGCGCGCACTCCAACGAAAGAAAGGCTTCCTTGATGCGCGGAACGGCGAGACTGGTGGCCGGTTCTGCGGTAAATCCGCCAACCGCAATTTCATCCGTCTCCTCTTCATTGTGAAACACGGTTTGATAACACGCATCAAAATAGCGCGCGCTTAAAAAATTGACGCAAAACTCACGGGTTCGAAGAATATTCTGATATGTATGGGTGCGCTGGACGAGCGGGGTTAAAACATAGTATCCGCCGTGATCACCATAAAACGAGCTCCACGACTGGAAACATGCATTCGGCTGTCCATTTTCCTTGAGCGTGGTAATAAGAAACAGCGCGTGCGGAATGCCCAACGCCATTTCAAAATGCGAAAAGATCTCGAATTCACCCGGCCACCGATCATAAAAATTTTCCGGTTTGTTCCTGCCGATTTCAATTTTCATCAGATAATCACACTCCTTCGCTCAAGCCGCCGAACGTCGCGCATAACGCGCCAGAAAGGGCGAACGCGACTGAACATGAAGTCGCCCAATTTTCTCATCCGCCCTTTCATAGCCTTCACCCTGCGCCTCAAACACTATTCATTGTCAGTAGAACGTGTCGTAATAAGAATACATATCGTATCTCCGTATCATCCCGTCAAGAAAATGAGACATCTTCATTGTGTTCATCGGGTTACGCGAGCAGAGTATTGCTGAGATGAAGCGTGAAGAATGTTATTCTGTATAGGGTGTCATCAGGAGGCGGAACCCGACCGGGGCATTGCTCTGGCTGGGAGCTTCGAACCCGCGATCCGCCGCGCGGAGAAGCCTGGCATAGCTGCCATAACCGCCGCCACGAATAACCCGAAACTGGCCAGATTTCGGTCCTGTCGGATTCAATACGGGCTCGTGCTGGCCGCGTTCTTGATAAATGTTCCTGTTATACCAATCAGCGCACCATTCCCACACATTACCTTGCATATCGTACAGTCCCCAGGCATTGGGCCGTTTCTGTCCCACCGGATGTGTTTGGCGCTCGGAATTCTCGTCGTACCAGGCATGCTCTTCCAGATAAGCGTCATCATTACCGAAAGGCCAGATCGCGTTGGTTCCGGCGCGGCAGGCATATTCCCACTCCGCTTCGGTGGGCAGGCGAAAGGTCGGCATGGCTGCATTCAATGTGTGGGCTGTGATAACGCCTACTCGTGAAAGAAATTCTTGCGCGCCATACCACGAAATTCCCTCTGCTGGGTAGCGTTGCCAATCGTTTCCGGATTTCTCTTCAGTAAACCGCGAAGGATTTTCCTTCATAATCGCCACCCATTGCGCTTGCGTCACCGGGTATTTCCCCATCCAGAAGCCCGGAGTGATGTCAACTTCGTGGGGCGGCAATTCCCACTCATACGCCCAACCCCGCCTCAGGTCTTCTTCACAGGCTCCCATCCGGAATCGGCCCGGTGGAATCCATACAAGTTCTATCCCGGTGAGCGGCTCTGTCAAGGTCTCGCCAGGCTGCGGCCTATAATCGGCGGCCTTTCGCAAAAATGCCGTGAATGCAGTCTCGCTATCTTTAGCAAGGCTGGTTTGAGCATAACACGAATGGCTATCTATATCGTTGTAAGAAATATGCGTCATAAGGTCTGGATAAAAAAATGCTCACAGGCATCTCAGGGCTGACACCCTGCGCTACACATATTTTGCCCCGCCGGGGCGAAAACCTTATACCGAGATCACGTTAGATATGAACATACATCTACAAATAGACATTTTCCGAAAAACGATTAAAGCTCTTCGCAATCGCAAGAAAAGTGAGTCAAAACGTCCGTCATTTCAGAATATTTGTCAAGAAATATTCCATAAGAACTGGTATGCGCTTAATGCCTGATTGACGGGCATGACGATATTCCTCGGCAATGTCAATATCATTGCCGGGGGAATCCATCTCTACCACTAAGAATTGATATATTGCTCTAATGTCGCCGCTGCGCCCTTTTCAGAAAACGACAACGAATTTGAGACGCTTACCACGCCTTGCCGGAACTCATAAACACATCCATATTGCGCTTAATGGCGTCTTTCATGGAAAGCAGGCAAATATCCATCAATTCTGTATAGCTCATTTTCCAGCCCGGCTCTTTCGCTAACCTGGTTTTAATCACTGTGGCAGGTGTCAGCATGATTTCCGTAAAGACATTAATTTTGCGAATACCTCTGGCAATACAATTTCTGAAATCCTGATCACTTAAGCCAGAGCCGCCATGCAGCACCATCGGAATCGGCAGGCTGGCTTGAAGTTCCTGAAGCCGCCCAAGATTTAATTTCGGCGTGGACTTGAACTCGCCATGCACCGTGCCGATAGAGACCGCGAGCGCGTCCACGCCCGTTTTTTGCACAAAATATACGGCCTCATCCACTTTCGTGTAAAGGCTTTCGATGTCAGCCTGCAAATCGTTGCCGTGACCGCCTTCATCAAACGGGACATGCCCTAATTCCGCCTCAACAGATGCGCCGTACTTTTTCGCCATCTCTACGACTTTGCTCGTGATTGCGATATTTTCTTCCAGCGGTCGTTTCGATTCATCAATCATTAACGAAGTCCAGCCCAAATCCAGCAGCTTTTGCATGAAGTCCAGATTATGGCCGTGATCATAATGAAGCACGACCGGCACGCGGGCTGAACGCGCCTTTTCTACCATATTTTTCGTGACCAAATCGGCGTCCACATAACGCCAATCTACCTCTGGATAACTCATAATCACCGGCGAGGCGCTTTCCTCCGCCGCGTTAAGCACCGAATTGATCGTTTCGATGTTAATGACGTTAAACATTCCAATCCCGTATTGACCTTCTTCCGCCTTTTGTAAGGCGTCTTTCAACGTAACAATTGCCATCTTTTTCCTCCTCTAAAAATAGAATTTTCATGCGTTGCGGCGTAGGTCGAAACTGAAGTTTCGACCTACAAGAATAGCTCCTTTAACGTTCTCGTACATAGAAACGGCGATTGTGTCAACGTTTTTTTCGAAATGCTTGCCTCGGAAACCTGCGCGTCAATTGATGAATCATGTTAAACACTTGACACGATTCTCCCGCTCCAAAAAGATTACCTTGCGCACATTATCTAAGTGACTTCAGTACCTAACAAAAACAACAGCGACGTTACGCCGCCGATTCGTTGTTTTCTCATATTCGTGTAATTAAGGAGCACAACCTATGTCAGATGTAAACAGACTTATGCAGCGCGCCTGGAAGCAAGGAATCGTGATTCCGGCGTTTAATATTCCGTATCTTCCGATGATGCAGCCTGTCGTGCAGGCGCTAAAGGATACCAACACATTCGCGTTAATCGAAGTGGCGCATATCGAATGGATGACCTTCGAAGTGGAAAGCCTCGAAGCCGTCCATGCCGAATATCAAAAGCACAAAACCCCTCGCCATACCCGTTTGCACCTTGATCATGTTCCTGTGATCAGTGAAAGCGATCACCCGGTAGATTACAAAGAGATCATCGCCAGAGCGATTGCGGTCGGCTATGATTCGGTGATGGTTGACGGCTCGAAAGTCAGCCTGGAAGAAAATATTGCCGCGACCAAAACGGTCACGCAGATGGCACATGCGGCGGGCGTGGCGGTTGAAGCGGAGCTTGGCTCGATTGTGCGTTTAGGAAGCGGCACGTTGCCGCCGTATGAAGAATTGTTCGCCTCAAAACAGGGCTTTACTGTGCCGGACGAAGCGGAACGTTTTGTGAAAGAAACCGGCGTTGATTGGCTGTCGGTCTCTATCGGCAGCATTCACGGTTCAATCTCCTCCGTCGCAAAAAAAGAAAAAAAATTAGCGGCGAATCTCGATATTGAGCATCTCACCACCCTGAACACCCGTCTCGGCATTCCGCTTGTGCTGCATGGCGGCAGCGGCATTCCGCGCGAAACCGTCCGAAAGGCGATTCAACATGGCATTGCCAAAATCAATATCGGGTTTATTATCCGCGCTCCATACGAAGCGCTGAAAGCGGAATCCACCTCCAAAGCTCAGGAGGGCGTCTATAAAACTGTAATTGAGGTGATTGATGACCTCGGTGCGCGCGGCTCCGCCGCTCATATCACTGGCTGAGCAGGCGCTTGCTGCCGCGTTTCTCTCGCTTGCCCACCCCTCCCGGCTGTTCATGGTCGGGAGGAGTTAGGAAGACATTCTGGCAACGCGATTTTCTCCTTGACTTCTGAAATTGCCCTATTTAAAGACGAGCTTGCCTGCGTTTTCATTTTGATAAAGCACGACGACACTGTTTTAGTAATTTTTAAACGTACATTGTACCACCGACGTCCTCGTCGGCTCGGTGAAAAGAGGCCGACGAGGACGTCGGTGGTACGAAATACGATTAAAAACGAATGAAACAGCGCATCACTCAGAATTGGCATAATGAGAGGGAATGTATGAACGCTGAACCAGCAACGACGCCAAGACCCTCCAATCGCGCTCGAAACAGACGGCCAACCATCGGATTTCTAACGCCTCATATCGCTGGCGATGGCTTAGGGGCGAACGTCTGGAATGGCGTGATGAACGCTGCCAAAGAGTACGATGTCAACATCATCTGCTTTATCGGGGGCGAACTGCGGTCGCATCAGGAGTTTCAGGATCAGGCCAATGTACTTTATGAATTAGCGAATTCGGGTAATGTGGATGGCTTAATTCTCTGGGGCAGCACGCTGCGGAACTTTATCGGCCCGGAAGCGTTTGAAACATTCTGCGCTCGTTTTGGCAGACTGCCATTCGTTGAACTTGATGGAATTCCCAAATCGGTCGCGGAAAGTCATGGGTATCAAGGGATGTATTTAGCGGTTCTGCATCTGCTCGAAACGCATAAATGCCGCCGAGTCGCCTTTATCCCGGGAGCTTCGGGCAATACGGAAACCCATTATCGCTACCAGGCGTATGTTGACGCATTACAGGCGCATAACATCCCGCTTGATCCGCGACTTGTCGCGCCGCCCGATTATTGGGACGAAGCGTCTGGCAGGCAGGCGGTGCGGATATTGTTAGATCAGCGCCGCGTGACATTCGAAGCAATTGCCGCCGCTAATGATCGCCTCGCTATAGGCGCGATTGAAACGCTTCAGGAATGGGGCATTCGCGTGCCGTATGACGTGGCAGTCGTGGGATTTGATAACAACCCGGACGGGCAGTATATCACCCCGCCGCTGACCACCGTGCCGTATCCGACTGATGCGATGGGGCTGAGGGCAGTGAAGACGCTGCTTCGCAAGATCAAGGCCGAGGCAAGAGAAGCAGAGAGTAACATTCAACCCTCGTTAGTGATTCGGCAATCATGCGGATGCGTCAATCCGTCCGTGACTCGCGCCGGGCTTGAGGTGGTTTCGCATCCGCCTATTCCTGGCGGGCTTCAGGGCATTATGGCGCAGAAAGAAACGCTCCTGACAGAAATGCTCCGCAGTTTGAATAATGCCTCATTGCAGGAGTGGGTTGCACAGGTCGTCGAGGCGTTTTTACTGGAACTCTGCCAGCCATCTCCGCCGATATTTTTATCAACGCTTGATGACATCTTGGGACGAGTCATCTCGATGAATGGCGACGTGGCTGATTGGCAAAATGTGATCTCTGCGCTGCGCCAGCAAACGCTTGGTTTCCTTGCCGACGAGGAAGCGCGTGTTCGCGCTGAAAACCTGTTTGGGCAGGCGCGCGTGCTGATTGGCGAAGTCGTTCGGCGCTATAAAGGATTCCGTAATTTGCGCGCGAAACAGCAGATGAACACGTTGCGCAAAATCACCGCGAAATTGATCAGCGCATTTGATGTTCAGGAACTTGTGGCGACAATCGCAAGCGAACTGCCCTACCTCAACATTCCTTCCTGTTATCTGACGCTCTATGAACGTCCGGAAGCCCCGATGGAATGGGGGCGCTTGCTCATGGCCTACCAGAATGGACAGGTTGAATTGTTGCCGGATGGGGTGCGTTTTCCCGCAAGCGATATTATTCCAGCGCAATTCTGGCCTGAGACGCGGCGTTATATCATGGTGGTCGAGTCGTTGTATCATCAACAGGATCAACTTGGCTTCATCGTATTCGAGAGCGGTCCGACTGATGGAGGCGTCTATGCGATTTTGCGCGATCTGCTGAGCAGCGCATTGCAAGGGGCGCTTTTAGTCCAGCAAGTGCAAACGCATTCGGCGGAATTAGCCCGAACCAATGCTGAATTGGCGCGGAAACAGTATATTCTGGACGCATTTATGGAAAACGTGCCCGACGCGATTTACTTTAAAGATCGGGAAAGCCGCATTATCCGCGCCAATCAAGCACATGCCCGACGTGTTGGCCTGAGCGAACCCGCTGACGTCGTCGGCAAAACAGATTTTGATTTTTTTTCCGAACATGAAGCTCGGTTGCGTTATATGCAGGAACAGGAGATTATCCGAAACGGTCAACCGTTGATTGGTTTTGAAGAGCATCGTAAATGGTTCGACGGGCATGATTCCTGGTCATTGGTGACAAAAATGCCGCTTCGAGATGAACACGACGCAATCATCGGCACGTTCGGCATTTCACGCGACATCACGACGCTGAAAGAAGCTCAAGCCTCCTTAGAGCGGGCGTATGAAGAAATTCGAACGCTGAATAACCAACTGCGCGAGGAAAATCTGCGTTATTATATGAAAGCGTCGCTGCTGAGTATGCCGTTCGAAACGTCTCTGACAGATATTCGGGCGATGATGAAAGAGACCTGGACAGCCCCCTGGCTCTCAATCGTGCTGTTCAAGCTGTTTTTCCCCAATCAACATCACAAGCAGAACCATTGTTCTGCCGAAAAGATCCTGACCAATTTGCGCTGTCAGTATGACGAGTATGCCCAAAATCACGCGCTTTTAGGGATGTTTCATCAATTAACCGCTTGCGAAGCCGCGCTGATTCTGAATATCCATGATCCCGCGCATATTGCTCCGCTTTGCGCGTTTTTAGAAGCGCAGGGGCAAGCATTCATCCAGGCGTGCGGCGTAGCGCTGGTAATTGGCATTGGCAAGGAAGTGACGTCACTGGAAGATGTGCATGAATCGTATGAAGTCGCCCAACAAGCGCTGTTAGCCCGCCAAAATATCTGGGGCGCGCAAATTCTAACGGAGCGAGACGCGGAACAGAGCAAACAAGAAGCGCTGTTGTTCTGGCTGCCGGTGGAACAAGAGAATCAGCTGATTACGGCAGTTACCGCAGGCCAGCAAACGGCAGCCGCCGCCTGCTTGCGTCGGATTTTCGAAAAGAATGCGTTGGAGCAGGCGCGTTATCAGAAAGGGAGCGCCCTGTATGAACGCTGTTTGCGGATATTAAGCAAGGTATTGGCGCAGCATCCGCTGCCGGAAAAGATCGCGCGGAATGATGAGCTTTTACAATTCTTTCGCGCGCATAAACCGGAGATGCTGACCGAATTGCAGGAGCGGCTGCTCGATATCTTCAAGCAAGTCTCCGGATTTTATCGTCAATATCATCAACAACGCGCCGATATGCTCTTGCAAAAACTCTTGCGTTATTTCGAACAGCATTACGCGGATTCCGGTCTGTCGCTGATCAGTCTGTCTGAGCATTTCAAACTCACGCCCTCCTATATCAGCGAATATTTTAAAGACCACACCGGCCTGAAATATGTCGAATACCTTGCGACGCTGCGCATTAAAAAAGCGAAAGAATTGATGAATGCTGATCCTGAATTGAACATTGCCGACATCTGTACGCGAGTCGGGTTTGCGAATGTCGAAACGTTTATCCGAACATTTAAACGTCTTGAAGGCACCAGCCCCGGAAAGTATCGAAAACACACTTCTTGAAGAGTCTGAGAATGCGAAACACGCGCGGAAGAACCAGAAAATCGTCAATGACTACAAAAAGTATCTATTGCCAGAAGACCTCAATCTGTATTTCTCCTGAAACAAAGAGAAAGAGATGCCTCCTTCTCTCAGAACACCCGAAAAATCGTCAATCACCCTGAAAATAGACCGTTGACATTTTTTTAGATACCCGCACGTTACGCATATACATGCTTCGTATAAAGTCAGATCGAAGTTGTATAATGTCTCATCGAGTGATGTTCGAGCCTTATAACCGTTTGAGGCGACATGATGATTATTCGCGAACAGAGCGCGCCTCAACAAGCATGCAGGGAGGAAGCATTATGAAAAAATTGTTGGCAGTGTTGACTGTCGGAGTTTGCGTATTCGGGAGCATTATCGTGAATGCTGAGGAGATTGTCATCCGGTATCTCAGTCTGCCGGATCATTTCGGGGTTGAGCCTGAGATTCAGGCGGCATTTACGAAAGAAAATCCGGGGATCAAGCTTGAAATGATCGGTGTTCCCGAAGGCGGCGCTGGTCAGTTGCACGATAAGGAAGCCACAATGTTGGCCGCGAGCGATGGGAGTATTGATATTTTTTGCACGGATGTGATCTGGCCTCCGGAATTTGCAGCGGCTGGATGGCTGTTGCCGTTAGATGAATGGTTTCCGAAAGCAGAACAGGACAAGTACATTCCGGCCATGATTGATGCGCAAACCGTCAACGGACATATTTACGGCGTGCCGTTCTTAGCGGATTGGGGCGTCTTATTCTATCGGAAAGACCTGCTGGAACAAGCTGGCTTGCAAGTGCCTAAAACCTGGATGGAGTTGGTCGAGATTTCCCAAAAACTTCAAAAACAGCCTGATCTGATCGGTCATATCGGCAACTGGGTTTCGAACCAGCAACTGATGTGCGAATACATGGAATACCTGTATAGCAACGGTGGGCAGTTCCTCGATGAAACCGGGAAAAAGGTGATGTTTAATTCGAAGGAAGGGATTGAAGCGGCGCAATTTATGGTTGATATGGCGAATAAGTACAAAGTTGTGCAGCCCGGGATTACCACGATGGATTTGGATGAAGGCCGCGCGATCTTTACCGAAGGCAAGGCGATTTTCCATCGCAACTGGTTGTATGTCTGGGCGATGTCTCAACAACATGAATCGTCGAAAGTCAAAGGCAAGGTTGGGATCGCGTTGCTGCCAACATTCAAAGACGGGATGAATACCTCAACACTCGGCGGCTGGAGTTGGTCAGTGAATGCATTCACCAAAAATAAAGAAGCCGCTGCGAAAGCCGCGCTCTTTTTGGGTGGCCCGGTTGCGCAAAAAATCAGGGCGACCAAAGGCGACCGCGTACCGCCGCTCCTGCCGGTGCTGAATGATCCGGACGTTGTCGCCAAGAATCCGGAATATCTGGAAATGTTCAAGTTTGCCCAATACATCAAATCTCGTCCGAAAAGCCCGTTCTATACGCAGATGTCTGATATTTTCCAGGCCGAATTGCAGTCTGCAATCGTGCAACAGAAAACAGCGGAACAGGCGATGAATGACGCGGCGGAGCAAATCCAACCGATCCTTGAACAATAGCCTGTAATCATCAGCAATCATCACTCCTGCTGGATTATTCATCCGGCAGGAGTTCTCTTCCCCTTACAAGAGGAGCAGTCACCCAATGTTAGCAATATTCGAAACCATGTCTTCAAAGGTTCGACATCAAGGACTCAGCAAACGCCAGTTAGGATATCTCCTGCTGATGCCCGCAATTCTGCTGATCGGTTTTGTGTCGGTCTATCCTTTTTTCCTGACGATTTGGTACAGCTTTCATAAAATTTTGTTGAATGTTCCCACGTCTGGCCGTCCGTTTGTGGGGTTCGACAACTATCTCAAATTGTTTGGCACGAGCCGGTTTATCAGTTCGCTTGTAACGACAGCTCTGTTTTCGTTTATCTGGGTCACGACTCAGTTTGTGGCAGGGATGTTGATCGCGCTGATCTTAAACCTGGATTTCAAAGGGCGGGCTTTTGTGAGAGCTTCAGTACTGGTTCCATGGTCAATGGCGTTTGTGATTACCGGCTTGCTCTGGAAATGGATGTATAACCCTGTATTCGGGTTTATTAATGCGTTGTTGATGTCGCTTGGAATCATCTCACAGCAGATCAACTGGCTCGGCACCACAACGTTCGCCGCCTCCATCAGCGTCTTAATCGTCGAACTGTGGCGCAATACTCCATTTATGGCATTGATTTTGCTGGCCGGGCTGCAAGGCATTCCGGCTGAACTTTATGAGGCCGCCAGGATTGATGGCGCTGGCCGAATAAGTTGTTTTCGGCACGTCACCCTGCCGCAGTTAAGACATGCAATGCTGGTCGCGCTGTTATTCCGCTCGATTGATGCGTTTCGCAGTTTTGATATTCTTTTTGTGCTGACGCGCGGCGGCCCTGGCACGACGACCGAAATCCTCTCTCTTCATGCCTACAAAACGCTGTTTCAATACTTTGATTTTGGAAAGGGGTCGGCGATCACAGTCGTGATGGCCATTATCACAACCGCTTTGAGCATTATGTACATCAGATTACTGTCAGAAAAAGCTGAGAAGAAGGAGGTGGCATCATGAGAACACAATCCAGACTCAGAAAAAAGATCACGGCATTTAATGTTGTCGTTGTGTTGTTTACGCTTGGCTTTCTCGTGTTTTTCCTCTTTCCGCTATATTGGCAAATTGCGACTTCTTTTAAAACCCGAGAAAATGCGTTTAAGATTCCACCCCAATTGTTTCCGGATCCGTTAACATTAGATCGGTATCGCTGGGTTTTTCATAACACTTCATTTCCGTTGAATGTGCGGAATAGCCTGATTGTGTCCAGTTCGACGACGATCATCTGCTTAGTGTTTTCTACGTTGGCTTCCTATGCGTTAGCGCGCTTGCAGCTTCCAGGGAGTAAAGCGATTATGATGGGAGTTCTCATCTGTTCGATGCTGCCAGCGATTTCGATTATTGGGCCGTTGTATCTAATGTTCAAAGAATTCAGGTTGATTAACAGTTTTCTGGGGTTAGGTATCGCCTATACCGCTTTTTTTCTCCCATTCACGATGTGGTTTTTAACCAGTTTTTTCAAAACGCTGCCGGTTGAGTTAGAAGAAGCTGCGGAGATTGATGGCTGTACGCCATTCCAGACACTCTATCAAATAATGATCCCGCTGTCTGCGCCTGCAATTTTTACCGTTCTGATGATGGTCTTCATTTTTTCCTGGAATGAATACCTCTTCAGTTTTACGTTCATGAGCACCGATTCTGTCCGGACGTATCCGGTCGGACTGGTCATGTTGCAAGGACTTTGGGAAATGCCCTGGTGTGAAATATCAGCGGCGTCATCTATGGTAGTTATCCCTGTTGTCATCCTTGTCCTCGTTGCGCAAAAATATATCATTCAGGGGTTGACGGCTGGAGCGCTGAAAGGCTAATCGAACGACAAAGAAGAAAAATATGAAGACACCCGAACGTTTGCGAATTGCGGTTGTTGGCTTAGGGTTTGGGGCTGAATTCGTGCCGATTTATCTCGATCATCCTGATGTTGAGGCTGTGATGATCTGTGATGCGAATCCAGCCCGCTTGCGTGAGGTTGGGGATAAATTCGGCGTCACTCGCCGCGCAAACGATGTGCGGGAAGTGATTGACGCAGCTGATATTGACGCGGTTCATCTGATTTCGGGCATCCCGGATCATGCGCGGCAGGCGGTTGCGGCGCTGAGCGCCGGAAAACATTGTGCCTGCACCGTGCCGATGGCGACCACAATTGAAGAGCTTCAGGCGATTATCGCCGCGCAACGCGCCTCCGGGAAAAATTACATGATGATGGAAACGGCGGTTTATACCCGCCAATTCCTCTATGCCCGAAAACTGCTTGCAGACGGCGTCTTTGGACTCATTCAATTTCTGCGGGGGGCGCATTATCAGGACATGGAATGTTGGCCGCCGTATTGGGCTGGCCTGCCGCCGATGTGGTACGCGACTCATGCGGTCAGCCCGTTATTGGCGCTTGCCGGAACGCGGGCGACGCAGGTGCATTGCTTCGGTTCCGGGCAGATGCGCGCCGAACTTCATCAGCAATACGGAAATCCGTATCCGATTGAAACCGCTATTTTCCAATTGGCGACGCCGGGCTTATGCGCGGAAGTCACGCGGACGCTCTTTCACTGCGCGCGGCCTTACATGGAAAGTTTTACGGTTTATGGCGAAAACGCCTGTTATGAATGGCAGATGGAAGAGGCCGATCCGGTGCTGTTTCAGATGAGTCCGGTGCAGCCAGACCATCTGCGCGACGAGACGACGACTTATCCAGCCCCGCCGGATCGCGCCGATTTGCTGCCGCCAGAGATCAGGAAATATACGCAGCGGTTTGTTTATAATGCAGGGCATTCGCATCTCTCATTCGAACAAGGCGGCGGGCATCACGGCTCGCATCCGCATCTTGTGCATGAATTTGTCCGCAGCATTCTTGAGCGCCGTTCCCCCTGGATTGACGCCGTGACTGCCGCGAATTGGACGGCTGCCGGCATTTGTGCCCATGCTTCTGCGATGAATGGAGGAAAGGCCGTTACCATTCCAGAGTTTGCAGCGCAATGAAGGACGAATTATAATATGCAAGCCGCGCAGATCATTGCTGATGCTGTTGGCCAAAATCGCCCAACGATTGGATTCATCATCCCAGAAGTCACGTCACAGGTGAATTCTCAAATCTGGTGTGGCGCTGTGGATGCCGCTCAAGCCTTCGATGTCAATCTTCTTGGGTTTGCTGGCTATGAATTGGAGCGGCCAGACGGATTCAAAGCGCAAGGCAATATTCTGTATGATTTGATTTGCGCGGAAAATGTCGCGGGCTTGGTGCTGTGGACGAATTCGTTAAGCAATTTTGCCGGTTCTGACGCCGCTAAAAAATTATATACAAAATTCCCTGCCGTGCCGATGGTGGAATTAGAGTCTTCCACCACGCCTGCTGAGAGTTATAGCTATCGTGGAACAGGAACGCTTATCCGCCATCTGATTGACGCGCATGCGCGTCGCCGGATTGCGTTTATTCGCGGCCCGCAGGGACATCAGGAAGCTGAACATCGTTACCGCGCCTATTGCGATGCGCTGCAAACAGCCCAACTTTCGTTTGAGCCAACGCGGGTCGTGTTGGCAGACAACTGGTTCGAGCCTTCGGGAAAAAAAGCGATTTGTACCCTGCTCGATCAGCAGCAGGCAACATTTGACGCGGTTGTGGCGGCGAATGATCTTTTGGCAATCGGAGCGCTTCAGGAACTACAATTCCGGGGCATTCGCGTGCCGAAAGATGTTGTTGTTACAGGTTTTGATGATATTCTTGATGCGCAGTATTCTTCGCCGCCGTTGACGACGATCCGGTATCCGCTGTATGAAATGGGCTGGCAAGCCGTTGAAGCGGTGGCCGCTCAGATTACAGGTCGGACATTTATACGCACTCCCTTTCCTGTGCAACTCCAGATTCGACAATCCTGTGGGTGTTTATCGCAAACGGTGGTTCGAGTTGTGGCTGAGAATATCTCCGTGACAGATGAATGTGAGCGGGCATTGGTCGCTTAACGTCCGGCGCTGCTCCATGCCCTTCAAGCAATCAGCCAGGAAACCGGCATTCCGTTTACTTTCATCGAACCATTATTCGATGCGTTTGCTTTGGAAATTCGCGGAAATGCTCCCGGAATGTTCATTGATGTCTTGAGTGAGATGCTGAAACAAACGCTCAAGGCAGATGGCGACGTTGCCAGGTGGCAGGATGTCATCTCGGCGTTTTATCATCAGAGTCTCCCATATTTGTCGGAACGGCACATGATGGCGCAGGCAGAAAATATCTGGCAGCAGTCGCGGATATTGATTGGAGAGATGGTCACGCAAGTGAAGATGTCTCAGGCGTCGCAGAAGGAACAGCAAACTGCCAAACTCTTCGAAATTACAGGGCGCTTAGTCACGACATTTCACGTTGAAGGCGTGATGGATATTCTGGCCGAGGAACTGGCAGCCATTGGGATTCCAGCGTGTTATCTTGCGTTATATCAGAATCCATCCGTTCCGACAGACATGGCTCGCTTAATGCTGGCCTACGCCGAACAGGGGCGGGCGCTTTTGGGGGCGCATGGATTGCTCTTTCCCTCCAAACGCCTTGTTCCGGCGGAATTGCTGCCGCAAGATCGGCAATACGCCTTGCTGCTGTATGATCTTTATTTTCACAATCACCAGATCGGATTCATTCTGTTTGAGATGAGCGAGCAGGGGCGAAATGCCTATGAAGCGTTATGCGGAGCGATTAGCAGCGCTTTGCAGGGGGCGTTACTCGTCCAGCATGTTCAGGAGCGGTCTGCGGAAATTGCCCGGCAAAAATATGTGCTGGATACGTTTATGGCGAACATTCCTGACAGTATTTATTTCAAAGATCGTGAGAGCCGCTTTACGAAAGTCAATCCAGCATTAGCGCAGCGTTTTGGAGTCAGCGATCCGGAAGCGTTGGTTGGAAAAAGCGATTTTGACTTTTTCCCGGAGGCGCAAGCCTGTCCAAAATATGAACATGAGCAACAAATCCTCCATACCGGGCAGGCCGTGCTGAACCTGGAAGAATTCGATATCGGCGGCAGTTGGTCGCTTACCACCAAAATGCCGCTGCGCGACGAGCATGGCGAGATCATCGGCACATTTGGCATCTCTCGCGACATCACGCCGTTGAAAATCGCGCAGCAGCAAGTCGAAGAAGCCTATACCGAAATTCAGATGCTGAATGAGCAATTGAAACAGGAAAATCTGCGCATGAGCGCGGAACTCGATATTGCGCGACGTTTGCAGCAAATGGTGCTTCCGATGCCGGGAGAACTCGACAGCATCCCTGGCCTGGACATCGTCGGCTACATGCAGCCCGCTGAAGAGGTTGGCGGCGATTATTATGACGTCTTACCCTACCAGCAGGGAAATGTCTGCATCGGCATCGGCGATGTCACCGGGCATGGCCTGGAAAGCGGCGTGCTGATGCTGATGACCCAAACGGCGATTCGCGCATTGATTGATCGGGGCGAGTCCGATCCGGTGGTCTTTTTGAACACGATCAATCGCGTCCTGTTTCAGAACATTCAGCGCATGGGCGTGGATCGCAGCCTGACTCTTGTCATGGTGAATTATCAATCCGGACAATTACGACTGATCGGCCAACACGAGGAAGCGCTCGTCGTGCGTCGTGATGGAAGCATTGAGCGCATGGACACTATTGATCTCGGTTTTCCGCTTGGCATGGTGGACGATATCAGTCAATGGATTGCCGAAGCAACGATCACGTTGGCGCCGGGCGATGGATTAGTCCTTTACACGGACGGCATCACCGAAGCGCAAAACGCGGCGAATAGTTTTTATGGCCTTGATCGCCTCTGTGCTGTTATCAGCGCAACGTGGCGCGAGGCGAGCGCTGAGATCGTAAAAGAGGCGATCTTGAACGACCTTTGCGCCTTTGTCGGCGGCGCGCAAGTGTATGATGATATCACGCTGGTCGTGCTCAAACAAAAATAGTAACTGATGTTACGCAGCGCCGCCGACAATTCCCCTCCTGGGAGGGGCAAGGGGTGGGTTCGTCCGTGAGTGATTGCTCGTGTCAAGAACCC
>DF820456.1:773720-777300 GCA_000739515.1 Candidatus Moduliflexus flocculans
CCCTCCTGGGAGGGGCAAGGGGTGGGTTCGTCCGTGAGTGATTGCTCGTGTCAAGAACCCACCCCCAACCCCTCCCCGGAGGGGAGTGTGCGGTCATTCGTCTCGAATCGGCTGCGTAACATGAGATAGTAAGTATTTAGGTTACAGGAGTGCCAACGCTTGCTTTGGCCGTATAGGAGGCGAACACTCAGCAGTCACTCGCGCGGCGTCGCCGCGTTGCCAAAGCAAGCGTTGGCACTCCTAAACAATTACCCAAAATAACAAAGCATCATCAAGGCCAGATGACAATTCAGAATGTGAGGCAATCTTCAAAGGAATCGTGATGGAAGACTATCGCGTTGTATTGGTTGGATGCGGCGGAATCAGCCGCGCCTGGGTAAACGCCGCGCAGGAGTATGCCGGGCTGAAATTCGTCGGGTTGGTGGATGTCAATCCTCAGCAGGCGCGTCAACTTCAGACTGAATTTCACTTAGAAGATGCGAGCATCGGCGCTGATCTGGGAGAGATGCTGGCAGCAACCGGCGCGAATATGGTGTTTGACTGCACGATCCCGAAGGCGCACGCCACTGTCACCATAGAAGCGTTACAGCGAGGCTGCCATGTGCTTGGAGAAAAACCTATGGCGGAGAATATGACACAGGCGAACAAGATGCTTGCCGCCGCTCAACAGAGTGGAAAGACCTATGCGGTCATGCAAAATCGCCGTTATCTTGACCCGATTGTGCGCTTTCGCGAACTTCTGCGCTCGCAGGCGATTGGCGTGCTCACCACGATTAATGCCGATTTTTATTTAGGCGCGCATTTTGGCGGGTTTCGCGATGCGATGGAACATGTGCTGCTCTTAGATATGGCAATTCATTCCTTTGATCAAGCGCGCTATCTCTCCGGCGCAGACCCGCTCTCGGTTTATTGCCATGAATGGAATCCGTCCGGCTCCTGGTATCGTCATGGCGCGTCGGCGATGGCGATTTTCGAAATGAGCAATGGCGTCGTCTTCAATTACCGAGGGAGTTGGTGCGCTGAGGGCTTGAATACCTCGTGGGAATGCGCCTGGCGAGCGGTGGGAGAAAAAGGCACGGCCTTGTGGGATGGCCATGACAGCATCAATGCCGAATGCGTGGTTGGAACAGAGGGGTTCATCAGAGAACAGCAATTCGCGCCGATTCCTGACACTCCGAAGCTTGCTCATGTCGGCCATGCCGGCGTGATGTATGATGTTCTCGACAGCGTGAAATCTGGTCGAACGCCTCAAACCATCTGCACGGATAATATCAAAAGCCTTGCGATGGTGCATGCGGCGATTGAAAGCGCAACGACGGGAAAAAAAATGATGATTGAATTCGATAATGAGCATGGTTTATAGGAACTACAAGGATAGGTGTAAAAAAGGATATCCTCGCTCTATCCCTTTTTACACCCATCCTTGCAGTTCTCACAATAAATTGGCTACGTTTGATTGGTAGATTCGTACCCCGGACAGCCATGTCCGCACAAAGCTGTCCGGGGTACGAACCCGTCAACTAAAACTTGCAAAAGCACTACGGAGGAAGTTGAATATGTCACAACCATCCAAAGCGACTGCTGTTCCGCTGAAAAACGTGAAAATTACAGACGCCTTCTGGTCGCGTTACATTCGATTGGTTAATGAGGTCGTTCTGCCGTATCAGTGGGAGGTCTTGAATGATCGCATCCCGGATGCCGAGCCAAGTCATGCGGTCAAAAATTTCCGCATCGCCGCTGGCGATGAAAAGGGTGAATTTTATGGATTTGTGTTTCAAGATACCGATATTGCCAAATGGCTGGAAACGGTCGCTTATTCGCTGACGATCTCGCCGAATCCGGAATTGGAGCGCACAGCGGATGAAATGATCGATCTGATTGCCAGAGCGCAGCAACCCGACGGCTATCTGAACACCTATTTCATCATCAAAGCGCCGGAACGCCGCTGGACAAATTTGCGGGAAGAGCATGAACTTTACACCGCCGGACATTTTATTGAAGCCGCCGTCGCCTATTTTCAAGCCACCGGCAAACGGAAATTGTTAGACGTGCTTTGTCGTTTTGTTGATTTGATAGAAGCGACCTTTGGGACAGAGCCGGGGAAATTGCGCGGCTATCCGGGGCATCAGGAAATCGAATTGGCCTTAGTGAAATTGTATCGCGCGACCGGCGAAGAGCGCTATCTGCGGTTAAGCCAATATTTCTTGAATGAGCGCGGCAGAGAGCCATTTTATTTCGACCTCGAATACGAGAAACGCGGCAAAACCGAACACTGGCCGGGACACAAAGATTTAGGACGGACGTATGCGCAGACGCATCTTCCTGTGCGCGAGCAAACAACGGCGGTCGGTCATGCGGTGCGAGCAGTCTATATGTATTCCGCGATGGCGGATGTCGCCCGCGAAACCAATGATCAGAGCATGTTCGACGCCTGCAAACGCCTGTGGCAGAATATGACGACGCGCCAGATGTATATTACGGGCGGCATCGGCTCAACATCGCATGGCGAGGCGTTTACCTTCGATTACGATCTGCCGAATGATACGATGTACACGGAAACATGCGCCTCGGTCGGCTTGATGATGTTTGCGCAGCGGATGCTGCTGATGGAGGAAGATCGCCGCTATGCCGACGTGATGGAACAGGCATTATACAATAATCTGCTCAGCGGCATGTCGCAGGATGGCACGCGTTATTTCTATGTGAATCCGTTGGAAGTCTGGCCGGAAGCGAGCGCGAAAAGCCCGATCAAAAAGCATGTGAAACCGGTGCGGCAAAAATGGTATGTCTGTGCCTGCTGTCCGCCCAATCTCGCCCGCCTGCTGACGTCGCTTGGACAATATATGTACACAGTCAGAGGCGATGCGCTGTTTGTGCATCTGTATATCGGCGGCGAAGCCACTGTCAATGTTGCCGGGCATTCTATCGGAATCACCCAACAGACAAATTATCCCTGGAATGGCAATGTGAAACTTTCGCTGAAGATGGAGCAGGCATGTCAGGCGACCATCGGCCTGCGCATTCCGGGATGGTGTCGAACGGCAACGCTTGCTGTAAACGGCGAAAACATAGCATTAGATGGCAGCGTGATGCCGCAGGGTTACGCAAAGGTGACGCGAACCTGGCAGGATGGCGACATGATTGAACTGAATTTCGACATGCCGGTTGAAATCATGCAAGCGCATCCGCACGTCCGGGCGAATGTCGGGAAGGTCGCGATCATGCGCGGGCCAGTTGTTTATTGTATTGAAGAAGTGGAAAACGGCAGCAATCTATCGGCGATTTGCCTCAGCCAGAAAGCCAAATTGACCGCCACATTTGACGAAAATCTTTTCGGCGGCGCGGTCATCATTACCGGCGAAGCGAAGCGTCTTGACGAAACTGATTGGGATGATGTCCTGTATCGTCCAGTTTCAACGCAATTCAAGCCGATCACGCTCACTGCGATTCCGTATGGTTTGTGGGGCAATCGCGCTTCCGGCGAGATGGCGGTCTGGCTGCGAGCATTCAATGAATAACTCATGTTACGCAGCGTGATCGGCAATTCCCCTTCTGGGAGGGGCAAGGGGTGGGTTGTTAT
>DF820456.1:778120-861359 GCA_000739515.1 Candidatus Moduliflexus flocculans
AACCCCTCCCCGGAGGGGAGTGTGCGGTCATTCGTCTCGAATCGGCTGCGTAACATGAGTTATTTATAGAGATACGAGATTTTTTCCGGCAGCGGGACGTTATTGCCGCGTTCATCTTCGCCGTAGCCGCTTTTCGCCAGTACTTCAATGTCGGCAATAGGGCGGCGGTCACCAATAAATGTCACCGCTAACGCCATGAGAATATCAATTTTCCCAAGCGCCAATAAGCGCGTGACCACTTCGCTGATCGCCCCGCGCACTTCTTCGGGGGTCAAGAGTTCTTTCTGCACATCAGGAATCTGCAAATCTTCGATGAGAATTTCCTGATGGATCACCAATAATTTTTCATCAACAAGATATTTTAATTCACGCTTAATGACGTGTGACAGCGTTTCGATGGTTGTTGCGGCGATATGCTGGGCGCTCACGAGTTTCTTCGCAATCAAGCGCCGTTTTTCCATATTGATCTTTTCATTTGCCCGAAACAGGTCGAATACGCAACTGGCGTCATAAACTTCGTCGCCGAGATGCATCTGGACTTCCGTGCCGTAATGTCGCGTAATTTTGGCGATATAGGTCGAGGGGCGCACATGAAAGCCGCGATACATCGGAACAGGAATGCGTTTCGAGACAATCTGTGCGTAGCGCATGACTGCGTCTTCGCTCAAGAGCTTCCCTTTCTGAAGAAAGCGCGTGCAGAAAAAGAGGGCGTAATTCCCCATCGCGTCGAGAATTTGATAGGTGCCGGTAATTTCCTGCAAGCGGGTGTAAATCTGAAGATGTCGAGAATTGCGCTCGTGGCGCTCATGAAAATGCACGAGCGTTGTGGCGATTTCCAGCAAATGCAACGCGATAGACACGCAACCGCGCAACTTGGCTAATTTGGCGTCTTTCGCCTCCATTCGAGTGTAGCCGATATACGTGTCGTACACCGATTGGAGATTATGCACTTCAGCCTCAAACGTCCGCAGGCGCTCTTCATTCACGTGTTCCGGCACAAGTTCAACTAGTTCCTGCGCCGAAAAAATTCGGCAAAAGCCTAATGATGTGTATTCTTCGGCCACTTCAAGATAAGACGTGGCAATTTTGACAATCGCCTCGTCTTCTCGGCTGACGTTGTCAACCCACATGTCGGCATAGAGTTTTCCGGGAACGCAAAAATAGGGGAAATCTTTAGACGTGGCGCCGGTTTTCGGAATTTCCAGGCCAAGTTCGAACGCTTCTGTCTCTAAATGCAAGAACGCCTTTTGCAGCATGGCATCGAAAATCTTGCGCACATCGCTGGTAATGACCTCAAACTCGGAAATTTCCTCGTCCAGCAGATCATAACTCGACGCTCGCACTTCAAGATAGCGCATGACATACGACACTTGGCCGAGCATCTTGATCACGGCGACGAGTTCGCGCAGAAAAAACCACGCCCGATTTTCTTTCGCGCCGCAGCTATCCAGCAAATTCTCGGCAAATTCAGCCTGTACCGCAACATAGGTATAAAACCGCCGCGAATATTTGCTGCGATCCCGGCCTTCGCCATGCATAAACGGAATCACTTCGAGCAGGTTCGCCATCTGTTTTGAGACGCCATACAAAAAATCGCTATGGGTGACGGTCTCTTTTGAGGGCGAATAGGTTGCTAATGCCACTGGAAAACTTTGTACTGACGCCATCTGTTCCATCCCAAAACCTCTTTTTTGCGCGACAATTTGTTCGATTGCAACGCTCATGTGCATTGAACGGGACGAAACCTGTCAGACACCTTGAAGGTGCCTGACAGGTCTATTCAATCATCGCGCATAATGCTATATGCACAACAGACCTGTCAGCGTTCATCTCTGACAGGTCTGCGTGGATTTCATCAAAATAATGCGCGGATTGGCTGTTCTAACATTTTTTTCAAGTCTGCCAGAAATGCTGCGCCGACAGCGCCATCAATGACGCGATGATCGCAAGAGAGCGTCAACGCCATATTGGATTGAATCGTGATGTCGTCATTCTCCGTAACCACCGGCTCTTTGCGAATCGCGCCAACTGCTAAAATCGCCGATCCCGGAGGATTGATGATAGCGGTAAACTCTTCAATCCCATACGAGCCGAGGCTGCTGATCGTAAAGGTCGCGCCAGTATATTCTTGCGGTTCTAAGCGGTTATTCTGCGCTTTTTGAATCAGCACGCGCAATTCATCGTCAATCTGCACAATCCCTTTATTGCCGCAATTTTTAACCACCGGCGTAACCAGGCCATCCGGCTGCGCGACCGCCAGGCCGATATCCGCGCTGCCATGTTTCAAAATAGTGTCGCCTTGCCAGGTGGAATTGATCGTTGGATGTTTTTTCAGCGCTTCGGCGACAAATTTGACGAGGAACGCATTGAGCGAGACTTTTTCTTTTAACGTTGCGTTTAAGGCTGTTCTGGCCGCCAGAATGCCGTCCATATTCACCGTAATTTTCAGGTAAAAATGTGGGGCGCTGAATTTCGATTCCGCGAGGCGTTGCGCGATGACTTTCCGTTTCTGCGACACGCGAATCGTTTCATCCGCCGATGACGGCGCCACGAATACCGGCGCTGCCGGCGCGACTGCCGGTTGAACCGGCGGCGTCTGTTTGGCCTGCTCGATGTCGCGCTTGATAATGCGCCCGCCCGGCCCGGTGCCTGTGATCGCGCCTAATTCGATGCCGGCTTCCTGCGCGATTTTCCGCGCTAACGGCGACGATTTGATGCGTTCATCTCCTGACGGAGCAACCGTCGGCGCAGGCGCAGCCTGAACTGTCGGCGCTGTTTCGGTTTTCTTTTCTGGCGCTGCCGAAGCCGCGCTCACCATCTCTTCTTTCAGCAAGGCGCTGATATCTTCACCGGGTTTGCCAAGAATCGCAATCGGCGCGCCGACTTTCGCCTCGCTGCCTTGCGGCACGATGATTTTCAATAAGACGCCGCCTTGCGGAATTTCATAATCCATGACGGCTTTATCGGTCTCGATTTCGCACAACACCGACCCGGCTTTGACCTCGTTCCCTTCCTGATAATTCCATTTGGCGATTGTCCCAACTTCCATCGTTGGGGAAAGGGATAACATTAAAATCTTTTCTGCCATAGCTTGCCTCCACTATTCTCGATAGAGAACTTTCTTAACAGCTGCCATCACTTTTTCAACTGAAGGCTGCGCCGCTAATTCTAAAGAATGATTATAGGGCATCGGTACATCTTCTGAAGAGACAAGTTCGACAGGGGCGTCTAAAAAGTCAAAACAATTTTTCGAAACCAACCAGGCCACATGCGATCCAACACTGGCAACCGGCCATGATTCGTCAACAACGACGCACCGATTCGTTTTGCGCACCGAAGTATAGATCGTCGTTTCGTCTAATGGTCGCAGCGAACGCAAATCAACAATCTCGACATTGATGCCCTCTCCTTCAAGCATCCGCGCCGCTTCTTGCACCATTCGCATCGGCTTGGAATACGTCACAATCGTCACATCGTCGCCGACGCGCTTGACATCGGCGCTTCCAATTGGGATCAGATACTCGCCTTCCGGCACTTCCCCTTTCCAGGCATACATCAATTCGCCTTCCAAAAAGATGACCGGATTATCGTCCCGAATCGCAGTTTTTAATAGCCCTTTGGCATCATACGGCGTGGAAGGCGCGACGACTTTTAAACCCGGCACATGCGCGTAATAGGTCTGCAATGCCTGCGAATGCTGCGAGCTGAGATATTCCGCCGGGCCGTTCGGGCCGCGAAATACCACCGGAATTTTCAACTGCCCGCCCGACATATAAAGCATTTTCGCCGCGTTATTGATGACCTGATCAATCGCCATCAGCGAAAAGTTAAACGTCATCCACTCGACAATCGGGCGCAAACCCGCCGCTGCCGCGCCAATGCCCACGCCGGTGAAGCCTTCTTCGGTAATCGGTGTGTCAATCACGCGGGCAGAGCCGTATTTCTCCCACAATCCCTGACTGACTTTATACGCGCCATTATATTCGGCGACCTCTTCTCCCATGAGAATCACGTTCTCATCTCTCGCCATCTCTTCATCCATCGCCTGGCGCAATGCTTCGCGAAATGTTATAATTGGCATGGTATTTCAAACCACGAAACATACGAAATACACGAAAAATATTATAGGAGCTATTCATGTAGGTCGAAACTGTAGTTTCGACCTACGAAATCCTCATAATTTTCGCGTGTTTCGCGTGTTTCGTGGTATATTTATCAAACCAGAATATCCTGATATAGCGCCTCAAGCGCCGGTTCACCGCTCTGCTCGGAGAATGTGACCGAATCGCTGCTGATGGCGATGCAGTCCTGATCAAGCGCTTCAAACTCAGCCTCAGTCAACATGGCCTGTTCAATCATGCGCTGTTTTAACATCATGATCGGATCGCGTTCTTTTTGCTGTTCGACCTCTTCTTTGGAGCGATATTTGGCCGGGTCGCTCATCGAATGGCCGCGATAGCGATACGTTCTGATTTCTAAAAAGCCGGGCAAGCCTTCCTTGCGAGCGCGTTCGACCATTGCCGTTGTTTCTTCATAGACTTCGATCACGTCCATGCCATTAATCTGTTTCCCCGGAATACTATAAGACGCGCCCATTACCGAGAAATCATGCACGGAAGAAACGCGATGAAACGCCGTCCCCATGCCATACTGGTTATTTTCGCAAATATAGACAATCGGCAGATTCCAGATTTTGGCGAGATTCAGGCTTTCATGAAACGCGCCCTGATGAATCGCGCCGTCGCCGAAATAGCAGATCACCGCGCCCTCTTCGCGCTTATAGCGGATTTTTAACGCCACGCCGGTCGCCATCGGAATCTGTCCGCCGACAATCCCGTTCCCGCCATAAAAATGCTTCTCCGCGTCGAACAGGTGCATTGAGCCGCCTTTGCCGCGAGAACAACCGGTCGCCTTCCCATAGAGTTCCGCCATAATCGAATTGGCGGACATGCCGCAGGCGAGCGCGTGTCCATGATCGCGATACGCCGTCAGCACGTAATCTTTCGCCATATCCAGCGTGGCAATCGTCCCGACCGCCACCGCTTCCTGGCCGATATAGAGATGGCAGAAACCGCCGATTTTCTGCAAGCCATACATCTGCGCGCATTTTTCCTCAAATCGCCGAATTAAGGCCATGTCGCGCAATAATTTCAACAGAAACGATTTGTCATACTTCGAAATATCTCGCATTGCCGCCATGATCGTCCCTCCTTACGCGAACGAAACGGTGTCCTTCACGCCTTTCATTGGGCGGAAGTAGGTCGCTTCTTCGATGATGGTTTCGAGGACGATAAAATCAGTATGTTCCGAATTGACCCGCCAGAAAATCGCCAGTTGTTTTCCTAATTGCTCCATCACTTCCGCCCGGATTGCAGGATTATCCAGCACGTTGATTTTCCCGCGCAGATTCACGACCTCATCAACAGCGCGGGTTTGAATCATCCATTGCACGCGGGCATTCGCGTTGAGTTGCACGACCTTCCGAAAATGCGGCGAGGTAATCGCGAATAAAACGTTTGGCCGCCCTTTAATAAGCGACGGCGTCATCCAACGCATCTGCGGGTTTCCCTGCTCATCAATCGTCGCCAATACGCCAGTATGCACATCATCCAGGATTTGTTCCACCTTATACATCAGTTCATGTTGTGTCATACCAGATACCTCCATAAATTTCTTGTGAACGGGAGTCAAGCCCTGTCGCTATTTCTCTCTGACAACACGATAGGCATGGATTTCAGTCATCTTTCAAAACAACAACGAATTGAAGAAAGAAACGAATCAGTGTCTTCGCAGTTTGAATTCATTCCTTTTTTCAATTCGTTGTTGTTTTTTTAGGTGATGAAGGTTTGATTATGCATTATGTCCGCTGTGAATTTTTCAAAGGATATTTCTGAAAAAAAGATGCAGAAAAATCGCGGCAAACAACGCGCCTGCCAAGATGCGATGAGCAGGAAGCCAGTTTTTGACTTTATATTTTTTCCCAATTAACGCGACCAGCATCATGACTAAAATAATCCACCAGGTCAACGGCCCGGTATGGATTTTGAAAATCGTGCCGAGCGCAATATCGCCATGCAGATAGGCGCAAATCAGCAGCGCCGCGCCGATATATGGATGCGCTTTGCTTAATGGCTTCAGTAGATTTTTAATCGTCGCGTTTTTATTGGCAAACCAATGTTTATTGACGCGCCGGAGCGTGAATAATGACGCCGCCACAAGCGCCAGCAGCACATTCAGCCAGCCCAAAAACCCTAACACTGTTTCCCGAAACAGAAATTCATTTTGCCCGAACAACTTGCTCAACACGCTGACAAGATAATCTCCCATTACTGCCTCCTTTTAATATCGTTCAAATTCATCATCCAACTCGTCTTTATACTCATCATAATCGTCAGTTATTTCCCGCGCGGCCTGTCTAACATGTTTTTTTGTCACGCTTTTCCGCTTATTGGGTTTCGAGGAAACGTGTTTCAATTTTGGCATGACTTTCGGCGTTTCCTTTTCAACCGTCATCTCCTTATCAACATCCTCAAGTTCCTCCTCTTCTTCTTTTTCAGCAATAAAAAATGCAATCAGCTCTTGCAATTGCTCTGCCTGACCGTTCAATTCGGCGGCAGAGGCGGCGAATTCCTCCGAAATTGCGGCGTTCTGCTGCGTCACCTGATCCAATTGCTGCACGGCTTTATTAATCTGAGCGCTCCCCATTGTCTGTTCGCGGCTCGCCGCGGCAATTTCCTGAACAAGCTCAGTTGTGCGCTGAATATCAGGAACAAGCTTATCGAGCATTTCACCGGCTTTTTCAGCAATCACAATGCTGTTTCCCGCGACTTCGTTAATGTCCATTGCCGCCGTTTCGACCTGCGTAGAAAGCAACCGGACTTCTGCCGCCACCACCGCAAATCCTTTGCCGAAATCCTGCGCTCTGGCGGCCTCGATGGTCGCATTCAACGAGAGCATGTGCGTTTTTCGAGCGATCTCCTCGATGGTGGAGATTTTTTTGACAATTTCACGCATCGCTAACACCGTTTGCGTCACCGATTCTCGGCTTTTTCGCGCATCTTCAGACGCTTTCAAGGCGATTTTTTCGGTTTGCAGCGCATTGTCACTGTTCTGCCGGATATTCGCCGCCATCTGCTCCATCGAAGACGACGCCTCTTCCGCGGCGGCGGCCTGTTCGGACACACCTTCGGAGAGTTCCGTCGCAGAAGAACTCAGATTTTCGCTATTGCCAGCCACATCGCTGGCAATCGTTTTCACCTCTCGCACCACATTCCGCAAACGGAGCATCATCGCATTCAACGCTTGCATCAGCCGATCTTGTTCTGAGCGTTCGGCGATATTTGTCAGCAGGTCGCCTTCAGCCATGCGTTCCGCAAGTTGCGTAATCTCGTTCATCGAGCGAATCAGCAGGTTCAAATTATTTTTAATCAGATTAAAATCGCCAGCCGCTTCAGTCTGAATCATTTCAGGAATATCGCCCTTCGCGATGCGCTCAAGCTGTTCCGCCGTAAGTTTGATTGGCGCAACAAACGCCTCAGTCACAGCATTCACGCCGAGAATCAATTCTTTCCATCCGCCTGGAAATTGCTCAGGGTTGCCGCGAACAGCGAGATTCCCCTGTTCCACTCCCCGAAGCACGCTGGTTGTTTCCTGTAACGCCTGCGCAATTCGCGACTTCATCTCATGCAGCGATTGTATCAGACTGCCAAGTTCATCCTTGCGTCGGCTGAAAATCGTCGCTGATAAATCGCCCGATGCAATCGCGTTCGCAAACCGCATGCTTTGCATGACCGGCGCAATAATCGAACGCACAAGCAGCGCGATCACAATAATCTCTACGGAGATGACCAGAAGCGCGACAACAAGGCTAATGATTCCTAACCGTCGAATCGGCGCAAACACTTCCACGCTCCCCGCTGTCAGCGTCACTGTCCACCCGGTATTCTTTGATTTCTGGAACACCGCGATCTTCAAGAGATTCTGCCATTCGTACACGATTTCGCCGGTTTCTTTTTTCAGCATCTCCTGCCCGAAGTCATAATCATGCATATCCATCGTCAATATCTGTTTCGGGTCAGGGTGTGCGACCATAATGCCATTGGCATCGTAAATATAGGCGTACCCTGTTTGCCCGATTTTCACGGGATCGATATACAAATGCGTCAAATAGGCCAGATTGATGATGCCGACCAGCGCACCGATCCGAGTTTCGGCATCATAGATCGGCGCAGCGACCGTGACAATCGGATTGCCGCTTGAGCGGCTTGCCAGGACATCGGAAAGCGCAACCTCTCCCTTCATGGCGCGTTGAAAATAGTCACGGTCTGCGATAGAGATTTTGCCGATAATCTTAACATCCGACGATGAAACTGCGCTCCCACTGGAATTGACGATTGCCACAGTTTCATAAAATGGATACGCCTCCTGCAACGCACTCAACAGACGATTTGATTCTTCCAGCATGTCACCAGAGGAAAACGACTGGATCGCCTTGCGGAAGGCTTCTTGATGACTCCAGGCGGTTAAATCCATTTTTGTGCGTTCGATCAAAGCGTCCATATTTTGAGACAGGCTGGCAACCATCAATTGCATCTGTTCGATCAGCTCCTTTTCAAGTGTTTTTCGAGCCAAGGAATACGAGCCGAAAGCTATCGTTCCCATTCCCAAAATAATTAACAGCGTGGTGGGCAGTAAAAATTTTCCTTTGAGTTTGAGTTGCATGATCCGTATTATTAAAAGATATTTGCGCTGAAATATGTTCAAGGCAAAATTCTTTCAATTTCCTCTAATAAATTTCTCCGCTTGTTCAGCACAATCACGAATTTACCTGTTCCCACTCTCTGAATTTCTGCAATTCCACCTGGACTGAGCGGATGGTCAAGCCAATCAGCGTTGCATCATCCAAAAACCCGGCTGCAAGAATAAAATCGGGAATCAAATCTATCGGCATAACGAAATAGCCGACCGTTGTCACTAACATCAGCAGCGTCGCAACCGGAATCGCCGTGTATTTCCTCGCGCCGTAGGCTTGCAGCATCCGCAGCAGCGTGGTCAAATCTTCCCAGAGCGCCTCAAGCGGTCCGCTTTTATGATGAGCCGCTTTGGTCGAGGCTTGTTGAAGCAATCCCTGCAATTTTTCGGGATCATTGAGATAGGATTCCGCCTTATTCGATGCCTTGTGATAGGCATGGCTCTCCTGCACTTCTTTCTCTGACGGTCGGTGAAACACGTTTGGCATCCAGTTCATAGTTCTCTTAAAACCTCAGGGTTGTTAAGTTCTGGCTGAAATGCTCCCTTCGACAAGCTCAGGGAACGAACAACGGCGTTCCCTGAGCTTGTCGAAGGGAGTAAGAATCATATTTTATAGAACTTAACAACCCTGAATCAAATGGCTACAAGGCTGTTTCCGGTTGAATCTCAAGAATTTCGACGACTGTTTCCGGCTCAAGGCGAAAAATGCTCCCTTTGCCTTCAAAAAAGCCATGTTCGCGAATCATGTGGACGTTTAATTGCGTGAAGCGAATCTCTTTTTGCAAGCGTGTATTCTGCACAGTTGCCACGATTTTGTGATAGAGCCGTTTCGGGTCGCCGAATGGCGACGGGAGCATCCCGCGATCCCAGATCGCTGTGACCACGAAGTTTCCCAAATCTATCGGAGATTCCAGCCCCTTTTTCCCTTCTTCAATAAAATATTGCAGCCGGTCAGCGATCTGCTGCGGCGTTACGCCGAGCCGCGCTAACGTATGCGCGTCGGCTTCGATGATGTCGTGAATATGGCGGGTATCATCGCCTAAAAAGCCTTCTTTCGTAATCTTTCCCGGCAAAAAATTCTCGTGAAGATGTTGTTCCTGCGGCGTTTCTTTCATAGCGGAAAGGGTCGCCGTCCGCGCCTCAACGATATGCGGAAACGTTGACGACGACGCCTGAAATTCAATATCGAACGGATGATTCACCCACCCCTTGCCCCTCCCAGAAGGGGAATCTCGTTCTAAATTTCCCCTCCTGGGAGGGGTAAGGGGTGGGTTTGTTCTGATTCTATGCAAACGGATCGAAGAAGATATTTTTCCGATCAACGCCGTTTTTGGTCAAGACGTTGACGCAGGCGTTAATCATGCCGGGGCTGCCGCACATATAGGCTTGCACCTTGCTGGTATCGCGGCCTTTCAGATGATTTTCCAGCGGCGCGGTAATCAGCCCGGTTTCGCCCTGCCATTCGTCTTCCGGCGCAGGCTTTGACAACGCCGGCACGAACCGGAAATTCGGAATGCGCTGCTCCAACTCGCGCATTTCATCGAGATAAAACAGATCGCGTTTCGTCACCGCGCCGAAGAAATACGTAATCGGACGATTGACCGGATGTTCCGCGATGTCGTTCAGCATCGAGGCCAGCGGCGCCATGCCAGAGCCGCCCGCCACCATAATCATTTCCCCCTCGCCTTCCCGAACGTAGAAATCGCCGACCGGCGCGACAACTTTGACCTTTTCGCCGACGTTCAAGTGTTGATGCACCCAGGTCGTACAAATTCCTTCCGGCACGAGCCGTACCATCAAATCAATGTAATTTTTCGTGGACGGCGGCGATGCCATCGAATACGCCCGCGACACGACATCTTTGACCTTGCCATACGGTTTGGTGTACAACTGCGCATATTGTCCGGCTTTAAACGTAATCTCAGTCGGATCGAGCAATTTCATCCGCAGCAGCTTGATGTCATACGTCAGGTCTTCAAGTTTTTCGACCTCGGCCTGAAATTCTTTGATGTAAAACAATTCTTCAGGAATGACAATTTTGATGTCTTTTTTGACTTTGACCTGACATCCCACGCGAATCTGTTTGGCCTTTTCAGCCTCATCCAATAGCGGCAACTCAGTCGGCAGCAGCGGGCCGACGCCATCCGTCACCTTGCATTTGCAATAGCCGCACGTCCCGCGACCGCCGCAGGCCGACGGCAGGAAGATTTTCTCACGCGCAAGGCTCGACAGCAGGCTTGATCCGCCTTTGACTTTCAGCGTTTTGCTGCCGTCGTTGATGTCTATTTTGCATTCGCCATAATCTGCCAGATATTTGTCCGCAATGACCAGCAAGCCTGCTAACACGCCGCTGAGCGCCGTGACGGAAAAAACCGCCTTCACAATCATCATGACATCCATACACGAAACGCCGCCGGAAGAAACAACAGCGCGTCAGCCGCGCCGCCGTTCTGCCGCAGCCATCATTGAATTTGCACCATGCCAGAGAACCCGACAAATGCCATCGCCATCAATCCGGCAATAATCAACACAATGCCCGGACCACGCAGCGCTTCGGGAATCCGCTTTTCATTCAAACGCTGTCGAATCCCGGCCAGCGCGAGAATCGCGATTGCCCAGCCGATTCCGCTCCCTGTGCCGAACATCACGCTTTGAATAAAGTTGTATTTGCGAATGACCATGAACAGACACGCCCCGAATACCGCGCAGTTGACCGTAATCAGCGGCAGAAAGATGCCGAGATTCAGGTAGAGCGATTCGGAATAGCGTTCGATGAACATCTCGGAAAGCTGCACGGCGGCGGCGATCACGACGATAAACACGATATACAGCAGATATTCCAAATGCCAGGGGACTAAAATATAATAATAGGCGATGTAATTCAACGCCGTTGTCAGCGCTAAGACGAACGTCACCGCCATGCCCAATCCCATCGCGGTTTTGACCTGCGACGAGACCGACAGAAACGAACACATGCCTAAAAAATAGGCTAACAGAATGTTGCTGGTGAAAATGGACGCAAAAAAGATGACCCACGGTGATATTTGCATACGTTCTTCTCCTCTGGAAACGCTATTTCCCCGAATGCGTGATTTTTTTCGCTGCAAAGGTATTGGTCAACCACAGGAACGTCGCTAACATGAAAAACCCGCCCGGCGCGATAATCATGATTGACCATTGCGGCCATCCGCCAGAAAAACCGATAGTTTTCATCAACGGCGTCATCACCTGATACCCGAAAATCGAGCCGAACCCGAACAATTCCCGAATAAACGCGATCACTAACAGTACCCACGTATAGCCGACGCCGGACATCGCGCCATCCACGAACGACACCAGCGGCTCGTTCGACGCGGCGAACCCTTCCATGCGCCCCATGATAATGCAGTTCGTGATAATCAGGCCGACATACGGCCCTAAGGCGCGGCTGATGTTCGGCACGTAGGCTTTCAACGCAATATCCACTAAAATGACGAACACGGCAATAATCAGCGTTTGCACCATCATGCGCACTTTCGCCGGAACAACGTTTCGCATCAGCGAAATCGTCAGCGACGAAAACGCGGTGGCAAAAATCAACCCAAGCCCCATAATCAGCGTATTCACGAAAATATTCGTGACCGCCAACGTGGAGCAGATGCCTAAAATCTGCACCGTGACCGGGTTATTCTTCCATAAATCATCTTTCATCACCTGCACAATACTGACTTTTGCTGCCATATCTTTGGAGTCACGCGAACGAGAACTCGTGTCACTGTCGGGGACAACGTCTCTCGAACCGTTCCCGATGAACAAGAAACGATGTTTTTTTATCGAAACCTCTTTATGTTTTCCGCAATAACACATGAAAGCCAGCTTGTTGAAAATGCTCGTCTGCTGTTAGCGCATCTGAAATCTCACGCTCTTTCATAACAACAAAAGACAAACAATCCGTTAAGCCCCAATCTTTGTCAGGTCGTCCGCGGTATAAATCAAATGCTCGCCTGTACAATGGTTCTGAAATCGGCACGATTTCAATAGAAGCATCTTGTTCAAGCGATTCAAGCAACGCAATGCTTAGATGACGATACCGTAATCGAGAAAGCGCGTTTCCGATTTCCAAAATGACGGCCCGTGTCGTGACTAAATTCGCACGTTCCTGTTCAATTTGCGTAGAAACATTGATTGCCTGTTGATGAAAGCCATCATTTCGCGATGATAATGCAATTGCATACGATGTATCAAGAAATAATGTTCTTTTCATCATCTTTGTCCCCGTATAAATAATCTTCAAGACGAGCAGCCCAATCAGATGGCCCATCCAAATCAAGCATACGCGCTGTTTGAAGAAATGACAACGACTTGGCAGGTTTTGCAGTTTCGATGTTCATTTTCACATACGTATTCGGCTCCAATCCAATGGCATGTATTGGACGAAATACCATTCCATCAAAAACCGCTTCGACTGTTGTTGTCATGTACTGTTCCTCCTTGCATGAATTATTTCTGTTGATATGCCTGCAAAATCTTGAGATACAATGCCAAATTGCTGTTAATCATATCCAACACGCCCTGCGAGGTCTGAGTCGCGCCGGTAATCGCCTGCACACTGTTCGTTGAATTTTCAAGATTGGTCTGCGCTTTGGTTTTCAGCATAATCACGGGCGTCATCCCCGCTTTCGGTTCATAAAATCCGCCGAGATCGAGGTTACGATAGAAATATTTGTATTCCTTTTCCGTGATGCGAGCGCCAAGACCAGGCGTTTCGGATTGTTTCAAGAAATCAATCCCCACCATTTTCTTCAAATCCGAGGAAATCACGCCAAACCCTTCGATTGATCCCCAAAGCCCGTTGCCATACAAAAACAGACCATACGAGATGACCTTGCCTTGTTCATCCAGACCTTCATAGATATCCACGCTCGATTTTCCCGCTAAAAACGTCCCGGCCAAATCGCTCTGCAAGGTGGCCGGAATCGGCACATTCGCCTTGCGCATCCGCGATTGCATTGCTTGCACAAGCTCGGCTTCTTTCCAGGGGACGTTCGCCGTCACGCTGATGGGCGACATCGTCTCTTCTTTTACGCCGGAGGGAAACACATTGAAGGCGTACAGCATAGATTTCGCCTGCTCCAACGCAAAATTTTTCTCGACACGCGGCTTGGTCGCTTCATTTACCGTTGCCAGCACGATCATAAACGCGAGCGAGACAATCACCATAAACCCAACCGTTTTCATTCCTTGTCCCATACGCTACTCCTTTTTTTCCGCGTGCTTCGCTTTTTTGCCTTCGTTGTAACTGGTCACGGCATAATCAATAATCGGGTTGAACGTATTGCCTAATAAAATGGCAAACATCACGCCGCCCGCAAACAGCGAGTACGCCCGAATAACAATCGTCAGGAGCGCCACCAAAAACCCGTAAATCAATTGGCCGGTATCGGTTCGCGCCGCTGAGATCGGGTCGGTAATCATATAAAATCCGCCGAACATCACGCCGCCCGCAAACAGCCCCCAGAGCGGATTACCGACTTTTGCGGCATCAAAAAAATTGAAAATTGTTTGCAGCGCCCAGAATGAGCCGAAGAAACTGGCGACGATCTTCCAATTCGCCACTTTTTTATACAATAGATACGAACCACCGAGCAGCAGCAGCAAGGCCGACGTTTCGCCAATCGAACCGCCGCCAATCAGCGAGACTTCCCCCATCCGCTCGAACTGGCCATTAATATTACCGAAGATGAGCTGCCAGATGCTCGGCAGCGTCGCCGCGCCATCGCGGAATGCGCTCAGGGGAGTCGCTGCCGTAATGGCCGACACGGAAGAATCAGCCGGTAAATAGAGCCAGGCAAACAAACCGCCCGGAAAGTCGGAGAAATTCGCGGCGGGCGTCCATTTCGAGGTTAAATGGATAGGAAAGGTGATATAGACAAAGATGCGAGCGACAAGCGCCGGATTGAAGACATTCGCGCCGAAGCCGCCGAATGCCATTTTGCCGAAAATAATGCCGAAGATGCCGCCTAATGCGACCATCGGCAGCGGGATGGTCGGCGGCAGAATCATGGCGTATAAAATGGCCGTAACAAAGGCCGCCTCAGAGATTTTCCCCGGTTTCTGATTCCTGACAAAAAGCCATTCTGTGATCACGCACGTCAGTATCGAAACCAGCATGATAACGACCGTCCTCCAGCCGAAAAAATAGACGCCGGCAATCATCACCGGCCAGAGGGAATTCACGACCGTGCGCATCATATTCTGCCGCAGAAACTCCATTTTCCACGGCGAGACTTTTGCGAGCGCATTTTCGAGCGTCTGGATAATATCCACCGACTCGAATAATTTTTCGTACACTGTGCTTACCGCGATTGCCATGACCTCTCCCCTGGTCTTTCGACTGTGCAGGCTACCTTGCCGTAGCAAACATCATGACGAAAGCCCCACGCCAGAAACATTATTTGCCCACATGAACACGTCCTACCCATTAAAAAACGCAACACTGCGCTCTATCTCTCTTGACAAGATTTCTGTCAATCTTTTCTTGACGAAAGTTTTCAAGATAATCCTTGAAAAATAACAACGAATTGACGAAGAAAACGAATAGGTTTTTCGCTCGATTCACTAGTGCTCTCTCGAATCAGAGCGGAGACTCGTAAAACACATAATTCGTGGAATAATCACTGAATTCGAAATAGAGCTTCTTTTCGCCGGAATCCACCTGATAATTCTGGTTTTTATCGAGATAGCCGTAACCAAAACGATACGGGCGCGGCGTTCTGGCGTCTTCCGTGCCGTAGGCTGTCGTCAGCTTATCGATCTTGATAAAACGCATGACCAGGCGTTCTCCGGCGTAAATATCCAGCACGCCGTCCGTCCCTGTCCAGTTCTGAATCTGACGGCTGAATTTGTTTTGCGCTTCCTTCGAGCAACCTGCCAGCACAAGGCTTACGGCAAGCGCAATGCCAAGTATTTTCACATATTTTGCCATACATTCCTCCTGAAAATAGTTCGGTTATTTCATCACAACGCCATCTCACGTTCTTTCTGGCAATTCTTGCGCCTGTCAAGCGTGTAATGCAAAGAAAATCGCTTGACAGGAGAGATAAAGAATACTGATTGGTTTTTTACCAACAACTTATTTTTCAAAAGGAAATATGATACGATGATCATTGGTCCTGCACACATTCCGACGAATATCATTTTTGCGCCGCTCTCTGGCTGTTCGGATTTAGCGTTCCGGCTGATTGCCCGGGAGCGCGGCGCGAAATTCTGCTTTTTCGAAATGGTGGACGCGCACTCGCTGCTCGGCCCGCATCAGCGGCGGTTCGATATATTGAAAACTACGCCGCAGGATGCGCCTATCGGGGCGCAGCTTGTCGGCGAGACGCCGGAACTGATGCGCGACGCCGCGCAGGTGTTGCTCGATTATGCGCCTGCAATGTTGTTAGACATCAACAGCGCATGTCCGGTCAGAAAAGTGGTGAAAAAAGGCGCGGGGGCGGGCTTGCTGCAACAGCCGGAAACGCTGTATCGCATGATTGGCATGCTGGCGAAAACGCTGGCCGTACCTGTCACGATCAAGCTGCGGATCGGCTTTAATAGTGTCAATCTCGCGGCCTTGAGCGACATGGCGAAGCGCTGCGAGGGAAGCGGCGCGGCGGCGCTCTTCGTGCATGGCCGAACGCGGGAGCAGGCATACAGCGGCAGCGTAGATTATGCCGCCATTCGCGTCGTGAAAGAGGCCGTGACGATCCCGGTGATCGGCAGCGGCAACGTCTTTTCGCCGAATTTAGCGAAAAAGATGCTTGACGAGACCGGCTGTGACGGTCTGCTTGTGGCGCGGGGCGCATTTGGGAATCCCTGGATTTTTCAGGAAATCGAACACTATCTCGCCACTGGCGAGATGTTGCCGGAAATACCTGCCATCACGCGCAAAGAGGCATTGAAACAGCATTTGGCCTATGTCGAAGAGTTTCGGCAGGGGCAGCCGAAAGGCAAGCTCGGCTTCATGCGCAAAGTCGCGCTCTGGTATCTCAAAGGCTTTCCAAACGCCGCTAAAGCGCGCGGCCAGATCAATGAGATCTCCACGTATGCCGCGCTATTAGAATTTATAGACGCGCATCTATAATCCATTCTCTCCCCTTCTCACGCAAAATTGTCATTACGAGGAGTGCCAACGACAACGCACTCTCGCTGAAGTTGGATGGCGTTGTCGCTGGCGTTAACTTCACAGCGCAGCCTTCTCACGGCACTCAATTCAGAAATTCGCAAAAATTTTCTTGACGATTTTATAAACTGAACGATGTATAGTTAAAAAATAAACATTGTTTAGTTGTAAGGAGGCTTCTATGCCACGCCCTAAAGAAGACGAACGCGAAGATGTTCGCGCATTAGTGTTAGAAAAAGCCAAAGCGTTATTTCTCCGTATCGGATACAACAAAATCACGATGCGGAAGATTGCGGAAGAAATCGGCTATACGCCAGGGACGATTTATCTCTATTTCAAAAACAAAGAAGAAATTTTGTATGAACTCCACAATCAAGGGTTTGAACTGCTTTACCAATATAAGCTGAATGTTGCCAGGGCGGCAAATTCCTCAGCATTTGACCGTCTTCGCGAAGGAGGGAAGACCTATCTTGCTTTTGCGTTTGATCATCCAGATTATTATGAGCTAATGTTCAATATGCCCGAACCGCATCATTTCCTGACGTGCTTACAGGAAGCGGAATCTGGCGAACGCGGCGTCACGCAGATTGATTATGCCATGCGTTCATACGAATTTTTGAAGCAGACGATTCTGGATTGCATCAGCGAAGGCTCTCTGCCAGATGCCGATCCAGATGTCATGACGTTTGCCTTCTGGTCATTCGTTCATGGCGTGGTTTCATTGACCATCCGAAAGCGCATTCCGTATCCACAGGCTGCTTCGCAAGCATTTGCAGTGGCGGCAATAGATTTTTTTATGCACATCATTCACCAACAATTATCTCATACAGAGCACAAGGAGTTATCATGATGAAAGCGTTAAAAATCAGCCTGATTGTTCTTGGTAGTCTTATTGGAATCGCCATCGCTGCCGCCTTCGTCTATCGCGCGTTCTATGCTCAGAAAATCGCGCAGCCCTTCGAAGTGAACAGCCCTGACCTCCCGGCGAAGATTCTCATCGCGACACAGGGCAGCGCATTCAAAACGCAGCTTGTCGCTGAACTCGTTGAACGGATAAAATCTTCGACTTATATTCGCGTGATTGACGTATCGGGCTTATCTGGGATCAATGAATCGGACTGGAAGGCGCTCGTGGTGATTAATACATGCGAAGGGGGAAAAATGCAGACAGATGTCGCCACCTTTCTTGCGAAGAACGCAGACAAACACAACATCGTTCTGCTGACGACGTCTGGCTCTGGAGAGTGGAAACCGACCGATTCATCGGTCGATTCGATTTCTTCAGCCTCGAAAAAAGACCGGATTCCCACGCTTGTTGCAGAAATCACGCAGCGGATAGAAGCATTGCTGTAAGTGCCGCCTGAGAACGCTTTCCACTAAAAGAAAAAACGTTCGGCGATGTCAGCAGCAACAGATTGACATCGCCGAGCAGGTTGTAAGCGCGATCATCTGGCCTTATTCGTCAATTTTTTTCAGCGCCTGTTCGAGCGTCTCGGCTCGCGGGAAAATATGAATCAGGTGGGTGAGTTGCAAGATTTCGATGACGTGCGGCGGCACTTGAATAAAAATTAAGCGCCCCTGCTGTTTGTGCAGATGAAAATAGAGCGCGGAAAAGACCCCGATTCCAGCGCTGCTCAGGTATTCGGTATCATGAAAATCGGCGATAATATGTTTTGCCCCTTCCGTAATCGCCTGCTGCACCTGTTCTTGAAGATGATACGCGCTCACGCTGTCCAGTGAGCCTTTCAAGGTAATCAACAAGACATCCGTATGTATGCCAATTAGTTCAATTGTAAAATCGTGTTGCATTATGCGGTTAATCGCTCCACTGCTTTTTCAAGCGTTTCCGCGATTTCTAAAAGGATCATTGCGCCGACTTTTTCAAAAATGCCAATGATTTTTTCGGGAATATTTGTCACTAACACTGTGCCATATTGCTCGCCATATTCGCGCTGCAATCGAAATAAAATTTCGATGCCGGTGCTGCTGATGTATTGCGCATCTTCGAGATTAATGATGTACTTGGACATCCCGGTTTGCGAGAGGCGTTTGATTCTGTCCAAAAGATCATACGCGGTTTGAGAATCAAGGGCTGCCGGAACGATAATATGCGCAATATCCTCTTTCGCGCCGATCTTGCGAATCAGAAAATTATGACTCATCAGGAAGAAACTCCTTGAGGGCCTCTTCCGTGGTGCCGCGAATTGGAAAGATTGTGGTTAACCCAATCATCTCGAACAGTTTGACAATTTTCGGCGAGACATTGGCAAAAACCAGTCCCCCGTTCTTTTGTTTGAGATCCTGAGATAAGCCCGGGAAAATGCCAATGCCTGCGCTGCTGATATACTCTAAGTGCTCGAGATTCACGACAAATTTGCACACACCACTTTGCAGCAGCCGCTCCATTTTTTCCTGAAAGTTGTACGAAGCGACTGTGTCTAACGGGCCATCAATGCGAACGATAACCGTATCTGAATGAAATCCGACTTTTTCGACGTGAATATCAACTCTGTTCATAGCAGACAATAGTTCTCAAAAAGGGTTGAGTTTTCTAAGAAATTTCCTCATATCCTTTTTCAGCGCTATATGGCGCAAGGCGCATGGCCTGCAAAATTTGAAAGGCCGCAGACAGGGCGTTTCGTCCATCTCTTCCTGATACGACTGGCATTCCTCCGGTATGCGCGCATTCGACAAACGCGAGCAATTCTGCTTTCAACGGTTCTTGCTTGTGAATCTCAACTTGATATGGGATGATGAGTGGGCGGCTCTGCGGAAAATCGTGACGACGTTCCGCATGTTGAATATCTACGACATTCAGGCTTTGCGCTTGAAAATCTAAGGATAGATACCGATCCGGCTGGAAAATGCGCATTTTCCGCTCGCGTTTCAAACTAACGCGGCTCGCGGTGACATTCGCGATGCATCCGCAGGCAAACTCTAAGCGCGTATTGGCAATGTCAATCTTCGACGTGACCACCGGCACGCCGACGGCATCCAATTTGATGACCGGCGATTTGACAAGGCTGAGAATTACGTCAATATCATGAATCATCAAATCCAGCACCACGTCAATATCCGTGCTGCGTTCGGGGAACGGACTGATGCGGTTCGATTCGATAAACGCCGGACGATCCACTAATTCTGCCAATTTCACGACCGCGCCGTTAAAACGCTCCGTATGCCCAATTTGCAACACGCGCAGATTCGCATCCGCCAACGCAATCAGATCATCGGCTTCCTCCAGCGTTCGGCTGATTGGCTTTTCAATCAGCACATGAATGCCGCGCCGCAGACACTCCATCCCAACCGCATGATGATGCGCCGTCGGCACGGCAATGCTGAGCGCGTCCACCTGTTCGCATAACTCGCAATAATCCTGAAAATAGCGCACATGATGCCGTTCGGCGATCTCCTGCCCGCGTGCCGCATCAACATCCGCTACTCCGATCAATTCGCACGATTCGATTTCCGTATAAACCCTGGCGTGATGCTGCCCAAGATGCCCGACACCGACCACACCAACCCGCAACTTCTCCTGATTCGCCATCCTCAATTCTCCTTCCTGAACGCCCATATTCCCTGTTCGTTTTTCGCTGAGCCAACAGACACAGCAAGCGAGGTTTTGTCAATACGCATGGCAAGGGAGTTTACATTTTTTCTGAAATCGAGATGAATGCCTTAGAGAAATGGCGAAAGAAGGAGATGTATGTTTTTAAAACGGCAAGGAATGGCGTTGACAATCTGTTCCAGGGGAGCCCCCGTCGCGACTCCAACGCCTTTTCAGGGCGAATTCTTGCCGCAAAGCGGCAGTGGAATAGAGACAGGGGTTTCAACCCCTGAAAAATATTGATTTACTCCAAAATCGGCGCAACCTCTTTATTTTCAGGCTGTGCTGCCGGAGGCGTCTCAGATTTCGGTTGTTCTGGCGCTGGCGTTTCTGCCGGAGTCGCTTCCGCTGCTGGTGGCGTTTCAGCCGCCGGTTGCTCCGGCGCTGGCGTAACTTCTGCACTTGGCGTTTCTTGTGCTGGCGGTTCGGTCACTTGCGGCGCAGGCGTTGATTTCGCGGCGCGTTCTCGCGGCGCAGTCACCGGCACGCCGCCGCTTCGCGCCCGCCGCCAGGTCTGGCCGGAATGCCATTGCCCGTTGCGGTTCGCCATCTGAAGCCATTCCGCATACGTAAAATGCGGCTTCCAGCCTTCGCCCACCTGAATTTTCAGGGTTTGACCGACTGGTAGGCGATTCGGGTTTCGAATTATACTGCGATTGTCATTGTAAATTCGCTTCCATTCGCGCGGGTTATTGTAATAGTAACCCGCCAATAAATGCAAATTTTCCTGATCCGATGTAATCGGGTGCGACACGACGCCTCCTTCATACGTTGCGCCTGCTGGTAACGCCCCCACGTCACCATTTACAGATGTTAAATTTCCGTCACTCTGCGCTGATGCAACTGACGCGCAGGCGAGACAGACAGACAGAATCAACCCCCCGAACATTGCGAAAACTTCTCGTTTCATACGCGATCATCTCCTTGAAAGGGTTCGGATTGAAAGAATGAACAACAACAGGAGGAAGTATATGTTTTGCTTTCAAACGCTGTCAAGCTTAAAATCATTGGAAAAACAACAACGAATGGGAGAAGAGAACGAATCAAGAATTCTTGTTCATTCGTTCCCTTCTCCCATCCGTTGCCATCTTTCACCAGACGCGGCAGGCCAGCCCTTTCAAATACGCGCCTTCCGGGAACGCTAATGCCACCGGATGATCCTCGGCCTGTGTCATGGCGTGGATGATCTGTGCGTGACGATGCGCGTCGAGCGCGGCATCCGCCACAATTTTCTGGAACAGATCGGGCGTCATCAGGCCGGAGCAGGAGAATGTCAGCAGCAAGCCGCCGGGACGCAGAGCCCGCATCGCCAGCCAGTTAATGTCTTTATAGCCCCGGCAGGCGCGTTCCAATTGTCCTTTGGATTCGGCGAACTTCGGCGGATCGAGAATCACGATGTCAAATTGCCGCTCAGCGTTACGATACGTCCGTAGCACTTTGAACACATCGCCAATGACCGGCTCAACGTGTTCAGGATTCAGCCCGTTCAATTCGATATTACGGCGGGCAAGTTCCATTGCGTCAGCGGACGACTCGATATTCGTCACCCGTTTTGCGCCATGTTTCAGTGCATACACGCCAAAGCCGCCGGTATAGGCAAAACAATTCAGCACCTCCGCGCCGTGCGCAAATCGGGCCAACAACGTTCGATTCTCGCGCTGATCAAGGTAAAATCCGGTTTTCTGGCCGTACTGAATATCGACCAGAAAGCGGAGGCCATGTTCTTCGATTTCTACCAATTCCGGCGGATTTTCTCCGTCGAGAGCGCCGACTGATGCGGTTAAACCTTCCTTCTCCCGCACGTCCGCGTCGGAGCGTTCATAGATGCCAGCATGGGGCATTAATGCAGCGAGTTCCCGCACAATCGCCGTTTTCCAGAATTCCGCACCCGTCGTCAGAAACTGGCAGACCAGAAAATCACCGTAGCGATCAATAATCACGCCAGGCATCCGGTCGGATTCGGCATTTACCAGGCGATACGCAGTCGCTGCCGTCAACGACTGGCGAGCGAGTAATGCCTGCTGCAAGCGTAGGCGGAAAAAGGCGGGATTGATTTCTTCCTCTCTCTCGAATGACCAGACACGAGCGACAATTTGCGATGTTGGCGAATAGGCGGCGCGAGCGAGCCATTCGCCATGCGCGGAAAGAATCTCTACCGTTTCGCCGGGTTGCGGCGTTCCCTGAGTCTTGCCGACTGCGCCGGAAAATATCCAGGGATGGCGGCGCAGCAATGATTTTTCTCGTCCGGGTTTTAACACAATTTCAGCCATGAGTATATCCTTTGATTTTTACCACAGAGACGCAGAGGAACGCGGAGAAAAGCAACAGCATCTCCAAGTCTCTGGGGTTTTTCAATAATCGAATAGATTGCATTTATTGAAACATCTCAGTCGAGACGCACTGATTCTGTCAATTTTTTTTCTTGACAGTTCACTCCCGTTATAAACCGCTCATTCATAACGATTCAACTGAGACCTCACAGGTCTCTAAAATCTGTGAGGTCTTTCCTACGAACGTATTTTTTACATTTAGAGATGCTTATTTCCGTGTCGCGGCGGGCTAAAATCCCCGCTGGTACGAAATAACAATTGACACTATGGAAAAAACGATTATCAAAACAACGCAGGCGCCGCAAGCGATTGGCCCATATTCACAGGCTGTCCGGGTAGGAGATATGTTGTTTGTTTCTGGTCAGATTCCGATTAATCCGGCGACCGGCGAACTTGTGACAGAATCCTTCGAGGCGCAAGTGCGACAAGTGCTGAAAAATATCGAAGGCGTGTTGGCGTCCGTTGGCGCGAACTTCTCGAATGTGGTCAAAACGACCGTCTTTTTAAAAGATATGGCGCAATTTGCCGAAATGAACGCCATTTACGCGCAATATTTCACTGAAAATCCGCCTGCCCGCTCAACCATTCAAGTGGCGCGTTTGCCAAAAGATGCGGATGTTGAAATCGAAGTAATCGCGGTGCTTGGGTAATAGTATGCGAATGGTGATTCAGCGCGTCACTGAGGCGTCGGTGACAGTAGATGACGCGGTGATCGGCAGTATCGGCAAAGGGATCGCGGTGTTGCTCGGCGTCGCAAAAGGCGACACGGAACAGGACGCGGATTTTTTGGCGAACAAGCTTGTGAATCTACGCATTTTCGAGGATGAGGCCGGGAAAATGAATCGTTCCGTGCAAGAGATCAACGGCGAAATCCTCGTGGTGTCGCAGTTCACGCTGTTGGGCGATTGTCGCAAAGGCCGCCGCCCCGGTTTTTCCGACGCTGCGCCGCCGGATGAAGCTGACCGACTCTATCAATATTTTGTCGAACAGGTGCGCCGCCTCGGTGTGCGCGTCGCCACCGGTCAATTTCAGGCGATGATGCTGGTCAAAATTTATAACGATGGCCCGGTGACGTTTGTCATTGAAAGCAAATAACGCCACAAGGGGCAGGGCTGTTACGTTCTATCTGGTAAACTACTGTTCTGCCAGGGTTGCTTGACGGGTGTGCCTGTACCGTGAACGTCTTCGTTCGCCAGTCTTGCGGACGTGGACATCCACAGTATAAACTCGTCAGGCAAACCTTGACAGAACACGACAAAGAGAGCGCGAACGCAACAGCCCTGCGTCAAAGGAGGTGAATGCGTATGTTTATTACTCCTGTCATGGTCGGGCCGCTTCAACAGAATGCGTATATCGTCGCCTGCGAAGACACGAAAGAAGCGGTCGTAATTGACCCCGGCGACGAAGCGGAACGGATTGCTCGCGCGCTGACCTCTTACGGATTTACGCTGAAATTGATGATGAACACGCACGGCCATCTCGATCATATCGGCGCAGTCGCTGATTTGGCGGCGCAAACGAACGCGTCATTTTTGCTGCATCGCGATGATTTGTATCTCATCGAAGATGTCACGTCCGATCCGCTCTATCCGTTTTTTCCGGTCAAGCAGCCGCCCATGCCGACGCGCTTTCTTGCCGACGGTGAGCGGATATTCGTCGGTTCGCTGGAATTTCAGGTGCTTCACACGCCGGGGCATACGCCGGGAAGCGTTTGTTTTCTGGTTGAACAATCATTATTTTCAGGAGATACGCTGTTTTCCGGCTCAGTCGGGCGCACCGATTTGCCGGGCGGGAATACGCAGCAGCTTCTGACCTCGATTCGAGAAAAAATTCTGACGCTTGACGATGCCGTTCGCGTCTATCCCGGACATGGGCGCGTCACGACCGTTGGTATCGAACGCGCGCAGAATCCGTTTTTATAAAAAATTGATAGCCCTGTGAGGGCTGGAGACGCTTTCCATTGAATCATTTCGCTATTTTATGCGCCATGCCGCCGGAAATTGCGCCATTCAAACAGGCGCTTACTGGTCTTCAGCCGGGTTCGCTCGGCGCATTCCCCTGCTGGCGTGGAACATTCCAGCAGCGCGACGTGTCGCTTGTGCTCTGCGGCATCGGCAAAGTTCATGCCGCTGCCGCCGCGCAGCTTACCGTGTCGGAACTGAAGCCGGATGCCGTCTTTTCCTGCGGCAGCGCCGGGAGCTTAGATGATCGTTTAGACATTGGCGACGTTGTGGTGGGCGCATCCACATTGCAGCACGATTACGGCTTTGTCACGCCGGATGCCTTTATTCCATTCGGTCTGCATCTGCAACGTCAAGGCCAGGCGCGGGAATACATGCGGCGGTTTCCGGCGGATGCGTCGTTATTAAGCGTTGCGAATGCCATACAGCATGACGCGCCGCCATCATCGCCGCGCGTGGTGATTGGCACAATTTTGACCGGGGATCAGGTGATTTTCTCCGCTGAAAAACGCCAGGCGCTGCGGCAGGAATTTGACGCGCTTGCCGTCGAAATGGAGAGCGCGGCGATTGCGCAAGTTTGCGCGTTATATGATATTCCGTTTTTAAGCATTCGCGGCATTTCCGATCATGCCAGCGAAGCCATTCCATTAGACACCTCGCGCCTCGATCCCAATGAACTCGCCGAGTTTTCGTCAGCGTCGCTCGGCAAAAAACTGAGCCTGTTTGCGAAAACGATCAGCTATCTCGCTCATCATCCGTCCGCTTTTGTGATGTCAGTCCAGGCGCGGCAGCATATCAAAACCGCATCTGAACACTCCGCTCAAATTACGCTGCGTTTTATTGAACAACTCGGCTCAGAAATATAACCATCCTCAACGAGGTGTGGTGGCGTTCCCTTCGACACGCTCAGGGAAAGCCGTGCGCTGAGCCTGTCAAAGTGTGACAATTCATTGAGGTTGCTATCCCGGTGTAAATTTTTTCGACACTCACACAATTTCCAGAACTCGAATAAATGGGAAGGGTTGTCGTATTTATGCTAATTAGTGGTGTCGGTTTTTTTGACAATTTATAAGCGAAGAAAGAAATGGTGGGTATCCATGCGGATGAACGCGCAAGATATTTTTATCAGAAAAAAACGCTTTCAGGAAGGCAAATGCAGGCGCATATAAAAAAATTCTGTTCTGAAGATACTTCTGGCATGTTTTTTGCTTTCGTATAAATACTGTCTGACAAAGCCAAACCTATCGTGAGATAGGGACGGAAAGCCACGGGTCTTCCGAAAAAGATAGCCGGGTTGCCTGATACAAGGTAACCCGGCTTTTTTTATTGTTGCACGAATATAAACACAAACAAGAGAGGAAGACGTATGAAAAAAACAGCTATTATATTCAGCGTGGTTACGCTCGTATTCGGCATGATGGCAGGCAGCGCATTTGCGTTTGGCGTAAATATTACCATCAGCGACAAGAACTACAACACGAGCGGCGACACATGGTACACCAATCATGAAGATCAAGAAGTCGAGCCAGGCATGCAGACGGGACAGCAGTGGGACTTAGAAGCCTTTTTTCAGAATGGCACATTGGTCACGATGGTAGGAGGCTATAATTTTGTTAATGGCGAAAGTGGCAATGGCACCGTATGGAAATCTGGCGATCTTTTTATTGATGTGGATGGCGATGCGGTGTATGGAGATATTGATGGGGCGCAAGGCAATACAATCCCTGTGGCTAATAAATATGGTTACGATTTCGTGCTCGATTTGAATGATGATATGACCTCATACGATATCTATAAAATTACCGATACGTCAATGGTGTACAATGCATTTTATGCACAAAACCAGGGTTCAAGCCCCTGGCGATATGCCAGCGGCGGCACATTAATCGGGAGTGGCTCAATCATTTATCAGACAGGATTGAGCGACGCTGCAACTGGTTTTCTGGGAGGAAATCATAATGCGGTGACAGTTGATTTAGGATTCCTGACCAATTTAGCGTGGTCGAAGCCATTGGCGTCCACGTTTACCTTGCATTACACAATGGGCTGCGGCAATGATAACCTGATGGGGTCATACGCCCCTGTCCCGGAGCCATCAACCATCCTGTTGATTGGCGCTGGTCTGCTGGGGGTTGTTGGCATGACCAGAAAACGCAGTTAAAATCAGCCATCGTGACGTTATTTTAAACACAAGCAGGGGAAAAGAGATGAACAACATCATCTCTTTTCCCCTGCTTGTGTCATTTATAACCCCCTTCTTCTCCGCAGGGCTGTGAAGTTCTGGCCGAGAGTTCCCTTCGACACGCTCAGGGAACATGAACGATGCGGTTGTCTGATTCCGTATCGCAGAATAGACGCAGATGATGCGGCATTTTTCTTCAAAAATTTCTTGAAAAAATCCATCCTTTCTACCATTCTTTGAGCGCTGCGGCGTTTTTCCTCTATGACACAAGAGAGGAGCGCCTTCTCGTTTACGCGGCCTGAATCTCCAACGCATGAGGATCATGCGGTCATGCCATCAATCGTCGCGCCGGAATTTTTTTCGACTTTTCAGGAAGATGCGCGAAATTCTGCTGGACAAAACAGGCCGGATCGTATAATCGTCAAGGAGTTCATAATACCCACAGAACCCACAGGAGTCGCATCACATGACCACAGAGAGACCGCTGCGAGTAATCATTCTTCTTGATCAAGCCGCGCAGCTTGCGTCGCTGGCGAATCTCCTGACGGCTTCCGCATATCAAGTCGAAATGCTGCACGAACAGGAATGTTCCAACGAACGCCTGGTCGCGTTTCAGCCACATGCGCTGATATTTGATATGGCGGTTGCGCCGGAAACCAAATTGTCATGCCTTCATCGAATTTGCGCAATTTTCCCCGACGTCAAATGCCTCGTCTGTTTTCCTGCCGAACTTTCTCATGAAACGCTTGAATTGGCGGTTCAAGAAGGCATATATGCCTGGGTGCATGCCTCAACGGATGAACAGGAATTTTTTCTTCTCATCAGGCGGCATCTTGAAAATATTCGCCTTGAGCAAGAATATCAACTTCTTCAGAAAAGCTTGCAGCAAGCGAAATCCGAGTTGAGCCAGATTGATGCCCGGCTGAAGGCGGTTGTGAATGCCACTGAAAATTTGGCGGCGTGTTCGAATCTCGAAGAATTAGGGAAACAATTATTAGAGGAATTTGCGATACACATGGCCGCTGAAGGAGGGAGCTTATATCTCAAACAGCCAGATCGATTTACGCTCCTTCATGCGCTTGATCCCGGCCATGCGCCCCTGGATATTCTCTTGCCTTTGCGGCCCGAATCTGTTCTCGCTCAAGTGGTCTATGCAAAACATCCATTGCTGGTCCAGAATATCGAAACGGAAGTGAACATGAATGTCAGCGGATGGTCGGGATACCGTAACGGTTCATTGTTAGTGTTTCCGTTATTGGATGAGCGTGGCGAGATATTGGCAGTGCTGACGCTGCACAATAAAGTCTTTCCGCCTTTTACAGAAGAAGACCTGCATATTGGCTTAATTTTAGTCCGTTACAGTTATGAAGTGCTTCGCTCCGCGTTTGCGATGCGCCAACTCCGCGTCAACGAAGAGCGCTATCGCTCTATTTTCGAGAATATTCGGGATGTGTATTTCGAAACGCTGCTCAACGGGGAAATTTTGGAAATCAGCCCGTCAATCAAGCATTATTCCCTCTACACGCGCGATGAACTCATCGGAACGCTCGTCCAACAATATTATGCGCGTCCAAAAGAACGCCAACAATTGGTCGCCAAAATCATTGAAAACGGGCGCATCTCCGATTATGAATTTTATTTGAAAGACAAAGATGACACCAGCGTTCCCTGGTCAATGACCGCCGAACTTCGACTTGACAATGCCGGACAGCCCTGGAAAATCTGTGGGACGCTTCGCGATATTTCTACTCGCAAGCGGATGGAAAATGAATTGCGTGAGTTGAACGAGGAATTAGAACACTTTGTTGATGTCCGCACTGCTGAACTGCAACAACGCAACCAGGAGTTGCAGGTTGCGCTTGAAACATTGCACAAAGCGCGGCATCAATTAGCGCGGTCGGAGAAAATGGCGATGCTCGGCAGTTTAGTCGCCGAAATCACTCATGAAATAAACACGCCGTTGGGCGTGGCGATTACAGCCGCCTCCTATCTTGATGAAGAAACACGCGCGATTTTGCAAGAATATCGCGACAAGAAAATGACTCGCAGCGCGTTAGAACAATATTTTCAGCAAGCCCAGCGTATTAATGATAGCCTTCAGGCCAATCTGCGCCGCGCTGCCGATCAATTGCAAAGTTTCAAACAGATGGCGGTGGATCAAACCGGGGAGAAACTCCGCGCGTTTCGCCTGAGCGAGTGCATTCAGGAAGTGTTGTTTAACCTGTCGCCCAAATTGAAACGCGCGCCGTACCGCCTCATCGTGCAATGTCCGGAAACCATTATGCTGCAAAGTTATCCCGGCGTATTTTCTCAGATATTGACGAATTTGATCATGAATTCCATGATTCATGGTTTCGAACAACGCGCTACCGGGGAGATTGTTATTGAGGCGGCGTCAGAGAACGACTGGCTTCTTCTTCGTTATCATGACGACGGAAAAGGGATCGATGCCGATCAACTTGCGCGAATATTCGAACCATTTTATACGACAAAAGCTGAACAGGGGGGCAGCGGGTTAGGATTAGCGATTGTGCGCCATTTAGTGACCGAGCAGTTGCGCGGCGAGATTTCATGTGAAAGTCAGCCGGAACAGGGAACGACATTTCGGATTCGCGTGCCGCTGAATCTGCCCGATGCGCCAGAAACAACGCCATAAGCGAGGAGATTTTCAGGAGTGTCCCGCGCGCTGAACGTAACCGCTGACGCTCCTTCTGAAAAAAAATAATGATGAAGCGCAAAAATCGAAGAATGCACTATGTGATATTCGGATTGTTCAGTATTGGGCTTTTTCTTGGGATCCCCCTCTATTCTGGGTACGCTCAGCAAGAAAGCGCCCGAGAGTATTATCAAGAAGGCATTTTTTATGTCAAACAGGGTAAATATGAAGAAGCGATTATGGCGCTGGAAAAAGCGATCACGCTGGATTCTGGATACGCTGACGCCTATAATGCGCTTGGCGTGATCTATTATCAGCAGAAACAATACGACAAGGCGGCGGAGCAGTATGTCTCTGCAATTGAAGCGGATCCGAAACATATTAAAGCGCGGACGAATTTGGCGCTCACGTATCAAAAGCAGCGACAATACGACAAGGCGCGGGATCAATTGCAACAGGTATTAGAACAGCAGCCGGATTATGCCCCGGCGCAAACGCTGATGAAGCAGATTCAGCCGAAAGCGATCACGGTTGAACCCTCCTCACAGAAATCTGAGAGCGTCCCGCCGGAAAAGGCAAAGAAACCCACCAAAACGCCGCAGCCGTCTGAAAAGCCGAAAAAAGAGCCAGCACCGAAAAAAGCCAACGCGCTGCCCGCTGGAACATTCGCATCTGGCACAATGTTGTTCTTAGAAGGGCGAATTGATGCTGCCATCGAAACATACGCAACGAGCGTGAGCCAATCGCCGCAGTCGGCGGCGGAAGGTTATGCGCTGCTTGGGCTGGCCTACCGCGAGAAATATCGCGTCACCCGCGACCCGCAGTGGCGTGATCAGGAATTGGCGGCGTTCGGCCAGGCGATGAACGCACAACCGAACTATGCGCCTGCGTTGTTGGGATTGGCAGAAATTTATTACGAGCAGGGCAAGCTCTCATTAGCGTATCCGTTGTTCCAGAACGTGCTTGAATATCAGCCAGATTATCCAGCGCGCGATCAAATTGAAGCGATTTTTTTAGGTCGGTAATCCGCTTAATACGATACGTTGTAATCCTGGAAAAGCTGTCAGACAGCTTCAAGGTGTCTGACAGCTAAGATAACAGCCGCGTCATGCCCCATTCCGCATGTTCTCGAATCAGCGATTCGGGTGAGCGCGAGAGTTGTCGCAAAACCGGCAGCAAATCCCTGTCGTGAGAATTGCCGATGGCGACCGCTGTGTTGCGCAGCAGCCCGCGCCAGCCGGTGCGCAAAATTGGCGAATCTGCGAAAATGTGCGGAAAATCATGCTCTGAAAGCGTCGCAAGCCACTCCAACGACAGATGTTTTAATGATTCGCGTGGCAGAAATTCCGCCAATCCAGGCGCGTCGGCCTGTTGGTTATATGGGCAGACTTCCTGACAGCGGTCACAGCCGAACACGCAATTTCCAAGCGCGGGCCTCAATGTTTCAGGAATCACGCCGCGATGTTCGATAGTCAAATAGGACAGGCATTTTCGCGCATCTAATGTGTAGGGGGCAATCAATGCGCCGGTTGGGCAGGCATCAAGGCAGCGCGTACATGCTCCGCATCCATCCTTCATCGGCGTGTCATATTCACATTCGAAATCTACCAGAATTTCTCCAAGAAAACACCATGACCCATAACGCGGATTGATGACGCCGCCATGTTTGCCAATCCAACCGAGTCCGGCGGATTTCGCGCAGGCGCGTTCTAACAGCGGCGCCGTATCCACGCAAACTTTTGCAACAATCGGACGCGGAGTGTCCGCTTGCATCAGGTGCAGCAGCGCAAACAGTTTTTCTTTCAGTACGTGATGATAATCTGCGCCGCGAGCATACCGGGAAATCTGCCCGATTGGTTGTGGAGAAATGCGTTCGGTTTCGTCCGTTCGCGAGTGGTAGGATAGGCCGCATACAATGATGGAACGTGCCGGAGGAAACAGCAGGCGAGGGTGTTCGCGTTTTTCAACATTGCGCGAGAGATAGGTCATCTCCCCGGCAAATCCCTTGCGCAGCCATTCTTGCAGAAAATCTGCCTCTGGCGGGCGTTCCGCTGATGCGATGCCGACAAGATGAAATCCAAGTTCTTGCGCGGTTGTTTTAATCCAAGCTGCGTTCATTAGTGTGTCGAAATTGGGGTCTGAATTGCCGATACGAGATTGTTCGTGAGATAGGCATAACGATGCAATATCGCATAAACCCAACAAGAGGCGCAGCGCAGAACGCCTCTTGTTTGTCTAACAATGCAATTTCAAAATTATACCAATTGCTTTTGAAAAGATCATATAGCAAACCTAAGTCAGTCGTGTCTTCATGGTTCGACTCCGCTCACCATGACCAGTCACGCTGAACGAAGTCGAAGCGTGCGAGGACACAACTCATTTAAGATTGCTATAGTGGTGAGACCAGATTTCCGAGGTCATTAAGACCTCGGAAATCTAAAATTTATGTTCGCTTCTCAGGCAATTGTGTTAAAAGTCGTAGTTTATGCGCATACGCACGCCATACGCATCGGAATCCTGATCTTTTTTCCCCTCCGGACTTAACGTTCCAGCAGCATAGCTGCCAGCGAATTTGATTTTCAAGCCTTCAATCGGCATCTGATGGATATAGACGATATAGCCCTGAATTCCGTCACTTTCAGAAACGTTATCCGTTTCGGCTTGTGACCAGCTTGCGCCGAGACCGAGCGTATCAGCTTCGGCAACAGCCATTTTCCACCATCCAAAAAAGGTTAGTTGGGTCAGATCGTTATAATCTTCGCCAGTCACCATTTTGCCGGTAACCTGTCCATACGCTCCAGATACGCCAAAATTCATCGCCTTCATATTCATGGACAAATCTACCGCGCCACCCATTCTATGGCGTTCGAATTTATTTTCTACCCATACGTTTTCTACGGTCGTTCTTTCAGCTTTGGCGTTGAACAGACCGTATTCACCACCGACTTTCACGGTGAAGGCGCCGCCGCTGAACATGAACACTGGACGAATGCCATACACATTCACGCCAAAAGGCAGGGAGACGACTTTCGTGACAACCTGGCCGGTATCTGGATCAGTTGATGTGGAGATCGCCGTTTCATTGCCATCCTGTCCGCCAAGAACCATGCCAATCTGCATTTTGGAGGTATCGCTAAATTTGAAATCAAGACCGATATTGCCCGCGCTGCCACCGAAACGGCCTCTCATATAGTTCCCTTCGTAGCGGCTGGGCGCCGTCGGCGCGGATGCAATATACACATCTTCGCCTTTTGTCATTAATTTTTCAAATTCATAGCGGCCAATTTTTGTCGCAAAACTGGATGTCCCAAACTGTACCCACGCATCATCCACGCCGGTCGTGCCGCTGGTGGCGATCATCCCATCGCCTTGAGCAGCAGCAAACCATCCGCTGTCGCTTTTAACGCGGCCCGTCAATTTGAGGCGGGTGCGGCCTTCGTTTGTCCAGCTATTCGTTGCTAAATCATCACTCCCGCCAGCGCCTCGGTCAACGCTTTTATATTCCCAGGTTGTGTTGGTTTCAACATCTCCTGACAAACCAAGCGTAGCGCTCACTTCAGCAAATGCCATCGGCGCCACGACCAATCCAGCACAGGCCGCTGCAAATAATGCACGTAACTTCATAACCGTTTCCCCTTCTTGAACATTGTGAGTTAATATTATGAGCGATTAAATGTTGTGCGGCGAACTTCTCGTCGCGTTGATTTTTGTTCATTTCATATAACATCATACACATTATCACACAATTATGAAACCTGTATAAGCGATCTATTAGAAGGAGGTTAATTTGCGAAGGCGTTACGGAAAGGAATATGGCAAGCATTCTGCTGACGCGATGCCGACAAGATGAAATTCAAGTTCTTGCGCGGTTGTTTTCAACCATGCTGCGTTCATCGGGATGTCAAAATTAGGGCGTGATGTGCAAAGATGAGATTATTCGCGGGAAGGCGGATATAACAAAAAAGGCGCACCGAAGTGCGCCTCTTAGGGATTGTCTGAATAAACTCAAAATTTAGAAGTCGTAGTTCATGCGCATACGTACGCCATAAGCGCTGGAATCCTGGCTTGAACCTTTTTCTGGATCCGCCGATGCCATTGCATAGCTGCCAGCAAACGTCATTTTCAATCCTTCAACAGGCAACTGATGAGCGTAGCTGATATACGATTCGACTGAATCATTTGTCACAACATCTTTTGTGTCATTGCTGAAGTAACCCACGCCAAGACCAAGCGTATCAGCTTCGCCAACAGGCATCTTGAACCAACCGAATACAGACATTTGAGTTAAGTCTGCAACATCTTCGCCAGTAACCCACTGACCAGTTGTCTGACCATATGCGCCAGCAACGCCAAAACTCATCGTACCAGCCGTCATGGAAAGGTCTACAGCACCACCCATTTGGTTCTTTTCGTAGTCATTATCCACCCAGGTCGTACCAGACGAGATTTTCTCATCTTTTGCAGAGGTCATGCCATATTCACCGCCAACTTTCACTGTGAAGGCACCGCTGTTAAAAATAAACACTGGACGAATACCATACACATTTGCGCCAAATGTCGCAGTTGATTGGACAGCAGTACCTGTTGAATCAGTGGAGAGCAATACCGAACTCACATCTTTTCCACCGACGATAACGCCAATCTGCATTTTCGAGGTTTCGCTGAACGTGAAATCAAACCCGATATTGCCGATAGCGTCACCAAACCGACCTCTAAAATAGTCGCCTTGATACCGCCCAGCACCACGCAGCGGTGCTTCTGCGATATACGTATCCTGACCTTTTGATAACAATTCTTCGAGTCCATATCGTCCGATTTTTGTTGCAAAACTGCTTGTACCGAACTGTACCCAGGCGTCATCCACACCGGTGGTACCACCAGTCGCTATCATGGCATCGCCCTGAGCAGCAGCAAACCAACCGCTGTCACTGTCAACGCGGCCTGTCAATTTGAGATGCGTCCGTCCATCATTCGACCAGGCATTCGAATTCAGATCATCGCTTCCGGCGCCTTTTTCTGTGGTAAAATATTGCCACGTTGTATTGGTTTCGACATCGCCTGATAAACCAACTTTGGCACTCACTTCAGCAAATGCCATCGGAGCGACTAACAAGCCTGCACAAGCTGTTGCAAATAATGCACGTAATTTCATAGCCTTCTCTTCTCCTTGAACTTAGTTAGTATTATGAGCGACTATCGGAAAACAAATTTTCCAACGCGCCCGGTGTATTAAGATAGAAAAACTGTTTTGTCCTCTATCTTAAAAACAAGCACTCCAACCATTCATCTTTAGTTGTTGTCTTTCCGGACATTCCCCCCTAGAAATATGGAGCGTGAAATTTCTGCCCGAAATATCGAACTCTTGAATGTATTAATTTATACGTAACGAATCAATACGTTCTCTAAGTTCATGTCATATATAAAAATCGGTTGAAAATTTGTAAAGAAAAATTTTTAAAAAAATGATTTTTTTTGAAAATTTAGGGAACTTTTATAAAGGAGGATTGTCTAATTCCGAATTTTAAAGGGGGAAACGCCTTAAATTAAGAAGAGCATCAAAAGGAAGCGGTGATTTGTAAAGAAAAAAATGTCGAAAAATAGATATTACGGAAAATATCGGGAACTTTTACCATGGGAAGATGTCTAAAAAAATTTTAATAGAGGGAAGGCTGGCCGCACGTTTCAAAAAATACCGCGCGCATTTCGCAAAAAGACTCTGTGGATGACGCCGTTCCTGTCAAGAAAAATAGCGTTCGCCGTTGTTATTCCGCGCCTCTCTGCGTAATCAGCATATTTTTTCGTTGACATTTCATCCGAGAAATTGCGGGGTATGTGTCGCTTGATCTGGTAATGATTTTAGATCGTTACGAACAGGAATGCTGGCGCATGTTACGGTGTTATTCACGTGCATTGAACCGAATAGAGTTGTCAGACACCTGCGAGGTGACTGACAACTCTGTTTAATCGCAACGTATAATGCTGGAAGTGTTTAAACCTGCGCAATTTGTGTAGCGTGTTGGGGCGACTGAGAGCGAGTATTAAAAAAAGCGTTTTTTCACATTCATGCCGACGAGGATCAATCAGGATGGCGATAGTCGTAACTGTTGACCATGTTTTCGTATGGCCAGATAGTTACAAATATGCTGAGACGTTCAGTGAGCCGTTTTCGTTCGGTGAATATTGACTGGTCAGGAAGGAGTTTTTATATATGAAATGGTATCAAAGCAAAAGCATCATTTGGGCAGGGCTGGCGAGCATGTTAGGCATCATGATTCTTTCGGGCTGTAGCTCGAATACCGCGAAAAGTAGGCCGCAAACGCAGGAAGAAATCCAAACAAAAGCGATGACGCCTTCGCCGGGGAAATCTCTCGTCTATCTGTATTATGGCCGAGCCTTGTTAGGGGGCGGCACTTCGGTTTCGCTCGATAAAATGTCCAGCGCGATTGAGAAAGATACATACGTTGTCTGGGAAGTCGCGCCAGGAACGCACCAGATGCAGTTTGTGTTGAAAAAATTGATGAGCGAAGAAGTTGTTAAACGGAAAATTTCCTGTGAACCGAATCAGATTTATTACTTCCGCTTATACAGCGAAACTGATACATCCCGCGATCCAAATGTTACAATCTATAGTATTAAAGAATCATCGCAATCTGCTGGCCAGGATGCCGTGCGAGAATTCAGTTTAATGGCCTGGTTCCGGGATGGGAGCGTCGTCTTTCAACGGGATTTAGAGAAACCTGAAGAGGAACAGCAGGCGACAACCTCTGCGCAGTCGCAAACGCCTGAAACGGTTTCGGAAAAAGCCGAATCTCCCGCTGAGACGACTTCGAAAGAATCGGTAACAGAATCGTCTGCCCAGGAAAAAGCAGCAACTTCTACCGATGTTACGCAGCCAGAAAAGGTTTCCGATGCTGCTGTTCAAACTCCTGAACTGAAACCCCTGGTTGTTCAGGGAGGGTATTATGCCCTGGTGATCGGCATTTCCAATTATGCGTCATTAGAGCCTCTGCCAACAGCGGCGAAGGATGCTCAGACGGTTGCCACGATATTGCGGGATACTTACGGGATGAAAGTGAATGTGCTGCTTGATCAGAAAGCGACGAGGGAAAGCATTCTTGGCGCAATCGAGGTGTTTCAACGTCTTTTGAAACCTGCGGATAAATTGATCATTTATTATGCTGGTTATGGCCAACTCGATCCAGATACGCAAGCCGCGTCATGGCTGCCAGCGGACGCGAGCCTTGACAGCCTTGCCCAATGGATTCCGACCGAGACGATTACGGCGAGTTTAAAGCGCATTCCCGCCAACCAAATTCTCATTGTCGCGGATAGCGCGTATTCCGGAACTCTGACGCGAGCCAGACAGTCGGAACTTGCCAATCCCGCAACTCGTCGCCAATACCTGGAACGTCTTGCCGAAAAAGTGTCGCGAGTGGTGATTACAAGTGGAGCCTTACAGCCTGTTGCCGTGGATGGCGGCAATGGCCTTTCGTTGTTTGCCACAGTGTTTACCGGAGCGCTGCAAGGCATGTCGCAGTCAGTCTTTGCTGCTGAAGAACTCTTTTTTGGCTCTCTTCAGGAACAGATTGCGGGGCAGTCAGATCAATTGCCTGAATTTCAAGTGATCCGTAATTCTGGTCATATCGGCGGCGATTTTGTCTTTGCTCGCCCATAAATGGCCAAATGATAATAGACCGAGACATTCGAAGGAGTGTCTCGGTTTTTTTAGCCGATTTACGCAACATCTCTTGAGATCGTCAGCCTTCGGTTGGTAATGTGGCCGACTGGCTATCGGCGCTGCGAAAAATAATGAGAGGAGATAATGGCATGAAAACATATTTAATGTCAATATATACAATAATTATGATAGGTATCAGTGTGCTGATGCTTTCTGGTTGCTCGTCAGCCCCAAAAGTTGTCGGCTCATACACCCAGGAAGATATTGACGCGAAGAGTTTGACCCCAGCGCAGGGAAATGCGCTGATTTATTTTTTTTATGGTCGCGGGTATGGCTGGGGAAATGTCGAGGTTTCATTAGATGGGGCGTCCAGTCTGATTAATGAGCAGATGTATGTTGTCTGGGAGGTTCCCGCCGGGAAGCATACGCTTGCGATGATTATGCCGGGGCAGAATACACTCTCGCTGAAAATTGCAAAAAAGTCACTCAATGCTCCTGCTGGAAGCATCCAGTTTTACCGGGCGGTCTCCTATAAAAAAGAGGAATCAGATACCGTCTCAGAACTGTTGTATCAGCTTATTCCTGCGAGTGATTCCGATGGGAAAGAGTTTGTCCGCGCTTATTCTTTGGTGAGTTGGTTTCGCGATGGGGAGCGAATTTATTATAATGATACGCTTCTGAATCGCGCGGAATAATCGTATTCTCGTAACGAACGCAGTCATTCGCTTCCATGCATATCTAATTCTTCCTACCAATAATGTTCCGGAACATTCGTCAGAATGTTTCGGTTTTTTTTAGGATTCTCTCTTGACTCTCTTCTAAAAGGCAATATTCCGTACAATAGTCATCCCAATTGTGTTCGAAACGATCATCTATTCCGTAGAGATGCCCCGGGGGAGTGTCTTTACCGTAATTATGTGAGCATGATCGCGTTTGCCGCAATGGGCATTACAATGTATTGATAAAATTTTGGTAATCATTTAGAAACCGAAGAGCAATCATGTGCGTCATACGTAGTAGAGTTTTCAAACATGATTGTTTGATAAGAACGTGGGCTAAATGGTTACTCTTTTTAACGCACATCACACTATTATGAAAGGAGAAAATACGTATGAAAACGTCTTCAATGAATACAATGATTATGTTGGTAATTGGTCTTATGGCATTGGCCGGGTGCGCGTCATCCCCAAAAGCGGTCGGTTCATACACTGCGGAAGATAACGAAGCGAAGAATTTGACCCCTGCGGAAGGCAAGGCGTTAGTGTATTTTTTTTATGGCCGCAGTTCATCGAGCAACCTTGATATCTCGTTAGATGGAGCGAAGACTCCAATTAATGGGCAGATGTATGCGGTATGGGAAATTCCTGCGGGAACGCCTACCCTTGAAGCAATTGTTCCAGGAGCGACTGAGTTTGAAACGAAAACCGCGAAAACCTCTGTGGATGCTCCAGCCGGGAGTATCCAGTATTATCGGTTACTTTCGTATGCCAAAGAAGAATCTGCAACGGTCAAAGAAATGTTGTATCAGCTTTCTCCGATCGGTCATTCTGATGGAAAAGAGTATGTTCAGGCGTTTGCGTTGATCAGCAGATTCAGAGATGGTGAGCGCATTTATTATAATGAGGCGCTTCTTCAATAGGCGCACTGATCGCGCCGAATTGCGCATAGAATACTCTCCCCATATTTCGACTTCGCATTGCTATGAGGGCGATGCGGAGTCGAAAAAAGAAGCTCAATTTCTTCTCCGACTGTTTCTTTCCTGAAATTTCCAGCCAATCGCATCGTTCTTACTGAGAGTTGTTTATCTAACTCATGATAATATCGCGGGTTACACGTTTCTTCTTCAACGTTTAGCGTCAGGCATAAGATTTGTATCTGTTATGAGTGTCAATGTTGAAGTGTTGAGTGAATGTCATCAACGCAAATCTAAGGAGGATAGTAACGTGAAACGTGTTTCGAAATGGATGCGAAGGAGCATAATTCTGGCGGTTGTGATGATTGGAATGGTTGCATGGACGCAATACGGGCTGACTTCAACGACACATCCAAAAGAGACGGGCAAAATGCTGGTCGTGATGGAAACTGAAGGCGAATGGCTTGAATTTATTGGCAACGCTGTAATTATCAGCCAGGTCAGTCCTGAGCAAGCAAAACCGACCACGCTTCCCTATGTGTATCTGTCGAAAAACTGGAATACGTGCGTCGAATATACGCGGGATGCTCCGAATGGTCGGGCTTGCTCGGAGGTATTTGATCAGCTCTTGAAAAATGCCGAGCGCTTCGATGTCAAAAATGCCGCTTAATTTTGCGCATCGAAATGTTCGATGGCGCTCTGAATATTTTGGAGTTCTTTCTCTGTTTCCGCAGCCCCAATCCGAATCAGATCAGGGATTTTTTCAATATCGAAAAAATGGAATTCTCCCTGGAGTTCAGGATAGACCATAATAATCTCATAATGATGCGCCATCGTGTGCATGGCATGATTCGCAATCATGAGATTATTCGATGACAGCCCGGTTAAATGCAGCAGAAGTTTGACCGGGCTGTCAATCGTTGTGTATGTCGGCGTTTCGAAGCCCATCGCAATAATAATATCCGCGCCATATCGAATGGCGACATCAATCGGTAGCGGATCGCTGACGCCGCCATCTATTAAGGTCTTGCCATCAATCTTTTTCGGTTGAAAAAATCCGGGAATTCCGATGCTGGCGCGAATCGCTTCCGCAATGCCCCCCTGATCCAGGACAACTGCTTCTCCGCTGAAAAAATCCGTTGCCACGATTTGTAATGGAATCACAGTGTCAGCAAACGTTTTTCCCTGAAAATAGTTGTGGAAAACTCGCTCGATGCGGTCGCCGCGAATCAGGCCGAACATTTCATTATATCGGAAAAGTTTCGGAAAAAACATTTTGATCAGATCGCGATATTTAAAATCCTGAAATTCTCGCTTTTTCCACATGCTCAACACTAATTCCTCAATGCGTTTCGGGTCTTCGCCGACCGCATAGACCGCGCCAAAGAGGCTGCCGCCGCTGCTGCCGATAATCACGTCCGGCACGATCTGCTCTCGATGCAACACCTGAAGCATGCCGATGCTGGCCAGGCATTTAATGCCGCCAGAGCCGATAACCAGGGCAATTCTTGGACGTTGACGTTCTGTCTGCATATCTTGCGCCTCAATATTCACCTGCATAGAGTGCAGAGTCATTCATTTTGTCCCGCACATCTTGCAAAAACAGTAGCACGATGACCACGACGTGAGAGTTTGACACATTGAAGGGAGAAAGAGAGCATTCCTCCCGTTGCGTCTGACAAACTTTTTTCTTCTTCGTCAAGAAAAAGATGCGAAAACGCCTGCGCCGGAAGCGATTTGTCACGCTGCAATGATTTTGGGCAACGTAAAATAAAATGTGCTTCCTGCGCCGACTTTCGAGTCCACCCAGATTTTCCCGCCATAAAACTCAACAATCTTTTTGACAATTGTCAGCCCGATTCCAGTGCTTTCGATTTCATCGCGAGGATGAAGCGTTTGAAAGATTTGAAAAATCTGTTCATAATGCTGCGCGTCAATCCCCGGCCCATTATCTGTCACGCTGAACTGCCAGCATGCGTCATCATCCTGCCAAGCAATGGAAATTTCTCCGCGCGGTTTGTCCATGAATTTAATGGCATTGCTGATGAGATTCTGAAAAATTTGCGAAACGCGGATTTTATCCCCGACAATGATCGGAAATTCATCCGCCAGGGTAATCGTTATCTGCGACGGCGGCGCAAGCGTATCCAACACTTCTAACAAGAGCAGATTGACGTCAAGCGGTTCCTGATGATGCATGATGCGCCCGATCCGAGAATATTCCAACACGCCGTTGATGAGATGCTCCATTCGTTTGACGCGATTCAGCAGCAAATCCACATACTCTTTTCCCTGGTCGTCAAACGTTTTCGCATAGTCATCCACCAGCCAGGTGATAAGCTGCGTAATATTGCGTAATGGAGCTTTCAAATCATGCGAAACAATATACGCGAAACTCTCCAATTCTTTGTTGGTGGCTTCGAGTTGGGCTGTGCGCTGCCGAACACGCGCTTCGAGCTCGGCATTGAGTCGGCGGACATCTTCTTCGGCCTGCTTGCGTTCCGTAATGTCGCGCCCGACCACGACCAATCCCTTGCGGCGACCATCGGGGTGAAACGTCGCGACTTTAATAATATCAAACACGGCGGGCGGGCCATCTGGACGCGGAATCACCTCTTCCCCGCGACTGATGCCGCCTGCTTGCCAGGCGCGTTCATCCGTCGCTTCGCACATCAGAAACGCCTCCCGATAAAACTCGCTGAAAGCGGCTAATTCCGAATCTTTTTTGCCGCGGTAATCCACGCCGTCTAATTGAAAGAGATGTTCGTCAAAGATATTCGCTTCGAGCCAACGCCCTTCGCCATCTTTAAAACAAATAATGTCCGGCATGGCGTTAATCAAGGTGCGCAGGCGTTCTTCGCTTTCTCGCAAAGCGTCTTCGGCGCGTTTGCGCTCGGTGATGTCGCGATTAAACCCCACTAATCCGATGATATTCCCCTGCGTGTCGCGAAGGGGCGCTTTGGTGGTCAATAACCAGCGCTGTTCGCCTGTGGCGAAGTTGATGATCGAATCTTCGCGGTTGATGAGTATCTGTCCCGATGTCATCACCATCTGTTCTTCTTCCTCGAACCGGCGCGCGCGCTCCGGATCGTGAAAATCGCGGTCGGTTTTTCCAAGCAATTCCTCTGAGGAACGCAAGCCAAGATCATAGAGCGTTCGCTGATTGGCGATCAGAAAACGATGGCGCGCGTCTTTCGCGTAAATGTGATCGGGCGTGCTGTCAATCAGCATTTGCAACAGGTTATGTTTTTCGCGCAGCGCCACTTCGATTTGCCGCTGCGCGAGTTCCGCCTGCTGCCGCGCCGCAATCATCCGATTTGCCGATTCTGCCAGGCGCTCAAATTCCGTAAAATGTAATGGCATGTTTCGAATCGGCGTCAGATTGGTCGCCGCTGTCTCAAAAAACGTCGTGAAGGTATGGAAACTGTTGGCGAGTCGTTTGCCAAGAGAATGAGCCAGCGCAAAACCGCCGCCGAGCAACGCAACGAAAACCAGACTCATGCTCAAAATGTCGCGCAGAATGTGCTGCGTCAGGTCTCTCTGTTTTTGCGCGATCATCGCCTCTATCTCATCGAGATACACGCCAGCGCCGATCACCCATTCCCACTCCGGCACGCCTTTGACAAACGCCATCTTGGGAAATGGCGTCGGCGTATCGAGCTTTTTCCAGGAATAATACACAAATCCGCCTTCTGGCTGTTTGGCCGCCTTGAGTTGTTCCTGCGTAATTTTCACGCCATTCGGATCAGTGAAGTCCCAGATGCTTCCTGTGCCAATTGTAATTTGGCCATTCGTAAATAAGGGGTCAGCGTGATAGGTGCTGCCAAATAAATACCCATCTTTGCCGAATCTAACTGCTATCAGCCGTTGTAACGTTTCTCGCTGAAGATCGGCCTGCACGTCATCTACATACTCGCCCGTGCCGATGATCCAGTCGTATGGCTCAAAGCGTTTGATGAACGCAATTTTCGAGAAATTCTGCCCCTGCGCATTCGGCTTGGTCCAGGTATATTCATAAAAACCCTCGCCGGATTGTTTGACGAGCGCGATCATATCCCGGATGACATACCGCCCTTCCGTATCTTGCATTTCCGACGTATCTTTTCCCTCTAATTCCGGGCGATCTGCAAAGAGTTCCTCAATGCCGCTCATATTGATAGCGAAATAGTAACCCCGACCATGATTGAATCGCACAGGGCGCAGCGCGTCTTTGATCATTTTCTGAATCGCCGCATCATCTAAGCGACCATGATATTCACGATACAGATTCCACGCGATCTCATACGCCTCGTGAACGCGGTCGCTGATGGATTGCCGCAACCGTTCCCTTGTCGAATAGTGCTGATATTGAATATACGCGACAGCATCGTTGACAATGCTCCGTAAAATCTCTTGCTGACGGGCGATATTCTGGGCGCGAATTGCGTCTGCTTCTTGATATAATTCACGAAATTCCCGAACGATCCACCAAACAGAGATGATGCTCATCGTCACCAGAATTGCGAGAACCATGTATATTCGAAACGTTCGTGCGACGTATGCGTGTTTGCGTTTCATGCGCGCGCCTCCGTTATTACGTGTTCTCCAATACCGACCCTCGATTTCAACCAGACTGCTCCTCCAGATGATTCGACGATCTTTTTGACAATCGTTAAACCGATGAAGAAGAAAGAGAGTGATTTTGTCAAACTTATCTTGTCCTTTGGTGAGTTTTCATGACAGATGCGTCAACAATAGGCCAGGTTCAACATTACATCAGCAAGCAGAGCGGGCGCTAATGGCTTCGGAACGTTAAGGACGATAGCTGTCAAACACCTTTAAAGCGTCTGACAGCTTTTCTTGGCATGTAACATCTACCACATTGATTCATGAATTTTCAGGAGTGCGACATCGTGATTTCGCGTGTCAAATCAAGATGTGACACGCCTGGATGCCGGTAAAAATACTGAATCAATGGACTATAGATGAATTGGGATTCGCAAATTTTCGTTGACGGTTGAATACAAGGCGAGCAGATGATGACGAGAAGAGACTATCCGCAAACCGGGCGGCTTGCAGCATGACGCGCGCATTAAAAACTCATATTACATGGCTCAAAGACCTCACAGGTTTTAAAAACCTGTGAGGTCTTATCAAATATTAATGCTCGCATCTATAATGATGAGGTGATATTGCTTTATTGCAATTTATAGACAAGCACCAGACCGGAGCGTTGAAACACTTGCGCCACTTCCACCAGTCCCATTCCTCCCGCGTTCGCTGCGATCAGGTTTGATACCCAGGTGACGCCGAAATCAACTTGCCCGGTATAGACGGACGTTGTTTCCCCAATATCTCCGCCGCCAGGAATGATGGTCACATTCAAGCCGGCGTCTTTGTAATATCCTTTCTCTAACGCCACATAGTATCCCATGAACTGAGCCTGAGGCAGCCATTTCAACTGAACGCTGACATCGGATTTTTCAACATTGAACTTTCCGTCTGACGCCATGGCGGCTTCCCAATACGATGAGTCGCGAATATCATCCAGTGTCAGGCTTTTGAGCTTTTCAGCCGCCACAGAGTCCGTCAGCGCAATATAGGTTTTCGCCAGTTCCAGAGTCTGCTGCATGGCAGAATCCACGATTTTCCCATATTCCGTGACCTTCGTTCCTGCGGTATCGGTTTCCACGAGTTTTTTGACCTCGCTGGCCATATACGCCTGGTGGTCTTTCGACACTGAGGAGCCATGTTTAAAAACGATCTCAGCCGCTTCTTCGGGATGAGCGCAGGCGTACTCCCAGCCTTTCATGGAGGCGTAGATAAATGCCTTGACCGTATTGGGGTTCTTTTCGGCGAAGGCTTTGGTGGTAAAGAGGTTATCCTCCAACATCGCGACGCCTTCATCGTTCATATCAATATAAGCAACTTTATCTCCATAACCATAGCCGCCCGCATAGCTATTTTTCACCAACCCAAGCTCGTTATACGTCATCGCCGACGCTAACAGAATCGAATCATCATTGAAGCCATCCATGTCAAACGCCTGACTCAGGTATGTTGTCGGCTGGCCGTACTTGGTCAGGAGCGCTTGCACCTCATATTCGTTGCCAAGTCCCCAGTTGCCGACCTGCCCCTTTTGAGCCGCGTCAACAACGATACTTTCGACGCTGGCGCCCGATGTATAATATGACGCTTTATCCGCCGCATACACGGAACTGCCTGCCACCATGACTGTCATCATTGGAACTGCGATAAGCAAAGACCCGATTGTTCTTCTGTGTAATTTTCCCATGTCCATTCTTTCTCCCGTGTACATGTAGGACGAAATTGTTTTCGTCCACCCGCGTCTGCCATGTTTATGCGGCGCACGTGGCGAAATCCCATTTCGACATACATGACTCTTAGAATATATTGTTTTTAGTGAAATGCTGCTCTTCTCTACCGCCGTCCTTTCAACAAAACACCCTCTGCGCACAGTAATATCACATACATCGTGACCCCGATGGCAAACGCCGCCGCAATATAGGCCCATGCCGTCGCATACTGAGCGAGGACGATGTTTTCCCTGATTTGCCTCCCCACTCCGATAATGTATTCCGCAAAATATTCGCTCACCATCGCGCTGATGATACTGGCGGGAACGCTGACGCGAAGCGCTGTAAAAATATACGGAACACTGTTTGGAACTCTGAGCTTAAAAAATATCGTCCATCTGCTTGCGGCAAAAGAGCGCATCAAGTCCTCTGAAAAAGGTTTCAGTTCGGTCAGGCCGCGATAGGCGTTGATGCTCATGGACACCGTGCAGGTAATCATGACGACCAGGATTTTCGCCAGCATGCTGCGTACATTCGGATCGCGGCTGAAATCTTTGGTGAGGTTATTCATAATCGGAGCAATCGCAATAATCGGGATCGCATTAAACGCCGATATTACAGTTAAGCCGCCGACGCCCCATCTGGCAAACGCCGAAGCGATAATCGCCATGAAGTACCCCAGCCAAGAGCCGAAAGTCAAACCTCCCAACGCCACAAATACTGTCGCTTTCACATTCCGCATAATCGCCGGGGCATTATCAATGATAATTTTCACAATCCGATTGGGGACGGGAAGCGTGAAGGTGTCAGCGCCAATGATTTTATGAAGAATTTCCGTCTGCCACAGGACGATGATTAATCCTCCAAATATGACAGGATATATCATTGCTGTCATTTTATCTTTGTCTAACCTGATTGCTTTCAGTCGTTCCATCGCTCTCACCTGGTACTCTTTGCGATCTCGTGGGGAGAAATACATTTCTCGACCAAAGACATGAGATAGTAGCTTAAAATTCCAATAATGGCGCTGACCACCACAATTTGCCAGAACACGTAAATCGACATCGCATGTTTGAGCGATTGCGAAAGGATGCAGCCTAACCCTCCGCCACCTTGCAGCGTATCTACGAGAATAGACGCGGTAATTGCCATCGGAGCCGCGATCTTGAGCCCGGTAAAAAAGTACGGGATGCATGACGGGATCAGCAGTTTGGTATAAATCTGCCACTTCGTCGCCGCAATCGAGTGCATTAGATCGTATTTTTCTCTTTCCACCGATTTTAAGCCTGCTAATGTATTTGTCGCCACCGGATAAAAGGTGAGTATCGCGGCGATGACAATACGGCTTTTATTAATATCCCGTGTAATGGCTAACACAATGGGCGCCATCCCTAAAATCGGAATCATCTGGATCATCATCAAATAGGGGAACGCAGTCTTTTCCACCGGAGTAAACAACCGCATCAACAGGGCTAGGAACACTCCGATGAGAATTCCAAGCACGAAGCCGATGCCCGCGCGAAACAGTGTTACGCCCGCGTTGCTCATCACAAGCTGCAATGCCGTCTGTTGGCTGCTGACCTGCGTGGAACTAAACACCGATTGAACGATCTGATATAGATGAGGAAGCACATTTTCCGGCGTTCGCTTGGTGTTTTCAACAACTGTCGCGCCAAATTCCCATACGGCAAACACGCCTATAATCCATGCCAGGATCACCAGGCGGTTGGAAAGCCATTCCCGTGTTTCAGCGTTCATGTTTATACCCCCTCAAAACTGTTTCTCACCCTGGCCATGAGATGGCTGAATTCAGGCGTATCCTTTGAATTCAGCCCTCTGGGACGAGGAATGCCAACATCTACCACAGCAGAGACTCTTCCTGGGTGCGGCGAAAGCACAACAACTCGGTCTGACAGGAAGACGGCCTCCTGAATGTTATGTGTCACAAAGACGATGGTTTTGTTGGTTCTCTTCCAGATATCCAGCATATCCATGTGGAGTTTTTCTTTTGTAAATTCATCGAGCGCCGAAAATGGCTCATCCATCAAAAGAATTTCAGGATCAAGCGCTAACGCCCTGGCAATCCCCACGCGCTGCTGCATGCCGCCGCTGAGTTGATGCGGATATTTTTTCCCGAATTTCATCAAGCCTACCATCTCCAGCATTTCGTCCACGCGCCGCGTTCGTTCTTTTTTCGGCAGGCCAATAACCTCCATCGGCATGCAGACGTTTCGTCGCACCGTGCGCCAATCGTATAACACAGGGCTTTGAAAGACAATTCCGTACTTTTTCTTCAGGCGCGCCTCATGGGGAGTCATTCCCCGCACAGAAATAATCCCTGATGATGGCTGTTGTAAATCGGCAATCACCCTGAGCAGGGTTGTTTTGCCACATCCGGAGGGGCCGACTAATGAGACAAATTCTCCCTGCTTGATATCCAGATTAATATCTCGCAAGGCGTGAATCTCATCACCGCTATTTTTGTCGGGAAAACTTACGTAGACTCCCTTAATCTTGATTTCCGTCTCAACCGTGTGCATAATTTCTGCTTCCTTGCTTGACCATCTACTCCACGAAACCTGATATAACAATCCTCAATGAGTTGTCACGTTTCGACATGCTTAACGCACGGAGAGTTCCCTGAGCGTGTCGAAGGAAACGCCACCACATTGCGATTATCGGTTCATGCATTTTTGACTACACGTATTCTCAAAGCAATAAGCGTGCCAATCTGTCCACCTTTTTAAGGCGTATATTGCTACAATTCTGTTATTTCAGGTGAAATACTCTCAGAAGTATGTTTTACAATCGCATGACAATAAACGCTTCCTCTCTGGTATGTAAGGCAGGAACGTGCTATTATAACCTATTATAATAAAATGATTTGTTTGTTTAAATAATGCGGACACGTTCTCATCGTCAGGAAACATCATGCCATGAGGAAAGGACGTAAATTTATTCGAGGGAGAAATATTTTCTGAGATACATTTTGATCTAAAATTTCCACGGAAATAAAATGCCATATCATAAAATAATTCCACAAATATGTAAGCGACTATTATAGAAAATGCATAAATGTAGAATTATAATGCAACCTCTCGTTCCATCAAATAGAACTATCCGTCTGTGAAGGCCGAATCCCTTGCCCCTGGATTCTTTATGAACAGGTTTCGTTCGCGGTGGCATATCAACGATTTTCTTGTGACATTTTTGTCGAATATCATCATCCAACGCGAGGTTCGCAAGAACTAAAAATCGCAGAATGCCTTCGAAGCGGCAATTTCAAAACGTGATGATCTGGTTCTATCCCGCGCAAAATTGCGGAGTTCTGGACAGGGTTATTAAATTCTCGTTCTACGCTCCGCGTGGGAAGCCGATGCCTCGCCGCTCTGCGGCAAAACTGGACGCGGAGCGTCCGCGAGGTGGCATTCCATGCAGAGCGTGGAACGAGAAGGTTACAGGTCTGAGTTGGAGGCGAATCGCGTTGGCATAAGTTATGCACAATTATGTCAGTTATTATAGCCGGAATTGCCTGAAAATATGTATTGGGGGGATGAGAATGGCAAGCTAACCACTAAGGTTCGAACTGAACCTGTTGAAATCTGACGGATGAAGCAAGGAGATGACAAATGGAATTGACCACTGAATTTTGCGGGATGCCTTTAGAGAATCCTTTTATACTCGCCTCCGCCCCGCCGACGGCCAGTATAGAAATGATTGAACGGGCATTTCAAGCTGGCTGGGGAGGCGCGGTGACAAAGACCATTAAACCCGACTACATGAAAATAGAAGATGCCAGCCCCCGTTTTCATGCGTTGAAAGAAGGCAATCGAGTAATCGGGTTTGAAAATTTTGAATTGGTGAGTAAAAAAGACCTTCAATATTGGAAAAACGGCATTAAAATGCTTCGACAGAAATGGCCTCAAAAGACGCTGATTGTCAGCATTATGGGGGACTGTAGCCGGGAATCCTGGGAGGAACTTGCAAAATGGGCTGAAGACGCCGGAGCGCAGGCGCTGGAACTCAATTTTTCCTGTCCGCATGGAATGCCTGAGAAAGGAGTTGGCGCGGCTATCGGCCAAAATGCCGACATCACCCGAACGATCACCGCATGGGTGAGTCAGGCGGTACATATTCCAGTCATCGTGAAACTGACTCCGAATGTCACCTCCGTGCTTCCCATCGCCGAAGCGGCGAAGAAAGGAGGAGCACGGGCGCTTGCCGCGATCAATACCGTCGAATCGTTGACCGGCGTCGATCTCAAGACGCTGACGCCCTATCCCAAAGTTCAGGGGTGGTCAACCTTAGGAGGCTATTCCGGGCCAGCCGTCAAACCGATTGGGCTGCGAGTCATTTCACAGTTGGCACAACATTCGGATCTTCCTCTCTCGGCGATGGGAGGGATTTCCACATGGTCTGACGCGATGGAGTATATCAGCCTGGGCGCAGATCACGTGCAAGTCTGTACAGAGGTGATGGTTTCCGGGTTTGGTATCATCAAACATCTGCTTGCTGGAACTCTCGCCTATATGGAAGAGATGGGATTCTCCTGTTTAAATGATTTTCGAGGGGCGGCGCTGAAAAAACTGACAAGTCATGAGGCGCTGACCAAAGAAACAAAGATCGTCCCGGAAGTGAATCACCAGACCTGTATCAAATGCGGAAAGTGCATTATTGCTTGTCGCGATGGCGGCTATCAGGCGATATCATTGAAAGAAGGGCAAATCTCTATTGATCGCGCGAGATGCGACGGATGCGCTCTGTGCATGTTCGTCTGTCCAGAGTCGGCAATTTCTCACGCCAAAGCGGCAGAGCGATAACAAGGCAGCACGTAAACAATTGCGACAAAACACCATAAAAAAAAACAGGAGAAGAGCTATGATCACCATTATCAAGAACGGAACGATTATCACAGCAGGCGATACGATAGGTGCAGACATTCTTATCGAAAACGGCCTCATTTCAGCCATAGGAAAAGACTTTCCCGAAGCTGGCGCTGATGAAGTCATTGATGCGAGCGGCATGTATATCATGCCAGGAGGCATCGATCCCCACACACATTTAGACATGCCGTTCGGAGGAACTGTCTCTTCGGATGACTTTTTTACCGGACACAAAGCCGCCGCTTTCGGAGGAACGACCTGCCACATTGATTTTGCCATTCAGCAGAAAGGGCATTCGATGATTGACGCCATTAAGACCTGGAAGAAAAAAGCCGAAGGCAAGGCTGCCATTGATTATTCCTTTCATGTCGCCCTGACCGATCCGGTAGAATCCTCGGTCGAAGAGATTCCAAATCTGCTGACAGAAGGGGTATCCAGCTTAAAAATCTTTATGGCCTACAAAGGCGCCTTTCAGGTGGATGATACGACGTTTATGAAGGCGATGAAAAAGAGCGCCGCTCACGGCTTGACCACGATGGTTCATGCGGAAAACGGCGATGCGATTGCGCTGCTGACCGAGGAACTGCTGAAGGCAGGCAACACCGCTATGGGTTACCATAATGTTGCCCACTCCGCCGCCATTGAAGCCGAAGCCACAGCCAGGGCAGTCTCCTTCGTGGAAATCACCAACGCGCCGCTGTATATCGTACACATCGCATGTAAAGATGGCCTGGAAGCGGTGCGCAACGGTCGTCGCAAAGGCTTGCCCGTCATGGGGGAAACCTGCGTACAGTACACCTACCTCACCGACCAGCACATCGCGACTGCCGATTTCGAAGGCGCCAAATATATCTGTTCGCCGCCGCCGAAAAGCAAGGACGATCAGATTGCTGTCTGGGAAGCGTTGCGGGATAATACCGTCCAGACCGTCGCAACCGATCATTGTCCGTTCTGGTTTGACGGAACAAAAGAAGGACGCACGCCCGGAAAAGAGTTGGGTAAAGAATCGTGGGCGAAAGTGCCGAACGGCGTGCCGGGAATCGAAGATCGGCTGCCGGTGATGTGGCATTTGGGAGTGAACTCCGGCAAAATCAGCCCCAATCGTTTTGTCGAAATCACGTCCACCAACCCGGCCAAAATCTTTGGTTTATACCCGCAAAAGGGGACGATTTCCGTTGGCGCTCATGCCGATCTCGTGATTTTCGATCCAGAAAAGGAACATACGATCTCCGCCGAAACGCACCACATGAACGTGGATTATAACTGCTATGAAGGCATGACGGTGAAAGGTTGGCCTAAACAAGTTATGGTGCGGGGAAAAACGCTGGTAAAAGACGGCGAATGGTTGGGAGCGCAGGGATACGGAGAATTTATCCCCCGCAAATCTTTTAATAAAATAGTCTAATCAACGAGGTTGAACATGAAATTTACCTTTTATCTCCCCACTCGAATCATTTCAGGAGCGCATTGTGTCAGGGAGCATCGCGCTCTGCTGAAAGAGCTTGGAACGCGGGCGTTCATCATGACGGGGAAACAGTCGGCTGAAAAAAACGGCTCGCTCGCTGAGATGACGGAAGCGCTTTCTGCTGAGGGAATCGAGTGGGTTCATTTTAACGCGGTCACCCCGAATCCGTCGCTCAGCGAAGTTCGGGCTGCCGCAGAAGAGGCCAAAACGTCCGGCACTGATTTTATCGTGGCGTTAGGAGGCGGTTCTCCGATGGACGCGGCCAAAGCCGTCGCCGTTCTTGCTGCCGGGGAGGTCAGTGACCAACAACTTCTGTCGCAACGGAAATTCGAGCGAGCGCTGCCTCTGGTCGCCGTGCCTACGACTGCCGGAACGGGAAGCGAAGTCACGCCCTATTCCATCCTGACGAATGACGCTTTGCAGACCAAAAGTTTTCTGAATTCTGAGCAGGTGTATCCTCGATTCGCCTTTCTTGACGGACGATATACGATGGAGTTGCCCCAGGCGATCACGGCGGCGACGGTCGTTGACGCGCTGAGTCATGCCGCTGAAGGATATTTGGCGGTTCGCGCCATTCCCCTCGGAAGGACGTTGGCGTTGGAAAGCCTGCGTCTTATCGGAACTATATTGCCCGCATTAGCCGAGAAACGTGCGTTGACGCTGGAACAGCGGGAAACGCTGTTGTATGCCTCGATGCTGGCGGGGATTGTCATCTCTCAATCGGGAACGACGGCGGTTCATGCGATGGGCTATTCGCTGACCTATTTTAAGGGATTGGATCACGGCATGGCGAATGGCCTGTTATTAGCGGAATACTTCCGATTTATTCAACAACAGCGGGTGGAAGAAATTCAGCAGATTGTAGATGCGTTGGGGCTGCAATCTATTAATGCGTTAGAGAATATATTGGAAACCCTACTTGGGAAAATCACGTTGACGGCTGAAGAGGTGGAGCGATTTGCGTCTATTGCCATCAAAGCCGGAAATATCTTGAATACGAACCCGCAGCCTTCGAAAGAAAACCTGCATACCATGTTAAGCAATTGCTTTGCGAAATGAGGATGTCATGACAACCGAAGAACTCAAAAAACTGGACAGAGCGCATACGATTTATAGTTGGCAAGCCCAAAAAGACGTGAACCCGCTCATGCTGGATCATGCCGATGGAGTGATGATTTACGATACCGACGGCAAAGAATACGTGGATTTTTGTTCTGGCCTGCTCAATATCAATTTAGGACATAACAATGCCCATGTCAAAGAGGCGATGAAGGCGCAGATGGACAAAGCCTGCTATGTCGGCACAATGTTCGGCACCGAACCCAAAGCCCGGCTGAGTCAGATGATCAGCGAGGTGACGCCCGGAGATTTGGATTATGTGTTTTACACGAATGGCGGGGCCGAGGCGATTGAAAACGCGATTAAGGCGGCCCGTTGGTACACGGGACGCCACAAGATATACTCCTGCTGGCGCTCTTATCATGGCGCGACCGCCGGAGCGATTTCGATTTCCGGCGATACCCGCCGTTGGTCTGCTGAACCGGGAATTCCCGGCGCCGTAAAATTTTTCGGCCCCTATCCCTACCGGTGTCCGTTCGGTTCGACCACCGAAGAAGAAGCGAATCAAAAAGCTCTGGACGTTCTGAAAACTCAGATTATGCTGGATGGCGCGCATACCATCGCAGCCATTTTTATGGAGCCGATTGTCGGCACCAACGGAATCATTATCCCCTCTAAAGCCTTTATGCAGGGAGTCAGAGAGATTTGCGATCAATATGGCATTGTCCTGGTAATTGATGAGACGATGGGCGGCTGGGGACGCGCAGGAAAATGGTTTGCTATCGAACATTTCGACGTGATTCCTGACATCATCACAACTGCAAAAGGCTTAACCTCCGGCTACGTCCAATTAGGCGCGATGATCTGGAACAAAAAAATCTGGGATTACTTCTGGGAGAAACCCTTTCACGGAGGCTTGACCTATGGAGGACATGCGCTGGCTTGCGCAGCGGCGATTGCCAATATCGAAGAATATAAAACAAAGAACCTGATCGAGGCTTCCGCCCAACGAGGACTCTACCTTGAAAACAAACTGTTAGCGCTCAAAGAGAAACATCCTTCCATCGGCGATGTCCGGATCAAGGGACTCTGGGCCTGCATCGAACTGACGGAGGATCGGGAAAAACGGACTGAACTCGCTGGCTTCTGCGACCGAAAACGAAATGTCTCGTCGCAACTGACGCGAATTATGTTCGAAAACGGGCTTTACTGCTTCAACAAGTGGGACTTCATTTTTATGGCGCCGCCGCTCATTATCACCGAACAGGAAATAGACCGTTCCGTCGCCGTCATCAGCAAGGCGCTGGAATATACCGACAGCCTAATCAAAGAATAAATGCCATTATTGCAGGAGTGCCAAAGCTTGCTTTGGCGTGAATGCATTGACACAGAACGTTATGGCGAGGAAATCGCTGTCAGACACCTTCAAGGTGTCTGACAGCTTGTCCATAACCGTGCGTGTCAATACCCGAATAGTTACGAATACATTGCCAGGAAGGAGTGAATCATGTACAGATGCAGCAAAGAAAGGATGAGCGAGAAGATTAAGACCTTCAGCCAATTCGGCGACGCGGGGCATGGCGGGATTACTCGTTATACGCTTTCTCCCGAAGATATTCAAGCGCGCAAGGAATTTCAAAAAAGAATGGAAGCTATCGGCGCGATCATCGAAGTTGACGATGTCGCGAATATGTACGCGACGCTTCCTGGAAGCGACCCTCACGCAAAAAGAATCGTCATGGGGTCTCATAGTGATTCCGTGAAAAACGGAGGAAACTATGATGGGATTCTCGGCGTGCTGTCCGCGATGGAAGTGCTTGAAACTGTCGCCGAGCAGAACATTCCTCATAAACATCCGCTGACAGCGATGATCTGGACGAATGAAGAGGGGTCGTTGTATCCTCCCGCCATGATGGTCTCCGGGATTGTCTGCTACGATTATCTGCCAGAGGCGATCAGGGGAAAATTTCAATATGAAAATATGCTGAAATCCAAAAGCGTGCTGGATTCGACAGGCACGTTTGGTGCGGCCTTAGAAAAATCAGGCTATAAGGGCGATAAAAAATACCGACTGAATCCAGAACAGTACCAGTGCATGTTTGAAATTCATATCGAACAGGGGCCGATCCTGGAAGATGCCGGAAACGACATCGGCGTTGTGGATTGTGTCCTCGGCATGTTTAATTATCGTCTCCGGTTTTATGGCCAGACCGTTCATGCTGGCACGTTCCCGATGCCGAAAAGAAAAGATGCGTTGTTCGCGGCTGCGCAGGCAATCTGCGATCTTCATAAAAAAATTGACGCGCTCGGTTATCCCGAATTGGTTTATACAACCGGTGAAATCGTGTGTCATCCTTGCGTACACACGTGCGTGCCAGACTATGTGGATTTCTGTATTGATGTGCGACATGAAAAACCGCAGGTTCTCGATAGCGTGTTGTCCATCGTCAAAAGCTGCGCCGAGAAGGAATGGGCGGGCTGCCGATGTGAAGTCGAAAGAATGTGGAATCGCGATACGGTTTATTGGGACAAAACATTGGTGGGCTATGTGAAAGAAGCGGCTGAGGAAGCCCAAATCTCCCATCAATACGTTCATTCCGGCGCAGGGCATGACGCGCAGTTTGTTGCCTATATGCTCCCAACCACGATGATTTTTGTGCAGTCAAAAGGCGGCCTTTCTCACTGCGAGCCGGAATATTCCTCGCCCGAACATTGCGCGGAAGGCGCGACCGTTCTGCTGAACGCTGTGCTGAAAGCTGACGCAGACTGACATTGAGGAAAAGCGCCATTAAGCAGAAACCTCACAGGCCTTTGAGGCTTGTGGGGTTTTGCCTTGCGCGTTTATTTCGGCCACGTAAAATAAAATGCGCTTCCTTTGCCGACCTCCGACTTCACCCAGACTCGCCCGCCTGCGCTTTCCACAATTTTTTTGACAATCGCCAGTCCAATGCCGGTGCTTTCGACTTCATCGCGGGGGTGGAGCGTCTGGAAAGTCTGAAAGATTTTGTCTTGATATTTGGCGTCAATCCCCGGCCCATTATCAGTCACGCAGAAGCGCCACGCCTCGCCAGCATCCTCCCAGTGTACAAGAATTTTTCCGCGCGGATTGTCTATAAACTTGATCGCATTGCCGATCAGATTGGCGAAAATCTGCTGAATACGAGTTTTGTTGCCCACAATGGATGGCAGTTGAGGAGACACCTCGATCTGAATGTTCGACGGCGGAGAGAGCCAATCCAGCACGTCGCTCACAAGCTGATTCAGATCAACCTGTTCTGTCTGACCCATCACGCGGCCGATACGCGAATATTCCAGGATGCCCTCGATAAGATTATCCATGCGTTTAACGCGGCCAATCAGCAGCGCTGCCATCTCTTTGCCGTTCTCGTCAAAGGCCGGGGCATAATCGTTCAGCAGCCAACTCGTCAGGCGACTGATCGCCCGCAAGGGAGCCTTCAAATCATGGGAAACCACATACGCGAAGCTTTCCAGTTCCTTGTTCACAGATTCGAGTGCAGCGGTGCGCTCGCGGACGCGTTGCTCCAATTCGGCATTCAACCGGCGGATCGCTTCTTCGGTCTGCTTGCGTTCGGTGATGTCGGTCACGATTCCTTCGATAGCGATGGGCGTCCCCTGGTCGTCACGAATCAGCACATTGCGTTGATTTAACCACCGAATGTCCCCGGATTTATGCCGGATTTGATATTCATACGAGGGAGGAACATCCCCTAAAAGCAACTTCTGCCAGGCATCTTCGAAATAATGCAACCAATCCGAGTGTATCACCTGAGCAATCAACTGTGGGCTTTGATAGAATTCTTTCGGGGAATACCCCAATATTGCCTCAGCCGCCGGACTGACATATTCATAGCGACCGTCTGGCAAGGACATACGGTAAATCATGTCTTTCGCGTTTTCGGCCAACCGCCGAAATCGGGCTTCGCTTTCACGTAATGCGGCCTCGGCCTGAGTGAGGTTCGCAATTGTCAGCCGTTGCTCGTGCAATAACGTATTCATCTGTTGTGACAGCCGATTAAAGGTCTGCCCTAATTCGCCGTATTCGTCCATCGTATGCAGTTCGACCCGCGCCTCAAAATCACCTTGCAGTTGGCGGTGCGTCACGGTGGTAATCTGTTTGAGGGGGTGCGCAATCATGCGTCTGACCACGGCTGACATCAGCAGGAAGGCGCTCAGCAGCACCCCACTCGCAATCCCAACCAGGACGCCCACGGTTTCCTCGATTTTTTGAAACGTTTTGGCCTGGGAAATGTTGGCCGCGATATACCCGACGGTGATGTCCTGATACATCAGCGGTCGCAGCATCGCATCATACGTCTTGCCATCCGCATCCGCAAGCCTGACAACCAGATCCCGGTCGAATGCGTTTGTTCCCCGCGCAATGTCAAGATCTGGCATACGGAGCGCGCCCTGCCCACGACGTCCCTGAACATCATAGACCGTGAAATGCACACCCAGGTCGTTATCCAGTTCTGGCAGGTTGATATCCAGAGGTTTCTCCAGGAGAAAGCGCCCCAACTCCTCCCCCGCGCGCAAACTGTAGTTCACCTCATTAAACGCGCTGCGATATGGCAAATCGGCCACCAGCAGCAGCCCATCGGGCTTCGTTTCCAGGAACAATGCCTGGGCAAACGCGGGAAATGTCAGCGGAAAGAGCTGCGACGGCGGGGTGAGCGCAGTCTCGGTAATCTGCCCATCGGCCTGTTTTTGAATCAGCCGATATTTAGGAATTCGCTCCTCAAAATAGATGTGACCGGTTCCGCCCAGACCGCGATCATAATACAGACGCAACTGCAAATCACCTTGCCCGTCGATCTGATAATAAAACGCCAATCGTGTCGCATTAAACAGGGTTCCCAACTCGATCATTCTGGCAGGTAACTGGGCATCGGCGCTATCAATCAACACCATCGCCTTAAACGCCAGCGTGGTTTTGAATGAATTGGTGAGTGATTCATAAAACAGGCGCTTGTCCCGGGCGATTTCGCGCTCGAATTCCCGTTGAAAGCTCCCTAACGCGGTGGTCAGCCGTTCAGCATTTTGGTCCCGCGTCTGGACATAATTGAGCAGCGCGGCACCCATCGTCAGGCTGATCAACGCGATGATCAGCAGCAACGTTAAGAGCAGGAGCACTTTGGTTTGAACGGTCAACATGTGCATGCGAATCCTTTCCAATCTCGTTAAAATTCGTAGATTAACGGAGGTTCCTGCGTCACCTCCACTTTCGGGACGTGCTTATATTGGGCGATGTCATCCTTCCCGATGATGGTCACGCCGGTATCAATCGCTGCGGGCACATGCCCAAATCCCGGATGGCTGGATGGGATGCCGGTCGGATGCGCGGCGCTGTATGCCAGGAGCAGACTATAGTACCCCATCAGATAGGGGTTTTGAGCCACGGTCGCCCGGATATCGTCCTGTTCAATCGCCTGAATCGTTGCGGTATCAAAATCAAACGACAGAATCTGAATTGCGCCGGTCAGATTGAGTTCTCTGACCGCATTGGCGGCAGCAATACCTGTTGTCGCCCAGAGGGCAAATAATCCCTTGATGTCAGGATGAGCTTTCAGGAGGATTTTATAGTCAGCCACAAGATTTGAATCAGGGGGACCAAACGCCTCTTCCTCAATGATGAAGATTTGCGTGTCAGGTGAAATGCTAGCAATACCAGCCCTGAATCCTCTCATGCGTTCTTCCAGATGGATCACATTGTTGATCGTGACCACGCCGACGCTGCCGTTCAGCCATTCGGCCATTGTCGTCCCCGCCAAATATCCGGCGCGATAATTATCTGTCGCCACAATGGCCAGACGTTGACTCTCCGGCACGTCGGAATCAAAACAGATGACTGGAATCCCGGCCTCAATTGCGTCATTGATGGCCGGCTTCAGCATATTTTTTTCGGCGGCGGAGACGATAATCCCGGCGACGTTACGTTTGATCATAGCTTTCAGAATATTGGCTTCAAGCGCCGCTGGCTCCTGTGAATCCGGGGGTGGCCCGTGCCATTCGACCTTGACGTGCGGGCCTAACAACGCAGCCGCATCAGACATTCCGGCGAACGACCAGGCAAAAAACTCTCGACCCCAGCCAAATGAGATCATGGCATAGGTTTCCTGATTGTCCGCAGGCGTGGGAACGTCTGCGGCATGCACTGTGACATTCCAGCATACGCAGCCTGTAAGCGCCAAACATACTACACCGATGCAGAACCGGCGCTGCCAGACGATAGACTGGCGGATACGCACCGGAGTAACACACATCCTTTGCGCCCAGATGGTTATCAGATCGACTCTTCTCATGCGTAGCTTCCTCCTTTGCCTATTGGCATGCGTATGGCGAACTGCCGGTCTGAGGCGGAAAGGCTTCGGATCGCAGCGGCCATCGTGTCAGCAGACGCCGTCTGTTATTGCGATGTGTTTGGTAACGTAAACACAAACGTACTCCCTTTTCCGAGCGTTGAATCCACCCAGATTTTGCCACCGTAAAATTCGACAATTTTTTTGACAATCGCCAATCCGACCCCGGTGCTTTCGACGTCATCGCGGGAGTGGAGCGTCTGGAAAATCTGAAAGATTTTGTCATGATATTTGGCGTCAATCCCCGGCCCGTTATCGGAAATGCTGAAGCGCCACGCCTCGCCAGCATCTTCGCAGTGTACAAGAATTTTTCCGTGCGGATTATCTATAAACTTGATCGCATTGCCGAGCAGATTGGCGAAAATCTGCTGAATGCGAGTTTTGTCGCCGACAATGGATGGCAGTTCCGGGGAGACCTCGATCTGAATGTTCGACGGCGGAGAGAGCCAATCCAACACATCGCTCACAAGCTGATTCAGATCAATCTGTTCTACCTGCCCTACCACGCGCCCGATGCGCGAATATTGTAGAATGCCGTCAATCAGGTTGCCCATGCGCTTGACTCGCCCTAACAGCAGGGCTGCCATTTCTCGGCCTTCTTCGTCAAATGCCCCGGCATAATCGTTGACTAACCAATTCGTAAGCTGGCTTATCCCCCGCAGCGGGGCTTTCAAATCATGTGAGACGATATAGGCAAACTGTTGTAGCTCATTGTTCGCGGTTTCAAGTTCTTTCGTGCGCTCATGCACACGCTGTTCGAGTTCAGCGTTCAACGCGCGGACTTTTTCTTCAGCACGTTTCTGCTCTGTGATATCGGTAAATAACTCGGCAAAATACCCTGGACGCGGGCAATAAATCCGCGTTTCGAAATATTTCTCCAACTCAACAGCATAGTTGGTAAATTGCACAGGCTCTCCGGTGAGCGCCACCTTTCCGAACATGTCGATCCTGGCGCATTCGGTGTGCGGAAAAAGTTCCAACGCTCGTTTGTGGATCAGGTCTTCAGCCCGCATTCCTAAGCGTCTCAGAAAAATGGGGTTGGCGTCTAAAAATTCATAATCTACGGGCTGTCCATGTTCATCGCAAATGATTTTGTGCAGGGCAAAAGCGTCATTCATGTTTTCAAACAAGTCCCTGAATCGCGCTTCGCTTTCCCGCAGGGCTTCTTCGGCCTGTTTGCGGTCGGTAATATCGTAGGCCGTGCCCCGCGTGCCGACAATCTGCCCGTCGCGATAACGCACGAATTTGGCGTTAAATACTAAATAAATCGGCTGACCATCTTTATGCAGGTGGACGGTTTCATATCCTTTGACGCTTCCTCCTTGCAGAATTCGAGCAAATTCTTGTTGATCGCGAGCGGCGGCTTCCGGTGTTTGAAAATCCGAAAATTTCCGTCCTAACATCTCCTCGATGCGGTAGCCGAAGACGCTCTCCCAGGCTTGATTCAGGAAGATATAGCGTCCCTCTGTGTCACATTGCCAGATCAAATCCTGCGAGGTTTCGACTAAGTCGTGATAGACAGCCTGCGATTTACGCAACGCCTCTTCCGCGCGCTTGTGTTCTTCGATTTCTAACGCAAGGGCGCGATTGGCCTGTACCAGGTCTGCCGTGCGTTCTTGAACCAACGTCTCTAAATACGTATTCTCTTCGGCGAGCAAACGCGCCTGGGTTCGGTTTTCCAAAATAATTGCCAACATGCCGACGGCGTTTCGGATCAACGCCCTGGCGTCGGGAGTCAGAAGCGTAAGCTCGCCCTCAATAACAAGGTCGCCAAAATGATAGTGGACAGTGCTGATAGCGAGCCGCTCCCCAACGACGGGTTCGCCATCTTTCAGCAAGCGCAGCGTGATGCCATCCCAAAACGAATGAAGCGCTTCCAAAAACATGGCGTAAATTCGCTCTGGTTCTTTCAATTGCGCGAGGTTCAGCATCAGCAGAAAAATATCATGTTCGACATGGTCTGCGGACATCTGGATACCGGCCTTCTCCCGCCTGCCCCTGTTTTTTTGGGAAACGAGGGCAGGCCGTAAAATCAGGCCCTTTGCGATAAAAATTGAGGCGCATACTGCGCCAACCATTGATCTGGCGGTTGATAGTACGGATTTTCGGTGATGATTCCGCCGCTGATGGTATAGGGATGCGTCTGAAGCACTTTCATGATCATCATGCCGGAAAATTTGTTGAGATTATACAGGCAGATGCTGATCCAGGGCTTGCCGGGAATAAAGTAGTTCAGGCGCGATTCATACACCATCAGATGTTCGATGCCGGGAATCGCTTCCAATGCCCACACCATTTCGGCAGTCGCGCGAATGTTTCGTGTGCTTTCGCGCTGGCTCTTTTGATAGAACGCCTCTAACCCGGCATCCATCGCCCAGGGCGAAAATGTGCCTTCTGGATAGTAGAGCGCCCGCGCTGAATAGAGTTGAAATCGCGCAGGATCATCAAGATGGGATGCCAACTCTGGAAATTGTCTGACATACGCCGCTTTGAAATCCTCGATGCTTCGTTCGGCGGGGCAGTAAAACTGTAAATCTCCGACACGGTCGCCTTGCGAAAGAAACCCCATGATGATCTCATCTCGTTCCGCCTCGGTTTCGTATAACCCGCAGACATGTACGCCCCAATTGCAGGTATAATCGCCAAAACCTAACTCCAATGCTGGTTGCTGCGATGTCGTGATATGCATAGCGAATCCCTCCTTATTGCTTCAGCGTGCCAACGCTTGCTTTGATAACGCGATGACGTCGCGTCAGAAACATCATGAACTTGTTTATTCGGGCGGCCAAAACAAGCATTGGCACTCCGACAAATTAAATAGTTACGAATAATCGTAACTATTTGCAGCCACCACGAAACACACGAAAGACACAAAAAACATCAAGAAATTCGTACAATGTCCAGGGAATTTCCCCTATTTTCGTGTCTTTCGTGTGTTTCGTGGTAAATGATTACGAATAACCAATTTTCGGCCACGTAAAACTAAATGAACTTCCTTTGCCGACCTCTGACTTCACCCAGACTCGCCCGCCCGCGCTTTCCACAATTTTTTTGACGAGCGCTAAGCCAATGCCGGTGCTATGCGCAGCATCATCGCGCGGGTCTAACATTTGAAACAGCTTAAAAATTTTCGCGTGATATTTGGGATCAATTCCCGGCCCATTGTCTGTAATACAGAAAGTCCATTGCGCCGAATCTTCCTGGATGGCAATGCGTATATGACTGCCGGGCTGCGGATTGAACTGGATCGCGTTTCGCAGCAGATGATAAAAAATTTTTCGAACTCGGCGCGCCTCACCGGGAATCGTTGGCAAATTTTCTGGAAATTCGATCTGAATATCGGCAGGCTGCGCAAGCTCTCGGAGGACGCGGGGGAGAACATGATTCAAGTCAATCGGGACGATTTGGGTGGCTGGTTGCGCGAGGCTGGCGTATTCCACTACGCCATTCAGCAGAGTATCGAGGCGTGTCACGCGCTGGATCAAATCTTCTGCCAATTCTCGTCCATGTTCATCGAACGCGGCGGCATAATCCTGCACTAACCATGTCGCAATACGGCTGATGCCATACAGTGGGGTTTTGAGATCATGCGACGCCGCCGAGACGAAATTTTGTAGATCGCGGTTCATCGCTTCCAATTCTGCCGTTCGCTGCTGGACACGCGCTTCTAATGTCTGATTTAATTGCTGAATTTCATGCTCGGTTAATTTGCGGGCGGTCACGTCATGCGCTGCGGCGTAAATCATCTTTCCGGCGGGCGCGGAACGCCATTCAATCCAACGATAGCTCCCATCTTTACAGCGATAACGATTGGTAAAGTTCAAGACCTTCTGCTGAGAGGATAAGTTGGAAATCGCCTCAATGGTCGTCCCGAGGTCATCGGGATGGACGAAATCGAGAAATTTTTTCGCGAAAAGTTCTTCGCGAGAATAGCCTAATGTTGTCTCCCAGGCGACATTCAATTTTCGAAAATAGCCATCAGTATCAGCAATGCACAACAAATCCAATGCTAAATTAAAAAAATGATCGAGTTCCTCGGTTTTTTGCCGGAGCAAGGCTTCGGCCTGCTTGAGTTCAGTAATGTTGCGATGAATAAACAGAGCCGACTCAACCATCCCCTGCGCATCGAATTCCGGAACCCCGCGCGAGAGATATTGCTTGATTCCCGTCGGGCTTGGCGCTTCGAGTTCGAACACAATGTCGTGGCTGGACTCGAATACTTGCCGGATGATCTGTTCCGACCAATCTGCACGTTCAGACGAATACCCCAATTCACGATGCGTTTTGCCGATGACGTATTCCGGCGGCTTTCCAAATTCGTTCATGACCGCTGGATTCACATATAGATGCCGATACTGCCGGTCAAACCGCGCAATCACGTCCGGAGTATGTTCCACTAACGTTTGATACTCTTGTTTCTGCCGGCGCAATGTTTCTTCATGGCGTTCGCGATCAATCGCCGCCGCTAAAATATTCGCCACCGATTGGAGAAAATAGGTATCGTGGATGGCGAATATCCTTTGCTGTGTCGTATGAGCGCCTAACACGCCGAAGGGGTGGGTCAATTCTCCGATGATGACGCTCATCCCGCTCACGACGCGATGATCATGCCAGAGTTGCTGATCGTGAAATCGGCGTTCCACGCGAAGGTCTTCAACAATCACAGGCTCTTGTGAGAGTAAGGTATAACCAGCCAGCGTCTCACATCCAGCGCTTACAATGGCATGACCAACAAGGCCGTCGCGCCAGCCAACGCCAGCCCGCAATTGGAGTGTGGTGCGGTCTGGCAGAAGCTCTAACGCCGCGCTGTATTCCACGTCAAGAACGCGGGCGACAAGCGCGACCGCCTCGTCGAATAATTCATGGAGCGACAGGCCAGTTAACGCACGCTGCCCCAAATTGGCAACAGCAGCTTGTTGGTGCATGCGCGTCTGGATTTCCATTTCTGCCTGTTTGCGTTCGGTGACGTCATCATAGATCGCGACGACTTCGCCTGATGGGAGCTTATAGATGAAATTTTCTCGCCACCCCTTCCGAATCTCATCTTGATAATACATGGCAGGCAGATGTTCGGATTCTCCTGTGCGATAGACTCGTTGTAATGCCGCCAATAGACCGAACTGCTCCATATTCGGAAAGATTGATAATAATCGCTGGCCAATGACGCGATCACGCGAGATATTGCTGATTCGTTCCGCCGCTGCGTTAAAATCGTGAAAGATAAAGTCATTCCCATGATCAATCGCGTCATAGACCGCCACGCCGCTGCTCATATATTCGAACATCGCCCGATATTTGCTTTCGCTCTGTTGATATTGTTCGAATTGGGCGGCCAATTGCGCATTCAGGCGGCGCAATTCATCCGTTCTCGCCGCGACGCGCTGTTCTAACTCGCCGTTCATCCGGCGTAATTCGTCTTCAGCGTGCTTGAGGCGAAGCATCGCACGCACCCGCGCGACCAACTCGCGATGTTCAATTGGGCGGACGATATAGCCGTCAGCGCCGTTTTCAAGCCCTTCCGCCTGGCTTGCTGCGCCTGTTTTGACGCCAGAGATCAGCAAGATGTATATCTCTGAAAACGCCGGATTGGTTTTGAGGCGATGACATAACGCGAGGCCCTCAATATCCGGCAGGCAGACATCCAACAAGATGAGCGCTGGCATGTTTCGCTCGACGGACGCGAGGCCCTCTTCGCCGGTCGCCGCTTCAAAAATTTGAAAGCCGGCGTCTGTCAATATCCGCGCCATTCCTCGGCGAAGCGCGGAATCATCCTCGATAATCAGGATCGCAGGTTGATGATTCATACGATTGCTCCAGAGTTGATTTTCGGCAAAGTAAAATAAAATGTGCTTCCCTGCCCAACAGTTGATTCCACCCAGACTTTTCCGCCGTAGGATTCGACAATTTTTTTCACGATGGCCAGCCCAATGCCCGTGCTTTCGACATCGTCGCGGGTTTGAAGCGTTTGGAAGACGCGAAAGATGCGTTCATAATGCTGTGCCTCGATGCCCATTCCATTATCACTCACGCTGAATCGCCAATAATTCCCATCAAGACAACACCGAACAGCAATCTCTCCCGTCGGCTTATCCAAATATTTGATTGCATTGCTGAGCAGATTTTGAAAGACCTGTCGGATGCGAATCTGATCGGCACAGATATCCGGCAACTCAGGATCAAGTGTAATATGCACGGTTTCCGGCAGCGCAAGGCTCTCAATAATTTCAGTGAGCAGTTGCGCGAGATGGATTGTGACGTTGGTGCGCGTTTCGCCTCCGGCACGAGAATATTGCAAAATTCCGTCAATCAGGCTGTCTAAGCGTTTGACCTGCTTGAGCAAAAGATCGAGAATTTCCTGCCCGCTTTCATCAATGATATTGCGATAATCCAGCATTAACCATTGCGATAAGTGATGAATTCCCCGCAATGGCGCTTTTAAATCATGAGACACAATATAGGCAAAACTTCGCAATTCTTCGTTGGCGATTTGCAATTCGGCGGTGCGTTGTTTTACGCGATCTTCGAGTTCGGCGTTGAGTTGCTGGATTTTCTCTTCTGCGCGTTTCCGTTCGGTAATATCTGTGGCGATATGAATGATTTTTTGCAACTTTCCCTGCTCATCGCGTACCGGGGTACATGAGACTAAAAATGTTCTCTCCAACGCATTCATAACCATTTCGACAGTTTCAAACGTCCCGGTCGCCAGCATCTTCGTCATCGGGCATTGTGTCGGGGAATCAGAGGTCAGATGAAAGATTTCAAAGCATCGCTTCGCGAGCAATTCCTGTTCAGTCATCCGGGTGGCTTCAACTGCCGCCCTGTTCGCCGCAAGAATCCTCTGTTCCGGGTCTAAGATCAACGTCGGATGTCCAACAGCCTGAAAAATTTCCTGCCAGTCTTTTTGCGCCTGTCGCTGCGCGTCTTCCGCGAATCGTCGATCTGTCACATCTTTCACGGCGCCGATCACGCCGACAATCCGGGTTCTTGACGCATCCCATTCCGGTCTCGCCGCAATATGAATCCAGCGGACGCCACCGCTTTGCGTAAACGAACGACATTCGAATTCGACCGATTTGCCATGAACAATAACCTGTTGCAGCGCCTGCGTCAATTGAGGATAATCATCAGAGGAGATAATCTTTCGCCATTGTTCGAGAGTCTGAGCATCTTCGATGGTTCGTCCGGTCACGGCGGAGAAATTCTCCGTCACCGAATCCATCAGAAATGTCCCATCAGGCATGAGGCTGAGATGGAAAATATAATCTAAGATCATCTCGACCACTAACTTATACTGCGTCTGGCTTTGTAATAAGGCGGCTTCGATCTGTTTGCGCTCGGCGATTTCCTGCGTCAGGCGCTCATTGGCGGCGACGAGTTCAGCGGTGCGCTCTTTCACAAGTTCTTCTAAATGCTCGCGATGGTGCTGAAGCTCTTCTTCAATCTGCTTACGTTCAGTAATATCGCGGCTGATCCCGACAAGGCCGCGAATGACGCCCTGTTCATCGCGAAATGGAATTTTTGTCGCTAAAAACCAGCGCGGTTCGCCAGTATCCGGGTCAGTATGGAGTTCCTCGTCGTTGACGCTGGGCTGACCGGATGCCAACAGTTCGCGTTCCATATTAAAATAATGCTGCGCGTAATCGTATGGGTAAAAGTCGAAATCGGTTTTACCAATCAAATCGTGAGGCTCGGCTGCGCCCATCAGATGAGCGAGTGCCTGGTTTACAGCCAGAAAACGGCTTTCCTGATCTTTGATCAGAATCAGATCGGGCATATTGTCAATCAAGATACGGAGCAGATTGCGCTCGTTTGTCAGTTCTGCGGTACGTTCTGCGATGGTCTCTTCTAAGCGCGTTCGATACTGAGCAAGCTCTTCTTCAATGCGTTTGCGTTCGGTGATGTCGCGAGAAGCGGTCTGAATCTCGACAATCTCGCCTGTCTGCCTGTCGAGAATCGCGTGGCTCGTCGTTTCGAACCAGATGTATGCGCCATCTTTTCGGCGGATACGATAACTTACGGTCGCGGCGATCCGCTGTTCCAGGATGGTCGTGTGAGAGGTGGCAATGGAACGAATGTCGTCGGGGTGGAAAAATTCATAGGCTGGATGACCGATCAATTCTTCCGGCTCATAGCCAAGCAGCCTGCGACATGCTGGCGACGCATAAAGATACAGCCCTGTCGGCGTATGCCGAGAAATAAAATCGGTCGAATTTTCCGCTAACAGGCGAAATCTGGTTTCAGCCTCCTGATGGCGCACGTTCAGCGCTTCTAATTCGGCGTTGCGTGCTCGCAATGCCGCGATTTCTTCGCGTAATTGCGCAGCAGTGTGCTTTTGTTTGTTCATGGTTGTTCTCCTGACTTTGGAACGGTAAAACAGAACCGGCATCCCTGTCCGACTGCTGATTCTACCCAGATTTTCCCTCCACGCGATTCAATGATTTTTTTGACAATCGCTAACCCAATTCCGGTGCTTTCTGTTTTATCATGCTGATGGAGCGTCTGGAAGAGTTGGAAAATTGTTTCGTGGTGTTGCGGGTCAATTCCTGGCCCATTATCAGTGACGCTGAACTGCCAATATGCGCCATGATCGGCACAATCAATCGAGATTGTTCCTTCAGGTTTCTCCAAAAATTTTATGGCATTTCCAATCAAGTTTTGAAACACCTGTTGAATACGGATGCGATCGCCTGTCAACACTGGAAAATCTGAACTCAAGTTGATCTGAATGGTTGGCGGCGGGTTCAGCGTCTCGCACACCTCGTGCAGGAGGGTGGACAGATCAACCGGTTCGTCAGCCTTGATACGCCCTACGCGCGAATATTGCAAAATGGCTTGAATCAGATTATTCATCTGTTGAGCTCGTTTTAACAGCAAATCTAAATATTCTTTGCCCTGGGCATCGAATGTGTCGGCGTAATCATTCATCAGCCAGGTGATCAACTGGGTCATATTGCGCAACGGCACTTTCAGATCGTGCGAGACCACATACGCAAAACTCTGGAGTTCCTTGTTGGCGGCTTCGAGTTCGGCGGTTCGCTGCTGGACGCGTTGCTCTAAAGTGGCGTTGAAGGCGCGAATTTCTTCTTCCGCGCGCTTGCGTTCGGTGATGTCGCGATTAAATCCAACCAGGCCGATGATCTGCCCGTGCGCATCTCGCAAGGGCGCTTTCGTCGTTAAATACCAACGTTTCTGGCCGGAGCCGTGTTCGATAAGAAAATCTTCACGGTTAATCAGTATGCGCCCTGATGTCATCACAACGCGTTCTTCTTCGAAAAATTGATGCGTCCGTTCCGTTGCATGAAAATCATAATCTGTTTTTCCTTCGACATCGGCAAGAGAGGTCGCGCCAAGCTCTCGAATCGTCGCTTGATTCGCGATCAGAAAGCGATGGGCTAAGTCTTTCACATAAATATGATCGGGCGTGCTATCAATCAACATTTGCAGCAGAGCATGTTTTTCGGCCAACGCGTCCTGCGCCTGTTTGCGTTCGTTAATCTCTCGCGCTAACGCGTGATTGGCATGAGCTAATTGCTCTGCATACGCATGTGCCTGCGCGACAATGCGCCGGAATTCGGCCACTAAAAACCACAGTAAGCCAAAGAGCGTAATATAAGAGCCGGCGACGATGATGATTCTATTGGCAAACGTGGTTTCAGGAAAGCGGATTTGCACGATATAGCCGGTTTTTAATGCCCACCCAATTCCAATATACGCCCCAGACTGATGATGAGCGTGAGCCGCTGAGTGCGTGCGCCTTGCAGCGTCGCGCTTAAGGCAATCGCCAGCATATACAGCACCATCGCTGGCGCGCCAATGCCACCGATCCAATTGCCATAGATAGCGATCACAAGCATGAGCGCGACCGGGAAATATCCGGCTATCTGCCAATGGCCGCGATCAGCGAGCCACCAGCCGCCGCTAAATATCACCGAGATGCTCAGAGTGATGAGCAGCGAATCGAGCGGAAGGATATGCCGCCACCAGCCGATTGCAAAGAGCAAGGTTAATCCACCGGCGGCGATCCCCATAATTAATGACACTACTTTGGTCATATACTCCTGCCGCGCGGCATCTACTTCCGTGGCGTGCGGCGTCGTCAGCGTATGCCAGAGCTTGAAGATATGCTGCGTTAAACCGTAGTTGGTGTTCTCCATCGTCGTCTCCTTTGGAAAATGCGCTCATTCCTCGCGTGGTATGGGGAGCGCGTTCTCCTTCGGGAAGGTAAAGATAAAGGTACTTCCCTGGCCTTCTTCTGAATTGACCCAAATCGTGCCGCCGGACAATTTGATGACTTTTTTGACAATCGCCAGCCCAACCCCGATACGTTCCATTTCATCGCGAGGATGCAGTGTCTGGAAAATTTGAAAAATTTTTTCGTGGTATTTCGGATTGATTCCCGGCCCGTTATCTGCCACGCTGAATTGCCAGAATTCTCCAATATCTGCGCAACTGATCGTAATTTTCCCGTGTGGTTTATCCATAAATTGGATGGCATTTCCGATCAAGTTGGAGAAAATCGTGTACATATCAGCTTTATTGCTGAAAATAATTGGCAAATCCGGAGCGATGTGAATGGCGATCGTCGGCGGAGGGGCGAGTGACACAACAATTTCTGGCAACAGCAGGCGAAGGTCTATGGCTTGCTGCGGCCTGGGGACATGGCCGATACGCGAGTACGCGAGAATGCCTTCAATCAGATCGTCCATGCGCTTGACTCGCCCAATTAGCAAGGCCGCCATATTTTTTCCGTTGTCATCAAAACACGAGGCGTAGTCTTTCACCAGCCAATCAGCCAACCTGGAAATCGCTCGTAATGGGGATTTCAGGTCATGGGAAATAATATAGGCAAAACTTTGAAGCTCTTTATTGGCGGCCTCGAGTTTGGCGGTTCGTTCGTGGACGCGCTGCTCTAATTGAGCATTGAGCAGGCGAACTTCCTCTTCCGCCCGCTTGCGCTGCGCGATGAATCGCGCTTGCTGCACGTTTTGATACGCCTTGAGCGACAGTTCGTTTGAAAGCAAAAAGAGGACGGTGGCGATCCGCTGAAATTGTTCCGAGGACATTTTCGGAACGTCCTGCAATGCCTTGCGAAATTCTTCCTCGTCAGCACCGATCTCGCGAGCGTACTTCAGGAGACGCTCTTCGTCAACCGCCTCATTTTTTACCTGTCCGATCAGCCAGTTGGCTAAGTGCCTGCCGCCGACGGTAATGCTGGCGCCGGCATCCCATAGGCCAGCGCTCAGACACGGCTGGATGGTTGGCCCCGCGAGATTCTGGCCACCGATTATGGCGTCAGAGGCAAAACAATTCGTGCGCCCTTTTTCGGTGTTTCGGATGACATCGCGGCAAAGCCGGCAAAAATTGCTTGGTTGGGTAATTGGAATTCCCTCCGGGGTAGTAATGATTGAGGCGACATTCATCGCGGCAGCAAAGGCGTCCTGAATTTTTTGAATATCTTCGAGATTGAACAGATCATGGAACGCAATCTCTCCGGTTTCCAGCGGCTCTGTTAAGGCAAGAATACGTTTATTTAAGGCGTCTTCAATATGCTTGCGTTCGGTAATGTCTTCTGAAATGCCGAGGAGATAGAGAGGATGGCCGTTTTTATCCAAAATCGGAATTTTTTTGGTGTGGAGAATGCGCTCGCCGAGCGTTTTGGTCTGAATGGTTTCTTCTGGAATATTGAGGAGAGTTCGGCGCGCAAGCACGTCACGATCCTTTTGGACAAAGAAATCTGCTTGCTCGACCGGAAAAAAATCATAATCGTTTTTGCCAATGAGTTCTTCCCTGTTATAGCCAAGCAAGGTTTCCCCTGCTTTATTGAACTGCACGAACCGGAGATGCTCGGCATCTTTGACAAAAATCATGTTTGGAATGTTTTCCACGATATTATGCAGGAACTCCTGGCTTTCTCGCAATGCGTCTTCGCGCGATTTGATCGCTTCGCTCATCATTGTAAAACTGCGGCTCAGGTTGTCCATCTCCTGATAATAGCGCGGAAGCGGCTCGAACCGATATTCTCCGGCGGCGATCTGTTCGGCCTGAAGCGTCAATTGCGTGAACGGAGAAAGCGTTTTTCGCAAGCTGAACAACGCAATCAGCAGAGCAAATGCCGTGGCAACAAGAATCCCGCTGCCAAGGATCTCCCGCATCCGGCGCACGCCGGCAAACGCTTCATCCACCGGCTGCGTCACGATGATCACCCATTTGGTCGTTGGCACAAGCGCAACGCACCCGATATATGCCATCTTGCGGGCAGAATATGTCATCGTGACTTCATGGCCTTGGAGTCCTTGCTGAACGAGTTCAATATCGCCGGCATTCGCGCGCTGCGCCACGACCGCCTGATCGGGATGGGCGATAATCGTGCCGTCGCGATCAATGATGGCCGCATAACCTTGCGCGCCAATGGAGATTCTCTTCGTAATGGCATGCAAAACGCCCAGATTTAAAAATCCAATCAGCCGGCCTCTTGTGAGCGGCAGGCTGACTGTCAGCGTCGGGTTGCCGGTTTGCAAGGAAATCGAGGTGAGCGACCAGTAGAGATCATCTGTGTTGACCGGTGGGTGAAAAAACTCTTGCGCCGAGGCATCGATCAGCAGAAAATCGCGGCGATAGGGCGCGAGATGACGAATCTTGCCAGAGGCATCAAGCATCCAGATGCTTTCGAAGGATTGGTAATGGGTTAAGACGGAATCGAAATACACGTCAATCTGGCCGGGCATGATGATGCGCTCTTCTTCCAAAATAGATGCCATCTGGCGAAGCAAGCCAGATGGCTCCTGGAGAAATCGTTCGACTTCCCCGGCCAGCGAACGCGCCAACAGCAGATGCCGCTCGGCGATCTCCCGCTGCATGTTTGTGGTGACGCTATACAGGGTAATTCCGCCGATGGCAAGTATCGGCGCAATGGCGACCAGCAAGAAATTAACAGTGAAAAGATGTCTGAGACTGGTAAACAGTTTCATAACCGCTCACTCCATCGGCGCGAATTGCCCTTGTGTTACGGTAAATAAAAAGGTCTCTCGACAGGCGTCGCCATACTGATCAATCGTAATATCTCCTTGCAAACCATGCAGGACGTTCTGTCTCAAGATTGCCTCTTTGATCTGTTCAGGCGTTGTCGTCTCGCGCAAGGCTTGTATCAACAATTGCGCGGCGCCATATCCTCCTGCCGCCGCAAAATTGGCTTTGACGCCGAATCGCTGCTCAAATTGGCGCTGGAATTCGATAAATGCGGGGTGCTTGCTTTGTTCATTATATGTTTGCGGCAAAATGATGCCCTCCACCGATGCGCCGCCTTGTTGGATCAGCACAGGCGTCATCGCCCATCCACTCGACATGATTGGGCGCGTGATGCCTGTTTTTTTCAACTGCTGGCAGAGCATGGCAGTATCGAGCGCGCCCGCCACAAACACGAAGCCATCCGGCAAAGAGGCCGATAATTGGTTCACTAATTTGGAATACGCAACTTCCTGACCAGAGGTAAAGGTGAGGGTTGTGAAAATCGTTCCGCCCGCCTGTTCGAACGCGACCTGAAAATTGAGATACCACGTTTCGGTAAACGTGCGATTAGAGAGGTCATATACGCCGCTGATACTCTTGATCCCTTGCGCTCGCGCATATTGGGCGACCTGTTCCGCCTGCACCTTGTCCGGCAGGCCGGTGCGGAAAAAATAATCATCCAGCCCAGTCAGTTCATTCGACGTGCTGGTTGGGCTGATCATGACGGTTTTCGCCGCATTAATGACTGGCAGCGCCGCCACCGACATGGCGCTGGTCATGTGGCCGATAATGGCGACAACCCCATCATTCAGCAATTCCTGATCAACTTTTTTCGCGATTTCCGGGTCTTGTTGGTCATCCTTTACGATGAGTTCAACCGGTTTTCCGTGTATCCCGCCTGCTTGATTCACCTGCTCAACGGCGAGCATCACCCCATTGCGGCCAGCCGTGCCCAAATCCGAAAGGCGTCCGGTCAGGCAGCCGACAAACCCGATTTTGAGCGGACGCTCAGAATGGCATCCGTATCCCACAAGGAATCCTGCGATCAAAATGCTGAAGACGAATGATCTGCGATGGCATTTCATTTTTATATCGCAAAGAGTTTCGCGAGACCTGAACCGGCGGTCCCACGCCAACTCTTTCCGCCCCCGTGCCAGAATTTACGGTGCCTTGACCGCTATCGTTTTAACGCGAGCAGGATGACGCCTGCTCCGACCAGCAAAATGCCAGACCATTCTCTCGGTGTCGGACGCTCGCCTAAGAAGACAACAGCCATGAGCGCCACCAGAATCACGCTTAATTTATCAACAGGCGCGACTTTCGAGGCGTCCCCAATTTTCAACGCGCGAAAATAGCAGAGCCACGACGCTCCGGTCGCCAGCCCTGAGAGCGTGAGAAAACCTAATGTTTTGGGCGAAAGCAAGAACGGATTGCTCCATTTCTGGCGAGCATACACAATCCCAATTAGCACGAGGAGAATGATCACTGTTCGAATGAGTGTCGCAAAATCAGAATCAACGCCTTGCAGTCCGATTTTGGCAAAGATCGCCGTTAACGCGGCGAACAGCGCTGAAAGCAACGCCCAATAAAACCAGCTTATTTGAAATGACATGATCAAATGGCGCGAAATTGACAGGCAATGCCGGAAAATTGCTTTTTACCGGCAGTTGCTTGCCCATCAGCGCTATGAGTTGTGAAATGTGGTCATTATTTCGGAACGCCAACACCTGCCTTGACAACGCGGAGAAATCGCGTCGAGCCTGTCGGTCGGACGGCTAACGCAAGCGTTGGCCGTCAAATCAAGATTTGACACTCCAGACGTTTAACCCAGCGTCTTATCATACCCTGAATCAGACGAATAGAGAAATATCCGTCATTATGACTAAACGTCCGCCCAAAGAGAAATCGCGTCAAGAAAAGAATTGATGAGATATTGAGATTGAAGAAAATACGCTAAAAACGGTGTCATGGCCATGCGTTCGGAGGGGGAGATGGTCGAATAGAGCGGCATTTCTGGAATATGCCTGCGCAACATCAGGGAGCATTCTCTGGATATTGCCTGTGTTCAACAGAATGCGTCAGTAATTTTGGCCAAAAGTTCTTGACAGAATCGCGTCACCATTGGAAGAGCATTTTTTCATGGAAAACATCGAACGAGAACGGCAAAGCATTCTTGCGATTAACATCGGATTGGGAGCGAATATCATCTTAGCAGCTCTTAAAACCACGATTGGTATTATCGGCCATAGCCCTGCGCTATTGGCTGATGGCATCAACTCAACCTCGGATGTTGCATATTATATAGTCGTGCGCATTTTTGTCGGGTTGGCGCGGCGACCGGCGGACGATGAACATCCTTACGGCCATCGGCAATTGGAGAGCATTGCCGCGTTAGTTGTCGGCGCATTTGTCATGACGACAGCCGTCTCGATTTTTTGGGCTGCTGTGAATCAAGTCTATGAATTATGGTCTGGACACGGCGACTATACCGGGGCATCGAGCGGGACATTGATTGTCGCGCTGTTGACGATTTTCGTGAAAATTCTGCTCACCATCATCACGCAACGGATCGGGCAGCAAACCCAAAATGCCGCGATTACTGCGTTAGCATACGATCATCGCAATGATATTTTCGCGTCCGCTGCTGCCAGCGTTGGCATTTTTTTTGGACGGATGGGATTTCTCTGGGTCGATCCATTCGCCGGAGCCATCGTGGCATTAGTGATTCTGAACACAGGTTTAAAGATTTTGCGGGAATCTTCCGACGATCTGATGGATACCGTTCCAGGCAAAGAACTGGAAGCGCAAGTGCGGAACGTGCTTGGCAAGATCGTGGGAATCCAGGAGATTGAAGAAACGCAAGCGCATCGCTTCGGGCCATATTTTGTCATAAATATTACTATCGGGATTGATGGAGCGCTGACGGTTGCTGAAGGAGATCATATCGCCACGCACGTCGAACAAGCGTTGCTGCGGGAGATTGATCTGCTTCAGCGCGTGCATGTTCATTATCATCCGGCGCGTCACGCCTGATGCGCTCAACCCCATTTAGCAGACATGTATGAAGATGTCAGGAACGGGTCGAAGAAACGCCTCGAATAACAGAGTCTGGATGCTTCTTCTCGGCGGATGGCTGATTGCTGGAGGCGAACGGCTCGCCGCCGATGAGGTTGACGCCATACGATACGAAGTCGCAATCGAAACGCGCATCGTCTCTGAAGAGCATACCCAGAAAAATTACACGGTCGTTGGGGTCGCGTCCCCTGGTATTCAAGCGAAACGCGAGCGTGATTACTCCGACATCAATGGTGATTTTTCCTTCTTTTTCACGCCGATTGTTGACGATCCGTTGATCCCAATCGCATTGCGGCGTTTTTACGCCCATTCCAGCACCCTGCATTTTTCAGGAACCATTGAACCTGAACATACCACCTCTTATACATTTATCAATCCAGACATTCATTATCAAACCTCTTCGAACGATGACGAGCAATTGCGGCAGGCTGGCGTTGATGGCGTGTTTTATCTCTTTCCCAATACCGGCGTGCGGCTGCGCGCCGCGTCTGCCAAAGATGAACAGGTGTCGTTCGAAACCTCTCCCTCGGTTGACGTGCAAAGTCGGAATGAGATCAATGAAATTCGGCGTAATTATGGTCTCGGAATCATCCAGTATTTGTCCGACAATCTGGCGTTGGCGGTAGATTATACCTACAATGACGGCGAACTTCGTTCGCTGGAAAAAAGCTGGCAGGATAACCCGCTGATTTTCAGCGAAGTTGCGCGAACCACCAACACGACAGGACATTTGTTTTCATGCAAAGGAGAATACGTCTGGCAAAAACACCTCGGATTGCAATTGACGTATGAGTATCTCACGTATGAAAGCAATTCTGACGTGCAGATCGTGCACCTGCAAAATTTCGCCGGAGAGAATTCAACCTTTGGCGATGACGGCGCTCAACACACGATCATGCCGATAGTGCGCCTGTATCTCGGCGAAAAATTTACGGCGCACGGCGGTGGAGGCATTACCTGGACGACCATTACCAGGACGTATGATAATGCCACTGATATTGAATATGAATGGCATTGGTGGCAGGCGCATGGCGGTGTCTCGTACTATTTCACTCGTCATTTCGGCGTGCAGGCGAGTTATCAATATCGAGCGCGCGATGGCGAAGTCAGCATGCGGAGCGACAACGCCACGCGTTCCACATTTGATGTGAATTCAGCGATACAGGGAATTCAAGTTGGTATAACAGGGCGTTTTTAACAATTAATGCATTCTGTGATCGGCGTTTTATCTGGTCATACGGCTGGAAGCGCTGACATCAGGGAACGAAAGGAACTACGCGCTAAGGAACAGGAGTATGAAACGTTTAGAACTGGATGAACGTCGAGAAAAACGGATAGACACAGAGATTCTTGCCGACGCGTTTGATGAGCAAGAACGAGCGATGGGATGGTATTATTATTTAGCAAACACATTAGTATTTCCCTTTACAGCCAACTGTCTGCACTCCTGGCATAAATCGCCGCTGGCTGAAAACGACCAGGTCGAGGTGATCGGCATGGCCCCTGAGAACAAATGCTTACGAGAAATTTTTGTGGAAGCGGACTGGAACGGCAAAACCATTACAGCGCCCTTAGCGCAATTGCGCGGCGTTGATGTGGATGAGGCCGCGCAGCAGGCGTTAGACGACTGGCATTACTGGGTCGGACGCGGCTACGGATTTTAATGAAGAAACGATACCTCACAGGTTGTTGAAACCTGTGAGGTGTGTTTTAGGCGGGAACAACCGAATTTTCCTGCCGGAGGTCTGTTTTTAACTGCGGATATTTGTCCTGCGATGGATAGAGCCGCAAAATCTCGTCCTGCACGCGCAACACTAACTTTCGCAGCGACGGGCGCTGAATGGCGGAAATCGAAACCCCGTCATAGCGAGCGCAGACCGTTTCCGTGAAGCGCGGCTCAACTAAATCTTCTTTGTTGAACACCATCAACTGCGGAATCTCCTGCAATTCCAATTCTTCCAGAATCGTCTGCACCGCCGCGATCTGCTCCTCGAATTCAGGATTGCTGATGTCCACGACATGCAGCAGCAAATCGGCGTCTTCCAATTCTTCCAGCGTTGCCCGGAATGCCTCGATTAAATCTTTGGGCAAATCCCGCAAAAAGCCAACCGTATCCGTGATAATCACTTCAATGTCTTTGGGAAAGCGCAGGCGGCGGCTTGTCGGGTCGAGCGTCGCGAACATCTGATTTTTGACCTCAACCTCGCTATGCGTCAGCGCGTTCAGCAGCGTGGATTTCCCGGCGTTGGTATAGCCGACAATTGAGATGATCGGCACATCGTTGCGCTGGCGTTTAGCGCGGCGCTGATGGCGGCCTTTGCGCAGATGCTCAAGCTCTTTTTCCAAATTCCGAATCCGGTCGCGGGCGCGGCGGCGATCAATCTCCAATTTCGTTTCGCCCGGGCCGCGCGCGCCGATGCCGCCGGTGATCCTGGAAAGCGCGTCATCCCGCGTGCCGAGGCGCGGCAGTTGATATTTCAACTGCGCCAATTCCACCTGCAATTTTCCGACGCGGCTGTGCGCCCGCTGCGCGAAAATATCGAGAATCAACTGCGTCCGGTCAATGATTTTCAGTTCCGTCACCTCGCTGATCATCTTATTCTGCGCGGGCGTCAGGTCATGGTCGAAAATCAGCATATCCGCGCCGAGTTGAAAGCAGCGGATAATTAATTCGTCTAATTTTCCCTTGCCAATCATGAATTTCGGGTCAATTTTCGGGCGATGCTGCAAGACCGAATCCATCACGATCAATCCGGCGGAGTCCGCCAATTCGCGCAATTCTCGCAGCGATTCTTCCGCCAATGCGCGTTGGCCGTTCGACACGCCGACCAACACGGCGCGTTCGCGGGAATCATCCACTTCGCGCCCTTCCCGCCCGCGCTGAAATTCCTCTTCAAGGGCATGAATAAATTCATCAAACTGCATCTCGACCTGCCCCGGATAGATCGGCGCAAGCACTTCCCAGCGCTTTTGATCAGGGTTTTCCGGCACAAGATGCGCAAAATAGTATTTGGCCGGGAGGCCATATTGATTGACCGCAATCGCGCCGACTAAATCGAACCGCAGCAAGGCGAGATCGGTCAAATCCTCCTGACTGAGCGGCGTATCCGCCAAATGTGTATGCAGATAGCGCAGGCCACGCAAGCGCAAATAGCCAGCGCGGAAACGGCCTAACGGCGGAATTTCGATTTGCCGGTGGTCGCCGATAATGACGTCTTCCACCGCGCCTTTCCGATTGACAAGCACGCCGATCTGTCGCGCAATTTCAGCGGAAAGCTCAGTGAGATAATTCGCAAGTTCCTGCGTAATCACCTGATCGGTGGGGATTTTTCTGCGGTAAATCCGTTCAAGACGGTCAAGCTGATTCGGTTTCAGCCCGGTAAGGTTTCCATGAATTTTTCGAATAGGAGGAGGAATTGCCACGAATTGCACGAATAACCACGAATGCTTTTGAATCGTACATTCGTGGTTATTCGTGCAATTCGTGGCAACTTTAACGTTGTTCGACAATTTCTAATGTCTGGCGCAGCTTGACGATGCAATTTGGCGGCACGTAGCCGGAAGCAGTCGCGTTTGGATACACAAGGCTGCCGCGCCCGATCAGCGTGCCGGGGTTCAGCACGGAATTGCAGCCGGTCTGCGCGTAATCGCCGAGAATTGCGCCGAATTTCCGCAGCCCGCTGTCATACACAATTTCCCCGATTTTGACCGAGACATTCCCTTTGATCATTTTCAGATTCGAAAGCTTTGTCCCTGCGCCAAGGTTCACCTTTTTGCCAAGAATGCTGTCGCCGACATAGTTAAAATGCGGCGCGCCGCTCTGATTCAGCAGCACGGCGCTCTTTAGTTCCGACGTGTGGCCGATAACGCAATTGTTTCCGGTAAGGACATTCCCGCGAATATATGCCCCTTGCCGCACGACCGTATTGTCGCCGATAATCGTCGGCCCGGCGATATACGCGCCTGGTTCGACGACCACGCCCTTGCCAATATAAATTCGATTATCCGCTAAAAATGCGCCGTTCATCACTGTGCCGTGAATGCCCGGCTGCAAACGAGATGCGATATAATCCGGCAGGCGTTTCAGCGCGTCCCAGACATATTCGAGGCCGGTAAACAAATCGCCATGCTCGAAATCGGTCAAATCAAAAAAATCTGCTGGTGTTAGCATAAACGAATACGGTGTCAGACACGTTCGACGTGCCTGACACCTGTTGTGGATTATTCCTCATTCATATACACCACGCCGCCGGGCGCAGGCTTGTTCGGAAACAAATCTTCGGACACATTTTCGATCTTCACGATTTCCATTGTCCAATCTTTGGTTTCCACCTTCACCACGCCTAAAACCGGTGCGTCGGCGCTCAGCCATAATGTCGCGCCATCAGCCGCGACTTCCTGGGCGGTAAACGTCCCGGCTTCGGTCGCTATTTGTGCGGTTCCGGAGGCCGATTCGGCTTCCGGATTCGGCAGAATTTCCTCTTTGCCCATTTTGGCAAGCGGGAGATCAATCACGCTTTCCGGGTGATCCATGTTTGCCGGACGATGCATCAGATACCGTTTCGCCGCATGTGTCTTGCGGTCGAGCAGCGTTTGCGTAATTGAAAGCGGGTTCGCCCCCGGCGTCATATACGTCACGCGTTGCAGCCAATAGCTGCCACCCTCAGTCGCCGCGATATTATAGCTGGTATAATTGACTAAGTCGCCCGCCGACGAATGCGTCGTCACTTTATAGGTCACGGTCGTGCCTGTTTCGCCAAGCGCATAGGCTGACATCGCGAAACCGGCAATACTTGCGAACGCAATCATGATGCTGAACAGTTTCTTTTTCACCGACTTTACTCCTTGAGTTCTTCGAATCTTCTGACCGGCGCTCTTCACGCCAGCAGCGATCATGTTCAAATAATTTCCCGCTATGGGGAGTTGAAACAACATAACCCACATACGTTCGCAGGGCGTCGCTTGTCAAGTTCTGAAAAGAGTTTTTTCGATGGTAACTATTTACGTACCGCGAACGTCCTCGTTCGCAGGAGGCGTCTTCGATGCTGCTGAGAGCGTTTAGCGCAGGCAATGTCGGCGAACGGGGACGTTCGCGGTACGTCGTGCCAAATAGTTACTTTCGATGAAACGACATCGCGCAAATTTTCTTCTCCTGATAAAATTCTCTTGACGCTCGCTGATATTCACGGTGAACGCCATTTTATTGAGTTCTTGTCTGGCAGTTGACACGAAAAAGGAGTGGAAAAGCTTGCTTTTGCACTCATAAAATTGGCGTGAATACGATGATAAAACCGTCTCAAACAACAGCGATTCTGGTGGCGGCAGGCATAGGCTCGCGCATGGGCGCGCAGGCGTTGCCGAAACAATTTCTGCCGGTCAGCGGCGTTCCGATTTTAGCGCATACACTGAAAATTTTTGACAGCGCGGCCATTGTTGATCACATCGTGCTGGTGATTCGCGCCGAAGATCGGGAACGCTGCGAAAGGCTGATCGCAGACTCCGGCATGAGCAAAGGCGTTTCGATTGTCGAAGGCGGGAAAGAGCGGCAGGATTCGGTCTTGCGTGGATTACGCGCCGCGCCGCCGCAGACGGACATCGTGCTGATTCACGACGCTGTGCGCATGTTTGTGACGGAGGAAATGATTCACAAATCTATTAACGCGGCGTGGCAGGTTGGCGCAAGCGTTGTGGCGATTCCTGCGAAAGATACGATCAAAGAGGCCGTTGCGATGACGAATGGCGCCGACGAAGGCTGGCCGCTCGTGTCGAAAACCTATGATCGCCGCTTGCTCTGGCAGATTCAGACGCCGCAAACGTTTCAATATCGCCTGATTCTCGATTGTTATGAACAGGCGATTGCTGAGGGATTTAACGCCACTGATGACGCGATGATGGCGGAATATTTCGGACATCCGGTCGCGTTGGTGGCTGGCTCGTATCGCAATATCAAAATCACCACGCCCGACGATCTGCTGATTGCCGAGGCATTTTTGCAACATCAGGAAGGGAGAGAAGCAAGAAACGATTCGCTCTGAACGGGTGAGAGAATATCGCCAGTGGTTTCAGCTGCTGGAAACATGTTCATGAACGCCTTTTTGCTTCTCCCCCTTTCTGCCGTTCCTGATGATGGCAGCGTCACTTCCATTTCGCGTCGGCATCGGATATGACGTGCATCGGCTCGTCCCGGATCGTGATCTCGTGCTTGGCGGCGTAAAAATTCCGTATGAAAAAGGGCTGTTAGGGCATTCCGATGCTGATGTATTGATTCATGCCATCTGTGACGCGCTGCTTGGCGCGCTTGGGCTTGGGGACATCGGACGTCACTTCCCGGATACCGACGCTCAATATAAGGGCATTTCCAGCATAAAACTGCTCAAGCATTGCGTCAAGCTGATACAGGCGCAGCAATACATCGTCGGCAACGTTGACAGCGTGGTGATCGCGCAAAAACCGCGCCTCAGCGGTTATATCGAAGCGATGCGGTTGAAATTGGCGCAAGCGTTAGAAACCGAGCCAGAAAACGTCAACGTGAAAGCCACAACGACTGAAGGATTAGGCTTTACCGGAACCGGCGACGGGATTGCTGCTGAGGCCATTGTCCAGCTAATCCGGGTATGACAGGCGATTTTTTCAATTCTGAAGTTTTTGACTTGACTTTCCAACGCGAGCCAGAAAAGTCGAATCCACTGCGTCTGGAAAATCGTCTGAAGGCTGGAGCGCCCTGATTCTTCCAGGCCAACAGAAATTTAGTGAACACGCCTGCAAGGATGCCGATTGCAGGAATTTTACGGTGAAGCGCTCACACATGATTGAATGAAAGGGTAATAGCTCATGGCAGACAAATTTTCTCCGAAACATGATAAGCAGAAAAAAGTAGAACAGATTGAAGAGATTCTTCATACGCCATTTCTTGAAAAAGCATCAACCTGGGTGCTGGCGAATCTCAAAACCGTTGGCATCGCCATTGGCGCGATTATCGCAATCCTGATTATTGCTTACGGCTGGACGCGTTATCAGAACAGCGTGACCGAAAAAGCCTTGGGTTTAGAAGGCAAGGCTGTGGCGCTGCACCAAAAGGTGAAAGATGACGCCGCCCAAAAGACGGCACAAGCTGATGATAACGCCGCCAAACAGCCGAAGGAAGACCTGTATAAAGATGTGATCGCCGCGTATCAGGACGTGATTAAAAAATATCCTAACACAACAAGCGGAAAACGCGCGGTCTTCATGCTCGGCAGCCTTGCATACGATACGGGAAAATATGAAGACGCGCAGAAATATTTTGCGGAATACCTGACGAAAAATCCATCCGGGTATTTATCTGTCAGCGCGGAGGAAAGTCTGGCATATATTTTAGAACAGCAGCAGAAATTTCAGGACGCGATAGACGCACTCAAAAAAGTGGAAGCAAAAGCCTCGGCAGGCCGCAAAACTGAGATTCAATTAGCGATTGCCCGAAACTACGAAGCATTAAAACAGGTTGATAACGCGAAAGCCGCGTATCAACAAATCGTGGATTCCAATACGTCTGCCGCGTTGAAAGAGCAGGCGAAGAAACGGCTCGAAATCATTGATGCGCAGCAGAACGTCGCGTTAGGCCCGGTCGCGCCGACAGCAGCGCCGCAAGCGACTGCCACCCCGGCAGAGACAACAGAACAGCCGGCAACTCCGGCAGCAGACCAGACGCCGACAGAATCCGCGCCAACACCTGTAGAGACCGTAGCAACTCCTGAAGCGACAGCGACCGCTGAACCGACTGCGACCACCGCGCCAGAAGCGACTGCGACGCCGGAACCAACAGCGACACCTGAGCCGACCGCAACGCCTGAACCGACAGCAACACCGGCGCCGACCGCGACGCCTGAACCAACGGCGACCGCAACGCCGGAACCGACAGCAACACCAGAACCAACCGCAACGCCGGAAGCCACTGCAACTCCTGCCCCAGAAGCAACCGCCACGCCCACTCAGAGCTATTAATAACTCATGTTACGCAGCCGATTCGAGACGAATGACCGCACCCTCCCCTCCGGGGAGGGGTTGGGGGTGGGTTCTTGACACGAGCAATCACTCACGGACGAACCCACCCCTTGCCCCTCCCAGGAGGGGAATTGTCGGCGGCGCTGCGTAACATCAGT
>DF820456.1:861905-871684 GCA_000739515.1 Candidatus Moduliflexus flocculans
GGGTTCTTGACACGAGCAATCACTCACGGACGAACCCACCCCTTGCCCCTCCCAGGAGGGGAATTGTCGGCGGCGCTGCGTAACATCAGTAAATAATAAAGAAATCAATCACTATGAATTTCACCGAAAACAGCCGCGTCAAAATTCCGGCGATTTTGCATCTGCGCCGGTTGGGTTACGCCTATCTGCCGCTTGAGCAGGCGGCGCGAGACGAACGCGCCAATATCTTCACCGACATTTTTGCAGAAAGCCTGCGCCGCCTCAATCCGGGCATCGCGGACGACGACGTCGCGCGGACGCTGGAAACAATTCTGCTGGAACTCGATAACGAGGATTTGGGCGAAGCGTTTTTCAAGCGGCTGACGGCGGCGGCGGGCGTCACGCTGATTGATTTCGACGATTTTCAGAACAACGCGCTGCATGTCGTCACGGAATTGCCCTGCCGAAACGGCGACGAGGAATTCCGCCCGGACATCACGCTGCTCGTCAACGGAATGCCGCTTGCATTCATCGAAGTCAAAAAGCCGAATAATCGCGACGGCGTGCTTGATGAACGAAATCGGATGAACGCTCGCTTCAAAAACAAGAAGTTCCGGCGTTTCATTAATCTGTTTCAACTCCTCGTCTTCTCGAATAACATGGAGTATGACGCCGAATCCATCGAGCCGATTCAGGGCGCGTTTTATGCCACGACAGCGCGGGATGCAGCGCAATTCCATTATTTCCGCGAAGAAGAGCCGCTTGACCTGACGACGCTGCTCGCGCCGGAAGATGAGGAAATCGAGAATCTGGTACTGCAAGATAACAACCTCGCCGCCATCAAGCATTCGCCGGAATTCATAACGAACAAGAAGCCGGAGACGCCGACGCATCGCCTTTTGACCGCGCTCTTCAGCCCGGCGCGATTCGCCATGCTGCTGAAATACGGGATCGCGTATGTCGAGGGCAAACAGGGGCGCGAAAAGCATGTCATGCGCTATCCGCAGTTCTTCGCCACCAAAGCCATCGAACGGACGCTCGACAAAGGCGTCAACAAGGGGATTATCTGGCATACGCAGGGGAGCGGCAAAACCGCGCTTGCGTTTTTCAACGTGCGCTATCTGACCGACTATTTCCAGCGCAAGGGCGTCGTGCCGAAATTTTATTTCATCGTTGACCGCCTCGATTTAATGAAACAGGCCAAAGACGAGTTCGAAAAACGGGGCTTGCGCGTGAATCTCATCAATTCGAGGGAGGCGTTCGTCAGCCATTTCAAAACGAAGCAGGCGATTCATAACGCGGCGGGCAGCGCGGAAATCACGGTCGTGAACATCCAGAAATTCGAGAAAGAAACCGATCTGTTGAAGCGCGGCGATTATGACCTGAACACGCAGCGCGTCTATTTTTTAGACGAAGCGCACCGCAGCTATAACCCGACCGGCAGCTTTTTAGCGAATCTCTACAATTCTGACCGCAACGCCGTCTTGATCGCCCTGACCGGCACGCCGCTGATCGGCAGCGAACGCCGCTCGCGGGATGTTTTCGGCGACTATATCCACAAATATTATTACGACCGCTCGATTGCCGACGGCTACACGCTGAAACTTGTGCGGGAAGGGATCGAAACGAAATATAAAATGCAGTTGGATCAGGCGCTCAAAGATGTGGAAATTTTGCAGGGAAGCGTCGAAAAGGAGAACATCTACGCGCATCCCCGCTTCGTCGAGCCGATGCTCGATTATATCGTCAAGGATTTCACGCAGGCCAGAAATTGGTTCAACGACCACAGTATCGGCGGCATGGTGGTCTGCGACAGCGCGGAGCAGGCGCGGAAACTGTTCGAAATTTTCGTCAACAAATACAACCCGGCGCAAAAAACTATCGAGCCGGTGCAGCCGTATTTCATGATTGCGGAGGCGTCCGCCGAATATCGGGCGTATCAGGCGAAACTAAAGCAACCCTTGACCGCCGCCCTGATTCTGCATGACGCCGGAGACAAAGAGGAGCGCGGCAACGCGGTGAATGAATTCAAAGACGGCAAGATTGACCTGCTCTTTGTCTATCAAATGCTGCTGACCGGCTTCGACGCGCCGCGCCTGAAAAAGCTCTATCTTGGCCGGATTATCAAAGATCATAACCTGCTGCAAACGCTGACGCGGGTGAATCGCCCGTATAAGCAGTTCCGCAACGGCTTTGTCGTGGATTTCGCCGACATCCGCAAGGAGTTCGACGCGACGAACAAGGCGTATTTCGACGAATTGCAAGCCCAACTCGGCGACGAAATGCAGAATTACGCCAATCTGTTCAAGTCGCCGGAAGAGATCGAGGCGGACATCGCGGAGATTCGCGAAGCGCTGTTTCATTATGATTTGGAAAACAAGGAAATCTTTTCGCAGCAAATCAGCGCGATTCGGGATCGCGCCGTCGTGTTGCAGGTGAAAAAGGCGCTGGAAAACGCCCGCAATTTGTATAATTTGATCCGGCTGTCCGGCCATTTCGACCTGTTAGAGCGGCTCGATTTTCATGCGCTGCATCTCTTGTTGAACGAAACCGCCAACCATCTCGCGCTGCTGAATCTGAAAGAATCGGTGCAGAACAGCGCCGACACGACGAATCTGCTGAACGCGGCGCTGGAAAACGTGCTGTTTCTCTTTCGCAAAGTGTCGCAGGCAGAAATGGTCATTGCGGATCGCCTGAAAGAGGCGCTGCGCAAAGCCCGCGAGACGCTGAGCGCGAATTTCGACCCAAAAGACCCGGCCTTCGTGACGCTTTACGACGAATTGAAACGGCTGTTCGAGCAGAAGAATCTTGACGAAATTTCGCAAGAGGAGATGAAAGACAATATCGCCGCGCTCCATGCGCTGTATGACAAGGCGGCGGAATTGAACCGGAAAAACGCGCTGCTGAGCGCGAAATACGCGCACGACGCCAAATATGCGCGGACGCACAAACGCCTGCTCGAACAGGGGATGATTTCGCCCAAAGAGAGCGACATCTGGGCGGTGCTGTCGGAGATCAAGCGCCAGACCGACGCAAAATTGCTGTTGAATGCGTCGTATTTGGAAAATGACGCCTATTTCGAACGCATGTTGGCGCAATTCGTGAACGAGAGTTTCCGCGCCGCGAAGATCGCGCCGAATCGAACCGCCGCGCAATGCGTGAAAAGCTGCCTCGTCAAAGAATATCGGAACGAATATCAGGGATTCGGGAATTAGCGTTCCGGAGGGACGCTCGCGAATAGCCCGCCGATTTATCGGCGGGGATGGAAGGAAACAACAATATGCCAACGATTTCAATGTTTTACGGGGTACTTGTGACCATGTACTACGAAGATGCCGGGCGTCATCATACGCCGCATATTCATGTCCGGTATCAGGGGAAAAAAGCCTCGATTGCTCTTGAAGACGGAACTGTTCTTGCCGGAGATTTCCCCGCAAAGCAATTGCGGATGGTGCAAGTTTGGATCGATCTTCATCGTGATGAACTCCTTGCGGATTGGGAAATGGCGATGTCCGGCGAAGAGCCGTTCCGCATTCAACCGTTGCAATAATAGGAGCGCATTATGGAAACATTGCTCGATGTGATTCGCGTCGAACCGCGTCAGGATCATACGTTACTGCTCGAATTCGAGAATCATGAAATTCGCCTTTTCGACATGACGCCGTATTTGAAGAAAAAACCATACGTGCCGCTGAATCATTCGCCGTTGTTTATGCGTGCGACCGTTGATTATGGCACGGTCGTCTGGCCGGGAAACATTGACATCGCGCCGGAAACGCTGTGGGATCATTCGACGCAGACCACGCTGAATTTCTCTGTGAAACACGCCGGAGCGTCCGACAAGCGGCATTCCACGCGGAACGTGGAACGAGAATTAAATGACGCAATCGTGAATGATCCCACAGCGGTCATATTAGCTTAGGGCGCAAGCCCTGGGATGATGGGCGATTCGACATTCACGCTCTGAAAGAGCGTTTCATAAGACGCTTTTTCAGAGCGTGGTTTTCTTCGGGAGTTTTCCCAGGGTTTCACCCTGGGCTAATATGATTCGCGCCGTTGGCGCTTTCTGCTCTTGTTCCATGCAGAGCTTGGAACGAGAATTCAAAAAAGAGCTATTATGCCAACAATCAGCTGATTTTTAGGCATTATCATTTCAATGTATTGGGACGACCACTCGCCTCCGCATTTTCACGCAAAATACGGAAACTATGAGATCACGGTCGAAATCGAAACCGGAATCGTCGAAGGGAAATTTCCTCGACGCGCTTTGCATCATGTTTTAGAATGGTATGAACTCCATCGAGAAGACTTGAGAAAAGATTGGGAATTGTGCGCTCGACAGGAAGCTCCGGAAACAATTCAGCCATTGGAGTAAATCATGTTTTTACATATCACCGCAGTCACATATCTTCACGAGTATCAGATCGACGTGTTATTTAATAACGGACGGCGGGGCGTGGTTGACTTGCGTTGCGAGTTGAACGGAAAAATGTTCGAGCCATTGCGGGAATTGCCCTTATTTGCGCAAGTCGCGATAGACCCGGAGCTTGAAACGGTGGTCTGGCCGAATGGCGCGGATTTTGCGCCGGAATTTCTCTATTATCTTGCGTTTCGCGATGATCCCGCATTACAGGAGCAATTTCAGCGGTGGGGCTATTGCGCCGCGCCTGTCGAGCCTCGGCAGACCGAACGGCGCGCTCCGAAACGCCAGAAAAAACCATCTGCTCGCCGCGTGCCGGTCGCATAATAGGGTTAAGTTCTCGTTCAACGCAGAGCGTGGAACGAGAACTCACACAGAGACCTCACAGGTTTTGAAAACCTGTGAGGTCTGAGGAAGGCAACTATGCCAATGTTGACGCAGGATTTCACCACGCAAACCAAAGAGTTGATTGACGCGCTGAAAAGCGCCTGCACGTCCTACGGACTCGGCAACGACGGGAACGAATTCAAAATCATTACGCAGACGTTCCTCTATAAATTCATGAACGACAAGTTCGCGCATGAGGTCAAGCGGCTTGAGCCGGCGCTGCGCGAGGCGGAAAGCTGGGAACAGGCCATCGCCGCCTATTCCGACGAGGAGTACGATGACCTGCTGGAGCGCATTGACGCTGATTCCGCCCTGCTGAAGCGGGAACACTATCTTTCCGCGCTGCATAACCGGATGCACGAGGCGAATTTCGCCAAAATTTTTGACGATACGCTGCGCGACATCGCCATCCTGAACAACGACATTTTCGGCGTCAAGACCAACACCGGCGCGAACGTCATCCTGTTCGACGAATTAAGCCAGTACATCACCGACAGTTCGCAGCGCGACAACTTCTGCCGCGCCCTCATCAATCCGCTTGTCAATTTCAGTTTCGAGCGCATCTTTCACCAGAAATTCGACTTTTTTGCCACGATCTTCGAATATCTGATCAAAGACTACAACAAGGACGGCGGCGGCAAATACGCCGAATATTTCACGCCCCACGCCGTCGCGAAAATCATGGCCGCGATTCTCGTGGACGCGCCGGTCAGCAACGTCAAATGCTACGATCCGGCGGCGGGATCCGGGACGCTGCTGATGAATTTGGCGCATCAAATCGGCGAAGACCGCTGCGCGATTTATTCGCAGGACATTTCGCAGAAATCCTCCGGGATGCTGCGCCTGAACCTGATTTTGAACAATCTCGCGCATTCGATTCGGAACATCATTCAGGGGAACACGCTCCTGACGCCGTATCATCGGCAGGGCGAGCGGCTGATGCGCTTCGATTACATCGTTTCGAATCCGCCCTTCAAGCTCGATTTCAGCGACTACCGCGATGCGCTCACTGCGCCGCAGCATCGCGAGCGCTTTTTCGCGGGCGTGCCGAACGTGCCGAACAAAGACAAAGATAAAATGGCGATTTATCTCCTCTTCATTCAGCACATCGTCGCCTCGCTCGCGCCGAACGGCAAAGCCGCGATTGTCGTGCCGACCGGCTTTCTGACGGCGCAGAGCGGCATCGAGCGCAAGATTCGGGAGCGGCTCGTCAGCGACAAAATGCTGCGGGGCGTCGTCTCCATGCCGAGCAACATTTTCGCCACCACCGGCACGAACGTCTCGGTGCTGTTTCTCGACAAAGCGAACACCAAAGGGAACATCGTCTTGATGGACGCCTCGAAGCTCGGTGCGACTATCAAAGACGGCAAAAATCAGCGCACCGTCCTCTCGGCGGAGGAAGAAGCGCGGATTATCGCGACCTTCAACGCGCATGAAGCGGTGGAAGATTTCACGGCGATTGTCTCATATCAGCAGATCGCAGAGAAAAACTATTCGTTGAGCGCCGGGCAATATTTCGACGTGAAGATCGAGCATATCGAGATGACGCCGGAGGAGTTCGCCGCGAAGATGGGCGGATTCACGCAGAATTTGGATCGCCTGTTTGCGGAGTCGCGGGCGCTGGAAAGCGAAATCCAGACGCAATTGGCGGGCGTGAGGTTGGTGTGAGTGCGGCGGTTTTTTTATCTCGCGCAGGGACGCAGGGGCGCAGAGAAAATAGGTGTTGTTCCCTGCGTCCCTGCGCGAGATTTTAAAAATATTAGGGAGGTGAAATATGAGTAAATATCCATTATCCAAATTAAACGTTGCTGCTGATATTATTCCCGGCTTTGCCTTTAAAAGTGGGGAATTTGGAGATACTGGAAATGTTGTTGTAAAAATCAAAGATATTACTCCTCCAATAATCAATATTAGCGAAGCCGATAAAGTTGATATTTCAAAATATTCTCCGAATAAGTTAAAAAAATATGAATTGCATAAAGGGGATTTTGTTATAGCAATGACAGGCGCAACAATCGGAAAGGTTGGCAGGCATATTTCGGATGATGTACTGTATATTAACCAGCGTGTAGCTAAAATTGAGCCGAAGAAAACGTTTGATAAATCGTTTGTTTATTACGCGATACAAGGAAGGTATTTTTTAGAGTTCATTCTTAATCGTTTGGATAGTAGTAGCGCACAGGGGAATATCAGTGCTGATGGCATCGGTGAATATTTAATTCCATCACCAGATATTGTAACTCAACAAAAAATTGCTGCCGTGCTGTCTGCACTCGACGCCAAAATCGAATTGAACACCCGCATCAACGCCGAATTGGAGGCGATGGCGAAAACGCTGTATGATTACTGGTTCGTGCAGTTCGATTTTCCCAATGCCGACGGCAAGCCGTACAAATCGAGCGGCGGCGCGATGGTCTGGAATGATGCGCTGAAACGCGCGATTCCGGCGGGGTGGGAGGTTGGCGAGTTACAGGATATTGCCAATATTACGATGGGGCAATCACCTCCGGGAGAATCATATAATGAAGAAGGAAACGGAATGATCTTTTTTCAAGGATGCACCGATTTCGGCAGTCGTTTTCCAACAATTCGCCAATTTACAACGCAGCCGACACGTTTTGCCAAAGCAGGCGATATTCTTTTAAGTGTTCGCGCTCCTGTCGGAACGATAAATATTGCAAAGGAAAATTGTTGCATCGGGCGCGGTCTTGCCGCTTTGAATAGCAAGGATGATTGCATTTCTTATCTTTTTGGAGTCATGAACAATCTGAAACAAATTTTTGACAGAAGAAACGTTGATGGAACAACATTTGGCTCGATCACAAAAAATGATTTGTTTTCTTTAAAAGTCTTGAAACCAGATAAACAAATTTTAAAGCAATATCAAAATGTAATAAATCCTGTTTTTGAAAAACAGAATAAAATCGAACTTGAAAACCACACCCTCGCCGCGCTGCGGGACTGGCTGCTGCCGCTGCTGATGAATGGGCAGGCGGCGGTGGGGGTGAATTCGCCGTCCCGTAGGGACGCCCGCGCATAGCCCGCCCATTTATGGGCGGGAATGAGGATGTGAACCGTGCCGTGTCCCGCCCTTGTTCCCGCCGATAAATCGGCGGGCTATTGGCGAACGTCCCTACGGGACGAATGCGGCGCGGATGAATGGGCAGGCGGCGGTGGGGGGAGGTAGATGACGATCATAATAAGGAGATATGATGAAAATTTATATTGAAACATCTGTTCCGAATGCGTATCTTGACAGCACCAAACCAGAACGACAACAGGAAACGCAGACATTTTGGAAACGACTCTCAGGGTATCAGGTGTATATCTCGGATTTTGTCGTGAAAGAAATTCAATAAACCCCGCAACAACGTCGCCGCGACGATTTGATGGCATTGGTGGAGCCGTTCGAACAGCTACACGGGGATCGCGAAGACGCAAATGCGTTGGCCCAACATTACGTCACCACTGGAGTCGTTGCCATATTGGCCGACGCAAAACATCTTGCTATTGCTGTGACGTATAACATAGGTATCCTGGTCAGTTGGAATTATCGTCATTTAGTCAAACTCAAGACCAAACGCGCAGTCAATGCGTTACATCTCACCGAGGGCTATGCGCCGATAGAAATTGTCGCTCCCTCGATGTTATGAACAACAGCACGGACAATCAGACGAAAGAAGAGGTGGAATATGTCATTTTGGAGCACATTTTATGAGATTGAGGTGCGCGACGAGATCGCGCAGGAATTTATGGATGAAACCGGACATGTTGACGATATGATGGCCGGATTACATGAGATTCGCGCGAGAATGGCCGAAAAAGACGCCTTGAACATACAGAAGCAACCGAAGCCGGTCAAACGCCAACAGGTTAAGCAGCACTCTCCGAAACGTCAGAAGAAACAGCCGGATCGCCGTGTTCCTGTCGCATAAGGGAATTATGCTGCCCTGCGGGACTGGCTGCTGCCGCTGCTGATGAATGGGCTGGCGGCGGTGGGGTGAACACGTGATGTCATGTGGTGGAGGAGTCTATGAACAAAAAATTGCGTATCTACGTTGACACGTCGGTCTTTGGCGGTGTCTTCGATATCGAATTCATGGAACCGTCAACGGCGTTGTTTCAACAGATTCGGAGCGGCCAATTTTTGTTGTGCGTTTCCGAAGTGGTCAGGCGGGAAATCGAATTTGCTCCGGAGCGCGTCAGAAATTTTTATGCCGAATGCGCGAACCTCACTGAAATGTTGACGATCACCAAAGAGTGCATCGAACTGCGCGAACAGTATCTTGCTCAGGGGATTGTCAGCCGAAAATATCTCGATGATGCCCTGCATGTTGCGGCGGCGACGGTTTCTGGATGTGACATGATTGTGAGTTGGAATTTCAAACATATCGTGCATTTCGAAAAAATATCATTGTATAATGCGATTAACCGCATACATGGCTACCGAGAAATCTTTATCAACAGTCCGTCCGAGGTGATTGTGTATGAAGAAGAAACCATTTGATTGTGTTGAGATGAAACGGCAAGCCGCCGAACACATCTATGAACGCATCAGAGAGATGACCATCGAAGAAGAATTACATTTCTGGAATGCGACGATGGCAGCGGAAAGCGCCGCGCCTGCGCCGAATGACAATGACGCGGCGCAATGGCTCGAAACGCCGGTCGCGCAGCATGCGCCGAAACGTCGGAAGCAACAGCCGGAGCGCCGGATGCCGCTCGCGTGACGGGACTGGCTGTTGCCGTTGCTGATGAATGGGCAGGCGGCGGAATGGCTCACTCCAAGCGTATGCACATTAAAAATTTAGTTCAACAACATGAATACGCCGTTCCCTGAGCGTGTCAAAGGGAGCGTTCCTCATAACGATTGCGATATTTGTAAAACAGAACCTAATTATTTACTGATGTTACGCAGCGCCGCCGACAATTCCCCTCCTGGGAGGGGCAAGGGGTGGGTTCGTCCGTGAGTGATTGCTCGTGTCAAGAACCC
>DF820456.1:872237-873636 GCA_000739515.1 Candidatus Moduliflexus flocculans
TTCGCCGTAGGCGATAGGGCGCAACCGCTACGCGGTAGAGATGTCTGCTGCCTTGTTCTACAACACCTGAAGCCCTACGGGCTAAATAGTTACAACAAAACGATGTTTCGCTCTTGCCAACATACCATTTCGACTGATAACATTGTCTGATTGTATTTAGGATCGCCTCAGAAATCATATTGTCGGGTGAAACGCAGTTTTGGCGTACAATTGTGACGCGATTTCGGCGACGATCCGTATCGCAGATTGAGCGCTACGCCATAGCGCTTGAAAATTTTACGTTCGCGGGAGGAAAAAATATGCGTCGCATACATCGAATGTTGCTGATTATTGGCGTATTTTTTTGTTCTGCCTGTCAGACAAAGGCCGCAGAGCCGGTAAGACTGACTTTTGCGTTTCAGGATGTTGATAATTTTCCATACGAAATCGGAGAGGGCGATGCTATTGACATGCAGAAACCGGGCATTTCTATCGAATTGCTGCAATTGGTCGCGCAGCAATTACAGATCGTCATCGAATATAAGCGGCTTCCCTGGAAACGGTGCTTTCTTGAAATGGAAAAGGGGACGATAGACGGCGTGTTCAGCGCGAGTTTCAAGCCAGAACGGTTAGTGTCCGGCGTTTATCCGATGCAAGGGGACGCCCCGGATGTCACTCGGAGAATGTATTCAACCTCATACATGTTATATGTGCGAACAGGGACGAAAATACGCTGGGATGGCAGCGCATTCGCGCCGCCGCCCCAAAAAATCGCGGCAATCCGCGGGTATTCAATTATAGATGATTTGACCGCAATGGGATTAACGGTTGAAGCGGTGAAGGATGACTATGTGGCCTTGAAATGGCTTCGCGCGAATATGTTTGATTCCGCCGCTCTCTTAGAATTATCGGGAGACGCGGTGCTTGCGCAATATCGCGATGAGTTGGGCGGCATTGAAAAATTAGCGCCGCCGTTAAAAATCCGCGATTATTATTTGATGCTCTCGCATCAGCGCGTGGAACAATCGCCGGAACTGGCCGAAAACATCTGGAACGCCATTCAACTCATCTGCAAATCAGAAGAATTTCAGCGCATCGTTGAACGTTATGGACAAGAACGTCGCGCGGAATAAGGAGCGTTGCCGACATAATGCCAATTGCGTTTGAAAAGATCATCTCTTCCGTAGAGACGCCCCGGCGGGGCATCTCTACTAAGCCTCGGCGAGGCGTCTCTACCGCGATCAGCCGAATATGATCGAATTTATCGCCAGTTGTTCTTCGTTAGTAACTCATGTTACGCAGCCGATTCGAGACGAATGACCGCACACTCCCCTCCGGGGAGGGGTTGGGGGTGGGTTCTTGACACGAGCAATCACTCACGGACGAACCCACCCCTTGCCCCTCCCAGGAGGGGAATTGT
>DF820456.1:873844-893035 GCA_000739515.1 Candidatus Moduliflexus flocculans
CCCACCCCTTGCCCCTCCCAGGAGGGGAATTGTCGGCGGCGCTGCGTAACATCAGTTAGTAAAATGTAAAAAATAAGTTCGAGGTAGAGACCTGTGAGGTCTAAGCCGGCGTTATTTTTTAAACTTTACTTAGTAAAGTTTAAAAAATAACGTCCAAGAACCTCACCCCCCTGCCCCCTCTCCGAAGGAGAGGGGAAACTCCCCTCCCTGTTGGGGAGGGGGTGGGGTGTTGGCGGATACGTGGAAGTTATTTTTTAAACGTTGCTTCTTTGAATGATGGCACTATCAAAAAAGGAGTTTGTCGTCTCATCGGCGCGCGGGATGTTGACCGCGCCGACGAAACGATAGACAACACGCATCATGGAGTATATCGCATTCCAGGAACGGTATGCCACAATGAAGTATAACCGCTGTGGCAAAAGCGGGATCAAGCTTCCGGCGATTTCATTAGGCTTGTGGCATAATTTCGGCGGCGTTGACCGCCATGAAAATTGCCGCGCGTTGATTCGCCGCGCCTTTGACCTCGGTATCACGCATTTTGATCTTGCGAACAATTACGGCCCGCCTCCCGGATCGGCAGAAGAAACATTCGGACGCCTGCTGCGCGACGACTTTGCGGCGTATCGCGATGAGATGATCATCTCAAGCAAAGCCGGCTATTACATGTGGCCGGGACCGTATGGCGATTGGGGATCCAAAAAATATCTTGTCGCCAGCCTGGATCAAAGCCTGAAACGGATGGGATTGGACTACGTGGATATTTTTTATTCGCATCGGCCAGACCCGGACACGCCAGTCGAAGAGACAATAGCGGCGCTCGATCTGATTGTGCGTCAAGGGAAAGCCCTGTATGTCGGCATTTCGAATTATAACGCCGCGCAGACGAAGGCGGCGCTTGCCGCGTTAAAAAGCCTCGGCACGCCCTGCCTGATTCATCAGCCCAAATATTCGATGTTCGAGCGCTGGATCGAAGCGGAATTGCTCGATGTGTTAGAGAATGCAGGCGTCGGCAGCATTGCGTTTTCGCCGTTGGCGCAAGGAATGCTGACGGATAAATATTTGAACGGCATTCCGTCGGATTCCCGCGCCGGCACACCGGGAACATTCCTGAAGCCCGAATATATTACCACTGAAAAATTGGAAAAAATTCGACGGTTGAATGACATGGCACAGCAGCGCGGGCAAAGTTTAGCGCAGATGGCCTTAGCCTGGGTCTTGCGCGGCGGGCGCGTAACCTCTGTCTTAATCGGCGCAAGCCGCGTCAGTCAGCTTGACGAAAACGTTGCTATGCTCAACCGCTTAGACTTCAGCGAGGCCGAATTACAGCAGATCGAACAGATTCTTGCGTAGTTGATAGCCCCTTATTAGGGGCAAGGAGAATTCCCTTACAGGTATGGGTTTTTATCCGGCGAAGCCGTGAACTCCCCTCCTGGGAGCAGAGCCGTTAAGTTCTAAATTTTGTGAGAGCTGCGATGCCCCTCGTTCCACGCTCCGCGTCCCGTTCACGCCGCAGGGCGGCGATTGCTCGGCATTCCACGCGGAGCGTGGAACGAGAACTTAACAGCCATGCGATCAATTCGCGCGTCGCGCCGATCATGCCGACGATTTGCGGTGGGGCGTCGTTGACAAGATCGCGATAGGTTGCCTCTGCCGCGCGATCCCACTGCCACGTATCTTCGAAGGCTGTCAATTGCGCTTCGGAGTCCTTGCCAGTTTCGTTTTTGAAAAGAACGTTATAACTTCGATTCGAATTGAACGGCGGATCGAGATAAATCAAATCAACGCTGTCAGATTCGATGTAATCGTGCAAAATCGGGAGATTATCTCCATAGTACAGCACATTATTCCATAATTTCATGATTGCGCTCATTCGATTGAACAGATGTTTTTTATGACCACCGCATCCCGCCGCGCCAATCCGGGCGGCCTCCCATGCGACGACGCAGGCGGTTGATCACCGCGGCGTCGGGCGTGAACGGATTCTCAGGCTTGTTTGGCATGGGGAGCGTCAGCGTCTGCGCGAACGGCGTGAAGCCGACATGCAGGTTATAACTGTGAATCATCAGGTATTCTAAATTAAGCACATCTTCGATATTGTAGGCCAACAAGGTTTCTAACGCGCGTTCGTTCTTCGAGCGCATGTATTCGTTCCAGAACAGCACCGCCATAAAGCCGTCCACGTCCTCCAGCCCGTCGCGATGAATCCCGACCTGCTGCTCGCAGCGCTTCAATCCGCCGGAATAGCCGAGCCGCTTCAGCACGTAACGCAGGTCAATCTGCGCGTGAGGAATTGCGATGTCAAAGTAGCGCTCTAAAAACGGAATGTCGAAACACTTGCCGTTGTAGGTGATGAGGAGTTTGTATTTGCGGATGTCGCGCTTGAATTCGCTGATATTCTGGCCGTGCACGTAATAAAAAATGGACGCGCCATCATACAGGGCAATGCTGGTAATGTGATCCGCGTAGCTGCGCAGGCCGGTGGTTTCAATGTCAAGATAGGCGACGGAGTCGCGAAATTCTCGAAATAAGCGCCAATGTTCCTGCGCGTCCAATCGCTCCGCGAAATAGCGCGGATTCTGTTTTTCCAAATTCGCCAGCGAGCCTTCGAGTTCCCGCGCAATATCCGGTCTGTTCGCGTGCGCCTCGTCGCGCAGCAACGCTTCCCATGAGGTAATCCCCGACGACCAGAGTTGCTGTTCGCGTGTCACGCCCACGCCCGGCAAATGACAAAATGTCTGTTTCAACATACCGCTTGCTCGCTTTCTTCTTGGTTTTTGCGTCGTTTATTTGTGAACTAAACCTTGACAACATCGCATTTGATGGAAAATGCAGCCGATATACGCCACATTTGTCAAGAAAATATCAGAGAATGCTGGGAATAGGAGCGCAAACGCTTGCTTTTGCCGCAAAAGCAAGCGTTTGCGCTCCTGATAATCCATGAAAACAATCATCACCGCCTGCGCCCGCGATTGCTACGACACCTGCTCGCTTATTGTCACGCTGGATGACGCCGGGCAGATCATTTCAAGCAATGGCGACCCGGAACATCCGCTGACGCGAGGTTTTACCTGTCCGCGGGGCGCGAAAGACGGACAGCGTCTAACAACAAACCGCGTGACGCAGCCGTTTCTTCGGCGAGGAACGGAATTTGTGCCGATAGACTGGGAAGCGGCGCTCAATATTGTCGCCACGCGCTTTGCGGAAATTGTTGAGAAACATGGCGCGGAAAAATTGCTCTATCTTGATTACGCCGGAAATTCCGGGCTGATGACCGAGGCGTTTTCGCGCCGTCTCTGGTATGCGCTCGGCGCGACGCAGACAGATCACGCCGTATGCAGCAAAGCCGGACATCGCGGTATCGGCCTGCATTACGGCAGGCGTTCCGGCGTTTTCCCGCATGAATTCGCCGAAAAGCGGCTATTTGTGTTTTGGGGATTCAACGCCACTGTCAGTTCGCCGCACCAATTCGCGTTAGCGCGAAAAATTCGAGAGCAGCATGGCGCGAACATTGTCGTGATTGATCCGCGCCGCAGCGAAACCGCGCAGCAGGCCGATCTCTGGCTGCAACCGTGCCCCGGCACGGATGTCGCCTTCGCCTATGGCGTCATGTCGTATCTGATTCGGCAGCAGGCGATTGACAAGGATTTCTTGCGGCAATGGACGCTCGGTTTCGACGCATTGCAGGCCGAAGCGATCCAATGGACGCCGGAGCGGGTCGAGCGCGTGACCGGCGTGTCGCAGGCGCAATTGGAGGCGCTCGGCGAATTGTATTGCGTTCATCGTCCTTCCGCCACGCTGATTGGTATCGGCCTGCAAAAGTGCGATTTCGGCGCGGATCAGGCGCGGGCGGTGTCGCTCATTCCCGCGCTGCTTGGCCAGCATCGCGGTTTTTATTACACCAACGGCGGCGCGTTTTACGTGGATGACGACATGATCGCCGGAAAAACGCTGACCGGCAAAGCGTCGCCGGTCATATCACAGGTCGGGTTAGCTGAATTGTTAGCAAGTGGCGCATTTCGCGGCATGATGGTGCAGGGGATGAATCCCGCCGTCACGCTGCCGAATCAACGCGCCTTCCGCGCCGGGCTGCAACGCGACGATCTGTTCATCGTCGTCCACGACACACATTGGAGCGACACTGCGAAACTCGCTGATGTGGTGCTGCCTGCGCCGACCTATCTTGAAAAAGCGGATGTCGTCTGCCCCTGGTCGCATGATCGGATTCGCCTGTCGCCGCAGGTCGTCGCGCCCATCACCGACAGCCGCGACGAAGTCTGGCTGATGCGGGAATTGGCGCGGCGGTTCTCGGTTCAAGAAGACTGGGTGTGCGCCGATCCCTGGAACGTGATGGAAACGGCCTTTGACGGCGCATTCGAAGACGGCGATTGGCATGATTTGATGGCCGGAAAATTGCTGACACTCAAAAAACGTCCGAACGCCGAATATGAAACGCCGTCGGGCAAGATCGAATTGACGGCGTCGCAAGCCGCTCGATTCGGCGTCAGCCCGCTGCCGACGCAGCAGGAAATCAGCGCGGCAGGCGGCGAATTTACGCTCCTGAACAGTGCTAATGTTCGTTATACCAGTTCCCAATTTCAGGAAGTGTATGGCGCAATTCCAGCCATCGTTCAAATCAATCCGAAAGACGCGACCCGACTTGGCATTCAGCAGGGAGACGCGGTCACGCTGATGAACGAGCGCGGCGCATTGCGCATCAAGGCTGACGTGACCGATGACGTGCCGCCCGGCCTGCTCTGGTCGCCGCGCCAATATGCCGATTTGGAAGGCGTTCCGCAAAATACGCTCATGACCAGCGAGCCGCAAGCTTTCGGCAGCGGGCCGCGCTTCAATTCAACGCGAGTCAGAATCCTTAAGCAATAGCAAAGCTGTCAGACACTTTCAAAGTGTCTGACAGCTATATTCAGGTTATGCACAGAACATCGCTTTCAAATTTACTTCAACAATACAAACATCGTTTTCCTGCGGAATATGCCGTTGTTGAGCGCTTTCTGCAATTTGTGCGACAACATCCCGACTGTTTCGAACGGTCGCTAGCGGTCGGTCATGTCACCGGCTCGGCGTGGGTGGTGAATCAGGCCAGAACGCATGTCTTGCTGACGCATCATAAAAAGCTGAATCGCTGGCTGCAACTCGGCGGTCACGCGGACGGTAATTCGCGTGTGCATGAAGTCGCGCTGCGCGAGGCGCAGGAGGAATCCGGGCTGCCGGAATTTCGCTTTGTCACGGATCAAATTTTCGATATTGACATTCACCCGATTCCGGCTCGCGGCAGCGAGCCGGAGCATTTCCATTACGATGTCCGTTTCGCCTTGCAGACGGTGGATCATGAGGAGTATCAGGTGAGCGAAGAATCGCATGATCTGGCGTGGATTGAAATCGCCCGCATTCATGAAGTGTCTCAGGAAGAGGCTCTGCTCCGCATGGCGCGGAAATGGCGCGAATTTTCCGCCATTTTTCCTTCTTGACAAACGCCAATCTGGTCATGATATAGCAATCCTGAATGAGATGGGGCAGCGTTCCTTCGATACGCCCAGTGAACGAGCGTAGGCGTTCTCTGAGCCTGTCGAAGGAAACATTTTCAGGAGAACGTAGCAGTCTTGCGAAAAAACAGAGGTTCGGCATAAATTGATTCAGAGGAGGAGCGTCTATGTCTGGGAAAATGCGTTATGTGTTGGCAGGATTCGCGGTTGGCATTGTGGTAATGGCAGGGCTGGCGGCTGTCGCAAGCGCCTGTAATGTGCTGGTGGTGATGAGTTATGATGACACCTATCCCTGGGAACAGGAAGTGCGGGACGGGATCGAATCTGTGTTGAATGGGCGCTGCGAACTCACATATAGCTATATGGATACAAACCGCTATTCTGACGTTGGCCCGCAAAAAGCCGAAGAAGCCTACAACCTGTATCAGCAACTTCAGCCCGACGGCGTGATCGCCGTAGATGATAACGCGCAATCCATGTTTGTCGTGCCATATTTGAAAGATAAGACGCAAACGCCCGTTATGTTCTGCGGCGTCAATGCTGAGCCGGACGTGTATGGCTATCCGGCAAGCAATGTCTCTGGCATGTTAGAACGCCTGCATATTTTTGAAACCGTTCTGTTTGCGCAGCAGCTTGTTCCGAATCTCAAAACATTTGCCATTGTGCAAAAAAATAGCTCTACGGCGGAAATGCTCGTTCAACAAATCGAACAGGAACAAGAGACGTATCCGGCGAAGCTTATCGGCCATTATCGCCCGACAGCGCTTGCCGAAGCGCTCAAGATCGCGGCGGAGTTGAAAACGCAGGCCGACGTATTATTTTATGAAACGTTCGATAAAATCTCTGATGAAAACGGCCAGTTGCTGACCGATGCGGAGGTCGTGCCGATGATCGCCGCCGCGTTCGGCAAGCCGCTGATCGGGAATAATGCCTATCATATCAGAGATGGCGTCCTGTGCGCGGTGATAAAATTAGGGGAGGAACAAGGGAGCGTGGCGGCGCAGAAATTGCTTCAGGTGCTTGGCGGGACGCCAGTTTCAGATATTCCGATTGAACGGAATAAAAAAGGGAAGCGGATTATCAACGTGACGGCGCTCCGCAGGTTCGGCCTGAAACCGAAACCGATAGCCTTACAAGGCGCGGAATTAATCGAAACCGGGAAGTAATCCCAATTGCGGTCAATGCGCATCGCAGTAGAAACGCCCAGGCGAGGCGTTTCTACGGGATGTGTGATCCATTTAAACACAATCAGTGTTCTATTGTTCGAACATCGAAACATGTCCAGGGCCAACTGGTCGGCAGCGGGGCTTCGAGCGCAACCGGCGTATTCAGCGTCGGATGCGTGACTTCTAATTGCCAGGCGAACAGCGCGAGACTTTTATCCGGCAGAATCTGTTTCGCGCCATATTTATGATCGCCGACAATCGGATGGCGCAAGAATGAAAACTGGGCGCGGATTTGATGGTGCCGCCCGGTGTGGATATTGACGAGCAGCAGGCTTAACCCTTCGCGCGCGTCAAGCGTTTTGTAGCTGAGTTCGGCCTGCTGCGCGTCTTCAAAAGGCGCGGCGGCGATTTTGACGCGCCGGTTCGTCGTGCCGCGTTGGATATAATGGGTCAGGCGACCGGCGGGCGGCGACATTTCGCCTTCCACAATCGCTAAATACGACTTTTTGACCACGCGTTCGCGGAATTGATTGGTCAGGCGGCTGGCCGCTTTCGAGGTTTTGGCAAACAGCACCACCCCCGCCACCGGGCGATCTAAGCGATGCACCATGCCGACAAAGGCGTTGCCTGGCTTCTGATAGGTCTCAATCAACCACTGTTTCGCGATGTCCAACAGCGACACGTCGCCCGTGCGGTCTCCCTGCACTAACAACCCGGCAGGCTTGACCACCGCGAGCAGGTGATTGTCTTCATATAATACGTGCAGCGTTTTTTGCATGATGTCGAATTTTCCTTGCAAATAAACCACAAATGACGCAGATTTCACAGATTCGAAGAATGTGAACGCGATAGTGCCAGGCATGACAAACCTGTCAATGAAAAGAACAACGAATTGGAGAACGGAACGAATTCGAATAGAAGTAAAAGAAGATCTTTGATATTCGTTCCGTTCTCCAATTCGTTGTTCTTTTCCAATACATCGATGGACTCACGCGAGATTATTCAGCAATTTTTGATTCCCTCACCGCCGAATTACATCCCGCAGGCGGACGAAGAACAGACGTTCCGGGCAGCATTTCAAAGCCGTATTCCCGTGATTATCAAAGGGCCGACCGGCTGCGGCAAAACGCGCTTTATTGAATATATGGCGCATCATCTTCATCTCCCGTTGATCACGGTCTCCTGTCATGAAGACCTGACCGCAGGCGATCTCGTTGGCCGCTATCTCTGGAAAGACGATGAAACGGTCTGGCAGGACGGGCCGCTGACATTGGCCGCGCGGCATGGCGGTATCTGCTATCTCGATGAAATCGTCGAAGCCCGCAAAGATACGGTCGTCATCATTCACTCGCTGACCGATGACCGCCGCATGTTGTACATTGACAAAACCGGCGAAGTCATCCGGGCGCACCACGATTTCATGATGGTGTTGAGTTATAATCCGGGCTATCAGAGCATTGTCAAAGATTTGAAAACCTCGACCAAACAGCGTTTTGTCAGCCTCATGTTCACGCATCCCGTAGTTGAAACAGAAACCGCGATTCTTCAAAGCGAATCCGGCCTGTCGCCGGAAATCAGCCGCCGCCTTGCGGACATGGGCGCGAAGATTCGCCAACTCAAGGGATTCGGCCTTGACGAAGGCGTCAGTACGCGCCTGTTGGTCTATGTTGGGCGCCTGATTGCGCAGGGCTTGCCGCCACACGAAGCCTGCCGCTGCGCCATTACCCACACGCTGACCGACGATCTCGACATCATGCGCTCCATCATGGACATTGTCAGCCTCTATTTCGAGTAAAACAGTTGGATGGACGATAAGCGAGAATCCGGCGACACCGCCACTTCCGCCGAGATCTCACAGGTCTCCAAGGCTTGTGAGGTCTTTGCCACGAATGCCCATTATGAACAGCACATCACAACAACTTTTATGCTACATCCTCCGCCGCGTGTGCGACGAACTTGCGCTGACGCCGGAACGCGCCGCCAGCGTTGCGCGCCATCTCTCTGCCGCGCAATCCGCAAACGAGCAGGAAATTCAACCTGCCATGCGCGCCGCGCTGAAGGCGCTTGCGCCGGAAATGGCCTGGATGTTCGAACTTCCGGCGATTGTGGAGGATGTGATGTCGTTCGGGCTGCGCTTCGCGAATCTCAGCGAATACGCGGGCGCGGCCTATTTTTCCGCGATGGCTCGCGGCGGATTCGGCGCGACGCCGGAGCAGGTGCGCCATCTGCATACGTGGCTGCGTCGGCTGCTGCATGAGCGGTTCTCGCTGTCGTTGGTGAAAGGGTGGCGATTGCTGGCAGAACGGCTGAGCGCCGACGAAATAGACCTGTATCTCGAAGAGGCGCTGGATTGCGGCGAGTTTAACCCGCTGATGACGCAGCAATTGCTGGAATGCCAGATGTCCAACAGCGAGGCGATCATGGCTCGGCTGCGGCGCGAATACCGCCTCAATGATATTGATGATGAATTGGAAACGCTGCTGTTTGCGCTGACTGGCGAACAGATTGTAGTCGCGCCGCTGCGAGAATTGCCGTCGCCGCTCGCCACCGACCGCCAGACGCGCCTGATCTGCCTGCATCGCGGCGTGTATCTGCCGGGAAGCGTCGGCGAGTTTCCGGCGCGAGACGCGAACCGGCAATGGTATCTGCTGCAAACCGTAATCGCCGCCGGAATGCTGGTCTTCGGCAGTTTTCCCTGCGTTCACGGGCATCCTGACTATCCGAACGCCGCAAAACTCGCCGGAATATCGCTGCTGCGCCAGAATCTTTTTTACCTGTTAGAGTATATTCGAGTCGTCGAGGCGATTCGACGCGCCTGGCCGGGCAGCCGCCGCCTGCTCGAATTCGGCCTGAACAGCGAAGCCGAACGCCATGCCGAACGGATCGGAGACATCGAACGCCTGCTGTTTGACGCATTGCGACAAATCAGCGCCGCGCCTCGCGACAACGCGCCGACATCCGAGCTTTCCCGCGTCCTGACGCAGCAGGCCGCGAACTGCCGGAATGTCTTCGAGACCGCTGAGCTTGTTCGCGATTTCGACGCCGCCGCGCTGCTTGCCGCCTGCCCTGACATCACGCTACGGTTACTGCATCCGCTCGGCTTTCTGCCAGATTTCATGTATTACGCCATTCTCAGCATTCCGCCGTCAGATGAGCGGATTCGGGCGCTGCGCGACGCCGTGTCGCCGTCGCTGAGTCCGACGCATTTGTTGGCGGAAGCCGTCGAACTCCCCTCCGCGCCGTTTATTCTTCCGGCGCAGCCCGACGATCCGCGCGGAACGCGCTACCTCTATCACGAATGGCATCAGGAGCAGCATCGCTATCTGCCGCGCCATTGCGCCGTGCATGAGCGCGAAATGCCGTATCAAAAGCCGTATGCCGTTTCATCTGAGGCGCTGCTGGAAGGGGAACGCATCCGGCGCGTGTTCGAATTGCTCAAGCCGGAGGAAACGCGCAAAGAAACGCGCCTGCCGGAAGGGGACGACATCAACCCGGATCGGTTGGTGGAATATGTGAGCGCGTCGAAACACGAGCCTGCGCCGCCGATTCGATTTTTCGAACGTCCACAGATTCGGAAACGCGATATGACTGTGCTGCTGCTGCTCGATATCAGCGGTTCGACCGGCGAAATGGCGGCGCAGCAGAAGACGCTCGATATTGAAAAACAATCCGCCGTCATTTTAGGGCAAGGGTTAGCGGCGGTCGGCGACCGATTCGCGATTTGCGGCTTCAGCAGCAACGGGCGCGAGCGCTGCGAATTTCTCGTGTTCAAAGATTTTGCAGACGACTGGAATCAGGCGAGCAGGTCGCGGGTGCTGTCGGCAATCCCGATGAGCGCGACCCGCATGGGCGCAGCGTTGCGTCATGCCGGATATCGCTTGCAGCAAGAACCGGCGCGGCAGAAATTGCTGCTGATCATCACCGACGGGAAGCCCTTAGACAAAGACTACAGCCCGGAAACCCGCTACGCGCAGCATGACGTGCGGATGGCGTGCCTTGAAAACCGGCGGCATGGCATCATCACGTTCTGCGTCTCCACACAGGAAAACAGCCGCAGCGACCTCGAATTGATGTTCCCGGAGCGCCGCTTCGTCATTCTCGGCTCAATTCAGGAATTGCGGCGTCTGTTGCCGCGTTATTACATGAAATTGACGCGGTGATTTACCACGCAACACACGAAATGCAGGAAAATTTATTTCTGGTTTTTCGCGGCATTTCAATCGAGCAGGAGTGCAAAACTATTGACAGAATCTGACGCACAAGAAAACGTGTGTTTATGAATGCTTTGCCCACTATCCATACCGATCCGCATTTTGTGATGACCGATCAGGCGACGCTGGCGGCCTTTTTTCGCCATGCCGGAATTGACGTGGCGCAGGAGAGCCGGGCGACCATCATCAACAAGCTCTGCGCCGCGTTCGCCAACATGCCGTATGAAAATTTGACGAAAATCATCAAATCCGACGCGGTTATCAGCGCGGGGAGCGCGAAACGTCTGCCGAACGAGGTCATTCGCGATTACTTAGAATATGGCACAGGCGGCACCTGCTTTTCGCTGACCGCCGCATTTATCGCCCTGTTTAACGCTTGCGGCATCGAGGCGCATCCGATTCTGGCCGACCGGCATTATGGCGTTGACACGCACTGCGCCTTAGTCTTTCCGCAAAACGCCGGATTGCTGCTGCTCGATCCCGGCTATCTGATTCATCATCCGATTCCGCTACCGACGCTCGCGCCGCAAACCGTGACGCATGGCTTCAACACGCTCGAACTCGTGCCGCAGGACGCCGGACAGAAGGTCGAACTTTTTACCATCGTCAACACCAGCCGCAAATCGCGCCTGACGTACAAAGTCAGCCCGGTGGATGGGCCGACGTTCGGACGCGCCTGGGAGCGTTCGTTCGCATGGGAAATGATGACCTATCCGGTCTTGACGAAGCAGAGTCATGGCGTGCAGCAATATTTGCAGGGAAACTTGTTGCGGATTCGCGACAACACGCGCACCACAAAACACCAGTTGACGCCGGATCAGGAATACGATTTCATCAGCCGGACGCTCGGCATTCATCCGGCGATTATTAAACAGGCGTTTTCGATTGTGAGGGAGAAATAATCACCACGATAAATCACGTTGAAAAATAACTTCACGTCAGACCTCACAGGTCTCCAAGACCTGTGAGGTCTCAAGATGGAAAAAATATGTCACAATTAGTCGTGTTAGCCATCGGCGGCAATTCTTTAATCAAAGATACCAGTCACATGGCGGTCAAAGATCAATATCAGTCCGTAGTTGAGACCAGCCAGTATATGGTCACGCTGTTAACAATGGGCTACCGCTTAGTGATCACGCATGGCAACGGGCCTCAGGTGGGGTTTATTTTACGGCGTTCCGAATTAGCGCGGGGCGAATTGCATATCGTTCCGTTGGATTCCTGCGGAGCGGATACGCAAGGCGCGATTGGGTATCATATCCAAATGGCGTTGCATAATGCGATGCGCCAGCAGGGGGTGCAGAGGACGGTGGCAACGATTGTCACGCAGGTACTTGTGGATCGCGCCGATCCGGCCTTTCAGCATCCGACCAAACCCATAGGCTCCTTTATGGATCAGGCGCAGGCCGAACAACATCGCCGCGAAGATGGTTGGGAGATTATGGAGGATGCCGGCCGGGGCTACCGGCGAGTCGTGGCCTCGCCCCAACCGCAAGAGATTATTGAGTTTGACGCCATCAAGACGTTACTTGATCACCAGATGATCGTCGTTGCGGCGGGCGGAGGCGGTATTCCTGTAATCCGCGATGCCGCCGGGAATTTAGTCGGCGTGGAAGCTGTGATTGATAAAGATTGCGCATCCAGTCTGTTGGCGCGTAAGCTCAAGGCGGATCTTTTGGTCATTTCGACGGGCGTGAAGCAAGTCTGCCTCAATTTTGGCACACCGCAGCAACACCCCGTCGCACGCATGACGGTGGCCGAAGCCAGAACCTATATCCGGGACGGCCATTTTGCTCCCGGCAGTATGCTGCCGAAAATTCAAGCTCTGATCGAATTTGTAGCCATGACCGGAAACGAAGGGCTAATTACGGATCCGGAGAATTTGGTGGCAGCCGTCGCCGGTCAGACCGGCACGCGGATTGTGCCGTGAATTGTTGAGTACCCTGCTGGAATTTTTAGGAGCGCTTCAAATATAGAGCCGGACGCTCGGCATTCATCCGCGATAATCAAAAAGTGTTTTCGATTGTCACATGTAAATCTTAAGCCGATGGCGGGCGTAAGAAATCGCCATCAATAATGAGGAGTTTGACGCCGTTTTCTGTCCGTGAACGATGCGAACTGGCATCATCTGAAACGATATAAGTCATGCCGGAGGTCAATACGGACGCCTCGCCATTTTGAAGTTCGCTGACAAATTCCCCTTCCAGACAATGCACAATATGGCCTTTTTGACACCAATGATCAGCAAGATACCCCGGAGAATATTCGACGATTCGGATGCGGATACCGGGAAATTGACAGGTCTGCCACGTTGTCGTGCCGGTTTCGCCCGGATAAATCGTTTTGGAGATGGTTCTCCAATCAATGGTTTGAAAAAGAATTGCATTGTCAGACATGTTTTCGGCTCTCCTGAATTTAGCAGGGTTTTAAACTCTCTATTCACATTGCGCTAACAGTTCGAAAAATTGTTTTCGCATCATCCCTGCCGTAGTCTATTGGGGCGGATGCGGATATGCGATACAGGAACAAAATGCGGGAATGAATACGCGTCGAAACAACAGATAGCAAGTTTCGTCTCAGACTTCATTTTTATTCATAAGATAAATCTTCCGGCCTTTTTTCGATTAAAACGTTAAAGCCTGGAAAGTTTCTTAAATCATGAATAAATTTGTCATCAAGGCTTAAGGCGTATTTTCTATGGGATAATAATACGACAGGAATGTGCTCCCAATCTTCATGGTTACACGTCAACTTTCTGATAACCTTTTTTATGAAGTATTTTTGTTTAAAATCCTTGATCTCCTGGTTACTGATTTTAATAAGCCTCCCTTCTCTGGTAAGGCGATCAATGATAATGGCAATATTGGTTGGAGAAAAAGAATTTCTGGTTGTCCGCTGATATTCAGCAATAAGCTTTTGAGAAACCACTAAATACGCATTCTTAGATGGTTCTTGAACATCATATCTCATGAGCCATTGGATGAATTTCTTATATTCTATATCCAAAGGGTTTGAGAAATTCTTGGCAATGTTATTATCAATAAAAATATCTTTCAGCATTAGAACAGGTATCCATTATGCGTAAAGAGCAATATCCATCACATCCATCATATATGTATCAAAAAATCCTTGTGGAGCGTGTTTTATCTGTCCATCTGTTGTAAATTCGATTTTATGGGTAATTGTTCCATCTATTGAATGCTCAAAGTAATAGATCGAGAGATCCTCTGGAGCTATGAGTTTCTTGACAATCGCCAAACGAAAACGATTCAAAAGATATTCACTATGAGTTTCGATAATATAGCGTTTATGATGTATATTGGCTTGTTCGACAAAATAGTCTGTTAATGAAGCCTGAACGCTTGGGTGTAAATGAATTTCAGGCTGAGCCAATAGTAATGTGGAATTTTCTGGTAATTGAAGATCGGCGACAATAAGCGGTAAAAGCTGGCTGATGCCAAATCCGACATCAGTTAATGATGCCCAAATTCCGTTATCATCAACTTTGACAGACAATTCAAATCTACCACCTGGCAATTTTTTCGTCCTGATGGCATGAAGAAGTTTTAGCTTTCGAAAAATCGCATTGAGTTGTTCAAGTTCTTCTGCTCCTGTCATTTCCCAATCTACAATCTGTTCGATGCAATTTTCTCCTAATTGCCCAACAGTATTATCTGATTGTAATTTTTGATAATATGTTCGTTCGGGCTGTAACCTAAAAGAGCTAAGAAAATTCAAATTTTTATCTATATCACTATAAATGGATATAAAATCCCCAATAAGCACGCGTAAATTTAGAAAGTCAGGGTTTTCATAGTTCCATTCGAACAGTTCGCCTAAATTCTTCAATGCAAAATCTTGTATATGTATTGTAAATTTTTTTTCGAATGTTTTCAAAATAGCGTCATATACGGCTTTACTTGCGGTAAAAAATTTATTGCGAGTGATGATCTCTGCCGCAGAACTATCTTTGACTTTCGATTTGCTATCGAGTTCGCAATTCAATCTATATCCGTCTTCGTTGGCTTGAAGTTCGAAATGTAAAAACCATTTTTTAGATTCGCTCACCTTTAAATAACTTAACCTGGGCATATTATTTTCGGGATCGAAACTCCATGTACTTTTGAAAAAATATTGCCCTTGATCAGGAATATTCGGTTCTCTTTTAATATCATTCGCATCTATCGCAATGTCAATTTCTATCAGATTCTCTTGCACGTTATTAAATGATATTTCTTTAAAATCTCCCATATTAATGTACTTTCCATTAGGAGATAAAGAGAAGGGGAATCCATCTGATTGAAAAATTGATAAGAGACCATACAAGAAAGAACTTTTCCCACTGCTATTTGCCCCTGTAAGTAACGTAATTTTGGAAAAATCAATATCAACTTCTTTAAAACACTTAAAATTTTTTAGTGAACACGTATTGATACCCATTGAATTCACTTCTCCTCATGAGAACGATCAAGCCTTTTATAATGTTCCTACCAGTCAGACACATTGAAGGTGTCTGACTGGTTCATCTGCCGCCTTACTGCCCGTGACACTTTTTGTATTTCTTGCCGCTGCCGCAGGGGCAGGGATCATTTCGTCCGACTTTTGGCTCTTCGCGGACGACCGGCTGCATTTTGACCTCGCCTTCGCTTGTATTCGTTGGGAGTTCATCCACATTCTGCTGTTGCTGCTGTTTCATCTGCTGACCGCGTTTCATCGCCATGCCTTGCGTCTCTTCCACTCTTTCGTTGGCGGAGGCGATAATCGGGCGCGGCTGCGACGGTTGTTCCGTCCGCACCGCGAATTTCATGATCATCTCAACGCTTTCGAAATTAATGCGGTCAATCATGTCGGAAAAAATTTCGAACCCTTCCCGTTTATATTCTAACAGCGGGTCTTTCTGACCGTAGCCGCGCAGCCCGATGCCTTCCTTCAAATGGTCGAGGGCGAGCAGATTATCCATCCAATTGCGGTCAATCGCCCGAAGCATAACCGACCGCAGAAACACGTTCATTTTCGTGTCGCCTTCCTTGATTCTGCCAAAAAAGTACTGGAACGGCTCATCCGGGATTTTCGCCAATTCGACGTGTTTCTCCTGCAACCCTTGCTCGAAGCGCTGTTTCAGAATGTCCGTTAATGCCTCGCGGGTCAGGCTCTCTTTTTCGACACGGTCAAACGCCTGATACATGGAATAACGATCCAATAACGCGGCTTTCAGCCCGTCATAATCCCAATCTTCGGGATATTTATCCTGCGGCGCGAACGTGTCTAAGAGATCGTAAATGCAATCTTCCGCCATTGAGAGGAAATCGGCCTGCAAATCCTGACTGAAAATGACGTGATCGCGGCGGGCGTAAATCACTTCGCGCTGCTTGTTGTTCACATCATCGTATTTCAGCAATTGCTTGCGGATTTCGAAGTTGAAGCCTTCAACCTTTTTCTGCGCGTTTTCAATCGTGCGCGACAGCAGGACGTGTTCAATCGGTTCGTCCTCATCCACGCCGAGCCGCTCCATGATGCCGGCGATGCGTTCCGAGCCGAAAATGCGCATCAAATCGTCTTCAAGCGACAGATAAAAGCGCGATGATCCCGGATCGCCCTGACGCCCGGAACGTCCGCGCAACTGGTTATCAATCCGGCGGCTTTCGTGGCGCTCCGTGCCGATGATGTGCAGCCCGCCGAGTTCCCGGACGCCGTCGCCAAGCACAATGTCCGTCCCGCGTCCGGCCATGTTCGTGGCAATCGTGACCGCGCCGAACTGTCCGGCTTTCGAGACGATTTCGGCTTCCTGTTCGTGATATTTTGCGTTTAAGACATGATGCGGAATTTTGCCACGATGTTCGCGCTTTTCCATGACCCGCTTTAATTCTTCCAGCTTTTCCGGTGCGAGAATCTGGTTCAAATGCTTCATGGTGAGCATGTCGCTGAGTTCTTCTGAGACTTTGATCGTAATCGTGCCGACTAATGTGGGTTGGCCTTTGATGTAACAATCCACGATTTCCCGCGCCACGTTGCGGAATTTGGCTTTTTCGGTTTTGTAAATCACATCGGGCGCGTCTTTGCGAATCATCGGCTTATTGGTCGGAATCACGACAACATCGAGCTTATAAATGTTCATGAATTCCGCTGCTTCGGTTTCCGCCGTGCCGGTCATGCCCGCCAATTTGCTATACAGGCGGAAATAATTTTGCAGCGTGACCGTCGCGATGGTCTGACTCGCTTTCGCCACCTGCAAGCCTTCTTTCGCTTCCAACGCCTGATGCAGGCCGTCGCTGTAGCGCCGCCCCGGCATCATGCGTCCGGTGAATTCGTCAACAATCACGACTTCGCCGTTGTTGACGACGTAATCCACATCTTTTTTGAACAGCGTGTACGCCCGAATCAATTGCGTGATGTTATGAATTTTTTCGTGGCGTTCATCATACAACTTATTCAGCGCGCGTTTTTCCTCGGCTTTTTGCTGGTCGCTTAACGTCGCATCGCCGTCAATTCGCGAAAATTCAGCGTCTAAATCCGGCAGCACGAACAGGTCAGGCTCGCGGCTCGACAGCTTACGCTGGCCTTCTTCCGTCAATTCGACATTATGCTCTTTTTCGCTGATTACAAAGAGTAAACCATCGCCTAATTCATGCGCCCGCTTGTCGCGCATATAGTCGTTTTCGACTTGCATCATATTCTTTTTGGCAGATTTGTTTTCGGCGACATAATCGAGTAACTGGTCGAATTTCGGGTTGCCGCGTTCGATTTTGACAAGCAATTCGTATTTTTCGTAGGCGTCCGGGTTGGTTTCGTCGTATTTTTTGACCTGATTGAACAGGTCGCGCAAAATCATCTGCTGCTTATCCGCGACCGCTTTGACCGGGCCGCGAAAATCCACGAATTTATTGGAATCGTGTTCCACTTCGCCGGAAATAATCAGCGGCGTCCGCGCTTCGTCAATCAAAATGCTGTCCACTTCATCCACGATGGCGTAGTTGAGTTCCCGCTGTACGCGCTCCTCCGGGTTGCTTTTCAGATTGTCGCGCAGATAGTCGAAACCGAACTCGTTGTTTGTGCCGTAAGTGATGTCGCAACTATACTGACGCTGGCGGTCTTTGGGACTCATGTTATTTTGAATGACGCCGACCGTCAGGCCAAGAAACTCGTAGATTTTCCCCATCCATTCGCGGTCGCGCCGGGCGAGGTAGTCGTTGACCGTGACGACATGCACGCCGCGCCCGGAAAGCGCGTTCAGATAAACCGGCAGCGTTGCCACAAGCGTTTTGCCTTCGCCGGTTTTCATTTCCGAGATGTTGCCCTGATGCAGCGCAATCCCGCCGATCATCTGCACGTCGAAATGGCGCATATTTAGGACGCGCTTCGAGGCTTCCCGCACAACCGCAAAGGCGTCCGGCAGAATCTCATTCATGGATTTTTCGATTTCTTCTTGCAGGGTTTTACGCAGGTAATCTTGAATCCCTTCTCGTAGCAAATCGGTGTCAACCTCTTCAAATTGCGGCAATTCCCGAAGCGATTCCGTCGTGTTCGCAATGTCTTGTTTCAGGCTGTCGAGAATCCCCATCAGGACTTTGTTATGGTATTTGCTGATGCTGACAGAAAAGAAGTCATTCCCTTCTTCTTCGCCCAACAATTCCTGCAAATGCTTGCGCAGGCCGCGTTCGTCGTTTGTTAAACGATCTTTGGCATGGGTTGCGGCGTCTTCGATGATTTTTTTGCGGAACATGTCCGTCATGCCGCGCAGTTCTTCGTCGTTATACCGTTCCAATTTCGGCTCAAGCGCGTTAATTTTTTCGACAATGGCGCGATATTGCTGCAACGTGCGCTCATTTTTCGGCTTGAAAATTTTATACAATAAGGCTTTTAACATAATTCCTCGCTGATGTCAGTAGGCAATTGGCAAGAAAACGCGCGCCTGAAAAGCCCGCATTTTCCAGACATACGACAATAAGACAATTCATTCCCTTTCAACAAACAGTTGAATTTTCGTCAATGGAAAACTATGTGAACGATATTGAAGCCCGACACTGCTATATTTTATTCTGATCAAGGCAAAGACTTTTCATAACGTATTTTTGGCAAAATTCTCGTTGACAACTGTTCCTGCTTGCCGCACGTAACCCTCCTGGCGTCATGCTGCATACTACGGGAAATTGTGTTAATTACTCATGTTACGCAGCCGATTCGAGACGAATGACCGCACACTCCCCTCCGGGGAGGGGTTGGGGGTGGGTTCTTGACACGAGCAATCACTCACGGACGAACCCACCCCTTGCCCCTCCCAGGAGGGGAATTGTCGGCGGCGCTGCGTAACATCAG
>DF820456.1:893056-914850 GCA_000739515.1 Candidatus Moduliflexus flocculans
GGGTTCTTGACACGAGCAATCACTCACGGACGAACCCACCCCTTGCCCCTCCCAGGAGGGGAATTGTCGGCGGCGCTGCGTAACATCAGTTAATTATCATTGAATCTGTCCGTCGAAATTCCAGTTTCGACGAACACCACAATGCAGGAGAGAATTATGAAAATGAATATGTTGTTTTTAGGCGTGATCCTGGCAATACTGCCGCAACTCGCGGCAGCGGAAGAATTAACGACCCTCACAGACGCGACAGGAAAATCGCTCACAATTGAGGCGACTGCGGGAGAATATTGGGGAAATTCATTTAAGGTGGCGCTCGTCAAAACGATTAAAACCACGCCGCAAATCGCGATCTGGCTTGAAGACCCGGACGGCAAATATCTCGACACGCTTTACGTGACAGAAAAATTTGCCAAACAGGCCTGGACGCGCAAGCAGGACATCACTTACCGCCCTGAATCGCTGCCGTATTGGATGCATAAACGCGCTACCGCCGGACAGCAGCCGCCGACGCGCACCGCGCCGCTGTCTGATGCTGTCACGGGAGCATCGCCCAAAACCGGCTTGATCCTGCACACAAAGGCCGTCACCGATCTCACCAATGTCGTCGTGCTGATGGAACTGAATTCGTCGTATGATGAAAACGACGCGTTTCCGAATGACGCCAAAAAAAGCGCGGCGAATTATAACGGCGTCTCCGGCCAACCGGCGGTCGTGTATGCGGCGAAAGTGAATTTGAGCCAGCCAGGACAGTATCCATTTGAGCTGATCGGACATTCCAGCCCATCCGGTGCTGACGGACAACTGTTCAGCGACACCAGCACGCTCACCACCGCCTTGAAAATTATCAATAAAGCAATCGTGACGGTGCAATGAAGAAATAAACAAATCTGTCAGACACCGTAAAGGTGTCTGACAGGTTTTTGCTCCAGCCTCGACCACAAATATTTTTCAGTTAGAAATACCTTCTATTTCAAGAAACATTTTTTGCAAAGATTCTCATTGACAAACTTCCCCGCCTGGCGATAGATTCAACCTGTTAGCTCCGTATTCTCATTGTTGATATTGTCTCTGTTCAGGAGGAACATTCTATGAAAATCATGATGACAAAATTGAGTTTTTTGCTGCTGTTTGCGCTGTTGGCCGGATTGACTGGCGCGGCAGAGCAGCCGTTAGACATCATTTCCGCCACGCCGCAAGGGGATTTGAACTCCCTCGACGACGCGCAGGCGATAACCGTGACATTCAATCTGCCGGTCGTGGCCTTGTCCGGCGTCGAGGCGGATGTCAAAGAAGGGATGATCACGCTCGATCCGACCGCTAATGGCACGTTCCGCTGGATGGGCACTTCGACGCTGAGCTTCACGCCCGACGCGCCGCTCGCTTATTCCACGCGCTACGTCGCGACCGTGAAGGCCGGGTTGAAGGCCGTTACCGGCGAAACGCTCGCCAAAGATTACACCTTCTCATTTGTCACGCCGCGCCCGCAGGTGAAAGACTCGTTCCCGTATCAGGAACAGCAATATGTCACCTTGCAGCAGCCGCTCTATCTGCAATTCGATCAGCCGGTTGACCCCGCCGAGGTAACGAAATTCGCCACGTTAATCGGCGAAGGGAGCAAAAAAGGCGTGCCGATTGCCGCCGCCGCGATTCAACAGGCGGATGTGGATCAGGGGCAGGCATACTGGCTGGAAGCCGGAAACGCGGCGCAGGTTAAAATTTTGCCACAACAGCCGTTGGACATGGAAAAGGTCTATACCCTGAAACTCAAAGCCGGTTTGCCGGGCAAAGGCGGCAATCTCGGTATGGCGCAACCGTATGAACTCAAATTCACAACCTATAATCATTTCCGCGTTGAGGGCGTGTTCCCGGCGCGAGATTTTGAATGTGGCACGACCTATTATCCTGAACAGGGGCTTCGCTTAGTGTTGAGTAATGCGGCGAGCGGCGACGCGATTATGCAGCATCTCAAAATCGTCCCGGAAGTGGCGTTCGAAAAAGATGAAACCTATGAAACCAGCGAATTCTATTTGCAGCCGAAATTCGAGCCGAACACGAAATACTCGCTGACCGTGACCGCCGGACTTCAGGACATTTTCGGCAATGAGCTGAAAGAAGACCAGAATTTCGAATTCACCACGTCGGATTTTGCGCCATATATTACGATGCCGTCGGGACGCATGATTTCGGAAGCGTATCTCGGCACGCGCTTTCCGATCAAAGTGATGAACGTCACCGACGCGCCGTTACAAATGAAGACGTACCGGACGCCGGAAGATGCCCTCAAAGCGGCGAAAGCGATGGGAAATTACGAATTCGATCTCGCCGATCCCGACATTGACCGGACGTATCGCCCGGACATCATCCACAACAAGGTCGCGATGATGCCATTCGACTTGAAAGAAGCCCTGAACAAAGGTGAAGAGACCGGCATTATCGGCATGAAGTTAGGATATAACTGGTGTGACGGCTCGCAGCATGATTATAAGTCGCTGATTTTCCTGACGAATATGTCAGTGTCCGCCAAATTTTCAGCGATTAACAATCTTTTCTGGGTGACGAAACTGCAAGATTCGTCACCGGTTGCAGACGCAGATGTTGAGTTGTATGACGAAAATCAGCAGTTCCTCTGGAAGGGAAAAACCGACGCGAATGGCTTTGCGGAATCGCCAGGCTGGAAGGCGCTCGGCCTGAAAGTGACGAGTTCATGGGAACAGCCCTGGGTTTTCGCGCTGGTACGCTCTGGCAAGGATCAGGTGATCGTCCATTCCAAAGACGGCACGGGACTCTGGCCGTATCGTTTCGGCATTTCCTACGAGCAGGCCGCCGAACATCAGACGAACGACGGCTATCTGTTCACAGAGCGCGGCATTTATCGCCCTGGTGAAGAAGTGCGCGTCGTCGGCATTATTCGCGACAAGCAGGCGGGCGAGTTCGTGATTCCGAAAGCGATGAAGGTTGACGTGATCGTGCGCGATCCAGATGGCAAAGAGGTGTTCAAGCAGGAATTGCCGGTCTCAGAATTCGGATCGATCCATTTTCCCATGACACTCGCCTCGAGCGCCAAACTCGGCGAATACGGCATCGAATGCAAGTTTCCGATGCCCGCGTATATCGAATTGCCGAAAGAGGACGCGGAATATTTCAACCGCTCGATTTACGGGACGTTCCAGGTCGAGCAGTTCCGCCCGGTGGAATTCGAGGTCAAGGTTGACCTGCCGCAAGCCGAATATATCAAGGGCGACGCCGCATCCGGCAAAATCGGGGCGACGTATCTGTTCGGCGGCGCGGTGCGGAATGTGCCTTTAGATTGGAACATCAGCCGCAGCTATTATCTGTTCGAGCCTGAATCGCCTGCCTTGAAAGGCTTTTCGTTTAATATCTACGACCGCAACTGGGGTGGCAGCGTGGCGCAGCAAACCGCCGCGCTCGACGATAAAGGCGAATATCAATTTAACTATACGCTGAAAGACGAGGATGTCGGCGCATACACCTACACCATCGAGGCGACCGTCACCGACACGAACAAGCGGCAAGTCTCGAACCGCCAGCAAGTCGTCGTGCATGGTGGCGAATATTACATCGGCCTGAAACCGGCGAGTTTTTTCGCGTCGATCAACAAGGACTTCGCGATCAGCACTGTCGCTGTGAATCCGCAGGAACAGCCGATTGCCGGGCAAAATTACACCGTGCAGGTCAAGCGTATCTGGTGGGAATCGGCGCGACGCGCTGGAAACGGCGGGCGGCTTTACTGGGAATCGGAGCAGAAAGAGGAAGTCGCGCAGGAATTTCAGGTGACAAGCGCGAAGGCGGCGCAGGACTTGAAGTTAAGTCTCGATAAAGTCGGCTATTACAAAGTTGTGGCTGACGGCAAAGACAGTCGCGGCAATCCGATCAAAGCCGAAGATTATTTCTACGCGGTCGGCGACGGTTACGCCGCCTGGATGCGGTCGGATGACGATTACGTTGAAATCGTGGCAGACGCTAAAGCGTATCGCCCCGGCGACACGGCGCACATTCTGGTCAAATCGCCTTACGAAGCCGCGACCGCATTGGTGACGGTGGAGCGCGAAGGCGTGATCGAACGCTGGGTCGAGCCGGTCAACGGCAGCGCCGACACGATTGACGTGCCGATTCAAGCGAATTACATCCCGAACGTCTATGTCGGCGTGATTCTGATTCAAGGCCGCGTCGCCTACGACAAAATCGAAGATGACCTTGATCTCGGCAAGCCAGGCTTCAAAATCGGCTACGCCGGATTTAAAGTCAATCCGTCGGAACGGCGCTTGACCGTCAACGTCGCGACCGACAAGGAAGAATACCGCCCTGGCAACGAGGTCGAAATCCAGCTTGACGTGACTGATGCCAATGGCAAAGGGCGCGAAGCCGAAGTCGTCGTCTCAGTCGTGGATGTCGGCGTCTTGAATTTGATCGGCTACAACACGCCCGATCCGTTCGACTATTTTTACCGCGAACGCCCGCTCTGCGTGCTGACTTCCGAACTCCGCAACAATATCGTGGGGCAGCGTAATTATAGTGAAAAGGGTGAAAAACAGGGCGGTGGCGGTCTCGATATGGCGGAAATGATGAAACTGATCGAAATGCGCGAAAAATTCCGCCCGACCGCATATCATAACCCGGAAGTCCGCACCGACGCGAACGGCAAGGCGACCGTGAAATTCACGCTGCCGGACAACCTGACGGCGTTTAAGGTCATGGCGACCGCGCACACCAAAGACGCGCATTTCGGCGCGGGCGACAAGCGCTTCAAAGTGAACAAAAACCTGATGCTGACCTCGTCGCTGCCGGCATTCATGCGCATCGGCGACACGATCAAGGCGGGCGTCATGGCGCACAATCGCACGGAGCAGGACGGACAGGCCGCGATTCAAGCCGAAGCGGATGGCGTGGAACTGACAAGCGAAGACGTGCAGCAAGCCACGCTGCCGAAATCGGACAAAGAGGAAGTCTTGTTCAGCTACACCGCGAAGGAAGAGCGCGACGCGACCTTCATGTTCAGGGGCAAAATGGGCGAGGAAACCGACGGCGTGAAAATCACGATTCCGGTTTTATTGCATCGTTTGCCTCTCACAACGGCGCTCTTCGGCAGCACGACCGAAAACGTGCATCGCGAAACCGTCGCCGTGCCGGATGACGCGACGCCGGGCTGGGGCAATGTGACGGTCTCGCTTGCCTCGACGATTTTCACTGACATCAAAGGCGGCGTCGAATTCCTGTTCGATTATCCGTATGGCTGCCTTGAGCAGAAAACCTCGCGGATTCTGCCGATTATTTTAGCGGAAGAACTGATCAAAGGCTTTAACCTTGATGTATTCAAAGATGACGATTATCGCAAAGTCGTGCAAAGCACGCTTGACGAGTTCGCCGATTATCAGCACGAAAGCGGCGGGTTCGGCTACTGGAAAACGCCGCGCTGGCCGTCGCCGTTCCTCTCGGCGTATGCCGTTTTTGCGCTAAAAATGGCGCAGGAAAAGGGCTATGCGGTGGATACAGACATGGAGCAGAAGGCCGTGACCTACCTCGAAAACGTGCTGAAAGGCCAGAACGAACGCGCCACCGCGTATCGTTACAATGACCTTGCGTGGAACGCGACCGATGCCTTCATCCTCTACACGTTGAGCCTGTACGACAAATACGAGGCGTCTTACGCCACGCGGTTGTATAACGTGCGTGAGCGGATGCCGGTCTTCGGGAAAGCGCTGTTGCTCAAAGCGGTCGCGCAGGGCAAAGGCGACAAATTGATTCGTAGCACGCTGACCAAAGAGATTCTGAACGCGGCGCGGGTTGACGCTCGCACGGCGTCGTTCGACGAAAGCGATAACGGCGATCTCGCGTGGATTCATCATTCGAACGTCCGCACTACTGCGGCGGCGGCGCAAGCCTTGATGGAAACGCAGGGCGCGACGAAGGAAACCGAAAGCTTCATTCCGAAGGCGATTGAATGGCTGCTGCTTGAGCGCAAAAATCAGGCGGCATGGCGCACGACGCAGGAAAACCTGTTCGTCTTTTACGCGCTTTCGACCTATCTGAACACGTTCGAAGGGACTGCGCCGAATTTTACTGGAAAAGTCCTGCTGAACGGTCAGGAAATCTTGTCGGAAATGTTTAAGGGGCGGACGGTGAAACTCGTGGGCGTCGAAAAGCCGTTGGACGATTTCGCGAAAACGCCGCAGAACGACCTCGAATTCGTCAAAGAAGGCGACGGGCGATTGTATTACACCGCGACCATGACCTATTTGCCTTCAGGCGAGCCGGAACCGATTGACTACGGCATGGCGGTACAGAAGAAAATGACGGTCGTGAAAGGGCAGGGCGTTGGGACGGACATGTTCTATCGCGGCGATCTCGTGAAAATCGAATTGACCGTGACGACGCCGCGCGACCGGCTCTTCGTGGCGTTGGACGATCCGCTTCCGGCGGGCTTCCGCGCCCTGAATTTCGGCTTGCAGACGACAGATCAATCGCTGCGGGACTTGATCAAAGGCGAAACGCCGTTCGTCTTTCGGAGTCGCAGTACTTCGAGTAGTATTCGATTATCTTCTTCCTGCGTGGCTCTTCGAAGCCCGTGACTGCTGGGGCGCTCATGAGGTCCTTGAGGACCTTGTACATGTTTACCGGCATCTCATTTCACGGCTACTCTGTGGCGAGGTGGGGGTATAAGGTTTGGCGGGTCAACGTTTTAAGCGGTAAAGCCCGTTAGGCGATCAGTGATTGTCTTGGAGCCGAAGAGAGCCCTCGTCCGCGACATAGGAGACAAGTACAAGAGTTGTCTCAGCACCCACCCCCTCCACCATACTCTTGACCTCAGTCTCGCACGCGAGCAGCACGCCGCGTACTGCGGGGCGCTGCGTGAACTCGGTTTGGAGATAATCAAGGTGCCGCGCGACGACGAGCACCCTGACTCCGTGTTCGTAGAAGACAACGCCGTAGTCCACAACGGTAAGGCGCTCATCTGCCGAATGGCGAAGACAAGCCGCCGAGGCGAAGAAATGGGTGTAGAGGCGGTCCTCAAGCAGTACGTCAAGGTGAAGAGGGCGACGAGCCCCGCGACCGTCGAGGGCGGCGACGTCGTTCACCTAGACGACAAACTCATCAGCGGCATAAGCCAGCGCACGAACCCCGAGGGCATCGCCCAGATGCAGGAGTGGCTCGAGGTCCCCGTCTCCACAGTCTTCGACCCAAACATTATGCACCTAAAGAGCTATGTCACGTACCTCGGCAAGGGCATAATGATAGCCACCGACCGCTACGCGACGCACCCCGCCCTTGAGGGCTATCAGATAATCATACCCCCGAGCAAGGACGAGTACGCCGCGGACACGCTCGCAGTCGGCGACACAGTCCTCATGGCGCAGGGCTACCCCGAGGCGCACACGATGGTCAAGGAGGCAGGCTTCGATGTCGTCGTCCTAAACGTCTCCGAGATACAGAAGTGCGACGGCGCACTCACCTGCATGTCCATCCTCTTCTAACCGGAAAGCAAAACGTAAAAATCAGATCGACCCATTTTGAACATCTACGAGGCGAAGGGGAGACGATGGAGATAATCGCGGATGTGCTCATATTCCTCTACTTCCTCTTCACGCTCNTGATCAAAGGCTTTAACCTTGATGTATTCAAAGATGACGATTATCGCAAAGTCGTGCAAAGCACGCTCGACGAGTTCGCCGATTATCAGCACGAAAGCGGCGGATTCGGCTACTGGAAAACGCCGCGCTGGCCGTCGCCGTTCCTCTCGGCGTATGCCGTCTTTGCGTTGAAAATGGCGCAGGAAAAGGGCTACGCGGTTGACGCGGAGATGGAGCAGAAGGCCGTGACCTACCTCGAAAACGTGCTGAAAGGCCAGAACGAACGCGCCACCGCCTACCGCTACAACGAGTTGGCGTGGAACGCGACCGACGCCTTCATCCTCTACACGTTGAGCCTGTACGATAAATACGAGGCGTCCTACGCCACGCGGCTCTACAACGTGCGGGAGCGGATGCCGGTGTTCGGGAAAACGCTGCTGCTGAAAGCCGTGATTCGCGGCAAAGGGGACAAATTGATCAGCAAAACGCTGACCAAAGAGATTCTGAACGCGGCGCGGATTGACGCTCGCACCGCGTCATTCGACGAAAGCGACAGCGGCGATCTCGCGTGGATTCATCATTCCAACGTCCGCACCACCGCGGCGGCGGCGCAAGCGTTGATGGAAACGCAGGGCGTGACGAAGGAAACCGAAAGCTTCATTCCGAAGGCCATCGAATGGCTGCTGCTCGAGCGCAAAAATCAGGCGGCATGGCGCACGACGCAGGAGAACCTGTTCGTCTTTTACGCGCTTTCGACCTATCTGAACACGTTCGAAGGGACTGAACCGAACTTCACCGGCAAAGTTTTAGTGAACGGTCAGGAAATTCTGTCGGAAATCTTCAAGGGGCGGACGGTGAAACTCGTCGGCGTCGAAAAACCGCTGGACGATTTCGCCAAAACGCCGCAGAACGCCCTCGAATTCGTCAAAGAAGGCGACGGGCGGCTTTATTATACGGCGACGATGACCTATTTGCCGTCAGGCGATCCAGAGCCGATTGACTACGGCATGGCGGTTCAGAAGAAGATGACCGTCGTGAAAGGGGCGGGCGTCGGCACAAGCGCGTTCGCTCGCGGCGATCTCGTGAAAATCGAATTGACCGTGACGACGCCGCGCGACCGGCTGTTCGTGGCGTTGGACGATCCGCTTCCGGCGGGCTTCCGCGCCCTGAATTTCGGCTTGCAGACGACGGATCAATCGTTGCGGGAATTGATCAAGGGCGAGACGCCGTTCGTTTTCAGCGAATACAAGGACGACCGCGTCGTGTTTTACGCCGATTACGTCGAGAAAGGGACGCATACCGTCGCCTATCTCGTCAGCGCGGAGCATAGCGGCACGTTCAACCTGCCGCCGACCTTCATCTCCGAGATGTACACGCCGGAAGTCTTCGGTCAAACCGGCGCGGCGGTCGTGGATGTGAAGTAATACGCTATAGCTGTCAGACACCTTCGAGGTGTCTGACAGCTTGAAGTGAAAAAATAAGGGGAAAAATGATACAGAGATTCGAACCGCAACAACCATTGCTCGAAAGGATTACCGTCAATCCTCGGGTTATGGTGGGAAAACCGACGATTCGCGGTCTGCGCATTACGGTGGATCAGATTCTACGCGCCCTGGCTGCGGGCGTGACGCATCAAGAAATTTTAGCCGATTATCCGAACCTTGAATCCGACGATATTTATGCCGTCTTGCTGTACGCCGCCGAATTGGTCAGCGAAGAACAGGTCTTTCCAATCGAGGTTGCCGCGTGAACACGTCGGAAATCAAATTTTTGATTGATGTTGGCGTCGGTAAAGAAGTCGAAAACTACATCGGTCAGCAAGGATACGATATGAAAGCTATTCGTCTGCTCGACCCAGGTATGCCGGATGAAGAAATTATTTTGCTGGCGTATCGGGAAGAACGAATGGTGATCACAATGGATAAGGATTTCGGAGAACTGGTGTATCACGGCACAAAAAAGCATTGCGGCGTGTTATTGTTACGATTGGAAGATGCCGCCGGTACGGAAAAAGCGCGCGTTATTGCCAGCATATTGCAGTATCATGCGGCTCAACTTGATAGCCATTTTTGCGTATTTCAAAAAGGAAAACTACGAATACGGATACGGTAAAACATGCACAATAGCTATAGACACCTTCGAGGTGTCTGACAGCTTTATACATAGAGGAACATCATGACAGAAAAACGATTTGCTTTTGCGGACATCCCTGATCATCTCGCCGCGATCAGGCACATCATCGAGGAGGGCGAGGCGGTCGAACTCACGCAAGAGGGCGAGCCGGTCGCCGTGCTGATTTCGATGCAGACATTCCAGAATTTCAAGCGCGAGCCGCCGACGTTTTGGGATGCGTTGCAAGCATTTCGACGGCAGTATGCTGATGAATTGACCGAATGTGACGGCAGCGAATTCGATGGGGTACGAGATCGGTCTTCAGGCAGAGAGGTCGTCTTATGAAACATCGTTATTTGCTTGATACGAATATCATTTCGGAACCAATTCGCCTTATGCCGAATGTAAAGGTTTTAGAGCGAATTCAGCAGCATCGTTATGAAATCGCCACTGCGTCTGTGGTTTGGCATGAACTTCTGTTCGGGTGTCAACGTCTGCCAGATTCTCGAAAACGTCAGCGACTTGAAACCTATTTATATGATGTTGTCGAGCGAACCATCCCTATTTTGCCTTATGTGAAAATTGCCGCAGAATGGCACGCTCAAGAACGAGCGCGATTGAGTTTCAGAGGATTATCGCCGGCATTTATTGATGGTCAGATTGCCGCAATTGCAAAGATTAATGGATTGATTATCGTGACGGCGAATGTGGCGGATTTTGAGAATTTCGACGGCATAACCATCGAAAATTGGTTCGAATAATGACATGGATATGAAAATATTGTCAGTTAGGGGGTGAAACCCCTGGTAGATAAAAAGACAAACAGTTATTAGCACAAGGAGGAGATATGGTAAAAATACGCCGATATGTTGTTATTATTTTTCTCGGCTGTTTTGGAATGATCGGATTTTTGAGCAACATGTCTTATGCGATTTGGGATTGCACACAACAAGACCAGATGATCAATGACCTGACGAAACAGGCATTGCTTTATAAAGATCGCCTGAATACGTGCCAGCAGGAAAACGCGAAACTTCAACAGGAAAAAGAAGCCTTATCAAAAGAGCTTGACCAAACACGCAAGGAATTGGAGGACTCGAAAGAAAAATTGCGAGGTACTCATACGAATTTTCAATTCTCTATCGTAGGGATTGGGCTTGCTGCGGGGTTAGGGCTTTTCGTTGGGGTCTTTTTGACCGTCAAAACCAAAAACGATGCGCGTCAACGAAATTCGTAATTTTGACTATTAAAAGGAATGTTATGAACGAACATGCTGAAAATCAGACAACGGCAATCGTGCCGGTCAAAAAACTTTCGTGGCGTCATTCGGTGCAAGAAATCGTCTCTTCTACTGGAGTGCTGTCAAAGCCAGATGTTCCGGCTCTTGATGACGATACTGCGTTAGAGCGCGTTGTTCAGGTGCTTCGGTATAATCTGCTATCGTTCGAATATGCGATTTCGCCGAGCGGAGATATTCGCCGCTGGCTGAAATTCAATTTGCGTTTATTCATTAAAATTGGCATTCCAGCCGTCTTATTGATGCTCTTGCTGCCTCTTCTGCTGATTGTGGCGAAGCACGTAGATAATTTGTCAGGGTTAATCAATCAATTAACCGCGAATTTTCCGATAATCATGGAAAATTTGTTGAAGGGACTTCTGTTGCTTTTCATCACGTTTTCAGTCACATACAGCCTGTTAAAAATTCTGAAACATATCAATCATACCGTCACGCAAATCTTGGTTGTGATTGTCGGTGTTATTGCGATTGCGGTTTTCGCGTATCAATGGTTTGTGCCTGACTTTGTGAAGAATTGGATTTTACCACGATTATAAATCTTCGGTCAAACTGGCGCGGCGGTCGTGGATGTAAAATAGTGCGTTTTAGCTGTCAGACACCTTCAAGGTGTCTGACAACTTATTCTCTGCAAGACCTGAATTCGGTGGTCAAATGAAGCTTGACAAATTTTTCGTGGGTCTAATCTTATAAATGCGAGCATTGAAAATTCATCACAACAGACCTCACCGGTCTTTGAGACCTGTGAGGTCTTCTGACACATCAATGCTCGCATCTATAAAAGAAGGCAGCAACAAAGAGGGCGACAAGAAAAAGCGTTTCGTTCATTACAGCAACATCCTCTTTGTGCGGGAGACGCAGATATAAATAGACGAGGCAGTGTTGTGAAAGGGGGGATGCTTTTTTAGAGGTGGCGAGGCTGATTATCTGGAAATCTTAATGGGGAAATGTTCCCAGAAGATTTCCTAACGTGAACAGTTTTTTTACTCAACAGAAGGAGGAAATACCTATGTGCAGCATGAAAAGATTTCGCAACGCCATTGTGGGGATTATTGTTGTGCTCGGAGTCGTCTCAATGGGAACAGCCCTTTGGGCGGCTGATGAAAAGCTGCTGGAAGTCCTGGCGTTCAAATATCCCCCAGTCATGGGCGAAAGCAGCATCTCGAAAGAAGGAATTCTGGTGGAACTCGTACGTGCCGCGTTCGAATCGCAAGGAGTTCCCATTACGGTGACCTATCTCCCCGTGCGTCGAGCAATTGAGCAAGTTTCCGCCAATGAATCGCTGGCCTATCTTGGCGTCAAAAATACGTTTGCTCCTGATATTCAAGCGCACCTTCATGAATACCCCCTGTTTGTCAGCCGGTTTTTAGTCTTTTATCGCAAAGACCGTTTCCCTCAAGGATTTGCCTATCAGAAGCTATCGGATTTGAAGGACTACCAGATCGGGGTTTTGGGCGGCGGGACGACGGATGTCATCGGCAAGGAGAACCATTTGAATGTTGACCCGGCGAATGGGTTAGAATTCATTTTTAAAAAATTGGATGGCGGACGAGATGACATTGGGGTTGCGTCTGAGTTCTCAATCGAACTGATGCTGCGCGATCTCTTTAAGGAGCGCGCCGCCGAGTACGAGGTTTACCAGGATGTGCCATTCCACCAGATCAATAGCGTTATCAACCTGAATGATCGCCACCCGGATTTTGCGTATTACGAGCCGAAATTGAAGGCCGGGATGAAAGCGATTGCCAGCAATGGCGAGTGGCAGCGGATTCTTGAACAATTCTACGGCTCCGGCAATATCCCCGCCATGACGAAGGAATTGTTCGAATCGGCAGTCGCTACCTATTAAACTTACTGCGAGCGCGCTGGCGATGATGGAACATATATCCGCGCAGCCTCAGGAAAGTGATGCAATTAATTCGAGGAATCCCAAAGACCGCTGAGTCGCGCTGCTGCGTTCCGCGTTCTCCGAAACGCCAATGAACGCGGCGTCCACAGCAATGCAGACATCGCATCTTTATTCATCCCTCGCCCATCAAAGAGGAGAGCATTTGAATGCGCCCGGCGGTCAGCCTGACGATTTGGATCAAGAATTTGAATATTTCTAAGTTTTGATGAGGGGATGAACGCCCCTTCGATTGAGGCCGTTGAATAGTTATCGTGTGATACATTGCGATTGAACAGGAGGAGTGCAAAAGTGTGCTTTTGCACTCCTCCATGGTTGCGGCAAGGAAACGATTATGCGAAAATATGCGGGGAAGATCTTGATCCTTTTATTCGTCGTCGTGAATATTGTTTTATGGCTTAGTTTTCTGCCGCCTGATAATGGCCGCCGCGATTTTACCATAAAAATCGTGAGTGAAGTTTTAGCGTCCAGCGCGATCATTTTGATGGCCTGCATCCTGTTTTTAGCCACGAAAGCGCGTGTTCTTGAGCCGCTGTTCGGCGGGCTGGATCGCATGTATCAGGCGCATCGCCAGACCGCTGTTGTGGCGCTGATCGTGGTGTATGCACATACGCTGACCATTCCGGTGCTTGCGGATGGCAGCGTCGGGACAACGCTTGGCGGCATCGCGTTGACCGGACTCATCGCGCTTGCGGTCTGGGCGTTGCTTCCCAGAATCATCCGCGCGTTCACGACTTACGGTCAGGGGCTTGTGGCGAAAATCCCGCCATCATACCATCTTTGGGCGAAAATCCCGGCGCGTTATCATCTCTGGCGCTGGTTTCATCGCCTGATCGGCCTTTTCTTTCTCGTCGGCATAGCGCATCTGCTGTTAGTTGACAGCCTTATCCGACGCAGCCCCGTCGTGTTTGGATATGTGATAGCAGTATCGGCGGCAGCGATCCTCGTGTATGGCTATAAGGAATTATGTTACAGTGTGGCACAAAAGAAAGCGGCGTATATCGTGCAAGATATTCGAAAATTGTCTTCATCAGCATTAGAAGTGACCTTAGCGCCGCAACAGACGAAATTGAGCTTTCGCCCCGGCCAATTTTTGTTTGTCTATTTCGACGATGAGCGCTTCCCGAAAGAGCCGCATCCGTTTACGATCAGCAGCGCGCCGCATGATAACCATTTGCGTCTGGCGGTGAAAGCCTGCGGCGATTTCACCCACGCCATGTACGCGCATCTGCGCGCTGGCGCGCGCGCGTTTGTTGACGGCGGATATGGCATGTTCGACTATCGCTCCGGCGGCAAACAGCAAATCTGGATTGCGGGCGGAATCGGCATCACGCCGTTTTTAAGTTGGATGCGCAGTTTTCGTGGGACGTTGGAGTATGACATTGATTTCTTTTATAACGTGCGCGTCCCGGAAGATTACTTATACGTCGAAGAAATTCAGCAGATCGCGGCGCAATATGCGAATTTTCGCCCGCATCTGAGCTGCACCAAACAAGACGGGTATCTCACATTGGACAACATCATGGCATCTGGAAAAGCTCTGGCAGAGTGCGACATCTATTTCTGCGGGCCGCTGCCGATGCGGGAGACATTTCAGAATCAGCTACGGCAGAAGGGACTCTCGACATCGCGGCTGCACTTTGAAGAATTTAATTTCAGATAAACCGTCGCCAAATTCGGCGGCGTTGAATAAAATCCAACGTCACATTTCATGCTTATTTCTTTACGCAGGCTGGCCTGAAATAAAAAAGCCGTTTTCCCAAAGGAAAACGGCTGAAAAAATGGTGGAGATAACGAGATTCGAACTCGTGACCCCCTGACTGCCAGTCAGGTGCGCTCCCAGCTGCGCTATATCCCCACATCCAGATTGAATGATTCCCCTTTATGAAGTCCGGGGAATTTTTGTCAAGCAAAAAAGTCGGCGAACAGAAATTTTCAATTCCCTGCCAGAATTAAAATATCCGACAGGGAGAAAAAATTAGCTCGCAAACGCGGGTTGAACGAGCAAGCCGGCTTCATTCGAGGCATTGCGCGGCGTTATCGTCAGATGTTCATCAATGTCGCGCTCTACCACATATCGCCAGGTTTCAGGATGGGCGAGTAATTCTTTGACGAATTTCGTATGCAGCAGATGGCCGCCTTTATAGACTTTGATATGTCCGCAGATCGGATGACCTAAAAACGTCAGATCGCCAATCAAATCGAGCATTTTATGTCGCACTGGCTCATCGGCGTAGCGCAACGGGGCGTCGTTCATTACGCGATCCCGTCCGAACACAACCGCATTATCAAGCGAGCCGCCTTTTGACAAGCCCATTTTCCACAGATATTCGATTTCTTCGTACATGCAAAACGTCCGGGCGTGGGCAAGGTCGCTCATATACGCTAACGGCGTCACTCGCATCGTTTTGGTCTGCGTGCCGATCAGCGGATTGGGAAAATCAATCGTGTAGGTGATTTTCAGCCCGTCAAATGGCTCGACGGACATGATGCTGTCTTTATGGCGCACTTCCAACGACTGCCGAACCTGCATAACGCGTGTTTGCCCGCGCTGCGAGGTTAATCCGGCATCGAGCAGCATATCTACAAAACAGGCGGCGCTGCCGTCAAGAATCGGCGGCTCGTTGCTGTCAAGCTCAATCAGCAGATTCGTAATGCCCAACGCGCTCACGGCGGATAACACATGTTCGATGGTTTTAATGCTGATGTCGCCCTGCTGAATTGTGGTCGCGTAACTTAAATCTCCAATATGTTCCGGGCTGACTTTGATTGTCGGATATCCGTCAATATCTATGCGTTTAAACACAATGCCGCTCTGAGGGCTGGCAGGATGAAAGGTCATATTTACCGGGTTGCCCGTGTGTAAGCCAATTCCAGAGCATGACACCTGCGTTTTAATCGTGTGCTGCGTATGCATACTGTCTCCTTGTCAACATGAAATTTTCCAAATGGTCATGAGAAAAGCACATTGTCTGATAAATTAGCAAGAAATGTACCACCACAGTTTTTCCCTGAAAATACGGGCATTCTCAAGGTCATTATGACAGCGGTGTCTATTTTTTTATACAGCAGATGTCTATAATTTTATACAGTTTGGACAGTGGTGACGAACCTTGGACAGTGGTGACGAACCACTGTCATTTTTATTGACAAATGCGTCTATGTCATGATATGCGGACTCGCCAGGTGATCGTGATGATCTCATGTGACGCGGCGTTGCCGACAATTCCCCTTCTGGGAGGGCAGGGCTGTGAAGTTCTATCAAAGCGCGTCGTTCCTGTTCCCTTCGACAGGCTCAGGGAATGGACGGCGACGTTCCCTGAGCCTGTCGAAGGGAAGTTCGCGGTCAGCGGCCTTGAAACTGCTGCGTCACATGAATGATCAGTTCGGAGTGTCAGCGCGTGCTTTGGCAACGCGGCGGAACCGCGTCAGAAGCATTTTGCTTAGCCTTGTTGGGCGGGCGGTAAGGCAAGCGTTGGTCATCCTGAATATTATGGGGAAAGAAAGACGATGCAGGCGCTAAAATAAGGATGGGAAACTATGAAACGAAAACAGAAAATTACCAAAGGCGTGATTGCTGTCGCGGGTTCTGGCACGCGCTTTCTGCCGGCCACGAAGTCGCTGCCGAAAGAAATGCTGCCGATTGTGGATAAACCGATTGTGCACTATGTTGTGGAAGAGATGGTGCAGGCTGGAATTACAGACATTGTCTTCGTGACCCGCGCTGATAAAAAGTCATTGGAAGATTATTTCGACCAGAACGCCGTCCTGGAAAATGAACTGCGGCAAGCGGGAAAAACCAAATACCTTGAAAAGATCGAGCAGATCGCGCAGATGGCGAATTTTATTTATATCCGCCAGAAAGGGCCCTATGGCAACGGCACGCCTGTCCTGAATGCCGCCAGCATCGTCGGAAACGAACCGTTCGTCTTCGCGTTCGGCGATGATCTCGTGAAATCCAAAATTCCCTTCACGAAGCAACTCATTCAAAATTATGAGCGCAATCAGGCCGTCGTGATGGGCTGTCAGGAAGTGCTGCCGGAAGAAGTCAGCCTGTACGGCATTCTGAAATTAAAAGAGCCATCGCCGATCATGGAAATTGAGCGAATCGTGGAAAAACCGCGACGCGAAGACGCGCCGTCGCTCCTCAGCAATTTCGGGCGCTTTATTCTTGTCCCGGAAATTTGCGACATTTTGTCGGAACTGCCATTGGGAAAAGGCGGCGAACTCTGGCTGACCGACGCTATCGAAGAATACATCCGCCGGGGGAATCGCGTGGTGGCGCAGCCGGTGGAAGAAGGACGCTGGTACACGACCGGCGATCCGTTGCACTTTTTGCATGTCACGCTCGAATATGCGCTCGATACCGAAGAATACGGACAGCCGCTGCGCGAGATAATGAAACAAATGGTCAGATAATGTTCATTTTAACAACAAGCGCCCCGTCGGGGCGTCTCTACGTTCATCATGTTATATCAGCGCATATCAAATCAGATCATCATCATTGACACCGGCCTGCTGCGAGCCGGATTTGACGCAAGTTACCTTATTGTCGAAGGCGAGCAGGTGGCGTTTGTGGATACCGGCGTCTCCTATTCCGCGCCGCGTTTGCTTGAAGCGTTAAAATTCGCGCAGATCGCGCCGGAGCAGGTGCGTTACGTCATCCTGACGCATATTCATCTCGATCATGCCGGCGGCGCAGGAACGCTGTTGCGAGCGTTGCCAAATGCGCAGGTGGTTGTTCATCCTCGCGGCGCGCGGCATCTCAGCGCCCCGGAGCGCTTGATCAACGGCTCGATTGAGGTGTATGGCGAGGCGCGTTTCCGGCAGTTTTTCGGCGAGATTGTCCCGATTCCAAAAGAGCGGCTTCTTGCCGCAGCAGATCGCATGGCGCTCGATCTGAATGGCCGAACGCTCGTGTGTCTCGATACGCCCGGTCACGCGTTCCATCACATCTGCATCTGGGACGAGCGCAGTCGGGGCATGTTTACCGGAGACACGTTCGGCCTCTCCTATCGCGAATTCGATACAGCAAATGGCGCGTTAATTTTTCCCACCAGCACGCCGGTGCATTTCGATCCTGACGCCATGCGCAGTTCGATTGACCTGCTCATGGCGCATCGCCCGGAGCGGATGTATTTGACGCATTTCGGCTGCGTGAGCGATGTTGCGCGACTTGCAACGGAATTGCATCGCGGCGTTGATGCCTATGTGAAACTCGCGCAAGACGCGAATTGCGACCGCGAGCATCGAACCGAACGCTTGCAAGAGCGGCTTCGCGCTTATCTGAAAGCGCAGATCAAAAAACATGATTCACTCTTGACAGATGAAGCGATCTGGACAATTCTTGAGCCAGACGTGTTTTTGAATGTACAAGGTTTGGAAATCTGGCTTGAGCGAGAAAATACGTACAGGGATAAGGGGAAGAACGGATGAAATTGTACGATTCGTCCTTATCCTTTCTTACTCATATTCTTGTAGTTTTACAACATGAAACAACCGATATTGCCTACGACAATGGCGGATTGGGACGCCGCCGCGCAGCAGATTCCGCCGCAAGGACTGCTGCTGTTGAAATTCAGCCCGCGCTGCCCCATCAGTCGCGGCGTCGAACGCGATGTTGACGAATGGTTCGGCAGTTTGAGCGACGAACGCGCGCCGCGTTACGTGAAAGTTGACGTGGTGAATGCGCGGGAAGTTAGCCAGCAGCTTGCGCAAGCGCTCGGCGTGGCGCATCAATCGCCGCAAGCGATCTGGCTGAACACCGAACGTGCCATTGTCTGGAACGCCAGCCATCATTCGATTACGACGGCGGCGCTGAACAAACTGCTGTCTGCATAAACGAGAACATTATGAAAACTTGGAAACTACACGATGCAGAAATACATTTTAGCGAGATTGTGCAGAATTCTGCGAAAGAGCCTCAGATGGTCATTGACGAGGAGAAACCGCTCGCCGTTGTGATTGATATCATGGTGTATAGAAATTTTGTAAAAAATTCCTCTTCTCAATATCGCCCAACAATTTCTGAACTTCTGGACGAATTACATACGATTCAAGAAGATGAACGTGTTGAGATAGAAATTCCGACGAGACAGAATAGAGCCGTTGAGTTTGAAAGTGATGAATATGAATTTTCTTTGTGACACAAATATCATCAGTGAAGGGATGAAACGCCAGCCCAATCCGCTCGTTGACGAATGGTTGCGTCAGCAAGACATCTTATTCATAAGCGCAATCACGATAGATGAGATTTACTATGGTTTGACATATAAAGATGCGCGACGACAGAACGATTGGTTTGATAGTTTTCTTCGACTACGGTGTGAAGTCTTGCCAATTACAACAGCAATAGCCGTTCGTAGCGGAATTCTGCGTGGGCAATTTCGGAAAGAGGGGATTTCTCGAACGCAAGCGGATTTATTGATTGCAGCAACAGCGTATGAATCTCACTCAATTCTTGTCACAAGAAACGCCAGTGATTTTACAGATTGCGGAATTCGTATCTTTAACCCTTTTAATAAATGACATTTCTTAAGATGAAATTTACGGAGGATTCCCCATGTTAGGATTCGGGGCGTTGAAACACGAAATACAGGCCGACATCGAAAAACACCGGCAGCGCTTGAAAGAACAGGCGGCCTCGTCGCCATTAGCCATTCCGATTCATCTTGCGCTTGGGCGGCTGCACGAACGCGCCGGAGACATCCCGGAAGCGATTCAGGAATTCGCCGCCGCCGCATTGTTATACGCGGATCATGGCAATATCGCCAAAGCGATGGCCGCCGCGAAAATGATTACGCGCCTTGATCCCGGCAACGACGAACTGTTTGCGCGATTAGAAGAATTGTACGTCTTGCGCAACAGCGTGGCCGACGCGCACTTGCAAGCCTATCAGGAGTCGCTTTCCAGCATCGAGACGGCGGCAGTCGAGCCGGAAACAGCGCAGCAGGCCGCGCCGTCAGTCGAAACCACGTTGGATATTGTCGCGGCGCTACGCCAGATTCCGATGTTCGTGAAATTATCAGTCTCCGAATTGCGCGGAATCGAGGCGAATTCGACGCTCCGCCAATTTGCCGCGAACGAACAGATTACCGCGCAGGATCAAACCGCGAAATCATTGTTTGTCATCATTGACGGCGAAATTCGGGTGTCGGGCAAGGACAATGATTTGCACGACACGTGCCTCGGCACGCTGAGCGCCGGGCAGACGTTCGGCGAATTGGCGCTTTTCGATCAGCGCGATCCGTCGGTGTCGTTATGCGCCGAGCAAGAAAGCCTCGTTCTCGACATTCCGCGCAGCCTGTTCCTGAAAATCGCCCGGACGCGCCCGGAAATGCTTGAAATGCTGAAAACGCAAGCCCGCCATCGCCTGCTGGAATTAGCGTTGGCGCGAGTGTCGTTTTTGCGCAGTCTCCCTCCCAAAGCGCAGCGCGACGTTATTGCTCATTTTAAGCCAATGAACGCCGAAAAAGGCACCGCATTGGTATTGGAAGGCGCTCCATGCGCAACCATCTACTTTCTGGCCTCCGGCGAAATCGGCGTCTATACGTCTTTGTTGAGCGGCGAAAATGAGGAAACGTCAGCCGAAAGCGACCGGATTTCGCTCGCAACGTTAAAAAGCGGCGACTTTTTCGGCGAACAGGCGCTTTTTTCGCAAGAGCCGAGTTCCGCCACCATGATCGCCCTGACTGATGTCACGTTGTTTGCGTTTTCTCAAGATGATCTGGCTGATATTCTTCAAAAATACCCTGAAGCGCAAGCCGTCCTTAATCGCGATGTGTTCCGCGAGGAACAGCGCAAAAAATTAGCGCGGTTGAATCAACATTAAAATAATTCCTGGTAACATGCATTCTCCTGACAGGGCTGAAATGTATGGGTTTTCATCATGAAGATACCGAAATTGATCTATCTATTTTTAGTGATCATGTTCACGATGATGTCTCCTGGCGAGGTAACGGCGATCAGCGGCGAAAACGCATGCACGAAGGAAGGCGAGCACAACACAAGACGAACATTTCTTGAAATCTACGAGCGCGGCGATTTCGCGAACGCAGAACAAATGTTGTCGCTCTATTACAAGCGATGCGGCTGGCCGCGTTATCCTGACCGTCGTTCCACCATAGATGAAATCGAGTCATTTTATTGGGTAAAAAACGATCTCATGCTGGCAAAACAAGGGATTGGCAAGATCAATGACTGCCTGGAAATCGGCATAACAACCCTTCAGGAGTGGCCGAACTATTTTTCTCTGGTCAGAGACCCCGAACTCATCGCCTCCATTAAAAAGAACCTGGCGCTTTGCGAGCAGATTCGCGAAGAAACTCTCGGCGCGTTCGAACAAACGCCCTGCCAGATTTCAGCGCATCCGGACGCCATCGCCATTCCGAAATCATGGGGACTCACGCCAGAAGAAGGGCTCTGCCTATATTGGCATCAAGGAGATGGTGTCTCTTCGTTTGGTGATGTTCCGGCAGATAAAGACCTCAAATCCGTCGTCGATCATCCGCGAGTGGTCTTGATCAAAAAGAGCCGGAACAAGAAGGGCTATTCGGAAGAGAAATTGGAATTGGAAGATGGCGAGCTTGCCAGCGGCGAATTATGCGGAGGCAGCGGTTTATCGCTTGGCGGCAATGCGAATGCCCATCTGATCAGGATTGGCGGCTCGGTCTCGTATTGCTGGCCTGGAACCGCAAGTATCGTTATTGACGTGGTGTATACGCTTTCGTCGGACAAGCGCGTGCAAGTCTATGACGAATTACTTGTTCCTGTCCACTGATTTGTTGGTTGGGGGGAAATATTAATATTTTATAGATGCGAGCATTAATTTTTAATAAGACCTCACAGGTTTTAAAAACCTGTGAGGTCTGAGAAGGGCAGAATATTAATTTTCAAT
>DF820456.1:915092-998295 GCA_000739515.1 Candidatus Moduliflexus flocculans
GGTGGGTTCGTCCGTGAGTGATTGCTCGTGTCAAGAACCCACCCCCACCCCCTCCCCGGAGGGGAGTGTGCGGTCATTCGTCTCGAATCGGCTGCGTAACATGAGATATTAATTTTCAATGCTTGCCTCTATATGACGAAACGCGGAACTTCTGTCAGAGTTTAGATGTATTGACATCGAACATTGTGGAACGCGGAAAGCTGCCAGACACTTTTAAAGTGCCTGACGGCTATGCCGTAACGTTTTGTGTTATTACGTTTAGAACCTGGCAGAACTGGCGTTCGTTTTATCAGGAAACCACTCGATGTCATCACAAAAACATGTCACAAAAGCCGCTGGAGTCGTCGGATTGGCGACGATGGTCACGCGGATTCTTGGGTATCTCCGCGATATGGTGATCGCCACCGCCTTCGGCGCGAGGATGGAGGCGGACGTCTTTTTCGTCGCGTTCCGCATTCCCAATATGCTGCGCCGCTTTCTTGGTGAAGGAGCGCTGACCGTCACGTTCATTCCGGTCTTTGTCGAAGAGCATCAGCAAGGCGAAGAACGCGCCTGGAAACTGACCAATACGGTCATGACGCTGCTGATGATGCTGCTCACGGCTATCGTAATTCTCGGCATGGTGTTCATGCCTGCCATTATCAAAGTCATCGCGCCGGGCTTCGATTCAAACCCGGAGAAATTCGCGCTGACCGTTTCATTAACGCGGCTCTGCTTTCCTTATGTCTTTTTTATCAGCCTCGCCGCGCTCGCGACCGGCGTCTTAAATTCGTTGCAACATTTTCTTGCTCCCGGCTTAGCGCCAGCAATGCTGAATGTCACGCTGATTGCGGCGGTCTTCTGGCTCTGTCCGCTGTTTAAAAATCAGCCGGTGACGGGGCTGGCAATCGGCGTCGTGGCGGGCGGAATGCTGCAATGGCTGTTTCAAGTGCCGTCAATGGTGAAACGCGGCTTCCGCTATCGCGTCAGTTTCGACTACAAAAGCCCCGCCGTGCAGAAAATCGGCAAACTGTTGCTGCCGACGCTCTTCGGCCTCGCGATTCACCAAATCACGGTGTTTATCAACACGCTGCTCGCCTCGTATTTGCAGGAAGGGAGCGTTTCGTATCTGTATTACGCCAACCGCGTGCAGGAATTTCCGCTTGGAATTTTCTGCATGCCGGTGGCGACGGCGGTACTGCCGACCATGTCGGCGCAGGCGGCGAAAGGGGAGCATGACCAGTTTCTCGACACGCTCTCGTTTGCCCTCAGAATGGTGCAATTCGTCACGATCCCCGCGATGATCGGCACGATTGTGCTGCGCGTGCCGATTACCGCCGCGCTGTTCGAATATGGTCGTTTCACTCCGGCAGACACGCAGGCCACCGCGCAGGCGTTGTTGTGCTACATGCTCGGCCTGTCGGCGATTGCGGCGTCGCGCATTATCGTGCCGGTCTTTTATTCGCTGAAAGACACGGAAACGCCCGTCAAATGCGCAGTGGCCGCGCTGATTCTCAGCATTGTCAGCAGCCTGATTCTGATGAAGCCGATGCAGCATAACGGCCTCGCCCTCGCCAGCACGCTGGCCGCGTTCTGCAACATGCTCTTGTTGATTTACGCGCTGCGCAAGCGGCTTGGCCCGATTGGCTGGCGAACAATCGGAATTTCCACCGGCAAATCCGCGCTTGCCTCTGCCATCATGGGACTCTGCTGCTGGCCGTTTATCGCCCCGGCCTACGCGCATGAATGGGTGCTGATTCCCGCCATCGGCGTCGGCGCGGCGGCGTTTATCATCTCCGCCTGGTTGCTGAAATCCGACGAATTGGTTTTTTTTACCGATATGGTCGCGCAGCGCCTGAAACGCTTTAAACGCGCATAAAAAAGAGGGAACTGTTTACGTCCTATCTGTAATGACATAGAACGTTATGGCGAGGAAATCGCTGTCAGACACCTTCAAGGTGTCTGACAGCTTGTCTATAACCTTGTGTGTCAATACACATAGCGGATAGCCGTGTTCGCCGCCTGAATGCGCGGTGAATTAGACAGCCATCCTGTACCGCCGACGTCCTCGTCGGCCTGAGAATGCGTGCTTTCGTGAAAAGGCCGACGAGGACGTCGGTGGTACGTAAACACTGACAAAAGGAGGGGCAATGCTCGCATGTATTGGTCGAAGGATCGCGAAAGGATTATTGCTCGGCGCATTCTGTTTATTGGCGACAGGCTGTCACGAGCGTGATTCTGTGACAGCGCCTCAAGAACGCCTGGCCGATCTGGAAGTCAGATTGACCTGGGAAGGCGCGGTGAATATGGATGCGTGGATTATTGAGCCGACCGGCAAAGGCTCCGGACACGGCGAGGCCGGAGAAACGGCGCAGAATGCCGGGAATAATGACTGCGGTTTTGGCGATGCGTGCAATCCGGCAGCCTGTTCTGCCTTGACCTGCAATACCCCCGAATATATTTACATTCCTGCCGGACTGGCCTTGCCTGAGACCACAGAGCCATTCCATTATTATGACGTGGGGATTTCCAATTGGAGCGCGGTCACGACGCCAATGTTTCTTACGATTAAAACGTCTGCCGAAACTCGCCAATATCGCTGCATTGTTGATGGGCCGCGAGTCTCCTATGTCGCCAGGATCAAATATCCGAGCGGAACGATTGAAAATCAGGCCGGATTTGTTGAGGCATATTGCAAATGACATCCAAATACGTTGCCGATACGTTGCGCTTTCTCTGCCAGCAGCCGCGCTCCGCGGGTTCGGTCTGGAATGCGGCGGCGCGGGAATTTCTCACCGCTGAATTTCGCGCAATGGGGTATGCCGTCCGTTTGCAGGAATTTCCGTTTACCGGCTGGGAACTGCTCGAAGCGCCGCGCGGCGTCTTCCTGACGCCGAAATCGCGCCCGTTTGAAGCCTGCCTGCCGGTGGTCTGGTCTGGCGCGACGCCCGGCGAAATCGAAGGCGTGATTCAGCCCGGCGCGGCGGGCTTGCCGGATTATATCGCGACATTCGAAGCGTATTACTGGGAACTTTTTCCGGTGGTGAATGAACATGGGGTGGCAGCGTGTTTGCTCGGCAATCACACGATCTGGCCGCAGTCTCGCGACGACGCGAGCGATCCGACGCCATATTTGATGATTGGCGCGGATGATTGGATGTTTCTCCGCGTGGCGCTGCATCGCAAGCAGACCGTTCGCGTCCGGCTTTCGGTGAATTCGCGCTATCTTCCCGGCCAGAAGATCGCCAACATCATCGCGCAGCGCGGCGAAACGCCTTCCGCGCTGATAACGGCGCATTACGATTCCTTTTTTAATACCGTCGGAGCGCACGACAACGCCAGCGGCGTCGCGGCGCTGCTTTGCGCGGCGCGGCGGCTTGCAGAATCGCCGCTGGCGGATCAGGTCGCGTTTGTCGCGTTCGACGCGGAAGAATGGAATAAATTCGGCGCGTACCGGTTTGTCGAAGAGGCCGAACGAAGCAAGGAATTGCAAAGGATAAAGGCCGTAATCAATATTGATTCAGTCGGCGTGGGGGACAGAATCGCGCACTTTGACGACCCGGAGATGCTGACGCCGTTCGATGCCTATCCCTTCGCGCAAAAAGGGATTCACGCCGTTCAAATCACCAGCACCGGCGATCAGCCATTCGCGCACTGGCATCAACCCGGCGACAATCTCGCCATCATCAGCGACGCCGGATATAAATTAATTGGCAAAACGGCGAGAATCGTCGAACGTTTGTGCCGCCATCAGCCTCAACATAAATCGCAAATTCCGTAGAGACGCCCCGCCGGTCTCTACCCTGAAATGTCCGACGCCGCGCTATCAGACCTCACAGGTTTTCAAAACCTGTGAGGTCTGATAGCGATTGCTTAACTGAGCGCAAGCATCCGTTCGATGGCAGAGATCGCTTGCTCGCGGATCGGCTCGGAGACGGTGATCTGCGGCGACATCTCTTCTAATGTCCAGAGCACTTTTTCGAGCGTGATCATTTTCATGTGCGGGCAGACCGCTTGCTCGGAAATCGGGATGAATTGCTTGTCAGGATGCTCTTTGCGCAGGCGGTGGATGATACCGAGTTCCGTGCCGACAATCATCTGGCGCGTGTCTTCGCGGCTGGCGTAGCGCAGAATGCCGGAGGTGCTGAACGCGCCGTCCGCCAATGCCACGACATCCGGGCGGCATTCGGGATGCACGACGACTTTGGCGCTGGGAAATTCGCCGCGCATCCGCTCGATGGTGGCGGGCGTGATCCGGGCGTGCGTCGGGCAATAACCCGGCCAGAAGATCATCTTTTTGGCGGTCTGGCGCGCCGTGTTCATGCCAAGATATTGATCCGGCACAAACAAGACCTCTTCTTCTTTCAGGCTTTCGACCACGTTAACGGAATTGGCCGAGGTGCAGCAGATGTCGGATTCCGCTTTGACCTCCGCGCTGGAATTGACGTAACAGACGACCGCCGCGCCGGGATGCTCGCGTTTCATGGCGCGAAGCTGGTCGGCGGTAATCATGTCCGCCATCGGGCAGCCGGCATGAGCATCCGGCAGCAGCACGGTTTTTTGCGGGGAAAGAATCGCCGCCGTTTCCGCCATGAAATGCACGCCGCAGAAGACAATCACGTCGGCATCGGTTTTCGCGGCCTGTTGGCTTAATTCTAACGAATCCCCGACAAAATCGCCAATATCCTGAATTTCGCCCAACTGGTAGTTATGCGCCAAAATCACGGCATTTCTCGCCCGTTTCAGCGCCAGAATTTTTTCCACAATTTTTGTCTGTCCGGTTTCCATTCTTCTCCTTTGAAAATGGCGTCGGTCGAAATTACAGTTTCGACTGACCGTTTTTGCAAGCGCTTGCCGCGCTCAATACGCCAATTTGGAACGCCTGAGCGCCTTCGGAGCGATTGTTGGCGTTATTCAGAATGTCGGTGGCGACGATGCATTTCAGCGGGATTCCCTGGCGTTTCAGCGCATCGCCAATTTCGCCGCCGATGCGTCGCCATTCCGCGTCATGTCCGCGCTTATACGCCTGCGCCGCCCGCAGATTGGTCACATACCCGGCAATCGCTTGCATCTGCGCCGCCGAGATTCCCAATCGCGCAATGGCCTGGTTCAACAGGTCTTTCTCTTCCGAGGCCACATCGTCATCGGCGTGCGTCATCAGCAGCAAGTCGGTCAATAAGGTAAATTTCAGGTCAGACGCGGCAAAATGCGCGGTAACAGCGGAGAGGTCGAGCGACATCGGGTCTGCCGCAACAGCCAGCACGCTGCCGATGCCCATTTCGTTCACGCCGATGGCTTCGCAAAAAAGCCGGAGCTGCGTCAGTTCGGCCTCTGAAATGCTCTGATCCACCGACGCTAAGGCGGCGATCACGCTCAGGTAATCAATGCGCGTCTCTTCAGAATAATCGGCTAACGGGTGTCGTGATGCGAACATAAATCATGCATGGCGAGCGATCTCCATGTTCTCCGGTATTGGAATGTTTTGTGATTGAACAGACCTGTCAGACACCTTTATGAAGATTAAATATTTAATTCGGCAATCTCCTCAAAAACCCCACCCCCAACCCCTCCCCAACGGGGAGGGGGGCAGGTAGGAAACGCCGCTACCGAACTAAATTTTTAATCTTCATTAAGGTGTCTGACAGGTGTTTTGTGATTGAGCCGTCCCTCACATCGGTTCGATCTGGCAAATCGCGCCGGTTTTGCCGAACGCTTTCTGATATTTCTGCGCCGTGTCGTAATCTACATTTTCTTTAATAACCACCGTCCGTCCGGTAAACATGCTGGCGCAGCGTTCCACCGGGACTTTATACAACTCTGCGATATTCGATTTGACCGCATCAAGGGATTGTCCCGGAGCGATCTGGCCGGAAAACGTGACCTTATAACGTCCCACGTCATTTGGCAGGGCGGGTGGTTCCAGCGGTTTCGGCGCAGCTGGCGCAGGCTGCTGCGCGGGTGCTGCCTGATATTTAATCGCCGTGCCATAGGCCAGCACTTCGATGCTGGACACCGACCCTTTTGCGCCATTGTTGATGGATGAGGTTTCGAGGCGCATATTTAAGACCATATCCCAGCCGTTGGCCTCTTCTTTCATGCGCAACACCGCTTCCCGACGGGCGCGGTCTATCAGGCTTTCATACGAACTCATGCGCCCGCCGAACAGATTGCGCAGTCCGGCTAAAAATTTTTTGAAATAATCCACCGAAATCACGACGTTACCGTTGACGAGTTTCGCGTCGGTAATCAGCACGTCGTCGCCTAAATGCTTCAATGTCACAGCAGGCAGTCCGATCAATGCCTTTTCCCGTTTTTCGATAGACTTGTAATGCTTAACTTCAGCGGCTTTTCCGAAGATATAGCCGACGATCATCAGCGTCAAAAAGATTCCAAGATTGATTAACGCATCCATGATGCCTCCTCTTCTTGTAGGGGCGAAACGTTGTTTCGGCCTACAGTTGGCATTACTCGACTTTTACCGCCGTGCCATAGACATAAAGTTCCGCCGCGCCTTGCGCGACAGAGGACGTGGAATAGCGCACATTCACCACCGCATTCGCTCCCAGTTTTTTGGCTTGTTCCACCATGCGCGCCGTCGCTTCCTCACGGGATTCTTGCAGAAGTTCTGTATAGCCCTTTAATTCGCCGCCGACTATGTTTTTCAGCCCTGCCAGAATATCCTTCCCAATATGTTTTGCGCGTACCGTGCTGCCCGACACTAATCCAAAATGCTCGATAATCCGCTTTCCTGGAACTGTTTCAAGATTCGTAATGATCATGATAAAAACCCTCCGTCATCTCTCTGTTTATATTTTAAACACGCTCACTGCCTGTTGCAAATCATTCGCTAATTGCCCCAACGCCTGCGCCGCTTGCTGAACCTCGATGGCTTGCGAGGATGATTCTCGCACAGTTTCAGTCACTTCGCCCATCGTATTCATGATCTGATCACTGCCATGCGCCACGCTATTCACGCCCATTACAATTTCGTCGGCCACAGCCACCTGCTCTTCAACGGCCGTAACGATCTCCGTCGCGATCTGATAGACCTGTTCCGTAATGTCGCCAATCTGCCCAATTACATCAACTGCGCCTGTCGTGCTGCGCTGGATCGCGTCAATTCTTCGGGTAATGTCTCCCGCAGAACTGGCAATTTCTTTCGACAATTCTTTCACTTCGCGCGCCACCACGGCAAATCCCATGCCGCTTTCTCCGGCGCGGGCAGATTCGATGGTGGCGTTTAAGGCCAGCAAATTCGTCTGCTGCGTGATGGCGGTAATCACTTTGCTGATCTGGCCAATCTCCTGAGAATGCTGCTCTAATTCGAGAATGGTGGTATTCGCCTTTTTCGACATGGATAAGGCTGACGTGACAATCTCTTTGACATGGGCGCTATTCAGGGCAATCTCGCGAATGCTTGCCGCAAATTCTTCAATGGCAGTCGAAATCTCATTCACATGGTCATTCACCTGCTGATTATTCAGCGACACCGAGTGAACTTGCTGCGACGTGTGTTCAGCGATGGCGGCCATTTTCGAGCTAATTCCGGTCAACGAGCCAGAAGCGGCTCGCAGTTGCTCCGATTCTTCGACAACAAGTCCCACACTTTGCCGCAGCCGTTTCATATTCTGGAAGGCAAGCCCCAGAATATCATGTTCGGTTTTCGGCTGAATTTCGCGCCGAAGATCGCCATTGGCAATTTCAGTGGCGACAACCGCCATATCGCGGAGGTAATCGGACATCTCTTGAAATGCTTTGCCTAATATGTCATTGGAAGATTTTGGCGTGATGGCATGTTGAAGATCGCCGTTCGAAATACGCCCCGCGATATGCGCGATGGTTTGAATGTAGGAGATCATGGATTTAAAGGCCAGCGTAAACACGCCAATTTCGTCATAAGAATTTCGCAATGGCAATTGAATATGAAAATTTCCTTCTGAAATTTGACGGGCGATTCGGGTCAGTGTTCGCAATGGAATCGTGACGCTGCGCCTTAATAACGTAATGATCAACAGGCTTTCAACCGCGATCACAATCAGGAAACTCAGCGCGATGCCGATGATGACCCGCCGGATTTCTTCATCTACGATTTTTCGGGAAAACGTTACCTCCAGCGTGCCGAGAGATTCATTTTCATACAGAAGCGGAGCAGATTGGACGCGGACACGTTCATACTGCGGCGGTTCTCCTTTTTGATTGAGAAAATCTACAATCTTCGCGTTATCTTCGCCAGTTTTTCCGACAAAATACCTCACATTTTTGTCTTCAATAATTTTTATTGCCAGCATATCCTTGGCCGCAAGATATGAATGCAAGACCGTGTTGATGCGTTCATGATCGAGATCGAACAACAAATTTCCGAGGATATAGGATAACGGCATAATGGTATCCTGCTCTTTTTTTTCAAGATCAGCGGCATATTTTTCCTGCTGCTGATAGACTCCCCAGACGCCAAATACGCTCATCACGACAAACAAGGCAACGGTAATTTGAAGAATCAGCCTTGTCCCCAGACCTTTTCCCATAAAGAAGAGCCTCATCTATGTAAGGTTATTCCAATTGCCATGAAATAGATCATCATTGTAGGGCGAAACTGTGTTTCGACCATTATCGGAACACAGTTTCGACGTACAGAAGCAACATGATCTTTCCAAAGGCAATTGGTATTACAGCATTATGCACAATGATTGAACAGACCTGTCAGCCACCGTCAAGGTGTCTGACAGGTTTCGTCCCGTTTAATGCAAGTGAATAGCGCTGTATTACAGAACGCGCAACATGGAACATAGCTTATTCATCGTCGCATACGCATTTTTGTCAAGGCAAGAAATTTTTTGCGCTGTAAATAAATCGTTTGCTTATAGATAGCGCAAAGCGGGTGGACGAAAAAAATGTCGTCCTGCTGTTTCTGGGAGGGCAAAAGATGAACGATTGAGAAGGGCGTTTTGGTTTGAGCGAATACCGGGAAGTTCGCAGGCGTGTTTTTCAAACACGCCTGCGCTGCATTCAACCGCACGACCCTTGCTCGGCGAAGCGGACGATAAAGTCATCGCCCCAGAATGATTTTTTGAAATCAATCAACAAATTGCCATACACTGAGATAAAGCGTTTCAAATTCTGTGGAATCGTAAACTGAAAGCCATCCACTTCGATTGTTTCCTCTGCATGATGCGATTGGGACTGCACCAGCCCCATGCGTGGGCCGCCTCACCCAAACCCCATAAACACGACATCCCAGATGGGCGAATGTTGTTCCGGCAAGCTCTGTGCCACTTCTTCCAGTTTTTGACGCGCTCGCTGCGTTAATGTAATCATAACATCCTCCTAAATTGTTTATTCGTTATACGGTCAATATTTTTTATATTGCAGATTACAATATAAGAATATTCTTATATTCTGTCAAGAAAAAACTTACAAAACAATGAGCCGAATAGATCAATGCTTGACTTTTTCCGCTCATGAATGGCATCGTCTTGCAGAAGTAGAGAACGTTTCTCCCATACGCCACCTGGCAACGATTATTCACTCATGTTACGCAGCCGATTCGAGACGAATGACCGCACACTCCCCTCCGGGGAGGAGTTGGGGGTGGGTTCTTGACACGAGCAATCACTCACGGACGAACCCACCCCTTGCCCCTCCCAGGAGGGGAATTGTCGGCGGCGCTGCGTAACATCAGTTATTCATTGCTTTCAGTACCTTACAAAAACGACAACGAATTGGAGAATACAACGAATCGAGAGGTGTGAGAACCGCTCTAATTCGTTCCTTTCTTCCATTCGTTGTCGTTTTTGTAAGGTTCTGAAATTCATTGCTAATAACAATATGGTGATACATGCGAATTGGAATTGACGCCAGAAAAATCCGCGATTTCGGGATCGGACAATACATCATGGCGCTGCTGACGCATCTCCCGGAATGTAACGATCACGACACGTTCGTGATTTTCCATTATTCTGACGATACATCGCTTATCCCTGCCCACGCCGGAAGATTTGAGCTTGTGACGGATGCGTCGCCGAAATATTCGCCGCAAGAACTTATTTTCTTGCCGCTTAAAATGGCTCGGCAGCGGCTCGATTTGTTCCATGCGCCGCATTACACGCTGCCGCCGATTCGCCCGTGCAAAGGGATTGTGACGATTCATGACGTGACGCATCTTCGCTTTCCCGAATATCTGCGCCATCTGGCGATGTATTACTACGCGAAAGGGATGATGTGGGCGGCGGCCAAAAGCGCGAAGGCCATCTTAACCGTCTCGGAATGCTCGAAACAGGACATCATTCGCTATCTCGGCGTGCCGCCGGAAAAAATCGAAGTGATTCATAACGGCCTGACGCCGATTTCGCCGACGCAGAAGCGACGCGACGACCTTGCTGCGCAGTTCGGCATCCGCCAGCCCTATCTGCTCTATCTCGGCAATTTTTTGCCGCATAAAAACGCCGCGACGCTGATTCAAGCGTTCAGTGTATTGAAACAACGCGACACCGACTTTCCGTATCAACTGGTATTAGCGGGAAAGCATGATCGCTTGCGGGAGCAATTGCTCGAGCAAATCCAGCAGGCACAGCTTGAGCGGGACGTGATTTTGACCGGTTTTGTTGAGCCGGAATGGGCGACGGCGCTCTATCATCATGCCGAGATGTTCGTCTATCCGTCGAAATACGAAGGTTTCGGCTTGCAGGCACTTGAAGCGATGGCCTGCGACGTGCCGGTGATTATCGCCGAAGCCGGGGCACTGCCAGAAGTGGCCGGAGATGCCGCGCTCCGTTTTGACCCGAATTCAGCGGAACAGTTGGCGGAACGCATCCTCGAATTGGCGTCAACGCCGATATTGCGGGAAACGCTGATTCAGCGCGGACGGCAACAAATCCAGAAATTTTCGTGGCGCGAGATGGCGCGAAAAACAGCGGCAGCGTATCGGCGCGTGTTAGAATGATGGAGACCGCACAGGTTTCAAAAACCTGTGCGGTCTGCTTGACTGTAAAACGCATGAAACCGCTGCAAACTCTGCTCTTTCAGCCAGAACATGTCGGGCGTCACGTCAAACGTCGCGGGCGCGTGAATCTGCCGCCAATCGTCTCCGCGCTGAATTGTCTCTATTGTGGCGGTTTTTAATTGCTGCAAAAAGCGGAGTTCCTTCTCGACGGTTTCTTTGCCGCAGATCGCGCCATGTCCCGGCACGAACCGCTCGACGTCAAGCGCAAGCAGTCCTTTCAGCACGTTCATCCAACGTTCTGGATCACAGGTTGCGTCGCCGCTGTATGGAAATGCATCGGCAAACAGCAGATCGCCGGTAAACACGATGTTTTCGTCCGGCAGATAGGCATACGTGGAACAACTGGTATGCCCGCCGACATGAGGCAATTCCACGCGGCGTCTGCTGTCGCAAATCGTGATTGCGTCGTCAAATCGAATTGTCGGCAGCAATACTTCCACCTGATCCAGCCATTCCGCATCCGCCGGAGTCTGTCGTTTCCATTCCGCGAATCCTTCCGGCGTCCACTCGGTCGCCTTGCGGCGAGTCAGCGTTTCGGCCAGTGGCGTCGAACCAACAATGCAGGTGTCGGCAAACGCCACGGCGCCAAATGAATGATCGGTATGGTGATGCGTGATCAGCAAAAATTTCACCGGCAACTGAAAATGGGTTTCGACCAATTGCCGGAAATGCCGCGCTGATCGCGGTTTCATCGTCGTGTCAACCATGACGATGAAATCATCAAACGCGATTGCTCCGGCGTTGCTATCCAGGCCCTGCGTCACGGCAACGGTCTTTTCAGTGAGAAATTGCAAGCTGAAATTATTCATAATTTTCGGAAAATCGAAGGAGTCAGACACTTTCAAAGTGTCTGACTCCTTTATGTTAGTTTCACTTTATAAATGCGCAAAAGCGCCAAAAATGTCACTGCCATCAGCACGCAAAACAGGACGTTCATGCTGAAGCCGATCTGCAAGCCGAACCAATCGTTGCACAGCCCGATAATCCAGGGGCCGAGCGCTCCGCCTGCGCCCGCAAACGCGAACAGCACACCCATCAGTGTTCCCACGTTTTCTTTGTGTAAATCGGAGACAGCGGCGACAATCGTCGGAAAGATAATCGAGAAGAAAAAGCCGGTCGAGGGAATCAAGATCAGGGTGGCATTCGTCCCGAAAATGCCGACAGCCACGCACACGGCGGAAGCGGTTGACGCAAAAAACAGGCTGTTCATATACCCGATGCGATCCACTAAAAAGCTTCCGACGAGGCGGCCAGCCGTCAACATGCCAAAATAAATGGCGAGATAACGCGAACTTCCGCCGACCGACATCGCTTTTGTTTTTTGCAGAAATTCGCCTGACCAGGAGGCGATGCCGATTTCAGCGGCGACATACAGGCCGATAGCGGCGTAAAAGAGCAGCATATCCGGCGTCAGCGCCGATTTTCTGATGGCGTGAATGTCAAAGCCGTTTTCTCCGGCGGTTTTGTGGTGCGGGTAGGAAATGAACAGGAAAAATAAGAGCAGAAAAATCACGGGGGCGAGGCTGTATTGATAAACCTGCCGCCAGGAAAATTCCGCTTCCAGCATTCGGCCTGAATAGATTGGCGCGACCATTGAGCCAAAGCCGTGAAAGAAGCCTAATAAGCTGAGAAACCGCCCTTTCGCTTCATGGTAAATATCCACGATAATCAGGTTGCCGCCGACCTCGATGCAGCCGAGTCCGAAACCGATCAGCGTCATCGCGGCAATCAGCAGGATGTAGGCGCTGGAAAAACTATAGCCCACAATGCCAACAATCACAAACGAGCAAAACGTCAGGATAATCGCCTTTTTCCCGGCAATATCAGACAGCGGGCCGGTCAACAGCGTCGCGACAAGAAAGCCGATATACGCGCCGAAAAGAATTGTTCCGCCCTGCGCATAGGTAAACTTCAGTTCCTCAAGCAGCGGCGGAATGGTTAATCCCTTGAGATTGTCAATAAAGCCAAACAGAAAAAACCCAAAAAACGCGCCAAACGTAATCAGGCGGCGCGTCATGGCAGACATCGTCTGCGATGAATCGGCGAGAGTTGACTGCATGAATAAAATTCGTTGGCAAAAGCGCGATATTCGGCATCAGCCAAACATCGCGCTTGCCACGCTATCCGTAACGCAGGAGTGCAAAAGCTTGCTTTTGCTGTCTGATGAAGTCAGGCGATGCGCGGCAAAAGCAAGCTTTTACACTCCTACCCAATCATAATGAATAATGCGGTACAAGGATGCGTCTAAGAAAGGGTTCCAATATCATCCTGTCTTACTCCTATCCCTGTAGATGTTAATATGGCGGCAGCAACCGCCTGAATCCGTGATACAGTACAACGACAGCAAAGACAAAATTTCTGGCCAACAGTAATGGAAACGCGATATTGACCGTTTTCAACGAATCTCCCAAGCGGGCTTGTTCTAACTGACGCGCTACCATTTTCATAAATCCGACAGATTCAGGATATTCGAGGATTCCATCAATCCACGCTCGCGGAATGCCTTCGACGCCGACGCGCGCCCCGATGATAGCGCCGAGGATCGCACCGGTCGTGTCGGTATCGCCGCCGCAGGCGATGATGTCTAACAGCGCGGCTTTGAAATTAGCAGGATGGCGCAGCCAGGCGTGAATGACCGCCGGAACGGTATGGTAGATATAGCCGCTGATGCCTTGTTTCGCGTTTGGCGCGAGGCGCTGATAAAAATCGGTGGTCGCCTCGTTTTTGCTGATGCTTTCCGCTACATCGCGCATCAACGCGAAAAATTCCTCATCAGAACAACACCTCACCCCAAGCCCTCTCCTAAGGAGAGGGGAAAATTGACTTCCCTCCCTGCTGGGGAGGGGTTCATCCGCAAGCGCGGAGCGCAGCGCCGCAAGATACGCTGCGCCATCAATCGTCGCGCCTGTCGCGCTTAGATGCGCCGCTAACGCCACTGCGAACGCGCCGATATACGCTTTCGGATCGGTGTGCGTGATGATCGTTGAGCGTCGCACAAATGCTTTCATCCGCTCAATATCAGCGCCATACATCACGCCGATGATTGCGCTCCGCATCGCCGGTCCGTTTCCGGCGGAAAACACGCCGCTTTTGTGCGGCGAAACGCCGACGCAAAGCTTGAGGCAGGCTCGCAGTGTCGCTAACCCGATACCGGCAGGCAATCCTAAAAACCACCAGCGCAGCCGCCGCGCCAACGATTTCGAGAATCTTTCCGGGTCGCCGCCTGAATCAATCACCGCCTGGGCGACCATCAGCGCATGTTCGGTGTCGTCGGAAATCATGCCGCGCCCGAAAAGAAAATGATGGCGTTCCCGCCGAGGGAACAGACGACTTGCCCGACGAAGCGACAACCCCTCATAAGGCAAGCCGAGACTGTCGCCGACCGCCGCGCCGATGATGCATCCTTCGAACGCCTTGATGGTCATATAAAATTTCTGCGCGTAGAGACGAGACGCCCCGTCGGGGTGTCTCTACAAAATTACATATATTTCGGCGCTTTGTAGGAATACATGTCATGCACGCCGCCTTCGATCTGCGCCGACATGGAGCGGCCTTCGAAGCGGAGTTCGCCGCTATATAAAGCATTATGCAATTCCGCGACATTGCGCTTGCCGAGGTCTTGAAACGCGTGTTTCAAGCCCTGAATCAGGTACGGCACATAATCGAAGACCGAGCCTTTGTCCACGACGCTGCCGCTGACGCCCTGCGCCACTTTGACCTTGCTTTCTTCCGTGAAATAGCGCTTGCCGCCGCCTTTTTCCATCGCTTCGAGCGACGCCATGCCGCGATAGCGTTTCAGGCGAACGCCGTTTTCATAAAAATAATCTCCCGGCGCTTCCTGCGTGCCAGCGAACATCGAGCCCATCATCGGCGCGGATGCGCCAATCGCGAGGGCTTTGGCGATATGGCCGATATTGGCAATGCCGCCGTCGGCGATGACCGGCACGTCGAATTGCCAGGCATATTTGGCGCAGCGATACACCGCCGTCGCCTGCGAGCGTCCGCACGCCATCGTGGTTTGCGTCGTGCAGATTGATCCCGGACCCATGCCGATCCGCAGGGCGTCCGCGCCCGCTTCAATCAATTTCGCGCATTGCTCTTCCGTCACGACATTGCCGCCGATCACCTCTATTTCAGGATGATGCTGTTTAATATACCGAATCATCTCGATCTGATAAATCGAATTTCCCTGCGCAGAGTCCACGACAATCACATCCACGCCGACTTTCGCGAGCTCGGCCAGTCGTTCTTTCGACTCTTCGCGGGTCGAAATCGCCGCGCCGACACGCAATTGCTTGCGGGCGTCTTTCGAGGAAAAGGGATATTCTTTATTTTTCAGCAAATCGTTGCGGCTCATTAACGCGACGAGATTGCCGGCGTCGTCCACAATCGGGAGTTTCCCTTTTTTCGAAGCGCGGAGAATCTTATTGGCGTCCGACAGCGAAATTCCCTGCGGCGCGGTCAGCACGTTTTTTGTCATCACTTCCGACAGCTTGCGGCTGCGGTCTTTTTCGAAATCAATGTCGCGATTCGTCACGATGCCGACGAGTTTGGAGCGCAATTGGCCGTTTTCCGTGATCGGAATCCCGGAAAAATTATATTTGCGCTTGATCTCGTCCACGTCCGCAATCGTATGCTCCGGCGACAGCACCATCGGATGCGTGATGAAGCCGTTTTCGTAGCGCTTGACCTCTCGCACCTGTTCGGCCTGCTCCGCGATGGTGTTGTTATAATGAATGATGCCGATTCCGCCGAGCAGCGCAAGGCTGATCGCCATTTTCGCCTCGGTCACGGTATCCATCGGGCTTGACACAATCGGGTTTTTCAGGCGGATGTTGCGAGTTAAACGGGTTTCAAGCGTCACATCTTCCGGCAAAAAATCAATGTATCCCGGTAAAATAATAAAATCATTGTAGGCTAATCCAAATCCGGCCTGAAATAACTCGCTGGCGGAAAAGCCGTCACGTGTGATGTTTTCCATAGATGTTCCTCCCTGGTGTCTATTTAAAATTACGCATACGTTATGATAAAAAAGCCTTCATCCATTTTCCCGCTGTTTGTTGTCAAGCGAGGAGTGATAAAAATTCATGACGTTTTTTGACAAGCATTCAATCTACATTTTTATACTCAACAGGATTTTGGGAAGGGAAGAGTGGATGTAATGCCAGTTGTGTCTGAAAATACTGCATTTTCCTTAGAGACGCGCTGCCGCGCGTCTCTACACATGATGACATGACGCATTATCTTATGGCCGACGCATCAGGTGTTCGGGATACCATTGCTGAAATTTTGACGTGAAGATGAACATCGGAATCAGCAACAACTGAATGCCAATCGTGAACCAGAGCGGCGAGCCGTACCCGGCGATGCGCATCAGATGCAAGACGGCGGCGACGAGATAATAGCCGCCCCACGCGGCGGTGATGATCTGGTTTGTGATAAGAAATGACGGCTGTTTCCAGATCGCTTGCGGAAAGAGATAGCGCGAATATTCGGCGGTTAATGAAAAGCGTTTGACGATTGACGCAAACCAGAGACCGCCGAGAAAGATATAATCCACCGCGAGGCAATATTCCTTCCAGAACCCCCATCCAAACGCCGAAATTCCAGCGCCGATCAACAGATACGCTGCGCTTCCGGCTTCGAACAGCGTCACGACATTTGTCGTGGCATGATAGCCGACCAGAATGAGCGCAGCAACAGCGGCGAGCGCGTATGAGACAATCTCAGGCGCAAAGCCGTCGAGTATCCAGTGCAGAATCCAGGGAACAAAGGCAAGCGTGAGCCAGGTCATCGCCGGCAATTTGAGCGGGCCGCGATGATCTGGAATAGCTTTTTTCGAAACAGGCTGATTCGTTTCAACAACATTTTCAGTCGCCGCTCGTTTTTCCTGGCCGAACAGCCGGTCTAATTTCAGCAGCAAGCCCATATCTCCTTCAGTGCGGTATAGCCCATCCATTAAGGCTTTCTGGCCGTCGAGCGTTCCGTCAGAAATATCGCTCCAAACCTGTGCCGGAGAAAAAATCGTCATCGTCGGCTCAGGATGAGCCCCGGCGTAAGCTTTGCACTGATTTTCGCTCATCACGAGATGATACAGATCGCCTTCAAAATCGAATTGCAGCACGCCCGCAAAGCCGGGAATCGCCGTCTGATCGTACTGCATCGCCATGCCCGCTAAAAACGTCGCCATGCCGCCGTCGCGGATCGTCAGTTCTTTCGCGCCAGTCGTTTTAATCGGCTGCGCATTTGTCGGGGCTTTTGCGATTAACGCCTGCCAATACTCGTTCGCAATCCGTCGGAAGTTCTCGACTTTTTGAGGCGACCAGATCGTCAGATCGCGAATCTGCTGCGCGGTCGCTTCCTGCATGTTGCCTTGCGTCGCGACTTCATAGCCAGCCTGCTCGATCTGGCGGTACAATTCGGCATAGCCGCTTTGCATATCGTCGCGGCTCATCGGTTCCGCGCCGCCAATCAGCAACTCGCCGCAATATCCCGTCGTCATCTTTTTGCACATCGCCACGACAGCATCGAAATGCGATTGTTCGGGGAAACCGGCCACGCAGATCAGAAAAAATGCGCTTTCTTTGGCCGAGTCACGCGAGGGATGCTTTGAAATGCCATTCTGTTCAATCAGATACGGCTCGGCGTTCGGCAACTGCCGGTCTAAAAAATCTTTGACCAATCCTGGCACGCTGTACACATACAGCGGCGTGGCAAGCACAACGAGATCAGTCTTCATTTTCGGCAGCAGCGTGTCCATGTCGTCTCGATGGATGCATCTTCCTGGCGTTTTCGTCCAACAAGTAAAACAGCCGATACAATGGGAAATCTTCTGGTTTTTCAGAACGATTTCCTCAATTTCAGCCCCGCCGCGCCGCAGACCGGCGGCGAATTGCTGTGCGATGCGGGATGATGCGCCTTTTGCGCCTCGCGGGCTTCCGAACACTATCGTAGCTTTCATCGCGTCCCCTCGATGTTGAGGTGTGTCAACGCTTGCTTTGGCTGTCAAGGCAAGCGTTGATGCTCCTGATGTTATTTCACGTTAACCACAATGTCTTTTATCTCTTCTTTCACTTCAAACGCCATTTCTTCGAACTTCGGCGCTCTGAATTTCGGACGGGCATCGCGATATGTTCCCCAGGGTTCTTTTGGCCCGAACGCTCCCATGTCTAAATCGCCATTCCCATTAACGTCCTGAAAGACGCGGATCGCATACATCCCGGCAGGCACGTTTTCGAAGCGAAACGAGACTTTTTTGGCCGCCAATTCCTTCTCGCTGACTTCAATAATCGCACCGAACGGCGATTTGGCATCTTTAATTTCTGCGATTTCTTTTGAAATCAAACTGATATAAATGTTTCCGGTTTTCGGAAATTTCACTTCCCCGGACACCACCATGTTATTCTGTGCCAATGCAAAAAACGGCAATAAACACGTAAGCCCCATCGCGATGGCAAAAACGACTTTTTTCATGAAAATTTTTCTCCCGGAGTTTCAAATGATATTCAATCAACATTGAATGTCGCTCAATAACTCCTGATGATAACATGTTTTTACGATGCTTACAGACCACAGTGTACTGATATACGCCATAATTGACGTTAAATAACATTTGTAATAAAACGCATGTTATTTGTCAATATTTTTTATGCGATTTATTTCTTGACAAGTTTACATGCATTATACATTATTTGTATTATGCAAGTAATGTATAATGCATGTAAACAATAAAAGAGGATATGTTTATGTCATCTTCGAATCTGCTATTGTCCCAGTTTCGTGCGAATTTGCGTGTCATCGAACGTGAGACCGCCAATTATTTGAAAAACGAGACGGCGTGCTGCGGCGTGTCGCTTTCCCAGTGCCATATTCTCATGGAGCTTGATACGCAAGGCGAGATGTCGCTTAAACAGCTTGCAGGCAACTTACAGGCGGATGCCAGCACGCTCAGCCGTGTGATTGATGGCATGGTGAATGCCGGCCTGATTCTCCGCGAGGCGAATCCCGATGACCGCCGCGCCGTGATTCTGAAGCTTTCAGAACAAGGGCAGCGCACCGCCGCGACGATCAACGAACAATCGAATCGTTTTTATCAGCGCTTATTCGAATTGCTCCCAACAGAGAAACATGAGCCGCTTGTCGAAAGCATGGCGCTCTTAGGCGGAGCGCTGACAGCTTTGCGGCGCAATCAACCTTTTGACCAGCAAACCTGCTGTACATATCAAACGGAGGAACAATAATTATGGCAAACGCATGTTGTTGCGGAGAACAAACAACCTGCTGCTCAGGCGCGTCATCGCAAGCATCAGCAGTGAAACCGCCTGTTGAACAGATTCCGATAATCTCAACTCAATTCACGCGGGCGGATATGCTCAAAAATTGGAAAGTGCGCTGGGGCATCGGGCGCATGTCGGCAATTGTGACGCCAGGCATTTATGGAATCGGCCAGCCTGACGCGAATTCGCCGGTATTGGTGACGGCGAATTACCGGCTGACGCTCGATGCGCTACGCAAAGAGCTTGGCGGGATTTCGGCCTGGATTCTCGTCTTAGATACGCGCGGCGTCAATGTCTGGTGCGCTGCCGGAAAAGGGACGTTCGGCACGGAAGAACTTATTGCCCGAATCAATGCGGTCAAATTGCATGACATTGTCGCGCATCGCACGCTGATTCTCCCTCAGTTAGGCGCGACCGGCGTGGCCGCGCATGAGGTGTTGAAAGCGTCTGGCTTTAAGGTGATTTACGGGCCGGTGAGAGCCAAAGATCTTCCGGCCTTTTTACAAAACGGCCTGAAAAAGACGGCGGAAATGAGCACAGTGGAATTTACGCTGAGCGACCGGCTGGCTGTTGTGCCGGTTGAAATCGTGCAAGCCGTCAAACCGACATTCATTGTGTTTGCGATCTTCTGGCTGTTGCGTTCGCTGATCGCCTGGCAAATTGATCTTGCCAGCGGATTCGCGTTTCTCTGGGCATACCTCGGCGCAATGCTGGTCGGCACGGTCATTTTTCCGATCTTGCTGCCATATCTGCCGAGCCGCTCATTTGCCGTAAATGGCGCGTTGTTAGGCGTTGCGTGGGGCATTGTGAGCAGCGCGATCAATCAGTTCAGCCTTCAGGAGAGCATTGCAGCAACCCTTGTGCTGGCAGCGCTGACCTCGTTTTTCAGCATGAATTTTACCGGTTCGACGACATTCACATCGCTTTCAGGCGCAAAACTGGAAGTCAAGACCGCGACGCCGATTCTGGCCGTTTGCGCCATCATCGGATTGGTTATTGGAGTGATTTGAAGACGATAGGAGTGCAAAAGCTTGCTTTTGCGGCCTGATGAAATCAGGCAATGCCTTGCCGCAAAAGCAAGCTTTTGCACTCCTGAAATTAGAGAAAATTTATGAAACAGATGAGTTATTTGCAAAATGGTCAAACGCTCCGTTTCAATGCTGAACGCTGCGTCGGCTGCGGGCGTTGCGTGGAAGTTTGCCCGCATCAGGTGTTTGCGCTTGAGCAGCGCAAAGCCAGTATTATGCATCGCGAATGGTGCATGGAATGCGGTGCATGCCAGAAAAATTGTCCAGTCAATGCCATCGCCGTTCAGGCGGGCGTCGGCTGCGCGGCAGCGATTATTCAGGGCTATTTGAAGAAAACCGCGCCGCAATGCGGCTGTTCAACCTCATCGTCAGGCTGCTGCGGCTGATTATTGTTTCAACACCATCCATGAAAAGCGACCTCGAATGGAAGCCTTTTCATTCGGGGTTGTTTTATTTATATGGCTGTGTGAAAAAAATTGACAACATGCAGTCACAATTATTGATCTGCCGGTAGAATTATGGATTGCCTCTAAAAAGAGGGCATCACCCCAATCGAGCAATTTGAACCAGGAAGGAGAGCGATGAAGGACTTACGGAAAATCAAACTGTTTTTACTCGATTTAGATGGGACGTTTTATCTTGGGCCGCACCTGTTTCCCTGGTCGCTTGGTTTCATGGAAACGCTGAAACAACAGGGAAAACACCACCTGTTTCTGACCAACAACTCCTCCGCCAGCCGGGCGTATTATGCCAAGAAGATTACTAACATGGGGTTTCCCACCGCGCCATCGGATGTGTTTTCTTCCACAACCGCCACGATTACCTATCTTAAAAAGTATCATCCGGCGACCAAATTATATGTGTTAGGGACGCCGCTGATGGAGCAAGAATTACGAGAGGCCGGTTTGACGTTAGTGCAAGAGAATCCAGACATCGTGCTGCTCGGTTTTGATCAAACGTTGACCTACGAAAAGCTGAAAAATGCCTGCTACTGGCTTCGCACCGGGAAAATCTATATCGCGACGCATCCTGACATTAACTGCCCGACCGAGCATGGCCCGATTCCTGACACTGGCGCGATGATCGAATTGATCGCTGCCAGCGCGGAACGCCGACCGGATGTGATTATCGGCAAGCCGAACCCGCCGATTATTGACGCGCTCTTCGAGCAATATCCATATCAACGCGATGAGGTCGCGATGGTCGGAGATCGGCTTTACACCGATATTCAGACCGGCATTAACGCCGGGATTGTTTCGATTCTCGTGTTGAGCGGCGAAACCACACGTGAGATGTATGACGCCTGGGGCAAACAGGCGGATTTTGTGTTCAACCATATCGGCGAAATCGCCGAGCATCTTTATTAACCACGAAACACACGAGATACGCGAAAATAATCGGATATGATGAAAATGACGAACATGATAAAAATCATGGTAACTATTTAGCCCGTAGGGCTTGAGGTATTGTAGAAGAGCATTCCAAGAAACCTCTCTACCGCGTAGCGGTTGTGGACGCCATATCGCCTACGGCGAAAACCAGCTAAATAATTACAAATCATGTTTATCATGTTCATCCTGTCTATAAAATTTCGTGTATTTCGTCTGTTTCGTGGTTCCATCACATGGACTATGATGTGTTAATTATCGGGGCAGGGATTGTCGGCGCGGCGATTGCGCGGCAGCTTTGCCGCTATCAACTGCGCGTCGCGCTGCTTGATAAAGAAGCCGATGTGTCATTCGGCACGTCGAAGGCGAATTCCGGGATCGTCCACGCCGGATTTCACGAAAAGCCGGGCAGCCTGAAAGCGAAAGTCTGCGTGCGCGGCAACCTGCTCTACGGGCAATGGGCGGAAGAACTCGAATTCCCGTTCCGGCGCTGCGGCATTTTGACGATTGCCACCGACGAAGAGCAGGCGCATCAAATCGAGGCGATGTACCGGCACGGCGTCCAGAATAACGTGCCGTACATGCAGATTCTTTCCGGCGAGCGCGTCATGGAAATGGAGCCGAATCTCACGCCGGACGTGCGCGAGGCAGTCTATGCGCCGACCGGTGGCATTGTTGAACCGTATGAGATGATTTTTGCGATTGTCGAAAACGCCTGCCAGAACGGGGTTTCGCTTTTGACGAATACAAAGGTGGATGCGATTGAGCCTCTGCCCGAAGGATTGCGTGTGATGAGCGGCAGCCGCGAATTGACAGCGCGATTTGTGGTGAACGCCGCCGGGCTGTACGCCGATGAAATCAGCCGTTTAGCGGGAGCGGAGGAATTCACAATTATTCCGCGAAAAGGGGAAGAATATTTGCTGGATAAACGCGCCGGATCGCTCGTCAAAACGGTCATTTTCCCGATTCCGACCAAAAAGTCGAAAGGAATTCTGGTTATTCCGACGGTGGACGGCACGCTGATGTTAGGGCCGACCGCGACGGAAGTCGAAGATAAGGAAGATCGCGCCACGACGACGGAAGGGCTGCAATATATTCTGGAACATGTGCGCCCGATGGTGCCGGGCATTCAACTGAAAGACATCATCACCTCATTTGTCGGTTTGCGCCCGACCATCGCAGGCGACGATTTTTACATCGCCCGCAGCCAGAAAGTCCCTGCGCTGATTCAGGCCGCTGGCATTCAATCCCCCGGCCTCACGTCTGCCCCGGCGATTGCGGAAATGGTGAAAGACATTCTGCTGCAAGCCGGTCTGGCATTAGTGGAATCGCCGACCTATAATCCGCGCCGCGTGGGAGCGAAGAAAATCCGCTATCTCAAAACTGATGAAATTGACCGCCTGATTCAGGACAATCCGGCGTATGCGCGGGTCGTTTGCCGCTGCGAGCGCATCAGCGAGGCTGAAATCATCCAGGCCGTTCGCGCCGGACATACCACGCTGGACGGCGTCAAATTCGCGACGCGAGCCGGCATGGGGCGCTGTCAGGGCGGATTTTGCACGTTCAGAGTCATGGAAATCATTTGCCGCGAAACCGGCATGAGTTACGACGAAATCACGAAACGCGGCGGCGAAAGCTGGGTTGTTTCCGGCCATCTTGGCTGAATAAAAATATCGGTAGTCCCGCGTTACGTCGCGAGGGAAAATCTTCCCCGCGACGTAACGCGGGGCTACCGGAATACATGTCTATGCGTAATGAACAATATGATATCACCGTCATCGGCGGCGGCCCGGCGGGCATGTCCGCAGCGGCGCGGCTTGGGCGAGCGGGCTGTAAAGTCGCGCTGCTGGACCGTGAGCCGACGCTCGGCGGAATTTTGATGCAATGCGTCCATAATGGCTTCGGTCTGCACCATTTTAAAGCCGATCTGACCGGCCCGGAATATGCCGAACGCCTGATCGCTGAGGTTGAAAGTTGCCCGGAGATTGATGTTTATACCAATGCCACTGTGACCGACTTAAACGCCGAACATCAGGTCACGGCGATGTCGCCGGAACTCGGCATCCTGCAAATTGAAAATAAGGCCGTCGTCCTTGCGATGGGCTGCCGGGAGCGGAATCGCGGCAATATCGCCATCCCTGGCACGCGGCCTTCCGGGATTTTCACCGCAGGTTTCGCGCAGAAGCTCGTCAATATGCAAGGGCTGCTTCCCGGCAAAGAAGCCGTGATTATCGGCTCTGGCGATATTGGCCTGATTATGGCGCGGCGCTTGACCTGGTCGGGCATCACAGTCAAAGCTGTCGTCGAAATTATGCCGTATCCCGGCGGATTGGTGCGAAATATCGTGCAGTGCCTTGAGGATTTCAATATTCCGCTCTATCTGTCGCACACGGTCACGAATATTTTTGGAAAAGACCGCGTCAGCGGTGTCGAAGTCGCGAAATTGGACGATGAGCGGCACGTCGTGGATGACAGCAAATTCGTGATTCCGTGTGATACGATTCTGCTGTCAGTGGGGCTGATTCCTGAAAATGAACTCTCGCTCGACGCAGGCGTCAAATTAAGCAATATTACCGGTGGTGCGGTGGTGGATTCCGATTTGATGACGTCGGTCGAAGGGATTTTCGCCTGCGGTAATGTGCTGCATGTACATGATTTGGTAGATTACGTCAGCGACGAAGCCGAACGCTGCGCGCAGGGCGTGCTGCGCTATCTGCAACGCGGCGCGGATTACGCGCAGAAACGCACGCGAATCGCGCCCGGCAATAACGTCCGGTATGTTGTGCCGAACCAGATTGATCCGCGTCAGAATGTGGTGGTCTATCTGCGTCCGCTGATTGTCGGGCGTGACGTGCATTTGCAGGTCAATGCCGACGGCGTGGCGATTCTGCGCAAGAAACAGCGGCAGGTGCAGCCCTCGGAAATGATTCAGGTGGCGTTAAGCGCGGCAGAAATGATCGGCAACCGCGAACAACTGCCGGAACGAATTGAAATTTCGATTGAATAAGCTTTTTGACAGGATGAACATGATAGACATGATTATCATGGTTTGTGCTTTCATCAATCATGTTCATTCTGTCAAATTCCCATATTATGGCGACACAATTACGAGAAATGGTCTGCATTACCTGTCCGTTAGGATGCAGAATGGAATTAGAAATTGAAAACGGGGAACTTCGCGCTGTTCAGCATAATTCCTGCAAGCGCGGCGTGGAATATGCCAAACAGGAGTTTTACGATCCCCGGCGCATGGTGACAGCGACGGCGACGATTGAAAATGGCGTGGTGCCGCGCATTCCTGTGCGTACCAGCCAGCCGCTTCCGGTGGCGCACATTCAGGCGCTCTTAGCGGAGATTTACCGGCTGACGCTGACTGCGCCCCTTGAAATCGGCGCGGCGGTTATTAAGAATTTCGCCGACACCGGCGTGGATGTGATCACCACGCGAACGGTTGCGGCGAGGTAATTCATTATAAAAACACCATAGCTACAGGGAATTTCGCATAAACACGGATTGAGCAATCGCGCCTCTATATCCGTGCTTATCTGAAATCCCTGTAGTTGTCCCCAGAGCGTCTCTGCCTATAAAATCAGCAGACTCCTTGCTGCTGAAGCGTTTGATACACCGCCCTCAAACGACCATCTTTCTGCGTTTTCGCGATATTTACGAACGTCGGTTTGATGAACATTCGGTTCATCATCCGCCCGAAGAGATTCTGCCACGCATACGACTTCTTGCTCCGAATATCTTGCGCAAGCCGTTTTCCGAGCGCATGAGCTTGCGTGAGCGCGTTCGGAATGTCGTTAACTGTCCCGCCTTTCACGCTGACGCCGAGCGTGCCGGAGACATAGCCGCGCCGGATGACGCTCCCTTTCACAAGTTCCGTCAAATCATTCGCGACCTTTTTTGCGCCCATGCTTCCGGCGGTTGACATCCCGACCACGTATTTTCCGCCGAAGCCCGCCGACGTAAAACGCTCGAACATTCCCATCCGCTCGATGAAGTTTTTCATAATCGCGTTCGGCGAGGCCGCATACGTCGGCGATCCGAGAATCACGCCATCCGCCTTATACAGGCGTTGTTTCAACTGCTCGAAATCGTCTTGAAGCGGACAAATACCCGCGCTGAGGCAGGCAGAACAGCCGGTGCAGAAGTGAATGTTGTAATCCGTCAGAAAAATTTCCTGTGTGGTCACGCCTTCTGCGGCTGCGCCTTTCATGGCTTCTCTGACTAACGCGGCGGTATTGCCGTTTTTACGCGGACTGCTGATGATTCCAATGATATTCATCATATTCTCCTTTAAACATGTAGAGTTGGTCGAAACTCCAGTTTCGACTTACAACTCCTTATAAAACGGTTAGTTGTGGTTCGTTGCTGCAAATTCTCGCGCGAATCTTGCTGGCGGCGTTGGCGAGCATGAAAGCAAGCAACGCCGCGAGGGTCATCCAGAGCGAAATCCACTTCAACGGAGTGGCACAAACGGCTAAATACAGCGTGGCCGAAATCTGCCCCGGAAAGCTGATGACATTTGCAATCATGCTGACGGTTTCAATCACATCGAACAATCCTCTTGCCAGCGGAAACATCACGCACCATTTCAGCGGATAATCAAGCTGAAGTCCCTTCAGCAGCCTCAACATGAAGCTGATTTGCAGCAGCCCGAAACTGGCAATGATGAGAAAATCCAACCCTAACAGCAGCAGATAGACATCGCGCCCCTGCTGCCCAAGCATGGTCAGATAGTTGTTCGTTTGCGTGACCGTGTTGGCAAAATTCATATCGAGCATTCCGACGCCCCCGGTCAATTCTTTCAGGTGCGCCTGCCCGAACCAGGGGTTTTCTATGAGACACACTGATACCACAAAGAAGAAGATGATCTTTCTACTGCATTCTTTTGTGCCGAAGCGATCAAACCAATTGGCGATTCTTTTCATTTTTAATTCCCTCATTCTGTTGACAAATCGGTGATTATTTATTATACTATTATTAAATTAAATACTCATTAAGTATCTTAAATAGACCAGAAGTTTACTTTTTAAATTTGTCAAGAGGGAGATGAAAAATATTTATGGAAAAATTACACAGACGCGAACGAGAAAAATTCATGCGCGAGACGGAGATGATCGCCGCCGCAGAAAAATTATTCACTCAATACGGCTTCGAACAGGTGACGATGGATGCGGTCGCCAAAGAAGCGGAGTTCACAAAACGAACGCTGTATCAATACTTTCCCAGCAAGGAAGACCTGTTTTTTGCGGTGGTGCTGCGGGGATTTCAGCAGATGTTTGCATCTATGAGCGGGGCAAGCGAGCGGGCGACAAACGGTTTTGAGAAACTCCAGCTGGTAGCTCGCGCCTACTACCAATTCTACAAAGACCATCCCGGCACGTTTCGGCTGATGGCGTATGTCGGGTATGTCAAATCAAAAGGAGGAACGCGCAGCCCCAAGCGCGAAGAATGGATGAAATTCGACGGCAATATTTTTCAGGCGTTTGCAACATTGATTGAATCAGGCAAAACCGACGGCAGCATCCGCGCCGACCTCGATGCGGCGCAGACTGCCTACGCGCTTGCGTTTTTGCTGACCGGATTTTTGAACATGCTGTCCGTCTCCGGCACAACTTTTACCGCGCACTTTGCGCTTGATCAGGAGGCGTTCAGCATGTCCACGCTGGATTTGCTTTTGGAGTCGGTGCGTCGCCGGGAAGAATAATTACGTCTATTCTCCCTGCTGATACGCCTTCAGCAGCGACTCGAACGGTGAGTTGTCAATTAGCTTTTCATAATAATCAATGCAGCGCCGCACGTATTTGCGCTTGTTGGCATACGTGTCCGGGAAAAAGCACCGTTTGAAGCCGTAAATCAGCGTATGCTTGAAATTGGCCGCCGAAATCGGGAAATGCTTCAACGCTAACAACAGTTCCCGCGTCACAGTGGTTTTGCTGACCGTGCGGTTATCCGTGCAGAAGGTCGTGCTGAGTTCCCGTTCCAACATGTAGCGGAACGCATGATTTTCCAGCTTGCCGATAGTCGGATTGGTCTGCATGTTGCTGGTCAGGCAGACTTCAATCGTAATGCGGCGCTGTGCGATATATTCGCACAGGTCTTCGATATACGCCTGTTTATCGGCGATGCTATCGTCCGCGATTTTTTCAACATCGAACAGATAATAGCCATGTCCGAGCCGGTCGGCGTGGAGTTCGGTAATCGCCTGAAAGATGGATTGCGCCCCATAAGCTTCCCCGGCGTGCACGGTTTTGGACATGAAATTTTCATGCGCGTGTTGAAACGCTCGCCGATGATCTCGCGCCGGAAAGCCTTTCTCAGCGCCAGCGAGGTCGAACCCGACAACCGGAATGCCGAATTTATCGCGAATCTTCACTGCGCCTTGCGCAAGCTCGTCAGACGCTAATTTGCGGATGCGCTTCAAGCCGGAATAGGTGTGAGCATTGACAAAATGCTCGTAATACTCCGAAAGATGCCGGTTAAACGAGCGCATGGCGCAGACGATGATGCCGTAATAAAATGGAGGCTCGCTGCCGTTTTGCACTTCAGGCCGCCGGTTGAAATCCTGTTGCGCCCGATACAGGCCGTTATTCACGCTTTCTAATACGAGTTTCATATCCATGTATTTATTGATATGAAGCTGCGGCGCGAACCGGACTTCGATGTAACGCACCCCTTCCGCCTGGTTATCTTGCGCTAATTCGTAGGCGATGCGCTCAAGATATTCGGGCTTCTGCATCACGGCGCAGGAGTAACCAAAGGTTGTCAGATACTCTTCCAGATTGGCGTATTGGTCTTTGAAGACAAGTTCTTCCAACCCTTCCGCCGTATAACTCGGCAGGGAAATCCCTTCTTTCTGGCCGATCTCGGCGATAGTGCCCAACCGGATCGAGCCATCTAAATGCAGATGCAGATCGGTTTTGGGAATCTGGTAAATCAACGTTTCTAACTGCTGATGGATTGATGTATTCATATTTTGCTATATTCTTCTAAAGTTGCAACCGCGCCTTTTTCGTAGAACGAACGCAATGCGCGGCTCACTTCAGCGACAAATATTTCCGATTTCGGAAGCTCTCCGAAGAGTTCATGCAGCGAAAGCATCGGTTTCGGGTCTGCTCCGCCTTGTTTCGCAAGCGGACACACTTTGGCTTCCATAGGTTCAATAATTGGCATCTTCTTGCCGTTGTCATCCACTCCCGTTAAATATCTGAACCACGCGGCAATTGTAAAGGCGCACATCGTCATTTTTTTCTGACGCGCAAGTTGATCCACGACAATCGGCAGCACGAACTTCGGGATCCTGGCTGAGCCTTCCGTGCCGATTCGCGCAAGTTGGTCTCGAATGGCGGGGTTCGCAAAACGTTCGATCAGCGTCTTTTTGTATTCGGTCAGATCAACGCCCGGCACTGGCGAAAGGGTCGGCGTCGCTTCATCATCCATCATCCGCTCGACGATAGTTCTGATGCGGCGGTCTTCCATCGTTTCATGCGCGAATTGATGCCCGACCAACATGCCAATGTAGCAGAGCGCCTGATGGCTGGCGTTCAGCAGCCGGATTTTCATTTTTTCATACGGCAGAACTTCCTGTGTCATCTGTGCGCCGACTTTTTCCCACGCAGGCCGCCCGTTACAGAAATGATCTTCAATCACCCATTGTTTGAACGGCTCTGTCACCACCGGCCAGCCGTCGCCAATGCCGAAACTCGTTTTGACCATAGCGCGATGTTCGTCGGTCGTCGCGGGCGTGATTCTGTCCACCATGCTATTCGGAAACGAGGCGTGTTCAGCCAGCCATTGCGCCAATTCGGGGTTGCGCAATCTCGCGAATGCAAGAAACATTTTCTTGAACACATCGCCGTTGCTCTGCATATTATCGCAGGACATGAGCGTGAACGGGATCATCCTATTTTTGCGGCGCAGCTCAAGCGCGGCGGCTAAAAAGCCAAACGCGCATTTGGGCATGTCTGGATTGGCGAGGTCATGCTGAATGTCGGGATGGTTCGCGTCGAATTCGCCCGTGCCGGAATTGACGTAGTAGCCCCCTTCGGTAATCGTCAGGCTGACAATGCGGCATTCCGGCGATGCTATTTTCTCAATCACTGCTTGCGGATTCTCCGGCGCAAAGAGGATGTTTGTGATCGAGCCGATTATGCGGGCGTTGTTTCCGGCGCTGCTCTGTTCGACGACTGTGTAGAGGCAATCCTGGCTTTTCATCGTGTCATACATGCGTTTGTCATGCGGCAGCAGGCAGACGCCGCAGAGACTCCAATCCGTCAAGCCTTGCCCTAACAGATCATCAAGATAGACCGCCTGATGAGCGCGATGAAATCCGCCGACGCCGATATGCACGATGATGGGTTGCGTCAAATGGGTTCTGTCATATTTGGGCGTCTGAATTGAGGCGGGAAACGTTGAAAGATTGGCGGTATTGAGTTGCGTTGACATACAGTAACCTCCGTTATTTTATGTGTACTGACATAATAATTGCAGGGGCGAAAAAAGGTGTCAGACACTTTGGAAGTGCCTGACACCTCCTATCGCAAGCATTCTTGCAATCGGGAAAATTGTCAATGGTTAATCCACAAATTTATCGCTTCGCTGAATCCATCGGCGTCATTCGAAGCGACAGCGGGATAGATGGCGTGAAGGTCTGCCGGGGCGTTGGCGACAACGTAACTCGCGCCGCCCCATGCGAGGAGGGCTAAATCGTTGTAATCGTTCCCGATGGCGAGCGTGTCAGTTTGACGAATCTGATGTTGCTGCGCGATCCAATCGCAGGCGCTTGCTTTTGAGATGCCGTTCGGAAAGATTTCCAGCCAGAACGATTCGCCGTCGAATGGTGAGGTGGCGCGAATCACAGTCAACGGCTCAAGATGCGGCCTGACGCGCTCATACATGGCGACTCCAGACGCGGCAGGCTCGATGGCGACGAACTGGCAGGCGCGTTCAAGATTCCAGACCGACTCATCGAACGGCGCAGCGACTTCGCGATACCAGTTGAGCCGCCGCAAAAAATCGGGATTCTCTCTGTTGGTTGCGTAGTACCAGAAATAATGATTATCTGGGATCGGCGCGTGCACCATGAAATCAACCTGATGTTCGATCAAGACCTGCGCCGTCTGGCGGATGTCTTCGGCGGAGAGATGCGCGGCGCGAAGCATCTGCTGCGTCGGCCATTCTATCACGCCAGCGCCGGAGGAAAACACAAGGTAGTCTATCGGCATGTCGAGCGGCAGGACTTTTCGGGCGGAATAGATCGAGCGCCCGGTGGCGATCACGCGGATGACGCCGCATTCTCCAAGCATCCGCAACGCGGCCAGATTCGCCGCGCTGCATGTGTGCTTCGAAGAAAACAACGTGCCGTCAAGGTCGGTCGCCACTAACCGCTGCGCGGACATTATCGGATGAACCATTCAATTGTGCGCTGCAAACCGGTATCGAGATCAACGAGATTCGAAAGGTTCAACAGGCGTTGCGCTTTTGAAATGTCGGCGAGCGAATGTTTGACATCTCCGGCGCGTCCCGGCAGATAATGCGGCGCGGCCTCTTTGCCGAGCATATCGCCGATTTTCCGCGCTAATTCGTTCACCGTGATGCGAGCGCCGCAGGCGATGTTGATAACTTCGCCAGCCGCGTTCGGCGCGATTGACGCCGCGATATTGGCGGCCACGACGTTATCCACAAAGGTGAAATCCCGCGATTGTTCGCCGTCGCCGTAAATTGTCGGCTGCTCGCCGGAATGCAGCGCGGTGATAAAACGCGGAATCACCGCCGCGTATTGCGAATTTGGGTCTTGACGCGGGCCGAAAACGTTGAAATAGCGCAGACAGACGGTTTCCAGGCTGTAAATATTGTGATAGACGCGGCAATACAACTCGCCGGTCGCTTTATGCGTCGCGTATGGCGAGAGCGGGTTCAGCGGCATATCCTCTTGTTTCGGCAGCGTCGGCGTGTCGCCATAGACTGATGAAGACGAACTGAACACGACGCGCTTGACGCCCTGTTGCCGCGCTGCTTCAAGCACATGCAACGTGCCGTTGATGTTGATGTCATTCGACAGAATCGGATCGGCGACAGAGCGCGGTACAGACGGCAACGCGCCGATATGCAGAAGATAATCCGCGCCAGCGGCGGCCTGTTTAACGGCGTCGAAATGACGCAAATCCTCTTCAATCAAAGTAATGTCGGCGAGAATTTCAGTGAGATTTTCGCGTTTGCCGGTGAGAAAATTATCGAACACTCGCACCTGATGCTGTTGGGCGAGCAGTTTGCGAACAATGTTGGAGCCGATAAATCCGGCGCCGCCAGTAATAAGATAGGTTGCCATTGTTTATAAACATATACCTCAACCATGTCGTTGAATTCGGTAGGCTTTTGTGGCAGGAAGACACACGAGACGCTTGAGGATATGCGTGTTCTGATTTCGGTTGCGTCTCGTTTATTCGTCGGGAGAAACTCGATATTTAAGCAGCGTGAGGATGTTTCCTTTTTCGTTATAGCGGACTTCATCCATCCCGATGGACATGAACAAAATCCCGCGTCCGCTCGGTTTCAGGAAGTTTGTCGGATCGGTCGGGTCTGGCACGGATTTGACATCAAACCCAGGCCCTTCATCAGCCACGACAATTTTGATTCGATCAATATCAATATGAATATCAATATACACTTTTTTATCTTCCTGAAACTTGTTGCCGTGTTTGATCGCGTTTGTGACCGCTTCATCCACCGTGACCGGGATTTTATCCCGCAGTTCGTTCTCGTCGTAGCCCATCAATTTCGCGTCTGCGATGATATTATGAGCAATCCCTTTGATGAACTTCAACTGGCTGGGGATTTCGATATGGATGGTGCGTTCGGTGAACGGATTCAATTCGGCGTTTTCAAGGAAGATTTCCCGCTGTTTCGTGGCGCGCCACATCACGGAGAGGATTTCTTCCGAATTCGGCGGTTTATGCAGGAAGTTGTTTGCGCCGAGATTTAAGGCTTCGATGGCGGTATCTACATTCGCGTCGCTGGTCAGCACCACGACAATCGTGTCGCGATTCAGCGTCCGCACTTTTTTCAGCAGATCAAGCCCGCTCATGCGCGGCATGACCACATCGGTCATCACAATGTCAAACGGACGATTTTCCACCATCCCCTGCTGAAACAGGTCTAAGCCCGATTCACCGTCATTCGCGACGACCACTTCATAATCCTCCGGCTCCAACAAATTCCGCAGGAATATTTGCATCGTTTTGCTATCTTCAACAACCAGCACTCGTACTTGTTTCATGCGCTTTGTCCGTCCTGCAACGATATTTTTTCAATGGTGTTTCTTTAATGAGACAGGTTCGGATAATGTATGGTTTATGTGTAACTCGTTTTTCCGAGAAATTTTCTCTAAAACGACAACGATATATTGTCAGCAAGGATACGTGAGCGTTTCCTGAATATCAGAAGTCATCATGAATAACTTTCTTGAAGCTTTTCGATGTGAATATGCTTGTTATTCAGAGAAAGTCAGAATATCCTTGTTTGCAATAAATACTTGTAGCGACAGGGATATTCGCACATAAAAAGTGCCATTACTAAAAAAACCAACATTTAACAATTAAGTCAAGTTTTTTCTCGCTTGATTTATCGCGGTTCGAGTGCTGAATAACAATTGGCATGACTTACAATCTGCGTTCAAATATCTCTTGTAGAAGTTCGAAGAGATCGCGAACCTCCGCTGATCTCCTTCTTTGCGGGCGAGATGGCAGCAATTCTTCAATATTTTGCTGCGAGCGGTCGGGGATGAGCGGCTCGATATGTTGATAGCGAGTGACTCGCGCCGGGTTTCGTTGGGACATATATGAGCGCTGTTCTTGCGCTAAGGCGTCGTCATGCGCTTTTCGGCGATCCGGATCGCTCAAATGAGCATACGCTTCTTGCAGCGACTGAAACGGTTCGCGATTTTCGCCGTAATAATCGGGATGCAATTCTTTGGCTTTGCGGCGGTAGGCAGATTTGATTTCCTCTGGCGAGGCGTCTCCATGAATGTCAAGGATGCGATAATAATTTTTCATTGAAATCCCCTCACTTCACTGAAAAATTGCGGCAAAAGCCGAAAGAGGCTTTTGCCGATCCTTTCGCATTTATGCTATCTCAATCGGAATTCGTTTCGGTTGTACGCCAGGCGTTTTGGGCAGCGTGATGATTAACACTCCGCGCTTAAATGAGGCAGTGATTTTCTCTTCCTCAATGCCGCTTGGAAGCGCAAACGCTTCATAGAACCGGCCAAAACGGCGTTCAACAATCGAAAACTCTTCGTGTGTGCTTTTCTTTTCGCGTTTTTTCTTCCCCTGAATGATGAGCATCTTTTGTTGAATCTGAATGTCAACATCTTTTCTCTCCATGCCGGGCAATTCGACGCTGACCATAAAGGCATTTGCGGTTTCGCTAATGTCAATCAGCGGACTCCACGACACGTCTTCGTTGTCGGCGTCTCCTTTGTTGAAAACACTTTCGAAAAGATGGTTGAGCGCCTCCTGTAATTGGCCGGGTTCTTTGGATCTGGCGCGAGTCCGGTCGCTTTTTTCCTTGACGCTTTTTAAGGGATTCCATTTTGTCAATTTTTCTAACATAATCGCTCCCTCCTTCACGTCGTTGCCAGGCGCAAGATGCGCCTGGCATTCAGGTTACGCGCCAGCACTGATCGCGATTTTCTTTGGCTTCGCTTCTTCGGCTTTGGGAATCGCGACCTCTAACACGCCATTTTTGAAATTCGCTTTGATGTCATCGGCTTTCACATTCGCCGGCAAGGTAAAGGAACGAGTAAACGCGCCATAGCTGCGTTCAAGGCGATGGAAGTTTTCCTGCTCTTCCTTTTTCTCCTGTTTTTTCTCGCCTTTCAGCGTCAGAACGTTCTCCTGCACGTTGATTTCGATATCTTCGTGGCTCATGCCGGGCAATTCGGCGCGTACCACAAATTCGTCGTGGCTTTCCGACACATCCACTGCCGGAAGCCAAACGCCATCCGCCAGCCCTCGCCGGTTTTCGCCGAAAAATTCATCAAAAAAGCGATTCATCTCTTGTTGAATGTGGGTAAGGTCGCCGAACAGATCGCCTCGCCGCTGTATGCTGCTATAGGGTTGCCAACGAGTCAACATATTCAATTCCTCCATATTTGGAGCGACAGAAGGATGCGCGACAGCAAAATGGACGCAGGCTCTCGCACATTTCTTTGCCGCCGTATTGTATGTCTTTTACGTGCGTTTCTTCTGTAGTTGCAGAGTGCGCTGCGCCAGCATTAACTGGCCTGAATTGCAATCTTTTTCGGTTTTGCCGCGTCTGTTTTTGGAAATTCCAGTGTTAACACGCCTTCGCGATAGGTTGCCTTGACTTGCTCGACATTTAATGTCGCCGGAATTTCGAAATAGCGTTCAAATGGGCCGTACACGTTTTCGACCCGATAATATTGCCGACTTTCGTCAGCATTAAATGAACGCTCGCCTTTAATGCTCAATAGGCCTTTTTCACACTGAATATCCACTGAATCCGCGTTCACGCCGGGAATATCAAGCTGCAAGACGACCTGATCTCCAGTTTCATAAATATCTGCTCGCGGCTGCCAGGCGCGTTCGTATCGTTTTGCATTATCGTTCATAATGGTAACTCCTTTAACAAAGATTATTGATTGATTTGCTTGTATTGTGTGCGATCTTATTGCTTACGATATAAGTATAATATCTTAGTGCTTCATTGTCAAGTCTTCTATATAAATTTTTTAATATTATTATAAAAATTTTCAGAAACCAATTCAATTCTTAACAAAAACAATAACAAATAGGAGAGCGGAACGAATTAAAAGCATGAGGCGGCTCGAACTTGTGCCTTTCTTTCATTTGGCGTCGTTTTTGCCCTGAATAACATCATCTCAAGACCCGCCTTGCGTGAAAAAACCGTCTCTTTTTGCACTTTTCTCTTGCTTTTTTTGGGGCGGCTTGTGGATAGTAGTTTATGCAAGATGAAGCGCTGAGAGGGATATTGTTTGTCATGTATGTCGAAATGGGATTTTGACACACGCGCCGCATGAACAGGGCGGACGCAGGTGGACGAAAACAATTTCGTTCGACATGGGCATAGCGGAAAAATGGGCATGAGGAGGCGGCATTATGAAAAAAGAGGAGCATCAACGACGCATTGCGATTATGATTGCGGATAGAGTTCGGGAGGCCTTGCGAGACTGCGACGAATTGTCAGAACTGCTTGAAGAGGCGCGTGACGATGGTTATGACGTGCTGCTTTCGATTATTTCAGGCATCATCGTGCGCCGCCGTGGGGCGGACAGCGCGAAAGAGGACGATCAGCCGCTGCCGATCAATTTCGAATTTACTGACGCTGATAAAGAATTTCTTCAATCTATCGGCATTCAAGTGCCGGTCGAAAATGTGTGATGAATAAGATGAAAACAGGTTTCTATAGCGTCATCCCGCTGAATCCAACGCGCATCGGCGTATTTTCGAAACCAGGTCAATTGCCGTTTGGCGTAGTGTCGCGTGTTGCGCTGAATCAATTCAATCGCTGACGGCAAATCGCATTTCCCCGCTAAAAACTCTCCGATTTCTTTATAACCCAACGACTTCAACGGCGCTAAATTCTGATGAAAGCCCTGCCGATATAATTCTTGCACTTCTTCCACCAATCCCGCCGCGATCATCCCTTCCACCCGCGCATTGATGCGGGCGTATAACTCGTCGCGTTCGGCATTGATGACAAAAAACGTCGTCAAATACTGGCACTGTTCTGGCGTCAACGTTTCCTGCTGAAAGGCTGAAATCGGCGAACCGGTCAGATGATGCACTTCAAGCGCGCGGATGATGCGCGTGCGATCATTCGGATGCAGTCGTTGCGCTGTTTCCGGATCAACCTGCTGCAAGCGGTGATGCAGCGCAAGATTGCCCTGCGCATCGGCAAACGCAAGAATGTCCTGCCGAAACGTTTCATCGCGCCCTGGCCCTTCGAACAGGCCATACAGCAGTTTTTCGATATACATGCCCGTTCCACCGACTAACACCGGCATTTTGTCACGTTTCGCAATTTCAGAGATCGCCGCCGCCGCCGTTTTAACATACTCCGCGACCGAGAACTCTTCGTTTGGCGAGCGGATGTCAATCAGATAATGCGGCACGCGCTCCCGTTCTTCGCGCGTCGGCTTCGCCGTGCCGATGTCCATGCCGCGATAAATCTGCATGGAATCCGCCCCGACGATTTCGCCGTTGACGCGCTCGGCCACTTCGAGAGCGATGCCGGTCTTTCCGACCCCCGTCGGCCCGGCGATGATGATTAGTGGTTGTTTCATTGTGTTGTTGGCAGAAAAAGGTGTCTGACACCTGAGCATAAAGGCACCTGATAGGCTAACACGTCTAACACTTCTTCGTTCAATTTATCCGCATATTGATTCAGCAGGCGAAGTTCCCGTTCATAACGCGCTTGCTTCTCCAACTGCGCTAAAAAGGAGCGCAACGCGCATTCGATTAATTCCGATTGGTTATGATAGCGCGGGAGATAGGGCTTCATCTCTTGCAACACATCATACGAAAGCATCACTGAAGTTTTTACTTTCATCGCGTCTTCTTATGAGAATAGCCTGGTTTCTTTACGATAAGCGGTCAGACTCCTCCAGAGTGTCTGATTGCTGCGTCTGCCGTATTCTGCGCCAATACATTCGACAGGCGAGTCATTCTGTCAAGCAGGAAAAACTGAATAACTGATGTTACGCAGCGCCGCCGACAATTCCCCTCCTGGGAGGGGCAAGGGGTGGGTTCGTCCGTGAGTGATTGCTCGTGTCAAGAACCCACCCCCAACCCCTCCCCGGAGGGGAGTGTGCGGTCATTCGTCTCGAATCGGCTGCGTAACATGAGTGAATAATTTGAGAGAACTTGACAAAAAAGGAAGGCTTTCAAAAGGATGTCATTGAAAGAATGACGAAAATTTTGACAATGATAAAGTGTCTGATACCTGTGAAAAAAGGAAAATAACGATGAAATTCGAACAATTATTAGCGGATAGAACCCGGCTTATGGGCGTGAATGTCATCCGGGAGATTTTAAAAGTCGTGTCGCAGCCCGGCATGATTTCGCTGGCTGGCGGCATTCCTGCGCCGGAAAGTTTTCCGATGGACAAAATGCGCGAACTGACAGAGCGCGTGATTGACAAATATGAATCGAATGCGTTCCAATACGACTTGACCGAAGGCTTTATTCCTCTGCGCGAGGCGTTAGTCGGTTATCTCGGGCAGAAAAATATTCATGCGTCAGTGGATGACATTCTTGTTGCCAGCGGCTCGCAAGGCGTGTTGGATGCGCTCGGCAAAACGCTGATTTCTCCCGGCGACAAAATCGCGGTGGAAGCGCCGACCTATCTCGGCGCGCTTCAGGCGTTTAATCCGTATGAGCCGCAATACGTCCGCATGGATATGGACGAAGACGGCCTTGTGCCGGAATCGCTGGACGAGGTACTGAAAACGCATACGATCAAATTCATCTATACCGTGCCAACGTTTCAGAACCCAACTGGCAGAAGCGTCACATTGGCGCGGCGCAAGCAGATTGCGGAAATTATTCAGCACCACGACGCACTGCTGATCGAAGACGATCCATACAGCGCGTTGCGTTATCGCGGCGAGGCGCTTCCTGCCATTCAGACGTTCGCGCCGGAGCATGTGGTCTATATCACCACGCTGTCGAAAATTCTCGCGCCTGGCCTGCGGCTTGGCATCTGCATCGCGCCGCAATTGATTAAAAAATGGCTCGTCATCGTGAAGCAGGGCGTGGATTTGCACACCAACACCTTCAGCCAGGCGATTGCCGCCGAATACCTCGCCGGAGGGTATTTGGACGAACAATTGCCGAAAATTATCAATCTGTACGGTCCGAAATTGCAGGCGATGCTGGACGCGATTGAAAAATATTTTCCTGCAAATTTTACCTGGTCGAAGCCGGAAGGCGGCATGTTCGTCTGGGCGGAAGGCCCGGAGGGGCTTGATACTGAAAAGCTCTACTGGGAAGCGGTGAAACAAAACGTCGCGTATGTGCCGGGCAAATTCTTTTACACGCAAAAAGGCGAAGGCAACGCCACCATGCGGCTGAACTTCACCAAAAGCGACGAGGAGACGATTGACCGCGCCATCCACATCCTTGCCGACGTGCTGAAAGAAGCCTGCGCGTAAAGCCATCAAGTTGTCAGACACCTTGGCGGTGTCTGACAATTCAAAAAATGAATTGACGAATTTGTTCAATTTTTTTCCGTTTTTTTCTTCCCTCCACGTATCCTTTCCGAGCGTTCAAAAATTAACATAACCCTCATCTCAGCCTAATAAATAGCTCTCTTTTTAATATACGTCTTATTTCTCAAGTATCGCATTCTTCATTATTCTTCAATAAAAAGAGGCGTCAGGATGAATATCACGAATTATGCTGAAGAACGCCTGTCTTCCGATGGACAGGAATCAACCGAATCATTGCCTTCAGAAGCGAGCAATCCCGACTGGATCGTCATGGATGGACAGGAGGTGCGTTTGCAGGACATTCTGAACGATTACCGCGACATCCGCCAGCAATATGCCATGCTGAACAAGCGCGCGGAAAAAGCGCTGCGAGGCTACCGGCAGGCGCAAGAATTACGCCCGTATCAAGCCGAACTGATCAAGATGCAGGATTATCTCATCGAAAATCAGCGGCGCATGATTATCATCTTCGAAGGGCGCGACGCTGCCGGGAAAGGCGGGACAATCCGGCGCGTAACGCGCTATATGAACGAGCGCCATTACCGGGTTGTCGCGCTTGGCAAGCCGACGGCGGAACAGGAAACGCAATGGTATTATCAGAAATACGCGCAGCAATTCCCGCGTGGCGGCGAAATCGTCTTGTTCGACCGGAGTTGGTACACGCGGGTATTGGTTGAACGAGTGTTTAACTGGTGCACGGAAAAGGAATATAAAGACTTTATGCGCGGCGTCGGCGGGTTCGAAAAGGATTTGATTCGGCAGGGCACCATTTTGATCAAGCTCTATTTCAGCGTCACGCAGGAAGAGCAAGCCCGGCGATTTAAGCGGCGGCAATCTGATCCGCTGCGCCAGTGGAAATTGAGCAAAGTTGATCTGCAAGCGCAGGATCGCTGGAACGACTTCACTGAAGTGAAATACGACATGCTGCAACGCACGAATACCGCCGTCGCGCCCTGGCTGATTATTCGCTCTGACGACAAGCACAAAGCGCGGCTGAATACCATTAAGGTTATTTTAAATTCCGTGCCATACGAACGTTTAGACCAGTCGCTCGATTTTGTTCCCGATCCTCACGTCGTCCTGTCTGGCGCCCTGGAATTGGAGTATATGGAAGCCGAGCGACTTCGGCACAGCCAGTTCTTACATCAGCCGCTGGTATAGAGCAGAAACGAGAACTGTTTTGAAACGCCGCCAGATGTTCTGGCGGATTGGTCATGCATTATGATAAAACAACATTGGACTCAACGCATTCTTTTTATGATAGGAGGCAATGTGCCTCCGCAGTTCAAGCAGAGGAAAAAACGCCTGATTCGAGGCACATTGCAACAGAAATTCCTGTTGCTTTGCGGACTGTTAGTCGTACTGATGGCCGGAAGCACTTCGACGACCTATTTCGTGATGGCGCGGAAGGAAAAACAGCGGCAATCGCAGCAGCGCCTTCAGGTCGCGTTCGATATGACCTTGAACGACATTGCGCGGCAGGCGCATACGTTTTCCAAAGGCGCAGAGGCATTTCTGACTCAGAGCAAATCCATTCAGGGCGTCGCTTCTGCCTACGCCGCGCAATTATTGAACCGCCAGCATCCGACGTATCACACGATTATGCAGTCGTATTTGTTGACTGTGACCGAAGAATTGGCCACATTCGCCCGAATCGTCTCATCCAGCCGCGTGATTTTATACGGCATGGACGCCTCGATTTTAGCCATGTATCAAAATTCGTCGGGGAAACAAACGGTGGGCATCAGTGTCATCTCGTCTTCAGGCAATCAGACCTATCTTTCGCTGGATAATCGTTCTGAGTCGAGCCAGATGCTCGCGGGAATCATCCCGATTCCGGATCGCCTGTTTCCGGCGGGCGTTGCCACGCATTTCAACGGCAAGATTCCCGAAAACATTATCACGCAATTTTTCAACGAAGACAACCGGCTCGGCATTCGCGCCGTTGTACCGATCCGCTCATCCGAAGGCAAAATCGTCGGCGTGATGACCTGCGATAATTTTTATACGCAGGAATGGATCGAACAATACGCCCGATTAAGTCAAACGGAACTCAATCTGTTCATCGGCGCAGGGTTCAGCATTGGCTCGTTTCCGATGCAGACAGAACTCTCTGATTATAATGCGGCCTCGTCTCCCCCGATTACCGGGAACGCGCTTTTTCAGTATAAGAATGTTCAATATGATATTTCAGCGTTGCCGATGCGATTCGGCCAACAAGAGTATTACCAGGCGCGGTATCAATTTATGGATGAGCATCAGACGGTTTATACGCTGACCGCAAGCGTTTCCAAAGATCGCGAAGATCGCGAAATTCGCAAAATCCTTGGCGAGACGCTCGGCGTGTCCGCTGTCTCAATGTTGATTGTTTTCGGTCTGTCGGTGCTCATGAGCCGCCGTACGATGCGGATGCTGGAAGAATTGCTGCATGTCATGGAAGCGTTGGCCTTGGGCAATTTGCGGCGGACAGCATTCATCTTCACGCGGGATGAGTTTGGCCTGTTAGCCGTCAAACTTAATGAAGTCATCGTTCGCATCCGCGATATTTCGCATCAAACCAAAGCGGTGTCGGGAAAAGTTACGACGACTGCTGATAATATTTTACAGGAAACCGCGCAATTGTTCCAGATGATGGAACAACAAACACTTTTTGTGGAGCAAACGCGAGAAGCCGCTGAGCAGATTGACAGGTTTATTGACATGGTTGCCGCCAACATGGGGGAACTCTCGGACATTACGGATCAAATCCTGCTCTCTGTGCGTCAGATGAATGTCGTGACGGAGCAGGTGGCGATCAGCACGAACCATCTGAATCATGACATTCTGGATATTTCCCTTTTTGCCGATCAGGTCAGAGAGACATCGCAGCATATTTTTCAGCTTGGTACGAATCTCTTAACGATGGTTCAAGAAACGCAAACTGCCATCCATCACATTGGTGCGCGGTTGTTCGACGTGTCGAAAAATGCGGACGAGTCGCAAGAATTAGCGCGGAAGACCTTGACGGCCGCCTTCGACGGACAGCATTCCGTAGATGTGGCGATTCAGGGAATTCGCGAACTAAAGGAGATGACCTCGAATTCGGTCGGATTGATGCAGAACGTTCATGACCGCGCCGCGCAGATGAGCTCGATTCTCGATTTTGTGGATGAAATCGCCGAAAAAACCGGACTGCTTTCGCTGAATGCCTCAATTATTGCGGCGCAAGCCGGCGAACACGGCAAAGGATTTGCCGTTATTGCTAATGAAATTCGCGAACTGTCGGCGCTGACGAAATCGTCCACCAAAGAGATTTATCAGATGATTACCGCGTTGCGCAAAGAAGTCTCATCCGGCGTCAAAAACGCCTCAGACGGTATGGCAAAAGTTGATGAAGGGGTTGCATTGGTCGGAAACATCAAACATTCGCTGCGAGCGATTATCGATCAGGCGATGCAGTCGGCGGAACGAGCCTCTTCGACGGTGAGCATGATCGAAGACACCGTTTCCAGCAGCACGCAGATTCAACATGCGATGCGGCACGTCACAGACATGACGACGACCATTCAGCGCAAGCTCGAACAAGAAGAACGCAATGTGCAGCAGGTCGTCGAATCCATCGAAAACCTCAGTTCCATGTCTCAAAAAATGAAACAGGCCGCGACCTCTCACAATGGCGAGGCGGAACGGGTATATGAGCAAATGAAAGCATTTACGCGGAACCTACATGATATTTCGGAGCAGACCCATCAATTGCAAAATAGTTCGGATCTCATTGTCAGCGCGATGCAGAATATCGAAACCGTGACCGACACGATTGTTCAAAATACCACCACCCTTTCGCGGCATACGATCCAGCAGCTTGTGCGGCAATCAATCGCGCTTCAGGAACGGTTGAACGTTTTTCAAGTCGAATAGATAAAAATGCTTGACGCCGCGATTGACGCCTGTTAAACTTCCGGCTGACGTTGATTATATACACAACATTACATCCAGTAGACACCTCACAGGTTTCCCAAACCTGTGAGGTGTTTTCTTAAAACAAGGAGATGCGATGACACACCGACGACCGATGATGCTGGCGTTAATGCTGGCGTTTTGCATGAGTTTGCTGATGGTGGCGATGTCATGCAGTGACAACGATGACGACGATAAGAACCCAACGACGCTGCCGACTGCCACGCCGACGCCGGATGCAACACCGACGGCACCGACGAATGAGTACAATATTTTAGGCGTGTGGGCGTACACAATGGCGCAAGGGGGGGAAACTTGGGACAGCGGCACGATCACGTTTACCGGAACTGCCGCGAGCGGGACATTTCTACAAAAAACCGTGTTTAACGCAGAATATTCGGGGACATACACGGTCAGCGGCAACGCGGTGTCGCTGAAAGGGCCGGAGGATTGGACCGGGACGTTTTCGGACGCTAACACCATGAGCGGGACATGGAGTTCGAACGACACGCCAGACACCGGGACGTGGACGATGACTCGAACAGAATAATGCATCAGAGGCGCGGGCGTTTGCGTGTTTTGACACGCGAACGCCTGCGCCCCCTATATTTCCATCAACCTTCTGCGACTGGTCCAACCTCATCATCTTCTTCCGGTTCTTCTGGCGCATTTTTCAAATCGTCGAAAATCTGTTCGACGCGCTCCAAATCTTTGGCGTGAATCATCAATTTGACCCCTCTGAAAAAGGCCAATTCAGGACGAACGCCGCCCGCATCGTCGGAGGCGACAAACGATTCAATGCCATTGGCCGCCAGCACGCTCTGATCGAGTTCGGCTTCTACTCGCGTGAGATAGGTTTTGACTGAGACAAAATGTTCGTACTCGTAATCATCTTCCGCTTCTTCAGGCAATTCCGCAACCAATGCCACCTGACAATCCTGGCACTCTAATACGCCGTCAACATACTCGCTTCTACATTTCGGACAAAACATAATCATTTTGATGCGTTACAAGCGTTTTCCAAACGCTTCCAGCACACCCCTTTTCTGAAAAACGCGGTTGTTTATGATTGGCGAATCTGGATATGACGCATGTCTCTTTTTATATAAAGTCGTCTGCTGTCTATCGAATCTTGTCAAGGTTTTTCCGTGTGATTTGAAATTCAGAATCGTGATGAAATGAAGCCGGTGACGCGATTTGCAAAAAATGCTTGTCTAAAATCAGCGGCCTGAAATTAATGGCGGCTTGTATGAAAATGTCGTATCTGATAAACATTTTACACGCCTTCTTCTCTGATAATTGTGGATGTCAAACTGGCAGAGACTTCAAAAGTGTCTGCCAGTGTAAGTAAAATGTAAAAAATACGTTCGTGGTGGAGACCTCACAGGTCTTAAAGACCTGTGAGGTCTCTTGGGCGAATGTATTTTTTGCATTTCATTAAGTAAGAAATATGCGAAAAATAAGAATATTCCAATTGATTGGAATGATGTTTTTGATCTCAGGATGGCTGATTGGCTGCAATTCCGGCGATGGCCCAACAGACCCGACCACGCTTGAGCCGACGGTCATCGTCGCGGTCGGCGACAGCATTACGTCCGGCTGGGGAACGTGGAACGGCGGATATCCCGCGAAACTTCAGGAAAAGCTGTTGGCTGCCGGATATAACACGAAAATGATTAACGCCGGCGTGCCGGGCGAAGCGTCGCCTGCGACAGATGAACGATTTTTATCCGCAATCGCCGGGGCGGATATCGCGCTTATTTTAATTGGCACGAATGACGAATTTTCGCCCGATCTCTGTCCTAATAGCAAATGTAACACGTTGCTCCACATCGAATCTATGATGGATAAAGCGACGAAGGCAGGGGTCAAACCGGTGGTCGGTACGATCATTCATGAACAGCCGTATGAAACGTATCTCACCTGGAATTGGGATATTGATGCCTTGAACGAACAGATCTCGCTAAGCGCGGCAAAACGCAAGGTGGCTGTGGCTGATACGCTGTTAGCGTTCCTGCAATACGAAGAAGGGGATCGCGTGTTGTATCTTGATCGCCACCATCCGAATGAAAAGGGGAACGAGGTGCTGGCGCAATGTTTCTTCGATGCGTTGGCACAAAATAAGCTGGTTCGCAAATAGAGGGTTGCTTACATGAGTTTTGTCTCGTATGAGTTTTTGATCTTATTAGGATGCGTGTTCGGCTCGTATTTTCTGCTGCCGCATCGCTGGCAGAATTACATGCTGCTGGTTGCAAGTTACGTCTTCTACGGCTGGTGGGATTATCGCTTTCTGTCGTTAATGCTGATTTCTTCCGTGTTGGATTATTTCTGTTCGTTCTATGCCGATCCGCACTTGCAACCCGCGCGTTCTGAACGGCAACGCAAAATCGCGTTATTGATCAGCGTCACAGGCAATCTTGGCTTGCTCGGCTTTTTCAAATATTTCAACTTTTTTACCGATTCGATGGTTGAAATGTTGCAATGGTTTGGCATTGCGGCTGAGCCGATGACGCTGCGCATCATCCTGCCGGTTGGCATTTCATTTTATACCTTTCAGACCATGAGTTACACGCTGGATGTGTATCGCGGCCAACTGCGCGCGACGCGGCATTTTCTCGATTTCTGCCTCTTCGTCAGCTTTTTCCCGCAGCTTGTCGCCGGGCCGATTGAACGCGCTTCCCACCTGTTGCCGCAGATGCTCGCGCCGCGCGTAGTGACATGGGAAAATTTTTCTTCAGGGATGCAATTGGCGTTCTGGGGGTTTTTCAAAAAAATGGTGATCGCTGATAATCTCAGCGTCATCGCAAACGCCACCTTCAACCAATCCACCTACACTGGATCGGAAGTCATTATCGCGGTCTATGCCTTTGCGTTCCAGATTTACTGCGATTTTTCCGGCTATACCGACATCGCCAGAGGCGTGGCGCGAATGCTCGGTTTTGACATTTGCGTCAATTTCCGCCTGCCATATTTCGCCACAAATCCAAGCGATTTCTGGCAGCGTTGGCACGTCAGCCTGTCATCATGGCTGCGGGATTACCTCTATATTCCGCTTGGGGGCAACCGGCGCGGCGTGGCGCGCACCTACATCAATTTATCCTTGACCATGCTGCTCGGCGGCCTGTGGCATGGCGCGTCGTGGCATTTTGTCGTCTGGGGCGCGTATCACGGCTTGCTGCTGGTCATCTTTCGCCTGCTGTCGAAATCCCCCGATGTCTCGCATGTCAACAAGCCGCCGCGCACAGACTGGCTTTTCTGGCTGAAAGCGTTCGGCTTTTTCCAGATCACCTGTTTCGGCTGGCTGATTTTCCGGGCGAACGACATGCGCCAGCTTGCCGCCATGATCGCCGCGTTATTCACCAGCGCAACGCTGTCGGGACTATTCACCGCCACCGCGCTGCAAGTCCTGATTTTTGCCGCGCCGCTGCTGCTGCTGCAAGTCTATCAATATGCCACTGGCGACATGGAACCCTGGCGTCACTGGCCTGAGCCGGTCAAAGTGCCGTATTACGTCGCCGTCTCTTACGCGATTATGCTGTTAGGCTCGCCGGTCAAAGAGGCGTTTATTTATTTTCAGTTTTAGTGAATTTGACAGGATTCACATGATGAACATGATTTTGTCTTTGCGTAGGGGAAAAACACGGCTATGCCTATAAAAAAAATACTCACATCGGCCAACTTTCCGAAAAGCTTGTGTCTCACGTTGCTGATTATCAGCGTGATCGAAACCGGCGTCTATCTGCACGCGCGGCAGATTCCGGCGGAGGTCGACAAATTGCTGGAACAGCGATTTTATCCGCCGAACCGGATTCCGGCCTTAGAAGAAAGCATTATTCAATGGCAGGTGTATCACGCCATGAGCGCGGAAGAGGAGATTGACATTCTGCTGCTCGGCGATAGTTCATCGCTGATGGGCTTGCGTCCGAAAATCATCCAGAAGCAGACTGGCCTGACCGCCTGGGGCATTGGCACGTTAGATTACACCGGCACGCCCGGCAACGTGGATATTCTGGAAACGTATCTCCAGCGCCGTCCCGCGCCGAAAATTTTAGTCTATCATATTATCAGTTGGTCGTTTAACCTGTCGGAAGCCGATTTGCAGCGGTTTGGCTATTTGGAGCGGCTGCGGACGTGGATGGCGACCGGACTGCAAACGACGACGGCTTCGACCTCAAGCGGTTTCGCGCTGCCGAGCATGCGTTATCGTCGCAACGCGCAGCAGTTATTGACGACATTTTCGACGAAGGATAAGGAAGAATGGCTGAACGCGCCGCGCGGCCCATATCCATCTGATAACGAAATTCGCCAGACCTTGCTGAAAAATCAGGGCGCGATGACGGAAGTCGTGCATGAGGACGAAGTCAATCACCCGCGTGATTTGCGCGGCTATCTGCGCATAGACCCCTCATTGATTGACGATATTCGGCGCTTGATGGCAATTTGCGAACAGCGTTCAATCCAACTTGTGATCGTCGCCAATCCGTTGCCGGAAAGCGGCGCGACGCCGGAGAATCTGGCAGGGCTTGCCGCGCTCGAAACGCAGTTGCGCGACCTCAGTAAGGGACAGCCGCATGTCACGCTGTTTGCGCCGTTTACCCGCGTCTATCCGGTGGCGCTGTGCGCGTCGTATAATCATCTCACGGAAGAAGGCGCGAAACAAAACTCAAGAGAATTAAGCGACTGGCTGCTGCCGCGCCTCGCCAAACTCGCGCAATAATGCCTCAAATAGAACAAACGACGCGCCGAAATGTGGTGTTCGTGAATTTTTCCCGCATCTACGGCGGCGGCGAGCAGTGGCATTTTCTTTCGGCACAGGAACTTCAGCGGCGCGGTCATGCCGTGACGATTCTCGCGAACGAAGCGAGCGAGCTTGCCGAACGCGCCGCGAGAGCAGGGATTCCATGCTGGACAATGCGCGTCTCGAATCTTTCCTGGTTGAATCCGCTGACATTTGTTCAATTACAACGCTTTTTCAAACAAATCCGCCCCGATTCCGTCATCCTCAATAGTTCGGTTGAATTAAAAACCGCCGGAGTCGCTGCCAAATCAGCGCGAATCAAGCAAATCATCTATCGGCGCGGCATTCCCAAACCGGTCAAAACCACGCGGCTGAATCGCCTCCTCTTCCTGCATGTTGTGACCGATCTGCTGGCGAATTCCCGCAGCACGGCGCAGGCGTTGCATGATATTGCTCGCGCAAGCGGCAGAATGCCGCCACGCATTATTTATAACGGCATCGAAACGGCGATTTCGCTGCGATCCAATCCGCGCAGTCGAACCATCGGCGTCGTGGCGCGGCTCTCGCATGAAAAAGGGGTAGATGTCGCGATTCGCGTTCTCGCGCAGGTACGGACGCAGCTTTCTGACGTGACATTGATGATTATCGGCGACGGCCCGGAAAAAGCCGCGCTGCAAGAATTAACGGCGCAGCTTGGATTGCGGGAGCAGGTGGAATTTGTCGGCTTTACCGAGCAGGTTAGCCGCTATTTGTCGCAGTGCGCGATCTTGTTGATGCCGTCGCGCTGGGAAGGGTTCAGCAACGTGCTGCTTGAGGCGATGCTGCTGCGGATGCCGTGCCTCGCGTTCGGCGGGCAGGATGCACATGAAAGCATTCTGCATGGCGAAACCGGCTATTTGGTCGAACAAGGCCGTCTTGATGAGATGGCAGCGCGAATTGTGGAATTATTTGCGTCTCCCGAAAACATCATCGACATGGGCGACGCCGGCTATGAGCGCGTCTGCCGCGAATATTCGCTGACACGTGCCATTGACCAGCTTGAGGAGTTGTTTGGATGACACCTCACAGGTCTTCAAGACCTGTGAGGTGTGTTATCGAATGATAAATTACCGCGTGTAAATAATCAAATTCGTCGCGTGATCAATCGGTACGGGACCTTGTGGCTGTGGCAGGATGCGGCGCTGATCGTCGAAGACCTGCAAGATATTGTACGAGCCGACATCGAGATTGAGGAGCGCTTCCAGCTTTTTGCCGCGACTGTTGAACAGATCAAGCATATCTTTGGCAATCGCCGCCAAACTCGATTGCGTCGGAATATCGAGAATGACATGATAAAGCGCCGCCGACGCCTGATCTCGGACAAGCCCTAACAGACGCCGTTCCCGCAATTGCCCTTTCGCCTTGGCCGGATCAATCAGCAAATCGTCGCTAAACACTAAGAGTTGCGTCTGAAACAGCGTGGCGCGATGCTCGCGGCACCATTGCAGCAGCTTGGAGTAGGCGATCAGGCTGGTGAGCGGGTTGTCAATCGTCAGCACATCTTGTGTCCCAACCGATAATTTAATCGCTGTCCGCTTTAAATTGACCACGCTGATGCCGCCGTCTTTGCTGACAATGACGAGGCCGTCGCGATCCGGCATCAAAACCGCGTTGACGATCTGCCCGTTTTCAATCGTCAAGCCTTCCGGCTGCTTGTTGGTGTTCGTAAATCCGCCGGTCGTCGCCAACACCACTGTCTTTCCCTGATTTGAAGCCCATTGACGGAATTTTGAGCTGACATTTTGATAGGCGAAATAGGTCGAACTGATTTGCGGGCGGCGCAGCCAGATCGTATGCCCGAACACGCTGCTTTTGCCATTTTCCTGCATGGTCAGGATATTGACGCCATAATCGCGCCCGTTTTGAATCGGGTAAAAGCGCCGGAAATTGGACAGCGTGAAGCGGCTGGACACGGAACGGGCTTTCGGCGCGTTTTTCTGCATCGGATAATAATCGGTGAAAAAATCGTCGCCGAGCCAGGCGGCGTACCGGGCGCTCGCTTTCTGCTCTTGCTCTTTAAATTTCGACCAGACACGGTTGACAATATAATCCCATTTCCCCTGCTTGATGTTGTTAATCAGCTTTTGCCGCCCGCTTTCCTCAATCGGTACGTAAATCCGGTTTTGCTCCAAGCGTTGCAGAATCGTGGCATTGGCGGAGGTCGTCGGGTCGAAACGGCCTTTGCGGATTTCCTCTTTCAGCTTGTCCGCCACTTTGCTTAAAATGTAATACCCGATGATTTGATACGCCTCGTTCGACGCCGCATTGACGCCGATCTGCCGCTTGTCCGCCAAATACGCCTCGCCAATCGAAATTGTGTCCGGCAGATGCGCTAAATCTACCGGGTAATATTGCATGAAATTGTCGCCGAGATAGTAGAGAAACACGTCGCCGTCGCCGTATTTCTGCCAGACGAACTGCCGGTGGCGCTGCAACGTTTTGAACTCGGTAAACGGCACCTGCTGCAAATAGGTGTAATACGGAAACGAGGTGATAAACTGATCTTTGTTCTGCCCCGGATGCTTTTTATCGTACGCTTCCAGATTGAACTGCGCGCAGGCCGTTTCTGTAAGCGTTACGGCGAATAACCCGATTGAGAGAACTACAAGTATTTTTCGAACGGTAAGCATCATACCGAATTTTGATTTCATACAAACCGCCTCTTTGGGTTCAACGATTTAAACGACAGGAATGCGTGTAGTCACTCCAATTCCGGGAACTGCGCCTTCAACTCCTGCAATTTTTTCTCCCCGTCCGCTTTCGGGCTTTCGAGAATATCAATCAGCTTGAGGAGCAAGGTTTTATCCGCGTCCGAAAGCTCTGTGGCCGATTATGACGCCACAATAGGTAGTTTACGAATCCGTAAGGCCGCATCCTCCAATACCACAATCGCGCCCTCGGTTAATGGTTGTTCAATCGCTGCCCACACGCGCAACAGGCGTTGTAAGAGGTAATCAGCATTGGTCTGCCGCACGCGAAAGATAATCACTGATGGCCACGCTTCGCCGGAAAAGGCTAACAAATGCCCATAATCAAGATCATGCGTCAGAATCGTCTCCTGTTGTCGTCTGGCCTCGGCGACAATTTCGTAATCTGCGGCACGAGCCATGCCAAGCTCGCGCACGTGCCGGCAATGATGCCCCAACTGCATCAGGTGTCTGCCGAGTTGGGGCGGGACATTCATGTTCAACAAAAATTTCATGATGCCAGCACCTCCAACGGGATGACCCGTTCTTCCATTGTCCAGGCGGCATAACGGAGGGCTTCATAAATATCATCGGCTTCTAATTCGGGCCATTCCGCCAAAATTTCAGCGATGCTCATACCCGAACTCAGGTAACTCAGGAGCGACGCCACGGGCATGCGTAAGCCACGGATACACGGTTTCCCAAAACATTTATTCGGATCAATCGTAATCCGGTGAAATTGATAGTGTTGCATTTCCATGTGTGGTGATTCCTCCTTGTGGATAAAAATTCTTATGGTTGTAACAATTTCGGCAACATCGCCTCCAGTTCCGCCAGCTTGCGGTCGCCTTCGGCTTTCGGCGCTTGCAGCACGTCAATCAGCTTCAGCAGCAGGGTTTTGTCCGCGTCCGTCAACTTGTCGCTCATGCTGATGACATTGTGGAGGGTTTCATAGTCCCACCATTTCTCATTCGCGTTTGTAAGTGAGCGATAATATGCGATCAATGCTTGCAATTCGGTCAACGCCTCGGTCCGCTTCTGTTGATAGACCAAACACGTCACAAGCATAAAACGTACGGCAAGGCGCTCACACGGCAAAAACATGCGCGTAAAAGGATGCCATAAGAAATATCTGTTCATGAGGCGATGGGCATCTTTTGACAACGTGTATGCTTGATCGATTTGTTCGGTAATTAAACTCCATTCTGCAAAATACATCAAGGGATCAGGAGAACGCTGATAATCTTTCTCATAAAGTAGATACGCTTTGCCATAAAAATATCGAGCTGTATCCAATTCCCCCTGCTTATAAAATACATTCCCCATTTGCCGATAAGCACGCACATATCCAGGATACAACTCTATGGCTTTCTGGTATTGGATCAGCGCCTCCGCATACTTCCCCTGTTTGCTTAGTAGATCACCTAAATCCGTATGTGGCCACGGAACCGTTGGGCAAGTTTAAGGGCTTTTTGATATTGTGAGATAGCCTCTTCATATTTCTCTTGCGAGCGAAGTGACCAACCTAAATTAGCATAAGGAACCCAAACTGTCGGTGTAAGCGCAGCGTATTTTCGGTATTCCTCCTCGGCCTCGTCATACTTGCCATGTGTCATAAAGGTATATCCTAAAAGAGCATATCCCGCAGCCCCAAATTGTTCCGGGATACGCAGGCAGGTAGTTATGGCTCTGGCAAGCGTATAATTCTGTAGTAACGCTACGACAACAATCATAGGAGTCAACAGCATTAGAATCGTGAGCATCGCACTGACAATCCAATTCTTGATTTTGCGTTTACGTTGCGACTTCCGAATCGGCAGAATCAGCGTATCATGACTGAGTTCATAATACACGCGACCACTGCCCCGGTTTTCCGCGCGTAACAACCGGCTATCAATCAGCCGCGCCAGCAATTTCGGCGACACGCGAAACCGCCGCCCGATGTCTTCTTCCGCCAGACTCAGCCGCCGGTTTGTCTTGCTCAATAAACCTTTTTCGCAGAGCTTCCGCACCTTCCGCCGCTGCCAGAACGACCGCAGCCGCTTCAACTGGCGGTCGTAAAACTGCTGCACAATCTTCTGCATGCCTTTCTCACCACCGAGATCGTTTTTCTGCACCACGATGGCTGCGGCGGCGCGGCGCTGTCGCGTACGGACGTGTTGTTCGATGTGCTGGCAGAGTAATTGCAACTGCGCCGGCTCGACTTCATCGGTCAAGACGGTATTCTGCTTTTGCTGCTGCTTGCACAGGAAATCCAGCATGGCATCCACCGCGTCGGGCGCGTACTGAAACGCGGTCAGGCCGATGGCGGCATCGGTGAGTTCGGCTGGCGCGATAATCGCCTGCTGCGCCTGGGCGCGAGGCAAATAATCCAGCCGGAACAGATTGCGGAAAATGTCCGGCAACGCCGCCGTGCATTCTTTCAACTGGCCGAGCGCATCTTCGCGCAGCGCAATGATGATTTTGAGTGCAGGTTGGTTTTTGAGGGTGTCGGCTAATTGGGCCAACATGGCCTGGCGTGTGTCCGGCGCATGAAATGCGAACAACTCCTCGAACTGGTCGAAGATCAGCACGGGCGTCAGCAATGTATCATCGTTCGACCAGAATTCGGTGGTGGTGAAATATTGCGCGAGCGCCCCCTCCCCTGAATCAGGAGCAGGTTGGGGTGGGGTTGGGATGGCGGCATATACCGTTTGCAACGGCGTCATATTGGGATCGTTCAGACGGATATTGATCGGGCAAAAGCCGCGTTCCCGCAACGGCTGCACAATCCCGGCATTGAGCAAAGAGGTTTTGCCCATGCCGGATTTGGCAAACACGACCACAAGTTTTTCCGCGAGGATTAAGTGGAGAAGTTCTTCTTTCTCCTTATCGCGGCCAAAGAAGAGTTTACGATCTACGTCAGTATCCTGAAAGGAACGCGAACCGGGATAACGATAATCAGTCATATTTTGAATAGAACACTGATTGAACTGATAAGACTGATTTTCACTGATCTTTTTGAATCGAACATGTCATATCAGAGTCAACCAGTTCAATCAGTGTTCGATTTTTATCACTATTTAGCCCGTAGGGCTTTCGGTATTGTAGAACGTCAACAATCCATCTTTTTACCGCGTAGCGGTTACGGGGCATATCGCCTACGGCGAATGTTTACCGGGGGATGCGTTGTGCTACAATACTGCATCGCCTACGGCGAAATATCGCATGTCAGTCTTCTTTATTTCTTCTTGCGACGTTCCTGGTCGCGTTTCAGCGTTTGCAGCAGCGGCGCCGCGTCTTGCGCGGATGGCAGCGTCACGCTTTTCAGATGCTCCAATTCTTCGCGGATCGGGCAATCGCCGAATTGCGCTGGAATGAGAAACTGCACGCCGAGGCGAAATTGCGTCTGCCGCGCCAATGCGCATTCGATTTCCTGGGCGACATACACATCCTGACAGCTGCAAAAGGCGTTTGTGTGCATCACCACAACATATTCGCTCGCCTGAATCGCCTGTTCCAAAATTTGCGGCCAGAGCGAACCGCCGCGCTGCTGGCGGGCGTCGCGCCAGACGCGAAAGCCGCCGGTTTCCAATTGCGCCGCGATTTCCGCCGCCATCGTCACATCTTCGGGAGCATGACATAAAAAGACGCATGGCGCGGAATTCAGACGAGTCTTATTGAACTTATTGGCGGCCTCAATTTCGTAACGCTGTCGCAATTCTCTCGAAAAGTCAAGCAAATCGTACTGATAGAGGTGAAGCTTGTATTTACTGCCTCCATAAAAAAGAAGCGTATTGCGTAATTCTTCTGAGGGATGCGGCGTGGCCTGTTCTAAGGCGATAGAGTAATTTTCTTTGCTCTGGCCTTGCAGCAGAATATGCAGCAAAATCCGCAGATACCAATGATGGAAGCCAAATCCAAGAAATAACAGGCTTTTGCGCGGATCGCGCAGTTCACTGAGCAGATTATTCGGCAGCGCCGGGTTTTTCGTGATGACCGGCACAAGAAAATCGAGTAAATCGTTCTCCGTCAGAATCAGCGATGCCGGTTCGTCAAGATGCCCGTAGAGATAAAACACGACCGGACTTTGAGACGTTCCGGTTTGGATAATAGCGGAATTGTTGCTATTAAGATGATAGCGGGCGATTCCCGGTTCTTTCTGCTCCTGTCGCAGCGCTTCCGGCCAGAGCGGATCGGGCGTGGTGACGATGCTCAGCGCAAACGGCAGCGCCGCAAGATTGCGGTAGAGTTCGTTCGGTTGATCGGCGTATTCCTCGTAAAATTCGACAGTTCGCATTTCCAGCGTGTCGCGCCCTTTTTCAAGCGCGAAATGCTGCGCCACCTGCGTCAGATTCGCGGGATTCAGCCGCCACGCCTGAACCTGCGGCTGAATCTGCTCTGCGAGGCTTTGCGCCAACAGTTCATTCAACGGCTGGAACGCGCCATTTTGTTGAATCCCGGCAGCGTCCGGCCCTAACAGCAGCAAGCAGCGTTCCTGCCGAATCGCATACAGCAGCGTTGCCCACTCTTCCTCGCGCCAGGCTTCCGCCACAGGCTGAACGACGGCGGCGTTTTTTGATGTCTCCGAGCTTGTCGGCGGCGAGACGCGGCGCGCATCCCGTTTGCGGCGCAAGACAGGCGTGAGATGGCCAGGCAGGTTTTCCATGCGAATCGCGCTGCATCCGAATTGGTAAGCGTCTTCGATGGTTCGGCCTTCGCCGATGGCATCGTAAAATCCGATAGCGAATTTGATGGCGGATTTGTCGCCGATAGCGGCATTCATGCCGATGACATACGGAATGTGCGCGGCAATCGCCTCGGCTTGCGCTTCGGAATAGCAGGCGTTGAGCAGCACGCACTGAATCGGCGCGGTTTTTGTGACCAATCCGAAAAATTCCGACAGCGCGTCCGGGTTTACAGGGAGCGCCATTCCCGCGTCATTTTCCAGATAGATGCCGCCCGTCTCACCATGCCCTGAGAAATGCACGATCTGCGGCTTGATGCGCAATAACGCCTGCCGCAGATCGTCCGGGCGCGTCGCCCATTGCTGCCGAAAATCAATTAACGCCCGATTCGATGATGTTTGCAGGCTCTCCTGAATCTCTCGAATTTCCTCATCTAAGCGAAGGCGTTCCGTGTTTTTCGGATTCGCCGCTAAAAATAGAATCGTTTTCATTGGTGAATTGCTTTATCTACCTCAATAAATCAAGCGTTTTCGAGCTCATGACCATGTTCTTCTTGAATGATGTTCGTTTTCAGCCACTCGACAAACATCTGAAACGTCATGTCATCTGTCAAGGCTAACTCTGTTTTATCCTGTAAATGAACATGCGGGATGTGTTCGCCGACATGTTCTTTGCCGATCCGTCCATACTTCAGCCGAATGACTTGCGGATCAGGGCTGTTATCGAATCCGACTTCTACCCAATCGCCCTTGAGCGCGTAATATCGGTATTTCCGAAGATTTTCGCTGAATAATTCCGTCACAACGATCCGAAACGCGCCGTACTCAGCAGTCAAACGCAAGATTGCCCGTTCCGGAGTCATATCAACCGAATGATCAACATTCTCGAACACGATCTGCGCGAAGGCAATTATGTCAGCAAAATGTTTTGTAATGTGCGCGTCCAATCTTGAACTCCTTTATAACAGAATTCCCAGTCCGCCAAATCATTTTCCCAGAGTTTCGAAATTGTTGTTTCGATTTGCGTGACAAATTCTTCGTCTTCGGCTGTTCGTTCGGCAAATTGCGAAAACTCCATTCCATATTTCGCCTGATATGACGTGTCTCTCTGTCGCAATTCGGTAATTTTCGTTGTGATGCGTTCAAGCGTATAACGCCGCACAGCCGTATCAATTACCGTGTGAATATCGCCGAACGTCGTCAGCACGTTCACATATTTTTCCTGTACCGGTATGGTCATCATTTCGATACACCTCTACTATTGAAAAGCCGTCTATTCAGCACAATCGCTTTTATTTCTCCATCGTCTTCATGATGTCTATAACAAGGCATCCTATATGTTTTTGCGCTTCTTCGATTTCTTGAACAGCGTGTACATCACTTCTTAAAGTGGCGGAGAGACGACATCCAAAATCGCGTCAGGGTGTTTGGCGGCGACGCGCAATAAGACACGCGCCGCGCCCTCCGGTTTGCGCCGGCCTTGCTCCCAATTGCGCAATGTCGACACGCTGATGCCCAATAAACGGGCGAAAGCGTCCTGTGATAAGCCGTATTGCTTGCGAATATTCTGCACATCCTGACTTCCGACCGTGAATGTCCGGCTGGCTGGCAGTTCTCCGCGCAGAATCGCACCGCCCTCTTTGACGCTGAGTAATAATTCCTCAAAGGTTTCTTTTTTCATGGAAACTCCGTTTCGATAATTTCTCGCTCAGATAATAAGGTTTTCACGCGCTTTGTAAATATCGAAGTTTCGATAATGGCCATATTCAATCTACGCCATTGGCTTACAAAAGTCAAGAAGGAATTGACTGTTATTTCTCCAGTGTCTTCATGGCGTCTTTGCCGCCTTCGGAGAACTCTGTCCAGTCGCCTTTGTCTTCCTGACTCCGCTTTTCGATGACGCCGTGCCAGAATTTGTTCGGCATAGAACTATTCTGGCATTCTGAATAAGCAATCCATATTCACAAAAAAAACGCCGAGATTATGACAACTCAAGCTGATGTTTCACATCAGCTAACGTCACTCGTTGCGGATGCTGTGCTTTGACTTGTTGTATATGTAAAAAATCCAGATAGTCTTCCAATTTCTCGGCATCCGTCAATAACGCCTTCAACTGCCGATATTCCTCGAACTCAATAATCGCAAATTTAGGAATATCGTGTTCTGTAATCATTTGCACATGCTCTAATAACATTTTAATCTCTCCTTCGATACGCTTCGCGTCGCGGTAGAATGTCAATCACATCTATCAATTTCGCGACGTCGTCTCGTTCAAACAAAATCCGATAATTGCCAGCCCGCAGCCGATATGACGGACTAAAATTGACTAACTTTTTGACATTAGGCATATTCAGAGGATTCTCTGCGCACTGTTCGATTTTTTGCAAGATCAGTTTTTGATCTTTGGCAGGATACGTCTTGAGATTTTTCAAAGCAATCTCTGTAAACGTCACTTGATACGACATAGTTCCATCCTCATATTGCTCATTTATTTGGAGTTATCATCATTATTTCTCCAGCGTCTTCATCGCATCTTTGCCGCCTTCGGAGAACTCCGTCCAGTCGCCTTTGTCTTCCTGACTGCGCTTTTCGATGACGCCGTGCCAGAATTTGTTCAGCACGGAAATATCTTCTGGCAGACGGCGCACCAACGTACCAACGAGCGACCGCGCCAATATGCGGGCTTCGATTTTGGATTGACCGAAAAAGTTGCTGTGCAGAATGGCATCTTCCAGCACGCCGATCTGTTCGGCGGTGGACAGCGCAGATTCGAGCCGCTGATCGTCGGAGGACGCGGCGTCGCTCGCTTCGCGCAAATCGGCGAAGGTCTGAATCAGAATGTCGAGCAGCGTCGGCGGAATTTCGGCGCTGAAACTATGCCGCGCTAACAGGTCTTTGACGCGGAATTCGATGATTTCTTTTTCCGATTTTTTGTTCGTGACAATCGGAATCTGCACGAAATTGAAGCGGCGTTTCAGCGCGGACGACAAATCGTTGACGCCCCGGTCGCGGCTGTTAGCGGTCGCAATGATGTTGAAACCGGGCTGCGCGAAGACGACGTTGTCGCTTTTCAATTCGGGAATCGAAATGTATTTTTCGCTGAGAATCGAAATCAGCGCGTCCTGCACGTCGGAGGTGCAGCGCGTCAATTCCTCGAAGCGCCCCATCGCGCCGCGCTGCATGGCGGTCATCATCGGCGACGGAATGATAGATTGCCGCGATTGCCCTTGCGCGATGACCATTGCGACGTTCCACGAATATTTGATTTGATCTTCGGTCGTGCCTGCCGTGCCTTGCACGACATACGTCGAATTGCCGCAAATCGCGGCGGAGAGGAGTTCCGCGAGCCAGCTTTTGCCTGTGCCGGGGTCGCCGATGAGCAGCAGGCCGCGATCCGACGCGAGCGTCACGATGGCGCGTTCCACGAAGGACGGGTCGCCGAACCATTTTTGCGGAATCTGGCGGTCGAGCTTATCCGAAGGCATACTGCCGAGAACGAACGTTCTGACCATTTTCGGCGACAGCCGCCATGTAAACGGCTTCGCGCTCGTGTCTTTCGATTCCAAATAGGCGATTTCTTCCTGATATTTGATTTCTGCGGGCTGGCGGAGAATGACGGTTTCTGCTGTTGCCATAATTTTCGGAACAACAACGATTGGGAGAAAGGAACGATAGCACCACGAAAGACACAAAACACGCGAAATTATGTTTTTTTATGCTCCCGCAGAGACGCAGGGACGCGGAGAAAAAACTCTCTGCGCCTCTGCGTCCCTGCGGGAAAAATAAACGAACTCTGTTATGTGAGTGAACTCACAATTTTCGTGTATTTCGTGTGTTTCGTGGTGTCATTCGTTCCCTTCTTCTATTCGCTGTCCTTACACCACGATCACTTTTTTCAGTTCATCAATCAGTTTTCTCGGACTTCCTGTCAAAATAGGCGTACCCAAATCTTTCAGGCGCGACCGGAACCAGTCGTTGACGCTGAAATAGCCGGAACTCGTCACCGAGCCGACCGGAATGAAATGGACGCCGGAATCTTTCAGCGACTTGATATAATCGAACAAGACCTGATTGCTGCCGCCTTCGAAAAAGTCGGAAATCAGCGTCAGCACGGTCTTTTTCGGCTCTTGAATGCGCTGCGCGGCTTCGAGCAGCGCTTGATAAATGTATGTGCCGCCGCCAAGCTGCGTCCGCAGCAGCACCTCGAACGGGTCGTGAATGTACGGCGTCAAATCCAGCACCCGCGTATCGAAGGCGAGCAGATGCACGTCCACGTTCGGCAATGACGCGAAAATCGAGGCGAGAATCGTGCAATTGACCATCGCGTCCACCATCGAGCCGGATTGATCCACGACGACGATCATGCGCGTCGGGACTTTTTTGCGGGCGGTCTGGCGATAATAGAGCCGGTCAACGTAGAGCCGCTTTTCTTTTGGATCCCAGTTGATCAGGTTTTTCCAGAGCGTCCGTTTCAAATCAAGATTGCGGAAGACGCGCTTCGGCGGCACGGAGCGGTCAATTTTTCCGGCGGGCGACTGAAAGACCTGCAATCTCAGCGCGTCCGCGAGTTCGTCCACGAACTGCCGAATCAGGCGTTTGGCGTTATCGAGCGCCACACCCGACAGATTCGATTTGTCCCGCAGCAATTGCTCGACGAGCGCCATTGACGGCGTGAGCTGGCTGGCGAGTTTGTTGTCTTGCAAGACTTCCCGCAGCGCCATGCGGTGAATCATCTCTTTTTCCATGTCGCGCAGGCCGGCGCGAAGTTGCTCTTCGGAAATGACGAAGCCGCTCCCCGTTCCAGACCCCGCGCCCTGTCCGCCTTCGCCGTCGCCGGGACTCAGTGGTTCACCTGCTCCGTCGGAGGCGTTTCCGGGCTGGCTCGCTCCGCCGCCTTTGCCGCGCAATGCGCCGGGCGCGAAGCCGCACGCTTTCTCGAAAAAGCTGACATCCTTAATCCATTGCGAATACTCCTGCGCCGAGACGACCGGTGATTGCGTATTCGGGCCGAAGGCGTTCAGCATCAGTTTGGAAAACAGAAACGCCTGCCGCAACTGCTGTTCCGGCGTCAGCGTCGGCTCGATGTCCGCGAGCGTCGCAAGGTTCAACGACTGGAATTCCTGCGCCAATTCGGGATGCTGCTGCAACAGCGTTTCGATGCCGATGCGCGGATGCAGCACGGCCTCCGGCAGTTGCAGCGTGTGTGCCAATTCCGCCGCCATCGCGTCGAAATTCGGCGCGAATTCCCGCAAGCCGAACATGGCGGTCATCAGCCGCCAGTGAATCACTTGCCGATATTCCTGATAATGCGCCATTGTTTCTGGCATAGGTTCGATCCTCTTCAATCACCACGAAACACATGAAATACACGAAAAATGTGAAGTTATCTTTTTTCGTGTATTTCGTGTGTTTCGTGGTAAAAAATTATTGCCCGCGCAGCAGGCGGCTGGCGCGTTCTTGCAAAATGGCGATGGTGCTGGTTTTCGGCGGCTTTTTCAGGACGGCTGCCGCGCTTTCGCCGGAAAACATGGTCACGTTTTTCTTTTTGACGGTCGCGGAGACACCGAGCGGCTGGATTTCCCAGCGCTGCTGGTCGAAACGAAGCAGGCCGAACATCTGCGACGAATGCGCGGCGACCTCCGGCGTCAATTCCGAAAAGGCGCAGATACGCCGCGTCGCCACCGGCAAGCGGCCAGACGCGCCGAAATCAAGCCAGATTGCGCCGTCGTCCGTTTGCGCGACCGCATAATCTTTCAGGAAGATCGGGATGGCGATCTGCGCGGGATGGCGGTCAGCGGGGAACATGACGCAGGTCGTCGGCGACGCGCTTGCGCCGGGCGCGAACCATGCTTCGGCCTGTTTCAGCGGATTGAATTTGTTCCCGGCGGCGGTCTGCCCGTTCCAAATCAGATCGCCGGTCGGCAGCAGCGGCATGTCGGTCAGCGCGAGTGTCTGATTTTTCGCCAACGCCTCGAACAGCGGCGCGGCGTCGCTGAAGAGCAGCCACGTTTCATTGCCGATAATCGCGTCCACTTTGTACGATGAGAGCGTTGTTCGGACGAAACGCGCCCCGGCGTCGTTCGTCAACACGCCATACGCCATCAGGCTGATCATGTTGGCGTGACGATGCAAGTCAATGCCGAAACAGGCGAATTCGCCGGAGACCGTTTCGCTTGCGGGATCGGACGGAATCGCGAGGGCGTTCGTCATGGCTCGCGTCCACAAATCCGCCCAGCGCGTCAGCGGCACGCTGTTCGCATCCGCCACCGGCACGTTATTCAGCAATTCATTGATGAAGCCGGTCAGGAGCGTCGAAAGGCGCAGCAATTGTGGTTCAGCTTGAATTTGTTCGAGCGTCCGCAAAAACGGCAGCAGATTGGCGCGTTCCAATTTTGCGAATCCGGCCAACGCAATTTCCATGAGCCATTGCCGCGTGCTTTCGAGCCAGACCGCGATTGGCGGCGGCATGTCGGGCGACGCGGCGGATGCGGTATTGTCTTCCAATGTCCGGCCAAGCGCGTCGGTGCATTGCCGTTGCAGCGCGTCGTGCCATGTTCCAGAGAGCGCTGAGCGGACGGCGGCGATGACCGCGAAATGCCGTTCGACAAATTCATTGCGCAATAAGGTGGGCACGCTGTGATCCAATGCGTCTTGCAGCGGCGTGCCGCGAAAGATGCGATGCAGCGCGTTCAGCGCTGTTTCATGCGACGTATCGAATCGCGCAACCCCTGAGAGCAAGCAGTGATCCAGCGCCGCGACCACGTCCGCAAGTTCGGCAGTGCCGTCGGGAGGTGACTGTAAGGCAAGCAGCCATTCCATAATGCATTGTGCGAGAGCGCTTCATGCAAACACCAACATGAAACTTCCGGCCAGAAAAGAATAAGTAACTACAAGGATTTATTTTAAGCAAGGATGTTCTGACTTTCTTTGAATAATAAGCGTATTCACGTCCAAAAACTTCAAGAAAGTTATTCATAATTACTTAAGCATGAAGATTCCTCTTTATAAATTGGGAAAAGAAATAGTACTCACCTTTTAAACGTCTTTTAGTGAAATAATTTGTCAATAAAATTTTCAAAAATTGTTTATTCTGGCTGTGTTTTCCAGCGGTTATGCACCCAGAACCACTGATCCGGGTATTGCCGGATAATTTCTTCAAGCATGCGATTTAACTTGGCCGTGTTGATTACAAGATCGTTCTGCATGTCGCCAGTGCGCTCCATCTCGATTTCCGCGCCGATAAGCAGCCGATGCGTATCGAAGCCGGTGCGGACGACAAACGCTGAAATTACGGGAACATCATATCGCAAAGCAATCAGCGGAATTACCGGGATCGTACACGCCGGTTTGCCAAAAAAATCTACAAAAATCCCTTTGCTTCGCCGTGTGTTTTGATCCATCAAAATTCCGACCATCTCACGCGCTTTCAACGCCGCCAAAATCTGTTTCAATCCGTTTTGTCCACGCGCTAACAGCCGATTGCCGTGCAACGTGCGCAGGCGTTCAACCGTTCGATTGAGATAGGCGTTATCCAGCGGGCGCACAACGATACTCATCGGATGCCCGGCAGCCGAATGGGCGTGCGATGACATCTCCCAGTTCCCGATATGACCGGTGAGACAGAGGACGCCGCGCCCTTTTGCTTTTGCGGCGAAATAATGTTCTAACCCGATAATCTCCACATGTTCGGCAAGATATTCCTTGCTCATCGTTGGAAAATGCAGCGTTTCGACGATGGATTTGCCGAGATTGCGAAACGTGGTTTTCAAAATCGCCTCTTTTTGCTGTTCGCTTAATGTATCGCCAAAGGCAATCGTCAAATTGCGAAAACCGAGTTTGCGCCGCCGCCTGAGCAGCCAGTACATGCCAATCCCGAAGATCTCGCCTATTTTTAAAGCGAGGCGAAGCGGCAGCGCCGACAGCGGCCATGCAAACGTCATCGCGGCGGCAAATTCGAGGAATTGAACGAAGCGGAATTTATTCAGTTTCACGGAAAGAGAACATTTCTGACAACAACAACGAATTGAAGAAAGGAACGAATCTGAGGGTTGGGATAATTCGAATTCGTTTCTTTCTTCAATTCGTTGTTGTCAGAGACAGAAATCATGGCGTCGCAATCTGCCGGATCGCCCGCAACACAGCGGCATGAATCGCGCCGTTCGTGACGATAATGCTGGAATTTTTGAGTAAGCGCCGCCCGACGGAAAAATCGAGCGGATGACCAAACGCATCGGTGACCTCGCCTCCCGCTTCTTTGACGACTGCCACGCCAGCGGCATGATCCCAGATGCAGGAATGGTAATTCGGTTTTTTAATGATGCGCAGATAGATATCTGCCTCGCCACGCGCCACCACGCCATATTTCGCCTGGCTGTCGAGCCGGTACGACGGCGTTGTCATGCCGAGCAGTTCGGCGATCCTGGCATGATCGCTATGCGAGGAATGCTCTTTTTCTACTGAGTCGCATATACGCGTCCGAGACGCATCAGTTTGTATTGAGGCATGGATGCGGGTTTCCTGCGCCTGATTCAGCGGACGCAGGAACGCGCCTTCTCCCTTCACGCCGATAAACAACACGCCCTGCCCTTTCGTCGGATCGTTGGGATCAACCGCAAGATTCGGGCAGCCTAACACGCCAAGCACCGGCTCGCCCTGTTCGATGAGCGCTAATGCGACCGCATACTGCTCGCCGCGCAGAAAGCCTTTCGTGCCGTCAATCGGGTCAAGCGTCCAGTAGCGCTGCGTAAAATCGCACGGGCCGACGCCTTCGTCAATCATGGCGAGAATCTGCGTTTCGTCCATCGAGGGATCAATATCGCGGACAAGCCGGATGACTTCATTTTTTAACGCCTGCTGTTCCGGCGTTCGCAACATCGCCGCTTCTTCTTCTCCCACCATCGGATCGGCGGCAAAAACTTTGCGCAGATGTGAAATAATTAACGCCTGCGAACCAAAATCAGCGACCGTAACCGGCGACGTGTCCGTTTTCGACATTTTATGCTCATCCGCCAGGCGATGCTGCACCGCGCTGCACAGACGGCATGCGGCAATTACGGCTTCAATCGCCGCCTGACGTTCTCGTTCATATCGTTTCATAGAAGAAACCACGAAACACACGAAATACACAAAAAATAAATTTACTGTTTAATAACCTTGCAAAGATAAGTAAGATGTAAAAAATAACTTTGTACAAGAGACCTCACAGGTCTTGAAGACCTGTGAGGTTTATGGCGAAGTTATTTACTAAGGTTGTTGTTCCCAATTTTTGTGTATTTCGTGTGTTTCGTGGTTAATAATTATTTCCCCAAACTCTCGCGCACGAAATTTTTCAGGTGCGACGTTGGAATGCCGAGAAAGGAATCGCGATACAGCAAATCGCAGGTGGCGCATGGGTTCAAATCCTGAAATTGCCGGGTTTTCATTTTTTTGCGCAATGTCACGGCTTTTTCGCCGAGCCACACCTCGCGAATGCTCGATTCTTTCACGTTTCCGAGACGCAAATTATTGAAAAAGTCTTGCGGACAGGGAGACACATTGCCATTCCAGAACACCACCAGCGCATACCAGGGAAACGTGCACGCGCAGAATTTTTCCGGGTGGAGCGGCTTGCCGTTCGCGTCGAACCGTCCCGCCCAATTATGCGGCGCTTTCAATACGAATTTGTCAAGCGGCAGCCCCTCGAACTGTTTGCGAAATTCCTGGATTTCCGGCGTAATCGGAATCAACCCCGACGGCGTGCCGGGTTGCGCCGTAAAATCAATTGTTTCGAACACCGTGAGCGGGCGCACGTTCCCCCGCGCTTTTTTCAGGCGCAGAAAGGTCTGAATATTTTCCACTGTCCGCTCGAAATTCGCGCCGTGCCGGATACTCTCATACGTCTGCTTATCGAACCCGTCGAAAGAAAACGACAGGAAATCCAGCCCGGCGTCAAGCAATCCGCGCGCAAGGTCGTCGGTCAATTTCGTCGCGTTCGAGTGCATCCGGGTATAAATCCCCGCGTCTTTGGCATAACGCACCATCTCGATGATGTCGGGATGCAGCAGCGATTCGCCTGTGTGATGGAGGTTGATGTCATAGACAAACGTCTTGGCTTCGTCAATAATCTTGCGAAACAGGGCAAAATCCATGAAACCGCGCTGAAATTTGACATCGTCGCAGCTTTGCGGACACATGACGCATTTCAGGTTACAGGTATTCGTCGGTTCAACCCACATCCGCACCGGCAGGTAGCCCGGTTTTAACGTCCGCGTCCAGTAGCCTATCGCGGTCTGTCCTAATCGAAGTATATGGTCGGTTTTCGTCATCCGTCAACGCCATCAATCGCGCAAAGCGCCAGCCTTCCGCGCAGACAGCCAGCATAAAGGTTTTCATTCTTTCATCTGAGGCTGGCTGATTGTGTCAAGGCAAAAGTTCGCAAGACATCGTTTGTGAACTGCAATCCCTGCTCAGGCAGGGTTATGAAATTCTCGTGGCATCCCCCTGATAGGCTATTTCACTGTTTTGCCTTGCATATCTGCCATCATTTCCGGCGGCGGCGTCACGGGGCGCCCGGCAATATCCACGAAAATGCCGGTAGAATAGTCTCGCGCCAGCACGCGGTTCTGATTGAGCGATAGAATCTCCTGAATCCATGTGCCGCGAAACCGGCGTGTATCAACCAAACGGCTGATGATGCGGATGCGTTCGCCGAATTCGGGCAACGCGAAAAATTGGGTGTCATGGCGCATTTGGAGAATCAAAAATCCAGACGCCATTCGGCGCTCCGGCGGCCAGCCCGCTTCCGCAGACGCCTCGAAGACGGATTCCTCAAGCCAGTTATAGGCGGCTTGCGGTCGGATATGGCCGGTGAAATCGAGTTCCACCCGCATGATGCGATGTTCCCATTCATATCGCCTGACCGTCAAATCATCTTCTGGCAGGGCAAAGGCTCGCGGCACTTCCCTGACATCACACGAAAAATGCGCGAACAGATTTTCTGATACTGTGACCGCCGCGCCGGTCGCCCGTTCGATTCGTTCCCAGGCGCTTTTGGCGCCGTCCAAATACCTGCCCAAAGCCACTTTCTCTGAAGTGGCCTCGGCATGGAAATCCACCACGATTAATTTGGGAAGAGGGTTTACTGCGGAGAGTAAAGAATCCATGGCGCGAAAAGGACAATCATACTGCCCTACAAAGACACGGCCGATCAGGTTAACCACCATGACGCCGTTCTTTATAATGTAACCCCGTCCAGGAGCGGCAGGAGGAAAATTCAGCGGTCTTATAACCGGTACTTCTTCCTCCATATACTGGATAATCTCGCGTTGAGCCCAGACATGGTTACCCGTGGTAATAACATCGACACCACTATCGAGCAACTCCCTTGTCGTGTTGCGGGTGATGCCTATTCCGTGAGCGGAGTTCTCCCCGTTAGCTATTACCAGATCGATATGATATTCATTAATTAAGCCTGGCAGGAACTGGTGTACCGCCCTTCTACCAGGCTTACCTATGACATCACCTATTGCCAGTATCTTCAATATACTATACCGCTTTGCTATTTAGCGAAATCTACAGCCCTCACCTCACGCATGACAGTAACCTTTATCTGCCCCGGGTATTCGAGGCTTTCTTCGATCTTTTTTACTATATCACGTGCAAGCCGCATGGCAGCAAGATCGTCAACCTGCTCCGGTTTAACGATGATGCGAACCTCACGTCCCGCCTGAATNACTGACCTTACGCAGCAGGCTCGATGCGAATGGTCGCAAACTCCCCTCCAGGGAGGGGTTGGGGGTGGGTGGCCGAGGCCGAGCATCGCGCTATGGCGACCCCACCCCTTGCCCCTCCCAGGAGGGGAATTGTCGGCGACGCTGCGTAACGTCAGTTATTCACTTGCATTGAATGGGAAGAAACCTGTCAGACACCTTGAAGGTGTCTGACAGGTCTGTTCAATCATCGTGTATAATGCTGTAAAATATCGCACATCTCAATGACATGTGCGTTGGCGTCGGTCGAAACTGGAGTTTCGACCGACATGATTAGCTCCGTTAAATTCGCCTGGCATTATTCCTTATCAAGCCCATATTTATTGATTTTGGAGTACAGGGTGCTTCTGGTAATGCCGAGCAGTTTGGCGGCCTGATATTTGTTCCATTTCGTGGCGTGCAGCGCTTTGAGAATCAATTCGCGCTCGTGATCATGCAGCGACGCGTTCACGACTGTTTTCGATGGATTCTCCGGGATGATGATTTCTCCCTGCCGCAATTTGGCGGGCAGATCTTCCGGCAGCAAGGTCGTCCCTGACGCCATCACCACAGCGCGTTCAATCGTGTTTTCCAGTTCCCGCACATTGCCGAACCAATCATACCGCATCAAGAGTTCCATCGTGTTCTGGGCGCATTTTAAGACCTGTTTTCCCGTGCTTTTGGAATATTTCCGCCGAAAATGTTCGACAAGATGCGGAATATCCTCCTTACGCTGACGCAACGGCGGCACATCAATCAGAATAACATTCAGGCGATAGAACAAATCTTCGCGAAAGCGTCCCGCCCTCATTTCCGTTTCTAAATGCTTGTTTGTGGCCGCGACGATGCGCACATCCGCTTCCAGCGTCTTTTCGCCGCCGACGCGCTCAAAGGTTTTATTTTGAAGCACGCGCAATAACAATAATTGGCTATGCGGCGAAATTTCGCCAATTTCATCGAGAAAAATCGTGCCGCCTTTTGCAAGCTCGAAACGCCCGAGCTTGCGGCGATGCGCTCCGGTAAACGAACCGCGCTCATGCCCGAAGAGTTCGCTTTCTAACAAGTGTTCCGAATACGCCGCGCAGTTTACGACGATAAACGGGTGAGTGTGGCGATGGCTGTACGCATGAATCGCATGGGCGATTAATTCCTTGCCTGTCCCGCTTTCGCCATGAATCAGGATGGTCGAGTCCGTTTTCGCCACGCTGACGATCAGGTCGTAAATCTCCTGCATTTTCGGGCTGCGTCCGATAATTTCGTGCAAACCTTCGCGCGGCTTTTCAAAGCGTTCGGCTGGCGGCGTAATATCCTGAATAATCGCCTGCATCCCGACAGTGCGGCCTTCCTCGAAAATTGGGCGCGTATAAATGGAAATGGTCAAGATGCTGCCGTTTTTGTGAAAGATGCGGAATTCGCCGGAAAGCGGCTGTTCATGGCGCAATGTCAGGCGGAACGCGGCTTTGGCCTCTTCTAAATCTTCAGGAATCACGCAGGCAAAAAAGCTCGTGCCGGTGATTTCTTCGGGCAGATAGCCGAGAATATCGTACACACGATGATTGACAAACAAAATCGTTCCTTTCGGGTCGGCCTGAAACACGATTTCATGCACATTTTCAATCAAATGTTTATACACCGCTTTTTCTTCGCTGACGGTATGAAAGAGGAGCATATTATCGAGCGTCATTGCGATTTGAGGGGCGATGCGGTGCAAAAAATCATAACAGTCCGCCGAAAAATTGTCATGATACTGTCGTCCGAAATGCAGAACGCCAATGACGGTCTCTTTAAACATCAACGGGAAAAACAACGACGACAGCAACGGTTTCCCGGCGCGGCCAGCCAAAAACAGCGGCCATTCTTTCGGCGCGTAATTCACGATGGCAGGTTGCCCGTTCAGCAGTGCCTGTTTGATCTCAAGGTTCTCCAGCGTAAATTCCCGCTCCATCATATCTACTGTGGCCTGTTCTTTATAGACGGAAACCAGCATTCTGGCGCAATGCAGGGTTTTCCCGGGAAGCAGCACGTCCATGCGGTCGAAACGCATGATTTTCAGCAGCGCGCGGCTCAGGTTCTGATACATTTCCTGAACTGGATGGCCGGACAGTAGAGTGGTGTTGACGGTTTCGATGACCTCTTTTTCCAATTCCACCTGTTTACGGCGCGTGACATCGCGCACAATAGCCAACACGACCTTTTTCCCGCGATATTCGACGATAGATGTGTTGATTTCGACCCAGATGAGCACGCCGTCTTTGCGGAGCAATTGCCGCTCTAAAAATTTGACTGTTCGCTGCTCTTTGACAAGTTGCAGCGATTGTTTGACTAACCGCTTTTCATCTTTTTGCTGCCAGAAATCGCTGGCGGTCATTGTGAGCAATTCCTCTTTCTCGTAGCCAAACAAAAGCTGTGCCTGGCGATTAAATTCAAGCACGCGCTGCGTTTCAAGGTCAAGGCCGACAATCGCGTCGCTGGCGTCTTCAAACAACACATGGTATTTTTCTTCGGATTCCTGAATCAGCGAGACTTTTGCGGCGACTTCCTGCTCGAAGTGCTCGACGAGCAGGCGTTTTTCTGTCGCGCATTTGAGTTGTTGTCCGGCAATGCCGAACAATTCGCGGTCGTCCTCGCTGAGGTGATGCTGGAAGCGGCTGATCAACACCATGAGGCCATAGGCCCGCGCATGCGCCAGAATCGGCAGGCTGGCGATGGCTTGCACATTTTGTTCAGCGCAGGCGCGAATCAATGGATGCGCGGCAGCTTGCAGCGCGGACAATGCGGGAATCGCCGCCATGCCGAACTCGCTCATCGAGAGGCCGCATTGACGCAGATCATCCTCAGTCAACGCGATCTGGCGGAGAAAAATATCCTTTTGCCCGGTAGAAAACCGCAGCGCGAAATGCTGATGAGCGGCGTCATACAGATACACGCTCATGCCGGTGATATGGGCATACTCTGGAATCCATTCGCAGAGTTTCGCGCACGCCTCATCCAATGACGCGCTTTCGTCAAATGCTTTATTCAGGCGCGCTAAGAGTTGAATTCCTTCCCCTTTGCCTTTCAGCCAGGGATAACTTTTTTTCAGTCGCGATAGCACGTAATTGCACCCTCTTTAGAGACACCTCATGCGAACAAAAAATCGTAACTATTTAGGAGTGCCAAAGCCTGCTTTGGCAACGCGACGAAGTCGCGCCAGAAAGAGACGATTTCGGTCATTCAAGCGGCCAAAGCAAGCTTTGGCACTCCTCAAACCTAAACAGTTACAAAAAATCTATGAGGTGCCATGTCAGTGTTGATGGGAACTGTAATGTATGGTCAAGAAATAGCTGCCAGACACCTTGAAGGTGTCTGGCAGCTATTTCTTCTGGTCATTACACCTACAGGCTAAATAATTACTGTTCATGGTGAATAGTGCTGAATCATTACTTTTTTATTGACTTTCTTCGCCGAATCTTCATAGGATTCTCATCGTATGGAGAAAGAGAATTCTGTCAAACGAATTCACGGGGTGGATGAAGATTCCGTGAAAGAATCCGAGAAGACACGAAAGGACAGACATGAACACACGCAGACGGAAGACAGGAAGGATGAGCTTGATGGCTTGGGGGGTTATCTGGCTTCTGATGAACATCTTCGTTCGCGGAAGCAACGCTTCTGCCGAGGCGACCGCTGACGAGATCGCGACTCTGCTCAAAGACGCGCAGACCAGTTTTGAAAAGCAGGAATTTATTGCCAGTTATGAAGCCTATCGAAAGGTGCTGGCGATAGACCCGATGCATCAAGCGGCGCGAGAAAAAATCTATGAGATTGTGACGATTTATAAAACGTTGGAAGAGACGGCGCGCGCCGCTAACGATGAGGAACGCGCAGACATGTTCCAGCGTCAGCATCGCACAATTATCAAAGAAATGCTGAATATCTTCACCTTGCAGCTTGAAAAGCAGTTAACGATCTATACTGACCTGAAAGCAAAAGCGAAGCAAGGGGATGATGTGCAGAAACAAATTACAACGGAATTGGAATATATTATTACCACATTGCAGCAACTCAAATACATGTATGTTGAATTTCCGCGAGAACCGGCGAAAGCGGAGAAAATGGTGGAACGAATAGACAAAACCCTGACCGCCTATCAAAATGAATTAGCCACATATAAGAAATAGTTAGCCCATGAAGGAGAGCGTATGTTATCATCAGCAGTGAAACGAGTATATTGGATATTAATGATAAGTTGCGTCTTTATCGGCACGGGGTGCGCTCGTGCGCCTGAACCTCCGCAGCCCCCAGTATTTCAATATACGTCAGAGGAAGCGCTGGCGGCGATTAGCAAAGCGGAAAAAGACTTGTCGGTCTTAAAAAGCCTTGCGGCTCCTCAGAAATACCCACAGGAATTCGCGAACGCAGAAAACGCGTTGGCTCAGGCCAAAACATTCATAAACACGACGCCTCAGGAGATTGATCGCGCCTATGCTTCGGCGCAGCAAAGCCTGTCGGAAACGCAGGCGATCTTGCGAAAATTATATGAAGAAATGGCCGAATCGCGGGAAGTGATTAAACGAGAAATCAAAGAGATCGCGGAAGAAGACCCTGATTCCATCGATCAGCACATTATTGTGCAATTAGACGGGTTATTGGCGGATTACGACGCAGAACAAGAGATTAATGCTGAACAATTAGTGCGCGATATCGAACAACTGAAACAGATTGAGTATAATGCGAAAAAGAATCTTGGAAAAACCTTCGAAAGCGATGTATCCTTTGGCGCGGGAGAATATGAACTTTCTGACAAAGGCAAAGAAGCTATTCAAGAATATTACCAGGATGTATTGACCGCAAAACAGCAGTTTCGCGCGCTGTTCCCGAACGATTCGCTCAAAGTGACCGTGAAGGTCATCGGCTATGCCGATCAGGTCGGCATTTTAACCAGCACAAAATTATATAAACAATTGATCGAGGGCGCGGAAAATCTTCCGGGAGATGCCGATGAGCGCAAGATATTCTTGAATCAACGCCTGTCAGAACTTCGGGCAAAAGCGATTGCTGATTATGTGAAAGAATTGATTTTGCAGGATTGCAGCACCGAAGAACAACTGGTCGTCGAGCAAGTCATCGAAGGCGCAGGCGAAAAGCTTCCGCCGAACCTCGAATCGCCATATCCCTATCAAGACCCGCGACGGCGCATCTGCCGAATTTTTTGCTGGTTAAGCACGCAGGAATGACAAATATGCCGACCGCACAGATTCTCCTGCCTGTGCGGTCGCTCATTATCGCCGAATCACGACACGCGCCTTTATGCCAACCGGTAACGAATCTCATCATGGTCAACACACATACGCTCACGTTGCGCCAGGCATTAAATAAAGCATTCTTGAAAGTGAAACCGACTCGCGCCGAGATCGAGCGGTTCAAAACGGAACTCGTCTCGTTGCTGGATCATCTGAATCCGGCGGAAACCGAGGAATTTCATAAACATCTGCTGGCGGATTTCCTCAAAAAAACGTATTACGCGCCGAATCATTTCATCAATACCAAAGGCCGCGCCGATTTAGTGATTCACGCGGGCAAAGACGCCGCAAGCCCGGTCGGCGTCATCATCGAAACGAAAAAGCCGACGAACGCCGCCGAAATGCCGACGCCGAATCGCCTCGATTCGAAGGCGCTGCGGGAACTCGTCTTGTATTATCTGCGGGAGCGCGTTGCCGGGAAAAACCTTGAAATTAAGCATCTCATCGTCACGAACGTCGCGGAATGGTTCATCTTCGACGCGGCGGTGTTCGAAAAGGCGTTCGCGCAGAATACGCAGCTTGTGAAACGATTCTCCGATTTCGAAACCGGGAGTTTATCTGGCACGACGACCGACTTCTTTTACGAAGAAATCGCGAAGCCGGCGATTGTGGCGGCGCTCGATGACCTGACCTTCACGCATGTCGTTCTTGCCGAGCATGACGCCGCGCTGCGGAACGCCGAAAACGACGCGGCGCTGATTGCGCTGCTCAAAATCTTCTCGCCCGAACATCTGCTCAAGCTGCCGTTCGCGAACGATAGCAACAGCCTGAATAAAGGCTTTTACGTCGAATTGCTGCATATCATCGGCCTTATGGAAACGAAAGAGGGGAACAAGAAAGTGATCCGGCGCAATGCGGACGGGGAACGCCACGCCGCCGCGCTCATCGAAAACGCCATCATTCAGCTTGACGCAATGGATAAGTTGAGCAACCTGACGCATCCGGGACAATTCGGCGGACACCGCGAGGAACGGCTCTTGAATGTTGCGCTGGAATTGGCGATTACATGGATCAATCGCGTCCTCTTCCTCAAGTTGTTAGAGGCGCAACTGCTCGCCTATAACAACGGCGACCCGGCGCAGCGGTTTTTGAATTCCACGCGCATCAAAAGTTTCGACAGCCTGAACGCGCTCTTTTTTCAGGTGTTGGCGCGTCAACCGGAAGAACGCAATCCGCAGGCGAAAACGGCGTTTGCGACTGTGCCGTATCTCAACAGTTCGCTCTTCGAACTCACGGAACTCGAACAGGCGACCATCGTCATCAGCAATCTGAGCGATGACGAGACGCTGCCGCTGCATCCCGCGACAGTGTTGAAAGACGCGAACGGCAAGAAGCGGACAGGGAGCCTGCCGACATTGGAGTATCTGTTCGCGTTTCTCGATGCTTACGATTTCGGCAGCGACGGCGGCGAGGCGATTCAGGAAGAGAGCAAATCGTTGATCAGCGCCTCGGTGCTTGGCCTGATTTTCGAGAAGATCAACGGCTATCGCGACGGCTCGTTTTTCACGCCCGGCTTTATCACGATGTATATGTGCCGCGAAACGCTGCGCCGCGCCGTCGTCCAGAAATTTAACGAACGCAAGGGGTGGCAGTGCGCCAGGTTTGACGATTTATACGACAAGATCGAAGACCGCAGCGAGGCGAACGAGATCGTCAACAGCCTGCGCATCTGCGATCCGGCGGTCGGCTCCGGCCATTTTCTCGTCTCCGCGCTGAACGAATTGATCTCTATCAAAAGTGATTTGCGGATTCTACAAGACCGGCAGGGGAAGCGGCTGAAAGAATACCGCGTCGAGGTCGTAAACGACGAATTGATCGTCACGGACGACGACGGCGACCTGTTCGACTATCGCCCCGGCCACCCGGAAAGCCAGCGCGTGCAGGAGGTGCTGTTTCACGAAAAGCAGACCCTCATCGAGCGGTGTCTGTTCGGCGTGGACATCAACCCGAATTCGGTCAAAATCTGCCGCCTGCGGCTCTGGATTGAACTGCTGAAACATGCCTATTATCTCGCCTCGCCAATTGGAGAGGGGGCGGGAGTGAGGTTAGAAACCCTGCCGAACATTGACATCAACATCAGGGAAGGCAATTCGTTGATCAGCCGTTTTGCGCTGAATGCCGACCTGAAAGTCGTGTTAAGCAAACAGCAGCGGAGCATTGCGGCGTATCGGCAGGCGGTGCAGGCGTATCGCGAAGCGCGGCGCAAAGAGGACAAGCGGGAGATCGAGTGCCTGATTGCGGAAATTAAAAGCGACTTTCGGACGGAAATCGGCAGAAACGATCCGAAGGTCAAACGCCTCGCGAAACTCAGCGCGGAATTGATTACGTTACAGACGCAGGGCGGCCTGTTCGAATTGTCGGCGAAGGAGCAGAAAACACGCAAACAGCAGGAAGAGCGTTTGCAGGCTGAGATCGCCGCGCTGACCGCTGAAATCGAAGAGATCAAACAGAACAAAATCTATCGGAATGCGTTCGAATGGCGGTTCGAGTTTCCCGAAGTATTGAACGACAGCGGCGACTTTGTCGGCTTTGACGTGGTGATTGGAAATCCGCCATATATGCGTGTCCAAGAAATACAGGCAAGCCAACCTAATAATAAATTATTTTATGAACGAATATACGCCAACGCTAAAGTTGCCTATGATCTTGCTAATATTTTCCTTGAATTAGCCATTAATATCTCTTCTGCCAATAGTAATAACGCTTATATTTTCCCGCATAAATTCTTTAATTCGGCTTCGTCAGAAGTATTTAGAGATTATTTAAAGCATGGACAATACATTGATAAAATTTTGCATTTCGGTGCAAATATGGTCTTCGAAGATGCTGATACTTATACCTGTGTAACTCAATTCAGCAAAAAGAAATCTCTCGGATTTTGGTTTCAACGCTTTCCTTTTAAATCGGATTTCCAAAGTTTAATGCTTGATGAAAGCAGATATGCCTACTTTACATATGATATGCTTGAAAGAGCGTCTAAATTATATGGAAGCAATCAATGGATTTTATTCGATAACGCGTTAGGATTTTCTGTTTTTGAAAAAATCTATAACAATTCGATAAAACTCGAAAATTATTTAGATGGGATATTTGTTGGTTTACAAACAAGCAGAGATGTGTTATATATCCTTGAAAGAGTATCTGAAACCCCTTTTGTTTGCCGAGTTCCTATCAGCGGTAAAGAATATGAATTGGAACAAGACTTATTCAAACCATTTTTAATGGGGAAAGATGTGCAACGTTACGGCAATCTATCAACGGATAAATATGTTTTCTTCCCTTATAAAATTGTAAACGGAAATGCCGAAATCGTTTCCGAAAAAGAAATTTTAGAAAAATACCCGAAGACTTACCGTTATATAAAAGACCATGAAAAACAATTCAAGGACAGAGAAAACGGCAAAGCCTATAAAATGGCGCACTGGCACGCCTATATTTATCCCAAAAATTTGAACAAATTTGAACAACCCAAACTTTCTTCAATGGAAATATGCGCTAATCATCCAAATGTTACATTAGACGTAAACAATTTTTATCACACAACAAAGGTTTATAGTTGGGTGAAAAAGCTTGAAAATCAAGAAAGCTATGAATATTTACTTGCTATCGCAAATTCACAACTTCTTTGGTGGTTTTTAAAGGCAACTGGCGATACGTTACAAGGCGATGCAAGGACATTTAAAACAAATTATTTGAATCCATTTCCTTTGCCTAAAACAGTCTCCAAAGAAAAGGAAAAAAAGATTATAGATAAAGTAAAAGAAGTTCTCGTCGCCAAACAGCGCGATCCCGCCGCCGACACCCGCGCCCTCGAAGCCGAGATTGACCGGCTGGTTTATGCGCTGTACGGCCTGACGCCGGAGGAAATCGCGATGGTGGAAGGGAATGCTTGAAAAGACCGCACAGGTGTTCAAAACCTGTGCGGTCTGACCGCGAATGCGTCTGCTGATAATATTATGCCGCAAATTATTGTTGAGAACCTGACAAAAACCTTTCACATCGCGGAACGCCGCGCCGGAATGATGGGGGCGGTCGCCGGACTGTTTCGGCGTGCGTATCGGGCGGTTCACGCGCTTGATGCGGTCTCGTTTTCCATCGAACAGGGGGAATTGATCGGCTATATCGGGCCGAATGGCGCGGGGAAATCCACGACGGTCAAAATCCTCTCCGGCATCCTGACGCCGGAAGCGGGGGAATGCCGCATCAATGGCCGCGTTCCCTGGAAACAGCGCATTGATCACGTGCGGGATATCGGCGTGGTCTTCGGGCAGCGCACGCAACTCTGGTGGGATTTGCCGGTGATCGAATCGTTCGACCTGCTGCGGGATATTTACCGCCTTCCGGCGGCGCAGTATCGCGAGGAAAAAGCGCGGCTGATCGCGCTGTTACAGCTTGAGACGCTGCTCGATGCGCCGGTGCGCCAACTCAGTCTCGGTCAGCGGATGCGCTGCGATATTGCCGCCGCGCTGCTGCATCGCCCACGCATTTTGTTTCTTGACGAGCCGACCATCGGCCTCGACGCCGTCTCCAAGCTCGCGGTGCGGGATTTCATCAAAACGTTGAACCGGGAGCGCGAGATGACAGTCATTCTCACCACGCACGACATGGATGACATCGAGGCATTGTGTTCGCGGCTGATTGTCATCAGCGAAGGCCGGATCATTTCCGATGGCTCGATTGACGAACTGCGGCAGCGGCTTTCGCCGGAGCGCCGCCTGATGATTGATGTGGAGAATGCGCCGCCGCAGATTTGGGACGAACAGGCGCGGCTGCTTCGCCGCGAAGGAAGTCGGCTGCATTTCGCGTTCGACCCGCATCAGGTCTCGGCGTCTGAATTGGTGCGGCGCTTAATGGATCGCTACGCGGTGCGCGATCTCTATCTTGAAAACCCTTCGATTGAGGAAATTATCGCGCAACTCTATGCCCGCCACTGAACGTCCCTCCACCATTGCCGCCTATTTGTCCGCCTTCAGCCTCCGCTTCCGCCTGCTGCTGCAATATCGTGCCGCAGCCTGGGCAGGGTTCGGCACGCAGACGTTTTTCGGGCTGATTCGCGTGATGGTCTTTGCGGCGTTTTTCGCCTCTTCCACGCAGCCGCAGCCGATGAGTTACGATCAGGTGATGAGCTACATCTGGCTCGGTCAGGTGTTGTTCGCGCTGCTGCCGTTTCGCGAAGACCCGGATATTGCCGCGCTGATTCGGAATGGCAATATCGCGTATGAATTCGTCCGCCCGGTGCAGTTGTTCTGGTTCTGGCTTGCGCGGCAGATTGCGAATCAGAGCGCCCCGGTGCTGCTGCGGGCGCTGCCGATGCTGGTGGTGTCGGCGGTAGTGTTTCCGCTGATTGGCCTGAATACATGGGCGCTGCATCCACCGGAATCGGTGGCGGGGCTGCTCTGTTTCGCGATCTTGCTGCTGCTCGCCATTCTGTTGAGCGGCATGATCAAGCTCTTAGCAACCGTGTCGCTTTTCTGGACGATCAACGGCGAAGGGTTGTCGCTGCTACTCCCCGCGCTCGTATGGCCGCTATGCGGGATCATCCTGCCTCTGTCGTTTTATCCCGACTGGTCGCAGCCGATTATCCGCGCCCTGCCGTTTCGCGGGCTGATGGACGTGCCGTTTCAATTCTATATCGGCAGCCTGCCGCCGTCTGCGCTTTTCAGGGAAATGACGCGGCAATGCGCCTGGATTGCCGCGTTGGGGCTGGTGAGTTATCGCTGGTTTCGCGCCGGAACGCGCCGCGTGGTGGTGCAGGGAGGATGACACAATGAACGCGATCCAGTTGTATGCCCGCTATATCGGCATTTCCATCCGCAGCCAGATGGAATATCGCGCCTCATTCGCGATGCAGACCCTCGCGCATTTTCTGCTGACTGGCATAGATTTCGTGGCATTATGGGCGCTGTTCGAACGGTTCGACACGATTCAGGGGTGGTCGCTCTACGAAGTCTGCGTCTTTTACGGCATGATCAGCGTGGCGTTTTCCATCAATGACGCTCTGACGAGGGGCTTTGACGTTTTTCCGCGCTTGCTGAAACAGGGGGATTTCGATCGCTATCTGCTCCGCCCGCGCAGCACGTTGCTGCAATTGTTCGGCTATGAATTGCGCCTGACTCGTTTCGGACGTTTTGCGCAGGCGTGGATCGTGCTGCTGTTCGGCCTGTCTCACCTTAATATCGCGCTGACTGTTCCCAAACTCGCGCTGATCGGCTGGACGATGTGCGGTGCGGTCTGCCTGTTTATGGGGCTGCTGCTGCTTCAGGCCACGTTCGCCTTCTGGACGACGGAATCGCTGGAAATCATGAACACGCTGACGTATGGCGGCATCGAAACCGCGCAATATCCGCTGACGATTTATCACGAATGGTTTCGGAAATTTTTCACCTTTCTCGTGCCACTCGGCTGCGTGAATTATTTTCCGCTGCTATTGCTGTTGAACCGCTACAACCCGGCGCATGATCCGGCATGGTTATACGCCCTCTCTCCCGTCGCCGGAATCGTCTTTCTCTTTGCAGGTCTCCTCGCCTGGCATGTCGGCCTGCGCCATTATGCCTCGACCGGGAGTTAGTTATCACGAGAGTACAATCTTATCTCGATTCACGATTTTACGGATTGTAAGGACGCCGGGTGACAATGTGTTATTGCTTGCCCGCTTCGCACAAGGCTGCCGCGCCGAGCAGGGCGATATTGGGCGTATTCGTCGGCTCAATAACAAGGTTTTTAACCGATGGTCTGAATGGATAGGCCGCTAACCTGCTCCATATCGCCTGCTGAAAAAATGGAAAGGCTTGGCTGATTGAGCCGCCAAGCACGATCAACTCGGGAGCGAACGCGGCGACAATCACCCAGAGCGCATTGCCAAGATGCCCCCCATATTCGTCGAAAATTTTTTTCGCGTCAGCATCATCCCGTAAGGCTGCTTCAAACATGGCTTTTCCACTGACATGATGCACATGCTCGAAAAATTGTCCGCCGCAGTAGTATTCATAATCATGCTCGATATACGGGAGAATTCCAAGCTCTCCTGCCCCGCAGTTGACGCCGGAATAGAGTTGGCGGTTGATGATGATGCCCGTGCCGATGCCCGTGCCTAACGTGACGCCGACAAAATTGCGATATGCTTGTCCTTTGCCAAAAGAAGCTTCTCCGAGGGCAAAACAATTGGCATCGTTATTGATGGCGACCGGCACATGAAAGCGCTGTTCCACTATTTCTCGCAAAGGAACTTCTTTCCAGGAAGGAATATTTTCGATATCGTAAATAATCCCGCGCGTTTGCTCGACAACGCCGGGAACGCCGATCCCGATTCCGGCGCAATCTGGCTGAAACACGTGTTCAATCGCGTCAATTAATTCGTGAATGATGATCTCCGCATCCGCATTCGCCGATATCGATTCCGTAAAGTGCTTCAAAATTCGCCCTTCTCGAATGGCTCCGGTACGGACATTGGTTCCGCCTAAATCAACGCCAATGACAGATTGCATGTTCATATTTATTATCAGGCATTTTCACGACGTCAGACTTCGCAGGTTTCGCAAACCTGCGAGGTCTTGATCGCACGTCATTAGCCTTTTACAGCCCCTTGAAATAAGCCTTTAGTAAAAAATTTCGAGAATAACAGATAAAAAAGAATAATTGGAATCGAAGCCATTGTGAGGGCTGCAAACACTAATCCGAAATTGGTGCGGAATTGTCCGAACAGTTGGGCGGTTGCCAGAGGAATCGTTTTGGCAGCATCTGATTTGATCAGAATAAGCGGAAACCAGAAATCATTCCAGATCGGAATGAAATTGACAATCGCCAGGGCGGCAATGGCCGGCTTTAAAAGCGGCAGCACAATTTTCAAGAAGATATTCGGCTCGCTGCATCCGTCAATGCGGGCGGAGCTAAATAAATCGGCAGGAATCATGCGGATGAAATCGGTCAGGATAAAGATGCCGAGCGGAATCCCGATGGCGCTATTGATAAGAATAAGGCAAAGGATCGTGTCATTGAGTTTCATGGCAACAAACATTTTTAATACGCTGATTGTGCCGAGGCGGATCGGAATAATCATGCCCGCAATGAAATACAGATAAAGCAATTGATCCCACTTGAAGCGATATCCGGCGAACACAAACGCGGCTGGCGAGGAGAGCATGACAATCAGTGCTAAACTTACCAAGACGACAATGATGCTATTGAGAAAATACGTCCCATAGTTGGCTCTGGTGAAGAGGTAGGTAAAATTTTCCACATAGATTGAGGTCGGCAGTCCAAGCGGACGTTGAAAGATGTCTTGATTCGGTTTCAACGATGTGACAACCATCAGAAACATGGGATACACAATCGTCGCAATATACGCCAACAGAACGCTGTATAAAAGAATTCGCGTGATGATCTTTTTCATATAGTTCGTAAAATTAAAAAAATAACTTCGGCCCAGACCTCACAGGTCTTAGAGACCTGTGAGGTCTCCACCACGAAAGTATTTTTTACATTTTACTTACCTCAATTTAGCTTTCCGTTTTCTGCATGTTTCGGAAAAAAATCAGCCAGGCCAGCACCCCGGCAAACACAATGATGGACATCACGGTTGAAACCGCTGCGCCCATCCCAATTCCCCAACCTCCGCGCGCAGGCGGCATAAACGCCGCGCGATAAAATAATGATCCAAATAAATCGGTGGCATACGCCGGATTCCCTACGGTCGTCGCCATTGCATAAACAATGTCGAATTGGGTGAAATCGCCGATAAAGATCAAAATGGTGACGATCCCAATCACGGGCAGAATAGAGGGGACAATGACATGTCGGATCATCTGCAAATGATTCGCACCGTCAAGTCTGGCGGCTTCGATGATTTCGTCTGGAATATTGTCAATCCCGGCGGTATAAAAGAGAATTGTTTCTCCCATAAACTGCCAACTGACCACCGCTGCTAAGGTCGGCAAGGCAAACATCGGATCACCGAGCCAGGGGCGAACGAATGCGCCTAAATAGAAAAATTTGAGTAATTTATCAAAGACGCCGAACACCGGGTTAAAAATCAATTTTGCGAATAAATACCCGACCACCAGCACGGAGAGGGTCGTGGGCAGAAAACTGATTTTCCGAATCGCCGGCATGCCCCAAATGCGCTGTGTCAGAAGATATGCGAAAAGAAATCCAATGAAATTCTGGATCACGGTCACGATCAGGAAAAATTTAACGTTATTGGAAAAGGCGTTAATTAAGCGTTCTTGAAAGGGATACTGGGTAAACAGTTTGACAAAGTTTGCCACGCCGACAAATTCGCCGACAATCAGGCCATTCGAATCGTAGAAACTGAGACGGATCGAATCGAGAATGGGAAGCGTAAAAAAGATCGTGTAAAGGCTTAACGCGGGAAGCAGAAAATACACGATAAAGAATCGTGGAGATTTTGAGGGATGTCGCATTTTTAGCTCCCTTTTGGGGGGAACGACACGGAGAAGTGTAAGAACGGATAAAAAAGATGACGCCGACCTATCTTCCGTAAACCTCTCCGTGTCGTTCCCTGAAAACAATGCGCCCTGAAATCTCGAATTTCAGGGCATTCTCACGCTATTTCTGAAATGGCGCGTACCAGGTTTCCAGTCCTTTCTGGACATGCTCGGCAGCCTGCTGAGGCGTGAATTCATCGGTCAACATTTTGATCAATGCTTCGTTAATCAGGAAGTTGCCGCCTGGCTCTTTATCAGACAGCTTTTCCCAGGTCGTGCGAATGGTAATATCCGCGCCCTGCGCTGCCGCAAGCATTTTTTTCGCTAATTCATTCGTCAAGGTGTAATCGCCGGGCAGATACGCAAAAAATCCGGGAACTTCGTTCATCATCAATTGAGAGAATTCCGGAGTCGCCGTCCATTTGATGAACTCTAGGGTTTCTGGAAAATGTTTAGAATTTTTATTCATCCCCACGCCAGCATCCACATGGAAGCAGTAGGAAAGTTTGTCACCCTTTTTGGGGACAGGCGGGGCAAACCAGCCGAGATCGGCAACTCCTAATCCGCCGAATACGCCAATTTCCCAAGATCCGCCGATAAACATCGCGGCCTGTCCGGCGGCGAACATCTGCTGCATGCTGACATAATCGAGGGCTTCGTAGCCTTGCGGCAGAAATGGCTGCAACTGATCAATCGCTTCAAACGCTTTGATAAACGGCTCATCCGTAAGCTTCATCTCGCCTGCAATCAACGCTCGCCGGCTTTTTTCGCCCCCATAAAAATTCGCGCCCAGGCCGCTGAACACCACTTCATACAGCGTCCATTCATCCATCGTTCCTTGCGCGAACACGTTCACCCCATTATCTTTCAGGGTTTGGCAGAGCGTTAAAAATTCGTCCCAGGTTTCAGGTTCTTTTAAGCCATATTTTTCAAAGATTTCTTTATGATAGTACACTCCATGCGTGACCCCAAAAATCGGGACGCCGTAAATCTGGCCATCTTCAGTTGACCAGGCTTTCACTGCGGCGGGAGGAAAGTTCGGCAGGTTCGGAATATCATTATTGAGGACATGCAGGAAGCCGCCGTCATACACCGCTCTTCCAGAAGAAAATGACCGTAAATAAATAATGTCCGGGCCAGTTCCGGTTTGTAAACCAGACATCAATTGCGCGTCATACTCTGTATCCGCCGTTGGCTGAAAATCCACAACAACGCCAGGATGCGCCTTGGCATAGACATCTAAAACGCGCCCCATCATATCAATATCATCATTGCGCCAACTGCCGAAAATCAATCTGACATCCTCAGCCCACACGGAAACGCCCACCATACAAATTATACAACACAGAAAGAGAACCTTTTTCATGCTGCCACCGCTCCTTTTTTTACGTCTTTAGCAGACTCTCTGCCAGATTCTGCAAGCTCGTAAAGCAGATGTGTTTTGCCCGGCCCCAAACGGATGCCGTAAATTCACGTATAATCTTCACGAACAACACATCTCTCTTGATGTTGTTAGTTAAGATTCCTGTCAAACTCTATAAAAATTTATTTATTGTCAAGGATTTGTTTGACGAATTAAGGAAATTTTTCTTGACAAGTTAATGAAATATCGAAACTACTATAAATATTAGTTAATATTACTATCTGATGTTACGCAGCGCCGCCGACAATTCCCCTCCAGGGAGGGGCAAGGGGTGGGTTCGTCCGTGAGTGATTGCTCGTGTCAAGAACCCACCCCCAACCCCTCCCCGGAGGGGAG
>DF820456.1:998363-1051553 GCA_000739515.1 Candidatus Moduliflexus flocculans
TCGTCCGTGAGTGATTGCTCGTGTCAAGAACCCACCCCCAACCCCTCCCCGGAGGGGAGGGTGCGGTCATTCGTCTCGAATCGGCTGCGTAACATGAGTTACTATCTAATAAAATGATTCTACACAAAAAGGTGTCATGAATGCTTGCAAAACAATCTCCGGCTAACATTAAACAGAACAATCTTCGCCTGATTTTAGACACCATCATTCAACATGAGCCGCTTTCTCGCGCTGATTTGGTAAGATTGACGCATATTTCGAAACCAACCGTTTCTAATCTGGTGGATGAACTGATCGCCCGCGATTTAGCGTATGAAATTGGCGAAGGAAGTTCTCGAACCGGACGCAAACCGATTCTCATCAAATTCAACAGCGCGCGCAAATATTTTTTAGCGTTTAATGCTGGCCGCGATGATTACCACGTCGCTCTGGCTGACCTGAAAGGCACGATTATCGAAGAACAGAGCGGCGAATTTCACGCCTCGCAAACCTATCACGACCGATTGCAATTGCTTTCGACATGTATGCGCGACTTGCTGCGCAACGCAGGCATCACATCTGCCGCTCTCTTGAAGATTCATGGCGCTGCGCCGGGAGTGTATGTCGGAAAGGGGCAAGCGTTGAAATGGTCGGGCATCGAGATTCCAGAAACTCAGGATATGCAACAGTTTCTGGAACAGGTGTTTCATGCGCCGGTATTGCTTAACCATTCCAGCAAGCTCGCGCTGTTTGGCGAAAAATTGGCCGGAAAAGCCCGCGACGCCCGTCAGGTCGTGTATGTTGATTTAGGGCATGGGCTGGGAGGCGCATTTATGTTTAACGGCGTGGTCTATTTTGGCGCAAATGATTCCGCCGGGGAAATCGGGTATCTGTATTCTGATCCAAAAGAATTTGACGCGTATGCGCTCGCTCCGTATAAACGCGGAGCGCTTGAAACCATCATCTCCGGTGGGGCATTGCAGCAGAAAGGGATGGCGTTGGCGCAAAAACACCCTGCGACGAAAATCCTTGAATTGGCGGGCGGCATGGTTGAGAATATTACGGCCAAAACCATCTTTGATGCCGCCAAACTTGGCGATCAGCAGGCATTTTATATTTTAAAAGAATCGTTCGCTTATTTCAATATGGGATTATGCAACATGATTAACGCGCTGAATCCTGAGCGTATCATCCTGGGCGGAGGAATCTCCAAAACCGGCGATTTTCTGCTTGATTTTATCACGCATGAAATTCAGGACAAAGTCCTGATTATGCCGGAATTCTCCATCTCAACTCTGCAAAACAAGGCCACCATTATCGGCGCTATCGCCTATCTCATCGAGCATACTGACTTTTTAACCGAATTATAACTCAGACTCAGTTCCAGAAATAATTACGATATTTTGTAATTAGTTAGCTCGTAGGGCTTTCGGTATTGTAGAATGATGGCTCTGCCCCCTCCCCTACCGCGTAGCGGTTGCGGAGCGTATCGCCTACGGCGAAAATACGGTAAATAGTTACGATATTTTTATATTGTGTTTTTTACATCTCACTCTTGACAGGTGAACGGTCTGAATGCAATAATAGGCATATCTGTTATCTGACAATGCGCTGAAACCGGGTATTTCTTCCCAATAAATTGTTCATCCGAAAACACAGGAGGGTCTGCTATGCAAGTATTAGTGCTTTATTATTCGCGAACCGGCAACACGAAAAAATTGGCAGAAGGAATCGCAAAAGGCGTGCGTGAGGTCTTAGGCGCACAGTGCGTGTTAAAATCAACATCAGAGGTCACAAAGCAGGATTTCCTCGACGCGGACGGCATGATCGTCGGATCGCCGGACTATTTCGGCAGCATGGCCTCGGAGATGAAAGAAATTTTAGATCGGTTCGTCGGCGTGCGCCCGCAGATGGAAAATAAAGTTGGCGCAGCCTTCGCAACTGGCGGAGACTTGTCTGGCGGCAAAGAAACCACATTAATTTCGATCCTTCAAGCGTTGCTGATTTACGGCATGATCGTAGTCGGCGATCCGCTGGACGCCACCGGACATTATGGCGTGACCTGCGTGGACGCGCCTGATGCCGAAGCGCTGGAAAATGCCGCAAAATTAGGGCGTCGCGTTGCGTCATTAGTTCAAAAACTCAAGGCTGCGTAACGTCAGCATCTGTCAGACACTTAGTCAGGTGTCTGACAGATGCTCGCCTCGCGTTTTAACATCGAACTTTCCTCTCAGGCAATATCTCTTTGCGATAAACTCTTGACATCACAACGCATCTACATTATAGTGAACGGATATTGAATTTCGCATTCAATACTTGTCGGAGATCATTGACGTATAATATGCTTGTGTTTTAGGAGGATAATGAGATGAGATATTCAGGACGTGTGTTGATTACTGCGGTTGCCGCACTGATGGTGGCCGGAGGCTGCGTTTCTTCGAAGCCGCCGACAACGCCAACGCCGACGCCCGCGCCGGCATTTAATATTGAGCTTAAAGCTGATAAACCGGTCTATCGCGCCGGAGAATTTATCTATATCACTGTACGCGCCACGCAAGAATGCTTTTTAAGCGTGTATGACATCAGCACGCTGGGCGAAGTCACGCAGATTTTCCCGAATCGTTATGCTGCGGATAATAAAATTCAGGGAAATATCGCGTATCGCATTCCGGCAGCTTCTGATAAGTTCGATTTTGAAGTCACCGGCCCTCCCGGCACGGAACGCGTTCGCGCCGTCTGCACAAAGCAGAATGTGAATCTGTTTAAAGATCGCCAATTGAAAAGTGATAGCTCTGAAATTCAGGTTTTCCCACAAATCAGCGATAAACAGGCGCCGTTCGAGAAAGACTTAGAAAATCAGAAAAACCAGGTGCCGAGTAATCAATGGACGGAAGCGAGCATTACATTTCAGGTACAATAATCGGATAAACATTTTCGGGGCGTTCAATTGAACGCCCTTGCTGCATAATCGGAGACGTTTTCCTTTTCGTCTTTGCAACAGATCACCATCCTCGATCAGTGGTCACGCTTCGACACGCTCAGCGCGTATCGAAGGGAACGAACTCACCTCTCGTTGAGGATGGCTCGATATAAAAGAACTGGCGCGTGAATAAGTGCGGGTGATTAGCGGAACATTGCGGGGGCGCGCTCTTCGAGCGCCGAAAGGGCAGAGTTTGAGGCCCACGTCAGATCAGGTCAAAGAGACGTTGTTCAACATGATCGGCGGAGATATTCGAGGCGCAACCTGCCTGGATTTGTTCGCGGGAACGGGAAATGTCGGAATCGAAGCGCTCAGCCGCCAGGCCGCGCATGTGGTATTCATCGAAAAAGCTCCGGCGCACTTTCGCGTTCTTCAAGAGAATTTAACGGCGTGTGGCCTTAATTCAAACGCGACCGTCTTTTGCGGTGATGCCAATATCCTGTTGAAAAAATTGCAGAAGGCTGGCATGACATTCGATCTGATTTATCTCGATCCGCCGTATCGCCAGACCAATATGCTGCGCGATGTTCTGGAGCGAATCGCCGAAATGGGGCTGCTCGCCCCGGATGGACAGGTGATCGTTGAACATGCGTCTGCGCATGAAATGCCTTCCGCGATTCTCGATGCGCTGGAATTGAGTAAAACACGCCGGGTCGGAGATACGACGCTCTCGTTTTATTGCTGGCACAATCTTCCGGAAGGAACATCGCTATGAAAGGTATCGCTGTCTATCCCGGCACATTCGATCCGATAACAAATGGCCATCTCGATATTATCGTGCGGAGTTGCGAAATTTTTGATCACGTCATTGTCGCCGTCGCGCAGAATATCAGAAAATCGCCGCTTTTCAGCGTTGACGAGCGGATCGAAATGTTGAAAGAGGTCACGAAAAACATTCCCGGCGTTGAAATTGATACGTTCGACGGACTGGCGATCAACTATGTGTTTTCCAGAAACGCCGAGGTGATTGTGCGGGGTTTGCGCGCCGTCTCGGATTTCGAATACGAACTGCAAATGGCCTTGATGAATCGGAAACTTGCCGAACAGATTAAAACCGTCTTTATGATGCCGAGCGCCGAATATTCGTTTTTAAGTTCCAGCATTGTCAAAGAAATCGTGCGGCTCGGACGCAGCGTCGAATGCTTTGTCCCCCCCTTTGTCGAAGAACAATTGCAGAAGAAAATTATGCCGCAATAACATTTTCTTGTCGTAAACGCGAGATTTCCGGTTGACAAACAAGGGGGAACATGCGATATTGTAAGCCATTACAGCAATTTTCGGTGAGAATGGCGCTCATGGGAAATTCTCGCAACGACAGAACTTATGCCAATTGCGGTAAATTCGATCATATTCGTCTGATCACGGAAGAGACGCCCCGCCGGGGCGTCTCTACAGGATTTATGATCTCTTTACCCTCGTTCCACACGGAGCGTAGAACGAGAACTTCACAGCCTTAGGGGTTAGAGGGGAAACATGTTTACGCATCGCATTGATGATATTGTCAATATTGTGACCCGGAATTATCCGGACGCCAATATCGAACTTGTGCATCGCGCGTATGTCTATGCCGCGAAAATGCACAAGGGACAGGTGCGTAAATCAGGCGAACCCTATCTGTCGCATCCAATTGAAACGGCCTTTGTCCTGGCCAATATGAAGATGGATGATGTGGCGATTGCCGCCGCCCTCCTGCATGATGTTCTGGAAGATACGGAAGCAACACATGCGGAATTGGCGGAAATGTTCGGCGAAGAAGTCGCCCGGCTGGTTGATGGCGTCACGAAAGTGTCAAAAATCCATTTCGCCTCGAATGAAGAATACCAGGCCGAAAATTTGCGTAAAATGTTGATGGCGATGACGAACGATATTCGCGTCATCCTGATTAAACTCGCCGACCGCCTGCATAATGTGCGCACGCTAAATTTTGCCCCGGAAGAGCAGCAAAAACGAGTCGCCAAAGAGACCGTCGAGATTTTTGCGCCATTAGCCAACCGCTTAGGATTAGGGCTGATGAAAACGGAACTGGAAGACGAGGCGTTGCAATACCTTGATCCAGACGTGTATAACCAGTTGATCAGCTATCTTAACGAAATTCAAAAAGAGCATCAGCAAACCGTTGATGTCATTCGCGAGGAACTTCAAAAGCGCCTTCAAGAACATAATATCGAAGCCGAAATCACCAGCCGCCAAAAACACCTGTATAGCCTGTATCGCAAGATGAAGCGGAATAACGTCTCCTGCAAAGAAGTGCTGGATGTGATTGGCTTGCGCGTGATTACGAACTCCAAAGCGGATTGTTATCTGACGTTAGGCACAATTCATTCCACCTGGACGCATATTCCAAATACCTTCGACGACTACATCACGCTGCCAAAACCGAATATGTACCAATCGCTGCATACGGCGGTGATGGGGCCGTTTTCTCGACCAGTTGAAATTCAAATTCGCACCTGGGAAATGCACCATATTGCTGAAGAAGGGATTGCGGCACATTGGAGGTATAAAGAAGGCAAAGCCAAAGATGACGAATACGATCAGCAATTTTTCGGGCTGCGCCATTTGTTAGAGATGCATCGCGAGGGGGAATTAGCGCGTCCTGGCGAATTCATGGAAAACGTCAAAATGGATTTCTCCCGTGAAGAAGTGTATGTCTTCACGCCGCAAGGACATATCAAATGCTTGCCTCAAGGAGCGACTCCGGTAGATTTTGCGTACGCCGTGCATTCTGAAATTGGCGATCAATGCGTGGGCGCAAAGGTGAATGATCGCATTGTGCCATTGCGCACAACGTTACGGCATGGAGACATTATCACGATCATCACGCAAAAAAACCACCAGCCGAGCAAAGATTGGTTGAATTTCGTCGTCACGCCCAAAGCGCGCGCGAAAATTAAGCATTATTTCAAAATCAAAAAACGCGAGGAAGAAATCCAATTCGGCATGAAAATGCTGGAAAAAGCCTTACGCAGACTGGATGTAAAAATTTCGAATGCGCAGAAAGAAGCCGCGTTAAAATCGGTGGCGGCGGAATTAGGAATGCCGTCAGAAGAAGATTTGTTTGTCAATATTGCGACGCATAAATATCATCTGCGGCAGGTGCTTGAGAAAATGTTCCCCCATGACAATACGTTGGGAGAACAGAAACCTGAAGAAAAACCGGCGACGACCGAAAAAGAAATATCAGGAAAGGCTGGAACGGCTATCAAAGTGAGCGGCGCAAGCAATGTGTTGACGCGCTTTGGCAATTGCTGTAATCCGCTTCCCGGCGATGAGATTGTCGGCTTTATCACGCGCGGTCGAGGCGTCACGATTCATGCGAAAAATTGTCCCAATATCAAGGCGCTCGAATTTGATGATGACCGCAAAATTGAGGTCGAATGGGAACGCGCTCCAGAAGTGTTCTATTCTACGGAACTCTTTATTATCGGCGAGCCGCGCGATAGCCTGCTGTCCGAAATCAGCGGCATCATCGCCAAAACGAATGCCAGCATCGTCAATTCCCGCAGTGAAAACATCGGAACGCAAAGCGAATTTTATTTTACGGTAAAAGTGCTTGACCGCGAACATCTTGAAACAGTGATCAGGAACGTGCGCGGCTTAAAAGCTGTCCAGAACGTCATTCCTCAAAGAGCCTTACGATGATGCTTTCGAAAGCAGCTCATGAATTTTTTTGATCGTAATGCGCCCGCCGGAATTCAACAAGCCGAAATTGACCGAAGAAGACCCGACGATGGCTAAAAACGTCCGGTCTTGAGGCATGCTGTAAATCGCCAAAAAGCGATCTTTTCCTCGAATAATCGCTTCGGTGGCAGAACCACGCCCCAAATTTTCGTACATCTGCGAGGCTAACGCGGCAAAGGCGGTCGAGGCTGTTCGGATCGTCGCGCTATCTTCGGCAGTGTGACGTTCCGCAAGCAGGGAGCCGTCTTGTTGAAGCACGACAAGCTCTTCTAATCCTTCGATGCGCTGATGTAAATCGTGTAATATCTGCTGAAGTTCTTGAAACATAAACGATTCTCCTCTGGATTTCCGCAGGCTTGAAAATCTGTGGGAAATCCAATTGACTACCGCAGTAGGCGGTGAATTTTTTGAATAGCGTCCTGACAATTCCAGCGAACCATGCCTTGATATTCTTTGCGCGTCATCACGCCTAAGCCGCCGCCTTGCTCGATTGGATACAGGATAAAGGCGTTTTCTTCGCTCATAAGCAGCGTTTCCTGAAGTGTCCCCAATTCCAGCGCATCAGTCGTCTGGTGGCTGAACTGCATGATCTTCGACTGTAAGTTGCCGAATGTTTCCTGTTGTTGAGGGGATAACAAATTGGAAAGAATGTGCAGCATGTTGTCATGGGCGTCGGTCAACGTGACAATCTCCAACTCTTCGGTCTGATTCCGCAGGTCGGCGAGAATATGTTTGAGTTCGTCATGACGCGCGGAGGCAGTGGCGACATCCTCGGCGGCAGCCGACCGTTGTGGTGTTTCCGGCTGCGCCTGCGCGTCCTCACCGTCATCTTGCGGAAGATGGAGTTTTTCCTGTTCGACGGTAAATGTGCCTTCTTCCCAGGTCAACAACTCATCAAGCGCCTCTGTCATATCCGTAATGGCGCGGAGTTCGATTCGCTCGATCTCCCCTAATTTCAGATGAATTCGACTCACGCCTTTTGTCGCGTCGTTGACAAGATGGACAATCCCGCTGATCCGGTGTTCCTCACAAAAACGGATCAATTCAAACATCGGCGTCTTCTGCAAACTGCCGCTGATTTTGGTCTGCGAGGCTTTGTGCTGTTGCACCCATCGCAAAATGCGCTCGACTCTGGCATATACTTCATGAATATCGAATGGCTTCGGAATATATTCATCGGCTCCGGCGTTAAAGCCCTTGATTGTTGAGGCGGCGTCTCCTTTCGCGGTCAGCAAAATGATCGGAATTGCCTGCGTTTTCGGATGCGCCTTAAGTTTCGCGCATAATTCAAACCCATCCATTTCCGGCATCACGACATCGCTGACAACAATATCGGGCAGGTGCGTCACGGCGGCTTCTAATCCCTCTCGCCCGTTTTCTGCGGTAAACACAACATAACCGGCCTTTTGAAAGAACTTTTGGAGTAAAAACAGAGAACTTTCGGTATCATCAATCACAAGAATTGTTCGAGTTGCCACAAGATCGCGGGAATAAAACACTGATTGGGCTGATGAGGCTGGTTGCCGCTGAGGTCAACAACGGTGGCGCCTTATCAGCCCAGTCAGCGTGCTATTCATCCAATAATTCCTTAAGGCGGAGAAGCGCTTCGCGGCAATTCCAACGAAGCATCCCCTGATACTCCGGGTCTGCAAGCACGCTGAGCGCCCCTATCAGCGGAATGGGGTAAACCATATATAATTGCGCGCCGGAAATCACAGAAATTTCTTCAATCGCATCAATGCCGACAAGCTGTCCGGCATGTTCGCCCAATCGCCTGATGGATGCCATGTCAGTCGTGAATGACGTCACGCGAGCGAGTTCCTGTTCAGGGAACGCCGCAAGCAGTTCGCCGGCCTCATCAAAAATACAGGCGCATTCGAGGCCATCAGATTGTTCATGCAAAGCGCGTAAAATGGCGGAATACGCGTCTGTAAATTCTGCGCGCGGCGGAATGGTCGCGGGGCTGGGGGCAGCCAAAAAATCGCGCCAATCCGCGTTCATCGGCTTCTGTTTCGCGACGACATTATAGCGCGTAAAAAAAGCGGCATGCGTCCATGTCAGCAATTGACGCATCGCGTCTATGCCTTGCAAATCAGCGACAAACGCATTTGTAATCTTCCCGTGTTCAACATAAATTTTCCCACGCTCTTCGTGGCTATCCTGCTTATTGACGACTGTTAACGCGGCTTTAGCCTGGCTGAGCGTGAACAGTTCCAACACATCTTGCACCGTGCAGTCGGGACGTTTCGGCTCATGTAACGCGCGTGTAATCGCCTCGTGCAACGCGCCAGAAGATGACGATTCCGGCAGATAGGCGATGCAGCCGGAGGTCGTCGCAGCGGAGACAGCATCAGGCGTTAACACGATGACGCGCAATGAGTGGAGCGCTTGCATGGCCTTGAGCAGCACATCTAACCCGCTTTTTCGGAGCATTTTGAGATCGGTCAGGAAGATGCGGATATGTTCCTTTTGGCGGGCAAGGATGGTCAACGCGCCTTCCGGTGTATTAGAGGCAAAGGTGACATATTCTTCACCCAGCAGTTCCGAAAAACTCACTTGCTGCGGCGTCTCTTGAAATAAGAGGAGGATTTGGGGACGATGTGATTCAAATGATGTCATAATCTCACTGCTGAGGATTATCTTCCCACTTCGAGCCGATACACCAAGTCTTCAGGCAAGCCCGCTTTCTTGACAGCCTGAATCGTCGCGTCAACAGGATAGGGAATACGATAAAAACGAAACCTGCGCTCCTGGCGACTCCAGAGAGCGAAGGCCGCGCGCGGATCGCCGTCGCGGGGTTGTCCAACAGAGCCAGGATTAATGAGCAAACGCCCCGACTCCTCTGCAATCTCGATTTTTTCCGGCAAGAGCTTTTCGTCCATGCCATCCACATTGCGGCGATAGATGAACTGCACATGTGTATGCCCGTAAAAACAGACCAATAGCTGATGTTCTTCCAAATATGTCAGGTTATTTTTATAGGTCATTTCATATACATACGCATAAAATCGTTGCTGATCAAGCGGCGAACCATGCACGCATAACCAATGGTCTTCCTGATACTCGACCGGCAGGGCTAGCAACCACTCGCGCTCGGTTGAATTGAGTTGTTGGGTTGTCCATGAATCCATTTCTCGCGCTAACCGGTTGCTGCCATTTTCGGGAATGCCAGTGCCAACCGTGTGATCGTGATTGCCGCGCAACATGACAGTCTTTGGCATATTCGCAATCCGCTCGATGCATTCTTTCGGAAACGGCCCGTAGCTCACCGCGTCCCCTAAAAAGATATAGCTATCCGCGCCTAATCGCTCCGCTTCTTTTAAGACGGCATTTAGCGCGGGCAAATTCCCATGCACGTCGCCGAAAATGCACGTAATCGGCGTCTGTGGCAACTGCTGCTTCTGCAATGCAAAACGCGGCGCTGGCGTGGCGTCTGTCGGCGACGCGAAGGAAAGCGTCTCGGTCGGAGCGCTGATTCCATCCATTAAGCCCTGTCGCGCTGACGATAGGGCTGGAGTCAGCGGGTAATCTCGGATGCCATCGAGGAAATGCCGCCAATCGTCTGAATGCTGGCAATATGCCCGCGCAATGCCAGACAATTGCCGCCCCCAGACGCGCCATTCATCCGGCGTAATGGCAAGGTCTTCCGGCAGCCTCGCCACAATCGCTTCCGCAATATCAAAGAGCGTGTGTTTGGCATAAGCTTCATCATCAACATAGTAGAGACGATCGCGCGCCTGTTCTTCAAAGCCAAAATTCGATGGATTTAAATCAAGGCCGAGATGGTGTGTCTTCGATATTTCAAACCCCATCTCGATCATCTTTGTCCACCACGCCAATTTTTCGACGGTCTCGGTCGCGGCGCGAATAATCGTCAGTTGCGGGCAGGCGCTCACCGGCCACCAGACATCATCTGCTCGGAGCAAAAACCAGAATTTGTCAGGGTGCCAGAGGTCAGTATTCAGCGCGATGCCGACCAGCCGCTGCAATTGCGCCCGCAAGACGGCGCGGTCGGCATGTTGTTGATGTGTATCGGTTTTGAAGACCCAGCCGCCGCTTTTCAACAGGCGTGTTGAGGCTTTAGCCGAGCCATCGGCAGGAGTCATTACGCCAACTTTTTCGCGCCATTCGAGAGCCTCTGGCGCGATCAATTTGGCGTAAAGCCCCTCTTCTCCGATCCCTCCGCCAGGACCGACAATATCAAGGTCTGATAGGGCTTCTGGTCGAGGAAACCAGGTCGCTTTTATCATGGCAGCGCCGCAATAATATCATCCATCGAGGCGCGTAACGACGCCCAGCCCATTCCTTGATTGGTGGTCTTTTTCGTGACTAACACGACCAGGCTTTGTTTGGCTCTGATTAATGCCATAAAATGAAAGACATTCGCGGAATTGATGAAAATTTCTTCAAAGACTTCTTTTGTTTCAACTCCGCGATGTTTGCTGATAAGCTGTTCGACGCGGCGCACTGTCTTGCCGCGCATCATTTCGACTGCCGCCGCAGCAACGGCATCAAGATAGCTTTGGGTAAAATAGGGGACAGTGTGATGAACGCCCATCATCATCCCGGTATTCAAATCCACAACCCCGCACGCCAGCGCGTCCTGCACATCGCTCACAATATTCTGGCAGACTTCATTCAAATTCGCCATACGTCGATCCTCCACTGATATTGTTAATGCCTCATAGCCTTTTCATCACGACTCATCAAAGATTCTACCCGACAAGATTTCTGTCAAGCGAAATGTTGCCGCGAAACGCGGCCAGGTCTGTTTCAGAACTTCTGCGTTTTTCTCTTGACGCCGATATAATTTGTCCGGAATAATTTTACCGATATATCTTCTATGCTATTGAGGTTGTCAGATGGATTGAAGGCGTTACAGAAAACCTATTTTCAGGAGTGTGCTTTTATGGAATCTCTCAATGATCGTAAAAAATTTTCATGGCTCTGGGTCTGGGTGAGTCTGGTCGTGTTTATCGCAATTGAAGTCATCATCGGAACATTTGTCAATGCGCTGATTGTCGGGCGGTATCGTACCTATTTGCTCGGCCTCAAATTAGAGATGTTGATCATGCTGGGGAGTTATTTTCTTGGCGGGATGGCGGTGGGGTTTTTCTCTCCAAGCGTGCGTATCTTTGAACCAGCCATCGGCGCATTTGGCTCGGTGTTAGCGACCCTGTTGTATAGCGTTTTCGTGCCGATGCGCTACTTTTTCGGGTTCGATAGCAGCAAGGTACTGATCGGCGGGGGAATTGTCTTCACCCTCGCGTTGTTAGGCGCAGATGCCGGCGAACGATTGGCCGCAAAATTCGGCAATCGCGCCTCGCAAGAATACAGCGAGAAATAGGAGATGGCAACTGCTGAAAATGATGTATTAGAAGCCATTGTCATGGTGCTATCCATCGAATTGTTAGCGGGAATTCTACGGTAACGCCGTCTTTTTTCGCATTTTTTTGTTGAGTTTTCTTTCGCCCCTATATTACATGGTTAACTGTGTTTGTAAGAGGATGTTTTCACGACGATCACCCATGACCATACAAGTAACAAGGAGTATCTATATATGTTAAAGAAAAGTTATTCGAAAACGAAAAAATTTTGCAGCGTGACGTTTAAAGTCAGCCCGGAAGCGAATGCGAAAACGGCGTTTGTCTGCGGCGATTTTAACAATTGGGATCAAGCCGCCAATGAAATGAAAGTCTTGAAAGACGGCGGATGCAGCGTGACGATTTCGTTAGAAGCCGGAAAAGCGTATCGTTTCAAATATTTGTTAGACGGCGAACGATGGATTAATGACGAGGCTGCTGATAAATATGTGACCAATGAGTACGGTTCAGAAGATTCCGTTGTGGAAGTCTAAAAAGATAACACGTGGATTTTGCCAGCCCCTGTCAGAACTTCAGACACTGACAGGGGCTTTTTTTGACGAGGCCGGGCTGTTACTTCTCGCCAAACGTTGTCATTGCGAGGAGCGATACTCCTGTTCCTAAACAGAGCGGCTACCGATAAATCTCCTGATATTCCTGCATGTACCATAGCACCTTCTGCACGTATAACCGGGTTTCTTTATAGGGAATCATGGCGATAAAGACCGGAATATCCTGGGCGTAGTCCGGCTGCCACCACGTTTGCACGCGATGTTCCCCGGCGTTATAGCTGGCGATCACGGGCGGCAGCGCCCCTGCAAATCTCCTCGACAATTCCTTCAAATAGGCTGCGCCAAGCTGGATATTCACGTCTGGTTGCGCATACTCTTCGAATGATGGCGTGGCGCGTCCAAGCGTGGCCGCAAGCTGGCTGCCAGTGGCGGGCATCAACTGCATTAAGCCGATAGCCCCTGCCGGGGAAATGACATCAGGATCAAACAGGCTTTCTGCCAACATAATGCCGTACACGATTGGCGCAGGCGCCGCAGGATCGGCATGGGCGTTTACGACGGCTGGATAGGCCGGCGGATAGGCGAGTCGAAAAAATTCCGCCGGCACGTTGTTTCCGCCAGAAAGGATCCAGGGCAAAAAGCGCTCGCGCATCAACCTGGCAAGGCGATTATATTGCCCGGCGCGGAGACGCCATCGCGCTAATTCGGCATATTGCTCAGCGGATTTGTTATCTGCCGCCACCGCCGTCGCGAATTCCTCCGCCGCCAACGCATGGAGGCTCAGGCGGGCAAGCGTCTCGGCTTTCGCGTAATGCCGCTGTCCGGCAGCGGTGGTAAAGACGGCGTTGGAACTCCACTGTAACGGCTTTTCTGTGACAGCGGCAGATGAACTGGCGAGATTCGGATGCTTCGCCCGCAACCGCGCCAGCGCCTGTTGGCTGAGCCTGCCAAAATAGGTGCGCGTCCCGCTCTGAAGAAGCTGCTGATAGAATGCTGCCGCTTTTGAATAGGCGTTGATCTGTTCGGCAGAACGCGCAGCCCAATACAACGCTTCCGGGTAAAGATACGATTTTTTATACACGCGCGCGAAGCGTTCGAATGCGTTAAACGCCGCCTGATACTGCCGAAGGCGATAATGGCACCAGCCGACATACCAGGCGACCTCTGACTTCAGCCCATTTTCTGGGAATGCCGTCAAAAAAACATTGAATTCTTGCAGCGCTTCCTTGAAGCGTCCCTGCAACTCTAATTCCTTCCCTTGTAAATAGATCACAGACGCGGCTTGCTGGCTTTTCGGATATTGTTTTCGCAATTGGTTGTAGATGCGTTGAAATCCGGCCATGTCGTTTTCGCGCAAATACAGCCGGGCAATCCGATCCAGCGCAAAGGGAACGGCCTTGCTATCTGGATAATCGCGCACAAAATAGCGATAGCGCGCTATGGCGCGGCGATTATCGCGCATTGCATACAAGATGGCGGCGCGCTGCAAGGCGGCTCGCATGATTTCCGCCACTGACAATTGGCGGAAGCGGAGCATTTCGTCGAACAAGAGCGCATCCTGCGCTTTGCCGCTTTCAACCAATTTATCTATGATCTTGAAGAGACGATCCGTTGTATAAAACTGCGCAGCAACTGCGGGATATTGCTCCGCAAGGCGGCGTTCATTCGCCGCGAATTGCGCGTAATGTACGGTCATAATATATTCTAAGCGCTCGTTATGGTATAATTCAAGCGCGGCGGAAATCTGCCCGGTCTGTTCATAACATCGGCCTAATTTCAGCAGCGCATCCGGCATCCGGTCGTGACGGCGATAACGCTTCTCGTTTTGTAATGCGAGGTAGGATTGTATCGCGGTCGTATATTGTTTTTCATAGAACCAGGTGTCAGCTTCTAAAAATTTCGCATCTGCTGACAATCTGCTGGCGGGGACGACTGTCGCAAGATGTTGCAGCAACGCCCGCGCCTTCTTGAATTCGCCAATCTGTAAAAAGCTTTCCGCTGCGTACAATTCAACATAATCAGACAGAATATATTCGGGCGCGTCACGCAAAAGCTGCTGAAAACGCGGAAGCGCTTCTGTATAATTTTGCGCGGCAAACAGCGCGTAAGCCGACTGAAACAGGAGATCGGTGTCGGTCAACGTGTTTCTTGCCTCTTCCGCCCGCGACGACGTTTCTAAAAGCATGAACAATGTAAGCAACAGCAGCAATCCATATAATCGTTTTTTCATGAATCTCGAATCCTTTCTTCATTTACAGAGACCTCACAGGTTTAGGAAACCTGTGAGGACTTTTCCGGTCAACACCCGATTAATAACTGACGTTACGCAGCGTCGCCGACAATTCCCCTCCTGGGAGGGGCAAGGGGTGGGTTCGCCATAGCGCGATGCTCGGCCTCGGCCACCCACCCCCAACCCCTCCCTGGAGGGGAGTTTGCGACCATTCGCATCGAGCCTGCTGCGTAAGGTCAGTTAATAATATATCGAATATCCAAACCTGTAAAGACTTTTTCTCGCAAAAGAATAATTCGGTTGACGGGAAACGGCCTGAATGATGGGTTGACGCTTATACTTCACAATTTTTTGAGAAATATGGCCATCCTCAATCAGTTGTCACGTTTCGACACGCTCAGTGTGCGCCGTTCCCTGAGCGTGTCGAAGGGAACACTGCCACAACTGATTGAGGATGGCCATATTTAGTGTTTCATACCGACAAACAGTTTTTCGTTGAGCGCCGGGAAGGTCTGTGCGCCGGACAACACTGTCCCGGACTAATATGTAAACAGGTATAACATTTTTCATGAAACAGATTTCGATAAAAAACGCGCATCTTCACAATCTCAAGCAGATTGACGTGACGATTCCCAAAAACAAACTGGTGGTTGTAACCGGCGTCAGCGGCTCTGGCAAGTCGAGTTTAGTGTTCGACATTCTATTCGAAGAAGGCCGCAAACAATATCTGCAAGCGATTGGCGTCCTGTCCGGCTTGAGCGATGATAACGGCTTTGACAGCATTCGCGGCATCGGGCCGACCGTCGCCGTGAAACAAAGCCTGATCCGACAGAGTAATCCCCGTTCTGTTGTCGGCACAAAAACGAAACTCCTGACCTATCTCGCCATGTTGTACCTGCTTGAAGGGGAAACGACATGCGTTCGCTGCGGCGCGTCCATAAAACATGGCGCGACCTGCCTGCAATGCGGGCAGGTTGAAGAAAAATTGACAGCGTCCTATTTTTCGTTCAACTCGTTAAACGGCATGTGCCTCGAATGCGAAGGAAAAGGGACGCGCTTTGCGCTGAATTTGGCGCGGCTTGTTCCGCATGAGCAGACCACGCTGCGCCAGATGCTGACGAATGCGCACTCGCTTTCGACATTTCATTATCTGCTGCAAAACAAATTCGAAGCATACGCGGATCGCCCATTTCGCGAGATGCCGGAAGAGGCTCGGCAGCATATTTTATACGGCGTGCCGTTGGGCAATCATTTGGGAAATCGCCAGTCGCACAACCTGTTCGAGCATTTGCAATGGAAGCGCTTAAAAGGCAAAGAGGTCGGGGAAACCATTAAAATGGATGTTTGCCCGGCATGTCAGGGCTATCGCGTCGGCGAGCAGGCACGGCGCGTGACGCTGAATGGCAAGCATATCGGCGAACTCGGCCAGATGGAAATCGAGGCGTTGCAAGAATTTCTGCGAGAGGTTGCCGGGCGAAACGACCTTTCGGCCTACGGAAACAATGCGCTCAAAGAGATTTCGAGCAAAATTCGCAGCCTGATGCATGTCGGATTAGGGCATTTGACGCTCTATCGCGAAACGCCGACGCTGAGCGGCGGAGAATTGCAGCGGCTTTTTTTGATGTCCCATTTAGATTCTGAGATGGAGTCGCTGATTTATATCCTGGACGAGCCGACAATTGGCCTGCATGAGCTTGAAAAAGGGGTGTTGCTCGAACAAATCCGCGCGTTGCAGACCGCCGGAAACACCGTCATTCTTGTCGAACACGACCGCAACTCCATCGAACAAGCGGATTACGTGCTTGATGTTGGGCCGCTGGCTGGCGCACATGGCGGCGAAATTGTCTATCATGGCGCATATCAGGGCTTGCTCGCTTCGGAAGATTCCATCACCGGCCAATTTTTAGCGGGCAGACGACATCTGCCGCGAAAATCGCCTGACGCTCGCGCCAAATTCACCGACAACACGCCCAAATTGACCTTGTTGAACGCGCAAACGCATAATCTGCGGCAGGTGACAGTTGACATTCCGTTAGGCATGTTGGTCGGCATTGCGGGCGTATCGGGGAGCGGAAAAAGCTCGTTAATCACGGATACGCTTGTGCCACTGTTGCAGCAATATTTTGACGACGTGAAAGAGAACCTCCCGCCCAAATACGCGCAACTCATTGGAGCAGAACATCTTACGGGCTATGCCGAGGTCTCGCAAGCCCCGATTGGCAGGCAGAAAAACTCGCATCCGGCCTCGTATCTCGACATCTGGGAAAAAATCCGGCAGATATTCGCGCAGCAGCCGCTTGCCATCGAGCGCGGCTACGCCGCCGGACATTTTTCGTTTCATTCGGACGGCGGCTGCACGGAATGTAGCGGCAGCGGCGAAAAAAAGATGTGGTTAGGCGGCGATTTTTTTGTGTCTCAGCGCTGCCCGGAATGTCATGGCAACCGTTACCAGCAAGAGGTGTTAGACATCCTTGTTCGCGGGAAAAGCATTGCTGACGTGTTGAACATGAGCGTCAGCGAGGCGGCGGCATTTTTCGAAGAGACTGCCGCGATTCGCGCAATGCTGCGCGTGCTTGAGCGGATCGGCATGGGATATATCACGCTGGGGCAGCCCGCGCCAACCTTAAGCGGCGGCGAATCGCAGCGCGTCAAGCTGGCGAAAGAGCTTGGCAAACGGCGCAAAGGGAATATTTTGTATATTCTTGACGAACCGACCACCGGTTTGAGTTTTTATGACATCGAAAAGCTGCTGCTATTATTAGATGAATTGCTCGCGCAGGGGCATTCCGTGCTGCTGATTGAACATGATCCGAACGTCCTCTCCTATTGCGACTGGCTGATTGAATTAGGGCCGGGCGGCGGGCGTGATGGCGGTTATGTCATCGCGCAAGGCGCTCCCGAAGCGTTAAAACGAAATCCGACCTCGAAAACCGGGGCATTTCTTTTATAAAAAGCATTTAAGTCCGTCAAGGGATGAGAATCCTGACGGGAATTTTCAGAATATATGCGTACTTATTGGCCGACAAACGAATGGCAAGAGGCGTCGCCTGAAGTCGCTGGAATAAACGCGGTGCAAGTCGCACAGATTGACAAAGTGATCAGGGCTGGGTTCAAAAACATAAACAGCCTGATGATTGTCAAAAACGGCGTTCTTGCGCTCGAACGTTATTATCACGGCTGCGACCCGTCTCAAAGCCATCATGTCGCCTCTGTAACCAAAAGCGTAACCTCTGCCCTGATCGGAATTGCGCTCGCTCAAGGCGTTATTTCAAGCGTTGAACAGAAGGTTGCCGACTTCTTTCCTGAATATTTCCTTGACGAACGCAGCCCTATCAAACAGGCGTTGTCTATTCGTCATTTACTGACGATGACGACCGGCTTGCAATGGCGCACCGGAGCGCGAGCGTTTGAGCCGATGATGGATCGGATGCGCCGGAGTTCGAACTGGATTGAATTTATCGCCCGATTGCCCATTCAGGCGAACAAAATGGGGTCATTTCAATACAACAGCGCGGCTTCGCACCTGCTTTCCGCGATCATTTCGAAAGCGACCGGGCGCTGCGCCAGAGAATTTGCGAATGCGCATTTATTCGAACCGATAGGGATTCAGCCGATTCCGGCAAGCTCAATCCGCGATTACTATCAGGAAGATGTATTTGGCGGAAGCGCCATCGCAAGCTGGCCTGAAGACCCGCAAGGGCATACGTTCGGCGGCTGGGGATTAGCGCTGCCGCCGCGAGACATGGCGCGTTTCGGGCTGTTATGCGCGCGCGGCGGACAATGGGGCGAACGTTGCGTCATTTCGCCGCAATGGCTGCGCGAATCCACGCAAGCCTACACGCAAGGGTATGGCGGCTATGGCTATCAATGGTGGGTTCGAAACATGCGCGGACTGGCAGCCTTTTCAGCCGTTGGGCGCGGCGGGCAGCATCTCTGCTGCGTACCTGAACGCGACGCCGTGATCGTGATTATTTCAGAAATGGCGGGGCGCTGGCGCGAGCGCTGGCCGCTGATTCAGGAATACCTGCTTCCAATGATTGAAAATAACGTATAACCCGGCCAGGGTTGAAACCCTAAGCTAATACCCACGTTGTTCCCTGAGCGTGTCGAAGGGAACAGAGAAGTTATTTTTTACATTTTACTAACTGACCTTACGCAGCAGGCTCGATGCGAATGGTCGCAAACTCCCCTCCAGGGGGGGGGTTGGGGGTGGGTGGCCGAGGCCGAGCATCGCGCTATGGCGAACCCACCCCTTGCCCCTCCCAGGAGGGGAATTGTCGGCGACGCTGCGTAACGTCAGNCGAGGCCGAGCATCGCGCTATGGCGAACCCACCCCTTGCCCCTCCCAGGAGGGGAATTGTCGGCGACGCTGCGTAACGTCAGTTACTAACTGGATTGTTGATTTTATAATTTCATGCATACTTATTTTTTACGACGGTTACTGCTGACGATCCCGGTGATGCTGGGGGTTTCGACATTAGTCTTTTTGTTTATCCATCTGATTCCCGGCGACCCGGTGCAGGTGATGCTTGGCGAGTCGGCGAACGCCGCCGATGTTGAGGCGCTGCGGCATCAATTAGGGTTGAACAGGCCATTAGGCGAGCAATACGCGCATTTTCTGAAAGGCTTGTTGACGGCAGATTTGGGAAAATCAATTTTTACCGGGCAACCGATTTTTAAGACGATTATCAGCCGCCTGCCGGCGACAGTCGAACTGACGCTGGCTTCCCTCGTGGTTGCGCTGCTGATCGCGATTCCGCTCGGCGTGGTTTCCGCCCGTAAGCAATATTCCTGGCTCGATAACGCAGCCACCTTCATCGCGTTGCTCGGCATTTCCATGCCGCATTTCTGGCTTGGGCCGCTGCTGATTCTCCTTTTCGCCGTACATCTGAATTGGCTGCCGGTCTCAGGATATGGCTCGATCTGGCATCTGATTCTGCCAGCCATCACGCTCGGCTCGGCGCTCGCGGCGAAACTGACCCGCATGACGCGCTCCAGCGTGTTAGAGGCGCTGCATGAAGATTACATCACCACCAGCCGCGCTAAAGGACTGCGGGAAAGCGTCGTCTTGTTCAAACATGCCCTGCGGAACGCGCTGATTCCGGTAATCACCGTGCTTGGCATTCAGTTCGGCGCGTTGCTCTCCGGCGCATTGATTACCGAAACGATTTTCGCCTGGCCGGGCATTGGCCGCTTAGCGATTGAAGCGATTCAAAAACGCGATTACCCGCTTGTGCAAGGCTGCGTGCTCGTGTTCGCGTTCGGCTATGTGTTCGCGAATCTGCTGACAGATTTAGCCTACGCTGCCGCTGATCCGCGCATCCGCTTCGACACGAAATAAGTCGGCCACGAATGGCACGAATAAACACGAATGTTGATGAATAAAAAATTTAACGCAAGAGACGCAAATGTCGCAAAAGGCGCAAACGTAATTTTTTAACGATTGCGTCTCTTGCGCCTTTTGCGTTAAATGTTATTCGTGTTCATTCGTGCCATTCGTGGCAAAACCCCTCAGGACTTTTCGCCTGAAAATTCCTTGACAGGTTTCCGCCCTTTCTTTTGCGTGAATTCGCCTACTTAAACCCTGACACGGTTTTAGCCCTGTTAGGGAAGCACTCGACAACCATACATTTTAAAGGAAGTTACATCACATTATATGCCACATCAAAAACGACGCAAAGACCTGCGCAACATCGCAATTATCGCGCATGTCGATCATGGAAAAACCACCTTAGTTGACGCCTTGCTCCGAGAAACCCACGCCCATAAATTTAAAGAAGGGGACGTGACCATTATGGACTCCAATCCCCTTGAGCGGGAACGCGGCATCACGATTTTTTCGAAAAACGCCTCGCTACAATATAAAGATATTCGCATTAACATTGTTGATACGCCCGGCCATGCTGATTTCGGCAGCGAAGTCGAACGAATTTTGCGCATGGTGGACGGCGTGCTGCTGCTCGTGGACGCCTTCGAAGGGCCGATGCCGCAGACCAAATTTGTGCTGCGCAAGTCGCTTGAGCTCCATTTAAAGCCGATTCTCGTGGTGAATAAAATTGATCGCCCTGGCTCTCGCCCGCATGAAGTCGTGGATTTGACATTCGATCTGTTCTGCGAACTCAACGCCACCGACGAACAGCTTGATTTCCCGATAGTCTTCACGTCCGCCAAAGAAGGCAAAGCCACGCTCGATCTCGATGAAGAAGCGGTGGACATGAAGCCGCTGTTAGAAACCATTATTCATCGCGTGCTGCCGCCGGTCGCCGACCCGGAACTCCCATTTCAAATGCTGGTCACGATGCTTGATTACGATTCGTATATCGGGCGGATTTCCACCGGGCGCGTCGTGCATGGCAGCGTAAAAAGCGGCGAAACGATTGCGCTCGTGAAGCGCGACGGCGAAATTCGGCGCGGGCGCGTGACCAAAATACTGAGCTATCAGGGCTTGCGCCGCATCGAAGCCGAATCCGGGCAAGCGGGCGACATTCTTTCGATTGCGGGCTTAGACGATGTCAAAGTCGGCGAAACGCTCGCTGACGCCGCAAATCCGATGGCGCTCAAAACGATTAAAGTTGATGAACCGACGATTTCGATGAACTTTTCGCATAACACCAGCCCGTTTGCCGGACGCGACGGCGGGCGCTTTCTTACCTCGCGCCACATCCGCGAACGCCTTGAGCATGAGGCGATGATGAATGTCGGCATCAAGGTTGAACCGACGGAAAACGGCGAAGCCTACAAAGTCTCCGGGCGCGGCGAATTGCATCTCTCGATTTTGATTGAAACTATGCGCCGCGAGGGATACGAACTGGAAGTCTCGCGCCCGCAAGTCATTCTGCGAACCATTGACGAGGAAGTTGTTGAGCCGGTGGAAGAGGTCTTTGTCGAAGTGGATGAAGGCTATCAGGGCGCGGTGATTCAGGCGCTCGGCAGCCGCATGGCGGAGATGCGCAGCATGCAGGTCAGCGCCATCGGCACGATTCGTCTGGAATTTTTGGTGGCGTCTCGCGCGTTAATCGGATTTCGCGGCGAATTCCTGACGATGACGCGCGGCACGGGCATCATGTATCAGAATTTCTACAAATATCAGCCCTTTAAAGGCGAAATGCCGTCGCGCCATGTTGGCGTGCTGATTTCGCAGCAGGAAGGCGCGGCGGTGGCGTATGCGCTCTGGGGCTTACAGGAGCGCGGCGCGTTGTTCGTGCGTCCTGGCGAAGACCTGTATGAAGGCATGATTATCGGCTCGACGAATAAAGGGCAGGATATGGTCGTCAACGCGCAGCGCGAGAAAAAATTGACCAATATCCGCGCTGCCGGGTCGGATGAAGCGATTCAGCTTGTGCCGGTGCAGGATATGACACTCGAATTCGCGTTAGAATTTATTGACGACGACGAACTGGTTGAAGTCACGCCAAAACATATCCGCCTGCGCAAAAAAATCCTGAACGACAGCGAGCGCCGACGTTCGTACAAAAAAAGCTAATCGCCTCCATTTTCACTCGCTATAAAGGAAAAAGTCTCCCTCGTTCCGCGCTCTGCGTGGAACGAGGATGTGCCCGGATGCTCCCCGCCCAATTTTGTCTGCGCAGCATTATTTCCCACTCATCTCTATTGACAAAAGCATGAATGTGAATCATGATAGAAATGAGTGTATTCATGCTTGAATAACCAATCTTACGGAGGTGAACCACTATGATGACGTATTTCAAAAGAGCAGCGCATCGTTATCTTCTGTTTGCGGTCATGCTGGCATTGTTTGTCTCATCCTGCGCGACGGTCCCGATTACCGGCAGATCGCAGTTGAGCATTATTCCTGATTCCACAATGTTATCCATGAGTTTCCAGCAGTATGATCAATTTTTGCAGGAAAGCAAGCTCAGCAACGATTCTAACGCGACGGCAATGGTGAGAAATGTCGGGACGCGAATTCAAGGCGCCGTGGAGGAGTATTTTGCGGATCACAACATGTCGCAGGAATTGCAGAATTATGCATGGGAATTCAATTTGGTCGAGAGTGACGAAGTGAATGCCTGGTGTATGCCGGGCGGCAAAGTGGTTGTGTACACAGGCATTTTGCCTATAACGCGGGACGAAACGGGATTAGCGGTGGTGATGGGACACGAAATCGCCCATGCCGTCGCCAAACACGGCGCGGAACGCATGAGCCAGGAATTGCTTGTGCAAATGGGCGGCATTGGTTTGTCGGTGGCACTTGAAAACCAGCCAGAAGAAACGCAGTGGCTCTGGATGACCGCATTCAATGTTGGAGCGCAATTTGGAGCATTACTTCCATACAGCCGTTTGCATGAAAGCGAAGCTGATTACTTAGGCTTGATCTTCATGGCGATGGCGGGATATGATCCGAATGAAGCAGTCAACTTCTGGGGACGAATGGCGGCAGAAAGCGGCGGGCAAGCGCCGCCGGAGTTTATGAGTACGCACCCGTCCGATGCCACGCGCATTCGCAAAATTAAAGAAGCGCTGCCGGAGATCATGAACACCTATTACCGACCGCAATAACAGATGGGACAACCAACCTCACAGGTCTTGGAGACCTGTGAGGTTTTTTTATCTGTTCTCAATTAAAATGCGAATTCGCAGGAATGCGCCGTACCGCCAACGTCCTCGTTGGATTCTTTTTGAAACGCCGACGAGGACGTCGGCGGTACGAAGCACTCTCTTAAAAAATGCGCTACCTGTTATTTTGCAGCCAGAGTTCACGGTCGAGCGTGCGGTATTGAATCGCTTCGGAGACATGCTCTGGCCGAATATCCTCGGAAACCGCAAGATCGGCAATCGTGCGCGAGACTTTCAGAATGCGGTTATACGCTCGAGCACTCAGACCAAGCCGATCCATCGCCATTTCCAGCAGCGATTGCGCATCCGAACCTAAGCGGCAGATGTCGCGAATCTGTTTTGTCCCCATGTGCGCATTACAAAAGACATTTTTGACATTGGCGAAGCGGCGTTCTTGAATTTTCCGTGCCTGTTGCACGCGCTCGCGGATGCGTTCCGATTTTTCGCTTTCATAGACAGCGGAGAGATCGCGATAATGCACCGCCGGCACTTCAATATGGATATCAATCCGATCCATCAGCGGGCCGGAGATTCTCGCCATATAGCGCTGCACAACGGGCGGAGCGCAACTGCATTTGCGGGATTGATCGCCGAGGTAGCCGCAGGGACAGGGATTCATCGCGGAAACTAACATAAAGCGGCTCGGATAGGTCAGCGAGACGGCGGCGCGAGCAATCGTGACTTCGGCATCTTCAAGCGGCTGGCGCATCACCTCAAGCGCGTTGCGATTAAATTCCGGCAGTTCATCAAGAAACAGCACGCCATTATGCGCCAAACTCACTTCGCCAGGGCGCGGGATCGTTCCGCCGCCAATTAAGCCAGCGCTGGAAATCGTATGGTGCGGCGAACGGAATGGGCGCGTGGCGACTAACGCCTTTTTGCCTGGCAGCAACCCCGCGACGCTATGAATCTTAGTGGTTTCAATCGCTTCTTCAAATGAAAGCGGCGGCAAAATCGTGGCGAGCCGCTTGGAAAGCATCGTTTTACCAGAACCGGGTGGCCCGATCATGAGAATGTTATGCGATCCGGCTGCCGCCACTTCAAGGGCGCGTTTCACATGTTCTTGCCCCTTGACATCGGAAAAATCAACATCGTATGTTGACGCCTGGCGAAAGACCTCTTGAATATCGAGCCGCAGCGGTTCAATCGGGCGCGTGCCGTTCAGAAATTCAATCGCTTGCGCGAGCGTGGTGATGCCATAGACCTGCACGCCATCCACGACTGCTGCTTCATTCGCGTTTTCTTCCGGGAGCAGGATGCCTTTTAACTGATGATTTCGCGCCGCGACTGCCATTGATAACGCGCCTTGAATCGGGCGCAGGCTGCCATCGAGTGACAATTCGCCGACGAGCAGATAGTCGGTCAGGATTTCCGTTGGCACCATGCCCATCGTCGCCAGGATGCCGATTGCGATAGGCAGATCGAAGGCCGAGCCTTCTTTTTTGATGTCTGCTGGCGCCAGGTTGACGATGATGCGATTGACCGGAAACGCAAAGCCGGTATTGGTAATGGCGGCTTTGACGCGCTCGCGGCTTTCCTTGACGGCGCCATCTGGCAGTCCAACGACTCCAAACGACGCCAATCCGAAGCTCAAATCCACCTCAACCTCCACAATATACGCGTCAATCCCCATAACCGCGCCGCTTAACACTTTTGCCAGCATGATCTTCCTCCCATCAAACAAACAGGTGTTATTCAATACCGCTCGAATTCATTATCTAATTCATCATGCGCATCAAATGGAGAGCCTTTTCGCGACAGCGGCTCTTTATCAGACAACCGTCGTTTTGGCAGGTTGTTTTCTGGCGACGCTTCATGGTTTTCTATGCGAAAGAATGCAATCGTATTGCGAAGTTCTTCCGCTTGTAAATGCAATTCTTCGGAGGCAGTGGCTAACGATTCCGCCGTGACCACATACTGCTGGGTTAGGCGATCCAACTCCTGAATCGCCGCATTGACCTGATTTGTGCCTGTACGCTGTTCATTATTGGCAACACTAATTTCTCTGACCAATTCCGCGGTATGTTGGATATTGGGAATAAGCTGCGTGATTAATTCGCCCGATAACTCTGTGGCATGGATTGTCGAATCCGCAAGCAGATCAATTTCTTCCGCCGCAGTTTTTGTGGTTTTCGAAAGACCGCGAATCTCTGAAGCGACCACCGCAAAGGCTTTGCCATGTTCTTCGGCGCGCGCCGCTTCAATCGTGGCATTTAATGATAGCAGGTGCGTTTGATTGGCAATATCTTGAATGACCGCAATTTTGCTGATAATCTGGCGGATTGCGGTCACCGTTTCTTGCATGGATTTCCCACTCTCAATCGCTTCTTCGGCTGCTTCGCGGGCAATTATTTCTGTTTGAGCCGCATTTTCAGCGTTCTGGCCAATATTCGTGAGCATTTGTTCCATCGAAGCGATCACTTCCTGGGTTAAGGCCACCTGACGATTTGTCCCGGTCGAAACGTCCTCGGAGCGCTCATGCAGTTCGCGGCTGCCATCCGCAATGTTGTCTGCGGTATGCTTGATTTTGCCAACCAGATTCTTCAGTGTGAGCAGCATCTTCTGAAGCGCTTGCGTCCAGGCATCGCGGGTTGAACGCTCTTGAAGCCGAATCATGAGATTTCCGTTGGCGATTTGTTCCGCCATGCGAGCCGCGCCTTGCAAGCTTTCAATCATTTCGATCAGCGCACTCATCAGCATGTCTTGTTCGGAGCGCAATCTAATGTTGACCGACAAATTCCCTCTGGCGATTTCTTTCGCGAATTCGGTGACATTCTGCATCGCGTCAATCAGCAGATTCAGATTAATGGCGACTTCTAACAGTTCGCCGGAATAGGTCTCTGGCAATTTTTCAGGGATATCGCCTCTGGCAAAACGTTGAATGTAGGTGATGACCGTTTCGAAAAAACGCGCGATGCCTCGCGTAAACCAGAGAATTGCGGCGCAGACAACCAGAGTCACGAGGCAGCCAACGATAATCACCCCTTTAATCATGCGCCACATCGCCTGTTGTTCTAACCGCCGCGGCAGGCTGGCCGTCAAAAAACCAATCGCGTGGCCGCTCTCATTTTTAAGATCGCAATATGCCTGATAATACGACTGCCCGCCAATCAGAAGCGGGGTGACAACAACAAGATTGGCGTTGTTGGCCATCTCCGCGCACGATTGCGTGGACTCGCGTTTATCAGCAATGGCGGGGGGTTCTTCCGGCAATGTGCCTGCAAACAGCGTTTTTTCAAGGAAAAGATTGATTGACACGCCGCTCAATAGGGCATACCGCTCGATTTTGGCCTGAGTATAAAAGGGAATTTCTGCGACAATCGTGCCGGAAAGCGCGTTCTCTATAAGAATTGGAATGCTGAGATAGAAGCCGGCTTCTGTATCATGAAAAAATGCTGCGATGGGCGCATCCGCGATGGGCTGCGGATACGTCGCACGGATTCCTTCCGGCAGCGCGACATCTGGCGGGGTTTGTTTGTTCATGATCAGCACGGAGAGTTGTGAGGCATCATCTAAGGAGAGCCAGGTTCCGTTGTTGGTCTCGGAATTGACATACGTCCCAATCAGTTCTTTTCCATTTTGCCGGAGATACGCAAATAGTAGCCGTTTGTCAGCGCCATACACTAATACGCGCTTTGCCGCCATGCGATGTCCCAACAATTGTAATGCCGTTCCAGTCCGACCGAAATAACTGGCATTCTCCATTTTGGAGCGACCAGAAGAAAAGGCATTGATAAAATCGTCTGGGGCTTGCTTATATGTACGGAGGAGTCGGGAGAGCGTAAATTCATTGGCCGCAAATTCCTGGAGCGATTGCGTGTATTCGTCGGCGCGTGTCGCGAATTCATCGCCAAAGAATCGGAGCGCCATCTGAAGTTGGCGGACAAACTCGCGATGCTTATCCTGTTTTGCGAACACGGCATAGGTCACGGAAAAACCAGCAGAAGTTAATAAGACAAGCAAAAGCCCGACGCCAAGCAATTTGGTTTGCAGCGATGTTCGTTTCATGCCTCTCTCTCCTTAGACATCAGACGCACCACAGTCATGTAAAAATCCGAAGAGCGCAAATTCCGCTTTGCCTCTTACACAGGCTACCGAAAGATAATCAGATTTGACAAGGAAAATTTTCAAGAAAGAATCGGATTCATTTTGCATCAATGTGATGGAATCGGGAGGGGGAATCCTTGACAGAATTCCCTCGCTGGATTCTGACCGTCATTGTCGCCAATTCTATGATGTCTTCCCCAACCAATAGATTGTATTGGTTGGAGGGATTTAATTATAATAAGTCTTTCGTTGGCAGAAGATGAGGGCGTATAACCTATGATCAAACATCTTGTGTTATGGAAATTGAAAGAAACGGCTGAAGGGTATGACAAGGCAGAGAATGCCCTCCGGATTAAGGCTGAATTAGAAGCGCTGCGTGGAAAGATTGCAGAAATCAGGGCGCTGGAAGTTGGCTTAAATTTTAACGACTCCGCCGCTGCCTATGATGTTGCGTTGTATTCCGAATTTGAGAGCCGCGAGGCGCTCGATATCTATCAGAAGCACCCGGAACATGTCCGCGTCGCCGCGCTCGTCAATCAACTCCGCGAAGAACGGGTGGTGGCGGACTACGAGGTGTAAAAACAACAGCGAATTGGAGAACGAAACGAATGAGATCAGTGGCAATAAATGCGGTATTCGTTTCTTCCGCCAATTCGCCGTCGTTTTATAATGCCCGAATCACATCCAATAAGGCGTCATTCGGCGGGATGTCCTGCATGGAGTCGCCATAATGAGCAAAACGGATGATCCCTTGCTTATCAATCAGCATTTGCGCGGGCAGGCGGCCAAGTTTCAACAGCTTGACTTCCTGGCCGTACAGATTTAAAACGCGCACATCGGGATCAGGCAGGCCGATGAAGGGATAATGTTCTTTTTCCCAGTGATGCGCGAACACGTTCTGCGTATCCGGTCCCACCACCACAATTTCCGCGCCGCTTGCGGCGAATTTGTCATAATCCTGGCGCAACTGCGCCATGTGCCGGCGGCAGAAGGGTCAGACAAAGCCGCGATTAAAGACTAATACGACAACTTTTTGGCTTTGAAACGACGACAGCGTGACTGGTTTGCCGGACACGTCATTCAGCGTAAAATCCGGCGCAGGCATGTTGATTGCGATTTTTGCCATAATTGGCCTCCTATTAGACAGATTTACATTTTCTAAAGTGATGGTAAGCGAACATCTTCATTGGCCACTATTTTCTTTGTTTCCCCAGAAATCCTCAATTTAAGCGTCGTTCCTTGATGAAGTTGCGTTTGAATTTCCACAGCGATTCCAAGCGTCCTAAAGGATTGTCTTGTATATCTTCCTAACATTAAATTATTGAGAATCTCTGGCGCTGGAACATCCGTGATTTGTTGTAGATCATACAATCCTAATTCAATTGCGACCGCTTTAATGCGCTGAAGATCTATTCCCACGCCATCATCAGACACTTCAATCATAATGTTTTTCTCTTGTGTATAGGCATGAAGACGAAGTGTTCCCTCTGGAGGTTTGCCCATTTGACAACGCATTTCGGCAGATTCGAATCCATGCTCGATTGAATTTCGTATCCAATTCACCAAAAGAAACCCAATTTCATCAAACGCAATCGGATTGATTTTAATGTCATGTCCATCAGTCTGCACGAAAACCTGTTGGTTTTTCTCTTTTAAAATGCTTCGGGCAACGCTTGCCAGACGTTTAAACAATGTTCCAACAGGAACGCAACGTATGAGGTATACGGTTTCCTGAAGTTGTGACACCGTATCACTCCAATAACAAATCAAATGCCCCAATCGTTCAGATTCGGTAATATGTGTTTTGCAAAGTTTGGTAATATTTTTATGAATATGCCTCAATTCATTATAGAGACGCATGAGATGCAGCATTTCTGCCTCATCAATACGAATTGTCTGCATTGCAACGTTATCCATATTATCCCAATTTGCATCAATAATCGGGTAAAGACGCTCCGCCGGGGCTTCTCTACGAGGGCAATTGCTTTATTGTAATACTTTTCTCGTATGGCTTGTTAGTCATTTTGTCAAGGAGTTGTTTTTAGCAAATAAAAAAAGCCCGGCGCATCGAAACGCGCCGGGCTTTTGTGAAACTACTACACCATATCGGAGAAATCAATTTCCGACAGTTTTTTGTAGTATTTGTAGCGTCCCATCATGTCGCGTTCTGCCTTCGCAAAGGCTTTTTCCGCGATTTCCGGGTACATCTTCTTCAACGCGCTGTACCGCACTTCGCTCTTCAGGAAATCCTGGAACGAGCCATCCGGGTCTTTGGATTCGAACACGAATGGGTTTTTCCCTTCGTTTTTCAAGACCGGATTGTAGCGATATAACGGCCAGTAGCCGCTCTGCACCGCGCGTTTCGCTTCATTGATCGAGTGCGTCATGTTGATGCCATGGTTGATGCACGGCGAGTAGCAGATCAACAACGACGGTCCCGGATACGCCTCGGCTTCCTGGAAGGCTTTCAAGGTCTGGTTCATGTTCGCGCCCATCGAAACGGAGGCCACATACACATAGCCATAGCTCATCGCCATCATGCCAAGGTCTTTCTTGCACTGCTCTTTGCCGGTCGCGGCGAATTTCGCGATCTGTCCTGTCTGCGACGCTTTCGACGCCTGTCCGCCGGTATTGGAATAGACTTCGGTATCCAATACGAGGATATTGACATCCAGCCCGGAAGCGATAACATGATCCAATCCGCCGTACCCGATGTCATAGGCCCAACCGTCGCCGCCGAAGATCCATACCGATTTCTTGGCGAAATAGTCTTGTTTTTCCAGCATCTCCGCCAGCACCTCTTTTTCGCGGCCAGAAGCACTTTCGACAGCGGCAGGGAGTTTCGCTTTGATCACCTGGCTCAGTTTCACGGACTCATCGGCATTGCTGTAATTATTCAACCAGCTTTCCAACGCGCCGCTCAATTCGCCGTCCAGTTTGAAGGAACGAGCTTCTTCGGCCAGCAGAATCAGTTTGTCGCGGGTCTGGCTGATGCCGAGATACATGCCAAGTCCGTATTCCGCGTTGTCTTCAAACAGCGAGTTCGCCCAGGATGGGCCGTAGCCGTCTTTGTTGGTCGTGTATGGGCTGACAGGCGCCGTGCCGCCATAAATCGAGGAGCAGCCGGTCGCATTCGCCACCACCATGCGTTCGCCGAACATCTGTGTAATCAACTTCACATACGGGGTTTCACCGCAACCTGCGCACGCGCCGGAGAACTCAAACAGCGGTTGTCTGAACTGGCTGCCTTTCAGCGAGAATTTGCTCATTAACTGGTCTTTCACCGGCAGCGTTTTCAGGTAGGCATACTGCGTGCTTTCCTGTTCCACAAGGTCTTCCAGCGGCGTCATGACCAACGCTTTCTCTTTCGCCGGGCAGACATCCGAGCAGCTTCCGCAGCCTGTGCAATCGAGCGGCGAAATCTGGATTTTATATTTGTAGCCTGCCAGTTCTTTGCCTTTGGCATCCGCTAACGGCGTTCCAGCCGGAACCTTCGCGGCTTCGTCAGCGGTCAACAGGTATGGGCGCACGACGGCATGTGGGCAAACTAATGAGCACTGGTTGCACTGGATACAGTTTTCAGCCACCCATTTCGGCACGTTGACGGCGATTCCGCGTTTTTCGTATTGCGTCATGCCAGTCGGGAAGATGCCATCCGGCGCAAAGCGCGATGACGGCAGCAAATCGCCTTTCTGTGCGTTAATCGGGTTGAGCACGTCGCGCACGAAATCATTCGGATACACCGTTGTATCGGCTTCGTCTTTGGCCGTTGCCCAGTCCGCCGGAATCGTGATTTTCACCAATTCATCCGCGCCACGATTCACTGCGGCCACGTTCATGGCGACCACCGTATCGCCTTTCTTGCCGTAGGTCTTTTTCACGGCATCGCGCATGTATTCCAACGCTTTTTCGTAGTCGGAAATCACTTTGGAAATCTTGAAGAATGCCGCTTGCAACACCATATTAATGCGGTGGCCGAGGCCGATTTCTTCCGCAATTTTGTAAGCATTGATGATGTAGAAATCAACGTTCTTCTGCGCCAGCGTCCGTTTCACGGCTGGCGGAAGTTTTTCGCTCAATTCTTCTGGCGACCAGACGCAGTTCAACAAGAACGCGCCGCCTTGCTTAATCCCTTCCAACACGTCGAGGCGCGTGATGTAGGATTGATTATGGCAGGCGATAAAATCGGATTCAGTAATCAGATAATGCGAGTTGATTTCTTTCGGTCCGAAGCGGAGATGTGAGACGGTGACGCCGCCGGATTTCTTCGAATCGTAGGAGAAATAGCCCTGCGCGTACATATCGGTATGATCGCCGATGATTTTGATGGAGTTTTTGTTCGCACCGACGGTTCCGTCCGAGCCAAGTCCCCAGAATTTGCAGCAAATCGTGCCTTCCGGTTCAGTGACGAAGGTTTCTTTGACGTCCAGCGAAGTAAACGACACGTCATCCGTAATGCCGACCGTGAAATGATTTTTCGGGGAGACGGAATCCAGATTGTCGTACACCGCCTTCACCATTGCCGGGGTAAACTCTTTGGAGCTTAAACCATAGCGGCCACCAATAACCATCACATCTTTCTTGCCAACTTCGTAGAAGCAGGAAAGCACGTCTTCATAGAGTGGCTCGCCGACAGAACCAGCTTCTTTGCAGCGATCCAGCACGGCGATTTTCTTCACAGAAGCCGGAATGGCGGCTAACAGGTGTTTGGCTGACCAGGGGCGATACACGCGCACTTTGATCACGCCGAGTTTTGCGCCTTTAGCGTTGAGATAGTTAATCGTTTCTTCAATCACATCTACGCTCGACCCCATCGAAATAATCACACATTCCGCATCAGGAGCACCGACATAATCAAACAGATTGTATGTTCTGCCGGTCAATTCGGCCACTTTTTTCATGTTCGCTTCAAGAATGTCGGGAAGGTTTGTGTAGAATGGGTTGACCGCTTCTTTGGCCTGGAAGAAAATGTCAGGGTTCTGAGCCGTACCGCGCATTTCCGGTTTTTCCGGGCGGAATCCGCGTGCCTTGAACGCCTTAATCGCATCCATGTCAACAAGCTTCGCAAGGTCTTCATACGGAATCATTTCAACTTTCGACAGTTCGTGGGAGGTTCTGAATCCATCGAAGAAATGGAGCACAGGAACGCGGGACTGAATCGCGCTCAGGTGCGCAACCGTTCCTAAATCAATCACTTCCTGGTTATTCGCGGAAGCTAACAGCGTCCAGCCGATCTGGCGGGTGGCCATGACATCCGAATGATCGCCGAAAATCGAAAGCGCGTGAGCGGCAACGGCGCGAGCAGAGACATGGAACACGGCCGGCAGCAATTCGCCAGCGATTTTATACATATTGGGGATCATGAGCAGCAAGCCCTGCGAAGCCGTATAGGTGGTGGTTAACGCGCCGCCAGTTAACGAGCCATGCACTGCGCCAGCCGCGCCCGCTTCGGATTGCATTTCAACAATTTTGACTTTCTGCCCAAAAATATTCTTCGTCCCCTTTGCCCGCATTTCGTCGGCAGTTTCGCCCATGACGGACGAGGGAGTAATCGGATATAACGCAGCGACATCACTGAACGCATACGAAACATACGCCGCAGCGGTATTGCCGTCAATCGTGCGTACATCTTTCACTGTATTACTCATAACGTGTTGCTCCTTCGTAAAAAATTGATAAGAATTATGGTTGACTTCTTTGATTTGACTAACAAAAACGTAGGATTCGAATATCAAACATCTTATCTATGAGGCGCAAGTTGAGTCAAGAAAAAAAGTAACCGGGTTGATAAAGCATCCAAAATTCTTATACCATAATGATGATTCGCGACAACGTCTATTAGGGTTGTTGCTCAAGAAGGAGGTGACTTGAACTGGGGAACCTGTCGAACCACACTATGCCCTTCGACAAGGCTCAGGGCGAACGGTCGAACGTGTATTGAGCAGCATCCCTATTGATTATTCAGGCGTTGAAAATACTCCCGCATAATTTGAGACGCATCAATCTTTTGCAAGCCTTCATTAAAAATAGTACGCAGTTGCTCGTTTTCCGGCGAACGGCGAAAGCAGATAAACAGTTGTTTTTCTTCGAGAATTTTGGCGTTAAATTGAACGGCGTCTTTCACTTTTGAGACTTCTGCGTCATGCTGGAAGAGGTATTCCAGCACATACCGATCAATGACCGCTATTTGGATTCGCTGTGCCGCAACTTTGAGAATATTTGAGCTATCCAGCATCACGGTATCTACCTGCAATTCGCCAGCGGCCGCCTTCCTGTCAAATTCTTCTGTGTTCACATAGCCGTTCACTGTCCCAATCGCAAGACCTTTCAAATCGTCAAGCGTTTGCCACACAACAGGAGCATCCTTGCGCTCAACGAATCCTAATGGACTGACGCCAAGTGGTGAGGAAAACAGAAATTCTTCTTCGATACCTTTGGCGTAATACTCCGGGAAATATCCCGCATACATGTTGTCGCGCTTTACTGTATAAATCGCCCGCATCCAGGGGAAAAATTCTATGTGCAGCGTATAGCCCATCGCCGCAAACGCTTCCCGCGCGACCACCGCAATTGCCCCCTGTTCAGGAAGAGTTTCGCCAACATACGGCGGCCATTCCAGCGACGCTAAATACACGTCGCGAGTTTCTTGGCCCCATGCAGGCATTCCTGAAAAAAACAGTAGAATAAAAAACAGCATCATGCTTTTAGCGTATTTCATAAAATCATCCCTCCACTTATTATCGTTGTTCGTTACCATTGGCAAATCCCGGCAGCGAACAGTTGATAAATAGATGTAATTATCGCAAAAAAGCAAGGCGCGGCAACTCCGTTTCGACAAGGCGAAACGGAGTATTGAGGAATATTAGACATTATCGGAAATAAGAACATCATTCCGAAATTCCCCTCTTGGGTGGGGTAAATCCTTATTTCCGATATTATCTAATGTTTGACTATGCAAAAGAGCGTTCGAAAAGTTCGGCAATCGCTTTTTTGCCATTTTCTTCAAGAAATCGCGTTCCCGTTCCCGTAAAATGGAGATGGCTAATGATCGGCGCGTCCTGACATGTTACCCATTCCGTCTGCTTCCACGTAAACCAGGCGTTCCGTTTTTGATCAAAGACAAAGAGCGGTTTATTGCAAATTTTGGCAAACTCCGCTCCCCATCCTGTTCCACCCTTCACCGTCTTATCGTCGAGAATCTCACCGATCACGTAAATTTCCTGTCCGTTATTGATTTGATACCAGATTGTTTGCAGCACTTTTCGAAAGACCTGCCCCTGGCTATATATACGATTCATCAGCTTCGATATATATTCCAGACTGACATCGCCATTCTGCAATTCATCGTGTGTCAAAAACCGCACGCCGCGCTGGCGGACTCTCTCATGTCCTTCGAATGTGAAATTAACTTCTTCAATGCCGAATCGCTCGGCATTCGCGCCGAATTCCGCTTCCGCGCCTTTAATACCGCCGCTGAATAAAATGCACTCATCTTTTTTCATAGTGATTCCTCTATGTTATACAATGTTTTATGGTTATTATTTACCACGAAACACACGAAATACACGAAAATTTGGACATCTCCCGCATGAATGGCGTCAACGTTTCGTGTATTTCGTGTGTTTCGTGGTGACAGCTAAATAGTTACGTTTTATGTTACAAGGCTTTATCAACACTCAATTCACAAAGGTTCTACCTCCGTCAATGTTATGGCAACCTTGTCAAGAAAATTTCAGCCAGTTGCCATCTTCTGAAAAATGCCTCTTATGATGCTTTCGATGAATTGTACTGCCGCGCCGCCCAATCGCGTAATGCCAACCGGTCTATTTTTGTATTATGCCGCACATCCACCGGAAACGATGGATGAAAAAAAAACGCACGAATTGCTCGCGTATGTTCATGCTGCTCGCCCAGTTTCCGAAGTTCATCAATTAATTGCTGTTTCGCCTGCTCATTTCGCGGAGATTGGGCAGGTTGCGTCTCAAGAATGACAACAGGCTGCTGCTGCCCATACGCGCCGATGCCAACTAAGGCCGCGCGTTTGACTGCCGGATGTTGGGTGAAAACCGCTTCGACCTGGACTGGCAGCAGCAAGCCTGCCGGCGTTTCGACGCGGTGCGATTTGCGCCCGCAGACCCAGATGCGCCCCTGTTCATCGAGATAGCCGAGATCGCCCATGCGATGCCAGAAACCGCTGTCGTCTCGAATTTTCGCTTCCGCCGTTTGGCGCGGGCGATTGACGTATTCGCGTGTCACGACTTCACCTTTGATGACAATTTCGCCGATTTGTTCAGTAGGCAGCGCGAGCGATTCGTTCCATTCCGCAATCGGCTCATCGGAAATCGGAATGATACGCGCCTGCAAGCCGCCAATCGGTTTTCCAACGCAGACGCCTGCGCCAGTCAGCGTTTTCGCGCCAGTTTCCGCGAGAATCTCTTCGCCCGGCATCAACGTCAACGGCAGCGCCTCCGTTGCGCCATACGGCGTGTAAATTTTCCCGTTCGGCATCGCTTTCGCGAAGCGTTTGACGACATCTGGCATGACTTCCGCGCCAAACATGAAGACATGTTGCAGCGAGGGCAGCGTCAGGCTGCGCTTCGAGCAATAATCCGCCAAAATGCTCCAGATCAGCGGCGAGCCGAGGCTCATCGTCACGCCAAACGTTTCAATCGATTCCACAAGATAGGCCGGGTTGACCTGCGCGGTTTTGCGGGCGTCCATGTCGGGAATAATCGTCGTCACGCCAAGTGCCGGGTTGAACAGCGCGAAAATATACATGACTGACAAATGCGTTTCGCCTTCTTTCACGCCCATTTCATCGCGCATGATTTCGACTTGTTTTTTGAAAATGCCATGCAGATACACGACACCTTTGGGAATGCCCGTGCCGCCGGAGGTGAACGCGACTGCCGCTTCGTCCTCGGTTGTGGTCGGCGCCACCGGAAATGGTTCGCGGGAAACGGTTTGCAATTCAGCAAGCGTCGCGCCATCCCAAAACAGGCGCTTGCCGACCGTCACGAAACGCCGGACATTGCGAAACGGCTTCGGAAAAACTTTCCGCATGACGTGCGCCAACGGAATGCCGATCAGCGCGGTCGGCTCGGTTTCGGCGACACATTGCAGAAATGCTTTGCGCCCCATTCCAGGATCGATCAGGACGGGAACAGCACCAATTTTCAACAACGCAAAAGTCACGGCGATCAATTCCATGCCCGGGCGTATCATCATCAACGTCCGGTCGCCTTGCTTGATGCCATATTGTGCCAATCCATGCGCATACGAATCGCAAAGCGCGTTGAGTTGTTGGAACGTCAGTTGCGTGAATTTCGCGCGTCCGCGAGCATCGCGGCCAGCCGGAAAGACGATGGCTGCGCGATAGGGGGCGCGGGCGGCCATATCGCATAAGGCTTGAGAAATGTTATAACGCATGAAGGAATGGTTAGGCTCTGCCAGCGGTCATCCTTCTGACAGAGCGGAGATCGCATCAAGAAGGATTCGCCTCTTTTACGGCAGGACGGTCACGTTCCAAAAATTTCGACATGAGCGGGATAATGCGTTCATGCGCATCTTCAACGACATAATGCCCGGCGTGTTCCAGCACATGCACCTCGGCGTCAGGGAAACGCCGCCGCCATTCCGGGAGGAAATCTCGTTCCGTAAAACAAAAATCGTCTTTGCCCCAGAGAATCAACATCGGATGATGTTGAAAACGGGGCGATTCTTTATCAATTTCATTTAACGTGCGCCGCGTCGGATGAGTGTCTTCCATTGGAATATCTTTGACAAAGCGATATAACGCGATCCGGTCATGCCAATTGGCATACGGCGCGAGATAGCCCGCTTTGACCTCGGTTGTAAAGCGCTCTGACTGCGAGGTAGCATACCATAACGCGGCTCTGGCAAAGCCGTTCAAGCCGCGCACAAGCGCTTCGCCAACGACCGGAATGCGGCAGATCGATATCCGAAACGGAATTACCGGCACGAAAAACGCGCCTGTGTTGAACAGCACGAAACGCTGAATTGCTTCTGGATGCCTGACCGCGTAGCCCATACCGATAGCTCCGCCCCAGTCATGTAAGACTAATGTCATCTGACGCAGATCGAGATGGAAGCAGAGGCGTTCGAGATTAATAATATGCTGTTCCAGCGTATACGCGTATTGCTGCGGTTTTTCGGAGAATCCACACCCGACATGATCCGGAGCGATCACGCGAAAATCGCGCGCGAACTCCGCAATCAGGCGGCGGAAATAAAATGACCACGTTGGATTGCCGTGCACCATCAGCAGCACGGGCGCATCGCGAGGGCCTTCATCAATATAATGATATGAGACTCCATCCAGATCCATCCAATGCGAAGGAAACTGATACCCAGTATTCTGTAAAATGCTTTCAATTTTATTAGATGTATGTCTCATGCGTTTAAAAAATGATGGTGATACAAACAATAACGAACAATACGTTAGTTATGGGAACTGTATTGAATAAATTTCAGCAATGTCAAGGGAAAAGTCATGCCGATTCTGTTTCATCGCTGGCGCGAAATTTCAACAGTGCGTATTCCCTGCATTTTCTTTGACATTGCTGCGAATAGATTCCGTTTAAAAAAATATCGAATTTTCTCGGAATGTGTGACTTTTGGAGAATGCGGATTTGCACGAATTATATATTTTGAATCGGTTCAATTTGTATGCTTTTTTAAATGGTATCTTAATCAAATAAAACAGCGAAGATATTATAAAATAGTTGAAACAATTCATTTTATAATAGCATTTCTCTTGACAGATTTTTCCTCAATCGTGCGAAGATTCTTTTGAATCGAATTTGTTTTTTATATAAATGGTTATTTTGAATCACGCAACGGCAAGGATTCGTTTTTCAGCAGCGGACAGTCTGCCCAAACGCGAATTTTCGCCGTATTTTCTGATATATGATGCAACATCGCGCATTATTGCATACAATTTGCTACCGCAGCGGCGCTCCGTTTCAGACGAACGCCGTGCTGCCTGAAATCACCGTCGATATTCGGCCTGCCGCCGCGCTCCCATATTTCACCATCACGCAAACAGACGGCAAGACCGCGCTGCGCTATGAGCTTGCCCGACATGACCGCGTGTACGGGTTAGGCGAGCAGTTAGGCGGACTCAACAAGCGCGGCAAAATGTATCGCACGTATAACACCGACATTTCGCCGCACCAGCCCCATATTGAGACGCTTTACGGCTCGCATCCGTTCTTGTTCATCACGGGCGAGCGCGGCTTCGGTTTTTTTCTTGATTATCCGTCGGAAATGATGTTCGACATCAGCCATACGCATAAAGACATCCTGGAAATCACGATTCCATCGCAGGATTTCGACCTCTATCTGTTTGATGTCAGCGAGCCGAAGCAGATCGTCCGCGAATATCTGACGTTGACAGGTTCGCCCTACATTCCGCCAAAATGGGCGTTTGGCTATCAGCAATGCCGCTACAGCTACCCCGACGCCGAAACGGTGCAAGCCATCGCCACAAAGTTCCGAGAGCTTGACATTCCGTGTGACGCCATCGGCATGGACATTGACTACATGGTGAATTATAAAGTCTTCACGCTGGATGACGACAAATTCCCGAAGTTCGCCGAATTCGTCGCGCAGATGAAAACCAACGGTTTCCGTCTCGTGCCGATTCTTGACGCGGGCGTGAAAGTTGAGCCGGGCTATGCGATCTACGACGAAGGGAAGGCGAACGACTATTTCTGCAAGGACGAGCAGGGCGAAGATTTTGTCGCGGCAGTCTGGCCGGGCTTATGCCATTTCCCCGATTTTCTGCGGGAAGAAGTGCGGGCATGGTGGGGCAAACAGTACCGCTTCTTCACGGATCAGGGGATTGAAGGTTTCTGGAACGATATGAATGAACCGGCGATTTTTTACGTGCCGGAAAAAATGAAACAGGCGCGGGAAAAAATTTATGCCATTCTCAGCAAGGACGATATTGGGCGCGAATTGACCGAGGTCGGGGACACGATGGAGTTATTTAACCGCCGCGAATATTTTAAGGCATTCTCGCAACGCGCAGACGATGGCCGCGTCGTCAATCATGACGCCGTGCATAATCTCTACGCTTTCGACATGACGCGCGGCACGGCGGAACAATTAAAATTAGCGATGCCGGGCACACGCTATTTCTTGCTGTCTCGCGGCAGTTACGCTGGTCTGCACCGCTTTTCCGGCATCTGGACGGGCGACAATTCCAGTTGGTGGGAGCATCTCGAAGTCAATATCCATATGCTGATATCACTCAATTTTGCGGGCTTTTTCTACACCGGCGCCGATACCGGCGGATTCGGCGCGGAAGTGTCGCCAGAATTGATGATTCGTTGGATGCAATTGGGCATGTTTTCGCCGCTGTTCCGCAATCACACCTGGTATGGTTCGCGCCAGCAGGAACCCTGGAGTTTCGACCCGGAAACGACCGCGATTCTGCGCGACGTGCTGCGCCTGCGCTACGCCATGATTCCCTATGCCTACTCCGAATATATGCGAGCCGTGCGGGAACTCAGGCCGTTCATCGCGCCGCTCTTTTTTGAATTTTCTGGAGAGCGCTCCCAACAGGTCGAAGACCAGTTCCTGTATGGCGAGTCGCTGATGATCGCGCCGGTTTATACGCCGAATGCGCGTGGCCGGTTCGTCCATCTGCCGGAAAGCCGCTGGCTGCGCTGGAATGCGTCGCGCTGCGAAGATCGCGCCATGACCGTCATGCAGCCGGACGATTATTATGTCAGTGCCGACATTCACGAAGTGCCGATGTTTCTGCGGGAAAACCGCCTCTGCGTTTTGGCAGAGCCGATGAGTCACGTCCATGAACAACCGATTCGGAAACTGACGGTGCTCGGCTTCGTCACCAACGCGGCGGAGTTCGTCTATTACGAAGACGACGGCGCAAGTTACGGCTATCGCGATGGGCAATGCGCGGAATTGACGATTCGCGCCCGCAAAACTGCCGCAGGCATCGAAGTCTCCTGCGAAAAATGCGAACACGGTTATGCCCTTCAAATAAGCGAACTCGCCTGTGAGTTTTATGATGAGCACGGCAAGCAATTCCGTTCTTCCGTGACGTTGTAACGCCGACACACCTCACAGGTTTTAAAAACCTGTGAGGTGTACCCTGCCAGATTTCTTCCTGAATTTGCCACGAACAGAAGATTATTTTCTTGACAGCATCGCGTAATTTCAATAGCTACCGACAGCGATAACGAATAGGAGATCGGGGCGTTGTTTCCTATTCACCGAATAAAATAAAAATGGAACAACGGCGTCATGGAATATACATTAACAAGCATGTTCGGCATTCAGGGCGAAGTCGCAATCGTGACCGGCGCGTCGCGAGGCATTGGGAAAGAAATTGCGATTGCGTTAGCCTCGTTAGGCGCAAAGGTCGTGCTGGTCAGCGTCAAGCCCACCTATCTTTTTCATACAGTCACTGAATTACAAGAAAAAGGGTTCGATGTCATCGGCATTCCGGCGGATACCACCAAAAAAGACAATGTGCAGGCGATGGTGGATTTGGTTGCCGAACAATTTGGCAAAATTGATATTTTAGTGAATTGCGCAGGGGTTTCTCATTTGGAAAATGCCGTTGATTTTGAAGAAGCGATGTGGGACTGGGTGATGGAGGTGAATCTGAAAGGGACGTTTTTGATGTGCCAGGCGGTGGGAAAATATATGGTGCAGCGGAAAAAAGGGCGCATTATCAACATCTCTTCCGTGCTCGGTTTGCATGGACGGGCGCAGGATATGGCTTACGCGCCGAGCAAAGCCGCAATGGATCAATTGACGAAATCATTAGCGGTCGAATGGGCGAAAGAAAATATCAATGTCAATGCTGTCGCGCCGACATTTACCTCAAACGATGTCAAAATCGGTCTGTTAGGCAATCAGGAAAAATTAGACTGGGTGTTGCAGCGCATTCCAAAAGGCAAGCTCTGCGAAATGGATTGGATCGTCGGCCCGGTCATCTTTCTCTGTTCCCCCTGCGCCGAATTCGTGACCGGCCATATTCTCTATGTGGACGGCGGCTGGACGATTGGATAAAAAACCACGAAACACGCCAAATACACGAAAATAAAAATGCCGTAGAGACGGGTCGCCGACCCGTCTGTACCGTAATATTGGCATTTTTTCATGTATGTTGCGTGTTTCGTGGTCAAAAATCAGGGCTGTTTGATGGATTGCAGAATCGCGGCAATGCTTTCGGCGTGGCGTTGCGCCGCTTTTGGTTCAGAAAGAAACGCGATGAGGCAGACCGTTTTTTCTTCTGGCATAAAAAAGCCGACAGTCAGTTTGACATCCTCGTCCGTTTCCACATCTTTCCCTACCCCGGTGGCTCGCCAGAACGGAATGCCATTGATTTCCAGCCGTTCGCCTTCGCCGTCAAGATTGATGTCCGTCAGCAAATCCGTCAAAAATTCATCCAATCCGTCAATCGCTTCTTCCATTGTTTCCGCATCTACCGGCCAGGCCATCATATAGACCTTTTCATCCGGGGAAACGGATTGCAAAATCGTTTCTTCGATCACTTCAGATTTCCATTTGTCCGGCATTTCAATCGTAAACATCGGCGCGTCTTGCGCCGGATAGACAATGAACTCCGCCGAAACTTGCGCTGCTGTAAACAAAAGCGCAATCAGACAGATGAAAAACAGCGTTTGCAATTTCATACATCCTCGTGACGCACGTCGAAACTCTCGTTTCGACGCACATGAATAACTCCTCCATGAATATTCCCGTCAGCCCGCTCATCGCGACTGACAGCACATAACAAGCAACTTCGTTATATACCTTATGCGTTTCTCGCATTTTGTCAATATGGAATTTGTTGGAACAACCACGAAATACGCGAAAAAATAGCACACTGATTAGGCTGATCATCCTGATCACAAGATCGTCAAAAGCATCAGTGTCAATCAGCCCAATCAGATTATCAGCGTGCTATTCTTTTCGTGTCTTTCGTGTGTTTTGTGGTAAATGATGACGAATTTTCATAAACATTTCATGCGGCGTTCATACTGTTTTCATGCGGGCCTCCTACCATAGACGCAGAAAGCGCGGGAACTACAGGGATGAGGGGAAGCAAGGATATATCAGCCTTATCCCTTCTTACCCTCATCCCTGTAGTTCCACGCGAAATCTTAACCATGCCATCTTGATAAAAAATCTAACAAAAAAGGAGAACAGACCATGAACCGCCTTGTGAATGCGTTGCTAATGATCTCAGGAATGTTGATGTTTTCGGCGTTCTGCCTTGCGTTCGCCTATGCGCAAGAGGCAAACGACACCACGCTGTCGCCCTATTTTCTCGTTAAAAGCGATAATCCGAATGCCGACCAATTGCCGCTGCTGCTCACCTCCGCGAATGTCAATATCGCGGGCGTGATCGCCGACGTGACGGTCACGCAGGTCTATAAAAACGAAGGAACGCGCCCGATTGAGGCGATCTACGTGTTTCCCGGCTCGACTCGCGCCGCCGTCTATGGCATGACGATGACCATCGGCGACCGCCGGATCGTCGCAAAAATCAAGGAAAAAGAGCAAGCACGGCAGCAATACGAAGCCGCCAAACGCGAAGGCAAAACCGCGTCATTATTAGAGCAGCAGCGCCCGAACGTCTTTCAGATGAACGTCGCCAACATTCTGCCCGGCGATAACATCAGCGTCAAACTGAAATACACAGAATTGCTCGTGCCGACCGACGGGACATACGAATTTGTCTATCCGACCGTCGTCGGGCCGCGCTACACGAATCAGACCGCCACGACGCCGGGCGCGGACAAATGGACGGCAAATCCATACCTTCCGGAAAAATCGCAGGCCGAATTGACCGCCGCGCCGCCGTATCTGTTCGACATCACGACGCGCATTTCCACCGGCATTCCGTTGCAGCAGGTCAGTTGCTCCTCGCATGATGTTGACATTACTTATGAAAGCCCGGCAGCCGCCGCGATTACATTAGATGAAACCGTACTGATCGAACGTGTCCGGCAGATGCCACCGGAGCGGCTCGCCGTCATCAAAGCGGCGTTGCTCGACCTGTATGGCGACGATTTTGGCAATCTGCCGCGTTTTTATCAACGCCTGTTCAAGGCCGGATTCGCGCCCGCACAGCCGGTGGAGACAGAACAGGTTCGGACGGTCAAAGAATTCGGCGGCGACCGTGATTATATTCTGCGCTATCGGCTCGCGGACAAGCAGATTCAATCCGGGTTGCTGCTCTACGAAGGCGAAAACGAGAATTTCTTCCTGCTGATGGCACAGCCCCCAGCACAAGTCGCCGCCGAAGCGATTCCGGCGCGGGAATACATTTTTATCATGGATGTCTCCGGCTCGATGCGCGGCTTTCCGCTCGATACTTCGAAAATTTTAGTGCGCAATCTGATTGCAAACCTGCGCCCGACTGATGCGTTCAACGTGCTGCTTTTTGCGGGAAGCTCGTCAACCTTTGCGGAGCGGTCAGTTCCCGCCAATGCGGAGAACCTGAAACTCGCGCTCGCCTTTATTGACCGGCAGCAAGGCGGCGGCGGCACAGAATTGCTCCCGGCCTTACAGCGGGCGCTGAATCTGCCGCGAACCGAGGGGGTTTCGCGCTCTATCGCGATTATGACCGACGGTTTTGTGAATGTTGAAACTGAGGTGTTTGATCTCATTCGCCAAAATTTAAATAGCGCGAACATGTTTACATTCGGAATCGGCAGCAGCGTCAATCGCTTTTTGATCGAAGGCATGGCGCGCGTGGGAATGGGCGAGGCGTTTGTGGTGGAAAAGCCTGAAGCAGCGGCGGAACAGGCCGACAAATTCCGACAATACATTCAATCGCCGGTACTGACGCAGATTCAATGTAATTTTCATGACTTTGACGCCTACGATGTCGAGCCGGTGAGTATTCCCGACGTGTTGGCGCAGCGCCCGGTGTTGGTGTTCGGCAAGTGGCGCGGCGCAGCGGCGGGGGAGATCGAATTGACCGGCATGACCGGCAGCAGCGCATATCGCCAGACGTTCCGCATCAGCGACGCTAAACGCGACGACACGCACGTCGCCTTGCGCTATCTCTGGGCGCGGAAACGGATCGAACTACTCGGCGATTACAACAAACTGCAGAAAGATGATCGCCGCATTCAAGAAATCACGCGACTTGGCTTGACCTACAATTTATTGACCGAATACACCTCGTTTATCGCCGTTGATGAAGTGATTCGCAACAAAAGCGGCCAATCAGACACGGTCAAACAGCCATTGCCGCTGCCGAAAAATGTGTCGAATGCGGCGATAGGCGTCCGCAAATCGCCAGAACCGGAACTCTCGTTCCTGCTCCTGATTGCGGCGGCGCTCGCAACGTTCGCCTTGCGAAAAAAATAGGGATTTTACCACGAAATACACGAAAAATAAGACGTTTATCAATTTTTCGTGTATTTCGTGGTTTGAAATATGAAAACACGCCTTTTTTGCTATCTGTTCGCGCTATTGGCGGCCTACGGCCTGAAAGCGCATTACAGCCGCGCCACGAGCGACGGCCTCGATTGGATATTGCGCCCGACGACCGTGTTGGTCGAGCGCGTCAGCGGTCTTGATTTCGAATACGAGCGCGGTGAAGGCTATTTGAGCCGCGAGCGCCGCATCGTCATCGCTCCGGCCTGCGCGGGGGTGAATTTCATGATCGCGGCCTTTGGCATGACGCTCTTTTCGTATCTGCATCTCATGCCGACCGCCGCGACAACGCTGCTCTGGACGGCGGGCAGCCTGCTCGGCGCATATCTGCTGACCATCGCAGTCAACGCGCTACGCATCGTTGTTGCGCTGCGTCTCTACGCCTCCGGCGTTGTGTTCTTCTACGCCAACCCGGCGCAACTGCACCGCCTCGAAGGCATCGCCGTCTATTTAACCGCGTTATGTCTCGCCTTCTGGCTGGCCGAGCGGGTGGCCTGCAACATCGTGAACTCCCCTCTTGGGAGGGGCTGGGGGTGGGTTCCCGATAAAAAAGATGCTTATAACATATTACCCACCCCTTGCCCCTCCCAGGAGGGGAATGCGCTGCGGAAGTTCCTGCTGCTGCCGCTCCTCTGGTATCTCGCGATCACGCTTCTCGTGCCGCTGCTGAATCCAAATTTTCACGGCGACCGGGCGCGATTCGCGGAACATGCGCTGACCATCGCCGCCGCCTGCGCGGTCATCGCGCTGCTTGCCGCGCTTGCGCGAAAACGGCTTTTCCCGCGTTTTTCTCTTGATTTCATTTGCCGCCTCTGGCATGAACGGCAATAAGCTGTCAGACACCTGTGAGGTGTCTGACAGCTTCCTCAGGAGGAACAACGCATGACAGCGGGAATGCGATCACCATGAAACACACAAAATACACGAAAAAATAATACGTTACGCATAGACCTCCCAGGTCTTGAAGACCTGGGAGGTCTGCCACACGAATTTCGTGTATTTTGTGTGTTTCGTGGTTAATAATTCATGAAACCGAAAATTTTATTAGTGGAAGACGAGCCGGGCATCGTGGATACGGTGCAATATGTGCTGGAAAACGACGGCTTCGAGACGACATGGCTCGCCGCCGGGTCGGAGGTGATGCCGCTGCTGGCTTCGGAGCGGGTGCATTTGGTGATTCTTGACATCGGCTTGCCAGACATCAACGGCCTTGAAGTCTGCAAGCTGATCCGCCAGAAATATTCGCTCCCGATTATTTTCCTGACCGCCCGCAAAGATGAAATTGACCGCGTGGTCGGCCTTGAAATCGGCGCGGATGATTACGTGGTCAAGCCCTTCAGCCCCCGCGAACTGTTGGCGCGGGTCAAAGCGGTTTTGCGGCGGACCGGGCATGAAAAGCCGAAAGCGGCGGAAGGCGCGTCGCAAGCGTTTGCCGTCAACGAGGCGAAATGCCAGATCACCTACTATGGCGAGCCGCTCGACCTCTCGCGCTACGAATACAATATTTTGACTACCTTCATCCGGCGTCCCGGCATCGTCTTTTCCCGCAATCAATTGATGGATTTGGCGTGGGATGACCCGGACACCAGCATGGATCGCACGATTGACGCGCATATCAAAAATCTCCGCGCCAAATTGAAAGCGGTTAGACCGACGCTCGACCCGATTGTCACGCATCGCGGTTTAGGGTATTCGTTAAAAGAGGGATTATAAATTTCTCATTCCACGCTCCGCGTGGAACAAGGGGAGCCATGAAACTCAGCGCTCGAATTTTTTTTGCGTCGTTTTTGATTGTCGCGGTTTGCTTTGCGTTTCCGATCTGGTGGGTGCTTGATACGTTGCGGCTGCGCTATCAGGAAAGCGTGGAAGAATTACTCGTAGATCAGGCGAACGTCCTCGCGGCGATGGTAGGGCGCGAGACGGAGCAGGGGCAGCTTGATTTCGACGAATGGCGGCACGCCTTTGACCATGCCTACGCCCGCCCGCTCGCGGCGCAAATCTACACCCTCACCAAAACCCACGTTGACCTCTCCGTGCTTGTCACCGACATGAAAGGCGTCATTCAGTTCGATTCCAAAAACCGCGAAAACGAGAGCTACAATTTTTCGAAATGGAATCTCGTCAAGGCCACTCTCACAGAAGAATACGGCGCGAAAATGACGCGGCTCTATGCCGGGACGCCATCGTCGCGATTGGTTTATGTCGCTGCGCCGATTTTCGTCAAAGGCAAGCTGACCGGCGCGGTGTTGGTGGGCAAGCCGATGACGAACATCAACCGCTTTTTGGAACACGCCAGGCCGCAGATTTTCAAAGTCGGCGCGATTTCGGCAGGCGCGGCGATTGTCCTGAGCTTTTTCTTTTCGCGCCTGCTGACGCGCCCGATCAAGCGCCTGACGCACTACGCGAACGACGTGCGGGATGGGAAACGCGTGCCGTTTCCGCGCCTCGACAGCAGCGAAATCGGCGAGATGGGCGAGGCGTTCCAGCGGATGCAGGAGGCATTGGAGGGGAAAAAGTATGTCGAACAATACGTCCAGAATTTGACGCACGAATTAAAAAGCCCGCTTTCCGCCATTCGTGGCGCGGCGGAACTCCTGGAAGAGCCGGACATGCCGGATGATAAGCGCGGCAAGTTCCTCGCCAATATTCAGGATTCCGCGACCCGCATTCAGCAGATCGTGGATCATCTGCTGGAACTGGCGGCGTTAGAAAATCAGAAAATTCTGGAAAAGGTTGAAGATGTGTCGCTGAATGCCCTGATTCAGTCCGTCTTGGAAAGCAAGCGCCCACTGCTGTCGCAAAAACATCTCGCCTGCGCCCCACAGATTGAGGAAGACGCCACGCTGCGCGGCGATGCGTTTTTGCTGCAACAGGCCATCTCGAATCTGCTGCAAAACGCCATCGAATTCAGCCCGGACTCCGGCAGCATCGAACTCCGCGTCCGCCGCCACACCGACCGGCTGCATCTCATTATTGAAGACAGCGGGCAGGGTTTGCCTGATTTTGCCAAGGAAAAGGTCTTCGACAAGTTTTTTTCGCTGCAACGCCCGGACACCGGCAAAAAAAGCACCGGGCTTGGCCTGAACTTCGTCAAAGAAATCGCGCATCTGCATCGCGGCGCGATTACGCTTGAAAATCGCGGCGATGCCCCTGGCGCTCGCGCCGTGTTGTCGTTGCCGATATAGCAGTCCTCAATCAATGGCTACGCTTCGACACCCTCATGCCCCTTGCCTTCAAAAAGAAGCGCCAAATCAAGATTTGGCGCTCCTTCTATCCGCACCGTTATCCCGCTAAATCGGCCCCTTGTTTCGGCAATTCATCCAAAAAGGCGGCGTTAATCGGATACACGGCGTCAGATTTAGCGGTTTTCACAAAGAGCTTTTCCCCCTGTTGGCCGAATAGGAATGTCACCAGCTCTTCTTTCTTTGCATTGCGGAGCGTGACCGTCGCTGCTGGCGCATTCAGACCGTATTGGCTGAGGTCTGACGCCGACGCAACCGGTTCTTCCGCAAATTCTAACGCGGCGAGGTCATACAGCAGGTTATTCACTTTGAATCCCTGCAACGTCTTATCATCTGTTTTCCAAGTATCGCCATGTTTTTCAAACGCAAGCGTACTCTCAGGATATACAATCTCAAATGACGCGACATCATCGGCTTTAAATGGCGCAATCGCCTTATCTCGCAGCGCAAACGCCGATTGTTTCAGTTGCGAGAGGATTGTCGGATCGGTCAGCGACACGCCATCTCCGGTTTTTACGTATAAACCGGTATTCTCAACATTGGGGTTGCCGACAATTAATTGGATCGGATTCTCTTCCCCATTTTTCCAGAACGACAGCATCACGTTCGGGCGGTCAAAACCAAACGATAACTGGTTGGCGGCAGCATCCACAAATTCAGTCGCTTTTGCGTTTTTCGCATCATTCAACAGCACGTTTACCCTGTCTGCATTCGCCGGAAATTCAGCCGGAGCGACGATTTTCCAGGCATCCGATTCGCGCTGCAATGTCACGGTTTCGGCCAGCGTTTTGATCTCGATTTTTTGAATGTCGTTATTTTCGAATCGCACGAGCGCCTTGTCACGCAAATCGCTTAACGCTTTGGGGAATTCGTCATCAACCGTGCTGGGAAGAAGGAACACGTTGCCCGTCGCAGTATGCTGCGCGTACACGCCGCCTTTTTCATCATTCCGCTTGCCGATCAGCAAGGTTTGCGGCGCGGGATCATCGCCAATTGTCAGCGCTAATGATTTTTGCGGCGCATCCAGGCCGTATTCCGCAAGATTCGTCGGCGTCTCCGACACGAATTCTTTGATTTTGGTTGATTTCATCTGGGAAAGAATCGCGTTTACTTTTTCAGTGTCTGCACGAAGCGATTGCGGCGCGGCAATGCTCCAGGTCGAGTTGTCCTGCGTTAACTCGACCGTCATGGCAGGCGCAGCCTCGGTGGCCGGAAGCGTGAACGCCGCTTTTTTGACTTGCGCGGGATCGAACGCAAGCACGGTTTTATCTCGCAGATCAAACGCGGTTTTGTTCAGGTTGGCCTGCGTGAGGTTATCAATGCTCACGATTTGCGGCTTGTCGCCGACTTTAGCGTAAAACCCGGACGCCGTCGGCGTTTCCTTGCCAAGCGATACCGAAAACGAGGCGTTGGCCGCGTTCGTGGCTGCGATGGTCAGGCTTGGCGCATTCAGCCCGAATTCATCGAGTTTTTCGGCGTTCTCGGCGATGATTTTATCGCGTTGCGCATCTGCGAACGCCGTCAGCAGGCGATCCACTTCCGCACCGTCGGTCACGGCGGAAACCGGCTGTTCCATTTGCCAGCCCTTTTCGCCTTTTTTCAGCGTGATTTCACCATCCGCCCGTTTCAGGGTCAGTGTGGCAATTTCATCTTTTTGGATGGCGAACAGGCGCTTATCGGCGGTTTCCGCCGCTTGCTTTTTCGCGGCCATTTTTACCTCGACAACGTAATAATACCCGCCGAGCGCGAGCAAAATGCCTAAAAATATCAGGGTCTTTTTAAAGCTCATGATAGTCTCTCCTTATATCGTTGTCAGGCACGTTGAAGTGTCTGACAACGCAATCCTGTTTACCGCGTTGCGGCGCGGCGCTGGATGTACATGGTGACGCCCATAAAAATCACGAAGACCGGCAGCACGACTAATGAAATCAGGAACGCGAGCCGTCCCTGCGTGGCGGTCAGCATCAACGGCATGATTTCCGGGTCTTTGGCGCGAATCGCAATCAGGTTTTCTTCTTCGGCGAGCCAGCTGACCGTATTTAAGAACAGATCGCCGTTGCCAACCTGGGCAAAATAGGTGTTATTCGCGAAATCGGAATCGCCGATAACAATCATTTTCGAGCCTTTTTTCGTCTGGTCTGGCGTGGCAATTCCCGCGATGACGGCTAACGGCACCGGGCCGCGCAGGTCTGTTCCTTCATCGAATTGCACAGCGCCGCTCTGCAACTCGGCCTTGCTGGTTTCCGCCCAGCTATCCGGGCTGCTGAAAAAGAGTTTGTCCGCCTGCACACCTGCTGGCAGCGTTTCGGCGGTCTGTACCGAGCGTGCAACTGGAAAGGCCGTCATCATGTTGAATTTGTCGGTAATCGGATGCCCGACATATTGCATGACCACCGGCGTTTCATAGCCCGCGCCAAACATGCGGCTCATCCGGTCAATCACCATGTCATCGCCGAGGATCACGCCGTATTCCTTCACAAAGGCGGTCATGCCAGGCGCTTGATCCGGGTCCAACAGCAGCAGCAGGTTGCCGCCTTTGTCGAGATAATTGCGCAGCAGGTCGAGTTCCGCTGGCAGGAGGTCTTTCTGCGGCCCGGCCATCACAACCAATGCGGCGTCGGTTGGAATGAATTGCTGTTGCGTTAACAAGAGGTCTTTCACGTCGTAACTTTGATCCGTCATGGCCTTCTTCGCCTGACTATAGCCTTTTTCAGAGATATCAGCGAGATCATGTTCGCCATGTCCCTTGATCATGTAAATGATTTTCTTCTGGTCGCGAGTGACTTTAATCAGGCCGTTTGTCAGCGATTGTTCCGACGAATCGGTGATTTTTTCCTGTTTTTTCTCCGTTTCCAGGACAATCGTGCCATACGTCTTAATTTCGTATTTCTGGGCGCGCGCCGGGAATTTATCGGGATCAACGAACTCATATTTGAGATGTTTCGACAGCGCTGCGTATTGTTTCAGCCGGTCTTCGAAGGCGACGCGGTCTCCTTCGGTTGGGCTGTAAAAGGCGAGAACAGTCACATCGCTCGCCAGGCCGGAGACGACATTTTTCGTCTGATCTGAAAGGGTATAACGCTGATTTGACGTGAAATCCCAGCGATAGCTATGCCGGGCGGAAATCGCCTCGACCATGACAATGATCCCCAGCACGATCAGCGTCATCGCCGTCGTATTCGCGCCGTATTTCAGGGATCGCCAGAATGATGTTGTGCGTGCGTGCTGCATCGGTGTTTTCGTGTTCATAGATTCGCTCCTATCCGCGCCATTTATTCGATTCTAACGATCTCAGCGTCAAAAAGAGGCAAAAGATCGTAAAATTCAGGTAATAGATAACATCTTTCGATTCGATAATCCCTTTGGTAAAGTTATCGAAATGATCCAACAGCGAGAGATGGCTGAGAATCGCGCCGAATTCCGGGGAGGCATTGTAGGCGGAAAAACCGACCATCCAGAACAGGAGCAGCGCGCCGAAGGAAATCACGGCGGCGATGATCTGATTGGATGTCCAGGCCGAAGCGAGCAATCCGAAGGAGATGAATGCGCTTCCCATCAGCAGCAAGCCGACGTAGCAGGCGATCAACGCGCCGTATTCGATTTTGCCTAAAAACGACAGGAAAATCGGATAGGCGAGCGTCAGGCCGAGCATTGTGGCAAACACGAGAAAACAGGCGAAAAATTTGCCGAGTACGGTTTCGATGTCGCGCAACGGGTACGTCAGCAGCAGTTCAAACGTGCCGGAGCGCTTTTCTTCCGACAGCAGCCGCATCGTCAGCAGCGGCATCATCAGCAGCATGATAATGCTCATATTGCTGAAGAGCGGGATAAAAATCCCTTCCGTAAAATTCAGCCCTTCCGCGCCATACTGATTCTGCATCGCTCGCATGCTCACCATCGTATAGACCGACAGGATATTATAAAAGAAATACCCGGAAACCAGCGTGAACATGGCGAATACAACATACGCAATCGGGGAATAAAAATAGGATGCGCACTCTTTTTTGGTAATGATCCAGATATTTTTCATGCGATTGGTTCCTCCTCCGTGACAAGCTGAACAAAGACATCTTCCAGACTCATTTCCACCGCCCGCAGTTCTAACAAGCCCCATCCGTTGACGGCGACCGCGCGGGCAAGTTCGCGGCGCACATCGCGGTCTTTTTCCGAATTGATTTGATAGCGCATCACGCCATCCTGCACCTGTTCGAGCGTTTCGACGCCGATCACGCCGCTGACACGCTCGAACGCTTTGCGCACCTGCGCTTCCGGGCCATCCACTTCAACAAGAATGTTTGTGGATTTTTGCATTTTGGCGGTCAGGTTTTCGGCGGTATCAACCGCAACGATTTTGCCTTTGTTAATAATCACGACGCGCTGGCAAATCATGCTGACTTCAGGCAGAATGTGGGTGGAAAGGATGATGGTTTTTTCTTTGGCAAGCTCGCGGATCAGTTCGCGGATTTCGATGATTTGCGCCGGGTCGAGCCCGGTGGTCGGCTCATCCAAAATCAACACGTCCGGATTGCCGAGCAGCGTTTGCGCGAGGCCGACGCGCTGGCGATAGCCTTTCGAGAGATTGGCAATGGCGCGTCCTTGCACGCTTGTAATGCCGCAGCGCTTCAGCGTCTCGTCAATCTGCGCTTTTTTCTGACTTCCTCTCATTCCTTTAATTTCAGCCGCGAAGTTCAGAAATTCCCGCGCGGTCATATCTTTATACAACGGCACTTCTTCCGGCAGATAGCCGATATGCTGGCGGAGTTGCAATGGCTGCAAAAAGACATCATATCCGGCAATCGAGGCCGTGCCGCTGGTGGCAGGCATAAATCCGGTCAGAATCCGCATCGTCGTCGTTTTTCCAGCGCCATTCGGGCCGAGAAAACCGATGATTTCCCCTTTTTCTATGGAAAACGACACATTCTGAATCGCGGGCGCGGTTCCGTAGAATTTGCTTAAATTATTGACAACAATCATAATCGTCACATTCCTCTTAAATACTCATGTTACGCAGCCGATTCGAGACGAATGACCGCACACTCCCCTCCGGGGAGGGGTTGGGGGTGGGTTCTTGACACGAGCAATCACTCACGGACGAACCCACCCCTTGCCCCTCCCAGGAGGG
>DF820456.1:1051582-1081259 GCA_000739515.1 Candidatus Moduliflexus flocculans
GGGTTCTTGACACGAGCAATCACTCACGGACGAACCCACCCCTTGCCCCTCCCAGGAGGGGAATTGTCGGCGGCGCTGCGTAACATCAGTTAAATAGATCGTCCATTTTGTAGAGGCGCCCCGTCGGGGCGTCTCTACGCTGCGTTGTGGCAAGTGATCTTTTTACCGCAATTTGGTAGAACATCCATGATCTCAAATACTGAGCCATTTTTTCAACTTTTATGCCAATGGCACCGAATCGGCGCAAATACGGTTCTTTTGGAGATGCGGCAAAATTGTCAAGATATTTATCATGCCCGATTTAAGGTCTGACAAGCACCGCCGCATGGCATGTTATCGGAATAATTTGCCCATTTTGTAAGGGAAGTCTCAGCAGTGAAGACAAATTCAGTCCTGCCTGATTTGGGGTATAAAAACTACATCGAATTAAAGAAGAAAACGGATAGAGCAGCCTTTTATAGAGGCGAGCATTGACTTTTAATAAGACCTCACAGGTTTTAAAAACCTGTGAGGTCTGCGAGTGATACAATATTAATTTTCAATGCTCGCCTCTATAGTAGCCATCACGAAACACACGAAAAACGATCAACACATTTTTCGAAATGACTAAAGAGTTCCCATATTTCGTGCTTCGTGGTAAATAATTATGGCATTCGTATAACATCACAGAAATTTCTTGACAACCGGTAAGCGATTACCTTTAATTTACACCAATTGCGCCTCAGTTCCTAACACAAACGACAACTGTATTTGAAAGATAACGTCACGATGAATATGAAAAAAGCCACCTTGCGCGATATTGCCGCGCTGCTTCAGACGACCACCAAGACCGTTTCAAAAGCGTTGAACGACCAGCCGGGCGTCAGCCCGGAACTGCGGGACAAAATCAAGCTGACCGCCGAGGAACTGCATTACGTGCCGAATATTTTCGGGCGCGGACTCAGCGGCAAGCCGCAGCGCACCATCGGCGTGGTGCTGCCGGAAAACGCGAACCCGTTTTATTCCTTTGTAATCAAGGGGCTGGAACAGGAAGCCACTGACGCGGATTATTCCATCATGCTTTGCAATTCCAATGATGACCTTGAACGCGAAAGCAAGGTGCTGCGCGTACTGATTGAAAAGCATGTGGATGGGATTATTCTGACTCCGGCGCAGCCGCGCGCCAATCAACATATCGAATTGCTGCAACGCCAGAAAATCCCCTATGTGCTGATCAATCGCACGATTCCAGGGCATGACTACCCGTGCGTCAAAGCCGATAGCGCGGCGGGCGCGTTGTTGGCGGGACAATATCTGTTAGATAAGGGACACCGGCGGATTTTGCATCTGACGCGCGCGTCCTCCGTAATCGCCGTAGAAGAACGAATTCAGGGATTGCGGCAGGCATTTCAGGAACGCGGACTGAACTGGAGTCCCGACGATCTGTCGCGCACCTGCCAGGAAGTCAGCGTCGAGGGCGGTTATGTCGCGATGCGGGAGATTCTCAGGACGCGCCGCGACTTTACCGCCGTCTTTGCGTTCAACGATATGCTCGCGTTCGGCGTGATGAAGGCGATTCTGGAAGATGGCCTGCGGATTCCAGACGAAGTGGCGGTGATGGGCTTCGACAACGTCCTGTTTTCCGATGTCTGCCTCGTGCCGCTGACAACGGTCAATCAGAATCATATCGCCATCGGCGCAATCGCCATGCAGGTCTTATTGGACAAAATTCACGGCGCATCCTCCGGCGATTATCCCCCCGTCCCCGCGCCCTATCTCGTCATCCGCCGCTCGGCGTAGCGTGGGATCGCCGCCATCCTGGCGGCAATATGCCAGTAGGATGACGGCGATCCCAAGAAAATTTACCGGAGAAATTGCGGATGTTCCCAATCCCAGAGTTTTTGTTCGACTGGCTCAGGCCAGGTGTTCCATTCGTACACGTCCCACGTCATGACGCCGCGAGCGTGAATCAGGACGCTGATGGCGAGCAGCGCGGCAAACAAAGCGACGCGGAATTGGCGTGTCAGTGTCTGGGGGGTGGGCGGTTGTAGAAAGAGCGGGATCAGAAAATAACAGAAAAGCGGGATCATGTCGCAGAAGAGGCGCGGGCCGTAGGAATGGCCGCCCCACCAGCAGGGAAACAGCGTCAAGAGAAGCGTATGCAGCGCAATCATCGCCGCAGCCGCCGAATCGAGCACATTCCAGCGCCGTGCCCGAATTTTCAGCGCGATGCCATATAGCGCAAACAGAAGAATTGGCGAATAGATGAACAGGCCGCGTGACGGGCTGATGAGAATTCCGGCAAGCGCTTCGAAAAAGGGCGTTTTCGGGTCGTCGAAATGCGAGGAGGTCAAATAATACGACGGCAAGATGGCGTGATGCGTGTGCAAGTTATACCAGATGAACGGCGCGGCGGCGTTCAGCCCCCACGTGCAATAGGCGAAAAACGCTTTCCGATGCGCGAACAACATGTATGCGCTGATGACAAGCACGACGATGCTGTTGGTCGGGCGAATCACGAATGAAAACGCGACCGGCAAGCCGAGCAGCGCGATAATCCAATTGGGCGTGGTTGGCGCAATTCGCGCTCGCAGCAGCACATATACAATAAGCGTCAGCATCAACATTGACGGCGTGTGCTGCCAGAGCGCGCGGCTGGCAGTTGACCAGGCCGACGTGCCGAACGCGAAGATGCCGACAAGCAGCAGCGAATAGCCGAATTTGACGCCTGACATTTCGCTGATGCGGAACAGCAGCAGCGCAATCAACGCCACAACGCACGAAGCGATGCCTTTTTCGATCCCATCTGGCAGCGCCCGATTCAACACGGTTTCGATGTCTGTATTCAGCCCGATCTCAAGCGCTGGTGTGATGAGTGCCATGAATGGCAGCGCGACGAGCGACGCGCCAATCGGGTATTTGGTGTAGGCGTGGCCGTCAATCTGCTCGATGGAATAAAAGTCATTGGCGCGGAGCGCGTGGCGGTATTCGTCAAGATCGGCGTTTCCTTCCTGCAACAGGCTAACCGTCGTGTGCAACGTCCAACGGGAATCAAATGGCGTGGTGATCGGGCTGAAAAAGAAGTGTGTGATCAAGACCGCACTGAAAATGACACCGAAAACGAATCGCCGATGTCCGTGCGGAAAAAGCATCTGACGCTCAATCAGTGCAACCAGCAGCGCAACGGCGCAACAGGCGAACAGCAGCAATTTCAGGACAAGCGCGAGCATTTTACACATCTGCCCGACGCGAAGGTGAGACGCGGATGGCGACGCAGCAAACAGATTCACCTGTTCAAATGACAGCCCTTTTTGCTCGGTGCGCTTGTTCGGCGGCGAAAGAAACACCTTCAACTGCGCCATATCGTCAGTGTTGCGATACCGCAAACGCACGACGTGATTGCCTACCGGCAACTCAATCACGCCAGCATAAACCTGATACTGTTTTTCGTCGGGATGTTCGGCAAGCAGTTGATGATTCACCCAGATGGCGGCGTATTCATCGGAAACGACGGTCAATTCATACACTCCGGCGCGTTGAATGCGCAGGTAGCCGTTCCATTCGACGCTAAATTCTTCAGGCTGAAACAGCAGATTGCGCTCGATGCGTTTCAGCCCTTGAAACGGCTCGCGCAGCAACATGAACGGCTTGCCGCTCCAATCGGCGTTTTCATAATATGCCGTCATCACGCCAGGTTTCAGCGGATTCAACAGATTGAGGCCGATCAGTGCGGCAATTAGCGCCACGACGCCGCCGAGTACACGGAGGCGGAACGCGCGTGATGCGATGAACCGTGATGTCCAATGATGCGATTGACGCACTATGCCATTCCAAATGCGAATCATGGCGCTTTCAAGCACAAACGGCGCAAAAAGGCGTTCGACAACGGCGCGGCGGAGCAGAAATGCTGCAATTCCCGCGAGCGCGGGCGCGAACAGGCCGTGTGAGCGAAACTTGAACAGGCCGAATTTCCAGTTGACATCGCCGACGATAGCGGTTTGCAGCAGAACGACGTAGGCGAGAATGACGATGGATTCGAGCAAGAGCGCGATTGCGAGGCGAAAATCGAATTTTACATGCATGGCTCTTGCAGATTCCAGATGATAAAAATGCCGTTGAGAATCGCCTGAATTACCGGGTCTTCCTGGCGCGCCCGCAAATAGGCGAAATGCAGCTCGATTTCTAATTTTTCGTTATGCCAGATGGCAATTTTGCCTTCCTGTTCAAGCGGACGCGCTTCGTCCTCGCGCATCAGCGTCAGGCCGACGCCGGAAATGACTAAGGTCCGCATCGCGGCCTCATGGTCGGCGATGACGGCTTTGGAGGGTTTCAAGTTGCGATCGTGAAATGTTTTGAGCGCTAAATCGCAAAACGCGCACAGTTTTGATGTCCAGACCCAGGGAAACGCTGCCAGCCCTTCCCAATCAGCCGCTTCAATCTGCTCTTTCCAGCGTGCCGGGCCGACGACCATGACATTGTAATTGTGCAGCTTGCAGGAGACAATGTCAGGCTGCGGCGCGATAATGCCGCCGTACATGTAGCCGCCGTCAAGCGCTCCGTGCCGTAATTCATCCACGACTTCCCACGTTGAACGCTGCAAAAAGTGGTATTCTAACAGCGGATAATTCGTGGACATCACCGAAAAAAACTCGGCGGTTTTCAGCAAGTCCGGGTCAATATTCAGGCCGATTTTGGCCGTGCCGGTCAGGTCATGCTGCAAGCGTTTGGCCTGCCGGAATAATTCATTGATGGTGTTTAGCGATTTCTCGGCCTGCGCCTTTAATACTGTGCCTTCGTTGGTCAGAATCATCCCTTGCGGCGTTCTGGCGAACAGCGTCACGCCCAATTCCTCTTCCAACGCTTTAATGTGGGCGCTAACGGCAGGCTGGCTGATGTAAAGCTGCTGCGCGGCGCGTGTCAGATGGCCTTCATTGGCAACAGCGATAAAACTGCGTAAATGGTATAATTCCATAAGCGTTGGCTACTATCAGAAATTATGAAGCCCCTCATCAGATCATACGATTTGACTTTATTTAGCCTCTCGTTATCTTGAGCTATGAGAGAATAATATTTTTATACACGATATCCGTTTCGACGGCGAAATCTCGTTTCGCCGTTCAGAAATTTACGAACGATTACAACATTATGGGGGTAGAATTATGAAAGCTATGAGTTTTACGGCAACGCAGTTTTGTCAAGTTGAGAATGTGCGGAAACGTGTTCGTTTTGCATTTATGCAAAAAATGGGGCAGGTTGTTCGGTATCTGTTTTCGCCGGAAGATTCTCGCGACACCGTTTATCATGACGACCAGAATCGCGCTGTATCAATTCATTTGACGCAGCTAAAAACCGGATTATGGATACTGATTGCACTTTCGATGTCGGTTTTGATTGCGCAACTTCAGTAAGTGGACGAGCAGTCTAAATAAAACAAAAACGCCATCCATAGAGGATGGCGTTTTTGTTTTTAGCGGTAACCGATTGTTATTTGCGATATTTTCGGCGAATCATTGCCATTAATCCGAACAAGCCTCCGCTGAGGAGCAGCAAAGTTCCTGGTTCTGGAACGGCTGGTGAATTCGGCATGATCTCCTCCGGCTGAGGCGCAGAGAACTGTTGTCCAGTCTCTGGCGACGACTCTGTCGGCGTTGCCGTCTCTTCTTGCGTTGCATCAGATGTCGTAGGGATCGTCGGTTCCGATGCGTCCTCAATTTCAGGCGTTTCTGTCGGAGTATTCGTTGGTGTTGGTTCAGCCATCGTTTGTGGCTTCACTGGCGCTGCTGACTCGGCCTGTTTAAACACAACCCCAAGCTTGTCAAATCCGGCATCAAGGCCATTGCGTTTTGAGCCTGCAAAAGCGATGAGAACCGCGTCAATGCTTTTTCCTCCCAACTGCGATGAATCGAACGTCCAGGCATACGGTTTTCCATCGTATGTTGTCGCTGTTTTAAATGGCGTTCCTTTTGGGCTATTGAACGTTCCGATTGGAACGTATGCATTATTTACTTTTGCATACGCCGTCAATTTCCACTGCTCATAGGTTTTCGCATTTGCCGCATCAATATCCCACAGAACACCTGAAACCGTCGTTGCGGGGCGAGAAAGTTCTATCAACAAATTGGATTTCGCGGGCGTCTTTGCGTTAAATTTCAGGAAGAAATTTCCTAATTGTCCTTGATATGGAGCGGCTTCTGTGTCATACAAGCGCCCTTTGTTATAGAAAAACCCTTGAGCGCCTTTTTTTTGTTTTCCACGCTGTTCAAGACTTGGCTTTATCCTGTCTTTTACGGTATTGGGGTTTTTGTCCTGGTCAATGCTCAATGTAATTCCATACGCATTTTTATACTGGTCAGACACTGCGAGATCGTCTTTTGGAGTTCCTTTTCCGGCAGGAAATGATTCAAAATCAACGTTCACCGTCTGCGCGTATGCAGAAATTGAGGCGAAGCAACAACTCATGACAATAAAAAATGCGATTTGAATACGAAGATGTGTGAATCTCATAATATCCCCCCTTGAATAGAGGGTAATTACTTCTTAATGTAAAATTACAACCTATTCCGCATGTTGATTATTAAGAAATAATACCCCTCAATAATTTTCATCCTTCAAGGCAGCCGGGCAATCTCTTGATTGAGACCCCAAACTTTCCGTCCCTATTTCACAATAGGTTTGGCGTTAACATGGAGGATTGTTATGATGCCTATTCAACAATGCAAATCTTATGCCATTTTTTGCTATTTTCAGAGATAGCAGCCTTTTCGCCTGCGGCAGCGCTTAGCGAGGTGGCGTCAGTCGTTATCTGGAACGTTATAATTTGAGGCGCATGTAAAGAAAACCGACACAGTAAACAGCGCCTGACGATAATAATCCCCTAACATGTTGCAGCATAAACAGTTACCTGATGGTTTGTCCTGTAAAATTTCCCGACATCTTTCGACAGTTTGGAATGCATATAACATGTTTATTTATAATAAATTAGGCTGTTAAAATATTTGACGCCTGATTGAAACCATGATTTTGCTTGTACCTATTTAGGTGTGCCAACGCTTGCTTTGACAATGCGATGAAGTTGCATTAGAGAAAAAGATGATTTCATTCATGTAACAGGCCAACGCAAGCGTTTGCACTCCAAAACCTAAATAATTACCTTTATTTTAAAACGTGGGGAATGAATAGAGCGATTCGCGTGCGTAAAAAAAACCGACACCGATAAGAGTGCTTGTAATTCATGCTTTTGCGAGTTTTAACAGCAAGCAGGTGTCGGATTTTTTTACAATTTAACAAGAAAAACTTCCATACTCCCCAAAACCTTAAAACAGAATGGTTGCCCGATCTTCCCTATTATTCGACAACGGTGGCATATTTTGTTACGATTCGCAATACAAGATGAAATGTGGCATGATTTGTGCTATATAAAATGGTGTCTGAAAAAGCCAAACTCATCGTGAGGTGAGGACGGAAAGCTACGGGTCTTAGTGCAAGACAGCCGGGTTGCCTGCATCAAGGTAATCCGGCTTTTCTTTTTTGGGAAGAAAAGCCGGAGCGATGTGCGCAAGTAGGGGGGGAACAACTAACAGTCACAATTCTTTTAATTCAGACAAAGCTAAACCTGTCGCGAGGCAGGGGCGGAAAGCCGCGGATCTCAATGAGAAAGCCGGGCTGCCTCATGTATTTTGAGGTGAAGCGATGAGAAAATTTTTGGTCACGTTCTGCGCCGTAGCAATGATGTTCGTGTCAGCAAATAGGGCAAACGCCTGTACGGAAGGAGATCCGGCCTGCCCTACTGGGAGTACACGTACTACATGGACAGATACGATTAACACATTTTATAAATTTGATTACCGGGGCGAATCCTATACGTATATTCATGATATTACAGATAGCGGATTTGTTCCTTCAGAGGATAAAAGTTTATCCATTTCGTTGGATCTCACTTTTGCGGATGACAATGATAGGGAATGGGAATCTGTCAATGTTTTTACTCTCGGTTTCGATAAGATATTCAATCTGAGTATGAATCTTACTCCAACAATTAGCTTGGATGGATCGGTGATTTTTGACGCGACAGGGAAGCTTACCGTTAAGTTGACTCAAACAGTCGGCGATTTCTATTTTAAGAAATCGGTAATGACCGTTACAGGATGCGATGTTCCTACTGTTCCCGAACCTGCGACGCTGCTTCTGCTCGGCGGCGGGTTGCTCGGCTTAATCGGTTACGGACGCAAAAAAATGAACAAATAAACTGATCTTCTCCATCACAAACGGCCATCTGATTCGCAAGAATCAGATGGCCGTTTTTTTTATATCATTGTCGTTCAAGCGTGACATAGTAACCGCGGGCGCCGCGTTGAATCAAAAAAACCGCGCCGCGTTGCTGGCGAATTTTGCTGATGATTTCGCCGAAATCGGACAGGTTATCCACCGGAACGCCTTCGATCTGGCGGATAATGTCGCCCGGCTCAATTCCGACCTGCGCGGCGGAGCTTTCGGGCCGGACTTTATTAATCAGCACGCCCTGTTTGGTTTGCAAATCATATTGCTTCACCGTTTGCTTCGTGATTTCTTCCACCGACACGCCAAATTCCTGATAGGCCAATCCCATCGCCTGTTCCTGCGAAAATTCTTCAGCCCTCACGGCAATTGTCAGCGGCTTGCCATCGCGGAAGACGGTCAGCGTCAGCGTGTCGTTCGCCGTATATTCATCTAATGCGGCCTGATAGCTGAACTGATCGCGAATCGGCTGATCATTGATGTTGACAATAATATCCCCCTGTTTCAATCCGGCGCGTTCGGCGGCGCTCCCCTTAAACACCTGCGCGACTAAGACGCCCTCGGCGGAATCGTATTTGAAATATTGCGCCACTGCCGGAGTAATATCCTGTATGGCGATACCGACCCAGGCGGCGCGGACTTTGCCGTATTCAATCAACTCGCTGATAATGCGCTTCGCCTTGTCAATCGGAATCGCAAAGCCGATGCCTTGCGCCTCGCTGTAGATCGCGGTATTGATGCCAATTACGTCACCGAGAATGTTGATGAGCGGACCGCCGCTGTTACCGGGATTAATCGGCGCATCGGTTTGAATAAAGCCGCGCAGCGTCTGCTCGTCAGACACGCGGATTGAGCGGTCTAACGCGCTGATGACGCCGGTGGTGATCGTGTGTGACAGGCCGAACGGATTGCCGATGGCGATGACCGGCTCGCCGATCATCAAATCGTTCGAGACGCCCATTGCCGCGACCGGCACGTCTTCTTCGGTCAAAAGCTTGACAATCGCCAGATCCGATTTCGGATCCGTGCCGACGATTTCCCCTTCAAATTCGCGATTGTCCGCCAATGTAACGGTGATTTTCGACGCTTTTAACACAACATGGTAATTCGTGAGGACGTAACGGCGCTTATCAATGATCACGCCCGAACCGAGGCTGTTTTGTTTATATTCCCGACGCGGAAACGGATCAAAGAAATCGCGGAAAAACTGATCGAAAAACGGATCAGACGAGCCGAACGGACTTTGCCGTCGCACGATTTGCTCCGTACTAATGTTTACGACCGCCGGACCTGCTTTTTCGACCGCCTCGACAATCGGCGTCCGGCGCAAGGCATCTGGCTCAGCCGATGAGCCGGAAGATATGGCACATAAGCAAGCAAGGCTGATGAAAAAAAAGAGCGCATTGTATTTTGTTCGAACATTCATCATACTTTCCTCCCAATACTTTTGGCGTAATCGCCTCACTTCGACCGATTAAACGCCTTTAATAAAATGCAAAAAATAAATTCGGAAATTAAAAGCAAAGCCGTTGAATTCATCGCGTAGTGTTTTTTACTGAGAACAGCGTTATATCCGCAGATTCGCGTCGCGCATCTGCTTGAGCAGGGTTTTGCGTGCGCCTTCGAAAAAGCGTATGGCGAGCGGAGCGCGATAATCGAAATACGTCCATTCTAAGGTGTGAAATACCCGTTTTTTGCAGATATACGTCAATTCGGCGTGAATCCCTTTACCTAAATAGATGCGATGCGTGTAGGGTTTCGTCGTGGCTAAGACCAGATGCGCGGCGGTCAGATAGCCGGGATCAATGTTGATGCGGCGGTTGCCGTTCACGGCGCAGCGCTGTTCGATCTCGTTCGTCAGCAGCTTGATCTCCGGCAACGTTTCCACCAAAATGATGTCGGTAAAACTGACAAAACACTTTTGTAGTTCCGTCCCCATTTCCGGCTGATAATACGAGGTAAAGGCGTCGAACGAAAAGAGGTCGCTTTTGTCGTCAATCGGGCTGAAACGTTGTATCAATTCCTGCTCGATGTCTGCCAGCAGCGCCATATCCGAGGTGGTCAGCGCAGCGATCAGTTTGCCATGCCGCGCCGTAAGTCGTGGTTCATCCATGGAACGGTCACCACGAAACACACGAAAGACACGAAAAAACATCGCAGACACCTCACAGGTCTTGAAGACCTGTGAGGTGTCTATTTTCGTATCTTTTGTGTGTTTTGTGGTAAATAACAACGTTATGATTTGACCGGCAATTCGATGACGCGCTTTTCCGGGTCGGGCTGCTGCCGGTAAATAATCGCGATATTGCCAATGAGACCGAGCAATTCGCTGCCAGTTTCTTCGGCAATCTGAGCGGTCAATTCTTTTTTCTGTTCCTTGAAACTGTTAAAGCGAATTTTGATCAATTCATATTGATCGAGCGCGACGTTGATTTCATGAAACTGGCCGGGCGTCAGGCCATTCTGTCCGATCAGAATCGCGGGCTTCAAATGGTGCGCCAATCCGCGCAAATAGGTTCGTACCGAACCGGGTAATGTTTTCATGTATTCTCCAATTCTCTCCATTCTGCCAGGGTTTTGAACTCTGACAGAACGATATTAACATAACACATCAACTTCGGCAGCCATGAGCAAAACAGGGAAAGAAGTCAAGGAAATTTGTAGCCCCACATGCTAAAGACTTCTGTAGAGACTCGCAATTTTTCTATCACTTAAAGATAATTGAATTTTTTTCTAAAAAATCTTGACACTACACCTATTGGCGTAAAAACAGATATTGTCGTTGAACGTAAGCATATTTTCCAACCATTCAACACGATGAGGTGCAGTTATGAGAAGACTACAAACGTTTTATGTTACAGCGGCGGTGTTGAGCATTGTGCTCGGCATTGTGGGATGCAATCTGCTGGATTCTGATAGCGATCATCCGACGCTGCCGTCAAGTTCTTCCTCTCAGCTGACGCCAGTTGGAGCGGGACAAGTTGCCAATTTTTATGTGGGAAAAGGCGTGAGCGACTTTTATGGCGTGTACATTGCGGGGACATCTTTTGTTGTGAATGTCCCCAAACCAGGAACGTTTCTGCTGACATATTATACCAAGTCAGGCTTTGGACTTAGCACGACATCTATCGAGTATATGAAAGAAAAGGGCGTTCCTGAAGAGGTGTTGCAAAAGCTGACGACGCTGGTGAACCAGCAATTTGCGACAGAAGAAGAGTATTTAGCTGCGCTCACGAGTTTAATTGGCGCGGAACAACTGCTGTTGTATGAAGACCTCATCTTGAGATATTCTTACGCCAATGTTGGTGGACCATATTTCCTGGTGACGAAGGTCAAAAAGAATTCCTTGTTGTATATCGGCTTAATGCCGGGAGATCAGGTGTTAAATGCCGCCATTGATGAAGGAGATGCCACTGCGTTGGCAGGAACATCGCCGGATGCCCAGGATTTCGGCGATGTGACCGTCTATTTCAGGCCAGGGTTCATGGGAAGTTGGATAGATTATTTTGTGATCAATCCGTCCATTCCGCAGGTCGTTTTGATTTCCAATTACGCGATTGTCATAAGCACAAACGTCATTGCCCTGGAATTGCCCCAGGGTGTGACTGTTAAAACGCAGCATTATACGAAGCCAAAGACGAAAAAGTAAGAAGCATCACTCCTGAATTGAGTTCGCCATCATGAAAATGGTGGCGGACTCATCCACAACCACGACATGTTTGTATGATGCCATTCTCCCCTTGTCAGACGCCAGAATATGAACTGAAATTTCTGTTTCCATCTCACCGGCTTACAATAATATTACAATGGCTGAATCATTATTGCGTGCCTGATCCGCACTTTCCTCATAATCAAATTACCACGATTTATTATGATACGCTTGATCGGCAATTTGCCGACGAAAAGCGCCAAAGCGAGTATCAGAAAACCAAAGTGCGCGTGCGTTGGTATGATTCCGCAACGCGGCCTGAAAACAGCGATGACGCCTGGCTTGAGATCAAACAAAAAATTGGTTCGCAACGACATAAACAACGCATTCATCTGCCATATTCTCGGACGACATTATCCCCTTTGCCGCTGGAACACGCGATTCTATCCGATGAAATCCCTCGGCTCTTGCCGAGCAACGGAATTGCGCTCGGCAGCCTGAGGCCAATGTTTTTATTACAATATGAGCGCCATCGTTTTCTTGAATTGCGGGATCGCCTTCGGGTCTGCGTTGATTCTCAAATCTCTGTGCGAAAAGTGAATCGCCAGTTCTTTCCGATGGTTGCGTTCATGTCAGGCGCTATCACGGTGCTTGAAATCAAAGGCAGCGCAACGCGCCTGCCCGATTCGCTGCGTCAACTTTCTCGTTTCGGCGGAATCAAAGCGTCGTTTTCGAAATATGACGTGTATTATCAACAACTTATCAATCATGAGGTCAGGTGATGGAGCAAAAACTGCAACAATTTTTGGCGGTGGTAAACGGCTTTGGCAACCAAAAGATGGAAGATATCGGAATCTCGGCGTTTCTGTTTATTATGGCGCTGTCGCTGGCATGTTCGCTGTTTATTTCATTCTTATATATCACCTGCTATCAAAGCCGCGCCACAGGCAGCCAGATTCATCGCGCGTTTCCGTTATTAGGAATCGCGATTACCGCCATTTTTATCTGCATCCAATTTTCCCTGCCGTTATCGTTGGGCTTATTAGGAGCGCTTTCAATCGTTCGCTTTCGAACGCCCATCAAAGAGCCTGAAGAGATCGGTTTTATCATGATTGTGATCGCGGCTTCAATTGCGTGCGCCACATTTAATTTGATGTTTTTGGGAATTTTGCTGCTTGTCACCGTTATCGCATTGTTCGTGCTGACAATTGGGCCAACGTTCATCAGGCAGCGGCTGCACGACGGCGTTTTGCTTCTTGTGTTGCCGGAAAGCATGTATCAGGCGAAAAGCCCGGAATTATTGAAATATTTGAATGCCAACCTTCAAAAAGGTTATATGGAAAGCCTTCACTCTGCCGATGATCAGACCTCCATTTCGTATCGCTTCCGCAACCTGCCGCCGTCGAAGTTGCTGCAAATTCAGGCGGATATACGAGTTCTAACAGACGCGGCGGCAAGATTAAATATCTATTTTGTCAATGCCGCCGGGGAAGCATGACGCCTCTGAAACCCATTTTGCGCGCGCTGACTCTCGTCGGCGGAATCGCAGGAATTCTTGCTGTCGGCTGGAGCGCGGAATATGCTCCGCGTTGGCAGCCATTACGCCAGAGCCTGCAACAATCAACCCTTCCGTTCGGAATGCTCGCTTATGGTGCAAAGGGGAAAATTCTACGCCAATTGCAAAGCATTCAGGTTTTGCCGAATGATGAACTGTCAACGAACCCTTCCAATCGCCGATTTGACACCACACGTGCCATCGTGAATAAAAAGACGCGAAGCGGAATTCAGGTGTATGGCCTGGACTCAACGACACCGGAAGAGCTGCCAAGCAGCAGCGTCATGTCGCAGGCTATGCGGAATAGCAGCCCGGCGGTGCTTTCCCTGGCCATTGCTCAATCCGATTTGAGCGATCCGGATGTGGGATTGCTGACCAATTCAGATGCGAAAGGCCGCAATTGGGAGCGCCCGGCGTTTCTTTCGTATTTTGAACAGAGCAAGTTGTTGTTTGCGTCAGGCGTCGGGATTCGAATCCATGGCGGCGTGGCGCGGGACGCGCCGAAAAAAAGCTTTCGCGTTTATTTCAGAAACATTTATGGCGCAACGCAGTTCGCCCCGCGCATGTTGTTCGATCATCAGAGCGATCCGGTGTTGCTGTTCGTCTTGCGAAGCGAATTCGAAACTGCCGGCGTGTTTGCCAATTCATTAGCCTACGATATCAGCCGTCAGATCGGCGCGTTTGCGCCATATACGCAGCCAGTGAAATTGTTTATCAATGGCGAAGAGCAAGGGGTCTATATCCTGATCGAACATATCAACGAAGGCTATCTTCGCGCTCATTTCGGACATGCTCAATTTTTGATGGCGCAGTCTGCCGTTTGGGCAAAGCCAGATTCTGGCAGTTCGCAGCAATACCAGCAATTCGTCGCCTGGGCGACAGATAGGTCGCCATTATCCATGAGTGAAGCCGCGCAGAAAATCAATCTCGATAATTTTGTTCGTTGGCTGATATCAGTGATATTTTGCGCCACGCCTGATGCGCTGCAAGGGCCGATTTTGTTGGATTTGACACAACCAGATGCGAAATGGTTCTGGGTGAACTGGGATATGGATCATAGCTTTGCCGTCACGAATCTGAATGCCGCTGAACATGCCTGGGAAGAAGATATTTTCGACCGGTTTTATGTCAGAGAAGACCCGCGCGCCTATCTCTATCATCGCTTACGTTTAGGCAGCGCGGAATTTAGAACCTATTTCAGCCGCGTCTTTGTTGAGGTCATGAATCATCGCCTGACAGATGCGTTTTTGCGCGAACGACAGCGCCATTACGCCGAGCTTGCCGAGGCATTCGGCTATGATGCTCGCGAATTTAACGAAGATGTGGCAAACTTTCTGACGCATCGCAAAGCCGTTCTCCGTGAGCAAATGAACACCTATTTCGCGACTGGAAAAAGCTTCCCTTGCCTCGTTCAAAGCCCCGCCGGAGCGAGGGTTGAAATTGATGGCTATCCTGAACAATCGGGGTATCTTGGATGGTATTTTGAACAGACCCCCATAACGCTCAGCCCGATGGAAACGGACGACCACACTTTTTCTTACTGGCTGATTAATGGGAAAGAAACGCATCACGAGCGCATTTTGCGATACGCTATCACTGCTCCAACGGTGATTACCGCTGTCTTTCAAGAGAAACCGGAATAAGCCCGATTTATTCGATTGGAATTTCCCACGTCAACAGCGTCAGCGACGGCGCAGACGCCCGTTCGCCTTGCAATTTCGGTTCAACAAACGCTTCTGACATCCAGCCCATCAAACAGGCGACATCTGCGCGTTCTCGATAGGCGTCTCTCAGGCGCGACATCAATTTCGCGGCAAGTTCCCGCTGCATGTCGCGCTGCAAAACGCCTGAATCGTTGTCGCCAGAGATTAGTCGGGAAAAGATGCTTGTCTTTGCAACGGCTGAAGTCGCGTTTTCTGGCATAAAATCAGTCGTGGCGTCGAACGTGATCTTCTGACAAAGCCGCTCAACCTGCTCGCCGCTGAGATCGCCGACAGCATAGACGTTTCCGCCGAACGTCAGATACGCGCTGCTGATGGCGTGGCGCGTCAATTGGCTGCCCTGAAATGTGAGCGCATCGCCGTTTTCAGAGAGATGAGCGCTGATCGGCAATTCTACCGGCGCATTCAGCGAAAAAAATACCTGCGACCATTTTTCCAATTCCCCGGAAACCTGCTGACCTGATGGCGTTTCATAGAGTCGGAACGGGAACGTGGCCTGGCGAGGCGCATTTTTCGGGAACAACGCTGTCAGCGGATACGATTGCCCCGCAAAATCAAGCGTGTACGGCGCGGCCTGCATCGCGTACAGTCCCAACACATATTCTCCCGACGCGACCTGGCGCTGCTGCGGCAGGTGAAGATGCAGCAAGCCATTCCACGTCTGGCGATTATCGGCCAGCATTTTGACAGCGAACGAATAACTCGCATACGCTGAGATTGAGATTATCAGAAGAATCGCCAGCGCGAACCAGATTCGCCGCCCCGCCTGTTTGCTGAACAACCAGAAGAGCCATTTCATCACCAACAGATAGCAGATGAAGAGCGCCAGCATGCGGCTGACTGTAGGAAGCCGGGCGGGAATATGCACAAACAGCGCCGCTAATAGATGCTCGCGATCTATGCGCGGAATTGCTGCTTTTTCAGGGAGGGCATACGTTTCAATCATCTTCTGCCAGAACGCCGCGCGTCCCGGCCATCGGCTGAATGGCGGCGATTGCGCGTCAAGAGTAAGAAAAATAATTTGTCCATTTCCCACCGATTTTTTCAGCAGGATTGGCGTCTGCTGTTCCGCGATTACCGTTTCAGCCTGAGAAATGCGCACATTTGTAACCAAAAATGGCGACTCGCCGCGCAGCGCTGCGCCGCAAAAGTCCTGAAACGCTTGGATTTTCTGAAATGGCGTTGAGCCAAGCACCTGAAGCGGCAGCAGTTCTTTAAACCGGGATTCCGACAGTACGCCATAATTCATGCCGCTGGTGATAAGCAAGGTTCCGCCTTGCGTGAGCCAGGCGGTCAGCGCCTTGAATTGGTGGTCATTCAGGGCACTCAGCATGTCGGCGTTCATGATAAGCAGCATGACGCTGTCATAGCCATACCAGGTATCCGGCAGAAAACGCGGGCGCACGTTCGAGGAAAATACGGCATCTGGAAAGGTCGCGAGGGCGTCTGGCGAGACTTTTTCATCTGCCACGACCACAAACGGTTTTGTCGTGTAGCCGTCTCTCAGATTGAACGTCTGCTCCACAAGCGTTTCTTCCCCCTGCCGCAGGCGGATACGCAGAGGGTGCGTAAATGAATCGAAACGCATGGTAAATGCCGCCGCTTTTCTGGCATTATACGGCAATTCCACGTCCATCGCATACATCATTGTCTGAATATCGCCGAGCAATTCGCTGCCGGACGTGACGATGACTTCAAGCGTGCCATTGATGGCGCGTCCTCTATTTTCCAGCAAAACAGTCAGCGGCGTCCAGGAATGCAATTGGAAATGGCCGTAAAATCCGAGTTCGATATCGAGTGAAACGGTTGCGGCAAACGCCGAAAATGGCGCGAAAAGAAGCAAAAATAACAATGCCAGTAGCGATGTAGGGCGATGTGTCATAGGCGCGTTTTTTCATTCCTTTCTTCCATTCGTTATCGTTCAGTTAAGCACAGCATCAAAGCTCGTAAAGGCGTTAAAAAGAGTCAATGGATTTTTTCGCTGAGGCAAAATTTTCTCAGAAAATTGATTGACAAGTTTTCTCCGAGAAAAACGATCTGAAATGTCACACTTCGACACGCTCAGCGTGCGGTATTCCATTCGACACACAAGGGGACGCCGCGCACTGAGCGTGTCGAAGTGTGACATTTCATTGAGGCGTGTTATATATCAGTCAAAATGATGTCCAAATGATCAAGAAGGGACATCGCTTCTGGCAGAGAGAACTTGGTCTTTTTTAAGGTGTTTTGCTGCGCCGCAATTGAATAATTTCGCGCGCCGCTGAAATCGGCTTTTGTCAGGTTTGTCCGGCAAAAGCGGCTGTTCGTGAAATCGCTGCCGCGACAAATCGCCTGCGTTAAATCCGCGCCCTCAAAATCCACGTCATGCGCCACGCATTCGACAAGGTGCAAATCGCGCAAGTTCAAGCCGATAAAGGTCGAATGGTTCAGGACGCAGCGCGTAAACTGCAAGGCTCGGAACAGGCTCTTTTTCGGCCATGCCGCCTGCGTCCAATCCACGCCGACGACGGTCGAGTCTTCGAAACGAACCAGCTTGAACGAGGAATGCGTTACCTGATTCAGATGCCATTGACATTCCTTGAACAGGCAATTTAAAAATGCGCAGCCGCGCCAGTGAATTTCATGAAATGAACAGGCGATAAACGCGCACTCTTCAAATTCGCTTCGTTCAATCATTGCCTCTTGGCATGAAAGAGTTTCGAACGTCTGTCCATAATATGTCGTCTGTGATTCGATGATATTCATGCGATTCCTCATAAGATGTTGAAGTTATGAATGATAGAGTCCAATGTGCCTTTTCGGATGTCACGTGATCTGTCAATTGAAAAAATCTTTTTTCTTGCGTTTCGTGCTTGACTTCTTTTTGTATGATGTCAGGAAATATATGAAACAATTACTGAAGTTTGTGCTGATTGGAAGCGTTGCGCTGGGAAGTTGTGAGATGCGCAGCCTTTTTCCTGAAGAATCAATCATGTCCACCAGATTCCCCGAAAAAACAGAGGAGTACGTGATTATTGTGCATGGCCTCGCCCGCACGCCGCGTTCGATGAAAAAAGCGGAGCATTTTCTCCGACAGCGCGGGTATCGCGTCCTGAATTTCGGCTATCCCTCCACAAAATACCCGATTGAAACCCTGTCCGAACACTATCTCAAACCGTTCATCGAGGCAAACTGTCCCGATCAGACGCAGCGCATCCATTTTCTCACGCATTCGATGGGCGGCATCGTGGTGCGGCATTATTCGAAATATGTGGCGCCAGAGCGCGTCGGGCGCGTGGTGATGCTTGCGCCGCCGAATCAGGGAAGCGAAGTGGTGGATCGCCAGCGGAATTGGAAAATTTTTCGCTGGATTCTCGGCCCGGCGGGGCAGCAATTAGGCACTGATGAGGCGGGCCTGCCAATGCGGATGGGCGCGGTAGATTTCGAATTAGGCGTGATTGCCGGAGATCGCAGCATCGAACTGCTGCACTCCTGGTTTATTCTGCCTGGCGCGGATGACGGCAAAGTGTCAGTTGAGCGCGCTAAAATTCCAGGAATGAAAGATTTCCGGCTGTTGCATCATACGCATACGTTCATCATGCAAAGCGACACTGTGTTGGAACAGGTGGATCATTTTTTTCAAACAGGTCGGTTTGATAACGGAATATAAACCCTGACTCAGGCTGGAAAATACACATGTTACAAGAATGCGATCATATTCGGCAAATTGAAGAAGAGACGCCACGGCGTTGGTTCAGCGACGAGTATTTCGATTTGATTGTTTGGCAGAATGATGCGGATGAAATCAGCGCCTTTCAACTCTGCTATGATCTCACCCGAAGACCTCGCGCGATTCACTGGCGGCGCGAAGCGGGGTTCGCGCATTATCGCGTGGATGATGGCGAAAATCGTCCCGGAAAAATCAAATCCACGCCAATTTTGATGAAAGATGGCGTGTTTGATGCGCCTGATGTCGCAGAACGTTTCCGAAAGGAAAGCGGAGGCATCGAGCCAGGCATCGCGCAATTTGTCTATGAAACGTTGTTGACCTATCCGCAAGCTCTCTGAAGAGAAGGTCGCATCACGTTTGAAAATTCCTTTCTACCGACGTTTTCCGTTCAACCATTTCGTTGACAATCCCTCAAAATAGATAACTATAGCGCAAAATCCAGGAGATAAAGACCCATCTGCGTAAGTTTACAATTCGAACCTTTCGAAAGCGAACAAGACGCTTTTTGCACGTATATATCATAAGAGGAGGGAATATGGTATCGTGGATTCCTGCATTCATCTTACCCCTGATTATTCTATCAGGAATGGCATTGATCATTACTCGCTATCGGCAACGCCGCCGTTTCGTCATGCTGGAACCTGCCGCATGTCCGACAGATGTGATAACAGCCGTATCTGCCAATCAGATTATGGCCGATTGGCGGCGGAGATCGCCACAAACATGGCAAATGTCGAATGTCTCCGACATGCATTGGGAATTGGGACAAGCCGTCGAAATCATGCCGATTGGCGTCACGATTACCGATGTCTGCGGCAAAATTCTCTACACGAATCCGGCAGAAGCGGAAATGCATGGCTACCAAGTCGAAGAGTTAATCGGAGAAGATTTAGGCGTGTTTGCGCCCCCGGAACTGCGCCGCCCTCTCAGTCTTGACGAATTAAAAGGTATTACGCCCCTGCGCGAAAGCGTCAATATCCGCAAAGATGGCTCAGTTTTCCCCGTGCGGTTGATTGCCAATGTCGTGAAGAATCCGGCAGGCGAGCCAATCGCCATTGTCACCACCTGCGAAGACATCAGCGACTATAAACATGCCGCCGAAAAACTTCGCCAACATACCCAGGAACTCAGCTTATTAAATCATCTGAGCGACACCCTGCAACAATGTGAAAAGGAACCGGACACCTACGCGATTATCGTGGATGTCTGCCAAAATCTTTTTCCAGAAGATTCTGGATGTCTGGGGATTATGAACGCGACCGATTCGACGATGCAGGTGATGGATTTTTGGGGCGATGCCCCATATCATGACCACCACGCGAATACGGTACAAGATGAACAGGGTTTATTATGCCCGCATCGTCTGTATAACCCTCACCATGAATGTATCAGTGTCCCGATTGTGGCATCGGATGAGATTTTAGGATTGTTATCGCTCTGCTTTCAGCATACATCGTGGCATGATCTTGAGATAGAAAATGCCGAACACGAGTTGAAAGCCAAACAGATGATTTTGACGAGAGTCGCACGGCATTATGCGCTGTCGTTGGCGAATCTTCGCTTGCGGGAACAGTTAAAGCGAGAAGCCATCCATGATCCGCTGACTGGCCTCTATAACCGGCGATATATGGAAGAAGCGCTTCAACAGGAGGCATTCAGAGCGAAACGCCATCAAGGGCAGATCGGCATTTTAATGCTGGATATTGACCATTTCAAATTGTTTAACGATTTGCATGGACATAAAGTTGGCGATGTTGTGTTGCAGGAACTCGGCACCTTTCTGAAGATGAATGTTCGGCGCGAGGATATTGTCTGCCGTTATGGCGGCGAAGAATTTCTTGTGATTCTCCCGAATACATCGTTGGAAAATGCGCGGCATCGGGCAGAAGCGTTGCGAAGCGGCGTCAAGCAGATGATCGTATCATGCCAGGAACAGAGTTTTCATATCACCCTGTCTATCGGCGTAGCTGCTTTTCCCGAACATGGCCTTGAAATCTCTGATGTCGTAAATTGTTCCGATTTTGCGCTCTATCGCGCAAAGGAATCCGGGCGGGATCAGGTGATGATCGCTTCGATCCCCTGTTAAAAATTCTTTTCCGAACACACAACAATAGACACAAAAGGAGCGCAGCACGATCTGCGCTCCTTTTTTATTTGGGAAGAAATACTTGACTTTTTCTGATGATACACGCTGTCACAACGACATGCCCTTAATTATTTTAGAAATACCCAATATAGAGGAGAGCGCGTGTATGGAGACTCGTTTTGAGCAGCAGCTTCGATTTATTCAAGAAATAGACCGCCTGAAGCAGATTTTCAGACGCACTTACCTGATGGACAGTTCCCGACCTGAAAACGACGCCGAACATTCATGGCATTTGGCAGTCATGGCAATGCTGTTAGCAGAATACGCAGCAGACTCGCCAATTGATACGTCCCGAGTCATCAAAATGGTGCTTGTGCATGATTTGGTCGAAATAGACGCGGGGGATACCTATTTATACGACGAACGCGCCGGAGAGGATAAGTCGGAACGAGAACGTCGCGCCGCAGATCGTATTTTCGGTCTCTTGCCAGAAGATCAAGCCCGTGAATTACGAGCATTATGGGATGAATTTGAAACCCGCGCCACGCCGGAAGCCAAATTTGCGCTTGCTCTCGACCGTTTTCAGCCGCTTTACCATAATTACAGCACGAAAGGCATTTCATGGCAGCAGCACGGCGTGACGAGTCAGCAGGTCTTGCGTCGCCTCTCCGTCATGCAGGATGGAGCGCCGCGACTCTGGGAGTATGCGCAGCAGTTAATTCGTAAATCCGTAGAATCTGGCTATCTTGCGCCGTAATCCTCAGATGACAGCATCCGCGAAGGGAGGCGAAATATGTCACGTTTGCTCAATCCAAAACTTGATATTGTGTTCAAACTGTTGTTTATGAAAGGGCCGGAATTACTGATCGATTTGTTGAATGTGATCATGGAATTTCCCACAGCGCATCACATCGAAACGGTCGAAATCAAGAATCCGACAATTTTGCCGGAAGAACCATCGAAAAAATATATTGTGTTGGATGTGCTGGCGGTTGACAATTTTTCTCGACAATACGATATTGAAATGCAGGTACTGCGGTTTCCATTTTATCCGAAACGCAGCATCTATTATTTGAGCAAGATGTATGCAGGGCAGTTGGATTCTGGCGAGCATTATCGCCATCTCAAGCCAGTTATCGGCATTCATTTTTTGAATTATGAAGAATTTGTCAATCATCCTGATTTTCATTTTTGTTTTGAATTCCGAGATATCAGGTATCCTGAATTACGTTTTGCCGACGATATGGTATTGCATTTATTCGAATTGCCCAAATTCGAAAGGAGAATAGGGAATATGGCGCTTGAGACCAAATTAGGAGAATGGTTACATTTTCTCAATCACGCATCTGAAGAAACAACTGATGAACAACGTCATCAATATACGAATCCCGCAATTCGAAAAGCCTTCATGGTGCTTGATGAACTTAGTGCCGATACGGAAGCGCGATATGTCGTAGAAATGCGCGAAAAAGCGTTGAAAGATGAGGCATCAATCCTTGCTGAATTAACAGAAGCTCGCGAAATCGGACGAGAAATTGGGATCGAGGAAGGCCGCGCAGAGGGACGCGAAGAAGGCCATGCTGAGGGGAAAATGAAAGGGCTGGAGGAAGGATTGCTAAAGGGCGAATTGATTGGAGATATTCGTTTGTTACAATATCAACTTGAGATACCGATCAGTTCGAAAGAGACGTTGAGCGAAAGATCCGTCGAAGAATTGAATATGTTGTATCATGAGCTTACTGAACAGCAAGGAAATGGAGCGCCGAAAACGCATTCATGATTCTGACGATTTCTCAATTTGAAATTTCGGTAAAGATGTTTGCCGAAAAAAATGTCACAAATCCAGATCAGCATTTACGCGCCTGGATCGCGCAACGCTGCGGCATTGCAGAAGAGGCGGTCGTTTCGTATGCCATTTTGCATCGCAGCCTCGACGCCCGTCGCAAACCGGATATTCGGCTGATTTATACATTGCGGGTCACTGTTCGCGATGACGTGCCAATCAGCGAAGACGAGCATGTAGTAGTCTCTGCGCCTCAGCCAGAACAAACACATCGGCTCTATCATCTCACAAAATCTGCCAGCGTCCCGACGCATCCGCTGATTGTCGGCAGCGGCCCGGCAGGATTGATGGCGGCGTATCTGCTTGCCTTACACGGTTGCAAACCGGTCATTCTGGATCGCGGATATGACGTAGAACGGCGTCACGCTGATATTCGGCGGTTTCATCAAACGCGCGACTTGAACCCTGAAAGCAATTATCTGTTTGGTGAAGGCGGCGCAGGCACATTTTCCGATGGCAAACTCTACACTCGCATCAAAGATGATCGCATCAGATTCGTGCTGGAAGCGTATGTCGCAGCCCGCGCGCCGCATCGTATTTTATATGACCATCATCCGCATATCGGCTCAGATATTCTGCCGTTGATGTGCAAACGCCTGCGAAAACAGATCGAGGCATGGGGCGGAATATTTCGCTGGGGCGCGGCGGTTGAAGATATTCTGATGCGGAATAATCGCTGCGCTGGAGTCATGTTGACGAATGGCGAGCGGCTTGATGCGCCAGTCACAATTATCGGTTGCGGACATAGCGCCCGTTCGCTGATTCAACGCATCGCAGCGCATGGCGTGGCGCATCGCCTGAAAGATTTTCAATTGGGCTGTCGTATCGAACATCCGCAACATTTGATAGATCGAACTCAGTACGGCTGGATGCCACCTCGCGCCATTCTCGGCGCGGCGGAATACACGCTGACCAGCCGTCCGCCTGAGACATTAAGCCTGGCAAATGTGACGACGTTTTGCATGTGTCCGGGCGGCGAAATTATCGCCGCCACCAGCGACGACGGCCAGCTTTGCACTAATGGCATGAGTCGCTTTCGCCGCAGCGGAGCATTCGCGAACGCAGGCTTAATTGTGAATCAATTCGCGTCAGATTTTGATTCGGCAGCGGCGGCGTTCTCGTTTCTCGAAGACCTCGAACGCCGCGCATTTCTGGCAGGCGCGGGCGATTCGCTTGAGCAGGCGTATCGTTGTCCGGCGCAAAGCGCTGCGGCGTTCGCGCGCGGAGAAATCGGCTTACAGACAAGGCAAACCAGCTATCACTTCGGCTTGACGCCTGCCCGGCTCGACCAAATCCTGCCGAAACGCACAACTGCCGCGCTGCAATATGCGCTGCCGTATTTCGAGCGCGTGATTCGCGGATTTCTTTCGTCGGGGACGCTGATTGGCGTGGAAACGCGCGTCTCCAGCCCGGTGCGATTCGAGCGCCATCCTGAAACGCTGGAAAGTTCGCTTCCCGGCCTCTATCTCGCAGGAGAAGGCGCCGGATACGCTGGCGGAATTACTTCTGCCGCATTAGACGGCCTGCGTATCGCCGAAACGATTCTGACCGGCAAGCCGCCGTATAAAAACGACGGGGATACGAGCAAAAAATGACACAGGAGGCGTATCCTTTCTTGCTCGTATCCCTGTCGTTTCACATCATGGCAGGTCTAAATTCATAATAAACGGCGCGGGCATGAAGATGAGAACGAACATCAGCAATGCAAACCATCCGAGCAACATGCGCCTGCGATCCAGCGGTTGCGCTTCATCCATGATCGGCGGATGTGTCGGCTTGATTATTCGCTTGAGAATCCAAAACCAGAGCAGCCAGCCGAGCCAGCCATAATTCGTCATGTTTTTCATGAACGCGGTGATTGGCGTATGGTTAATTTGCATGTACAGTGCCGGCAAAAACGGGAGAATGCCGACACATAATACCGCAGGCAACGCGATATTTTTCATCCAGCGGTATTGACGCCGGGCGCTGATCACATATCCCGCCAGCCCAATCCAGAGCAGCCAATTCAGCCAGCCATACGGCTTCATTTCATGAATAAACGCTGTTTCCGGCGCTTCGAACAGCATAATATAGAGCGTGTACGGCAGCGGCAGCATTCCAAAAAATAATAATATCGGCAGAATCACCTTTCCGAGCCGGAGATGCCGTTGCCGCCCCAAAATCGCGTAGGTAACATGCCCGCCATCCAATTGACCGACAGGCAGGAGATTGAGCATGGTGACGAGCATTCCAACCCATCCGGCAAACGCTGTCGGATGCAGAATAATCGTATGAGAGGCATCTTGCAGAGTTCCGACGAATATGCGACACAACAGATAAAACAACAACGAGTCGCCAAGCCCTTGCAGGCTTTGACTTGGCGTAAACGATTCGATTCTGGAAAACAATAACCCGACGACTGTAATCGGCAGGGCGACGGCCATGCCAGCGAGCGGCCCGGCGATGCCAATATCAAATAACGCGGTTTTCGTTCGCAACGGCGACCGCATTTTGATGACCGCGCCGAATGTGCCGATAAGAAATGGAATGCCGGGAATCACGTATGGCAGCGTCACGTCCACGCCATATTTCCGCGCGGTCAGATAATGCCCGAATTCATGAAACAACAAAATCACCAACACCGGAACGGAGTAAGTCATTCCGACCAAAAGAGATGGCGGATCAATATATCCCTGAGACCCGGCGAGCGTCGTCGTTAAAAACGTTAAGAAGAGCAACGATACGTGCAAACGAATATTTTCTTTCGGCTGCGGCGAAAGATAAATCGTTTCAATTCCATCCTCATGGATGCGATATTCGACTTGTGCTGGTGGCGTCGGTTCGACTGGAAAACGTTCATTCATAAGAGATGCCCTGGAATAATGTCATGTTCAATGTTTTGGTTTTCGTCATTCACACAATAACCTGAACGACGCCCTTTGTCAAGCGTTCCGTTTCCGAATCTTTCGATGTAATGGATTTCCGGAAAAATCCGAGAGAACTCCTTGACATCTCTGCAAGCTCTTTGCATAGGGGCGTAGAAATGTTTGGCAGTATAACGAACTCACTCGTCCCTCTCACAGGAGGGATAATATAATTTTTTTATTGGAATCGCGTCATGAAAAAAGAGCTTGCCATTATTACGGTTGTCGGCAGAGACCAGATTGGAATCGTCGCGCATGTGTCGAAAGTGTTATACGAAAATCAGGTCAACATCGAAGACATGAACCAATCCATCATGAAAGGATTTTTCGTGATGGGGATGCTGGTAGATTTGGCGCATTCGCCCAAAAATATCAAGGAACTTCGGCAGCAATTGGACGCTGTCGGCCAAAAAATCGGCATGTCTATTACCATTCAACACGAAGAAATTTTTAACGCGATGTATCGCGTATAGACATAAAGATGTCAGACACATGACATGTGTCTGACATCTTTATGTGTGCCATTATGGAACTTCGTTATACCCCGGAAGAACTGTATCAGGCTGTTCACATGGTCACAGAACAGCACTTCGATATCCGCACCGTGACAATGGGCATCAATCTTAAAGATTGTATTGATCCAGACCTCAAACGGCTTCAAGAAAAAATTTACGCGAAAATCACGACAAAGGCTGCCCACCTTGTCGAAGAAGCGAAGGCGTTAGAAGAAAAATACGGCGTCCCCATTGTCAATAAACGCATTTCCGTGACGCCGGTGGCATTAATCCTCGAAGCCACCCTTTCCCATGATAAAGAACGGGACATCGAACTCGCAGTAGAAATTGGAAAGACGCTTGACGCGGCAGCGGCGACGGTGGGCGTAGATTTTATTGCCGGATTTTCCGCATTAGTGCAGAAAGGAGAAACTTACGGCGATACGGTGCTGATTGACGCAATTCCCGCCACCTTATCGCAAACGCAGCGACTTTGTAGCTGCGTCAATGTCGCTTCCACCCGCAACGGCATCAATATGACTACGATTGCCCGGCTCGGCGTCATGATCAAGGAACTGGCCGTCAAAACGCCAGACGCTATCGGCTGCGCGAAATTCGTCTGCTTTGCCAACGCAGTCGAAGATAACCCGTTTGTGGCGGGCGCGTTTCATGGCGTGGGCGAAGGAGACAGCGCTATCAATATCGGCGTCAGCGGCCCTGGCGTGGTGAAACAAGCATTAGAAAATCACCCGGACGCAGATTTGACAGAAATGGCGGAACTCATCAAAAAAACGACATTCCGCATCACGAGAGTCGGCGAATTGATCGGGCGCGAAATTTCGCGGCGCTTGAATGTCAATTTCGGCATTTTGGATTTGAGCCTTGCGCCGACGCCGGAAATTGGCGATTCGGTCGCGGAAATATTGGAAGTGATGGGACTGGCGAAAGCCGGAGCGCCTGGCTCGACAGCAGCCTTAGCGATGCTGATAGATGCCGTCAAAAAAGGCGGCATGATGGCGTCAAGCTGCACGGGCGGCTTGAGCGGCGCATTTATTCCGGTCAGCGAAGATCAAGGCATGGTCGAGGCGGTGCGCGTTGGCGCGTTAAGTCTTGAAAAATTAGAAGCGATGACTGCGGTCTGCTCTGTCGGGCTGGATATGGTCGCCGTGCCGGGCGATACGCCGCCCACCACGCTTGCCGCGATTATCGCCGATGAATGCGCCATCGGCATGATCAACAATAAAACGACTGGCGTGCGGATTATCCCGGTTCCCGGCAAGAAAGCGGGCGACTACGTCTCATGGGGTGGACTGCTTGGCAGTTCCTACATCATGCCGGTCAGCGAATTTTCGGCAGATCGGTTTATTGCTCGCGGCGGGCGGATTCCTGCGCCAGTTGTAGGCATTCGAAATTAACACAACAAAGGAGGCTTGCTTGAAAGAGACTCAGGCATTTACAGGACAACAAATTTTTGCGAAGATCGACTGGCTGACTGTCGCCTTTTGGGGGACGGTTGCGTTGGCGTTTTGGATGCGGTTTTTTGATCTGGCAAACATGCCGCTGCATCATGATGAAAGTCTGTACGGCACATACTGCTGGCGATTTTTCAAGGGAGAAGGGTATGCCTACGATCCCATGCTGCATGGGCCATTTATGTTTCACTTCCAATTAATCATCTTTTTTCTCTTTGGCATCAGCGATTTTTCCGTCCGCATCGGCCCGGCGCTGTTTGGCGGCCTGCTCGTCGCCAGCGTCTATCTGTTGAAAGATTGGGCGGGAAAACTCGGCATGCTGGCAATTGCCCTGTTTATCACATTTTCCCCCACCCATCTGTATTACAGTCGTTTTTTCATTCATGACAGCTACAGCGCATTTTTTACCTTTGCGTTTGCCGCCTGCGGCCTCAAATACTGGCAGACGCGCAAACGGTTCTGGCTCTATCTGACGGCGGCAGCGCTTTCGATCATGTTCTGCATCAAAGCGAATGCATATATCCATACCTATATCATCGTGACGTTTCTGCTTGTCATGGGGATATTCGAACACCTTTGTTTTCGCCTGCCTCAATTCAGGCGCGTCATGCAAAGCGAACGCGCTGACGAATCTCTTGAAGCGCCGTTTTCCAGATTTTTTGCCGTTATCCGGCAAGAGCAATATCCGCTGATTCTCGCCGGATTCGTGTTTCTCTGGATTTACATCATTCTTTATACAACCGTGTTTACGCATCCGCAAGGCTTATGGGATGGCATTTACCGCACCTGGACGTATTGGCTGGAACAGCACAATATGCAGCGAATCAAAGGGCCATATCATTATTACCTTTCCTATCTGTTCCTCTATGAATTTCCGGCATTGGCGCTCGGCTTTGGTGGCGTGCTGATCTCAATTTCAACAACTGCGAGACGCTCAATTTTAGCGGCGTGGGCAACCATTCTGGCGGGCATACTTTCTGCGTTATTCGGCAAACAACAATTGCCATCGTGGTTTGCGCTCACACACATGGAGTTTCAGTTCGACCTCATTCTTACTGTATATATCATGTTTATTGGCTTATGGGGCACATTGCATTTCTTAGCGCGGCGTGAACGACTGACCGCGTTGTTTGTATATTGGTCAGGTCTTGGCTTCTTGATCTATGCTTACGCCGGGGAAAAAGTCCCCTGGCTTTTTCTGCATGTTCTGCTTCCTCTGCTCGTGCTGGCGGGGATTATGCTCAGGAATATCTTGAGTGCCTCCTGTTGGCGCACGCAAACTATGCCAATGCGTTACGCCAAATATGCCGCGAGTCTTGTTGGTATCTTGCTCGCGACTTATACCCTGCACACGACCGTGCTGCTGAATTATTATAACCGCGCCAACCCTGTCGAGCGGATGGTTTATACGCAAACGTCGTGGGATGTGGTCAAAATGCTGAAGGTGATTGAAGATATCCGCTTCAGCATTGGCTCTGAAGAGGCCAAAAAGCCAGTCATTGCGGTGCAAGGCGACGCGACCTGGCCGTTGGCGTGGTATCTGCGGGATTATGACCGATGGTTTTTTCCGGGCGATCTGACCGACATAAACTGTCCGATGGTGGTTATCAACTGGGAAGACCGCGAAAAATATCGCGAAACGCTGCAAGGATATCAGGAAATTCGCGTCAAACTGCGTGAATGGTGGATCCCTGAATTAAGCCAGGCTTCACTGCTGAAATGGTGGGAGTATATCATGTACCGCAAAGTCTTTAATCCGACAGGCTCAACGGATATCGCCTTTTATATCAAAAGGTAACTACACAGCCTATGTTGTATTGGGGAGAGCCTTGAAGGTGTTTGTCAAGGCTTCAAGGACGTTCTTCCCCTGTTTTTTGATCGTTGAAATAAAGCCACGAATGCGACAGAATGCGCGGGTACCCTCTGGAGAACGAAAGGTACCCGAAATCTTCTGTTTGACTTTGATCATGCGGAGATCGCGTTCGGCGA
>DF820456.1:1082163-1083535 GCA_000739515.1 Candidatus Moduliflexus flocculans
CCCCCCAACAGGTCTTCGATCATCCGAAGGGCTTGCGGCAGATCTTCAATGGTAGAGACGACAATGACAGGTGTTTCCATAGAACATTTTTATACTCGTGTTTCTTGACTAAAATCAAGTAAAATTTTATCAGAATATGATGCCTGTGTAGTTACATCAAAAGAACGTAAAACGTATCGAATCACATCTCACAGATTTCTGAAACCTGTGAGATGTGAGAAATATGACTTATGACTATTCATTCAGCCTATCCGACATTAGAACATGCCCGCGCCGCAGACGCAATCGTCACATTTTTTTCTCAACAGGCAGACGTGGATGCGGTGTTGCTGACCTGCTCCTGCGCTCGCGGCAAGGCCTCAAAAGATAGTTGCCTCGACATCGCCATTCTTGTCAATCCCGATACGTTTTCCGACGCGAAACCCCGTCTGGAAAAAGCGTGGGAGGCGTTTCATGCGGTAGAACCGCGTTTTCGCGATCTTTTGAGCGTTGGAAAATATTCGCAGGTCGATCTCGAATTCACAAATGGAGTCTTTCGCCAGCCGGAACATCATTGGGCAAGCGGCGCAGACGCCTTTGAGCTTGAAATTGGGAATACGCTGGCATACACAGTGACGCTCTGGGAAGCAAACGACACGCTGCGACAGTTGAAGCGCCGCTGGCTGCCGTATTATGACGAGGCGTTGCGCAAGGAACGGCTCGAAATGGTGCGGAAATATGGACTAAACAATCTTAACCACATTCCGCTGTATGTCGAACGCGGCCTCTACTTTCAGGCGTTTAAGCGCCTGCATCAAGCGTTTGAAGAATTTTTGCAGGCGCTTTTCATCGCGCGGCGAACCTACCCGATTGCTTACGATAAATGGATTCGCGAGCAGATTGTCGAAATTCTTTGCCTGCCAGAACTCTATCCCCAACTCGTTCACTTATTCGAAATCAGGGCGTTCGAAAGTCAGGAAATTGCGGAAAAAGGCCGAACATTGGAGCGCCTGTTTCATGAGTATTCGGAAGATTCTGCGTTATAAGCCCTGACAGGCTGAGCGTTCGATATAATTGTCAGGCGTCTTCATCACACGAACGAGGAAACGAGTCAAAAACATATTGACAAAGATCGGACGATTCGCGCACAAGATTGGCAGACGACATCGGGGACGGATGATAGGTAAGCGCGTCATCTCCTGTCTGGCGGCAAGTTCCGAAAGATGTCTGTATTGAGGCAAATGACCATGTCTAATCACAGACAGAAAAAGATGCATATAGAACATCTGTCTATATACAGACATCATCGAATCCGCCTAATCACTTGTTCGGCTATTCCATAGCAACAGTCAGCGATCCTACATAGCGAAAGGAGGCGATCTGCGATGGCAAC
>DF820456.1:1085479-1090380 GCA_000739515.1 Candidatus Moduliflexus flocculans
CAGGTGTTTGAATTGCCCTCGTTGCGGCTTGAGGTGACGGAACACCAGACGGAGATGAAACACTGTCCGTTCTGCGCCCAGGAGAGCCAGGGAGCGTTTCCGGCGGAGGTGTCGCAGCCGGTACAATATGGGGCGCGCATGAAAGGCCTGTTGGTCTATCTCAATCACGGCCAACTCTTGCCGTATGACCGGACGACGGCATTGATCGAGGACCTCATTGGTCAGCCCGTGAGTCAGGGGACGCTGTTGACGGCCACGCAGGCATGCGCGGCGCAATTAGTCGAGAGCGAAACCGTGATGAAACAGGCGTTGCGCCAGGCACCTGTCGTGCATGTGGATGAAACCGGCCTGTATGAGAATGGTCGGCGTATTTGGCTGCATAGCGCCTCGACCCAGGACATGACCTTTTATTTCCCTCATGAAAAACGCGGTCATGCCGCGATGCAGGCTGCGGAGGTGCTCCCCGCATTTCAGGGGATTGCCGTGCATGATCACTGGGAAGCGTATCAGCAGTTTGAGCAGTGCGAGCATGCCTTTTGCAACGCGCATCATCTGCGCGAACTCCAACGTGCGATTGACCAGGATCAGGCGGCTTGGGCTGAGGAGATGACCACGCTCTTCCTCGATATCAAAGAACAGGTCGACCACGCCAAAGCCGTCGGTCAGACGGCCCTCTCGCCCGATGAGATCACCCACTTTCAGACCCAGTATCGCGGGATCGTTGACCAGGCGTTGCAGCCGTCTCTGATGACACCGCCTGCGACCAAGCCGCCGACACGCGGTCGGCAGAAACAATCCAAGACGAAGAACTTGCTGGATCGCTTTGACCGGTATCAGACCGAGACACTGCGGTTTATGACGGACTTTCGCGTCCCGTTTGACAACAATCTCGCCGAACGCGATCTCCGCATGATCAAAGTCAAACAGAAGATTTCGGGTACCTTTCGTTCTCCAGAGGGTACCCGCGCATTCTGTCGCATTCGTGGCTTTATTTCAACGATCAAAAAACAGCGGACGGAGCGATTCGAAAAGCGCATCGCGTTTGAGCGCGTCAAGTTCGCCATATAGACGATTGAACGCGTCTTCTTTGGTTTGATCGTAGCGAAGACGATCTTGAACGGTTTGATGTAACGATGATAAATCAGTCGAAAGTGTCGTGAAAAAATCGAGAATTTGCTTGCTTATTTCATCTGGCAGTATAAGATTTTGCGGGGGGGGGGGCAGGATTTTTCGTCGGCGATGTCCTGTGCGGTTGCATCGTTGCTGACTTCTAGCATTGAGGTGATCACAACATCAGGCGTCATATATCACATCCTTTTAAGGAGTTATCGCGACTTTTTAAGGTGAAAAGAAGATTCGCCTTAATGCGGCAATTATTGTCGAATTGTCAAGCAAAAAAACGGTCACTTTTCAAATGAGGCAATGATGCCCCACAGACATTTCTGCCAACAAAAAATACTTGACCAAACAGGCGGTTTTAGAGGAATGGCAGGGCATGACATCATCGAAACCTCCCTATCTTGTCGTCAGCGACGGCTGCGGCAACGTGTTTGAAATTCCTGAGTTGCGGATGGCTGGCATGACGCTCTCCGGGCCGGTCGTGCCGGAAGAGGAGACGCTGTTGCCGCTGCCGTTCGGGAGCGATCTGTTCGAATTGCCGAAACGAATTCCGGTCGGCTATCATCCCAAACGCCGCGAATTCGTGGAAGTGCGCGAATATCGCGGGCAACAGGTCTATGCGGTCGCCGGATTCATGGCTCCGGCCTACGTGCAATGCTATCGCAGCGCGTATGTTTCCTTGCCGAACGCGCCGCGCCTTGCGTTGTATAGCTATACCGCGCTCGGCTGGCGCAAGGGCGAATTCGTTGCTGCCGGAATGCGGATTGACCCGGACACGCGCCAGGATTTGCGCCATGTGGATTTGAAACAGATCCAACAGCGCGGTCAGCAGATGCTCAAACGCTATCCGAACAACCGTTTGGTGCGGCATTTGGTGGAGAATTGCGTCTGCCGCTACGGTTGTCCGGCGGCGCGGAATTTCGTGATGGAACGCTGGGAATGCCCCGTGCCGACCAGCCCGGCTTGCAATGCCGATTGTGTCGGCTGCATCTCCGAGCAGCCGGACGCATCGGGCGTGACGCCGCCGCAGGATCGCATCTGCTTCGTACCGACGCCGGAAGAAATCGCGGAATTCACCGTGCCGCATCTGAACGCCGCGCCGCGAGCGGTGATCAGTTTCGGGCAGGGCTGCGAAGGCGAGCCGCTCTTAGTGGGCGACACGCTGGAAGCGGCGATTCGGCTGATTCGTCAGCGCACGGATAAAGGCGTCATCAATTTGAACACCAACGCCAGCCGCCCGGAGATGGTCGAGCGCCTGTTCGCCGCCGGGTTGGACAGCATGCGCGTCAGCCTGAATTCCGCGCAGCCGTCAGTCTATACGGCCTATTACCAGCCGCGCAATTACACGTTTGACGACGTGCTGGAATCACTGCGTATCGCTCGAAAATTTAACCGCTGGACATCGCTGAATTATTTCGTCTTTCCCGGCCTGACTGACCATCCGGCGGAAATGGCCGCATTGGAGCAGATTCTCAACGATGCGCAGGTCAATATGATTCAAGCGCGGAACATGAATATTGATCCGGAATGGTATATTGATCTAATGGGCTTTGCCCGGCTTTCGCCGGAACAGACCGGCATTCCGGCGTGGGTGCGACATTTCCGCGAGCGTTTCCCCGCGCTGAAATTCGGCTATTTCAATCCACCCCGCGAGGATATGGGGGGAATATAGACCTCACAGGTTTCAAAAACCTGTGAGGTCTGAAATTTATGGATTTCCTCGCATTTTTCCGCCAGAATATCCCGACACTGCCCGAATTTCTCGTCGGTTTTCCGCTGTTTGGCGCGTATGCGTATGCTGCGCTCTTTTGCGCCGGATGGCTGAAAACGCGGCGCGGCGTCCGCACCGGTTACACCAGAAAAATCTTTCACTTTTTGATCTTCACGACCGCGAGCCTGATTCAGGCATTTTTCGGCCTGCGGCTGCTCTGTCTGTTCGGAATCGCGACCTCGGCGGTGATTGCCTACGCGCTGCTGCGGGGTGAAGGGCATTTGCTGTACGAGGCGATGGCGCGGGAAAAAGACGCGCCGCATCGGACATATTTCATTATCACGCCTTATCTTGCGACGCTGTTGGGCGGAATTTTAAGCAATGTCTTGTTTGGCGAGGCGGCGTTGGCGGGGTATCTCGTCACCGGCTTCGGCGACGCCATCGGCGAGCCAGTCGGCACGCGCTGCGGCAGGCATCCGTATCGCGTGCCGTCGCTGTTTGCCGTTGTGACCTCAACGCGCACGCTCGAAGGCTCGACCGCTGTCTGTATCGTGTCGTTCCTCGCCCTCGCGCTGGCTCGCGTCATCTCGCCAATCATCGCCGCCTCTCCGCCGTCATGGCTCGCGCTCGCTGGAATCGCGCTGCTCTGCGCCGCCGCCGAAGCGGTTTCGCCGCATGGCTGGGATAATCTGGTCTTGCAACTCCTGCCGTCGGGCTTGCTCGCGCTGCTTACATCATTCCAATTGTAGAGACGCCCCGGCAGGGCGTCTCTACTGGATGTATCGGATTATCTACCGATAATTAAAAATCAGGATATTCGACAACCGAATTCCTTGTCCTTTGGCGAAATAGAGTTTAGTTCTGATGCCGTTTTCATAGCGGGCGCAATAGCCATACGGCCCCATATCGAGATTGACGGCTTCAGTCGCGCCGTAATTGTTTTTTAACGTTTCGGCCAATTCGTAAAGCGTCGGCTGCTCTTCGAAGGAATCATACACCGAGACCCGATGCTGCTGATCCTGAAAGATGGCGCGGCGGCGAAAGCGTCGGTCTGACGTGGGTGATGTATCTATCGCGCCGCCAGTAATCAACAGATGTGTTTGAAAAATCGAGAGTTTCGCCCGTTTTGCGATGTTGAGAAAATTGAGATAATCCTGACGGGAATGGTCAATATCGTATTCCGTGAAATTATATTCTAAGCGGCGAATGTCTTTGATATGAAGTGTGCCGGACGCATCTATAATGACCAGTCCATCCCATGTTTGCAGCGCAGGATTCAGCACATCGCCGTCAATGACGAAAAGGCCAGTGGGATAGTCGAACGCTGACGTATATGTGCCGGTCATTTCCAGGCGTTTGGCGTAGCCGTTGACAGTCCGCTCGCCTCGCGCGATAGCATCGTTCGCGCCGGACAAGAGCAGCAATTTCGCGATATATTTTTCTTCTGGCGCGAAAACCTGCAAAATATTCGGGTCTTCTTTGAGCACTTTCAGCGACGCCGACGAATCTTGTAAAAAATTCGCCACCACCTCTTTGCTGAAATAGCGATAATCATAGGGAATGTCCTCATCCTTCGGCAGTTTTCCGACCAATTCAGGCCTCAGCGCTTGCACGACTTTATATAACCGCCCATGCTCTTTCGGGTTCGATGCGTCGCCGTTGCGCAGGCGCGTCAGAAACGTCTCGACCGTGTAGGCGTTCCGAAACGTTAAAAAGGCGTCGCTGTCGCGATAGGAGACCACTGCTAACGAAATCAAACCGATCAGTATGCCGACCAGAAGGAGCGCGACGAAGTATTTGAATACATTCAAGATTTGATACACAATGTATTAAAGAACTACAAGGATTTTATGTAAGCAAGGATAGGGATGATTTCGCTATTTTTCGTGCCGCCGACCTCCTGGTCGGCCTGATTGCCAGCCGGAATCTGGCGGCACAATGTGAAAGCAAATATATTTATAATCACTTAGTAACTGATGTTACGCAGCCGATTCGAGACGAATGACCGCACACTCCCCTCCGGGGAGGGGTTGGGGGTGGGTTCTTGACACGAGCAATCACTCACGGACGA
>DF820456.1:1090457-1115787 GCA_000739515.1 Candidatus Moduliflexus flocculans
AACCCACCCCTTGCCCCTCCCAGGAGGGGAATTGTCGGCGGCGCTGCGTAACATCAGTTAGTAAAATGTAAAAAATACGTTCGTGATAAAAACCTCACAGGTCTTGGAGACCTGTGAGGTCTGAGCCGAAACTATTTTTTGAACTTTACTTACGCGACATCCTTGCTTACATAAAATCCTTGTAGTTCACCTTTACCGCACGTTTTTAATTAACAGCGTTGGCTGCTGGCAGCTTTTGGCAGCTTTGCGTCGAATATCGTTACTGCATGAGATCGGGCGGCCATCTTGATCAAAGCAGACCAGAATTTCCCGCAGAAATCGCCCGGAATCAGCGCAATAGACCGCAAATGACGCATGTTCGAATGTCGGATTCGAACTCTGAAACGCCGCCGCGATCTCGTCCGTCGTCACGCGCAACGGCTTCTCCGGCTTGCGGTACGCTTTCGGAATATTCACAGATTCTTTCAGCGTTTTCGATAACGCGAGATATTGTTTCGGCGTCAGCCCGGAGCAAGTGCCATGTTTCTCCCATTCATGCCGGTAGAGCTTGTCATTCGGATACAAGCCGGGAAATTCAGCCGTCACCTTGTCGGGCATCTGCGTGCTGGAACACTCGCTCGGATACCCTTTCTCATATTGCGGCCAGAGGCCATGCAGCACGAAGCCGAACCGCTTTCCGATCCCGCATTGCTGCGGATCGTTGGCGCCGTTATCATCGCAATAGGTCGGCGACCACGACAGCGCCAACACGTAAAAATCGAACTCGCCCGGCGTGCCTTCGCCGTTTGCGAGGCGCTGCCCAGAAACGAACATCAAGAGCATCAAACAGATCAACCGTATATCTTGTAGCATAAGCATCTCCATTTATCATATTCCACGTTATCGCAATGCCAGAACCTGCTCAAGCGACAGCCCCGTGATTTTCGCAATCAGCGCAGGGTTGAAGCCTTCTGTCAACATCCCCTGCGCCATCGCCTGTTTTTCTAATTGTCGGCCTTCTTCACGGCCTTCTTCGTGGCCTTCTTGCCAGCCTTTTTCCTCACGCAGCGCGAGATGCTCTTCATAGCCCTGCTCTTCCATCGCAATGCGCCGTTCCTGCGGCGTCAGGCCATCCGATTCAATAAGGCCTGTTGCTTTACGAATAATAGAGCGAGCGCTGTTCAAATGCGGCGCGGCGGGATGCGCGATGCTCTCAAACACGAGTTCCAACCAATCGCGAATTCCCGCTGGCGTCACATCTGAGCGATAATTCGGATTCAAAAAAAATAATTTGTGCGGATAAAGCGGCACATTCGTTCCATCGCTTGCGAGCGATTGAAACTGCGTGGTGACGAGATCGTGCGGCCTGGAATCGTCTTTCGATGTCAACCAGACAATCGTATAGACGGTTTTGCCAAGCTGGTACTGCGTGTGCGTCCGTTGCAATTCCAGAATCGCGGCAAGCAGATAATGCAAGAAACGGTCGTAGTGATAATCGTATTTGACACGCTGAATTTCCACGATCACGCGATGCGCGGTGTCTTCTGCAAAGATGTCCATTTTGATGTCAATTGCGCCAATCGGCGGCGCGAAACTCTTTTCAGTTTCAATAATATCCGGTTCAATCGTGACGCCAGTTATATCTTTTACAAAAGCTTGCAGCACCTCGCGGTCTGTAAAAAGTTTTTTGAAAATGACGCTGTTATCTAATCGCGCTAACATAACACTTGACCTCCTCGCTAACCTCTCAGGAATGAAGGAATGCAAACACGTGCTTTTGCTCGTCAATTCGCGTAACTACGCACGTGGCAAATACAAGCCTTTACGCTCCAGTTGTACGCATAATCACGCCGGATTCGGCAGGGCTTGCGGGCGCTGGCGCGTAAAAATCGAACTCGCCCGCTACGCCCCCGGCCTGCGCGAGATTCGGGACAAACACACGGAGACATATCACACACATATACACAACAAGAATCGTTTCAAAATGGCCTCCTTATTTGTTGCGCCGGAGGTACCTCGATGTCGCGCCGCAACCCCTGCCCGACATAATACTACTGAATCAACGCTTCGATGCCGGACATCTCTTTCTCGGACGCGACGTGTTTCAGGCTTTCCAGCAGATCAACCGGAATTGTCACAGATACCGCCGTTCGCGGGCGTTCCTCATGTAAAAGCATTATTTTTTTTCATGATTGTTATAGCCCGTAGGGCTTTCGGTATTGTAGCAGGTAAAAAGCGCTCTACGTTACCGCGTAGCGGTTGTGGAGCGTATCGCCTACGGCGAATGCGGCCTTACGAGAAATCATCTTCTACAAAACCGCATCGCCTACGGCGAATAACCGTTCTGGTTTCGCCATGTTATTTCCCCACATATCAACCACGCTGAATTCGCACTCTAATTCGCTGTCGGTATAATCGAAATACGTCGCGCCCGATTCGGCCAATAAGTAAAATGTAAAAAATAACTTCCACGTATCTGCCAACACCCCACCCCCACCCATCCCCAACGGGGAGGTCAGTTGCTTGATTTTGCCGATTTGTTCCAATTCATCCGAATACAAGCAGGGAATCAGGGCTTTCGACAGCGCGTGCAGCGGATGCTCGCCGGGGCGGAAACTGATGATGCGCCATTTACCCACCCCTTGCCCCTCCCAGGAGGGGATTTGTCGGGGTAATTGCGGAATCAAGCCTGCATAGACGAGCGACGATTTGCCGCTGCCGGATGCGCCAAGCACAGCGACAAAGGAGTTGGCCTGAACGAGATCAACCAGCTTGCGCGTGTAGCTATCGCGCCCGAAAAAAAACTGTTCATCTTCCTCGCGAAACGCCGACAGGCCGCGATAGGGGCAACGCGCCATCAGACGCGCCGGTTCGTCGTCAAGCAGGCGGGCGCAGAATTCCCGGATCGCCGCTTTTTTCTCCTGCCCCATATCTCGCGCAAGCGAACGGAGCAAGACGACAAGCGCGGGTTCGTCGTCAGCCGCGACGCCGAACGCCTCTAATCGGCGCACAAGCAGCGGCACGAATTCGCCCGCGCTGCCGCGCAAGTCGAGGGATGAAATAATATTATTCAAGCCTGCGGTAATCAGCAGGGCTTTTCGGCTGTTTTCGCTTTCGAATTGCGGCAGCGGGCGCAGGAAATTGATAATATCGCGTTGCAGGGTCGGGTTCATCGGCACAAGGATTTGTTTTTTGTGGATGAGCTGTCAGACACTTTGGAAGTGTCTGACAGCTATATTTTCATCATGATTCATTCTTACTCCGAGCCATTGCGTCTCATAAATATCTAATTCACTCATGTTACGCAGCCGATTCGAGACGAATGACCGCACACCCCCCTCCGGGGAGGGGTTGGGGGTGGGTTCTTGACACGAGCAATCACTCACGGACGAACCCACCCCTTGCCCCTCCCAGGAGGGGAATTGTCGGCGGCGCTGCGTAACATCAGTAATTCATTCCGATCCGTATGCACAAAGTAAAATTCTCGCAGCGGATATTGTTTATGGAGCTCGCGATAACGGCGCAAGACTTCATTGCCATTTTCGCATTGCTCGATGATTGCCATTCGATCGAGTTCGCGGCGCTTTTCCGAGGTCGTATGCGCCGCTAACGCCTCCACAATCAACCATTGATGCGGATAGGCGTTTCGTATTTCAGACCAGATCATAACGTTTCACCATCCTTCTCCGATTTAATCAATTCTTTAGTGCTCATAAGCCACCCTCTATTCATAACAATTTAGCCCGTAGGGCTTGAGGTATTGTAGAATCGGCAACATTCCCGTGTGTTCGCCGTAGGCGATAGGGAGCGACCACAACCGCTACACGGTAAAAAAAGAGCCATTTGCCGCCATCTTCTACAACACCTCAAGCCCTACGGCTAAATAATTACCATTATCACGCCGGATTCGGCGGGGCTTGCGGCGCTGGCGCGTTCGGCGTCGGGAAGAGTTCAGGGAACAGGAGAATCGCTTTTTCCCAGATGCCGCGCGCGACGTCCACCGTTTCGCCGGAAATCACCGGGCCTCTCTCAATGACGATGGCGAGCGCTAATTGCGGATTTTCTATCGGCGCGAAACTGATGAACCAGATGACGTTATATTTTTTCCCGCTCTGATCTTCGACTTCCGCCGTGCCGGTTTTTCCGGCGACCTGCTCTTTGAGCGGATAGTACTGAATCGTGCTGCGGGTGATGCGCGTCGCGCTCCCTTGTAGCACCACGTGGTGCATCATTGGGAATAATTCCGCCATCACGTCTTTCGAAAAGACTTCGGTTTTCGGCGGCAGCGGAAACCAGCGGATTTTTTGTTCCTTCAAATCTTCGATTCCGGCCAATAGATGCGGAAACGGCCTCATGCCGAGATTGCCGACCGTCATTGCGACCGTCGCCATTTGCAGCGGCGTCGCCTGCACTTCCCATTGCCCGATGCCGATGCGGCCTAACTGCGTCGGCTTCAATTCCTCTTTCGGCGTGGGGACTTGACTCCGCAGGCTGGCTAATGGATCGAGCGCCTCGCGTTTCACGCCGCCGACAATCTGCGGATCGTCCTTAAAGAACTCATACGGCAGGAAATCGAACGAACGATTGAAGCCGAACCGTTCCGCGTATTTTTGGATCATCTCCCAGCCTGCACTCAGGGCGATAAAGGCAAAGGTGTTATTGCACGATTTTGTCAATGCCGTATCGAGCGTCAATTGTCCGTGCGCCCCGGAGCCGCGAAAATCGGGAATGCCGTATTTGCCGAAACTGACGCCGCGAAACGAATCTAAATAACCGGTGCAAGAAAACGGCCTACCGCCATCGTTGATAAAATACTGTCCGTCGCCAATCGGCAGCAGAAATTGCGCCTTATTATCCAGCGCAATCGTGGACATAATCACTTTCATCGTCGAGCCGGGGGGATAGCTTTTATGCGTGGCGCGGTTGATGTACGAACTATTCCAGTGGTCTTCGGAGGATTCCTGCATGGCGGCGAAAATGCTGCGCAAATCGTTCGGATTATACGACGGCAGGCTTGCCGACGCCAACACTTCGCCCTCTTTGTTCATCAGCAGCGCCGCGCCCTTGAATTGATTGGTTTTAAAGCGCGTGTTCAATTCCGTTAATTTTTTGGCCAATTCGGCGGTGACAACGCGCTGCATATCGTCATCCAGCGTCAAAATCAGATTATTGCCCGGCGTCCGTTCGACCGTCCGGCGCAGCGACCACCAGGGCTGGCGTTTTTCCTGCCCCAATAGCACCTTGTCAAAGACTTCTTCCAACTGGCCTTTAAATTGGCTTTTCGCAAAACTATAGCCGATAATGTGCGCCAATCGGCTGCCTAACGGATAATAACGCCCATCGGCAGTGTTTTTTGCCAACACGCCCTTATCATTGGCGGCGAACCGGAAGACATATCGGCCTGACGTGAATTCCTGGCCATTTTTCAGCGTCGTTTGCTGGCCTTTGGCGGCATAACGAATGACGCCATGCTCATTCACCACCGAGACGCCGTCGGGAAATTGATACCTGCTGGCGACATACACCGCAGTGTCCGCCTCTTTCTGCGTGTCGAAGGTCTGCCCGGTGCGCAGGTCGTCGGATGGCACAAGCAACAGTTCCGCCACCGGCGCGTTGTTGGAATACGCCACTAAACGAGGGTACGAAAATTGATTGCGGTCAAAGATTTCGCCGCGCGTTGTGGCGATTTCTTCCGCGATGACATGCGGATTCGTCAAATGCGCAGCGTAGGTATAGATATTTTTGACGGTATTGGTCTTTTCACTGATGATAAAATTTTCCGTCTGGTCTGGATAAAACAGATAGGGATCATCGCCTTCGCGATTGAATGGGCGTTTCCAGCGTAATGCCTGCCCTTGCGCTTCGCGGAAACGAAAAATCTGATGCAGCAGAAATTTCTGTTTGTCCGTCAATTTTTCGAATTCGGCACTCACCAATTTGCCCGTCGCATCGAAACCGCGAATGCGCAACTGTGGCGCGTCTTTCCGCGTTGCGGGATCATCCAGACCGAACAGTCCGGCTTCAATGGCCTGGCGCGCATATTCAAGAAAACGTTCGTCCACAAGGTGATCCGGGATATAGTCTTTCGGAAACAGGCTGACGCCGCCGATCACGTTCGCATTATTCCGCGACAGCGTCAGAATCGGCTGTGCGCCGCGCACAATCGTGAGCGCAAGGGCTTCCCGCGACGGAATCGGCGTCAATTCGAGAATCGTGTTTTCGATTTTAATCCGCTGCCCCGCTTGCACAGTCGCTTCAGTTGTCACCTGCGTCCATTCCGGCGCATTGGTTTTACGTTTTTTGCCGTCAGTCGGCGGCGCTGCCGGGATGAACACCCCTTTTTGTCCCATATTCACTATGCGATATTGATTGTCGCCCGCGGCGAACAGCTTGAAATGCACTGGCTCAAAATCGGTGTCTTGCACGATGACATCATTCGTTTGCCATTGGTTCGCTTCTTCCGGATGAATCGAGCGCCCGAACGACGCGCCTCCGCTCAAATCCCGCTCGGTGAGATAATAACCGATGGTGCGCAGATGCGGCGTCCAACTCTCTAATTCTTTGGCCTGAAAAATCGTCCGGCCAATCACGATTTGATCATTTTCCGCTAATTTCACGCTTTTGGAAACGGGCTTGAAATTCACGAGCAACTGTGCGCTCAATGGGCGGAAATGCATGCCATCGTCACGCCGATAAATTTCAGCGGCGCGGCGCGTGAAGCCAAGATTGCGATCAACAAGATATTCGATCCCCTCGCGTGCGTGCAGATGCAGCAGCCACCCCATCTGCGCGAGAATGAAGGGGAGCAGCAGCGCCGCAAGCCAGAACAGGTTATTGCTCATGCGGTCGAAGCGACAGCGTTGAATGATCCAATGTTCGAATCGAAGCAGATATTTCATAAACGTCTCTCAATCACAGCAAGGAATGTAAGAAAAATATTCGGGTTTTTCCCCTGAAACGCACCGCAATTTTCCGCGCATTTCAGAGGCGGTGATGACATGAAACCTGCGTGATTCACATCGCGCAGTATCGCGAGAGAGATTCCATCAGGTTTACGGTTGTTTGTCAAATATATTTTCTTTGAAAAAATCTTGCAAAAGTTTTCAATGGTTTATATGGTGGAATTGTTTGCATTGAATGCGCAGATTCATTTTGTCTGTCGTCAGACACAAGCGTGTGATGCTCTATCAAACCAATCTATGCGCGGCGTGACTTCCTTTCCTGACAGCATCAGAATAATAAGCAACCTACCGCATAAAATAAGGAGGGGGTATGGCAAAAATCAGTACGTCAACATTAAAAGATTTTCGAGCCTTGCAGGATACGATTACCGTTGCCGTCAATGGGAGTTCGACGTTCGAAAGGGCGTCCCAGGCATACACACAGGCCGTTTATGCGGCTTATCACGAGTCAGTCGTTCTGGTCAGGCAATTTGCCACCACGCCCTACCAGGAACTTCCGCTGCCATCACGCGCGTTTGTGGAACGCCTTGTTCAAGAAAAAGGACTCTCTCAAAAGATTCAAAATGCCACGCTGATTTTGAACTTATTGGGAACATCCGGCGTTAAACCAGAATGGAATAATCGTTCACAATCCAAAGGACATTCAGGCATTCCGCTGATATCAGCCGCATTTATTGATGCGATCCCAATGATGTCCCGTCTATTAAGAGAACTTGGCTTAGGATTGGATTGGATCGACCGCCAGGATACCAATCTTGTCATTAAAACAATGGGAAGCATGAGCGGCGTCTTTTTTGTGCGAGATGCGGCGCAAGAAGTTGATCATTTGGGGCGCAAAATTATTGCCGCTCAGGATTTTGTGAAGGCGCATGACATCAAAAGCGTCTTTGGCTTTGGCGGCGCATATCTTGGCACCAAAACATTTTCTATCACCATTCTTTTTCTGCGTGAAACTATCGAAAAGGGCAAAGCCGAGCAGTTTGCCGCTGCGATGTCTGGATTCAAAGCTCAGACATTGGAGTTAGTCAAAACTCACATTTTCGGCTAAACCTCAAACATGACACCCATAACGTTATTCAATAATAAACCTGTGATTGATGCGCGTGCAGTGTTTCTTGGCGAACGCATCGATCTGCGCTCCTTAGAAGCTGGGCGCAGCATCGCGGTTGCTCCGTTAACGCTTGCCGCTGGCGAATCCGGCTGCGCTGTGTTTTTTCGATATGGCGTGGTCGTCTTCTTTGGATTGGAACCGATTGAAGAGGTTTCGTTGTTGTCTCAGCTTGCGCCAATGGTTCAGGAAGCGTATGCTGAGCGCGAAAGCGAGCAGATGAAAATCTATCGCGAACATGCGGAGCAGGATCATGTCGCGCCTAACGGCGATTTATATCTGCGCGAGTTCTCCACAGAACGCCTTCAAGTCGTCGCCGATATTCTTTCCAAAAGCGTCGTATTGGCCTGGTACGAAAAACACGTCGCTGCCGCGTTTGATCGCATTGAGCCGTTAGCGGCCAATTTGCAGCGATATGGGCGCGGCATGAATCGAAAAAACGAGTTCATGCGGCATATCGGCGATACGCTGCTGATTCAACACAAAATGGTCGGGCGCGTTGAAGTGATCGACAAACCGGAAATTCTCTGGGAACGTCCAGAACTTGAGCGCCTGTACGCCCATCTTGAAGACGAGTACGAATTGCAGGAGCGTCATCGCGCCCTTGAACGAAAATTAGACTTAATTTCCAAAACTGTCGAAACCCAATTAGATATTTTGAACAATACCCACATGTTACGGGTAGAGTGGTATGTGGTCGCCTTAATTGTCTTCGAAATTCTGCTGACACTATACGAGCTCTTTTTTCGGCATTTTGCCAAGTAATCCCCATGCGGATGCCGAAATATTCTTTCGGCAATAGGGGAATTGTCCAGGAAATTTTGTCTCCCTCCAACGTCCTCGTCGGGGCTGCGAATGTGGATGTTTGCGGAACGGAGTCATCCTAAAAATTTATGCACTGATGTAATCGGAAGACAAAGGAAAAGGAAATGAATATGGAAGTAAAAGAGTGGCATGAGGCGATGATTCTTGTCGTGGATGACAATCCCACGAATGTGGACGTGTTATCGAGTTACCTGACGAGATTCGGTTTCCAGGTATTCGCTGCCAGAAGCGGCGAAAAAGCCCTCGAATCGCTCCAAAGCCTCACGCCGGATTTGATTCTGTTAGATGTTGTCATGCCTGGGATTGATGGGTTTGAAACGTGTGAGCGTATTAAAAATAATGAGACGACGCGAGAGATTCCCGTGATCTTCATGACCGCATTATCTGATACGCTTGATAAAATTAGAGGCTTCGAATTAGGAGCGGTAGATTACATTACAAAGCCATTTCAGCGCGAGGAAGTCCTGGCGCGAGTCAAAACACACCTGACGATTCAGTTGCTCCAAAAACGGCTGCAACTCCAAAATACTGAACTGGAAGCCTCGCTGACGCGAGAGCGCGCCATGCTCGAGGAACTCCGCCTCAGTTTAAGCCTGTCATTGCCGCACGAACTCCGCACTCCGCTGACGGTCATTCTGGGGTTTGCGAGTTTTTTGACCAACCAGGGGCAGATGCCAGAGTCTCAACAAATTTTCGAGTATGGCACTGCGATTTATCGCAATGGGCTTCGATTACATCGCCTGATAGAAAATGCGCTATTATACGCGAATCTGAAATTGCTCAAATATGCGCCCCACGAAGCATTATTCATGCAGCATGAACATCTCTGCAATATCAAAAGCATCCTGAAAAACGCCGCCCAGGAGCGCGCGAAGGAAACCCATCGCTCCAATGATTTGAACCTGCTGATTTCCGATGCGTTTATCAAAAGCTCTCCAGCGAACTTCGAAAAAATCGTGACGGAATTGCTTGATAATGCGTTCAAGTTCTCCAGGAGCGGTTCGCCGGTGGCGATACGCATGTCAGTCTCCGCGGCTGCTTGCGCAATAAGCATTTCCGACCAGGGGCGCGGCATGAAGCCGGAGCAAATTGCGCATATCGGCGCCTATATGCAATTCGGACGAAAACAGCAAGAGCAGCAAGGTTCCGGCTTAGGACTAATCATTGCCTATTTGTTGACTGAATTGGAAGGGGGCACGTTACAGATCGATAGCCAGATTGATGTCGGCACAACGGTCACGCTGACATTCGCAACAGCGCCGTACTCTCCATCGCAGCATGAAAGCGAGCCGACCTTTTGGTTTGCCGCAAACGCCGCGCAAGAAATGCAGCGCGTCGCGCAAGAACAGCGGAACGCCAGCCAGGCATCAGCGGTTAGAGTGCTGGCGTTGACTCCAGTGTGGGGGAATTGCGCATTATTGGAACAATGTGTGACGCCGCTCGGCGGCGAAGTGCTTCAGGCTTTCGACACTGGCGACGCTGTCCGAAAAAGCTTAAAATATCACCCTGAATTTATTCTGGTTGATGTTGCGCTTTTTGGAAATGAGGGCGTGGAATTTATCCGGCAGATTCAACGCGCGAGTTCCCCGAAAACGGTCAACATTTTTGCCATCACCAGTCAGGAAACTCATACGCTGCCCCAGCAGCAATTTATTCAACATTGCGATGCCGTTTTTTCTACGCCGGTTGATATATTGATGTTACACAAAACCATCAGCTATCATCTACAGAATTCCACGCATATCCAGTAAAAAAATAGGATCCGTTTATTATGCCGCCGAATGTGTTGATTGTCGAAGATGAGTTGTTAGTGGCAGAGCATCTGAAATTGATGATACAGCAGGCAGGGTATCGCGTTCAGGCCATCGTCTCGTCTGGCGAAGAGGCGATCCAGTGCGTTGAAGCGGAGCAACCAGATGTCATCGTGATGGATATTCATCTTGCGGGTAATTTAGACGGCATCCAAACCACCGACCTCCTGCGTTCGCGTTTTTCGATCCCGGTTGTTTTCCTCTCCGCATATAACGATCAAACCACATTGCAGCGCGCGAAAATCACAGAGCCATCGGCCTATCTCATCAAACCGCTGCAAGAACGCGAATTGCTCATCACGCTCGACATCGCGTTGCGCAAACATCAGATGGAGCAGAAAATCACTCATCTGAATTCCGTGCTTCAGGCGGTACGCAAAGTCTCAGAGGGCATCATTAAAGAAAAAGATCGTTCGCGCCTGCTTCAGCAAGCCTGCCATCTGCTGCTCGAAACGCGAGGGTATCAAGCCGTCTGGATTATCGCCGAAAGCCCGCGCGACTTCTTTTTAGCGGCGATTGCATCGCAGCAAGAAGCGTATGCGCCATTACGCCAGTTGTTTGACAAACAATTACTCCCGTCATGCGCAGAACGAGCGCGACAGCAGAACGCTGTGATCGTGATCGATCATCGCAATGCGACATGCGATACCTGCTCATTGCTCCCGCTTCATCCGAATATCAGCACGATGAGCACGCCGCTTTTCTATGAAGAACGTTGTTATGGCATTTTGACCGTCGCCTTAATCCGTCCGTTTGGATGGTATGAAGAAGAACAACAGGTGTTTCGAGAGATTGGCAATGATTTGGCCTTTGCCCTGCACAGCCTCGAACAGGAGCATGAGCGCCAGCGCGCTGAAGAGGCGTTAATGGCAGAACGCGCCTCGTTAGCGGAACGAGTACGGGAGCGAACCGCGGAACTGCAAAAAACCAATCTGCTGCTGCAAGACGCAAAAGAACGCGCGGAATCTGCCAGCCGGGCAAAAAGCGAATTTCTTGCCAATATGAGTCACGATCTGCGCACGCCGTTAAACGTCATCTTAGGATATGCGCAAATTCTCAAAGCCTCCGAACATTTGACTGAGCGCCAGCACGAAGGCTTGATCACCATCCAGCATAGCGGCGAACATTTGCTGAAATTGATTAATGAAATTTTAGACCTCTCCAAAATCGAATCCGGACGAATAGAAATTCAGCCTGGCAATCTCGTGTTATCCCCGTTTTTAGACCAGATCGCCAAAATGATTCGGATGCGATGCGAACAAAAAGGCTTGCTCTTCGAATATCATCGCCCCGATGCGCTTCCAACGGGGATTCGGGCAGACGAAAAACGCTTGCAGGAGATTTTGTTGAACTTACTGGACAATGCGGTCAAATACACCCCATCAGGAAAAGTGACGTTCACTATTTCCCTCATGCCGGCGGCGTCTCTCGCAGAGCGACCGTTATTGCAATTTGTCGTCGAAGACACTGGCGAAGGGATTGCGCCAGAGGATCTTGACCAAATTTTCTCCCCGTTTCGGCAAGTCGGAAAACATAACGCTTCGATTGAAGGAACAGGCTTAGGCCTGAGCATCAGTCAAAAATTAGTGCAATTGATGGGAGGAACCTTGCGCGTCTCCAGCACGCTGAAAATAGGAACGCGTTTCTGGTTTGAACTTCCATTCGTTGACGTCAGTGGCGCACTCTCTGTATCGCCGGCCTCGGCCTCAACGCAACGCATCATCGGCTATAAAGGCGAGAAAAAAGTAATTGTCGTGGCCGACGATGAGGCGGCGAATCGCGCCGTGCTGGTCGGGTTATTGTTCCCGTTAGGCTTTGAAATTGTGACTGCCGAAAATGGGCTGGAATGCCTTGAAACCGCGTTAGATATTCATCCCGACATGATTTTGCTCGATTTGCGGATGCCGGTGCTGGATGGCTTCGGCGCGACCCAGCAGATTCGCCACGCCGAACAACAGTTGCCGCCGGACGCTCGCAAGACGATTATTATCGCTGTATCAGCCAGCGTATTCGCAGAGACCCGGCAACGCGCGTTCAATATTGGATTCAACGATTTTCTCATTAAACCGATTTCTGCCGAAAAACTTCAAACAATTATAGAGCAATATCTGCATATCGAATGGGTGTATCAGGAAGAGCCGCAGAGAGCGCAAGAAGGAAATCATCTCGAAAAGAACACGCCGAAAATCTCAGCGAAACTCCCGCGCGAAGAATGCCACACCTTATTGACGCTCGCGCAAAAAGGGCGGATTAAAAAATTGTTGCATCATATTGCTGACCTCGAAACATCTTCCACGCATTCGTATGAAACGCTCAACGAATTGCGCCATTTAGCAAGACATTTATATACAAACGAACTGATTCAACGCTTAGAGCAATTAGTCCATGAAAGCTGAAGATACCTTGATTTTAATAGTTGATGACCAACCCGCAAACCTCGAAATATTGTTTCAACTGTTCGAGCAAACGCAATTTGAAATCTCCTTTGCCAGCGATGGGCGCACATGCCTTGATATTGCCAGAACCGACCATCCTGACATGATTTTGCTGGATATCATGATGCCTGAGATGGATGGCTTCGACGTTTGCCGCCGCTTGAAACTTCAGCCCGATACGTGCGATATTCCGATCATTTTCATGACCGCGCTGTCCGACACCGTTGATAAAATCAAAGGCTTCGAATTAGGCGCGATTGATTATATTACGAAACCCTTTCACGCGCAGGAAGTGTTGGCGCGCGTGAATACGCATTTAACTGTTCAGCGCTTGCAACGGGAACTCAGCCAAAAAAATCTTGAGCTGCAACAAGCGCTGGAACGAGAAAAAGAACTGAATCAGTTGAAATCTCGTTTTATTTCAGTCGCGTCGCACGAACTCCGGTCGCCGCTCACGATCATCAGCATGACCGAAAAAATGCTGAACCGCTACGCCGACCGCATGAGCGAAGAAAAAAAACTGGAACAATTGCATATTATCGAAGACGCCGTCGCCAAGATGACCGATTTGCTCGATGATGTCTTGCTCCTGGTAAAAGTTGAATCGCATCAATTTCAATTTCGCCCGACTCATCTCGATGTGGCCGCTTATTGCCGCGATATTGCCGACCAGTTTCGCGCGATGTGCGTTGAAGCGCATGTGCTTGAGTTCTCGGCGCATGGCGAGAACTTCGATGTGAATGCAGACCCGAAATTGCTGCGGCATATTTTCTCGAATTTATTATCGAATGCCATTAAATATTCCCCTAATGGCGGGACTATCCGCTTCAACCTTTCGCGCGATGACAACACGGCCACGATGCGTTTTGACGTGTGCGACGAAGGGATCGGGATCGCGCCCGGCGATCTCGAGCATTTGTTCGATGCCTTTCATCGCGGCGGCAACGTGGAGCAAATTAAAGGCACGGGGCTTGGTTTATGGATCGTGAAACAATTCGTGGAACTCCATGCAGGCACATTGAGCGTTGAAAGCGAGTTAGGCCACGGCACCACGTTTACAGTCCGGCTTCCATTCCAGCAAACGTGATCTTTTTTCTTGACCGGCACAGGCAGAACACATAGACTTCTTTCGTCACAATTCAGCGTTGCACTCCGCAGGTGTAATGGCACAAAACGTTGTGGTCAAGAAAAGCTGTCAGACACCTTTGTGGCACGTTATTTCTGCGGCGAACTTTATTTCCAGGTCATATCATTTATCACCAATTCGAAAAGGAGTATCCTATGAGATATTTTGTATCGTATGTGTATTACGACAATGGCGAAGCGCTTTTTGCCAATGCCGAATGGGAAGGCGAACCAATTAAGACGTTAGCGCATATTACGAAAATCGAAGAAGAAATCAACGCGGAACTCGGCGAGAAAAATGTCTATGCAAAACTCCTGTTTTGGAGGCCGTTCGAGGAATAAGGATCGGAACAAGAATGACTGAAGAATATACGATTTTCGAAGGATATGCGCCGTTTCGCGTCGTGCATTTGTCGCATTCGTTCTGGTGGCTGCTGTTGTTTGGCTGGAATATCGGGCTAATCCTCTCATGGATTCAGCAATTTGGCGAATCGCTTCGCATCACGTCGCAGCGGTTGATCATCTCGCGCGGCCTTTTTTCCAAAGTCATCGAGGAAGTAGAATTTTACCGCGTCAACGATACCACATTGTCTCAAACGTTCGGGCAGCGCCTGTTAGGCATCGGAACGATCACGCTCCTGTCAGATGACGCCACCGCGCCGAACCTCTCGGTGGTGATGGTGAATCCGGAAACGTATCGCGAACAGATTCGCGCGTGTGTCAAGGAAGAACGCAAACGTATGCGCAGCCGTCAGCTAGATTGATGATGCTGTCAGACACGTTCCGCGTGTCTGACAACTGCCCCTGCTCCTGTTTTTCCCAATATCTGCCAGCAATTATTCCTTGACTTTCTCTCTATTTGCCTGTTTCGTATAATTACAAAAATAAATTCGCACAAGAGACGTCACAGGTCTTGGAAACCTGTGAAATCTCTTGTGCGAACGTATTTTTTACATTTGACTGACAGCAACAACGAGGAGCAAAAAATGAAGATTATCTTTATGGGAACGCCGGAATTCGCGGTGCCCACATTGCAGAAATTGATCGCGTGCGGTTATGCCGTGCAAGCGGTTGTAACGCAACCGGACCGCGCCAAAGGACGCGGGCAGCATATCGCCGCGCCGCCAGTCAAAACGCTGGCGGAACAGCATGGCATTCCGATCTTACAACCGAAGCGCGTGCGCGAAGAAGGCGTCATACAGCAGATTCGCGACCTGACCCCGGATGTCATTGTGGTTGTGGCTTATGGCCAGATTTTGCCGGAATCGCTGCTGAAAATTCCGCGTTTGGGCTGCATCAATGTCCATGCCTCGCTGCTGCCGAAATATCGCGGCGCAGCACCGATGAATTGGGCGATTGTGCGAGGCGAAACCGAAACCGGCGTCACAACGATGTTTATGGATAAGGGGATGGATACCGGCGATCTGCTGTTAGCGCGAACAATTCCGATTGAGCCGCGCGAAACGACCGCGACGCTGCACGACAAGCTGGCAATTCTCGGTGCAGATCTGTTGATCGAAACGCTGCGGCAAGCGGAAGCCGGAACGCTCGTCCGCATTCCGCAAGATCACGCGGCAGCGACCTACGCGCCGCTGATGAAAAAAGAAGACGGCCTGATTGACTGGAATGAATCAGCATTCGCGATTGATTGCAAAGTGCGCGGCTTTTTTCCCTGGCCGGGCGCATATACCACGATTCACGGCAAATGCGTCAAAGTGTTGCAGGTCGCGATTGATGCCGACACTCCCGGTGATTTTTCAGAGCAGCAGCCCGGCGCGGTCGTTCAAATCGATCAGGAGCGCGGCCCTCTGCTCAAGACCGGCGCGGGCGTTTTGCGCATGATAGAAATTCAGCCAGAAAACAAAAAAGCGATGCGATGCAGCGATTTCTGCCGGGGCTATCGGCTGAATGTTGGTGACCGGTTTGGCGAACATACGTAACTATTTAGCGGCAACCACGAAATACACGAAATATTCGATCATCGTTGTCCCCGGATGGTAGAGACGCACGGCCGTGCGTCTCTACAGGAGAGATGATCTTTTCAAAGTCATGGCATGATCACAGGAGCAAAGAACAATGAATTCAATTAAAACAGCCGTACTTATGGCCGGACTGGCCGGAATTTTGATGTTTATCGGCGGCATGGTCGCCGGAGATCGCGGCATTGTCATGATGTTTATCGTGGCGCTCGGCATGAACTTTTTTTCTTATTGGTTCAGCAACAAGTTAGTGCTGCGGCTGTATAACGCGCAAGAAGTTTCAGCAGGGAGCGCGCCAGAACTCTACGGATTAGTGCAGCAATTAGCCGCGAACGCCAATCTGCCGATGCCGAGCGTCTATATTATCCAGACCGAGACGCCGAACGCCTTTGCCACCGGGCGCGACCCGAATCATGCGGCGGTCGCCGTGACCACCGGCATCATGCGGATGCTGAACCGCGAGGAATTGGCGGGCGTGATCGGCCATGAATTAGGGCATGTCAAAAACCGCGATATTCTGATTCAGACGATTGCCGCGACGTTTGCCACCGCGATTTCCTTTGTCGCGTCAATGGCGCGATGGGGCGCAATGTTTGCGGGCGGCGGGCGCGATGACGACCGCGACGGCGGTGCGATTGGGATGTTATTTGCCGCGATTTTTGCGCCGATTGCCGCCATGCTGATTCAAATGGCGATCTCGCGTTCCCGCGAATTTATGGCGGACCGCGCAGGCGCGGAGATCAGCGGTCAGCCGCTTTCGTTAGCGCGAGCATTACAAAAGATCAGCATGGGCGTCGAACGTTTTCCGCTTACGCAGACGCCGACGCACAACGCGACCGCGCATCTGTTTATTATGAAACCGTTTTCCGGTAGCGGCCTCGCATCGCTGTTCAGCACGCATCCGTCCACTGAAGAACGGATTGCGCGGCTGCAAGAGCTTGCCCGGCGGTAAGGCAAAAAAATAGTAATTATTTCGGCTCAGACCTCACCTCACAGGTCTCGAAGACCTGTGAGGTCTGTCTCTATCTCGAACTTATTTTTTACATTTCACAAAGAGGAAAAATTTTAATGTGTCTCCTGAAAAACACGGTTGCCCTTGTTACAGGAACGAGCCGGAAAATTGGCATCGGCGCGGGGATCGCGCGGGAACTCGCTCGCGGCGAGGCCTCTGTATTTATCACCTATTCATTTCCTAACGTTTTTCGTTCACTCTCCCCAACCCCTCCCCGGACGGGAATTCCAGACAGAATCGCTTCGATCCGCGATTCCCCTCCAGGGAGGGGCAAGGGGTGGGTTGAAACATTATGTTAGGATCACATTCTGCGATCAATTCTCTACAAAAAAAGTCATATGGTTGTGATGTCACTTTCTGGCTGTCATCTGAAGGTGACCGATGAAAACTTGACAGATTTCCCCAATGCGCATTTACAGAAAAACGAAATAGAGAGATCGAGAACGATCGTTTTGCAAGAAAAGCTTTTTCGAATAAATCAACGAGGACCTTCTTATGAGTCATAAACCGAGGATAGGGATGATCAGTATCGGCCAATCGCCGCGCCCGGATATTTTGAGCATTTTTGAGGATATATGGGGCGACCACGCCGAGATGATTGAAGCAGGCGCATTAGATGGCCTGACTGACGCCGATGTCAAGCGCATGGCGCCGAGTGAAGGGGATGACGTATTAGTCGTCAAGATGGCCGACGGCTCGCAGCATATCGTCGGGCGACGCTATCTTCTGCCGCGCATTCAAGCCTGCGCGGATTCATTGCAAACGCAGCAGATTGACGCGGCGATTCTCCTTTGCACCGGCGATTTCCGCCCATTTCGTTATCCCGTGCCGTTCATTATTCCGCAAAAAATCGTGGATAACACCGTCGCCGCATTAGCCAGCGCAGGGCAGGTTGTCGGCGTCATGATTCCCACCGGCGAGCAACAGAAGCAGATGCGCCGCAATCTCGCCTGCAACGGCATCGTGCCGGTCTTTGCCACTGCGTCGCCGCATCTTGGCAACGATGGCATTATCGAAGCCGCGCACCAACTCCAGCGCTATGACATCAACTTCATCGTCATGCACTGCTTCGGTTACACCAGGGAAATGCGCGACATCGTCAAAGAGACCACCGGCAAGCCGGTGATTTTGTCGAATCTGTTAGTGGCGAAAGTGACCGGCGAGATGTTGTTATAATTGGTGAAACAGAGACCTCACAGGTTTTGAAAACCTGTGAGGTCTAAATTTATAAGGAGGCCACGCATGAGCGATCAATCTCCGCTGTTTTTTCACGCTATCGAACTTCTCATTCATTCAATGGAACTCTTCCGGCAGGCGAACGAGCGCAAATATCCATTTATTGCGCTGCATCTCGCGAACGCGGCGGAATTGTTGCTGCACGACCGCCTGATTGACGCCGGGCACAGCCTGAACGATGCCGTCAAAGGAACGCCGCTGTCGTTCAACAAGGCGCTCGATCTGCTGAAAAAGGAGCGCGTCAAATTGCCGGAGCGCCCGTTTCTCGAACTGCTGCACGAAGACCGCCAGACCTTGCAGCACCGTTTCGAGCGCCCGGAATTGCGGACGGTTTATCGCTATTTAGACGAAACGACCGAATTTGCGCGGCGCTTTCTGCATGACGAATACGGCGTCGAACTCGCGGACACGCTCTTCGAGTTCGGCCTGAACAAAGCGGACATTCACCTGTTTGGCGTGTTGGAAGGACAGGGCAATGTCCTCGCGTTTCTGAATAAACTTTTCGACATTTCGCCGGAATCCGCCATTTTGCAGGCATTTAATTTTGTCGAAGCCCGTTTCGCCGACTTGTCGTTCCTGCAAGCCGCCTATCTCGATCCCCACGCGAAAAAGTCGTTCCTGCGCTCCTCGCAGCGCAGCGCGGAATTCGCGCAGTTGCTCGATAAATTGGTAGAAGAGCAGTTGTTCACCGCGAAAATGATCGACGAGATGGACGCGTTGCGGCTCGCCCGCAATTACGCCGTGTTCGCCAGCCCCAACGCGCAGCCGCCAGACTGGACACAGGCGCTCGTCGTCGCCCGGCAGATGATCATCGCCTTAGACGCCGCCATCGAACGCAAATACGCCGCTGGAGCCGCAAAAGAACCGATTGTCGAAGAAACCGCCGGAGTTGATTGATTCGCATTAGCGTCACGTCTGAAGAGCGATGGGTTCGCGACATTCGAAACAAGACCGCCGATCTGTGATTTTTTATTCTTTCCATACTGATGAAAAGTCATGCAGAAAAAAGAGCGGCGATGGCACGAACCCCTTGATTTCAGGCCGCAGCGCATACAGTTGCAGGGGATAGTATAAAATAGCCACAGGGCCATCATGCAATATCTTTTCCGTAATTTGGCGATATAACGCGGCGCGTTGAACCGCATCCGATTCGCGGACAGCCTTTTCCACCATGCGCGAGGTTTCCTGATTCACATACTGACATCGCCAGGCGATTTGTTTTACAGCAGCGTCGTCGCCGAGGCTGTTGGCATGGGCAAAGGGCTTGGCGTTCGCGTCAGGATCAGCGTAATCAGATGCCCATGTCGCTAATGCCATTTGAAAACTCCGCCCGCGAAAACTTTTTGACACCTGGGCGGCTGGCATAGATGTAACAGTGACGCGAATGCCGATTTTGCCAAAATCGCTCTGCATTTTCTGCGCGATGTCCGACGGGATTTGATCGGTGGCGCAGAGCAGTTCCACATCGAATCCGTCGGGATAGCCGGCTTCTATCAGCAACCGTTTGGCTTTTTCAAGATCGTAGGCGTATGGCGTGGCCGGATTGGAGGCAAACATCGCTTCGAAAGGAAGAAATGTCTGGGCTTTTACCGCCGCGCCTTCGAGAATATGGGTCACAATCGTGTCATAATCAATCGCATAACGAATCGCGTCTCGCACCAATGGCTTGCTTAATGGTTCATAGCCGACATTCATCGCTAAATAGCGCAGAGAAAAGACCGGCGTCGCTGAAATCTGGACGGTTGGGGATTCTTCGCGTAATTGTTGAAGTTGCCCTGGCAAAAGATTCCAGGCCAGATCAATATCGCCATTTTGCAGCATCATCAACTGATTCATCGCCTCCGGTACGTTCTGAAAAATAATATGCTTCATCGGAACAGACATTTTCCAGTAGCGCTCATTCGCTTGCAGCGCAAAATGTTCGTTCTGTATTGCGCGTTCCAGGCGATACGCGCCAGAACCGGCGGAATGCTCGTTCAGCCACGCGCTGCCCGAATCGCCGTCTTGCTCGAATTGTTTGACCATCGCCGGATCGACAATTCCTCCGATGGTGTAGGCTAACGCGGCTAAAAAAATCCCGGGCGCGTAGGGCTGATCAAGAACGATTTGCACGGTTGCATCGTCAACTTTTTGCACCGATTCAGGCGTCATGCCAAACTGCGTCAGCAGCCAGGACGGACCGCCTTGCAACGCAATAGCTCGGCGCAGCGAGAACACCACAGCATCCGCGTTCACAGGATTTCCGCTGTGAAACAAGGCATCTTTGCGAAGATGAAATGTCCAGGTGTTGCCATCCTCGCTCACCTCCCATGATTCCGCCAACTCTGGCACGGGGCGTGTGACATCATCCGGGGCAAAATCCACTAATTTATCATACAATTGATTCACTAAAATTGCTGAGGTGTATTCATACGCTCTGGCGGGGTCCAGCGAAATCGTGCTTGCGGTCTGCATGCCGATTATCAACGTATCTTTTGGCAGTTCGGCGGCGGGAGCATGCCCATAATGCCACAACATCCCGAAAATTCCGATGATCCACAATTGCAACATTCTTTTCATAAGTATTTTCCTGTGTTCTTAAAAACATGTTTGATCGCAACTCACGTTAGGGCAGATGACGCGTGAAATTACGGGACTGAGACCTCACAGGTTTTAGAAACCTGTGAGGTCTCTACCATACTTACCACAGATAATGCACTGGATTCTTGATATATTGTTCGTAAATCGCGGCGACGCCGGACATAACTTCCGGGCTTAACGCGGGCAGATCGGCGGCGGAGAAATTCGCTTCCGCCTGATCCGGGCGTTTTGCGCCGGGGATCGCGCAGGTGACAGCGTCGAACATCTGAATCCAGCGCAGCGCCATTTGCGTCAGTGACATATTGCCGGGGCACAATTTTTTCAATTCTTCGACCGCCTGAAGCGCGACATCATACTCCACTCCAGAAAAGGTTTCGCCTTTGTCAAAGGCTTCGCCATGCCGGTTAAAGGCGCGGTGGTCGTCTTTTTCGAATGCCGTTTGTTTTGTCATTTTGCCAGTCAGCATTCCGCTGGCAAGCGGCACACGCGCTAAAATGCCGATATTGCGGCGTTTGGCCTGTTCGAAAAAGAGTTCCGCCGGGCGCAAACGGAACATATTAAAAATGATCTGCACCGTTTTGACGTTCGGATATTCGATGGCTTTCAGCGCTTCTTCGACCTTTTCGACGCTGACGCCGTAATGTTTGATTTTGCCTTGCTTCTGCAAATCATCCATCACCTCAAAGACTTCCGGGCGGTAATAGACTTCGGTCGGCGGACAATGCAATTGCACCAAATCGAGCGCGTCCACATCGAGATTTTTTAAACTGCGCTCGATAAACGCCGTGAGATTCTGGCGATTATAACCGTCGGCAACGTGCGGATTCAGCCGCCTTCCGGCTTTGGTGGCGACATAAATCGTTTCGGAGCGTTCCTTCAAGATTTTCGCGATCAGCCGCTCGCTGCGCCCATCGCCATAGACATCGGCGGTATCAATAAAATTCACGCCCATGTCAATCGCTTTATGCAAGGCCGCGATGGATTCGTCGTCTTTGACTTCTCCCCATGTGCCGCCAATTGCCCATGCACCAAAACTGATTGTTGAGACATTCCAACCTGTGCGCCCTAATGTACGATAGATCATGATGTTCCTCCCAATAAAATAGTGGTTCGTAAAAAATGGTGATTCGGATAATTATTGCTATTATGCCAATTTCGTCTTTGTCAAGATGAGCAAGAAAAAATCTATAAATAGAATCTAAGCGCCCTTAAGCCCCCTATTCGTTCTCTTCTCTTATTCGTTGTCGTTTATGATTTTTTCTTGCATTTTTCTGAAGGCGATGAAAATTATTTCAAAAGCGACATACAAAATTCATAATATATTATATCTATAACACATTATTTATATAATATATTTTATTATAGATGCGAGCATTAAAAATTCATAACGACAGACCTCACAGGTCTTCGAGACCAGTGAGGTCTTATACAAATCAACGCTCGCATCTACTAGGGGCATTCTTACAGGGAATTCCTAAAAAGGAGCGATGATATGAAATATGGCGTGCATTGTTATCTGTTTACGGATCATTGGGCTGACGATCAATTGGACGTGTTAGAAACCGCTCAGGCGCTCGGAGCGTCGGTCGTGGAAATCGCGATTGGCGATGACGTGCATTTCACGCCTGAACTGACCCGTCACCGCGCAACAGAATTGGGGCTGCAACTCACAACAGGGCCGGGCGGAGAATGGCCGCTGCACTGCGATCTCTCGTCTGAGCGTTCGGACGACCGGCAAACCGGGTTGGTCTGGCATAAACGCCAGGTTGATCTGACGGCTGAAATCGGCGGAATTGCCTATACCGGAGCGCTTTATGGTCATCCCGGCGTCGTCAAGCGCCGCGTTCCGCCGCCGGAAGAATATCTGCGAATTGCCGAAGGTTTGCACGAATTAGCCGATTACGCCACGCGACAAGGCGTCAAGATTGTGTTAGAACCGATGAGTCATTTCAGGACGCACCTTGTCAACACGCCTGAACAGGCGATGCGCTTGCTAACGCTGGCAGATCATCCGAATCTCTACGTGTTGTTAGACACCTATCATTTAGTGACCGAAATCCGGGATTACGCGCAAGCGATTCGAACAGTGCAAAGCCGTTTATGGGGATTACATGCTTGTGAAAATGATCGCGGCGTTCCTGGCGGCGGCTTAGTGCCCTGGCCGATAGTTTTTAAGACACTGCATGAGATCAGCTTTGACGGCTGTCTGCTGTTAGAAACCTATAATACGTCAATCGGAGATTTTGCGTATCGGCGCGGGATTTTTCAGAATCTCTGTCCCGATGGCCGGAAATTCACGCAAACAGGATTCGCTTTTTTGCGCGAACAGGAACGCGCCTGGTAAACATCAGGCATGGAAAAACCTCACAGGTCTTCAAGACCTGTGAGGTTTCGAATTTTTAACGTTACTCTGCCGGGCGAATATCCTGTGCGCCTTTGCTTTTCAGAAAATCAATCGTTTTCTGCGTGGCGGCTTTTTCGTCATCATTCGCCCAGTTTTCTTCGGTGCGAGCGATGGCTGCGCCTAAGGCATTATAGCCGTCATGATCTTTTAAGACCATATCCGCGCCTTTCGCAACCAAAAGCTCTGTCATTTTCAGGTTGCCTAAAAACGCGGCATTATGCAACGGCGTGGTTCCGCGCTTATCCGCAGCGTCAATTTCCGCCTTATTATCGAACAGCAACTCGATAGCCTGAACAAATTGCTCGATATTTTCCGGTTCAGCGTCCATTTCATTCAACAAAGTCACCCAATGCAGCGCCGTGCGCTCGTCAGCCTTGTCTTTGGCGTTCACGTCCGCGCCATTTTTCAGCAAAAATGCCATCGGCTCAACTCTCGCGAACATAGCGTATTTCGTCAGCAACGGCATCCCATCGTCATCTTTCAGGTTCACGTCCGCGCCTTTTGCCACCAACATCTGCGCGAGATTCTCCGATTTTCGCCCTAAATCCCCTTCAACGCCGATATTATCCACCGCCCATTCTAAGATCGGCCTGTCGTCAATCGTCGCATTGACAAGCTCAGGGTTTTTCTCTAACGCTTCTTTGACTGCCGCCTCTTTGGCCGCTTCATCCATCGTCCCGTAAATATATGCCTCAATCGCCTTAATGGCCGGGTCTTCCGTCTGCGCAAACACAAGCGCCGGAACAACTAACATCATCATGCAGACACCGCTTAAAAATCGTTTCATCGTAAACTCCTTTTGAAATCATTGTTATTGGGATTCTCCCCGAGAGTCAGGGCTGTAAATTTCTGATGGAAACTACTGTTATCATACCGCGGACGTCCTCGTCCGCAAGACGGGCGAACGAAGATGTTCGCGGTACAGGCGCACCCGTCAAGCACACCTTGACAGAACACGACAAGGATTGCTCGCTACGCTTAGCATGTATATACGCATCGAGTATGTCTTTTTTGCAAGGGAGAAATGAAAAATTTATTTTAGAAACGACATCAAATACAAAAAGGGAACGAATTCGAGCGGCTTCAGCCTTCATCCATTCCCTTTTCGTATTCGATGTTATTAACACGCGCCGAATTTGAGCAGGCTGCCGCAGCGAGGGGTGATAATCGTCTGCTCTCGTTTTGGCCCGGTGGAAATCAGCGCGATTTCAGTTTCCAGCAAGTCTGACAAATGGCTCAGGTACGCTTTTGCTTTTTCGGGCAAATCGTCATATTGAGTAATGCCGACGGTAGATTGCTGCCAGCCGTCGAATTCTTCATAGGCCGGCTCGCACGCTTCCAACGCTTGCGGCTCCATCGGCAATTCGGTCACGACGCTGCCGCGATAGCGGTAGCCGGTGCAAATCGCAATTTTCGCAAAGGCATCCAAAATATCCATTTTCATGATGGCTAACGCGCTCGCGCCATTCACCCGCACGGCATAGCGGCCAACCACCGCGTCGAACCAGCCGCAGCGGCGCGGTCTGCCGGTAGTCGCGCCGTATTCGCTGCCGAGGTCGCGGATGCGCTGGCCGGTGGCGTCATGCAACTCGGTCGGGAACGGCCCCTCGCCGACGCGAGTAGTATAGGCTTTGATCACGCCGAGCACGCCGTCAATGTTGGTCGGGCCGACGCCAAGCCCGGTGCAAGCGCCACCCGCACATGCGCTGGAGGACGTGACATACGGATACGTGCCATGATCGATGTCGAGCATCGTTCCTTGCGCCCCTTCGTACAGCACGTGCTTACCCGCCTTCATCGCTTGATGCAGCAGCAGCGAACAATCTGCGACGAGCGGACGAATCTGCTCGCCATAATTTAAATAGGTCGCGTAA
>DF820456.1:1115982-1117211 GCA_000739515.1 Candidatus Moduliflexus flocculans
CAGCAGCAGCGAACAATCTGCGACGAGCGGACGAATCTGCTCGCCATAATTTAAATAGGTCGCGTAAATCTCGTCAAACGCCAACTCCGGTGCGTCCCCTTTCACCATGCGTTTCGCAAAGGCGAGATTCGCCAACAACTTTTCTTTGAATAATTCCGGGTTCAGCAGATCGGAAATCACCATGCCGGAACGGGCGATTTTATTTTCGTATGTCGGGCCGATCCCGCGTCCGGTGGTGCCGATTTTTTTCGTGCCGAGTTCAGTTTCATGCGCTCGGTCCAACAGGCGATGATATGGGAGAATGACATGGGCGCGCGCACTGACGAATAAGCGGTTTTCAAAATCGTTAATGCCTTCTTTGCGTAATTCCTCGATTTCATGCAGCAGCGCTTTCGGGTCAACCACAACGCCATTGCCGATCACGCACTGTTTGCCGGGATGCAGCACCCCCGCCGGAAGCAAATGCAGCACAAACTGCCGGTCGCCGATTTTGACGGTATGCCCGGCGTTATGCCCGCCCTGATAACGGGCGACCACATCGAATTTATCTGTCAGCATATCTACAATTTTGCCTTTGCCCTCGTCGCCCCACTGCATCCCAAGAACTACTAAATTTGCCATGTCATTCTGCCTCGTTGCGGTACACAGAGAGAAGCGCAGAGGGAGAAACGATTCTCTGAAACCCCTGCGCTCTCAACGGTTGCCGCGATAATGTTGGTGAATGGTAACGCGGGGGTCTCCCCGCGCGAAAAGTCACGAGGACGCAACCCCGTGCTACCGAAAAAATTCTTATCGTTTCAGGTGCATACGCTGCTTCGCCTGATGCATGAACGCTTCCAATTTCGTCTCTGTTCCGGCGTGCTGTGTGCCATCATAAGCGAGCGAAATCATCGGGAGGTTGTCGTGATCTTCCCGCAGTTTTTTCAGGATCGCGGTGACGATGGTTCCCGGCATACAGCCGAACGGCATGGCATTGATGATGCCGTTGACGCGCTGATGATAATAATCAATCACTTTGCCCACGCTCAACACAGTTTCGCCTTCGAACGAGCGGTCAACATACGGATCGGAATAATCGAGAATCCCGTTAGTCGGGGTTTCGTCAAGATAGTCGATCACGCCGTGAAATGGTTTGGCGAGCTTGTGTTCGATCATCGCCTGCGCCTTGTTTTGAATCGTATTCTTCACCCAGTTCCAATACTGTTTATCCATTTTGAAGTGCTCGCCCC
>DF820456.1:1117405-1124948 GCA_000739515.1 Candidatus Moduliflexus flocculans
GCCTTGTTTTGAATCGTATTCTTCACCCAGTTCCAATACTGTTTATCCATTTTGAAGTGCTCGCCCCGCGTGTAGTTTGTGTAATAAATCCACTCCATCAGCGGCGCAAGCCAGACTCTTCCGCCGAGCGCTTCGACTTTATCCACGAGGAAATCGTTGCAGAATGAATGGGTGCGGACATAAATTTCGCCGACAATGCCGATGGTCGGTTTGGGCTGCGATTTATCGGTCTTCACGGCGCGAAATTCGTCGGCGCATTCGGCTAACGCCTTATACGGACTTTTCCCGAATTCGAGCGCATCCGAGAACCGTTGCAGCGCGCGTTGATACACGACGTTCGTCTCGCCGCGATTCACTTCGAACGGGCGCGTATCGTACAACGCTTTATAGAGCAGGTCAACGCCCACCATCGCGATCCAGGCGGTTTTCGCGAAGCCGCCGATCTGTTTGTAAAAATCCATATCCTGATTCGGCGCAAAAACTGGAATATCGTAACCTAATTCCTGCATGACAAGCCGGTGAAACAGGTTGTACTGCCCAAAGCGGCACGGCCCGGTGCCTGACGGCATAAAAAACGCCGCTTTGTCTGGATCAAAGCCTGGCTCGCGGGTTTTCTTCACCATGTCGCCCGTTGTCACGATCAGCGGATAACACTCTTTGCCGGTCGTGAATTGCCGCCCGATTTCGATGCTTTCTTGATCGGAGAACCCGAACACATCCGCCTGAATCCCCAATCCGCGCAAGCCTGCCGCGAACGCATACGAGTGGTCGCCCATATACGGAATGTAGAGCTTGCGGCCTTCGAGCGACGGCATCTTGTGATCGTGAAATGTCCGTTGATATATCGAGTACGTCCGGCCTTTGATATTATCCAGACTATCCAAAAACGCCTCGCAGCGGGTAATCGCGCCAGCCGGAGCGCTATGTTCGTCAATTTCGATAATCAGCGACGGCTTGTCGCCCATCACTTTTTTGAAGTACGTGGTCAGGAAGGAATCCGGGCCGCAACTGAAATTCGTAATGTAGAGCGCGTGGAGTTTCGGATTGTTGCGAATCATTTTGCCTGCTTTTAAAATGCGCTGGCCGTATTTCCAATACATATTCGTCCAGTCGTCGCCGATTTTTTCGGCGTGAACCGGCAGGAAATCCATCGGAATCGCGAGGACGCCAAGATCGCGCAGAATCGTCGGCAGGCCGAGATTGATGCCCGGATCGCAGCCGTTATAGACGCGGCTGACAATCACGATGGCGCGTTGCTGCTCACTCAGGCTTTCCAGAATTTCTTCGCCGCGTTTCATCAACGCGCTGCGGAACGCTTTCTGCGTCCGATCCGCCACTTCCAACGCGCGTTCAACCTCTTCCGCCGTTTTGCCGAACGGCTTCGCAAATTCGATCAACGAATTCAACAGCGCCTTTTGTCCCTGCGTAAACGTCACGACCGGGCGCAAAAACTTGTCTTTCGGCAGATTCAGCGCGGCGTTGATCAGATACGGTGTGGTCTGCACGTATGGGCAAAGATGGAAATTTTTATAATCCGGATCATCCTGTTCCATGCCGATAATGCTGGGGAAAAAGATGTAATCCACATCGTCCCGCTCTAACAGCGAAATCACCTGTCCATGCGCGACTTTGATCGGAAAACAGGATTCCGCAACCGTCCCTTCAACGCCCTTGTGAATGGTTTGTTTATTCGTGCGCGGCGAGAGAATCACCTTGAAGCCCAGTTCCGACAGGAACGCATTAAAAAACGGAAAGAGTTCGTGATAATACAGCGCGCGGGGAATGCCAAAACTCACGCCGCGTTCCACCGTTTTTTCTGGCTTATAGAAGCCGATCAACATCTTTTCGCGCTCCGCAAACAGATCGGGAATCAGTTCGCGATATTTGGTTTTTTCCTCGCCGTTCACGTCCCAACGCGGGCAGCGTCCGCCGTAATGCATCGGGTCTGAGCCTTCGACCAGCACTTCGTGGATTTCGCAGAGGTTCGAACAATGTTTGCATTCGAAGGTGCGGATTTCATATTTGCGCTTGCTGAGGTCAAAGCCCCGGAATTTGCTCGTCGCGTGGCCGTGCTGCCGCTGATAATCCCGCGCAAGCAGCGCGACGCCGATGGCGCCGGTCACGTCATGATGTTTCGGCACGATGACCGGCTTGCCGACAACCTGCTCGAATGCGGCAACAACCCCTCTATTCGCGGCCACACCGCCTTGAAAGAAAATCTTGTTACCGACGCGCCGGTCGCCGACGACGCGGTTGAGATAGTTTTTGACAATCGAATAGCTCAATCCGGCGACGAGTTCGTCCACTTTCGCGCCTTGCTGCTGGTGGAAGACGAGATCGGATTCCATGAACACGGTGCAGCGTTCGCCGAGGCTGACCGGCGATTCCGCGCCGAGCGCGAGCGTGCCGAATTCGCCTTTGATGCTGATGCCGAGCTTTTCGGCCTGTTCTTCAAGGAACGAGCCGGTTCCGGCGGCGCAGGCGTGGTTCATTTCGAAATCCACGACGACCGCCTTGTCAATGCCGATATATTTGGAATCCTGCCCGCCGATTTCGAAAATCGTGTCCACTTCCGGGTCAATATGCACGGCAGCCCGCGCCTGCGCCGTGATTTCGTTCCGCACCGCGTCCGCGCCGACGAAATCGCCGGTCAGATAGCGGCCAGAGCCGGTCGTGCCGACGCCGACGATGTCAACCAGATCGGCCACTTCGCCTCCGACTTCTTCGATCCCTTTGCGCACGGCCTCAATCGGGCGTCCGGCAGTCATCAAATAGCGGCGTGACAGGACGTTGCCGTCGGCGTCAATCACCACGACGTTCGTGCTGATTGAACCGACATCCACGCCCATATACGCCGGAATGCGGGCGTTCGCATTTTTATCCAGCGTCATCGTCCCGGCGCCGATGTAATGGCGCGTCGTCGGGTCGCCTTCGAATTTCAACGGCGCGAGCCGCGTCGCCTCGATGGAACGGCTGTTGACATAGGCTTCGAAGCGTTCGATGCCAGTAAAATGGCTCGGCGTCTTTTTGTCCAATACTTCTAAAATCGCGCCGAGCGCGCCCATGCAGGCGGAATAACGCGGAATAATCAATTCCCCTTCTTTCAGATCAAGAATCTCTTCAAACGCCTTCACCACGCCTTTGTTCCAGGCCACGCCGCCATGAAACGCAATCGGTTTGGCGAACTCTTTGCCTTTGCCGAGGTTGCTTTTGTAGTTTCGCGCCATTGCGTAGCACAGCCCGGCGACGATGTCATAATCGGGCGTCGCGATCTGCTGCAAATGAATCATGTCCGATTTCGCGAACACGGAGCAGCGCCCGGCGACGCGCGGCGGATGCACCGATTTTAACGCCATTTCGCCAAATTCGCCGTCAATCGCGATCCCGAGGCGGCTCGCCTGCTGATCCAAAAACGAGCCGGTGCCGGCGGCGCAGACCGAATTCATGGCAAAATCTTCCAGCACAAGCTCCTTGCTGGTCGGGTCTTCCATTAAGCGAATCAATTTGGAATCCGCGCCACCGATTTCGATGACCGTGCGAACTTCGGGATGCAGATACGTGGTGGCTTTGGTTTGCGAGACAATTTCGTTGATAAAGACAGCGTCAATCGCTTTAGCGATTTCTTTGCCGCCCGCGCCGGTGAAGGCGATGCAGTCGATCCGCTCTGCGTCGAACTCCGCAATCACGCTTTTCAGCGCGTCGAGCGTGGTTTCAACCGGTTTGCCTTTATGCCGGATATACGCCTGATGCAGAATTTCATAATCATCATTGACGAGAATCACGTCAACACTAACTGAACCAATATCAATTCCGAGATGAATCGGAGAACGTTCTTGAGTTTTCATAAGATAGGCTCCTTGCTTGAGACAGTTCAGGAAACACCGCCTCATTCGCGAATGCGTTCACGATAGTAAACCCCGTATTTTCTGAAAGTTATGACTGCAAGGAGCATCGTCAAGAGGTAAGCGCTTTGTCAAGCAAAAAGCAGTTCGAGTTAAGGGGGGAAGGTCGGCAAGCGGCGGGGCGGGATTGCATTCCCGCCGCTTGCGCAATCAGCAGCGCGGGCGATACGCACGTTGAACAAAGGCAGCTACAATTCGACGCGCGATTCGATTTCTCGCAAGACCTCTGCGAGTGCCGGCGCATTCGATATAACAACATGTAATTCGCTGCCGTCATGTTTATGGTGAGGATAGGTCGAAAGTCCTAATCTTTTATGATGTCCCGTATTGTCATACCGAAAAACAAGCTGTCTCGACGGATTGAGATATTGATAGGCATACATCAGCCATTCAATAGAACGCTCCACATCAACAAATTCTCGAATATGCAGCAACGACCCATCCACAAATGTCAGTTCCCCACGAATAAAGCCTTCAAATGCTCCGCGCTGTTCATAGGTGATGTTTGACAATAACACGATGTGAGAAGAGGCGATCAGTTCTTGAATGATTCGAAAATATGCGTCAATTCGCAAAATGAATCCCTCGCAACGTCCGCATTTTTTCCCGCAAACGCTCTAATAATCTGAATTCGCCAATCCATTCGGCGAAATCCAGAGTTTCCTCCAATCCGTCTTGCTCATAACGCGACAGAAAATCAGCCGTTTTCATCGCATAGCGGCGCTCAAATACCTGTATCCGCTGTTCCGTCTGGCGGATGCCGATCTCAATAAAGCCGGATTCATGGGCTAGCGCGCTCTCGATGAGCGCCCGAAATCCTGTCGGCGATTCGGAAATTAACGTCAATTCTGCCATGTTTGCTCCTTATTTTCGTATAATATAACGTCAAATGATTTGAGGCGAATATGACAATCATAGACAGAAAGGCGAGATTGTCAAGCAGAAACCGGTAAGGCGGGATTGTAATCCCGCTCTCCCTTTCCCATCGGCGGAAAACATCGCGCAGACATCAAATCAGCCCTGAAAATAATTATGTTATTTGTCGAAAACTGGGCGCAGATTGTTGGTAAAAATCAGCGCGATACGCCACGTCAAGCGCGGCGTTCAGCGCGTTCACAAGGCGCTGTTCGATATTATCAAAGATGTTTGGCATAACTTCTATATCCTCTCAGAGGCTGTTTTAAAATTTTCTGTCACAGGCACGTTGAACGAACGACGAAAGGAGTGTCAACGCTTGCTTTGACGGCCAAAGCAAGCGTTGACACTCCTGACTTTTAAAACAGCCTCTCAGAGATGCGGCGAGTTGTCGCGTGTCTCTTCTCTTGTTGTGGCGGCGTCCTGTTGCTCATCGTCATCATGGCGGCGGCGATGTCTTTCGCGCAATTTGGCGACTCTAACCGCGATTTTCCCTTTCAACACCTTCCGATATTCGATGATCGCCCAATAGACGAGATGATAGCTGAGAATAGCGAGCGGAATGCCGAGCAGAATGCCGCCAACAAACAGCGCTAAAATGATTTTGGGCGAGGTCTGAAGCAGGTTCGCCCAATCTCGTAATCTCAGGCGAGTAGGAAGATAAAAGGTCGTGAAATTCCGCAGCACCTTCATGCCGACGACATACGTCAGACTGTAAACAAAAGGAACGGTCAATGGATTCGTAATCCAGACGCCCATGGCGGCGGAGATGGGATTCCAGCGGAAGAGCGATGCGAAAAATGCGGCAATCGCCATTTGCCCGCCGAGCAACGGAGTCATGCCTACAAAAATGCCAACGGCAAACCCTGCTGCGATCTCACGTGGATGCCCACTCAGTTTGAACAAGCGAATATAGGCTCTGATCGCCCAGCGAATCAGTTTGCTTTTATGATAATAATGATAAATTTTCATGTAGAAACCATTCAGATGTGACGTTAAGCTGAGGTTTATCGAGCTAACCATTCCTGGGCGTCTTCAAGCGTTTTGGCCGCGTACATATCTTTCTTCACCGCATTAAGAATGATCCGCTGAATTCCCGAAATCCCAACCGCCGCTGTTTTGATGTGAAATCCCTTGGCGGCAAGACGTTCAAGCATCTCCGCAGCATGCTTCCGCAAATTCGCATCCAAATACGCCTTTGTCAAAATAATAAGATGCCGTAACTCCTTGCTGTGGCTCTGCATACTGAGCGCCTCATGCGCCTCAGCCACCGCAAGAAATTCCTGTCCGCGCAATCCTGTATAGTCAGCACATAAAATCTCACAATCTTTGTATTGTACGATTTTCACCCGGTCGTTCATCATATAAAATCCTCCATTTTCATTTCAATTCAATCGAATTCGCGGGTCTAAATAGGCATATAGCAGATCGACGCACAAATTCGCGACAACGTAAATCACGCCGATAAAGAGGCAAACCGCCAACAGGGCGGGCACGTCTAATTGGATCGCAGAGTTCGCTAACCACCAGCCCATGCCTTGCCGATTAAAGACGTATTCAACGGAAATGCTGCCGGTCATGAGTCCGGCGATCAGGACGCCGGAGACGGTCAGCACCGGAATCAGCGCGTTTTTGCGGGCATGTTTCAACTCGACGGTCTTTTTATCCGCGCCTTTGGCTTTTGCGGTGAGAATGTATTCCTGCGACAGCGTTTCAATCATGCCGGAGCGCATGATTCTGACGAGCAACGCGAAGATCACGGCGACGTTCGTGACGACGGGCAGCACAAGATGGCGCAGCGCGTCGAGCGTAATCCAGAGTTGGCCGTTCAGCAGGCCGTCAAGCGTGTACATGCCGGTATAGCGGGTAAAGGCGTCAGGATGATCCAGAATGAACAGGTTGACCTTGTCGCTGACGATGCCGGGCGGAAACCAGTTGAATTTGCCATAAAAAATCATCAAGAGAATCAGGCTGAACAGAAACGTCGGGAGCGACCAGAACACAATCGAAAGAATGCGGGAGAGATGGTCGATCCAGGTATCGCGATGAATTCCGGCGAGCGTGCCGAGCCAGAGGCCCGCCAGAATAATCAGCGGCGACGAAAAGAGATTCAATTCCAGCGTCACCGGGAAATAGCGGAGAAACGCCTCCATGACGGTGCTGCTGGCGACCAGCGACCAGCCGAGATTCCCTTGAAAGACCTGCTTCATCCAGCGGCCATATTGAATGTAGGCCGGGTCATTCAGGCCGAAGCGCTCCACGATTTTATCAATATCCCGCGCCGATTGCGGGCTGCGGATAAAGGCGGCGGCGCGGCGTTCCGGGCTGAAGCTCATCAGCAAAGAGAAGACGATAATAGTCACGCCAAACAAAACAAACACTAAAAAAATTAACCGACGCAGAATAAAATGGAGCATGGCGTTTTCCTCCTGAAATTGCGGTAATGACAGCCGTAAGATTTATCGCGCATCGTCATAAATATCCTCGCGTCTTAACGATGAACGCACTTCGCCGCAATAATGTCGGGGTAATTGTGTTTCAAGTGTCGCGGGGAGGGACGTAAATAGAATAGGTGTTACCTCTGTACCGTTAGCATATCGCCATGTCGCGTCCCGTTTGACATGCAGGAATTGAATGAAATCCAAAACTTCTGCTAACGTTTCAGTCGAGCATTGCTGCATTTCCTGAATAATGTTGTGTTCAAGTTCTATTTTTGTCATAACAAT
>DF820456.1:1125037-1128550 GCA_000739515.1 Candidatus Moduliflexus flocculans
TTTCAGTCGAGCATTGCTGCATTTCCTGAATAATGTTGTGTTCAAGTTCTATTTTTGTCATAACAATTTCCTACAAGCTAATTGTACACGTCGGAGAAAAATGTGGTTTATGCCTTCCGCGTCGCGCTCAATTTGCGCAGCGCAGCCTGTTTCAATTTCGGCAGCAGATACGGCGCTTTGTCTTTAATATCGCCGAATGTCCATTCTAAAATCGAAGTCGGTTCGACGGCAACCACGTCTGCCGTGCGTTTGTTATACAGGCCGATAATGCCGATTTCGCCGAGGATTTCGCTGCTTTTCACGATAGCGAGTTCCTGCCCGTTCGCCCCGACAATTTTCATTTTTCCAAAGATAATAATGCAAAAGGTGTCGTTGGCTTCCGCCCCTTTATGATACAGAAAATCGCCCTGATTCAGCAGCTTAGTCTGGGCGTTGCCAATCAGGTAATCTAAGCGGAGATCATCTACATCGCTGAAAAGACTGTTCTGCCGCATCACTTTTTTCTTTAACCAGAGTTTCGCATCGAGTTCCATAGAATTATTCTCTTATGATCACCACGAAACACGCGAAATACACGAAAATAAACATGGTTGAATTTTTTCGTGTATTTTGTGTGTTTCGTGGTGAAAATGCTATTCGTATTATTTCGCCTCGTCTTTCGATAACTGGAACAGCCATTCCGAGGCGTCGTCGTCTTGCGGATTCGGGACAAAGCCCTGCACCCAGTCGCGATAGTGGCGAATATCGGTATTCTGATAAATGCACAGCCCAATCGCTTCGGTGTACCACAAGTTTTGCAGTTTTTTGTAAATTTCCTCGCGTTTGGCCGGATCAACCGTCGCAATCCCTTCGTCAACGAGTTTATCCACTTCCGGGTTGGAGTAGCCCGCAAATTTCCCATACGCGCCGTTGCTGTGCATATAGGTGTAGAGGAAATTATGCGGATCGGCGTAATCCGCGCCCCAGCCGATGATAAAGAGCGGATATTGGAAGTTTTTGTACTTCACGAGGTAGTCTTTCCACTCCACGTTCGCGACTTCGATTTTGAATTTCGGATTCAGCGACATGATGTTTTCCGCCAGCATCAAGGCCGCTTTTTCGCGCTTTTCGTTGCCGCTGTTATGCGTGATGGTCATTTTAAAGCCTTTTTCCCAGACCTGGCCGCCCCACGCCTGTTTCATCTCTTCCGCCGCTTTGTCTAAACTAAATTCGTACACCGGCACGTCAATCGCATAAGGCAGGCCGGGCACGTTCGGATTGGTCGGGATGGTTTCAATGTTTTGCAGCACGTCTTCTTCGTAGAGTTCGCGGTCAAACGCGTGCATAAACGCTTTGCGGACGTGAATATCCGCGAAGAAATCCGGCGGAATCCCTTCGCCATCAAGCTTGCCGCTGCCGATGCTGGTATTTTGATCCGGATTGATCTTCTGGCAGAACAGGGCGGCGCTGACGGCCAATTGCGGCACGCGATACGTTTTGATCCCGTTCAATCCCTGCATTTCCGAGACATACATCGCGTCAACCGTCACATAATCCGCGTCGCCGTTCATCAGCATCAATTTGCGGGTATTCCATTCTTCCACTGGCTTGAAAATCGCGCGTTTCAGTTTCGGTTTTTCGCCCCAGTATCCCTCAAACCGCTCGAAGACGAAATCTCCGGACGGATCCCACGATTTCATCAAAAACGGGCCGGTGCCGTTCATGATTTTTTGCAGCGTTTCATGCAAAAATTCCGGGTTATTGGCTTTGGGCGCGTTCTCCGCCGTGCCATCCCAGCCGCCTTGCTCAATCACCCATTCTTTATCCTGAATCGCCGACCAGCTATTTGCCAGAATCCCCATCAGCGGCGGATACGCTTTCGGCAGATGCAGCACGACGTTATCCCCCTGCACTTCCACCGCGCTCATGATTTTTTCGAAGATGCCATCTTTGATTTTCCCATCAGCATCGCGGGTCGCGCCGTCGCCGATCAACGCTTCTAACAGCATCCAGGACGGCCCGCCATCCTGATCCGTCACCATCGTGCGCTCTAACGAATATTCCACATCGCTCGGCGTCAGGTCGCCGCCCGCGTGGAATTTAACGTTTTTGCGAATCGGGAAGGTGTAGGTCAGGCCATCGGCAGCCAGCAAGCCATTTTCAATCGTCGGGACTTCGGTGGCTAAAACCGGGACGAATTTATCGGTGAACGAGCCATCGCGACGCACAAGGCGTTCATAAATATTTTCGATGCGCTGCGCGCTGGTGGTATTATACGCGGTCGCCGGATCGAGCGTCGGAATCGTGCCATACGTGACTTTGACGAACGTGTCGGGGTTTTTCACTTCAGCAAATACGGTCGCGGCGAGAAGTGTCAGCGCGACAATAGGAAGAACACACAAGATCACCTTTTTCATAACATGCTCCTTTCTGCGTGAGGTTATTGATCGCTGTTTGAGTGATGGTGAGACAGTTTTCTGCTTCTTCGATTCCTGCGCATCACCTCCGTTTTTATTTCACCACGAAACACACGAAATACACGAAAATTGAAATATTCAGGAGTGCCAAAGCTTGCTTTGGCAACGCGACAAGGTCGCGTCAGAAAGAGTCTTCGGGCGGCCAAAGCAAGCTTTGGCACTCCTGAGACCTCAATAGTTACGATCTTTTTGTGTATTCTGTGTGTTTCGTGGTAATCAATGATGATGAAACTCTATGACGTGACAGCGGAACTGTCAAGGATAAAGTATCGCCGGAGTCGTTCTTCTCAAAGAACATAGACAAACAGCCCGCAACGGAGTTTCGGCTCGAACCAGGTGGATTTCGGCGGCATGATTTGCCCGGCGTCCGCGACCGCCATGACATCGTGAACGCTCGTCGGATAGAGGGCGAAAGCGACCGCCATGTCGCTCGCCACGCGCCGTTCCAATTCCTGCAAGCCGCGAATGCCGCCGACAAAATCAATGCGTTGATCGGTTTTCGGGTCGCGGATGCCTAAAATCGGCGCGAGCAGATTGTTTTGCAAAATCGAGACATCCAGGCGCTCGATCACGTTGTCGTCGTCGAACGTCCCCGGTTTTGCCGTCAATTTATACCACGCACCGTCAAGATACATGCCGAACAGATGCGCGGCGGTCGGCGAGTATGGCTCATTGACAAGACATGGCTCAACCATGAATTTTTCTGCAATCTTGTGAATGAATTCTTCGGATGAAAGGCCGTTCAGATCGCGCACGACGCGGTTGTAATCCATGACGCAGAGGTCGCTATCCGGGACGAGCGCGACGAGGAAATAATTGAACGGCTCGTCGCCGGTGTAATCGGGGCGCTGCTCCCGCCGCATCTGCCCGACTTTCACGGCGGAGGCGGCGCGATGATGCCCGTCGGCGATGTAGAGCGATTCGACGCCGCCGAACAGTTCCGTCAAATCGGAAATCGTCTGGATGTCGTCAATGCCCCAGACGACATGGCGCACGTCGTCATCGGTGACAAAATCATTGACCGGCGCATGGTCGCGCATCCAGTCGGCGATGATCG
>DF820456.1:1128649-1142254 GCA_000739515.1 Candidatus Moduliflexus flocculans
CGCACGTCGTCATCGGTGACAAAATCATTGACCGGCGCATGGTCGCGCATCCAGTCGGCGATGATCGCGCTGATGCGATCCTGCGCCCGATACGTCAGAAACAGCAAGCCGGTGTTGGCGTTGCAGACATCCACGTAGTTGATGCGGTCGCGTTCTTTGTCCGACCGCGTCAATTCATGCACTTTAATCACGCCGGAAAGATAGTCGTCAATCGCGGCGCAGACAACGAGGCCGACTTGCGAGCGTCCGCGCATCACTTCTTTGTAAATAAAGTATTGTGGCGCGGCTTCGCGAACAAGCGTCCCGTCGTCCATCATCTGATTGAGCCGACGTTTTGCCTGTTGATAGACTTGCGGATCGTGCAGGTCAATCTCCGGCGGCAGATCAACTTCGGCGCGATCCACGCGCAAAAACGACAGCGGATTCGCGGCGGTGATGGCTCTCGCTTCCGCCGTGTTGACGACGTCATAGGGCAGCGCAGCCACGCGCGGCGTCGTCTCCGGCGTCGGGCGATACGGTCTGAATGGTCGAATTATTGCCATATAAACACGATTGGCAGGAGGAGCAATGTTCCTGACTCCTCCTGCCGATCATTCCATAAAAATCATTGATTGATAGGCGTGAACGGTCAAAACCGCTCGTTGTTTTTTCACACCCGTTTCTCGCGATTGTTTGACGTTGTCTTTAATTTCCCCTCGTGTATCAATCGCGCCATTGTTTCGTGAGCATGTTTTAATGCGGCGCGAATCGCCTGATCGAGAGGAAGGGTTTTCACCTGTTCATACAGGTGCGCTTTCATCTCCCATACCTCAATTTGGGCTTGGGAAATCGGTAAATTCGTCGCGTTCATCTTCATCACTCATCACCTCTAATGGGGTCACAATTTCTAACGGAGAGACATAATTGTGAGCAATATTGACCATCTGCACTTGATGTTTACGTTGGACATTCGCCAAATGTCGGTAATTCCAACTCAATAAAATATCCATGCGATTCACCGTCGCAATTGCAATATGTAAGGCGTCGGCGACTTTTTTCTGCGGGATGATGCGATGCGCAATATATAATTCGGCTAAGAAGGCGATATCCTCGGACTGTTCGATCTCGACATATTGCAACGGATATTGATTCAAGACATCTAAAAGCTTTTGTTTATGCAAGAGATTCGGAGTTGCGTTGATCTCCTCAACAACAACGCTTGAAATGTACACATCATACTTGCGAGTTTTTACCCAATGTTCAAAGAAATCAATCGTAATCGCCTGTTTTTCAGGGGCATCATCAGCGAATAAAAAATTAATAACAGAGGTTTCACTTCCTAACATATTTTTACAACCCACCCCTTGCCCCTCCCAGGAGGGGAATCGCGATGTGAGGCGACGATGCGCGAAACTCCCCTCCTGGGAGGGGTTGGGGGTGGGTGATCAAAAAACGTTAGGAATTGAATAACAGAGGTATCTAAATAGATATTCAGTAATTTCATGAACGATTTCACCTCTCAACGTATCAACACCGCTTCTTCGAATTCGACTTCGTCTATACATCGTCATTTACCTTCTATATTTTCAGTTGTCAGACACCTCGAAGGTGTCTGACAACTCGCTTGATTACAACCCTAAAATGCGGTTGATATGACCGAGCAGTTCGTCCACTTCCGCCAGCGTGCAATCAGCCATGTGAGCGATGCGGAACGTCTTTTCTTTCAGCGAGCCATAGCCATTTGCCAGCGTCAGGCCGACTTCGCCGAGCTGTTTGTTCAGATCGCCGACATTAATGCCGTGCGTATTTTTGATCACTGTCAGCGTATTCGACAGATAACGTTCATCCGCAAACAGGTCGAAATAGGTTTTCGCCCATTCCCGCACCCGCTGCGCCATCTGTAGATGCCGCGCAAAGCGGTTTTCCAGGCCTTCTTCATCAATGATGCGATGCAGTTGATATTGCAGCGCAAACATGTGCGACAGCGATGGCGTGGACGGATATTGATACTCTTTCTTTTGTATATAGTTATAAAGTTCCAGCAAGTCAAGATAATAGCCCCGGAACGGCACTTCTTTCGCGGCATTCACGGCTTTTTCCGACATCGAGCAGATCGCCATGCCTGGCGGCAATCCGATACATTTTTGCGTGGAGGTGATACAAATATCCACGCCAAGCGCGTCCACGTCAATTTTCGTGCCGCCCATTGAACTGACTGTATCCATACACCAGATCACGTCGGGATATTTTTTCATCACCTCGGCAATTGCTTCCACCGGGCACATCACGCCGGACGAGGTCTCGTTGTGCGTAATCGTGATCAGGTCATATTTGCCGGTTGCCAGCGCTTCATCCACCATCTCCGGTGTGGTGGCCTGACCTTCTTCAACTTTAATTTTATCGGCAGGCACGTTGTTGCCCTGCGCCATTTCATACCAGCGGTCGCCGAACGCGCCAATCGAAAAAACGGCGGCGCGTTTGCGCGTGCATGAACGCACCGAACCTTCCATCAAGCCGCTGCCGGATGTCGTCGAAAGAATGATTTGATTCTTTGTATAAAACATTTTCTGCGCGAGTTCGCTGATGTCGCGCTGTAACGCCGAGGCGTCTTTCGAGCGATGGCCGATCATCGGCGTCGCCATTTTTGCCAGCACATCTTCACGCACTTCAACCGGACCTGGAATGAATAATTTTTTCCGCATGATGTGTCCTCCTATGAAAAACCGAATGGGTTGATTGATCTCACGATTCAAATGTCGCAAAAATCCTTGCGAACGCAACCGTCTCTACCACGTTGTCAGAAAATGTCAACAAAGAACTCGCGCCGCTCTCAAAACAGCCTGCATCGGCATTCTGTAAGCATCGCTCCACCTCAATTTCTTCAGAAAAAAATTGCATTTTTCGTGTTTTTTTGCAACCTTCCTGAAAGCGTTCGGGGCATGTATGTCAGAGACCTGGCCAGGCTCATCTGTTCACGTAAATATCACAACGACACTTCACAGGTTTTTGAAACCTGTGAGGTGTAATCCGAAAGAGCGAACGACATCATGAAGCAAGAGTTCGAAACGTTGATTATTCAGGCACAGCACGGGGATCGGAATGCGTTCGGCGCGATTGTGCGGGAATTTCAGGGGATGGCGGTGGGCTATGCGTATTCGCTGATCGGCGATTTCGGGTTAGCCGAAGACGCCGCGCAAGAAGCGTTCGTGCAGGCGTATCTCGATTTGCGGATGCTGCAAGAGCCGCGTGCGTTCCCGTCCTGGTTTCGGCGGCTTGTCTTCAAATTCTGTGACCGGCAATTCCGAGGAAAACGGCTCTGGTTCGCGCCGATTGACGAAGCGAGTGCGATGCCGTCGGACGCGGCATCTCCGATGCATGACGTGCAGCACAAAGAGATCGGCGACCGGATTATGGCCGCGATTCAGGCGCTGCCGGAACATGAACGGGTTGTCACCACGCTCTTTTACATTGACGGGTACTCGCAGGCGGAAGTCGGCGAATTTCTTGACGTGCCGGTTTCGACGGTCAAGAGTCGCCTGCATCGCGCCCGCAAGAACCTGCAAACACAGATGACGGATATGGTCGAAACGACATTAAAACAACATGCGCCGGGCAAAGACTTTACGCGGAAACTTGAAAAGATTCTGGAAGGCATTGAAAACATCGAATGGCAGAAAGGGAGCAACTGCTTTTCCGGCGCGGTGGTCGCCTGCATGAAATTTTTGCGCGAGCCGGTCGCCTACGATTTTATCGCCGGAGTCTCTGGCGCGGCGTTTCATACGCAATGGGCATGGGCGGAAGATAATTGCGACCCGATGGTCACGCTGGGCGAAACGCTCATTCGCCGCACATTTCAGGCGCTTGGCTATGAATACGCCTACATCGAACGCTTCTCGCAAACGACGGACGCTTCCTCTGAAACAGCGTGGCGCGAGCGGATTATCAACAGCATCAACGCCGGGCTGCCGGTCTTAGCATTCGGCGTCGTCGGGCCGCCGGAATGCTGCATCATCGCCGGATATGCCGAACAAGGCGACGTGCTGCTCGGTCGCAGCTATTTTTATAAAGATTCACAGGGCTATTTCCGGCAGGCAGAATGGTATGACAAGTGCTTCGGCCTGATTGAAATCGGCAAAAAAGTCGCTGCGCCGCCACGAGCGCAGATCATCCGTGACGCGCTGGAATGGGCGGTCGAGTTAGCGAACACGCCGGAGATGAATCACCGGGCGACGGGCTTTGTAGCATACAATGTCTGGGCAGCGGCGCTTGAACGCGACGAGGATTTCCCGACGGACGACATCGAAACGCTGACCTTGCGCTGCATGGCGAGCACGAACGACGGCTTCTGCTATCTCTCCGACATGCGGCGGACGGCGGCGGGGTTTCTGCGAAATATTGCCGGAGAATGCGGCGCGGCGGGCGAACAATTGTCCGCTGCCGCAAATTGTTATGAGGAGGAAGCGCGTTTATTGTGTCAAGGTTGGAAAATGAGCCCGCATTCGTTCGCGCCGGAAGACGAACGGCGCAAGATCGCGGATCGTACCTTGCGTCTCGAATTAGCCCGACTCGTGCGTGATGCCGGAAACAAGAACCGAGCGGCTATCGAGCATCTTCACGCCGCGTTGCAAATATTGTGAGGAATAATAAACAGGAGCATCAATGCTTGCGTTGACACTCCTGTTTTATCCGATAAGAAAGGATGGGTTCATCGTATCTCTTTTTACACGCATCCATGTAGTTTTCTGTGAGGCGCATAATCAAAGGCGATTTAACAGGCAGATGCGTTTTTCGGGAATGTCATGTCAAATTGCGTGCCATTGGCATGGTTTAGCGTGCAACTTCCGTGAAGCTGCTGAATGAACCCTGCGACCAATCGAATTCCTAACGACGATGTTCGTTGTATATCAAAGTCGTTGGGCAGCCCGACGCCATTATCGTTCACTGTCAAGAACACCTCATCCCCGACGTCGCGTATATCAATCCGGATCGTACCGTTTCGTCCGCCAGGAAACGCATATTTCAAGGCGTTCGACACTAACTCGTTCAGCAGCAAGGCGCAAGGAATTGCTTGTTCCGCTGGAAGCATCACCGGCTTGCGCGAGATATCGAGCAAAATATTACTGCCTTGCGGTTGATAGGTATGGAATAGCTCTGTCGCAATGATGTAGGCCGATTCGCTGAAGTTGATTTCCGAAAGCGTCTGGGATTGATAGAGCCGTTCATGGATGAGCGACATGGATTTTACCCGGTGTACACTTTCCTGAAGCGCTTCACGCGTATGGCGTTCTTCTACGCTATCTGCCTGTAATTCAAGCAGCGCAGAAACCGCCATAAAGTTGTTTTTGACGCGGTGATACACTTCTTTCAGTAACAGGTTGCGTTCTTTGACTGTTTGGCGGAGTTGTTGTTCGATGAGGGCGCGTTCGCCGACTTCTGCTTGAAGCCTGGCATTCAGATCGCGTAATGCCAGCATATCATCAAAGCGGGCGATGGCAATGGCAACCGTTCGCGCGATTTCTTGAGCATTCGGCGGTTTCAGCAGATACGCGCCGACGCCAAATGCGCTGGCTTTTTCGATCAGCGCGATGTCATTGTGGGCGGTCAGGATCACTATGGGAGTAGGAGACTGATACAGAATCCGCTGGGCTGCACTCAGCCCATCCAGACCGGGCATCTGAATGTCCATCAAGACGACATCCGGGCGCAACGTCTCGGTCATCGCTATCGCTTCATACCCATTAAACGCTTCTCCGACAGGCGTGAACCCGCACTGCTCTACCGCATCTCGGATGGTTGCGCCGCTTAATGATTCGTCTTCGGCAATTAATACACGCATCTCGGCGCGATGATTCATTGCAGATTCCCCCTTCGTTTTACGCGATCCAGCCACATTTTTAATTGCTGTTTTTCCCAGCCATCGCAACACATACAACGCGATAATGCTGACGTATCGCGATCTAACCACACACCCCCATCGTATAGAAGGCAAAGATCGTGCCAATACGGTCTGCAAACGTAATTCAACTGAATACAAAGGAAAATGGGCTGATGAGGCGACGACGCCGGGATGTCAGGCAAACAGAAAGCGTGCCAAAAATAGCACGTTTTCTGCTATTCCAGGCCGAGATTTTTGAGTCTGCGGTGAAACGTTCTGAGGGGAATGCCTAATCGTTCGGCGGTCAGGGTCTTGTTCCACTGATGCCGCGCTAACATCTTGAGCAAGTAGCATTTTTCGAAAGCCTGCATGACAGCATAATAATCGCCGTTATCATATTCCTGATCATCTGTTGGCAGGATTTCTGCGGCCTCTGCGACCGGATTAAGCGAGTCAACGAATTCGAGGCGATGAATAACCAGATACCGGCGCAACACATTCTGCAATTCGCGCACATTACCAGGCCAATCGTATGCGCAGAGCCGGGACATCACCTCTTCGGGGATGACTGATAGGTCTGTTCCCAGTTGTCGTAAAAAATGTTCAATCAACAGCGGAATATCTTCTTTCCGCTTGCGCAACGGAGGCATCGACATGGTCAGCACATGAACCCGATAAAAGAAATCCTGTCGCATGCGTCCCTCTCGCACCTGCTGCTGGAGGTTGCGATTCGTCGCCGCAATAATCCGCACATCCGACATTTTCGGCATTTGTGCGCCCACAGGCGTATAGCCGTGGCCCTCGATGGCACGAAGGAGCTTGACTTGCTGCATCAGTCCCAACTCGCCGATTTCATCGAGAAAGAGCGTGCCTTGATGCGCCGCTTCGAAGAACCCGGCGCGATCAGTGCGAGCATCCGTAAATGCGCCTTTCCGATACCCAAACGCTTCGCTTTCGAACAGCGCTTCCGGAATCGCGCCGCAGTTGACCGGCACGAATGGCGCATTGCGGCGCGCGCTCAATTGGTGAACCATTCGGGCGGCCAATTCCTTGCCTGTTCCGGATTCTCCAGAAATGAGAATCTGTTCGTCACTTTCCGCCGCATGTAAGATGCGTTTGTACACAAGATGCATCTCCCGACTTTTGCCGATCAGATCGCCGAATCTCTGTTGATTTTTGAGGCCGGATTTCAGCGCGAAATTGAGATGCGCAAGCTGGTTGCGTTCCTCTTCTGCCTTCTGACGCGCCGCAATTTCGGCGCGAAGTTCGGCATTCGAACGGCGTAAGGCCATCAAATCCTGAAACCGCGCCATCGCGATGGGGACCGTGCGCTCAATCTGCCGAATGTCGGGCGGCTTAAAAAGATACGCCCCGATGCCGGCATCCGCGGCATCTTGCAGCAATTCCGGGCTTTGATACGCGGTCATGATAACAACGGGCGTGGGACAGCGATCTTGAATCAGCCGGGCGGCTTCAATGCCGCTTATACCTGGCATGTTGATATCCATCAGCACGACATCAGGGCGCAAGCTCTCCGTCAGGGCAAGCGCCTCCTCGCCATCAGTCGCCACGCCTGCTACGATATATTCAACAATCTCCATCAGTTCGCACATCTTTTCGCGGGCGAGCGTTTCATCGTCAACAATCAGGACGCGAATCGGCATAGATGCTTCTTTCATAATGATTGTCCTTCTTGAAGTTTCTTCGCAGGAAATGCGATGACAGTAACTGCTCCGCCGTCATTGCGCAACGCATAATTTCCGCGCAAATCATGACAGCTCAGTTTGAAGACCAGATCAAGCCCGACATTATAGCGTTGCTGGCGTAACACGTCTTCCGGGTAGCCGGGGCCGTTATCCCGAAATTCGAGCCAGATCGTCTGCTCGGTCTGGGAAATGCGGAGGGTGATGCGAATGCGATCACGTTCCTGCAAGCCGTATTTTACGGTATTCGTTGCTAACTCATTCAAAATCAGCGCGAGATGGTGCGCCTGCTTCGCCGTCACCTGGACTTGCGAGGGCGTAACTGTTACGGAAACGCGCTTATCGAACGGCGCTTGCTGAATAGACGACTGTAACACTTGCTCGCTCAAATCGTCTAACTTTAATGGCGACCATTCCGAAAACGAGAGCATTTCATGTACTTTGGCGAGACTGCTGACGCGAGAGGTTAAATCTTCTAAAATTTCCTGGTAGGCGGCATGCGCTTCCTGTTTTAGATGCCGACGTTCCAGCGAGAGCAAGCCAACAATGGCAGTCAGGTTGTTGCCGACACGATGATTTACCTCGCGCAGCAATTCGCCTTTAATGCGGGCTTCTTGCGCTAATTGCCGTTCGATCTCTTTGAGAGGCGTAATGTCGCGATACGCGCTTAAAAAATACCGGGCGTCTCCTTCTCGATGGAGCGTAGTCGAGATAATAAGCGTTTTTTCTGCGCCATTTTTCGCGCGAATAACTGTTTCGACCGTCTGTTCGCCATCCTGAGACAACAGGCGTTGAAAGTCTGCGGTGATTTTTGCTTGCGCCGAAGGTTCGGGATACAAGCGCGTCAGGAAATCGTTTGCCTGATTCGCCTCCTCTTTCGTATATCCGCTGATCTCCGTCATCTTCGAATTGAAAATCAGAAAATTGCCCTGTTCGTCACTAAGCGTAATCCCTTCGGCGACAGTTTCAATTACGGATTGCAGCCGCATCATCGCATGCGCCAACGCTTGTTCTTGCCGCTTGCGTTCGCTGATGTCGGCAATCGTGAGGTGGCAATGATTCGTCTCTGGCATCACGATTCCTTCGATTTGCGCGGAGAAGATCGAACCGTCTTTTTTTACCAGCCTGAGTTCGCAGGCTTCGTGCGCGTGACTGTCGAACGCTCTACGGAGATAAAGAAACAATGTATCGCGGTCGCCTTCTGCGATGTATTGATAGAAGCGCGTCCCGATCAGCGTCTCTCGCGGTCGTTCCAATTGCGTCGCTGCTGTCAGGTTCAATTCCAGAATTGTGCCCTCTTGATTGAGCGTGCTATACCCGACCGGCGCAAAATTATAGAGATTGGCGTATTTCTTGCGCTCGGTCTCAAGTTCAACCTGCGTTCGCTGCAATTCTTCGTTTTGCATCTGAAGCTCGATCTGATGGACGCACAGTTCGTGGAACATCCGTTGCAGCGCGTCTGGCGAAAGCTGACTGATGTCCATAAACTGGTCTGCTAATAAGGCTTCCGAGCGCTGGCGAAGTTCATCCATATATGCGCCTTTTCCAACCACGCCGCATTCCACGCTCCGCGTGGAATGCGAACCTCGAACGCTCTGCGTCCGGTATGCGCCGTAGAGCGGCGGCGTGCTGGCATTCCTCGCAGAGCGTGGAACGAGAACATAATTGCCATGTCTCCCTGTTAGAGAGGGCAGGGGGGAGGTTGTTCGTTTACGGCGTCACGTCCTCAATCGCTAATAAAATCAGCGGTGGCCGGTCGCCCGTTCGGTCTATGCGGCGGGCGTTGAGCCGCATCGTTTTTCTGCCGATCTCTGGAAAGTCGTGTTCGACCTCGTAATCGTCGAAACTGCTGTTCTCGCGAATAATGGTTTCTAACAATTCGTGCAATTTTGGAATATCCCACTGGCGATCTCCGATATCATAAACGCTTCTGTTGAGCGTCTGTTCCGGCGTCACGCAAAACATGCGATAAAATGCCTTGTTCGCCGACTGTACCTTCGATTCTGCGTCCAACACGAGCAGCGGTTCGCGGATGGTTTCCACGATGCTTTCCGCGTACGCACGGGCGTCTTGCTGCGCCTGCTCCGCCTCTCGCAACGCCTCGTCCCGCTGTCTGGCGTCGGTGATGTCCACGAACGTCACCACGACGCCGTCAATAATATTGTCGGTCGTCCGATACGGCGCGATGCGCGTCGAATACCAGCGCCCTTCGCGGCTCTGGATGTCCACGGTTTTCCGCGCTAAGCTGTCGAGCGTTGCTGCGGCGTCGCGTGCGAAGTCGTCATACAGCAGGTTCGACGTGAGGTCGCTGATCGGGCGGCCAATGTCGGCGCTGATGAGATTAAAGAGCGTTTTCATTGCCGGGGTGAAGCGTTTGATGCGTAAGTGAATATCTAAAAAAATCGTCGCGATGTCCGTGCTGGCGAGCAAGTTGTTGATGTCATTATTAGCGCGCGATAATTCATTAACCTTATGCTGAAGTTCCGTGTTGACCGTCGTGAGTTCTTCATTCGCGGATTGCAGTTCCTCTTTCGAGGTTTTCAGTTCCTCATTGCTGCTTTGCATCTCCTCGTTCAGGGATTGCAGCTCTTCGTTGGCGGATTTGAGTTCTTCGTTCGACGTTTCTAACTCTTCAATCGTGACTTGCAGCGATTCTTTCGTGGATTGCAGTTCCAATTCCAGCGCTTCGAGATACGTTGCGTCTTTTCCGTGTTCGTCTGGCGCATGTACTGACGCTGGCGACGGCGTCTCCGCAAGCGAACGCTCATAAAAGACGATCAGCAGCGTGCCGGAGGGAAACGCCGGTTCATGCAGCGGCCTGACCACGAGGTCAACCGTTCGAAGCGTGCCATTCTGTCTGACCCGCAGCCCATCGCGCCGCGCGACTTTTTTATGAATAGCCACGTCCTGAATCGCGTCTTTCAGCGCGGGCTTCAAGCCCTGCCGCGCCATCACAAGAATATCGAACACCGCTTCGCCGCTGGGAGGCTCTAAAAATTTGTCGGTGCGTCCTGAAAAATAGAGGACACGGCCTTTCTCGTTGATAATGACGCAGGGCGGAGCGTAGTCTTCGATGACGATCTTTTCAATCGCTCCCTGGAAATTGATTTTTTCGGCGCTCTGCTTACTGTTAATATGTGGCATGGTTGGAGTACTCTCGAAAAACGGCATGATCGGATAGAGCAGCGCTCGCTCGACGATGCGTTCTCGGCGCTGAAAAATTTTGTGTTTCTGATCCAACGGCGCAAAGCTTTCGGTAAAATCCCCGATGCTTTCGGACGTGCCGAGCAGCAGCAGACCGTTGGGGTTCAGCGTGTAATGAAAGAGCGGCAGGATTTTTTTCTGCAACTCCGGTTTCAGGTAAATCAGCAGATTGCGACAGCTCACCACATCCAATTTAGAAAATGGCGGGTCTTTGATCAGGTTTTGCTGCGCAAAAATCACCAATTCCCGAATCTGTTTCTTGATCCGATAGGTATCGTCCTCCTGGAGAAAAAACCGGCGCAACCGCTCCGGGGAGACGTCGGCGGCGATGCTATTAGGATAGACGGCATTGCGAGCGTACTCAATCGCTCTGCTATCGAGATCGGAGGCGAAAATCTGAATCGCGCAGCGCATGTTCAGCCGCTCTGCGATTTCCGTCAGGAGGATGGCGAGCGAATAGGCTTCTTCGCCAGTCGAACAGCCCGCCACCCAGACGCGGAACGGGGCGTCCGGGTCGCGCTGCCGCATGATGTCCGGCAGAATCGCGCTGCTCAGGGCGTCAAACACGTCCGGGTCTCTGAAAAAATTGGTGACGCCGATCAACATATCGTCGAACAAGCTGCGCATCTCTATCGGAGAACCCTGGAGATAGCGGACATATTCGGACATTGACGCAATCCGTTGCAGCGCCATGCGCCGTTCGATGCGGCGGCAGATCGTCGTCTCTTTGTAGTTGGAAAAATCGTGTCCGGTCTGGGAACGCAACAGGGTAAAAATTTTGTGCAGCGCGTTGGTGAAATTTTCCGACACAGCTCCCGGTTTAGCCGTCAGATCAAGATAGGGATGCTCGATATAGCGTCGAATCGCGCTTGGCATCTGTTCCACCGGCAGCACCATATCCGCAATTCCGCTTTCTATCGCGCTGCGAGGCATCCCGGAATAGGCGGCCTGACGCTCTTCCTGCACGATGGTCATGCCGCCTGCGCTCTTCAACGCTTTCAGCCCCAACGTTCCGTCCGAGCCTGTGCCGGAGAGGATGATGCCGATGGCGTTGAGGCTCTGATCCTCGGCCAGCGAGCGGAAAAAACTATCAATCGGCAGATTCAAACCATGCGATGTGGTCGGTTCGACGAGTTGAAACACGCCATGCAGCAGCGCCACGTTTTTGTTCGGCGGATTGAGGTAGATGCAGCCCGGTTCGATGGTCATGCCGTCCTGAATGTCGAGCAGGCGCAGCGGCGTATATTTTTGCAGCAATTCCCCCATCAGGCTTTTGTAATTGGGGTCTAAGTGTTGGATAATCACGAACGCCATGTCGCGATCATCTGGCGGCAGGTTGGCAAAAAACTGTTCCAGCGCCTCTAACCCGCCAGCGGACGCGCCGAGTCCGATAATCGGAAAGCCGGGGTCGCCTGGCTTCTCGTCAGGCGCTCCAGGAGGTGACGACGGCGCAACATCCGGCTGCGGCGGTGTATGGTGTTTCATCTTTTTTTTACGCATGGTCTGTTTGCTCCAGTAAAGCTTCTATTCGCGCGAATCGTTTTTCTTACCGTTACAGAGGCATCGTAAAAAACGACTCGCTGAAACTCAAGGATTATTTTCGATATTTCAGATTCTTATTTCCGATCTCATGGAAAAAATAGTTCAAGCCTCTTGACAGCGCATGAAAGAAGACGAATGAAGAGGAAGAGCGTTCATAAAGTCATTGTACTAATTGTGTTTGAAAAGATCATGGTGGCTTTGTACGTCGAAACTGCATTTCGGCGAGGGCGAAACAACAGTTTCGCCCTACGATATATGATCCATTCAACGGCAGTTGGCATTACATTGTGATGAAAGGAGTAGGAAGCCATGTTAAATAAATACAGTGCGCAATTGACGCAAAAACGTTCGCAGGTCGGCTCGCAGGCGATGCTGTACGGGATCGGCATGACGGACGAGGATATGCAGAAAGCCCAGGTCGGGATTGCCAGCATGGGCTGGGAAGGCAACCCGTGCAACATGCACCTGAACGAGTTGGCGAAAGAGGTCAAGCGCGGCGTGCAAGAGGCCGGATTAGTCGGCCTGATTTTCCATACTATCGGCGTGAGCGACGGCATTTCGATGGGGACGGAAGGGATGAAATCGTCGCTGCCGTCGCGGGAAATTATCGCGGATTCGATTGAAACCGTGATGCGGGCGCAATGGTACGACGCCAATATTTCGCTGCCGGGCTGCGATAAAAACATGCCGGGGAGCGTGATGGCGATGGCGCGGCTGAATCGCCCCAGCATCATGATTTACGGTGGCACGATTCGCGCCGGACATTGCAACGGGCGCAAATTGGACATCGTGTCGGCGTTCGAAAGCTACGGCGAATTTTTAGCCGGAAACATCAATGAAGATGAATTGAAAACCGTCTTGAAACACGCCTGTCCCGGTCAGGGCGCGTGTGGCGGCATGTACACCGCCAACACGATGGCGTCGGCGATTGAAACGCTCGGCATGAGTCTGCCGTTCAGTTCCTCGCTTCCGGCAGACAGCAAAGAAAAGCGGCAGGAATGTTTTCAGGCGGGGCAGGCGATTCGGCTGCTGTTAGAACGCGATATCAAGCCGCGTGACATCATGACGCGCGACGCTTTTCTGAATGCGATTACGGTGGTGATCGCGCTCGGCGGCTCGACGAATGCGGTGATGCACCTGATCGCGATGGCAAAAGCGGCAGAGGTGAAATTGACGCTTGACGATTTTCAGGCTGTCAGTAATCGTGTCCCCTATCTCGCGGATTTGAAGCCGAGTGGCAAGTTTGTGATGGAAGATTTATACGACGTCGGCGGCGTTCCGGCAGTGCAGAAAATGCTGCTG
>DF820456.1:1142333-1175989 GCA_000739515.1 Candidatus Moduliflexus flocculans
TGGCAAGTTTGTGATGGAAGATTTATACGACGTCGGCGGCGTTCCGGCAGTGCAGAAAATGCTGCTGAGGGAAGGTTTATTGAATGGCAATTGTCTGACTGTGACCGGCAAAACGCTGGCGGAAAATCTTGAACATGTTCCTGATTTGCAGAGCGGACAGACGATTATTGCGCCGCTTGCCGCTCCGATTAAAAAGACCGGCCATATTCAAATTTTGTACGGCAATCTTGCCAAAGAAGGCGCAGTGGCGAAAATTACCGGTAAAGAAGGGCTGCGTTTCTCTGGCCAGGCCAAAGTTTTCGATTCGGAAGAAGCGTCATTGGCGGCCATCGAAGCCGGAAAGGTCGCGGCAGGCGATGTCGTGGTGATTCGCTACGAAGGTCCGAAAGGCGGGCCGGGAATGCGGGAAATGTTGGCGGTGACATCGGCGATTATGGGCGCAGGTTTAGGCAAAAGCGTCGCGCTGATTACCGATGGCCGTTTTTCCGGCGGCACACATGGGTTTGTCGTGGGGCATATCACGCCGGAAGCCCAGACCGGCGGCGCGTTAGCCATCGTGCGGGACGGCGACCGGATTACGATTGACGCAGAGCAGAACACGTTGACGCTCGACATTTCCGACGAAGAAATTCACCAGCGGCTTGCGGCCTGGACGATGCCGCCATATAAGGCAACAAAAGGAATGTTGTATAAATACATTAAATCGGTGTCTTCCGCGTCTGAAGGTTGCGTGACAGACGAATAACGACAGGGATTTCGCATAAGCAAGGATATTCGGACTTGATCTAAAGATCCCTGCTTATGCGAAATCTCTGTCGTTGCTGCAAATATGACTCCTATGACATTAACGACGCCGGCACTGCTGTTTCCGGCGATTTCATTATTGATGCTGGCTTATACGAACCGTTTTCTCGTATTGGCGCAATTAGTGCGGCAATTAGCGGACAAAGTGGAACATCGCGCGGAGGAGAACATTCGCGGGCAGATCGCCAATTTACATCTACGATTGGCGCTGATTCGCAATATGCAGATTGCAGGCGTTATCAGTTTTCTGCTCTGCACGCTTTCGATGTTTGCGCTGTTTGTCGGGCGCATTTTGCTCGGCGAAGTGCTGTTCGGCGTCAGTCTTATCAGTCTGAGCATTTCGTTGCTGATTTCGCTTTATGAAATCTCGATTTCAACTCACGCTCTTGATTTGCAACTGAGCAGCATCAATGAGCAGGCGGACGCTGCGCCGTCTGTGTAAATAGTAGAGCCTTTTATGTCGTCTGATCTGATTGCTGTATTTTGTCAGGGATGTGATCCGCGTTTTCAGCGCCGTCTGTGCGAATTTTATCAACAGATATATCGCGAATGCCATCTGTTGAAAGAATTCATCTTGCAGGCGGTGTTTGAGAAAGGCCGCTGCCTGCCTGAAAAGCTGCTGCGTACCGCGATTGCGGTTAATCTCCTCGAATATGCTGAATTGGTGCGGGTTGAGGAATATCTTGACGCGCTGACTTTCGAAAGCGCGGAACGCCTGAAACTGACGCGCTTGCAACAAGGTTTCAATCTCGCGGTGCTGAAAGGGTACATCAATGTCGCTGCGTATCGCAATGTTCGAGAGACGCTGGAAAAAGACGGCATTTTGCAGAAACGGATTTGCGGCCATTGTCTCTATCTTTCGCCATACAAACCGACAATCTGCCAGCGGGAGACCATCACGACAGGCGAAGGCGACCTGCCGCACGAACTCTTCGAACAAAGCCGTTTTCCTTCAGATCGCGGCTGCAAGCATGGCTTTGAGCCGCTGACCTTCGAATCCACAGAAGGAAAAGAGCCGTTCGAAGTCGAAACCGATGCGCAGCGTGTGATGGTGGTCGCAAAATTTTTGCAAGATCGCATCGCCCAGGCGCAAGGCGAAGCAAAAAAACGGTGCGACCGGCAGTATCTCGTCTTTTGCCATCTTGTGCACTGGCTCGGTCACACGACATCATGGGACGACGAAAAGACGAAGCTTGCCGCCACGCTCGGCATCAGCATTAAGACCGTAGATCGCGATATTCAGGAACTTGTTGATATTTTGGAAGAACACGATGTCCTGTCATAACAAGAGTTGCCTCTTTATTGACAAAAGATCATTTCGTTGTATTGACAACAATCTCAGGAGTGTAAACGCTTGCTTTTGCCGCAAAAGCAGGCGTTTGCACTCCTTTACAACATGACCAATAAACTGATCGCCGCGCTCCGGCAAGACATCGTTTCTGAAAAATTTCGACGCATGCAACGCAATTTTCGCGCCGCGCCGCACCCGACCGATGAGAATCTCTATCATTACGCGCTCGGCTGGCTGCCAGAAGGCGAAGCCGCGTATATTCGCCAACACCTGTTGTTTTGCGAGCGCTGCGCGGCGGAAGTCACCCGCATTATTGGCATTGAACAGCGCCTCGCGCAGCAAATCGCCGCCGCGCCGGCGCTCGATCTGACTGACGCGATGGCCACTGAATTTTGGGAACCGCAATGGGTAGGCCAATTAGCGACCGCCGCTGATATTCCCGCGCAGGAGCATACCTTTTTTCTCGATGACGGCCAGATTACATTATTATGCCGCTGGGGACAAGAACGAGGCAGTGAACCGGCATTTATCTGGATTAATTGGGAAAGCCGGCTGAATACCGAGCAAGCGATAACGATTCGTTTTATCCATCCCGAAACGCAAATTTCCCGCTATGCCACCAGTTTAGGCAGCCATCCCACAGGCGAAGCCACCTTTGTCAGCCGCGAATTAGGGTTTGATCCCTCATCCGAACGCTGGGCTGTCGGCGTGACGCTGCATCCAATCGTTTAGTCAGCAAAAAATTCGATCCGGATATTCTCTTCGTCTGGAATCTGCGTCATTGTATAGGTTCCTTTGCGCTGAATTTGAAGTTGGCGCGTTACGCCGATTTTCCGCAACTGCTCAGTAATGGCATCCCGCTCGCCGGGAGCGGATTCCGTGTTAAAATAGAGAAACACATCCTCGCCGCGTTCCCCCATTTGCAACAGAAATGCGTTATGCTGAACATAGACCAAATCTTCGTACACATAGGTCACGTCAAGCCCCAACGACGCGACGATTTCGCGAATATACCCTAACGGCCGATATGGAACAGACATGATACGATTCTCCTGAAAGATAGTTGCGCCCCTGCGCAAAGATAAAGATGTTAATTGCCTTAAAAAAAGATCATATTATCCCGTAGGGACGCCCCGGCGGGGCGTCTCTACCGTGATGGTCAAGTATGATCGTATTGACCACAATTGGTATTATTCTTCAGCTTTTCCAATCGTGCGAACGGAGACAATTTTGTCCCAATCGTAATAGGTGTTAACCATGTCATCTTTTTTGTTTTCAGTGATTCGAATAAATTCTTCTCCTAAAAACAACGTTGAGCCCTCATACACTGCGCCTTCGTTCACTTGCAGCCGAATATCCTTGCGCAGTTTTCGCGAAAGCGTTCCGTGAACTGGCATTGAGGCATATTCGAAAATTTTTTCCAATGTTGTTTTGCTTATCATACGCATCTCCTTTTGTTCTGTAGATTTTTGCGCAAGGGGCGCGCGCCTTTTGTTCTCATGCTTCGCGATGTTGAAAGGCGGCCATTTTCGCAATCCGGGTGACTGCGTTCTTGCTGAGATGCGGAAATGCCGCGAGAATTTCGTCCGAAATTTTTACGCACGCCGTAGAATAAGAACCTTGCCGCCAGACATCGTGTTGAATCGCAAATTGACAAATTTGTTCGATTTGTAAAAATTGTTCGGCGGAACAGTGTTGTTGCGCGGCGGCTTTTGACTTCTCCGTCCACCATAAGCCGAGATGTTGTTCGATTATATCATTTAACGTCATGGTTCTCTCCTGCCAGGCGGGAATGTTCAGCGTATCGAGCCATTCCGGCTGTCATCTCCCACCACATTTTGAATTCCTGCAAGACATTCGCTTGTTCTTCAAATTGGCACAAGGTCAATAGATGAGAAAAAGCGTCATCAAATTCGGTCGCTGTAAAACTCAAACGCTGCAGTTCTAACACTGATCGCAATTCATCTGCCGAATTTGCTCGATTCAATACGCGTCTGAATGCCGCGTCTTTCATCCCTCGCGTGATAAAATCATGCGCATGGCTGAGACTCATGATTCCACCTCTTTCACGAGCGAAATGACAATGCTGTTTTCCTGCCAGGCGCTTTGCGGCGTCTCACAAGAATTGGACGCGCACTGCGTGCATGATGAACGGCAGGCGCTTCCTCCCTGACGAATGACGCCTTCTTGTTGTAAGATATTAAGAAGCGGCAACAGATCGCCGAAGGCGGCATTGGCCGCTGTGGCTAAATTTGAAACGGAAATCATGCGAGTCTTTCGCAGCAATGCTGTGACGACTGTTTTCACTGATTCATGCATCAGAAACCTCCCGGTTAAGAATGATAGATGGCGCTGGAAAGCGGTATCTCGAAATAATATGGGCATAATTCTTTGCAACCGCTATGCCGGAGAAGGTGCTTTCACGTATTCAGGCATGTATAACGCTGATAAATAATTCAAAAATGTGTGCATGTTTTATATTTAATACATAAATGTGCAATAAAAATCAATAAATAACAATTATGTTTTTATTTGACAACTCCATAAATGCAGCTCTTTTTTAAGGCGCATCTGTCTTTCCGCTTGACATTTTCCCGCCTCATCATGGCAAGATGCTGATGATGTGTTTACTCGCGGAAAACCTCACAGGCCTTCAAGACCTGTGAGGTTTTTGCTGAAGTTGTTTTTTACACCTACAAAGGAGGAAATCGTATGAAACTTGTTCGTCTGTTGATGGTTGCCGCATTCGTTCTGTTGTTGGCCTCGGCTGCATCTGCGGCGGAAATCACGTTTAAATTCGCGCACATCGCGCCGGTCGTTCATGCAGACCATCGGGCGGCGCTGCATTTCAAGGCGTATGTCGAATCGAAATCGCAAGGGCGCGTGGAAGTCTCCGTGCATCCTGCCGGACAGTTAGGCGGCGAACGCGCCATGATTGAAGGCGTGCAGATGGGGACGATTGAAATGGGCTTTTTCACGGCGGCGGTCATGACCAATTTCATTCCGCAAATCGCGGTGACAAACCTGCCGTTTATCTTCCCGGATCAACAAACCGCCTATCGCGTGTTAGATAGCGAAATCGGCGATAAGATTCTCAGCTATTTCCCGGAAAAGGGGATGATTCCGCTCGGCTGGGGCGAAAACGGTTTCCGGGATTTCTCTAACTCGAAGTTGCCGATTCATAAGCCGGAAGACATGAAGGCGTTAAAAATGCGCTCGATTGAAAGCCCGCTCTTCCTCGATTCCTATAAAGCGCTCGGCGTGGATGCGGTCGCGATTGCCTGGCCGGAGACGTTTACCGCGTTACAGCAGAAGGTCGTGGATGGCGCGGATTTGCCGTATAATACGATGGCATTGGCCAAATGGCTGGAAGTGCAGCAATATGTCACGCTCTCCGGCTGGGTGTATGAGCCGATGCCGATTGTGGCGAATGTTGATTGGTTTAACGGCCTGCCCGCTGATATTCAGCAGATTATTCGGGATGGCGCGTATGAGATGCAGATGGTTAACCGCGCGATGAACGCGCAGGACCGCCTTGTGACCGATGCCGAGGCCAAAGCCAAAGGCGTAGAAGTCGTCTCGCTGACCGCTGAAGAGCGCCAGGCGTTCCGCGACAAAGTCGCGCCAGTGTATGAAGCCTGGAAAGAAAAAATCGGCGCAGAGCTTGTGGATGCCGTCGTGAAGGCGACGCAGAAGTAACATGTTCTTAGCTTCGTCAGGGTTCAAAGGAACGTTAATTGAGTGTCACGCTTGCTTTGGCCTTCAAAGCAGACGCTGACACTCCGAAGAATTATTTTTATATAGCAAAACGACATGATTCATGGTTCGACTCCGCTCACCATGACCGGTCACGCTGAGCGAAGTCGAAGCGTCTTGCGGTCACATCTGATATAGTTTTGCTATAGCATAAATAATAGGAAGGAGACGCCATGAAATTCGTCAATCCGCGCAATGATGTCGCGTTTAAAAAAATTTTTGGCAACGAGGAACACACCGAGATTTTGATTGCGTTTCTCAATGCCGTGCTGGATTTGACCGGCGACAAAGAGATTGAAGAGATCACGTTGCTGAATCCGTATCAAGCACCGCGCCTTGAGGCGTTGAAATACACCTTGCTCGATGTACGCGCCAAAGACAAACGGGGTGTGACGTTCATCGTCGAAATGCAGGTCGAACATGTCGAAGGGCTACGCAAACGCTTTGCCTACTATGCCGCCAAAGCCTACGCCTCGCAAATTGAGCGTGGGCAGGATTACCCGAAACTGAATCAGGTCATTTTTATTGGTATCTTGAATTTCAACGAATTCGACACGCCCAACTATCTCACCAGAATTCAGTGGTTGAATACGGTCACGTATCAGCAGGAATTGAAAGACGTCGAATTCAACTTCATCGAACTGCCCAAATTTATGACGCCAGAAGAACGCCTGACGACCCCTCTGGAAAAATGGCTCTATTTTCTGAAACATGCCGACGAATTGGATGTTATTCCAGACAACGCCGACAGCGTGGCGTTACGCGCCGCGTATGGCATCGCCGATCAGTTCGGGTGGACGAAAGATGAATTAGAGGTGTATGATTACTGGGGCATCAAAGAGCAAGACGAAATTGGCGCCATCCAGTATGCCTTACGCACCGGCAAGCAGCAAGGAATCCAGCAAGGCGCGCAACAGGAGCGCCTCGAAACCGCCCGCAAGATGCTGGCAAAAGAGTATGCGACTGAAGATATTTGCGAATTGACCGGCCTGACGCCCGAAGAACTTGCTGACCTCGCGTCAGCATCGTAATTTGTCGCATTGGCGAAACACGAAAATATCTATTCGGTTTTATTCAATTTCCCGTAGATGGCTGGCGTCGCCCCAGGTTTTCAGCGTCCAGGCATTGTTGGCGAACGCAAAAATATTGATCGCGGTATTGACGCCCTGATAGCCCGACGGCGTGGAATACGGAATCCCCAATGTATGCCGCAGCAACCCGCCCAGTAGCCCGCCGTGCGTCACGACCAACACCCGCTCGCCGAGATGCTTTTTCGCGATCTTCTCCAAACACTCAATCCCATGCTTGTAAAACTCTCGCAAGCTCACGCCATTCGGCATGGCGTAATCCGGATCGTAGCGATGAAATTTATCCCATTCTTCCGGGAATTGCGTTTCGAGTTCGGTTCTGGTTTTGCCTTCGAACACGCCGAAGTTCCGTTCGCGCAAGCCAGAATGCAGAATGATGGGCTGCTGCTTGAGTTTCGCGATAGGTTCCGCCGTTTGCGCCGCGCGTTTCAGGTCGCTGCTATAAATGGCGGCAAACGGCTCGTGTTGCAGGCGTTCTGCTAACGCTTCCGCCTGTTTTACGCCAATCGGATGCAGATCGGTATCTTGCTGCCCTTGCAGCCGCCCTTCAAGATTCCAGGCGGTTTTGCCGTGCCGCACAATGATCAATTCTGTTGTCATTTGTGATGTACCCAATAACGATTATACGAAAAAAACACTGGGCTAAGATTGCGCCCTGACGATAAACAGCATCGGATGATAGGTCAGCGGGACGCGGTTGAATTCGCCGAAACGTTCGCGATACGCCTGCTCGAAATGCGCGAGATCGGCTTTCGTCCAAGCTTTCTGCGATGAGACGCCATTCACGCCGGTCAGCCGCAGATGGCGCAGCACATCCATCGGCGAAGCGAAATGCAGCGTGATGGTTTCTTCATGTGAAAACAGCACGTCAAAATGCGTCTGCAATGACGCCAGCACGTCCTGAAATGGGCGATATGTCAGGGAATTGCCGGTCAATGTGCGAATTTCGCGGCAATTTTGCGTGCCAAATGTCGAAAAGGCTAACAGGCCGTTTGGTTTCAGCAACGTTTTGAGATGCGCCGCGAATCCGTCGAAATCGTGCAGCCATTGAAACGTCGCGTTCGACAGGATCAGATCAAGAGCGTCAGGCAAATCGGCAATCGCTTCAATATCGCCACCCACAAAGCTGAAATGGCCGAAAGCGTGCTGCCGGAAAATATCTTCGATGATGATTCCGCATTCTTCGACTAAATCATTCGCGCAGAACATCTCAACCGGGAAACTTTTCAAAAATCGTTCGGTCAGCAAGCCGCTGCCGCAGCCGATTTCCAGCACGCGGGCAAATCCGGCGGGATGAATGCGCCGGAGCGCTTCCAGCAATTCTTCCGCCATTCTGGTCTGCGCTTCCGCGTGTTGATTATACGAATACATGCTTTTAAAAAAACTCTGCTGCACCCGTGATTTGTCAGCATAGCGTGTCATAGAAATCACAACCAGGAGCGTCAACGCTTGCTTTGGCAGTCAAAGCAAGCGTTGACGCTCCTAAAAAATTGTCAAAATATCCGCCCATCGTTTCCAAAGAAAAAAAGGATAATGTGGGGCGTCAAGCAAGACACATTGCGCCCGTCCTTCCCAGTAGCGCTGTTGATTCGCCGTCGGCATGATCCGGTCATGAGCGCTGATCAAGGCGATTAACTCCCCTCCTAAGAGGGGAATGCGTTCTTTTGCAACAACAGATGCCGCCTGAATCGCCGCTAATTCTTCCGCCTGTTCTGCTAAACCGCGCTGCGGACGCTGCTGGTTGAAACGCCTGAAGAGCGCGGCAGAACCACACATTCGCTTGAAAAATTTTTCGCGCCCGGCTTCATCAAAATGATCGAGCGTGGCCTGATACGCGTCCGGCGCGATGCCGAAATCCGCGTGAATCGGCTGCGGCGTGCCGTTAATGGCAATGACTCGCACCGGCTGAATCTGCAATTCAGCGCTGACGCGGGCATACGCCCAGACGCCCATTGACCAGCAAATCACCGCGATTTCTTTATAATTTATATCGCGCAGCATGACCGCGAACTCCCCTCCTGGGAGGGGCTGGGGGTGGGGCGTAGATGTGAAGAGATTGCCTGCTGATAACCCACCCCAACCCCTCCCAGGAGGGGAATCACAACGGTCAAGATCGCGGTAATCGCAAACGGTCAGCACATCCCAGTCGTCACATTCGAGATGCGCGACGGCGTGTTCGTCCATGCCCCAACCGTTGAAAAACAGCAACAGGCGCGAGTTATGCCGCTGTTGAATCCAATGCCATTTCATGCAGCGCGGCGGCGATGGCTTCAGGAAGCGGCGCAAGCTGCTCCCAACGCATCGCCGCATTTAACGAGAGCCGCAGCCGCGCCGTATTCGGCGGAACGGTCGGCGGGCGAATCGCAAAAATCAAATAGCCCTGTTCGCGCAATCGTTCCGAAACGCGCACTGCCGCGTCATTTGCGCCGATCATGACCGGAATAATCTGCGAATCGCCATCTGTGTTCAGGCCATGAGCAATCAATGCCTGGCGAAAACGTTGCGACAATGCTTGCAAATAACGCCGTTCTGCCTGCATCCCCGCGATTTTCTGCATCACAAACAGCGTCCAATTCACGCACATCGGCGGCAGCGCAGTGGTAAAAATCAACGGGCGCATCGTGTTGACAAGGTATTCTTTCAAAATGCGGTTCGTGATGGCATAGGCGCCGAGCGACGCTGGCGCTTTGCCAAGCGGACAGATCAGCACATCAATTTCCTGCGTAACGCCTTGCACTTCGCACACGCCGAGGCCGTGCTCGCCAAATACACCGACCGCGTGAGCTTCGTCCACAATCAGCAGGGCGTTGTACCGATTTTTTAATTCGACTAATCGCTGCAAGTCCGCTACATCGCCATCCATGCTGAAGACCGATTCCGTTATGATGAATGTGCGCTGAAACTGGGCGCGATGCTGCTCTAATAGTTGTTCAAGGTGATCATAATCGCAATGGCGATACCGGAAATATTTTGCCTGCGCAAGCAGCAAGCCGTCCATCATGCTGGCGTGATTCAGCTTGTCGGATAAAATGAGGTCATGCCGGTTGGCGAGCGCCGAAATAATGCCGATATTGGCATGATAGCCGCTATTGAAGACGCAGGCCGCTTCCGCCTGATATTGCGCCGCTAAATACGTTTCCAACCGCGCATACGCTTCGGCGTTGCCGGTCAACAACCGCGACGATGAACTTGCCAGACCGAACTGATCGATCAGATCGCCAGAATGCTCTTGACGCAGAAACTCTTCCAAAAGCGCTTGATTTGCGCCAAGACCGAGATAATCGTTGGAGGAGAGATTCAGATAACGCTTACCGTTAAAATCGGCGTGCGTCTCATCGCGTCGGGCAATGCTCCCTAATTGCCGCAATTGCCCTCTTGCGCCTAATGCCTCAAGCTGTTGTTTGAATGTATCGTAAATATCGGCGTTCATTTTTCGATGTTTTCCCCTCCTGGGAGGGGCAAGGGGTGGGTGAAGGCATTGAGAGACTGCCCGTTCTTACAACCCACCCCAACCCCTCCCAGGAGGGGAAAACGTTTTTCAGGCAAAGGCCACGAGCCGCGACAAAAAGGTCTCGTCTTCGGCAACTTCACGCCCGCGTGTCGTTAAGTAACCGCCAGTCAAGAAGCCGTTTGCACCAGAGAGCATGAGCAAACCCTGAAAATCTTTCATCACGGTTTCGCGTCCGGCAGCGAATTTGATGATTTTCGTCGGATTCACGAGTCGGAAAATCGCGAATGATTTGGCGATCTCGGCGACCGACAGCGGCGGCTGGCCTTCCAGCGGCGTTCCGGCAATCGGCACAAGCACGTTCAGCGGAATCACGTCCACGTCGAGTTCATGCACAGCAAAGGCGAGGTCAACGCGATCCGCTGCCGTTTCCCCGACGCCGAAAATGCCGCCGCAACAGACGCCGATGCCGTAGGCTTTCAGCATCCGAATTGTCTCGATTTTTTCTTGAATGTCGTGCGTGTCAGCGATTAAATCCGCGAATCGGGCAGGATTCACCTGAAGATTGATATTATAGTGACAAATGTCGCGCTCGCCGAGTTCTTTGACCGTCTCCTGGCTTAAAATGCCGAGAGATAAACAAACGTTCATATCAGGAAGCTCCTGGTGAATCAGGTCTATGGCGGCGAGAATCGCCTTGAATTCCTGATTTTGCTCTTTATAGCCATAGCCACTGGTGACAATGCCGAAATACTGCACGCCATAAGCTGCCGTCTGGCGGGCTTTTTCAAGAATAATTTCAGGCGGCATTAACCCATACACATCAATCTCCGCGTGATGATGCGACGATTGCGCACAAAAGCGGCAATTTTCCTGGCAGACGCCAGATTTGGCGTTCAAAATCGAGCATGCATGCATGCCGTTCGTAAATTTGTTTTTGACTTTATTAGCCAACGAGACGAGATCAAGCGTCTCTTCGCCCGATAATAAGGCTAATTGAATTGCTAATTCTCGATTGACCGGCTGGCCGGTTTCTAACACGCTATACGCTTTTTGAATGGTTGGATGTAACATAGATTTTCCCATCCTGTTTTTTTTCGATAAACGTTATTAAATCATAAAGTTATATTGAAAAACAACTTACGATATTTTTTAGAGTTATCCTGACTTGTTGACCTATTTTTTATTTCTGGTTGATAATAGTCAAGCAAGAATTGAATTAATTTACAGAAGTTAATATTTTTTATATCGTTGACAAGGAAAGAGAGCGGCAATACGTGAAAATACAATACGGAGGATCAGGGGGAAAGAAAGATTATCTAATGCGGATGTATAACTTCACAGCGTTTACCATCCAAACAAGATGAATTCCTAAATTTGCTGAAACGTGCCGGAGAATAGGCCGACCATCGAATTGTCATTTTTCAACATCCCGATACAATCCCCAGAGATGTTATTGGTGAACCACAATGTGCAAATATAAACAACTTCTTCAGGCGGCATCGTTACTGTAAAAGTCAATTCTCCGGCATTTCGTTCTCTTTTTGTGTAAATATACGCGCCTTCAAACGAAGAGAGGTTCTCTGTTTCTGGCGTCGCGAGGTAGGTTACTCCCGTCTGAAACGCTATTCTGAATGTGCCTGCGGTCAATACTGTCGGCAGCCCAGTCACTTCTGTAATCACGAAGCGATATGTCTTTCCCGACAAGGAATCCGGCGCAAAATCATTTCTAAAATCATCATCGTCATCGTGGCACCCCCCGACACACCAAAAGCACCCGACAATCAGCAGATATGTTAACAGCTTTCTTCGTAACATTTTCTCTCGCTCCTTATCGCCATTCTATTCCCATGCGTTCTTCCTCGAACGTTTGGTTGTTCATGTTGGCGCGTGCCTGATGACAATGCCGATTTCCCTGATGTCAAGCGAATACGGCCTAAATTCTCGCTAAAAATTTATTTCAAGCTGACATTCGATGGTATTCGCAATCGGCGCATTGCCGAATTCAGAATCATCACTGCCCTGGTTATGTCTGGTAATCGCTGTTAATTTGATGTAATCCGACAACGCATACTCTATTTGCGCTTGCGCGGAAACTGACCAGTCTTGCGCAAGCAAGCCGGTCAATTCAAACGCGTACCGTTCTTTGAAACTGTTGCGATACGTGGCAAGCGCATAGAATTGATTCATGCCAGTCAGCTCATAATCTTCGAGTACCGTTGAATCGCCGCGTTGAAATGCGCGAGCCAGCGCCTCGAAATACTGTTTGCGTTCTTTTTCGGAATATCCGCTGCCGTTGTAATAGGCTTCCACAATCACATTCGCGTCGCCATTCCAAAACGAGAGAACCGATTCCGGATCAATCAGAATATAAGAACCGATAACAGCCTGAACAGTAACGTGATCATGTTGAGCAGCGAGGCCATTCGCATCGTAATAGTTCCGATAATTATGGCGTGTTCCAGCGGCTTCCGCATATAATGTTGCGCCCGCCAGTAGATTAGCCGAAAACGAAACGCCGAATAGCCGTTCGTAATCGCGCCCGTCTCGATACGGTTCTCCGTCAAAATAGTAGAACGAGCCGTCGAACTCTCCCTCGACAATATTCAAACGCGCCCCCCAACGGTTCAGGTCGCTTTCCCAATTTTGGTCGAAATCTCGCGTGTAATACAGATTGAGCGAACCGCTGTTCCATCCGTAGCTGCCCCAAAGAACAGGTTGGCCTTCAGTCGTTTGCTCTGGATTTCGCGGATCACGGGGCGGGACAATCACATTCACAGGATTAAATGCCATCGCATGTCCCCAGTTTACGCGGCGCTTCCCGATGTTCACAAACCAATCGCCCCCTTTCCAATCAATAAATGCCTCGTCAATTCGAGTCACATTCTTGCGATTACCGCTGGAGTCGGTCAAAGTTGCATAGAGTCCATAGGTTTTCAACAGCCAGCGCATCGTTTGGGCGTCATTGAATTCATCAGAAACAGAAAGATGCGCTTCGATAAAGGCTTCGCCAGCGTCGAGGTCTTGAATTGAATTCTCAGGATTCAGACGCGAATTGTCGTTGCGCAGCCATGCCGCGCTATGCAATTCGATCTCAACTTCTGAGGTCAATTGCGCCGCACTCTGGCGTGATATGCCTGCGCAAACGGTAAAAATGCTCAACATGGAAAAAGCAAAAAGTTCGGAGAATTTCATGGCGTTCAGTTGGCGGGAATGCGTTTCCACGAGAAAACGCATTCCCTTCAAATTATCGTTTCATTAAAGCGTCTTTACGGAATATTTCTGGCGGAAAGACCTGATCGGACAGAATCGAGGATATCCGCATAATAGTATATTTTTCGTCTTCCAATACGCTGGTCATGATATAGATATCTGGCAGACCGCCCCGCACATTGGTTCTGGTTTCCAGCGTCAATCGCTTCAACAGATTCCCGGAGAAGGTGTAATAATCCCGCTGCAACGGATAGAAATCGCCTTTGCGAATCCAGTAAATGACTGTTTTATACGGAACATCGTCGGTTTTTGCCGTCAATTCCAACTTATACGCCTCAACGCCATCACGTTGCTCGATTCCTAACAATTTGGGTGTGTAATCCGTGCCGAGCCGGGATTGCATAATATCCATATTGGAAAAATCGCTGTTCGAAAAGCTGTTGCTCTCCGAAACCCGCATGACTTTATTTAATTTCGGCAAATATAACCACCGATTCTCCCCGACATGCAGCGATTTTTCTCCGGCGTTGCGCGGCGGATAAAGCGTTTCGCCCAACATGTGGTCTTCATCCTGGTATTTCAGGTTGATGCGATAGGTTCGTTGCAATTGTTTCTCACGATACACCTGCATTTCAATCTCAACAACAGACCCGCTGAGATCAAGCGCGTCATCAACGTTTTTCAGAATCTCGTCCGCGCTCATTTCCTGTGCCGCAGCCACTCCAATGCATAACCATAGTAAACTTAACACAAGGATGATATATTTCATAGATTTTTAATAGAACACTGATTGGACTGATCAGGCTGATTTTCACTGTTCAAGAAGAGTAAAGAAATCAGGAAAATCATAGGGAATCAGCCCAATCAGTGTTCTATGTTTTTATGCCTCCATTAACGCATCCACCGGATTCAATCTGGCTGAGGCCGCCGCCGGCAGCCATGACGCCGCGAGGCTCACGCCAAAGATAAGCACTCCGGCCAGGCCGATAACGCTCCAATCTATTGCGGGAGAAATATTGATATAACTTCCAATTGGCGAAGCATAAAGACGAATGCCGCCATGTTGATTCAATGCGGTCGTCATGCCGACCGCGATCAGCGTGCCGATGATTGCACCCGACATGCCGACCAGCGCCCCTTCCAACAGAAACAACCGACGCGCCTGCGCAGGCTCCATCCCAATCGCTAACAATGTGCCAATCTCTTTGCGTCGTTCGCGCACGGCCATAAACATGGCGTTGGCAATGCCGAATCCAACGATAATAAGCAGAATCAGGCTGATGATATACGCGATGAGTTGAAACACGCCGCCAACGGTGACGAACATTTCGATCAGTTCCGTATAATTGCGGACGACAATCGGATGATTAGCCAGTTGAAGCCGCGTTTCAACGTCGCGGGCATATTGCAGTGATCGGTCAAAACTATCGGTGCGCGCGAGAATCTGCGAAACCCGGTCAGGCATTCGCAGAAATTTTTGCGCTTGCGCGAGATTGATTTCTAAATAGGTCGCCGCCGGAAAATGCCCGCCGCTTTTGACGCCGACGACAGTTGCATACATCAAATCAACGCCGCCTTGCAGCGTTTTAACGACGATTTTGACCTGGCTGCCGATGTGCGCGTCGAGCGTTTCCGCTAATAATTCTCCCAGCACGACTTCATAGAGATCATCGCCCAACTGGCGTCCGGCCTTCAGCAATTCATCGGTGCGAGGTAAGACCTGCGCCTGTTTGGCTTTATCCACGCCCTTCCCGTCGAAAATCACACTTTTCGAACCATTACTGACGATTCCGGTCATGCGCAATTCGCCATACGCGGCGACAATGCCCGGCATCTGTTCCACGTCCGCAATCAATGCCGCGCTGTTCGTCAGCGTCGTGTTTAGCGGATCTAAAAATTTTTTTGTTTGATATTCGTTGTGTTCGATTTGAAACGCACCGGTTGTCGCCTCGATGAACTGATTCTGCGCCCAGAAGCGCAAAAAGCCTTTCAGAAACGCGCCAGTGAACACAATCACCACAATGCCGAACACAATGGCAAGCTCTGTCAAAAAGGCGCGTCGTTTATTGCGCCATAAATTCTTGAACGCTATCCGTAGAAACATATTTTTTAATAGAACACTGATTGAACTGGCAAGGCTGAACCTTCCGTAGAGACGCCCCGACGAGGCGTCTCTACCGCCCGATCACCCCAATCAGAGTCCTATTCTTTTTAATTACTGATGTTACACAGCGAATGTAAGCCGATGACCGCGAACTCCCCTCCTGGGAGGGGTTGGGGGTGGGTTGCGGACGACAAGACACTGCGAACATGGCAACCCACCCCTTGCCCCTCCCAGGAGGGGAATCGTCGGTGACGCTGCGTAACATCAGTTAATTATAGTTCAATGATTCCACCACGCTCAATCGGCAGGATGAACGGATGGGAAACAATGCGGCCACTGCGGTCAGACTGAACGGCAGAAGGAACGAAACCAGCAGATTCGAGATTTCCAGAACTGGCCGCACCTCGGCAAAAATGCCATCAGAGATCGAGACGCCAGTATGCTGCCCGATCCCGATCAGCGCTACGCCAGCCGCCAGGCCGAGAGCCCCGCCAATGGAACTGATGAGCAGGTATTCCCAGTAAAAAAACCGATATACCTGCCCATTTTCCATGCCAACCGCCCGCATTGCGCCAACTTCCCGAATCCGCTCGAAAATCGACATGAGCAGCGTGTTACTGATGATAAAGCCGACAATCAGAGAAAGAATCAGCATAATAATCATGCTAATCGTGTTAAAAATACCGGTCAAAAAGGTAAAATGCTTTTCGTTATCCCATGCCTCCACAACGTAGGGCATTCCTTGTTCCTGGAAGCGCTGATTCAGCCAGGTCACGACTTCCGGGATGAAGCGTGTATCATCCAGGCGAATCACAAGATTGGTCGCCTCTGCGCCTATGTCTAACAAGTCTTCGCGAATTTGCTGACTCAAGCCGCAGATCATGACGCTCCGCTCAAAATCAGCGTTGTCTTTGGCTTGCAGCAAGCCCCGAACAGTAACGAGGGCAGAGCCTTGATCGCCGGACGCCGTGCTTGACAGCACAATCACTTCATCACCGATGGTGACGCCAAGCTCCTTTGCCAGCGTCTTTCCGAGCATCACGCCGTCCGGATGTTCCTTCGACAATGCGTCTCCTTCAACCGCCAGCACGCGATGTTCGGGGAGGGCGGCGTCCAACATTTCCAGGCCATTCGCAATCCCATAAAAGGCGACGCTGCTTTCTTCGTTGCCAACTAACCCGGCCAGCACCGCTTGCGGCATGACTGCGACGACATGCGGATGCTGCCGGATGGTTGCCACGACGCGGTCTGTCTCATGAATCAAGACGCGCTTTCTGTCCGACATGCTATATTGATAATAGTCCTTGTGATGGACTTGCAGATGGCCGGAGCGTTCATTGATGAGCGAATCCGCCCATTGCTGCGACATGCCCGCATTAAACGCATTGGCAAACACCATCACCGCGATGCCAAGCGTCATGGCTGAGAGCGTGACAAGGGTTCGCCGCCGATTTCGCAGCATGTTATTCCAGGCAATTTGTAAAAAAATCATTGGAAGCCTCCTTCTGGGTTACACAATTTGTCCGTCAAGAATATGCACGACCCGTTTCGCCCGTGCCACAATCGTCTCGTCGTGCGTGGCGAACACTAACGTGACCTTGTTGCCCTCGTTCAATTCTTCCATCAAATCAAGAATCGCCGCGCCGTTTTTGGAATCAAGATTGGCGGTCGGCTCATCCGACAGGATAATGCTCGGATTCGTGACCAACGCCCGCGCAATCGCCACGCGCTGCCGCTGACCGCCGCTGAGTTCCTCGGTTTTATGTTTGGCCCGATCCTGTAAACCGACTTGTTTTAGCGTGGTCATCACTCGTTCTTTGCGTTCATCCTTCGGCGTTTTCATCAGCAGTAAAGGAAATTCGACGTTGCCGAAGACGCTCAAGACCGGAATCAAATTAAATGATTGGAAGATAAATCCGATCTTTTCCCGACGCAAGCGGGCGAGCTGCTTGTCGCTCATATTGGCGACTGTTGCCTTCTGAATCAACACATCGCCCGATGTTGGCCGATCTAATGCGCCGAGAATATGGAGCGTGGTAGATTTTCCGCTGCCGGACGGCCCGACGAGCGCAACGAATTCGCCTTGTTCGATATTCATGGAAATCCCACGTAACGCGTGGACTTTCGTTTTGCCTAACATGTATTCTTTCGTGACAGTCTGTAATTGAATGCTCATAATATTTTAGCTCCCCCCTTGACAGAGATTGATCATTTGAGTGACGATTCGTCATGTGACGAGAGGCACGATAGGGGATATTTGAAAAAACGTCAATAGGCCATCAGGTTGATTCGAGGGCTGAAACTCCTCATCCTGAAGGGATTACACCGGGGTCTCATCCTAAGGATGAGATGACGGATGAGAGGCGATAAGGCTTGATTCGAGATTGATTTGGTAGAGAGGAATTGCATTTCCGCCATCAAAAAGTGGGAATGCAATCCCACCCTACCTGGATAACTTTTGCAGAAAGGCGATCAATTCATAGCGGTTTTTCACGCCAAATTTGGAATAGATATTGCGGAGATGCGTTTTGACCGTACTGAGCGAAATGAATAACTGCTCGCTGATCTGCTGATTACTGTTGCCTTGCAGCAGGAGCGGCACTAATTCTTGTTCGCGGGGAGAAATACGATATTGTTGAAACAAGTCTGGCGTCAAGCGCGAGGTCAGCGAGCGTTCGGCTGCGATTTCGACAGCATCGGGATCAATCGCTGCCGGTTGCAATGTCGGAACGGCGATAGGCATAGCAGTAGAAGGAGCGGATGCCTGCAAACGATCGCGTATAAAATGGTGTGGCACAATCAGACACATCGCCATATAAATAATTGGATGCAGTGGCTGCGGAAGGAGGCGAAAGACATCAATCCATAATACTGGCAGCGTAATGCCAAGCAGCAGGAGTACTTTTTTTGAGAGCGTTCGACGCGACTCATCTTGCAACGCAGCGATTGAGCGAACTCCGACAATCATGCTGTATAAAAAGGTAAAAAAGACGACGAGGCTCGTCACGCCTGGATGCACATGGCGCAGCCGCTCGTCATTGACGGCAAATTCAAAAATCTGACCAATGCTATACGTCAACATCGCAATGCCAAAAAAAATCGTATTACGCTGTTTTTCGCATGGTATCTCAAAAAGCTTATGGACAAATCGCGGCAAGGCGATAATAACTAAAAATGGCACGATAAAGCCTTGTATATAGGCATTGACGTTATTCAGATACAATGGCGAGGGAATGCGGCCAATGCGATGAAACAACGTGAAAAATTGTCCCAATGTGCCAGAACCAAACACGACATGCAGCACAATATACGCGCCGACAAGCGAATCGCGGGTTTTACGATAAACGACGGCCGCCAACCCAAGCGTAAACAGGCTGATAGCCAGCGTTAAAAATATATACAACAAGAGATGTTGTTCCATAATTGATAGTGGGATGTCCGATTTTTCTTGAGCCCCGCGATAGTCGAGAGGAACAGTCATTGATTGCTCTAAAATCCTGGCGGTGATTTAGAAAAGTCAACAAAAATCCGCCCGGCGGCCAGAAATTTCTCTTGACTCTGATATCGCCGAAAAAATATGGCATCTCCGGGAAAAATATTTTTACATCATAATACAAGGAAAAAAGAATATGAATGATATGACAATGCAACGCATCGCTGTGGTCGGCGCAGGGAGTTGGGGCACAGCATTGGCGAATTTGTTAGCTTGTAAAGGGTATGACGTTGATTTATGGGCGTATGAGCCGGAAGTCAAAGCCGCCATCGAGCAACAGCGTGAAAACACGGTCTTCCTGCCGGGAATACCTCTTTCAGAAAGAATTTGTCCGACAAATGATCTTGTTGCCGCCGTCGCAGGGAAATCGCTTGTCGTGATGGTTGTGCCGTCGCATGTGATGCGCGTCACCGCCGCAAACATGGCGACGGCACTTGCGCCAGATACGATTGTCGTCTCCGCAACCAAAGGGGTTGAAAACGACACGTTCTGCCTGATGTCTGAGATTCTGGAACAGACGTTGCCCGCCGGGTCGCAGCAACCGATTGCCGCACTTTCCGGCCCAAGTTTCGCGGCGGAAGTCGCCCGGCTGATGCCGACGCTGATTACGGTCGCTTCCCGTAGCTCAGACGCCGCCGCCGTTGCGCAGCAGGTTTTCGCGACGCCGCATTTCCGCGTCTATACGAACGACGACCTGATCGGCGTGCAATTGGGCGGCTCAATGAAAAACTATATCGCGATTGCCGCTGGCATCGTTGACGGCGCAAAAATCGGCCTGAATATCCGCGCCGCGCTGATTACCAGAGGACTCGCAGAAATGCGACGGCTCGGCGTGAAAATGGGCGCAAACCCGCATACCTTCAGCGGATTAAGCGGCCTCGGCGATCTTGTGCTGACCTGCACCGGCGATTTAAGCCGTAATCATACTGTCGGCGTCAAAATCGGACAGGGGATGAAGGTGCGCGAAATTCTTGACGGCATGAGATCGGTGGCGGAAGGCGTGAAAACCGCGCATTCGGTCTATCATTTATCTCGCAAAATCGGCGTGGAGATGCCGATTTGCGACAGTGTCTATCAGATGCTTTTCGAAGACGCCGACCCGCGCGACGCTTTGAATCAACTCATGACGCGGCGCTTGAAGGATGAACTGGAATAATTTTAAAACGTCCGTAGAGACGCCCCGCCTGGGCGCGTCCCTACCGTGATGCATTATCATATATGATCTTTGATTTTGATACGATTATAGACCGCCGCCAGACCAACAACATCAAATGGAATCTGACGGCAAAACATCCGGGCGAGCCGGAACTGCTGCCGTTGTGGGTGGCGGATATGGATTTTCAAGCGCCGCAGGAAGTAAGCGCCGCGTTGCGCCGCCATGTCGAACATGGTCTGTTCGGCTATCCCATTGTGCCGGATTCCTGTTACGACGCGATGATCGCCTGGGTGAAAGCGCGGCATGGCTGGAACATCCACAAAGAATGGATCATCTTTACGCCTGGCGTGATTCCGGCGTTTTACTGGACGATTCAGGCATTCACGCAGCCCGGCGACGCGGTCGTCATTCAGCCGCCGGTCTATCCGCCGTTTTTCAAGGCGGTCAGCGCGAATAACTGTGTGCTTGTCGAAAACGAACTGCGGAATGTCAACGGGCATTATGAAATGGATATGGATACGTTCGAGGCGCAGATCAAAGCGTCCGGCGCAAAAGTTTTCGTGCTGTGCAGCCCGCATAATCCGGTCGGGCGTGTCTGGACGGAAGCGGAATTGCGTCAGATGGCGGCATGCTGTCTGAAACACAATGTCGTGATCTGTTCCGACGAAATTCACGCTGACCTCGTCTTCCCCGGTGTTCGCCATATACCAACCGCCTCGCTATCAGCGGAGATCGCCGCCCGCACCGTAACCTGCTTCGCCGCTAGTAAAACGTTCAACATCGCCGGATTGAATACCGCTTTCGCCGTGATTCCCGATCCTGACATCCGCGCCGCGTTTCAACTGGTCAAGCACCATGCCGGCAACCCGGAGTCAAACTTGATGGGTGTGATCGCCACCGAAGCTGCCTACCGGCATGGTGCGCCGTGGCTGGATGCGTTACTGGAATATCTGAAAGATAATTACGACTTTTTGACCCGCTTTCTACAAGAACGGATTCCGCAGATCACTGTCGCCAAATCAGAAGGTACGTATTTAGCCTGGTTAGATTGCCGCCAATTAGGCAGATCGGACGCGGAACTGCATGACCTGTTTATGAACAAAGCGCGGGTCTGGCTGAATGACGGAACGATGTTCGGCAGCGGCGGCTCAGGCTTTCAACGCCTGAATTTCGGCTGCCCTCGCGCCACGCTGGAAACGGCGCTGACGCGCATCGAGCGGGCAATGAAAAACAATTAACCGTAGAGACGCACGGCCGTGCGTCTCTACGATCATTTCAAAAACGCGAAGACATTGTGTTTATACAGAATGTTGAGGCCGATGACGACCAGCACGACGCCTCCAGCGATTTCGGCATAATGCGCGATGCGCGACCCGGAGCCAAGTTTTGCTCCCAAATGCAACCCCACCAGCGTAAACATCAGCGCGACGATGCCGATAATCACTGCCGGAAAAAAGACGCGCACGTCGATCATCGAAAGACTGAAACCGATTGCCAGCGCGTCAATGCTTGTCGCGACTGACAACATCACCATCCGCATCCCTTTGGTCGGGTCTTTTTTCTCCTCTTCATGTTCGTCCTTCTCGAACGCTTCGCGGATCATGTGACCGCCGACAAATGCCAACAGCACAAACGCAACCCAGTGGTCGTAATGCTGCACGAATTTGTACACCGTTTCTCCGCCAAACCAGCCGATGACCGGCATGAGAAACTGAAACAGCCCGAAATGCCACGAAAGCCGGAACGATTGGCGCGGGCTGACGGTTTTGAGCGTCACGCCGGTCGCAATTGCCACTGCAAACGCATCCATTGCCAGCGCGACGGCGATGGCGAAAATATTGATCAATTCCATAACGTTATTTCAAGGGCTGTCAGACTTGCGTATCCATCTGACATGTGTTTTTAGAGAATGTGTTTTTAGAGAATGTGTTTTTAGAGAACATGTTTTTCTGAAGAACGATTTTACACGCATGAAAATCGAATAAATTTGTCAAGAAGATTAACACAACCGAATACGCAGGATTTTACCGACCGTCTAACCTCTTCCTAAAGAGGAATTTTCTGAACAGAGAATTTTTCGAAACTTTTCTTGACAAAATCCGGCAATTTTTTGAAACAGAGAATCCTTAATAAAAAAATAGATCAAAAACGTAAATCATTAATCATTATGTTCAAGAAACGACACAGAAAACGCGATATTTCGGCGTATGCCGGACATCTGAAGCGAGCAAATCTCGCCACTCGGATGCGCCGGCAGTCAAACGACGTGCGTGTATCCTGTGTATCCCCGATGTTCAACGTAAGAACATCGGGGATTTTTTTTGCTTGTCACCATGAACGCGCGAATCAGCCCGAATGAGTCGGGCTGATTCGCGCGTTTTTTCTGCGAGGAGCGATAGCATGAGACTTGGCATTGATTTCGGCACGTCGAACACCAGCGCCGCTATGTTCGATGGCAGACAATTGACATTCATCCCGCTCGATCCGGCGAATCATGAAGACCCGCATGTGCTTGCGTCCATGCTCTATATCAGTTCGAAAGGGGAGCAATTGTTCGGGCGCCGCGCCATGGCGGAATATTTCGAGCAAACCGCCGGGCAGACCATTAAATACGAACAAAAAACGTATGGCGATGTGACGATGGAATTCGGCGATTTGACGCACGTAGCGAAAGGTTTTTATCTCGAAGAAAAAGAGAGTGTTGGCCGCCTGTTTCAATACCTGAAAAAATTTCTCGCCGCTGATTTCAGAACGAATGTCTTCGGCTCGTTTTACAGGCCGCATGAACTCATCACCATGATTTTGCGCCATGTGAAAACAGTGGCGGAACAGACGACGCAGCAGGAGATGTCCAGCATCTTGCTCGGCAGGCCGGTCAAATTTTCCACGGAAGAGGATAAAAATCGTCTTGCCGCGAAACATCTGAAATCCGCCGCGCTTGCTGCTGGATTTTTAGATGTGGAATTCGAATTCGAGCCGGTCGCTGCTGCCTATAATTACGGCCTGTCAGCACAGACCTCCGAAAATGTACTGATTTTCGATTTTGGCGGCGGCACGTTCGATGTCACCATCGTCAATTTCGATAACGGTAAATCGCGCATTCTTGGATTAGGCGGCGTGCCGGTCGGCGGCAGCGATTTCGACCGCTCGATTATGTACGAAAAAATCGCCCCCTATTTTGGCAAGGGGCATTATGTGGACGACGATCATTGCGTCTCGGATGCGACATTTACGGAATTACTGAACTGGCAGACGATCCTGAATTTGAACCGCAATCGGCGTTTTTTGCGCACGCTCGATGATTGGATTTTTTACGCCGACGATCCGAAGCCGTTTAAAGCGTTAAAACGCCTGGTCAAGGAGCATCACGGGTTTGCGGTATTTCAGGAGATTGAAACCGCCAAAAAACGCCTGTCGTATGAAGATCAGGCGTCGGTGCAGTATCTTGTGCCGGAAGTATTCCGCAATGAAGGCGAAATTCGGATTCACGAGCGAATTAACCGGCATGAATTCGAAGCGCTATTAGGCCGATATGTCCGCCAGATTATGACCACGACTGACGAAGCGATCCGCAGCGCAGGCTTGACAACAGCGCAGATTGACCGCGTGGCGCGGGTCGGCGGGTCATCGCGCATTCCGTTCTTTCATCACCTGTTGGCGCAGAAATTCGGCGCGGAGAAGTTGCTGATGCAAGATGAAATCAAAAACGTCGCCGCCGGGTTAGCCGTCAAAGCCTTCCAACAGCAATAAGATTTTGAACCACGAAACACACGAAAGACACGAAAAAATAGAACACTGATTGGACTGATCATCCTGAACACCCCCTGATAAAAAGACCAGAAAAAATCAGTGTCAATCAGTCCCATCAGGTCATCAGTGTACTATTTTTTTCGTGTCTTTCGTGTGTTTCGTGGTTATCACAAAATCCCCGGCAGCGAGAGGAATAAGATGAGCGAGATGGGCAGCACAAGCAGATAGACGAGATTCGTCACCATCAGCGTGAACGAGACCTGATCTTCGTTCATGCCGGCTTGCGCGGCCATAATGGCGAGGTTTGTCGCGGGCGGAATATGCGTTTCCAAAAAAATCACCCACCACTGCGTCGGCGTCAAATACGGCGCAAGCCACGCATGCGCCAGGAAAAATACCGCTGGACAGCACAGAAAGCGCGTAAGCAGCACGATTGAGACAAACGAACTGAATTCGCGGCGATTGATGTTTTCGTACCGAATATTCGCAATCATCGCGCCGAGGCAGATCATCACCAGCGGAAACGTCACCGCCCCAATCCGTTCAACCGTTTTTACCAGATAAAAAAGCGGAAGGCGTTGATCCAACAGCAACGCTTGCAGGTTAAAAATGACGACCGACAATCCGGCCAGAATGCCGAACAACGGCGGCGTAATCACTTCCCGCCATTTCGGGACGCGCCCTTTGCCCGCGACGAGGAAATTGCCAAATGACCAGAGCAGTGGGCTGCCGACGAGCAAATAGGTGCTGATATAAAGCGTTGAGACTGCCGGGCTGAAACGCTCGCTGAGAATCGGCAGCGTCAGCGGAAAAAGTTCGATCAGCGTTGAAGGAATATAGCCGTAATTGCCAAAGGTCGAAAGCGCGATTCCAGCGCGGCGAAAGCGATGCGTCGGCGCAAACACGCGAAAACTGAGCGTTGCAAAGCCCCAGCAGATGAGAATCAGCAGCACCGCGATCACTGGGAAAATCAGGCTTTGCCGGACATCAGCCGCATTCGTTTTGCACAGATTTGCAAAAAAGTAGAATGGCAGGCCAAACTTGACCATCAGGCGGCTCAATTGCTGAAAAAATTCTTTCGGCCAGCCTCCTGATTTCGCGAGCAAAAAGCCGAACAACATGAGCGCAAATAATTGCAGTAGCGTATAAATGACCGGGAGAAAATATGACACGATGCCTCGTTATGCGCTCAGATGGTCGTGATTTTTGAGATGTTCCTGGCAATAACAGGGCGTTCCGGCGCATTTCGTGCAATACCGGAAGGTGAGTTCGGGGTGATCTTTATCAGTTGCGCCGCAGATCACGCAGCGATGCACGGCGTCATTTTTCCGAGAGAATTCTTTGGCTTGCCGCTCCATGCGCCAGCGGCCAGAACGCATCCGCAGCCAGATGTCGCGAGAGAAAAAGATCAGATAATTGGCGACCGACGCTAAAATCAGCAGGCGCGTCAGCCAATCGCCGACGATCATCGTCCAGAAATAGCCGATCCAGGTCAACAATGCCAACCATTTGATTTTGACCGGCAAGATGAAAAAAATCATCAGTTCGAAATTCGGGTTCAGCGTGGCAAAGGCTAAGAAAATCGAACCTGCCAGAAACGCGGGCGAAGCGATGCTGTAGGGCTGTAAAAATGACACGGCAACGGTGGCGACATAGCCAATCAGCAAAAAAAGGTTATAGCGAATCGTCCCCCAGTAATTTTCCAACGCAGTTCCCATCAAATAAAACAGATAGAGCGCAAAAAATAAAAAAATCGGGTGAAATGTTGGCGGCATGAACAAAAATGTGATTAGCCTCCACACCTCGCCTTGCAGGACAAGTGCAGGTTTTAAATAGATGCGTTCCAGCATCTGTGGGTTGGCCTGCCCCATCATGAACATGATGCCCTGTCCGGCAATCAGGTAGAGTGTCACGTTGGGGATGCCATATTTGCGAAATCGTTTTTCTAAGGTCTCTAAAAATGCCATTATTTTATGAAATAGAACACTGATGACATTGATTTGGCTGATTTTCGCAGATTTCTGGTCAATCAGTATTCGCTTCTTTGGTAACGTTAACGGCTCAGACCTCACAGGTTCTTAACATGTGAGGTCTTTAGCAATCCATTCATTCTCTCGGATATCCGCCTATTTTTCCAGTTAGCTCATCTATGTGGACTCGAATCACCGCTGTTCGCTCGAATGACGTGGGCGAAAAGGTGAACGGCTTCTCAGAATCGGCATATTGCCGCATAATGATTTGCAGCGCGTGGTCTTTTTCCTGCGGGTCTTCCACGATTTCAGCCAGTCCGAAGCCAATGACGCTGCGATATTTCATGCCCCAATCGCAGCAGGCGGTATGCTCCTTGCGCACAAGCTCGCAATCCGCCTCGAATTCGACGCAGACTTGCGGGTTATTTCGGAGAATATCTAACTTTCTCCCGGCCTGCGCCGCATGAAAATAGACGATTCGATTCTCATATCCAAAACAAAGCGGCACGATGTACGGCTTGCCATTGTCCGACAGCCCTAACCGGCAAATCGTGGCGCGGCGAATCATCTGCTCGATCTGTTGAATGTCTGTTACAGCCTTCTCCTGTCGTCTCATAGTCTATATTTCTTCAATTCGATGTCGTTTGAGGAACATGAAATCCAAGCACGGTCACATCATCCAGCCGCTCGCGTTTCCCGCGATGCGCGTCAAATGCGCTGATAAACGCCTCGCGCTGTTCGTGAAAAGCGCGGCAGTTCTGCGCGGCCAGCAGCGCCTTAAATCGCCGCGTTCCAAAGCGAGCGCCGGTTTCCTGACCGATCTGATCGAGATACCCGTCTGTGGCAATATAAAAATTCGTATCACGATCAAATGTCATCTGGTGATTCGTAAAATCGAAGTGGTCTGGCGAGCGTTTATAGCCAATGCTTTGGCGGTCGCCTTTGATGATCGTAATCTCGCCGCCGCGAGCGAGAAACAACGCTAACTTTGCGCCCGCAAACATCAGCGTTTCGGATGAAAAATTAATGGCGCAGATCGCCGCGTCCAGACCGTTATCAGAGAGTTTCGACGCATGGTTCTGATGAAGCACCTGCTTAATCACCACATTCAAGCGCTGCAATATGGCCGCCGGATTGCAACATTGTTCATCGCGCACGATGCGGGATAATGTCGAAGAGGCGATCATCGTCATAAACGCGCCCGGCACGCCGTGTCCGGTGCAATCCAGCACCGCTAACAGGCATTGTTCCTTCGAAAATTCGGCAAAAAATATATCGCCGCCGACCACGTTGCGTGGCTGCCAGAGCAGAAAACTGTGCGGAAATCGCGCTTGAAACTCTTCCCAATTTGGCAGCAGCGCATGTTGAATCAATTTCGCGTATTCGATGCTTTCCATAATCTTCTGGTTGGCGGCTTCGACACGGCGGAGCGATTCGTGCAATTCCCGCGTGCGTTCGGCAACTTTGTGTTCCAGCGTGCGGCTATATTCTTCTAATTGTTCATAGGAGGTTTTTAATTCTCGGCTCATTTCGACGAACGTGACGGCCAATACGCCGATTTCATCGTGTGAGATCATCTCCGGATTCACCGAAACAGAAAAATTTCCTTTCGAGAGGCTGTGAGCGGCGCGCGTGAGATGAATCAACGGGCGAGAGAAGCGCGTTGAAAGCACCATGCTCATAAAGACCGCCACGCCGATAAATCCGAGCGATGTCAATGACGCTTGCAGGATCATCCGTCGCGTTTCCTGCCCGATTTGCTCTTCAGAAGCGCGGATTTCTTCTTCAAGCTGCCGCAATGTAAAAATCAACCGGAGCACGCCCCAGGGTTCGGTGCTGAATTGAATTGGACGAACGATTTCGATTACGCCGCCGCCCTCTTCTTGATATTCAAATTCAGCGATTTTTGTTTGCTGCAAGGCCGCGCGATCTCGTTCCGAAGTCAATTCACTTTGCAGCAATTCCGGGTGAAGCGTGTGGGCGTAGGCAATGCCCGACGTATCCATCGCGATAACATATTTTAAATCCTTTTGAGAAGCCATCACGTCTGCAATGGATTGTTGAATGCCGGAGAAATTAAATGAGGCGAGATCGTTTTCGACCTGCTGCGCTAATGTCGTCGTGGTCGTTTTACCGCGTTCGATCAGGTTTTCCCGCATAAGAGCTATCCGTTTCGCCAATTCGTTTTGCAGGACGGCATGTTGCGACGATATCTGGACAGAGGTCAGGATGACCATCAGGCCGATAATTAATCCAGCCATCAGCAGCATCAATTTCCATTTGATGCTCCAACGTATTCGAATCGGTGTATGGAAAGGGTCGTTCACAGCGGGCATCCTTCTTAAAACGTATAGCGTATGTCAAACATCAGGCTTCGTCCTGGCATTGGGAAGTCCACAGGAAGCCCATCTTTGGGAGTTGGCACCGCATAGTCTTTATCAAACAGGTTATAGACCGATCCGCGAAATTCCAACCCTTTCAGACGCGGGAAAAAATTTTTCGCCAACAGCGTCATATCCATGACCGTAAATCCCGGATTCTCTTCGCGAGGGTCGTCTTCCTGGCGTTCAAAGCCCTTTTGAAAATAGAGATCGGTATAAACATTCAGATATTTTGACAGGCGGAGGTTGGCGATCACATTCCCTTTATGCGTCGCGACATTATAGAGGCGTTCGTCCGTTTCGAGGTTGACGGCGTCCTGATAGGTGTAATTCAACGCGACATATCGCCCTTTGCCGAAATCGAATTTCCCTTCGGCCTCAATGCCTTGCGTGCGAATATCGCCGCCATTTTCGAAAACGTCCTGCGTTTCATACGTTGCCAGATCAATGCTATCGCGGATATAATTATGAAACCCGGTCACCCGCGCGGTGACGAACTCAGCAAACGTTCCGCTGAGCGAGAGTTCGAAGGTGTCCACGACTTCAGGCTTTAAATCAGGATTCCCGACAAACGCAGGATTATTGGTGTTATACAGTTCATAAAATGATGGCGCGCGAAATGCGCGTCCATACAAAATTTTGGTGTCGTATCCTTCCAGAAACTGCCACACCAGCCCGGCGCGGGGATTAAAACTGTCGCCGAAATCGCTATAATTATCATAACGGCCACCGAACGTTAAGCGCAGATTCTGGCGGATATCCCAGAGGTCTTCGGCATAAATGGCGGTGAATGTCCGATCAACATCTTTATTATAATTTTGCAGCGCCGTCACATCGCTGACTGCGCCGCGTGGAATCACCACGTTTTTAACCGGCGTGGCGAGATAGTTCGATTTCGCGCGGACATCGTATTGATTCATATATTCGTAAGTCAGGCCCGCGACTGCCGTGTTTGTCTCGGCAAGCGCCACCGTGCCTTGCGCTTCTCCGCCGGTGCGAGTATTTTTATTTTCAGGAGCGCCAATTAGGCCATCAGGCCAGAGTTGCAGGCCATCAGGCGTGGGCAGCACGACATTATCAGGATAGACCTGATAATAATAATCCATGAACGTGTAATTATGATATACTTTTCCGGAAAGCGTCAGATGTTCGCCAATATCATGGGCATAGCTGGCATGAATCGTATAATCGGTGGATGGCGTATCGCTGTCAGTATTCAAGATCGGGCTGATGCCGATGCTCGGCGTATGCTCGCGGTCGCAATATCTTCCTTCGAGATGAAATCCGCCGTATCCTAACGACAGCATCAGATCAATCTTTTCCGAAGATTCCATCGTGACGCCGGGAGCGAGCGACGCGTGCGTGCCAAACACTTGATCGAGCAATGTCTGGCCATCCATCGCGATTTTGCCTTCGTAGCTGCCATATTTATTGTAATTCGCATTGCCCGCGACATCCAATTGCCCAAACAGCTTGCCGAATTGGAGATTTGCGGTGGTTGTTTCAAACGAACCGCCGCCTGCTGTCATTTGGACGCCATCCACCTGTTCGCCGGTTTTGGTAATAATATTCACGATGGCGGCAAACGCATTCGCTCCATATAAGGCGGATCCCGGCCCGCGAATCACTTCAACCTGCTTGATGTTGTCCATCGGAACGGGCAGATACGATGGCGCGATGCTGCCCCAATAATTGGTGCTTAATGACTGGCTGTTGAGGAGGTAAAGAATATGCTGGTCGCCATCTTTCAGGATGCCGCGAATATCGAAATCTGTTCCGCCATGTCGTTCGAGTTGATAGCTGAATCCCGGCACGGTGCGCAGAATATCGGTTAAATCGCGCGCGCCCATCTGCCGAATTTCTTTATCGGTAATCACGGTGATTGATGCCGCCGATTTTTTCACGTCTTCCAGCACTTTCGAGGCGGTGATGACATAGGTTTCAGCCTGAAGCCAGAGCATTTCCTCGTTGACTCGCCCCTGAAGTTCCTGTAATTCGGCAAAAGGATTTTCCTGACGCGCATCCACGTCAGCCAATTCTGCCGTTCTGCCATCTCCTGCGAACAATATTAACCAGCAGAATCCGATCAATCCGCTGTATCGCCATGCCCGATCCAATGCTTTCATTAACATACTCCCGTCATTTCATGCCGATTACTCAAGAATCGTATTCACCGATCCCAGGGCATCCTCATTGTAATGAAGATGATACTCCTTCACCTTTTTCAAGTTTAAGGTAATGTACGAGCCTGCCGGGAATTGTACGAGCTCCGTCAAGTCTTCTTTCGCAAGGACCGAAGTCGCAAGCGCTGCGGCCTGTCTGCCGATAGTTGGGGTATCAACGGAAATCGAAAGGACTACGCCATATTGCGTAAATGCTTCGTTGTAGGAAAAAACGGGGATTTTTTGCGTGTCGCACCGTTCTAAAATGACGTGTAAATCGTTAGAATTGGAGATAACTGCCGGATCGGGGATTAGCCAGAAAGCGTCCACCTTTTTTTCAAGAAGTTGCGTCAACGCCACATCAAGCGGCTCTTTTTTTTCGATGCGGTGCCCGATAATAGTCAAGCCTAATTCCTGCGCCTGTTCATTGGCAGCCTGAAACCATTCTTCCGTATATTTTTGACTGTATAATACTCCGATCTTGCTAATTTCCGGGAAAATATGTCGAAACAACATCATTTCCATTCCGGCGTGCAGTTCATTGGAAACTCCATAACGCCGGTTCGTAATTGGCAGCCGCAGCCAATTTAAAATAGATGAAAAAACAATAGGCGTCTTTCCCACATACTTATACGCCATCAAATAGGCTCTTGTGCCGATGCAGTACACTAAATCGGGGGATTCGTCGTAGAACAATTCTTCCAGATCATGAACCGTCCATTTCCTCTCGGCCAAATCAACAAGAATGACGGGCATTCCGAGCGATTGTTGAAATTCCTCCTGCGGGATGCGATATTTTTCAACAGACGCATCGGAATTTAACACCAATATTTTTTTCTGCGGTGTTTCGGCATACGCAAGATGCGCGCTTCGATAGAGCGCTCCGATCAGGCAACAGAGAAGGATTTCATACACAAGATATCGTCTCTTCAGCATCGCGTTACTTCTCCAATTTCAACAAATCTGAGGCATCAATCGGTTTCCAGTTATCCAGCCCAAGCATCAACAGATTTTTTTTGCCAGTCGGTTGCGCTGGCATCTCTTGCAAAAGATTCGAGATGTTCTGTCCCTGGTCACCGCAATCTTCGGAGATCGCTACAATTAACAACAATGATTCTTTGCTTTCTGCAAGCACGTTGAGGCTTTTATATAAGGCGGGATTCATCGCTTGCAATTGTTCTAAGGAATGCGCCGTCGTCACTGCCGCTTTCGCCATTCCAAATCCTAACGACATCAAGGCGTCAAGCTCTTTGGGAACCGTCAAAATTTTAGCCTGATCTGCCGCAGACGCATCGGGCAGCAGTTCTTTCAACATATTTTTCGTATATTCGATGCTGCTGGCGGAGGCAATCTGAACATTTTTCACCGAATCCAGCGTCACGCCAGATTCTTTCGCGACAATCACGGTTTTTTGGGAACTTTGCTGATTGCGAACCCCCACAAAGATTGGCTTGAGATGATACGTCTCGCGGATACGCGCAAAATGCCAACTGGAGAGCAGCACAGCGCAGCTTTTATGCCCGCTCAGATAGGTCTCGAAGGTATCGCGATTATTGAACGGCTGGAATTTGTACTCGCCAAATTGGGAAAGATAGGTATCAAACTCGAATTTAAGCGATTTGAAGTTGTTAATATTGGTTTCAGAACTATAAAAAGAAATTGTAATCGGCGCTGTATTCTGCGAGTGTAACGAGCGTGGAATGCCGGCAGAAATAGAGCAGATTGCGGCCAAAAATATGGCTACTGTTCTTTTTCGCACGTTTCTCAGCCTGGTGTGTATAAAAACTTCCACGATCCGTCTCCCATCCAACCCAAATCATGCATGAAACCGTATAATGTGTCATCTCCCTGCTTCATACACAAGGATAACCTTCAGTGTCAATGTAAAAATGCGAGAGATAAGTAATTCGTAACTATTTCGCTATTTTCGCCTGAGGCGACGCGGTGTTATCGAATTCGACGGCGAACGTGTTTCGGACGTGACACGTTATTTCTGCGACGCTCGCTTATTTATCGGCGCTCTTTTCGCGCGAAAGATTCCTTATTCTCGCGAAAAAGACTTGACAAGTTCCTCACATATCGTCATCATGTCATTGTGTTATAACAAGATAACATTCTATAGGAGTGTCAAAAATGACGATATTTCGTTCATTCGAGCGGCCAAAGCAAGCTTTGGCACTCCTGAGACCTAAATAGTTACGAATCGCCAATATAACCGGAGGTGACAATACATGGAGTTAAAAACCAAACCGTTGAATAGGGAAAGCCCGATTCCATTATACTTCCAACTGAAAGAGATTTTGTTGGAATATATCAAGGAACTTCGTCCTGGCGATTCCTTTCCGACAGAATTAGAATTATGCCGGCAGTTCGACATCAGCCGCCCGACCGTGCGCCAGGCAATTAACGATTTGATTGTCGAAGGATATTTACAACGCATCAAAGGGAAAGGCACATATATCGCCGAGCCGAAAATCAAGCAAAATTTTTTGATCGAGCTAAAAAGTTTCACGCAGGAGATGCAGGAGAAAGGCTTTACTCCTTACACATCCGTATTGGAATCGAAAATCAACGTCTGCGACGAGCGAATCAGCAACGCGCTGAACATTCCAATCGGCAGCGATGTTGTAGAAATCAGGCGGCTTCGATCCGCAGACCAGACGCCAATCGTGTTAGTGGTCACATTCCTTCCGACAGCCCAACTTCCAGACATTCTTTCAAAAGACTTTCGCAACGATTCGTTATACCGAATTATCGAAGAAGATTATGGCTACACGATTGAACGCGCACGGCGAACCCTGAGCGCGAGAATTGCCGGAGACGAAGAAGCGGAACTGCTTGGGATCAAAGAAGGCGACCCGATTCAATTTATCGAAACCGTCGCCTATTTAACAGATGGCACGCCGATAGAATACTCGCTGGCGGAATATCGGGGAGATAAAAGCGAATTTACCTTTGAACTCCATAAATAACTCACTCATGTTACGCAGCCGATTCGAGACGAATGACCGCACACTCCCCTCCGGGGAGGGGTTGGGGG
>DF820456.1:1176138-1178857 GCA_000739515.1 Candidatus Moduliflexus flocculans
GGGTTCTTGACACGAGCAATCACTCACGGACGAACCCACCCCTTGCCCCTCCCAGGAGGGGAATTGTCGGCGGCGCTGCGTAACATCAGTAACTCACTCGTAATGATTTCGCAGCCACCACGAAACAGATGAAAATATGGAAGAAAAATTCCCTGGTTAGTACAATGTAAAAAATAACGGCTCTGTTCCCTTCGACAAGCTCAGGGAACGGGGCGACGCTCCCTGAGCTTGTCGAAGGGAACATGTGTTTCGTGGTAAATCATTACCCTCACTCAATCACAAGGATAAAAGCACATGAGCCAGAAAAAAATCGGGGTTTGCGTCATTGGCACAGGCCGCGCGGGAATGATTCACGCGCGGAATTTTGCCGCAGGAATTCCGCAAGCAACACTTGCTGCCGTCGTTGACCCTGTCCCGGAAGCCCGCCAACGCGCCCGCCAGGAATTAGAGTTAGAGACCGCTTATGCGGATTATCAAGACGCGTTGCGCGATGAGCGGATCAATGCTGTTGTTGTCGTTGCGCCAACGGCCTATCATCGCGACATTGTCGTCGCGGCGGCGCAGGCAGGCAAGCACATTTTATGCGAAAAGCCGATGGCGATGAACGTCGCGGAATGCGACGCCATGCTCGCGGCAGTAGAGGCGAATCGCGTCAAACTGCAAATCGGCTTTATGCGGCGATTCGATCAGAGCTTTCAATATGCCCGACAGCGCGTCGCCGCTGGGGAAATCGGCGAGGTCGTCTTAGTGAAATCGGTCACGCGAGGCCCAAGCATCCCGCAAACATGGCAATATAATTTAGCCAAAAGCAATGGCACGTTAGCGGAAATCAACAGCCATGATATTGACACGCTGCGCTGGTTTACCGGCAGCGAATTTGCCGAAGTGTACGCGATTGCCGGGAATTTCCGTTGCTCCGACGCACGCGCCGAATTTCCAGATTTTTATGATAATGTCGTGATGACCGCCCGCTTCAGAAACGGGATGCAGGGCTGCCTTGACGGCGCGGCCTCCGCGCGTTACGGGTACGACGCGCGGACTGAAGTCGTGGGAACGCATGGCGTGCTGTTTGTTGGGCGCTCTCAGGCGCATGATGTTGTGGTGTGCAACAAAGAAACCGGGATGGTGACGCCGTTTATCGAAACCTGGCGCACGCTCTTTATTGATGCCTACAAACGCGAAGATGAAGCGTTTATCAACAGCATTCTCGACGATTCTCCTCCCGCCGTGACTGGTGTTGATGGCAAAATGGCGGTCAGCGTGGTGAATGCGGGCAATCAATCCATCCGCGAAAGACGCCCGATACAATTATAAAAATTTATGTAGGTCGAAACTATAGTTTCGACCTACGCCTCTCAGGAGAGCCGCGTATGCAAGCAGCGTTATTATATGGCAAAGAAGATTTGCGTGTTCAGGAATTTCCGACGCCGCAATGCGGCGATCATGAGGTGCTTTTGAAAGTCAGCAGCGCCCTGATCTGTGGGACGGATGTTCGCATGTTTCGTCACGGACACGCCGGCGTGTCGGCTGATTCGCCGTTGATTCTCGGACACGAAATCAGCGGAACAATCGCGCAAGTCGGCAAACAGGTTCACGGCTATCAGGAAGGGCAGGCCGTGACCGTTGCGCCGAATATGGGATGCGGCATCTGCGATGTCTGCGTCAGCGGCAACACGCAATTATGCGAGCAGAAATTTGACGCCATCGGCATCACGCAACATGGCGGATTCGCCGAATATGTCAGAATTCCTGAAGCCGCCGTCCGGCAGGGAAATATTACCAACATTCCGGCGGGCATGTCGCTTGAAGAGGCGGCAATGGTTGAGCCGTTATCATGCGCCTATAACGGCTTCATGCGTTGTCGCCTGACGCCCGGCGATACGGTGTTGATTATCGGCGCGGGCCCGATTGGGATGATGCATGTCAGATTGGCCAAAATGGCAGGCGCGTCTAAAATCTATTTACATGACATCGGCGCAGAGCGGCTTTCCCTTTGCCAGCAGCTTGAGCCAGGAATTGTTGCGCTTGATCCGGTCGCCAGTTTGCAAGAGCAGATGCGAGACATCGCCGCCGGTCGAGGCGTTGATGTTTGCATTACCGCCTGTTCCGCGCCGCAAGCGCAAACAACGGCGCTTGAAGTCGCGGCGTTAAACGGGCGCGTCCTCTTTTTCGGCGGTCTTCCGGCGGATAAAGCGCATGTCAGCTTAAACACCAACATCATCCATTACAAACAACTCACGCTCACAGGGATGACGCGCTCGAATTTAGCGCAATTCCGCGCCACCTTGCAATTGATTGCGCAGGGTCTGCTTCAAGTCAACGATTTGATCTCTTCGCGCAAACCGCTTGCTCACATCCGCGAAATGCTGGCCAATGTCTCGCAAGGGATTGGATTAAAAAATGCGATCCATTTCGATTGATGTTTTTTCTTGCCAACTTATCCCCCTCGTAAAACTCTAAAACATATAAAAATTCTGTCAGGCATCTTTATGCGCCTGACAGAAGACCTTCCCATAATTTCATTATATTTTTATAATTATTTAGGAGTGCCAAAGCTTACTTTGGCAGCGCGACGAAGTCGCGCCAAAGAAAATGCGATCTCGCTCATTCGAGCGGCCAAAGCAAGCTTTGGCACACCTGAAAGCTAAATAGTTACTCATGTTACGCAGCCGATTCGAGACGAATGACCGCACACTCCCCTCCGGGGAGGGGTTGGGGG
>DF820456.1:1179145-1181813 GCA_000739515.1 Candidatus Moduliflexus flocculans
GGGTTCTTGACACGAGCAATCACTCACGGACGAACCCACCCCTTGCCCCTCCCAGGAGGGGAATTGTCGGCGGCGCTGCGTAACATCAGATAGTTACGTATTTTTATAACACAATGCAAGGAGAGCAGAGGCATGAATGCTTCCATTCAAACCAAATTATTCGCGCTATGCATTACGTTGGTTTTGATTACAGCCATCGGCATTTCGGCAACCTACTATGTTCAGACCACTCAAGAAAAGCATCGCGAATCCCAGCAGCGCATTCGCATCGCCTTTGATATTGCGCTCGACGATTTTGCGCATCAACGCGACGCCTATCTTGTTCGATTCGACGAGTTTTTCAAAACATCTTCGGGCATCAGCGGCACAAGTTCGATCTACCTGCAATCAAAAGAACAACTCTTCCGCGAACTCACGATGCTGAATGCGTACTTTGGGAAAACAGCAACCCAGATGAAGGATTTTGCCAGGCTGATTTCGGCAGATCATTTAGCGTTGTTCGCCAAAGATGGGCGCATGTTACTTGAGTATCGCCGTCAGGCCGATCAGGAAGTGGTCGGCGCGTATGTCGTCTCAAGCGCTGGCAAGGATACGTTTTTGAATTTGAATAATGTCTCAAGCCCGGAAATGATGGCAATCTGGTCAGGCAATACGCCGATCCCGGATGCGCCGCTGCCAACAGGTTTTATTGCTCAGTATCCAGGCAACCTCCCAGAAACAAGTTCGGCTGAATTTTTTGCCTCTGACACAGAGATCGGCATCAGAGTGATCATGCCCATCAAATATGTCGGAGAGATGACAGGCGTGTTAATCGGGGAAATCTTTTTTACCGAAAAAATGCTGCAACGATACGCAGCGCTGAGCAAGGCTGAAATGACTCTTTTTAACGCGGAGAAATTCAAGCTTGGCACACTTCTTTTTGATGTCAAAACGATTGCGAATCTATTCGATCATGTCCCGGAATGTGAAGAAATCGCCAATCATGATTTGCAGATTGTCTCGGCGCTTGTTGAAAACCAGACCTATTATCAGGGGCAATGCCTGCTGAAAAATCGCGACGGGGCGGTAGGCACGTTAGCGGTCAGCCTCTCGCAAGAGATTGAAAAACAAGCGTTGCGCAAAAGCTTGATCGCAGTCGTGACCGTTTCAATAATTGTGATTTTTTTGGCAGTCGGGTTAGCGGTGCTTTCGGTGCGTGGCCCGCTCCGCTTTATCCGAAAACTCATGCTCTATCTTGATCGCATTGCGAAAGGCGATATTCCTGAAAAAATTACGGAGCGCTATAAAGGAGAACTCGACCGCATTAAAGAGAATGTCAATCAACTCATCGAAGCGACGCAGGAAACCACGCGGATTTCGGAAGAAATCGCCGCTGGCAACCTCAATATCGAGGTAAAAGAGCGCTCGGAACATGATCGTTTGATGAAAGCCATGAGCGCGATGGTCTTGATGCTCAATGAAGTCGCTCGCGTGGCCGAAGAAATTGCCAACGGCAATCTTACGATAGATGTCAAGGAGCGTTCGCAGCATGACCGGCTGATGAAAGCGCTGAATTCAATGATTCGTTACCTGAATCGCATTGTGCATGACGTGAAAGCCGCGGCAGATAATATCGCATCCAACAGCGAAGCGTTAATGGCTCGCTCTGAGACCATGTCAAAAGGCGCGAGTCAGCAAGCCGCCGCTTCGCAAGAAGCCTCAGCCTCAATGGAACAGATGGCCGTGAATATCGAGCAGAACGCCGAGAATGCCATGCAGACCGAAAAAATCGCGCAGCAGACCGCACAAAATGCGGAAGAAGGAGGAAAAGTCGTCGCGGAAACGGTGACCGCCATGCAGCAGATTACCCAGAAAATCGCCATTATCGAAGATATTGCCAATCAAACCAGATTGCTGTCGCTGAATGCGACCATCGAAGCGGCTCGCGCGCAGGAACATGGCAAAGCGTTTTCTGTTGTCGCCTCCGAAGTGCGCCATCTGGCAGAAATCGCCAAAACTGCGGCAGAAGAGATCAACAAACTCGCCACCTATAGCCTCGATGTCTCTGCGAAAGCCGGCCAGATGTTAGCGACGCTTGTCCCGAATATTCGCAAAACTGCCGAGCTTGTACAGGAAATCACCGCCGCAAGCCACGAACAAAGCACGGGAACGAACCAAATCAACAAAGCGATCCAGCAATTAGAGCAAGTGACGCAGCAAAACGCCATGACGGCAGATAATATGGCGTCGTCTGCCGCAGAGCTTGCGGCGCAGGCCGAGCAGCTTCGGGAAACTATGCAATTTTTTCAGATTGCAGAAGATGCCACCGCGAAAGACAAACCCCATCCTGCGGAAAGAAAATCGGAGACTGCGCCGGCAGCCAGAGTTGTCCCGAAAAATCCTGCGAAAAAAACTCCGCCGCGCCCTGCCGTTGCCGTGTGTGAGAGAGAAGAACGCACCATAACCGTAGACGATGTTCGTGACGAACGTGATGATGAGTTCGAGCGATTTTAAGGCGCGGGAACCTCAAGTGAGGAAGAAAATACAGCATTATTCACTCATGTTACGCAGCCGATTCGAGACGAATGACCGCACACTCCCCTCCGGGGAGGGGTTGGGGGTGGGTTCTTGACACGAGCAATCACTCACGGACGAACCCACCCCTTGCCCCTCCCAGGAGGGGAATTGT
>DF820456.1:1181982-1196522 GCA_000739515.1 Candidatus Moduliflexus flocculans
GGGTTCTTGACACGAGCAATCACTCACGGACGAACCCACCCCTTGCCCCTCCCAGGAGGGGAATTGTCGGCGGCGCTGCGTAATATCAGTTATTCATAGCGATTGAACAGGAGTGCAAAAGCTTGCTTTTGCCGCGTATGGCCTTGCCTGACTTCGTCAAGCGGCAAAAGCAGGCTTTTGCACTCCTTTCGTTGACGCCAATACTCGTGAATAATGCTGTATTAGCATCGTCTTCAAAGAAACTCTATATTCTTTTCCTGGTATATCGCTCGATAAAGCTGTATGGATAGGGGCGCGGCACGTCGCTGGCGGCGTTCAATTTCTCGATGTCTTCGGTGCTGAGTTCCCAGCCGATGCTTCCTAAATTATCGTCAAGCTGCTCCAGGGTGCGCGCGCCGACAATCGGACTGGTCACGCCGGGCTGCTGCATCAGCCAGTTGAGCGCCACCTGCGCCGGGGTTTTGCCGCGCGCCTGCCCAATCGCAATCAGCGTTTCAATAATGCGCCAGGTCAGTTCGTTGACGCGCTGTTCCGCCTGATCATCCCAGCGATCTTTTCTTCCGCCTCGACTGTCAGGCGGCAGCGGTTGATTCTGCCGGTATTTTCCCGTCAGCCATCCGCCCGCCAATGGCGACCAGGGGAGCAGCCCCAGACCTTCTTCGCGGCAAAATGGCAACAGTTCCCATTCCGTGCTTCTGACAAGAAGACTATATTCCGGCTGAAGCGAGATGAAAGCATTCCACCGGTGCATCTTGCTGAGCATAAGCGCTTTTTGAAGCTGCGAGGCGGTAAAATTGGACGCGCCGATATATCTGACTTTGCCGACGTGAACTAAATCGTCAAGCGTTCCCAACGTCTCTTCCAGCGGAGTCGAGGCATCAAAACAATGTAATTGATAGAGGTCAACATAGTCAGTTTTTAAGCGTTTCAGGCTTTTATCAATTTCCGAACAAAGATGTTTGCGCGTCAACCCTGTGTCATTTGGCTCTTTCCCGGTTGGAAAAAAGACTTTCGTCGCAATCACAAGCGTATCGCGATGTTTTCTGGATTGCAGCCAGTTCCCGACGATCTGTTCTGAGCGCCCTTCATTATAACTATCCGCCATATCAAGCAAATTACCGCCCGCCTCGACAAAACGGTCGAGGATCGTGTAGGCCGCTTTTTCGTCCGCACACCATCCGAACGTCTGCACGCCAAACGCGATTTCAGACACTTTTACGCCCGATTTTCCAAGAAATTTATAACGCATAAAATCTTTTTCCTCCTCGCTATTCAGGCTGATACATCGCATTCGACATATTCCCAACGATTTGCGGCAACTCCGTATGACCGAGCAATTTTCTGATAAGAATCACTTGTCCATTATGAATCCAGTAATGGTAAATGTTTCTTAGCAACTGTGTTCCAACGCTTTCATAGGGCGGTTTTCCGTCTTCTCGCTGAAGATACGTTTGTGATATCTCAGGGGTGACTGTTTCCAGATACGTATCGGCCACGCTTGTGATGGCGCGCCAGGCTGTCCACATCTCCTCTAACGGAGGAGTGCTCGCAGGCCGTCTTGAGCCGACAATATCCTGTAACCCTGGAATAATTTCTTTCCCTTGCGCGCGTAGTATCCAGAAGCGTTGTTCCTGCTCCGCAAGATGACCAATCATCCAACTAAGGCAATTGAGTTCGTTAATCCGACGACAGGCCTCACTCGCCGAAGAAACTCCCGCTAAACATCGGACAAATTCACTCCTGGCAAAACGTAATTGCGTGACCAAGAGATGTGCCATCGTCTTTTCCCTCCTATGTCGAACCGTCTTTGCCCCATAATCGTTTTCATTCACGAGTCATTTGATCACCGGGGTTTTGCTTCGATCAAATGTCAGCACCACGCTAATAATAATCATGATGCCTAACACGCTCTGCTGGAAATACTGGTCAATCCCCACGACGTTCATGCCATTTTGCAGCACGCTGAGCAGCAACGCGCCGCACAGCGTATTGACCGCGCTGCCGATGCCGCCGGTCAGCGCCGTGCCGCCGACCACAACCGACGCCACCGAGTTCATGATATACGGCGCTCCGACATAAGGATTCGAGCCAAGCGACGTGGCAGACACCATGATGCCAGCCAATGCCGCCCCCATTCCCGACAACATAAACGCCACGTTGCGGGTTTTGACGACGTTAATTCCCGACATCCACGACATCTTGATATTGCTGCCGACATAAAAAATGTTCCGTCCCACAAGGGTAAATCTCAAGATGATATAATATATCAGAAAGATCAACAGACTAATCACGACGGCATTGCTAATCTTCAAAAACGACGTATTGAAGACATCAAGAATGCCCCAGAAATCAGCGGGAACATTCACCGGCACCGGAGCGACCAGCATCGCTAAACTCATCAGAATGCCGCCAGTGCCGAGCGTGGCAATAAATGACGGGATTTTGATGCGTGTGAGGATGTTGCCGTTGATGTATCCAATGAACATGCCGATCAGAATGCACAGTGGGTACGCCCAATATCCAGCCGTTGGAACGATTTTCACAAAAACGACCGATACGAACGACATCACTCCGCCGACTGAAAGATCGATCCCGCCGATGATAATCGCGCACATCTGCCCTAACGCCACCATCAGCAGAATTGCGCCAAAGCTCGCGATGGTGTTCAGATTATACGCGGAGATAAAATTCGCGTTGCCTAACGAAAAAAGCAAGCCGACCACGACGATCAATGCCAGCGTATAATAGACCGTTGGAATTTGTCGTTTTTTCCCATGCGCCAGATGTACGCGCTGGTCTTTTTCTGTCTCATGCTGCCTGTTTTCTAACACGTCAGTACTCCTTCAACCTCTATAACCATAGAACGAACGGGAGAAATACGCACCAATTTAAACAATATATTCGATAATCGCTCCAGGAGTGGGCTTCTGGTTCGGCGGGCAGGCAATCTCTTTGACCAGCCGCCCATCTTTCATAATCAACATGCGATTGCTCAGGCCAATATCTTCTTCAAGCGTATCACACATAATCACCATGCCGATGCCATTCTTCGCGAGTTGCCGGATGAGTTTATAAATCTCTTCTTTTGCGCCGACATCCACTCCTCTGGTCGGATGATCGAGCACGAGCAGCCGCACTTGTGAACTGAGCCATTTCGCCATAACGGTTTTTTGTTGATTTCCGCCGCTTAAATTCGCGCATAATGTATTGACTGAAGGCGTCTTGATCCGGCATTCTTCAATCCAGTGCAGCGCGTTTCGTTTTTCCTGCGACGGGCTGATCAATCCCGCATGTTTTAACTGTTTCAAGACTAACAGATTCACATTATCAGAAACGCTCATGGCGGCAGCCAATCCCTCTTCGCGGCGGTCAATCGGAACATGCCCGATTCCCGCTTTCACGGCATATCCCGGAGAACCGCCCGGCAGCGGTTGGCCTTCTAATGAAATGCGTCCCGTATCGGCTTTGATCAGGCCATTGATGCACTTGCATACGTCTTCTTTGCCCGAGCCGACCAACCCCACCAGACTGACGATTTCCCCTTTTTTGACCGTAAAGCTCAGCGGCTCGAACGCGCCTTTTTTGCTGAGATTTTGAACCGTCAAAATATCTTCTGGAACAGGAGCGCTTTGCTCTTCCTCCAAATACCGATCCGCCGAAAATGCGTGGCCGACCATCAACTGCTCAATTTCTGAAATGCTTGCGTTTGCCGCGCTCATTTCGGTCACATTTTTGCCGTCTTTCATCACCACAATCCGATCCGAATTTTCCACAATTTCTTGCAGCCGGTGCGAAATCAGCACAACAGAGGCGCGCTGTTTGATATCCTGAAGAATGGCGAACAGCGTGTCGCGCTCGCGATCATTCAAGACGGTGGTCGGCTCATCCAGAATCAGAATGGGGTTCTTCTGATGATACAACTGCGACAGCCACAAAAGGCGGGCAATTTCCACCATTTGCCGCATCGCCGCGCTCAGTTCATCAACGGGCGTATCCACATCCGCCTGAATTTTCACCTGATTCAACACGCGGAGCGCTTCCTCGCGCATCGCGCGTTTTGAAAGCACGCCGAACTTCTGAAAGATCGCTTCATGGCAGAGAAATAAATTCTCCATAATTGAAAGATTCGGCACTAACGAACCTTCTTGAAACACCATGCCGATCCCATATCGAATGGCTGTCGCCGGGTTCGTTAGCGCAATCGGCTCGCCTGTCGCCGAAGCAATTGTCCCCTGGTCAGGATGCACGAGGCCGATCATAATTTTCATGAGCGTAGATTTGCCCGCGCCATTTTCGCCAACCAATCCCAGCACTTCCTGCGCATAGACCGTCAGATCGACATGATCGAGTGCCACCACGCCCGGATAGATTTTGGTAATCTGGCGCAGCGTCAATGCAGGCTCGCGTGTTGCCTTGTTATTCGCAATGCTCATATTTTGCGTCATCCTTTATTTGATAAAGCCGAGTTTCTTTCGATCAATCGTCAGCGCAACTGCCGCCACTAACACGACGCCATTGACCGCCTGTTGAATGTATGGACTGACCCGCATCAAAATTAAGCCATCGTTTAATGCCGTCACGATCAATGCGCCGAGCGCCGCGTTTTTCGCGCCGCCGATGCCGCCTGTTAATGCGACGCCGCCGACTGCGGACGCGGTAATGGTTGGGAAAAGCAGGTTCAAGCCGCTGCGAGGATGGGCGCTGCCAAGGCGCGTTGATAAAAACAGCGCGCTTAATCCGTAAAAGCATCCGGCAAGCGTGAAGACCATGATTTTGATGCGATCAACGTTAATCCCGGCCTGTTTTGCCAGCAATTCGTCCCCGCCAATCGCGTAGATATATCGCCCGAAACGAGTTCGATCCTGGACAAATTGAATAATCAACATCAGAATCAGCGCAATGATGGCAATGGTGGGAATGCCGAGGATATTTCCGTTCACGATCTTTTGAATGCGATCATCTAAGAGCGGAATCGTGGTGGCTTTGTTGATATACACAGCTAAGCCGTAGAGCGTCCACCCGACGCCGAGCGTGCTGATAAAAGAAGGAATTTTTAATTTGGTAATCACTAATCCGCTGATCACGCCTGAAAATGCGCCAGCGGCGACGGTAATCGGGATAATCCACATCCCAACATCTTGCGTGTTATATTTATTCCGCAGCAATAACCCGACAAAAACGATAGCAAGCCCTGCCGCGCCTTCGGCGGACAAATCAATCGCTCCTAATACAATCGCCTGATGCAGCCCGATTGCCAGAATCGCCGGGATCCCGGCAAGGTTTAAAATCACCTGAATATTCGGCCACGAAAGATATTTTCCCCCCGTGCCGATAGTAAAAAAACCGACGACAATGGCTAACGAGAGGACTTGTCCCAAAATTCCGGCACGCCGCAGCCATCGTCCAAACTTGACAAGAGGGGCAGGAAGTCGCTCAATCACGGTCATATTTATAATATTCCTTACTACCTGGTAAAAAATAGGAAACGAACGATTACGGCAAAATAAACGGAGGAACGGTCAGGAAAACGATCACGGCACTTGGTAACTATTTAGGTCTCAGGAGTGCTTTGGCCGCCAGAATGAGCACTTTTACGTGTGTGCTCTGGCGCAACTTCGTCGCGCTGCCAAAGCAAGCTTTGGCACTCCGAAATAATTACATATTTTATATCCTGCCGACAAGGTTGTCGGCAGGATACAGGTGCGATAAAAGCATCTCATGGCGCCGGTTCAACAAATTTGTCGAAGAGATTTTCGACATCGAGTTTATACTCCGGCGTATTTTTTACATAGTCGTTGATCACTTGTTCCAGATTGGCAGGAGTCACTTCCACGCCCGCAATTTTGAACGACCGATATTTCGGGTCGAGTTTCGCAACATCAAGTTTGCCTTCTTTGGCAGCTAAAGACATGGCCAGGCCAAGCGCAGCCTGATATTTCGAATCCTGCATCACGGTTGAGCAGGCAAAGCCATCGCGAATCGCATCATAAATTTCAGGAATGCCGTCTGTGCCGTTTACCTTGACTTTTCCGGCCAATCCCGCTTCTTTTAATGCCTGAATCGCGCCCATTGCCATCTCATCGTTGGCTGACCAGACGCCGTCAATGTCCGGATGCGCAACCAGCATCGCTTTTGTGGCGTTATACGCTTTTGTCCGATCCCAGTCCGCGCCTTCCCATTGTACCAGTTCGACTTCCGGGAACTCTTTCAGCGCGTTCTGTAATCCCTGGAAACGTTCAATCGCCGGGGTATTCGCTAACAAGCCTTGCAGCGCAATAATTTTGCCTTTATTCGGGGTTTTGAAGGTCTTAAACAACTCTTTGGCGTTGAAATACCCGGTGCCAACGCTGTCAAAGGTGATATGGGCAACCCAATATTTGTAATTTGTCACCTTCACATCGTCCGGCTTATTCCACCAGTTCACCCAATACACGCCCGCATCTTCCAAAATTTTCGCAATCGGCACAACATCCGGCGCCTGGTTCGGATCGAGATTCAATACCATGTTGCCGCCTGTTTTGGCCACTTCCGCTTTAATATCAGCAATCCCTTTCTGGCTGTCGGCTTCAGTGGACAGGGTATCAACAGGCAGCCCTAATTTTTTGCCCAAGAACTCTGCGCCAACTTTATAATTGGCATGATAGGGGTTATCCAATCCTCTGATCGAAACCACTAATGTCACGGGTTTATCAGCCGCCGAGGCCAGTCCGCTGCCGAGCAATACAACTGCGGCGCATAATGTCATCGCACACAACACTTTCCAATTTTTCATAATATTTGGTCTCCGTATTCGATTGACTTGTTATGTTCCTGTGAAGCGAGTGTCAACACACATTCTTCTTATCAACCAAACAGATGTTTACCTCTATTATTCGCGAAAACCCCACCTCCCCTAATGTTCCAGAGAGTGAAACTTTATTGATTAACTGATGTTACGCAACGCCGCCGACAATTCCCCTCCTGGGAGGGGCAAGGGGTGGGTGGTGTCCTGTGCGGCGTCTTCGTGTCCACCACCCACCCCTAACCCCTCCCAGGAGGGGAGTTTGCGGCCATTTGTATTGAACCTGCTGCGTAACATCAGTGATTAACATCGTGAGCAAAACAGCATCAATAAATTCACCGCTCAAATAATACATTATCTCGTTGTCATTACATCATAAAGACACATCATCATTCTGTTGTTATGTTGTCAAGTTTTTTAAAAACAATTTTTCGTTGTCGTGTTTTTTTACAGGACTTTATGCGCGTTCAAGGCAATTTACAGGAAGAACTCGGCGCTTTCTATTGCATATTTTTCGAATGAGGCCAAGTCGCTCTCTCTGTTTTTTCTTGACATTTTCATCACATTAATGCCTATTGCTATGATGTTATATTGTAATAACAAGATAGAAGATTATTCATGTCGGTCGAAACTCCAGTTTCGACCGACGTCACCTCAGTGCATGAACATTTATTTTTACGGGAGGTAATCTATGTTGCAAGCCGTTATGACCGCTCCGGGCAAGATTGAATTTCGGCAGGTCGAACCGCCGACTCCCGGCGCAAACGATGTCATTGTGCAGATTCAAAAAATCGGCGTGTGCGGCTCTGATATTCATGTGTTTCACGGTCTGCATCCATACACCAGTTATCCCGTCGTGCAGGGGCATGAAGTCGCCGGGCGGGTCAGCGCGGTCGGCGCGAACGTCACCGATGTGAAAATTGGCGATGACGTGACCTTCATGCCGCAAGTGACATGCGGCGAATGTTTCCCCTGCCGTCATGGCATGTATCATATCTGCGACAACCTGAAAGTTATGGGATTTCAGACTGGTGGCGCGGCGCAGGAATATTTTGCCGTTCCGGCGAACATGATTATCAAACTCCCACCGAACATGTCGTATGAAATCGGCGCGATGATCGAGCCGGTCTCTGTGGCTGTTCATGCGCTCAGCCGGGCGCAGGAAAACCTGACTGGAAAAAAGGTGCTCGTGCTCGGCGCCGGGCCGATTGGCAATTTAGTCGGACAGGTCGCCAAAGGCATGGGCGCAGCCGCCGTTATGATTGTGGATTTCAGCGATTTCCGTTTAGAAAAAGCGCGGGAATGCGGAATTGATTTTGCCATCAACCCGAAACAGGATGACCTGAGCCGCGCAATTCTTCGAGATTTCGGCGCAGACAAGGCTGATCTGATCCTGGAATGCATTGGCGTCGAACCGACTATGACCGAGGCGATTCGCTGCGCCCGCAAAGGCACGAAGATCATCGTCGTCGGCGTGTTTGGCGAAAAACCGCACGTGGATTTGGGATTAGTGCAAGACCGCGAATTGAGTCTGATCGGCACGCTGATGTATCAGAAAAAAGATTACGAACAGGCCATCGCGCTGGCCGAAGCCGGGAAATTGCGCCTGGAATCATTGGTCACGGATCGTTTTCCGTTCCAGTCCTATTTAGAAGCGTATCACTATATTGAAACCAGAAAAGATCGCGCCATGAAAGTCATGATTAACGTTGCTGGATAATTCTGACAAACAGACCTCACAGATTTTGAAAACCTGTGAGGTCTATCTGCACAAGGAGAATAACATCATGGATTTACAATTACAGGGAAAAGTCGCTGTGATTACTGGCGGAAGCGTCGGCATCGGATTGGCTGTTGCGGAAGGATTAGCGAAAGAAGGCGTGAATTTGGCGCTCTGCGCGAGGGATGAAGCGCGGCTGAACAACGTCGCCGCCGAAATCAGCCAGAAATTTCATATCAACGTGATCGGCGTCAAAACCGATGTCGCCGTCGCCGCTGATATTGATAACCTGCGGCAAAAAGTGGAACAGGAATTCGGCGGAATTGATATCCTGATCAACAATGCTGGCACTGGCAGTGAAGAGACGATTATGAACGCAACCGACGAAAAATGGCAACATTACTGGGATTTGCATGTCATGGCGGCGGTACGTTTGGCGCGAGCCTTTGTCCCGTCTATGCGCAAACGCGGCGGCGGCGTGATTCTGCATAACGCCTCGATCTGCGCGAAACAGCCATTATGGTACGAACCGATTTACAACACCACCAAAGCCGCGCTGGTGATGTTCTCCAAATGCCTCGCCAACGAGGTTATCGGCGATAACATCCGCGTGAATACAATTAATCCGGGATTAGTGTTGACGCCGGACTGGTGGAAAACCGCTGGAATTCTCAGCGAAAAACAGGGAATCACGCCAAAAGAATATTTAGACCGGATCGCCAAAGACAACGCGCCGATTGGCCGCTTTGCCTCGCCCGAAGAAGTCGCGAATTTTTTCGTCTTCCTCTGCTCGCCCAGCGCGAGCTACAGCGTCGGCTCGACCTATTTCGTGGACGGCGGCTGGCTCAAAGTCATTGATTAAGGTCGCGCGGGGTTACTACAGGGATTTCTCATAAGCAAGGATGAAAGGGGATTATCCATTTTTTATCCGTGCCATGACTTACGCAAGAACCATCTTCAGCGTTGGATGACGAAGTTCCTTGCGCAGATACGCATCGAAGNACCTCGAACGTGCCCGTCAGTACGGCGTCGACCTCGTCAAGGCCCTGGCGTCGCCTCCGGCGAAGACGCTGGCCGGAGCATCGCCGTGCCGGTCTACTGGGGGGGCGACGCCAGGGCCTTGACGAGGTCGACGCCGTACTGACGGGCACGTTCGAGGTCGGCCCCGGTGGGCGAGAACGTCACCCGCACGCCGGGTGCCACTGTCCGCATTCTCAGCTCGGAGGCGCGCTGCAGCAACGCCTCAACCGCCTCGCCGCTCCAGCCGTACGAACCGAAGGCGCCGAACACCTTCCCCTTGGCGCGGAACGGGTCGAGATGGGCGAGCGCCTCGGCGGCGGGCGGGGCGGGGCTCGCGTTGATGGTCGGGGACCCCATGACGACGATATCGGCCCGGCCGCAGGCGGCGGCCGCGTCGTGCGCCGGCGTCTCCTCGAGGTCGAGCATCTCGACCTCGGCCCCCTCGGCCTGCAGCCCCATGGCCACGGCGCGGGCGAGCGCCAGCGTGTAGCCGTAGATCGACGCGTAGCACACCACGGCGAGGGGCTTCTCGCGCCTTTCGGGCGCCGACCAGGTGCGGTACGCCTCGATGGCGCGCGCCGCCCCGGTGCGCAGGATGGGGCCGTGGGAGGGGCAGATGGTCTCGACGGGGAGGCCGTCGAGGGCCTTGAGCCCGCGCTGCACGTGCGGCGCGAACGGTCCCATGATCGCGTCGTAGTAGTGCCGCAGCGCCGGCCAGAAATCGCCCGTGACGGCGTCCTCCAGCATCGCCTCGTCGGCGAAGTGGGCGCCGAAGACGTCGCAGGAGAAGAGCACGCGCTCCTGCTCGAGCCAGGTGAACATGGTGTCCGGCCAGTGGAGGAACGGCGCCGGCATGAAGCGCAACGCGAGCCCGCCGAGGTCGAGCGCGTCGCCCTGCTTGACCGCCCGCTTCGCGAAGTCGCGGTTGAGCATCTCCTGCAGGAACTGGAGCGCCTTGGCGGTGCCCACGACGGTGGCGCCGGGCGCCCGCTCGAGCACCGCTCCGACCGCCCCCGAGTGGTCGGGCTCGGTGTGGTTGAGGACGACGTAGTCGATGCGGCCGGGGTCGGCGAGGGTGGCGACCTTGTCGAGCAGCTCGGTCTCGAAGCCGGCCTTCACGGTCTCGACGAGGGCCATCTGCGTGTCGCCCCGGACGAGGTACGCGTTGTAGGTCGTGCCGCGGTCGGTCTTCATGATGATGTCGAAGGTGATGAGGTCGGGGTCCAGTACCCCCACCCAGTGCACGCGCTGATATGAGCCTGGCAAGGCTGTTTCTGTCAGAAGACGGTTGGTTTTGAGGGGACAAGAAAAGCATTTTCCCATCCGTTCAATCGCCAACATCCCCCCTTTCGTGGCATACCAGGGCCTCAGGACGCCACGGATTTGTTCAATATCAGCGTCTTCAAGTTTGGAGGAGATGATTTCATCGTTCATAGACTATAATGACACAATATGTTGTGGGCAGGAAAAGCTGTCAGACACCTTGAAGGCGTCTGACAGCTCTGTCCATAACTCTTGTGTCAATACTCATAAATTTTAGACTCCTGAGGTCTTGAAGACCTCGGCAGTCTTGGTATATTTTTTCACTATAATTGGTGCTATTTCGCGCCCTCTGCCGGATTTGTGACGCGCCCGACGAACAGGAAACTGCCAGTTGTCATATCGATCATGAAGAATACAAATGGATGATCGGCCTGAAACTCCGCCGGTGGACGCGGCATTCCCCGCCCCATCGCCACAGCGGTCGCGGCGGCGGCTTCAGTGCCTTGCTCGTTCACATCTACGAACGCTTCATGAATCACTTTCGACAACTCCATCGCCTGCTCCGATATGCCTGAGAAATCGGAAAGCGCAGTTAATCCTAAGGCGTTGAGGATTTCTTGCAAAGCGATTCGATACCGTATTGTAAATTTCGGCAGCGAAACTTTCACGCGCTGCGGCGAGGTCCGTTGCAGCCAATTTGAAACATGTTCGTAAGTCAGTTGTTTTTCGAGGTTTGATAAACCATCTTTCGCTTTCGGCAGCACGATTACCATCAAGATTTTTTCTCCGGCGTAAGGGAGCGCGAGCATCTGCCAATCGTCGGTCTCGCCATATTCGAAGGTCCCGGTCTGATGCATCGTCGGTACATTGATGGGCTTGTCTTTTGAAAGCCAAAATGGAACATCCTTCGTCAATTTTTCATCAAAAGGATTCAGCCACTTGCCTTTAAAATAGATCGCATTGACAAGCGCCGCAACGGTCTGGGCGTCAATATCGCCTTGTTTCAGGAGTTCTTCGATTTTCTTGTTGGTCTGTTCCGCCACCCATCCGTTGATCTGTTTCCGCGCGGCCTCTGTCTGTTTGAGGTAATCCACTTGAAACAGATTCGCGCCATAATATTTCTGCGTCAGGGCGCGGTACGCGTCTAACACCACAAGCGACTGATCGAGCCAGAGTGAATTGGCGGCATGTAACGCGATGTTTTGGCCGTCGTTCAGGCTCTCAAAATAGGTATCCAACTCGGAAAACGCGGCGTGAAGTTTCTCGTGAGGCAGGGTAAAGCGCACGACTTGCGCCATCTGGCGTGCCGTCTCGCCGCGCGCGCCGCCATACGCCATTGCCAGCGCGGTGGAAATACTGTATGGCGAGCAGAAAAGATTTCCCTCTTGCGTGTTGATCTGCGCGTACAGGTCGAACGCAAATGCCGCATTATCCTGCGCAAGCGTCAACGTCTGGTCATTAATGGCTTGCGCAGGTTCTTCCGCCGCAAGCATGGCGGCCATCATCATGATCATACTCATCGCCAACCTCCTTAATTGTGCGTTCCTCATATCTAACCTCCCTCTAACGCATTGGAACGGTAATTTTCAGCGCCAGCGTAGCACCGATATTCTCTTAAAAAACCATTCCAGGGTGATAGTATTCAAGCAAAAAAATAGAATGCGCGGTTGCTCTTGATGAAGAAACATTTTCTTGACAGACAAGTATAATCGAACGATATGGCGAATGTCAATAGAATTCCTTCTCTTCAGGAGAATTATGTTATGTCGGATGAATGATTTCATACATCGCGAGAATGAGGACATATAGCACATGAGAACACTTCGGGTTGCATTATTAGCATTTCTGGGCGCGGGAGCAGAACTTTACGCGGAAGGACGGCAGCGTCTTGCGCAATACGTGCCATCAATTCACATCGAGTTTGTTGAAACAGAGCCAGACGCGCTGTTTTTTCTTTCAGGAGGCTCAGAGGCCAGCGCCACCACGTTTTTTACTCCGGGAAAACTCCATCTTTTATTGGCGCATAAAGATGGCAATTCGTATGCCGCCGCGACTGAGGTTCAGGCGTATGCGCGACAGCGCGGCTATCAATCGCTGTTGCTTGATCTTGAGGATGATGAGGCGGTTGCGTCTCTCTACGCCGTATTCCATGCGATGGCGGGCGTCGAGCAGTTGCGCGGTCAGCGGCTTGGATTGATTGGGGAGGTTTCCGATTGGCTCGCCGCTTCGCGGGTTGACGCGGAAACGCTGCGGAGTGTCCTGGGGATTGAATTGGCGCAGATTCCCTGGAATTCCCTGCCGTCGCATCATGCGCAATCTATTGCGCCGGAATTGCTGACGGCGTTCAACAATACAGATTACGACCTTGCCGAAACGTCCAAAGTGTATAATCTGCTCAAGCACGTCGTTGAGAAAGAACGCCTGAATGCGATAACGGTCGAATGTTTTTCCTTAGTGCAAGGCCATGCGGTGACAGCCTGCCTGCCATTGGCGCTATTGAATGCGTCCGGTTTTCCGGCTGGCTGTGAGGGCGATCTCGCCAGCATTGCGGGTATGATGTTTGTGAAGGCGACGACGGGCATCGTTCCCTGGATGGCAAACACGGTGCAGATTCAGACGCGGCGCGGATTTTTTGCGCACTGTACAATTGCGCCGAACCTGCTGAAAGAATTTACCGTGACCACCCATTTCGAAACCGGGAAGGGAACGGCCATTCAAGGCGCATTTGAGGCCGATGAAGTCACGCTGTTTCGCCTTGATGCGAGCTTGCGCCTCGCGTTTGTCACATCGGGCAGAGTCTTGAGCCGCCCGCGCGAGGAACATGCCTGCCGCACGCAATTGGAAATCGAGCTTTCTGCCAGAGCGAGCAAACTGCTGCGGGAATTGCCGGAATTGTCCATGATGATGCGGATGGTTCCCATCCAGGGCGTGTTTCAGAAAATGGCGCGTCTGGTTCGCGATCTGAGCCAGAAGACCGGCAAAAAAGTCAAATTCACCACCGAAGGCGAAGAAACCGAATTGGATCGGATTGTCGTCGATCAGATCGGCGATCCGCTGGTCCATATGATCCGCAACGCCATGGATCATGGTCTGGAATCGGCGGAAGATCGATCCGCCGCCGGAAAAGATCCCGTCGGCCATATCTTGCTGCGGGCGTTCCATCAGGCCGGTAGCATCGTGATCGAAATCCAGGACGACGGACGCGGCCTGAATAAGGAAAAGATCCTGAAAAAGGCCGTGGACATGAAGATGATCAGTCCCGATCAGGAACTCAGCGATGGGGAGATTTACAAGCTCATCTTCGCCGCCGGTCTTTCCACCGCCGCCAAGGTGACCGAAGTGTCCGGCCGGGGCGTGGGTATGGATGTGGTCAAGAAAAACATCGAGGCCCTCCGCGGAAAAGTCGAAATCGCCACGGAACTGGGCAAAGGATCGACCTTTACGATCCGCTTGCCCCTGACGATGGCGATTATCGAAGGACAAATCGTGCGGATCGGACAAATCCGGTACATCATCCCGATCGTCAATATCGAAAGCTGTCTGCGTCCTTCAACCGACCAGATCTCCACCGTCCAGCAGCGGGCGGAAATGGTTCTCGTGCAGGGCGATCTGATCCCCCTGGTCCGCTTGTACAAGCTCTTCGGCGTTAAACCCGACAGCGAAGTTCCGTCCGAAGCGTCGCTGGTCGTCGTCGAAGAAGACCAGAAGCGCGGATGCCTGATGGTCGATGAACTCCTGGGTCAGCAGCAGGTCGTG
>DF820455.1:0-17353 GCA_000739515.1 Candidatus Moduliflexus flocculans
TTTCTGACCTGCCGCAGCGCGATTCTCTGGAAACGGATCGTCATCGGGCTGGTTGCCGGTTTGTTTGCTGGAATGATATTCGGTGAAGCGGCCACAATGATCAAACCGGTGGGGACGCTGTTTCTGCGCCTTATCAGCATGTTGATCGTGCCACTCGTCTTTTCCACCGTGATTATCGGCGCGGCGAGCGCGGGGAACGTGCAGCGATTAGGACGGCTTGGGCGCAAAACCGTGCTGCTCTATCTGCTGACGACCACGCTGTCGCTGCTGATCGGCGTGTCGCTCGCCTACATGCTGCAACCGGGCGTCGGCGTGGAATTGCAGCCCGACGCGCAGGCAGCGCCGACGGAGACGCCGCCGCTTGTAGATACGCTGCTGAAGGTCGTGCCGACGAACATTATCGCCGCCTTTGCCGAGGGGAATATTCTACAAATTCTGATCGTCGCGATTTTGTTCGGAATCAGCCTGTCGCTCGCTGGATTTCGCGGGAAGCCGGTGGAAAAATTTTTCGAGGCGTTTGCGGAGATCATGTTCAAGATGACATCGCTGGTGCTTGATTTTGCGCCGTATGCCGTCTTTGCGCTGATTGCAAGCGTCTCCGGGCACTATGGCCTTGACGTACTGCTGCCGCTCTTCAAGCTGATTGCCGTGATGTATCTCGGCTATCTGATGCAGGCGCTCCTGGTCTATGGCACGTTATTACATTTCTGGGGGCGTCTCAGCCTGAGCCGCTTTTTTAAAGGCGTGTTCGAGGCGGTGACGGTCGCGTTTTCCACGTCCAGCAGTTCCGCCACGCTGCCGATAACAATGCACTGCGCCGAGGAGCATCTCGGCGTGTCGCGCAATGTGACAAGTTTTGTGCTGCCGTTCGGCGCGAACATCAATCTCGACGGCACGACGCTCTATCATGGCGTCTGCGCTCTGTTTGTCGCGCAAGTCTATGGCATCGAACTGAATGTCGAACAATACGCCGCCATCATCTTGACCGCGCTGTTCGCCTCGATTGGCACGGCGGGCATTCCGGGCGCAGGCTTGATGACGCTGCCGATTATTCTGCATCAGGCGCGGCTGCCGATTGAAGGGATCGCGCTGATTGCCGGAGTTGACCGGATTCTCGACATGGCAAGAAGCACGATTAACGTCTTAGGCGACGCCTGCGTCAGCGTCGTGGTCGCTGAATCTGAGGGGGAAATGACTGCGCCGGAAGCTTAAAAGAATATTGTATGTTTATGGAACTGGAACAATTGTGAGATCCGGAATGCGCTGAAAATGATCGAGATTTAATGTCATAATCGGCAGATCGGCGTGTAAACCCGTTGCAGCAACAAAAATAGACGTATCAATCAAAAGACGGGAGGTTTCCATGTATTCACCGCCTGTTGAGCTTCTTGTACCTGACGAAGGCTTTCTTCGTCCCATACCGATGTCTGTAATAAGATCGCTTTTTTATCAGAAGTTGGCTTTTGATGTCTGACGATCAAAAAATCAATAAACTCAGCGACCGTTTCCCGTTGGATCGGGTCTAATAATTCACATTTTTTCGATAATTGCTGCGTTGTGATCATAGCGGTTCACATTCCCTGATGTACTTGTTACGTAAAACGATTCGACATCCTGTGTATGAGAAATATGATGCTGTGAATTTTGTCAATATTGGGGTTGACAGGATTGCGGGAATTTCAGATAAATTCGCGCCACAAACGTCAATCCGTTATCGTATTATGCTGATGTTTTGCCATGAAGGTCGCTTGTAAGTAACTACAAGGATTTATTTTAAGCAAGGATGTTCTGACTTTCTTTGAATAATAAGCGTATTCACGTCCAAAAACTTCAAGAAAGTTATTCATAATTACTTATGAAAAAATTTCTGTATCTTCTCGATAATTTCGAAGAATCTCTCGCCGGGTTCGCCTTGCTGCTCATGGCGCTGCTTTATTTTCTCGAAGTGGTGCTGCGCTATCTGTTTTCGCACTCCATCGCCTGGATCGAAGAATTCCTGCGTTATTTGATGGTCTTTATCACGTTTTTCGGCGCCAGCGTTGCCATTAAATATGGCGCGCACATGTCGGTGAATGTGATCGAATTCATTCCATCCAAAGCGCTAAAACGGGCGGTTGAATTGTTTATCCCGCTGTTAGGCATTCTATTTTCCGCCTGGCTCGTCTATCTCAGTTGGCTGCTAATGCTTCGCATCAAAGGTTTTGGGCAGCAAACTCCGGCGATGCAGATTCCGATGTATATTCCATACAGCATTCTGCCGCTCGGTTTCATCTCGATGTGCGTTCGATTTGTCATGCAATTTATCAACCGGCTGAAGCCCGCAAAACAGGCGTGATCGTATGTTGACGTTGATTATCGTACTTTTTATTGTCCTGCTCCTGAGCAGCGCGCCGATTGCGATTGTGATCGGCCTGACTTCGATTGCCGCGATTTCGCTGCTCACGAATGTCCCGCTGCGCGTGATTCCGCAACAATTATTTGCGGCAGTGGATTCGTCGTCGCTGATGGCTGTGCCGCTCTTCATTCTCGCCGGGCAGATTATGACGGTCGGCACAATTTCCGACAGCTTGATCAAAGTCGCAAGCCATCTTGTCAGTTCCCTGCGCGGCGGCTTGGCAATTGCCGCCGTCCTCGCCTGCGCCTTTTTCGCCGCGATTTCGGGGTCAAGCCCGGCGACGGTCGTGGCGGTCGGCGGCATTATGATTCCGGCGCTAATCAAGCGCGGCTATCATCAGAATTTTGCAACTGGCCTGCTCACCAGCGCCGGATCGCTCGGCATCATGATTCCGCCGAGCATTCCGATGATTATTTATGCGCTGATTATGAACGTCTCGGTCACGAAAGAATTTCTCGCCGGAATCGTGCCGGGATTCGTGATTGCCGCGTTTTTTATCGTGTATAGCGCGGTTCAAGCTTACCGAAAAGGCTGGGACGCGCCAGAGCGGACGAACGCGTGGGAATTGCTGATTGCCATGAAGCGCGGTGTCTGGGGGCTGCTGTTGCCGGTGATTGTCTTAGGCGGGATTTATGGCGGCGTTTTCACGCCGACCGAAGCGGCGGCGGTGTCGGTCGTCTATGCGCTCTTCTGCGAATTGGTGTTTTATCGAAGCCTTACGTTCAAAGACCTTCCGAAAATCGCCCGCGAATCCGCGATTCTTTCCGCCGCGCTGCTGTTTATCGTGGCGAATGCGTCCTGCCTTTCCTGGTTTCTCGCCAGCCAGCAAGTGCCGAACAAAGTCGCCCTCTACATCGGCGAAGTTGTGGCGTCGCGCTGGCTCTTCCTGCTCTGCGCGAACCTGTTTTTCATTTTTTTAGGCACGTTTATGGATATTGTCTCGGCGATGATTATCCTCTGCCCGATTCTGCTGCCGATGCTGCAAAAGTTTCAAATTGACCCGGTGCATTTCGGCATTATCATGATCGTCAACATCGAAATCGGCTTTTTGTCACCGCCGTTCGGATTAAATCTCTTCGTCGCCAGCGGCCTCACGAAACAGTCGCTGATTGCGGTGGCTCGCGCCGTGCTGCCGTTTTTGCTGATCATGATTTTCGCGCTGCTGCTGATTTCTTACGTGCCGCAGATTTCGCTCTGGCTGCCGGATTTATTAGTAAAGTAACAACAACGAATTGAAGAAGGGAGCGAATAAAAGATGTCCGCTGATCCGATATTCTTAAAAGAACTCTCGGCGTTTTTGACGCCGCTGCCCCCATTTCAGGATGAACCGTCTCGCCGCGCGTTGTTGATCAATGCCGGATTCAGCGATTTGTTAGCGCAAATCAGTTGCGGCGGCACAACGGCGAATTTCGTTCCGATTGTCGTGAATTACCTTGCGAATTACGGGACGCGCGCGGACGGGCGGCATGCATTAGCGCATTTGCTCGAAGAAGTCGCCCGAAACGTCGGCAACGATAAGCAAGCCCGCATTCAGGAGTTTTTAGCGAAGTTGCAGCCGACGAACAATATTTCGCAATTTCCTCCAACCGCGACGATTCCGCCAGAGCAAACAACCGCGTATCGCTACGACATTTTTTTGAGCCATCATAACAACGACAAAGCGCAGATCGGAGCACTGGCGCTCTGGCTGAAAAATCAGGGCGTGGCGGTCTGGTTCGATGCCTGGAATCTCGTGCCGGGCTTGCCCTGGCAGGAAGGAATTGAAGAAGGAATCTTGCAAAGCCGGTCAATGGCGATCTTTGTCGGCGCGTCTGGCTTGGGGCAATGGGAAATCCCGGAAATGCGGGCGGCGATTCAACTCTATGTCGAGCGGCAAAGCCCCGTCGTGCCGATCTTTCTGCCGGGCTGCCCCGCCGACATCACGCTGCCATTACTGCTGCAACGCTTTGTCTGGATTGATTTTCGGAATGGAATGGATGACACGGACACTCGCGAAAAATTACTCGCCGCGATTCGGACATATCGAGAGATCGTATAAATCTGTTTGATGATGGGAACAATGCTGACGAAAAGTGTATTTATAATCATATTGCTCGGCATCGCCGGCACTGCTGCCATTTTCGGTGTCAGCGCCTACATTTCCTATGCGGCGAAACCGGCGATCTATGCCGATATTTCGCAGATTCCGCCTACCTATACGGCGCTGATTTTAGGCGCGAAAGTGCATGGCGGCGGACGCCTGTCGAATATGTTGGAAGATCGCGTTTTGACCGGCTTAGCGCTTTACCGGCAGGGCAAAGTCAAAAAGCTGCTGCTCTCCGGCGATCATGGACAGCAGGCGTATGACGAAGTGAATGCCATGCGCGAGTATCTCCTGAAACAGGGCGTTCCGGCGCAGGATATTTTTATGGATCACGCCGGATTCGATACCTACAGCAGCATGTACCGGGCGCGTGACGTGTTTCAGGTGCGGGACGTGATTGTCGTGACGCAGGCGTTTCATCTCCCTCGCGCCGTTTTTCTTGCCCGTTCGTTAGGTTTGGATGCCGTCGGCCTTGCCGCTGACCGGCGGACTTACACGCAGGCATCACGCCTGAAAGCTGCTGTGCGCGAACCGTTGGCGCGAGTGAAATCTTTTGCGGAAGCGCTGCTGCGCGTGAAGCCAAAATATCTTGGCGATGCGATTCCGATCACCGGCGACGGCAGGCAGACATTGGGATAAATAGGTTCGCTGGTATCCTGCCAGCGACGAATTGCGAGGACGCAGCCCCTCATCGCGGGGACGCAACCCTGCGCTACCGGGAGAAACGATTATGAAACAATCGGCTGAAAAAATGACCTATAGCGATTACTTGACCTGGCCTGAAGGGGAACGCTGGGAACTGATTTCCGGCGTGGCCTACAATATGAGTCCCGCCCCGTCGCCGATGCACCAGCATGTGTTAGGCGAATTATTCGCGCAATTACACGCGCTCTCTGCAAATTCGCGCTGCTCCGTGTATCTCGTGCCGTTCGATGTGCGTTTTCCTGAAAAGAACGAAAAAGAGACCGACATAAGCACCGTCGTGCAGCCTGATATTTCGATTGTCTGCGACGCTTCGAAAATAGACCGGAAAGGATGCAAAGGCGCTCCTGATATGGTGATTGAAATCCTGTCGCCTGCGACCGCCAAAAAGGATCGGCGGGAAAAATTCCGGCTGTATCAGCGTCATCAGGTCAAATCCTATTGGATTGTGTCCCCGCTTGATGAAATTATCGAGGTGTTTACGCTCAATCAAGACGGCAAGTATGGCGAGGCGGACATTTATACCGCTGATGACCGCGTGCCGGTCAGCGTCTTTCCCGGCGCAGAAATAGACCTCGCAAAGGTGTTTTCCGTGAATCGCGAGGAGGAGGAGGAATAACGCATGAGTACGCTGCTGTTTTTAGGCACAGGCACATCCAGCGGCATCCCGATGCTCGGCTGCGACTGCGCCACTTGCCGTTCTCACGATCCCCGCGACACGCGCTTCCGCACCAGCGCGTATGTCGTCACGGATCGCGGCGTCAAGCTGCTGATTGACGCTGGCACGGATTTCCGTTTGCAGGCGTTGACGCATCAACTCCACTGGCTTGACGGCATTTTAGTGACGCACAGCCACCACGATCACATCGGCGGGATTGACGAACTGCGGCAAATTAATTTCTTGATGCAGCGCCATATCGAACTGTACGGCACGGCCTTTGCGCTCGAAGAAATCCGCGAGCGGTTCAGCTATATTTTCAAGGAAACGCAGAAAGGCGGCGGCAAGCCGCAGTTAAACCTGATTGAGGTTCAGGCGTTTCAGGAATTCCAGATCAACGGCCAGCCGATTCTGCCGCTCGACGTGCGGCACGGCCAGATTCCGATTTTCGGCTATCAAATCGGCGGCCTCAGCTACATCACCGACGCCAGTTATCTGCCGTCGGAGACGCTCGAACGAATTCACCGCACCCCGCTGCTTGTGATTAACGCGCTCCATTTTCAGCCGCATTCAACGCATTTCAACCTTGAGCAGGCATTGGAAATGATCGAACGGATTCAGCCCGGTGCAGCCTATCTCGTGCATGTCAGCCACCGCGTCAAACACGCCGACGTGGAGCATACGCTCCCCTCCAACGTGCAGTTAGCTTATGATAATTTGATTGTGGAGTTTTAAGTGCGGACGTTTTCGCGTTTTCGTACCGGCGGACAGCCTTGTCCGCCATAATATGTGGCGCGTCATGGCGGACAAGGCGGGAATGCGAGGCATTTTTTCCTTGACTTCTCGGTTTCTTTTCCACATGGTTATACATAGGAGATGATTGGTGATGACAACTATCGGATTGATAGAAGCGACAAGCAGACTTACTCAAACTTGCGAGCATGTTTATAAGACTCTAGAACCAGTGGTAATTACCAAAAAAGGCTTGCCATTCGTGCGGATTGATCCGATTTTTTCTGCTTCGATGTCATCGTCATCTTCTGACATTTGGGCGCAGCGGCAACGATTCATCGAACGCTGCGGCGAATTCCAGATTGCTTTCGACGCGCCGAGCCGAGAACCCCTTTGAATAAAATCTTTATTACCTTACAAAAACTACATCGAATTAAAGAAGGAAACGAATTGACAAAATGTCTGGTTTAAATTCGTTGCTTTCTTCAATTCGATGTAGTTTTTTTGGCAGGGCTGTAATAACGTGAAATTTCCTAATTTTCCGCGTTCATTCTATGCTATCGGCGGGCTGCTGCTGATTGGCGTGCTGTTTTTTGCGCAACTCCTGTTTTCCGGCGAGAGCATCAACGCCACCGATATTTTGACGCAGCAATATTTCTGGAACGTCTTCATCAAAGAGAACCTCTTCACAGATCCCTGTTTCCAGACCTGGATGCCATACGTTAACGGAGGCACGCCCTTCAGTGGCGGGCTTGACCTGATCTTCCGCCCGCTGATGCTGCTGCCGCTGCTGATCTTTCCGGTGCATATCGCCACTAACTACGAAATGGTCAGTTATTTGTTGCTGATGGGAATCGGCATGTTTTTTTATCTGCGGGAACTGCGCCTGTCGCATTGCAGCGCATTTCTTGGTGGGTTGTTTTTGATGCTGAACGGCGAGCTCGTCACGCTGATTAACGCCGGGCATGTCAACAAGCTCGGCGCGATTTTCCCGCTGCCGTTCGTCTTCTGGGCATTGGAACGCGCCTTGACGCAGCGCAGGCTCAAGCCGTTTCTTGTCACCGCCGCCGCGCTTGGTTTCGCCTTCTGGCAGGGGCATGTGCAGGTGTCGTATTACATCTGCATCGCCGTCGCGATTTACGCCGTCACTCGCGCCCTGATTATCTGGCGGCAGGAACGAACGTTTGCGCCAGTGCTGAAATTGACCGCATTTTCCGCTGTGATGGTCGTCGTCTTTCTGCTGCTGATTGCGTTCCATTTTCTGCCGATGCTGTCGTTCGCGAAAGTGTCGGACCGCGCCGAAGGCGTGGATTACGAATTCGCGACAAGCTGGTCCCTGCCGCCTGAAGAAATTCTGACCTATTTTGCGCCCGGCCTCTTCGGATTGCGCCGACTGAATACCGACGACGACGAGCCGAGCGTGGCGGCGGTGCAATATTGGGGACGTGCGCCATTTATGCAGACCGCCCGCTATTTTGGCCTGATTCCGGTGGTCTTCATCATCATCGCACTTTGCGGCGTCCGCAATAAACATATTCTGACATTAGCGATTTTGGCGCTGATCGTGTTAGCGATGGGGCTTGGTAAATATAACCCGGCCTATAAGCTGCTCTACGATCACGCGCCCGGCTTCAATCAATTCCGCGTGCCGCAGATGATTATGTTCGTCTTCGCGTTTGCCACGTCAGCATTAGCGGCATTCGGCGCGGAATGGTTTTGGCGGGATTGGACGCCGCGCAAAGCGTATCAATTGCGCATCGGCCTGCTAATCGGCGGCGTTGTGCTGCTGCTGACGTGGCTGGCGATTCTTGCGCTGCCCTTTCTTCAAACGCGCCTGATCGAATACTTTTCAGGGATGTTCTATTCCAGAGAGGCGACGCAGGAATTAGCAAACGCCCGATTTCAAAATCTCGTCAACAGCCTCGCCTGGTTTTCGCTTTTCCTGTGCGCAACGCTGGCGGCATTCGGCATGAGGCTCGAAACGCGCATCCAGCCGCGCTGGATCATGGCAGCGATGCTGGCGGTCTATCTCTTCGACATCTGGATGTTTGATGAAAAATTCATTGATACGATTCCCATTGAAAATTCGGTCTATGTTGCCGAGAACGACGCAATCCGTTACATGAAAGAGAACCCCGGACTTTATCGCGTGCTCCCCGCTCTGAATGAGCCGATGACTTACGCCGTGCATAATAAAGTCGTGCTGCATCATTTATACAGCGTCTCCGGCTATGAAGCGGTCGGTGTGCAGTATTACAACGACTACATGGAGCACATGACGCTCTGGACGCCGTTGGTTGACCTGCTGAACATCAAATACATCATCTTGCCGAAAGGCGCGACAATAGACAATCAGCAGGTCAAGGTCGGCGACGTGCTTGCGCCGTATAAGGTCGTCATGGACTCCGACGCGCTGCTGCTGGAAAACCTGAATGTCGCTCCTCGCGCCTATCCGGTGCATAATGCGTTTATCGCAACATCGAAAGACGAAGCGTTCGAGATGCTGCTGCATCCTGACGTGGATTTCCGCGAATTCGCGGTGTTAGAAGAGCGACCGACGGAAAAGATGGCGCAGGAAAACGTGCCGTCGGCGGCGTCGCGTGTCGAAATCACGCATTATCAAACGCGGACGATCACGCTCAAGGTGACGATGGCGACCGACGGATTAGTCGTTTTAAGCGAAAAATATTATGACGGCTGGAAAGCGTTTGTTGACGGCAAATCCGCGAAAATTTACAAAGCCAACTACACGATGCAAGCGATTGTCGCGCCGAAAGGAGAACATGACATCGTCTTCCGCTTCGAGCCGACACAGGCGCGATTCGGGCTGATCGTCACGACGCTGACGTTCATCGGCCTGATTATTTTTCTGAGCGCGTCTGGTTTTCCCAATCTGAAACAATTCTCGCGACGCCTTCAGCAGTTGTATCTGTCGGAAAATATGCGCCGGGGGCTGCTTTTTCTCGCCGCTGCCGCGCATGTCAGGCAATATCTGTTCAATCGTTCGTTAGCGCCAGACGAAACTTCGCTCGCGTTGAACATTCTTGAGAGGTCGTTTTCTCAACTCTTTCTTCCGTTAGATTACAACCAATCCGCGCCTATCGGGTTTTTGTTGATTGAAAAGACGCTGGTTTCTCTTTTCGGCAATAGCGAATACGTTCTCCGGCTCTTTCCGCTGCTGTGCGGCGTCGCGGCGTTATGGCTGTTTGCGCGAATCGCCGAACAAATGCTGCCGCCGACCGCCATTCCGATTGCGCTCGGCGTGTTCGGATTTTCCGGCGCGACCATCATGTTTTCTTCGACAGTGAAGCAATATTCGAGCGACGTGTTTTTTACGGCGCTGATTATCTTAAGCGCGTTACGATTGCAGCGAACGCAGATGGCTGCAAAAGAGACGCTGCTGTTTACCATGATCGGCGGCGTGGCGATCTGTTGTTCCCATCCGGCGCTGTTCGTCTTTACCGGCGTTTGCCTCTGTTTCGCGGTTGAATCGCTCCGGCGGAAAAACTGGCAAGTCATGACCAGGCTGCTTCTGCCGTTCGGAACATTGGCGGGGATGCTGCTCTTCATGTATGTTTTCCTGTTAAGAACATACGAAGGAAACAGCTATTTTCAGGAATTCTGGCAAGGGGAATTCATGCCGTTTCCCCTGTCGTTTGCGGGCGTCTCGTGGTTTGTAAAGACGCTGTTTCAGACGCTCGAATATCAATTATCGTTTCCGCAGTCATTTTTCGCCGTCGTTGCGCAATTGGCATCAACCGGGGATATGCTGACGTTATGGTCTTCAGTCTATTGGAGTTATATCTATGCGCTTGTCGGCGTCATGCTGATTATCGGCGGCGTGGCGTTTGCGCAACAATCCGTGTTCGAATTTTTTCTGCTGCTGACCCCGATCATCTTGACGTTATTGGCGTCAGGTGCGCGAAAGTATCCCTTCGGAAGCCGGCTCATTTTATTTCTGTTTCCTGTGCTCTGCATATTTATCGGAAAAGGCGCGGCAACGGTCTATGCAATATTCAGAAAGCGCTCTTCTCTTATCGGAATCATGCTGATCGGGAGTTTTTGCGTTTTCTATGCGCTTTCGGCGGGACGCGTGTTTGCATCCCCGCGCAAACATGAAGAATTGCGCCCGATGATTCGCTATATGGTCGAGCAGAAGCAGCCGGGCGACGCGATCTATGTGTATTATTCATCTGTCGGTGTGTATCGCTATTACGCGCAGCGATTCGGAATCGAACACGAACCGTATATCAAAGGCATTTCATCGCGAGATGATTGGCAGAAATATCTTGACGATCTCCGGCAGCTTCAAGGCAAGCCGCGAGTCTGGCTGCTGTTTTCCCATGCGTACAGCGAAGAGGCATTTTTTCTGTCGTATTTGGATATGATTGGAACGCGGCTTGATGCTCGCCATGATGTCAAAGCGTCTGTCTATTTATATGATCTTTCGCGCCAGAATCAAACAGCCGAATAACACCCAATGACCTGGAAAACCTTCTTTTTGACGCTTCTGCTGCTCGCCTGCCTTGTCGGAGGAAGTCTGCTTGTGCCGCATACATCTGGGATCGCGCTATGGGGTCTGTTGACTGGCCTCAGCGCAGTGATCATCATTCTACTCAAAGAACAGCATGAATTGCTGAACTGCCTCGTTTTTCATCGCCAGCGCCCTCTTTCAGGCTATTGGAATCTATTATTGGTCGTCTGCTCCGTCATGCTGATAGTGACGGCATTTGAAGGCGTTCTACAATTTCAGGCGCAGCGAAACGGCGAAAAACGCCTGCTGACGCTTCCTCAAGAATGGGAACGATACGATACGTATGTGCCTGGCGCAAAAGAAGCATATTACTGGCATGGAAAACTGCATGTCTTCAACGAATATGGCATGCGCTGCACGACGCCATTTACGGCTAAAAATTCTGAAAGATGTCGAATTATCGTGATTGGCGACTCTTTAACCTATGGCTTAGGAATTGCCGAAGAAGACACGTACACAGCCATAATGCAACGCGAACTCGAAAAAGATTTTCGCGTAGAGGTGCTAAATCTCGGCATCTGTACCTATCAGAGCGAAGATATTTATACGCTGCTCTTATCCGCCGTCCCGCAGCTCACTCCTGATCTTGTCGTCTATGGCGTCTGCCTGAACGATTTTCTCATCAGCACGGAAACCGAACGGACGCATGCGCGGCTTCGCGCCTATGCGTTCCCCTTGCCAAAGGCGGCTAAACAGTTCATGCTCGATCAAACGCTCGCTGGGCAATTTTTCGAACGCGCCTATCATGAAGCGCTTATGCGTCTCGGCCTGCGGGCAACGTTTTTGAGCAATATTCTGGACGGCCTGAATGACTATCAACTTCGCTTTACCAGAGATATGACGGCGATGAATTTTTTTGTGATCTCGAACGGATTGCCCCCGATCACGGCGATGGTTTTGGATCAATATCCTGTCTATCACGGGCGACAGCATCGCGTGGCGCAATTAGCGGAAACCATTTTGGAACTCGCTCGAATGAACGTCATACCGACCGAAAACTACTATAAAACGTATAGCGGGCGGCAATTGCATGTGAGTAAATGGGAAGGCCATCCGAACGAAGAAGCGAACCGCATTTTTGCCGCGCATCTTATCGAACGGCTGCGCGAACACCCTGTCTTGCAACAGTATCGGAAGTAAGGAGTATGAGAAAGATCGTTTTAAATATTCTTCTGCTCGCCGGGGTTGTTGGAGGAAGTCTGCTTGTGCCGCATACATCTGGGATCGCGCTATGGGGTCTGTTGACTGGTCTCAGTGCAGTGATCGTCATTCTACTGAAAGAACTACATGAATTGCTGAACCGCATCATTTTTCATCGCAAGCGCCCTCTTTCAGGCTATTGGAATCTATTGTTGGTCGTCTGCTCCGTCATGCTGATAGTAATGGCGTTCGAAGGCATTCTGCAATTTCAGGCGCAGCGAAACGGCGAAAAACGCCTGTTGACGATGCCGGAAGAATGGAAACGGCGCAATGTCGCCATTCCCGACGTGGGAAAGGCGTATTACTGGCATGGTGCGCTCCATCTCTTCAATGAATTTGGCATGAGAAGAACCGAGCCGTTTACATCGAAGAATCCCGAAATTGGGCGGGTTATGGTCTTAGGAGATTCATTGACGTATGGAAAAGGGATTGATGCGAATGATACATATCCCTCTGTTATAGAGAGCATGCTTTCACAGGATTTTCGGATAGAGGTGCTGAATCTTGGGATTAACGGCTACCAAAGTGAACAGATTGCTGAGTTATTATATTGGTTTGCGCCAAAGCTTCAGCCGGATGTGATTGTGTATGGTGTCTGTTTAAATGATTTTTTAGACGCAGGGGAAGAAGAAAATGCGCGAGGCGCTCGGCGCGGCTGGAAAATTCCATTGCCGGAATCAGCTAAACAATTTTTAATTTCGCGAACTTTCGCCGGAGAATTCTTCAATAAAGCGTATGACGACGCGCTGATGCGGGTTGGCTTGCGGGTGGACTTCATCAGCAATATTCTGGCGGGCATGTATCACTATCAATTGCGTTTCACGCGGGATGTGACTGAGATGAATTTTTTCGCCGTCAGTCAGGGCTTTCCACCGATAGTGGCGATGGTGTTAGATGCGTATCCGGTCTATAATGGGCGCAATCAGCAAGTGGCGCGATTAGCGGAAAAAATCCTGGAATTGGCTCATATAGATGTGATTTCAACTGAAGAATATTATAAAACTTACAGCGGACGGCGTTTCGCAGTCAGCCCCTGGGAAGGCCATCCGAACGAAGAAGCGCACCGGATTTTCGCCGAAGCGTTCGCCCGCCGCCTGCGCGAACACCCTGCCTTGCAGCCCTATAAACGATAAGTAAAATATTCGTACAAGAGACCTCACAGGTCTTTAAGACCTGTGAGGTCTGAGCTAAAGTTATTTTTTAAACGTAATTATTTAGCCCGTAGGGCTTCGGGTATTGTAGAATGTGCGCATTGCCACGTTCTACCGCGTAGCGGTTGCGCTCCCGTATCGCCTACGGCGAACAGGGGTAAATAGTTACTTTTAAACTTTACTAACGGCAAAATTTTGACAGGATTGACATGATAAACATGATATTTTGCCAAACGAATCATGTTTATCATGTCAATCCTGTCTATTTTTTTTGAAATTCCCGACGATTTCCATTATCCTGCCGCGCCGCGAACAGGATTCCTCAGAACAGGCAATTCAGGCGGTTCTTCACAGCGATTACCCGTCGGAATGTCTTGAAATCATCGAAACCATCGGCAATCACCCGTCAACGCAACGCAATCGGGCGGCGGCGATGGCGCAAGGGGAATTGCTTTATTTTTTAGATAATGATTCATTCGTGTCGCCAATGCTGTTTCGCCAGATCGCCCGTCATTACGACACCGGCAATCCGCAGGAGATTATCGCGGTCGGCGGGCCAAACGTGACGCCCGACACTGACAGCATATTGCAGCAGCTTGCCGGTCATGCGCTCGCCTCGCCGTTTGCTCATGCGAAGATGGCGGCGCGATATGTTCCGTCAGGAGGCATCCGCGAGGCTGGCGAGCAGGAATTGATTCTCTGCAATTTGAGCATCCGGCGCGATATTTTTTTGAAAGAAGGCGGATTCAATGAAGAATTGTATCCGAACGAAGAAAACGAATTTATTACGAGACTGCGGCGCAAAGGGTATCGGTTTTTGTATGATCCCAATGTCGTGGTATCCCGCAGCCGCCGGACGCATGTCGGCGCGTTTATGCGGCAGATGTTCGGCTATGGGCGAGGCCGCGCCAGACAGACGCTTGTCGAAGGATTTTCGCGGCATTCGCTCCTCTTTTTTCTGCCATCCACGTTGCTGTTGTATCTGTGCGCCTTGCCGTTTTTAACAGCGCCGTTCGGCAGAATGGCCTGGTGTCCAGGAATCGTGTATGTTTCGGGCGCAGTGGGATCGGCGCTTTTTCAATGTGGTTGGCGGCAGCGATACTGGAAATTTGTGCCGTTGCTGCCATTCTGGTTTCTGTTGATGCACCTGTCCTACGGGGCGGGGATGCTTTATGGATTTGCCGCGCCGCATCCGCCGCGAAAACCAGGCGCGGCGAATGCGGATATCAGGCTGGTTCGACGCAAGACCTTGTCGAATCGGTAATTTTCAGGAGCGCGAAATCTCAATTTCGCAGGTCGAATCAAAATTCGACACTCCTACAATCCACTTATTTTTCAATCAGCAATTGATCGCCGGGATGAATCTCTGACAGCGACGACGTTTTGCCGTTGAGCATTTTGATTTTTCCGACCGGTACATCGAACTGGTTGGCGATTTTTCCGATGCTGTCCCCTTTTCTGACAGTGTACACCATGCCATCCTCTCGTTGTTCGACTTCTGCCACCACTTCGGCGGGTTCTTCTTTCGGCAGGCTTTTTACAAGTTTCTGCCAGCCTTTGGGCACTTTAATCGTATGCGTTCCGGCTGGGAGCGTTTCCCCCTGGATTTCCGGGTTGAGCAGGCGAATTTCCCGAAAATACGAGCCATATTTGCGGGCAATGTCGCGCAAATTCGTTTCTTGTTTCAACGTGACGGTGACGGTTTCGAATTGATACGGCGGAAACAGGTTTTCTTTATCAATATAAAAGCCGTAACGTTTTGGGTCAGAGAGGATGATTTTCGCGGCAATGACTCGAAACACATATCGCTCGGTTTCGCGGGGCAATTCTAATTGATAATAATTATTGACGCCTTGCGATTTCATGGCGTTCATGACGCGGCCTTCGCCGCAGTTATACGCGGCAAGCGCAAGCGGCCAATCATTAAACATTTTGTATAATTTGCCAAGATACTTGAGCGCGGCTTGTGTCGAGGCATACAAATCCCGGCGATTGTCTAACCAGGCGTTTTGCGTTAATCCATAATTGTTTCCGGTGGATTCGATGAATTGCCAATAGCCTGCCGCTCCAGCGTTCGACGTGACGCCCGCCCGCAGTCCGCTTTCGATAATCGTCACATATTTCAAATCGTCTGGCAAATCGGCTTTTTCAAGCTCTTCTTCGATGTATGGAAAAAACTGGCCGGTGCGTTTCAGCCAGAGGATGATTTGTCGCTGATCGACCAAAAACGAAAAAAATTCGCTGTCCAACCGCTGCCAGACATCCCATTTATCCAACGGCACGCGCGTATCGCAGAGACTCACCACTTTGGGCAGCGTGTACATTTTTGCCATGTGATCCTGCACCTGGTCTGGCAGCACAAATTTACCGCTATCGATATCTTCCTGCAATTTGGCTAACGCGCGGGACATGGTTTTGTTCTGTTGTTCTAAGAATGCGATTCTGGTGGAAAGTTTGCCGATTTCGCCGAGCAGGAGTTTGGTGACATCTTCAAGCATTTTTTGTTCTGTGGCCGGATTGCCCGGCGGTGGAAACGTCAGGAATGCCAATAAAAGAGCTGTCGTCGTCAAGACGACTATACGAACATGCTGTCGTATCATGAATTTTCACCTCGATACTATAAGTCACTGCCGCGTTCATCGCGGCAGATTCGAACAATAACAGTTTCCATTTTTCGAAAGAGTCGGAAAAACAGAATTGATTTCATTATGACATACGCTGTCACGGCTGAAAAAGAATAACACCTCCCTAACAAATGGCTGTTCGCTGTAAACGGCACGCCCTCTGCAACCGCTACGCGGTAGAGACGGATACCGGAATATGATTCTATAACACCTCAAGCCCTACGGGCTAAATAACTGATGTTACGCAGCAGGTTCAATACAAATGGCCGCAAACTCCCCTCCTGGGAGGGGTTGGGGGTGGGTGGTGGACACGAAGACGCCGCACAGGACACCACCCACCCCTTGCCCCTCCCAGGAGGGGAATTGTCGGCGGCGTTGCGTAACATCAGTAAATAAGTACACAAAAAGATAACTTCGACGGGATATCACAGGTATTCAGTATCCGTGAGGTTTCTCTTCAGGGTTCTACAATAACTGTAATGCTTCCACTCCGCCCATCGCCAGTTCTGGCTGTAATTGTCGCTGTAATATTGCTTTTGCTATCATTACTTCCGATAAACGTCACTTGAACACGTCCCTCACTATCTGTAATATCTGCGCTTTGTTTAAACGTGCCGCCGCCAGATGTAGAGAAAGTTACTTGAATCCCTTCTTCTGGAATTCCATTTGTTGTCACAAGCGCCCAGATATTTGTTGACTTTTTATTTGAAATCGTCTGTTTTTCAGTTCCAACCGTAATCTCTTTCGACGGCGTCGGCGTCACTGTCGGCGTCGCGGTCGGCTCAGTGCGCGAGACGCAAATAGTTATCGAACTGCTGACATCGCCCGATTCGGCGGAGACCGTGCTACATCCTGAATAGGAGGTCGGGAACGTTAACGTCACCGTTGCCGCACCATTGCTCGTCGTTTGCGTGGGGCTGTCTAACGTGCCAACGGTGGCGCTCCAATACACGGCAGTTCCATCTGGCATCGGCTGGCCGATGGAATTGTTGACTATTGCGGTGACTTTAGCGCTCGCTTCAGCATTGCCAATCACCGTAATCGTGTTCGACGGGCTGGCGGTCAATTTCATCTTTTGCGAGTCGCCGCCGCCGATGGGACCGCTTCCAGAAGAAGGGCCAGTGAGCGGAGTGTCTATTTTGTTTTCGTTGCATCCGATCATCAGGCCAATTATCGCTGCTGAAATCAGCGTCAGCAACAGAAGAAAATAGAACATCGAACGTGTGGCAGTCATAAGATTCGTGTCCTCTCTAATTATCAGGATAGTTTCCAAA
>DF820455.1:17364-34475 GCA_000739515.1 Candidatus Moduliflexus flocculans
ATAGAACATCGAACGTGTGGCAGTCATAAGATTCGTGTCCTCTCTAATTATCAGGATAGTTTCCAAATAGCACGGCTAATGATCCTGTGACAGACAAATCATTGCCATAGCCATCTTCACCATAAAATGTAATCACGCAGGTGGTAAAAATCTGCCCGGAATCCCGCAATTCTTGCAACGGCGAGCGATGCTTATCCAGCGCGCGCACGATGACAATGCTGGCCTGGCCTTCGCTGTTTGGCGTTAACGTTAAGTTCATGCCCGCCACAAAATCAGGTGGATTTGCGCCGCCATCGCTGCGTTGATGTTCGACGTGGTAGGTGTGGAGTATAATGGTATCAAACGCTGAGATTCCGTCAGGATCAGTCGGGTTTTTATCGCTGCTTCCAAGCTGGCGCACTGCGCTTTTGAATGTGACCGTAACGATGTCGTCAACGCCGGACCCTTTGGTTAAGACATCAGATTGCAAGGGTTTATTATCATTGACGGAGGTCACAGTGACATAGGAATGCGTATAGTTGTTTCCGGCATCGCCGCCAGGCTTGCCGCAGTTCGTCAGCATGAACGCGCTCAGGAATGCCAGCGCGCATACGCTGCGATGATTCAGACGCCTGAGGCTTACAAAAAAGATTGCTCGTTTCATCATTCGTCACATTTATCAGAATTACAGATTGTTTTTATCCTTAAATGGCAGTTTCAGGTATCGCTTTATGCGATCCGCATCGGTTTCCTCTCGATTAAAGAATTTTTCCAAATCTTTAATCCGGTCATCCAAAATGTTTTCCGTCATCGTCCAGCCTTCATCCTGATCTTTAACCACTCGCGGCGTGACCAGAATAATCAACTCGGCGCGCCGCGTCCGCTGTTCATTATATCGAAACAGCTTTCCGAGAAGCGGAATATCTTTTAACAATGGCACGCCTTGCTCACTGGCAACCACGCGATCCGCAATCAGCCCGCCCATAATTAAGGGGTGATTATCTTGCGTCACAACCGAGGTATCTGTATTGCGTGTCGTAAATGAGGCCGCCCCGGTGTCGCCGAACGATTCCTGCCCGACATCGCTGACTTCCTGGGAGATTTTCATGATGACATCGCCGCGAGTGTTGATCATCGGCTTAACTTTTAACTTGATGCCAGTCGGGCGATATTTCACATTCTGCTGAAGATTATCTCCGGTTCCGGTGGTTTCCGATATGGGAATTTCATCGCCGACATTGATCGTCGCCTCTTCGTTGTGCCGCACGAGAATATGCGGATCGGAGAGCACTTTGAGTCGGTTTTCCGTCGCTAACGCGCGAAGCTGCATCAAAAAACGTCCTGGCGCAGACGCGACAAACATAAAACCTTCGGAACTCGTCGGCATGACGTTTTCGAAGACCGTTGACGTGGTGGTTTCAATCGCATTCGTTTCTCCGCCAACAGTAACCTGTCCCTCGCCAAGCACCATGCCCTGAACCCCGAAAACATCCGCATCGTTCAATTGAACCTCGGCAATGATCACGTCAATAAGAACTTGCAGCGGGCGTTGATCCAATTTTTCTAAGAGTTTTTGGATTTCGGCATATTCAAGCGGAGTCGCTCTAATAATAATCGTGTTATTGGTATTATCTGCGATGAATTTCTTCGAGTTGCCAAAGGATTGGGACGCGGGGAGCGTTGGAGTCGCCTGTTGCTGATTTTGATCCTGATAATAGAATTGATCCTGTGGTTGATTTTGTTGATTTTGCTGCTGATTTGGCTGATTTTGCTGCTGGGTTGTGGTCTGTTGTGGATGATAGGTTTCATCGTACACTTGCGCTAATATCGGGGCAAGGTCTGCCGCTTTGGAGTATTGCACTGGATAAAAATAGGTCTTTACCTTGTCGGGGTCGTCTTCTCCGAAAGCGTTCACTGGGGCCTGATCCAAAATTGAAATCCATTGTTCCACTAATTTGATCACGTCAGGTTGATTTGTGGAAACAGCCAATGCGTTCAAGCGCTTAATTGGATAGATATGGGTTTTTGTCCCTGGACGAAGCGGCTGGCTGACGGGGAACGTGGTTTCTGTTTGATTTTGCTGCGTCGTTGTCGTGGGCTGCTGAACAGCCTGCTGATCCTGTCCCCCCTGTTCTTGCATTGCTGGCACTGGCGTCGGAGCGGCTGCCACTTCTTCCGTTTTTTCACGCAAAGAGAGGATTTGAATCAGATCGTTCACTAAATCCGCTAAATCGGCATGTTGAATCGGGAATATTTGGAAATATTGACTTTCATATTCGCTGACATCAATCTGTTCGAGCACCGCTAAAATCTTCCGCACGTTTGCGGCGGTATCGGTAATAATCAGGGTATCCCGTTCTTTGTCAGGATACATGAGGACTTTTTTTCCTTCAGGGACTAATTCTCCCAGCGCCTTTTGCGCATCAACCGCCCGAATATAACGCAATTTGACCACTTGCGTCACCAGGCTTTCATCATCGGAAGGAAGGCGGTTGGCCAGATTGCCTAATTTATCTGACGGTTTGCCCTCTTTCGGCTGGATTTTATAAAAATTGCCCACCTGCACAATTTCCATGCCATTTAAATCGAGCACCGTTTTATATAAATCGAAAATCTGATTTGGCGTCATGCCGGTCTGCGTGAAAATGGTGACAGTCCCTTTCACTTTTTGGTCAATAATAAAACTTTTTCCTGTAATTTCGCTCACGACTTTGGTGACATCGTAAATATCGGCGTCATCGAAATTCAGGCCAACTGTGCCTGCGCCATCTTGCGTGAAGGGCGACTCTAATTCTGCTGGCGTTGACGGGGCAGGCCGAATCTCTCGCGCTTGAAACGCCGCGCCCTGATTGAGGGCGGCTGCCGTCTCGGCGTCGGATTCAACCGGATGTTCGACCGCAGACGTTTCCGTTTTTTGAGGCGCTGGATCGGACGCTTGTCCTAAAAATTGCTCGAATCTCGCAATTGTCGCCGCTTGTTCTGGTGTCAACGGCTCATTCGCCTGTTCGGTTACGGTGGTTTGTGATTGCGATGATGTTGTTGGCGATGCGCACCCTGAAAAAAGAAGGCTGCCAATAATGCAAAACCAAGCCAGATAGTGTTTCATAACGAACTCTGCGTCGTTCCCCTGTTAACGATTCATAAACGGTCAATCTTTCGTCTGCATTGTCCCCGTAAGACATATCAAAAACCCCTATCCTTGTCAAGGAAATGATCGTCTCTTCAATATCTTTATCCCATACACAACGCAGCATTCCCGCTTCCGAACTTCCCGCGATCAGACAGGCGAAATCCCGCTCAAATCACTTTCAGCAGAATATCTTTTCCAGCCTGTAGCGACGTGACTGCCGCGGCGTTTCCCTGGTTTACGCAAAATTCAACCACGCCAGCGCTTCCAAAGACGGCAAGCACTTCATTCGGCTGTCCTTCAGCGTAAGCCTGGCTGATTTTCGAAACGGTCTGCTCGCCAACACGGAATGCAAAGCGTTTTTGCTCGGCGCTTTCCAATAGTGACAGAAATTGCTCTCGTGTCAAGTTGCTGATCAGATTCCCGAACCGGTCAACAGCGAGAATTTTGCATTTCCAGATGCCGGGTTGGACAAGCGCGGGGCAAGGAATGTCTATTGCGGTATAGTCGGAAATTATCTCGCCCAGAGAGGTAAGGCTGACGCCTTTCGACATCCAGGCCGCAACCGGCGCAAAGATATCGCGCCCGTCAAACGTCCCGGAGCGTGGTTTTAGCCAGTAATGATCTGCCGTAATTTCGCGCACCTCGTTAATCACGTTTTCGGCAAACAAATAGCTCAGCACGCCATTATCTGGAGCGAGAAAAAATCCTTTTTCCGATGACGCGGCCAGCGGTTTGCGATTCGTGCCGACGCCGGGATCGACCACCACGACATGAATCGTGTTCGCCGGGAAATATGAATAGGCTTGTCTCAGAGTAAATGCGGCTTGCAGCACATCATGTGGAAAAATTTCATGCGAAATATCTACAATCTCAACGTCAGGGTTGATATTTAAAATCACCCCTTTCATTACCCCAACAAAATGGTCTTTCTGCCCAAAATCTGTCGTTAACGTAATAATTGTTTTTTTGGCCGCCATGAGAGTTTTTATGAAACAGTTGATTTAGAATTCCAGAATGGTCATTCAAAACCACTGTTTACATCAAGAGGTACCGTTCAGGGAATAATCTATTGACACGTCAGTTGTAGAGAAATAAACACAATTTTGTCAATAGAAAAGAGAGGGAACGTCTGGGCGTGTGTCGAAAGAAGGAAAAAACAAACGGGAGAATGAACTCAAATTCATTCTCCCGTCATAACATGGCGGGGTCGACGAGGCTCGAACTCGCGACCTCCGGCGTGACAGGCCGGCGTTCTAACCAACTGAACTACAACCCCGCAAAAGTTCCTACAAATTTAGAATGTGTCACCTCTTATAACCATAAGAAAATTTGTCAAGAAGAATCTTGCGGGAGAGGCAAATTTTTTTACCATCTTTCGACATCGAAGGAATCCGATATCTTTCGCTTGACAAAATCTCTTTACATCAATGTAAGACGATTACACACTCTACATATCGTGGCGTTCTTTCCTCGACAAATTGGGGCGTTCGCCAATAAGTACCGCGCAAGAGGAACATTATGACGTATCATGCAATTCTTTTTGATTTAGATGGCACGCTATTAAATACGCTCGAAGATTTGGCCAATGCCACAAATGACGCACTGACCGCATTCGGGCTGCCAACACATCCGGTGGATGCGTATCGTTATTTTATCGGCGAAGGCGCAAAAAACCTGATGAAAAATGCGCTGCCGCCAGCGCAGCGCACAGAAAAAATCATTCAACAGTGTCTCGCGCTGTTTCGCGAAAATTATGAACGAACCTGGGATCGCGCGACGCGCCCTTATGATGGCGTGCCGGAAATGCTGACCACCGTGCAATCGAAACAGGTCAATGTTGCGGTACTCTCAAATAAGCCTGATGATTTTACCCGCAAATGCGTGGAACAACTGCTGTCATCTTGGCAATTTACGTGCGTGTTCGGCCAGCGCGACGGCGTGCCGCGCAAACCAGACCCCACAGCCGCGTTAGAAATTGCAAAAATCTTGAAATGCGATCCTGCTGAGATGCTGTATGTTGGCGACAGCGGCACGGACATGCAAACGGCTGTTGCGGCGGGCATGTTTCCGGTCGGCGCGCTCTGGGGATTTCGCGAACGCGAAGAATTGCTCTCCAACGGCGCAAAAATGTTGATTGCCCACCCGTCGGAATTACTCGATCTGCTATAAAAGCGACAAATTTAGCTGATGAGATGATTCAATGATACATCAATCAATCTCATCAGTTCAGGCGCGACACGCTCACATGTACCCCGTAAAAAAAACGATTCATTCGCTCTTCAACGCAAATTTAGTTGGTGTCATGCTTATCTGCGCTGCCAGCGCACTTATTATCGCAGCGATTTTCGCGCTTACGTTTACGTGGTTCGCTACTCATCTTATTACGATAGAGAATAAATGGTTTGCCGCACTGTTTACAACAAGCATCGGGATTTTAACTGGCGTGGGTGGCTGGTTTATGCTGCCATCATTAATTGTGGTAATCGCCGGGTTTTTTCAAGATACGATTATTCGGCATGTCGAGCAAAAAGAATATCCTCACGCGGCCTCGCGAGCAGAATTAGCATTCTGGCCAGAGTTCTTGCATGATCTGCGTTTTACGGCGTGGTCGCTCTTGCTGAATCTGCTCATTCTGCCGTTTTATCTTGTCGGCGTCGGATTTGTCATATCAGTTGCGCTGAATGGCTATCTAATCGGACGCGAATTTTTCGAAAGCGTGGCGGGGTATCATCTTGGCAAAGCACAGGCTAAAATCTTAAGACGCCAGCATCGCAAGGTCGTCTTCAGCGGCGGTCTCGCCCTCACGCTGCTGACATTAGTCCCTGGTCTCAACCTCTTTGCGCCTGTCATCGCGGTGATCTGGATGGTGCACGTCTATCAGGCGCTTCCAGGGAATAAATAACAGGAGCGTTCGTTTCACACAGTGCCAATTTTATGCAGAACGAACGCTTCTTCTGTCTGCACAAAAAAGCGCAGCCTCTGTTCTCATCAGAAAAAGGCTGCGCTGCTTGACAACATGCTCGTTCAAATGTCATCAGCTTCTTTCAATTGCGCTTTCAGGCGAGGATCGCGCAATTCTCGAAGCGAAGGCTCATTTAAGGTGTCAGATGCGCCCATTTCGCAGCCGCCGCTGAACACCGCGCCTTCATGAATAACCAACTGATTGCCGCTTAATTTGATATTGCCATGTACTTTGGCTTTCGAATTAATTTCGACGGATTCTATGGCTGAAATATTACCACTCACCCGCCCGCTGATAATAATGCGTCCGACATGGATTTCCGCATCTACGACGGCGTTTTCACCGATGACGAGCGAATCTTTCGAGTTAATATTTCCTTCGAACCGTCCATCTATGCGAACAGTTCCTTCAAAGGTCAAATCGCCTTTGAAATTTGTGCCATTCGACAAGAATGCCGTTAATTCACTTTCCATTTTTACTGCTGCCATAGGCTGTTCCTCCCTCCCTGTCTCTGTTTGCAGGTTATGTTGTCATGGGGATTACGACACGCATTTCGTTCTGAAACACAGCCTGCGAAACGTCTCTCAGAAAGTCAAGCTTTATTTTCGAATCCTAACCTCACAAGATAACGCGGATGTTCTAAAAATGACAGGTGAATTTTTTGCACATCCACCACTCGACAGCCCGAACGCCTGATGTCGTCCGCATGTTCTCCAATTTCTTGCAGGGCATGTTGTCCGCGTTGAAACACGCAATATCCGTCAGGCGCAAGATACGGCAACGCTAAATCGAGCAAATGCGGCAGTGCGCCGACCGCTCGCGAAACAATCACATCGAATGTCTCAAGCGAAGGAATGGGCGCGGCAGAAGATTCGCCAAGCCTGATCGCAAGACATTCGACATGTTGCAGCGCCAAACTGCGGCAAAGCTGCCGAAGAAACATGACTTTTTTGGTCACGGCATCTATCGCAGTCAGGCGCAACTCAGGCAAAAGAATTTTGAGCGGAATGCCGGGAAAGCCTGCGCCAGAACCAATATCAAGCAAACGGCATGGGGACGCGAAAACAGGCGAGGTCGCGCAACTGAGGGAATCTATGAAATGCTGCTGAACGACAAACAGGTCGTCAGCGCTGCCAGTCAAATTGATCTGGCGATTCCATTTTTTTAATTCCTGAAGGTAAAAAAAAACTGTTCGACTTGCGTCTGGTTCAAAGACAGGCCAAGTTCGGCGCCCCCCTTCAACAGCGTCGAAGCAAAAGTTTCTTGCGAAAGCGTTGCAGACATCAGGTTAATAGCACACTGATTGGGCTGATGAGACTGAACTTCACTGATTTGGGAAAATACCTGTCAGACACCTTTTTAGACAGTGGAAATCAGCCACATCAGTCCAATCAGTGTGCGATTCTTTAACTCATTTTCCAATGCAAAAGGTCGAAAAGATACGATCCAAAATGTCGTCGGTCGTGGTTTCGCCGGTAATATCGCCGAGATGGCGTAGCGCGTCGCGCAAATCAACGGCAAGAAATTCTGGCGACATTTCCGCCTGCGCCGATTGTTCGGCGTGGCGCAGACTCGCCTGCGCGGCGGACAAGGCCTGTTTATGACGCGCGTTTGTGACGGCGACGCTTTCTAACGGCACATCCAGCACGCGCTCCACCATTGCCTGTTTCAGCGCGTCAACGCCGAGATGCTGCGTAATGGACAATTCGATAGGCGAAACTGGAGCGGCGAAAAGGTTGAGGATGTCAGCGACGTCCCATTGCGCAGGCAAATCGGCCTTATTTAACACGATCAATTTATCGTTGTCAGCGACGAATTCGGCAAATTTCCGATCTTCGGCGGTCAACGGTGTTGAGCGATCAAACAGACAGATCGCCATATCTGCCTGTTGGATAATCTGGCGCGTCCGCTCCACGCCGATCCGTTCGACATGGTCGTCAGTATCGCGAATTCCGGCGGTGTCAATCAAGCGAATCGGAATGCCGCTCAGATTGATATATTCTTCGATAGCATCGCGGGTCGTTCCGGGAATCGGCGTGACAATGGCGCGTTCTTCCTGCAAAAGCAGGTTCAATAAACTCGATTTCCCGACGTTCGGCTTGCCGACAATTGCGAGGCTCAGGCCGTCCCGCACAATTTTCCCTTCCCGCGCCGTCGCTAACAAACGCGAAAGCTCGTCGAGGCAGCGGCGCAACTCGCACTGAATTTGCGCGAAAGAAATCAGTTCGATGTCATCATCCGAAAAATCAATCGAAGCCTCGATCTCCGCTAAAAGCTGCTGAAGCGCGTCACGCAGTTCCCTGACTTGCGCCGAGAGTTTGCCTTGAAGCTGCTTGACGGCTAATTGCAGCCCGGCATCGGTTTTAGCGCGAATAATATCAATCACCGATTCGGCCTGCGCGAGGTCTATTCTGCCATTCAAATAGGCGCGTTTGGTAAACTCTCCTGGTGTCGCCAGCCGCGCTCCGCACGTCAGAGCAGCGTCGAGAATATTCCGCAGCGGCAGCATTCCGCCGTGACATTGGATTTCCACGACATCTTCGCGGGTGTAGGAATGTGGCGCGCGCATCACGGCGAGCAAGGCTTCGTCAAGCCATTCCTCTGATACGGGATGAACAATATGGCCGTAATGCAGCGAATGCGTGGGAACTGAGGCGATATCGAACTGGCGCGAACCGCGAAAAAGTTGACTGGCGATCTGAAGGGCGCGAATTCCGCTCAATCTGACAATCCCGATCCCTCCTTCTCCGGGAGCGGTAGAAATGGCGGCAATCGTATCATCGTCGTGAAAGGCTGTTGCGTGCATGCATGGAGGCGACACGCCAGCGTGGGCGCGGCGTGTCGCGATGAAAAAAAATTATGACGCGCTTTTGCGGCTGCGGTTCGAATTGCGTTTGGTCGTCACAACGATCTTGCGCATAAATCCGGTCCCCCGGCTCAACGTTGTAATCGCCGGGTCATCTTGCAACGCGAGATGGATCACGCGGCGATCATGTGGATTCATCGGCGGAGTCGAGGCCGATTTTCCAGTCATTTTAACGCGCTTCGAGAGGCGCTGCGCGATCTTCTCAAGGCGCTGATTCCGGTTTTCACGATAATCCGATGTATCTAAGACGACTTGGATTTTATCTTTTGCGTCTTTGTTGGCGATCCGGTTGACAAGGTATTGGACTGCGTCGAGTGTCGTGCCATGTTTGCCGATCAAAAAGTTTTCATTCTCGCAATGGATATTCAAATGAATTTGATCGTCTTGCAGATTGGCGTCAACTGTATATTCAATCTCTAAGTGCTTCAAGATTTCACTTAACGCCAGTTTTGAAGCGGCGATAATTTTTTGCACTTCTGCCGGATCATATTCCTTTTTTAACTCAGTTTCTTCTTGTTGTTGACGGCGCGGGCGTTTTTTTTCTTCTGGTTTTCGTTCGTTTTTCAGGCTTGCGTTGACAGGTTCTTCTTTTTGCAATTCTTCTTTGAGCGCTGAGTACGTGGTTTCTTCTTTGACAGATGCGCGAATTTTTGCGGGTCTTGCACCAAATCCGAGCAATCCCCGGCTTCCTTCGTCAAGAATCTGGATGGCGACCTGTTCGCGCCCTACTTGAAGTTCTTGCAGTGCGTTATTAATCGCGTCGTCAATTGTTTTGCCTTGCGCTTCGATCATTTTCATACGAATACATTCCTCTTGTGCGCAACAGATGTCCCAACCATGCGTCTCTTGCTCTGGTGGATTGTGCGGACACACGCATGGGGGACATTTGTCAGCAACGTCTCAGATTCGGGGTTATTTGCGTCGTCTCCGTGAGGGTTTATCGTCGGAGGTTTCTTTTGCCTTCGTTTTTGGGGTATTACCCGTTTTATTGATCAAATATTGCTGACCGATGGTCAAGACGTTGTTCATCAGCCAGTATAAGACTAAGCCTGCCGGGAAATTCCAGAACATGGCGGTGAACATAATCGGCATAAATTTAAACATTTGCGCCTGCCGGTTATCCGCGACGGTGGTCGGCGTCATCGCCTGCTGCGCGAACATTGTGACGCCCATCAACAAGACTAATGGCTTGAAAAACAGGGTTTCTGATGCGGATAAATCTGCTATCCAGAGAAATGATGCGCCACGCAGTTCGATAGACTGCGACAACGCCTGATACAGCGCGAAGAAGACCGGCATTTGCAACAGCATTGGCAGGCAACCACCCATCGGGTTGACCCCTTTTTCCTTATACAATTCCATCATCGCCTGATTCAATTGCTGCTTGTCATTTTTATATTTTTCCTGCAACGAGCGCATCTGAGGTTGCAGGTCTTGCATCTTCTTCATTGAGGTATAACTTTTATGGGTCAATGGATAAAAGACGATTTTGATTAACACCGTCAGCACAATAATAACCAATCCATAATTTTTGAGATATGCGTACAGATAGGTCATAAATCCGGCTAACGGGGCGGCAATAAAGCCGAATGTGCCGTAGTCAATCAAACGCTCAAATCCCTGGTACGCATGTTCCAATTCTTTCAGCGCCTTTGGCCCGGCATAGACCGACAGGCTGCATTTTCCAGCCTCAAGCGGTTGGCTGACCCCCATCAGAATTTCGCGAATCGGCGCGATTTTTTCTTTCTCGTCTTTGGGCTGAAGCGCAATTTTGTTGATTGACAGCGTATTATTGGCAGATGCCGGAAAAAACGCCATCGTAAAATATTTCTCATTCATGGCAGCCCATGAAACGTTGTTATGTGTCAGCAAGCCATCTATTTTTTTGGCCGCATCGCGGATCGGTTTCGTCTGAATTCCAGTGGTAGAAACGATTTCCGGCATAAAGCTTGCCACTGTTTCCAAATTTTTTCCCATGCCCGGACCCAAAACAGTGGTGATGGATTTGACATCGGCTGGCGGAGCAAGGAATTTCAACGTGACATCCACTTTATACGAATCAGCGCGGAACATGAATTCTTTGGCAAACGTTCCAGCAGTCGTCGTGGCGTATGTCAAAGTCACCGTCTTGGCTTCATCCGTCGGGTTGACCTTTACGCTGGTCTCTGACGGCTGATATAAGGCTGAATTTAATTCTTCATCCAATTGAGCGTTGCCGGTGAAGACCTCTAACGCAAATTGGCCGCGCTGCCGCGCATCATCCGATACGAATTCGACCGGTTCGCCATCAGAACCGTTGTATGCCAATGTTTTCCATGATGTCAGGCGAGCGCCCTGTGTGGAGAGCGTAAGGTGTAATAAGGGTGTTTCGATGACAACGTCTTGCGCTTCTTCGCGTAATGCGCGCGGCGCAGTCGCGATTGGAATTGCTGGCGTATTTGGCGTCACAGGAACAGTTTGAGCGACAGGCGACGTTGAGCCAGAATTCTCTTGCGTCTGCGTCTGTTGCTGCGCCGCTTTTTGTTGTTCAAGCCGCTTCTGCTGCGGCATAATATAGAGAAAATTCCAGGCAATAATAATAACAAGTGATAAAACGATAGCAAGTATCGTATTTTTTTCCATACGTTATACAGCCTCCTGAATGTCGTTTCTACACATGAATACGTTCCTTGCGGGCGTGAGATGTTTCTGCCGGCGAATCAACCGGATCATAGCCGCCTTGTGATAAGGGATGGCAGCGGAGCAAGCGGCAGAACGTCATCCAACTTCCTTTCAACGCCCCATAGCGCGTGATAGCCTGAAGGCCATACTCGGAACATGTCGGATAAAAACGGCATGCCGGGGGAAGAAAATGGGAGATGTATGTGCGGTAGAAGGTTATTGTTACAATAAGAATAAATCGCATGATCATCGAGCAGATTCACGCCTTACGCAAAAAAACAACGGGAATTCCTTAATGAGGCTGGAAGACACGATATATTTCCGAGAGAATATCTGAATAATATTTTTCGGTCATTGCGCGCGCAACCACGAAGACAATATCAGCGCCTTGAGGGAAAAGGTCTTTATTTTGGCGAAACACTTCCCGCACAAGGCGTTTACAACGGTTCCGTTTCACAGCATTCCCGACTTTTCTGCTTGCCGCAATCCCTAAACGACGATATGGTCGTTCGGGTTCGAGATAATAATAGAGGATGAAAGAAGATGATACAATCTTCTTCCCTCCTTGATATACACGTTGAAAATCTTGTTTTCGACGTATGCGCTCATCTTTTGAAAATGTCGCAGCCATTGATTCGCTGTCGCCGCGATATTAGACTGTCAAGCGTTTCCGGCCTTTTGCGCGCCGTCTTTTTAACACTAAGCGTCCGCCTTTCGTACTCATGCGTTCGCGAAATCCATGCACATGTTTTCTGACAAGATTCGATGGTTGGTATGTCCTTTTCACAGTTCTTCTCCTTCTTGGAATTAATGAAAATCAACAATAGATTTTGTGGAACAACGTCATTGCCATATCCCAGTTAAAATCGTATAACTATAATAAAAATAAAGAGATATGAGCAGTAACTGCAAAAACAGCGGCAGTATAGAAAGCCTATCCGATTCTGTCAAGTAGTAATTTCTTTCTGAATAATCCGAACAATCTTCACCGGAAAACCTCACAAGATTCCAAGAACTTTTCGTATCTGTATGAAAAAAAAGTTGACAAGCGCATAACTTTTGTGTATTCTCTCTTCCAGTCGAATGAGATGACATCGAAGCATATCTCTGCAAACGTGTATTATTTTATATTTGGTGAGAGCATACGTGTTATAAGGAGAAAAAACAATGATTGGAAAAATCGTCATCGGGCTGATAGCCCTACTTGTATTGGTCGGAGGAATTGTCGGCGGAGTGATCTATTGGAATAAGTTGAATGCGCCTGAAACGCCAGTAGCGGGAACTGCGATTGGGAATGACGCTCTTGATATTGCTGAAACCTCCCCAGCAACCGATGTCGCGCCTGACGCCGCCGGAGATACTGCTGCCCCTGAGGCTCCATCCACAGCAGAAACACCTGTTTCAAGAGTGGAAAATGGCAATGTCGAAGTAGAAGTGCCGATTGGTGAAGAATCTGGAGAACCTGTTGCAGATATCCAGCCAGAAGTTGCGACCACAAACAGAAGCGTGGCGGAACGTCCGGTCGAACGTCCAACAACTGCGACCCGCGAACCGCGCACAGTGGTCGGCGAAATTGTAGATACCACCCCGGTTAATACGCCAGCAGAAGGCTCCTCGACTGCTCAGGGAATTACCATTGAACCCGCGCCAACGCCGACCCCGACGCCGGCTGTCGTCACGCCAGTGCCGACGCCTGTTCCGACTCAGGTCGTGCCGAAAGGCAATTTTGCTGTTTCAAGCACAACTCCGGTATTAGGTTCGCAACTGCCGGAAATTCGCAAGGCAATGAGCCGATTAGGCGTGCAGTTGGTCGAACAAAGAGGCAATCAATACCCACAGCAAGCCTATCGGGTTTCTATTGGCTATTTTGTGCAAAAAATCGAGGCTGACAATTGGGGACGAACCTATCTGCGGCCTCAGCGATTCGAGTATAATGTGTATCCGGTGCAGGGCATGTATTCTATCCAGATTGGCGTCTATACCAATCGCGAGAATGTTGATCGGCAAATCAGTAAACTTTATCAGGCATTTCCTGGATGGCGGCTGCCGATACGCACAGAGATGACGACGATTATGCAGCCCACGTACAAACTGTCTATTCGCGGCATTCCTGAAACCTTAGCGCGCCGGATTCAAAGCGAACTGTTCCGCTTCCAGATTGCGACAGAATTATTCAGCATCTCTTGAACGGGTTCTGAGCGATAAAAGCCGCCGACAGCAATGTCTGCGGCTTTTTTTATTGGATAGCCTGCGAAAAACAAGAACAGCGAGTTTTTCGAGGGGATCGAGTCGTTTACTTAAGGCGAAACGGGGCGATCTCGCGAGAGAAATCGCGTAATTTATCTTCTGGAACACGAATCGTCAGCATGACGTGTTCAGCGAATTTTTCTTCTAATAATGTGGCTTCGTAATGAGGCAACTGTCGTTTGAGCGGCTCAAAATTCGCATACGAACAGGCGATTGCCATTGTTACTGAGACGATTTTTTCGGTGAGCGGCAATTGCTCGATCACTGTTTTCGCCGCGCCGCTGTATGCCCGAACCAGCCCCCCTGTGCCGAGCTTCGTGCCGCCGAAATAGCGCGTGACGACCAGGACAACATCGCCGATATCCGCGCCACGCAAAACCGCCATAACCGGCTTGCCAGACGTGCCTGCTGGCTCGCCGTCATCCGATAAACCTTCCTGCACGCTGCTGCCGTAGCCGACACGAAACGCATAGACGTGATGCGTCGCGTCCGGCATTTCATTGCGGATGCGCTGGATGAAGTCGCGGGCGGCATCCACGCTGTCCGCCGCGCCGATGGTGGCGATAAATTTGGAGCGCGTGACGATGGTTTCGGCGCGAACCGTGCTTGCTGGAATGGGATATCGTTGAGGCATAGGCAGAAAAAAAGCGTTTCATCATGACGATGAAACGCTGATAATGGTGCCGAGGGCCGGACTCGAACCGGCACGGAACGTTAATTCCGAGGGATTTTAAGTCCCTTGCGTCTACCAATTCCGCCACCCCGGCGCACCATAATAAGCACGCTTTTCAGGCAGCTTTGGAGGCGACATCCGGATTTGAACCGGAGAATAACGGTTTTGCAGACCGTCCCCTTAGCCACTTGGGTATGTCGCCAAACAAAATACAAAAAGCGGGAAACGAGATTCGAACTCGCGACCCTCGCCTTGGCAAGGCGATGCTCTACCACTGAGCTATTCCCGCGTGACAAGTTGTAACTTCTAAAGGGTGGGATATTTTGTCAATAAAAATTTTCAGCCTGGCAGAGATTTTTTCGTATTTCCCTTGAAAATTCGACACAGACGTTCAAATATTTTCCCAGCAACAATCGCGATTACGAAAAATGCTTGACAGGAAAACTTGTCGGCACATATTCACCATTATAAAACGTTCTCATATTTTTTTCAGATTATTTATCATTGATTGATGCTGCGCGTGTCTCTATTTATAGTTCTATGGTTAAAATTTATCTTGCACAATCATGATATTATTCATTAGAGTTGTTGCTCAATACACGTTCGCCCTGAGCCTGTCGAAGGGCATGGCGTGGTTCGACAGGCTCACTACGAACGGGGGCGCGTTCAAGTCACCTCCTTCTTGAGCAACAACTCTCATCAAGAGGAACTACAGTGAATACGTGCCCGAAGTGCCAGACGGCGTTACATCAAGTTGACTATCAGCAACTGACGTTGTTACAATGTGAAACGTGCAGTGGATTCTGGTTTCAAGAAGGCCAATTTCGGCAAGTCAAGTCCTTTGGTTTTTCAGGACTCCCCGGCACGCCTTCTTCGAAAAACTCCGAGGCGGAAGAACAGGATGAAACAACGCAAAGCAGAGAGCCTGATTCGCTCTCTTGTCCAGAATGTGAAATTCCGTTAGCCCCTTACATCTATGCGTATTCCTCTGGAATTCAATTGCATCGCTGTTCTAAATGTGCTGGCATCTGGGCTGCTTATGACGATTTAATTCGAATTGAACACCTGCTTGCGGATTATCAGGAATCTCTCGAAGATGCCAAGTCGAAAATTATGCCATTGATGATGAAAGTGAAACAACAAATTCAGGAAGAAGAACAAGCACGAGAAGCAGAAAAACGAAATAATAGTTTTTTTCATCGAGTCTTTCGGCATAAATCAGGGAAAAATCAATCTCGTCCCCCCCTCCTTGAGGAGGTTGAGGCGAATTTTCCTTCTGATGAGAAGGATGCAAGTTAAGCAAGAATATTATCATTCCGTGATAAAGACACTATTTCAGTGCGTTTAATTATTATCATGTTTATTTCATAACAAAGAGAGGAAGGGAGTATGCGTTTCGAACGTTCGAGCGGGATTCTTTTACATCCGACATCATTGCCAGGAGTATTTGGTATCGGAGATTTAAACAGTCATGCGTATCGGTTTGTTGACATGTTGGTGGAATACGGCCAGAAACTCTGGCAAATCTTCCCATTAGGGCCGACAGGCTATGGCGATTCGCCATACCAGTGTTTTTCTGCGTTTGCGGGCAATCCATTGTTAATTGATTTAGAACAGTTTATCAAAGCGGGCTGGCTTTCGGAAGATGAAGCACAGCACCCGGCCTTCGATGAGCATAGCGTGGATTACGGCCCGGTGATTGAATGCAAAACCCGTTTGCTCAAAACCGCGTATCGCAACTTTCAGAAAGTCGCGACGGACGAGCAGCGGCAGCAACTTCAGGCATTTTGCCAGCAGCAGAAAGATTGGCTGGAAGATTACGCGCTGTTTATGGCGTTGAAAGACCATCATGGCGGCGCAGTATGGAACACATGGGAACCGGCGCTTGTCAAGCGCGATCCGGTGACGATAGCCGCATGGAAAACCAAGCTCGCCGACGAAATCGGGTATTACGAATTTTTGCAACATATCTTCTTCACGCAATGGCTCGCATTAAAAGCGTATGCCAATTCGAAAGGGATCAAGATCATCGGCGACCTGCCGATTTTCGTCGCCTTTGATAGTACCGACGCCTGGGCGCATCCCGACCTCTTTTTCTTTGACGAAAACGGCCAGCCAGAATGCGTGGCGGGCGTGCCTCCGGATTATTTCAGCGCTACCGGCCAATTATGGGGCAATCCGCTCTATCGCTGGGATGTCATGAAATATCGCGGTTATGCCTGGTGGACAGAACGGTTCAGAAAAATTTTCGAACTGGTTGACATCGTGCGGATTGATCATTTCCGTGGATTTGCGAAATACTGGCGCGTGCCTGCCGGAGAAACCACCGCGATCAATGGTTCATGGGAACCAGGCCCCGGCGAAGACCTGTTCCGCGCCATTGAGGAAAAATTAGGCAAGCTGCCGATTATCGCTGAAGATTTAGGCGTCATCACGCCAGATGTTGTGACGTTGCGCGACGCGTTTAATTTCCCGGGCATGAAAATTCTGCAATTCGCCTTTGATTCAGGCGAAGCGAACGACTACCTGCCGCATACATACGATAAAAACTGCGTCGTTTATACCGGCACGCACGATAATAATACGACCAAAG
>DF820455.1:35125-36922 GCA_000739515.1 Candidatus Moduliflexus flocculans
CGCCTTCGAAGCCGAACGCCCAGAGAATCAGCCCGAAATAATCGGGGAACGGCAGCGCCCCAAAATCGTGATTCGGCGCGTAGAGAATCTGGAAGCCAAGCGTCGTGGCGATAATAAAATACGACGCCACCGCGCCGTATGTGACGATCTGCGTCGCAAGTTTCGGCGAGCCAAGCTGCGCGAGCGCCTGCTCGATGTCGCGGTCGTCGCGGGATTCTTCCAGCAGCGCATTCGCGGCGTCGGCAAGCACCTGCGCGCGATGATAGACGCCCCGGTCGCTCGTCGTTTCCGTCAACAGCAGTTGCGCCGCCTGATCCGACAGGCGCAGCGCCGCCCGCATCCGTTTCTCTTCGGCCTTTGCTCGAATCGAGAGAATCTGCGCGTAGAGCGATAATTCTTCTTGAATATCATTCAAATAGGCGTTCAAATCGGCGAGTTCGTCAAAGCGAATCAGTTTTTGCGCGGCGGCACGCCATTGCTCGATTTTCGGTAGCAGACGCGGATAGCGCGTTGCTTCTTCCAACAGCGCATTGACGCGCTGTTCGAGGTCTTCGCGCCGAATCGGGCGAAGTTGCGTGGAAGATTCATCGCCTTCGTCTTCGACATGCGGAGACGCGAACGGCGAGGCGGATTCGGCTTCCGGCAGCGTGAACGGCTCATACATTTTCCGACTGTTGTCCAGCATGGCGAGCGCCTGCGAAACTTCGTGTTCAGCCTCCAGAATCCCCTCTTGCGACAGGCGTTCTAACGCGGCCTTGCTGTCCCGCAGAATGCGGCGCAGGTCGGTCATGCGCTGGTCTTTGCCTTTTACGCGCTTTTCCGCGTCTTTGATGCGATCAATAATTTTTAATGCCTGTTCCATCAGCCGCAGCGTTGCTTCCGTATCCTCGAAACGATTGTCGCGCATCTCGCTTTCGGCGCGTTCGAGCCAATTTTGGGCGATGCGCTGCATTTGCGTACCGGTAACGCGCTTCGCCTGTTCGCGGCATTTTTCCAGCGTTTTTTGCATCCGTTCAGCACGGAAAATATTCTGGTTTACGGTTTCCGGCGACAATTCGAACGCGATATTGCGCAGCAGCGTATTGGCCTCGTCGAGCGCGTTCATGGTTTCGGCGGCGTTCAGCAGGCGTTCGACATCCCTCAGCAGAAATTCGATTTTGGCGCGGTTGGCATGGCGCATCGCGTCACTGTCGCCGTTTAATTTGTCTTTCGCCGCCTGCGCGTCGCGCCGCGCAAGACGATAGGCATGAAGAAACATTTCGAATTGCCGCGCAATGGCGTCGGTTTCGTCGTAATCGCTTTCGACGTTCGGCAGCAGTTCGATCAATTCGCGGCTCAGGCGCGTCGCCTGCGGGTCGGTTGCGCCGAGTTCCCGCGTTTCATTCAGCAAACCCTGAATTTTGTCCCGCAACGTTTCGCTGCCGCGCTGCCGCTGTTCATGGGTTTCGAGTTTCTGTTTTCCGGCTTCGATGGCGGCTTCGGCGAGCGCAAAGCGATATTCCTGTGTATAAACGCGGGCTTTCTCGAACAACTGCCGCGCATCCGCGAGAAACGGCGCGTCTTCCGATCCGGCGAGTTTCAGGGTGTCTTGCAATTCATTCAACCGTTGTTCAAGACGATTTTTGCGGCGACCTTTTTTCGTCCAATAATTCACGCCCGCCGCGATAAGGAGCGCGCCGAACAGCACGGTTGCGGGAAAGGCCGGGCTATCTTTGACGTTGATGCGCACTGGAATTTCCTTGCGTTCGCCGCTGACGCTGTCATGCACGGTGATCGCGCCGAGATAGCTTCCCGCCC
>DF820455.1:37118-47363 GCA_000739515.1 Candidatus Moduliflexus flocculans
GGAATTTCCTTGCGTTCGCCGCTGACGCTGTCATGCACGGTGATCGCGCCGAGATAGCTTCCCGCCCGCCGGAAGCCGCCGAAACTCAGTTCGACGCGCTGCAAGCCGCCCGGTTCGAGCGCGGTTTGCTGCTGCGACAGATTGACCGTGATAACGTTGACATCCATCATGTCGCCGGAATTCGTTTCCCGAAACGGATGCGCCACGACATCCAATTTGGCGGGCTTCACGCCGCTGATTTCCCGGACAATCATCTGAATCGTCCGCTCGCTCGCGCCGACCGTAATGCCTTGCGTCAAGACGATTTCCTCCGGCTCGACCGCAATTTGCAGTTTCGACGGCATCGTCGGCATTTGCGCGAAGGCCGACAGCGCAAGCGTTGCGTTTAAGCCGAACATCACTACACATATCATGAATCGTTTGGTCATGATTGAAAAAATCTGTCAGACACCTTTAAGGTGTCTGACAGATATCCTTTCGCTCAATGCAGTAGTGTAAGTCGAAACCTATAGTTTCAGCCTACATAAATGGCTTCTATCGCTTAAAATCCTCTTTTCGCAAGTCGAATTTTTTCATTTTGCCGTGAATGCTGCGGGTCGTCAGACCGGTATGCTCGGCGGCGCGTTTGATGCTGCCCTGATATTTCGCCAACACGCGCTTCAGATACTCTTTTTCGATGACATCCACCATCTGCTCGCGCACCTGATCGAGTGGCAGTTCTTCGTTGAAATCGAGCACGCCCGCTTCGGCTTTGCGCTGCGTCCGGTTCGGCAGATCAATGCTCAGCAGCGTTTGCCCGCGTTCGAGAATGACGGAGCGTTCGATAATATTTTCCAATTCGCGGATATTGCCCGGCCAATCGTAGCTCAGGAGCGTCTGCACCGCCTCGTCGGACACATCTTTGACGCGGCCATGGCTCAGTTTCGCGACAAAATGTTTGGCGAGCAGCGGGATGTCTTCGCGGCGCTGGCGCAGCGGCGGCAATTGAATCGGAATGACGTTGATGCGATAATACAAATCTTCGCGGAAACGGTTTTCTTCAACGGCTTTTTCGAGGTTTTCGTTGGTCGCGGCGATAATTCTGACATCGGTTTCGATGGTGCGGTTGCCGCCGACGCGCTCGAATTGCATTTCCTGAAGCACGCGTAGCAGTTTCATCTGCATCGCCTGCGAGACATTGCCGATTTCATCAAGAAAGAGCGTTCCCTGATCTGCCAGTTCGAATTTGCCGATTTTCTGGCGGATCGCGCCGGTGAACGCCCCTTTTTCATGACCGAACAATTCGCTTTCCAGCAGGTTATCCGCCAACGCGCCGCAGTTAATCGCCACGAATTTGTTGTTTTTGCGGCGGCTGTTATAATGAATCGAACGCGCCACGAGTTCTTTGCCCGTGCCGGTTTCCCCCTGCACAAGGACCGTCGAATCGGTCTGCGCGACATTTTCGATCATCGTGAAAATCCGCTGCATTTTGGGGCTTTGACTGATAATCACGTTTTCGGCGTTGTATTTATCCAACACTTCGCCTCGCAGATAGGTGTTTTCTTCCTGCAAGCGTTTCTGCTCAAAGACCTTTTTAATAACCAGCAGCACTTCGTCGGAATTGAACGGCTTAGTGATGTAGTCGCTCGCGCCGTTTTTCATGGCTTCGACCGCCGTTTCCACGCTGCCGTGCGCGGTCATGATGATAAACGCCAATTGCGCCCAGCGTTCGCCACCCGGCTGCTGCGCCCGCTCGCGCACGGTGCGGAGCAGTTCCAGGCCGTCCATTTTCGGCATTTTAATATCCGACAAAATCAGGTCGAATTCCGCCTGTTCGCAGAGTGCGAGCGCGTCCTGCCCGTTCCCCGCCACCTGTGATTCGTAGCCTTTGCGGGATAAAATTTGATCCAAATAACTGGAAAAGACTTTTTCGTCGTCAACAATCAAAATGCGTTTTTTCATAATGTATTTGAAACCTCATTATACATCATCCTATTGATACGGGGTTCGACGATGTTCATGCAGCCAGGCGTCCATGCTATCAGTTGTCAATTGTTGCTGTTCCCAAAACCGATTCATCGCGTCAGTCGCTTTTTGAGCGAAATACTGAGCAAGTAAGTCTTTAATTTCTATAAGTTCATGCTCAGGGAGTTGATAATGAAAGACTTTCAAAAGTTCCAATTGCAAATTGCTTAATTTTACGTGCATCGTTTGGAGTGCCATCGAGAATCTCCTTCTTGACGATTTTTTATAAACACACTATTGGACACTTTTTGAGTTGAAAAGAATATGACATCAAACAGTGAACATTGACTATCATAATTGCGATTTATACGCTTGCCAAGCCTCCTGGCGCGCCTGTTCAATTTCTTCCTGATAATCAATGCCGGATTCTCGAATCGTTTGACTAATCATATCGCCTAAATAGGTCAATCTGAGCAGCGCTAATTGACGCTCTAAAAATTCTTTGACCGTTTTTAACCCAACTGTTTGAATTAATTGATCTTCGATTTCAAATTGCAACGCTATCATATCATTGTCTCCTTCAAGATTTTATTCGTTTATCGCCCAAAAAATCGGCACATTTTGAAATTATTCCTGAAATACCTTTTCAAAAAACTCATCTTTTTTCAGGGAATCTTGCCATTGCTGATGACGCTTGACAGAATCAATACGCTTGTGCTGCGGGAGCGCTAAAAAACGGCTGGCTTCCACCGGACCTAACGTCCGAATTAAAATATCTATCGCTTTGCTGATGAGTTGTTCTTCAGGAATAAGTATATTCGTTTTCATCTCAAATCCTCCTGCATGGCAAACGCTACCGGATTGAGCGTTGGAATGGTGATATGATGTTTACGGCATTTTTTCAGCAATTTGTCATCACACGAGATAAACACATCTGAAATCGCTTCTGCAAAAGCAATATGCGCTGCATCGGCAATGCCAAGCCCTTTATGATACAATTCTTCGGCTCGTTGTTTGACTAACAGCGCGTCGAAAAGAGATTTCGTTCCGTATTGGTTCAAAATTGACAGAACTTCGTATCGTTCTTGAATATCTGTAATTGCCTGAATTTCTTCGAAATGGACGGCAGAGATAATCATTTCATATCGCGCATTTTTAACGGCTTGAAGAATCAAATAATAGGCATCAGTTTCCAGGCGAACTCGCATGGCTCGCTGATCATCAAACGGACGGCATAACGTACAAACATCAAGATATAATTGTTTTTTCTGTTGCCGCATTATGCTCTCCGGTTATTTTTTGTTCCAACAATTCCTCCGCCGCATCCGCCATCATCTCGACCGTCAGCGCAGTCATGCACTCATGCGTGGCGCATTCGGTCTTCTGGCATTCAAGACATTCCACATTGCCGCACATTGCCCGGTGCTGCGGCGACGGATATGTCCAATTCGCGGCGCTGGTCGGCCCCATGACAATCAGCGACGGTGTGCGGACGGCGACGGCAAGATGGCGCGGCGCTGAGCAATTGCCAATATGCAAATCGCTTTTAGCGATTAAGGCCGCAAGCTGCATCAAGTCGGTCTGGCAGGCGAGCAGATGCGGATATCTGGCCTGTTTGATCAATGCGTCAACCATTTCGCGTTCGCCCGGCCCCCAGATGAAAATAGATCGCGCCTGATGCCGTTCGAATAGTTCGTCGGCAAGCTGCACATAGCGTTCACGAATCCATTGTCTTGACTGTCTCCGGCTCGTCGGGTCAATCGTTACAATCGGAGCATGACCGGCTGCGTCAGTTTTGTCAAGCTTCTGCTGCGTGAAAAATGTGTCAATATAGGCATTCGACTCGTCGGGAATATGGAGAACGGGCGGAATCAGCGTGCCGGGAATGCCTATAGCGCGGAGCAACGCGAGTTTGTCTTCCGCCGCGTAGCCGATTCCGGTTTGGATCGCTGGCGTGTCGGTGTACCAGAACGAGCGTCCGCGATGCGCCGCCGCCACGCGATGCGCCGCGCCGATCAAAAACGACATCCACGCGCTGCGCCCGTTGCAAAAGAAATCGATGACGAGATCAAAACGTTCTTTTCGCAACTCCCTGATGAGTGCGACATTATCCCGAAATCGCGCTTTGCGCTGGCGTATCACAATACGATCAATATGCGGATTGCCCTGTAAAATTTTTGCCGGGCCGGCTTCGGTAAAGAACCAGATTTCGCTGTCAGGATAAAAATCGCGCAACGCTTTAACCGCTGGCGTTGTCAGCAGCACGTCGCCGATTTGTCGAAATTGAATGATCAGAATTTTCTTCGCGGAAACGGGATACGTTGTCATTACGCAAGGAGTGCAAAAGCTTGCTTTTGCGGCCTGATGAAATCAGGCGATGTGCGGCTGCGCCGCTTGCAAAAGCAAGCTTTTGTACTCCTACATGTGGCGCGGCTTGTACCAATCATGTAGCGAACGAAGCAGCGCTTCATGCGGATACGCAATCGGGCGGCGCTGATGAATGAACGCCAACGCCTCGCCGAATGACATGCCGCATTCGTACAAATACGCCATGCAAATCGTGCTGGAACGGCTGATTCCGGCGTAACAATGGACTAATACGGAATGTCGTTGCGCGATCTGTTCGTGGATGAACTGCGTACATTGGCCGATAATGGTCAAATCGCGCAGGGATTCGAAATCCTTGAACGGCAGATGCTTATAAATCCGAGGGGTCACGTACTCGAATTCGCTGACGTTCAGAATCGCATCCACTGGCGGATCGGATTCGCCGTCCTGCAAATCGCCGATGGCGAGGCATTCCATGAGAAAATCCATGATTCAAAACAACAACGAATGGGAAAAAGGAACGAATACTCGCAAAAGGATTCGTTTCTTTCTCCCATTCGTTGTTATCATGCCCGTTTGCGCCGACCGAGTTCGGCCAGCACGTCCTCCACACTGACGCCGCGTTNCGTTGTTATCATGCCCGTTTGCGCCGACCGAGTTCGGCCAGCACGTCCTCCACACTGACGCCGCGTTTCGCTAAAAGCGCGGTCATGCCGTCGAATACGTCCGCCGCTGTCGCCAACACGCTGTCGGGCGTGGCGGCTTTGCTGAATTCATGTCCGGCGACGCGCAATTGCTCCTGAAGCTGCGCCTCGGAACGAGCCGCGTTCGCCTGAATCGCTGCCGATTCTTCGGCGTAGAATTGTTGCAGCGTCGGGCGCTGATCGCCGAAACAGGAATAGGTGTCAAGATGGCAGGCCGCTCCGGTTTGTTTAACCGTTACGAGCAGCGCATCTTGATCGCAATCTGTCCGCATCCGCACAAGCTTTTGCGTATGGCCGGACGTTTCCCCTTTTGTCCAGAGGTTTTGGCGCGAGCGCGAAAAATAGGTCATGTTGCCTGTGTTGAAGGCTTTTCGCAACGCCTCTTTGCTGCAATACGCCACCATCAAGACTTGCCCGGCCTCGTCCTGCGTAATGGCTGGAATCAAGTCCATTTTCTGCCATGCAAGACATTCGATGAAGGCGTCGGTCAGGCTGACTTTGCCGGTGTAAAGCGCCATGCCAAGCTGCACGTCCGCGCCGATTTCCGCGATCTGCTTAATTTCTTCTACGGTGGACACGCCACCCGCCGCCGTAATCAGGCGTTTGGTCGAGCGTTTCAATTCGCGAATCTGGTCGAAATTCGCGCCTTTCATCGTGCCTTCGCGCTCGACGCAGGTGAACAGAAATTCCGACGTGTATGGCTCTAACTGCTTGACGGCGTCGAACAGCGGCAAATCAGTCTGATGTTTCCAGCCCCGCGTCACGATTTTGCCTTCCAGCGCGTCCACCGCGACGATAATGCGAGGCCGTCCGATAGCGTTGACTAATTCTTGTAAAAACGCATGATTGATCTGATTATTTTCAAACGCGGTTGAGCCGATAATCACTTTTCTCGCGCCGAGCGCGATGAATTCTTTCGCTTTTTCGACCGAGCGAATGCCTCCGCCGACGCGGCATTCCGCCCGCTTAACCAGCGTTTTCATTAATTCAACATTCTCGCCTTTGCCCATCGCGGCGTCGAGATCAATCACGGCAATTTCGCCGTATTTATCAAATTCAGCGGCTAATGCCAGCGCGTCATCGCGTTCCAGCATTTTTTCGCTCCCTTGCCGCAACTGCACGACTTTGCCCTGCATGATGTCTATCGAAGCAATTACCATCGCACCACCACTCCTTGTTCTTGCATATACGTTTTAATTTGCGGGATTGTGTATTCCCCGAAATGGACTAACGACGCCAACAGCACGGCGTCGGCTTTGCCAAGCGTAATCGCCTCGACCATGTGCTGCACGTTGCCAGCGCCGCCGGAGGCGATGACCGGAATGCCGACCAATTCGGACACCCGCGCATTCAGTTCCAAATCATAGCCCTGCTTCATGCCGTCCATATCAATCGAGTTCAGCAGGATTTCGCCCGCGCCGAGTTCTTCGCCGCGTTTCGCCCATTCGATGGCGTCAAGGCCGGAATCGTTGCGCCCGCCATGCGTGAAGGCGTGCCACGTGTTCCCAACACGTTTCGCGTCAATTGACAGGACGATGCACTGCGAGCCGAAAATTTCCGCGCCGTCCGAGAGCAGATTCGGATTTTTAATCGCGGATGTGCACATCGCGACCTTATCCGCGCCCGCCAGCAGGATGTTGCGCATATCTTCGACGCTGCGAATGCCGCCGCCGACGCTCAGCGGAATAAAGACTTCCGACGACACCTGGCGCACGACATCAATCAGCGTTTCGCGGCTTTTGTAGGACGCGCCGATGTCGAGAAAGACGAGTTCGTCCGCGCCTTGTTCATTATAAAATCGAGCGAGTTCCACCGGATCGCCCGCATCCCGGATTTCTTTGAATTTGACGCCCTTGACGACTCTGCCGTCGTCCACGTCCAAACATGGAATAATGCGTTTTGCTAACATTGATGTATTCTTTTTACGTTTTTCGCCACGAATGAGCGCAAATTTTCACGAATCTTTTATAAAAATCAATTCGTGCTCATTCGTGGCTGAACGTCCATTGTCACAAAAAAGTAATCAAATGTTCGGTCTGGATTTTCTGAAAATCTTGATCCATCGTGACGATTGCGAATCCTTGCTCGCGACCGATCAAAAATTGATAGACATCATCGAAGTCCAACCCCGTTCTGAGCGATTCATCAGGCAATATCGCATATTGGGCGTTGGAAAGCGTTTTAATCCGAATAATCGGCATGTTGAGTCAAAAACGCTTTGCATACGTCCTTTTTCGCCTGTTCTAACAGGATTTCTAAGAAGATATTCGTATCAATCAAATACATGCTCTCCACTCCGCCGCTTGATGCTGAAGTTCAACAGACGAAAAACGGGTTGTCAATCCAGAAAGGCCGCCTTCCCAATCAAACCGAAAACCTTGCTTTTTTCCAGGATGGTCAGGATATTTTTGCAGTAAAAAATCAATATAATCCAGCACTTCTCGCTGTAATTCTTCTGGTAATTGATCGATTTTCGCCTCAATCATTTGCGTCATAACGACACCTCTTTTGGCTTAGATATTCACCCAATTTTGCAACAGGCGCATCCCCAGCGTCCCACTTTTTTCGGGGTGAAATTGAACGGCGTACACGTTTCCTTTTTGAATCGCGGAAGTATAGGTTACGCCGTAATCCGTTTCGCCGATAGACATCTCGCGGTTTTCCGGGAGAATATAAAAGCCGTGTAAAAAATAGAAAAACGACTGGTCGTCCAACCCGTTCCAAAGCGGCGACGCGTTCGTTTGTTTGACTTGATTCCAGCCGATTTGCGGCACCTTGCCTTGTTTGAATTGCGGCACGCGGCCTTTGAAGACGCCAAGCCCCGGCGAACTGCCGAATTCTTCGCTTTCTTCGAACAACATCTGCAAGCCGAGGCAAATTCCTAAAAACGGGCGATCCGCCGCGACCCATTCGCGAACCGGCTCGAACAGGCGTTTCGCTTTCATCGCGTCAATCGAGGCGCAAAACGCGCCGACGCCCGGCAGCACGAGTTTTTCGATGCCGGTCATTTCTTCCGGCGCTTGAATAATTTTCGCGTCAATCCCCAAATAGACGAACGCTTTGTGAACCGACCGCAAATTGCCCGCGCCATAGTCAATAATCCCTATCATATCTCCTCCACATATCAGAAAAAATAACTGCTGATCAGCAGCTAAAACGAAGACGTTTTTGTCAGAAAATACGTCGTACCATATAAATTATATAAAAAGCGTCAAGGGAAAAGAGAGGCGGTTTTGTGAAAAGAAGAAATTCTGTTTCTCAGTAATGACGATGGGAATGATTTTTAGCTCGATCTTATCATAATGATTTCCGCCTATTAGCGGTGGAAACGGGAACATGGCGATTCTCGCGCCCCATTGCATTCTGAGGCAACTCGTTCTGGCTTCTGCGAAAACTTGACAAAAATGCGGAACTGCGTGACGATAACTTCTGGTTATGAATACGCAGACTCTCAAATTAGCGGTTGCCGTTGAAGGCGGCCTGCTGGCAGTCGCGCTGATCTGGGCATCTTTTCAGCGATTGCCGCTGCGGGCGGCCTTGACGCTGACGCCTATCGATCTGCTGGCGGGAATGCTGGCGGGCGTTGGCCTGCTGGCGGCAAATTATGCGATGATTACGCATGGTTCACGCTATTGCGCATTTTTTCGTCGGATCAAAACCCTGCTGGACAGCGATGTCATTCCGTTGTTTCGTCATCTTGATCTGACGACAAGCCTGGTGATCTCACTGCTTTCCGGCTTTGCCGAGGAGTTGTTTTTTCGCGGCGTGTTGCAGGCGAATGTCGGTCTCTGGCTTGCCAGCGCAATCTTTGGCGCCGCCCATATCTGGAAAAAAGAGGCGATTGTCTATGGCGTGTATGCGTCCATCATCGGCGTCGCGTTCGGCGGATGTTATCAATGGCGCGGCAATCTGTGGATGCCGATTCTCGTGCATATTGTCAATAATTTCGGGGCGTTGCTCTATTACGCACATCATCAACAGCAACGAATGAAAGAAGCCAACGAATTTGAAAACTTAGAATGATCGGATGATTCGTGTTTCTTTGGTTCGCTGTCGTGTTTCTCCATGAAAAAAATATTTGTTGTCATCCTCATTCTCGCACTTGTCGCGATCTCCGTGCTGTTCGGGCGCACGTTCTTCGAAAAAAAAGTGCCGCCGCATGAATTGTATGCAAAGGCGGAAGCAGCGCGGCAAAATGACCAACTTCTGGAAGCGGCGCAAGCCTACGATCAATTGATTAAGGATTACCCTGACACAGAAGTCGCCGCAGATGCGCTTTATTATTCCGGCCTGTCCAAATATGCCTTAGCGTTGCGTGTGCCGGGGAAAAAGGAGTTCAAAGAGAAGAAAGAGAGCCTGTCGGAACTCAAAAAAACGCAGTACGCCAGTTGGTTGGACTATCTCGATAAACAAAAAAATAGTTTCACGTATCTTGAGCCGATTGATAAATATTTTTATAAAGGGAGCGAGTTTGCCAACCTCATCCAGCGTTTTCCATCGAATAATTTAGTAGATGACGCGGCCTTTCAATTGACGCGCCTTGACATTCAAACCAAACGCGCGACGAATAATCTGACGCTTGACACGGCTATCGGCATGTACGCGGATTTTTGCAAAACCTATCCGCAAAGCCCGTATCGAGAAAAAGGCATCGAACATCTGCTGCAAATGGTGAAAGAGCAGACCGGCACATTGCTGAATGATGCGGAAATCGCAGCAGCGTATCAGGCGCTGTCGCAAGCGGCGCAAAACGTGCCGCTGCTTGGGGATTTAGGCTATGAATTAGCCCTGAAATGCATCGCGGCAGCCGATTTGAAAAACGCGGCGGCGCTGCTTGGCGTGCCGTCGGTGATCGGCATCGGGATCGTAAATACAGCGCAGACTCGCTTGAATATCCGCAGCGGCCAGGGAACGGAGTTTCGACTGATTGGCAAGGTTGATAAAGGTTCGCAGATTTTGCTGCTCAGCAAATCAGGACAATGGTATCAGGTTCGCCTCAAAGATGGCACAATCGGGTATGCACTCAGCGATTTTATTCAAGAACAGCGATAGCCGCCGGGCGACGTTCCGGCGCTTATTGGCACGAACAATTTATGGCATTTTTTGTTTGGAATGAGAGTTACAGCGTAAAAATTGCGCGGATGGATGAGCAGCATAAGAAGTTGTTTTCGCTCTTCGATGAACTGGCAAACGCCATGCTGACCGGCACGGTCAGAGACGCCTATGGGCAAATTTTGCGGGGGCTGATAGAATATGCCAAAACGCATTT
>DF820455.1:47416-58837 GCA_000739515.1 Candidatus Moduliflexus flocculans
CCGGCACGGTCAGAGACGCCTATGGGCAAATTTTGCGGGGGCTGATAGAATATGCCAAAACGCATTTTACGCAAGAAGAGCAGTTGATGACGCAACACGGCTATCCAGGTTATCCTGGGCATAAAAAGCTGCATGACGAATTTGTCAAACAGGTCAACGACTTGCAAAAAGATTTTGACGAGGGCAAAACGCTGCCGGTGAAAACGAGCCAGTTTCTGCGAGATTGGCTCACGAATCATATTCTGAAAGTTGATCAGCAATATAGCGCGTTTTTGAATGCCAACGGCGTGCGGTAAAACCTGAAACAACCTCACAGGTCTTCGAGACCTGTGAGGTTGTTGTTTAATTTAAATGCCGTTCAATAAAAGACCGTTAATGTCCTGTGATACGGCTTTTCTCGCACGGCGTCATCCTGCCCTAATGTCCAGAGCCACCAATCCAGTTTGAAGGCCGGAATCGAGCCATGTCCATTCGTCAGCGATTGGCGCATAAATTCGACCGCTTGAATCGTTGCGGCGCGAATTTCGACCTCTTCGGGACTGCCGGGAGCGCAATGAATATAATTGTCCACCATGTTGGCGAGATCGTCATCATATTCCAGCACGCGATGATGCCGAAGCACCTGCGGCAGCTTGTAATCAGCAAAGATCGTCAATTCGTTCAAATCATCAAACGCGCCGTATCCCTGCCCTTCGAACGCGCCATATAAATCGGCGGCCAGTAATTGCGCACGCTTATAAAAATACACGGTGCGGCCATTATACTGCGCAATGTCGTTGAAACAGGGGAAATTCGTCACGACATCGTTGACGAGCTTGACGGCGCTGCGGTTCGCCTCTTGCAGCGCGTTCACAAAGGTGCCATCATACCGCTCTAAGAGCGTTTTGCCGATTTCGCGCAGATGATCCACGCGCTTCTGAAACAGCGGAATCTGTTCCTGGCCTCGGAAGATTTTTTCGACGGTTTTGGAGGAGATGGTCGCCAGAAATTCAGCATTTGTAAGAGGCACGCCTTCTTCCGTCGCGCGTTTCAAACTCGCCGCCAATGCCCAGTAGCCAGAGAGCGACTCTCCTTTATATTCGATGCACCATTTTGGCTTGCCGGAATCTGCCCAAAAACAGAAATTCAACGCATCCAGCACTAAAATCCAGTCAGGATCAGCAATATGCAAATCGGGATACCAGGCCGGAGGCGTCACAAATCCATTCAGCAGCATCCGGCGGGCGGCATCTCTGTTAATTGTCACGTGTTGACTCTGCTCGACAACAAAACGGGTGGATTCCAGGACTGGCAATCGTTCTGTCATACTATTCCCCCTGTGGTTAAGAATTCCGGTTAGTTCGGCACTCCTTTCGTATCGGCGCTCTTCGGTCAAGCAGAAAACACAATGGAACTAATTTTCTTGTTTACCCACCCGCAGCCGCCAGAAAACGATTGGGGAAAATTTCCCTCATCATCATTCCGATAAACGCCGACTTCAACGATGTTTCTGGAGCGAAATGATGCGTCGCGGACGCGCTGATAAACGCGTCATTTTTTTCCGAATCTGGCGCAAGCGCATTGACCTGAAATTGTCTTTTATAGAGTCTGCCTGCTTGACAAATGTTGAAGCGGCCTGAGAAGAATTTACACGAACGGAGGATTAGCGGATTGCGCCACAAGAAGACGCAAGGAAGCGATGCGCGTTGCCACCTTTACGCGAGGTGGTCAAGAAAAGCTGTCAGATACTTTCGAGGTGTCTGACGGCTCTGTCCATCACCTCTTGAATCAATACAGCTAAACGATTACGAGACAAGAACTGGAAGGAGCAGAGTATGCCAAATTATGAAACTGTGCCGCGCGACGTGGTCGAAGCGCTCTGTGTGCCGGGATCATATCAAACCGCCGTGCATTTCGGGCGGCATAACACGCCAATGCCGTCGTTGGAAGCGCTCGCCGAAATTATGGAATTGCTGCGAGCCATCGTATTTCCCGGCTATTTTATGGAATCCGACATCACGCCGGATAACATCACCTATTACACTGGCGCAAAATTGGATAAGGTGTTGTTTTTGCTGACCGAGCAATTGAAACGCGGCTATTGCTTTTTTTGCGAAACCTCATTGGAGCAAATGTGTCCGACGTGCGCCTCCAAACCGCAGGAAAATGCCTATGAATTAATCCGCGCGCTGCCAGACATCCGGCGCTTGCTCGCGCTCGATGCGCTAGCCGCGTATGAAGGCGATCCAGCGGCGACGCGCTATGGCGAAACCGTGTTTTGCTATCCCAGCATCCGCGTCATGATCAATCATCGTATCGCCCATCAATTGTATAAAACCGGTGTGCCGCTGATTCCGCGTATGATCTCGGAAATGGCGCATTCTGCAACTGGCATAGATATTCATCCCGGCGCGCAGATCGGCGAGAAATTTTTTATTGATCATGGCACGGGCGTGGTCATCGGAGAAACCTGCGTGATCGGCAACAACGTCAAGCTCTATCAAAACGTGACGCTCGGCGCAAAAAGCTTTCCGCTGGACGAACATGGCAATCCGATCAAAGGAATTCCGCGTCATCCGATTCTGCAAGATAATGTTATCGTGTATGCAGGCGCGACGATTTTAGGGCGCGTCACAATTGGCGCAGGCTCGACCGTCGGTGGGAATGTCTGGTTGACGAAAAGTGTGCCGCCGAACAGCAAAATTACGCGGCCTATTACGGAGGTCTGAACTTCAGCCACGAGGTGACAGCCACTTGAGAAGTGTCTGACACCTATTACAGGCCGAGGCAATACCGCACGGCGTTTTCGACTCGCTGAATGGCGTCTTCTGTGGCGCGTCCCGCTGGATTGGCGGGAAAGCGATAATGGCTTAACGAACGGAGTTGAAACGCTAAATAGACGGTATCCATATCGAGGCCGGTTTCTTCGGCGGAAAGGCGCACTGTCGCCTGAAAATTTCGGGAGATTCGGTCAGCATACGCGCCAACGACGACCGTCACGACAAGAGGCAGGCGATTGACAGCATTAATCGAGAGGACAAGTACGGGACGAACATTGCTGAGGTCGGGAGAATGATCGGACGCTAAATTTACGAAATAAATGTCGCCTCGTTGCATTGCCATTAGATAATATCCAACCCATCGGCGTCGGCGCAAGCGAATTCGTCCTGAATTGCCCCGATTTCGCGGTGGACTTCCTGGTCTGTCGCCATTCTCAGGAATGGATCCTCTGCCAGAAACATGCTGTTTGTTCGCAGGCGGATATACTGGATCAAGCGTTCGAGCAGCATCAATTGCTCGTCGAATGTTAATGTATCTATTTGCGTCTGAATCTGTAATAATGTCGGAGATTCCATTGCAAGTCTGCCGTTCCTCTCGCGTAATCAGGCGAGAGACGCCTGTTAGAGAAAGGGACGCGCTCTTGATGGTGAAAATTGCAGAGTCTCAGGATGAATGAAAATTGTCAAGTTCATCTGTTCGCAAGAGACATATTCATCAGAAACGCGCATTCAAGATCGTCATATTCAAGCCAATATCAAGGGGGACAGCCTGAAATCGCAATTCCGTGAAAGGAGGCTTTTCGATGCAACTCGATTGGGATGTAATTATTCTCGGCGCTGGCATTGCGGGCGTCTCTGCCGCCAAAGCGATTCGAGAAGCGACGTTCGACGGCGCAGTATTGCTTATCAATGGCGAAGCGCACGCGCCATACAAACGCACCAAGCTTTCAAAACATCTTGCGTCTGGTTTTCGCCAGGATGAATTTCAACTGCAACCGCCGGAATGGTATCAAACACGCCGTATTCACCGGCTTGATGACCAGAGAGTGGACAAGATCAATCCTGCCGCGAAAACAGTAACGCTTGCTTCCGGCACATGTCTGCGTTGGGGAAAGTTAATTCTGGCAACCGGCGCAACGCCATGTTATCCACCCGGCATTTCACCTGAAATGCCACACACGTATGTCATGCGGCAAATGCACGACGCCGAGTGCCTGATGCAGATGATGCGCAATCCGAACATCCAGAATACGCTTGTCGTCGGCATGGGCGTGTTAGGCGTTGAAGTTGCGGAGCAGTTTCGTTTCGCGGAAAAGCGAGTGACGCTCGCTGGCCGAAGTTCGACAATCATGCCGCGCCAACTCAACCTGCACGCTGCCACGCTGATGAAACAGGCATGTGAACAGGCTGGCATTCGTTTGTTGTTTGATGATCCGTTGACAGATGCGCGTCGTCACGAAACACGACAGGCGGATGCCATCATCTACTGCATCGGGGCAACGCCAGACACGACATTGGCGCGGCAGGCTGGGCTTGCCGTGAATGTTGGCATTCTGGTGAATGAGTATTTGCAAACGTCCTGTCCTGATATTTTCGCTGCCGGAGATGTGGCGGAACTGCCAGGCGGAGAGATTGGCGGCCTCTGGCATTCTGCCGAAGCGCAGGGGCTTCACGCCGGAAAAAACGCAGTCGGCTCGCTGACGTCATATCCGCGCCTGCCGTTTCGCCTGAAATGCGAAGTGTTCGAGCAATACTTTTTTTCGATGCTGCCGCAAGACATCGAACGTTGTCAGATTGAGGAATATCAGCATGACCGGCGGTATCAATGTTTTTACTATCGCGACGGCCAATTACGCGGAGCGATCATGATCAATGACGGCGAGCGGGCGAAACTGTACGAACGCGCCGTGCGTGAAAACTGGACGCCAAAACGCGTCATGGAAACGCTCGCGTAAGTTCTCGCCCAATATGTTCAAGAGGTAAAGATGATCGAATTTACCGCAATTGGTATTATAGATGCGAGCATTGATTTTTAATAAGACCTCACAGGTGTTTGAAACCTGTGAGGTCTGCGCCGTATTCATGTTTAACGCTCGCATATATAGCAATCCTCGAGCAATAGACATCTTTCCTGACTGAATAAACATTGTCTTAAAAGTGGTCGAGAAAAATATTCCTGCCGATATTCGATAGAAATCTCTTGCAATGATCGGGCGGATGTCCTGGTATGACCGTGCCTCAAAACGAACTAACGATTCCCCTCAATTCTCAGAAAAGGACACGATATATGCGACGATTTACGACCGTCTCCCGCGAGTCCCCATAGGAAAGATGTCTAATTGCCCCGCTTCGACAGGCTCAGCGTGCGGCGTTTCCTGAGCGCGTCGAAAGGAAATATCACCACACCTCATTAAGGATTGCTACTATTAATATTCTGAATCGCCATAATATGTTGCCTCGACTCACGCATTGCGGGAAAAGATTTTTCGCGCATTTTGCGGGTTTCACGGGGGAATGTTTTCAGATGAAACGCACTATTCTAATCTGGTTATTTTCTGGATCGCTTGTGTTTGTGGGTTTCTCCATTTCAGCCCTGGCAAGTGTAGGCACCGTTGAACCATTAGTTATTTCGAAAGACGCACCTGTGCATGTAAAATTTCCAGGGAGTGCGGTGTACATCGAACTGATTGGAATTCATCAACTCCCCGCGGGCGCGGAAATCGCCGCTGACACGCCAGCCCCATTTCGCATTCTCTGTCCGGATTTAACCGTTATTGAGATCGCACCCGGCGCAGCGTTTGCCTGCCCGAAACAACGAGAAATTCAATTGGTGGTGGACGCGGACACGGATTGGACGATTCGAACGCCGCGCCCAAAACGGCCATTGTGCGAACTGCAAGCAGACCGCCCGATGACCGAAGCGCAGCAGAATGCATTTGCGGAAGCTGAGCAGCAAATCCGCCAGACCGCGCTCGACCCCGAAACACGCCTGCTAGTATTCGTGGCGCTGCATGTGTCGTATCAAGCCTATACCCGCGCTATCGAGCAATTCGAGCCGGAATTACGTTCCGTCAACTCGCCGGAAACGCTGCGGCTGTTGGGGTATCTTTATTATCACGGCGGGGATGCCTGCCGCGCCGCCATATCGTACCAACTCGCGCTTGAGCAAGCGCAGGAACGCCGCGATCTGCTCGGCGAGGCGGTGGCTCGCGACTGGCTCGCAAAATTGGCGCATCAGCGCGAAGACTTCGAACAGGCACGGCAACTCGCTGAATCTGCAATCAAATTATACCAACAACTTGGCTTGACAGAGCAGTCTGCCGAATTACAGGCAATAGTCGAATAATACAGCCTTTATGAATCGTCTATTTTTCTGGATCATTCTGGCGCGTCTCTTACTGATATTCCCCTTGCCAGCCCTCTATGCGAAAGAACTCCAATCTTGCCCGCTCGCCCGGCAATTATACGACGAGGCGCAAACGCTGTGGGAAACCGATCCAGATGCCGCTTTCAGCCTCTTTCGGCAAGCACAACAAACGTTTCGCGAGTGTGGCGGATTCGAAGAAAAAGAAGCGATCTGTTTCTTACAGATGGGGCAAATTCGCTTTGATTCCGGCGAATTCCTGGCCGCGTTAGAATGCTATGACAACGCGGAGGCGCTCGTCAAAGAACATCCGATGGCCATTGCGGTGCTGCAAGCCAGTCGCGCAGGAGTTTTCGTGGAGCTTGGCGAGCCATACGAGGCGATCAACTTATATCAACAGGCCGAATCGGAACTGCGCGGCATGGATGACAACGCACGGTTAGCCAAAGCGCTGCAAGGGATGGGAATCGCCTATTCGAAAATCGGCGAATACGAAAAGGCGCTTGCCGCACTTCAGAAAGCGCAAGAATTATTTGATTTGCAAGACGCACCTTCCGATCTTGCGAAAACGCTGACCGCGCTTGGCAGCGTGTACGACGCGCTCGGCGAACAGGCCGGCGCACAAGGCGCGTCCTACTATTTAAAGGCTCTTGATTTGTATGATCGTGCGTTGCGCATCTATCGAGAAAATAATGAGCGAGAAGACATTGGCCTTGTGTTAAACAACATTGGAACGACGCATCTCAACTATGCCCGCACGCAGACCAATCCCTCACGGTTCTTATACGAGGCTGCCGAAAAATATTACCAGCAATCGCGTCAATTCGCCTCACAGGATCGCTCGCTGGAAGCGAAAACGCGTTTTCATCTCGGCGAAGCACATCTTGCCCGCAGCGTATTCGAGGCATCTGTCACGCTCCTGACGCAAGCAGCGCAATTTTTCGAAACCGCTCGCGCCATGCAGGAAGAGCAACGCGCGCAAGGAGAACTCTGGCAGACGTTCGGTCAGTTGGCGCAAACCTGCGAACGACGGGAAAACGACGCCGACGCCCGGAAATATTATCAGCAGGCGCTCGATACGCTGGAAGCGTTTTTTGCGGCAGCCGGAACGCAGGATTTCAAAATCAGTCTCGGCAATCAACGCGCCATTGCGAACATCTATCAGAGCGCGATGGCATTCTTCATGGCGTCAGGCAGGCCGGAAGACGCCTTTTTCATCAGCGAACGCGCCCGCGCCCGCGCTTTTTTGGATCAACTCGGCGCATTGCCGCATTTTGCGTCCGAAGCCGCGCAAAATAACCGCATATTGCAGCGAAAATTGACCGAAATATCGAAGGCGCTCGCTCGCACAAGCGAGACGCAGCGGAAAGAACTTCAAGCCCGATTCGACGCCGTCAATCAGCAGCATATCCAGGAATTTGCCGAATACGAGAAATTATTGCACGTCCTTCCGCCCGATCTTGCCCGGCTACAAAAGAATCTGCCCGAAAATATCGTGCTGCTTTCTTTTTTTACGACGCCTGAAAATACGTATGTTTTCGTGATCGGAAACGATTCGTTTCATGCGGAAACGTTGAATCTCAGCCAGACTGAACTCTTGAAAATGGTTGACTGCATCCGCGATTTCGGCGACAATTCTTGTCTGAAAGACGGGTATCGCCGCCTGATTGCTCCAGTTCGTTCGTATCTGAACACAAAAAAGATCGGCATTATTCCGCATGGCGTGCTCCATCAACTGCCGTTTGCGGCATTACAGCGCAAGAAGATGTATTTCGGCGACGAATTCGATCTGTTTATGCTGCCGTCGGCGGCGTCATGGATGTATCTCAAACCAAAGCCTTTTTCGACGCGTCCGACACTTTTCGGCATGGGAAATGGCAAAGCCTCACAGGGGTTCTCAGCATTGCGCGGCGCGGTTCGCGAAACGGAAGAATTTCTGGCGCATCGCCGCGTGTTCGACGCTGAAATCTTTGTCAGTTGTTCCGAGCCGGATTGCAACAGGCATAACGCGACAGAAAGCCGCTTCAAACGCGACGCGCCGAATTCTGAGATCATCCATCTTGCCGCGCACGGCAAATTCGATCCGGCCAGCCGAACGCCGTCCTGGTTGTTGTTGTCGCCAGACAATAAGAATGACGGCAGGTTAGAAGAACGAGAAGTGCGCGAGCTTGATCTTTCAAAAACGAATCTCGTCGTGTTGAGCGGATGCAGCACGCAATTAGGAACGCAGAGCCGGGGGGACGAAGTCATCGGCCTGAGTCGCGCGTTTCTCTCTGCGGGAGCGTCGTCGGTGGTTGCGAGTTTGTGGAATGTGGACGATTTGGCGACGCGGGATTTTATGAATGCCTTTTACCTCCATCTTGGCCTGACTCACGATAAAACCGCTGCCCTTCAATTCGCGCAGAAGACCATGCGTTCGACTTATAAGAATCCGCGCGATTGGGCAGGCTTCGCGCTGGTGGGAGCGCCGTAGAAACAACAACGAATATATTCGTTCCTTTCTTCTATTCGTTGTTGTTACAACGGCCAGCCGCTCAGAGCAAAGGCTGCCCAGTAATACGGATGCGGATATTGCTGTCGCACGGTCTGCTGCGCCTGTTGCAAGGCGCTGATCGGCGTCGCGCCTTGTGTCAATTCCTGATGAAATGCCGTCATCAACGCAGTCGTCGCCGCATCGTCCACGCGCCATAGACTCGCTGCCACGACCGGCGCTCCGGCGACAAGCGCCGTCCGTTCCAGCGCAATCAGATCATCTCCTCTGCTCAGTCGTCCTACGCGGGTTTCGCAGCCGCTTAATGCGACAAGCGGCGCTTGCGGCAGATGCATTCCATATAGTTCATGCAGGCGCAGTTCGCGATCTCCGAACTGAATCGAAGAAAGGGCAGGATTATCGGCATCCAGCCTGGCATGGGCGGCGACATGAATGATTGACGCGGCATGCGCCTGTTTCAAGAATTCAGCGACTGTCGCCGATTCATTCAACGTTGGCGTTGTGTCGTAGAGCTGCGCAATCGTTTCGGCTTCTTCAACCACATGCGGCAGCGGCGGGTTGCCGGTGACGCCGAAAATGGCAGCCTGCGTGCCATGTTCTCGCGGTTTCGCCGCAATGAAAGGCAGCGCGCTTATCCCGCCGGACAGGGTAAACACGTGATGCTGATCGCCGAAATAGCGCGGCGCGTCGACGTCAGAAGCCGCCGCATCGAGCGCCGCGAACGGCAGATAATGCAGCGCGCCATGCGGAATAATCCCAATCGTCTCGGTTTTTAAGGCAGTTTCAACCGGAGCGACGCATTGCGCGTAGAGTGTTCGCAGCGCATTTGGCGCGGCATCCGGCTTTTTTTCAGGGTCTTCTTTCATGTCATACGCCATTTGCCAGAATTCCTCTTCCGAAATGGGCAGACTGAACGCCTTGAATTCAGAGCGCGTCAGCGCAAAGGCCAGCGTGGTTTTGGGCGTGACGAAATACGACAACAGCGTCACCTCCGCTGGAATCAGAGCTTGCGCCTCTGGCAGCGTCAATGGAGTCACGCCGTAGAATGAGGCATATTCGGGACGCGTTAATTCGATCTCTTGCAGCAGGCGTTCATAACGCTGTTCGATGGCGTCAAGCTGATGCTGCATCTCTTCCGCGTCCGGCGAAGCGTTTTCAAGCGCGGCATCGAGCTTGCGGCGCAACGCGTCGGCTTCCTGCCGCAACGCTGTTTCTTGCTGCGCGAATTCCGGCGTCACGGCCTGCCGAACCGTCTGGCGAGCATTGCCGAGCGCATCCAGGAACGTCCGTCCGCGAGCGCGTTCCGTCATGTCGAACGCTTCTGCCGGACGATTCGAGTCCATCAGCAGCAGCGCCGTTTGCTGGTAGGCATCGGTCGCTTCTTCGGCAATTCCAATTTTGAACGCTTCCAATTTCGCGGTTTCGCGCAACTGCTCCTGAATCGCTAACGAGCGCTTGTAGAGGTATAACGCCTGCTCATTGCGTAAGATTCCCCACGCAAGACGGACGGCGCGATCTCGCCAGTTTTTCGCATCATTCCGGCCTGATTGCAGCAATGCCCGGCCTTCGCGCTCATGCAGAAAACCGAGTTCGCTGAGCGTACGGGCGGCGTCGAGCCGGTTGCGCGTCGCAAGTTCCAATCTGAGCGCGTTCCAGAGATGCGGCTGCGCCTCTCGCTCAAGCTGCGCGGCTGCGTACATCAGTCCGATGTTGTGTAGCGTCGCGCCCCGCGCTCCAGGCCGACGCAATTCTTTCCCAATTGTCAACGAGCGTTGCAACTCGCGCATTCCGCGTTGATACGCCTCGTTCGCGCTGAAATAATACGCCTGCGCTCTCAGCGGATCGCTGATTCGGGCTTTATCGCCGAGGCGCCGATAGAGCAGCAGCAATTCCATCTGCGTCATGCCGATTCCATTGGAAATCGTCATGGCGAATCCACGTTCGTCGAGCGTCGCGGCAATCTGCGCCGCTTCTTCGAACAATTTCAACGCTTCCCCATATTGACTTTCCGCCTCGCGCCATTTGGCCTGAACCCGCTCAACGCGTCCCCAGCGCAGATGGAGCAGCGCAAGGTGATTCAGCACGTTTGCCGTTCCAACGGGATCATTGGCGCGGCGCATTCTATTCAGCGAGGCCGCAAACATCTCGGCGGAGCGTTTGTCGTTGCCGGTCTGATAGTGCATCAAACCAAGATTGTTCAACGTGGCCGCTTCTCCGATGTCGTCTCCGAGTTTCTCCTGAATCTCTTTGGCCTTCATGAACGCCTGCCCCGCCTTGTATGAATTACCCTGACGCAGATAGTTCAAGCCCATCGTGTTCAGCGTTTCTGCGCGGCGCTGCGCTCGTTCTTGCGGAGCGCTCTTTGGCGATGCGTCGCGAGAAGGCGATGATGAATAAACACGGCGTGTCGAATGCTCAACATAATCGGGATCACGTTCCTCAATCGCTTTAATCGTCTCTTCCTGTCCGGCTTCGTCGCCGCTTTCGGCCTGCTCCGCCAATTGTTCTTCCAATTTCTCGATCTCTTTATCATCTGGCTCTGGCGCAAGCTCTGCTTCGGATGTCGGCGCTAGCTCCGCATTTTCGGCCTGTTGCAGCGCTTCCTCAGCAGCGGCATCATCGCCAAGTGCGGCGTAATCAAGCGCGATGTTGCGATACGTTTGCGGCGGATTGACAGGATTGAACGGCATGAGGGTTTCCGTAATCGGGCGGGTATTACGGAGGACATGAAATGAGGAACTAAACAGAAACATCCCGGTGTCGTGCATGATACCGAGCGCCCGGCGATACGCCTCAAGCGCGTCCCA
>DF820455.1:59023-60763 GCA_000739515.1 Candidatus Moduliflexus flocculans
TAAACAGAAACATCCCGGTGTCGTGCATGATACCGAGCGCCCGGCGATACGCCTCAAGCGCGTCCCAATACAAGCCTAACGCGTCATACGCGCCGCCAAGATTCATCAACGCGAGAATCTGATAATAGTGCTCGTCCGCCTGCGCCAAAAGCGCGACCGCCTTTTCGTAACATTTCGCCGCCTCCGCGTAGCGTTCCTGGCGCAGATAGACATCGCCGATGCGCATCAACGTTTTTCCCTGCCCGACAATATCGTTGATGGCTTCGTATATGGCCAATGCCTGTTGATACGCTTGCAAGGCGGCGTCGAAATCGGTCGCGCCATTTTCCAGATTTTGCCGGAACAAGGTTTCGCCGACATTCAATTTCACGGTCGCCGCTAACAGGCATTCAGGCGGCAGAATCGCGGCAGCCTCTTCCAATGCGGTCAATGAGGCTGCGTAATTTTTCTGCAAACGGTACGTTGCGCCGAGATGCAGCAGAATGTCGGCGCGGAGCGCGGCGGACGGCATTGTTAATGCGGCAAGCGCGGCGTTCAGTTCGGTCAGGCTTGCGCCATCGTCCCCCTTGCTCAGATACGCTTTCGCAGTTTCCAGATGAAGCTGCGCGAGCTTTTCACCATCCGTTCGGTCGCCCTGCACTCCTAACATGCGGCGCAGCGCAGCAAGCTGCCCATCCTGATTTTCCAGTTCGCGATAGAGATCAAAGGCGTCCTGATACGATTTCATCGCCTCTTTCGGTTGCGTGTCAAGATCGCCGAGCCGCAGCAGCGCGTCGGCCTCGCCATCGAGATTTCCAGCTATGCGAAACGCGAAAAGCGCGGCTTGCAGTTGGCTGCGGGCTTGCGTCAGATTCCCCTGCCGAACTGCGATTTCCGCCAAATCCAACCGGCTTGCGCCTGATTCGCTGTATGAGGCGGCGGCGTCGAACATACTCAAGGCTTTCAGCAGCAGTTCAGCCGCCTGCGCGTCGTCGCGCTGCGCCATCAGCACCTCGCCGGAGCAAAGGAATTTGCGCCCGGAATCCTGCGCTGCCTGCAATTCCCGCCAGGCGTCGTCGTAGAATCCCTGCCGCAGATACGCCTCACCCAGCAATTCGGAAGCGCGTCCGGCTTCGCTCCATGTCGCAGATGGTTGTTGAAGTTCTCTGGCAAGTTCAATCAATCTGATGGTGTCAGCGTATTCCTTCCGATCAAGCAGCACATCGGCGAGAACGACAAACGCATGGCTTAACCCGGTGGGATCGTTGAGCGTGGAAACGGCGGAGGCGGAGGCGACATCCCCATTCGACGCAATCGCGCCATGCAGTCGCAGCGCCCGCGTCAGCGTCAGGATCGCATCGTCGGCGTATCCCATTCGACCTTGCAACTCGCCGAGATCGGTCAGCGCGGCGGCTTGAATCACCGGCTGCCGCATAACGTCATGCAGTTCCGCGATGCGTTGTAACAGCGGGGCTTCTTCCGGCAAATCGGAACGAGTCTGGCAGACTGTCCGCGCCTGCTGGAAGAGGCGCAGCGCATTCGACAGGTCGCCTTGTTGCTCGTATAATTCACCGATTTTCGTCAAGGCTAGAATCTCGCCTTTGGAATAGTTGATGCTTCGAAAGATGCTCAACGCCTTCAAATACGCGGCCAGCGCGTCGTAATATTTCGCCTGCGCTAAATATGCATCGCCTACGTTCAGGGAGGTCATGCCGATTTCATCTTCTGCCTTTTCGAGTTGCGACAGGCCACGTATCGCTT
>DF820455.1:61167-87880 GCA_000739515.1 Candidatus Moduliflexus flocculans
ACGTTCAGGGAGGTCATGCCGATTTCATCTTCTGCCTTTTCGAGTTGCGACAGGCCACGTATCGCTTCCTGAAACAAGCTGATCGCCTGTTCGTATTTCCGCTCACGCAGAGCAATCAGGCCGAGATTCAGCGTCGCTTTGCAAATCCCTTCGAGATCGTCGGCCTCGCGCCCGATGGCAAGCGCCTGATTCACGTAGCGCGCCGCGTCTTGCAGCAAGCCCTGATTCAGGTAAATAATGCCGACATGCATTGTGGTGCGGCCTTCATGCAGGCGTTCGCCAAGCTCCTGCTCAATCGCCAGCACATCGTGATAGACATTCAGGGCATTGATCGATTCGTTTGTTTTGGCATAGACCGCGCCGAGATAGTTGAGCATGATTCCTTCCCGCCGCCTGTCATTCAGATTGCGGTAAATTGCGGCAGCGGCGCGAAAATGCTCCACGCTTTTCGTCAAACGTCCAACACTCGCAAACGTCAGCCCCGCCGCCTCAAGTGCCCGCGCCTCACCGCTGCGGCTGCGAGCGAGCGCATAGAGTTTGCCGGCCTGCTGGAATTTTTCGAGGGCGTTCCAAAATTCGGCGGAAGCATAATGTTTCATTCCTGCTTGCATCAAACTATCGGCATCAGCAAGCAAGTTGGCCGGATTGATGGGCGGTTCACCTGGCGTTTCTCCGATGAGATACGGATCATTCGCACTCAGTCCAGCCTCAACTGCGTTGCCATACAGCGGAATGTCGAACGGCGCGTCGGGCTGTTCGGCTATGACAATTCTGAGCAGGGCGAATTTTGCGCCGGGGAGCGTTGGGGCAAATTGCGCGTCGAATAAGAGGGATGCGCCTGCGCTGACGGCTTGTCCGGCGGGAGCGTCAAGAAGGCGAAAACCGGAATTGACGCCGATTGCGACGATGGCAGCAGATTGAAGCGTTACCGCCTGCGGCAGAAAGTTTGTCAACGTCAGCCGCGCCTGCACCGATGCGCCGATAACCACGTCGCGGAAATTGAAAAACTCCGGCGCGGCCTTAAACCCGGCGAATTGCGCATCAACCGCTTCGCCGCTCAGCGCGATGTTTGTAGAAATCGTCGGCGACGCGGCAATATGAAGCGTCGCGCTTTTGCGGCCTCCGGTTTTCGGAAAAAATTGCAGGTCAAGCGTCGCGCTTGCGCCAGGCTTCAGCGTGATGCTGCCCGGAAAATTTGCCGGCGCGAAATCCGGCGTCTGCGTCTGTTCGGCGCGAATCGCAATCTGATTTTTCGTAATAATCAGCGTCTCTTCCATCGAGCAATTGGTCAGGCGTACCGGCATGTTCGCGGTTTCGCCGAGCCGGACGGTTTTGAATTCCACCGCGCCAGGACGAGCCAGCAAGTCGCCGTTTGCGGCGCAGGCCGCCGCGCCTTCGGCGTCGAGCAGGCCGAAACCGTAAAACTGATCGCGCCCCGGCGTATCTTCCGCCGGATCGCCGTTGCCGTCAAGCGCCGTGATTTCAAGCAGCCAGCGCAGTCGTTCCGCCTTCTGCTCTGCTGATAGATTCGGATATTTTTCCGCGAGAATGCTGAGAACCGTTGCCGCCGCGTTCGTCACGCGCGCCGCCGCAAACGACGTGCCGGATGTCGCGCCGTTCGCGTCCTGCGCCTGCGCTAATAATTCTAAATGATTGCCGGTATTCGAACCGAATCCGTTTGTGGCGTCAAGCCAACGCCGGTTTTGCGCATTTGCGCCGCCCACCGCGATGCTTTCCGGGAACGCCGCCGGATAATGCGGCACATCCCAGTTGAAATTCCCCATGGACGCCACCACCGGCACGCCCGACAGCGCCGCGTATTTGAGCCAGCGTTGGAANTGAAATTCCCCATGGACGCCACCACCGGCACGCCCGACAGCGCCGCGTATTTGAGCCAGCGTTGGAAGATTGATAACACTTGCTGACGTTCTTCTGCCGTTTCGCCAAATTGAAAGACCGGTGCGGATAAACTCAGATTGATTACTGCACCATAAGAATCAGAATGTTCTAATTTTTCATCTACCGCAAATTCAATCGCTCTGAAAATCGTATCAAACGTGGCATGTTTCATGCATTGAGGGACAACATTCAACAATACGATACTCGCGCTATTATGGCCCGCGACATTGGCAACATCTTGCCCATGAGATGTTATGGGAGAAAACATGCCGTTAAAATCATCAATAACAATTTGAAGTGGCGTATTTTCGCCTTGTAAAAGCTTCCAGCCTTGTAATTGTCCATCATTCATAGAAATAGCTTGAAACTTGCTAAAATCGAGAGGTGTTTCTGTCGAATGAGGTGTTTGATCAAGCGTTAAGAATGGGTTATAGGTACAATCATCAACAACCTCAAGCGCAATGAATTCCTGCCGAATAATTTCAATATCTTTCGAAGAATCTACGGGCAAGACATAGGCTCGTAATATGCCTAAACTTTGTTTCAGCGGAATATTTCCTCGTGTACTGTTAAAGAGTGGGAGGGGAGTGATGCCATGATGTTGCAATATATTTCGAATGGTTGGATCAGTGAGCAATTTGTCTGGTTTTAATGTCAGAATCAATTTGGTTTGATTCCGCAGCACCATATTTCCCTGCCCATCGCTTACTAAAAAGGCGTCTATATCACCATCGTTATCAACATCCCCCATTGCCATACCCCAATTATCGAACGTACCAAGACGCTGGCCGCTATCAGTAAAATTGCCTGATCCATCATTAAAATAGACAACATCAGGCTCGCGATCTCCGCAAGCGACAAATGCGTCAAGATGCGTATCGCCGTTAAAATCATGAAGCACGACCTTTCCGCTGCGATAATGCCCGAGACGCTGGCCGCTATCGGTGAATACGCCTGTGCCGTTGTTGAACCATACCGTATCAGGCTGGTTGTATTCGTTAGCAAAAAAGAGATCAAGATCATTATCATGATCGAGGTCTTCAAGGCCAATGGCTCTGGTATTCGACCGTTCTAAACGTTGGCCGCTGTCGCTAAAATTGCCATGTCCATCATTCAACCAAACGAGATTTCCTTTTCCGCTCATATCCGCAGTTACAGCATCCAAATCACCATCTCGATCAATATCTCCAAGAACAAAATCCTGAATATTGGATGTTCCAAGTCGTTGTCCACTATCTTGAAATGCTCCATTGCCTTTATTCAACCAGACGAAATTCCCTTCTCCATTGTCTGTCGTTACAATCACATCAAGATCGCCATCATTATCAAGATCACCTGCACGAATACGGCGATAGTGCAATTTACTGAATTGTTGTTGAGAGGCGATAAACCTTCCGTAACCATTATTCAGCCAAACAAGATTTCCTCGCATGCTCATTGCAATAAACGCATCAAGATCGCCATCATGATCAAAGTCTCCAAGCGCAATATCCCAACTATTGGTATCTCCTATACGTTGCCCGCTATCAGTGAATTTTCCTGTTCCATCGTTGAACCAGACCGTATCGGGTTGCGCGTTTCGATTTACGACGAAAGCATCTAAATCTCCGTCATTATCAAGATCGCCGAGCATAACGCCAGTACTGTATGTTGAACCTAAAACCTGCCCCGTATCTACAAATTCCATCATTTCAGCAAAAAGGTTGAGCGGGATAGCAATAAACAGAAGGCCGAGACATATCTGCGTATAATGGCGTAATTTCATACATTTTTATCCTTTGGAGAAATAAAACGAGGGAGGAAATACGGACAACACATCTTCAATTGTTTGTTATCAAGAACTTATCATCGTTGATTGCAAATTTGTCAAGTATCTATTTTGCTCTTTTATTCTCTAATAATGCCAATGCCCCGATCTGATAAGTCGGGGCATTTCTGGTGTCATCCATTTTCATTTGAAAAACTGTTTGATTAGCTCAATTCCGAACAACAAAAAGATGCCGAATCCAGCAATTCCCATCCCGGCTTCGACGCCCATCGAATTGAGCAACGCGCCGATCACTATCAGCAGAATCGCAATTCCCATGCGCCCTAATTTGAAGAACCCGCCGATAATTTTCGGGATCGCAGATTCGCGATTGTGAGGCGATTGGTATTGATGAACTCGCCCGACATTTTCTTCATCATCCAGAAACAGCCCTTTTTTCCGTTTGTAGAGCGTGCCATCCGAATCAACTCGTCCGACTTTTTCCTCGTCATCAAGAAACAATCCTTTTTCCCGTTGATAGACATCGCCATTCGGATCGATTCTGCCTACCTTTTCTTCATCATTAAGGAACAACCCTTCTTTGTGTTGATAGATAGTACCGTCCCGATCAACTCGTCCGACTTTTTGTTCATCATCCAAAAACAACCCTTCTTTATGTTGATAGATCGTTCCATCCTCATCACCCCGTCCGGTTTTCTCTTCATCGTCCAGAAATAACCCTTTTTTCCGCTTGAGAATATCTCCTGAAGAATCGCTCATATAAAGTCTCGTCATAATGCAAGCAAGGAGAATGGTATTTCGATTCTCCTTGCTTGCATTAGCGTGATAACCTTTTAGCCCCCGATTAAATTCTCTCAATCACTGCGAAGCAAATGTATTGTGCAATAAACGTCTCCGTTTAAAATTTTCTACATAGAGTGCCATTGATAGACATGACCGTATTCTCCATCTTTCATAGTCCCTTCCATGTAGTAAGTTCCATCAGCATTTACTGTTCCAGTATAATAATCCGTACGACCAGTAGTAGCCGATGTAAAATCAAAAGAGATGTTCTCTCCTTGCAGTTTCCAGGTTCCTTTTCCAAGATAATCTCCATCTCGACTTGAAAGCGTTGCTTCTAATGTAAATATTACCGTATGATCTTCCCTAAAGCCGACAATATATACCGGGCGATTTTCACCAATAATAAACCACGATTTTTTCACGATATTTTGCTCTAAGCCTGAACTCGAGCTTGTTGGAGAATTCTCAGAATCGCTGCTACAGGAACAGATTCCAAATAAAAGAAAGAGGAAAAAGCACATAGTCGTGAGTCTGATTGACAAGATGTTCAATTTTTTCATAATTTTTTGAATGTGTGGTGAAATGTATTGATAGCCAATGTTCGTGATAAATCAAATGTCGCTTCCTTGAATTCACTCATAATTTCGCATATCCTCTACATTTCATCGCATCCATAAGGAGGAATGTTATTAGATATTCAACATTAGCGTTAAGTCGAATAAGCAAGGAAAACCATATTTTAGCTCTCCTTGCTTATCTTTTGGTTAAAACGTTCGATCACAACATCCGTCTGATTTTTTTCTTGAACAATACAATTCCTCCCAGCAAACCGCTACTAAGCAACAAAAGAGTTGTCGGCTCCGGTACTGGCGTTGGCGATGTAGGTTCCTGATCTAAATCGTCTGGAATAATCGGCGTTTCAATTGGCGTCGGGTTCGGCGGTTCGGTCGGCAATGGCGTCGGCGTGACGCTGATTGGAATCGCCTCTTCAAGCACGGCGTAAAACCCTGCTGATTCGGTATACTCGTTGCTTACCGAAGCACCAATCCCGGCAAATTGCCCGATAGATTGATTCAGCAAATCGGTTGACGACTCAGTGAAGCCTCCACCGCTGTCAAACACATCCCATTCAATGGTGTAGTTACCTCTCTCCTGGCTATATGCGGTCTGCATATATAGCAACATGATCACGTTGCTGATGATTAGCCATCCGATTTTCTTTTTCATCATTAATTTCCTCCTAATTTATAGGAATTCTTCGGTCACTAAGGTTTCAATGTCACGGTGCTTCCCTGTTCGGCGTGAAAACCATCCTTTAACGTAATCGAATTTTTCCCACCGCCGCAAGTGTATGTTTGACCTGATGCAATGCGACATGTCAAGACGGGATCGCTTCCATTACAGTTACATGTAGAGGGGTAACTAGAACTGGAACTATAAATGAATCCTCCATTGAAGTAACTGGTATAATAGGTTGTCAATTTGAATCCGCCACTTCCGTAATCACAATTCATCTCAGAAACTTCAATGGTTCCATTTGTGTTAATTTTTGTCACCCATGCGACATGTCCATAACCTGTTGCGCCAGTCGTGCTAACTGCAATCGTATTGATTGCAGGCGTGGAAAGAACCATGTAACCAGCATTCTGAGCGCTGGTTGCCCAATTCCGAGCATTTCCAGAATCTCCAGGAAACCATGGCAAATTAATTCCCCATACATATTGTGCTTGCCTCCACGCCCACCACGTGCAATTTCCTCCATTTGAACAACATTGATAGGGGTTTCCCGGACTGGCATAGCCCCCGCAATAATCGCCTGCGACTGCTACGGAAGAGCCTGTCATAACAAAAACAAACAGGATTACAACAAGCAAGCGATTCCATCTGATGGCTTGAATTGTGTTCATGCCTATTCTCCTTTTTGCTAATAGTAACGTTGCTCTTTATTGAGCCTGTTGTAACTGTTCGATACTTTCTTTCAATGCTTCATTTTCCTGTTGCAAGGCTGCCAACTTTTTGTCTTGATCAATTAGATGCAACGTCAACTCTTCCACCTTTTGCAGCAATTTGGCTTGCATCTCTCCAACGCTAATCCCATTCGCGGCGACTTCCTGCGCGGAAGGAATGCCGGGCAAATGTTTTTGAGTTGAAATGTGTTGTTCAACGTCGCTGAGGGGCATAAGTTGGTATCCTTTGTCAAACACAAAATCCGCCCACACATTAGTTTTCACCAAAACTTCTTTAACTGTTAACTTACCATCAATTTGAACATTACCAGTCTGCACATTCACCACCATTTTATCAGAACCGGTTCCATCATCACGAAAGCGAATGGTTGGATTGGCGGCAGCGCCATGATTCGTTAAAACAAGGGGTTCTCCTTCTCCCGTAGGCACAAAAATCGCTCGATCATCAGCATTGTCATCAAGTGATAAGCGGCTTCCTTCAGGGAGAGTAACCTTTGCGACTAAATTTGTTGTTCCAATACCAACATTACCGTTGTCACGAATATCTACTAAATGTTTTCCATCGCGATCTCTTACAAAAGAGAAATACCAACCCGTGTTATCGCCCCAACGGATTTCGTTGTAAGGATAATGATAATCCAATTTCGCAGTGCCGTTCCATCTAATTGGACCATTTACATGCAATTTTTGGTCAGGATTGGTTGTCCCAATACCAACCTTACCAGCATCCAAATAAATATTTCCCTGATTTCGCGTCCAGATTCCGATATTTCCGCGTTCATTTGCCGTTCCTCCAGCGTTTTCTGCGTAAATACCACCACGATGATGGCCTTGCCCGGAAAAAGCGATTCCATATCCAGTGTTCAAACTACTGCGGATGACAATTTGGTCTTTAAAATCAGCGCTTTCACCATTTGTATAAATAGTCAGCGCTTTGTTATTCGGATAGCTTTCAGATGGGCCAACAATTTCAAGTTTTGAAGAAGGGGTTGTCGTTCCAATTCCGACATTCCCATTTTTGACAGTAACTCCATCTATAAACAACGCATACATCGCGCTTGTAAGCTCTTTGCGTGGCGTCATTTCTGCGCCAGTTCCTACTTTCACGCCGAGCCAATACGATTTTGCCTCTGTGACATTTATTGGCTTAGTAGCCCCTAAATCCACACTATAATTGCCAGAGGTCACTGTAACTGTTCGCGTTTCCGTCCATACGGCATTGCCGCCAGTTGCGGCATCATACAGCGTAAATGTCATTTGTACGCTGCCTGTCACCAATTGCCCGCTCACATTGCGTAAGACACCCTGATAATTCATTTTTTTCGGTACTTGCGCCTCCGCCGACATTTTAATCAGGCCACACAGCATGATTCCCGCAAACAACAACCCCATCTTTTGCCAACGATTTCTTCTTAACAACGTTGCCATAGTGTCATCCTCTGATGAAAGGCAATGCATTGCGTGAATTTTACGCAACACATCGTCATGTCATTGGGTACAATTCGATCAAATAATGACACGCCTGTCCGTACCCATTATCCAAACGCATCACCGTTATGTGCTTGCTATTCTGCCAAGAAGAGAAAAACGATTTTTGTTCCCGAAAATCTGAAAAAATCTTTCGATATTCATTTTCTCTTGATGAAATCCGTTTGCACTGATTTCATTTTACATAGAAGCCGGGCGGAAAAAAGGTTCCCGGAAAAATGAAAATTTTTTGAACAACGACATGGATGCCTGTAAGAAGGGATATGGATGAGCTTAAAATTAGGGGGATTCTGGCTATTAAGCGGTGATGCTGAGAAATTCATCAAAACCGTTTTTCAGAGGGCGGAGCGTCATGCCGCATCGATCTCAATTCAGACTGCTGGCAAATTTTGTAATGCGGTCAACGGTGATTGAACAGGAACGATACCGACCAATCGAGTCAGGTGTTCATGATCAAGCGAAATCAGGGTCGTCCCATATTCCAGAGCGACTGCCGCATAGACCGCATCCGCGCCGCGCAATCCATATTGCGAGGCAAGATTTGACGCCTGTTCGGATAATGCCGAGTCCAGAGGAATAAAGGTGATATTCGGCAATTGGCGCATAGCGGCGATGAACGCTTGCGCTTGCGCGGGATTCTGGCGGGTTCGACTGACTGCGCCAGCTACTTCTACGCAAACAAGATACGGCAGGCAGACGGGGAACGAACCTTGCGCGAGACGTTCAAGCAATTGACGGCTCTGTTGGTGTCCCGGCTCGCGTTGATCAAAACTATTCACCCATACGCTGGCGTCTATGGTAAACATGCGCTCACCTCCGCATCGCAAGCACGGCGGCGGTTAATGTCTCCGATTCAGGGCGATCAGAGCGCATGATGTTGTCTCCGATTCGAAAGAATTCCTGCCATGCCATTCCTGGCGCAGCAGTCGTCGGCGCAACGTTGACCGCCTGCGAGGAAAGTAACTGTGTCAGACGACAGGACAGGTAGGTCAAGAGCCGCGCCTGATCCGGCGGGCTTAAGGTCTCGATCAAATGCTGCGCTTGAAGATAGGCGGCGTTTACCATCATAAAATCCCTCCATACTGTCGATGATATCATGCTCATACGGATCAATTGTATTTGATCTCTATGTAGGTTCAGGCGACGGTTTTGTCAAGCGTTTCCTGATCTCGGCCTGTCGGAGAAGATGCCGCTTTGAGCGAAACGGCGAATTACAATGCGTCAAGTTCTGCCTCGCTCAATCCGGTTATCTGGCTGATGGTCTGGCGATCCATTCCGGCGGCCAGCATTTTTTGCGCGATGTTGCGTTTTTCCTTGCGCTCGCCTTCCAATCGTCCATCTCGTTTCGCGGTTTCAATGGCGTCGTGATGCCCGGCTTCTTCCATCTGCCAGTAGTCATAGACATCGAGTTCTTCTTTGGTCCAGCGATGTTGTTCCGCCGCTTCGAAGGCAGAGACGATCTCCGGCGTGGCGGCGAGCGAATCGGGAATGATATGCAAATCTTCGGCATGTTTGATGAAATAGACCCACTGATCCAACACGCTGCTCAAATCCTGTTCCTGTTTCTGGAATTTCGGCAGTTCGATGAAATTGAACTCGATGTCTTTGATGGTCTGTTGCCGCGTCACCGTCTCGAACATCACATGACGCGAGAGATAATGCGGAAAGTCGAAATAGGCAAAGTCCAGAATGCCGATAAAAATCACCTGATTCAATTTCGGATAGTCCACCGCTTTGTCAATTTGCGACACGTAGGCTTTGCTGGCGTAATATAACGCCCGTTTATCGAAATAGACCTGTTTTTCCACCTGCATTTCGACAATGAACGTGACGCCGGCCTGCGTTTTCGCGCTGACATCCAGCATGGTTTCTTTCAGGCCGTCAATCTTCGGCGCTTGATACGGGTTCAACATGATAATATCAACAATCGCTTTCGCGCCCTGCAAATCTAAGACGGCATTCAAAAAACTGATCAAAATGTGCTTGTGGTGTTCATCGCCAAAAATTTTTTTGAAGGCAATATTGCTTTTCGGATCGGCGAATTTCATAGTCAATCTCCTGCATGATAAGGATTGTCACATTTCGTTCTGAATACCCCATGAGATAAACCTACATTCCGCCTTCCAATTTGTCAAGCGTTTCCTGATTTGCAGGGGATTTCGATGCGGACAGTCGTGCCTCGTTCGGACAGACTGTCAATGCGGATAACGGCATGATGCGCGTCTAAAATGCTTTTCACGATGGTCATGCCGAGGCCAGTGCCGTTCGATTTGCCTTCGGTGGCGAACGGCTCGAAGAGCCGCGCTTGCAGTTCCGGCGACATGCCGCAGCCGGTATCGCTGATTGTCACCTGAACCGACTGCGCAAGAACGCGGCTGCTGATGGTCAACGTTCCGCCGTCTGGCATGGCATCGCAGGCATTGCTGAAGAGATTCATGATAACACGCATGATTTGCGACGCATTCATACTGCAATCTGGAACGGTCTGCAAATCGGTATGAATATGAATATTCCGACAGCGGAATTCGCAGGACATTGTTTCTAACGCACCTCGAAGCAATGTATTGATTGAAGTCAGTTCGCGCGCTTGGCTGCGCGTTTCGCCTCGTGCAACGGCTAACACGTCTTGCAGCATCGCCGTCAGCCGGTCAACTTCGGCAATAATCGTAGCTGTGAATTCCTGCCGATCTGCCGCGCTCATGTCGTCGTAATTCAACACTTCGGCGCAGGTGCGGATGCCGGTCAGCGCATTTTTGACATCATGAATGACGCCGCCGCTCATCTGGCCGAGCAGATGCCAGTGTGCTGCCGCTGCTGATGGCATGATTTCGGGCATATCCGATGTGATTGAACGCTGGCGGCGTTGTCCCCAGCGGCGATAGGCAAGCAAGCCGAACAACGTGAGAAACAAGCTGAACGTCGCCGGTTCAGGAATCGGCGTGTATGCCATATTGTTTGCCGTTGCGGCGAGAGGAAAAATCGTCAGGGATACAATTGAAACAATGATCGCTGTAAATCGCATATTTGCCTCCTGCGTCGAGTGTTGATGTCCTGGATAGGCATAGAGCATTGCATAACGCCGACATAGACACATGAAACGAATGAGAATCCTTTATTTACTCAGGAATGCAGAAATCGTGTTTGTTCCCGAAAAATGAGAAATTTTTTGCAGCAGAGAAAGAGATCGCCGTCATGCCGGCGATCCTGAGTTGGGTTATTGGAGTTCGATCAGATAAAACGTGATCTGTCGCATTGTGACGGATCGGGCGGCTGACTGGGCGGAATTCGGGCGTAGTTCTTCGAAGGCCGTCAAGATCGGGTCTTCGGGATATTCGGTCGTGATCATCTGAATGAATGGCTGCTCTTTCCGCAGCACGACTGTCTCTGGCGTTTTGCCGTCCATGCGGCTGATGCGTTGGGCAATCTCAGTGGACACCTCGGCAGCTTTGCCAGGTTTGACGATGATTTTCACGGCCTTGTCGTCATACGGAATATGATATTCTTTCAGCAGCCTCGTCACGGCGAGCAAATCCGAAACCCGTTCTTCGGCGCCTGTCACGATGATGTATGTATTCACGAACAATGGCGCGTGTTCCGACGTTTGAGCGCTGCGCAGTCGAGCCACGTCATTCGAAAGCGATTGCAGCCGGAAATTCAGGGTATATGTATAGGCGACAAGGAACAGGATCGCCATGCCGGCCGCCGCCGATGTCATCTGCAAGAGCGGCACGTTTCGAAACGGGGCAACCCAATTCCACGACGGCGCAAGGTGGTCGAGCGCCTCGTTGATCTGCGGACGCAGTTCTACCGGTGCATGTTTACGCCCGGCGGTTTGCAGCAGCATGATCGTCTCCTGCAATTCGTCGAATTCCTGCCAGCAGTCGCGGCAGCGCTGAAGGTGCTTTTCCACACGTTTCGCATCCATTTCGTTCAATTCGCCATCATGATATTCCTGAAGCATCTCGCGGATCGCTTCGCAGCCATCAGGCTGTTTCGCTGCGTATGTTGGCGCAGCGGTTTCATCCGGGAATTCGCGTGAGCGCTGCGGCAGCAGGCGGCGATACCAGGGACGCCGGGAACGCGCGTCCTGTTGCAGACAGCGTTCCGCGATGCCGAACAACCAGGCATTGAGGGGTATTGTGTCAGCATATTCAGGAAATTGGCGATAAGCGGCCACGAAGATGCGGCGTGTCAGGTCTGCCGCGTCCGCTGGATTCGCCGACGCAAAACTGACGTAAGAAAAGACTTTATCAAGATAGCGCTGCGCGAAGAGGTTGAACGCGGCGCGGTCTCCTTTCCGACAGGCTCGGATCAGGTCGTCTTCGGTCTGTCCGAGGTGTGGCTGCGGAATTGAATAGGTCTGTTGACGATGGCTCATGATTCGCGTACTCCTCGTAATTGTTCTCGTAACATGGCTCTGGCGCGTCCTAACCGAGATTTGACCGTGCCGACTTCAACCTTCAGCGCAACGGCGATCTCTTCATAGCGCAGGCCGTCAACATCTTTTAGCACGACCACGTTGCGAAAATGCTCCGGCAGGGCTGCAATCGCCTCTTCGACTGACGCGAGCATCTGCTGCCGCTGATATTCGGCATCGGGCGCAAGGGACGTGTTCTGTAACGCCTGTTCTAACGATGCTTTGCACAGAGTTTCCATATCAATTATCTCATGTTGTCGTTGTTTTTCAAGGATATTAAGACATAATCCTCGCGTCGAACGGCGCAGCCAGCATTGAAACGCCACGTCATCGCCGCGAAAATCGGGCATAATATGATACGCCCTCAACCGGATTTCCTGATGCAGATCATCTTCGTCATACCCGACAATATGATGCAGATATTGTCGAATCACGCTGACAATAATGTACGCGTACCGGCGGAGCAGTTCAAGAAACGCATGTTCATCGCGCTGTTTTGCCTGATCGATCAACGAAAGAGGTTCGGCCATAAGTTCCCGGCGTTCAGATGTTTGCGATATTGAAGTTTTCTATGAATGTTTATCATTTCTTTCTTATAGATGCGAGCGTTGATTTGTCAGCAGACCTCACAGGCCTCAAAGACCTGTGAGGTCTGCTGTCCTTCATTTAATGCTCGCATCTATAAGAACGTAAATTCGGGATAAAAAAATACCTTAAAAGCCCCAGCGGGGTGAACATCTTATCCCAACTCACGTTATAATAGAAACATTGCGCGAACTTTGTTCCACGCAAATGATATTTTTTGCAATACAATTATAATCAATACAATCATATTCGCTTTCCCAGTGTAGAGGTAGCCCGCTAAGATACCTCTACGAACGCAATCCTATCAAAGAATGCCTGGAAACGTGTATGTTTATGTCAGACAGAATGTTGATTCGCCCACCACTTCGAATAGCGATATCGGCAGGATCGTGTCGGAGGTTTTGGGGACTCAGCGTTCGTTCGCCGATTTCGAGGCTGCCGGAATGGTCGCGCAAAGTAATGCAGCCGCCTCGCCTGCCCTGGGATGGGATTGTGGGGGATGCGTGGACGTTATTTTTTACACTTTACTTATTCGAAGATTACGAGAAATCTTACGAGATTTTTTTTGCTCGTAACTCAAAAAATACATACATGTAACATTGGCCTAACATCCTCATACTAAAAAAAAGCAAACCCGAAGGGTTCGCTCAAAAATAATAACAATCCCATAAAAATGAGGTCACGCTATGGCGCTTGTAGATTTGCATGTGCATTCCAAATATTCCAAACACCCGGCGCAATGGTTCTTGCAGCGTATCGGCACGCGAGAATCCTACACCGAAATCGAAGACCTATACCAGATCGCCAAAAATCGGGGCATGACGTTCGTCACGCTCTGCGATCACAATACGATTGATGGCGCGCTAAAACTGGTCGAGCATTCGCCGCTCGATACGTTTGTCAGCGTGGAAGCGACCGCCTATTTCCCCAAAAACGGCTGTAAAATTCATGTGTTAGTATATGGCCTGAATGAACAGCAGTTTCACATGGTTGATCGCTTGCGCACCGATATTTATCAACTGCGCGACTATCTGCGGCAGGAAAATTTAGCACATTCGGTGGCACATGCGACTTACAATGTCAACGGACGCCTGACATTCGATATTATTGAAAAACTGATTTTACTTTTCGACGTGTTCGAAGAAATCAATGGCGGGCGCAATCCGAAAAATAACCTGATCTGGGGACAATCGCTCCTGAATCTTTCTGCCAATGATATTGACCGGCTTTACGACAAACACCGGATCGAGCCATTCAGCGACACGCCCTGGCTGAAAGGGCTGACCGGCGGCTCCGACGATCACGCCGGGCTGTTCATCGCGCAAACGTTCACCGAAGCCGACGCCGCGACGCCTGCGGAATTTATCGAGCAAATCAAGCGAAAACAGACGATTGGCGGAGGGAAATCGAGCAATTTCAAGTCATTAGCATTTGCGATTTATAAAATCGCCTGCGATTTTTCGCAAAGCGGCAGTGGCAAAAAGCAAACCGGCCCGATGGCGCTGGTCAACAGCCTCTTGTTCGAAAACAAAAAGCCGGGGTTGCGCAATCGTTTGATGATGGAAGGGATGAAATTCCGCGCAGGCAAAGAAGACAAAGATCGCATTATGCTGCAATTTTTAGAGGGCGTTTTCTCCGATTTTGTGAAGCCGGGCGACCTTTCGATTGATGAAAAAATCGAGCGCATGTATGAAAATATCGCCGCCATGACGGATAATTTCTTTTCCATGATTTTCGAATCGTTGGAACGCAATTTTAAGCAGGGCGATTTGAGCGGGCTTGTGAAAAACGCTTCCGCGGCGCTCCCGGCGATTTTCTTTTCGATGCCGTTTTTTTCAACCGTTAAACACCTCGCGCATGATCGCGACATTATCAATCGTCTTCGCGCCGAATATATCGAGAAATATCAACGTGCGGATTCCAAAATTCTCTGGTTTTCCGACACCGCGAAAGAGTCGAACAACGCTGCCGATGCCGTCCGTTCCGCCGCTCGCGCCGCGCATCTCGAAGAGCGTGCCATTCAGTTCGTCCTGTCCGAGTCGCAGGTTGCCGCCACGCCAGACTTGCCGCCAAACGTTCTGACGCTGCCGGAAATTTATACATATACGCCAGATAATCAGTCCGATTACGCGCTTGCCATTCCTTCGATGTTGCGATCATTAGAAACGGTTTATCAACAAAACCCCGATGTCATCGTGATTTCAACTCCTGGACCGCTTGGCGTTGTTGGCATTCTCGCCGCCAAATTATTAGGTATTCCTTGTTACGGCATTTTGCATGACGATTATGCGGAGGCGATTCGGCGGAAATCCTCTGATGAGCTGCTATTCGACCCGGTTGACAACGTGATTCGCTGGGTCTATTCCTTTGTGACTACACTCTACGTGCCATCGTTCGACATGCTCGAGGTGCTTGAAAAACGTGGCTATGAGACGCATACGATGCAATTGCTGCCGACACCGTCATCCGAAAGCGAGGACGCTGAAACAGCCATCCTTGAAACGCCGTATTACGTGCCGGAGAGCGATGCGCCATTGCAATGGGCTGAGATTTTCATGGCATTATTCGGGCCGAAAGTGGGCGTTTCCGCCGCGCTGCCCCACATCCGCATGACACCCGCGCCGTTCGACCGCCTTGAAGACGAACGCAAGGTCGTGGGGATTCAATAAAGCGCGAGGAGGAACGTCAGCGCTTGCTTTGGCTTGCCGAAAAAATATCTCGAACCGCCAAAGCAAGCTTTGGCACTCCTTAGTAAAGTTCAAAAAATAACTTCGGCTCAGACCTCACAGGTCTCCAAGACCTGTGAGGTCTCTACCACGAACGTATTTTTTACATTTTACTTATCCATGAAAAAAATCATTTCTTTCGGCATGTTTGGCCTTTTCTGCTGTACGGTCGGCGCATGGTTCGCGCTGTTTCGCGTCTATCCGCGCTATGATATTCCGGCGGTGGCGCAGATTCGCGGCGAGCATTTTGAGGTGCGTTCCGCCGACAATATTCCGTATCTTTGGAGCTATGGCCTGCCGTATCCGACTGACGTGGACAGCAGTCAGCGCCAGCGGCAATCGCTAAATGGCGTCTGGTGGATGCGTCTCGATCCCGACGACAGCGGCGAAAACGAAGGCTGGCAATCACTCCGCCAGGCCAATGCGCAGTGGCAGGATATTTCCGTGCCATCCACATTCAACGCCGTCGGCAGCCCGTTGCGCCATTATGAAGGCATTACCTGGTTTTTTCGAACCTTTTCGCTCGAAACACCGCCGGAACGAACGGAATTCATCCGGCTCTGCTTCGAAGGCGTCCTCCTGCGAAGTTCGGTCTGGCTGAACGGGCAACTGCTTGGGCGGCGCGAAGGCGGCTACACGCCATTTTATTTCAATATCGCCGGTCTGCTTGTACCGGGCGAAAACACGCTTGTCGTCAAAAGCGACAATCGCCTGACCGACGCCTCGCTGCCGCCGAAAACTCGCGAAGGCCATCATCCCGCGTGGTGGCCCTATGGCGGCATCTACCGGGATGTGTATCTCGAAACGCTTCCAATGCATTACCTTTTCAAAGTCATCACCACGCCACATCTGGACAGAGAGGTCACCCGGCTCGATGTCGTTGCGCTCACGCATAATTTAGTGAAACAGCCGCGATCCTATGCACTAATCTGCGAATTACGCGATCCGGATGGCGCGATAGTTGGACAACAAACTATCAGCAAAACAGCCAATATTCCGATCGCTGTCCATCGTTTCGAATTTCAGATCAGCGCGCCGCGCCGCTGGTCGGATCGTTCTCCGGAATTATATACTGTCGCGTTGACGTTGCATGATAACGGCGAGAGCGAATCGCCGTTACCAGACGACGCCATTGAAATCAAAACCGGCCTGCGAACGATTGCAACGGCGCAAAACGCCTTCTTGCTGAATGACCGTTCGACCTTTTTACGTGGCATATCCAAAATGGAAGACGACCCGGCGGCAGGCGCGACGCAAACTGATGCAATAATTCGGCGCGATTTGACGCTGATTCGTGATATGAACGCCAATTTCATCCGGTTGGCGCATTATCCGCACAATGTCAACGAACTGCGGCAGGCGCGAGACATGGGCATCATGCTCGGCGGCGAAATCGGCTTTTATCATGTCGGTATCGGCTGGGTACACTGGTTTTTGGAAGACCGGAATCCGCTCAATTTTCCCGTCAAACAATTCGGCATGAAACATCTGCATGATGCCGCGCTGCTGCAAAACGCGCAGCGGGAATTGATTGAAATGATCGAACGCGACCGCAACAATCCGGCGGTGATTCTCTGGATTTTGTCGAACGAAAGTTTCTCATTCCAGCGCGCATCCGAGCCGATTTACGCCCATCTGCGCGACGTGGCGAAAACGTTCGATCCGACGCGCCCGGTGACTGGCACAGAATTGATTTATTCGCTCGCCTGGGTGGATCGTTTCCGGCATAGCGCCCCGGCATTCGATGTGTTGGGATTAAACGCCTATTTCGGTTGGTATTACGGCAAACCCGAAGACGCGGCCTCGCATATCGCGTCATATCACGCACAACATCCCGGCAAGCCGATCCTCGTCACCGAATTCGGCGCGGAAGCCGCGCTCGGACGAACCGACGCGGACGGCGAATGGCGGGCGGAGCGCGTTTCCGGCGGCAAAACCTATTCGGAGGAATATCAGGAACACGTCATTGCAACCTATCTCGATACATTCGTAGAAACGCCGTATATCGCCGGATTAGTTCCCTGGGTGTTCGCCGATTTTTCGTCGGACTGGTTTCCGAGCAATCCGACGCCATACCATAACTGCAAAGGCCTCGTCACAACCGATCGCCGCCCTAAACAGGCATATTTCACCCTGCAAAACGCGTATCGAAAACTCGCCAGCAAAGACCGCACAGGTTTTTAAAACCTGTGCGGTCTATTTAAGGTAAACATAAACCTCCTGTTGTCAAACTTTTTCCTGCCACGCCAGCAGCCACGTCATCGCAGCGGGAGAATGCCCAATTTTCACGCTATTTCCCTTGACTTTCTCGTTGTTGCCACTAAACATCAATTCATACGGGACACACTTTCCATCGTTTGGTTGACTTTCCTGCCTATCGGATGGTCGGATCAACTTTTTTCAAGGAGGCATTGGCTATGACCACCATGGTGAGAACTGCCGAAGATAAAGCCCAGGAACATCGCGATAAAATCAACCTTAACCTGCGCAAATTCGTTGCGCCAGAATTTGTTTTCGGGCTTGGGGCGCGAGAACTTGCCGGGCGCTACGCCCAGCGTTTTGAAGCTCGCAAAATCATGATTGTGACCGATCCCGGCGTCATCGCCGCTGGCTGGACGGCGGATGTCATCGAAAGCATGCAAGCAACGGGTATTCCACATGTTATATTTTCCAACGTGACGCCAAATCCGAGAGACCATGAAGTGATGCTCGGCGCAGAACTCTACCAGCAGGAAGGATGCAACGCGCTGATCGCCGTCGGCGGCGGCAGCGCGCTGGACTGCGCCAAAGGGATCGGCATTGTCAGCAGCAATCATCGGCATATTCTGACATTTGAAGGCGTTGATCAGGTCGGCGCACCGATGCCGCCGCTGATCTGCATTCCGACGACAGGCGGCACGTCGGCGGATGTTTCGCAATTCGCCATCATTAACAATACGCAGGCTCGCGTCAAAATCGCCATTATCAGTAAATCCGTCGTGCCTGATATTGCGCTGATAGACCCGGTCACGCTCACCACAATGGATCCGCTGCTTACCGCTTATACCGGCGTGGATGCGCTCGTCCATGCCATTGAAGCATTTGTCTCGGTCGGAAACTCGCCGATGACCGATATTCACGCGCTTGAAGCAATTCGATTGATTACGCGCAATCTGCCCGATTCGGTACATAACCCGCAGGACATTGAATTGCGCGGGCAGATTATGCTTGGCAGTCTCGAAGCCGGATTAGCCTTTTCCAACGCGAGCTTAGGCGGTGTTCATGCGATGGCGCACAGCCTCGGCGGATTGAAGGACCTGCCGCATGGCGAATGTAACGCGCTGCTGTTGCCGCATGTGATGGCATTTAATTTCGAAAATTCACCCGAACGGTATCTGCGGATTGGCGAGGCGATGGGACTCGACTGGCGCGGCATGACATTGAAACAGAAAAAAACCGCGTTGCTTAACGAGATTACGCACCTGGAAGAGGCCGTCGGTATACGTGGCACGTTGGCGCAAAGAGGAGTCAATCGCGCCGATGTCAAGCCGTTGGCGGCGAATGCGATCAAAGACCCGTGCATTGCCACGAATCCGCGCAAACCGAATGTCCGCGATATTGAGGTGATCTATGAAGAAGCCCTCTGATCCGATTTCCACGCTCACAAATCCGACGGATGATTGGGAAAAATGGCGTGAAGGCATTTTAGGGTTCGGAGAACGCTCGTCGCGAAAAACCTATTATGCGGAACTTCAGCGGAAAACCGATGAATTGGAACGTTTCCAGGCGCTTGTGAACAAAAGTCACGACGCGATTTTTTTAATCGCGTCTGGCACCGGGGCGCTGGTGGATGTGAACGACACCGCCTGTCAGTTGTCAGGTTATACTCGCCCAATGCTGTTGTGCATGACAGTGTCGGAAATTCTTGATCAAGAAACCGTGCGGCAAATCATTCCCAGCCTGACAGGTGATGCTGAGAATATTGCGCAACACACGATTGTAACCACGCTGCGTTCAAATGATGAACGCTCGATCCCGGTTGAGATGAGCCTCGAATATGTCTCGTTCGGCTCAATGGCGTATGTGGTCGCCGTCGCTCGCGATATTACCGAACGCCTGGCGATTGAGGAAGAACGCGACCGTTTGTTCAAAGAGCGCACCTTAATTGTCGAGCATGTTCCAGTCGGTTTAATGTTTCTGAAAAACCGCCAATGTATTTGGGGAAATCCCGCTTTAGAAGGCTTATTCGGCTATACCTTAGCAGAATTGCGCGAACAGACCACAGAGCCATTATATCCCACTTTCGAGGATTATCAGGAGATCGGCAATGACGCGTATCCCCTACTTTCGGCAGGCAAGGAATATGTGTCGGAACGACTGATGCGGCGTAAAGATGGCACGTTGTTCTGGTGCAATTTGCACGGGCAGGCGGTACATGCGGATGACCCCGACCACGTCTCAATCTGGATTATCGAAAATATTACGGAACGAAGACGCCAACAGGATGCGCAGCAGCAGCTCAATGAAGAGTTGGAGCGCTTAGTGCGGAAACGAACGCAGGAACTTTCGGCGGCGTATGAAGAAATTCGCAAACTCAATGATATTCTGAAAGAGGAAAACCTGCGCATGAGCGCCGAACTTGATGTCGCCCGACGCTTGCAGCAGATGGTGCTTCCGATGCCAGAAGAATTGGGGAACATCCCCGGTCTGGATATTGTGGGATATATGCAGCCTGCCGAGGAGGTGGGCGGCGATTATTACGATGTGCTGCATTGCCAGCAGAACGGACACGTCTGCATCGGCATCGGCGACGTGACTGGACATGGCCTGGAAAGCGGCGTGTTGATGATCATGACGCAGACGGCAATTCGGACGTTGGTGGATCGCGGCGAAACCGATCCGGCGATCTTTTTAAATACGCTGAACCGCGTCCTGTATGAGAATATCAAGCGAATGGGCGCAGATCGCAGCCTGACGCTCGCGATGGTGAATTATCAGGAGGGGCAATTGCGGCTGATCGGCCAGCATGAGGAGGCGCTTGTTGTCCGTCACGATGGTCGCATCGAACGCATGAACACCATTGAACTCGGTTTTCCGCTCGGCATGATACCCGATATTCGGCAGTGGGTCGCCGAAGCGACGGTTACGCTGTCGCCGGGAGATGGCGTGGTGCTTTATACGGATGGCATTCCCGAAGCACAGAATGCCGAGAAAGAATTTTATGGTCTTGAGCGTTTATGCGCGGTCATCAGCGCAAACTGGCGCGACGCCGGCGCGAAAATCGTGAAAGACGCGATTGTCGCCGATCTGCGCCGTTTTATCGGCAGCGCCCAGATTTACGATGATGTCACGCTGGTGATACTAAAACAAATTGACCCGGAAATAGAGGAGCGCGAAACCTCGATTTCGCGGTCAAATGCAGCGGTGTGATCTGACAAGGCGCTTCTCTCGTTGTAATTATTTACCACGAAAGACACAAAAATATAGGAAACTCCCCAGTCATCGGATGAATGTCTTGATTTTTTTCGTGTCTTTCGTGGTAAATAATTACCTCTCGTTCTTACAACGCAAACATCTTTTTGAACAAATCGCCGGAATAGACCGCGTTCGGCAGCGCCTCGCATTCCGCCCAGCAGCCCGGACAGCGCCGCACCCATTGCCGTTGCGCCTGAATCGGCTCGCCGCGCCAGATGTCGAGAAAGGTCCTGTCGCGCAGACTGCCGACACTGTGGCTGTTAAACTGGCAGGTCGGGACGCTTCCGTCTGGAAAAATGCGCAGATGCGAGGTCAGCGCGACGCATTTCGGATTCGGCGTCCCCTGCTGATATAGCAGGCGTTGGCGAATGCCTTCAAAGTAATACTGCTTGCTTTTGCGCACGAAAAACGGATATTGCCTGGCATCTCGCTCCGCTTCCGAAAGCAGCCGCTCGATCTGCTGCGGCTCGAATTCGCCGAACGCGCTGAATTCGCCAACGCCGGTCGGCGCGACATTGAGTGCGATGCGTTCGCGGTGATAGGTTGCGCTGATATCGTAGCCCATCACGAGGTGATGCGGCACATCGTGAGGCCGCAGAACATCGCGCAGCGCGAGATATTGCTCCACGCCGTCGGCATCTATAATCGTTTGATTCACCATCAATTTCAGGCAGAGTTCTTTCTGGCGCGGCGCGAGCGCCTGAAGCGTCGTCATCGCCATATTCCACGCCGTGTCGCGTCCGCGAATCGCGTTATGCTTTTCTCCCACGCCGTCTAATGACAGCAGCAGATAGAGCGGCATATCTTTGCGCCGCCGCTCGCAGAATTTTACGATACGCCTCGTTAAAAAGCCGTTCGTCGTGATATGCAGAAACATCGGGCGCAGCATCTTTTGCGCGGCATGGGCGATTTCCAGCATGTCCGAGCGCAAAAACGGCTCGCCACCCGACAGCCGCACGGCGTCCATGCGCGGCAATTGCGCGAAAATGCGGTGGATTTCCGACAGCGTCAGATCGTTCGCGTCAGATTTTCGCCACGAATCGCACATCACGCAGCGCGCGTTGCAGGAAAACGTGACGAGATAGGTCAAAAAGCGCGGCAGCGTTGGGCGATTCGTCCGTTGACAATAAAGGGAATGAACAAACGATACGGCGCGTCTCATGCCGTCACCCCGCTGACGTTGCCGGTCGGTCTGAACGTTTTCTGACGAAAGTGAACGGCAGGCGCGAATCGTTTTCGACGTTCCCCTTCGATGTTGCTCAGGGGACGCTCTAAATGCGCGGTCGTTTGAAGCGTCGAACGAGATGGCGGCAGATAGCGTTCAATAATGTTTAACGCCGCCGGATTGCCATACAGCCGCGCCGGATTGACTGAAGCAAGCGGCTCGCGAAATGTCTTGAGAAAGCGACGAGCGACAAGCCCGCTGAATTTTTCCATTGAACAGGCCATGCCGCCGCCGCACTGTTCTAAAAAATGCGCGTTGATGTGCTGTTCGTAATTGCCGCGCTCCGGCATTGCCAGCACCGGTTTTCCGAGATAGAGCGCTTCGCCGACTAACTGATTTCCGGCGGTGCTGATCAAGGCGCGGCTGGCGGCGAGGTCTTGCACAAAACGATAGGCGTCCACCTCAAAAAATTGCAGCGATTTGTAGGCAGATCGCGGGCCAAGGCCGTACACATGCACATCGCAGCCGCATTCTGTGAGGGCGTCATAGACGTTCATCGGCACGGAGCGCCGCAGATAGGCGACAACATGCTCGCCTCGCGCCGATTTTGCCTGAAGAATTTCCGGGCGCAGCAACACGCCGATTTGTTCGACATTCTGACACTCGGGACGCAACGGAGGAAAATAAAACGAAGAGACGATGGTCTGCGCCTGCCCGTCATAATACGCACCAACCACGCCGGACATCAGCGCGGCAATCATACGCAGCCAGCGCGGCAGGGAACTGAGGTCATAGGTGAGCAGGAAATGCTGGTGATCCAGGCTGATGAACGGCAGGCCGCAGCGTTGCGCGGCGCGCGGCAGCAGCGGTTCGAAATCGGTAATCGCGACATCGGGACATTCGGATTCGATGTCGCGCTGAATCCGCTGAATCACGCCGGGAAATCCGATGGCGTTGACCGCGTTCTGCCAGAGCGTTTTGACCGGATTCAAATGGCGATAGGCGGTGTAATGGAATGACAAGCCCGGAATGCGCCGCACCTGCACATCGGTTTTTTGATATGCCTGCGACAGAAAATCATAGGCCATGTCCGGCGCGTAAATCACGACGCGATGTTTGCCACACAATTCATCAACCATCGCTTTCACGCGGGTCGCATGACCGCGCCCTTCCCCTGAAACGCTGTAAAATATCGTGCCCATACGTTACCCTCCTTGAATGTTGAGTGATCTGGCTGGATATTTCTTTTCAGAAAAGATCAGGCGTGTTTTTTAGCAGGAGGTGAGTGTTTTTTTAAGGTTGTGTTAAAACGCAACCATCTTGCCGTTGCTGCTTGTCGCGCATATCTATATATTCGCGGCAGTGTCAACATTTCCCGAATAATGCTTGCGTTTTTTCTCTGGGAAAATAGCGTTGCCGCGCATGAAACGGCTTAAAGATATTCTGACGATTGGCGACATCATCTTGATTGGCGCGTTATGCGTGTTTTCGTTTGCCAGCATTCCGCTGTTTCGCGTGCTGACGCCGCCGGGAACGACTGTGCGCATCGAAACCGATGGGAAACTGTTCGCAACTGCCGCGCTGTCGAAAAATCAGACGTTTGCCGTGCCAGGCCCGCTTGGAACAACGATTGTCGAAATTCATGACGGACACGTGCATGTCGCCGAATCTCCCTGTTCAAATAAATTATGCGTCAAAACCGGCAGAATCCACTTGACAGGACAGCTTATCGCCTGTTTGCCGAATAAAGTCGTCGTGCGGATCGTCGGAAACGACGACGCGCCGTATGATGCGTTGACTCAGTAACTTACGTCACCACAAACACGCGGAATACGCGAAAATTTACACCTATTGTCGCTACCTTTCGCCTATTTCGCGATAAAATTAATCCAATCATCAGGAGGAATATATGACACCAATAGAACACGCGGTAAAAAATTTTCAGGATGGTTTCAATTGCTCGCAATCGGTCTGCGCGGCATTTGCGGAACGCGCAGGAACAGATCACGAGACCGCGCTGAAAGTTGCCGCCGGATTTGGCGGAGGGATCGGACGCACAGGAAATGTGTGCGGCGTAGTGACCGGCGCGATTATGGCGCTGGGATTAAAATATGGCTTTACGGTGGGCAGTCCGGAAGCGAAATCTGAGATGTACGCCCGTGTCCAGACGTTTATTGAAAAATTCACGGCGCGGCATGGCTCGCAAACCTGCCGGGATTTGTTAGGGTACGACATCAGCATCCATGAGGAACATGAAAAGGCGAAACAAGAAAAACTGTTCTCAACGCGCTGCCCGGAATTTGTGCGAACTGCCGCCGAAATTCTGGAAGAGATGGGATGTTGAACCACAGGGATGGATGTAAGAAAGGATGTTCGCCTTTTATCCTTTCTTACATCCTCTGTAGTTTCTCACCGTTGCACCATTCGCTCCGCTTCTTCATATAGCAGGTCAATCGCTTCATCAACAAGGCTTCCGGCGCACACGTCGCGCCGTCCGCCGCGCTCATCCACATATTCCAAGCGATACAGCGGATGCGACACGCCCGGATACAGTCGGGCTTTTTCCGCTGATGTCAACGCTCTGATATGGTATTCGTACATTGTTTGCAGCAAAAAGACAGCGGATTCGACGGACATCTCCATCATTGCGTCCATCACTTCCCAGTACGCCTGCAAATCGGTCGTATCTACGCGATCTTCCAGACAGAGTAAGCGCCAGACTGCCGTGTCGCGCCGACGAGTTGACACTTCAAATGACACGTCCGGCGGCGTGATTTTTTTCGCCTTTTGGCGTGGAGAATGCTGAAACATCTGAATCTGGTAATACGGATTCGAATTCGTGGTTTGAGTTTGCGCAGCAAGCATGTTCATGCCGGTGTCCTCCTTTCTAAAATGTGTATATTTGCGCAGTTCGCAAGGAATATTCAATGGCTTGTGGTGATATGCTCTCAACTATTTTCACCTTTTATTTACTTAATATAATGTTTATTAAAAAATAAAAGGAGAAATGTCAAGTATTTTATGCGGAATTTTGGCGAATTTTTAATAAGAATTCGCGCCGACGACGAGGACGTCGGCGGCACGAAAGCTCTGGCTTCATGTCATAGAAACACGATTGAAGTAGGAGGAGAAGGAGATAAAGAGACAGAGGTTGATAGCGATTTAAAAATTATTCCAGCAATACCGCTCTTCCCGGAGCGTGTCGAAGGGAACATGTCCCGCTCGTTTCGACAAGCTCAACGAGCGGGGTAAATAAAATGTAAAAAATAAGTTCGTGATAGAGACCTCACAGGTCTTCGAGACCTGTGAGGTCTGAGCCGAAGTTATTTTTTAATCGCCATCAACTCTGAAATGAAAGGATAAGCAATGATGCGGCTACGCCTTCTGCGGCGTCAGCAGGTCTTTGCCGACCCATTTCCGCAGCGGCTGCGGCACGATGACGCTGCCGTCTTCCTGCTGGAACTGCTCGACAATCGCCGGAAGCAGGCGGCTGGTGGCCAGGCCGGACGCATTCAGCGCGTGGATGAATTCCGGCTTTTTGCCGTCTTTGCGCTTGAAACGGATGTTGCCGCGCCGGGGCTGATAATCTTTTCCATTTGAGGCGGAACTGACTTCTTTATATTCGTTCATGCTGGGAATCCAGATTTCAATGTCGTAGGTTTTCGCCATTGACGCGCTGCAATCTTCGGCGGCCAACTTCGACACGCGATAATGCAGCCCAAGCCCCTGCACGAGCCGTTCCGCTTTGCCGACTAACTCTTCCAGAGCCGCGCCCGATTGTTCCGGCAGCGTGAACTGGAACATTTCGACTTTGTGGAATTGATGCCCGCGAATCATGCCGCGTTCCTGTGTGCGGTAACTCCCGGCTTCTTTGCGATAGCACGGCGTAAAGGCGAAATATTTTTTCGGCAGTTCCTCTTCTTTCAATGTCTCGTCGCGATGCAGGTTGATTAGCGCGGTTTCGGCGGTCGGCAGCAGGAACTGCGTGGATTTCGCGCCCGGCTCGTCGTTTTCGAGATGGAACACATCTTCTTCGAACTTCGGGAACTGACCTGCGGTGTAGCCGCATTGATTCAAAAGCAGATGCGGCGGCAGAATAAATTCATAGCCATCTTTCAGATGCTCTTCGACGAAATAGTTGAGCAGCGCCCATTCCAATTTTGCGCCGTCGCCTTTATAGAGCCAGAAGCCGCGCCCGCCAAGTTTCACGCCACGCTCGTAATCCACCAATCCTAACGACGTGACGAGTTCGACATGATCTTTGGTTTTAAACGTAAATTCCGGCTTTTGCCCCCAGACGCGGATGACTTCGTTATGCTCTTTCCCGCCAGCGACCACGTCGTCATCCGGGATATTCGGCAGGCGATCCAGCATGTCTTTGATTTTGGCGTCAAGCTCGTTAACCTGCGCGTCGAGTTCCTTGATTTTTGCGCCGACTGTCTGCATTTCAGCGGTCAGTTC
>DF820455.1:87971-105436 GCA_000739515.1 Candidatus Moduliflexus flocculans
GCTCGTTAACCTGCGCGTCGAGTTCCTTGATTTTTGCGCCGACTGTCTGCATTTCAGCGGTCAGTTCCTCAACCGGTTTCCCTTCTTTTTTCAATTGCGGAATCTGCGCCGAGACCTGGTTGCGCCGCGCTTTCAAGGTTTCGACTTCTTGAATAAAGACTCTGCGCTGCTCATCCCACTGCAAGAGCGGCGTCAAATCCACCTCCGCCATGCGTTTCAGCAACGCCTGACGCACTTCTTCGGGTTTTTCTTTGATTAACTTAATATCTAACATGTAAACACAGCCTCACGCGAAAATTCGTTCAATAAGAGATGCCAGATACCTTCAAGGTGTCTGACACCTGGTTTATAACTGAACACACGCCTAAAATCGGCGCGAAAGATACGTCAACTTTTTTTTGCGGATTTCGGAGGAAAAGCTGTCAGACACCTTGAAGGTGTCTGACAGCTATGCCCGTAGGAAACGGCACGCCGTATTTTTTTGATAATCGTTGAAGCGCCTCGATAATCAGCGTGTCAAGCGCCACGCCATGCGCAAGCTGCTCGGCTTTTAATTGCAGGGCGCGGCTGCCCGGCAGACGCACCGGCGGATTGCCCGGCTTGACCGGATTTGTTCGGCAGGCTTCCGTCAGCCAGTCTATTTCCCGGAGAAAAGCGTCAATTCCTCCGAATGCCGCCGGATTGATGAGTTGCAGAAAGATCGAATTCGTCCAACGTTTTGGCTCGTCAGCGCGGCCATGTCCGCTCAATGCCGCTGTCAGCGCTTCCATCATCAATCCTAACGCGAAGCCTTTGTAGCCTAAATCAAGCCCGCCTAACGGCAAAATCGAGCCAGACGGATCAGCGGAAAGCGCTGCCGGATCGTTCGTCGGATTGCCTGCGTTATCTAACAACCAGTCATGCGGTAGCATTTTTCCTTCGCGTTGCGCTTTCAAGACCTGCCCATGCGCGGTGCTGGACATGCTGATGTCAATAATAATTGGATCGCCATGCGTTGGAATACCGACTGCCAGAGGATCGGGGGAATACACCGGGCGCAGGCCGCCAAACGGCGCGACGATTTTCGCTCGCGGATCGTTCGTCGCTAACAGCATCAACAAGCCGCGTTTCGCTGCGCGTTCGGGATACGCGGCGAGGCAGGCGGTATGATGGCTATGTCTGACGACAATCGTCACGACCGGATGCGCCTGAATCCGCGCGAACGCCGTATCCATTGCCAATCTAACGACATACGGGCCGGGGAGATATTTTGCGTCCAATATGATCGCCGCGCCGTGATCCGCGATGATTTCCGGCTCGCCGGTTTTGGTCATCAGATCGCGCTCTAATTCTGTCAAATACGGCGCAAGCAACTGCAAGCCATGCGTGGAATGCCCCATCAAATCGGCTTCAAGCAGCGTCTCAGCGACGGCTTCCGCCATCTTCGGCACTAAGCCCGTCTGTTGAAGTAGCGTGTTTGCCAATTGAAATAGTGCGTCTGCCGAATAACGATTTCCTGTACAAGAATGTTCTGCCATAAGAACCTCCATAAAAGAACAACAACGAATAAAAGAATCGAACGAATCACCAACAGTATATTCATTTCTTTCTTCTATTCGTTGTTGTGTTCCTGTCAATATTTTCCGCTCTATTTCCGCGATTTCGGTTTAAACTTGACAGGAACGCGGGCGTTTGCGGATATGTATTGCAATGAGTACGCTGTCAGACATGTTCAACGTGTTTGACAGCTATTTTTTCCCAAAGGAGCGATTTTTCATGAAAGCAGGAATTATCGGACTGCCGCAATGCGGCAAAACCACGCTGTTTAACGTGGTGACGAAACGCAACGTGCAAACTGGCGGCTATGGCGGCGGAAGCGAGCCGAATATTGGCATCGTGAAAGTGCCGGATGCGCGGATTGATTTACTCAGCAAGATGTATGAACCGAAAAAGACTACCTACGCGACGGTGGAATATGTGGATGTCGCCGGACTAAGCAAAGGGAGCGTGCAGGATGGCGTCGGCGGACAGATGCTGACGCATCTCCGCAACGTGGACGCGCTGATTCAGGTGGTGCGGACATTTTCCAGCGCGAACCTGCCGCTGCCGGATGGCGGCATTAATCCGAAACGCGACCTCGACGCGCTGAATCTCGAATTGATTTTCGCCGATCTGTTGGTAGTGGAAAAGCGGATCGAACGGCTGACGGTGGAAATTCAGAAAAAAGGGGACAAAACCAAAGAAGGCGAAATGCGCGTCATGGAGCGGATGAAGGCGCATCTTGAACAGGAAGCGCCGCTGCGCCAGCTTGAATTTGACGAGGACGAAGCGCGGCTATTGCGGAATTACCAGTTCCTTACAATGAAGCCGATGCTGGTTGTTTTAAATATCGGCGAAGACGAGCTTCAGGACACAGACAAATATCGCGACATCATCGAGCAGAATCAGCGGCAGGGCATGCCCACGGTCTGCCTGAGCGCGGAAATCGAAAGCGAAGTCGGGCAGTTGGAAAACGAAGAGGACGCCAAAGCGTTCATGGCGGATTTGGGGATTCAAGAGCCGGGGTTGACGAAATTGATCCGCATCTCCTACGAGTTGTTAGGCTTAATGTCGTTCTTCACCGTCGGCAAAGACGAGGTGCGCGCCTGGACGATTCCGGTCAACACTAAGGCGGTTCATGCCGCAGGCGTGATTCATTCCGACCTTGAACGCGGCTTTATCCGCGCCGAAGTCATCTCGTATGACGACATGATCAAATACGAAACGATGGCGAACGCCCGCCAGCATGGCGCGTTGCGGCTGGAAGGCAAAGAATATATCGTGCAGGACGGCGATATTATCAACGTGCGATTTAACGTGTAATTGCCCTCGAAGCTTAACGCCGCTTGAGAGAGAATAGAACACTGATCAGCCCAATCAGTGTTCTATTTAAGCATACGCTTTCGGCAGCGTGAAGCGGAAGGTCGTGCCTTTGCCGGCTTCGCTTTCCACCCAGATCGATCCGCTGTTTTTTTCCACCATCTCCTGGCAGAGCAGCAGCCCCAATCCCGTGCCGGCTTCTCCGGCTGTGCCGATGTTGGTGTAGTGAGAGTCCACGCGAAATAATTTCGGCAGGTCTTCGGCGGGAATTCCCGGACCTGTATCGGCGACTGCGATTTCGACATGACGGTCGGAGATGGTGGCGCTGATCTGAATGGAATCGCCGGAACGGCTGAATTTGAGGGCGTTGGAAAGCAAATTGCGCGCGACAGTATTCACCATTTGATAATCAGCATACACACGAACCTCTTCGCCGACCGAACTGCTCAGCCAGATATGTTTGCTTTCCGCTTTGGAGGCAAAGAGGGCGAGATTATCCTCGATGAGTTCATAGAGAGAAATTTCGTCAGGGCAATGTTCCATGACGCCGCGCTGCAAACGCGACCAACTCAGCAGATTTTCCAGCAAGGCGTTCAGCCGTTCCGCTGAATTGCAGATTTTACAGGCATATTCGGCCACCTGATCAAGCGGCGCGGTGCGAATCTGCTCTGAAAGGAGTTGCGCAAAACCAAGCAGCGTGCTGAGCGGGCTTCTCAGATCGTGCGAAATAATGGAAAAAAATTTATCCTTACTGGCATTGGAGGCGTGAAGCTGTGTGTTTTTTTCCTGCAATTCGAGGTGTCGGGCTTCTAATTCGACAGTGCGTTCTTTCACCTGCTGTTCAAGAATGACATTCATGTTTTCCAGCACGGCGTAATGTTCTTCCAATTGCCGCGCCTGCGCATAGCTGCGCAACGCCTCTTTCACCGTCAGGCTCAGATCGGATTGATGCCAGGGCTTGGCAATAAACCGGTACAGATTGGCATAATTAATCGCTCTGGTCACGCCATCCATATCAGCCTGCCCGGTCAACATAATCGTCAGCGTCTTCGGAGAGGCGTCATGAACGCGTCGCAGCAATTCATCCCCTTTCATGCGCGGCATGATATAATCAGAAATCACTAACGGCACGTCATACCCATCTGAAATCAATTCCTGAAAGATGTCCAGCGCATCCTCGCCATCTTCAGATGTCTCGATCAAATAGTCAGCGCCTAACATGCGATGGAGTTCGCGTGTTAAACTGGTCAGCACTAAACGTTCATCATCAACACAGAGCACGGCCTGTTTTTTCATGTTGCGCGAATGGTATTCTCTGGAGAAACGTATTTCTGCCAGATCAATCGTTGTTGCCCCGACGATATTTCAAAAATGTATCTTCTTCTCTGAAAGCGAAACAATGCCTGTCAAGAAGAATCTTCTCGCGAAAACGCTTTTCATCCCGTCCGTTTTTCGCACGGTCTCGTAAGTTGTGCCAGTCGAACGGCCTGAGTGTAATTCCTTTAAATTTCTGAAGAACCAGGTTTTTTGCAAATATCATGATTTCTTCTTATACCAACAAGAGCGTCTGTTCTCTAAAATAATGCTCTCCTAACAATAGGACACTGAGGCATGAATTGTGGCGAGTCCACCGCCGTCCTCGTCGGCGGGACGAAGCGATATTAAATGATGCATTCCGAACACGTACTTTTCCCATGGAACAACAAGGATGAATTTTCGTAGGATTTATATCTGGATAGGTTCTTTTTTCACGATCTTTTTTTTGACAATTCCCGCTCGCATAACTTCAGCATATTTTACTGCCGATGTCGTTCCTGAAACGATGACAACCATCACGACGACGCCGGATGTCAGGCATATTCACGCGGCAGACGGCATACACACGGATTGGCTGCGCGTCGAACCTTTTTCTGCCGAAGCGGCACAGGAACATATTTTAGAAATTATCCTGCAATTTACAACTGTAGAGGGAACAGTCGTTGTTAATGTTTACGAAGATATCTCGCATCGCGTGGCGCTCGATCAAAAAACAATCTGCGCTCCTGCGACGATCATTTTCCAGAGCGCCTCAATTTCCCCATACGAACTCGAAATTATGGCAAGTACCCCGGGATCTCAGGCTGAATATGCCGTAATTTACGCGCTTCGTCCCCAGCTTCGCCCGGGTCGCCAGAGTCACACGCTGTCAGACGCAACCGTCACGATGTCTCAGTCTCCTCGGTTTTTAGAGCGCATACGCCCTCTTTCCCTTCGAACTTTTTTACTATTATGCCTCGGCATTGCTGCCTGTGTAAGTCTGATTGCTGTGTTGTCGCTGTTATTAGCGCTGACCAAAAAACGCTTGCGACAAATTATGCCTGTACACGCAACCGAGGTGTTGCTGGAAGATTACCACCTTCTTGGAGATTTAGCCAGCTTACACGGGAAAGAACAGTTAGCCCGGCGCTGTTATTCGCGCGCGGCTTTGGAGCCAAACAACACAAGCGTGCATTGCGAATTAGGCAAATTTTTGTTTCAAGAAAAACGGTATGCTGAAGCAATCAAAGAATTTCAGATCGCGTTGAATGGCGAACCGATTCCGTTAGAAATCGATCATTATTTAGCATTTTCTTATTTAGCGTTGAATCAGATCAAACAAGCCGAATATTATTATGAAAAATCGCTGAAACATCAGGCTTCGGAGTTTACAGAAGATGCGCTCGATGATGACGGAAGAAAAACAGAATGCCCGTCGCGCATCTTTTCCGCATCTTCTGGGGAAAGTAACAGAAAAGGCGTTACTGCCTGAACAGCAACGCCCTGAACGCTCGCCCAAAATTCGGGGGAACTGGCTATTCTCCGGTGGTTTCCAGCATGTCAATAAATTGCCCTTCGGTAATAATCTTAATATCGTCTCCCCGTTCATTCAACTCTTCGACTTTCAGGAATTTTTTCCCTTTTTTGGCGTGAGGATTTAACAGCGGAGAATCCAAATTGCCGACCACTAAATAATCCAGTTCATGCGTGACACTGCTGGGGATTGATCCGCCTTTGCGCAACACCTCCTCTTGTGCACGTTTCCGAGACATTGTGGACAAATCGCCGGTAAATGAAAAACTTTTTCCTGAAATCATAACCAATTCCTCCTTGAAGAAGATTATAGCATCCGACAGGCACAGATCGCAGCCGTGATAATCTATGTCATAGTGAGTGAATAAACATGCGCAGTTTCCATCTCGCACGCCTTTATTACATTAGGAACATTGATGCGATCTGTCAAGGCGAATTTATATGACTTTTTCCCGCGCGCGCCTGAAAAATTCTTACCGCAATAACGCGGCCATTGCTTCTGTTGTTTCCGGGAACCTTTGCAGGATGGCCTGAATCGCCAGTTCGTTCGGCGCGGCAGTATCGCTGTTTTCCGTTGCCATATCTTCGGTTACGGCTTCTTCTGCGGTTTCTTGACGCCAGACGCCGGGCTGCGATCCTAACAGTTGCGCCATCGCGTCGGTCGCGGCGGGCATCTCAAAGAGCAGCACGCGAAGCTTCTGTTCCGCCGGGCTGAGCGCTTCGGCGGCGGCGACCTGACGCGCCTGCGGCTGCGCTTTCGGCATTTCAGCCCAGGGCGCGCGCCATGAGACAAACTCCGTTAGCGTTTTCGGAAAACTTGCGGACGCTTCTTTCAAGAGCGTTTGCACCAATTGCCCGGATGAACGCAGCCGCATGATCAATTCCGGCAAATACGGCATCAACTGCGAATTCGAGAGTTCGCCGAACGCTCGGCTGAGCAATTCCACGACGAACCGGGCGATGCGGGGCGTAAAGTTCAACGCCAAGAGAAAGCCTTTCAGGTAATCCGGGAACGCCGCCATCATCAGCGGATTCGTCAGAACATGCGCGAAAAAGGCGCGAATCTCTTCCAGCGTTCGCAGGTTCAGCAGCCATTCCGCCGTCCAGAGCAAACCGAGTTTGGCCGGTTCGGGCTGCGATTGCCCCGCCTGCCGCACCGCGATCAAGAGTTGCGAGCGGCTGCATCCTAACGCGAGCGCGAAGCTTTCGAGCGTGAAAATAAAGCCGAACATTCCGGCGATTTGCTCCGGCGTCGATCCGCGATCCGCGAAGGCTTGCGGCAGCAGCGTGGCGTAATGCGAATAGCCGGTGGCGACGAAGCGTTGCAGCCAAGCCGGGAGGCCGGTCGGCGTGGCGCGATAATAATGCGCGAGCCGCCGCACGCGGTCGAAAATCTCCGGCGCATCCTCCGCGCTGGTTTCGTTCGTCAAAAGCAGAATCGCGTGTTCGCCGAGTTCCTGCGTCAGGCGCGGGCTGTGGAGATACAAAATCGTATCTTCCGCGCATTCGAGCGCGATGCTGGCGCGCGCCTGCGTATCGAACGCTTTTTTCTTGATGCGCTGCTCAAGCACCTGCTCAAGCGTCACGCCCTCATAGCCAAGCTGAATGACCGCGCCCTGATACTTGCCGATCCGAATATCCCACGACTCTTGCACTGGCGCATGGCCGAGCGTCCGTTCTCCCATAATCGGCTGCACGACCGAGTTCGACAGCAGATAATTCAGCCGCCACAGCACGTCGGAGCAGGCGAGCAGTTCCGGCGACGATTTGAAATCCATCAACGCCCGCTGATTCGTGCTGGCGGAAAGATTGACCTTCAACGGTTCGAGCCGGTCGTAAATGTTCTGCACGAGCGGCGGCAGCGACGCGTAGCCCACGACGCCGATGCGGTCGCCGCCGAGCAGTTGCAGGCATAACTGTGCGATATTGCGCTTTTTCGGCGTCCGGTCTTTTTCAAGACAGGTGACGGCGGCGTCCTGAAAATCGTAGGGCGACGGATGCGGGCGGTTGCGCAGATTGGCTAAAAGCATCGAAGTTTCATAAATCGCAATCGAATCCGCCGTGCTGGATAAATAGCCGTTTTTGCGGGCCAGCGCGACGATGTCGGCGCACCATTGCAGCAGTTGGCCTTCGTCTTCCTGCGCTAATTGCGGCGGACGCGTCAGAAAATCCACGAGGCGCGTCGGCTGATCGCCCGGGACGCTCGCAACGGGAGAGGCTTTCATCTGCGCCGTTTTCGACGCGTTTTTCGCGGCTTTTTTGTTCGGTCGCTCCAGCAAAAACGATTTCAAATTGTCGGTTTTTAACCCTTTTTTCCACGACGTTTCCGCCAAGGACACCGTTCCCGCCGGATTGCCGAATTGGTATTCGATGGCGGCGAAACTGGACGGAATCAGTCCGTAGAGCCATTTCGTGTTCGTGCGAGCAGGAATCGCCCAAAAGGCGTCGCTGTTCGCGCCGAATTCTTCGACATGGCTGGCAGTATGCGCCGCGCCGCAGATGTAAATCGCATCTTTCGGATCAATCTTGTTGGCGCGGAGATGCGTCTTGATGCGCGTCCACATGTATTTTTCCCGCAACTCGTCTTTGCGGATGTCATCGGCGTTGCGCCCAAGCCGCCGCAGCAGGCTGCCGACCAGGAACATCACCTGCCGGTAGGTCTGATAATCGCTGCCGATGACCGCCTGTTCGACATATTGATCCCACCATTCGGCAAAATGGCGCGTGTTGGCGTTGCGCAGCAGGAATTCGAGGAATTGGTCGAACGTCGGCGTCATGTCGCCGAGTTCCAGACCGACCGCCGTGCCGTGCATTCCGGCTTCTTCCGACGGCAGATTCTCTTCATCCGGCGTCGCCTTTTTCAGCGCGTCTTCTTCCTGCGGCGTCCATTGAAAGACGAAATCCACCGCGTAATCCACGAAGAGCAGTTGCACGGTGTCGGGATGCTGCAAGGCGTAGGCAATCGCCTGATATTCCGCCGACGCCTCGGTCAGCGGCAAGACGACGCTCAACGGCGTCCAACTCGGCGGAAAGGCGTCGGATTCGCCCGCAAACGCCTGCAACGCCACCGGCAGCTTGCAATCTTGCAGATGCTCGATCACGGCCTGCAAATCTTCGCAGCCTTCCATGTAAATCACTTTCGGCGGGCGTTCCCGCAGGCGGCGCACGATATGCAGCGCCGACGACGGCGAATGATGGCAGACCGGAAACAGTTCCAACGGCTCGGCGATGGCGCGTTCGATGTCGTTCACCATCGCGGTCAACAGGTCGCTGAGCGGCTGCGCGTCCGTCGCAAAGCGGGCGGCGGCATCCAAAAGCTGCTGGCGCAGCGGCGCGAACATATTCGGAAANCGTCCGTCGCAAAGCGGGCGGCGGCATCCAAAAGCTGCTGGCGCAGCGGCGCGAACATATTCGGAAATTCTTTCATGCGTGGCCTCGTTTATGGTGTAGATTTTTGATTGAGGTTTTTTTGTATGCTCTGAATCAGGTACGCGACTCGTTCGCGTTCCGTGTTTTCATCGTCAAGATGGAATAAATACATGATTCCTGCTCCGGCGGCCATCACGACCACTGCTGTTCCGCCGCTGCCTGCGCCAATAAACCAAGCTAATGCGCCTATCGCTGAACTGCCTGCGGTGGCGCCCATATTTCTATTGGCCGTTTTTATATCCGAATACCCTAAAAAATACGCGCCATAGGAAAAAATCGCGCCAGTGATCACGCCTCCGCTCAGGTTGCCTATGGCCAATCCTCCAAGCCTCGATACCGCGAGTTTGGAGGTTAATTGGCCGCTATTTTTCAGAAGAGCGCGTTGAATTGCCGTGCCTGCCATTGTTCCAGAATATCCAGAAACGCCGCTTAAAATGGCTATCGAGCCTGTCCGTTTCCAATGAATGCCTTCTCCAGAACGCGTTTGCGCAAGAAGATCGAATCCTCCGCCAATTAAAGCAGCGATTCCCCCAGTACGCAGGCTGATCTTATGTAATGTTGATATGTTCGAACTATTGGGCATTTTTCCATACGTCGTTTTAACCTTCGTAACGGTTGATTTTCTATAGACGTGTCCTGTTTTAACAACCTCAATATCAAGTTGTCCCGCGTTGTATGCGCGAATTACTGCTTTTGCCGCTTGTCTGGCTGTAAAATCGGCGGTGTTGCTGCGTAATGTCGCCCTCGCAACCGAGAGCGCATATTCAGGAGTTCCCTGCAACGCGCCTCGATAGACTTTCGGGATGCTTGACCCGCCTTTTGCTTCGATGACGACGATACGGCGGCCTGCTCGATACACGAAATCAAAGCCCTGCCCCTGTCCGACTTTTCCTTGATAAAGAGGTTGATACCCAGCGCGTTTTGCGTAATGGCGGGCGCCGGAATTTCCGATGGCTTCTGCGATGCGCTGCCTGCCGTTCATGCCATATACGCCAGCCTTGATGTATTCATTTCGATAATTGTGAAGAGGAAAACGAACGCCTTCGTTTCGTATGTTTACGTGCATCGCATTTACTCGATCCGCAATCAGCATTTGGCGTGCCGCATTTGGGATTGCAAGCGACGGCAATACAGAAATAAGCATGGGGCGTTGCCTGTTCGAATCCGAAATGCTGTCTCTTTCGGCAATCGCCACAGAATTTACGCTGAACATCAACATCAAGATCAGGATAGACGCTTTCATGATACATCTCCGTTCCTCTAAAAATTGGATAACGCCTCTTTTCTTTTCATGATGATTTCCGAAGAAAGCTTGATTTTCTGGTTATCATCCAATGCGGCATAGAATTTGCTAAACACTTCTGAGTATGCCGTTTGAACAGGCATGGAAAGGAAGCGAGTATCTATGCTTCCTAAATAAAGCGCCATTGCATTATACATGGCTTTTTTATCTCCTCCGACTCCTAATGCCTCTTTATAATCGTTATAAAATACTCTGATTTGAGAAATTGCCCATACATCGTATGCTTTTAGTTGCTTCTCTCGTATATCTGCAAGAGAATAATCGATTTGTTCAATCAAATCACGAGTCAATTTTATGTGTTTTGGCGATGACAGATTGGCCGATTGAGTAAGAATCGATTCTCGCAAATCAACGAGTTTTTTTAGCGCATTTTCATTCGAATTCTCTTTCGGCGCATCTCCTTTTTTTACCAGTGGCTCTAATTTTTCCCAATCTTCGAACCGTTCTATTTTTTCCCAAATTGCCGCAGACTCTTTTTCTCCGATCTGCTGCTTTGTCGCCTCAAGTTTCGCGATCAAGCCGGATGCCAGTGATTCGCCGTTATTTACTTCAGGGGAAAGCAAGACTAACTGGCTGATGAGAGATTCTGCCGAGGTCAGGTAGTACAACGTCATATCGGATTGAGGCGGAGCTTGCTTGGCTTTTTCGATGAATTCATCCGCTCGCGCTGCTAATAGTGTGGCATTCGATGCGTTTTCCCGTGCAGAAGCGTGTCGCTCGAATTTCTCAATCAGTTGTTCTATTTGGGAGATGGCCTGCGGGATCGTCGTTCGAAATTCGGCATTTTTCAACAACTCGACCTCAACAGCATTCAAAGAAAATACGACGTTTCTTAACGATTCAAGATACGCATCCGCTTTTTCAGCGTCTTCGACGGAAGGAACGGTTTCTTGCAAGCGCTGCGCTTCTTGCAGCAACGCGCCGGCGCGGGCGTCTTGCATCGCTTGTTTCTGTTGTTCTATTTCCTGAAATAGTCGGGGAAAATCCTCAATATTCTTCGTGGAAACGTCTAACACTTGAGCGCGAACAAAGGTTTCGAGATCGTTGAGTAAATTTAACGCGGACTCATAATCGCCTTCAGCCTGAATTTTTTGCGCGTGAGCGACGATGCTTTTGAAATATTGCGTGAGGAGCGCCCAGTTTCCGGGATACTGATGAATCCCGTTGACAAAATAGAGTTCCGCTTCTGCAAGATTGCCGTCTTTCAGAAGTTGTTTCGTTTTAGAAAGAATGTTGTTGATGGCTTCTTGTTGATAGGGCGCATCTGGTTTGGTCTGTTGAGTGGTAGGGTTCTGACTTTTGCCAATCAAAAAGCCTATGATTATGCAACCCACAGCAACACTTATATGCAGAATCGTCTCTTTTTTCATGATGACTCCCGTGAAAATAGAATTTTTATGCGTTTGGCGTCGGTCGAAACAGGAGTTTCGACCGACTGAATAGTTCCTTTCAGGGCTTTTGAAAACGGAACGGGTAAACGGAATATGGAACGGCTGCTGGAAGAAGTGGACGTGAAGGTAAACGACTAAAACAAATGCACATCAGGCATCAACAGAGACAAAAGGATATTCACCGATACTGTAAAACCTGAATTTAACAAAGTAGAAATAAAAATAAAGAAAAAGAACGAATGCGCTTATTAGACATTATCAAGCATCTTCTTGCTGAATTTCTTTCAAGACATTTTCAAGCGCATGTTCGATTTCCTTGATGGTGACATTGTCTTTTTCTCGTTTCGAATACGCGAGAAGTGGCACAAGCACGCCTTTGATGTCTTGAAAAAATGCGATGATGCGATATCCGCCAGACTTTCCACAGGGAATGTCCGAATTGGGTATTCTGATTTTATAGAGGTTTGCGCCTAAAGAAAATGATTGCATCGAATCAAAATGGTGAAGTTCGTTCATGCAATCATGTTCAGCGTGACGGTACATTTTCATCAGGTGTTTCAATTGTTTTCGAAAGAACGCAGTGATTCGAATCGTCATACGATTTCGGCAAGATCATGAGTCAGGGCATGAATGCGCGTGTGTTTTCGAATCTTTTTTTTCAATCTTATATCTTCTACGCGCTCGAAATACTCGTCCAAAAATTCTTCGAAAAAGAGTTGAAACATCGCTTTCATGTCGTCTTCTTCATATTGCTCGAATTTTTCTGGAATAGTCAGTGAAATGGTTTTCATGGATTGTTCGAAAAATAAGGTAATGTGTATTCTTTTGATGCGTGGGAATTTTTTTACACGATTTATCAATTACAGAATTTTATGCATTCTTGTCAAGTGTTTTCTTGCTCTAAAAAATTTGTTTCAGCAATTGTTCGTCGTCGTCATGCAAGCCAATCTCTCACCCGTTCCCGCCGATCAATCAGCGGGCTATTCGCGAACGTCCCTGACAGGCGACGGTCTCGTTCGATGTTTCGCGTGGATGCGAGCATCCACGTAACGTTGGCGTTATCACGTTGATTCTCTGGCGTGAACACAAGAATTCGCGTTGCGCGTATCCCTCTGATTCTTCTTGATGAGCAAGATTTTTTGCTTGACACTCTTCCTATGACGTTAGAATGTTTTTCAGTAAGGAGGGAATGAGTTATGCTCTCGACTGAAATCAAACAATTGATCAAGCGCGAACTTCCGGCGATGTTTCGGGAAGACCGCGAGATTCAGGACTTTATTTTGAATCTGACGCGCAACCAGTACGCGGATAAGCGCGAAACCGAAAGCCGCTTTGACCGCGTTCTTGACGAATTGCGGCGAGACCGGGAAGAACAGCATCGCAAGTGGGAAGCTCACGAGCGAGCGAGTCAAAAACGATGGAAAGCTCACGAGCAAGAACGCAAAAAAGAATGGGAAGCCCATCAGCAAGAACATAAGAAAGAACGGGAAGAACAAGATCGCAAGTGGGAAGAACATCAAAAAACGATTGAACATGTTCTCAGTACGTTGGATGCATTTGCCAAAAAATATCAGAGCGACATCGGCGCGATTGGTTCGCGATGGGGATTTCAGTCCGAAGAGGCGTTTCGCACTGCGTTGAAAGGCATTTTGGAGCAATCGTTCGGCGTCGAGGTGCTCAATGTCAACGACTTCGATGAGAGCGGCGAGGTGTTCGGGCGTCCGGATCAAGTCGAACTGGACGTGATTATCAAAAACGGGTTGCTGATTGTGTGCGAATTGAAATCTTCGATGAGTCGCAGCGACGTATATACATTCGACCGCAAGGTGAAATTCTACGAACGCAGACACCAGCGCACCGCCACGCGCCGCCTGATCATCACGCCGATGATGCGCGACGATGCGCGGCGCACCGCTCTCGAACTCGGCATCGAAGTCTTTTCTTATGCGCAAGACGCCGCGCTGTAAATTCTCTGTCGCGTTCAGTCGCCCCTGTCAGGGCGCTTCAACTCCTAACAAGACGGTTGAACGGCATCAATGTTGCGTGAATTTTTGATTGAGATGCTCCTGCACACTCTGAATCAGATTCTCAGATGTTTTGCCCGCGCTTGAGGTTAAGCGAGTCATCGTAAACCATATCTGCCAGCAAGAGACGGTCGCCTCCTGCTGGCAGATTGTTGCCTGCGGTTTCTCTAGCGCTTATTTCGACGTGAGGATGTTCATCAATTGTTCATCATGATGGTTGCGCACCACGCACAAATTATCGAAGATCATGGTCGCGCCATTGTCGCGGGTAAAGGCTGGCCATTCAGGCAGGCGGCTGTGATTTGGATTGCCGCTGCGGGCGAAATGAATCCAGGCCAGACTCATCTTATCCGCTAAGGCAAATGCCGCATCTCCGCCACCAGTGGCACTATCCACCAGACCGGCATTATTGAAAATATACGGAATTTCCGCGCAATGCCAGGCCATGCCAACGCCATCCATCACCGGGGATTCATAGGTGAATACGTAACTATAGACCGGCGCGCCCTGTTGATCGGCCTTCAGTTGCGCCGTTGCAATCGTGCCGGGACGCACTAAGGTATCAATGAAATACGCATCGGCGAGCTTTTTATCCGGATAGGCTTCCAGGAAGGCTTTTCCGACCGACTCGGCCTTGTCGCCATATTTCTTCGTTAATTCAGCTTGAGCTTGTTCTGTTGTCCAGGCGTTTTTATTGTTGGCTTCAAGCGCCACCGGGTTATTGATGATGATTGTGTTGAATTCGTTCAGCACCGTCCCGATCATCAGCGGAATGTCTTTAGCCTGCGCTGCGAATTCAGCGCCGACCGGATGCACCGGGATATACTCGCCATCCACCACCGGCGCCCACATCAACGAGAACCCACCGAACAATCCTGAAATCTTCTGCTCTTCAGCCGTTTGCGCCAGGGCTTTATTCGAGGCATCAAGCAACTGGAGATATGGCATTTTCTGGAGTTCGCTGACCTGTTCAGGTTTCAGGCCGAGGTTCGCTAAGGTGAACTCCGCGACGCGCCGGCTGGCTTTTGGCTCAATCAGCGTCATCCCCATGCCGGGAAACGTTCCGCTCTGGACAATCGCTTTGTGGAACAGACCTTTGGCTGCGGGAGTCGCCATCAGTGTCAGGATTTTGCCGCCGCCACCCGATTGTCCGAACAAAGTGACATTCTCAGGATCGCCGCCAAACTGCGCGATGTTGGCCTTGATCCATTCGAGGGCGGCCACCATATCCGCCACGCCGACATTCGCCGACTGTTTGTATTGCTCGCCATAGGCGGAAAGATCGAAGTAACCTAACACATTCAGGCGGTGATTGAGAGAAACCACGACCACATCGCCTTTCTTGCTCAGATTTTCGCCATCATACGCAAGTTGTTCAATTGAAGACCCGTTCGTGAACGCACCGCCATGAATCCAGACCATGACCGGGCGTTTCTGGTTGTCCTGAATTCCCGGCGTCCAGATATTGAGGAATTGACAATTTTCGTTTTGGGGCAGGTAGCGATGTGGATTGAACATTTCATCGCCTGCCACATCAGCCATCGGCGGCATCGGGCAAATTGCACCATAGTTCATCGCCCCCCGAATCCCTTCCCAGGGAGTGACTTTCTCCGGCATCATAAAACGCGCGGCTTGCGCATACGGCACGCCGCGGTAAGTGTAAATGCCATTGCGGATAAACCCTTGTAATTTTCCGGAATCAACGCTGACCACGGCTTTCGAGGCCGACGCAACCACTGCATCTGTGGAGTCTGCCTGAGCCGTAAATCCGACGCAGAGCAATGCGAAAACGATCATGGCTCTTCCGATTCTGCGATATTTCATGATACAACCTCCTATTACATTAAAACGTGAATTTTTAAGAGAACTTTATACCGCCGACGTCCTCGTCGGTTTTTATTAGCCGCGTCGACGAGGAAGTCGGCGAGACGACACACTCCAGACGGATCAGCGATTATGGTTTCTTTTGGCTAAACAACCATTCGCGCATTTCAACGGTTTGATAGGCCAGCACCCAAGAGAAATGCTCTAACGGCTTGATATACGTGCCGGCCACATATTCTGTATAACGCGGATTGCCGCCGAGATTGCGGAGCGCCTGGATGATGTTGCGGGAATAACTGACTGGAATGATTGGGTCTGCCTCAGCATGGAACGCCCAGATCGGTTTTTGCGCGAGGTTTGCCGCCAGCGCCGGATCGCCGCCGCCACAAATCGGCACCATGGCCGCGAACACATCCGGGTAGGTAAGATTCAAATTCCAGGTGCCATAGCCGCCTTGCGACAATCCGGTCGCATAGACGCGACTGGTATCAACCGGATATTCGGCCATGACCTGTTGCAGCACCTTCATCGCCATTTGAGCGTCTTGTGACAGTTCGAAAACCCGCGCCAAATTGAGCTTATTCTCAGCATCGCGCGTAATGCCGAAACCGCCATCAGGAACGTTGCGAGCCTGCGGCGCTAACACGAAACAGGGCCGTTTCGCCTGTTCTTCGGGTTTCGCCCAAATCGTTGGCCCCTGATTCGCCAGAATCTGCTTCTCATTATCATCGCCGCGCTCGCCACCACCATGCAGAAATAGCACGAGCGGATAGGTTTTCCCGGCGTCGAGATTTTCCGGCACAAACAACCGGTACGGCATCACGGTTTTCGTGTCTGGATCGGTATAGGTCAATTTGAGGAATTTCGCGACCACTGGCGCGATGTCTTCTTTGGTAATCGTAATAGCATACGTTGCTGCCATCCCGTCCGGAGCGGTGACTTTTACCATGTAGGTATTGACGCCTACCTCAAGTTTTGCCGTATATCCGGCGTCTGCTGCAACGGCTTCATCGTTAATCGTTAGCGTGGCATCATCGGCTGCGGCCAATGCTTTGATCTGAAGCTCGGCAATATCGCTGTTAACAGCAACGGTGTATTCATGCTGCGTCGCCATAAAATGAGGATTGAGATACGCGCCGCCAGTCGCATACAGCGTCATATCTTTCAGCGCTGGTTCTGCCGCCAAAGCCCCGTTCCCCATTACCAGCGCACATAAACCGAGAGTAAATCTGACGAATGCTTTCATAATGTTCCCTCCTGATTGTCGCGTGTGTGTTTGAAATCGCTGCTTTACGAGCATGTTTTGCAAGAGTCTTCTTTCTGCGTGACGAACGATTGCTATGGAGACCTCATGCGCCTCACCTCCTTTCCATGAATCATCATGCCAGAATGGGATTGATGTTCTCGCCAAATGAGAACATTGCGAGGAGTGACAGCGACGGCGGGGGCAGGATATGGAATTCAGCCTACGTCATCCCGGTGTCCGCGTTGAGTACACGGCCTCCCATTCTGCATAAAATTATTTTGACATGATGTTCACGATTGCATGATCCAACTATTTTGCGCAAGATATTTTATTTTGCAATAACGCGATTGATTGCACTCGGCGTTTGTTCCGGTATGGATGGCAGAAATAAAACATAGCTGGTTGTCGAACAGACATTCTTTGGATGTAACTACACAGGCATCATATTCTGATAAAATTTTACTTGATTTTAGTCAAGAAACACGAGTATAAAAATGTTCTATGGAAACACCTGTCATTGTCGTCTCTACCATTGAAGATCTGCCGCAAGCCCTTCGGATGATCGAAGACCTGTTGGGGGG
>DF820455.1:106628-150864 GCA_000739515.1 Candidatus Moduliflexus flocculans
GACCGAGACACTGCGGTTTATGACGGACTTTCGCGTCCCGTTTGACAACAATCTCGCCGAACGCGATCTCCGCATGATCAAAGTCAAACAGAAGATTTCGGGTACCTTTCGTTCTCCAGAGGGTACCCGCGCATTCTGTCGCATTCGTGGCTTTATTTCAACGATCAAAAAACAGGGGAAGAACGTCCTTGAAGCCTTGACAAACACCTTCAAGGCTCTCCCCAATACAACATAGGCTGTGTAGTTACCTTTGGATAAAGAAGCGCAGGTGATGATATTATGAAATCAGGAGAGAATTATCGTTGACAGTAAAATACGGGTATATGCAATTGATTGACGTTTGATAAATTCTAACGATGGCGTGAAGTCGTTCTATCTTGCGCTGGTCGTTGGGCGAACATGGAAAGGAGGATGAACGAGGCCGCACAATAAATTATCAAAGAATGGCCTACAGACCAGGTAATCATGCTGAAGTATCGCGATCATGTCAGATGAATTCTGTGATTATGAATGCCAATTGCGCTCAATGCGATTATACTCGCCCCATCACGGAAGGATGCTCGGGATTAAATGTTCTATGTCAACACAATTTGGTCTAACTAAAGGAGCGATATATCATGGGAAAGACTTACAAAATGTATATTGGCGGTGAATGGGTTGACGCCCAAAGCAAAGAGACTTTCGCCGACACCAACCCTTACAATGGTGAAACTATTGCGGTGACCCCTCGCGGCAAACGCGAAGATGCTCGACGCGCTATCGAAGCCGCTGCGGCGGCATTTCCGGGATGGGCTGCCACGCCGCCGGCGGCGAAACGCCAGATGTTTCTGAAGGCGGCAGATATCATGGAGCGTCGCCAGGAGGAATTGGTGAAAATCCTGACGGAAGAGAATGGCTCGACGATTGGCATTGCCATGTTCCAAATGTTTTTCGTTCCTGGCCTGTTTCGAGAGGCTGCTTCTCAAACCTATAACATGGGGGGAGAAGTGATTCCCGCCGACTATCCGGGGAAATCCTTCATGGCGGTACGACAGCCGGCGGGCGTGGTTGCTGGATTCGGGCCATTTAACGTCCCGTATATTCTCTCGAGTCGGGCGATTACCTTGCCGATTGCGTATGGCAATACCGCCGTGCTTAAACCATCCGAAGAAACGCCTCTCACAGGCGGCATTCTGATCGCTGAGATTTTCGAAGAAGCTGGTTTTCCTGCGGGCGTTCTGAATGTGATCACGCATGCCAAAGAGGATGCCGCCGACGTCGGCGACGAACTGATCACGCATCCGGCCGTGCGGCGCATCAGCTTTACCGGCTCCACCGAAATTGGCCGCATCATTGCCGAAAAAGCGGGGAAGCATCTCAAACGGTCGGTGTTGGAATTGGGCGGCAAAGACCCGCTCATCATCCTCAAAGATGCTGACTTAGAGTACGCTGCCAATGCGGCAGCCTGGGGCGCTTTCCTGCATCAGGGCGAAATCTGCATGTCCACCGAGCGCGTGATCGTGGAGCGCTCGATTGCTGAGGCGTTCACGGAAAAGCTGGCTCAACGGGCCAACGCCTTGAAGGTCGGGGACCCGCGCGATCCGTCAGTGTCTATTGGCCCGCTAATCAATCAGGCCGCCCTCAATAAAGTCCATGCGCATGTTCAGGAAGCTATTAACGGCGGCGCAAAGCTCATTACTGGCGGCAAATACGAAGGATTAAATTATTATCCCACCGTGCTGACGCATGTCACAAGCGATATGCGCGTTTTCACCGACCAGACGTTTGGCCCGGTCGCGCCCATTATTGTCGTTGAAGATGCCGAAGAAGCCTTGCAAGTGGCGAATAATTCCAAGTATGGGTTATCCTCCGGCATTATCACGAATGACTTATCCAAAGCGCTTGCGATGGCAAACCGCCTTAATACGGGCATGGTGCACATCAACGATCAGACCGTGAACGATGAGCCACAAGCGCCCTTTGGGGGCGTGAAGGATAGTGGATGGGGACGGTTTGGCGGAAAAGCCGCTCTGGAAGAATTTACAGAATTGCGCTTGATCAGCATTCAACACAACCAGAGAACCTTCCCGTAAAAATATGACGCGCGTCGTGGGCGAACGTTTCCGCCGGAGAAGCCTGTCCAGAAAGAGACTCTCTTCCCCACGACGCCAAAAGATGGCGATAAAAACCCGCCGCTGAGAAAGAAAACGATTCAGCTTTTCAATTGGAACCGATCCACTGAATGCAGCAGTTCATCAGCCTGCTGAGATAAGGCTTCGGCGGTGTTGGTAATCTGCGACGAACTTTCCTGGTTTTTCAGGATCACCGTCATTAATTCGCCCGCTAAATCTAACACCTGATGAATCCCGCGCAATTGCTCGCTGGTGGCGATATGAATTTGCGCCGCCATGTCGTTGATATGCGAAATCGCCTGGTCGATCTGGCTGGTCGTGGTCTTTTGCTCATTCGTGGCGCGGGTAATATCATTCGTCATAATATCCACCTTTGCCATCGCCATCGCGACCTCTTCGCTGGTGGACATCAGCGCGTGCAGCGTGGTGGCAATATCAGTGACCACGTTGGACGAATGTTGGGCGCTTTCGAGGATTTTCTGCAACGTGGCGCGCGCCTGCTGCGTATGCATCATGCCTTGTTCCACGCTCGCCGCGCCTTCATGAATGGTCTGCACGACATTGGCGGTATCGCGCTTCAGGGTTTGCACAACCGCCGCAATCTCCTTTGTCGAAGCGCCAACGCCATTCGCCAGACTTTTAATTTCGTCCGCCACCACCGCAAATCCGCGTCCGTGCGCTCCGGCCTGCGCCGCAATAATCGAGGCGTTCAGGGCTAACAACGACGTTTGCTCTGTAATATTTCGGATCACTGCCAGCATCGTGTCAATATCCTGCGACCGTTCGGAGAATTGCGTGATCGCTTTCACGGCGGTTGTCACCGTATCGTGAATCGTTTCCATGGAAGAAATGACCAATTCGACCGCTTCCTGGCCTTCTGCGGCATCCTGGCTGGTCTCTTGCGACAATTGTTTCGACGTGTCCACCTGGCGCACCACTTCACCTAACGAGGTCACGGTTTGATGGAGCGACGCAATGGTATTGTGGGTTTGATCGGTCAACGCCGTCGCATTTTCCGCAATATGCCGAATTGAAGAGCTCATCTGAGAAACTGACGCCGACGTTTCTTCCACCGATGACGACAACACTTCGGTGCTATGCGTGACTTCTTCGACGCTGGCGGCCATTTCATTCATCGTGGCGATCATGTTTTCAACGGAATGCGTCACGTTTTTCGCGATTTCAATGTCATGCGAAGCCAGATTGCGGATATGCTCGCCAGTATCGGCAATTTGCCGCGACGTGCTGCGAATTCTGGCAATCAGCGCGCGCAAATTCTCCGTCATTGCTGTAATCACCTGCCCGAACGCATCCGCGGCTGAACGGATTTGAACGCCGACGGTCAAATTCCCCTCAGAAATCTGGCTCATCACCTCGGCAGCATGGCGCAGATAGGCAACCATGTCGCGAAACGCGCGCCCAAGCGCGTCTTGCTGCGAGCGAATGCGCACGTTGTCAATAAACGTGCCGGTGGCAATATGGGACGCGGTGGTGGAAATTTCTTGCAAATATTCGGAAATTTGGTGAAATACCCGCCCGATGCGCCCGATTTCATCCTGTTTGTTGACATCGGGCGGCAGCGCGATGAAGGTTCCTCGCGCAAATTCTTCGCCAATGCTGACGAGCTGATGCACCGGACGACTGAGCAGCATGGTCACCAGAATAAACATCAACGTCAAGGCTGCCGCCAAAAAAATGAGAAAGAGCAGCACCGCATGGCTCAAGACTTGATGCACCTTTTGTTCGAACAACTCTTCCGTAACCACGATTTCAATCGCGCCGAGAACATGCTGATCCTTCGTCACCAACGGAATCACTGTATGATAGAACTCTCCGATCAGCAAGGTTTGGATTTTCGACTGTTTGAGGAGGTTTTGAAATTGCGGCAACGAAGAGGGAGTCTCTTTGAGTTTGCGGTCATTATGAGCAACGATAATCCCTTCCGGGTTGATGATCGCGACAGAGACGACCCCCTTCTCGTTATTGCTTTCATAGAGTTGCTGGCATTGCATGGATAAGCCGCTGAACGTCCCGATTGCGCTTACATATTTCGGGTTGTATTGGGTCATGATGTCATTCATTAATCCTTGTACCATAGCTTCAGAACGCGCTTCTAATGCCATAAGGTAATCGTGTTTCAGGTCATTGATATGCATCAAGGTGCTGATTCCTAACACGACAAAAATAATGAATCCGACCGAGATTAACAGCCGGCTGCGTAAACTTTTCATGCGAATCCTCCCTTGTAATGGGTATTATGATGACAGCCATCGGCACAAAGGCGATACTTCTATATAAAGACTCTTGAGGCAAGAATTTTTTATCGAATTTACGCGAAACCTCAGCGCCTAAAAAATCAATTGACAGAACAGGGCGTTCTCGTGGCGTATGACCTGCCAACACAGCACGCCTCATTGCGATAGCCTCGCCGCGTCCAGAAATGCCTGATAGAAGCAGAATGAAGAAGCGCCCTGTATCCTTAGTAAAATCGGCCAGTTGCGAGAAGTTTATGCCGCATATTGCGAGGGTGTCGGTGTAATTATTGATATTTCAACGACTTCCTGATGATTATTTTTTCTTTCTTCTTGACATTCTCTAACGATGTCGGTACGATACCAGGAAAATGAGGGTTTTAGGAATGTGTGAGACGAGCAGCCGCGCAGAGCGGCATATTTCAGTCTTGCTTCACGAGGCGCTTGATGGGCTTGGGTGCGAGAATCCCGGCATGTTTCTCGATGCCACTGTCGGTTGCGGCGGACATTCGGCGGCGATTGTTGCTCGGCATCCTGATAACCGCCTGATTGGCGTGGATCAGGATGAGGTCGCGTTGCAGATCGCTCGCGAACGGCTTCAGGAGTTCGGTGACCGCGTGACACTGTATCATGCCCGGCATGAAGCGTTTGACCGCGTGGCGCTGGAATGGGCGCAAGCACATGGCATCGAAGCGCCGAAATTTCAGGGCATGTTATTCGATTTGGGCGTGTCGTCGGTGCAATTCGACGACGCGGAACGTGGATTCAGTTTTCAGCGTTCCGGCTGGCTCGATATGCGGATGGATGCGTCAACGTTACCGGAATCAGGCGCATTGACAGCCTATCAGGTCGTCAATATGTATGAAGAAAAGGCGCTGGCGGATGTCTTTTTTCGCTACGGCGAAGAACGCCAGTCGCGACGCATTGCGCGAAAGATTGTCGAAGCGCGGGCAGCCGCGCCGATTGAAACCACAACGCAGCTTGCGGAGATTGTGGATCGGGCGATTCCCAAAAAGTTTCAGCAAAAAGGGATACACCCGGCAACGCGAGTGTTTCAGGCGATTCGAATCGAAGTCAACGGCGAATTGCGCGAATTAGGTGACACCTTGGAACGCGCGGTCGCGTTTTTAGCGCCTGGCGGCAGATTATGCGTCATCTCTTTTCATTCGTTAGAAGATCGCATCGTTAAGCAAACCTTTGCGCGTCTGGCTAAGGGCTGCGAATGTCCGCCGAGTTGTCCGGTCTGTATTTGCGGAAAAACGCCGCAGATCGCGTTGGTTTCAAAAAAACCGGTGACCCCGTCGGAAGAAGAAGTGCGACTCAATCCGAGAAGCCGCAGCGCAAAATTGCGGATTGTCGAGAGATTATAAAAATAGAACACTGCTTGGGCTGATCGGAGTGATTTTCCCTGATTAAAAAATACAACACATCCAATCAGCGAAAATCAGTCCGATCAGCCTCATCAGTGTTCTATGACACGCATGGCAGCAGACATTCTTCAATTACAGTATCCACCAAACCAATCCTCTCAAGGATGGAGGATTCGAATTGGCAAATATTCGTTGAAAAAATCATCGGCCTTGATGATGTTGTTGATGTGCCTGATGTTTCTATCGGCGCTCTATTACGTAGAACAACAGATTCAGTTACAGCAGTTAAATTATAAAATTATTGCGCTAAAACAGCAAAAAAAAGAATTGATCGAACAACAAAAGACCTATCAATTGGAATTACATCAACTGACGCGCCTTGATCGGATCGAGCAAGAGATGAGAGAACGCGGGTTTGCGCCAATCGCAAAAGAACAACTTCGCATCGTCCAATAGAAAGGGAAGAGTAGGCATGGCTGTCACCAAAAAACTGCGACGACGTATTTTAATCATCTTCATTGGTTTGCTGCTCGTGCAAGTGGGGCTTGTTGCGCGGTTGACACAACTCCAAGTTCTTGAGCATGCCAAATACCTCAATTTTGCCCAGGAACAGTCGAAAGGCAATCTGTTGACACTTCCGGTGCGTGGCAAAATTTTTGATCGCAATCTATTTACGCTGGCAGAAAGCATTGACACAAAATCAGTTGTGATGCGCACCTCGCAGGCTACCGCGAATTCCGCGCCACTGCAACGAGTTTCGACACTGCTGGATATCCCATCGAATAAATTGAATGCCGCGTCTGATGAATCGTCGCGATTGACGTATCTCAAGCGGAAGTTGACGCCGGAAGAATTGACGAGCGTTCAATCGCTGCTGGCAGAAGATGACATGCGAAACGCCGGGATTTTTCTGGTGCCTGATACCAAGCGCTTTTACCCGCAGCGCCGCCTCGCGTCCCATATTTTAGGCTTTACCGGCCTGGATGAATATGGATACGATAATCAGGGATTGGAAGGGCTGGAATATCATTATAACAGTTATCTCCGCGGCAACGCCGACCGTTATTCCGTCAAGATGGACGCGAAACGGAATTCGTTAAATAGCTGGGATTTAGACATTAAAAATTCCGGATACGACCTTGTGCTGACGATTGACAAAAATATTCAATACATGGTGGAGCGCGAACTGGAAGCCACGTTCCGCGCTGAGCGCGCCCGCCATGCCACTGTCATCGTCATGAATCCGCATACCGGCGAAATTTTAGCGATGGTGAATTATCCCGATTATAATCCAAACGAATTTTCACGCTTCCCGCAGGAATATTACAAAAATCGCGCGGTCGCGTGGGATTACGAGCCGGGTTCGACCTTCAAAATCGTTCAGGCATCTGCTGCCATTGATGAAGGGATTTTAAGCCCGCAGGATCGATATGATAACAACAACGGCTTTCTTCGCGCCGACTCGAAAACGCCCGAAGAATGGAAAGCCTCGAAATTGATGTCCGTCGAGGATATTCTCGTGCAATCAAACAACCTCGGCGCCATGAAAATCAGCGCACAACTTGGCTCGCAACGTTTTTACGACTATATCCGTGCCTTTGGCTTCGGCAGCGCAACCGGGATCGATCTTCCCGGAGAAATTACCGGAAAACTGCGCGAACCGCGTGAATGGTCGAATATTTCCCTGCAATCTCTCTCTATCGGCCAGGAAATTTCCGTGACGCCGCTTCAAATTACAAACGCCTTCGCCGTGCTGGCAAACGGCGGCATTTTGTATCGCCCGTATATCGTGAAAGAAATCCGCACAGCAGACGGCGTGCCGGTGCAGCGGATCGAGCCGATGAAAATACGGCGGGTTATCTCCCGGAAAACCGCGCAAATCATGCGCGAAATATTAAGCAATGTGGTGGAGCGCGGCACGGGGAAACGCGCGGCGGCAAGCGGTTATCGTGTGGCCGGAAAAACCGGCACGGCGCAGAAATTTAATGTCAGCGCTGGCGGCTATTCCAGCACGCGCTTAGTCACGTCATTTGTCGGCTTTGCTCCGGCAGAGTATCCGGCGGTGGTCATTTCCGCGATTGTGGACGAACCCGCCGAGAATGAATGGGGCGGCACAGTCGCCGCGCCGCTGTTCAAGCGAATTGCCGAACGTGTGCTGCCATATTTAGACATCCCTTCCGATCTCAAAGCCAATGAATTTATGGCGCGGAAAGAATAGCGCGCTTCCTCAATCATGTTCATCACCATTCGCAATCTTAAACTCCACTATCACGCCTCAGGCGAAGGTCTGCCGATTTTGCTGCTGCATGGCTGGGGCGTTGATCTGACGACATTTGCTCCGCTTCACGCTCATCTTGAACGCTTTTTCCATGCGATTTCCCTTGATTTTCCCGGTTTTGGACAGAGCGATCCGCCGCCAGCCGTCTGGGGCACGGCAGAATACGCCGATCTTGTCCGCGAATTCATGCAGGCGATGCAGCTTGACGCGCCGATCCTGATCGGGCATTCCTTCGGCGGGCGCGTGGCGATTCGATTAGCGTCATCGCAGCCGATTCCGAAAATGATTTTGTTCGGCAGCGCCGGCATCCGCCCGAAACGCTCGCTGAAATATTATATGAAAGTCTCTGCGTTCAAAGCCGCGAAAATGATCTTGACATTGCCGGGCATCCGGGCGCATGGCGAACCGATATTGGAACGTTTTCGCAACCAGGCCGGTTCAGCGGACTACCGGCAGGCGACTGGCGTGATGCGCGGCACGTTCATCAAGGTCGTAAACGAAGATTTGCGCCATCTGCTGCCGAACATCGCTGCCTCGACGCTGCTGATCTGGGGCGAACGCGACACCGCCACGCCGGTCGCCGATGGCCGCCTGATGGAACGTTTGATTCCCGACGCGGGCCTGGTCGTGTTGAAAGACGCCGGACATTACGCTTTTTTAGACCGATTTCAGCAAACGACGCTGATTGTGAATAATTTTTTGAAATATGATATGTCGCAAATAGCTTCCAAACCATAAATACACATGTTCTATTTCCCGCAGGGACGCTGTGACGCAGGGCGTTTCAAATCAGAAACCTCTGCGCTCCTGCGTCTCTGAGGGAGAACAAAAACAGACTTCTCGTGGAGACGAATTTGATCGTATGACCACATTTTTTATATTGCTCGCGCTCGCCGTTTACGGCATCCATACGGGCTGGAAACTGAAAAAACAACTGCACACGCTGCAACTGAATTCCTACCGCACGGAACGGTATTTCCGCTGGCTGAAGCAGAATGCTCGCAACACATTCGCGCCGCTTGACGCGATTCCCGCCGTCGGCTTGCTGCCAATTGTGTTCGGTGAAATCGGCATCGCTGCGCTCTTATGGATTGCCGCCTACGCCGCCTTATTTTTCTTTCGCTCGCAACAAAAAGAGAAGAAGCCGCTCGTCTGGACGCAACGCGCTATCCGGCTGTTTGCGATGATGCTGATTTTGCTCGTCGGCCTCGCCATTCTGGGCGTGAGTGCCTTGTTCGCGTCGAATAGCCGTGTGGTGGCGTTTATGTTGTTTGCCGGTCTCCTGCTGCTGAATCTGTTCCCGTTTGTGCTGGCGCTTGCCGCGAATATCGTGATGTCGCCAATCGAATCTGCGGTAAATCGCTGGTTTTATCGCGACGCCCGCCGCCGCATCCGCGAAATGCCGCGCTTGCGCGTTATCGGCATTACCGGAAGTTTCGGCAAAACCAGCACGAAGACGATTTTGCAGCGCATATTGGCCGAAAATTTCCATGTCGTCATGACGCCGGAAAGCTATAATACACCGATGGGCGTCACAAAAGTCATTCGCTCCACGCTGACGCCGGTGCATGAAATGTTCGTCGTCGAAATGGGCGCGCGGCAGCCCGGCGACATTCGCGAACTGTGCGAATTGGTCGCCCCGAACATCGGCATTCTGACGGCCATCGGCGAGCAGCATTTGGAAACATTTCACGATATTGAGACGATTATCCGCACCAAACATGAATTGATCGAAGCGCTTCCACCCGACGGTCTCGCGTTTTTGAACATGGACAACGAGCATGTTCGCAGCGTCGCGAACCTCACGTCAGTCAAAAAAATTTTTTATGGCATTGATTCCGACGATCTGCACTATTCCGCCCGCAATCTCAGCGTCAGCGCCGCCGGCAGCACCTTCGAATTCCAGACGCCGGATGGACGCCAGAAAACCTTTCAAACGCGGCTGCTCGGCAAGCATAACATTTACAATATCGTCGCGGCGGCGGCGGTTGCCTGCGAATTGGGCATGGATTTGGCGCTTATCGCCGCAGTCGTGAAAAATCTCGATCCGGTGACGCATCGGCTGGAACTCAAAAAAACCGCGCAAGGGATTACGATTATTGACGACGCCTACAATTCCAATCCGGTTGGGGCGCACTCCGCGCTTGACGTGCTGGCTTCGATGGATGGCGGGCAGCGTATTCTCATCACGCCCGGCATGGTGGAACTTGGCGCGAAAGAATATCAATTGAACTACGCTTTCGGCCAACATGCGGCGGAATGCTGTGATTACGTCATTCTCGTCGGCCAACGCCAGACCATCCCGATCCAGGAAGGCTTAAAAGCCGCCAATTACCCGGCGGAACGCTGCTACGTCGCCGCCAATTTGACCGACGCCAACCGACATTTGTGGACGTTCGTCAAGCCGGGCGATATTGTTATGTATGAAAACGATTTGCCGGATACGTATAATGAGCAGTAATTTGCGCTTTTTAAAAATTTCGTCATTGTTTAGCAGTCACCACGAAATACACGAAAATAGAGGGAAAATTCTCATTCATCGGATACATGTCTTGATTTTTTTCGTGTACTTCGTGTGTTTCGTGGTAAAGAGTTACAAAATTTCATAAAATTTTCACAGAATTTTCAATTTAGCGACTGTAATTCTTTAGGAGTGCCAACGTTTGTTTTGGTCGTTTTGGCTGTTCACCTGCAAACGATACGCGATTGTTTTGAGAAACTATAACGGGAAAATGACGTATGCACACATCGCATAAAACCGAAACATCCAATCTGTCGCCTGACGTGAAGGAATTTCGCGTGTTCGTGGTGTCTATTGACCAAGTAACCACAGAAAAATTTCGCGCCACCTTGCAGGCCAAAGTGGTCATGAATGGCGAAAAAACCGCTATCGGACGCGAAGTCGGCTTTTTTCTGAATGATATTATGTTAGGCGCGGCGGCCTGCGATAAGTGGGGGCGCGCCAATATCTCCATCGAGATTACATGGATGCTCCTGACGTATGGAAATACCCTGACCGCCCAAATTGAAGGGCTTGATGGCATAATCACGCTTGCCCTGCCATTGCCGGAACGCCCGAAAACATCGGCAGAAATCAAAAAAGAAGAGCAGGAACGACAGGAAAAAATTGCGTCAGATAAACGCAAACGCCTTGTGGCGGAATTAGAGCGGTATATGGTGGAGATTCCTGCCGGAATTTTCGAAATGGGGCAGAGCGAGGAAGAGCAACGCCTATTAAAGCAATGGGGCTGGTGGAACGATTATTTCTTCAATGAATGTCCGCGCCATGCCGTGAAATTGTCCGAATTCGCTATCGGACGCTATCCGGTCACGCAGGCGCAGTGGGACGCCGTGATGGGGACAACCCCTTCCAATTTCAAAGGAATGCATCTTCCTGTCGAGCAAGTCTCCTGGAACGAGGCGCAGGAATTTTGCCTGAGATTGTCCGAAGACACCGGGAAGATGTACCGCCTGCCGACTGAAGCAGAGTGGGAATATGCCTGCCGCGCCGGAAGTGCTGACATTTGGTGTTTCGGCAGCGATCCGGCGCAGTTGGGGCAATACGCCTGGTTTTCAGAAAATGCAGGCAATCAGACGCACACGGTCGGGCAATTGCAGCCGAATGCGTGGGGGCTGTTCGATATGCACGGCAATGTCTGGGAATGGTGTCAGGATGCGTATATCAGCGACGTATATGCCACGCTGCACGCGCAATCGCCTGCCGTGAATCCGGTGTATGCCAGCGGCGGCTCCATGCGCGTCATTCGAGGCGGCAGTTGGTACAACTTCCCGGCGCGAGTCCGCGCCAGCGGGCGCAACTATGGTGGCCCCGCGCATCCGTATCATGATGTCGGATTTCGCATCGTGAGAACAAATTGACGACAACGACAAGGATAGGTGTAAAAAAGGATAGATAAACGCAGTGCACTGTTTAATACGTTTTTAAGAGTCTTCAGGAGTGCCAACGCTTGCTTTGGCGTTGCGTTCTTTATAAAAGCGACTCGCCAAAGCAAGCGTTGGCACTCCTAAAGAATTATGAATATCCTTTTTTACACGCATCCCTGTCGTTTCTAAAAAATATATGAAGATTAAAATTGGAGTGATTTTTGGCGGAAAATCGGTCGAGCACGAAGTCTCGATCATTTCCGGGCTGCAAACGTTTCATGCGATAGATCGGGGAATATATGACGTGGCTCCCATTTATATCGCGAAAGACGGATCATGGTACACCGGAGAGAAATTGACGGATGTCGAAAATTTCAAGCGCATGGACGAACTGCTGGCAAGTTGCCAAAAGGTGTTGGTGTCGGCCAACGCTGATGAACACGCGCTGTTTGCCTACCCCAAAGCGTTCAGCCTATTCGCCAAACCGCTGCTTGATAAAATTGACGTGGCGTTCCCGGTGATGCACGGCACGCATGGCGAAGATGGATCGCTGCAAGGGTTGTTTGAACTGATGAATATTCCCTATGTCGGCTGCGATGTGCTTGCTTCGGCTATCGGGATGGACAAAATTACGCAGAAGATGATCTTTCAGGCCGTCGGGCTGCCGATTGTGGAATATACCTGGTTTTATTCTCGCGACTGGGCGAAAGGCGGCGAAGAATTTATCGAACAGGCCGAACAACTGCTGACCTATCCGATGATCGTGAAACCGGCGGCGCTTGGGTCGAGCATCGGCGTGGCGAAAGCGGAGAATCGCGAGGAATTGGAAGCCGCAATTGACACGGTGCGCGGTCTCTGCGCCAGAGTGCTGATCGAGCAGGCGGTGACGAATCTTCAGGAAATCAACTGCTCCGTGCTTGGCGATTATGAACAGGTCGAAGCGTCCGTCTGCGAAGAGCCTGTCAGCAGCGTCAATGTGCTGAGTTTCGACGATAAATACGTCAGCGGCGACGCCAGCAAAGGAATGAGCGGCGCGAAACGCAAAATTCCGGCTGAAATTCCTGAAGATATGGCGGAAACGATTCAGAAAATGGCAAAAACCGCCTTTCTGACGCTGAATTGTCACGGCGTGGTGCGGATTGATTTTCTCGTCAATCGCGACACCGAACATATTTACGTCAACGAAATCAACACAATTCCCGGCTCGCTCGCGTTCTATCTCTGGGAAGCATCGGGAAAAACTTTTTCGCAACTGACAACAGCCCTGATTGAATTGGCGTTGAAGCGTCAGCGCGAAAAAAATAGCTTGACCTTTTCCTATCAATCGAATATTCTTGCCGGGTATAGCGGCGCAAAAGGAGTGAAAAAATAACTATTTCGGCAAGCGCTCCGTCGCGCTTGCGAGTACGAATTTTAGGCTATGCTGTATCATTTCCTGCAATTGTTTCAGAATGACATTCCGGCGCTCCGGGTGTTTAAATATATTACCTTTCGCACGTTCACCGCAACGTTTACGGCGCTGCTGCTCAGCATGGCATTAGGCCCCTGGCTTATTCAGCGGCTGCGCGAGTACAAAGTCGGACAAAATGTCCGGCAAGATGGGCCGCAAACGCATCTGAAAAAATCGGGAACGCCGACGATGGGCGGCTTGCTGATTTTGATCGCCGTCTTCCTTTCGACCTTGCTCTGGGCGGATTTGACGAACGAGCATATCTGGATTACGCTGCTTTCGACGGCGGGATTCGGCTTAATCGGCTTCTGGGACGATTATTTGAAATTAATCAAAAAACGCTCGATGGGCTTGAATGCCACCTATAAAATGATCGGACAGATTGCCGTCTCATCAGGCGTTGCGTTGTATATTTATTTCAACGTGGATGGCACGTTCATGACGACGATCAGCATTCCATTTTTCAAAGCCATTAACCCGGATTTAGGCATTTTTTATATCCCGTTCGTCGTGTTGGTGATCGTGTATATTTCGAACGCGGTCAATCTGACTGACGGCCTCGATGGGCTGGCTATCGGGCCGACGATTGTCGCCGCGTTTTCATTTGCCGGATTGTCGTATGTCACTGGCCACGTCATGCTGGCCAATTATCTGAATATTACGCATGTGCCTGGCACAGGAGAATTGACGATTTTTTGCGGCGCGATGCTTGGCGCAGGTCTGGGCTTTCTCTGGTTCAACACCTTTCCGGCGCAAGTCTTTATGGGCGACATCGGCTCGCTTTCGCTTGGCGGAGCGCTCGGCACAGTCGCGATTTTGACCAAACATGAAATCCTGCTGTTTGTGATTTGCGGGCTGTTCGTGCTGGAAGCGCTGTCCGTCATGATTCAGGTCGGTTCGTTCAAATTGCGCGGCAAGCGCGTCTTCCGCATGGCGCCGATTCATCATCATTTCGAACTGAAAGGCTGGGAAGAGCCGAAAGTGATCGTGCGGTTTTGGATTGTGTCAATTGTCCTGGCCTTGCTCAGTCTGGCGACCTTAAAAATTCGGTAAAACGCGAAAAGGAGTACAAACGCTTGCTTTTGTAGTCTGACGAAGTCAGGCAATCGCAAAAGCAAGCGTTTGCACTCCTGAAATAGGTATGCATCATTTGGCTTTTGACAAACTTCTGCTGGCAATCGTGCTGATTCTTGTCGCCTTCGGCGTCGTCATGGTCTATAGCACCAGTGGTCTCCATGCCGAAGCGCTCGGCAGTGAGCATCATTTTCTGCTGCGCCATCTGCTTTCTATTCTCTTTGGCCTAACGGCAATGACGGCGGTGATGTTCGTGCCATACGAGGTGTACAGGCGGCCTGGCGTCATGTATTCCTTTTTAGCCTTAGCGCTTGCGTTGCTGGTATTTACATTGCTCCCCGGTGTCGGCGCCAAAATCAATAATGCCAGGCGCTGGCTGCCGCTCGGCACGTTTCGCACGTTCCAGCCATCGGAAGTGGCCAAATTGATTCTCGTGTTGTATTTCTCCGCCTATCTCGTCAAAAAGCAGGAAAAGGTCACCAGTTTCAGTTATACCGTCCTCCCCTGCCTGATCATTCTGGGCGTGTTTTTTTCATTGATTGTGATCCAGCCGGATCTCGGCACTGCCATGAATGTTGTCATGATCGTGATTCCGATCATGTTTATCGCCGGAGTGCGCCTGTCGCATTTGCTCGGCATCGGCGTGGTCGCGCTGCCGATGATTGCCATGATGGCCTGGAGCAGTCCGTATCAGCGGCTTCGCATCATGATGTTTCTTAACCCCTGGCAAGACCCGCGTCATTCGGGGTATCAATTGATTCAATCACTTATCGCCATTGGCAAAGGCGGGTTGACGGGCGTGGGGCTTGGGCAGGGACAGCAGAAATTGTTTTATCTGCCCGAACCGTATTCGGATTTTATTTTTTCGACCGTCGGCGAAGAATTGGGCTTGATTGGCGGCATTATTCTGATTGTCTTATTCGGGCTGCTGATCTGGCGCGGCATGGTGATCGCGTTCAATGCGCCCGACCTCTTCGGCACGTTTACGGCGTTCGGGCTGACGCTCCTCATCAGCGTGCAGGCGGTGATCAATCTCGGCGTGGTGACGGGCGTGTTTCCGACCAAAGGCTTGCCGCTGCCGTTTATCAGTCATGGCGGCACGTCGCTCATCGTCTGCCTGACCTCCACCGGCATTCTGCTGAATATTTCGAAATATTGCGAAGAATTCTCCTGGCATCAATCGCCATCAGGGGGAAATCAACCGCTCCGATGATGTAAATTTAACATGTCTTGACACAGAACGTTATGGGCAGAGTTGTCAGAAGGTGTTGAGTTACAGCCTATTGACACAATACACAGGAGTGCAAAAGTTTGCTTTTGCCGTCACTCTGCAAAAGCGAGCTTTTGCACTCCTGCTTTATTGATGCCCGATGATGCGGTGCGGCACATACGGCTCTTCCAGATATGCAACTTCTTCCTGCGCCAGTTTCACGGTCAGCGCGCCGACGGCATCTTCTAAATGCGAAATTTTCGTCGCTCCGATGATCGGCGCTGTCACCGGCTCTTTTTGCAGCAGCCACGCCAACGCGATATGCACGCGCGGCACTCCGCGCTTTTGCGCGAGTTCTGCCACGCGCTCAACAACCTGCCGATCAGTTTCAGCGGTCGCATCGTACTTGCCTTTCGCGATTTGGTCGGTCTCAGCCCGCAGCGAGCTTTCCGACGACCAGTCGCGCGTTAATCTGCCTGAAGCGAGCGGGCTATATGGCGTCACTCCGATCTGCTCGGCGCGGCAGAGTGGCAGCATCTCCCGTTCCTCCTCACGGTAGATCAGATTCAGGTGATCCTGCATCGAGACAAAGCGCGTCCAGCCGTGCTGCTCGGCGACATGCAACGCCTTCTGGAATTGCCACGCGAACATGGCGGATGCACCGATATACCGCGCTTTGCCTGCCCGTACCACATCGTTCAACGCTTCCATCGTCTCTTCAATAGGGGTATCGTAATCCCAGCGATGAATGATGTAGAGATCGACGTAATCTGTCTCAAGCCGCTTCAGGCTTTTATCAATCTCGCTCAGAATCGCCTTGCGCGACAGCCCGGAGCCATTTGGACCGTCAAACATTTTGCCATGCACTTTGGTAGCGATCACCACTTCATCCCGATTGGCGAAGTCTTTCAAGGCTCGCCCGACAATCTCTTCGCTTTTGCCAATCGAATAGACATTCGCCGTGTCGAAGAAATTAATCCCCATTTCGAGGGCTTTTTTGATGATCGGACGACTGTTTTCCTCATTCAGCACCCATTTGTGAATCCAGCGCTCCGCGTCGCCAAACCCCATGCAGCCGAGGCAGATGCGCGATACCTTCATCCCGGTTGGACCTAATCGAGCGTATTCCATCGTGTTCTCCTTTTTATAAATGCGAGCGTTGATTTATCAGAAGACCTCACAGGTCTCAACGACCTGTGAGGTCTTCTGTGATGAATGTTCAATGCTCGCATCGATAAATGTTTTCGTTGTTATTATTTACCTGCGCCCGTGATACAAAAGATATAATCCACTCAAGAGCGTTAAAAAAGCGCCAGATAGGGTGTTCCAGGTTGGAATGTCGCGCCAGATGACGACGCCCCACGCCATATTGATCGGCAGCGACGCATATTCAAATGGGGCGACCACCGAGGCCGGAGCGACGCTATAGGCGCGTGACATGAAATACATCCACCCCGCCCAGACCAATCCCATCCCGAACATGAAGCTTACATCCAGCAGGGTGGGCATGCTCCAGGTTCGAAAAAGAAACGCCAGGCTGGGGTGCGCGTTGGGAGTTTCTCCAATTGCCGCCGCCGCCGGAGAAACAACACACACGGCACCGAAGTAGATGAGTGAACTGTAATACGCCATCGTCGCACTGCTGTCGCTGGCCTGAAGTTTGCGCGTGATAATGGCAATCAGCGCATAGAAAAACACCGAGAGCAGGATAAACAGCGATCCTAAATTGAAGGTGGTCGCGCCAGGTTTGACAATCAACAGCACCCCCATGAAACCGACTAACAGTGCGATCCATCGGCGCAACTCGACCTTTTCTTCCAGGATCGCAACCGACAAGATCGTAATCATCAACGGCCCGGAGAAGCGAATCGCTTCGACATCAGCCAGCGGCAACGCGGCCAATCCCATCATGTACGTCGTATAGGAGAGAAACAGCACAACGCCGCGCACATATTCGAGCGTGTGCTGCTGCGTGGTTGGCAATCCCTTCCGGCCTTCAAGGCGAAAAAAGAGCAGAACGAACGGGAGAGCGCTCACCGTTCGAACCAGGACGATTTCCAGGACGGAATAATTGCCCCCGATCCATTTGACCGCGACACTTTGGAGCGAACCGATCAGGATCGCTAACAATAAAAAACCGACGCCCTTCACGTTGGAGTTGGTTATGCGCATATCTCGATGTCCATGTTCAGGATTTATGATGTAATACCGATTGTGCGCAGCCATGCAGATATTTTGGCCTGTGCGTTCCCTGCGCCGCTGCCAGAGATTTCCAAACAACTCAGGACAGTTGATCGCGGGCACAGTTTCGCAATATTTTTTTCAATTCGCCCTAATCCGCCGCCGCCATGCGTACAAAACGGCGCGATGGTTTTGCCCGCGAAATCGTATGTCGAAAGAAACGTCGCCACTGGCGGCGCGATGGAACTCCACCAATTCGGCGTGCCGATAAAAATAATCTCGTAGGCGGCCATGTTGTCAATTTGGCTTGCTAACACCGGCCGAAATCCAGCCTGAATTTCCTTTTTCGCCTGTTCAAGGACGGCATTATATGCGCGGGGATAGGCTTGCTGGGGGTGAATCTGATACAGCGTCCCGCCTATTTCGGCCTGGATCAGGTTCGCGATCTTCTGCGTATTCGCAGAATGTGAATAATAGGCAATTAAAATTTGTTCGTTCATAATCATCTCCTGATTGTGAATTTTCGGGTGCAGTTATATCGAATCATTAAATCTGGATCAATTCATATTCGCTGCTGCCGAGACCGATTTTGACGCCATGCTCAATACACGATGTCCATTCTGTCTCAGGATGTGTCATCACAAAATGATCATGCTCCGCATGGTCATGTGCTTTCCGAAGGTTCTCGCATAACACGCTTCCATCCATCACCGGCATGCGATTGCATAGGTCGGCGCAGGCGGCATCCAGGGCGACCGGATCGAACGAGGCCAGCATCCCCACATTCGGGATAATAGGGATGTCGTTCTCTGAATGGCAGTCACAGTTCGGCGACACGTCGCAGATCAGCGCGATATGAAAACAGGGTCTGCCCTGGCACACCGCCAAACTATACTCGGCCATTTTACGATTCAACATCGGAATCGCCGCATCCGCCCCTCCTTGTATCGCGTCTTTGGGACACACGGCTAAACATCGGCCACACCCCACGCATTTTTTATGGTTGATCACGGCTTTTCCATTGGTGATGGTGGGCGCATCATGGGCACAGATTTTCAGACAGATTCCGCATCCGATGCACTTGTCTGTATTGACGTTCGGTTTCCCCTCGCAGTGCTGCTCCATTTTCCCGGCGCGGGAAGCCGACCCCATGCCGATGTTTTTAATGACACCGCCGAAACCGGTCAGTTCATGCCCTTTGAAGTGCGTCAACGAGATCACAATGTCGGCATCCATGATGGCCTGACCGATCCTGGCTTCTTTGACATATTCGCCGTTGATGGGGACGAGCGCTTCATCCGTGCCTTTTAAGCCATCGCCGATAATGATATGGCATCCGGTTTGGAGCGGCGAAAAGCCATTCGCATAAGCAGTCTCCAGATGATCGAGCGCATTTTTGCGGCTTCCAACATACAACGTGTTGCAATCCGTTAAAAACGGCTTACCGCCCAGTTCTTTGACGTAGTCGGCGACGACCTTGGCGTAATTGGGGCGTAAAAAGGCCAGATTTCCATATTCGCCGAAATGAATCTTGATGGCGGCATATTTATCGGTAAAATCAATCTGTTCGAATCCGGCCTGTTTCATCAGACGGTGCAATTTCTGTAACAGATTTTCACGTAACGAGGTTTTAAATGTGGTATAAAATACGTGTGACTTTTCCATAACGTCTTCTCCTATTTCATTATTATTGTGCGATTCTTCAAAAAATACATGCACATTTCTATACATTCGGCTGAAACTTTGATATGCGAATCACTCTAATTCAGTAGAGCCGCCCTCTGACTGAAGCATGGCTTTTTCTGCCGGTAAAACATGAGTGTCATAGGCCGCGATTTTGTGATCTAAATAGTCCAAAGTTCGCTGTAATTCCGCAATCCTGGATGCCAGCGCGCCCCGCTGTTCTATCAACAAGTCTTTCCTGGCTTCTGCGGTTTCATCGCCCTGCTCGAACAGATTGAAATATTCAATCAACATTTCAATCGAAAGCCCCGCGTTCCGCATGCATTTGATAAACTCAATCCGCTTGACATCAAGTTCATTATACTCTCGGATTCCGCCTCTCGTTCGTTTTATGGATGGGACGAGTCCAATCCGTTCGTAGTAGCGCAGCGTATCCGACGAAAGGTCACATACGTCACTCACTTCTGATATTTTCATAATATTCACCTCGAACGATAGTATAGGGTCTGGAGTAAACTCCAAGTCAAGCATCACTCTGAAAAATAATGAAAAAAAAGCAAAAATCTTCATCAGACATTATTGGAAATAAGGTGTTACCCCTCTATGAAAGGGAATCCTCGTCTCAACAGCAACATTGCGAGCAGGGCTTGTTAAGTTCTATAAAAAAAACGTGTCGTTCATGTTCCTTTTGACAAGCGTTAAGCGCGAATAGCGGCGTTTCCAGAGCTTGTCGACAGGAACAATACCACAATTTATTCGTACCGGCGAACAGTTCTGTTTGCCGCTTGCCGACAAGTATGCCCCTGTCAAATGAAGCTTGTCAAAACAATGAAGGCGAAACGATTTTAATTGAAGCCGGTTCGACTTGCTCCTTGCTTGCCAAAGAAGCCGCCAAAAAGCGCGGCGTGACGGGGATTCCTGATTCCGTGCATGAAACTGCTAAAATTGACGGCGCGAGCATTGTCAAAATCTTCACTTCGGTCATGCTGCCGCTCTCGGCTTCATCATTTATCGTGGTTGGCATTTTTCAGTTTACAAATATCTAGAATGATTTTTTGTTTGGCGTGGCAGTTGTCCCGAACCCTGCCGCCCAGCCGATGACGATTGCGCTGAACAACCTTTCCGGCTCGTTCTTCGTAAGTTGGAATGTCATCATGGCGAGCGCAGTTGTTGCGGCCTTGCCGACAGTCCTAATCTACATCTTTTCAGGTCGGTATTTCATCAGCAGCTTGATGGCCAGTTCTGCAAAAGGATGAGCCATATTAACTGCCAACCAGTAAAGGAACACGAATCATGTACCAAACGTATCATTTATCACATGCTGACGCCCTGCTGATTATCAACACCATTCGTCAGGAATTAGAACGCGATCAGAAAGGCGCGGCCATTGCGGTGACCGACGCGCATGGCGAGTTGCTGGCGTTTCTGCGGACGGACGGCTGCAAATTGCCGTCTGTGACGATTGCCATAAATAAGGCATTTACCGCTGCGCGCGAGCAGAAAGAGTCCAAAACTATCGGTCAATCGTCCTTAGAACGGCCATTTCCGATGACCAACTTCGGCGACTTGCGCTACACCGCCTGGGGCGGCGGCGTGCCGATCTGCTATCAGGGCAACGTCATCGGCGCGGTCGGCGTCAGCGGCCTGCCGGAAGAAGAAGATATGGTTTACGCGCAAAACGGCGTCAACGCGCTGAATCTCGACGCGAAATAGCGTTTAAAACGAAGACCTCACAGGTTTCAAAAACCTGTGAGGTCTGTTCAGGAGAAAGCCTATGCAAGGATAGGTGGTCGGGATTGATTTAGGCGGGACCAAGATTGATTTCGGATTGGTGAATCCGCAGGATCAAATCGTACTTCGCCGCCGCGTTGCGACAGTTGGCTCGCGCCATGAATGCGAGAGATTCGCAGTACCGCCGACGTCCCCGTCGGCACTGCGAACGGGGACGTTCGCGGTACGATTTCATTATGACAAACACACCGACATTATACGACCTGCAAGCGAACCCGGGGCTTGCGTTTCCGCCGGAAGATTGGAAAACGACCCGGCCTATCGAGCGGATTGCGCGGATGAAAACCAATTTGCTGCGTCCCGCCCGCCAGATTGATTTGGAACGCGCCCGCTATACCACCGCGAGCTATCAGGCCACCGAAGGCCAGCCAATGCCACTGCGCCGCGCCCGGATGCTGCTGGATTTGGCGCGTCAGACCAGCATCGCAATTGGCGCGGATAAATTGATCGTCGGCAACCGGTCGCTGCTGCCGCGCATGGGCGTGATTGCTCCGGAAGGTGCGGTGGATTGGGTAGATCGCGAATTGGATATTCTCGCGACGCGACCACAGGATAAATTTACGATCCGCCCCGAAGAGATTCAGGAACTCCGCGAGCGGATTTTTCCATATTGGCGCGGCAAGACCCTGGAAGATACGGTTGCGAAGCGCGTCCCGGATGACATTATGGTGGCGGTCAAAGGCAAGGCGTTCAGCCTGAACCAGACCGATCACGCGCAAGGACACATTCTGCCGGATGTCGAAGGCTGGCTGCGCCTCGGCCCCAGCGGCCTACGCGCAAAAGTCGAGGCCGCGAAACAACGACGCCCGGAACGGCAGGTGTTTTATGACGCCGCCCTGATCGCCTTGCAAGCGGCGCAAGAACTGATGCGGCGGTATGCCGAACTCGCCCATCAACTCAGCACGCAAACCGACGACGCGGCGAGAAGCGCGGAACTCATCCGCGTCGCCGATGTATGCGATTGGATTTCAGAGCAGCCGCCCCGCGATTTCCGCGAAGCATTGCAGGCGATGTGGTTCTTGTTCGTGCTGCTGCAAATGGAATCGAACGCCAGCAGCTTTTCGCCGGGGCGTTTCGACCAGTACATGCTCCCATTTTTAGCGCGGGATTTGGAACGCGGGGCGCTTACGCTGCCGGAAGCGCAGATCTTGTTAGAATATTTCTGGCTGAAATTCAACGAGATCGTCCTGCTGCGCAGCAGTTCCAGCGCCCGCTATTTCGCCGGATTTCCGATCGGCTTCAATCTTGTGGTGGGTGGTCAGCTTGCGAATGGCCGCGACGCGACGAATTTCCTGAGCTACATGTGTTTGCGGGCGCAAGCGGATGTGGGGTTGACGCAGCCGAACCTTTCGATTCGGATTCACAACGGGAGTCCGCAGGAATTTCTGACCGCCGCCGCGCAGGTCATCAGTCAGGGGAGCGGGATGCCGCAGGTGTTCAATGACGAAGTGATTATTCCCGGCCAGATCAATCGCGGCATCGCGCCGGAAGACGCCCTCAATTACGCTGTCGTCGGCTGCGTCGAACTCTCCACGCCGGGCAAAGCGCTCGGTTGGAGCGATGCCTCGATGTTCAACATGACGCGGGTGCTGGAATTGACGTTGTTTGGCGGCAAAGACCCGCAGACCGGCACACAGATCGGCCTGCCGACGCCGCCATTGGACGCGATGGCGGATTTGGACGAATTAGAGGCCGCGTATGATGCCCAATTAGCGCATTTTGTCCCGCTGATGGTCAAAGGCTGCAACATCGTGGACAGCATTCATGCCGAAACGCTGCCGTCGCCGTTTCTCTCGTTGGTGATTGAAGATTGCGTTGAGCGCGGGGTAGATGTGACCGCAGGCGGGGCGCATTATAATTTTTCCGGCGTTCAGGGCGTGCAGGTCGCCAACGTCGCCGATAGTCTGGCGGTCATCCGGCAGGCGGTTTTTGAGGAACATTGGGTCGGCTCTCAGGAATTGTTAGCGATATTGCGGAACAATTTCGCGCAGCAGGAAACCTTGCGGCAGCGGTTGATTCACCGCGTTCCGAAATTTGGCAACGACGACGACCGCGTTGATCGGTACGCGCAAAAATGGGCGAACCGTTTCAGCGAGCTTGTGGCGCAGCATCCGACGATTCGCGGCGGCGTCTATCAACCGGGCTTTTACACGGTGTCCGCGCATGTGCCGATGGGATCGCATGTCGGCGCAACCCCGGATGGACGACTGGCCGGGACGCCGTTAGCGGATGGCGGACTGTCGCCGACGGCTGGCCGCGACGCGAAAGGACCGACGGCGGCGCTGCGTTCCGTCGGCAAGCTTGACCTGAAACTCGCGTCAAATGGGACGCTGCTGAACATGAAATTTTTGCCGTCATTTTTCGACGGCAGGGAGGCACTCAAAAAATTCGTCACGCTGCTGCGCGGATTTTGCCAGTTGAACATTCCGCATGTTCAATTTAACGTGGTGTCCGCCGAAACGCTCCGGCAGGCGCAGGCCAACCCGGAAGAATTTCGCCATTTAGTCGTGCGCGTCGCCGGATACAGCGCCTATTTTACCGAATTAGATCACGAGTTGCAAGAAGAAATCATTCGACGTACCGAATTTGGAACAATTTAAAAATAGAACGCGGAAAAAACTACATCGAATTGGAGAAGGGGACGAATTTAAATTCGTTGTTTTCTTCTATTCGTTGTAGTTTTTATGACTATGCAAACAATGCGCGTGCCTGTGTTTCAAGGGGAAGGGCGGCTGGAATACGAGGATCGCCCGATTCCTCAAATCGAACGGCCTGATGATGTTGTTGTAAAAATTCACGCTTGCGGGATTTGCGGCACTGACCTGAATATTCTGGCCGTCCCGCCTGCGCATAAAGCCGCGCCTGGCTTGATTATAGGGCATGAAGGCGTGGGGGAAGTGACGCAGGTCGGGGCGGCGGTCACGACGCTGAAACCGGGCGACCGCGTGGTGATTGCGCCGCGCCTTACTTGCGGCTTGTGTTATTACTGCCGTCGCGGCCTTGACAATCAATGCACGAATTATCAATCCATCGGCACGACGGTGGACGGCGCATTTGCGCCCTATCTGCGCACCTCGGAACGGGCGTTATTCAAAGTCAGCCGCGACGTGGCGATAGATGACGCTATTTTCTTCGAGCCGCTGTCATGCGCGGTCGGGGCGGCGGCGCGAGCGCCGATTCAGGCCGGGAGCAGCGTGGCGATTATCGGCGGCGGCCCGATGGGCTTGATCTTCGCGCAACTCTATCGCGCGCTCGGCGCGGGGCGGGTGATGGTGGCGGATATTGCGCCGTACCGCCTGAATTTCGCGAAGCAGATCGGCGTGGACGCGGCGCTGAATCCAAGCGAGGTTGACCTGGTTTCCAGCGTCCAGCAATTGACTGAAGTCGGCGCGGATGTCGTGATTGACGCGGTCGGCAATCAGATGGGCGCGGCGATCAAGCTTGCGCGGCGCGGCGGGCAGGTCGTGTTGTTCGGCCTGCGTCCGCATGATAATCCGGCGGTCAATCAATACACCATCACCCGGTATGACTTGACGATTCATGGCGCGTTTGTCGGCTTGAAGCCGTTCCAGCAGACGATTCGACTGTTAGAAAGCCAGCGGATGCGCCCGTCGGAACTCATTACGCACCGGCTGCCGCTCTCAGAGCTTACGCGAGGCGTCGAATTGATGCGCTCTGGTCAGGCGATGAAGGTGGTTGTCACGAATGAAGACTAAAAATTGACTCGGCAATCCCGCCGAAAACCCCGCCCCCGTCCCCTCCCCAACAGGGAGGGGCGATTCCCCTCTCCTTCGGAGAGAGGCAGGGGGTGAGGTTTCACAAAAAAGGAATATTCGCATGATTCGACATCTTGTATTGATGAAATGTCAACCCGGCATCCCTGCCGCGCAAATTGACAATCTCTTTGCGGCGCTTGCTGCGCTGAAAGAAAAAATTCCGGGAATTTTGGCGTTCGAAGGCGGCCAGAATAACAGCCCGGAAGGGATTGCGCGAGGTTATACTCATGCCTTCACAATGGATTTTACCGATGAACAGGCGCGTGACGCCTACTTGCCGCATGCTGAACATCAGAACGTTGCCACCAAAATCCGGGAAATTCTGGACGGCAGCCCGGAAAGCGTGTTAGTGGTAGATTTCGCAATGCGAGGGTAATTACAAGGGTAGTTCACTTCCTAACATATTTTTACAACCCACCCCTTGCCCCTCCCAGGAGGGGAATCGCGATGTGAGGCGACGATGCGCGAAACTCCCCTCCTGGGAGGGGTTGGGGGTGGGTGATCAAAAAACGTTAGGAATTGAAACAAGGGTAGTAAAAACCTCACAGGTCTTCAAGACCTGTGAGGTTTGAATATCCTTCGGATTTCAGATGGATGAACAAATCGAAGGGATGATTTTTGATATTCAGCGCTATGCGCTGCATGATGGCGCGGGCTTGCGGACAGATGTCTTTTTCAAAGGGTGCCCGCTGCGCTGCGCGTGGTGCGCGAATCCCGAATCGCAGGCCATTCAGCCGGAATTCGCGCTGTCCGCGCAACAGTGCATGGCGTGCGATCAATTCCCGGAAATCTGCCCGGTGAAATGGCAGCAGGATCGCGATCAACTCCGGACGCAAGAAAAAGAACGCGACTACGCCCGGCGGGTGGCTCTCTGCCCGACAGAAGCGATACACCAATTCGGCGAACGCTGGACGGCAGGCGCGGTCATGCAGGAAGTCTTGCGAGATCGCGTGTTTTATGGCGATGGCGGCGGCGTGACGCTGACTGGCGGCGATCCGACGATGCAGCCGGAATTTGCGGAAGCGATTCTGCGCTTAACGAAAGCCGCTGGAATTTCAACGGCCATCGAAACTTGCGGACATGCCGCCTGGAGCGTCTGGGAGCGACTACTGCCGCATCTGGATCAGATTCTTTTCGACGTAAAGCACCTTGATTCCGCCGTTCACCGCCAGTTTACCGGCATTGGCAACGAATTGATTCTCAGCAATCTGCGCCAGTTAATCGCCCGCCATGCCCCGGTCACGATGCGCGTTCCGCTGATTCCAGGTTTTAACACTTCCACCGAAAGCTTACGCGCTATCGCCGCATTTGCGCGGGAAGCGAACTTCGAACGTCTTGATCTGCTTCCCTATCATACCTACGGCAAATCGAAATACGCCGCATTGAATCGCGCCTATCCCTGGGACGATACGCCGCGTTTGACGCCCTCTGAAATCGACGCAATCAGTATGCGTCTCGCATCTTATGGGCTAACCGTGAATATCGGGGGATAATCTCATCAAGTGACGTGTCTGATGACGACCACCTTTTCAATCTGGCGTTCTGATCAAACAGTCAGATACAGATAGCCCAATGCACTTGTTACAAATTTCTTTACGATAATGACGCATTTTGCATTCGATAACCAAAAGAACGGTCTTCAGTAATCGCCAGGCCGAGCAGAAAGATAGGGCGCAGATCGTTTGCGTAACGCTCGGCGTAACGCTGTCGCTCGATTTGCTCGATAGCGCGGGCGGCGAGCGCGTCGGCATCGCTGCCGGCTTTGCCATACTTGAACTCGATGATATACAGCCGGTCGCGGGTCTCTAACACGCCATCAATCCGCCCGACGGAGGTCAAGACTTCCAGATCGAGGTCAACACCCATCAACGCGAGAATCATATAGATTAACGAATGATAATACGCCTCATACGGCAGATGTAGCGTGTACGGAATTTTCGCCAACAGTCCGGTCAGGATCGCGAGAAATTTGTCAAGATTGCCCGCCTCAAGGGCGTCATACAGGTCGAACGCGGCGACGGCGGTTTCGTCTGACCGACGCTGCGTGAAGGCTTGAAGCAGGTGGGTCAAGAAGGCGTCCTTCACTTCCTGATTCGGATATTTCAAGACGTATTGAAGGCGTTGCGGCGTCTGGCGCACGTCCGCCACCGTCAGATAGCCGGTTTGAAACAGCAGCGCAATCATGTCGAGATGGTCGAGATCGTAGCTTTCGAACAGCGTTTCCGACACGACTTTCCGCTCTAATTCCTCGACCTGGATGCGCTGCGAGGTGATCATGTCGATCAGCATGGTCGGCGTGCCGGTGGCAAACCAGTAATTCCGAAAGCGACGCTGCGCGAAGAAATTCAAAATTGAAAACGGGTTATAGACGCGATCCGTCCCGTTCCAGGAATAGCCGTTATACCAGCGCCGAATCCGCGTTAACAGGTCGGCGCGGTCCAGCCGCTCCGTCCGGCAGACATCGTCGAGATAGTCGGCGAAGTCCCGCTCCAATTCCTCTTGCGTGTAGCCGGCCAGCGTGCCGAACTGCGGCGCAAGCGTGAGGTCTTGCAGGTTGTTCAGGCCGGAAAAGACCGATACCCGCGAAAACTTCGATACGCCGGTCAGCAGGACGAAGCGCAGATATGGGTCGCTCCCTTTCAACACCTGATAAAAATCCCGCAAGATATCCCGATTTTTGTGCGCCTGAGGGAGAACTGCCATGTAATCAATAATCGGCTTGTCATATTCATCAATCAAGACGGCAACCTTTCCCTTGCGTTCGGCCAGAGCGCGAATCAGCGCATAAAAGTACTCTTTGAACCCTTGCGGGCGAAGGTCAAGGCCGTTATCGTCAGCGACGCACGCTAACGCTCGCAGCAGCCCGTCTTGCAACGTATCTCCCGCATAATCGACTAGCGAGAAATCCAGATGAATCACCGGGGAGGGCTGCCAGTCAAGCTTGTCTTCGATCCAGAGGCCGCGAAACAGGTCTTTCCGCCCCTCGAAAATTGCTTTCACCGTCGAAATCAGCAGCGACTTGCCGAACCGGCGCGGGCGCGAGAGAAATAAGCATTGCCCGGTCTGCAAGGCGTGATACACTTCGCGAGTTTTATCAACGTAGAGATAGTCCTCGTCAATAAGTTTCTCGAATGTTTGTATCCCAATCGGTAATTTTTTCATAGCGTTTCTCCTTTCGCACTGTTTTGATGCTATGATATGCGCAGGCCGCGAAAAAATCAAGGAATAATTTGGGGGGACGCTGTCAGGCCGGTGGAACGCCTGACAGCGTTGTGCTGGCGCTTACTTCATATTCGGCACGACTTGCTGATTGCGGTAGCTCGACGACGGCGCTTTCTGGAGCGTTTCATCCTCTTGATATGGTTTGTATATATCAACCGGCTGCGCGTGTACCGACAGAAATATGTCGTCGCCGAGATGTTGCCCGTATTTGCCGCGCACGTAGGGCGTTTCATCCACTAACAGGTATTTCTCGAACAAAAACTGCTTCCCTTGCAGCGGAATGTCAATCATCGGCTTGACGTTCAGCGCGTCAGTCGGCGCGGCGGCTAACTCCGTCACTTGCTTGACCGGCCCCTCGAAACGCATATATTCATAATTCTCCGGCAGGAAGAGCGTCCAGCGCAGATGGCTGATCGGCACGTCTGCGCCGGGGAGTTCGTTCAGCAATTCCCCCTTCAGACTGAGCTTATCCACGTCCGTCACATAGCCGATTTCGATTGAAAACGAGCGCAATTCCTCGCCGCGCATCGCCGATTTTTTCATTGGAATCAGCATCGCGCCGCCCTCGGTGGTGGCGGGCTTCACCGGCTCGCCGTCGGAAAACGCTTGCAGCAGGCGCGATTTCTCTGGCAGCGCGACGGTTAGGAATTGCCGGTCATTGTTGCGAATGAAATAACGGGCGCGAGTGATGCTTTTCCCTTCGAGCGTGCGGTGCGTGACACACTCCATCAAGTCAATGTTCGCGACGACGGTTTGAATTTCCTGAAAACTTTTCACGTCAAGCTGCGCGTGGAAGGCGGCTTCATGAAATTCGTAGCCGTAGAGCAGCGGGCTTGACGCGCTTTGCAGCAAGGCTTTCGGCAGGTTTTTCGCCGGAATCATGAATTTGTTTTGCTCGGCGGAGGTCACGTCAAGGTTGCCGACGACTTCGACGCCGACAAAGCCGGAGACAAGCTCGACACCTTTAATCTGCGCGACCGGCACGGCGGCTTTCGCGGGAAGCGAGGGCAACTGCGCCCGATACGCCACTGTCAGATTGACTGTTTTGCGCCCATCAATCTGGCCGGTCAGCTTGATCACCTGCGCTGCGTCGGTCTGTTCGGTTGTCCAGCGCTCGATGTCGGCGCTGCTGACATTCAGAATGTCTACGTCTTTCGGCAGATGCAGTTCCACTTGTTCGAGCGACGGCAGATTGTTCAGCGCGATCATGCTGCTCATCGAAAGCGCGGTTTTTTCCACCGTGACGAGCGTCAGCGCGTCTGCCGACGATTTGCGGGCGATGCCGGTTTCTTTTTCGATCTGCCAACTGAGCGCGAGCGTGTCGTTTTTGCTCAACACCGTCCGAAACGTCGTGCCGCTGTCGGCTTGTGTTACCTGTCCAGTTGGTGACATCTTCAATAAATTGACGGCCTTTTCCGGGATTTCAACGCTCAAGCTGTTCATTACGGCGGGTGGCGGCGTCAATTCAAACGAATACGTCAAGTTATCCACCTGAATCGGCGCGTAAAAGACAACGGCGAGCGTGAATTGCGCCGGGCCTTGCGCAATCACATCATAACTCTTGTCGCCGCGCACAAGCTGCGCAACATGCGACGGCGCAGGTGTGGCGGCGTTGGCGAGCGGCGAAAGCGTCGGCGCGGCGTCATTCGGCGTCACGCGTACGGATTCGATCCCGACTTGCGCGGGGAGCAGTTGAAAGGTCGTCCAGCCGCTTTTCAAGATTTGCACGGAAAATTCGGCATCGAAACGCATCGTCGCGCCTTGCGCCGTGCCGCGCAGTTGCGCATCCAGCACGTTGAACTCGACTGGAGGCTGCTCCTTCGCTTCCGGCTGTTTCTGCTCGGCGATGGCGCGTTTCAGGCTTTCTAATTCGTCGAGCATCGTTTTTAACTCGCTCCAGGTCAACACGACTTTTCCGGATTCCAGATTCGGCAGCGCGATCTCTTCCGCTTGAATGACGGCGTTTCCAGACAGGATGACGAAGGCGCATATACAGAATATGATCAATATGTTTTTCATTGAAATCACCTTTTTTATGGAACGCGGATGACGCAGATTTCGCGGATTTTCACGGATAAAAACAATGAATTATCTCCGCGTTTATCCGTGCAATCCGCGTCATCCGCGTTCTAAATCATTTTATTCATTTGGCAAATCCGGCGGCGTCGGCGGCTCGGCGTGTTTGCGCTTGGGAAAGAGCGGCGTCTTGAACGCCTGATCCCAGCCGAGCAATTCCATGAAATCGGCGTCGCGATAGCGCGACAGGACATGCATAATCACCGCGAGCAATACCACCGCTTCAATCGTCAGAATCAAGCCGGTATAGGCCGGAAACAGCGCGGCAAGCGATGTAATGCCGGAATAAAACAGATACGCTAATGTAATCGCCGCCGCCACATTGAGTTGATCCACGATGCGGGCGTAATTGAACATTAAGCCGCCAAGTATGCCGAATGAAAGGGCAAATGCAAGCCAAACGGACATATACATCGAAAGATAGGCGAATAACGGATAAAACAGGAAATATGCCACGCACAACACGCCGATTTTGACGAAACTCAGCGGGCGTCCGGCGAGCTTCAGAATCAGGCAGACCGAGGCGATAAACAGGAGGAAAAACGCCGGAGCGCGGCGCGTCATCACGCTGATCTGCTGCGCCACATTGAGCTTGTCCGGCAGCACGACGCCGAGATTAAATTCGGTCAGCGAGCGATCCAGCGTCCAGACTAACGTCACGCCGTTATTTGTGGTTTCCACATTGGTCGGCGTCATCGTCGAAACCGGATAATCCACATTCTTCGCGCCGATGATGTCGAGCGTCATGGTGAATTGATTGATTTGCGTGCCTGGCTCGAAACCGTAGATAAAGTGATTCAAGCCGCGTCCATGATATTGCAGCGTAAATTCTATCGCCTGTTCCGCGTCCAGCAAGCCAGTCCAGAGCGCGAGGTTCTGCTGATATTCCGTGTTGGCAAGCTCTTCCTGTCCGTTCACCAACAGCTTGACGTCGCGCAGGATGCCTTCGCCCTGCTGCATGGGATACGGAAAGATAAACGACAAATAAATTTTTTCTTTTTGCGGATTTTTCACCGTGTATTTCCCGGTAAATTCGGCGTTGTAACCGGTGTAATACGCCAGCCCTTTTTTACGGTAATCCATGTCGAGCTTGACGCGCACGTCCGACGCCGCGAGTTCGCCGCGTGTGAGCGTAGAGACATCTGAGCCGAAGTTTTTATAGCGAATAGAAGGCATCGGCTGTTCCAAATTGCCGCCCCAGATTTTTTTGACGGATTCTAACTGGCGGTTCAGCGCGAAATAGGTGCGCTGTTCGAGCCGGAGCATTAACACGCTCCACACCAACAGCACCGGCACGACAAGCAACCAGACGTACTTATTAAACAGGATTTTTCCAATAATACGCAACATAAGTGGTCGAGTTAGGGAATGAAGGCAGATCAATGACATATCGAACCGCGATCATTCAGTGAAATACCTCTATCAATTTTTCCAGCGTCACGATCTTTTTGTCAATTGCATTCTCATCAACATGTACGTTCGACTTTACGAAAAATACATGAACCGTTGGTGAAAAAGATGTGAAATTTGTACGCGGGAAAAATACTTGACACGATTAAGCCGCTATGACAACAGGACGTAGGAGATTTTCTGGGATGTTCACGAGTTTTTCAGGAAACGTGTGTTGTTCGAATCCATCTGACCGCCAGTCATTCCCTGTTCCTGATTCCTTGAAATGCCGTACGATACAGAACAGACAGAACAGATCGAATTCAACAAAAGAATGAACGTCATCATAGATTGAACACTATAACATAAAGGAGAGTTATCACATGTTTATTGCAATGGTCACGCCTGAATGCGCCCCTGTCGCAAAAGTCGGCGGGCTTGGCGACGTGGTATTCGGATTAACGCGCGAGTTGGAAATTCGCGGCAATTCAGTGGAAATTATTTTGCCGAAATATGATTGTATGCGCTACGATCATATCTGGGGCTTGCAGAAAGACATGGAAGACCTGTGGGTTCCCTGGTACGGCGGCGCAATTCATTGCAGCGTCTGGTTCGGGTTCGTGCATGGCCGGAAATGCTTCTTCATCGAGCCGCATTCAAAAGATAATTTCTTTAATCGCGGCGTGTACTACGGCTGCAACGACGATGTCATGCGCTATGCGTTTTTCAGCAAAGCGTCGTTGGAATTCTTATTAAAATCCGGCAAACGCCCGGATGTCATCCATTGCCACGACTGGCAGACCGGCCTCGTGCCTGTCATGCTGTATGAAATGTATAAACATGGCGGGCTGGCAAATCAGCGCGTCTGCTATACCATCCACAATTTCATGCATCAAGGCGTGACCGGTGCGGATGTGCTATGGGCAACCGGCCTGGGACGGCCTGACTACTATTTTCATTATGACCGCTTGCGCGACAATTTTAACGCCAGCGCCATCAACTTGATGAAAGGCGGGATCGTCTATTCGAATTTCGTGACGACCGTTTCCCCGAAACATGCCTGGGAAGCGCGTTTCACCGATCAAGGCTGCGGCCTCGGCCATACCCTGCATACGCACGCAGGCAAATTCGGCGGCATCCTGAACGGATTGGATTATGAGATGTGGAATCCGGCGATTGATAAGCTGATTCCGTCGAATTACGATATTGCGACGATAGACAAAAAATTTGCCAACAAAGACGCGCTGCGCAATCGTCTCTGGATTCGCCAGGATTACAGCCCGCTGATTGCCTACGTTGGCCGCCTCGATTCCCAAAAAGGGGTTGACCTCGTGCGTCATGCGATTTATTATTCCATCAATAATGGCGCGCAGTTCGTGCTGCTTGGTTCAAGCCCCGATCCCGCCATCAATCGCATGTTCTGGCAGGTCAAACATCATCTGAACGACAATCAGGATTGCCATTTGGAATTAGGCTATAACGAAGAATTGGCGCATCTGATTTACGCGGGCGCGGATATGATTATCGTGCCAAGCAACTTCGAGCCGTGCGGCCTGACGCAGTTAATCGGCTTGAAATACGGCACAGTGCCGATTGTGCGCGCGGTCGGCGGCCTGGCAGATACCATTTTCGACAAAGATTTCGCGCACGACAAGCCATTAAACGAGCGCAATGGATTTGTCTTCCATCAGGCGGATTTTAAAGCCGTCGAATATACGTTGGGACGGGCGATCCGGCTGTGGTACGATTACCCGGATCATTTCCGCAATTTGATGATCAATGGCATGAATTATGATTTTTCGTGGAATTATCCCGGCCAGCATTACCTCGGCGTGTATGAATATATTCGCCACAAAGGCTGATTTCGCAGGGGCGCAAGCGCGGGCTTGCGCTCCTGTTTCTTGAAGAGAGCATTGCAAAAGGAGACAGAACATGAGCGGATTACCGGAATACATTGACGGATTGCCAAATATTTCAGGCTCGGAAGCGCTAATTGAAAAAGCGATGAAAGATAATCAGGGCAACGCGATCTTTTTGCCCGAATCAGGCATTGATTTTAGCAGCATTCGCAGCGCATGCGCGATTGCGCTGCACATGCAGCAACCCCTGATTCCCGCGGGAGGCGACGATCTCCACACCGCTGGCATTATCAGCAATTTGCAGTACATGATGGAACATCAGGGGATCGGCGATAATCATAACGCCGCCGTCTTTCATTGGTGTTACAAACGGATGGGCGATTTTTTGCCGCAGTTGTTCAATGAAGGCAAACAACCGCGCGTTATGCTGGAATATTCCGGCGTTTTGTTACACGGACTGCGAAAAATGGGGCTGCATGATGTCTTTGATAACTTGAAACGCATCACCTGTGATCCGAATTATCGGCATGGCGTCGAATGGCTCGGCTGCACATGGGGACACGCCGTTGCGCCATCAACTCCGGTACAGGATTTTCGCCTGCATGTCAAAGCGTGGCTGCATCATTTCGCCGCGATTTTCGGATTAGAAGCCGTCAGCCGGATTCGCGGATTTTCTCCGGCGGAAATGGCGCTGCCGAATCATCCCGACGTGGCGTATGAATTCGTCAAAACGCTGAAAGAATGTGGCTATCAGTGGGTGTTAGTGCAGGAACATACCGTAGAACGTCCGGACAAAGGATGGGGGCCGGAAAACAAACATCTGCCGCATCGTTTGATTTGCACAAATTCCAAAGGCGAAAGCATCAGCATTATCGCTATTATCAAAACGCAGGGCAGTGACACGAAACTTGTCGCGCAGATGCAGCCGTATTACGAAGCCAAAAGCCTGTCGCGCTGGAAAATCGGCGCAAAAGAGGTGCCGCCATTGGTGACGCAGATTGCCGATGGCGAAAACGGCGGCGTGATGATGAATGAATTTCCGGGCAAATACATGGACGCCGTGCGGGAATGCGCCGGGTCGGACGTGCCGCTCGTGAACGCCACCGAATATCTCGAATATCTGTTCAGCCTCGGCATCACGGAAAAAGACCTGCCGGAACTGCAACCGCTGAAACAGAAACAAATCTGGGATAATATGAAACCTGGCGACGGCCCGGAGAAATTGGCGAACGTCATTGAAAAATTGAAAAAAGAAGACCACACGTTCCACATGGACGGCGGAAGTTGGACGAACAACATTTCCTGGGTCAAAGGCTATGATAACGTTCTTGGGCCGATGGAAAAGGTGAGTTCGTTGTTCAACGAAAAGGTCTTGAAAGCCGGGATTGCGCCGTCAGAACATCGTTATCGCAACGCGCTATTCCATCTGCTCGCGTCGCAAACCAGTTGCTACCGCTACTGGGGACAGGGCATCTGGACGGACTACGGCCAGGAAATCTGCCGTCGCGCTCATGATATTTTGACCTACGATTATTGAGAGAACTATCCGAACATTACGGGCGAGAGCGTTCTCGCCCGTTTTCGTTTTAGCCGATACGCGGCCTCCCTGCCTTAAAAGGGCGCGCTGAATTCACGTAGCATCGTTCGGCTGTTCCTCGCTGCGTCGCGGAAAGATATATTTTCTCCGCCGCGCAGAGTGGACGAACCGGCCTCAACACTATGGAACAAGCGATTTTTCATGCGCTGGTACTGAACCTTCATCAACCGGCGGGCAATTTAGAATCCCTCCTTGAGCAGAGGGAATGGGAAGCCAAAGAAATTTTGTTCGCATTAGATCGAATGCCGCGTTCGCTCTGGGATTACGAGGACTGCGGGCGCGTTCATCTGTCGCTGTCGGGGACGCTGCTGGAAACCCTGAATAATAAAGATTTTCAACATCGTGCCTATGGCATTGTCAAATGCGGCGATCTCCTCTGGCATCTGCAAAATACCAGTATTTTCGAAATTCTCGGCACGGGCTATTACCATCCTGTGCTGCCGCTCATTCCCGAAGCCGACTGGGATGAACAAATGACGCGCTGGCTCGGCATTGCGCGGCATCTCTTCTGGCGCGAGCATTTTGCCGGGTTCTGGCCTCCGGAAATGGGTTTCTGCATGGAGATGATTCCGCATCTCAAACGTATGGGGTTCGAATATGTGCTGGTGGATAGCACGCACATCGAGCCAGTCAAGCCAATGCGTTGGGAAGAAATTCGCTATCGTCCTCATCGGGCTGAATATGAGGGCGAAGAAATCACCGTGGTTGTCCGGGATCGCGAGCTTTCGGACGCGCAGGAATCCGGCATGGATCCTGGCTGGTTCATTCATGAAATGCACGAACGCACGAAATGGTGCGATTTTCCGCCGCTGGTCACGACGTGCACCGACGGCGATAATGGCGGCTGGTTTCGGAATGTCGCCGAAGGCTCGAACTTCTGGAATGTTTTCTATCGCCCGTTGTTAGATCGCGTGCGCCAGAAAACAACCGCTGTGCGCCCGACCTTTATTCAGGACTATCTGCGGCAGTATGGCGCGGATGGCTACGTGACCGTGAATAAAGGCGCGTGGAATACCGGCTGGCATAACGGCATTGATTTTATCCAGTGGACAGGCTCGCGGATGCAGAAGGACGCCTTAGCGCGAGTTCGCGACACCAGCGCGGCGTTTCATGCGCTGCGCGCGCGCGCGGCATACCCGGCGCAGAATTATCATCTCAACGAAGCGCACTGGCGCCTGTTACGCGCCGAAACCAGTTGCAATTTTTACTGGGGCGAAGCGTGGGTACAACGCTGCCACGATGATTTGGATGTCGTCTGGCGGCATCTCAACGAACTCGAAGCCGAATTGCCGTCGCCCTTAACATCAACAGAAACCGCATAACCAGAACTCCGAGGTTTTGATGATTATTAAAAAATAATCCGGCAGTCGCGCTCGTTGAGCGTGTCGAAACGAGTGTGACGTGTTCCCTTCAACAAGTTCCCGTTTCCTTCGACAAGCTCAGGGAACGGGAACTTGTCATTGCCGAATTAAATTTTTAATGTTCATAAAAACCTCGGAGTTCTTTTGAGCGAATAGAAAGGAGATTTCATGATTACCATCAATCCGAATTATGCCAAATTACAAGGAAGTTATCTGTTTGCGGAAGTGGCGCGACACGTCAAAGAATATCAGGCGGCGCACCCGGACAAGCGCGTCATCCGGCTCGGCATCGGCGACGTGACCTGTCCGTTGACCTCCTCCATCATCGCCAGCCTGCATCAGGGCGTGGATGATATGTCGAAACTCGAAACATTTCAAGGCTATCCGCCGTATGAAGGCTTTCAATTCCTGCGGGAAAGAATCGCAGCCTACGATTTTCACCGACGTGGGCTTCAAATGTCGGCCGATGAAATTTTCGTTTCCAGCGGCGCAAAAGAAGATACCGCGAACTTTCAGGAACTCTTTGCGCCGACGGCGAAAATCGCCATCACCGATCCGGTCTATCCGGTGTATCTCGATAGCAACATCATGGCCGGACGCGGTGGCAATTTTGCGAATGGGCGTTTCGATGGCGTCGTCTATCTCGATTCGACCTTAGACAATGATTTTTGCCCTGATCTGCCGAACGAACCGGTTGATTTGATTTATCTCTGTTTCCCGAACAACCCGACCGGACAGGTGGCGACGAAAGCGGCGCTGACCAAATGGGTTGAATACGCCCGCGCCAATAACGCGCTGATTCTCTTCGACGCCGCGTATGAAGCGTATATCCAGGATGAGACGCTGCCGCGCAGCATTTACGAAATCGAAGGGGCGCGAGAAGTGGCGGTAGAGTTCCGCAGTTTATCAAAAACCGCCGGTTTCACGGGAACGCGCCTGTCCTACACGATCATTCCAAATGAGGTGATGGTGTCTGACGAGAAAGGGACGCTGCATCAATTGAACAAACTCTGGCTGCGGCGTCAATCCACGAAATTCAACGGCGTGTCATACATCATCCAGAAAGGCGCGGAACCGGTGTTCACCGAAGCCGGACGCAAGGAAATCAACGACACGATTCTTTATTATCTTGGAAATGCCGCGGTGATTCGGAAGGGATTAGACGCGCTGAACATCGCGTATTCCGGCGGCAAAAACGCGCCGTATATCTGGCTGAAAACGCCGAAGAATCTCAGCAGTTGGGACTTTTTCCATAAGCTGCTGAACGAATGTCAGGTGGTGGGCACGCCGGGCGTTGGTTTCGGCAAATGCGGCGAAGGCTTTTTCCGCCTGACCGCATTCGGCCAACGCGCTGACGTGGAAGAAGCGATTGCGCGATTGAGCACGTTAGATTTGTAAGACCAATACGGCAGAGACGTCCTGCCAGCACGTCTCTGCCTGCGGAAAATTTCTTATAGCATTATTCGATAATGAGTTGTGGTTCGTTCCCTTCGACACGCTCAGGGAAGGTCGCACGCCGAGCCTGTCGAAGCGTTTTAAGGTCACATCTGATATAGCTTTACCATATCCCCCTCCGATGAAAAGCGCGAGAACATCAGCGCATTCCCGCTTTCGCTCTCAAAATCCTGGTAGAAGATTTTAGCCATTCAAAAATTTAAGTCTTATAAAATATTTTAAAATATTTAAAAGTTTTTCTTGACAAAAATATTATATAGACTATTATTTATTTATACACATTAAATTATGGAGGAGCATTAATGATTGATATTCAAACGATTCCATTGCGAGAACGAAAACATGCCCAGACCAAAATCGCATTGGCGCGCGAATTTATGGAGCGGCTGAAAACCAAACGGCTGGCGGAAATTTCCGTGAAAGAAGTCTGCGAAACCATTCCGATTTCAGAGGTGACGTTTTATAACTATTTTCCAGAAAAAACGGATATTTTTATTTATCTGATGCAACTCTGGCACACGGAAATCTTATGGAAATTGGCGCAGTGGGAAAAAGACAAAAGCAACATTGAAATTATCGAAGCCTGGTTTGATTTTGCCTGTCTGGAAATCACCAGTTATGCCGGCGCGTTAAATGAAGTCTTGTCATTCGTGGTGCAGCAGCAAGAAATAACGTTTTCCCCCATGAGCGTGGCCGAAAAAATTTTAGCATTTCCGGACTGCGATGGAATTGAACTCTTTGATGTGCGTGGGATACATAGTAAAAATGATTCTATGTTGAAGCCATATCTCGAAAAGGCGATTAAATCAGGAGAATTGCCGCCTCAGACAGATTTGGAAGAAGTTGACCGGATGTTAGACACTATTTTTTTAGGAGGAATGATGACGCTTTACTGTAATAGTGAAGGAGTTCTTCGTTCGACCTACCAGAAGATGCTGCGGTTTTTGTGGCAAGGGTTGCGAGCAGAACATGATGCGCTCACTCAAAAAAAGAACAGATCATCATTTTCTCAGGGTGATTGCCATGTTAAATCAGGCCAATGCAACCTGAACACTTATGTGATGTAGCGTGTGTGAATGTCGTCATAACCGTTGAGCGCAGCATGATGCATGCTGTGTTTCAACGATGAAAAAAAACAAAAAAGGAGCGTTATGAAAAAAAGAGCATCGTTTATAATCGCTGTCGTATTGCTGATGGGCATCGGCGCGTTTACAGGATATTCGTTATTTGCCTCTGATGGAAAAGATTCCGCCAAACAGGTGGAGCAGCAGGCGCAGAGCATTGAGGACATTCAAGCTGCGGAAGGCAAGCCAGTCAAAGTGAGTTCGGTGGCGCAGCAAGACATTACGCTGACGCAGACCTTTTACGGCACGGCGAAACCGTATGCGGAAGCCAATGTGCAGTGTAAATACAGCGGAAAAATCATGCACTTGAACGGCAAAGAAGGCGATAGCGTTCAGGCTGGCGAAACGATCATCCAATTTGAAAAAACCGATGCTAGCCTGGCGATCAGTCAGGCAGAAGCCTCAAAAAATGCGTTGCTTGAAGCGGTGAAACAGGCTGAATCGAATTTTGAAACGGCGCAAAAAACCGTGGCGCGAAATCAGGAATTATTCAAGCAAGGCTTTCTTGCCAAGCAGTCGCTTGATGAATTGCAAAATAGCCTTCAGGTGGCTCAGGCCGCATTGAGCAGCGCGCGAGAACAGGTGAAAACCTCTGATGCAAGCCTTCAAATGCTCCGCAATAAGATGAAAGACCTGACGATTACTGCGCCGATCAGCGGCATTATTGACAAGAAAAATTTTAACGAGAATGAAATTCCAGGGGCAAACGACACCATTTATCATATCGTTGATATTCATCAGGTCTATATTGATATTGATGTCCCGGAAACCTACATCTCGCAGATTCGTGAAAACATGCCGATTGACGTGCTGTTCGATTCATTAAGCGGCCAGAAATTTCAAGGGATTGTCGAACGAATCATCCCGACCGGCAACGCCGCCAACCGGAATTTTACCGCGAAAGTGCTGGTAGAAAATCCTGCGCTGATGATTAAGCCGGGCATGTTTGCGCGGGCAAACGCGGCGATGGAATCAATTCCGAATGCGCTGCTGCTCGATAAAAAAGCGCTGCTGCAAGATCAGGATCAATATTATGTGTATAAAGTCGCCGATGGACAGGCGCAAAAAGCGATAGTTGATGTAAAATATCGCGATGAACGCCGCGTGGGCGTTGTTTCGACGGAATTAGCCGCCTCAGATCAGGTCGTCATCGAGGGGGCGCGGATGTTATCCCCGAATGATCGCGTCAAAGTGCTGTAACCTCGTTGTTCCTCATCTGGCGATAAATTGCCAGCCTTACAACAAAAGGGCGTTGAGGCGCCCTGTCAGTTTTACCGAACCAATAGTTTCGACAGAATACGGGAAACGCCCGTATTCTGCCTGAAACTCGAATATATGAATTTTGTGCGTTTGTTTACCCGCCGCCCGGTAACCACCATTATGATCTGCGGCATGATGGTGATGTTCGGCGTGTACTCTTATCTGAAGCTATCAAAAGATCAATTTCCGAAAATTGACATTCCGTATGTGACGATCACCACGATTTATCCAGGCGCAGGCCCGGAAGAAATCGAATCGCAGGTAACAAAAAAAATCGAAGAAGCGGTCGCGGCAGTCAGCGGCTTAAAAAGCCAGCAGTCTATTTCGCAGGAAAACCTTTCAATGGTCATCGCCAAATTCGAACTCTCTGTGAACGGTGATGAGGCCGAAAACGATACGCGTTCGAAAATCGAACAAATTCTCAACGATTTGCCCGAAGACGCAGAAAAGCCGATTGTGGCGCAATATGATTTCAACGCACTGCCAATTGCCCAGATCGCCGTCATCGCGCCGCGCCCGGTAGAAGAGATCTATCAGGTCGTGGATGACAAAATGATTGACCGTTTCACGCAGATTCAAGGGCTGGCAAAAGTGCAGGTCTTCGGCCAAAAAGAGCGCGAAATCGTAGTGTCAGTGTCGTCGAAAAAATTGGAAGCGTTCGGCCTGAGCATCCTTGATATTAACAACATGGTCAGCTATTTCAACATGAAAATGCCTGCTGGCCGCGTGATTGAAGGCGAACAGGAAATTAACATCAAGCTGCATGGCGAATTTCCGTCATTAGACGCGTTAAAAATGCTGCAAATCCCGACCGATAATGGCGTCATCCGTTTAGCGGACGTGGCAACAATAGAAGACACGTTCGAAGAAGTCCGCAACATGGCGAAAATGGATGGCAAAACCGCCGTCGGCTTGTCGCTCACCAAATCCGGCAGCGCCAATACGCTGGAAATCATGCACGATGTGAAAAAGCTGATCGCGAAACTTCAAGCCGAGATTCCCTCAGATTACCAGATCGTGCTGGCAAACGACAAATCGCAGCTTATTCAGGATTCCATTAACGACGTGTTATCCAACCTCGGCATCGGTATTCTGCTGACGGCGGGCGTGTTGCTGCTCTTTTTGCAGAATGTCCGGCTGACGCTGATTGCGACGGTCACGCTGCCGGTAGCGGTCATTTCAACATTTTCGTTGATGTATGCGTCCGGGTACACCGCCAATATGATGTCATTGATGGCGATGGCCTTATCGGTCGGCGTATTGGTGGCGAATGCGATTGTCGTTCTGGAAAACATTCAGCGACATCTGACCGAATTGAAACTATCTCCGCTTGACGCCTCAGAACAAGGCACGTCGGAAATCGTGATTGCGGTCGTCGGTTCGGCGTTAACCAACCTCGCGGTCTTTTTCCCGGTCGCGATGATGTCCAGTATGGTCGGGCGCTTTTTCAAAGAATTTGGCATGACGACTGTGTTTGCGACCGTGATCTCGCTCTTTTTAGCCTTTACACTGACGCCGATGTTGAGCGCAAAATGGTTGAAACCGCAAGCTGCAACGAAAAAAAGCCTGTTTTCCTGGTTCACGCGCGGATGGGACGCCATGTACGGTGTTTGCGAGAGCGCCTATCGCTCGACGCTGCGCGTGGCGCTGCGTTTCCGGTGGCTGACCGTCTTCGGCATCATCGTGATTTTCTTTGGCTCATTTGTCTGCCTGAAATGGATCGGCGGCGAATTTATTACCAAAGCCGATCAAGGGCAGGTGAGCGTCAAAATTGAAAAAGCGGTGGATGAATCGCTTGAAGGCACGAGCGACACGATCTTCACCATGGAAGAACGCCTGAAAAAACTGCCCTACGTCAAACAATTTTATACGGAAATCGGCGGCAGCGAAGATAGCACGACCGGCGTGAATGAAGCCTCGATCACAGTGAAACTCGTTGATCGTAAGCAGCGACAGCAGAATACGAATCAAATCGCCGCCGAATTCCGCCGGTTATTTGCGGATATTCCTGGCGTCAAATTAACGATTCAACCATTGGATACGTCGCCAGGATCAGGTGATAAACCGGTGCAGTTGAATATTATCGGCCCGAATATTGACGATTTGTTTGCCGTTTCGGAACAAGCGATGGCGTTTATGAAAGCCGCCCCAGGCGCGGTGGATGTGGATATGAACTGGAGGCTCGGCAAGCCGGAAGTGCGCGTGACGCCTGATTATCGGCGCTGCGCAGATTTTGGCATCACTCCGGCGCAGTTGGCCGCCATCCTGCGAGCGTCCTATACCGGCAACGTCGGCTCAGTCTATCGCATCAATGGCGAAGAATATGATATTCGCGTGAAACTCTCGGAAGAAGATCGCGCCGATGCATCAATGGTTGGATCATTACCGATCCAAACCCCGAAAGGGATGACGAGGCTGGAAGCGTTAGCACACATCGAAACAATTGAAGGGCCGAGCCGCATTTATCGCTCTGACCGACAGCGCTCCGTCACCATCGGCGCAAACGTCGCGGCTGGCGGCAACGTCACCACATTGACGCAGGCGGTGAATGCCAAATTAGCGACGATTCAACTCCCTGACGGCGTGTCTGTCTCGTGGGAAGGCGACGCGGAAATGATGCAGGAAGCGTTTATTGATATGGCAACGGCCTTGTTCTTAGCGGTCGCGCTGACCTTCATGCTGTTGGCGATTTTGCTGGAATCGGCGGTGCACGCGCTGACAATTATGTCAACAATTCCGTTAGCGCTCATCGGCGTATTTGGCTCATTGGTCTTGACCGGGGCGACGCTGAACATTTTCTCGATCATGGGCATCATCATGCTGGTCGGCATCGTGGTGAACAACGGCTTGCTGATTGTGGATTACGTGCAGGAATTGCGACGAAAAGGAGAAAATTGGCGCGACATTCTGCTGCAAGCGAGCGTCGTAAAATTGCGCCCGATTCTGATGACCAACATCGCGATTATGGTCTCCATGATTCCGATGGCGCTTGGACTTGGGCAGGATGGCGAAATGCGAGCGCCGATGGCGATTGTCTCGATTGGCGGTCTCTTCTCGTCCACCTTTATGACGCTCTATCTTGTGCCGGTGTTGTATTCGCTGGTTGAAAGCATCCGCGAATATTTCGCGCGGCGGCGCGTTGTCACGATGAAAAACGTTGTTGATGCGCCACAATCGGCGAGACTTGACATCGCACCGGAAAATGGGTAATATGAGATAACGCCTCAGAAAGACCTCACAGGTTTTTGAAACCTGTGAGGTCTGGGTTCGACTTTCCTTCCTGAAAAACAACTCTTCCTGATAGTCGGAAATTTCCCCCACAAAATGCCACAAATTTGTCTTGACAATTTCACGCGGAAATTTTTCAGATAAACGCTTGTTGCGAATTCTTTGGAAATTGGGACGAAATATGAAATCGAGTATTTCATCCCTTCAAACACTCAACTTGTAGGAGGACTGTAGGTTATGAAAAAAACGGTTGTTCTTCTTACCTTGCTTGTGTTCGGATTGTTCCTCGCATCCGCCTTTGCGGCAGATGACGAATGGGGCGTGATTACCATTCCGAAAGGCCAGTCAATCCATCTTGGGTTTTCAGCAGCCTTGACCGGCGATTATGCGAACCTTGGCCTGGATGAACAAAATGGTGTGATGTTAGCGCTGGAAGACAAAAAGAGCGATGTGCTCGGTTTTAAAGTGGAATTGCTGGTGGAAGATGATCAATGCGAAGGCTCTCCGGCCATGGCGATTGCGGAAAAATTCAGCGCAGACCCGCAATTTATCGGCATTATCGGCCACATGTGCAGCGGCAGCAGCATTCCAGCGTCCAAAACGT
>DF820455.1:150873-157519 GCA_000739515.1 Candidatus Moduliflexus flocculans
GACCCGCAATTTATCGGCATTATCGGCCACATGTGCAGCGGCAGCAGCATTCCAGCGTCCAAAACGTTCGAAAAAAACGGGTTCAGCATGATTTCTCCCTCTTCGACGGCTGCGGAATATACGGCTCGCGGCATGAAAAACGTATTCCGCACCTGCTTTAACGACGCGGTGCAGGGAACAGTGGCGGCGAGATATGCGGTGAATGTGTTGAAAATCAAAACAGCGGCTGTGCTGCATGACAAAAGCCAGTATGGACAGCCGATTGCGGACAACTTCAAAGCCACGTTCGAAAGCCTCGGCGGCAAAGTGTTGGCGTTCGAAGGCGTGACCCGCGGCGATAAAGATTATCGTCCGATTCTGACGAAAATCAAACCGATGAACCCGCAAGTTGTCTATTTCGGAGGCATGGCGGCTGAAGGTTCGTTAGTGGCGCGTCAGATGCGCGATGTCGGGATTAAAAAAGCAATTTACATGAGCGATGACGGCTGCTACAGCGTGCCGGATTTTATCGAAGGCGCTGGCGATGCGTCTGACGGCGCGTATATCACATTTGCCCGTCCGGCTGGCGAATCGTATAAAGCCTGGGAAGAAAAATTTACCAAACGTTTCGGCAACAAGCCAGTGACATTCGCTCCGCAAGCTTACGATGCCGCAATTGCGATGTTGATGGCTGTTGAAACGGCGGGAAAAGTCCAGGATGACGGCAGCCTCGTGATCGGCAAAAAAGCGCTGGCTGATGCCATTCGCGCCGTATCATTTGAAGGCGCGACCGGCAAAGTCGGTTTTGTCGAAACAGGCGATTCTCAAAGCGAAGTCGTCGTTTGGCAAGTGAAAGACAAACAATTCGTGATCGCTCCAGGACAAGAGTAATCGCAAAGCAGGTATGTGAAGCAAGACCGTCATGCGTAATGATTTGTCCTGCAAATCTTACGCATGACGTGTTTTTACGCCTCCTGAATCCACGTGAAAATTATTAAATTATTCTTGAGCATCGCAGGGATACTTCTCCTTCTTATCGCCCTCCAATTTTACCGCCAGTCGTCAGAACCGCATTCTTTTATCTGGGAAGTTCCCGAAATTGAGCAGGTCTTTACTGCGCTTGGAGCAAAAGAGATTGCCGTGTCCGAGAAAAATGTCGTGACCTTCACGCTTGAGCAGGGCAGCGCGCTATTCGACGGGGTACAAGGAAACGTTTCACTTTATCCCAGCGCCCCGCTCGAACAAACCGTCGAGATTCCTCAAGGTCAGGACGCGCTGGAACCAAAAGTCTTTCGAAATGATGACGGACTGTTTCAATTTGTGTTCAGCGATGGACAGCAGCAGTTGTTTCGCACTGCCGCTCAGGAACGGATGTTTTCGATGAAAAACGCCACGCGGCAGATTGCGCTGCAAGTCATTAATGGCGTCACGCTCGGCGGCGTGTATGCGCTCGTTGCGGTCGGCTATACGCTGGTATATGGCATCATGATGATGATCAATTTCGCGCACGGCGAAATTTTTATGTTTGGCGCGTATGGCGCGTTTTTCGCATTTTCGGCGTTTGCAGCCTCCGGCGAGTTGAAACTCCCCTGGCTTTTGGCATTTTTAGCGTCACTGCTGATTGCAATGGCTGTATCAGCGGGCGTCGGTTTAAGCACTGAACGCGCAGCGTATCGCCCCTTGCGCAACGCTCCCCGTTTAACGTTGCTCATCAGCGCCATCGGCGCCTCTATTTTTCTGCAAAACGTCATGATGTTAATTACGTCTGGCCGCATCAAATATTATCCCAATAACGCGCTTGTGAAAGGCGCGATTCCGTTGTTTGGCGGCGTGGCGATTGAAAAAATCGGCATTCTGATCATTGCGCTTTCGATTGCGATGATGTCAGGTCTTTACCTGATTATTCAGAAGACAAAGATCGGCAAGGCGATTCGGGCGGTGGCCGAAGACCGCAACACCGCCTCTCTGATGGGCATCAATGTCAATCAGATTATCGTGACGACATTTTTATTAGGTTCAAGCATGGCGGGCGCGGGTGGTATCATGGTCGGGCTGCGGGATACGCAGATCAATCACATGATGGGCTTCTTGCCTGGCATGAAAGCGTTTACGGCGGCGGTGCTCGGCGGCATCGGTAACATTCCCGGCGCAATGCTCGGCGGCTATTTTCTCGGCGTGGCCGAGGCGCTCGGCGCGCAATTCATGCCTGCCGAATATAAAGATGTCATCGCCTTCACGCTGCTCGTGTTCATTCTCATCTTCCGTCCGACCGGCTTGATGGGAGAAGTGTTGGCAACCAAAAAAATGTAATGGAAATGGCTAAAAGTATTTTGTACCGCCATCTGTTAAAAATTAACATTCCAGCGTAATAGAATGAACGTCAGATTTTGGAGGAAATATGAAATCGGAGGCAACGGTGGAAAATAAGGGCTTACAGGAAATTTTCAAAAAAATAAACGCCCTTCATCCGGCGATAAAAACGGTGGTATTATTAGGCTTTTTTATTGCCTTGCCCTGGGTCGTCGGCCCATACTGGACGCAGGTGTTATTTATCGTCGGATTGTATGTGATGATGGGAATCGGCCTGAATGTGGCGGTCGGTTTTGCCGGATTGCTCGTGTTGGGGTATGCCGCGTTTTATGGCATCAGCGCGTATGCCTATATGATAATGGTGCGGGCGCTTGTGCCGGATCCCAGCATCGGCTATACGAATTATTTTTGGATTCTGATTCCGGTCTGCGTCTTTATTGCGCTGATTGTCGGCGCGTTGTTAGGCGTGCCGGTGCTGCGGACGCGCGGCGATTATTTGGCGATTGTGACGCTCGGTTTCGGCGAAATTGCGCGATTGGTGCTGAACAACATGGACAGCGTCACCAACGGGCCGCAAGGCTTGACTGGTAAAGCGCCTGCGCTGTTTTCACTGCATTTCAAAGAGCCGATTCATTTTTATTATCTGATTTTAGTTGGATGCGCGATTGCCATTTTTGTAGCGGATCGATTGAACAATTCTCGATTGGGACGCGCCTGGATCGCCATGCGGGAAGATGAAGACGTGGCGCGGGCAATGGGGATTAATGTGAATAAATATAAGCTGCTGGCGTTTGCCATCGGCGCGTCGTTTGCCGGAGCAGGCGGCGCGATTTTCGCGGCGCGGCAAGGCACGATTTTCCCCAGCGATTTCTCTCTGCTCGTTTCGATTAACGTGTTGTGCCTGATTGTGATCGGCGGCATGGGAAGCATTCCGGGCGTGGTGCTCGGTTCGATTATTTTAATGGGCTTGCCGGAAGTGCTGCGGGAAGTGCAGCAATACCGCCTGTTAGCCTATGGCTTTTTATTGATTATCATGATGCGGTTCCGTCCAATGGGATTTATCCCCTCCGCGCGCCGCAAATTGGAATTTGAGCGAGGAGAATAACATCATGGAATTGTTGAGAGCGCAACACCTTACCATGCGGTTCGGCGGTCTTGTCGCCTTGCATGAACTGAATTTTGATATCGAACGTGGACGGATCGTCAGTTTAATCGGACCGAATGGCGCGGGAAAAACGACATTTTTTAATGTCGTCACCGGGTTTTATTCGCCGACTGACAAAAGCAGCATCTTATTCGATGGCAAAGAGATTGTTGGCGTCAAGCCTGAGCAGATCACGCATTGCGGCATTGCCCGAACCTTTCAGAATATCCGCCTGTTCGACAACATGACGGCCTTAGAAAATGTGCTGGTGGGGCAGCATTGCCGGTTACACGCCGAAACATGGGGGGCCTTGTTTCGCAATAAGCAGACGATGGATGAAGAGCGGCAAGCGCATCAACGCGCGTATAAATTGCTGAAGCAAGTCAATCTGCATCAATCTGAAGACGTGTTGGCGAAGAATCTTCCTTATGGCGAGCAGCGCCGTCTGGAAATCGCCCGTGCGTTAGGAACTGAGCCGAAATTGTTGTTGCTGGACGAGCCGTCCGCCGGGATGAATCCACAGGAAACATTGGATTTGATCAAATTGATCGAACGCCTGAATCGAGATTTAGGAATTACGATCCTCCTGATCGAGCATGACATGCGCGTGGTGATGAATATTTCGCATAAAGTTGTGGTGCTGGATTACGGCAAAAAAATCGCAGAAGGAACACCGGAGCAGATTCAGAAAAACGAACAGGTGATTGAGGCGTATTTAGGGAGGAAACGATAAGTCATGGCGAAGTTAGAAGTCAAACAAATCCATACGTTTTATGGCAATATCGAAGCCTTAAAAGGCGTCTCGCTCTCCGTTGAAGACGGGGAAATCGTCACATTAATCGGCAGCAACGGCGCGGGAAAAAGCACGACGCTGAACAGCATTTGCGGCATTTTGACGCCTCGCAAGGGGGAAATCTATTTAGAAAAAGAGCGGATTGATCGCCTCCCGGCGCACAATATTGTCACGCGCGGCATTTCGCAATCGCCGGAAGGCCGCAAAATCTTTTCGCGCCTGACTGTCATGGAAAATCTTGAAATGGGCGCATATATCAGAAAAGACAGCGCGGCTGACATTCGAAAGGATATTGACCACGTGTTCAACCTGTTTCCGCGTTTGCGCGAGCGGGAATGGCAGATTGCCGGAACACTCTCCGGCGGCGAACAGCAGATGCTGGCGATTGGCCGGGCGTTGATGTCGAAACCGCGCATTTTGCTGTTGGACGAGCCATCAATGGGCTTAGCGCCGCTGCTGGTGGATGCGATTTTCGAGATTATTCAGACAATCAACAAACAGGGTATGACGATTTTATTAGTAGAGCAAAATGCGATGGTGGCGCTGTCTATCGCGCATCGCGGCTATGTGATGCAGGCCGGGGAAGTGGTGCTGCACGATTCCGCGAAAAATTTGTTAGAGAATGAAATGGTGCGCCGCCTCTATTTAGGCGAAGAATAACTAATGACACTGATTGCGCCTTAAAAGCCAAATGCCGTCTGGAAATTTTTTCAGACGGCATTTTTTATGATGTCACGGCTTTGATGGACTCGGCGGCGTTTTCGTCGGCTGAGGAGGCAGGGTCGGCTGCGGTGTCGCCGTTGGTTCTTCCGGGGTTGGAGTCTCTGTTCCTGGCGTCACTGATGGCTCCACAGTCGGCATCTCGGTCGGCGATGGCTCAATCGTCGGCACCATCTCAATCCCGCCGCCTTTTGATGGCTGCGATCTTTTTGAGGGCGGTTCCACGCGATTTTCCTGGTCAGTTTGGATTACGCGCGGTTGTTCAGGCTGTTGAAGCGTACGGCTTTTTCCTTCTTCAGCCAAGCCAAATGACACTGATTTAAATGAGCCAGGCGCAACATCCTCTCCATTAACGGTCACTTTGCCGACATGATTGAACACCATCAACACATCCCCCTGCAATTCCCTTTGTTGATAGGTAAATGCGGCTTTGGCAGTTTCAATATTCAAGGCGCGTTCAGGCGAAATTCCAATTGAAGCTTGAGAATTCGCATACATAGAAACCTGTTGAGCATCAACATTGCATAGTACTGCGGAATCACCTAAATTTTCGATCTTCAGAAAATTATCATAGGAGCCGATTAATGAAGAAATTCCAGAAATCGCATTCTCGCTAATAAATGTAATTCGACGCAAAAGATTTTGCACGTTCAGACTCACTGTTGAACCAGGCACATTCAGTACAAAATCCATCCCTTCTTCTCCATCAATCCGCGCAGCAACCCGCACTTCCCCCTGACCGATCTGCTGAATATCCACCGTTCCTTGTTCTGCAATCACCAGGTCTGGAGTTCCGCCTTGAAATTTCTGAACAGTGGCCTGCGAAAACTTCACGCCGACAAGAACTGTTCCCGTATCAATTTCACAGAGACTTTGAGTATATCCCAATTTGGTAATTTTCGCCGTAATCGTGCCGACCACTAAAGAAATCTTCGCAATTCTGCTCTTTTCAGCCTGGGAAACCTGAATGTCTTTCAACAGGATTTGCGTGCTTTCGCCAAGTCGAAAGAGACTGCCATCATCAAACCATAACTCTATCGAACTGCCTGTCATCGTACGCACTTGATCGCCGCTTCTCAATGACGCGATTTCAGCAATCGGCTTCCAGGAAGTTTCGCCTGCCACCATGACTTCAATCGTCCCATTCGCCCCTTGAGGCGTGAGCATAGCGTCCGCCGTTCCTGCGATGAATGCGCATAATCCGATTAATCCAATGACTGCAACGCCCCATTGAGGCTTGCAACATATCGCTCGAATAGTTGCCTTCATGATATTCTCTCCCCTCAGAATCTCGCCGCTTTTCTGAGCAGTCGAAGTTTAATAATGATATTCTTGTTTTGGCAACCGGCGTTAGCGGAAACAGCCTTCACAGGTTGTAACCATCTATGAAGGCGCTGACAGATTCTGTTCTGTCACTAACAGATGTCAAAACACGACGCAACCTCAGACATAATGATGTTTCTATACACTGTTTTTCTTAAGGTTGTCAAGTAATTCTTACAACGCAAACGAGATTTGTGCGTGGGATTCAATCTTTGCCATCCAGAAGATCAACACCTATCTGCAATTTCACTTCCGGGAAGTTGCAGATAGGCGTTAGCTCTGCACAGTCGCGAACAGACCAATGAAGCATGGGAAGCCTGTCAACATGGACGACGATCCATCGTCCGCCTGCAAGAACTTCTCGCGATTCCCAAATG
>DF820455.1:157566-225656 GCA_000739515.1 Candidatus Moduliflexus flocculans
TGAAGCATGGGAAGCCTGTCAACATGGACGACGATCCATCGTCCGCCTGCAAGAACTTCTCGCGATTCCCAAATGTTATACCACATAAAAATACGACGATTACGTCTGATATCAATAGGCGCATTGCTGTTCATACCACGCCTTTTCCGATCCATCCAATTCCAGAGCCTTGTCGCTCGCGCAGACGATCAATAAGCTGTCCGGCATGATGCTGAAGATGGCGGATATTATACATCTGCAATTCAAGCTTATTGAACGGCAGCCAGCAAAAGCCTGACGGCCTCTCAAAATCGAGCGCGTTGATGCGCTCCGCCAGCGTATTTTGCAAGCGTGCACAATATTCTAAAACCTCGTTTTGAGTGTATGGTTCCCCTATTTTGACAGCATGATGCGGCGGCCAGGGTGTTTTATCGCCTAATATCTGATAATTCTCGTGATGATGCGTCCAGGGGATAAAATGTTTTTCATCTGCTGAAAGATATAAATCCGTGTAGAACAGGGCGTGATAGGCAATCCGCCAAAACCTGTTTTTATCGCGCGCGCTGTTCCAGAGTTCGTCATGACAGGCAGAAACGGCATTTTTCAGCATCGCGAAACCGGCGGCATATTGCGACGCAAAAACCTCCTGAATGTTCATCTGTTCCTCCAACATTGAAGTCATTAGAGTCGGATTGAGGCGATTATTAAACAAACTTTCTTATCGCATCCTTCCAAGAATATTTGGGATTCCAATTTAACAGTTTCTTAATATTCCCATTTTGTACTAATGTTTTATATGGGTTTTCTGTATAAGTATAATCTCCTTTCCATTCAATCCCGGTAAATAAGAAATCAACCAATTCTTTGCTTGTTTTCCCAGAAGTTGTAATATCATCCGAAGAAATCGAATAGCAATGAAAGCCACTAAAGTTAGTTTTTGCAGCAAGATAGATTGCTTCTGCCAAATCTCTGACATCAATAAACGCTCCATACTCCCAATACGGTTTCCATTCATAATGAGGCGTTTTTTTTCTCCGTTCGATTATTTCTCCATACGTATTTTCGCTCCATATTCCTGGAGCGCGCAGGCATAAAATGGGCTTATTACAGATAGAATAGTAGTATCTGCACATATTTTCATTCGCATATTTCGATACGGAGTATGTTGTTTGCGAATGACACGGATACTCATCATCAATTGGAAGATATTTAGGCTTATCTTCGCCCTGGAATATTCCTAAAGAATCCATGCTGCTCATAAAGATCAATTTCTTTAAACTCGTTTCCTCGAATATATTCAACACATTCATTGTTCCAATTATATTGTTCCTCACAATCTCAACCGCGTTATTATTATCAACAGCGGCAAGATGGATAATAACATCACATCCATTCGATGCGGCTTTTAACTTTTCATAATCACAAATATTCTTCCCATCTTGTATGTCAAACCCCAACACTTCAGCGTTGTTTCTCGCAAAAATATCTTCGACATATTTCCCAACAAAGCCTTTATTCCCAGTTATTAATGTTTTCACAGTTTTTCTCTACAATGCGCGGCAGTAAAGCCAGTGTCCAACAAATTTAGATTACATGTCTGTCGTCCATGGCACATCCGCAACGCCAAAATATGCTCGCATGGCCCTTTGGTCAGCTTGTTCTGCTGATAGAAATTACAGGTGCACGAAGCGCGGGACAGGCGTTCATCCGCATCAATCGCGAGATCGGGCGCATACATGCGATCTCCGTCTTTCACCGTGCCGAGCAGCGAGAGTATCCCGTCGCTGAGCGTCGGCGGCGCGAGCGTGACCGCGTTGCGTTCGAGCAATTTGGCAGCGGCGGCTTCGCGTTCGTTTGCAAAGCGGAATCTGTCCACCGGCAGCGCCTCGCGGCTCAGTTCGCGGATGCGATAGACCTGTTTGTTCAGGTCAAAAATCGCGCGTCCGGCCTGCGTAAAGGCCGACAATGCGCCCAGCACAGTTTTCCGTTCCAAATTCAGGCGGCGCGACAGCGAATCGGCGTCTTCCCGCCAGTTCTGCCGTAAGGCGAGATAAATCTGCTGCTGCGTCAGCGAATCCACATCGGCGCGAGGCGCAAGCAGGTCGAAATTCCCCTGCCGCGACCAGTCGTTCGCCGTCCAGCCCGATAAGCCGAGCGTGAAGGTCATGTCGCCGAGATCAGCGAGATAAAACGACGGCATGCCCGTCCCAAGCAGCGTCACGGTAAAACGCCGCGCAATCGGAATCAAACGCTCCAGCATCATCAACCGCCGCCGCCCCCAGACGCGGACTTCGACGGCGTCGCTGCCGGTATAAATCGAGCGGCGGCAGACGATTTCATGATTCCAGGGTTCGAACAACACGCGCACCGGCTCGCCCGGCGTCAGGCGGTAGCGCATCGAGCGCGGACTCGCCTTCTCTTTGCGGCGTTTCAGCACGAATAAGAAATTGTGCATGTCCATCGGATGCAAATCGAAACGAATCGCCGGAAGCCCCATCGCGGAACTGACTTGCAGGAAGCCGCGCACCCAGCTATCCGGCAGGTCGATCTTGACCTCTTTGTAATCGGCTTCGGCGGCGGTTTTGACCTCGAATCCGGTGGGGTCTATGTTCAGCGAGGTTTCCTTGTATTCGCGGATTTTCTGAAATTCCTGATACAGTTTCGGCGAATAATCAATGTTCGTCGTGCCGCATTCGAATTCGTTAATCTCCTTGAAGACGTTGTAATCGCAGCTTAACCGGCCATAGGAGGACTCGTCGCGGCTGAAGCACTCGAAAAAGAGTTCGTCGGGATGCACCGTAATCACGGGGTCGAGGACGATCCACGCCTCGATGTCGCGCTTGTAGAGGTATTGGAAATATTCGCGCCGCGCCGTATAAAACGGATTCATGATCCGATCTTTGTCCTTGCGCAGGGCTTCGAGTTCAGCGTTGACCGCGCTGAGGCGGGCTTTGACATCCGCCGATCCCGCCATCATTTCCGCGAGCCAGCGTTCTTCCTGTTCCGCCGCCCACGCTTTGTAGTCGGTTTTGTCTTTGGGTTTGAAGCGCAAATCCGACACCACCACGTCATGCAGCGCCGACATCGCTTCGCGGAATGGCAGATGCTTGCCGAGCTTGCCGATAAAAAAGGTCGGTTCGCGAAACACATCCGGCGCGAACGACATGCCGACTTCCCTCGCCGTGCTGGTGACGGAGGAACTCCCGTTGAATTTATAATTGAATTGCATACGTTAAACGACAACGAATAGAAGAAAAGAACGAATAGGTTTCTTCATTCGTTCCTTTCTTCTATTCGTTGTCGTTCAATTATTTCGCATGTTCTACCAATTCGCCGATCTGCTGTTTCAACACTCTCAACAGCCGAAATTTCGGCCTGTGTTCATTCAGCTTCATAAAAAGGAGTCAGATGCTTCCAAAGTGTCTGGCTCCTTTTCTCTTAAACTCCTGCCTTTGCTTAAATCGGCGGCTCGACGGCTTTCAGCGGCGTGTCGATCTGCGGGAATCTGTTCCGAATCGCTCGCAGCGCCTCGATGCAGGCGGCTTTGTCGCGGATGGCGCAGGTGGCGGATTGGCGCGTCAAGATGCGGGCGGCAACTCGCGCAGCCGCTTCGTCTTTCTCGGCTTCGGCGCGTAAAAAGCTGAAAATGCGCGTTTTCGCGACGCGGCCTTTGTTCACCTGCGAGAGCATCGTCACGAAATACGGCTCCAATTTTTCGATGCGGTCAGCGTGATTGGCAGCGAACTGCTCCAAATAATGCGTCGCGAAGAGTTGCAAATCCGCCGACGGATGCTGGCTCAGTTTCAACAGATAATCCGTGCCGTCTGCTTCCCTGAAAAAGCGCGTGATCATCTCGCGCCCGAACGCTCGCACATCGTCGCGCACGCTGTCGCACAGGCTGACGAGGAGTTCCGGCGTCCAATCGTTTTCGGTAAATGTGGCGCGGAAATAGTCGAACGCAAAGCGGCGCGAGTCTTCCCAATCCGAATCCACGATGCCGAGCGCGACGGCGGCGTCCTGTTTGATTTGCGCTGGATAACGGCGATAAAAATTCCACGCTGCCTCCCGCACATCCCGCAGTTCGTTTTTCGCGAGTTCGATGATCTGCCGCGCCGAAAATGCGCCGATCTCCACCACATTTTTCAGCAGATACGCGCCGAGCAGCGTGGCGTGAAGATGCGGCGATTTCAACAGCTTGACGGCTTTGTCCGCGTCGAACAGCGCGAGATGCGGGCGAAGCTCTTCAGTCAAGAGCGCGTACACGTCCTGATGAATCCCTCCCGCCGCTTCCTTGAACAGCATGGCGGAAAAAAGCAACTGCGCCAATGCGTCGCCGAACGCTTTCTGGCTGTTCGCCAGTCGTCCGATCAGCGGCTTCGCGGCCTGCCGGATTTCCGGGAACTCGGAAATGCAGAAATTCATCAGCAGCGATTGCTTTTCCAATAATTGATAATCCGGCAGCTTGCCGAGGAGTTGCACGCCAATCGAACGCGCTTGCGGCAACGGCGATTGCAGCAGTGCGGCAAAGAATTTGTCCGGCATCATGCGGGCGTCGCGGGTATGTTTCAGCAAAATTTTTCCGGCGAGCGCGTGCAGTTCGGCGGAGGAATGCGCCAACAGATCGCCGATGACCTCGAAGCCGAGCCGGTACATGCTGCGGGGAAACGCCAACAGCAAAATGTCGCCGATTTCCTGAACGGCCTCGTTCGCGAGTTCGTCCGATTTGGCGGCAACCAGCATGGCGAGCGCCCGGCTGACAATCGCCTGTTCTTGCAGTTCGAAGACATGCTGCGCCGGCAGGAAAGCCCGCGCCCACTCGCGCCCGTCGGCATAAGACGAACATATCAGGTCGCAGACGAACGCGGCGTCTTGCATGAAGGTCGCCGCCGATTTCTCGATCCAACGCCGCGCCATCTCTCTCGCCGGTTGATACGGACAATTCAGCAAGGCGTGAACCAACGCGAAATCCGGTTTGCCGGGCGTGTAACGCTGCGCCGCGATGTCGAGCGCCAGCGCGTTCGTCGCCGGATACGGCAGCGCTAAAAGGGCAATCAGATGCGAGATGTCAAGCAATTTCGCGTGGTCGGGATTGGCGCGGAACGCTTTCGCCGCGAACTCCTGCACCCGTCCGCAACGGCTCTTCAGCAGCAATTCGACAAGCGTCTGCGGCGTTTTGTCCCACAGCGCCGGAAACGCCTCTTCACGGGCGTCCGGCGCGGGCTGGCCGGGCTGATACGGCGCGACGCAATGCCATGCTCCGGCGTTCGGTTCGTGGCGATAGCGCCGGCTGTTGGCGTATAACACGAAATTGAACGCGAGATTCGTCGCATACGAATCGTAATGCGTCGAGATGTCAATGCGGCGATACGGGCGATATTCGTAGCGATAGCGCGGGATAAAGTACGGCTTTGTCATATCAGTCCCGTCGTCGTACATCAGCAGCAGACGGGCGGCAAGTTTGGCATACGCCGGGCTGTCGGCTTCTCCGGCGCGGCGTAGCGTCCGCGCCATCCGTTCGCGCAAATAGTCGCGGGTTTTGCTGGAAAAGGCGAGGCGCGGCAGTGTTTGCTGATACTCTTCTTTGACCTTCACGTAGCCGACGCCGCGAATATGCGCGCTGCCATGCCGCCGAAAACCATAGCCGGACGGGCTGCGATAGCCGTGCGCCGTTTTTTCGATGCGATAGGCCAACAGGCCGAACATTTCCGCGTCGTCGTAGAGTTCCGCCGCCTTGAGAATCTGGCGGATCGGCTGGAAATAACCGGGCGCGAACGAGAGTTCGCTCAGCAGCGTCAGGAGCGGCTCGCGAATCGCGCCATATTTCTGCGACAGGAGATAGAGCGTTGTCAGATACGTATTTGACGCGGTTTTCAGCGTGAACAGATAGTAACGCAGGCGCTCTGACAGCGCGGTGGAGTCGGCCTGCTCAACAGCGGCACGGATGTCGTCCGGGAGCGTCGCTAAAAGCGCATTGTAAAAGGTCGCGTCGTCGGAATAGTTCAGCAGCCGCGCCAAGCCTGCCGCCGCAATCCGCCGTACTTTATCGGGCGTCGCATCCTGAGAATAGATGTGTCCTAACACGCGGATCGCGTCGGTCGCGTTCGACTCGTCGGCGCAGCGACTGAGCGCCCACGCGGCGCAATACTGCTGCATGGCGTCCCCCTGATTCGCAAGGCGCAGCAGATACGGCGCGGCCTCCGTCAATTTCAATTCCCCCGCCCGCCAGATGACGCGGGAAAGTTTCCATTTCGTCCGCGCAGTCTGTCCGTCTTCGAGCGCGTCGCGCAGGCGCGTCAGGATCGCGGCGCTGCGGGCGGTTTCGGCCTGCGAACGCGACAATTTCACTGCGTCTGTCCCGGCGTAAGGGATCTGAGAATATCCGGCGGCGAGCTTGCTGTTGACGAGTTCATCGAACGTCCGTTCCGCGATGGCGCGAGCCACCGGAACGACGGTAGTCGTGCCTTCCTGTATTTTGCCGCTGCGAGACGTGACGCGGAAATTGACGACGCAGGCATTGCCGCCGACATCGCATAATTCGATGAAAAACGTCTGTTGTGAGTCACCTTGTCCTGAATATAGGGTGATTTGCCGAATGAGTTTCATAGAAGCGTATCCGTGTTGTGAGGTTGGTGATGTTGTCAGAGTGGCAAAAATATTGGCATCCACAGAGATTCTGTCAAGAAAAAAGTAAGAATGTCTGATGATTTACGCCTTTTATTTAAATTTAATAGCGCGATTATCTTGGATTCTGATCTAGTACACCTCAATGAATTGCCACGCTTCGATACGCTCAACGCGCGGCCTTCCCTGAGAGTGTCGAAGGAAACATCACAACAACCCGTCGAGGATTGCTATATCTCTCACCAAATGACAGCGGTTTTGTCAATACGAATTTGCCTCTGGAGTTCCTTAAAATGAGTTTCTCTGAAAAATAGTTGTTACCTCTTATTTTTATTGACATTATCGCGGTGATGCAATATGATTTGGGCAGTGCGTATAACAACGATATTACAGAAGTCTTTGCCTATCAGAGGAGCGATTCATGACACGGTTGGACATTGCGAAGATTGTGGCGAGCGAAACGAATTTGACGCAACAGAAAGCGAATGAAGCGGTAATCGCGGTGTTTGACGCCTTGCGCGACGCGCTACAACAAGGGGAGCGCATCGAATGTCGAGGGTTTGGCATTTTTATGGTGCGGGAGCGAAATCCGCGCACCGGGCGGAATCCGCGCACCGGCGAAGAGGCGCCAATTTCCAAAGGTCGCACAATCAAATTTAAACCGGGCAAAGAATTCAAAGACCGCGTCAGCGAGAGCGCGCCATCTGACACAGCGCCTACCGATGACGAGAGCGAAGAATAAAATTCTCAGAGGAATGTCCCCGCCAAAGCCTCCTATTATAAACGGGGTCATCAAATTCAGCAAGTGGTTGCTTGCGGCCATTCCAGTTTCATAAAATCTGGCAACAAACCATCCATTATGAAAATCTGATCATGCGATAGCACACCTCAATGAATTGTCACGTTACGACATGCGGCATTCCCTGAGCGTGCCGAAGGGAACGCCGCCACCATTCATTGAGAATTGCTATACACAGACCATCTTTCAGTTACTGAGCAGGCCATCGTATCGTTATGCATTCTGATCTTTCTTTAATTTACAGTTACTGTACATTGCAATAATTTTACTGTAAAATAATTAAACATTTCTTGACAAATTCCACGAAATGGCATGGATTGTAGTCATATTGCGTAAACATGTCGGGGAATGGTTACGTGAACAGCGTTTGTCTCCCCCATTAAACGCCTAATTCTATGACCTCAGCCAAAAAGCCACGTCCCAATTTACGCGCGATTGCCGAACGAGTTGACCTGTCGCTAACCGCCGTATCATTAGCGTTGCGCGGCGATAGCAGCATCCCTATCGAAACACGCCAGCGCGTGCTGTTAGCGGCGGAAGAGTTGAATTATCAATACGTTCCGCGCCAGAAAAAAACAGCCAAATCGTTATTGCGGATTGCGTTTGTGATTCATGATTACGGCGACCATCCGGTGTCAGCTAATCAATTTTACGGCCATATCCTTACAGGAGTGGAACAGGCGTGTCGGGAGCAAGACGCCAGTTTAAGCTTCGTCACGCTGCAACATGATCACCCTGTCACTGCCGAACTTCCGCCGGTGTTAACGCATGATCCGAGCGGCATTCTTCTCGCAAGCCCCTATCCTGATGAGTTGATTGACAGGATCCGCCGCGAAAGCAACGCGCCAATCGTGCTGCTCGATAACATCCTTGACAATTCACCGTATGATTCCGTGATGGCCGACGACGTTGGCGGGGCGTATCAGGCCACGCAATACCTTTTGAATAAGGGGCACCAGCAGATCGTGTTAATCAGCGCCTTGCTCTATCATCCGACGATTATTCCCAGTTTTCGGCGACGCTATTGGGGCTATTGTGCCGCCTGCATAGACGCCGGAGTGCCGCCGCTGCCTGTTGCTGTTGTGCCATCGCAGCTTGATCCGGAAATTTCCGGTTTGACCGATAAATACCCTGAGTTTGAAGCCTGGTTGGACACGCTTTTCGCAAAATATGCTCCTCGGCCAACGGCGATTTTTGGCGTGTGCGATTTCTTAGCATTGACGATCTTGCGCGCGTTGCAGAACATGGGGCTGCGCATCCCTAACGATGTTGCTGTCGTTGGATTCGACGATTACAGTATGTCGCGCCTCACCACTCCAACCCTCACCACCGTCCACTCCTATAAAAAGGCGATGGCCTGGGTAGCGGTCAAACGTCTGATCGACCGCATTGGCGGAGATCAAACCCCGCCCCAATGCATTACGCTCGAAACAGACCTTATCTTACGGGAATCGTCATGATTGTTCTCCGACGGTATTGCTGTATAAAAAAGAATAATTTTACTTGACAGAACACTTTAAAAATATGTTTACAGTAAACATCGCATAAGTGAGTGCGAACATCACAATTACATGTATTCATTCTTAGCGGCTGTTTTAAAAGTCCTGTTGTTTGACGGAATGAGAAGGAGTGTCGCATCTTGACGTGACCAGATGGTAAGCGACATCAAGATTTCATATTCCTGAAACAATCAACTTTTAACACAGTTTTTCACGGTTTTTTTACAACACAGGAGGAAAACAATATGAAACGAGGTTTTCGTAGATTTTGGAGTACGTGTATGGCATGTTTGACGGTATTCTGCCTGGTTTCAGCAGGATTTGCCGCAGATAACCTCACGCCAGTGAAATTAACCGTCTTTTTAGGCAGACCCTCCCAGCAGCCCACTCCGGATAACAAAATTTTTAAGAAGATTGAACAAGAATTCGGCGTGACGTTTGAATTCGACATTCTGGCGGGCGATTTAGATCAGAAACTCGGCGTGTTAATCGCTGGCGGCGATTATCCTGATATGATGACTGGCGACACGAAATTGATTGACGCTGGCGCGTTTATTCCGCTCGAAGATTTGATTGAACAATATGCGCCGAACTTGAAAAAACACTATGAAAAGGCCTGGTATTTGATGAAGTATAATGACGGTCATGTCTATGTGCTGCCGAATTACGGCGTGTTTCAGGGGGATTATCGCTATAATGAATCCTATGGCCCGGCCTTCTGGATTCAAAAGGCCGTTTTAAAAGAATTTGGCTATCCGAAAGTGAAAACGCTGGATCAATATTTTGATTTGATTCAACAATACAAAGAGAAATATCCGACGATTGACGGCCAGGAAACCATCGGCTTTGAAATTCTCAGCGAAGGCTGGCGGAACTTCTGCTTAAAAAATGCGCCGCAGCATCTGGTCGGCAATCCCAATGAAGGCGGCGTCATCGTGAAAGACGGCGTTGCCAAAATTTTCGCGGGCACTGATATTGATAAACGCTATTTTAAAAAGCTGAACGAGGTGAATCAGCTTGGCCTGATTGATCGGGAATCCTTTGTGTTGAGCTACGATCAATATCTCGCGAAATTAACGAGCGGGCGCGTATTAGGCATGTTCGATCAACGCTGGAATTTTCAACGAGCCGAGGAATCTCTGAAAACGCAAGAAAAGATTTTGCGCACCTATGCTCCCTGCCCGGTCGTCTATGATGAAAGCATCAAAGATTACTATTTAGATCGTCCGCCAGTCAACGTGAATCGTGGTTTCGGCATCAGCGTCAACGCGAAAGACCCGGTGCGGATTATCAAATTGCTGGATGCGCTCTATGATGAAAGATGGCAAAAGCTTTTGTACTGGGGCGTTGAAGGCGACGATTACCTCGTCAATGAACAAGGCCGTTTCTACAGAACGCCGGAACAGCGGGTGCAATATGATGATCCGGCCTGGAAACAAGCCAACACGGGGTTGGATTTCGCCGCCTACAGCCCCAAAATGGAAGGAACGTTCAGCGATGGCAACGCCACGTCGCCAGGTATGCAGCCGGAAGAATATTATGAATCGCTGAAGCCGGAAGATAAAGAACTGCTCAATGCCTACGGCTATAAAACCTATGGCGAATTTTTTAGCACGCCGCCAGAAAATCCTATGCATTATCCCGCCTGGAGCATCCCAATTGAGGATGGCTCGCCGGCAAAAATCGCGTCGTTAAAACTCGATGATTTAGCCAATAAATACCTGCCGAAAGCCATCTTAGCCCAGCCTGCCGAATTTGATACAATTTGGGCGGAATACGTCGTCGAAATTGGCAAAGTCGATGTCAAAGCCTATGAAGATGTTGTGAATGCGGGCATTCAAGAACGCATAAAGAATGCGCAGGCGCAATAACTCTTTTTCGTGTGTTGATTTGCGAAGCGAGAATTCCGAAGTCTCCAGGACTTCGGAATTCTCAGAGAATGGGCGCTGATTGCAACCTGATGGAGTTTCTTCCTGTTGCGGGCTTTTTCGTCTCCTCTCAACGCCCTCCATATTGTAAACATCATTTTTTTATACGAGCGAGGGTGTTATGTCAAAAGATGTCTTGCAACTTACGCCGCCGCGCAGAAAAATTACCTGGAAAACCATTAAAAATCAGCAACAGCTTCTCTGGATGTCCGTGCCGTTGTTCCTTTACATCGTTCTCTTTCACTATGTCCCGCTCTGGGGCTGGCTGATGGCGTTCCAAAATTATAAACCGGCCAAAAAATTTATGAATCAAACCTGGGTCGGATTCAAGCATTTTAAATTTCTCTTTACGAATGACGACTTTCTCAAAGCGCTGCGCAATACGATTGGGATGAGCCTGATCAATCTTGTGTTAGGATTTGTTACGGCGATTACGTTAGCGATCCTGCTGAACGAAGTCCGCCATGCGTTCTTCAAACGGTCGATCCAGACGATTTCATATTTGCCGCATTTTCTTTCCTGGGTGATTACCGCCGCGTTAGTTCAAACCGCGCTTTCCGTTGACGGCGGTATCGTCAATATTGTGTTAATGAAACTCCGCGTCATCAATGCTCCGGTCTCCTGGCTCAGCGTGCCGCATTATTTCTGGGGAATTATCGGCGCGGCAAACGTCTGGAAAGAAGTCGGATGGAATACGATTATCTACTTGGCGGCGATGGCGGCTATTGATCCGAATTTATATGAGTCGGCGGCCATTGACGGCGCAGACCGCTATCAAAAAATCTGGTACATCACGCTGCCCGGCATTAAAGCCACCATTATCGTACTGCTGATCATGTCGATTGGGCATATCATGGATGCGGGGTTTGAAGCGCAATATTTGCTTCGAAATGGCCTGGTCGCAGATTGGTCTGATACCATTGATATTTTCGTGCTGAAATATGGCATCGCGCAATCGAACTACTCGCTGGCAACTGCTGCCGGAATTTTTAAGAGTGTCGTCAATATCAGCTTGCTGTTTATGGCGAATTTTCTCGCTCATAAAATGGGCGAAGAACGCTTGATGTAATCGCAGGCGCGTATGCGTTTGGAGTGATTGCGCGACATTTTACTTGTTGGAGAAAAGCCATGAAAACCGCAAAAAAACACATTGATACCGAACATCTGCTATTTACCACAGCCAATACTATTTTTCTTATCGCGTTGGCGCTCGTGACAGTTTATCCGTTTGCGAATACGATTGTGATCTCGCTCAATGAGGGGTTGGATACGATTCGAGGAGGAATTTATCTCTGGCCCAGAGCGTTTACGCTGCATAACTATCGCGTCGTGCTGTCGAATAACGCGATTTACCATGCCGCGTTCATTTCCGTCTCCAGAACGCTGCTGTCAACCGTTCTGAATATCTTCCTGACCACGATGCTTGCGTATGCGCTCAGCCGGAAGGAATTTGTCTTCAGAAAACCGATCACCATTCTTTTTGTCTTGACCATGTATTTTAACGCCGGGTTGATTCCGAATTATTTCCTCTATCGCAGCCTTGGCTTGATTAATAATTTTTTAGTCTATATTGTTCCGTCTATGGTGTACGCCTTTAATTTGATTGTCATCCGCACCTATATCGGCACGATCCCGGAAAGCCTGGTCGAAAGCGCGAAATTAGACGGCGCAGGAGATTTTAAGGTTTTTCTCCGCATCATTTTCCCGCTTTGCAAACCGGTGCTGGCAACTGTAGCGCTTTTTGTCGCCGTCGGCGCGTGGAATTCCTGGTTCGATTCGTTTATTTACTGCACGAAACAGAGCCTCAGCACCCTGCAATATGAGTTGATGAAACTCATTGCAATTGCCAACATCAGCAACAGCAATTCCGCGCTGTTATCGGATGCGATGTCCGGCGGCGCAGCGGCAGCCAAAAATTTTGCCAATCCGGTGTCTATTCGCGCCGCCGTGACCGTGATTGCCGCCACGCCGATGGTTCTGATTTATCCCTTCCTGCAAAAGTATTTTATCGTCGGCTTAACCGTCGGCAGCGTGAAAGAGTAAATGCGTTGACGAAAAGACCTCACAGATTTTGAAAATCTGTGAGGTTTGACACATACAAACGATTGCCAAAAATCGTCGTTCCCGGCGATTCACCGATTTGAAGGTCAAGAGGCATAAATGATGCTATAGTTGCAGTGTCGTAATGTTCAGGAGCGTCAACGCTTGCGTTGGCGCTCCTGAACTCTAAAAAGCGCCGTTATCCCTGATTGATCTGTCCATATTCCGCCGTCCAGCGCTGCGAGGCGATCTGCTGATCCGTGCCGACAACGATCAAAACGTCTCCGGGGCGCAGTTCAGTATTGGCGCCGGGATTAAACTGATAGGCGTCGTTGCCGGATTTAATTGCTAAGACTAACGCGCCCGTGCGTTTGCGGATATTCACCGCGCCTAACGAACGATTTTGCAACGCAGGGTACTCGTCAATATCCACTTCCTCAATGCGAAGCAACTGTCCCGTCACGCGCAGCATCTCGTCAAAAAACGCGATCACTTTTGGGCGCAGCATCAGCGATGCCATGCGCAGGCCGCCAATCGCATCGGGCGAGACGATCCGGTCGGCGCCGGCTTTTCTGAGCAATGGCTCATTTTTTTCCTCAATGACGCGAGCGACGATAAACAATTTCGGATTCAACGACCGGGCGCACAGCACGACAAACACGTTATCTTTATCTTCCCGCAGCGTGGTCATCAAGCCGCTGGCCGATTTGATTCCGGCGCGAATCAGCGTTTCGTCCCGCGTCGCGTCTCCATGAAGAAACAGGATATGCTCTTGCTCGGCCACTTCTTGCAACGCAGCGTCATCCTGCTCAATCACGACGAACGACATGCCGGCGCGGCTCAGTTCTTCCGCAATGCGTAAACCGACCCGCCCTAATCCGCATAAAATAATATGATCCGTCAACTTCGAAATGTCTTTTTCCATACGGCGTTCTCGCAAAAATCGCTTGAATTCCCCCTCCATAATAAACGCGCCAAGCCCTGAGAGCGCATATCCAGCCAGGCCGATAGAGAGCACGATAATCCCGATGGTGAACAATTGGCCTTTTGGCGTCAACTTGTGGACTTCGCCATAGCCGATGGTGCTCATGGTGATGATGGTCATGAACAGCGCATCCATCGCGCTCCAGCCTTCAAGCAACATATATCCGGCAGTGCCGAAGCCGACGACCCCCATAATCAGCACAAGGCTGCGCACAAGCTTCCGGTGAGATGAGAGGGACACTATCATAAATTATGATACGAGATAACAGACAATTTTTATTTACAAAATCGCACATTACCGCAGACTTGTCGGCAGGTTGCAAACTCGGTTGTTCGCAGGTTTGTGTCAACGGATTCATATCCTGAAAGGCATGATGAGCCATGTCAACAAAATATTCCCTCAAAACACCTCGGCACGTTTCGCTCCAGAGTGTCATGTTTTTCACGCAGCCCTCCCTGTTGCTCTGCGTGGCGCTTGTTGTATTCATGTACTGGCGCATCCCGACGCGGATTGACATGACGCTTGCGGTGGATACGCCGCCATCCGCATTTGATCGAGCCGCCTTGCCGGGCAGCTTGAACGACGGGAGATTTCCGCTGGATCGCATCCGCCGCATGATCGTCATGTTCCCCGATTTCCCGAAACAACGGTCAGTCGAAATGTCGAATATTCGAGAGATGCACCTGATGTCCGAACAGCCCATGCGCGTGGAAATTCAGGAGGTCGGCGGCGCGTCGAATATTCGGCTGCAAGGAATTGTCAGCGAATTTCGAACGCGCGCCGGAGGTCTCTGGCATGAGATGCTGCGCACGCAATTCGACCGGCTGATGGCGTCGCGTTTTGGCATCTGGATGATATTAGGCGGCTGGCTGCTGCTGACCGGCGTTGGCTGGATTAAGATTTATCAGGCGCTTCACTGAGCGCCTGCAATATTATACCACTTGTGGTCGAATTTGTGGTTAGCGAAAGTGGATTGTTTAAATATTAATATTTCTATCTTGACAGTGGAGAATATGGCAGAATAAGTAGAGGCGTTGCGGTAAATTATTTACATGAATTGTTACGAGCCTGTATTTCCACTCTACAGGCAAAGGAGGTTGGCATGAAAACGAGTTCTATAGTGGCCTCTATAGTGCTATGGGTGTGTTTTTGGCAGGCGTAAATGCTATTGCCGATGATACAAATATTACGGTGGCATGTTCGAATTACCCTCCCATGTATTATGAAAAAAATAGGCAGATACAAGGAAACGCCTATGAGATTGCCAAAGCCGTCATTGAGAAAGCTGGCCTGCCAGCGACATTTACGATCATGCCCTGGAAACGAGTGTATGTCACTGGCCAAAACGAGAAAAACTTCATGATTGTCGGAGTTGGCAGAACGGCGCGGCGCGAGGAGCATTTTCAGTGGATATGTCCTATTAATAAAGGAGTGAAGTTCTATTTTATCAAGTTGCGGTCGAATCCGATATCTCCGAAGTCTCTTGATGAGGTGAAAGCATCGAATATTGTGGTCATTCGCGATTCCCACATGCATGAATACTTGCTCGACAACGGGCTTCCTGCCAGTCAGATCTCCGATCTGCCCTCCCGAGATCAAGCTTTGGAATTTCTTAAGGCGAAACGCGCCGATTTTTATCTGGATAATTTAGATGTTATCGAACCTGGTTCAAATGAACTTGAGCCAATTTTGGAGGCGTACACGCTGGTAAATTATCTGACTCTGAGTCGTTCGACCTCCCCTGAGATCGTTCAAAAACTGCAAGAGGCGTATCAAGCACTCGACGCCGACGGGAAGATTACGCTGATGGAATAGTCTGAGAAAGCGGAGACGGAAAAGCAGGCATCCTCTTCTCCGTTCTTGTTCGAAACCCGCCCAACATCATGAATAATGATGTTGATAATGAGCCAGATTCAGAAGCGATGATAACGAAATTGGCTTCTGAATCTGGTGATTCAGAACTATGATGATGCGACGTCTTGGGACAAAGCTTATTCTTCAAATGAGTGCCGTGATTTTTCTGATTGTGGCGATTTTTGGATTCCTGTCCGTATCGTCTCAGCAGAAAGAATTTACCGCGTTGCTGGATGCAAAAATTACGCGAACCATGCAACAGCGTTCAATTGTGTTGGGAACGCCGCTATGGGAAATGGGATACGCCCAGATTGATAGGATTCTTCAGTCGTATCTCGATGACGCAGATGTGCTGGATATTCAGGTGCTGTCTGAAAAAGGCGCCACAATACGCCATTTGGGCAAACACCCGGAAACTCACGAAATTGCTCCCGTTGAACAGACTGACGCCCAGGACGCTCTCAATGGTGTTGTTCACCAGGCGGATATCGAATATGACGGAAAGAAAATCGGCGCTGTTGCCGTGACCTTCTCTCAGCAATTCATCCGAAATCAGCAGCAGAAACTCCTGCTCGGAGGCGGCCTGCTGTTTCTCGCGCTGGTTTGTTTCCAGGCCATCCTCCTCTCGCTGTTGATCCGACTGAATGTGTCGGTTCCGTTGGGCAGCATCGCGCAGATTACCCAAAAGATTGGCGAAGGCGACATGACCGCGCGCATTCCAACAACGACATCTCGTGATGAAATCTCTCAAGTTCTTCTGGCAATGAAAAATATGGAGACCAGACTGAACAGCACGCTCCTCAATGTCAGAGAGATCGCTGATATTGTGGCCGGCAAAAGTCTGGACATCAGCGCTCTTGCCGAACAAGTGTCGCAGGGCAATGCGCAGCAAGCGTCGGCGTCTGAGGAAGCCTCGGCGTCAATGGAGCAAATGGCGGCGAACATTCGACAAAATACCGAGAATGCCAAAGCCACCGAATTGATGGCGTTGGAATCGGCGAAGGACGCCAGGCAAGGAGGAGAGGTTGTCGCGAAAACGATGCAGGCCATGAAGGAGATCGAGACTCGGATTTCAGTGATTCGAGAACTCGCAATGCAGACGAATATCCTCTCGATGAATGCGACGATTGAAGCGGCGAAAGCGGAAGAGTATGGGAAAGGCTTTGCGGTGGTGGCCTCCGAGGTGCGTGGGCTTGCGCGCCGAAGCCGGGAAGCCGCTGATGAAATCGAGCGATTGGTGAAAGCCTGTGTCATAATTTCCGAAGAGGCCGGAGCAATTTTGCAGCGCTTAGTCCCCAGCAGCGAAAAAACGGCAGCGTTGGTGCAAGAAATCAGCTATGCCAGCCGTGAGCAATCTGTCGGCACAGAGCAAGTCAATGGCGCCATCCAACAGCTCGACCTGGTTATTCAGCAAAATGCCACGGCGGCGAATAAAATGGCCACAGCGTCGGAAGAACTGGCTGAGCAAGCCGAGAGCCTCCAACAGGCAGTGGCGTTTTTTACCATCGCGGAAATCGTGCCGGAATCCTATTTTGAGGAAACTGGGCTGGAAAAGGCTTTTCAAAAACTGCTGAAGACGAAAGAAGGGAAAGAGCAGGTCATTGCCTTCCTTGGTAATATCGTGAAGAGTTCAGCGAAAGGTGAGGCATCGTCAAAAAAGGAATCTGATACGCCAGGCGGCCAGTCACTTGCTCTCTTCAAGAAGAAGAAAAACCGCAAGGAAGACCTCTCAGACGGCGAGAAAGATGAAACCGATCAAGATTTTGAACCTTTTTGATCTGTGTTGTTTCGATTGCTGGCGATCCTGCTAAATGGTTTTTTCATAAAGTTTTAGGATAATGCTCTTCACATTTATTGCATGGTTTTTCCAGGAGGACGCAATAGATGACACGCGGCCTGATGCCCTTCGCTGATGTTGATTGATTCCGGCTCAATTTCCTGGCAGACCGGCAACGCGAACAGACAGCGGGGATGAAAGCGGCAGCCGGGCGGAATCGCGGCAGCGGAGGGAATGTCGCCGCGAATCGGCAATTCTTTCATTTGATTTTCGCGACCGGCCACCGGCTCGCAAACCGCCGCGATCAGCGCTTTGGTATAGGGATGCGCGGCGCGATCAATCACGTCATCCGCCGCGCCGATTTCCACAATTTTGCCGAGATACATCACCGCGATGCGATCCGCGAAATAGCGGGCGGTTGAGAGATCGTGCGTGATATAGAGATAGGTCAGGCCGAGTTCCTGCTGCACGGTTTTCAGCGTGTGCAGGATTTCGGCGCGGGTCGAAAGATCGATCATCGAAACCGGCTCGTCGGCCACAATCACGCGGGGCGAAAGAATCAGCGTCCGCGCCGTCGCCACGCGCTGACGCTGCCCGCCGCTCAGCATGTGCGGAAAACGATCCATGAATTCGTCCGGCGGCAGCAGGCGCACCGCCTCCAATGTCTGCCGAATGCGCGTGTCCCGTTCCTGCCGCGTCTCGCCGACGCGGTGAATCAGCAGCGGCTCTTCGATCACGTCTTTCGCGCGAAAACGCGGATTCATCGAGGCATACGGGTCTTGAAAAATCATCTGCACGTTGCGGCGATACGCTTGCAGACGCTCGCGCCGCAGATGCGTGACATCTTCGCCCTGATAGCGAATCGCGCCGCCGGTCGGCTCGAGCAGTTTCATGATCAATTTGCCGGTCGTGGTTTTGCCGCAGCCCGATTCCCCGACAAACGCGAGAATTTCCCCTTCGAACAGATCGAAACTGACACCGTCCACCGCCCGCGCATACCGGCGTTCATGGGCAAGCGCCTGCCGCAGCGTCCGGCGCAGCGGAAACCATTTATGCAGATTCTCGACCTGTAAAATCGGCTGATTCATAAGCATATCCGAAGGTGTCAGACACTTTCAAAGTGTCTGACACCTATAAGTAACCTGCTCATGTCGAGTTTATACGATTTCCAACATCCAGCCGCAGGCGTCAAGCGCGTAATAGGTGATAATCATGTCCGCTCCGGCGCGTTTGATGGCGGTCAGCGTTTCTAATGCCACGCGGCGTTCGTCAATCCAGCCTCTTTCGGCGGCGGCTTTGATCATCGCGAATTCGCCGCTGACGTTATACGCGGCAATCGGCACGTCGAAGCGGTCGCGGGCATGGCGGATGACGTCCAGATACGCCAACGCCGGTTTCACCATCACCACGTCCGCGCCTTGCCGCAGGTCGCTTTCGATTTCCAGCATCGCCTGTCGGATATTCGCGGGATCCATCTGATACGTATTGCGGTCGCCGAATTGCGGGGCGGAATGCGCCGCCTCGCGAAATGGGCCGTAAAAGCCGGAAGAGTATTTCGCGCTGTACGCCATAATCGGCAGATTCGGAAAACCGCCGCCATCGAGCCGCCCCCTGATGATGAAAATGCGTCCGTCCATCATATCCGACGGCGCCACCATATCCGCCCCGGCTTGCGCGTGTGACAGCGCGATTTTGGCGAGGTATTCCAGCGTTTCGTCGTTCTGCACCACGCCATTTTTCACGATGCCGCAATGACCATGACTGGTGTACTGACACATACAGACGTCGGTGATGACCCAGATTGCAGGAAACAGCTTTTTGATCTGGTGAATCGCCTGCTGCACCACGCCATTTTTCTCCCAGGCCGAGGTGGCGATTTCATCTTTCTTTTCCGGCAGGCCGAACAGCAGCACGCTGCGCACTCCGGCGGTTAAGACCTGCTCCACGATTTCCGGCAGGCGGTCAACCGAAAGATGGTAATTCCCCGGCAACGACGGGATTTCCTGCTTAATATTTTTCCCTTCCACCACGAACAACGGATAGATAAAATCAAGCGGCGTGAGCACGGTTTCCCGCACCAAATCGCGAATAGCGGGCGTTAGGCGTAAGCGTCGGTGTCTTGCGAACATAAAGGATGGAACGCGGATGACGCGGATTGCGCGGATAAACGCGGATTTTTATATGATTTCTCCGCGAAAATCGGCGCAATCCGCGTCATCCGCGTTCTATTACATTGCGGTCAATTTTTTTATGATCCCGTCCGTCGAATATTCATCGCACATCTCGGCGTCAAGGCCATGTTTTTGAAGCTCTTGCAGCGTAATCGGGCCAATCGCTAACAGGCGTTTCGGGCGAATCCGGTCAACGCCGACCATCTCAATCAAATGCCGGACAGTCGTGGGGCTGGTGAAGGTGATGACGTTCGCGTCATCGAGCCGGGCGTCGCTGATTGGCGGCTGCTCGACGCGATAGGTCGCGACTTCGTCCACTTCGCAGCCATGCGCCCGGAGTTGTTCAACCAAATACGGACGCGCCTGTTCTGAGCGACCGACAAACACCGCTTCCCCCGGCTGAATGCGCTCTTTCAGCGATTCGAGCAGCGATTCCGCCACGAATTCTTTCGCGATAATCACCGGCATGACGCCGCGCTCTTTGATCGCATTAGCGGTCGCGGGGCCGATGGCCGCGAAATCGGCGCGGATCCGGCGGATGTCGTATTCCTGCGCCTTCAGCGCGTCGAAAAACGTGTTCACGCCGTTGACGCTGGTGAACACGATCCAGCGATATTCCGTCAATTTCGGCAGATAGTCCCGCAGCGCGTCATCATGCCGAACCACTGCAATCGTCGGAATTTCGGTCACTTCCGCGCCGAGGTCGAGCAGGCGTTCGCGGAGTTCCTGTGCCTGTTCTTTGGAGCGAGTCAGGCAGATATTCAGGCCGAAGAGCGGCTTGCGTTCGTACCAGTTCAGGCGGTCGGCTAATTCCGTGACCGCGCCGACGACGATAATGCTCGGCGATTCGAGGTGCGCGGCGGCGGCGCGTTCGCAGATATTTTCCAACGTGCCGAAGACGCTTTTCTGCTGCGCGGTCGTCCCTTTCATAATCACGGCGCACGGCGTCTGCGGTGACTTACCACGCTGCGTCAATTCGCCGACAATCAATTCGATGTTGCCGAGTCCCATGAGAAAGACCAGCGTCCCGTCAATCGCGGCGGCGGCCTGCCAGTTGATGTCGAGCCGTTCCGCGCTCGTGCCGGTGAAAACGTGAAAGCTCTGGGCAAGACCGCGATGCGAAATCGGAATGCCCGCGTAATTCAGCGCCGCAATTGCTGACGAAATGCCGGGAATCACCTCGAACAGAATCCCTTCGGCCTGCAAACAGAGCGCCTCTTCGCCGCCTCTGCCGAAGACATAAGGATCGCCGCCTTTGATGCGGGCGACGACATGTCCCGTTTTCGCGAGCGTCACGAGCAGGTCATTGATTTCCGCCTGCGTTTTGGAGTGCGCTCCCGGCTCTTTGCCGCAATAATGGCGTTCGCAATTTTCCGGCAGATAGCGCAGAATCGCCGGATTCGCCAAACGGTCATACATCGCGGCGGTGCAATGTTCTAACGCGCGTTTGGCCTTCAACGTCAGCAGTTCTTCGTCCCCCGGCCCCGCGCCGATTAAATAAACCTTTCCGCGTAGAGGATGCGCGTGTAAATCCTGCGTCAATGTCGCGATATGTTCACGCCGTTCTTCTGACATGTTCATCAATTCTTGAAATGCTTTTGCCATGCGTTATTCCCTCATTTCATATAGCGCAAGACCACTCATAAAACGAGGGTTCACGGTAATTCTTTTTTTGCGATAATAATTACTACTTGTTATTAAAGAGGTTATGGACAGAGCTGTCAGACACCTCGAAGGTGTCTGACAGCTTTTCTTGCCCACAATGTTTTGTGTCATAACACTTTTTGTCACTATTTGCGTACCGCGAACGTCCTCGTTCGCAGGAGGCGTCTCCCATGCGGTTGAGAGCGTTCAGCGCAGGCAACGTTGGCGAACGGGGACGTTCGCGGTACGTCGTGCTAAATAATTACCACTTTTTAACGTTACTTAACTCATGTTACGCAGCCGATTCGAGACGAATGACCGCACACTCCCCTCCGGGGAGGGGGTGGGGGTGGGTTCTTGACACGAGCAATCACTCACGGACGAACCCACCTCTTGCCCCTCCCAGGAGGGGAATTGTCGGCGGCGCTGCGTAACATCAGTTACTTAACAGCCTGCCGTCATGAAAACAAGGCGCTGCGGATTTTTAACACTAAACCGATCAGGAAGAGCATTGCGCCCCAGAACGCGGAGATCGGCTTTTGCATCAGGATATACTCGAACCAGGTCGGGCTGAGATTGGTTTTAAAATCCTGCGCCCCAAATTCCACTTTCGACGCCGCGCCTTCGAACGTCATGCGTAATTGTTCTGACGATTCTGCCGGGATGAGTTCGGCGCGGCGGCTCTTTTTCGGCGAAAGATTCAAAAATTGGCCGTCTAAAATCTCCTGCTTTTTGCCGACTTCCTCGATGCTCACGCTGCCCGAACGAATGACGGATTCGAATTGGCCTGAATCTGGCGGGTATTCCTCAAGGAATTTCAGCGCTTTAATGTCCATGCCGCGCAAGCGCCAATCTTGAAGGCCAGCCAGCCGCAATTCCACCGCCGCCGCACCGGTCGGCATGGTGATGATATTAATCGTTTCTGGAATTTCCGAACTGATGCGGCGCTGCACCGGATCGCCATAGGCCAGCCGCATCGTGACGTCGGCTTTGCCCGCCTGCGCCGTCAGATGCAATTGCGTCTGCTTAATAAAGATATGCAGCGTATCGCCTGTATCGCCGGATCGCGAAAATTCCAACACCGCGTTGGCTGGAATTTCTAAGGCCGTTACGACGATCTGCCCAGAGATTTCAAGCGAGGCCGGATTTTCTGGCGAAGCGACGGCCAGTTGCGGCAGGCCGGGAGCGTCGAGCGAAGCGATCTGGTTGATGAATAGCTCCTTCATGTTCATGCGCTGATGAGGCCGCCAGGTGGAATCTAATTTGAGGCTGACGGTTTCGGCGCTCACGTCTGCGGTGATATGAACCAACGGCACGTGAAGCGTCCAGGCGAGGCCAAGCAGGATCAGCGAAATGATCGCCGCCCAGATGACCGGCCCTTGTATGCCCCCTTTTTTCGGGGCGGTCGCGCCGATGACTTTTCCGGCAGTATCCACCCAGGCAAGCTGTTTGGCTGCGCCTTCCAGATCATCGCCTTCTAACAGCTTTTGGGCGGCCTGATTCAGGCGATGAGTTCGCTCTGCGCTTAATCGGTCGAACAATTCTTGATTCATGGCGTTACCTCCCCAATCGGACGCGCGCAAGGCGTTTCAGCCAGCCGGACGACGACGACGACGCGGCGACATCCACGCAGAGTTCGCGGCTGCCGGTTGCCGGCAGTTCGATTGTAATCGGCTGCCCGCTGAAATACGACGATTGCGGCAATTTGAGATAATCGGCAGGAAGCGTTTCGCAAGAGCCGTTCACCGCTTCCGCGTAGCGCCACTGGACGCGATCCACGTCGTCAGACGCCCGCAGTATCAGCCGGATCACGCTATCTTGCGACGCGCCGACGCTTTGGCCGGCAGCGGACACCGGCACATACACCTCTTCTTTGTTGTCGCCAAGCCAGCCATACACGCCAATCTGCGCGGCGTATAACTGCGCGGGCAATAAAACCTCGCTAACTGGCCAGATCAGCGTTTTGCCAGGTTCAAGCTGCGCGTCGAGGCGAAAATAGGTTCGGAGCGGAATCCCGACAGACCGGATGTTGACCGGTTCATCCGTGACAATCGGCGAGGAAATTTCAATCGTTTCTTGTTTGTCTAACGCAAATTGAAACGCGCCGACTGTCAGGCCGACGACCTCAAGTCCGCTGAGGCCGCGCCCTTTGGCCGAGGATTCGTACAATCCCTCACACCGGCCTTTGCGCGAGCGGTATTGGATAGATTTATCGGCGGATGGCTGCAATAACGGATCGCATTCCTGCGCAAACGCCGCCTGCGCCATGGACAACACAAGACAGGCAGTTATACGGCAAAGAGATTTGCTGAACATCATGTCACCACTCACAACACGAAAGGTCGGAAGAACGATTTTTTCGACTTTTCTCTGTTGTCCTTTGAAACAGGTGTTACCATTCTCTGACGTTTCAAGGTTTGATTGACAAGCCACTTCGGAGTCTGAAAATTTCTTGCAAACCTCTTGAACATTGTCAACGAAATAATGAATGTGACTGGAAATAACGCATAATGAAGGAGGAAGGAATTTTCGCCACGAATGCCGCGAATGAACCCGAATAAAAAAACGTCAACAATCCATTCGTGTTTCTTCGTGGTATTCGTGGCACACAGACATCAGGCGTACCGCGCCGCCATGTCGTGGATGCGGGCGATGATGTCGCGGACGGGTTCGGCGAGCTCAGGCGGGAGTTTGTCGTAGGCGGGATCGCCGATGCAGTAGAGCAGCGCGTAAAAAAGCGGGGTAAAGCGCTCACGCAAATCGAGCTTTGGAGAGCGGAACAGGTCGAGCACGCGCTGATATTGCTCTTTGGCGATGGCGAAAATCAAAAAGTCGAGAATATCCTGTTCGATGGCGTTGTATGCCTGCGGCGCAAACAAAAATTCTCGCGCCGTGTCGAATGCCTCTTCAATCCGATTATTCCAGAGCAAAATGCTGGCGGCGGTGTGCGCGGTGTGGATGTTACGCTCGGTCAGCAGGGCGTGGCGGGCGTAATTGAGGGCGGCGGCGCGTTCGCGGTTCTGCTCGAAATAGAGCCAGGCGAGGCCGTTCATGGCGCTGATTTCGCCTTTGTCGGCAGCGGCGAGATACCATTTCTCCGCTTTTTTCTCCTGTTTCAGCGTGGTGTGATAGAGCAGCGCAAGGTTCATCATGGCGTCGAGATCGCCGAATTTGGCGGCCATCAGATAATATTTTTCCGCGCTTTTGACATCCTGTTTCGCGAAATAGTAGAGATCGCCGAGATAGAGCATCGCCTTGACATGGTCGAATTGCGCGGCGGCTTCGTAATAGCGCTCCGCCTTGTCGCGATTGCGGAGATGATGCGTGTGCAGATTGCCGAGTTGGTAGAGCGCTTCGGCGGTGGTGCGGCGCATCGCCTGCCGGTAATTCTGTTGAATGCCGGGCATCTCCTGAATTTCGTCTCGCCCGTGATCTTGCGCTAATCCTTTCAGGGTGGACATAACATATTTTTTTAATGACGCGAAGGCCGCGTTCGGCGTGTTCAGGGCTTTCAGGCGTTCATGACCGGTCTGCGCGGCGAGCATGTAATATTTTTTCGCGCTGCTGTAATCCTGCATGGCGTAGCAATAGAGATTGCCGAGGTTCAGCATGGCGTCGGTATGGCCGTGATCCGAGGCGAGACGATACCAGTATTCCGCCTTGAATTCGTCGCGCACGTCTTTTTCGTACAGCAGGCCGAGCCGCAGCATTGCTTCGAGATGCCCCTGATTGGCGGCTTCGCTGAAATGCGGGATCGCCTCGTCGAAACGCGCCAATTTCGCGAGCGCATAGCCGAGCCGAAAATGCGCCTGTTCGTCTTTGCGCTTGACCTGCGTGAACAAAGCGACCGCCTGTTCGTAGAGTTCCTGCTGATACAACGCCTGCCCGCGCTCAAGTAATTCAATATCGGAAGCGGCGTCAGCGAGTGGCGCGTCGGCGTCGGCAATCAGACGTTTCGCCGCATGCAGCATCCGGTGTTCGGTCTCCTGATCCAAGACGCCGGATTGCAGGAATGCTTCGGTCAGATAGAGCGCGGATTTCGGCTGCGCCGCGCCCGTGTTCGCGCTTTTGATGTATTTCTGCGCGATGTCGCGAAATTCCTGCTTGCCGTACCAACTTTCGAGAAAATGGAGCAGCCAGGTGACGCGGGCGTGTCCGCCGCTCGCCGACAGCCGCATCAAATACCAGATATTAAAAAAGCGTTCTTTGAGGCGAAAGAGCGGCATTGGCGTCACTTCGCCGAGCCGTTCGATTAAAAAAAGATGCTCCAAATCTTGCAGAATCGCCTGCACTTCCTGGCGGTGCAAGTGCGTATCCTGCGCGATTTCATCCACGCTGATCGCCTCCCAGTGCAGGGCGATAGCGTTGACAACTTCCCGCTGCAACGGCGTCAGCATGTCCATACGGCTTTTATAGAGCGGCGTGACGCGGTCAAGCACCGTATCCAAATCCGCGACCGTGTTGCTTTCTTCCTGCTCCGTAAAAATCTCGAACAGCAGCACCATCGTGCGAATCACGCCGCCGGTCAGAATCCGCAGGCTTTCGACGCGCCCCGGCTGCTTGGCGAGCAGGCGCTCGATCACGTCGTCTTTGCCGTAAGCTCGGCCTAATTCTAACAGCAGCGCGGCGGTCTCCTGCTTGCTTAATCCTTCCAGCCGTTTTTTTTCAAAAAGTGCGTACAAAAAACCGTTTTCGTCGTTGCGAAGCGCCTCAAGCGCCATGCTGGACGCGGCGACGAATTCGAGCTGCGGACTGCTTTTCATGATGGTGTAAAGCCGGTACATCTCCTGCCCGGTGAAATTATAGAGCAATTCGCCGAAATTATCAATGAACAGCACCACTGTTTTCGAGCGCATGGTCAGCGCGTCGAGGAGCAGATCGCAGCAAGTTTTTTCATATTGCTTTTCTTTGAGATATTGCGCGATTTCGGGATGATACGCCTCGCACATCTGCTCGTAGAGTCCGGAAAAACTTTTGTCTTTGGCTTGCAATTCCTGCGCAACAGTCTTCCAGAACGTGTAGAGGCGACGAATGCCGTAATAGGCTTCTTCTTTCAGCACGATGGGGACGCAGGCTTCCCGCAGGCGGGCGTCGTTTTCGACTTCGTAATTCAGGCGGAGCAGCAGCGTGGTTTTGCCGGTGCCGCGCGGCCCTTCCAATAAAAAATGCTGCGGGGCGCGATTAGTCAGCGCGGCGGAAATCCCCTGATAGAGTTCGCGAAACAGATCGTGCCGGACGACAAAGCGGTCGAGCAACTCATGTTTGCTTTGTTCGTGAGGGTTATATAAATTCGCGGCAACGGGTTTGGCAGCGATCATAATTTTCTAATTGAGAATAACGTCGGGGCGACCCCTGTGTTCGCCCGAAAAGCTACAACGAATCGGAGGGCAAAGGCTGTTCGAACATTCGTTCCCTTCTCCGATTCGTTGTAGCTTTTTAACATAAGTTAGATATATTTTATATTTATAACTAACGTAAGTATGAAATGTCAACCGAAATTTTTCTGAATTGTCGAATTCTTCGCAACCTTTCGCCCGCCGCGCTGTCGTTTCGATGTTCGACAACAGTTTTTATCTTGACAAGCAGCCTCAATGTCGCTATAAAGAATAAAAAATTTTTCATATTGGGCAAAAGCCTCACAGGTCTTCAAGACCTGTGAGGCATGCGCCGAAATTATTTTTTACATGTTACTTAACCCCACAAATCTTTTCAGGAAATAAAAATTATGCGAGTGCAATGTCCGCAATGCGGCTCAGGCGGCAATGTTCCTGATGAAAAAATTCCGGCGGAAGGGCGAAAGATTGTCTGTCCGAAATGTAAGACGACCTTTTTAGCGAAAAAATCTGCGACCGCAGCCACGCAACAGCCTGCCCGCGACGAAATCAACGCATCTTACCTTGAAGGCGTGCAATTGTTGAAAAACAAACAGGTTGACGCCGCCATTCGCATGTTGACTGATGTCGTGCGCGCCAATTCGAAACATCAGGAAGCGTACCGCTATTTGGGGCTGGCCTACGGTCAAAAAAACCTGTGGGATGATGCCATTGACGTATTGCAAAAGGCGGTGACGTTAAAACCGGATGATCTCCTTTCGTTAAAAAATTTAGGCATCGCGCTGCTGCGGCAAAACCGTTTTGAAGAGGCCGAACGCGTGTTAGAACAGGCATTGCAATATGCCCCAGAAGATGAGAACGCGCAATCGTATTTGAATATGGCCGTGCGGGGCAGACAAAAGGCGCAGCCTGCCGAAGAAGATGACGCGGAACACGCATTAGCGGATTTGACGCGAGATGAGAGAGATGACGAGCAAGAGTTGGCCACTTTGACAGCGTCGTCGTCCGCCTCTTCGTCGAAAACGCCCTATAATCCGGCACAGGAATATCTGAACAAGGGCACCGAATTTCTTGAAAACGGCCAATTAAATAAAGCGGCTGAAATGTTTGAAGAGGCGATTCGGCTCGCGCCGGAAAGTTCGGATGGGCATTTTGGCCTCGGCATGGTGTATGAAAAACGGCAGGAATGGAAAAAGGCGATTGACGCCTATCAAAAGGCCGTTGCCATCAATCCGAACGATTTGTTAGCCAAAGAGACGTTGAAATTCCTCAAAAAACAGCGGAAAAAATTCCGCTGGCCCTGGCAGAAAGGTTAGAGATTCAGAGCTGTCAGACACTTCGAAAGTGTCTGACAGCTTTTTTTATCACCACGTCACGCCATATTGACGCAATTCTTCTTTCAGTTGTTCCGGCGAGCGATAATGGATGGTTTTCAGTCCGGCCTCGCTGCCGCCCGCGACATTGGCTTCCAGATCATCCACATAAATGCACTCTTCCGGCGCGGCGTTCGCTTGCCGCAACGCGCGGTCGAAAATCGCCTGGTCCGGCTTCATCGCGCCCACCTGAAACGAGAGAATCCGCAATGGCTCTTCAATCAAATGAAACACGGGAAATTTTTTGAATACGCCCTGCCAGTGCAATTCTCCGACATTCGACAGCAGGCCGACGCGATAACGGCGCTGCAACGGAATCACTAATTGAATCACGTCCGGCAGTTCCCAAAAAATGTCCTGCCAGAAGGCGCAAAACGTCTGGTATGGCATGGATGGCAAGAGCTTGCAGCGGCGTTGGATATCCCGGAAAAACTCTTGCGACGCAAGCCGCCCGCTTTCATGTTCGAGCATTATTCCGGATGCGCCGATTTCGTGGCCGATTTCGTCGGCGGTCATCACCGAAAAGACGGCGAGTCGCTGCCAGATCAGACGATGATCGAAGCCGACCAGCACATTGCCGATGTCGAAAAAAATGGTGGTGATCATAGGTTGTTTACGCTTCTGTCGTGGTGTCTTCAAGTGGAAGTTCTATCGTAAATGTTGTGCCGGCGCCGACCGCGCTGCGGCAGTAAATTCGGCCATGATGGCCTTCAAGAATCCGACGGCAGATGTCAAGTCCCAGACCAGTGCCAAGTTCGCCTTTTGTGGTGAAAAACGGTTTCCAGATGTCTTCCATGAGTTCAGGCGGGATGCCATGGCCGTTATCAATAACGTCAAGAATGGCGTGTGAATCATTTTCGGTAATCACAACCGTAATCGTGCCATTTTCCTCTGTGGCCTGAACAGCATTGCGCACAAGGTTGATAATGACCTGAATGATTTTATCTGGGTTGATTGTCAAAATTGGAGTTGTCTGAAAATCTTTGACAATCGAGCGCCTTTTGGCCTCTTTGTCGTAGGTCATGATGCTGAGCGCCGTATTCGCGACATTGACTAAGGAAATCTGCACTTTTTCGTATGACTGCGTCTGGTTTTTGGCAAACTGCCGGATTTCTTCGACGATGCTTAAAATTCTGCTTCGCGTATCGAGAATATTTTGCACGTATTGCGCGACCTGTTTATTATCAGGCACCGCCATGCGGATGACTTCCGCAAACCCAAGAATCGTCAATTGATTGCGGATTTCATGCGCGATCCCGGCGGTCAGCTTGCCGACAATCGCTAATTTTTCGGAGTGAATAAGCTGTTCTTGCGCTTCTTGCAGGTGCTGATACGCCGTTTGCAATTCTCGGAACAGTCGCTTGTTTTCCTGTTCAAGTCGGTATTTGGCGAGCAATTCCCGGATCGTCATGATGAATTCATCATCATTCCATGGTTTGACCAGATATCGGCTGAGTCCGGCGTAGTTAATGGCATGGATCGCGGAATCCAGCCCCGCCTGTCCGGTCAACATGACGGTGATCATCTCTGGATAACGTTGATGCAGCACTTCCAGCAATTCATCGCCTTTCATGCCAGGCATCACCTGATCCGAAATCACCATTTCCACGACACTGCCCAGGTTGTATAATTCTTCAACCACATGAAGGGCTTCCGACGCGCTTTCTGCGCCTTCAATCTCATGCGTGTCGGCAAATGCCGCATCCAATTGCTGGGTCAATCCTTCCAACAGGGCGCGGTCGTCGTCAACACACACAATATAACGTCGTGGCAGATGATTGGCTTGTTCCATAAGATTTCGTCCGTGGTTATAATTCTCTTCGGCCTTCCAGAGCGCGAGTCATCGTGATTTCATCCGCATATTCCAAATCGCCGCCGACCGGAATGCCGTGCGCAATGCGGGTAATTTTCATGCCGAGCGGCTTGAGCAATTTCGCGAGATACATCGCCGTCGCTTCCCCTTCAACATTGGGATTGGTGGCGATGATAATCTCATCACACGGCTCTTGCTGCAAGCGCCGCAGCAATTCCTGAATGCGGATATCTTCCGGGCCAACGCCTTCCAATGGCGATAATGCGCCCATGAGGACGTGATAGAGGCCGTAAAATTCTTTGGTGCGCTCGATGGCGTACAGATCATTCGGCTCTTCCACCACGCAAATAACATTGCGCTTGCGTTTGGCGTCCTGACAAATCGCGCACGGGTCTTGCTCTGTCAGGTTGCCGCAAATCGAACAATAGCGCACATGCTGTTTGACGTCAAGCAAGGCTTTGGCGAGATTGCTGACATCCTGTTCCGGCGTTTTCAGCAGGAAAAAAGTGAGGCGTTGCGCCGTCTTCTCGCCAATGCCCGGCAATTTCGTCAATTCGTCAATCAGCCGTCCGATAGATTGGGTATATTGTCCCATAATGATCAAGACTTCCGAAGTCTTTGAGACCTCAGAAATCCTGCATGCTACACGATTCCGGGGATTTTTAAGCCGCCGGTAAGCTGCGAAAATTTTTCGACGCGCAGTTCGCGGCTCGTTTCAAGCGCCTGATTCACTGCCGCCACAATCATATCCTGCACCATGTCGCGTTCGTCAGCAGTAAATACATCAGGCTCGATCTGAATGCTCAAAATATCCTGTTTGCCGTTCGCGATAACCGTTACCATGCCGCCGCCAGCGCTTCCTTCCACAGATATTTTCGCTAACTCCTCTTCGACTTCTGCCATTTTGGCCTGCACGTCCTGCACCTGTTTCATCAGGTTGCCCAAATTGCCGAGATTTCCAAGATTGCCTAAATTTCCTAATCCTTTAAACACGTCATTTCCCCCGGGTAAAGTTCATATCAAGATCGCCGCGTTTCGGCGTTCCTTTTTCAAGATCGCAAATTAAAGGTGTTCTTCTGCTGTTATGGCGAATTTGTCAAAAAAATTTATGCGAATTTGTCAGATTTACCGCGAAACAGACGCTCTTAACCACGAAACACGCGAAATACACGAAAATCAGGGAATGTGCCCCATCTAAAATTTTTGTGTATTTCGTGGTAATTACTGCGGTCGTTCTTCTGGAAGAACGGCTTCGGCCCGCGCTCCCCGAAAGATTTTAATGGCGTCTTCGATAGGATCAGGTGGAACAATGGCGGGCGGCGCAGACGGCGGGAGTGTTTGAAAAGCGGAAAATTTTTCGCCCAGTGCGTGAATGGTGTGCAATGTGGTGTCGAACAATTCAAACGCGCGCATCTGCGGCGCTTGCAGCAACGCCATTTCCAGCGTAAAACGGGGGTATGCGCTCTGTTTGATCAGCGGTTCGGTGCGGATCAGATATTTGAAGATCGCTTGAAGTTCCTGAAACGAAATCGAAGCAGTCTGTTGCTGCAACACATCGGCAGCCGTGAGCGAGTTTTCCAATAACTGCGGCGCATTCGACGATATTTTGACCACCAGCAGATTGCGGATATGCTCGACCAAATCTTTGTAAAATTGTTCGAGGTCGTGTCCCTGCATGACGAGCGCGTCCACCACTTCCAGAATCCGTTCCGGCTGATTCGCGAGGATCGCGTCAGTGACCTGCTGAATGCTTTCGCCGCCGACCATGCCGAGCAATTCGGCGACCTGCTCCCGCGTCACATCTTTGCCGCAGAAGGAAATCACCTGTTCTAAAACGCTTTGCGCGTCTCTCATGCTCCCTTCGGCGCGTTTCGCGATGTAGAGCAAGCTCTGATCGTCAATCCGAATGCCTTCGGCGTCCGTGATTTTGCGCAACGCCTCGCCCATTTGCGAAAAGCCAAGCCCGCGAAACGTGAACCGCTGACAGCGCGACGTAATCGTGATCGGCACTTTATGGTCATCGGTCGTGGCTAAAATAAAAATAGCGTGTTTCGGCGGTTCTTCAAGGGTTTTCAGCAGCGCGTTGAACGCCTCTTTGGTCAGCATGTGAACTTCGTCAATGATATAAACTTTATAGCGCAGTTTGGCGGGGGAGAATTTGATATTTTCCCGCAGTTCGCGGATATGCTCGATTTTGCGGTTCGATGCGCCGTCAATTTCCATCACGTCGGTCGCCGTGCCGTTTTTGATCGAGAGGCAGGCGTCGCATTGATTGCACGGTTCCGGCGTCGGCGTCGGCGAACTCTGGCAGTTTAACGCTTTGGCGAGAATCCGGGCGGCGCTGGTTTTGCCGATGCCGCGAATGCCCGCAAATAAAAAAGCGTGGGCAATGCGCCCGCTGCGCAGTTCGTTCTTCAGGGTTTCGGTGATATGACGCTGTCCGACGACATCGTCAAACGTTTGAGGCCGCCATTTTCTTGCGATGACTTGATACTGTTCTTGCGCCATGAGTTGTCGGGCGAAACTCCGTTTCGCTCCCGCCAAACAAGAGTTTCAGCGTTTCGGATTTGCTGCTGTCAGATGGGAGAACGAGGGAAGGAAAAACAAGAAACCGGGCACCCTGCGGCACACGAAAGACATTCCTTATGGCTGCTTCCGTCAGGACCTGACCAGGTTCGGAGGCTCCCGTCGCGCAGGACCCGGATTTCAATTCAGTGGCGGAGAGGGTGGGATTCGAACCCACGGGACGTCTCCGCCCACACGATTTCCAGTCGTGCCGATTCGACCGCTCTCGCACCTCTCCCAAAATAACTACGATATGGTTTTACCACGAAACACACAAAAGACACGAAAGATATTCTAAATTTTTCGTGTATTTTGTGTGTTTCGTGGTTCGTTCAAGCGGAGAGGGTGGGATTCGAACCCACGTGACAGCTTTTGGCCGCCAAACCGATTTCGAGTCGGTCCCGTTATGACCTCTTCGGTACCTCTCCTGATCGCAATTGTCGAAAGAACATTGACATTAACCGACGGCATTCGGCACGCATCACGCCGGAAATAACTTCTATTTGATGATTCAGGCGCACGTCCTGCGTCACCTGATACAACGAACTCACCGCCCCCGCTTTGGGATTCTCCGTCCCATAAATCACCTGTCGAATTCGTGACAGCACTAACGCCCCCGCGCACATGACACACGGCTCAACCGTGACATATAATGACGCCTCGGTTAAACGCTCGTAACCCATCTGTTGGCAGGCGTCGCGAATGGCTAAAATTTCCGCGTGGGCAATGGGATCGTGCTGTTGTTCGGTGCGGTTGTGATTCGAGGCGATAATGCGCAAATCAATCACGATGACCGCTCCGATTGGCACTTCGCCTTCGTCGTAAGCGGCTTGCGCTTCGCGCAGAGCGGCCGTCATGAATTGTTGATGCACTATCCCTGAAAAAGAATACGCGCCCAGGAGGAGTCGAACCCCCAACCTTTGGATCCGTAGTCCGACGCTCTATCCAATTGAGCTATGGGCGCATAATTAAAACAATAGTACGGAGAGGGAGGGATTCGAACCCTCGGTACATGTTTAGGCACGTACAACGGATTAGCAATCCGTCACCTTCGGCCTCTCGGTCACCTCTCCGAAATCCGATAAAATTTATGAACACACCATGAAAAAGCGATTCGCGCATTTTCATGTGATATTCCTACGCTTTATGGTTTTACGGAGGAGGTAGGATTCGAACCCACGTTCGCTTTCACGAAAACGGTTTTCAAGACCGCCGCCTTCAACCACTCGGCCACTCCTCCCTGCCTCGTGAGCGTCACCCTAATAGAAGCCAAAAAATTGGCAAGGAAAATTTTCAAAAATTCGAATTTTTCTACATTTTCCTGCCGTCTCAAGCGCTCATATCGGCATACGCCACTTCCATCAGCAGGAAAAACGCCTGCCCTTCGGTGGATGTTCCGGCGCGATCAAAATTCGGAGCACCGCAGACGCCTTGCACCAATCCGAATTGATCCACCTTTTTATGCGCTGCCGCTCGCATTTTCAACGCGGCATCGCGATGCGCCGCATCAAGCCAGCCGCCGCGAATTCCGCGAAAGATCGCATACGCCAGCATTTGCGCCGCATTCGTTTCAACAAACGTTGACGAATCATCCAAAATATCATGAAATAAGCCATCTTCGCGCTGATACAGCAGACAGGCGTCAATGACTTCTTTGATAAAGCCCGCCAGCATCGCTTTTTCTTGCATCATAGATTCCGGCAGCGCGTTCAGCACTCTGGTCATGCCCGCCGCCGCCCAGCCATTGCCGCTGCCCCAGAACAGTTTTCGCGTAAATTCCTGCCGGTCGTCGTCCCATATATGATAATAAAGATGCTTCTCCGGGTGCATCAACATCCGGCGATAGCCGACGATTTGCTTGACAGCTTCCTGCGGATGCCCGGCGACCGCGAGAAATGGCGGCATCATGTACAGCGCGTCCACCCAGATCATGTTTTCGATGTAATTGTGATGAATGATGCCATCTCGCGTTTTCGGGGCTTTGTAAAGCAGAAAATCGAGCATCAGCTCTGCCGCCTTTTTCAGCGCGGGATCGCCAGTGACATTCGCCGCAAAGAGTACCGGCTCGCCATTCGCCGCCGGATCGGCCACCGGCACTTTATCGCCGTTCAAGCCGAGCCGCCCATCTTTGGTTTGATTGACGACCGCGTCTTTGGCGAATAAAACAACCAGATCGCGTTCTCCCAATTCCAATAACGCCTGCGCCGCGACGCCCTGCTCCCAGGCGCGTCGCTGCATGCTCAACATTGCGGCCTGAACTTTTTGAATCATTATGTGCGTTTCCATAAAAAATAGAACACTGATTAGGCTGATATGACTGGGTATCGCTGATAACATGCCGACACGCTTACTATCATAATCAGTCACATCAGCCCAATCAGTGTTCTATTAAATCAGTTCTCACTCGCGTCGCGCAAATCAGGCGAGCGATCATGTTCGATGCGATACGTCGCGAGAATTTTAGGGTTCGCCGCTTCAGCCTTCTGCCGATCCAGCACGAGTTCGACAAAATCTTCGTCCCGCAGCACTAAATACGGCTCTTTCGAAGTCATGACGAGGCGATAAAATTCAGTAAAATCTTTAAACGTCTGGCCGTTGACCTCGTTGACAATCCAGGCAAAGACATCCTCATAGCCCTGATTGACTTCGGCGGAAAGGACTTTCAACGCTAAGACGACTTCCTGCCGCTGTTCGGTAATTGGCTTGTCGAGTTCGGCGACGAGATAATCCGGCGCGTTTTCCATCCAGTTCGTCCCGTAGCGCGTCAACAGGTTTTTCGTCAACGGCGTGAAGACCACGCCGCCATAAATGAAATAACGCGGAATCTCTTCGTATTGCTCCGGCGGCACGACGGTGTAGGCGCTGCGCGTTTTTGATAGATTCAGCGTGATGGTCTGAATCTTCGTTTCGCGGAAAATCTCGAACGAAACCTGTTCCCCGATCTGATGGCAATCAATGTAATACATCGCGTTCGTCCGTTCTTTCGGGCGAAATTCCACAGTGCCGTCATCCGCGATAGGATGGCCTTCGACGCTCAACACCACATCGCCGCGCTGCAAAATCCCTTCTGCGGGAGAGCCAGGATAAATCCGGTTGACGAGAATGCCGGTCTGGTCGTCGCTCAGGCCATATTTCCGCTTCATATCCGGGTTTTCCATCGTTTGAATCGAGACGCCGAGACTGGGAAAACCGTCATACCGCCCATCTTTCAGATCGGTGAAAAAATGTTCGACCACTGAAATCGGCACCATATAGCCGATATTTTCAGTATCACCTTTCATCGCCTGCATGACGACCCCCACGATTTTGCCGTTGCTGATGACCGGCCCGCCGCTGTTGCCGGGGTTAATCGCGGCGTCAATCTGCCCGGCGAACAAAAAATGACTGCTATGGACATAATAGGTATGTTCGAGCCGGGACAGGATGCCTTTCGTGATGCTGAGCGAATCGCCGCCCATAGGAAAGCCATAGACCGTGACTTCATCCTGCGTTTCTGGCAATTCGCCAAATTCGAGCGGAGTAATTCCGTTGAAAAACGTCTCGTCTTCGACCGTTAAAATTGCTAAATCCGCGTCATGCGAAATATGTTCCACTGCGGCGTTATACCGTTTGGCATCGCCATGTTTTCGCACCTGGATGAAGGTTTCGTTCGCCACGACATGCGCGTTGGTGAGAATCCGCTTGCCGTCAATCACGCAGCCAGAGCCATACGCGCGAAACGCGCCTAACATGCTCCAGGGATTGTGATAATCCGGCATATCCGCGACGGTATAAATTTTGACAATAGCATCTTTAATGCCTGCATCGGTAGGCGTGACAGCAGGTTCAGCATAACTGATGTGCATGGGCAATAATGCCAGGAGGAGAAATGCGATAATCTGAAGTTGTTTCATGTAATATTTTCCTTATAGAGTTGCAAAATGGTCATGATCGTGCCAGACCAGATCGCGTTTTTTTGTTCTTCGGAAAGATGCAGCCGCGCAAACATCTGCTCGTAAAATGAGCGGACGGTCAACGCGCTGTCTTCCGGGTAATCGCTGCCATAAATCAGCTTATAATATGGCGCTAACGTCTTGACCGCGTATTCGATGGCATTGGCGCGGTCAGGGCGGCCATAATAATGTTTCGCCTCGAAATCCGCAATCCACGAGAGATCGAGAAACACGTTCGGGCGCTGGCGGGCGATGTCCACCATGTCATACAAATATTCACCGCCCAAATGCGCAATGATAATCGGCAGATCATAAAAAATCGAAGCGTAAGCGTCAATTTCCCGCAAATCCGCTTCGAGCGCCGGCAGCGAACTGCCGTGCCGCACGCCGTCAATCACGACCGGAATATTCAAACGCGCCGCTTCATACAGCAAGCCATAGACTCTGGGATCTTTCAAGCTGAATTGCTGAATGCGCGGGTGAATTTTCAGGCCGCGAAATTTTTCGATGATAATCAACCGCCGCAACTGCGTCTGCGGCGCAGGGTCGCCATAACGGAAAAAGGTCGGATGAATCGAGCAGAAGCCGATGATGCGATGCGGATGCTGGCGGCAGATGTCCTGCACGGTCTCATTGCGGTCGTAGGGCGCAATCGGCAGCATCACCGCCATATCCATCCCGTTTTGATCAAGGTAGTCAATCAGATCAGTGTCCGTCCGTTTCGGATAACTCTGAAACAGCGACGATTCATCAAAAAAGGCGTGAACATGGGCGTCTATTTTCATGGTGATTCATCCTTTTTTTCGTAACGATTAGAAGCATATTCAACGCAAACAGCGCAATTGTTCCCGTATCATCGCAAACCTATGCCGATCCGTGCCAAAATAATTCGTACTTCAGGCCTGACGCAACAGGGCATTCACGCGCTCAAGCAGCGGACGGCCTTTTTGCGGGTTCACCATCACGATATAATGCGCTAACCCGCGCAGACTTGCGGGCGTCAATTCACGCCCTTTCCAGGTTTTCCCTCGCAATCCGTCTTTCTCGATTTGAAACAGCAGCGCCCGAAAATTCCGCAGTGTGCCGCGCTCAAGCGTCATCTGTTCGTTCACGACGATGCCGGTCACTTCCTGCCGCGAGCCGCTGCGCATGATGCGAAGCTTGCCGGGATGCACGACAAAACCTTCATCGCTGATAATTTTTTTCGCTCGCCAGAGGAGTTTCGTCAGATTTTGAAGCGTGTCTTCCGTGCCGGAAAAGGTCATATCATCGGCGTAGCGCGTGTAGGCGAAGCCCATTTTCTGCGCCATGCCGGACAAACGGCTGTCGAGGCGGCGGCAGAGGATATTCGTCAGCGCCGGGCTGGTGGGCGCGCCTTGCGGCAGATGGCGGCCAGAGGCGACGACGTAATACGTTTCGCCGTCCAATTCGAGCGCGTCCACGTCCGGTTCAGTGCAAAGCAGCGCGAAAATCGTCGCAAGCTGTTCGGAATAGCCTAATCCGCGAAACACGCCTTTGACGCGGGGATAGGACACCGTCGGAAAAAAGTCTTTGACATCCAGATTGATCACCACGTCGCGCCCGACATGCGGCGCGGCGTTGGTGACGATAGATTCGCCGGAGCGGAAACCTCGCGCCGCCGGATGGAGCGGCACGGTTTGGAGCAAGTGTTCCAGCACCCAATGCTGCGCGGCTTTCAGGCGCGGCATCGGCGCGGAAATCAGCCGCATTCCTCCCGATTTTTTCGGCATGTAAAAGCGTTTGTAGTGGGACACTTTCGACACATCGCGCTGAAAGGTCAGAAAACGGAGTTCGCCAACCGAAATCCCCATCGCCTGCACCAATTCCGCGACGCTCGCGAAGGCTGGCAGATTGTTCTGCGCCAAACGTTCGGCGGAATGTTCTTTATTCTGCAAGCCGCCAGAGACGCCGTCGCCGAGATAGCCGATGTCTTGCGCTTTTAGCTCTTTCCAGCGGCGGGCGCGTTCGTCCCGTTCGCGTTGGCGGCGTTCTTTGGTTTCCGCCTGCTTTTGGTGCGACTCTTCCAGCCGCTTTTTGCGCATCTCCTTGAACATCTGCTCGCGGTTGTCGAATTTGCGCTGTTTTTCAAGGAGTTCGGTCAGTTCGCGAGTCAACTCGCCTTCGCGGCGAATCAGTTGCTCCGGCAGCGTCGGGGCGTCCTGAGAATCCGGCCAGAAGCCGAGCCGCACCATTTCCGATAAAATATATTCCTGTTTTGATGTCGCCCGAATGCGGTCGTAAATCTGTTGTCTGCTTAAGCGGGAATCCTGGGAATTTTCGGTGTTGCTCATATCATTTAGGGGAAAGTGGGAATCGCGAAATCCTTCGAACATCCTCAGGACTGGACTGTTCAACTCAAGCAGAGCAACGCCTATCTGCAATTTCACTTCCGGGAAGTTGCGCCGGAAATGCAGATAGGCGTTAGCTCTGCACAGTCGCGAACAGGCCAGTGAAGCTGGGAAGCGGTGTTTTTGAAGGCAAATATTCGTTCGGGTCGCGTTTCGAAAAAGACCCCGGTACGAATCCAGAAGAGTTAATAGGGGCCGCTCATGCAGGCTGTTTCAGTATGGCCCTTTCCATGATATTGGAACAGGCCGGGTACACGGCAGACAGCATTCACACTATTGCACGGGTTTCGATTGACAAATCAGGAGATGGGTTTAAAATCACTTCCATTGCGCTTGAGACAGAAGGGAAAATTCCGGGGATCGATGAAAACACCTTCAAAGAAAAAGCCGAGATGGCCAAAAAAGGATGTCCTGTTTCCGTGGCCCTAGCCAGTGTTGACATCACGCTTCAGACAAAACTTATAAAATAATAAACACCGAAACAACCGGAGGCGACAGGGAAAACCGCAACCGGACGGACGAGGTAAAATGCATGTTTCTTTATTTAGTGCGGCACGGCGAGGCGAAACCGGAGACAGAAGATCCTGCGCGGGGCCTGACGGATAAAGGCTTCCGTGATGTTTCATTGACGGCGTTGTACGTTCACGAGCGGGGCATAAAACCCGATGTTATTTATCACAGCGGCAAAAAACGGGCCCAGCAGACCGCGCAGATTTTCAACGATTATGTAAAATCGGTCAAAGGCATAATTGAAGCCGACAGTCTTGCGCCGATGGACGATCCCGCCATATGGGCCGGGCGCATTTCCGGGATGCGTGAAAACATTATGCTCGTGGGACATCTTCCGTACCTGGCAAGGCTTGCCGGTCTGTTGTTGTGCGGGGACAAGGAAAAGCTGGCTGCCGATTTTAAGACCGGAGGAATTGCCTGCTTCGAGCGGCTGAGCGACGGCAGGTGGATCGTTGCGTGGATGCTTTCACCGGCCATGATCTCTTAAGAGAAACAGACGGCGAAGCCGGTTACTACAGTCACTGAAAGGAGATGTTGAATTATGGAAATACTGACATTGGAAAAGGTCAAGGTATNTAGGCGTTAGCTCTGCACAGTCGCGAACAGGCCAGTGAAGCATGGGAAGCCTGTCAACATGGACGACGATCCATCGTCCGCCTGCAAGAACTTCTCGCGATTCCCAAAGTTACAATACGTAAAACACGACGATTACGTCAAGAAAAATATACGCTGTTGCAAAGAGTGCTGATGGAGGTATCGGCAAATGGCTATCTGTTTCGTCGAGACATTCCGGCAAGCCGTCTCCACCATCACAGCGCGAATATGAGCAGGGTTGCCACAGTTGATAGCAATTGGCGCCGTGCTGTTCATACCGAGCCTTTTCCGATCCATTCGATTCCAGCGTCTTGCCGCTCGCGCAGGCGAAGCTGTCCGATATGATGCTGAAGATGGCGGATTATACACCTGCAATTCAAGCGTATTGAGCGGTAGCCAGCAAAAGCCTGAAAAATAAAACCTTCACCACCGCGGAATGGCACAACACGAATGAGTGTAAGATAAAGATGGATTCTGAGATGTATGTTACCCGTTTTTACACCCATCCGTGTAGTTATCGAAAGATTAAATGCACTTTCGGTATGGCGCACACTTCGATTTTTAAGGCATGAAATTCGAGGTCGCCGATTTTCAGCACATGTTGGAGGTAACTGACTTTGAATAATGACGACAACATCAGGTGCAGCAGGCGTTTCTGTTTCGCGTCATCGAGAATTTTGCGCTGCTGCTCTGGCGAAGGATGCTCAATCACGCGAAAATGCGGAATGATTTTGGGCGTGACGCCGAGTTCGACTTCGAGGCTGTGCAGCTTGAATCCGGCGTGTTCCAGAATTGGCAAATCCGCGTGCAGTTCATCCATCACATCTTTGATTTTCTGGTGGCTGATGTCGCTGATTTTATGCGCGACAGCCTGTTCTTCTTTGACGAGTTCATCGGTCAACTGCGTCAAAAAATCGGTCTCTTTATGCGGGTCGTTGAGGTGCATACGTACCTCCCTATAATCACATTTCAATTATTCTGAATATCCGAATGTCATTTTATTGGATTCTAAAGATCACTGCTCTATCCAGTGTTCACTCAAAACTTTCGTGCATGATTTTTTGTAATACATCTTCAGGAATTTTTTGCGTATGTTGTATTTGAAGCATTCCTTTGGGAGTTATTTTGTATTCATCGAGAGACGCTTTATGAGATTGGATCGATTTTGCTTCAATATTGATATGATCGTTAAAAGGAATGATGCGAACAAAACGATCCCTCACATAAAATGAAGGGAGTTTCGCCCATAATTTTTCTTCAATAATGTGCGATGTGCTTTCATGAACCAGTTCATGCAAACGCGTGAATCGTTGTCTCGTTTCAGCGTTAAATTTTTCTAAATATCGTTCAAATTCTTCATTCATCTCTTGCGTCCTTCCTTATTATATTTATACGACTGGTTTTCGCAAATCAACCTTGCCTTTAAACGTTGCCCCCTCAGCGACAAACACTCGATGAGCCGTCACATCGCCGATCACGGTTCCAGAGGCAAGAATGTCAATCCGGTGGCGCGCAAGAAGATTCCCCAATACGGTGCCTGCCACAACAATATTCTCGGCCTCAATGTCCGTCTTCACAACCTCGCCAATTTCTACCCGGAAATTCCAGGAAACGCGGATAGGCGAGGAGTTTGCAGAAGCCAGATGCCGCTGTTTGGCTGCATAATACAAGATGCTTCCGAACGTAAACCCGCCAAAAGCAATTAGTCCCTCAAGAGTGATGGCAGGTGTCATCACTGCGGCATTATCTGAAGCTGTTAGCAGCGTAACAGCGGCGATAGTCGCAGACACTCCTCCAATAACAAAACACCCAAGGCTCAATCCTCTCGCCAATATCGTGAGGAACGTGTTTCTTTTCATCGTCGCCTCCCTACTAATCACGTATCACGTTTTTCAGATGTCATAGAATGTATATTTCGTCCTCGTTCATCACATACTCCCTGGTGGTATGCCTGTGGTATCATCAGAACAAGCATAACAAACCACGGGATTGTAAGAAGCTCAGATGAGGTATGCCCCCATCCCACCCTATTAAAGAGAACGATTAGTACCCCCATCGTAATATTCCCGACAATTCCTCCTATTGTTGCGTGAAGAAGGAGTTTTCGTATCAGAGGTTTTTCCCAAGGTTCTACCGAATTTTTCATGAGTTGTTCCCTTTCGCCTTTTTGGCATATTTCAGATATATAATCCATTCATGTGTAAATATTGACGTTCTCTTTACTACCGAGTGTTAACAATGTGTTTATCTAATTGCACATCTTTCATCGAGACACCCCGGCGGGGCGTCTCGATAAATGTGCGATTATTTCCCCGACAGATTCAGAATCAGATCGCCGAGGCCGTAGCGTTCGACAGGCTGCTTGACTGCGCCGATCTGACGGTTAAAATCCTAATGCAAACAACAACGCTTCTTTGATGCGAAGCATCTGTTCGTCGTTTACGGTCGCAATTAGCCCGCCGATATGCTGTTTCGAAACCGTCTGAATATGATCGAGATTGACGCAGCACATCTGCGGCATACCATCTTCTTCCGTCAAGACGACTTCGGTCGGAATATGCCGGATCGTCGTCGTCACCGGCGCGACCGTTACTTCTCCCAAATATTCAAGAATCGCGTCTCGCGTCAGAATCACGACCGGTCGCGTTTTATCTGGGGCTTTGAACGTAAACCATCGTATTTCTCCGCGTCGCATGACTTAATCTCCCCAGGCAAGGCGCGAATCATCCGTCTGAAATTCGTCGGCATCAACCGGATGGCGCAGATACCCTTGCCGATGCTGTTCTTCCAGCAAGCCGACCATTTGCTGCTGCCACAACAACTGCACCGCATGGCTCATCACGGCGGCCTTCGTGACATGCAGCGCCGCCGTCAGGGATTCGAGCATTCGAAAGAGTTCATCATCAATCGTCAATGAAATTGTTTGCATCGTTGTTGCACCTTCTACCGTCGAGACGCCCCCGCGGGGCGTCTCGACATGCGCGATTATTTCCCCGACAGATTCAAAATCAAATCGCCGAGGCCGTAACGTTCGACCAATTGCTTGACTGCGCCGATCTGACCGAGAACGGCGGCGTCCTGCGTCGAGCCGGAGAGTTTCGCCAGCATCGCGGAGAGCGACAGGTTTTTCACAGTTTCGCTCGATACGCCCGCGTTTTCGAGCAGTTTCTTGACTTTCAAGACAAGGTTGTCTTCGCCGGGCTGCAAGAGCGCGTCTTTGAGTTCGGTCAGGACGGCGTTGCTCTGCACTAATGCGTTTTTGGTTTTGCCTTCCATGACGGCGTTGACGAGGTTGTTAAAGAACTCGGTTTCGCCGCCGACGATATCGATCTTGGCGTTCTGCATCGCTGCCGCGAGGACTTGCGCCTGCGCCTGCGCGATCTCTTTTCTGACCGTGATTTCCTGAATCGCGATATTTTCCTGCATCGAGAGTTTGAGCTTGAGTTCTTCGAATTCGCGCCCGACTTCGTCGTAAAGCTTCATGCTTTCGGCTTTTTGCTTCATGCCTTCGGCTTCGGCTTCATACTTTGCCTGCAAGCCTCGCGCCTCGGCTTCGCCCATCTGATAGGTCGCTTGCGCTTCAGCAGCGCCCATTTTCTGCCGCGCTTCGGCTTCCGCCAGCCCCATCAGGCGTTTGGCCTCGGCGTCTGCCGTGCCGCGTTTCTGAATCGCGACCGCTTTCGCTTCTTCGACTTTCGCGGCGGATTCCCCTTTCTGCAAAAGCGCGGAAGCTTCGGCTTCGCCCATTTTCTGCGTGGTTTCGGCTTCCGCCAAGCCCATCATTTTCCGCGCCTGCGCTTCGGCCTCGCCTTTCTTTTTAATCGCCTCGGACTCGGCTTCCATGACTTTGACATGCGCCAAACCAGGCGCGGACTGCTCGGCGACGATGCCTTGCGCGAGGACTTGTTTCGCTTCCGCTAACTTCACGGACGTGACTTTTTCCGCCTCCGCAATGATCTCCTTTTCTTTGGCGGCATGAATCGCGGCGCGTTCTTTGGCTTCCGCCGCTTTGATGTCTTTGATCAAGCCTTCTTCCGCCGCTTTTTCCGCGTCGGTAATCGCAACCTTTTTCTGGCGTTCCGCTTCAGCAATAGCGCGGGTGTCTTTGGTGCGTTCTTCTTCCTCGGCGACGGCGCGTTCGACGGCGACGCGCTGGCGGATAATGTCCTGAATCGCCTTCTTTTCCTGCTCCACCGCTTTTTCTTTTTCGATGTCGGCCAGCGTGACGGTGCGTTCGCGTTTCGTGATTTCAAGCTGTTTTTCCATCTCGATCCGCTCGGTTTCCAGCACGATAGCGCGTTCTTTATTTTTCAGCGCGATTTCAATTTCGCGGCCTTTGTTCGCCTCGGCAATCTGCATCTGTTCTTCGGTATAAATGCGGGCTTGTTCGGCTTTCAGGCGCTCTTCCTGCATCACCTTATTTTTGAGTGATTCTTCCCGCGCCTGCGTCATTTCGATTTCGGCTTTTTTCTTGGCTTCCGCCTCAGCCTGCTGGCGCTCTAATTCCAACACGCGCTCTTTGGCTTCGACATCGCGTTTTTTGATTGCTTCTTCTTTTTCGCGTTTAAGTTCGTTGGTGCGAATTTCTTCGGTGGAAGTCAAATCCGTGATTTTCTTGATGCCTTCCGCGTCCATGATGTCGCGGGGATCCATTTCGTCAATCGGCGTCTGCGAGAGGTAATCAATCGCCGCGTCTTCTAAAATGTAGCCGTTCAAATCTTCGCCGATGGCGTCCACGATTTGCTGCTTAAAGACGGCGCGTTTCGTGAAGAGGTCGGCGAATTGCATCTGCTTGCCGACCGTTTTCAGGGCTTCAGAAAATTTCGCCTGAAACAGGTCGTTCATCGTTTCCACCGTTGAGGCGCGGTCGCAGCCGATAGTTGTGGCGACGCGCTTGACCGCCTCTTCGTCGCGATTGACGCGGATGTAAAAATTGACGGAAATGTCGGCGCGGATGTTATCCTGACAAATCAAACCGTCCGTCCCTTTGCGCGTGACGGTCATCATTTTGGTCGAAATGTCCATGACATTGACGCGGTGAATAATTGGAAAGACGAACGCGCCGCTGAAACAGACTTTCATGCCGCTGCGCGAGGTGATGATCATCGCTTTACCCGGCTCGACATGGCGTAGAAAGCGCGTCATGAAGGCGATGGCGATGAAAAAAATCACCACGCCGAGAATAATTGTTCCACCAACTCCAAGCCCAAGAATCGTTTGCAAATTCGGCATAATTTCGCTCCTTTTCTGTAATGTTTAGGAGTGCCAAAGCTTGCTTTGGCACTCCTGTTTGTTTTTAATCAAGCCCTTCCACGCGGGTGACGTAAAAGAGGTCTTTTTCCTCGTTATATTCGTAAATGACAGCGCGGTCATTCTTTTTTAAGCCTTCTTCCGCTTTGGCGCGGATATACAAAATGCTTGGAATGCCAGTCACGAGAATTTCGCCGACGCCGGAACGTTCGTTGACTTCGGGCGACGTGACGCGGCATTCTTTGCCGACAAAATCTTTGCGACTGATGGTTTCGATCTCGAACAGTTTTTCCATCGGCGAGGTCGCGATTTTCGTGATCAATGCCGCAATCGGCACGAAGACGACGAAGCAAACAATGAATCGAACCGGATCAGAAACCGTGCCGAACAAGACATCAATCAATTTATTAAATAGGAGTGAATAGAGCGTCATCTGCCCTGAAAAAATCGTCAGCCAGAGGGAAAACGGCACTTTTCCGAGATTCAACGCGCCGAGCAGTTCATCGCCAAAGTCAATGTCATCCACGTCGAAATCGAACAAATCAACATCGAAAATGCCTAATACGACAGAGAACCAGTAAAACAGCATCAGGCCGAAAACGACCGTGTATGGCAGATTTACCACGCGAATCAATTCCAATAACAGAGACACGAATGCTCACCTCCTTACCACTAGGAATAAAAAAATGCAAAACGCTATTTTTTCAGATATAGCCATCCTCAATTAGTTGTCACGCTTCGACACGTTCAGCGTGCGCCGTTCCCTGAACATGTCGAAGGGAACACTGCCGCAGCTGATTGAGGATGGCTATAGATGTGTTAGAATTGATACTTTTTTCTGATCTCATGAATGCGTTCCCACACCGTTTCATTCACTTCATTCTGCCGCACTTGCGCAAAAATATTCTGTAAGATTTTTTTTTCGTCTTCGTCAATCTGATTATCGCGCAAGGCAATGCCAAGCAATTTGTTCAGTTCTTCCATATCTACTTTCCCGTCGTTTGCAAAGATCTGCATAGACAAATACGCTAATTCAAGATAGCTATATGGTGTTTTCATAACGCTGAAACTACATGAATGCGTGCATGGATAAAGAGAAACATCTTACACTCATCTGCGTAGTTTCATCAATGCCACTGTTCATAATCAAGAGAGTCACAAAATCTGCGGCGCCAAACATTTTTCAGCTATTTCACGAACGAGAGGCGGTCGAAATTTCCGGCTTTTCGCCCGATTTTCGCGCATGGTTTCCCCTCCACCAGCACAACATCAGCCGTCACGTCAATTTTTTCCTGAAAGAGCGTTGAGCCAACGCCATAAATATCCACCGGGACGGCCAGATTTTCAAATAATTCAATTTTCTCTGTATTAAATCCGCCGGACACGATGATTTTTAGCTCATTCAGGCCATATTGATCAAAAATCTGCCGGGCGCGGAACACGAGTTCCGGGCAGACGCCGAGACTCCAGCGGTCTTGCGGCGTCACGGTTTTGTCGCGCAGCGTGCCGCCGGTGTCAAAGCGCACGCCCCAGAGTTTCCCTTTGCCAGCGCCAATCACCTTATGCCAGATCGCCGGGTCATCGCCTGTGCCGCAATACGCCTGGCAATGCGCTTTGACCACATCGAGCGTCGTGCCGACGCAATCGTTGTCCCAATCCACAAGCGCAATCCGATTGACATTGCCGTCAATCTGGCGGTCGAACGCGAGCGCCGCCGCGCTGGTCGAGCCATAATATGCGCCGATCAGAGCGTGGGGAATCGTGCCGAGTCCTTCTTCGCCCCAATAATCGGCGTTCGCGTCGGTGCTGACGCCGAATGCACCCGCTTTCATCGCCGCGTAGCCGTCGGTGGCCTGCACCCAGAAATGATCGAATCTGGCCGGGAAAAAAAGAATCGGCTTGCCACGCGCCGCTTTCACGACTTTTGCGGTCGCGGTCGCGGTCGCCGTCGGACGCGCGATCACGCCGAGCAGCACGGTTTCAAGGTAGGCGTAATATTGCTGCGGCCCTTCAATCGTCAAAAACGGCTCCCAAGGTTCGACGCTGTCGCCATCGTAGAGCGCCTTTACCTGAATCTGGTCGCGGCAATTCACCCATAAATCGTTCAATTGCCGCCGAATTTTGTCGCGATTCATGACAAGCCGCACGATCTCCTCTTCGTTGCCGTTCGGATTGGCGGAATAATATTGATACTGCGCTTCGCGCAATTCTTTGTTCAATCGTTCGGCGTCGGCTTCGTCGCGATAATAGCCGGTGCAATACTTTAAAATGGCGACCGCTTCATCAAGGCCGACGACGACCGCCGGCTTGCGGACGAAAAATTGATACAGCACGCTCGGATTATGCTGCTCGCGCCGCAAAATCTGGCTGACGCGGAGAAAATATTTATCGGAATAATATCCGGCGCGGATGCGGTCGAACGGAACTTTAAAGAGGGTCGGATCAAGGCGTGTGTTGGGCATGGCGTCTCCTCCTATCTGTATAGACCTCACAGGTCTTTGAGACCTGTGAGGTTTTTTGCGTAAATGTATTTTTTATTGAAAGAATCGCTTTCAACATGCGCAAGGTGAGAGAAAATTGTCAAGGGTTTTATGGACAAAGAGAGAATGCAGAGCAAACGTGAGAAAGAGGAGTGTTTATCGTTCGAGCAGTTTTCCTTGCCAGGAGTCTCGGCGTTCGAGTTCCGCGTTAATCGCTTTCAGTGCCTCGTTTTTGTCGAGACACCAGGCGGGCGCGATATAGCGGATGCGGAGCGTGTCGCCGATGAGGCGATGCACGATGATGTCTGGCGCGAGATGCTCCAAAAAATCGCAGACGGTGTCAACGTATTCCGGCAGTTCCATCGGGCGATATTCGCCGCGTTCGTAGAGGCGTTCCCATTCGGTCTCTTTGACGATATGCGCCGAATGAATTTTGGCGCCATTGATGCCAAGTCGCGATAACGTTCGCGCCGTTTCAAGCATCTGCTCCCGCGTTTCGCCCGGCAGACCAAGAATCACATGAGCGCAGATATTGATGCCACGCCGCTGCTGCGTGCGTTCAACCGCGTTGACGAATTCCGCGAACGAATGCCCGCGTTTAATCCGGTCGAGCGTGGCGTCATGCACGGACTGCACGCCGTATTCGACCCACAGATAGGTTTCCTGCGCAAGCTCTTCCAGTAAATCCAGGACGTCATCGGCGACACAATCCGGGCGCGTGCCGATAGACATGCCGACGATGCCCGGTTCCGCGAGCGCGGCGCGATATAAGACTGCAAGCTGCTCGACTGGCGCGTAGGTATTGGAATAGGATTGAAAATAGATTAAGAATTTACTCGCCTTGTATTTTCGCCCCACCGCCACCACACCTTGTCGGATAAACGCTTGCAGCGTCGGAATATCAATGAGACTGGTTTCCGTTCGATTGCCGTAACAATACGCGCAGCCACCAATGCCTTTCGCGCCATCGCGATTCGGGCAGGTGAAACCCGCATCAACAGAGACTTTATAAACTCTATCGCCGAAGAGTTGCCGCAAATGGGCGTTAAATGTCGTGTACCGCTTTGCTGCTGTTGCCATGTGATACTTATTTTTTTATTGCAAATCGCTGTCAAATATTTTTTCGAGCCAACGAATTTTCTTCTTGCCTGACCTGCTGCGTGGCATCATAACAATAAAGCGAGTTCAGTATAAGGCTTTGGCCACAGATTGGCACAGACTACTGGGCGATTGCCCTGAGAAATCTGTGTCACGCTGTCGCGAAATCATTCATGGTAAGTCATCGCGATCCAATTGTTATTCATGCGCCGATTTTCGTCTGCGATGGCGAGTGCGCGCGGGTCGAAAATCCGATCTGCGAAGAGATTCCGTTAGAGATTCGAATTAATGGCGTGTCGTATGTGACCCTGATGCGCACGCCTGGCGCAGAGCGCGAATTGGCAGTCGGATTTTGCTTTACTGACGAGGTGATTCTCTCGATCTCGGAGGTGAGCAAGATTGCTTGTTACGCAGGCGATGGGGCGCCATTTATTCAGCGCGTCGAATTAACGATTCCCGCGTTCACAGGAAAACAGGGCAAACGCGGCAGTGTCATCAAAACGTCAAGCGGCTCGCTTCAGCGAGCGCAGATACTTGAGGATATTTTGCAACACATCCCGCCAGTTCATTCGCAGCAGCGTTTTGATCTTTCAATTGTAGAGACATTCCCCCAAAAATTGGACGCTTGTCAGACATTACGCGCGAAATGCGGCGCTACGCATGGAGCGGCCTTATTGGATCAACGCGGAAATGTCTTATTCGGCACGGAAGATATCGGGAGGCACAACAGTTTGGATAAGCTGATCGGGCATATTCTGCTCAATAATGTCTCAACCGACGATAAGCTGTTAATGCTTTCCAGCCGCGCAAGTTTTGAGATGATGCAAAAAGCGGCGCGGGTTGCGATTCCAGTCGTGGCCTCTGTGTCCGCGCCGACTGATCTTGCGCTCCAGGTCGCAGACCGCTTGAACTGCACGTATATCAGTTTTTTAAAAATGCGCGGCTTTTACATTTATACGCATCCCTGGCGGTTTGGGCTTGCTTAGAAAAGATACGCGATTTTTATTCGCGCCGTGCGTCCGGGTTGTTCAATGGCATCTTGCGCGAATTCTTCCCCGACAGGATCGCTGTATTTGGCATCAAACAGGTTATAGACGCTGGCGGAAAGCGTGGCGCTGCGAAGTGTCCATGTCCACGTCACATTCACCGTCGCATGTTCTCCAGCGGTATGCTGGCGGGGAGTGAGGCGGTTGCTCATATAGTGCGCCTCGACTGCGCCAGTCATGGTGTCCATAAACAACGGAAACGCGAATCGCACATTGACAAGATGTTGCGGCGAATTGCTGATCCGCTCGCCAGTATTTTTATCTTCAGTGTCTTGATAGGTATAATTCACCGTTCCCGTCAATCGCTTGCGCCATCGCCCTTGCATTTCGAATTCGACGCCTTTCGCGACAATATCATCGCTATTCGCATACGTCCAACTCTCGTCCCCATATTCCACCTGAGAAATCAAGCCATCAATGGTATAATAAAATCCTGATGCCACTGTTTTGACGGAATCGTTCAACCGTTGTTCCCAGATGATTTCATACGTGTCAATGGTTTCCGGGTCAAGCGTCGCGCTGCCTGCGGCCCCGGTATTATAGTTTTCGAAAATATTGGGAGCGCGAAACGCAGAGCCATATATTCCTTTCAGCGTTGTCGAGAAAAATGGCGTATAAATCAGTGCCACTCGCGGATTGATCGTCTCGCCGAACGTCTTGTACCAGTCATATCGAATCCCGGCATTTAGAATCAATGGAAATACTGGCTGAACTTCTCCCTGAAGATACGCCGCCCAGGTCGAGTCTTCATTCCGTTCGTCCAATCGAACAATATACGGTGTTTCATCGTAATTTAATATATCTTGATTCAGGTTATATTGATACTCGATGCCCGATGTCAGGCGAGTGTGGCGCAGACCATCGAATATGACTCGGATTTCCGAGCCGAGCCATTCGGCAAGATCGTCGTCGCGATTCTTGCCGATGCCGTTGGGCGCTTCTTCATTCAGATAAGGATAAGAGGCTTCATATTGATAACGATCATAATATAATGAGGCGAACAGGTTAAAATCATCGCGGAACTCGCGCTGGTACGAGGCTTCGAGATAGCCACGATTATCAGTGGTGGTAAAATCTTCGTTAAATGTCGTGTCATAGGGCGCTGTCGGCACATCTTTTTTGCGCGAGCCATACAGCCCGGACAATTTGAATTTCTGCGCCGAGGCATTCAGAAAGAACTGGGCGGTCGAATCGCCATCTTTTTTCTCTGCAATTCCATTGTTGGTCGAGGGATCATCAAATGCTGAATAATAAAGCCGTTCTTCTCCCTCGCTTCGAAACATTGTCGCAGAAACGAGCATCTCGGTTTCGGCGTTGATTGTTTGCCCTGAAGTCAGGCGGGCTTTTGCGGAACGGAATGTTCCCGCATCTGCGGAAACTTCGGCGCCATTCACGCGCGATCCGGTTTTGGGAATCACGTTGATGACAGCAAAAAAGGCATTTGTGCCGTATAGACACGAGCCGGGGCCGCGCGTGATTTCGACGCGATCAATCAGATCGACATCTAACGGAAAATCCGTTCCAACAAATGCTTGCTGGAAGATCGTATCATTGATCCGATGTCCATCAATCAACAATAAAATTCTGGTATTCAAATCGCCAGAACGCTGGAATCCGCGCACGCCGATATAAGCATAATCGCGGTTATAGCTCGCATACATACCGCTGACGCTTTCAATAATCTCAGCCAATGTGCGATAGCCGAACATCTGAATGTCATCGCTGGTGACGATGCTGACTAACGCGGGCGCATGTGAGGCGGATTGTTGATATTTGGAGGCGCTCCAGACAACATCAGCATTCGATTCCGCTCGCAGCCACTTAAACTCCTCATCAAGTTCTTTTAATAAGAGATCGATTTCCTGCTCTTTACCAACCTCAGCAAATGCCGTAAATGACACGCTCCACACAGTCAGAATGGCGACGCCCAATAGCCAATAACGCCCCCGATACACAGGTCGCAGAGGTAAAACGTTCATAAATATGCCTCCCTTTTCTTCAAAATCATAGAAACACCTTTCTTGAGAGGGTATTTCTGAAAACAATCAATCTGTCAAGGTTTTATATCTTACAATCCTCAATCAGTTGTTCCGCTTTTGACAGGCTCAACGCGCGGCGCTCCCTGAGCGTGTCGAAAGGAACAGCGCCGCAATTCATTGGCGATGCCATGTCATGCTTTTAGACAGAGCAGAATCGTGGCCTGCTGATGTTTCTATTGTAAAATTTAAAACGCCCTGCGCGCGGCATCTTTCCGATGTATATAACCGCTTATTTTTAAATGAGTTCTGGTGATTATGATGCATTTATGTAAAATTTTTTAAAAAAACCTTGCAATATTCGCCTTTTATTTCTATTATTGTTGTATGTTATTTTTATTTATTTCGAAATATTTCGAGAAACTATAGTTTCAACCTACACTATCGTGTATGAATATCTATTTTCAGGGGAGGATAGTATGAATTGGACTGACATAAAACGAGGATTATTATACGGTCAACCAGCCGTGCAAATTATAGGGCTTCAGCAGCAGGAATTAAAAATGGCCATGCGGGATATTGGACGCTTGATTCATGCGGGCTGGATTGAAAACCTGACCGATGAGGCTGTACAGCGGATGCAAACGGCCTGCGATCTCAATCAATGCCTTGACGTTTGGGATGAATTTCGGCATGATAACCCGATCTTGCTCAGAAAACAACGAAAAGTATCATTCCCAACGTCAGAGAGGGCGAAAACTCGTTCCCCCCGGAAAAGAACTGTCGCGTAGCATAACAGCCAGATCGTCTCGCGAGTATCCACGCCGCGAATCCAGCCTGGATATCCAATATGATGCCCATTGCCATGAAACGGATTCTCATTGGAGGGCGAAACCTCAGTTTCGCCCTCCAATGAGAATCCGTTTCGACGGACAGCGCCAACCTGATCTTTTCAACGGCAATTGGTAACTGCTTACGCACCAGCGGACAGCGTTCTTCGTCGTTCGAATGCGTGATGAATCATGAAATATGACAGTCATCCTGTACCGCCGACGTCCTCGTCGGCGCATGTAAAAAAGGCCGACGAGGACGTCGGCGGTACGTAAACACTTACGGCAATTGATATTAAACATTTCAGTCAACGTCAGAAGAAAACAGACGTTCATCAGAGAAATTTTCTCCAAAAATTCCGCCGATTCATCCTTCCCTATTTTACCCTTGTCACAGGGCAAACCATTTTTTTCTTGACGACATACTACTGTGCATGATACGATGTAATTATTTAGATTGTTCTCTCAATATGTTTCTTTAATATTCAATGCATGAATGCAGAGATTGTATCGTTGATTTTATGAAATTGCGACGAGATTATGTAGAATCGCTCGGTGAGCGGCTGTTTCACCATTTAATTCAAAAAGGTTGTCTTCGAATTCAGGGAGACCCCAAAAGCGCGCAGGTAAGAATTACAAATGCTATTTTGGCTGACTTGAAAGTTGAAGATGATCTTGACGAAGAAGTTCGGAAAATTTTGGAAGGATATACTCAACATATGCGGCAACAGCATATTGAGTATCATGAAATGTTCCAAATGGTGAAACGGAAATTAGTGAAGGAGCGAAACTTAATCTTATGAGAGTCAGTCGAGACAAGGTCATGCATTGGTCCCATCTTATTGTCAACGCGTTGGAACATTCCGAAGAAATTACCTGGCTTGTTGATAAAAATACATTACGCATGGAAATCGCTAATTTTATGATTAGCGAATTACAGGTGGAGGAGGCGGTGGATCAGGAAGTACGCCGGATATTAAAATCATTTAAACGGACAATTGCAGAGGGTTCTCGAGAGTGGGATGTGATGTATCAAAAAACATTCGAAGAACAGATGAAAAAACATGGCAGGATCTCTTCATAATGGCTTGCACAAATCAGGGTAAAGAGGTTTATGCCTGTATCTACAGGGGGAGTACACCGCATGAACATACGGAAAAGAATCCATTTTTTGTTATATGGGTGTTGGATAGGCATTTTTTTGCTGAGTGGATGCAGCCAATCGCACCACACAAAAGATGTGGCGTTGGAACAAATGGGAGCGGCAGGCGGAGTGGAGGTCGTCTCCGAACTCGATAAAATTATCCAACAAGCAACTTCATATTATGAAGAAGGAATCGAGCATTATAAACATCATCGTTGGGAGGACGCGCATCAACAATTTGATCAGGCGTTAGAAATTCTGCTTGAGGCCGATATGGATGCGGAAACGCATTATCGGCTGACTGAAACGTATGATAAATTATTTGCTCAGATTCACAAACTCGAATTAGAAGAAAGTTATCGTGATGGTCTGGCAAAGAATGACGAGCGAGAAGAGGCCGAAAGCAGCGATGAACTCGAAGCGTTTCTTTCCGCAACTCGTCCAGAGTTCCTCGAAGAGGAAAGCTCATCAACCTCGATTTTCGAAAACCCCGAAGGGACATTAGGCGAAATTACGATTGATGAGTCTGATGAGTTGGTGATGAAGTATGTCAAAGAGTTTACGAAAGACCGCTCGCAATATCGAAAAGGCATCGAACGTGCGCTGGAATACCTGCCCACGATTGTGCCGATTTTTAAAGCGCATAAACTTCCCGCCGAATTGGCGTTTATTCCCTTAATTGAAAGCAATTTCAGAGTGGATGCGGTTTCCCCAGCCGGAGCCGTTGGTTTATGGCAGTTTGTTCGCGCAACTGGGAAAAACTACAACTTGAAGACAGATTCTTCCGTGGACGAACGACGTGACCCGAAAAAAGCCTCTGAAGCGGCAGCCCGATATTTTGGAGATTTGTATGGGATGCTGGGAGATTGGGATCTCGCGCTCGCCGGATATTACATGGGGGAATATCGCGTGCACGAGGCGATTGGGAGACACCGGACACGCGACATTAACGAATTGGCCGAAACCAGAACGTTTGGAAGCGGAGCGCGGCATTATGTCGCGCGCATCAAAGCGGCGATTTTTGTCGCGCAGCACGCCGAACAGTTTGGCCTGCCGCCAGTTAAAATTCATCCAATCGGCTCTGTTGTCGTAGATGTAAAGCGTGGAAGCGACCTGAAACAATTGGCGAAAGCGTTGGGGATCAGTCACGAGGAGTTGTGCCATCTGAACCCCGAATTGAAACAAGGAAAAATTCCCGCTGGCGCCGGAAAATATGCCTTGCGAATTCCCAAAAGCACCGAAGCGGTTGTGCTTGCGCAACAATTTGATGTTGTCGAAACCAGCGTGGCCGAAGAACCAGCCGAAGCCGTTGTTGAAAAAAAGCAAGAGGTTGCCTCCGCAAAATCTTCAACAAAGACGGTAAAGGATGACTATCTCATCCATCGCGTTCAAAAAGGAGAAAACCCGTCAACGATTGCGAAAAAGTATAAAATCACCGTCAAGGATATTCAAGTTGCCAATAATATTCGCAATGTCAAATCCTTGCAAGTCGGCCAGAAATTAAAAATCCCGACGAATGGAAAAAATGCTGCAACCCCACAAGCGACAACGATCGCGCATAAAGTCCAAAAAGGGGATACGTTGGCCAGTATCGCCGAACTGTATCAGGTTGATCTGGATACGTTGAAAGCATCGAACAAGACCAAAAAAGCGAATAACCTCCAGATTGGACAAACCATTCAGGTTCCGGTGAAATCGGTCAAGGTGGCAAGCACGCAAGGAACAAGCTCCGATAAAAAAATGCGAACCTACCGCGTCAAACGCGGTGACTCGTTAAGCAAGATTGCTGCGTCATTCGGCGTAAGCGTCAGTCAGTTACAACAGTGGAATAATTTTGACTCCGGAACAATGTTGTATCCCGGCAGTCGAATTACGGTGTGGTATTGATGACCAGAATTATCGTTGAGGATAAGAATGGATGAGAATCAGCGGCAAGAGTATTGAGGAATTTCTCTTGCCGCTGATTGCTGATCATGACGGATTTTGAATTTAGGACAAAATATTAAACTACAAGAATATTTATCGCAAATCCCGATAGAACTCGCGCAAACCATTACATTAGAAAATAGCCTGCAATGCAATCTTTATTCGAAAGCGCGATTGATTGAGGTTTTAACGCAAAAATTCCGAGACCGGCGATTTTTGAAAAAATTGTTTAGCGAGTTGACCGAAATCCAGGTTGCGGGCGTGATGATGGTGCTTTTCTTCAAAGAAGAAGTTGGGATGACCGTTGAAAAGTATCATGAGGAGTTACGGCGCGTCTTTCCTGATCAGGAATTTGAGCCGGAAAGCGTGATGAATGCCTTAATCGGGCGAGGCGTTGTCTATATTTCGACGACATTCGAAGAAGAGGAATTCAGCACGTATTCGATCCCGCTTGATCTCGCGGAAGCGTTGTTGGAAATCATCGGACAGGACCTTCTGGAACGATTAAACTTTTATCAGAGCCAACCACGCAGCAGACGATTTGACGGATTAGCCGTCATTCGAGACATCTTTACTTTTTTAGCGTTCTTAAAGCGCGATAATGTTAAATTAACGCAAGAATTTGTGATTTTCAAACGAACTCAACTGCGCATCTTGGATTCTTTTGAATTGCCTGAAATTCCATTGGAAGACATGGAAAAAGAGCAGCGAGAAGAAGAGTATTATCCGCCGCGCTTTGAATTTATCTATCGTTTCTGCGAGGCGAAAGGGCTCACTGAAATTGATGGGAATTATTTACGCATCACCGATATTGTTGAGCGCTGGTTAGAACAGCCTGATTTCTTTAAAATGAAAGAAATTTTCCAGTTCTGGCAGGATGCGTATATGAGTTCTTCCGCCGAAGCGCAACTTCTGCTCCGTATCTTGCTGTCGGTGCCGAAAGGAAAATGGTTGACCTCTGCGTCGGTGGATCGTATTTTTAATGAGTTAATGCCGGAACATAAATGGTTCAAACAGAGTTCGAAACCGCGCGACCCGAACTTTTTGAATGCGTTGTTGTATATCGGCGGCATTGAACAAACACAGCATTCAGACGCCAACGACGGCGAATTTGGCATTCGCATCAGCACGGTGGGAACTGCGCTGTTAGTCAATGACATTTCCTTGTTTCCCAAACAGGTTGAAAAACGGTTCTCGATTAAACCGAATTTCGAAGTGGTTTCATCCAAAGACCTTGATCCGTCAATTCGCTGGGAATTAGGAAAGATTGCAGACCTCGTGCGCATCAATGACGAAGTGGTCTATAAATTATCACGCCAATCTATTTACCATACCTTGCAAGAAGGCAAATCTGTTGAAGAAATCGTCAACTTTTTAGATACGCATACGGCGCATCCAATTCCTGATAATGTCAAGGAAATGATCGGCGAATGGACCAACACGTATGGCCGCATCAGTTTTGTAGATGTGCTCATGCTGAAGTGCGATTCGGAAATGTTAGCGAAAGAATTGCAAGAATCGAAGAAGATTTCCAAATTCTTGATCGCCCAGATTGCGCCAACCTATTTTGTCATTCAGCGGAAAGACCATGCCAAGCTAGTCGAAATTTTAGAAGAAGAAGATTATATGCCAAAACCGGAGATCGAGACATTTTCACAAAAAGCTGTTTCATAACCCCTTTCTCTTAAGGCATCGGAACGCTTCCGATGCCTTTTCTTTTTATAGCCGCAGCAAGGCGTCCAGGCCAAACGGCAGCGGTTCGACGGCGCCAAATACTCGTAACAGCGCAATAATCTCAGCATTCCCCTGTCTCTTTGCAAAATCCAACGCATCGCCATCAAACCGGGTCGGGCGAACGTCCGCTCCCGCAAGAAGAAGCTGCCGAATCGCTTCGTAATGCCCCATCTGAGCCGCCACCATCAGCGGCGTCAAGCCTGAAGCATTTTTAACATTTACGCTCGCGCCATGCGCAATCAGTAAGCGCATTATCAGAGGATTTCCATTCGATGCCGCGAATATTAATGCCGTCGTCCCTGAGCGATCTTTCATTTCCAGATCAACTCCATGCAGCAATAATACCCGCGTAGATTCTGGCGAGTGATTATATTTTACGGCCTGCATCAACGGAGTTAACCCGAGATGATCTTGCATATTCGGATCGGCATTATGCTTTAAGAGAATCCCCACCACGCCGGGATGATTCTTATACGCCGCATACATGAGCGGTGTCGCCTCATATTGATCTCGAGCATTTATATCGCCAGCGCTGCTTTTCGCAAGAATGGCTTCCGTGCGTTCAGTATTCCCATTCCATGCTGCGAAAAAGAGATCGTCTTTTAAGAGCTTGCGTTCCTTCTCTAAATTTTTCGAACAGCCAACGATATACATGAGATGCAGCACAATCAGAGTTCCCCAAAAGCAGGCTCGCCTTTTATTATGATTCTGAGAACAATAGTTCATACGTCACTCCCGAACAATGTTATAGTCTTGCGAAAACTCTTCACAATTATTCCTCCATCATAACAAGAACATAACCATAATCATGTAACGCAAAAAGTCAAGGTTTATATCTCTATGCAAAAGAGGAACGCCTTTATCCTGTCATATCCCGGCCTTTTTTAGATCAGCACGCGGAAGAGGCCACTAACGGAAGAGATCAGAATCGGCAAAACTAAAGATGAGGATAAACTGCTGCTTATTCTATGCTTCCCTCGAATAAACACTGAGAGCAACGATTGGGAATCAGATCGGCATTGGAGACAGAAGATTTATATGCAGAATTGAATGAATGACATGACGCGGGAATTAACAACGTAAACAGCAACAGTACGATGTTACATGTAAAACCGCAGAACGTTTTTGGCCATCGCCGCCGGACACCTTGAAGGAGTCTGGCGGCTTTTTCCTGGAACAATATACACTACTGGTTGGAAATAATATCAATTTTCGCCTGTAATTGGCCGATTTTCAGAAAAATCGGGCGCAGTTCCTCGACCGGCTGCAAGGTTTCGTTATACACAATCAATTGCTCCGGCGTGATCGTGAAGGTCACGGTGTTCGTTTCGCCCGGTTGCAGCGAGATGCGCTGAAAGCCGCATAACTGCTGGCGGCGCGGCGTAACAGAAGCGTATTTATTTGTGTAATAGGCCAGAACCACGTCATCTCCGGCGACGTTCCCGGAATTCGTCACGTCCACCGAAACGGTCAGCGGTTCGCCCTGTTTGACGGTTGTCGGCGCTTGCAGATTGGCGTATGTGAATTTCGTATAACTCAGGCCGTAACCGAATGGAAACAACGGTTCGTATGTCGTATTGATCCGGTCATTATAACGCAGCGGCACTTGCCCGAGATGTTTCGGAATCGAGAATGGCAGCCGCCCCGCCGGGTTATAATCGCCGAACAGGACATCCGCAATCGCTGCGCCACCTTCTGTGCCGGGGAGATAAGCGTAAAGCGCCGCTTTTGCGGCCTGCGCCGCTGACTCAATCAATAATGGACGACCCGACACAATAACTAAAATAATTGGCTTGCCGGTAGCAGAGAGCGCGTCTAACATCGCCTGCTGTTCCGGCGATAGCGATAAATCTTGCCGGTCGCCGCGCATTTCCGCATACGATTTTTCGCCGACCACCGCGATAATCGCGTCCGCTGCGTTTCCGGCTTCAAGAAGTTGATCGCGTCCAGCCGAATCTGGCAGAAAGTCAATCTGCGCGGTTGCGCCGATTTTGTCTTGTATGGCAGCGAGAATCGTCTGCCCAACAATCAAATCTTCTTCCTTTGCGCCCATCCAGTCAATCGTCCACCCGCCGCACAGGTCGCTTTTGCTCTCTGCGCCGCTCCCGGCGACAAGAAGGCGTTTCACCTCGTTGGAAATCGGCAGCGTATTCGACGCATTTTTCAGCAGTGTGATAGACTGCCGCGCCAACATGCGGGCGGTTTCCGCCTGTTCCGCCTTCGTGAAGGCGGTTTCGGCCTGCGCGTCGTCCACATAACGATTTTCAAACAGGCCGAGTTCGTATTTGACATACAAGATATTCCGCACTGCATCGTCAAGCCGTTCCATCGGCACAAGTCCCTCGTTAACCGCCTCTTTCAGCAATTCGATTTCTTCCAGCGTCATCGGAATCATGCTCATGTCAAGCCCGGCGTTAAATGTCCGCGCAATTGCCTGTTTCAGGTCGGGAGCGGCTTTGTGATACGCAAAAATCTTTTTTGGGTCTTCCCAATCCGACACGACGAATCCGGCAAACCCGAATTCCTTGCGGAGAATATCGGTCAACAGCCATTTCGAGGCGTGCACCGGAACGCCGTTCACTTCGCCGCTGTTGATCATGAACGTGCGAACGCCCGCGTCAACCGCTGCCTTGAACGGCGGAAACAGCACTTCTCGAAACGTTCGTTCGGAAATATCCGCAGGCTGGCGATCCAGGCCGCTTTCCGCTGCGCCGTAGCCGACAAAATGTTTGGCGCAGGCGGCAACTTTCCCGCTTTTCTGATACCCCTGAATCATTCGCGCTCCCATAATTGACGCCAAATACGGGTCTTCGCCGAACGTTTCGTAGGTGCGCCCCCATTTCGGATTGCGGGCAATGTCCAACACTGGGGCAAAATTCCACTGAATGCCAGTCGCGGCGAGCGTCTCTGACGTTAATTCTGCGCTTTTTTCAGCCAATTCCGGGTTAAATGATGCGGCGACGTTGATGTCATACGGAAAGACGACCGCACCTTTGACCGCCGCGTGACCGTGTACGGCGTCCACACCGTAAATCAAGGGGATTTGCAAGCGCGTCTGCTCCGCATATTTCTGGAACATATTCGTCATTTTCGCCCATTCCTGAGGCGAATTTGGGGCAGGATAACCGCCGCCGCCGCTGAGAATCGAGCCGACCGCGTACTCCACAATCACCCGTTTCATGGCATGTTCGTCAAATCTGCCGCGCCCCTGTTCAAGGACATCTTTGGCAATCTGCGACACCTGCCCGACTTTTTCTTCAAGCGTCATCTGCGCAAGTAGCGCCTCGACCTTTTTCACAATGGCCGGGTCTTTTTCAAACGCGAAACTCTGACTGATAGAGGCGCAAAACACGATAAGCGCCAACAGGCATCTACAAAATTGTTTATTCATAAATATTCGCCGCGATGTCTGCCGAAACTGGAGTTTCGACAGACATGATAGCTCCGCTGAAAATTTCTAAATGATACTTGTAATGACACAGGACGTTGTAGGACGCGGAAAGCTGTCAGACACCTTCAAGGTGTCTGACAGCTATGCCACAGATACTTACAAAATCCCTTTCATGCGCAACGCTTCCATGCTGATGTCCTGACGAAATTTTTCATCCCCTTTCTTCGCAATTTCAAGATTCGTGGCAAAGAACCAGACTGTTCCCTTCGCCTCGACATAGCCGACATACCAGCCGATTTGAGGCGTCACCCGTGTCGCCCAACCTGTTTTGGCTCTGATGATGTACTCCGGCGTCTGTTCGACAATCATCAATTGTTTCAGGATGGCGAGATGCGCCGGCGTGTAGGGAAGTTCTCCGGCAGAGACCTTTTTGAGAAAATCAATTTGTTCCAGCGCGGAGATGCGTAAATCTCCTTCCAGCCAGAAGGTCGTCACGTCCGAGCCGGTTTGCTCGTTGCCATAATGAATCTGCTGAAGATGTCTGATATAACGTTCATTCCCGACTCGTTTTGCCAATTCCTGATAAAACCAGACGCATGAGAGCGGGAAGGCTGTTTCAAGGCTCTGATCCTTGTTCCACTCGTTCCAGCCTTTATCCTGGCCGTCCCACGCGATGATTTCTTTTTCATCGGCAATGATGCCTTCTTCAAGCGCAATCAGCGTATTCGGAATTTTGAAGGTCGAGGCGGGTAAAAAGCGCTCTTCGGCGCGGGAATCATTGTGAATATAGGTTGTTTTTCCATCGAACGAACTGATGACGATTGTGCCGACCACAGTTCGCTCCTGAAAAAGCTTTGCCAAATCGGCATCTTCGGCGTAGGCATTCACAACGGCGGTGAACAGGCAAAACGCGATCCCAAGTAACTTGAATCCATCGAAAACATGTGTCATGTCTTTATCTCCTTTTCCTCACATGGAACATTCATTTTTTGTAATTATTTAGGAGTGCCAACGCTTGCTTTGGCCGCCCGAATGAGCGATCTCACGTGTTCTCTGGCGCAACTTCGTCGCGCTGCCAAAGCAAGCTTTGGCACTCCTGAGACCTCAATCATTACCATTTTTTAAGAGAACTTTGTATCGCCGATGGGGATGTCGGCGGTGCGAATTATTTTTCCACGCCGGAAATCACCACTCCTTTGATAAAAAAGCGCTGCGCGGCGAAAAAGATCGCGAGCGGCACGATTGACGCCAATAAGCCCGCCGCTTGCAGAATCGGCCCCGGCAGAAAACCTTGCTGCACAAGCGCTGTCGAAATTGGAAATTTCGCTGGAATGCCCGCCAAATACAGCGATGGCTCGAAAAAATCGTTCCAGCAGTACACGACATGAAACATAATAACGGTCATCAACGCCGGAGCTGCTTGCGGCAGCACGACCCAAAACAAGGTCCGCAGCGGCCCTGCGCCATCAAGCGCGGCGGCTTCGTCGAGTTCGCGCGGAATATTCATCAGAAATTGGCGGAGCAGAAAAATATAGAGCGCATTGGTGGCAAAATAGTTCGGCACAATCAGCGGCAGCCACGTGCCTATCCAGCCGATCCACTTAAAAAAGGCGTATTTCGGGAGAATCATCACGTGCATCGGCAGCAGTAACGTGATAATTACGCCGACAAACAGCAGATCGCGGCCTTTGAATTCGAATCGCGCAAAACCATACGCCACGATTAACGAAGAAACCGCCACGCCAAACGTGCTGAGCAGCGCATATATCAACGTGTTGCGGAACAACAGCACGAAATTCGTCAGGAACCATGCCGCCACGTAATTCCCGGTGTCAAGTCCGTGCCGCCAGAGTTGCCGCGCATTGCCGAGGCCGCCTTTCCAGACGATTGCGCCCGCGTCAGGATGCTGTGGGTCGAGAAATTGGCTTTGCCGCCGTCCCTCCTTTACTAAGGCGAGCGTTTTCTGTTCGCCCGACGGCATTGGCACGTTATAGAGCGGATATTCGCGCCAGGCGTAACGAAACATCTGCGGCTCTGCCGGAAGCAGCGGCGCATCAATCGCGCTGATTTGCGCTGGCGAAAGAAATGACGTGACGAGCGCCTGAATCAGCGGGAGCGCAAACACGCCTACCGTGAGCACGGCGATCCCGGTAATCAGCACAGTTCGCGCGCAATTTTTGCTTCGAAGACAATCAATTAATCGTGTCATGCAATACGCTCCTATAACATCCCGAATCGGCGCGGATACGCCATGTGAAGCCGAATCATCGGCGTTTCCGAACTCAGCAGCAGCGTATTTTGTTGAAAAGAGAAACTGAACGGAGCACCGAGTGTTTCCGACACTCCGACGCCCTCTTGCAATTGCGGAAACCGCCGATCCAGCATCAGGTTGTTGTTTTCATCGTGAAACGCGACAATATGGTAGTAGCCATAGGGCAGCGCATCGAACGCAAATGCGACCCTGTCGCCCTGTATTGGCGTGATTCTGGTGTTCAGTGTTTTCAGCAGAATGGCTTGCAGGCGCTGCTCCTCTTCCCATTTTAAGTCTTTCGTCAGCATGTAATGCTCGCGATTTTCGCTTTTGACGCCGATTTGCATCTTCATCATCGCTTTGCGTCCGTACAGCGAGGCCAGAAACGCCTGTTCCTCCGAGGTCAACGCCGGATTCGTTTTCAGGTGGCGGTCAAACACGGCAACTTCGATAGCCCCTGGCGCTTTGCCCTGCCAGACAAAATCATTCGCTAATTGGAACAGATCGCGGTCATAGACGCTGAGATAGGCGTTACCGCGTGCGTTCTTGAAGCCTTCCAGCGTGATTGTAATCGGCGACGGCGGAATATTGGCCGCTGCCAGCGCCTCCTGCTGATTTCGCGTAAATTGCGTTAGCTCGAATGTCCACCAGGAAGTCGGCAGATGAAACGCATGGATGATAGACGCCTGAAACATGCCGCTTTCCAGGGCAAAATCGGCTTCGGAAATATCCTGAAATCCTCTGTCGGTGTAATTCGCTGCCGGTCTTGCGCAAAGCCAAACCGTCTGTTTGCCTGCCACAAAAGCGCGATAATCATCGCCGAATGCGGCGTTCGCGCCGAAAATCGCGTAGGTCGCATAGCCGCGAAACCCGGTCGGCATGTAGAGATAATGCCGGTTGTTCGGGAAATAATAGGCAAACGCGCCGAATGAATGCTCGTCAGCGTGGACGAAGACATCATCCGGCGACACGCGCGTTTTCATAAAGGCGACGGTTTCGCGCATCGGGCCATTCAGCCGGAAACGTTTCAGCGCGGCCTGTTCCGGGATAAATAACACACATAAAACCACGCAAGCGGCGATCTGCGCCCGGCGCGACGGCAGCGCGCGAATCCCGGCCATCAGCAGCAGCGTGGCGACGCCGACCACCGTAAAAAGGTAACGCGGCACGTAAATCGGGCGTTTCAAGCTGATGGAAACGAAGAGCGCCGCTTCAGACGTGAGCAGCGGCAACAGCGCCGTCATGATAATAAACGCGCCTTCCCGCTCGAAATGACGAAACGCATATTGCAGCGCCTTGTACATCAGCACGACACTGACAATCAGGCAGATGTAGCTGATTTGCGGATAAAACGAAAACAACGCGCCCCATTTGTTGCCGAACGGGTACATCAAGGCATTCAGCAAATCAAGCGTGGTCGGCGTTTGAATCCAGAAATCTTGCGACACAAAAGAGATTTGCCGGAGAAAGACGAAGAGCCAGGGCAGATAGACCAGCACGACCGCAGCCGACGTGAGCAGATACGCTTTCAGCAGGCGGTGGCGCGTAAACAGAATCAGCCCGCCGAGAAACGCGAAATAGATCACCATCGCAATCACGCCGTACACATGCATGTAGAGCGACAATGCGGTCAACGCGCCGAACAGCAGCCAGTCGTGCCGCCGGTTTTCGCTGTAGGCAAGATAACCGTATAACACGGCGGCGGCAATCAGAAAGCCTGTCCAGCTATAACTTCGCGCTTCCTGCGCCATCGAGACGTTGACCGGCAGAATCACGGCGAGCAGCGTAAAGATCAACCCGCCGCGTTCGCCGAAAATGCGGCGCACCGGGCCGATGCCGAGCGCGGCGAGCGCGAGATAACCGAAGGCGGAAAACGCCCGCAGCGCGGCTTCAGAGCGACCAAAGACGACACTGAACAGCCGCAGCGCGAGATAATAGAGCGGCGGATGCACGTCCCCTGGCGCGTAATGCACAATCTCCGTCAGCGAATTTTTCGCCATTGCCGCGCTGTATGATTCGTCATACCAGAGGCTTTCGCGGCCAATTCCCCAGAACGCAAGCATTGCGCCGAGCAGCAAAAGCGCACACCAGCAAACCCAACAACGTGTTGAAATGCGTCTGTTCATATCAATTTTCAATAATCTGTAGGGGCGAGGTCTCCTCGCCCATTGATACACGAAACGACCATCAGAAGGGCGGGGAAACCCCGCCCCTACAAATGGGGATTATCCTTCATTCGCGTAATACACCCAGAATTTTCTCGTGCCGAACAGGAGGAGCGCGATGGCGCACGAAATCAGCAGAATCAGCCAGGCAAGCGCGGAACTGTAGCCATAATTACCGTATTGCAGGTGGCGGATGAAATAGATCATGATAAACGAGGTTGCGCCGCCGGGCGCGCCGCTGGCGTTGCCAGCCAGGGCAAACGGCACGGCAAAATATTGCATCATCCCCATCATCGCAATGACCACGCAGTAAAAGAGCGCAGGGCTGAGCATCGGTAGCGTGATATGCGCAAAACGCCGCCACCAGCCTGCGCCGTCCACGTAGGCGGCGTCGTAGAGTTCAGTCGGAATATTTTGCAGCCCCGCCAGCACGATCAACATGGTCGGCCCCACGCCCCATATATTGATGAGCGCCAGCGGATAATAGATCAGGTTCACATTATCGAACCAACTAACGCCGTTGATCCCCATCGTCTTGATGCCGAACCATTGCGCCAAAGCATAATTAACCCAACCGTACAACAGGCCGAAGATGATGCGGGAGGTCGCGGCTATCGGCAGGATCGCGGGAAGATAAAAGAGGCAGCGAAACATGCGCGAGCCTTTGAGATGTTCTGAATGCAGCAGCGCCGCGAACGCGACAGCCAGCAACAGCGTTCCCGGCACGATCATCGCGCCGATCTGGAGCGTTCGCCCAAGCGCGGGCAGCAATTCCGAATCAGCCAGCAGGCGCTTCCAATTCGTCGCGCCGACAAAATAGCTTTTCCGCGCGGCGTTCCAGATCGCGTCTTTTGCGGATTTTTCCAATGTGCCGGAGGTTGTCGTCAGCGTCTCGAACAAGGCGTCTTTTGACGGAAATTTCTGATTGAGCAGCGGACGCAATTTTTCAACCGAAACGCCCTGCTGTTCAAGCGTTTGCAGCCCATCCTCCGTTAGTCGCACAGATGAGACGGCCTCAGGGTTAAACGACACCTGAAAGAAACTCATCGCGAGGCTCGCGATCATCGGAAAAATCGTAAACGCGAGCATTCCGACAAGCCAGGGACTAATCAGCAGCCAGCCCCAGAGCGCCTGTTTCCGCTGAAGCGACAATTGTTTTCGGAAAATGCGAGTCATCATATTTTTTAAGGCGAAGACCTCACAGGTTTTCGAAACCTGTGAGGTCTAAATCGTTTATTTTCGGCTTTCCCACGCCGGAAGGCTGGTAATTTTGCCGAGCGACGGCCCCATCATGCCCATAAACAGCATTTTCGGGCTGTCGGTTAGATCGGCGGGCGTGATTGTGACCGATTTTTGATCGGAATAGTAGCCGCCCCACTGCGTTGCGGTGACTTTCGAGATTTCCAGGCCGTTATGCGTTGGAATCATCAGGCGCGGCATGACCTGTTCCATCAAATGCATCCCCTTTTTATTGGAGAAATTCATGCTGCTGAAACTGTTTTCAAATTGCGTGATGGCAATGTCAATCTTGCCGAGAGTTTGTAATTGCTCCGGTGTCATGTCTTTCTGGCCGATGTCGCCGAAATGCGCGATGCGCAAGCCGCCGGTTTCAATCAGAAAAATGTAGTTATTTGCTTTTTCCGAGACGATTTTGTCGGCCTCATTATGCGCGGAGGCGATGCTGCGAATCGTCACGTCATTGACGGTCAACGTGTCTTCTTTCCCCATCAATTTCGCCCCGGCAAACGGCTCGAACAGGTCTTTTTTGTAATGATCGTTGTGGGTATGCGTGACCAGCAGCACGTCATTCGGAGTCACATCGCCGGAGAGCAATGACGGGCGAATCACGTCAATCAGCACGCGCGTTCCCGACGGGCTGATGATTTCCGTCTGCGCGTTTTCTTCGTAATAAATGGTGACGCCGTCGGCGGCGCTTGCGGCTGAGTGGAGCAGACTGCATATTGATGCAGTTAAAACTGCGAAGCGAAACGTTGTAAATATCCTACGGAAAAACGTCATACGTAATCCTCCTTTTGTTATGATTATTAGAGACATAATCGTAGAGTTGCATTATTTATCTATTTTACTACGTTGTAGTAATATTTTTACAAAAAATATCTCTGCGCTACAGGTCAAGTTTTTTTTCATTCGTTTCAAAAATTATTGCGCAACGCGGAAATAGATGCTCTCAATTTCCTTTGAATAACGGAGGGATGAAATAATTAAAACATGGCAGGAATCATGCGTGACCAGGTGAAATCGAGCGATTTATTCGAAATGTCATAGATAGCGGTGAATTCTTCGAAATTCCCGCCAACACGAACGCCTGTTGGTGACCCTGCATAAAACAGAAAAAGCTGTTAGACTCATTTCGTGTCTAACAGCTTTCTTTTGTCCGAACGCTTCGTGTCAACATAAATTACTCACCATAGATGTCAGGAGTTTTATGCCCAGCGTACCGGATTTTTCCAACTTTCGATCTCTCGCCAGAATTTTTGGTATTCTTTGCGATCTGCCCAATCATCAGGATCAAAATGTTCTTTTTTGAAAAAGGAGAGCATCGCAAAGATAGTAAGAGCAACAGCGCTGCTGATGAATAAAGTAAACATAGTTTCTATTTTCTCATGACATAACGGGATGAACGCCATCTCCGCATATCATCAGTTTTTACCTTTCGTATTGGTTACGATCTTATCGTTGTTTGATGATGAATATCATCATATCTGCCGCTTTTTCTAATATCCAAAAATGATGCCAACAGCGCGACGATTAAGAAGATTGCATAACTAATTAAAAATAAAATAGTTGCAGAGATGTTGCATATTTGGATATGAAAAGAGTCTTTTTGATATTTATCAATTTAACGATATATCATAAAAATTCATTCAGTAACAAGGAAAATCGGTTTGCCAACATCTAAGTAACTGATGTTACGCAGCGCCGCCGACAATTCCCCTCCTGGGAGGGGCAAGGGGTGGGTTCGTCCGTGAGTGATTGCTCGTGTCAAGAACCC
>DF820455.1:226200-239126 GCA_000739515.1 Candidatus Moduliflexus flocculans
ATGTTCTTGTTCTGCCTCTATTCTACAAAACCACATCGCCTACGGCGAAACGCTGGTAAATAGTTACAATTTTTCTTTATTTCCTTGACACAATTCGATGGTTATCAAATTATAGAATTGAACATGAAAAAGGAGCATTTTATGACTACAGCCGAATTAGCCAAAGCCTTAAAAGCGTTGTCGCACCCGAACCGACTGGAATTGTTTTTCGAAATTGCGAAAAAACATGAAACCAGTTTCGAAGATTGCGCCTGTCTCGTCAGCGACATTATGGGGTCGTTGAATATCGGAGCGCCGACCGTATCGCATCATCTCAAGGAATTGGCGAACGCGAATTTAATCATGACCGAGCGGCGAGGAAAAAATGTCGTTGCGAGCATCAATACCGAGATGGTCAACGATATTGTGGAAGCGCTCTCGTTAGATTGCTGTGCCAGATAATTTTTTTTTGCGCCGATAGTTCGATAGTTATCAAATTTTACAACCTTAAAAGAAAGGAATCGTTACGTATGAAACTGATGGCGATTAACGGCAGCCCGCGAAAAAATTGGAATACGGCAACATTGCTAAAAAAAGCGCTCGAAGGTGCGCAATCCATCGGCGCGGAAACGGAACTTATCCATCTCTATGATCTGAATTTCAAAGGATGCACCAGTTGCTTTGCGTGTAAACTTATCGGCGGATCGAATTATGGCAGATGCGCGATGAACGATGAATTGACGCCCGTGCTCAAATGCATTGAAGAAGAGGCTGATGCGTTCGTGTTAGGAACGCCGATTTATTTCGGCGCGATGACCGGCGAGATGCGTTCATGCCTCGAACGCCTGCTCTTTGCCCCTCTTCTCTATTCACTCCCGCCCACATCGCTTTTTCCTCGTCAAATCAGGACTGGAATGCTTTACACAATGAATGCGCCGGAAGAACTCAGCAAACAATTGGGGTATGATGTTGTCATAAAAGGTTCGGAATCCCAATTGCAACGGGTGTTCGGTCATGCCGAAACTTTCTGTTCCTATGATACCTATCAATTCCCCGACTATTCGAAAGTGACAATGGAAATGTTCGACCCGAAAAAGAAGGCTGCCAGACGCGAAGAAGTTTTTCCGGACGATTGCCAGAATGCGTTCGATTTTGGGAGGCGTCTTGTCACGAAAGGGAAAGCCGCATGAACGCTTTGAAAATTTTTTCGCGGGTGTATGTCAATGACTTGGATGCGTCCATCGCATTTTATGAAGCCTTGACCGGCGCAACATGTGAATCGCGTTTTGCGTATAAAGAAAAAGCGCTTGAGTTAGCGCAGATTGGAAGCCTGCTGCTCATTGCGGGAAGCGATCAGGCGCTTGCGCCGTTCCGAGCGACGAATCTCACCATCCTTGTTGATTCGATTTCCGAATATAAAGAATTTTTGCTGAACAGCGGCGCAGTCATCATCAGGGATATCACGAACGTCCCGACCGGGTTCAACATGACAGCGCAACACAAGGACGGGACAATCGTGGAATATGTCGAATTTGCCAATGCCTGAAGATGCTGCGCGTTCGAGATGTCCGCTTTAAATACGCGGCAGATAAAAATGTTCTTTTCAGGGAGGTCAATATGACACTGAAACAACCAATCACTCAAATCATCAAACAGCGGATTTCCGTGCGAACCTATCCCCAGAAGTCGCTTGAAGCGAAACATCTCGCAGCGCTTCAAGAATGTCTGGCATCAAATCTGTCCGGCGCATTTCAGAGCAAACTCCGCTTTCAACTCATCACCGCCGAGCCAGGCGATGCTGACGCATTAAAAGGGCTTGGAACGTATGGGCAAATCAAACATCCTGCCGGGTTTATCATTGGCGCAATGGGAACAAGCGCCAAAAATCTGGAAGATTTCGGGTATGCGATGGAACAGATCGTGCTGCTGGCAACTGATCTTGGCGTCGGAACCTGCTGGCTGGGCGGCAGTTTTCAGCAGAGCAATTTTGCGAACGCGATGCAATGCGCCGCCAGCGAAAGCGTACCAGCCGCAATCTCAATCGGCTATCCCGCCGAGAAACCGAGTTGGCGCGACAAACTGATCCATGTGGTGATCGATACCAAAAAACGGTTTCCCTGGGAGCAGCTCTTTTTTCTCGACTCGTTTCAAACGCCGTTGACGCAGGCGCAGGCCGGACAATATGCCACGCCGCTTGAAATGGTACGGCTCGCGCCGTCCGCCTCGAATAAGCAGCCCTGGCGTATCGTAACAGTCGGGAACGCCTTCCACTTTTATCTGCAACGGACAATGAAATATCATCCTAACGGAAAAGGCTGGTTTCAAACGGCTGATATGCAGCGAATGGATATCGGCATTGCCATGTGCCATTTCGAACTGACGGCGCGCGAACAGGGTTTGCAAGGAACATGGAAAATTGTCGATCCCGGTATTGCGCCACTCCCGGCGCAGACTGAATATGTTGCCAGTTGGTATGTCAACGCCTAAGGAGGAATTATAATGCGTGAGAAATTCATCGAATTGTATCAGTATAATTGGTGGGCCAATACACGAGTTTTGCATGAAATTGATGGGTTAACCGACGATGAATTCGCGGCGGATTTGGGAGGAAGCTTTTCATCAATTTCTCAAACGATAAACCACATCCTCTGGGTTGAATGGCTATTTCTGAAGCGGTGGAACGGTCTTTCCACCGAAGACATTATCACGCCGTTCAACTTGAAGAAGGAGGAACTGGGAATATCCAGGGAAGAACTCCAACAGCAGCAAAACGCATATTTTCAGGCGCTCAAAGAACCCGCGTTGGATGACCCCCTCCAATATCTCGATAGCAAAGGCCAACCGGTGACGATACTATTATGGCAAGCGATCATGCAAGGCATCAATCATTCGACATTTCATCGGGGGCAGATTGTTGCCAAATTCAGACAACTCGGAAAGATGCCGCCGCTCACCGATTTTATCAGATATTGTCGCGAAATGGAGGAAAAACAAGATGATTGACATCGCCAAATTTCGAGAAGGAACATTTAAGGCCGACCGCATCGGCTCGGCGCTGCGAGGAGAAAATCCCACCATGCTTAGCAGGATGCGCAGCGGATTCGTTTTTATGATGGATGTGCAGTTTCTTCCCGGATGGTGCGTGCTGACGGCCTACCCGCAAGTCAAAGACTTGACAACATTACCAGCGGAAAAACGGGTGGAGTTTCTTACCGATATGCACATCCTCGGCGAAGCGATTGAAACGGTAACGCAGCCAGTACGCATGAATTACTCCATTCTTGGAAATACTGACCAGTACTTGCATGCGCATGTTCATCCGCGTTATGTCTGGGAAGCGCCTGATCGGTTAAAACAGCCTGCATGGTTCTATGCGCAAGAAGAATACTGGCGGAATCCCAAATGGCTGCTGAATGAGGAACATATCGAGCTTGCCAGCAACATCGCGGAAAAATTGGAAACATTGAAACAAGCATATTATTGACGTTTTACATACAGGAACACTTCATGCACATACCGTTATCTACAATCAGTAAAGGGCGCTATCGCCACCCCGACGTTGTGTTCATGCGTTAATAACCTTTAAATAGAGAGGAAATTCGATATGCCAGATGTTCACGAAATCTTTCAAAAACGAATTATTCTTCCATCTTACGCAGAGAGAACCTGCCGCGTTGCTCATATTCAATACGAAACCATGCAAGGCGTTTCTCGCAGTTTTGATCTATATGAACCACAAGAGCCCCCGAAAAACGGCCATCCTGTCGTGATTTTGATTCACGGTGAAGCCCCGCTGGAAAACCTGAAAGACTCCGGCCAATGCCAATCTATCGGAGAATGGCTGGCAAGCGAGGGGAGCGCGGTGATCGCATTCAATCATGCGACGCTGCTGCAAGGGAAAGCGATTGAAGATGTCTTGAGCGACATTCGCGAACTTGTGCGGCATGTCGTTGAACATCATGCTCGCTATCATCTTGATAACGAACGGATGGGAATGTGGGCATTTTCAGGTGGAACGCAATTTGCGCTCTATCTTGCGCTGAAAGAATTCCGTCGGCAGATAAAAAATTTGGTGTTGTATTATGGTTGCATGACGATCAGCGACCTCTTTGAGATGTTCGCGGCATTTCTTCCGATAGATCGGCATCTCGGCGATAATTACGACAATATCGAAACGTTATTTTCGCAGTCAGGTGAGTATCCAAGCATGTTTATCGCCAGAGCCGGCCTTGACCGACCAGAAATCAATCGTTCGATAGATCAAAGCCTTACAGCGCTTTTGCGTCAGAATGTCCGATTCGCTTTGTATAATCATGAACAGGGGCAGCATGCGTTTGATATTTTAGATGATATGCCGCGCAGCCGTGAGATTCTTTACGCGACGCTTTCCCATTTACAGCAAATGTAATTTCAGTTCGGTTACGGAACGCTTCTGACTGGGCTGTTTTATTATAGATACGAGCATTTAAAATTAATCTTGCACGGTCAAAAGACCTCACAGGTTTTAAAAACCTGTGAGGTCTTATCACATATCAATGCTCGCATCTATAAAAGGAGTTTTGTATAATGAATGCCTCTCTTTATTGTTTTTCAGGCACGGGCAATTCACTCGCGGTGGCGAAAACGATTCACGCCGCGCTTAGTGATGCCGCGTTGACTCGCATCACTTCGGCGCTTGTCGAACAGCGGCCCAAAATTCAAGCGGAAATCGTCGGCATTGTGTTTCCGGTGTATGCCTGGGGGCCGCCCGGAATCGTCGAACGTTTCCTGCAACAGGCGGAAATCACGCAGCCGCAATATCTGTTTCTCGTCGCCACGCACGGCGGCGGGCCGGAAAATGCGCTGGCGTATGCCGCGAATTTGCTGCGCCGCAAGCAATTGCGGGTAGATGCTGTTTTCGATATTCAGATGCCCAATAACTATATTACCGGGTCGAACCCGTCTTCTGAGGAAGACGCCCGCATGCTGATTCAGCGGCAGACATCTGCGCTGGAAGCCATCACGCTGAAGATTCAAGAACGCCGAACGATTCCGGTGAGTTCAACGCCTTCGCTGTCCGGGAAAATCAAAAGCCGCGTGATTCATCCGTTATTCACAGCAAATGCATTCAGGCAGGGAAAAAAGTTCGCGGTGTCCGACGCCTGCACCCATTGCGGAATCTGCGCAAAGGTCTGTCCAGTCGAAAACATCCGTTTGAATCAACAACAGACACCGGAATGGGGGACGCGCTGCGAATGGTGTCTCGCCTGCATCAATTGGTGTCCGGCGCGAGCGATTGAATCTGGCAGCGCGACGGCTGGGCGGAATCGCTATCATCATCCGGACGTCAAACTTCATGAGATCATCGCGAACTAAACTGGATTCGAAGAAACTGTAAACCCCTGATACAGTTTAAAATCGTGTCAGGGGTGTGTTGCTCCTGATGAATAGCGTTTAGAATAAAATGCCGAACAGTTTTTTCAGCAATTCCTCCAGCGGCATCATGGTCAGCACTAACGGCGTAATCGGCGCGAATGTCGCAATCGTAAGATTCATGATGCTCTCTTTGGTCACCGGAATGATGCGCATATTCCGCATGACCTGGAGACTATTGCCTAAATCGGCAAGGGATTGAATATCACCGCTTCCTAACAAAGTTTCGCCTTCAGGCGCTTTGCCACGCAGCCATTTGGCCTCGAATTCGCGCACATAATCTTGCGCTAAGGTGTCATATTCGCGTTTTCCCTTCCGCTTTATATCCGCAAGTTGAAGCGTAAACACGAGCAGTGGGCCAAACACAATGATGGCTAAAAACGCAATTAAAAGAATGAACTCCGCATTAAATTGGGGCAGGCTCGCGCCGAGGTAGAAGATACGGTTTGCAATAAACCCCATCAACATGGCGCCGTGCGCCGCAGCGAGCAACGCGAAGGCGTGGGCTGCGCCAGCGACAAATCCTAACCCGCCGAGTTGATCCGGATGCAAGGGATTCAGGTTCAACTTGATGCGCGAGACCTGCCAAAGAAAACGCGCCCAAATAAACAGGCGATAATACCAGCGCAGCAACAGAAATTGAAAAATCGGCAGGCTGACATACCCATACCACGTTCCGGCGAGCGAGAGCTTTAATCCCCTATCCGATGGAGTGGCATACCATGTCGCCGCAGCGAGGCTTGTGTAATGCTGCCAGACGATCAGGATGCCGACGATATACACAAAGACAATCAGCAGCACCTCGGCGAACACTGAATTGCGCATTCGCAAGGCCGACTTTATGGCTGTTTCAAACTGCCCGAAGGCGTGTTCAGGGATCAACTGGCGATCCAGAAACTGTTTCACAAGGTGACGCATGCGCTGGTGGACGATCAGTTCGGCGGCAATCAGCAGCGGCAGGGTGAGCAAAAATTTTGTGTGAACCTCCACGTCGCCTAAAAACGGCACAGTGACATTCCCTCCCCATATTTGTCCGTCCAACATTGAGAGAACCAGGAGCGGCAGCCAGCAAAAGAGTGAAAGAATAATCATGCGTCGCGATAGCAGCATCAAATCGTCATCCACCAACCCAGTTCGCCTGAAAAACTGATAGAGCGGGCCGCCGAGGACAAATGAAAAATCCTGCTGGCTGCTGAGGATCGCGTTATCGAGCGCCACTTCGCGCTCTTTCACTGTGCCGGATTGTTGTCGTTTTTTCTGCATAATATCCCTTTTTTGGTAAAGGAACGAATTCGACCAGCCTCACGCCCCTCCGATTCGTTCCCTTCTCCTATCCGCTGTTCTTCGATTATTTAGCCGTCTGCTTCTGACGCCATTTCAGGTAAATCGTGCTGATCACGACAAAGACGATGACATAGGGCAAGAACACCGGCAGCGCTTTTTCTTGACTGAAGTTCAACGCCCCAATGGTTAACGCCAACCCGATGTTTCGGGCGCTCCCTTCCATCGCCAATGTGGTGCGCTCTTGCTCGTCGTCCGGGCCAAGCCGGTGGCAGATCGCAAGATTCACAATAATGAACACGATCATGGAGACATACGACCAGAGACTAATCTGCAACATAAGACTAAACGCCTTGATTAATACGGGAATGATCAGAAGATACAGCGCGATTTCGCCGAGCTTGCCCAATATCGGGCCAATCTTATCAGCAACTCCGGGGAGAAAATACCGCACTAAAATGCCAAGCCCCACCGGAATGAGAATCGTCGTTGCCACCGTTTCTGCCACTGCCAATACGCTGAACTCAGCCTTGAAGCCAAACAGGTGCGTGAGCAGATACAGCGTGACCGGCACAGTGATGATTGCAAACAGCGCGAGGGTCAGATGCAGAGTGGCTAAATAGACGAGACTTCCTCCCTTTTTGGCGATATTCAGCAGTTGGAACGGCGCCGCCGGAGATGACGCCAAAATCAGCAAGCCAATGGCAACGGCGGGCGAAGGTCTGAGAATCGCCACGACAGAAAGCGCGACAAGAGGAACAAGTACAAGCACGGCCAACAGGGAACGCGCCATGACCATCGAGTGTTCCTTGAAAAACGCCAACTGCTGAGCCAGAGCGAGCCGCAGCCCCTGCGAAAACATGACGGCGATTAACGCGATTGGCAAACCGGTTTTTATGAGAGTAAGCAGAATATCTTTCATGTTCTTCCTCCTTATGCGCTGTTTTCAGCAATACTCGGATAACTGGCAGCCTAATTCAGGCTGCCAGTCGTGAATATAACTCTCTGACCTCGATCATTATCTTCTTCTGCCCCCGCCGCCGCTTCGGCCTCCCGATGATCTGCTGGAACGGGCATTCGCAGCGTTCCGGCTCTGCTGGCTTCCCCGCTGTCGCGATTGCGCTTGCGATTCGAGATTCTGCCTCTGCTGCGATCTATCCGCGTTTTGCCAGGTTTTGCCATCGTTATTGCTCCAACTGCCGTTATTCTCACGCTTATAGACGTTGCCATCTTTCCCGGCATAGACGTTGCCTTCGCGATCTTTGGCGACCGCCCCCTGTCCTCGCGCGGTATCCCAGCCTGCGACTCCGGCGCCCTCGCTGGTTCTCACCCCCGCCGCCGTGCCGTATTCGCCGGAACGATATCCGCCCCAGGCGGATTTGCCGTCCCGTTCAACATAGCCGCGTCCCGCCTCGCCGTAGCGCGTATCCACTCGCGTTGACCGGGCATAGGTGTCCGTGTACGGATTGTACGCCTGTCGAAAAGAGCCGCTGGCATTCGGGCCATAGGCATACGCTCCGCGCGCGTACGTGCCAGTGCGAGGATTATACGCGGCGGCGCGTCCTGTCCCGCCATACGGTCCGTACGCTCCCGCCGAACGGTAGTAACCGCCGTAGTTGTAATCGTACACTGCACCGCATCCATACGAAAAAACAGGGCCGCGATAATAATAATAGTCGTCATCGTAATCCATCGCCGCGTTGAAAAGCATTCCCATTCCGAACATCAACACGCCGGTCGCCGCAACATACTCGCCGCTGTACCCGGAGGTATAACTATACGTCGCGGTTGTCGGCGTCGAATTTTCTACCACCACATACGTGACATTATAGGTAGGATGAGTCGGCGGAATCGAATAAATCGCCGCCGGTACCATGGTCGCGAATGACCAGGGGCCGTTGGGGCTGTCGCTGACAAGCCAGGCGCCTTCTGAACACCAATAATATTTGCCTTCGGCCAGAAAGATCGAATACGGCGAATTGACGGCATACTTGACCGTTGTGCCTTCAATCGCGACGAATTTCGGGTCGCCGTCATAAGAAACCTGTTCCTCGACCTGCGTCAGGTTGACGGTCGTCGTGGTCGGAATCGAAGCGAGCAATAAGGTATCCTGAGCTTCGCGCGTGCCGGGCACCGACGCTTTTACGAAGGCGGACGGATCGTCATCCGGAATATTCGCAAAATCGGCAGGCAAGGTCGCGCTCGCCGCCGTCCATGCGCCATCCAACGTCTTTGCGCTGAACCAGCGACCGGCGACGAGGAGGTAATACAGTTTCTCGTCCAAATGCAGAAACAACGTGCTATCGGTATTCGCGACGCGCATCAGTTTTGTTCCGGCAATTGGGCTGTAACTCGGCTCGCCTTCCGTCACAATCAGTTCGGCGGCGTCGGTGGTGGCAAAGACCAGCGGCGCATGTTGCGCGAATTTCCCTGGGATATTTTTGCGCACATCAGACCAGTTATCGTCATCTGGAAGCGACGCGAGCGCGGCAGGAAGCGTTTCCGCAGCCGTCCAGGGGCCTTTAATCGCATCAGGCGCGGTCAGCCAGCTTTCGTTGTCGAGCAGATAATAGCGCTGCGCAGCGGTGTCGAGAAACATGTCCCAGTTGGTGTTAACCGCAAACATCAGGTCGGTCTTCTCAGGAGTGATTGGCTTGAACTGAGGCGCACCCATGAAGATGACGAGAATCGCCGGTTGAGCGCTGTAATAAATCGTCGGCGGATCGAGATTGACCTCAACGGCTTGCCGATTCGCCTGTTTTTCCGGCTCCATATAGGCTAAGACGCGGTCGAGAGAGACGCTGACGGCATCTTTCGGCGGCCAGACCTCATTCACCAGCGCGCTCAGTTTTGCGGCTTCTTCATCCGGGAGATTCGGGAAACGCACCTCGCGTTTCGTTGGCATCACCATCACCACGCGAGCGTCATGATCAACAATGGTTTTCGCCGTCAGGTCAACGACGCCGAAACTCTCCTCTTTGGCGGCATCGGGCTTGAACGCAATGGCGCAGAGGGCATGAATAGCCTTATAATCGCTCCACTCCTCGATCTGCGGTTGATAGACTGTCACCTGACGACCATCTTTCTCGAACAGGCGCGGCCAGCCGGGATCGGCCTCCTCAGTAGTGGCCGCGTATGCGAACAGATTTGCCGCCATTATCGCTAAAAACGCGATAAGCGTGACGAACGCGCCTCGCGGCAGAATTGGGCTGAAGAACCTTGCGTTGCGAAACTTCTGTTGTGAATACATACGATATTCTCCTCTGGAATCTAAAAATAGACTTTAAGCGCTACAGAAGACGATGTTGAATGGAAAAACAGCAAATGTGAATGGGTTCAGGCGGAATTCGCACCTTTTCCGCGTTCGATAGTAGTGTTTTGCAACATATTGAAATTGTCAATGGTAGAATTGATGAAATCTTCGTAGTATTCTGTCAAGGTATGCTTGACGGATGCGCCTGTATCGCGGACGTCCTCGTTCGCCCGTCTTGCGAACGTGGACGTCCGCGATACGAACTCGTCAGGCAAACCTTGGCAGAACAGTAGTAGTTATCTCGACAATGTTAAATTTGCATTTTCGTACCTTAGGTGCATGGTCACGACATCAATGGCTTGTTGCTTCGTCAACGTGTTCAATGGGAAGATGGTCCGTAATAGTTCGCGCACATTGGCAAACGAGAGATTCGGCAACCGGGTGATGCCACAGTGCTACGTCACGATTTCCGCATCTGCAACTTGACCGACGCAATAAACCACGATGCGAGTCGCTGGTCGCCGTTAAAGGCAAAACCGGGCAGGTTCTGCAACTTGACCGACGCAATAAACCACGATGCGAGGGCATTCAGGGCGAAGGTGTGCATGTACGCGCAATATTTAAGTCGCCCCACCCCGCTTCGCGTGATCGTCCGTTCCACAAAATGACGATTCGTGGTGACGGCGGCATTGCTCAAATTATAGCTGAATTTCCCTGGGCGGACTCAGGTAGCATGTAGATTCGGTTGACTCTCCCATAACGAACCGGACATAACATGTTGACGGTTTCCCTCCAAATTTCACATTTCATCGTATTCCGCGTCGCGTTCTTCGTGCAGCGACCACTGGTCGAGGTATTGCGGCGAAATTTTTTCCAAAAAGCGCGACGGACGGGAAAAATAATTGCCCCATTGCGTGTCGTAGGTCGGATAGGTGAGGTAGAGATGGCGCATGGCGCGGGTGGCGGCGACATAGAGCAGGCGCAATTCTTCTTCGATGGCGTCATTGTCGTCAAGGGCGTACATGCTGGGAAAGCGGCCTTCCGCGAGCCAGATCACAAAGACCGTATGCCATTCCAAGCCTTTGGCGGAATGAATCGTGGAAAGCACAAGCATATCTTCGTCGCGGTCGTCAACCTGCGCCATGCCGTCCACGCTGCGGCTCGGCGGTTCGAGCGTCATTTCGGTCAAAAACGTTTCCAGATTGCGGAACTGCGCGGTCATGATGTTCAGTTGTTCCAAATCCGGCTCGCGTTTTTCGGGTTCATCATGAACGCGGCGCAGAATCGGGGCATAATACTCCCGCAGCCGGTGAATCTGCTCCGCTGGCGTGAGGGGCAGAATCTCTTTCAGCGTCGCGCCGAGCCGCTGGACTTCCAGCGCGTATTTCGTCTTTTTCGGATACGCCGCGAGCCAGCCGAGCGGATCGGGCTGCTGCTGCAATTCTTGCGTAATCGCGGTCGCGGTTTTCGCGCCGATCCTTTCAATCAGGAGCAAGACGCGATGCCAACTGACGCTGTCCATCGGATTCGCTAAAATGCGCATGTAGGCCAGAATATCTTTGATGTGCGCCGCTTCGATGAATTTCAGGCCGCCGACTTTGACGAACGGGATATTGCGCTTGTTCAATTCAAGCTCCAAATCGAAGGAATGAAAGCTGGAACGGAACAGCACCGCCATATCGGACAGCGGGATGCCTTCGTCCTGCAATTCCAGAATCCGCTGCGCCACGAATTGCGATTGCTGGCGTTCGTTCAGCGTCGGCACAAGGACAGGGCGCACGCCGCCGGGAATCCGCGTGAACAGGCGTTTGCGGAACGATTCTTTCGCCTGTTTGATAATGTCGTTCGTGACGTTCAAAATCGGCTGCACGCTGCGGAAATTTTCTTCCAGTTTGATGATGGTCGTGCCGGGAAATTGTTTCGGAAAATCGAGAATATTGCGGTAATTCGCGCCGCGAAACGAATAGATGCTCTGCGCCTCGTCGCCCACCGCCATGACGTTGTCGTGCGTCGCCGCTAATAGCCGCACGATCCGCGCCTGAATCGGGTTGGTGTCCTGATATTCGTCCACCATGATGAACTGGTAGCGCTCGGAAAGGCGGCGGCGAATCTCTTCATGTTCGTCGAGCAAGCGGCGCGTATAGACTAATAAATCGTCGTAATCGAGGAGTTGATGATCGAGTTTATATGTCACGAATTGATGGTACAATTCGCGCAAATCGTCGGTATAATCAATGTAGCCGGGATAATATTTTTGCAGCGTTTCTTCGATGGTGAGCGCTTTGTTGACAACCTTGCTGAAAATGCCTTGTACCGTGTTCTTTTTGGGGAAATTCTTCCCTTTGCGGCTGACGCCTGAGCGATCGATCAGGAGTTTGACGACATCTTCGGTATCCCCCTGATCCATGATGGTAAAGCCGGGCGCAAGGTTGACCGCCTGCCCGTAGCGGCGCAGCGTCAGATTGGCGAACGCATGAAACGTGCCGCCTGCCACTTTTTCGCAACGGGCGTCTAACAGGGCGGAAGCGCGGCGCAGCATCTCCTGCGCGGCTTTGCGCGTAAAGGTCAGGAGCAGAATGGATTCCGGCGCGATGCCGCTTTCCACCATACGGGCGACGCGATACGTCAACGTGCGGGTTTTGCCGCTGCCCGCCCCGGCCACGACGAGAATCGGGCCATGAAATCGCTTCACGACTTCCAATTGCGATTCATTGAGTTCCGCGTCGTAATTCAGCGTAAAATGCGGTTCGGCTTGTGATTGGTCTGTTTGAGATGTTTTTAAGATATAGTGTGTCATGGGGTCGCGTTGACTCCAAATATCGGTGGTGGAGATGGGAAGGTGGGAAATGGCCGGGATCAGGAAACGTGTTCGCCGCCTGATCTCGCGCAACGCAGCGTTTGCCTTGTTTCCCAATTCCCAATCAAAAAATGCCCCCAGGAGGACTCGAACCTCCGCACATGGTTCCGGAGACCAATGCTCTATCCCCTGAGCTATGGGGGC
>DF820455.1:239670-240894 GCA_000739515.1 Candidatus Moduliflexus flocculans
CGCCGCGCAGTTTATTGGAAAATATTCCCCGGTTAGTCGCCGCCTATTACACCCGCAAGCCTGATGTCTCCGACCCGAATCAGCAGGTCGCCTTTGGCACGTCCGGGCATCGCGGCACATCGCTGAACAACAGCTTTAACGAAGACCATATTCTCGCGGTGTCGCAGGCGATTTGCGACTATCGCCGCGCCCAGAAGATTACCGGGCCGCTGTTTGTCGGCATGGACACCCACGCGCTTTCCGAGGCGGCGATTGTCTCGGCCATCGAAGTGTTTGCCGCCAACGACGTTGATATTATGCTCCAAACCGGTTTCGGTTATACGCCGACGCCCGTCATTTCTCATGCGATTCTGGGGTATAATCGCGGCAGAAAGGACGGATTAGCCGACGGCGTCGTGATTACGCCCTCCCACAATCCGCCCCGCGACGGCGGCTTCAAATATAATCCTCCATCCGGCGGCCCGGCGGACACGTCCATCACGAAAATCATTCAAGACCGCGCCAACGATTTTCTGCGTAACGGCCTGAACGGCGTGAAGCGCATGGGCTTCGAAATCGCGATGAAAGCGGCCACCACGCATGAACATGACTACATTCGCCCGTATGTCGAAGATTTGAAAAATATGATTGATTTCGACGCCATCCGCGCCGCTGACCTGAATATCGGCGTTGATCCGATGGGCGGCGCTGGCATCGCGTTCTGGCAGCCGATTGCGGAGACGTACAACCTGAAGATGACAGTCGTGAATCCGAATGTTGATCCGACGTTCGCGTTCATGTGCGTTGACCGCGACGGTAAAATTCGGATGGATTGTTCTTCGCCGTATGCAATGGCTGGCCTGATCGGACTGAAAGACAGCTTCGACATCGCTTTCGGCAATGACCCGGATTATGACCGGCATGGCATCGTGACGAAAAGCGCGGGCTTGATGAATCCGAATCATTATCTGTCCGTCGCGATCTGGTATCTGTTCCAGAATCGTCCGGGCTGGCGAAAAGATGCTGCGATTGGTAAAACATTGGTGTCGAGTTCCATGATTGACCGCGTGGCGGCGCATTTGGGACGCAAACTCTCGGAAGTGCCGGTCGGCTTCAAATGGTTCGTGGATGGCTTGCTCGACGGCTCGTATGGCTTCGGCGGCGAAGAAAGCGCCGGGGCGTCGTTCCTGCGCAAAGACGGCACGGTCTGGACGACCGACAAAGACGGCATAATCATGGATTTGT
>DF820455.1:240945-267911 GCA_000739515.1 Candidatus Moduliflexus flocculans
GCGTCGTTCCTGCGCAAAGACGGCACGGTCTGGACGACCGACAAAGACGGCATAATCATGGATTTGTTGGCGGCGGAAATCACGGCGACCACCGGCAAAGACCCGGCGCTGCATTATCAGGCATTGGAAGCGCAGTTCGGCAGCCCGATTTACGAGCGGATGGACGCCCCGGCGAATCGCGAGCAGAAAGCGATTTTGCAGAAACTCTCGCCGGACATGGTGACGGCGCAGGAGTTGGCAGGCGAGCCGATTCTCGCGAAATTGACGAACGCGCCGGGCAACAATGCCGCGCTCGGCGGGCTGAAAGTCGTGACCGAAAACGGCTGGTTTGCCGCCAGACCGTCCGGCACGGAAGATGTCTATAAGATTTACGCGGAAAGTTTCAAAGGCGCGGAACATCTGTGCCGGATTCAACAGGAAGCGCAGTTGATTGTCAAAGCCGCGTTCGACGCCGCGAAATGACCGATTACCAGCCCTATCAGAAGAAGATAACATTCTGATAGGGCTATTTGAAGTATGCACGAAGAACGACTTGATGACATCGCCGAGCAGCCGACGTTTATTCCAGACATCTACAACTATTGTGACCGGTGGTGCGACCGCTGCCCATTTACTTCGCGGTGCATGACGTTTGTGTTGAGCCGGAATCAATTCGGAGCGCCAGAGGCGGTTGATACGCGCAATCAATATTTCTGGCAAAAATTGTCAGAGGCATTTCATGTAACTCGCGAACTGTTCGAGCAAACGTTAAAGCTCTATGGTCTCCAATTAACCGAAGACGATTTGCATGCCGCAAAACAACAGGAACTTGAAAAACATGCCCGCCTTGAATCGCATCCATGCGCGCAGACGGCAAAACAGTATCTTGCGTTTGCAGAGCGATGGTTCGAACGCATGATTTCTGATGAGAATGTGGAAATTAAAGAGATTTTCGACATTCTCCACTGGTATAAAGGTCAGATTTACGTCAAAATCATGCGAGCTTTGTCCGGCCAATATGATGAGCACCTGTTGTGTATTGCAGATGATGAACGACCGCGAGATTTTGATGGTTCGGCGAAAGTCGCCTTGATCGGCATTGACCGCTCGATTGCCGCATGGATCAAATTGCGCGATGTTTTTCCTGAGCAAAAAGACGAGATGATTGATATCCTGATTCACCTTGACCGACTGCGCAAAGCCATTGAGCAGACATTTCCGAACGCCAGGGCGTTTATCCGGCCTGGATTCGATGAAATTCCAGGAGCATGATCCCGATTACCGACACGATTTCCCTTGACGAACAACATCTTGAAGAAGTGTTTATCCATGCCTCCGGGCCGGGCGGGCAGAATGTCAATAAAGTCGCAACCGCCGTGCAACTCCGTTTTGACGTGTTTCATGCGGAGTTGCCGGACGATGTGCGCGAGCGGTTCTGCCGATTGGCAGGCAAACGGCTATCGTCTGACGGCATTGTCATCATTGAAGCCAAACGGTTTCGCGCGCAAGAACAGAATCGCGAAGATGCGCGAAATCGGCTGATTGCCTTGCTTCAGAAAGCGGCGCAGCCGCCGACGCCGCGCCGTAAAACGCGCCCGTCGCTCGCCGCAAAACAAGCGCGGTTAGATGGAAAGCGTCATCGCAGTAATGTCAAGCGCCTGAGAAGGCCGACAAACCAAACCGAAGAATGAAAGGAAAAATATGATGGACCCCATGCAAATTGCGTCTGAAGAAATTCCGGGAGACGCCGATGAAGTCGGCGAATCGCCCAATATAGAAGCCGCGAACCCCGAACAAATTATTTTTGATGGAGAACAGGTGCGTTTACAAGATGTTCTGGATGATTACCGCGATATCCGCCAGCAATATGTCATGCTGAACAAACGCGCGGAAAAAGCGCTGCGAGGCTACCGACAGGCGCAGCAATTACGCCCGTACCAGGCCGAACTCATCAAAATGCAGAATTATCTTATCGAGAATCAGCGGCGCATGATTATTGTGTTCGAAGGACGCGACGCCGCCGGAAAAGGCGGGACAATCCGGCGCGTGACGCGCTATATGAACGAGCGTCATTATCGAATCGTTGCGCTCGGCAAGCCAACCGCAGAACAGGAAACGCAATGGTTTTTTCAAAAATACGTGCAGCAATTCCCGCATGGCGGCGAAATCGTGCTGTTCGATCGAAGCTGGTACACGCGGGCGCTGGTCGAGCGGGTCTTCGGCTGGTGTACGGAAAAGGAATATAAAGATTTCATGCGCGGCGTCGGCGGGTTCGAAAAAGATTTAGTGCGGCAAGGCACGATTCTGATCAAGCTTTATTTCAGCGTCACGAAGGAAGAGCAGGCGCGGCGATTTAAGCGGCGGCAATCTGACCCGCTGCGCCAGTGGAAATTGAGCAAGGTCGATCTCCAGGCGCAAGATCGCTGGGATGACTTCACCGAAGTCAAATACGACATGCTGCAACGCACGAATACTGCGGTCGCGCCCTGGATTATTATTCGCTCGAATGATAAACATAAAGCGCGGCTGAACACGATTAAAGTCATTTTAAATTCCGTGCCATACGAGCGCTTAGACCCGTCGCTCGATTTTGTGCCTGACCCGAAAATCGTGATGTCTGGAGCGCGAGAATTAGAATATATGGAAGCTGACCGGCTTCGCCACAGCCAGGCGCTGCATTCACCGCTGATATAAACAGGAGCTATTTGTAGGTCGAAATTGGAGTTTCGACCTACACGGCAACGGATGAACATTCTATTTTCAGGGGGGAAAATCGTATGGAATTTTATGAACTGATTCGCAAGCGTTATAGCGTCCGCGCCTACCAATCCACGCCAATTGAAGAAGAAACATTGCAGCGCGTTCTGGAAGCCGCTGTCCTTGCCCCAACGGCGGCGAATCGGCAGAGTTTTCAGATTATCGTTGTAAAAACCATAGGCAAAGAGGAGCAATTGAAAGCGGTTTATCCGAATCCCTGGTTTGCGCAAGCGCCGTTAGTGGTCTGCGCGTGCGGCCTGCCGCAGCAAAACTGGGTGCGGCGCGACGGCAAAAATTATGTGGACGTGGACGTGGCAATTATGATGGATCATCTGATTTTAGCTGCCGCGAATGAAGGATTAGGGACGTGCTGGATCGGCGCGTTCGATCCGAATCCGTTGCGCAAATTGCTTGATCTCCCGCTCGATGTCGAGCCGATTGTGCTGACGCCGTTGGGCTATCCGGCAGATCAGCCAAACTCGAAACGCCGCAAGCCGGTCAGCGAACTCGTGCGTTATGAGCGGTGGTGAATCAATCATATCCTGAATAGCATTCAATTCGGCCCGCTTTCTGAATGATGTCATCGTGATTCTTGAGTATTTCTTGCAGAGATGGCTGCTTCAAGCTGCGCAACTGGATGCGCTGACAGCCATGCTTGCGCAGCATCGCGCAGGAGTGCCATCTCCTCTGCGCTGATGCCTGCCGGGTCGAAACGATACCGGTAGTGCAAATCTAACAACGGCGCGAGCGCGTCGAGCGGCAGCGTGGCGGATTGCTGCATGATGCGCTGTATCCACGCTGACAGTGTTTCCCAGTTATCGCGAACGAATCCGACCTCCTGCAAACGACGTTCGATGTCGTAAAACGCGGAATCAATCCCTTGCCGCAGCGCGGCGATCTCGATGGTTTCGACCGGCAATTCGACGACAGATTTACGACTTCTGCGTTGATAGAGACGCCAGCCTAACAACAGCAGCAACACGACCAACGCGCCGATCAAATACGGCTCATTGCCGCCCTGACGCTGTCCCCAGCGTAATTCCGACAACGCAAAACGAATTCGCGCCCAGAGATTCGACAGCCAGAGAAATGGCGATTCAAATTGTTCCTGAAATGACCGCCACGATGCAGGAGTGGTATCAATATCGCGCCAGACGCCGTTGAGATACGCCAGCGTCCAGGCATGCCCATCGCTGCCGCGCACGATTGTCCAGCGCCCCGGCCTGAGTTCGTCCGTTGAATAGCCGACAGCGTATCGCGCCGGAATGCCGGCGGCTCGCAACAGCAGCACGGTCGCTGTGGCGAAATATTCGCAATGCCCGCTGCGGGAATGGCGCAGAAAATCGGTCAGCGGCGACACGTTCTTGTTTTGTCGCTGCAAATCGAGAGAGTAGGTGAAATATTGCTGGAAAAAGTCTGCTGCTCGTGTGATCGCTTCTTGCGGCGACACGGACGCTAAATCTAATTCCGCCGCCAGCGCCCGGAATTCAGCGTCGTCTTCTTCCGGTAGTACGAAATCCGCCTGGTTCGGCGGACTATCGAAAGAATGCTCAAGATTGAAGGTCGCGTCATACGTAATTAACCCCGGCCCTTGTTGTACCTTGATTGCGCCGAGCGGATTTTTCAGCATGTCGCCGACCAACAATCGTTCAATGAGAAACGTGCCGTTCGGAATTTTTAAAACACTTTTATCTTTGACCATGTATTGCGCGACTGTGACGCGCCCGGCAAGCGTTTGCGGGCTGCCGATTTTCCAGGTGGTATCATCGGCCTCAACTTGAATTGGCGTGAATTCCGCGTCTGGCGCAAACCATTTCGCCTTATGGTACGTGGTATAACTCGCTTCACGCAACAGTAGCGAATCTCGCGGTTTATCGGCGATCCGTACCCGGCAGATTACCTCGTTTGAAAGCTTTACCTCGCCGATACGCCCAATGGCGGTGCTGCTTTCGTAAGGATCGACATCCTGCCGCCATTGGCGAATCCAATCAATCAAAAATGTGCTTTCTTCCAACGAGCGTTGCAGCAGCACGATCCCATGCAGAGCGAGATAGCCGGATGCCGCCACCGCGGCAAACAGCGTTCCCCAGAGCCAGAGGGAATAGCGGCGCGAACGGATCGTGAATAATCCCCAGGCCGAGAGCAGCAGAAAGCCTGCATAAAATCCGAGCGCTTCTTTATTTCCGGCAGCAGCAGCCATCAAGCAGATCGCGCAATATGGAAACGAAATGGAAGTCATCATCGGCTCCGTGAGCTGCGCCATTTGCCGCTTGCTGCGCACAATGCCAATCACGCCGCGCATATCGAGTTGACCGCTCGCATCATACACCTGGGCGAGCATCAATGGCAGGAGCGAAATCGGCAGCCATTTCAGCGGGAAAAAACTGCCGAGCAGAATGCTTTCCGCGAGAAAGCGATAGACCAACGTGCCAACAAAAATTAAGATGCTCGCTTCCCCAATTCGAGTTGTGTCCAAGACTGAAAGCTCCCAACGAAAGCTGACAACACGGGCGGCTTCGATGACAAGCGCCATGCCTGACGCAAACAGCAGCATATTGGTCTGCCAGCCCCAAAACAGCAGCACGACCGCCATAAAAAATGGAGGAACCTTTGTCATAAGTGAATCGCCATGCTCACGGATTACAATCTGACATACCGCGCCAACTCCCGCACGTCCGGGCCGAACGAGAGCTTGAATTTCCCATAGCCGTCAATCTCGCGGTCGCCTGGCTCGGCGTGGGCGCTCAGATGCATGTTTCGCAGCCCCCAGAGATTGAAGAGCGCATATCCCTGCTGTTTGTAAAATGTGATTATTTTCCAGACCAACATGTTATTCGGCTTATAGGAGCGCAATTCGGGGTCAGAGGATTGATAGACGTAATTGATGTTCCGCTTGTATTTCCAGATAAACGCAAACGCCGCCGGTCGTTCCCCCGCAAACGCCACCCAGAGGTCGCCGAGGCCATTTTGCGTGAAGGCGTCGAATTTGAGGCGCAGTTCGTCATAGCCGATGTAGCCGCGCTGCTGGCGCTCGCCGAGTTCGCGATAAAAATGATACATTTGCTCGAAATACGGCAATTCGTTGGCAATTCGCGCCGTCACGCCCTGTTTTTCGGCTGAGCGCACCATATTGCGCCCCTTGTCGCCTAAATTTTTCCACAAGACGCGTTCTTCCTGCGTCAAATCGAGAAACGCCGTCGCGTCAAGCTGTTTGACGCATTCCCACTCAGGATCATCGAAAAGGCAAGTCTGCATGTGGAAACAGGGATAAAAAACGAACCGCTGCCCTTCAAGTTCGCGCCGCGCAAATTCCGCAATCATCGCGTTTTTGATCTCGTCCGCGTCGGGATGTTGGTCGTAATGCGCAATCATCAGCGGATATCCGCCGCTTTTCGTGCCGATTTCCAACAGCCCGGCATGATAGCCGAAGGCGTTGCGGTACCCGGCGATCACGCTGACCGGCTCGTCGTCAATATATGCGCAGAGATACGCCAGGCCATGCCCGATGGTCGTCTGCATATCAAAATATTCGGGTGTATGGAAAATATTCGCTAAATCGGCATGTTCCAGAACATGCCGCCAATCCTCGCGTTGGATGTCTGAAGAATAAGTGATGTGCATAAAATGAAAACCAAAAACCCCTGTCAGGGGCGTCTGGACGCGCAAGAGAAATTACAGCGCGGCGTCTTGCGCATACGAGAAAACCTCAATGCCGAGTTCGGCAGCGGTGCGCCGCGCGTCGTCGCGCATCATCGGCGTGATAATCAGGCGACGCGTGGCGGCGCGTTGGTGCAAACGTTCGTAAAATTTGACTTTGCGGTCGAAAATATAGACATCGCCCCGGCTCATCGAAGATTTCAGTTCGCACACAATCAGCAGCCCGTTTTTGATAATCACATCCAATTCGACTTGATCTGGACGCCCGAAGACCTCGCCACTTTCGTCGAAGTCATTGACATTGAGTTCCTCGACACCGAACGATTGCTCCAAAATGCCTTTTAACGCGCCGCGAAACGCTTCTTCAGATTGAAATCCCCACCGTGAGCCAATCGCGCCGATGTCACTTTGATATTTTTTCGCAAACGCATCCAACGTGCTGAGAACATGCTCAATCGTCTTTTGATGCTCATCCCACTTGCGATCTTGTTCTTCCCGTTCTTTCTTGTGCTCTTGCTGATGAGCTTCCCATTCGTTTTTGCGTTCTTGCTGATGAGCTTCCCATTCGCTCCTGTGTTCTTGCTGATGGATTTCCCATTCTTTTTTGCGTTCTTGCTCGCGGGCTTCCCATTTGCGATTTTGATCTTCCCGGTCACGCCGTAATTCGTCAAGGACGCGGTCGAAGCGGCTTTCGGTCTCGCGCTTGTCTGCGTATTGATTGCGCGTCAGATTCAAGATAAATTCATGAATGTCGCGGTCTTCTCGAAACATGGCCGGAAGCTCGCGCTTGATTAATTGTTTGATCTCAGTCGTTAGCATAATCGGTCATTCTCCTTTGAGAAGAACATTCTGCTATTGCGGGAAGAGTGTCAAGCAAAAAGTCGTGGTTGCACAGAAGAATCAGGTCAATATGGACGCCGCCGACTCGTTTCTTCGAACGCGTGAATCGGCAAAAAAATCTGAGCGCTACAGTTGAGTCAGACCGGCGTATTGGCGAGCCGCGAAAATTTGGCGACCGAACGGTCGAAATCCGCAATGCATTCCTGGACGCCCTGGCAAGGAAAAAATATCATGGGAGTGTAAATATGAAGGTTTTTGTGCTGCTGGTATGGAAATATAAATAGGCCGTAGAGGGATCGAACCTCTGACCCACTGATTACCTACCGCATTAGCTTTCGCTAACCATCGCACAGACGTTGCGGTCTGGACCATTTCATCATCCTCAGCCTTACCTGTTCGGATGTTCGACGTATGGCCTCTGAGGACTTCCTCAAACTGCTTGAGGGTTGCCTGCTAATTATCCAATCCTGAACATTTTTACTTCATTCGAAGTAGTTCAGGCTCTCAGGACGTCCTAGCATATAGTCGAATGTTCACTCATGCATTACTGCGTGAGGCTCCCTTTCCAAGAGTCAGTTGCTCTACCAGCTGAGCTAACGGCCCATTTATTACGATGTAGGAGAAATAATCCGAATGATTTTCGTCAAGAAAAATGTAACGGGAGAACGTTTTTTCTGCAATTTCGCGTGGCATTATCGCCGTGCCAATCGCTTCTCGTCTCAAGGCGCTCTCTGTCTTCTCCGTTTCATACTTTTCTCTTGACATGAAAGGGGAAATCGCGCACCTGATTCAGATGAAGAAGAAATCAAATAATTGCGCAAAACATCATCGGCAAAATTTCAGTATCGTGATCGATTGCATACGTCATGGTTGTATTCGCAGTTGTCAGACACCTTTAAAGTGTCTGGCAACTTTTTCATAAAAAGGAAATCATTCTATGACTGGACTTCAAAAATTCGCAAAAAAAGTGGGCTGGGGACATTTGATACTTTCCACCGGATTATTTTCCGGTTTCGCGCCGGTGGCATCCGGCACGTTCGGCACGTTGGTCAGCATTCCGCTCTATGTCGGCCTGATGAAACTCGGCGCATTCCTTCCCGCAGGCTGGATGCAGTGGATGCCGTATGCCGCGATCTCGCTCGTGTTGTTTCTGTTAGGATGTCAGGGAGCGAACCGCATCGAAGACGCGTCGCAGGAAAAAGACCCTGGCATAATAGTGATTGACGAAATCGTCGGTTACCTCATCACGATGGCGTTTTTGCCGTTACGCTGGCAATGGATCATCGCCGGATTTTTTGTGTTTCGGTTTTTCGATGTCCTCAAACCGTATCCGATTCGCAGCCTTGATGAGAATCCGAACCTGAAAGGCTTCGGCGTCATGATTGATGACGCGCTGGCCGGAGTGTACAGCAATCTCGCGCTGCAAGTGGCGAAATTCCTGATCGAACGGTTTGCGTAACCCTACGTGTCAGACACCTTGAACGCGTCTGGCAGATTTACACATGGAGAAAACACGTGCCAGTCGAAATCATCTCAGTCGGAAGCGAGTTTATCATCCAGGATACGCGCAATAACAGCGTCGCGGTCATTGCGCGGCAATTGTTAGACGCCGGAATTGAAGTGGACTACGTCTCATTCGTCAGCGGGCAGGAAAATCGGCTGGAAGACATTTTGCGCCAGGCCATCGGGCGTTCGAATCTCATTTTCATTGTCGCCAAGGTGTTGTCCGGCGAATATGACACCGCGAAAAAGCTGCTGACGCGTGTGCTGAAAAAACGCTTGATTCTGAATTATAAATTATTGGACGCGATCAAGGCGGAATATGACGCACGCGGCGACACGATGCCACCGACCGCCGAAAAACAGGCGTTAGTTCCGACGGAAGCGGAAATGTTGGACAATGAAAAAGGACGGACGCCCGCGTTTCTGTTTGCGCACGAACAAAACAGCGTCATTTTGCTGCCGGGGCAGCCTGACGAAATCGCGCCGATTATCAAGCAGCGCATCCTGCCGCGTCTTGACCCGAAAACGTTCCGTTTCGGCGCGGTCAATGGCATGATTCTGAAAACCTGCGGATTGCCGCTGTCCAGCATGAAAGAACTGCTGAAAAGCATTGATCGCGAAGGCGGGCAGCAATACATCAATTATGTCGAGGATGGGGAAGAGATTTCGATTATCCTCACGGTAAAAGGCGAGATTCAGACCGATGTTGAAAGCCGCTTGCGCCTGATGAACGAGCAGATCGTCAAAAAATTGGAGCGGTATGTCTATGGCGTCGGCGCGGAGACGCTGGAAGAGGTCGTCGGCAGGCTGCTGACGGATCGCAAAGCAACGGTAGCGCTCGCGGAATCCTGCACCGGCGGCCTGATTGCGCACAAATTGACCAATATCGCCGGAAGTTCGGCGTATATGGAACGCGGCGTCGTGGCGTATAGCAACGACGCGAAAATGTCGCTGTTAGACGTGTCGCCGAATATTATCGAGCGTCATGGCGCGGTCAGCGCCGAAACCGCTGTCGCGATGGCAGAAGGCATCCGCTGGCTGTCGCAAACCACGTATGGCGTGGCGGTCACGGGCATCGCGGGGCCGGGCGGCGCGACGCCGGAGAAACCAGTGGGGTTGGTATTTATCGCGGTGGCGTCGGAGCAGCGCGGGACGCAGTGGCGGAAATGCCAATTTCCAGGAGATCGTCTTGAAGTCAAAACCAGAACCGCGCAGACGGCGTTAGACATGCTGCGCGGCGAACTGTTACGCGAAAAATAACCGCGAATGCTGTCGCGCGACGTCAGGATGGGGGGCGCTCTGAAGTCGCGGCGATGCGCGAAAAATATGGACGGAATTCGAACATTTATTGCGATCAAGATTTCGCAGGAAATTCAGGAAAAACTGGCCGGAATTCAGGAAAAATTGAAACAGGCGGACGCGCAGGTGTCGTGGGTGAAGCCGGATAACATTCATCTGACACTGAATTTTTTAGGCGATATTCAGGAAGCGCAGATTCCGGCGATTTTAGACGCCATGAGCGCCAGTGCGAAAAGCGTTGCGCCGTTTGCGATTCAAGTCGGCTACGCGGGCGCGTTTCCGAATATGAACTTCCCCCGTGTCATCTGGATCGGCGTCACTGACGATGAAGACGGCAGCTTAAAAACATTGGAGGCCGATCTGTCGCCACGCCTCGAAAAATTAGGCTTTCAAGGGGAAAGCGGACGCTTTCAGCCGCATTTGACGCTCGGACGGGTGCGGTCGCAAAAAAACAAAAGCAGCCTGTTCCGGGCGATTGAAGGCATTGTCAACATCTGGGTCGGTGTCTGCTCAGTAGATGCGCTTTATCTGATTCGCAGTGAACTGAAGTCCACCGGCTCTGAATATACCGAAATCGGCAAAGTGAATTTGGGAACAAAATAGAACACTGATTGGACTGATTGAAAGATAGCTGTCAGACACTTTCGAAGTGTCTGACAGCTTTTGGCAGTCCAATCAATGTTCTATTCTTTAACATAAAATGGCGCGAGATTTTTTAGCGGAATTAGCGAAACGCCGCCTGGTTTCAGACGGCGCGATGGGAACGATGTTATTTGCCAGAGGGCTGCCGCAGGGCGCGTGTCCCGAAGAATGGAACGAGTCGCATCCTGACGACGTGCAGGCGATTCATCAGGCGTATTTCGACGCGGGCTGCGATCTAGTGGAAACCAACACGTTTGGCGGCACAGCCATCAAGCTGAATGATTACAATTTTGGCGACCACATGGCGGAATGGAATCGCAAAGCGGCGGAAATTGCGCGGAAAGCCGCTGGCGAGAGCCGCTTTGTCGCCGGGTCAATCGGCCCAATTGGACAATTGCTCAAACCCTATGGCGCGTTAGCCGAAGAGGATGCGTATCAGGCGTTTAAAGATCAGGCGATTGCCCTGCAAGCGGGCGGCGCAGACGTGGCATTTGTGGAAACGATGATCAGCCTGGAAGAAACGGTGATTGCGGTGAAAGCGGTCAAAGAAAACACCTCGCTGCCGGTCGTGGCGACGATGACGTTCGAGCAAAAGCGGAAAGGCTACCGCACCATGATGGGCACGTCGCCGGAACAGGCGGTCGAAGCCTTGCAGCAGGCGGGTGCGGATGTCGTCGGCACGAACTGCGGTGCGGGGCCGGATTTGACCGTCGGCGTGCTTCAGGCGATGCGAGCCGTCACGAATGGCTACCTGATCGCGCAGCCGAACGCCGGGCTGCCTGAACTGCATGACGGCAAAAATGTCTATACCATGACTCCAGCGGAAATGACCGAACGCATGAAACCGCTGCTTGATCTCGATGTGCGCATCATCGGCGGCTGCTGCGGCACGAATCCCGACTACCTGCGAGCCATTGCCGCAATGGTCAAAGGAGCGAAATAGCGATTTTCAGGAGTGCAAAAGCTTGCTTTTGCGGCCTGACGAAGTCAGGCGATGCCGCGCAGCAAAAGCAAGCTTTTGCACTCCTTTTGCATCATATCTCGCCCAAAATCCTCAAAAACGCCTATGAACATCACCTTTCAGCCTGAAGAAAAAACTATCGAGATTCTGCCGACGCAGACGCTCCTGGAATGCGCTCATCAAGGCGGAGTGGAAATCGTCGCGACCTGCGGCGGGAAAGGACGCTGTAACAGTTGCCGCATTCAACTGCTTGACGGCGAATTTACGCCGCCGACCGACGAAGATTTCCGCGTCCTCGGAGAAAAACGCTTGCGGCAGGGGTATCGTCTCGCCTGTAAAACGAAAGTGCTGAGTGATGGTGTCGTGCGCGTCATTCCGCCAATTTCGGAGCAATTGCACCGCATCCTTTCGCAAACGGAGCATGAAGAACGCCCATTAAAGCCTGATGTCAGCAAGCGCTTTCTCATTCTACCGCAACGCACTGAAGAGCATCAAAGCTCTGATTTCGAGGATGTGCATGAGCAGATCGGGGTGACGGAGATAGATATTGCCGCACTGCGCCATCTTCCGTCCGTCCTGTTCGAATCTCGCCGCGAAATGACGGTGGTCTGTTGGAAAAATACGGTAATCGGCGTCGAGCCGGGCTACACCTGCGAGCGCATGTATGGCCTGGCGTTTGATGTCGGCACGACAACGGTCGTCGGCTATCTGCTGGATTTGCATACCGGTCAGGAAATCGCGGTGGCGTCGGCGTTGAACGCGCAGACGGTCTATGGCGGCGATCTGATGTCGCGCATCACCTTCGCGCAGCAGGATCGCGCCCACTTGCAGAAACTCCATGAACGCATCTTGAAAACGCTGAACGAGATTGTTCAGAAGGTTTGCGAACAGGCCGGAATTGACGCGCAGCAGATTTATGAAGCGACTATCGTCGGTAACACCTGCATGCATCATCTGCTGCTGCACATTTCGCCGGTGCATTTAGGCACAGCGCCATATCTCGCCGCCGTTCGCGAACAGTTGGTCTTGTCGGCGAAGGAATTCGGCCTGCATATTTTCCCGCAGGCACGGATCGTTATGTTGCCGCTGATTGCTGGATTCGTCGGCGCAGATACAGTCGGCGTGATATTGGCGACGGCGCTGCATACCAATGATCAGATCACGTTAGCGATTGACATCGGCACGAACGGCGAAATCGTGCTTGGCTCGAAAGAGTGCCTGCTGGCTTGCTCTGCGGCGGCTGGCACGGCGTTCGAAGGAGCGCAGATCACGCATGGGATGCGTGGCGCGGCTGGCGCAATAGACCGCGTGGCGATTGACGACGATGTGCATTGTCATGTGCTTGGCGAGCATTCGGCACAGGGAATTTGCGGGTCTGGCCTGGTTGATGCGATTGCGCAGATGTTAGACGCGGACGTGATCAATTGCAACGGACGTCTGATCACGCCGGAAGACGCGGAGAAAAAAGGCGTGCCGATAGCATTGCGGCGGCGGTTGCGAGTTGACAGCGACGGCAAGCGCTCATTTGTCTTGATGGACGCGCACCAGACCGAATCCGGCGAGCCGCTTGTCATCACGCAGCAGGACATCCGCGAATTACAGCTTGCCAAAGGCGCGATTGCGACCGGGATTGTCATGTTGATGCAGCGCCTGGGAATCGCGGAGGACGACATCGCGGAAATCCTGTTAGCGGGCGCGTTCGGCAACTATATTGATATTGACAGCGCCACGCGAATCGGCCTGATTCCCGACGTGCCCCGTGAGCGAATTCGTTCTGTGGGAAACGCCGCCGGTTTGGGAGCGCAATTGGCGCTGCTGTCCAGCGAAGCGAAAGACGAGGCCACTGTCATCGCTCGGCGAACCGAGCATCTCGCCTTGACGAACGACGCCAGATTTCAAGCGCTGTTCGCTGAACAGATGCGTTTTCCGGGATAAATAGAGACGAAAATCTTCAGAGTTCAACAACCATCTCTCAAAGGATATAAAAAAATATGCGAATCATTTCATGTGCGATGCTTTCTCTGTTTGTCATCTGCTGCGCCGCGCCTGCGCTGGCTCAGCAGGTTGAAAAATTTCACCGTGTTGTCGAAGTCGCAGCCGGAACGACCTTGAACGTCACGAATACCAATGGGAACGTTACAATCACAGCGTGGGATAAACCGACCGTTGATATTACCGCGATCAAAAAATGCGGATTTCATGAAACGCTTGAAAACGCCCGGATAGATGTCTTACAACCAACGGAGAAAACTCTTGAAATCAAAACAGTTCTGCTGATGCCGCGTCCAAAGATTTCCGTGCAATACGAGATTAAGACGCCTGCCGGAATGCTCATCAACAATATCAACACCTCCAATGGTTCGCTCGACATCCGGAATGTTCAGGGGAAAATTATGTCGCTCAACACCTCTGACGGTAGCATCGCGCTTCAGGGCGTCAGCGGCGATCAGATTAACGCAAAAACCAGCGATGGCTCAATTACCGCCAAAAGCATTGTGGGGGCGGCAACTGTGAAAAGCAGCGACGGCTCAATTACAGCGGAAGAGATGGTGGGTTCGATTTTCGCGAAAACCAGCAATGGCAGCATCAAGCTCCATCAGGTCAGCGGCGAAGTGAATGCGGAAACCAGCAATGGTTCGATTGAAATTCGCGGCGCGTCGTTGTTGAACACGGTAAAAACCTCTGACGGCAGCATTCAGGCTGATATATTAAAAACGCAAACCGCCAACGCCACATTCGAAACCAGCGACGGCTCGATCAACCTCTCTCTTGCGCCGGAATTGCAGGCTGCCTTCGAGATGAAAACATCCGATGGACGAATCAAATTGAATGATATTACGCTGAATGTCAGTGAAATTGCTGGCGATAACGCGCTTAAAGGCACGCTGAATAATGGCGGCGCGATGATTTCATTGAAGACCTCAGATGGCAATATCGAATTGTTTCCGCTACAATAACGAATTATTTAGGCGCAATCCTTGTGAAGGTTATACACCTTCACAAGGATCGTCAATCTGCGACAATGATAAAACATGCGACTCAACTTCATCGTGTTCCGCTGCGCGATTTTGAAATCGGCGGTGACCGGCTGGTCGTGATTGCCGGGCCGTGCGTTATCGAGGACGACCCAACGGTCAATTTCAAGACCGCCGAACGGCTGAAAGAAATCACATCGCGGCTTGGCCTGCCGTACATTTACAAATCCTCGTTTGACAAGGCGAATCGCAGTTCGCTCTCGTCCTATCGCGGTATCGGCCTTGAGAAAGGGCTGCAAGTATTAGAGGAGATTCGGCGACAATTTGACGTGCCGATTGTCACAGATATTCATGCGCCGGATGAGGCCGCGCCAGTCGCGGAAGTGGTGGATATGCTGCAAATTCCGGCGTTTTTATGCCGCCAGACCGACCTGCTTGTCGCGGCGGCGCAGACCGGAAAAATCGTCAACATCAAAAAAGGGCAGTTTCTCGCGCCGAACGACATGAAGAATTGCGCCCAAAAAGTCATCATGAGCGGCAACGAGCAGGTCGTCATCACGGAGCGCGGCGCAAGTTTCGGCTACGGCAATCTCGTGTCGGATATGCGGGCGATTCCGATTGTCCAGGGCTTCGGCTATCCGGTGATTTTCGACGCCACCCACAGCGTCCAACTTCCCGGCGGCGCCGGCACGGCCTCTTCCGGCGAGCGACAATTCGTGGCGACCTTAGCGCGGGCGGCGGTGGCTGCCGGAGCGAGCGGCATTTTTCTCGAAGTGCATCCCGCCCCAGATCACGCGCCCTGCGACGGCCCGAACATGATTACGCCGGACGCGGCGGCGGAGTTGCTGCACGTCTGTAAAGAGATTTTTGCGCTGATTCGCAGATAAACCTCACAGGTTTTAAAAACCTGTAAGGTTTCGACGTTATCTATGAAATTTCATCATCCGTTATTTTTAGCGGTCTGGCTGTTGATTCCGGTGATCTGGCTGATGATGCGCTATTCTCCCTGGCGCGACAGTCGCCGCCTGCACCGCATTCTCGTGGCAGGGTTGCGCTCGCTGCTGATTCTGCTGGCGGGGTTCGCGTTGGCTGATCCACGCCTTCTCACCAACACCGACCGCGTCAACCTCATCTTCTGCGTTGATCGCTCCGAAAGCATCAGCCGCGACAAAACAACGGCAATTCACGACTTTATTCAGCAGACGCTCACCAGCATGGACGAACAGGATCAAGCCGGGCTGATCGCGTTCGGCAAGCAGCCATCGCTTGAACTCTCGCTACGCAATCCCTTTGAATTCAGCGACATGCAATCGGACATCAATCCGAATTTTACCAATTTAGCCGACGCGCTTCAATTAGCCATCGGGCAGTTTCCGTCGGTTGGCGAGAAAAAAATTGTGCTATTCACCGACGGCAATGAAAATATCGGCGAGGCGAAACAACGCGCTGCGCTGGCGGCATCGCTCGGCGTGCAGATTTGGCCTGTGCCGGTGGAATCGTGGTTCGGCGGCCATGAAGTTTTTGTCAGCGATGTCGCCGCGCCTGCCGCCGTTCCGCTTGAAACGCCGTATGAGATCAGCGTTGAAGCGACCAGTTCGCACGAGACTGAAGGCGAATTGATTCTCTTGAAAAATGACGCGTTGATCAGCAGCGAGACAGTACGCCTTCACGCCGGAAAAAATCGCTTTGTTGTGACCGACCAGCTTCAGGAATCCGGATTGTACTTATATAAAGCGATTCTCAATTGTCCGGACGACCTGATTTTTCAGAATAATGAAGGAATGGCGTTTGTGAAAGGGGAACAGAAATCGCAGGTGCTGTATGTCGCGGATGCCTCCGCGACGCCGTCCCCGCTGTTTGAGACGCTTCAGATGCAAGGTCTCGCGCCGATCCGCAAAACGCTCGACGAATTAAGTGGCTCGCTGCACGAATTGCTCAAATATAACGCGATTATTTTCGATAACGTTTCCGGCAACCGCCTGTCATTCACGCTGATGGAGCATCTCGAAACCTATGTGCGGGACATGGGCGGCGGGTTTATCATGCTCGGCGGCGAGCGGAGTTTCGGCGCGGGAAATTACCGAAAAACGCCTATAGAAAGCCTACTTCCGGTTTTTATGGAACCGCCGACGGATGTAAAATTTTCCGGGCTGTGCCTTGTGTTCATAATTGACAAATCCTCCAGCATGAGTTCCCGCTATACCGATAAAACCAAGTTAGAACTCGCCAAAATCGCAGCGTTTTCTTCGATTGAACTCCTGAATCCGACCGATAAAGTCGGCGTGGTGGCGTTTGATTCGCAATTCGTCCGCGTCGTGCCGGTAACAGAGGCCGTCGAACGGCAGGCGATTGCCGCGCAACTGTCCATGTTGAAAGAATCTGGCGGCACGGTGATGTATCCGGCTCTGGAAGATGCGTTTAACATGCTGAAGGAGACAGAAGCGAGCCGTAAACATGTGATTATCCTCTCCGACGGGATTACCAACCCAGGCGATTTTGAATCGCTCGTTCGTTCTATGGCTGCTACCGGGATTTCCGTGTCCACCGTCGCCATCGGCACGGATGCGGATCAGGCGTTAATGCGCTCGATTGCGGAATGGGGACAGGGACGGAGTTACTACACGGATAATCCTGATACGATTCCCCGCATTTTTACCGGCGAAACGAAAATTGTCAGCAACGATGTAATTGCGGAGGCGACGATTGCGCCGCAACTCAAGACCGCACACGACATGCTGACCGGCCTGACGCAGACGCCGTTTCCGACGCTTTCAGGACAACTCATCACCTATCCGAAACCAGCGGCGCAGATCATTCTCAATAGCCCGCACGGTCCGATTCTCGCGGCCTGGCAATACGGATTAGGGCGCAGCGTCGCCTTTACGTCGGATTTAGGCGGACGCTGGGGCAACGAGTGGGTGAACTGGGAACATTACGGCCAATTTGTCGGGCAGATGATGAAATGGGCACAGCGCAAAGAAACCGCGCAGCGCTACGATGCGCAGATCACGCGCAGCGGCGATCATGGGCTGTTTACGGTGGATGTGTTAGACGCGGAGAATCAGTTTGTAAATCATCTGGCGTTGAATATCAATATGGTCGCGCCGTCGCAAGCCAATCAGACGCTTGCTCTGAAGCAAATCGCGCCGGGGCGGTATGCTGCTGCATTTCCGGCAGAAGAGATCGGTGCGTACTATTTTAGCCTATTCGGCACGCAGGCCGACGACGCCAACCGCCCGGACGCCTTCGGCTTTGCGATTCCTTACACGGACGAATTTCTGCACACCAGCGTCAATCTGCCGTTGTTAGAAGAGATCGCAACCGCGACCGGCGGGAAGATGCTGGAACTGAATGCGCCCTCCGCTGACCTCTTTGCGACGCGAGCCGGGACGCCGGATGACGGCGTCGCCCTCTGGTCGTATCTGGTGATGGCTTTTTTCGGCATATTATTGGCGGATGTCGCCACACGCAAGATTATCGCTGTTCACGGGTAAGTTCTGGCAATTGCGTTGCTACAGTCATTATAATTCTTTTGACATGATGGTTGGGCAAAGTAGCGGATCGGGAGTTTTATGCAGGAAAAAGCGCTGCGTCGGGCGTTTGAACGGCCTGCCTGTATGATCTGGTAATTATTCGGAGTAGATGATTTGACGCAACTGCTGACGCCACGCATCAAGGAATTACTCATAGTAATTCGAGGCGTTTTTCCAGGCGAGGTCTTTCAGGCGTTTCATGATTTCGGGAAGCTGCGTCTTCATCATATCCACGTTCCATTCAAAGAGTTCGGTGGGTTTGATCGCTTTCACAGTGGCCGTGCGTTTATTTTGCGGGCTGGTGACGCCAAGTTCGCCGAGAATCTCGCCGCTTCCCATGCCGCGAATCACCTGCCCCGTATCCGAAATAATGCCAACCTGACCAGAGACAATCAAGCCGAACGCGCCGCGTGAAAAATCCCCTTTTTTAAAAATCGTCTCTCCCGCCGCAAAAAGGCGTATTTTCCCGTAATGGAGCAGCAAATAGCTGCTGAGGTCATCAATATTTTTAAACAAGGTGCATTGACGAATTATTGTTAAAAGATTTGGAGATTCCATGCCGTATTTTCCTGTAAAAGACGCATGTTGAAGCATTCCTCAATCGAATCACTTTCGCGTAAAGACACATTTGTTATCATGACGTGAAAATCATCGGAATGTTTATTGTATTTATATCTTGTGTTGTGGAAAATATCTCAAGGTGGTCAATATTTTTCGGCGTGAAATAAGGCATTTCTACTGTTACGAATCAGAATTTTACATTTTTTTCATTTTCCCTCTTGACAAAAATACGATTAAATCTATCTTTGTTAGTAATTAATAACTAACAAATTCACGACACAAAAAATATGACCGAATTCACAGAACGGCAAAAAGAGATTATCGAAACCGCGATCAAATTGATTGATGAAGGCGGGATTCAGAATGTGACGATGAAGCAGATTGCCAGTCGTCTTGGCATCACGGAACCGGCGATTTATCGCCATTTTGCGAGCAAAGCCGATATTTTGCTTTCGATGCTGGAACAGTTCAAATTCCGTTCAAAAGGGCATTTAGCAAAGGCGCGTTCCGCGAATGTGTCGAATCTGCAAAAAGTCGAAACAATTTTTTTGGAGCATTCCGGCCAATTTGCCGAGCGCCCCCACATGACAGCGGTCGTTTTTTCCGAAGAAGCATTTCAGGACGATCCGCGCTTAGCGGAGATCATCTTTTCCGTCATGAACGCCGCGCACGAAGGCATGGCTGAAATTATTACCGCCGCGCAGCAAATGCGCGAAATTCGCGGCGATATTCCGGCAGAGCATTTAGCCATCACCATTCTCGGCACATTGCGCTTGCTCGTAAAACGCTGGCGACTCTCGAAGTTCGGGTTTGATTTACGTCAGGAAAGCCAGGCGGTCTGGCAATCCTTAAAAACACTCATCACCTCTCCCTTAAATTAGAAAAGGTCGCACGGAATTACATGTTTACGTATAAAAATCGCACATTTTTTTTGACAGGTACAGTTAGTTAATGTTCACTACACAAGGAAAATTGCAATGAACCTTACACGCAAGATTATCAATATTGACGAGTCATTATGTGACGGCTGTGGTTTATGCGTCCCCTCTTGCCATGAACAGGCGATTCAAATCGTCGAAACGCCGAACGGCCCGAAAGCCCGGTTAGTCAAGGAAATGTACTGCGACGGACTCGGCGCATGTTTGGGGCATTGTCCGACCGGCGCGTTGACCATTGAGGAGCGCGAAGCGGAGATGTTCGACGAAGCGGCGACGCATGCGCATGTTGAACAGGTGAACGCGCCGGTTAATCGCCCGGCGACAGCCATGCCGCACGGCGGTTGCCCGTCCGCCAGAATGTTTCAGTGGGATGAACCGCAGCAGGCACAAACGCAGGCGCAGCCCGCTGCCGCGCTCCATTCCGAATTGCGGCAATGGCCGGTGCAGTTGCATCTTGTGCCGCCGTCCGCGCCGTATTTCAAGAATGCCGATCTCGTGATCGCGGCAGACTGCGTGCCGTTTGCCTACGCCAATTTTCATCAGGAATTCCTGAAAGGCGATGGCAAAGCGGTGGTCATCGGCTGCCCGAAATTGGATGATACCGGCGCGTATCTGCAAAAACTGACGCAGATCGTCGCCCTGAATTGCCCGAAAAGCATCACGATTGTGAATATGGAAGTTCCCTGCTGCTTCGGCCTTGTGCGCCTTGTGCAGCAGGCCATTCAGCAAGCAGGAGTCGAAGTGCCAGTCACTGTCTCAACCATCAGCATCAGAGGAGAGAAGTTCGCGTAACAATACGAAATAGAACACTGATTGGACTGATGGGGCTGATTTTCACTGATCTTCAAAAATTCAGCAACCATAAGAAAAATCAGCGTAAATCAGTCTTATCAGCCCAATCAGTGTTCTATTAACCCTAAAAGGAGAAACGATCATGAGTATGTTCTGTTATCAGTGCCAGGAAACGTTGAAAAATACCGGCTGCAACCAAAAAGCCGGAATGTGCGGAAAAACTGAAGATGTTGCTAATTTGCAAGACTTGTTGATTTTTGTGTTGAAAGGCATCGCAATTTACAGCGAAACGGGGAAAGACGCCGGGTTTCAGGTGGATGAAAAATTGGGAAAATTTATGATGACCAGCCTGTTTACGACCATCACGAACGCAAATTTTGACGCCACTCGTTTTGAAACATTGATTAAAGAGGCGTTAGAAGTTCGGAAGAGCGTTAAAGCCGCTGTTGAAGCCAAACTTGGCAAGCCAATTGATGCCGCGCTGCCGGAAATGGCGACCTGGTTCAGCAGCGATGTTGCCGAATTTTACAAAAAAGGGGATGAAGTCGGCGTGTTATCAACGGCAAACGAAGACGTGCGCTCGCTGCGGGAATTGCTGACATACGGCCTCAAAGGGATGGCCGCGTATGGCAAACATGCCGCCGTATTAGGTAAAACCAGCCAGAAAGTGTTTGATTTTATCATGAAAGGACTGGCCGCCACCACAAACGACAGTCTGAATGCGGACCAACTCGTCGCATTAGTGCTGGAATGCGGGCAGAACGGCGTGGAAGTGATGGCATTGCTCGACGCCGCTAATACGGAAACTTATGGGCATCCCGTGCCAACGCAAGTCAATATCGGCGTGGGCAAAAATCCGGGCATTCTGATCAGCGGCCACGACCTGAAGGATATGGAAGAACTGCTGAAGCAGACCGAAGGCACGGGTGTGGATGTCTATACCCACAGCGAAATGCTCCCGGCGCATTATTATCCGGCCTTCAAAAAATATACACATTTCGTCGGCAACTACGGCAATGCGTGGTGGAAGCAGCCGGAAGAATTCGAGTCATTCAACGGCGCGATTCTGTTCACGACGAACTGCATCGTGCCGCCGAAAGCGAACGCGACCTACAAAAGCCGTATGTTCACCACCGGCGCGGCGGGCTTTCCGGGCTGCAAACACATTCCCGAACCGACCAATGGCAAACCGAAAGATTTCTCTGAAATCATCGCGATTGCCAAAACCTGCAAGCCGCCCATAGAAATCGAAACCGGCTCGATTGTCGGCGGATTCGCGCATGAAGCAGTGATGGGCGTGGCGGATAAAGTCGTGGCTGCAGTCAAATCGGGCGCAATCAAACGTTTCGTCGTGATGGCGGGCTGCGACGGACGCCATAAAACTCGTGGCTATTTCACGGATGTCGCGCAAACGCTGCCGAATGATACGGTGATTCTGACGGCAGGCTGCGCCAAATATCGTTATAACAAGCTGCAACTCGGCGACATCGGCGGCATTCCGCGCGTGCTTGACGCCGGACAATGCAACGATTCGTATTCATTGGCCGTGATTGCGCTGAAACTGAAAGAGGTCTTCGGATTGGCAGACATCAACGACCTTCCGCTTTCTTTCGACATCGGCTGGTATGAGCAAAAGGCCGTCATTGTGCTGTTGGCGCTGCTGTATCTCGGCGTGAAACATCTGCGCCTCGGCCCGACGCTGCCTGGTTTCCTGTCGCCGAACGTCGCCAAAGTGCTGGTCGAAAATTTCGACATTAAGCCGATTGGCGCCGTCGCTGACGATGTCGCCGCGATGATGGCCGGGAAGTAAAAAAGAAGAACTGTCAGACACTTGCAAAGGTGTCTGACAACTTTCATCGTTTTATGGCAGGCATGTTGCCCTGAAAGGGTGTTGGAAGGAGGAGAGTGTCACATCTTGATTTTGCCGCGAAATGAGGATATTGGCGCATCGAGAATCGGTTGCATGAGGATGTCATGTAGTTTGCGAGCACTGTCACGGAACTGTTTACGTATTTTAGAACTTGACAGTCTTGCCCTTCTGGGAGAGGAGGTGAATTTTACCATCCATACAGTTGCACATCGTGTATCTCTATAAATGTCTATGAAACCAGAAGAAATCATTCGCGCCGTAACCTACATGCTTGCGATCGATGGGAAAATTGACGCGGCGGAAGCGCAATTTTTGCAGCACCTCTGTCGCCGGTTCAACGTGCCGGAGTCGTTCATTCAGACGGCGATCACGCAGATGCAGGCCGGAAACGTGACGTTGACGCTGCCGCAGACGCCGGACGAACAAATCCGCTTGTTCGATTTACTCGCGCAGGCCGCTTGCGCAGACGGGCAGATCGCGCCGCAGGAATTGAACCGTTTGAAGGCGTTGGCGGCGAAAATCGGCCTGCCGGAACATGCCGTGACTTCGACCTTAAAACGCCATGCGAAGAAGCCGGCTGCCGTTCCCCCTGAGTTTGTCGAAGGGCAAGCTACGCCGGCGGATAAAACCGTCCTTCGCCAGCCCATTCAACAAACCCAGAACACGGGCAAACGGATTGCCCGAAAAGCGCCGCCCGCGACGCAACGCTGCCCGAAATGCGGCCATGAATTTCCGGCGAACGAAACCTCCTGCCCGGCGTGCGGGATTGTTATTGCCAAATATCTGAAACCCTTCAATGACAGCGAAACCGATGATGAAACAGCAGAACGCACGTCGTCGAAGATGGCCAAGCAACGCAGCGACTCGGCAGGATTGCTGAAAAACGGCGTAAAACTGCTCTTTTTCGTCAGCCTGCTATTATTCGGCGTGGCGTATTGCCAGCAGGGCAAGCTGCCGCCACAATCCGCCGTGCTCAAGCCGCTTTATGAAGAGCCGGTGCAGAAAGAGGTGAAACAGCCGCCGTTTCAGGTGAAAGCCGGAGGAACAGAATACACTATCAAACCGCTTTATTCCTACGAACTCGCGGGTTTAGTGGTTTCCTATCATCATAGCGCGAGTTTTGCGGATTATTATCACGAACTCTGGGGAGACAAGCTGAATCTCAAAGACATCTGCGTCGTCTGGGGCAGCAATATCACCACTAATGCTTATCGCAAAAGCAAGTTCAAAAGCGCTCCATTTATGTGCTACTGGTGGGTGCCGAATGACGTGCCGTTCGACCAGACGAAAATTTCCAACAATCATCTGATTAGCGAAAAAAAGGCGATTAACCGCCAGATTCTGCGGGTGAAAACAGGGGATCAGATTTATTTGAAAGGCTTTTTGGCGGAATATTCCACCGCCGACGGTTTTCATCGCGGCACCAGCACGACTCGCGAAGACACCTGGAACGGCGCGTGCGAGACGATTTACCTGAGCGAATTTCGCGTTTTAAAAGCCGCCAATACCGGCTGGCGCTTGTTAGCCTTCCTCTCAAAATGGCTGCTGATCGGCAGCGCAAGCTTATGGGCATTTCTGTTTGTAAAGGATATCTTCCAGACTGCCGGGGAGTATACAAAAAGATAACGTTCTCTGCGAAATCTTCCCTTCGGCAGGCTCAGGGAACGCCAGCGACGAAGTCATCCTGGATTTGACGAGATGGCTTCGTCGTTGCCACTCCTCGCCATGACACATTCATCGCATTATGGCGAGGGCGAAACGCAGTTTCGACGCACAGAATCAACAGGATCGTTCCAACGGCCATCAGCATTGCTTAACAATAGATGGCCGCTCCATTTTCAACGGTTGGCGCGATATAACGGGGCAAGGTGAACCGAAAGGTTGTGCCTTTGCCACTCTCGCTTTCTACCGTAACAATTCCCCCATTTTTTTTCACTAAATCGTGGCACAAAATTAACCCTAAGCCACTCCCCTGTTCTCCTGCCGTACCGGGCGTTGTGTGATGCGCGTCAATGCGAAACAACCTGGCCACAACCTCTGGTGTCATGCCAACTCCGGTATCGGAGACGCTGACTTCGACCTCGCGGTCACGTTCTTGTGCTGAAATGAGTATCAGCCCGCCTGATGGGGTAAATTTCAACGCATTGGAGATGAGATTGCGCATGATGGTCGTTGTCATGTAATAATCCGCTTCTACCCAGGGATGAATAAGAATGTTATTTTTCAGAGTAACCTGCTTCTGCTCTGCCATCGCATGAAATAATTCAATTGCGCTGGTGGCGAGATAGTTAAGGTCTAATGGTTGTAGTTCGCATTGAATCAGGCCGCGTTGGATGCGCGACCAGGTCAGGAGATTTTCAAGCAGCGCAAACAAGCGTTCGGCAGAACCTAAGAGCATCTCGGTATGTTTTTTTAACACATCGCGGTCAGCAGTTTCGACGCGTTCCAGAAGCAGGGTGGCAAAACCGAGCAGCGCATTAAACGGCGAGCGGAGATCGTGCGCAATAATCGAAAAGAATTTGTCTTTACTGGCGTTTAATTCATGTAATTCCGCATTTTTCTGCTGCAATTCCCGATGCGCGGCGCGAAGCTGCTCCTGGGCCTGTTTTAAATCGGAGACATCGTGATTGATGCCGACCAGACCGGCGATCTGCCCGCGCAGATCGCGAAACGGGACTTTGGTCACCTGAAACCAGGCCACGCCATCTCGTTCGTGATGCAGATTCATGTCTTCCTGATTAAAGATTGGCACGCCCAATCTCAGCAATTCCCGTTCATGCGCATAATATTGCGAGGCCATTTCATTGGAGAATAAGTCGAAATCGGTTTTGCCAATCAGGTCATTCACGTTGTTTAAGCCGAGACTGTGAATTGCCGCGTCATTCGCCAGCAGAAATTTGCTCTGAAGGTCTTTAATATAAATATGGTCTGGCAGCGAGTTAATCAGCGTTCGCAAGAGATTGCGCTCTTCGGCCAGAGCGGTTTCCATCGCTTTGCGCTCGGTCATATCGCGAAAGACGGTCTGCATTGCGATCTGTCCCTGATAGGAAATCGGCGATCCGGCCAATTCAACTGTAATTTCCTGTCCATCGCGCCGCAAGAAACGCATTTCGACAGAATGAGACGGCTGTTGATCTTCATCATTCTGGCGAATGCGCTGCTGGACAAGCGCATGGAAATCGGGGTGGACGAACGCTAAAAACGGCGTTCCGCTGACATCCTCGCAATCAGTGAGGCCGAGAATGTTGCGCCCGGCGGAGTTTATATACACGATGCGCCCTTGCTGATGCAGAATGATCCCATCTGGCGACGTCTCGACCAACTGGCGATAACGCCGTTCGCTTTCGACTAACGCTTCTTGCGCTTGTTTCAGCGTCGTGATATTGCGAGAAATGCCGACAAGGCCGATGATTTCGCCGCTCGCATCGCGAATCGGCACTTTTGTGGCGAGTACCCAGAGTGGCTCATGTCGCGCCGTCAAGACGAATTCTTCGCGATTGATGATCGACTCGCCCAACGTAAGCACCTTGGTATTATCCTGATCGAAACAGGCGGCCACATCTGGCGGGAAATATTCCGCATCTGTCTTCCCAAGGGTTTCCGCTTGCGTTGTTGCTCCCAACACGCGGAGATGCGCGGGATTGTTCAATAAAAACCGTCGGTTGCGATCTTTCACATAAATGAAATCGGGGAGATGATCCAGCACTGTTTTCAGGAGATTTCGTTCTTTTGCCAGCGTTTCTTCCGCTAAATGCCGCTCAGAGATTTCTTCTTGCAGGCGGAGATTCTGTCTTTCCAATTCCTGCCGCATCTGGCGAAGCGTCAGATGCGTGCGAATGCGGGCAATGGCCGTTTCCGCCTGGATCGGTTTCTGAATGTAATCCACCGCGCCGAGTTCCAATCCGCGTATTTCGTTAACCTGATCGGCTAAGGCCGTCACAAAGATCACTGGAATCTCACGAGTGATCGGGTTCGCTTTTAAGCGCCGGCAGACTTCAAAGCCATCCATTTCAGGCATCATGATGTCTAACAACACGATGTCCGGCGTAATGGTCGGAATCGCTTTGAGCGCTGACGCGCCGCTCGTATGAATCAGAACGCGCCAGGAGGCTCGCTGCGCATGTTCGAAAAGCACCCCCAAATTGGTCGGCTCGTCATCTACGATAAGTACAATTGGTTGTTTCATGAATCTGCTCCTTGTTGAAGATAGGTTGTCAGCACGTCGCGAATTTTGTCCATCTGAAAGGCGTTCGTATATTGCTGCAATTGCATGGCAAACGGGTAGAGTTCCGCACTCTGAGCGAGGCGTTCGCCTTCTTTGCGCAAGGCTAAAATATCGCCGATTTCGGCGTATTCGATCAGTTGCCGCAAGGTGTCTTGCGATGGAAGAGGCTGGGATGAGGCGAGAGAAAAGGCCGCTGCGAGCGAGGCTTTTAGAGGAATTTGCTGGCTGTCCCGAGCTTCAGGGAGGTTCAGCTCAAACGAGAACGCGCTCCCCTGGCCGAGTTCGCTCGTTACCGACAGTTCGCTCCCCATCAGCCGCACAATTCGCTGACAGAGCGCCAACCCTAAGCCCGTGCCTTCAATCGCGCGGCTGTAGCGCGCTAACTGGCTGAATGGCGAAAAAATGATCTCCAACTGATCCTTCGCAATGCCGGG
>DF820455.1:267995-271440 GCA_000739515.1 Candidatus Moduliflexus flocculans
GGCTGTAGCGCGCTAACTGGCTGAATGGCGAAAAAATGATCTCCAACTGATCCTTCGCAATGCCGGGGCCTGTATCGCTGACCTCAAATCGGAGAGTTGCATGAAATGGCTCGGAGGTTTGCGCAAGGCGCGTGACGCGGAACGTGACAGCCCCCCGGCAGGTAAATTTGATGGCGTTGCCTAACAAATTCAGCAATACCTGCCGCAACCGCGCTTCATCCACGCTGACAATCGTGGGAATATCTGCCGTAAATTCCGACGAAAACGTCAAGCCCTTTCGCCGGGCAGATTCGCCGATGCTTTCGGCAATGCTTTCCAACAACATCACCAATGGCGTCTCGATCGGTTGCAAGATCATGCGTTGCGCTTCGATGGTGGATAGGTCTAAAATATCATTGATAATTTGCAAGAGGTGCATTCCGCTTTGTTCGATGACGTTCACATACGCCCGTTGCCTTGCCGGCAGCGATTCATCCAACAGCAGCAATTGCGCGTAACCTAAAATCCCATTCAGCGGAGTGCGAAGCTCGTGGCTCATGGTGGCGAGGAATTCGGTTTTAGCGCGATTGCCGGCGTCCGCCGCGTCTTTCGCAATCAGGAGTTCCGCTTCGATCCGTTTCTGCGCGGTAATATCCATCCAAAATTCCAGAACCAGTTCTTCCTCATCTGGCGAGGGGAATGGCATGACCGAAACAATATAGGTCTGGCCTGCCGGGCTTGTCCATTCGAACACTTCTGGCGTTTTCGTCTCGAATACGTGGAATGATCGGCAATGCTTGCAGACGTCCTGCTGCCCATACATCACCTCATAACATGAGCGAGACCCCGTTTCGCCGAATAATTCTTTAAATCGTTGATTCGCAAAGAGAATGCGATGATCTTTCGCTTGTAGATAGATCGCCGCCGGCAGCGTGTCTAACACGGCAAAAAGCCGCTGTCGTTCTTGTGCTAACGCAATTTCAGCCTGTTTCCATTCCGATACATCGCGGGTATTTCCGAGAAACCCGCGAATTAATGGATGATCATGCATATTCTGCCCCACGACCTCTAAATATTTATAACTGCCATCTTTGCAGATATGCCGATAGATGAATGAAAATAATGTGTGCGGGTGTTGATGAGCGAACAGAAACGCGTCCGTCATCCTGGCAGCATCATCAGGGTGGACAATTTCAAAGATCGTCTTTTGCTGCAATTCTTCCGGGGTGAAGCCGGTGATGCGTTCCGCCGCCGGGCTGACGTATTGTTGTCTGCCGTCCGCATCCACAATGACGATAATATCGTTGGAATGCTGAATTAACAGGCGAAAGCGTTCTTCGTTGTCTTTCAGCGCTTGCTCGGTCTGCTTGCGTTCGCTGATGTTGCGGGAGACGCCGAGAAATCCGAGAAAGATGCCTGCGTCATCGTAAAGCGCCGACGCGGTGACTTCTGTCCAAATCGTCGCGCCGTTTTTACACGCTTGTTCGAGTTCGAAACAACGGCGCTCTGTAAAGCGCTCTCCAGCGGCATGGCGTATGAAAAATTGCTGAAGCGCTTCTTGCGCGATGGAAAACGAGGCCGGGGGCAGCATCTCTTCCAGCGATCGCAGAAGCATTTCTTCCTGGGTATAGCCGAGCAAGCGCTCGACAGACGGGCTGACATACGTAAGCCGTCGCTCTAAATTCATGACCCAGATCACGTCGCTGATGTTTTCCGCCAGGAGCGCATAGCGGTGTTCGCTTTCCCGCAGCGCGGCTTCGGTTTGCGTCCGCCGCCGAATTTCCCGAGCTAAGCGCCGGTTCCAGAAGAGCATCAATCCCAAAAGCATGAGAGCGATACTGCCGCTCCACACAACGAACTGCCCTGTTGCTCTCGGCGTATTCTGCTGCGCGGCCAATGGGAGCGGCCAACAGCAAAAAATAATCAACACTCCAAGCAGAAAGGAGGCGCTGGAATTTGGTATTTGGGTGAAATTCGTCTTCATCATCCTGATTATACCAATTGTGTTTCACTTCCTAACATATTTTTACAACCCACCCCTTGCCCCTCCCAGGAGGGGAATCGCGATGTGAGGCGACGATGCGCGAAACTCCCCTCCTGGGAGGGGTTGGGGGTGGGTGATCAAAAAACATTAGGAATTGAACCAATTGTGTTTAAAAAGTTCATCTATTCCGTAGAGACGCCCCACCGGAGCAGGGCTGTGAAGTTCTCGTGAAAATATATCCTTGCGAGGAGTGACAACGATGACGCCGCACTGGTTCTCATTCCTGTGAAGCCCTATTCACACGTCCGCGATAAATGATTCAAGAAATTCTTGCATCTGTTTCAACTGAAACGTTTGCATAAATTTTTTCAGTATGGCGATGAAGGGCGCATATTGCCGGTCTGCGCTCTCCAACGCCGCAAGCTCTGCGCGAATTGCCATAATGTCGCCGATCAATGTGCTTTCCCTCAAACGGAGCAGATTCTGTTTTGGCAGCGGAATGATCGGCATATCGGGCGCAACCTTCTGCGATGGGGCGTTCGGGGCATCGCTGTATATCCACTCAAGGCGCACGTGATGTTGCAGCGCCTCAAACAACTGCTGCGAGGATATTGGCTTGGTCAGAAAATCGTTACATCCTGAGGCAAGCGCTTCGGTTTTCGTCTCGTCAAACGCATTGGCCGACACGGCAATAATCACGGCGTTCGCCTGAGCAGGCATAGCGCGTTCGTCTGCGCGGATGCGGGCGGTCGTTTCCAGGCCGTCCATCTCCGGCATCATCACATCCATCAAAATCACGTCTGGCTGCCAGAATTGCGCCATTTTCAATGCTTCAGCGCCACTGTTAGCGGCGCTGAGATCAAATCCGAGCGGTTCGAGCAAATCTAACAAAAATTGGCGGTTATCCGCTTGATCGTCCACAATCAGGAGTTTGCACTCACCACGAAATCCGATGATCGTCTGTTGTGAAACAGGCGCGGATATTGCCGGTTGTTCCACTTCAACAAAATCAGCATCGAACCAGAACAGGCTTCCCTGATTAGGAATGCTGCTCACACGGAGTTCTCCCCCCATCAAATTGACTAATTGGCGGCTGATGGCCAACCCTAATCCTGCTCCCTGGGCTTTTTGCGATAATCCGCCGATCTGCTCGAAGGGCGCAAAGATTGATGTCAGATGTTCTATGGAAATGCCTGCGCCAGTATCTTCGACCTCAAAACGCAGTCGTGCCGGGCTGGAGCGGCGGGGCATCGTTATTGACGCGCTGATGTTGCGCACACGCAATGTCACGCTGCCACACTCGGTAAATTTGACCGCATTATTCAACAAATTGAGCAGCACTTGTTCCAATCGCCGCTCATCCGCGATAATCACAGTTGGCAGGTCTGACGCAAATTCGTATTGGAATGTCAATCCTTTTTGCTGCGCCCGAATCTCGATGATCGCCGCGATATTTCTCAACAGATTCGAGAGCGAGATGTG
>DF820455.1:271559-281110 GCA_000739515.1 Candidatus Moduliflexus flocculans
CTTTTTGCTGCGCCCGAATCTCGATGATCGCCGCGATATTTCTCAACAGATTCGAGAGCGAGATGTGTTTCATTTGTAATTCAACCTTCTGCGCTTCGATTTTCGCAAGGTCTAAAATATCAGAAATCAGATTCAACAAATGATTGCCGCTTTGCTCGATAATTCCAACCTGGTCGCGTTGAATATCGGTCAGGTTGACATGGCGTTTCAATATCTGCGCATAGCCTAAAATGGCGTTGAGCGGCGTGCGGAGTTCGTGGCTCATGTGCGCGAGAAATTCGCTTTTCGCGCGGTTCGCGGCTTCGGCGGCATTTTTGGCGCGTCGCAGGTCTTCCTCCGCCTTTTTCCGCTCAGTAATCTCCTGAATAATCCCAATGGAGCGGAGTGGCGTTCCGTCTGACGCATACTCTGTCTGACATTTTTCATTTACCCATTTGATGCGGCCATCCTTCATTAATAAGCGATGTTCGATCTGGTAGGGGATTTTATTGCGCAGCGAACTGAGATAGGCCTCGTTCACAGCGTCTCTATCATCAGGATGAATGGCGGCTAAAAACGCGTCATACGAGACGCCAAACTCTTTTTGATCTACTTCAAAGAGTTCGAAAATCGTGTCAGACCAGCGCAAGGTATTCGATGTCAGGTCTAATTCCCAACGCCCTAACTGAGCGATATGCTGCGCTTCGTGCAAATTGCGTTCGCTCTCTCGCAGCGTTTCCTCAGCCTGTCTGCGTTCTAACTCTCCTGCCGCGCGAATCGCCACGAGCTTGAGCATGGATTCGGCCAGGCGAGGATTGGCGAGCGGCTGGCGTCCGATCATGGCGATCAGGCCGATTGGCTGGCCTGCTGAATTTTTGAGCGTCACACCGACATAACTTTCGGCATTCATCTCCTGAAGCACGACATCCTTCGGAAAGAGATGGCGCACATTGCACGGAAAGCAGCAAACGTTCTGCGCGACCACGCTGCCACATGGCGTATCGTGCAACGTATAGGTGACGTTATCTTCGAACGCGCCGTCAAAATAGATGGCCACTGTTTGCGCGGCGAATCCTCCTGGCTCTAATCGGTCAATACAGACGTAATCCATGGATAAATGTTCGGCTAAATAACAGGCTAACGAGGCAAAAAAATCGCCTTCTGCTCCGCCGGATTTTGCCAGAAAAAGTTGGGCATCCTCAAATTGTCTGCGTTCTGTCACATCCGATGAAATGCCGATCACGCCGGTTAATGCGCCATGTTCATCCAGAAGAGGGCTGAGGGTCACATCGATTGGAAACATATGTTCATCGCGGTGGCGCGCCAGATATTCTCCTGACCAGCTTGTGCCGTTGTTGAGATGTGCCATGATTTGGGCGCCGTATCGAAGCGCATCGTCGCTGGCGATCAGTTCTAATGTGGTTTTGCCAAGCGCTTCCTCCGCTGTCCAGCCATACAACCGTTCAGCATAGGGATTCCAATAGATCACGCGCGCGTCGAGATCGGTGACAATCACGGCTTGTTCGACGAGTTCAAGCAGGCGCGCTTGAAAACGAAGTTGCTCTTCGGCGCGTTTGCGCTCAGTAATGTCTTGGGCAATTTCCGCCACGCCAATCAATTTGCCCGTCGCATTGAAGATCGGTTCGCTGCGCTCATCCCAGATTCTGCCATCAGGCATCGTAATGATCGCATGTTCAACGTGTTTACTCTGGAATGCCCGCATCGTGGGGCAATTATCGCACGGAGATTCCGAATTCGCCCAGAATTCGTAGCAATGATAGCCGATCATCTCTTCCGGGATTTTACCGACCGATTCGGCGGCGCATTTGTTGATCCAGAGAATTTCCAGATCGGCATTCATGAACACGATATTAGTAGTTATGCCGTCCAGAATAGCATTTTTCTGCGCCTCGCTTTCCTGAAGAGCTTCTTTGGCGACTGTGGCATTCGCGAAAACTGCAAGCTGTTTGCGCAGCAGGGCATTTTCTCGTTCAAGTTGCGCGATTCTGTTGTGAAGAATTTCTTTGGTGTTGAAGTCGTATTGCATAGCAGTCTTACTACATATTTTCTGGGAATTCAGACATCTTCTCGCCCTCGCCATGAGGAACGGAATTCATGCGACCGTTAGCAGCATCCGCCATTGCCTTTTCAAGGCACGCGCGAATCTGTTGAAATTGGAACAATGCCAGCCATTCTCGGAGACGTTTCGTAAATGTCTCATACCGCGAATCGGATTGTTCCAATGCCTTCAATTGTGCGCGAACCTCCATGACATCGCCGATCAGCGCCGCTTCATAGAGCTGTTGGAGCGATGCGGATGGCGGGAAAATCAATGGCCTCTCTGTCGAGACAGAAGGCGACAACCTGCATTCCTCAGCATCATAGCACCAGGCAATGTGAAGATGGGTTTGCAAACAAGCGCATAATGCGTCGAAGCGTACCGGTTTTGCCAGAAAATTCTGACATCCGGCTTCCAATCCTCGATGCTGATCGTAAACATCCGCAGATACCGCAATAATCGGGATTGGCGTCAATTGCGCCGCATTTTGGATGGTAGTCTGCTCATGCCTTCGAATGCGCTGCGTCGCCTCAACCCCATCCATCTCCGGCATCGCCATATCCATGAAAATCGCATCAGGGCGAGACGTTTCATAGGCATGAAGCGCCTCGACCCCATTAGCGGCCTCGATCAGCGTAAAGCCTAATGGTGCTAACATCGCGCTTAACATTTTCCGATTTTCCTGATGATCATCCACGATCAAAATGCGATAATGCGTGCCTTCGGGCAGGCCGAGAATGCGCGGTGTCTGTTGTGATGATTCTGGTTGGGCGGCGCGGATTTCAGGAAATACGGCCTCAAACCAGAAGTGGCTGCCGCCTTCAGGAAGACTCTCCACCTGAATCTCCCCTCCCATTAGTTTGACAAGCCGCGCACTGATCGTTAAGCCTAAACCAGTGCCCTGATTTTGATAGGTTGAATTTCCGGCCTGACGAAATGGCTGGAAAATCTCCTGCCGTTTTTCTTCAGGAATCCCGATGCCGGTATCTTTGACGGAAAAGCGGAGTTTTGTCAATGTCATTTCATTGTCGGGCGCGTCGAATGGCACGCGCACGACGCGCAACGTGACACGCCCCTGTTCCGTAAATTTCACCGCATTCCCCAATAAATTCAGAAGCACCTGCCGCAGCCGCCTGGCATCTCCGACGATCATTGACGGCAAATCCGCCGCGCATTCATCAAGAAATTGCAGGTCTTTTTGCTGCGCCCGCACGCGCACCATTTCAACAAGTGTGGTCAGCGTGTGTCCCAGATGAAATTCCTCTTTGAACAATTCGACCCGTCCGGCTTCGATTTTGGCCAAATCCAGCATTTCGTTGATCAAGTCCAGCAAATGCTCACCGCTGCGGTGAATCATCGTAATTTGTGGCAAATAGGCCGATGGGAAATTCTGATCACGCTGCAAAATCTGGGTATAACCTAAAATCCCATTGAGCGGCGTGCGAAGCTCATGATTGATATGCGCGAGGAATTCGCTCTTGGCGTGATTGGCAGAATCAGCCATTTCTTTCGCCTGTTGCAGGCGTTCTTGCGCGTCCTTCAACGCCGTGATGTCCGTTGCGATATACAGCGCGGCGGTAATCCGTTCCCCCTGTCGCAGCGGCGCGATCTGATTCGCATACCAGACAGACGTTCCATCCGGTCTGACGACCTTCATCTCATATTTCGCGATGTCGCCAGTATCAAAGACTACCGCCAACGCCTGGCGGGTCTGTTCATGAACATCAGCAGGGAGATACTGATAGACGCTTGTGCCAATCACCTCTTCTAACGGGCGTTCCGGGATCGTGTAATTGATAAACAGCAGAATGCCGTTTTGATCTACAGCCGCAATTCTCGCGGGCGCATTTTGCACGAATGCCCGGAATTTCTCTTCCGAATCGCGCAGGGCTTCTTCTGCCAATTTCCGGTCAGTGATATCGCGCGTAATCGCTAACAACGAGATCGTGTGTCCTGTTTCATCGTATTCCGGCACAATTCGCGTCAAAAAATGCTTCAAGCCGAACGGCGTGGGATACGCTTGTTCGACATCCATTTCTTGCTTGTTCTCAAGCACATGGCGCAGCGTGGATTCAATGAACGCGACTTGTTCGGGCGATCCGCCGATTTCCGACGGCGTTTTGCCGAGGATTACGGAAAGCGTGATGCCCAATTGCTTTTCTACCGCAGGATTACAATAAACATGGCGCAAATGGGTGTCGAAGCGCACGATCATATCTGGCGTATGCTCGATCAGGGTTGAAAAATCGTGTTCCCGGCGGCGCAGCGCTTCTTCCGCCTGTTTCCGCTCCGTAATGTCTTCCGAAATGCCTGCAATGCGATACACTTCGCCCTGCTCGTCGCGAATCGGGAAACCGCGCGACCATATCCAGCGGATTTCTCCGTCCGGTCTGACAATGCGGTACTGGACGTTAACACTTTCCCCTCGCGCCGTTTGCACTAACGTAATGTCCGAATATTGGAGATCGCCAGATAGAATAGATGCTTGAAACGAAATCGGGTGCGCATACAGGCTCGCGCACGAGCGCCCCCAGACCTGCTCATAAGCGGGACTGACGTATAAGACCTCTTCGGTCTTCGGATCGGTCATCCAGAAGACTTCATGAATATTTTCCGCCAACTGCCGGAAGCGCTCTTCGCTCTCCTGCAAGGTAGCTTCCGCGCGTTTGCGCTCGGTGATTTCCTGCTGCAACTGAGCGTTAAATTGCTCTAAATCGCTCGTCCGTTCAGACAAACGTCGAATAATCGGCTCGCTGATTCGCACAAATAAGAATGCTCCAATCGCCACGAATACGGTTGTTAACAGGCCGATAGCGATGCTGGCTGCAATATATGGCGCGCGGAAATGCGCAATTTCGAGTTTAGCCACAATTCCTAAATCCAGTTCCGGCACAGGCTCATACGCGGCCAATACCACTTTCCCCACAGCATTCAGGCTGATATTGGTTCCGGATTTCCCGGATAACGCTAAATGCATCGCCTGCGATAGATGCGATGACCAGGGAATCGCTGGCGGGTATTCGAGATGATCTCCCTGCCTTAAGCGGAACACATATTGAATCATTTCGCCGTCACGATACCCTAAGGCGATTTCTAACGCTCGATCTTGAAGGCGATAATGCTGTTGCGCATCCAACACTTGCTGCAAGACAATCGCGCGAAGATTCTCGGCGGTATATTGCCGGTTGAACCGCGCCATTGCTTCAATCAACCGACCACTAAAATGACAGATTTCGACGAGGCGCTCCCGTTGTTCGTTAAACGCAATGCGATACAATATCCGGATCGTCACCCCGGTCATGAAAACGGTCGTGATCGCCATGATAACAATCAATCCAATAATCCGCTTTCGTTCGCTTTTCATGCTGACTTAATATCGCTCGAATTCTGCATCCAGAGGATCGCCTCTCAGAGGAATTGGTTTCCCATTTCCCGCCGTCTGTGTTCTCGCAGATAGCGGATTCGACGCGGTTATGGCTGTCCGGTGTCTGTTTCGGCAATTTTGAAGTAGGCCATTGTTTGTTGCAAGCGTTCGGCCTGAATTGCCAGTTCTTGCGCAGTTTCCGCAAGCTCTTCGGCGGAAGCCGAAGTATGCTGCGTCACCTGATCGAGTTGCTGAATGGCCTGGTTCACCTGAGCCGCGCCATGATCTTGTTCGCGGCTGGCGGCGCTGATCTCTTGGATCAATTCGGCGGTGGTTCGAATATCCGGAACGACCTGCTCCAACATCATTCCTGCCGATTCCGCGACCGTCAGCGAGGCTTCCGTTAATTCGGTAATCTCTGTGGCGGCCTTCTGGCTGCGCTCTGCCAATGACCGCACTTCAGCGGCCACGACCGCAAACCCTTTGCCGGTTTCCTGCGCTCGCGCGGCTTCAATCGTGGCATTCAGCGACAACATCCGCGTCTGCCGCGAAATATCCTGAATGATCGCGACCTTTTTCGCGATTTCTCGCATCGCCTCGACCGCATGAATCACGGCTTCGCCGCTTTTCAGAGCCTCTTCTGCCGCATTGATCGAAATTTTTTCCGTGCGGATCGCATTCTCAGAATTTTGCCGGATATTGGCGGTCATTTCTTCCATTGACGCCGACGCTTCCTCGCTGGCCGCTGCCTGCTGGCTCGCGCCTTCCGAGAGCGACGCTGCACCCAGGCTCATCAAGCGGCTTCCTTCTGCCGTGTTTGCGGCAGCGGTTTTGACTTCAGCAACCACGTCTCGCAATTTCGCAACCGTCTCCTGGATCGTCCTGGCTAACATGCCGATCTCATCGGTCTGTTCCACGTGAATCTCGGCAGTAAGATCGCCTTGCGCCACATGTTGCAACGCGGTAATCCCTTTGCGAATCGGCGTGACAATCTGTCTGGCAATCATCCAGAGTGCGCCGAGCGCCAGCAACGCCACGCCTGCGCCGACGCCGCTTTGCCACAGGATATCGCGATTGCTGCGTATCTGTAAGCCTTGCGCCAATTGCTGCACTTTTTGAAAGGCCGCTTGTTTCGGAATCTCAATGAAAACGCCCCAGGGCATTTTGCTGTTCCCTACCGTAAAAGGAACAATGATTCTCAACGTCTCTTGCTGTTCGACAAAGTCGCTTTTCTCGGCGTGAATCTATTCTAATGTCGCTTGCCATTCCTCTGGCCGCCATGCCTGCAACTGTTTGCCGATAAGCTCCGGTTGAGTGCTGTGAGCGGCGAGAATGCCGTGAAAGCTCACAATCGCCACCGTTCCCGCGCCATGATAAAAGCGTTGCGCTGTCTGCTGGACAATGTGTTGAAGGTTCTCGATCGTAATATCTACTCCCGCCATGCCATAAAATGTCTCGTTGACTAAAATCGGCGCAATCAGCGAGGTCATCCAGACAATTTTCCCTTGTATCACATAGTAGGGGTCTATGATGCACTCCGCTTTCCGTTCGCGCGGCAGCAGATAATATTCCCCTTTGCGGATGCCGCTTTCCGAGAGTTCCGAATTCTCGTAATCCAGGAGCGGATCCATGATAATCGAGCCATCGGCAGTCCCCCTATTCCAGTAAGGGATAAAGCGGCCTGTCGCGTCATGGCCAGGCGTGCCCTGATACATCGCATCCAATCCATCGAGCGCATTCGGCTCCCATAGTGTGTACGTCCCTAAAAAATTAGGATTTTGCTGTAATGTGCTCCGCAAGATGCTATTGATGCGGTTGCGGTCGAGTTTCAAATTGATGGAAGGGTCTTTAATGCCCGCCAGCATATCCCGCAGTGTCCGCGACGTTGCCATCGCGATATTCATATAGCCCTGAATTTCAAATGCAACGGCATTGGCCTGCGCCAGAATTTCCATTTTAAGCTCTTCGGACGACAAGGTTATCGTTGTCCCGGTCACAAATTTTTCAGTCGAACGCGCGGCGATGACATTATATACAATCACTGCGCCGACGGTCAGCAGTAAGCAGGCGCCGAATAATATCACTAAGCGCATTTGTAACGATTTGAATTGCATAGCAGTTCCTTCATTCAACCTCCCCCCTTGCCTTCTCCAAAGGAGAAGAGGAAAAACTCCGCTCTTTTCAAGGCAGGAGGGAGCATACATGATTCATGTCATACCAATTGGGTTGAAACAGATCGTCTCTACTTGGGTTGAAACAGATCGTCTCTACGGCGATGGGGCAAATATAGCACTTCTCAATCAGTTGTCACGCTTCGACACGCTCAGCGCGTGGCGTTCCCTGAGCGTGTCGAAGGGAACCTGCCACACCTCATTGAGGATTGTTATATGGCCGTACTTCCCATAATTGGCATAAATACAACCTGGAACAATGCACGCGTGATTATTGTGCTTGATCGAGAGCTTCGAGCAGGGCGGACGTGTCTAAAATCGCCTCTGCTGTAAACTCTTTCTGCAATTGTTGATTGGTGTCCAGAAATGTTTTTAATTCTTGAAGGTACTGCGACAACCCGCCATTCGGCTGATTGCGTTCACGCAGCAGCGTCGGGTCAAGAATTTTTACGGAGGCCGCCATGTCGCGTAAATCCTCTTCCGAATATGGCCCTTCGCCCGCGAAGGTGTGGGTATTCAAAATGTCCATATATTCTTTCCAATTCGCCGGATCGTGAATCCACGCTTCTGCCTTCAGCCAACCTTTGAAAAAATTCACGAGGTCTTGCCGGGGAATGTCTTTCACCGCCTCGTCTAACGCCATGATGGAATCGGTAATCACGCCGGGATAATCGCGGCTGGTGGCGGCAACCTTGCCGTTTCCTTCCCGCTCGGCTTGCAAGGCGTATGGATCGTAGGTCACGATAACCTCAAAGACTCCCTGAATAAAATTCTGCGTCAGCACATCAAGTTCCGTTTCGTTCAGGGTTGTTTCTGAAAGTTTCACGCCAAGCGTGGAAAGATAGTGATCCAAAAAGAATGAGAGCGATGGGCCGACCTGGTAGATACCAATCGGCTTGGTTTTTAACGTGTTCGGATCAAAATTGTTTTTCACGACGATTTTATCGCCGCCATACGACCAATCTATTTCCGCCAGGATTTTCAGCGGCACGCCTTTGGCATAGAGTTCAACCTCGCCACCTGTAATTCCGAACGCCAAATCTACGGTCTTATTTTGCAGGGCTTCATCAATCGCCTGCAATGTATGCAGGTTAAAGACGCGCACATCAAGCCCGGCCTCTTTCCAAAACCCCTTGACTTCCGCGACATTGGCTGGAGAATAGCCGACCCAGGGCAACGTCGCCATTTTATAGGTTCTGGCCTGCGCGATGGGATTCAGCGTAACCGCGAAGATGCAGAGTGTCAGAAGCAGTCGTTTCATGAGAAATTCCCTCCTGTGATGCGTCCGGCACACCAACATGGCGTGTTCGTATGCCAAACAGGTTGATTGAATAATCGAGACGTTATTTAGGATTGTGTCCGATGGTTTCAGCGGCCTGACACTCTTGATTTCTATCCTGGCGCATGGTTTGTCAATGATATTTTTTACAACACGACAACGCAATGCGCAACTTCGTGCCGTGTGCACCTCTTGCCCGCCTCAGAAGAGCAGGGCTGCGAAGTTTTAAATTGGGCGTGGAACGAGAACGTATCACGGTAGAGACGCCCCGGCGGGGCTTCTCTACGGGGTTACAGCGTTATTCAATTGCATTGAACGGGACGAAACCTGTCAGACCCCGTGAAGGTGTCTGACAGGTCTGTTCAATCATCGCGCATAATGCTGGATGATCCATTTAAACACAATTGGTATAATTACGCTGATTTTTCCTGCGGTATGGGGAATGTGAGGCGGAAAACGCTTCCCTGACCGACCAGGCTTTCACAGCGGATCGTTCCGCCATGACGTTCGACGAATTCTTTGCAGAGAATTAAGCCTAAACCTGTTCCCTTTTCGCCATTAGTCCCGATCTGCTTCGTTTTTGCGCCGAGTTGGAACAATTCCGCGACTTTTTCTGCCGGAATGCCGACGCCGGTATCCGAGACAGCGATTTCAACGGCGTCTTCCTTTTGTTCTGCCGATACGGTCACGCAGCCGCCA
>DF820455.1:281174-324846 GCA_000739515.1 Candidatus Moduliflexus flocculans
GGTATCCGAGACAGCGATTTCAACGGCGTCTTCCTTTTGTTCTGCCGATACGGTCACGCAGCCGCCATTGGGCGTGAACTTGATCGCGTTCGTCAGCAGATTGCGGGCGATGGTTTCCAACATATCCAAATCCGCAGTAACGCAAAGTTCCTCTGGAATTGCTGAGACAAGTTGAATCTGTTTGCGGTTGGCGTGAGGCCGCACAAATTCGAGCACAAGCGCAGTAAGCGCATTGAGATGGAGCGCTTGAGGAGTATAGGGGAGGCGTCCCTGCTGGCTGCGCGCCCAGGTGAGCAGATTGTCAAGCAGCGCAAACAGGTGATCTGCCGACGCGCGGAATTGTTTGATCATTTCCTGGCGTTCGCGTGGGCTGTATTCTTGAAGTTGTTCGAGAATTTCAGCAAATGCTAAGAACGAGTTCAACGGATTTTTGAGATCATGCGCAATAATCGAAAAAAATGTGTCTTTGCTGGCGTTGAGTTCCTGTAACTGCACATTCGCGGTTTCAAGAGCGTCTTTCGCGCGTTGAAGCTCTTCTTCCGTCTGTTTGCGGCGGACAATATTCCACATCCCGTCCATGAAAAGTTGTAACTGGCGGACATCGTTATCAGTATAGGCCGCGGGTTTATTGGCAACGGCAGCGACAGCCGTAATCTGGCCGCCATCAAAAACCGGAATGCTCAGATAACGGGAGATCGCAACATGCCCCAGCGGGAAGCCTTTTTTCGATGGGTGCGGCGCGGAGTAATCGTTGAGCATAATGGGGCGGCGCTGCCGGACGACATCGCCCCAAAGACCGGTCTCCGCAATGATAAATTGCATCGGTTTCTCAAGAATGGCGCATTCGGCCATCGCGTTTTTTGACCAGGCATGAATCGTCCCAATAGTCTCGTCGGCATTCAGAAAAACTAAAAATCCCATGCTGCTTTCTGTGAGATGAATGCCTTCGTCCAGCGCAAAATCCGCGATCTGCGCGACCGAGGCATAGGTCATTTGATTCAGGCGCAGCAAGGCATTCAGGCGCGCGTCATTTTGCTTCCGCTCAGTCTGGTCGCGGGCGGCGGCAAACACTCCTAACACCCGCCCGGCCTCATCACGATAGACGACCGCATTATATAAGACAGAGGTGATATGCCCGTCGCGGTGGCGCAATTCTAATGGATAGTCTCGCACCAATCCCTCGCGAAAGACTTTTTGATAGCCCGCGCGAGCGCGTTCCGGCTCCGTAAAATAATCGGAAAAATCTGTGCCAATCAGCACAGTGCGGGTATGCCCGGTCACCACTTCAGTGGCGGTATTTACATCCGTGATTTTCCCATCCGCGCCAATCGTCACGAGCGGATCAAGGCTGACTTCAATCAAACTGCGGTTATAGGCATTCAGCCGCCGGAGTTCATGCTCGGCCTGTTTGCGGTCGGTAATATCGGTCAACATCCCCATCGAACATACGATATGCCCCTCTTGATCTCGAATTGGGCTTGCGGAATTAAGCGTCCAGAGTTTTGAGCCATCTTTGCGAATAAAACAGCGTTCCGTTATTTCGGCAATGCCATCTCGCCGACGTTTCAAGGCAAGCTGCGCTTCCTGATATTGCAGCGGATCGAGAAATTCAAAGAAGGGACGCTCTAACACTTCTGCCATCGTATAGCCAAGCATCTCCGCCATGCGCTGGTTGATATAAAGAGTTTTCCCCTGTAAATCAATGAGCCAGACGCCTTCCTGACTGGTCTCGACAATCTGACGATACCGGGCTTCGCTTTCCTGCAACGCCGCTTCCGTGTGTCGTGCGTCTTCCAACATGCTTAACAGCGTGCGCCGCGCTTGCGCCGATTCGCGGCGATGGCCTTGTTTCTCTTCTGTCAGAAGAACATGAAACGTCCAAAGATATTTCAAATCCGCTTCAATCGCCTGCCGAAATTGGAGGAGGAGCTGCTGATGGAGGTCGTTATACGGGTTTTCCTTCTGATCCAACGTGCAAATCGTCCCGAAAATTTCGCCATTCGGCCAGATAATCGGAAAGCCTAAATAGGAGATCATGCCACGAGCAATGTCAGGATTATGATCCCATTGCGAACTTTTGAGCGCGTTCGGAACAAGCAGCTTGCTGCGGGTGGCCATGACGGTTTCGCAGTATAAGCCCGTATTCAGCGCAGCGCGTTCGCCGGCGTGATAGGGATTATTGGGAGAGCGGCTGGAGACGAAGACCTGAATTTCCGGCGGTTCCACTTTCATAATCAGCGCGGCTGGTGTTTGAAAAATTTCGGAAATCAGGTCAACCATCGCCTGCCATTTTTGAATGGCTTCCTCTGGAAGAGTGATTTCGCTTGTCGCGGGCGTCATCTCTGAGGCCGGGGGATCGTTCTCTTGAAGGAGCGTCTCGCCATCGGTGAGTTGATAGCGGCTCGGTTCTCCGAATCGCGTTAAAATTGCGTTAATTTCCTGCTTGAGTTCCAGAATCCGCAATTCGCGGTTCAGCGTCGCCGCATGCCAGGATCGCAATTCCCTGAGTTGCTCTTTGATTCGCTCCTCATTTCGCTTGCGTTCAGTCACGTCATGCGCAGAAATCAGCAGATACTCTATCCCGTCAATGCTGATTCTATCCGCGCTCCAAAGGAGGGTGAGAATCTTGCCGGATTTGGTTCGGGCTTGCAATTCGACATTGTTGACAAACCCTCTTGCCTTGATGCGATTGATCAGAAGTTGACGTTGCTCCGGGAACATCCATATATTTAATTCGGCGGCGCGACGTCCAATGACTTCCTCCCGTGTCCATTCCGACAGGCGGAGAAATTCGGCATTCACGTCCACATAGCAGCCATCTTCCAGCGTCGAAAGCGACATGGCAATCGGGCTGAAATGGAACATTTTATAGAATTTTTCTTCAGAGGCTTTGAGCGCGCGGGCGACCTTTTTATACTCCATAATCTCCTGCTGCAATTCCGCGTCAGCGCGTTTCCGTTCCCCCAATTCCGCGTGCAGGCGTTCTTCAATCTCAAGCAGTTCCGCATGACGGCGCCCCAATTTTTTTTGCGCCTGTCTCAGGCGCAGATGCGTCTGGACTCTGGCGAGGACTTCTGCTTCCGAGAATGGCGTATTGATATAATCCACGCCACCAGCCTGAAGCGCGCTGATTTTCGCCTGTTCATCTTCCAGCACGCTGATGAAAATGACCGGAATCTCGCGCGTCTGCGGATTGGCTTTCACGCGGCGGCAGATTTCAGCCCCAGCGATGTCCGGCATGTTCATATCCAATACGATGAGGTCGGGCAATTGAGAAGCAATGCTGCGCAATGCCGATTCGCCGTCACGCGCCACGCGGACGTTGTATCCGGCTTCCCGCAATAAATGTTCCAGCAATTTCAGATTGGCAGGCGTGTCGCCAGCCACAAGAATCTCATTTCTTTCATAATCATCTATCATATCCCCTCCTCTTTCGGGAATATCTCGTCAATTCTTGTAATTTTTATGTCCGTGATTTCGGCAGCGTGAAACGAAAAACGCTCCCCTGTCCGACCACGCTTTCGCAGCCAATTGTCCCGCCATGGCGCGTAATAAATTCTTTGCAGAGGATCAGCCCTAAGCCACTTCCTTTTTCCCCTGCCGTCCCGGTTTGTTTCGTTTTCGCGCCGATGTGGAAGAGCATCGCCGCTTTGTCTGGCGCAATGCCGATCCCGGTGTCTGAGACGGAAATTTCGATGGTTGCTTCATTTTCATGCGCCGCAATCGTCACGCTGCCGCCCAATGGCGTAAATTTGATGGCATTGGTCAGCAGATTGCGGACAACTGTCTCCAACAAATCCAGATCGGCAAAGACTGTCAAGCCTCGCGGAATCGTATTGTTCAGGTGAATCTGTTTGGCGTCAGCATTCGGACGCACCAGATCAAACACTTGAGCAACAAGCGTGGTCAACGGGAACGGACGAGGGGCATAAGGAATGCGTCCCTGCTGGCTGCGCGCCCAGGTCAGCAGATTATCAAGCAGCGCGAACAGGTGTTCCGCCGTGGATCGAAATTGCGCAAACAGCGCCTTGCGTTTCTCCTTATCATAGTCATCAAGCCGGTCTAATAAATCGGCAAACGACAGAAAAGCGTTCAGCGGATTTTTCAAATCATGCGCGATGATCGAAAAAAATTTGTCCTTGCCGGCGTTAAGTTCCTGCAATTGCGCGTTGGCGGCTTCCAGGTCGTCTTTGGCGCGTTGCAGTTCTTCTTCCGCCTGTTTGCGCGTGGTGACATCCACGCCGACGCCCCACGACCACCAGCCGGGAAGCGGACAATCGCGGCTGATATTCGACCAGGCGATCACTCGTTTTTCTCCGTCCTTGCGGCGGATTTCAAGCTCCCAGTCGCGATATTGATGACCGAGGGCATTCAATTGCGCAATCACCTGTGCGCGATACTCCGGATCGGGAGCCAGCAATTCCAGGGCATTGGGATTATTGACGATTTCCTCCGCAGTGTAACCGGTCACGCGCTCGCATTCCTTATTCCAGAAAAGCGCGACACCATGTTGATCAAAGGCATCACACAAAATCGGCATGTTCTGGACAATATTGTGCAAACGCTCTTCGCTTTCCCGAAGCGCCTGCTCCATTTGTTTTTGTTCGGAGATGTCTTCGCAGACCGTCACTGTCCCGATCAGGAGTTTATGCGTGTCGTAAATGGGGTTCGACGTTAATTTCGCCGGAAACAGCGACCCATCGCGGCGCATGTTGGGACGTTCGCGCCGCCAATCTTGAAAAATTAGCTCGTCATTATTGGTCTGACGAAAAGGATGTCGGTATTCTGGCGCGGTAAAGATATGCGCGGGCTGGCCGATGAGTTCATTGATCGTGTAGCCGTGCATCTGCGCATCCGCTGGATTGGTATAGATAATTTTTCCCGTTGTATCAGTGATGGTAATGCCGATCCCGGTGGTTTCAATCGCTTTTTTCAACTGGCTTAACATTCGCTCGTTTTCGCGCAACATCTCTTCTGCTTGTTGATGGTCAGCGATTTCTGCGACCAAGTGTGCGTTGGCGGCAGCCAATTCCATCGTGCGAGTAGCGACCAGTTCTTCTAATTGCTCTCGAACGGTGGCGAGTTCTACGTTCTGTCGCGTCAATGCGCATTGTGTTTGGCGCAATTTCATATAGGCGTTGACTCTGGCCAGCACTTCTGCTTCGGAGAACGGCTTGTTGACATAATCTGCGCCGCCAGCCTGAAACCCTGCGAGTTTCGCCTGTTCATCCCCCAGAACACTGATAAAGATGACAGGAATATCGTGCGTCTGCTCATCAGCTTGTAAGCGGCGACACACTTCATAACCATCCATATCAGGCATTTTCGCGTCAAACAGGATCAACGCGGGCGGTTTTCTCTGGATACTCCGGAGCGCGACACCGCCATTTCTGCATGTGCGAACGCCATAGCCTGCCCTGCTCAAAATCCTTTGCAATACGGCTAAATCGGCGGGAGAATCGTCAACAATGACGATCTCATTTATGCCATCGCTGGTTGACATAACCGTTTCCTTTTTTCGAGAAAAAGACTGGGGTTACCAATCTCGCTTCAGGCCGCGAATCGTTGCTCCTGTCATACCATCAATCGGCGGCGTTGTCATTGAGCGCACAGGAAGGATCGGCACATAAGCCGTCGGGGGAAGACTGATGATCCGGCCAGTTTCAAAGGAGACGCCCCAGCGTTCCCATGCATGTGGCAGTTCGCGGCTTTGGTCGCAACTGATGGTGTACGCGAACGACAGCTCGGAAAATGCCCTGTCATAATAATATCCACTTTTGTCGAACGGCGGGCGGAGCAGCGATGCTAATTCTTCCAGCGTTGGCAATCTCCAATCGCTATATCCGGCATAATGGATTCCTGGCAGAACATCTGAAACTGTTTCGGCAGAAGCAATCAGACGGAGGCCAACCGCCCAGATCAATTCATGTTGATGATCAATCACGATAAGATCACTCTGGACAAAGACAGGCTCATATTCATTCGCTCTGTGTACCGTCGGGTTCAGAATGCTTTCATACAAGCCGTATGTCGAGATGATCGCCTGTATCTGCCTGGCATCTAATGTCTGCGGGAACCAGCGCAAACGAAGTGTTTCGTCCTGCTTCTCTCTCGAAACGGTTTTGCGAAAACGGAATCCATTGCCTGAAAACGACGTCTTCGTTGGGAAATTCACCAAAATAACGATGAATAAAAGCACACTTAATCCAATGTGTTTCATCGAACAGATACGCATCATTTTACCTCCAACAAACACGATGCGAATTTCACTGATTCGCCCTTCGCTTTAAGGCGATTTGGCATGATAATCATTTATCTCCTCATAAGCAATGACAAGTTGACAAACAAAAGATCGCATACATTTTCATGAACACATTCATTTTCTTGATGAATACTACCAAATTACCCACCCTTCACTCGAAACCTCACAGGTCTTGAAGACCTGTGAGGTTTGCTTCTCGTTCAACGTTCCTGCCGGGGCATCTCCACCTTCATAAGGCAAAACGGTCATACTCTAATTGACTCGAAATGACAGGTAAAATGCCGTAAAAATTTCGGCTGATACGTGATGCGATAGCCGGGAATCTGGTCGCGCTGCTTCCAGACATCCTCAATTACTTCAATCAAATAGTCGAAATGGCTTTGCGTATAGACGCGGCGCGGGAAGGCCAATCGCACCAATTCCAGAGGCGATTCCATCTCCCGCCCCTGTGCGTCGCGGCGGCCAAACATCACGCTCCCCAATTCCACGCCGCGAATGCCGCCTTCCACATACAGCGCGTTGACGAGGCCGATGCCGGGATAGTGCAGCGGCGGAATCTGCGGCAGAAAGCGTTTGGAATCGAGAAAGACCGCGTGGCCGCCGACCGGGCGCACATGCGGAATGCCGCGTTCGAGGAGTTTGCGCCCCAAATATTCCACTGTCGCATGACGATAGACCTGATAATCATACTCTAACGCTTCCATTAAGCCGACTGCAATCGCCTCTAAATCTCGCCCGGCCAGGCCACCATACGTCGGAAAGCCTTCTCGCAGAATCAGCAGATTTTTGAAATCCTCCGCCCATTCGTCATTGTTACAGACGAAAAATCCGCCGATATTCGCCAATCCGTCCTTTTTGCAGCTCATCGTCGCGGCATCGGCATAGGAAAACATCTCTTGCGCAATTTCCAGCAGCGATTTGTCCTGATACCCGTCTTCGCGTTCGTGAATGAAATAGGCGTTTTCCGCGAAACGGCAGGCGTCAATCACCAACGGAATGCCATACTTTTGCAGCAGCGCTTTCACAGCCCGCACGTTTGCGAGCGCCACCGGCTGACCGCCGCCGGTGTTGTTCGTCACGGTGAGCATGCAAAAAGGAACCTGGCCGACGCCATGTTCTTGAATGCAGCGCTCAAGCGCGTCAAGCGCCATGTTGCCTTTGAACGGCACGTCAATCGTCAGATCAAGCCCTTCGGGACAGAGAAAATTCAGCGCCTGACCGCCGACATATTCCATGTTGGCCCGCGTAGTATCGAAATGACTGTTATTCGGGATAATCTGTCCCGGCTTCACGCGAGTTTGCGCGAGGATTCCTTCCGCCGCGCGTCCCTGATGGGTCGGAAAGACATGTTTCATACCGGTAACCGTTTTGACGACGGCCTCAAACTTTTTCCACGATTTGCTGCCGGCATAGCTCTCATCGCCGCACATCAGCGCCGCCCACTGGCGGTCGGACATCGCGCCCGTGCCGCTGTCGGTCAGCAAATCAATGCAGCAATCTTCGGCATCTAATAAAAAGACGTTATAATGCGCCTGCGCCAACTTTTGTTCGCGCTCGGCGCGGGAAATAATTTTGATCGGCTCTGTCATTTTAATCCGAAACGGCTCGATAATGGTTCGCATAAGATTCCTCCTGCGTTCAAGCTACTACACGAAAGCACTAATTTTGGCAAATGCGCCACACCGCCGACGTCCTCCTCGGCGCATGTAAGAAAGGCCGACGAGGACGTCGGCGGTACGGAGTTCTGCTGAACATTAATGTCTTTATGTGCTGCGGGGTTGATAATTAACTGATGTTACGCAGCAGGTTCGATCTGATGACGGTGAACTCCCCTCCTGGGAGGAGGCGGGGGGGGCGAACGGGGAGACGCCGCAAAAATAACAACCCACCCCTTGCCCCTCCCAGAAGGGGAATTGCCGATCACGCTGCGTAACATGAGTCAGTAATTAATATTTGATATGATGAACGGAGAGAAGTTCTCGCGGTTATCGTAAAAATGTCAATGAACAAATCGCGGGGAACTCAAGAATTCGGTTCATTTGATTCTCGAATTCAATCCTGACGAGGAGCGTTTACGAATTCCAAAATCTTCTGATATTCGAACTCTTCTATCAACGCGGCCAACGTGTCGGCCAGAGTGGCGTCAAGTTTCCGAATATCCTCAACGACTCTGTCAAGTTCCAGGACATCAGCGATGAGGGCGAATTTTCGCAAGCGACGCACCAGATCATCAGGCAGCGCGGCCAATCGTTCCTGGAGCATGCGGCTCTCCTGCGGGTCTATCACGCCTGGTAGATGTTCTGTGTCAGTGCCATTGGCAGTTTCCGCATATTGCCATGTCAGATGCAGTAAGTGCTGAAGTTGAAGCAATAGCGTCGAAATGTGAATCGGTTTTGGAAGAAATACGTTTGCGCCCGCCACGATGCTTTGTTGCTGGTCTTCCAGATATACACTGGCTGATGAGGCGATCACGACAATATCGTTGAGCGCTTGGGATTGCCGCAGTTGTCGAATCAGCGTCACTCCATCCATCTCCGGCATTCGCAAGTCCGTAATGACCGCTTGCGGACGCCATTCGAGGCAATATTGCCATCCTTCGAAGCCATTGCTGGCTTCATGGACAGCAAAACCGATTGGGGCAAGCGCATCCACAAGAACCCGCCGATTCATGACATTATCATCCACAATTAAAATGCGGGGGCTTGCCCCTGTAATGCCGATAATGCGCGGCATCTCAACTGGCGTATTTGCTTCGACAGACGCGCTGGCCGGCACGGATAAGTCGAACCAAAACCGGCTGCCAACGCCAGTTTCGCTCGCCACATGCAATTCGCCGCCCATGATGCGCGCGAGGTTTCGGCTGATGGCTAACCCTAAGCCGACCCCTTGCTCTTTGTGACCGCTGTCTCCAACTTGTTTGAACGGTTCGAACAGATCTTTTACTTCCTCTTCCTTGATGCCGATACCAGTATCTTCCACTTCAAAGCGTATCCGCGCAAGATTCATTCCCTCAGACGCAAAGGGTTGCTTCTCAACAACCCGTAACGTAATGCTGCCGCGTTCGGTGAATTTGATCGCATTCCCTAACAGATTCAGCAAAATTTGCCGCAGCCGACGTTCATCAACGTGAATGATCTGAGGCAGAGTTGGAGCAACGTCTAATTGAAACGCCACCTCCGTTGATTCGATTCTGAATTGTATAATATCGCGGATACTCTGAAGGAAGGGGGACAGCCAGACATCAATTTCATGCAATTCGACTTTTCCAGCTTCGACTTTGGCTAAATCCAGAATATCGTTGACCAGGTCTAATAGATAATATCCGCTCCGTTCGATCACGGCAAGCGCATTGCGCTGGGGCTGAGTGAGCGATTGCTCGCGCTGAAGAATCTGCGCATACCCCAAAATGCTGTTGAGCGGCGTTCGCAATTCGTGGCTCATATTGGCTAAAAACGTACTTTTTGCCTGATTCGCAAGCTCAGCTTTTTCTTTGGCGCGGCGCAATTCTTCTTCTTGTCGTTTCACATCGGATATATCAATCAATAAACCTAAAAATCCTTTGACATTCCCGGCGGCGTCGAAATGCGGCACTAAATCTACCCAGAGATGGTGCTGCTGACCATCAGGCCCTGGCGCAGTATTTTCAAATGAGAGATGTTCCCCGCGCAAGACGGCTTCATGAAGGGGATGCGCCCGCTCATAGGCTTGCGGGGCGAGCGTTTCTTGAAGCGTCTTTCCAATCATCTCATCTTTTGAAAACCCATACCATTCGGCGTACCGCTTATTGACATACTGGTAGCGATGCTGCGCGTCAACATAGCCGACGAGCGCCTGTAAATGGTCGGTGATTATCGCAAGCTGCTCTTGTATCGTCTCCACCTTTTTCTGTAGTCGTTTACATCTGTTTTTCAAAAAAACGACGAGAAATAGAAGCATTCCAATACATCCGCATAACGCGGCGATAAAGACGATATTCATAACATCTTTTCTCCCCTGAAAATGGAGCGTTCCCAACCGATTATTTTTGTTTTAGAATGACTAAGGTTAAATCATCCAGCACTTTCTGGCGATCAATATGCCGCATGACATCCGCGACAATGGCTTATTTGATGGCTTCCGCCGGTTGTTCCCAGTGGCGGCTGAGCGTTGCGCAGAGACGTTCCAGTCCGTATAATTCGCCGTCAGGGCTTGCGGCTTCGGTGATGCCGTCTGTGTAGAGCACAACCCCATCGCCTGGCTCAAGAGTGATGGTCGCTTCTGCGACAAACCTGGCAATGTCCTCTTCAAGCCCTAATGGAAAGCCGAGATAGAACGTATCAACTCGTTCCACTCGCCCGCCTCGTCGCGCGACCAGCAGGTCTTCATGCTGACCGGCAATTTTTAACAACCCGTGCTGATAGTTGACAAACGCCAATGTCAGGGTTTTATCCACCCGCATCCGGCTCGCGTTTTTCATCACCACACGGTTCAATGTCGAAAGAAACGTGACCGGATCGGACTCGCCATGTTCGATCAAGGTGCGGATCGCGGTTTGTACCATCAACATCAGAATCCCGCTTTCCAAGCCGTGCCCGGTCACATCGCCGATGCCGATATGTGTCATGTTATTGACATTGAAGACATCGTAATAATCGCCGCCGACTTCGTCGGCAGGCTGCATGTAGCCGACAATATCCAATCCTTCGATCTGCTGGAGTTCTTCGGGCTGCGGGAGAATCATCTGTTGAATGCGCCGCGATACGTCTAATTCGGCGCTCATGCGGAGGTTTTCTTCTTGCAGCCGGGTATTCAGCACACGGATTTCTTCGTAGGCCGCCGCGATTTCAGCGGCGTGCGCGTTCACGCGCTGGAGCAGCAACGCGCCTTGCAATGCACTGCTCAATGTCGTCCGCAGCCCTTCATAAACCGAGCCGTCTCGCGGGCCGACTTCAAACAACGCGAATCCGAGTTGCTCGGTCCGAAAGTAAAGCGGCTCAACCACAATATTATAACGACGATGGCGAGGGAAGACCTCTGGCGGCGCTAATTGACACGCCGGAAAAAGGAGGCCATCTGCGGGCAATTCAGCGACGCGCCCATCATGATACGCCAGAATTAAACGCGCCTGAGACGCCGCCTGCCCGGGATGCTCGTATAACGCTACATAACACGAGGGGACCCCCAAACGCGGCATCGCCGCCGTCAAAACGTCGCATATCCCATGCAGGTCGAATGTCGTGATTAACGCGCCTTCGATCTGACGGACAGCCTGGAGATATTCTTTCTGCTGCCAGGTGTGAAATTGTTCCTGTCGTTTAGCGGTCGCCGCGATAAAAAGACGCGCCTGCTGCCAGAGGTCATCGGCTCGCGAGCGTTCCGCGCCATGCAGAAAGGGAGAGGCGTGCCGCCGCAAAATCGCGAGCGCATCCTCTCCTTCCGACACGCTGCGAGACGCGGTATTCAGGTAGCTCAGTCCCTGATTCAGTGCGCGGAGAAACTGCCCTGGCGTTTGCCCTGTGATTTCTCCGATAAACGCCGAAGTCAGACGCCGCGCCCATTCCTGAGCGCGGGCGCTGCCAGCGTCAATCAGTTGAGCTAATTCGCGCCAGACCACGTCTTGACAATTGGCAAAGGCGCTGGCAAACGGCTGTATCGAGGCAGTTTCCGTGACCGACTCCGCGCGGGTCGCATACGATTCGAGACAGCCGCAGGATTGCCGGATGACTAAGCGCGTCGGCAGGTACGTTTCCTCTGGCACCGATTTGCCGCGCAAACGCGCAAGCACAAACTGCGTCGCCTGATGCGCCTGTTCGTAAGACGGCTGCCGTGCGGTCGTAAAGGGCGGCGTTAAGATGTGCACGTCGCCTCCGTCGCCAAAGCCGGTCAACAGCATTTCATCAGGCACAGAGATTCCCCGTGCTTGCAACGCCTCCAACGCGCCAATCGCCATGCCGTCATTGGCGGAAATCAACGCCTCAAACCGCGCCTGGCGTTGGTCGAGCAATTCCGCCACCGCCTGCCAGCCAGAAGCGTGATTCCACGCTCCCGGCGATGCTACCAGCGCCGGATCGAGCGGAAGGCCGTAGTCCCGCAACGTGTCGCAATAGGCTTGATAGCGGATCGTCGCTTCTGGATTTGTGGATGGTCCGGGAATAAACGCGATGCGCCGACAACCATGCGCTTCGACCAGATGCGCAACCGTTTCCCGCATGCCCTGATAATTGTCTAACAAGACTGACGGAATGCCGGGGAGCGCCGCCGAGACGATTGCTAATGCTAAGCCATGAAAGCGGTCGCAAAACCGCTGAAATCCATCTAAACCGACAAAATTGCTGAGCGGTGCGCCGCTTAACACCAACCCATCTACGTTGTCGGAACTGACAAGGTCATACGCAAAATTGGCCTGCGCTTCCGGCGTCTCCCTCTCCTGCCGGAGGTCGCCGCCAGGAAAGCAAAACACATTGGCGTCAGCGGCGCTGGCGGCGTCTATCACGCCATGCCATAACGCCTGTCCATACGCATCCCACAGGCCATGCGTGAGAAATCCGATGGTCGGACGCGCAGAAGTCGGCTGAGGTGTCGTTGAAGATATATCTGAAATAGCGGGCGATAGCATAAAATAGATTTCTCCTCTGAAAATCTTTAAATCTCCTGCCCTTTAAACTGGCTCATATACAGATGATGATAAAATCCTTGCTGCGCCAACAAACCTTCATGCGTGCCGCGTTCGATAATCTCGCCGCGACGAATGACAAGCACCTGATCCGCGTCGCGAATTGTGGAAAGGCGGTGGGCGATGACAAAGCTGGTGCGGCCTGCCATCAGGCGTAATAACGCTTCCTGCACGTGCTTTTCAGTACGGGTGTCAATGTTGCTGGTGGCCTCGTCCAAAATCAAAATTTCCGGGTCAGCCAGAATCGCGCGGGCAATCGCGAGCAACTGACGCTGCCCCTGACTGAGGTTGCTGCCGCGCTCGGTCAGCATGGTCTGGTAGCCACGCGGCAGGCGGTGAATAAAGACATCGGCATTCGCGAGTTTCGCCGCGCCGATGACCTCTTCGTCGTTCGCTTCAAGGCGGCCATAACGAATGTTTTCCATCACGGTCGCGGCGAACAGGAAATTATCTTGCAGCACTAACCCGACTTTGCGGCGCAGATCATCTTTGCGCATGGCGGCGATATTCACATCGTCAATGCAAATTGCGCCTTGATGAATGTCATAAAACCGTGTCAACAGGTTGGCAATCGTGGTTTTCCCTGCGCCGGTCGGACCGACTAACGCAATCATTTGCCCCGGCGACGCCGCAAGGCTGATATGTTGCAGCACCGGCACATTCGCGTCATATCCGAAACTGACATCCTCCAGTCGTACCGCGCCGTTGATATGCAAGACCGGCTGCGCGTCCGGGGCGTCGCGTTCCGCAAGCTCATCCAACGTTTCGAACACTCGTTCCGCGCCCGCTAATGCCGATTGAATCGAGGTAAAAAGCTGCGCGATCATGTTGAGCGGTCGCCCCAAGCGGTTGGCGTAGTTGATGAACGTCGCGATTTCGCCGACTGTCGCTAATGCCGCCACCGCAAGCCAGCCGCCTACGCAGGCCACGATGGTCAGTCCTAAGTTGTTCACCATATTCATCAGCGGCCCCATGAAACTGGTGAAAATGCGGGCGCGTAACGCCGCTTGCTGTAAGCGCCGGTTCACGACGGAAAATTGTTCGGTCGTCGCCGCTTCCCGCGCAAACGCCTGCACGACATGTTCGCCGGTGATGGTTTCTTCGATGATGCCGTTCAGTTCGCCGAGATGCTGCTGTGTGGCGCGGAAACCGACGCGGGTGCGTTTGGCGATAGCGCGGGTCAGCAGCACGGTCAGCGGCATGACCACAAGACTGACGACGGCAAGCGGCACGTTCAGCATGAACATGATGATGATCACGCCGACCACGCCGAGCACGTTGGCGATCAATTGGCTGGCGTTCGTCGCTAACACGTTGCTGATATTTTCCACGTCATTCGTCAGGCGGCTCATGATGTCGCCGTGCGCTCGCTGATCGAAATAGCGCAGCGGCAGCGTTTGCAGATGAGCGAACAGGTTGGCTCGCATGGCGCGGACGACGCGCTGCGCGATGCCAGCCATGAGATAGGTTTGCAGCCACGTCCCCGCCGCCGCGAAGAGATACGTGAGCGCCATCCAGCCGAGCAGCCGCAGCAAACCGGAAAGATCGCCCTTGCTGATATACCTGTCTAACGCGACTCCCATCAGGTACGGGCCAAGCAGATCGATCACGGCGGTGAGGCTGACAATCAGCGCGACCGTCAGCAACATCGCGCGTTGCTGCCGCAAATATCCCCAGAGGCGGCGTAATGTGCCGCGAGTGTCTTTTGATTTCGGCGCGTCCTGTAAAAACGCCATCGGCGGCCCGCCGCCCGGACGAAAACCTAACGGCGGCGCGGCCTGTGTGTGGATTCGGCGTGTTTCAGACATATTCACCTGCTTTGTCAAGAGTGTTAATAACTGATGTTACGCAACTGATTCGATCTGTTGAGGGGAAACGCGGCGACGCTGCATAATATTAGAGAATTAAATAACAGGCTCAAAAGCTGTCAAACATCTTGAAGGTGTCTGACAGCTATGTTCCCCCTAATTGCGAGTCGTAAATTTCGCGGTAAATCGGGCTACTGGCTAATAATTCGCGATGCGTGCCGGTGGCGGCGATCTGGCCATCGTCCAGCACGATAATTTTGTCGGCGTTCAAGACCGTGCTGATACGCTGCGCAATGACAAAATTAGTGCGGTTGTGCATGATCGTTTCCAATGCGGCCTGAATTTTGGTTTCGGTTTCCACGTCCACCGCGCTGGTGCTGTCGTCTAAAATCAGGATGACTGGCTTGAGCAGAATCGCCCGCGCAATCGCAAGACGCTGCTTCTGCCCGCCAGAGAGATTCACCCCGCGTTGGCCTAACACCGTGTCATATCCGGCAGGCATGGCGCTGATGAAGTCGTGCGCCTGCGCCGCCTGCGCAGCGGCCATGACCTCCTCATCAGAGGCGTCGGGGCGGCCATAGCGAATATTGTCGCGGATGTTACCGCTGAACAGGATCGTCTCTTGCAAGGCAATGCCGATCTGGCGGCGCAGCGCGGTCAGATCGAGATCGCGCACGTCATGCCCGTCAATTATGATGCGGCCAGAGGTGGCATCATAAAAGCGGGGAATCAGATGCACGAGGCTCGATTTGCCCGCGCCGGTTGTGCCAAGCAATGCCACCGTCTGTCCTGGTTCGGCGCTGAAGTTGATCCCTTTCAACACCGGATCCCTGTCATCTTTCCCATTATAACTGAATGTCACGTTTTCGAAACTGACGCGGCCTTGCAGCACGACATTCGTCAGCGCATCGGGGCGATTCCGCACCTTCGGCACGCTGGCTAACACTTCCTGAATTCGTTTGGCTGAGGCTTCCGCTCGCGCAATCTGAATGGTAATCTGGCTCACCATCATCAGCGAAAAGAGGGTAATCATCAAGTAATTCACAAACGCGATAATCTGCCCTAACTGCATCTGACCGGTCACCACGTTCCGCCCGCCGAACCACAACACGCCGATAATACCGCAGTTCATCGTCAGCATCATAAACGCCGGCATCACGGCAACCACGCGGGCGGCATGAATCGCGCGATCCGTCAACTGCGTGTTGGCGCGTTCGAAACGCGTTTCTTCATGCCGGGCGCGGACAAACGCCTTGACGACGCGCACGCCCGCCAAATTCTCCTGCATGACCTGATTCAGCGCATCCAATTTGCTCTGAACGATGACATACAGCGGCGTCGCTTTTTTGACGATCCAGATCACGGCCACTAATTCAACCGGCATCAGAAGGAGCGGCAGAAACGCCAATTGCGGGCTGGTGATCACCGCCATGATCAGGCTGCCGATCAGCAGCAGCGGCGCGCGCACGAAGACGCGCAGGGACAGCAGCAGCGCCTCCTGCACCTGCGTCACGTCGTTCGTCAGGCGGGTAATCAGTTGACCGGTTTCGAACTCATCGAGATTGCCAAAGGAAAAGGTCTGTACCTTGCGGAAGAGCGCCTCACGCAGGTCTGCACCGACCCCTTGCACGGTCATTTCCGCGAAGATGCCGTTGCTCATGCCGCCCAACGCGCCAATCATCGCGAATCCGAACATCAGCAGGCCGGTATGAAATACGACCGTCAGGTCGAGACGCGCGATCCCTTGATCCACAATATGCGCAACCATGCGCGGCTGCATTAAGTCCATCGCCACCTCGACCAGCATCAGCACCGGCGCAATCAGCGCATAGTGCCAGTAGGGTTTGATAAATTTTATGAGTTTGAGTGTCGGATTCATCGGTTTACAACGTCATCTCCAAGATAAAGTTCACAGGCCAAAAGACGCGAAATGTCGCGCATCCTGGTTGACTTGCAAATTCAATTTTCCTTTGATGTTTGTCAATCATCTTTTTGCAAATATCAAGGCCGAGGCCGCATATAGGTGTAATGGTATTACGCGTTGTGGCCGGGCAGAACTGTGTCAATCCGTGCAAGATGAGCTTCCTGGCGAGAATCTCTGTTGCGCTGATTGGGTCATTTCAGGCGTGCTAAAGCGGCTTCTAATTGGGCCCGAATGTCGGTCAGCCGGAATTGCTGCGCGAGTTCCTGCAAGGGGCGGAGAAACGGCTGCCACTCCGCATTCGTATCTGCCAGCGCTGCCAATTGCCGCCGCAGTTCCAGAATATCGCCGATTTGCGCGAATTCGAGCAGCGCGCGCAACGAGTTGGCCGGAGGAAGCACGAGTTCAGCGAAATTCGGCGCGTGTTCCTCCGCGTCGCGTTCCTCGCGATAAACCCACTTAACGCCTAATAGCTCGTGAAGGCTGGCAAATAGCTGGTCGAGATGAATCGGTTTTGACAAAAATGCCTGACTCCCCGCGTCGCGGCATGCCTGCTGATCTTCGGGATACGTGCTGGCGGAGGCGGCCAGAATCACCATGTTGCGCAACTCCGGCGTCTGGCGGAGGCGGCGAATCAAATCGAGCCCGTTCATATCCGGCATGACGATGTCTGTAATAACGGCATCAGGCCGCTGTTCCTGCGCGAGCGTCAGCCCTTCGCCTCCGTTGGCGGCCTCGATGACGCGGATGCCGACAGAGGTTAAGGCGTCGCACAGATAAAAACGGCTGATCAATTCATCATCTACCACCAAAATCGTTGGCGGCGTTCCGAAGACGCCGCAAATACGTTCGGTCAACGATTGCGTTAACGCTGGTGGGGCGGCGACTTGTGGCAATGGCAGATCGAACCAGAAGACGCTGCCGACGCCGAGTTGACTCCGTGCGTGCAACTCGCCTCCCATTGCACGCACAAAATTACGGCTGATCGCCAATCCTAAACCTACGCCCTGCATCCGATATTCCTGCTCGCCTGCCTGACGAAACGGTTCGAAAATATTCGCCAAGTCCTCTTCGGCGATCCCCACGCCCGTATCGCTCACTTCGAAACGAATCAACGCATCGCGAATCACCGAAACGCGCAGCGTGATCTGACCGCGCTCGGTAAATTTCAGCGCATTGCTTAATATATTCAACAACACTTGCCGCAGGCGATGCTCCGCGCCATGCACGACTGCCGGAAGCGTCGTGTATTCCAGCCGGAACGTCAGCCCTTTTGACACGCTGCGCATTTGAATCAGCGCGGTAATATCCTGCAAGAATGCTGACAGCGCGAAATCGGTTTCGAACACATCAAGCGTACCTGCTTCGACCTTTGCCAAATCGAGGATATCGTTAATCAAGCTGAGCAAATGTTGGCCGCAGCGCTCAATTGTCAGAATTTGCTCTTGCTGCGTCGTCGTCAGGTCGGAATCGCGGGCAAGGATTTGCGCGTAGCCTAAAATGCCGTTGAGCGGCGTGCGGAGTTCGTGGCTCATGCTGGCGAGGAAACGGCTTTTGGCGCGGCTCGCGGTTTCAGCGCTTTCTTTGGCCTGTAGCAGTTCCTCTTCGGCCTGCTTGCGGTCAGTAATGTCCATGCCCTGCGCAATCGTCGCTTGCAGTGTCACGCCGTCTTGCGCGTAAATATTGGCGGAATTCCACAACACGACTCGAATGCCGCCATCGCTTCGTTGGATTGGAATTTCGACCGTTTCCCAATATTCGCCGCGCAAGGCGCGTTCGATACTGGCAAGCGATACGGCGCGACTGGCCGCTGGAAACAAGAAGGTGAGTTCTTTGTCAAGCACCTCGTTGGCGGCATACCCGGACAGGCGCTCGAAGGCGGCGTTAAAACGCGTGATGCGCAACTGAGGATTCCAGACGATAATTGGCGCGTTGGCGTAATTGAGCAATTTTTCTAAATAGTCGCGGGTTTCTCGCAATTCGGTTTCCGTCTGTTTACGCTCGGTAATATCTCTAAACATGCCTAAGAGATGCTGACGTTGATTGATGTATAACGTGCATCCCCTCAGGTCGATGTAGAAAACAGAGCCATCTTTGCGAAGCATGGCAAGGTTATCCACCATCGAGACTTCGCCGTTGCGCAGCCGCTCGAAATTTTCGAGCGCATAGGACAAATCTGCTTCAGGATGGATATGCTGAATGCCGAGTGTAAGAAGTTCCTCTAATTCATAGCCTAACATCCGGCAGATCGCGGGATTGGCATAGCGACATTGCCGGGTCTCCGCATCGGTGATCAGAAAGCCGTCCGGCGCGTTTTCGAAGATCGCGCGGAAGCGTTCTTCACTTTCTGTTAGGCGGCGCGTGGTGGCGGTAAGATGATCGTTGGTCTGGGCGAGTTCTTCGTTGATCGTTTGATACTGCTCGTTGAGCGCCTGCAAGGTGTCGTTCTGGGCGCGCAAGACGCGCTCATTGTTGCGCAACGCCTCTTCCGCCTGTTTGCGGGCGGTGATATCGCGTCCTAAGATGGTGACGCCGAGAATGCGCCCCCCTTCTTGAATCGGACTCAAGCGATATTCCACCCAACGCGATTGATCAAGAAAGTGCCGCGCAAGTTCAAAGCTGAACCCCTCTCCCTGTAGCGCTCTGTCATAGCACGCTTGCCAATATGATCTGGATTCCGCGAAAATAACCTCTGAGAGGAGACTCTCGCCTTTCGCGAATTCGCGCCCGAGTGCTTCTCGAATATTTCGATGAAACACCTGATTGCCGAAGATCAGGCGATACTCAGGATCAACCGACCAGATCAGGCTATCGGTGTTTTCAATCAGCGCCATGAGATTGGTTTCATTCTCGCGTAATGCTTCTTCGGCCAACTTGCGCGCGGCAAGTTCTCGCAGCAGCCGCCGATTCCAGATCAGCAGGAAACAGAAAAGGCATATCAATGTCACATACACAAAAAAGTTCATGCCGATTTTCACCTCACCATGCGCCGAGGCCAGCCGCTCTGCGGCGCGTGCGTGACGCAGAGCGTCCGATGGGCAGCATTCCACGCAAAGCGTGGAACGCGGGAATCTTCCTGAGACGCATCGCTGTCGCGCTGATTGAAGCCTTCATCGCTCGTTGCCATCAGAAGCGGACGCCCTCTCTGGAAAAGCCTGTAACGCTTGCAGGAGTCTGGCATACTCAAAATTTTCGATCAACAACAACAAATCATCGCCCCACGAAGAGTGTGTCTTATGCAGAGATTGCGCAAGCGTTCGTATAATATTGATGTCTGCTGTAATCGTCGCTTTTTCGAAGTTGCTCCGTTCATCAGAAGAAAAGGCTCTCAACGCTTCGTGCAGTTGAGATTCCGTGACATCTGAAGCGCGGCGGGACTGCGAATATTTCGGCGCTTCATACTCAAACTGTACCCCTAACTGCGTGGAGAGGATATCGAACACTTCCGCATTTCTAAACGGTTTGCGCAGAAAGCCATCAAACGTTGTGACCGTCGCCACATGCTGATCGTCATCAACGTGATTGGTGCTGAGCAGGATAATTTTGGCTGCCGCGCCATGCGGCAGGGCATGAATCGTTTGAGCCAGGTGTTCTGCGCTCATGCCAGGCGTATTTGCATCAAGGAAAATCATTTCCGGCTGATGCTGCGGCATCTGCGCCAGAACTTCTTCGCTGCTGCCCGCTTCAATGAGCTTGAAACCGAACGGTTGCAGAAGATCGCGCAGGAGCAGGCGTTGTTCTGGCAGGACATCAACGATAAAGAGACATTGGGGCGGCTGATCGTGCACGACGGCAATCGGCCATTGCCGGTTGATGACACGAAGGCGCTGTTCTGATGGAGGAGTGGGCCGCCCAACGGACAACTCAAACGAAAAGGAGGAACCTTCGCCAACCCGGCTGCTGACGGCAATGTTCCCTCCCATTAATTGCACAAATTTTTGACTGATCGCCAAGCCTAAGCCCGTGCCTTCTTGCGCGATGCGTCCGGTCTCTGTTTGCGAAAACGCGCGAAACAAACTCGTGAGTTCTTCTTCCCGAATGCCAGCGCCGGTATCTTCCACCTCAAACCGGAGCATTTCGTGTGGGGGAGACGCCTGGTGATTCACACGCGGCGGCGCTATTTTCCGCGTCACACGTATTGTAATCTTTCCAGCAGCAGTAAATTTAAACGCATTGCTGAGCAGATTGATGAGCACCTGTCGTAATTTAACCACATCAGTGCGAATATACTGTGGCACATCCTGAGCAATCTCCACCTGAAAGCGAATCTGTTTTTTGGAGGCATTTAATAAGAACAGACTTTCGACCTCTCCTAACAATTGCGGCAGATCAAAATCAATTTCTTGCAAAGCAATGCGCCCCGCCTCGATTTTCGAGAAATCCAACACCTGATTGATCAGCGTCAGCAGGTGTTCGCCGCTGCGGCGCACGATTTCGAGCCGTTCGACATTTTCGGGTTGCAGCGACGGTGAATGGGCGACTAACTCGGTAAAACCAAGAATCGCATTCAGCGGAGTGCGCAGTTCATGATTCATATTGGCCAAAAAGATGCTCTTGGCCTGATTCGCGCTTTCCGCCGCCCGCTGCGCGGCTTCCGCCAATTCTTTGGCCTGCCGCAATTCCAGCGCCTGCTGCTGTAATTGACGGCGCTGCGCCTGAATCTGCAAATGCGTCTGCACCCGCGCTAATAATTCCGGCTCCTGGATCGGCTTGGTGATATAATCCACGCCGCCAACGGCAAAGCCTTTGACTTTGTCCTCAATGCCGGAAAGCGCGGTCATAAAAATCACCGGAATCTCCTGCGTCTCGAATTCGGCTTTCAAGCGGCGGCAGGTTTCGAAACCGTCCAACTGCGGCATCATGACATCCAGCAAGATCAAATCCGGCTTGCCTAATCGCGCCTTATAAATCCCGTCTTCGCCAGTCTGGGCGGTCATGATCTCGAAACCTGCTTCCTCCAGCGCATGAGCGATTAATCCTAAATTGACCGTATTATCGTCAATAATTAACACTGTTTGGATTTGTTCGTCATTTTTCATAAGATTGCTTTCCTTTTTTGGTAACCATGTGACATTCTCGTTCCACGCTCCACGTGGAATGCCCATCACGTGCCGCTCTGCGGCGCACACGGGACGCAGAGCGTCCAACAGGCCGCATTCTACGCGGAGCGTGGAACGAGGCGGTTCTGCCTCTTCTGAAATTGAGAACGTAACAGCCTTGTTTTTACACCCCATGCAGATACCCATCTACCCACTCCACGATCTGCTTGTCGGCAAACGCTTTGATCAATTCGCGCAGTTTCTCGGCAAATGGAACGTAACGCACATTCATTGCCTCAAGCCGGTCAGCCTGTTCGCGGAGGCGGCTCATCTTTCCTAAAACCGCTAATTCGTAAATTATTTCCAGAACATCGCGCGGAGGCGCAAGAATCACCTCGTTTTCCTCTTGCGGCATATCTGGTAAAATATGCTCGCCCGCGTCTTCATATTCCCACTGAATCGGAAGATAAGAAGCAAGCACATCAAAAAGCTGCCCGGAATCAATCGGTTTCGGCAGAAACGCCTGACAGCCCACATTCTGGCTCTGCTCCTGTTCCGCGCTCAATACGCTGGCCGACATCGCAATAATCGGCAGTCCTTGTAGTTCAGGGATGCGGCGAATCGCTTTCACCGCTTCAAAGCCGTTCATCACCGGCATGACTAAATCCATAAAAATCAGATTGGGACGCGTCGTCTGCGCCATCTCGACGGCTTGTTTGCCATTTTCCGCCAAAAGAATGTCAAAACCGAGCGGTTCTAACAATTGCAGCATCACGAGGCGGCTTTCTTTGCTGTCGTCAACCACTAAGAGGCGCTGCCGTTCGCCGACATATTTCGTCACGTCGCGCCGCGCTGCGCCTTCAGGCACATCAGTAATCACACGGAATTCGGCGTCGACCCAGAAGACGCTGCCGCGCCCGATTTCGCTGCGCACGCGCAATTCGCCCCCCATCAGCGCGACAAGCTGGCGGCTGATGGACAGCCCTAATCCTGTGCCTTCCTTTTGCTGCGCCGCCGTTTTCGCCTGCTCGAACGGCTGGAAAATCTTTTCCTGATCTTCCGGAGAAATGCCGACGCCGGTATCTTCCACCTCGAACCGCAGCCGCCGCACTCCGTTATGGCGTTCGACGCAGGTTGTCCGCAACGTGACATTGCTCCCTTTTTCCGTAAATTTGATCGCGTTGCTCAGGAGGTTCAGCAAGACCTGCCGCAGCCGGGTTTCATCCGCCTCAATGCCGAGCGGCAGATCCGACGCGCCATGAAACTGAAAACGGACATCTTTTTCCATTGCCCGCATCCGAACGATTCCGACGAGATTCTCTAAAAAGCTTCTGAGATTCACCGCAATCGGATAGAGTTCCATTTTGCGGGCTTCGATTTTGGAAAGGTCTAACACATCGTTAATCAACGTCAAAAGATGATGGCCGCTCTGCTGAATAATATCGAGGCCATCTTTCAGATTTGTCGTCAGGCCGTGCGAACGTTTGAGAATCTGGGCGTATCCTAAAATGCCGTTCAGCGGCGTGCGGAGTTCGTGGCTCATGTTGGCGAGGAACTCGCTTTTGGCCTGATTCGCCTTATCCGCAATCTGGCGGCTCTGTTCTAAAGCGGCGTTTGCCTGCTCCAATTCCGCCGTGCGCTGGCGGACTTTCTCTTCCAAATTGGCGTAGAGTTCGGCGTTTTCAATCGAAACGGCGATCTGCGCTGCGAGAATGTTCAGCAGTTCCAGACGCGCCGGCGTGAACGCCCCTTCGACTAAATTATTTTCGAGATAGAGCAGCGCGACGACCTCATTTTGTTTGAGCGCCGGCAGGCAGACCGCCGAGACCGGCTGCCGCTGCCGGATGTAGGGATCGGCGGCATACGCGCTGTCAGCGGAAAGGTTGTCGAAGACAAGCTGCCGGCGCGCGCGGGCGACGTAATGAAGCACCGCAAGCGGCAGCGCCGCTGCCTGTTCTTCCATCGGCAGCGCCTGGAAGATCGCGGTCCGGCCTTCGATGGTGCGTTCGGCCTGAATGACGAACGTTTCGCCGCGCCGCTGGAGAAAGACGCCGCGCTGCGCTCCGGCATGTTCGATCAACGCCCGCATCAATTGCTCTAACAGGCGCGGCAGGTGGATTTCCCCGGAGAGCGCCTGCGCCGCCTTTAGAATCGTCCGCATGTCTAAGCCGAAACTTGACGCACCCGACGAGCCGGTTTCCGTGCCAGACGCCGTGCCGGGGCGGGCGCGCCGCAGATATTTCGGATAGCGGGTTTCCAATTGTTTGATTTTCCCGGCAGCGCCCCAGACCTGATACCCTTCGAGCGCCTTGCGGAAATAGAACTCCGCCAATGGTTCGCGCTGCTGCGCGAGATAAAATTTTGCCGCCAGCTCGTTCGCGAGCGCGGCTTCGTGGAGATAATCGTGATCGTAGGCGGCCTGAATGGCGCGGTCATAGAGCGCCGCCGCCTGCCGTGCGCGGCCGGCAAGCCGGGCGCGTTCCGCCCGCAGCAGGTCGTATTTATGGCGGATATTCACCGGACCTAATGCCAGCCATGTTTTCAGAAAATTCAGGCTCTCATCCACTTTCCGCAGTAGCGTGTCCCGTTCTTCCCCGTCCGCCATGCCTTCGCAGAGCCGCAGATAGGCGAGCGGACGGTAAAAATGGAAATCGCTGGTATAATATGGGATCGGAATGCCGATTGTACTCCACAACTGTTCAATCTTCTGAAGCGCCTCAGGCAATCCGGCATCTTCGTTGAAAAAACAGCCGCCGATCACCATTCGTTTCAAGTAGGTCGCAAATGAGAGGGCGTTCGCAAGAGTTTCCGGGATATTTTGTATGATATTTTCAAGATCGATCTCAAGCGTGATCAGATTTTCTGTTTCACCACGTAACGCCGCAGTTCCCGCCATTTCAATCGAAAGCGCCGGTAATATCCATATCTGCTTTATTTGCATGATCTGTTCACGCAATGCGTTTATTTGTTCCTTCCAGCGTGGTAATTCCGTATCTGTTCGGCCTAAAAAATTCGTATAGGTCGAGGCAATATAGCTGGCGTATTCGAAATCGCCGACATGCAGCGCTAACGGAGAATACTCAATCATCGCTTTGCAGACTTCTTTGTAATGCTGCCGGATGCCGGCAAGATAGAAGGTGACAATGCTGCCGGTGCGCACTCTAATCGCGTCGCTGCCGATCCCCCGCTCCAATAATTCCATCGCGATCTCTCCGGCCTGAGATGCCCCGGCGAAATCGCCGAACAGCAGCCGCACGATGCCATAGAACGACAGAATAAACGGCGTCTCCGGCACAAGCCCCTGTTTCAGCGTCAGGGCGAGCATGGTGTTAGTGACGCCGGGGAGGAGGTGCGGCGCGCCGAACATAAAGGTGGCGGCGCCGACGTAAAAGAGCCTGAGCGCCGTCTGTTTATCAGGATCGCGCATCATCTTCGCCTTGCGGAACAGCGTGACGCGCTGCGGCGGCATGGCGGCGGCATCTTCGGCGATCTCAACGCCGAGCCGGCTGAAAATTGCCAACAGCGTTTCCACCGCTTTGGGCGCCTGCCCCTGCACTGAAAAGCTCAACACGCGGTATTCATACGCCGCCGACGCGTCGGCAAGCCTCGCCATCTGCGCAAGTACGGTTTCAATCAATGTTTCCATCTCCTGATACGTGCCGCAGAGATACGCGGCCTGAATCGCTTCATCATGGATGGCGAGCGCGAGGGCATACTGCTGCTGCCAGCAATCGTCGGAAAGCAGGCGCAACGCCTGGCGGGCATGATCGTCCGCAATCGAAAACGCGGCGGAACGTCTCGCCTGGCGGGCGGCGCGCAGGTTCAACCGCGCCAATTCCTCTTTGCCGGCCTCCGTGTCGAGCAGGCTGCTGCTGAGGTTCAGATGGCGGACGATCTCGAACAGATGCTCTTCTTCTGCGCCGGCTGACGCTTGCAGCATCCGCCCGATGCTGAGATGAAACGCCGGGCGCGCCTGCTCCTCAATCAGCGAATAGGCGGCCTGATAGATGCGGTCGTGCGCGAACTGATAGCGTCCGGCTTCCGCCGGCATGAGAAATTGCGCGTGCAGAAGCCGTTCGAATGCCGGGGTTGCTTCCAGCGGTTCGTTTCCTTCCTCTCGGCTGTGAAGTGCCGTCATTGCGAGGAGCGTCAGCGACGAAGCAATCCCGCTGAATCCAGGGATTGCTTCGTCGTTGTCACTCCTCGCAATGACACGCTCACGAAAAGGGATTGCTTCGTCGTTGTCACTCCTCGCAATGACACGCTCACGAAAAGGGATTGCTTCGTCGCTGACGCTCCTCGCAATGACACGTTCTGCAGCGGAAAGCTGATGCAAAAGCGCCAGATCGAAGACGCTGCCAATCGCGGCGGCAGAAATCAGCAAGCGCTGCTCTGCCTCCGGCAGGGTTCGGATGGTGCGCGCCATAAATTCCGCGACGTTTTCGCTTATATGCTGCCGTTCAATTGCTGCGGCGTCCCATATCCAGCCGGTCGCGGCGTCGAAACGCAGCAGATCGGCCTGATCCAAATCCTGAAGGAAGCGCACCGCAAAAAAGGCGTTTCCCTGCGTTTTCCGGAAGATCAGCGCTGTTAGCGGCAGCAGGCGTTCCCGCTCCGATGCGCCGGTCACACGCAGCGCGTCGCACAGCCACTCCTGAAGATCGGATTGCGTTAAATCGGCAATGCTGAGCGTAAGAATGGTTCTCCCCTGCTGAATCTCATGTAAAACCGCGGTCAACGGATGCGCCGGAGAGAGTTCATTATCCCGGTACGCGCCGAGCAGCAGCAGATGCTGTCCTTCGCCCTCCGCGAGCAGCATCTGGAGCAAGCTGAGCGACGCGGGGTCAGCCCATTGCAGGTCATCGAGAAAAATGACCATCGGGTGATCCTGATTGGCAATCGCACGGACGAAACGCGCCATCACATATTGAAAACGCCGGCGCGCCTCTTCGCCGCCGACCTCCGGCACGTCCGGCTGCGCGCCGATTACGGCGGTCAGACAGGGGAGCATATTCGTCAAGACCTGCCCTAATCCTGCGACTGCGTCGAGAATCCGCGTTTTCCACTGCACAAGCGCTTCCGGCGTTTCGCTCAGCAGCATCTCGCAGAACTGCGCGAACGCTTGCGTCAATGCGGCATACGGCACGGTGCGCTGAAGCTGCTGGAATTTGCCGCTGAGAAAATAGCCGCGATCTTGCAGCACCGGCAGGCGCAGTTCGTTTGCCAATGCCGTTTTGCCCGTGCCGGAGGCTCCGGCAATCAGCAGCAATTCCGTGCCGCCATCTCTTAAGCGGCGGTAGGCATCCCGCAATTGCCCGATTTCCCGATCCCGTCCGTATAATTTTTCAGGCAGCCGCACCTGGCCGGAGAGGTCCTGCGACGCTAACGAAAAGGCCGCAAACCGTTCTCCTTCGGCAAGCCCGGCGCGAATCCGCTCCAAATCGTATTGCAGCCCTTCCGCCGATTGGTAGCGGTCTTCAGGGTTTTTCGCCAGCAGTTTCACGATTATCGCGGACAACATGCGCACAGGCAGGGAACTTCCGGTATCCTGCAATGCCGGGAGTTCGTGAGGCGGCACAGGCGTTTTCGCTAAATGCGCGGAAATCAGCTCGACCGGATCAGCGGCCTCGAACGGGCGCTGGCCGGTTAGCAGTTCGTAGAACGTGACGCCGAGGGCGTAGAGGTCGGTACGCGGGTCAATCGCGCGAGTGAGCCGTCCGGTCTGTTCCGGCGAAAGATAGGGGAACGTGCCCTCCAAAAATTCGGGATTGCCGGCGTAGGCAACTTTCTGCGTATGCGTTGCGGCAATATCGAAATCAATCAGTTGCAGCCGGTCGCTTTGCGCGTTCCAGATGATATTTTCAGGATTGATATCTTTATGAATGATCTGCTGCCGGTGAATCGCGGCGAGTCCGGCGGCGATGCGAATTGCGAAACTGAGGAACTGCGCCGCCGGGAGCGGCGGCAGCCGCGCATTTTCTCCTTGCAGCGCCTGCTTCAGCGAGCAGCCGCCGATATCCTCCAACACGAGCGCCGCCTGTTCGTCATCTTCGAGCCATTCCAGCGCCCGGATGACATATTCGGATGAAAGCGCTGTTAGCAGGTGATATTCCTTGCGCAGCGCCTCGACATGCCGGAGCGCCGCGACTGTTCTCTTTTTTTCCGCAACCTTGACAATCCGCGCGGCAGCAACGTCAGTTTGCCAGACACGGTACACGGAAAATTTTTCGCCCTGATATAACAATTCCTGATGCTGATCGTCGAACATTCGCATAATACGCTCCTTAATCATGCCAGTAGGGGCAGACCACCGTGTCTGCCCTATGATTCTGGTGAATCCCCATCTATTTGGCGAACACAGGGGGTCGCCCCTACATATTGAATCTGTCAATCATATGTTGCCAAAACACGACAATATTCTCATTCAACCTGTCAGAGGAATTCATGAAACCGGCAGCCAGACGCGGAATGTCGTGCGTCCAGGCTTACTGTCAAATTCAATTTTCCCTTGATGTTTTTCAATGATCTTGCGCGAAATATCCAATCCCAATCCGCTCCCTTCGCCTGCGGGTTTCGTGGTGAAAAACGGCTCGAAAATGCGGTCTTTAATCGCATCGGGAATGCCGGGGCCGGAATCGGTGATTGCGACGACGACAAACGACCTCCCCCTTGTCCCTCCCAGGAGGGGAATTGGCGTGGAGGATTCGACGGGCGAACTCCCCTCCTGGGAGGGGGGGGGTTGATGTTGCGACACCGCAATCTCCAGCCGCCCTTTGCCTTGCATGGCCTGGATCGCGTTATGAATCAGGTTTGTCCAGACTTGCACTAGATCGTCGGGATAGCCTGAAATCAGCGGAATATCGGCGTAACGTTTGACGACTTCAATCCCTTGTTTTAATTGATTCTGGTAAAGCGTCAACGCAATATCAATCCCATCCGGGATATTAGCCGCACTCATGTCGCCGATCATGTCGAGGTGCGCGTAGGTCTTCAGGGCGGAGATGACTTTCATGGCGCGGCTGACGGCGGAGATGATGTTATGGCTGTGATGCTGCTGCGCGGCGAGCGTGTAGGCGGAGCGCAGCAGCGCCATCTGCGAATCCTGTCGCAGGAGCGGCAGAAATTCGTCAATCTGCGCGTAAATGCCCATATCCACAAGCATATCAGCCATCTCATCCGCCTGAGCAAGATCGGCGTCTTCTAATTCCTGGCAGAGCGCCCGGCGGAAACGGCGCTCTTCGGCGGTCGTCAACAACTGTTTCTCCTGCAAGGCTCGCGTGATCAGGCTGATAAACAGGGCGTGCTGCTCTGGATGAATATCTCGCAGAACGACGGGAAGCGCTCGCAACGTCTCGTCCAACGCGGCGAGAATATTTCCGGCAGAGGCTTTAATCGCGCCAATCGGCGTGTTGATTTCATGCGCGACATTCGCGACGAGCTTGCCGAGCGCCGCTAACTTTTCTGACTCAACCAGACGTTTTTGCGTGCGTTGCAGCCGTTCGACCATGTCTTGCACTTCAATAAGCGCCTGCCGCGTCCGATCCGCTAACCGCGCATTTTCCAGCGATACCGCCACGTGGCTGGCAAACGCGAAGACGATGGCGGCATCCTCGTCGGTATAAGGAATGTCATCGGCGCGTCCAACTGTCAGGACGCCAATCGGACGATCCTGCACTAAAAGCGGCATGTTCATCAGAGAACGGATGACGCGGGTTTCGCCGGAAGTTTTCCAGCGCTCATCTACGCTGACATCAGGAATGACGACCGGGCGTTTTTCGCTCAAGACTTGCGCGTTCAGCGGGTACGCATTCACCGCGAACGTCAGCGGATGGTAGGAATCGCCGCGCTCGCTGCGCCGGACGACGCGCGTCAATTGTCCTTCGTGTTCCAACATCACACTGACAAAGTGATAGGCGACGACTTTTTGCAGTTCGTCCAGCAGCAGACCGATGACGCGGCGCGGCTCTAACGTGCTGCTGATAATTGTTGCGGCTTCCCGCAGCGTTTCCGAGACGATCCGCCGCTGCTGTTCGCGACGCAGCGAGGCTGTTAGCTCGTCTTGCGAGGCTCGCAGCGCGTCCTCAGACCGCTTGCGGGCAGTGATGTCGCGCAGAATCAGCAGTCGCCCGATCACCTCGCGGCGCGGCTCATCGTAGAGCAACGATAGCCGCGCATCATACTCGCGTGGCGCGTCGCCATTCGACAACGCGATCTCGGTGTGAATATCATGAGGCGCGTCGAACATCTGTTTCCAGCCGTGATGTTCCGGCGCAATCGTTGCGAGCGTCCGCCCGATCAATTGCGCAATGGGCTGGCCAAATATCTGCGCCGCCGCAGGGTTGATATCAACAATGCGGGCCTCGCTGTCGAACACGATCATGCCGTCAGGCAGATGTTCGATCAACTGCGCCCGCGCAATTGGAATAACGTCAAACATATCGTTTGTCTCCTAATGGTGTCGGTCGAAACCGGAGTTTCGCCCGACAGGTATGAGATCACGCGAGCTTTACGACTCATAAACCGGCAGGAACACATTGAAGGTTGTTTTGCCAGGTTGACTTTCGAAGGTGATCGTGCCTTGATGTTTTTCTATAATCTTGCGGCAGATGTCTAAGCCGAGGCCGCTCCCTTCGCCTGCGGGTTTCGTGGTGAAAAATGGCTCGAAAATGCGCTCTCTGATGACATCCGGGATGCCGTTTCCGCTGTCAGAGATCGAAACCAGCGCGCCATTCATGCGCTCATCGTCACAATTGCTGGCAAAGACAGCGGAGATCGTAATGGTTAAGGTGCCCTTGTTGCTCATGGCTTGCAAGGCATTATGAATGAGATTGGTCCAGACTTGATTTAATTCGTCTGGATAACATCGCAATGGCGGCAGCGATTGAAAATTCCGAACGACCTCCACGCCATGTTTAATTTTATTGTGGTAGAGGGTCAGGACGGTTTCGATGCCATCCGCAAGATTCGCCGACACCATTTCGCCGGAATGATCATACCGGGCATAGGTCTTTAGCGCGAATACCACTTTCGATGCTCGTTCTGTCGCGGTGAGAATCGTTCCTGTGCTTTCATATAGCCCGGAGAGCCGGTAGGCCATGTCCAAAATTTTTGCATGCTCCGGGTCTTGAAGCAGCGGGATAAACTCGTGAAGATTGGCATAAACGCCGAGGTTCACTAACAATTCCGCGATTTTTGGGGCATAATCGAGTTGATAATTCTGAAGTTCTTTCGCTAACTCGCGTTTGATCTTTCGTTCTTCTTTGGCTGAAAGGGTGGTATCCCGCTGGATTGCCGAATGGATGAGGATCGAAAAATCATGGCGGCGTTCAGGAGATAAGGTTAACAGGAATTCCGGCAGATTTCCGAGCGTTTGTCCAATTGTCTGGGACATGCTCTCCACAGACGAACGAATCGCGCCAAGCGGCGTATTGATTTCGTGCGCCACCCCCGCGATCAGTTGGCCTAAAGCGACCATTTTTTCAGATTGGATGAGTTGGGCTTGCGTGCGCCGCAAATTTTCGACAGTCGCCTGCAATTCGGCATTCGAGGCCACCAGGTCTTCTTGCGCCCGTTTGCGTTCGGTAATTTGCCATTCCAATTGCTGATTTGTGTGCAGCAATTCTGATGTGCGCGCGCGAACCAGTTCTTCTAAATGAGAGTGATGCTGGTTGATCGTGTCAAGCATCTCGTTGAACGCAAAGCCGAGTTCGGCGATTTCATCACGCGCCTGAGAGACGAAACGCGCGGTCTTATCGCCGGATTTAATCTGCGACACAACCGAGGACATATCTCGGAGCGGCTTGATAATTTTTTGCGCGATCATGTTCATAATAAACAGGAGCAGCACAAAGGTCAACGCCATCGAAATGATAAACCATTGCCGCACTGTTTGGCGCAAGAGTTGGCCGGTTCTCAGCGATTCCTGAGAGAGTTGTTCCGCTGTCTGGGAAATGTCGGTAAACAGCGCCATTAACGCGCTGCCAATCTGGTCGAATTCGGTATTAATAACACTCATCGCGTTCTTTAATTCAAAATCTTTTTGGAGCAGGTTGTCAAATTTAGCTAAGTAGGATTGAATCCGCTCATCCATGATTGGGGATTGCAGCAATTTTTTTTGTAAAAATTCGAACACCATGCGCAAGGCTTTATATTCTGATTCGCGCTGATTTTGTAAATATAATCCCAAAAATTTATCTAAATTCAGCAGCGGCTTCAGGAGTTCGACATCTTTATTCATGAGAATCGCCGATGAGAGAGATTGATGGTTGGAATCAAGCTGTGTCCGATTCAGCCGACGGTCAGTTTCGATTTGAATCAGGCGGGCGAAGTCATTTTCATACTGCGTAAGAAGGGCTGAAATCTGCTTGATTTGCCCGGATAATTGTCCGGGAAACGATTCTAACGGCAGCGCTTTCAGGCTTGTTTTGATCTGCTCCAGCGTCAGGCCAAACTGCTGATCGGCGTCAGGATAGTTTTGATGCTGGACTGCCCGTTCCCAGAAGCGGAGTTTCCAGAAGCCTCCCTGTAACCGCTGAATTTCTTTATCAATCAATGCCGCAGTTTGCCCGGTTGCTGAACTCACGGATAATTTATTCAGAAAAACGGCCAATTCGAAATAAACGATACCGAAGACAAGCGTCAGCAACCAGGCCACCACATAAAACCGATGTTTGATGCTCCGTAATTGTGGCATAACTCTTACCAATCAGAACGCCGGCTTAGCTTGTATCATGGGCGTTTCGCGCAGGCAGCATTATTTCGTCGTCACCAATTCCAAATCAACGAAAATTTCTTTATTCAACATGTCGCCGCGGAAATATTTTACGGCAGCCTCGATGGCTTTCCAGCCCATATTTTCTGGTTTTTGCGCAATGGTCGCGTCGAGCCTGTGCTGGGCAACTGCGTCCAGGGCTTCCGGGATGGCATCGAACCCGACGAATACCGGGCGTTTTGCCTGTTTCTCAGCGTCAAACGCATCAATGACGCCGAGAATCATCTGATCATTATGCGCAAAGACGGCGTCAAATGCTTGCCCTTCCTGCAATAATCGGGCTGTCGCAGCACACGCTTTTTTCCGATCAAAATAACCGACCTCACGGGAGACAACTTTGAGATCAGGAGAATATGTTTTAACAATGTCATTAAAGCCCTGGCCGCGTTCATGCGCGGCGGATGTTCCGGGAATGCCCTCAAGTTCGAGAATCGCGCCCTTATTTTGTAGCCGCGCCGCAATATATTCGCCTGCCATGCGCCCGCCCGCGACGTTATCAGATGCCACGTGCGAAATGACGAGATCATCGCGGGATGCCTTGCGATCCACTGTAATCATTTTGATGCCGCTGCTCTCTGCCATTTCAAGCGCCGGGGCAACAGTATCAGCATTCGTCGGATTCAAGATAATCAGATCAACCGGCGTCTGGATAAATGCCTGCAAATCGAGCAATTGCTGCGCGTCGTCATCCCCGGCGTCCACCACGTTCAATTGCACGCCGAACAAATCTGCCGCATTTGCCGCTCCCTGCTGCAATGAGGCAAAAAACGGATTTGCCCCATTGGAAATTGAAAAACCGATTTTTTTCTCAAATCCTTCATACGTAATTAAATCTAACGGCGTGGCGGTGTCATCTGGCAGTTTTTCGCCTGTTAGCGCTCGCGCAGCCAGCATGACGCCATACGCGCCCATCAATTCGGGATGTTGCTCGATGGTGGCGTGCAGGCGTTGATTGCGCATTTCCTGCCGCGCTTCCTCAATATTATCATACGCCCCAACCCACACTTTTCCGGCCAGGCCAAGCATATCCAACGCTTGAATCGCGCCTAATGCCATATTATCATTGGCGCAGAAAATAGCATTCACATTCTGCGTTTGCTCCAGGAGATTCGACACCACCGAAAACGCCTCATCCGTATGCCAGTTCGCGGTTTCGCTGGCCGCGATTTGGATTTGAGAGTCCGTTGTCACCGCCTCAATAAAGCCCTGTTTACGCAACTCCGCATTTTCGACGCCGCGAATTCCTTCAATGACAAAGACGTTCCCGGTTTTCCCCATTTTTTGTTGGAGATATGCGCCGACCATCGCTGCTCCGGCGCGATTATCTGAGCCGACAAAGGGAATTGAAAGTTGCGCGGCTTGCAGCACCTCTTTGTGGAAGGGGTTATCAATATTCACGATAATGATGCCTTTTTCACTCGCTTTTTTACAGACAGGAATCAAGGCTTTTGAGTCCGCCGGAGCAATCACAATCGCGCCATATCCCCTGGTAATCAAATTCTCGACGATGCTGATTTGACGCTCAACATCGGTTTCGCGCTCAATGCCAAATATTTCTAAGGGAAGTTTTTGTTTCTCCGCATACTCTTTCGCGCCGGTTTGCATCTTTAAAAAGAACGGATTTGAGAGCGCTTTCATGACCAATGCAATTTTCACGTCATTCTGGGCGTCAGCGCTCTGCGTTCCTAAAAATATTATCATGCAGATGATGGCAATCGCCATTTTTCGCAGCATCAGATCACTCCTCTTGAAATAGAATTTTCATACGTTGCGGTGTAAGAATTCTCAAGGCTCGATCATGCTATCGCGTTTGGCAGCCAAATGCGAAACGTGGTATGTCCCGGCTGGCTCTCAACCTCGATTGTGCCATGATGTTTTTCGATAATCCGCTGACAAATGTCCAATCCCAGACCGCTCCCTTCGCCGTTTGTTTTGGTGGTAAAAAATGGTTCGAAAATACGAGACTTCACCTCATCAGGAATGCCGCAACCGGAATCGGTGATTTCGACAAGAATCCCTGTGACCTGTGAGGTTTCTGACACCTCACAGGTCTGGCGAATGCCAATTTCCAGGCGTCCTTTTCCCTGCATGGCCTGAATCGCGTTATGAATCAGATTCGTCCAGACTTGCATCAATTCGTCAGGATAACACGGGATCGCGCCAACGCATTCAAGATGTTGCGCGACTTCGATGCCATGCTTCATCTCGTAATGATATAACGTCAGCACAGTTTCAAGCCCTTCGCGCACATCGGCCAGGCGCGGCTCGTCGCGATAATCGGAATGCGCGTAATTCTTGAGCGCCTTGACAATATGCGATACGCGCTCAATGCCGGTGGCCATCGTGCGCGAATGCTCTTGCAGGCCGGATAATTGATACGCCATTTCCACAATGGTCTCTGCGTTTGAAGCGCGTAAAAGCCCGATATACGGCGTCACATCTTGCGTCACCCCCATATCCACGAACATTCCCGCTAAATGGCTTTTTTCTGATAAACCGGCCTGTTGCAGCGCTTCCATAAATTGCTGGCGAGCCTGCCGCCGCTCTTTTCCGTTCAACACATAAGATGATTCATTTGCTTCGCGAATTAATGCGAAAAATTGCGGGCGTAATGCGGTTGGAAGCGCCTCAAAAAATTCTGGCAGACGGCGGAACGTCTGTTCAAGCGTTTTCGTAATATCGCCAACTGATGAACGTAACGCGCCGAGCGGCGTGTTAATTTCGTGGGCGATTCCCGCCATCAGCGTGCCTAATACCGCCATTTTTTCCGCTTGCAGCAGACGATATTGCGTGGTTTTTAATTCGTTCAGCGTCTGTGCCAATTCATCGGTTTTCTGGCGCATCCGCTCGCGCAATTGCCGCTCTTCCCGATGCAATTCTTCGCGCAGGATCGCGCTGACGATAGATTCGGCGACGGTTTCAGCAATATTCATATCGGTTGGCGTAAAATTCTGTTCCGCATTATCCGTTTCAATAAACAAGACGCCGCAGAGATCGCCGTCAGAACAGATCGGCGTCACCATGACGCGCTCGGTTCCCATCGTCGGAATGGAACGCTGACGGAGCGTGCTGAGCAGATGAGACGCCTCCTGCATCGAAGCGATTGTGGTCTGGCACTGACGAACATGCTGGCAGATCGGACAGGATTGTTCGAATGTGAGGATCATACCGGATAACAGGGGCGCGTTTTCATGGTTGGCATACGATGCGGCGATATACATTTGATCATTCTGGGGACGGTTTAAGAGGCCGATGCTGGTGCGATAATTCCGAAACAACTCTGTGATGGCGTGACAGGCTAATTCCAGCGAGGTCTGAAGGTCTTGCGAGCGCGTAACGGTCTGGGCGATCAGGTTTAAGATAGCAAGCTCCTGCACGCGCTGTTCCAATTCCTGATTGACCTTGCGCACGGCGGATTCCGCATCTGTGCGCTCTTCTAATTTCCCTAACACGCCATGAAATGTCAGATATTGCAGGCGCGCGACCAGATAGACAAAGACCGCGCCGAAAAAGAAGACCACGCCGGTCACCATCGCCAGCCATGGGAGATGGTTGCCAACCACTAAAGCAAGCGTTCCGGCATATCCGCCTAAAAAAAAGACCATCAACCAGAAAAGACGCCGCCAGTGAGCGATGAGATGATTGTCTTTAAGCAGATGCAAGATGTGTTTCGTACGCAGAATCGAAAGCGCCATGATACATGCGCCTCCCAAAATCAACAGCGAAATGCCGAACCGTTCGATGGTCATGATGATCGTTCATCTCCTTTGCGCACTTTCGCCTGTTCAATCAGCGTCAGCATGTTCACATAGTCGAAATCGTTCTGTAAGCCTGTCAGAACATCAGCGACTTCGGTGGCATGCCTGCGAAGTTCGCGGATGCATGCGGTCATGGTTGACATGTCCACGATCGTCGTCGCATATTTGAATTGTTCCCAAAATTGGAGCGGCAGCGCGTCAGCATTCCCCCAGTTGATTCGCTCGAATTTGACAGCGGCATGTGCTGATTGGCCGTGCTGCTCGCTCAGCATGTCAGCGGCGATTTCCTGAAAATGAGGGATGCCGACCGGAATGTCGAACGCGAAGCGAAGCGAAGATGGCTCGCTCGTTTCGTCCGGCAATACGCGCAACTCACCGCCGATCAGCCGCGCGAATTGACGGGTAATCGGCATCAGCCCGTCGTCTGCGCGAATCGGCAAAAGCGGGCGCGAAACGATCTCGAAGGATAAACAGGCGTTTCCATCGGCAAGATGTTCGGCATCTTCCGGGCAATATGTCACGCATAACTCGACTTCGCCTTGATTGGTAATCTTCAAAATATCGGACATCAGATGCAGCAACACTTGATGAAGTTTCACCGCGTCCGTTCTGACATAACGCGGAACATCCGGGTCGAGACAGAAGGCAAGGCGGACGTGTTCATGTTCGGCGCGAGAGAGAAGGAGAAAGCGGAGTTCCTCTAACATGCGATAAAGGTTAAAATCACGCTCATTCAGGATCACCTGCCCGGTTTCCAGCCGCGCTAAATCGAGCAGATTGTTCAACAGCAGCAGCAGATGCTCCCCATTGCGATGAATGGTGCGCAAGTAGGCGACATCTTCCGGCGGCATATTCTCGCGATGTTGCATTAACTCGCTGAACCCTAAGATCGCAGTCAACGGCGTGCGGAGTTCATGGCTCATATTGGCTAAGAACGCACTTTTGGCGCGGTTCGCCGCCTCCGAATTTTTCCGCGCCTGCACTAATTCCGTAATATCGTGATATTGGCCGATATAGGCCACAATAGTCTGTTCAATCATCACTGGCGCTCCGTAGAGTTCCACCTCAACGACTTGCCCGTTTTTGCGTTGCCGCTGGGCGATTGTCCGAATCAGCGTTCCTTCTTTCAAAGAGTTCGTACACACAGACATTTCCTGCTTCCGATTCGGATTCACGATCAGATCATGCACCTGCTGCCCGCGCGCTTCCTCCGCTGTATAACCGAACAGGTGTTCCGCTGCCGGATTCCACGAGGTGACGCGCATGTCGAGATCGGTAATAACGGTTGCCACCGGGCTGTTCATGAACAGCGTCTCGAAGAACTGCTTCTTCTGGTGGATTTGGCGGTAAAGCTGCGCGTTATGAATGGCAAGCGCCGCATGATTGCCCACGACGCATAACATCCGCATGTCGTCATCACGATAAACGCCAGGCTGATGATAATCCACCGTCAACACGCCAAGCCCGTCATCGCCGACATAAAGCGGCACGCCAATCCAGTTCCGTATCTGCGACGTTTCTTCCCATTTATCCCAATGCGGCAGAAGCTCCACGTCCGGCAACAACAGCGGCGTTCGCTTCAAAAATACCTCAACCGCAGAATTTGTTCCGGCAAGCGGCACGGGCCTGCCCAAAAACCTGGGGGGAACGTTCGCGCCTAATGACAGCACTAAATCGTCATTTGTTTTCAAAAAAATTGCCGACGCATCATAGATAATAACTCGGCGCACCTGTTCCAGAATTTTTTGCAATACGGTCTCTTCGTCAAGGCTGTGACTTAAAATCATTGAAATATCTTGCAAGATTTCAGCGCGTTCACGCTGGCGGCGTTCTTGCTCGAAGAGTTTCGCATGATGGATCGCCCCGGCGATTTGTCCGGCGATGGTTCTTGCAAACGCGACATCTTTCGGAGAAAATGGGCGAAAGAGGCTGCGACTATAAAAGAGGACGACCCCTAACACGTCGTTATATGTGATTAATGGAAGCAGCACAGCGGTTTTAATCTGAAAGCGCGTCACGACGCCCTGAAGATGTTCGAGCATTGGCTCGGTCTCGGCGTTTGCGATGACAAATGGCGTCTGTTTTTGGAACAATGCGACGGTGATCGGAGATGAAAAATTCATTGACATTGAGAATCCGACCATCGTCTCATGTCGTTCATCTCCGGGAAAATCCATCACAAACTCAATCCGGCTTTTATCCTCATTAACCGTGCCAATGGCAAGCGCCGTGCCGGGAAAGATATGACAGACTGCTTCGGAGATCGCGGTCAGCATGTGAGGAAGATCAAGGTTTGAGGTGATGGTTTGAGCCAACAGGTCTAACACCGCCAATTGATTGGTCTGCTCTTCATGTTCTGATTCAAGGCGATCTCTGTCTGAGAAGATATGCGGCCTGGCGTCATTCATAAGTATGCCTGTCCCATACGCCGCGCAGATTTTCAAAATCTGTGCGGCGTATAATGCAACGTCAATGTAAAAATACTGGAAAAAGGGCAGGTCGGCAGAAATTCGAATGAGTTTCTGACTATTGCGAGATAGGAGAGATTGTCAAGAAAAGAGAGAAGGAAGCCGCATTTTTAGCAATGGAACGGGAGGACACGCATATTTATTGAACGATAAACACTGTAATTTCCTCGCTGCGAATGATTTCGCCCTGTCGTTCACCTTCGGCATAGATGCGATGCGTTCCGGGGCGAATTTGCCATGCCGCGCGAAACGGCGAAGCGGCTGACGCCCATTCCTGTTCGTCCACATACCATGTGATCTGCTCCACATCCGGCGGCGCGACTGCCGCAAGCTGAATCGTCTGAAATTCTGGCCGTAGAATGGGATCGAGCGCATAGACATCGCCATGATTTGGATGGACAATGTGTATGGTTGGTGTCCCGGTTTGCGAATGCGCGGAATAGCGCGTTGGCGGCTCTGGATAGCCCATTTCATGCGCCCAGCTTTGATAGAGCGGCGGAAACTGCGTGAACACTTTTTTGACCGCATTCGGCGCGTCCGGCTGGGTCAGCAGGCCATCGTCCGCATTCACCCAGACGGCATGGTGCATATCGCACGGTTCGGTCGGCGCGTTCTCCTGAAAAAAAATCTCGTCAATGCCGTGCGGGCAATTTTCCTGGACAAGTTTCCCGGACAGCGGGCAAATGCGGCGCGTCACCAATCCCTCCGGCAGCGATGCCAGCCAGTTCGACGGGTTGTAATGGCGATACAATGCCAGCATGACATCGCGATAAATCGGCGCGGCGCCGGTAATCCCGGAGACTTTGCGCATCGGCGTCCCGTCGAAATTCCCAACCCAGACGCCGACCGTGTAATCGCGGGTAAAGCCGACTGTCCAGTTGTCGCGGTAATCTTTCGACGTGCCGGTTTTCACGGCGGTGACGAACGGCAACCCTAATGGCGTATCTTCGCCAAAGGCGCGGACGGCGGCCTGCCGATCCGCGAGAATATGCGCGATGATATATGAGGAACGCGGCGCGAACGCCTGCATTGAAGGCGCAATCGGCTCATCAAGACGCGTGCGCACGCGCAGCGTTTTGCCGCCTCGCGCCAAGATCGCGTAAGCTCTGGTCAATTCGAACAGCGTGACCTCGCCGTTGCCGAGTGTCAGGCCAGGGCCGTAAAATGACGGCAGTTCTTTCAGGCTGTCAAAGCCATACTGATGCAGGCGGCGATATAACGCCTCGACGCCAATATTTTCCGCCACCCGCGCAGCGGGCAGATTGTACGAGCAGGCGAGCGCCTCCCGCAGGCGCACCGGGCCATGAAATTTGCGGTCGTAGTTCTCTGGAATAAACGTGCGCGGCGCATTCGGGAAATCCTTGATGTCCGGCAAGAGTGTCGCGGGCGTATAATTGCGCTCTAACGCCAACTGATACGTAAACGGCTTCAGCGTCGAACCGGGCTGACGCAGCGCCAACACGCCGTTCACCTGCCCGGAAATCGCGTCGTCGAAATAGTCCTTCGAGCCGACATACGCGAGGATGTCGCCGGTGTCATTATCTAACACAAGAACAGCAGCATTCGTCACGTGATAATCCTTCAACTCGTCAATCCGGCGCGTGACAATTGCTTCCACCTGCTGCTGTACATAATAATCAAGCGTCGTTTTGATCTGCGCGTTTTCCCCTCCTGCGAGGGGTTGGGGTGGGGTATTGGTTGAACGGCTGATATTCAAATCGTCAACCCACCCCTTCCCACTCCCAGGAGGGGAATTCTTCGTCTTCGACGATTCGGAGGAGAGGTTCAGCGCATCGCAGAAATGGGACGCTTTGAAATGGAGATTTTTTGAGACGATGCGCAGCATTTCGCGACTGGCAAGCTGATACTCGTCCTCCTGAATCGCGCCGCTCGCGCGCAGTTGTTCCAATAAGCGCCGCTGCCGCTGCAAGGCGCGTTCCGGCGAGCGATACGGATTAAATCGCGACGGCGCTTGAATCAGGCCGACAAGATAAACGCTTTCCGCTAATGACAAATGCGCGGCGGGCTTGCCGAAATAGAGGCGCGATGCCGCTTCGATGCCGAACGCCTGATTCGAAAAACTGACGCGATTGAGGTACTGCGTCAAAATCTCCTGTTTGGACAGATGCCGCTCTACCCTTAGCGCGAAGAGCATTTCGCGGCCTTTACCCCACAGTGAGCGCGGAAAGCCGACCTGCTGCTTGACAAGCTGCTGCGTGATCGTGGACGCGCCGGACACCACGCGCCCGGACGCGAGATTTTGCCAGACCGCGCGGCCTAATGCAAACACATCCACGCCGGGATGCGAAAAAAACCGCCGGTCTTCCACTGCCATGACCGCCCGCGTGACAGTGGCCGGCAATTGGTCGAATGACAGCCACGTTGTCCGTCCTCCCGCCGCCGACAGGGTTTCCCGCAGCAAGACGCCGTTGCGGTCTGTAATTTTAACCGAAAGATCATTCTGGATCGCAAATAGGTCTTTCGGCAGCGGCAGGCCGAGATAGCCAATAAACGCGCAAAACAATAAGACGCAGACCGCGCCCGCCACCCATCCGATTTTTTTGAAAAAGAATTTCATCCGTAATCGCGTAAGTCGAAACTGGAGTTTCGACTTACCTAAATAGTTCCTCTGAAAATAGCGTTTTCATGTCTGATAGTAGGTCGAAATTGGAGTTTCGACCTACGGAGGAGTTCTTGCATTCTCTGCGTTCCGCGTCAATAAGAATTTGACAAAAGACATCTTTCTTTTTTATTGACGGCAGAATCGAATTTTGCAACTATTAATCGTAAGGGATGGGGAAGATGATTCTTGTCGGATCGTAAAAGAAAAGCTGTCAGACACCTGAGAGGTGTCTGACAGCTAACATGCGGATATTTTTTATGCAAGCAGCAAGCAATGTTATTCGGACAACCGAATTCACGCCGGAAATGTATTTGGATTATGAACGGCGCAGCGCATTCAAAAGCGAATTTGTGAATGGCGCGATCTTCGCGATGGCGGGCGCAAGCGAGGCACATAACCTGATCGTCGCAAATGTCGTCAGGGAACTCGGCATGCAGATGAAAGGCCGACCGTGCCGCGTCTATCCCAGCGATATGCGGGTGCGCATCCCACAAAAAAAACGCTATGTCTATCCTGACGCCATTGTGGTCTGCGGCGAACCGGAATTCGAGGATGAACACCGCGACACGCTGCTGAATCCGACGGTGGTTATTGAAGTCCTGTCCCCTTCGACCGAAAATTATGATCGCGTCGCGAAATTTGCCGCCTACCGCACAGTGGCTTCATTGCAAGAATATCTGTTGATCAGCCAGGACACGCCGCTGATCGAATGCTACACGCGCCAGGAAGGGACGCGCTTCTGGCTCTTTTCAGACGCCGACGGACGCGACGCCGTGATGGAATTGAATGCGATTCCGGCGCGTCTTGCGCTTGCCGAAGTTTATGAACATGTCGAATTTCAGCCCGGTCAGGGCGTAGAACCCTGACTGGGCTTTATTGGGAGGAACAGAGATGGCCGCATTCCGAACCCATGTGACCGCTGGCTTGCTTGTCGGGTATGCCGCCGGGGCGTTCGCCGAACTTTCGCGGTGGACGGTCGAGCCGTTCACGCCGTTTGCCATGTTCGCCGCCGGATTTATCGGCGCGTTTCTGCCGGACATGGACAGCGATTCCGGCAAGCCATTCGCGATTATTTTCGATCTGCTCGCGATTGTCGGCGGCAGCATCGTGTATTTGCACATTTTAAGTCAGCCGCCGCTTCCCTGGTATCTCTGGATCGCCTTTCCGCCGTTGGGTGCGTTGGCGATTCGCTACGGCGTCGGCTGGATTTTTCGGAAATACACCGCGCATCGCGGCATTTTCCATTCGATTCCAGCGGCGCTGATCGTTACGTTTGCTGCGCCGTTTGCGTTGCGGTCGTTCCGGCTGGATGATCGCGACCTGTTTGCGATTGCCGTCAGCATCGGCCTCGGCTATCTGAGCCATCTGATTCTGGATGAAGTCTATGCGTTCGTCAATTTCGAAGGGCTGAAAATCAAGCCGAAAAAGTCCTTCGGAACGGCGCTGAGTTTCGCTGAAGACTCGAAAGCTGTGACGGTGATCGCGTATGTCATTTTAGCGGCGCTGGCGATAATTCAATGGGACTGGCTGCTCGCCGTCTGGCAGGATGCGCGGCTGATGTTGAAATAATGCTGACGCGGGAGGATATGATGATGAAAACATATAGCACGATACTGATTGAAAAAAGTGCGTTGCCAAGCATTCAAGAAAGCCTTGCATTAGGTAAGCGCATTTTGGAACAAAAATTGGCAACATATCAACGCCGTTTGCGCGAGTTCGAAGCGACATTCAAGTTTGACACGTCAACGTTTGCGGAACGATTTGAAAATGGCGAATTAGGCGATGATAAGGTCTGGTTTGTTTGGGATCATGCGCGAAGCGCTGTTGCCGTGTTAGAAAAGAAATTGCATGATCTGGAAACCGTTCGTTATGAAGCTTGAAAATCGCCTCAAACAGATAGAAATCGCTATCAAACAAGCTGATTGGTTCAGCGTTGATTCTCATGTCAATTATGAAACAGATTTTGCTGTTGGAGCATCACTTATTGAGGGAAGAATCGCCTTTTCGAATGGAACGATTTTGGAATTTGTCGAATCAATAACGCCAGAACGGTTGAAGTATCGTTATCAATATATGAATGCTGACGGCACAGTGATTTTTCGATATGACAACGCGCCGCACCATCGCAATCTTGCGACGTTTCCGCATCATAAGCATGTTGGAGAGCGTGTGATCGAAAGCGAAGAACCGACGTTGCGAAAAATAATCGAAGAAATTATTGATTTACTGTAACTACACAGGCATCATATTCTGATAAAATTTTACTTGATTTTAGTCAAGAAACACGAGTATAAAAATGTTCTATGGAAACACCTGTCATTGTCGTCTCTACCATTGAAGATCTGCCGCAAGCCCTTCGGATGATCGAAG
>DF820455.1:326087-341335 GCA_000739515.1 Candidatus Moduliflexus flocculans
GTTTGACAACAATCTCGCCGAACGCGATCTCCGCATGATCAAAGTCAAACAGAAGATTTCGGGTACCTTTCGTTCTCCAGAGGGTACCCGCGCATTCTGTCGCATTCGTGGCTTTATTTCAACGATCAAAAAACAGGGGAAGAACGTCCTTGAAGCCTTGACAAACACCTTCAAGGCTCTCCCCAATACAACATAGGCTGTGTAGTTACGATTTACTGACTCTTTCATAACAATCTCAATATGATCGAATTAGAGCAGCAAGAATTGAGATTAAGCACGGGGAATATAGCGCGGTATGAATATGACCGGAACGGCGACATGCTGGAAATTTTTTTCCGCGACGCCGAAACGACCTGCGCGGTCGAATTGACTGAGAGCATCGTGCTGCGCTTCGATTGGGAGACGAACGAACCGCTCAGCCTCAGTTTTTTGAGCTTTTCGAACCTCCAGAAACCAGCGGAATATGGCGAGCCATTTTTCGAACTGTTCGCGGGAGAATGGCCGGAAGAGGTGCAGGAAAAAATTTGGGCAATGCTGCGGAAACAGCCGTTGAATGAATTTTTGAAATTGAATAGCTACGTTCCGGCGCATACGTATCGCGCAATTCCGATGACAAGCATCAAACACACGCCAGAACTTCTGCGAGCGGCATAAACTGAAAAAATGAATACGAAAAATAACGGTAATTATACCAATTGGTGTGTTTGAAACGATCATATTAGCCCTACTCAGGGCGAATATGATCCATTTTACCGTAATTGGTATTATTTAGCACGTAGCGCTTTAGGTATTGTAGAAATGCAGAATCCTGGTGAACATTCGCCGTAAGCGACATGCTCCGCAACCGCTACGCGGTAGAAAGATAATACGGTTGACCGGCTACAATACTAAAAGCCCTACGGACTAACTATTTACGAATACAGCAGATAAACAATTTTTATTAGACATGATTGATGAATTGATTTGTTCATAACATAACCAAAAGGAGCAACACGATGAGTAATCCGACGATTGAGCGAGCGTTAGCGGCGGCGTCCGAAACCAAAGGCTTTATTTCCGGCAGCGGCTGCCGCGCCGATGTGCCGCAGATTTTTCAACAGTATTTCCCTGGCGTGACGGCGCTGATTGTGGCGGATGATAACACGTTCCGCGTGGCGGGACAGGATGTATATGAGCGTTTGCAAGCGGCAAAGATTCCGACGGAGCAGCCGTTTATCTTTCCGGGCACGCCGGTGCTGCATTCCGAATATCGCCATATCGAGGCGTTGCGCGAGCGATTAAAACCGCTGGCAAATGTGATTCCGATTGCGGTCGGGTCTGGAACGATCAACGATATGGTCAAACGCACAGTCTATGAGCTTGACCGGCGCTACATGGTGGTCGCGACCGCCGCATCGGTGGACGGATATTCGTCGTTCGGCGCTCCGGTGGTGCAGGGGGGATTCAAAAAGACGATGGAATGCCCCGCGCCGCTTGTCATCGTGGCGGACATCGAGATTCTGCGCAACGCGCCCGCCGACATGACGGCTGCTGGATACGCCGATTTGATGAGCAAAATCACCGCCGGCGCAGACTGGATTATCGCCGATGCGCTCGGCATCACGCCGATCCGCCCGGACATCTGGGAGATGATTCAGCCGCCGCTGCGCGGTTGGGTTACCGCTCCGGAAAAGCTCGCCGCCGGGGATGACGAGGCGTTTTCGATGCTGTTCGAAGGGTTGAGCATGACCGGCTTTGCGATGCAGGCGATGCGCGATTCCCGCCCGGCGTCCGGCAGCGAGCATCTGTTCAGCCATATCTGGGATATGCAAGATCACCGCGATGCCAGCGGCAGCAACGTGTCGCACGGCTTTCAAGTCGGCATCGGGATGCTCGGCGTGACGGCGCTGATGGAAACGGTCTTTCGCCGCGATATTCGGGCGTTAAACATTGACGCCAGATGCCAGCAATGGCCGTCGTGGGAAGCGCGTGAGGCCGAAATTCGGCAAGCGTTCGCAGGGATGCCGATTGTGGATCGCGTCCTGATAGAAAGCCGCATGAAGTACCTTGAAGCAAGCGATTTACGCGCCCGCCTGCATCTTGTCGCCGGGATTTGGGATGAGCTAGGACAGCGCGTCACCGCGCAGATATTCCCGTATCCGATTCTTCGGCAGAAATTGCAGGTGGCGGGCTGTCCGTTCGCGCCGGATCAGATTCGTCTGACGCGAGAACAAATGAAGCAGACCTGTCTCATGGCGCAGATGATTCGGAATCGCTACACGATTCTGGATTTGGCATACGAATTAGGCTGGTTAGAGGAGTGCGCCAACGAAATCGCGTCGTCGTCGCGCTATTTTTCATAATATACCGGGAAAGACCTGTGAGGTTTTAAAAACCTCACAGGTCTAAGTTTATAAGGAAACCATTATGGCAACGTTTCAATCTATTTTTAAAGGAGTATTTTCGATTTTTGCAAAGGCGATCTTTGCGATTATCAGTTTTTTCGTGATGTTGATGCTCTTCAGCCTGCTGTTTATCGGCCTCGGCGTCGGAATCGGTGCAAAGATGGGGGGCGGCGCGTTGACGGAATTGTCGGAACAAGCAAAGTCTAATTATGCCTATATTTCCGGCGACGAAGAGAGCGCCAACCGCCTGCTCCGCATCCCGATTCAAGGGGTGATTTTAGGCACGATGCCGTCGAATTTTCCGATGTTTCTCGCGGATAATCTGACCTTTGGTTATGACGTGCAGGAACAGTTGGAACGCGCCGCTGAGGATGAAAGCATCAAAGGCGTGTTTTTGCACATTCAGACGCCGGGCGGCACGATTTTCGGCTCGTATGCGATTGCGGAAGCGATCACCAATTTCCGTGAAACCACGAACAAGCCGGTGCTGGCGTATATCGAAGGATTGGCGGCATCCGGCGGCGTCATGGCGATGGTGACGGCAAATGAAATTTATGCCGATTACGGTAGTCTGATCGGCAGCATCGGCGTGATCGGACCGCAATTGCTCTATTACAATCAGCCGATGGCCTTCGATGGCGGCTTGTTCGGGGACGGCATCACGACCAAAGGCGGCATCGAGCAGACCATTCTGTTTGCTGGAAAAGGGAAAGATTTAGGCAACCCGTTCCGCAAAATCAGCAAAGAAGAATTAGAAAACTGGCAGCGCGGGCTGGAAACCGAATATGCGCAATTCGTAGGACATGTCGCGAAAACGCGGAATATTGACGAATCCATCATTCGAGATCAGATGGGAGCGCAACTGTTCGACAATCAGACCGCCGAAGGGTACGGCCTGATTAACGGCACGTTGAACCAGAACGCCGCGCTTGACAAGCTCGCCGAATTAGCAGGCGTGTCCGGCGATTATCAGCTTGTCCGCCCCGTCCGGCGCAGCGGGCAGTTGTTCGCGCAATTATTGGAAGGGTGGACGCGCCTCTCCAATAATTCGGTGGAACTCGAACGCTTCCGCCAGCAGGCGATTCAGGCGCAAGTCTGCCAGAAAACCGCGCATCTGTCATTAGTGTATTACGGCGATCTGTCGGCCTTGTGCAAATAAACTCAGAATAGGGATGGCGATCCAAATGGTTTTCGCCATCCCCATTGAATTTTCCTTGACATGTGTCGTGAATATTCGTTCAATATGTCAAAAATTCGTTGTTAATACGCATTTATTGAAGAAGTTGGAGTGAAGGAGAAAAAATCATGTTATTACCGTTATTAGGTTTGAAAGTCTTATGCGCGATTCCGCCACAAGCGATTACCGGTCTTTTAGCGGGAACGTTAAAAATTACCGGCGGAGTGATTCGATATGCCTCCGGAACAAGCAAAGCTGGTCAGATTTTTATGCACCTTCTTCCAGGAGGAAACCTTTTGTTTAATATGATTCCTGGTTTAGATTTTCTTCCCGGCCTTGCAGCAAATTTTCAATTACATAAAATATCTGGGAAATTGGATACGCTTCAAAAAATAACTGAGCTTAATACCTATCAGTTATTGAGATTATCAGGTCAGGTCAATAATTTAACTCAGATGACGCAAAATGTGCTTCATCTTGCCACTGGAACAGCAGTCTTATCAGGTTTAGGCTTGGCTGTCAGCAGCATTGGTTTTCTTGCAGTTAATAAGAAATTGAATGCCATCAATGAGCGTTTACAGGAAATACAGAAAGATGTTCGAGCAATTCGACAATTTCTGGAAATGTCAGAAAAAGCAGAGTTAATGGCTGCGCTTAGCGATCTAATGAAAATCACTGAATCAACCCCAGAAAAACATAGAGAACTATTATTAGCCAATGCAAATCATTCTTTGCACAAAATCAGTAAAAAATATCAGGAACTATTGGCTAATTCAACGTCAATCAATGAAGCTATTGCTTATGAAGAATATTTTGCATTGACTGCGTTAGCGAAAGCCAGATGTTCCGCAGAATTAGGGATGTTAAATATTGCGCGGCAAGAAATGGATGAAATGGCTTCTTTTTGGAAACATCATGCACGCCGTATTGCTAAAGATATGTTGATTGGGCAATACCCTCAACGATTTTTAGCAAGCGATTTTGCTGGAAGTGTTCCTATTTCGGCGTTTGTTTCCTGGTTGGATTTTGCCAATGATAAAGAAAAAGGTTATGATTGGATTGATGAATTACGCCTGAAAATGAATGAACGTTGGTATGAGAATAGTAATCTGGATTCTGCTGCGAGTAAATTTGGCAAAGCTATTATTGGAATACCATTATGGGAAACATCTGATGATGGATTAAATAAAGGAATTGGAGTTGGTATTAAACAGGAAAAAGAGGTTGTTATTCCTACCTTACAGAAACTTATCGCGAGAAATAATGTTTTTGAAGGGTATAGAGGACAATATGAAGTCTTTGAAGCGCGGCAAATTCGTCCTTCCGAGTTTCAACAGCAGTTAATGCAACTTCCTGAAAAATTAGCAATTGAAGGATGTTTTGTTCTGCAACCAACAAAAGAGGAAAATAGAGAGGAGGTAAAAGTATGAAATTTATAGCTGATATCTTTAGCTTAGAGCCGATAATTTTTCAAAATATTGTTGATGGAAAAAGAAAGGAGTTCCCTTTTTTTCTAAGAGTTTTCGTGAAAATCTTTTTAGAAAAATATTATGCCGAACGAGGATGGAAATTGGTTGAACCACAAGATAAATAAGTATAAGTTTCATGAATAATGAGACGTTATCAGAATTTAGACATTCTGATAATGTCTCATCAAAATTATGAGTCCGAGTTTTTATCATTCCGCCATTATGGCGGTCGTCGCGTCCGTGATTAACAATCTTCGCCGTTTCCGCGCCTTCACGGAATTGACCATTGTCATTGGTGACAAAGATTATACGCCTGACATTTCAGTCTATCCCTGGAAAAAGGTGGATTATTACAGCGGCGACATCATCAAAATGAAAGAATTGCCGTTGTTGGCGATTGAGATTCTTTCGCCGACACAGGGAGCGCAAGAACTCTTCGATAAGGCGAAAATCTACCTGCAAGCCGGAATTCAATCGGTCTGGATCGTACAGCCGTTAGCGCATACGATTTCCGTCCTAAACCATCAGGAAACCAAACATTATCATGAAGGCATGATTCAAGACATCACTGGAATCACACTCAATATTGCCACGATTTTTGACGAAGACGAGGACGACGATAGCGCCTCTAATATATAGTCATTCATTCCGAAAAACCGCCGTTTCGTCTCCCTCTCTGTTTTCTCGCATATTTATTTCTTGACACGTTTTTGTCATCATGGGTAATTTTTTCCTCAAAATTGTCGGATGTTAAGATCGGATAAAATAATTGATACCAACAAGTTGATTAAAAAAGGAGAACAGCGTATGGCAGAACGAGCAGACGCATTAGGCATGATTGAGACGCGCGGCTTCACGGCAATGGTGGAAGCGGCGGACGCAATGGTAAAAGCGGCAAAAGTGGAATTGGTCGGATTCGAAAAAATCGGCGGCGGATATGTGACGGCCATCGTGCGCGGCGATGTCGCGGCAGTGCGAGCGGCAGTTGATGCCGGAACGAGGGCGGCGGAACGCGTCGGCGAAATCGTCTCGACCCATGTGATTCCGCGCCCGCATGAAAACGTGGATGATGTGCTGCCGCTTGGCCGGAAATCAGCGGAAAAATAACTCACGCTCATGCATACCATCCATGATGCCGGGTATAAAAAACTGTTCTCGAATAAAACGATTTTCCGGGAACTGATTCAAACGTTCGTGCGGGAAAACTGGGTCAAAGACCTCGATTTCGAACAGTGCGAAGCGCTTGACAAATCGTTCGTCGCGGATCATTATAAAGAAACAGAAAGCGATCTGATTTATAAGGTCAAATTTCGCGGGCAGGACGCGTATCTGTTCGTGCTGTTAGAGTTTCAGTCGTCCGTTGATCGGTTTATGGCGGTGCGGGTGCTGAGTTACGTGACCAGTTTTTATTTGGATTACGCGCGTGACAATAAGCATGTCCGCAAATTGCCGCCAGTGTTTCCGATTGTCCTCTATAATGGCGACCGGCGCTGGACGGCACCGACCACGCTCTCTGCGCTGCTTCAAGACCCTGCGCTGTTAGGGAAATATACGCCGCGCTTTCAATATTTCAAAGTCGCGGAACGCGAGTATTCTAAAGAAGAACTGCTGCAAATTCGAAATATCGTTTCGACGTTGTTTCTTGCGGAAGCGTATTATGACCGGGAACTGATTATCAACGAATGCGTGAATGTGTTTCGACATGAAGACGACCGTCAGGCCGTGTCGCTGCTGTTGAACTGGTTTCGACAGTTGATGGAACATGGCCAGGTTCAGGCGGACGATTATCGAGAACTGGAGTTGGTGTATCAAGATGTCGAGGAGGCGAAAGGGATGCTGATTACGGCATTAGAGAAAGAACGCAAAAGGATGCGGGCAGAGATGCGAGTGGAACTGATTGACGAAGTGCGTGACGAAGTCCGCGCGATAATTCGTGAGGAAGTGCGGGGCGAAGTCCGCGAAGAAGTGCGGGGCGAAGTCCGCGAAGAAGTGCGGGCTGAAGAGAGGAGTGAAGGAGAGCATACCGGTTTAATTAAGGGCTTGCAGGAGGGCGTGATCTTGTCGCTGGAAATCAAATTCGGCGAGACGGCTCTGTCATTGCTTGCTGAGGTACGCCAAATTCACGATGTCGCGTTATTGCAAGAATTGATCTCGCTGATAAAGACCAATGCGCCACTCAACGCTGTTGCAGACGTTATCGAACGCGGCAAACGAACATCGGGCAATTAACCTGTTCAAACGTATGTGAAAGGGGACATCCATGAGTATTGATTTACGTACCTATGTCTTTTTAGATTCGCTACAATTGCAGATGGCGTCGTTTATTTCGACGATTTCCAAAGGCTATTATCCGGTGGCGGAACAGGCGTGCTGCATCGTGGAAATCGCGCCGGGCATCGAAATCAACCGGTTGACGGACGTGGCGCTGAAGGCGACGAATGTCGCGCCGGGCTTGCAGGTTGTGGAACGCGCGTTCGGCCTGTTAGAAGTTCATTCCGACGAGCAGGGGGATGCGCGGCAGGCTGGCGAAGCAATCTTGCAGGCGATTGGCAAAACCGAATCCGACCGCATGAAGCCGAAAATTCATACCAGCCAGTTGATCCGAAATGTTACCGACCACCACGCGCAACTTATCAACCGCACCCGTTACGGCAACATGGTCTTGCGCGGCGACACGCTCTATATTCTTGAAGTCGAACCTGCCGGATACGCCTACTACGCTGCGAACGAAGCGGAAAAAGCGTCGCATATCAATATCATTAACGTGCAGGGCTTCGGGCAATTCGGGCGCGTCTATATCGCGGGTGACGAAGCGGACGTCGTGGAGAGTCACAGCATCGTCGAAACGCGGTTGGCGTCGTTGTCGGGGCGAACAATTTAAAGGAAAAACGCTATGATCTTGGCGCGAGTGGTTGGAACGGTCGTCTCCTCGCATAAAAGCGAGAAGATCGAGGGGATCAAACTCCTGCTGGTCGAAAAAATTGATCCCGACACCATGCAAGGGAAAAAAGATTACGTGGTGGCGATGGATGCGGTCGGCGCGGGTATCGGCGAAATCATCTTTTTTGTCTCTGGCAGCAGCGCCCGCCTGACCGAAGTGACGGCGGGAAAACCTTCGGACGCAGCAATTATCGCGATTGTGGACATCGTCGAAAAAGATGGCCGCGTAACGTATCGAAAAGACGCGGCACAGGAGGCGGTATGACGTTAGCGCGAGTAGTCGGCACAGTCGTCAGCGCTCAGCGGGCGGACAGCATCGCAAATCCGGTCTATCTGTTAGTGGAGCGCTGCAATCAGCATGGCGCGGGGAAGCAGGATTTCCTCGTTGCGATAGACATGATGGGCGCGAAACATGGGGAAGTCGTGCTGCTCAGCACTGGCAGTTCGGCGCGACAGACCGAATTGACCGACGATAAGCCGATTGACGCCGTCATTATCGGCATTATCGAGACGATTGACGAACGCAGCGCGGTGACGTATCAGAAAGATAGGGAAATACCATGATTGCTATTCGACAAATCCAAGATGTTACTTCGGAAATGATTACTGTTCGAATACCGAAAAATTTTCCTTCTAAACGGGCTGAGATTATTATTTTGCCTGTCGAAGAATTTTCAGCAAATGAGCAGGAAACAATGTTGCAGATCGTATTGTTAAACGCCCCGACAATCTGTGAAGATGAATTAGCAGGGTTCGAACACGTTCGCGAGTGGATGAATACATGGAACGTCAAAGAATTTTAGTAGATACGTCTATTTTAATCGACCATTTACGCAAAGCCCAGAAAAACCAAACGTACTTTTATCGGGCAACGTTGCAATACGAGTGTGTGATTTCAGCCATTACCGAATTCGAATTTGTCGTTGGTTGCACGCCGAATAATGCAGTATTTGTTCAACATCTATTACAAATAGTTCCTGTTCTTGGCTTTGATTCGGAATGTGTCAAGACCGCCGCGACGATATACCAACAATTAAAACGCAAGAATCAACTCATCTCGTTGCCGGATTTATTTATCGGCGCAACGGCATTAACGCATAATATCTCACTACTGACGTTAAATCAGGTTCATTTTAAGAGAATTTCCGGTTTGACATTATGCGATCTTTATTAACCCTTGAAATGAAAGTTACGCCGACTGGCGTGATTCATTCGCCATTTCAGGCGGAAGATGCCTCCGATTCAGGGCGCGAATGACGTTATCGTTTGGAAAGGAACGCTTTCGGATATGCAACTGACAGAACAACAAATTCGACAGATTGTGGAAGGAGTTGTGGATTCGTTACAATTAACGCCCCGTTCAGCAGCGGAAAATGTGAACGCCGTGCACGGCATTTTTGCGGAGATTGACAGCGCGATTGCTGCCGCGAAAACCGCGCAGCGCGAGTTGATGCTGCTGACGCTGGAAACGCGCAAGGCGATGATTCAGGCGATGCGGCAGACGATTTTAGCGCATAACGAATTGCTGTCGAAAACGGCGGTCGAGGAAACCGGCTTAGGCCGTTTCGAGAACAAATTGATCAAACATCAGCTTGTCGCCACGAAAACGCCGGGTGTGGAAGACCTTGAAGCCGTTTCCTATTCCGACGATCACGGCCTGACATTAGTGGAACGCGCCCCGTATGGCGTCATCGGCGCGATTATTCCGGTCACGAATCCGTCGTCAACCGTCGTGAACAACAGCATCGGCATGGTTGCCGCCGGAAACGCGGTGGTCTTCAATCCGCATCCTGGCGCGAAAAAGGTATCCTGCCTTGCGGTGTCGCTGCTAAACGAGGCCATTGTCAAGGCGGGCGGCCCGCGCAACCTGTTGACATTCGTTGCCAATCCCTCCATCGAATCGGCGCAAGCGCTGATGAAGCACCCGCAAATTAATCTGCTCGTCGTGACTGGCGGCCCGGCGGTCGTGAAAGTCGCCATGAACAGCGGCAAAAAAGTGATCGCCGCCGGGCCGGGGAATCCGCCCTGCGTCGTGGATGAAACTGCTGACATCGAAAAAGCCGGAAAAGACATTGTCAGCGGCGCGAGCTTCGACAACAACATCGTCTGCATCTGCGAAAAAGAAGTGCTGGCGGTGGCCTCGATTGCTGACCGTTTAAAGCAAGCCATGCTAAAAAATGGGGCGTATGAGTTGACTTCGGCGCAGATTGACCAGATAACAAAATTAGTCATTGCCGAACCTGGCGCGCCTGGAAAAGAGGGAATGCCGAACAAGCAATTCGTCGGCAAATCGCCGCAGGTCATCGCCAAAGCCATCGGCCTGAGCGTGCCGGATTCGACGCGGCTGCTGCTCTGCGAAGTCGGGCGCGAGCATCCATTAGTCTGGACGGAACAACTGATGCCGGTCTTGCCGCTCGTCCGCCTGAAACATGTTGACGAGGCGATTGATTTGGCGGTCGCATGCGAGCATGGCTTCCGGCATACGGCGATCATGCACTCGCTCAATATTCAGAAACTCTCGAAAATGGCGAAGTTGATGAACTGTTCGATTTTCGTCAAAAACGGCCCCTGTTACGCCGGATTAGGTCAGGGCGGCGCAGGCTTCACGTCGTTCACGATTGCCAGTCCGACCGGCGAAGGTTTGACCAGAGCCAGAACGTTCACCCGCGAGCGGCGATGTACATTAGTAGATTATTTCAGGATTGTGTAAGGATTTCGAAGATATGCCAGCAAAAGATAAATATCATGACAGCGTGAGAAAGGCGCTCATCAAAGAAGGCTGGATCATTACGCATGATCCGTTGCGGCTTGATTACGGTGGATTTGATTTTTTTATTGATTTAGGCGCGGAAACGGTTATCGGCGCGACAAAAGATGGGCGTAAAATTGCCGTCGAAATCAAAAGTTTTCTCGGAACGTCATCGTTGAGTGACTTTCATCTTGCGGTCGGGCAGTTTGTCAATTATCGGTTGGTCTTGAAACGAAAAGAGCCGGAACGGATGCTGTATATTGCCATCTCGCAGGAAATTTATGAAAGCTTTTTTATGACGGTGTTTGGTCAAATCGCCCGTGAAGAACATCAATTAAGATTGTTAGTTTTCGATATAGAAGGCGAGGTGATTCGTCAATGGCTGGAGTAAAAGAGTATCCCGACATTATTAAACGCCTGTTGATGGAATACGCCAACATTCCGCGAGCGTACGGGCAAATCGAAATGGAAACGATTTTCGATGACGCGCAGCAGCGTTACGAATTACTGGCCGTTGGCTGGGATGGGCGGCGGCGTGTGCATGGCTGCGTGATTCACCTTGATATCAAAGGCGAAAAGGTCTGGCTACAACATGACAGCACTGACGCAAAAATCGCTGAACAGCTTGTTGAGATGGGCATCTCAAAGGATCGCCTTGTGCTTGGGTTTCAACCGGAACATGTGCGGCCAGATACTGGCTTCGCGGTGAACTAAACATTATGCAATACGGGAAAGTCATTGGGCGGGTCGTGTGCGGCAAACAGTTAGCGTGTCTTGACGGCCTGAAATTGTTATTGGTACAACCTGTGAACGAACGCCAGGAAGCGGTCGGCGACGCCCTTGTCGCGTTCGATGCCGCTCGCGCCGGAGAAGGCGATCTCGTCTGCTACGAAACCAGCAAAGAGGCGGGCTGGGCGCTGCATGAATGGTTTACGCCTGCCGACGCTGCGATACTCGGCGTGATTGACCGGATATATGTGTGATAAAAAATGGCAGCGGTTTAGCCCGTAGGGCTTCAGGTACTGTAGAAAGCGAGTTTAGAATCCCGTATGACTACCGCGTAGCGGTTGTGGCATTTCTCCGTATCGCCTCCGGCGAAAAAATAAGAAGATGTTATTATTATTCGTTTTTTGATGAACAGGTAATATGATTCTTGGCAAAGTTATCGGACAGGTGGTTTCCACTGAGAAACACCCTGATTATCATGGATATACGCTGTTGGTGATTCAGCCGACAGACCCGGCGGGACAGCCGAAAGGCCGCTCGTTCATCGCCATTGACGCCGCGCAAGCCGGAGTCGGCGACACGGTGATCGTGATGGACGAAGGCGGTTCAGGCCGCGCGATCTTAGGCGTCTCGGAACAAAAGACGCTGCGGACGGTCGTCGCCGGGATTGTTGATGCAATCACGACAGATTCGAATAGATGAGGCAACCTGTTATGACACACGATACGTTAGAAAAAATACTCGATGAATACCGCGCGATCTCTGAGGAAGAAGGCTTTTCAGATTCTGCCGATGAAGAGAAGTGTTCCCCGGAAGCACTGCAACGCTACCTCGAATGTCTGACAACTGGCAAACACAAGAAACGCCGCCGCTGTATTTCCGGCGAATTGGGATCAATGCGACTGGATTGATATTCATGTAGGTCGAAACTATAGTTTCGACCTACACCAGAGGGAGAGCAAATATGGCAGAATCGAATGAACGCGATACGGTGCGCACAGTCGCTATCGGTTCGGATCATGGCGGATTCGAGGCCAAAGAGATCATCAAAACCTATTTGCAGACGCTCGGTTATCGCGTGACCGACGTGGGGACGCACTCGAAAGAGAGCGTGGATTACCCGGATTTTGCGGTGGCGGTAGCGCGAAACGTCGCGAGCGGCGCATGTGAACGCGGCATCATGATTGACGGCGCAGGAATCGGCTCGGCGATGGTCTGCAATAAAGTGCGCGGCATCCGCGCCGCGATGTGCTACGATCTGCGCACGATTGTCAACAGCCGCGAGCATAACAACGCCAACGTGCTGACCCTCGGCGGGCCGCTGCATTCTGCGGCGGATGTGTGCGAAATGGTCAAGGTCTGGCTGGAAACCCGCTTCGCCGGAGGCCGCCACTGGCCGCGCATCAACAAAATGATGGCTGTCGAACGCGGCCATAATTAAGAACTCATTAAGTTGTCAGACACTTTGAAAGTGTCTGACAGCTATTTTTTATGAGGAAATATTGACCACGAAACACGCGAAATACACGAAAATGTTGGGTTTTCTTTCGTGTATTTCGCGTGTTTCGTGGTTTCTCAACATGGAACGCAACGAATTGATTCAACAGATTACCAAAGACGTGATGCAGCAGCTTTCGAAACAACCGGACGCGCAGGAGAAACCGTGCTGTGGGAATTGCGCGGGGCAGCAGCCCGCCATTCCGCCCGCCGACTTAGCGCAATATATTGATCATACGCTCTTGAAGCCAGACGCCATCCAGGCCGACTTCGACAAGTTGTGCGATGAAGCCATTAAATATAAATTCAAATCGGTCTGCGTCAATTCCTGGCGCGTGGCGTATGTGACCAAAAAGCTGCAACGCACCGGCGTGGCGGTCTGTTCGGTCGTCGGATTTCCGCTCGGCGCGATGGATATGCGCGCCAAAGCCTTCGAAACGCGGCAAGCCATCGAAAACGGCGCGAAAGAAATTGATATGGTGATCAATGTGGATGCCCTGAAATCAGGCGATCTGCATACGGTGGAAGAAGACATCCGCGCCGTGCGCCGCGCCACCACTGGCACGACGATTTTAAAAGTGATTCTCGAAACCTGCTTGCTGAAAGATCAGGAAAAAGTCCTCGCCTGCGAAATCGCCAAAAAAGCGGGCGCAGATTTCGTCAAAACCAGCACCGGCTTTTCTGCCGGAGGCGCGACCGTCGAAGACATCGCCCTGATGCGCCGCGTTGTCGGCCCGAACCTCGGCGTCAAAGCGAGCGGCGGCATCCGCGATTACGCCAAAGCCGCCGCCATGATTCAGGCCGGCGCGACCCGCCTCGGCACATCCGCCAGCGTCGCCATCGTCACCGGCGCGTCCGGCAGTGGGACGTATTAGGGGAAACGTAACAATGGTGAATAATGATCTGGTTGACTTGCTTGAGGATAGTGTTGAAGCATGGAATGATTGGCGGGAAGCATGCCCTCTAGTTAAAATAGATTTGAGAGAAGCAGACCTGCGCGAGGCTGATTTACGGAAGGCAAACCTGAGAGGAGTTGATTTGCGCAATGCAGATTTAAATTTCGCTCAATTGAGCCTAACGGTGCTTGATCAGGCAATGCTAACTGGTGCATGTTTATATGGAACTGCACGAGATGATTGGAGCATTATAGGCGTCTTATGTGATTATGTGTTTTGGGAGAATAGGCCAATTTTTTTTGGAGGCGGTATTCAAGAAATAAAACAACAATGGGAAGCCGAACACCGTGTTCCTAAAGATCGCGATTTCCGCCCCGGCGAATTTGAGGAACTCTACAAGCAACTGCCGACCTTCGAATATGCCTTTGAGCATGGTTTTACGCCGCTTGACGCGGTTGTGATGAATCGCATTGTCGCCGCTATCAACGAGCAGCATCCTGAATTCGAATTGAAGCTTGACAGTTTTCAGTCTCGCAGCCAGCCTCATGCGACCTTTACTGTCTTGCACAAAGAGCATCTTGAAACCGCCAAACAACAGGTCGCAACCACCTACGAACGCCGTATTCTGGAATTAGAAGCGCAAAAAACGCAGTTGATGGAAGTCGTTAAAATGCTCGGCTCCGGCGGGTTTGCGTTTCAGCCGATGCGCGGCGGCATGAATATTCGCCCGATGCTTCCGCCTGCCTTGACGCAGGAGATTGTGGCGTTTCTCGTCGCGCTCCCCGATATTCATGACCGGCTCAAGCAGCAGGCGTTTCTTCTCAGCGCCGGGCTTGATGCGGAGTTATTTAACCAATTGCATATCGGCGAGCCGCCGACATCGTTCATCAATGCGCTCATTTCGAATTGCATGACTTACGGCCAGTTGAACGATGGCCGTCATGCGCTGATTGCCGTCATGAACGCGGCGAAGCAATTGGTCGGAAAGAATCGGCAGGCCGACGCAGATACGCTGATTCAGCAAATTGAAGCGCAGATTGGAGATAATACCAATTGTGGTTAATACGATCATATATGCGACACGGTAGAGACGCCCCGGCGGGGCGTCTCTACGGAATTTATGATCTATTCAAACACAATTGGTATAACAAATAGAAATCACAAAAGAAAGGATAAAAATACGTAACTATTTAGCCCGTAGGGCTTCAGGTATTGTAGAAAGCGATTCAGCACCCGCCTCTACCGCGTAGCGGTTGCGGGAGCGTATCGCCTACGGTGAACAGGTGGGAGGGTGGCGTCTCTTCTACAATACCACAGCGCCTACGGCGAAAATCGCTAAGAAGCTGTTTTAAAAGTAGGCTGATCCAGGAGTGCGAAATCTTGATTTCGCCTGTCAATCAGGTCAAATCA
>DF820455.1:341542-346979 GCA_000739515.1 Candidatus Moduliflexus flocculans
CTGTTTTAAAAGTAGGCTGATCCAGGAGTGCGAAATCTTGATTTCGCCTGTCAATCAGGTCAAATCACGATGTGACATTCCTGGCGATTGGCCAGTCAGCAGGACTTTTAAAACAGCTTCTAAATACTTACAACAATACAATGCTATATCACACGAGAGAGCGCAGCGCTCATCTTCATAACGGGGGAAATGTTGCCTGATGCAGATTTTTAAATATGTTGTATTCACCACGATTGCGCTGATAAGCCTGACGAGCTGCGTGAAGGTTAATTCATACCAGGAAGAGACTGCCCCCGCCGCAGCGAATTCCCACGAGCCGCATACCTATTTGCAATCCTGCTTTCAATTCACTGACGAAGAACTGGCGGCAATGGAGCGGGGAGAAGTGATTGTCAAAATCTTCGAAATGCCGACGATAGAAAATGAGGTCGGCGCGTTTGGCGTCGTGCAGTTGAATGTGCCGAAAGAGGCGTTTGTCGAGCAATTTCGCGATATTGTCTCATTTACCAAAAGCCCGGAAGTCAAAGCGATTGCGAAATTCAGCACGCCGCCGCGCTTAGAAGACATGCAGGATTTGACGTTGTCCGATCAAGTCGTGGCGATGTTGAAAACCTGCAAACCGGGGAATTGCAAAGTCAAAATGGATGCCCGCATGATGGAGCGCTTCCATCAGGAAATTGACTGGAAGGCGGCGGATTATCATGAACAGGCGACGCTGCTGATGAAACAGATGCTCCTTGATTATGTCACGCGCTACTTGCGAGAAGGGGATCAGGCGTTGGGGCAATATGACGATCAGGCTGAACCGTTGCGCATCGCTGACGCGTTTCATGGCGTGTTGGGAAATTCGACCTATTTGAAGGAGTATGTGCCGGAACTGCTGACGTATCTTGAAGATTTTCCCAAAGGGCATTTGCCGCATGTCGAAAATTTTTTCTATTGGTCTATCGAGCAATTCGGGCTGCGACCAGTCATCAATCTCTATCATGTCACCATTTATACCCGCCAGCGCAACGGCACGAACGATGTGTTTATCACGTCTAAGCAGATTTACGCTAGCCATTATTTCGAAATTGCGTTCGCGTTTACGGCGTTTGTTGATGAAGCCGGCGGCGCGTCTCCGACAAAATCGTATTTGATGTATCTAAATCGCTCGCGTTTTGATAACCTTTACGGCGGCTTGAAAGGCGCGATTGTCACCGTCGCCAAAGGCAAAGTGTACAATGGGGTCAAATTCTACTTTCAGCAGGTGAAGAATAAATTAGAGACATCTGTCTTGACGCATAAAGCAATGGACAGCAAATCATCAGGTCATTCTAACGCCTCTGAAAACGTATTCTGACGAGAGCAGTTCTCAATTAGCTATCACGCTTCGACACGTTCAGCGTGCGCCGTTCCTTGAGCGTGTCGAAAAGAACAAAAACACACTTCATGACACAACACACGATAGTCACGAGCAAACGGTCAGGTCCTTTTACGGTTTCTGTCAATGCCGTCATGAAATAAACGGTGGCGGTTGTTGCTGGCGAATGAGGAGCGTGGAATGAAACCAGTTTCTCAACATGACCATGGCACACAAGCCTTCCCCTCCTGGCGGGAACGTTTGCGGCAGCCGTTGTATGCGCTTCTGAACGATGAAACCATGATTATTCTGGCGCTGCTGTTGGCGTTCACCACGCTGCTGCCGGAATATGTCACATTTTCACCGATCATGTTGACCATCTTCGCCTGGACAAACGATGCCATCGTGATCATTTTTGTCGTCGAATATGTTGGAAAATTGATCGTGGCAGAATCGCGATGGACATTCGCGCGCAATCCCTGGCATCTGCTCGATTTGGCGATTATTGTGTTAGTCGGCGTGGATGCGTGTTTTAATGTCTCGATTGGCGGGGCGAGCCGCGTTGCGCCGTTGCTACGCTTGAGCCGATTATTGCGATTTTTCCGCTGGTTTGCGATTGCCGGGCGGACTGTCCATCGTTCATCAGGACTATTGGAGGCTCGTGTCAGCTCGACGCCTGCGCCGCCCCTCCAGATGACGATCCGGCTCATCGAACAGGCAACGACAGCAACGCCTTTACATCGAGATGAATTCGTCAACGTGCTCCATTCTCCAGCGGAAGCTTGGGTTGATATTCAAGGCTTTTCAGAGCGGGACGGCGATTTTATCAGCGAGGCGGTCGGCATTTCGAAGTATATCCTCTCAGAGCGACTGATTCAGGAATCGTTTCCCCGAATTGTATTTTCGCAAACCGCTCTCACGATCTACCTCCGGGAGGCGCGGCTAATTCAGCCTCCTGACGGAGAGTTGGTCATCTCGATGTCGGGGATTGTTGTCGTCTGCGCTCAGGCCAAATTACTGACAATCTGCTTGGAGCAATCGGGCCTATTTGAGCGAATTCTGCAAGACGGCGCAAGCCTTCCAGAGGCCGCGCCCAATGCGCGTATCCTGTATGCGATTTTGAAGCGGACCTTGTGCGACTATGAAGCGATTGTTCATGTTTTAGAACAAAAAACCACCCTGCTCGAAGAAGAGACCGAACGAACCGTTTCCGATGCCTTTTTGCGGAAGACATTTATATTGAAGCGGCAGATTCAAAAAGTGCTGTCGAGTCTCTGGCATTTCCGGCAGGTCTTGGCGCAAATACATACCCATAAAGCCGCGCTGGAGCGGATGCCGTCGGAAACTCTGGAACTGTTTGCGCTGCTGCACAGCGAAACGGAATATCTGTATGAAACGCTGGCCAACGTCAAAGACAGCTTAATTTCGCTGCTCGAACTGCATATCAATACTGTGTCATTCGAGATGAATCGCGTGATGAAAATCCTGGCCGTGCTCACCTGCCTTTCAATGATTCCGGCGATTATTTCCGGCCTGTTGGGGCAAAATCTGATTGATCAACCTTTTCACATTACGTTTCCCGAAATCGTCTTTCTGATCGTCCTGCTGATGGCGATTGCGATATACGCCTTCTGGCGCAAAGGCTGGCTGCGATAAGTCTCAGAAAATTGCAGCCATGTTGAACTGCGGGCAGTGACGGATGTTTTACAGAAAAATCAGAAGAAAATTTCGCAAAGAATTGGTTGACTTTTGCGGGCGTCTTCCTATATCAACATTGCGTGAAATCACGAATATCGCATTATTCAACATTGAACCGCTAAGAGACGTGTTACATCTTGGTGTGACCGCGAAATCAAGATTCCGTACTCCTCTGACTCGTTTCAATCGTTCCGAATAATGCTGTAACATGACATGTCTGAAGGGAAGCCTATAAACCGAATTGACATCTCAGGAGCGCCAGCGCAAGCCTCGGCAGCCCTGAATAATGACATTTTACCGAGAAGGAGAAAAACCGATGAACACACGCAAGATTGGCACAACAGAGATTGACGCCTCAGTCGTCGCGCTCGGCGCATGGGCGATTGGCGGCGGCACATGGTGGGGCGAATCGGATGATGAGCTTTCGATTCGGGCGATTCACGCCGCATTTGACGCAGGGATTAATTTCATTGACACCGCTCCGGTCTATGGTTTCGGACGGAGCGAAGAAGTCGTCGGCAAGGCGATTCAGGGGCAGCGCGACAAGTGGGTGATTGCCACGAAATGCGGCCTCTGGTGGGATGATGAAACCGGCAAAATCTATTTCACGCTGGACGGCAAAAATGTGCGGCGGACGCTGAAACCGGAAATTATCCGCCTCGAAGTGGAACGCAGCCTGAAACGGCTCGGCACGGATTACATTGATCTGTATCAAACGCACTGGCCGTCGTTAGACCCGGTCAACGAGCCGATTGCCAGCACGATGGAATGCCTGCTACAATTAAAAACGGAAGGCAAAATTCGAGCCATTGGCGCGTCGAATGTGGATATTCCGTTGATGAAACAATATCAAGCAATTGGCGCGTTAGACAGCATTCAGCCGCGTTACAGCATGTTAGACCGCCGCATCGAAGCGGAAATCCTGCCATATTGCCTTGCAAACGGTATCAGCGTGTTGGCCTATTCGCCGCTTGAACAGGGCTTATTGACCGGCAGAGTCGGCATGGATTTCGAAGTGAAGCCGGGCGAAGCGCGTGGCGGCATCCCCTGGTTCAAGCCTGAAAATCGGCGCAAGGTGATTCATATGCTGGCGGGCTGGCAGGATTTGACCCCAAAATACGGATGCACGTTGTCACAATTAGTCATCGCCTGGACAGTCGCACAGCCAGGTATCACATTCGCGCTTTGCGGCGCAAGAAAGCCGGAACACAGCATCGAAAACGCCAAAGGCGGCGACATTGAACTTGAGACAGCAGATATTCAACGCATGAGAACCGACGTGGAAGCGCTCGGTTCGCCGGAGTAATCACCTTTAACCCTGCCAGGGGTCAAAACCCTGGCAGGGTTGATCAACATCAATTATTATGGCCTTCCTTGAATGTAAATTTTATTCGGATGCCTTAGGGCTTTCCACCTCCATGTCAGTCATTTTGCCGCAAAAAATCAGCAAGCAGCCTGACGTAAGATATCCCGGCAAAAACGGAACATATAAAACCTTATTCTTGTTGCATGGTCTGAGCGATGACCATTCAATCTGGATGCGGCGTACATCCATCGAACGCTATGCCGCGTCATTCGGCATCGCGGTCGTCATGCCTGAAGTGGGGCGCAGTTTTTACGCCGATATGCGTTATGGCGGCGCGTATGAAACCTTTGTCGCGCAGGAATTGCCCGCCATCGCCCGCTCGTTTTTTCCGCTGTCAGACGCCCGCGAGGATACTTACATCGCCGGGCTTTCGATGGGTGGATACGGCGCGTTTAAATTCGCGCTGAATTATCCGGAAAACTACTGCGCTGCCGCGAGTCTCTCTGGAGCGTTGGATATGGCGTCAGCCGGGAATGTTCCTGAACGCGAAGCTGATATTCGGCAGGATTTAATCAATATTTGGGGAAATGCGTCGGCTATTGCCAATACGAAACACGATCTCTTCTGGGCGGCGAACACGCTGAAAGCGCAAGGGCGCGAGTGTCCAAAATTGTATATGTGCTGCGGCGACGCCGATTTTCTCTATCAATCGAATCTTGCCTTCCGCGATTTCGCGTTGCAGCAGCAACTCCCGCTGACCTGGCAGATCGATTCCGGCTACGCGCATACGTGGGATTACTGGGATGTACGCATCCAGACCGCACTGACGTGGATGTTCAACGGTGAGAATGAAAAATCGTGGTAACTACACAGCCTATGTTGTATTGGGGAGAGCCTTGAAGGTGTTTGTCAAGGCTTCAAGGACGTTCTTCCCCTGTTTTTTGATCGTTGAAATAAAGCCACGAATGCGACAGAATGCGCGGGTACCCTCTGGAGAACGAAAGGTACCCGAAATCTTCTGTTTGACTTTGATCATGCGGAGATCGCGTTCGGCGAGATTGTTGTCAAACGGGACGCGAAAGTCCGTCATA
>DF820455.1:348157-360718 GCA_000739515.1 Candidatus Moduliflexus flocculans
CCCCCCAACAGGTCTTCGATCATCCGAAGGGCTTGCGGCAGATCTTCAATGGTAGAGACGACAATGACAGGTGTTTCCATAGAACATTTTTATACTCGTGTTTCTTGACTAAAATCAAGTAAAATTTTATCAGAATATGATGCCTGTGTAGTTACAAATCGTGAAAGATCGGACAACAAATCAGAGAGCCGATTACACATTCAAATATAACGCGCAGCATGGACGACACGGCTGGTTGCGCCTGACTCCCGCGTATTCAGTAAAACTGGTCGAAGAAATTTTACGCGACACGCCTTCAGATATTCACGTCTTCGACCCGTTTTCCGGCACAGCCACCACGTTGTTATGTTCCGGGTATCATGGTTTGCAGGCAACCGGCTATGAATTGAACCCCTTTTTAGTCTGGTTCGGACAAGCGAAAACGCGCGCATATTCGCATGAAACGCTGCTCCGATTGAAAGAAGCCATCAATCATATCGCCGTCGATCTCGCGCATTCTCGCAGTCAGGCCATTTCTTCTCCGCCGCCGATTCACCATATCGAACGATGGTGGCATGAGACCGAATCGCGTTTTTTATGCAGGCTGCACGCTTGTATCGAGCAATATTCGCCAATGGCGTTACCGGAAAAAGACCTGCTGCTCGTCATCTTTTGCCGATTGATTATTCGGCTTTCGAATGCAGCGTTCAACCATCAATCAATGTCATTCAAGCCAGAAGCCGCAGATGCGAAAACCCTGTCATTGTTCGAAGATGCGCCTGATTATGTTGAACTGTTCCTGAAAGAAAGTCAGGTCATTCTTAATTCGGCAAGCGAGAATCCGCAAGGCGCAATTTCGATCATTCACGGAGACGCTCGTCATCTGGAATCGCTGACAGATGAGATGTTCGACCTGCTGATTACCTCGCCGCCGTATCCGAATCGCATGTCGTATATCCGCGAATTGCGCCCGTATATGTATTGGTTAGGCTATTTGGCGAACGGACGCGACGCCGGAGAGATTGATTGGCAAGCCATCGGCGGAACATGGGGCATCGCCACGAGCCGCTTGAACGAATGGCAGCGCAGCAGCGCGGGATTCTATCCAGATTATTTCGAACATCTGTTAGCTGAAATCGCCAGCCATGACAATAAAAACGGGCGCGTACTTGCCAATTACGTCGCCCAATATTTCGAAGATATGTGGCTGCATTTGTCAAACGTGTACAGAGTCATGAAACCGAACGGAAAAATTCATTACATCGTTGGAAATTCCGTGTTTTATGGCATTCTCGTGCCGGTAGAAATGCTCTTTAAAGAGATGTTCGACGCACTTGGCTTTCGAAATACGAACATTCGAACGATCCGCAAACGCAATTCGAAAAAACAGCTTTACGAATATGACATCTCAGGCGAAAAATAAATCGCCGCTCCTTGCTCCTAACGTGTCAGACACCTTCAAGGTGTCTGACACGTAATATGCGATTGCATTCTTATGACACCGCACGACATTTACCAGAAGTTAAGCGACAACATTGCGCTTGTGATGCGCGGGCAAACGGCAGCGATCAGGAAATTGCTGGCGGCGTTTGCCGGAAGCGGCCACGTTCTGCTGGAAGATTACCCGGGGACAGGCAAAACCACATTGGCGAAAGCGTTGGCGCGTTCGATTGACGCTCGCTTCACGCGCGCCCAGTTCACGCCGGATTTGCTGCCGTCGGACATTCTCGGCGTTTCGATTTACGACCAGCATTCCCAGACGTTTCAACTGCATAAAGGGCCGATTTTCACGAATATTTTGTTGGCGGATGAAATCAACCGCGCCTCGCCGCGCACCCAATCCGCGCTGTTAGAAGCGATGGCCGAAGGGCAGGTCAGCATTGACGGTGTTTTGCATCAACTCGACGCGCTCTTTTTCGTGATTGCCACGCAGAATCCGGTGGAATTTCACGGCACGTATCCGCTGCCGGAAGCGCAGATGGATAGGTTCGCGCTGCAATTCAGCCTCGGTTACGTCGCGCCTGCGGATGAAGTTGCGATTTTATCCGACCAGCAGCTTAGCGCGGTTCATCCGATTGAGCGGCTGACGTCCTGCGTTTCGCTGGATGACATTTTAGCGCTGAAACAGGCTGTCAATCAGGTGCGCATCAGCGAGGAACTGAAGCGCTATATTGTCGAAATCGTTCGGGTGACACGCGCCGCCGACGGCGTCGCGCTCGGCGCAAGCCCCCGCGCCTCATTAGCACTGATGAAAACAGCGCAAGCGTTGGCCTTGTTCGATGGCAAGGAATTCGTCGCGCCGGAACATGTGCAGGAAATCGCGGTCGCCGTCATCGCGCACCGCGTCGTGATGAGTCCGCAGGCGCGGTTTTCGGGCAAAACAGCGGTCAGCGTCGTCGAAGACATTCTCAAAACCCTGCCGGTTCCGGCTTAGAAACAAGAGTGCCAAAGTTTGCTTTGGCCGTCAAAACAAGCTTTGACACTCCAAGAGTCTCATGTCATTCCTCAGAACGTGGCAATATAACAGCTTTCGCCGGGCTGAACACGGAAGAAGCCGGCATCTCACGACCGTCGGGCGGCTGCTGTTTGTCGCGCTGTTTATGTCTGGCCTGATGGGGCTGGATACAACCAGAACTCTCCTGTATCAGATTGCTGCGTTTTTGCTGCCCATATTTATTTTCGCGTTTTTCTGGGGACGCCGGTTTCGACTGCGTGTTTCCCTCAAACGCGAACTCCCGAGATTCGGCACGGCAGGCAGCCCGCTGGAATATCGTCTGCATATCGCGAATCACTCCAACAAAGCGGAAAAAGGCTTGACCGTGCAGGAACGCATCGAACCATCCTGTCCGACGCAAGAAGAATTTTTTAACACGCCGGAACCGGGCGAAGAACGGCGCAATCTGTTTGATCGCGTGGTGTTATACTATCGCTGGCGCTGGCTCATGGCGAAAAAAGAAATCGCCCGGATGACACCGCAATCTGCGCCGCTGCTGCCGCGCAATGCCGAAGCAGAAATGCGGATTGAACTGACGCCATTGCGCCGGGGAGTCTTGCATCTCACCGGCCTGATATTTGCGCGGCCTGACCCGTTCAACCTCTATCAGGCATTTGTTCAGGTCGCCGCCGACGATTCGGTCTTGATTCTGCCGAAACGTTACGATCTGCCGCCGTTTGCGCTGCCGGGCAGCCGCAAATTCAAGCGCGGCGGCGTGGCGCTCGCGTCGTCAGTCGGAGACTCCGAAGAATTCGTCGCGCTGCGAGATTATCGCCCCGGCGATCCGCTGCGCCATATCCATTGGAAAAGCTGGGCGAAAACCGGCAAACCGATTGTCAAAGAATTTCAGGACGAATATTTCGCGCGGCACGCCTTGATCCTCGACACGTTTCAGCAAGCAGCGCACAGCGACACGTTCGAAGAAGCGGTCTCCGTTGCGGCGTCATTCGCCTGCGCCGTCAGAACGCAGGATTCGCTGCTCGATTTAATGTTCATCGGCGCGGATGCCTACTGTTTCACGGCAGGCCGCAGCCTCGCACATACGGAGCAGATGCTGGAAATTCTCGCCTCAGTCAGCGTATGCAGCGACAAACCGTTCAGCGTGCTGCCGCCGATTGTTTTCGAACGCGCCGGGATGCTGAGCGGCTGCATCTGCGTCCTGCTCGCGTGGGACGATGATCGCAAAACCTTTATCAACCGCCTGCGCCAGCTTGGCGTGCCGGTCATCGTCTTCGTCCTACGCGACCCGAAACGCGAACCATCCCTAAGCGAATCAGGCGCAGGCGGCGTGTATTTCCTGCGCGTCGGCCAGATTCAACGAGACCTCTTTGCGGCATTTTAGCGATTTTTTTGTCACAGATTTTTACAGATGAAAAATACTAAAAATTTTGTGGCAACTCCCTGTTTTTTGCCACAGACTCACATAGATTAGTAACGTTGAAAAAATAACTTCGACTCAGACCTCACAGGTCTCGAAGACCTGTGAGGTCTTTTATCCGAATTTATTGCATTTTTACACTGTTGCATGAATTTTTAGGAGTGCGACATCTCGATTTCGCCTGTCAATCGAGATGTGACACTCCTACAAACTCTTAAAAATTTATGGAACAGTGTATTTTACTTACTCAAATTATTTATAGATGCGAGCATTGATTTTTAATAAGACCTCACAGGTTTTAAAAACCTGTGAGGTCTCTGAACTACGCGATATGAATTTTCAATACTCCCATCTATAATAGGAGAACATCATGTTACTTATAGGATCGCATGTTTCCATCAGTGGCGGGCTGCACAAAGCGTTTCCAATTGCAACCAAAATCGGCTGCACCGCCATACAGATTTTTACGAAGAACGCCAGTCAGTGGAAAGCAAAGCCATTAGAAGAGGAGGACATCGAATTATTTAAAACCGCCTGGAAGGAATCTGGAATTACTTGCGTCGTAGCACACGATTCGTATTTGATTAATTTAGCCACGCCTGACGATGAATTACTGGCGAAATCCTGTAACGCGATGCTCATCGAAGTGCAGCGCTGTGAGCAGTTGGGGATTCCGTATGTGGTGATGCATCCCGGTTCGCATGTCGGCTCTGGCGAAGAGACGGGTTTGCGGCGCGTGGCGGAATCGTTTGACGAGATTCACCGCCAGACCGAAGGCTTTCGGACGCAGATTCTGGTGGAAACGACTGCCGGACAGGGAACGAATCTTGGATACCAATTCGAGCAGATCGCCTTGATTTTCGAGCAAGTGCAGTCACCAGAGCGGCTCGGCGTCTGCTTTGATACCTGTCATGCTTTCGCTGCCGGATACGACATTCGGACAGAAGCCGCCTACCGCGACACGATGGCGACGTTTGACCGCGTGATTGGCTTAAACCGTTTGAAAGCCATTCATCTGAACGATTCGCTCAAGCCGCTCGGCAGCCGCGTGGATCGGCATGACGCTATCGGTAGCGGGCATATCGGGCTTGAGGGCTTTCGCTGGCTGATGAATGATGCACGGCTGACAGACGTTCCCAAAATTCTGGAAACGCCGAAAGGCGACGATCCGGTAGCGTCGGATAAAGAAAATTTAGCGCGGCTGTATGCATTGCTTGAACGCTCCTGAACAGTCGCTTGCTGTGACAATGTGCGCTGTCAGGTATTTTTGACATATCTGACAGCGTTACGGCGACTCGTCTGGTGGATTAAGTGTAATTTCTAACGATTCAAAACGAATTCCGATTTCCAAATTCCAATTTCCTCGCGGCATGGATTTTCGTAAGGTTGGATTCGAAATGAAAAATTCAAGACAAACCAGCCCATTCGGAGAAAGCGCTGAGTGAATTTGCCCAGGCGGAAATTCGATCTTGATCGTGTCATTCTTTGATGAGAGCGGTTGAAGTTGTTGTAACGGGAATGACAGCGTCGTCTCTTTGGTTTCGCCTGCGCTCAGATATACCGTACCAAGTGGCTGATGATTGAGTCGAATTTCAACGGTTTGCTCCCTTAATGCGCTGAGGACAAGCATCAGCGACGCCTGGGTCGCTCCCGCAGAATTAAATGGTTCAATATCTAAAAAAATTTGCGCGATATACCCATTCGACCAGCGAAACCATGTTCCGTTAGACCGTTGTTCCGGCGGCAGCCAGTTCACAAAAATTGCTCTGTTTCTATCAGCGGTTAATACCTCGCCAAGATCGTAATCGTGCAGCCGCTTTTTCTGGTAGTCATAACTTCGTGCTGCTAAACGCTGCGGCGTTGCCAAAAATTGTGGATACCTCCAATCCAAGGCGGTTTCAGGGTGCGATTCGATATGGGGATCAACGTTCCAATCAATTGTCGCCCAATTGTATAATCCTTGATAGATATTCACAAAGCCGCCCCAAAGCGCGAAAAGAAGATAAATGCCGTTGATAAAAGCTCGCCAGCTCAATGAATATTGCCTTATCTCTACAGTATGCCAAATTAGGATCGTCAGCAAAATAAGCGCAGGCAGCACATCGGCAAAGAGGCGGCTGCCGTAACTTCCGCCGCCATGCCAGACAGGAAAGCGAGAGACCGCCAGCGTATGCAGCGTAAACCAGCCGAGCGACAGCCAGAATAACCATTGTTTGCATAACGTCTTGATAAACAGCCCCGCTCCAAGCAGGGTCAGAATAAACACAGGATTATACACAAACACGCCTCTTCCAGGGCTGAAAAGTGTGCCATACAGCCCAAGCCACATATCAGGACGTCCGAGATTCAGTTGATGTTCAGGCAGATAATAGCGAGGGAGAATTTGATGATATTCGTTCCACGACCATGCGATAAATATCGCGAGCAATGCGACGCAGAAAAGCGCCATTCGGAGAAAATGCGACCGCCGTACCAGAAGAATGTACCCAAAGACGACCACGATAAAAATCGCCGCGGTCGGGCGGCAGAGGTATGCGGCAAAAAGAAAAAAACCGAGCCAGTAGAACGCGCGTGAAGGAAGCCGCTTTTGAACATCTGCTGCCAGAATGTTCAGGCTCAGCAGATGAAAAATGACTGTAAAATTCATATTCCAGAGAGCGCTCCCCATCACATTAACAAGCGAACTGCTCAAGAAAAGAGAGAGTGCCAGCCATAGACTTTCACGCTGAGAGCAAAAGTGGCGGCAGAGCCTGTAAATCAAAAGAAATGCGCAGACTGAGAGTATTGAAGATAACCACCATTGCGTTTGGGCGTCATGCTCTCGATTCGTCATATCATAGCCCAGCCAATTCGCAATCAAGACGGCAGGAAGCGAAAATACCGGCGTTCCCGGCGGGTAATAATAATAATGATGCCCATTCTGTTCATACACCTGCCAGGAGTATCCGCGAAGTTGGTCAGAATACGCGTCTAATCGTATCGTTCCATGTGTTAAAAGAGCTTGAGAAGTCAACAAGCTTCCTAATGGATCAGAGCCTGTGTGCTTGATTGAGGAAAAATACGTGAGACCAAAAATGATGAGGCTGTAGATGGTGAGAGTCGCAATAATCAGGCGTTGCGTTGAAGGAATCTTGCGAAAGACATGCGTCCCGATCAACAAACATAGAAGAATGCCCCCAGTGTATCGAGCGAATTGATAGACGAAATGCAGCCAATTTCTTCTGCTCATCTTCGATTGAGTAGGACGTTTTCTAAACAGCACGTACGATGGCAAGCGTTTTTCTTGTTTTCCCGGCGGCGTCCAAAAGGTCTGCATCACGCTGAGGCCGCCATATTGCACGTAACGAATTTCCAGCGCGTGAACGCCTTTTTCCAACAAGATTTCTCCAGAAATCTTTCTCTTGCGATGTTTTCCGCCGTTATCAACAACAAGTTGTCCATCAATCAACAATTTCGAGCCGTCATCAGAATTCGTGGAAAATTGGTAAACTCCTGATCGTGGGATCGCTATCCAGCCTTCCCAGACCACGCTATACACAGGAACGCCGCTTAAGGTTTCTCCCTCATCTCCAGATAGATGCGGAAGCGCATTCTTTCGAATGGTTGTCGGCGTTCCTGCCATGCTGTTATTCTGGTAATAACGCCCTTCTAATCCCCATTGTCGCTGGCCGATAACTCCGGCAAGCAGCAGCCCCCCACAGCAAAAAAGGCTGATTATCACAGCAATTGTCGTTCGTGTTTTGCTCATGTCTATTCAAGTGTCACTTCAAAGGAAAATGGCAGATCGAACCAGCGCACCGCTTCGCTGACAAAATCGCATTCGACGCGATACCTTCCAGGAATCGGCGGCGTCGGGATATTGAGCGTAACGACGACGGTGTCACCTGGCACGACATCATACGGCAGCAGACCACGCGCATCGAGGTTGATGTTGGCCGTTTGACCGAAAGATTGCTGCGAAGCGAGGTCATGCCAATTACGCACTGCCAGGCGCACTTCTCCGGCAGGCTGGCGGCGGTTGAGAATGCGGGCGCGCCAGAGCGTGTCACCGGAATTCCTGGCCTCTACTTTCACGGGAAACGGCTTCCCCGCAGGCCAGACTGATTGATACTCCACACGCAGCACGTCAGCCTGGAGTTGCTGGGGGCTGCGACTATCAGGAGCATCTTGAACCAGCGTGATTGGGGTGATGAATGTTGTCGGTTCAAAGCGTTGATCACTTAGACGCAGGCTCACTTCGTATTGTCCCAACGCTTCTGGCGTTGTCAGGCGGAATGGCAACGTTTCACTTTTGCCGTGTTCGAACAGAAACGGCAGTGAAACGCTGTGACGTTCCTGCCGGACGATCTGCCCGCGCATTTTCCATGTAAGTTCAAGGTTCATCTGTTCCAAAGGCAGCGGTGACATCGGCTGCGCACTCGCTGGCATCAACGCCATGCCGATGCGATAGGTATCATGAGCTTGAAGCGTGGCAGGCAAACGGTAGGCCACCTGCCAGCGCGGCGCTCCCGCGACCTCAGCAATTCGGAAAACCATATCCTGTCCGAATTGCTCGACGAGCGCCATTTCGTTCGGAATAACGTCAGGAAACGGTTGTTGTCGTTCATCTGTATGCAGAATAACGGTATCAACCTTGAGGCTCTGTAATGCGGCTAATGCTCGCGGAGACGGAAACTGCCGCATTTCATCGAATAGGCGCGAAATTCCATCAGGAATAAACGCGCTTCTGCCATTGACCATTCGTTTCCAATGAAATGTTGAATAATAGAGCGATTCGAACTGGTTTTTGGGCGAATTCATTGGCAATTCGATGATGCGCAGATCATCAGGTTGTTGGCGCAGCCAGGTATAGACCGGTGGAATGCGCTCGATTGTTCCAGGATATGGCGTGAGCGCAAGATGGGACGGCCAATATTCAAGCAACAGGCCAATAAATAGACCTGTTCCGCAAAGAATTGCGAAGCCGCGTCGCCGAAAACGCGATTTGACATGTTGTTCTATGCGAACGATAGCAAATGCGGCCAGCATGGCGATGCAAAATGCGACAATCAACCCGAATCGCGCCGGAACGCGCATAGATTTGAAGCCAGGGAGATAGTCATATAAATAGGCATACGGCAGACTGACGCTGCGCCCAAACAGGACGACTGACGGGCCAAGTGACATGATAAACGCACAGCCCATCAGCAGCCAGAGACTTCTGAGAACTCCTCGCGGCGGAGCGTCAGCGGCGGCACGTTTCTTCCAGCAGAGTGGAAAGGTCAGCGCAGCCAACAACAGCGGTATGAGGCCGGGAAACAGCATTTGTTCTTTTGGATATGGCGATGACGTCGAACGAAAATATTTTGTGACGTTGCCATATAGCAGGTTGTTTTCCGGCGCAGCGAGATAATTCGGCGACGTGGCGGAGAGTCCCGCAATTTCCTCGGTTGTCCGCTCGAATCCCATGTCGCGATTGGCCTTGAGATATGGGAATGTCAAGGGGAGCAATACGACCATCGCGAGACAACCACCGAAAAAAAACGGCAGCAGATCGCGTCGAAGCGCTCGTTGAAAAATTACCGCGTCAAATTCCCATTCCCAGGCAAGCAGGCTGAGGCCGTAAATCGCGATAACGATGGTCGTCATAAACAGGTAATTAAACGAGGTAAGCGCCTGGAGCAAATAACATAGCCAGAACAGCGTAATCGGTCGTGTCAGCGAACGAAATGAGGCGGCTCTTGCAAGAATGACGCGAGTCAGAAAAAGAATACTCAGCGGCAGCCAGTAGATGGAAAGGAGGTTGAGATGATCCAAATGCGCCATACGATACGGCAGAAATCCGAAAATCGTCCCGGCGAAAAACGCCGCGTAACGATGCTTGCAAAGTTCGTATGTCAATAGATAGATGCTGAATGCAGAAAACGCAAACGAGAGCAGAAGGAGCAGATTGAACGTCAATATGGGATTCTGTCCGGCAAGTTGAAGCGGCAGGCCAAGTAACCCCAGCCCGATCATGTGATCGTGGAACGCAAAGGTGTTTGGGTAAGGATAAAAAATATTGGCGTTAAAGTAATGGGAAATTGAGGTCGTGAGTTTATGAATCGTCCATTGCGTCACCCAAACTTGCAGCAACGGGTCGCCAGATGCAGCGTCGAGCAAATGCGTCGAAAGATGCGCCAGAAGCGGGAAAAATAGAAGGCAAGTGATCAATCCATAGAAAACGAATACGACACCGTGCCGCAGAAGATGTTTCATAAAACAGCCTCAGGCTGAACTGCTCCGGGAGGCAATGATGTCGGCACAAAACGCGAGATACTGTTCCGCCGCGCGTTCAAGCGAATGCTCAGTTTCGATATATGCTCGCGCCCGTTGGCCGAGTGTTTTCCGATACTCGCCATCGCAATATAATCGCTGTAGCGCGTCTGTCATCGCCTCCTCTTCTTTTTCATTCAATGGAACTTTAATACACGCCGTTGGTGGGAAATCGAGACATTCGCACAGATCAGAAATCAACACCGGTTTGGCAAAGGCCATGATTTTCAGAATATTCGCAGACGTGGCGCGTACTGTCGGATGACGAAGATTCACGCAGACATCGGAAAGCGCAATATAATCAAAAAATTGATCGTATGGCGTGAAGCCGGTAATCATCACTTGAGATTCAATGCCAAGCTCTCGAATCAAAGCTCGCATATCAAACCCTGGCAGTTCTTCCGGCTCGACAAGATGGCCGACTAACAGGCAGAGCGCATCGGGTGCGTCTTTGGCGAATGCGGCAAACGCGCTTAATAACTCAGGAATGCGCTTGCCTGGGCTGATATAACCGAATGCGCCCACGACGAATTTTTCCTGGGAAATGCCGTATTTCTGGCGTAGCACTTCCTTCGAATACTCAACCAAATTCGGCAGCGCAATCCCCATATTGATCCATTCGACGCGATAGGATGAATTATAACCGAGAATTTTGGACTTCGCATAGCTGCTATGAACAATTGTCCCAAGGCTTGGCTCGACAACGCGCTGATAGAGGGGAAATTGATAAAAAACATAATCATGAATGAACCCGCAATTAAAGATATAAGCAATTTTTTCGCCAATCCAGCCATAATATTTTTTCATGGCTTCAGCGTATTCTTCTTTTCGGTTCCTTTTGATCAGCGTTTCGACATAAAAATGCTGCAATGCGACATCATGAAGCGTAACAACTCCTGGATACTCTCGAATCAACGTATCCATATACGCATGATATTTCGGATTATTTCCCATCTGATAGAGGCAGAGATCATACGGGGCATTTTGATGGCGTTCTGCAAATATCTTATAAGAAAACACGGTAAAACGGCTTGTAATGGCTGGATTGTTCGCGAAAATCCCGTCTTCTGTAAAGAGATCAATCTCTGCCTCTTTTGCGAGAAAAGGAAGCAGGTCTTCACTATAATCAGAAATCCCTGAACGTTGTGGAGATAGAGGTGAAAAAAAAGCCAATCGCATATCTGTTTTGTCAGAACATTTGGATTTTCTTCGCGATGATCCCGTAATCAGGATAACCATACAATACATCGTTCAGATGATGGATATTTTCGTTGAACTGCTTACCCAACAGAAGAATTTCCGGCATAGAAATCTGTTGAAGATCAAATTCTGGAAGAAGATATTTTTTAGGGAATGGGTTCTTATAAACAATCTGCACATCTTGAAAACCAGCGCATTTCATGAAAAACTCCAGCGTTTCAGCCGGAAGGGGATTCCGATGCGTCACATCTTTATAGAAATAATGAGAGAGCGCATACAATGAGCCTGGATTCGGCGTTTCAAGAATAAGATACTTTTGCGAGGCCAATTTATTGAAGCATGTTTGTAGAAGTTGCTGCATCCTCTGAGCATCGAAATGTTCGATCACATGCGCCATAAAAATTCCATCAAGCCCGCCATCACGGAGCGCCCCCAGATGGGCAAACACATCTGCTTGTTGGGCGTCTAATCCCTTTTGACGGCAATACTCGACGGTATGTTGATTGGAGTCTATTCCATAGCCTTGGATGCCACGCTCTCGCAACAATTCTAAAAACTCCCCGCGCCCACATCCAATATCAAGCACCTGTGAACTTTCGGCAAAATAGGGGAGATAATCTTTCAGGCGCTCTTTTATTTCTTGTTCTGTGCCACGATGTTGATTCTCAAAGACGAGATAACGATAATCTTCCTGTCTTGCAGGCTCAGGCAGTGATTGAATCGTGGTCTCATTCCGCAGTTCAGATGAGCGCAACACCGAGAGAATCTGCTCAAGCTTTTGGTTAAAACGGATTTGCTCGATTTCCATCGCCTCTTTACGGCGATCAAATGTCCAGAGCATCAGTTCGAAGGCGTTAATTTTGGGGGCAATTTGCTCTAACCGATTTTCGATATGAGATTGGATCGTGTTCAAATGAGCTTGAAATGTGTCGAACTGCGCCTGAAATGTGTCGAACTGTGCCTGAAATGTGTCGAACTGTGCCTGAAATTTTTGCAAATGCGCATCAAATTCCTGGCGTTGACGCGCGAATTCCGAATCTACGAAGTCAACAAGTCCATTCAACGTTTGCACCACTTTTGCGTTGAATTCGCGCTGCGCATTTTGCGCGACTTGCTGATCGTGCCGAAGCGCGTCGAGCGAGGGCTGGACAGTGCGCACAATAAAGCGTTTCATTGGCAGCAGCAATTTCTGTAGCAACGAGGTCGGTTCTGATGC
>DF820455.1:360737-373502 GCA_000739515.1 Candidatus Moduliflexus flocculans
CAGTGCGCACAATAAAGCGTTTCATTGGCAGCAGCAATTTCTGTAGCAACGAGGTCGGTTCTGATGCAGGAATAACCGACCCTGGCGTTTCAACTGCCCAGGAACGATTCAAATCAGTTAAATGCCGCTCCCACATCTGAAAACGAAAATGCGATGGCGCTGACTGAGCAGGAGATTCTTCTGAATGGCTCATGGTGATTATCCTTTAATATCTAACAATTTGCCAAGGTGTTTCAATTCAAGTCGAATTTGAAATCCGGTATCGCGTTCGTCATCAATCAATTGCTGCCGCACATCTCCGAAAATACTCCAACATTGCCCATTATACGTGAGACCAAGCGTATCTTCGATCCGTTCGCTGTTCGTGAGGTCGAAACGTCCGCGATAGGCCAGTTTCACTCTGCTGAGTAATGCAAGAGAGGTATTCACGTCCAGATATTGCGTGACATCGGTAATTTCATCTTTGCTTGAATCAACAGAGACCGAGCGCCGCCAGCGCACATCAAAATTCCAGGCGTTCCACGCTTTGCCAACCAAATCAACGTCCGTGCCGACGAATGACTCCACATAAAAATTGTATGCTGTTTGCAGCGTCAGTTTATAATCGCGCAGCGGTTGAATATTCAACGAGACGCTCATGTTGCTGAAGTTGTGATCATCTGCCTCGAAATTATATGATTGATTCAACACCAATGACGCGATTTCATCCGTTTCAGTCCCCAGGTCTTCAATGACCAGCAAATCTTCCTCATCTCGTTGAAGTTTATCCCAGTCAGAGCCCGTGATCCGTTTCGTCAAGAGCCGTTGCGTAAGGCTGTAAGAAAGTGTCTGGCTTTGGTCTTCGCTGCCAACGCGATCAACGCCATCAAACTTGGGCAGGTCTTTTTCATCAATTCCTGGCGCGTACTGATACGAGATGGCCGGCTCGATCAAGTGTTTCATCTTCTGGGTGCGCCGGGTTCTGGCAAAATTGAACACTCGCTGAAATCGCGGACCGGTGATGCCTAATCGGGCGCTGTAATACTCGCGGCTCGTTGCGTCATGGGTGACTTTTTGATATATTGTTTTTTCGTCAGTGGAGTCTGCTGATTTTTCTTTGGTATAATACTCTGAATAATAGGTTTCTCGCAATTCTAATTCAGGGCTGACCGTCAACGCGCTGCCGAAATTAATCGGAAGAGAAAAGACCGGGTGAATATCTGCGCGTGTCATATCCAGATATTCAGAAGGGCTGCCATCGCGATTTAAGCGGGCAATTGCGCTGAGTTGCCTGAAATATAAGGGACTGCCGAAAATTTGCTGTTCCTGGCTGGAAATCGAAAATTCCGGGAACCGTTGATCTTGACGATTATCGCTATCTTCGCGCAAATCATCGAGACGATCAAATAACAGTTTTATCGTATGTTGAGAAAAATTTCGCGTCAATGAAATATTCGATTCAAGATTTGTCTCTGTGCGATCATCCAGATTTGTGCCAAAATTTTTATCAAAATCATCGTTATCGGTCAAATCCAGATTGATGCGGCCTTTGATTGAATAAGGAAGAAGTTGGCGATGATTGTAGGTGAGGCGTTTTTTCGAAAGCGAATCTTTCCGATCTTCGGGGAAATATTGGACTGATAATGTTCCATCCGTGTCTTTACTGTATTTATACCGATATTCGAGTTCGAACTTACTTCCGCGCAAATCATAATAGGTATGGCGAAACGTGGCATCCTGACTATCGCTGATTGCCCAGAAAAAGGCGTTGCTGATTTCGAAGCCGTTGTAACTGCTATTTCCCACATCAGGCACTAAAAACCCTGATTGTCGCTCCCGTTTAATCGGGTAAATAAAATAGGGGAAATAAAAAATTGGGATTCCTTTTACAAACCCAATGGTATTCCAGGCTTTAATGTATTCGTCCTGTTCGATGTTCGCCGTGCTGCTGCGAAATTTCCAGGCGGGAATCGAGCTATCACATGCGGTAAACGTCCCATTTTTGATGGTGTATGTTTTTTCGCCGGTTTTGATAATCTGCTTGCCGGTAAAATATTGATCATCCGCTAAGGATAATTTCCCGATTGTAATCGTCCCTAACTCTGTATCTAAATTGAATTCGGCGCGATCTGCCGTAAGCGTTTCGACCCCTTCTTCATACACGACATTTCCAATGGCAAGCGCATCGCCGGTCTTCTCGTTGAATTCAACGTAATCCGCCGTTAATTTCGCCTTTCGATACGTAATTTCAACATCGCCTTCCGCAACAAACAACTGCTGCGCGGAAAAATAGCTCAGGTCTTTCGCGCGAATCGTGAGAGCTTCATTTTCTTTCATCTGCAAACTCTCGCCAAGTTCGCCGCGGCAATCGAACGGCATACTGACAGTGAACGCGACGATCACACCTAAAATCAGGGTAAAAATGGACTGACGAAACAAATTATTCATGAGTGAACCCACAATAAGATCAACATGCTATTGAGTTCCGATCAGGGAACCGATAATCATGATTATATGCGATGGCAAAATCTCGCAACTTGCGATATTTTCGATTGTTAGGCGCAAAAAACTCACAAACCCGCCTAATAAACACGAGAACATTTGTCAAGGGAAGAATAAAAAAACCTCCGAACAGCACAATGTCTGCCCGGAGGTTTATCTTTAAGCGATCAGCCAAAACCGCGTTTAGCTTAATGTCGTAATCCAAGTGTCAAATCCGTGTTGCTGCAAGCGTGTCGCATCATACGCGGCATGATTTCTGGTCGGATACCGTCCGACTCGCACGCGATAGACGCTGCCTTGCGTCTGGACATAGGCATCATACCCTTGCGCTCGCAAGGTATTCATTAACGAAAAGGCGGCTTGCTGGCTTCTGACAGCCGCGATTTGGATCGTAAACGCCCCGCTCACCTGCGGTTGGCTTGGCACTGGCCGCACAGCCTGTGGCGCGACCGCAAATTGATTCGCTGGCGGCCCAGAAAGGATCGGCACCTGGGTAAACGGCGCCGAGGGGACGACCGGCAGAATTTGCGCGGGCGGCATAACCGGGGCTGGCGCAAATGTTATCGGCGAACACGGCGGAAGCGCGCACACATCTGGCGTTGGTTTCGGCTTCGGCCTTTCGACGATAGCGCGCGTCTGCGGATACGTATATTCAAAACGCTCCGCATCTGATTGCGGCTGATCCCACACTGACCGGTCAACCACTTTTATCTGATAATCGCCTGAACGCGCAAACGAATCGCCATCAGCATAGAACCAGGCCGAATCCCGCTGAGAATTCGTGAACTGCGGATAAATCCGCGATTCGCGTCCGGAGGGATCAACTAAGAAAAAATCCACATCTTTTTCAGGCAGCGCCTGATTAAATTGGACGGTCACTCGGTTCCCCTGAAACACTTTATACGGCGCAAGGCTGGTAATCGCAAGTTGTCCGCGCCGTGAGCTTCCCCCTGCTCGATACACAACAACTTCAAGCCGTTTCAAAATAAAATCATCTACGCCAGTGATCGAGATTCTTACCGGCAGCGTCGCGCCTTCCAATAATTCGTTCGGCGCTTTATCAATCCGGCGCACTTCATATTTAGACGAAGGATAACGAATGCGCCAATTTTCATTTCGATTCGAGGGATCGGTCACATCGCCATACAAACGCTCGTCGGCAAATCGAAACACGAACGGACGCCACGCATCCCCGGACATTCGCGTGATTTGTTCGAACCGATTTTTCCCGGCGCCAATAAATAATGTCGGCCCAACATTCAGGTCGTTTGATGAAGAAAATCCGTCCACCCAGACTTCAACAATATCGGATGGAGCAAGCCGACCAACCTGAACATTGTAGGTCATGTCACCACCTTCTAAATGGTTCGCGCCTAAATGCACCCACCCATTTTGATCCGATTGGACATCCCCATTGGCGCCATAGTGATTCAACAAATTCACTTGAAAGGACGTGACATCCCATTGCGATAATCCCGCAACATTCGACGAACCTGCCGCCGACGCGGTCAGACTGGCGCAACATAATACAACCAGGCTTACTATACAGCCCAAAGAGGAACGCCGCTGCATAATTGTCCTCCTCATCCACATAAGATACAGCGTTATCAAAAGTTTTATCCCATACCCATAATCCGCGTCCTACACGTGTAGTTCGCATTTCATCAGATAACGCTACATCAGAATTTCTTCTTTGACAAGAAAAAAGTGTAATAAAGATCATATTTTATAACGTTTTCCACCGTAATTCCTCGACAACATAACGTGCAACGTATTGTTTTTTATAGCGTTTTAGAATTTATATCGTTGCATGTACCAGGTAAGATCTGATAAAAAATCCTGATGCAGCGGCGACTCGCATAAATTTTGTTTGACAACGCAACTGTTTTATTGCACAGATGGGTCAATAAAATTAGACGACATCAAGCTCGCCGCGTGATGTGCTTTGCAAGGCGTAAGGTGACCGGTTTCTCTTGGCGATGTTGCGCCGTTGCGCGAGACGAAAATTATTTCCAATAAAACCGATTATACTGGCATCATTGATCTCAAGTATTATATTGAGGGGAGAACGAATATTTATGGATGAGAGTTCTCTTTTTATTCGCAAAATTTCGTTGAAATTATTCGGAGCAGGCGTGGTTGCGATTGCTGTCACCGCCTATTTTGGACGGCAGCCGTCATTACGCATATTTGCCGCCTTCGGCTGCATGTCTTTTTTAGCGTTGGTGCATGTGCTGCTGATGAAATCGGTCGGCCAATTTCTCGAAAATCGCGTTCACAAGACACAACGCATCGTCGAAGAAAGCTATACGCAAGAGTTGAAGGAATACACCAAAAAGTTGGAGGATGAAGCCATTAAACTTCAAGAAATGACAGACTTCTTGAACAGCATCCTTGATAGCTCGACGGAATACTCAATTATCACAACCGGCAAAGACGGCAAGATTACATTGTTTAATAAAGGCGCGGAACGACTGTTAGGCTACGAAGCCGCCGACGTGCTGAATAAAGAAACGCCGCTGCTCTTCTTGCGCAGCGCCGCCAGTCGGTCGTTCGCGCAAATCGCCGTGCAAATCATGAAATACGGCGTGGACGAAGGGGAATGGGAAGTCATTCGGAAAGACGGCGACACGCGCACCATGATTTTCACGATGACTCCGATGAAAAACCGCGACGGCAAGATGCTCGGTTTTCTCGGCATCGCCAAAGATGTCACGGAGCAGAAAAAGTTAGAAAAGCAACTACAGAACTATACCGAAAATCTGGAACAGATTGTCGAGCGGCGCACCGCCGAACTTGACGCACAACGCCAGACCGCTGAAAATCGGGCGTTGGAATTGGATAAAATTAACAAGCTTTCGCAATCGATCAGTTCAACGATTGAACTGGAAGAAGTGTTGTCAATCGGCGCACGATGGGTTGTTGACTTGCTGCACGTCACGCAGGCGCGACTCTTCTTAATCAAAGAACATACCGAGGAATTAGAGTCGCTCTACAAGTACGACATCATGACGCTGCAAGGCGATTTAAATTACGTCTCCGCGCCGCTTTCGCGTTATCCAGATTTCATTCGCGCCATTCAGACCGGCAAACCGGTCATTATCGAAGACGTTGAACAAAGCACGATGACGCCGGAAGTGAAGAAGGTTTTTGAAAAACAGGGCGTCCGTTCGATTATTTACCTGCCGCTGATGTCGAAAGATGGCGCGATTGGCATCATGATGCTGCTGCAAATCGGCGAGGTGCGGAATTTTTCCGCCGAAGAAATCACGCTGGCGGAAACCGTCGCGAGCCAGCTTGCGGTCGCGCTGAAAAACGCGCAATTATTCCGACATGTCTCTGAGGAAAAAGGGCGAATTGAGGCGCTCGTCAATTCCTCCGGCGATGGTATTTTGATGATGGATAAAAAATTCCAGATCATCCTATCGAATGTGGTCGTGAATCGCCTGCTGCAAATCGAAGCAGAGAAATTTCACGACAAGACGCTAGTGGATTTCGTTGATGCGCAGAAAGATAATCTGAAAGAGTTTGATACGGTGAAAGAACACATCTACCGCATGATGACTGCGCCAGAGCAACAACTCATTCATGAAGTTACGCTGATTTCCCCTCCGAAAGTCCTCAAAATCATCGGCAATCCGGTACGCGCCGAAGAAAAGGAAGTCATCGGTCACATGATGGTGCTGCACGACATTACGCAGGAAAAACAACTGGAACAGATGCGGGAAGACTTTATCAGCATGATCGTGCATGACCTCAAAAATCCGCTCGCCGGAGTCATCGGCTTTTCGGAAATCATGCTGGGCAAAAGCCGCAAACAGAGTTTGACCGAATTCGAACATCATTTGACGAACATTCTCCATCAGGCCAACACGATGCACGACATGGTGAATAACATTCTCGAAGTGCATAAAATGGAAGACGGTTCGATGGAAATCGAAAAAGAAATCGCCGATTTTGACGACATCATCGTCAACGCGATTCGTCAGGTGGATATGTCGGCGCGGCAGAAAGATATTGAAATTCGCACGGACGTGCCGGAAGATTTCCCGACGATTTTTGTGGATCAAAGTAAAATCGTGCGGCTGTTTGCGAATATTCTCAGCAACGCCGTGAAATATACGCCGGAAGGTGGCATTATTACGATTCATACCAAAATCCAGCAAGATACGATATTAACCAGCATTTCAGACACTGGCCAGGGCATTCCGCCGGAATATCTCGACAAAATCTTTGATCGTTTTTCTCAAGTCAACCGCAAACAGCAAGGCAAGGCCGCGTCGGTCGGGTTAGGCTTATATTTCTGCAAACTTGTCATCGAAGCGCACGGCGGCAAAATCTGGGCGGAAAGCGACTACGGCAAAGGCAGCACGTTCTATTTCACCCTGCCGCACCTGTTAGCTCAGGCCAGCGACGAGTTCGGCGCAACGACGTTATAATAGAACACTGATGGGACTGATCGGACTGATTTGCCCTGATAAAAATCAGTGAACATCAGTCAAATCAGTCCCATCAGTGTTCTATTTTTTTATCATGTCAGAAAAAAAACAGTCAGACATTCAGCTTGAAAAAATTGACGACAATCGCTGGCGCGTGCCGCAGCACGGCAACATGCGCGTGGATGGCATTGTCTATACCAGTGAAACGCTGCTGCCGCATCTTCAAGCCGACGCCACCGTACAACAAGTCGCAAACGTGGCGCAGTTGCCCGGCATCGTCGGCCAATCGCTCGCCATGCCCGACGCGCACTGGGGCTATGGTTTCCCGATTGGTGGCGTCGCAGCCTTCGACGCGGATGAAGGCGTCATCTCGCCTGGCGGGGTCGGCTACGACATCAACTGCGGCGTCAGGCTAATGCGCTCGAATTTGCGGCGCAACGATATCGAAGATTCGATGAAAGAGCTTGTGACCGCGCTGTTTAAGAACATTCCCAGCGGCGTCGGCTCGGAGCGGAGCGATTTGCGCCTGACGGAACAGAACGAACGCAAGGTGCTGCTCGAAGGCGCTCAGTGGGCGGTGTCCGCCGGTTTTGGGACGGAAAACGATATTGAACATATCGAAGAACGCGGCTGTCTCACGGGCGCAAACCCGGACATCATCAGCAAAGAGGCGTACAAACGTGGACGCCCGCAGTTGGGAACGCTCGGTTCAGGCAACCATTTCGTCGAAATCGGCTATGTCGAAGAAGTGTATAATCCGGCGATTGCCTCGATTCTCGGCCTCGAAGAAGGCGGCGTGACGGTCATCGTGCATACCGGTTCGCGCGGGCTTGGCTATCAAGTCTGCGACGACTTTTTGCAGGAAATGCTGGCGGCTTCGCGCAAATACGGCATCGAACTGCCGGACAAGCAACTCTGCTGCGCCCCGATTACGTCGCCGGAAGGACAGCGCTATTATTCCGCGATGGCCTGCGCCGCCAATTACGCCTTCGCGAACCGGCAGATCATCACGCATTGGATTCGCGAAACCTTCGAGCGCGTTTTGAACATGTCGCCGCGTGAGTTGCAGATGAATCTGATTTACGATGTCGCGCACAATATCGCCAAATTCGAAACGTATCTGATTGACGGCAAAGAGCGCAAAGTCTGCGTCCACCGCAAAGGCGCGACGCGGGCGTTTCCTGCGAAACATCCCGCCGTGCCGTCAGTGTATCAGGGCATCGGCCAGCCGGTGCTGATTCCAGGCGATATGGGACGCTGCTCGTATGTCTTGATCGGTACAGATCAAGCGATGAGCGACACGTTCGGCAGCACGTGTCACGGTGCAGGCCGCATGTTGAGCCGCACCGCCGCGATCAAACGCGCCAAAGGCCGCGCGATCTGGCGCGAATTGGCGGATCAGGGAATTATCGTCAAATCCGAAGGCCGCGAAACGCTCGCGGAAGAAATGCCGGAAGCGTATAAAAACGTCGCCGATGTGGTCGAGGTCGTGCATAACGCTGGCATCAGCCGCAAAGTTGTGAAACTGCGCCCGCTCGGCGTCATCAAAGGATAAATTCATTCCCTGCCGGATGACTTGACTGCGTCCGGCAATTCCGCTTTTTATGGCGAATCAGTTGGTTCTGTTTTATTTTGTGCTGACATTCGGCATCGGCATCTTTTCATTTGGAGTTGCCAGTGTCGCGTATATCAGAGTCAGAGAGACCGTTCTCGAATATTACCTCTATTTTTACGCGATCTTCACCCTTTCTTTGGGAACGGACACCGCGCTCTCCTATCTCGCCGCCAATTTTCCGAACATTGAACCTGAAGGGATTCTTGTTGTTAGTTTAAATTATGCGAATGCCGTCACAGTGTTTATCCTGTTGTTTGTTCTTCCAGCATTCGCCCATGAATTATTTGCATGCTCACATCGTCCCCTTCGAAATCGTATTGCTGGCGCATTTGCTTTCGGCAGTTATCTGCTGTATCATGCGTGGATTGCGGCATTTTGTCTCTGGGAAAAAAAATTCCCGTATTTAGGGCGTGTCTTGGACATACACATCGTCGTAGTTGCGGGCTACTGTGCGTTTTTAAGCGCTCAGTATTACCGCTGCTTGAAGCATCAGCCGCAACGTAAAAGCGCGGGCGTCATTCTGTCCTTCTTTCTTGGTACGGTAGGTGTCATACTTGAAGATCAATTGGTCGGCATCATCCCTTTTCCTGTCTATCCCCTGGTATATGCCGGATTTGGGCTGATTTTCGGCGTATATTTTTTTTCATCGTACTGGCCGAAACATCATGCTGCCATCGATCAGCCAATCGAGAAAATACACGAATCAATTGCCGTGTCGGAAATCACGCCAGACACTCGCCAGATGGTCACACCAGATTCCACAAATTCTATTGATGAATTTTGTACGAAGTTTCAACTTTCTTCTCGTGAAAAAGAGGTCTTGCTTCTATTATTACAAGGCCAGACCAACAGCCAGATTGCTGAGCGCTTATTTATTTCAATCAATACCGCCAAAACGCATATCAGCAACATCTATCAGAAAATCGGCGTCAACCGGCGTTATGAATTATTGGCGCAGTGCAAAAATTTTTCATTGCCGCCATCGGAAGAAGATATCCTGTAATCTCCCTTCTATAGAGGCGAGCATTGAAAATTAATATCAAACAGACCTCACAGGTCTTAAAAACCTGTGAGGTCTTATTACCAATCAATGCTCGCATCTATAATAAAGGAAATCGCCTCATTCACCCGAACGGATGATTTTTCAACTGCCCTTCAAGATCACCCTGACAGGCTATTGACGCAAACCTGCTTTTTTTTATGATACGCGTGGTAGCTGGTGAATTGACAAAAAGCAAAAACACTCTAACCTAATGCAGACGATATTCTTTGTGATACATATTCCTCATTGCCGCAAAGAAGGTGTCGTCTTTCTGTGAAATGCAAGACAATAGTAGCACACGAATTGACGCAATACAACGGCTTGCTGATGAGAAACCGTTTCTCTTTTCGATAATCGTTTTTTTGGTGATGGGCATTTTAACTGAAATCCCACTGGAACGCTTCTTCTTTCCGTTGATGGGCTATCCGATTTGCAAATTTCTGGAAGGAATTATCGAGCAAGGAGTGACGAGCCTCATCCTGGTGGGATTAATCAAAAAACTCGGCCTCGTCGAGATGGCCGGATTTGCACCTGTTCGACAGTGGAAAGCGCTCTGGCTGACATGGCCGCTTGTCGTCATTGCGCTGCTGAATTCCTCATCGCTTTTCGATGGAAGTTTACATCTCGACTTCTCCCGCCCCGGCGAAATCGTGTTATATCTCGGACTGTTCCTGTCGGTCGGATTGTTCGAAGAAATTTTGGGGCGCGGCCTGGTGTTATCGGTCATGCTGCGAAAATGGGGAGCAACCCGGCGCGGCATGTATCTGGCGGTATTAACGTCCAGCGCCATGTTTGGACTATTTCATGTGTTTAATTTTGCATTGGGGCGGCTGCCGTTACTTGCCTGTGGCACCCAAATAGTGTATAGTTTTTTCTTCGGCGTCGTTTTTGCGGCATGCTTTCTAAGAAATCAGTCGATCTGGCCGGTTATTGTTTTGCATGCCGCGATGGATTTCGGCAGCGATTTGCTGCCTGAAATCACCATCGAAGGGGGGAATCAAATAACTGCGACGAATAGTTCGTGGACTGAAGCCATGATTTCAATACTGATCACATCTGCTCTCTTTCTGTATGGCATGTTTATTCTTCGGAAAGTAAATACTTCCGAAAAACTTGACAAAAAGCAAACAGGAGAATTGCATTTCCCATAGATGTTTTATTCGCGATAAATTAAGGCCGAATTCGTATTCGATAAGGAAATCTATAATGATGCGGCAACGATATTATTCTATGATTTTGTTCATTATTTTCGCAATGCAAATGGTTTCCTGCGCCACGCTGCAATTGCCAGAAGACAGTCGAAAATTGATCGACACGTCAAAAATGACGCTCTGGAAATCGCAAGGGTACGGCTTCCTGATCGGTATGCAAGATGAGCGCGTGACGCTGTTCGACATGACATCCGTCAGTCTGCTTTACAAAGCGGGTGGAACGCTGGACAACGAACGAATAATCATTGACGGCGTGCCGTTCGGACGCCTCGAACGGCAGAGCGACGATCTAATGCGCTTTACGGAACCGGACGGCACGGAAATTCTGCTCAACCGAATTGACGCGATTCCAGAAACGGTAAACATTACGCAATATACGAAAGACCCGGTGAACACCTTTGATGTCTTCTGGCACACGATTACGGAGCAAAGCTGCCTGCTCGATACAAGTTATGTGGATTGGCAGGCGGCGTATGACGCCATCAAGCCTGGCATCGTGAGCGACACGACCGACACAGCGCTGTTTCTCCGGCTTGCCAAGTTGATTGTGCTGCTGAATGATCATCATGCGTATGTCTCTGATGGCGGTAAACAGATGGTATCTTCCAGAACGTATCCGCGTTCGATCTGGATGCAGCGCCAGCAAGACGCCTTTCTCGCGCAGCTTGCCACGTACATGGACGGCGGCGCATTAACGCCGCTTGTCGCGGACAAAATGCTGGCAGGCACGATTCGCGGCGACATCGGCTATCTGAATCTGCTTGCGTTCGAAGGTTTTTCGGAAAATGGCGACGAAAATGTCGAAGAAACGGCGTTTACTGAGAAATTGGACGCGCAGTTGAAGGCGTGGGAATCGAAGAAGGCGTTGATTATAGACCTGCGTCTGAATTCCGGCGGATCGGATCGGCTGGCGCTTGCGTTAGGCAATCGGCTGACATCCGCGCCGCTGCCGGTCTTTTCGAAGCAGGCGCGCATCGGCGGACGCGACGAATTTTCCGCGCTACACGAACGCTCGCTTGTTCCGACAGGCGTCCAATTTTTAGGAAAACCAGTCATTGTTTTGACCAGCGGTATGACCATCAGCGCCGCCGATGTCGCCGCCATGATTTTGAAACATCCGGCGTTGACGAACATCACGACGATTGGCGAACCGACGGCGGGCGCGTTTTCGAATATGCTTCAAAAAGCGCTGCCAAACGGCTGGACATTTGCCTTTTCGAATGAGCGTTATCTCGCCGCTTATGACGGGCAGAATTACGAAAGCAAGGGAATTGCGCCGGACATCGAGCTATTTCAGGATAAAACGGCGTTTGCGCAGGGCAAAGATAACATTCTGGAATTCGCGCTTTCACAGCTTGAAAAATAACAACAATCCCGGTCAGCGGGCTGACTCCTGACCGGGCTTATTTTTTCAGCGCGTTTCCGGCCCGACGCGCATCATAATCCAATATGTCAACGCGCCAATCAACATGAGCGCCGCGCTGAAGGCCGTATAGGGCGCCCACCAGCCAAATCGTTCTGTCAGCGCTGTAAACTCAGACATGCCGAAAAATCCGGTCAGCAAATTGAGCGGCATAAACACAATGCTGATGACCGTCAGTCGCTTGAACAGCAAATTCAGGTTATTGTTCACAATCGAACTACGAGCGTCCATCAAGCCGGTCAAAATATTCAGATAAATCTCCGCCTGTTTCTGGCATTGCTGATTTTCAATCATCACTTCTTCAAGCAATTCGAGGTCAGTCGCGTCAAGCCCGATTTTATTGGCGTTCAGCCGAATTTGATCCAGCACTTTGACATTCGACGTAATGCCGTCTAAGTAACTCATGTTACGCAGCCGATTCGAGACGAATGACCGCACACTCCCCTCCGGGGAGGGGTTGGGGGTGGGTTCTTGACACGAGCAATCACTCACGGACGAACCCACCCCTTGCCCCTCCCAGGAGGGGAATTGTCGGCGGCGCTGCGTAACATCAG
>DF820455.1:373603-397204 GCA_000739515.1 Candidatus Moduliflexus flocculans
CTCCCCTCCGGGGAGGGGTTGGGGGTGGGTTCTTGACACGAGCAATCACTCACGGACGAACCCACCCCTTGCCCCTCCCAGGAGGGGAATTGTCGGCGGCGCTGCGTAACATCAGTAAGTAATAAACGAGACTCTTTTCAAGGGAAAACATGCTGATAAGGTATTTGTTTTCCATCGAGGTACTGATTTTCTGCTCAAGCTCGTCCGAGACGGCGTTAATCACCTTCAAATGGCTGATAAAATGCGTGATGAACTTGTAGAGAATGTTCACCAGCACGTCATGCCGTGTTCGCACTTTTGCAAACTGTTTTCCGCCAAAAAGGTTTGGTTCTTCATCAGCAATCACCAGTATTTTCCCTTGCGTAAAAAATGCGCCGATTGATGTCACCTGAAACAGCAGATTGTTTGAAGAATAGCTGCGCGGGCGTTTCATGATGAATACGGTATAATCGTCCTCGAATTTGACGCGCCCCAATTCGTTGGTATCGAGACAGGAATGCGCGTCATGCTCTTCGATTTTATAGCGCTGAACGATATCTTGAATTTCCTGGTCGGTCGGGGCAATATATTCAATCACCAGGCTTTCTTCGGCGGAGCAGGCGATTAATTTATACTCTTTAATAGCGTAATAATTCAGCATCTCATCGTATCCTCATGCAAAATTCCTGTAAACGATACTCTTGACAATTTTAACATTGGCATGACGTGAATGATTGCCTTGTCAAGTGTTTTCATGGGAAAATCTTTATCACGACTGAATCAAATTGCCTGTGTGAATGATTGGTTATGAAAAATAATGATGCCACAACCGTCGCAACCGCCTCGCAAGTGCTGTCCGGCACAAGCTCTAAGCGCGGCCTAGCCCGCTTGCTGCCATTTCTTGGCCCGGCGTTTATCGCCAGCATCGCCTATGTTGATCCAGGCAATTTCGCCACCAATATCGAAGGGGGCGCGAAATTCGGGTATATGCTGCTCTGGGTTGTCGTCGCGAGTAATTTGATGGCGATGCTGATCCAGATGCTCTCGGCAAAAGTCGGCATCGCAACCGGCTATAATTTAGCGGAATTATGCCGCCTTCATTTTTCGCGCCCTCTCGTCTGGATGATGTGGGGCACGATGGAACTCGTCGCGATTGCTACGGATTTGGCGGAATTTCTCGGCGCAGCATTAGGCTTGAATCTCTTGTTCGGGATGCCACTTTGGATCGCGGGACTCGTGACCACGCTGGTGACGTTTTTGATTTTAGGGCTGCAAAGCCGGGGCTTTCGTTCGCTCGAGATGGTCATTACGGCGATGCTCGGCGTTATCGCGGTCTGCTATCTCGTGGAAACCCTGCTGGACCGTCCTGATTGGGGACAGGTTCTCTATCACGCCGCCGTGCCGCGTTTCGCCGGATCGGAAAGCATTTTGCTCGCCGCCGGAATCCTGGGCGCAACGGTCATGCCACATGTGATTTTTCTGCATTCCTCATTGACGCAAGGGCGCATTATCGTGAATACCCCGGCGCATCGGCGACAATTGTTCCGGTTCGAGTTGGCTGACGTGATTATTGCGATGCTTGTCGCCGGCATGGTGAACGCCGCCATGTTGATGATGGCAGCGGCCACATTTCACCAATCCGGTTATAGTCACGTTGCCTCGATTGAAGAAGCGCATCTTACATTGCAGCCGCTGTTAGGCGCGGCGGCGGGATGGTTCTTTGCGATTTCGCTGCTGGCTGCCGGACTCTCATCTACAACGGTCGGCACGATGGCGGGACAGATTATCATGCAGGGGTTTTTGAAACATCATATTCCCGTCTGGCTGCGTCGTCTCGTCACGATTCTTCCCTCGCTCGTGGTCATTTTTATCGGCTTAGACCCGACCAGGACGTTGGTAATCAGTCAGGTCGTCTTAAGTTTTGGGCTGCCATTCGCCGTGATTCCGCTGATTCTTTTCACCAGTCGCCGCGATTTAATGGGAGATTTGGTCAACTCGCGCCTTACGACGGCTGCGGCGTGGGGTGTCGCGGCGCTGATTATTTTGTTGAACGGCTATTTATTGTATCAAACTCTTTTTCAAGGGTAAGCGCGTATGTATCAGCATATTTTAACACCATTGGACGGATCGTCGTTAGCCGAAATCGCGCTGCCGGCAGCCGCGTATTTTGCGCAGGCGTTTCAGGCGCGTGTGACCTTGCTCCATGTCATCGAACAACGTGCCGCTGCAACTGTGCATGGCGAGCGGCATTTGACCGGAGTCGCTGAAGCCGAAACCTATTTGCGCAAAATTGCGCAGACAGCGTTTCCAACAGGAACAAACGTAACGTGTCACGTGCATGATGAAGCGACGCGGAACGTTTCGCAAGCCATTGCCGAGCATGAAGGAGAATTGTCGCCTGATTTTCTGATTATGGCGACACACGATCAAAGTTACGCGCATCAAGCACTCTTCGGCAATATCGCGCAGCAAGTCGCAGCGTTCGGAGAATTGCCGTTGCTGCTCGTCCGCGCACCTATCGAATCGAGGCCATCCGCTTTTACGTGCAAACACATCCTCGCCCCGACGGATGGCGAAGCGCATCACGAATCAGGGCTGGCGGTTGCCTGCAAATTGGCGCAGCACTTCGACAGCGCGTTACATTTGCTCTCCGTTGTGCCGACGGTCGGAAATCTGTCAGGATCTCAGGCGTTAATGCAACGATTTATGCCAGGAACGACTGCCACAATGCTGGAGATCGCGGAGGTGGAATTTCGAAACTATCTGAATGAGCAGCTTGACCGATTGCAGCAGTATGGCGTCTCGGCGTCAGCAGAAGTTAAACGCGGCGATCCTGCCACGGTCATTGCCGAAACTGCTGAAATCATGAATGCCAGCCTGATCGTATTAGGAACACATGGCAGAGCCGGAACCAACGCCTTCTGGCGCAACAGCGTTGGCGCGAACGTCATTCTGCGCTCGAAACGCCCGGTGTTGCTCATTCCAGTAAAAGAATCTTGCGAAAAATAGCAGGATTTGCAAAATGGCTTACTTTGACAAGGAACTATTTGTGTACGCCGGAACTCTAATTCCGACATAACGACCATGTACAAAAATTTTAGATAGTGCATGAAAATCTATTTTCAGGGGAGAGACAATCATGATTACAATTCGAGAAGAATTATGCCCGCAAAACCATCGCTGTCCCGTCATTTCAATTTGCCCGGTGAATGCCATTACGCAAGAAGGCTTTGCCGCGCCGCAGGTAGACAACGACAAATGCATCTGCTGCTGCAAATGCACGGCGCGTTGCAGCGTCTTCACGCCTATCGGCTGCTGCGATAAAGGCCGCGATCAACGGATGGGATGGTAGCCATTTTTCCTGCGCGTCGCGTGAGATGTTATTGAATAACCGCTCCGAGACGCGCGAGATCATTCCAGATTCAGATTCGCTTCTGGTCGGCAGGCTCCCCCGTTCCCTTCATTTCCATAAACTTTCCCCCTGATTTTTCATCAACTCTGCACACGAAAAATAAAAATTCCGAAAAAAATGCTTGCGTCGTTCGGCGGGCTTGCCATGACGTTCTTCCATGCGCGAACCGCTTTATTTCCGAGATGATGACCGAATGAAACTTCTGATTATTCTGGTAAATTATAATACGACGCCGTTGTTGCTGAAATGTTTGCAAACGTTAGAACAGCAGCGGCTCGACGTGGATCATCGCGTGGTCGTGGTGGATAATCATTCGCTTGACGGCGGCTGCGACCAGATTGCAGCGCAATATCCATCGGTCACGCTGATTCGCAACGCGGAGAACGGCGGTTATGCCAAAGCGGTCAATCAGGCGATCCGAGAATTTAATTCCGATTATATTCTCGTGTTAAATCCTGACATCGAAGTCACGCCCGGCGCAATTCATGCAATGCTCGCCTTTATGACGAAAACGCCGGACGCCGGCATTGTTGGCGGCAAGCTCCTGAATCCCGATGGCACGCTTCAGCATTCGTGCCGCACGTTTTACACCCTGCCCGTGCTCCTGCTGCGCCGCACGTTTCTCGGCAAACTCTTTCCGAACAGCCAACTGATTGCCCACCATTTGATGCTCGATTGGGATCATAACTCCGCGCGGGAAGTGGATTGGATGCTCGGCGCGTGCCTGATGATCCGGCGCGATGCGCTGAAAGAAGTCGGCCTGATGGACGAGCGCTTTTTCCTCTATTTTGAGGATGTGGATTGGTGTTACCGCATGAAAAAAGGAGGCTGGAAGGTCTATTATCTGCCGGAAGCGCGGATGATCCATCACCACCAGCGCCACAGCGCCAAAGGCGTGTTGAACAAAACAAAACTCTATCATCTGACCAGTATGCTCCATTTTTACGCCAAATGGGGCAAGGTCGCGTTTTTTCTCAAAAAATATCGCGCCGCGCTTGCCATGATGTTATTTTTAGGATTAGACCTCGTGGCGATGAATGTGGCTTTTTATGGGGCGCATGCGCTGCGTCAACATTTGCAGACCTTTTTCAACAAACCGCATCTGCCAACGCTCTATTACCACAATTTCCTCATCTTCGTCAACGCGATTACGCCGCTGGTTTTTTTTTCGTTAGGGCTGTATCGCCTGCGTCATGGCGAACTCTGGGTGGATGAACTCTTTCGCGTCGGCAAAGGGATGCTGGTCATGTCGCTGCTCTTGATGGCCGGGTCGTATTTAGCGCAAGGTTATGAACTCTCCCGCGTCACGATTGTCATGTTTGCCGTCATCGCAACAACCAGCGCCTTTTTATTGCGATGGAGCGCGATTGCCTTCTATCATTTTTTGCAGAAAAAGGGCTTCAATCTGCGCAAAACACTGATTATCGGCTCTGGCCGCAGCGTGGATGTGGTCGCGAAAGAGTTACAGAAACATCGCGAAATCGGTTTCGATATTCTCGGATTCGTGCGCGAAACGCCGGAGGCCGATATCGAAAACGGTTCGTTTCTCCCGGCGCTCGGCGATCTGTACGAATTGCCGCTGTTGATTGAGGAATATCACATCAGTGATCTCATTCTTGCCACCACGTCAGACGTGCGCGAAGTCGTCTCGCGCAGCAAGCAGAGCGGCGTGAACGTGCGGCTTGTGACCGATTTTCACAGTTTAAGCGTCCACGAAACGCAGTTCGAGGAATTGGCGGGCATTCCGATGGTTTTTTTTAAAGGAACGCCATTGTTCGGCATGAATCTCGTCATTAAGCGCGTAATGGATATCGTGCTGTCCACGCTTGCGCTGTTATGTTTAGCGCCGCTCTTTGCCCTGATTGCGTTGCTCATCAAATTGGAATCGCCTGGCGCCGTGATTTTCAAGCAGCAACGCATCGGCAAACACCGTCAGCCGTTTACCATGTACAAATTCCGCTCCATGTGCCAGAACGCGGAATACATCAAACAACAGCTTATGCAGCAGAACGAAGCGGATGGGCCGCTGTTCAAAATTCAGAAAGACCCGCGCCACACGAAAATCGGGCGCGTGCTGCGGAAATTCAGCCTCGACGAATTGCCGCAATTCTGGAATGTGTTGAAAGGGGATATGAGCCTTGTCGGGCCGCGTCCGCCGATTCCGCAGGAAGTTGCGGAATACGACGAATGGGCGCTGAAACGGCTCGACATCAAACCCGGCATCACCGGGCTGTGGCAGGTCAGCGGGCGGAGCAACCTGACCTTTGACGAAATGCTGAAGCTCGACGTGTACTACATGTGGAACTGGTCGCTGTCGAATGACATCAAAATCTTGTTACGCACCCTGCCAGTCGTCATCTTCGGACATGGCGCGTGGTAGAATCTGTTCATCTCGACTTCGCTCAATGAGCGCAAGAGTTCGCAGAAGCCGAGACGTCCATTTTTATCAGAATATTTTTTCATGAAAACATTTATTCTCGGATTTATTCTCGTTCTGTGTCTGGTGGCGCTGATATTCGCCTCGCCGGTCGCGGTGATGTGGCATCAACTCGCCTCGCTTTCCAGTATTTGCGTCTTCATTGAGCAGGAGTTCGCGCCGTTTTCTGACATGGCCGTCAGCGAAGAGAGCGACGGGAAAGACGACGCAGAAACGCAGCCGCAAATCGTGACCGTCACGTTGCCGCAGGACACGCTGAAAGTCATGGTTCAAAAGGCGCTTTCAGATCACGCGCTTCCCTGCATGACGATTCGCGACGTAAAAACCGTGATTACCCCGGAAACGATCTCAATTCAAATCGCGTCGGCCTGCGAGTTGTTCGGGCGGCAGTTGTATGCCATCAAAACGCTCTCAGAATGGGAAGTGCGCGACGATGCTGGCGTAAATATTCGGCCAACGCAAATTCATTCTACTGTTCTGAGGACGATTAACTGGGCAAGCTACTGGAAGTATTTCGCGAAACGCGCTGACGACGATGGCTGGCAGCCATTTTTCCCGCCCAATTCATCTCTTGCCATTCAGGATATTCTTCTGCAAGAACGTGAAATTGCAATAAATTTTGCGTTATAGTAATCATCAGTTCATTGTCACGCTTCGACACGCTCAGCATGCGCCGTTCCCTGAGCGTGTCGAAGGGAACGGCATAACAATTGATTGAGGATGGCGACATTCTGCGTGTTCGTCATTATTCACGAGAGCACTCAGCGCCACTGTCCGCTGCATAAAAATCTGTATAAAAAACTTCTTGACCGATTCAGCCCCTCCTAAATAGGTGTTCATTACATCAGAACATCTTATGAACAACGAAGAACCTCCTCCTTATTATTCGGCCTGTCATGCTGTCCTTTCGCGACGCGGAAGACGACAACGCGCCTGTTTTCTGCATGAAAACCGGCGGCAGCATGACGGGCTTTTTTTCTCTGCATGAATCCTTATACATGGCTTTGGCCGTATGTCAAGCCGTATCGCTGGCGGCTGCTGCTCGGCTTTGCGATTGTGGTCGTGACAAGTCTGACGGCGCTCATTAACCCGTATTTGACCGGACAATTGGTGGAACAGGTCATTGTGGCGCGGCGTCTCGAACACCTCTGGTTGCTCATAAGCGTCATGTTCAGCGTCACGATTTTCCGCATGTCCATGCGGTACGGCATGGTGATGATTTTCGAATCGGTGTCTCAAAACGTCATCCTGAACATCCGCATGAAGGTCTATGAGCGGCTGCAAGCGTTCGACTTTCCCTTTTTCGACAAAACCAAAACCGGCGACATCATGGCGCGGATGACTGGTGATATGGACTTTGTCCGGCATTTTGTCTCCTGGGTGGATTACAACACCTTTGAGCAGGCGTGCGTCTTCACCTTTTCGCTCGTGTTTTTAGGCTTTGTCAATTTCTATTACACGCTCTGTTTGATCGCCTTGACGCCGTTGATCGGATTTTTTGCGGTGAAGTTGGCGATTGATGTCAAGCCGACGTTTGCCGCATTGCGGGAGCAATTTTCGCGCGTGAATTCCGCCGCGCAGGAGAATATCGCAGGGCATCGCGTGGTGCGGGCGTTTACGCGGGAAAATCACGAAACCGAAAAGTTTCTGAAAGAAAATGCGGCCTACAAACGCAAGGCGCTCGATTCTGCCGGCGTCTGGGCGAAATACATTCCGGTGCTGGAAACGCTGTCGAGTTCGATGATGGTGATTCAGTTGTTCGTCGGCGGCCTCTTTGTCATCAAAGAATGGCTGACGCTCGGCGATTATTTTATCTTCAACTCGCTGATCTGGGCGCTGAATAACCCGCTACGCATGGCGGGCTGGCTCGTCAACGATATTGAGCGCTTTCAGGCATCCGCCGAAAAAATCATCGCGATGTATGACACGCCCTATACGATTAAAAACCCCGACCAGCCGGTTAAACTCGACGCGATTCAGGGGAACGTCGAATTTCGCAACGTCACGTTTTCCTATGGCGACGAACCGGTGCTGAACAATATCAGCTTTCGCGTGACGCCCGGCATGAAAGTCGGTATTATCGGCCCGACCGGCTCTGGCAAAACGAGCCTTGTGCGGCTGCTTTGCCGCTTTTACGATTGCCAGCAGGGGAGCGTGCTGATTGACGGCGTGGATGTGCGGCAGTTCGACGTGCAGTTCCTGCGGTCGAACGTCGGCATCGCCATGCAGGACGTGTTTCTGCATTCCGACACGATTGAAGGCAATATCGCCTTCGGCATTCCCGACGTGCCGATGGAGAACGTGATTGAGGCGGCGAAATTGGCGGATGTGGAAAGCTTTGTCCACAACCTCGAACAGGGGTATGACACCATCATCGGCGAGCGCGGTGTCGGGCTGTCGGGCGGGCAGAAACAGCGCGTCGCGTTGGCGCGGCTGCTGCTGAAAAATCCGCCGATTATGATTCTGGATGACACGACTTCCAATGTGGATGTCGAAACCGAACGCCACATTTTTGAGTCGCTGAAAACTTACACACATCGCAAAACGATGTTCGTGATCGCGCATCGCGTCGTGTCGGTGATGGATGCCGACGTGATTTTCGTGTTGCAAAACGGCGAGATCGTCGAGCGAGGAACGCATCACGAATTATTGGCGCGAAACGGCTACTATCACACGCTCTGGCAGCATCAGCGCTCGACTGGCATTCATGGCGTCTCGCCTCATCATTTGGCAGCGCAGGCTGTGAAAAGCAAACAATTTAACGCAAAGGGCACAAATGTCGCAAGAGACACAAACGGATAAATTTGCGCCATTTGCGCCTCTTGCGTTTTTATTCCCGATATGGCACGCAATAAATTTGATATTGATGAAGAACTCGATGAGGAGTTTAACGCGGCGACGATTCGCCGCTTGTTGACGTATATTCTGCCGCATCACAAAAAGGTGCTGTTTGCGGTGGCAATGATGCTGCTGTCATCCGCGGCGTCGCTGACCGGCCCGTATCTCGTCAAAATCGCGCTTGATTCGGCAATTCCGCAGAAAAATGTCTGGCGGTTAGCGGAATTATCGCTGATTTATCTCGGCTTTCTGATTTTGAGCGGCGTCTGCTTGCGCCAGCGCATCAAAATCATGACGGAGATGGGCGAAAGCGTGATTTACGAAATTCGGAAAGATGTGTTCGAGACGCTGCAAAAGCTGCCGTTCACCTATTACGATTCCCGCCCGCACGGTAAAATCCTGATTCGCGTCACGAACTACGTCAATTCGCTCGGCGATTTGTTAGCGAACGGCATTATCAATTTAATCACCGATTTATTCAGCCTCGCGGTGATTGTCGTCTTTATGCTGCTGATTGACGTGCATCTGTCGTTGATTGCATTAGCCTGGATGCCGGTGCTGCTGGGCGTGGTGTTTCTGCTGAAAAACAAGCAGCGGCGGGCGTGGCAGGCAGTGTCGCGCAAACAATCGAACATGAACGCTTATCTGCATGAAAGCATTTCCGGCGTGAAGGTGACGCAATCCTTTGCGCGGGAGGCTGAAAACGCCAACATTTTCCGGCGGCTGAATCTGGAATATCGGCAGGAATGGATGCCAGCCGTGCGGATTATTTTCCTGATCTGGCCTTCGATTGAGACGATTTCGGTGGCGAGCGTCTTAATGATTTACGTGACCGGTGTCACCTGGTTTGCCGGGTCAGTGTCGTTGGGAACGCTGATCGCCTTTGTCGGCTATGTCTGGCGCTTCTGGCAGCCGATTACGTCGTTGGGGAATTTTTACAATTCGTTAGTCGTGGCGGCGGCCTATTTGGAGCGGATTTTCGAAACGATTGACGAACAGCCGGTGGTATTCGATCATCCAGAAGCAAAGCCCTTGCCGCGCATTGCCGGACATGTCGAATTCCGCGATGTGTCGTTCGGATACGAACCGGGGCATCCGGTGCTGCACCGGCTCAATTTCGCGGCGCAGCCGGGACAGACGATTGCAATGGTCGGTTCGACTGGCGCGGGCAAAACCACGATTATCAGCCTGCTTAGTCGGTTTTATAACATCGAGCAGGGACAGGTTTTGATTGACGGCCATGACGTGCAGCGCGTAACGCTCCATTCGCTGCGCAGCCAGATGGGGATCATGCTGCAAGATAGCTTTTTGTTCTCCGGCACGATTATGGACAACATCCGCTACGGGCGTTTGGACGCGACGGATGAAGAAGTCATCGCCGCCGCGAAAGCTGTCCACGCGCATGATTTTATCGAAACGCTGGCGGAGCAATACGCGACGCAGGTCAACGAACGCGGCGTCCGGCTCTCCGTCGGGCAGCGGCAGTTGATTTCGTTTGCCCGCACCATGCTTGCCGATCCGCGCATTCTGATTTTGGATGAAGCCACGTCCAGCATTGACACCGAAACCGAAATCAAGGTGCAAAACGGAATTGCGCGGCTGCTGCAAGGGCGCACGTCGTTTATCATCGCGCACCGCCTTTCCACCATCCGCAACGCCGACCGGATTTTTTACCTTGAGCATGGCAACATTCTGGAAACCGGCACGCACGACGAGTTGCTGAATCGCAAAGGCGCATACTACACGATGTACGCCGCGCAGATGATGTAATCAAACCAAAAAACCTCACAGGTTTAAAACCTGTGAGGTTTATGCTTCTTCTGGATCGATTGGCTCGAAAACGTGGCTGAGATCAATCGAAACATCTTCGAAAATGCCGATGCTGATGGTGTCTTCGGAAGAGAACGTGCCGTGCAGTTGAAATTTTCCATCAATCAGGCGAAACGCATGGAGCAGATTTTCATCCGGGTTGACGATCCAATATTCCCGCACGCCGGTTTCTTCGTATAACTTGTATTTGTCGCGCCAATCGGTTTTGGCGGTGGACGGCGACAGGATTTCAATCACCAGATCAGGCGCTCCGACACATCCTTTTTTCACGATTTTTTTCGGGTCGCAGACCACGATAATATCGGGCTGCACGACTGTATCGTCGGATAAATAAACATCAATCGGCGCGTAAAAAATTTGGCATTTGGCCTTTGGTTTAAGAAAAGAACGAATTTGCCAATTCAAATTGCCGGAAGTTGCCTGATGCTTTGAATTCGGCGCAGGCGACATGGCATGGATACTGCCATGCAGCAATTCATAGCGCTGACCATCGTTCCAGGCGGCATAATCGGCTGCCGTATAATGCTGATGCGTCGTCAGTTGCGGGCTATTCATCGCACATCCCTCCTGATAATCGTTATATCATCACAAATCGTTTCTCTTCTTAAATTGCGCAACAGCAGAGGATTTGTCAAATAATAAATTCGGGAACATTGTTCCATCAACGCCTGAAAAATAGGAAAATCGCCTTATCACTCATGTTACGCAGCGAAACTACAAGGATGCGTTTAAGAAGGGATGAACGCATCTATCCTTTCTTACACGCATCTTTGTAGTTATTTAAATTTTCGCCTTTTATTCGTAAAATTTAATCTTTTTATCTTGACATTTTTCTTCTCTCATTTGATATTGCAAACAACATCAAGAACACAGAAACGACAACGAATAGAAGAAAGGAACGAATATCCACGTATTCTCTTCGAATTCGTTTCCTTCTTCTATTCGTTGTAGTGTTGTTCGCGATGCGCTCATCGAAAACCTCAAATCATCTTTCACGAAACAAAGGAGATCGAACAATGTCAAAACAACTCACTTCGATGTCATTGCCAGCATCTCGGATTACGTATGCCGACGCCGGGCGCGTTCGGGCGCGATTGCTCACGAAACAGCATCCCACATTAGGCGAACAGGATGTCAACACGCTGCTCTATGCGCTAGATGAGACGTTCCCGGCGCGACAGAATCCACCCGCGCAGGCGGCTCGTCGCAAGCAGCCCTGCCGCCGCCCGCGCCATCGCACCGCGCAGGCAGCAACCTCGTGATTTCAGTTGCATGAACGGTAATTCTAAATTCCGCCTGTCAGAGTTTCAAGCTCTGGCAGGTTTTTTTATGCGCACGCGCAAACAGGCTCTTCGCTTCTCGCCGATCTAATTTTCTGTCGCGTTTCCCCTTCTTTTTTCGCAGGAAGCAGGTCTGTTGAAAATTTCATTGACAAAAATCTGTCAATCTTTCTTACCATTTCTACCATTATAATTTTGAATATTCTGTGATCGTTCACCGAGTTGCGTCTCGTTGAGCGTCCTCTCTCTCCGAAGGGTGACATTCATGATGAAAAGCATGACAGGCTACGGGACGGCCACTGTGCAAGCGGCGTCGGGTCGAAGTTTTACGTTGGAGGTCAAATCCGTCAATCATCGCTACTGCGACGTGCATGCCAAAGTGCCAGGGAAATTGGCATTTCTTGAACATGATCTAAAACGGCTGGTGAAAGAGCGCTTCGAACGCGGGCGGTTTGATTTGTATTTATCATTAGATGAGTTCGGTCGGGAATCGAAAAAAATCAGTTTTGACCGCGATTTGGCGGCGGCCTATTTAGAACAACTGAGGGAATTGGCGGCGCATCTGCAACTTGAACCGCAGATTGATCTCCTATCGCTGACGCGGATGCCGGAAGTTATTACGGTAGAATCCGCTGAACCCAATGAAGACGAAGCGCGGCAGGCCGTCGAGCAAGCATTGCAGCAGGCGCTTGAGCATTTGGAACAGATGCGGACGCATGAAGGCGAGGCGTTGACGCAAGATGTGACCGGCAATCTGGATCGCATCGGCGAAATCGTCAAACAGGTGGCGAAGATCGCGGAGACGACGCCGATGCTGTATAAAGCCGCATTAGAAGAGCGGATTAAACGCCTGACGGAAAATGTGGTCGAAATCGCGCACGACCGGTTAGCGCAGGAAGTCGCCGTGTTTGCCGACCGAATTGATATTTCCGAAGAAATTTCCCGCTTGACCGGCCATATTGACCATTTCAAGCATTTGATGGCGAGCGCCGAGCCTGTTGGGCGAAAACTCGATTTTCTGATTCAGGAAATGAACCGCGAAATCAATACCATTGGGTCGAAAGCCAACAATCTTGAGATTGCGAAACTTGTGGTTGATGTTAAATCCATCCTGGAAAAAATTCGCGAACAGATTCAAAACGTGGAATAGCCCTGTTTTCTGCTCCTGAGAGGGCAAACGGGACTTTGATTCTAACAATCTTTGCAACGCATCGGGAGGAATCACGTCGAACTATGAAATTTACGAGAAATACGCATGGCATTCTCTTTGTCGTCTCTGCGCCGTCAGGAGGCGGAAAAACTTCCTTGTGCAAAGAGGTGATCAGACGGCTGCCGAATTTTGAGCATGGCATCTCATACACAACGCGTCAGCGCCGAGCAAATGAGGTTGATGGCCGCGACTATCATTTCGTCTCAGAAGAAAAGTTCATGGAAATGGTGGATAATGACGAATTCGTCGAATATGCCTACGTGCATGGCAATTACTACGGCACCAGCATGACCAGCATTGCCGACACGCTTTCCAAAGGGAAACATCTGCTGATTGACATTGATGTGCAGGGCGCACAACAGATCGAAGACCGTTACGGCGATGAAGGGGTGTTTATTTTCATTCTGCCGCCGAGCTTCGACTTATTGCGGGAACGCCTGACCGACCGGCAGACCGACAACGTGGACGAAATCGAACGCCGCCTGCAAAAGGCTGAAGAAGAAATCGCACATTATCATGATTATGACTATGTGATTATTAATGATGATTTTTACGAAGCCGTCAAAGAATTGGAAGCGATTATTTTAGCGGAACAATGCCTTCCCCGTCGGATTTGCATGTTGAATGACGCCGGAGAAGATTGCTCCTGCGATGATGACGAAATGTAATACTAATAATACATTGATTCATTAAATTTTACGGGCGCTTCGTACCGCCGACGTCCTCGTCGGCAGCATGAAGAGAGACCGACGAGGACGTTGGCGGTACGAGGGATGTCCCCTAAAATTACTGACTCGGTGTAATAGATTGCATATTCCGTAAAGACGTCCCGCCGGGGCGTCTCTACGGCATATAGGCAAATCGTATGAGCAAAAAAATTTTGATTGTGGATGACGAACCGCATATTCGCGCGCTGTTAGAGCAAACGCTGGAAGATTTCGAGGATGAAGATGTCGAAATTTTTTCCGCGAAAGACGGGCAGGAAGGGTTGGATATTATTGATGAAGAACACCCTGATCTTGTCTTTTTAGATGTGATGATGCCGAAAATGAACGGCTTTGATGTCAGCCATGCCGTCAAACACGAGCGCAAAATGGACGGCGTGTATATTATCATGCTGACGGCAAAAGGCCAGGAATTCGACAAAAAGAAAGGGCTGGAATCCGGCGCGGATACGTATATGACGAAACCGTTTGACCCCGACGAAATTCTTGAAAAAGCTCAGGAAGTCTTAGGAATTACGCTGTAACCGACTGCGTTCAGCGTGGAAGAATCCTGTCTTTATTCCGTTGCCGCATCGAGGCAACAGACCCGGAAACGGCGACGGAATACAGACAGAGGCTAATGGCTTAAACTGTTCATCCATTTTTGGAATATTTCATGCTCGCCATCCCGCAGTTCGAAGAATTCGAGGCCAATCCCTTCTGAACCAGGCATATCCTGAACCCGCCGCACAAACCCGCGCACCTGCACAATCGCCAACTGCTCATCTTCGGTTTCTAACGGAATCTCGACCGTCACAATCGTCCCTTTGGCAAGGAGATGCTTCGTGCCGATAAACATGCCGCCCCGGCTGTAATTTTTGATGATGCCGTGCAAATACTTGCGAGAGACGCGAATCTCTTCGTAAAATCGCACAAATGCGTTCACCGGAACGCGGGGGTATCTCCGTTTTTCTTCACCCATGATCGCCGTCCTTTCCTATAAATACACGCCATGTCCGAGGCTGCCGATGCCATCTTCTTCATACGAAAACCCTTCCCGATGGGGAAACTGAACAACCGAGCGGATGTTGCCCCAAGGAATCAGCACATTAGCTAAATATATCTCTTTTTTGCGCTTTTCAGGGGGGATGATATGACCATCATCATCGCGCACCCGCGTCGTCGTAAACTCAGGATTCTCGATCCAGAGGCCAATCCGGTCATAACCGACAATTTTCGCGTAGAAATGATTCTCTGTGATGCCGATTTTGTTCAAGCCTTCGTGATTGTTCAAGACGACCATCACGCGGTCATTCATCATTCGTTCGATTTCCACCATTGTTCCCTGTCCCTTTTTTCCGTTTTTCCAGCAAAATTGCGATAATCGAGNCGTTCGATTTCCACCATTGTTCCCTGTCCCTTTTTTCCGTTTTTCCAGCAAAATTGCGATAATCGAGAGCGCTGCCGGCGTCATCCCCGGCAGCCGCGACGCCTGCCCAAGCGACGCCGGGCGAACCTCCGTCAGCCGTTCGCGCAATTCGCGAGACAAGCCTTGAACGTCGTCATAGACAAAATCATCGGGAATCCGTTTATGTTCCAGCTTTTTAAACTTTTCCACCTGCTCGAATTCGCGTAAAATATACCCTTCGTACTTGCACTGCACTTCCACCTGCTGCGCCACGCCGCGCGGCAGCGTCGGCGCGGTATCGTTCAATATCAAAATATCGGCGTAGCTCAATTCCGGGCGTTTCAGTAGTTGTTCCAACGACGCGGGCTGTTCCAATTCCGGCGTGTTGCGGGATTGCAAGACGGCGTTCACCGCCACGCTCGGCTTCACCCAGACGGATTTCAGCCGCGCGATTTCCTCCGCGATCATCGCCTTTTTTTCCTGAAATGCCGCGTACTGCTGTTCGGAAATCAGGCCGAGCCGGTAGCCTTTTTCCAGCAGCCGCAAATCTGCGTTATCCTGCCGCAGCAGCAGGCGATGTTCGGCGCGGGAGGTGAACATGCGGTACGGCTCTTTCGTGCCGAGCGTGACGAGATCGTCAATCATGACGCCGATGTAGGCGTCCGACCGATCAAGGATAAACGGCTCGCCGCCGCGAATTTTCAGCGCCGCATTGACGCCCGCCACAAAGCCCTGTCCCGCCGCTTCTTCATAGCCGGACGTGCCGTTGATCTGCCCGGCGTGATACAATCCCTCGACCAGCTTGGTTTCCAGCGTCAATTTCAACTGCGTGGGCGGCACGAAATCGTATTCGATGGCATAACCGGGGCGAATAATTTCCACATCTTCCAGCCCTTCGATGGTGCGGAGAAATTCGATCTGGATTTCCACCGGCAGGCTGTTCCCTGTTCCATTGGTGTAAATTTCTTTGGTTGTCAAGCCTTCAGGCTCAAGAAAAATGCGATGTTGCTCGCGATCCCCGAATTTGACGACTTTATCTTCCAGCGATGGGCAATAGCGGGCGCTGACGCCGGTAATCGTGCCATTATAGAGCGGGCTGTGGCGCAAACTTTCGCGAATGATTTCATGCGTTTTCGGGTTGGTGCTCGTCATGTGACACGAAATCTGCGGCAGCGGAATCTGCGTCGTAAAGAGCGACATCGCCTCTGGAATCGGGTCGCCGGGCTGTTCTTTTAAATTTTCAAAATGAATGGTTTTGGCGTCAAGGCGCGGATTCGTGCCGGTCTTCAGGCGTCCGGTCTGAAAACCCAATTTCCGCAGGCTGTCGGTCAGCGCAATGGCCGGGGCTTCGCCGCTGCGTCCCGCTGGAATTTGTTTCGTGCCGATATGAATCAGCCCGTTCAAAAACGTGCCGGTCGCTAATACCACCGCCTGCGCATGATACGCCACGCCGAGGTCAGTCGCCACGCCTTGCACTCTCCCATTTTTGACAAGAATCTCCTCAACGACGGCTTGTTTAATGTCAAGGTTTTCCTGATTTTCAAGAATTTCTTTCATCGTCAGCCGATAGAGATGCTTATCCACCTGCACCCGCGTCGCCTGAACGGCAGGGCCTTTGCTGGTGTTCAACGTGCGGTATTGAATCCCGTTCTTGTCGGTCGCCTTCGCGATTTCGCCGCCCAGCGCGTCCACTTCCTTGACGAGATGGCTTTTCGCCAATCCGCCCACCGACGGATTGCACGGCATCGTGCCGATATTGTCGGCGTTGATGGTGAACACCAGCGTCTTGCATCCCATCCGGGCGCACGCCAACGCCGCCTCGCAGCCCGCATGCCCGGCCCCCACGATAATCACGTCATATTCTTTGCTATAAATTGCCATATTTTCCTGTAATAGAACACTGTTTTTTCATCACTATTTAGCCCGTAGGGCTTTCGGTCTTGTAGAAAACGGAAAATTCAACACATTTCTACCGCGTAGCGGTTGTGGCGCGTATCGCCTACGGCGAATGTGGAATGTCGAGAACGCATCTTCTACAAAACCGAAACCGCTACGCGGTAATTCTGCTTGTCTAATAGGTTTTCATTCCATGTACTCCTGAAAATCTGCCAATGGTTCATCAAAATCATCCGCAATCTTTACCATGCCTTTTGCGCTGCCGAATTGACGGCATTTTTGCGTATGCGTAAAGAGATCACGATCATGTTCTCGCGCTCCGTCATGCGGGGCACGGCCTTCGCCGATGCCTTTTCCGAATTCCCGCATTAAGGCTCGCGCTTCATTAAGTCGTAATTCGTCGTTGTTATCTATCGGTTGAAGATAAAAATTCATCTCAAGGTATGATGCTAACGCCATGCAAAGCAATTCGGAGATTGTCTCCCCATGTTGCCTGGCAAATTGTTCAGCTTGTTCTTCTAACGCTAACGGAATTTTAATCGACACTTCAGCGAATTGCGCTGGTGAAATTGTCGTAGGTTGACGCATAAAATATTCCTCTTTGAGATATTTCGTTTTCTAAACGCTGTCAGACACTTGAGAAGCGTCTGACAGCTATTTGTCTAATTCCCATAAATTTCCTCCAGTGTTTTCAATTCATTGGGAACTGATTCCCAGTCAAGCCGCCGATTTCAGCAGCTTATACGGCTGAATCAAAATATCCGCGCTCATGCCAAGCCGGTCATGCAGGCGGCGAATCATCGGCAGCGAAAGCGGTCGCTTGCGTTCCAGCACGTCAACAATCTTGTGCTGATTCCCTAACAGCGGTTCTAAATCACGAACCGTCAATCCCCGGCTTTCCATGTAGTATTTGAGCGCCTCAATCGGGTCGGGTTCGGGAATCGGCTCATGCTGCGCTTCGTAGGCTTCGACCAGCGTCGTCAGCACATCCAACCGGTCGCCTTCCGGCGTATTCGGCGCGGCGTCGAACAATTGCTCGATTTCGCGTAATGCGGCGTCGTAATCGGTTTCTGTTTTTAATGGACGAATATTCATCATTTTCCTCCTGTTCAGTCAAATTGTCGTGGCGTCAATGGCGTCATATTCGGCGTGTGTGCCGATAAATCGAATATAGACGATTTCATGTTGATATTGAATGGCGACAACCAAACGGTAGTCATTGCCTTTGACATTGAAAACCACTCGATTATTGCCGATAATGCTTGCGTTTCGGTATATTCGTTTAATATCCGTCGGCGTTTTCCATGTAGCGTGTTTGGCGTCATGATACCATGCTTGCAATGCGGATTCGGCGTTCGGATGTTTTTCCCAAAATGTTCGCAATGTTTTTACGGCAATAATTCGCATTGTGTCCGGTCTTTCTTTAACACGTCAAATTTCGATATTGCTAACGCGGCCTGAATATCTTCGGCGCTCAGTTGAGGATAATAGCCCTGCACGTCCGCAGGCGTCATGCCGTCTGCCAGACTGCCGAGAATCGTCGAAACCGGAATGCGCGTCCCGCGAATGCACGGATCGCCGTGATGCAATTCCGGGTCAATCTGAATGCGTTGCTGCCAGTTGAGCAAACTCATGATTCTCCTTCCTGTTTGATAAACTCCTCGCACGTCGCGAAAATCGTATCGAGAATGCCGAACAGCGTCGGCATCTGCGTCTCGAAACTGTAGAGCGGGCTTTCATAGACCTCGTCGCGCAGCGTCAATTTGTAGAACCGCCATGCCGCCGCGTTGCTGACGATGCCGTGCATGTCAATCTTGATATTCGCTTTCGCGTTCAGGAGTTGACACGCTTTCATGCCCAACAAACATTGCGCCAGCCCTTTTTCGAAATCGTCTTTTTTCGCTTCGGCAAGACAGACGAATGGATGCTTCAGCAAATCAATCCGTTGCGCAAAGACGTATTCGCTGCGTCCGCTCAATTCTTCGGTTTTGAGCGAGACTTCCTTCCAGACTTTCAGCGCAGTCCGGCGCGTTAAGGCTTCTTTTAAGATGGCATCAATCAACACCTCTTTGCCATGTTCGCTATGCGTCACATCAAATGCCTGCATCCGCGTCAATTCTTCATGAAAAAATGCCGTCGGCTCAATCGGACAAAATGGAATTTCCCAGGGCATCAGGCGCGTCAAATGCAAATAATCGTACGCTTCTTCTAAGGAATACTTATTGAATGGTTTATGTTTAGCTTCCATATAATCCCTCATTTTTACACAAAATTATACCAATTGCGTTCAATACCTAACATTTTTATAAGAATCTCTTGACAAGATGGGCTTGACTCCTCCACGTGCAAAGTACATAGACAAGGAGGCATCGTGCTGACCAATTTCGAACAAGTGATCCAAATGTTAATGCCCCTCTTGATTCAGTTCAATCTCGGGCTTTCACGTCCCTTACTCCAGATGGTTGCCACGCTGACCGCCTGCCTGTTGGAAGGGACGACGGCACATCTGACGGCGTTGGCCGAGGCGCTGCCGGATGTGGACACCGACCACATGGCGAAAGAGCAACGGACCCGGCGCGTCCTGTCCCATTCCCGACTCTCGCCCACACTATTTTTGCCCGTGTTTGTGCAGTTGCTCCGTCCGGTCCTCGCCACGTTACCAGAAGTCGTGCTCTCCATGGATCGCACCCATTGGAAAAAACGGAAACGCCATATCAATATTCTTATGGTCTCCGTTCACTTTCAAGCCCGGGCGATTCCGGTCTTTTGGAGGGTGTTGGACCGGGCGGGCAATTCGGCGTTCGAGCACTGGAAAACCGTCCTGACTCCGGTGATGACCGAGTTCCAAGCCCACGCCTGGCTGGCGAAGCCCCCACTGATCATGACGGCGGATCGAGAATGTGCCTCGCCGCAGCTTGCGGAGTGGCTCAAAACCACGTACCACGTAGAGAGCGTCCTCCGCCTGAAACGTCGCGAATATCTCTGTGATCAGGCGCAGGAGATCACATTGGCGGACGTGCTCCGCTTCTTTCCTCAAGGCGACACTCGCTATTACCCGCACGTCACCGTCACCAAGACCAGTCAGTTTCTCGTGAATGTCACGATCACCTGGAGTCCGGACGCGGAGGAACCGCTCCTGCTCATTGCCACATTCGAGGGGGCAGGATTAGGGATCATGCGGTATCACTGTCGCTTCGGGATTGAAGCGATGTTCAAAGATCAGAAATCCAATGGATTTGACGTGGAACAGACGAGAGTGACCGATTCGAAACGGATCGAAACGCTCCTGATTTTCACCACGCTGGCCCATATTTTCTGCACGACAGAAGGCTACCGACAAGAAATCCAGGGGGACACGAAAAAAAACGACGGCGCGGCGAATTGATTCGACCGCGTGGGCTGTTCCTCGTCGGGTTAAAAGCCTTCAATCAAGCGATTCGAAGAGCTGGGCAGCGATTTTTCAAACGGTTTATCCACTGTTTATCAATAGTTATGGCGCAACCGCTGAAATTATAAAAATGTTAGGAACTGAACCAATTGCGTTTGAAAAGATCATGAATTTGTACGTCGAAACTGCGTTTCGACGAGGGCGAAACAACAGTTTCGCCCGACGATGTATGATCGATTTCAGCACAATTGGTATTACATCACACGTTCGTCGTAAGAATAGAAACAAGAAAACGCGGCTTGCGTGATTTGTCAAGAGCGAAGACGCGCATTTCATGAACAGTCGCGCTATTCAAGGGCGATGACACCAGAAGAGTGCATCAAACAAGATAATCCTTGACGCGCATTCATGTTTGTTGTTATACGGTTTGAACGTATACATTCTCCTCTAACAGATTTTTTTAGTGACGACATGCATGGATATATACAGGAATATTGCCGCTTTTTCGCGATAACGTGTACGCTGCTGAGTGTCTTTGCGAGTTCGACACTGGCCGCGAGTGAGCAGGGCGTGAAACGATACACCATCAAGATTCTCAGAACGCTGCCGCATGACCCGGCGAGCTTTACGCAAGGGCTGCTCTATTATGACGGCTATTTCTACGAAAGCACCGGCCTGTATAGCGCGTCAACGCTTCAGAAAATAGACGCAATGACCGGGAAGGTGGTTTCTAAAATTCCGTTGCGCGGCGTGTTCGCGGAAGGATTGGCGCGATGGGATTCCCGTTTGATTCAATTGACATGGCAGCAAGGCGTGGCACTGGTGTATGACTTGCGCGATGCGACGCCGCAGCCTCAGCCGATGTTTCAATATCATACCGAAGGCTGGGGGCTGACAGCAGATGAGCGTTCTCTCATTATGAGCGATGGAAGCAGCACGCTCTATTTTCGCAACCCTGAAACATTTGCGGTTGAGCGCACGCTCCAGGTCACGAACAATGGCGTGCCGCTGCGCGATTTGAATGAGTTAGAATGGATTGACGGAGTGATTTACGCGAATGTCTGGCATGAACGGCATATTGTGCAGATCGAGCCATCCAATGGCATGGTGCTCGGGGTCATTGATGCCTCGCCGCTATTCGATGCGCTTCCGCCGCTTGATACGGAAAGCGTGCTCAACGGGATTGCCCAGAATCCCATTACCGGGACGCTTTTTTTGACTGGAAAAAATTGGCCTGTATTATTCGAAGTTACTCTTATATCACAGTTTTAACACGATTGGAGGTAGCATTATGAAATGGACGGTTCAACCGAGTGAAGTGGCTGCGATTGCGAAATCAGAGCATCAAGACCCATTTTCTGTGCTTGGAATGCATAGCGTGGAATATGATGGAGATCGCACGGTCACAGTGCGGGCGAATTTTTTGGATGTCCGCGAAGCGTATGTCTATGTCATGGCTGAAGACCGGCTTCATCAAATGGAACGCCTGCCCAATACTGATTTTTTTGAAGCAATCTTCCCGGAGCATCAAGAATTTTTTCGCTATCAATTGGAAATCGTGACGAATGACGGCGAGCGGCGGCGGTTTTATGATGTCTATTCGTTTATGCCGGTGATAAGCGAAGATGATATGTATCTCTTCGGCGAAGGGAAACACTATCGTATTTATGATAAACTCGGTTGTCATCTGATGACATTGGATGGCGTAGAAGGTGCGTTGTTTGCTGTCTGGGCGCCAAATGCCAAGCGCGTGAGCGTGGTTGGCGATTTTAACGGATGGGATGGCCGTAAACATCCGATGCGGCTGCGCGGCATGTCGGGCATCTGGGAACTCTTTATCCCGGAGATGAAAGAGGGGGAACTGTATAAATATGAAATCAAAACTCAGATCAACCACCTCTATTTAAAATCCGATCCATACGGATTCTCGTTTCAAAAACGTCCGGAAACCTCCAGTATCGTGATAGAACTTGATGGGTTCGTCTGGGAAGATCATGAATGGCTTGAGCGCCGCGCCCGTGAAAATCAGACCCAAAAGCCAGTGTCAGTCTATGAAGTGCATCTCGGCTCCTGGATGCGCGTCGCGGAAGATAATAATCGTTTTCTGACTTATCGCGAATTAGCGGGAAAACTCATTCCGTATGTGAAGGAAATGGGATTTACGCATATCGAATTGCTGCCGGTGGCGGAACATCCATTTGACGGGTCATGGGGGTATCAAGTGACCGGGTATTATGCGCCCACCAGTCGTTTCGGCAATCCAGATGATTTTATGTTTTTTGTGAATGCCTGCCATCAAGCCGGAATCGGCGTGATTGTGGATTGGGTGCCCGCGCATTTCCCCAAAGACAGTCACGCGCTTGCGTATTTCGACGGCACGTTCCTCTATGAACATGCTGACCCGCGCCAGGGGGAACATCGCGATTGGGGCACGCTGATTTTTAACTTCGGACGCAATGAGGTGCGCAATTTTCTGACGGCGAATGCCTTATTCTGGTTCGAGAAATATCATATTGACGGGATCCGCGTGGACGCGGTCGCCTCGATGTTGTATCTCGATTACTCCCGCAAACATGGGGAATGGATTCCGAATAAGTTCGGCGGACGCGAAAACCTCGATGCTATCGAATTTTTGAAAGAACTGAACACAGTCTGCTATCAGTATTTTCCCGGCATCATGACGATTGCCGAAGAATCCACGTCATGGCCAGGCGTCTCGCATCCGGCGCATCTCGGCGGACTTGGCTTCATGTTCAAATGGAATATGGGATGGATGAATGACATGCTGGTTTATATGTCGAAAGATCCAATCCATCGCCGTTACCACCACAACATGATTACCTTTGCCCTGCTATACGCCTTCCACGAAAATTTCATGCTCGTTCTGTCGCATGATGAAGTCGTACATGGCAAGCGTTCACTGCTGGATAAAATGCCGGGCGATATGTGGCAGAAATTTGCGAATTTGCGCACCTTATACGGCTTTATGTATGGACATCCCGGTAAAAAGCTGTTGTTCATGGGCGGTGAATTCGGGCAATGGATCGAATGGGATTTCTCCAAAAGCCTGGATTGGAATTTGTTGGATTATGACTTGCATCGCCAGTTAAAAGCGTATGTCCAAGATTTAAACCGCCTATATACGACACAGTCTGCCCTCTATCTCAATGATTCGAGCTATCAGAGCTTCGAATGGATTGATTTCCATGATTCTGATAA
>DF820455.1:397299-426071 GCA_000739515.1 Candidatus Moduliflexus flocculans
CTGCCCTCTATCTCAATGATTCGAGCTATCAGAGCTTCGAATGGATTGATTTCCATGATTCTGATAACAGCGTGGTCTCGTTCATGCGGAAAAATTTAGAACGGGAAGAGGAAACATTGATTTTTGTCTGCAATTTCACGCCAATTCCGCGTAATGGCTATCGGATCGGCGCACCGCTGGCTGGCCATTATGATCAATTGTTGAATAGCGATGATTGGAGATATGGCGGCAGCGGCGTAGTGATGGAGGGTGGCGCGACGACGGATGAGCTTCCGTGGCAGGGGTTGCAATATTCGCTGAACCTCACGCTGCCGCCGTTAGGCATGGTCGTTTTGAAGCCGCAAAGCGTCTCCAAACCACAATCTTCCTCTCAATAATGGACATGTATAGCATTATTCGATAGTATTGACGCTCGCGCATGCCTGACAGGGTTTTATTGACGATGAAACCCTGTCAGGCGTGTTGTTCGATACTTCTGAATAACGCTGTATCAGCGCGACTTCACTAGTGATGAAACCCCGTGAGGTCAACGGCGATGTATCACTCTCTCCAACTTTCGCCTCTTTTCCTGAGAAATTTCTTCTTGTTGAAGAAATATTTCTTGCATTCTTTGCCGATTTTTCGTAGCCTCGTTTTAAAGCATTCTGATGATGCCAATATGATCGTATTTAAAACAATTGGTATATTACGTAAGGCGTTTAAGCAAATAGCCATGTTTGCAGAGCCGGGGGCATGGCGCGTGTCACGAGGTTGAAATAATCCGGGAGGGAAATTGCAATGAAAAAGGGGGGCTTGCAATTCAAATTGCTTCTCTCTGTCAATTTGATGATTATTCTCATTTTGGCGATCAGCGCATTTATTCAAAATCAATATTTGAGACGCAATTATTTGCGTGCGTTTCAGGAACGGTCAGAAGCATTGGCACAATACATCAGCATTGACATCACCCAGAACCAACGATACGTGCTGAATATCCAGGACATGTTAGAAACAGAGACATTCCGCTGTGTCCAATTATTCGAAGCGAATAAGGAAAACAACGTGACACATGTCAGCATTGTGAACCCATCGCTTGAAATCGTTGCGCATAACGACAAACAATTGTTGAAAACCCCGATCAACCAGACATTACGCAAAGCGTTCGAAGCGCGTACCCACCAATTAGTATTAGAGCGAAATATTTACCATACGCTCATTCCGATTTTTATGGGCAAGCCAGAAGCGTATGTCGCCACGATTGATGTGGGGTTTCCTAAACAGATGATTGATGCAGCAAACACCACGATGCTGATGAACACGCTCAGGCTCTTTCTCGTCTCATTGTTGCTTGCGTTTGTCGGCATTTCCCTGTTTGCGCAACGCGTGTTGCTGAATCCCTTAAGCCGGTTGATGAAAGCCAGCGAAGAACTCGCGATTGGAAAACCTGTTTTTGTGCCGGGCGCGGCCAAAACAGGAGATGAAATCGTCATGCTGGCCGCGAATTTCAATCACATCTCCGAATATTTCCAACATGTCAGTGACGTGGCAACGCATGTCAGCGATGGCATCCTCGATACGCAGGTACAGGTGCGTTCTCAATTTGATATGATGGGGAATGCGGCACATAAAATGGTCAAATATCTGAATAATATTGCCGCCGCTGCCGCGAAAATCGCTGATGGTGATTTACAGGAAGCCATTGACATCAGGTCGCCGGAAGATACGTTGGGGCGCGTCTTTTTCTCCATGACCGAAGGCTTGCGAACCTTAGTGCGGCAAATCCGCATCAGCGCGGAACAGATCATGCATACCGGCCAGACGATTACGTCATTGACAGGCCGCGATATTGACATTGTTCAACGCGTCGAATCGTCAGTGGATCAGATGGTTTCCACGATGACCCAGATGGGGGCAAGCATTGAAGAAGTCTCTCACAATATGGAAACGCTGTCCTCATCGGCGGAAGAAACGTCAGCATCCGCCACGCAAATGACGGCGTCAATCCGGCAAATCGCCAAAGACGCAAGCGAGTTGACCGTTGAAACCGATCAAACCATCCATGCGCTCAAAGGTGCAGTCGAAACGCTGCGAAAAATTGTGGAACATACGGACGCCTCGAAAGAACTCTCGCAGGCCACCATGAAAGATGCACAAGACGGGCAGATTGCGGTAGAGCAGGTGATGAATGGCATGGCGACCATTCAGCATACCGTGACGATGGCGGTGGAATCCATTAATAGTTTTGCCAAACGTTCTGAAGATATCGGCACGATTCTTGGAGTGATCAAAAATATTACTGAGCAGACCTCGCTCTTAGCATTGAACGCGTCAATCATCGCGGCGCAAGCAGGCACGCAGGGGCGCGGGTTCGCGGTTGTGGCGGACGAAATCAAAAGCCTGGCCGATGGCGTGGGCAAATCCACAAAAGATATTGCCACGATTGTCAGAAAGCTGCAAAATGATACGCAGGAAGTCGTGCGTACGATTTATGAAGGCGCGGCGAATGTGCAGGAAGGGATGCAGCAGACGCAGCAAGCGCGTCAGACGCTCCAGCAGATTATCACCAGCGCAGAGCGGTCATCCGCCGTAGTGACGAAGATTGCCGACACGTTGCACAGCATGTTGCAAGAAAGCCGCGAGATTGCGCATTCGATGAAACGAGTCAGCGCCAGAACGAACGATATTAAACGCGCGACAAAAGAACAGGAGGCGGCCACCTCGCAAATCAACATTGCCATCGAACAGATTAACGAAATGGCGTCGCAGATTCATCGCGCTACTGCGGAGCAAACCAACGGCGTACACCATCTGTTAGGCATGAGCCGCGACATTACAACCCTGATTGAGCAGAACCGCGAAAGTTCGCAGCACATCGCGGCAACCGTGAGGGATTTGACACAGCAAGGCGATTTGCTGGCCGAGGCAGTCGGACGCTTTAAGCTGAACGAGACTGAAACATTCGAGTTGAACGATGACGCAGAATAAGACGGCAGATGGTATTGGCATATCTGGCCGCGGTGAGATCAGAGGAGAGAATAACCAGGAGGCGCGTAAGAAAGGATGCGCAGGAATGTCATTGAGCCGAATTAAATATCCTGAAATTGGCATTTGCGGGCTGTCCTGTCGGCTTTGCCCCAACTATTATACCGAAGGCAAAAGCCGGTGCGGCGGATGTAAAAGTGAGTATCGGATGGGCGCAGGCTGCCCGTTTATCACGTGCGCAGTAAAAAGAAAAGGTATTGAATTTTGCTGGGAATGCGCCGAAAGCGCCGCGTGTGAAATGTGGCAGAAGCATCGAGCATTCAGCCGGGAGCACGATACCTTTGTCTGTTATCAACGCCTCGAACAGAACATTGCCGTTATTCAGCAACATGGCGTGAGCGTATTCGAAGAAACGCAACGTATTCGAGAACAATGGCTTCGAGAGGTGTTAAGCGACTTTAACGAGGGACGCTCGAAGCGATATTATTGCATTGCGGCGACCGTGTTGGCGATTGAGGAATTGGACGCGGCATTGACGCAGGCGAAGAATGAAACGACAGGATTGTCTGTGAAAGAAAAATCAAAGATGTTGCATTCAATATTGAATGCCATCGCTGAAAAAAATCACGCCTGCCTGAGTTTGAGAAAATAACACCTGACTGGCACAAAAAAGATGTAACCTTCTTATCATGAGGTTCGACGTAATGGGGGATAAAACAAAAGAGGCGCGAGCGCGTCACAGACCATTAACCCATCTTCCTCATGTCGAAGGAAACAATATGAAACATCTCACGCAGCGAAACCCGTTGTTTTGGGCAAAATATGCCCTTGTTTATGTTTCAGGCACATGCGCCTGGATTATGATTCTTAAGTTCTACCCCCGCACATCCCCGCCGTTAATGAATCAATTTGGCGATAGCCTTATCAAGCGGCATGGGCTTGTCGTTCCAGCGCTTTTGGTTTTTTCGGCGCTCATCATTTTCCATTTGGTCATAAACTTTGAACGAGTTCAGGGAGAGATTCCCGGAAACAAATACAAAAAAGGATTCGTGTATGGGGCATGGTTTGGCCTGATCTGGATATGGGGATTTATTGAATATCATCATTTTTTTGGCAGCACCGTGCTGTATGGGTTCTGGGCTGGCCTGGGTGATTTTATTCCATTCACCTTATTTGGCGGGCTGATCGGCATGTTGTTCGGTGACAGCGCTCAACAACCCAAAAAATCCGCATCTTCTGGCATCCATGTCATTGGTCTCCTCATCATTCCGCTCTTCTTTGCCTTTGGCCGATATCTGATGTATCGTTTTACCCCGATCCAAACCATTCCCGTGAATAGCACAGGCATATTGTGTGAAATCGGGCTTGCGGCAGCGATTAGCGTATGCTGGCATTATTTCAGAGAGGCGTTCATCAGTCCGGAAAAAGGCATAACGCTGAATCATGAGATGTCTTTTATTGCGGTATTTTGGGGGATAAACTGGGCGCTATTTAATATCTACCCTTTGATTAAAAGGGATTTTCCCGTGTTCCTCATTGCGGCAATGATCCTCATAGATATTTTGACGTTGGCACTGGGTATATTCTTCTATAAGCGATTTATCTGGCGAAAGGCCACAGCGTTAACGACATGAGCCTATCGTGATAGCAGACAACCGTATCCGCCGGAACGCCTTTCCTGATGCACATATACTCGGATATGGTTGTCCTCCAATGCGAAAATCCCTCTATTCTGCCTGAAGAATCTCGTGTGTCTCGCCATGAGTGACGCGCAGCAAGTCGCTGAAGCGCAGTTCAAGCGTTTCCGTATTCTTGCCGCTGCCGCAGCGCGCAAATTCAATCGCAAGCAAGCTGGCGTCAAAAATTGCGCGAACATCCGCCTGCACTGGAATCGGGCCGACGCCGCCGATTTGAAAGCCGAGTTCCCGCTCAATCTCTTCTGGCGATACGCTGCGCAACTGCCGCCGATTCACGCCGAGCGCCGCCGCTAACTTGCGGTAATCAATTCGTCCATGCGCCGGAATGCCCGCCAATATCCAGCCATCATCTTTCACTTTGAACACGATGGTCTTGATCAGCCGTTCAACAAGATGCGCAGCGCGTTCATTGGCATCATCAATGGTTCTGACCGCGTCATGTTCGTGCAGGATGAATTCGATTCCTTGCTGTTTAAGCAAATCGAGAATGCGTTGATACGCCATGATAAAAAAGCCGTCAGACACGTTCAACGTGTCTGACGGCTCTACGATTAAAGAAATAACGGTTCGAAGGTCGGTTCAATCTGCCGATTCGGATCATCGGCAAGCGCGCGGATGACGCGCCGCCGAATTGCGTCTAACTCGTCTTTGCCTTGCGGCGCAAGCGTATTCAGCCGCAAACGCGGCAAATGATTCGCAAGCCACTGTTCCACAAAGGGCAGTGGAATGCCTAACCGCTGGCATGGCCAGACAATCATATCCGCCGCGAGTTCCACGCGATTCAGCCTGCCGAACGTGGAAATCGGCTGCGCATTAAAAGCCGTTCGATTGACGACGCCGAAATATGCGCCGCATTCAAGCGCTTCGACCACCATCACTGCATCGCAGGCATGGCGATAATACGAGGCTTCGGACAATCCCATCATCTGCGGCTCGCTCAGAAAGATCGCTTCGGCAACTGGTCTGCTGAACAGATGAAAGCCGGAATGAAAATCCGGAAATTCTTCCAGACTGCTGACATATTCCAGACGCAGCGGACGTTGCGCGACGACGGCGCGATACTGTAAGGCATCCAACAGAATGCGGTCACAAAGTTCCTCCAACTCGTCGCGCAATAAGCCTAACGAGCGATGCCGCGAGACGCGCCGCCCGGTCAGCATGACGCGAGAGGTGGCTACGCCGGTTTCAATATGCTGCGTGGCGCGGAGGAAATTGAGCAGTTCATTGGCAAAATGGTCGCCATCTTGATCCACGACAGCGAAATACGCCAGTTCGCGTTGACGTAGCAGATGGCGCATTCCAGCCGTCACGCCATGCAATTTCCCGCGATTTTCCGCGCTGATGCAGAGCGACACGCCGAATTCCGCCGCAAGGTCTTGTGCGATCTGTTCGCCGCAAGAAGTGCCGTCCACGCTGAGACAAATCGCCGTCGGATTCGCGGTTTGTTGGGAATATGCCCAGACCGTATCTCGCAGCAGCGCCGCGCCGGTTGATACATCAATTCCATCCGGGAAATACACCGGAATCACAACGCCCGTCGCATGGCGAAGCGCTGAAGTTGCCTGTTGCGCAAGATGGAGCATATCAATCATGTCCGCGTTTGCCGGCAATCGCGGCGCGGATATGCTGGATGTAAATAGACTGAATGGCGGGGAGTTCGCCGAGTCCTTGCATTCGAATATTCACGCGGAATCCGGCCTGTTGCAGTTGTCTTTTCCAGGAGTCATTGTCATCGCCTGCCATATCATTGATGGCGTGATCCCCGGCGACGAGCATTAGCGGCGCAAGCGTTACGGTTGTCACTCCAAGCGTTTGGAGCGTCGCGATGACCTGATCGCGTTCGGGATAACCTTCCACCGTGCCGATGAAAGCCCGTTCCATACCGTGAGTGCGCAAGATACGCTCTAAGGCGAGATACGCCGCATTCGCCGGATGCGCCGTGCCATGCCCCATCAAGACGACCGCGTCGCGTTCGCCGATCTCTGAAAATTGCGTCTTCAGCACATCCGCGACGCTGAGATAATCGTCAGTCGTGGCTAACAGCGGCATGCCGATTCGAAGGGAGTGAAAGTGCGATTCGAATTGTTTCGCCGTCTTTGCCACATCATGAAATTCCAATCCGGCGATGATATGCAGCGGCTGCACAATCACGTCAGTGTATCCCTCCTGATGCAGCCGTTGCAGGGCTTGTTCCGGCGTATCAACGTTCAGATTGTCGCGCTGTTTCAAGATCGCAATGATTGTTTGCGAGGTAAACGCGCGGCGCGCGTCATATTCCGGGAACGCGTCGCGAATCGCCGCTTCGCACGCTTCGATGGTGCGTTTGCGCGTCGCCTCAACGCTCGTGCCGAAACTGACAACAACAATCGCCTTTTTTCCTGCCATTTCAACCATGATTACCACTCCTTCTCTCGCAAATGGAGCAACACCGCAAACGCTGGCTCTCCACCTCAAAATTATGACTCAGACACGCAAACAGGCTGGATACGGCACGATTCTGTCAAGGAAAATCCTGAACATCATCATGCGTTTTTCGCCGCAAATCATTTCGTTATTAAAAACTTGCAAAATTCGAAAGCGCTTTGTAAATATGTCATTCCAAGAATGCTCGTTCATTTTTAAGAGAATTTTGTGCCACCACCGTTCTCGTCGGCGCTTCTAAAAGAGGCCGTAAATAGGGAGAAATATGATTAAAATGGTTCTTCGAGGCGTGCTTGTTCTTGTCGCCATTGTTTGTGTTGTTATCCTGATGATGGGATTGATGTCAAGGCGGCTGCCTGACCTGAAGTTATGGCATCGCGTTGTCTTGCAGGAAGAGTTTCGGGCAAAGAATGCGCCGCCCGGCATGACCTTTGACGATTATTTGACGCGTGAACAACAAGTGTTTGATGAGTTGGACGCCAAAGTGTATCAGCAGATGCCGCCAGAGGAACAACTGCCGTATAATCGTTTTTATCACAAAAGTTATAGTTTCCCTGACAATTTCGCGCGAAATTGGAACCGTTCGTTCGAATTGATTCCGACTTCTCCTATTCGCGGCGGAGTTTTGATGCTGCATGGCTTGACCGACTCGCCGTACAGCAATCATGCGTTGGCGCAAGTTCTGTATGAGCACGGCTATTATGTGCTTGGATTGCGCTATCCTGGGCATGGCACGATTCCGTCAGGGATGATGCAATGTTCCTGGGAAGACTGGGAAGCAGCGGCGAAAATGGCGCTCGAACATGTCCGCAAAAAAATTGGCGACGCCAGGCCGCTTTATTTGTGCGGCTATTCGACTGGCGGCTCATTAGCCCTGAAAATGACATTTGACGCCCTCTCCGAACAGCGGAAGACGGCGGATAAAGTTTTTCTCTTCTCGCCTGCGATTGAGGTCAGCCCGTTCGGCGTGCTGGCTGATTGGTACAAACCGATTGGCTGGCTGCCGTTTTTCGAAAAATCTCCCTGGAAAGATGTGAACCCCGAATATGATCCGTTCAAATATAATTCCTTTGCTAATCATGCGGGCGGCGAGGTGTATAAACTCGCGAACATTGTGCAGGGACAGGTGGAGGATTTGCGGAAGAAAGGGTTGTTAGCGCAAGCACCGCCAATTATCGCGTTTCAATCGGTGGTGGATACCACTGTCGTCGGCTCGGCCTTAGTGAAAAAGTTGTATGGCAAACTTGAGCCGAACAATAGCAAGCTTGTCATTTTCGATGTGAATCACGATCCACAGGTCGAGCCGTTTATTAAGACGCCGTATAAATCGGTATTCTCGCAATTTGAAGCCTATGAGCAGCCGCTCCCGTTTGAGTTGACGATTGTCACGAACGCAACGACCCAAACGCCGGAAGTGGTCGCGGAAACCCGCAAAGCCGGAGAAAAAACGTTTCAGAAGACGCCGCTCTCGATGTCCTGGCCGTCGCAGGTCTATTCGCTGTCGCACGTCTCTCTGTTGTTTCCGCCTGATGACCCGTTATATGGCGGCATAGAGACGCGGGCGCTTCCCGCAAGCTTTAAAATCGGGACGCTGACGCCAAAAGGCGAGCTTTCCGTGCTGAATGTTTCGATTCAACAATTGATGCGGCTGCGTTATAACCCATTTTTCGATTATTTGACGCAGCAGGTGCTGACCGAAATGCAAAAATAGCACTGTTCCATCAAGGCTTGATTGATGGATGCGTCCTCTGGACAACCTTGTCCAGACATGGCTGTCCGGGGGACGAATCCATCAACGAAACCGTATTTTTTAAACGTTATTCCGCTCATAAATTCTCTTGACACGAGAAAACGAATTCCCCTATCGCTTTATATGATAAGCACTCACGATCTTTTCAACCGTCGTCACGTGAGAAAATAATATCCATATTGTTCCCTTCGATACGCTCAGAGAGCGAGCAACAAGCGTTTCTGAGCGTGTCGAAGGGAACATTTCGGCCAGAACTTCACAGCCCTGCGAATAAAGGGGGAAGGCTCTCGACCAATATGCCTGTATGAAGAATTTGTCATTGTCAACTGAACAACCAATTTATGATACGCTCTGGCAGCAGACCGAATCAGATTTGGAGCGCGGGAATGTGTGCCTGGACCCGTATCTGCGAAACCGCCAGCAGGATCGTCGTCGCGGTTGGAGTTTGATCATCCGACCGAACCACGCCGCGAAAGAAGCAATTATGGGAGTGATTCAGGATATCCAGCAGCTTGAGCCGGAGCAGCATTATTATCATCCTGACGAATTGCACGTGACAGTGCTCTCGTTTTTTTCGGTCATAGAAACATTTGATGAGCATCTCCCCAAATTCGCCCGGTATCAGGCGGCGCTGCGAACCGCCTTTGAACAGATCGAGCGATTTCAGATTGATTTTCGCGGCATTACCGCGACGCGCGATGGCTTGATGATGCAAGGCTTTGCTGAAAAAAACGCGCTGAATCTTCTGCGCGACCATCTTCGCGCCATTCTTACTCAGCATGGATTGGGCGACACATTAGATACGCGCTACCGCATTCAGACCGCTCACTCCACCATTGTTCGCTTTCAAGCGCCGTTGCGCAATCCTCCTGATTTCCTGACACGGCTCCGATATCTCCGAGCGTCTGCCAGCGCCAGAACGCTCTGCACATCTATACAATGGGTGAAAAACGATTGGTTTCTGTCACGAGATACTGTCGAATTAGTCGAAGAATTTCATTTGCAATAACGCACAAAGAGTCGTTGATGGCCTTGTCATGGCACACGCACGGCATGAAAATAGGTGTGTCACATCTTGATTTGACGTCGAAGAAGAACGAAATCGAGATTTCGCACTCCTGATTACACGGGAGTAAAAACCTCAGCAGGAACAAGCCTTTCTGAGATTTTATCAAGGAGGGAATCGGCATGGCACAATTATTAGGGAGTTCAGCGCTTCAGGATTTCCGGCGAGCGCGCTATAAAGCGGATTTAACCTGCATCGTCGAATTTTTGCAGCATCGTCCGATTTCGATTTTTTCGTATGACGAGACCTACAAGCGCTTACATGCGCGTCATGCCTCTCATCGAGCAGTCATGCAGATTCCCCTGGATGCAATCAGCGGAAGCGTCAGTCATTATGACGATTTTCTTCAGGCGTTTTTGCCGCAAAAGCAGCGAAATGCCGCCTATGAAGGCGTCTTCGAAATCCGGCCTGATCCCGGAGACGGCACGCTCCCTCCGGTTGAACTCTACCAAATCGGCACATCGTACTTCGTCAGTGACGGTAATCATCGCATCTTATTGGCGCGTCAATTTGGCGCTGCTGTCATTGACGCCGTTGTGACGACGATTGATCCCCCCCAGGACATCACCTGGATCAATGAACCCAAAGAAATCATTCTTCATGCAGAATATGCCGCATTTTTAAACCGAACTCGGCTGCGCGAATCTCGGCCTGAATTGCGCATGGCTGTCACTGTGCCGGGAAAATTTCATATTCTCAGCGATCAGATTGCCGTCTGCCATGCGGTGTTGAGCGAACAGCAGCACCGTGAGGTTTCATTCGAAGAGGCCGCCTGTTACTGGCACGATGAAATTTACGCGCCAACGCTTGCGATGATCGAACCGCGCCACATTTTACGAGATTTTCCAGAACGCACGGCCACTGATTTATATATCTGGGTCGCAGACCATCGCGAAATTTTCCGCCAACCTGCCGCCATTTTAACATTTCCCGACGCCGCGTCTCCTCAGATGTCTGAGAGCATCCAGGCTGATGAACGGCAACTTCAGGCCGAATATGACGACTTCATGCGCCGAACGCAACTCCTGGTTTTTCGCCCGGATGCAGAGGTGCGCTTCACCACGCCAGGCAAATATCGCCTGTTGGATGAGCATATTCAAGGACACGGGTATTTTCTCTGGATAGAGCAGCATCGTTATATTTCCTATTACGAAGCCGTCACCCACTGGTACGACACCGTCTATCTTCCAATTGTCAAGGTGATTGCCAACCAACATCTGGTGGATGATTTTCCTGTCTATACGATAACTGACTTGTACCTCTGGATTTCCGCGCACCAACTCCTTTCTCGTCAGCCTGATACGCAGCATGCCGCGTATCTTCAGGAAATCTGGGTGAAACTTCAGAATTTCCCATACGAAGATTTTTACGAACTTCTGATCAAAATGGAATACATTGATTTTTTGCTGCACACGCGGCTGCATGAACTGCGCCCGAACGTTGAATTGACAGTCACGACCCCCGGCCAATACCGCGCGTTAAAGCAGCATATTGAAGTGCATCGCTATTTCATGGGAATCGAACAGTGTCGGGAAATTCCGTACAGCGACGCCGTGCAGCACTGGTTTGACGCCGTGTATCTACCTGTGTTGGCCGTTTCCGAGGAATTTCAACTCGCGCGGGAATTCCCGAATTTGACCCCCACTGATCTGTATTTATGGGTCAGCGAACATCGCAGCCGCTTAGAACGCCAGACCGGGAACAAATTGCCGCTTGAAAGCGTGATTCAAGACCTGGTCTCCCGATTTGGTGCGCAGAAATCATCGCCGGTGCCGCGCAAAAAAACCGAACGAATTGAATTGCTCAATGAGCGCGAGGAAGATGTCTCGTATTATCAGAAGCGTGATCTGGCGGATCGCCGGAAACATCATCTCATCGCAACGCTGGGCGTTCCTGTGTCTGGCACAAAAGACGGCTGGGCGGCGGTAGATGCAGCGCTTGCGATTGCGCGGAAAGAAGACGCGCATCTGTTAGCGGTGTATGCTGTATCGTCCGCGCACTTGTGCGATAGCGACCGTGTGGTCATTCTGCAAAGCCAATTCGAACAGCGTTGCCGCGCTGCCGATGTTCATGGCATCTTTCAGGTTAAGGTCGGTGAGACAGAAGAGGTCATTGCGCAACTTGGCCAACAGGTGGAATTGTTGGTGCTGCCAATGCATGAAGATACATCAAAAGCGAAAATTGCGCATGAAATGCTGGCGGTTTCACGCTCCTGTTCCGTTCCCTTGATGCTGGTGATGCCTGCGCCAACCGATGCGCTTAAACACGCGCTGCTGCTGTATAATGGCAGCCCCAAAGCCAATGAAGCCTTGTTTGTGAGCGCATACCTCGCGCTCCACTGGGATTGGGATTTGGAAATATTGCTCACCACCCGCGACCCGCTGCTGCGTTCGTTTATCGCTCAATATGTTTCTCGCCGCAACCTGCGCGCAACTATTCTGCGCAACACATTGGACGAGCAAGAAGACGCACTTTCGACCCTGCTGAGCGATCACCAGCGAGACATTGTCATTGCCGGCAGCAGTGAAGCGCTGCCAATCACCAAAACGATTTCGCTGCCGATATTGATCTGTTGACATTCAGGCATCGCAGCTATCGTAGGAGAATAATATTCATGCCTGATAGAACTCATTGCAAACAGGCGGAGCCTCGGCGTTCATGGAGTCTGTTTGTCAAATTCACCCTGGCCAGCGCGCTGACATTGCTGATTGTTTTTCTGGCAAACGCGATCATTTTGATCGGCTTTCAAGAACAATCGCTGTTGGAAGAAAAAGAAAAAAGCACGGATATGCTCTTGAAGCAGGCCGCTGACATGAGCGCCACGCCGATTAAAGCCTTCACCTTTTTTGTGCTGAATGAAAACGTCCGCAAGCTTCAAGCCAACCCGGAAATCCTTTCTGTCACGGTGTTTGACCTGGTTGGACGCAAGCTGACTCCTGCAAGCATTGAAAAAACGGCCATTGCTGTGCCACGGGAATACTGGCTCGAAAAAGAGCAAACCTGCGTCTATGTCTCGCCAACAGGCATGCTTGAACCGGTTGGCAGAATCGCCATGATTTTTTCGCTGGAATCCATTTCTCAGAACGTTCAACACACCAGAGATGTCCTGATTGCCATGTCGCTTGTGATGATTGCGGTCGTCGGCATTGGCGTGACCCTTATGGTGCGCCATATCATTATTCGCCCGCTGCATGGCCTGACAACCGCAGCGCAACAACTGTCATCCGGCAATTTTGAGATTCCCAATCTTTTGAAATCGAACGATGAAATCGGGTTTTTAGGCAAAACGTTTGTCCAGATGAGTTGGCGCCTGAAAGAAAATTTCGAGACGTTACGCGCCGAAATCGTCGAACGGGAGCGCGTCGAAAAAGAATTGGAAGCAGAGCGTAACTTGCTGCGCACATTGATTGATACGTTGCCGGACTTCATTTATGTGAAAGATACCGCCTCGCGTTTTTTGCTCGCCAATACCCGCGTGTTGGAATCGGCAACGCTCATGACGTTAGAAGATGTGGTTGGCAAAACAGACCTTGAAGTGTTCCCGCTCGAAGGGGTTCAAGCGGTATATGAGGCGGAACAGCGCATTATCGCGACAGGCCAACCAATGATTAACGAGGAAGAAGAGACCACCAGTTTTCGGACAGGCGAGAAAATGTGGTTATTAAGCACGAAAGTGCCATTTCGCGACAGCGAGGGAAATATCGCTGGATTGGTCGGCATGAGCCGCGATATTACCGAACTCAAGCGTTCTGCGGAACAATTGCTGCAACTCAGCAAAGCGGTCGAGACACTGCCGCTCGGCGTAACGATTACCGACCTACAGGGCAAGATTATTTACACCAACTCGGCGCAAGCCAGAATGCACGGCTATACGGTACACGAACTGCTTGGAAAGGATGTCCGCGTTTTTGCGCCATTGCAGCAAGCTGCGAAACCGATGAATTTGACGCGGATTGCGGAATGGAAAGGCTCCGTGCATGAACATGTCAACATTCGCAACGATGGCACGACCTTTCCAGTCTGGCTGATTTCGGAAGTCGTGCGCAACCCCAATGGCGAGCCGATTGCCATTGTCACCACCTGCGAAGATATTACCATCCGCAAGCAAGAAGAAGAGGAATTAAAACGGTATCGCGAACTGCTTGAAGAGCTTGTCAAGGAACGAACCGCCGAGTTACGTACCGCGAACGCAGATTTACACGCCGCGTTAGAACATTTGACGCAGACGCAATCGCAGCTCATTCAAGTTGAAAAAATGGCAGCTTTAGGCCAGTTAATTGCAGGAGTCGCCCACGAAATCAATACGCCGCTCGGGGCGATTAACGCCTCTATCGGCAATATTATCCGCGCCATGCAAGAAGTATTGGAACATTTGCCGCAGCTTTGCCGTCTCCTCTCGCCGCAAGAACTCAGCGACATGTTTGAATTAGTGCGACAGGCATTGCAAGATACGCGACCATTGACCGCCAGGGAAGAGCGCCAGGTACGTCGGACATTGGAAGAAACTCTCGAACGCCATGCTGTGTCGCAGGCTGATACCATCGCCGATAATCTTGTGGATATGGGGTTGCGCATGTCAGTTGAGCCGTTTTTGCCGCTGTTAACCCATCCTCACGCCTCTGAAATTATGGAATCCGCCTATAATTTTGCGATACAGCACCGTCACAGCAGCAATATCGTTATGGCAGTGGAACGGGTGTCCAAAATCGTGTTTGCGCTCAAGAGTTATGCGCATTACGATCAATCCGATGAAAAGGTCAAGGCGAACGTCATTGACGGCATCGAATGCGTGTTGACGCTCTATCATAACCAACTTAAACGTGAAATTGAGGTCGTGAAAGCATATCGCGATGTTCCGCCGATTCCTTGTTATCCAGACCAGTTAAATCAGGTCTGGACAAACCTGATCCACAATGCGATCCAGGCGATGCATGGCAACGGACGCCTGGAAATTGCGGTACATCGCGTAGAGACGCACGGCCGTGCGTCTCTACAAGGCGGGGTCGTTGTTGAAATCACCGATTCTGGCTGTGGGATTCCCGATAACATAAAACATCGGATTTTCGAGCCATTTTTTACGAGCAAATCCTCTGGCGAAGGGAGCGGATTGGGACTGGATATTTCTCGAAAGATCGTCGAAAAGCACCAGGGAACGATTGAGTTTGAGAGCCGCCCCGGACGCACGACCTTCCGCGTCTGGCTTCCTGTCATTTCATGATATAACGCATATCCCTGTGTGCCAGAAGGGCATTTCGGCGGAGATACCGCATTATGCGCGATGATTGAACAGACCTGTCAGACACCTTCACGGTGTCTGACAAGTTTCGCCCCGTTTAATGCAAGTGAATAACGTTGTAGATGGCCGAATGCTGGCATCTCATCTTTTTTACAGGAATTGCTTGACAAAAATTATTTGTGATTGATGTCATACGAAAGACTGATGTATTGAGAACCGAATTTATTGTAAAAATATTTTCTATGCCGACTGTCAGCTATAAACCGTTATATCTTCAAGTGCGCGAAATCCTGCAACAGCGGATTACGGATGGCGCGTATCGTCAGGGCGATCTGATTCCGAGCGAGGCCATTCTCGCGCAGGAATTCGGCACCAGCATCTCCACGATCCGGCAGGCAATTTCCATGTTGTCTGCGGATGGCGTCCTCATCAAAAAACAGGGGCGCGGCACATTTGTGTCAGATCAAAAAACGACCATTCGCTTTTTCTGCTGGCTGGTGAATAACGACCAGAACGAGAGCCGCCGGGCGCAGCAAGCGACGCTTGATTTGATCGAACGCTTTCAGCGGAAATACCCGACGATTGCTGTGGAATGTGTGCCGACGACCTATCATGTCGCCAAAAGGGAATTGCTGAAATTGATCACCAGCGGCAACGCTCCGGACGTGGCGTTGATCATGGCGCACTGGACAAGCTATTTCGCCTCAATGGGCGCGTTTTTACGATTAGATACGCTTCTGAGCAGCCGCAACCTCGAATATCGCTTTGCTGACAAAGACCTTTACGGCGGCACGTATCAGGACAGGCTCTATTCGGTCGCGTGGGGCTTGTGTCCGGTGGCGCTGATTGCCAACACGCGCCTGCTGCGGGAGGTCGGGATCGAACTCCCGTCGCAGCCGATGACGCTCGACGCTTTTTTCGGCGTGTGTCAGCAGATTGATCGCGCCTATCAGGGCAAAGACATTTTCAGCTATGCCTTGAGCGCGTCAACGGATAAAGAAACCGACTTCCTGACGATCTATTTTCTGTTGCAGGCGTTTCGCGGCGGGTTTATGAACGAGCGGGGCGAGATCATCTTTCACGCGCCGGAAACCGTCGCCGCCTTCGAATGGCTGCGGCGCTTCGTTCGCGCCTGCCGCGTGCTGAAAGCGGATATTCCCACCATCCGCAAACGCTTTGCGCAGGGGGACATCGCATTTATTTCCGATGGCCCCTGGATTAAATGCCATTTAGAAGAATTGACGGGCGAACCGTTCGAACAGAATTTTCAGGTCGTGATGAATCCTGCCGGTCAGGATGACGTTTCGCGCTCATGGAATTACAATCACGCGCTGGCAATCTGCTCGCAGAGCGCCTATCCGATGCAGGCCGCCAAATTTATTGACGCCATCACAACAGACGACGACCTCTGCGATCTCTTCGCCGCGCAGACTGGCATTTTGCCCGCGAATACGCAGCATCTCGGCAATGACGTGTATGCGGCGGAATTCTTTCGCGGCTACAAACGGCAGCTTGAGCATTCGGCCTGTATCAACGCGCAGAATGCCATGTTCGCGAAAGCCATGTATTTCTGCCTGACGGCGGCGCGAAACATCCTCGAAAGCGATTGCGACATCGAGCGGGAATTGCGCGAAAAAGAAGTCTATTTGAATATGTTGTATGAGGAATAATTTTACTGTTTCACTGCCACCACGAAACACACAAAATACACGAAAATATCAAATGACGGCTCTATAACATCTCATAAATTCGTTGTTTTTCGTGTATTTTGTGTGTTTCGTGGTGAATATTTCTATCCATCAATAAAACGCGCTCCGCTTGCCCTGAGCCTGCCGCCCTTCGACAGGCTCAGGGCACGGCTCTATGCTCAGGGCAAGCGGAGCGGCGTTTCAATGCTATGACTTTTCATCCGAATGATCATCCGCATCGGCGGTATAACGCGCTGACCGGGGAATGGGTCCTCGTGTCGCCGCACCGCACCAAACGCCCCTGGCAGGGGAAACAAGAAACCATCCCGGCGGAACAGCGCCCGCAACACGATCCGAAATGTTATCTCTGCCCCGGCAATGAACGGGCCGGCGGACACCTGAATCCGACATACGAATCCACGTTTGCATTCACCAATGATTTTTCCGCGCTATTGCCCGATACGCCGCTCGAAGTCGGTGCAGCGTCACATCAATTGATGCAGATCGAGCCGCAGCGCGGAACGTGCCGCGTCATCTGTTTTTCGCCGCGCCACGATTTGACGCTGCCGGAACTGCCCCTGCCGGAAATTCGGAACGTCGTCAATCTCTGGGCAGACCAGACGACGGAACTCGGCAAGAACCATCAGTGGGTACAGGTCTTCGAAAACAAAGGGGACGTGATGGGCTGCTCGAATCCGCATCCGCACGGCCAAATCTGGGCTGGCACGGCGCTGCCGAACGAACCGGCCAAAGAAGACGCGAATCAACGCGCCTATTTGCAACAGCATGGCCATGTGCTGCTGCTCGATTATTTAGCGTTAGAGCTTGAACAGCAAAATCGAATTGTCGTAGAAAATCTGCACTGGGTTGCAGTCGTGCCGTTCTGGGCGCTCTGGCCGTTCGAAATCCTGCTGCTGCCGCGCCGCCATGTGCTGCGCTTGCCGGATTTGACGGACGAGGAACGCGACGCGCTGGCGGATATTATGAAACGGCTCTTAAGCAAATACGACAATCTCTTCGAAATTTCGTTCCCGTACTCAATGGGCTGGCATGGCGCACCGTTCCGCGATGGCGACGTATCACACTGGCAGTTGCATGCCCATTATTACCCGCCGCTACTGCGGTCGGCGACTGTGAAAAAATTTATGGTGGGCTATGAAATGTTAGCCGAAGCCCAGCGCGACGTGACGGCGGAACAGGCAGCAGAACGCCTGCGCAGTCTGTCTGACGTGCATTATAAACAAAAATGAATGTAGGTCGAAACTATAGTTTCGACTTACATCACAGCAGGAGAGTATTAACATGAGAATTTTGGTGACCGGCGGCGCCGGATATATCGGCAGTCACGCCTGCGTCGAATTGCTGAACGCGGGGTATGACGTGACAGTCGTGGATAATTTGTCGAACAGCAAAGAAGAATCGTTGAAGCGCGTGCAGGAAATTACCGGCAAATCGTTAGAATTTCATCCGGTTGATTTGCTGGATAAAGAGGCGTTGAGCCGAATTTTCGGCGCGAAGAAGATTGACGCGGTGATTCATTTTGCCGGATTGAAAGCCGTCGGCGAATCGGTTTCGATTCCGCTGCGCTATTATCACAATAACATCACCGGCACGCTGAATCTGTGCGAAGTCATGGCCGCACATAACATCAAGCAGCTTGTGTTCAGTTCGTCGGCGACGGTCTATGGCGATCCGCATACCGTGCCGATTACCGAAGATTTCCCGACGTCGGCAACCAATCCGTATGGCTGGACCAAGTGGATGATCGAGCAAATCCTACGTGATCTGTATCGTTCTGACAAAAGCTGGAATATCGCGCTGTTGCGTTATTTCAATCCGATTGGCGCACACGCCAGCGGCAGAATCGGCGAAGACCCGAACGGCATTCCGAACAATCTGCTGCCCTACATCGCGCAGGTGGCGGTCGGCAAATTGCAGAAATTATCGGTCTTCGGCAACGATTACCCCACGATAGACGGCACCGGCGTGCGTGATTACATTCATGTCGTTGATCTCTGTATCGGGCATGTCAAGGCATTGGAAAAGCTGCAAACATTGCCGGGATTGGTGACATACAACCTCGGCACGGGGAACGGGTACAGCGTGTTGCAGGTGATCGCCGCATTCGAAAAAGCGTGCGGCAGGCCGATCCCGCATCAAATCGTGGCGCGTCGCCCCGGCGATGTGGCGGCCTGTTACGCGGATCCATCAAAAGCGAAAGCGGAATTGGGCTGGGTGGCGACGCGCGGCATCGAAGAGATGTGCGTGGATTCGTGGGCGTGGCAATCCAACAACCCGAACGGGTATGAATAACTGATGTTACGCAGCAGGTTCAATACAAATGGCCGCCCCCCCCTCCTGGGAGGGGTTGGGGGTGGGTGGTGGACACGAAGACGCCGCACAGGACACCACCCACCCCTTGCCCCTCCCAGGAGGGGAATTGTCGGCGGCGTTGCGTAACATCAGTGAATAAATAGAGTCAACGTGTCAGACACTTTCAAGGTGTCTGACACGTTTTTTCGATAGCGATAAAAGAGTCATCAGCCTAACGCAGGCAGGAATCCCCCGACAAAGGCATCTCCTAACCCAACAGTCGTGGCGTCAGTCTGTTTGACCTGCGCTACCGGAACGCAACAGACCGTCTTTCCTGCCAGATGGTTGAGCGCAGCCGCGAAGGTCGCGCCTTCAGGATGGGCGGGTAGTCCTGCGGTCTCCCAATAATCGGCAGAAGAGAACTCATCGCCACACCGAAAACGGGTCGTTGCCATGGTGACGCCTCCTTTCAGCGCGTTTGCATAGCGGTCAGTGTTTGAGCCAAAGGCCAATGCCCAATATTGGGTATGGATCACGAAGACCGGCACGGAAATCATCTGTGTGAGGGCGTTCAAGGCTGCATAGACATCGTTAGCATCTAACAACGCAATTTTCCGTCCCAAATATTCTTGAAGCTCATTTTCATTTAAGCTGTAAATATCAATCACTGCGCTTAATGCGCGATGAACCTGCGTAATCAAGGCGGGTTCATGGAAACAGGCATCCTCATAAAACACGAGCGGTTTAGAGGGCAATGCCGCGAGGATGTTAAGGAGTTGCTCCAACCTGTTTGCCAACAGATCGCTGTCGTGCATGGCATTAAACCCTGAAATCAGGAACACTCGCGCATCAGCAGCCAGCGAGACAAGTTCAGGAGAGAGTTTCATGACGAGATTATCGTCATCGTTGACATAAATCATACGGCTTGAGTGGTTTGTATGAATGCGAATGTCCCCCGCCTCTATACGCGTTCCCTGACAATACTGCACAATCAAATGCGGATAGACATTTTCCCTATCATTGCTGCATACCCAGGGGCTATCCTGAGGAATCAAGCGACGTACATGATCATTCATCGTCACTAAATGCAGCGCCGCGGTGTATCCCAGTTTTCGCATCGCGATGGCGGCGCGGACGGACGTCCCTCCAAGCGTAATTTTGTATTGGAAGCGCCTGGCAAAATCTTCGATGATTTCGGGGGACGCGACAAAACGCTCGCCTCCTGTCTCGCTCGACAGAAACCCTAAGATCGAGATAACTAAATCACGGGTGTTGGCAATGCTCTTATTTATGCAGAGTTCTGATGCGGTGATGCCATATTCGACAATCAACTGCTCGAATACCCGCGAATCCCATACAATTTCATAATCAATGTTATTGCCCAATCCTAAAACAATCCGTTCTCCCATAACTCTTCCGTCGTAACTTGCGGTCAAAAGCTGTCAGACACCTTCAAGATGTCTGACAGATCTGCCGATAACATAACCTCCTGTGTCAATACAGTTAACTTTTGACCGATCCGGCGGTCATGCCAGCCAGAAAATAGCGTTGCGCCGCTAAATACATAATCAGAATAGGCAGCGAGCCTAATAGACTCATCGCCATCATTTCATTCCATTCATAGGCGTGTTGCCCCATCAACTGCTGGATGCCGATAGGAACGGTTCGCATTTCCGTGCTTTTGGTCAGCGTCAGCGCAAACAGAAATTCATTCCACGCTAAAAGAAATGTATAGACGCCGGTGGCGACAATGCCGGGAACCGAAATCGGCACAAGCACATGCCAGAGCGCAAAAAAACTTGAGCCGCCGTCAACCATCACCGCTTCATCGAGTTCTTTCGGCAACGTATTAAAGTACCCGGTCATCATCAGAATTGCGTATGGCAGGGTGAACACCATATACGTGAAGATAAGGGCAAAGTAGGTGTCGTACATCTTGAAGGCCACGACAAGCCCGAAATACGGAATGAGCAGCGTAATCGGCGGCACGGTCTGCGTGCTGATGATAAAAAGATTCAGCGGTTTTTTGAGCGCGAAGGAATAGCGGCTGAAACTATAGCCTGCCAGAATGGAGACCAGCAACGTGAGAAGCGTCACCACAGTCGCCACTAAATAGCTATTGAGGAAAAATCTCACCTTCATGGGATTGCTGAAAATGGAATGATATGCCTTCAACGTAAATTCTTTCGGAAAAAGTTGCGGCGGAAGGGAGAAAATTTCCGTATTCGATTTGATCGAACACGAAAGCATCCACAGCACAGGGAAGGCGGCATATACCAATCCGATGGCCAGCCCCGCGTAAATCAAAACTGTCAACAGTGTATTTTTGGCTGATGTTGTCATGTCCTATTCTCTCGCTTGTTGATGTTTCACGTAAAACAATGCGACGCACATAGATAAAAGCAGAATGATGACCGCGCTTGCCGAGGCGAGCGAAAACTTGTAGGTGCTGAAGGCCAGTTTATATGTAAAAGTGCTCAGCATCTCGGTGGCATGAATGGGGCCGCCGCCGGTGGTCATCCAGACAAGGGGAAACACTTGCATCGTCCAGATGAAGTCAAGCATGGCAATGCTGATAATAATTGGCAGAATCTGAGGAATCGTGATATGCCAGAATTTCTGGCGCTCATTCGCCCCGTCAATGATGGCGGCCTCGTACAACTCTCCGGGAACGCCTTGAAGTCCGGCGAGAATACTGACCATATAGAAGGGATAGCCCGCCCAGATGTTAATGAATGTCACGGCATGGAGCGCTGTTTGCGTTAATGAGAGCCACTCAATATTGCGGCTGATAAGATGCAGAGTCATTAAGATGTAATTCACAATGCCGTTAGGGTTCAGCAATAAGCGCCAGATAATGGCGATAATGGTGGCGGTAAACACCCAGGGCATGATGTAAAACACTCGCAGAATGCTGCGCACTTTGCTGTTGATCAGCTTCGAATTCAATAACAAGGCAAACGCTAAGCCGATCAGCAGGTGAAAAATGACGCTCATTATGGTGAAATAGAGCGTATTTCCCACCGAGATTCTGAACGTTTCATTGGTCAGGATTGCCTGGTAATTTTGAAACCCGACGAAAACTGGACGCTTGTTCATGATGACGTTGTCTAACAGCGAATAGCGGACAACAACGATCATGGGAAACAACATGAGCATCGCGAGAAGAATGATTGTCGGCGATAGATAAAGATATGGGGCGATAGCTCGCCGAAATTTGTACGGAATTAGGGGTTGAGAAGAATTGTTCTGTTGATAAACGGCCATGCGCATTCTTTTTTGCGGATGTTTCAGGCGATATCACGCAACAGATGACACCGCCGGAAACATCTCAATTTTTTTGAAGAGACGCCTTATCAGGGCGTCTCCGATATGGAATAACGGGTGATCTCTCTGGAGGGATTAGAAGACTTTGTTCCACTTCTCCTGCGCTTTTGCGGCAGCTTCTTCGGCAGTCTGTTTGCCATCAAGCATCAATTGGATTTCTTCGTCGAACATTCGCATCAACTCTTCTGCAACCGGCAGGCCGACAAATTCGTTGGCGAGAAAGCCAGACTGGAAGATTTCGAACCCTTTGCCAAAAAGCTCATCAGATGCCACGAAGTCAGGTTTGGCGTTCACGTTGCCCGGGAACGCATGGGCGATAGATACGAGCTTGCTGTTCACGTCAGCGCTCATCAGGTAGGACACCAGTTTCCAGGCTTCGGCTTTGTGCTGGCTCTTTTCGCTAATGCCAATGCCCCACGCGGCATACGGCAATCCGCGACGCCCTTCATAGCCATCAGCCGCCGGCAGCGCGGAAATCGCGAATTTTAAATTGGGATTCCGTTCGCGAATCATGTTAATGTGAGCGAGCGTGTCAACCATCATGCCGATGCGGCCATTCACGAATTCTTCGACCTTATCCTGTTCCTGTTTGGCAAACGAACCAGGAGAAATCAAGCCGTCCTTATACATGGAATCAATGTATTTCAGAGCGGAGACGACATTGTCATTCGTCAAATCAGGCTTACCGTCTTTCATCATGCTGCCGCCAGACGCCCAGACCCAGGACATCACATCATTCTGGACCCCATTCGGCGTTTGCAGGGAAAGCGGAAGCACCCAGCCATACTGGTTCTTTGCCGGGTCAGTCAGCTTTTTGGCTGCTTCGACGAATTCGGTTCTGGTTGACGGAAGTTTTTCGAGGCCAGCCGCCTTGAACATATCAAGATTGATGAAGATCGGATAGACAAACGAGGCGACAGGAAACATATAGCTCTTGTCATTCAGCTTAATGATCGCGGCCACCTGCTTGGCGTCGAAATTGGTCGAAGCCATCAGTTCATCGAGAGGCGCAATCGCTTCCTGTTTTGCCAGGTCATTCACCCAGGCGCCATCCAAGCCGACAACATCGCTCAGCGTACCGGTCGCCGCGCCTGTCACAATCTGATCGCGGGTATTCGAATACGGCCCGCTGATGAGTTTCACTTTAATGCCAGGGTTCTGAGCTTCAAAATCGTCCATAATTGCCCGGAATGACCCCGCCGGAAGTTCCGGTTCCCACCACTGAATAAACTCGATGGTGACATCGGCTGCCCAGGTTACTGAAGAAATCAGCATAAGCGATAGTGCGAACAACAGAGATTTTTTCATATTTTTTCTCCTGTGTTGAGTGTGTTTGGAATTGTCTTTCCCGGTTAAACAACAAAATGACACTAATTTTTTTCTTTCGTCTATCACCTCACCCTGCAATGAGCCATTGCATCACATCAACCGTGAAAGCAGCATGTTACGCTTTTCGCGATTGATTTCAACCGTTCCAGCCCTCCCCCTGCGCATGTTGAAGGGGGAGGGATGCCTCGCGGTATTTATTTCCAGGCTTTGCCGTCACTCATGCACATCATAATATGGTGTTTGGCAATTTCCACCATCTTTTGCTTTGCAGGAGTGAGCAATTTCATCAAATCCAGTTCGCCAGGATGCGCGTTTAAGGTTGCTGTCAGCGTCTCAATACACCCTTTCCGCATCACGGTGCTGAAATTAATTTTGGCAACCCCCATCGTAATAGCCTTGCGAATGTCCTCTTCAGGAATCCCGGTGCCACCATGAAGAACGAGTGGAACGCCTGTCCGTTGTTCAATATCCTTCAGCAGATCAAACCGCAGTTCAGGTTTCCGGGCATATAATCCATGCGCATTTCCAATGGCTGCCGCTAAACAATCAACGCCGGTCGCCTTCACAAATTGCTCACATTGAGCGGGGTCTGCAAGCCCTGCCATTTCGTTCTTTTTTCCTTCGGGGCCATCAGTCGTCTGACCGATGACGCCGATCTCGCCTTCCACAGAGACGCCGCAGGCATGGGCAGCAGCGACCACTTTTTGAGTATTGGCGATATTCTCTTCCAACGAGAGCGCTGACCCATCATACATGACCGATGTAAATCCATAACGCAGGCAGCGAACAGCTTCATCAAACGAAGGCCCGTGATCTAAGTGGATGCCTACGGGAATCGGAAGGCGTTCGGCCAACGCCTTCACCATCGCGACAAAGGCATAACCGTTCATATAGTCAATTTCGCTTTTTGCCGCCGCAATAATAACCGGCGCGTTCAACTCAGCCGCAGCTTGCAGGCTTGCCTGGGTATATTCCAGATTATTGGTATTGAAGGCAGCGACTGCATAATGACCGGCTTTTGCGCGATCCAACAATTCTTTATTTGTAACGATACTCATGAAATCTCCTTACTGACAACCGTCTAATGTTAAAATTTATTATTCCTCGTAATGACTGCACAATTCACATCCAGTATTTCCGTCGAATTTCTGTCAAATGAAAAATGAAAATATTTTATCATTTGTGATAAATAATAATCATAAATGCTGTTTGGAGCATTTCTAATTCGACAGATCGCGCCTTCGTGTATCAGCAAAAAAGAGATGTTCTGGTACGACAGCATTATTCAATGGCATACGACAAACAGGAGGGCAAAAGCTTGCTTTTGCACTCCTGCAATGATTATGATAATGCTATGAAAACTACCAATGCAGTGGGATAAGGCAGAATATATTGAAGAATTTGATGGATCATTTGAATGGGTGTTTTATAAGTAATTATGAAGAGGTTTGCTTCACGTCGTACCGCCAGCCTCCGGCTGGCAATCAGGCCGACCAGGAGGTCGGCAGTACGAAAAATATCAAAGAAAATTATTCATAATTACTTATGAGGAATGATTAAATGTAATCATTTTTATTTTTGAGGGATAATTCGGTCGGAATATCATTTTCCCTTGCGTCAGCGATATAAATACGCTTCCCTTGCTCTTGGAGCAGGCGAATATGGTGTTCGTTGGATGTGGCGGCGGCAGTTGTCGTAATGATCGACTGAATATTCGCAATCGGAATAGATTGGTGCAGCGTTCTCCGCCCAAATTTTGAGGAATCCAACAGCATATAACTTGCGTGCGCGTGTTGGTTCATTCGCACTTTAATGCGCTGTTCTGTGACGTTATCATCAAGGCATCCTTTCTGCGGATCAATAGCGCCCGCCCCTAAAAACGCTTTGTCCGCAAAAAACGATTCCAGTTGATTTTCTGCCAGCGGTCCGATAAACGCATTCAGCATCGCATCCAGAACTCCGCCCAGACAGATCACCTGCACACCCCGTTTCATTTTCAGCGCGAGAATATTATCAATGGCCTGGGTAATCACCGTAATCTCCAGACGCTCAGGCATGGCTTTTGCCAGGTAATAACATGTTGATCCGGTATCTAAAAATAATTTATCTCCGGGTTGAATGAGCGACGCCGCAAATTGGGCGATATCTTGTTTTTCCTTCGCATTCAGCTGTAGCCGGCTGGAAATATCGGTTTCAAAATCGAGTTCGCCTCCCGGAATTGCCCCGCCATGAATGCGGCGAATATGTTCATCCTTTTCCAACATCGCCATATCACGGCGGATCGTGATCGGCGAAACCTGAAGATGAAGCGCTAATTCATCAGCCGAAGCAAATCCATGTTTGAGGATATAATCAAGAATTTCTTTTCTTCTATTTACCATATCATTTTGATCCTAATTTTTCATTTCATGATAATTAATGCTCATTATGCTGTTTATTTCTCACGCGAATTTCGTATTTTGTTATCCCCTTCTATCGCCGTTAATCAAGAAGATCTCGCGATGTTCACAAGAGACAGATGCATGATTTCCGCATCCGGTCTGATTGTCCAGTATTATTATTCAGGCTTTTCTCAAATATGGTTTCCAAATCTTGGTTGTTCGGTCAGGCTTTTATATTTCTAATGAAGTCGAAGAGAAAATGCTGCTCATTTCGACTAAAGAGGCGGTCAAAAGATAATTGAGACTGATGCTTCACGATGGGGCAAGTATAAAGAAATAGGCGTGATTTTGTGGTTAAAATCCGAATAAATCAAGAGTCAGATACCTTTTCATTATGACGTGCCTTCCTCTGCCAGCAGCCAGCAATCCTCCGTTCCCGTCGAATCAAGCAGAAAACGGCAGAATTCCTCGAATTCATCGTCAGAATAATTCGTCGCCCTGAGCCAGGCCGTCACATCCTGAATCAGGCGGGTTTCCCGCAGCGCGGCGCGTAGTTCCGCCACCGCTTGCGGCGACAGCAGGCCGATATAGGCTTCGCCAAAACAGGCGACCCACCAGGGCAGCCCGGCGGTCGGCTGCGATGGGCGGCGCGGCAATCCGATCACGGTCTGAAGCCGCTCAAACGCTTTGGCTGACGGTTCGTCGAATGCCTCGAAAATGCCGAGCATATCGGACGCCCGCGACATTAAATCAGGACGTTGCAACGCGGCAGCCGCCTGTTCGCCGGACAACATCGGCGGGCCGTCGTCAAAAAGCTGCGCGAAAAATCCGTCGCTGCCCGCCTGCCACGAAACGGCGACGCATTCGGCCTCGCATTGATAAAACAGGTCTTCGGCGCGGATGAAATAGTCATCGGAATACGGCTCTGTATCAGACGGCGCAGCCGCATCTAAAAATGCTGCGAACGACGCAGCGCGAAACAACCAGAATTTTGCGCATGATCCCATAAATATTCAAACCACAAATTTCACAGATATCGCAGGTCTATGACGTTTAAAAATACCGGGCGGCTTCTATTGGCCAATTTCTAAAGAGAACCTGTGTCATCTGCGAAATCTGAGGTTTTCTCCTCGCTATTATTTCTTTTCCACATGATGCGTGCCGGTGACGCGGACGACTTCTTCAATGGTGGTCTGGCCGCTGATCAGCTTTTTGACGCCGCTCTGCCAGAGGGTGTGCATGCCTTCTTTGATGGCTTGCGCTTGAATATCCTGCGATCCGGCGCTGCGATGAATCAACTCGCGGATGGCGTGACTGACCGGCATGATCTCGAAAATCGCGCTGCGGCCATAATAGCCGGTATTGCGGCATTTCGAGCAGCCGACGCCCCGGCGCAGCGGCTTGCCATTCAAGTCCGCTGTCGTGATGCCGACTGGCGCTAAATCGTTATCAGTCGGCGTGTACTCTTCTCCGCAGACATCGCAAATCAGGCGCACAAGGCGCTGCGCCAACACGGCAATCAACGTAGATTCAACTAAAAACGGTTCTGCGCCCATATCCACAAGCCGCGCAATCGCTGATGGCGCGTCATTCGTATGGAGCGTGCTCAGCACAAGATGGCCGGTCAAGGCGGCATGAATGGCGTTTTCGACGGTTTCATGATCGCGGATTTCGCCGACCATGATGACATCCGGGTCTTGCCGGACGATATTGCGCAGCGCCGTGCCAAAAGTCAACCCGACATTCTGGCGCACCGCAATCTGGTTAATATCCTCATGAATCATTTCTATCGGGTCTTCGATGGTCATGATGTTGATTTCTTCGGAGGAGAGTTTATCAAGCGTCGAATAAAGCGTAGTGGTTTTGCCGCTGCCGGTCGGGCCGGTAATTAGAATGATGCCGTTCGACTTGGAAATGAAGGAGAGATACAACTCCTCTTCTTCGGGGGTGAAGCCGACATGTTTGATATCTTGCACTAATGAGCCGCGATCAAGAATACGAATAACGATTTTTTCGTCATACGCCACCGGCATGGTCGAGACGCGGAGTTCGACATCGCGGCCTTGAAAGCGGGTTTTGATGCGTCCATCCTGCGGCTTGCGCTTTTCGGAAATGTCCATGCGGGCGAGCATTTTGATGCGCGAGCAGACCGCCGCGTTGACCGTGCGCGACATGCGATGGATATTATGCAAAATGCCGTCAATGCGCAAGCGAATCTGGCTGTATGAATGTTTCGGCTCGATGTGAATATCGCTGGCGCGCTGTTCGAACGCGTAATTAAAAAAGAGGTTGACCGCGTTGACGATGTGCTTATCCGTATAACGAACGTTGACATCTGTGTACTGCTCTAAACTGCTGAAATTAATGCGATCTGCCATCGTCCGCTCTGCCGCTTTCACAGAAGTGCGAAAGCCATGAAATTCGCGGATAATTTTCAGAATGTCGCCTTTCGTGCTGATAACGGGCTGCACTTTCATTCCCGCAACGCGGCGCACGGTTTCGAGCGCCTCAACATCCCAGGGATTTACGACAGCAATGGTCATCAATTCTTTTTCTTCATCCAGATGAATCGGCACGACTAAGTGTTTCACGGCAAACGGTTC
>DF820455.1:426157-482242 GCA_000739515.1 Candidatus Moduliflexus flocculans
TGGTCATCAATTCTTTTTCTTCATCCAGATGAATCGGCACGACTAAGTGTTTCACGGCAAACGGTTCGGAGATTTTCGAGGTGACGACTTCGAGCTTTAATTTTAATGGATCAAGTTTGACAAACGGCAATTTCCAATAGGCCGCCAATGCTTTCATAATCATCTCTTCGGTCAACACTTCGCGGTCGTTATTGGCGGGATGGAGGCGCATGAAACTGATGACATCAACGACAGAAATATCGTCATCTCCGGCTTGACGCTGGATGCCACTGCTTTTCGCATCTTGCGCCAATTTGGTTTGAAGCAGGCGTCGGTGTTTCTCCTCCTGAAGGAGAATATCCTGAGCCTGGTCGTTATTTAATAAGCCCTGCTCTTGCAGCACGGTGCAAATAAATTCGGCATCAACGATTTTTGCTGCCATATTTCACGCGCCTTCCAAATGTTTAAAGCGTATCACAACAACCTGCATCCGCTTGTGAAATGCCCCAACATTTGAAAGACCTTGTTGTTCTTTGTTTTTATGACTTCAAGCGGGTTTTATACTCCGTTGTATTGAAATTTAAATGGTCGAGCAGCGATAAATATGCTGACATTAATTCTGGATAGCGTCGAAAAACTCGGATCTCTGGTTGTTGATAATATGACGAAAGAAATGACAAGAGATTCTCCTGAAAAATTTCAAACGTTCGGTTTTGTGCTTCCGTCGTATTGAGCGATAAGCCGAATTCTCGGCTTTTGGCAAGCAATCTGATGATGTCCTGAATGCAATGAAGGCTTTGCTCGAACGCAAGCGCATCTTCCTCAAGAGGTTGCGGTGATGCCCATAAGTGAATCAATGTTCCCAAACTGTTGACATAGGTGTCTAATGTCTCGCTCAAACGTTGCTGCAACAATGTCTTATCAAGCGCAATATGATGCGTGGCGCTCAAACGTAGCAATTCTTCCAACTCGGCGCTCAGGCGCGTCGGCGATAGGCCATGAGTCGCGCTCGACAGTTTCTCGGTTTCCCGCCGCAGATGGTAAGAAAGCGCAAATTCAATCGGCGGGCGTAATTCTTCCGGGATGCCGACGCGTAACGCGGTTAAGCCCGCCAGAAAACGGCGGCTGTCTTCGTAAATCGCCTGAAGATGCGTTTCCAGACGGTGAACGCCAGGCTGTACCATGCGATAAAAAAAGCGTTCTCGATCTTCCCAGTAGAGATCGTGAAAGCCGTATTGCCGAAATCCATGTGCCTGAAGTTCCTGTTCGAAATGATCAAGAGAATTCCCGTTTTGATGCGAAAAATACGGCAGCAGAAGCGCTTTGAAATCGTCCCAGTCAGATGGTGTTTCTAAGCGTTTGAGATAGGAAACCGGCTGATCGCTGTGTCGCATGAATCCGATAGACAGCAAATGCCACTGCTGGCGGGTGATGGTATCGTAGACTTCAATCATGCCGCTACACGCAATGTGCTGCGTATAATGATCGGTCTGGGTTAAATGATGCGGCAGGCTCATTTCGTTGTTCTGCGCGAATGGCAGCGTGCAATCGGCGCTAAGCAGCGAATTTTTGCAGCGCACCTGATACAAATAAATCTGCTGTTCATGGTGGGCGGCGCTGGCAATTTCAGCGGGTGCATGCTGAACAAATGCGGCTTGATAGACGCGTTCTAACAATTGCTCTAAGAGGAAGTGGTTCGCGGCATGTTCCGGCGTAAAAACCTCTGGCTTGATATATTTCCAATAGATGTCTTTGCCGTTGCCAACGCCGGGAATATTGCTCAGGGCCTGAAGCAGTTCGTCCGTCAAGACATCTTCCAGCCGCTTGTTCTTCAACAGGTCGCGCCGCGTTTGGTCGGGATGATGCGCGACAAAGCGCGGAAACAGGTCTTCCATCAGTTGAATCGCTCTGGCGGCGTAACGCAAATTCTGACGGACTTCGAGACCGGAGATGTCGTCGAAAAACCAGGCGCAACTGGTATAGGCGAACATCATATATTTTTGCGCTTCCATGCAGCGCAGCACAAGCGATTGCGACTCATCGCTCAGCGGATGGGTCTGATACCGCGCTAAAAAGCTGTTCAGCGTCTGCGGCGACGGGTTCAGCAGGCATTCGATATAATTATCGCGCGCTTTCCAGGGATCGCGCAATAGGCGTCCGAGATAACACTCGAACATCTCTGCTAACGTATCTCTTAAATGATCCAGACCGCTTCGAAGCGGTGTGCGCCATTGCTGCGTCCAGCCTGGCATGTTGCCGATTTGACAGCCACAGTTGCGATACCAGCGCCCCACGCCATGCGAACAACTCCAGGCTGTACCTTCATCAGCCTGTCCACCGCTTTTCAAATCAACTTCCATCGTTGGCGGATGTTGTGCTAAGAAATGTCCATAATTCGTCAATTTGATATCAAGCGACGGAAATTCGTGTAAAATGGCATGGGCGACGCACATATCTGCGAACGCTTCATGATGACCGTACACTTCGCCGTCAGTCGCAAAATGGACTAATGGCGGCGCACTCCAGCCGTGCCCTGCCGCGTTGCGCACGCGCTGCGCAAAATTTTTCGCGTTCCGCAAAAGATGTTGAAAACTTACTTCTGCCGCTAATGCGCCATCGTAGAAAAAAACATCTATGTACTGGCGGCGCGTTTTCTCGCGTCGCGCCACTGGCTGTCGCTGACGTAAGCAGGCAAGATTTTGCCAGCGTTGCCGGATTCGCCTTCGCAATGGCCATGATAACCGTTCGCGAAACCTGGCAAATGGCGTGAGGCTGCGCATCGGTCGTTGGAATGATGCTGATTCCTGGCGCAGCGTGTCGCGTCGGGAAGGCGCGCTTATTTGATGTGAAAAAAGACGATACGGCTGTCGCGTATCAATCGAGTTCTGGCTCACGTCACGCCAGCCGCCATGTCCGTCTAATTGCCGGATGCGCTGTGCCTGTGTCGGCGCAAGAATCACGTACTGCATCCCTTCATCAATCAAGCATTCGATGGTGTCCTGATTAATCGCGGTCTCGGCCAGCCAGATCGCTTCAGGCTTCCGCTTGAACCGATGTTGGAATTCCCGAATCCCCCAGCGAATTTGCGTCAGCTTATCGCGCTGATTCGCTAACGGAAGAATGATGTGATTATACACCTGCGCAATTGCGTTGCCATGCCCATCGAATCGCTCCACGCTGCGCCGGTCGGCTTCGAGGATGCGACGATAGGTATCGGGATGATGTTGTTCGAGCCAGGAAAACAAGGTTGGGCCGATATTGAAGCTGAAATGCGCAAAATTATTCACGACCGAAATGATTTTGCCTTGTGAATCAATGACACGCGAGCGCGTATTCGGATTGTAGCATTCTGCCGTAATCCGTTCATTCCAGTCATGATGCGGGCGCGCGTCTTCCTGTAGCGGAATTTTTTGAGTCCAGGGGTTTTCTCGCGGAGGTTGATAAAAATGGCCGTGAATAATGGCGGAAATGTTTTCAGACATGCCTGTCCGATTCCTTTCTCGATGTCGGTCGAAACGATGTTTCGCCGTACAGAAAATCTGCCTGACAAAAACACAGGGATTAGGAATGTTGCTCCTAATCCCTGCATCGTCTGCTTGTTAAGATGCGCGTCGGTGGTTATTTCAGTAAATTCGTCAATACGCCCGTGCTGAACCCGATGTTGTCGAGATTGATTTCTTGCCCGTGGAACGATAACCACGTGGTCGCCGCATATTCAACCTGGTTCGTTTTTAAATCTCCTGCGACATCAGCGATAACTTGCATCCAGCCATTGCTGCGCGACACGGTGCGCAATGGGAAATAGAAATAATTTCCAGATGAGGCCGCTGTCGTTTGAAGCATTGATTCTGGAAGGTAGCCGACATACACTTCTCGATTGTCCTTCGTTTGCACTTTCAAAATGATTTTGAACTCTGCGCTGGCTTTCACATCAGCCAAGAAGAATGGCTTCTCTGACACTTGTGTCATGCCGGATTGCGGATAGGTCAGCACGATATTGCTGTTATCCGCCGATTGTGCGTGGAGATAAAAATTCGTGCGTTCCACGCCTTGAATGCCTCGCGCTCTGATCCCGGTAATCACATAGCTTTGTATCTGGCTTGTGCCAGCCTTTTGCTCGCTGCCTTGCGGCGTAAAGCTCATGACTCCGGTATCTCCGGTCATCGGTTCTTGCAATAAATCTACCGTCCCAGTTCCGAAATGGAGTTTCCAGCCGTTATCCAATGGATTCAGCCGATCTTCGAAATCGGTCAACGAGGTAAACAGCACGCCTTCCACCGTAACGCTGCGCACCGACACATCTGTTCCGCGCACGTAGAAGCGCGACGACGAGCCATACACCTGCCCCGCGCCTTCCATCAAGTCTTTCGTCAAATCACGCTGAATATCATGCCATTGATTATCAAGCGCGACTTCATCGAGCGGGAAGAAAATATAATTTTCCAGGCGCGTGCGTGGCGACTGAGTAATCGTCTGCACGACCGCGTCAGCATTTCTGGCGTCTGGCGCTGCCATCTGCTGCTGGCTGGAATAGCAGAGATTGAACACTTCACTGCTCTCTAACGCATTCACTTTTGCGCAAATAAAGAACGGTTCTGTGCCTTTGACTGCGAATTTCAGTTCGCCTTGCGGCATGGTCACATCCTCGTTTGTCGCCGGGTAAACTGCCGTCATCGCTGTTTTCCCAGGTATTTTGCGCTCCCCCTTTGCCTGTAATGTCAACACGCCCGATTGATCCGCTTGCAATTGGCCGAGTTCCTGTCCTTGCACAAGACGCCAGCCGAGCGTGTCATTTTCTGCAACCGCCCGCGCTGTGGTCACTGGCGCTGCCAGATCTGCGGGCAATGTTGTCTCTGCAATCAAATTGGAAATTGCCGAGACATTTCCACTGCTATCAATCGCTCGTATTGCGAAAATGTATGTTTGATCTGCGGATAATGGACTGACAGCAAATTGCGCAACAGTTCCTGGCGTCAGCGGGGCTGGCGGCGTCAGCACTTTTTCCGCCTGTTCCCAATTTTCTTCTGTCAGGGATGAACCGTTTGCGCTATTTATATACCGGATGTCATATCCCGTAATCAGCATATCTTCTAACGGCAAGCCGGATTGTAGTTCCGCGCCGCGCGGATCGCTGCTTAAATCCATCACATCTGCTGGCGTCGTCCATATCAGCAGAACGCTGGTCGGCGTCGGATATATGGCGCGAAGATCGGTCACGGCTTGCGGCGGCGTGGTGTCTTTCGTGCGAGCGATTAACTTGTTCGATAATGCCGAGATATTTCCGGCCTGATCTTTCGCTCGAATGCCGACATAATACAGATGACTTTCTTCAAGCCCGGCAATCGTATATTCCATTTGACTCGCCAGCGCAGTGGGCTGCAAGTTGTTCACCACCAGCGTGGCCGTGTTCCAGTTTGCCTCGGAAAGCGGCTCGGTGGCGTAACGAATTTCGTATGACGCCGGAACGTCGTGAATGGCGTCATCTTCCACGACTGTCCAGCGTACTGTCACTGCATCTAAATCCGAGCGTGATACGGATAAATCGGTAATCGTCGCCGGTGGAGTCGTGTCCGCCGTATAAGCAATGGCGATATTCGACAGTTGAGAGGTTTCTTTCGCATGATCCGTCGCTTTGATCGCGACATAATAGCGTTTGTTGGGCGCTAATTGATCTAACGTGATTGATTCTCCAGAACCAGATTGCCGCGGAGTCAGGTTGTGTTTCACGACGGTTGCCTGTTTCCAGACTTCCAGAACCGCGCGATCTTCCGAATAGCGGATGTCATAACTTTGCACGCGCTCCGCGACGCGGTCTCTCGGCGCTGTCCAGGTGAGCGTCACGCTACTTTCAGTCCCGCTGACAAATGTCAAATCCGTAATCGCCGCGACTGGCGCCTTTTCTAACATGACAATATTCGACAATTGCGAGGTATTGCGGGCATCATCAGTTGTTTTTAAGCCAATATAACAGGCGGCATCCTGACGAATCCCTTTCAGGATATATTCTTGCTCTGATCCTGCCACGTCAGGCAGCGGCTCACCGGGAACGACCGTAGCAGTTTCCCATTTTTTCAAATCACTTTCTTTAGTGGCATAACGAATATCATAAAATGCGGCTGTGCCTCGATTTTCGTTATCGCCAGGCGCAATCCAGGACAGCTTGATGTCGCCGTTTTCCAGGCGTTCTGCTCGAAGCGTCTGCACAGGAGCAGGCGCCACCGAGTCTTTCGGCGCCCATTGCGCGATGTTCGATAATGCGCTGGCGTTTAACGCTTCATCGTAACTGCGAATCGCGAAATACAGGGTGTCTTCTCCGGCAGGAATATGCGCTGTCGTTTCCTGGAATGAGCCTGCCGATTGCGGCGCTGGCAATGGCTGAATCGGCGTCAGGCGTTCCCAATTGGCCTCTGTTGGCGGCGTTGTACCATAGCGAATGTCATAATGGTCGGCAGTTCCTTCGAAATCATTATCGCCGGTGGCCTGCCACGCCAATTGGAAGGCATACATTCCTCCTTGCGCTCCATTAGTGTTTTTGACCTGCAATGTCGTGATTTCTGCCGGTGGAATAACGTCCAGTCGGTTTAATTCCACGACATTCGAGAGCTTCGAACGTTGTTCCTGATTGTCCGGGCTGGATGTTAATACGCGCACACCGAAAAAGAGTTGTTCATACTGAGGCAGACCGGTCAATGTCACCTGTTCTTTTTGTCCAGGGTCTCTTGCCAATAACGCTTCATACGGAAGATTTCGCACAGGATTAGCTTTTTCCCACGATTCATCCGTGAGCGTGGTCGTTGCATAGCGAATATCATACACCCGATTCTGTTCAGGCAAAATTCCGCCCGGCGCTGTCCATGTTAAGGTCACGTTCTGTTGATCAAATTCGAGAATTTTTACGTCTTTGATCACGTCATCGGACGTATAGACGCGCACAATATTCGAAATTGGCGAGATATTTCCCGCCGCATCAATCGCTTTCACGCCGATGTGATAGAGGCTGTTCTTTTGCAGGCCAGAGAGCAAAAATTGTTCTTTTTCGCCTTGTGGAGAAGGTTTCGGGCTATCTGGTGCAGTTTTTGCCGTTTTCCACGAGTCTTCATCCAATGGCTCGCGTGAATAGCGGATTTCATATTTATTGGGTGTTTGATGCAATTCATCATCGCCAGGAGAAAGCCAGTCTAAAAAGACGGAACTGTTATCCACATTTTCAGCCCATAGCGTGGTAATGCCTTCCGGCGCAATGGTATCGCCCGGCACGATTTCCAGCACATTGGACAACGGAGATGAATTGCCGCTCGCGTCGAGCGCAACAATCGCCGCGTAATATTTCGTATTCGGTTGAAGGCCGGTCACGGTCACTTTTTCTGTCGAACCGGCAGGCTGCGGCGCGGGCATCTCATCTTTTTTCGTGAGCAGTTCCCAATTTTCTGCTGTGATGGGCTGCTGAGCATAACGCAGATCATACGATTTCGCCTGTCCTTCCATCGCGTTTTCGCCGGGGGCTGTCCATTGCAGCACCACGCCTTTTTCAGATTCGGCGGCGATCCGCAAATCGCTGATGCTGCCAGGAGCAACGCTATCGAGCGTTTTGGCGCGGACAATATTCGAAATTTCCGATTCATTCCCGAAAGCATCCACACTTTTCAAGGCGATAAAATAGGTCGCATTCGAATCTAACCCTTGAATCGTGTACGAGTCTTTCGCGCCTGCGACTGACGGAAATACATCATTTTCGATATCTTTTGCAGACGCCCATCCTTTGATGGCTTTCAGGCTTGGCGCAAGCCGAATAAGCTGTTTGGCGGCCTGACCTTCATTGTCATTATCTCCGGTAGCCGTCCAGGAAATTTTTACCCAGTCTTTTCCGGAATCGTCAACTGCCAAATCAATAATTGGCGCGGGCGCAATGGCATCAAATACCGGAACGCGCACCACATTCGATAATGGTGAGGCTTTTCCGCGATCATCAAACGATTTCACGGCAACATAATAGACGGTGTCTTTCGGCGCATCTTTCAAAATATACGTTTCCAGCGTTTTGGGCGATGCCGGTTTCAGAATGTTCTGCGCAACAGCAGCGTTACTCCAGGTTTCTTCTGTTAATGGAGTCACTGAATACCGCACTTCGTATTTGTTCACGCTGACGCTCTTGTCTCCGACGATTTGTTGCGGCGCCGTCCAATTCAAGGTGACGCTTTCTTTGGTGAGTTCTTCAATGGCAACATCCGTGATTGCGTCTGGCGCCTGCCGTTCCTCGATCAGCACCTCAACAACATTAGAAATTTCTGAGGCTGTGCCGTTCGAATCAAGGCTTTTGACGGCAAAAAACAATTTTTTTCCTTCTGGCAATCCATTCAATGCAAACGTTTGAGGTGTGCCAGGAATTTCGGGAACAGGGACATTTTCAACTGGCGTTGCCGTATTCCAATCAGCCTCTGTCAGCGGAAATTCAGTATAACGCATCTCATAACGATTGGCTTTATCCGTTTTAGCCGCATCACTGCTCTTTGCAGGAGCCGTCCAGGTCAAGGCGTTTCCTGTGAGGCTCAGATCGACGATTCTGGCGAACGGTGCGCTGGCAACGGGATTCCAGGCAACCACATCGGAAAGCGGGGAAAGATTCAGTGCATCATCAATCGCGCGAATCGCCCAGAACATCTCTTTATCATTCCAGGGTTTCAGGACTTGAAAGGTTTGCATCGTGCCTGCAGGCAGCGGGGCGGGGATATTTGACGCCTGAATCGCTCGCACCCAGGTTAATTCAGTCAACGGCACATCCGAATAACGAATATCATACGTGGTTGCCGTTCCTTGATTGCCATCATCGCCAGTCGCTTTCCACGATAATTCTAACGTATTTTGATCCAACTCTTTCACCGCGAGCGATTCAATTTTGGCTGGCGCGTCTTCATCAAGCTGCTCAACACGAACGACGTTCGATAGTGGGTTGATTTGTCCGGCTCCATCAGAAATCCTCATGGCGATATACAGCATGTCTTTCAATTGCAATTCGGGCAGTTTTAGTTCTTTAATCGCCAGGACTTCTTTCGTGCCAGCCGGGGCAGGATGGATGGTTTCCGGATATTTTACGGAACTCTCCCAGGATTCATCCGTGATTGGTTGCGCCGCAAAGCGTAAATCATAGACAGCTTGTGGCGAAAATAGGCCAGATGGCGCTGTCCAGGTCAGAGTCATTGATGTGTTGTCGTAATTGGTGACAGTCAGGTCGAGAATTTGTCCGGCGATTGCAGGGATAACTGGTTGTCGCGAGCTTGTTGATGACTCGACAAGCACTTGCGCGTCGCCAGGTTTCGGCGTGAACTGATTCGGCAAGGCCGCGACAACAGCACTGCCGATAGCATCGCCATACCGACCGGAATGGGCGGGGCTGCCACGAAATCCTTGCCAAACGACTTTCGGCGTTTGAGCTCCCACGCGAGGCATCGTCCAGGCATAGACAAACTGATCTTTCGATCCGATAACAATTTCCATCGTGCCATCGCCATCAAGATCGCCAATTGCGGGCGAGGAGGTGATCGCGGCGTTTGCCTGGCGCGGCCATCCCTGAACCAACACGCCTTGCGCTGTCCACATATACACTTTGTTATCTTTGGAGCCGATCACAACCTCTAATCTTCCATCGCCGTCCACATCGCCAACTGCCGGGGCCCCGGAAATTTCGCCATCTGTTACTGCCGGCCATCCTGGCGCAGGCTGCCCGTTCGCTTTCCACGCATACACTTTGCCATCTTTGCAGCCGATGATGATTTCCAATTGGCCATCGTCGTCCAGATCGGCTAAGGCCGGGGAAGACGGAATTTGATGACCTGCTGTGGTCGGCCATCCTGCTTTGCGTTCGCCTTTCGTATTCCAGACAAACACCTTGTCCCATGAGGCTGCGACGATTTCGACTTCGCCGTCATTGTCAATATCTCCGACCGCCGGAGAGGAGGGGACGACGTGTTCAGTGGCCACCGGCCAGCCGTCAAGATCGGTTCCATCGCCTTTCCAGGCAAATACGCGATTATTGTCCGTGCCGATGATCACATCTAGCACCCCATCTCGATTGATATCTGCAAGGGCTGGGGAAGAATACACGAACAATCCCGTCGGCTTCGGCCAATTACGGGCTAATGATCCATCAGCATTCCAGGCATATACTTTATTATCGAACGAGCCGACCACGACTTCCGGCAATTGATCGCCATCAATATCGCCGACCGCAGGCGACGAATAGATGACGCTGCCAGTCGAAGCCGGCCAGCCGGGCAGAATGCTACCATGAAAATTCCAGACATAGACTTTGTTATCGAATGATCCGACAATCACTTCAAGATGGCCATCGCCATCCACATCTGCTAACGCGGGGGACGAGCGCACGGAATCATTCGTAGTGACAGGCCAACCTGGCATCAGCGTTCCATCTGGTTTCCAGGCATAAACTTTATTGTTATCTGAACCGACCACGATTTCTAACACGCCATCCCCGTCTAAATCGCCTAATACGGGCGAGGAGTTTACTGGCGCTCCAGTATCCTGCGGCCAGGCAGAAGAAGAAAACGCTGGAGCGGCCAATACATCACCGGGAACAGCAGATAATGTCGCAAGCAGAGTTACACTCAAGACGACAACAGAACACACACGGCGGATTATCATACAGATACAGCTAACATGAACACAAACGCCTAAAGCCTCACCTTACGCGCTCCTATTCACTTCGATTCGGATTCATCTTTTATCGGTATCGTGAAATAAAACGTGCTTCCTACTCCTATTCGACTTTCGAGCCAAATCTTCCCCCCATAGAGGTCGATGAGTTTTTTCGAAATGGCCAGCCCTAATCCCGTGCCGTTATATTCGCGTGTCAATGAGCCATCTACCTGCCGAAACTCATCGAATAAAATGTCGAAATTTTCCTCTCGTATGCCGATTCCCTCATCCTGAACGCTGAGGACTAAGTAATCTCCTTTGGTCGTCACATGCTCCGGAGGGTGCGCTCTCCTAATATCGCCTGGCGGACATCGCAACGCAGTGCATGCCGCAATGGTAATCGTGCCTGATGATGAAAATTTGATCGCGTTATCTATTAAATTGTATAAAATCAACTTGATTTTTTCTCGACTGCTGTACCCGTCAGGAAGCTCGTCGTCAAACCGCTGTTGAGTTCTGAGCTGCTTTTGCTCGATCTTTTTGCGAAGCTCTTGCAACACTTCCTGGACAACGGCGGAAATTGGCACAATATCATGCGTTAACACCACTTGCCCGGCGTTAAGCATTGCCACTTCGATCACATCGTTTAACACCCGCAGCAAGTGATTGCCGCTATTTAATACCATGCTTAACTGTCGGCATTGATTATTGTTCAATGGGCCGCTATAGCCTTGCAGCAGGAGTTCAGTGAATCCAATAATCGAATTGAGCGGCGTGCGCAATTCATGCCCAACATTGGCGAGAAATTCGGATTTGAGTTGATCAAGTTCCCTCAACCGCCGGTTCGCGTGTTCCAGCATGGCATAATGTTTCATGACCTCATGGTTCGATTCGCGTAACTGCGCAATCAAGCGTGTCCGTTCCTGCTTGATGTTGCTGCGCTCTAACGTTTGCGTAATCAACATCAGCATCGGTTCAATCAGGAACGGCTTGCGGATATAGGCATCAACATCTTCTTCAATCGCATGAATGGCTAAATCTTCGTCGCCATACGCGGTCATTAAGACCACGCCGATATCGGGAAATTGTTCTCGGATGCGATTTAAAACGATCATGCCGGAAATGTCGGGGAGTTTATAATCCAATAAAATGACATCCGGGGGGATTCCTGAGGCGAGTGCGTCCAAACACGTTTGCCCTGTAGAAAATTCAAGCGGACGATAATTCCGGCGTTCGAGGGTGGTGCGCAGCAACTCGCGAATATCTCGTTCGTCATCTACAATAAAAATGGTCGGAACATAGGGCGGTTCGGTTTCTTTTCCTAACAGATACGCGATGTGTTTTGCGATTTCAGCTGGGGCGATTGGCTTCATCAGCCAGCGGTCTGCTAAGATCGGATACGTTGCCTCTCCAAAGCGAATGCCATGTGCGCGTTCTTTTTCAGACAGATAAATCGCGGAGGTCATGATTATCGGGATACGCTTATATTGGGGATGTTCTTTCAAGGTTTGACACAGTTCAAAGCCATTCATTTTCTGCAACAGCGCATCTAAAATGATGACGTCCGGAAACTGAGTTTCTAAAGACTCTTCCAATGTTTCGAGTGATTGAATCTGGAAGACATGATATCCCTGTTCGGTTAAATATTGCGCCAATGGCTCTGAAAACTGCTGATCGTTATAAATTAGAAAGATATTCCCCATAACATCCACATACCATCTGAGTGTTCTGAAAACCAGGTGTGCATATCAACCAGGAAATATATCAGGATTCGCAAAGGATTGTCAAGACAAAAACCCCTGAGATAATAAGAAGTAAAAAAAACTCGTTGAATCAAAATGTTCGTGGAATTTTTCGAGAGAGTTCTTCGAGAAATTTCAAGAAAATGTCGTAATCTCTCTTCATAAAACTTGACACGTTTTTAGCGCTTGAAAATAGAAGAGCGGACATATTTTGAGTTGTAAAAATCTTGTCAGTTTAACCAACCAGACAGCATGTTTGCTGGACGCGAGGGGGATACATACCCATGAGTAGAAAAAATTTTCTTTTTACATCCGAATCAGTTACGGAAGGGCATCCAGATAAAGTTGCCGACCAGATTTCGGATTCTGTTTTAGATGCGATTATGGCAGACGATCCGATGGGACGTGTGGCATGTGAAACATTAGTAACGACTGGCGTGGCATTTGTTGCCGGGGAAATCACTACCAACTGCTATGTAAATATTCCGAAAATCGTCAGGAACACGATCAAAGAAATTGGCTATACCAAAGCCAGCTACGGTTTTGATTACGAGACCTGCGCTGTGTTAACGTCAATTGACGAACAATCGCCCGATATCGCGATGGGCGTGAATCCTGGCGGCGCTGGCGATCAGGGCTTGATGTTTGGCTATGCGACCAATGAAACCGAAGAGTTGATGCCGTTGCCGATTACATTAGCGCACAAGCTGACCATGCAGTTGACGAAAGCCCGGCGCGAAGAAATCCTTTCGTTTCTGCGCCCGGATGGCAAATCCCAGGTGACCGTTGAATATGCGGATGGCAAGCCGAAACGGATTGACACGGTCGTTATTTCCACCCAGCATAACCCGGAAGTCAGCTTGAAGGATTTGCGGGAAGATGTGATTGAAAAGGTCGTGCTGCCGGTGCTGCCGCGCGAATTGTTAGACCCGGATCACATCACCTACCATATCAACCCGACAGGCCGGTTCGTCGTTGGCGGGCCACAGGGAGATTGCGGCGTGACTGGACGAAAGATTATTGTTGATACCTACGGCGGCGTTGGAAGTCACGGCGGCGGCGCATTTTCCGGTAAAGACCCGACGAAAGTTGATCGTTCTGCTTCCTACATGGCGCGGTATATTGCGAAAAACCTGGTTGCCGCTGGGGTCGCTGAACGGTGCGAAGTGCAGTTAGCCTACGCAATCGGCGTTGCAGATCCGGTGTCTATCATGGTTGATACGTTTGGCACGGGCAAAGTGGATAGCGCGAAAACTGTGAAAGCCGTCCGCGACATCTTCCAACTTACTCCGCAAGGCATCATTTCTTCGCTGAATCTGCGCCGCCCGATTTTCAGAAAAACTGCTGCCTACGGCCATTTCGGACGAAACGATCCTGACTTTACCTGGGAAAAGACCGACAAAGTGAACGATCTGCGTTCCGCGCTTGGATTATAACACTCAAAAAGCCAACCACGAAAGACACGAAAGAAAAATAACGTTGACTCAGACCTCACAGGTCTCCAAGACCTGTGAGGTCTATTGATTCAATTTTCGCGTGTTTCGTGGTCTATCTATTTTATGAAATATGATGTGAAAGATATGTCGCTTGCCGAAAAAGGCAAGCTGCGGATTGAATGGGCTGATCGCAACATGCCGGTACTTCAGCTTATCCGCAAACGGTTTCAAGTTGAAAAGCCGTTAAAAGGCGTGCGCATTGCCGCCTGTTTGCATGTGACCTCAGAAACCGCCAACTTGATGCGAACGTTGAAAGACGGCGGCGCAGATGTGAAACTGTGCGCGTCGAACCCGTTAAGCACGCAGGATGACGTGGCCGCATCGCTCGTCAAACATTACGAAATTCCGGTCTTTGCGATTAAAGGCGAAGACAACCAAACCTATTACAAACATATTCATGCCGCGCTGGAACACCAGCCGATGCTCACGATGGATGATGGCGCGGATGTGGTGTCGCTTCTGCATTCAGAGAAAAAAGAATTGCTACAATATGTCATCGGCGGCACGGAAGAGACGACCACTGGCGTGATTCGGCTGCGCAGCATGGCGAATAACAAGGTGTTGGAATACCCCATTATCGCGGTCAATGATGCGCAGACCAAACATTTCTTCGATAACCGGTACGGCACGGGACAGAGCACGCTGGATGGCGTGATTCGCGCCACGAATACATTGGTTGCTGGAAAAACCGTTGTTGTCGCAGGCTATGGCTGGTGCGGGCGCGGCGTGGCAATGCGGGCGAATGGGCTTGGCGCAAAAGTGATCGTGTTGGAAGTCGAGCCGATTCGCGCTATCGAAGCCACAATGGACGGCTATCAGGTCATGCCGGTTGCTGAAGCAGCGAAAGTCGGCGATATTTTTATTACTGTCACCGGCGACATTCATGTCATCCGCAAAGAGCATTTCGAGGTGATGAAAGATGGCGCAATTGTTTGCAACTCCGGCCATTTCAACGTGGAATTGGATTTGGAAGGATTGGCGGAAATCACCACGTCGCGCCGCACGATTCGCGATTTCGTGGAAGAATATACGTTGAAGAACGGCAAACGGGTCAATGTGCTCGGCGAAGGCCGTTTAATCAACCTCGCAGCCGCTGAAGGACATCCGGCGGACGTGATGGATATGAGCTTTGCGAACCAGGCGCTTGGCGCGGAATATATCCTGAATAACGCCAAATCGCTGGAGAAAACAGTCTATCCTGTGCCGCAGCCGATTGATCGAGAAATCGCTCGCTTGAAGTTAGAGGCGATGGGCGTGAGCATTGACACGCTGACGCCGGAACAAGAGAAATATCTCGCGTCGTGGGAAATGGGGACGTGATAAAACTCGGGAGTGCCAAAGCTTGCTTTTGGCAAATAGCACATAAACACACGTCGGGGGCGTTCAATTGAACGCCCCCGACGTGTTTCCTTTAATTCGCGCTTAAACAGCAGCGCAGCCCGCCGCGATTGCTTTTTGTCATCGGCGCGTTATCCCAGAAATGCAGGGCGCATTCCGCGCAGCTTGAACTGCTCCACGCGCCGCCGCGCACTTTGACATCGTCTTGAGATGTTCCGACCCATTCCCACACATTGCCATTCAAATCATAGACGCCGTATCCGCTGACGCAGGTGACTGGCGTTTGGCCGATAGCTAAAGGCGCATCCACTTTGCTTTCCGCGTTGCATTTCGTGCCGTCATAGACCGGGCCGTAAGGAAAACGCAGCCCTTGCGGGCCGCGACACGCCTGCACCCACTCTTGATCCGTGCAGAGTCGTTTTCCAACGGATTCACATAACGCGCTCGCTTCCTGCCAGGTGACGTTCGTCACTGGCAACTCGCCAACTCTATTGGGGAATTCATATTTATCCATGTAAAAATTCCCGATTTTAATCATATTTTCGTATGCCTGCTGATTTGCGGTTAATGGTAAATTTGCCGATAAAACAATCGCGCCTGCCACTAAAAGCGCTGCGCTAATTCCAATTGATAATTTCTTCATCTTTATGCACAAGAACAATTCGTTCCATTCTCCCATTTGCTGTTATTTTACTGATGTTACGCAGCGAATTCAATCCGATGATCGTGAACTCCCCTCCTGGGAGGGGCTGGGGGTGGGTTGCCGATGGCAAAACGCCGAGAACATGGTCACCCACCCCTGCCCCTCCCAGGAGGGGAATTGTCGGTGACGTTGCGTAACATGAGTTATTTTAACAAAAAAAGCCTCGTTCGGTAAAACATCCGAACGAGGCTTAACGACATGCTGCAATTCACTGCAATTACTGAGTTAAAATCCGATTATCTTCTACCAATTTCACGAACTGAGCGCGTCTGTTCTGAGCGCGTCCGGCGTCGGTTTCGTTAGTAGCGATCGGCACTGATTCGCCATACGTTTCGCCAGCGATAATGCCTTTTGCGAGTTTCTCAGGTTTTACAATGCGAGCGGGGTCAATCCCTTCGTCATACACGAGATAGTACACAGCAGCGCGTGCGCGGCGATTGCCAAGACCCATATTGTAGTTTTCCGTGCCCATCCAGTCGGTATGTCCCTGGACTTCCAACACGAGTTGATCGCACAGCCGCATGATTTTGCCAAGCCGCTGCAAGGTTGCGATGCCTTCCGGCGTCAGCGTGGATTTGTCGAATTCAAAATTCACCATCGCTAACTGCTGCGTGCAATCGAACGATGCCCCTGCGCCTGGTTTAATCGGTGCAACAGGCTGTTCGATTGTTGACGGAGGCAATACTTCGCCCGTCGGTGGAACTTCACGTATCAGCGTGACCGTATGCGGAGCCATATAGCTCAAACCTGCAAACGCTGTCCAGTGCGGGTTGTTGAACAACGGCTCTTCGCCATATAATTGTCCGCCGCCGCCAGCCGTCAGCACTAAGCCATTACCGAAGCCGATTCTCGCGCCGCCGACCATCATGCCGCCATCCTGCACCACATCAAGTTCATGTACCGTCCCATCATCGCGAACTTCCCACATTGGGACATAGTCTTCATCGTCGAAAGAATGGAAACCGGTAAATTCACCAAAAATCTCAACTTTATCCGTTGAAACCGGAATCGCAAAACCCGCGCCGTATAATAAGGTATTGCCATATTCATGGAAGAACGGATTTTTGCCGAAATTCTGGAAACGCGGACGAGGATAAGCGCTATTGTTTTCGCTGAAATCTCTGCGGCTCTCATCAGGATCGGTCGCAAACTGATACGCTAACTGTGTATATAAACGCGTTTTATTCAGTCCCTGCAACTGCGTTCCAGCCGATACGCCGGCGATGATTCGCCAATTTTCAGCGCCAAGACCGTTATCAGGATCGCTTCCTGTCGGCAGGAAGGTCTGCACAAACGGCGTAATCGCAGAAGATGCCCCTAACGGGAACATATACCGCACAGCCAGGCTCATATCGTCAAGCCCGCTGTCATCATAATCGCTTACTGCCAGGTCTGCCGGATCACGATTTTCAGTGGAAACAGCGTTCAACTTATACATTGTATAAGGAAGCGCCGCTGACACTTCCAATCTGTCTGTAATACCATACGCGCCACCCAGCGTAAACTCCGTTAATTGAGGGTAACGCGGATCGCCAGGAATTGCGAACCTGGTCATATCCCAATAAAAACCAACCCCAAACTTTCCTTTCTGATAAGTCTCCGGGCTAAAAATTGTGTATAACCCTTTTGGCCCGTATTTTGTCGGAGTATCCGACAACCAATACTGATTTTCGGTATATGTCACGGTCTCCGCGCCTGCCACTGAGACCATGGCTAATACCAACAACAATGTGACAATGCCAGACATTTTTCGCATTTCTGGATACCTCCTTGAGTAGTTGTTCTTAACAGCTTCAGCAATAAACACCATCTGAGTTTTGTGACAATTCAGTAGAAAAAACAACCCTACCTGCTCACTTGAATAAAGGATAAAGAACCCTACTCTTCTTGTCAAGAGTTTTTATGAGAATAATTGCGAATAATTCGGAGATTTTCAAGGCAAAAAAGATTGTCGAAAAACTCTTGAAAAAAATGCTTGACTTTATCAGTCACTCTCAAACAGAGACATGCAACATCTATAAACGATGCTGGCAAAAACTGATATTTTTGATAACCGATGCTATAGGATGTACGTATGCTGCCGCCACAACCAACGTCAACCAAATATTTGCATCCTGTTTCAAGTGTCCCTCAACTCCGTTCCCGATCAATTGCCGCTTCAAAGGTTTTGCAGGATACTGCGCCGGGACGTGTGCATATTCGTTGGAATGCGTTCTCTGGCTTTCCGGTGTCTATACGAGGGATATTGACAGAGTCACAAAGTGGCGTGCCGGAAGAAATTGCCAGTCGTTTTCTTGAACAGCATGCGGAACTTTTCGGTCTTTTACAGGATAACGCGACGTTGACACATGTCGAAACCACTGCGCATCGTGGCGTTCAGCATGTGCATTATCAGCAGGAACTTCATCGGATTCCGGTGATGGGCGCGCGGCTCAGCGTGCATATAGACGCCGCAAATCGCGTTTGCATGGTGAATGGCAACTATTGTCCCGGAATCGCTGTGGATGTCTCTGCTTCGATGATTTCGGCTTCCGCTGCGATCCAGTCCGCGCTTGAAATGCTTCATAGCCCGGAACATGGCACGCCACAAGCGGAATTAGTCATTTTCCCCAAAGATGATCGTTATGTTCGCGCGTATCAGGTAAACGTATCAAGTGGGCGTCCGTTAGGGGATTGGGTCTTTTTTCTTGACGCCGCCACTGGCGAAACTCTGGATAGTTATAATGCCCTGAAATTCGAAAAAGGGCGCGGCATGGTCTATAATACGAATCCAGAGCGGGATAATCAGGTGGTGACGGCTGAACTGTTCGATCTGAATGAGACGAAAACGCTTTCAGGCGCATATTTTACGATTAAAAATGCCGCCAAAGGCGCATCGAATGCTGTCCCGACGACCGCAGGAACATACGACTTCTTATATCAAGACCCGGCAGATCCCCATTTCGATGAAGTGATGGCGTATTACCATCTCAGCAAAGTGGCGCGATTTTTCAGGAATTTTGGCTATAAAAAACATGACGCCGTGATGCTTGTGCATGTGCATACGCCTGATCCTGAAACCGGGAATGCCAATTATGACAATGCGTATTACAGTCCGTTGAAGCGCGCGCTCTTTTTTGGACATGGCAAGGAATTAAATGATTTAGCCAAAGAAGCGGCGGTGATTTATCATGAATATACGCATTCGGTTATTGACGCGCTTCAGCCGCTGATGGCGACGATTGAAGCCGGGGCGCTCCACGAAGGTTATGCTGATTATTTTGGCTGCTCTTTAACGGAAGACCCGGAAATCGGCGAATATGTCGTCAAAAAGCTTGGACAGGATCATTTGCGTGATTTGCGGCAAAACCGAACCTATGACACGCTGACGAAAAGCAATGTGCATCGTGATGGTGAGATTTGGGGATGCACCTGCTGGAAAATTCGAGAAGCGCTCGGGCGTCAGGTGGCGGATTTGCTGATCTATGAAAGTTTATGGTATCTGCCGCCGAACGCGACATTTTTTGATGCTGCGGATGGCATTCTTCAGGCTGAGGCCGGATTGTTCAACAATGAGCATCTTGATGATCTCACGGCAATTTTAAGCGCGCAAAAAATCGAGATCGAGCCTGCGGCAAAATTCACGCTCGTCGCAAAAGCTGGCAATGGCGGACGCATTACGCCTTCTGGCGCGTTTTCGTTAAAAATCGGAGGAAGCCAGACTTTTTCGATTGCGGCGAACACTGGATATTACATTAAACATGTCTTAGTAGATGGCGTCTCGGTTGGCGCTGTTGAGAGCTACACGTTCAACAACATCGCGGCATCGCATACCCTTGAAGCATTTTTCGAAGATGCCAGCGTGTCAACCTATACCATTACCGCCAGCGCGGGAACAGGTGGCGGAATTTCTCCGTCCGGGAAGATCGCGGTGACACAAGGCAAAAGCGAACGGTTTACGTTCGTGCCGGAAAATGATTATGCGCTTAAGCATGTCTTGGTGGATGGCGTATCGGTCGGCGCCGTTCGTGAATATCTCTTCGAGAATATCAGCGCGTCTCACACTATCGAGGCGATTTTTATCGAAGACGTCCCGGCTAAAGATGCGACGGTGATCGTGCCCGGCAGCGTATTATGGACAGACAGCGGCGTCAACGTGCTGAAAGGCGATGTGCTTCGTTTTAGCGCCAGCGGCAAAGTCGTTTACGATACGAAAGGAAATGCCTGCGGTCCTGCCGGAACCACGTGGACGGACGCGCAAGGTCGGAAAGATCCGCTCTGGCAAAAACCTCATGCGGGATTAATCGGCAAGATTGAAGGGGTTGGAGCGCCGTTTTTTATTGGCGCATCATACGCGGTTAAAGCTGGCAGCAGTGGGAAATTGCTGCTTGGAGTGAATGATTTTTGGTATCAAGGCAATCGCGGTGAATTTACCGTGACAATTCGAATAACACGAGGAACATCTTGAATGGAGGTGAGAGTATGTCGAGACGGTGTGATATTTGTGGAAAAGGCCCGATCGTCGGGAATGAAGTCAGTCATGCCAATAACAAAACCAAACGGCGCTGGTATCCGAATCTGCAACAGGTTCGGGCGGTTGTCAATGGCGCGGTCAAACGGATGAAAGTGTGCACTCGTTGTCTGCGATCTGGCAAAGTCCAGAAACCGGCACAAAAATCTGCTTGAAATTTGGATCGGAAGAGACCAGATGTTCCAAAACATCTGGTCTTTTTTGTTCCACCCCTCTGCAATCAACAAGAATATTCCGACCTTCTCTTCAAAATATTCCTCTTCTCGTCAAATAAAATGTTGACGATTCTTGCGTTTTCCATATCTTGAATGATGAATCTCGTGTGATATAGCATTATTCACGAGTATTGGCGTCAACGACAGGAGTGCAAACGCTTGCTTTTGCCGCCTGACGAAGTCAGACAATGCCTCGCCGCCAATGCAGGCGTTTACACTCCTCGATTTGGTGCCAATTCTCGTGAATAATGCGATATAAATAATTTATTGCTTTAAACGAAGGATGCGGTGATGGATGATGAAAAAAATATTGCTGTTTTCCTGTGTGATAACTTTCCTGTTTCTCCCCTCTGCATTATCGGCAAAACAGGTGTATAAAATCGAAATTTCCGGCACGATTGATCGCGGATTAGCCCCATATATCGAACGAGTCCTGCGCGAAGCCAGCAATGCCGACGCTATCGTCTTTGAAATGAATACGCTTGGCGGACTCGTGGATTCGGCGATCCAAATCCGCGACGCGCTTCTGAATTCTGATCGGCAAACAATTACATTCATCAATAAACGCGCAATTTCTGCTGGCGCCTTGATCGCGCTCTCCACAAATCACATTGTGATGAGTCCAGGCGCAAGCATCGGAGCAGCGACGCCGATTCAGGTGGACATTATGAATAAAGGGAATCCGGTGAATGAAAAATATCTTTCGTATTTTCGCGCTGAAATGCGAGCGACTGCCGAAAAAACCGGACGGCGCGGCGATATTGCGGAAGCGATGGTCGATCCAGATGTTGAAATTCCCGGAATTAGCGAAAAAGGCAAATTGCTGACTCTCACGACTGATGATGCCCTTAAATATGGCATTGCGGAACAGAAGGTGAATAATTTTGAGGAGGCTCTCGCCCTTTTCGACCTCAGTGGAGCGCAAGTTCTCACGATTGAGATGAATTGGGCGGAGCGAGTCGTGCGCGTGATCACTTCGCCAACTGTCAGTCTGCTGCTGATGATGTTTGGGTTTATCGGCGTATTTATCGAATTCAAAACTCCAGGGTTTGGCCTCCCTGGCACCGTTGGCGTGCTTTGTCTGAGTCTCTTTTTCTGGGGACATTTCCTCGTGCGTCTGGCTGGATGGGAAGAAATCATTTTGTTCACTGTCGGCGTGATTCTGCTGATGCTCGAATTGCTCGTGATCCCCGGATTTGGCGTCGTTGGCGTGCTTGGCATCGTTGCGATATTCACCAGCCTTGTGCTGTCACTTATCGGGCGCTTCGATCTCATGACATTCGGCGATCTTGTCAACATGGCGATTTCGAAGGTCATGGCGGCGTTGATTGGAAGCTTGATTGTCTCTATCGTGTTTTTTAAAATTTTCCCACGCACATCGGTTGGCAAGCAGGTCATTTTAACAACGACTCAGGAGCATGAAGACGGCTATGTCGCGCAGAAAGGCGAGCGCCAGGCGTTGATTGGCTTGCTTGGCATAAGCCTGACGCCGCTGCATCCCGCCGGAACAGTCGAAATTGATGAAAAACGTTATGATGTGGTCACAGAAGGAGAATTTATTGAAAAAGGACACCGAGTGGAGGTGATTGACGCCGAAGGAATGCGAATTGTGGTGCGAGAAGTCGAAAATGCATAAGCATAACAAAGAGGCATGTCTGTCGAAATGGGATTTCGACACACGCGCCGCATAAACAGGGCGGACGTGGGTGGACGATAACAATTTCGTCCTACATGACTGGAAAAAGATAACTGACGACCATACTCGTTGAAGAGACACAACCATCTTCGCGAATCTCGTGGTCAATAATTACAACAACGGAGGAACATTATGCCAGTACAAGCCGGAGCTGTGATTTTTGTAGTACTGATTTTTATCGGGTTGATTATTTTTCTGTCATTTGTGCCGTTAGGCCTCTGGTTTACCGCGCTCTTTTCCGGCGTACATATCGGCTTATTCAATCTCGTTGGCATGAGATTGCGCCGCGTGCCGCCACGCTTAATTGTTCGACAGATTATTACCGCCAGGAAAGCGGGGCTGAAAATTACCACCAACGACCTTGAAACCCATTATCTGGCTGCCGGCGGCAATCGCGCCGCTGAAGACCATGTGACGCAGGTGGTAAACGCGATGATTTCCGCCGATAAAGCCGGAATTTCGCTGGATTTCAAAAACGCGACAGCGATTGATTTGGCCGGTCGCGACGTATTCGAGGCCGTGCAGATGAGCGTAAAGCCGAAAATCATTACAACGCCGAAAATCGCGGCAGTCGCAAAAGACGGCATCCAGTTGACAGCGATTGCGCGCGTCACCGTTCGCGCGAAAATCGAGCGATTGGTCGGCGGCGCGGGCGAGGATACGATTATTGCGCGTGTCGGCGAGGGCATTGTTACAACAATCGGCTCAGCAGAAAGCCATAAAAACGTGCTGGAAAATCCTGACTCGATTTCCAAAACCGTGCTTTCCAAAGGACTGGATAATGGCACCGCGTTCGAAATTCTTTCGATTGATATTGCTGATGTGGATGTGGGCGACAATATTGGCGCAAAATTGCAAGCCGCGCAAGCCGAAGCCGATAAAAAGATTGCGCAAGCCAAAGCCGAAAGCCGCCGCGCAATGGCGGTTGCCCAGGAACAGGAAATGAAAGCGCAGGCGCAGGCGATGCGGGCGAAGGTCATCGCCGCCGAAGCGGAAGTGCCGCAAGCTCTTGCCCATGCCTTGCGAGAAGGCAAGCTCGGCGTGATGGATTATTATCACATGAAAAATGTGCTGGCAGATACCGAGATGCGACAGGCGATTTCGGATTCTGGCAAAGCTGATGTTCAGCAGCGCGAGCAGTTGCGATAAGCAATCAGCGCGGAACACTGGAACATGGTTGGGGTTCGCTTGCGCCAGCAATTGAACTCCAACCTGATGTGAAATGGATAAATTCGCGATTATTATTGTCTTGTACGTGATTGCTACGATCTTCCGGTTGCTTTCCTCTGCCGCGAAAAATCAACCTCCTGGAAAAAAAACGACGCAAATTCGACTGAAACCAGAAGATTTGCAACGTATTGCGAAACGGCGGCAGCAAACGCCGAAATCTCTTCAACTCTCTACAACGGCAACAACTCCGCCGCCGCTTCCTGAACTGGCAGAACCATTTTTTGCTCCGCCGCCAGACGAAGAAACGATCTCTGTTGCTGAAGAACTCCCTGAAGCGTTGGAGGTTCGTGAAGACGAAGGTGTTGCCGCTCTTGTGGATTATTCGAGCGCTGAGCGGGCGTCTTTTCTCAACGCCCCTCTCAATAAACAAGTGTTTCAGGGGATGATTTGGGCGGAAATTCTGCGTCCGCCGGTGAGTATGCGACAGCAAAGATCGTTCATTTCAGGCGATTGATACATGAAAGGTCGCTATTAACGTTATGGGCAGAGCTGTCAGACACCTTCAAGGTATCTGACAGCTCTGCCATGACCACAGGCATTACAAGAAAAAGGATATTGCCGCGCATTTGAGATAACTGAATGTAAATGAGGAAGGAGTTGAGATGAGTAAGACACTATCTGACGTATGTGAAATGATTGCATTGCCCGAGGAGATGACGGAGAAGGTCTTGACCTTTGCAAAAGAATATGATCGCGCAATAACAGCGCCGTTTTTGGCGACGCTCTCTCAGCCGGAGACCTGGAAACACAGCATTGAGCAAATTACAACACGATTAGGAGAGGATCCAGACGGCTGCAAAATGCTGACCGTTATGCTATTATGCGCAGTAGATGCCTATGAAGAATATCAGAAAAGAGGGATGAGCGAGAAGATTTTTGTAGATACAATGAAATTTTGCGCCAGATTTACGCAGGAACATTACCAGGTGCATGGATGCTATGCATTTACTTGGGGTTGGTGGTTTCCGAGACAGATTTCTCTTCATGAATTCAGAATCGGCGCGTTGGAATATGAAATGATTGTGAAGGAGGGGGAGAAACTGATCAATATTCATATTCCGGCTGACGCAGACATGACGCGGGAGGTGCTGAGAAAATCCTATCTGGAGGCGCGGGAATTTTTTAAAAAATTCTTCCCAGACTATGGGCAGGCAGAGATGGTGTGCGATTCCTGGCTGCTTGCGCCGTTTTTGCGGGAACTGCTTCCGGAAAGCTCCCGCATCCTCGGTTTTCAGAACGCGTTTGATGTGATTCGGGTGGATGAAACCAGTAACGGCTGTATCAGATGGGTGTATGGCAGAACCGATCTCCCGTATCCAGAGCTTGCAGAGAAAACGTCATTACAAAAAAAGATCAAGGCATGTCTCCTGGAGGGCAGAAGCATCGGCGAGGCCTATGGAAAATTGCAGAAAGACCCATGGAAAGAATAACGGAGCAAAGAGCAGGAAACGTTGTGAGTGAGGCAAATCCGTTGATCATACAGCCATCCTCAATGAGTTGTGGCAGTGTTCCCTTCGACACGTTCAGCGTACACCGTTTCCGAACACAAATAAGCAGCGATGAATGATAAATTCCCCTCCAATCAGATACATGAACATGTGGGGTTTTCTTTGACGGAAAAACGCATCCTGGTCGGATATTGCCGGCATTCTTTTCTCGATAGGTGGTCATGGTATTTCGTGTATCTCTTCCCAATGCTTCTCTTCGCCGGATATGGCCTACTGAAGCATGATATTCTTGCGCTTGCTGTCGCCTTTGGTGCCTTGTTCATCTTTGTCATCTGGGTGTTGTATAGCGGCATAAAGGGAGTGGAACACCTTCGGAATATTTTAGCGAAATACGATGCCTATATTGCTCGCCTCGAAACGGAACGGGCAGACCCTTTCGTTGGGCAGGAGACACCACGCGAGGGGACGGAGTAAGTGAGTTTTTCGCGATATTCAATCCGGCTGCAATTGGACTTTCATCGAATTGCCGGATCGCATTGTGGCGAGGGCTTCTTCGAATTCTTCCAGCGCGAATGTATGCGACAGGAGCGACGTAACATTGACGACCTGATTTTGCAAGAATCGAATCGCAGGCGCGAACGTGTTGCAGAGCGCGAACGCCCCGTAAATTTTTAAATCGCGTCGGAAAATTTCATAGGGGCTGATGCGGATGGTGTCGTTTTTCGGGCAAACGCCGTAGTAGAGCAAAATGCCACGATTCCTGGCATAGATGGTCATTTGTTCGACAACTTTAGGAATGCCGGTTGCGTCCACGACGACATCGAATCCGGTTTGCGACAGGCTTTTTAGCATGTCGCGTTCCGTGCCATCCACAGCCACAACATGATGCGCCCCCAGCGTATTGGCTAACGCGCGACGATTTTCTCGACCTTCCACGATCACAACTCTGGCAGCGCCAGCATGTTTCAGCATCTGCATCAACATTAATCCAATCGGGCCTGCGCCGAAAATCAACACGTCAGCGCCAATCGGAATCGGCGTCTGCTGCAAGCCATACACCACGCAGGCCAGCGGTTCGATTAACGCGGCATCTTGAAAACTCAGATCGCCGATATGAAAGGCCTTATGTTCCGGCACAGCGATATATTCAGCAAATGCGCCGTTTCTCGTCACTCCGACAGCTTCGAGTTGTTCGCATTGATTTTGCTGGTTGATCTGGCAAAAGTAACATTTGCCGCAGCCGATGTTTGGATCTGCCGTTACACGGTCTCCCGGCATAAAGGCGCGAACGTTTTTCCCGACCTGCTCCACCACGCCAGAGAATTCATGCCCCGGAATCAGCGGGAATTCGGAAAAATATTCCCCTTCGTAAATATGCACGTCCGTTCCGCAGATGCCCGCCGCTTTGACCCGAATCAGCAGGTCATCCGTCCCGATCTCCGGCACAGGCACATCTTTGATAACAGGCGTTCGCGCGTTTTCGAGAACAAGCGCTTTCATACATTTTCCAAATCGCTTAAACCTCACAGGTTTGGAAACCTGTGAGGTTTCTGTTCAATTACCAACAGGTAAAGCCACCATCAACCACAAAATCAGAGCCAGTTGTATAGCTGGAAACATCGCTGGCAAGATACAACACAATCCCTTGCAATTCGTCCGGCTTGCCCATCCGCCCCATCGGCGTCCGTTTTTCCCACAGAGGAATCCATTGCGTGGCTTTCAGCGTCATCTCCGTGCCGATATAACCGGGGCTGAGGCTGTTGACTCTCACATGATGCGGCGCCCATTCGGCGGCTAACGATTTCGTCAGCATAATGACCGCCGCTTTCGACGCATTATACGCGCATTGCGGCTGAGGCTCATTGACGATATGCCCGGACATCGAAGCCGTGTTGATAATCGAACCGCGCTGCTGTTTGATCATGGCTTTGCCTGCGGCCTGCGCCACGAGAAAGACGCCGTTCAGGTTAATGTCAATCACTTTGCGCCACTGCTCGTAGGTCATCTCTTCGGCATTGACGTTGATGCAAATGCCGGCATTATTGAAGACGATATCCACGCTGCCGAAAGCGTTCAGAATGGTCGTCATCATGGCATTGACATCGTCCGGTTTGGTTACATCAGTTTTGACGGCAAGTGTGTTGACGCTGAATTGCGCCAATTCTTTCGCGGTCTGCTGTGCGACATCAAGATCAAGGTCAACGATTGCCACGTCTGCGCCCGCCTGCGCAAAAGCCATTGCAATGCTTTTGCCGATTCCTCTTGCGCCGCCGGTAATAAATGCTTTTTTTCCAGTTAATTTGAATTGGTCTAAAATGTTCATCATATTCTCCTTTCACGTGATCTTCCAGAAGCCGAATCCTCTGTTTGTCATGCGTTTGCCATTTCAGAGTGGTCTTTTACAGCAGTATTCGGAACGATTGAACGAGCCAGAGGAGGCGAAATCTTGATTTCGCGGTCAAATCAAGATTTGACACTCCTCTCAGATGTTCAATGCTGCTGAATAATGCTATACCACGCCGTCATCTGGCATCATGTACGATGGTGACTTCTCTGTTAGCAACAGGAATGCCGCATAAAAGCAGGCTACATTCCTCAGCTTTTCTTATGCGGCATTCCTGTCTTTCGCCTGAATTACGCCCATCTTCACTGGTGTTCGTTTTCTGTGAGTTGTGGATAGGCGGTTATTGTCTGTTAAAAACCTCATCCTTTGACTGCGCCTGCGGTAAGCCCTTTGACCAACGATTTCTGGCTGATCCACCCTAAAATCACCGCCGGAAGAATCGCAATCGTCGAGGCGGCAGAGAGTTGGGCGACAAACATGCCTTGTTGTTCTCTGAAACGCGCCATATAGACAGGTAATGTCGCCGCGCGATTTCCTGTCAGGTTAAATGCGATAAAAAATTCGTTCCAGATAAAGACCGCCACAAGCATTCCAGCGGCAATCAGCCCGGTTCGCACTAATGGCAGGGTAATCAGCGTCAACTGTTGCAGGCGCGTACAGCCGTCAATATCGGCAGCTTCGATGATTTCGACTGGAATGTCGGAAAAGAATGAATGCAGCATCCAGACCACAATCGGCACATGAAATCCGACATATACAATGAGCAACCCAATTGGTTTGTCAATCAGATTGAATGTCTGAAACCACGTATATAATGGCACAATCACCGCTACCGGGGGGAGCAGGATGGTGGTAAGAAACCAGAGATAAATTTTGCCGTTCGTCTCTTTCTTTTTGAATTTGCCAAAGATCAGAACAAACGCCGCAGGAGTCCCTAAAATCAGGCAAATCACCGTTCCGGCAACGACCTGGAATATGGAATTTTGCAAAAATCCATACATATTTTTATCGCTTAATACTTTTTGAAATGTCTCCAGGGTTGGGCTAAAGAACAGGGAGGGGCTGACTGCTTGAAATTCGGTTTTAAATGCCGATAAAAACATGTACAACACCGGGAAAAAGTAGAGAATCGCGACCGCAAAAATTATAATGGTTAAGGTGACTTTTTTGATAAATTTTTTTCGTTCGATAGAACGTTGAATTTCTTGAAATGTCCGCGTATCACTCATGGCATCCTCCCGTGTTATTCATACATGGCTTCATGTTTCCGGACGGAACGGTAGAGCAGATTGACCGCGATGAGGGTCAACACAACCGTTATGGTGGCTAATGCTCCGGCTCTCCCGACATTCGAGGCATTAAACACCTGCATATACACGGCGTAGGGGAGCGTGTAGGAGCGCGTGCCGGGGCCGCCTGCGGTGGTCACTAAGATGAGGCCGAATTCTTTGACTAAAAAGATTAACCCTAACATCATCGCCACGCTGACATGTTTCATGATCATCGGCAATTTAATAGAAAATGTGGCTCGCCACCAATTGGCGCCGTCAACTTTCATGCTATCAATCACATCGCCGGGAATACTTTGCAAACCAGCCAAAATGACTAACACAAAAAATGGCATCCATTGCCAGGAAAACAGAAAAACAATCACTGGAATCGGATAATAACTGAGCATATCTACCGGCGTAAAACCGAGCGCCTTCATAATGACGCCATACCAGCCGAAGGTCGTATTCAGAATCGTGGTTTTCCAGATGACGCCGGTCGCGGTGGACATCACGAAAAATGGCCCTAAAATCAATGTTCGCGCTAAATTCACGCCCGGAATGACATTATCAAGCAGTAGCGAAAGCAAAAACCCCCCGGCGGTGCATACCGCTAAGGCGCTGACGGTAATGAGAACCGTTTGCCAAACAATCATATAAAACTCAGGAATTTTGGGGAAATCAGGAATTTTCAGGAAGTACGCAAAATTATCAAACCCTCTGAATTTGACCGGCAGATCGGGGCGGGCAAGATTCCACCGGAGCGTCGAATAGATTAACGTTAAAATAAATGGAATCTGGGTGACGACTGCCACCACAATAATTCCCGGAAGGACGAATAGCCAGTCGCTTTTTTTTCTCATCGAAATTCACTCCTCTTGATTTTCGATATGTCCGTATTTTCGACCTCACCCCCGCCCCTCTCCGAGAAGAGGGACGAAGGAGTGGGGTGCATTGCCGCGTAGTTACTTCTGGTAATCGCCGTCAATCGCAACCTGGTTGAACAAATCCTGGGTCTTTTTAATCGCTTCGTCTAAGGAGATTTTATCAACAACATAGTCCGCGAGGTATTCAGTCATTCTCGTTCCAGCATCAGCAAATTCAGGAATCGCGATGTATTGGAGACCGACATACGGCACTGGCTCTAAGGTCGGTTTTGTGAAATCCGTAGATTCCAGGGTCTTCAACGTCATTTCAGCATACGGAGTCTGCGCATACACCGGCAGTTTATACGTGGAGGCGCGAGAAGCCGGAGGCGTGCTGGCGCCGGTCGGGTCGAGTTCAATTGTCATCTTGATGAAGTCTTTCGAGGTGGCCCACAGCATGAAATCAAATACGGCTTTTTTCTTCTCAGGAGAGCTTTTTGGGTTGATGCCCATTGCCCAGTTCCACAGCCACGCCGTATTGGTTTTCATTTTTTGATGCGGCGGCATCACATAACCGACTTTGCCTTTTACCGCAGAGCCTTCAGCTTCCAGCGGCGGGGCGATAGAAGTCGCATCATAGTAAATACCGCATTTGCCGGACTGCATCAGGGCGATGCATTCATTGTAGGTGTAGGAGAGAATATCTGCCTGGCCAGCTTCGCGGAGAATCTTTTTGTACATTTCCCACGCGCCGCGTTGTTCTGGCGTGTCAATGGTGGCTTTCCAATCCATATCATAGAACCGTCCGCCAAACGCATTGACGATAGTCACGAACGGAGCGCCGCTCATGCCCCAGCCAGGAGCGCCGCGCATCGTCATGCCAACGATCCCTTTCGACGGATCATGGATTTTCTTCGCCAATTCATAGATCTCGTCCCAGGTCGGTTCGTCCGGCATGGTCAAGCCTTTGGCCGCGAACAGTTCTTTGTTATACATAATAAAGGAACTTTCACCATAGAACGGGAGCGCATAGGCTTGTCCATCGAGCGACAGCGATCCCACCATGCCTTTGATCAAATCGTCGCGATCATACCAGGTTAACTTGTCGGCTGGCAAAGCTGCGAAATAGGGTTCCAGATTTTCCAGCCACCCGTTCTTTGCCCAGTTATTGGCTTCATACGGTCCGATATAGAACATATCGTAAGTCGTGCCGCCGGTTGAGGCTTCTGTCGTCAGTTTTTGGCGCAAGTCATTTTCTGGAAGCACAGCAATATTCACGGTGACGCCAGGCGCAGAATATTTTTCTTTGGCGATTTTATCCAATGCCTGAGAAAGCGGGTTATTGGCTAACGCGATATTAATGGTCACGTCTGCGGCAAGTGCCTGAATCCCGATGCTTAACAACACCAGACTCATGATAAGGCTCAATACTTTTGATGTTCTCATGATTGTATGTTTCCTCTAAAAAGTTGATAATGTGAGACGATTTTCCACCCCTGACTCGATTGTGACAGACTGCATCAAACGTAGATACACGCGGCATCGCTCATGCGATCCGCCCTTCGATCACCTCCCTCAAAAAGGTTGTGAATAGAAATGCTGTTCAGCGCTTCGCATTAGGTGCGTCATGTTTTCTATGTGCAACCCCTATGCCAGCACAAAAAATGGAATTTTCGGGCGTGAAATCGTGGTGTTGAGCGATGAAAAGTTCGCGGATGGGTAGAAAGAAATTTTCAGGTAGAAAGAAACTTTCACAGGACAGGCAGCGGCCTCGCTTGCGCAAACATGCGTTCACCCGGCGACAATGGCCGGGTGAATGTTTGAACGGTTCTGCCGATTGGCTGGCAGAAGCCTGGCGCGTTTTGCTGCCTTACTTTTTGGAGAGATCTAACTTCTGGCGGAGAAATTCGTTTTGTTCCTTCATTTGCTGAATGACGTTACGGGCTTTTTGGAGATGCTGCATTAACTCTTTGTTTTGGTCTGCTAATTTGCTGATGGTTTTGGTATTGTGCCAGATGCGGGCAGAAAGCGTCTCCAACAAAGCCATCGCGATTTCCGGCTTTTGCGGAATTTGCATGGCAAGCGTGTCGCGAGTGACGGGCAGCAAGCGCGTGCGCCCGACTGCGACCGCGCGAGCGGAGCGCGTTTTTCCGCCTAATAACGCCATTTCTCCGAAAAAATCTCCCTTTTCATAGATCGCCACGACTTTGCGAGTGTCACGATAGGAACTGATGATTTTGACTTTGCCTTCTTCGATAAAATACATTTCGTTTCCCGGCTCGCCTTCTTCGAAGATGATGTCACCGTCATGATATGCCTGGTCTATAATGTCGGTATAAGAGAGTTCTTTGTGCTTTTTGCCAGGAAAAAGCGGCTGATGTTCGATGCTTTTCATGGTCAGCACATCCTCGTCATTCTCCGTTGTTCCCTCTTCTTTAGCCAATACCGCTTTTTCTTCCTCCGTAAATGTCACTTCATCTTCGACTGGCAACACTTGCCCTCCTTCGCTCTCGCCCCATTCATCAATCTCTTCTTCCTCCATGTTTTTCCGCGCAGTGGGCTGAAGTTCAGAATGTTGAAAAAACGTCGGGGAAGAGGGGCGTTCTGATTGATCATCTAACGTCGGGCCAAGCTGAAAGCGTTTTTCCAGATTTTTAATGACAGATGATGAAATCGTTTCAAACGCCTCCAACACGCCTTCTCCGGTGACGGCAATCGTCTCAAAATAGGGGAGTCTCCAGGGATTGAGGTCTTGATTCAATTCGTCAATGGAGAGCACGTCTTTCATGTCGCGCTTATTGTATTCATAGATTAACGGCAGGCTGGAAAGGAGGATATTATAGCCGCCTTTCAAATTATATTGAAGATTTTTAAAGCTGATAATGTTCGCTTCGCGCCGCGACCGCTGCGAATCAGCGACGAACACAATGGCGTCAACGCCTTGCAGCACGGCTTTGCGGGTATTATTATATTTCACCTGGCCAGGAACGGTATAGACCTGAAACCGGAGTTTAAAGCGGTTAATTTCGCCGACATACAGCGGAAGCAGCTCGAAATAAATGGTCTGGTCTGTTTCTGTGGCGAGAAAGTACAGTTCCCCCTTGCGCTCCTGAATGATCTGTTGATGAAGATATTGGAGCGAGGTCGTTTTTCCGCACAAACCAGGGCCGTAATAAACGACCTTCACGATCATTTCTTTCGCTTTATAATTGAAGATTGGCATACAGTGTCCTCTCTGAACTCCGCGAAGTTGTCAGATTGTTATGCCTGACGGCCTGTTTCGCATTAAAACGGATTGCTGCCGAACGTCCAATCGGCAAAATGTTTGTGCCAGATGTCTCGAATCGTGGGATACGTGCGTAACGTATCCTGTAATTCATCATCAGGAAGCGCGTGGAGTTTGTCCAGCAAATCTTTCAAATTTTCTTTCCCCATGTCTTTCACCTCTTTCTGGATAAGACGGAGATCGAATTCCTGGCCGAGTTGCGCTTCTAATTGCTCGTTTGTCAGAGATTCGAGATCGGGCGTCGCGTCAATCTGCGACAAAAAATCTTGGAGGTTGGAATCCTTGATGATAATCGTGGTTTTTTTCATGTCTCTCTTCCTCGTCGTGGCAGTGCCCATTCAGATAGCGTACAGACGACTCTTGCTGATTATATATAGACACAGCGGTGATTTGGCAAGGTAAATGTGCGATGATTTTATTTGGAACTGGTAGAGGAATAAAAATAATGTTTTATTCGAAGTGAAAAGACATTTCGCGCAACATGCGCGTCAATAGATACAGCGGCAGGCCGACCACATTATTGTAACAGCCGTGAATCCATTCCACAAACATCGCGCCTTTGCCCTGAATGCCATACGCGCCGGCTTTATCCAGCGGCTCGCCGGTTTCGATATAACGTTCGATGTCGCGCGGCGTCAACATGGCGAATTTCACGTCAGTGGTCTCATGCCGCATCAGAATTTTCTGAGGAATGTGGGCGGTGGAAATCAGCGTCAATCCGGTAATCACCTGATGGGTTTTGCCGCTGAGATGGGCAAGCATCCGATACGCATCTGCGGCATCCGCCGGCTTGCCCAGAATGTGCCGCTCATCCACCACAATCGTATCTGCACCGAGCACCAACGCATTGGAGCAAGATGCCGCGACCGCCTGCGCTTTTTCGAACGCTAACTGCTCGGCGATGCGCTCCGGCGGCAGATCATGATCAAGCCGTTCATCAATATTGCTGACAAGCACGTCAAACGTCAGGCCGATCTGCTGAAGGAGCATCTTCCTCCGGGGAGAGGAAGATGCCAGAATCAGGCGAGGAGTCAGGGAATCCATAACTGTTGTCCTACATAGATCATATCGGCGCTGGCAAGCTGATTGGCCTGACGCAATTGCGCGAGATCAATGTGATATTTTTCGGCAATCAGCGACAGCGACTCGCCATTTCTGACCACGTGCATTCTCTGCTGATCGCCCGGTTCATTCGAGATATCCAGCTTTGCTTCTTGTTGATAAACGGCTGCCATTTGCGGAGTTTGCCGTGTCTCGCCAATTTCCGCAAAATATTCTTTAATGCTGTTGGCGATTGAAGCAGCGATATTATGACGAAAATCTTTCTGATCCAGCAATTTTTCTTCACGATTGTTGCTGATATAACACGCTTCGACTAAAACGGCAGGCATCTCAGCGGAACGCAGCACCACGAAATTCGCGCGTTTTAAGCCTTCTCGCGCAATGCCGTATTTTTTCAAATTCGCCAACGCCGTGTTCAGTGAAATCCGTCCGAATTCAAGGCTGTGTTGCAGCGACGCAGTCATTGAGAGATCCGCTAAGACGAATGTCAGCATTTGATCGTTTTTAAGGGGCAAGGGCGTTTCTGCGCCGCCAAACAAAATATCCGACGCGTTTTCTTGCTCCGCCAATAGAGCGGCAGCGTCATCGCTTGCTTTTTCAGAGAGTGTATAGACGGAAAAACCCTGCGCTTTTTTGCTGGTATTGGCATTGACGTGCAGGCTGATAAACAAATCCGCCTCATATTCTTTCGCAATTTCCGTCCGTTTCGGCAATGGGAGGAAATAATCGCGATCTCGCGTTAAATACACCTTCACATTCGGCGCAGTCTGCTCAAGAATTGCCTTGATCCGTTTCGCAAAATCCAGCACCAAATCTTTTTCTTTTAGTCCGTTCGCGCTGGTTGCCCCAGGATCATGACCGCCGTGTCCGGGGTCGAGCACCACGATATGATGTTGCTTCTCTTTGAGTTCCTGGACGGCCTGCTGTTGCTCGATTCGCTCTTCCTGCGCCTGTTCCTGCGCCACTTGATCAAACAGATTGACAATCACGCGATCAGATTGATCATTCAAGCCAGGCAACACCTGAACGGTCGCTTCCGCCGGGCGGGAAAGGTCAAAGACCACCTGCATCGTGCCGGTTTCTAATCGTTGCACCCGAATGCGCTGCAATGTGACATCATTTACGTCCAAACTGCGGTCGCCGAATAAGTCTTTTGTGTTGGCGATTTCCAGCACAAAACGATCCGGATTCGAGCGCGTATGATACGATGGCTGTACCGCGCGATCAAAAAAGATAATGGTTTGCACGTGATCCGGCGCTAACCAGTATTGAATATCCGTAATCACTGCCGGGTCGGCGGCTGCAAATGAGTGTGCGCCTGCCAGCAGCAGACAGCAGAATATTGCGATGTAACCCCAGTTCTTCATACGTTCAGTCACCTTTAAATTGTCTGCCATACGTTTCCGCGCCAATAATGAGGGCGAAATGAATCTGTCAAGAAGAATCTTGAGAGCAAACATAACCAGAAAATGCGAGAACGTCAAGAAAAATTTACAGATACGCCGTTGATCCTGCGAAATTCATAAGGATTTCACAATCTCACAACGAATAATGTTTGCATGAGAAATGGCGATCTTGGCTGATTATACACGGGGTTTGAATCATGAAGCTCAAGAATATTGTTGCCTGTCGAGGGGATTCGCGTTTCGGGAATATCGCAGGCATACTCCCGAAACACTAAATAAATGACATGACTCGCTACTGGCAATAACACGCGCGTCGCGAAAAATTTTCTGAGGAGTCACATATTACCGGCCCGTGTCGCTGCCAATCCCACCCCCCACTCGGATCAGGCGGATTCGACATCCAGGCAGCGCATCCTGTGCCTGTTCCGCTGTAAGGCCCGTCTGCCCCATCACCGAGTTCAGGTAATAAACCCCATTTCGTCATCAACCGATCACAGAGCGCCTGATCATTATAAGCAGTTGTCGTTGTCGCAAGATCGCACGTGAGCCCCTGGTCGCCGCACGCCGTGTCGCATGTGGCACCTGATGCCGCAAGAACCCATGTTCCTTGTTGTGGCAATGGTTTTGGGAATGGCCCGGAGACTGGGGTTATGCCGTTCACCACCTCGCTGTTTTCGATCACGCATTGTCGTTGCGACGGGCTGCTCCAGCCAAAATCAGTCTCGATGGGCCACCAGGCATATTTATCTCCAGTCGCTTCATCCTCGCGTTGATAATGAATTTTATCTTTGCCCTGAAACGACGTTATCGCATTGACAGGAATCGTCGTAAATGTGCCACCCTGGACATACGTCACACATGCCCACATCAGGGTATCTACTTGAGAATTCCCGTGTTCTAACAGATCTCGCGTTGCCAGTCCGATTTCTAATTTCGTGGCATGCTTGGTTTCTGCAAAGATCGCAAATACGCCTCCTCCGACAATCCCATATTCTACCTTCATAACCACCGCATACGGCACATTGATCATAAAATAGGTGTGACCTGCGCTATATTCAGCGCCCCATTCAGAGATATCCGCATCACCTATGATAAAATTTCCGGTCGCATCGTCAGTCGGCATTGTCGGGTTGTGATGTTCTCCTTTAAAAGTTTGACAGCCGACAATCCCTGTAATTATAACCAACCCCAATAGCCCTATTCCCCAATACCATCGTTTCATCATAATTTCGTCCCTGAAAATGGAATGTTCATGCGCTGTGGCGCAGGTCGAAACTATCGTTTCGATCTACATGAATAGTTCTTTGAGCACAATTCAGACAGGCTTGCGGTTTCCTAATCTGTGTAATGGTTGACGCATGACCTGCCAGTATGCATATTTATGATACCCTTTCCTACAGAGAAATTGTCAAGTATTTTAGCGAAAACACGGATTATCATAGCATTATTCGGCATAGACCTCACAGGTCTTGAAGACCTGTGAGGTCTTTTGTACGAATTTATTTTTTGCATTTTACCAATTTATTTTGCTTACACTTACAATGGATATGGATACATTTCCGATGACGGTCATTTCCATCACTACGACGATTCGCGGCAGCCGCCCGGAAGTCGTCGCCGCCTGCCTCGTCATGATGGCGCTCGATCTCACGTTTCAGAAATATCTCGGCGAAGGGATGATCGCTGGCAGCGTCAACGGATAACTGGAACGTATCACATTATACGGTTGCCTTGACACGATAACAGGAGTGCAAAAACTTACTTTTGCGGCATGGTATCGCTATCTTGTACCGCCGACGAGGACGTCGGCGGTACAAGATACCATTACAAGCCTATGAACCAGTGTAATAGCAATATGCCAGAACAATGGTGGCCTGTGGAATTTGAAGGCAAACCCGATTTCGAGATGGCGATGAAACGGGTGTACGCCTGGTATAACGGAGAAATGCTTGACCGCCCGCCAGTGCGTTTCTACCGGCATAACGCAGGCGATGAAAGCGTTCCTGATAACTCTCGCTGGCGTCATCTCAAAAATCGCTGGTTCGATGTCGGCTATCAGATCGAAAGCTTTTTAGCCTCAATCAAAGGGAAAACCTTTCACGGCGAAACATTTCCGGTGTTCTGGCCGAATTTAGGGCCAAATGTGTATGCGGCATTTTACGGAGGAACGCTTGAGTTCGGCGATGTCACTTCCTGGATTAATCATCCGGTGAAAACCCCCGAAGATGTCGAACGCTTGCATTTTGATCCGGAACAGAATTTCTATTTTCAGAAAATCGAAGAACTGACGCGAGCCGCGCTAACAGAATGTGACGGGAAATTCCTCGTGGGCTATACCGATTTGCATCCTGGCCTCGATTGCGTGGCGGATTGGCGAAATCCTGAAACGCTCTGCACCGATTTTTACGATCACCCCGAAATGGTCGAGCAGCTTGTCGCCCTGTCCATGAGAGATTTTGAGCGGATTTACAATCGTTTTGACGCGATGCTGAAAGAAAAGCGGCAGTTGTCAGTGAGTTGGTTGAACATCCCCTCCTTTGGCAAAATGCACATTCCAAGCTGCGATTTCAGCACGATGATTTCGCCAAAATTGTATCAGCGTTATGGCATGCCGATTCTCCGCCATGAAGTACGGCTGACGACGCATAATATTTTCCATCTCGATGGAAAAGGCGTGGCGCGGCATCTTGACGAAATCTTGAAAGTTCCTGAAATTCAGGCGATCCAATGGGTGCAGAGCGCAGGCACTGATCAGCCGATTATCCCCTGGCTTCCCCTGATCAAAAAAATTCAGCGTGCTGGCAAAGGTGTTGTCGTGGATATGAAACTTGAAGAGTTAGAACCCTTTATCAACGAGATGAACCCGAAAGGGTTATTTCTCTGTCTTCCTGCCAGAGCTGAAGAGGAAGAACTTGCGATTCTCAAACGGCTGGAACGCTGGCTTAGTACCTGACCAAAACTACAACGAATAGGAGATGGGAACGAATCAAAGGCGTAGCGCGGCTTGAATCCGCTCCCATCTCTTATTCATTGTAGTTTTGCGAGGCGCTGAGAGAACGCTGGTAGCATAATGGTATAACTGGCGTTGATGATCGAAAAAACTGTCAGGCATCTTGAAAGTGTCTGACAGCTCGCGCCCCTTGAACACTCACACGCAAAACTTTCTTGACAGAAAACTTCGCTCTTCAAATATCCTTCAATGTCCGACTGTGGACGCATTCAGTCTCATTCATCACACAACAACCAACCACCTCAGAGGGGGAAAACGCATGGCTCACAAAACACACGAAACATTTATCGGATATTTGCCGAATGACGCGCCGTCATTCGCGCCAATGGTCGGGTTGGCCTTTCAGCACGTGCTGACGATGTTTCCAGCGACGGTGCTCGTCGCGATTCTGACGAAATTCGATGTCGGCGTCACGCTGTTCGGCTCTGGCCTGGCGACTATCGTCGCGCTGCTGCTGTCATCCTGGCTGACCGGCAGCTACATTCCGTTGTATTATGGTTCAAGTTTTTCCTATCTCGCACCGGTCATCGCGATTACGGCGACGAATATTTATGGCATTGACGATCCGGCGATGCGTATCCGTATTGCGCAGGGCGGCATTGTCATGACTGGCATTTTGAACATATTTGTCGGTATTTTGATTCGCTTTATCGGCAAAAAGACGATTGATAAAATCCTGCCTGCTGAAATTACCGGCTCGGTCGCGATGGTCATTGGCATTGCCTTAGCGTTTTCCGCGTTAGGCATGGCATCGGCGAACTGGGCGGTCAGTCTCGTGACGCTGCTCGCGACGATTCTGTTTTCCGTCTATCTGCGCGGACGCGGCTTTATCGGGATGCTGCCGATTTTATTGGGCGCGTTCGTCGGTTATGCGACCTCAATTACGCTTGGCTTAGTGAAATTTCAGGGCGTAATTGACGCCGCCTGGCTGCGCGTGCCGAATTTTACCTTCCCGGTGTTCACGCTTGGCGCGGTGTTGGCGATTGCGCCGATTGCGATTGCCACGATTCCCGAAAGTACGGCGCATCTGTATCAAATCAGCCTCTACGTGGATGAATTGGCGCTCGAACTCAAACGCCCGCCCGTGCAGCTCAGCCGCGCGTTAGGCATCAACCTAATCTGCGACGGCATCGGCGACGCGATTAACGGCATGTTAGGCGGCTGCGCCGGAACGAACTACGGCGAAAACAACTCGCTGATGGCGATTACCCGCAACTATTCCGGCCCGACGCTGATCGCCGCTGGCGTCATCGCCATGATGACTGGTTTTGTTGGCAAACTCGAAGCGTTGGTAAACACGCTTCCCACCGCTGTCACCGGCGGGTTGGCGATTTATCTGTTCGGCGTGATTGGAGCGCAGGGGATTGCGTTGCAGATTACGAAAAAAGTCAACATGTTCGATCCCCGTAAATTGGCGATTATCGCGACGATTCTCGTGATCGGCATCGGCGGCAGCATCGGTTATGAAGGCGGCATGATTCCGTTCTACACCTGGAAATTGCCCGCCATCGCGACCGCAGCGGTCGTGGGAATTTTTCTGAACGCCATTTTCGTCATCTTCCCGGCCAAACAGATTGACGATGAATTCGACAAAATCCATATTGATAAATTGAAAATCGAAGTGTAAACATATTCTTTAAGCAAAGCTGTCAGGCACTGTCGAAGTGTCTGACAGCTTTGCCTCGCACGATATTTTCCTTGACGTAGAAATGATCTGCGACAATAGCAATTCTTTAGCGGTTCACGTATATGGTTATTCGGGCAAAGGATTGCGAGAATGGAACAACAGGATTTATTTCGACATTCATTAACGCAGAAACAATCACATGGTGTTTCTGAATGGGGGACGTTTAAAGATAGCCTCAAAGCTCCTGTCCATAGATGGTTTACCTATCCAGCCGGTTTTTCGTTCAAAGCAGTGGAACATTCTTTGGAAATGTGCGGGATTCAACAAGGGCAAACCGTCTATGATCCTTTTATGGGATTAGGAACAACAAACGTTACTGCGAAGACCTTAGGGATCAATTCTATCGGAATTGAGGCGCATCCTTTTGTTTTTAATATTGCAAAGACAAAATTGAATTGGGAGATACACGCCCATGATATCCATCATGTGATCAACGATATTTCCGATAAATTCGAACATGCCTTGACAACCCTTCCAATCAACGCAATCGAGCAAAATTTCCCCGAACTTATCTTAAAATGCTACGATGAAGAAACCTTGAAAAAATTGTTTGTTCTGAGAAATTTTGTCCTGAACGATGATATGACGCCGGACATCAGAGATTTTTTTCATGTTGTCGTTACGGCGCTATTGCGGAACGTTTCGAAAGCCGCCACAGGATGGCCGTATATTGCCCCGAAAAAGATAAAAACTACCTCTCTCAATAAAGATGCCCTCACAGAGTTTAATGCTTTGGCTCTCAGCATGCTTCATGATATAGAACTGATAAAAATTGAGTCGGGCAAAAGATATATCAATTCTCTCCATGCGCCGATACTCGGAGATTCGCGAAATACAACAGATGCGATCAGGAATCAATCTGTTGACCACGTGTTCACGTCGCCGCCCTATCTGAATAATTTTGATTATTCGGATCGCACTCGTTTGGAGATGTATTTTTGGGGAAATGCAAAGACATGGGGAGATATTAGCGAACAGGTCAGAACCAGACTGATCACCTCAGCAACGACTCAGATCGCGCGGACGGATATGAAATATGCCATCTCTCCGGAACTGAAAGACCATTCGCCGAATATTGCTGACTTCATTCGAAATGCCGCGCATGAATTATCAGAATTGCGTAAAATCAAAGGCGGTAAAAAAAGTTATGATTTGATGGTCATCGGGTATTTTAACGATATATTTCAAGTGCTTAAAGATGTGTATCGCGTCTTAAAGCCGAAGACAAAGGCGCTATTCGTCTTAGGGGATTCTGCTCCCTATGGCGTTCATATTCCCACTGATAAAATCATCGGAGAACTTGGGGTGAAAATCGGATTTTCTGATTATGCAATAGAGATACTGCGTCAAAGAGGCGACAAATGGAAAGATAACCCTCAGCAGCATGATGTAAAATTACAAGAGTCCATCGTCACGTTATCGAAAGGATAAAACGTTATGGCAATCATCAGCAATTATGGAAGCGCGATTGACGAAGCTATCGGGGCTTCTATGGAAAAAGCCCTTGAAGTGTTGTTAAATACGGTTGCTGATAAATATAATTTTTATTATCTCACAGCAGGTGTTCGAAAGACAAAAGCTGGGAATCCACCCAAAAAGCTCTTAATGTTTGATAATTTTGGAAACGATTATGATATCGATGGAGTCATTGCAAATGAAGCGATGCAGCCACTGATATTGTTCGAATCAAAATATATCCGGTATAAAAAACATAATCGAGATAAAGGAAGTTGGGTTTGCCACGCGCATTCCGCCATTAGAAGACGCTATCACAGCATTAGAAGTTCAATCGCGATATTGGGCGGGAATTGGAGTCAGTCATCATTAGCCATGATAAAAAGTCACGATATAAATATTTTTGTCATCCCCTTTGATGTCGTCTGTCGCGAGTTGAGCGCGCAAGGAATTGATTTTACATGGGAAGAAAAAGGAAGAGATAAAGCCAAAGACGCCTGGGAGAAATTCGATTCGTTACATGAAGAAGACAAGCTGAAAATCGGTCAACGAATGATTGAAGAAATCGAAGAGGAACTGTGTCAACTCATTGATAACATTCTTGATGATTCGTTAGCTCGTAACGTTGAAAAAGTGGTTATTGAATTAGTGTCGAATTTGGGGGAAGTTCGCGTGTTTGAGTTTGGAACAGTAGAAGAAGCGTTTGGTTTTCTCAAAAATGACGACCTCGAAGCGCTTTTTATTAGCTCGGAATCGTTCACGTTATTTGATGCGCCACCTTCTTTTGATGAAGAAGAAAGAACGCCATATTGAGGAAGTATGCAGAAATTCGTCACTGTCGTCGGCGGCATAAATGTTGATTTGACTGGCTCGCCGCATCAGCCGCTTGTGCTGGCAACGTCGAATCCGGGGGAAACATCGCTGTCCGTTGGCGGCGTGGGGCGCAACATTGCCCATAATCTCGCGCTGTTAGGCGTGCCGACAACGCTACTGAGCGCAGTCGGTGACGACGCGTTCGGCGTCTATGCGCTTGACATCACGCGGCAGGCGGGCGTCAATATCGAATATGTTCTGAAACAGGCCGGACAGCGTACCGGCACATATCTGTCCGTCCTGAATTTCGAGCATGATTTAGTCGTTGCCATTGCGGATATGGCGGCGACGCGCGGCGTGTCAGCCTCATATCTCGCGCAACATGAGCGCATTCTCACTGAAAGCGCGTTGATTGCGGCGGACGCCAATCTTGAGGAAGAAACGCTGACGTATCTTTGCAATCTGTGTGAAACGCGCCGCATTCCGTTATTGATTGAGCCGGTTTCCGTTGAAAAATCGAAAAAGCTGCACCGAATGAATGCCAAAGCCACTTATCTCACGCCGAACCGCGACGAACTCCACGCCATGACCGGGCGCGATGACGCTGATCTTGCCGCGCAGTGCGCCTGTTTGCGCGATCAATTCGACCATATTTTCGTCACGCTCGGCGAGCAGGGCGTCTATTATTGCCAGTCTTATCCGGCGATTCCGACGACGGTCGTCAATGCCAATGGCGCGGGGGATGCGCTGGTCGCCGGACTGATTTGCGGCCTGTTTCATGAAAAGCCACTGTCGGACAGCATCCGGCTCGGCATTGCGGCGGCGCATATCGCCCTGCAATCGCCGGAAACCGTCAACCCCGAACTGTCATTCTCTCGAATTCAAGGAATGTAAAGCGAAATCACGAAACACACAACATACACGAGAAAACCTCGACTTAGACCTCACAGGTCTTTGAGACCTGTGAGGTCTTTATCACGAACTTATTTTTTCGCGTATTTTGTGTGTTTCGTGGTAAAAACCTATGCAAGACTATTTAGTGTTTTCTGAAGAAGTGCAGCAGGCGCGAGCGGCTGGCATTCCGCTGGTCGCGCTCGAATCGACAATTATTTCGCACGGGATGCCGTACCCGGAAAATTTAGAAACGGCAAAAGGCGTAGAAGCGATTATCGCGCAGCAGGGCGCGATGCCCGCCACCATCGCGATTATCGGTGGCAAAATTCAGATCGGCCTGAGCGAGGCGCAGATGGAATTTTTAGCGACGGAAAAAAATATCGTCAAAGCGAGCCGCCGCGATTTACCAATCATTTTATCCAAAAAACTCCACGCTTCGACAACCGTTGCAGCCACCATGATTTGCGCTGCCCGCGCTGACATTCGCGTATTTGTGACCGGCGGGATCGGCGGCGTACATCGTCATGCGGAGCGGACATTCGACATTTCCGCCGATTTGCAGGAGTTTGCGCAAACGCCGGTGGTGGTGGTCTCTGCCGGAGCGAAAGCGATTCTCGACCTGAAATTAACGATGGAATATCTCGAAACGATGGGCGTGCCGGTATTGGGCTATCAGACCAACGAACTTCCGGCGTTTTATACCAGAACGAGCGGCATTCCGTTGGAAAATCGCGTCGAAACGCCGGAAGAAATCGCCAACATCGTCCGCGCCAAATGGCAATTCGGGCTTGACGGCGGCGTGATGGTGGCGAATCCGATTCCCTCGGAATTTTCCATGAACCCGGAGACGATGAACGCCGCGATTGATGCTGCACTTGCGCAGGCCGAAAATCATGGAATTGAAGGCAAAGCGCTGACGCCGTTTTTGTTGGATTACATCAAGCAGGTGACTGGTGGCGAAAGCCTGCGGGCGAATATCGCGCTGATTAAGCATAACGCCGAAATCGGGGCGAAAATCGCGGTGGCGCTTCACCGCGCATAATTATCGCAGAGACGTCCCGGCGGACGTCTCTCCAAATAGTGGTTTTTGACTTACACCGCCCGCAGCAGGTCGGTTTCATGCTCTTCCAAGAACTGAGACGATTGCTATATGCCATTCACGGCGAGGGGAAATTGATTTGCCCTTGCGGCGGCAAAAGTCTGAATAAAATTCATTGACAGAACTCTTCAATATTGACTAAACGTGACCATATTTCCAAAAATGATTCTCAGGATGCAACTCTGATTTTGCGAGAGCGAATGACACTCATTTAAAGACATTTCTGGCGCATCGCGAACTTCGAAAGAGCGTTTTTGCATGAATGATCTGAAATTACAGATAGCCCAGACAATTCACAACGCGCGGCAAGCAGTGCGTTGGAAGCCGGAGAGCGCCGAACGGCATTTGCAAAAACGCAAACAACGTCGGCATTTGCCGGAAACAGCAACGCTTGATGATTACGAGAACCAGATTCGTCAGATCATTTCTTCCGGTTCATCGCATATCTATCTGTATTGGTATGAGAATGTTCCTTATGTGACGGTCGTGACATCGCTTGAAAAAAATGTGTGGTTAGTCATGTTCGACCTGAACGGCATTATGGAGACGGCGTTTGTCGTCAAACACCCGGAAAATTATCTGCATAGTCCTGAATACGAATATATCGGGAGCGTAAGCGAGGTGTTGCAAACATGAATTATAACGACTTGCTTGATGAATATGAAGTTGATGTTGATTTCCCTGATGCCAGCGGTATTGAGCATCTTGACATGCTGCTGACTCGCAGCGAACTGGCGGCCATCGAACAGGAATTGACGCCAGCGCAGCGTCAGCGGCTTTATCAGGCCGATCAACTCCTGATCGAACATGCGCAGCCATTTTATGACGCCATTCGAAAGATTGCCAGCTTAGAACAATGGCGGCGTCAGCACGATGCGCAGATCACGCATTGGTGGTGGTATCTCGATGTCATCGCGCAGATGTCGAAAGCGTTTCAGGTCTCCGTCACGCCTGTGTACCACTATGATTCAAGGAGAACTTCGGAGATGGCAAGAAGAGGTTGAATCCATTCATTTTCAGGAATGCCAGAACCATGAATTGTGCAGAAATTCGCCGCAGTTTTGTCGAAATCGTCTGAAGCATCTCGAATTATTTTATCTTGTGCGCAAAGTCGCAGGCGTAATCTCTGAAAAACATCTTTGGCCTGATGAACTTCGCAATAAAAAAGGAGGGACTCATGACGCAACGCCAAATATTCGAAACGCATATTCCAGCAGAGCAGTTACTGCCACTGTTGAAACTCCCTGAAAATTTTGCGGGGAAAATGCTTGAAGTGCGTATTCGCCCAATACAAAAAAGAATCTTTCGCTCATTGACTCTCATTCACATAGATACGAAAACCTTCCGATTCAACAGAGAAGACGCAAATGAGCGATAGAATTTTTATTGATACCAACGTATTGATTTATTTGTATTCTCAGGAAAAAGAGAAACAGCAGATCGTCCTCTATCCTGTAAATAGAATTCGAACTGAGATGGCGAGAAGAGGTTGAATCATCCGCTCTCACATTTCAAGTTTAATGTCTATTCAGTTCGAATTATTGGGAAAGATAAGATATGGCAAACGTTCAAGATACACAAGACCAAGCTCAGGAATTAGCTAACGCTAATCTTAGACTGCGCGTGTTACTCAATTTAGGGCAGGAACTTGCATCTATCCAGGAAGAAGGTGCTATCCTGAGAACGATTTATGACAATGTATCTCAATTGATGGATACGAGTAATATGTATATTGCCTTATATGATGAGGCAAATGATACAATTCGTTTTCCATTGGTTTACCAAAATGGTCAGGCAATCTCTATTCAAACCCGTAAAGCAGGGCAGGGAAAAACGGAAGAGATTATTCGCACTAAACAGCCAATCCTTCATAAGACACAAAAGGAGGCTGATGATGGTATGCACAACCAGGACGAAAAGAATATGTGGGACATATTTCGCCTTCATGGATTGGCGTTCCCATGTTAATCCACGGGTAGTGGGCTAAACCCGTTGATGATACTATGATTTCGCATAAGAAAAATTCTTATAGTGATGTCTTTCAATATAGAGACCAATCACCGTATCATGAAGGGTCTCATGTTTAGAAAAACAAATGGTCTTCCGATGTAACCGTTTCAGATGTGTGCGAAAATTTAAATTCATGCGTTCAATCTTCCACGTCTGATCTTTGCCAATGTGATGTTGTGCCGATGGAATATATTTCGCATAACTTTGCCAATTATCCGTCGAATATGACCGAATTGGGAAGAGGCGCAATTTGTTGAGCAACTGTTCGCACATTGCATCAGTGCGTTTGCCGTTTTGATGAGCCAGGATGATGCCAGTTTCTCGTTCAAGCGCATACCATGTCCATCGTTGATGTGATGTATCGCCGACATAGCTCCAAAACTCATCCGCTTCAGCATGAATGACCACATCAATGCCCGGTGTGGCACGCCTTTTCAGGTGGTCGGCATAGGCGCTGTTGACGTCAGCGGGGGCTTTTTTTCAATTCGCTGATGACGGTGTTTTTTGCAATGCGGAGACTCCGGCTAATATCTCGTATCCCACTGCTGTTCAGGGTTTGTTCAATGATCTGTTCTTTCACTTCAGGCAGCCACGCGCGATACAGATATTCCCCTTGAAAGCTTTTTCGACAAGCCTTACACCGATAGCGTTGTGTGCCGTTTTCACTCTGTCCATTTTTGACAAGATCATCGCTGTGACAAAAGGGACACTCAATTTGAATATATTGTTTCATGATACATCTCGATGTGGTTATTGTGACATATTTTCTTAAACCGCATTCGATTTTTTGTCCTATTTGTCAAGTATAGTAATCAACGGATTTAACCCACTACCGGATTGTGAAAGTTGCACAAAATGCTAATCGCGCCCGACAGGATTTGCCGGTTGACCGATTTAACCTGCTTTCTGTCCCCATCGTGAGTAAATTTGATGCTGGTGAAGAGTTTAAAATTGGAAATAAATGGTTAGAACGAATTGCTGAGAAAGTTCCAGAAATTTATGCAAGTTGGCTTCCTGAGAAGGTTAATATTTTTGACTTTCTCCAGGTGACAAAATTACCTTATAAACCGTATTTTAGTTTTGGTGAAGAACTGGCCGTAGTAAAAGAGGGAACAAACGATCCTACAGGACTTGGATATGCGTATGAATCACTTGCAGCATTACTTGCTAATAAATTAGAAAATGGCAACCAATTATTAGATGACAGAAATGCATTTATCGAGACAGCGACAAGAAAAGGGCGCCTATTAAAATCTAAAAAACAAGCGAGACAAGTCTCGATGTTTGCTGATACCGACCTTCTGGTCATTGATGATCAAGAAAGTTGGCGGGATCTTATTATAGAATTATTTGATAATATCTATACTTGTGATGTTGCAGATTGTTATGAAGTTGCTCTTGAAAAGATTCACACTAAAAATTATCGAGTGATCTGTACAAATTTAGGAATTGAGAGAGCGAAGCCCGATAGCGTTGAAAAAGGCCGAAGCTTATTAACGGTTCTCAAGGATCAATTTCCTCTTACGCCAGTCATACTTCTGACGGGACGTTTGGTTGGAAGCCCTGAAGCAATAAAAGAGAGATACCCGAATATCAAGAGAATCATCTATAAAGGACAACAACCATTTGAATCAACGTATCAAATACTGGAAGAATTTGAAGAGATAATTCCAAAGCTTATAGAAAAATCCCTATTCAACAATAGAAAATCAAGCATAAATGGAACAAAGATGTTTACAGATACAACAATTCTTGAATTACTCACGACCAAAACAATTAAAGCAGTTGTCCCATTTTTAATCAATCAATTCTCGAAATTGACATACCGCATCAATGAAGAGCAGTTATACAAAATTCAGCAAAAGGCGCAAACCGCCAAAACCGATCAGGATGTTGAAGATGTAAAACAATTCATCCAAAAGGTCGTGCCAGATGCGAATCAAATTGCTTCAGTTGCGGCATTTACGGCATGGGTGGAAAAAGAAGTTGATGCAAGTTTTGATGATTTGCCGGGTGTAAGTGAATTAGTTGTGAGAGTCTTGCGCGAAAAGAAAAATAGCGAATCGAACGTCCTAAAAAAAGATCGGATGTTGAAAATGGAAGCTGCGTTGAAAACAGAAATCAAAGAATTTGACGATGCTTATGAAATCGGCGATGTCGGACAACGGGAAAAGCGCAATCTTTTTGATCGCATGATAAAAGCTCTGGATTTTATCAAAGATTAAACCTTTTACGACTGGAATGACCGCTGCCATTCCTGACGCACGCCAACACCGCGCAAAAGGAATCTCTATGGCAGAGTTAACGTTAATTTCAGAATCGCCAGTAGGGCTGCGGCCAATTATCGAACGCGCATTAGCCCATGAATCCAGCGTGGTTGAGATTGGCATCCGGCAGACGGAACACCGTCTGCGAACGTTCAAACGCCGGTATGCGATGAATACGTTGCGAGGAATTCATTTTGCGAATTGACGAATACTTTCGAACAGTTCAAAACGTCATTGCCTCCTCTCCTCTTATTCGGCTTTCTAACGTTACCTCATCATAAACACGAAGGCAGCGAAAAAAATGTCATCGCCTCAAATTCTCCATAGAATTGCTTGTCAAAATAGAATAACGTTGATTTGTCTGATGGATTATCACTCCCGTCAGGGTTCGGAACCCTGACGGGGTTATCATTTTACGCCCGCAGCAGGTCGGTTTCGTGCTCTTCCAAGAACTGATTGGTGTAGAGCCGGTAGTAATAGCCCTGCTGTTTCAGCAAGTCGTGATGCGTGCCTTGCTCGGTAATCCGCCCATGTTTCAACACAAGGAACGGTAGAGGGAAGACGCCGAAGCCAAACAATGGTTTCCCATAACATTCTTACCTCATTGACGCGTATATCTCCCGGCTAAGTACACGACAAAAGCTTGACAACCCACGCAAATTCATGGGGTTTGACCGCGAGATTGAGAACAATGTTTCGTAAGACATCAAGTCCATACCGGAACAGACTGACAGCTCGTCGCTGATGAGACTTGAGCGGAATCGCACGTTGCGCATGCCGCCACGCTCCCAAACGCACACACCAACAACATGTGATCGTGAGGAGTGCGAGCAGCTTGCTTAAGCGCTGATGAGCCGTTAAATGCGTATCTTCTAAGTGAAATCCATGCGTTTTCAGGCAACCGAACAAGGTTTCAATATCCCAACGTCGGCGATAATCGTCGAGGGCGGGGTCGGGGCGGGCATCGGTAATCAGGATCAAATACTCCTGCGCGAGGCGCAGACCGACGACATAGACGGGAAGCCCCCAGAGAGGGCGGGGCGAGCGTAAGAGGCGCACCACGCCGAGGGGCGCATTGCGGAAGAAGCGAGAGGCGTTCTCGTGTCCGGCGCCGCAGCGCAACGGAAGCTGCGTATTGTGGCGAATCCGGAGACGAAAGGGAATCTGGTGTTTGCGTAAAAAGCGCAGCCAGAGGACGCCAATAAACTCGCGATCCGCCGTCAAGCAGTGGATGCGCTGCGCACCAAACTGCCGTAAAAACCGTCGCATCAGCCGAATACGTTCTTTGGTATTGGAATGCCCTCGTTTATCAAGGAGCGACCAGAAGAGCGGGATGGCGATCCCGTGATGGGCGACGGCCAGCACGAGAAAATTGAGATTGATCGCGCCGAGTTGCCAATTCGTGCGATCCAAGCAGAGCGTCCAGGTCGCATCGAGTGGCAGGAGACGCACGACAAGCGTGGGAATGAGGGACGGCGCGATCTCGAATGCCTGAAAAAATCGCTGAATTCGACGATACGATGATTCCGTTTTGCTTCGCCCACAAAAGGCCGTCGCAATTTCGGTCAAATTGACCGTTCTGACGCGGATCACCGCGACGAGAAATTGGGCGAGAAACGTAATTCTGGCGCGATGCCAGTCGAGTTCTTGGGGCAACATCGTGATGAGTGGGGCAAGTTCCGTCATAGAGACCTCCTGATAATGTTTGTTGGCAAACACCATTATTCAGGACAAGACGGACTTGTCCACTCTAATTATTCATTCAGTTCATTTTTTGTCGTGTACACAGATCTCCCGGTAAAAGTATATTTTTCCTTCTTTTGTCTTGACAGGGAGACGATTGGACGCTGAATATCAATAAAAAGCGTACTCGCAAGACGAAAAGAATAACAACGATAAAGGAGAAAATCATCATGGAACTGACGATTGGTGATGAGACATTAAAACCATTACTTGAAGAGGTGTTTATAAAAATGATCCAAGAAAAACGCAATGTCTTTTATGAGATTCTCATCGAAGCATTGGAAGATGTTGCTTTAGGAAATGCGATTCAAAGGGGACGACAGAATCAATTTGTCAGCGAAGAACGAATTTTCGCCGTATTAGAGGGATCGTTGTGAATACAAAATTCGAAGCCAGCTTTGAAAAAGATGTGAAAAAGGTCAGAGATCGCACGATGTTACACACGATCAAAGAGAGCATTCTTGAGGTGAAGCAGGCCAAAACAATCCGTGATATTGCGAATTTGAAGAAATTAAAAGGATATGAGACCTACTATCGAATTCGATGCGGCCGCTATCGCATTGGCGTTGAAATCATTGACGATACCGTGATTTTTACGCGATGTTTACATCGAAAAGATATTTATCGGTACTTCCCGAAGGAATAATGCCGAACAATGCGCTTGCAGACGATTTCACAGAGGGCGCGGGAGAAAAATCGGCGGCGTTGTATCGAGTGTCTGTGGCCGTGCCCGCTGCTCGCACGGTGAAGCAGGCGTTTGCAAACACCTGGCAAAATATCAAGAAGAAATTCAAACGATAGTCGTTAACACGAAGGCAGCGAAAAAAATGTCATCGCCTCAAATTCTCCGACGTTACCAGAAGTGTTTCAAGAAATAGAATTGCTTGTCAAAATAAAATAACGTTGATTCGTCTGATGGATTATCACCCCCATCAGAGTTTCGAACCCTGACGGGGTTATCATTTTACGCCCGCAGCAGGTCGGTTTCGTGTTCTTCCAAGAACTGATTGGTGTAGAGCCGGTAGTAATAGCCCTGCTGTTTCAACAGGTCGTGATGCGTGCCTTGCTCGGTAATCCGCCCATGTTTCAGCACAAGAATGCGATCCGCTTCCCGAATCGTCGAGAGCCGGTGCGCGATGATGAAATTAGTGCGGCCTTTGAGCGCCGTGTGAATCGCTTGCTGAATGCGATGTTCGGTTTCGGTATCCACCGACGATGTCGCCTCGTCTAACACGAAAATGCGCGGATTCGCGAGAATCGCCCGCGCAAAGGAAATCAACTGCTTTTCGCCGGTGGAAAGCCGGTTGCCCCCTTCGCCGACCTGCGTGTCGTAGCCTTCGTCCATTTTCATGATGAACTCATGGGCATTGACGAGCTTCGCGGCCTCGACTATTTCCTCATCCGTCGCCTCTAATCGGCCATAACGGATGTTCTCTTTGATCGTGCCGCTGAACAGATGCGGCGACTGCAAGACATAGCCTAAATGCGATTGCAGCCACGCCACCGAACGCTGGCGGTAATCCACGCCGTCAATCAGAATCGCGCCGTCCGTCGGCTCGTAGAACCGGCAAGCAAGGTTCACAATCGTGCTTTTGCCTGACCCGGTTTCGCCGACCAGCGCAATCGTTTCGCCGGCGTTGACATCGAGCGTGAAATCTTTCAACACCTGTTCGCCGTTTTTGTAGGCAAACGAGACGTTGCGGAACGAAATGTCTCCGGCGATCTTCGGCCAGTTTTCCCGCTTCGGCTGACGCATGTCGCCGAATTCCGCGATGACTTCCGGCGTGTCTTTGATCTCCGGTTCGGTTTCGATCAGGCTCATCGTTCGCTCCGCCGACGCCTGCGCGGATTGAAATTCTGCGAAAATCCGGGCGAGGTCGCGCACCGGCTCGAAAAACTGCACCGCATACGACAAAAACGCGACAAGCGTGCCGTAGCTGATGGTCTGCATCAACACCGCCTCGCCGCCGAACCAGAGCGCAAGCCCCGCCCCGACGCTGCCGAGCATCAGCACAATCGGCAGATAGAGCGATGTGTAAATCGCGGCCTGCACCGACGAGCGGAACATCTCACCGGTTTCTTCCTGAAATTCCCGCAGGTTTTCGGTTTCCCGCACGAGCGTTTTCGTGGTTTTCGCGCCGCCAATTCCTTCGTTGAATTCCGCCGTGATGCGGGAATTGATTTTCCGCACCTGCCGATGCGTTTTCAAAAACCGCTGCTGAAACAAGAAGCTGATCAGCACGAGCGGCGGCACGACCGACAGCGTCAGCAGCGCGAGTTTCCAGTTCAAATACAGCATGACGCCGCTCATCGCCACCATCATCGTCATGCCCCAGATGCCATCCACGACGCACCAGGCGAAAATGTCCCCCAATTTGCGCGTGTCCGACGTGATTCGCGCCATCATCCAGCCGACCGGCGTTTTGTCGTAATACGAAAACGACAGTTCTTGCAGCCGCTCGAAGCCGTCGCGCCGGATGTCATGCACGACCCCCATGTCAATTTTGCCGGCAGTCGTAATCAACAGGTACACATTGACGGCCTGCGCCGCAATGATCGCAAGATAGACCAGCACAAACCGCCCGACGCCGTCTAACGTGCCGGGAATGACGAAATGGTCAATCGCGTATTTGGTCATGAGCGGAAAGCTCGTGTCAATCAGGGCGACCGTGACCATAATGAACAACAGCCTGACAAATAATGCTCGATACGGCTTTGCATAGCGCATCAGCCGTTTCCATAACGCTAAATCGAACCTGGCAGTGTATTCTTCTTCGTGAAACATCGTTTTCGATGACTTCAGGAGTGCAAAAGCTTGCTTTTGCGGCTTGACAACGTCAGGCAATGTCACGCGGCAAAAGCAAGCTTTTGCACTCCTGAAGGTCATTTCTTGTTAATTCATCTCCGCTTGCAAATCGTGTTCAAGTTCGCTCTGGATTTCCCAGATGCGCCGATACAACCCATCTTCTTGAATCAGTTCCTCATGCGAGCCGGTCTGGACGAGCCGCCCGCCGTCTAACACGAGAATCGTGTCGGCTTCGGACAGCGTGGTGACGCGGTGCGAAATCATGAAGGTCGTCGCGCCATTCCGCTCCCGCAGCGCCCGCCGAATCGCGGCGTCGGTTTCGGTATCCACCGCGCTCAGCGAATCGTCGAACACCAGAATCGGGCTGTCTTTCATCAAGGTTTGCGCAATCGCGACCCGCTGCTTCTGCCCGCCGGAGAGCGTCACGCCCTTTTCGCCGACCGCCGTGTCGTAGCCGTGTTCGAACGACAGAATCACGTCATGCACCGCCGCGATCCGCGCCGCCTCGATCACCGCCGCGTCATCGGCCTCTTTCTGAGCTAAACCGATGTTTTCTTTCACGGTTTTCGAGAACATGAACGGCTCTTGCAGCACTAAACCGACATGCTGCCGCAGCCATTTCTTGTTGACCTCTTTCAATTCCACGCCGTCAATCGTGATCGATCCGGCCTGATAATCGTACAGCCGCGACAGCAGATGCACGAGCGACGATTTGCCTGAGCCGGTCGGCCCAAGAATCGCGACGGTCTGTCCCTTTTTCGCGGTGAACGAAATGTCCTGCAAGACCGGCTTGCCCGGCTCATATTCGAACGAGACGTTCCGAAATTCGATGTCGCCATGAATGCGCGGCGACAGCAGATGCGCCTCGCTGGCATCAATCGGCTGATCCAGAATTTCCTGAATCCGCTGCAATGACACCATCGCCTTGCCCATATCGCTCAGAATCCGCCCCATCTGCCGGATCGGATGAAAGAGCCGCTGCACGTAGGAAATGAACACGACTAATGTTCCGACCGTCAACATGCCATGCGCCGCCCGATATGCGCCCGCGATTAAGACGCCGCCGCCCTGGATCATGCCGAGCAGCGACGACACGAACCAGTACACCGCCATCAACCAGATCAGGTGATAGGTCAATTCCCGGAATTCCTGATTAGACGACGCGAATTTTTCGATTTCGTGCTGCTGCCGCGCAAACGCCCTGACCACGCGCACGCCGTTCAGATTTTCCTGCAACATCGTGCAGAGGCGGCCATCTGCTTCATCCGACGCCTCGAACGCCTGTTTCGCCTTCTTGAAAAAAAGAAACGCAAAGCCGAAAATCACCGGAATCATCGCCATACTGATGAGCGTCATCGTCACGTCGAGCGACCACATCATCGGCAGCACGATAGCGACCAAAAAGAGTGCGTAGCCGACTTCGACGAACTGCACGGCGAGAAATTGCCGGATCGTCTCCACGTCGGAGGTGCAGCGCTGAATCAGATCGCCAGTTTCGGCGTTCACGTGATAATCGTAGGTTAAATGCTGCAAATGATCGTACACGCGGTCGCGGATACGCTGCGCCGTCGCCTCTGCCGCCATTGCCGACCATGTGCCTTTCAGATATAAACAGACCGATTCGGCGACTGACAACAGCGCGAGCATGATGGCGCAGAGCCAGAGGTTGTGCAGCACGACGGTTTTTCCGCCTGCCAGCGCAATCAGTTCCGCAAGCCAGTGCCCTTCCCTGCCGATGGGCGCGTCGCCGAGAATCGAATCAATTGTGGTTCGCAGCACTAAAGGCGCCATCAGGCCGAGCAGCGCGGCGAATCCCATCATGATAACTGCGGCGGCGTATTGCCGCCGCATTCCTGCCATGCTGTCCCACAGCAATGTCAGATGCCGTTTTGAGCGGGATGTCATGTGAGCCTCCCATATCCCTTCGAGCGTCTCACCGGCGATTTGGGGAGCAAATCGCGAACGGCGCGACGAATGCCGGGAAAATTGTTCGATGGAGACGCTGACGCGAACAATGGCGTAAAAAGCCATCAAATAAGCCAATCACGGCGAAAGAGACGCCGATGCGTCAACGCGCGACCATCAAACTAAACAAACAAACAATTGGAAAATAGAGAAATTGATAGACTGCCCGCAAGGGGGCAAACTGGCATGAAGTCTGGGAGTTCCGTTTCCGGAATAAAGAGAAGAAAAGCGTAAAGCGATTCGATTCCTGGAAAAACCCCAGGCTTCAATTGATAGCGACTACGCCGCTAATAAGTAACGCGGGCAACATACGTCGCCATGTCGCAACGAGATGTTCGATGTGATAGCGTTCCATTCTGCATCCTTTCGAAAAGAGGCTTCCGCACCGGCGGAATCCCTGCGTGAATAAGTTAATCTTCGAGACGAGTCACACGTTGCAAAATGAGCGAGCGTTTGTCAAACGAAATTTTGGAAATTTTACAAAATGCCTGTTTTCGGCGAAAAAGCTACAAGGATTTCTCATGGGCAAGAATATTGCTGGAATGACTGAACACGCGCATTTTTAATACGATAATCAGCAAACCCACTGATTGATACGCATCCTTGTCGTTATATGTTATGTCAGCAGTTTTCCTGCGATAAACGATCCTGTGTTGCAACATGCCGATAGAATAAACGCCTTTTTCCATGTCATTCGGAATAAGACGATAAAAATCCCGGTTTCTGCAATCGTGGCAAAACTTTCGACGGCAATCGTGTAAAACGCATGATCCTGAATAAACGCGGGAAACACAAACCAGACATACGGCAGCGTCGCGCCTGATGCCAATATTCCACCCGCAAGAAGCAGCGTGCGGCTCAGTTGCGCTTCTGGAAGTTTGTAAAATTGGCGAACGATGAGAAACAGCAGGCTCGTCTCGATAAAAATTGTCAGCGCTAACGAACGGAGATAATGAAGTTCATACATGGCTGTTTCAAAAAAAATTCCCTTCTGAGTCATTCAGAAGGGAATAAATAGCTCATCTGTTAATAACTCATGTTACGCAGCCGATTCGAGACGAATGACCGCACACTCCCCTCCGGGGAGGGGTTGGGGG
>DF820455.1:482349-510177 GCA_000739515.1 Candidatus Moduliflexus flocculans
GGGTTCTTGACACGAGCAATCACTCACGGACGAACCCACCCCTTGCCCCTCCCAGGAGGGGAATTGTCGGCGGCGCTGCGTAACATCAGTTAATAATTAATGATTTTATCCGCCTGTCCATTTCGATATTTGAGGAGTTGCCGGGTTAATTTCAGCGTGAGCGTCTCGTCGGCGGCTTTGACAATTGCATAAAAATAATACTCCTCGTTAACCGGATTCTCATCGGCGACATACTGATCGCCCGGATCAAGAATCTCTATCGGAGGAATGGTGTCGGCGATTTTTTTGAAATCAATATTTTCGATTCCTCCAGCCTGTTCTGCCAGCGATTTCGGTATGGCAAAGAGGGCGTAAGCATTAAATTTATAGCCTTTATCGAGCGGCACATTGTCTTCAATAACCTGAAGGTTATAACCCTCAATCATCGGGCCGATGATATAGCCAATCAGCAGATATTCGGGGAACTCGGCCAGATTGGTGAGCGACACTTCACGATGCACGACATGGTAGCCTTCAGGAATATCATCGGCGAACAGCGACGATGCCATTCCATTCAATAACAACACGCTGAATATGATGAGACTCACACGTTGTTTCATTTTCTCTCCTGAACATAAAATGTTTATGCGCGATGGTGTTGGTCGAAACTATCGTTTCGACCAACATGAATAGCTCCTTTTTTCATCTGTCATGCGTCAATATCTCTACGTAACAATCTGCGAATTTTGCAGAGATTTTGAAAAAATAATCAGATTCCTGCTTGACAGGGCATTCCCGGTTCTTGATGATCAAGAATTATAGCATCGTTCTTAAACAGAATGCGTTCTGTTGCAGGTATTATAGATGCGGGCATTGAAAATTAATATCGCATAGTTCATCAAGACCTCACAGGTTTTTAAAACCTGTGAGGTCTTATTAAAAATCAATGCTTGCATCTATAAAAGGAGTGGATATAAACACAATTCACAAACTACTCAATATTAACGTGAGTTTCATGCCAATTACCATAAAATGGAACAGAGATCGTCGGGTGAAACGCTGTTTCGACGTATCAATTGATGATTTTTTCAAACACATCTGTTGGGCGTTGATGACTCCGCGAGCCGAAGGAGGATAGCCTCATGAAAACGATCATGTATGCAGTGTTCGGGATACTTTTAACGAACATGGCGCTTGCCGCCGACATTTCCGGACGCGTTGATGTGCTGGAAAAGGGCGGGCAAAAGCCGTTGAAAAGCTTTGCCAATGCGGTGGTTTATCTTGAAGGGATTCAGACGCCTGCTCCTGAAACTCCCGTCACTTTAAACCAAAAAGATAAACGATTCTCGCCGCGTCTTTTGGTGGCGATTCAGGGACAGGAAATTGCAATTCCGAATGCTGACGTGTTGATGCACAACGCGTTTTCGCCGCATGACGCCGAGCCGTTCGATGTCGGGCGATATGGCAAAGGCAAATCGGAGTCCGTGCGATTGCAGAAAATCGGGGCGCATCGCGTGTATTGCAATATCCATCAGCAGATGATTGCCGATATTTTTATCGTCCCGAATCAGTATTTTACGGTCACGGACGAAGACGGGCATTTTGTCATTCAGAATGTGCCTGACGGCGAATATACCGTAAAAGTCTGGCATATTTATGAAGGCGAGGCGCAAGACGTCGCGAAGATCGCAGGGCAGAATGTCGAATTGAATTTCAGCGTCGTCAGCCAGAAAAAAGTGCGCGATTTTATGAACCACGCGAATAAAGAAGGGCAATCCTACCCTTCAGGCTCCTCATCATACTCCTCGTCGTCATCGGACGGCGGTTCGTCGTATTGAGGCCAGAAAATATGTAGGGGCATGGTTGCCCTGCCCGAAAGGGCCAGGAGACCTCGTCCCTACGTGTAATGACACAGAACGTTATGGACAGAGCTGTCAGACACCTTGAAGGTGTCTGACAGCTTTCCCTGACCACAACGTGTTGTGCATTACACCTACGCAGTCGTTGGTAGAAAAATCGAAAATTTTCACAGACGGTGAGCCGCGATGTTTCATTTCAAGTATAAATTGACGCTCTTGATCGCCGGAATCATTTTGTCGCTGTTGGCTGGGATTTTTTGGATTGTCCAGCATCAAATCGAACAGAATGCGATTGCGGTCATCAAAGAGAATTTTACGGAGACGCGGCTTCTCGTCTTGACATTAATGGCAGATCGCCAGCGCCGCCTTGAAGAGATTGCCAGCGGCCTGGCCGGATCGGAATTTATTCGCCTGATTCTGACCGACTCGACGCTTGATGAGCCTACGCGAGACGATCTGATGAATGGCGAAATCTTGCCAGATTACCCCCAACTCAGCCTGTTAGCCGTCGTAGATACGGGAGATACGATCCTGGCGATCAATGCTGACGGGCGGGAAATTGGCGAGATGTTGTTAGAGCAGCCATTTTATCATGACGCGCGTGACGGCAAACACGGCAGCGGTTTTGTGATTTCCGCTGGCCGAGCGCGGCAAATCATCGCTTTGCCGGTCACAATCGGTTTTGATGAAGAAGAAGAAATTCTTGGCGTGCTGATCGTCGGCTTGACCTGGAATGAAGAAGACGTTGAGCATATCAAAACGCTGACAAAGGCTGATATTGCGTTTATCAACCAGCAGCAGATTTTTCTTTCTTCGCGGATCACACAATTGAATGGGACGCTGATGCCGCCTGACATTATCCAGCAACAGCTTCCGAGCATTTTCTCATTTTCTGAAAATGAGGCGCGCCTGATTCCTTTTCAGCAGGAACGTTTTCTCGTCGTTAATGTGGTTGATACCCAGAAAAACTCCCCGCCCTACCTGATTCTGACGTCTTTAGATCGTGAGCTGATCTTTGTAAAAGCGATTCGCAGTATTCTGATCGAATTTGCCGTCGGCGGCGTGCTGATCGGGCTGGTCTTATCGTTTTTCTTTGCGCGCGGCATTTCTAAGCCGATCACGCAGTTGCAGCAGGCCACAACCGAAATCGAGCGCGGTAATTTGGAGTATCGCGTCACCATTCGCAGCCGGGACGAGTTTTCCCAGCTTGGCGGCGCATTTAACCGGATGGTCGAGGGTCTGCACGAAAAAGAGCGGATTCGCGGAGTTATGAATAAAGTGGTTTCGAAAGAAATCGCGGATGAAATTCTGCGGAGCGACTTGCAGCTTGGCGGCGAAGAGCGAATTGCCACCGTGCTGTTTTCGGATATTCGCGGCTTTACGACTTTTTCGGAATTGCTGCCGCCAAAAGCGTTGTTAGACGTGTTGAACGCCTATTTTACTCGCGTCAGCGAGTGCATTTACCATCATCACGGCAATATTGACAAGTATATCGGCGACGCGCTGATGGCGCTGTTCGGCGTGCCGATTGCCCGCGAATCGAGCGTGAAAGATGCCGTCTTCGCCGCGCTGGATATGACAACGGCGCTCGAAGAATTCAATCAAACGCTCACTTCGAGTATCGGCAAGCAATTAAACATCGGCATCGGCATCAATACCGGCAAATTGGTGGCTGGATTGATGGGCGCGTCGTCGCGCATGGAATACACGGTGATGGGGGATGCGGTCAATTTGGCGTCGCGGCTCGAAGGCTTGACCAAACAATACGGCGCGCAGATTGTCATCAGCGAGACGACGTATCAGGCGTTGCAACCCTTGCTCTCGCCTCAGGATGGATTGGCGTTCAGGTATTTGGATGCGGTGCGGGTGAAAGGCAAAACTCGCGGCGTGCAGATTTATCAGGTGCTGCGGCAGAGGCCAGAGATCGAGCGTTTTCTTCACCGCTTTCATCAGGCACATCATTTGCTGGAATCAGGTCATCTGCAACAGGCTGAGCAGGCATTTGCCGCCTTGCGGCAGGAATGGGCGACTGATACGGTGACGGCCTTATTTTGCGAGCGCGTCAGCGCCTACCTTCAGACGCCGCCGCTGTTTCAGGAAGAATATCGGGAGGGTGTGTATATTTGTACGGAAAAATAAGCAAAAAAAATTGTCAGACACGTTGAACGTGTCTGACAATTGTGGCATCAGAGAAATTACAGCAACGCCCGAATCACAACCGTTTTGGCAGTCACGCCATCTAATTTTTCAATTTTCTGAATCGCTTCCTGCATGTCGTGTTCGTAGGCTTCGTAGGTCAGCATGACGAGCGGCACGCTGTCCACCGGATGCACTTCTTTTTGAATCACAGACGCGATGCTGATTTTGTGATCCGACAACACTCCGGCGATAGATGACAACACTCCCGGACGATCTAACACCGTAAACCGCAAGTAATACCGCGCTAAGAATCGGTTACGCGGCTGAATCGTCAGTGCGTGTTCACTGGCGGACAGCGGATACACGAGTGGCACGCGATTCGCCACGCCGCTGTTGATGCCTCGCGCAATATCCACAATATCGCTCAACACCGCGCTTGCTGTCGGCATCATTCCGGCGCCGCGTCCATACGACATGGTCGAATCCACAATATCGCCCACAGCATACACCGCATTAAACGATCCGTCAACCTTGGCCAGTAGATGTTGGGCATGAAGCATCGTCGGATGAACGCGTACTTCGATCCTGTCGTCAATCCGACGGCTGATGGCCAGCAATTTGACTTTATAGCCAAGTTCTCCGGCCAGTTTAATGTCAATCGGATGCAATTGGCTGATCCCTTCAGTGAAGACTTGATCCATCGTGACATATTGACCGAACGCTAAATAGGTCAAAATGATGATTTTATGCGTGGCGTCAATCCCTTCGACATCAAACGTCGGATCGGCTTCCGCGTAGCCAAGCTCTTTGGCGTGTTGCAACACCTTATGGTAATCCTCGCCTTTTTCCGTCATTTCGGTGAGGATAAAATTGGTGGTGCCGTTCAGAATGCCGTAAATTTCGCTGAAATTATTCGCCACCAGCCCTTCCCGCATAGAACGGATAATTGGAATGCCGCCGCCGACGCTCGCTTCGAACCCGACATCGACATGATGCTGCATCGCCGTCTCGAAAATTTCTTTGCCATGCAAGGCCAACAGGGCTTTATTCGCGGTCACGACATGCTTGCCGTTGCGCAAGGCGCGTAAAATAAACGTTTTCGCCGGTTCGTATCCGCCGATCAACTCGATGACAATGTCAATCTCAGGGTTCTCGAGAATATCGTTGACATTCGTCGTCAGCATGGACGGCGCAACCTCCACGCCGCGTGAGGTCGTAATGTCGAGATCGGCAATTTTCACCAATTCTAAAGACATGCCCGTGCGGGCTGTCAACAATTCGCGCTGCGTTTGCAGAGTCTTGATCACTCCGGTTCCAATTGTGCCAAATCCAATCAATCCGATTTTTATGCTCTTCATGGCGTTGTTTTTATCGCCGGAAACGACATGCGTCGCATGTGTTTCCAGCGGAGTTCGTCATTCGTGATCATGGCCGCAATCGCAGTCTTCGTCGTGATCGTGGTCATGGTGATCGTGATTATGGTCATGATGATGCGGCTGCTCCGAATATTCCACGCGAATGTTGCCGTCATCATCACGCATGAGATAATACTCTTTGCGATCAAGCTCTTCCGGGTTATATCCACTTTCCAGCACGTCTTGCGTCGCGGTCAGGCTGATGGTCAGGAGTTCGCGCAAGAACGGATGCGCTTTCAGTTCCGCTCGTGGCGTTTCGCCAAGGCTGATGGCGGCAATCAGCGATTTTTTCGCATCGTCTTCTTTGCCCTGCTGCGCGAAAACATACGCCATAATTTCCAGGCGACGTTTCAGGCGTTGCGTCATCGTCTCATCAACTTTCGCGTCAATCACCTTTTGATAAACATCATCTTTTCGTTCTTGTCGGACGTTCTCAGAGATTTCGATAGGCGAATCGTCCTGATCTAACAATTCCTGCGCGTAGTCGCCGAGTTCGTTCAGCGGCAGGTGCCAGCTTAAGAAATGATCGTTCTGGAATAACTCGGCAGACGTTTTCAGGAGTTCCGGCTGCTGTTTCAACACGTCAACATCGAACGTTTGATAAACCGGATTGGCGACCGCTTGCGCCTGGCTGAGTTCGAAGAAGTTTTTGCCCGATTCATATTCTTCCGGCAGCGATTCTGTCACTTTTTCCGCGTCTAACAGGAGCGACATGGCGAAATCATAATCGGCTTCCGCTAACATCGGCTCTTTTGCGCCAACCTGCATGGCAAAGGTTTCTGGCAGTTTGGCGAACATTTTTTTGGTCATACCGCGTTTCGACGTGCATTCTGCAATACCGTCCTCATCGCTGGCGACAACCTGAAGAAAATGAAGATCGCCTGCCAGCATTTCTTGCGTCAGCAGAATCAACTGCGTTCCCGTGCCATCCACCGGGCTGATCATCGCTTTATAACGGGTATGTTTGATTTCTCCTAACAATGGTTTAATCGTTGTTTCGACCTCAATCCCGACCGTTTTCAGCTTATGCAGGCTTTTTCTTGCGGCCTTTCGAATGGTTTTCAACGGATGCGTATTGTTAATTTCTGCCAGAAATTGCGCGGCTTTAAACGAAGGCACCGTGCCGAGTCCGTTCACGCCGATTTCTGCCAACGTTTCATTCTCATGGCGAGTCATTTCTTCTAACAGAGGCAATAATTTTTCTCCTAACCGGCTTTTTAAACCTTTGAGCACGGTTTCGATTTCTTTGGAACGCATTCCAGCGATATTGTCAATATACTGGCGCAATTGCGCTTGATCAATTCCGACAACTTTTTCTAATTCCTGCGTAATCTGTTCGGCAAGTTGTTCTGCCATATTATTGGACTGTACGTGTTGATTTTCCATTCGTTCTAAGCTCCTTTTCTCAATCATTTCCCTGCCAACATAAAAATTTTCGCCACGTAAACAATCGGCAAAAGAGATGTCAAGTTATTATATTATCGCAGGGAGAGTTTTCTGCCGCAACAGGGAATCCAGTGATGTCCCTGCTGATAGAGACACAAAACCCCTCTGAATCAGATGATCCGGAGGGGCGATGGTTGCGCAAAACAAGGCGTGCGGGGCCTCAAAATTTCAATTCCAGTTTATGCAAAATCTGATAAATCGAGTCATCGCTGAAATATTCGTCTGTCAGCGCATAATTAAGATACAGTGTATAATTCAATGATTTTCCTAATTGATAATTGACATCACCGAAAATCTCGAAGCCATATCCATTCTGGTTCGAGCCTTCAAACGTAGAGACAAGCATTTCCGGGACGGCAAAACAGAGCGCTCCGAATTTCAACCCTAATTTCTCCGAGAAGGCTGCGTCCGCGCTTCCCTGAAAATAGACTAATTGGAACAGGTCTTGCGCGGTGATCGCCGTCGTTTGCGTGGTTGGTTGAACAATCATCGAACGGGATGATTGCACATTTCCTAATAATTCTCTTGAATCCACAGCACTTGAATAGGTTGTTGAAGATTTTTTATGTGATACCACATTTCCTACGGCGGTTTCATACCCGGCCTGAACACCAATCGTCCAATTTCCAACGCCCATATTGGCCCCGCTGGAAACATAATATCCGGCGAGGTCCTGATTGATTGCGCTGTCAATCTCATCGCCAGAGAGGCCGGTATCAGCAATCTGAGAAGAATCAACCTCTTCAATATCGCCGCCAGTAATCCCGAATTCGGTATAGACAGAGATATTGGCGACCGTCCCAGAGACTGTTGTCGCCGCAACCGGAGGATTTTCATCTTCAAACGGAAGTTCTCTCCGAGCAGAATTCGTTTGAGCCCCAGCCGGCAGCGTTGATGTCACTTGCGTGCCATCGTCTCGTTGATACTGGCTGAAATGAGTTACATGCCATTTCCAGGGGCTTGCCATCGAAACGGGAGGCGTGCCTTTAAGAGGGTCTTCATTGACGGCAAATTGAAGCGAAATTTCTCCATCTGTTACTGAATTTTCTGGGAAAATGGCATTCATTTCTTCAGGTTCAAGGAATTCTATCTTCGATGCTTGCATATCAGCGCCAGATTCAAGGCGAATGCTGGAGTTCGCAATATTTTTATGCCACCGCGCATCGCGGTTTATTTCTTCAGCCAAAACGGCAACAGGAAACATGCATCCTACTATCATCAGGCTGAACCAGGAAAATACAGAAAGTTTCATATCACATTCCCTCACTTATACGATCAAATTCATCCAAAAATATAGTGTTTTTTTAAGAAATCCCCAATAATATCTTTGGAAAACAGTTTTTTAACGCGATCACAGAACGTTCGCGAGCAAACGATTAAAGTAAAGTCCCGATTTATTTCTCAAATATTTGAGATTTTTTAGTATAAAAGGTATTATTTTTTGTAAAGAAAAATTCTATAAAAAAAACCGCGACTGTAAAAAAATGGGAACTTTATTACGCTCCATTTGTCTAATTCGATTTACGTATGGCAATTCACAATAGCAGAGATTTATGCTAACGGAACTGCGGCGAGGCTGCCCAATCGCACATCGTCCATTGGCAAAATTATGTCCGATCAGGCCGTTTTCCTCATTTACTCTTTAACAAGCGCCGCCATTATAATAACCGCCAACACGCTCATCGCGCCGCCGAAAAGAAACGGCGCAGACTTTGACACCGTAAATAACGCCCCGGCAATCACGCTGGCAGGCAGCAGCGTGACCCCGACAATCGTATGAGACAAGCCTAATGCGGTCGCTTTCGATTCCGGCGGCGCAAGCCGGGCGACAAACGCTTTTTCCACCCCCTCAGTCATGGCGTAATAGAGGCCATATACAAGCCAGAAGAGCCAGAGCCACCCTTTCGTCTGTTCGGTCAGAACGCCGAACGATAAATACACCAGCGCATACACAGTATACCCTGCGGCGATCAATTTGCGCCGCCCGATTTTATCTGAAAGCGTGCCAAAAAATGTGGACAGCGCCGTTGTGACGAGGTTAAACAGCAGATACATCAAAATCACCGAAGAAAGCGTATAGCCGAGATTCATGCTCCGTAGCAGCAAAAATTGGTTCGAAGAATTGCCGAGCGTAAAGAGAAATTCGGCGAGAAAAAACCATTGAAGATTGCGGTCATATTGACGAATATCAAGGTTTGGACGCGGGCGCATTTTCGTTTCGACAGGCAGCGCATGGCGTTCTTTGACGAAAAACAGCAGGGCAACGCCAATGACGGCAGGCGCGATAGATAATGAAAACAGCAGATAATACGTCTGAAGATCGCGCAGATTTTTTGTGATTGGATCGAGAAAACGGAGGCTGACAAGATAACAAATCAGCACGCCGACAAACGCCCCGCCGAAATCCATCGCCCGGTGAAAACCGTAGGCCCGGCCTTGCATTTCCTGGGGCGTGGATTCGGCGATCAGCGCGTCACGCGGCGCAGTGCGAATCCCTTTGCCGATGCGATCCAAAAAACGCGAAATCAGAACAAGATACCAGCCCATTGAGGCGAAAAATAGCACCAGTTTGGCGGCAGCAGATAACCCGTAACCCGCAATCGTCAGGCGCTTGCGCTGTTGAATTCTATCCGAATAGTAGCCGACAAACACTTTTAGCAGGCTGGCCGTTGACTCAGCAATCCCTTCGATGATGCCTAATGCCGGGCCGAGCAGCGCTTGTCGCGACGCGAGAATCATGCTGACAAACGCCTGGATCAGCGGGTAAATCATCTCGCTCGCCACGTCAGTGAAAAACGAGGTCAACCCTAACAATACCACGTTTTTATCGAGTTTCATGCAGTCTCTCCAATTGATCGTGTTGCTGTTTGCGATACGCTTTCTATTCTGAATGAGGACAGAGTATCAGCATGTCAAGAGTATTTAAAAAAATTCTTTCCCGGCATCCGCCAGAATGCCGCTATTTTTTTCTTGACGCGCCGTGATTCTCGTCGCGCAATATCGGACGTGGGAAATCTTAGCATACGCATGGCGGGGACGCTGTTCTGCCCTATCGTTAGGCGAAAGGGAAGAATTGCATTCTCGCCAAAACGATGGGACATACTATGGAAAATATCATTCAGGAACTCTCCGAATTTTTGACGCCGCTCCCCTGTTTTGCCAACGAACCGTCGCGCCGCGCCGTGCTGATTAACGCCGGATTGAGCGATTTGCTGCCATCCGTTAATCTGAGCGGCAGCGCGTATGATTGTGTTGCCTCGCTATTGGATCATTTCGCGAAGAGCGGGCAAATAGAGGAACAGATCGCGCTGTTGCAGGAAGTGTATAAGAGCGTTGGCGGGGAGAAAAAGAAAGAAATTACGCGCCTGATCGCCCTGCTGAACACGCCGGGCGCACAGGCGACACTCCGCGCCTCTGCGCCGCTCTATGCGCCTGCGCCGACGCATCAAACGAATATCTATGGCGGGAATGTGACCGTTCAACAAGGAGACAAACCAATGGCAACGAACACTCAATTCAACAACCAGTTTCAGAATTTGAACGGCGATTTGATTCAAGGCTCACAGAATTTTACGACCGGCGCGAAAACGTACAATCTGCACACGCCGCAAGATTTGACAGCGCTTCTGGTGGAATTGCAGAAAATGATCGCGCAAGCGCCGTTGCCGGAGGACGCGAAAGAAGAGATGGCGCATGAAGTGAAAACCGCCGAAATTCAGTCAAAGAAGGAAAAACCTGATAAAAAGAAAGCGGCGGATGCGCTCGATAACGCGAAGGCGATCTTGACGAAAATCGGCGAAACCGTGCCGCAGGCGGTCGCGCTCGGCCAGATGCTCGGCAAAGCGATTGACTATGTCGGGCAATGGTTATAAAATATCACATTCGCCCTGAAAGGGCGGCGAGATACAGACGGCGGTTTCAACCGCCGGTCTCGATTCAGTGGTTGAAACCACTGCCTGTATTCCATCGCCCTTTCAGGGCGAACGCATCGCGCCAATCGAACTCATGAACTTTACCAATTCTCAAAAATTAGCCTGCGATATTTCGCGCAACATTGCCGTCACCGCCGGAGCGGGATCGGGCAAAACCAGCGTACTTGTGCGGCGCTACCTCTGGTGTCTGGAACGGAACAATCACAACGTGCGCCGCATCGTCGCCATCACCTTCACCGAAAAGGCGGCGGGCGAAATGTTGGGGCGCATCCGCGAACAGGTGCTGCAACGCGCCGCCTCCGACCTCGGCAGCGCGCATCTCTGGGAAGATGTGCTGGAACATCTGCCGCTCGCCAACATTTCGACGATTCACGGCTTTTGCCAGAAATTGCTGCGGGAATTCCCGATTGAAGCGGGCGTTGACCCGAATTTTGAGGTGTTGGACGAGGCCGCGCAGACGATTCTGCTGAAACGCCTGATTGACGATCTGCTGCGTCAGGAAGCCGAAAAGAATGTCCGCTCTCTCCGATTGTTAGCGCAGCAATGGCAGCCTGCTGCGCTGCGAAAGATCGTGCAGCAGTTGATCGGCGTCCGCGACAAAGCCCTGCTCTGGGCCGAACGCATCACGCAGACCGAGTTCGACGCTTACCTGCGGCAATTATACGCGCTCTGCGAACAACAGCAGCGCCGCGCCGTTCAGCGCATCGCCGCCGATTCGCGCTGGAGTGATGCCATCACTGAAATCCGCGAAATCATGCCGCCGGGCGATACAGGCAAATTTACATTGCGTTGCCGAATTATCGTGGATCGTGACACTGAATTTCGGGCGGAACGTGAATTTCGAAAACAACGCGATATTCTCGCGATGCTGAAACGAGAAATGAATTTGCAAGGCGTCAGCAGCGCGGCCTGGAAAGCGGAAGATCGGGATAAACGAGTCAAAAAATGTTTCGAGACGCTGAAATTCATTTATGATAATGCGTTTTCTGAAATGCCGATTCATGACGCGACCGAATTGCGCAGCTTTCAGATACAGCAGGCGCTCGCCGCGCTGTTTCTCGCCGCGCTGCGCCGCTATGATGAGGAAAAAGCCGCCCGCCGCCGCCTCGATTTCGAGGATTTGCAGGAACGGGCGTTGCGCCTGCTGCGTCAGCCCGACGTGCAGCAGTTGTTGAGCAGCCGCTACGATTACGTCATGGTGGACGAATTTCAGGACACGAACCAACTGCAATGGGAAATCATCCGGCGTCTCGGCCTGACGAAACAGGGGCTTGCGAAGGACAAATTCTGCATCGTCGGCGACGAAAAACAATCCATTTACATGTTTCGCGGCGCGGAAGTCTCGGTGTTCGCCGAAGTCCGCAACGAGTTGAAGCTCGTCAACGCCGCGCATCAGCTTGACGCCGTTGACATGGCGATTCCCGATCTCGGCGACGCGCCAGTCGTCGGCGAAGGCGACAAAACGGGCGAATTGAGCATGGCCGAAAATTTCCGTTCCGACGACGCGGTCATCACGTTTTGCAATTTCCTCTTTTCCCGCCTCTTTCTGCCGACATTCGACCCGGAACGCCCGTATGACGTGCCGCATCAGGAGCTTGTGCCGCGCCGCGAAAAGGGGATTCCGCTCGATATTCAGGCGAAGCCGGTGGAATTGATGCTCGCGTTCGATGACGCGGGCGAGGACGACGAGGCCGAAAGCGGCGAGGCGGCGGCGGAATCGAACGAGCCGGAGATGATCGCCCGCCGCATCCGCGAATTGATGATTCCGGCGACGCCGCATGACGACGAAAGCGCGTCGGAGAAGCCGAAAACGCGCCCGGCGCAATGGAAAGACATCGCGATCCTGCTGCGAACGCGAACGCGCCTGAAAGCGTTCGAAGAGGCGTTGCGGCGGCATGGCATTCCGTTCCTCGTCACCGGCGGCATCGGCTTTTTCGAGCAGCAGGAGATTTACGATCTGTCGAATCTGCTGCGCGTCCTGTCGGATCAGCGCGAAGAGATCGCGTTGGCGGGCGTCTTGCGGTCGCCGCTGCTCAGCCTCTCCGACGACCAACTCGTCTATCTCGCCGGAGGCGTGAAGACCTCCAACGACGCGAACACGCGCTGGACGCTCTGGGAAAAACTCCGCTTTCACGCCGCGAATCGTGATTTGATTCCCGCCGAACTCGATCCCGCGATGATTGTTCACGCCCACGATCTGCTCAGCGCGTGGCAGGCGGTCGCGGAGCGGATTCCGGTCACGCATCTGCTGCGCCGCGTCCTCGACGATACCGGCCTGTACGGCATTCTTGCGGCGGATTCGGCGGCGGAGCAGCAGATCACGAACATCGAAAAATTCATCGAAATCGCCCGCAAATTCGAGCAGCAGGGCTTCCGAACCCTCAGCGATTTCGTCGCCTATTTGGACGAACTCGAAACCGCCGCCGAGCGCGAAGGGGAAGCGCAGATTTTCGCGGAAGGGATGAACGTCGTGCAGGTGATGACGATTCACGCCGCCAAAGGGCTGGAATTCCCGATTGTGTTCGTGCCGGAGCTTGAGCGGCCATTCAATTACAGCGAAAACGAAGCGGTCTATCTTGACGCGCTTTCGACGCCTCGCGCCGCGCAGCCGCCGGACATTGCGGCGGGCGTGTCGGTCGCCGGGCTGCTGGATGACGGCAAGCCGTCGCCGACCTTTTTGCGGGAATATTTAAAGCGCATCAACCGCGACAAAACCGACGCGGAAATGAAACGCCTCTTTTATGTCGCCTGCACCCGCGCCCGGGATACGCTGATTCTCTCCGGCTCGCTCAAAAAAAACGTCAGGCCGAATTCGTGGCTCGGCTGGCTGACGCAGCACCTTCCGCTCGCCGACGCGCTTGAGCAGCATCGCAATGCTATCGCCATCAACGGCCTGACGATTCCCTTGTTGACTGCGAAAACCTCGTTCCACGCTCCGCGTGGAACGGAAGAGTTCGGACGCTCCGCGTCCGATTCGCCGCAGAGCGGCGATGTTCAGCGTTCCACGCAGAGCGTGGAACGAGTGCTGAATTCCCCTCCTGGGAGGGGCAGGGGGTGGGTTAACGCCGAAAACCCACCCCAACCCCTTCCAGGAGGGGAAATAGAGATTGACGACCTATTCCGCCTGCTTCAACACAATCTGCGACCGGCGACCGGCGCGGAAAACGAGCGGTTTCGCCTCAGCCCGTCCATGCTGCATCTGCTGTTCGAATGCCCGCGCCGCTACTATTATCGCGAGGTGCTGCGGCTTGACGATATTTTGGCAACCGCGCCGCCGGACGAATCAAGCGCGAACGATCACGCCGAACATGACCGTTTCGGGGCGCAGCGCGGCACGATTATTCACGCCTTATTCGAGCAGCGCGTTTTCGATGATATGCTAACCGACGCCGAACGCGCCCGCATTCTCGAAGAGGCGGTGAGCGCATCGCCGATTCCGCCTGATTCGGAGGAACGCCAGCGGCTCGATACGGCCATCGAACGCGCCGGAACACATTACGCGGCTAGCGGCGTGAAAGACCTTTTGGCGCGTTCGCCGCAGGTCTGGCGCGAACATCCGTTCATGCTGCGCCTGTCGCAGGCCGATGTTTCCGGCATTCTCGATGCGCTGTTCCGCGATCCGGCGGATGACGTTTATACGATTCTCGATTACAAAACGAATCAGGTCGAAGCGGCGGACGTTCCGGCGGAAATCCGGCGGCACGGCTATGAGCGGCAGATGACAATGTACGCGCTCGCCGTCTCGCGCCTGCTGCATGTCGAACAGATGCGCGGCATTCTCTTTTTCACGCATCCGAACGTCCGTTATGACACCTTTGATTTTTCGCCGTCGGCGCTCGCGGCGTTCGAGACGGAACTTGCCGCCGCCCTGCGCCAATTGACGCAAGAACACGTTCCCTGCGCCGACGACAGGGCGATTTGCCAGGAGTGTGCATATCGGCGGTACTGTCAGACGGTCTAATCGAGAAATCAAAACTTGACAGGGAATTGCTTTCTGTAAAATATAAAAAATAAATTCGCGCAAGATACCTCACAGGTTTTTTAAAACCTGTGAGGTCTGTGCCGAACTTATTTTCAGCCGCTTTCATGTAATCATCAGAGGTGTAACATGAAATATTTCTTGATGTTTCTTGGGGTGTTATTGCTGCTTGGCTGTGAATCCGACGCGCAGTCAGATTCCATTGAAAGAAAGACGTATCGTTTTCCGTCCGCTCCTTCAATAGAAAATACGGAAATTCTCGAAATCGAGGAAGCGCAATTTTCCGACGCGGCGTATTATCCCGACGGCGTTGTGATGGTCGTCGAAACGCAGCAGGAACTTGAAGAACTGTATCACAATCTCTTTGACAACATCCTCGATCCTGACCCGATTCCGCCGGACATAGATTTTGAGGCGTATGTCGTGATTGCCGCGCTTGGAAGGAATCATCATACATCGTCTGAAATTACAATAACGGAGGTCAAACCGTTGCCATCAGGCGGATTCACCGCGCAGGTCGAAGCGTTTTACGGCGATTTCGGGATCGCCGCCATGACCAAGCCTGTGCATATCGTCAAAGCCAAAAAACGTGCTTGAACCTGAAGGACAATTTAGTTTCACCACGAAACACACAAAAGACACGAAAAACGTAGTTGTCAGACGCCTTAAAGGTGTCTGACAGCTTTTGACCATACGGAGCAGCAGATGACAACATTTGTCGGGCGCGAGCAGGATTTGGAGACGGTGGGCCGCTATTTTCAGGACGCGGCGCAGGGCAAGGGTTCGGTCGTGTTCATCACGGGCGAGGCGGGGATCGGGAAGACGACGTTTATCAACGAATTCAAGGCGCGGTATGTGGACGCGCAGACGCGCCTGAAAGAATCCGCCGCCGAATTCAAACGCCTGCAACAGCCGCATCATCTCGCCGAAGCCCAATTGCTGCACGGTCAGATGCTCGCGGCGGCAGGGCAGAACGACAAGGCGCTGCCAATCATGCTGAAAGCGAAAGCCACCTTCGCGAAATTAGGCTTGAAACGATTGGAAAATGAGGCGGAACGAGTGATTTCACGGATGAGGTAAGATATGTTGATTTATTGCGATACGAATGTCTATGCGCGTCCGTTCGACGATCAAACGAGCGCAGCTATTCAAGCCGAAGCCAATGCGTTTTTGGAACTGATCGATGCCGTAAAAACAGGAAAACTGCATCTGTTATCCTCAGATATTCTTTTCTTCGAAGTGCATCATATTTTGAATGAAGAAAAACGGGCAAAAGTGATCGAATATCTGAAATTATGCGACAGGCATATTGACAATTCTCTTGAAATCCTTGAACTTGGAAAGCAGATAGAAACTCTCTGTCACAATCGCGCTCGCGATGCTTTGCACTTAGCGTCGGCCATCTTAGGAGCGGCGCGGTATTTTTTATCCTGTGATCGAAACGTCATTATGATGCCTCACGCCAAATGTTATCGTCGTCTCGGCAAAGCGCATCGTCAGGAATATTTTTCAGTGATGAATCCTGTCCGTTTTGTTGAAAAACTCAAACAAGGAGACCTTGCATGAATGCAGTCATGACCATGAATGCTGAAACGCTCTCGATTATTCGAGATGGATGGCGAATTCTTGTCGAACAATTAGGCATCCGAAAAGCGACTGAATTTGTCGTGCTTCTGGAGCGCGGCCAGGGCGATTCCGTTGTAGATATTGCGAATTATTGGGGCGACGCTGCGATTGATGAGATATATCAACAGGTGACAATCTGGAAAACCGCGCAATCCGCAGCCGTATAGTTTGAGCCGCAGATAACGAAGATTTGCCAGATGAAAAACACGCCGTAAAAAATCTGTGCCATCCGTGAAAAATGAGATGAATCCGTTAGAATTTGTCGCGCATGAAGGGGGAAATGGGCATGAAAACTGATCTGGAAATTCTCAACGAAGGCGTGCGGACGCTCTTTGACGGGATGGATGTCATTGATGCGGAGCGTTTCATCATGCTGTTCAAACGCAATAACTTCGATTATACCGAATGGCAACGCAATCTCTGGTCGGATGAAACAGTGGAATCGCTTTCACGCAAAGCTCAAGCGCATTGGCAGGGGAAATGCGGGGACACATGAGAACTGTCCAGCTATATTCTATTTAGTTTTATCACGAAACGCACAAAAGACACGAAAATTCGATTGGATAAAAGCTGTCAGACACCTTTAAGGTGTCTGACAGCTACGTTTTTCGTGTATTTTGTGTGTTTCGTGGTGAATCATCCTTTTATGCAAACCTATTTGTTGAAACATGCCACGCTCGCGACGCTGTATCCAGCCAAAATTGAGCAAGCCGATCTGCGCGTCGCTGAGGGAAAAATCATTGAAAAAGGCGCAGAGTTGCCCCGGCGCGACGGCGACATCGAGGTTGATTGCTCCGGCAAATTGATGCTGCCGGGGATGGTCTGCGCCCATACGCATCTCTATTCGGCGTTAGCGCGAGGCATGCCGGGACCAAAAGAGCCTCCCATCAATTTCCCGCAAATCCTGGAAAAGGTCTGGTGGAAGTTGGATCGCGCATTGGACGAAGAGGCGATTTATTACAGTGCGGTCGCCGGCATTCTCGACGCTATCGCCTGCGGCACGACGACGATTATTGACCACCATGCCTCGCCCGGTTGCATTTCCGGTTCGCTGAAGATTATGAAAGAGGCGTTCGAGATGTTAGGAATGCGCGGCGTGTTGTGCTACGAAGTCACGGATCGCGGCGGAGAGGCCGAACGCGACCAGGGCATCGAAGAAAACCGCTGGCTGCTGGAACATCAGAGCGAACTTGTCAAGGGCTTGGTGGGCGCTCACGCCGCCTTCACCCTCAGCGACGAATCGCTGAAGATGTGCGCCGGGTTAGTTCGCGCCTATCAGACCGGAATTCACATTCATCTTGCCGAAGATGTGTGCGATGTGAAAACGTCGCTGGATCAGTATGACAAAAGCGTCGCGTCGCGATTGGCGAGTTTCGGCTTGTTGAATGACAAAAGCCTGTTAGCGCACGGCGTGCATGTCAGCCGCGAGGAATTGGCCTGGATTCGGAATATCTGGTGCTGGCTGATTCACAACCCGCGCTCGAATATGAACAACGCCGTCGGTTACGCGCCGATTGACGAATTCGGCGACCGCGCCGCGCTCGGCACGGATGGCATTTCTTCGAACATGTTCGAGGAAATCAAGTGCATGTATTTCAAGGCGCAAGATGAAAAAGTTCCGTTTGGCCCGGAAGAGTGCATCCGGTTTTTGAATGGCGGGCAGCGCATCGCCAGCACGCTATTCGGCCTGCCTATCGGCGCGTTGGAGGTTGGCGCGGCGGCGGATTTGATTGTGCTGGATTATCCCTCGCCAACGCCGATTCACGCCGGAAATCTTGGCGGGCATCTCATTTTCGGCATGACCCACGCGCACGTTGACAGCGTGATGATTGCCGGAAAATTCGTGTTACAAAACAGACATTTTACGCACCCGGACGCAACCGCGTTCTATCAACAAGCCCAACAGGCTGCCGCGAAATTGTGGCAGCGCATGAGTTAAACCACGAAACACGCGAAACACACAAAAAAAGATGTAGCTGTCAGACACCTTCAAGGTGTCTGACAGCTTTCTCGTCTAAATTTTTCGTGTCTTTCGTGTGTTTCGTGGTAAAAAATACATGAATATTTCCCCAACCAGAATGCCGGTCTATCGAGATTCGGCTTTTGTATTTGACAGTATCGAACAATGCGAACAGACATTTCAAGCGGAGTCCGCGAATCCGCAAAGCGGCGACGCCCTGATTTACACTCGTTACGGCAACCCGACCGTCATGGAAGTGGAGCAGCAGATTGCCGCTTTAGAAGGGAGCAAATGGGCGGTGTTAAACGGCTCAGGCATGTCGGCGGTGGATATTGCGCTGTCGCTCTATCACAAGGCGGATCAGACCGGCACATGGCTCTTTTTCGATGAAATTTACGGCGGCACGAAAGCCTATATTGCCAAAGTCTTGGAACAGCGGCGCGGCGTGCGCGTTAAATATTTCGCGCCTCGCACCGGGCAGGAAAGCTACGATCTCGACGAATTCGCTCGCGTGTTGGACGAAGTGCGGCCAACGCTGCTCTATTTTGAGCCGGTGTCGAATCCGCTGCTGATTGTCGCGAATGGCAGAGAAATCATCCGGCTTGCCAAAGAACGCGGCATTCCGGTCGTGATTGACAACACCTTCGCCACGCCGCATCTCTGGCGTCCGCTCGCGGATGGCGCGGACATCGTGCTGCACAGCGCGACAAAATATCTCAGCGGGCACGGCAACATCACGGCGGGCGTGGTCTGCGGCAATGACGACGCGCTGCGGCAGGCGGCGATGGCGTATCGCAAATATGTCGGCCTGATTCTCAGCCCGGACGACGCCTACCGGCTTGGAACGCAGTTAAAAACCTTCGATCTGCGCGTGGCGAAACAGAATGAAAATGCCTTCAAATTGGCGCAACTTCTGGCGTCTCATGACAAGGTGCAGCAGGTGCGTTTTCCGGGTTTGCCGACGCATCCGACGCATCAGGAAGCACGGGCGTTGTTTGGTGGCAGCGATTTCGGCGCGATGATTACATTTGATCTGAAAGGCGGGCGAGCGGCATGCGAGACGTTTATCGCCGCGATTGCCGGGCATGTCAAGTTCCTGACCACGCTCGGCGACGCGCAAAGCATCCTGATTCACGTCCCCACCGTTTTTACGCCGGAACGCTTCCCGTTCCCCGGCATGATCCGCTTTTCGGTCGGTTTCGAAGCGTATGATACGCTTGAAGCGGCGGTGTTAAAGGCGTTAGCGGCAGTTTGATTTTCACCGCAAAATACACGAACATTATAGCATTATTCACTTGCATTGAACCGAAACAGAGTTGTCAGACACTTGAAGGTGTCTGACAACTCTGTTTAATCGAAACCAATATAGATGCGAGTGTTGATTTTTAATCAGACCTCACAGGTTTTTAACACCTGTGAGGTCTCTGAGCGACAGAATATTAACTTTTAATGCTCGCATCTATAATGCGGTAAAAGCTCATGTAGGTCGAAACTGTAGTTTCGACTTACGCCGCAAACGACGAAAATTCTATTTTCACGGGAGAAAAAATATGACACGCAATAATTTTTTGGCAAAAGTCAAACGAACCATCGGCGCATTTTTTCCGGTATCCCCGGCGCGGCGCGGCGCATGTAACAACTGCGGCGCATGCTGCCACATCATGGTCGGCAGGTGTTTCTGGCTGAAAGATGGCGACGACGGCAAACAATATTGCCGCATCTACCCGATCCGTCCCTTGAACTGCCGCAAATACCCTCGAACCGAATCTGAATGGGTGACGCGCGAAACCTGCGGTTTTTATTTCGAACAACCGAAGAACGAACCGCTGCCGACGCCTGAAAATTCGTAACATCACGCCTTTGTTGAGAGGCGCGGAGAAAGCGCCTATCGCCTGATGCCCTCCGCGCCAATGTTATCGGGAAATCCTGTTGCGTTTTTACGGAAATCGAGTTTCTCGAATAGTCTCGCGCCAGAAATAATTTTCATCAACACCCTCGGCATTTTTTTGTCTGATCTCCTGGAAGCCTTGAGAAAAACCTGATATAGCAATCGGCCAGAATTGGCCAAAGATATTGCATATTGTGGCGTATTTTTTGCTGTGATGGAACGCATAAAAATAACGTCCACGTTCCCTTCAAGATGCTCAGAGAGCGAATAGCGGCATTCTCTGAGCGTGTCGAAAGGAACGATGCGGATAGTATTTTTTAACGGGACTATACAAAAATAACATGACAAAAAATCTCGTATGCAATAAAGAGTTTTCTTGTCATAGGGCGTGAGGCTGTTGCAGTTCGACCATAACCGCAAGAGGCTTCACGCGTTATGAGCAGGGGGAGTAATTGGCTATGTATCATCATATTCATTATACATACCGACGGTTTGTCGTGGTATTCTCCGTGTTCCTGATGCTCGGTTCCGGGGGATGCGCCTATCAGTTGGGACACCTGGAGAATCCGCAAGCTGGTTTCAACTTTATTCCCCAGGACATGGAAATCGCAATGGGCTGGGAAGCGGCCAATGAAGTCGAGACCGAAGAAGAGATTTTGAATAACGCCCAACTTCAGCAGTATGTTTCTGAGTTAGGGCAGCGGCTCGTGCAATATTCCCGCCGCCCCGACATCGGCTACGAATTCAAAGTCATCGCGTCAGACGAGATCAATGCGTTTGCCTTGCCCGGTGGCTTTATTTATGTCAACAGCGCGTTGATTGAAGATGCCGATAATGAAGCGGAATTAGCCGGAGTGTTAGCGCATGAAATCGGCCATGTCGTAGCGCGGCACGGCGCAAAACGGATGTCGAAAATGATTGCGTTGCAGCTTGGGTTTGCCCTATTCTGGGGATTAAGCGATCAGGATCGGGAAGATGAATGGAAATTGCTGCTGGCCGACGCCATCGCCACTGGATTCCTGCTCAAAAACAGCCGGGACGACGAGCGGCAGGCTGATGATTTAGGAACGGAAACGCTTTACCGCGCCGGATATGATCCGATTGCGTTAGCGCATTTTTTCGACAAATTGCGCCAGGAACATGATCCCAGCAGTATCGAGACATTTCTCTCGACCCACCCTAGTCCGGGAGAACGCATGAATAATGTGCAAGCCTTGATTGCGACGTTTCCGCCGAATCCGTCTGCGATGACCGATACGGCGCAATTTCAAGAGGTGAAATCCATTGTCAGCGGAAAAGCGCCATCATCGCAGCCCGCTCTTCTCGGACAGGGAATGCCGCAGCAGAAATGGCAGCCCAGACCGGCAGAACCGATCAATAACGAAGTTGGCGCGCCCCGGCGGCAATAAGCCGAGATATGCCTAAACGGAACGAGCGAGTTGACGCTCTTCGCGCGCGAAAATTCTATTCTTACGGGAGAAACGTTTGTGATTCCAGAACATGAACGACGGCAGATCACGATTTTAGTTGTAGATGATGATGCGTCTAACCTGCATTTGCTCACGAATTATCTGGCAGGATTGGGATTCAAAGTCTTGCCGCTGAAAAGCGGCGAATATGTGTTCCAATTGTTAGAACGCCGCACGCCGGAATTGATATTGCTCGATATTTTGATGCCGGGAATTGATGGCTATGAAATCTGCCGCCGCTTGAAAGCCTCAGACAAAACGCGCGAAATTCCAATCATTTTTATGAGCGCATTGAGCGAAACTCTGGATAAAATCAAAGGATTTCGCCTCGGCGCGGTAGATTACATTACCAAGCCATTGCAATTGGAAGAAGTCTTCGCGCGCGTCCAAACCCATTTGATTCTCCGCAAACTTCAGCATCAACTGCAAGACCAAAATGCGCTCTTAGCCGCTGAAAAAGCCCGATTTGAGCGATTAGCCGAAGCCACGTTTGAAGGAATCGTCATTCAAGATGGCGAAAATATTACCGAAGTGAACGAGGCTCTGTCAGCGATGTTTGGCTATCAGCGCGACGAACTGACGACAATGTCTTTGCTCTCCTTGATTGATCGGCAGGATCGCCCCGGAACGCAGCAATATCTTCGCCAGTCCGACCAAACGCCCTATCAGGCGCGCGGAATAAAAAAAAATGGCGAGACGTTTTTGTTGGAAATGCAGACTAAGATGATGTCGTATCACGACAAAACCATGCGGGTTGTGGCTATCCGAGACATTACGTGGCAAAAAGAGATGGAACAGAAGGCGGCGCAATTGGAACATGAAAATTTAGAATTACGCGCCAATATTCGCGAGCGCTACAAATTCGGCGAGATTGTCGGCAAAAGCCCGGCGATGCAGGAAATTTACGACCGCATTCTGAGCGCGGCGGCGTCTGACGCGCATGTGGCGATTTATGGCGAATCCGGGACAGGCAAAGAGTTGATTGCCCGCACAATTCATCAACACAGCGTCAGACATGCTCACGAGTTTGTCACAGTGAACTGCGGCGCAATCCCTGACAATCTGTTTGAAAGCGAATTTTTCGGGTATCGCAAAGGCGCGTTTACCGGCGCAGATCGGGATAAACCCGGCTTTTTCGATCAGGCGCATCGCGGTTCGCTGTTTCTTGATGAAGTCGGGGAACTCAGCCCGACCGAGCAGGTGAAACTGCTGCGAGCGATTGAAACCGGCGAATATACTCCATTAGGCTCGAATCGGAGCAAAAAAGTGGATATGCGCATCATTGTCGCCACGCATCGCAATGTTCATGAACTTCGGCGGCAAGGGCAACTACGGGATGATTTTTTCTTCAGGGTGCATGTGATTACGATCACCGTGCCTCCTCTCCGAGAGCGAAAAGATGATATTTTATTGCTGCTGGATCACTTTTTGGAAGGGGCGACTGGCGATGAAAAACACTCACGCTTGCCGGGCAAGATGGTTGAGGCGCTCTATGCGTATGATTGGCCGGGAAATGTGCGGGAACTTCGAAACGTCGTCCATCGCTATCTGGCTGGTCAGCCGCTCGAATTTGATGGGAATATCACTACGCGCTCCGCTCAGATTGCTTCCGAGGATTTACTGACCTCGGATCGACCGCTGAGAGAGCAATTAGAGGAATTCGAAAAACGCTCGATTCTCGCCGCGTTGAATGCGCGCCAGTGGCATCGGAAAGAAACGGCTTCTGCGTTAGGACTTCCCCTTCGAACGCTGCATCGCCGCATGAAGAATTTAAAGATTACGAAAAAGAGAAAATCATTTCCATAAATGCCAAGAATGGCACAAAAAAGGCCATTTTGCATAATACCCTCATTATTCCACCTATACAAGGTCATTCGACGATTTTTCCTCTCGATCATGCCATTTATGGCAGATCAATATTTCTCGCTCTCGCGCAATAACAGGCATCACGCCTTATGGCATTTTATTTGCTAACGTTAATCATGCGTTGACGCTAAACATGAGATAAAAAGGCGGTAACACATTGAATTATTTGATGTTTGCTCAATACATGGGGTACGGTTTCCACATATAGTTTTCCTCACTGAGGGGTGAGTTCGTTCCCTGGCGACACGCGCAGGGAACGGCGCGCGCTGAGCCTGTCGAAGCGTGACAACTGATGAGGACGGCGATAGTGTGACGCCTGGGGAATTGGGGAATCAAGAAAAAAGAGACGTGACGTATTCATCGAATCAAGCAATCGTGCGCGCAGACGAAATCAGGGAGGAGGAATGTAGTATGTTGCCATACGTGTATAAGGCATTCACAACATACGAAGGCATGTATATCGGCTATTTAATTCCAATTGTCTATTTTTCACGAGTGACTTTTACGACAGCGTTTAATAACTTCAAGCGGCGGCGGCATGCGGGGCTGAATGATGTGATCGCGGCAATTGCCATGATTCTGATTGCTGCCGATTTTATCAACTATCTTTATCTTTTTTTCAGACGATCCGGCGCATTGCTTCCTCCTTCGCTTTTATATGGAAAATACGTCGTTGGATTTTGCCTTTGGATATGGGCGTTTACCTATTGTTATCGCGCCTATTTTTCGCGAAAGGCGGCAGGCAGCAATTTCCGCCAGCGCCTCATCTTGTTTGCAATCGTGATTGTCGCAAGCCTGATTCTTTCAGGGTTGGGAATCGCCCTCCTTCCCGCGCATGCGGCTGTCGCTGTATAGCGCTCCACACAAAACATTCACGAATCGAAAATTGAAGAACGCTCGCCCCGGTTTTTAGCAGGGGGCGAGCCTGCCACATCAGGTTTTGCCGTATCATCGGCATGATCGCCGATCTCGTTGTATTTTTCACAAATTTTGTTGACATTCCCCCTATTTAACGCGAGCATTTCCTCGCGTCATTCCAGCCAGCGAAACCCCACCTTAGCTTTTTACATCCTGCGTGTAAAGAGCGAGAACATTCATCTTCACGGTATAAGGAGAACACTATGAGCCGCAACGTGTATGCCTTACTTGTAGGAATTGATGAGTATCCCAACCCGCGTCATGCCTTGCGGGGATGCGTCAATGATGTCACGGCGTTTGCCGACGATCTCAACGGGCGCATCGCCTCGGAAAGCGGCGCTCAACTTCATCTGAAAATGCTGACTAATCGGGAGGCGACTCGTCAGGCCGTGATTGACGGGTTTCGCGCGCATCTCGGTCAGGCACGGCAAAAGCAAGCTTTTGCACTCCTGTTCAATCGCTATGAATAATCCTGTATGATACCATTTGCCCTGAAAGAGTGCTGGAATAGAGATAGCGGTTTCAATCGCTGGGGAGCTTATCGGTGATGAATAATAATTTTCTTGAATTCTGGGATCGTCGGCATCCTGCCGGAAAAATGCCAGTGATCCCTGGATACAAAAAATGTATTCATCATTACTTACGCAGAGAAAGAGAAAAACTATTGCAATTTTCTTTCTCGTTGCCTTAGTGGAAAATCTGCCTGTAAACGGCTTCAACGACAGATATGTCAGACGGCAGGATGTTGAATTGAACGCCCTGCAAACATGTGATGATACAGGGATCAGGCCTGACAGACGTAAAAAAATCCGGACGGCTTGTGTTTAACAGGGGGAGGTTATGGTGGAGTATAAGGAGTTTGTATTAACCATTCATACGAAAGATGCGGTTGGGAACTATCCATTGTCGGCGCGTAGCAGGGAGGAAGGCGAGGCTGAAGGGAGCATGCGGTTAACCGCAGAAGACCTGGCGCTGAATGATCTGTTAAAAAATACCAGTTTGCCCATGACTCCAGGCGCGACGCTCAAAAATGTTGGAAATATGCTGTTCCAGCGGATATTCCCGGAAAAGATTCAGAAATTGTATGAACGCTGTTTGATGAGCGCGCAGCCTCTCCGTATTCGACTGATCGTGCATCCGCCGGAGTTGGTCTGGCTGTAACTGGGAATATTTGTATGATCAGGACAAAGACTATTTTCTCGGTATATCATCGCGCACGATTCTGGTCCGACATATCCCATTGGATGAAAAAATTGCGCCATTAACAGCCGCTCTGCCGCTGCGAATTTTGGTGTTTATTTCCAGCCCATCCGATCTGCCGGCGTTAAACGTGGCAATTGAGAAAGAACTGATTCGGGAGCGCATGGCAGAACTCATCCAGGCCGGCACAGTCGAAATTGATATTTTGGAAGGCTTCCGAATGACCTCCTACACTCGTGCCGGGACCACCGAGAACACCTATAAACGGCGCATGACCACGCCCTTAGGACTCCTGGAAATTCTGCGGCCCAAATGGTATCATATTTTTCATTAATGCTGCGGATTTGCTGTTGATCTACGTGTCGGGATATGCCGTTTTGGAGAAAGAGGGCAGCGCAAGCAAACTCTATCTGATCGCGCAAAACACGGAATCAGAAGAGATTCCCAGTTCAGCAGTCGTTGTGGAACGGATCAGGAATTTGCTGGCTGAATCGAAAGCCGGGCAAAAGATTCTCATTCTGGATTGCCAGTATGGCGAACAGCAACCGGCCAGACCGCTCACTGATCCCGAACTCGTACACGCCGAACTACGGCTCACCGGCCAGGGGAATTATCTTATCAGCCGCGCCGTAGAAACCGGCGCGGGGAGTGTATTGACTCGCTACCTGTTGGAAGGGTTGAGAGGCAAAGCCGATTCGGATCAAAATGGTAAAATTACCATCGCAGAATGGTATGCGTATGCGCAGCGCCAGATAAGCGATCAACACTTGCCAGAGCCGCTAAAATGGGCAGAGAACGTGGCGGATACCTGGATGGTGGCGCGCGCCGCCAATGCCCCGGAGCATGAAATACAGGCGTTGCCAGGCGCGCTCAAACGAAATTATAAATATCTCAGCGAGCGATTCCGCGACGGCAGTATCATTCCGTTTTTAGGATCAGAAACGATCATGACTGCCATGTCGCCTTCTGCCCCTGATGTGTCGGCCATGATGTGCAATGAGCCGCCATTGGAACGGAATTTAGCGCAAAAACTGGCGGAACAGGCTGAGTTACTTGAAGAAGCCCGGCATCGCCCATTGACCGCGATTGCTCAATATTACCAGATGCGCTTCAATGATCGCGCATACTTGTGCCATCAGGTCAAAATTTTTTTCACAAGATGCGCGCCCCGGCCCTATCCACCAATTTCTGGTTCAACAGGGCAAGCCCCTGCTGGTCGTCACAACCACGTACGACACGCTCTTAGAGCACGTATTTCGCGAACATGGCAAACCGTATGCGGTCGTCACCCATTTCGCGTATGCGGAGGACAAAAATAATCTGGGCAAAGTGGCCGTGCAATATTCGGAACACCCCGAACAGACTGAAATTCGACCCGCAGAGGATGTGGGGATTGATCTGGACGCCCGATGGGTCTTTTACAAAGTCCAGGGAACGTTCGACCTTTTCACCAGAGGCGAAGATGGCCGGGAAGAAGTTGATTCGATGATGATCACCGAAGAGGATTATATCGCCTGGCTCAGCAGGCGAGCGATTCCGACGCGATTTTCCCGCCTGTTTCAAAAACGTCCGTTTCTTTTTTAGGCTATCGGATGTGTGATTAGAATTTTCATACGATCGTGCATGTCCTCCTCCGTAAAGACGAAAACGCCCGCAAGAGCAGCTATGCCGTTTGTCCGAACATTCCGGATTTTGAGCGGCTGTATTGGAGCAATAAAAATGTGGAGATTATTGAGACTGAGCCAATGGACTTTATCAATGGCCTCGCGACGGAAATGAACATTCGGATTTGAGATTTGTTTTCCAGCCCTGAAAGGGCGGAATATGTCAGCCCAGGGTGAAACCCTGAGAATAAAATTATCCGCCCGCCCCTCGTTATCGAGCCCAGGGTTCACATATTTTGCCTTTTCAGGGCGAACAAAGGATAATATAACGAACAATGGCACACGATAATCATATGCAAATGCAATCTCCCTACAAAGGGTTAGCGCCCTACGATGTGTCGGATAAGGATAATTTTTTTGGTCGTGACCGCGAACGGCAGATTCTGCTCGATAAAATTTTTGCCTACGATGTGACGCTGCTATTCGCCGACACCGGCGTGGGGAAAAGCTCGCTGCTGCGCGCCGCCATTATTCCAGACTTAACGGGA
>DF820455.1:510197-558152 GCA_000739515.1 Candidatus Moduliflexus flocculans
ATTCGCCGACACCGGCGTGGGGAAAAGCTCGCTGCTGCGCGCCGCCATTATTCCAGACTTAACGGGAGAAGAACACGCGCTGGACGTGGTGTATGGTGTACTACGCGGACTGGGTCAGTGAGCCGTTGGAGGGACTTAAAACCACCATTCAACAACGACTCGTCAAGAACAGGAAGATCACCGGCCAGGAAGTGAAAATGAGCGGCGACCTTCTGCCGTTTCTGGAAACCTGCGCGGCCTATACCAGCGAACCCCTGATCCTGATCCTTGACCAGTTCGAAGAACTCTTTCAATATCATATCCGTTCCGGCCATTTGATTCCATTCGTGGATCAGATCGCGCAGGTGATGAACGCGCCTGACCTGCCGGTGAGCGTGGTGCTCGCCATGCGCGAGGATTTCTTAGCGGAGTTGAACATCTTTAAAAATCGCACTCCCGGCCTGTTCGAGAATTACTACCGGCTGGAACAGTTGCGCGAACCACAGGCGCGGGACGCGATTCAGAAACCGGTGGCGAAGTTTGGTTTTCAGTATCAGCCGGAATTGCTTGACCAATTAATCGAAGACCTCGCGGCGCGGGAGCAGACGCCCCAGATCGGCGCAGAACGACCCTCCGCGCCCGTCCCGGATGCGCCGCGCGTGATCGAACCGCCCTATCTGCAAATCGTGTGTCAGAAATTGTGGGAGGCGGAAAAGAACAATCGCTCCAACGTGATCACGCTTGACCGGTATGTGACGCTTGGCGGGACGCAAGAAATTGTCCGCGCGCATTTCGAACAGGCGTTGGCGCACTTTTCTTTCCGCCAGCAGTGGTTAGCGTTCGAAATGTTCCGCTACCTCGTCACCGAGCGCGGCACGAAAATGGCATACCGCGCTGAAGACCTCGCCAGTGACCAATTGCTGGGCGTGGATGTCAAAGAATTAGCGCCGATTTTGACGTATTTAGCCAGCCAGGATGTTCGTGTTTTGCGGGCGGAACAACGGTTGGATCACACCTGGTATGAGCTCTATCACGATGCCTTTGCCAGGATTATCCGCGATTGGACGCAAACCTTTCAGACGGATGAGAACCGCCGTATCTATCGCCAGATCACGAAAACCGCGCAGAAATGGGTGCAGACCGGCCGCGATGACGCCGCGTTGCTGCGCGGGGCCGGCCTGTTAGAAGCGAACGAGTGGCGCAAACGCAATCGCCGGGAAGCGCTCGCGCCGGAAGAAGAGGAGTTTCTGCGCCAAAGTTTCAGGCAGCATCGTCGCAACGTCTGGCTGCGGTGGGGCATTGTGGCCGCGATTACAATCTTTGCCGTCATCTCCGTTGTGCAACGCCAGGAAGCCGTTCGGCAATCCCGGATCGCGCTGATTCGCACGTTAGTAGCCTATGCGCTGCAAGATAATATTGACGAGGATCGCGAACGCGCCGCCTTGCTTGCGAAACAAGCCTATCTGCTGAATCAGCAGTATCATGGGAACGTGCAAACTCAGATTGACGATGCGTTGCGTCGAATATTTCATACCGACGCCATCGTCAAAGAACCGTATAGCCCCGTCTTAGTGGAACAGGTGTGTCAGAAAGTGAAACTCAAGACGGCGTTGACCAAAACGGAATGGGCGCAATTGATCGGAAATGTTGTTCCGCTCGAACCGGCCTGCCCGGAACTGAACCCCACCGCTCCGCTTCAACTCCGCAGCGAACCGATGCGTGCCAATTCTTACATGGCGTTGTCACTCAATATGGCTGATGCGGGTGGATATGGGAAGACAGCGCATGACGTGCCGAACCAGTTCGAAAACCGGGGCGAGGTGATTTTCGACAGGGCCACCGGCTTGACGTGACAGAAGTCAGGATCAGAAAAAGAGTTGACATATCAGGAGGCTGAGGCGTATATTGCGCAAATCAACGCAGACAATTTCGGTGATTATAATGATTGGCGGCTGCCGACGGTTGAGGAATTGCTCTCTTTGTTGGAACAAAAGCAAGAAACAACAGTGCGTTTCATACTTTCCGAAAGGGATTTCGAACGACTGAAGGAAGGAGAGCATCCCATGCCAGATGATGTGATTGCCGAACTAAAATCGCTTCAAGATCGGCAATTTTCCGCCGAAACCGATTTTATCAGTGCCGTCCAGCAGCAGATTGGCGCCGAAGACGCGGCGCGGTATCAAGAACGCCTTGTCGAACAGGCAAAAACTGAATATGCTCTGTATATCAATCCGATGTTTGACAGCGCTCAAACATGGGTTTGGAGTAGCGATATTTATCAAATAAAAGGCAAACGTTCGACGGAGGCCGCGTGGGATGTCTATTTCGGCTTCGGCTTCGTGGACGCGGTCAGTTTCAACTTTCGGCATTATGTGCGTGTGGTTCGTTCCTGACAATTCGGACGCGGAAACCGGGAGAAGTGCGGGGATGAACGTTCGGCGGAGGCCGCGTGGAATGTCAATTTCAACAACGGCAACGTGAACGCGAACAACATCAACAATCGGTTGGTCCGCAATATGGCGATCCGGTTACTAACGCGCTTCCCGGATGCAGTTGGCATCAATGGAACGAGGCTGTTGACCTCTTTTGGGTGATTGACGGCAAAGCAGAGTGGTCTTCCAAGAAAAAGATCATGCTTCAAGATGGCAGTTCGGTCAATGGCTATGTGTAATGACACAGAACGTTATGGCGAGGAAATAGCTGTCAGACACCTTCAAGGTGTCTGACAGCTTACCCATAACCTTGTGTGCCAATACAGCTATGCGCTGCTTGCCGAAGAAACTCAAAAGTTAGGATTAACGTCAGGCGGTTTCTGGAAAACGCTGAAGGATTGGCCGCATCTCCAAAAACGTTCGAAAAGCGTCAAGAAGTGTTATTCTTTGCAAGAGATTGACCAGGAGATGCAAAAACGCTTTGGGGAGATGAAAGAGAAGAGTTAACAAGGATTTATAGCGATTGTGTTTACATGGCTCGTCTATCACGCAGAGACGCCGCAGCGGGGCGTCATGTTTGTAACAATGTCATTATTTAGCACGGATGGGATGCCAACATTCTACTGTTCTTTCAAGGTTTGGCTGACGAGTTCGTACCGCGAACGTCCTCGTTCGCCGACGTTGCCTGCGTTGAACGCTCTCAACCGCATGGGAGACGCCTCCTGCGAACGAGGACGTTCGCGGTACGTAAATAGTTACGGCCATTCATACGAAAGACGCGGCGGGGAACTATCCGCTGCACGGAATTTGAAGGGGATGCTGAGCGTGGAATGGGAATGTAAAAAAGGGGGATCATTGATTATGGTCACATCAACTGCGCTGATTTTGCTCTGCTGCATGTCGTTTATCGCTGGATTTGTTGATAGCATCGCTGGCGGCGGCGGTTTGTTATTGCTGCCGTCGTTTCTGCTGACGGGGCTGCCGCCGCAATTCGCGTTAGGAACGAATAAGTTTTCGGCGATGTTCGGGACGGCGACCGCCCTGATCAATTTTGCGCGTCAGAAAAAAGTGCTTTGGAAAATCGCGGCGATTGGCCTGCCATTTACGATGATTGGCGCAGTCAGCGGGACGAAATTGCTCTTATTTTGCGATCAAGCCACGACGGCGAAAATTATCCTCGGTTTGCTTCCAGTGGCGGCAGTGTTGACGTTTCTGCCGAAAAAGCGCCTGAAAACCTCGGTGACAGAATTTTCATCCGCAAATCTCTATCTGCATGTGCCGCTGATGTGCGGGCTGATCGGGTTTTACGACGGATTTTTCGGGCCTGGCACTGGCACGTTTTTAATTTTCGGCTTCTATCTCTTTTTAGGATTGCACCTGATTCAGGCTTCGGCGATAGCCAAAGTCTTCAATTTAGCCTCGAATGTGGGTTCTTTCGCCACGTTCGCGCTGGCGGGAAAAGTCCTCTATACGCTTGGCCTTCCAATCGCGCTCGCCAATATGCTCGGCAACTACATCGGCAGCCATTTAGCAATCCGGCGCGGGCAGGCGTTGATCAAATATCTTTTGCTCGCTGTCTTTTGCCTGCTGTTTGTCACCGTTATTTTCAAAATCAGGCACGGTTTCTAAAACGATTTTCGTGCCGACGAACAGTCGTGTTCGTCGAGCCTGCGAAACCGCTCTCATCTCGGAAACAGGGCAGCTTCGCGAGAAAAATTTCGGCGGGCAGGGCTGTCCGCCGGTATGCCTGAACTCTATCGCCTTATTCGCCCTTTTGATATTGCCGCGCCGCATGGCGGGCGCGAAGAGCGGCAACCATATCAGGCGTAATCGGCTCTTTCCCCAAGCGCCGCAATCCATCTTTCCAACCGTGCTGATCCGTGCCGCCGCTGACCAAAAGCTTGAATTGCCGGGCAATATCGGACAAATACCGGCGGGCGGAAGCATCCACGCGCGGATGATAGAGTTCCAGGCCGTCCAGTCCCATTTCCACAAGCATGGCGAGATGCTCCGGACGAAAGCGATTATGCTGGCCGGTGAGCGTCGTGGGATGCGCTAAAATGGCGATTCCGCCGATTTGATGCACCAATTCAATCGCCTGATAAATCGAGAAGGTGGCGCTGCGCAGATGATCTTTAGCGCGATGCAGAATCTGCACGACCTCTTGCCATTCGCTGACGTAACCTTTACGCTGAAAGGCGTGCGCAAGATGCAAGCCGCCCGGATAATGCGGGTTTTCAGCCAACACTTCTTGAAGCGTCATCGGATAGCCGAGTTGCGTCAGCCGTTCGCACAGTTCTGTCATCCGCTCGCAGACATCCTGAAACGCCGTCTGTTCGAAGGCGAGAAAGGCCGGATGCTCCACGTTGATAAAATAGCCTAAGACATCGGTATCATCGTCTTCGATGGGAATATCGCAATGCGGCCAGTGGCAGGTGAATTCGATTGCCGGAATCAGCTCAATGCCGAGTCGCTGCGCGATTGGCAAGCCGGCGCGATATCCGTTGGCGTTATCGTGATCGGTAAACGCAACGGTCTGAATGCCGCGTTTTGCGGCGTAACGCAGAATCTGCTCCGGCGTGAATTTGCCGTCAGAGTACGTTGTATGAATATGTAAATCAGCGGAAGCGGTATCATGCATGATTGTCAATCGTATGAGATTTTAAGGCGCTGTCAAGGTTTTTCTCTTCGAATCAGAGATGAGACTTTTTTATTGACAAGACGACGCGCCTGCCAAATTGATTGCCGATGAGTCGAACCGGGAACGAATCAGCCTCATCGTCGTTCTCTTTTTTTATTCTGCGACGTTTTCACGCAAAGGAGCATTATGCCTGGATTGGGAACATTGATTAACACTGCCGCCGTGATTGCCGGCAGTCTTGTGGGATTGCTCATTCATTCGAAACTCCCGCCGCGAATTATTGCAATTACATTTCAGGGCATCGGATTATTCACCATGTTTATCGGCTTTTTTATGGCGCAGCGGACGCAGAATCCGCTCGTCATGATCCTGAGCATCGTGCTCGGCGCGATTTTAGGAGAAGGGATTGATCTCGCGAAATATCTCGAACGCTTCAGCGCGTTTTTAAAAACGAAAATCCACTCGTCCAACGAGCGCTTTTCCGAAGGCTTGATCACCGCGTTTCTCCTCTTCTGCATGGGTTCGATGACGATTATGGGCGCGATTGAAGAGGGCATGGGGCAGCCGCCGAAACTCTTCCTTGCCAAATCCGTGTTGGATGGTTTTTCTTCCATTGCGTTATCAACCACCTTCGGCGTTGGCGTTCTTTGTTCCGCGTTGCCGCTGTTCATCTATCAGGGCGCGTTAACGCTCCTGTTTGCCGGAGTTCTGCACAATCTGCCGGCGGCGATCATCGGCGAAATCTCCGCTGTCGGCGGTCTGCTCCTGATCGGATTAGGTCTCACGATTTTAGAAATTAAAGCCGTCAAAATCCTGAATATGCTCCCAGCATTAGTGTTTGCCGGAATTTTCGCGTATTTCTTATTGTAATCTGAAAGCGATAGCCTGTTTCATGGGTGGGATCAAGAGATTCCGCTCTTTCTTTCAGGAGGGAAAGAACAATGAATGCGATTCTCAAACGACGAAGCATCCGCAAATACACCACAGAGCCAATTACGGACGAGCAGATTACGCTGCTGTTAGAAGCCGCCATGAGCGCGCCATCCGCCAGAAATCAGCGTCCCTGGGAGTTCGTGGTCATCACTGAGCCGGAGAAATTACAAAAAGCGGGCGATGTCAGCCCTTACGCGCAGATGACCAAAACCGCGCCGCTGGCGATTCTTGTTTGTGGCAATCTTCAGCGCGAACCGCAGCAAGATGGCTTCTGGGTACAAGATTGCGCGGCTGCGACTGAAAATCTGCTGCTCGAAGCGGTGGAACTCGGATTGGGCGGCGTCTGGCTCGGCATTTATCCGGTGCAGCCCCGCAGCAGTTATCTGCAAGCGCTGTTCGGCCTCCCGGAACATATCGTGCCGTTCGCGCTGATTCCCATCGGGCATCCGGCAGAAACGAAAAACCTCGCATCACGTTACGACGCCATGCGAGTGCATCGGAATGCGTGGTAATTCTTTCGATTGAACTGTTGCCACAAGACACACGAAAAAAGGTCATCTATAGCAATCCTTCACCAGTTGTCACGCTTCGACACGCTCAACGTGCGCCGTTCCTTGAGCGTGTCGAAGGGAACACTGCCACAACTGATTGAGGATGGCTCTATTTCGGAGAGACGCCCAGCCGGGGCGTCTCTCCGAAATATACACAACAGATTTATTTCAACTTCGCGTACCACTGGAAGCCGGTGTTGCGCGTTTCGATCAGGCCGCGCTTTTCGGCGTCCATCATCAGTTTCTTGAATTTGGAGTAGTTGTATTCTTTGATTTTGATCCCTTTGTTGATCATCACGGTATTGATTTTATTGAATTTGACCCATTCTTCCTGGCCGTGATGTTCGCCGATGACATCGAGCAATTCCTTGAAAATTTTGGGGAGTTCGTCCTGCGCCGGCACGCCGCTCGGCATGCCGAGAATTGTCTGGCCGTTGTCGTCGGTCATGGTGATAATATTGTTTTTGACCGCTTCATTGATGAAATCCTGCCATTTTTTGACCCCTTCGACATTCCCCTGAAAGTTCTCGTTCAACAGCCTCATGCGGACTTTCACCGACCCTGGCGTCGGAATCTTTTTATTGCGCACCATCTGCGACACCGATTCGCGCAGAATCTTAAACGCTTCTTTTTTGGAGAGCGCGGCGCTGACGGCGGCGGCTTGCGCGTCTGGCGAGGGGCTTTCCTGATCGTCATCCGGCAGCAGAGCGCGATAATCTTTGTAATCGTCGGCGTATTCCAACAGGCTTTCCGAGGCGTTACGGGCGTCGCAAATCACGATGATTTCTTTGCCATGTTTCTTCAGAATTTGCAGCAAAGGGCGGAAATCGCTGTCGCCGGTGATGATGACGTAGGTGCTGATGTGCGGGAGTTGGAAAATCATTTCGGTCGCTTTGGTAATCAGAATAATGTCCACGCTGTTTTTGCGGTGGCGGCGCTTGCCGCGCGGCTGCGGCGTGTAAATCAGTTCAAAGCCGTTTTCCGCCAGATGCAGCGGAATTTCGTGGTTGATATTATGATGCCAATCCCCGACCACGACCGAATACGACACCTTGCCGATCTCGTCCACATAACTCATCAAGCCGTCAATAAAGAGCGTGCTGGAGGACGGATTGACGTTTTCAATATCCCAGAAAATCGCGACATTGCTCATAACATTCCTTTCTCTCGGCGCTCCTCAGCGCCCAAACTGCGTCAGATGATGATTCGTATGCAGAAACAGCAGCCTGCCCCATTCTGCTTTGGTTAATTGGCCGAACTGCGGATGCGGAAAAAACGAAAACGCCTCGTCTTTGTTTGAAAATGCGGCAAGATAATCTTGAAAGCGCTGTTTATCTTGTTCAAACGTCGCCGGGCGCGTTCCCTTGCCTTGCGACTGATCGAGTTCGGGATCGGTTTTGATTTTGCCTTTTGGCGCAGGAACTCCGAGCAGCACGAGCCGTTTCAGCACGTGGCGCAAAAATAAATTCGACCTGTCGGGAAGCCTGATTTCTCCGAGCGCCATGCGAAATACGTCTGTGACGTGGCAGAGCGCTTCATTCACCGTCATGCGTCCCCACAACGCGCGCTCATCCCCCTGAAGCGCATTGATGCGCGTAAGCATCCGCTCATAATCAGCGGTATTCAAAATTGTGTGCATATTGTTCCTTTAAAAACAACGACTGCGTTGACCAGATTTGCTTGATGAATTCAGCCTGTAGGGGCGTCCCGAAAACAGGGCAGACGCGACGGTCTGCCCCTACAAATCGAATCCGTCAATCCAATGTTAGAACAACAAGAGTTCTTTAAGGTTTGAAGAAATCAGAAGAGAAGTCAAGGAAAATTTTTTGAAAGTCTTACGCAAACATCTTTTGTGCAGCATTTTTTCTTGAGATGTACATGCCGTCTTATAGACATCTATCCTGAATTATAACAACTCTATCAGGCATAGCACAAATTGACTCATCCTGCGAGCAGGTTCCGTCACCCCACGATGTTTGTGTTTGCCGCGATACGTGCCTGTGACAAGACGAAAAACTTTACTCCGCCGCTTCAATCGCGATTCGCAGCGGTAAATGCGTATCATTTTTTCTTATACATCCAGAGTGACGCTGGCACGAAATACAAGCCTAACAGCGCGACATATCCAATCACGGCGAGCCACTGGTTGAATAGGGATAAAAGCGCCGCGAGAAAATACAGCAGCGGCCCTCTCCAATAATGATGGCCAAGACGCTGAAGCGCTTCAGGATCAGCGTCCTCTTTCAGCAAATGCGGCTGCTTGCTCGCATACGACCAGAGCAGATTAAACGGAATCCCGCCAATCGCAATCCACAGGCCGTAAATACACGCTGCGTTAATAAGTTCGGGCTGATCTTCAAGCAAATGTCGTCCTAAAATCGAAGAAACGAGCGGAATCAGCACGACATTCAGCATCAACAACGTGTTCAGCACAATCAGCCGATAATCCACGCGCTTGATATGGTGAAACATTTCATGATGATTCATCCAGACAACCGTGACGATAAAGAAACTGATCAGAAATGAGAGAATTGACGGCCATTCTTGAAACAGATCGTTCAGCACGCCATGTTCCGAATGCTCAGGCAGTCTGATTTCTAACACTAACAATGTCACAACAATCGAAAAGATGGCGTCGCTGTATGCAATCAGGCGCTCCGCCGGGTAAGTATGAGTCGTATTTTCTGCCATATTCTATCCTGTTTAATTATTTAACGTGAGTTCGGGATAAGAAAAATGCCTGAGAAGCCCAAACGGGGCGGTATCTGTGTCGTCCCGTTGGGGCTAACACCTTATCCCGAACTCACATTAAAATATTAACCTCGCCAAACCTTCCATGCGTGTCATCAATGCCAGGAAATGTGATTTTATCGTACAGATCAAAACTCAACGGTTCGCTTAAAGAGTGGCAAATATCAGCGCTCATAAATTATACATCCGACACGATATTCGCCATCCGCTGATGATCCACGCGGCAAATGCGCCGATAGTCGCACCATTCGCATTTAGCGGCAGTTTCGCCGAGCGTGGTCGGGGGAAATTCGCCGTGCTGAATCTGCGCGTGAATCTGCGCGGCGCGGTTGGCATACTCGCACAAAAATGCAAGCAATTCGTCGGGACTCTCGAAGAGGTTTTTCGCGGTTGCGCCTGAAAAACGCCGGAGGTCTTCTTTGGTGATAAGCAGGCTTTTCAGGCCGATTTCATGCGGCGATTTGACCTGATAATAGGCGCTGCCGATGACCTCAAACCTGTCGCCGAGCAGGTCGCGCAACGCCAGCAGATAGAGCGGCATCTGAAAATGCAGGCCGCGTTTCATCTCTGTCATTGACGGTACGCTGCCGCTTTTGTAATCCACGAGAATCGCTTTCGTTCGCGCCTCGCCGTCGTTTCCGGCCTCCGCGTCGATCCGATCAATTTTTCCCATCAATTTCATCTGCTGCGCTCTGCCNCGCCTCGCCGTCGTTTCCGGCCTCCGCGTCGATCCGATCAATTTTTCCCATCAATTTCATCTGCTGCGCTCTGCCTTGCGCATCAATGCCGCGCAGGGCATACGGCGCGACGGCAAGGCGATAGCCGGAGTCGGGATTCATGCCGAACGCGGCTTCGAGATAGCGCGGACGCGCTCCGCTTGATCTGATAGATTCATACTCCACGAATTTTGACAGCACCCCTTGTTCCGCTTGCTCATTCTGTTCATCGTCATCCGAAAAGCCGGGCAATCCCGCCGCCAATCCCGCGACCATCATCTCCCCGAACGCGCCGCCGAAATCGCATTGCGCTAATTCGGCGCGGAGGATGTCCGCGATGCGTTGCCGCGCTTCGAGTTGCCATGCTCCTGGCTGCGCCATTCGTTGCAAAAACGCCTCATCCACCGCCGATGTTTCCCCGGCATAAAAGCGAGTGAGGATCGCGTGAATCAACGAGCCGAGCGTCAACGCCGAAACATCCTGACCTGCTGGTGGCAGCGGCGCAAGCTGGAGCATGCGCTGGAACAGGAATTTGATCGGACAGCGAGCGTACAGGTCGAATTCCGCCGCATTATAGACATGTTGGCCGTAGCGGTCAGTCAGCAGGCGTTTTGTCCAATTTGCCGCTAAGACGCCTTCGAACTCGGAAAGCGCCATGCCGCGCCGCCGCGCTTCGTGCTGAATCCCGTTAAAAAGATGCGCGACCGCCATGTCGCCGCGCTGCTGGCGCAATATCTCAAGCGCGGCGCGGATGAATTGCGGCGATTCGTCGGCGTTCAGGCGTTGCCCGATCCACGCCGCGAGTTCGGAGAAGGTGTAGCATTGAGCGAACGGGAAATCCGAGAACTCCCCTTCAGGGAGGTGGGGTGGGTTCGTTGTCCCAGTCTGCTGCCCGCTCTCAACACCCCACCCTTTACCCCTCCCCGGAGGGAAATCTGCGGTCTGAAGTTCTGCTTTGACGCGCTCAATATAGGTGGATGGCAGCAGGTCGCTTTCGTCTTCCTGGCGCGGATACGAAAGATAGAGCCGGTCGGTCGGGTTGTGGATCGTCAGGTAAAACAGATAGGCGCTTTGCTTGAGTTTATCAGCAAACGTGGGGAGGCCGACGATTTGCGTGTCTTGCTCCGACAGAAAAATTGACATCTCCTCCTGCCCTGGAAAATCTTTTTCCGTTAATCCACCGAAAAAGAGGTGGCGGAACGAAGTCTGGCGGGCGTCTTGCGCCGTCATCACGAAGACGGCGTCGTCGAATTCCTGCCGCAGGTAATAGGTTTCGTTCTGCACAGTCAATTGGAGCAGATCGAACAGGTCGCGCAGCGTCATTTCAGCGCGTGTTCCGGCAGATTTGCGAAGTTCCTGCCGCAGCAGATTCAACAGATTGATGAGGCGTTGCAACGCCGCGCATTCCTGCTCGCGAATGGCGCGATTTGGGGCGCGTAGAATCCGTTCCGGGAGGTGCAGTCTGTGAATGAGCGTGACAAGCGCTTGCAGCGTTTCGACAGCGGAACGCGGTTCAGTGGCCTCAAATGGGGCGAGCAGATCGAAAAAATCGAACAGTGCCGGGAGCAGCGCGTATTCCACCGGATAGATTGCCGCCGCGCCACGCTCATCCTGCGCGAACGCGGTTTCGGCCTGTTGGCGATATGCTGCGATCTGCTCAAGCCACGCCGCTTTTCCCTGCATGACCCCGAACGAGCGCAGCAGCATATCCAGTTTCGGATAATTAGCGGAATCGAGCGGCGGCGTTCCGGCGACTTCGATCAGCGGCGACGCGAAACAGACGCGAAGCGCATCGTAACTATAGTCCTCCAACACGACCTGCATCAGGCGAAAGAACGCTGTGACGACCGGCGACGCGGCGAGCGGAATCCCGTCGAACATGACAAACGGAATGCCGTAACGCGGGAAAATTTCGCGAATCAGCGGCGCGTATGGTTCGAGCTTGGGAAACGCGACGCCGATGTCGCGGAAGGCGGCGACATGGCGGTCGCGATACAGCGCGCGGATCGTGGCGGCGATTCTGATGACTTCCGCGTTCCGATCCTGCGCCGAAAGAATGACGATAGAATCAGGCGGGCGATTCAGCAGCGCGGCGGGCTGCGCCTCCGGCTCGGCGCGTTCTGCCACCATCAGGCGGCGCGTCGGCGCATAAGGCCGCACGGAACAGCCGGAACGTTGCAGAAAGTCGCAGACCTCGCGCAGCAGGCGAAACGTCTTCGCGCTGCGTTCCTCTTTCGGCCAGTTATACGGATTATACGGCATATCGAGCGTAAACAGCGTCTGTTCGAATTGCGCGAACAGGGCGAGAAGCACTTGTTGATCGGGGTCTGGAAGCTCGTAATACCCTTCAACAACAAGCAATTCCGGCGATGGCACGACGCTGCGGATGTCGAATGCTCCGGCTACGGCGCAATCGGCGGCGGTCAGGAAAATGCCAGGCTGATCTGTGACATGCGCGGCAGCTAACTCGCGGTTGTAGAGCCTGAGCAGCGCGGCGAGTTCCTGATAGACTTTGCGCTGCCGTCCCCGGCATTGTTGAAAGCGTTCCGCCAACTGGTCAGCATCGTGCAGGCCGATGCGCCGAATATCCACGATAAATTCCAGCAATTTCGCGACAAGGCCGGGATGCTCGCGCATATTTCGCAGATGCAGCGCTTCGCCGAACTCGCTGGCATGACGCCGGAGCACGTCTTCCAATAGCAGTTTTTGCTCGAGACCGCCAAGCAATCGTTCACGTCCAGGGAGTTTTTGATGCCACTGCCGCAGCAATACCGAGAGCGTCGTAATCGGCAGATGAAACCCGCCTTCAGCCTCGCGCAAGGCGCGTTGCCGAAGTTGCTGCGTTCGGGCGTCGCCTCGCGCAAGATAGAGGCAGGATTCCCCTGCGCCTGATTGAAGATAGCTGAGGCAGCGCTGAAACGCTTCCTCGTTTTTTCCATCATACGCCGCGCCGTATAACGCCGTCACAACCGCCATAAGTCCTATCCTTTCGTTGATGAAACTCTTGACAACATTCACACAATGAGAAACGATACTCTGAAAATCATGGTGTAGAAAAACAATAAAAAAACGTGCCGATTGAAATTTTTTCAAAAAATTGTCTTAGAGATACGAGCATTGAAAATTACGATCACATCGCCCTAGGATCTCACAGGTGTAAAAAATCTGTGAGGTCTGATTAAAAACGACCGCAACGACTCGAAGCCGAACATCTTGCGGCGACATGACAGGAGGAGGCCAGACGCAAAGCGGAAGAGTTTGAATGTGAGCGACAGGAAAAAGAACGATTGTTGACGCTTCTGAAACAAGCTGGAATAGACCCGAACACATTGTAGAACGGGATCATTTCCGTCAACATGCCTCTTTTGGCCTGCATACGAAACTCTTGACAAAATTTAATTGACGAGAAATGAGACTACGGAAATATCGCAAAAAACGATTAGATAATGCCGATGGAAAACTTTTTGAGCTTTTAGGGATGGAGACAACATGAGGCGATGTTCTCAAGCGATGACCGCATGGTATCTGTGTGGGGTGCTTCTGCTGATTGTCGGGCTTATTGCCGGATGCAGCGGCAAATCAGAAGAGCAGATCAGCGATGATGATTTATTGAATGAGCCATCTGAAGGCGATGGTCTGACGCCGCAAGCCGCGGCAAGCCCAAACGCTGTTTCGCTGCCGAATACGGTCGCGGCGACAGTGAATGGCGAAGAAATTACAGTCGCCGCCTTGACGGAACGCTTACATGCCGCCCTGAATCAGCAAGAGCAAACGGCGCCGGATGAATATGTCTTGCGGCAATTGCGAGAAAACACGTTGCAAGAGTTGATTAAGCAACGTTTAATCGCGCAGCAAGCCCACAAGCAAAACATCACGGTGACTGATGAGGAATTCCAGGCGTATGTCAAACAAGTGCAAGAAGAATATAATGGCGCGGACATTCAAGATATTCTGAAAGAACAGGGACAAGCGTATCCTGAATGGGAAACCTCGCAACGCGAAGCGTTGCTGTTAGATAAACTCGTTGACGCCAATATGCAAACCATGACGACGGTTGCGCCGCAAGAAATCGAACAATATTACGAGCGCCACAAAGATAAATACGATTATCCCGCGCAAGTCCGCGCGAGCCAGATTTTGACGTATGATGAAAATACGGCGAAACAGGCGCTTCAGGAGATTCGAAACGGCGCGTCGTTTAATGAGGTCGCCCGAAAATATTCGGAAAGCGAGGATGCCAGTAATGGCGGAGATTTAGGCTTTTTCGGTCGTGGCATTATGCCGCCGGAGTTTGATGATGTGGTCTTTGCAATGAAAATCGGCGATGTGAGCGAGATCATTCACACGCAGTATGGCTATCAGATTTTTATGCTCACCGATCAGCGCGATGCGTATCGAGTGACATTCGAAGATGCGAAGCCGCAGATCGAGCAGCTATTAAAAAAACAAAAACGGATGTTTGCCATGGATTTATGGATGGCAGAACTTGAAAATAAGGCAACAATTGTACTCAACCAACGCATGATTCTGCAAGTCAATTAGCGCAGGAAATCTGTTTGAGTCGTAACAAATGCTGCGATTCAAGCGTGCCTGCGGAGAGAACTATGAAAAATGTTGTTATCGGATTACTCGTCTTCTGTGGATTCCAAATCGGTCTGACGGGCGTCGGAGCTGAAAATGTTGACGGAATCGCCGCCGTTGTGAATAAAAAAGTCATTACGCGCTCTCGCATTCACGCCATGGAGCAAGAATTTTTGAAACAGGGGCGTTTCGATTCTACGGAAGATGAAAACGCGCGGAAGGAAAAAATTCTCACTTTTTTGATCGAAAATGAATTGATTGTTCAGAAAGCAGAAGAATATGGCGTGGCCGTGACAAGCGAAGAGCTGAAGGCCGCGCTGGATGACGTGAAAAAACGGAATAATCTTTTTACTGACGACGAGTTAAAAGCCGCGATTAATCAGCAAGGCACGACATGGAGCGAATATCTTGATGATGTTCGTAAACAGATTAAAATTGCGAAGTTAATGAATTCGGAAGTCCGGTCGAAAGTGCTGATTAGCGAAGATGAAGTGAGCAAATATTTTGAGGAACATCGCGGCGATTTTCAGGCTGCGCCAGCCAAAGTGCATATCCGGCAAATATTTCTTTCCGTCAAGCCAGGCGCCAGCGACGACGATGTGAGCGCGATTCTCGATAACGCGGCTCGGATTGTGAAGGAATTGCGCGGCGGCGCAGATTTTGCGGAAATGGCGAAAGCGCATTCGGAACACCCGTCCGCAGCAAATGGCGGCGAATTGGGGACGTTTCAGGAGGGGCAGTTAGCCGCGCCATTTGATGCCGCGTTTAATATGGCTGCCGGAGAAATCAGCGATCCGATCCGGTTTGATGATGGGTTTCATATTATATATGTGGAAACCAAGACTGGCGGTGAAGAAAACGCCTTGCAAAATGCCAGAACCGACATTCGCCGCAAATTGTTCGAACAAAAAGCCGACGCGCTGTATAAAGAATGGATGGCGGAATTGAAAAAAACTGCCTACATCGAAATCCGGTAATGCGATTAGATTATTTCCTGAAGCTCAGTCGGCTTGTCAAACGACGGCCTTTAGCGAAAGAAATGTGTGACAAGCAATTGGTACAGGTGAACGATCAGGCGGCGAAAGCCGGAAAGGAATTGCGCGTGGGGGATATTGTTGCCCTGAAATTCCGACATCGGCGTTTGAAAGTCCGAGTCGAGCAATTGCCGGAACGCACAATCGCAAAGGAGGCCGTCGCCGCGTTATATACCGTGTTAGAGGATATTCAGGAGCATGAGGACGATTTGACGTGGTAAGATTCAAACAACTGAAACCCGGGAAATTGTATCGCCTGATATTTGGAGGTTCCAGCATCGTGCTGGCAATCGTGGCGATCTTTTTCCCGCAGGCGATTCCAGGCTTATTTTATCTTGTGTTGGTTGGATTGGTTGCGGCGGGAATCGCGTCGGATGTCTATTTGAATCGTGTTGTCACGCATCTGAAAGCGGTTGAAACAAAAATCCAGGGGTCATTCAAAAACTTCGAAGACCGGGAAAAACAATATCAATACAGCGTCGAGGAAATGCAGAAAGAATTAGCCCGGCTGCAACACCTCAATATCAATTTACAGGAAGCCAAAACGTTTGACGCAATCCTGTCTCAGCTTGCCGAAGCCGCTTATTATATCCTCGAATTTGAACGCATTCTGATTTTTCTCTTTAATCCGCTTACCAATATGCTGGAATGTCGGGAGGTCAAAGCGAGCCGTGACTTCGCCACTGACAATCTTCATGCACCGGTCTCTCCAGAAGGAGGCGTTTTGGCAAAAGCATTTTTAGAACAGCGGCTGTTCCATATCAACGATGTGGCCAATATGCCGTCGGAATATCAGCTTGCGCCAGCCTACCAGCAGATTTTTCCCATACAGCCTGCGACACTCATTGTGCTGCCATTAGTCGTCAACGATCAGAAATTAGGCGTGTTGTTCGCCGATCATCCCTCACCGCAAGAACGCGCGATGCATCAGTCGCTTGAATTATTAAAACTCTTCGCCTATCAGGCGTCTCTTTCTATTGCCAATATCAAAATGCAGGAAGAGTTGCACCATTTGAATCTCGAATTGGAGCAGAATTATCAGGAACTGTTAAAACGCCGTGAATTTTATTCGCTTATCGCGCAAGACCTGTCGTCGTCCATGACAGAGATGTCGTTTTCCATTGCGCAAGTGACAGAGAGCGCACAACACCTGACCGCGCAGAGCGAACATTTGATTCGTCAGGGGAACGACCTGTTGACGCATCTCTCCAAAATTGACGACATCATCGCCTCCATCAACAGCGTGACACGGCAGACGAAATTGTTGGCGTTCAACGCCACGATCGAAGCGGTGCGCGTTGGCGAAGCCGGACGCGGTTTTGCGGTTGTCGCCGAGGAAGTCCGTAACCTCGCGCAACACAGCGCAGACGATTCCACGACAATTAAGGCCACGCTACATGCCATGCAGCAAGCGATCAAAGCGATTGCTGAGGTTGCAGATGTCACCCACAACATCGCCCTTATTCAGCAGCAAGGCACGCAGCAGATGAACATTGTCACGAAAGATGTCCTGAAACGGACAGAAGACCTTGTGGATTCGCTGCAAGGTTAACTAACGGGGCGCTCCTGGAGTCGTTCGTGAATTGTCTGAACCAATTGCGCTCGCGACGGGATGGTGTGGGTAAATTCAATGTTGCCGTCAATGCAGATCATCGGGACGTTTTTCACGATAATTTCCAGCATAAAATCAGCCACTTCGTTTTCCTGAATGCGGTGTTCGCGAACCAGAACCGTTTCCTCGAAACTGGCGACCATGTCCCGCACGGTCTCCAGCATGTACTGAGAAGAGGCGCTCGCTTCCGAGGCAAGCGTGACAACATCTACCACCATTTTACCAGTCGCCTGCCCATTAACAAGGATTCCATCCTGCGCGATATCCCAACTCTGTGATGGTCGGTTTCGAGGCGCCACCTCATGCACAAGCTCGGCAACAGCCCGTAGATTGGCATCAGGAACGCCCCAGGGCAAATCGCAGCCCGGCGCAAGAATATAGCCGGCGCTGCCGCCAAGCGTCATGGTGTCGCGCACATGCCGGCGTACGGCCTCTTCCGACCCCATCAGCAACATGACGGTCAGTTGCAGATTCCCGCCGAACGACACGCCATACCGCTGACTCACCTCCTTGACAAAATCAAGCGGAATGTTTTCATCCACGCTGACGTTATCCGGGCGACATTGACACATCACCTCAACATTGCGCTGCGCGTGGCCGCAAACAAAAAAGGAGGAAAACGCGCCTCTCCGGCGAATTTCCGCAAACAGATCCGTGGCATACGGCGTCACAAATTGCTGAAACGCTCGCGGCGAGAGTTGGCTGGTCATCGGATCAACCGAAGCAATCACGTCGCAACCGGCCTCAATATAGAGCCGCGCCATGGTTTTGGCGGCCTGAGTGCAAAACGTTAATAGCTCCAACACCTCCTCTGGCTCATCATACATCGCCATCAACAAGCTTGAACCTTTCAAGTGCAGCGCTAACGTAAACGGGCCGGTCACCAACCCATAAAGCGCGGCATCATGCGATTCGGCTTTTAATCGGCGCACGGCCTGTAAGATTTCAGGAATCCGGCCAGCGTCGGCGTCGAGCAGTCGAAGCGCGGTTAATGGTTTCCGTTCTAAAACATGGCCGACAACGACCGGAGAACCCTCTTTGCTCCAACGTAACTCGCATCCCAACGCTTCCGCCTCAACCTGCAAATCGAACATGACGGAAATGCCGTCTGGCTGATATTGGCGGATCGCTTTGCCCACGCCTTGCGCAATCAATTCGCCCGAACGGAGATACTCATCTGCCGGAACGCCGATCAATTTTCCGCCGTAACAGCCGAGAAACATCAAATACGGCGGGCGCTCAGTCGTCTGGCCTTGTAAGGCTTGAAGAAGCAATTGTTTTCCCATATTTTTTGACCCACCTCTTATCCCTTCCAGGAGGAGATTTCTCATTCCACAGATTCCCCACCTGTGAGGGGCAAGAGGTGGGGCAATATATTAGGGTTTTCGCGTTATCCCGAATAGAGCATGTTTAAAATATATTCTTTTTCGTCGAGTTCGCGTTGAATGTCTGCGCCTTCAAACAGGATTTTTTTCATCGCATCCACGCAGAAATCCATCGCTTTTTCGAAAAACATGTTTTGCGCGTTGATGCAGCGGGCATTCACAAGCTGGCGTTTATATGCGCGGTGAAAATCTGACTGATCGCGCGGATCGTTCAGCGCCGCTTGACTGACTGGCAAGTGTCCCATTTTTTCGTATGCATACGCGCTGATTTGCGGATCGTTCGAAAGCGCGTCAATCAACGTCGCGGCTTGTAATTTATGGGTGCTTTGCGTGCAAATCGTCAAGGCGTGATTATATGTCCAGGAATAGGAATTCGTGCCGGAAACCACCGGATTCAAACAGACCATAAAATTCTGGTCGAACGCTTCGCCAGTCAGGTCTTCTAACGCTGATTTGATCCAGGGGCCATCAGAAATGAAGACGATTTCGTTCTGGGCAAACCGCTGACGCAACGTTTGCATGTCGGCAAACAACACGCGGCATTCCCGGACAAACTGTTTAAGCCAGCGAAAGCCGGCGACATTTTCCGACGAATTCAACTGCACCATGCCCTGCGTTTCGGCCAATCCGCCGCGAAACGCCTGCAAAAACGGATAGATATGCAGAAAATCGGTCTCGTTGCCGGTCAAGTTAAAACCATAGCTGTAGAGCGTATGTCGTCCGGTGTGCGCTTCGATCTGTTTGCAGGCGCGAACGAAATGTTCTAATGTCATCGGAGAGGCAAGCTCCGCGATTCTGGAATCTTGCAATGCGCGTTTATTGGCAATCAGCGCAATCGGGCAGAGTCCCCAGGCGACCGAATAGAGGCGGTTGCGATACGAGCCGCCCCAAAGGTCTTTGTCGTAAAACCGCGCTTCCAGATTGTCCTGTGCGATCAGGTTTTCTAACTTCTCGAACGCCCCCATATACGCAAAATAGCTCGTCCAGTGCGAGACGATATGCGCGACATCCGGGGCTTCGCCAGAGGAAATGCGTTGCAACAAATCGCGCTTCGCAGTGACATACGTGGTGGGGAGGCATTCGACAGTCAGCGACGGATATTTTGCTTCGAACATGGCGATCAGTTCGGCCAACAGGCGCTCGCCATGTTTAGTTTCCGGCAGCCAGGTGAAAAAGGTCAGGCGGGTTTTTTGATCCGCGACAAATGTGCGGCGTCCTTGCTGTTTGACCAGCAGATTTTCCGCAACCAACAAGGCCACCGCCTGGCGCACTGTAAAGACGCTGACGCCGAATTCATCGGCTAATTTGCCTTCGCTGGGAATTGGCTCGCCGCGTTTATAGACTCCCTGCGCGATACGCTTGAGGAGTTGGTCTTTTAATTGCGTATAGAGCGGATTGGAAAGAGAAGTTTCGTCATTCATGCGTCACGCCGCCTATTGCTGATTTGGATCAATGCCCGCCTGTCGAAGCAGCGCTAACAGGCGTTCTTGTTCCTGTTCAGCCTGCCGCCTGACTTCTTCTTGCGCCTGTTTCGCTTTTTCGCGCTCGCGTGTAAATTCTTCCTTCTGGCGTTTGGTTTCTTCTTTCTGACGTTTGGCTTCTTCTATTGCTTTTTTCGCCATTTCTTTTGCCTGTTCAGCTTCTTCCTGAGCGCGAGCCACTGCATTCTCCCAGGTCAGCCTCAGATACTCGGCTTCCAATCGCTGCTGATATAAAAAATATTGGCGTTCATTTTCTGAAAAATGCTGCAACACGCTCATCGCCTCCTTCATTTCGTCAGATTCCAACATCGCGGGAGGTGACGCAATATCCACGTTTTCTCCCTGCGTAAACAAGTACATCCAGCGATCTAAATCTTCCTGCGGCTGTTCCTTACACGCGCCCCATGAACAGGGCGGACGCGGAGGGACGAAAACAATTTCGTCCGATATGTGCATGGAAGAAATTCGTCGGCTGAGAAATGATTGTCAATGAAAAAATACGATGAAATCGGAGAGATTTATTGGTTCGCAAAAGAAGCCATTCTTTGGACAAAGAATGGCTGTCTCATTGCGTGTGCCGAGGTGGGATTCCGTCTGAAAAATTAATCCTTCAAATGATATTTTTGAATGCGGTATTGAAGCGTTTTGTAGCTGAGGCCGAGGAGTTCTGAGGCTTTTTTGATGCTCCAATTCGTCTTTTTCAGCGCGGACTCGATCAGATCGCGTTCAAGCTGTTCTAAGGAAATGCCGTCGGCGGGAATATCGAATTCCATCGGATTAACGGGCGTTTGCGGCGACGCCGGTTCGTGCAATCTTTCCGGCAGCGTATCCATTTCAATCGTGTCGTGATCCGCTAAAATCACGCTGCGTTCGATGACCGATTCCAATTCCCGCACGTTTCCATCCCAGTGGTAATCGAGGAAACGCTTCATCACGCTCGACGCAATCCGCTTGACCTGTTTGCCATGTTTCGCGTTGAATTTTTCCAAAAAATGCGCGGCGAGCGAGGGAATATCTTCTTTTCTGGCCCTGAGCGGTGGCAGAAAAATCGGGACGACATTCAAGCGATAGTATAAATCCTGGCGAAAGCGCCCTTCCCGCGCTTCCTCTTCGAGATTTTTATTCGTGGCCGCCAGCAGGCGCACGTTGACTTTCAGCGTTTTCGTGCCGCCGACGCGCTGAAATTCGCCTTCTTGCAGCACGCGCAGCAGCTTGGCTTGCAGCGTAATTTCTAAATCGCCGATTTCGTCGAGAAAAAGCGTTCCGCCGTCGGCTTCTTCGAACAAGCCTTTTTTCTGGGTATTCGCGCCGGTAAACGCGCCTTTTTCATAGCCAAACATTTCGCTTTCTAACAGCGTGTCGGGAATCGCGGCGCAGTTGACCGCCAAAAAGCGCTGATTCCGGCGTTTGCTGTGGGAATGCAGGGCGCGGGCGATCAATTCTTTGCCCGTGCCGCTTTCGCCGTAGATGATGACCGTTGATTCACTCGGCGCGATTTTATCCACCATTTTGAACACGTCCTGCATCTGCGGCGAATGGCCGATAATGTTGTGAAATTCGTAGCGTTCCTGTAATTCGCGCCGCAGCGAGCGGTTTTCGTCGGCAAGCTGTTTGCGGCTCAGAGCGCGTTCGACCACAAGCGTCAATTGCTCTTTGCCGAGCGGCTTGGCGAGATAATCGTATGCGCCTTTTTTGACGGCGTCCACTGCCGATTCCAGCGAGCCGTAAGCCGTAATCACGACCACGACGATTTCCGGATCGAACGCTTTGATCTGCTGAAGCAATTCCACGCCGTCCATGCCCGGCATTCGCAAATCACTCAAGACAACATCTACTGGCGAGGTACGAATATAAGTTAGCGCCTCGACGCCATTCGACACCGCCGCCACATCGTAGCCTTGATCTTCCAAAATATCGCGCACAATATCGCGCTGAATCGCTTCGTCGTCAACAATCAGAATTTTTCCGTTCATGGCGTTATAAAAAAGGTAACTGCTTTAACGCAAACGCCGCCATCGTCAAATATGCTTGACGCTTGCGCCTTTTGCGGCGTTTGCGTTAAATCGTTTTTATTCATTCTTCCGGCATCGGGAGCATCAACGTGATGGTCGTCCCGCGTCCCTCTTCGCTTTCTACGCGAATCTGCCCGCCATGATCTTCGATCACGCGGTTCACGATAGAAAGTCCCAGTCCAGTGCCTTCTTTTTTGGTCGTAAAATACGGCTGAAAAATATTTTCGCGATGCTCTTGCGGAATGCCTGCGCCAGTATCTGTAAAGGTCATCTCACAAAAATGCGCATCTGCGGAAGGTTTTGCTTCAATTGTTAAGCGACCGCCATTTTCCATCGCCTGAATCGCATTCAGCGTCACATTCATGCAGGCGGTCTTTAATAAGCCTTCATCGCCTGCCATCATGAGATTTTCTGGCGTGACGCTGACCGTCCATTCAATCTGATGCTGCGCGGCCTGATTTCCTAATAATTGCGTGATCTGTTGCAAAAACGGCGCAACCTGAAGCGAGCGAATTTCCGGGTGCAGCGGACGCGACACGTGCAAAAAGTCGGAAACTAATTTATTCAAGCGCTGCAACTCCGTTTTGATATTGACGACGTAGGTGTCGAAGCGCTGCCGGTCTTTGTCTTCTGCGGGAGAAAACCGGTCGCGGAGATGGTCAATAATCAGATTAATCGAATTCAGCGGATTGCGAATTTCATGCGCTAATCGCGCGCCAAGTTCGCCGAGCGCCGCCATCCGTTCCGTGCGGTGCACACGCTGCTCCAATGTCTTGTGTTCCCGCAGTTTTTCGGTCATTTCGTTAAACCCGGAGATCAACATGCGCAATTCGCCGCTGCCGCGCGGAATCGCAATGGTCGTGTCGAAATTGCCATTCGCAACGGCCTTTGAGGCCGACACCAACAAATCCACCGGCTTGATAAACCGATTGACCACGACAATGGCCGACAGCGTCCCGCCGACAAAAATGCCGATAATCCAGAGCATGTTGGAATATTGCGCTTTTTTGATGAGATACTCCAGATCGTTCATCACCAGCACAACATTGATGTAGCCACGTTTGACGCCATTTTCATAGATCGGAATCGTCACATCATAGGTGTTTAAATACGTTTTGAGCAACGTATCCCAGAACGATGTTTTCGGGTGGCGCACCCGGCGATCTTTGAGTTCTTCCAACGACAAACCGACATCGTCCTGAATCGAACTGGCAATGACTTTTGAGGATAAATTTAACAGCGAGATTTGCGCCACGCGCCCTGGCTGGCCTAACCGCACTGATAATGTCCGCTGAATCGTCGCATTCAGGTCGGTGGTCATCAATTGCTGAATTTCCAGCACATTGTTGACATTTTCGACCGACCGGACATGTTCCACGACTTGTTGCAGCAGCGCTTCTTTACTCCGGTCGAAAATAACGTAGGAAACGATGACCGTCGCTCCAAGAATTGCAACCATTAAGACGATTAATTTCGTTTTCAGGGACATACGAAAAAGCTGTCAGACACTTCCAATGTGCCTGACAGCTATAAAGAAGGACTTATTCAGCGCTGACGACCACGTAACTGGTGTTTTCGCCGCGACGAATGAGCGTCAAGAAGCTCTTTTCATCGCCGACAGCTTTCATCGCTTTGTTGTAGTCATCCAGCGACTCAATCGTCGTTTTGTTAATCTCTTGAATCAAGTCGCCGCGTCGCAATCCGGCTTCCGCCGCCGGGCTGCCCTGCTCGACATTGGAAATCACGACGCCTTTTTCATTATCATACCCAAGCTGACCAGCGATGTCTTTCGTCAATTCCTGCACGCTCAACCCGAATTTTTCAATCGTCGCTTCGTCAGGCGTTCCGCGTTTGCTGGCTTGTTTTTCATTGCCAGTCTGTTCGGCAATTTTGACTTGTATCGTCTGTTTTTTGCCATTTCGATACAACACCACATCCACCTTTTTCCCGATCTCTGTCACGGCCACAATATTTTTCAACGTTGTCGGACTATCAATCGGCTTGCCGTCAAATTCGACAATCACATCGCCACGTTGAATGCCATATTCTTGCGCCGGGCCGCCTTTCAGTACATCGCCCACCAGCGTGCCAGTGGTGCCTTCCGGCAAGTCGAACTGTTTCACCATTTCCGGCGTCACTTGTTGAATCATCACGCCGAGCCAGCCGCGAATCACTTTGCCGTTTTTAATCAGGCTTTCCTGCACGCTTTTCGCCATATTGATCGGAATCGCGAATCCGATGCCCTGATACCCGCCGCTGCGGCTGAAAATCGCGGTATTGATGCCAATCACTTCGCCGTTGATATTCACCAGCGGCCCGCCGCTGTTGCCAGGGTTAATGGCCGCGTCAGTCTGAATAAAATCTTCATAGTCGTTGATGCCGATATTCGAGCGGCCTTCCGCGCTGATAATGCCAGCGGTCACGGTTTGCGACAAGCCGAACGGCGTGCCAATGGCAATTACCCAGTCCCCGACTTCCAGCGTTTCGGAATCCCCTAATTTTGCCACCGGCAAATTATCGGCCTGAATTTTAATGACGGCCACATCGCTTTTCGGATCAGTTCCGACGACTTCAGCCTTAAATTCCCGTTTATCTGCTAATGTGACGGTAATTTTGTCGGCATTTTCGACAACATGGTTATTGGTCAGAATATAGCCATCTGCGCTGGTAATAAAGCCAGAACCTAAGCCTTCTTGCTTATATTCGCGCCCTTGAGGCATTTCGCCAAAAAAGCGGCGCATAAAATCGTCGCCAAAAAATTCACGAAACTGTTCCGGCGTCGGCGAATTCGACGAGCTTTTGACGGTCTGTTCCGTTCCGATAAATACGACCGCCGGGCCGACCTCTTTCGCAATATCGCGAAAGGCTTGGCTTAAATCTTGAAGCTTGGCTGTCGCTTCCGCGCTCGCCTGAATAGCGGGCATCGTAAAACACAGCGCGCAGACAATGGTTGCGACAGTTGCTATATGTGAAAAATTCTGCGTTAATACACGTCTCATAATGATAACCTCCATCATATCGTTAATTGTTGTTGTTCTTCTTCTTCTATGCTCTCACCACCACTCACAGTTCAATTCAAAGAATATGCCAAACACCGTTCAGGTCAAGAGATAATCGCGAAATCATGGGCGAACGACGTGAATGGACGACGAACACGACCATCAATCGGCAGAGAAATCTGTCGTTTTTTTACAGATGAATGAATATTTGCATACCCGATATGAGGCATATTTTTACAAAGCGGTTTATGAATATTTTGGCTATCATCTTATATTTACAAGAGATTGACGTAAATGTTTTTAAAAATACGTTACCTTATTTCAGGCATAACCAATTTATCCTCATTGTAAGTCATGCCAATTGTGGTAAAATAGATCATATTCGCCATCGCTTCAAAAGCAATTGGGCAATAATGTTGAAAAAATTGATTGACTCTCTGAGCGTATTCTGGCAATCTTTCATGTTGTATGCGTTTCCGACAACTCATCAACCTTTTGATGGAGGACATAGCTATGAAAACATTGTTGAAAGGACTTATCCTGTTTGTCTTATGCATCGCAACCTCAGCGGCTCATGGAAGCGAAAAAGTTGCGGTGCTTGATTTCAAAAGCATTATGGCTCCAGAGGATTTAGGAATCGCTGTCGCCGAAATTTTGCGCACGGAGCTTGTCGGCATCGGCAATTATATGGTGATCGAACGCGGCATGCTGGAAGAATTGCTTAAAGAGCAGCAATTGCAACTGACGGGCGCCGTTGATTCTGAAACAGCGGTAGAAATCGGCAAACTCGTCGGCGCAAAACTTGTGGTGATCGGCAGTATTGTCAAAACAGGCTCAGTCTATACGATTAATTCGCGGTTTATTGATGTGGAAACGGGCATCGCAAAAGTGGGACAAAATATTCGCGGACAGGGAGAAGATCAGATTTCGAACATGGTGCATCAGTTAGCCTTGATTATCGCGGGAAAAACCGTCACAGAAGAGCCGATGCCCGGGAAGACACGCCCACTTGCCGTCCCGAAACTACTATTTTCATTCGAAACCGACGCCGATGCTGCGCAGTGGCAACCGTTTGCTGAACCGCCGAAAACGATCACGCGAGTTCGACAACATGCCACAGACGGCGACTATGCGTTACAGGTGATTTTTCCGAAAAAGCGAGAATATCCAGAAATAGATACGACCCACGCGCCGCAAGATTGGTCTGGCGAAGAAGTCTTCGCGTTCGATCTGTATTGGGAGGCCACACCGAACGCGAAAGAGTGGCATCTCGCCGTCAGAATTGACGATGCGACGACCACGCCGCAAAATCAACATTGGTTCGACGAAGCCTTCCCAATAATTTCCGGCAGCCAGACCATCCGCATTCCAATTCCTCAGATCAGCCAGCGGGTGGATGTGCGCCAGATAACGCGGGTGATGCTGTTTGTGAACGACTTGTCGCAGGAGGTTGAAGTGTACCTTGACGCCTTCCGCTTCGAAACGCTTCACGCCGCCGTTCCCATAGCGCCTTCGGCACAGAGCGGTTTTCGCTTCACGTTTGAAGATCAGCAACAGATCGACATGTGGCAGCCGACCGGAAGCGATCAGCGCATTTCCCTGAAACTCTCCGATAAATACGCCTCAGAAGGCCGTTATTCGCTCATGGCGGAATTGCCGAAACGCTCCTCAGACAATGAATACCCTGGCATCCAAACGCGCCAATTCCCAAAGGATTGGTCTGGATATGCGCACTTCGTGGCGAATATTTATGTTGAGGAGGGCGCAAACAAGAAAAAAGCGTTTACGCCGATATTGGCGGTTCGGATTGATGACGTGAACAGTACGGCCTACGAAAATCGGTTTAATTTCGAGAATGTGGAATTACGCCCTGGCTGGAATGAGGTGAAAATTCCGATTGCAACGATTGGCGAAATTCTTGATCTGACGGCCATTGAAAATATCCATCTTTTTTTGGATCAGCCGAAGGAAAAAACGCGCCTGTATTTTGATGATATTCGGCTTGAATAAGGGCACGTCTGTAAAAATGGATGAGGCTTTTTATGCCAACCCTGATTGTTGTTTTGGGAATGGCCTAAACTTTGCTTTAAAAAAGCTGTCAAATGTCGAGAAAATGTCTGTTTTACCCTGAACATTCCCTGTTCTGCATGAAAGGATAAAAATATGCCAGAATTATTGCCTCAGATAACGCGACGCGATTTCCTCCGCTTCGGCATGGCTGCCGGCGCGGCGTTGGCCTTGACCGCCTGTCATTCTTCGAGCGGTGACGATAATGATCCGGGGACACCCGGCGGCGGTTCCTACGGATTTCGCGGCTTTAACGTGCATCCCTATCAGGGAGGATTATACAATGTCCAGACTAAAGCGTTGCAAGATATTCATGCGAGTTGGATCAGAACCACGTTAGGGCTAACCAGCGATCTCGCCGGAGCCTACGCGACCTCCACCGGCCTGAACGTGCTTGGCATCATCGGCGATTTCGGGAATCCGTCGCTTTCCAAAAGTGATTGGCCGGCGATGGTGGAAGCGGTGATTCGCCGTTATCCGTCAATCACATATTTTCAGATATTGAATGAACCAGAAGAGTTTTACAATATGTCGAATACGGAATATGTGCGCGACTATCTTCGCCCGGCGCATACCGTGATTCGACAGAAATTCCCGTCGGTGAAAATCGTGGCCGCCGCGCCGCTCGGTCAATCGAGCGGGCTGAACGATTTTACGGAAATGTCGGTGGCAGGGGCAGATCAGTATTGCGATTTTCGCGGTGTGCATATTTATTATGAGCAAGAGTTTTATTCCCCCTGGAGCGCCTACCGTTTAGCGACACAGAAGCCGATCATGGTGACGGAAACCGGCAAAAAAACGCCGAGCGAGCATCTTGCCTGGTGGACAACCCAGATTCCCGCGATTAAGCAGGCGTTGCAGACGCAATATGTCTTTTATTATACGCTGTTGGAGCAGCCGGCCTATACCGGCTATGAGATCATTCTTGCGGAATTAGACAGCCGTGGTAACGTGCAGCCCGCGCCAGGTTCAGAATTGTATAACTATTTGAAAGCGTAAGACATTGTGTCATTCGTTTTTAACAGCGTTCAAGAGAGTCCGACGAGGACGGCGGCGGGACAACGTATCTTTAAAAGTTAATGAAACAATATAGCGTTTTGATAAGTTGAAGGTGATTGGTCAATCGTCCCCCGGATATGACTGTCCTGGGGGACGAACCCGTGCTCCGCGTGGAACGAGGGCGTTTTTCCTATACCCCACCTTTTGATCTTTTGGGAAAGGGAATTTCGATCATAAAACTTGTGCCGACATGTGGTTCGCTTTCGCAGCGAATCGTGCCATTCAAGCGTTGCGTCACCAAATTGAAGACGATATGCAATCCTAATCCCGTGCCACCTTGTGAGCGTTTGGTTGTAAAAAACGGTTCGAACACTTTGGCGCGTTCCTCTTCGCTCATTCCCCGGCCATTATCATGATAACGCAAGCTTAGTTTGTCCTCTGCCGGCATGGTGACATCAATAACGATCTCTCCGCTTTCAGTCTGCGCAAAGGCATGCATCAGCGAATTCATAATGAAATTGGTGAAAATTTGAGAAAACGCTCCGGGATAACTCTCTAATTCAAGGTCTTCGGGACAATTAATCGTTATGTTATGGCGCGTGCGTTTCAATTTCGGGTGCAAGTTTAATAATACGCCGTGCAGATAATTATTTAATCGAAAGACTCGTTTTTCGTCGCTGGTCTGATCGACAGCCACCTGCTTGAAACTTTTGACCTGATCTGCGGCGCGTTGCAAATTTCCAAGAATCATTTCCGATGATTCTTGCGCCGTTTTTAAATAACTCATCAGGTCCGAACGCTTCATATCCCCTTGTTCGTAGATCTCTTTCAATTCTAATGTGCGCTGATGCAAATAAGAGGCGGCGGTCACGCCAACTCCTACCGGGGTATTAATCTCATGCGCGACTCCGGCGACCAATCCTCCTAATGAGGCCATCTTTTCCGCATGCACGAGTTGTTCTTGAGTCTTGCGCACCACTTCCAGCGATTCTTGCAACGCGCGGTTCGTTTCCTGAAGTTCGGCAGTACGAACAGTCACGCGCTTTTCGAGTTCTTCATTCAACTCGCGCAACGACTCCTCGGCGCGTTTTCGTTCGGTAATATCTTCATATAATGCGACGAAATATCCCTGTTCTGGGCTATACGCCGACACGGAATACCAGGTGTTGAATTCTGGAAAATGGAGATCAAACGTGACCTCTTTCCCCGCCAGCGCAACATCGCCATACACTGTAATCAGATTAGGCGTCAGCGTTTTGACGACTGGCCAGACTTCAGTGGCGCGTTTGCCAATAACGCTCCGATTCAGTCCCGTCAGGCGCTCGAAGGCGTCATTGACTTCTAAAAAGACGAAATCCACAGGCGTCCCCTGTTCGTTTTTGATCATTTTATGATACCCGAAACCGCTCAGCATATTTTTAAACAACGAGCGATATTCAGCTTCGCTTTCCTGGAGGGCTTCTTCGGCAAGCTTTCGTTCAGTAATATCTTCAACAATCGCCTGCACGCCGCTGATCACGAAATCCTCATTCCGCAGAGGGGTCAGGTGGTATCGCAAAAAAACCTGTTTATCCCATTCGCTGAAACAGATGCGCTCCGAAATTGAAGGAAGGCCGCTTTCGAGGCATTCGCGGAAATCGCTGGCAATTCCGGCATTGAGAAAAGAGGGCGAGGTTAACACATTGCTCGCCTTTAACGCCTCAACAGAAGGCGCGCCTAACATCGCTGCGACCATGCCGTTCACATCCATGATCTGCCCTTGCGCGTCAATGGAGATAATTCCTAATGGCGCATTCTCAACCAGGCGACGATAGCGTTCTTCGCTCTGTCGCAAGGCAAATTCAGCGCGATTTCGTTCCGCAATTTCCGCTTCGAGTTCAGCCGTGCGTTCTTTGACCAGTTCTTCTAAATGCTCTCGATATAAGCCGATTTGTTCTTCAGCATGTTTACGACTCAGCGCTTTCACGACTGTAATCGGCAAGGTGGTCAGATAATCGCCATCGGCATCTTTGGTAATATAATCGTAAGCGCCTTTATGGATGGATTGCACCGCAATTTCAGCATCTTCAGAGCCTGTTACGACGACAATCGGCGTCCCTTTCACATTCTCGAACAGATCAAATGCCGTTCCATCCCCTAATAAATAATCAAGCACGATCACATCGAACGTTTCCGAGCGAATATATTCCCTGGCCTCCGTCACCGACCCCGCGATCCGATAAATATAATCCAATCCCTCGCGTTGCACAAATCGCTTAAACGCCATTTGATCAATCTGATTATCTTCAACAAGCAGCAGCCGAGTTGCCATATTCCCTCCGCCCTCATCGTGCATTATTGCGGATTTACGCCTTTGTAAAGCGTCATTTGCAGAAAGACACGTTACGAAATCAAAGAAAGGATAGGCAAGAAAATTCTGCATTTTTTCTTATCTGCATACGTAATCCATCTAAAAATGTTCCTCCCGTTGTTTGCGGTTGCCATTGACTCCGAACATGATTTTTTACACGAAATAACGGTTGACAAAAACCATTGACGTTTCCAGAAGCCTGACATGAAATGAACACAACATATATCATCATGAACATTTTCCGAAGGAGCATAATTTATGGATTTACGATACCCGATTGGCCGATTTCAAAAGGTTGAAACGCTGACGATTTCCGAACGGCACGCCTGCATTGCCGATATTGAACAGACGCCCGCCAACCTCCGCGCGGCGGTGGCCGATTTGACGCCAGAACAGATTGACACGCCGTACCGCCCGGAAGGCTGGACCGTGCGACAGGTGGCGCATCATCTTCCCGACAGCCATCTCAACGCCTATATCCGTTTTAAACTCGCGCTGACAGAAGACGAGCCGCTAATTAAAACGTATGCGGAAGAACGCTGGGCGGAGTTGGCGGATACGCGGCAAACGCCGATAGAAATCTCGCTGACGTTGATGGACGCCCTGCATACACGCTGGACAATTTTGCTGAACGCCTTGAGCGACGACGAATGGCGGCGGACGTTTCGCCATCCAGATTTAGGCGTGATGCGCTTAGAGCAAAGCCTTGCGCTCTATGCCTGGCATGGCAAACATCATGTCGCGCATATCCGTTCGCTGCGCGAGCGCATGGGGTGGTAATCATGCACTATCACGTCAAGCGGAAACAGCCGAACAGCAAAATGTGTTTTGTCTGCGGCATGAAAAACTCGTTTGGGTTGCAGACCTTTTTTTATGAATTGGAGAATAATGAACTGCTCGCCATCTTCAAGCCAGGTGAGGAGCATCAGAGCTATCCCGGCCGACTGCATGGCGGAATTGCCGCCGCGATTTTAGACGAAACCATCGGGCGGGCGATCATGATTCCGTATGAAGAAGCGGTGTGGGGCGTGACATTAGAATTCACGTCGCGCTATAAACAGCCGATTCCGCTCAATCAGGACATTCGCGCTCGCTGCCGGATTGTCAAAGAAAGCAGCCGCGTCTTCGAAGGAAGCGGCGAAATTTTGCTGCCAGATGGCTCAGTGGCGGTGGAAGGATTTGGCAAATATCTGAAAATGCCGATTGAAAAAATCGCGGATTTTGATACGACAGAGCAGGAATGGCGCGTCGTCGAATCGTCAAAAGACCCGGCAATGGTGGAATTAGCGTAAAAAGACGTACCAGACACCTTCAAGGTGTCTGGCACGTTGAAATTTACTCCAAATACCCTTTGGCTTTAATCAATTCCGCGCCGAGGATTGCGCCGCCAGCCGCGCCGCGCACGGTGTTGTGCGACAGGGCGACAAAACGGATGTCTTGCACGTTGCAATTCCGCAGGCGTCCGATGGTGACCGCCATCGCTTTATCGGTATCGCGGTCTTTCTTCGGCTGAGGACGATTATCTTCACGCCGGTAAATAATCGGGCGTTCCGGCGCGAATGGCAGATTCAATTCCTGCGGCTCGGCGCGGAAGGCTTCCCAGATCGCGATAACTTCTTCTTTCGACGGTTTTTTATCGCGGAATTTTACGCTGACTGAGGCGACATGCCCGTCAATTACCGGCACGCGGTTGCACTGCGCCGAAATGCGGATCGAGGTGTCATCCACAATCCGGTTGCCTTCGATGCGCCCGAAAATTTTCAACGGCTCTTGTTCGCTTTTTTCGTCTTCGCCTTTGATGAACGGCACGATATTGTCAATAATATCCCACGACGATACGCCCGGATATCCCGCGCCGGAAACGGCCTGCAAGGTCGTAATCACGAGGCTTGCCACCGGATAGCCTGCCTTCATCAGCGCATAGACCGGCGCCATGTAACTTTGTACGCTGCAATTCGGTTTCACGGCGATAAAGCCTTTGTTCCAACCGCGATTTTTGCGCTGAATCGGAATAATATCGGCATGAGCAGCGTTGATTTCGGGAATCATCATCGGCACGTCCGACGTATGGCGATGCGCGGAGTTGTTCGACACGACCGGAATGTCGTTCGCAGCGTAGCGTTCTTCTAAGTCGAGAATCGCCTGTTTATCGAGTTCAACGGCGGAAAAGACGAAGCGGCAGTGCGGTTTCGCCGCTTCGATGTTGCTGGCGTCCTGCACGATCAAGCCAGCCACAGCCGCCGGAATATCGCCATCCATCAGCCAGCGTCCGGCGACAGCATCGGCAAACGTTTTGCCCGCCGAACGCGGCGACGCGGCGACGTATGTCACTTCGAACCAGGGATGGTTTTGTAACAAGCGGATATAATTTTGCCCGACCATGCCGGTCGCGCCAAGTACGCCCACAGGAATTTTTTGCATGACCTATCCTCCAAATTTATTATCTGTTAAATTATTTTCGTGTGCATTCATTATTTTTTATGAAGTCATGTATTTTTTTAATTCAAATCGTTCCTGTCAAGGGAAATGAATAGAAGAAGCGAACTTTTTTCTTGCCGGATTTTTGAAATAGCGTACGGTAGCAGTTCATCTTATCCCTAACGAATCACATTAAAATTAGAAACGCTATGTCTGAAATTCTAAAAAAACGATTATTGATTTTCATCGTCGCCTACAATGCGGAGCGGCATATTCAGCATGTGCTTGACCGCATTCCGCCTTCGATTTATCAGGATTATGAGTATGAAATCTTGCTGATTGATGACTCTTCGACCGATCACACGTTCGATTTCGCGAAACGGTATCAGTCTATTCATCGCGATATACGGCTAAAAGTGTTGTTCAATCCCGAGAATTTAGGGTATGGCGGCAATCAAAAATTAGGGTATCATTACGCGATTCAGCATCATTTCGACGTAGTCGTCCTGCTGCATGGCGACGGGCAATATGCGCCGGAATTGCTTGAAGCAATGGTCTCGCCGATTTTCGATGGCGAGGCAGATATTGTGTTAGGATCGCGGATGTTGAACAAGGGCGGCGCGAGAAAAGGCGGAATGCCGCTGTATAAGTTTATCGGCAATAAAATGCTGACGACCTTTCAAAATATGCTGCTGAAGACGTCACTCTCGGAATTTCATTCCGGCTACCGCGCGTTTTCAGTTAAGGCGTTACGCGGGTTGCCGTTCGAGCGCAATTCCAACGATTTTCATTTCGATACGCAGATTTTAATTCAGGCCGCGTTCAAGTCGCTGCGGATATTAGAAATCCCGATTCCTACGTATTACGGCGACGAAATCTGTCATGTGCAAGGGGTGAAATATGCCTGGAATGTCTTCAAATCGACCTTGTTAGCCAAAGCGCATACCTATTCGATTTTTTACCAGCGGGAATATGATTTGAATCCGAACGAACCCGCGCATTATTCCCTTAAATCAGGCTATGCCTCCTCGCATTCGCTCGCGATTGAACGAATTGCGCCGCATTCGACTGTTCTGGATTTAGGCTGTCATCAGGGATATGTCGCCAATGAACTACGCAAGAAAGGATGTCATGTCGTCGGCGTTGACACGCTTCCGGCGACGCATTCCGACTATTTGAACGAATTCTGGCTGGCTGACCTGAACCATCCAGACAGGCTGCCGTCGTTAGAACAATTCGACCATATCTTGATGCTGGATATTTTGCAGCATCTCGATAATCCTGAACAGTTTTTGGATAGCATCCGAAAAAAAACAAAACGTACCAGTCCTGTTGTGATTATCACAACCGCAAATGTGGCTTTTTTTATCATTCGAATACAACTCTTGCTGGCACAATTCAATTACAGCAAACAAGGAATCCTGGACATGACCCATAAACGATTGTTTACGTTCCATTCCCTCAAAAAGCTCTGTCTCGGTTCAGGGTATAAGATTCTGTCGGTGAAAGGGATTCCCGCGCCTTTTCCGAAAGCGCTTGGAAATAATCGGTTTGCCAGATTTCTCGTCAAGGTTAACGAGGCGCTGATTCGTGTCAGCAAGACGTTGTTTTCCTTCCAAATCTATATCGAAGCGAGGCCGACGCCGGTTGTGAGCGAGTTATTGGCGTATGCGATTCATGAAAGCGTCGAGCGGAAGGTCATTTCGCAGGAAACGGCAACGGAACAGACTGGCGAGCAATAAAAAAAAGCGGAACAATTACTTGTTCCGCTAATAAAAGAAACTGAGGAGGAAGGATTTGAACCTTCAACCCTCTGATCCAGAGTCAGATGATCTGCCAATTGATCTACTCCTCAATCTGTGAACTATACCTTTTGGCGACAGGGGAAAATGTCAAGAAAAATTTGCAAAAATGTTGCGGATCAAGTGTCAGACACGTCAAAAGTGTCTGACATCTTGTTTGCTCCTGCCATCTATCCCTGCGCCCGAATCCACGCAATCGCGTGCTGAATGCGGGCAATCACAAGCGGCTTGCCGAGCAGCGCCATCACGTCGAACAGGCCGGGACTCCCTGCGCCGCCAGTCAGCGCGACGCGGATCGGCTGCGCGATGTCGCCGAGTTGAATGCCGTTTTCTTCGGCAAAGATGCGCGCATGTTCTTCGAGATGCGCCACGTCGAACGTTTCAAGCTCTTCCAGAATCGGCAGGAAGGCGCTCAACAAATCCGCCGCTGCCGGTTTAAAGGTTTTTCTGGCGGCTTTCTCGTTATATTGCACCTGTTCGACAAAATAATAGTGAACGGCGTCCGCCACTTCCACAAGTGTCCGGCTGCGCTCCTGCTGAAGCTGAATCACGCGATGCAGCCAGGGGGAATCGGCGGTCAGTGGCTCGCCAGGCGTCAATGGCGAATGCAGCGGCGCATACTTTTCTGCCAGAAACGGCAGGAGCAAGCCTGCCAAACGGTCTAACGGTGCGGCTTTCAGATAATGCTGGCTGATCCAGAGCAATTTGTCAGCGTTAAACACGCCCGCGGATTTCCCGACCCCTTCGAGCGTAAACGCTTCGACCATTTCTTGCAGCGTAAAAATTTCCTGATCGCCGTGACTCCAGCCAAGTCGCGCTAAAAAGTTGACCAGCGCTTCCGGCAGATAGCCGTTGTCGCGATATGACAAGACCGACGTGGCGGCGTGGCGCTTGCTCAATTTGGCTTTGTCCTGCCCTAAAATCAGCGGAATGTGCGCGAATTTCGGCACGGGAAAATCCATCGCTTCATACATCTGAATCTGCTTCGGCGTGTTGCTGAGATGGTCGTTGCCGCGAATCACATGCGTAATGTTCATGCTGACATCGTCCACTACGACGCAGAAATTATAGGTCGGACTGCCGTCGCTGCGGAGAATAATCAAATCGTCGAGTTCTGCATTCGGAAAGACGACATCCCCCTGCACAAGATCATGGACGGTCGTCACGCCGTCTAATGGCGCTTTAAAGCGCACGGTAAATGGCAGATTTTCAGGCTGATCGGCGCGGTCGCGACACGTGCGGTCATAACCGAACGGCTTGCCTTCGACCTGAGCGCGAGCGCGTTTTTGCTCCAATTCCTGTTGTGTGCAGTAGCATTTGTAGGCCTTGCCGGATTCTAAAAGTTTCTGGGCGTACTGTTGATACAACTCATAGCGCTGCGTTTGATAAAACGGCCCTTCATCCCAATCAAGGCCAAGCCAGGTCATGCCGTCAATAATCGCCTGAATCGCTTCGGGCGTCGAGCGTTCGGCGTCGGTGTCTTCGATACGCAAGACAAACACGCCCTTGTTATGCCGGGCAAACAGCCAGTTAAACAGCGCGGTGCGCGCCCCGCCGATATGCAAGTAGCCGGTGGGACTCGGCGCAAAACGTGTGCGAATCGTTTCCATAAGTTCCTCTCTTAATAGCACACTGATTGGACTGATATGACTGATTGGCGCTGATTTTTTGGAAGATCAGAGAATATCAGCCTCATCAGTCCAATCAGTGTGCTATTTTTTATTCAAAAGATGCGTTGCATGGCGGCATAGCGAAGAGGGCTGTTCCTGTCAAGCGATAAGTTTTCCAGAGCTTGGCAGATCATTTTTGCGCGGCTATTTCATTGACAAGAACCCATATTCTGAAATCAATATGACAGAATAACGATTTTTTTGAGTCATTATTTCGCTGTGTTTCGCCGTAGGTGATATGTCTCCGTAACCGCTACGCGATAGAGAAGACGGGGCTGCTGAAACGTGATTCTACAATGCCTCAAACCCTACGGACTAAATAATGACTTTCGCGATAAGAATCCCTTGAAATTTTTCGATGATAACACGCAAGAGTTCTTCATGGATAAAAGGAGGCCATCGCATGTTGCAATACGTTGAAAAACCGTTGAAAGGCAAACGGTTGTTGCTGTTTGTCGAAGATGTGTATGAAGATTTGGAACTCTGGTATCCGAAATTGCGGATGCAGGAGGCCGGGGCGGAAGTGGTCATCGCTGGCCCGGAGGCCGGGAAAACGTATCAGGGAAAACATGGTTATCCTTGCCTCTCCGATGTTTCCTATCTGCATGTCTCGGCAGAAGCGTTTGATGGCGTGATTATTCCCGGCGGCTTCATGCCGGATAAACTCCGCCGCGAGCCCAAAGTGCTGCAACTCGTCCGCGAGTTCGCGCAAGCGGGCAAATTGGTGGCGGCGATCTGTCACGGCGGCTGGATTCCGATTTCCGCTAAAGTCTATAAAGGCGTCTGCGTCACCGGATCGCTGGGAATTAAAGATGATCTTGAAAATGCCGGAGCCATCTGGAAAGATGCGCCGGTAATTATTGACAAACACTTTGTGTCGAGCCGCAAGCCGGATGATCTCCCAGACTTTTGTCTTGGAATCATCGAAGTGTTGCTGTCGCCGACGCAATTATGAGGATGATTTCAAAATCTGTCAGATGTTTGAATGCGCCTGACAGATCGGAGTGAATGGCCAGAATGCAAACAATGCTCACAACAATAAACCCACAGACCTTTTGCCGCAAAATACCGCCTTTTTCAAACGCAGAGGAGGTGTTGCCCAAACGTTTCTGGATAGATCGACAGGCCGGAACGCTGTATGCGTGTCCTCCGGCCATCACGTTGTCCTTCCCAATGCTTGCCATTCGACATGGGCAGACTGATGATAATGTCCGCCACGCCTGGCAGGGGCAAATTGACGGCCCATCGAATCAATTAAATGCCGTCGGGAAAGAACAAGCCCGCATTGCCGCAGAGAATTTGTTCGCACAACTCAGCGAATCATTCGGCGCGGCGCTGCCAACCTTAGCGATGTCCGGCAAATTCGTCGTGCTAAGCAGCCCATTAGGACGCGCTAAAGAAACCGCGCAGACATTTCTCGATTATCTCGCTGGACAAACCGGCATCACGCTCCCGCTGCGCATCGAGCCGGATTTGGCGGAAATCTTTTTCGGCGTTGTTGAAGGCGGGTCGTTAGAGACCTTAACGGGCGAACTCCTGGAGTGTCTATTGCAATTTAAATATGGACGCGACGCCACGATGAATTGGTTAGGCACGGGCGAAAGTTTTACAGATGTCACGCTCCGCGCTTATCGCTTATTAGAGCGCCTAAACGCTGAATTTCATGCCGGAGAGACGCTTGTCGCCGCGTTTTCGCATGGGACGCTGATTAATGGGATGCGGGTCGCGGTGGGTGATTCGATGCTGATTGATGAACAGGGTAAAGTCACATTTCGAAAGCACATGGTAGATAACGGCGAAGCCTACTGGTTCGGACAATCGCAGCAGCTTGCGGCTCGCCTGGCAAGCCGCGTCGAGGCTCAGACGTTGGTTTCAGTAAATTAACAAAAACTACATGGATAAGTGTAAGAAAGGATTGTTGATATATAATTATTTAGCCCGTAGGGCTTGAAGTATTGTAGAAGACGGCGAACCACCACATTTCTACCGCGTAGCGGTTGCGGTCACGATTCCAGATCGCCTACGGCGAATAACGTGACAGTCTTCAACTTCTACAATACCTCATCGCCTACGGCGAAAATAGCTAAAAGGAGAGACGTATGTTCAAAATTTTGAAGCTGAATCAAATTTCGCCGAAGGGGTTGGAAATTTTTCCGCAGAATCAATATGAAATCGCCAGTGAATTCACGCATCCTGACGCTATTTTAGTCCGAAGTGCGACGATTGCGCCGGATACCATGCCCGCCAGCATTTTGGCGATTGCCAGAGCGGGCGCGGGGGTGAATAACATCCCTGTGTCGGTGTGCACCGAACGCGGCATTATCGTATTCAATACGCCGGGCGCAAACGCGAACGCGGTCAAAGAATTGGTGCTTGCGGGGCTGGTGCTGAGCGCGCGCGGCGTGCTGGAAGGGATCGAATTCGTGAAAGGCTTGCAGATTCAAGACCCCAAAGCGATGTCAAAAGCGGTGGAAGACGGCAAAAAACATTTCGCCGGATATGAATTAGCAGGCAAAACGCTTGGAATCGTCGGGCTTGGCAAGATCGGCGCATTAGTCGCGGACATGGGCTTGCATCTCGGGATGCAGGTGATCGGGTTCGATCCGGCGCTGTCTGTGGATGCGGCCTGGCGGCTCTCGAACCAGACGCAGCGCATCGAAAATCTGCCGACGCTGCTCTCGAAAGCGGATTATATCTCGTTGCATGTGCCATATTCAGAGGCCACGAAAAACATGATCAATCAGAACAACATCAGATTCCTGAAAAACGGAGCGCGATTACTGAATTTTTCGCGCGGCGAAATCGTCGAATGCGCTGCCGTTATCGAGGCGTTGAACACTGGCAAACTCGTGCGATATGCCACCGATTTCCCCTGCCCGGATTTGATGGGACGCACGGATGTGATTATGCTGCCGCATATCGGCGCCAGCACTGAAGAAGCTGAAGAAGCGTGCGCGGTGATGGCGGCGAAGCAACTGATTGATTTTTTAGAAAACGGCAATATCGTCAATTCAGTGAATTTCCCTTCGTTGAGTCTGGATCGTACCAGCCCGACCCGCATCGCGATTGCCAATAAAAACGTGCCGAAAATGTTAGGACAAATCACCTCGATTCTGGCCGATTCAAACATCAACGTCAATGAGATGCTCAATAAAAGCCGGGATGATGTGGCCTACAACTTGATTGACGTGGATACGCCGCCGAGCGACGTGCTGTTGGCCGCGCTGCGCGGCATTGAAGGCGTGATCAATGTTCGCGTCGTCTATTCCGCATAGAACATTTTCTCTTACAATTCCCTCATGGCGAGGCAGCAGCGCAGATGGCCTCGCCATTCCTGACGCCATAACAAAAGCAGGTTTTATGTTCGAATACACCCTCTATTTTTTCAGCGCCTATTCTTGCGGCGTTCTCTCTCTTGGAATGTTGGCTGTTTCCTACCTGAAAACCAGAAATGAAACGTTGGCGTATTACAGCTATTTTCAGGCCGTGTTTACGACGTTGATTCTCATCCAGGTAGGTCTCGGCTACCTGAGCGACATCGCACCTCATGACGAAGGCGGCTTTTCTGAAGCAATCGCCAGCAGCCTCTACGCCAGCGAATTTATCATTGGGTTTTTGACACTTTTTGCATTAATTGTCTTCTGCCTGCATTTCTTTTCCGTTCCCCGCCTCATGCGTCATGCCGCAGTCAGCGGCGGCGTCCTGCTCGTGAGCGACCTTATGCTGCATGTTGCTGTATTTGTCTGGCCGAATACTCACTTCGCAACTATCGTTCTCTTTTTCAACGACCATTTGAGCAGCGCGGCGCTTTTGTATCTGCTGATTTTAGGCGTCAGTCACTATAAAACGCTTGCCACTTCAGCCGAACGACTGCTCGCGAAACGACTGCTGATTATTTTCCTGATCGCGTTGCCGAGCACATATATCGAAATGCTGCTTGAAACGACAATGGAATCGTCGCTCTCCTTTTATCCGTTGATTTACCTCAGCGAAACGATCTTGTTGACACATTATTTTGTCAAACAGGCGTTATTTTCTCATCAAACGGCGGCGCCAGCCTACGCTGTCGCGCCTCGTTCAGAAACCGTCGCCAATCCGCTGCCGACGGAATCATCAGAAAAGACCCTGACGCCCGTGATTCCTGAAAGCGACATTTTTGAGCGTTATGGCATCTCTCCACGCGAAAAAGAATTAGCGCTGCTGGCGCTGCAAGGCCGCAATAATTCCGAAATCGCCGAAACGCTGTTTATTTCCGTCAGCACCGTAAAAACGCACCTCAGCAATATTTATGAAAAATTCGGCGTGAAAAATCGGTATGAGCTTATCACCTTTTTAGCCAATAAATCCGCCACGCTCTCAACCGCCTCAACAATTCACGCTTCCGACGAATAGTGTTTTCGCAACGTTTGATTGACGGATATGTACCCCGGACAGCCATGTCCGGACAAGGCTGTCCGGGGTACGATTGACCCGTCCACGTCAACTTGCAAAAACAGCAGGCCATTCCGATATTTCCGATTTTCCGCCATTTTAGGGGTAATTCGCCCCTCATCCACCTGGATAATCCCCTGAAGTCGGAGTGATTTCAACCGTGAAATCATCCGCCTGACCGATTGACGAACTCCCTCTGTTTGCTTATGCTGAGGCGTGTGTTGAAACACACATCTTCAACGCGCTGAATTTTCAAAACATCGAACACTCATACAACAGAAAAGGGGCGCGTTTCAGCAAACGTTCTCGTTATGCTGAGACGCGAACACGAATAGGTATATGATGACACCACAAAGAAACTTTGTTCAGGCAGTTGCAAAAGCGATTACATTCAATCTGATTTTCCTCGTCGGCTTCTTAGCGTCGTGCAATGGCGATAATCCGAGTTCTGGCGACAGCGGCTCGGCGTTGAACGCCGGGCGCGAATACATGATGTGGTGGAACGCGAGCGCGTATGATCAAATATGGAAACAAGCCACCAGTCAATTTAAGACAACCTTTGGAAGTCTCCAGAATTTTCAAGCAGCCTCGGAACAGGCCAAAGAAGAGTATGGCGCTCAGACCACATTAAAAGGGGAACGCGTGTTTGATATGGGTAGCATCTTTCAGTATGAATCTGTCGCCAAATATGCGAATAAGAGCGACTTGGCTTCATTCGAATGGCAGTTGGACAGTTCAAATGATATTCTCAGTCTCTATGTCCGCGATTTGCCGCAGGAAGCGCCGAGCGCGTACCTCGATTACCAGACGAAAACGAAACTGCGTCTCCCGTTTGACGATGAATGGACGGTGATGTGGGGCGGACGCTCGACCTGGGAAAATTATCATGCCGATACGCCGAACCAGCGATTTGCGTATGACTTTTTCGTTGTAAAAAATGGGTATTTTTCCGGCGACGGCAGCCAGAACGCGCAGCATTATGCCTTTGGGAAAACGGTGGTGGCGCCGGGCAGCGGCGTCGTGATCGCCGCGGAATCCTCTGTGCCGGATAATGTGCCGGGAGAGGAGAATTTCGCGCAACCGCTTGGCAACCACGTCATTATTGATCATGAAAACGGCGAATATTCCGTACTGGCGCATTTCCAGCGCGGTTCGGTGGTCGTGCAAGTTGGCGACCGCGTCGTCGCCGGGCAGAAGTTAGGACTATGCGGCAACAGCGGTGGATCGGATTTGCCGCATCTGCATTATCATATCCAGAATACGCCATTCCCCTTAGTAAATGGCGTCGTAGATGGCGAAGGGCTTCCAACGCAGTTTACTAACTATTTTGCCGACGGAACGCGGATTTCTCGCGGCGAGCCAGTGCGCGGCCAGCGCGTTCATCCCTGACCTCCTCATCTTATGGATGCGAGCGTTGATTGGTCAGAAAACCTCACAGGTCTCAAAGACCTGTGAGGTCTGTTGTAATGAATGTTCAATACTCGCATCTATAATGCCGAGTGATTCAGTATCGTTCGGCATATTCCTTCAAAAACGCCGCTGGTATCTTCCTAAAAATTATCGCATAGTAAATCCCTCCCAATAAACACAGGAATTTCCTTGACAAATACAAAAAACGCTTGACGAACTCGCCCAATTCGACTATAACACTCAACATGGTGCATTTTTTATCTCTAATATGTTGTGTGCAGTAACGCAGGGAGAACAGGAGTTATGTTTTTTGGAAAAAAGAAACAGGCCACGCGCGAACCGGTTTTTAAGTTGAGTGCGCGGGATTTGATCAAAAGCACGTATGAAATTGGGCTGGCAATATGGGACAAAGGCATCAAAGAGCGCCTGCTGCAAGAACGGGCGGTGGCCGTCGTCCAGCGCGAAGAAGATAAAACGCGAGATGCGGTCTATTATCGCCTTTCTAATGAGGTTGACCTGTTTCTCGGCGTGGAATTGAGCACGAAAATCCGTAAAACCCATAAAACAATTCAAGACCTGATTCGCGCCCTGAATGATAAATACGCGCAGCTTGTGGAAGGCCACGCCGAATTCGATCCTCGCGACCATCAGGAAGGTTTGATCGTCAACCTACTTCCTTCGATGAAATTGAAAGCCACGCAATTTTCGCTGCGCTTGAAAGAGCGCGTGCCGGATGATGCGTTCATTATCGGCAGATTGATGGAAATCGGGCCAGATAGCAGCGGCGTGGAATTGGAATGCTTGAATCATCAACAGGAATACGTGATCGGCAGTGACGAGATGACCGCAGATTATTATATTCCAGACCTGGCGGAGGAGCATTTCGGGCTGTCGGTGCAGAACGGAAATTTTTTTATTTATCAGATTGCCAAAGAACGCGACGCCGTGACGGAAATCTTTCAAACGGAAAACGAACGGATCCAAATCAGCCGCCAGTATCAACTGCTTCAAGATAAAAACTATATTGTCGCCCGTTATAAAGGGCAAACCAGACGCTTTCAGTTTCTCGTGCCGCGAGAATTATCGGACGCCGGCGAGATGGCGTCGCGCTACCGTCTTGTGGAAACGGGCTATTACATTCTGCGCCGCCCGGATGCGGTAAAAAAAACGTATCACTATCCGACGGTCTTTTTTGCCGAACAAGACACGATCATCACCGGCCTGAAAGATGCCCAATATATCCCGCTCCCCGGCATTAAAAATATCGGCACGCCCGCCCGGCTCAGTTTCAAAGATGGCGAATATTATTTCCGTAAGCTCCATACGGTCATGCCGTTGCCGGTCAAGGTGAATGACCAGGAAATCGAAGATGACGCCGAAATTAAACTCACGGGAGACGGCGATAAATTGGAAATCGGCAGTATTCAATTCACATACGAAAAACTCGGGAAGCGGCAAGATGTGCCGTTGGCTGTGTTGGAAGTTTCGACGCCTGGCCAGCGGTCGCGGCGGTTTCCGCTGTTTCGCAAAACGTTGATTATTTCCGGCCTGAACAAGCGCCCCGGCTACACGGAATATCTGTTCCTCGAAGAGCCGTCGCTGCCGCATAATGCGATGCGCCTTTCCATCACCGATGGCGTGCTGTATGTCGAACGCGGCAAAGACACGCCGCCGCTGTATGTCGGCGATAAGAAGGTCACGAAAAAGCATCAAATCGCCTCTGGCGATACCTTTACGATGGGGGATGTACAGATGAAAGTGGTGCGAAAAGACTTGCCGCCGTCGTATTTTGCGAAATTGACGTTAAGCGCGGAATCAAAGCGTCCGATTCATCCGCTACGCGACCTGTCGAAGGGCAAAAGTTACACCTTAGGCCGCATCGCGCCGGATGATCTAAACGATAATTTTATCGCGATTTCGCAGGATTTGCATGTGTCTGGCAGCCATGTGCTGCTTGGCCTTGCGGAAGGCCAGGTTGCCACCATCAAAAATATCAGCCAGAGCAACTCGACCTTTCTTGTCTCGTCCGATGGCCTGTTGCGGGCAGATTTGCCGCAAGTCCGCGCCGATTTGCCGCGAGACAGCATTCCAGCCGAAATCTTGCTCCGCTGGGATCGCATCCTGGTCGGCCCGGTCGAATTAGAATATCGCGGCCCTGGCTCATCCATCGTCATTCCAGATAGTTACGACGCCTGAGAAAACCCGGTCAGCGTGTTAAGCTCTGACCGGGTTCATAAATATTTATGAATCTGTTTTCCGCGTATCCTCCACATTTCTGGTATCTCCTGCTGTATGCCTTCGGTCTATTCGTGGCGTTCGTGACGATTGTGTGGAACATCCCTCAGCAAAAAGGGCGTCTCGGTGCGCTTACCGTCTATGCGCTGCTGTTCGGCGTTGTCGGTGGCCTGTTTGCGCTGGGATATTCTGCGCTCGGCGGTTTCCAGCGCGACCGCGAATCCGGCATTATCGTCTTCGCATTACTCGGCATCATCGGGCTATTATTCGCCCGGCATGTCAACGGGCGCAATATCGCGCTGTTTCCGTTGATTTTGATGCTCGCGCAGACCGGCTTTTTGATGCTGTATCGCCTGAGTTTATCCTCCGCAAAGATCGTTGGCACGGAATTTTCCAAGCAGATTATTTTTACGGTGATGGGGCTGATCTTAATGTTCGCCGCGATCTGGCTGACGAAACTCTATTTTCTGCTCGACGTGCATGGCGACCGGCTCGACTTGATTGGTCAGCCCAAAATCAACGTCTGGGTTGGGCATCTGCTCTACACCGCCTGCGTACAGCGTAAAATATCGTATCATATCTGGCTGATTCTGACGCTGATTCTGTTAGCTATTCCATTAGTGTTCGGCGCAGGAATGCGAATGAGCCTCGGCGCAATTCAGGTGCAGCCAAGCGAATTTGTCAAAATGACGCTCGTGGTCTATCTGACCCATCACTTGACGCGCTATCGCCAGAAAATTGGCGCATGGGACGAACCGATTTCCAGCCGAATCGCCTTTTTGATTCCGCCGCTGTTGACGCTGATGCTGCCGTTTGGCGGCTACATCCTGCAAAAAGATTTCGGTCCGTTGATGCTCTATTCCCTGCTGATTGTTTGCATGTTTTTCGTCGGCACGTCGCGCTTGCTGGAAGTTGGCGTGATCCTGTTGGTATTTGTCGGCACGATTGTCGCCTATAATCAATTTTTTCCGTATATTACCGCCGCGTTGCCGCGTTCTGCCACGATTATCATTGATCGCATCAATATCTGGCAAAATCCCTGGCTGTATAGCAAAGGCGAACAATTAGTGCGCTCGCTCTGGGCGATGAAAGCGGCTGGACTCTGGGGCATGGGCTTTGGCGCGGGACATCCCGAATTTTTCGCCTCCGAAGTGCAGCATGATTTCATCTTTACGCTGATTGTCCATGAATTGGGATTAGCAGGCGGCGGACTGGTAATATTGACGTATGCGTTGTTCCTCTGGCAGGGCATCCGGATCGCCGTCGCGACAAAATACGACGAAACCTGGAACGAAGAATGGGCATGGTTTCGGCTGCGGCTGGCATTAGGCTGCACGCTTGTCCTCTTCTTTCAAGCGATGATCAACATCGGCGGCGTGACAAACTTCAGCTTGATGACCGGCATCACGCTCCCATTCGTCAGCTATGGCGGCACGTCCATTCTGGTGAGCTATTTGCTGGCAGGGATTCTGTCGTTCTGCTCTCTGACACAGCATGAAATGCGGTAAATCTTTTTCGTAACTATTTAGGTCTGAGGAGTGCCAAAGCTTGCTTTGGCCGCTCGAATGAACGAGATTCTCTCTGACGCGACTTCGTCGCTTTGCCAAAGCAAGCTTTGGCACTCCTAAATACGTACTCTTTTTCAAAGAAACAGGCTTTTTCCTTGACCTGTTTTGGCGGCTTTCATCATAAGGATACGGATTTAAGAATCTTCCTTGAAGAAAAGGTGAAAGACTCTTACTTCCCGACACAGAACTCGAGGGGGAGGCATTGCCGTGAAAGGCGATTTATCGAAGATCGAATTGGCGGATGTAGTGAAAGCGTTGTCATTGATTGGAAAAAGCGGACGGATCACGGTCACAGCGGAAGGTCAGCGCGGCTCGATTTATTTGAAGCGCGGCGCAGTGATTGCGGCTGAAGATGGCAGGTTGCGCGGGGAAGATGCGCTCTATTCCTTAGCGCTGAAATCCTCCGGCATGTTTCAGTATGATCCGGCAACCACGTTGGTGGACCAAAATATTCACCTCGGGACTGAAAGCTTGTTTATCGGCTTGTCAAGCAAAGTCGATCGCTACAAATATTTGTTGACTCGCGGGCCGCAGCTCGAAGACCGATTGACGTTCAAAGGAAAACCGGACGATCCGCAATTTAACGAAGAGATGTTCACGATTTTGCAACTCCTCGCTCGCCCCTCTGCTGTACGCGATGTGTTGAAACGCTCCCCATACAGCCGGTTGCAAACGCTGGAATTGATTGCAAAATTGTGTGCGGCGCAAACACTGACCGTCACCAGAAAATCTGCCATTGTTGCGAAAGATGAAGAGCATGAAGAGGTCGAACAAGAAGTTGGCGCGTCATTAGAAACCGGCCTCGATACCGTGAGCATCGGCGAATTGGTGCAGATTCTTGTGTTAATCCGGCGTGATGGACATCTGACAGCCGCCTGGGACGACCGTGAAGGCGAAGTGTTTATCGAACATGGCAATATTACCTTTGCTACTGTTGAGAGTCTGGAAGGATTGGGCGCAGTTTATCGGTTGCTCACCTGGAAAGAAGGCTACTGTAAATTTTTTGCCGATGTCGCCGCGCAGAAACGCAATATCAAGAAAAATATTGAAAGTATTTTTGTCGAAGGGATTGATATTCTCGCGAAATTCAATAAATTCATGGATGAATTCCCGTCCTTGAATGCGTACATAGATGTGATTTCCGTGACTGGTCAGGAAAATATTTCCGACAAGGAAGCGAAAATCTTGCGGTTGGTCAACCAGCATGAAACGTTGAATGATGTGATTAAACACAGTCCGTTCAGCGATGTCGAAACGTTGGAATTGACCGCCAAACTGTATAACCAGCGCATGATTGGCCTGAGCAAAGGCATGCGCGGGCAAACAGAAGTTGATTATGATAAAGAAGCGGAAGACCTGCTGAAGGATCTGCTCTAACACATCCACAGGAGAATCCGACTCCAGGTTGGCGGCAGCGCAGATGGCGAGGCCGAAAAACGTGGAGCGCGGACAATAACATGGCCAGCACAGTGACAATTAAGCCAGATCAAATGGAAGGCGATACCAGTCGCGTGTTTGAAATGATTTACGAAACCGCCAATGAACTCGTCCCGAAAATTATTGAAAATGTGGGGCGCACCGGCGAAAAATCGAGCTTCAGCATTCGCTGCGAAGCCGGATATAATAAAGACGAAGAACTCGTCGTCAAAGTCAGCGGCGGCTGCTCGCTCCCGATTGAGCCGAAAGAAGAAAAAGGCGAAATTCTGGAAGGCAAACTCCGCCTCTGGTAAACACCTCTAATTTTTTCAGTTAGGCCGCTGTTTCGTCAGACACTCGCAAGGTGTCTGACGACTCTCCCGCCAGTTCATCTCCCTTGTAAAAAACCCCATTTGTAACTACACAGCCTATGTTGTATTGGGGAGAGCCTTGAAGGTGTTTGTCAAGGCTTCAAGGACGTT
>DF820455.1:559446-563909 GCA_000739515.1 Candidatus Moduliflexus flocculans
CCCCCCAACAGGTCTTCGATCATCCGAAGGGCTTGCGGCAGATCTTCAATGGTAGAGACGACAATGACAGGTGTTTCCATAGAACATTTTTATACTCGTGTTTCTTGACTAAAATCAAGTAAAATTTTATCAGAATATGATGCCTGTGTAGTTACCCCCATTTTTCATTCAGATCTGTTACGTTCTGTCATTGCGCGGAGCGTCAGCGACAAAGCAATCCCTGTCCAACGAGATGGCGTCGTCATTACTCCTTGCCATGACTATGGTTGGCGAGAACGTAATAGTCCTGTGGGGATACAGGACGTTGTTACCGGATTATTTTCCTCATGTTCTTGAAAACCCGTGAGGTCGTTCGAGAAAAACATTCCGCCCCGCGAAAACCGCTTGACAAATCTCATCTTCCTTCCCATCATTTTTCCCTGAACACTGAAATATGGATGCCTGTTGAATCAGGGAGGACGTTCGGATGTATCTCGAAACAGCGGCGCAGGTGCGGGAAATGTTTGCCCATGCGCCTTATGATGAGCTTGAACGCGCCATTGAAAGCGCGTGGTGCGATTATACTCTTGCCGGAAGCATCGCCGACAGCCTGCGAGCGCGGCCAGAAGAAGCGTTTTGGTTGGCAAAATCGGCCTTGAACTCTTCTCATCTTGTGATTCAATACACGGCGCTGTTGGTCTTACAAACGATTAGCGCAGATCAGGCGCAAGCCGATGCAGCGAAACCTCTGCTGCGCGAGCATATCGAGCAGGCGAAACAGGGGAAATTTCAACGCGACGAACCGGCATGGCATTACTGGGAAGAAACGCTGGCCAAGATCGAAGGCCGCCATGACGCCTATTTGACCGAAAAACACGCGCAATACCGACATCTCGAACCGCATGTTGCACAGATCACAAATGGCAAAAAAGCGAATCGGCTGAACGCCATTCAGATGTTAGAGCAGACCAAAGACCCGTATTTTACCAAGACGATTGCCCGCGCCCTCGACGACGCCGAAGATAAAAACGTCAAGGCCGCGCTCAATGCGCTCGCAACAATCAGAGGATTCGACGCGATTCCCCAAATTGCCGGAATGCTCCGAGGCTTCTGGTCGCGCCAGGCGCTGGAAACGCTGGCCGCGTTGGGCGACCGCAGCGCCTTGACCTATATCTTCGAGACGCTGGAAAATTCGGCAGCGCCATCGTATATACTCGATCTTCTTCCGCAATATGGCCACTTAGCCATTCAGCCATTAATCGCCGCGCTCAAAAAATTCGATCATCCTGAAGAATATAAAAACGGCCTTGCCAGCGTCGTCGCGATCCTGCGTTGCGATGCGCTGGCTGAGGCGCTGCTGGTTGAGGCTGAACAGGATGCCGATTTGTCGGAAAAGATTGTTCATTTGCTGGAAAAAATGTATCCCAAACAATTAAAAAAGCCATCCGCGAAAAAATCGCTGACGACTATCGCACCGATTGTCTTTTCCGCGTTCGGAGGAAGAACATTTGAAATCGGCGCGCGTGGCACGTTCGCGATCACGCCAGAGGGGAAATCACTCGCGTCGTTGATGTTAGGCAAGGGTGTCACGGTGCTTGACACACGCACGGGCGAAAGACGCGGTTCGCTCGCAATGAATGGCTCCCCACACGCAATGTCGCTCTCGCCTAACGGCGCGTATCTCCTGACGGCGACCTATACAGATCGGCACGAATATCTCGCGCAGGTCTGGAAATGGGGAGAATGGGAACAGAGTCTTGCTGCTCTCGCGCATCCGCTTGAAATTAACACGCTGACGATGAGTTGGGATGCGCGTTTTCTCTTGATCGGCGATACGGAAAAAGTGCGCGTTGTGGAATGCGGCACATGGCGCGATGTCTTCACGTTCACAGGGCATCCGGTTGAGCCTGTGTCTCAACCATTTGTGATAACCGCCGGAAACACGAATTATCGGTCATTTACGTTTCTTCAGGCGTTGCCAAATTCGTCGTTTGTGTTGATTGGCGATTGGTTAGGCTGGTTATCGGTGCTGGAAATGGAAACCTGGCGCGAGACCGCCTGGCTGAAAAGCGATAGCTGGGCGCCGAAATTTGCCGAATTATCGGCTGATGGCTCGCGACTGGTTCACGCCGGACATGCCGGCATTCACGTCTGGGATACGACGACCTGGCAGACACTCTATTCAGCCGTTGCGCCGACTGGTTTCGATTATATGACGCTGACGCCAGATGGACGTTATCTTGTGGCGGAAAAAAGCAAAAAAATCCGCTTTTTCGATATGCAGACCTGGAAAGAGGCGTTCGCTTTCGATTCCGCGCCGGTCGGACAGTTGCTTGTCACGCCAGATAGCCGTGAATTATTTTTGTCATCCTCATTCAAAATAAAGGCATGGAGTCTGGCGTTGTTGTATTCGGTGTAGCAATGAATTTGGCAGGGGCGAAAACTCGTTCCTACGTAACATCACGGAAAGGAGAAGAGATGATGCGTCATAAAAAAATGTTGTTTCTCGTCTTATTCTGTTGGATGATTGCGAGTTGCATCGCGCAAATACACCTTGCTCAGGCGCAAGACGGAACATCAGCGTCAATGGTTATCCGCCATCCGACTGGGCAATCCGAAAAAGACAAACGTTATGAATATATGATCAAATTGCTCAGATTGATTCTTGAGCATACGACAGAGGCATACGGCGCGTATGAGCTTCAGCCGAATACTATGCCGATGACGCCGGAACGGATGATTAGAGATGTCGTGGATGGAAAGTTGGATGTGATTCAATTCCCGATCAGCGAACGCGCCAACGCCGAACTGCTACCGATTCGCATCCCGATGCGCAAAGGCTTGTTAGGCTGGCGAATTCTATTGATTCGTAAAGAAGATCAGGAAAAATTCGCGCAGGTAAAGACGTTGGAAGATTTAAAGCAATTCCGCGCTGGCTATGGGGAACAATGGGCGGATTTACCAGTGTTGCAGGCGAATGTCGGGAACGTTGTTACCTCGAATCAATATGACGCGCTGTTCGTGATGCTTGCTGGCAAGCGTTTCGACTACCTGCATCGCGGCTTGCATGAGCCCTGGGCAGAACTTGAAGCACGGAAAGAGCAATTGCCGAATCTGCAAGTCGAAGAGACAATTCTGTTGCATTATCCGCTTGGCAATTATTTGTATGTCAGCCAAAACAATCCACAGTTAGCGAAACGCCTGGAAGAAGGCTTTCGCGCCGCCATTGCCGATGGTTCGTTCGAGCAATTGTTTCAGGCTGAGTATGGCGAGATTATCCACAAAGCGAATATCAAGCAGAGAATCTTGATCGAATTCACGAACCCGATTCTTCCGAACGATATGTTGCCGGACGATTCTGCGCTGTGGCTGACATTTGAAGATTTGGCGCGATATTAAAATGTGAAAACCACGAAACATACGAAATACACGAAAGTTTAAAGTATATCGTACAGAATTTTCGTGCATTTCGTGTGTTTCGTGGTAAATAATTTCTAAAAACCAATGTTCGAAATTTTACAGCTTGAATTTATGCGAAATGCCGTGCTGGCCGGAATATTAGTCAGCATTGCCTGCGGCATTATCGGGTCGTATGTGGTGGTGAATCGCACGGTCTCTATCAGCGGCGGCATCGCGCACGCGGCGTATGGCGGGATCGGGTTAGGATATTTCCTGCGCGTCGAGCCGATCCTAATCGCCATTCCTTTCAGCCTGATCTCCGCGATGATCATGGGATTGATTCAACGCCGCACCCGGCAGCAGGCGGACACGCTGATCGGCGTCTTCTGGGCGCTTGGCATGGCGGTCGGCATTATTTTTATTGACCTGACGCCGGGCTACACTGCTGACCTGATGAGTTATCTGTTTGGCAGCATTCTGGCCGTGCCGACATCCAGCCTGATCGCGATGTTGATCATGAACATCGTGATTTTGATCGTTGTGTATCTATTTTATCAGGAATTTTTGGCGTTGTCGTTCGACGAAGAATTTAGCGAAGTTCTCTCGTTGCCGGTCGAGCCGCTCTATCTGCTGCAATTAGGATTGACAGCATTAACAGTCGTGTTGACGATGCGCGTCGTGGGTCTGATTATGGTGATCGCGCTGCTGACGATTCCGGCAGCGATCAGCCGGCAATTTACGCATAAATTGCATCACATGATGATTCTGTCATCTGGTTTAGGAATGCTCTTTACGCTGACTGGACTTTATCTGTCGTACTCGTTGAATCTGACATCTGGAGCGATGATTATTTTGACTGCTGGCGCGGGATTTTTTCTCTCGATGCTCATCAAAAAATTCACTGTTCGTAAAAAAGCCATTATTTAACTAACTCATGTTACGCAGCCGATTCGAAACGAATGACCGCACACTCCCCTCCGGGGAGGGGTTGGGGGTGGGTTCTTGACACGAGCAATCACTCACGGACGAACCCACCCCTTGCCCCTCCCAGGAGGGGAATTGTCGGCGGCGCTGCGTAACATCAG
>DF820455.1:563926-566226 GCA_000739515.1 Candidatus Moduliflexus flocculans
GGGTTCTTGACACGAGCAATCACTCACGGACGAACCCACCCCTTGCCCCTCCCAGGAGGGGAATTGTCGGCGGCGCTGCGTAACATCAGTAACTAAAATAAAATATAAAAAATAAATTTGTACAAGAGACCTCATAGGTCTTCGAGACCTATGAGGTCTGAGCCGAAGCTATTTTTTAACCGTTACTTACCATAAAAAATAAAAAAATGTTCCTGGCCTCCCTTGACATTTGCCTCCCATATCCTGTATAGCAAAATCAGAACAGCCGAACTCGTATAGGTCTCATTATCAATCTCATTAACGGGAGGTAGCAAGATGGCCGAGATTACATTGAAAGGGAATAAAATTCATACGTACGGCACATTACCAGAAGTGGGAAGCAAAGCTCCGGATTTCGTGTTGACAAAAACTGATTTAGCGGATGTGTCGTTAAAAGATTTTGCGGGGAAAAAAATCGTCCTGAATATTTTCCCCAGCATTGATACGGGAGTTTGCGCGGCGTCAGTGCGCAAATTCAACGAAGAGGTCCAGAAATTAGAAAATACGGTCGTGCTGTGCGCGTCCATAGACTTGCCGTTTGCTCACAGCCGGTTCTGCGGCGCGGAAGGATTGGAAAGTGTCATTTCTGTCAGCGAACTCCGCAAGCGACAGTTCGGCGAAGATTACGGCGTGCGGATTGTAGATGGCCCATTGGCCGGGCTATTCTCGCGGGCGGTCGTCGTGATTGACGAAAAAGGCGTGGTGACATATACAGAACAAGTGCCAGAAATCGCGCAAGAGCCGAATTATGAAGCTGCGCTAAAGGCATTGCGTTGACAGAGTGAATACTGCAATAGAAGAGTCGTTGATGACATTGCCATGACACACGCACGGCATGAAAATAGGCGTGTCACCTCTTGATTTGACGGCGAAGAAGAGCGAAATCGAGATTTCGCACTCCTGATTTACATGGGAGACAAACTGTCAGACACGTCGAAGGTGTCTGACAGTTTTTTTTATGCAAACAGTTTCCGCAAATTGACGTCAAAGGGCGGCGTGACAACGCCTTTTTCCGTCACGATGGCCGCGATCAGTTCATGCGGCGTCACGTCGAACGACGGATTATACACTTTGACGCCCTCCGGAGCGATTTGATGACCATACCAGTGCGTGACTTCGCGCGGGCTGCGCTCTTCAATCGGAATATCGTTGCCCGTCGGCGTGTTCATGTCAATCGTCGGCGTCGGCGCAGCGATATAGACCGGGATTTTAAAATAATTCGCAAGAATCGCGACCGACATTGTCCCGATTTTATTGGCTACGTCGCCATTGGCCGCCACGCGATCCGTGCCGGTAATCACGGCGTCAATTTTCCCCTGCGACATCACCACGCCCGCCATATTGTCGCAAATCAGCGTCACGTCAATGCCAGAGGCATGCAGTTCGTAGCTCGTCAAGCGTGCGCCTTGCAGGTAGGGGCGCGTTTCATCGGCATAGACTTTCAAGTTCCAGCCGCGCTCTTTGGCAAGATAGATCGGCGAGGTCGCCGTGCCGTAGTAGCCAGTGGCGAGAATGCCGGCGTTGCAATGCGTTAAAATCGTCATGCCGTCTTTCAGCAGCGTCAACAGGTTTTCACCGATACTCCGGTTAATCGCCCGATCTTCTTCATGAATCAGAATCGCCTCCTGCTCTAAGAGGCGTTTTTTTTCAGCAACTGATTTATCGCGCAACGTGTCAGCTTTCGCAATCATCCGGTCTATCGCCCAGAACAGGTTCACCGCTGTCGGGCGCGATTCCGCGAGAAATTTTCCTTGCAGCCGCATCTTCGCTATAAACTCGTCATGCGACATGTCTTGTAAATCTTTAATGCCAATATACATGCCGTACCCGGCGGCGATCCCGATCAGCGGCGCGCCACGCAATTCCATCTCTCGAATAGCATAAAACACGGCTTCAATCGTGGTTTTCGGGTTATACTCCGTGACGGCGGGCAATTTGATTTGATTCAGCACGTATAAGACACCATCTTTCCATTCGATATGTTTGATCAGGTTTTGCATGATAAGTTCCCTCTGGATAAATCAGATGCTATTGGAAAAGCGGAACACACCAATTCAACGACCTTTAGGAGTGCCAAAGCTTGCTTTGGCCGTTTGAATGACCAAAATCGTCTCTTTCTGGCGCGACTTCGTCACATTGCCAAAGCAAGCTTTGGCACTCCTAAATAGTTACTATCTGATGTTACGCAACGCCGCCGACAATTCCCCTCCTGGGAGGGGCAAGGGGTGGGTGGTGTCCTGTGCGGCGTCTTCGTGTCCACC
>DF820455.1:566469-615807 GCA_000739515.1 Candidatus Moduliflexus flocculans
CCCACCCCCAACCCCTCCCAGGAGGGGAGTTTGCGGCCATTTGTATTGAACCTGCTGCGTAACATCAGTTACTATTTTATCTCAAATATCGTATCCATAAATAGATCGTACTGATAATCATTGATTCAACGGTGATAATCGCGCCGTATTTCGTAAAGGTCATGAATGAAATATGCTTGCCGCTTTTGGCCGCGATATTCGAAACGACCACGTTTGCCGACGCGCCGACTAATGTGCCGTTGCCGCCAAGACACGCGCCAAGCGACAGCGCCCACCAGAGCGCATATTTGATGGTCTGCATGGCGATCTCAGGATGCGCAAGATGGATATTCTCGACTAAGCCGCCCTGTCCGCCGATCATCGGAATCAGCGTGGCGGTGTACGGAATATTATCTACCACCGCTGACACAATCGCCGAAAGCCAGAGGACGAGCAGGGAGGTTACTGTTAAGTTGCTCTGCGTCACCTCAAGCGCTTTCTGCGCGACGATTTCGATGACGCCGAGTTTGACGATTCCGGCGACCATAATAAACAACCCAATAAAAAAGAAGAGCGTTTTCCATTCCATCGGCTTAAAAACCTCTTCCGGCTCTTGTTTGGCAAGGATCGAAAGAATGACCGCACCGCCGAAGGCAATCGTCGCCGGGCCGATGCCAGTGGCACCATGGGTGAGGAATCCGGTAATCACGGCGGCCAGAATGATCAGCGATTTGACCAGCAGGCCGCGATCTCGCAGGGCGCGATCCGCGTCTAAATCCATGATTTTCGCTTTCAAATCGCGAGAAACGCGAAATTCTTTTCCGAACAGCAACCAGAGCGTTACCATAAATGTAGCAAGATTGATCAGAATAACTGGCGTCAAATGCATTAAAAATTCATTAAATGTCAATCCTGCGCTCATGCCGATCAAGATGTTTGGCGGATCGCCAATCAGAGTCGCCGTGCCGCCGATATTCGAGGCGAGCGCCTCGGCGATTAAAAACGGAATGGGCGAGAGTTGCAGTTGCTCGGCTAACAGAATTGAGACCGGCGCAATCAGCAGCACCGTTGTCACGTTATCTAAAAACGCGGAAAAGACCGCTGTTACAAGGACTAACAGCAGCAGAATCGGAAACGGTTCGCCTTTCACCGCTTGCGCCAATTTGATCGCAATCCATTGGAAGACGCCGGTTTCCGAGATGATGTGCACTAAGACCATCATCCCCATCAACAGGAAAATAACCTCCCAATCAATCGCCTCAAACGCCTCCTTTTCGCCTAAAATATGCACGGCAATCATCAACATGCCGCCTAACAGAGCCGAAAAGGTATTCGGAAGTTTTTCCGTAATTATAAACAGATAGGCAATCAGAAAAATGCCTAACCCAAGAAACATCAACAATGAATGCATAGATGTTTACGCACAATGAAATGCGGTTCCGTTCGTTCTCTGCCGCCAGGCAGGGCATCGAAATCGCATTTCGACATGCAAGAATTCCTTCGTAGTGTATTGTTTCAGAAGTTTTGAGGAATGAGAAATCTTGATTTCGCCGTCAAATCGAGATTTGCCACTCCTGCAAACTATTAAAAATTTCTGAAACAATGTAGTCGTTTTTCCTGTTAAATATGCAGTACCTTTCGAATCAAGTCTTTGCGCATGACCATGCCGAGATAGCGTCCATTCTCGACCACGTAGAGCCGGGTATTGCCTTTATTGACAATAATAAAACTGATTTCCATAATCGAGGCATTTTTATCAATCGTCATCGGATTTTTGCGATACAGTTCCTGCACCGTGACGCGGCTTTCATGCTTGAAATACTCCTCAAACGGCTCGCCAACAGTCATAAAGCTCAAATCGCCCATCATCGTTGTGTATTTCGGCATACCGTATTGAATCAGTTCGCGCTCCGTGATTTCGCCTAAAAATTTGCCGGAATCGTCCACCACCGGCAACCCCATAATATCTTCAGCGACAAGCCGTCTCGCGATTTCTTCCAACGTATTATTCAATCGCGCCGGCTCGATGGCGGTATTCATAATATCTTCCGCCGTAATCGTGGCTTTGAAGGTGATTTTCGCGTCTTTGATCAGCGCCGCGATTTTTTCTGGCGAAGCCTCCCGACAGATCGCGTCGAATAGCTGACGATTTTCCGTCAACTTCGTGATGCCCGCCATCAATTGCAGCATCAGCTTATTTTTCGTTTTCCCGACGACAATCAGGAAGATGAGACGGACGTTCCCGCGCTCTTTGCTCGCCAATTCGCATTCGATGGAATGTTTCAAGACGCCTGCGACCACAATGACATTGTCATAGCCTTCTACGCGGGCATGAGGCATAGCAACGCCATTTCCCATCGCAGTGGAGATACTCTGCTCGCGCTCGAAAATCGCCGTCTGAATTGCCGGTTTTTGCCGGGCAAATTCAGCGTCAAGGTGGGCGGCGTGGTCTATTAAGGCCGTAAAAGCCTCTTCTTTAGTTGTGGCCGTCATATTCACAACGATCAATTTTGGATCAATATAATTCGATAATTTCATAATAGATTGCGAAGACATCCGACATAGCGCCTATGGCAGATTTTTTCGACTGTGCCAGATAAATGATTTAAAGATGGGATACCATCTGCTTATCTCTCAACGGAGATGTGAAAACACGTGGTATGCTTTTAAGGAAGGGAGATGGTGTCAATGAAAATATATTACGACATGTTGCGAGATCAACGCCATACGCGTGACGCCGCGCCATTAGACGGCGAATTCAGGCATCAACGCGAGGCGAATGGATTCTTTGTCCAGCAGATCGGCAACTAATTCATCAGACATCAGGAGGCCGACGCGCCGATAAAGATCATGCTCATTCATCGTTTGAAACGTCTCTGGTGGGAAAGTTCGCAGCAACACGGTCAGATTGGCAATCAGGACATTCCGGTTTAGTTGTTCGCGAAAGATGTCTTCTTTTGCCATGATGTCGTCCACAGCGCGGCTAATCCGGCAGCGATACATATCGGTATTCACGCTTTTCATCACACACTCACGGCTTTCACTCGTTTTGCAACGAGTGAAAGCCGCCTGAAGCGAATAGGAGTTATTGATTCAAAAAGACTTGGAAACCAGCATACGCTTCCATGCCATGCTCGCCAAGGTCGAGGCCGCGAATTTCTTCTTCCCGGCTGACGCGCATTCCCATGATCGCTTTGATAATTGACCAGGCAATAATCGAGACGACAAAGGTAAATACGCCGATTCCAAGCACACCCGCAATTTGCGCGCCTAACAATTTAAAACCGCCGCCAAAGAAGAGGCCGTTGCCGGTTGCTGTTCCCGTAATGCCATCCTGCGCGAACAAGCCGACAGCTAACAATCCGAACGTGCCGTTCACTAAATGCACCGCTAATGCGCCGACCGGGTCGTCAATGTGTAATTTATCGAAGAACAACACCGCGAACACAACCAGAACGCCTGCGATAACCCCAATGATGAACGACGAGCCAACGCTTACGAATGCGCATGGCGCGGTAATCGCCACTAAACCAGCTAATGAACCGTTCACAATCATGGATAAGTCTGGCTTGCCAAGCACGAGCCACGCCGTAATTGTTGAACTCAGAATCGCGGCTGCCGCTGCGGTGTTGGTGGTGACGGCGATATGCGCAATCGCGCTGCCATCGCCAACGCCCATCGTCGAACCAGGATTGAATCCGAACCAGCCAAACCAGAGTACCAACGCTCCAAGCGTCACTGTGGACATGTTATGTCCGAAAATCGGACGCGCTGAACCATCTTTGCGATATTTATCAATGCGTGGTCCAAGCAAAAGTGCGCCTGCCAATCCTGCCCAGCCACCGACCGAGTGTACGACTCCCGATCCAGCAAAATCCCACATCCCCAATTTTGCCAGCCAGCCGCCGCCCCAGACCCAGTGACCGGTAATCGGATACATAATGCCGACAAGAATAAACGAAAACACGATAAACGACAGGAATTTAATACGTTCTGCCACAACGCCAGAGACGATGGTTGCTGCTGTTCCAGCGAAGACTAATTGGAAGAAAAATTTTGCCCAGAGCGGCACGCCTGTCCAGCTAATCGCGGAATACGCACCCTGATAGGCGTCGCCCATCGCGGGGCTGTTGTCAGCGCCAGAGGCGAACAGCAAGCCTTGCAGACCGAAAAAGTCGTTGCCGTTGCCGAACATTAACCCCCAACCGATCACCCAGAATGAAATCGAAGCAATCGCAAACACGATAAAGTTTTTAGCTAAAATGTTCACGGTATTCTTGACGCGACACAAGCCAGACTCAACCATGCCGAAACCGAGGTTCATAAAAAACACCAGAAATGCCGTGAATAACACCCAGACCGTATCCAGGCCGACTTTTAGATTGGCAATCGGGTCTTGATCCTGCGCCAACACCGGAGATGCAATGATCAGCATCAACATAACACATAGTAAAAATATGCCATATTTTCTCATTAATTATCCTCCACACGCTGTAAATTGTTGCGAATCCAGACCGACAGTCGTCAAATCTCACCCGCAGAGCCCATGTTTATTGTTCAAACCATTTATCCAATCGCATCTTTACCGCGTTCGCCGGTACGGATACGAATACATTCTGGCAAATCTAACACGAAAATCTTCCCATCGCCGATGTTGCCTGTGCGAGCGCCTTTGATAATGGCATCAATCGTTTTCTGAACGAAGTCCTCATTGACGGCGATTTCTAAACGCACTTTCTTGAGGAGATTGATTTCTTCGCCAACGCCGCGATACATTTCGGTGTAACCACGCTGCTGCCCACACCCAATGGCGTTGGTTACAGTCATTTTGTACACTTCCGCGTTATAAAGCGAGGTTTTGACATCCGGTAATTTTTCAGGCTGAATAAGCGCGATAATTAATTTCATACGACTCTTCCCTCATACTCAAGTGGTTACGGAAATTGCCGCTCCACTTTGTATGACGGCTCCCTGATTCTAACAAACCCTATTCCTCTGACTGACAAAAACGTAAGCGTTGTTGTTTTTCTATAATTCAAAGAGCTTGCCAACCTCAGGAACACGCTCAACCCCAATATGCATGAATTTTCACGAATCCTGCTGATAATCAGGCCAAACACAGGTTTTTTATCCTTGCATATTAAAAACATCCTCATTGAACACTCGGCTTACTAACCAATTATTTTATAAATAATTACGCGGGATATTCAAAAAAAATTTTTCGCCGTTCTTTTTATAAAAAACAACGCGTTGATATATCTTTTAAGACAATCTTGTGAGTGTTTATAATAAAAAATACATTTTTGAAAATATTGCATTTATAAACAACAATTACGTACCGGCGATCAATTCCTCATGATCATTTGCGCCGAATCACCGTGAAAACAGCATCTCGCGCATACGGTTGAGCCAATATCATCCTGAAAAAACTGTCGCGGAAATCCGTCTGAATCCGGCTTATTTATCGTCATTTTCATGCGTTTGTTTTTTCGAGATGCGATGATTTGCAAGATTCATGATTTACTTATTGACATTTTTTCCGAGAACTCTAAGGTAAAGCTACACTTTTGTATGCAGAATAACCTATAAAACAAAAGAAAAAGTCAGCCCTTTTCGAAGGAAAAAATCATCATGGCGGACACACCACGCGAAGTATCAGAAATTGTTGTATTGCATGAAATTACGCAGATTCTTTCAACTTCAACAAATTTGAAAGATTTTGCGTATAAAGCATTTGAAATTTTGGATCAGAAATTAGGCATGATCCACGGCACGCTGCGGCTGTTTAATCCGGCGACGAACGAGATTACCACCGAAGTCGCTTACGGCATGGCGGAAGAGGCCAAACGGCGCGGCAAGTATAAACTCGGCGAAGGCGTCACGGGCAAAGTCGTCGAAATCGGCGAACCAGCGGTTATTCCGAAAATTGACGAAGACCCGCTCTTTTTGAATAAGACCCGCGCACGCGGCGACATCAGCCGCAAAGATATATCATTCGTCTCTGTGCCGGTCAAGCTCGGCACGGAAGTGCTCGGCGCGATCAGCATAGACCGCGCCTATTCGAAAGACACTGACTATTCGCAGGATGTCCGGTTGCTCACCATTCTTGCGGCCATGATGGCGCAACTTGTCAAATTGCGGAAAATTCTGGAAGACGAGGAGCATTTGCTGACCGAAAACATCATCCTGAAGGATGAACTGAAAGAGAAGTATAATATTCACAACATGATCGGCAACAGCAGCGCGATGCAGCTTGTCTATGAAAACATTATTCAGGTCGCAAATTCCAACGCAACCGTCCTGATTCATGGCGAAAGCGGCACCGGCAAGGAGCTCGTCGCCCATGCCATCCATTATAACAGCCCCAGAGCGCAAAAACCGTTCATTAAGCTGAATTGCGGCGCGATCCCGGAAAACCTGATTGAATCGGAACTGTTTGGCTATGAAAAAGGGGCATTTACCGGCGCGGTTGATCGCAAAAAAGGCAAATTCGAATTAGCGGACGGCGGCACGATGTTCCTCGATGAAATCGGCGAATTGCCGCTTAATCTTCAGGTGCGGCTGCTGCGCGTTCTTCAAGAAAAAGAGATCGAGCGCGTCGGCGGCATTAAGACGATCAAAATCAATGTGCGCATTATTGCGGCCACCAACCGGAATCTCGAAGAAGAAATCGCTAAAAATCGGTTTCGCGAAGACCTCTATTACCGCCTGAATGTCTTCCCGATTTACATTCCGCCGCTGCGCGAGCGAAAAACCGATATTTTGCTGTTAGCCGAGCACTTTCTGCAAAAATACGCGAAAGAGAATAACAAAAGAATTATTCGCATTTCCACGTTAGCGATTGATTTGCTCAACTCATACCATTGGCCAGGGAATGTGCGGGAAATACAAAATTGTATGGAACGCGCTGTTCTGATTTGCGACAGCGATACGATTCAGTCCACGCATCTGCCGCCGACGTTGCAGCGGGCCGACACAGCGACTGACACGCGCGAAACGCTGTCCTTAGCGCACCAGATCGAGCATTTCGAGAAGGAATTGATTATCGACGCGCTGAAAAAATCGCGCGGCATCAAATCGAAAGCCGCCAAATACCTTTCGACCACCGAGCGGATTTTAGGCTACAAAATGCGGCAGTACAACGTCGAATACAAGCATTTCCGGCGCTGACACATGTTGTCGAAAAGGAGGTTGTGTATGAGTCCATCCTATTATCATAGTTATATTTGTACGAATGTCGCCAGCGCCTTGAAAAGCGAAGGCACCTATTCGGTTTTTACAGAGTTGACGCTGGTGATTGAAGGCAAAGACTATATTCCAGATGTATCGCTATATCCCAAACGTGCAGTGATGTTGGGCAAGCGGGATATTGTGAAAATGACTGAAATGCCATTGACGGCGATTGAGATTGTGTCACCGAGCCAGACGATGGATGATGCGTTGACAAAATTCGACATCTATTTTCGAGCCGGAGTTAAATCATGTTGGTTGGTGAGCCCTGTCACCATGACAGTGAACGTCTATACAGATATGGAACATGTCCAGATTTTTCATGCTGGAGAGCTTATTGAGCCAGTATTGAATATCCGCATTCCGCTAACAGCGATTTTCGAGTAATGCATCTCACGATCAAAATTTGAAGACGTTATTTGGGAAAACGTTCATTAAAACGCCGCATTCAGAGTTTGCTCGATAGAATTCGCGAACATGAAGAAAAAATTACGGCTGAAAAACAGAAACCGAACCCCGATGAGGGATTGATTCACCATTGGGAAGCCGAAATCGTGGCATTTCAAAAAAGCATTGATATTGCAGAGAAACAGTTATAATTTATGCAATCAGATTTAACAACATCATCGCCACGCTATATGAAGACGCTGTTAGAGGAATTGGAACAAGAATGCCTGACTGCGGTCAAATTCATTGAAGCCCTGAAAGTCGAACAACTGACGACAACACAGCAAGAAGATTTATATGGCGAGCTATCTGCATCCGTCACCCATCTGCGGATTCAGACGGCTCAATTAGAGCAGGCGTTCGAGAAAATGGCTTGTGCTTGAGTGGGCGGTTATGTATTTTATTGAAAGATGGTTTCGTGCCGTAGCTGTCAGACACCTTGAAGGTGTCTGACAGCTTTTTTATCGTTATTGCGCAGCGCCAATCAGCATCCGTCCGGTCATGGCTGGCAGATTGATCGTAAGCGTCTGCCCCGAAACGGTTGCGCTGTAGGCTGGATCAAGCTGATCGCTGAAGACGCGATTTTCAACGGGAACCGAGAGTGTCAGCGTCATCTCTTTTTCCGCGTTGCCGCGATTGATGGCGATAATCGCGACCTGTTTCTCAAAGATGCGAGCGTAGGCATACACGTCGCCTTCGGCATAGAGCGTCAGAAGGTCGCCATGCGCGAAGAGGTCTTTATGCGCGGCGCGAATTTCCGCCACTTTGCGGTAATGCGCCAAAATCTCCTGATCTTCGCTGCCCCAGGGATACGGGCGGCGGCAATCGGGGTCTTGCGCTCCATACAAGCCGGCTTCATCACCGTAATAAATCGTCGGCGCTCCGGGATACCCCATCTGGAAAATCGCCGCGATTTTCAGGCGCTGTTTGCCGAGTTCATAGTCGAAATCCTTCCCTTTTTCCGCAATCAGGCGTTCCTCTTTGCCGCCGCCAAGCAGATAGATCGCTCTGGCGGTGTCATGCGAACCGATCAGGTTCATCAGGCTGTAATACGCTTCTTTCGGGTAATTCTGGCGCATCGTTCGGAAGGTCGCATCCGCTGCCGCTGCATCGCCGTTCATTAGAAATTGATTCAGGACAGCATGGCGAAAACCGTAATTCATGACCGAATCGAACTGATCGCCGAGGAAAAAGAGCGACGCATCCTGCCACGTTTCCGCGAGCAAGACCGGCTGTTCGCCCGACGGAAGCGTCATCTGCTTGATTTCTTTGCGGAATGCTTGCCAGAAGCCCGGCTCAACCTCGGTCGCCACGTCCATGCGCCAGCCAGAACTGCCCGCCTTAATCCAGCGTTTCGCGACGGAATTTTCATCAAACAGGATATAATCCGCCCAGAGGCGATTATTTAATTCACTCTTGCGATTCACAACGGCGTTTGGCGCTTCCTGCGGGCTGAGATCGCGCACTACCGGCAGACTGTCGTAGCCGGCCCAGCCTTCGTAGCGATACAGGCCATTTTCTTTGACATTCGTCATTGTAAACCAGTTTTGCCATTCATACGGGCTGAATTTCTGGCCTTCGGCGGTTAATTCCTGTTCCGCTAACTTTTGCGCATCTTTCAGGCGCAAGGCGGCGGAATTCATCTTGTCATACACCCGCGACCAGTATTCATACGCCCCAACCCATTCGTATTTGCCGTAACGGTCGAAATAGATGGAATCATCGCCGACATGATTAAAGACGCCATCCAACATCAGGTGCATGCCCCTCGCCTGCAACTCTTTGGTCAGGGCGGTGAAATCCTCCATCGTACCGAAGAGCGGATCAACTTCGTCGTAATTGGTGGCATCGTACTTGTGATTCGACGCGGCGGCGAAAATCGGGTTCAGGTATAACACCGTGACGCCGAGGCTTTGTAGGTAGTCCAATTTCTGCCGGATGCCCTCCAAATCGCCGCCGAAAAAGTCGTTATTGAAAAACTCGTCGCTATCGTTCAGGCCGGGAATGCCGGGCTGCTGATCCCACGCGCGCGAGGCCAGAGGTTCTGCGCCTCTGGCGGTCGTTTTGGCGGAATCGTTGGCGGGTTTGCCGTTAAAAAAACGATCCGGGAAAATCTGATAAATGATCGCTTCTTTGATCCAGTTCGGCGTCGTGAAGGCCGCATCATAGACGGTCAGCGGAAAATAGGCCACGCCGGAAATGCCCGCTTTGCCCGTGCCGCCCGCTTTCGTGTCGTCGCCAAATTCTTTCGCGCCGTTCAGCCGGAATTTATAGCCATACAGACCGGGCGCATCCAATGCGACTGTCGCTTCCCACACATCCGCGTTCGCGTTGTTGATGGTTTTCGCCTCTTTAAGGGTCATCTCCACTGCGTTGTCGGCAACACCATAGCGCACCTGATTCCCCTGAATATCGGCTTTCCCGATAATCAATTGCGCGGCGGTCACTTCGCCTGCGCCCGCATGGAAACGGAGCGTCACAGTTTCGCCGGTTTTTACGGCTTCGAACGGGGCGCGATACGCTAAATCGAACGTGTCATGAAACAGAAGCGCTTCCTGAATGCTGCCGTCATCCACGACGGTCTGTTTGGTGTTCAAATCAAAGACGATAAAGACTTCTTTCGGCTCGTTCACGCTGAATTCGAGCGGTTCGCCGCCCTGTTTGCCCTCTTTGCCATACGCAGTTTGTTCCTTTCCGGCGGCGATTCGGAACGAATGTTTGCCCGCCGGAACGGTCAGCGCGAGGCTATAGACGTGCGAAAAATCCTGATCCGTCAGCAGCAAATCCGCTCCAAGCTCAGTTTGCAAATCGCCGACAATGCGCGGGAGTTGGTCGTTAGGCAGTTGTTCGTACCACGTGCTGTCGGCGATTTTATGCGACACATCGTTGTAATAAAACGTCACATCCTGTTCTTGCGGGAGGTCAAGCACGATATTCGCGCCGTCCTGTTTGCCGTCCTGCCCGTAATTTTCCGCCCAACTGCCGCCGATAGCGACTTTGTATTCATAGCGTCCGGCAGGAAGATGGCCTGTAAATTGATAGAAATTTTCGCTGATCATTTTCATGCGCGTCGTGTCGGCTGTTGGGTCCCATGCGCCGCCGAACTGGCCGCCCGCGTTGCCAAGATCGTCTTGCAGATTGCCCACCAGAACGACGCGCCGGGCGGGCTTGAATCCCTCGCTAAGCGTCACGTCAACGAGATGCGTCTCGGCATGAAACGCGAATGTGACCAGCCGATTGTCCGGCACGTTTAAGGGAACCGGCTTGCCGTTTTCCTTGCCTTCCAGCCCATAAATCGGGCGTTTTTGCTCGCCGACGCCGATGCGGTAGGTATAAGCGCCCTGCTCGACTGGCACGGTGAGCGTGAAGAGTCCTTCCGCTTCAAGCGTCATCGGCAAGACCTGGCCGCTTTTGGCGGCGATATTCCAGAGAATCAGATAGGCGGAATCCTGCGCAAAGGCCGGGATAGCGAAACAGAACAAACACAGCGCCGCGAATAGACTGAATAATCGTTGCTTCTTCATGTCATCCTCCTTGCTTCGAGACCTCACAGGTTTCAAAAACCTGTGAGGTCTTTTTACAAATATCTTTAATTGCATGGCGAAATTGCCACAACTAAAAAAAGACAGGGGAAATGTTTCCCCTGTCTTTGAAAAAAACGACAATCAGCGGCGCAGGCCGCGCGATCTTACCACCAGGCTTCGAACTGCATGCCATAGGTAAAACCGCTGGTTTCATCGGCATACGCGCTGCCGCCGACCATGCCTTCGAACTCGTCATCCCAGGTTGCATACGTGACAAACGCTCGAATTTCCGGGCGATCCCAGAAGCCGCCGCCTACTTTGATTGTCGGCGCAAACGAGAATTTATTCATCATGCCGCTCGGGCCGCCGTCCATATCAACATAGTCCAGACCCCAGTCGCCTTGCAGCGAAAAATGGTTGTTGATCGTGAACTCTGGTCTGAGACCGACTGTGTACCATGTCTGTCCAGAATCCTTGTCAGCGCCGTTATCTGTATATTCATACACAAACACCGGCATCATCTCAAAGCTACCCATCTGCAACACGCCAAACGTGCCAAAGCGGAAACGAGACGCATCGCCGATATTGGTTTGATAGTTATTCCATGATCCGACCGACCAGATGCCGCCAGCATTGAAATCCATGCTGGTGCCTGTGCCGTATTGCACGAATACTTTGCTGAAGCCACCGTCGCCGAGTCCGAAAAATTTCCCCATGCCATACTGCGCGGTCACGTTGAAACCATTCTCGGAATCAACATCATATACTGTTTCCACGCCATCTGCATCCGTTCCCGTCACCTTCCCGTCGCTTGTCCAGGACGCGGAGGCTTGAATGTCCAACCCGCCAGGTCCAATGCCAATATTGTACAAATCAATATAGAAATTGTTCGTCGTATATTCCCCTTCATCATCAAGCACCAAACCATTACCGCGCGAGGAATTCAACCAGGCCAATGCTAATTTCATGGGTCCTAATGGAATATCGCCAACGCCGCCGCCCAATCCTGACGGGCCTGTGTAATAGAAATCAATGGCATGAATATCCGACCGGCGATAATAGCGTTCGCCAGCCCAGAAGCTCAGGCCGCCGAACACGTTCGTGGCTTCTGCATAGGCTTGACGGAACGTCAGCTTCGCTTCATCTGAGCCATATTCAACCCAGTCACGATCATTATATTCTTTGTATGTCGGCATGAAAAGGACTTTAAAATTCGCGCCGTCATCGGTATTCCATTGTTTGCCGATTCCAAGTTCGGCATAGGTATCCCACTCATTGCCTAACCGCCAATGTGAGCCAGCGCCCGGCAATTTGAACCCTGCGCCATCGTTATCATTGGTCGTGCTGCCGCCCTGATCGGTCATATAAAAGCCGGAGCGCGCATAACCAGTAAAGATAAATCCTTTTGTGGCTAACGGATCATTCTCCGCCGCTTTTTGTTCTAATGTCTGAACCCGTTCTTCCAGAGTCGGCGTTGTTTGTTCAGCAGGTTTTTGTTCGTCAGCGGCGCGACCGGAATTGGGCGCTGCCAGAAACATCACGGAGGCCGCGATTATGCAAGATGTCAGACTGGTAGAAAATCTCGTTGTCATACAAAAAATCTCCTTGACAAGATGCTTGCTTCATTTTTTCTGAAATCCTACCTGAGTAATCAAGGAGACGCGCGAGGACGCGGGGTCTGAAGCTTGCCGGCCAGGACTCCCGTTCTCTGCTGATTCCGATGTCTCAAGAAAGACCCAGATACGAAGCAATTATAATAGTATGCTTTTTTGTGGGTTGTTGCTACATTGATTCAAAAAATATTTCTCTCCTCTCTTCTTTCCGCATCCCCCCTTTAATTTCCAGGACTGTTACGTTCTCATTCCATAAAGGTAAGAAACGCTCTTGTTCCACGCTCTGCGTCCCATTCCGCCGCAGAGCAGCGGGATGTCGGCATTCCACGCGGAACGAAAACATCACAACCCTGCCTTTATAGATGTGAGCGTTAATATATAAGGAGTGCAACGGAGTCGTTGCACAAAGGCTACTTTGCGCTCCTCGTTATTAAAAATCAATACTCGCATCTATAATTCCGTTTTTAAAAGAAGAAGTGATATCTTACGTCAATAGTCAACAGATCGCATTTGCCCCCCAGCATCCTGGTAAAGACGCCCTGTCGGAGCGTCTTTACGAAGTAGGCGATCTTCCTGACTTTAATTGGCGTTATTCTTTCGTCCCGCCTAACGTCAGGCCGGACACGAGATATTTTGAAGAGGCGAGAAAGAGCGTCATGACCGGAATTGTAACCATCAGCGACCCGGCGGAGAACATGCCCCACTGCGTCTGAAACTGCTGCATCATGCGGAACAGACCGAGCGGCCATGTGTACATCGCTTCTTTCTGCAAAATCACGCGAGCCAGGACGAAATCGTTCCAGGCGCTCATAAAGTTGAACAGAAACACGATAGAGAGCGCAGGTGACGCGAGCGGCAGAATGATGCGATAGAACGCGCCAAGCTGCGACGTGCCGTCAATCATGGCGGCGTGTTCCAATTCTTCCGGGATCGTGTCGTAATACCCTTTTAAAATCCAGATGCTGAACGGGATGCTCGTCACGCTGTACGTCACAACCAGGCCAACCCACGTGTTGATAATATCAAGTTTCGCCGCGAGAATGTAAATCGGGACGAGCAGCATGACGCCGGGGATCATCTGCGTGGTAAGCAAAAAGATCAAACCTGCGGTGCGCCCCGGAAATTGCCAGCGGGAAAACGCATACGCCGAGGTGGACGCCAACACGACGCCAATAATCGCGGTGGACATCGTGATCACTAAGCTGTTCCAGAGCCAGCGGAGAAATTCTTTATCAACTAACACCGCTGTGTAATTTTTCAGCGTGGCGTCGGGCGGAATAATCTCCAATGTGGTTGAAAGGGCGCGATCTCCCGGACGCAAAGAAATCGTCAGGACGCGCAGCGCCGGATAGAGCGCGATGATACATGTTATAATCAGCACGCCGTGAATCAACATGAGTTCGAACGGGCTGCGCTGCTGCAAGCGACTTTTAAAAAACCATTCTGAAAATGATTGTTGTTTCATACAATTGCTCCTGTAAAACCCCACCCCCAACCCCTCCCCAACAGGGAGGGGAGCATCCCCCCTCTCTTTTGGAGAGGGGTTGGGGGTGAGGTAAAAAAATAGCTTCTTTAAATTACGCTGCCGCTTTTTTCCGTTTGCCGCCCAATCCTAAGTCGAGTTTTACGATCCGCATATACACCATACAGAAGGCCAACAAGATCAGAAAGATAATCAGCGCAAACGCGGCGGCAAAGCCATAGCGGTTATATTCGAATGCAGACCGGAACAGCGCCGTCACCAGAATGTCGGACGATTCCAACTCGTATTCATTGATCATGTACGGCACGTTAAAGTTGTTGAACGTCCAGATCACGCCGAGAATCACAGCGGGCGTCATGACCGGCTGAATCAGCGGGAGCGTAATATTGCGGAACTTATGCCAGCGGGTCGCGCCATCCACTTCCGCCGCTTCATAATACGTAATCGGAATGCTTTGCAGGCCGCCTAACAGAATCACCATCATAAACGGCACGCCAAGCCAGATATTGACGATATTCATCGCAACATAATTCCAGAAGGGATTCGATTTCCATTCGATGCCCGCGATGCCGAGATAGCCCAGAATAATATTGATGAAGCCGTATTGCGAATGGAATTCGCCGCGCCAAGCTAATACCGCGATAATCTGAGGAACCGCCCAGGGAATAATAATCAACGTACGGTAAATGCCTTTGAATTTGATATTGTTATTCATCAGCATTGCCAGCCCCAAACCGAGCGTGGTATGAAAAAAGACCTGAATCGCCGTCCAGAGGATCGTGCGCAGGAACAACGGCATGAAATGAATCTGTTTCAACACCGGGCTGGTAAAAATTTCCCGGAAATTTTGCAGCCCTTGCTGCCAGCCAAAGCTTGGCCCGGCATTCGCCAAAGACTGTTGCAGCAAGACGTCTTTATACTTTGCAAACGTTTCGTTCCCCAATGCCTGTTCAGCATCACGCAGAAATTGGCGTTCTGACGTATAAATCGAATTTAACATCCCTTTATTTTCTTGCAGTTTCGTCACAATTTCTTCAGGAAGCGATTTTTTCAACGTAAACAGCGTGCGTTTCGTAATGCGTAACACGCCATCTTTGCGATCCGCGTTTTGAAGAAACGCATCTTTATGCTGTTGTACCACGTCTGCGCCGAGGGCCGCAGTCAGTTCTTGCAGCATGTCATCTTCAGACGTAAATACCTGGTCGGTCAGTCCCTTCATTTCCATAATCGCGTCAGCAGACATGCCCGCCTCTTGAAATTTTGCGATTACAGTATCGGTAATATTATAACTTCGTTTAAAATTATCCAGGCTCATATTGCTGAAGGCGAGCCGGAATTCATACAAAATAGGATAAATAAACAGTAACGTCAATCCAATCACTGCCGGGCTTAACAGCATGATCGGCAACGCATATTTGTATTTCAGCGTTTTTTCGAAAATAAAATATAAAACAAGTTCTAACAGGATGGTCAGCGCAATAATCGCCACCACGACGCCCCCGACTTGCTTCAAACTGTCAGCCATAACTTGTGGCGTAAGTGATCCCATAGATGCTCCTCCCTTCTAAATAATGAATTCGTGCCCCCATTTGAAGCAAGGCTGTGACGTTCTCTGTTCGCCCTGAAAGGGCGGCATCATATCAGCCCAGGGCGCAAGCCCTGGGACAAAAGGCCAGTACGCCAGGCGCTCTGAAAGAGCGCCTCATGAGACGTGCTTTCAGAGCGAATCTCCCTGTGGCCATTGTTCCCAGGGCTTGCGCCCTGGGCTGATATGAGTTGCGCCGTTGACGCAACGACAGAACCTAACAGCCCTGCCCATTTGAAGGGGAACACTGCTACGGAATTCCGAGGTCTTCAAGACCTCGGAATTCTCTATCCAACAGATTATTTCAGCGTTTTCACGCAGGAATCAGCCGCTTGCTGCATCGCGACAGCGCCGTCTTCCGGGCTTTTCTGACCAGCCATGACGGCGTTTAATTCCGGTTTCATGGCATCCCAGTTACAACGCATTTCCAATACGATTGGCATCGGCGTGCCATTCACCATCTGCGCCGCAGAGCCGCTCAGAATCGGATCACTTTTCACAACTTCGCTTTCCAACGCTTCTTTGCGAGCAGGGAGGCGCGACAACGTTTTAATCATGTCCACCTGATTTTCGAGGTTCGTGGCATAATCCACAAACGCCATGACCGCTTCCAGTTTCGCATCAGCCACGCCAGCGCTGATCATGAAGAATTTGCCGCTGGTATAAGGAGCCGGATATTTCTGCGTTGAGGAGACCATCGGCATTGCGGCAGTTGCAAATTTGTCGCCGAGGACTTTCTTATAGTCGCCTAATGACCAGTCGCCGTTGATGAGCATCGCGGCTTTGCCTTCTTTGAAGAGCGTGTCTGCGCCCGCGTAATCACTTTCTTTCGGGAGGATCCCTTCAGACTTTAACTGCAAGAAGAACTTCAGCGTATTCACCATTTCCGGGGTGTTCAGCGTCGGGGTTTTGCCATCTTCCGCAAACACTTTGCCGCCGAATCCGCCAAGCCATGGCACCATCCAGAATGGTTCGATCTGATTCCACACCAGGCCGTACTGTCCGTCTTTGCTCAATTCTTTGCCTTTTGCAAGCAGTTCGTCCGTGGTTTTCGGCGCTTCAGCGATCAGGCTTTTGTTATACATCAACATCAGATGGTTGCCGTTCGCGACCGGAACGCCCCAGGTTTTGCCATCTAATTTCACGCCCGCCACAGCAGAATCCACAAACAAGCTCAGATCAAACAGATCATCAACGGGTTGAAGCAATCCGGCTTTGGTGAACGGACCAGCCTGATCGCTGACGGTCCAGAGCAGGTCAGGCGCATTGCCGGCCAGACTGGAGGTTTGATAATCTTCGCGCAAGACTTCGGTGTCTTTCGTGACCACATCAATTTTCACATTGGCATTCTGCGCCATGAATCCGTCAGCTAATTTTTTTACGAACTGGAAACCGCCATCGGCCTCGCCTTCTTGCGTCCAGAGTTGAATCGTCACATCTTCCGCCTGAGCGGCCACAGCAAACAACGCGATACTGCACAACACGACTAACGAAAAGATTCGTTTCATAATGGAAATTCCTCCTGAAATTATTGGTTTTTACTGGTATTTGAAACAATTCATTTCCACGAGAACTAAATAGTCCGCGTGGCCTGGCTTGATCTTATGGGCGGGACAGGAATCTGCTTTTTTCGCCCGGCGATCACCTCCTTATTGTTAAGGGGTTCATTTGGAAATGTTGGCAGAAATCCTCTCTGTCAACCTTGACATACATAACGACATCAGATATTTTTCACAGACTCGCCAATCACCATCTTGGTGTTCAATTTGATGGTCGTGGCAAAATCGCTATATTCGCCGCGAATTCGTTTTAATATGAGATGTGCTGCATTTTGTGCGATGAGATTGAGCGGCTGTTCGACCATTGTGAGTGGCGGTTCGATAATTTCAACAGATTCGAAACGGTCGAAGCCGACAAGCGAGACATGATCCGGGATTGCGATATGCATTTCTTGCAGCGCTAAGACCGCGCCGACGGTCATCGTGTAATTTGTGGCATATATGGCTGTCGGCCGTTCCGGCAGCGCCATCAGCGCCTTAACCGCATGATAGCCGCCGTATTGCGTAAAATCGCCCCAGGCGATCCATTCCTGTTGAATGGGAAGGCCATACGTCTGCATCGCGTTATAATAGCCCTGTAAGCGTTCCTGGCAGACCAATGAATCGCGCCGCCCATTGATAATCGCGATCTGGCGATGATTATGACGAATCAGTTCTTCAATGGCACGAAATGACACATTGGCATTATCAATAATCACCGCGTCGGTTTCGATGCCTGGAATGGTGTGATCGACTAAAACAATCGGAATCTTTTTGGCTAAATACTTTTGAATAACATCCTTGCTTGAAGCGGCAAGGTTCGATGGGAAAAGAATGACTCCATCAATATACCGATCCTGCAAAAACATCAGCTTACGTTTCAACGCATCTTTGTCGCGTTGATAGTCGCAAATAATCAGGCTGTAATGTTCTTGTTCCAGAATTTGCTCAATAGCGGTCGTAATTGAGGTGGAAAACATGTCAAAATCCGGCGTAACGACCGCAATTGCCATTGAGCGCTTCCGCTTGAGTCCGCGCGCGAAAATGTTGCTCTTGAATCCTAACTCAACAATCGCGCGTTCGACGCGCCCCCGATTCGACTCTCGCAACTGGTATCCGTTCAGATAGCGCGACACCGTGCCAACCGAGACCTGAGCTTTCTGAGCGACATCATGTACTGTTGCTACCATAATATTAAATGAATCGGTTTAAGAGTAACTGCAATAAAAAAATCACAACAGATTTGAATGAAAGAAATCTTGCGTCCAATAACAACAATAAATTCGAGCGAATACGCAGCATCATATAAACCCCGCGCCAACGCATAAAACATTCCGCGTTAAATCTGCGTTTATTAGAAATTGAATCATTTCAATTTGTCAAGAAAAAATTTTATTAAAAATAAATTAAAAGGATTAATTATTTAAAGTATTGAATAATAACGACTTGTTTCAAAAAAGATTTATACTATTTTTGAATGTCTATTGCGCAGATTATTGAATCGTTTTAATTTCAATTTACTGAAGCAGGCGAACGAAACGCCTGAAATTGTGATTAAAGCAAGAAGGAAGGGACAACAACGCGGGGCAATGTCTGCTTATTCCGTTTCCGCCGCGACCCGCTTGAGTTGTTCGTAATTTGTCATTGCCTGATCCAGCGTGGCGCGTTCCACGTCGCGCAGGCCGTACCAACTGCGCTGATACGCGAGCATATTCTCTGTAAAAATCGGCAGCAGCGCGGGGAAGGCGTGAGCGCGGCGGCGCAACTCTTTTTCATATTCGCGGTCGGATTTATATTTCGCGAGCGCGACGAAATGCTGTTCCCCCAAATACGCTAATCCGGCGAGATAAAATGCCCGCAGCGCTAAGCGAAAATCGCCGCGCTCGATCATTTCCTGCGCCAACGTCAGCCAGCTATCTGCCGGAAACTGACTCGCATCCACGTTCTCATCGGACAAATCCGGCTCAGCCGCATTCGCCTCAGAAATGGCGGCGACCGACGTTCGAAATTGGCGGCGTTTACGCCAGACGCGCCAGAGCATAATGGCAGCGACGCAAGCGATGATGCCCAACAACAGATAGAGCAGCAGTTGAATGCCTGTAATCGAAGACCCCGAACTGCCAAACGTGACATCGTCAAGACTCTTTTTCGGAAAGATTTTGTTGATCCACTTCTGCAACTTTCCAAACCATTTGCCAATCTTTTCAAGCCATATTTTCAGGGTTTTTCCCCAGCGTTGAAACGTCTCGAACATCCGCGTAAAGAAGCCGAAGTTCGCCTCTTTTTCGTTCGGTTTGCGCTCTCGCGCCATGCGCCAGGCGTATTCCGGTTGATTCATGACATGATCAAGAGATTGGTTCAATTCAGACGGGGAAATCGCGGCGGGCGCGACGTTCTCAGATGACGGCGTTTGCGCGAAGGCGGACACGGTGTACATGAATGGAAGGGTGAGCGCGAGCAGCAGCGTGGCGGCCTGGCGCGACAACGCAAGACTTCTGATTTCGACCGTTAAATCTTCGCCAGTGCGCAGTGCCTCGCCGTAAAAGCAGCGGGCGACATACGCCGCCTTGATCAGCGGATCGAGGCACAAATACGTCAAACCGCACACCACCGCAAAGAAGGTCGAATTAAACATCTGCATCCCCCCTCTTGTAAACATGGTTTCCACGCCAAAAAACATTTTCAGCAATTGCGGCAGACTATACAGCGCGACGCCGAGATTGGCCGCAACAATGCCGCCGAGCGGGTTCGCAACCACCAACATGAGGACGGCGATATATGCGAGAAACATGATCAACAGCCATGTCCATTCGATGCGGTTAGTCGGGAAAAACGCCGAAAGCACCAACAACACCGCCACGCCGGACACCAACAGCCAGGGGCTTGTCAGCCAGATCAAGAGCATATTTTGCTTCGGCCAGCGTTTCGCCTCATTCCAGGCGCGTTTCGTGACGCTTTTAACGCTGCCGTCCTCCTCGCCGCCAAACGCCGTAGCGTTTTGATAAAAGGCGTACAGCCAGGGAAATGGCGCGCCAAGCACCAGCGAACAGGGGAGGGCGATCATACCCCAGGATTGAATAATGGTCTGAACCGCAATGAGACGCCAGACGCGCTGCCACGTCCACGCCGGAAACGGAATGCGCTGCAACGAGACTTTAAGTCGGAGCGCAAACGCAGCTTGCCAGCTTTTCATCCAGAGAAACGCAACTGTCAGGCCGAACGCAACTTCGGCACACCGTTCGGCAGCATACGCGCTGCGGCTCATGTCCGTCCAGAAATAAAGCAGCGCGAGAACGAACGGCAGGCTACCGATATAGTAATGCGCCAATGTCGCGAGCGATGACCGCCGCAACAGGTGAAAAGCCTCTTCGACAAGATCAATTGCGCCTTTTTCAGTACGATGCCGCGCGATCTTCGGGCGAATAGGCTTCTTTAGCGGATGTGTTGCCACAAGGTACCCTCATGAAATTCGCCTGGCACGGCAAGCAGCAGTTGGCCGAGCAGATAAAAACACCACCAGAGCGCGACGACTCCAAGCGCGAAACGAAACGCGTTGACGACTCCGGCGAGATGATAACGCTTCGAAAACGATGGTCGCGCAAACGTTGCAAGACATTGAGCGCAAAGCAGGCGGTCGTCATGCTCGCTCACGCATTCCCGGCAGAAAAAGCGCCCGCAGTCGGGACACCGCGCCGCCGCCTCGCGTGACGCGTGATTCGTGCAACGCTGTTTGGCTAAATTTTTGATCTGTGTTGCCATGTGTTTCGTCTAACGTCTGCTCGTTGAGCTTGCCGAAACGAGCGCCGCATATTCCCTTCGCCAAGCTCAGAGAACGAGAGTTTTTATGTCTCTGGCTCAGTTCGAAGCACCCGCGCTAAGGCTCGAAAAATCATCGGTTTGTAGCGAAAAAACATAAACGCGCAGAGCGGCGTCAGGATGCAGCAGAAGAAGAAAAATCCGGCGACGACCGTCAAATCAACATGTAGAAATTCCTCCGCAATCCGGCTGAAATCCATCCAGTGCCCGCCACCTTTGGCTTCTTCATAATCCACGCGATAGCCGTAATCGGACATCAACTGAAACGCGAATTGCAGGTCGAGCGCCATGATAAAGATCCCTAAAAAGGCGTAGAGCGGACGCTCGACCACCACAATCACGCCGCTGCCGCTGAGCGCGCGATAAAGAAACAGCCCGGCAAACAGGAGTTCCGAACCATGTCCCATGAACAGAATCACGACCTGATGCGCTTCGGTGAAGGCGCAGGCCGAATAGAGCACGGTGAACACGCCAAGCAGCACAAGCGCGAGCGCATTGCGCCGAAATAGATAGAACAACAATGCAAGCCCGCCGTATATCACGAGAAACAATGCTGGTTGGCGTTCATCAGTCAACGCGACGCCGCCGCCATACATAAAATCGAACGCCGGAATGGAGGGATACGCAAAGAGCCAACTGGCAAGCGCGTGGCCGAATTCATGCACCAACACCTTCATATAGCTGAAAATAAAATTCAAAAACGGCAGAAAAAAGACGATGATCGTAATCACCGCGCCAATGCCGAACGACAGCCAGCCTTCGCGCTCGATGGATTGCACAAACAGTTCTTCGACTTCATCCACTTGCTCGCTCTCATCGCGCTCAGCGTCTGGCGCATTTTGTTCGAGTCTGCTTTGTAACGGTTCAATCCGTTCGCGCGGCTCTTTATCGGTGTGCTGAAAACGCGTGAACACGATGCCGCAGCGCAGGCAGTCTATCCGTCCTTCGGCTTGCTCCGCGCCGCATTTCGGACATACCATCAAACGCTGCCGCGCAACAGTCGGCGGCGTTGCGAATGTCGAGATCGGTTTTGATGCTGTTTGGCTGGCAGGCACAATGCGAGATTCGGCGCCGGTTTGCTCGAAAACCCGGTCATATTTGACCGCCTCGGCGCGGGTCAGATTGCGCTTAATCACGACTGGCACGCGCTGAAAGAGCTGCTCGACCCGCGCCTCGTCGAGCTTGAACAACGCGGCTAATTTGCGCTTGACGTCCGGCAAGGAGGCATGTTCTTTGATATGTCCTTCAAATACAATATCGAAACGTTCATCCATGATGCGATATTACGATTGCGCCTCCGCAAGGTTGCGTTGGGCGGAACGAATGCGCTGACGCAAAATGCTGAGGACTTTTTCCGCTGTTTTCATCCGATTCAACGACGGCAGCGTTTCTTGATGCACGGCGGTGATAAGCTGACACGAACAGGTCGGGCCGCGCAAAACATTGATGGCGAGCAGCGCCATAAAAATAACGACAACAATCAGCCAGGCGATTCGCCCTTCATTCGAGCGTTCGAGAAACATAAGCCACAGCCATAGCGCAAGAAACGCGCTCAACACGACATTCCAGACCGCGCCGCGCCGCGTTTTTGCCAAAACAATCGCCTGAATATCGCGGAAATAAAAGCGTTTGTAATCTTCGGAAAAAACGTGATTATCCACGCTCAACACGTGATCCTCAGCGAGCCAGAGCGTGCACCAGGTGCGCGTCAGCGCAACGAATCCTTCCCGGCGCAGCCCTCTGCCGGGCAGGCGCGTATAATTCGTTGCTTTTCCGCGCAAATAAAAAAATTCGATCACGAAGATGAGCAGCATCGTGACAATCACGGCGGCGACAGGAATGATAAACCATATAAGCATGAGAAAACTCTCTCTTCAGGAGCGCGAAATCTTGATTTCGCTGTCAAATCAATATCTGATACTCCATTCAGGGCAGCGACTTTAATATATAGGTAAAAAACGCCCAAACGCCGACGCTCCAGCCTGTTAACTCGAGCGCGGAAAGCAGAATCGCAAAAACAAACCGGATTTTGCTGCGAGGCAGGATGCTGGTCGGCGCGTTCCAATATTTCATCGCAATAATAATTGAAGCAATCGCGCCCGGCAGCGTCAAATAGAACGTAATGATCGGATAGAGCGCCACGCGCAAGGCAACAGAATCATAGAGCGTGCGATGGTTTTCCAGCGTCTTAATTTTCCCTTTTTTCTTGCCGGATTCTAAGCAACTCGCGCAAAAATGCTTTCCGTTCAAATCAAGGTCGCACAACGCGCATAAAAACCGTCCGCATTGCTGACAATGCACGACCGCCTTTTTCTGCGGATGATAAAAACAGCTCGCCTCGTCGTCAGTCAGCAGAATTTCCCCTACGCCGCCCGGCGCAACGTTTTGAAACAGCGCGGGAAACGTATCAACGCGCACAGGCGTTTGGCAGGATGGACATTTTGTCAGGCCACGCGTGTTGAATTGCGCCTCATTTAGCGGTTTTCGGCATTTCAGACACTTGATCTCTCTATTCATTTAACCGGTCACTCACAGGTTTTCAGCCATTTGATCGCGTCTTCAGGCTCTTTGAAATGTTCGACAGTTATCGCTGTGTTTGCGTTGATATTATGGGCGTTTTTCATAGATATTTGTCCTAAAATGCCTTCTGGCACGATAAACGCCACATAGCGCACTCCAAGCGCAATCACGCGAGAGAACCATATATCTTTGATATATTCCTTGCTTCCCTTGTCATAGACCGGAATCAAACGCAAATCAATAAAACACTTTTTTATCTGGTAATGACTGATAAGCGCATACTCATGTTCAACGACGTCTATAAGGTTTTTGTGAGGGATAAACCCAAGGAACGTTACAGAAAGTGTCTGTTCCCCTGCGATGACTTTGACCTCGACAAATTCATTGATAAAACTGTTCATATCCCCATCCTTTCTTTTCGATGAAAACGACTTATCGCTTCTTTTTGACGACGCGGGTGTCGCAGATGCGGTCGTGCAGCGTGCGTTTTTCGTCATCCCAGATAGACATCAGATAGCCGATAGTCAACGTGAGTCCGCTCAACCACTCGGCGAAATAGCGCCCAAGCGCTCTGGCGTAACTGACTTCTCCGCCATCGGCGGTCACGATTTGCAGGCCGAGCGCCATCTTGCCCGGCGTCGCGCCATATTTGCCGACAAAGAACGTAGTATAGGCGGCAGAGAGCGCAAGCTGGAACAATTGGCTCACCACCACAATCGCGGCAGAAGCGTGACCACCTCTGCCGCCCAACGTGAATAACGCGACATTAATTACTGCGCCAAGCGCGGTATTGACGACGCCTTGAATCAAGCCGTCTAAAAATTTGGCGGCGAACCGTTCCCAGAATCCGGCAAAAACCAGCGCACCGGAAACATCTGCGCCTTCTTTCAGTTTTTGGAGAAAAATCGGCTTGCAATTGGCACACACCCAAACATTCTGATAGCGAATCATGTCATCCTGCGCAAATCGCTTGCCACATTCGTTACATGTGGCATTGTTCCCGGTAAAAGAGACATCGCGCTGCTCAGGCTGCGGCGTGTTCGATTCTTGGCGCGGTTCGGCCTTTGGAATGCGGACGTCTGATGGCGTCGCGCCTTGATCAAGCGCGCCATAGGGTGTCCACTTTGATAACGTCTCGTTCCAGACTAATGTGTCTTGCGTAATTGCGCCGGTTTCGACAAGCGCTTCGAATTCCGTGTCATCCACCGGCCCGACACGGCGTCCCTGGCTGGCATAATACCAATTCATGCGTCCCCTCCTCTGAAAATAGATGTTCATGCGCTATGACGTAGGTCGAAACTGGAGTTTCGACCTACATGAAGAGTGCGATTCTTATAAACAGAGGCGATGCTTTGGTCAAGAAAAATATGCGTTCTCCGTGCTGAAGATCACAAGAAAGCATGTCCGGGAATATGCCGATTACAGAGCGTGTTCGACGTAGTCCAGCAGTTGCGGCAACACAGACGGATTGCCGAGAAAACTGATGTGCGGATACCCGGCGATGACGTTTTTGTAGGCGAATCCGCATTCCCACGTTGTTTCTCTTCCTGTTTTGCGAATCTGAAACACCGTTTCGTCAGCCACATTCGACAGGGATTTATGGAATTCGTGGCCGGTCAGCCGCTCGCCGCGTTTTCCAAGCAAGCAATCGCGTTTGAGTTCAATGTCAATGTAGCCGAAACGCTGCAACTGCGGCGTCAAGCGGGTTGTTCCGAGGAAAATGCCGACCATTTCGGCATTTTCGACCGCTTCGGTCAAATACATAAATCCGCCGCATTCGGCATAGACGCAGCCGCCGCGCTCAATATATTCTTTGATTGACTGACGCATCGAAATATTTTCGGAAAGCGCCAGATGAAAGACTTCAGGATAGCCGCCGCCGAGATACAGCAAATCGCATTCCGGCAGCGCGGCGTCGCGCAGCGGCGAAAAATAGACGACGCGGCAGCAACGTTCCAATAATTCAAGGTTTTCAGCGTAATAAAACGAAAACGCTTCGTCTTTCGCGATGGCAACCGTCAAGGATGTCTGCGGAAGCCTCTCCAGCGCCCCGCATGAAGCGTCTGGAATTCTCGGCGGTCGCATCAAATCGAGCAGCGCCGAGAGATTGACATGCGCCTCGATCTGGTCAGCAATTAGTTCGATTTTTTGATCTAAATCATGCACCTCAACGCTTTGCACCAAACCGAGATGGCGGCTGTTTAACGAGGCGTCTTCGGCTTTCGGCAGATACCCCAACACGTTCAGCGCCGTATGTTCTTCAATCGCCTCCCGCAGCAACTCGTAATATGACGCGGCCACATTATTCAAGATCACGGCCTGAATCGTCGAACCGGGAAATTGCGCCATCCCCTGAAGTTTCGGAATGACCGAAAACATCTCTCCTTTCGGCGAATAGACCAACACCGTCGGAATATTCAAGACCGAGGCGAGATGATAGCTCGAATTGCGCCAGGTGTTGCCAATGCCGTCGAAATAGCCCATGACGCCTTCGATGATGCCATAGTCCGCGCTTGCTTGCCGCAATTGATACGCCACGCCATGTTCCCCGTGCAGATGGAGATCGAGATTTCGCGCCGGCTTGCCTGATGCGGCAGTGAGAAACGCCGGATCAATATAATCCGGGCCAACTTTGAAACCGGCAACATCAAGGCCGCGACGTCTTAACGCCCGCAACAGTCCCATTGTGATGGTTGTTTTGCCGCTTCCGCTGGCGGGTGCGGCGATCATGAGCATATTCATAATTTGTTGCGTTCTTCTATTCGTTGGAGTTTTAAGCTGTCAGACACTTCGAAAGTGTCTGACAGCTACGTTTTCAGTTCCGTTTTCTGTCAAGGTCGAATGAAAGAATAATCCTCTGCCAATGTTACGCAAAACGTCAACGGGTCATTCTTTTCCTTGACAGAACCTCCCGCCATTTTTATTCTTCTGATTTGCGACAAAAATGTCACGATTTTTCCTATTTTCACGACGGAGGATATGCACAATGAAAGCGATTATCTTAGCCGCCGGGCGCGGCCAGAATTTAAATCCGCTGACAGAAACCAGACCAAAGCCGATGCTCTCGATTTGCGGCAAGCCGGTGTTGGAATATATTATCAATGGCTTGGTGGAAACCGGCAACCGCGATATTATCATGGTGGTCGGCCATCACGCCAACAGCATCAAGCGTTATTTCGAACGCGGCGAACGTTTCGGCGCGAATATTCAATATATCGAACAAAGCAAGCAAACCGGCATCGGCGACGCTGTGCTGCTGACGCAGGAGAAATTCGCGCCGGGCGAGCGCTTTTTCCTCGTCTATTCGGACATTTTATTCCAATCGAATATCTTTGCCAAAACGCTGGAAACCTTTACGTTGAAATTAGCGCCGGTCGCTTCGATTACGCTGACGCCGAAAATCCATCCCTACTACGGCAACGTCTCCATCAACGAGCATATCGGCATCACGCGCATCGCCTCGCATCTTTCATCAGATCAAGCCGGGAGTTACGTCCTGGCGGGCGTCTTTATTTTCGATTACACATTGTTCGAACATCTGAAAGCCGCAAACGGTAACATGGAAACCGCGTTCGACAAAATTGTCGAAGAACAGGGTTTTTTCGGCTCGATTTTTCAGGATCAATGGATCGATCTCGGCTATCCCTGGAACGTGCTGGACGCGAACCGTTTCCTGATGAAGTCGTTCACGCATGCCAAAATTGCCAGTTCGGTCAAATTTCAGGGCAGCACGACGATTAACGGCCCGGTGCAGATCGAAGACGATGTCATCATCAGTGCGGGCGCGATTCTCAACGGGCCATGCTACATCGGACGCGGGACGTATATCGGCAACAACGTCCTTGTGCGGGAAAACACCGCCATCGGCGCGGATTGCGTCATTGGGTTCGGCGTGGAACTGCATAACTGCGTCCTCTTCGACCATGTCAATATCGGACGCCTCTCGTTTGTCGGTGACAGCGTGGTGGGGGAGAATGTGCAGATCGGGTCGGGAATGATGACAGTGAATAATTTGATGACCGGCGAGACCGTCAAAGTCATGATTGACGGAAAACCGGTGGATAGCGGCCTGATGAAATTGGGCGCGTTTATTGGCGATAACACGAAGGTTGGAGCAAGTAATACCCTTGCGCCGGGAACGTTGATTCCCTCCGGGCGATTTGTTCCGAATCACGTCACGCTGTAGGAGGAAACAACGATGTGTGGGATTGTTGGCATAGTCAGTAACTCGAATATTTCCGACCGGCTCTTCCGGTGTATCAAAAATCTTGAGTATCGCGGCTACGACTCCTGCGGCCTTGCGATGTTGACGCCGAGCGGCATTGAAGTGCGCAAAAACGTCGGCAGCGTGGACGACGTGAACGCGGTCGAACACTTGACCGAGCCGCAAGGCAGTACAGGATTGGCGCACACGCGCTGGGCGACGCATGGCGGCGTGACGCAAATCAATTCGCATCCGCATCTCAGCGGCGACGGCGCGTTCGCGGTCATTCATAACGGCATTATCTCAAACTATCGCGAATTAAAGGAAGAACTCAGCGCTTCCGGACATACGTTCGTGTCGCAGACTGATACGGAAGTCATTCCGCATGTACTGCAAGATGAATTTGAAAAGGAACAGGATGTGGAACGCGCCATGTTCAAGACGTTCAAGCGGCTGAAAGGGACGTATGCGTTCGCGTTTGTCACGACGCACGCGCCGCGCCAGATTTTCTGCGCCCGCAAAGAAAGCCCGCTCGTGCTTGGCATCGGCCAGAACAGCACGTTTCTCGCCTCTGACATCAATTCGTTCATCGAATACACCCGCGACATCGTCATTTTGAACGACGACGAATACGCGATTATCAGCGACGACACCTACGCCATCAAGCATGTGCAGACCGGCGAGCGGATCAATCGCAAGGTGCAGCATATAACCTGGAGCGCGGCGGCGGCGCAGAAAGGCGGTTTCCCGACTTTCATGCTCAAGGAAATCCACGAGCAGCCGGGCACGGTCAAAACCGCGCTGAACATTCCGCAGGAGGAAATAACGACATTAGCGCGAATGATTCACGACAGCGAGCGGACGTATCTCGTCGGCGTCGGCACGACCTATTACGTGTCGTTGACGGCGCATTATTATTTTGCGCAATTGGCCGGAAAATTCCTGCCAGTCGTCAGTTCCGACGAATTCGAGTATTCGGCGGAAGTCAACGAGCGGACGCTCTTTCTGTGTTGTTCGCAGTCCGGCGAAACCTACGATACGCTGAAAGCGCTCCGTTTCGCCAAAAAGCGCGGCGCAAAATCGGCGGCGGTCGTGAATGTCGTCGGCTCTTCAATTTCCCGCGAAGTGGATCACGCGATTATGCAAAGTTCAGGCCCGGAAATCTGCGTGTTAAGCACGAAAGCGGCCATTTCTCAAATGGTCGTGTTGCTACGAACGGCGTTGGAAGTCGGGCGATTAAATGACACGCTTTCCGAAGAACAGTACCAAACGCATCAGCACGAGCTTCAGCAGCTTCCGGACGGGATTCAGTGGGTGCTGAATCGCCGGCTCAGCCGAATTCAGGAGATTGCCAACGCCCACGCGCCGATTAAAAATTGGCTCTTTTTGGGGCGCGGCGTGTATATGGCGATTGGCATGGAAGCTGCGCTGAAAATGAAGGAAGTCACCTACCAGCACGCCGAAGGGATGGCGGGCGGTTTCATGAAACATGGCACGATTTCGCTGATTGACAAAGAGATGTTTACGCAAGTCTTCGTGCCGCCCGCCTCGCAGACTGACCTGTATGAATCCACGATGAGCAACGTCGAAGAAGTGAAGGCACGCGGCGGGTTTGTCGTCGGCTTTCATTTCGGCGCGTCTGACCCGAAATTCAACGCGGAAGTCATTTTCCCCGACGTACCACCCCTGATTGCGCCGCTCCTCCAATTAGTCGGCGGCCAGTTGTTCGCCTACTACTCCGCCGTCAAACTTGGACGCAACATAGACAAGCCGCGCTCCCTCGCCAAATCGGTCACGGTGGCGTAAGACTTTCCTGTGAATTCGATAAAGACGCCCTACGGGGCGTCTTGCTAAGAAGTTTTCTCTTATTCTTAGAGTATATTCCTAACTGATGTTACGCAGCGCCGCCGACAATTCCCCTCCTGGGAGGGACAGGGGGTGGGTTCGTCCGTGAGTGATTGCTCGTGTCAAGAACCCACCCCCAACCCCTCCCCGGAGGGGAGTGTGCGGTCATTCGTCTCGAATCGGCTGCGTAACATGAGTTCCTAAATAGGAATGGTCTGTCGCCAACAAATGAGCGCACAGGCCAATTGGAGAAACCCTTCATCGCTCCGCTTCAATTTTTCATACCGAATGGTGAGCTGACGAAAGAGATTCAACCAGCGATGACAGCGTTCAACCATCCAGCGTCGCCGCCAAGCCGCCGGTGCTGGCACACGTGTCGTCGTCGCGCCGCTGCAAGGCGGGGGTACCCCTCACCCAGAGCCGCCTTCCAAGCGGCCTCGCCCGTAGAGCCTATATCCCCGCTCAGAGACTGGGGCGTGAAGGCAGACGCCTTGGCACGCCGAATGCCCCGCTTCGCCAACGTCTCCGCCGCCAGCGAGACATCCGGCGTGTCTGCGCCGCTGACGACGAGGGACAACGGGATGCCACGTCCGTCCACCACCAGACGTCGCTTGTTCCCGTTTTTTCCCCGATCCGTGGGGGTCGGCCCCACGGCCTCCTGGGCCAACGGCGCGTTGCTCAATGAGCCGTCAATGCGCTGCCAGGTCCAGGTGAGACACGATGTCTCGTCATCCGCCAACAGGCCTGCCCGCCAGAGGCGTTCAAAGAATCCGGCGGCCTGCCAGCGTAAAACATGACGATGAATCGCACTGGGACTGCCAAATCGTTCCTTGGGCAGGGCTGTCCATTGGATACCGGTTCGCAGCACATACACGATCCCGGCGAAGACCTTCTGGGGCTGAAGCAAGATCACCTGAACACGCAGACCGCCGGGTCATTGTATCGGGCGTTTGACGCCGAAATCGCCCGTCAACTCGCACGAAAGTATGAGTATCATTTTACACCGACGAACGGATCCTGGTTGAATATGGCGGAAATTAAGTTGAGCGCCATCTCCAAGTAATACTTGGATCGTCGGATTCCCACACAAAAGCAACTCGAACGAGAGGTACTGGCCTGTGTCAACAAACGCAATGCGCAACAGATCACCATCAATTGGCGATTCACAACCACAGATGCGAGAGCAAAATTACATCGTCACTATGACACTCTTAAAAATTAACAGAACAATGCAATAGTTTCCAGTAATTCACGGTATAAATTAACAATGTTGAACAACATATCATCGGTGAGGTTGGAACCTCTTCTACCTCCCACCAAAATTTCGCCATGTCACCAATTATCGTTGTCAAAATAATGAATGTAATTCCCACCTCGAACGCAAGAAGAACCCCAACAGTAACTCCAACGACCATGAGAAGTTTTAATGTTCCGCCTCCAAGAACACTTCTTCCCCAAATCATTTCAATCAAAGACGTTACTCCCATCATAAGAAATAGCTCAACCCACCTAACGGATAGTGCCACCAAGGTTTTGAGCCTACAAAATAGGCTATCAGCAAAAAATATATCATCGCCGGAATTGTGAGTATATCAAGAATGAGTCCGTCCGAATTTCGTGAATAATCGCAATGATAAGCACACTGAATAATGGAACGACAATAAACACAAACTCAAAACGTTTCACCATGGTCTCCCTATTTTCATTAATCGGTATGTCTTTTGAGTAATTGTAATTATTTTAGGCTTTGAATCGCTAAAAAGTGATTAGGCGGATTCCGCTAACTCGTGTTGTTTCTGGCGCTTGACGAGCATCTCCAGCGCGGCGCGGAGATCATCGGAATGGAACAGGGCGCTGCTCAAGCGGAATTCTTGCACGGCGTCGCGCAGCGCGTAGGTGTCGTGAAGACGCCCGCGCTCGATTTTAAGGGTAAACGGCGGTTTGAGGTCAACCTGATGCGTGTACATGACGCCGTTCAGCATCGCGGCGGTCAGCAGCAACGCTCGCTCAGTGGTAACGCAGAGCCAGAAGGCGGCGTCTTTTTTCTTCGGGCGCTCTTCGTTCGTCTGAAATTGATAGGACGATCCGGTTTCCACGAGCGCCAGAATTTGTTCTTCCTGCTGAATCTGGCGGCAAAGCAATTTCAAGATCGGAAAGGCTGGCTTGCCAATCAATTTGTTCTGCGGCAGCAGGCGTTCCATCCGCTTTTGCAGCAGGCTGTCGCTCACCTGGCGCAGATGCAGCACGGCGACAAGCTGCACGAAAAATTCCTCGTCTTTGCGCGTGAATGGCAGATACCAGAGGAGCGCGTCGAGCGTTTCGGCGAGGGCGCGTTCTTTGTCCGGCTGGCTCGTAATCTCTTTGGTCAGCGTATCAATCGGCGTTGGCGCGTCGGCTTCTTGCAGAATGGCGTCTTGTTCGTCGGCATCGAATGGGAGCGGATAATTTTCGGCGCGTTCGATGATGTATTCTCGCAGCGATTGCGGAAACGTGCCATCAACGGAGCCAGCCTGTATCATCAACCGGAAGATCGCTTCTTCGCGTTTTCGATTTTGCTGCATCACATCCATGCTCCGCACTTCTTCATGCGGCGCAAGTTCCAACTGCGTTCGATAACCGGACGTCAGCGATAACGCGTCTTCAAGGGTCTTTAATGCATCAAGTTTTTTCAACACGCCGAGTTTATCGGCTTTGGCCACGCGCTCCACTTCCATAAGAAAGCGTTTGCGTTCTTTTTCGTCGAGCGAGTCAAGCTCTAACGGCGATTTCATCGTCTGCTTGCGGAGCAGCGCTTTCAGCAGCGTCACTTTGACCATGTCGTCAAATTTATTGCTGTTCAGAATGAAACTCAGCAAAACCTCGTATTCTTGCGCAGAAACCGTCTGATCCGCGACCGCCATGTTGATCATCTCAACGGCGATCCCTTTTTCAATCGCCACCGCTTTCTGGCGGATGCGGCGCTTGCTATAGACCATCACCGCTTCTTCGCCGACAATCGTCAGAATCACGCTGAGCAGATAGCGGAACGAGCCTTCGCGCCCCGCTTCGAAAATGACCTTGCGCCCCCAATACCAGGGATTAATCGAGTTGTATACCATCCAGCCGTATTGCCAGGCGGTATAGAGATATTTATGCTGCTGCGCGAACTGTACCGCTTTGTTTTGTGAGACTTTATCGAACCAATCCTTATACGTCAGAATATCCTGCACCTTCATATCTTTGATGGCGTTGAGCGGAAATTGTTCGAGGTAGTCCTGAATGCGGCGGATAACGCGGTCATTCAGGCCAAGCAGATCGGACAGTGACACTTGAAAGATTGGATTGTCAGATTCGGGGGAATAGACCGCGCTGATGCGGGCGACAAGGTCGTAGCACATTTTCCAGATCAAGCCGGGCGCAATCGAGGTTTGCAGCGACAAACTTTTCCAAACTTTCTGGCGCTCGCGCTCGATCAACGCATACGCCTCATTATCCTGTTCAGTCGGATTCTGGACGCGAATCAGATCGATCTGCTGAAAATCCTTTTCCGCCGCGACCTTGTCCAATAAGGCTTGTTGTTCTTTGACGCGCCGCCGACGCACGATCACCAACGTCGATGTCAGGATAATTGCAGCAAAGATTAATGCAATGATTGAAGATGTTTCCATAATGCAAACTCTTTATAAAGAAGAGCATGAAGAATTTAGGAGCGCAAAGCCACCTTTACGCAGGGCAAAGGCGACGTTGCACTCCTGATTATGACAACTCAATGTTCGTATCTATAAATTATTCAAATAATCCTCGTAAAAATTGAATATCTTGAATATCCCAGACCCTCCTGTGATCTTGATCTACGCTGACGGGATAGGCATTCCACCCATAAGGATACTCGCTTATCGCCCCTCTCGCATGAATCAGAACGCCCAATAAAACGGCGATTGACATGACAACTACCAACATTCGTCGTTTTTTTCCGGTCAATATTTCTATTTGTTGCCATACCGGTAATAGAAAATAAAATAGATATGGCAGCATTTCCGTAAAATAGCGCGGTCCGTATGAATGTCCGCCCCACCAGCGAGGGTGTAATGCAGTGACCCCCCAGTGCAAAATAAGAATAATGGCAAGTGCTAAATCTAACGCAGTCCACTTTCTGGCGCGTCTTTTTAGGGCAACTCCGTAAAACACCAATAACAAAATCGGCGAATAGACGAATAATCCACGCGATGGGCTGAACAACAAGCCTGCCAGACCTTCTAAGGCAACAAGGCTCGGTTTAAGTTGATCGCGTGTTGACGATGAATAGGTAGGTAAAAGAAGATGGTAGGTATAAATATTGAAAAGAAGATACGGAATTGTTACGAAAAGACTGCCCCAAATATAAGACAGCAGATATTTTTTATGTTTTAAAAAAATGTAGATTGTCAAGACGAAAATCGAAAAAGCATTGGTCGGCCTGACAACATAGGAAAAAGCAAGTAAAAATCCTGCAATTCCAATATAAAGCGATTCATAACGAGATTTTTCGCTGCCGCAGAACAAACAATATAACGCTCCGGCCAACAATAGCATTGCCGGGCCATGCTGCCACAGACCTCTACTTCCGACTGACCATGCTGAGGTTGAGAATGCAAAGGTCATGGCAAAAATCAATGATTGATGGCGTGAAAGTCCATACTGTAAAGCGATAAAAAACATTAACGAGACGCATCCTGCGACATACGTCGAGGCAATCAACCGTTCCAGCCCTTTTGGAATGCCCCCCCGGACATATTGCGTAATAAAAGTATGTAAATCAACTCCCCAAACGTTTTTCATCAAAAGGTCGGCAAGAAAAATGTGCGGAATCGCCATGACTGACGCCCCAATTGGATAAACGTTATATAGATGATTATCGAATTTTTCAATCACATGGTATCTATAAATTTTGACAATCTTCTCGTATTCATCTAAATTACTGTTTCCATCGCGAATTAAACTTAATGCCGTGTGGATTGACCACATCGAGTCATACGCATTCGTAATCGGACTGAAAAATGCGTAAATAATAAAAACAATCAGGCCAATAAGAAGGCCGATAAATAGAAGTTGAGTTTTTACTTGCCAAAGAACATACTGTTTTATCAGCCAATTTCCAAAGACAATCAGGCATATCAGCACACAAACAATCAGAGCGATTTTTCGACAAATTTCTAAAAAACCATATCCGATGCGAGCCTGAGGCGATAGGGCGCGAACATAAAGAGGCGCATTGCGAAGCGCGGTTTGTTTTTGCCCTGGCGCTTGCCAGTAGGCTCTGAAAATGGACATTCCTCCGCCTTGCATATATCGAAGCGCGATGGCATGGAAACCTTTGGTTAAGGTGACGCGCCCTGAGCGTTCGCGATATGTGTGTTCACCTCGATTATCTATCAATAAGGTATCATCAATATAAAAATCAGATCCGTCATCAGAGCCAATAATAAAAGAATATTCGCCTGTTTTAGGGATAAAAATAGCGCCTTCCCATAAAATACTATAATTGCTCTGTAATTTAGGAAAGTGGTGATGGATCCGCTCTAATGATAACGTGGCATCCGTTTCTGTGATAAGCGGTGCTCCATCCCATTGTATATTCTCATAATATGAAACTGTCAATCCATATTCCAACGGGCTGAATATTTCTGTCAATCCGCTAAATACGATGAACAGCAAAATACAGCAGCCTGCAAGAACCCAGGGAGAACAAAATTTACATGCAAAAAAGGATTGTAACACGCGGTGTCGTAATGGGAAGAATCCAAACATTTGTTGGAAAGCATGGGCTGACAGAGACCAGCAGCGCCGCCGATCTCTGCCATGGGTTGAAAATGGTTATTTATTTCACGTCTTCGAATTCCGCATCCACGACATCGTCGTTGCGTTTGCCGGAACCTGCCTGAGCGCCGCCTTGCGGTCCGCCCGTTGGGCCAGCCTGCGGGCCACTTGCGCCCTGCTGTTTATACATCGCTTCCGCCATTTTGTGCGACGCTTGCGTCAATTCATTCATCGCGGATTTGATGCGGTCGGTGTCGTTCGATTCAACCGCTTCTTTGGTTTTCTTCAGCGCGGCTTCAATCATGCTGATGTCGCCTGCCGGAATTTTGTCACGATTTTCGTTCAGCAGTTTCTCCGTCTGATACACCATCGAATCGGCCTGATTACGCGCGTCAACCGCTTCGCGCCGTTTTTTGTCTTCGTCGGAATGCGATTCTGCGTCCTTGACCATCTGATCGATTTCTTTGTCGGTCAAGCCGCTGGACGACGTAATCGTGATCTGCTGTTCTTTGCCCGTGCCGAGGTCTTTCGCCGACACGTTCACAATGCCATTCGCGTCAATATCGAACGTGACTTCGATTTGCGGAATGCCGCGCGGGGCTGGCGGAATGCCGACCAGATGGAACTTGCCGAGCGTCCGGTTATCTCGCGCCATTTCGCGCTCGCCTTGCAGGACGTGAATTTCGACACTGGTCTGATTGTCAGCCGCTGTGGTGAACGTCTCGCTTTTGCGTGTCGGAATCGTGGTATTGCGTTCGATCAGCTTCGTGGTCACGCCGCCGAGCGTTTCAATGCCGAGTGACAACGGAGTTACATCGAGCAGCAGCAGATCTTTCACTTCGCCGCCGAGCACGCCCGCCTGAATCGCCGCGCCGACTGCCACGACTTCGTCCGGGTTCACGCCTTTATGCGGCTCTTTGCCGAACAGCCGTTTGACAAGTTCCTGCACTTTCGGAATGCGGGTCGAACCGCCGACCAGCACGACTTCGTCAATATCTGATGATTGCAAACCGGCATCTTTCAGGGCTTTGCGGCACGGTTCTAATGTCCGTTCCAATAAATCGTCCACCAGTTGTTCGAATTTAGCGCGAGTCAGGCGCATGTTCAAATGTTTCGGGCCGGTTTGATCCGCCGTGACAAATGGCAGGTTGATGTCGGTTTCCGAGAGCGTCGAAAGTTCCATTTTCGCCTTTTCCGCGGCTTCTTTCAGGCGTTGCAGCGCCATGCGATCCTGGCTCAGATCAATCCCCTGATCTTTCTTGAATTCCGTCACCATCCAGTCAATAATACGCTGATCAAGGTTGTCGCCGCCGAGATGCGTGTCGCCGTTGGTGGATTTGACTTCCACGACGCCTTCGCCGACTTCCAAAATTGAAATATCGAACGTGCCGCCGCCGAAATCGAAGACGGCAATCGTTTCATCTTTCTTCTTATCAAGGCCGTATGCTAACGCCGCTGCTGTTGGTTCGTTGACGATACGCAACACTTCCAGACCGGCAATTTTTCCAGCGTCTTTCGTTGCCTGACGCTGACTGTCATTGAAATAGGCCGGAACGGTCACGACCGCTTTCGTGATTTTCTGGCCGAGATATTGTTCCGCCGCGTCCCGCATTTTCTGCAAAATCATGGCGGAGACTTCCGGCGGCGAATATTGTTTGCCCTGTGCCTCGACGCGGGCGTCGCCGTTCGGAGCTTTAATCACATGATACGGGACGATCTTCATTTCTTCGCTGACTTCGTCGTGCCGCCGTCCCATGAAACGTTTAATCGAGAAAATCGTATTTTCCGGGTTGGTCACAGCCTGACGTTTTGCCACCTGTCCAACCACGCGGTCGCCATCTTTCTTAAAACCGACGACAGACGGGGTCGTGCGGCTGCCTTCCGGATTCGTAATCACGACCGGATCGCCACCTTCCATTACAGCAACGACGGAGTTCGTCGTGCCAAGGTCTATTCCTATGATTTTTTCAGTTGCCATATAGGGCCTCCTACATTCAGGTTATTAATGAGTATGTCTTCGTGATTGTTATGATATTAAATATGATTACAATGCTAATATAATATTTGAGTCCATTCTTGTCAAGTTTATTTCATCTTTTTTTTGCAAAATATACAAAGTAATGTGAATGGGGATATTGCATGAAATATTCATTATGGCCTGAACAGCCCTCAAATCAATCTTGACAAAACATTCATCCTTTACGATATGTGTATTGACACAAAACGTTATGGACAGGGCTGTCAGACACCTTGAAGGTGTCTGACAGCTTTTCCCGACCACAACCTGTTGTGTCATTACAGATATACGCTAAACAGACATAATTTCAATTCCTAACGTTTTTTGATCACCCACCCCCAACCCCTCCCAGGAGGGGAGTTTCGCGCATCGTCGCCTCACATCGCGATTCCCCTCCTGGGAGGGGCAAGGGGTGGGTTGTAAAAATATGTTAGGAAGTGAACAGACATAATAATAATTCCCTTCCACAAAGGATCATCATTCATGCAAAAACCCAATATTCTCATCAATATTTTTTCGAATTGGGCTAATTTACTGGTGATGATTCTAATTTCATTTTTTGTCTCGCCGTTGTTAGTGCATCAATTAGGCACTGAACTGTATGGGATATGGACATTAATCATCCAAATCACCGGGTATTTTACGGTGTTAGACCTCGGCGTGAATACCGCGATTGTTCGTTTTATTTCTATGTACGCCGCCCAAAAAAAATATGATGCCGCAAACGATGTTTATAATACGGCCTTTGCGTTTTTCTTCATTGTAAGCGCCGTTGTGATGCTCTTAACGCTCAGTCTTGGCGCCTTTTTTTATGATTTTTTTCATATCGCCAATGTGACGCCGCTATATGCCTACGCTGTCTTCTGTCTGGTTGGCATTGATATCGCGTTCAGCCTCTTGTTCAGCACGTTAACAGCGACGCTCAATGGGCTTCAGGAATTCGTGTCCATCAATGCGATTTCAATGATTATCACCCTGCTCAAAAACGCGATCTTAGTTATCCTGCTCTTTCGCGGATATAAGCTCTTTGCCTTAGCCATGCTGCAATTGAGCACAAATCTTCTCCGGTACGGGTGGTATTATCTGACTGTGCATCAGAAATATTCATTTTTATACGTGAGCCGGAAATTCTGTCATGTTGCTTCATTAAAACATATTTTTACCTACAGCGTGTACAGCTTTATTATCGCGATTGCCGGGCGGATCATTTTTTTGACGGATTCGGTGGTGATTAGCAGGATGTTAGGGAATAGCGAAGTGACGTTTTATATGATTCCAGGCTCGCTATTAGAGTATGTAACCAAAATTGTGGGAGCTGTCAGCGGGGCGTTAGTGCCTGTTATCAGTTCGCAGGATGCAACCGGTGAACAGGCCAAAAATCGGACATTATATGTAATTGTCACCCGATATATTCTGGCAATTTCTTTGCCCATTATATTTGTGCTATTTACGGTGGGTGGCGATTTTATCGGCTTATGGATGGGGGCCGCCTATCAAGCCAGATCGGTCAGTGTCTTGCGAATATTATTGAGCGGATATGTGGTGGCGTTTCCACAATGGATAAGCTACGGCATACTTGGCGGAACCAGCAAGCATAAATTTCTCGCGTATGTGTTAACGCTGGAAGCGTTTGCCAATCTCGGTCTCAGCGTTGCGCTCGCACCGCGATACGGCATCGAAGGCGTTGCAATCGGCACAGCGATTCCCTTAGCGATCTGCAACCTGTTGATTATCCCAATCTACACCTGCCGCGTCTTGCAACTTTCGTTTTTCCAGTATCTCTGGCGCAGCCACGCTCGCCCGTTTTTCGGCTTATTTTTGTTTGCGCTCGGCTACACAGCCTTTCCAGTCACGGTGTCATCGTATCCACAATTAATGACGTATGGCGCAAGCGTCGTTGTGATCTGGGGGCTGTTTGTCCTCATGTTTCTTTTAGAGCCAGCCCATTATCATCTTCTGATTACAATTATTAAACACCGGACAATGCGATAAAAGCGTTCCTTTCATCAAGAAAAACGCTCTTCCTCAACAAACTCCCGCGCAGTCTCTTCGCCGCGCAGCACGCGCAGCGCGCCGGACGCAAGGGCTTCAAGCTCATTTTCGCCGGGCAGAAGTTCTATTGGCGCAATCCATTCCACTCGCTCGCGAATCCAGCCAGTGAGCATGGCAGAATGCGCGATGCCGCCAGTCAAGACAATCCGATCCACTTTGCCACACAGCACAGTCGCCAATTCACCGATTCCTTTGGCGATCTGATATGCGAGCGCCTGATAAATCAGCGCGGCCTGCGGATCACCCTGCTGAATCCTCGCCTCAACTTCCTGCGTGTCGTTTGTGCCGAGATATGCCACGCAGCCTCCCTGCCCGCGAAACATTTTCAAAATTTCTTGCTGCGTATATTTTCCGCTGAAACAGAGCTTCGCCAGCGCAATACAGGGGACGCGCCCGGCGCGTTCCGGCGCGAACGTCCCTTCATCATCAGAAATAATATCAATCATGCGGCCATCCTGATGCGCACTCATGCTGATGCCGCCACCGAGATGCGCGACAATCAGGCGTGTTTCATGATATGGGCGCTGAAGCCGCCGCGCAGTTCGGATGGCAGCCGCTCGCATGTTCAGAGCATGAATCAGGCTGCGGCGCGGGAGTTCCGGCCATCCGCTGATTCTGGCGACTTCCTGTAATTCATCCACGGCAACCGAATCGTAAATATACGCCGGAATGCCGAGCGGCACGGCGATATCGTAGGCGATGAGCGCGCCGAGGTTTGAGGCATGTTCTGAAACCGGATGATTTCGCAGGCAATCCACCATCGCCGGATTCACGCGATACGCGCCTGCTCGCACAGGCGGGAGCAAGCCGCCGCGCCCGACAACAGCAGAAAGCGCCGTCAACGGAATTTGATGCGCGGCAAGAAACGTTAACACAGCGGCTTTCCGCATCTCATATTGATCCTCGATGCGAGAAAAACGGCGTAATTCTTCTAATGAATGCGGCAACGATTCACGCACGCGCTCATCATTATTGTCATATAACGCGATTTTGGTTGATGTCGAGCCAGGATTAATCGCTAAAATGCGGTAGATGGTCATAAAAAAGTGTTATCTGTTATCCTGCCGACGCGGCAAGCACAAGGGAATAAAATTTCTCTTCGGCGGTCGAGCCGCGCGAAGTGAGAACAACGGGCACAGCCGCGCCGACCACCACGCCCGCCATCGCCGCGCCAGCGGAATAGACCAGGCTTTTCGCCATCAAATTTCCGGCGGCAATATTGGGCGCGATCATCAGATCAACGTCACCAGTCACGGGGCTGTCATATCCTTTAATTTTCGCCGATTCCTTGTTCATCGCGAGATCGTAGGAAATTGGCCCCTCCACGACGCAATTCGCAATCATTCCGGTCTGATTCAACTGCTTCAGCCGCGCCGCGTCAACGGTGTCCTGCATTTTCGGATTAATCGTTTCGACTGCCGTCAGTACGGCGACATTCGGCCTGGCATATCCCATTTTCAGCATGAATTGCACCGCATTTTCAAGGATTTCCCGTTTTTCTTCAAGATCGGGATACAGCACAATACCGCCGTCCGTAATCGCGAGGAGCTTATGATAGGTGGGGATTTGTAAAAAGGCGATATGCGACATAAGTCGGCGTGTACGCAGCCCATGCGTCCGATCCACAACAACGCGCATTAATTCGGCGGTTTGCAGGCGGCCTTTCATAAGAAAATCAGCCTCGCCGGAACGAACCAGGTTGACGGCAAGCATGGCCGCCTCAGACACAGATTCAGCAGGCCGAATCGCAGAGGTTGGAATCTCAGCCCCAAGCCGGTCGAGTTGCGCAGTAATGTTCACGGCCTCGCCAATCAAAATCGGCTCGATAATCTGCTCGCGCTCAGCGCGAACAATCGCTTCCAGCACGTGTTCTTCAGCCGCCGCCACAACCGCAACGCGTTTGCGATTGGGGAAATGGCGAACTTTTTGCCGCAATTCATCGAATGTATGGAACATATCAAATAACCGTGCCGTCTGGAATAATCGCGTTTTTCAGAATGATGACGAGTCCATCTCTGGCGACCCAGGATTCCGTTTCGGAATCAGGCCGATTCGGGAGATGTCGCACATGGACGTGACGACCGATACGCGCGTTTTTATCAATTAAGGCCGATTCAATAATTGTGCCTTCTCCAATCCCAATATTCGGCATATTCGGTTGAGCGTTTTGCGCGAGTTCCGCGCTGCTTTCATAATAATCAGCCCCCATCACGATGGAAGAATGAATCGTGACATTCGAGCGGATAATGCTGCGCAGCCCGATGACAGACCTGGTAATTTCCGCATCGTAAATCCGACCGCCGTCGGTCAAAATCACATCGTTGAGTTTCGCGCCATAGACTTCACAGGGAGGCAAAAAGCGGGCATGTGTATAAATCGGGCGGAGCGGGTTATTAAAATCGAACGGACTGTTCGGGGCGACCAATTCCAGGTTCACTTCATAATAGCGCCGGATCGTGCCGATGTCCGCCCAATAATTTCGAAAGACGTAGCCCATCACGCGATATTTCGAAATCGTCGGCGGCGTAATATCTTTTGCCAGATCGTTGCCCGACGACGAGAGAAGCTCTGCCAACAGCGAGGTGCGAATCAGATAAATGCCCATCGAAGCCATAAAAGGCTTCCCCATGTCTGGCAAACTTTCTAATCCATCTAACTCCTCTAATTTGGGCTTTTCTTTATATATGACAATCCGCCCTTCGCTGTCGCATTTCAGAATGCCGAGCGCCGGAGCTAACCGCCGTTCTGTCGGCTGGACAGCAAGCGTAATGTCGGCGTCTGTTTCCAGATGATAACGGAGAAAATGCTGGTAATCCATCTGATAGAGATGATCGCCTGGCAAAATCAACACAAACTCCGTTTTGGCCGAGCGGATTTCAGGAAGTTGCTGCCGAATCGCGTCTGCTGTTCCCTGATACCATGCCTGTCCGCTGGTGGTTTGCTGCGCGGCGAGAATATCTACCCAGCCATGCGCAAACATGTCGCGGCCATAGGCGCGTTGAATATGGCGATGCAGCGAAACGGAATTAAATTGCGTCAGAATGGCGATTTTGTCTATGCCAGCATGGAGGCAATTGCTGAGCGGAATATCTATCAGGCGGTATTTTCCGGCTAATGGCACTGCCGGTTTCGAGCGCATTTTCGTCAGTGGGTAGAGTCGCGCGCCATGTCCTCCGCCTAAAATCAATGCCAGAACATTATACATTTCCATACGGCTTTCCTTTCATCTGCGTACCAGCGACCAGCCTTGCCGACAGGGCTGTCGGCAGATACGGAGAAATTAGCGCCTCAGCAGCGTGGTTGGGTCCTGCAAATAAATCTGTTCGCCATCGGCCACTCCCTGTTCGATGACGATAAAATCGCGATTGAATTTTCCGACCGTGACGGGACGTTCCACAGCCTTTTTCCCTTGTACAACATAACAGACTTTTTGTCCAGCTTTTTCGAAGACGCCTTCTAACGGCACATAGAGAACCTGCTCCAAATGGTCAGTCACGATTTCAACCCTCGCCGTCATTCCCGGGCGGAGACGATCATCCGATTCGTTCAGCACGATCTGCACCTGGAAATATTTGGTGGAGGTCGGTTGATTTTGTTCGGTCGTGGCTAATGAGCCGATCAGATGGACAACGCCGGTATATTTCGCGTCAGGATACGCATCGACCTGAATTTGCGCCTGCTGGCCTAACGCGACTTTGTGAATATCCACTTCCCGCACGCTGGTTTCCACCATCATGCGCGAAATATCCGGCAGGCTGATCAAGCCCTGGTGACTCCAGACCGCATCGCCAACCTGGATTTTGCGAGCTTTGCCGGACGCCGGAATGTCGTTATAAATTACAAGGCCGGGAATCGGGGCATAAATCGATGTTTTGCGCAATTCATCCAGCGCGGTTTTGTATTTTTCCTGCAAGCCTTGCAAATTCGCCTGTTCTTTTTGCAAATTCGCCTGCTGCAAACTCATCAGGCGCTCGGCCATTTCGCGAAGCTGCTGCAAGCGTTCAGTACTTTCGCGGGCGGCGCGGCGAGCTTTTTCAATGTCAGACGGTCGCGTGAATTCGACAAAAATCTGATGTTTTTGTTTGGCAAACTCGTATTTAGACGCGATTTCTTTGAGTTCGGCTTCGGCGTTCGTCAGTTCGTTCTGAGTAATAAAGCCAGATTCAAGCATCTCCTTAAGATCGGCGACTTTTTGTGTGGCCTGTTCAAAGGCAGCCGCGGCGCGTTCCACATCCATTTCCAATTCGCGCAATTGAATCACGCCTTCCCCTTCTTCGATATTCTTGAGTCCCGCCTCTGCCGCGGCAATATTCGCCTGGGCTTCCTTCAGATCGGCGTCATTTTTCGCCTGCTGCAATTTGAGGTTTTCTGTGGCTTCAACAATCGCGGCTTCAGATTGGGTAATGTCGAACCGCAGCTTGCGCAATTCGTCTTCAAACGGGGCTTTATCAAATTCAATAACCAGTTCGCCCGCTTGCATGTATGTCCCTTCTGGCGCGATTTTGGCGATTTTGGCGCGATCACTTTTAATTTCAGACGCAAGCGTCACAGATTGCACGGCTTGAAGCGTGCCGCTTTCCACGATATTCAGCGTCAACGTTCCGCGTTGCGCTGTCGCAATCGGAATCGTATCTAATGCCACATCGCTGCGAAAATAACTCCGCGCGATAATGCCGATGACTGCGATCAGACTGAGGATTCCAACTCCTACCATGAGGTTTCTTTTCATATCTCAACAAAAATTGATGATATTGGAAGATGTCAAGTCTAATCCTCTCTATTCTTTGCAAGAAAGGAATTTGTGATGATATTTCTTGACAGATAACAACGGCCTCAAGTTTTATAAGATGTGAAATCACAACTTCTCTATTCGCTATTCGGCAAACTCCGGGCTGCCACGATTCTTGATAAACGCGTTCGAAGGCAAGGATAGCGTGTTGGCGTCTCACCGTATTAATCACAATTATTCAAACAGCAGACGCCCCATCCAGGATGTCTGACTGCGGTGATGAAATATGACGAGTTTACGAACCCCCATTTTACTTGCTGTCAGTGCGATTATTTTTATTGTTCTGCTGACGAGCACATTCGTCAATATTCAAAACCTTAAACACCAGTATTTCGAAGCGATTACCTGGCGAGTCGAGGCGCTCTCGCAGGGAATCCGCGATGACATCATCCAATGGGGCGGCGGCGGAAAACGGACGGAAAAACAGATTGAATCTGCCTTGAAAGGGGCTGGATTTCAGTGCCAAACCATTTATGAAGCGAACAAGGCCACCTGGGTGACGCATGTGGCGCTATTGAATACGGCAGGCGTGCTCATGGCGCATAATAACCGGGAATTACAAAACATGCCGGTCACAAATCAGGATATGCAGCGAGCGATTCAACGTGGTTTGTCGGCAATTGTGTTCGATGGCGCGAATTATCACGCGCTCATTCCGATTCGCGCCGATGATACGCTCTTAGGCATGATTGATATCGGGTTTTCAAAACGGCTGATTGACGAAAAAGTCTGGAACGCGCTGATTCAATCGCTCCAGTTATTGGGCATCTTTTTGGTTGTCGCCTGCGTCGCCGTGTCATTGCTGCTACACCGCCTTCTCACCAAGCCTCTCAGTCAATTAGTGTCCATCGGGAAAAAGATGGCGCGGGGCGAACTGGCGCACTCATTATTTACGAATCAGCGTAAAACGCGCCATGATGAACTTGGGGCGTTGACTGATGAGTTTTATGAAATGACGACGTACATAGAAGAAGTGGCCAGAATTGCTACCCATGTTTCTATGGGCGATTTGCGACATGTTATCCAACTTCGCTCCCCCCATGATGTGTTAGGAAACGCGCTTCAGGCCATGTCCGCATATTTAGACCGCATGTCGGCCATTGCCATCAAAATGGCATCGGGCGATTTCCGCGAGCACATCAAAATGGCTGGCGAGCATGATGTATTAGGCGCGGCGTTTCATAAAATGGAAACAATTCGCCACATGCTCACCTCTATCATGGAAAAGGCCGATGTCGTGCGCACGTCATCGGAAACGTTATCGCATCTCAGCACGCAAATGACCGCTGAAGCGAAAGATACGTCCGAGCAGATGCAGCGCGTGTTTTCGAACAGCCAGGATGTGACGCAGCGCATGGAAGTCGTCTCTTCTGGAGTTCAGGGCATTTCGCAAAAGATACAACACGTCTCTGACCATATCGGGCAGATCAACGACATGATTCGCGTCGCTGTCAATATCGCGAACACGACAAACACCTCACTCTCGCACTTTCAGGAGCATTCGAAAGAAATCGGCGATATTATCAAGCTGATTACCACGATTACGCAGCAGACGAATCTTTTAGCGTTAAACGCTTCCATCGAAGCGGCGCGGGCTGGAGATTCTGGCAGGGGATTTGCGGTAGTGGCTGGCGAAATCAAAGGGCTTTCGCGCCAGATCGCCTCCTCAGCGCAGGATATTCGCCAAAAAATCGAGGCGATGCAATCCAGCAGCACGAACATGGCGCATGCCATGACCGAAATCTCGGACATCATCCGCCACATTCACTCCTCATCCAATGAAATGATTGTCGCCATCGAAGAGCAAAACGCAACCACCGACAACATTTTACAGGCCATCCCGGAAGCAGCGCAGAAAAGCATCGAAACAACCTCGACCATCACGGAAACAACGGCAGTCACGCAGAAAACAATGGAGCAATCGCTGCAAGTACAGCGCGCTTCGGAAGAATTAGCGAAACTTGCCGACCAGTTGCACCAATTAGTGGGAATGTTTCAAATATGATTCTCCCGCCCTGTCAGGCCAGGACTGTTAAATTCTCGTGAACATGTGTCATGGCGAGGAGTGACAACGACGAAGCCATCTCGCCAGAATCACGGGATTGCGTTGTCGCTGACGCTCCGCGCAATGACAGAACTTAACACCCCGCTCTCTGTCAGGACTGAATCACCTGTCGTATTCGCGCTTGAAACACAGGGAGATCGAATTGTGCGGCATGGCGGCGGATAGCGGAAGGAGCAAATTGTCCGGCATCAAAGCCTTGAATAACATTGACAAGTGCGTCCGCCGTTTTGGGAAAAAAGAAACGTCCGCTCTGCTCCGAGACGGTTTCTAACGCGCCGCCGCCGCGATACGCGATGACCGGACGCCCCGACGCTTGCGCTTCAACTGGCGTAATGCCGAAATCTTCCTCGCCGGGAAAAATCAATGCCTGACATTTCGACAATGCCTCTCGCACCAATTGATCCGGCTGACGCCCCAAAAACGTGATATTCGCGTTCGCCACTTTCGCAAGTTTTTCACGCTCCGCGCCGTCGCCGATAATCAGCAGTGGCAGCCCAAGCCGGTTAAACGCTTCGACCGCCACGTCAACCCGCTTATACGGTTCAAGCCGGGACACGATCAAAAAATATGGTTCAAGCCGCTCTGAAACGCTGAAATTCGCCATGTCAACCGGTGGATAAATCACTTGCGCGTCACGGCGATAATATTTTTTGATGCGCTGCGCCACGAAACGCGAAATCGCGATAAACGCATCCACGCGCTGACTGCTGAGCGTGTCCCACATCCGCATGTAAGTCAGCAGCGGCGGAATGAGCAGCCGCGCCGTCTTGCTGCGCCAACTGGTTTCCATGTACTCGTGATACATGTCCCAAGCGTAGCGCAGCGGCGAATAGCAGTAGCAAATATGGCGGGTCTGCGGCGAGGTGATGACGCCTTTGGCGACGGAATGACTGCAACTCAGGACAACGTCGAACTCTGACAGATCAAATTGCTCCACCGCCGTCGGCATAAGCGGCAGATACGCCCGAAATTTGCTCGCGCCGAACGGCAGACGTTGAATGAATGACGTTCGAATATCGAACGCCCGAAACTCCTCCGGCATCCGGTCAGAATGATAGACCGTTGTATAAATCGGCGCGTCCGGGAACATGCCATGCAGATGCGTTAGCACCGCTTCCGCGCCGCCCCGCCCTCCCGGCGTTGCTAATCCGTCATGCACAATGGCAAGTTTCATCTGTTCTTGAATGCAACTACGAAACACACGAAATACACGAAAACTAGAAACACCTGTCAGACACTTTCAACGTGTCTGACAGGTTGGCTCAATCGCAGCACATAATTTTCGTGTATTTCGTGTGTTTCGTGGTAAATACTCAGTTTACTTTTCGAAAGACTGCTTCAGCAACGCGGCGGACCGTCCGATTATGCAGCAGCAAGTCTTGAATCCGGTCGTTGACGAACAGATGCGCCGCCGCCGCGCCGAAAACGCCGAATCGCGCTAATTTGCGCTGCATGGCGGCTTGACGAATCTGCTTGCGCACCTGATGCGCCTTTTTGAGCAGGCGGATGCGCTCGGCGCGAGGGAGTTCCGGCGTCTCAAAAAGCGGCGCTTCGTCCCAGTGCGACGCTTTGTTCAGATATTCGTCCGGTTGATGCAGAAAATAGTTTCGCTCGGAAATCCATTGAAAAATTTCGGTATTCGGAAACGGAATCAGGTTATAAAATTTGGCGTCGAAAACCGGATATTTCTGCGCGAACTGAAGCGTATTTTCCACATCTTCTGGCGTTTCACCCGGCAAGCCGATGATAAAAAAGAGCGTCACGTCATAGCCGATCTCGCAGGCGGTTTTGACGGCGCGGTCAATCTCGTCGAAATGCTCTCCTTTTTTAATCGCCTTTAAAATATGCTCGTTCGCGCTTTCCACGCCAAAGGAGAGATAACGAAAACCAACGTCATGCATCCGTTTCAGCAGGTCGGCGTCCACATGATCGGCACGAATGCCGTTGCCGCAGCGAAAGCGGAAGCCAGTCAGCCCGCGCCGCTCGATTTCGTCGCAGATGCCATACACGCGGTCGCGGCGCATGGCGAAATTATCGTCAAGAATCAAAATGTCGCGATACCCCTGACGATGCCAGTATTCCAATTCGTCCGCAATCGGCTGGACGCTGCGAAAACGGCAGGCGCGACCAATCGTCGTCTTGACCGGGCAAAACGTGCAGGCGTGCGGACAGCCGCGCGACGTAACCACGCCGATTTCCCGCGCCACGTATTTGCTTAACTCGAATTGCTGATATTTTGGAAACGGCAGGCGATCCAACTCCATAATGAATTGGCGGTCACCGGTATAGGCGACGCGCCCATCAGCATGACGATAGAGCAGGCCGCTAATCTGCGCTGCCGGCGTTCCCTGACAGAATTCGATCAGCGTGTCATCGCCTTCCAACGTGACGCCGAAATCTATCGCCACGCACTCTTCCAGCACTTGCGCCCGCAATGTCGAAAGATGCGGGCCGCCCGCGATGATCGGAATGTTGGGAAAGCGCTGTTTCAATTCCGACAGAATCGCATAGACCGAGCGATGAAAAAGCGAAGTCATGCTGATGCCGATCAGATCAGGGGCGAATGCCTCGATTTTCTGCTCAACCTGCCGCATGGAATAACCCAGCCCCATGTCAATGATCTGATGCGCGATTTCGACTTGCAACAGCCGTTCCGACAAATAGCCAAGCCCGACCGGCGGGCGAATCGCGCCCCATTGACTTTCAAAACTCGGCGGCGCGAGCAAGGTGACACGTTTAAATATCTGCATCACTGTTTCCTAATTCTTAACTGATGTTACGCAACGCCGCCGACAATTCCCCTCCTGGGAGGGGCAAGGGGTGGGTGGTGTCCTGTGCGGCGTCTTCGTGTCCACC
>DF820455.1:615950-663404 GCA_000739515.1 Candidatus Moduliflexus flocculans
CCGACAATTCCCCTCCTGGGAGGGGCAAGGGGTGGGTGGTGTCCTGTGCGGCGTCTTCGTGTCCACCCCCCCCAACCCCTCCCAGGAGGGGAGTTTGCGGCCATTTGTATTGAACCTGCTGCGTAACATCAGTTCTTAAATCCTTTTTCCCGCGTCGTTATAAACACGCAGCAACTCGCTGGCAGCGCGTTCCCAGGAAAATTGGCGGGTTTGCGCGTAGCCTTTTGCTTGAAGCGAACAATGCAAATCGGCGTCAGTCAAAACCGCTCGCATCGCATCGGCCATCTCGCGGATATTCAACGGATCAACGAGCAGCGCGGCGTCGCCGACCACTTCCGGCAGCGAAGCCGCGTTCGAGCAGACCACCGGCACGCCGCANGCAGCGCGGCGTCGCCGACCACTTCCGGCAGCGAAGCCGCGTTCGAGCAGACCACCGGCACGCCGCACGCCATCGCTTCTAATGGCGGCAGCCCAAAGCCTTCATAGAGCGAGGGAAAGACGAACAATGATGCGCCGCGATACAGCTCAAATAAGCCCTCATCTTCAACAAAATCGGTAAAAAGAATCCGTCCGCCGGGGTCTAAACGAGCGGCCAGATCGTAGAGTTCATGGCGGCGAGAGTCGCACTTTCCGGCGATCACAAGCTGCGTCTGCTGATAGACCTCCTGATGCGTCATAAACGCCTGCACTAATGTCGTCATATTTTTATAGCCGTGATGCTTGCCGACATACAAGACGTAGCGTGCCTCGATTCCGTAACGGCGTTTCACGTCCTCTTTATGGGATTCAGGCAACGTCATTTGACATTGTTCATCCGCGCCGCTGAGAATGATCTGTATTTTCTCTCCAGGAAGGCGAAAATAACGCATCAAATCACGTTTTGAATATTCGGAATCCGTAATAACTGTTCGAGCATGTCGCGTGGCGTAGTTTATCATCCCCCTGGCATACCAATGGGCTATTTGGGACGGACATTCTTCGGGATAGAGATAATAAATCAAATCATGAACCGTGACAACATACGGACACGGCTGCGCGAGCGGGACGTTGAAATTCGGATAGTGCATCAGATCAATGCGGTATTTTCGAATTTCCAACGGCAGGCGATACTGTTCCTTAATTGAATAAATCGGCGTCCAGGCGGGTAGATGCACGGAAATGAGGCGGTCTTGCCGGATCGGGAGTTCTTCATTCGGCTGTAAAAACACCACATATTCATGCGGCGCATCAAGCGTCGCCAAGTGAATCAGCAGGTTGCGCAAATAGCGCCCGATGCCGGTATTTCCAAGCATTCGCGCATCAATTCCGATTCGCATAGCGTTTCCCGTAAGCATACAGAGCGATGAGCGCCGACGAGGCGTAGATAATAACAAATGGAATCAGCGGGGCGCGAAAGCGCGGCATGGCGGTGAAAAAGATCGGAATAAGCATAGAACTGCCGAACAATGTATAGATCAGAAGATGTTCTTTCCACCTTCGAAACGAGGCAAACAAGCCGAATATGCCGAGAATCGCCATCGCTGTCCAGGCGATTTGGTCGGCAGGATGCGGATAAGGGCTCCAGAAAATTTTCAGTTTGCGCCAGGCTAAATTGATAAATTGCTCAGGATGTTCGACGATAAATTGTTTTGCCAATCGCGCGGCACGTTCGTCTCTGGCTTTCACATCAGTTAAGGCGAGGTCTCGAAATGGCTGATACGCTTCTTTCGGCGGCGTCCAGCCGTTGGAGTCGCCCCGTTCCAATAGCGTTAAATTGTAATCGGTCGAGGGGCTGTTGCCAAGATACATCGTCCAGCCGCCATTAGAATTGACAAGCAGAAACGAGCCAGTCACGCGATAATTGCGGATTGTCCAGGGCGCGATGACGCAGCCAGCGGTCAAGCCAATAATCATCAGCAAAACAATCCCTTTTGACGGTTTTCGCCAATACCGCAGAATTGCCCACAAAACGACGCAGCTTGCCGTCGTGATATTCGAGGCTTTATTCAGCATCAGCAGGCCGAGCGCGACGCCGAGGCCGACAGCGTGCCAGTATGGGTGTCGTTCAGTGTCATTTAACAGAAAGGCCATCACCAACAATGTCAAAAATATCGAAAGCCCTTCTGTGAGCGGTACATGAACTAACAGCAGAAAAAACGGATAGACACAACTGGCGAGGCCAGCAACAACGCCCACATTTCTTCCATACAACCGATACCCAATCCAGTAACTCAGGCCGCAAGATAAGGCGCTGATGACTGCCAGCCCGACGCGCCCCCAGAAGAGATTGACGCCAAACAGAGCATACCAACACGCGAGATAGAATGGCGTTAGCGGCGGGCGGAAAGTTCCCGGAATATCAGCCTTATATGGCGGGTCTATCGTGCTGGCGAAAATGTGGCGTTCAACAAGATTTTTGGCGGTTTGATGGTATGACTCGGCATCAATTGAAAATGACGATCTCGCATCAAAAGACGGGGTAATCGTCAATATAAATACGAATCGAACAAACAAAGCAATCGCGCAAATGTTTCCATAAGCAATACGGCGTTGTTCAGGGCTTTTGTTGAGGGTTGTTTGCATGGCAAGACAGGTTCATCTATTTTGCGGAGATGCGTGAAGTCCTTTTACACAAAGGCGTTCCTGGACATTCGTCATACCAATGCTCATGGAAATCCCGGCTAAGAACCAAAAATTTGCTGCTAATGGCGGGAAAAACCAGAGTACATCAGCGATATTATGTACTAAGGAGGCGATTAAACCTGCAATCCCCCCATTTATGAGGCTCTGCAATCGAATATCATCGACCTGGGTTCGCAACCTCATGAGCGTTATGAAAAATTTTCCTAATGTCCATACAAGAAGAAAAAATCCAATAACTCCAAGCTTGATAAACAGGTACACATATAAATTATCAACAACCAGATTTGCGCCAAGCCCAAGTCCGAAAAGCTTTTGATAAAGTGGAAGCTGTCGAAACTTTTTTATTGCAGATTCAACGCGTTGGACACGCCCAGCACTAAATTGATTCGGATCGGATGTCAAGCGGCGAAAATTGTATCGGGCTAATTCCGGGCGATCACTATGTTGATTGGTAAAAATAAATAGACTGATGGCAAAGACGAGCAACACGCCAACCGCGCGAAAATGGATTTTCTTGGCGATCACGGCTAACGCAAAAACCCCAACAATCCCTCCCAGCAATGCTCCGCGTGAATAGGTCAGAAAAAGCGTGTACCACACGCCGATAAAGATTCCTGACAGCGCCAATTTTTTCCATTGCGATTGGATGATCAGGATAATCCCACCTAAAAAAGGAAGAAATGTCGCTAAATGATTGCCAAAAATATTCCCGTTTTGAAATGTCGAATATAATTTTTGCCGTCCCCCTTCAATATAATTCCAACGCCCGCCAAATTCAGCGTAACGAATCATTTCATATTGTTCCGTAATGCCGGGGACTGCAATCCGTTCGAACCCGAAACGCAATTGCAGCATTCCGTACAAACACACCAGAATCAGAGAAATTATTATTGCAAATACGATGACCTCTATTCGATGACGGTTTCTTAACACCGTGCATACCAGAAAATACGCTGGAATAAAACCAAAAAATGCAACAAATTCTATTAGCACCATTCGGAATGGATTTCGATAAAAGAGACTCAGAATGGAGTTGAGCATGCCGTACAATATAAAAACAATGATGGTATTAAAAAGCGGGATACGCGAAGTAAAACCGTTGGAAAATAACACACTGATAAACCAGAGAATGAATGAAATAAATATCAGGATATTCGCAGAGGTGATGGGAACGCCAGAAAGTGTTTTGCCCGACTTCGGGATCGTGATGGAAATAAAAAATGACAGAAAAAACAGCAAAAAGAGCAGGCGATACCGCTTGTCAGATGTTTCATCAGCAACCGCAGCAATTTGAGTGGACTCGCGAGAATAGGAAAATGCGTTGGCATATAACAGAATTGCGATTGCAGCAAATCCAAATACCACGAGCAGCGCAACAATCGGAGAGGCTGCCGAAAACAGGCCGACTCCAGCGCCTGCGATCAACAGGCTGGCATATTCGAAGAATTCTGACCTGACATGCTGCGAGAAATTTCCTTGTTGTCTCATGATGTATGCCATCCATTCATTCTCATTGAAGAGATGTTTCTCTCTGCATATTGAGATGCTTCAAAAGCTCTTCTGCCGCCTTCTGATGGCCTGCAACATTCCAATGTCCATCATGCTGAAAATGATACTGCATCGGGTTGCCGCTGGCTTCAAATACCGGGCGCAAATCTACGACCTCAAAACCGTGTTCCCTCAGCAAGCTGGCAAACTGAACATGCATTTTCGCTTCGATTTCCTGATTTCCACCAAGCCACAACGCGCGAGAAGGGATCAATAATAATACCATTTCAGAAATAGCATATTTTTGCCGTAACGCAAGCAATTTTTCGCATGATTTACGAAGAATCTCGTCCGAATACATGATGCGGCTGATTCCATCCTCATATTCATCAATGATTCCGTACCGTACGGCGATATTGTTCAGGAGCGGATTCTGGTGAAACGTGCTAATCATCACATTATATAACGCAGATCGCCGACCTAAAAAAATTTTCAGCCGAAAGAAGGCGTTGCGTCGAACGTTATCATAATATGGCGCTGCGGTTGACGGCTTCTGAGACGGAGAGGGGCTGACGGTAATCTCTCCATTCTGATTGCGACTCGCATAATTTTGCAGATCATTTTCCATGCAAATTCCGACGATCAGCCGTTTAATCGTTGCCCCACGCTCGATAGCATATTGTATCAACTTTTCATAGCCATTAAAATCAGTTGGGATGCTGATATTATACACTGGTCGGCCTAATCGGGCTTCCAGCAGATTCGAATAGCGTTGAGGTTCTTCCACGCCATGTCCATAGCTGAACGAATCCCCAACCACGAACCAATCGCTCGCTGTCGAATCGTTCAAATCTTTACGATCCCTCAAGCCATATTGATTGAAGCGCACTGTTACATTAAAGTCGCCGGACTTCATCCGATGATGGAATTCCGAATTTTCTCGACCTAATAACACGCCATCCTGATTGAAATAGAATTTCACCATCGAAGAAGGATCGTAGGCAGGAAAAAGCCATCGGACAGCGAATTCAAGCGCAATCACCGATAGAAGAACTGAAATCGTTAATATTCCACCATTAATAAAGAATGTTCGTATCTGTTTCATCGCCATATTTATCTACATCCTTCCTTTTTATATCCGTCGAACAACATCTTTGACATAACCTCGGCGGAATAGCTCTCAAGCACTCTCTTTCGTCCAGCCAAACCGCTGCGAATACATGCTTCTGGCGATGAAAAAAAGCGGCGAATCTGCGCAAGACACGCATGAATATCATGTTCGGGAAATATCGCCCCCGCCTCGCCGACAATTTCGGGAATCGAGCCGGAATCCGATCCGATCACAGGGATTTCGCAACTCATCAATTCGATGATGCTGCGCCCAAATTGCTCTTTCCAGCGCGGCGTGGTTTGTGATGGCACGATCCCAAGATTCATGCAGTTCAAATAGGACGGAAGGTTTTCATATTCAATGTTTCCCGCCAAATGAACGCGATGAGCAACGCCATGCTCCGCAACGCGCCGTCGAAATAGCTGTTCGGCCCCGCTGCCAATCATCAATAAATGAATCTCTTCGGGTAGATGCGGCATCATATCGGCCAACAAAAGAATCCCTTTACTCTCTAATAGCCTCCCACAGTAACCAAGCACAAATTTTCCGTCAAGCCCCAATTGCGCTTTTAATGCAGAGGCATCAAATTTACAAAATCTATTCGTATCCACTCCAAGCGGAAAAACAGTGATCGGTTTGCAAAATCCTTCCTGGCGTAACGTTGTTTCCACGCTTACGCTACACACAAACGCTTGCTCGACATGCCGCATGACATAGCGCATCGGTACGCGAAACAACGGATGCACATTTCCAGGAATATTTTCGGCAGAATAGACGAACATGCGGCTGTTCAGACCACACAGATTGCGAAAGAGAACGGATTGGAACGCAATGATTCCGCTGATTTCTTCAAAAATATGAAGAATATCGGGCTGAATTCTGCGAATATCCTGCAATATGCGAGGAGAAAAACAAGCGGCGCGAATATGCCAGGAAAACCAAAGACGCCGGCGATGTATCGAAGCAGGAAATTGCGACGGCATGATGGTTGTATGAGGAACAATCACGGAAATATCACAATGCGCGTCGGTCTTTTTCAGATATGTAATGAATTCATTGACCTCTCGAACGAAACTTTTCGTGATGATAAGTATTTTCATAACTTCAGCGCTAAAATAGCCATCATCATGCCCCAAACGAACCATCTGTGATGCTTCCGATAGAACCGCAACAAACTCTCATCGCGTAATCGTTGCAGCTGCCGCGCTTGTTCCGGCGATTTCTGGCTGCTACCACGATTATGATGAAAGACGGCGAATTCGCCGAGATAATACGCCTGCCAGCCTGCCTGCGCGGCGCGATAGCACCAGTCAATATCTTCGGCGTACATAAAAAACGTTTCGTCCAAAAGGCCGATTTGCTCGATGGTCTCGCGCCGAATCATAAACACTGCGCCGATCAGATAATCCACCGCAAAATTTGTGGAGACATCGCGGCACAACAGCCGATTTTCCCAACGCATCCGGCGCGACGAGTTGAGTTTGTCGCGCAGCATGTCGAGCGGCGTTCTTGGAAAATTGTCAAACGATGCCTGCCACGAGCCATCCGAATTCAGCAGGCGCGTTCCCGCGATGCCGACCGTCGGCTGTGTGTCGAGAAACGCGACCATCTGAGCGATGGCGTTATCTCGCAGCGCCGTATCGCTGTTCAACAGCAGATAATATCGCGCTGACGCCCGCCGCAGCGCCTGATTGTTCGCTTTCGCAAAACCGACGTTCTCCGCGTTGCGAATCAGCCGCGTCTGCGGAAATTCCTGCGCCACCATCTCCGCGCTGCCATCGGATGAGGCGTTGTCTATTACCCAGACCTCGAAGGCAATCCCTGATGTCTGCTGATAGGCTGACGCAAGGCATTGCCGCAGTAATTCCCGCGTATTCCAATTAACGATTATCACGGCAACATCAGTCATGGTTTCGTGCCGATGACAAGCAATGTCCGGCCTGTCGGCAAATCTAACGCAGGCTTCGTGGCGCGGTATAAACGCGGAAAAATCAGCGAATTATATGCTCCAATAATTGCGGTAATCAGCGGAAAACAGAGATTATACAGCGGTTGCAGTTTACCGAGCGTGCGAATGCCGATCACATCCTGAATCCCCGCGCGTCCTTGCAAAAAGGCGTGATCGCGAATCATCCAGGGATGAATCAGCGTGCAATACGCTTTCACTTTCGGCGGATTCAAATAGCCGCGATGCGCAACATGCAGCCCGGCCTGTTCGACTTCTTCGGCCAATTCATTCAAATCAAATTCCCGCACATGCCCAAACGCTTTCTCGCCATATACGGCCTCATCCGCGTCTTTTTCATGCTGATGCAGATGCTTGTTCGGCGTCGTGATAATTACGCTGCCCCCCGGTTTCAAGACGCGCTGAATTTCCCGCAGCACGCTTCGATAGGCGTCAAGATGCTCGATCACCTCGACAAACACCGCAACATCCATAGAACTATCGGTCAGTTGCGGCAGCCCATGCTGCAAATCGTGTTGAAAAAATTCGGCATCAAGCCGCAGATCGGGATGCGCGGCGCGAGTTTGTCTGGCGTTTTCGCGAGCGTGTCCGATTTCCCGTTCGCGAATATCGAAACCGACCACGCGAAACCCATTCAACGCAAATGTCAACGCTTTAATTCCTGGCCCGCAGCCGACGTCAACCAGGACTTTACCTGCGCCTTTCGGGAAAAACTCGTCCATGACATCCCAAAATTGCGTTTCGCACGGGCATTTGATGCGCCCGCTGAATTCTCCCAGCCGCGTCGGCGGAATCACGTTCCATAAAATCTCTCGATACGCCATGCCAATTCCTTGCAAATATAGAGCTGTCAGACTCTTTGAAAGAGTCTGACAGCGTTTCCTCACGCCTTACACTAAAGAAGTCAGCACGTCAAGCGTTTTTTGCGCGCAGAATTCCCAGGAAAATTGTTTCGCTCGCATCAGCCCCATTTCGCGATACGCGAGACGCAAGTCGCGATCCGTCAATAATTGATGCAGCCGTTCCGCCATATTGTCCACGCTGTACGGATCAAACAACATCGCCGCGTTTCCGGCGACTTCCGGCAGCGACGATGTATTGGAACAAGCGACCGGCACGCCGCACGCCATTGCCTCTAACACCGGCATCCCGAAGCCTTCATAGAGCGATGGCAGCACAAATGCTTCCGCGCCATTAATCAGCGCCGGCATATCCTGATCCGGCACATAGCCAGTCCAAATCACCTCTTGCTGAAGCGAAAGCCGCGTCACCATGCTGAAAATTTCATCTTCCGGCAAATCGCGATATTGTTGGCCGATCAGGACAAGTTTATGCGGAATCTGATGTTTTTGCTTCAACAAATAAAACGCGTGAATCAGGCGCGGAATATTTTTGCGGCGCTGCAATGTCCCGATACAGAGGATAAATGACTCCGGCAGGCGATAGCGCCGCCGCGCCGCCTGAACGACGGCGCGTTCGAGCGGCTGAAATCGCTGATGAACGCCATGATGCACGGCAATAACCTTTTCCGGCGCAATGTTATAGTAGGCCAGCACGTCCTGGCGCGTGGCTTCCGACACCGTAATAATTTTCGCGGCAGCGCGAATGCTGCGCTGCGTGGAATGTTTCAGCCAAAAACGCAGTGCCGGAGAAAAACAATCCGGAAAAAAGAGAAAGGCGACATCGTGGATCGTCACCACACTGCGCTTTGGCAAATACCAGAGCGGCATGGTCGGCGAAGGGAAAAAATAGACGTCTTGCGGATGTCTCATCAATTCGAGCGGCAAGCGAATCTGCGCCCATAAAAGCGGGAATTCAAGCACTCTCACCGCGACTTCTGACGCGCCGCTCGGCGTGATGCCCAGCGTATCCAGCGGCCTCGGATCGGCCTGGCGCAAATAGAGCGTGTATTGATGGGCAGCGTTCGGCGCGTTGATCATCGCTTGTATCAGATGATAGACATAATGCCCCACGCCTGCTTTGTGTGTCACTGCCGCGCTTGTCGCTTCGACGCCGATCTTCATGATGCCAGATACTCCTTTCGAACGCCTGAAATTGGGAGCAGCACCTCAAAACTCGTCTGACCGGGTCGAGAGGTCAAGCGAATTTCCCCGTGATGGCGTTCCACGATTTGCTGGGCGATACCAAGCCCTAATCCAGAACCTTCTCCCTGATCTTTTGTCGTAAAATACGGATCAAAAATTTTTCCCTGAATTTCCAGCGGGATCCCAGGCCCGGTATCAGTAATGCGCACTGCAATTTTTCGTTCTGCCGATGGCGTTAGCCTCGGTGAAATTTCTGCGCTGATGGCCTCATCAGATTCGTCATCCTGCGGCGATAAATAGGTTTCAATGGTCAGCATCCCCTGGCCTTTCATCGCCTGGATCGCGTTATGAATGATATTTGTCCAGACCTGATTCAATTCGTTCGCATAGCAGGCGATTTTGGGGAGATCACTGAATTTTTTAACGACCTCAATCCCATATTTGAACTGGCTTTGCAGGATAATCATTGTGGTTTCGATCCCTTCATGAATATCCACTTCTTCGACTTTTGCCTGATCCAGGCGGGAATAGAGTTTCAGCGCGTTCACGATACGCGTAATCAGATGGATGCTGGTTTTGATGTCGCGCGAGGCAACAACGATTTTATAACATTTTTCCAAAAAATCGAGTACTCGTTCGGAATTATACGCGCGCAATAATTGCAACAGATCGGCGTTGCGAGCCTCGCTCAACCCAAATCGCGCCATCTGCTTGGCAATATTTCGAATATTCGACAGCCCGCTGGTCTCCAGAGATTGTTCATAACGCCGCGTATCCTCTCGCAGCGACACGGTGCTTTTTCGCTCTTTTTCAAGCGATCCGATAAACTCAGAAATAATATTCAGCAGCATCGCCTGAGCGTCCGGCGGCAATGGCTCGCGCATCAGTTGGCGGAAGCTTTCTTCAATCGAAGCAAGCGCGGCCATCATGTTCGATGTGGCGGCATTAATCGCTCCGGCAGGCGTATTGATTTCATGTGCCACGCCTGCGACAAGCTGGCCGAGCGACGCCATTTTTTCCGATTGCACCAACTGTGCCTGCGTGTTTTTCAATTGGGTAATCGTCTTTTCAAGCTCAAGATTCGATTGTTCTAATTGCTTGAATAATAAGGCATTATCAAGAACGATGGAAGCCTCGTTCGTAAAAACATGGAGGATATCAATCGTTTCCAAAGGAATCGCGTTCTCTTTTGTTGTGCCAATCCCCAAAATGCCGATCACGCTGTTGCGGATTTTCAGAGGAAACGCTAAAAACGTCGCCACTTGATGCTCATCATTCGCAGGTTTATGTTCCTGATACGCCAGATCGCCGTCTTTCAAGATCGTGACCTGCACATGCTCGATATGCTCTAATGGCTGATACGCCTTATATTCTTCAATGACGCGCTGTTTAATGGTTTGCAGAAACTGGCGGCTGACTGGCGGCGCTAAAAACAAAAAATTGTGATAGAGTTTTTCTTCCTGAAGAAAAATTGATGCCACCTGAAATTCGCAAATTCTGGCAAGCAGACTGAAAATAGATTGAATCGAGGTGAAAAACGAGTGCATGTTGATCGCCAGATAACTCAATTCATTGACAATGGTCGCCTGAAATAATTGCTGATCGAGAATATGGTTGACTTGCTCCAACACCGAAACTTCTGTAATCGGCGGCGGCGTTTCATCCGCCTGATGTTTTGGGATTCCGCGCGGCTCTCTGCCTCCAGCCTCGTTTTTGCTTCGCTCAACCGCCAGCCTGATCTTCGAAAAGAGTTCCTCTTCCGCCTCGAAATCTTTGGTAATAAAATCATCCGCGCCGGTTGACATCCCCCAAAACCGGTCTTTTTTCTGCCCTCTTGAGGTCAAAATAATAATTGGAATGCTTTTGGTGCGCTCATCGCTTTTCAACAGCCGGCAGACTTGGTAACCAGTCATCTTCGGCATTTCGATGTCCAACAGCACCAAATCCGGACAGACCTGATAGGTTTTCGCAATCGCCTCAATCCCATCAGACGCGCTTACCACCTCAAATCCCTGCGTTTCCAGCAAAAAACGGACGACTTCTATGATCGTAGGGCTATCGTCAGCAATCAATATTTTCATCAGAAAAAACTCCGCCGCACTTACACCAGGCTTTTGATCGTCTCAAGGAGTCGGTGTTGTTCGAAATTTCCTTTGGTAATATAGGCATTCGCTCCGACCTGAAGTCCGCGTTTTTTATCGCATTCCCGCGCCAATGAGGTCACGATAATCACAGGGACATTGGCATACTTCGGCATCTGGCGCAAGTGTTGCGTGAAGGTAAACCCATCCATGCGAGGCATTTCAATATCCGTAATAATCGCCGCGTATGTCGTCTGCTCAAGATGTTCAAGCGCGTCAACGCCGTCGTTAGCAATATCAACGAGATACCCGGACATTTCTAAAATATATTTCTCGATTTCTGCCGTATTCATTGAATCCTCGACCACTAAAATGCGCGGGGCGGCCTGGGATTGAGGCGCGACCAGCGTTGAAGGCATCTCAAACGACATCCTGGTAATTCGCGCCAGCACCTCGGGCAGATGCAGAATCAGCATAATCGTATTATAGCTCGAAATCGCTGCTCCCGCAATCATGTTGGTGGCATTTCTGATATGCTGAGGCAGTTGTTTCACGACCACATCTTGCTCGTCTATAATCGCGTCCACAATCAGGCCGATGCGCTTGCCCTGAGCGTGCGCGATCAACACAAAATATTGCTCGCGTGGAGCAGCGGAAACAGAACGGCATTGCAATACCCTGCCAAGTTCGATTAAAAAAATCAATTGGTTTCGATGACGAATCGCCAGATGGCCGGTAATGAGAAGACATTCTTGAACAGGCACATGAAGCGTTTCCTCAATCGCGTCAATCGGGATGGCAAATATATTCTCATGAGCGATAATAATTAAACTGCGCAGCGACGTCAGCGAAACCGGCACTGTTAACGCGCATATCGTGCCTTTTCGGGGCGTTGAGGCGAGTGATACCATGCCTTTGAGCGTCTCGATTGAGGATTTCACAATATCCATCCCCATTCCGCGCCCCGATATATCAGTAATTAACTCACTCGTGCTCAGGCGCGGCCAAAACGCTAAATTCATCGCTTCCGCCTCCGACATGTTCTGAGCGGCTTCCTCTGTCAGCATCCCACGCTGAATCGCCCGCTCTTTGAGCTTTTCATATTGAATTCCCTGCCCATCGTCGGCAACTTCAATGCGAATATGCTCGCTCTGGTGTGAGGCGGAAATCGTAATCAGGCCGGTAGGAGATTTACCTTGTTTCGTTCGTTCTTCAGGGAGTTCGATGCCATGATCAATGCAATTGCGCAGTAAATGATTGAGAGGGGCCTCCAGTTGTTCAATGATTTTTTTATCCAACGTCGTGTCTTCTCCGACAATTCGGATGTCAATCTGTTTTCGCGCATCTTTCGCCATATCGCGCACCGCTCGCGGAAAACGCTCGAAAATTGAAGCGAGCGGGAGCATACGCATATTGAGCACCTCTTCGTATAATTCTGTCAGCGCCATATCACGCGCAGCGAAATCATCTTGTTCCATGCGAAACAGGAGTTCAATGTCTTTTAACAAGCACAGGCTTTGCTGAAGGAGAGGATCAACATCATGCTGGCGAGTTCCACGAAACTGTTGCAATGCTTTTATCAGAGCCTTCGCTTTTTGCTGGACTTCTTTCATCGTGCCGAGGCGATATCCTGATTTTTTATGGCCGATCACAATTTCCCCGATTAATCTGATCGCATGGTCTAATTTTTCCACAGCAACCCGGATAGTTTCGACCCCTTTTGCTGCCTCAACCGAGAGAGGCTCAACGTGTTCTTCCAGCAGCGGCGTCGAATATGACGTATCTTCAAGGAGTTCAGCCGCGCCGGACACGACAAAATCTCGCCCTTGCGCGGCCTGGATCAATGCGTCGCAGATCGGCGCAATATTCAGCGATTCGGCCTTGTCATGCTGAGCCGTTTGAATGCATGCGCTGAGCAGATCGATGCTGCTGAAGAGCAATTCGATGACGGATGGAGTCAGAGTAATTTCTTTATCTTGCAAGGCAATCAGCACATCTTCGATATGGTGGGTGAGTTGACTAATCTGTTCAATGTGAAGAATATTCGCAGAGCCTTTCAGTGTATGGACAGAGCGCAGGATATGTTTCAAACGTTCCGTTTGTTGAGGCGCTTTTTCTAATTGAATCAGCCCTTCGTTGACGGTTTGAATCACGTCATTCGCTTCTTGCGTAAATTTACCAATGAAAATCGTTCGATCAAATTTCATATCCACAGATTGTGTGATGCGCAAAGCCCGGATTGTCAGAATTGTTCCACCATGCCAACGCCTCCCGCAGACAACAAATCGTTGTCGCTCCCCGCATGTTTTGTCCACTAAAAATTGATGAAATTATGTGTAAATCCTTTGAAATCAAAGAAAGAGGATCATATCTTCTCGCATAAATTCAGCTTGACAAGAAGTCGCATCGCCTGATTATTGGAGAGTATTGACTTGATAATTTGTAAGAAGTCGAGTTCATTCGCATGACCGCGTGAAATTTCTTGTGGCTTCATTTAACGCCTTATCGTATGATTGTTCCACGCACACGTTTATTATTCTGGTTCGCGCTCATCACGCTGCCGCTCTCATTAGTCGGCGCAATGGCATCCTCAGCCTTGCTGTCGCTCGCCGGAACCTTGGCGTTTATTCTGCTTGCTATTGTTGACGCAACGCTCTCTTTCGGCGCACTGCGCGGAATTCGCGTTGAATTGCCAGACACCATCCGCTTTTCAAAAAACCGCGAAGGCGCAATCGAAGTAACGGTTACGCATTCTGGCGCGGCGAATCGAAATATGCGCGTTGGGCTTGCGTTGCCGACAGCCTTCCAATCGCCGCATGAAGACCTGACGACAATGTTGCCTCACGACCAGCAGCAGGTTCGATTGATATGGCCGTGCCTGCCGCAAAAACGGGGGCAATTCCGCCTGGAAACCTGCTATCTTGAAACGCCGTCTCCGTTGGGTTTATGGGCATGGCGCGACAGCGTGCCGGTCAGTAGCGAGTTGCGCGTGTATCCAGATTTATCGCGAGAGCGGAACAACCTGGCGGCGCTATTTCTGAATCGCGGCAGTTTCGGCGTCCACGCGCAACGGCAGATCGGCAAAGGCCGGGAATTTGAAAAATTGCGCGAATACATGCCTGGCGACAGTTTCGAGGATATTCACTGGAAAGCGACCGCCAAACGAGGCCGCCCGATTACAAAAGTCTTTCAAATCGAGCGAACGCAGGAAGTTTATGTGTTAGTGGATACCTCGCGGCTGAGCGCGCGCCCGGCGCGACCCCTCGAAAGCGCCGCCGACCAGCCAGAACCGACCGAGACAATTCTGGAACGCTTCATCACGGCGGCGATGATTCTTGGCCTTGCTGCGCAAAAACAGGGCGATCTGTTCGGCGTGGCGGCGTTCGGCAGCCAGATGCATACGTTCGTGCGAGCGAAAACCGGCAAAATGCATTACGGCGCATGCCGCGATGCTCTGTACCGTCTTGAGCCTGAGCGCGGCAATCCTGATTTCGACGAACTCTGTTCATTTCTCCGCCTTCGGCTGCGGCGACGGGCATTGCTCATCGTATTAACGAACCTGGATGATCCGGTTCTTTCGGAAAATTTTATAAAAAATATCAACCTGATCCACCGCCAACACCTTGTTCTGGTCAATATGCTGCGCCCACCGGCTGCGCATCCGCTGTTCTCGAATTCGAACGTCTCGTCGGTAGGCGACCTCTATCGCGAACTGGGCGGCCATCTGCTCTGGCGCGATTTACAGGAATTGGAATACGCCTTGCAGCATCGCGGCGTCAATTTTTCACTGTTGAGCGATGAAAAGATGTGCGTTGATTTAGTGTCGCAGTATATCGGAGTCAAACGGCGGCAATTGCTCTGAATCGTCGTACCGCGAACGTCCTCGTTCGCAATCGTTTTCGGGCGAACGAGGACATTCGCAGCACGAAGGACTTATGATTCTCGATTTGCAAAAATTTATTTCCGATGAAAAGCCGTATTGGAGCGAATTAGACGAACTGCTCACGCGATTGGAACGCGATGCATTCGGCAAAATGGATGTGGTGCAGGTTCAGCGCTTTCATTATCTCTATCAGCGCGCGTCGGCGGATTTGGCGAAAGTCAGCGGCTTTTCAGCGGAAGCCGATATTCGGCGTTATTTGGAAGCGTTAGTCGCGCGCACTTACGCCGAGGTGCATGAAGTCCGCCAGAAATCGCGGCGATTCAAGCCCATAGATTGGTTTTTTGTCATTTTTCCGCAAACGTTTCGGCGACATATTCACGCCTTTGCGCTCGCAGTGACTGTCACCCTGATCGGAACAATTTTTGGCGCGATTGCCATTGGACTTGACCCCGACGCAAAAGCGATCATTATGCCGTTTCCCCATCTCAAAGGTTCCCCATCCGAACGGGTTGCGGAAGAGGAAAAATCCCAGGAAGACCGGATGGCCGGGCATAAAAGTTCGTTCGCAGGTTATTTAATGACCCACAACACCAGAGTGTCGATCTTTACGTTTGCGTTAGGCGCGACCTACGGCGTTGGCACGGTGATCATGTTGTTTTATAATGGCGTGATTCTCGGCGGCGTCGCGAGCGATTACGTGCTGGCTGGCGAGACGCCGTTCCTGCTCGGCTGGCTGCTGCCGCATGGGTCTATCGAAATTCCGGCAATTCTGCTGGCCGGACAGGCCGGACTCGTCCTCGCAAGCGCTGTGATCGGCTGGGGGAAGCGCATGTCGCTGAAAGCGCGATTGCGGCAAGTCAGCGGCGATATGGTGACGCTGATATTCAGCCTTGCGCTGATGCTCGTCTGGGCGGGATTCGTCGAATCGTTTTTGTCGCAATATCACGAGCCGGTCATTCCCTATAGCGTAAAAATCGGGTTCGGCGTGGCGGAACTGATGGCGCTCGCATTATTTCTCAGCCTGGCCGGACGAAAAACAGGAGCGGCATGATTCCCAGCAAAACCAACACCTTGCAGATGACGACGCCAGAAGGGATTGTTTTCGCGTTAAATCTCGCCAGCCCGATCACGCGCTTTTTAGCCTATGCGATAGATTTAGCCTGCATTTCGGCATTTACAACTATTCTTGGCGCCATTATCGGTCTCTTAGACATTCTCAGTTCCGACATCGCATCCGGCGCCATGTTCGTCGCCTATTTCGGCCTCCAAATCGGCTATGGCATTCTGTTCGAATGGCTCTGGCGAGGTCAAACAATCGGCAAGCGCTTGCTCAAGCTTCGCGTCATGGACGCCCAGGGGTTGCATCTGCATTTCAGCCAGATTGTGATTCGCAATCTGCTTCGTTTCGTGGATAGTTTGCCGCTCTTTTATCTTGTCGGCGGCGCAGCCTGTTTGTTCAGCCGCTACGCTCAGCGGCTCGGCGATCTCGCCGCCAATACAATTGTCGTCAGAACTGTTGACGTGGCAGCGCCAGATCTTGACCAGATTCTTGCAGGGAAATATAACTCACTCAGAAATTATCCGCATTTAATGGCACGTCTGCGACAACGCACCACGTTGCAAGAAGCCGACATTGCGCTCCGCGCCGTTTTGCGGCGCAATGAATTCGAGCCAGGCGACCGGCTCAATCTGTTTGCCCTGATTGCCGCGCATTTTAAAGAATTCGTCGAATTTCCGCAAGAAGCGATTGACGGCATCAGCGACGAACAATACGTCAGGAACATCGTTGATGTGTTATTTCGAGGATAGTTTGGACGGCGAACACGCCAGCGCTGAACATTCGCGCTGGCACCGACAAGCGCGGCGAAAATCAGTGGCGCTTGTCGGTGACAGGTTTCTCTTTTTATACTCGCATTGGCATGACAACGCAAGCAAATCCGGTATCATCGTCGCCATTCGATGAAAACAGGCCAGGACTGAGCGAGTCATTGATGCCGATCCGAACTTCGTTGCCGCTGATCACGCTTAAAAAATCCATGATATAGCGCGCATTAAAGCCGATCGTCAATTCTTCGCCATTATATTCGACAGGCATCACTTCCCGCGCTTCTCCGAGATTCGGGTCGTTCGAGGTGAGAGCAAGCTGCCCTTCGCTCAAATGGAATTTGACGAGGCGCGTGTCACTGCACAATAACGCGACGCGGCGCAAAACTCGTGAAAATTCCTCCCGATTTGCCACAAGAGAGAAACGCGAATCGGACGGGATCACCTGCTTATAATCCGGGAATTGGGCTTCAATCAGTCGAGAAACCAGCATTGTGCCTTCTTTGCGGAACGCAATCTGATTATCGCCGAGATTGATCGACATGGAGCCATCGGTTTCGCACAATTTTTTAACTTCAGTGATCGCTTTCAGCGGAATGATGACATCTTTGGCGTCTTCACCGGACAATTCAAGTTGGTATGGACGCTTGATCAGCGCAAGCCGGTGGCCATCAGTTGCGACCATCGAAAGCTCCTGATTGCCGATGGAGAACAGAACGCCGGTCAACGCGTAACGCGATTCGTCGTGGGATACGGCAAATGACGTTTTGCCAATCATTTCCCGAAGTGTCGCCTGTGGCAGCATCACGATGTCTTGTGTCGGCAACGTCGGCAATTCAGGGAAATCAACTTTCGATAATCCCGCGAGTCTAAAATTCGCTTTCAGGCATTCAATTGTAACCCAATTTTTTTCGTCAACCGTGAGCGTGACTGTGGCTTCTGGTAATTCGCGTAAGATCTCAAAGAGTTTTTGCGCTGGAATGGTAATGCTTCCGCCGGTGGTTTCGCTGACCGGGAGCACTGTTGACATCCCAACTTCCAAATTCGTGGCGATCAGTTTCAACGAATTATCTTCCTGCGATGCGTCGAATAAGATATTGGCTAAGACTGGAATCGTGTTTTTCTTGTCCACGACATTCTGAACGCGCTGAACTCCATCAAGTAAATTCTGTTTTTCAATTCTGATTTGCATACATCGTTCCTTCCTTCTTTTTCAGGGGTTCCTCAAACCTGACTCCTTATACGAACCGCGTCATTCGCAACGCTATCGTTCACGAAATTTTTCGTTCTGCTCATTTCTGATGAATAGAGACAATTATGAACTCCCTATCATAAGCCTGTTGTTCAGGCAACTATTTTTTCAAAAAACGATCATTTTCTCGCATTTTTTCGAAATCGTGATGCGAAAAGAATTTTTCCGTAGTTATTCACAATTCACAAGCGCTTCTACGATCTTTTTACGACAGAAAAAAAAGGTATTTTTCTCGTAGGAATAGTAGGGCGCGTGGATACTGTGGATACGCATGGAATTGGCCATGATTAGCAGGGGTTGACGGTGAGACGTTTCTAGGGAATAGGCTTGAATTGTTTGGGGATGTAGAGGAATCGTTTGCCGATATGCGGAAGTTATTCATCTTCGGTACACAGACATTCACAGTCAATTCACATGTTTTCCAGAAGCTTGTTCACAGGGAGAATCCGTAGTTGTTTAACGTTTATCCACAACGTTTTTCACGTATTCACAGGGTTTTACAGATTTTTCCACAAAATTATCCACAATATTGTTTTTGCCGATTTCGAAGGGAGTCTCAGAAAAATACACCCCTTTCGTCAAATCGCAGGGCTGTGAAGTTCTCGTTCCACGCAGAGCGTGGAACGAGGGCGCTTTCCCTCTTATGAAATGGAGAGCTTCACAGTCCTGCGCTCTGGCGGGGGCGGAATTATCCTTGCAACATGCGTTCGATGCTTTCTAATTCCTGGCGAAAGGCGGCATCTTCGTTCTGCATTGCTTCGATTTTTTCGCAGGCATACATGATCGTGGTATGATCTTTGCCGCCGAATGACTGGCCGACGACTGGCAGGGAAAGGTTGGTGAGTTTTCGGGAAAGATACATTGCCACTTGACGCGGAAAGGCGAGCGTCCGCAGCCGCGCCGACGATTTCATGTCCTGAAGCTTAATTTGATAATGGTTTGCCACAACTTCCTGGATCAATTCGACAGTAATGTTTTTGGCGGCGTCAGAACTTTTGGTGTCCAAAATATCATCGAGGACTTTCCTCGCTAATTCGATAGAAATTGTATCGGCGGACAACTTGGAATAGGCCGCGATTTTGATCAAACATCCCTCTAAGGCGCGAATATTCGACTGAATTTTCGTGGCGATATACATGGCAACTTCTGTGGATAATTGGATTTGTTCGATTTCCGCTTTCTTTTTTAAAATTGCCACCTTAGTTTCGAAATCCGGCGGCTGAATATCGGCAATCAATCCCCATTCGAATCGCGAACGCAAGCGTTCTTCTAAGGTTGGAATTTTTTTCGGTGGACAATCGCTGGAAATCACGATCTGTTTCTGGGCATTATGCAGGGCGTTGAAGGTGTGGAAAAACTCTTCTTGCGTTCGCTCTTTGCCGGCGATAAATTGAATATCATCAATCAGCAGCAGGTCTATATTGCGATATTTATCGCGAAAATCCTGCATTTGATCATAACGAATCGCATTGATCAACTCGTTCATGAAGCGTTCTGACGAGAGATAGTACATCCGAAAACCTGACGGATTGGTCGCTTTAATCGCATGACCGATGGCATGCATTAAATGGGTTTTTCCCAACCCGACGCCGCCGTAGATAAACAGCGGATTATACGCTTTGGACGGCTGCTCTGCGACAGCGCGCGACGCGGCATGCGCAAACTGATTACTGCCGCCGACAACATAGGTATCGAAGGTATATTTCGGATTCAAGCCGGTGTCGTCATCGAAAAATGGCGTAATTGGTCTCGCGCTGTCTGGCGGAAATTGGCGCGATGTTTCGAGGGGCATTGTTTCGCGTGGTTCGTCAAGGTTGCCGAGTTCTGGTTCTGCGGTGAATTCGGCAGAAGTGGAGATGACAAACGCGACCTCAATCGTCTTTCCGGTTAAACCTCGTAAAATTTCGACAATCGAGTCGCGATAGTGTTCGTTCAGCCAGTTCGCATAATATTGATCCGGCACGCTGATTGTCAGACAATTTTGATCGAACGAATGCTGCGTTGTCGGTGAAAACCACGTGGTAAAACTCGACGGATTCATGCGCGTGGCAATGCGCGTCAAAACATCATCCCAAAGTGTATTCATGCCAAATGCGTTGCTACGACAGTGTTTGTAAGAGATCGATGGCTTTTCGCATTCGATTTCCGACACTCATGATCGCGCCAGTTTAACAAAAGGAAATTGCGTGTTTGAAAAATATTAATAAAAAGGTTACGTTCGTTAGTGAAAAATAATTATCCACAATTTTATCCACACTTGTGTATAACTTTGTAAAATGTCAAGGGTTAGATTGTCCCCAACCAGAAATTCTTCGAGAGCGTTAACATGGTCTGCGTAGATATTTTTGTGATTTCCAGATTTTGGTCAGATGACAAAACGGCATCCTCACCAACTGCCACGCCGTTTCAGGTGTCAAGCTGATAGTGGCGACCGGTGATCTGTCCATTGACGATATGTAACAGCGCAACGCTCGGCGCTGATCCCTGGCGCCCTTTACTCGCGCTGCCTGGATTGATATACAGCCGATGTTCATGATAGCCCCAGTACGGAACATGGGTATGTCCAAATATAACAATCTGCGGGTCATGCAACTGCAACGCCTCTAAAATGGAACGCGTCTGATTCTGAGGCAGCCCGATATCGTGTGCCATCAAAAGGCGAACGCCTTCATACATGTGGATAAGCAGGTGATGGTGGGCGGCAACGCGGCCATACATATCCATGTTCCCTCGCACCGCCGTCACAGGCGCAATTGCGCGTAATTCGATCAGCACGTCGTCACTGTCGATATCGCCAGCATGAAGAATCTCATCCACGTCGCCGAACAACTTATGGATGCGCGGATGGAGATAGCCATGCGTATCTGAAATCACACCGAGTTTCATTTTTATTGCTCGCGGCGCTCGATATTCTCAGAATTACTGTTGAATAATCGAATGCCGCGATATACATATTCTAAGCCGGAACTGACAGTTACCGCAAATGTGATCCAACAGAATGGGCGAATCAAATCGGGGCGGGGCGTGCCGATATAATTATAAAACAGCACAATACTGATGAGCGCAACCTGGAGGAATGTGGTCAATTTTCCGATAATTGAAGGGGCAATCGGAAATTTTACCCCTAACATAAACAGCGCCGCAATTCCGACCGTGATAATGATGTCGCGGCTGATGAGCGTGACGGCAAACCAGAGCGGCAGCGCATTCGGAACAGATACCAGGCTAAGCGAGACGACCGTTGAGGTCAGGAGTAATTTATCGGCTAACGGATCGAGAAACGCGCCGATGGTCGTCCGCTGATGATAGGCGCGGGCGATAAAGCCATCGAAGGCATCTGTCATGCCTGAAATGACGAAAATTGCCAGGGCGACGCCATTGTACCCGTACATCAAGGCGATAATAAAAAAAGGAATGGCGATAACTCGGGAAATGGTCAAAATATTAGGAATATTCATGGACGTATAAGACGCGAATGCTCGCGTGATTGCATTGGAAATGTTGGTATTCATACTGAATATGGCAGGATCATCATTATATCGTCTCCGACAGGAAAACCGACCTGATCGTTGTTTTCCCTGTCAGAGACAGATGGGAGCGAATAGCTGACTATTCGATTTCTTCTTCTTCGAGTTGTGTTTTGCAATTGATGCAAAATGTCGTCACCGGGCGAGCCTTTAATCGTTCCGTGCCAATATCTTCACCACATCGCTCGCAAATCCCAAATGTTCCATCCTCAATACGCTCTAACGCCTGGTCAATTTTTTGCACTAGCTTCCGTTCACGGTCACGAAGGCGGAGATGGAAAGTGCGATCAGATTCTAATGTTGCGATATCGGCATAGTCAGCAAGCTGTCCCTGCGCGCCATTCGACTCGCGTGAAACCGTTTGATTGGCCTGCTGAATGAGCAGGCGCTTCTGTTCCGATAACAAGGTTTTGAATGCTTCGAACATCTTCTCTTCCACGTCACATCTCTCCTTTCCTTGTCGGCTGAATAGAGCAAGCCCCAATGAATTGTCGCGCTTCGATACGCTCAGCGTTCCCTGTGCGTATCGATAGGGAACGCCACCACCATTCATTGAGGAGTATTCTATCACAAAAACATCCCGCATACTGCGAACGTACCTTTCTGGTAAATTAGGACGAGGAGAGGTAAAGTCAAGAAAAAAATACAGACATGGCGTTTTAATTCAGGCGAATGATGTCGGCAGAGTTCGGCGGGTTTCTTGTGGGGTTAAGATTGGCAGGATACGGTGGGCAAAAAAACGCTCCGCCTGCTTCACAGGCGGAGCCGAGAGGAAGGCTATTCTTTTTTCTCGCCTTCTTTGGAGGTTTTTTCTTGCGTTAACTCGTCTTGCTTCTGCTCTTCGATTGGTTTGGCTTCGATTAAATCTTTGATCGCCTCGAATTTCTTGTCACCAATCCCTTTCACTTTTGTCTTCACTTCTTCGATGGTGGCATACGGACGGTTATCAATAATGGCTTGCGCTAATTTTGGGCCAATTCCCGGCAGTTGTTGCAATGTTTCAAGAGCGGCGGAATTGACGTCAATTTTTTTCACTTCTTCCTTTTCTGCGGCTTGCGTTGTTTCCTTTTGTTGTTCTTGCTTCTCCTGAGCGTGTGCAAGCAACGTTCCTGTGCAAACGACAACCATGGCAATCAGCAGGCTCATGAATACGTGTTTCATGCAAAACCTCCTTTTTGGCGGCTCTTGATTGAGCAAGAGCAGAAGTGTTATAATTGATATTCAGCATCATCCTTGTGTCCGTTCTGTCTCGTCAGAAACAGAATGTGTTTACTTCTCATAAAAAAGACGCGGCGTCAAGAAAAACCTTGCGAAAAAAATCGTGATGGAAAAGCCTGAAAACGTTTGCTTTTTCGGTGGATATGGGAAAGACGTTCTCGAAAAAAAATCGCAATGAAAAGGTTTTCACGAGTGCTTTTTTGAGCGAAGAGTTGAGGAGTTTGGCGCATGATGGTGAATCTTCACGCGTTCTTAGATGCGTCCACCGAAAATGGGCCTGGGACGCGGGCGGTGATCTGGGTGCAGGGCTGCACGCTTGCCTGCCCTGGCTGTTTTAATCCCGACACGCACGATTTGGCAATTCGCCAGGCGATTTCGACGCATGATCTCGCTGCGCATCTGCTCGCGCTTTCAAATATCGAAGGGATCACGATCAGCGGCGGCGAGCCATTTTTACAAGCTGCACTGCTTGCCGAACTCTGCGCGATTATGCAACAACATGATCGCGGAGTGATTGTGTTCAGCGGATTCACTTACGATCAACTTATCCAGGCCAACCGTCCAGATTGGAATGCCTTGCTCGCAGTCACGGATTTACTGATTGCCGGGCCGTTTGTTCAGGCAGAAGCGTGCGATCTCGCTTTACGCGGAAGTCGTAATCAGACCTTACACTTCCTGTCGGGACGTTACGCCGCGTATCGCGAGCAGTTCGACCATGAGGCAAATAGTGTCGAAATTATGATTGATGAAACTGGACAGGTGACGATGACGGGATTTCCGAGCATGTTGATCGCGCCTGAAAGCCCCGGTTTGAAAATGTGAGGGATCGCTGAATAATCAGGGCTTTTCAGAGATTTTTCACATCCGCGTGATATTTTCTTGACAAATACATGCGTCATTTTTAGACCGAACGCACGATAGAAATAAATCGCATTGGCGGTGTAGCTCAGGTGGCCAGAGCATGCGGCTCATATCCGCAGTGTCCGGGGTTCAAATCCCTGCACCGCCATTACATCCCTTCCAGGCTGCCTCCGCGTATTTGTGTTATTCCCGGTTAGCGTTCACATGGGCACACTCCAAAAACAATTATTCGAACAGGTTATTTTGCATATCCGCGAGCATCAGATGCTCACTTCTGGCGAGCGTGTTCTGGTCGGCGTGTCTGGTGGCGTGGATTCGGTTGTGTTATTGCATGTGTTACGCCGGTTGTCACATCGGCTTAACATTCGGCTGCATGTGGCGCATTTGAACCATCAGTTTCGCGGCGAAGAAGCTGCGCGAGATGCGGAATTTGTCCAACGATTGGCCGAACTATATGACGTGCCCTGCACAATTGAATCTGTTGATGTTCCTGCGCGTATCCGCGAAAAAAAACTCTCGCCGCAAGATGCAGCTCGTTCTGCGCGGTATCAGTTTTTTTTCGATCTTGCGGCAAAGATTGGGGCGCAGAAGATTGCAACCGCGCACCACGCCGACGATCAGGCAGAAACAGTCTTACTTGGCCTGATTCGCGGCGTCGGCCTGCATGGGCTTGGCGGAATTCAACCGGTTTCGAACGGCATAATTATCCGCCCCTTACTCTCGACAACGCGGGCGCAGATCGAACAGTTTGCCCAGGCGGAAAAACTTGCCTATATCACCGATAGCTCCAATTTTAGCCGTAAATACCTGCGAAACGCGATCCGGCTTGATCTGATCCCCATGCTGCAAAAATGCTTTTCTCCGGCAATTTTGAAGCGGCTCGCCGCCTACGCGCAAATGTTTCAAGAAGACGCTTTCTTTATTGACAAAATGACGCAAGCGCACTATCATAACGTTTGTCATCGAGAAGATGCGGCAATACAGATTGATTTGGCGCAGTTTTTCTGCCTTCCAGCCACGCTTCGACGGGCGATTATCGTTCAGGCATTTCATGAATTGACCAATGCGGCCTATACCCTGAGCATGAAACAGGTTCGCGCTGTTCTGGAATTGTTCGAACGCGCTGTGTCTGGGCAGTCTTATTCCCTTCCATCTGGAATTATTGCATCCTGTCAGGAACGCTCAGGACGGCTTCAACATGGCAAGCAACTTCACGGGCTGCCTGATGAAGCCGTCCTGAAGGCTGTGCCATTGATATGTCCTGGAGTGACGAGGATTGGTTCATGGCAGATTGAAACAACAATGAAAGATAGGGCATCTTCGCAGAGCTTGTTGAGCCATCAGCAACTACAAGATGAAGAAGTTATCGTGCAAGAGATGGACTATGATCGGCTTTCTCTCCCGATCATTGTTCGTTTCCGAGAACCGGGAGATTGGTTTTGCCCATTAGGAATGGTGGGAAAGAAGCGCTTGAAAAAATTTTTTATTGACAGAAAAGTTCCTCAACATACACGACAGACTATTCCTTTGCTGGTTGATCAAGTGGGGGTGGTCTGGGTGGCTGGCTATGCCATTGATGAGCGGGTGAAGGTGACGACGCAGACTTCGCGCCTGCTGCGGTGCCGTATTCGACAAATAGGATTCACAGGAGAGATAGAGGAGGACCAGACTTGAATTCGTTTTATAAAAATGTTCTATTATGGGGAGTGCTTGCCGCCATCTTATTTCTGGCGTTTGATGTGATCAGCAATAATACGCAGAAGGCGACTGAAGAAATGCCGTTCAGCGAATTTATGAAAAAAGTTGACCGTGGAGAAATTCGCGAGATTGCAATTATTAAAGGGAAGCAGGTGATCCGTTTCGTCACGACAGATAATAAAGAATTTGAAACATTTATCGTGATTGATGCGCTTGATTCGAACATGTTAGCCCAATTTCAGGCAAAAGGGATTCGAATTTCCGTTGATCCGAAAGATCAAGACGCCTGGTATGGGTATGTGCTGACCTGGCTGCCGATGGTGTTATTTATCGGCATTTGGATATTTTTTATGCGGCAGATGCAATTGGGAGGGAATAAAGCGCTTTCATTCGGAAAAAGCCGCGCAAAACTCCTGACGGAAGATCATCGCAAAGTCACATTCAAAGACGTGGCTGGCGTGGATGAAGCGCGGGAAGAGTTGCAGGAAATCATCGAATTTTTGAAAGACCCGCAAAAATTTCAAAAGCTTGGCGGGAAAATTCCGAAAGGCGTCTTATTGGTTGGCCCTCCCGGAACAGGCAAGACGCTCCTTGCCAGAGCGATTGCCGGGGAAGCTGATGTGCCATTTCTCAGTATCAGCGGTTCGGATTTCGTGGAAATGTTCGTTGGCGTCGGCGCATCGCGCGTTCGCGATCTGTTTGAGCAGGGCAAAAAAAATGCGCCATGCATCATTTTTATTGATGAAATGGATGCGGTCGGGCGGCATCGCGGCGCAGGGCTTGGCGGCGGACATGACGAGCGTGAGCAGACATTGAATCAGTTGCTCGTTGAAATGGATGGCTTTGAATCGAACGAAGGCGTGATCATGATTGCTGCGACGAACCGCCCAGACGTGCTTGATCCGGCACTGCTCCGCCCCGGACGTTTTGATCGGCAGGTCGTCGTGGCGCGCCCCGATGTGCGGGGACGCAAAGGAATTCTTGATGTGCATACGCGCAATATCCCATTAGCCGATGATGTTGATTTGAATGTCGTCGCAAGAGGTACGCCGGGGTTTTCTGGCGCTGACCTTGCCAATCTTGTCAATGAAGCGGCGTTGTTAGCCGCACGCTATGAGAAGCCCGTTGTTGATATGAAAGACATGGAAGAAGCGAAAGATAAGGTCTTGATGGGCAAAGAGCGGCGCAGCATCATTATTTCCGATGAAGATAAACGGGTGACCGCCTATCACGAAGCTGGCCATGCGCTGATCGGCAAATTAATGCCAGATTCTGATCCTGTGCATAAAGTCACGATTATTCCACGCGGCTATGCGCTCGGCTTAACCCAGCAACTCCCGGAAGGCGACCGCCAGCATTACACAAAGCGTTATTGCCTTTCCAAAATTGCGACGCTGCTCGGCGGGCGAGTGGCTGAGGAATTGGCACTGGATGATATTGCGACTGGCGCTTCTGATGATTTGAAACGCGCGACGGAACTCGCCCGGAAAATGGTGTGCGAATGGGGGATGAGCGAAACGATGGGGCCGCTTGTGTATGGCGAGCGCGAGGAACAAATTTTCCTCGGGCGTGAAATCTCGCGTCATCAGGATTATAGCGAGGAGACTGCTGTCAAAATTGATAAAGAAGTCCGACAATTTATCATGAGCGCGCTTGATACTGACCGAAAAATTTTGAGCGCGCATATTGAGTCGCTTCACGCCCTTGCGCAGGCGTTGTTAGAAAAAGAGTCTCTCGATGGGGCAGATATTGATCGGATTGTGAATGCAACAAAACCCTCTGCCTGAGAGGAGTTTTGCCAGCGCGCACTGCGACGCGGGCAATCACGCGCCATGAATGTATTACTGAATCCCCTGGAATGGCTTGACATCTTGCGCTGGCAAGATATTGCGGACATTCTGATTGTCGCGTATCTGATTTACCGACTGTTGCTGATGATCAGGGGAACGCGAACCGCCCAGATGTTGATCGGGTTGTTCGTCGTGGTCGGTGGGTATTTTGTGGCGCAGCGTTTTGAACTGTATATCCTGAGTTGGGTCATTCGCAATTTATTAGGGTATTTGTTTTTAACGATTTTAGTGATCTTTCATCCAGAAATTCGCCGAATGCTGGCGCAAGTCGGGCAAAACACGTTTTTTCGACATTTTTACGGCATCGAAAAATCGCAGGTGATTGATGAAATTGTGCGTTCCACAGAATGGCTATCGAGCCGGAGGATTGGCGCACTCATGGTCATCGAGCGCGGGATTGGCCTGAAACCATTTATTAATTCTGGCGTCACGGTGGAAGCGGAAATTTCGAAAGAACTGTTGAGCAGTATTTTTATTTCCGGCGCGCCGCTGCATGATGGCGCAGCGATCATCAAAGACAATCGCCTCGTGGCGGCAGCCTGTTTTTTGCCCCTCACCTTATCCAGCGATATCAGCCAGGAATTAGGCACAAGACACCGCGCAGCGATTGGGGTCACAGAAGAGACTGACGCTGTGGTCGTGATCGTTTCGGAAGAAACCGGCTCGGTTTCGATTGCGGTGGCCGGAGAAATTACTCGGCATCTCACATCATCTGAACTCAAGCGCGTCTTAAAGAACCTGTTAGGCGGCATTTCCGAGACGCAGCCGCGGAAGGTTTCGCGCCTCTCTAAATTATCGAGATCCGCGCAGAAAGCGCAGGAATGACGATGAAAATCTTCGAGAATATCACGCTAAAACTCGTCGCGCTGGGATTAGCCATCATCATCTGGTTTATGGTCGTTGGCGAGCAAAAATCCGAAGTGCGCGTCACTGTGCCGGTCGAATTGCGAAACCTGCCGACCGATCTGGAAATCGTCAAAAGCATCAGCCAGGTCGAAGTGACGTTAAGGGGATTCTCGTCGTTTGTCAAGCGGTTGACGCCGGCAGATATTGAAGTGTATGTGGATTTAAGCAATGTCGTGCGCGGCATCAATTCTTTTGTGTTGTCTGCCGACGAGATTCGCGTGCCGGTCGGCGCAACGGTCACGCAAGTCAGCCCGTCTCAACTTGATGTGTTCTTAGATGCCACAACGACTCGTTCTGTGCCTGTCGAAACGCTGACGCGAGGCAAGCCCGTGGATGGATACGTGGTGAGCGACATCAGCGTGAAACCGAACGCGGTGTTGGTGACCGGGGCGGAGAGTTCGTTAAAAAATCTTGCCAAAATAGATACGGAGCCGATCAATCTGGATAATCTCACCGAAAGCATCTCGCGCAAGGTGAAAGTGAAATTTTCAGACGCCACGCTTCGCCTTGCGAAAAAGGAAGAAGACACGGTCGAAGTTGCGATTACGATAGAGCCTGAAATGATGAGCAAGTTTTTTGAAAACATCCCCGTACGCATTGAAGGCTCGAATCAGGTTTTAACCCTGTTTCCAGATTCTGTCACGGCGCTGATCCATGGCCCCAAGCTGCAAATTTCCGCAATGGAGCCGAAGGATATCCCTGTTGTGGTTCACGCGGAACAACTTCCCACTGGTCAGTCGTCCGTTCAGCCGGAATTTCGGCTGCCGGAGACGATGACCGTCAAGGTCTATTATCCGAAAACGATTACAGTTACGATTGCCAGTCCCTCTGAGTAAAATCCCCCTATTCATTGTCAACTTTTCCGCGCGTAAGCGTGTCATTGCTATCAAGAGCGTGATGTTGTCATTGACAATGCATCAAAACTTCTTGACACATAACGATAAGTTATGAAACTGGAAATAACAATGAGGTCTGGATTTCTCCTTCTTTGGCTCGTAATCGCGCGGATATTTCGACAGGTTGAGTATGACAGGGAAAGAATTTAAAGTAGAAAAATCGAAAATTGAAGAATTGCGTTCCTTTTCCCATTTCGATCAGGCGCGAACACTGACCATCATTTTGATTGAAAAACTCTTCCAGGAGCGCAAATTCGAGCGAATCGTCGAATTGTTCCATTCCGATGTCTGCGCCCCGCCCGAAACATTCTACATATTCGAAGTGGCCTATTCTCTCAATGAATTAGGGTTTCTCGATGAGTCCGAGCGGGTGTATGAGCATCTGCTGACGTATGAATCCGATAATTCCGTTATTCTCAATAATCTCTCCTATATCAAACGCGCCAAAAATCAATATCAGGAAGCCTTCGAACTCATCCGCCGCGCATACGATATTGTTCCGAACGATGAAATCATTTCACAAAATTATCGTCAGATTTCGGCCATTGTTCAGGAGCATCAGCAGATTAAACAGACATATTGGAATGCGTTGAGTTATTTAGATCAGGAAGATGATCAGGCAATGGCAATGCTGCAAACGTTTCTGACGAATGTGACTCGCGAAGAAGAGTATCAGCACAACCGCCTCCCGATTCCCGATTGGAAATTCAGCGTGCTGATGGAAACAGACCCGCAGCTTGCATTAGTTTTACGCGATGGCTGGCTGCAAAAAGGGTATTTACGAGACACAAAACGCCGTGGCAGCCATCTGGTTCCGATTTATGAGATCAATCCGTTTCTCGGACGCGAAATGGAACAGATCGAGCCCAAACAACTTCCGCCTAAATGGGTCACCGGGCTTCAGGTGATCAGCATCGAGCAGTTAGAAAAATATTCGTATTTTTCGCTGTTGCATCGAATTCGAAAAATAGACAAAAAGTATCGCGACATTGCCGAACGCGACCTGAACGAACTATTTTTGAATTATTTAATGAAAAATGAAAAATCAGTCATTGTCTTGGCCGGTTCGCTCATCGAAGTCATTTTGCTGCATTACTGCGAAAAACACGATATTACGACGCTGTATCTGCCCCGGAAAAACGATAAGACAGAAAAACGCGATTTATATGAATGCGATTTAGCCGAAATTCTCAATTATCTGAAAGAAAAGAAGATGTTAGGAGATGTGATGGTGCAGGTCGGCAATATTTCCCGCATTTATCGGAATTTTATCCATCCCGGCAAAGAACTCCGCGAAGAAGAACTCTTGAATCAATCAAAAAGCGAGCTTTGCTTTATCAGCGCGATTGAGATTATCAATAAGTTATTAGTCAGTTAGCCGTTTCGTTCGGCAGGAAGGCGTATGATTTTCGAATTTCTTATTTCTAAACGCCCAGTATCGTTACAAACGAAAAATAGAACGAATTTGCAGGCATGGAAAAATTTCGTATATGCAGAAGCCGCTAAAACCTGGACAGGAACGCTAAATACAACAAAAGATACACATATTACATTAGTTTATCTCTGTGATGAAGACCCGGTAGATGCCGATAATATCATTAAACCAATCCAGGACGCGCTCGTTGGCTTAATATATGCTGATGATTTGCTTGTGACGGATGTCGAATGTCATCGTCGTCCATTGAAAGGAGCTACTGATATTACACAATGGCCAGCACTGTTGATTAAAGCGATTGCGTTAGGCGATGAATGCGTTTATGTTCGAATAAGTAAGGCCAAACCGTTGGAGAATTATCTATGACCAAACAACAGACTCATGATAGTATCCTGAAAAATACTGCGGAACAATATAAGAAGAATGGATATGAAGTGTTTATTGCCCCCCAGGTCAATGAATTACCATTTGATTTAGGGCGATATCGCCCTGATCTTCTTGTTAAAAAGTCTAAGAATGAAGGATATATTATCGAAGTTAAAGATGTTTCGCGAGAAGCGCCAATAGATCATTATCGCGAGATTGCCGAAACCGTTGCTCAACATGCAGGATGGCGTTTTCTTTTGGTTACCGGAGAAGATTCAGCCATTGGAAATTTATTATCATGGGAACAAATCTTTCGAAAGAAAGAACATGTCGAGCGACTGATTGCGTCTGGGGAAAAGGAAGCGGCGTTTTTGCCGCTCTGGACGATATTCGAAGCATTAATGCGAAAACAAGCTGAGCGGGCTTCGATTCCGATAGAACGATTTCCGACCTCAAGTTTAATTAAACATCTCTACTCGCAGGGAGAGCTTTCGATTGCGCAATTCGATCAGGCAATAGCGTTATTGAATGTGAGAAATCGAATTGTGCATGGCTTTGAAATTATTGAGGTTGAAGAATCGTTCAAACAACTTAAACAACTTGTGGATGAGTTAATACATTTATGGATGCCGCAAGCCTCTTGAAAATTTCGAATGATTACGAGCCATTGCGCAATATTTCCACTACCTCGCATGGCAGGCCGCCAAGCGCGAAGCGGTCGGTCGCCGTCAGAAACACCTGCATTCCTTGCTGCAAATACTCAAAAAGTTTCGTATTGCGCTGCATGTCCAATTCCGAGGTCACATCATCCAGAAGCAAAATCGGGTATTCGCCATATTGTTCGTAATAGACCTGAATTTCGGCGAGTTTCATCGCTAACACGGCGGTGCGCTGCTGGCCTTGAGAGCCGTAAGCGCGAAGCAGGCGACCGTTTGACAGCACGTCGAGATCGTCGCGATGCGGGCCGATGAGCGTGACGCCTAACCGGCGCTCGCGGTCGCGATGCCGCGCAATCGCCTGCTCGTAGCAGTTGGCGATTCGTTGCAGGGCATGGCGTTCGAGTTCGCTCTCGTTGAGGCAAAATATTTCAATCTCTTCCGCAGGAATTCCGAGGCTGCATTCATAGCGCAGCGCGGCGGTTTCATCCGTGCCGAGCCAGCGGGCGTACACCTCCTGAATTTGCCGCCGAAGACGCGACAGAAAATCCAATCGCGCCACGATGATCTTGCTGCCGAGCGCCTGTAATTGCGCGTCCCAGACATCGCACGCCGCGTCGAATTTCGCGTCTGGCTTTTTCTGAGATGTTTTCAATAACGCATTTTTCTGCTGCAAAACGCGGTTATAATCGGTCAACAGCGCCCAATATGCTGGGAAAAATTGAAACGTGCCGTGATCCAAAAAATAGCGGCGAAACGCGGGCGCGCCTTTCACTAAGCTCAAATCATCCGGCACGAATGTCGCGGAGGGAAGTATCCGCAGATAATCTTTCGAGGATTTGCAGATTTTGGAATTGATAGCTGGAATGCGCGCATTCGCTTTCAGCCCAACAGCCAGCGTTTTCGGATTGCCGCCGCCATCCTGCTCGCGTCCGCCAGACTGAATAATGCCGCGAATATAGGCTTCGCGCTCATCCCATTGAATGGTTTCTCGCAGGGCATGCGTCCGAAACGAGCGGAGGTTCGACAGGAGATGGATCGCTTCGAGAAGGTTGGTTTTCCCGGCAGCATTCGGCCCGATAAAGAGTGTAATGCCTCGCGAAAACTCGCATTGTTTCGATTGAAAATTGCGGATGTTGGTAATGTCAAGCGATGTCAGAAACACTATCGGCGCGTTCCGTTATAGGCGAGAAATGTCATTCGCCTGAATTCCTGATGAATGTGATTGTAAAGCGCTGTTCGCCTTGCTCTATCCTCAAGTCATACGCATTGTCAGGCGACGCATTAAACAGGGAAACCTGAGAAATATTCACGAATTGGGCGTGTTGAGCGATTGGATCGAGCGCATACACCATTGCCTCATCTTTTCCCCATTGCATCTCTTCGCTGAATTCCGGATGCCGGCTGCGCTGCTCTCGCGTTAGCCCGAATTCCAGATACGCTCCGCTGATGCAATACAATTGATGGTCTTTCCAGCGCACTGCGGTAATTGTATTGGGATAGACATCCGTTGCCAAAATCATTGTCTCATCTTGATAGATGGCGACATCTGGATGCCCTTCCCCGACATACGTCGCAGCCCAATACGACGACCCGTGATCCATGGTGATCGTGGTTGGCTGCGCGTAAATCCGCTCGACATGTTCATAAATATTGACAAAGGCTTTTTCTGAAAAGCGATACCGATAAAAAGCACCGGAGCCATCGTCATGATTAAATGTGGCCAATAACACGCCATTATCGTCCGCCAGCCAACCGAATGTGACGATATGTTCTTGCGTGGGCAGCGCAATTTTCTCTGTCACTTCTCCGAGAGTTGCGTCTAAAATATACAACCATGCGTTGGCATCGTTTGCTCCAATGAGGATTGCCAGTCTATTCGAAGAATGCGCCCACTGGTAATCAGTGGCATAGCCATCAATCGTCAACGAAACTTCTTGCGCTTGCGCAGAGACCGCTGCCGTGAGCGCAAGCAGGTAAACCCAACAGCAGGCGGCGCTACATCGCGCCAGTTCTCTTATTTTTCCAGAAATATCGGGCATCATTGTGTATTCAGCATTATCGCGAAGGACTTCACGATGAGATCTTGTTCTAATTGACGGCAAAGCCAGTGAATTGCCGCCGGAAGGGAGAATGAAAGGCTAACACAATATCTTCTTTCGGCACGCCGAGTTTCAGGAATTCATCGGCAATCACGGCTTCCGTGCCGTCGTGCTGAATCCAGATTTTGCCGTCTTTGATGTCCACATGGATCACGCAGCCGTAAATGCGGCGTTTCTTTTCCCAGCCGACATTGAAGATGTGATAATGATTGCGAACCGAGTCGAAACTGAGTTCGACTTCGATGGAGTCATCGGACTGCGATAGCTGGGCATATTCAGAGAGCACCTGTTGTACATATTGTTGATACTGCGTTATTTTTTCCATGCGATAATCACCTCATCTTCTTCGTCAAAAATGACTAACTTAAGTGCGTATCGTGCGAGAAGATGCCGAATAAAGGATTGTTCGAAAAACGATTCCGCGATATCTTTCGGCACGGCTAAATCAACCGTTCAGGTTGGCTCTCCTCAAGCGCCGCGACATATTCCATATACTGACCGAACGCCGCGTGAAATTCCGTGATCGCCGATTTACCGAGAAAACTTTTGATTTCAACGGCAATCCGTTCGCCGTTTTTTTCGGCGGCGAGCAAACGTTCCGCGCCTAAGTCAATAACTCATGTTACGCAGCGTGATCGGCAATTCCCCTTCTGGGAGGGGCAAGGGGTGGGTTGTTATTTTTGCGGCGTCTCCCCGTCCGCAACCCCCCCCCGCCCCCTCCCAGGAGGGGAGTTCACCGTCATCAGATCGAACCTGCTGCGTAACATCAGTCAATAAAGTATTCGACCGTGCCGAATCGAAGATGCAACGGGTCATGAGTAATCATCCAGCCATCCTTTTCTAAGGCATGTCTCACCGCGTCATGAGATCGATCTCGTGCCAGCATATTCTCATTCTCCTGTCTCTATGATTGTTTGTAGATAAAATACAACATAATCCGCAAGATGTCAAGCGGCGGCGGCTATTCTTCATCGCCGCGACGCCCGGTGAGTTTAATCAGATGGGATCCTGCCGACGTTTCGATAATGTCGCTGACTTCGCCTTCTTGCAAGGCAAATGCGGCCTCTTCGAACGTGGGAAGCATCAGACCCCGGCTGAACCAGCCGAGATCGCCGCCATGCTCTTTCGGGTCGGGGTCTTCGGAATATTGCGCCGCAAGGTCGGCGAAATCGTCGCCGGTGTTCAGCCGCGCCAATATTTTTCGATTTTTCGGTGGGCGGCGTCTTTTTCGGTTTGAGTGGCTTCAGGACAGTCATATCACAAAAATTTAACGACGTTATTTTACAGGGAAATAATGTTGTAAAAATTCATTGATTGCCTGACTTGATGATTTTTGAATATGTGAAAAATTAGAGTTGTTGCAAAATAAAATAGACCTCTTGCATAAGTTGTTTACTTGGCAGTTTTGATCTCCATGTTGTAGATCTCTGCAATCAGATTGAAGCGGAATCCACGCCGTTTGCGCCTGTTGCGATGGCGTTCACTCAAGATGCGAAAGATCTTGAGCTTGCGAAGGATATGCTCGATCACGATTCGTTGGCGGGATCACGCCCGATTGCTTTCCTTTTGTGCGCGATTCAGCGGAGGCAATTTCGTCTTCTTGGCAGGGGGTGACTCGACGCATGTACGTCTGCCAAGCCCTGATAGCCGGCATCTGCGCACACTGTGATCTGTGGCAACATTCCACTCCGGCTGTCTTTACACAGGTGAAAATCATGTCGACGCCCTTCACAGCACGCCGTCGCGAGAATCTCTTTCGTCTTCACGTCGGCATTTTTGAGGATGACGCTTCTTGTTCCCGCTGGAGAACCGTCGCTGTTTTTTTGGGGCGTTCAATCGGCTGTTCCGTCGCATCCACCACCACGAGTTCCAGCACGACATCGCTCCCAACGAGCGCGTTTTTGCTTAGAAGATGACATGGCGGAGACGCGATCAAGACCTGCTCAATCTTCCGGATCGTGCGGCAGACTGTCGCTTCACTCACACCATACACCAGCCCCAGATAAAATTCTGTCCGGTATTCGCGCCAGGACAGCACGGTGAGCAACAGCTGATCTGCCCGGCTTCATTTCGGTGGTCGACCGAACGTCCTCAATCCACCTTCAACGACCGTCAACATGTTGTTGAACGTCATACGCTGAACTCCAGTTGCGTGTTTGAACTCTTCATCACTGAGGTGTTGAACGATTTCATATCTTATATGCCTCATATAGAACATATTATAGAACATATTTATGACTTATGCAAGAGGTCTAATATCTTGCACAAAATAGTAGGATCCTGTAATGGTGGACATGATGTCAAGACAATTTCATGCATAACGGGAGGTCATATGATCAATATCGCCCGCTGCTTTCAAGATATCCGGTTATTCAAAGCGGTCACCGGCATGATATATGCTGAATTCAACGTTCTGCTCCCCAGATTTGTTGACGCCTTGGGGGCAGAGGGCGAACGCAGAGATGTCCGTTCGTCAGCGTCAGACGGGCGGGGGGCGCACACATACGTTGCCCACTGGGCGCGAGAAGCTCTTTTTTTCTCGTCTTCTACGTGAAATGTTATGCCACCTTCGATGTGCTGGCTTGGCTGTTTGACGTGGAGCGCGCGCAACCTCATCGGTGGGTGACGACCTATCTGCCACTGTTAGGAACAGCCTGAGGTCGACAAGCCGCCTTGCCGGAACGCCAGATATCCACCGTCGAGGAATTTCTTCGTCAGTTTCCAGATGTCAAAGAGGTCTTTGTGGATGGCACGGAACGTCCCATTCGGCGTCCGAGCGGGCAAGACGCGCAGAGACCGTACTATTCTGGCAAGAAAAAAGGGCATCGCGTGATCGTCCTCAGCGAGACGTTTTCTGGGCATATTCATGATAAGACCGGGGCGACAGATTATGGGATGTTGACGCCGATTCCAGATGACGTCTTGATTCACAGTGATCTTGGGTTCTTAGGCGTTCCCAAAGACCGTCCGAAAGGGACATTCAGTCTCCCTGAGAAAAAGCCCAAGGGACGGCTGTTACCGGACGAGGCCAACGCGCGAAACCGCGAAAAAGCCCGTCGCCTGGTCCTTGTTGAGCACGCCTTGGGTGGCGTGAAACGCTTCCGAGCCGTCGATACATTGCGGAATTCGGTGAAGATATTTGCAGATCGCTTCATGCTGATCGCGTGTGGGAGATGGAATTTACGTGTAGATATGACGGTCTAAATTTCAAAGAACATGACAGAATTGACCCAATATAAAACCATGCCTATTTCGCAACAACTCTAATAATTTGGGGTGGTGTTTGATTAACTGATGTTACGCAGCGCCGCCGACAATTCCCCTCCTGGGAGGGGCAAGGGGTGGGTTCGTCCGTGAGTGATTGCTCGTGTCAAGAACCCNCTGATGTTACGCAGCGCCGCCGACAATTCCCCTCCTGGGAGGGGCAAGGGGTGGGTTCGTCCGTGAGTGATTGCTCGTGTCAAGAACCCACCCCCAACCCCTCCCCGGAGGGGAGTGTGCGGTCATTCGTCTCGAATCGGCTGCGTAACATGAGTGATTAATGTTGCGAAAGGAATTGCCCGACATGAACTCACCTATTTAATGCTTCCAGCAATACGTGTTCAAATTTTTTTATCAGGAACATGAACGACAACGTCGTCAAACTGGTTAAAATGTTCCGATCTCGAATATGCGAACTAATGACGTGTTGTCGGACGGCGTCGAAATCTTGAGAGCGAGAAACCCGAACACCCCCGCGAAGGTCTCGCAACGTTTTTGACTGGCCGGAGTGTTTGTTCATTATCAAGGATTCGCTGAACAGGCAGCGTTTCGTCAAAATACGCTTGAATCGCCCTGATAAAAGCGGTTTCTAACTGCTGCTGAGAAATGCCTTTGTTCTGAATTTGGCGAGTCATCGTATCAGATAATTCAATGGTAAGCATTGACATGCAATCCTCCTGAGTTTAGTAGTCTGTTGATGTAAATGAAGGCGTTTGGCGCCTCAAGAATATTGAGAGGTAGGGAAAAGAGGATTGTCAAGCCTATTTTCACATTCTTGTTTTCTTCAGATCGCCTGAAAATCTAAATTCCGCGTCTTTCTGTGTTTTTCAGCACATTTTTCTTGCCATTCCAACCAATTCCTAAATGAAAATTACAGATAATACAATATATTATCTGTAATTTCAACATTCCACATTTGAATACGCGCAACATATTGAGGAATGCCTATGCTTCGACGCGAAGGTCTGGATACGACCCCGTTTATCAGTTATATTGACACCATGTCCGCCTTAGTGCTGATTTTTGTCGTGATGACGGCATTTATTGCGATTGCCTTTGGCCTGAGTAAAAAGGCGATGCTCGACGCGCAGCAGGAAGTCGAGCAACTCCGCGCTCGATTGGCGCAAGTGCAAGACGCTGAACAGCAAATTTACGATTTGCAGGCTGAGGTTGAACTGTATCGCGAACGCCTTGAGGCCGCAGGTTATGAGAATATTCAGGAAATTCCGGCGCGATTGGAATGGCGCGACGCGGCGCTGACCAAACAAGTTCTGTCCAATACCGGCTGGAGCGGCCACGTCACGGAATTGCCGATGTATGCCGACTGGCAGAATACGCAGGCTGCCGTTGAAATGCAGGCCAAATTAGCCGGAGCCTCCGGGCAGCAGTTGCTTGAATTGCAGCAAAAAGCCGACCGCTACGATGCCGTGCTGAAAACCGCCGGATATGGAGATATTGCCGAAATTCCGCCGAAACAGGAATGGGAACAGCAGAAAATCCGCTTGAAATCCTATCAAACGCTGCTGACAGAAGCCGGGTTCGAAGGGAATATTGACACGCTCTACACCTTTCTCGAACAGTGGAACCAGATTATTCTGGAAATGAAGCGAGTCTTTAAAGTTGAAGCAAATCAGCCGGAAGCGGTGCTGGGCAAATTGAAAAAGCTGGAATCGTTCCAGAAAAAAATCGTGATTCCGGTGGCACAGGGAAGCATCTTTTTCGGCTTTGGCGACGTGAAAATCGAAGACACCTTCAAAAAAACGCTGGATGAGCAGATTGAAGAAGCGCGCAAGGCGATTAAAAACGGCACATACGATTTGATCCAGATTGAAGGCCATACCGATAATATTCCTGTGCGAGAAGATAACCCGCAATATCGCAATAACTGGGAGCTTTCTACTGCTCGCGCGCAAGCCGTTGCGCAGTATTTCATCGAGCGCGGCATTCCTCCGCAAAACATTGCGGTGGTCGGCCACGCGCAGTATAAGCCGAAAACGTCGGGCGATTCCCCGGAAGCCAGGTCACAGAATCGGCGCATCGAAATTGTCTTTTTGAACACATCGTTATTAAGTTTAGGCGTGGGCGAGGAATAGATGGATGAGCATGGATAAAGACGCGATTGAACGCATCAGAAGCGCGATTAATGCCGAGCGGCAGGATGATGAGGCGTTGCAATGGTACTGGACGTGTGTTGAATCGCCGGATTGCAAGGAATTTGTGGTCGAAGCGTGCTGTTTGCTCTATGCCGCCTGGCATGAACGCCAGCACCGCGAAGGGCTTGACGCGCTGGTGGAAGCGGTCTGTCAGCGACGGCTCGCCGATCCGGATGCCATCTCATTTATGGCAGAAGGCGAGTTCCAGGCAAAACGGTTTGATAATGCGCTGAAATTGTATGATCGCTTGCTGCTGTTGAACGGCCTTGACGCGCAAAGCTATCAACACCTGAAACTCGCCTGTTTTCAACGTCGCCCGTTCGATGATTTTGCCAATTTGCTCTTGTTGCGCTGTTTTAAGGACGCCCAGGATGATGAGAGCGTGCTGCAATTTCTCTATTCCCAATACTTGCTGCACGATCAGTTCACGCATACAAACAATGCGATCCCGATTTATCAGCGCATTTTGGAGCAAGAACCCGCCAATATTGCGGCGCGAACAGCATTGTGTGAATGCTATTACCGGCATGGCAAATATGATCAGGCTGAGGCTCAGGCCGAAACCGGTCTGACATACGAGAAACAGCATCCCGATTTGCTCGCGGTGCTGGCGAAAGTGCATAATGAGCGCGGCGAATATGGCCGCGTGGTGAATTATTGCCGCGACGTGCTGGCGAAACGTCCGGGACGGAGCGACATGCAGATTTTATTGGCGGAAGTGTACGCCCGTAACGCGCTGACGACAACTGAGGCGATTAAAAACTATGAAATCGCGTTGCGCCTCGAACCGAATCACGTCCAGATTCGGCTTGCGTTGTTCCGGTCATACATGCGCAAACTCCAACTCGACGACGCCGTCGAGCAGACGAAACAGATCGTGGCGCTGCTGCACGAACAGCAAGGAACGTCGAAACGGGAATTTCAACAGACGATCAAAGATATGCTTGGGGAATACGAACGCGCCATGCGCCGCGAGCCGGATGATATGAGTTTGTATCTGATTACCGCCAAACTCAACGAGTATATCGGCCATTTTCATAAAGCGCTGCTCTATTACCGCCGGATTTTGGAGTTCCCGCTGGATAGAGCGATGATTGAAAAGCTGATTGAGTTATTCGAAAAACTTGTGACGTTCCGCGTACAAAACCCACATCTGTTCCTCTATTTAGGGTTGCTGTATCACAAGCTCGGACGGCGCAGCGAAGCACGACAGGCGTTTCGAACAGTGATGTATTCGGATTTGGACGAACATGAAGTTGAAGACCTACTGGTGCAGCATGATCGCTCGATCTGGGAATATCCGGCGGTGCTCGTTATTCTTGCGCATCATGGCATTGTGGTGAAAGACGTGCTGGATGGCTTGATGCAGGCGTTTCACCTCCCTGATCGGGAAGATTGGAACGGCGTGCTGTGGGTATTGCGGGAACTGTACGGCATCAGCGAACTTCTCCCGGAATTGCGTCAACTCACGCATTTCGCGTGCTTTCCTGACATTTATCAACATGTCATTCCGTTGTTTGCCTACAACGGCTCAGGGCTGGCGATTCAGACGCTTCAGGAATTGTTACTACATGAGCAGGAAGAAATACGACAAGAGGCGCTGAATGCGCTGTTTCAAATGGAAGATAACTTAGCTGAGCAGGCGGTTATGACAATGGCGCGAGAAAATCCACATGAAGATATTCGCCTGGAAATTGCCGGATATTTCTCGCAGCAGCCGACCGAGCAAGCGACCAATGTCCTGCTCAAGATGATTCATGACCGCAGCCGGGATGTTCGGCTTCATGTCGTTCAAGCATTGCAGAAACGCCGTCTGGCATCTGCCAATTTCCGCGAAGCGCTGTTTACGGAAGATGATCAGGATGTGAAAATCGAGTTGATTCGCCTGATTGCCAGTCTGCAAGCGCCTGAAGAATGGACGTATCTCGCGCATTTATTGAATGATCTCGTGGCGCAGCGTTATCACGACAAAGGCGGCAGCGGCAAGGTGTACGCGCGCTTCAAACAACTTCTCAGCTACGCGGAACAGTCCGACGATTTGCCGCTTCTCTCGGCCCTGATTCACGCGATTGGCATGTTGCAGCTAAAAGAAGGTGTCAATGGCTTGTGCGCGATTATCGAGCACGACCGCTCGCAATTGTTGCGCATTGAAGCGATTGAAACGCTCGTCAGAATCGGCGCGACCGGCGGAATTCCAGTCTTGCAGCGCCTGCTGGAACGGTCATCCGAATCGCAAGATATTCACACCGCCGCGCAGGAAGCCTTAAAAATGTTGACGGAATAGCGTATGAGCAAAAAGAAACAGGAGCAAAAAGCGCGGGCACGCAATCGAAAATTGCAGACGCCCCAGCCGAAAAACAGCCTTTTGTCAGCAAATATCACCGCATCGCCGCCGTTGCATAACATTTATCCGCCGGAAGGTTTCCGCATTGTTCCATTTATGGATGCGCTCATGACGATGGCCGAACCATTGCGGGAACTTGACCGCGATGAGAGCGAAAAAGCCACCGAACGCCTGATGTCGGTCATCAGGGATATCTGGAATTTCATGCTGCCAAACACGCCTGCGCACCAGAAAAAACTAGCGGACGAATTAGTCGAACAACTTTGCGATACGTATCATCTCGATGAAACCGATGCCGAAGCATTGCTCGACGAGATTGTCGAGCGCAAGGCATATCTGCTGCCAGACGATATTCAGCCGGGAGACCCGCGGATTCTGTTCATCCGCAAAGAGCGGGATGTGCAGATTGTGGCGATTGCTGACGCGCAAATTACATTTCAACAATCCGCGCTGCCAGCAACGCCGGAAGATGGCGCGATGTTGCAGCAATTGCAGCGCCTGGATGCCATGTTAGCCGACGGCGAAGATTTTGATCGCTGGGAAAGCCTCTATTTTGAAGTGGAACGCGCGTGCGGCGAGCGCTATTTCGAATGGCTGAAGGCCAAAGGCGTTCAGGAAGAATATAACAATGCATTTCCCTATTGCATCGAAATTTTTCTCAATTTCGTCTATCGCCATAACGCCGGGACGCTTGAAATTCTGCAATACCATGAACTCGAAGATTTTTTGTTGTACCATTTAGTGCGAGAAGTGGAAATCCGCCCGGAAGATTATGTGCTCTGGCTGCCTGCGATTCGGTTCTTTTATCGTTTCCTCGGCGAAAAAGGGTATATGCGCGAACCTCAGCCGATGATTCAGATGGTGAACGCAATCGAATCGAATTTTCTCAAATTTTTGGAAAACACCTTTTAACGAAGAATTGAAACCACGACACACACAACACACGAAAAAATTGAACGGGGTCTATTACATTGTTGCATGAATGATTAGGAGTGCGAAATTTTAATTTCGCACTCCTAAAAATTACTGAAACGGTGTACTATTCGGAATTTTCGTGTATTGTGTGTGTCGTGGGGCATAAGAATTTTGAACAAAAAACTTCGGACTCTTCGCCAGAAAGAACGCGAGCGCAAGCTGCAACACGACCAACCTGCGTCCACGCCGTTGACTGTCGGCAGCGACGACATCTGCTATACGGCGACCGGCGAAATCTTTCAGCCGATTCGCCTCTATTACGAGGCACTGAAACCGGCCAAAATTTTTAATGCGTTCAGCAAATTAAAATGCCTTGCGCTCGACAAGGATCAAATCCATTGGAATTGGCTGTATAGCGGGGAAACAAGCCACTTGAAATTTCGCAAGCGCGTCCTTGACTTCAAGCCGCCGCTTGTGCTTGGCGTCTTTTCGTTCGATCAGGAACGGAAACTCTGGCTTGATCTGTTTTCCATCGAACGCGCCTTGACGGCGATCACGTTTTTTGACAAACATCTTCCACGACATGCTGCCAAACTCTGGTATTTCAGCGTGATTAATCGGTTGTTCAGTCTTGATGACGCCCAACAATTCGACCCGGCGCAGCATTTCAACGCGGCGATGGAATTTTGCGATCCTGCCGAGGCGTTAACGGCGCAGTTGCTCGCCTTAAGCGAGCAGGCGCGTGATGAAAATGAAAAAATGGAGTTATTGCAGCACTTTTTTGCGCAACGCAACGCCGCGCCGACGCAAGACGTGGAACATGGCGCGATCCGATTTTATGACGAAGGCTTAACGCCGCTGCAAATCATCCTGAACACGCGCCAGCAAGTCGCGTGGCAGCACTGGAAAGGAAACGCCAGTTATACCCGCAGCGACTATCTGCAAGAACTCGCTGAACACGTCAAATTGCGCTAAATTTCAAGCGATTCCGAGTGCATAATTGGGCGTATCCCGGAATCGCCGTTCGTATTTTTAATCCATCAATGCCAGCATTTCTTCTTTGGAAAGAATGCGGTTCATGGCTCTGGACAGGGCTGTAGATTTCTTGATGTCTCCGATCAAGACGCCGCCGCTGACGGTATCCCCTCTGAAATAAAGCTGCTTGTAAATCAGGTTCTCCGGGATGCGCCGGCGCATGGTAATGTATTCTTTAGCTTCGGCTTCATGCCCAAGATCGCCGATAGAATAGACTTTCGTTTCGAATGATTCGATGCGCGTCGGATAATTGATCGGAGCAAAGGCGGCGGTTTCGCCAATCGCGTTTAATCCGGCGACTTTCCCCTGTTCAACGGCGATTGTCCATAATGAGACATTTCTTCCGCACTCCGCCACGTCGCCGCAGGCATAAATGTCCGACAGGCTGGTTTCCATTTTTTCGTTGACGAGAATGCCGCGATTCATCTGCAAGCCGCACTGTTTGGCAAGTTCGAGATTGGCGCGCACGCCGATACAAAAGACGAGCATATCGGTCGGAATTTCTTCGCCGGTTTGCAGGCGAACCGCCGTCACGCGCTCGCGCCCGCTGAACTCTTTCGCCAACGTGCCTAATTTCAATTCTACGCCGTTTTTCTCCATGATGCCCTGAAAGATTTCCGACCCTTCTTCGTCGAGTTGCAACGGCAGAATCCGTTTCACATATTCGATGACCGTGACATGCAGCCCTTTTTGCGTCAGCGAATCCGCTGTTTCAATGCCTAAGACACCGCCGCCGATGACGGTGGCGCGTTTAACACTGTTGGAATACTGCTCAACATCTTTCGCGTCGTCCATTGTGCGGATGGCGAAGACGTTTTCCCGTTCTAATAATTCTGGCTGCGGCACGAATGGGGTGCTGCCGGTTGCAAGAATCAGCTTGTCGTAGCTGATGCTACGGCCTTTCGCGGTCGTGACCGTTTTTTCGGTAGGTTGGATTGAGATGACCTTTTCTGCGCGATAAAGTTCGATCCGGTTATCGTCGTACCAGGCTTCCGGGTTGAGATAAAAATTATCTTTCTGCAAGACACTGGTTTCGCAGAGATATTCTGTTAAAAATGGCCGGAAATACGGAAAATGCGGCTCTTCTGTCAGCGCGATAATCCGCGCTTCGGAGTTCGCTTTTCTGATGGTTTTCGCTGCCGTAATGCCTGCGGCGGATGCGCCGATAATGATGATAGTTCCTTGAAAATTGTTCATAAAAATTGATCAGGCTCTGACTGGTGTTGAGTTCCTGGCAGGGCTGATGTTGTTTTAATGCATTATTGTTTGAGAAGAGTGCGTCATTTTTCAATCCCTCGTTGTGGATTCTGCGCGGCAACAGCTTCGCGCAACGTCGCCTCGAATTCCGCGAGCGATGGGATGATCGCCGCCTGTCGAAGCAAGGCTTGCAGCAAGACGAGCTCTTCGCAACGCAAGATTTGATTAACAAGCGAGATCGGGACAACTTGAAAGCGAACCGTCAACACATCAATCACGGCGAGCCGGCTTTGTTCGAGTTGCCCTCTTTCCAGTCCTTGCTGAAGCCCCTGCTGAACGCCTTGTTGAATGCCTTCCCGACGTCCTTTTTCCATGCCAATGCGTTCGAAACTGGTGATATATTGCATGTGTTGTTCCTCCTCATACGCAGTGATGGTTTCATCGAAACGAAACTGCAACTCGTCCGGCAAGACCATCACCCAATCAATAAATCGCATCAATTCTAAAATATCTTGTCTTTCATAGCCGCGATCATACAATACGCGATACAATCGAAATTTCCATTCGTAGCGTTGTTCCGGTTGTTTTTTGGTGTCCAGCGTTTTCAGATAGGCTAATGTGGCGAGGGCAAACATATTCGGATGCGTTTCCAAATCTTGTGCGTGATATTCAATCAACTTGACAACCGGAAAGGTCAAGCCAGCCTGACAACCCCAAATATCGTATTGAAATCGGGTCGGTTTCCAACTCTGCCGTTCATCCGCTAAGACTGCTAACGAACAGATCGGCTGATGATAGCAGTCGAAGAGCCGGTAGTTATATACATACATGCGTTCTTCGAAGGCGATTTCATGCGTCCCTTGCACTTCGATGTGAATAAAGACCCAGAGATCGCTGCGCGAACCGTTGCGCCGGACTTTGACGAGCTTATCCGCGATGCGCCGCCCCATTTCGGCATCGCGGGCGACTTGCTGTAATTCTTTATCCAAAAACTCGTAGCCGAGGTCCCAGTCTATGTCGGCGGCAATCTCCGGGAAAAAGAAGGTCATAAATTCCAGAAAATAGCCCTCGATCATCTCTTTCCAGGGGCTATCATAATCAGCCTGCTCTTGCATGGAACACCTCGCTTGCATGAAAATGTGTTGATCTGGATGGTATGAATAAGCCATCATATCAGAGGCCCTTTCATCCATATTCGGCGAATGCCGAACACTGTCAACAGGAATTTCGTCTTTTTCGAAAATCCCGTCCCTAAAAACCCCTTTCAGAAGCAGGGCTGTTAAGTTCTCGTTCCACGCTCCGCGTGGAATGCCGATCAATCGCCGCTCTGCGGCGCGGACGGGACGCGGAGCGTCCGAGAAGTCGCATTCCACGCGGAGCGTGGAACGAGGGACGTCCGACTCCCTTCTCGATATTAGAACTTAACAGGGGGGAGGCACTACTCTCTTGTCTGAGGGGCTGCGCGTTACCGCCGCCGTGACCGCCGCAGGAGATACGCGAGACTAGTACACTGGAATGTTAGTTTTTAATAGTTTGGTAATGTCGTTGTCATTTCACTCTGGCGTCAGGCGTCGTGAACCGCCAAGTGATGCGACGCTGTTGCTCATTCCGCTCTTTGACACAGGCCAGTACCTCACGCTCCAACTCATCGAGGCTGGCGATGCGCCGGTTCAGACATTGCCGCGCAATGGCGCTCAATTCGATTTCGGCCATGTTCAACCACGAGGCATGAGGCGGTGTGGCATGACACTCGAACCGCTGTTTCAACGCCCAGGCGGTCGCCGGGTCAAACGCCTGAGAGAACGAACCCGCCGTATGGGGGTTCACATTGTCCTGCACCACCCGAAGACGCTCCGTCTGCGGATACTGGGCGGCGAGCGCCTGCATGAACGCGGCATAGTCCTCCTTCGTCCGACGAGGGCGCACCTGGGCGACCCGTCTGCCCGCCAATGGCTCGACCGCCACAAAGAGGCGACAGACGCCATGTCGTTCATACTGATACTCCTCCTTCGTCGGCTGACCAGGCGTCATCGGAAGCGGGATCACCGTGTCGCCCAGGAGTTGGCACGGGCGTTCATCCAGGCAGATCACAGGATGCCGCGGATCATACGGCAGATCGTAGACATCCAGCACATCTTCCATCCGCATCAGATACTCGCTGGTCACCTGGGAGATGCACCATTGCCGTTTCCGCCAGTGATTCACCCTATGAGCGTATTGTCTACTAAAAACTAACGTTCCAGTGTAGTACTTGATATTCATAGTATTGCCCTTCCTTTTTATAAATGAGATGATTATCAACGCCAATCATGTCGGCAATTCCAACGATTTCATCAAGCATGACGCCAGTATCAAGCGCATGAATTTGTAGATTATACACATCATCACCAGAACGACTTGTCACCGTTTTTAACGCGATCTTTCCTTGTTGACTGAAAAACCAGCAATCCGCCACATCAAAGCCCGGGAAGGGATTCACCCACAGAAAATCTCCTCCGATAGTATAGAGATGAACTTGCCGATCTGTACATAAAAGCATGAGAGTTCCTTGCTCTGAAGCAAAAACTCCAAATAACGAGGGGGTAACGTCATTTATCAGTTTGGTGTAGTCCCCCTGATAAACAATTTTTCCTGTTTTGGTAAAGATCGTGAATATTCTTTGCATATTACTATCTGATGTTACGCAGCGCCGCCGACAATTCCCCTCCTGGGAGGGGCAAGGGGTGGGTTCGTCCGTGAGTGATTGCTCGTGTCAAGAACCC
>DF820455.1:663561-726295 GCA_000739515.1 Candidatus Moduliflexus flocculans
CTGATGTTACGCAGCGCCGCCGACAATTCCCCTCCTGGGAGGGGCAAGGGGTGGGTTCGTCCGTGAGTGATTGCTCGTGTCAAGAACCCACCCCCAACCCCTCCCCGGAGGGGAGTGTGCGGTCATTCGTCTCGAATCGGCTGCGTAACATGAGTTACTATACAACACAACAAATTCACCGTTTTGAGAATAACGCGTACGTGCATATTTCATCCCGATCTGTTGTTGTAAAAGCGAGCCGTCTGATTGATAAAAATAGAGTGGGACAGCCTCGTGTTCACTATAGTCGTATGCGACAAAATACTGACGATTGGGTGAGGCTTCAATTGAGAGGGCTTCTGGCGGCAACTGTGTAATGAATTCACCGCGAGCATTGTATAATTTCAAGGTGTTCGTCTCAATATCCCCTTCCTGCCGGTAGCCTGACTCGCGCATTTTGACCGACACCTCAGCCTCTAACAAAAAGGTGCGATCATTCGAGAGGCGACGCATCACGCCATGTTTGATGACTGGATTGGCTTCATCAAAATTTTTTGTACGATATTTTTCCTGATCCGTTAGCGGATCCGTTTCGAATGCCTTCAGCGTTTTTCCGCTTGTCAGATGAATAGATTCATCATCTTGCGTGATGGTTTCGACCTGGGGAAACAGCTCTGGATACGTGGCCTGCACCTTGGCTTCCGAGGTGTATGTCCGCACCAATTCAAGCGTCTGGTACTCGTTGACGACGGCGCGGGCGGGCGCGGCGGCGCTCAGCAGCGCGGACAGGGTGAAAAGGATGGAGAGACGTCTTCTTCTGTGGTTCATACGTGAGACTCCTTGTGGGTTGAAGTTGATCAGAACACATCGCCGTGCCAGTGGCGGTCACTTGGGGCGTATTTGCAGGTATTCAAAGAAAAACGGGGTATCAATAAATTTGTCGGGGATTTTTCGTTGTACTGAACGCAAGGCTGATGGGGAGCGGCTGCGCGGGGTCGGCGTCGGGCGTCAGCCTGCCCTGTGCGGCGTCCCAGGCTCCCACGCTGGTCCGTCCAGGCTGGAGCGTCACACAACGAACATGAGCAGGCAGGCAATTAGTACACTGTTGCATGAATTCTTAGGAATGCGAAATCTTGATTTCGTCCGTCAAATCGAGATGTGGCACTCCTGCAAACGATGAAAAATTTATGAATCAATGCTGCTGCCAAATGAACGAGGATGCGCGAGGCTCTCGTCAACAATCCGCACGGCCTGCTGCATGGCGTATTCCGCCTGTTCGACCGTCGGAACGTATTTGGCGAATTTCACCATATCGGCTTCCGGCAGCAGCAGGTTGATCTCGTGTTTCACGCCGTCCGGCATGTCGCGATTTTGAATTTCCTGCAAAATTTCTTCGGTCGTGCGCTCTAAGACATGAAATTGATATTCCGCGCCGAGAAACTTCCGCACTGATTCAGAGACGAGAAAATAGTATTGTTTAAATTCCCCTTGTATCGGCAATTGCATGGCCTCAATTTCCGCAAGTTCGCGATGCGCAACTTCGCCGGGCGGCAGTATCGGTTCGACAACCATCTCTTGTTTGCTGCGCGGCTTACGATATTTCAGATAGAGCAACCCGATGAGAACGCCGAACAACACCGTAGAAAGGATAATTGCCGGAAGAATTAAGAAGCGATAATCAGTTTTCAGATCAGCATTTTTGACATTCGGATTCAGCACGAAAATCGGTGTTTCCGGCTGTTCCTGCTGCGTCTCCATCCCGGTTGCGCCGCGATACGCAATCGTGAACGCCGGAATCAGATATTCTCCGGCCTGCGTCGGCTGCGCGGCAAGCAGATAGCGGTAGGTTTCCACTGCGCCTTGTTCCGTCTGCTGCGGCGCGATTTGCTGCGATTGGTCAAGCGTAAATGTCAGCGCGGCAGGCTGCGGCGCGGCGGTCGGCGTGGTCGCTGGCTGCGCGGTCGTTTCCGGCAATGGCGTTTTTTCCGCAACGGGCGGAAACTGCTGCGTGGCAATCAATTTGTTCGGCATGGCGGCAATTGTCACGGGCTTGCGCTTCGTGACAATAAGGCTGAGTTCCAGTGGATCGCCGATGGTCAGCGGCGAATTCGTCTTGACTTGCACATCCACCACGCTTGACACATCTAATTGCGCCGGATCGGCGACCGCCGCGACCGGATTGACGCGCGGGCCTGTAAACATCAGCGTCGCCGGGCTGAATTGCAGTTGCCCAGGTTTCGCGGCGTTCAGCGTGTACTCATATTGCTCGATCACGCGTCCCTGGAATTCCTGCGGCGGCGTCTGCTGCGTTTCAAGAATTTCGATGCCGTGTTCGGCAAAATGCAATTCAGGCCGAACGGCGGCGGCTTTCAGATGATCGAACTTCAAAAAATATTTAAACGATTCCCCAACAAGCGGCGTAGTGGTGGAAAAACGCGATTCCAGAAGCGAGACATCTGAGGCAGCCGTTTCTTGCGAATATGCGAAATACGCATCAAACAGAATTACAGAAAAAATGATCAATAACACTGCATAATTGGAAAATTTTTTCATAATTACGCTTTTCATTTAACGTTTCAATCGCTCGGTCAAATCATCAAGCACATTTTTCCATTCGTCGAATTTTTTGCCGTCTTTTTGAAGCTCCAATAATTCGGATGGCGCTTTCTGGATTCGAGCCACCACAGCCAATGATTTTTTGATCAGGTTTTTGGTCGGAGTGATTTTATATTCTTCAACCCATTTGTCAACAATTTCGGTCGAGGCGTCGCGCATTCCCCATTCCCCTTTTAATCGAGCGACCGTTTCGGCGGCGGCCAGTCCTTCTTCCGCCTCAAACGCCTCTAAGTAATCATCTTCGACATCCAGCACGTTATCCAATGAATCCATCACCAACGACAAATCCTCGCGATCTTCCAGTTTATACAACCAATCACATGCCGTCTCATTCTCAAAAATGCCAATCTCTTCCGTTCTCATTTCAACGCTCCTTTTATGTTTTTAACAATAACCACGAAACGCACGAAATACACAAAAGGAAAAAACAGGGCATCAGGCTTTTCGTGTGTTTTGTGTATTTCGTGGTGAATAATTTTCTTGCTTAATATCGGCTGGCTCGCCGATGGAAAAACGAAATCACGGTTTGAATATATGGCCGGTCTGTGCGGATATGAATCGCGTCCAATTTCATGGAGCGAAACAGCCGGTCGCGCTGTTCTTGCGCGTGCTGTCCAAGCAGCATATACATATTCCGCACGCCGCGATCATACGTATCAATAATCATGCGCTCGCCGGTTTCGGGGTCTTCTGCTTCGACAAATCCCATCGGCGGAAGTTCCAACTCACGCGGATCAGTCAGCGTCACCGGAATCACGTCATGTTTGCGGCAGGTGACACGCAACGCCTGTTCGTAGCCGCGATCCATGAAATCGGAGACGAGAAACACAACCGCTTTGCGCGTTGTGACGCGATTTAGAAACTCCAATGCCGTCCGCAGATTGGTTCCGGCGCGTTTCGGCTCGAAATAGAGCAATTCCCGAATCACGCGCAACACGTGGTTTTTCCCCTTTTTCGGTGGCACGTATTTTTCGACATCATCGGTAAACGTGATCAAGCCGACTTTATCGTTGTTTTTCAGCGCAGAAAAGGCGAGCACCGAGCAGAGTTCGACCGCGAGTTCGCCTTTCATCTGGTTCACTGTGCCGAACGAGCCGGACGCGCTGGCATCCACGACGAAAATCACAGTCAATTCGCGCTCTTCGACATGCAGCTTGACATACGGATGCCCCATCCGCGCCGTGACGTTCCAGTCAATCAGCCGGATGTCGTCGCCTTGCTGATATTCGCGCACCTCGAGGAATTCCATCCCGCGTCCTTTGAAGACGCTGTGATATTCCCCCGCTAATGATTCATTGACCAGCCGGTTGGTGTAAATCTCCAATTGCCGGACTTTTTGCAGAATTTCTTTTGGAATCATGGCACTTCGACCGTGTCGAAAATCTGTTTGATGATATCTTCCGGCTGGCGTTCTTCGGCTTCGGCTTCGTAGCTGAGAATGACGCGGTGGCGCAGAATGTCGAGGCCGACCGCCTTCACGTCTTCTGGCGTCACATAGCCGCGCCGCCGCAGAAACGCATGAGCGCGGGCGGCTTTATGCAGATAAATCGAAGCGCGGGGCGATGCGCCGTATTCGATCATATTTTCCAACTCCGGCAGGCGGTATTTTTTCGGCTCGCGGGTCGCAAAGACAATGTCAATGATGTATTCCTTGATTTTGTCGTCCATATAGACCTGATTGACGACGCTTCTGGCTCGCAGAATGTCATCCGGCGAGATGACCTGCCGCACTACAATCGGCGAGCCGCCCGCCATGCGCTCCGTGATTTGTAATTCTTCCTGCCGCGTCGGGTAGCTGATTTTCAATTTCAGCATGAAGCGGTCAACCTGCGCTTCCGGCAGCGGGTACGTCCCTTCCTGCTCTATAGGGTTTTGCGTGGCAAGCACGAGAAACGGCGCATCGAGCGGAAAGGTCGTGTCGCCGATGGTGACTTGCCGCTCCTGCATCGCTTCTAACAGGCCGCTCTGCACTTTGGCGGGGGCGCGGTTGATTTCGTCCGCCAACACGATATTGGTAAAAATCGGCCCTTTTTTCGGGACGAACACGCCCTCTTTCTGGTTATAAATCATCGTGCCGATCAAATCCGCCGGGAGCAAATCTGGCGTGAACTGAATGCGCTGGAATTTCGTCTGAATGCAATCCGACAAGGTTTTGACCGTCAGCGTTTTCGCCAGGCCCGGCACGCCTTCCAATAAAATATGTCCGTCCGACAACAGGCCGATCAGCAGGCGATCTACCATGTAATCCTGTCCGACAATCACTTTGGCGATTTCGGTTTTCAGCGTTTCGACAAAGCCGCTTTCCGCCTGCACCATTTCATTGATTACGCGAATATCCTGATACATTATGCGATCTCCTTCTTTTCTATGATAACATTTACGCAAAAATTATCGAATTGTTCGGCATTCAGGCGGAGTATGGTTCGATTTCACTCAACATGACATCTCAGATCACCCGTCATTCTGAGCGAAATCGAAGAACGTCCGCTTTATTTTGCGTAAGTTCTCGATTGAAATGCTATGATATTTAGCACCTGCAATAGCGGGGTTTCTGTTTTTGACAAGAATTTTTCGTATTGATATTCTTTAAGCATTCCGCAGAGCGATGACTCGCGCTGGAAAATTGCGCCCTTTCAAGGGATGTCTTTCTGGCAGGATCATGCCTTCTTTGGGCAAGTCAAATACGGGCGCGGCGTTTTATGAAACTATGCAGAGGTGTTTATCAGGAGCGCGGTTGGAGGATGCGCTGAACGACACACATCTCGCTCCGCCGGGACTATTGAGGAATTTTTTTATCCCGAGTTCATATTCGTTTTAAAACGGTCGGTTTCTTTGCGCAATTCTCTGGCGGCGGTGGTAATTTGTTCGATAGCGAGGTAGGTTTCCCGGAATGATTCGGCAGTCTGGTGAAGCTCTTCGCTTAATCTGAGCATGGCCTGATTCACGTCAGACGCATTTTGAGATTGCTGAGTCATGGAGATATTCACCGCCTCAAAATCGGGAGAAAGCGCCTTGACTTGCTCGATAATGCGATTCAACTGCCCCATAATATTATCCACATCGGCAACGCTGTGCCGGACTTCTGCCATAAAATGCTCCATTTCCGAAACTCCAGTAGAGACGGCGGAACGCATCTCCTGCACCGTTTGCTCGATATCTAAGGTCGCAATCGCCGTCTGATCGGCGAGACGGCGGATTTCGCTGGCGAGTACCGTGAAACCGCGACCGAGTTCTCCGGCTTTTTCGGCTTCAATCGCCGCGTTTAATGACAGCAGATTGGTCTGGTCGGCCACTTTCGTAATTGTGGTCACGACAGTAGTAATATTGTCCGCTTTTTCGCGAATCGTCTTCAAGCGTCCGGAGATTGTATTTGAGACAAGTTCCATCCGCTGCATGACCTCGCCTAAATGGACGAGATCGGTCTGCCCTTGATTGGCAAATTCCGCCGTTTGCTCTGATTTTGATGAGACGTGCTGCATTGTTTGCACCAAATTGTTGAGCACGGCGACGATTTCATCCATCGCATGCAGCACGTTCCTCACAGAGCCCATCTGCATGGTCATCGTGGCCTCCTGCTCTTTGGCAGTGGCCGAAAGTTCTGTTGATGACGACATGACATGCAGGCCGAATCGCTGCACTTTGCTGATTACGCTTCGAAACGCCTCGATCATGTGATGAATCGAGGTTAGAAGCTCGCCGATTTCGTCGCGCTGCGAAGACGTAATATTCACGGTCAAATCCAAATTCGTCAACTGCTGCGCCACGCTTGTCACCGTCAGCAACGGTCGGCGGATGAGGCCGCGCAGCAAGATGATTAAGCTGAGCATCAGCACCAGCAAAATCGCCGCCACAACAAGGCTCTGGCTGATGATCGCATTTTTCAGGCGAAGCCGCGAGGCCGCGGCGGCGGTTTCAAGCTCTTTATTGGAAACCTCTCGCAACTGCCGCATCTGATCGCGAATCAGGGTATTTATGTAAAACACCTGAAATTGCCCCACTTTTTGCCCGTCATACAATGAATCCGCTTGAATAGACAACTCCTTATTTAAGGCGATATTCTCTGGGACGGTTTCGCCTGTCGCAATCTCGAAATCTGGCGTTTTCCACGCCGCCGCAAACGGTTCTCCCAATTCATTTAACGCGATAATCGCCACGATTTCTGGATAGGCTAAGTACGACTTCAGCATATTTTGCAAATCGTCGGTTCTGAAATTGTATAAATCGCCCGCGCCGGATTGGCTGAGAATTGTTGCGCTGAATTCGACATTTTTGATCAGCATAGTTTCCGCGGCCTGTTCCTGATGAGCAAGCGCAGTTTCTGTTTGCGCCGAAAAATCGGCGACGATTTTCCGCTCCCGCTGAATCACGAGCCACACTAAAAACGCCTCGTCCGCCAGAATCAATAGCGCCATGAGGCCGCACGCTGAGGCCGTAATTTTTGTGACGATGCTTCCCCGTTTCATAATTGTTTCACTGCTGGAAATATTTGTCTATAATTTTTTGATATGTTCCATCGGCTTTCATGGCGTCCAACGCCTGATTAAATTGCTCGACCTGCTCCGGGGTCGTCGCGTTCTTGCTGAAAATGACATAGATGTCATTTTCATGAATGACCGCCTGGTGCATTTCAATTTGATCCGAAATGCCCGCTTTCCGCAGCCCTGACGCTGTGACGAAGGGATCGGACACAAAGCCGTCAATCCGCCCCTTAAGAAGTTTCGTATAATTTTCCTCTTCGCCGTCCGCTTCTAAAACCTGCTTTTTGAAATCGGCATTGTTCATCAACTCTTTGAACGTTTCGCCATAATAATAGCCACGAATGACGCCTAATTTAAAGGGCGTTTTGGCTAACTCATTCAGGGTGTTGAATATAAAATTCGCGGCTTCTCCTTTTCGGACAAAGAGACGCATGCTTTCAGAGCGGTATGGCTTCGAAAAATAGGCATAGGCTTCGCGCTCCTGATTGTGCGACGCGCCCATAGCTAAGGCAACTTTGCCATGTTCCACGAGGTTCAGCAATCTGGCCCAGGGCGCTTCGACAAAGGTGAGCGTGCAGCCGGCGCGCGTAAAAATTGCGGAGACTAACTCGACATCAAGCCCGGTCAGCGTCTCGCCCTCTTTATATTGATACGGCTCCCATGGTTCCCAGCCGACACTCAAGCTGCATTCAGCTTGCGCGACAGAGGACGCCATGCAGAGAACCAGCAGTTCCACAAGTGCCAAGCGAACCAATTGTTTTAATGCCCATCCCTTCTTCATCGGCGTATCTCGTTATTCCCAGCAGACACATATCGGCGCGAAAACCGCTCCGCGAGATGCGCTGCTGCGGCAACGATTCCTCTTACGAATGTATGATTGTTCAGACGTTTACAATCACAGCCGGTTTGTTCGACCATCTCATAGTATTGATCGCGGCGACGCAAAAAGTCAATAAAAAAGGGCTTTCGCAAATGGGGGGGGTTGCGAAATAACTTGACAAGAGCATAGGGGCGCGTTGCGTTCGCATGAACAACAATCGCAAAAGGATTCATGAATAATGGGTTTGCCAAAACGACAACGAATTGGCAACGTGTTGAAACGGGGGAGAGAAAGCGTATGGCGTATTATACGATGGCAATAGTCGGCGCGGGTGACATGATTGGAAATGAACTGATTGAATTAATCGAACAGCGCGAGACGCAGATCGAAGAGCTGCGTTTGCTCGGCGCAGAGGGGACGGCTGGCACAAAAATCAGATTTCGCGATGAGGAATTGCGAGTGGAAAAATTAACAGAACAGGCATTCGGCGGCGTGGACGTAGCGTTATTCTGCGCGGGCGGAGAGATCAGCCGCGAGTTTCTCCCTCACGCCATCAGCGCGGGCGCGATTGGGGTAGATATGACCGGAATGTTTCGCCGCGACCCGCATGTGCCATTAATCATTCCAGAGGTCAATCCCTATGCGGTGCGCAATCATCGCGGCATTCTCGCGACGCCGACCACCGCGACGATTCTGTTGGCGCTGGCGATTCAGCCGATTTATGATGAAGTCGGGATTTCGCGCATTGTGGTGACGAGTTTTCACGCCGCCTCTGAGGAAGGGCAGCACGGCATCGCGGAATTGGAAACGCAGACGCGGTATATTTTTACGCAGCGGGATATTCTCTGTCAGGTCTATCCGCATCAAATCGCGTTTAACGCCATTCCGCATGTCGGCGCGTTTTCGGACAATGGCTACACGCTGGCTGAGATGAACCTGATTGACGAAACAACACGCATTTTGCAGGACGACGCGCTGCGCATCACCGCAACCGCCGTACAGATGCCGGTCTTTTATGGTCACGCGCTTTCCGTGAATCTGGAAACTGAGGACGCGATCACGCCGGAGGAGATTCGGCAGATTCTCGGCAATGCGCCGAGTGTGAAAGTGCTGGATGAGCCGCAGAATAATCTCTACCCGCTGCCGACGAACGTTTCTGGAGAATCTGAGGTCTTTGTCGGGCGCATTCGGCAGGATGTCTCTGTGGAAAATGGGATCAATCTCTGGATTGCGGCGGATAATCTGCGACGCGGAACGGCGTTGAACGCGCTTCAAATCGCAGAATTAGTGATGCGGGAAGCATAGGATACAATCGCAAGGGCGCGGAAATCGCGCCCCTACAGTTATCGGCTTATTCGATGAGCACTTCCCACCAATTCAACCGTTCAACCAATTGAAACCCTGGTGGCGAGTCAGTCAGAATGCGCAGATTATAGCGCATCAAAAATTGAGGATTTCCGGACATCTTGATATTTTTGGCAAATATACTGCCATTCACCAATTCCCTGCTAACGCCGTCGCTGATGAGTGTCACATCGCCTGTCGAATAAATGAGACCGCTGATGTGGTTGGTTTCATTCATGTCACTCCCTTCTTTCAAAAACGGCTTGATGCTTTCGTAGGGAATATAGGTGAGGGAAAAGGGATCGTCGGAAAATTTAAGGATCGCCGGAAATTGCTCAACGGCAGTGATTTTTACAATGCCTTTGATGTTCCAATTGCCCGCCCCGCGCAAAATCAGCGTTCCTTCAATATCAAAATTGCTGAGTGTATTGGAGGCGTCATCGTTAATGGGCGCATCGGCGAAAAAGACTCCGGCAGGATTATTTCCCGGCATTGGGCGCTTGCGATATTGATGAATTTCCTGGACTGGCGGATCAACGTCATCTTTCGGGGATAATAGAATCCTCTCTGGAGTTCCCAACGCCTCGGCTTTGTATATCTTTCCCTGATACATATATTCTGGAAAATAGACCTTCTCTGAAATTTGAGGAAAGGTAAGTGCGCAATCTCGTTGAATTTTGCCTTTGATGTCATTTTCAGGGCACGTGATGCCATTTGAACATTCGATCTCCATACTGGATGTAACATTCCCCTCAATCGAAACTCTCGGATCAAGTTTGACACGCACATTACCATGAACATTGGATTTGATGTTGTCTGAATGTCCAACGATTTTTACACCAGATTGGAGAACCAGCTTTTCAGCAGCAAATAACGTGAACGGTTTGACACTCACATCTTCACGTATTCGCCGTTTCGTCATGCCATTCGGTCCAGAAACAAATGCATTTCCTTCGTGCCATCCGCAATAGAGGGAGTTTTTACTATCATCCAGGCTATTCGTCTGCAATACTGTGGTATAAAAGATCGTTAACTCATCGCCAAATGTGATAAGTTCAGGCGAACTATTTTGCCACTCGCCATTCAACGCTCGCACATCCGCAATGCCAAGCGCCAGAAAGCTTTCCGCGCCGAAAAACGCCTGCATCGAGCGCTGTTCAGAATATGACACTTGCGTTTCGACTGCGACGAGCAGCAGCAACAGCGTGATGGTTAAATAGATAATTGCGCTCAGGACAACCACCATAATTAAGGCTGATCCGTCGTTTTCGGTTCGGTCATGAATTCTGCGCATTTTTTATTTCCCTGCGTCGTCGTTAGGTTCTTCGCGATGCGCCTGTAACGTGCGCTGTAGTACCGCCTCAATCTCTACGATCAATTGTTCTGCGTCAAATGGCTTGGTAATATACTCATCTGCGCCGCAAGCCAGCCCGCGCGTTTTTTCTTCCAGCGAATCTTGCGCCGTCAGCATAATCACGGGAATAAACATGGTTTCCACTGCCGATCTCACCGCCTTACAGACCGCGAGGCCATTTTGTTTCGGCATATCAATGTCCAGCAGGATCAAGTCAGGAAGTTCCGCACGGATTTTGTCGAGCGCTTCTTCACCATCTACGGCTTCAATGACATGAAATCCATGATGATTCAACAAAACGCTGACGACCTGTCGCACGGGCTCATCATCTTCGGCGATTAAAACACGCAGCGCCCGATGCTGCTCTGAGGTCACGACTGACAGCGTGTCCTGCGTGTCGGCTGCTGCGGAGGCGATCTGGCGGTTTTCATCAGCAGCGCGCGCGCCGCAGAACGGACAGAAATTCCATCCGCTATTGAGCGCGGCCTGACATTGCGAACAGGCGCGGCGCAAAGTGTGTTGACATCCCGGACAAATGTCATCCGACGCGGCAATAAGATGCCCGCATTGAGGACATTGCAGCATTTGCCGCGTCTCTTCGGCATCCACCGGACAGACGCGGGCAACTTCTTCCAACGTGGTCAGCCCGGAACGCACTTTTTCTAAGCCATCTTCCAGCAGAGTCGTCATTCCGGCAGAGCGGGCGAGACGTTTGAGGACCTGCTTCGAAGCGCGTTGCGCGATGGCGTCCCGCAGTTTTTCGTTTTGAACCAGGAGTTCATAAATCGCCGTCTGGCCGTAATAGCCGGTCTGGTTGCATAACGCGCAGCCGCGCCCTTTGTGGCAGATCATGCCGACATGTTCCGGCGCGTAAAGGCCGAGGCGCTCAAGCTCTTCGTAGGATGGCGGATATTGTACCTTGCATTGCGGACAAATTTTCCGCACCAATCGCTGCGCGATGACAATCAACAAATTCGCGGCGACAAGATCGGGCGAGACGCCGAGACTGAACAGGCGATTGACGGTGGAGATCGCGTCGTTCGTATGCAGCGTGCTTAACACGAGGTGGCCGGTTTCCGCGGCCTGCATAGCGATTTCGGCGGTTTCGGGATCGCGGATTTCGCCGACGAGAATAATGTTCGGGTCTTGCCGCAAAATCGCCCGCAAGCCTTTCGCAAAGGTTAAGCCTGCTTTGGGATTCACTGGCGTTTGATTGATCCCTTCTAACTGGTATTCAATCGGGTCTTCGACCGTGACAATATTTTTTGAGCCGTCTTTCACGGCGTTTAAGGAGGCGTAGAGCGTCGTGGTTTTGCCGCATCCTGTGGGGCCAGTGACGAGAACCCAGCCTTGCGGCTGGCGCAGCATGGCGCGGTAGAGATGCAACTGCCGCGTGGACATGCCGAGTTGCGGCAGCTCGCGGATCGAAATGGATTTATCTAAAATCCGAATGACGATTTTTTCGCCGAAATGCGTCAGCAGCGTCGAGACGCGAAGGTCTATTTTCCGTTGCGCGAAATTGACGCGAATCCGTCCATCCTGCGGCTTGCGGTGTTCGGCGATGTCTAAGCCGGCGATGACTTTAATGCGGGAGGTCAACGGCAATTGCAGCCATTTCGGAATGCGCAGCCCTTTGCTTAATAACCCGTCAATCCGGTAGCGCACGTTTAAATATTTATCCGATGGCTCAAGATGAATATCGCTGGCGCGTTTTTTGATGCCATCGGCAATCACCATGTTTGCTAATCGAATGACCTGACTCCCTTCGCTGGCTTTGCGGATTTCGTTGACATCCACGCCGCCTTCCGCATCTGTCCCCTCCTCATTTTCAACGTTGACGCCCTCTTTTTCTGCCACATTCTGTAACACTTGCCCCAGATATTCATCCACATTGTAATGCTTTTTGACCATCTGGCGCAATTGCGACGGCGGAGCGATCAGCGGCTTCACCTGCATGCCGGTGGAGAATTCAAGCCGCTGAATGATCTCCACGTCAAGCGGGTTTTCCATCGCCACAAATAACACGTGATTCTGCACAAATAATGGCAGAATATTCCGTTGAGACGCAAGCTCTTCTGAGGCTAATTGGACGACTTCCTGACTGACCAGAGCGCCATCCACATCAACAAATTCGACATTGAGCAATTCCGCGACAGCGCGACAAATCTCTTCTTCCGAAACCCAACCCATATTGACGAGGATTTGACCAATGAGCGCAGGTTTCTGCCGTTGAACGTCTAACGCTTTTTGGAGTTGTTCTTCGCTAATGATGCAGGCATCCACTAACACTTCGCCAAGTCGTTTGCGCTTTGCCATAGTTATGCTCCTGCTGGACGGTGAGAAGAAGGAACGTGGTTATCCATCGAAATGGCTTACATTGGGAAAAATGAAAGGGGCGTGTCAAGAGAAAAAATTCTGCGCCATGAAGAATTCTACTGAGCGAAATTTTTTTGGAAAAACTGACGATAATCCTGTTCAAATAAGACGCGGTCTTGCTCTTGAATGCGAGCAAGTGTGGCATCAAGCCCGTCTTGCGCAATCATATCGGCGATAAAGCCGCGACAGGAAGCCACATAGCGGTTCATATCTGCGGCGCGTTCGAAATAAGATGGGTTGGCCTCCCAGCGAGCTAATTGCTCGGATGATACCGCAGGAAGCGGCTCGACCTCGAATCCGCTGAACCAGAGCGCGACACCTTCATTCACAAACGCCGGCAAATCAGGGAAGAACGTTTCGACAAAGACATGCGTATATTCATGACGAAGGATTGCGTCGAGTTTCTGTTTCCGCACTAACGCCGCGAGCGGTTGCAGATAAATTTGGCCGCGCTGCGTGATGCCACCAACAAACCAGGCTGCTCCGGTGGCATCGGTGAATGCTTGCGTCGAGGCGTAAATCTGAACGCGCGGCTTCTCGCGTAATTGCTGGTGAAACAGCCCTTCCAGCCGTTCGCGCTGGCCAGTTAATACGGTTTCGATGCGCTGCGTGTCGGCGGCGGTCAGCGCGACCTGCGATATAATATTCGCGGAAAGCAGATGGTAGGAAAACGCTGAAAAGCCGAGACAGCACGGCAGCAGAAGAATCATCAGAAAAGATTGACGCCATGACATACGTTCTCTCTCGACTGGATACAGGAGCGCAGAAGCCAGCGTTTGCGCTCCTGTTCAGTCGTCATGAGTCATGCGGTATTTCACAATTATAGCATTATGTACGACGATTGAACAGACCTGTCAGACACCTTCAAGGTGTCTGACAGGTTTTGACTCTTTCAATGCAAGTGAATAACACTGTATTGTCTCCGTTTTCCCTGAAAAATCGCTATCGCGCGGCGTTTTGTCAAGAGAAATTTCTAAGCATCACTGGCAGAACGCGGCAGAGAAAAAGGTTGACATTTTTTCGGAATACGCGGAACAGTATCACTTCGCGAATTTTCATGAGCCATTCGTGCCGCTGATGAGGACGTCAGCGGCACGAGACATAAGAATATTTTATGCAAGGAGTCTCTATGTTTCAACACGACTACGAACAAATCGAGCGGATGTATCAATTGTTTGCCACCTGCCCGGACCCGAACAAGCGCGAACGCGAAGGGGGCTGGACGATTAAGCAGATTGTCGGGCATTTAGTGGATTCAGCCAGCAACAATCATCAGCGGTTCTTGCGCTATCAGTCGCAAGGTCATTTTGTGTTTCCAGGGTACGATCAAAATGTCTGTGTCAGCCGGGCGCATTATGACAGCATGGAATTTCAAAGCCTCCTCGTCTTGTGGTATCATTACAATCGGATGCTGCTGCATATTATCGCCCATTTTCCGGCGGATGATCTCGCCGCTTCGATGCTGCAAATCGGGGAGCGCCCGGCAGTGCCGCTGCAAGACCTGATTCACGATTATTTCGCTCACATGGATAAACACGCGCAGCAGGTGAAACGTATTATTGCGGCGTGATGAAAAAGGCGTCTTATAAACTCCTCTTAATTCAGCCTCCGGTTCAGGACTTCTACGATACGCCGATCCGCTTGCAGCCTCTCGGATTGGCGTATTTGAAAGCCATCGTGCGGCGCGAACTGCCGGATTTTGAGGTCACGATCAAAGATTTCCATCATGGCCGAGGACGAAGGCCGATTCCGCTGCCGAAAGAGCTTGGCTATCTGAAAGCATACTACGCGTATCCTGACAAAAGCCCGTTTTGCTCGTTTTATCATTATTACCATTTCGGCGCGTCATTCGACGAAATTGCTGCTGAGGTTGCCGCCGAACAGCCTGATATAGTCGGCATTTCATCGCTTTTTTCCGCGTATTCCCGCGAAGTCATCCGCTGCGCCGAGGCGATCAGGCAGGTGTGTCCTGCCACGATTCTGGTGGGCGGATCGCATGTGTCCGCCGCGCCGGAAAACGTATTGCGGCACAAATGTGTGGATTTCGTGATTCGCGGCGAAGGAGAACGCCCGTTAGTGGAGTTTCTGCGAGCCTGGAAAGATGGCGGCGATTACGCGGAAGTCCCAAATTTGGGCTTGAAGCGAGAAGGCGAAATTGTCTTGACGCCGATGGCGGCGAATTACTCGATTGACGACCTGCCACTGCCGGATTTCTCGGATTTCCCGCCGGAACGCTACGTTTTTGAGCGTCGCCCGCTTTGCACAATCGTGACTTCGCGCGGCTGCCCGCATCACTGCGCGTTCTGCTCGGTGCATCTGACGTTCGGCGCGACCTATCGCCGCCGTTCGAATGAGGCGATTCTTGAGGAAATCGCGCTCCGTTACGCGCAGGGCTATCGCGTGTTTGACTTTGAGGATGATAATTTGACCGTTCGAACCGCTGAGATGAAGGCGTTATGCGAGCAACTGATCACTCGTTTTCCTGAAGGCGACGCGCAATTTCTCGCCATGAACGGCTTATCGTATCATAGCCTGGATCAGGAATTGCTTGGCCTGATGAAACGTGCGGGATTCACGCATCTCAATTTGTCGTTAGTCACGGCAGAAAGCGGCATTCGGCGACAGGCGAATCGCCCGCACTCGTTCGCGCAGTATCTTGAAATTGTCCGCTTTAGCGCGTTGTTTGGCTTCAAGATCGTTTCATATCACATCTTCGGCCTGCCGGATGAACGGTTGGAATCCATGCTTGATTCATTAGCGATCAACGCTGAACTTCCTGTGCTAATCGGCGCGTCGCTTTTTTACATGACGCCGAACATGCCGATGGCCTCGTCATTTGCCGAAATGACTGAGGAAGACATTTTTAAAGCGCGATTGACGGCGATGGCGCATGAAACGCCATACGTCAGGCGTGACGATCTGTTCACGCTCTTTGTTACGGCGCGAATTCTTGATTTTCTTAAAGGATTGAGATTTTCAACGCCGTCAATTTCATTTACAGATGCGCTTGAGGCAGCGGAGCAAAACGGCGGGAGAGCGGCGCTTGGAGCGGTTTTGCTGCGGCGTTTGTTTGATGAAAAAGTCTTGTATGCGGCGGTTGGAAAACGATTCGAGGCAATTCATCGCTTTAACGCGGAACTCTTTTTCCGCTTCTGGGCGCGGCTGCATTTCATTGGCACGCAAAATGGCGGATTGATCACCCTGATGTCATAACCGCGATTATGGCAAGCGGCGGATGGCGATCATCGTGATATCGTCGAACTGCTGTGCGTCGGCGGTATAGCTTCGAACGTCGGCGTTCATCCTGTCCAACAACTCGCGGGAGGGGATATTGGGAAAACGCTGAAGCAGCGCAAGCAGCCGTTCGCGCGTAAAATAATTGCCTGCCTGATCACGCGCATCGGTCACGCCGTCGGTAAACGCAAAAATCGTGTCGCCTGGCGCAAGCGTCGCCTGTCGCACAGCGAACGTGCTGTCTGAGAATGCGCCGATCACTGGCCCGGTCGGTTCAAGTTCGGCGCGAATCCCATCAGCGTTAACGATAACGGGCGCAGGATGCCCGCTGTTAACATACGCTAATTTCCCGGAATACGGATTCAACATTCCAATAAAAAGCGACGCGAACATGGTGGTTTTCGCATGGTTTTTCAGGATATACTGGTTGGTCGCTTCTAACACGCTCCGCACCGATGAGGCGCTGTCGGCGCTATATTCGACAAACGCCCGGATCAACGTGCGAATCAGCACCATCACCAATGCCGCTCCAACTCCTTTATCGCAGACATCGGCGATGACAAATCCCAATCGCTGATCATCATTTAGGGGGAAAATATCATAAAAATCGCCGGAGATCTCCTGCGCAGGCTGTAAACTGACCGCGATTTCCCAGCCAGGAATGGTCGGAATGGTCGCTGGCAGAAACGTATTCTGAATTTGCCGCCCGATATGCAGTTCTTCCTCCATGCGCAGCAATTCTTTCTGCCGCTCTAACAATAAGCGGTTGCTGAGTACGAGTGACGCTAACGAAGCCAATGCCTCCGCCGCTTGCTGCATGTAATCGGTAAACGGAATCACTTCGCCGGTTTCGGAATCCTGCGCATTCAGCAGTTGCAGCACGCCGAACACCTCGCCATCATAATCTTTCAGCGGAACGGTGAGCATGGACATCGAACGATAGCCGCTGGCGGCGTCAAAGGCTTTTGCGCCGGAAAAATCGAAATCAACGACGTGGTAAATGTCGGGAATATTGATCGATTGTCCAGACAGTGCGCTCGATGTGGCGACATTTTCATAATTCGGCTCGCCAGTGGGATCGTGCAGCGACAGAGGCGCCGGCATGGTCTCTTTGGAGGCGCTCTGGTTAAACGCAATGCCTAACGAATCGTTTAACATGATCGCAAAATTCAGTAGGTCGTCATTACGCAGATATAACGTGCCGCCATCGGCATTGCAAACGGTTTTGGTCTCTCGCAGAATTCGTTCCAGCAGGCGGTCGAAATTTTTGATGCGCGAGAGCGCGATGCCGACGGGCAGGATAATTTGCGTCAGATCATCGGCCAATTTCTGCAAGATGGTCAATTGCGTCTGGCTGGAAGCGACTTCCGCCTGCATTCGCTGACGTTGAAGCGCTTGCGCGATATGATGTTTCCACAAATTCGGGCTATACACGTCATAAACCAGCACATCCGCCACGCCATATCGGAGGCACGCTTCAGCGCGGGAAAGCTCGGCGACTGATGTCAGAGCGCAGACCGGAATTTCCTGCATCATGCCATTTGTTGCCCATTGCTCCAACAAATTTTCTATCGGAATATCTGGCACATGCAGCGAAATCAACACAAGGTCGAAAATCGAATTGACGAACAGTCTGGAAAGCGCTTGTTCGCCAGTCGCGGCTGTCGCGATCATATAGCCTGTCGCTTTCAGCGTCTCGATCAACGGCGTGGCAGAGGACGGGCAGGCGCCGACCAGAAGAATATGTTCCGCCGGTTTTTCGCCATGAATGCTTTCTTTATTCATGACGCAGGAAATGCGATTTCGTCCCTCTCCGCGTTCGTAGCGCAGATCGTCGAGGGAAGTCATGCTGAGAAAAATGCCTAATCCGCCGGGGTTGCGGGTTTCTAACGGCACGTCGAAATTTTCGACCGTGAGATGCTGGCGAGGATCAAACGGGTGTCCCTGATCTTCCAAAACGACGTGGACGCTGGCGGCTTCTTCTTGCACGGTAATCCAAATGAGCTTTTCGCAGTCCAGCCCGGCGTAGCCATATTCGATAGTATTGGTGAGAATCTCATCCACGCCTAATTGCAGGCGGTACGCGGCTTTGCTGCTTAAGCCGGCATTCAACGCGGATGTTAAAATAAACTCGCGCACCTGCCCCAAACATTCGAACGATGCAGGCACGAGCAACGTATCTATGATTCCCATGATTTTATTACCATCTCTACGCGATTGCGAGACGTAGTCACCGTTGGCAGCCCTGCGAAGGTTATGCTTCGCAAGCTTCTATATTTCTGAATGCTGCAAGGCTTCGGCTCTGGCCGAGGTGATCAGCGGTTCAATCACATCGTCCAGATTTCCTTCCAACACTGAATTTAATGCATAGAGCGTTAGATTAATGCGGTGATCCGTGACGCGGCTTTGCGGAAAATTGTACGTGCGGATGCGCTCGCTGCGGTCGCCGCTGCCGACCTGGCTTCTGCGGTCTTTGGCGATGGCCTGCTGCTGTTCGGCAATTGCGCGATCTAATAAGCGTGACCGAAGGATTTTTAATGCCTTTGCTTTATTTTTATGCTGCGATTTTTCATCCTGGCACTGGACAACAAGGCCTGTCGGGATATGGGTCACGCGAATGGCAGAGTCGGTGGTGTTTACGCTCTGTCCGCCGGGGCCGGATGACCGGAACACGTCAACGCGCACTTCTTCAGGATCGATCTGCACGTCCACTTCTTCGGCTTCCGGCAGCACTGCGACTGTAACGGCGGAGGTGTGAATGCGCCCGCTCGCTTCCGTCACCGGCACGCGCTGCACGCGATGCACTCCGCTTTCGAACTTCAGGCGGCTATATACGTCTTTGCCTTCGATCATGGCGATTATTTCTTTGAATCCGCCGATGCCGAGCGCGTTCTGGCTCATAATTTCGACTTTCCAGCGCCGCCGCTCAGCGTAACGCGAATACATGCGGAAAAGGTCTCCGGCGAAGAGCGCGGCCTCATCGCCGCCCGTTCCGGCACGAATTTCCAGCACAATATTTTTTTCGTCATTCGGGTCTTTCGGAATCAGCAGGTTTTTTAATTCCTGTTCGATGGTGTCTAAGCGCGGCGCTAACTCGTCTATTTCCATTTTCGCTAATTCTACCATTTCCGCGTCTTTTTCGGTGTTCACCAATTCTTTGGCATCTGCAAGCTGCTGGGCTGTCCCTTTAAATTCGCGATATTTTGCGACAATCTCCGCTAATTCTGCGTGCGCTTTGGCATATTCTCGGAATTTCTCCTGCTGGTTGATAATACTCGGATCGCTGAGCTTGTGCGTCAAATCTTCATATTTTTCTTCTAATGCGGCTAATTTTTCGAACATACCGTCTCCATGTTTGTCCATCCTATCGGCAATCTAAAAAAGTAACTATTTAGCGAGGTTCGTCGCCGTCGATCTGGAATCGCAACCACAACCGCTGCGCGGTAGAAATGGCATCTGCTGTCGTCTTCTCCAACACGTCACGCCTTGCGGGCTAAATAATTACAAAAAGAATTTTACATTTATCCCATGTAATTCGAGAAGACCATGAAATCAAGAAAAATTGTTTGACTTCTCTGTTTTTATCTCATACAGCGGTTTCAAATTATTATATATGAACATTTGCTATTGATAACGAAGAAGGAGCATCGTCTCGTGAATGATTTAAAAACAGCAATTTCCCGGTTATTCAAACCCAAAAAAATAACGACTAATTCGTATCTGTCTCCGACTAGCACGCCAGAGCTTCCGACCAAATTGACGCGTGGCACGGACGTATTTCTTTATGTTGATTTTCAAATTCCTGATTTGCAGCCCGTAAAAGTTTCATTGGATTTTGGCAAAGAAGAGAAAGCGTTCGAACAATTTTTCCATTATCTCAAAAAAAGAACCTCGCCCTCGCTTCTCAGCCCGGCCCTGAACCAGGAAAATTTGCGCGACCTGCTCGAAGCGAACCATGCGGCGGAAATTCCGGCCATCCGAAACGCCGCGGAAAAGATTCTTCAACACCATTTCCTTTTGTACGCGCTTCACCCGCTCCAAACCGATTTTCCGATTCAGTGGAACGGCAATTATGAAACTGGCGCGATGCAGGTCTGGAAGGCCGGGCGGCGATATGCGGCCTCCGAACTCACGGAAGACAACACGAATGATATTTATCCGATCTGGGATTTCAATCGCCATCAACATCTATTAGATTTGGGCAAAGCGTACTGGCTCGATGGAAACAAGCAATATGCCACAGAATTTCTCCACCAGATGACGACCTGGATCGAGCAAAACCCCTATCCGTTAAGTATCAATTGGGCTGCGCCGGAAGAAGTCGCGTTGCGCGGCATTTTTTGGCTGTTCGGCTATCAATTTTTTTTGGATTCCGAGGCGTTTGACGAAGAGTTTTTCTGCCGATTTTACCAGATGTTGTTATATCACGGTCACGCGATTGATGATTCGTTTCGCAAATCCGGGGCCTCCGGCGGCAGCGTGTTTTCCATTGTCGCGCGAGCGGCATTTTTATATCTTGCCGGAACCATGCTGCCAGAGTATCGCTACAGCAAAATGTGGAGCACGCGCGGATGGGATATTTTGCAATGGAAAACGCCGATGCTCTTGCCGGAACAATTATTGGAGAATTCAATTGCGTCGTTGATTTCCATCGCCGAATTATACTGTTTCGTTCTGCTGGTGCGCAAAAATAACCGCTATCTGATTTCGCCGCCGGTCATGGAGGGCGTGACCAGATTACTCGATTCATTATCGCAGTTTTTGAAGCCCGACGGAACGATCTGCCGTTTTGGCGCCGAGCCGCAAAAACAGCTTCTTCCCGGCATGTTCGGGCAGTCGCATGATATGCGCTATTTGTTTGTCATGGCGGCGATTATCCTGAAAAATGCCAGGTTTGCCGCGCTCGGCAGCCCATTTCCCGGTTCGCTTATCTGGTTGTTTGGCGAAGAAGGCCGCCAGGAATTCGAGGCGCTGACGCCTGCGCTGCCATCTCAGCCGTCGTGTTTGCTGCCGGATGGATCGTATGCCGTGATGCGAACCGGTTGGGGGCATGACAGCAGCTATTGCATTATTTCGACAAGCGTGCCGATTGCTGAGCCAGGCAGAAATCATTCCGATTTGTTCAGTTTCGAATTGGCGGCGAACGGCCAGCAATACCTGATAGATTCCGGCGCGTATTCCTACCAGGAATATGAGACATGGAATCGCTATTTCTCCTCGCTTCAAGCGCATAATACCGTGACCGTTGACCAGACGCCGCATATTCTGCCGAACAAAAAGGTCGAAAGTTCAATAGACCTCTGGACAACAACGCCGATCTTCGACCTGTTCAGCGGCACGCATAACGGATTCGAAGAATTATCGCAGCCTGTCACTCACCGCCGGACGATCTTTTTTTATAAGCCGGGGTATTGGATTGTCTGCGATTTGTTGACGGGCGAGGGGCACCATGTGTTTGACCAATTTTTTCATTTTGCGCCATTTCGGTTGAATGTTGACTTTACCAACAAATGCGTGAATATCTCGCTCGAAGCGCAGCGTTATTTTACGCTGATGCCGTTCAATCCGAAAGAATTGGATGTGGCGATTCTGACCGGCGGAGAATCGCCGGATTCCGGTTGGATCAGCGATGGCTATCGCACGCAGATTCAAGCGCCGGTCATTCGCTATGGCAAACAAACATCGGCCCCTGCCGCATTCAATACACTCCTTTGCGCCTATTCCCGCAAAACGCCGCTTCGTTTTGCCGGACGACATCTTCAGGCGAAATATCAAGGGGAAGCGATGCTTTTGCATGAAATCGTCGCATTAGAAATTTCTTCGGAAGAAGGGATGGATTATTTATTCTTGACATATCAGCCGAAACCAGAGCCAATTCATCTCGAGCATTTGATGTTTCGCGGAAAATTCTGCTTTCTGAAACTGCAGAAAGAGATTGTTCGAGAAATTATTCTTATAGATGCCGATTTATTGGTCATGAATGATCGCACGTTATTCCAATCGCCGACGCGAATCGAGCGATTAACGCTGGCATTTCAAGGCACTGAAGTCTCCGCAAGCGTGACCGGCAATGCGACAACGTTTTCAATGCAGTATCCAGAGATGACGGATGTGCTGGTGAATAATCGCAGAACGCTTGTCCGGCGTGAAGGGGATATGGTGATCGTCTCGACTTCCCGGATTTGAAATGTTTTTGCCGGTCAAATTTCTCTTGACTCTCCTTAATACGCATAGTATGGTGAGAGGCATGACGATACATTTCCATCGAATCCCCTATTGCTGGCTGATTTTCACGGTGCTGAGCGCCCTGATCGGAATGATATTTCCGGCATCGGGAAACGCTGAACTTTATAAGTACGTCAAAAATGGCATCGTGCATTACAGCAATGTGCCGCCGGGCAATCAGAGTTATACAGTGATCGGGAAGTCGTCGGTATCTGCTCTCGAAGTCATCGAACCGAAGCGGCGAATAATCCGAGGGTCTTCCCGGTCGGAATCTTCCCAATCAACTTCGCCCTCGTCATCTGTGCCGTATCTCGACCTGATTCAGCAGATTGCCAGGGCGTATGATTTGAACCCGGAATTAGTGAAAGCGGTGATCAAAATCGAATCGAATTTTAACCCGAAAGCGGTGTCGCCGAAAGGCGCGAAAGGCTTGATGCAATTGATGCCTGCGACGGCAAAGCGGTTTGGGGTTGATGATGTGTTCGATCCAGAAGAGAATATTCGCGGCGGGGCTAAATATTTGGCGTTTTTGTTCGATGAATTCGGCGAGCAGAACTTAGACCTCGTCCTGGCCGGATATAACGCCGGGGAACAAGCTGTTCACAAATATGGCAAAGAGATTCCGCCTTACCAGGAAACTCAGCAGTATGTGAAAAAAGTTAAAGCCGTCTTTTTAGCGCGCTCGCGCTATCGCAGAACTCACGTCACCTCGATTTACAAATATGTTGGCAAGGATGGCGTGGTCTCCTTCACCAATATTCCTCGCGCAAACTAACATGAGCCTGCCTGCCATCCCAATCGTGACAATCGTTGGCAAATCCGGCAGCGGCAAAACGACGCTGATTGAAAAATTGATCCCGGAATTTCGGCGGCGCGGCTATCGCATCGGCACGATTAAACATCATCTGCATGACTTCGAGATTGATCGGGAGGGCAAAGATAGCTGGCGTCATGCGCAAGCGGGCGCTGCCGCTGTCGTTGTCGCATCGCCGTATAAGCTGGCATTCGTGGAAATCACCCCGCAAGATATTTCATTAGACGCTTTGCGAGACCGCCTGTTTCAGCAGGTTGACTTGATTATTGCGGAAGGGTATAAGACTGGCGCTCACCCCAAAATCGAGGTCTTTCGGCGGAGCGTGCATGATGAGCCGTTATTTAACCACCAGAATCCTGATTTGCTCGCCACCGTGACTGATAGCGATATTGACACCGGCGTGCCGACATTTGGGCTGGATGATGTGACGGCGATAGTGGAGTTTATCGAACGCGCCCTGTCGCTTTCGCAGACAACGGCGCATTCGAAATAATCAGGCGAATTCCCAACGATGCGACGGGCGATAGATGCCGATGTCTTTGATGAGCGACATCACTTCGAAAGAATACGCACGAGTCTGATAATCAAACGGCGTGCCATCCTCTAAATGCACGGCAATATCTATAAAATACTTCCCCTCAGTCAGGTCCAGATGATCAACACAGAATTTGACTTTGCCCGCGCCTTCGATCCTAGGGATATGAATTTTTTCAATATTCGTGTTCGTGCCGTAGCAAAAGGTTTCGTCATCGCGGAAGATGCCAATGCCAAAGACGGGAGCATAAACTGGACGATACGCTTTGTAATCAATCTCAATCGTCATTTTATCGCCGGTTTTAAAAAGATAAGTCGGATGCGGCGAACCATTATAAAATTCGACCTGATTGATTTCGACTTCTCGCGATCCCCAACGACGTTTGCGGCTTGACTCCTGCGCTTGTTCAGGATGTTCGTGTTCTTCCAGCAGATTCGCGCGCTGTTGGTCGGCCACATATTCCAGGTACATCTGCATCACAGATTGCACGTCGCCGTAGGCTTTGAGTTGGCCGTGATCCATCCAGATCACCCGGTCGCAGTAGCGTTCTAACGCGCTCAAATCGTGCGTAACCAGCACGATGGTTTTTCCGTCCGCCTTGAAGGTATTCAGTTTATTCTGGCATTTACGTTGAAACGTGGCATCGCCGACGGCGAGAATCTCATCAATCAGCAAAATATCTGGATCAACCGTCGCCGCGATGGAAAACGCGAGGCGCATATACATGCCGGAGGAATAGGTTTTGACGGGATTATCAATAAATTCTTCCAATTCGGAGAAGTGGATAATATCATCAATCCGTTCTTGAATTTGCTTGCGAGACAGCCCTAAAATAATCCCATTCACATAAATATTTTCTCGTCCGGTGAATTCAGGATGGAAGCCTGCACCCAATTCAATCAGGGCGGAAATGCGCCCGTTCGTGCTGACATGCCCCGATGTCGGGCGATGAATCCCTGCCAGCAGTTTCAACAAGGTGCTTTTGCCAGAACCATTACTGCCGATCATGCCTATAGTCGTGCCTTTCGGCACGTCGAATGAGACCCCCCTGAGCGCCCAAAACTGTCGTTCTTCTTCAGCCACTCGCTGACGCCTTAGCGTATTGATTAATGCGGATTTCAGCGTGGTGGATTGTTTATAGCGTTTTTTCAAGCGAAACGCTTTGGACACATTCTCAACTTTAATTGCATGCACAGTTCGTTAAACCTCCTCTGCAAATGATCCGCGATAATGTTCGAACACCGCGACTCCAATGATATACACGCAGACTGCCATGAGCGCAACGAGAGCGAGTTGCCGAAAATTCGGCATCCGGCCATAAAAGAAAATATCCTGGTAGGCAAAAATCAAGGGAGCGACCGGGTTTAAGCTCACCGTGAAACGGAATCTTTCTGGAATCTGCGTGAGAGGATAAATGATTGGCGTAACAAAAAACCAGAGGGTCAACAGGTTGCCTAACACATGTTGAATATCGCGATAAGGAACGCATAAAGCAGACACAATGAATCCCACCCCGATTGATAACGCCATCTGAATGCCGAAGATAATCGGCAGCGTCAGCAGCGACCATCCTATCGGCAACTTAAAAAGCACGGCAAACACTAACAAAATCGGCAAGCTCAGCAGGAAATTCATGCCGCTTGCCAGGACTGAGACGAATGGCAACACTTCAGCCGGAAACAGAATTTTCTTAATCAAATTTCCGCCCGCAAGAATTGAGCCAGAACTATCGAGCAGCGCAGAGGAAAACCACATCCAGGGGAGAAGGCCGCTGATGAGAAATACCACGTAACTTTCCATGTCAAACCGCAAATAGACGGAAAACACCAGCGCATATACCGACATCAGCAGCAACGGATTCAGAAACGACCACAAAAAACCTAACATTGACCCTCGATATCGCGCTTTTAATTCGCGTAAGGCCAAATTCCAAATCAATCCGCGATAACGATAAAGTTCCTTGATCTGCTCAACAATCACCGTGTCCCTCTTTCTACGCTCAATTCTTAAACTCTACTAACCAATAGACGATTTCTTTTCATGTTTGATGAAGAAAATCATAGGATGACGAAAAAACACATATATTATGCTAAAAACATTTGAGGAGTTTTTGTCAAGCTTTTTCTTGAGTGGTCTCGAAGGGCGTATGGCTGCGGGCATTTCAGAAGATCGCTCTGCCGCGATTTTTTATGACACGCCGTACCGCCGACATCCTTTGGCGTGTCGAAGAGGACATCGGCGGTATGGCCTATCATAGTTTTCCTAAATATCGTTGAAATGTCTCGCGGTCAACGCAATTCTCATGCGCTTCTTCTGGCGTAATCTGTCCCTGCTTGAGCAAATCAACAATCGCCTGATCCATCGTCTGCATCCCTTCGCGCCGCCCGGTTTGGATGATTGATGGAATCTGAAACGTTTTCCCTTCTCGAATCAGATGCGCCAACGCAGGAACTCCAACTAAAATTTCGACAGCAGCCACGCGCCCGCTGCCATCGCTGCGCTTTAAGAGTTGCTGAGCAATCGAACCGCTAAGCGATTCTGATAACTGGGTGCGAATCTGCGACTGCTGAGCGGGCGGAAAGACATCAATAATTCGATCAATCGCTTTGGCGGCGCTGCCGGTATGGAGCGTTCCGAAGACTAAATGGCCGGTTTCGGCGGCGGTGATCGCGAGTGAAATCGTTTCTAAATCGCGCATTTCACCGATCATGATGACATCCGGGTCTTCCCGAAACGCAGCGCGGAGCGCGCTGGCAAACGTGGCGCAGTGTGCGCCAATTTCGCGCTGGTTGATTAGACAAAGATTATTCGCGTGCAGAAATTCAAGCGGGTCTTCTATCGTAATGATATGGGCTTTGCGATGCCGATTCATATAATCAATCATCGAAGCCAGCGTGGTGGATTTGCCGCTTCCGGTCGGGCCAGTGACAAGCACTAATCCACGCGACAACCGCGTAAATTCCATTACTGCGCGTGGCAGGTGCAGGTCTTCCAATGGCATGATATGCTGCGGAATAATGCGGAATGCCGCTCCAATGCCATGCATCTGGCAGAAGACATTCACGCGAAACCGGCCAACATTCGGAATGTGATAGGCGAAATCAAGGTCATGTTGGGTCTTGAATTTTGCGAGTTGCGCTTCGGTCATTAATGCGCACAACATGTCCTGCGCCTCATCATCTGAAATGGGGAGGATGTCTGTCATTTTCTCCAATTCCCCACGAATCCGACAAACCGGTGACATTCCGCCGATAACATGAAGATCGGAGGCTCCAGATTCGACTGCTTGTTTCAAGAGAAAATCAATATTGGTCATTGGCCATCAATAAAAAGCGGCTGCATATCGTTTCGTAAAATGCCGTGTATCTGGGCATATCGGAGCGCTCCTTTCTGGCATTTAGGCGAGAAGCGAAAACACCTCCCTGATTCCTGTCTGCCCTGAATAGAGGAGATTCAGGGCTTTGGTTCGAAGCGACTGAAACCCGTGTGTTTCTGCGATCTGCCGCATATCTTTCAATAGGGTTCCAGCGCGAAGCGCATCCTGCAAATAGGCGTCTATGCGCAATATCTCAAACAGAAGCGCCTGGCTTGCGTAACCGGTCATCTGACATTCCAAACAGCCGCTCGGCTTATAAATCGTTGGGGGCGCGTCTGTCTGCTGCCACTGCGCGGCGATGCGCTGCGCCTGTTCGGATTCATCCGGGCATTTACACGCTTCACATAAAATACGCACTGATAGCTGCGCCACAAGCCCGCGCAGCCGCGTCGCAAGAATCGAGGGCTTGACGTTACAATCGAGCAGATAGGCCAGCATATCAAAGGTCGTCGGCAATTCGAACAGCCCAAAGACAAACGCATGGCCGGCGATCTCCATGCACTGCGCTACCGCCACATAATGTTCAATATGATCTGCCAACAACACATCAACATCTTGAGGTCGGAGAAGATTCAGCCATATTGCGAATTGCCGCTGCGACGGACTGGCAATATCCGCAATCGCCGAGCCTGTCATTGCCGAGGTCAATGATGATAACGGAAATGAGGAAGATTTTTCCGCAACGATGTCAGGCGAAAGCTGCGAATATTTTCCGCCAATATACCGAATATGAGAACAATTGTCAACGCGATATTCAGACGTGGCTTCAAGGACGACGGTTTTTTTCTGCTCACGCGGATACGCATTTAACAGAGCAAATCCGGTTCGTAACGCTTCGGATGGCGAAGCCCCGCCGATCAAAATTGCGCCGGTTTTCCAGTGTGGGAAATCTTCTTGGAGAGCAAACACCTCCGCTAATTCCTGCTCCTGAATCGAAGAAATAGTTTCGCTGCGCACCTGATCCCAGAGATTGTTCACAGGTCTATTCATCACATTCACTAACACCGTTTCTCCCGCTTCTGTCGGCAGAATAGATATGGCCAGAGGCACTGACGCAGCCATTTCCCCTTCCTGCGCCTCGTTTCCATCTTGATATAAAAACTCCCGATACTGGGTGTGCTGGACATGAGAGACTTCAAGCCCCGCGCTAATTTTCAGACGAAACAACAGGATCGAAAACCACTCCTTGCTGAGGCGCATGATTTCCCGCAAATTGCCATTGACGCGATAACTCACATGACAGGTTTCCTCTCCAGGTTGGAAGTGAATGCGCGAGACGTTATGTTGGAATGCATTCAAAAAAATAAGCTCCATCAGAACCTGCCCGGAAGGATCGTTCAGGATTTTTTGGATGTCGTCTTCCTGAAACCACTGAGAGGTAAATTGCGGAGGAAGTTCCTGGGCGCGATCCTGGCGTTCTTCCGATGAACCGTAAATTTCGTCTATGGCAAGCAAAATATCAGAAGTTCGACCAAGCGAGATTTTGACGCTGCATTTCGTGATCTGTTCGATATCTTTGATAATCGTTGTATTTAATGGATCATCAACCACGACCGTCAATTCATGTTCAATTTTCAGGATCGGGATGACATGGTAACGACGCGCAAGGTTTTCGGGAAGCAGTTTCGCCACATCTGTGTCCACCTGATCTTTGCGAATATTCACATACGGCAGATTCAATTGCTCGGCCAACGCCCAACGAATGTCGTCATCCGACACCACGCCTAACTGCACCAACACCTCTCCAAGACGCTTGCCTGATTGCTTCTGTAATTCCAGCGCCTGCTCAATATCCTTCTGACTGACTAACTCCACGTCCAGCAAAATAGAACCGATCGTTCTGTTTTGTTTCATAAAGAATCTCCCTTGGATACATTCCCGGACTGACCGACGACACTCGTATATCCCCCTGCCTCAGGCTACATCGTCGAACCTAAGAATTCGGCCATCCGAAAATATGGCCAGAACATCGCTGCTGCGACAAACGCTGTCAAAAATCCGAGAATCACAATCAGAATTGGCTGTAGCGAGGAGGCAAGCGTATTAATATTTCGATCAATTTCCTCGTCATACAATTCCGTCACTTTAAACAGCATGAGGTCTAATTTTCCGGCTTCTTCGCCAATCGCCAGCATATCCACCACCACATCAGGAAACACTTCTGATTCGCGTAAGGGCTGTTCGATGCGCCCTCCCCGTTCGACATGGCGAATGACGCGCTCGACGGCTTCTCGCACCATGACGTTTTCAGAGGTTTCTTTGACGACATCAAGGGCTTGCAGCATCGGGACACCGCCACGCAATAGCGTGCCAAAGTTCCGAGAAAAACGTGAAACATAGAGTCTGGTTAACAGTGGGCCGATAATCGGAATTTTCAGCTTATTGCGATCAAAAAACGCTTCATTGCCTTTGCTATGGGCGTATGAGAAGAAAAATAACACCGCCCCTCCAATCAGCAGCAGCCACATCCAGAACAGGCGAGGATCGCCGATTGCGATCAGCATGCGCGTCGGCCATGGCAATTCGAAATTCTGTTGGGCGTACAAATTGCTAAACATCGGCACAATCACCGCGATCAAGAGAACCACGACAAAGATGCCGACGCCGAGCGTGATGAGCGGATAGTATAACGCATCGCGCACTTTCTGCCGGATCAATTCCTCCTTTTCCATGACATCGGCTACAACTTTAAGCGATTCATCCAGCGAGCCACCTTTTTCAGCCACTTTGGTCATATTAATGAAAAACGGGGAAAAAATGTTTGGAAATTTTTCTAAGGCCGTAGAAAACGAATGTCCCTGCTCGATATCCTGCGAGAGTTGCAGAATAACGGCCTGCAATTTTTCATGGCTGGTGCGCTGATAGAGGATTTGTAGGCATTTTAAGAGCGGGATGCCAACGTCCACGAGCGTGGAAAGCTGACGACAAAACACTGTCACCGCATTGACGCCGATTGCGCGGAGCTTGAGCGAAAACTTCGCCGCGCTCGGCGAGGAAATCGGTGATTCTTGCGGGGATTGCTGAGGGGCTGACACTTGAGTGGTCTGTTGTTCTCCGTTCATGGTCTCTGGCCTCCTTGCTTGCTAAGGCGAGGAAAAAAGCGGATCAAAGGATGACGCGCAGCGTCTCCTCGACCGTTGTCTCGCCACGTTTGATTTTTTTGATGCCGCTCGCTTTCAACGTATTCATTCCCTGAGAAATCGCCATCTCTTTCAATGCTGCGACCGGGACATTTTTGACAATCCCTTCCCGCAGGCGTTCGTCTAATTTCATCACTTCGAACACTCCCGTTCGCCCTGAATATCCAGAATGGAAGCATTTATCACACCCTTTGCCTCGCATAAATTCGAATGATCGATCCGGTTCAATATCAAGAATGCGTAACAGGCGCACATCTGGTTGTTATGCCTCAGAGAAACTAAAGGAGAACCCTTCCGTGAGTGCGATACGAAAGGGTGTATAGAACAATGGCAAAAATGAGAAAATCANACCCTCGGGTATCTCATGCTCAATCGGGTAGGCTTCAACGTGGGTGATCGTGATCTCGCGCTTTTTGAGTGCGCCGTCCTCGATCATCTCGTTCATATTAACTGTACCATCGATCTCGGTTAGAACAGCTTTGCCCTTGGGCACTCTGGCCTCGAACAGCTCTTCTACACGCGGCAGACCGGTCGTGATGTCGGTTCCCACCACACCACCGGTGTGGAAGGTTCTCAGCGTAAGCTGCGTGCCCGGTTCACCGATGCTTTGTGCAGCAATTATACCGACAGCCGTGCCAATCTTGATCAATTCTGTAGAGGAGAGATCTCGACCGTAGCATTTACGGCAAATACCGCGCTTGGAGTTGCAGATCAAAGGTGACCTGACATTGACTGTCTTTACTTTGGCTGCAATGATCTGCTTGATTTTCTCCTCATCAATCATCTCGTTCCTGTCAACAATGATCTCGCCCGTCTCGGGGTTGACCACTTCCCTGGCTGCAATACGGCCCTTGATACGCTCTTCAAACGGCGGTAACAGGCCTTTTTCTTTTTCATTGATTACAGAGGTGAACTCCAGACCTTCACCGTTATAGCCGCAGTCTTCTTCAAGAATGATCAGGTCCTGTGCAACATCGATCAGACGGCGCGTCAGGTAACCGGCTTCAGATGTCCTCAAAGCGGTATCAGCCAGACCCTTGCGGGCGCCATGGGTTGACATGAAGTATTCCATCACGGAGAGGCCTTCACGGAAGCTTGCTTTGATAGGGAACGGAATGATGCGTCCCGAAGGATCGGTCATCAGTCCACGCATGCCTGCCATCTGCCTGATCTGTGAGATGTTACCTTTTGCTCCCGAGTGCGCCATCATGTAAACGCCGCCGTAGCGGTTAAGCGAACCCTGGATCTCTTTTTCTATGGTATTGGTGATCTTGGTCCAGACATCGATGGCCTGGCTCTCATATTCTTCTTCGGTGATAAGACCGCGGTTGTACTGGCTGTGCAGAATGGCAACGTCTTCATCACCTTTGGCGATCAGCTTCTGCTTGATATGTGGTACTTCAATATCGCGTGCGGCAATGGTCGTGCCCGACTTGGTGGAGTATTCAAAACCAATGCGTTTGAGCTCATCCAGCATACGCACAGTCTTTTCACGCCCGCACCAGCGGAAACATTCAGAGACAAGTCTGCGCAGATCGCCCTTACTGGCTGCGAAGTTATAGAAACCATTGTAAGGTTCATGCTCGCGCAACTGTTTGGGCAGGATCATATTGAACATGATACGGCCGACTGTGGTTCTGATAATGCTGCTCTGCGGGCCGGCCATACGAATATCTTCATACTCTTTGGCCAGATCAGACTCGCTGACTTTTTTATCTTCGGCAGTCTGTTCTCCGGAAACATCTTCTTTGACCTGCTGGCTGCCCTTGAGCCTGACCGAGATTTCCTCATGCAGGTCAGGATAGATCGGATCTCCGGTTATCTTATACATCTCATAGGCCAGAATTGCCTCAGCGGGATCACCGTACATTTTGAGCTTGCCATCGGTCACCGGCCTGATATGAGTAAGGTAGTAGCATCCCAGAACCATGTCGAGGGTGGGGGTCATGACTGGTTCGCCCGAGCTCGGCAGCAACATGTTGTATATGCTAAGCATGTGCTCACGAGCCTCCCTTACAGCAGAGCGCGATAGCGGTACATGTACCGCCATCTGATCGCCATCGAAGTCGGCATTGAAGGCCGAGCAGACCAGAGGGTGTAACTGGATAGCGCTGCCTTCAATCAAAGTAGGTTCAAAAGCCTGAATGCTCAGTCTGTGCAGCGTGGGCGCACGGTTGAGCATGACCGGCCTTCATCGTGAGATGTCCATCTTGTGCCTGTCTCCGTTCCGTAATATCCATGTCAGCCAGCACTTTGATCCGAGAAATCACCATCAGATGCGCCTGTTTCGGGATTTTCATCACATCATGCAGCAGGCCATCAATCCGGTAACGTATCCGTAGGTCTTCATTAGGCTGCGGCTCAAAATGAATATCGGTAGCGTTCGCATGAATCGCGCCTTCGATCAGCGAGGTGACGAGTTTGACAATTGACACATCATCATTCTCGGACAGGGCGACAAGCGAAGAAATCTGCGATGATGGTGTGACATCTGAGGCGGGGCGGATTATCTGCGATTGCGAAAGCAAATCTCGCACCGATGGCTCAGGGAACAGCCGCGCAAGCTGTTCTTGCAGCGACTTTTCAGTGGTGACAACTGGCACGACTTCGCAGCCAAGAATCATGCCAATATTGTCCCGCGCCGCAATATTGAGGGGATCAATCATCGCCACCCAGATGCGAGGCGGACTGTCGTCTTGCGCATCTTCTTGTTTGAACGGGAGCAGGCTATGCTCGCGGAGATAACTTTCCGGCAACAATTTGGCAGCGGTTTCATCAATCTCAATGGCGCTGACATCCACAAATGGCAATTTCAGATGGTCTCCCAACGCTTTCGCCAATCCTGAAGCAGAAATCACGCCGTCATCAATCAACATTTTGGCAAGTGGCTTCGAGGACGTCAGCCGCGCTTCCTGCGCGCGTCGAAGTTGCTCTTTCGTGATTTGCCTGGTATTCACCAGGATTTCTCCCACTAACTCGTCGAGGTTGCCGTATTGAGCGCGATACATTTGCTCTTTCAGCACGGCATTCATCTGATTCGGCGTCAGAAAACGGAAATTAATCAGCGTTCGCCAGAGCGGGAGGCCAGTTTTCGCCTGTTCCTGGCGGGCGAGTTCTAATTGGAACTTTTTGATGTAGTTCTCCTGCACAAGCAATCGCCCTAATTCTGATTCGTCAATGAGCTGCCGCAATTCTTCTTCAGTGGTCAACCCTGTATCTAACAGGAGTTCTTTTAAGGCTTTGTCTGCGTCGCTGCTGCTGAAAGGAGAGGGAATCTCGTAGGTCATCAGATCGACAAGGCTTTGTTTGGAGATATACCGTTTTTTGGTCAGTATCTCGACGAGGCTTGAACCGCTGGCGTGTTGTTCCTGAAAGGCTTTCGCGAGCTGCGCCGGAGAAATTAAGCCAGCATCTCGAAGAATTTCACCCAAATTCAGTTCTTTCGCATTTTTTGTCATCGCCGTGTCTTGCTTCCGAAAGAAATTTTTACTGACGCGGTTTAACAGGCGATGAAACCGTAAAGATCAACAGCGTGTATGTCAAGAGAAAAATTCAGCCGGTACGTCATGAACAGAAAAGATTCGACTGGCATGAAAAATGGCGCTTGACTTTCTGCGGGATTGTAATAAATAGAACGGTCGTAAAGAAATATCAATCACAATCTCGCAGGCAATTATGACGAACCGTGCCAAAGAATATCAGTATGTCTGTTTATATCCGGGGGAAATATATATTGCCGAGACGCCAGCAATCATCTGGACAGTGTTAGGGTCGTGTTTAGCAATCGTGTTTCATCATCATGCGTCGGGCTGCGGGGCGATCTGCCATGCCCAATTATCTGAACTTGGGCTCGGAACGTCTCAATGCAGCGAAGCCTGCCCAAATCCCTGCTTCGCTACAGTTTCCGGCGAGAACCCATTTAAATTTGTCTCCTGTTCCATTCGATACGTTGTCGAATATTTCGCGAAAAAAGGCATTTATCCGTCTGACCTTGACGTGAAATTGTTTGGCGGGGCGAATATCCTGGTGGCATCTCCTCTAAAAACAGTGGGAGAGATGAATATCGAGGTCGCCGAGCGGTTGTTGGATGACTATCAATTGCGCGTTGTCAGCAAGCACATTGGCGGCAATAACGGACGCACGCTGTATTTTTATTCTGATACCGGCGAGGTCTTTTTAAAACGGCATTCGACAAAAAGTGTGCGTTAACGGAATCTATTCGGGATGTTATCGCATTTCCGAAGACGCAGAAGGCGATGCGTTTGCTCTCTGGAGCGCCATCAAGCGTGAGTATTGGGCAATTGCAAGAATTGCGGATTCGCGCGTTTCAATCTGCGAAAGAATAGCTGTCAAAAATGTCTCTAAATTTTTTGTTTTTTCTATTGACAAGCAAGACAGGTGTTTATAGTATAAACACAGTGAATTGAAGTGTTTTTTGTTTGAGGGTAATTTCCTTACAAAATGCGTATAGTCACCTGTTGTTAACGAGAAAGAATTTGATTGCGGAGGTGTAAAAACATGAAAAAATTACGAGGGAAGATGGTGGGGATGGTGATGTTAGCGGCGCTGATGATGGTTTTTAGTGGATGCGCAAAGCCGCCGACGACAGAGATGAGCGATGCGAAACTTGCGTTTCAGGAAGCAACAGATGCGGGGGCGCAAACGTACGCGGCTGATCAGTACATGAGTGCTGAACAGGCTCTGAATGATGCCACCAAATTGATGGAACAGAAGAAATATCATCAGGCGCGTGAAAAAGCCTTAGAAGCGTTGAAACTTTCCAGAGAAGCTCAAGCAGCGACGGCCACGAATAAAAATGCGGCGAATAGCGGCGCTGTCGAAATTTATAACATGGCATTAAGCGCCCTGAATGCGGCAAATCAGGCGGGGGCTTATACCTATGCATCCGCGCAGATGGAAGATGCGCAGAAGACATTAGAAGAAGCCAAGAAAGCGTATGAAGCCGGCGATTATATCAATGCGAAACAATTGGCCGAATCGGCGTTAGCAAAAGCCAGAGAAGCCGAACAGATCGCGAAAGATATGGGCGGCGATCAGCGCGCAAATCAGGCCCGTCAGATTGCTGGCGAAATCGCCGATCCAGGCGCAACGCCAAGACCGTATCCGACCAATCACATTGTCATCAAAGGTGAAACGCTGTGGTGGATTGCGGAATACAAACAGATTTATGATGATCCGTTCCAATGGCCGGTGATTTATAAAGCGAATCGCTCGCAAATCAAAGACCCTGATTTGATTTTCCCGGATCAGAATTTCGTGATTCCTCGCGAACCTGAGTTGACTGATGACATGAAGAAAGAAGCCATCAAGTTTGCAAAAACCCGAGGAGCATGGAGCTTACACGACGGCAAATAATGAAGTCGTGATTATAACACATTAGCTTTCACATTCACAGGGACTACGAAGAACAGAAAAGTTGTTCTTTGAGTCCCTGTTCTTTTTTACGGGGTGTTTTGCCACGCCTGCATTTCCGTAATTCTTGAGAATCAGAACGCGCATGAATGCAAATTATAAAAAGATTATCACTGTTCCTTCTGGAAAATTTTTGCAAAATTTTGTCGGCGATTTTGACGAAAATCTGAAGCTTTTAGAACAAACGTTCCAAATTACGCTCTCAAATCGCGGGAATGAACTGACATTAGCTGGAGATGAGGAGAATGTCGTCTTAGTCGAACGCATCGTGCAAGAATTGGCAACGCTTTCCGCTCGCGGATACCTTATCGGGCGACACGATGTGCAGGCGGCAATTCGGATTATTTCGCAAGACACCAGCGCTCGCTTATTGGATGTATATTTACATTCAATAGATGTCTCGTCACGCAAACCTGGCGTCAGTCCGAAAAGCCTGGTACAGAAACAGTATATTGAAGCGATCAAGGAATATGATTTGGTGTTTGGCATCGGCCCTGCCGGGACCGGAAAAACATATTTAGCAATGGCAATGGCCATTGCTGCGCTTCAACAAAAAGAATGCAGCCGAATTATTTTAACGCGCCCAGCCGTTGAGGCTGGCGAAAAATTGGGCTTCCTTCCCGGCGATATGTATGAAAAGGTGAATCCGTATTTACGACCGCTGTATGACGCGCTGTATGATATGGTCGACATCGAACGCACACGCAAATTGATCGAGCGCGGCACCATCGAAATCGCCCCGATTGCCTTTATGCGCGGACGGACATTAAATGACTCATTCATCATTTTGGATGAAGCGCAGAACACAACGCCGGAACAGATGAAAATGTTCTTGACACGGCTGGGCTACAACTCAAAGGCGGTAGTGACTGGCGATATTACCCAGATTGATCTGCCGACGGATAAAAAATCCGGCCTGAAGGATGCGCAGGAAACGCTGAAACATGTCTCGAAGTTGAAGTTTGTCTATTTTTCTAAAAACGATGTTGTTCGGCATCCGTTAGTGCAGGATATTATCGAAGCTTACGAACATGCCGACGAAAAACGACGAAAATCAAAAACGCATGAATATTCTGCTGGCGAATAACCAACAATCATATAACATAGATTTATCCCAATTGCGTCGGGCGGCGCAGTGGCTGTTGACGGCGATGCAGTGCGAAGAGCGGTGCGAAGTGAGCATCACTCTGGTTTGCGATGATGCAATGCACGTACTAAATCGGCAGTATCGAGGGATTGATCGCCCAACAGATGTGCTTTCTTTTGCGTTTCAGGAAGCCCGGGAATTCTCTCCTTCTCTGGTAGAAATGGCAGAACAACCTCTCGCCTTAGGCGATATCATTATCTCGACTGATACCGCGCAACGGCAGGCGGATGAGCGTGGACATTCTCTCGAACGGGAAATCTGGATATTATTGATTCATGGCATGCTTCATCTGTTGGGATATGACCATGAAAGCGACGAAGACGCCGAAGAGATGGAAGCGCTTGAACGACAATTGCTCGACAATATCCTCCAGGCGTTCGCCTGAGAAAATCTGCTCCGCGCATCGTATGCAGGAGAGAGAGGTTGATAAGATGAACACTCATGCGCTGATAAATACTCTGGTTTTGTCCCTGTGTCTTGTTGTCTTCCTGATTCTGCTCTGGCATCACCGCCGTTACTCAACTCGAACGAGCAGTTTACACGTCGAGCCGCTGCATGATCCTTCTGTTATCGCGACCAACTCACTGCGAGAAGATGAAGCCAAACTGATTCGGAATATCCGCGATTTCGAAGAAGGCATTGTGCGAGAGGTCATGGTGCCTCGCATTGATATGGTCGCGATTGAAGAAACGGCGTCTTTGCAGGATTTTCGCCTGTTGGCTCTGGAAAAAGGCCATTCTCGCATTCCGGTCTATCGTAAAACGGTCGATCATGTTATTGGCATCGCCTACATTAAAGACCTGCTTCGTTACTGGAATGATGGCGAAAATACGGTACGCGTTGCCGATCTGATGCGTCCCCCCTACTTTGTCCCCGAAACTAAGAATATTCCAGCATTATTGCACGAATTTCAGACACATAAGGTACATATCGCCATTGTGATTGACGAATATGGCGGAACCGCCGGAATTGTTACGATTGAAGACTTGCTGGAAGTCATCTTCGGCGAAATCGCGGATGAGCATGAAAGCGAAAAGGCCGAGATGATCCGTCAGATTGAGGCCAATACGTTCGAAGTGAATGCCAAAACGAGCATTGACAAGCTTGAAGAGTTTGTTGGTGATTTAGCCATCGAACAGCAAGAATTTGATACGGTTGGCGGCCTTCTGTTGGCAATCTTTGGCGATGTTCCGAAAGAAGGGGATGTGGTGATTCACCGTCATGTGAAATTTACGATTTTGCATGCGAATAAACAACGTATATTGCAAGTCAAAGTCGAACGCGAACCCGCGCCTGACTCTTCCCAATCTCTTCCGCTATCATAAAAAGCCTCTGTTACTTACAAGGGTGAGCGTCTCCGCGTGACGCCAAAACGTAACTATAAGAGAATTCTTGCGTTACCAATAATTTTTTTCTTGACGATCTTGAAAAAGTGCGTTATGTTTTTAGGTTATCTGCGCAAGAGTGGAGATATTCCCACGAATTAAGAGATAAAAACGACGGTTTGCGCATAGATTCTATTTTAGGAGTTTTTTTGTAACAACGCTTTTCTATCATATCTTTCAAGGATTCAAGGAGGGCATGCTAATGCCGTTCTCTGGTATTTCTCAGCAAAGTCTGGTCGGATCAGTGTTAAGTTTTCCGGTAAAACTGCTCAAATGGGGCTGGCATACGGTTGTCGCCATTTTATTATTCCCAATTCATCTTCTTCAGGCAATATTTAATGTCACCCTGAAAATTTTGCACAAGTTATTGCCACATATCTTCATGGAAAATGTGTCTCAGACCTCCCGTCTATTAGGTTCGCTATTTCTCATTCTCCTTGGCGGGGCGTTATTCTGCGTGGTTGTGTTAGGCATCATTCATATCATTGCGGTGAGTGGAGCAACGATCTTCAGCGATGTGGATGCTGGACAAGCGGTTCTCATCGCCGGAAAAGCAACCTTAGTGACAGGCGGCGTTTTTATCATACTGGCCGCAGGCGGCTTTCTGCTCTCTTCTCTGCTGTCAATCATCGGCATTACCGTCTATTCTTCGACGAAGACGGCATTAGAAATATTTGAAGAGTTGACCGGGTCTCGCCTTGTGCTGCTTGCGATGTTTATTACTGCTGTCGTCATTTTCGGCATTGTGTTTGGAATACTCTCAGGAAAACTTCCGTTGTAAAAAACAAGAGAGGTGAGTTTGGCTGATCAGCGAGCAGTGGAAACGCATTATTTATTTCCAATGGGACGGCTGATCGTCGTGCAATGGTAAAATCGAAAAATTTTTCAGGGCTGGCAAAGGCATTGTATATTCTTCCCATATTATTATGCGTCGGGGCAACCACAACCCTGATTATCATGCATGCGCCCAAAAAACCGTTCATTGCCGCATCTGATGAAATGAGCGATGAAGTCCGGCGCGGGGAAGAGATTTTGAACACTGTGCAAAATTCACCGGAGAATATCCCATGAGCAGCGGAATTCGAACCAAGATTACGATGTCGGATGTGCTGGCGTGTGGCATAGAACTGGTGGTATGCGCGGGTCTTGTTTTCGTTGTGACGTTTAGTTCGATGATTTTTAACGTCATTTCCGAATCATCTTCAACCGCTGCCGAGGAATCTGGAACGAACAATACGACCAGCAGTGGTGTAAGAAAAATTTCTCCACTGCCAACGCCTCGACCACTGCCGACGACAACCCCTCTTCCGACGTATGGCGGCACAATTGGTTATGTCCCTCCAAATACCGGACGCTGGGTCGTCGCGCAATATTGGGGATATGAACGGAATTATCCCCAACAAATTCAGTATCAATGGGTGCAAGTGCAGCGATAGTTTCATATTCGAAGAGAAGGAGATAAGGAAACGATTATGGCTTCAGTGCAACGGTTAATGATGTATCTCACGCCAATCTGGCTTCTGGAAATGATGTGCCGCGCTTTTCCGAGGGTGGTGATTGATTTGTTGTGCCATTGGATGAACGAGAAGAACCCAAATTACGAAGAACGTCATCTGGCAGAGCGGTTTATCAATCCGGTGCAAGTCGCGAAAAAAATGTCCAAGCTTTCGACAGTCGCGATTCTGCATCTTCTCGCGCAGGATGAAAACCTGTGGAAAATGTATGTGCCGGGTGCCGGGCAGCGGAACAAAAACAAAAGCATCAGCAAAGGCAAAGTGATCTCCATGAGAGCCGTGCCATATATTTTACTTGAACTCATGTATGACCTTGGCGGGCCGGAAGGAAAAGACAAAGTTAAAGATGTCATCACACGCTGCCGCGTGACGCTCGGAGGGCCAAAACAAGGAGAAATATTGGAGGCATTTAAGACAGAGACTGTATTGGATTTATTCGAAGAGTTGCCGGCGATGGAAGTGAGAATGCGCCTCGCTTTCAGCAAAGATGAAGCGGTTGCTGCCTGGTTAAGCCAATGGGACCTTCGCATGAAAGATATTGGTCGCCTTCCCAAATCGAATTATTGGATTGCTCAACTTCCGGGAGACCGCGCGTTTAAAATAGAAAGTTTGATGAAAACGTTGGAATTTCGAGCACAATATGCTGATGTCGGAAAAGACTGATCTTGAGGAAATTGCGATGGAAGAAAAATATATTATCTATACAGAGAAAGATGTTCAGCGCTTTTTGAAAGAAGGGCATTCTTTGCGAAATGTCCCGTTTCGATATGGACAATTTCGAGGGATCGACCTGTCAAAAAAAGATTTGACCGACGCAGATTTCCGTGATGCGGATTTGCGCGAGGCCAATTTAGAGCAAGCAATTCTCATTAACGCAGATTTTAGGGGCGCAGATTTAAGCGGAGCAAACCTGGTGCGCACGAATCTTCAAAATGCCAAATTCGACAACGCCCAATTGAATCGCACAAAATTTGATCGGGCGATCATGGTGAATGCCTCACTAAAAAACACGGCGTTATATGGCGCGTATCTCCGCCTGGTAACCGCCGATAACGCGGATTTTTCAGGTGCGAATTTGCAGCGGGCGCATCTCGACGGAATGATGGGGACAAAAAGTGTAAAATTTGACCGCGCAGACATGAGGGATGCTCATGTCAGATATGTCGGATTTGATATGACTGCGCTCAAAAAAGTCGGAGCGCAAACGGGAAGCAAATATCCTGAACGCGGATGGACCCCTAATGTGTTTTCATTCACCAAAACCTCCTGGACAGAATTCATGCCGCATATCTCATTCTCCTGGCTTTTTCGCGGGATCGGCATGCTTTTCCATTTCGTATTCTGGCCGGTGCGTTTCGTGATTAAACAGATGGCATCCGTTTCAAAAGGAACGCGAACTTAAAATTTTTACGCATTCCTGAAAATACCTCCGGTCCCTTCTCTTGACAAACGTAAAGATGGGCATACTTCAATGGTTAGGTTCTGCTAACTCTTGTACTCTCAAGCCATCAAATGAGATACGGAATATTAATGATATTTACACAACAAAGGAGAGCAAACGATTATGTTAAGCGCGAAAATGAAAAAAGCATTGAACAAACAGATTAATTTCGAATTTTACTCCTCCTATTTGTACCTTGCCATGTCAGCCGATTTCGCCTCCAAAAACCTGGATGGCTTTGCCGCCTGGATGCAGCATCAGGCTCAGGAAGAATGGGGACACGGCATGAAAATCTATAAATATATCAATGATCGCGGGGAGAAGGTGAAATTAGACGGAATTGACACGCCGCCAGCAGAATGGGCGTCCGTCCTGGAAGCGTTCGAAGCGTCGTATAAGCATGAACAAGAAGTCACGAAACGCATCGGCGATTTGATGAAACTTGCGCAAGACGAAAGCGACTTTGCTTCTGCCGCGTTCCTGCAATGGTTTATCACCGAACAAGTGGAAGAAGAAGATAATGTGTCAAGTATTGTAGAAAAATTGAAGATGGTGGGGGAGAGTCCACAAGGTCTGTTTATGTTAGACCGCACTGTTGCCCAGCGGGCGTCTTGAGTTTGTCTTTCTTTATGCCGTCTGCGTCATCGTGGACGGCATTTTCATTTTTTTCCCTTGCCAGCGTTCCTCTCTGCCGATAGCCATGAATATTCTCGAACAAAATCATGAAAATTGCTCCCGGCGTGGACGCTCTGGCAGTTTTCGTCTGGATAGACAAACACCTGGTAGGCCATGTTCAACAGATCATATAATTTGATTTCCTGCCCCGCCTGCAATACGACTCGCTCTAATAACGTTTTCGGTAAAATAAACGTCGCGTAATTTCCTCCTCCTTCGATGGTTTCTTCTGCCATCTGTTCATTGATCACGACGAAACTGTGAGGAGTAGTGGCATAGTGAGCCTGTCGCAACGCATCGGCCACCTGATGCGGCGATAATCGGCGCAGCAAACTGCTCAAAAAAATAATGTCGAACTGGCTTCGAAACTCTTCATTTCGTTCTAAAAAGAGAAAATCCTGCTGCTGGTATCGAATGCGCGATTTGTCTAAATAATAGAGCCTGGTGTAAAGATTTTCCCATCGTTTGACTTCCGACGGAAAAAGACTGGCAAGCGTTCGCTCAAGGTCTGGAGGATATTTATCAATTCCTAACGCGCATTTTATCGGGAAATCCGGTACATTTCCGCCAAACACCATGACAAGTTCCTGAGACAATTGAACCGAACGAAAAATATCGAGATTGTTCAAGCATTTCAGGCCGATATTGATGCTGCATCCGCCATCAAGAATACATACGCCCTGCGGCGGCATCACATTGGAATGCTTAAGAATTCCCCCCACCAATTGCAGCGCAATATATCGGTAAATTTTTACCGTACTCACATCGCGCAAGCAAGAATAGAGAAATTCCTCATCGTACTCGCTCAGACAATTTCGCACAACTTGCTGCCATGAGGCGATTGAAAAAGACTCATATTCTTTGATCAAGCTTTTACGAAGATATAATTTAATCGCGGTGAGCAGAGAAAGGCGAAACGCGCGCGGCGTGATTTCGAGCTGCTGCTGCTGCGCTAATTGGAGAAGCAGCGTCGCGAAACGCTCGAAAATATCAGGCCTGTTGTGATGGGTATTGACAAGGGCAAGCAGCAAATTCTCGGTGCTGGGGTCTTTATGCCCTCGCTGGGCGACCACCTCAATTTCTCTCAGATATGGAGCGACGTCTCGTGCTTCTGGTGTTGTTTCAGAATGGTTCATAACACACAAATGCTGGCAGAAGTACAGCCGCGTCAACTCCTCTGGTTATTGCTCTTGTTTGAACGCCAGGCCCATGTTGGCAATAGCGCGTTGGATATTTTGCTGTAATGCCGTTTCGAACGCTTGAATGGACTCCAGAATCTCAAGCGACGGGGTTTTAGCGCTGGTTTCGATTGTCTCAGTCCAGACAACGCGCTCCTCATCTGCTGTCATGAGCGCATAACGAATGCCGACATGCACTGTAGAAGCTTGCTGATTCTCCTCATACCACTGCTCGAACATGACAATCCGCCCTTGCAGCAGGTAGTCAGCGCCAGTTTCAGACAACTGCGCATCGCGGAACAGCCCTGACGCTCTCAGCGCATGATACATCTGTTCGGTCACTAAATCGGTCGGCGGGCGCAGCCATTTTCGATATTCGTAAAAATTGACTTCGTATGGCGACGTGCGAAAGACAATACGTTCTTGTTGATAAGGCACATCCGCATTAAAGGTATCAATGGCAACGATGTGGGGAACGGCGGTTGCTGCTGGCGGCATGTTCGCGAACGATTGCGGATGAAACGTATAATAATGCGTAATCGGAACAGGAGAAGAACATCCACTCAGCAAGAAAAGCGCACTGACGCTCACCAGCAAAAAAACGGATCGGTTTATTAACATAGGCTATTCCTGAAATTTATCCATGACGGAACGAATCGCGCTTTTTACATCCTCTCCGCTGGCGTTGCCAAACATCTGCAACACGGAGGAAAGGTCTTTTCCGCCTAATTCTCGCAACAGATATAATACGACGGTGCGAGCTTCTTCATCCGCTTCATGGTGAAGAAAATGAAGCAGCGTATCGAGCGAATCGCGCGAAACAATTTTTTCTAATGAATCCGCAGCTTTTTGACGGACATACCCATTCTGGTCTTTTAAGGCTTCTAACAAATACGGCACAGCCCGAGGCGAACGAATCTGGCCTAACGCATAGACCGCGCTTTTTCGAATGGCGGCATTCGGGTCGCATACGGCGTGTAATAGCAACGAAACGGCTTGATCCGAGCGAAACGAGCCGAGCGCATACACCGCGCCTAAACGCACGGCATCATACGGAGAATCGGCCAGCGCGATCAGCGACGGAATCGCGCGTTCATCGCGAATATTGCCGAGGGCGTATGCCACATTTTCTTGAACATTGGCATCAGAATCATTCAACGATTCAATCAGCGCCTCCACCGCTTCGGCAGGAGCAATCATGCCAAGCGCATACGCTGCGCTGCTGCGAACGACGGCATCTTGTTCCTTCAGGCAGGCAATCATTGCCGGCACGGCTTCCAAGCAGCGCATTTGCCCCAATGCCAGCAAAATGCTCCGGCGTTCTTGGCTGCCACTGCTTTTTAATGATTCCAATAAAATGCGCGTCGCATTCGGGCCTTTGAATTCGCGCAGCATTTCTGCGGCCATATTTCGCACTTCCGGATTCGGATCCTGCAAAATTTTTAAAATCGGCTGCAACGCTCGCTCGTCCCCGATTTCCGCTAATGACATCACGGCGCTTTCTCGGACTTCAATACTGCTGTCATCAAGCGTCTTCATCAGCGGATCAATCGCGCTAATTGCTCGCATCTGCCCTAAAGCATACGATGCCCACCGGCGCAAATCTCGATCTGTATGTTCTAAGAGACGAATCAATGATTGCTCGACCTCTGGCGTGCCGATCAGCACTAATGCTTCTGCGACGCTGCTTCGCACTGTGGCGTCGCTGCTCAACAAGGTCTCCAACAAGGGCGTGATGGCCTCTTTGGCATGGCGCTGTCCGAGGGCAATCGCGGCAGTACAGCGAACTTTGGGTAAGGCATCCTGAAGAGCATGAATAAGTGCAGGAATCACGGCGTCATCAGACATCTTTCCCAGGGTAAATGTCACGGCGGCGCGAATGTTTGGATTTTTGTCATCAAGCAACGCAATCAGCGTCTGAATTGCTTCCGGCGAATGAGTATTACGCAAGGTATGAATCGCCCGCAGACGGGCATCAATCTCTCCAGTTTGCAATAATTCGATGATTCTTTTTTCCGACGCGTCCATGATTGGAACCCCGTTTTATAATGATGCCACTGCGTTCTTATTGGGAAAAATTGAAGAAAACAATGACGCTCCTTCACCCATTTGAATATACCATATCATCTGCTGAGAGGGAAAAGCTTGTCAACAAAATTATGGCAACAGGAAATTTTTCAGCGTCTTCCTGTTGCTCATGAGAGTCTTTCATAAGGCACAGCTAATGCGGATGGCGGTGTTGTACGCCTCACTACGCCAATAAGCGCTAAAATTGTCAGGACGTATGGCAACATCAGCAGAAATTGATAGGGAATCGTGACGCCAATGGCCTGGAGGCGCAATTGCAACGCATCGGCGACGCCAAACAACAATGTGGCAATCACGGCGCCAAACGGATGCCAACGCCCGAAAATGACGGCAGCCAATGCGATAAAACCTCGCCCGGCAATAAGATTCTCTGTAAACATATTGAGTTGCGCGAGCGTCATAAACGCGCCACCTAATCCTGAAAACATGCCACCAATCATGACGCAGATGTAGCGCGTGGCAATGACGCGAATCCCGACCGTATCAGCGGCAAGCGGGTATTCTCCGACAGCTCGCAAATTCAATCCGAATGGGGTTTTAAACAGCACGAATGCGCTCACTGGCGTCAGGAAAAAGAAGGTCAAATAGACGATCAGATTTTGCGAAAAAAGAATCGATCCCAGGAACGGTACATCACAAAGTCCCGGGATTTTTAATGGGACGAGCGGCGTAATGCTCGGAGGGATAAATGATTGTCCGAGCATCAAGCGATATAGAAAGCTGGTCAGGCCAAGTGCGAGCAGGTTCAAGGTAATGCCGGTAATGACTTGATCCACTTTCAGCGTAATGCTGAAGAAGCCCGCGATTCCGCTATACATTAGCGCCGCCAACATCCCGAAACAGAAGCCGATCCATAAATGCTTACAATAGTACGCGCCGAGAAAGCCTGCTAACGCGCCGATCAGCATTTCTCCTTCGAGGCTGATTTTTAACACGCCCGCGCGTTCGCTGAAAATTTCCCCAAGCACTGCCAACAGAATCGGCGTGGCGAGCCGTATGCCAGCAGCCAGGACGCCGATGATAAATGTGTGCGTTAACAATTGATGCCACATAATAATACCCGTATGCTTGACAGATACCGGAGGCGCATGGTCCGCCGGTATGTATAAAAACAACTACAAACGTCGTTCCAGCGCAGACCGACGTAAATGTCGTCGAACAAAATATTCGCTTCCTAACGCGAATAAAACAATCAATCCTTGAATGACCATTGCTAACGAGGATGGGAGACCGGCTGCCCGCTGCATGGCATCTGCGCCAACAATGAGTCCGGCAAATAAGATGCTGACGAATACCGCGATCAGCGGATGCAGATAGGAAAGCAGCGCGATGACAATTGCGGTATAACCGTATCCCGGCGATATGGTTTCCAACAGGCGATGATGGACGCCTGTCACCTCGCCCATACCAGCAACGCCCGCCAGACCGCCGCTGAGCATCATCGAAAATAACAAAATCCGCTCAACATGAATGCCGCTGTATCGTGCCGCTAAAGGACTATGGCCAACAATTCGCATTTGAAAGCCGAGTGTTGTTTTTTTAAATATCGCATACAATACGCAGGCGCTGGCAATTCCCAAAACGATTCCTAAATGGAGGCGTGTCCGTGTCATGAGGATCGGCAGCGTGGCCGCCTCTGATAACGCCGCCGATTGCGGAAGATACCCTTGTGGATCGCGCAGTGGGCCATGCACCGCATAACTCACGAGAAAAATCGCGATATAATTCATCATAATTGTCGTAATGATTTCACTCACCCCAAATTTCGCTTTCAACCAGCCAGGAACAACCGCCCAACAGCCGCCAGCGAGAAAGCCGAGCAGCATCAAGACCGGAATGGCAAGCATTGGCGAGGGCAGAGGGAGATAAACGCCGCCAATCGTCGCGGCAAGCGCTCCAAGGTATAGCTGCCCCTCTGCGCCGATATTCCACAGGCGGCATTGAAATGCGGCGCACATCCCTAACGCGGTGAACAACAATGGCGAGGCTTTCAACAGCGTTTCCGCCACGCTGTTTGCATTGCCGAACGCGCCGAATAACAAGGCGCGAAATGCAACGTCGGGTTGGACTCCGGCAACCCGAATGATTACGCTGCCGCACAGCAGCGCCAGGACAATACTGCACACCGGGTATCCAATCACGATGACATAACGATGAAATTGTTTCATTAGGATCGCTCATAAGCGTGCGTCATTTCATCACGCACAGCATAGAGACACGCAATATTTATTTTATTTCCTCGCCCTGTGGCGGATACGTCAACATTTGTCAAGCATTTTGACAAATGCGCGACAGCGGAATGCCGACAGTCAGGCAAAGAAATGCGTGATCATCTGATCGTGATTCGAGCAAATTCGACCGCAGATTCGTCCTGAAAATGCGGAGGATGTGCAATCCTCATGAAAATTTCTTGACACGATTTTTCCCTGTTAATTATGATGCGTGTGAACTTACTACCTGGTAAAATCCATTGTGTTTAATGAGAAGAGGACGCATGACGCTACGGAAAATTCTTGAAGTCACGGAAGGGCGAGTGCTCACGCCTGATGTTGATCTTGACATTAATGCGACATCAGCGTTTTCTGCGGATTTGATGAGCGATGTCTTGCATCTTGCCAAAGAAGGAGCGTTACTCTTGACCGGATTGACGCATCCGCAGGTGGTGAGAACTGCTGAAATGGCTGGGATTGCGGCGATTTTATTTATCCGAAATAAAGTTCCGCCGCCAGAAACGGTTCAATTAGCAGAAGAAAAAGGAGTGCCATTACTGGCGTCGCGTTATACTATGTTTGAAACTGGCGGGCGGATTTATGCGGCGGGGATGAATAGCTGCGACGCGCCTCGCACGCCGGATAATGCCTGATGGCGCGCACGCGCGTCCACGAAAGTATTCTGCTTGCCAGGATGTATATATACTAAGGGATGGGCATCATGACGTCATTGTCTCTTCAACAAGAACGACAGCAGTATATCGGCAAAATTCAGGAATTGATTTATGAACTGAAAATTGATTCCGTGATGCAAAAAGAGGTCGTTGTTGTCTCGCCAGAGGCGTCAGTCCGTGATGTAAAAAACCTGTTGCTTCAACATCATATTACAGGCATTCCTGTGCTGGAAGGCGATAGATTGATTGGCGTGATCACTATGTCTGACGTGATCGAATGTCTGGAACGCCAGGATTATGAATGTCTCGCTACGGAAAAAATGGCGCGCCCTCCCTTTCCATCGGTGTATAACGATGAATCTGTCGCCCATGCGCTGAATAAATTATCGCAATACAAGGAACGACGGGTCTTAGTGTTCGACCACGCCGAGCGATTTGTCGGGATCATCACCAGCGGCGATATTACCAACGGCTTGTTGAAAGCGATCAACCTCGGATTTCGTCAGGAAGAAATCAGCCAGTATCGCGCCCGACACATTTTTCAAGATATTGAGTCTGATGAAACCAGTTTAGTGCTCCGGTATCAAGTGAAAAACGGCGATTTTATTCGCGGGGGCGAAGCCTCAAGCAAAATCAAAAAAGCGATGCAGCGACTCGGCGCGAATCCGCAAGATGTGCGAAAGATTGCGATTGCCATCTATGAAGCGGAAATGAACCTGATCATTCATACCACGCAGGGAGGCCACATTGTCGCAGAAATTACGCCGAAAAAAGTCACGATGACCGTCTCCGACACCGGGCCAGGCATTCCGGATATTGACAAAGCGATGGAAGCTGGGTATAGCACGTCATCGCTGACAGTGAAAGCGCTGGGATTTGGCGCTGGAATGGGCTTGCCGAATATCAAGCGCTGCATGAGCGAGATGAAACTGGAATCTGTCGTTGGCGAAGGGCCTGGAAAAGGTACAACACTTACGATGGTGCTGTATCCATCCTGACGCGATATGACTATTCGAGAAATAGCGGCGGCATTATCGTTGACAGTCTTGTGCGCGGAAAGCGGCCTGGATCGCGAAATAGACGGCGGCTATGCCTCCGATATGCTCAGTTGCGTGATGGCTGGCGCCAAAAAAGGGAATGTATGGATCACGCTCCTGACGCATCTCAACGTGATCGCTGTCGCCGTGCTGTTGGAAATTCCGGCGATTGTGATCTCTGAAAATTCTCCGGTTGATGAGTCTGTTTTGAAAAAAGCCGAAGACGAAGGGATCACGTTGTTACGGACGCCCGAAGACACCTATACGGTTGTCGGAAAATTATACGCATTAGGCATCAGGTAGGGCTATGGAGGTTCGGCCATTCGTCGCAGATTTGCATATTCATTCCGTGCTTTCGCCCTGCGGCGACTACGAGATGGCGCCCGGCGCGGTGCTGGATGAAGCAAAAAAGAAACATTTAGACCTGATTGCTATCACCGATCATAATAGCAGCGAGAATGTGGCGGCGTTTGTCGAAGCGTTTCAGAATAGCGGGATTGTCGTATTCGGCGGCATGGAAGTTACCACGGCAGAAGAAGCGCATGTGTTGGCTGTGTTCGATAATTTTGACGCCATGAATATCTGGCAGGCTATTGTCTATGATGCTCTGCCAGAAGTCAAGAATGATGAAGACGCATTCGGCGTCCAAATTCAAGTCTCTGCGCAGAATGAGGTGATCAAAATTCACGATCGTTTTTACGCCGGAACAACATCGTTATCCATTGATGCGGTCGTTTCGTGCGTGAATCGGCTGGGCGGGTTATGCATTCCAGCGCATGTGGATAAGCCAGTATTCAGCGTGATCAGCCAGTTAGGCATGATTCCCCCTGATCTGGATGTGGGGGCCGTAGAAGTGTATCGAAAACGGCGGATTGCCGAGGCGTGTGAACAATTTCCAGAATTGCGGCATTATAGTTTAGTGCGCGGATCGGATGCGCATTATTTGAACGACGTCGGAATCGCGACGACAACATATCACATCGCCTCGCCGACCATTCAGGAATTACGTAAAGCCTTATCATCGCTTGAGGGACGATTTTTTCGTATTACGCCAGAATAAATAATCTCATATTATTTATGACGCGAATCGCGTATGCCGAGAGGGGAGCAGAGCGTGTCTCTTTCACGGCAGTGCGAAGCGCATCCTATTGTTATCATGGAAGGAATTCTTGCGAAACCAGAAGTGAAAGGCGCCGTTGATCGCATCTTAGCGGCAGCCAAAGAAAAACGCGGCGGGCTGATGGTCGTGTTAAACGAAACGCAGCGGGAAATCGGCTATCTTCCCCAGGAAGTGCAAACGTATATTGCCAAAGAGATGAAAGTTGCTCCCAGCGTCGTCTATGGCGTGGTATCCTTTTATTCGTTTTTTACGATGATCCCACGCGGAAAACATTTAGTCAAAGTCTGCATGGGAACGGCTTGTTATGTCAAAGGCGCAGGCAAATTATTAGACGACATTGCGGAAGCCTTAAAAGTCGAAGTCGGCGGAACCACGTCGGATGGCTTATATACGTTGGAAGCATGTCGCTGCCTCGGCGTATGCAGCCAGGCGCCAGCCGTGATGATCAATGAAGATGTGGTGGGAAAAGTCAATATCAAGACATTCATGCAGACACTCAGCGATTACAAATAACTGTTTAAAGGCGAATCGTGAAAGAACTGTCGTTGCATATTCTTGACATTGTTCAGAATTCAACAAAAGCAAACGCATCGCATATCGAAATTCTGATCACAGAAGATACGCGGGTGAATCTGCTCTCTTTTACTATCAATGATAACGGCTGCGGCATTCCGAAAGACGTGCTGAAAACGATTACGAATCCGTTTTCGACAAGTCGGAAAACGCGACGTGTGGGATTAGGCTTATCGTTGCTCCAGTTGGCATGTGAGCAGTGTAATGGCGTGATGCGCATCATGTCAGAGGTTGGCAAGGGAACAACGGTGACAGCGCAATTTCAGCATGACCACATAGACCGCGCGCCGCTCGGCGATATGGTGACAACCTTGATTACGCTGATTACGGGAGACCCTGACATTGATTTTTCTTATGTCCACCGTGTGGACGACCGGGTTTTCGAGTTTCATACGGCAGAGGTCAAACGAGATTTGGGGGATGTGCCGCTGACAGAGATGTCTGTGACGCAATTTTTGACGGAGTATTTACACGAACATATCGAACACCTATATCACAAGGAGGCCACATTATGAAATCCCTTGACGAACTCAAAAAAATCAAAGAACGAGCGCTTGAAATGAAAAAAATGAAAGAAGGACAGGCACGAGTGACGATTACAGTGGGGATGGCAACCTGCGGTATTGCTGCCGGCGCGCGCGGGACGATGAAGGCAATTTTGGATTATATCCGTCAGCATAACATGGAAGATGTAACTGTGACGCAAACTGGATGCAACGGAATGTGCGAATATGAACCCATTGTGGATGTCCAGATCAAAGGCAGCCCAAAAGTCACCTACGGCCAGATTAACCCTGATCGGGTGTCGAAAATGATGGAACAGCATGTTGTAAAAGGAGAACCTGTCAATCAATGGGCATTAAAAGTCGAAGAAGCCCAAGCTTCCTGAGACATCTGCCAATGTGTTCGCGAGCACGGGGCGTAACCGCAGCCGGTGCCTGATGTCGCAACGACGACTGTGCGCCCCTGAAATAATTTTATGGCTGAATATTATCGGAGTTACGTGTTAGTCGCGGCAGACCGGGAGAGCCTGGCGAAAGGCGCCGGCGCAGTGATTAACGAATTACATAAAGCGCTGAAACGCTACGATTTACAGGATGAAATTCAGATTATCGAGACCTCGCGTCTGAGTCCATCTGTTCAGCGCGGACCGGAACTCATTGTCTATCCTGAAGGCGTGCATTACGTCGGCGTCTATGAACGAGACGTTGACGAATTAGTGCAAGAGCATCTGCTGAAAGGCCGCCGCCTTGAGCGGCTGATTGAAGTGACTGCGCCGCTCGCTGCGGATACAGAACTTGGCCCGGCCAAGCCGAAAGAAACGCGCATCGTGCTGCGGCGGTGCGGCGCGATTGACCCGGAATCTATCGAAGATTACATCATGACTGATGGTTATGTGGCGCTTGGGCGAGCCGTGACCGAAATGACGCCGCAACAGGTCATTGATGAAATTCTCAAATCCGGCCTTCGCGGTCGCGGTGGCGCAGGTTTCCCGACAGGAAAAAAATGGCAATTTGCCGCGCAGGTGAATAATCCCCAAAAATATTTTATTTGTAACGGAGATGAAGGCGATCCCGGTGCATTTATGGATCGGCGCGTGATGGAATCCGATCCTCATGCCGTATTGGAAGGGATGGCAATTGGCGGCTATGCGATTGGCGCGAATCAAGGCTATATTTATGTCCGCGCCGAATATCCGGTGGCTGTGCGCCGCCTGAATATTGCTATTGGACAGGCCAAACAGATGGGATTGCTGGGGCAGAATATTTTCGGCTCGAATTTCAGTTTCGACATCGAAGTGCGCATGGGCGCAGGCGCGTTTGTCTGCGGCGAAGAAACCGCGTTGATCGCTTCCATTGAAGGCGGACGCGGCGAGCCGCGTCCTAAGCCGCCGTTCCCGGCAGTTTCCGGGCTGTGGGGAAAACCGACTGTCATCAATAATGTTGAAACGATTGCCAACATCACCCCCATTCTATTAAATGGCGCAGATTGGTACGCCTCTATCGGTACAGAAAAAAGTAAAGGCACCAAAACGTTTACACTGGCCGGGAAAATTCGGAACAGCGGCCTGATTGAAGTCCCGATGGGCATTACGCTGCGCGAAATTTTGTACGACATCGGCGGCGGCATTCCTGACGGCAAAAAATTCAAAGGCGTCCAGACCGGCGGCCCGTCGGGCGGGTGTTTGACAGAAAAATTTCTTGATACGCCGGTAGATTTCGATTCGCTGATCGCCGCAGGTTCGATGATGGGATCTGGCGGAATGATCATTATGGACGAAGATACCTGCATGGTGGATATGGCGCGATTTTTCCTCGATTTCTGCCAGGAAGAGTCCTGTGGCAAATGTGTGCCCTGCCGCATTGGAACGCGCAAAATGCTGGATATCCTCGAACGAATTTGCAATGGCGAAGGGGAAGATGGCGATATTGAACAATTAGAGTATTTAGCCACGCAGATCAACACCGCCAGCCTTTGTATGTTAGGCAAGACCGCGCCGAATCCAGTGTTGAGCACACTCAAACATTTTCGCCATGAATACGAAGCGCATATCTACGACAAAAAATGCCCGTCGAAAGTCTGTAAGGCATTGCTGCGGTATGAAGTTGACCCCGAAAAATGCGTCGGCTGCACCCTCTGCGCGCGGCGCTGCCCGGTCAATTGCATTAGCGGAGACCGCAAACAGCCCCATGTGATTAATCAAGCGCTCTGTATTCATTGCGGCCAGTGTTTTAATGCATGCCGTTTCGATGCGGTTATCGTCGCTTGAAAAGGCTTCCAGCGCTAAATAACGCGAATGATGCATAACCAATTGAACTGAAATTATCTCCGTTTGTATTATTCGTGATTTTGTACCACTTACGGGAAGGAATAAAAATATCCATTTTTTTTCTTCCCATTTTCCCTCTACATGTATGATCACCACCCAATATTCAGCGCAAATTCAGGAGGCATTACACCAGTTTCATCATGATCGCGGGGAACTCGTCCCGATCCTTCGCCATCTGAACGATGCAATTGGCTATCTGCCAAAAGACGTGTTGGCGGAAGTGTCGGAACGTCTGCATGTCAGTGAAAGCCATGTGTATGGCGTGGCGACGTTTTATTCCATGCTTTCGACTGAGAAAAAAGGGCAATTTGCGGTCAAATTGTGTGAGAGCGCTCCTTGCCACGTGGTCGGCGGGCGAGAGGTCATTAAAGCGATCAAAACCCATCTTGGCATTGACGCTGGCGAAACAACGGCGGATGGAAAATTCTCATTAGATATGGTAAGTTGCCTCGGCGTCTGCGGCGTTGGGCCGGTCATGATGGTGAATAGCGAAACCTATGGGAATCTGACGCCTGAAAAAGCCATCGAAATTCTCTCTGCGCTCTAAAAGTGCCGCTGCCAGACGCACTTGTGGCAATGTCTGGCAGCGCTTTAATGTTCCGCCGTTTCTTCGTCCGACAGAGGACATGTGTTCACTTCGCAGTGACCTCCTTCCGATGTTCTGGCTTTTTGCTCGCAATTCCGGCGATGGAAGATGGGTATGGCCACCGATGATGTGGAAATGCCGAATAGATGCGCAACGTATGTTTGTAACCACATAAATCAGATAATATTCTAACACGATAACGCGATATGCGCTCTATATCGAACGATGCTTCAAGAGAGCGTATGTCGCGCATCACGCACAACATGGGAAAACTGTTCGCAGGCTGGGATGTCAGCACGCAAAGCACCAAATTACTCGTGATTGACGCCGAATCGCGTCAAATTGTCTTTAATCAAGCCATCAATTACGATCAGGATTTGCCGCAGTATCAAACCAAAGAGGGCGCGATTCAGGGACTCGGCGAAGGGGCAAGCGAATCCGACCCGAACATGTGGATTGAAGCGATGGAAATCCTATTGCAGCGCTTAGCGAAGTCGAACGTTAATCAGCGCGACATCCTTTCGATGTCGGTGTCCGGCCAGCAGCACGGCCTCGTGTCGCTCGATAAAGAGGGCAATTTAAGCCGCTCGCGTTCGAAACTCTGGAACGACTTTTCGACGCAGGAAGAATGCGATATTCTGACGCAAAAAGTCGGCGGCCTCGACAACATGGTGAAAGAAGTCAGCAACAGCCAGCGCACCGGCTACACCGCCGCCAAAATTTTCCACATGTATCGTCACGAACGGGAAAATTACGATAAAACGGCCACGTTCTTCCTTGTGCATAATTACATCAATTATTACCTGACCGGCGGCAAAAACGGCGGCGTGAGAGTCATGGAACCGGGCGATACGTCGGGATCGGCGTTGTATAACATCGCGACCGGCGAATGGTCTGACACGGTCATCAATGCGATTGATCCGGGCTTGAAAGCCAAACTCGCGCCGGTAAAACCTTCGACCAAAAGCATCGGCAAAATTTCGAAGGCGTTGGTCGAACGCTTCGGCCTGAACCCTGATTGCGACGTTGATGCCGGAACGGGGGATAACATGTACGGCGCGGTCGGCACGGGCAACGTGAAAGAAGGCATCGTCACGATCAGCCTCGGCACAAGCGGCACAGCCTACACCTATTTGAACAAGCCGTTTATTGATCCGACGGGCGAAATCGCCGGATTCTGCGATAGCACCGGCCATTACCTCCCGCTGCTCTGCGTCAGCAATCTTGCCAACGGCTACAACGATATTTTGAAAATTTACGGCCTCTCGCACCAGGATTTTACGGCGTTAATTCGGCAGAGTCCAGTCGGCAATCAGGGGCGCTTGATTGTCGCCTGGTATCAGGGCGAGCGCACGCCTGACGTGCCGTTCGGCGTCCCGGCGTACTTTGGCTTCAGCCTCTCCGATTTAACACAAAAAGAGGTCGTCTGCCGGGGCGTGTTAGAAGGCCATCTGCTGAATCTGTACGACGGATTCAAGCGGATGCCGGTCAAGCCGTCGGAAATTCGCTTGACGGGCGGCATCTCCCGCAGCGTGGCCTGGCGTGAAGCAATTGCCAATATTTTTAACGCCGAAACCGTTGCTGTCGAAGGCGAAGGCGCGGCAATGGGCGCGGCACTCCATGCGTTGTGGGTCTATGAAATGGAACATGGCCGTCAGGTGTCGCTGGAAGAAATCGTTGCCCCATACATCAAACTTGATGAAACCACGCGCGTCAAGCCAAACGCAAAAGACGTTGCCACCTATCAGGTGTTAAGCCGCGAATTCAGCGCATTATCAGCGCGGTTGCGCAATCATACAACCACCGACGATCCGTTCCGCCTGCGCAAGGAACTGATCGGATAACTATCTATAATAGAACACTGATTGGGCTGATAGGGCTGATTTTCACTGATCTTATAGGAGTACCAACGCGTATTTGGGCCGCGTATCAATTCACGTCGTCAAGTCGCCAAAGCAAACGTTGGCACCCGTGAGAAGATAAATAAAGATCGGTGAAAATTAGCCCTATCAGCCCAATCAGTGTTCTATTTTTTTTATCAATGTCTCAGCCAATGTATTTAGATACAACCCAGCCAATTGCCGCGCGAGTTGACGATCTTGTTTCTCGCATGACATTAGAAGAAAAGGTCTCGCAGATGGTGCATGAAGCCAAAGAAATTGAGCGGCTCGGCGTCCCGGAATATAACTGGTGGAATGAATGTTTGCATGGCGTCGCTCGTGCCGGATTAGCCACGGTTTTCCCGCAAGCCATCGGCCTTGCCGCCACATTTGATCCCGATTTGCTGTTCCGCGTGGCGACCGCCATTTCCGACGAAGCCCGCGCCAAACATCACGCCGCCGCTGCTGAAGGGAATCGCGGCCAATATAAAGGCTTGACCTTCTGGACGCCGAACGTGAATATTTTTCGCGATCCGCGTTGGGGACGCGGCCAGGAAACCTACGGTGAAGACCCGTTTCTGACCGCGCAGCTTGGCGTGGCGATGGTCAAAGGGCTTCAAGGCGACGATCCGAAATACTTGAAAACCGCCGCCTGCGCCAAACATTACGCCGTGCACAGCGGCCCGGAAGCGGAGCGGCACACGTTTGACGCGCAGACCAGCCTGAAAGATTTGTTCGAAACCTATCTCCCAGCCTTCAAAGCCCTTGTTGACGCCGGAGTTGAAACCGTAATGGGGGCGTATAACCGAACGAACAGCGAGCCATGCTGCGCGAGCAATCTGTTGATGGGAATTCTGCGGGATGTCTGGAAATTTCAGGGACATTTCGTCTCGGATTGCTGGGCGATCAAAGATTTTCACGAAGGGCATCATGTCACGTCCCGTATTGAAGAATCAGTGGCGCTGGCCGTCAAAATGGGCTGCGATTTGAACTGCGGCAGTTGCTTTTATTATCTCGAAAAAGCGGTTGAAGAAGGCTTGTTGGATGAAAAATTCATCACGGAATCGGTAAAGCGGCTCTTTACGACGCGCTTCAAGCTCGGCATGTTCGACCCCGAAGACGCCGTTCCTTATACGAAAATTTCTAAAGACGTGATTAACTGCGACGCACATCGCCGCCTTGCCCGCGAAGCCGCCGCCAAATCCATCGTGCTGCTGAAAAATGACAACGGCTTGCTGCCGCTCAGACGCGATTATAAAAAGGTGTTATTGGTCGGCCCGAATGCGGCGAATGTCAATCTGCTGCTTGGCAATTATTACGGGACAAACGACCGATTGGTCACGATTTTGGAAGGATTGATCGGCAAAAGCCATGAAGGCATGGTCATCGAATATCGTCCCGGCTGCACGTTAAAAGGGGACAATGAAAATGCAGTGGATTGGACGGTCTTTGAGGCGAAAGCGTCCGAGCTTGTGATTGCGGCATTTGGGCTTGACCCGTCGCTGGAAGGGGAAGAAGGAGATGCGATTTCCTCGCGTGAACAGGGAGATCGCACTTCTGTCAGCCTGCCAGCGTCGCAAGAAACGTATTTACGCAAGCTGCGTGATTCTGGAACGCCAGTTGTCCTGATTCTCTCCGGCGGCAGCCCGGTTGCCGTGCCGTATGACATTGCGGATGCGATTCTTTTTATCTGGTATCCCGGCGAAGAAGGCGGAAATGCCGTCGCCGACGTGTTGTTTGGTGATACTTCGCCAGCAGGCAAATTGCCGCTCACCTTCCCGAAATCGGTGGAGCAGTTACCGCCATATCGCGATTATGCCATGAAAGGCCGCACCTACCGCTATTTCACGGAAGAGCCGCTTTTCCCGTTCGGCTTTGGCCTGAGCTACACGACGTTTTCTTACGATGCCTTGACGCTGTCGAAAAACACAGTGGCGGCAGGCGAAAGCGTGGAACTCACGGTCAGCGTCAGCAATCGCGGCCAGCGCGACGCGGAAGAAGTCGTGCAAATGTACCTGACCGACATGGCGGCGTCGGTGGATGTGCCGCTGTATGCGTTAAAAGGCTTTCAGCGCATCTTGATTAAAGCGGGCGAAACGAAGCAACTTCGCTTCACGATCACGCCAGAAATGATGGCGCTCGTCAACGAACAGGGCGAACGCGTGCTTGAACCGGGCGATTTCACCGTCACCGTCGGCGGCTCATGCCCGGCGGAAGTCAGTCGGAAACTCGGCGCGCCTGCACCGGCAACAGCGGTGTTTACCGTGAAATAATTGGTATTATTTTTTACCACGAAACACACGAAATACACGAAAATAGAAGGAACTCCTCGGTCATTGGATAAATGAGTTTAGTCTTTTTTCGTGTATTTCGTGTGTTTCGTGGTTTCTGCTTTTATGAATATCGGAATTATCGGATGCGGCAATATTTCGAGCATTTATTTTCGAAATTGCCGGAAATTAACCCACCTGAATCTTGTCGCCTGCGCCGATTTAATGGTGGAACGAGCGCAGGAAAAAGCAAAGGAATTTCAGATTCCCAAAGCCTGTTCCGTCAAAGAATTATTAGCCGACGACACGATTGAATTAGTTATCAATCTCACCATTCCGCAGGCACATGCCGAGGTTGATTTCGCGATTCTCGACGCCGGAAAACATGTCTATGCCGAAAAGCCGCTGGCATTGAATCGCGCTGATGGGCAGCGCTTGCTGCGTCACGCACAGGAAAAAGGCTTGCTGATCGGCTCTGCGCCAGATACGTTTATGGGCGCGGGGTTGCAAACCTGCCGCAAATTGATTGACGATGGCGCGATTGGCTTTCCGGTGGCGGCGACGGCGTTTATGATGTGTCACGGACATGAATCGTGGCATCCGTCGCCGGAGTTTTATTATCAGCCCGGCGGCGGCCCGATGTTCGACATGGGGCCGTATTATTTAACCGCGCTTGTCCATTTATTGGGCGGCGTGAAACGAGTCAGTGGCATGACGAAAATCAGCTTTCCGCAGCGGACAATCACCAGCACCCCGAAAGCCGGAACCGTGATCAACGTGGAAGTGCCGACGTTTGTTTCCGGCATGATGGAATTTGACAACGGCGCAATCGGCACGATGATCACGACGTTTGATGTCTGGAGTCATCAAATGCCCTACATCGAAATTTACGGCTCGGAAGGAACGTTGCGCTGCCCCGATCCGAATACGTATGGCGGCGTGCCGCTGCTGAAAAAGGCGGGCGAAAAAGAGTGGAAAGAGATGCCGTTGACGCACGGCTTTGCGGAAAATTCGCGCGGGATCGCGGTCGCTGATATGGCGCAGGCCGCCAAAAATAGCGGGACGTTCCGCGCTCAGGGCGCGTTAGCGCTGCATGTGCTCGACATGATGCAGGCGTTCCACGAATCCGCCGATCACGGACGGCATATTGACCTTGAAACTCGCTGCGCGCAGCCCGAACCGATGCCGATGAATGCGTCGTGGGAAAACTGGTAAGGATTACGCGCATTGACAGAAAAAGGCAATGGGCATAGCTGTCAGACACCTTGAAGGTGTCTGACAGCTTTCCTTGTCCACAACATTTCGTGTCGTTAGAATTAAGAATCGAGAAGGATGCGAATAGGAGTGCCAAAGCTTGCTTTGGCGAGTCAATATCTCTCTGAAAAGCCAAAGCAAGCTTTGGCACTCCTGTTCTTTTCATAAAAGAATGAAACATGCGTTAATTACCTGGGGCGGCTGGGACGGTCATGAGCCGGAACAATGCGCCAATCTATTCGCCGAGCTGTTACGCAGCGAACAGTTCGACGTTGATGTGGTCAACACGCTTGATGTTTACATGGATCAGGCGTATCTGCGTTCGCTGAATCTGATTGTGCAGGCGTGGACGATGAGCACAATCACGAAAGAGCAGGAACACGGCTTATTAGAGGCCGTGAAAGAGGGCGTTGGCCTCGCCGGAGCGCACGGCGGACTTGGCGATTCGTTCCGTGCCAACACGAGCTATCAATGGATGGTGGGCGGTCAGTGGGTCGCGCATCCCGGCGGCGTGATTGATTACACGGTCAACATCACCAAATCGGACGATCCGCTTGTCGCGGGCTTGCGCGATTTTCAGATGCACTCCGAGCAATATTACATGCACGTTGACCCATCGAACGAGGTGCTGGCAACCACGACATTTTCCGGCGAGCAGGAAGGCGCGACCTGGATCAACGGCTGCGTCATGCCGGTCGTCTGGAAGCGGCAATGGGGCAAAGGCCGCGTATTTTATTCGTCGTTGGGCCATGTGTTGAAAGATTACGACGTGCCGGAAGCAAAAGAAATTTTCCGGCGCGGCATGTTGTGGGCGGCGCGGTAAGCCGAATATAGGTGCAATGACACAAAAGCTGTCAGACACCTTTAAGGTGTCTGACAGCTTTCACAATACATATAATAGCGCTGGCACTCCTATTTGTTGTTCTGAAAAATCAGGAATATTCTCACACTTCATTCTAAAATCTTGACAGTTCCCTCACATCGCTGCATATTTGTATATCATACCAGCGAACGCCTCTGTTCGCCGCTTACTCACAAAAGAATCATCAACGCAACATATTCAGTGACAGAAGAACGGAGGTTCATCATGAACATCATGAATTGGTTGCATAATCAGCGCATCGGAAGAAAGTTCAGCATCCTGTTTACCTTTGTGATTGTCCTGATCCTGTTTAATACGATTGGGATGATTGAAATCGCCAAAACCGGTTATCTCCAGTTTTTGGAACGCGAACATATCGAACTCGCCCTGTTAATGCGGAACAGCCTCGAACGCGCTCGCCAGGAAGCGCAGCAAACCGGCGCGTTTGCCAGCACGGAATGGATGACTGCGGATTCCGCCAAGCGCGAAAAAAAGGGATTGCGTCCGTTATTGAGCGAAATCCTCTTGCAGCCGCAAGCCTGCCTTCAATCGGTCAATGGCGTCGAAATGGCCGCGTTCAGGGCGCTTGGATTCGGCAAAGCGTTTGATCTCTGTGAAAAGGATATTCGGGATATTACCGACGCAGACCGCATTATTGCCAATTTTCTGGATAAGAATATTGAGCCGACGGCATTCGTCACCAGCTTTGATGAAAAATTAGGCGAAATCGAAAACCAATCGCGCGAATTTTCCCTGATTATCCCGGCGGCGCGAAACATGGTGAGAAAGCTGGTGCTGAGCGCGACACTCGTGCTCTCCTTTCTGGTAATGGGGATGTTCGTGCTGATTGCGCAGATTGTCAGAACCCCGATCAAAATGTTGGCGCAGCGCATCAAAGAAATTGCCGAAGGAGAAGGTGATCTCACGAAACGCCTTGAGCTTGTCTCTCGCGATGAAATCGGAGAAACGGCGCAGTGGTTCAATCAGTTTGTGGATAAGCTCCAGAAAATGATTGCCAATGTGACGCTCTCTGCCAATAATGTGGCCGACGGCAGCCGCCAAATGAGTTTCAGCGCCGCGCAGATGTCGCAGGGCGTGGCAGCGCAAGCCTCTGCCGCCGAACAGGTCTCGTCATCTATGGAGCAAATGGCGGTGAATATTCGCCAGAACACCGACAATGCCGTGCAGACCGAGAAGATCGCCAGCAAAGTTGCCGAAGACGCGCAGGTCAGCGGAGAAGCGGTGGCCGAAACGGTCAATGCGATGCAGCAGGTAGCGAAACGGATCGCGTTGATTGACGATATTGCCCGCCAGACGAGGATGTTATCATTAAACGCCACGATTGAGGCCGCACGAGCGCAGGAGCAGGGCAAAGGCTTCGCGGTCGTCGCCTCAGAAGTTCGCTCGCTTGCGGAACGAAGCCAGATTGCCGCCGCCGAGATTGCCGAACTCGTTGGCTCGTCCACCGCTATTGCTGAAAAAGCGGGCGACATGTTAAAAAAGCTCGTGCCGGAGATTTTGCGAACCGCCGAATTGGTCAAGGAGATCAGCGCCGCCAGCAAAGAACAGAGCATCGGAACTGAACAGATCAACCGCGCCGTGCAGCAACTCGACAGCGTCACGCAGCAGAATTCCGCAACCTCCGAAGAGATTGCATCTACGGCGGAAGCCTTGTCCGCGCAAGCCGCCCAACTTCAGCAAACCATGACCTTTTTCCAGGTGGCGCATTCTGAAAGCAACCCGTTCCCCGCCGCGCAAACAGCAACAGTGAGTTCGCCTCGCCTGTCGCCTGTGACAGAAACAAAGACACTGACAGGCCAACCCAGCGCCAGCAAGCGTAGCGAGGTTCGCGACGCGCATGATAACGGGTTTGAGCGGTTTTGATTCCTCCTCTCTTGTAGGGCTGTGAAGTTCTCCGCGAAATGTTCCCCTCGACGCGCTCAGGGAACGGGGCGGCGGCGTTCCCTGAGCCTGTCGAAGGGAACACTGCCACGACTTTTTTATAGAACGTAACAGCCTGCTCATCTCAGAAACGCCAGCGCTTGCGTTGGCCGGAAAGAAATCATTGTCTGCTTGTAATTATTTAGCAGCCACCACGAAACACGCGAAAGACACGAAAAAATACGACATATCTCCGACAAGCGAGAAAGTTCCTTTCTCACTCATGTTACGCAGCCGATTCGAGACGAATGACCGCACACTCCCCTCCGGGGAGGGGTTGGGGGTGGGTTCTTGACACGAGCAATCACTCACGGACGAACCCACCCCTTGCCCCTCCCAGGAGGG
>DF820455.1:726394-734312 GCA_000739515.1 Candidatus Moduliflexus flocculans
ACGGACGAACCCACCCCTTGCCCCTCCCAGGAGGGGAATTGTCGGCGGCGCTGCGTAACATCAGTTTCTCATATTTTCGTGTCTTTCGCGTGTTTCGTGGTAAATAATTACGTCTGCTTTTGAAACAAATGCTGACACAAAAATATATTAAAGATCGGATGTTGTCATGATGCAAGCACAGACGTTCTGAAAAAAGTGATTCGCTCAAAGTGTTTACCTCTGGAAAATTACAAAGGAAATTGAACAAAAATTCCTTTTAAGCAGGGCAATTTTATCCCTGCCTTTTTAGAAGAGACAGAAGCGGCGAAAAAAATCTGGACAAAATTTCACCTTCGCGCAAAATCGCGATTTGTCGTATTCACATGACGATTACACTCTTGAATTATGTCAAATGACACATTTTATATCAACACCTTGCGGTAATTCACATTTGCCTCCTTTATTGGGATTTTTTTGCCGCACAAATTACGCTTCGACTTGCGAAACGCCTTGTTTTATTGTCATTTCCGTTATCTCACGCAATCGTTCCGTCTTCTATGCAGACGCGCAAGCACATGAACTTGCGCGTCCGCATGAAAGGCGGAACACTCTGTTATGACGCCATCAGTCACTAAATCGCGCCCATTGTTCAAAAAAATGCATGTTGCCTGGTTCGTGGTGTTGACTTTCATTACCGGGCTGATCTATTATCCGATCTGGTTTTTGCGGCGGCGCAAGGCATTCAACGCGCTGCAATCCGTCAAAAAACTCGGATCAGGCTGGTTGATTTATGCGATTATCGCGTTCAGCCTGAATTTGTTATTGAGCAATGAACCAGAAGCAAGTGAAGGCGCGGGAACGCTCGCCACAATTGCACTCATCGGCCTGATGTTCCAGGCGTTTCGTGTCCGCCGCATTCTGGAAGACCATCTCATGGCGGTGTCAGGTCGGGATGTCGAGTTATCGGGCGTGGCAACCTTTTTCTTCGGCGCGTATTACTTGCAGCACAAATTAAATACGTTTCAAGGCATGTTCGGCGCGACCGCCGACGTTCCGCCGCCGCTGCCGCAGCAAGCCGCCGTTTTTTCTCCGGCAGCGCCAACGCCGACACCGAAAGAGCGCGAAAAAGAAATTCTCCGCCTCGCGCAGCGCAAAGGCGGACGCTTGACCGTGCTGGAAGTCGCGGCGGAAACTTCCGTCACGCTGGAAGAAGCGGAACAGATGTTGAACGACATGAGCGTTCGCGGCCATGTCGGAATGCAGGTGGCGGATGACGGCGCGATGATCTACGAATTCTACGGATTGGGCGGCAAGCCGACGCTTGAGACCAACGCCGCGCCGCTCCCATCCGAACCTGAGCGCAAGACGCCGAAACAGGCTTCGGCCTCGCCCGGCGTCATGCAGAAGACGCAGGCCAACGGCCTTGTCTTCGAACTGCTCGCTTGCACGCAGCACAACGGACAGCTTGGCCTTGCCTGCGCCATTACCAGCCCCGGCGCGGATTGCGAACTGATTCTCGGCGCGGCGCGGTTGTTCGATGCGGCGGGCAATGAATATCGCATGAAAGAGGTGCAGGTCGCGAACAAGCCGCCGAAGGACAAAGTGCAACATCTTTTCGTCGAAGGCGTCCGCGTCTCCGCCGCGTTCAGCTTTGCCGATCTTCCGTCGCTTGAGACGATCCCGCTCTTCGAATTTCTCTGCCGCGACGTGGCCTCCGGCAAAAATTTCAAAGTCGCGTTCCGGCAGATTGCGGTTTCGAAGACTGCGTAGCACATTGAGTCACTTTTTTAGAAGCGTGCCATACCGTGCGGTAAAAGAAATCGCCAAACACTTGAGTCTGTCGGAGCGTAATGTTATGATGAATACGGTTCTTTTGGATACATCGGTGGTTATTGCGTTGCTTGCCAGCGAACAAGAACAACCATCATTACTGAAGATTCTACGTGGTTATCAATTTGTTTGCGTTGAAAGTATTCTGCCTGAAATGGGAAATGCGATTTCAGCGATGTTCAAACGAGGACGAATCAGTTTGCAGCAAGGTCTTGACATTATCGCGGCATTTTATCACAGATCTTCAATAAGTCGCCTTTAATATCAATCGTGCTATTGCCATGAGCCACGCCCATCACCTGTATGCGTATGATGCTTACGTGCTTGAGTGCGCTGAACGGCTTCATCTTCCGGTAGCAACGCTTGATGCGCGAATGAAAGCAGTGGCGGCGGAATTAGGGATTGCGGTTATCGAGGTGTAATCATGTCAATTTATTCGTATGCCGAGGTTCGCCAGCAGTTCGAGCAATTATTCGAGGCGGCGAAGACGAACGAGGATGTGATCATTCGAAGTCCGAATGGCGATTTTTTTCTGCTGAGAATGTTGACGCAGCAAGAGATTGCCCGAAAATTTCCACAACCGATTTCGGATCTTTCGCGAAATGAAATCGTCGCGGCCATCCGCGAAGTGCGGGATCGCTCATAAAGATTGTAAAAAGGGGAACCTATGACCTATACTGGAACGATTCATGCGAATACCATTCGCTTCAAGGAGCGGCTGCCGTTTCAAGAAGGCTTATACGTTGAGGTCAATATCACGCCAGCATTTCCCCAAAAAGCCTCGCCGCAGGCATGACTGAAACTGTTCGCAGGCTCGGCAAGCGCGGAAGAAGCCGACGCTGTTTTGAGCGAAACGCAGAAATGCCGACAAATTGATTGGGAACTGTGGGAGCAGCCGACATCATGAAATATTGGTTGGATACGGATCATTTTCCGACGAATGACATCTGGATTGCGGCAATTGCCAGAGCGCATCGTCTGACTCTCGTTACGAATGACGAACAGTTCAAATACATTGACGGTGTAACTCTTGAAAGTTGGCTTGAGTAGGCGAGAAGAACGAGCCCCCTCAGCCATCTTCAAGATGTCTGGCAGCCTGGATTATGACAATGCCAATGAAACATTTCGAATCGCAACAGTGTAATAGCCTGATTTTACCCCCCCCCATTGGGATTTTTTTCACCGCATAAAAACTCTGCCCATTGTCTGTATTTTTGTTTTGCTTCCTGTTATAGATCCTGCGGTTTTGTCTGTCGCGCGCCATGCGCTTCCGCTATCCGCCTGTCGTAAGAACACCCGAATTATTCACCACATTTCAATCTGAGAAAGAGGAGAAGGTATGAGCATCAAAGCCGTCATCAGCGAAGTCTTGAAAAAGCGGCATCAGAACGTGCCAATGTTAGAGCAAACCGAGCGGGAACTGTTGGAACTCTCGCGCCAGCTTGACGCCCTGCGCAGCATGGCGAGCGACACGGCGGACAGCGCGAACGTCCCGCCGGATTTCCGCGACGCCACCGCGAATATCGCCAATCAGGTCGGCAATTTGCAGCAAGACATTACGGAACTGCTGCCGAAAGTCTCGAATGTGACGGAACGTTTTCGTAAAGAAACTATCAATATTTGTGTAGCGGGAAGAGCGAAACAAGGGAAAAGCACGATATTGCAGAGCATCTCCGGCTTGCCGAAAGAATTCATTCCCGTCAAAGAGGATGCGGCGTGTACTGCGACGAAAAGCAAGATTTACCATGTCGAAGGCGAACCGTATGCGCGGATTGATTTTTATGCGGCTGATGAATTCCTCAAAGAAATGGTTGCGCCGTCGTTCAAGCGACTGCGCTTATCACCGCCATTTTCGCTGCGAGAATTTCAAAATCCTTTGCCGCCGCTGAATCCTGAAGGCGATCAAATGTTGCTTGATAAAGAAGTGTATTCCCAGTTGGCGAACGTGCATCGAGCATTTCCAGCTTTTCAACAAGAATTATCCACGTCGAAAACAATTCGAATCACCGATATTCCGAACTATGTCACGAAAGATAACGATGTTTCGATGGGCATTAAAACCGCGCATATTTCTACCCGTTTTCCGAATCATGATGTGACTGGCTTATGCTTGATTGATTTGCCTGGCATGGAAGCCGGATATAATTTCGAAGCAAAACTACTGGATTCTTTGGAAAAAGAAGTTGATGCAGTTGTGTATGTGAAGCGCCCAAACCCAAAAGAAGGAATCTGGGATAAGATTGATTACAATATTCTTGATATGATTAACGCCACGCTCAAAGATATTCAGCTTGAACAATGGCTGTTCATCGTGCTGAATGAACTTGAAGACGGCGCGAATACCGGCGCGGTGCAGTTTTTAAAAGATCACCCGCCTGCCAACTATACCGGTTTGAAAATGCTCACTTGCATGTGTAAAGACTCGGAGAATGTGGAACGTGATATTTTCGCCCCGATTTTACGCCATTTAGAGCAGAATTTGGAAAAGATTGATCGCGTCATTTTAGAGAGTCTGGCGCGAAGCGTGGAGCAGATTATCAGTAAGGCAACCTTGCAACTTGGACCCGCCTTGAAATTTTTCAGTGCCGTGCAAGGAGACGGCGGACAACATGAAAAGTTTTGGGAACTGTTCGACCGTTTCCTGAAAGATTCGAAAACCAATCTGGAAAAATTGGTCAAAGAAGTTCATGAAAAGATATATTTAGATGGCATTCAGCAGAAATTTTTGGCAAAAGTCGAAGAAATTTGTGATGCCGCCGAGCAAAATGTGCCGATTCCATCAGTGCAGGAACTTGAAGATGAGTATTATAAATGCGGTGGGTGGTTCGGTGTTGTAGAAAAATATCTGCATCACTTACGCGCCCATTTGACTAAACATCTCGCGCAATATTTGGATTTGCATTTGGATGAGCTTGTTGAGCGAGTCTTTCGAGAAGTCTTAGTGCGCTCATTGTCAAAGCCAGAAGGCTTGCTAAAAATGGTCAAACAACAGGATGAAACGTTAAAAGAACGACAAATTCTGGAAGCGTTTTATCATTTACTTGACCCGAAGCAACATCAGCAACTTTGTCAGGCGTTCGAATACATGTTCAAATTCAACTTTTCGTATCAGAGCCATTTTCATTATCGAGTGCGTCAGCAGATGAAAACGCTTGATCCCCTCGATAACCCGGAATCCGTAACTGGCATCGTACCTCCAAATGCCACTGCTCAGCATGCCCCGGATATTGCGCGAGGTTTAGAAACCATGTACCGGCAATCATTAGGGCGAATTCGTAAACAATTCATCAATGAAATGCAAGCAGACCCCGGTAATGCAATTTTTGCGCTTGTGGAAGAAATTCGAGACAGATTAGCGCGAAGTGAAAATATTGATAAAGAATGGCGCAGTTTTCTGTATCTCCGGCGGGCGCAAGTATGGCCTGACGAATTCAACCAATTCGAGCAAGAAACGGCATTGCGGCAGAAATGGCAGAATATGCTTGATGTGTTATTGACGCAATGCCGTACATTACAAACCACGCTTAAACGGTAACAATTATTGGCGAGTCTTTGAACGTGCGAAAAATGTTCAAAGACTCGAAACATATCTAATCATACAAAATAAGGAGGAGATTCGCATGAATGGCAATGGTTTGACGATGATGATGTTGGGACCTCGAGGGGTTGGCAAAACCACGATGTTAGCATTGATGTATAAGGGTTTAGTCGAGGGAACGTTAAAAAGCAGCTTCGACTTTAGAGCCGCACAAAATACGGCTGTCGAACTCGATGATGCGTTTATTCAGTTGACTCAAATATTAGATCAGCCAACCTTTATGAAATCTGGAATCGAACCTCTTTTGGGGCCTACGTTAGGAATTCATAGGCGTAAATTCAGCGTCTTCTTTGAAGGAAGCAAACGATTTGATTTTGTATTCTGTGATTATCCTGGTGAAGTCACTACGTCAGATGAAGAATCAGCGGATTTTAAGGAATTTCAAGGGTTACTGAACCAAGCAATTGTCATTGTGAATGTGTTGGATGGCGCTGTTCTTATGGAAGGAAGCGATGCGTTTCGTAAACGGGTTAATCGCCCTTTTATCATTAGCGAACTGTTAAAACCAGCACTTGATGACGAACAGGATCATTTGCTCATTTTCATCATTACGAAATGCGAGAAGTGGCTACAAGATCAACAAGGTCGTAACGAATTGCAAGCCGCTTTTGAAAAACATCACAAAGAAGTTTTGCATGTCATTGAAAATCGCAATAAACGTAATGTTGCTGGGGTATTGATGCCAGTTAAAACGCTTGGTTGTGTAGAATTTTCAGAGGTTCGGAATTATAATAAACCCAATGAAGAGATTATTTTTGTTCGTAATAATAAACCTTTTCATTATGAGGGCGTTGAACAAGCTCTTCGTTATGCTCTCGCATTTGCTTTGGCCGAACATGATAAGAGTACTGGGTGGCTTAAAATACTTCTCGACATGATTTTGGGGAAAGATGTGGTATTTCGGAATGCATTGGCGCAATTTGCAAATCAACGAAATAAAACATTTCCGATGTACGGCAATGTTTCTCTTATCGGGTTGTAGATAACTCGGCAAATTCTTATGGTTAGGTAATGGTAAGATTGCGTTGAAATAGGTTGTCAACGAATCTTACCATTACTATGTTTTATCTAATCCTTGTAAATTAAAAGGAAACCTTCTTATGGTAGCAAATAACGAAAGAGCAATAGAGATTACTCCTCAAGCTATTGGATTATATACGAGTTATGCAAAAGCAGAGCTTGGTTTTAACTGGCATATCAAACCTCATAAATCCTCGATATTTAAACAAGTTGAGGAGACCTATCGAGCACTGTTAAGAGAGAAATTCGGAGAGTTTCCTCGTATTGCAGTTTACATCGGCTCAAAATCTGTCGGATTGGTTATTGCGGAAATATCAACGACACGTAAGGATATTCCAAATGCAAAACGGTTTACGAAGGATACGCTTTATCTTGAATTTGGAGAAGACAATCAAGCAACAGGGTTAATGCTCGCCGCAAATTTATTATATGTGTATGATGAAAACCCTGCTGCGTATGAAGAATATTTAAAAATTTTTTTAGATTATGCTGAAAAATTGGCAGGTTTATTTGAAATCAATCAATTCAACCCGCAAGCATCTCCTGGAAAAATTATCATTCCAAACTACACCTTTGATGAAAGAAAAATTGTTAGGAAAAAATATACGATTCCCCTGCCGAATGACAGACAACTCCGCCAAGAATTCGCTAATTATTTTCAACAACTCAGCAAAGAAGAAAAATCACTACCAAGATCATTTGTATTCGTCTCTACTGGACGAGTTGACGAAGAAGATATTCAGAAATATCTCAAAATACACACTGACGAAGAATTGAACGTGTTATGGATTCCAGAAGATGCACCTGATAAAGAAATGGTAGTACAAGGGCATCATACAGCAGGGATAGTTCAAACAGGCCAAGCAGTTATGACGCAAGTTATTCAAACTGGTCAAGCAGCATTTATGACGCAAGTTGTTCAACCCGTCGTATCGTATGTTCAAAACGTTCTTTCAGGAAATCCTCCAGCAATAGATCAACCGACTGGCAAAAAAGCAGAAGTATCATCACCTACGGAAACTCAACCTAAAACAACGTCTGATTCTCAGGAAGAAAAATCAACGGATGCAAAAAATGCATCCTTATCGAAAAAAGAACAAGGCATGGCGGTAGTTTTGGCGCTGCTCGCTATCGCCAGCCTGTTCTTTATTGACATTATCCCGCCGCAGCTTGCCAGTCTGACATTCCAATCCAGTAATCTCATGCAAGCCGCGCAGACGCCGCTCCCGCGTTTCGGCAGGCCGATTCCCGCGCAGCTTGCATTTTCCGAAACGGTGCAAGGCGTCGCGCTTTTGAATCAGCCATGCACATCCGCCGACGACAAGGCGACAACATGGGATTGTCAGGCGGCGTTCTTTTCCGACAATCCGAACCAGCCGGAAACGTTCGAAATTACGATTGCCGATGTGAAAGACGAGGCGGGTAATGTCATGCCAGCGAAAACCGTCACGGCGAAGATCGAAAGCGCGGAAATTCGCGCCGAACTCTTCG
>DF820455.1:736328-737445 GCA_000739515.1 Candidatus Moduliflexus flocculans
GAATGCAGGCCGGTTTCGGTGTCAAGACGGCCATAATTTTCCATGCCGACATGCGTGTCGGCGAAATGTAGCAAACGTATCGGTTCCATAGCAAGGAAGGTGGCGCCGCCGCCGCGCCGCTGTCAAGGAAAAATCGCAGGAGTTAAGTGAACCACGAAACACACAAAATACACGAAAATAAAAGCTCTTTTGTCTTCATAATCATACAAACGACAACGAAGAGGAGAATGAAACGAATAGGGGTTTATGCGTGCTCAAATTCGTTCCCTTCTTTGATTCGATGCTGTTTTCTTTCGTGTTTTTCGTGTGTTTCGTGGTTAAGCGTCATTCCCGCATCAGCGCGGCGAAATGCGCCTGTTGAAAATGAATGTCGGAGGTCAGCGCCTCGGTGATGCCTAATTCATGCATGACGACGAACGACAGGCAATCCACTAAATCCCAACTTTGGCGCTTGTAAATATCGAACATTTCGATCCCGCGTTGCAGCAGCAGAGAATTCAGATGAATAATCGTCATGTTTTCCGAGGTGTAAAAGTGGGTGATGATTTCGAGCGTTTCCCGCTTATAACGCTTTGACAGCGCGTTTTCAATTTCCAACAGGATCGCGTCGGTGGTGATGAGCGAATAATGCTGATATTTTTTCGCCAGTCTCAACGCTTTATGATGGTCTTCGTCTTGCTGATTAATCAGCGCGATGACGAACGATGTATCCACAAACAAACTTTCGGCGCGTTTTTTCATAATTCTCGAAATGATTCCATCCCCGTCGCCAATTCTTTGACGGTCGAGGCATTACTCTCCACTTGTTTCAAATATTCTTCAATTTTGCGAGAGAAATCCGGCGGCCCTTCGATGCGGATATTTTGCAATCTGCTCAAAAACATCTGTTTCTCCGTCTGATCGTATTGCCGAAGAATGCTCTGGATAATGCTATACACAATATCCAGATCGGCGTCTTTCAGACGGTCTATTTCTGCTTTCAGCGCGGTTCGTGTTATCATGATTTGGGGTCTAACATGCGAAAACAGGTTTGTCAACAGAAAGATTTCAGCGGAAAAGATTCTTTCATCAAATTCCGTTTGACACCGCATCCGGTTTGCGGGTAGCGTTCTTTCAG
>DF820455.1:737981-740765 GCA_000739515.1 Candidatus Moduliflexus flocculans
GCGGAAAAGATTCTTTCATCAAATTCCGTTTGACACCGCATCCGGTTTGCGGGTAGCGTTCTTTCAGGCGATTGTATCCGTATATACTGGTAAAGTTCCTCGTTCTATAAGTAGGGCTGTTAACTTCTGTCATTGCGAGGAGTGACAATGACGACGTAATCTCGCTGGAATCAGAGATTGCTTTGTCGTTGACACTTTGCGTTTGGCGAGAACGTAACAATCCTACCTGTTTCATAAGGAGGCTCTTCGATATGCGTTACATTTTAGGAATTGACATCGGCACGTCTGGCACGAAAAGCGTCTTGTTAGATGAGAATGGCCGCGTGATTGCGGTTGGGCAGCAAGCGTATGATTTCGACACGCCGCAACCGGGTTGGGCGGAACAAGACCCGGAGGTCTGGTGGAATGCCGTCAAAGCGACGATTCGCCAGATATTAAGCACTTCGCGGGTTGATCCGGCAGCGATTCGCGGCATCGGCTTTTCCGGGCAGATGCACGGGCCGGTGTTTCTGGATGAAGCAGGCCGCAGCCTGCGCCCGGCGATTATCTGGGCGGATCAGCGCAGCGGCCAGGAATGCCGTGATATTTACAAGATCATGGGCGTCGAAGGGCTGCATCGCGCGGTCGGCAATCCGGTAGATTCAGGCTTTATGGCGGCGACAATGCTCTGGATCAAACGTCACGAGCCGGAAACATACCGCAAGATTCATACGCTGCTGCTTCCCAAAGATTACGTCAAATTCCGCCTGACCGGACGTCGCGTTACCGACCCCAGCGACGCGGGCGGCACGTCGCTGTATGATGTCCGGCAGTTGGCCTGGTCGCAAGAGATGCTTGCTGCGCTGGAATTGTCGCCCGCCATGTTTGCGGAAGTCAGGCCGTCGGGAGAGATGATCGGCACGGTGACGCCAGAAGCCGCTGCCGCAACCGGCTTGCAGGCCGGAACGCCAGTAGTGAACGGCGGCAACGATCAAACGATGGGAGCGCTTGCCAGCGGAGCAATTACGCCAGGCGACGTGCTACTGATGATCGGCACGGGCGGCACGCTGTTTACCACCGTTGATGCGGTCGTGGTTGATCCCGGCTTGCGGATGCACACCTATCCGCATTGTGTGCCGGGCAAATGGCATCTGCTTGGCGCGATTCTCGCTGGCGGGCTGCCGCTGAAATGGTTTCGCAATCTTGTCAGCCCGGACACGCCGCTATCATACAACGAGATGACGCGAGAAGCCGCCGCGACGCCACCCGGCGCGGATGGCGTCATCTTCCTGCCGTATCTTGCGGGAGAACGGACGCCGCACATGAATCGTGCAGCGCGTGGCGTCTTTTTCGGCTTATCACATACGCATACGCGGGGGCATCTGACTCGCGCCATTATGGAAGGCGTGATGTTCGCCATGCGGGATTGCGTGGAACTCTTCAAGGAACTCGGCGTCCGCCCGACGCGAATCATTGCGGGCGGCGGCGGCGCATCGAGCCAGCTCTGGCGGCAGATTCAGGCGGATATTCTGCAACTGCCGGTGATCACGGCGCAGACGCCTGAGAAATCGGCGACCGGCGCGGCGATGATTGCGGGCGTCGGCGCGGGCGTGTTCGCATCGTTTGAAGACGCCTGCCAGCGCATGGTGACGTTTGGCGAAGAGCTTGCGCCCATCGCCGCGAACGCGCCGCGCTATGAGGAAATGTATCAGGTCTATCGCGACTTGTATCCGTCGCTCCAGCCGCATTTCGCCCGCATGGCGGCATGATTATGAATCACGAAACACGCGAAAGGCACGAAAATTCTACGTGGAAAGCTGTCAGACGCTTTCGAAGTGTCTGACAGCTATTGAGGATTCAGAATTTTCTTGCAAGGTTGCCTCTTGACAGAAGGCGCGGCAGGTCGCATTTTATGAGCAGAGAGTAAACATAAAATAATTCATAGGGCGAAACGCAGTTTCGGCATACATGATTAGCGCGGCAATCGCTGAGAGGCGGCATGCTGTTTCCCGGCGATGTGCGGCGCGGAGAACAATGTTTACGTATAAAGATATTATTCAGATGGAGATTGACACCTGCACTCGTTTCGTGGAAAAAATCAATGCGAGCCAGTCGGCCTTTACGCTGCGCATGAATCATGACGAAGATTCGCTGGAATTCTGCGTCGGCGGCGAAGTGGCCGAACGCTTTCGCATGAAGTTCACTCCCTGGGTCGAGCCTGGCGAGGAAGATCACTCTGGACAGTGATTCTCGATTTTCATACGCATCTTGGCGAGATTTTTCCGGCGTATCGCCCGTGTCCGCTGCATGAATCAACTCCGCATCCGCCGGAATTGATGATCAGTTCCGGCACGATAGAAGACCCGTCGAGCCTCTTCTATCGCAAGCGTCCGCATCCGCTCTCCTTCGGCTTTTTCAAACATGCGGCGATCACGTTGCTGCGACGGCCTCGCGTGTTGTGCGGCATGACTATTCCCAATTTGCTCCAAGATATGCGGCTCAATCAGATTGATGTCAGCGTCGTGCTGCCGATAGAATACGCTGACGGGCGCGACCGTTCGGTGCAGGTGATTGCGGCATGTCGGCAGGCAACCGCCCTCATTCCGTTTTGCTCTGTTCACCCGAACGATGAGCAATGGCGGGAAAAACTTGACACATATCTCCGTTCAGGCGCACAAGGATTAAAATTGCATCCGAATTTCCAGCGAATCCGCATGAATTCGGCGGAAGTCGGCGACATCTGTGAGGCATTCGCGCCCCATTGCCTGCCGCTGATTCTTCATAGCGGGCTCACCGGACGCGAAC
>DF820455.1:740885-770010 GCA_000739515.1 Candidatus Moduliflexus flocculans
ATCTGTGAGGCATTCGCGCCCCATTGCCTGCCGCTGATTCTTCATAGCGGGCTCACCGGACGCGAACGCCGGACGCGCTGTTATGCGGATGTGACGGAATTCAGCCCGATCTTGCGACGATTTCCCGATATGCCGGTGGTTCTGGCTCATGCGGGAATCGCGCAATATGAATTGGCTATTCAGCTTGCGCAGCGGCATGAACAGGTCTCTCTTGAAATCAGCGGTCAACCGGCGCAGCATATTCGGCAGGCGCTTGATGCGCTTGGCGCGGAACGTCTGCTCTTCGGCTCTGACTGGCCGTTCTGGAATCAACGCCACGCTCTTCGGGCTGTGCGAGATGCCGCAGATGGAGATGTTGCTGTTGAAGAGGCTATTTTTTCGGCAAACGCGGCGCGACTTTTACAACTTGATCGGCAATACATGGCGATAAAAAGGATGATTCCATTTTTATGAAAATGCACTCTCTTGACATGAATGACCTGCCTTCTGAGACGTCCAATTTTTCAGATATTCAGGTATCCGAATTTCCTGAAAAACGAATAGCTGCGCTGCCCATTGTTGATCCGTTTCTGGTCGAGGCTGATTTGCCGGAAGATCTTACCAACGCAATCCTGCGCCTGCTATCGCCTGATGAAGTGGTGTTTGTCGCGCTGCGGTTGAATTCCTCGCACCATTTTTCCGACGAACAGGGCAAAGAAGAGAAAGCGCCGATGTGGATGGCGCTGACCGGAACGCGTTTGCTTGTGGTCGCCGTCGCCTCAGATGGCCGTGTCTATGCTGATACGTTTGATCAGCGGAGCATATTTGAATATCGCAACGGCCTGAGCGGCGATTCGTTGAAAATCGAAGAAACGTCGTTGTTCAGCGCCATCTGGGAGAGAAAACGCTGGCTGCTCAAAGAGGCGGTGCGGCTTTTCCCTCTGCCAGTGTATGAAAAATACCTCTCATTGGCCGAAAATGCGATCAAAAAAGGGAAACGCCTTCACGCCGTCCCTCTTTTGCAAAAATCCCTTGAACATACCCCAACCCTCAAAGCCTATACGCTGCTCCTTTCGATTCTGCTGCGACATGAGCGCCATGAAGAGGCTGAAGCGCTTCTTGAAGATGCCTTGCAACGCATAGATCCCATTGAATTGTTCGAGGAAATGCTGCGCATTTTCCCGAACAACGCGGAGATGCCGTTCTATTTAGCGGCGACCTGCGAAAATCATCAACAATGGGACGCCTGTCTTCATATTTACCAGCGCTTGCTGAATAAAGCGCCTGATTTCGACCTGTATTACCTGAAACTCGGAGAAATACTGAATACAAAACAGGAATTCGAGGCTGCGATTGAATTATACCAGAAGTTTATCGAACTTCGCACCGCTTCGGAGAAATTCCAAAAGGGGATGTTTCATTCCTGGGACATTGAGGAATTTCATCTCTTTTCCGCTGATCCTGACTTAGCAAAAGCGTATTTTGATATCGGGTTGATTTACGAATATGAGTTCAAACTGTTTGATCTGGCCGCAAGCGCATACCTCGCGCTGTTGCGTCACGCGCCGTTTTATACAGATGCATACAAACATTTCTGGCAGGTCTATCAACAACTGTTTAAACAAACGCCTGACGCTGCACCGCTTCAACTCCACATTCCAATGTTTCTTCAGACCTACCAACTCCTCGCGCCGCAAAATTACGCCGCGAACGTCACTCCGGAACAAATTGCGCTCGTCGAACAGCATTGCAATGCCTCCGCTGGGCTGCCCGAACGGTATCATCGTTTGAAAGAGGAGGATGACGAGCGGCTGATGCATCCAGGAGAGCAGGAATATTTTCGGCGCGTTCAACATTGGCTGACGACGTTAGTGATTTCCAAAGATGACAGTGAAGGGATCGAGGCATATTGCGAGCAGGTCGGGAACGCCAATTATCCTCTGCTGCATGAATTGATCGAACGGTTAGCGAATTTTCTCGACATCATCCCTCCAAAATGTTTTATTTCTCGCGGGAAAATCGGCATCAGTGTCCGCAACACGGAACATCCGTTTATTTTTATCGGCAGCGAACATTTGCAACCCGACAACGAGCGATTTTTTTCGCAGGCAGAATTGGTGTTTATGGTCGCGTCTCAGATCGAGCATATCAAATCCGGTCACTTGTTAATGACGGATACGGAACTCTGGAAAAGCCTCGGCTCGGCCTCATTCGATGGATTCCTGTTAGCGCTGCAATGTCTTCCCGCCGGAGGATTTCTCAGCCGGATCACGCATCATGTCGCGACAAAAGGCTTGAAAAAAGTCTATACGATGACGAAAGCGTCCGGCATGCAACGGTGGTTCGACTTTTTTAGAAAGCCTGCCGATTCTGACGAAGAGAAATCAGAAGAGGAGCAGGAAAAACTCGAAGATGCTGAAGGAAACGGCAAACAAGCGACCAGACCAGAATCGCTCTTCAAAGAACAAGTCGTGGAATTTGCCCGTCACGCCATTTATACTGCCGACCGCGTCGGGCTGCTCGCCTGTAATCGTTTTGACGCCGCGTGTTCTGGCATTTTCAAGATTGCAGGGCAAGGATTTTCGGAATTGGATGACTTACAGAGCCAGGGGTTATTCTCGATCCTTCAAACGCGCGATAAACGCGGCAATTTTCTGTATTTCGAATATGCGAAGCGCTTTAGCGAACTAATTCAATTTGCCCTGTCGGATGCCTATCTTCTGGTGCATTCAAATGTCGTGATTCCGTCAAAAACAGCCTCAGCGCCGCCTGTTGAGCCTGTGATCGTTCACAACCATCCTGATAACTCGGTTCTGCTGAAAGAACGCTTGAAACTCCTGCATGACTCATTCCGCAATGATTTGCTGACACCAGAAGAATTTCTGAAAAAACAGCGAACATTACTGGCGCAAGCCACCTGTTTCGACGACGAAGACCTCCAACTCATCGAAAAACTCCAGGGTGCCTTTACTGACGGCATTTTAACGGGCGAAGAATTGGAACAGAAACTGCTGCGGCTTTTTGAAAAATAAGCAACTCATCTCTATTGAATCGAGGGGGACTCCATGCCATATACCATTCTCATCGTTGACGATGAATTGGAAATGTGTCTCTCAAGCGCAGAATTGCTCCAATCCGAGGGGTATCGGACATTGTACACAACCGACCCGGCTGAAACCCTGCGCATCATGGAACAGCAGCATATCGACCTGCTGCTGATGGATTTGCGGATGCCGCATATCGGCGGAATTGACCTGCTGAAGGCGACCAAAAAGCATAAACATTCGATTGCCGCGATTATGATGACCGGCTATCCCACTGTCGAAGACGCAGTGGCGGCGATGCGCTACGGCGCGTTGAATGTCTATCTGAAGCCGCTCGACTGGGAGGCATTGCTGAAAGAAATCCGCGAACTCTCCCACAAACAGGAGCGCAAGCAATCGCTCCCCGCGCAGTCAGCCGCCGCGATTGTGACGCAGCACCCAGCCATGCAGGCGATTCTCCGAACCATTGACAAGGCCGCTCCCGCGCACGCTCCCGTGTTGATTACCGGCGAAAGCGGCACGGGCAAGGAATTGGTCGCGAATTCGATTCATTCTCGCAGCGCCCGCGCCGCCCGCCCGTTCGTTCGCGTGAACTGCGCGGCGCTGCCGGATGATTTGTTGGAAAGCGAACTCTTCGGCCACGAAAAAGGGGCGTTTACCGGCGCGATCAAAGAGCGCAAAGGCCGCTTTGAATTGGCGAACACCGGCACGATTTTTCTGGATGAAATCGGCGATATGAGCCTGAAGACGCAGGCCAAAATTCTACGAGTACTGCAAGAGCGGGAATTCGAGCGGCTCGGCGGCGCGACCACGCTCAAGGTAGATATTCGCATTCTTGCCGCCACCAATAAGCCGCTTCAGCAGATGATTCAGCAGGGGAAATTCCGCGAAGATTTGTATTACCGGCTCTCGGTCATCACGTTTCACCTGCCGCCTTTGCGCGAACGCGGCGAGGATGCGCTGCTGCTTGCGTCGCATTTTTTACGTATATACAACCCGGCATATCACAAAACCATTCAGGGCTTTTCCGACGCGGTGCGCGATTTTTTCCGGCAGCATCAATGGCCGGGCAACGTGCGGGAATTGAAAAATTGCATCGAACGTGCCGTGATTTTCTGCGAACATGACACGATTGACATCGAAGACCTTGCCAGCCAGTACGCCGAACTGATTCGCGGTGTCTCCGGCTACACCTACGCCGATGAACTGGAGCAGGTGAATCGCGATATTATCCTCGACGCGCTCGATAAAAGTGACGGCGTCAAACAAAAAGCCGCCGATCTGCTGAATATCAGCCGCCGCACCCTGTATAACCGCATGAAAAAATTCGGCATTTCGTGATGAAAACGCTCTTCAATTTTCAGGGGTGCTAAAGCTCTGCTTTAGCGAGTCAAAGCAGAGCTTTGACACTCCTTATGTTTATGTTTATGTTAAAAACTCCAATTTTGCAGATGAAGAATATTCATGTCAACTATGGCATTCATCACGCGCTGAATGGCGTCAATTTTGATCTGTACGCCGGAGAAATTCACGGACTGGTTGGGGAGCATCGCGCCGGGAAATCTACGCTGGTCAAACTGCTGACCGGCGCGGTCAAACGTGATGCCGGGCAGATTCTTTTTAACGGCAAGCCGGTCGCCAATCTGACGCCGAAAATCGCCGGGCAGCATAAAATCGGCATTATGTACCAGAGCAGTCATATTATCCCGACCTTAAACGCTGTCGAAAATATCTTTGTGGGGCGCGACCTGACGAAATGGGGCATCGGGCTGAATAACAGGCAGATGCAGCAGCAAGCGCAGGCGATTTTCGAGCGGCTCGGCATTGCGATGGAACTGCATGTGCCGCTGAAATTCCTTTCCGAAGCCAAGCAGCATCTTGTGGAACTCGCCAAAGCGCTGGTTAATGACCCGGAAATCCTGATTTTCGACGAGATTTCCAGCCGCCTGACGCCGGAAGAGATGGAGCATATTTACGCGCTGCTGCTTGATTTCAAACGCCAGGGGCGGAGCATCATTTATATCTCGCATGACATGGACGAGATCTTCGATCTCGTGGATCGCGTCACGATTTTGAAAGATGGCTACCATCGTGGCACGGAGGAAGTGAAGGATTTAGACAAGGTCAAGCTGATGAAATTGACCTATTCCTTCGTGCTAAGCCGCGAAGAGTTGGAAAGCGATAATCGAGAGTTGTATCTCCTCAAAAAGTACAATGAGAACATTATCAAAAACCTGCCGGAAGGGGTCATCATTCTCGACCCGAATCAGCAGATTTACCTGATTAACTATGCCGCGACGACGATTCTGGAAGTCGAGGAAACTGAGGCGCTGCAACATAATATCAATGTTCTGCTGCGGCACGGCCTGACGGCGCATCAGGAGGCGATTCTTTCCGCCATCTCCTCCTGCGCGGAACAACGTTTGGGGGAGATTGCGTTCAAAGACGGCAAAATTTTAGACGTGCAGATTTTCCCGTTTCAGGATGAAAACTACAAATTTTTAGGCACGATCCTGATTGTGCAGGATGTCACCAGAGAACGCCAGTTTCACGAATATTTAGTGCGAGCGGAAAAAATCGCCTCCATCGCAGAGCTTGCGGCGGGCGTGGCACATGAAATCAATAATCCGTTGGGGATTATTCAGAATTACGTCATGCTGCTGAAACGCAAATCGTTCGATCAGGACGAGCAGGAAAAATTGAACAAAGTCGAAAGCGAACTGCGCCGCATCGTGGGAATTGTGGACAGCTTGCTCTCGTTTTCGCGCCTCAAAAAAATTCCGATGCATCCGCTCGATTTGGGGATGCTGATCGCGGAAACGCTGATGCTGCTGAATCATAAATGCCGCGAAAAAGAATTGGTGATTCACTGGCAGCCGCCGAACGAAGAAATATTGGTGATGGGAGATGAAAATAAATTGAAACAGGTCTTTATCAATCTGCTCGTCAACAGCATCGAAGCGGTCGGCTATCAGGGAGAAATCAGCGTCGCGCTGACGGTCAATCCGCAGGAAAACGCGGTGGACGCGGCGATCACGGATAACGGCTACGGCATTCCGCCGGACGTACTGCCGCATATTTTCGACCCGTTTTTCACCACCAAAGTCAACAAAAAGAACTCCGGCCTCGGCTTAGCCATCTGCCAGCACATCATCGAATCGCATCAGGGCTTGATCTCCTGCGCTACCGGCGACACCACCACCTTCACGGTGCATCTGCCGTTAGTGGAACGCGCCTCTTCTTTATAATAAGACCTCACAGGTTTGAAAAACCTGTGAGGTCTGCTCATGGGTAACACGCTGCACACTGTACATGGGAAGTGTGCAGATTTCTTCCCGTTCACTAAAAACACCTTTACACCTCTATTTTCTGTTTTTCCCGTAAAATTAAGCGAATCGCGTTTTTCTTGATCTTCGGATTCTGGTTGGCATGCCTCCTGCATTCTATAAAGCGCGACAAGAGCAGGAACGCAAAACAGAGTTGAAAATAGATGGAAAACCAACACGCCACAAGGAGGGATGCGCAGGAAATCGCCACCGATGACCGGCGGCAAAAGCCCACAGAACATTCACGGAAGTGCCTTAAAAACGAGTGTGATACATTCACGAATCAAAGAACATTCAACGACTGTTTCAATGACCGAAAACACATCAGGAGAATGATTATGAAGAAATTTATGGGATTGACCTTAGCGTTAACCGCTGCGTTTTCATTAGCCGCTGGCATGGCCTCAGCAAAATCTATCGGCATTTCTGTCTTAACTTTGCAAAATCCATTTTTTAAAGTCATCGTGGATAACGTGACTTCAGAAGCCGCCAAATCAGGCTACGACGTGCTGGCCGTCAGCGCGGAATTCGACCCAGGCGCCCAGAATAATCAGGTCAACGATTTTATCGTGAAAAAAGTGGATGCCATCATTCTGACCCCGGCGGATTCCAAAGCGGTGGCTCCGGCGATCAAAAAAGCGACTGAAGCGGGCATTCCGGTCTTCACGGCTGACATCGCCTGCATGGCAGATGATTGCGGTGTAGTCTCCCATATCGCAACCGATAACTACGCTGGCGGTCGGCAGGCGGGCAAAGCGATGCACGAAGCCCTCGGCGGCAAAGGCAAAGTTGCCATCATTGACCATCCCGAAGTGGAATCCGTGATTTTGCGCACCAAAGGCTTTCAGGATGAACTCAAAGAGTTGAATTCTGGCATCGAAATCGTGGGCAGTTGGCCGGGCAAAGGGAGCAAAGATGTCAGTTTCTCCGTCGCGCAGGAAATTCTCCAGGCGCATGGCGATTTGAATGGCTTCTTCTGCATCAATGACCCGTCCGCCTTAGGCGCGTTAGCCGCATTAGAAATTGCGAAGAAAACGGATGTGAAGATCGTCGGTTTCGACGGAATGCCAGAAGGCAAACAAGCGATTAAAGATGGCAAAATCTTTGCTGACCCGATTCAATATCCTGACAAAATCGGCCAGATCACGGTGCAGACGATTATGCAGTATTTCGCTGGCGAAAAAGTCGAGCCGCAAATCCTGATTCCGACCGGCTTATACTACAAAGCCGACGCCGACAAAGACCCCGAATTGCAGAAGTAATGCTCATCAGACAGACCTCGCAGGCCTTCAAGACCTGTGAGGTCTTGACTCCGACTGTCTCAACGACCATCCAGCCCAATTTTTCACACAACAAGGAGCATCATGAACACACAGAGTATGACTACCCCTCAGACGGCGCTTTTGGAAATGAGCGGCATTCGCAAATCGTTTCCGGGCGTCAATGCCTTAAAAGGGATCAATTTAGATTTGCGGGCAGGGGAAGTGCTGGCATTAGTCGGCGAAAATGGCGCTGGCAAAAGCACGTTGATGAAAGTTTTAGGCGGCGCGTACCTTCCGGATGCCGGAACCGTTACGATTAATGGCCAACCTGTGCATATTCACGGACCAATTGACGCGCAACGGTTAGGCGTGGCGATTATTTATCAGGAATTCAACCTGATTCCCGCGCTCAGCGCCAGCGAAAACCTGTTTTTAGGCCGCGAAACGCATTACGCCGGATTTGTCAATAAAGCCGAAGAATACCGCCAGGCCATGCGATTATTCGAACAAATCGGCATCGCGATTGCGCCGAATACCCCCTGTCGCGAATTGTCGGTGGCGCATCAGCAAGTGATTGAAATCGCGAAAGCGTTAGCACTGAAGGCGCGAATTCTCGTTATGGATGAACCGACCGCCGCGCTTTCGACGCAAGAAGTTGAGAAATTATTTACGATTATTGACGATTTAAAAAAACAAGGGCTCGGCATTATTTATATCAGTCACCGTCTCGAAGAAATCTTTCGGCTGGCAGACCGGATTATGGTGATGCGTGATGGCGAGCAGATCACGACCGTTCCCGCGAAGGAAGTCACGCGCAAGCAATTAATTGAATTGATGGTCGGGCGGAAATTAGAAAATGAATTCCCGAAACGGGTCGCGAAAATCGGCGCAGAACGCCTTGTGGTAAAAAATTTAAATCGCGGCAATCGCGTCAAAAACGTCTCGTTCAGCATTCGGGCTGGTGAAATCGTCGGTTTTACCGGATTGGTCGGCGCGGGGCGCAGCGAATCCACGCGGATTGTGGCCGGAGTGGATAAGGGAACGTATGACTTGATTGAATTGGATGGCCGACCGCTGACCATTCGTACTACTCGCGACGCCATCCGCAACGGCATTTGTTATGTGTCGGAACATCGCAAATTGGAAGGTCTGGTGTTGGGGCTGTCGGTGCGGGATAATTACGGCCTTCCGAATGTGAAGCAGTTTTCGCGCTTTGGATTTATCAAGCAACAGGAAGAAGATCGCGGATTTGGCCGATACGTCAAAGAAATGTCCATCAAAATCCCGCATCATGAAGAACGCGCCGTGAATCTCTCCGGCGGAAATCAGCAGAAAGTCGTGCTGGCGAAGTGGCTGCAACGCAATTTTAACGTGATTATTTTTGATGAGCCGACGCGCGGGATTGATGTGGGCGCAAAATTCGAAATTTATCAGATTATTCATACATTAGCGGATCAGGGTAAAGCGATTATTATGATCAGTTCGGAACTGCCAGAAATTCTCGGCCTCAGCGACCGGATTCTCGTCATGCACGAAGGCCGCATCACCGGCGAAATTCAGGACGTGAAACAGGCAACCCAGGAACAAGTGATGCAGTATGCAATTCGATAATTTTTTAACACCACGAAATACACAAAATACACGAAATGAAAAATACAAAAGGAGTACACCAGTTCAGTAATTTTTAAGAGTGCGAAATCTCGATTTCGCCTGTCAAATCAAGATTTGACACGCCTCACTCCTCTTAAAAATTACTGAAACAATGTAGGAGTATGAGAATCCTGTTAGGCTTTTAAACCCTGGCAGGGTTGAACGATGTGTTTCCTTCAATTTTCGTGTCTTTCGTATGGTTCGTGGTGAATACCCCAGATTTGTCTGGCGGAGGAAAGGGCGCGCGGCGCGGTTTCTTCCGGCGGCGAAAGGTGAAAGAATACTTATGAAAACGTCATCCTCTATGCGTGTGATGTTTCGGCGATTTATCGCTGATTATGGCATTATTTTCGTGTTGCTGCTGCTCTGCGTCTATTACAGCATTGCCACGATGAACGAGCAGTTTCCCACCGGCAAAGACGCCGCGCTGCAAGTGACCAAAACGGCCTTGAAGCATGGCAAAGACGCGCGATATGTGGTCGCCATCGGCGGCGGGCAGGATCAGGAAGCCTACGCGAACGATGTCGTCAGCCGCCTGAAAGCGGAAGGCGTGCAGACCGTAGATTTGTTGAAAGGCGGGCCGCCAGTGGTTCGGCAGGGCCTGGAACAAATCGGGAACGCGGGGCAGCAGTTGGATGTCTTGATTCTCTCAAAGGAATCGGCCAACTGGCAATTTTTGCCGAAATTACAGGAGCAATTTCCGAATTTCGCGAAGATGGAGCTCATTCAGCCGAAATCTTACCGCTATCCCGATTTTTTGAAAATGTCGAACTTGATGGCGATTGCTGACCGGATCGTCGTGATCGCGATTATCGCTATCGGCATGACGATGGTCATTATTACGAATGGCATTGATTTGTCCGTCGGCAGTTTGATCGCCCTCTCCGCCGTTGTCTGGACGCTGTTTATTCGGGATTACGCAGGCGCGGAGCAAGCGGGCGCGTTCGGCATGATCCTCTGCGCAATCGCGGCGATTCTGGTGTGCGCCTGTTCGGGCTTGTTCTCAGGATTTATGGTGACGCAGTTTTCGATTCCGCCCTTTATCGTGACGTTGGCGATGATGATGGTGGCAAGCGGGTTGGCCTTTATCTTCGCGCAAGGGCAATCCATCTATCAGATGCCGGCAACGATTACCTGGTTAGGGCGCGGCGCGAGCTTTTTCGGCATTCCGAACACGGTCGTGCTGATGGCGCTGCTTTATGCCGGAGCGCATATTTTAATGACGCGCACGATTGTCGGGCGCTATGTGTATGCGGTCGGCGGCAACAAAGAAGCGGCGCGGCTTTCGGGCGTGCCGGTGAATTTGGTGCTGTTCTTAGTGTACGCCCTGAGCGCGTCGCTCTCCGGGCTTGGCGGGATCGTGTTGGCGTCGCAGCTCAAAAGCGGCGCTCCTACCTACGGCGTCATGTATGAAATGTACGTCATCGCGGCGGCGGTTGTCGGCGGCACAAGCTTATCAGGCGGCGAAGGCAAAATCCTCGGTACGTTGATTGGCGCGTTTATCATCGCGGTCATCCAGAACGGCATGAACCTGACCGGCGTCGAAAGCTACACACAAAAGGTTGTGTTGGGGCTGGTGATTCTCGGTGCGGTGCTGCTCGACATGCTGAAAAAACGCGGCTGGAATCTCAAAACCATCACGAGATATTTCAAAGCGGCGTCTGAAAAACAGGCGTAATCGTTTGCCACCCTGTCAGGATTTGAAACCCTGACAGGGTTTTTTTATGCGGTAAAATGCAAAAAATAAATTCGTACAAGAGACCTCACAGGTCTTGAAGACCTGTGAGGTCTGAGCCGAAGTTATTTTTTTAACGGTATGCGGTACATTTTTCTCTTTTCCTGCCATTTTTTTTCTTCATTTCGCCTGGTCTTTTCGCCGCCTTCTGCATCCCATAAGATTTATCATTTACCATAGATTTTTTTCTTGCAAATCTAAAACAAGGCATGCTTTTCTTGTCATCATGTATTCCGGTGTTCATGTTTCCTGTCACGCAATCATCCCCCGACGAGGCGACTATGAAAATCTCGTTGCAAAGAAAATTCTTTCTGCTGTTCGTGTTGGTGGGGCTTATTATGACCATCGGCATTTCGTTCGCGTATTATGCCCTGACCAAACACGATAAACAGCGCGAATCCCGCGAGCGTCTGCAAATTGCCTTTGATATTCTGCTGGACAGCCACCATGATCGCGTGGAGCGTTCGATGCGCCAAATGGAGGATTTTCTCCGCACGAATGGAAAAATCGGCAACCTCATGTATCTGTATCAACAAGAAGGCGGGGAAAACTCAAAACGTGCTATCGGCGTGTACCTTGTGAACATCACGACCGAATTGCAGCAATTCGCCCATATCGCTTCGCCAGATCGCCTGATTCTTTACGACAGCAACAAGCGCTTGCTTGCCCTTTATATCCGTAACGAAGGGGAACAGGATATCATCGGCGGATATGTCAAAACCAGCAATGGCAAACCGACCTATCTCCCGCTTCACGACCCAGAAGTGCGCGGCAGACTGCTTTTAGATAAAGAGATTGAAGAACACGACATCCCCGCAGCGATTCCCACGGAAACAGCGCTTGAACCTGCAGAACAGATTCGCGCTGAAATGATTAATGAAAATGGGCGGGTCGGCATCCGAATTATCGCGCAGGTTCTGGTAATGAATCAATATGTCGGCCTGTTGATGAGCGACATCTTTTACACGCAGCCGGTGATGGAGCGATACGCCGCGCTGACTCAGACAGAAATCAATCTTTTTTCAGGAACGCAACTCAGCGTCGGGACGTTGGCCGATCAGAAAGCGCTTGCGACAGAAGCCTCGCCAGTGCTTTGCGAAGAATTAAGTACGCGCAGTAAGCCGCTTGCGCTTTATTCGATTGAGGTGGCGAAACGGAAATATTATCAGGCGCAATGCAACTTTCCGACGCAAGATGGGGAAACCACCGCGCTGGTCGTCAGCCTTTCTAAACATATCGAAGATCGGGCGATTGCTCAGATCGGGAAAATCGTGTTTATTGTGGCTGGCGCGGCGATTGGCATTGGGTTTGCGCTCTCTATTTTATTAAGCCGCCCATCAATCGGCGCGATTCAAAACATGGTCCAGGTCATCAGCGCAATTGCGGAAGGCGATCTGCGCCAGGTTGCCGTCGCGAAGACCCACGACGAAATCGGAGAACTCGCTCAAAAATTGAATAAAATGATTCGCCAGCTTTGCCAGCTTTCGAGGCAGGTGCAAGAAGCGTCGCATACCGTCAATACAACGGCGGATGATATTTTAGAACAGATGGATAGTTTAGTGCATTATACGGAACAGGAATCCGAGTCGGTGGAGAATACGACAATCGCGGCGGAAAAAATCAAGCAGTTTATCGTTCAGGTCGCGACCCATACCAATAAGCTGTTTGCTGCGGCGGAACTGATGCTGGTGTCCATCCAGGAAACCCGCTACAGCATTGACGAAGTGACGCAAAGCACCGGCGCGTTATTTACGCATGTGCAGCGCATCGTGACGTCAACCGATGAGGTGAAGCATACGATCAGAGCGATTGGCGAGAATTCTGCGAAATTCTCAGGAGTTGCCCAGCAAACGGAGCAAGAAATCGCGCGCGTTGATCTCTCGCTGCAAAAGGTGTCGCAACACGCAGAACAATCGGAACAACTCGCCGAGGAGACAAAAAATGCCGCCATTCATGGGCAATCCTCGGTTCAAGCATCAATTCAGGGAATTACAGACCTGAAAACCATCGTCGGCGATACGGCGGAAATCGTTCGAGAGGTCAACGCCTGGGGCGAGCAGGTGAGTTCGATTTTAGACATTGTGGATGATATTACCGAACAAACCTCGCTGCTGTCGTTGAATGCGTCCATCATTTCGGCGCAGGCCGGAGCGCATGGGCGCGGCTTTGCGGTCGTGGCTGGCGAAATCAAAGAATTAGCGACCAGAACCAAGTCTTCAACCCGCAAAATTGGCGACCTGATTCAGGCGTTGCAACGCAAGGCTGGCGATGGCGTGAAACATATCGCTGAAGGGATGGAGAAAGCTGATCAGAGCGTTGCCTTAGTCTATGCGGTCAAGGATGCGCTGGCGACGATTCTCGACAGCGCTACGCGCACATCGGCGCGGGCGGCTGACACGGCACAAGTCATTCGAGAAACCGCAAACAGCAGCCAGATCATCCGCCATTCCATGACGGCTGTCACCGAAATGGCCGCGCAGATTCGGCAGGCGATTCAGGAAGAGGAGCAGAATATCAGCGAGGTGGTGTCCGCTGTGGAAATGATTCGCGATATGGCCGAACAGGTGAACCGAGCGACCGTCGAGCAGCGCAGCGCCGCAAGCCAGATTGCGGAGAGCATGGAAGATGTCACGTCTCAATTTACCGCGATTTCTAAACAAACGGAAGAATTGAACATGTCATCCGAGCAGATTGTTGAGGCAATGCACCTCATCGAGTCAATTTCTGAGAAAATTCTGGAGCATACCGCTAATCTTTCAAACCACACCGTCAAAAATCTGATTCAAGAATCGGATATGTTGATGGAGATTGTCAACGTGTTCAAAATGCCAGAGCGTGCTTCATAGTCCATTTGAGTTTCAATGGGGTATATACCCTGTAGAGACGCACGGCCGTGCGTCTCCACCGCGTAGCTTATTTAATCAGGGAGGAAATCGCTATGAAAAAAATAGGGAGTCTGATGCTTTTGATTGGAATGGTGGCCTGGGGTGGAATCGCGCGCGCGGAAAACGTGAATATCGTCGTGATTCCGAAAGGGAGCGATCACGTCTTCTGGGATTTTATTCGAGCGGGGGTTGATCAGGCGGTCAAGGAAATCGGGAACATCAATTTAACCTGGCGCGGCCCGGCGTATAACGATGATACACCGTCGCAGATCAAGATCGTTGAACTCTACACCAAACCGGAAATCAACGCGATGATTATCGTGCCAACCGATAAACAGGCGTTGGTTGAGCCGATCAAAAAGGCGACGGAATTGGGAATCAAGGTGATTGTGATTGATTCCGGCCTTGATGGACATTATCACCTTTCGTTCATCGGCACGAATAATCTCGAAGGGGGCGTCTTAGCGGCAAAACGTTTAGCCGCGCTTATCAACGAACAGGGAAAAGTGATGGTGCTGCGTACGGTGCCGGGGAGCGCCTCAACCGATCAACGCGCCGAAGGATTTTTGCAAGAAATGAAAAACTATCCGAACATCACAGTGGTTGCCGATGAATACGGCGGGGGATCGTCGGGCAAGTCGTATCATGCCGCGAAAAAGCTGTTAGGAGAACAGGCAGATTTACAAGGCGTGTTTGCCGTGAATGAATCTTCGACCGATGGCATGTTGAAAGCCTTGCGCGAAGCGGGACTCGCTCAAAAAGTCAAATTCGTCGGATTTGATGCCAGCGATCCCCTGATTGACGGATTAGCCAAAAAGGATATTGACGCGCTCGTGATTCAGAACCCGCGACAAATGGGCTATATGGGCATTAAAACCGCTGTCGCCGCGATTCGCAATGAAACGGTCGAGCCGCTCGTCTATACAAATGTGGTGTTAGCGACTCCAGAGAACTATCAAACTCCAGATATTCATGCCTTGCTATATCCGTAAAAAATGTGTGAAAAATCGTGGCGGATAAATGCAGGGGCGAGGAATAACACAAGAAGATGACACCGATGACGCGACGCTGGCACCAAAGCATTCAATGTCAATTAGGGTTTTCCCTGTTGGCTATTATTACCATCATGCTCGCGATGTTCGGCGTTTATCAATATCAAGAAACCCGCTCCGATTCGCTTCAAGAACTTCGTGACATGTCAGCGGTGATCCAGGCGCGTCTCAGCGAATACCTGATTTTCCCGATGTGGAATATGAATTTCGAACTGATCGAACGGACGCTTTTGGCGGAGATGAAAGAAAAGCGCGTCTATGCCCTGATCGTCAGGGAAGTCAGCAATGATGCTATTCTGAAAGGCAAAATCCGCAATGATCAATGGGAGATTCAAGACGTTGGCTCCGCAGTCCTTCCCGCGAATTTGCTGGTCAGTCGTTGCGATATTGTGAACGAAGGGGAAAAATTAGGCTCGGTTGAGATTTATCTCACCACGAAATTTATGAATGAGCGGCTGCGGCGCGGCATCGAAAAAAATATTCTGACGATTATTGCGCTGGATATTGCTCTGCTGTTCGTGCTTTCAATTGCCCTGCGCCGCCTGCTGATTTCGCCGATTACGCAAATCCTGCGGATGGCAAAAGCGATTGCGGACGGCGATTTTCGCCAGGATATTCAGATTCGGCGGCAAAATGAAATCGGCGAATTTGCCGAAGCGTTCCGGCACATGAAAGAGACGATCAATCAGGTGTTGGAGGAAATGAACACGGTCAATGAAGCGATTCAGGCTGGAAAATTGAGCAGTCGCGGCAAGGCGGAGGCGTTTTCAGGCAAATGGCAGGAACTGGTCATCGGCGTGAATCAGGTGATTACCACCTGTGTCACGCCGCTCAACGCAACCTCTGCGTCCCTCGAACGCCTCGCCAAAGGGGAAATTCCTGAGCGCGTGACTGAGGCATATCAGGGCGATTTCGACGCAATCAAACGCCATTTGAATATGCTCATCGAGGCGACCTATCAGACGACTCGCATGGCGGAAGAAATTTCGAAAGGGAATTTGACGATTGAGGCGCGGGAGCGCTCTGAGGCTGATTCCTTCATGCAGGCGCTCAATCGGATGATCCACTGCCTGCGCGAGATTCTCGGCGAGATGGATGCGGTCGTGCGTACCGTGCAGACTGGCCGCTTAGATGTGCGCGGCAATGCGGACGCTTTTTCCGGCGGATGGCGGGAATTAGTCGTTGGCGTCAACAACGTCATTGACGCTTTTATGCAGATCACGCATGTAAGCGAACAACTGAAGATGGATAATCTGCGCATGAAAACCGAAATGGAACTTGCGCAGCGCATTCAAACGTCGCTGCTGCCAAAGAGCCTTGAAAAATTTCACGCCGATTTCGAGATGTCTGCCGCCATGCTCCCGGCGGAGGAAGTTGGCGGCGATTATTATGATGCGCTGTTGGATCAGGCGGGCAGCCTCTGGCTTGGCATTGGCGATGTCTCCGGGCATGGCGTTACGTCCGGGCTGATTATGATGATGGCGCAGACGATTCAGACCACGATTGAGGCGAATTATCAGGTGACGCCGAAAGATGTTGTGATCGCGATGAATAAAGTTCTGTATCATAACATCCATACACGCATGGAAACAGACCATCACATGACATTTACCGCCTTAAAATATCTTGGCTGCGGCGAATTTCAACACGCCGGAATGCATGTGGATTTATTAGTGTACCGCCAGCAACTGCGCGATTGCGAGACGGTTGAGACAGATGGCGTCTTTTTGGGGTTTATTGACGATGTCGCGAATGCGACAGAAAATCGGACATTCTCGCTGAATCCTGGCGATATTTTAGTGTTATATACTGATGGGATCATCGAAGCCGCAAATTCCAACAACGAACTCTTCGATGTTTCCCGACTTCGAGCCTGCGTCAATGTGGACGCCCATCGTCCGTTACATGAATTACGCGAAACGATTTTACGCGAAGCGCTGGAATGGTGCAAACATCAGATGGATGATGACATGACTCTCCTCTTGCTTCGACGAATCCATTGACGCCAGTCGTCCGAATGTAGTAGGTGCGGGGGCTTTTGCTGAAATTTACGATAAGCCAGTTTCTTTGCATGAGGAGGAATCTGATATGCTTCAACATGTTCGCCTGAAAACGCGGATGATCATCTATATTTGTTCTGTCGCCTCCGTCGCTTTTTTAGTGGTTATCATGTTTTTTGTGCTGAAAACGAATCGCGCGGCACGCTCTCAGGCCACCCGCGAGGCTCATGAAATCGCGTATCGTTACGGCAATGTGGTCAAGCTTGAAATCGAAGTTGCGTTTCATACCGCGCGAGCGATGGCGCAGATGTTCGAGGGCATGAAAAGCAGCGACGCGGTTCCTCAGCGCGCCGTAACGAATGCAGTGTTGCGGCAGGTCTTGGAAACGTACCCACAGTTTTTAGGCGTCTGGACGTGCTGGGAACCCAATCAGTTCGATGGCCGCGACGCGGAGTTTGCCGGAACGCCGAACCATGACGCCACCGGGCGCTATATTCCGTATTGGGTAAGAACCTCAGCCGGCCCGGCGCTCGAACCGCTCAAGTATTATGACGTTGAAGGGGACGGCGATTGGTATTTACGCCCCAAAAAAAGCAAACAGGAAACCCTGCTCGATCCGTTTACCTATCCAATCGAGGGGAAAGACGTGTTAATGACGACGATTTCGGTGCCAATTATCGTTGATCAAACCGTCGTTGGCGTGACGGGAGTTGATATCGCATTGACTACGTTTGAAGAGATGGTTCAACATATCCATCCGTTTAACGTTGGCTCGCTGGCGATTATTGCTCACAATGGAATGTATGTCGCGCATGTCGAACATGAAAAAACCGGCCAGATGGTTGCCGCGAGCGAAGAGTGGCCGACAGTTAACGCGCAGGTTGAACAGGGGCGCGCCGTTGTTCGCGCGGAGTATGCTGAGGAATTGCATTCCGACATTCTGCGTATTTTTGTCCCGGTGCAATTAGGAATGACAACGACCCCATGGGCGGTCGCAGTGACCATCCCGATGAAACCTGTGTTGCATGACACCACCGTGATGGTTTATCAAAGCGTGGGATTGGGAGTGGTCGCCTTAGCGCTGATGATTGCGGCGATCATTTTTATTGCTCGGTCAGTGACGCAGCCGCTCCAACAAATTATTTGCGCGTCTCAGGAATTAGCGCGTGGCAACTTTGCGCAGGAGATCGTGACAGTTCATCACGACGAAATCGGCGATTTAGCGCATACGTATCAAGAGATGAAAGATACGATCCGCGCCGTTTTGACCGAAACCGAAATGTTAATTACCGCAGTGCAGGAGGGGCAGCTTATCACGCGCGGTCATGCCCAACGCTTTCAAGGGGAATGGCAGGCGCTTATTTTAGGAATCAATCGGCTGATTGACGCATTTGCCGACCCGATTACCGTGATGGCTGAATATATTCAGCGCATCGCGCAGGGAGATTTGACTGAAACATTACGCGCGGATTATCAAGGAGATTTTAAGGCCATGATGCAGCAAGTTCAGGCGATGGCGACGAAATTGACCGAGGTGGTGCGGCATGTGAAAACTGCGGCGCAAGATGTCGCGCAACGCAGCCGGGAAATGAACGTTGTGGCCGAGCAGATGTCGCAAGGCGCGTCGCAGCAAGCCGCCGCCACTGAAGAAGTCTCCGCTTCGATGCAAGAAATGGCCGCCAATATCCACCAGAGCGCCGATAATGCAAAACTTGCTGAAAACATGGCGCTGAAATCCGCTGAAGACGCTCGCGCCGGAAATCAGGCGGTGACGGAACTGATTCAGGCCATGGAAGTGATTGCTGAGCGGATTTCCATCGTGCAGGAGATTGCCAGCCAGACCAATATGCTCTCGTTGAATGCCACGATTGAAGCAAGCCGGGCGCAGGAGTATGGCAAAGGGTTTTCAGTCGTGGCGTCGTCGGTGCGGGAACTCGCGCACCAGACCCGAACTGCGGCAGATGAAATTCGCGCCTTAGTGCATTCGAGTGTTGTTTTATCGGCGCAAGCCGGCGAGGTGTTGCAGCGCTTGGTGCCGAATAGCGAAAAAACTGCGGAATTGGTGCAGGAAATCAGCGTCTCCAGCCAGGAACAATCGCGTGGAGTTGAACAAGTCAACCTGGCTGTGCAGCAGTTGGATTCTGTCACGCAGCACACCGCAGCAACGGCTGAAGAAGTGGCATCTACAGCGGAAAGCCTGACTCTTCAAGCGGATGCGTTACAACAGGCGATGGCATTTTTTACGGTCAAAGAAATACAAGCGCCCAGTTCTCCAAAAGAAGATGAATTATTGCGATTGCTGCATGGAATCGAAAAAGAGCGCTTGGTGGCGTTGTTGGCATCCCTATTCTCGAATAAGGCGGCGTCTCCAATCCCGCCTGTGGCAAATATAAATTCCGAGGGCGTCGAGCACTTGCAGCGACTGTTGCGTATCGAACACAAGGAAGGCGAAGCAGACGCGCTTGATGAAGAGTTCGAGCGCTATTAACTCACAATATCTTTGGTCTCGTCGTACATTCGACGCGCAACGAATTATCTTTACGATAGCGAGTTCGCAGCCATTACTCAGTTATGCAAACGGAACAAGAACGCATCTATAAGCGGGCGTATTTAGCGTTGAGAATGCACGCTTTTCGGAACAACGCCTATTTAGTTCGAGACGAATTTCCGGCGTTGAATCTGCCGATTCCGGCAGACGTGTTAGATGACGTGCTGTTTAAGCTTCAGGCCGACGGCGATGTCAAAATTACTCGCGACGCGCAGGGGCGGACGGTCTATGATTTTTTAGTCTTCTTAGAGCGCTCCTTAGCGGAAAGCGCGCTCGATCTGCCGCCTCGCCTCGATTTAGCCAGAATTTATCTCCGCCGCCAGATGTGGACGCCAGCGATTACCGAACTCCGCATGACCCAAACCCACCCGAAACTCAAAAAAGAATCGCTCTATTTGTTAGGGAACTGCTTTGAAAAAAAAGGCGCAACCGACAAAGCGCGGGAATGCTATGAGCGCGTGCTGGCGTTGGATTACGCCTATGAAGACGCACTGAGCCGACTGAATCGTCTCAATGAAGAAAAACAGATCACGACGGTTTTGACGGATGTGACTAATTTGACGAGCGCAACCGCGACAGTTTCGAACATCCTTCTGCAAAATCGCTATGAGTTGGTGAAGGAATTGGGACGCGGCGGCGCAGGCGTGGTCTATCAGGCGGTGGATTACAAGCTCAAGCGCGATGTCGCCATCAAATTGCTGCACCGACAGGGCGTTCAGAAAGGAGACGCCCACAACGCGTTTTTGCAAGAAGCCCGCATCGCCGCGCAGTTGCACCATCAGCACATTGTCGAGATTTACGATGTGGACACCGACGCCGAGTTCATCGCGATGGAATTTGTGGACGGCGGCAGCCTGAAAGACCTGTTGAGCCAATATCAGCGGGCTTCGGTGGAGCAAGCCGAGGCCATCATGAAACAACTCTGCAACGCGCTGCATTTTGCCCATCAACACGGCGTATTGCATCGGGATATTAAACCGGCGAACATTTTTATCACGAAAAAAAAGCAGGTGAAATTAGGCGATTTTGGCATCGCTCACGCCAGTCGGATCGAACAGAACGACTTTACTCAATTATCGGCACAAATCGGCACGCTGCCCTATATGTCGCCGGAGCAGGTGCGCGGCGAGCGCCTGACGCCCGCCTCCGATGTGTATGCGGTCGGGATCGTGCTCTATGAAATGCTGACCGGCCAGCCGCCGTTTCTGGCCGGAGACATCGCGTATCATCATCTTTATACCGCCCCGCCGTCGCCTAATATTTCGACCGAACTTGACGCGCTGATCTTGCGCTGTCTTGAAAAAAAACCGGCCAAGCGTGTTCAATCTGTCGAAGAATTGAGCCGAACCTTGCATGCCCGCTTGAAAGAACAGGCCGAACGCGTTGATAAATATCGCGAATTGCTGCGTATGGCAGTGATTGATAAAATGCTTGCGCCGGAAGAAGCGCTTGTATTGAAATTGAAACGCAAAACGTTGAAACTCTCTGACGACGACGCTCGCCGCATTGAGCAGGAATTCGGTTTGAACTTGCAGGATTCATGACATATTGCCAGACTTCAGAGGTTTCAAAAACCTGTGAAGTCTTATAAAAACGTAATGTAATTATTTAGCCCGTAGGGCTTGTGGTAGTGTAGAAAACAGCAGCATGCGGATGTTTACCGCGTAGCGGTTACGGTGGCTTTCTCTATCGCCTACGGCGAAAACACGGTAAATAGTTACAACGTAATTATTTACTCATGTTACGCAGCCGATTCGAGACGAATGACCGCACACTCCCCTCCGGGGAGGGGTTGGGGGTGGGTTCTTGACACGAGCAATCACTCACGGACGACCCCACCCCTTGCCCCTCCCAGGAGGGGAATTGTCGGCGGCGCTGCGTAACATCAGTTACATAAAAACTATATGATCACACAGAGGATAATTTATGCCACGCACGACGCTTTTATTACAGCGGCTTGATGAGATTGGCCGCTCGCTTGAACGTTCCGGCCATGCCTTAGCGCTGATTGGCTTAGGCTCGGTCGGCGCGGAACGTGACCGGCTTGACGAATTTTCCGATCTCGACTTTTTCGCGATTGTCGAGGAAGGCTGGAAACAGCAGTATATTGACCGTCTCGGCTGGTTGAGCGATGTCTGTCCAGTGGCGTATTGTTTCAAAAATACCGACGACGGCTATAAATTGCTCTACGAAGATGGCGTGTTCTGCGAATTTGCGGTGTTCGAACTGCGCGAACTCCCCGCCATTGCGTTTGCGCGAGGCCGCATCGTCTGGAAACAGCCGCAGATCAGCGATGACATCTGCGTTCCGACAACTTCCAGTGTGCTGCCTGCGCCAAAAAGCACGGCGTGGCGCGTCGGCGAAGCGCTGACGAATCTGTATGTCGGGCTTGGACGCTTCAAGCGCGGCGAAAAGCTTTCGGCCAGCCGATTTATTCAGCACTACGCGGTGGATCGCATTTTGGAATTGTCAGAGCAGCTTGAGCAGGAGCAGCAGGCCCAGCAAGACCCGTTTGCCAATGAACGCCGCTACGAACAGCGCTTTCCGCAGACCGCGCAACGCCTGCCAGAGTTCGTGCAGGGTTACGAACGCAGCCGCGAATCGGCGCTCGCCATCTTAGCGTTTTTAGAAGCCCATTTTGAAGTGAATCCAGCCATTGCGGCGGCAATTCGGCAGCTCTGCGCGTAATCTGTAAGGCGAAACTACAGTTTCGCCTTACGAACGACGGAAGGATATTCGCACATGGAAAATCAGAAGGTGAAACGCGCTTTATTGATATTGGCGTCGCAAGTTCCAGCGGTCGGAATTGCGGTTGCCTGGTGGACAGATGTCTTGAAAAATCCGGCGGTGGCGGCAGGGTTGGCATTAGGATCGGAACTCGGGGTCTGGTTCTGGAAAGATATTGGCAAACCGGCCTGGGATGAGGTCTGGCAGAAGGAATTCAAGCCGCGCACGATCAGCGCCCTGACGGAATGGCTGAAAGTCATTCTGCTCAGCCTCTGTTCCGATTTCCGCCGCCCGTATCTGCAACAGGTGATTTACGAACACCGCGTCTTTCCCATACGCGGCTTATTGACGCCGGGGCGGGATGCGCTGGAAGTCGAGCAGGTGTTCGTGGAATTGCAGATCGCGCCCAGCCACGCTATGCAAGTCAGCGCGAACCCGCTGACCGTAAAAACGCTCTCCGGCAGCCAGCCCATCGCCGGATCAAAAAGAAGGATGCCTCCGCCTTAGCCATTCTCGGCCCACCGGGCTGCGGCAAAACCACGCTCCTGAAGCATCTCGCGCTGACATTGGCGCTGCGTGGCCGTCGCTGGTTTCGCTGGCGGACGACGATTCCGATCATGCTGTTTTTACGGGAACAGGTCAACGCTATTGTTGAAAAATCCCTGCCATTGGCCGAGATCGCGCAGCAGCATTTTGCCGATCAGAACCGTTATCCCGGCTTGACGCCGCCGCCGTACTGGTTCGCCCGGCAATTGCGCACAGGGCGCTGCCTCGTCTTATTGGACGGGCTGGATGAAGTCGTGGACGCAGGCCAGCGCCAGGTTATCGCGACCTGGGTCGAACGGCAGATTCGCCATTATCCCCGCTGCCGCTTTCTCCTGACTGCGCGTCCGCAAGGCTACCGCGATAATCCGCTTGCGCCGGCGCAGGTGCTGGAAGTGCTGCCATTCGCGCAGACGCAGGTCGAACAATTTATTCAGAACTGGTATGTCGCCAAAAAATTGAACGAATACGGCAAAGACGACCGGGGCGTCCGGCAGGAGGCGAAACGGGACGCGCACGACCTGCTGCACCGTTTGGAGGAACGCCCGCATTTGCAGGCGTTGACCGTCAATCCGCTGCTGCTGACCATGATTGCGAACGTCCACAATTATCGCGGCGTGCTGCCGGAAAAACGGGTGAATTTCTATCACGAAATCTGCGAGGTCTTTTTAGGGCAGTGGCGGCAGGCCAAAGGGATCAGCGACCGGCTGGACGTGCGGCAGAAACGCGAAGTCTTGCAGCCGTTAGCCGAGGAGATGATGGCGTGCAAAACGCGGGCAATCGCCGCGCCCGACGCCTTAGCGGTCATCGCGCCGCATCTGATCCAGATGGGCGTCGCCGAGCGCGACGTGCCGGCGTTTTTGGATGACATTCAAGCCAGCAGCGGCTTGTTGGTGGAGCAGGAAGCCGGCGTCTGGAGCTTTGCGCATCTGACCTTTCAGGAATACCTCTGCGCCGCATATTGGAAAGAAACCGGGCAGGCCGATCAGTGGAGCAGCGCCGACTGGCAGACCTTGATTGAGGATAAGGATAACTGGTGGCATGAAACCTTGCGCCTGTATGCCGCCCAGCGCGACGCCACGCCATTGGTGAACGCCTGCCTGCAATTGCGCACCGATGCCGCCGTTAAATTAGCGAACGACATCGCCGCCGAAGCGCTGAAATTAGACAGCGACTTGCGGGAGCGCGTGACCTCATCGCTGCAACAGGTCATCATCCGGCTGCGGCGCGAACCGCTGACGGTGTCAACCGAGGAATTCAAGACGGTCTTTGGCTTAGATGACAACCGACGCCCGCTGCAATATCTTCAGAACGACTATGAGGATCGCGGCGAGGTGGTGCTGGATCGCGCCACCGGCCTGCTGTGGCAGAAATCGGGATCGAACGACTCGTTGACATATCAAGATGCCGAGAAATATATTGACACGTTAAACAAAAAGCGCTTTGCCGGATACGATGATTGGCGGCTGCCGACCATCCCGGAATTGATGTCGTTGTTGGAACCAACAGAGAAACATGGCGATCTGTATATCGATCCGGTCTTTGACAAGAGGCAGCGCTGGTGCTGGAGTATGGATAAAATGCAAAGAAAAGGCGAAGGTTCGGCGGAGTCGGCGTGGAGCGTCTATTTCGACAGCGGCAGCGTGGGCTGGTACTACCTCAGCAATGATAACTATGTGCGAGGTGTTCGTTCCTGACAATGATGTGGGTTATTTGATGATTTGAGCATTTGGGTATTTGATTCTTTGATCATTCAACTCTTTGCGTCTTTGATCTTTTGGGGTCTGGGGCGAAGCCCCAGGAAAATTTTTTTTGCTCCTTGACCGAATTCACCTGTGGATAGAATAGACATTATCGGAAATAAATTTTTCACGCAAAGACGCCAGACTCGCGAAGTTATTTTTTTCGCAAGGTTTGTTTTGAACGGTTTTTCTTCGCGACGTTGCGCCGTTGCGTGAAGTCAAAAATTATACCACTTGCCTTCAATTCCTAACGTTTTTTGATCACCCACCCCCAACCCCTCCCAGGAGGGGAGTTTCGCGCATCGTCGCCTCACATCGCGATTCCCCTCCTGGGAGGGGCAAGGGGTGGGTTGTAAAAATATGTTAGGAAGTGAACCACTTGCCTAAAAAAAGATCATATTCGCATTGTACGTCGAAACTGCGTTTCGCCCTACAATTTGCGATCTATTCAAAGGCAATTGGTATTATTTCCAATAAAGTCTAATATTTCTTCTGACAATGCGGAATTATTACGCAATTCAGAGAGATAATCATTATGGGAAAATTCGACAATAAATATGAAATTATCCTCTATTGGAGTTCGGAGGATGAAGCGTTTCTTGCCGAAGTGCCTGAATTGCCCGGCTGCATGGCGGATGGAGAAACGTATCAACAAGCGTTACAGCATGTCGAACAGGTGATGCAAGAATGGTTCGAAACCGCGCAGGAACTCGGACGTTCGATCCCTGAACCGCGCGGACGATTGATGTATGCGTAACATGGAGGAAAAAACGATGAAAGCGATTCGAGTGCAGGAACCGGGCGAACCGGATGTGATGAAATTGGAAGAAATGGCTGACCCAACGCCGGACGTGGGGCAAATTGTGGTGCAGGTCAAGGCGATTGGCGTGAATCCGGTAGATACGTATATTCGGCTCGGCAAGCAGGGCTACGCGCCGAAATGCCCCTACACGCCGGGCATGGACGCCGCGGGCATCGTGGAAGCGGTCGGCGCGGGCGTGACCGGCTTTGCGGTCGGCGACCGCGTGTATTGCGCCGGAACGTTAAGCGGCGCGTATGCGGAAAAGGCGCTGTGCGATCAATCGCAGGTGCATCGTCTGCCGGAACGCATCTCGTTCCAGCAAGGGGCGGCGCTCGGCGTGCCGTATGGCACGGCGTACCGGGCGTTATTCCAACGCGCTGGAGCCGAACCGGGCGAAACGGTGTTGATTCATGGCGCGAGCGGCGGCGTTGGCGTGGCGGCGGTGCAACTCGCCCGCGCTGCCGGAATGGTGGTGATCGGCACAGCGGGGACGCCGGAAGGACGGAAATTGCTGGAAGCGCAGGGTGCGCATCATGTCGTCAATCATCATGAGCCGGAGCATTTGCAGCAGGCGCTGGATTTGACCGGCGGGCAGGGCGTGAACGTGATTTTAGAGATGTTAGCGAACGTGAACCTCGGCCATGATCTGCCGATTCTGGCAAAAGGCGGGCGTGTCGTGGTGATTGGCAGCCGGGGCGACGTGCAGATTACGCCGCGCTTGTTGATGGGCAAAGATGCCAGCATTCTCGGCATGACGCTGATGAATGTGCCGAAACCGGCGCTCGCCAGCATTCATACCGCCTTGATCGCAGGGTTGGAAAATGGCTCGCTTCAGCCGGTGATCGGGCGGGAATTGCCGTTGCACGACGCGCCGCAAGCGCATCGGTTGATTATGGAAAGTTCGGCGTTTGGAAAGATTGTGTTGATGCCGTAAAACGCGAGCTGTCAGACATTTTCACAATGTCTGACAGCTTTAAGGCTACTTTTTGCCGAAGGCGAGGAGTTTTGTGCCTTCTTTGAAGCGGACTTGCATTTTGCCTTCTGCCAGGAGTTTGACGACCACGCCGAAGCCGAATGTTTTGTGGTTAATGACTTCGCGTTCCTGATATTCTCCGGCAATCGTGTACATTTTAGAATTTGCCATGTCGCGCCCCGCTAAGGCTTCTTCCCAACCAGCTTCCGTTTCTTTGGCTTTTCTGGTGCGCGTGGCGCCAGTCTTTGTCTTGACGGCCTTTGGTTTTTTCGGCGCGTCTCCTGTTGTTGCCCCGCCCGCGCTTTTTGGGGCTTTGGCGCGATATTTATGCTGTTTTCCGCAGGTTTTACACTGAACTTTGTCCGGTTTTTCTCCAATTAACGCCACGACCGTATGAGCGAGCATCAAGCGACACGACGTGCAATAGGAATCAATTTCGTCACCAGCGGCAATCACTTTTTCAGACATATTCCCTCCTTAAATGAATGTCTATATGCTCATCCATGCGCCATGCATGAATGTAATTGTCATAAACGAGGAGTTTACGACATTCAGGGAAGTTTGTCAAGGAAAACCGCAAGAATTCTTTATATTTACCGCAAGGCATGGATGTCTGAGCGAGGGATGAATACAGGTCGTTTGTTTTCTTCTCTCAGAAGCGATACGCGCTGGCGCTAAAAATCGTTCCCGATGCTTTTTTGATTGACATTCAACGGTAATGGCATTACCGTCTGCACGAAAGTTTCGCTGTTGGTAAATTTGAGGGGGAGAATGCGTATTTGGGGGAAGTAGAGGAGGGCGTTGCTTATGAGTCAGCCGCAAGAAAAAGTCTATATCAAACTCGCCGACGCAGGAAGTCGTCCGCAAACTGTCGCCTCGGTATTATCGCGTATTCAGGGCTTAAAAGGCACTCCGGAAGACCTGATCGCCCACGCGCCGTGTTATATTTCTGAAAGAGTCTCCCTCATGCTGGCGGAAAAAGTGCGCGATTATTTGGAACGCGCCGGGGCGCGCGTGGAATTTGAAACAGAAGAGGTGCCTGATAATGCCGATCCCCAGATGACGCGCGATGAATATGGCGAAGCGTATGTCGAATTTGAAACGCCCAGTGACGCTGTCGCAGCGCTTGAACAATTGCGCGGAAGCCAGCCTCCGATTTCGACGCATGACGCCGATATCGTGGATATGACTCCTATTGGCGGGACGTTTCAGCCGTCGCTGCGCCAGGCGCTCACAAAACTTGATGCCAAAGACGATTCTTCCTCAACGCGTCGCAATACCGGAAAACGCCAGCCAGAACCAGTCGCCGCGCCCGTTGAAGAGCCGCGCCCAGCCCGCCGCCGCGTGAAGTTTCGCAGTAGCTCGTTTCCCTTCGCGATTCTTGTCGGCGCTGTCCTGCTGGCATTGCTCGGAATTGGCGTCGTGATGCTCTTTTCTGGCTATTTCCCCGGCATTTCGAAACGATATGAACAAAACACCGTTATCGGTCAGGTCGGCGTGTTATCCATTGAAAATCCAGAAAACGCGGAAATCGGCCTGTTTCAAGTCGTGGGAACGCGGGTGATTAAACAAGTTCCGCTGCAAGGGAATAAAATCAATCTGAAATTAGGTGATTACTACATTGAAGCAAGACGCGGCAATGAGGTGGTCAGGTTTCCGGCGTATATCAAAGGGCGCGGCCATCGGCTGACCGTTAACGTGAAATTTCCGTCGCAGCCGCCCTTTTCGAACAAGGTCGCGCTGATTCCCGCCGGATGGTTTCGGATCGGCAATAAAGACACGGAAATCGCGCATTTCGGCTTCCCGGATGAAAGCCCGGATGTGGATGTCTATGTGGATGAGATTTTTTTCAGCAAATATGAGGTGACCAACCGGGAATTTGCCGAATTTGTCAACGCCGGCGGTTATAATAACGAGGTGTACTGGCAACGCCTGATTGAGGATTGGCCGTCATTGGTCGAACAAGTCCCGGCGTATGGCAATTTTTACGGCAACGACGGCTGGAAGTCGGTGCGAAAATATATCCGTTCGGACCTCGTGGATACGGATAATCGCCCGGCTCCGCGCCTGTGGGAAGTAGATACGCCGCCCTATGAATACGGGCAGGATGAGCATCCGGTGTTCGGCATCACGATGTATGAAGCCGATGCATACTGCAAATGGCTGAGCGAGCAGACTGGCCGCATCGTGCGCCTTCCGACAGAAGTCGAATGGGAAAAAGCCGCAAAAGGCTATGAAGGCTATGTCTTTTCTTATGGCAATGAATATGACCCGACCCGCGCCAATACCGAAAATCAGGGGACGCAAAAGATTGGTTCATATCCGCCCAACAGCTACGGCCTCTACGACATGACCGGCAACGTCTGGGAATGGGTGACGGATCAATATCGCGCCGATACGTACAAAGAATGGCAAGACGCCGGAAAAGAAAGCGTGAGGAATCCGCGCGTGTTCAACCCTGGCAAACGCTATGACCGCGTCGTCGTGCGCGGCGGCTCGTTCCGCAGCGTTAATCGCATCAACGCCCGCACTCCCGTGCGCTACGCCATGTACCCGAATTACTGGCATACCAACATCGGCTTCCGGTATGTCATCGAGCCGTAAATCCTAAACTGTACCGGCGGACAGCCCTGTCCGCCGTCTCTATTCTTTGCGTCTCCTTTTTGAAAAAATATATTGACATGAACGTAGCTGTCAGACACCTTGAAGGTGTCTGACAGCTTTTTTCCGACCATGAACGCAAAGGTCAGCCGCTTTCCCCGATCTATGGCGTCGTCACAGATGGCGTTCTATGGCAATTTCTGTCGCTCCAGGACAATATCGCGACAATTGACAGTTATTTATACAACTTTGATGA
>DF820455.1:770078-773728 GCA_000739515.1 Candidatus Moduliflexus flocculans
TATGGCAATTTCTGTCGCTCCAGGACAATATCGCGACAATTGACAGTTATTTATACAACTTTGATGAAGGCAGCAAGATTGTCGGCATCCTGAAATTTTTTGTGGAACAGAGCTAACCGCGTTCTATGCGAGAATAATAGGTGATGTTGCCCACGTATTTCGAAGCACGGCGGGTAAGGGAAAAATTCTGAACAAAACGGAAATTCATCATGGTAATACTCAACTTAAAGCCCACGCATAAGGTTATTACCACATATTACAACGACCTTGCGAAACTGGCTGCTCAAACAAAGGGAAATGTTTTCAAAGAAGGGGCGGTTTCTCCTCTATTTGCGCCAATTCTACGTCATTGCGCCAGTCAATTCAATCGGCTGCTCATCGAACAATATACGCTTGATAAAGGACATAAAAACCTCTTTCTCGATGGCGCAATTGTTGACTCGTTCAATCTTATCTACGGAATTTGGGAAGCGAAAGATGACGATGATAAGCTTGAAAAAGAGGTGATAAAAAAATTTCATGACGGCTATCCCAAAGACAATATTTTATTTCAATCACCCAAACGAGCCATTTTATGGCAAAATGGACAATGTGTTCTTGATCGAGACGTCTCTCAGCCTTCTGTTTTAGTTGATGTCCTTAAAGCGTTTTTCGAATATGAACCGCCTGTTTATCAGGAATGGAATCAGGCGGTTGAAGAATTTAAAGATCGAGTCAAAGAGATCGGAAAAGGATTTTTGACGCTCATCGAACAGGAAAGAAAGTCAAAGAATACCGCATTTATTAAAGCGTTTGAAGATTTTATCGTCACGTGCCGCGACAATATCAATCCCAACATTTCGATTCAGGCTGTCGAAGAAATGTTGATCCAGCATTTATTGACAGAACGAATTTTCCGCAAGATTTTCAATAACCCTGACTTTGCCAATCTGAACATCGTCGCCCGTGAAATCGAAAAAGTCATTCTTGCCCTTGTCACGCCGCATGGAGGCAGAACGATTTTCTTTCAACCATTAGACCGATTTTACCATGCCATTGAATCTACGGCCAGCAGCACGCACGATTTTTCCGAAAAGCAAGCCTTTCTCAATACCGTCTATGAAAAATTCTTTCAAGGGTTTTCCGTCAAAGTCGCAGATACGCATGGGATTGTTTATACGCCTCAAGAGGTGGTCAAGTTTATGGTGCGTTCTGTTGAAGACATGCTTCAGGCAGAATTCGGGCGGTCGTTGTCTGATCAGCAGGTACATATTCTCGACCCGTTTGTCGGTACTGGAAATTTTATCGTCCAGGTGATGCGAACGCTCAAAAAAACGGCGCTGCGGCAAAAATACGAGCAGGAACTCCACTGTAACGAAGTGATGCTGCTGCCGTATTATGTTGCCACCATGAACATCGAGCATGAGTATTACGCTCAGACTGGAGAATACAAGCCATTTACAGGGGCATGCTTCGCTGATACGTTTCAGCTTGCCGAACCGCGACAGGCGCAATTCACGTTTATGACCGAAGAAAACACCTCTCGCGTCAAACGGCAAAAAGAGACCACGATTTTCGTCATTGTCGGGAATCCTCCATATAACGCCGGACAGATCAACGAAAATGACAATAACAAAAACCGGAAATATCCTGTCATTGACCAGCAGATTTCAGAAACGTATGCCAAAGATTCGCAAGCGACCTTGCTGCGCAAACTGAACGATCCGTATGTCAAAGCGATTCGATGGGCGTCAAACCGCATCGAGCGGGAAGGCGTCGTGGCGTTTGTGACGAATAGCAGTTTTATCGAGGATTTGTCTTTTGATGGCATGCGCAAACATTTGGCGCAAGATTTTCACCGCATCTATATCGTAGATTTGAAAGGCAACGTGCGGAAAGACTCCATGCGAGAAGGATTCCCGATTGGGGAAAAACATACGGTCTTCGGGCTGTCGGCAATGGTCGGCGTCGCGATGACTTTTTTCATCAAAAACCCCGCGTATCAGGATCACAAAATCTATTATAGCTCGGTGGATTGGAGAGCCACCAGGCAAGAAAAATTTGCGTGGCTTGCCAGCGCAGGCACATACAAACAGTTCGCATGGAAAGAGTTGATGCCTGATGAAAACGCCACATGGCTGACCGAAGGGTTAGACCCTGACTTTAACACGTTTCTGCCGATGGGAAGCAAAACGGCGCGTTCTTCGAAAAGCCCGAATGTCCACGCCATTTTTAAAACGTTTTCCCTCGGCGTTTCGACCAATCGCGACCGCGTGGTCTATGATTTTGATCGGCAGGCGCTTGCAGAACGGGTGCAGCAATTCAGCGAGCGCTATAATCTTGAAGTCCTGCGTTACCAGCAGAAAGGCAAACCGCAAGATATTGACAATTTCATCAATTATGAAAATATCCAATGGAGCAGCACATTAAAAGAACACCTGAAACGAGGAACATTCATAAAATTTGATGCGGAAAAAATTCGAACGTCATCTTATCGCCCTTTTGCAAAAAAGTGGCTTTATTATGATTCGATTGTGAATGATCGCCCCGCGATGTTTCAAAAGATTTTCCCTGACGAGGCGTCAGAACAGGAAAATCAAATGATCGGCGTTGTTAATGAGGCGCAACTTCCATTTTCATCTCAAATGACTCATTGTATTCCGAATATGCACTGGGGGGGACGACAAACGCAATGTTTTCCCTTTTATACCTATCACGAAGATGGCAGTCATCGAACAGACAACGTGACCGATTGGGCTGTCGCGCAGTTTCAGGCGCAGTATCAGGATGCCAGCATTTCCAAATGGGACATTTTTTATTATGTGTATGGCGTGCTGCATCATCCTGAATACCGCAAACGATATGAAGCTAATTTAAAGCGCGACCTTCCGCATATTCCCTATCTGCGAGATTTTCGGGCATTTTCTGACGCGGGGAAACAACTGGCAGCGTTACACAGCCGCTATGAGGAACAGGCCGAATATCCGCTGACGCTGATTGAAAATCCCGATGTCCCCCTTGATTGGCGCGTAGAACGCATGCGCTTATCCAGAGATAAAACGACACTCGTCTATAATGACTTTTTAACGTTCACGAACCTTCCAGCCGATGCGTTTGCGTATAAAATCGGCAATAAATCGGCGCTGCACTGGATTATTGATCAATATCAGGTGACAAAAGACGAGTCCAACAATATGATCAGCGATCCGAATCAAGCGGATGAGCCAGAATATATTGTGAAGCTTGTAAAAAAGATCGTGACCGTCAGCATAGAAACCGTCAAAATTGTGAGAAATTTACCGGAGTTTGTCATATTGCGGTAAAATTATGAAATGCTATCGCTGTGATTGCATGTGATGAAATCAGGCGCGTTTCATAGTGTCGGGCGTGATGACTTCCTCCTTGACAAAAAGATGATGGGACATATTTCAATTTCCTTAGACAAGGAACCTCTGACTGATGGCGATAAAAAATGGGAGGCGCTTCTTGCAAGCGACGAGGCGCAGCGATTGCTTGAAACAATGGCTGATGAAGCGTCTAAGGAAATTCTTGCAGGCAAAGTATGAATATTCAGGCAATTCAAGAGCATATAAGACAGGGAAATTATCGGTTTTCCGATCATGCAATCAAGCGCATGATGAAACGCTCCATCGAACGGCAGGATGTGGAAG
>DF820455.1:773842-789013 GCA_000739515.1 Candidatus Moduliflexus flocculans
TATCGGTTTTCCGATCATGCAATCAAGCGCATGATGAAACGCTCCATCGAACGGCAGGATGTGGAAGATACGATTCTTGCCGGTGAAATTATCGAAGAATATCCTGATGATAAATACTCGCCAAGTTGCCTTATTTATGGGCGAACGCGACACGGACGAAGCCTTCATGTGCAAACCTCTTTGCCACCTCTGGTTGTGATAGTAACCACGTATGAACCAGAGCAAAATGAATGGATTGATGGGAGAATACGACGATAAGAGCGCATGATATAGTTGTCAATACGCGATGCTGACGTAAAACAGTTATATCATAATGAGACGCTCTAAGCATTATGAAATGTGTATTTTGCGGAGGACAATTGAAACGAGCCGCAGTCACGTTTACGTATGAAGAACGTGGCCGATATATGTTTGTCGAACATGTTCCTGCGGACATCTGCGAACAATGCGGCGAAAAGCTCTACAGCCCGGAGGTTGCCGATGCGTTATTAGCGTTGGCAAAACAAAAAACCGCGCCGCCTAAAATCGTTTCTGTTCCGGTGTATGATTATTCGTTGATGCTTTCAGCGGCATAAGATTGGAAATCAAGGCGGACAGGGCTGTCCGCTGCTATGTAAGTATCATAACATTTAGTACGTATTAGCAGGAATTTCATCATGACTATTTTCGACGCTTTTTATCTAATTCTGCCGCTCTTTCTGATTATTTTCCTCGGCTGGCTGCTGTTTCGCATCAAGGTGGCGAATGAGCAATGGATCAAAGTCTTGAACGAATTCGCCTTTTATGTCGGCTTGCCGCTCCTCTCGTTTATGAATCTGTACACGCTTGACCTTCAGGCGTTCGGCAACGCGGTGCTTGTCTCGAACTCGATTTTCATGATCGCCGCGATTGCGTTGACCGTCGCCCTGACGTTTCTGCTCCGGCTTTCCCGCGCGAGCGGCAGCGTCGTCATTCTCTGCACACTGTTCGGCAATATCGCGTACATGGGCTATCCGGTGAATGAAATGGTCTTCGGCAAAGATGGATTGAGCGTAGCAGTGATTGTCTGCTCTATCAGCACCTTTTTTTTCTTCACCTTCGCGATTGCCGCCGCGCAGTATCGCGCCGGAGGGAATCCCAATCTGCGCGACGTGCTGCGGCATATCGCCAAAATCCCGCTGCTCTGGGCGGTCGTGATCGGCGCAATTATGGGCTATTTCCGCATTCCGCTCCCCGATTTCGTCATCAAGCCGCTGAATATGCTGGCGTCCGCGTCCTCTGTTGTCGTGCTGCTTGCGTTAGGCGCATTCATGGCGACCCTTTCGCTGCGCCGCCAACTTGGACAGATCGTCCTGATTGCAGTGTTGAAACTCGCCATGCTGCCGCTGATGTTCTGGATCATCTCCCTTGCGTTCGACATGGATAAACTGCAATTTTCCGTCTCCATGCTGCAAGCCTCCATGCCAGTCGGCGTCAGCGCATTCACCATCGCGGATAACATGGGGCTTGACCGGGAAGTCGCCGCCAGTTCCGTGTTCGCCACGACGTTGCTGTCAGTGCTGACGCTGCCGCTATTCGTGGCCTTATTGACGTGAACTCCTGGTTTCAATCGGCGCAAAGACATCCGAAACGAACGAAGACGCTTGCTGTTTCAGGCGTCTTCATGCTGTTTATGAGCGCATTCTGGTTCTGGAACTGCCTCCCCGATCCACTGTTTGACGCCTCATTTTCCACCGTTCTGGTTGACCGCGACGGCAAGCTGCTGAGCGCGGCGATTGCGGCAGACGAGCAATGGCGTTTTCCGCCGCGAACGCGCGTCCCTGAGAAAATCCGCAAGGCGTTTGTCGCGTATGAAGATAAACGCTTCTTTTCCCATTATGGCGTTGATCCGCTCGCCTTTCTCCGTGCAATGGGGCAGAATCTCCGCTCCCGCAAAGTCGTCAGTGGCGCAAGCACGATCACGATGCAGGTCATTCGATTGGCGCGGCAGGGGCAGCCGCGCACAATTCGCGAAAAATTGATCGAAATGATCATGGCGCTGCGCCTCGAATTATCGCTGAATAAAGAGGACATTTTGGCGTTGTACGTTTCTCACGCGCCGTTCGGCGGCAATGTGGTGGGGCTGGACGCCGCCTCATGGCGCTATTTCGGACGCGAGCCGGAACAATTATCCTGGGCGGAAAGCGCGATGCTCGCCGTCCTGCCGAACAGCCCCGCGCTCGTGCATCCCGGCAAAAATCGCATTCGGCTGCTGAAAAAACGCAACGATCTGCTCGATAAACTGCGCGAAACCGGCGCGATTGACGACATGTCCTGCACGCTCGGCAAAGAAGAGCAACTCCCACCCGCGCCGCATTCACTCCCTATGCTCGCGCCGCATCTTCTCGCCAGAATCCGCAAAGAGAGCGCAGACATCGCCGACAGAGGCAGAATTCAGACCTCGTTGAACAAGCAATTTCAGACGCGCTCAATTGAGATTCTTGACCGCTACCACGCGCTGTTAGCAAGCGGCGGCATTCATAACGCGGCGGCGCTGATTCTCGATGTCAACTCCGGTCAGGCGTTAGCCTACGTCGGTAACGTGCATGATTTTCGCAGCGACGAGCATGGCAATTATGTGGACATCATCACCGCGCCGCGCAGTACGGGCAGCACGCTGAAGCCGTTTTTATACGCCGGAATGATCGCCGCCGGGGAACTCCTGCCGACGCAGCTTGTGCCAGATATTCCAACGAAATTAGGCGGATTTCGCCCGCAGAATTTTTCGGAAACGTATCAGGGCGCAGTGCCTGCCTCTATGGCGTTAGCCCGTTCGCTGAACGTCCCGACCGTGCGCCTGCTCAGTTCATACAGCGTTGACCGCTTTTCCGCGCTGCTCAAACGACTCGGCATGACCACGTTGCATCGTCCGGCGCAGCAATACGGCCTGTCGCTGATTATCGGAGGCGCGGAAGGCTCGCTCTGGGAACTGACCGGCATGTACGCCAGTATGGCGCGGCGGCTCAACAATTATGCCACCAACACGCCCGACGCCCCGGCGTTTTTTCCGCCAACCTATCAGATTGGAACGCGACTGATCGCGCCGCAGGAGAATCCTCTCGATGCAGCGGCCTGCTGGCTGACGTTCGAAGCAATGCTGGAAGTCGTGCGTCCCGGCGCGGAAAGTGCGTGGGAATATTTCCCCTCCGCGCATAAAATCGCCTGGAAAACCGGCACGAGCTACGGCTTTCGCGACGCCTGGGCGATTGGCGTCACGCCGCAGTACGCGGTCGGCGTCTGGGTCGGGAATGCCGATGGCGAAGGCCGTCCGAATTTGACCGGCTCAGTGGCGGCTGCGCCGATTTTGTTCGAACTGTTCGATGTCGTGCAGCCGCATGGCTGGTTTCCCGCGCCGGAACTTGACCTTGTCCCTATTGAAGTTTGCGCCAAAAGCGGCTATCGCGCCGGGCCGAATTGCGAAACGCGCAAAACGATCCGCGTGCCGCGCGCCGCCTTACGCGCCGGCTCATGCCCGTATTGCCAGATTATTCACACCGATTCGCTCGAACAGTGGCGGGTGCATAGCAATTGCGAGCCGGTCGCCGCGATTCGTTCGCGTTCGTGGTTCGTGTTGCCCCCGGCAATGGAATGGTATTACAAACAGGCGCATTCCGATTATCAGCCGCTGCCGCCGTATCGCGACGATTGCCTTGCCACGCTGACCGAGACGAATACGCCCGCCATGACACTGATGTATCCGCCGCGCAACGGCAAAATTTACATTCCCATCGAACTCAGCGGTCAGCGCGGGCGCGTTGTCTTCGAATTAGCACACCGCACCCCGCAGAAAAGCGTGTACTGGCATCTCGATGACCAATATCTCGGCGAAACCCGCGACATTCATCAGGTATCGCTTGCGCCGTCCCCCGGCGAACATACGCTCACGCTCGTAGATGAGGATGGCGAATTCCTGCAAAGCCGGTTTACGGTGCTGACGAAAGAAGAATAACAAGGAGTGCTAACGCTTGCTTTGGCCGCTCAAATGAGCGTATCGCCTCTTTCTTACGCGACTTCGCCACCTTGCCAAAGCAAGCGTTGACACTCCTAAATAATTACGGAAAATTTTTTCTCTTGACTCTCTGAGCAGACTTTATAAAGAGGGTTTTTTTAGTATTTGTTAGTGATATTATCTGAAACGAGGGAGGAACACGACATGGACGGACAATTTGGCGCACAGGTGTACGAACAGTCCCGCCAACTTCTGCAACAAGGAAAAGATGTCAATCAGATTGCGAAAATTTTGTGTGACCGCGACCCGGCAGGCCATAACTACGGCATCGGCATCGTGCTGGATGGACAGGGAAAAGCGGCGGCGACGTCGCCGACGCTTTTAGAATATTTTTCCGCCGAAATCAAGAACAGCCAGGACGGAAATTATATGAATTCCGCAGCAATTATGGAACAGGTGAAAATCGCGGTGTTAAAATGGCAGCGTATTCCCGAACAATATTGGGGACAATTTTTATTGGCATTGCCATCTGATGCGGGGACTGGCGCAGTTAAAACTGCTGTCGAAATTGCGTTGCTGATGAATCCGCAGGCGCGGGTGCTTGGTCTCGAAGAGTTAGGATGGCCAGCCTACAAGGCGATTGCGAAAGTCTCACGATTGGCTGTCAAAGAATTTCCGATGGATAGCGTGATTGAAGGGGAAGACTTTCTACCGATTTATCAGGCCGGGCCAATGAATACCACCGGATATGTGCAGAACCAGGAAACCGTACTGGCTCGTGCCAACGCCGCCGCAGCGACCAACACGCTGCTTATCCTTGATCGCGCCTATTCCGGCTTCGAATTCGCCAGACTTACCAGGACGGACTCCTATGACACGATTATGCGAAAAAGTTACGAACGGCAAGTGCAGCCGTTTATCGAGCAGGGCGTGACGTTTGCGATGGCCATCAGCCCGACCAAAGCATTTATCACATTTGCGCTTCGGCCATGCGGCTTCCTCTTGCTTTATAATCCCGATGCCACGCGTCATCAGGAAATGAATAACGCACTGAATCTCGCCGTCCGTGCCAGAGGTTCGTCATTCGAACATGCGATAACCAGAGCGTTTGCGAAGGCGTTGGTGAATGATTTAGGACGATTGGAAGAGGAACATCATAAGGCGTTAACGCGTCTCGCCGACGCAGAGACAATCTGGAGCAAATTGGCGCAGGGCACGCCGATTGAACAATATTACACCGAACATTACGCCGGATTGTTTCGCAATCTCAAAACTCGCGAGGGCGGCGAAATCGCGATTTATAACGAACACATCTATCCGGTCTTAGACAGCGGTCGCTGCCGTCAGAATATCACCGGCATTCCCGATGACGAAGCGCTCGCCCGCAAGCATGTGCAGGTGTTCGCGGAACAGTGTTACTAATTTCGTAAAGACGCCCCGGCGGGGCGTCTTTTGTTGTTTTCAGGCGAAGATGTTGTCGAATCACCTCCTCCTCGCGTGATGTGCGCGATCCTCGCCGATTCCCCTGATGGTTGGCCTATGCTGCATGCGCGACAATCGTACTTTTCATAAAACGTTTGATGTTTTTGACAGCATGAAAATAATTCGCTTTCACTGTCCCGACCGAGCAGCCGAGCATATTCGCGATTTCTTTGTAGGGCATTCCCTCGACCACGCGCAAAAAGATCGTCTTCTGCTGTTTTTCCGGCAACCGCCGAATCGCGTCCTGCAATTCATCCTGCACTTCATGCGAATCCATGCTGCTGAAGGCCGCCGCGTCTTCCACCGCGTGATAATTTTCTAATTCCACATGAAATTGACCTTTATCCCGGCGCAGGTGATTGATGCAAAAATTTACGGTAATTCGATACAACCAGGTATGAAAGCTCGATTTTTTCTGGAACGTCGGCAACGCCTCATACGCTTTCAAGAAGACATCTTGCGCGATGTCGCAAGCGTCATCGTGATTGCGAACCATCTTGAGGGCTAAGGCGTACATCTGCCGTTGATGACGTTTGACTAAGACTTCAAACGCTGAGGTTGCGCCTTGTAAGACAATATCAATCAGTTCGGAATCTTCCATCCCTTCCAATTCGCGCTGGGTATAACGTTTTTTCGCGCGCAGCACGGCAGCAGTCGAAGTAAATGATGGGAACGTCGGCATGGTCTGTTGTAATGCGATAATTTGCGTTGACATAGTATTTATAGCCTTTCACGCTTCGCCATCCGCGCTCACCGGATCACGCCGCGTATGCAGCTCATTTCGGGTTGTGATGTCTGTTGCTGTTCCATGTTTCCTACTCGACTTCCTTACTTCGCAACCCTGTTGCCAACTCTCCGAATCGCGTGGCAGAATCTCCCCAACGCGCAAAAATATCGCCTTGTAACTCTTTGTAAAAATTAGACTTATCAAATAAATAAATTTTATATTTATGTATGTTAATTGACGTAAAAACGATGAAAATCGGGCATGACAAACTGATAGGCGTGGGGAAGAATGAGGAAAGATGAGGAATTAGAGGGAATACAGATGTTAACTCGCGTCACGTTATAAACACTCGTGCTGTTGCTGCATTCATTGCATTGAATCGCCGGCAGGAATGTCAAATCTCGATTTGACCGCGAAAACGATATCGCGCGCTCATCCACCAACTTTAAAAAATTTGCTTGACAGCAGTGGGAAACGAACTTTGTTTGACCCTATATCTTCTTTTGTAATTATACCAACTGTGGCAAAGATTTTTTATGATGACAACACAGGATTCATGGGACATTATTATTCGTCCAAAACGTCACCTGTTCGATATTGACCTGAAAGAACTCTGGGAACACCGCGATCTGTTGATGATGTTTGTTAAACGCGATATTGTCACGGTGTATAAACAGACGATTTTAGGCCCGATCTGGTTTTTCGTGCAGCCGATTATGACCACGCTGATTTACGTCGTGGTGTTTGGCAATATCGCGCAGATTTCGACCGATGGCATTCCAAAACAATTATTTTATCTCTCTGGCATCTTGATGTGGAATTATTTTTCCGAATGCCTGAGCCAAACCTCCGACACGTTCGTGCAGAATGCGAACTTGTTTGGAAAAGTCTATTTTCCGCGCTTGATCGTGCCGCTGTCCAAAGTCGTCTCTGGCTTAATCAAATTTGGGATTCAATCGCTTTTGTTTTTTGGCGTGTATGGGTATATGCTCCTGAAAAATCCGACGGTACGCCCGACGTGGTGGCTGGCATTATTTCCATTTTTTGTCGTGTTAATGGCCGGAATCGGATTGGCATTCGGGATTATTTTCACTTCATTGACGACCAAATATCGCGATTTGAAATTTTTACTCGCCTTTGGCGTCCAATTATTGATGTATGCCTCCCCTGTCATTTATCCGGTCAGCATGTTAGGCGAACGCGCGCGGAGCATCATGCTGCTGAATCCGATTGCCTATGTCTTGGAAGGGTTTAAATACGCGTTTCTCGGTGCGGGGACGCATACCGTCGCAGGATTAGCGTATGTCACGATGTTTACTATTGTGACATTAGCGCTTGGCATCGTGATTTTCAATAAAACTGAGCAGAATTTTATGGATACGGTGTAAATTCACCCGAATTCATTATGAAATGAGGAGGTATCATGATGAGCCCGTCATATCACCATGGGTATCTATGCAGCAAATTGAATGCGGCGTTGAGTAAAATTCCAGATGTCATGCCGATTACGGAATTGACGCTGAGGATCGGCAATGACGATTATATTCCTGATATCAGCCTCTATCCGAGACGGACTGTGAATTTCACGGAAAAAGATATTGTTCGAATGACAGAAATGCCAGAAACCGTGATTGAAATTTTATCTCCAACGCAAATGGTTCAGGATATTTTGGAAAAATTCGAAATCTATTTTCAGGCCGGAATCAAATCATGCTGGCTCGTGACGCCGTTCGCGCAAACAGTCAGCGTCTATCATGCAATGGGCGACGCGAAAGTGTTTCATAACGAAGAAATTGTGGACGCTGCCATGAATATTCGAATCGCTTTTGATGAGGTTTTCGGATGAAAATGCTTTCTTTCTCGCATGTCACGTTTGCGGATTTACAAAAATTAGTCAATATTCGGCAGGTCGTCAACGATGCCGCTTTCGGTGACTGGTTTGGCTACGCCTATCCGCTCAACCCGACAGAGCGGCAATTGCTGGCCGCGTTGGTCGAAGAACATCGTCCGTTCATGCTCAGTTACTCCGAGGATGAACTCAAAATGAAATTTCTTGCACCGTTGCTGAATGCCGTGCATTTTCATGAAAACGGCATTCGCGATTGGTATCAGCGCCCGTTAAAGGCGACGATCAATCAGGTCACGTTGAACGGCTACGTAGATTTTATGGTCGCCAAAGGCGTGGAAGAACCGGAATATCCATATTTCTTTATTCAAGAATTCAAAAAAACGAAAATCGAGCAGGATCCGAAAAATCAATTGCTGGCCGAGATGTTGGTCGCAATTGAAACGAACCAGACGAATATAATGCGCGGGGCGTTTATAATCGGGCAGCACTGGCAGTTTATGATGCTTGTCAAAACCTTTTCGAATACCTATGAATATATGGTCTCCAAAAGTTTTGACAGCGCGTGGCTCGAAGAATTACTCCAGATATATACGAACTTGCAGGCCGTCAAAGCCTTGTTTTGCCATGAATAACAACATCGCATGAGTGATATCGTTATCAAAGTCGAAAATATTTCGAAACTCTATCGGTTAGGGCAGGTCGGCACCGGCACGTTAGGACAGGATTTAAATCGCTGGTGGGCCAAAGTGCGCGGCAAGGAAGACCCATACACGAAAATCGGTCAGGTGAATGACCGCACGAAACATGCGGAATCCGACTATGTCTGGGCGCTCAAAGATATTAATTTTGAGGTGACGCATGGCGAAGTATTGGGGATCATCGGGCGCAATGGCGCGGGCAAATCCACGCTGCTGAAACTGATTTCCCGCATCACTGCGCCGACCACTGGCGAAATTAAGGCCAAAGGTCGCATCGCCTCACTGCTGGAAGTCGGCACCGGAATGCACCAGGAAATGACCGCCCGTGAAAACATCTATCTCAATGGCGCGATTCTTGGGATGAAACGCCAGGAAATCACACGCAAATTCGATGACATTGTGGATTTTGCCGGTTGCGCCATGTATGTGGATACGCCGGTCAAGCGTTATTCCTCCGGGATGCGCGTCCGGCTCGGTTTTGCGGTCGCCGCATTTTTAGAGCCAGATATTCTGATTGTGGATGAAGTGCTGGCGGTCGGCGACGCCGAATTCCAGAAAAAAGCAATTGGGAAAATGAAAGAGGTCTCCACATCTCAGGGCCGCACTGTGTTGTTCGTCAGTCATAATATGGGCGCAGTCGAGGCGCTGTGCAATCGCGGGATTTTGCTGGATAACGGCGTGATCGAATTCGAAAACGATGACGTGCGCGAAGTGGTGAAAAAATATCTATATCAAGGCGGAGATGATACCAAAAAGCCGGTTGAATGGGTGAATGCAGGCAATCAATATGACAGCCCGTATTTTAAGCCGTTACGCTTCTGGTTGTCCGATAAAGAAGGTAATTTGCTGAACATGCCGGTCAGAAATGATCAGGAGATGTATGTGAATATCTCTTTTAACGTTGCTGAAATTGACAGCGCGTTAGCCATCTCCTGTTGGATATACGATGATGAGGAACAATTAATATTTGTCACTCAACAAACAGATACACATCAATTTTTATGGAAAAATATCAATATTGGAAAGAATCACCTTTGTTTTAAGTTTCCAGAAAGATTATTGAATGAGGGAGAATATCGCATAGAATTAGCTGCCTCTTTGTATAAGAGAATGTGGTTAATTCAAGTAGGCAAGGAGCATATCAATATTTTTTTGCATATTCATGGAGGACTGAGCGAATCTCCTCGATGGCTTCAAAAACGAAAGGGAGTTATTGCTCCTGTATTGCAATGGAAATAATCTTTGGAGACCGATGAAAAAAAATTATAAACAACATATTATCAGGTTTTATCAACGATTTTTTGCAAAAAGAAAATTTTATTCATTCAATAAATTGTTATTTGAATGCAGCTTGAGAGGATTGGGCATTTTGAACGCTAAAACAGCCACACTCACCGGAGAATTATTTTTTTTACAGCAGCATTTAAAAAAAGCACCTCATGGAGGGATTGTGTTTGATGTTGGAGCAAATGTCGGACATTATTCTCAAATGTGTCATGAAATAAATCCCTTTCTTCATTTATATGCCTTCGAACCCTTGCCTGCCAATTACGAAAAATTACACTCCTGGGCATTATCCCAAACAGGCAATATTACAACAGTGAATCTTGGCTGTGGCGAAAGAAATGAGATGATCGAAATCTATGATTATGCTGAGGTAAATGGTTCTTCACATGCTTCTTTGTATAAAGATGTATTTGAAAAAATACATCGTGCTGACGCAAAGCCGACCCAAATAAACCTTGTGAAATTAGATGATTTTGCCAGAGAAAAAAATATCGAACAAATTTATCTCTTAAAAATTGATGTGGAAGGGCACGAACTTTCTGTTCTACGAGGAACTGAAAATCTTATTCGTAATGGGAAGATTCACTCTATACAATTCGAATTTGGCCCGATGAACATGATTAGTCGAGTCTTTTTTCAGGATGTTCTCGATTTCTTACGCGATTATAGGTGTTATCGCCTGCTTCCTGATGGCATGATTCCATTGAATAAGGCAAATAAACCGTATCGCCTTTCGCATGAGCATAATATTTTTGCTTTCCAAAATATTGTCGCTTTACGAAATATATGAGTATTTCATATAGAATCATATAATTTCATCAAAGTAATGTGCAACACACCGAACTTGTTTTTATCAAGTACCCGCGGACGTCACGGTACAGGCATTGGCTGCCATTTGACAGACACAGCCGTCGAAATTGCATATTGCTGATGACAAGGCAAGGTATGGTGGTACTCTCCAAAGAACTACATCGAATTGTTAGGACGATTACAGCCGCTTCAGCCGGAGAAAATTATTCTGTTCAGCAGCTATGCCTACGGCGAGCTGCATGAAACCAGCGATAGCGATTTGCTGGTCGTGAGGAAACGCAGAGGAACTCTGAGATGAAAAAACGGGTCTTATACGGCAATGCGAATTATGAGGAAATTGTCCGCAAACACGGGTATTTTGTGGACAAAACCGTCTATATCGAACGCTTAGAAATGGTGGACAACGCCGTTTTTCTGCGTCCGCGCCGGTTCGGCAAATCGCTCTGGTGCCGCATCCTGGAATGTTACTATAACATCGCCCAGCGCGACCAATTCGATGAGCTTTTCGGACAGACGTATATTGGGCAGCACCCGACGCCGCTGCGCAATGCCTTTTTCGTGCTGCATCTCGATTTCTCCGTCGTGGACCCGACAGGATCACTGGATGAAATCGAGGCCAGTTTCAATCATCATTGCAATCTCAAAATGCAAACAATGGTAGGCCGATGCGCCGCGTGGTTTCCCGAACCGCCGACGCTCTCGGTAACCGACCGCGCGGCTGGCAATCTCGAAACGATTCTGACGACGATTGAGCAACAAGGGCTGCCGGCGCTCTACGTGATCATTGACGAATATGACAATTTTGCCAATCAATTGATTGTTGCGCATAAAGATCATCTCTATCGCCAATTGACGGCAGATGACAGCTTTCTGAAAACGTTCTTCAAAACGTTGAAAGCGGGGCGCAAAAGCGGCGCATTGGCGAATATCTTCATTACCGGCGTCCTGCCGATTACGATGGACGATTTGGCGTCGGGCTTCAATATCGCGACGTATTTGACGTTGGATCCCGAGTTCGAATATTTGTTAGGATTTACGCAGAGCGAAATGGAGACCTTGTTAGACAGCATCTACGCGGATTATCAATTCGACCCGGTCACGCGCGGCGACGTGCTGACGGTGCTGAAACAGCAGTACAACGGCTACCATTTTGTCACGACCGACGGCGAGACTCTGTATAATTCGACGATCGTGCTGTTCTTTCTCGATCAATTCTGCCGCCACAAACAGATTCCTGAATATTTGATTGATATGAATTTGAAAACCGATCTCTCCTGGGTGAAACGCATCACCAGCGCCTATCCCGGCAGCACCGAAGAATTTGTGGATCATCTCACGACTGCTAATCGCATCGGGTATGATCGCCAGTTTTTGATCGCGAAGTTCAACATGGCGCAATTTTTTGAAAAAGGGTTTTTTCCGATCTCGTTTTTCTATTTGGGGATGCTGACGAAACAGGATGATTTTTTTTTGACGCTGCCGAACCTGAACATGCGGCAGATTTTCGTGGAATATTTCAACGAATTACACCATGTGGACGTGTCCACGCGCTATACCGAGATGATGCGGCAGTTCACGCAGGATCTGGACGTGGCTGCGCTGTTTGCCGGGTATTGGGAGCAGTATGTCGCGCAGTTGCCGGACGCGATTTTTCAGCAGGTCAACGAGAATTTTTATCGGACGACCTTTTACGAATTGTGCAGCCGCTACCTGTCCAAATGGTTCACCTGGAATGTCGAACGGTCGTATCCGCAAGGCCGCTCGGATTTGGAATTTGTTGGCAAATATCATGAGCGCTTTGCGGGCGTGCGGATCGTCATTGAGTTCAAGTATTATTCCAACGCCGAATTCGCGAAGTTGAAGACGCCGTTGGCGGAATTTCGGCTGCAACCGGCGGATACCGAGCAGATTGCGGGATATGTCGCCGGGCTGCGCCAGGAATACCCGGAAGCGCGGGTGACGCAATATGTCATTTATTGCATCGGGAATCAGGGGGGAAGGGTGTTCGCGGTGCGCTAAATTGCCGCGCGAGATCGCCAAGGAGATGAATTGACAATGAGATGCCACACACCAATCGTATTTCTGATTTTTAAACGCCCGGACGTGAGACAGCGTAGGCGTTGGCCGCGATTCGACAAGCGCAGAGGAGGCGCATAACATGGATATTTCGTTGATGCAGCAGATGCTTGCGCAGGGCGAATCAGAAACGGTTGAGTTCAAGAAGAGTACCGGAGTGATGAAGGAAATTGTTGAAACCGTGTGCGCCTTTGCCAATACGCGTGGCGGCGATCTGCTGATCGGGGTGAGTGATAACGGCACGGTGATCGGGCAGCAGATATCTGATGATACGCTTAAGAATATTGCGAACGAAATCAAACTGAATACCGATCCGAAACTGTATCCGACCGTACGCGCGGTGATGTTTGAAGAGCGTTCATGCCTGTTCGTGTCCATCGAGGAAAGTCCATTGAAGCCGCATTTGGCGTATGGCAAGCCGTTCGTGCGGGTCGGCGCAACGAATCAGCGCGTGGATCGCGACATGTATGCGTACATGCTTGAGCAGCGGTATAATGGGTATGGGTTCGATCATCTTCCTCTGCCGAATGCTGACATAGATGCTCTTGATCTTGACTTGCTCTATCGAGTGATCGAAACTGCGAATTTAGCGCGGAATGCGAACATCAACGCCATGCTGTCGCCAGAGCTGATTTTAGAAAACCTTGATCTCATGAAGCAGGGCGTCTTGACCAAAGCCGCCCTGTTATTGTTCGGCAAGCATCCGCAACGGTATTTTTCCAACCATTTCGAGATCAAATGCGGCCTGTTTGCTGACGATACTCGTTTTGATTATATGCTGAACGATAAAGAGTTCGCGGCAAACCTGCTTGACAATTTTTTATTCGCGTACAATTTCGTCACAGATGCCTTGCATGTCAAAAGCGAACTGAGAGAGGCGCAACGAATTGATGAATTGGAATTTCCTGCGTCCGTGATTCGAGAAGCGCTTGTCAATATGATTGTTCATCGTGATTATCGGGTGGATATCAAAAGCACAGTTGAAATTCGCCCTCATCAGATCGCCTTCTATAATCCGTCGCATCTCTTTGCGCCGGCGATTACCATTGAGAAGTTAAAACAGCATCACGTCTCGCGCACCGGGAATAAACTTATCGCCAAAATATTTTACATGTTAGGTTATTTTGAGAATTGGGGGAGCGGCACATTAAAAATCTGTGACGAGACGCGCAATGCTGGCAAACCTGAGCCGGAATTTTCATTTCACGACGGCATCTTTACGTTGACGTTATTTCGATAAAGCAAATGATGTGTAATAAGCCAATCTTATTTTTGATATTCAAACGCCCGGACGTGACGGCGCAGGTGTTGGCCGCGATTCGACAGGCGCAGCCGTCGAAACTCTATATCGCTGCCGATGGAGCACGTCCCGACAAAGAGGGCGAAACCGAAAAGGTTGCTCAAACCCGCGAGCTTGTGTTGAACGGGATTGATTGGCCGTGCGAGGTCAAGACGCTGCTGCGGGAGACGAATCTCGGCTGCCGCATGGCGGTTTCATCTGCAATAGACTGGTTTTTCGAACATGAGGAAGAGGGGATCATTTTAGAAGACGACTGCCTGCCGGATCAGAGTTTTTTCCGGTTCTGTGAGGAGTTGCTGGAATATTACCGGCATGATACGCGCGTGATGGCAATCAGCGGCGATAATTTTCAGCAAGGACAGCAGCGCGGAAAATATAGCTATTATTTCTCGCAGCTTCCGCATTGTTGGGGCTGGGCCACATGGCGGCGGGCCTGGCGTTTATATCATATTTCTATCAAATATTTTGAAGAAATCATGGCTGAACCGATCTATCGTGAATTCACGCATCATGCGCAATTCAACCAGTTTCGTTATAAAAATATCGTCAACGCATATAAAAAAGAGCTTGATTCATGGGCGTTTTTATGGGGTTTTGCCAATCATGCCAATCATGGGTTAGCGATTTTGCCTCAATGCAATTTAGTTGAAAATATCGGATTCGGCGAGGACGCGACACATACGACCGGCAAAGGCGGAAAATTGCGTATCGCGGCGCAGAACATTGCTTTTCCGTTGCGTCATCCGCCATACGTGTGCCATCACAAAGCAGCGGATACCTTTTATGTTGAAACCTATCTGAAATTAACTCCTCGCCCCAAACATTCTGTTCTTTCGCGAATCAATAACAAAATACGCCGTGTCATTCGAGACATCGTTTGTTGATTATGATAGATATAGAGCAATTTCGTGTCCAACAGATTGAGCCTTTACGAGAAGCGTCAGCATTCCGGCCTCACCCGAATTTTTTTATTGT
>DF820455.1:789082-791155 GCA_000739515.1 Candidatus Moduliflexus flocculans
GTGTCCAACAGATTGAGCCTTTACGAGAAGCGTCAGCATTCCGGCCTCACCCGAATTTTTTTATTGTTGGGGCGGCCAAATCAGGAACAACATCATTGTGGGAGTATCTCAAACAGCATCCGCAAATTGCGATGCCAGATGATTTTAAATATAAAGAACCATCATTTTTTTCATTGCATTACCGTTTTCGCCTAAAAGCCTCGGACTATCTTAATCTTTTTGCAGGGGCAGAAGGAAAAATGGCGATTGGAGAAGCCTCGCATGCCTATCTTTCTTCACCAGAAAGCGCGGAACTTATTCACGATATTTATCCTGACGCAAAAATTATCATCATTCTTCGCAATCCGGTTGATCGGGCATTTTCGCTTTATCAATGGATGTTTCGAGAAGGGTATGAATGGCTTTTTCCTTTCGAAAAGGCATTGGCCGCAGAAGAAGAGCGGCTAAATGATAAACAATTTGAATATCAAAATCCCCAATACTATTATAATTATCTCTATTACTATTCCGGCCTGTATAGCGAACAGATTCTTCGATATCTCACGCGATTTCCGAAAGAACAGATGAGAATTTTGCTCTTCGAAGACCTGAAATACCGTCCACTGCAAATTGTTCAAGAACTTTACGAGTTTTTAGGTGTTGACCTAAACTTCACGCCTGTTATGGAGATTCATAATAAAGCGCAAATGCCACTCTGGGGTCAGGGGCAATATTTTTTGAAGCAACGTCTGCCGAAATTATTGAAACGGTACCATGTTCCTATGTCGCTTCGGAAATGGTTGACGCAACAAGCGGTTGCAATGAATCTTTCGTTAGGAAATTTCCGTTCCCTTAAACTGAACCCTGCTACGCGACGTTATTTATTGGATTGTTACCGGGATGATATTCGCAAAACAAGCCAAGTAATTGGTCGGAATCTGGATATGTGGCTCACCTTGCCTGAAAAATAACGCTATGAAAAAACTTTTGAAGCATGTCAAAAACATCGTATTACAACCATCGTATAGAAAAAAATATTGGGCGTTACAACGACTGAAAACATTTCCACGCTATACAAGAACATCAGTCTCTCTCTCTAATATGGAGGTTCAACTTGTTGACGCGGCGTCATTCCTCTTTCAGTATAAAGAAATTTTTCAGAGGCAGATTTATAAATTTCCCGCTCAGACGCCGACGCCACGCATCATTGATTGCGGCGCGAATATCGGATTAAGCGTCATTTATTTCAAAGGATTATACCCCGAAAGTCGTATTACCGCTTTCGAACCTGATCCGAATATTTTTGCGGTGTTAGATCTGAATGTTCGCCAGTGCGGTTATTTAGACGTCGTGCTTATCAATAAAGCCGTCTGGACAGAAGAGACGATGTTGGAATTTCTGCCGGATGGCTCGGATGGGGGACGGATGGTACAAATGCATGCTGACCGGCAGCGCATTCAGGTGCCGACAGTACGGCTGGCAGATTTTCTGAATGAACCGGTTGATTTGCTGAAAATTGATATTGAAGGCGCGGAAACTGTCGTCTTACAAGATTGTCAGGACAAATTACACGTTGTTCGTCACGTGTTTGTGGAATATCATTCGTTTGCTGATGCGCCGCAAACATTGCATCTGCTCCTGACGACTTTGGCGGCAGGCGGTTTTCGCGTCATCATCAATCCGATTCGCACGATTCGTCAGCCCTTTCTCAAACAGAAAAATTTTTCCGGCATAGATATGCAATTGAATATCTTTGCATGGCGAGATCTATGAACTACCTGAATTGCGGCTGCGGCCAACGGTTTCATCCAGAGTGGACGAATATTGACAGCGTTGCGCGCTCGGGGGGGATTCTCGTTCATGATTTGAAACAGGGGATTCCCTTTCCGGATCAGGCATTCGAGGTCGTCTATCATTCGCACCTCCTGGAACATTTTTCGAAGACAGACGCTGAAATGTTTTTGCGCGAATGTTATCGTGTGTTGCGTCCACAAGGGATTATGCGCGTAGTCGTGCCGGATTTGGAGCAGATTGCGCGGATATATCTTGTGGCGCTTGAGCATAATGAAAACAAGATCGAAGAGTGGAAGGCAA
>DF820455.1:791379-793987 GCA_000739515.1 Candidatus Moduliflexus flocculans
CAGATTGCGCGGATATATCTTGTGGCGCTTGAGCATAATGAAAACAAGATCGAAGAGTGGAAGGCAAACTATGAATGGATGATGTTGGAACTTTATGATCAAACGGTGCGCGAGCGTTCTGGCGGCGAAATGGCTGCATATTTATCGCAAGCATCCGTGCCGAATGTCGAATTTGTTGTGCAACGCGTAGGCTACGAGGCCAAAGCGATCATGGAAAAAGCCGTCCTCAAACGCCAAGGCTCTAGTACACCGCATCCGAAATCAAAAAAGCGTGAACGTCTCGCGTCATGGAGGTATTGGCGAGAACGACTGATTAAGAAATTATTAGGCGCGGAATATGAAGCATTAAAAATTGGACGCTTTCGTCAGGGCGGCGAAATTCATCAATGGATGTATGATCGTTATTCACTCCGCGCCCTGTTAGAATATTCCGGATTCAGCCATGTCACGCCGTGCACGGCGACTGACAGCGCAATTCCGCGCTGGGCTGAGTTCCAGCTTGATACGGACGCGCATGGCGTTGTGTATAAACCAGATTCGTTGTTTATGGAGGCCGTCAAAGCATAAGAAGATGTCTGCCATACGAGTTACTCATATCAGCGCCAATGATATTCGCGGCGGCGCGGCGCGGGCAGCTTATCGCCTGCACTTTGCGTTACATACCGCTGGAATAGCATCGCAGATGTTTGTCAGAAAAAAGACGAGCCAGGATGCTGATGTCTCTGCGCTGAAATCGCCTGGCGGATGGCTGCGCAATCGGCTGCGAATGTGGCGCAAAGAGTGGATCAAACGTGAGTTCGCGCAATATCAGAGCATTGGCGGCATTGATTATGATCTCTTTACTGATGATCGAAGCCTTTACAGAAAAGAGGTGCTTGAACAACTACCAACATGCGATCTCATCAACGTGCATTGGATTGCGAAATTTATAGATTACCAGACCTTTTTCCCATCAATTGCCCGGCGGCGGATTCCGCTCATCTGGACGCTGCACGACATGAATCCGTTCACCGGCGGCTGTCATTATGATCGCGGCTGCGGACGATTTGTGGAGGGATGTGGCAAATGTCCGCAATTAAAATCGTCGGACGCCAATGATCTCTCCCGGCAGATTTGGCGACGCAAACAGCGAGCATTTGCGCAACTGCCGGATGACGGCCTGCATATCGTGGCGCTGTGTCAATGGATGGCGCATGAGGTGCGGCGCAGTCCGCTGTTCAATCGTTTTCCGATGAGCATCATCCCGAATGGACTTGATACATCGGTCTTTGCGCCGCGAGACCGCCGCGCGGCGCGTGAGATGTTTCAGCTTCCGCAGGATCGAAAGGTCGTATTGTTTGTTGCTGGCGCGCTCAAAGATGTTCGGAAAGGATTGATCTTCTTACAACAGGCCATCGAACAGATACCAAATACGGAAAAACTCTTGCTCGTTTCCGTAGGAAAAACGGAATGGGAAGGAGAGATGCGCGTTCCATATCAGGCGCTTGGTATGATTGAGGATGAACGCATGATGTCGTTTGCTTACAGCGCAGCAGACCTGTTTGTCATCCCGTCGTTGCAAGATAATCTGCCCAATACGGTGATGGAAGCGATGGCGTGCGGCGTGCCGGTGGTCGGTTTTGATGTCGGCGGCATTCCCGATATGGTGCGCCCCGGCGTGACCGGCATATCAGTTCCGCCGAAAGATGCGGCAGCGTTAGGCGCGGCGATTGCCACGTTGCTGAATCAGCCGGAACGTTTAGCGGAAATGTCCAGACATTGTTGCCGCATCGCGCGTGAAGAATATGATGCCGTCTTGCAGGCGAAGCGGTATCGGGAATTATATGATACGCTCTGCGCGAAATGATTGTCATTGACAAATCATGCTTGCAATTGATGATGAACAAACACGAGTGGACAACTGTGTGTTGCGATTCTTATAATAGACATTATCGGAAATAAGGTTTTACCCACCCCTTGCCCCTCCCAGTAGGGGATTTTCGGAAGCTATTTTCTTATTTCCAATAATGTCTAATATGCGGAGGGAACACTGATGTTTAATACCCTGAAAATTTATGACGAGTTATCGCAGAGCATGAATCAACGAAGCGCGCGCCAATTGGTGAACGTGATGTCGTCCATGTATGAAGAATTGCGCAACAGCGTCACGAAAGAAGAGTTTGCCGACTTAAAAGGGGTCGTACATGAATTAGCAGAGGCGCAAAAACGCACGGAAAATGTTATTTGTTGAATTGTCAAAAAAGATGCGTGTGCTACATAAACAAACGACCAGCCTTTATAAGGCGACATGTTATTGTCTGGAAAACGAGGCGTATCGGTGTTTGCCAGAATTATTGCGCCGAGATTGGCAGATTGAGGTGACAGAGCCGCTGCGCCGCGATTGGTTGCCGACTGCGGCAGGCAAGATGGTGGAAGTGAATATTGTGGGGCAGGGACGGCGCGAAGGGGAAACGCTGTTGATTCTTGGGGAGAGTAAACTCCAATTATCTCGAAAATATGTTGACGCCTTTCTTAAAACCCGTTTTCGGCAGATTGCCACAGGCGGATTGACGACGTTTCCGGTCATGATCACCCATAGGGAAGCCGAGCCTGGAGTCGTCGCGTATGC
>DF820455.1:794091-803467 GCA_000739515.1 Candidatus Moduliflexus flocculans
GCGGATTGACGACGTTTCCGGTCATGATCACCCATAGGGAAGCCGAGCCTGGAGTCGTCGCGTATGCGAGAGAACAGGGCGTGGCGGTGTATCTTTCGTATCAGTTTCACCGCGCGAGTTTCTATTAAGCAATGTGTTTACTTCCTAACTTATTTTTTACAACCCACCCCTTGCCCCTCCCAGGAGAGGAATCGCGCTGTGAGGCGGCATCTGCGGAACTCCCCTCCTGGGAGGAGTTGGGGTGGGTCATCAAAAAACGTTAGGAGTTGAAAAGCAACGTGTAAAATTGTCAGTATCACTTGAAAAAACAGCTACAGCGAGTGTCATCATGCCTCCATTATCCATTATTACTGTCTGTTTTAATGAAGCGGCGCGAATCGCCCTCACATGTGAGAGCATTGTCACGCAGACGTTTCAGGACTTCGAATGGATTGTGATTGACGGCGGTTCGACGGATGGAACGCTTGACATTTTGAAAAAATACGAGCAGCGCATGAATTATTTCGTCTCCGAGCCGGATCGCGGCATTTATCAGGCGATGAATAAAGGGATTGCCCAGGCACATGGAACATATCTGCTTTTTCTGAATGGTGGTGACTTTTTGTACGAACCAGAAACCTTAGCCAGGGTTTTTGCTTCTGAGAGAATATTCGAAAAAGATGTGTATCATGGAGAAATTTTATTCGAACGCCAGGATGGTTGGAAGCATATTTCGACGAATTTTACAGAACCCTATAGAATGTTGATGCATAGAACTCCTTCGCATCAGGCGATGTTTATCAAACGCATGCTATTTGAACGCTACGGATTATATGATGAATCATTTTCAATTGCCGCAGACCTGGAATTTATTCTACGCGTATTTATCAGCAGCCGTTCGCGAAAAAAACATACGATTGAACACCTGCCGTTTATTATCTCAATTCATGAATTTGTTCAGGGAATTAGCGCGAAAAATCTCACACGTTCTCGACTTGAGAAAACAAAAGCGCGCCGAAAGCATTATCCTGCCTACTATTTTATGTATTATCATGGGAAACAATGGCTCTTTCGAAACAAGCCGTCCTGGCTCGGTCGCAGCCAGTTAAAAAAACAGTTGCAGAAAATATGGCGCTTGCTGGTGTGTTAACGGTTTCAATGGATATGTGTATTGACACGCAAGGTTGCTGGCAAGTTGTCAGACACTTTAAAAGGGGTTGGCAGCGTTTTCTTGACCATCACGTCCTGTGTCAAACAGAGATGTAAATAAATTCTTTTCAAACTTGACAAGAATACGAGGAGTTTTTCACGCTTTCTTAAAGATCGATTGATGAGAAGCAACCTGATTACGCGGGAGAGGAGAAAACCATCATGAACGTAAAAATTTACGGCGCAGGGTCTATTGGGAATCATTTAGCGCATGCCTGCCGGAAAAAAGGCTGGGAAGTACTGATTTGTGATCGCGATGCGACGGCCCTTGCCAGAACGCAAGCGGAGATTTACCCGTCCCGTTATAGGAAATGGGATGACGCCATTCGTTTGACGACGATTGAACATTTGCCGAATGAACCGTTCGATATTGTGATTATTGGCACGCCTCCTGATACGCATCTCGAGATCGCTGAAGACGTATTGCAAACCAACGCGCCAAAACTCCTGTTGATTGAAAAGCCGGTTTGTCCCCCTTCGCTTGTCAAGGCTCAATATGTGCTTGAACTGGCAAAAAAGGCAGGGACAATCGCCTGCGTGGGATATAATCATACATTAACAGAGAATACTAAAAAGAGTGAACAATTTTTAGCACACCAGACGATTGGCCAGCCGCTAACAATCAGCGCGAAATTCCGCGAACATTGGGGCGGAATTTTCCGGGCGCATCCCTGGATTTCCGGACCGCAAGACACCTATCTCGGTTTTTGGGAACGGGGCGGCGGCGCGAGCGGAGAGCATTCTCATGCGATTAATATCTGGCAGCATTTCGCGCGGTGTTGCGGATTTGGGCGGGTTGTAGAAGTGTCAGCGATGCTGGACATGGTCGAAGAACAGGGGGCCAATTATGATCGCGTCTGCCTTCTTCATGTGAAAACAGAACAGGGCTTTGTGGGAGATATCGCTCAGGATGTGGTGACTGAACCGGCGCAGAAACAGGTCAGGATCGAGGGAAGTCACGGATATATTGAATGGTATTGCAACATCGAAAATGGTTATGACGCTGTCATGGCATGGGATGGAAAAAATGCGCCATCCAAAGAGATGCTCCCGAAAACTCGTCCGGATGATTTCAACAATGAAATCGAGCACCTTGACGCCTTGCTGCATGGGCTGAATCCTCAGGAATCTCCGATTGCGCTCGAACGCGGTTTAGATACCATGCTGGTTATTGCGGCGGCCCATCTCTCCGCCCAACACGGCAAGCGCGTCAAAATTCATTACGACGCTGGCTATCGGCGTGAAGCGCTGGAACTGTTTCCCTAACCCGGATGAGAAATGAACAGCGAGCACACTGTACCGCGAACGTCCTCGTTCGTACCGCCAACAATTACGATGAGAATAGCATGATGAAACATTTTGATTTTCGTGGATTATTTATTTATGACTTAGCGAATAATCATCAAGGCGACGTGGAGCATGCGTTGAAGATTATTCAGGCCATGGGGCAGGTGACGAAAGAAACCGGTGTCAGAGCGGCGTTCAAATTTCAATTCCGGCAGTTAGAGACATTTATTCATCCGGACTACCAACAACGACAGGATGTGCCGCATATTCCGAGATTTATGAGCACGGCGCTGACGAAAGCGCAGTATAAAGTTCTGGTCAACGCCGTGAAAGAGGCCGGGATGATCACGCTCTGTACACCGTTTGATGAAGAATCGGTAGACACAATTCTGGAACTTGGCATTGAAGCGATCAAGGTGGCGAGCTGTTCAGCCACTGATTTTCCATTATTAGAGCGTATTGCTGAGGTCAATCGTCCAATTATCGTCTCAACCGCTGGCTTGAGCATGCAGAAAGTTGATCGGCTTGTTAGTTTTTTCGAGGCAAAAGACGCGCATTTTGCGCTGATGCATTGCGTCGCTTTATATCCGACGCCGCCGTCTAAATTGCAACTGAATCAGATCGCCGCCTTTCGCGACCGTTTTCCGCATATTCCTATCGGTTTTTCGACGCATGAGACGCCGGATAATTACGTGCCAATTCGCCTCGCCTTCGCAAAAGGGGCGGAGTTGTTCGAACGCCATGTTGGGTTGAAAACAGAGCAGTATTCGTTAAACGCGTATTCAGCGACGCCAGCACAGATCACACAGTGGATATCCGCATATCAGGACGCGGTTGAAATGTGCGGCGGCGAACATCGAAGCCCGGCAGGCAAAGACGAAATTCAATCGCTGCGTTCTTTAATGCGCGGCGTCTATGCGAAAGCTGCGCTTCAACCTGGCGCGTCATTAACTCGCGAGAATGTATTTTTTGCAATGCCGCTCCAGGAAGGCCAATTAACCAGCGGAGAATGGAAAGAAGGATTAACGGCTGACCGCGCATACGTTGCGAACGAGGCGATCAGCGAATCTCTTGCCGCGACGACAATTTCAGTTGATGAATTGATTTACCATATCATGCTCGAAGTGCGCGGCATGCTCAATCAGGCCAGAATTTTTATCGGAGAGGAGAGTTCAATTGAACTCTCACATCATTATGGTCTGGAACGCTTTCGCGAATTTGGCGCGGTGATTATTAATTGCATTAACCGCGACTATTGTAAGAAGTTGATTATTCAGCTTCCAAGACAGAAACACCCTTACCATTACCATCAGAAAAAAGAAGAAACATTTCAATTGCTCTACGGAGATTTAGAAGTTGAAAAGAATGGAAGAAAGTTGAGTCTGCATCCCGGCGATACCGTCTTAGTTGAGCCGGAAGAATGGCATAAGTTTCATACGCTGCATGGCGCGATCTTCGAAGAAATGTCCACGACGCATTATAATAATGATTCATACTATGAAGATGAACATATTGCCAGACTGCCGCGCGACATGCGCAAAACCTATCTTGAAAATTGGAATGCTATTATTCGCAGAGCGGAAATCGTTGATTGAGGAGAGAAACCAATGAAAAAACATATTATTCTTGGCATCAAATACATGAGCCACGATACCAGCGCCGCCTTGATGATTGACGGCAAGCTCATCGCGGCCTGTGAACAAGAACGTTATACCTTTGATAAACATAGTAAACGCTTTCCGATTGACGCCATTCAGGACTGCCTGCGTATTGGCGGCGTGACGATTGACGACGTGGATGAAATCGCGTTCGGCGGAGATCCGAAAGTCTCATTGACTCGGACCTACCTTGAAACGGCGTTGCAGGATTATCGGCGGGTTGGCATGCTTATTCAGGAGTTCGAAAAATTCTCTCGCATGTATCATCTTGAAGAGACGTTGCGCGAAGAGACCGGTTATTGCGGCCTGGTAAAGTATTACGATCATCATTTAGCGCATTTGGCAAGTTCCTATTATCCCAGCGGTTTTCAACGCGCGATTTTGTTAAGCCTGGACGGAATTGGCGATTTTAAATCCATGAAATTAGGCATCGGCGACCATGGCGCAATTACGGTGACGCGGGATCATTATGAATATCCGCATTCTATCGGCTTAGCGTATTCAGCAATTACTTGCTATTTAGGCTGGAAAAATGTTCATCATGAGGGGATTATTATGGCGCTCGCCTGCTATGGCGATCCGTATGCGACCGTTCCCGGCCAAAATAAGAGTTATTATTCCTATTTCGAAGATATTATTCAGTATGATGGTCAATACGGGACAACCATCAATCAAGACTGGATGTGTTATTATTATATGCGGGATAAATGGGTCAGTGACCGCTTTATCGAGGTCTTTGGGCCGCATCGCAAAGAAGGCATGGCGGTAGAACAGCACCACAAGAATATGGCCGCGGCCTTGCAAAAACGGCTGGAAGATGTGGTGATCGGGATACTCCGGCAGGCTCGGAAAGAGTATGATATTCCCTTTCTCTGTCTCTCCGGAGGCGTGGCGCTGAATTGTTCGATGAACGGCAAAATCGAACGATCCGGCATATTCGATGAAATCTTTGTGCAACCGGCCTCAGGCGATGCGGGGTTGGCGATCGGCGCGTGTTATTTAGCGCAGCGCGAACATGATTCGACCTTTCTTCCCCAGAAAAATCATAACTATTATTTAGGAACGCCATTTACGAGCGAAGAAATCGAGGCCGCGTTACAGGCGTCGGGACTGGCGTATTCGAAACCGAAGGATTTATATCGTGAGACCGCACAACGGTTAAAAGATGGAAAAGTCGTCGCGTGGTATCAGGGACGCGCGGAATTTGGACCACGTGCGTTAGGGAATCGCAGCATTCTTGCTCGTCCCTATCCAGCCGAAATGAAAGATCATATCAATGCCCATGTGAAATTTCGAGAATATTTTCGTCCGCTCGCTCCGGCAGTCATGAAAGAGCATCTTCATGAGTATTTCGATATTCGGCAGGAAAGTCCGCACATGTTGATCGCCTGTCAGGTGCAACCGGAAAAAAAGCAAGAGATTATCGCCACAGTGCATATTGATGATTCCTGCCGGGCGCAATCGGTTGGGCCGGAAAATAATGAACGCTTTTATCAGTTATTATGCGCGTTCAAGGAGTTAACCGGATGCCCGGTGTTGTTAAATACCTCGTTTAACGTTAAAGGCCAGCCCATTATCAACACGCCGGAGCAGGCGATTGAATGTTATCGGACAAAACAGCTTGACGTGCTGGTGCTTGGAGATTTTCTGCTTGAAAAAACGGTGTAAGTCCGACGAAAAACGATCTCGCGCCTGACACGTGAACATATCAGGCGCGAGATCGTCCCAAAGATGTTACGAGGAAAAACAATTCTGGTGGTTATCCCGGCGCGAGGCGGCAGCAAGGGAATTAAATTGAAAAATATTTATCCGCTTGCGGGCAAACCGCTGTTGGCGTACACCGCTGAGGTCGTGCGACAATTGGATATTATTGACCGGGCGGTCGTATCTACCGATCATGAAGAGATCGCTCATGTTGCCCGTTCGAATGGTTTAGACGTTCCATTTTATCGTCCGGAATCGTTATCAGGGGATCAAATCGGCGATATTGATGTGCTGACACATGCGCTTGAAGAGATGGAGCGGCAAGATCAATGTACGTATGACGTAATTGTCATGTTACAGCCAACCTCTCCGATGCGAACCGCGGAACAGGTGCGGAAGACGATTGAGACGTTGCTGACAGAAAGATATGACGCCGTGTGGACAGTCAGCCCGACCGATTCAAAGGCACATCCGCTTAAGCAATTAGTCATTGCGAATAATCATTTAGAATATTATGATCCGGCTGGCAGTCAGATTATTGCCCGCCAGCAATTGCAGCCTGTGTATCACCGTAATGGGGTGGCTTATGCGGTTACTCGAACCTGTTTATTAGAAAAGCATTCGATCAAAGGAGATCGAACCGGTGCCGTAATTATTGATGAACCGGTCGCCAATATTGATACGGAATTTGACATCCGCTTTGCAGAATTTTTATTAAAGAGATGAATATTATCATTTCCAATGACAATTCAGATGTCCCGCCTAGTATTTCGCGAAGGCATAAAGTTCTTTTTATTCGCTCACATAATAAGGTATTTGGCTCTGCGATTATTGCGGGGGGGCTGCGTATGATGCCACATGTGGACTTCGCGCAATATCCGTTATGGCCATCGCATTATCGGGCAACACTGAAAAAATTAGATGATCCTGAACTGGCCTGGGAAGATTTACAAGTTAATGCGCTCCACAATCCCCAAATGCTTGCTGCGCAGCTTCGAGATTCATTTTATGATGTCATTCTATTAGCAGATCACAATGCGCGCTTGTTTCAACAACACCATGCTGGTGTAATGACAACATTGAAGATATGGAGAAATTTATTTCGAAATATTCGCAGTAATGGCATGAAAAACGCCTGGCGCGATTATCAATATCTCACATCAATTCACTGGACAATTGCTGAACTTTGCCGATTCGCCCCTGTTGCTGTCATCGATTTTATCGATCCGCCATATCTAACATCAGGAGATATCGATCTATTAGAATATTGCCAATTATACTTTAAACGTGAGATTCCGTATGATCGTTTTATTTTATATCATCAAAATCATCAACGAACCAAATCGTTTTCTGCTGAAAAAAAAATCACATTATTAAATAAAGTGCATGGTATTCCATTAGGGATTCGTGATCAAAAATTTCAGACTCTACAGAAGCTACGGACAACTCCCCAAGATATTGATATTTTTTGGTGTGGAAAAATTTCGAACACATTGCGAATTACTGCGGTTAAATATCTTCAAGAGCTTTCCCTACAAAAGTCATGGAAGATTGTCATTTTAGAAAAACAATTAACGTTTGATGAATACTGCCGTTTAATCGCTCGCAGTAAAATTACTATCTCCATCGCTGGAGCTGGTTGGGACTGTTTTCGCCACTATGAAGCAGTTGCGTTAGGTTCATTACCATTGATAAACAGACCGACTGTTGATTCGGTCTGGTGGCACAATCTGCCGGAAGAAATCTTTTTTGAAAACCACTTCTTAAATTTTGCGGTACGGCTTGAAACTCTTTTAGCTGATGATGCCTTACGTCATCATTTACTTAACAGAGTAGAAACGATGATTCAAACCAATGCTCTCTGGTCTAAAATTGTTGAATATATCCTTGACACATCGTTATTACAGCACTATTCACGTTGATTGATTAGCCTCTTTTGGGAATCATTGAACATAACACTTTGGCAGAGTACCAATGCTATTGAATAATGCTATAAAAGGATATTCAAAGTCTTTTCCAATTTACTAATGAACACTCCTCGATTATATCTCGGCATAGAAATTAAAGTGCGCGAATTCGACGCCACAATGTTGCTGGCATGTGTTGCTGCGGAGGCCGGATTTGACGTGATTATCGGACAGCAGCGGCTGTTTAAGCAACGGCTTGAAGAGATGCGGCCAGGGATTTATTTGGATAAAAGCGTGACGGCCAAAAAAACCGCTCCCCATGCGTCGCTGCGAAAATCAGGGTTTCATATTGTCGCCTATGATGCTGAGGGATTAGCATTTTTTGATGCGGAAGAATATCAAAAACGACGATTAGCGCCAGAAACGCTCAGTCAGCTCGATTATTTTTTTGCCTGGGGCGAATATCACGCCAATGTTGTGCGTGAAAAAATGTTGGGGCATGAACAGAGCATTATTCCGGTCGGGCATCCGCGCATAGACCTGACGCGCCGAGAACTCCGCCCATTTTATGCGGAAGAGGCAGAAGCGTTGCGAAAAAAATATGGTCGTTTTCTGTTGATCAATACGAATTTTTCGCTGTGTAATCATGTCCGCGGAAAAGATGTCGCGATTGACGTGCTGGCCAAAGGGGGAAAAATTGCTGATGAAACGCATCGAACCTATTATTTCGCGTTACGCGAACATAAACGGAAAATATTCGATGCCTTCATCGAAATGATACGCAGCGTCCACCAACATTTTCCAGAAATGCCGATAGTTATTCGTCCGCATCCGATTGAGGATCATGATTATTATCGCCAGATTCTGCCGAGCGATGCCAATCTTCATGTTATCCATGAAGGGAACGTCCTCCCCTGGCTCATGGCTGCGCAGGCGACTATCCATAATAGTTGCACCACAGGAATTGAGGCCTATCTGCTTGAAAGGCCGGTGATCGCCTATCAGCCGATACAAGCTGAAGAATTCGATATTTATCTCCCAAATGTGTTAAGTCAGCGAGTCTTCTCTCTTGTCTCGTTACTTGAATGCCTTCCCCAGTATTTCAACCAGGAAAAAGAAGTGCGACGGGAAGACGATGAAGAAAAACGAAACATCGCGGCGTTCTATCTCAGCGGCCTGACTGATCAGCTCGCCTGTGACCGAATTGTCGAGGCATTAACACAGATTTTGCCGATTCGCAATTCCTGGTCGGTTATATCATACCGGTTCTCTCGCATGGCGCGAAGAGCGGCTCGCAATATATTCAAAACAAAAGCTTTCGATGCTCCATCAGCCGAATTTACGCAGGACAAAGTTCGACAACAAGTGTTTTCAGGGATTACGCTCACAGAAGCAAATGACATTCTTGAACGGTTTCAAAAATTAACCGGCCGTTTTTCATCTGTTCGGATTATTCAAATTGATGAAGACCTGTTTAGGCTCTCTTCAATACATCATTAACTCATGTTACGCAGCCGATTCGAGACGAATGACCGCACACTCCCCTCCGGGGAGGGGTTGGGGGTGGGTTCTTGACACGAGCAATCACTCACGGACGAACCCACCCCTTGCCCCTCCCAGGAGGGGAATTGT
>DF820455.1:803566-833880 GCA_000739515.1 Candidatus Moduliflexus flocculans
GGGTTCTTGACACGAGCAATCACTCACGGACGAACCCACCCCTTGCCCCTCCCAGGAGGGGAATTGTCGGCGGCGCTGCGTAACATCAGTCATTAAGAAAGTTGTGGCACGCATGAAATCTCTCCTTCGTCATCTACTAAAAGGGTATCAATATCTGAGAACGGGAAAATACCCCTCTAATGAGAAGCTCAATATTTTACGCCAGCAGCAGTGGCTTTCTCAGGAAGAACTGCGCGTCTTACAAGCGGAACGATTACGCGCGTTACTGCGCCACGCGCATCAACATGTCCCTTATTATCGCCAAATTCTCGAACAGGCTGCTGTTGTCGAACCTAACGGCACAATTCACCTCGAACATTTTTCAACCCTTCCATTGTTGGATAAACTCACGGTCAGAAAAGAATTTGAGCGCCTTAAATCTGACGATCTTGCCCAGCGACGGTGGACAGAGAAAAAAAGCAGCGGTTCAACCGGCGAACCGGTCACAATTATTTTTGACCAGGAACGGAAAGATTGGCTCTTGGCGTTAAATTCATTACGAAACGAATGGACTGGCTTTCCTTCTGGCGCGCCCCGAGTGTACATTATTGGATCGCAACGCGATTTGTTTGTCGGACAAGAAACACATAAGATTCGATTTCTCCGTTGGGTACAGAATCAAACATGGTTAAATGCTTTTAAAATGACGACGGAAAAAATGGCGGAATACGTTGAAATTGTGAACCGAGTGAAGCCGGTACAGATTCACGCTTATAACGATTGCCTCTATGAATTTGCCAAATATATCGAGAAGCGTGGTCTTCAGATTCATCATCCTCAAAGTATTGTTCTGGTTTCTGGAGTTGTTACGCCTGATATGCGGAATGTGATTGAACGGGTTTTTCACGCGCCAATTTTTAATCGTTACGGTTCTCGAGAGGTGGGTGGAATGGCAATGGAATGTGACCGTCATGCCGGTTTGCATATTTCTGCGCCGCTGTTGCATACCGAGATTCTGCGCCCTGATGGCACCCCGACAGCGCCTGGAGAAGTTGGCGAGATTATTTTGACCCCGTTATTGAGTTATGCGATGCCGTTATTACGCTATCGGATTGGCGATATGGGCGCCTGGGCAGAACATCCCTGTCCATGCGGAAGAACCTGGCCATTGTTGCAAGACGTTGCTGGAAGAGTACCTGATGTGTTCCTTCTCAAAGATGGAAGCGTCGTGCCACCGCAATATTTTGTTTATCTCATCGGAATTGTTTTAGATGGCAGTTGGAGCAGGAAATTTCAAATCATTCAAGAAGATTATGATCTTATCAGAGTGTTGGTCGTCTTATCCGAAACCGAGGCTGAGCCGCATGTTACCCACGAACGTCACATTAAAGAATTAATCGAAAAAGTCCAATTTGTTATGGGGGCAACGTGCGAGGTACGCATAGAATTTGTTGATGATATTCCGCCATTACCTTCCGGGAAATTCCGATATACTATTTGTAATATTCCGAAAAACGCCTAAATAAGAACAATGGCGAAGTCTCTCGAATTTCTTGGCATTCCTGGCGCAGGCAAGACGCGCGTCTTGAACTATACGCTCGCCGCGCTGCGCGAGCATGACCGACGGGCCGAACTCTCGGAAGAGGCCGCCTATCGCGCACTCGGCGCGTCCCGTTCCTCGCGTCTGCTGACCGTCTGCACGAGGCTCTTTCCCTATCGCGTCGGGCGTCATTTGCTCGCGCGCTTTCCGCGAACGGCGGATGATGCCGCCTATCTCGCATTTCAACGCTTTCTTCAAGCGCATCCGCTCCTTTCTCGCATCGTCTTAGAATGCCATTACGCCAAACCGCCAGACCGCTTTGATTTTCTCTCACTCTTCTGGTTTTTCGATCTCTTTTCGACGTACCAACTTGTCAGCGAAATGGCTGAAACTCATGATGATTTCGTCTTGTTCGACGAAGGGTTTTCGCAGCGCGTCGTAACGCTGTTTGCCTATGGCGAGCACCTCGCGAGTTCGCTGCCGCTCGAACAGGCGATTGTGGCGTATCTTGAGGCGATTCCCTGTCCCGATGCAATCTTCGCGCTGACTGCGCCGGTCGAATCCGTCATTGCTAGAATGGAACAACGCGGCTTTCCACAGAGAATGCGAACAATGACGCTACAGGAGCGCGAACGGAGTTTGCGGCAGGCCGAAATATGCGTCAACCTCGCGAAAGACGCTCTTCATCAACAGGGCGCGATGTTGTTCGAAATTGAAAATAGCGGAACAGAAGCAGACTTGCGCGTTCAGGTCGCACACGCAATCGAGGCATGGCTGGCATGAACATTCTGTTCGTTAATCACCATCCGCAGGACATGATCGGCGGCAGCGAAATTCAGTGCGATTTATTAGCGCGGGAATTGACGCGCATGGGGCATCAGGTTGCCTATCTCGCCGTCAATGGTAAACAGTCGACCTATGGCGCGCCGTATATTGTCGAACGGGCGTCGCTGCGTTGGGGCGATCTGCGGCATATCGTGCGCAAACATCGCCCGGATGTCGTCTATTGGCGATTCAACAAGCGCAAATGGCTGCCGTCCGCGCTGCTGTTTCGAATGATGGGCGTCAAGGTCGTCTTTGCGATTTCGCATCTCAATGATGTCAAGAAATGGTCGCATAAAGTTCGCTTCGACGCAACGGATTGGCGGGGGAAAATGCGTCAGCGCATCGAAAGCATCCGCCCAGCGCTTTCCAGCCGCGTCAATCATCTCGGCTTCTGCTTCGCGTACGGCGTGATTGCTCAGTTAGAGAGCCAGACCGGGCATATTCGCGCACCGGAGATCGTCATTCCGAACAGCGTGGACGCCCACGCCGTTCCGTTCACATGGCCGAAACCGTTTATTGTCTGGGTCGGCAGCATCAAACAGAGCAAACACCCTGAACAGTATCTCCAATTAACGCGACGCCTGCAAGATTTGCCAGTGGATTGTTTGATGATCGGCGAGATTGTACATCGAAATTTTCAGGCTGCGATTCAAGAGGCCGCCGCGCTGCCAAATTTTCATTATCTTGGCGCGAAGACCTATCATGAAGTTAACGGCATCATGCGGCAGGCGCGACTTCTTGTCAGTACGTGCGAACCGGAAGGTTTTCCGAATGTCTTTATTCAAGCCTGGATGCAGGGCACGCCGACGGTCAGCGCGTATTATGATCCAGATCAGATGATTCAGCAGTATCAGCTTGGCGCGTATTCAGGAACATTCGAACAATTCGAAGATGACGTCAGGCGTTTGCTGAACGATGACCGATTGCGTCAGGAAATCGGACAACGCGCCAAACAATTTGCTGAAGAACGTTTCAGTGTTGAAGTCAATGCAACGCGGCTCGAACGATTTTTGATGGACACCTGCATGAAACGATAAGCTTACGCCATGTGCGTAAACCAATTAAATCCCCGCGCCATCGTCGAATTTATCGAGATGCAGCGAACATTCTTTTAGACCGCTTTTTTCCCAGCGCCAGCGCCCGTTGCGCGGGGCTTCGCCGGGCAGCGACGGCGTCGTGCAGGGCGCTTGACAGCCGATGGTCGCAAAGCCTTTGGCGTAGAGCGGATGCACTGGCAAATCGCGTTTTCGGATGTAGTCGTCAATTTGTTCCTGCGTCCAATCGAACAGCGGCATCACTTTCAAAATCGGGCGGCCTTCGAATTCAATCACCTCGACTTTGCGCAACGTACCGCGAAACGACGATTGGTCTTTGCGCACGCCCGTCAGCCAGACATCGAGCGTTCGCAATGCCTTATTGCGCGGCAAGACTTTCCGAACGTAACAGCATTCCTGTCGCAATGCGGCGCTTTCTAAAAACAGATACTCGCCATAAGGCGACGTTGCGAGCAAATCGGCCACATCGTTAGCGTCGCTTGAAAACACCTCAAGCGCAAGGCGGTAGCGTTCAGAAATAGCCTGCATATACGCATGCGTTTCGGGGAAAAGCCGTCCCGTATCAATTGTAAAGACGCGAAAATCCTGCCTGTGGCGCGAGAGCAAGTCAATGGCGACAAGGCCGGTTTTTTGAAATGACGTGCCAAGCGCCGCCCGCGTGCCATAGCTCGTAAAAATTTCGTCGAGCAGGTCTTGAGCAGGTAAGGCTGTCCAACGTTTGATAAGGCTGTGATAATCCATGATTCCTTTTCTGAAACGGCGTAGATCGAAACTTCGGTTTCGACTTACGTGACTTTTTGCGGTGTTCAATACGATATTCCAGCATTTTGTCAATGACAAAATACGCATCAATCGTCTTGCACTTGATATGAGTCTTGACAAAAATAGAAGGCCACAAACAATTCGCTCAATTATTTGACGCATACGATAACAGATTCGACGAACTGATGCCCGTGCACCAGTCCTCAACCTGAAAGGTAACATGGTGAACTCGTATTCTCTTTCATATTTGCAACAGTTGGAGGCCGAATCCATCCATATCATGCGCGAGACGGTGGCGGAGTCGAAGCATCCGGTGATGCTTTATTCGGTCGGCAAAGATTCGAGCGTGATGATTCGGTTAGCGCAAAAGGCGTTTTACCCAGGCAAATTTCCGTTTCCGCTGATGCATGTGGACACGGGCTATAAATTCCCGGAAATGTATGAATTTCGCGATCAATTCTGCCAGGAGATCGGCGCGACGTTGATTGTGGAACGCAACGAAGAATGGATCGCGAAAGGGGCGCATCCACTCAAAATGGGAACGGATACCTGCTGTGCGCATCTGAAAACGCAGGGCTTGCTGATGGCGCTGAACAAGCACGGCTTTGACGCGGCATTTGGCGGCGCGCGGCGCGAAGAAGAGAAATCCCGCGCGAAAGAGCGCGTCTGCTCGATTCGCGATGAATTTGGACAATGGGATCCCAAAAATCAACGCCCGGAGCTCTGGGAGGTGTATAATCTCCGCCTGAACGAAGGACAATCCATCCGTGTGTTTCCGCTCAGCAACTGGACGGAAGTGGACATCTGGAACTACATCAAGCTCGAAAAGATTCCAGTCGTACCGCTTTATTTCGCCAAAGAGCGCCAGGTCGTCGAGCGCGGCAACATGTTGATTCCGGCGTCTGCGCTGTCGGTCGTGCAAAATGATCCAAAATTCAAAATTAGTGAAAACGACTTCAAAACCGTCACTTGCCGCTTTCGCAGTCTCGGCTGCATGCCTTGCACCGGCGCAATTCGCTCGACCGCGACCACGCTGGATGAGATTATTCTCGAATTGCAGGCCACCAAAAAATCGGAACGCGAAAACCGCCTGATCGATCTCGGCAGCGACTCGGCGATGGAACAAAAGAAAAAGGAAGGCTATTTTTAATAGAACACTGATTGGACTGATCATCACTGATTGTTGTTTTTATCAGAGCTAATCAGCGAAATCAGTCCAATCAGTGTTCTATTTTTTCAATATGGAAAAAACACTCCTTCGCTTAGTGACGACTGGCAGCGTGGACGACGGCAAATCCACCTTGATTGGCCGCTTATTATACGAAACCAAAGCTGTCTATGAAGACCAGCTTGCCGCCGTCGAACGCACCTCGAAAAAGAAAGGGCAGGACGACGTTGACCTGTCGCTGCTGCTGGATGGCCTATCGGCGGAACGCGAGCAGGGCATCACGATTGACGTGGCGTACCGCTATTTCGAGACCGCGACGCGCAAATTCATCATCGCCGATTGTCCCGGTCACGAACAATATACGCGCAACATGGTGACGGGCGCATCAACCGCCGAACTCGCGATCATCCTGATTGACGCCCGCAACGGCGTCATGACGCAATCGCGGCGGCACGGTCTGCTCGTGTCGCTGCTGCAAGTGCCGCATCTCGTGGTCGCCGTGAACAAAATGGACGCCGTCGGTTATTCACAGGCCGTGTTCGATGACATCGTCGCGACCTACGAGGCATTTTCGGATAAGCTCGATATTCACGACATTACGTATATCCCCGTCTCGGCGCTGAAAGGGGATAACGTCACCGAAAAAAGCGCGAACATGTCCTGGTATGACGGTGCACCGCTGCTGCATCATTTGGAGCATGCGCATGTGTCGCAGGATCGCAACCTGATTGACACGCGCTTTCCGGTGCAATATGTTATCCGTCCGCATCAGGATTTTCGCGGCTTTGCGGGACGCATGATTTCCGGGACGTTTCGCCCCGGCGAAGAGATCGTGGCGCTGCCATCCGGCAGAACCTCACACATCAAATCCATCGTCACTTACGATGGCGACGTGCAGGAAGCGTTTCCGCCGCAATCTGTCACGCTCACATTGACCGACGAAGTGGACATCAGCCGGGGCGATATGATCGTCCGCAAAAATAACCTGCCGCAAGTCAGCAATCACATCAGCGCCACGCTCTGTTGGATGAGCGAGCGCGATCCGCTGTCGCTGAATACCTCGTATTATCTGAAACATACGACCCGCACCGTCCGCGCGTTTGTCAATCGCATCGTGTATAAAATTGATGTGAACACGCTGCACCGCGAACAAGCCGATACGCTACATCTGAATGAAATCGCCCGCATCGAGATGAAAACCTCGCTGCCGCTCTTTTTTGATGCATATAAGACGAATCGCGGCACCGGGAGTTTTATTCTGATTGATCCGGTCACGCAAAACACAGTCGCCGCCGGGATGATTCGCGACGCCGTGCGCACGCTTGACGATGTGATGGAAAAGCCAGAAACGCAGGCGGAAATGCCGCAGAAAACATCGCCGAACACGATTTGGACAGGCTGGAATATTCCTCGCGAACAGCGGGAAGCACGGCACGGACATCAGGGCGCAATCTTATGGCTGACCGGCCTGTCCGGTTCAGGCAAATCCACCGTTGCGAAACGATTGGAAAAACAGCTTTTTGATTCCGGCTGTCAGACGATGCTGCTTGACGGCGATCTGTTGCGTCACGGGCTGAATGGCGATCTCGGATTTTCCGACCGCGACCGCAGCGAAAACATCCGCCGCGCCGCCGAAGTCGCCCGCCTCTTTTTCGAGGCCGGGCATCTTGTGATCTGCACGTTCATTTCGCCTTTCGCGAAAGATCGCGCCTTCGCTCGCGGTTTAGTGGAAGACGGGCGATTTTTTGAGGTATTTGTCAAATGCGATCTCGACGTCTGCAAACGCCGCGATCCGAATGGTTTGTATAAAAAAGCGCTTAGCGGGGAAATCAAAGAATTTACCGGCATTTCCTCGCCGTATGAAGCCCCGGAAACGCCAGAATTGGTCGTAGAAACCGATTTGCAGAGCGCGGATGATATTGTGGAACGCATCGTCGCGCTGCTGCGGGAACAAAAAATTTTATCATGAAAAACCTCACAGGTTTCTAAAACCTGTGAGGTTTGGTCTTGTTTAAGGCTGACGCATCAATAGCAACATCAGCACGACGCCGATTAGAATGCCGAGCGCGATATACCAGAATGCGCCGCCGCTGCTGCGAGACGGCGCGTTCGCATGACGCCAGATACCGCGTTTCCACCATCTGGCGGAGCGCTCGGCCTGCCGCATCCGTTTCAATTGATGCGGCACGACGTTATCGGGATTCGGATAGAGCCGGGCATATCCTTTTTGCAGCAAAAATTCGTTGATATTGATATTCGGCAGAAACGTCCGTTGCAGATGCGCCACCGCCAACACGCGGTTGAAATCGCATTTGCGCGGCTCGCCGTTCGGCAGTTCGGCGTATTCTAAGACGACATGTTTCCCGTTCAGCATCTTTGCCAGCACGTCTTTGGCCTGAACTGCGCCCGCCTGATGATAGCGCAATTCCGGCGTGTCAATATAGGCTAAGCGGACTTTCACCGGCTTGACCTCATGCACCAACCCAAGCCACGCCGATTCATCCCATTCAACATGCAGCGTGTCACCGTCATACACCGACAGCACCTTGCAGCGCTTCTTTTTGACATGCGTTTTCTGGGAATGCTCTGTTTTCATAAAAACCACCACGAAACACGCGAAATACACAAAAAAATAGAACACTGATTGGACTGATAACACTGAACACACCTGATGAAAAACCAGAAAAAATCAGTGCCAATCAGTCTCATCAGGTCATCAATGTTCTATTTTTTCGCGCAAAAAGTCGTAAGCGCGAGCGCCATTGATCCGATGCCGCCCTTCGAAATAATCGGTTTCGACGCGCTCCGGACAGCCAAATACGCGATAGACGCGGTTTCGCGCGATTTCAACGCTGCGCTTGACCGCTTCTATTGGGAAAATCGGATCATAGTTTCCGGCTTCGACGAACATGGGGCGCGGCGCAATCAGGCCGACAACATCGTACATTTCGCCGAATCGATGCAGGCCCGGCACGAAATTGCAGGCGCAATGATGCATCGCGAGAATGCTGTCTTTAAAGGTGGAATAATAGCCGCAGATCACGCAGGCGTTGATGCGTTCATCGAGCGCGGTTGAAAAAAAAACATGCATTCCGCCGCCCGATAATCCCATTGCGCCAAGCCGCGTGGTGTCGAATTCCGGGCGGGTTTCGAGATAATCAATCAGCCGTTTCCCCTCAAACACGCGCAGGCCGACGACGCTGCCGCCGAGATGAAACGCAAGCCGCGCCGTATGATCGCAGGTGGACGGTACGCCCTGCCCAATATCGGTTCTCAAATAGGAAAAATCGGTCTGCCGCTCGCCAAAACAGGAAATCTCCGGCGCAGCCACCGCCAATCCCTTGCGGCAGAGTTCCACGCCAAAATCACGCTGAATGCCATCGGGCGTCTCGCGTTCGTTGCCATCTTCCCACAACCCGACAATATCTTTGACGCCGTAGCCATGCCCGTGAAATGCTAATGCCACAGGGAGCGGACGCGTACTGGTTTTGGGAATCAACAGATAGACCGGCATGGTAGAATATTCCGTTGTGCGGATCAGCACCTTTTCCCGTACATAGTCGCCTTTATCCACAATTTCAATGACTTTCGGCTCAAAATCCACGCATGGCAGATGCTGAAAACCCATCACATCATTCAGCGCTGCCCGCGTCCTCGTCTGCCAGGTTTGCGCGTCTTCAACGCTTTGTGCCTGAAAACGATAGGGCGCAGATTCCGGCGCATATAACTGCCAGAGTTGGTGCGCCGGTTGTAATGGCTGGAATGTTCTGGAATCTAAAATGGTCGTGCTCATAATTTTCCACCGATGTTCGCGCATGCCGCGAACGTCCGTATATGTAGCGGATCGAACTGGACGCGCAACATTCTCAGAGTCCCCTGAAACAGATGCCTCAATCGCGTCTATTCAATGCCAGCCTCTTAAAAAGTCAAATAAATTTATTCGCTTCAGGAACGAAGATATGCCTCAGCTTTAATATATTTTTATTTTTGGCAAACTTTGCGAATTCGGCCTCATTTCGGGGAAACTCTGCCCCATTTATCGCCGATTTTTGCGATCAAATGAAAATTGTTGCGGTTTCTATTGTATCTAACTGATTGAAATATTGCGCGTTAGCGATAATGAAATTTAATCAGGCTTTTAAATTTTTTTTTCACTTGACAGCAAAAATCGAGCGATGGTGAACTCATGCTCGTTTGATCTTCGATAGGTCACATCTACTGAATATCGCTGACATCTAAATGGAGGCAGCTACCATGAAAAGGATAGGGTCTCATCACCACATCAGAACTCGACATTCCCACCTGCGTTTCGCCATGCTCATCTTGATAGTCTTGCTCTGCTGCGCGACAATCAGCAGCGCTCAGCAACCCACCGCAACCATCAGCAGTTTCTCCGGGAACGTGCTGATTTCCCTGCAAGGACAAGCGCCAATCGCGGCTACTGTCGGAGCGGTTCTGCAAGCCGGGGACGCCATTCGGACTCAGCCTGGCGCGGAAGTCGTCTTGCGATTGTCAGAAGGGAGCGAACTTCACTTAGGGCCAAAAACCGAAATTAATCTCGCCGATCTGTTCCAGCAGCCGACGACCGGGGCGCGGCGCTCTCGCGTGAAATTGACCTACGGGCGCATTCGGGCGTTTCTTTCAGCAGGGCATCAGAAAGAAGGCTCGACGTTTACCATCGAAACGCCAAACGCGGTCGCTGGCGTGAAATTCTCCCATCCAGATATTGAAGTGATCTATTACCCTGAGACAAAAACAACCGTTGCTCGCGCCTATACCGTAAAAATGACGCTGACAAATCTCAATACCGGGGCGGAAGTCACGGTAATGCCGGAAGGGCATCAGGCGATCATTCACAAAGCCATGATCGTTATTACGAAAATCACCGATGTTGAGGAGATTTTCCGGCAAATGCGCGACATGCCTGCCCCCCAAATGCTGGAAATGATGAACAGTCCAGCGAAAGGACAAGAAAACACGATGGAACTCCTGTTATCCACACAGGAAAATCTTGGCGTGATTACTCCGGCCACCAGCCAACTTCCGCCTGGCGGCACGCGCCCGGAAGGCTCGGAAAAAGGTTCGCAAGCGGTCGGATTTACTTATACCATAGATGTCAAGTAACGGTTTCGCCCCAGACCTCACCGGTTTCAAAAACCTGAGAGGTCTCATGATAAGGAGGGAGCATGCAATATCACACCTTGAGATGGTTGATTATCCTGAACATTCTTCTACTTTTCATCGCGTTTCCCGCATCTGCGGAAATCATGCTTTCAACTGGCGCGCGGTATGACATGTTTTCCGACGATCATTCCCCGAAAACGGTCGGCTACGAACTGACTGTCCCGATTGGCTTGCTCGGCCAATGGGAGCGGTTTGCGTTTTCGATTGATACCGCCTTGAGCGGCGCGAATGTCTTATACGGCGCTGGCGAGGATGCGGAATTGACCAGCCTTACGGATACCTACTTCACGGCGACGTATGCCCTATTGACTGCGCCAATCGGGATTAGTCTCGGCATAGATACCGATCTCCCAACCGGCGCGGAACGCCTTAACGCAAATGAACGCGCTGCCGAAGTCGGCGAAAATCACGATCTGTTCGAAGTGGATGATTTTGGGGAAGGCTTCGATTTTGGCGTGAACCTCGGATTGGCAAAAGCGTTTGGAGCGGTCAGCCTCAGCTTGAATGGCGGGTATCGCTTCAACGGAGAATACGACCCGACCTCAGACATTGAGGATGACGATTATGATCCCGGCGATCAAACCCGCATTGCGGCGTTGTTGAAATGGCAGGCATCCACTCAATTCAGCCTCGATGCCTCGATGGCGTATGCGCATTTTACTGAGGATAAACGCGATGGCAGCGCGAGCTTTCAGGAAGGAGATCGCCTGTCGCTCGGCGAAACCTTCAAGCTTAACACGCAGATTGGCAAGCCGATGAGCATTGTGTTCGCGCTGCAACAGACATTTCAGGCGAAAAATAAAGCGCTGAGCGCCGACGGCATGCTTTATACCGAACCAGAAAATGTTAATGGCTCGGAATTTTTCGGCACGCTCGACCTGCTCTATTCCTATTCCTCCCGCTGTACGCTACGGATGATCGGTGACATACGATATTACGGTGAAAGCGATCTTCAGAACGACGAGGCAGGATTGCCGTATGATGGTCAGAGAATTCGTTATGGCTTCGGCCCCGGCGTGATCTATCAGCCGAATGCCCATATCGGATTAAATGGCTTGTTCAAATATTTCATATTAGACCAGTCAAAGGATATCCAGTTGCCGCAGGATGCGACCTTTCACGGGGCGAACGTCTCTATCGGCATGACATACACATTTTAAGCATTTGCGACGAAGAATAGAACGCTGATTGGACTGATGAGACTGATTTACACTGATTCAAAGCAACGCTCATCAAAACAGTTAAAAATCAGCGAAAATCAGTCCAATCAGTGTCATCAGTGTTCTATAAAACAACAAGTAAGGAGGCTGACGATGAAATCGAACATATTATGGCTGATCGGGTTGTTGGGATTACTGTCTTTGGCCCTGATTCATGGCTGCGACCAGGATCGCAGCGCTCAGTCGCCGGTAGCGCCGGAAGGAACAGTGGCGCAGAAAGTGGTGCTACGGATTGGAGGCGTCCCGTCGAAAGCGAACGCCAAAGTCGTCGGCTTGAGAATTGACGCCGCCGGGATTGATGAGAAGGGCGCTCAGATTGGACAGGTCATTCCGCCGGTTTCTATCGCGAACCCGACCTTTCCGCAAGCGGTGGAACTCACGTTGTATCGTCCGCCGTGCCGCTATCGCATTACGGTCACGACCGACTTATCGCGGGATCCGGCGCGAACCTGGGAAGATCAGATTGACATCTGCCAACAAAAAGTCGGAACGCTCGCGATTGACGTGTTCGAAAGCTTTTTGGTCGATCAATTGACGATTCACGCCCCGGATGCGGTGAATGCCGGCGAGGCTGTGGCCGCAAGCTGCGAAGGCGTCGGACTAAACGCGCCGGACAGCGCGCAGTATCCCCTGACTGTCACCTTGAGCGAGCGCGGCGGCTCGCACTTCGATGCGTCCCCGAATGGCTTGACAATATCGGGTTCATTCCCTGATCCCTATACGGCAGAGGAAACGCAGCGTGTGCTGAATTGCGCTATTGCCGACGGACGCTCGGCCCCGCAAACTGTGACGAAAACAATTGCCCGCATTCTCCCAACGCCAATTCCAGGAGTGACGGTCACGCCAGTTCCAGAAGTGACTGTGACGCCAACACCAACGCCAATTGGCTCCTCCACTTTGACTATCACTAAAAGCGGCACGGGAACAGGAACAGTGACAAGTGCGCCCGCTGGCATCAACTGTGGCGGAACATGCCGCGCATCGTTTAAGAATGGCACTCGTGTCACATTGACGGCTACGCCAGACACAGGAATGGGGTTTGTAAATTGGTCAGGCGCATGCACGGGTGCTGCAAATTCGTGTACTGTTACTATGAGCGAGGCACAGACGGTTAATGTTGAATTTGTGAATTTGTGCCTGGTCACAAAAACCAACGATAGCGTAATTGGTTCATTGCGGCAGGTGATAGCGGATGCTGTAACAAATGGATGTTCCTCGATCACGTTTGCGTCTGGTGTAACTACGATCACAGTGACTAATCCATTGACAATTGATGGTGGGACGTTAGTCATTGACGGTGGCACGGGTGTAACGATCAGTGGAGGGCATACAAGCAACGGTGTATTTTCCATAAATAGCGGGACAGTCGTCGTCTTTAAAGGACTAACGATTACGCAAGGAAATAGCGCTAGTTTTGGTGGCGGAATTTCCAACGGCGGGAAAATTACCATTGAAAGTGACAGTATCGTGAGCTATAATAGTGCCGACAACCACGGTGGCGGAATTTACAACTACATGGGGACTGTCATCGTCAAAGGCACAGTGAGCAATAATACATCTCTCGGTTACGGTGGTGGGATTTACAACTACAGGGGAAATGTCACCGTCAATGGCAATATAAGCAATAATCAGGCGACCAATAGCGGCGGTGGGATCGCCAATATCGGCAGCGTGGCAGTTACTGGCGCAACTGCTGCCAACGTTCTCAACAATACAACGTCCACTACTTGCAACAATTACTATTGGGATACCAGTGGCTGTGTCCTTCCATAATATACAACTTTGCTTGATTGGGGCTGTAGGTGTTCAAGTCGCCTGCGCTCCGCTCTTGTTCTCAGTTTTGATGTATAGATGCTCAGTGTTCATGACCAATGTTTGCTGGTAAGTATTCTTTTCGTCATAGTTTTATTTGCATAGCTTCCGGTCTTGCCGCAGGCGAACACGCGCCATCTTCTCCCGCGCAGCGGGCGCGGCGTGGCTCGTCTGCGGCGGCGGATGGGTGTCCCGTCTGAACGATTGCCAGGGTTCGAAATTATCTTAGCGCGATGAGCCATGCGTTTCGAAAGAAATCGCTATGAAGAATGCTGAATTACAAAAGCGTCTTCGCAAAGATCGCCCGATGATCTCCATATATCAGGCATTGATGCTGGCGTATATTGGACAAGGGTTGCGGCAAGATTTAGCCCGCTTAGAGGATCGCCTCTGGAAAAATTCGTGGAAAGCCTGACGCGGCATGGCATCGAACGCGCCATTATTACGGAAGCGATGGCAGAAGTCGGATAAGAAAGAGATGTGAGCATATCTTATTAGCGAATACTGTTCGAACTGCTGGTGATTGAGTTCAGTATGCTCGCGAATTGGTCGAATTTATGAAATTTCCATCCTCCAAACGCTTCGATCTCAGTTTGTTCACCACCGTCGGCTTTTGGAGCAGCGTAGGGTTAAGCCTGCTCATCGCGGCCTGGTATATTCTGTCGCGCCCGGAAATTCAAGTGTTGCCGACGCCCGGCCTGTTTGAGATTATCGAAGCCAGAACCCTGGATTGGCGTTTTCGCTTGCGCGGCGTCATCATGCCACAGTCTGACATCGTGATCATCGCGGTGGACGAAAAAACCGAAGACGCCTTAGGACGCTGGCAATCCTCCGGTCGGCAATGGATTGCGCAACTGCTCAACATTCTGACCGAAGGCAACGCGGCAGTCATCGGATTTGACTTGACGCTCGCCGAACCGGATGAACGCCGCGACTTGCAAGCCCTGAACGACATGATCGAACGGTATCAGTCGCAATCCGCCGAAAAAATGGCGATTGTCGCCGATTTGAAGCAACAGCAGGCGAGGTATGATTATGATCGCCAATTGGCCGAAGCCATTGAACGCGCCGGAAACGTGGTGTTAGGCATCTATTTTTTGGATGCCGCTGCCGCCGATTATTTGACGCCTGAGCAGCAACAGGCGTATCAAGAGGTGATCAGCCGCGCCGCCTACGAAAGCGTTCAGGCGCCGCCTGGCGAAACCGCCCAGCCGTTGCGCCTGCCGCATGCGTCTGGCGTCGAAATCAATCTGCCGCTCTTCTCCGAGGCGGCGCTCAGTTTTGGGCATTTTAACGTGTCGCCGGATCGCGATGGCGTGATCCGGTTCACTCCCCTGCTCGAAGAATACGCTGGAAAATACTATCCCTCGTTAGGGTTAGAAGTTGCCCGCGTTTATCTGAATTCGCCCTTGCCGCCAATTATCAAGACGCAGGGCAAACAGGCGGCGGGAAATATTGAGGTCATTCGCCTCGGCAATACCTTGATTCCGAGCGACGAGAAAGGGCATCTGTATATCAATTATTATGGGCCTGCCGCGACTTTTCCCTATTATTCGCTGGCGGACATCATCAGCGGGCAGGTGCCGGCCTATAAATTTGCCGATAAAATTGTGCTGCTTGGTTTCACCAGCAAAATTATCCGCGATTTGCACGCGACCTCGTTTCAATCGTCTGATTATCCCGGCGTGGAAGTCCACGCGACGATTATCGAAAATATCCTGAAGCAAGATTTTCTGATCAGGCCGGAATGGGCAACGCTGATCGAAGCCGGACAGATTCTCCTGTTAGGGCTGATTCTCGGCGTTGTTCGTTATCGGAAAAGCCCGCTGTGGGGCGTCTGGGCGATGTCCGCCGGGTTATTTTTGATGATCGGATTCGCCTATGCGGCGTTCCGGCTTGAAAAAATCTGGCTGAATATCACGTTTCCTGCGTTGTTCATCGTGGCAGATTATCTCACCACGACGTCATATCAATACTTTACGGAAGAACGGCAAAAACGCCGCATTAAACATGCGTTTCAATATTACGTTTCCCCCAAAGTCGTCGAGCATTTGCTCCAAACAGCAGACCAATTGAAATTAGGCGGCGAGCGAAGGCAATTAACCGCATTTTTTTCGGATATTCGCGGCTTTACGGAGATTTCCGAACAGATGCCGCCAGAACAATTGGTTGAGTTTTTGAACGAATATCTGTCGGAAATGTCGCAGATCGCGCTAAAATATGAAGGAACGATTGATAAATATATGGGCGATGCGATTATGGCGTTCTATGGCGCTCCGATGCCTCAATCCGATCATGCGATCCGGGCGTGTAAGACGGCGGTTGATATGATCGTCAGATTAAAAGAATTGCGCGTGGGCTGGGAAGCGCGGGGATTGCCGCACATGGACATTGGGATCGGCATTAATTCAGGCGAGATGAGTGTTGGCAATATGGGATCGCGCGAACGTTTTGACTATACGATCATGGGCGATAACGTCAACCTTGCTTCGCGTCTGGAAGGCATCAATAAGCAGTATGGCACGAACATCGTCATCAGCCAGTTTACTTACGATTTGATCAAACCGGATGGCTTTACGTTGCGCGAGTTAGATACGGTCTGCGTGAAAGGCAAACATGAACCGGTCACGATTTATGAACTGATTGGCTATGGTGGCATGTATGCGCAGAAAAAGCCCATCATTGAGACATTTTGCAACGGACTGGCGGCCTACAAAACCCGCCGCTGGGAAGAAGCAATGGCGCTCTTTCAGGACACGCTGCGGCTCGCCCCAGATGACAAACCTTCTTGCCTCTATATCGAACGCTGCGCCGCCTATCTCCAGAATCCCCCGCCAGACGATTGGAATGGCGTGTCTGTGATGACAACGAAATAGCGCCTGCGCTGATTCGTCTGAGCGAAAGCACTTACTCCCAAATTTGAAACACTCGCGTTAACGAGAGCAAGCCGAGCGCGTTCAAAAATTTTCCGGAGCGGATTTCTTCGCGCAAGGCGTCGAGCGTGACTTCCCGAACATGAATCGCTTCGCCTTCATCTAACTCAGGTTCGTGCGTTTTGCGGACGTTCCGCGCCACGAATTGGTGGCAATAATTATTCTGAAACGCCGGGTTCGGCTCGACGTTGCCGAGATAGGTCCAGTCGTCCGAGGTGTAGCCCGTTTCCTCGCGCAATTCCCGCATCGCGGCGTGCAGCGGCGGTTCGCCATGCGCGATGCCTCCGGCGGGAATTTCGGCGGTCACGGCTTTTATGCCAAACCGATACTGATCCACAAGCACGATGCGGCCTTCAGGCGTTATCGCGACCACATTCACCCAGTCCGGCAGTTCCAGCACGACTGCTTTTAACGACGACGCATTGCGCGGATTTTCGACCCAATCGAAACGCATCCGAAAAATGCCGACATCCGCGCCATATTCCTGCCCAAGATATTTCCAATGCTGCATTTGAAAGGAATAAATAACGCAACAGACGCGAACGCCGCAGCAGACGCAAACGTCATGTCAATTGCGTTTGCTGCGGCTCTTGCGCCTTTTGCGTTAAATTCGCGCTGTTCTTATTTCAACACGTCATCCATCGAATAAAGGCCGGGCTGCTGAAGCACCAAAAATTCGGCGGCTTTGATCGCGCCGGTGCCGAACACGCGCCGGGAGGTGGCGCGGTGATTAATTTCGATCACTTCATCCACGCCCGCGAAAATCACAGAATGCTCGCCGACAATCGTGCCACCGCGCACGGCATGGATGCCGATTTCCTCTTTTTTGCGCAGTGTGTCTTTGCCGTGACGGCCATACGTGAACGTCTTGCTGTTATTCAATTCTTCATTGATCGCGTTCGCCAGCATAAACGCTGTGCCGCTCGGCGAATCGAGTTTTTTGTTATGATGCCGCTCCACGATTTCAACATCGAACGTTTGCGATAATACTTCAGCGGCTTTTTGCACGAGTTTCAGCAGCAAATTGATGCCGAGCGACATGTTGCCGGAATGCAGCAGCGCCACCGATTTCGACACCTCGCGGATGCGGGCGAGAATCGTTTCATCGAGGCCGGTTGTGCAAATCACGGCAGGAATTTTTGTCCGCTCGACGTAATCGAGCAGCGCATTTATCATGGTATGATGTGAAAAATCAATAATCACGTCGCTTTTGATATTAATCTCGTCAAATGACCGGAACACTGGAAAATCCGGCTGTTGTTTCGGAGGCATCACATCCACGCCGATCAGCGTCAAATCGCTGCGTTCGTGCAGCATTTCCGTGACGATCTGCCCCATTTTGCCAAAACATCCGCATAATAAAATATTCAGCATACGTCATCCCCTTCAATAGCTGTCAGACACTTGCGAAGTGTCTGACAGCTTGCATTCGTTATGCAAGTAATTTATAGGCGCGTAATTCTTTTTTCAGTTTCTCGACGTTCGCGTCGCTCATTTCCGTCAACGGCAGCCGCAAACCGCCGACATTCATGCCCATCAGATTCATCGCGGTTTTGACCGGAATCGGATTGGTTTCGCAGAAAAGCGCGTCAATTAACGGCTTCATGCTCAACTGCAATTCCTGCGCTTTTTTGAGATTGCCGTCGAGGAACGATTTCGCCATCAGATGCGTGTCCTTCGGCGCGATATTCGCGACGACGGAAATCACGCCAAGCCCGCCGAGCGACATCAGCGGCACGACCATATCGTCGTTGCCGGAATAAAGCGCGAAATCCGGCGGCACGAGCCGGGCGATTTCCGCGACCTGTGCGATATTGCCGCTCGCTTCTTTCACGCCGCAGATGTTGCGATGCTCCGCCAATTTCGCCACCGTTTCCGGCGCAAGATTCACGCCTGTGCGCCCTGGCACGTTATACATGATAATCGGGACATTGACGGCGTCGGCAATCGCGATAAAATTCGCGATCAAGCCTTTTTGCGTCGGTTTATTGTAATACGGCGTAATGCACAACAGCGCGTCCGCGCCGACTTTTTCGGCGTGAATGCTCATTTGCACCGCATAGGCCGTGTCATTGCTGCCGCTCCCCGCAATCACCGGAACCCGCTTTTTTGCCACTTCGACAGCGCATTCGATGACCTTTTTATGCTCCTCGTCGGTCAGCGTCGGCGACTCGCCGGTCGTGCCGCATGCGATGATCGCATCCGTGCCTTCCTGAATCTGCCATTCGATCAATTCGGCTAATTTGTCGAAATTGACGGCATTGTCTTGTGTAAATGGCGTGACAATCGCCACGCCTGATCCTGTAAAAATCGCCATAATGGGTACCTCCGGTGTTAAATGTTATGTTCGTTATGCCCTGACTACTGCTTTTGAAAGTTGACGTTGACGGGTCAATTAAACATTGCAAAAACGCTACTGCTTGCGCACAATGCCGACAATATTCGGAATTGGACGTGCGCCGTTATAGGGATAAAGTCCGGACATGCCATACGTTCCGACGAGTTCGCATTCATAACTGCCGCTGTTTACATACAATTGCGCCTCGCGCCCGCCTTCCACATACATGGCTCGCCCCATCTGAATAGGCAATTCCAGGAGAATCGAATTTAACTCATTGGTGCTGTATGGCGAGCGAGAATGAATAAACAGGACGCCCCCATTCTTATCAGTGCCGATGGCGGCAATGCTCCACCGTTTCTCTGGATTATGCCGCCAGACGTTCGAGCCTTTGCACGAAATCATGCGAATACTTTGCACAAGCGTCGTATATTTCGGCATCCATTCGTCAAAATTTTCACATTGCCGGTCAAGAATCATCACAGGCGGCAATTTCGAACTTTTCGGATGAAAGGCGAGAATAGTCTTGTCTTTGGAAAGATTCGGGTTATTCACGTGATTTTTGGTGCGCATCAGGGAGACGCTGGAGAGATAATCGGTCTGATACATGCTGGCGTTGATCGCCGCAACGAGCTGGTAGCGCTGACTCCATTCTTTCGCCGTCAATATTTCGCGCTCCGGCGTTGCCGAGGCATTTAACAAGCGAAATTCGAACTGATCGGGATGGATGCGCAGAATGCGGATCAGGGAATCGCCGGATTCCGACAGAATTGGCGCGGAAAAGACGCCGAATTCCAGCCCCGGCTCTAACAATGTCCAGGCATTCACCACCTGCTGCGACAATTTATCTCGTTCCTCTTGCGCTTCCCCGACAGCGACAGCAAGCGTCATGGCGAGAAATACGCAGGAAATGTGTCCGACTCGTCTCATGCAATCATAAGGAAGGAAACGAGAACCATCCTCGCGAATGGCTCTCAGATTAATGCAACCGATTTCGAAATGGCGTAACAATTGTGCAGGCGGGGAAAGAATGTCAAATGAAAAACGTCAGAACGATGAAATTTCCCGCGTCATCTCGGCTAAACAGGCGCATTCTTCCCCGGAAAGAAACGGGGAAAATTTTTCCCAAACCTCATGGTGATACGCATTCACCCACCGGATTTCGTCGTTGGTTAATAGCGCCGCGTCAATCAATGTCAGATCGATGGGGCAGAACGAAATCGTCTCGAATTGATAGAATTGCCCAAACGCCGTTTCTTCTGCCGGAACGACGACGACCAGATTTTCGATGCGAATGCCATATTCGCCTTCGCGATAGAGCCCCGGCTCGTTCGAACAGATCATGCCCGGCTCTAACGGCGTCTGATTTTCCGGGCGGATGCCTTGCGGCCCTTCGTGGACGCTCAGGAAACAGCCGACGCCGTGTCCTGTACCATGCCGATACTGCAAGCCCTCTTTCCAGAGCGCAATCCGCGCTAATGCATCCAATTGCGCGCCCCACGTCCCTTGCGGAAATTTCGCGGTGGCGATGGCGATATGGCCTTTCAAGACGAGCGTAAAATCGCGCTTTTGCTGCGGCGTCGGCGGCGACAGCGCGATGGTGCGCGTAATGTCCGTCGTGCCGTCGAGATACTGCGCTCCGGAATCCACGAGCAGCAAGCCTTCAGGGCTGATAGAAAGGGCGCTCTCCGGTTCGGCAGCGTAATGACAGATCGCGCCATTGGCCTGATAGCCGACAATCGGATAAAAACTGAGTCCCTGAAAATGCGCCTGCTGACTGCGAAAATGGGTCAGCGGCTCGACAATCGAAATTTCCGTCAACGCCTCTTTGCCGAGATGCTGTTTCAGCCAGCAGAGCCATTTCATGAGCGCCGCGCCGTCGCGCAGATGCGCGTTTCGCGTTCCAGATAACTCCGTCGCGTTTTTGCTCGCTTTCAAATGCAGCACGATGTTCGGAGCGCCAATAAGCACGCAATGATCCGGCGTCGCGTCTTTCACGGCCTGCGAGGTCTTTTCAGGATCAACTAACACGACGGCGCGTTCCGGCATGTTTCGCACATAAGGCAGAAAATCATCATAATTGGCGCAGATCACGCCATCGGCTCGCAACGCGGCGGCGGCTTTGGCAGGCAATTTGGCTGGATTGATAAACAGGCGCGTTTCGGTCTGCGTGATCGCTGCATACGCCACCGCCACCGGATTATATTCCACGTCGCTGCCGCGCAGATTGAACATCCAGGCGATGTCGTCGAGCGTCGAAATCAGGTGAATGTCCGCTGGATACGCCGCCATTTCGCGGCGAATCCGCGCAAATTTCGCCGGGCGCGTTTCGCCGCAGAATTCGAGCGGCAGCAGCGACACCGGCGTCGTGGGAATCGGCGGGCGGTCTCTCCAGATCAGCGCGGTCAAGTCTTCCTCATGCCAGAATGACACCCGTTTCGACGCAAGTTTTTCGGCGAGTTCGTCGGCCTGATTGATCGGCATGATGGCGCTGTCAAAACCGACGACCGCGCCTTCTGGCAAGACTTGCGCGAGCCACTCAGGATGCGTCAGCACGCCCGGCACTTTCAGCTTGAAAAGCTCGATTCCAGAACCGGCTAATTGCTGCGCGGCTTGAATAAAATAACGCGAGTCCGTCCATAAGCCTGCCCGATCCGGCGTGACCACCAGCGTGCCTGCCGAGCCGGTAAAGCCCGACAGCCATGCCCGCGTTTTCCAATGCGGCGCGGGATATTCGCTTTGATGCGGGTCGCCGCCGATGACGATCCAGGCGTCCAAATTGCGCTCACGCATGAGAGCGCGTAAGGCATCAATTTTTTCTGCGGTTGTCATAAATATCGTTTGCTCGCTTCAAACAACGCATGCCATGTCCAGAGTTCTTCGGGCGGCGGCTGGCGTTGCTGATGCCGATTTTGCCAATATTGCAATGTCTTATGTTTGAAACGTCGAAGGTAATCAACCCAATACAACGATTTCGGAATATTCAGGCTTTTGATGAATTCTCTGGTTTCCCGGTAATACTCATACCCCGCGATTTCCTCGTACTCGAACGAATGTTCCCAGAACAGGAACGCGATTCCTCGTATCCTGTCCATCGTGCGTTTATAACTTGGCGGGATGTAAAAATCTGTGCTGGTGTGCAAAAAATGGTGCTTCATGCGAAACGAAATGCGATTGCCGCGAATATCCACTAACCAGCGGTGATGCACTGCGCCGACCAGACCGTCGTAGCTCATCAGCATTTCGCCGATGCGCGACGGCGTTTCGATATAGCCCGCTTTGCCGACCCGGATAATTTCAGAACAGGCGCGCAACGGGTCGCGTACATCTTCCAGCGTATGCGAGCAGACCACGAAATCAAACATCTTGTCAGAAAACGGAAACGGGCGCTCGCTGCAAATATCATGCACGATCCAGGTCTTTTTCGTGAAACGTTCTCCTGGCAGCGGGTCTGGATAGACGCAACTGATCGGAAGTTTCCCAATACCGTGATAGGCTAAGCCTCTGGTTTCATACGGGAATACATCAAGCACATAGTCTGCCCGCAAAAACGGATTGCACCATCCGCCAATATCCAGCACCAGCCCGTCGCCGACGAGCGCTTCGATTTTTGTTTGATGAGCAGGCCACATTACACGCATTCTCCTGTAACGGTGGTAAAATGAAATATTTTAAATAAAATGTAAAAAATAAATTTGTACAAGAGACCTCACAGGTCTTGAAGACCTGTGAGGTCTGTTCAGGCGAATCACCCGTCAACGAAATCTTGAAAGAACAGTAGGAATCCCCATCAAAAAGACATGGGTTTGTCAATAAATAATCGCACTTTTTTTATTGGCAATTTGTTGTCTTTAAAATAAATTTTCGTCTTTATTTCGTCTTTAATTGTAAAATATAAAACTTTTTATTTGACAAATTTCTTCTCTAATCATCATATTATATACAACATCACGGTTGAACATATCATCAGGCATGGACACCTTTTTCAGCGTATTTCAAGATGTTTTGGTGAAACTCTACGAGCGTTTTAGATAAAAACAGGACTTCGCTATGTGGAACTATTGGCGGTTGTGCATCTTTTTTTATGTTCTGTTAAAATGCCATACGTTCGCCTTTTGCGAAACACCCGCAGTATTTCAAGGCGATTCTGAACTGCTGGAGCAAGCGAGAACATTGGCGGAAGCCGCTATGCAAAAAGCATGGAAAGACGGCACAGAAGGCGAGGAACAACCGGTCATCAAACTTGTGGGAAAGGACGGCTCGATTGTGCTGGCGCAAAATACGCCGAGGCGCTTAGTCCCGCTGCCAGATGGCACGCTTGGGATGAGCGCGACGAAGACGATCGTGACAATTATTCCGCCGTCCGCCTCCCGCCCTGTCGCAACGACAGACGTGAAAAAAGGCGCTGAAAATCCCGCCGAATTTCGCATGGGCATCATCGGACCAGATCAGATTCAGACCATGACGATTTTGCCGCAGCAGCTTTCATCGGATCAGGCCGAGGTCATTCGCAATATGACAGACACCGGTTTGGCGCTTGTCCAACAACGTTTTGCCATCGAACAATTCCGCATTCAGGCCGACACCGAGTTAGCCTACTTGCGCATCATGCGAAATTTCGCTCTCTGGGGCGTGCTTGTTTCAATTCCGTTTCTGCTGACGATCTATTGGATGGCGAAAAATACGGCAATTGGCGTGCATAGCTGGCAGAAAGACCTGCAGGAATACCACCTGCGGCAGCAGCAGGCGGAACATCAATTCAAATTGCAGGAATTGCAAAGCGCGGAACGAGTGATCGCCGCATCAGATGAGGCTGAGAGACTACAAGGAGGCGTGTAAGAACGGATGAAAAATTGTATTTTTTTAACAGCCACCACGAAACACACGAAAAAAAATCAAGATTTGCATCCGATGACTGAGGAATTTCCCATATTTTCGTGTATTTCGTGTGTTTCGTGGTAAGGTAAATAATTGCGAAAACTCCATCCGTTCTTACACGTATCCCTGTCGTTAAAAAAAATGTACGAGACGCTGCTCAAGCTCAAATATGCCGGAAAGTTGGTCGCCATCGCACTGGTCGGCCTGATCACGCTGCTGATGCTGTTCAGCGCGATCTGGCAAGTGATTGTGCGCCGCCATGTCGCGCAGTTCGACGAAACGATTTCGCCGCGTATGGCTGCCGCCACGCAAGAGGCATTTGCCGAAAAAGCGGCCTACGAAGCGGCGGAATTTCGCGTCAAGCGCCTGAAAAAAGAAGCCTGGACAAGTTACGAAATCGAGAAATTGCGCTTGCAAACAGACATGCTTGCGCGATACGCCGCGTTGAAATATTACAGCGTGGTCGGCCTGCTATCGGTGCTTGCGCTGTCGGCATTGATTATGATCGGCGGACTGGCAGGCGCGAAAATCCGGCAGGCGTCGGTCTGCATGGCACGAATCGGCAAGCATAGCGAAATCCCGGTGCATCTCAAAGACTTGCCGACCTTTTATCCGATTGCGGTCAACCTCTCGTTGGCCGAAATTCAGGCGTCCGCCAGCAACGCGCACGAAACCGCGTACCAGATTTCGCGGCAGATGCTTGAAGACATCACGACCTACACGCGGGCATTAGCGGGCAAACGCGGCTTGCTTTCACCTGCCGCGCTCTTCGCCGATTCGCAGAACGCGCTTGTCCCGGCGGTGGCGAACTGTCCGACCTTTGCGGAATTACTGCAGCAAAAGAAAATTGCGTCCGACAAACCGCTGATTTGCGGTTTTGATGAGCAGGGGCAACCGCTGTTCAAAGAGTTGAAAGAGATTAAAACGCTCGCCGTGACCGGCCTGCAAGGAAGCGGAAAAACGTTGTCAATGGCCTATCTCGTGGCGTCGGCGGTGGTGGCGTATCGCGTGCAGGTCTATGTGATTGATCCGCACAAGGAGCATCCCGAAAGCCTCGCCGCGATTCTTACGCCATTAGAAAAAACCGGCTACGTCACGCTCGTCAATCCGATTGATACGCCCCGCGTGATCAAAGACCTGCATCGCGCTCTTGATCGGCGGCTCAACGGCGAAGAAGCCTGCACGCCTGGCATTCTTTTAGTGATTGACGAATTGGCGCGATTGTCGAAAATGGACTGCTTCAACGTGTTGTTAGCGTTTCTGGAACGCTGCACCGAGGAAACCCGCAAAGCGAACATGACCTTTATCGGCAGTTCGCCGAAATGGACGGCGCGGCATTTCAACAACCGCGCCGACATCCGGCGCTGCATGAACGCCGTGCTTGTGCATAAAAGCAAGCCGTCGCAAGCGGATTTGCTGTTGGAAGATTCGGAATATAAACAAATGGTAAAAGAATTGGAACATCCGGGCGAGGCGGTGTTTGCGACCGATTACGGCGCTCCGACGCATGTTTCGATGCCGCTCTGCACTCGCGAAGACATGCAAACTGTCGCCCAATTGGTTGGCGTTTCCAGCGAAAAGTGGCTGATTCCACCATTAGAAGAGATGCCGCAGATCGCCGCAATTGAAGAGCAAACCGTCTCATTCGCGAACGCGAAACGGAAAAAAGCCGTTTCAGCAAAATGATAAAGCGCTTTTATTCGTTTCTCATTGCATACGGGGCAAGCGCAGGATGGACGATGCGTTTCCACTGTTCGCCTATAATCATATCATAGGCTATTCGCATCTGGCTTGCGCTTTCTTCCGGGAACATGCCTCCAACGCCAGAACAAAATCCAGAAATTGCAATGCTTTTTATCTGCTTTTCATGTGAGGCATTATGCTGGATAATTGCAATCAATAGCGCTCGCATGGCTAAATAAGCATTAATCGTTTTGCTGACATTTCCCGGAATACGCATTGTCGGGGCGACGAGAAGAAAGGGAAATTGCGGCGTATTCATTTGCAGAATAAAAGCGTTTCCAACAGGAAGTTCGCCAAAGAATTGCTCTGCAATCGCCATCCTTACTTTTTTCTGCGCAAATCCTCCATAAAAGTCATCAATCGCTTTATCAAGCCTCCTCCCATATCTCCAAAACTATTGGCAAGACTGACTAAAGCGTCACATGATAGATTCAAAATATTTCCATGAAGAATTTCTACAGGAACACAATCATGAAAAAATTTTTCGAATGCCCGAACAATTTCGATATGCGTATCACAAAAGCTAATTGAAAACTGGCTGTTTTGAGCCATCTTTCCAAAGGATTTTAAGACGGCCATTTGTTTGCGCGCTACCCACTGTTTTGTTTGCTCAATAAGTTTCATCGCAGATTACTCGTTGGAAGAGATAATTTTTTAATTGCATCTTTGACTCGTTCGACCCATTCCAAATCTTCTGGCATGATGACAACAACCAGAAACCCATGACGTTGTCCTTCTAAAAACACTCCTTCCGAATCGTCAATCAGTACGTTGATTTCGAATGCTGGCGGATATTTACTGGCGTTTGCCACGCTTGAAGGATGCGTTCGCATGGTTTTCGCATGACGGATGAGATTGACAACGCCATGAAGTGGAATACCTGCCAGCCAAAACCAGAGTTTGAGATAGCTTGATGAACGCAGGGATGTTGTGTATATCCAAATTTCATTTCCATGATGATGGAGTTCCTTCAATAGCGTTCGTGAACCTTTTCGCAGCTTTTCTCTGAAAAATAATTGTAAGAATGGACGAAGAATCAAAGGAAATAGCGATTCTGTAGGAAATTGATAACGGCAAGGAATTAATGTATCATCCAGATCAAAAGCAATTCGCATGATGTTATTATGATTGCTTCCCCCTTGCGAGCGAAGCGAACGTGCCGACCACGCAGAGCGCCGCAAAGAGCAGAAACAGCAGCTGGACGCTCTGCAAAAATGGCGGATGCAGTTCTGGCGTGATTTTGTTGTTGCCGAGAAACAGCGCGAAAACAAGCGTCGCAATGCCGAGGCTGAGGGTCTGGCCTGTGGAGCGCATTGTCGCTAATGTCGCGGAGGCGATGCCATAAAAACGTGGTTCGACTGCGCCCATCACGGCATTGGTGTTCGGCGACGAAAAGAGCGCAAAGCCGATGCCGAGCAGCACGAGGACGCCAACGAGAAACGGAATCGGCGTCTGCGCCGTAATCAACGCCAACAGGCCGAGCGCGACCACGATCATCGCCATGCCGCTCGACGCCAATGTCCGCGTTGACATGCGATCCGACAGCCTGCCGCAAATCGGCGAAAAAATCGCCATCATCACCGGCTGCGCAATCAGCGTCATTCCTGCCTGCTGCGGCGAAAAGCCTTTGATATATTGCAGATAGAGGCTGAGCAAAAAGCTGACGGCAAACGTGGCGCTATAATTAATTAACGCCGCAAGATTCGATAGCGCAAACACGCGATTTTGTGCGAACAGATGCAGATTGAGCAGCGGTGCGGCGACACGATTTTCCCAGAAGATAAACCCCAAAAGGCTTGCAAATCCGACGCAGATCAGGAGCGTTCCGTCTACTTTCGGCAGCCGCGAGACGCCGATCATCAGCGGAATCAGCGTCATCCACGAGAGCACAGCGCCGAATGCATCGAAGCGTTCACCTGCCGCGCCTTTCCATTCATCTTTGACAAACAGGAGAATCAGCGCGAAAATCACTAATCCGGCGAATACATTGAGCCAGAAAATGCTGCGCCAGCCAAATTGCTCGGTCAGAATGCCGCCTAATACCGGCCCGAACGACAGGCCGGAATAGGTGGACGCGATGTTGATGCCAAGCACTTTGCCGCGCTGATTACCGGGATAAACCGAGGTCAGAATCGCGACGCCCGTGCCGAGAATCATCGCGCCCCCAATCCCCTGTATGGCGCGGAACGCGATAAACACAGGCGCCGACGGAGGAAACGCGGACAACGCCGAGCCGGCAGTATAGACCAGCATTCCAGCGCGATAAATGCGTTTGCGCCCGTAAATATCGGCTAATTTGCCGAACGCCAGCATAAACGCGGCGGACGCGAGCAGATACGAACTGGCGATCCAGCCCAATTCGACTGATGTGAGCGCGAATTCGCGCCCGATAGATGGCAGCGCGACATTGATGGACGAGGTCATAAATGGCGCAAGAAACGCGCTGATGGTCGTGACGATCAGAATGATTTGTTTTGGGTTCATGCGTTTACCGATTATGTGGTGATGGCGTTATTCGCTATCTTCGGACAATCCGATAATTCGATACTTTTTTCGATCTACAATGACTAATGTTCCGTGTAATTGCTCAAAAGATAAGATTTGCAAGCATTCGCGCAAAATATGATGAACATCACCCTGATTCGAAGGCGTGATTTTCAACACCACGATGCCGTGATAATCCGAAGGCTGATAAATACGAATATCCGTAAAATCTTTATCTCGCGTTAAAAAAGCTAACTGATGATGTTGGGCATATCGCAACACTTCCCCGTTGGAACATCCGGCAAGTCCGACTTCCTGAGCAGTGATGACAGTATATCCCCATTTTCGAAGCAAATTGACGGTTAATTGATACACGCATTCATCTGCAAGAATTTTCATGCTGCAACTCTCTTTCGTTTTTGACGTTTGATCGGCTCAGGCTCAATCAAATGACGTGCATAAAGCAAACATGCCTTGATGTCTTGTTTTGTCAGTGCCGGGTAATAATCTCGCAAAATCTCATCGAAAGACAGCCCTTGTGCCAACAATTCCAGCACCATGACGACTGGGATCCGATGACCGGCAACGCACGGCTTGCCATGACAGACAAGCGGGTCTATTGAAATTCGAGAAGATACCTTCATAATCGTTCCTCCCTGTGTTTAGCTGTCAGACACCTTCAAGGTGTCTGACAGCTTATTCTGTCGTAAAATTGCTTGAACCTTGAATCACGTTTCCACGCAATTCATTAACAGTCAAATGAAAATGCGTTCCGGTTTGAGTTACGCTTTTGACAGGGACCCATGGCGAGAGGCCGACCGTTGTTTTATTTGTTTGATTGAAGGATCCTCGCGGAACTTCTTCACCCATGCATACCGAATCGGGTCTTTTTCCAATAAATGCGTGATNCGAAGCGTTCACCTGCCGCGCCTTTCCATTCATCTTTGACAAACAGGAGAATCAGCGCGAAAATCACGAAACCGGCCAGCACGTTGAGCCAGAAAATGCTGCGCCAGCCGAACTGTTCAGTCAGGATGCCGCCTAACACCGGCCCGAACGACAGGCCGGAATAGGTGGACGCGATATTGATGCCGAGCACTTTGCCGCGCTGATTGCCGGGAAAAACTGAGGTCAGAATCGCGACGCCCGTTCCGAGAATCATCGCGCCGCCAATGCCTTGCAGGGCGCGAAATGCGATAAACACAGGCGCAGACGGCGGAAACGCGCAGAACGCCGAGGCAATAGTGTAAACCAGCATCCCGGCGCGATAAATGCGTTTGCGGCCATAGATGTCGGCCAATTTGCCGAACGTCAGCATAAACGCGGCGGACGCCAGCAGATACGAACTGGCAATCCAGCCCAATTCGACTGAATTCAGCGCGAATTCGCGCCCGATAGATGGCAGCGCGACATTGATGGACGAGGTCATGAATGGCACGAGAAACGCGCTGATGGTCGTGACGATCAGAATGATTTGCTGTGGGTTCATTATGTTTACCGATTATGTGGTTATTCGCTATCTTCGAGCAATCCGATAACTCGATACTTTTTTCGATCTATAATGACTAATGTTCCGTGTAATTGCTCAATAGGCAACGTTTGCAAGCATTCGCGCAAGACGTGGTGAACGTCCTCCTGATTCGATAGAGTGATTTTCAACACCACGATGCCATAATAATTTGATGGATGATAAATGCGAATGTCCGTAAAATCCTTATCCTGCGTTAAAAAGACAGACTGATTCTGCTGAGCGTATCGCAATACCTCCCCATTAGGGCATCCGGCAAGGCCGACTTCCTGCGCAGTGGTAATAGAATATCCCCATCGCCGAAGCAGATTCACTGACAACTGATATACGCATTCATCCGCAAGAATATTCATGCCGCCACTCCCTTTCGTTTTTGACGTTTGATCGGCTCAGGCTCGATCAAATGACGCGCATAGAGCAGACAGGCTTTGAGGTCTTGTTTCGTCAGGGTCGGGTAGTAATCGCGCAAAATCTCATCGAAAGACAGACCTTGTGCGAGCAATTCCAACACCATGACCACCGGAATCCGATGACCGGCAACGCACGACTTGTCATGACAAACAAGCGGGTCTATTGAAATCCGAGAATATATGTTCATAATCGTTCTTTCCTGCGTTTAGCTGTCAGACAACCTTGAAGGTGTCTGACAGCTTATTCTGTCATAAAATCGTTTGAACCTTGAATCACGCTTCCATATAGTTCATTGATGGTCAAATGAAAATGCGTTTCGGCTGGATTGCGCTTCCTGTGAATGATTTCCCTGGCGAGAGGCCAACCGTTGCTTCACTTGTTTGGCTAAAGGATCCTCGCGGAACTTCTTCACCCATGCATACCGAATCGGGTCTTTTTCCAATAAATGCGTGAT
>DF820455.1:834056-843129 GCA_000739515.1 Candidatus Moduliflexus flocculans
AAGGATCCTCGCGGAACTTCTTCACCCATGCATACCGAATCGGGTCTTTTTCCAATAAATGCGTGATTAAGGTTTGCCGCTCCTCTTTATTTGTTATTCGCTTGATGATTCTGAGCAGTTCCGCGTCAACATCTTTCGGCGTTGCGCCGCGTTTAATCGCCTCGTCAAACCAATAATCACCTTCATTATAGTATCCTCTATCGTAATAGATGGCGCCTCGGAGCGTATAGGGCTGATAGGCGTCGGGATTGAACGTCATGGCTTGGATCGCGCATTCTTCGGCATCGTTCAATTCTTCCAGATCACGCAACGCGCCGCCCCGCGTCGTCAATAACGCAGATTTCAACTTCTTGTCGTTGAACTGTTCGAATGGAATATCCGCCGTAAGCGTTAAAGCGTGTTCAGAGTTCCCCGCGCCGCGCCAATGGCTGCTGGCATTGACCGCATTCCAATAGTTTTTCTTCTTTGTCTGCCGCAATTGCGTTTCAAACCATGTCGCTTCGATTTTATGATAGGTTTGGCGCACAGTCGTCTCGGATAACAATTTTTGTTCATCCAGCCAAAGATATTCTTGTGGCGTCAAGCGCGTTTTTTGATCCAATTTCTGAAAGATTGAATAAAACTCTTTTTCACGTCCGTTCGGGCAAGTAACGTGATATTTGTTGCTGAGCGCAACGCATCGCATCCTGAGCAAGACGGTTTTAAGCTTTTCATTTGGCAAGCGATCCAGATCGATCTTTTCCGTCAGCCGACAGGCTTTTTCAGAATCTCCGATCTCTTGCCAATGGCTCGCGGCCTGAATGAGCATCGCCGGATTATGATTTCGGTGATATTGCTCTTCATAATGCCGTGCTTCGGTATTGTGATAGATGCTATGAATTAACGACGACCAACTTCTGTGCCGTTTCAAAAAGTCAACATCTTGCGTAGTCAAGCGCGTCTGCCGGGCTAATTTCTGCAAGATCGGATAGAGATCGCTTTCACTTGCGTTCGAGCAAACGACACCGTATTGTTGACACAATCGCTGACACCGCATGCTCATCAACACCGTTTTGAGATGCTCGTCAGACAGCGAATCAATCGCAATCTCTTTCGTGGCCTGGTAAGCTTTTTCCGCCTCGCCATTTGCCTGCCAGTGCATCGCGGCGTTGACCACGAAATCCGGATGATGGTGTTGACGATATTGGTCTTCATAATGCCGCGCTTCGGCGGAATGATAGGCATTCTGAATCTGCGACGACCAGCCATTGTGCTGTTTCAGCCAGCGGACATCATTCTCCGTCAAACGCATTCCTTGATCCAACTTGTGCAAGATCGCATAAAACCCCTGTTCAAATGCTGTTGGGGAGATGATTCCGTATTGTTTGATCAATCGCTGACACCGAATGCTGATTGTTTGTTTGGCCTCTTTGAGGTTGGCTTGCACGCGATTGGAATTGGATTGCAGGCCATTGATGATCACGCGCTGCGATTGTTCAAGCGTTTCCCACCACTCAATTTCCCGGCGCAGTTCATTGAAATCGTCGTTCTGCTGATATTGCTGCTCATACACATCGGCGGCGATGCCATACAGCATCAGAGCAAGCCGCCCTGCCGCTTCGCCTTGCTCTTGCAAAAATTGCGCGTCGGCTTCAGTCAAACGCTCACGGCCTTCTAACTTCGTTAAAATGACATCAATCTCAAGCTGAGAACGCATCATGTCCGAGATGCCATATTTTTCTCGTAGTCGTTCATAGTGGTTCATTGGCGTGTTTTTTTGTTCAAAATCGCTCATGGTCTGTCAGTGTTCCTTTGGTGGTTCGCATTCATCGTCCCGGCGGGGGAACTACAGGGATAGGTGTAAGCAAGAATACTCTGCGTTGCATCCCTTCTTACACGCATCCCTGTCGTTGCGGTCGAACATGGTGCGCTTAATTTATGAATGTTTTTTCTCAAGATAATCGTCATCTTCTTGTCGCTCGAAGATACGTTGGTCATCTATTTTCGGACAACTCAGCAGAAATTCTTTGAAATCAGGCATACGCAACTCCATAGCTGTCAGACACTTTGAAAGTGTCTGACAGCTTTCTTGCTATTTGATAACGTTATTTATCACAGAAGGCGTCGTGATGACGTCGTTCATCGTCAAACCCAAACGCGCAACGGTCTGTAATGAATCGCGCAAGCGTTTATCGAGCGCAAGGGGCGTCGGTAACTGCGCAACTTCCTGATAGGCACGCTCTTTCCATTCCCATACCTCAAGAAGCGCCTGTGATTCCTTCTCCTTCATCTGACATCACCTCCAATGGTGTTGTTATGCGCAATGTTTTAATATAACCTTCCTGAATATTGGCGCTCAATATTTTTCGCTCCCGATTGATGTTAGCCAAATGACGATAGTTCCAGCTTAACAGCACATCCACTTCATAAACCGTGCTGATCGCGATATGTAGCGCGTCTTCGACCTTTGTTCGAGGAATAATGCCGTGTTCGATATACATATCCGCTAACGCGCGAATATTTCCCAATGACGGTTCGATATTCAAGATCGGAATGCGATAATCACTGATGACTTTCAGCAGCCGGAGTCTCTGAAATTCACTTTCAGTTTTGCTGATTTCATCAATGACGATTGGCGAAACGAACACGTCATAGTATCCGGTTTTCACATACTCATCAAAAAATTCTTTCGTAATATCTCGTTTTTCAGGCGCATCATCAGCGAAAAGAAAATTGATGATTGACGTATCCAGATAGATCGTAAGTTTTTTCATCGTCGCGAATGTTTCTCCTCAAGATAGTCGGAATATTCTTGCCGCGCGTCAATATCAGGCGGAATCACGCCGGTATGCTGCGCCAATTCTGCCTCAATTTCAGCATTGAAGAAATCTCCCCGATCAAAACTCATCTTTTCGATGTCTTGAATCTCTTTGTCTGGTAAACCCGCATAGACCTGTGCCGCTAATTCCAGAATATCTTCCGGCGATTTTCCAGTCATTTTCAGATACAGCGCATCGGCGCACAGATCAACCTCTTCATTCCATACAAGTTCGCCGCCGCTGCCGATTTTTACCTGCCGAAACGCAGTCTCATCGTTCCAGAGCGTAAACTCCCCTTTTCCGGCTAAATACGCGAGGTCTATTTCCCCTTGAACGCCATCAGCATATTTAATCCAGAGCCGGTACGGTGTAAGGGCTTTAACATCTATCGGAGTAAACATGAATATTCCTCCTGTTGCTATGCAGACTTCCGAAGTCTAAGTGATTATGAATAAATCTATTCGATATTTTCGTACCGCCGACCTCCTGGTCGGCGATGCTGCCAGCCGGAGGCTGGCGGTACAAAGTGAAACGAACTTATTCATAATTACTTATACTCTGCTACATTCTTGCCTGTTTTTACTATTGGCATTCAGGCCGTTTTTGTCAAGGAGTTCGTTCTTGTGGCTGTTTATAATTTGATCGGGCGGCGTTCGCGGCCTGAGCGATAAATCGCTTCGATCAGGGCGACGCTTTTGCGGCCTTCTATGCCGTCAACAGCGGGGGCGCGGCGATGGCGGATGGCGTCGGCGAAATCGGCGAATTGCAGGGTATGGAAATACGAAGTCGGGTCAATTCGGCGGAACAGCGCCTCATCTTCCTGCCGCCATTGCGCCGGGAGCGCTTCTTCGCCGGGAATCGTCCAGATGTCGTTGAAGGCGGGTTCGACAATGCTGGACATCCCGGCGACGAACATCGCGCCGCCATCGGTCTGCACGCCTGCCGACGCGCCGGAACGGCCATGCAGATGGACTTTTGCGTAAATTCCGGGCTTCTGGGAGTTCGACACGAGAATATTGCCGAGCGCCCCATTTTTGCAGCGAAAGATGGCGATGGCGGTGTCTTCGACTTCGATATACGGATGATTCAGGTTGTCCCAGTAGGCGCAGACTTCCTCAATCGGCCCCATGAACCATTGAATCAGATCAAGCTGGTGCGGCGCTTGATTGGCGAGCACTCCGCCTCCTTCGCCCGACCAACTGCCGCGCCAGGGATCAGAGCGGTAATACGCTTCGTCGCGCCAGCCTAACATGATCACCTGTCCGAGCGCCGGTGCGCCGATTTTCCCGGCGTCAATCGCCTCGCGCACCCGTCGTGCGGCAGGAAACCAGCGGCGCTGACTGATGACGCCTAACGTCCGCCCGCATCTGCTCGCGGCGGCGATCATGGCGTCGCATGCCTCGGTGGAAAGCGCCATCGGCTTTTCGACTAATACGTGCGCTCCGGCTTCAAGCGCGGCGATGCTATGCTCGCAATGCTGCAAATGCGGCGTGGCGATGATGACCGCGTCAAGTTGTTGCTCGTTGACCATTTTTTCAAGAGAAGTAAACGCCGCGATGTTGTGGCGAGCGGCAAACGCCTCCGCCTTTGCCTGATCGCGCCCGCAGACCGCCGCCAACTCGCAGCCTTCGACAGCAGCAAGCGCCTGCACATGCAGCCCCGCCACTTTGCCATATCCCATAATGCCAAAACGAATTTTTTCCATAGTTGTCTCCACTAAACCTCACAGGCTTTAAAAACCTGTGAGGTTTCTATGCCTGCATGACGACTTTCATCAGCCCCGGCTCGCGGTTATAGAGGCGTTGCAGCCATGACGCGCCTTCGGAAAGCGGCGGAGTGGCTGAAACGAGGGCGCGGACATCCACTTTTTTGCGCGACATCAGGTCTAACGCGATGCCATATTCTCCGGCAATCGCGCACGAGCCGAACAGCGCGATCTGGCGGGTGACGACGGACTGGAGCGGGAGTTCGACTTTCGGGCTGACGTTGCCGATGAGCGTCACCGATCCCCCTTTGCGGACGCAGGCGAGCGCGACAGCAATCGGGGCGCTGGCGCCGACAGCCTCGAATGCCCGATCTGCGCCGCGCCCTGCTGTCATGTCTCGAATCGCCTGCGGCGTCAGCGGATCGGCGGCGTCAAATGTCGCGTCTGCGCCGAATTTCATGGCGAGATCGAGCTTGCCTTTATCCACGTCAAGCGCAAAGATTCTCCCTGACGACGTGGCGCGTAAGACCTGAATCAGGAGCAAGCCGATTAAACCCGCGCCCACCACGACAATGCTGTCATTCAGGCCGCAAGGCGTGATGGCGGCGGCATGAGCGGCAACGGCGAGCGGCTCGGTCAGGGCGGCGGCGATGAAATCTACCGCGTCAGGCAGACGGTAGAGAATATACTGCGGCACGACGACATATTCCGCAAACGCGCCGTCGCGGCGGTATTCCTCGCACGACACGCCTAACACGCGGCGATTGTCGCACAGATTCACCTCGCCCTGACGACAATAAAAGCATTCGCCGCACCAGATGGTCGAATCGAACGTGACGCGATCTCCGGCTTTATACGATTTGACATCTGAGCCAATTTCCTCAATGACTCCTGCGGCCTCGTGTCCCATGATAATCGGCGGTCGCCGCCGTCCGGTCGAGCCGTCCATGCCATGCACATCCGAACCGCAGATGCCAGTCGCCTTGATGCGAATCAGCACATCGGCGGCATTCGCGATTTGAGGCGATGGCACGTCCTGATACACAAATTTGTTGTATTCTTCAAGCATCAGCGCTTTCATAAGGATACCCCTGATTATTTAGCCCGTAGGGCTTCTGGTAGTGTAGCAAAAAAGTGAAAACGTATAAAATTTCTACCGCGTAGCGGTTGTGGGCGTATCGCCTACGGCGAATATTCGCCCGGCGATACCCGTAATCTACAAAACCCCAAGCGCTACGCGCTAATTAAAGATATGAGTGATCTTTGAAAATCCTGTAAGATAAAAATCTTTTTTTCGTCAATGAAATTTTTCATTGACATTGTCTCGCGGATATACCACATCGTACACTGTTCACGTAAACATGATGTCTCTGATTGAATAACGCTTGCGTGCAGGCGTGGCATGATGACATCGGATGCCGTGCCTGTACACCCATTTGCAGGAGGAACAGATGAAACGAGCGCTTGTTGTTCTGTTATCGTTGCTGTTGCTTACCGCGACTGCGGGAGCGCAAACGCAGGAAATCCGCGTGCTGTTGGCGAATCATCCGTATGGGGAATTGCTGAAAACCGCCATCCCGGATTTCGAGAAGGAAACCGGCATCAAAGTCAACGTTGAAAGCCTCCAGGAATCGCAACTCACCACCAAGCTGACCACCGAATTCGCGACCAAATCGTCATCGGTGGATGTCTTCATGACCAGACCGCTGCAAGAAGGGAAGATGTTTTACAAAAACGGCTGGTACGAACCGCTTACGGCGTATGATTTTGCTGATTTCCCGGCCAACGCCATGCAAGTCGCCACGTTCGGCAGCAAAGTCTATATCGTGCCTATCGTCACCGAATGGCAGGTGATGTATTACCGCAAGGATTTGTTCGACAAGGCGGGCGTCGCCGTCCCGACGAACTTTACCGAATTGGAAGCGGCGGCGCAAAAGCTGAACTCCGCCGATGTCGCCGGATTCGCGTCACGCGGCAAGGGCGCGGCAGCCGTGACCCAGCTTTCCACCTACATCTATAATTATGGCGGACGCTATCTCGACAAAGGGCAGGCGGTCTTTGCCTCCAAAGAAGCGGTGGACGCCATCCGTTTTTACGGCAAAATGTTAGCCGCTTACGGCCCACAAGGGATCACCTCGATGTCGTGGGAAAACATCATGCCGCTGTTTCAGGCTGGAAAAGTCGCCATGTGGACGGACGCCTCAGTCTTTTACGGCCAAATCGTTGACCCCGCCAAATCGCAAGTTCCGGCGGAAAATGTCGGTATCGCCAATGTTCCGGCTGGCCCGAAAGCTCAGAATCCGTTTATCGTCGTGTCGTGGGGCATGGCGGTCGCCAAACAATCCAAAAACAAAGAGTTAGCGCAGAAGTTCATCACCTGGGCAACCAGCGCCGACATTCAGAAAAAAGCGCTGTTAGCCAACATTACCGTCGCCCGCAATTCGGCGTGGGATGATTCCGCCGTCGTCGCCAAAGTCAATCAGGGGTTGATTGATACCCGCGCCTTTGCCGCGAAAAACGGCTTCCCGTTCGACCGCCCATATATGAGCGCCGTCGGCGAAGCGCGTGACCGGATCGGCGAACTCGTGATTGAATCTATCAACACCAAAGGCGAGTCTGCGGACTTGGAGAAAATGGCACAGGAAAAAGTGCAGAAAGTCAACGAACTTCTCGAAGATACCGGCGAGTTCGGCGAATAATCGGGAATTTTTCTGAACTACAAGGATGTGTGTAAGAAAGGATAGCTCTACACATCATCCTTTGTTACACACATCCTTGTAGTTCCACAAACCGGTTCAAACCATTGCATTTGTCTGAAATTCTAACGTGCGGATGATGTGTAATATCGTGTCATTGACGGGCGTGGGAATCCCATATTTCATGCCTAATGCGACCACTTTTCCGGCGAAAATCTCGACCTCAGTTTGACGCCCTGCCTCAATATCCTGCAACATGGAGGTTTTGCCTGACGGCGATAAATTTTGGAGCACGTTATCCCAACCGGCAAGATCGGCTTCTGTCAGATTCACGCCGGCGCACCGGGCAAGAGCGACCGCTTCACGCATCAAGGCGAACATCACCGCCCGCGCATCGGGATTGCTATGAAACACGCCATAAGGAGCGCGCATCACGGCAGACGCCTGATTCACGCCGACATTGACCATAAACTTCCACCAGAGGAGGCGAATCATATCAGGTGGCGTTTCGTAGGCGATGTGAGCGCGTTCCAGAATTGCTTGCACCCGCTGAACGCGCGGACTGATCGAAGGATTGAGCGCTTCGCCCAAGATCAGTTTCCCTAAATGTGCATATGTTACCTGCGTATCGTCGCGCACGGCGTCCATGCCGACAGCAATGCAATATAAGACGTGATCCATGCCATACGCCTCGCCGAGCATCGCTTCGCTGTCGAGGCCGTTCATAACTGAAAGAATGGCGGTTTCCGCGCCGACAAAATGGCGCACATCTTCGATGGCCTCAGGCAGATGCCGGTGTTTGAGCGCGACGATAATCAAATCCGCCGGAGCGGACGCATGATCCGGATGCGTGACGGAAATCGGGAAATGCGTCCCATTGACCGTCAACCCATGTTCTTTCAGGCGGGCATAACGCTGGCCTTTCGCAATCAGCGTGACCGAACAGCCCGGCGTGTTGTAGAATCGAGCGGCGAGCGCTGCGCCCATTGCTCCTGCGCCGAGAATTGCGACATGTGTAGTCTCTTTCATGATTTATTCCAGATGTTCAATATTGTTGTTTAGATTGCCTTCTTATGCCTCAAGTTCTGCTTTGATAAGGTCAGGATTCCAAATTCTTTCGGCGATCTCTTGATAAAGCGCCTGACGTTCGAGCATGTGGCGTTTTTGAAAAGAGGCATAGGGCTGAAATGCTAATCCACTATCTTGAATAAATCGCAAAAAGCCGGGATTATGGCTATAAGTTTGTTGATTCAAGGATTGCGCTAACAGATTTTGTCCATAATAGTGCGGCAGTTTCTCCTCATAGCGTAATGCTCCATAACTTGCATTAAAAGATTTAGGAAGCAGCAGCAATCCTCCGATCAAATTACGGTGTTGGTCAAATTCTTCGGCAGTTGTAAACTCATCCTGATGCCGTTCCGGTTTATCAGCCCAGATATGTTCGATTTCATATCGATTTTTTCGGTTGATATACTCCAAATAATGAGAACTCAGGCCGCTTTGTTCCTCAACATAGGCGGTCAGTCGAGCCAGAATGTTTTTCACATGCTTTTGATTCATCATGTGCAGCCTGAACGAATACCGACTATTCCGAAAGGTTTCATTATCACTCTTCAATTGGCGGGTCAATATCTCAGTCAGTTCAGTAATGGGCTTGTTACGCACCTTTTTGATCAGTTGAAAAATGGCGTACGACATGGTATTATAGTCAATACTTCGAAGATTCCAGAGACGCCGATGCAGCATAATATCCAGAAAGATTGCTGTCAGACGTAACTTTTTAGACACTTCCTGTAAACTATCACTTACACGAAGCGGAGCTAACAGCAAAGGATAATGCAACGTAAAACCGACTTGCGCGATATAAAACAGGT
>DF820455.1:843218-876610 GCA_000739515.1 Candidatus Moduliflexus flocculans
ACACGAAGCGGAGCTAACAGCAAAGGATAATGCAACGTAAAACCGACTTGCGCGATATAAAACAGGTGTTCGTAGTTTGTGGTAAAGGTATGAGATGCCTGTTTACATGTGATGTAAACGTGAGCATAAAACTCGAACTCCCGTTGAATAAATCTGATATAATCGTCAGATCGGTCTAAAGAAAGGCGTTCCTGTTGCTCAAAGACCCATCGGTGAAATTCCGTCCCGATTTTGTCATAGTCTTGCGGGGCAGCATCTTTTTTCCGTTCGCGAATGGATTCCGCATATTGACTGCGTAACCAGGATTTAATGCAATCCGCATCTTCATCCTTATCAATATCGAGTAGGGTCTTTATGCGTTCTTTCCAGAGTGCGTTACACTGGTTCTTTTTCTGCTCATCCCGAATATTCGATAGAAGATGACCTTTCAGCATCTCGGTTGGCGTTAAGGAAAGCCCTCGATCATTCATCGTTTCAAACACACGATAGGCGTCTTGATCTGAATAGGCCGTGATTTCCACTAAAACCACATTGTCCACCAGCCAATCTATAAAAAATGGTAACGCCTGCTCTTTCAGCTTATCAGGGAATGCGTCGTTGATACAATCGTAGCCTTTCGAAATATTCTGGATTGATTCGGTATCTTCCCCGTTATCATACGAACCGTGTTCAAACAATTGTGCCATACATGCGGCTCGTTCCTGAATATTCAGGTTAAAGGATTTCTCTCCATATTTTTCAGAGTAAATCAATTCAGCAATCTTCACTTCTATTTGCCCCTGTTCCTTTTGAAGATTGTGTAAAAACATGAGCAAAAGAGTCAAACTGGTGAGGCGTTGTTGCCCATCAATGATATAATTTTGCCCATCTTTGAGACTGATAATGACCGAGCCTAAAAAATAATGTCCATAACTCGCCACATCTTTTCGGATATGTTCTTCAGCATAATAGTCTAAAAACGAGTTGGACAGGTCTTCGATCAACTCTTTAATCTGTTTTTCACCCCATTTGAATTCCCGCTGATAGTAATCAATCGTGTATTTTTTCCCTGATAGTAGTTCTCTGACGGTTTTCGATTTCCCTAATATTTGACGATTGGCTTCCATAGATTCACCTCAAATATTTCAAGTTAACGCGATAAAGTTAAGCGTATATGATTCTATATGCGATAGGAATTTCGTCAACGAAATTTTCATGTTTCCTCGTCAACATCAAGACAGAATTAACCTTGACATATTGTGTGGATATTTTAAAATGTACGGAAGAGTCAAACACCATCGTATTCATCTGATTCGCCTCAATGTTACACGTGTGGAGGGTTCTGTATGATTCGAGCCGGATTCGTCGAAAGACATTTAAAAATCATCTTCCCCCTGCCTGCCGTCCTCTTTATTGTCGTCATGATGGTCTTCCCGGTGATTTATACCATCATGCTGAGTTTTTCCAACTGGAATTTGACGACCGGCGGCGCGTTTGCCTGGGCGGGTCTGCGGAGTTACGTCCGTATTTTCAAAGAACCCCGCTTTCTTGATGCCAGCAAGCGCACCTTCATGTTCACCGGCGCGGCGGTGGTTATCGAAACGGTACTCGGCACGGCGTTGGCGCTGATCCTCAACCGAGCCTTTCGGGGCAAAGGGCTTGTCAAATTGCTGCTGCTGCTTCCGCTTGTCGCGACGCCCGTCGCAGTCGGCATTGTCTGGAATCTTTTTTACGATCCCAATATCGGGTTGGCGAATTTCGTGCTCACTCGTTTCGGCTTTCAGAAGCTTGAGTGGGTGTATGCCGCCAATACGGTGCTTCCATCGTTGGTATTGGTGGACATCTGGCAATGGACGCCGATGATTACGCTGCTTGCGCTTGCGGGATTAGCGAGCTTATCCACTGAGCCGTATGAATCGGCTCAGGTGGATGGCGCGTCGAAAACTCAAACCCTGTTTTACATCACGCTGCCGATGCTGATGCCGACGATTTTGACCGCCATGATTCTGCGCAGCATTGACGCGCTGAAAACCTTCGACATTATTTACGCCATGAGCGGCGGCGGGCCGGGATATGCGTCGGAAACGTTGAATATCATGGCCTTCAAATACAGTTTCGAATATTTCAAAATGGGGCAGGCGTCCGTGATTCTTGTGGCGTTGTTTTTGATTGTCCTCGGCTTCAGCGCCGGGATTCTTAAACTCCGCACGTGGGCGGAACAATAAAATCATCTGGTTGCGGCGAGCTCCCAGCGGTTGAAACCGCCGTCTTTACTTCGTCGCCCTTTCAGGGCGGGCATTTGCCGCGAAGCGGCAATGGAATATAGACAGCGTTTTTCACATCCTAACATATTTTTACAACCCACCCCCAACCCCTCCCAGGAGGGGAATCGCGAAGTGAGGCGACAAAGCGCGAAACTCCCCTCCTGGGAGGGGTTGGGGGTGGGTGAGCAAAAAACGTTAGGAACTGAAGACAGCGTTTTATGAACATTAAAAATTAAATTCGGTAATCCCCGCAAAACCCCACCCCCAGCCCCTCCCCGAAGGGGAGGGGCGCTTTCCCCCCTCTCCTTCGGAGAGGGGGCAGGGGGTGAGGTCAAAAGAGCCGTTACCGAATTATTTTTTTAATAATCATCAACCGCTGGAAAACGGAGATTTCATTATGAAACCATTCTTGTGGTCGAAAATCGCGTTTGCGCTTGTGGTGATCGCCATTACCGTCGCCATGATCTTCCCGTTTTTCTGGATGCTCATGTCGTCGTTTAAAACGCAGATTGATATTATCAGTTGGCCGCCGAAATTCATGTTCAGCCCGACGCTTGCCAATTACGCCAAAGTTTTCGGCGAGCAGAATTTTCTGAAATATTTCATCAATTCGGCGGTGGTTGGGATTGCCGCGATTGGCGCGTCGTTGCTGCTCGGCCTGCCAGCCGCCTACACGATTGCGCGATTTCAACAACGCGCGTTCAGCGTCATTATCCTGTTAGCGCGGATCATGCCGGGAATTTCCTTTTTGATGCCCTGGTATATCATTTTTTCCCGGCTGAATCTGATGGATAGTTATCTCGCCCTGATTCTCAGCCATATCCTGATCGCGCTGCCAATCGTGGTCTGGATTATGTCAAGCTATTTCGATTCGATTCCGATTGAAATGGAAGAATCCGCCATGCTTGACGGCGCGTCGCGCCAGTTAGCCTTCGCCGTCATCGTGCTGCCGCTTTCCAGCCCCGGCATTGTGACTGCGACGACCCTTTCCTTTATTTTTTCCTGGAATAATTTCATGTTTTCTCAGGTGCTTTCGATGGAGAAAACCAGAACCCTGCCGATTGCGATCTATAATTTCGTGTCGTATGCCGAGGTGGATTGGGGCGGCGTCATGGCGGCGGCGGTCGCGATCATCACGCCCGCGATTATTCTCACCATGATTTTCCAGAAATACGTGGTGCGCGGCCTGACGATGGGCGCGGTGAAAGGGTAGTAGCGAAAACACCTATCAGACACCTTCAAGGTGTCTGATAGGTAGGTTTACTCCGCCTGCCGAATTTCCTCATCCGTCAGATAGCAGGCCGGATCGCACGCCCACAAATCGCCGGTGACGGCTTCGGCGCGGACGCGGAAATTGCCGTTGCAGATGTTCAGCCAGCGGCACGTCGCGCAGCGGCCTTTCAAATAGGGCTTGCGGTCTTTCAATTTCGCCATGAGCGGATGCGTCGTATCCGTCCAGATGGCGCTGAATGGTCGCTCGCGGACATTGCCGAAGGAGTCGTGCCGCCAGAATTGGTCGGCATGAACCGCGCCGTCCCAACTGACGCAGCCGATGCCGATGCCGGAACTGTTGCCGCCGTTGAATTGCAGCAGCCGGAAGACCTCGTCGGCGCGGGGATGTTGTTCCCGCAGCATCCGCAAATAGAGATATGGCGCGTCGCAGTGATTATCCACCGTCAGCACCTCTTTTTCCATGCCGCGCCGCGACAAATCGGCAGTCAAGTCAATAATCTGATCCACAATCGCCCGCGTTTGTTCGAGCGGCAGCGCCTCGTCAATCAACTGACTCCCGCGTCCGGCATAGACGAGATGATAAAAGCAGACGCGAGGAATTTGCTCGGCTTCCAGCAGGCGGAAAATCGGCTCGATTTCGGCGGCGTTGCGCTTATTGATGGTGAAGCGCAGCCCGACTTTGATTCCTTCCTGCAAACAGTTCCGAATCCCGGCCAATGCCTTATCGAACGCGCCCGGCACGCCGCGAAAAGCGTCGTTCGTTCCGGCCACGCCATCGAGACTGACGCCGACATAGGAAAGCTTGACGCGCTTCAAGCGTTTCGCCAGATCGGGCGTAATCAGCGTGCCGTTCGTGGAAATGACGGCACGGCGGCCTTTTGCGACAGCGTGGTCAATCAATTCCAAGAGATCGGGGCGCAGCAGCGGTTCGCCGCCGGAAAACAGCACGACCGGGCTGCCGAATTGCGCAAGGTCGTCAATCAGGGCTTTCGCTTCGGCGGTCGTCAATTCATCCGCGCCCGGCTCGCCGGTGGAATGGGAATAACAATGCACACAGCGCAGATTACAACGTTTGGTGCAATTAAAGACGACGACCGGCTTTTTATCCTGCGAATAATGGAGCAGATGCGGCGGCAGTTTCTCCGCCTCGCGCCCGTAGCGCAGTGCGTCGGTCGTCGAGATGTTGCCGCAATAGAGTCTGGAAATGCTGATCATAAGAAAAAATAGAACACTGATTGGACTGATTTGGCTGATCAGCCCAATCAGTGTTCTATTCCCATTTCGAATCTTGACTTTTTCATGTAAGAATCGTACTTGTACCATAACGAAAAAATGTCAACCCATATCCATGATTATAAAAAATACATGGCAACTATTTAGCTGCCACCGCGAAACAGACGAAATACACGAAAATAATCCAAGCGATCCATCTATATTTTCGTGTATTTCGTCTGTTTCGTGGTCAATAAATGTTGGAAAGGACGGGCGCATGTCAGGACAATTCACGCCGCAGGAAGTCGCCGCGCTTCAGTTGATTCAAGAGGCGTTTCCGCTTACGTCAAGGCCGTTTGCCGACATCGGCGCGGCGGTCGGTTTGACCGAACTACAGGTGATCGCGCTATTGGCGGATTTGAAGCAGCGCCAGATTCTCAAAGAAATTCGGGGCATTTTCGATGCGCGTTTTCTCGGATTTCAGAGCGCATTAGTCGCATTTCAAGTTGATCAATCGCAACTTGATGCGGCGGTCGCGGCGATTAACGCGCATCCAGGCGTCAGCCATAACTACAGGCGCGAACACTGGCTAAATCTCTGGTTCACGCTTTCCGCGCCGAACGCGCTGTCGCTGGAACAGCATGTCGAACGGCTGGCCGAATTATCTGGCTGTTCGCGTTTTTTTTGCCTGCGCGGGCTGCGCACGTTCAAGCGGCTGGTGCGATTTTCATTGGATGGGGACGCCGCGCCCGCGCAACCGGACATTGTAGAAGAACCTGCGCCGGATGCGCCTGTTGAGACTTACGCAGGGTTGCCCGACGTGACGCAGCGCGGCATCATGCAACGCCTGCAACACGATTTGCCGCTGATTCCGCAGCCGTTTGCGGAGATCGCGCAGACGTTCGGGCTGAATGAAACGCAAGTATTCGATTTTCTCGCCTATCTCCGCCGCAGCGGGAAAATGCCGCGCTTCGCCGGGATTCTGCGTCACCGGCAGATCGGCTATATCGCCAATGCGATGGCGGTCTGGCAGATTCCGGCGGATCGGGCTCTGCCGTTTGCGGAGCAGGCCGCCGCGCTTCCGGCGGTGAGCCATTGCTACGAGCGCGTTACGTTTCCCGACTGGCCGTATAACCTTTACACCATGATTCACGGCAGATCGCGAGACGACGCCGAGCGCGTCATTCAGGCATTAGCGCGGCAATTCGGCGTCAGCGCGTATGAAATCCTCTACAGCACGGACGAATATAAAAAACAGCGCGTGGATTATTTCAGCGAGGCGTTTGAGATGTGGGAGAAAAATATATCATATTGTTCGGGTTGCGCATCATAACCACCGATTTAACAGAAGAATTTCAAGCAGCGCATCGTCAAGCGTTGGCTCGGAGACTGCGATAATTTCTTGTTCCGTATGTTTGTGTTCTCGAAAAGGCAACGCAGGCTTATGCAACGCATTATCATATCGGAAAATCAACACGGCATCAGCATTTTGATAATGATATGAGTACATTATTTTATCAATCTGTTCATTGGCGACATCAAGGAATTCACGAAAAAATAATGCGGAGAGGTCTTTGAACACGACAGAACCGCTTAAGAATCCCTGATCGCCAGGGCGCTCGTCGAATTGTACACTCAGGTCTTCAATTCCTAACGTTTTTTGATCACCCACCCCCAACCCCTCCCAGGAGGGGAGTTTCGCACATCGCCGCCTCACAGCGCAATTCCCCTCCTGGGAGGGGCAAGGGGTGGGTTGTAAAAATTATGTTAGGAAGTGAACACTCAGGTCAATCACAAGATCGGTCGCCGCATAACGATCAAGCAGCCGCTTGATTTGGCTGAAATAGGATCGGATGTTCATATTCGATCTCTCGAAGTTGCGCTAACTTATCTAACAGCCGTTGTTTCAGCCGAAATTCGCCAGCCCAGCGAACATATTCATCATCGCCGCCTTCGAGGTCTTCGGCGGCAAAACGAGCGATAAATTCTTCTGATGTGACGCGATATTTCGTTTCGAATGGCTGCAAGCGTTTATTGGCTAATTCGACAGCTAATTCTAATTTCAGCGCTTCACCCTCAATGCTTGATTGTACGAGATGGAGCATGGTTGCGGCATTTCGCTCCGATTTGACTGAAACCATTGTTTTCATAACCAACCCTCATTTTTTATTTTACGCGAAAATCTGCGTCAGCGGCACGCGCAGGCCGAGCGCCTCATCTACGACATCGCCGTCAACGACATGCGTGTATTTTTCAGGACTTGTCCAGACCATCACCGACTGCCCATACGGTTGCACCAACCAACACGATTTCACGCCTGCTTGAAGATAGATCGCGAATTTATCAATAATCTCTTGCATTCCCTGCGTCGGCGATAGAATTTCGATGACTAATAATGGAATGTCTGTCATTTTCAGAATATCGCGATAATACGTCACTGGTCGTTTGGGATAAACGACCAAGTCTGGCACATAATCAGCGCCGTTGATGGTCAGCGTCAATTCGCTGAAGGCGGAAAATTCCGGCATCGCTTTGAAGATTGCGCCTAAATTGACCTGAATATATGCATGATTAAAGGATGGCGACATGATAAAATCTCACCTTGAAAGATGTAGGTCGAAACTGTAGTTTCGACCGACATGAATAGCTGCCATGAGTCTGCGCGACTCAGCGCGTCGCCTTCTTCCAGAACAATTCGAAGGCGGCGCGGGTCTTTTTATCCAGCATTGGCCAGGGGATCATCCGATCCTTAAAATAATTCGGATCATCCAAATGATAATAGGCGGCGAGTGCCGGGTCTATGCTGTCTTTGATCGTCAGATTGACCGGAAAATACGCGCCTAAAATAATATTTTTCTGATAGTCCGGGCTGATGGCGAAATTGAGCCACTCTTCGGCGATTTTTTTCATCGTCGGATTGTCGCGTAGCGTATGGCTGATCAAAAAGCTGCCGATGCCGACAGACGTGCCTTCTTTCGGTTCTGCGAAGCGCCACTCTTCCCCTTTGGTTTTTAGTTCCTGGAATGAATAGCCCCACGCCGCTGCCAGCGCTTTGCCCTGAAGTTCAGCGGCGGTGTCGGTTGCCGTCCACATTGCGCCCGCGTTTTTGGCTAATACGGTCAATTTCTCCTGAAATTCCGGCGTGTTGATGGAGGCGAAATCACCGAGCTTGCTCTTATCCAACCCTAATGCCATGCCGGTAATCAGCGCGTTCAACTCATACACGCCGGAACTGATGGCGTATTTTCCGGCGTATTGCGGATCCCATAACACCGCCCAACTGATTGGCGGTTCAGTGAACATGGCGCTGTTATAGGCTAACCCATACGGCGCGTAGGCATACGAGACGCCATACACGCTGTCGCCTTCGGTCAGATAATCAGGCTTTTGTAAGGCGGGAATGATGTCTTTGTAATTCGGGACGTTCGCCAAATCAACCGGCAGGACGAGCTTGCCGGAAATCAGTTTGAAATCCGGGTCTTTTGCAATGTTATGCGGACAACTGATGATCTCAACCGTTTTATTTTTCAGCGCTTGATAAATTTCTTTCGGCTCGACCCAGTAATTGACGGTGACGTTCAATTCCACCTGATATTTCTGCTGAATCATCTGCTTGAATTCGGCGACCGCTTGATCCGTCGTTGAGCCTTGCGTCATCAGCATTCGCAATTCTTCCGCGCCTGCTGTCCATACGATGCCTCCAAGCAGCAGCAAGATACTCAACAGGCATGACATATTGCGTCTGTTTTGCATATTCCGTTTCTCCTTCATCGTGATGGGTTATTAGGGATAAATGACACCGAACGTTATGGTCAGGAAAAAAGGTGTCTGACAGCTTGCTTACTACCTTCTTGAGGCGCGGCGACGCTCTCGCCATCGGCATAAATTCCACCATGTGTTTATCGCGACCGCGCCAACAAACTCAGAAGAGCGCCCAGCGCGAATAAGATAATATTCAAGATAAACGGCAAACTGCGATTCATTTCTGATAACTGCCCGGCAATCCAGCCGAACGGCGAAGTAAAAACTAACATGACGCCCCATAAAATCGCCATAATTCGGGCGCGTTCTTTGGGATTAATCGTAATGACTGTCAATTTATCCACAAACGTGGTGGCGATCGGCACGCTGCACGCTTCCAAAATCGTTGCGAACAGCAAGAGCGCATAATTCTCGTGCGGAACGTTAATCAGCGCGATTTGGCTCAGAATTAATACCGAAAAGGCCGCCAATAATGGCTTGCGCACATCCATGTTGCGCAGTTTCGGCATCGCGAAAAAGAAAAAGAGGAGCATGACCAGCGAGCGGGCGAAATAATAATATGCTAAGTGTTTCGCGGGAATATGGAGTTTTTCTGTCACAAAGATTGACCAGAAGGTATTGCTGATCATCCAGCAAATATTGGTTAACATCATCAAACCCGCCGTAAAAAGCGTGGCGGGCGTTTGCAGAATCTGCCGCAGCACGTCGGGCATTTCGCGCAAGACGGCAAAGAGCGGCTGGTGGCGCGTCGCTTCCATGCGAATAACGCCCTGCCGCGTTTCGGTGGCGAAGGCGTTCAACACTAAAAACTTCGCGGTCATCATGACGAACGCTAACAGGTAGAGGCCGCGTATCGTCGGCACGAGCGTGAATTTCGCGATCAGGACGCTGGCCAGCGGCGAGACAACAGCGACGATCTGCCCGGAAATATAGACCCAGGAATAAATATCCACCAGCAGGCGCGGGTCGGTGTCTTCCACTAACAGGCAGTTCCAGGAGTTGTGCGGCACGCGGTACATGGCGTTAATAATCGCGGCGATTAAAAAATGGGTGAAGTTCTGCGAGAACGCCCAGATCAGGCAGGGAATGCTCCAGGAAATCAGGTCGAACATCAGCGTGGCGCGTTTGCGGCCCAGCTTGTCGGTAATCGCGCCGCTCATCAATGTCCAAAAAATCTGGAACGTGATGCCAATGCTGGCAACGAGGCCGATCTGACTATCTTTTATGCCTAAAGTCAGCATAAAAATTGAGGTGTAAGGCGCATACAAATTGTAGGGGATTCCCCAGAGCGGCTCGGTATAGACACAGGCTCGCGCATTGCCGCGCAGGTCAATCAGGGTACGGATAAATGGATGTGAAGTCAATGACATGTAAGACAAGAGGAGCGCAAAAGCGTGCTGTTGCGTTGCGGCAGAATCGCACTTTTTGTCCGACTTCGTCGGATCGCAAAAGCAAACTTTTACACTCCTTTGTGAAGATGAAGCGCATGAAATGTCATGCGATTATTTTTTGTTGTCTAACACAATAAAACCTGGCTTTGCGGCGGCGTCCTGCGCTAACGGATTCAGTTTCAATACCGCCTCTTCTTCTTTTCGCATCAGTTCGCGTTCTTGCTGATATTCCTTTATTTCTTTGACCGTGACGACGTTCGCGGAAATATCAGCGACCACGCCGTTAAATTTGCCGATGATCGCGCCGACGCGAACCAGGTAGGTGTTGCCGTCCGGCGCGAGCAGCATGGCATGATTGCCAAGTTCGCCTAATACAATGCCAACCACGCGCAATTCGCCGAGCGTGTATGCCGCTAACGGATTCGCTGCCTCCGGCGTGAGCGGGTCTTGCAAGCCATCGCCGGCCTTCGGTTCCTGCGCTAACGGCGTAAACGGGTCGCGCGGTTCCGTCTGAGGCTCTGCGGCAAATGCGGCCAACGCCAGCAGACATGCGCATAACACACTGCACAACATGATGAACCCTTTTGTTTTCATAATTGTACCCTCCGGTTGAATGTTCATTGATATTGTTATGACAACCACGTAGGGATGCGTGAAGACCGCGCCCCTACGAATAGAATGATCCGTCCGCGCTTAAAATTCCAGTTCGGACGGCGGAATATTCGGGTGATAATAGGCCATCAGGCGCTGAAATGCGTCATGCAGTGAATCTAACGTGTCGGTCGTGCGCTGGTGATGATACCGTTTCAGCATCTCGCCGACGCGGGGATATCGCCGGAGAATCGCTTCGAGATCAGGCTTCGAAAACCGCAGTAATTGCGTGTCGGTCGCGGCGATGACCGTCGCGTTGCGGCGTTCGTTGGTCAGGAGCGCCTGCTCGCCGAAAAAATCGCCGTCATGCAGCGTGGCGAGCAGAAGTTGTTCGTCTTCACCGTCTGCGGATTTTGCGCCCTCTTGTTCTGACAGCAAGCGCGTATAGACTTCCACCGTCCCGGAGCGGATAATATACATATAATCGCCGACATCCCCTTCTGCCAGAATCACCGCGCCTTGTTTGAATTCCGTCGGCGATAGAAAATCGGCGATCTGCTGGCGTTCGCTGGTGTTCAGATGCGTAAACAGGGAAACATGCGCTAATTTGGTATCAATGAGCCGGCGCCGCGAGGTTTCGCGCAAGATTTCGGCGATGCTGGGATGTTTTTTGATCACGGTTGCCAGGACAGGTTTCGGGATTTCGATAATGCTGCACTCGCTCGCCGCCACGACAGAAGCGCCGCTGGGTTGATCCATTAACAAGGCGATTTCGCCGAAAAATTCCTGCGGCGCTAAGGTCGTCAGCACGCGAGCCTGATGCCCCTGCGCGGGCGTCACGATGCTGGCGTGTCCGTCTAAAATGACAAAGAGCGATTCCCCTTCGTGCGTTTCCGGCAAAATCACATCATCTGCCGCAAAAAACGAGACGCGCACATTTTCTTCGAGCCATTGCCGTTCCACCCAGGAGAGACAACGGAACACCGGATTGCGTTTCAGATGGGCGGCGATGTCTCCTTCCTCTCGCGCCTCGCCCTGGTGTTCGAAGGTCGTGCGCTGTTCATAGGGCAGCATTTCAAGCGTGTAGGTCTGATGCTGCAAGGCGTCTTCGGCATCGTCGTCAGACAAGGCGATTGGCTCAGAAAGGCGCGAGGTGACGCGATTGGAAATTAATTTCGATTGAAAATAAAAATCGCCTAAATCCGCGGGAATCTCGTCGGTCTCTGGCGCTAACTGTTTGATCATCTGATGAACGGCGAGGGCTTTGACGACTTCTCGGCGATGCGTATATTGGACGGCGGCGATAAAATATTCGTTTAACGCGGCGGCTTTATCGCCGAGCTGCACATAAAGTTTGCCGAGTTTTAAATGCGCGTTTACGCTTAATGGCGAGGCTTTCGGCGTATTCGCAATCATGTTGTGGTAATACGCCATCGTTTTTTTGATCTGTTCTGCCAGAGCAGATGTTTCCTGGGGGGAAACCGAACGTTGTTCGTTTTTTGCCATACCATGCCGTCCTTTGTCTGCGGCCCTCAGAGTGGGCGCAGCGGAAATTCATTGGCTTCAACGCGCGCCTGAAAGCTCTGCTCGTCCATCTTGCGAAGGCGGCGGGAGACTTCGCGCCCCATATTCATTTGAATCATGGTGAATTGCTCGATATCTTTTTTGTAGATGCCAAAAATCGTTCCACACGAGAGCTTAATGGCGGTGCAAACGTTGAGCGCCACGACTGACGCTGTTCGTGGCCCAAGATCGATCAGCGCCATCTCGCCGAAACAATCGCCGTCATGCAGTTCCGTCAACACGTATTCCCGGTTTTTCCACAATTTCGTGACCGCCGCCCGGCCCTGTTCCAGGACAAACAGCGAGTTTCCGGCATCATGCTCATGAAAAAAATATTCTCCCGCTGATATTGTGATCATTTCGGCGGTCTTCAAGATAAATTCAAGAATATCTTCCCGAATTCCTCCGAAAATCGGCATATTTTGCAGCATACTCAACCGAGATTGACACATAACGCCCTCCGCTTGGCCGTCTCGCGAGGTCACTCCATTGCGCGATGCCAGGCTGTTATGATGTCATCATTAGTGACAGACATCATGGCATGTCAAGGAATATTCTTCTGGCAAATAGAATTTCACGCGGCAGTGAGAGACTGAATGGCAACGCTGGTGAATCGAAGATTGAAGATGAGACGGCGGCCTTTCCCCGTATTAAACGGAGGGCCGCGACGCGCGGCGACGACCGGGGTGAGTCGTACCGAACAGCCTTGTTCAGCCATGACTGTCCTGGAGACAGTTACCCTCGCGAATACGCGAAATGTCAGAGAACGTTCGCGCAGGTGTCAGGGATCGGTTGACTGCAACATGTTGGGGCGTTACACCTTGTCAAAACGCCAACGAATTGACCGCGTGATTCGTTGGTGTCCTCAAATGGTCTCAGGGAAGGGAACAAGGCGCAGGCAGGCAATGATCCAGCAGTTTCTTCACTACCCCTGAAAGGGATTGAAACGCGGACGGGCGAGAGAGGAACAACTTCTCTCGCCCGTCCGCGTTTCAATCCCTTTCAGGGCTGACGCTGTGTTGTGACCGGCGTGATTTCGCCCGCGTCATCGAAACAACGAGTTTCAATCCCTTTCAGGGCTGACGCTGTGTTGTGACGATTTTGAGGCATTCGACGCGCTTGTAAAGCAGATGATGTTTCAATCCCTTTCAGGGCTGACGCTGTGTTGTGACCTTCCCCTTCGGGCTGATACTGGACATCAAAAATGTTTCAATCCCTTTCAGGGCTGACGCTGTGTTGTGACGGCCGAGGCGATTAAAGATTCCGTTCGCGCCGGGGGTTTCAATCCCTTTCAGGGCTGACGCTGTGTTGTGACATTTGTGGCAACCAATGTCAGCGTATGATCTTTCACTGTTTCAATCCCTTTCAGGGCTGACGCTGTGTTGTGACATTAGCGAGAGTTTTCTTTCTCAGGTACTCAGCGAGTTTCAATCCCTTTCAGGGCTGACGCTGTGTTGTGACCATGCCCAGTAAGTCTCGACGCGACGTCCAGGATGTTTCAATCCCTTTCAGGGCTGACGCTGTGTTGTGACCAGCAGCCTTCGCCATCTCTAACATTTTTTTTGTCCTCCGTTTCAATCCCTTTCAGGGCTGACGCTGTGTTGTGACGCGGACTTGGCAAGTCTCTGGCAATCTCGCTGATGTCTGGGTTTCAATCCCTTTCAGGGCTGACGCTGTGTTGTGACGAAGGAATAGATGATGAGGTTGCAATATTAAATTATGGAAGTTTCAATCCCTTTCAGGGCTGACGCTGTGTTGTGACCTTAGGCGATTTGGCGTCATTGCCGAATGGTGAGAGTTTCAATCCCTTTCAGGGCTGACGCTGTGTTGTGACACGAACCGTACCGTCTTGCAGGTTTAGGTTCGTCGAAGTTTCAATCCCTTTCAGGGCTGACGCTGTGTTGTGACGCCCAAAGAAAATCATTATTACGTATGGCAAATATTGATGTTTCAATCCCTTTCAGGGCTGACGCTGTGTTGTGACGGGCGATGGGGACGGTCATCAACGTCACAATCACGGGGTTTCAATCCCTTTCAGGGCTGACGCTGTGTTGTGACTTTGGTGTAAGGGGTAACTTTTTCTCATTCCATAGTTTCAATCCCTTTCAGGGCTGACGCTGTGTTGTGACTCATCAAAGAATAATGAAAGAAAATTTTTATAGGGTTGGTTTCAATCCCTTTCAGGGCTGACGCTGTGTTGTGACTGCCCCCTCCGCAACCCCTGATTTTTCAATCAGTTAGATATCCATTTCCGAGGATCGATCCAGTTCGGGGCAAAATCACCACATTTTCACCGGAAATTCAATTTCCGACACATTCGTAACTCATTAAAAATCAAGACGTTACAACTTCCGAGGATCGATTTTTTCGAAAAACACCATAACCGCTGTCTTTACAAGGCGTTACGCGAAATTTTACGATCCGTCAAAAAAAGAGCAACCGATCCTCGGAAAAATCTCGTAAGTTCGCATAAAGAAAAGACTTCAAAAGTTATCAAACACTAACCTTGCCTGAAGATGCCTGCTAATCAGGTATTGCGAAAAAACGATCTTGTAAAAAATTTCTAAATATTCTTTTCGATGTTTCGCCCAAAACTGTCAAGAAAAATGTTGCAAAAAGATTGTACGGATCCACGCAAAAATCTTGCGATACTGCATTCTTCACGAGGGTTGACACCAATACACGGACAGGGCTGTTACGTTCTGAATTCCGCGAGGGCGGCGATGCTCCTCGTTCCACGCTCCGCGTCCCGTTTTCGCCGCAGAGCGGCGGGCTGGGGACATTCCACGCGGAGCGTGGAACGAGAACGTAACGGCCCTGCACGTAGGGCGGGCTACCGGTGTATATTTTTTTTACGAAATCATGTACTAGACTCCGCGTCCCAGAGGGGCGTGTGAACGGCATTCAGACTTCCACCAGCCATCCGTCTGGCGCGGGATGGTCGCCGCGCTGCATGGCGGTCAGCACGTCGTAGAGGCGTCTGGTAATCGGGCCAGTTTCTTTGCCGCCGGAAAATTCGTAACGTTTCCCGTTGTAAAAGATGCTGCCAATCGGCGCGATAATTGAGGCTGTGCCACATGCGCCCGCTTCCACGAAATCGGCGATTTCCGCAATTGGCACTGGCCGCTCTTCGACCTTCAAACCAAGCACGTCTCGCGCAATTTCTATCACCGATCGGCGCGTGATGCTTGGCAGAATCGAGGGAGAATCGGGCGTGACGACCGTGCCGTCTTTTGTCACGCCGAAAAAATTCGCGCCGCCGAGTTCATCAATCAACGTTCTGGTTTGCGGATCAAGAAACAAATTATCATCAAAGCCCGCCTGTTTCGCCAGCATCCGTGTCATCAAACCGCCCGCGTAATTGCCGCCGATTTTTAAATGCCCGGTGCCGCGCGGCGCGGCGCGATCAACATCCGCCACGCAGATCGAAATCGGTTTCATGCCGCCTTTGAAATACGGCCCGACCGGCGAGCCATAGACGCAAAAAATATATTCGTCCGCTGGCTTTGCGCCGAGGTTATCGCCATGTCCGAATTCGAACGGGCGGAGATAAAAGCTCGCGCCTGTGCCATACGGCGGAACCCAGCGCAGATTGGCGCGGACAAGCTGAAGGCAGGCGTCAATAAAGCGATCTTCCGGCACGTCCGGCATCAGGATTCCCTTTGCGCTGGCGCTCATCCGTTTCGCGTTCTGATCCGGACGAAACAGATAAATTTTGCCGTCGCGAGCGGTTTGCGCCTTCAAGCCTTCGAAACATTCCTGCCCGTAATGCAAGGCGGTCGAGCCGATGCTGATTGTCACGGTATTTTCCGCCGTCAGCCGTCCGTCGTCCCACTTTCCGCTTTTCCAGTATGAGATATAATTGTAATCTGTGCGGGTGTAGCCGTACCCAAGATTGCCCCAGTCTAACGCGACTTTTTCGGTCATAACTCCCCCTTTTATTGAAAAACCTCACAGGTTTTTAAAACCTGTGAGGTGTGATTTCTTTCTGGTTTGCCTGCCCTAATTCTGTAATAGGTTACAATCCTAAATCCTGATTGATGAGAATAACTTTGATTCGACCTTTTGGGAAGGATTTTTCGGTGATTGTCCAGGAGTTGCAGATGCGATCCGGGCTGGCGCAATCCTCGCAGAGGCCGGTTTTGGCGCACGGCGTTTTCTTGTCGAGCCGCAGGCAATTAGCGGGCGCGACATACTCTTTGATGCGTCCCATCGCGCCATCAAGGCTGGACACGATTTTATTTCTGCCGACAAACACCACGACATATTTCGGGCCGAAGGTCAACGCGCCGACCCGGTTGCCGATGGCATCAAGATTGACTAACTGGCCGGTATCAACCAGCGCGTTGCAGCCCATCAAATATATATCCACCAACAATGATTCTCTCCGCCGCTCAAGCCGCTGGTCTGGCGACATCTCCGGATCGTCGGGGTTCAACACCGTCTTCGAGCGATCTTTCAACAATTCCTCATGGACGCCGGTCGCTCGCATGGTCAGCGTTCCGCCCCAGGAGAAGGTTTTTGCGCCGGTCGGCGTGACAATATCGTCAAAAAATATGCGCAGCGCCTCGGTCGTGGTTTCTGCTAAAAACACCTCGAAATTGTTCCCTTCCAGGCTTTTTTTGACATCATTCAACCGAATTTTCCAATATTCATGAACCGGATTTTCCATGATTTTCCTCCTGAGATGTGAAAAAAATTATTGTAATTATTTACCACGAAACACACGAAAATATGAGGGAGAATTCTTATTTCGTAATGTTGGAAAAATAACTTTAGCTCAGACCTCACAGGTCTTGGAGACCTGTGAGGTCTGAGTCGAAGTTATCCTCATCGTATCTGGACGCGCTGTAACATCGCCGAAAATTCGGTTTTTGTCAAGGAATGTGGCAAATTTCTTTTCGAATGCGCTTTCAGATGTCTTGTTTATGAGGATTTTAGAGGCTGTTGAACGGCCTGTTGGCCTGCACGATACGCGGCGGCAAGTTTCTCTGGAAATTCGCGGATTTTTCCGGCCTCCCACACCGACGACGCGAAAATCATGGCGAACAATTCCATCTTCAGATAATCCGTAATCGTTGTAAACATCCCCGAAAGATTGCGCTCGATCTGGCTAATTTCTTCGGAATTATCGGCTTCCATCGGCATTGTGACAATTGTGCGTCGGCCTTCGAAACGCACGATCCTGCTCTGACCGAACCAGCGGTCGAGAAACAGCTTAAATTGGGCGCTTGGGCTTGACCAATAGACTGGCGATCCTAATACCCAAACATCGCTTCGTTCCATTTTTTCCAATAACGCCGGCATATCGTCTTGCTGAACGCATCTTCCGGTATTCAAACAGGATTGGCAGGCGCGGCAAGCGCCAATTTGTAACTCCGGCAAAAACACTTTTTCCGTTATCGCGCCAGCTTCGCTTGCGCCGCGCAACGTTTCTTCAACCAGAATATCCGTATTTCCGCCGCGTCGCGGGCTGCCAACAATGCCTAATATTTGTAATGGTTTTTTCATCATCTTTCCTTTTCAAAAGCGATTCGATATTGATTGATGACCGTATAATGCCTCACATGCCGATCCGCCACGATTTCATAACGCGCATCATCAGGATATAATCGGGCAACTTCGATATTGTCGCCCGCGAATTTCCGGATCGCTTCGACAGAATCCCAATAGGAAATCAGTGTCATTTCAATAGCGTCTCCAAGCGGGCGTTCTAAAATCTGCGCGCCAAGAAAACCCGGCGTGCTTGAAACATCCCTCACTCCTGTCTCATTGAGGTGAGCAAGAAAGCCGTCGCGTTGATGACGTGGGCAAATACATTTCCATCTTCTTGCAATCATATCTATGTCATCACCACAAAACACACGAAGACGATCATGTAATTCATTCGTAACTATTTAGCTCATTTTCGCCGTAGGCGATATGCTCCCTCCACAACCGCTACGCAGTAGAGGGGCAATGGGTCTAAATGCGACTTCTACAACACCTGAAGCCCTACGGGCTAAATAGTTACATTCATTCAAGAGATGTCCATATTTTCGTGTATTTCGTGTGTTTCGTGGTAAATAATTATTATTTTTACTGACTGCGCCGCACCTGCTGCCAGCGATAATCGAACCAGCCTGACCAGATTGGCTCGTTGCGGAAATCGAGCGAACCGAACAGCACGACATCCGGGAAGGCACGCGGCGCGCTGGAATTGGGGTGAATATCATAGCCGAAAAATTGCAGCGGCGTGTATGGCAGCATGCCCTGAATATCTCCGTCGGAAAATGGGAGCGTCAAGACGGCGACTAATTGGGACGGGAATTGCGGATTCGGCATGGTCACGGCACATCCGATATTCGGGAACGTTTTTTCGCCGATAATAATGTTGTTGCCGGAAAATTTCATCGGCAGGACATCGGTCAATTTCGCGGCGACACTGTTTTCTTCCGGCGTGCCGATCAGCAGGAGATGATATTGCTTCATATCCTCTTCTGTGACATCAACATCAGCTTTGCGCCGGAATGCGCCGATTTTCGAGCCGATTGGAATTTGCGGTGTCGTCGCCCATTTCGTCGCGAGGATTTCTGCTGCCTGCTGCAAAATCTCTTTGCGCTGCTGCGTGCCATAGACAATCAACGTGGGGCGCACGAAAATATCGGCCAATCCGCCGCCGTCATGCGCGATCATGCCGGGCGTCCGGTCGTCCTGCGCCACGACCCACGCGCCATCCTGGAGCTTAAACCAGGCATCTCCGTTTTGTGGCTCGACCTTCAGCGTCGTCTGGTCAATCGTCACCTCAAGCGCCGTGCCTTGTTGCAATTGCGGCTGGTGCAAGTTGAGCGTGAACACGGAGACGTTTTCGGTCTGAACAGCGACATGCGCCGCGTCTGTTCGTTTGGCTGTAATCACGCCTGGTTCCGGCGGATTCGCCAATTCAATCAGCCGCACCCAGTATTGCTTGCCATAGCGCGGATAATTCGTTTTCAGCACGACCTCTTTCGGGAACGGATCGCGCGTGTATTGCCGGAAATAATTCAATAGCCGCGCTTCGAGTTCGCTCGGCGCTTCCAGAATCCAGTTGTTCCAGCCGGTATGATTCACGCCTGGCAATTCATCGTAGCGGACAGTGTAACCCGCCTCGCGCAAATATTTTACCGCCTCGCGATCATACGTAACTGGCACAGTCATATCTGCGTCGCCATGCACGACGAGTGTGGCGACATTGCGCAGGTTGCCCAGAAAATCCGTGCCGCTCCAGCCATCAAACGGCGCAATCGCGGCAAACTTTTCCGCCCAGTGCTGCCCTATGCGCCAGGTGCCGAATCCCCCCATTGACCAGCCGACGAGATAGACGCGATCCGGGGCAACATGAAAACGCTGCTGCGTCATCGCCATCACGTCGAGCACGTCCTGTTCGCTGGCGCTGAGATACCCCATGTCGCCGCGTCCGAACGGCGCGACCACGATCATATCCTCTGGCTGCAATTTCGCGATTCCTAAACTGCTCATCGAACTCAAATCGTCGCCGGTGTACCAGTGCAGCGCCACGATCAGCCCATACGTTTTACTGGCGTCGTAATTTTGCGGCACGTAGAGGCTGTAGGGTTGGAACGAGTCGTCAATCGGCGACACATACGCCCAGTGATGCACGCCTTTGAAGGCGTCGGCATTCCAATTATTCGCGTTAACAAGGGCGATCAAGCGCGACAGCGTGTCAATCGCCGCGAGCCGCCGCGCCGTTGATGTCAACGATTCATGCACGTTGCCCTCTAACACGTCAGCATAAAAACCGATAGTGGCGCGCAGATCGTCGGCGAATTCGAGGCCGTTCGTTTTTTCGAGCAGCTTGCGAGCGTCTTCAATCAGTTTTTGCGAAGCCGCCGCCGGATCGCCGAAAAAGATCGTCTGTTCGGACACCGGATTGGCGAACGTCTTTTTGCCTGTGACTCGCAGAATCGCTGTTCCCGCAAAATCGGCAGGTAGCGGCACGGCTGCCGGTTTGCCGGTTTCTCCGGCGGCGCTTGCCAGCACATTGCCTTGCAAATCTTTGACGGTGATATCAACCGGCTCAGCGACGGCAAACGCTGGCGTGGTCATCGGTGTACAAAAAAATGTCTCCGGTTTCAGGACAATCTGATCCAGCGGTCGCGCCGCTAAATTTCGCGCTGTCGTTTTCCCCCAATCCTGCTGTTCTTCTTCTAATGAACGCAACCGCACCGCAACGCCCCAATCGCCGCCAAGCTGACTGATTTTCAGCAGCAAGCGATTGACGCCGGGCTGAAGCGTGACGATTAACGCTTCGTCATCGGCATTGATGGGGCGGGCGGCGTGATGCGACAACAGCAATTCGCCATTTAGCCAGACGCGGATGCCGTCATCCGAGCCGAGTTTGAGCGCGGCTTGCTGTTCGCTGGTGGACTCGAATTCAAGGTAGGCGTAGGCGACGCAATTTTGCTGATTCCCGAACGCGGCTAGTAAATCAATCGGCATGGCCTGCGACGCCTTTGTCCACTCTTTCCCGGCGGTTTGCTGCCCTTTTTGCGGACGCGCCGCCGCTTCTCCGCCGATGTCTGTTAAATAATCGGTCTGAAACGCCGCCACATCGCCCCATAATTCAGCGTCGGCAGCGGTAAATGTCCCTAAGAGCAGCCAATCCGCTTTTGCAATATCTGGCAGCGTTGATTCTGCGGCGGCATGACTGATTATAAGGAGGATAACTATTCCGAACAGCGAGATGGCAGAAAAATGATTCAGTTTCATACGGTTTCTCTCCTGAACATAGAATTGTTGCGCGTTGCGATGTTGGTCGAAACCATCGTTTCGACCAGCATGAACAGTTCCTTTGATACGCTGAGAACGAACGGAAAATCTTATTTGCTACGTTGTAGCAGCGTAGTTACTTAAATTATTGTATGCTACTGAAGCAAGTTTTTTTTTCGGGGATTTAGAAATTTACTATACGGCACTAACACATATTATTGACTGATGTTACGCAACGCCGCCGACAATTCCCCTCCTGGGAGGGGCAAGGGGTGGGTGGTGTCCTGTGCGGCGTCTTCGTGTCCACCACCCACCCCCAACCCCTCCCAGGAGGGGAGTTTGCGGCCATTTGTATTGAACCTGCTGCGTAACATCAGTTATTGATTGGAAATAATTTTGCCTCACGCCAAGACACAAAGCTCGCCAGGAAAAGCCGGTCAACTTGGCCTTGCGAAGAATATCATGTTGTGAGCTTGGCATCCTGTCCCGAAAATTTTTATGTGCGATCATCTCCATTCTCTTCAGTTTTCTGTCAAAATTATTGACTTTCCATATCAACGATACTACGGTGGTACTTAACATGGGCAGGTTGCGCCGATGCCTGTCAATATTAACCTTGAACCAAAGAGTTGATGATTATGAGCAATCACAGCATAGAACAACTTCAGGATATGATTGAACGCCAGCAGCGGCAACTCCAGTTGATGCTGGCGGTTGACGATATTCGGGATTCGCTGCCTGAGCCAGCCGACATGATGCAGGCGTTAGCCAGCGCGCTCGCGGAGCATCTTCGGGCGGATTTATGCCTGATCTGCCTGTATGACAGTGAAACCGGCGAATTGCATTCGAAAGCGGTGAAAGACCGCAGCGGATGTTTCGGGCAATTCGACCGCGAGCGCGTGCAGGAATTAGAAGTCCGCGCGCAGGGCTTGTTTGCTGTCAATATCTGGGAAGGGGACGCCGTTCCTTCCGCTCTGGCTGGCAAAACATGCGCCGAACAGGTGACTGTCGCTGCCGTGCCGATTTTCCTTAAAGAGCAGCGGCTGGGAGTTTTGCTGGTTGCCCGCTTACATGCCGCATTTGACCAACATGACATCGAATTGCTGACCATCGCCGAAAGTTTGCTGGATTCTGCCGTGATTCAGGCCTATGAGTACAATGCACTGCAATTGCGCAATAAAGAGCTTGAGACAGTCTATCGCATTGATAATATCCGCGATCAGCATCTTCCGTTCGATCAAATGCTTAATGCGGTGTTAGCCGAACTTCGCAAGGTGATCAAAGCGGAAGCCGGATTTATCATGCTGTATAATCAGGCTGAACGCCTGTTGGAATTGCGCGCCACGACAAACAACGATCTGTTTCCTATTGCGCCGCATTATGAAGAACTGAACCGGATCGCGACCAGGTCGCTCCAGCAGGCGAAAATGGTCTGCGAAAATCGTACCGATACCGCGCTCCATTCCGTGATGTGCCTCCCCTTGATTTTGGAACATCGGATTATCGGCGTGCTTGGCGTGATCAACCGTTACGGCCAGAATGGCTTCGATGCGGAAGACCGCCGCTTGTTGAGCGCCATTGCCAGCCAGATGGACACGGCCATTTTCGAGAGCCTGGAACAACGCCATTTACGCGAGATTCTTGGCCGCTCGCTTGATCCGCATATTATGGAGCGGCTGCTGTCGTCGCAAGATCAGGATATTGTCAATTGCGACCGCTCTATCGTGACCGTGCTTTATGCCGATGTGCGCGGCTCGACGGCCTTAGCCGAACGCATCGCGCCAGACCTGCTGCTCGGCTTTATCAACGATTATCTCGGACGCATGACTGACGTGATTTTCGCGCATGAGGGGACGCTTGATAAATTTGTCGGCGACGAAGTGATGGCATTGTTCAACGCGCCATTTTCCCAGAAAGATCACGCGTTGCGAGCGATTCGCGCGGCGTTAGATATGCAAAAAATTCATCAGACGGTCATGGAGAATTGGGAACCGCAGGGTGTGCCGAAAAGCCCGATTGGAATCGGCATCGCGACTGGCGAGTTGATCGTTGGCGAAGTCGGCTGCCGCAAACGCACGGATTATACCGTCATCGGGCGGGCGGCGAATCTCGGCGCGCGCTTATGCAGCGTGGCGCAGGGAGGCGAAATCATCATCTGCCAGCAGACCTATGATCTTGTCAAAGAGTTCGTCGAAGCCAAACCGATTGTCGGCGTCAAACTCAAAGGCGTGCCGGATGGGATTATCGTTTATCAGGCGATCCGAATCATCGCTGATGCGCCGTCCTGAGCCTGCCGAAGCATCGAAACGTCCCAGGAGCGCCAACGCTTGCGTTGGCGCTTCTAACCGCACTGGTTCGATGCGTCCGCAAAAAACTGTTCGTCGGGCTGAACGATTTTCAGAATCAGTTCATATTCAAAATTCTGCGCGAATGGGCTTAGTCGTTCTGCCAGCCCGGGGCGGAAATCGCGAAGTTGCTCGATGATCTCAAGCATCAACGTAATATCAAAATGTCGTGTCGCTTCCGCTAATCTGTGCCGCATATCCTCTGGCAGTTCCGACATTTCGGCTTGCAGCGCCGCGAGATCGCTATCCAATAAAACGATCTCCGGCTGCGGCGTCAGCGTGACCGACGGCGTCTGGCTTTCCAAGAGCGCGAATAACTGTCGAGACGATTCATTGGCAGCAAGCTCGTCAGGGTGGAGTTTCGAGACTTTGAGCATCTTATTGATCAATGCCAGCAAATCTTTGCCGTTTTGCCGGATCATCGTGAGATATTCCTGGTAGATCGGCGCAAGAGTCGCGTCTGTTGACATTAATTCCGTAAAGCCAAGAATCACATTGAGCGGGGTACGAAGATGGTGACTCACGTTCCCCAAAAAGGTGCTTTTAATCCGTTCAGCATGTTCAGCGGCGTCGCGGGCGCGAATTAATTCCGCTTCCAACTGCTTGCGCTCTGTCAGATCGTAAATTGCGGCGAGCGCGGCAGGCTGCCCGTCATACAGAATGCGCTCATAAGAGAGCAGGATATCGAAGATGGTTCCATCGGCTTTGCGCGCGCGCAGTTCCCACTGCGAGATGCGTCCAAACTCCTCAAGCGCGGCGCGAACGCGCGGTTGATCGCGCTCTCGATCCGCATAGAGGTCTCCAGCGTTTTTTCCGCGTCTGATCTCATCGCCCGTGTAACCGAATAAATGACAGAATGCCTGGTTCGCCATTAAAATTTCCCCTGAGGCGCGGCCTAATAACAATGGCAGCGGAGAGGCTTCGACAATCAGCCGCAATTGCTGTTCGCTGGCACGGAGTGCGTCTTCGGCCTGCTTGCGCAGCGTAATATCGGTTTGCACCGAGACGGAGTGCATGATATTCTCATCATCATCCCTAATGGTTTCCACATTTAACAACACCGTGCGCTTGTCGCCGTTGCGCGTGATAATCTCGAGTTCTTCATCTGTCAATCGTCCGGTTTCTTTCCATCGCGCAAATAACAGGGAGGCTTTCGGGAGCGATTCAGGGGCGTAGATGGCGCTGATAGGCTGCCCGATCAACTCTTCTCGCGAATACCCTAAGGTTTGGAGGGCGGCGGCATTCACATCGAGGATGAATCCATCTGCCGAAATCATGTACGCATATTCCGGCATCTGCGCGAAGAATTGCCTGAATTTTTTTTCTGACAGGCGCAGGGCGGTTTCGGCTCGTTTGCGGTCAGTAATGTCTTGAAACACGCCGATCAAACGCGTGATTTGTCCATCAATCATAATCGGGCGTCCAATCGCTCTAACCCACAGGCGACGCCCTTTCGCCGTGATGAAGCGGAATTCCGAGTCGAACGCCTCTCCATGTTGCATGGCGCGTTGCAGCGCGAGTTCAAGCGCCAGGCGGTCATCGGGATGGTAGAAGTTTAAGGCTTCCGCGAATGGCACGAAGTCGCGTTCTGGAATTTCATGAATGTGATACGTTTCTTTTGTCCATGTCACCTTCAGCGTCTTTATATCAAGCTCCCAGCCGCCGATTCTGGCGATCTCTCCCACCGCATTCAGTAATGCCTCGCGTTCGCGCAAGGCGTGTTCAGCCTGGCGGCGTGCGGCAATATTGCGCGTCACGCCGAGAAAGCCGCTAAACTCCCCCTGCGCATCAAAGATCGGCTGCACCAAGGCTTCAGTCCAGACCGTTGAGCCATCTTTGCATGGTTGTTCCAATTCAACCGGGGTTGTCTGCAAAAGAGGAGCTCCCTGTTTGATTTTCATTACGACATTCGCCATCGCTGCTTGTACGATCTTCAGCGATTCGGGAGTCAACACTTCTTCCGGCGTCTGCTGCAACACTTCCTGGGGCGTGTAACCGCGTAGCTTTTCGACGGATGGGCTGACGTAGGTAAATTGGCCTGTCGGATTCATGAGCCAGATCACATCCTGGGCATTTTCCGCGAGCAGACGATATTGCGCCTCGCGTTCGCGCATGGCTATTTCAGCTTGTTTGCGGGCGGTGATGTCATGAATAATGGAAAAAAGAAGCGCCTGCTGCTGCCAGGTTATTAGCGTCGTGTGGACTTCGACATCGCGAATCTCGCCGTTCGCCAACCGATGTTGAAACTCGAAATCATTGCGCAGCGACAACTTGGCCTGCCGCATCGCCTCGTTGACCTCCTTAGACGGCAGTTGATTGATGCGATACACAGACATGGCTTGCAATTCTTCGAGCGGATAGCCGTAGTAGCGAGACGCCGCTGAATTCGCGCTCGCGATCTGTCCGGTGTCCGGATTGACAAGCAGCATCACGGCGCTATGGGCTTCAAACAAGTAATGAAACAGGTCTTTCCGGGCTAATTCGTTGGTCAGGCTGATGCGCGCCTGTTCTGCGTTATGCAACTCATGGGTCATGCGATTGAAGGCGGCGGTCAACGTGCCGATCTCGTCATCATACTCAATCGGAATGGCTGTTTGGAACTGCCTATCTCGAAATTGTTGGACACCGGCTAATAAATTGTTGAGCGGCCTCACTAATATCATCCGAAAGAAAAGAGGGAAGACGAATATGATGACGATGCTGTTCATCACGCTTAACAGGAGCAGTCGAAGTATTTTCTGCTGTACAATCCGATTGTATGGTTCGTAATTAATCCCGACCTGATACTGGCGATGGGATAGAAAAAACTGGGCGTGGCTCTGCAAGAGCATTTCTTGCGGCAACCTGTTTGCGCTCCATCTGTTGAATTTTTGAGGGTTTCCGAATTCGAGATGAGCGATTGTATCATCAGGCGGAGCGCCCGTATCCCGGGAAACAATATACAGAATATCAGACGGCAGCGTCGTGAAATCTTTGGAGAGCGCGGCTTGCTTCGCGATCTGAATGAACAGATTCTGTTCCGCCTCGCGTTCGCCTGAAATAAATATTGCCAATTCAATCACAATGATGTTGGTGATCAGAAACAGCGTCACTAACGCAACCCCGACTAATTTGACTAAAAACGTCAGGGGATGCGGGGCATGGTTAAAATAGACGAGCGCAACGGCTGCCATAGAGAGCAGCATTGTCACGCTGAAGCCATAGTCAATATAGAGCCAATTGATATGAAATATCTGCGGGAAGGCCGCGGCAACCGCAAACGGCGTCGAGCCTAAGGCGATGCTCATAGCAATGGTAAAGTGACGATGCGCCTGTGCTGCTGGATGCTGTGGACGTCTGAACAGGAGATGTAAGGCGTTCTGCCATGTTCGATCTGACTGCTCGGAGTACGCGTAATACATGGCACGCCGCCAGAATATGGTGAGTGCGAGCGGCGTCATCACCGGCACGATCAACCAGAAATACGGTGTGACTTCCGATGGCTGAGTTCTGGTGAACCAATGATACGCATAGTGGCAGCTATAACCGAACGCCCAAAACGCAAGCGCAGCAAAGACTGCTGTCATCCACTGCGCCTCGCGCGGCTGATCGTTGTGTGGAAAACAATAGGCAAAGCGGATCAAGCCGACTGAGCCTAACAGCATGAACGTATCCTCGAAAGGGGCGAGCGCTCCGAAATATATAGGATTGCTGTTTATCACGAACATCACGGAATAACACAATAGCAACCCGCCATAGAAGCCGATTAAATTCCAGTGTGCCTGGGATTTCGGGCGGATGGTCAGCATGTAAAAAAGGACGTAGCCCATCAGGATTACGCCGAACAGTCCTGTAAACAGATAGGCACTCGGAAACAGCAAGAAATGTTCGAACATAACGCGCTCTCTTGTCCGTCCTGCGGTCAGCGACTCCCGGACAGGGAATCGAGCGAGGGGAAAGCGATGGATATTGGCGGCGATGAATGGCGCGCTGCCGCTTTCGCGCGGCAGCGCGCTCGGTCAGCATTCGCAGTTATGAGCCGGTGTCGTCAGGTTCAAGCTTTTTGGGCGGGACCGGTTTGGGCTGATATTTTTCCCATCCATATCCAGAGTCGTGGGATTTAACCTCCGTAAACGTGATCTCGTTCCCATAATCGCCGACCGCCACTAACTCATCGGACTCGCTCCAGCCTTCATTATGTTTCGCGACAAACCGGAACATGGCCTCGACTTCCTTCTGGTCGTAATGTTCGAGCGATTTGGCATACGGCAGGCCGAAATTAAACGGCAGTGAAATTTGCGACTCTTCCTGACGAGTGCGATTGATGAATTTGTAGTATTGTCCCATAACGATCACCTCCTTCGCCTTTCCTGTCAGTGAATGCGCCCTGAACAGGATCGCGAATCATTGATTGACCAATACATCGTGAACGATCCAGAGAGGTTTGTCAATCCTTATATAAAGGCGAGCGTTAATTTTTATTGCTCGCATCTAAGACCAAATGCGTTTGAAAAGATCATCTATTCCGTAGAAATCCGGCGAATAAGGCTGTTACGTTGAAGAGCATTCTTCGTCAGAATCGAGTTCGACTTGCTGAAAGAAGCCAGGGCTGATTTTGGCATACTGTTATTCGGATAATTATACCAATTGTGATTCAGTACCTTACAAAAACGACAACGAATTGGAGAATACAACGAATCGGAAGGCGCGAGAGCCGCTCTAATTCGTTCCTTTCTTTCATTCGTTGTCGTTTTTGTAAGGTAGTGAACTAATTGTGATAAAAAAGATCATATTTGTTTAGCCATGGTAGAGACGCCCCGGCGGGGCGTCTCTACAGTATTTCTGATCTATCCAAACACCATTGGTATTACTTGTTTATTACGTCAGCGCAATTTTGAAGCAGGCACGCGATCTTTTCATATTCGAAATGATACGCGAGCTTTTCAAGTTTATCCGCCAGGATTGGGGCAATTGTCTGGATATTGCGGATGACATCCATCATTGTGTCTATATCTGCAATGAGGCTCGCCATGCGCAATGTGCCAAGCCATTCCTCCGGGATATGCGCCAGAGATTCTATTTGAGGATCGGTTTCGGCTGTTCGTCGCATCGCTTCTTCGATGCCTTCCTCAAGAATCTGTCGAATCTGACTCACTTGAAAACATTCTGCGAGATTCTTGATTTTACAGGTAAATGACGTAAATCTGCCTTCAGTTTGAACAACGTCCGCGATCTGTTCGCGTAACACCACAATATCGCCGATGTTCACCAAATCAAACCATGCCCTGAGCGTGGAAAGCGGCGGCAGTTCTTCTGAAGCATTTATGGCAACTGCTAAAGGCGTCTCCTCTTGATAACACCATTTTGCTACTCCTAACGAGGATAACAACTCACTCAACACGCTCGCATGAATCGGCTTCGGCAAAAACGCCTGCGCCCCTGCCACCAGGCTCTGGCGCTGGTCTTCCTGATACACGCTGGCTGACGACGCGATGATGACCATGTCTCGACATTCCGGCATCTGGCGGAGATGTTGAATCAACTCCACGCCCCCCATATCAGGCATTCGCAAATCTGTGATCACCGCAGCGGGAGAGTGTGCCGCGACTTGCCGCAATGCCTCGTATCCGTTGTGGGCTTCCACGACGCGACATCCCCAGGATTTCAGCAATTCCGCAAGCACTTGCCGATTCTCTGCCAGATCGTCCACCACGAGAATCGTCGGCGCGGCGTTATGCACGCCAATGATTCGGCGGCATTCTGGCGGTTGAAAGGCATCGGCGGCGATGATCGGCAACGAGACATCGAACCGAAAGACACTGCCGACGCCGACGAGACTGGTGACAGTTAATATCCCGCCCATCAGTTCCGCGAGATTGCGGCTGATCGCCAATCCTAAGCCGGTGCCTTGCGCCTTATGAGCAACGTCTCCAACCTGTTGAAACGGGGTAAACAGGCGCGCCAAATCATCCGGCGCGATTCCGACGCCGGTGTCTTCAATGTCAAACCGTAGAGACGCGCGACCGCGCGTCTCTACGGGATCATGCACGGTCGCGACGCGCAATGTGACGCTGCCGTGATCGGTAAATTTGACCGCGTTGCCTAATAAATTCAATAAGATTTGGCGGAGACGATGTTCGTCCCCCTCAACAAATTCTGGCAGATATGGCTCCTTGATCGTCTGAAAACGCAAGCCTTTACTGTCGGCTTTGATCGAGATCATGCCGCTGACATCGTCAATCAAAGAGGAGAGAAGCATCCTGGCGGGATGGATTTCCAGGCGTCCGGCCTCAACTTTCGCGAGATCGAGAATATCATTGATCATCGTTAACAAATGCTGGCCGCTTCGTTCGATAACGGTGGCAAATTCGCGCTGTCGGGGCGCGAGGGCATGATCGCTTTTCAGCAGTTGCGCATAGCCTAAAACGCCATTGAGCGGCGTGCGGAGTTCGTGGCTCATATTGGCGAGAAATGCGCTTTTGGCGCGATTCGCCTCATCGGCGGCGTCTTTCGCCTGCTGCAACGTCTCTTCAGCGTGTTTGCGGGCAGTCACGTCGCGGATGATGGTCATAATGCCAGAAACCTGCCCTTGAGCAGCGGTCAGCGGCGCGGAGGAAAGTTCGATCCATATCTGGCTGCCATCATGTTTATGCGCGCGATATTCACAACGAGAGACGAATTGTTTCATCATGACCTGTTCTATGCGCGCGCGCAGCCTGTCGTATTCATGCGGCTCGAACCAATCGAATGCTGATGTGCCGATGATATCGAGTTCTGACGGGATGTTATACATCGCATACACTTGCGGCGAGATAAAGGTAAAGCGACCATCAAGATCGATAATCGCCAGACCATCAGGGAGGATGTTGAGCAAATTCCGGTGATATTCCTCCGATTCCCGCAATTTAGCTTCCATCTGCTTGCGTTCGGTAATATCTCGCGAAATTGAAAGCACCATCGGCTGCCCGCGATAATCAATCAAATTCATGGCGATCTCGCATGGAATGCGGTCGCCGGTTTTCGTAATATGTTCGCTGTCGTCAATGACGCGCTGTCGGGCGCGCAGTTGTTCCAGCACATACACATACCCTTCCCGCGATTTTTCCTGCGTAAATTCATTGGGATGTTTCGTTAATAATTCGGCTCTGGAATAGCCTAAACGTCGGCAGGCTTCCTGGTTGACGTCCGCCAGCGTCCCGGCGAGGTCATGAATAAAGACCGCGTCAGGCAGCTTATCCAGAAGCGTCCGATAATGGGCTTCGCTTTGGCGTAATGCCTCTTCGGTCTGTTTGCGCTCAATGATCTCGGTCTGAAGCTGCTGGTTTTTCGCTTCAAGCTGCTTCTGGGCATGACGCAAGCTCACATGCGTTCGCACTCGCGCCAGCACTTCTTCAGCCTGAAACGGTTTGGTGATATAATCCACGCCGCCAAGCTCAAAGGCTTTGATCTTGTCAGAGGTATCCCCTAATGCGCTGAGAAAGATCACGGGAATATCTTTCAGGCATTCATCGGCTTTCAATTGGCGGCAGACTTCGAACCCATCTATGCCGGTCATCATAATATCGAGCAGAATGAGGTCTGGCGGCATGCTGCGCGCGACATGCAGCGCGAATTCTCCGCTGATTGCTGGTCGCGTTCGATAACCCTGAATGGTCAGAAGTTGCTGCAATATTTTCAGGTTTTCTGGATTGTCATCCACAATCAAAATCGTTGCATGTGCTGTTTCAAGCTGATTCATCAGAGATGTATGCGAAAGATTCCGTATCCCTTGCGCCAGGCTATCCTCAGATATGCCGGATGCTTCCGCAATTCCTGTTATTATCCTGTAATAATGCTAATAACGTATCAAACCGATAATTTTCCACTAAGTCCGTCAGCGCATCGGCCAGCGGCGTATTAAGCGGGCGAATCCGCGCAATCATCGCCTGTGCGAGTTCCATATCGGCCTGATTTACGGCGTCGCGCAAGCCTGCCTGTATCTCATCGGGCAAGGCGATTAGCGCGGCGGCATTCAAGATGAGCGGCTCGGCGTCGGGAATCTGACGAGACGGAGGCGATGGCGGCTGACGCCTTTCAACATCAAGAACGGTCGCCTGAATTGTCAACCGAAAAAGCGAGCCAACGCCGACCTGACTCTGCGCGGTCAGATCGCCGCCTAACAATTGCGCAAATTGGCGGCTCAGGGCTAAACTTAAGCCTGTCCCTTCCTGGGCGCGTTTGCCCGCAGCCGTCAGGTGAAATGCGTCGAAGATTGCCGGGATGTCCTCAGGCGCAATGCCAACCCCTGTATCTTCCACCTCAAAACGCAACATTGCCCGGCCTTCCCTCTGGACATCAGACGCAGACATCAGGCGCAGCACGATCCGGCCTTGCTGCGTGAATTTTACCGCGTTGCTGAGCAGGTTCAACAAGATTTGGCGCAGTTTCACCATATCTGTTCGGATGCAGCGCGGCGTGTCAGACGCGCGTTCTATCAGCAGGCGCACCCCTTTTTCTTTGGCGTGTAACGCACAGAGATCGGCAATGTCATCCATCAACTGCCCCGGATCACATTCGATCTCATTCAGCGTCATGCGGTCGGCTTCGAGTTTCGAGAAATCAAGCACCTGATTGATCAGCAGCAACAGATGATCGCCGCTACGGTGAATTGTTTTGACGTATTCCTGATATTCCGGAGACAATGCCTGACTGTATGCCATGACCTGGGCAAATCCGACGATCATATTCAGTGGCGTGCGGAGTTCATGGCTCATATTGGCTAAAAACGCGCTTTTGGCACGGCTCGCAGCTTCGGCAGCGTCTTTCGCGGCGATGATCTCCTGCTCCATCTGCTTGCGGGTCGTAATGTCGCGCAAGACGCTTAACAGAACCTGAGGGGTATCAGCGGCGGTCTCAATAAGGCGCGAATTGGTTTCCACTGTCCGCGTTTCGCCTGTTTTCGTGACAACTCGATATTCTATCGAGGTTCTGGAAACGTTATCTGTCGCGATGATCCGTTCCATCGCGCGCTCCCGATCTTCCGGATGCACGAATTGGAAGGCGTTTTTCCCGATCAGTTCCTCCGCACGGTCATACTCTAAGAGTCTGACTGTTTGTGCGTTACAAAAACGAATACAGCCCGTCATATCCACCAGCGTAATCGCATCCGGCGAGGTCTCCACCAGAGCGCGATACCGGGTTTCGCTTGCCTGCAAGGCCGCTTCTGTCCGTTTTCGGTCAGTGATGTCCTGAATAAAGCCATATAAAAAACGCTGCCCTGTCCGCAAATCTGGCCGTTCGCAAAAGGAGAGCACTGCGTCAATTATCCGCCCATCCTTGCACCGATAGCGATTCTCGAAGATTTTCCAATTTCCCTGAAGATATTCGACTTGTGTCACAAACTGGTGTCTTCTGATGGGGTCTTCGTAGATGGCATCGGCAATCGAGGTCTGATTGGTCGTGCGGATTAAGTCTTCTGGCGAGGCATACCCCAGCATGCCAGCTAACGAAGGGTTGACATAAATGAACTTCCCGTCGGGCGTGGATTGAAACATCCCAATCGGGACATTTTCGAGGAGGTTGCGCAGGCGTTCCTCGCTTTCCTGCATCGCGATTTCCGTGTGTTTGCGTTCGTCAATTTCTCGCTGTAATTCGATGGTGCGCCGGGCGACCAACTCTTCTAAATGTTTTCGATGCTGCCGCAATTCTTCATCCGTTCGCTTGCGTTCAGTGATGTCTTTTCCAAATACGGCGACCCCGAACACCACGTTATTCCGCTTCAGCGGGCTGAAACTCAATTGTAATATCCTGAGTCTCGTTTGCATATGATACTCGATAGAGTACGGCCCTTCTTGCAGCGCCTGCTGGTAGAATCGTCGCCATTGCCGAATAAGATCATCGGTCGGAAAGAGGTCTTCCGGGCGCATGCCAACGGCGACACGAATGCCGCGTCCATGCCAGAAATAGTCGCAAAGGCTGCTATTAAATGTCAGGAGGCCGAAGCGCTCGGCATCAACAGACCAGATCAAATCGGATGTGCTATTCACAATGGCTTCCAATGTCGCTTGCGACTCCGCCAGGGCAGTTTCAGGCGGCTTGGGCTCGGTCATTTCTTCATCTCGACCGTTCATACGTTCATCAGTCAACAGGCCCGGTATCTTGTGGTAGATCATGCTCATTCGTTGTTAAGTAACTGACCTTACGCAGCAGGCTCGATGCGAATGGTCGCAAACTCCCCTCCAGGGAGGGGTTGGGGGTGGGTGGCCGAGGCCGAGCATCGCGCTATGGCGAACCCACCCCTTGCCCCTCCCAGGAGGGGAATTGTCGGCGACGCTGCGTAACGTCAG
>DF820455.1:877047-917019 GCA_000739515.1 Candidatus Moduliflexus flocculans
CACCCCCAACCCCTCCCAGGAGGGGAGTTTGCGGCCATTTGTATTGAACCTGCTGCGTAACATCAGTTAATCATGTTACGCAGCGTCTCCGCGATTCCCTCCCTGAGAGGGGAGTTTAGGGTCATTTGCATCGAATCGGCTGCGTAACATGAGTTACCAATTGTCGTAAATAAAGATCATAATTGCCCGCGTCAAAAATTCCGAAGTCTTTGAGATATCGGAGTTGTGATTCATGATCGTTTCAATGACAATTGGCGTTATTTCTCATGGCAACGGTTTGCTGCGCGACTGTTAAAAGCAGGTCAAAACGATAATTTTCGACCAATTCGATCAGAACGTCGGCCAGCGGCGCATTTTGTAAGCGGATTTGTTCAATGATTGTCTGCGTAAGTTCGACATCGGCCTGGCTTACGGCCTGGAATAATCTTTTCAGCATGTGATCGGGCAATTCCGCCAGTGCGTCGGCATCCAACAGAAACGTCCCGGCGGCTGGAGGTTGTGACTTCCCTGTCTTTTCGTCATAAATATAGCGGAGGCCGAGGCGCTTTTGGAGAAGGGCAAAAATTTCCTCCTCTTTGAACGGTTTGCGCACAAACTCATCACATCCTGCGGCCAGCACGGCAGCGCGTTCTTCTTCGAACGCGCTGGCTTTCAGCGCAATAATGCCGCAGCGCCCACCTGCGGAGGATACTTGGCGCATTTCTTCGGCGCGAATTTTTTGGACAGTTTCATAGCCATCTATCACCGGCAATCGCATATCCAGCAAGATGATCTGCGGCTGCCATTTTCGCCACAGGTCAAACGTTTCCTGCCCGTCGGTGGCTTCGCGCAGGTCGAAACCCAACGGGCGCAGCAGCGCAATGAGCACGCCCCGATTATCAGGGGAATCATCCGCAATCAAGATGCGATAGGAAGGCTGTCCCGGCTCTAACGCCACCACGCGCCGCAATGTGGCTTCGGGGGGCGCATCAGCAGAGGCGCAGACTTCGCAGGAGATCGTAAACGCGAAGATCGAGCCGACGCCAGGTTCGCTCTTCACCGTAATGTCGCCGTCTAACAATTGCGCGAATTTCCGGCTAATCGGCAGGCCAAGTCCTGTTCCTTCGCGCGCCTGCCTGCCGGCGGTGGTTTGGACAAACGGCTCGAATATCTGCGCGAGTTCTTCCGGCGCGATGCCTGGGCCGGTATCCTCAATTTCAAAATACAGCGACGCGCGGTCAGACGCCTCGCCATCGCTGAACATTGACACCCGCGTGATCACGCTCCCTTTTTGGGTAAATTTCAGAGCATTATTGAGTAAATTGATAAGCACTTGCCGCAATTTTACGGCATCCGAGCGAATGCGGCGCGGCGCGTTCGGGCTGAGGCAAAAGACGAATTGCAGCCCTTTTTGTTCAGCGCGCAGACTGAACAGGTTATAGACCTCATCGAGCAGCCGGGGTAAGTCCAGGTCTGCGATATCCGCCGTAATGCGCCCGGCCTCGATTTTGGCAAGATCAAGAATTTGATTGATCACCAACAACAGATGGTCGCCGCTGCGGCTGATAATGGCCAGGTGTTCCCGGTGTTCCGGGGGCAGCGTCTGGCTGCGGCTCATCACCTGGGCAAATCCTAAAATCGCGTTTAAGGGGGAACGCAATTCATGGCCCATATTGGCGAGAAACGCGCTTTTCGCCTGGTTCGCATGTTCTGCGGTTTTTTGAGCGGCTTCAGCCACATCTTTCGCCCGGGCGAGTTCCTGCGTCCGTTGAACCACCTTTTCTTCAAGATGGGCGGTATATTCTTGAATCGTGGCGAGCATCATCGCAAATGTCCGGGCGAATACGCCTAATTCATTCTGTTGCCGAAACAGGCCGGACTGTTCCAATAACACCTGGCCTGACAGATTATCTCGTGTAATGCTGCTGACAATCCCAGTCAGCGTCCGCAGGGGATTCGTCAATTTTTCAGAAAAGAGCAACGCGCCAGCCAGGCCAACACACAGAATAATCCCACCAAGCCAGATTGAAGTGCGTATGAGTTCTCGGATGGGCTGTTGGATATCATTGCGCGACGCAACCCCAAGCACGGTGATGGGCATATTGGGAAGCGCCTGGTGCGCCAAAAAAATAGAATGATACCGGTCAGGAATATCGGCGAGGCGCTGCCATTGGGGACTGACCTGTGCATAATCCGCCTGCTCGTTCGTGTTACGGCGTTGCTCGGGGATGATAAGCGTCCCTTCCGGGGTTTCGCCGAGATATGTCAGGAATCCCTGATGACCGATCTCGCGCGAGCGAAAAAGATGGACGTTCATCTGATTTGCGTCAAGCGTGAGAACCAGATATTTTCCCTCTTGAATCACGCCATCTTTAGAAAATTGATGGGGCAACACCAACACCCACTGTTCCTGGTCGGGCATCACCTGCTTGAGATTCATCATGAACGGAGTGATGAGCATGATCTGCGCCATGAGATCGCCGGGCAAACGCGTTCGAGTGAACGGCGCATCGAGCACATTGGCATGATCGTAAATAATGCGCTCATGATCAATCAACCAGATATTCGCGATCCAGGGCGCATTCGCTTTTGCTTGCTTGAAATAGGCTTCCAGCCCCGGACGCGATAGTGTCGCCAGGGCCGGGCTGTTAAAGAACACATTGACGATGGGCTGAGCGTTCCAGAGTTCCAGATTTACCTGCTGCCATTCCAAAAACGTCGTGAATACGGCGATTCCCTGCGTGACATGCTGCGACAGTTCTCGCTCCATTGCTGTTGTGAGAATATTGGCGGCATTCAACACAATCGCGGCGGTCAGCACGCTGACAATCAGGATGATGAGTCCGACGGTCATGAGGATCACCTGTGTTCTCAATGATTTCATACATTCGGCAGATCAAGCGCCTCCCCGGTTGCGCAAACCTGGGAGGCGTGGTTCCACAATGCGGTCACTTTGATGATGTCTCCAACAGATTCGTCATAAACAATGTAAAATCGCTTAATGAAATCCCCACCTTTGCCTGCCAGATGAGATCAAATTGCGACCCAACCTTGCGTTGCGACGCAACGAACGCGCTGGCGGCTTCCTGTAAGTCTGCGTCGCCTTTTCGAAAAGCCCAGCCGACGTCAGTTACCGTTCCGACCGGAAACGCCACGACCGCATGCTTGATTTTATTGCGCGTCCAATTTAATGCTCCATCCGCGCCAATAATCGTAAAATCAACGGCTTTGCGGTCAACTGCATGCATGCTGTCATCGGTGGTCATCAACTGAAGTTGAATCGGATTGTCAGCAAACTTCGACGCATTTTGCTCTTCTATCCAGGCATGATAGGACGTTCCCTGCTGAATCGCCGCGGTTTTCCCTTGAAGATCAGCTTCCGAACGAAACGTGGCCTGCTGGTCGCGATGCACGACAACCACCATGTGAGTTCGAAATAACGCCACAAAATCCAGTTTGGTTTTGCGCCATTCCTGAATCACCAGATCATTCGGATAAAAATCGCACGCTCCTGATGCCAGCAGGGCCGGGGTGTAGCTTTCCTCTTGCACTGTCACGCCCTGCGCATTGTGAAATTGCTGATCCCACGAATCCAGCCTGCGAACGTTGACTGCTACGCCGAGCGACTCGGCAAACGCCATGCCCATTGCCGTATAGAGTTCGTAACTGGAACCCGCGACACACATCCGAATCTCATGCGTGGCCTGAATCTCCTCCAGCGAACGCGCTTCGCTCATTGTGGAAACAAGTCCGACTGCCAACAAAAGACTCCTTCTTATGAGATGTTTCAGCATAATTTCCTCCCTATAGCATTTCACCAACGCGGCGATTTGCTGAGCGTCGAACGCCTGCGCCAGTTCTACGCCTGCGTTATTTACAACGTCGCGCCCTCTTTTACCCTGAAGATATTCGAATGTTTCCTTTTGTCAAGCATAGAAATCACAGGATTTAACCGATTGCGAATCAATTGAATGAACATCATCGAGTCTCAGGAAAAATAAAATATTCATAAATTTTTATTGACAAAAAAATAGACCTTTCTATAGCGTACCTCCTGTACTCAGAAAGAGGACAGAAATACATGTTTGAACGTTGTCCCCATCGTCTAGGGGCCCAGGACACCGCCCTTTCACGGCGGCGACGGGGGTTCGAATCCCCCTGGGGACGTTCTGAAAAAAAGGGAGTTTCGGAAATCGAACTCCCTTTTTTGTTTTTAGGCGAGAACGTCTATCGGTCTTCCTCATTGTGAATCGTGCCGAGATATGTCATACGAATTATTTGTCAGTCTTCGATATTTACAAGCCAAGCGAAAACAAGCGTTTATTTCGTTGATCAGCATCATTTCTATCGGCGGAGTTGCGATTGGCGTCGCGGCGTTGATTATCGTACTGGCAGTGATGACCGGATTTAGAAACGATATCCGGGATAAAATTTTGGGCACGATGGCGCATATTCTGCTTCAAAAGCCAGGTTTGACGCTTACGGAAGCGAACTCCATCATTCCGCAATTGCAACAAATTCCTCAGATTGCCTCGCTTCTTCCTTATGTGAATGGTCAGGTTCTCTTAAGTTCGCAAGAAAATGTGGCCGGGGTTCAGATGATGGGGGTTGATTCGTCTGATCCCGCGAATATTGCCCATCTGGCGGCGCATATTAAAGAAGGTTCGGCTGATGGATTGGGAGAACGCCAACGTAATGATGAAGATCCTTCTGGGCCTATGCGCGACGGAATCATTTTGGGAATCGAAGTGGCTCGTTTATTGGGAGTGTTTACCGGAGACGAAGTGACCGTTGTGCTGCCGATGGGACGTATTCTTCCTACCGGGCCGGTGCCAAAGCTGAAGAAAATGCGAGTGATCGGCATCATCAGCACCGATTTTTACGACTACGACGCTGGTTTCGCATATATTTCCTTGACCGCCGCGCAGCGATTTTTCGGCGTCGGTGATGAAATTTCCGGGATTGAAGTTCGTTTGAAGGATGTCTATCAAACTGCCCCGATTGCGGACGCATTAAAAAAACAATTTCCCAGCCCGTTCAGCGTGCAAGACTGGACAGGGATGAATAAAAGCCTTTTTTCCGCGATTAACCTTGAAAAATTGGCAATGTTTCTTATTCTGACGCTGATTGTGCTGGTGGCCGCGTTTAATATTATCAGCATGCTCGTCATGATGGTGATTGAAAAACAAAGCGATATTGCGATATTAAAATGTTTAGGGGCGACCTCGCCCAGCATTATGAAAGTGTTTATGCTTGAAGGCCTGATTATCGGCGTATTCGGCACGGCAATCGGCACGGCGCTCGGCTTGATTGTTTCCTGGGCAGGCGATGCGTACAAACTTATTCCGCTGCAAGGCGGCTCGTATTACCTCGATCATCTGCCATTTACGAGCACATTTTCCGATGTTATGGTCACGATTGTTTCAGCAATCGTCATCTGTTTTCTCTCGACAATTTATCCTGCTCGCCAGGCATCAAAATTAGACCCTGTGGTGGTATTTCGTTATGAATAACTCTGCATGCATTCGCGCTGAGGGGATTAGCAAAGCATTTTACATGGGAACTGAGACGCTTCAGGTATTAAAGACAGTGGATTTAACCATTCATCCCGGTGAGATGATTTCGATTGTTGGCGCGTCTGGCGCCGGGAAAAGCACGTTGCTGCATCTCTTAGGCGCATTGGACCGTCCTTCCGAAGGCACAGTGTATTATGGCGACACTGATATCTTTCAATTGCAGGATGCCGAACTCGCCCGGTTTCGCAATACACATATCGGCTTTGTCTTTCAATTTCACCATCTGCTGCCAGAATTCAGCGCCCTGGAAAATGTGATGATGCCGTTGTTAATTCAGCGTCTCTCGTCGGACGTGGCGCGAGAAAAAGCGGAAGCCGCTCTGTGCGAAGTCGGGTTGCAGGCGAGAATCCGGCATAAACCTGGAGAACTTTCCGGCGGCGAGCAACAGCGGGTCGCAATCGCCAGAGCGCTGGTGAACAGGCCGACCGTCATTTTTGCCGATGAGCCGACCGGGAATTTGGACACGAAAACCGGTGACGCGGTCAGCGAACTATTATTGCGTCTCAATCAAGAACTCGGGATGATGATCGTGCTTGTCACCCATAACGAAAAATTGGCGCTGATGGCCAATACCATGATTCACATGAGTGATGGGCAAATTCGGAATGGAACCCTGGCATAACCAATCAGCAGTGTCCTCGTTGCCTCGAACCACGCTTCCCTATGTGGTCAGCAGCCGCGTACGCCTCGCCCGCAATCTGGTCTCTTACCGTTTTCCCCGCATGGCTTCTAATGATGAGCGTCGCGCCGTGTTAGCGCGAATGCAAGAGGTGGCGATCTCGCATCCGTCGTTTCGACATGCCCATGTCATGCTGTTGGACGAGTGTTCCCCGCTTGAGCGGAAACGGCTCGCCGAAAAACATCTGATCAGCCATCTGCTTGCGACACCGGGAACATTTCAGGCGGTGATTCTCTTTGAGCGGCTTTCTGCCTCGATTCTTGTCAACGAGGAAGACCATCTCAGGATTCAAGCATTTTCCTCTGGCTTGCGCGTTCAACGCCTCTGGAACATTGCGAAATTTCTTGCGCAATCTTGTGAAGAAATGCTTGACTTTGCGAAAGCAGAACCGTATCGTTATTTGACAACCACGCCTGAAAATTCAGGAATCGGCCTGCGAGCATCTATCATGCTTTTCGTGCCAGCCCTGATTCTGTTGAAGCGGATTAATCGCCTGCTTCTCCTTTGCGCGAAAGCGGGCTATGTTGTGCGAGGCATTGATGGCGAAGGGAGTTCGTCGGCGGGGTTTATGTTGCAAATATCGTGTCAGCGCCCACAAGAACGGCATGAACAGCGCATTCTCAGGGAAATAACGCTATTAGGGCGGACTGTAATGGCACAGGAGCAACGCGCGCGACATGTTTTGTTAACGCGCCGACAGCATCTGTTTCAAGAACGGTTGGCATGGGTTGGACATCAACTCCAAACAGCGCATGCGATTGATTGTCAGCTTGGCATGACCCTGATCGGCTGGTGTCGGTTGAGCGTCGCCGCAGGCATTCCGTTGCCGCATTACGCTGAGATGATGAATCAACATACACAACATCGGTGGTTGAAAATATTGGATGCATTACAGATACACATCCAACCGGCACATATTCGTCAGTATTGTAAAGATGAGGCTCAGGAGTTCGCCGCTCGTGAAGACGCGATTCGAGCAGTGCTCATGCGATCCGTCATCTGTCCGGCATAACGGAAAACGCGGAGAGTTGAGATGTTTACACGATTTACAGAACGCGCTCGCAAAGTAATTATGATATCCAGAAACGAGGCTGGCCGCTTGCGGTGCGATAGTCTGGATTGCGAACATTTATTTTTAGGGTTGCTTAAAGAAGGGAGTGGCGTGGCGATTGCCTGTTTGCAAGAATTGCGCATTCCGCCGGAAGAGATGGCGCTGATCATCGAGCGTCGGATCGTTCGCGGCAAAGCGCAGCCGAATTTGGGCGAAATCCCATTTACGGTGGCCGCGAAAAAAGCGTTGGAATATTCCGTCGAATACGCCCGCCATTTTCGTCATAATTATATTGGCACAGAACATCTGTTATTAGGCATTTTTCGGGAACGCTATAATTTGGCGTCGCGAATTCTGCGCGAATATGGGATTACTGAAGACAAACTCAAGCGCCAAATTCTCGCGCTGTTAGAGGCCGCTCAAAAAAAAGCCAAAGCCGAAAAAGAACTCAAAGTGTTAAAGCAATTCAGCACGGACATGACTGAACTTGCCAGCCAGGAGAAACTTGATCCCATTGTTGGGCGCCATGATGAAATGGAGCGCATCATCCAAATCTTGAGCCGCCGGACGAAAAATAATCCGATTCTGCTTGGCGAGCCGGGCGTCGGCAAGACAGCCATTGTAGAGGGATTGGCTCAACGAATTGTGCGAGGCGATGTCCCTGACGCGATTCGCAGTAAGCGCATTATCTCTCTCGATTTAGGCGCGCTCGTTGCCGGGACGAAATATCGCGGCCAATTCGAGGAACGGCTGAAAGCGGTGGTTGCGGAACTCCGCAAATCTCAAGAGATTTTATTATTTGTTGATGAAATTCACACCCTGATCGGCGCTGGCGCTGCTGAAGGATCGCTTGATGCGTCGAATATGTTGAAACCGGCGCTATCGCGCGGCGAAATCCAATGTATCGGCGCGACCACGCTTGATGAATATCGTCGGCATATCGAGAAAGATGGCGCGTTAGCTCGGCGTTTTCAAAGCATTCTGGTTTCTCCGCCGTCTTCTGCTGATACGATTCATATTTTGGAGGGCTTGCGAGAAAAATATGAAAATTATCATCACGTCAAACTCCCTGACACAAGCATCAGGTTGGCGGTGCAGTTATCGGATCAGTATATTACTGAACGGTTCTTTCCAGATAAAGCCCTCGATTTGATTGATGAAGCGTGTTCGCGACGAAAAATAGACAACTCGGTCTATCCTGACAGTTTCAAACAATTCGCTCACAAGATCAAAGAAATCAATCGCATCAAAGAAATTGCGGTACAAGAACAGCATTTCGAACGCGCCGCCGAATTGCGTGACCGCGAGCGCCAATTTCGCGCTAAATACGAGCGATTAAAACAGGAGTGGCAGCAGCATCGTGAAAAAGCGCGTCCAGACGTGACGGAAGACGACATTGCGAATGTGGCGTCCGTGTGGACGGGCGTTCCCCTCCGTCGAATCGAGGCGGACGAATCGGAGCGGCTGCTTCATCTTGAACATGAATTGCATCAGCGAATTATCGGGCAAGATGAGGCTATTCGCGCGATTTCCAAAGCGATCCGCCGGTCGCGCACCGGTTTTCGCAACCCGAAACGACCGGTCGGCGCCTTTATGTTTCTCGGCCCGACGGGCGTTGGGAAAACGGAGCTATCGAAAGCGCTGGCTGCGAGTTTGTTCGGTGACGAATCCGCTCTTATTCGCCTCGATATGTCAGAATATATGGAGCAGTTTGCCTCGTCGCGGATGGTGGGCGCGCCTCCGGGATACATCGGACATGACGAAGGCGGACAGTTGACCGAGAAAGTCCGGCGCAGACCCTATGCCGTGATTTTGTTCGACGAGATCGAAAAAGCGCATCCCGATATTTTTAATATGTTGCTGCAAGTGCTGGATGACGGGCAGTTGACTGATAGCATGGGGCGCACGGTCAATTTTAAAAATACCGTTCTTATCATGACTTCAAACTTGGGCGCGCGGCAGATTGAACGGCGGGCGGCATTAGGATTTCAACACGCTTCCGATGATGAGTCGCAACATCAGGCTGAAAACTTGATTCACGCGGAACTGAAACGCGTGTTCAATCCGGAATTTTTAAACAGGCTCGACGCGACAATCACATTCCATTCGCTGACGAAGGAACATCTTGGCCAGATTATTGATATTCTGCTTGACGATTTGAATCGCCAGTTAATGCAAAAAGACATTCATTTGACCCTTTCGCCGGAGGTCAAAGAGTGGCTGCTTCAACAAGGGTATCATCCGGCGTATGGCGCGAGACCGCTTCGTAGAGTGTTGCAGCGATATATCGAAGACCCGCTCGCTGAAGAAATCTTGAAAGGTCGCTTTGCTCATGATGGCCAAATTGATGTGTTGCTTCAAGATGGGCTACCGATATTTTGGGAACGCCGCCAACTGGTTTCCACAAAAAAAATCGAAGAAATACTTGACGTGATTCAATGAGAAATGGCTTAACGTTCACGGAATGTTGTATGTGATGGGTATATGCCTTGTTTCAGGCAACTTTCGGATAAATCGCATCTGCAAACGCAAGTCAGATCGCATTGGTGTTATGAAATCTCATTGTGGGAGCTGTTCGGATTCCCACAATTTTCGTATATAGAGCCATATCTATGAAAAAAATCATTCGCACGCTTTTCCTCCTATTATTCGCATGGCTTGTCGTTACACTTCCCCTTGAGGCTGCCAATCCTACAATTAGCGCGATTCATGTTAAAGGTAATGCGTTGATCCCGGAAAGCACCATTCTTTCTTTGTTGGAAAGTAAGGTTGGGATATTATACAATGCTGATCTGGTGTCGAAAGATATTCAGCATATCTATGATATGGGGGTGTTTGCCTCAGTTGAGGTAGAGACTGAAGCACTTGATGGCGCGTATTCATTGACATTTATTGTCAAGGAACGCCCAGCTATCAGCCGGATCGAATTTAAAGGCAATAAAAAAATCAAGTCTGAACGGTTTGAAGAGATTCTGACATTGAAGACCGCCGATCTGTCTGAAATTTTCAACCAAAAGTTTTACCCGCAGAAAATCAAAGAGGATGAAGAAAAAATCCGCCAATTGTATCATGAGGACGGATATCAGAATGCGGTGGTAACATCGAGTTTACACCCTGATCCAGATGCGCCCGATAAACTTGTGTTGGAATATGTCATCGAGGAAGGGAAAAAAGCCGCCGTGCGAAAGGTTTCGTTCGAAGGGAATCACGCATTTTCCGATGATGAGCTTCGAAAACAGATGGCGACTCGAAAAAAAGGGTTTCTCTCGTTTATTACCGGGGCGGGAAAATATGAAGAGACGACCTTAAAAACGGATATCGAGCGGGTCAAATTTTTTTATGTTGATCATGGATATATTGATGTGGCGGTGAAGGATTATAAGGTCGAGTATCGCAATGGGTTAGACCTGTTTATTACCCTTTTCCTTGAAGAAGGCGCTGTTTATACGATTTCTCGCGTGGGAGTCAAGGGAAACGTTGTGTATGAGACTGAAGAATTGAATAAGATTCTGACGATGAAGCCGGGGCTTCCCTTCAGCCGCACCACGATTAGAAATGATATTTTGGGCATTACCGCGCTTTACGGCAAAAAAGGGTATTTGACGCCGATTTCAGACAATACGGAAGGGAAATTGCTGATTGACCCTGAAATTGCGATAGACCGCGCGAATAAACAGGTGGCGTTGACCTATTCTATTCGTGAAGGCGTGCCGCATACATTGGCGCGGGTGGCGATTACTGGCAATAAAATCACGCGGGACAAAGTTATTCGGCGAGAATTAGCCATACAGGAAGGCGATCTGATTGATAGTTCTCAATTAGAAAAAAGCCAGCGCGATATTTTCAATTTATCCTTGTTTGAAGATGTCAAATTGTCCTTGAAAGATGGGGAAACCCCCAATACGGTTGATCTGGATATTGCTGTGGTTGAACGCCAAACCGGTTCATTTAACTTCGGCGGCGGGTGGAGTTCCGTAGATAAGTTTGTGTTTTCTGGGGACCTGGCGTATGCCAATTTATTTGGATTAGCGCATCAAATCATGTTCTCAGCGACATTAGGAAGCACAACGCAAGTGTTCAATCTCAACTATACGATGCCGCATTTTTTAGATTCTAAATATTTAGTGGGAATTGATGCGTATAAAAACGAACACGACTATGATGCATACGATTCGTCAAGTGTCGGGGGCGGCGTTCGTTTCGGACGAAAATTATATAAGAATCTTTTTGGAACGTTAAAATATGAGTATAAGGAGGTTGATATCAGCGATATTGAAGAGGATGCCTCGTCAATTATTAAAAGTTCCGAAGGCTTAAGCAGAACGAGCAGTGCGACGGCGATTTTCCGGTATTCATCAATTAATAACGTCCTCCTGCCAACCAAAGGAATGAGGACGATTCTGGAAACGGAGTATGCTGGCGGTCTTTTAGGCGCTGAAAACAATTTTTATAAAATTGATTTGACTCACAATATGTATTTCCCCTTGTATCATGATGTCGCATTACGATTAAAAGGCGAAGCCGGGTATATCGAAGAATTCGGCGATAGCGATGAGGTGCCGATTTCCGAACGATTTTTTGCCGGAGGCGCCAACACGATTCGAGGATATGAAGAACGATCCGTCGGCCCGAAAGATGAAAATGGCGATGAAATCGGGGGGAATGCAATTGCTCTTGCGACCGCAGAAATCATTGTTCCTGTGAATAAGCAATTTCGTGTATTAGCGTTTTTTGATATGGGGAATGTGGTGGCAAAAGGGGATATATATGGCTCTGATGGGTATTTTGATGTGTCGAAATATCGGAAAGGTGCTGGAGTGGGGGTACGCTTTAATACTCCGCTTGGTTTGATTCGGTTAGATTGGGGATATAAACTTGATCATCAGCCAGAAGACAAAGATAACGATGAGTTTCATTTTGGAATCGGCGCGTTATTTTAAATGCCCGAACGTTTCATAGACAACACATAAACAATGGAGTAAGCAGATCGTCAGGCGTTGTTGTTCGATGATGTTGATCGGCTCGTCGAATGCTGCGATGATGATGATGTAAATGGTTACGATGAAAAAAACAGTACTTTCAGTAATGATGATGGTGGCAATGATCGGAGCAATCGCTGGTAATGTTTTTGCGCAGGGCGAAACAATGAAAATCGGATTTGTGGATTTGCAGCGCGTGATTGATTCCTCTGAGCAAGGGAAAGCCGCCCAGGACGAAGTGAAAAAGAAATCCGACGAATTGACCGAACAGGCTAAAAAGATGGAAGATGAATACAATAAAATGAAAGCGGATTTCGACAATCAACAAGCCATGTTAACCCCCGAAGCGAAAAATCAAAAGCGCGATGAACTAGCCAAATTCGAGCGCGATTACACCCGTTTCGTGCAGGATTCCCGCAATGAATTACGCCAGGTCGAGCAGCGTTCACTCAAGCAATTATTGGAAGATGTCGGCAAAATCGTCGTGGAATATGGCAAAAACAATAATTTTACGCTGATTTTAGAAGCGGGCAATATTTTATATGGAGCAGATCAGATCGAAATTACTGCGGATATTATCAAGCTCTACAATACAAAAGGAAGCAAATAATTTCGACTGTCGAGAGCGACGCTTCGGCCTTATTTAGACGCGACGACCTGTCGCGTCTTTCCTTTTCTCCCTGCCAATCCCTTATTTGCTGCATCCCCTTGTAAAAGACCTCTTGACGCAAGCGCGAGTGCGGCGCATCTGCATGGAAAAACAATTACGAGAATTAGCTGAATACGTTCAAGGAGAGGTTGTCGGCGACGGGCAAGTGGTGATCTCTTCGGTCGCAGGCATTGAAGAGGCGATGGCGGGGGCTATCACCTTTCTTTCCAATCCGAAATATCGCGACAAACTCCCGTTAACCCGGGCCTCTGCGGTCATTGTTGCGCAAGATGTTGATGCTCCTGGCCTGAATTTGCTCAAAGTCGCCAATCCCTATTTCGCATTTGCGCGGATCATGAAATTATTCGAGCAGAAATTTCATCCGCCGATTGGGATTCACCCGACCGCTGTTATCGGTGATGGCGCTGCCATCGGCGAAGGATGCCGCATTGGCGCACATGTGACAATCGGCCATCATGTCAATATCGGCGCGCGAACGATTATTCATCCCGGTGTCGTGCTTGGCGACTATGTGACAGTCGGCGCAGATACACTCATCTATCCGAACGTCTCTGTGCTTCAAGAAGCGCAAATTGGCGACCGTGTCATTCTCCACAGTGGAACGGTCATCGGCAGCGATGGATTTGGCTTTGCTCCAATGAACGGCGAATACGCGAAAATCCCACAAATCGGGACGGTCGTGATCGAAGACGATGTGGAAATTGGCGCAAATGTCACAATTGATCGAGCGGCATTGGGACAAACGCATATCAAAAAAGGGGTTAAAATAGATAACCTGGTGCAGATCGGTCATAATGTTGTTATCGGCGAGCATTCAATCATTGTTGCGCAGGTTGGCATCTCCGGCAGCACGAAACTCGGCAGGCATGTGACCCTTGCCGGACAGGTTGGCGTGGTTGGCCATATTGAGATTGGCGATGATGTTACCGTGGCGGCGCAATCGGGCATTCCGAAATCCGTGCCGGAAAAATCTGTGGTTGCTGGAAGCCCTGCTGTGGATCAGACGCTCTGGAAAAAATCACAAATCGCCTTGCATAAACTTCCTGACGCGCTGAAAACCATTCGAGCGTTAGAACGGCGTATTCGAGCGCTTGAAGAGCAACTTTCTGCGTTGCCGGCGGACGAATCTGCGTCGTAAGCGCGAGAATAATGATTGATTGAAACGTAAATAATGACAGAAGGACTCAACTTTTTTAGCGGTTCTCTTCTCTTTGCATAGTAAGAAATATCAGATTGTTTCGAATATGTCTTGAAGAGCGGAGGTCTGAAAAAGGGGAGGGAATATGTTAAATAAACAGCAGAATTTTCAACAAATTCTCGATGCGAATCTGGAATTTGCTCAAGCGAAAGATGTGGATTTTCTTTTAGAAAAAATCCTGACAACTGTCAGAAAATTGAGCCATGCCGACGTTGGGTCTATCTATGTGATGGAAGGCGACGAACTCCGGTTGCATCATACGCAAAATGGCAAACAGGATTCCGCCAATTCGTTGTTACATATTTACCGCGCCTCTGCCGGAAAAATTCCTCAAGATACGATCCCTGCCTACATTGCGCAAACCGGCGATATTATTAACTTCCGAGGAACGCCAGCCGAGAGCGATTCGACCAACCGCCCAGATCGCTCGTATGAGCAAGAACTTCAGGTTGAAATTCTGTCTGTCTGCGCGTTCCCTCTCAAAAATACGTATAACAAACTGCTTGGCGTGGTGCAATTAATTAACATACGCACTCTTGACGGAGAAATTGCAGTTGTTCCGGAAGACGACCTCCCCTTAGTGCAATTATTTGCGAATAACGCAGGAGCAGCGCTTGAACGCGCCCTCGCAACGCGCGCCAGAGTTCAGGGAATTATTCAGATTCTCACCGCGTTGCGCGATACGGAAGAAACATTTGCCCACGTCAATCGTGTCGGCGCGTATGCCGCAGAAATCTATGAAACCTGGGCGCGGCGGAAAGGGATGGCGGACAGCGAAATTTCCGGGCAGAAAGATGCCTTGCGAATGGCCGCGATGCTTCATGATCTTGGCAAGTTAGCCATTCCATCGGTCATTCGCAAAAAGCCGGGCAAATTGACAGAAGAAGAATACAACACGATGAAAGAGCATACAATTAAAGGGGCGCAATTATTATTGAAACATGGGAATTCTGAAATTGAGTCGCTCGCAGCCGAAATTGCCCTGACTCATCATGAACGTTGGGATGGGAAAGGTTATCCTGGTTATATAGACCCGCAAACAGGCGAACCGCTGCCGAATCATTGTAACGAGCAAGGGCGTCCGCTTGGGAAACAGGGGGAAGATATTCCTGTTTTTGGCCGGCTTGTCGCGATTGCTGATGTTTACGATGCCCTGTCGAATCATCGCGTCTTCCGGGAAGCCTGGAAAGAAGATGACGTGTTGAAAAAGCTCCGCGTTGAATCGGGAACGCATTTCGATCCGGAAATGATTGACGCTTTTTTTGCCACCCTCGATACGATTCGGGCGATTTCCAAACGTTTTCCAGATTAGCTGCTAATGCGTGAACATCAGAATGGGTACGATCATTTTCATTATCGGATGCTTTCCTTGTCAAACAGATGGTTTGGCGCTCCGGGAGAGCGGATGATGCTTTTCGCGCTGTTGCTGCCGGATTTAGTGCGCCTGATGATTAAACTGCTGGAAGATGCTCGCGTCTCGCTCTTCGATAAAATTTTTATCGCAGGTGTATTACTGTACGTGATTTCTCCGATTGATTTTCTGCCAGAGATATTGGCCGGGCCATTCGGCATCGTCGAAGACCTTCTCTTAGCTGGCATCATGCTCGTCCGGCTTGTCGGAAATCCCTCGAATGCCGAAGCAATTCAAGAACATTGGAACGGCGATCCTGAAATTATCCCCAAAATTCAACGGCTCAATCAGCATTTCAAACGATTTCTGACAAGGCGGTTCAGATAATCTTCGAGGCGATGAAATGCGCGCTGTTTTCTAATTTTACCTTGACAAGATGCGACTCTCTATATGCCATGCTTCAATATTTTTTACAAGATTATTTCATCAGAGGGCAGTCTTGCCCGCTGAAAATGCTCCTATGGCACATTTAAGAAATCAGCGTATGGGAAAAACGTGCGCGCGCGTATGTGCGTATGTCGCCTGGATACTCTTCAGCCTCACATCGTCAGCGATGGCTGGAACAATTGAGGTGTTTTTTAATAATGAGAATCTGCGATATACCTTGTTTACCACCAATGACGGGCCAGGCGAGTATGTGCAGCTTGAAAAAGTTGCCAACATCTTCCGGTTGCAACTGAATATTGATGCGGGAAATGGGCGCGTCGTCCTGCAATATGGCGAAAAAAACCTCTCCTTTTTGCCCGGCGAATCAAGCGTGATCTCTGCGAAACGGTCATATCCGATGACATTTCCGGCGCGGAAGATTGAAGGCGTGATTATGGTGCCGCTGGAATTTTTGACGAAAACTTTGCCGCTGATTTATGAATACAATCTGGCATGGGATGGGCGGCAGCGCCGTCTTACTGTTGGCATCCAGAATCTCGAATTAGTAAGTCTGTATGTCAGTCCGTTCGCTGATTATACTCGTATCGCCGCGCAATTGAGCCAAAGCGTCCCTTACAAAGTTACGGAAAAACTCCCTTCGCTCTTGATTTTCGAACTGCCGCAAGCGAAGTTTAACCTTCAAGACAATCCCCTGCAAATTAATAATACTGCCGTAAAGCATGTCAAGGTGATTGATAGTTTCGGCACGACCCAGATATTGGTTCGCTTAGGCGATGAATTCGTGCGATACACGCATAAGACGAAAGATAATCCGCCACGCTTGATTATAGATGTTTTCACGACAGATGAGGCCGTTGCCGAAGAGGAGACGCCGACGCCAACCCCCGAAGCGACTGTGACAGAAGGACAAGCGGCAACGAACGAAACGATTGTCGAGCAGGATTTGGCGGCCAACGGAGAAACGGGAACGGCTCTCCCTGGCCAGCCATTTTCATTGCATACAATTGTCGTTGATCCCGGTCACGGCGGCAGCGATCAAGGCGTGGTGGTTGTGCCAGCCGTTGACGCGACTCCTGCGCTGATGGAAAAACAACTGACGCTACATCTTAGTAAACTCCTGAGCACGCATCTCATTGAACGGTTAGGTGTCACGGTCATGTTAACTCGCGAGGGAGACGATTTTCTTTCGGGTGAAATGCGGGCGACTGTCGCGAATAGCAATCGCGCGGATGTCTTTCTGAGTGTGCATGTCAACAATTCCATATCAGACCAGGCCAGCGGATTTGAAGTCTATATCATGGATTACGGCAGTCTGGACATGCCCCAGGGCATCAAAGCGCAGGTGTTGGATTACGCGCAGGCCAAATACCTCGAACAAAGCAAGCGACTGGCGGATCAGATTGTTGCGGCGTATCGCGCTCGCAATAATGGGGCAAAAGCGGTAGTCAAACGTGCGCCATTATTTGCGCTGAAAGGCGCGACCATGCCGTCGGTGCATATCGAAATTGGCTATGCCTCCAACGCGAGCGACCGTCAGAATATGACGCAGGAGGCCTTCCAACAAATGCTGATTAGTGCAGTTGCGGATGGCATCGCCGCGTTTAAAAAGGGAGAAGAATTGTAATGTCAAAATGGTGGCTGCTTGTGATTCTGCTGATTATTGGATTGGTCGGCGGAACATGGTATCTCTACACATCGTCGCCGCAAGGGATGATTGACGCGCTGCCGAAATTGCCGGGCTTTCCGGTGACGCCGCCCTCTGATTCGGAAACGCTTGAGGGACAGCAGCGAGAAGTCACGCTATTTGTCAGCAGTGCATCGTCAGGCGTTCTCACCAGAGCGATTCGCGAGATCACAAAGCGCGACGACATTCTGGATGAAGTTACCCAGACAATTACGCTCTTGATTCAACCTGATCCTGATGTGCGAAACGCAGCGCTGCCGGATGGAACGGCGTTGCTGAACGTTTTTTTGAGTGGTGGCGGAATTTTGTATCTCAACATGAATCGCAACCTTCAAGATCGCCACATCGGAGGACTGAATGCGGAGTTAACGACGATGACGGCCTTAGTGAATACGGTTCTTCTGAATTTTCAAGAGATCAAGCACGTTCAAATTCTGGTGGAAGGGGCGGAAATTGAGACGTTAGCCGGTCATATAGATTGCCGCAAACCCTTTTCGAACGTTCTGTTAATGGATTCGTAATAAAAAACCTTACAGGTTTCGGAGACCTTGTAAGGTTTGAGTGACGTTCTTTGTAGTACACTGGTTCATTAATTTTTAAGAGTTTCAGGAGTGTCAAATCTTGATTTGACAGGCGAAATCAAGATTTCGCACTCCTAAAAATTACTGAAACAGTGTAGTAGTGATGTACTATCAAATCATCAACACGCAAGCAAGAAAGGATCATCTGCATGAGAAGTGATGGAAGACAGTCGGATCAGTTGCGTCAGGTCAAAATTACCCGGCGCTATATTAAACACGCTGAAGGCTCAGTCTTAATCGAAGTCGGCGATACGAAAGTCATTTGCACCGCCAGCGTGGAAAATAAAGTGCCGCCGTTTTTGCGGAATACGAATAAAGGCTGGGTCACTGCGGAATATGGAATGCTGCCGCGTTCCACGCATACCCGGACGCAGCGGGAAATCTCAAAAGGGGTTCCGAATGGCCGGACGCAGGAAATTCAACGCCTGATTGGGCGCTGCTTGCGGTCTGTGGTGGATTTGACAAAACTCGGCGAGCGCACGATCTGGATTGACTGCGACGTGATTCAGGCCGATGGCGGCACGCGCACAGCCTCGATTACCGGCGGCTGCATCGCCTTGTTTGATGCGTTGACCTACATGCGCAAAAACAACGACATTGACACCATGCCGCTGAAAGATTTTATCGCCGCCACCAGCGTCGGCATCGTCAATAACAAGCTGCTGCTCGATTTGAATTACAACGAGGATTCCAAAGCCGAAGTGGATATGAATATTGTCATGACCGGCAGCGGTAAATTCGTGGAAATTCAGGGCACGGCGGAAGAAGAGCCGTTCACGCCGGAACAGATGCAAAGCCTTTTGGCACTCGCCAAGCGCGGCATTGACGACCTGATTAAAATCCAACGCACCTACCTCGGCGAAACGCTGCTAGATAAATACCTCTAATCTTCAATTTTCAGAGCGAACGATTCGGTTCGCTCTGAAAATAACAGTGTAGCACTCGTTAAAACCAGAACAATAAAGAATGATTACTGGTTACATTAGGAATCGTCAACGTAGTATCGGAGGTTCCAGAAGCAAACAGAGAGGAATCAAGATAGGCCGAAAAACTGGAACAGGCCCCAATTGTGACTGAGAATACTGCATTGGCTCCCGATGGTACGCTGACGCTTCCGAATGGAGACACACTTCCACCGCAAGTAGGCGGCACACTGGCAAAAGCGACTGTTATCGTATAATATACGACTGATGGCGTTGGAAGCGGCGGTGGCGTAATCACGGTAATCGGTATCTCTTCCGCTGGCTTGCCATCGCAAATCAGCACGATTCCTGGCGCATTCTCACATGATTGGGACGGCGTAGGATGAGGTGTGGGAGTTTTTCCAGGCAGCGGCGTGATAGGAATAATGGGGACAACTGCCGGAATCGGTGTCGGAGTTGCTGATGGAATCAATTCGATACAGGGTTCGGTAATTTTCTCCGCGTTGCTGCCGCCAAACATTTCAGACAGGCCGCAGCCTGCCGCTAAAAGTAGAACACTGCAACAGAAGATGAAGTGGCGCGAACGCCATATCTTCGGCATCAACATAGATGTTCCCTCCTCTTATTTTTTAAGAATGTATGCTTCTCGAACAACATCGCCATCCGAAAGGCCGATTTCTTTTATGGCGTTATCCTCAACGGTGAATTCAATTTCAAATCGCCCTTTTTCCGTTATATACGTCAGGCGATATGTGCCGCCAACGGGAATATGTAATTTGAAATATGAACTTCCAGGCGTATATTCGATGCCAATTCCGCCGATCAGAAGAACGCCATTATTTTCACTTTTCGCAAAGAGATGCTCTCCCGTTCCGGTCGCGCCTTCTTCAGAAAATACGGTGACAACGCCAAACGAACGAGAAACAGAGGCATTTGTCACGCGTCCACGATACACCGTCGCGCTCTGCGCGTCGTCTCCCGCGCTGAGGCCGATATGCAGCACGGCGTTTTTTTCGGCCCGAAACGCGATGTAAAACTGGCCGATGCGCGTGATGTATTGCAACAAGTATTCGCCTGCCGGAACTTGAATCAAAAAGTATTCGTGTCCTTTATAGACGCCGAACCCGGTTTCTTTCGTTTCATCGGCATAAAAATTAGAGAGGCTTGTGGCGCTGTCGGGAAGGGTTGGATTGCTGAATATGACGTTCTGCTCGTTATTGCACCCTGAAAGGACGAGCAGCAGGAAAACTGTTCCGCATACGATTACGTTGGTTCGCTGTCTTTTCATAACATGTCCTCCGTTCTCCTTATCAGGGCGTGAACCCCTGATGCGGCTACGGCATGAGTTGAATCATGCGCCAACCGCGAAGTTTCGACATCTGCGCGGCGTCTAACATCGTTGTAATGAGATATTTTTGCGCAGCTTCAGCCATTTCAGGGTATTCTGCCGCGCTTTCTAATTTCGAAAAATTACGCGGCGCGTAGGGTACAAGCGTCCCTAATTGCAAGGTCGGCGACCATCCATGAATTCTGGTTTTTTCGGTCACAAGCGCAAATTGCGCGTAACGCTGCTGTTGGATGGTCGTCAACGTCGCGGGAACGCGCTGCCAGACGGCGTTCATCTGGAACGATGAATCAACGGCGACAAAAATTTTGCGCGGGTTCTGCGTCAAATACAGATGATACGCGCCGCTGCACGCGCCAAATACAAGCACTGTCAAACTCAGCCAGATGCCAAATGGTTTCATTATTAACAGATGTTTTCATTGAGACCTCACAGGTTTTGAAAACCTGTGAGGTCTGTTGAAAACCCTCACATTTGCGCGTTCAGCAACGCGCCGATTTTATATTGTACTTCTCCCTCATCCGCATTAATGCTGGCGGCTTCCACGATGGACGACAACTCTTGCAATACAGGCAGATTCGCTTCATAGCCGATGGTATAAATCGGAATGCCGAGCGCCTGAATGACGGGGCGCATATCGTCAAATTTTAGGCCGTTATTAGTTTCCCCGTCAGTCAGCACGAAAAGCGTCGTTTTCGCGTTCGGATTTTTCTGTTTTTCCTGAAGCAGCATGGATAATGAGACCGCAATGCCGCTATACATGGCGGTCTGACCGCCAGCGCTCATATCTTCCACCGCAGCGTGAAACGCCGCTTTTTGCGACAGATTGAATGGTTGAATAGGCAGTACTACGCTGACTTGATGATTAAAAAGAACTAAGCCAATTGAATTTTCAGACGCGATAAACTCGCTGCCGCCGAGCAGCGATTTTTTCAGAGCGTTCAGCCGACTGCCATTCATCGAGCCGCTCACATCGCAGAGGAAAATCGCTGAAATCGGGCGGCCTGCGTCTTTTTTCTGTTTCCAAAGCTGCTGTGCCTGGATCAGAATCGCGCCGGACGGCGTGGCAAATGGCGAAGTGTACTCTATTGGCGGATTGAAGCCGTAATCTGTCGCTAATTTTTGATATTTCGGCTGTTCCGCAAATTTCGCAAAGAGTTCTAACGCCTCCATTTTTTCCGAACTGAGGTCGCCGACGGCGTAGAGCGGGTTATCGTGTCGAACGCCGAAGGGCAGGAATTCATAGCCCGATTGCAGTACTTGCGTTTTGGCAAATGTCTGGTATTCCATGACAAACGCATCCAGCGAACCGCCTTTTTCCACTGAATCCCGCATCTGCATCGTCGTTTGGCTGACGAACGGTACACCGCGCTGAAAACTCTCGAACGCGCTGACGACCGACGGGTCTAACATCATCTGTTCGTTGCCGCCTGCAAACGTGGCTAAAACGGTAAACAGGAAATTCAAGCCGGTGCTGCTGGCAAACGGATCGGTGTAGCCCATCGCCAAATTCCCCTGCACGACGGCGTCAATCAGATTTTTGACATCCAGCGCTCCGTATTTCGCTCGCATCTGATCCGCCACTGCTTTCTTCATCACGACGCCTGCGACATTGCCAACGAGTTTCGCGCGAATCGGCGTCATTTTCATTGAATGCGCCGCCGCCATCTGCACCCAGAGTTCCGAAGACGGCGAGAAGGCATCCGGCACATATTTGCGAGACGCAATGAATTCGTAGGCCGTGCCAGAGGCGATTTTCCGAACAATGACTTTGGCGCGCTGGCCGCTTTTCAACCGAATATCCTGGGCGTTAAAGGCGTCCGCAACTTCTACCATCCAGCCATCCGTGCCTGAGCCAGATTTCTCGGTTGAGGTGAAAATTTCGACGGTTACGTCGGTTCCGCCGGTCTGTAGCTGATTCATCAGCGGAAAACGCGAAATATCCGGGAGCATTTGCGCCATATCCTGCCCGGTGGCCAATTGAATCTGCGCCCGGCGTTGAACAAGATTTTCAGACCAATCAACTTTTTTTACAAGCTTTGCAAGGCGTTCAACCGCCTTTTCATAGGTCAATGTTTTGGGTTGGAGCAGCGTCGAACCTCCCACAAAATAAAACACCACCCCGGCAGCGATAATAATATCGAAGATGATAAACCAGGTTAAGGCTTTTTTCATGGTTAAACCTCCTTTTGAATCACATGTTCCAATTCTTGATTGACGGCACGCAGGTCGCTGCCGATTTTTTCAATATCTTCCGGATTCGCTTCTAACAACGTCAGATTGCCGCTAAACGCTCGAAGTGTGGTGAGTGAATTTTCGACCGAGCGCACCTGCTGAGCCAGAATGCTTTGCATGAGCTGCTTTTGCTGCGGTGTGCCGAATCGCTCTAATCGTGATGTCAGTTGCAGGTGATTTTGCGTGAGTTCGATCAGATTTTCGATAATCCGCTCCAAATCGCCTTGAAAGGTATCGGCCTGGAATTCTTGCTGAATCTTTTCGATCATGACAATGCATTCCTCGGCAGGCGCGCGAAACGACGCATGGCACGCTTTCAGGCGTTTTTGCAACTCCGAGACATCCAATTTATACGGCATTTCCTGATACTGCTCTCGGAAACTCCGCGAACGAAGAAGCAATACCGGCCACATCAAGAGCAAGATGCCTCCCACCCCGATCATGATGGCTGCGAGCGTGATCGGCGGCTGAAACCAGCGATAAAATGCCGCTTCAAGGCCAGCGACGATTACCAACGCCAGCCATGTGAATGGAGAAGTCAGCACCAACTGCATTGCGCGACGTTCCATGAAATAACTCCTTGAGAAAAAGTATTACACTGTTTCATAAATTTTTAAGAGTTTGCAGGTGTCAAATCTCAATTTGACAAGCGAAATCAAGATTTCGCACGCCTAAAAATTCATGAATCAATGTCGTATGTCGAAACAGCAGTTTCGCCATTAACAAAAGCTTCTGTTACACTCAATTGACATTGTCGATCAAGATAGCGATATTTCATTGGCGCGAACATTTAAAATCGCACTGAATACATCGCCATCACGCCGTCAGAACGGGGGAGAATCCGTAAATGGTCGGCAATCTGCAACAGGCTGTTTTCTAACTCATTGACTTTTTTTTCTTTGCCACGCGCGCTGTGATAGAATACATAGGAGGCCACGCCAGAGAGCGCTCCTGCGCCGACTAATCCCCAGCCAATATTTTCTAAGCCGTCGGCTTTATCAAGCGCGTCGTTTTTCGCGTTGACTTCTTCCGCATTGCTTTTATCTACGGTAATATCATCTACAATGTCGCTGGACGCATTCGAGACGCCGACCAGAATAAATCCGCTCAATATACCGGTAATTGCCGCTGTCGTAAAAACATCGCTGGTCGTGCGGTTTCTTCCCGCTCCTTTTTTCAGCGCATTAATTTCGTCTGAAATCGCCGCGGCGGTTTCGTTTTTTTGCAGAAATTTCGGCGTGAGTGTGTTTCCCGAATCGCTGGTTCCGTAGAGTTCCATTCGTAATGCATCGATCTGTTTCTGTTTGCCGTGAATTACCGGAGTATAGAGCAAGGAAGTCGCTAACCCTGCCGCGCCTGCCAGGAATATCCAACCGCCAATCCCCTTGATGCCGTCCATTGAGGTTTTGGCATCATCCGCGTCATTGGCGGTGCATTGATAGCGAGTGCAATTGTCAATGCGAATCTCAATCGGATCGGTCGGTGATTGCGCTTCAGGATTCGTCGAGGGAATATCATCAATGGCATCATTGACCGTATTCACGGCTAAATTAACCGTTCCGCCCGCGGCAAGCGTGCCGATTGAAATCATGAATATGTTTTTTCGAATGCCTTTGGCGCGACTAATGTCCTGCTCGATTTGGCGAATCCTTTCTTCATACAACGCTTTGCGAAGCTGCTGTTCCTCCGCGTTTGCTGACGCATCATTGGCGCCTGCTTGCGCGAATAATTCAGGGCGAATGGAATAGCGGCTATCAGCGGCGAACGCTGCGCTGGCGTTCAATGCCGATAAATAGGCCGTTGCGACGATAAACGCCGTTTGCTTAAGACTCCGTGTAGAAAACATCGTGATCTCCTTGTTTGGGGCGATTACGCCATATTCTTCCAAATGCTATTTCGTCGAAACAAAAAAAGCCGCTAACGCCGCGCTGACTAATCCCTGCATCGGAGCGAGCCAGAGATTCGACATTTTCATCAGTTCTAACGGCGGCAGCGTTGAAAACGGGCTGATGAAAATTGTGAGACTGACAACAATCAAATAACAGATGGATAAAACAAACGACAGATTAAACGCAAAACGGTTAACGGTTTTGGTTTCCAGGTCTTTGCCGAGCGGGCCAGAGACCACCACGCCGCTGACAATCAGTGAAAGCGTCGGCACAATTGACGGCAAAAACCAGGCCCACGCTTCTTTGGCCTTATCGCCATAATGTCCTAATAATGTTTGAATCAGCAGCACGAAAAAAATCACGCCGCCGCCGATAAACCAGGCAACAGCCAGGCGCTTTTTACAGGCAGTCATATCAATGCGAACGCTCATTGTTCCAACACCTCCCAGATGTGAGCTTTTTTCAGATGTTCGATCCCGGATAACGCGCTTAACATTTTGAATGTGGCTTCGTGATTGCGGGTCGGCTGTTCGAATTCGTAAATCAAGGCCACACAGTAGTGTCTCTCGCTATATGGCAAATTGCCGATTGAGGCCGGCAGCATTTGCGAGCCGACAGAAAGCCATTCCATCGCCTCTTCGCGCGAAACCGCAACATTCGGATTCTGCATAAATGGCGCGGCAGTCACGATAAACGCAATTATGCGGAAATGCCCTTCCTGCGAGGTGAACAAGGCTTGCAGATATGAGGCGAGCGAGAAGACTTTCGGCGTGGTCATCTGCACAGACCAACGATCCGGAATTGGTTTCGGCGTGCCATCGGGATTAACCTGTTCAAGGCGCGTGACAAGCGCGAAACCATTCGGAACGGCGTAATAACTGCGTTCGGTATATCCCGTTTCATTTAACGCGCGTTCCAGAGTTTCCGCAACGTGTGCGAGCGTGGCAGAGGCATTGGCGCCGACAAGAAACGCGGAGGGAACTTTGGTGGAGGCCGATGCTAATGCCGGAGGCCAGGAAAACGCGGGAATCGCCTGGGCGTCATCCGATTCTGCGCTGCGCGGGCGAGCCTTCGCGTCTGGCGTTTTGGCCAGCGCATTGTCTCCATTAAATGATGAGGTGGCCTCCGCTGCCGTTGCAATCTGTATCGGACAGCGCTCTTTGCGCTCAGCAATGAGCGCAGACGTTTCCGCATTTATCACGCGCAGCGACAACGTCACCGTCTCGTCTTGCCGCGTCACTGCGCCAGACACCACTGCTTTTATTCCCATCACACGCCAGACTTCAACTTCTGGAGCATTACTTTCCAACGCGGCATCCAGATCGTTGCCGCGCCTCACCCAAATTTTGCCGCTAAAGCCTGCCATCGAAAGAAACATCTGTTCGGTAATCCTCTGTTCGAATGGCGTGACATCGCCAGTCGGCGAGGTAAAATCCACGATTGCGACACTATCAATTCCTTCTGCAATCAACAGTTCAGATAATGAGGCGGCAATCGAATGTAGTGCGTGAGGATCGATGTCGTTATATTCTTTTTTTTTCGCAATATCAGCTATTTCAGGGAGACTACAGGCGGAAAGATATTGACAGATGGTGAGACATGCGATAAATTTACAGACGACGTTCAAATATTTCATAGTTATATTTAATTCCAACCAGATTCAATTCGCTCACTCTTCTATTCGAATATTCGAAACAAGCAAGAAACGCTTGAAACTGGTGAGATAGTCATGACAATCATCCCTGTCGCGCCAATCGTTCCAACCCTTCCCAAATGCGCGACTGTTGTAGGTGCATTCGGCCTAAAATCAGGCTCGGCGACTTGAAGGCCGGTTCATGATCCCGGCTCATTTGCTCGAATTCATACACCAATGCGACACAGGTGTGATCCTTCGAAAATTGTAATGAGCCGATTGATGGCGGGAGCATGTTTGCGCCCCGATTCAGCCAGGCATTCGCATCATCTCGGCTGATTTCTTGCGAACTCTGGCGGACTGGCACGGAAGTCACCAAAAAAACGATAATTCGATAATACCCTTTTTCTGCCGTAAAAAGCGCTTTCAAATAAGAGGCAAGCGAGAACGATGTCTGCGGCGGCAACGTGTCTGCCCATCGTTTTGCGCCTTCTTTTGAGCGCCCATCCGGGTAAAATTGTTCGACGCGCGTGACTAACGCAAAGCCGCGCGGGATGTAAAAATAACTATTTTCTTCATATCCCGCATATAATAACCCATCTTCCAAACGTTTCGCCACGTCTTTCAAAAGTGTGGGGCGGCCAGATCGAACGAGCAGATTGGTTGGAACCGTGGCCTGGGCAGAGGCTTTTGGCGGAGGCCAGGGAAATTCAGGAATTTCAGGGGGATACGGGGAAAGCGAGCGAACGTGTTCGCTTTTCAAAGAAGAACTGTCAATCTGCACCAGACAGTCATTCACGCGCTCCAGCGGAGTGATTCCTTCAGATTGCGCCTGTGAGCAATACGATTGGGCTTCATCAAACTTGCCAAGCGCTAAATACGCCATCCCAAGATCGAGGTAGGGATAATACGAGGTCCATCGCAGAAAGCCAACGCGCACTTTCCGGCTCGATTGCGGGCGCTCGGCAATCGCCTTCTTGAGCAGTTCAATCGCCACATCCCATTGCTGCGCCTCGACATACGTCTTCGACAAACGGTAATATTCATACCATTTCGGCGTTGCCGCTGACGCCGCGTATGACGCAATGATTAAGATCGCAAGAGATGCCCGCAAGAAGACGGGTTTCATTCGCATCGCCCTCAAAGGTTCATAAAAGAATTATCGCTCCGACAGTGTTTATGATACGGCGACGTGACGCAGATGTCAAGGAGATTTCTCTCTGCTTCATGTTTCTCTGCCAACCTGCTTCCACCGTCTTCTCCAGCACGGCGTTGTCTGATGCGATATTGATCGGCTGTCATGGCGCTTAACTGTAATGACACAGAACGGTATGGCGAGGAAATCGCTGTCAGACACCTTCAAGGTGTCTGACAGCTTGTCCATAGCCTTGTGTGTCAATACACGTAACCCAAAGATCACGCATGGTTTTTATTGATAGAGATTCAAATATTTGGTGACTGCCGCATCCATGAGACCCTCCGCCTTGACTTCTTCGAAGGCCGTTTTCACCTTTTTGACGATGTCATCCGGCGTCTGCTTACTGAAGACCATATAGGCTTCATTTTCAAATAATACGTAGGCGATTTCGGTGTCATCAACGGAAAATCCCTGTTGTTTGGCTTCATACATGAAATTCAATTCGGCGCTGACTTCCAAATCAACGCGTTCTCCAAAGAAATTTTTGACACTCTGCTGATTCGAATTGGCCGGATCAAGTTCAACGCCGTCTTTAAAGCCTTCCTTCAGCAGATATTGATGTCCCACTGAGGCGCGAGTCGTTTCAATCGTATATTTTTTGGCGTCTTCTAAAGAATTCACGACAATATCTGTCCGCTTTTTCAGCTTGTGCATAACGATTCTGACCGGAGGAACAATCGGCCCAATCCATGTAAACAGCGGCTCGCGTTCGGGGCTTTTTACAACGGTAAACAAGAGCGTATTCGGTTCATTTTCTGCCATTTTGAGCGCCCGCGCAAAGGGATATATCTTTATCTCAGCGTTGATTCCAGCCTTTTCAAGCGTGGCTTGCACAATTTCCGTGCCAATCCCGACTAATTTGCCATTTTCTTCCATATCGTATGGCGCCCATATCGCGGTTATAACCGAAAGGTCTTGAGCCGCCACGACGCCGCTGAATATCAACATACTCAAGAACAACGCAATGACTTTTTTCATGAGATAGCCTCCATTGTGGTATTGAGTTGAAATGTCTCTGTTTTTTTATTGTTTCCCGTCGATCTGCGTCCGCCAATATTCCAGCACACTCGCAAGCGTTTCTTCAAGCGGAATTTCGGGCTTCCATCCTGTATATTGACGCAGCAGCGCGGCGTCGCCAAGCATGAGCGCAGTGTCAGATGGCCGCATTCGCTTTGGGTCTCGCCGCACCTCTATTGGTACGCGGCTGAATGAAAGCAGCGTATCCAGCACGTGTTGAATCGAATGCGCCGAGCCAGACGCCACATTAATCGGCGCGCCAATCGGGCAGTGTTTCAGTGCAAGCGCGTAAGCGCGGACGATGTCGCGGACATCGGAAAAATCGCGCCGGGCTTCCAGATTGCCGACGGAAATGATCGGGTCTCGGCGGCCAGCCTCGATTTCCGCAATCTGCCGCGCAAAATCTGAACAGACGAAATCGGGCGATTGCCGGGGGCCGGTGTGGTTGAACGGGCGAACAATCACAACCTGCGATTGGTAGCGGTGGATGTACTGATAAGAAAACATCTCTTGCGCCGCTTTGCTGTCGGCATACGGATTGATGGGGCGCAACGGCTGGCTTTCGGTGGTCGGCTGCTTCTCCGGCGGCACGATGCCATAGACTTCCCCCGAACTGACCATGAGAATGCGAGCGTTCGGCGAACAGGCATGCAAGCCTTCAAGGAGATTGAGCCAGCCATATAGATTGACTTTCAACACAAGTTCCTGTCCCTTGCTCCAGGATTGATGCACGCTGCTGATCGCGGCTAAATTATACACCTGATCATAGCTCGTATCACAAAGCATGTGTTTGACTTGTTCCATTTCAGACAAGTCGCATGAATGCAGCGTGATGTTGCCGCGCAGATGTTCGGGGAAGCGTTCGACTTCCTGCGGATAAATGTAGGTGCCGTGAATCTCATGCCCTTGTGAGAGCAGGTATTCGCAGAGGTGAGTTCCCACAAAACCGGTGGCGCCTGTGATAAGAATGTTCACGGGATGAATGATCCGAACCACGCGGTACGTTTCGTGAATCTTCGAATTGCCAGAGTTGTTCGGATTCGAAAGGGTTGATGAAAGAATTCCGAGGCGTTGAACACCTCGGAATTCTGTTGCGCGTTAAATCCGTTCGCGCCAGTATTCTAAAATGTCGTGCATCGTCTTTTCCAGCGGAATTTCCGGTTTCCAGCCGGTCGCGGCGTGGAATTTGGAGTAGTCACCCCACAAGATTTCCACATCTGACGGACGCAGCCGCGTCGGGTCAACTTCCACTGTAATTTTGGCGTCGCTCATGCTTAAATAGCGGTCTAACAGCGACTGAATCGTAATCGTCGTGCCAGAGGCGAGGTTATACACATCGCCAGGCGTGCAGTTGCCGTCGAGCGCCATCCAGTAGCCGCGCACCATGTCGCGCACATCGGTAAAATCGCGTTTGGCTTGCAGATTACCGACTTTCACAACTGGCGGGCGTTTTTTCTTTTCAATTTCCACAATTTGCTTGGCGAAATTCGAGCAGACGAACACGTCGCCGCGGCGCGGGCCGGTATGATTAAAGCCGCGCGTGCGGATGATTTTCATGCCGTAGCTCATGTTATATTGATAGCCCATGTAATCCTGCGCCACTTTGCTGACGGCATACGGGCTGAGCGGGCGGAGCGGGTTGGTCTCTTTGATCGGCACTTCGTTTTCATACACCATGCCGTATTCTTCGGATGAGCAGGCGATTTGAATCCAGGGGTCAATTCCGACGGAGCGCACCGCTTCGAACAAATTCAACTGGCTGATAATGTTCGTATTGAGCGAATCTGCAGGCGATGTCCACGACGTGGGCACGAAACTCTGCGCGGCTAAGTGGAAAATCCGATCCGGACGGACTTGCTGAATCACGCTAAACACGGAAGTCAAATCGCGCATTTCGCATTCAACGATTTTGACGCGGTCATCATATTGAAAATGGCTGATGGTGTCTGTCCGGCTGCGCCAGCGGCGAATGCCGAAAATTTCGACTTCCGGGTGTTCCTTCATCAAAAAATCAACTAAATGGCTGCCTGCAAACCCTGTAATGCCTGTAATTAATACTCTCATGTTGCTATGTATCTTCAAGGCGTCATGCGGACAGGAAACCCGACGCAAAATATGCTGTTCCCTGTCGCATCACGAGTTAATTTTACGATTGGTTGTTATTTCACCACGAAACACACGAGATTTCTTAGTAACGTTGAAAAATAACTTCGGCTTAGACCTCACAGGTCTTCGAGACCTGTGAGGTCTCCATCACGGACGTATTTTTTACATTTTACTTACGCACATTTTTCCCTGGTAGAGAACAACTGTTTGTATGCATTTTGTGTATTTCGTGGCTTATACTGAACGCTCTTCAAAATACGCCCGTAACCCGTCTTTCCAGTGGCGGAGTTGCTGGCCTGTCAATTGCGTGAATCTCTCATGCTGCAACACTGAAAATGCGGGGCGCGGCGCGGGGCGATTCAGTTCCGCCGACGAAATCGGCAGGACGGTCACGCCGGTGATTCCGGCGAATTGTAAAATGGTTTCGGCAAATTCATGCCAGGTGCATTGCCCGCTATTCGTAGCATGAACAACGCCAGACCCATGACATTGAATCAATGCCTGCAACGCGCGGGCGACATCCTGCGTATAAGTCGGGGAACCGAATTGATCGTTGACGACGCGCAACGTGTCTTGCTGTTGCGCAAGGTTCAGGATCGTTTCCACAAAATTTTTGCCGCGCTTGCCGTATAGCCAGGCGATGCGGACAATCAGAAACGCCGTCGGATCGTCGGCGAACACCGTTCGAATTTGCTCTTCGCCGCGCCATTTCGACCAGCCATACGCGCCGAGCGGCGAGGGCGCGTCGTCTTCTGAATACGGCGTCCCTTTCGTGCCATCAAAAACGTAATCCGTGCTGATATAGACGAGCTTCGCCTGACACACTTTCGCCGCCTCCGCGACATGTTTCGTGCCGGTTTCATTCAACGCGAAGGCCGAGTCGCGGTCGCTTTCGGCTTTATCAACGTTCGTATAGGCTGCCGCGTGAATGATGACGTTCGGAGCGAACGGCGCGATGACACTCTGTAACTGTGCGGCGTCGAGAATATCGCAATTATGCAGGTCAAGCCCCAACACCTCATGTTCCCGCTCGAACAGGCGCATCAGGTCTGTTCCCAACATGCCCCGCGATCCGGTGATGGCGATTTTCATGATTTGCCCTCGCGTTCGCGATATTGCTGCTGGTAATAGGCGCGATAATTCGCGTCCTGCTCTTTGATGCGCCGCCACCAGGATTCATGCTCGACGTACCATGTTACCGTTTTTTCCAGCATTGCCTCAAAGTTCGTGACCGGATTCCAATCGAAGATGCGGGCGAATTTAGAGGAATCTACGGCGTGGCGCGGGACGTGTCCGGCACGGTCTTTCACATATTGCAGCAACGACGCGGGCTTGCCCAGAATGTTCAAAATCAAATCGGTAATCTGCAAGACCGAAAACTCCTGACTTGCGCCGATGTTGAAGACTTCGCCGTCGTAGCCGTCGCAATGCAGCAGCGTGTCAATGGCGCGGCAATGGTCTTCGACGAAAATCCAATCCCGCGTGTTTTTCCCGTCGCCATAGACAGGGAGCGGAATATTGTCAAGCGCATTCGTCACGAAAAGCGGAATCAGCTTTTCCGGGTATTGATACGGCCCATAGTTATTGCTGCACCGCGAAATAATGACCGGGACGTTATGCGTCGCCCAGTAGGAAAATGCGAGGCGATCCGCCCCTGCTTTGCTTGCGGCATAAGGCGACAGCGGCATCAGCGCGTCGGTTTCGAGCGACGGGCGGCTGACGCCTTCCGGCGACATCGCCGTGCCATAGACTTCGTCGGTGCTGATGTGAACAAAGCGGCGCACCGGGAATTTGCGGGCGGCTTCCAGCAACACGAACGTGCCATGCACGTCGGTCGTGATGAAACTTCCGGCATCCATAATCGAGCGATCCACATGCGTTTCCGCCGCGAAATGCACGACGGCGTCGGCGTCTTTCATCAAATCTTCAACAAGGCTGCGGTCGGCAATATCGCCATGCACAAAGCGATAGGTTGGGAGATGTTCGACATCCCGCAGGTTTTCCGGGTTGCCCGCATACGTGAGTTTATCGAGATTGACGATGGTGTATTCAGGATGCTGGCGAAGCATGTAGTGGACGAAATTACTGCCAATAAAGCCGCATCCGCCCGTGACGAGAATCTGTTTCATGCTGTTTCTGGCTGGCAAAAAGCTGCCAGACACCTTGGAGGTGTCTGACAGCGACGCCGAACCGTCAAAAGATTTTTTTCAAATAACCTAATAGCCCAAGAATGACAAAGATTAACACAAACGCGCCTGCCGCCGCCATAAAATAGTAGGCAATATTTTCCGGCGTGCTATACGTCTTTTTCGGCGAGGCCGAATGATGCTGTTTTCGTTTCGAAGCTTTCGGACGTCCCATAATTCTCAAAAATGCGCCGATGGCGGCGCACTCCTTATGATAAATGTTGCTGTAAAAGTTGCGCGACTGTTTTTTCGATGCCTTCGGCGTCTAACCCGTATTGATGGCGTAACGCGCCCTGGCTGCCATGTTCGATGTATTTATCCGGCAGGCCGACGCAACTGACGCGACACGCCACGCCATGTTCATGCAGCGTTTCCAGCACAGCGCTGCCAAACCCGCCTTGCAGCGCATGTTCTTCGACGGTCACGATGTTCCCGATCGCTCGTGCTAAACCAACAATTAATTCGACATCCAACGGTTTGACAAAACGCGCGTTGATCACGGTCGCTTCGATATGCTCATCTTCTGACAGATGTTTGGCCGCGTTCATGGCAGGCTCGACCATGTTGCCGATAGCGAGAATCGCCACGTCGCCGCCTTCGCGGAGCGTTTCCGCTTTGCCGATTTCCAACTGGCGGAACGTGGTGTCGCGTTCGATGCCGAGGCCATTGCCGCGCGGATAGCGTACGGACGCCGGGCCGGGATAATTTAATGCCGTCGCTAACATGTGTTGCAACTCATTTTCATCTTTCGGCGCCATCACGACCATATTCGGCAGATGCCGCAGAAACGCGAAATCAAAAACGCCATGATGCGTCGGGCCGTCTGCGCCGACCAATCCGGCGCGGTCTAATGCAAACGTCACTGGCAGATTTTGCAGGCAGACATCGTGAAACACCTGATCATAAGCTCGCTGTAAAAATGACGAATAAATCGCAGCCACCGGCCTGAAACCTTCGGCGGCGAGTCCGGCGGCAAACGTAACTGCGTGTTGTTCGGCAATGCCAACGTCATAGAAGCGTTTCGGAAACGCGGCAGCGAATTCTTCCAACCCCGTTCCAGAGCACATGGCCGCCGTAATCGCGAGAACTTTCGGATTTTCCTGACCGATGCGCGTCAGTGTTTCGCCGAAAACATCTGTGTAACTCGGCGCATTGGCTTCCTGCTTGATGAATTCGCCAGTCTGCACGCAAAACGGCGACGCGCCATGATACGTTGTGGCGTCGAGTTCGGCCTGTTGAAAGCCTTTGCCTTTGCGCGTGACAACATGAATCAGGGTTGGACGGTCAATGTTATTGCGGACGTTGCGGAAGGTTTCGATGAGTTGATGGAGATTGTGGCCGTTAATCGGGCCGACGTATTTAAAACCTAATTCCTCGAACAGAATGCCGGGCGTGATAAAGCCTTTCAAAAATTCGTCGAACCGTTTGCCGAGTTTGAACATGATGTCACCAATCGCCGGAATCGTTTTGATCGCGTGTTCGACCTCCATTTTCAAGCGATTATAGCGGCTGCCGGTGATGATGTTGTTGAGCGCCCCGGACATCGCTCCAACATTTGGAGAGATGGACATTTCATTGTCATTCAGGACAACAATGAATTTACGTTTTTTGCCCCCCGCATTATTTAACCCCTCCAGCGCTAATCCGGCAGTCAGCGAGCCGTCGCCGATGACGGCAATCACGTTATATTGTTCGCCACGCAAATCACGCGCTTCCGCCAGGCCAAGCGCCGCCGAAATAGATGTGCTGCTGTGGCCTGCGCCAAAAGCGTCGTACGGGCTTTCATCGCGTTTGCAATAGCCGGAAATACCGCCCGGCTGGCGGATGGTATGAAATTGCTCGCGTCGTCCGGTCAGAATTTTATGGGTGTAGGATTGATGCCCAACATCCCAGACAATTTTGTCGCGCGGCGTATCGAAGACGTAATGCAAGGCGATGCTGAGTTCAACAACGCCGAGATTCGACGCTAAATGTCCGCCGGTTTTAGAGAGCGTTGAAATAATCAGCGCACGAATTTCTTCGGCCACCACTTTCAAATCATTTTCCATCAGTTTTTTCAAATCATCCGGAGTATGAATCTGTTCTAAATATGATTCCACAAATGCATTGGCTTTATTTCATAAAGTTCTTACAGTCACAAAATCGCTGATGAGAAATCTATGAAATACCGTCGTCTCCTTTTGGTGAGGTCATGCGACACAATTTATCATGGCAGGCAAAAAGGCAAGGGAAATTTTGTGTCGCGCTTGAGATTCAATAGACATTATCGGATAACGTTTAATACGTTCGAGAACGCATATAGTCAGCGAGTTGCATCAAATAATATGCGCGCTCGCCAAAAACATGCAAGGCCTGAATGGCGTCTTTTATCAACTGTTCCACATATTTTTTCGATTGCGCGACGCCATGCAATGAAGGATAGGTAGCTTTCTGGCGCTGTAAATCACTTGCCGGATTTTTGCCTAATGTTTCCGCCGAGCCTTCGAGATCGAGAATATCATCTACAATCTGAAACGCTAATCCGACAAGTTCGCCATAGCGCGTTACTGCATAGAGGTCTTCTGGTCGCGCCTCTGCGAGAAACGCGCCCATGCGCATGGCAGCGGCAATCATTTTACCGGTTTTGTAACGATGAATCGTTTCCAATTCCTCTACGCTGATTTGCCGTTGCTCGGCTTGCATGTCAAGCGCCTGACCGCCTGCCATTCCCGTTGAGCCAGCCGCAAGGGCAAGTTCGCGCGTGGCGTGAATGATGGCAACGGGATCGAAATGCGCAAGATGCGTCGGATCGGTCATGATTTGAAACGCCAGCGTCAACAGCGCATCCCCCGCTAAAATCGCCATGGCTTCGCCATAGACTTTATGATTCGTCGGGCGTCCGCGTCGCAGATCATCGTTATCCATCGCCGGAAGATCGTCATGAATCAACGAATAGGTATGCACGATTTCTAATGCCGCCGCCGCAAATGCCATATCGCGGCAGTCGCGTTCGAACAGTTCCGCCGTCATCAGCAGCATGACCGGGCGCAGCCGCTTGCCGCCCGCAAACGTGCTATAGCGCATCGCCTCATGCAACGTCGGCGGCAGCGTGTCGGCGGGCGGCAGGTACGTCTCTAATGCCTGCTCCACAAGCCGCCGTTTGTCATCAAGATAAGTGGTTACGTCAGTGTGTTGTGTTATCATCATTCACCAGAGATCATAATTTTCCGCCGACGAATCGGCGGGCTATGCGCGAACCTCTTTCTGAGACACGCGGATCACGCTCATCCTTTGAACAACTTTCACACCTCTCGCGTGATATGCGCCAATTCCAGCCGCTCGAATCCGCTAACACCCTGCATGACGCACTCTTTTCCCTGCCGCTGGAGAATACGCCGCCGAAACCGAATATGCCTTGTCGCATGCGTCGTGCTGGCAGATGTTGAAGGCGGTGTTCATTTTTTCAAAATAGACAATTTAGATAAGGCGATGAGGATATTTAGTCCTCATCTTGCAGCGTGTCCATGTCGAACGCCGCTGTTTCCGGCTCGCCGTCTTTGACGTTCAGCAGCAGTTCCACTTTTTGTTCGACTTCGTTCAGTTTGGCGGAGCAGAACCGCGACATTTTTACGCCGGTTTCAAACACTTCCAGCGCTCGTTCCAACGGCAGTTCGCCGGATTCCAACTGCTCGACCGCTTTTTCCAATTGTGTCAATGCGTCTTCGAATGTCATCTCTGTCATACGAGATCCCTCTCTTTAAAAAATTCGTAATTGTTTGGCAGTCACCACGAAACACACAAAAAAAGCAAAATATATATCCGATGAATGAGAATTTTTCCATATTTTCGGGTATTTCGTGTGTTTCGTGGTCAATAATTACAAAAATTCGTTCGGAAATCAGAAATAATCGGCATTGGTGATGCTGTTCTTTTAGCGATTTGCATAAAATTTAGAGTAATGAAATGTGAGGGTATAGAATATCGAATTGATCTGTCAATAAAAAAATCGGCTTGAGATTCTCAGGCGAGCAACGAGAGATGAAACTGCCCGTTTGTCGGCGGAACGGGCGAAATCTGTTGATTATCGTTTCTAACGAATTACACGAAAAATAACACATAGATCGGACTGATCATTCTGAACACCCCTGATAAAAAATCAGGGGCAATCAGTTCTATCAGAATCATCAGTGTGCTATTTTTTCGTGTATTTCGCGCGGGCTGCTAAATAGTTACCTTTTTGCTTGACAGACGCGCAAAACATTCGCGAAGATATGTTACCCGCGAAGGAGGGGGAAGTTATGGCTCATGAACCGACCACATTGCGCCCGGAATTGCAGCAGAAATTGCTGCGCATCGCGCGAGAAACGATTGACAGCTATATTCGAACCAAAACGATTCCGACATTCGACGTGAGCGAGCCGGAATTATTAGAAAAATGCGGCGCGTTCGTCACAATTAAGCGCCATCAACAACTGCGCGGCTGCATCGGATATATCGAAGGCATCAAGCCGCTCTGGGAAACGATTGTGGACATGGCGGTTGCCGCCTCGACCGAAGACCCGCGTTTTCAGCCCATGACCGTCGCCGAGTTAGGTGACTTCGATCTTGAAATTTCGGTAATGACCCCGTTGCGCAAAGTCGAACACCCGGAAGAAGTCGTCGTCGGCACGCATGGCATCTTGCTGCGACGCGGCTATCGCAGCGGCCTGCTGCTGCCGCAAGTGGCGACTGAATACGGATGGGATCGCGAGACGTTTCTCGCGCATACCTGTCAGAAAGCCGGGCTGCCGATGGATGCGTGGCGCGATCCGCAGACCGCGATTTACATCTTCAGCGCGCAGGTGTTTCATGAAGGCGAAGCGTTGTCGTAAATGAAGTGATGACTTTCAGGAGTGCCAAAGCTTGCTTTGGCCGTGCAATTGCCTGACTTCGTCAGGCTGCCAAAGCAAGCTTTGGCACTCCTGTTCTGGACATTCGATACATGATTGATATTCATTGCCATATCTTGCCGGGCGTGGACGACGGCGCGAAAACGCTTGAAGAAAGCCTTGAAATGTGTCGCATGGCGGTCGCGGACGGCGTGAAAACGATTGTCGCCACGCCGCACCAGCACGACGGCGTCTATAACACGCCATCCGCTACGATTCTCGCGAAAGTCGAACAATTGAACGCGGCGTTGAAACAGGCGCAAATCCCCCTGACCATCCTGCCGGGCGCGGATGTCTATATTGACGTGAACACGCAGGAGAAGATCACGAGCGGCGAGATTATGACCATCAATCGCACGAAACGCTATTTTCTCTTAGAATTTCCCTCCCACACACTTCCGGCCAACATCGAAAATATGGTCTTCAATCTCATGTTGAAGAATATTATTCCCGTGTTGACGCATCCAGAGCGGATCGGCGAAGTGCAGCAACATCCGAACCGCATTTATGATCTCGTCTCGCTCGGCGTGCTGAGCCAGATCACCGCCATGAGCCTGACAGGAGGGTTCGGGCGTCATGCCCAGAAATGCGCGAAAACGCTGGTGGAGCATAACTTAGCGCATATTATCGCCTCAGATGCGCATTCAATTGATTCGCGCCCTCCGATTCTCACCAAAGGCGTCAAAGAAGCCGCCAAAATCGTCGGCCATGATTGGGCGCAGGCAATGGTGACGACCATTCCGCAGCAGGTGATTTCCGGCCAGCCTGTTGAAGACCTCGAAGCGCCTGTTCCAATCAAGCGAAGATGGTTCGGGCTTGGATGATCATTCTGTTAAATTTCACTGGATATCCTTTCCCTCAATGTTTTTACCGAATCCCGCACGGCAATGCTGGGGTGCAGAATCATTTGTCGGGGGGTGCAGCGACAGGGCGCGTCCAGTTGTTCTAACAACATTTCAGCCGCCCATTTCCCGAGCTGATATTTGGGATGAATGACACTCGTCAGCGGCACGTCGATTTGAGCGGCGAAATCCGAGTCATCAAACCCAATGACCGAGACATCGTCAGGAATGCGTAACCCTGCCTCTCGAATTGCGGCGTAGCCCTGTATAGCGGCGCGATCATTAAAAAAGAAAATCGCCGTTGGCCGCTCTTCTCCGAGCGCTAACAGGTCTTGCGTCAGCGTGTACGCGGAATTGGCATGAGTCCAGGTGGCAGTCGGACGCGATTTTTCTAAGCGGCTGTCAACAGGGATATTGTGGATTTCCAGCGCTTTGCGGTAGCCCTGATAGCGTAATAACGCGGGTTCGTGATCGGACATGTATAGACAAGCAATGCGGCGATGTCCGTTTTCAATGAGGTGAGTTGTCGCCCGAAAGCCGCCTTCCATATCGTCAAGCGAGACGCAGGAGACTCCCGCATTCTCAAACGTCCACCCCATAAACACCACCGGAATAGTGAGGCTTTTGAGCAAGGCGAACGTCCTGGTATCCTGAAACCGTTTTGTTCTGCCACTGCTGTTCGGTTCGAAAATCAGGCCGTCAATTCCATGCGTCAGCATCCGCTCTAAATGTGGATACTCATCATCGAAGCCGTCTCCCAGATCGGAAATCACCAGATTATAGCCCTTCTGATAGATCACATCGTTAATCCCGCGGAGAACATGCGGAAAAATATATCTGAACATCGCCGGGGTAATTGCGCCAATCAAGCCGCTGCGAGCGCGGGCTTCACGCGCCTGCTTTCCAGCAAAAAAACTGCCGACGCCATGTTTTTTATAAATGACGCCCTCGTTGACTAACTCCGTCAGCGTTTGCCGGACAGTGCCCCGGCTCACCTGAAAACGCTCCGCGAATTCGATTTCAGTCGGGATTTGTTGATCGGCTTGATAATGCTCCTGCTCGAAATAGCGCAGAATAATCTGTTTGAGTTGGCGATATTTCGGCTCTGATTTTTCGGCATCAATTTCCATGATATTTTCCCTCTCGTCTCATTATAAACAACAACCACTTCTTATAAGAATGAAATATATACAACGATACAATTTTTTTATAATTTGTCAAGCTTTTTTCCAACAAGCAATATTTATCGCGGAAAAATAAAAAAACTTTCTGTATTTAACATGTTATAAAATAAACATTTAATCTCAAAATACATTTAATAGGAGCATAAAAAATGATTTTGACTCTTGACAAAATAAGATATATATACCATGTTATATTTAAAGTTTATACAACACATTTTAATTATTGATGTTACGCAGCGCCGCCGACAATTCCCCTCCTGGGAGGGGCAAGGGGTGGGTTCGTCCGTGAGTGATTGCTCGTGTCAAGAACCC
>DF820455.1:917127-1001237 GCA_000739515.1 Candidatus Moduliflexus flocculans
CAACCCCTCCCCGGAGGGGAGTGTGCGGTCATTCGTCTCGAATCGGCTGCGTAACATGAGTTAATTATTGTGTTAAATTCGAATAACAACATAAAAAAGGAGAATATCATTATGTTACTTTTAGCGTATCAGTCAATATTGGCATCCCGCTCTCATGATATGAAACAAGAATATGCACAGCAACAGGAAGCCGCGTCAGTGCTATCTCCGGTAAAACGATTGTCAGCAGTCGTGACGCACATTTCCGAAGGCTTCGCGGAATATTGGCGCGTTCCGGCCAACGATTCGCTGGTCATGGCTGAAATGAATCTGTTCCCGAAACGGATCATGTTATAACCAGTCTTTATGCAGGCCGAAACTGGAGTTTCGGCCTACTTCAGAGGAGATAGCGGAAGCGTTCAGCGTTCGGAAAGCGAGATCGCGGCCTGGCTGAGAAAATCAGGCGTTATCGAGTAAATTATATTGTGGCCGGAAAAGCTGTCAGACACCTTCAAGGTGTCTGACAGCTATCTAGGTAGAGAAGTAAAATGATGCGTATCAGTGAAACAGCCCGTAAAAACCATGAAGCATTGTTTCCGAATCATCAATCAACATTACAAGTCACCGATCCGGAATTGATCGAAGTGTTCGATAACTTTGCATTCGATGAAGTCATCGCGTATGGCAATGTAGAGACCAAAACCAGGCTGATGGCGATTTTAGCCGCACTGATTGCCAGCCAGACGCTCAGCGAATATAAACTCATGCTGGGCGGCGCGCTGAATGTTGGCGTCACGCCAATTGAAGTGAAAGAAATCGTCTATCAATCTGTTCCGTATGTCGGCATTGCCAAAGCATTTGATTTTATCCATGCCACCAATGAAATTTTGCAAAACCGAGGCGTCAAGCTGCCATTAGAAGGGCAGTCCACCACGTCGCCCGAAACACGACATGAGAAAGGGCTGGCATTACAAAAATCCATCTTTGGCGACCGGATTGATAAAATGTATGCCGAAGCTCCTGCAAATCAGATTCATATCCAACAGTATTTGTCGGCCAATTGCTTTGGCGATTACGTGACCAGAACCGGATTGGACATAAAGACCAGAGAACTATTGACCTTTTCGATGCTGTTAGCGTTGGGCGGGTGTGAACCGCAGTTAAAAGGGCATATTCAGGGCAACGCGAATGTCGGCAATGATAAACAGATATTGTTGAGCATCCTGACGCAATTATTGCCGTATGTCGGCTATCCCCGGGCATTAAATGCAATACGATGCATCAATGAGGTCATCCCTGAGTAAAAGAGAAACAATGTTGATTATGAGCAGGCTATTGTTCATCCTGATATTATTACTTATGAGCTGCATGAAGAATGATGCTGTCGCGTCTGATAGTGATACAGGCGAAATCTTACATGAGGAACGAAGCGGACATGAAGAGTATCTTCATCTAACGACCAGTGATTCCGTCCGCCATCTTGTGAATCACCCGGCCTTTCAAGGCTTTGCGCAGTCTCTCCTGTCATGGGATGATAACACGTCGTATTATGACACGCCGCTCACGAATGTACGTGCGCTCGTGCCGTATCACAGCCATGTGAATCCCGACATCGTCGTGGACGCGTTGAACCGCATGATTGACGACGTCAGCGCCGGCAATACCGTCTTTTACGAGTTCTACACCAAACAGCAGAAGCAGGCTGCCCCTGGCAAAGCGTACGCCGGACTTTTTTTCTTCCGAGGAAAACCAGGCGCGCCGTTCGCCATTGTGTGCCCCGGCGGCGGATTCTCCTATGTTGGTTCGTTGCATGAAGGCTTTCCTATCGCCCAGCGAATCAGTGAATCGGGACTGAATGCGTTTGTCATTCGGTACCAGATCGGCAGCGAACAAGAGGCGACCGAAGACCTGGCCGCCGCGATCGCGTATGTCTTCCGTCATGCTGAAACGCTTGGGGTGAGCACGAAAGATTATGCGGTCTGGGGCGGATCGGCAGGCGCTCGGATGGCCGGCAACATTGCCTTAAACGGGGCCTCCGCGTATGGCGGCGGCAATCTTCCCAAACCAGCGACGGCTGTCATCGCGTATACCGGACAATCAACCTACTCAAGTGATTTCTCGCCGGCGTTCATCACTGTGGCCGCGAATGATGGCATCGCCAACGTCAATACCGTGGAAAGGCGGGTCGAAAATCTGAAACATGCCGGAGTGGATGTCGAATATCGCCGGTATGAACGCGCAGGGCATGGATTCGGACTTGGTACGGGAACCGATGCGGAGGGCTGGGTGGACCTGGCGGTTCAATTCTGGCAAAGACACATGGTTGAACGAAATTAGAAATATAAGGAGAAAATTATGCAAACGGTACAATTGAACAATGGCGTTGAAATCCCTATTCTTGGCTTTGGCGTGTTTCAGATCTCTGATCAGGCCGAATGTGAACAATGCGTGGTTGATGCGATTCAGACGGGCTATCGCCATATTGATACGGCCGCGTCTTACCAGAACGAAGAAGCGGTTGGCCGAGGCATCAAACAGAGCGGCGTGGCCAGAGATCAACTCTTTCTCACGACCAAACTGTGGATTCAGCGCAATGGTTACGAAGGCACCCGCAAAGCCTTTGAAAATTCGCTGAAACGCTTGCAAGTCGAGTACATTGACCTGTATCTGATTCATCAACCCTATGGCGATGTGTACGGGGAATGGCGGGCGATGGAAGAGCTCTATCAACAAGGCAAAATCAGAGCGATCGGGGTGTCCAACTTTCAGCCTGACCGCATCATGGACTTGATGATTCACAACACCATCGTGCCGGCGGTCAATCAGATTGAAGTCAATCCGTTCCAACAGCAAATTGACACGCAAAAGTTTTTACAGGAACACGGCGTTCAAGTCGAAGCCTGGGCGCCATTTGCCGAAGGCCGGAATAATATTTTTCAACATGAACTCCTGCGATCCATCGCCGCAAAGTATAACAAAAGCGTGGCGCAAGTCATCCTCCGCTGGGTTGTCCAACGCGGCATTATTGCGCTTGCCAAATCGGCTCGCAAAGAGCGAATGATCGAAAATATCAACGTGCTTGATTTTGAATTACGCGCGGAAGACATGGCCGCGATGACAACGTTAGACACCAAAACGAGTAGTTTCTTTGATCATCGTGACCCTACCATGGTGAAGTGGCTGGGTGAAAGAAAATTGGATGTGTAATGCAGGAGATTGCGCATGATCGAATCCCTGCCATCAGGCCAATAAATCCCAAAAAAACAGGAGGATACACAATGCAAACACGTCAACTTGGCAACACCAATTTGGAAGTATCGGCGCTCGGTCTGGGCTGTATGCGCATGAGCTTTGGCGACAAGCCGACCGACAAGCAGGAGATGATTGACTTTCTGCACAAGGCCGTTGAGCGGGGCATCACGTTTTTTGATACGGCGGAAGTCTATGGCCCCTTCACGAACGAAGAGCTGGTCGGCGAAGCGCTGGAACCATTTCGCGGGCAGGTGGTGATCGCGACGAAGTTCGGCTTCAAACACGATGGCGACAAGGGTCCGCATCCGAGAGTCGGCTTAGATAGTCGGCCAGAGCAGATCAAGCGGGTCGCGGAGGCATCGCTCAAACGTCTGCGGGTGGATGCAATTGATTTGTTCTACCAACATCGCCCTGATCCGGCTGTGCCCATTGAAGATGTCGCCGGCGCGGTGAAGGAGTTGATTCAGGCGGGCAAGGTCAAACACTTCGGTCTGTCTGAGGCCGACGCCGACCTTATCCGCCGCGCCCACGCGATTCAGCCCGTCACAGCGGTGCAAAGCGAATATTCGATCTGGTGGACATCGGTCGAAGACGCCGTCCTGCCGACCTGTGAGGAACTCGGTATCGGATTTGTCCCGTACAGTCCATTAGGACGAGGTTACCTGACCGGAAAGATTGACGAAAACACGACCTATGATAGCACTGATATTCGTAGCCGCAATCCGCGCTTTACGCCAGAAGCGATCCGCGCCAATCGGGTGGTAGTGGAATTGCTTGAGCAGATCGCCGGAAAGAAGGGCGCGACTCCGGCGCAGATTGCGCTGGCGTGGCTGTTAGCGCAAAAGCCCTGGATTGTGCCGATTCCTGGCTCGCGGAAACTTGAGCGGCTTGATGAGAACATCGGCGCGGCTGCTGTCAAATTGACCGCAGAAAATCTTCGCGAGATCAGAGAGGCGATGGCGCATATCTCAGTGGTCGGCGACCGGTATTAGAATGTGATGGTATGCACCTCTGACTGATGTTACGCAGCAGATTTGAGGTAAATCTCCGCGAATCTGCTGCGTAACATCAGTAATTTAGATCATAAATATCCTTGACATCGGAGGGAGGGTTTTTTTGTCCTCCAAGACAAGGATGATTCTTGGACGGAACAACAATGACAGTGGCCTGACAGCAGAGTGAACAGAACCTTTTGCAGACAGATGACCAGACGATGGGATCCCGCTTACACTCCCGCTGGCTCTTGCAACGGGGGACTGCGATTTGCTGAGGGCGCTACGACCATGTACGTCGCGGCGTGCGCGCGCGGACACAGTGGGACTGAACGGGTCTTCGAATGGCTGCACCCTCGGTTGGAATGAGTGGCACACTTCTCATCCAATTTCAAGGCTGAAGCAAGTGTTGGCACTCCTCGCGACACTCAACAAATTAATGGTGCAATCTCCTATGAAACGAACAACATTTTTTATAGCCTGTTTTTCTCTCATTGGCAGCATGACGCTAGCGGCCTGCGGTCAGGACTCAAAACCAGCAGCGCAACCAACGACACAGCCAACGCCAGCCATCATCTCAACATTACCTGGCGCGACCGGACAGATACTGTTTCAATCGGATCGCGACGGCGATTTCGAAATTTATGTCATGAATGTGGATGGTTCGGATTTAAGGCAATTGACTGATAATGACGCATCGGATGAGTATCCGACCTGGTCGCCGGATGGGACGCAAATCGCGTTCACCTCGAATCGCGACGGCGATTATAATATCTATATTATGAACGCCGACGGCAGCAACCCGCGCAGATTGACGCAGAATCCGAATTACGACGGCGATCCGATGTGGTCGCCGGACGGCAAGCGCATCGCCTTCAGTTTCGATGAAGGGGATAACGATATTGAAATCTATTTCATCAACACCGACGGCACGGGCTTAGAGCGGTTCACCGATACCATCGGCAGAAATATTCTTCCTGCCTTTTCACCCGACGGCACGCGACTTGCCTACACAGGAAATCGTTATCTTGGCTGGAATGTCTATGTCACCAATCTTGACAAAACCAGCGACAGGCGCATTACAGATGGACATGGCGCGTGCCGCCAGGATTGGTCGCCAGACAGCAAAAAATTGGCGTATGTCTCGCAAAAAGCCGATGGCAAAGGCGACATCTGGGTGATGAACCCGGACGGCAGCGAAAAAACGCGGCTCACGACTGACGATCATAATTACGACTATTACCCGGATTGGTCGCCGGATGGTAAATTCATCGTCTATGCCAAAACCGACGACAAAGAAAACGGCAACTGGGAACTCTGGATTATGACCGCCGACGGCAGCCAGCACGCCCAGATCACCAATCACCCGTCGCGAGACATGTTCCCGGATTGGAAGCAATAAGCAAATTAGTTAAGGTGACCGAATGGCGATACGTCACCCCTCTATGAATGTAATAAATCTAAACGCTGAAAAAATATGACTTTTATTGAAATTCGATTAAATTATATTGAAAAAAAGTTTGGAATACATCTTACGGGATTTGCATTTAGCGTGATTTTACTCCTGATTAGCAGCATTTATGTTACTCCTGCATTACAATGCGTCAATCACGGAGTGTTGTATGCGAGATTATCTCTGAATCCGTTAGATTTTCAACAGGCAAATCCATTGCAATTGAGAATTCTTAGTCCATTCTTGGGATATGTTTTATTTTTGCGTGGGAACTCTTTTTTGTTTTTTCCATTGTTGTGTGGGGTAATTTTTCTTTATGTCATCTATGTGGCTTTTCGTTCCCAATCGTTTACCCTTTTACAAAGTTTAGCAATAGCGAGTCTTATGGCATTTAATACTCCAATTTTATTCACCTTACATTTTCAAGGATATACGGATACGCTTTCATATCTTCTCGTTCTCCTTTGCCTTATAATACCTAATAATTTATTTGCAGCAAGCGCATTTGCTTTAGCAATGTTAAATCATGAAAGTAATTTTTTTGCTCTGCCATATATTATTTTTTTACGATTTTATAGCAATGCTTACAGAAAACAAGGAATCATATTTTTTATTATCGCCTTAATCCCGTTTTATATTTATCGTCATTATGTGACAAATCAAACGCAAGTACTTTATACTGCTGGTTTTTATCTGAATAGTGAGCAAATTCGACTTAATCTTTGGGCGATAGCAAAACTGTTGCCAATTGGAATTTTTGAGGCATTTAGACTTTGTTGGGGGATCCCACTCATTGCTGGGATATATTTTTTCAAGGATAAAAGGCATAAAGAAATGCTTTTTATCATTCTCGTTCCGATATGCGCCTCTTTGCAATTATGTATTGCGAGTGATACATCACGACTGATGGGATTAGCATTTCCATGTATTCTTTTTGGCGCAAAATATTTGAAAGATTACTGGAAGGAAGAGTTTACTAAAAGGGTTTGGTTGGTGATTGGCTTTAATTTTTTGATCCCAGTCTATTATGTTGGGCAAAAACATATGATCCCTTTTTTTCCGCTTCCGGTAAGCATAATTGCTTATTATTTGCTTAATTTAGATTTATGGGCGCTATGGTGGAAATGAATATAAAAACATAAGAACATATTCCAATAGCCCACAAAAGGTATATGACCATTTAGAAGGGGTAAGACAAGCGCTAATACTCCTAAAAATATACGATGCAACTTTCTAAAAAAGTTTTTATTGACCGTTTACTGGGCAGATTGCTTTGCTTTATCTTGATTCCGTTTGTCCGTCTAATCGGAATCCTGTTACGGCGTGATCACAGCATTCATGATGGAAATACGCGCTGCATTGCCGTTGCCAAATATTATGGATTGGGGAGCATTATTCATGCGACGCCGATGTTGCGGGCATTGAAACAAACGTATCCAGAGGCTCGCGTGATTTTTCTGACTCGTCAGGCCAATCAAGACCTCTTTGCACATCTTGTCGATGTTGATGAAGTCTTGTTTGTCGAAGATCGCACGTTTCTGAAATTCCTGTCCAGCAATTTTCGTATTTGCCTCACGCTCATCATGCGTCGCGTCGATCTCTTTTTCGATTTGGAATTGTTTTCGGCGTATGGCGCGTTGGTGAGCCTTTCCTCGCTCGCTCGCAATCGAATCGGCTTTTTTTGCGGCAAAGACACTGATTTCAAGACGTGGATTTATACGCATCTTATCTATTTCAATTTTCAGATGCCGGTGCGTTTTTGTTATCTGCAATTAGCCCGCGTTGCCAATGTTTCGCAGGATGTTTCAACCGAATTGACCACGTTAATCATCCCGGACGAACTGCGCGAGGCGGCTCGCTCGAAACTCAATGCGATTGTGAAGCATCGTGGCAACGGCTTGATCGCCATCAATGTCAACGCTTCCGAATTATCTTTGGAACGCCGGTGGCTGCCGGAGCGTTTCGCTGAAGTCATCCGCCATTTTTCCTCGCAGAATTATACGCTCCTGCTAGTCGGCAGTCGCGGCGAACAGGCGTATGCGCAGCAGGTCGCGGAGATGGCAGGCGAGGTCGGCGAGCGTGTGCATAATGTCGCCGGAGAATTTGTGTTCTCGGAATTTCTCGCGCTGTTGCAAGAATGTGACGCGCTTTTGACGAATGACAGCGGCATCATGAATTTCGGCTATGCGCTGCATGTTCCGACATTGTCTTTGTTCGGGCCGTGCCATCCTGCGCAATATCATATCCCATCGAACATGACGCGCTATCTCTATCAACCTGTGTTTTGCAGCCCGTGCGTTCATCTGCTTTATGAAGCGCCCTGCAAAGGCCGCGCCTATTGCATGGCGCAAATTGAAACATCGGCTGTCATTACACAATTAGAGGCGCTGTTGCGCGGAACAGTCTTTGAATTGGATGCGCCGCTGATGCCTTCCATATTATTATCAACCGACTCTTCCGTCTTAGGTCTGTTACGGGCAAAGTAATGATCGAAGGAAATGATTTATGAAGCAAGAGAACACGCCATCATCTCCGCCTTGTGAAGTTTGTGAGTGCCATAACATGATTGCATTGTTTCAGAAAGGAAACGATACCTATCAAAAATGCCCGCAATGCGGATTGATTCGCATGTATCCTCAGCCATCGGATGACACGCTGGCCGCCATTTATCAAGGAAATTACTATCAGGCATGGGGTGAGACTGAAGACGTCTATCGCCAAATGAAACGCATGACTTTCAGCCGATTGCTGCGCCTCCTTCCGTTTGACGCGCCACAAGGCAAAAAACTGTTAGATGTTGGCGCGGCGACCGGATTGCTGATGGAACTCGCCGCTGAATATGGTTATGACGTGTTCGGTGTGGAAACCGCCGCCGACGGCGTGGCGGCGCTTGTCCAAAAATTTGGAGCGCACAAGATTGCGAGCGGCTATTTCAATCAGATTGACTTTGTATCTCTTGGCTGGAAAGCGCAATTCGACGTGGTGGTGATGTGCGATCTGTTCGAGCATGTTCGCGACCCGAATCAAACGTTGCAATTGACGTATTCGTTATTAAAGCCGCAAGGCGTATTATTGCTCTATCTTCCGAACACGGCATCATTTTCATGTCGAATGCAGCAGCGCGGGTGGGAACATTTCAAAACGGAACATTTGTATTCCTTTTCTACAACGAACATTACGCGAATCACTAAAAAACATCATTTCTCTGTCGTCAAGGCAATATCTTTTCCAAAGACGCTGAATATTGACTATATTATGACGGTTACGGAAAAAATGCCCAGTGGAATCACGTTAAAATTACAGCCGTTGTTCTCCAAAATTCCTCAGCGTTTGCGCCGGATTTCTCTGACGGTTCCGATTGGGCAAATGGCGGTCGTTGCGCGTAAAATGTAATACGTGTTTCTCTGGTTATTTCAAAAGGAAAGGCAGTATGCAGAGAATCAAAGAATTTCTTTCTGTGCCATATCGTACTGTTTCAGTATCGAGTATGTTTGCCGCTTTCGTGATTGCATCAGCCGGAACGTTCTTGCTATTGCTCATCCTGCTTAGAACAGAACTTATTCCGACCATCCCGACCGAACTCATGGGATGTTACGCCTATTACGCCGATTTGCCGATAACCAATCGTTTAGCCTCTGTGACTATTTCAATGGTGGCATCATTTCTGTTTTTTCATCTCAGCATCGTCGTCTTATCTTTGCGAAAACAACAAGACATCGTACATAAGATGTCCGCTTTTTATCATCGTGGCGTGAATGCACAGATTATAGAAAGATTCCAGGCCATAAAAACTTGGGGGAAACCAAAACATGTCATTCTGCTGTTATGGGCGGTTGGATTGTCATGGTTTATTTTTCCCGCCGTGTTATCCGCAATGAGAGCATATATTGGCTCTTTTGGGGATATTTCGCAATGTGCGATATTGGAGCGTTCAGGAAAAATCTTCAGCATGTTCCATTGGGTTCCGCCGCTGTTGGTCGTATTGGCCGCAGTTTTCGCATCAACGGAATATAAGATTGTTCGGCATGTCCTTTTTCCCGTGCAGACGATATTATTACTGTTCTATTGTACGATTTTACCTGCACCTTTTATCAAAGAAGGGCAAATCAGCACTTTTTTCCCGATTCGCCCGGTTTTTTGGTTTCTTGCCTTCCCATTGGCTGCGCTTGGCCTTGCAGATTGCATCTATCGCTGTTTTGCGAGCAAAAAGAAACGATATATTTCGCCGTTGACGTTGCTGGCCTTGCTCTTTAGTTTCCTTTTTCATAACAGTCCCATCCCTGAAGTCTCTAATCTTTACGAGTTGGGGGCAAGACTTCCTATCTATTGGAGCGTTCGCAAAGGCTGGAGTTCATTATTCGAAGATGTTTCGATCACTTACGGACTCTGGGACTATGTCACATGCTGGCTCAGCGAAATCTTTACCGGAGAATTGACGGCAACGGCCTATATCTATGGCGATTATCTGTTACGCGCCATTCTCATGACATGTTCTTTTCTGGCAATATCGGCGGCGCTGCCTTTACCGATAGCGTTTCTGATTGCAATCTTCTTCGGAAGCGAAGTCATGATATGTATTGCAGCCTGCTTTGCGATATTATTAGCGCCGAAGTTGCTCCGACGGCCTGAATGGTGGATTCTGGTCTGGACGCTCATGTCGGCGATTCTGCCGTTTGCGAGAATTCCGCAAGGGACAGTGGTCGTCGTGGCGAGCCTCCCGCTCTTCGTCTGGCAGGTCGTCGCGCTCTATCACCAAAACCGAAAAGCGGCTTATGCTGCATTCGGCCTTGTGAACGTCGTCGCCATGCTCTTTTTGTTCGGCCCGCTTTCCGGATATTTTGGGGGACTGATGCGCATCTATGCGGATACGGCCAAAGTCAATGCGCCCTGGGCGGCGAACGGCTGGCTTGCCTGGGGTGCAAATCTGCTGAAAGCCGCAATCATCATCGCGCCATTGTTAGCGTGGGTTATTGCCGTCTTGATTGTTCGTTCTCATAAAAGCGCTCAGTCTAAAAAGGCGGCGTTCGCGGTCTTCAGTATGGTCGCAATGTATGCGTTCTGCCTGATCAGTTATGGATTTTCAAGGACGGATTATCAATCATCCTTCCGACAATATCAGGTCTTCCTTTCTATTATCCCTGTCTTGATGATCGGAACGATTGTGTATATCAGGACATGGCGTGCGACGTTATCGAGCGTGATGGCATTCCTCATCTATTTCTGGTTGCTTGATGTGTTGCAATTGGCTGCTCCTTTTCAAGTGTTATCGCTGCCGCGTGATATGATTGCTTCGTTGAGCGTAATCTCGGCTTCTGAAACACATGACTTCCAGAATGCTGCGGATTTCGGAATGCCTCATGTCGGTTATGGGAAATTCCCGAACGGATACCTTAAAGAATCGGCAAATTTAAAAAAATATTTGGATCGAATACTCCAACCCGATGAAACCTTTCTTGACATGACGATGGTGGGCTTGCATTATTTTTCCAGCCAGCGCCGCCTGCTTACGGAATATCCGACGTATTACACGATCCCGGGAGATACCGCCCAATTCCGCATGATCAACAAGCTTCGAGAACATGGTATCAGGCTTTCGTTGCTGGAACCTGCATATTTTGATCAATCCCCTTCCTCATTGCGAGCGCATTACCCCTATCGTTATGCCTTGCTGAACGGACTTCCGTTTAAAATCAGCGAGCAGCAAGTGTTGTTGATGCCTCCACGATATTTTGATAAAATCGGCGAACCTCTCCCCGATTTGCGACAAACATTGACCTTGCTCGATCAGCAATTTCCACAAAAAGATTTGAAATGGCTACCGCAAGTCTGGGGACGCGGATATGAAAAATTTAAAAAAGAACTCCCCCTTATTCGTGAATTAGATATTTCACATGTGAATGAACACCAATACTTTCAAAGAACATTTTTCTTGAATCCTTCTTTGAGCGGACTTGACGCGGGGCTGCTTGTGCTTGATATAGAGACATCTGATAATATGAAAATTTTAATTTCATGGAACAATGAACTTGGGTGGCAGAGTGCTAAACTCTCTTTTTTTACAAATGGGAAGATTGTGATTGTTCCGCTTGATGCGTTTCCTCGCTGGCTGCTCAGTCGCCGCATCAGTTCGCTGACGCTCCGGGCGGAAATGATGTCTTCGTCGAATGCCGCCGCACCCGTTTTTGAAATCAACCGTGCCGCGCTGATGCAGCGTCGCATGATTAAAGAATTAGGATTGGATAAAATAGCTTTTGGACAATGACAACAGCAGAATAAAAACGCTGGATGGACTGAGATGGCGATAAGCTGGCAGACACCTTGAAAGTGTCTGCCAGCTTATCGCCATATCAACCCAATCAGTGTTCTATTCCTGAAATGTATGCAATTTCGCCGCCTTGAATATGGCATTATCCTCGTTTTATTCGCCTTTCTTGCCGCGCTGGCGCTGACGGTGGATTATCAGTGTGTCGTCAATTATCTGTTTGGCGACGAAGCGGTCTATTACATGATGGCACAGAGTTTCGCCTACGATCTCGACCTCGAATACACGCAGAAAGATTTGTGGCGCGTTTATCAGGATGGCTGGTCTGCCGGACCGCAGGGCGTCTTTTTGCGCAAAATTGCGGACTTCACATTGACCGATGCCTCGTTCGAGCAATTGCGCAGCAAGAAGATGCCGGACGATCTGCTTCAGAAATTAACCCCGCTCAAAGGCCAGACCTTGCGGACGCAGAACGTCTATCTCGATGCGATTGCTGAAAAAATCGGCAAAGATGCGGAAAAGCAATACGCCAAAGAACTGATCGCGGCGGCGCAGAAAACGAATGAACGGATTTTTTATTCAAAATCATTCATCTATTCGCTGATGCTCGCGCCGTTTCTTTTCCTGTTCGGCTTCAAGGGTTTCCTCGTGCTGAATATGCTCTTGCTGTTCGGAATGATTCTCATGGGCTGGCTCTATCTGCGGCAATTCAACGCGCCGCTGCCGTCGCTGCTGGTGTCCATGACCTTTTTTCTGCTGAGCGCGAGCCTGATTTACACGTATTGGCTGACGCCGGAAACGTTCAACATGTTCTGCGTTGCGGCGGGGCTGTTTTGCTGGCTCTACAAACGCGAATTGCCGCATTCCGCCGACGACCTCTGGTATCGCTTTTCACGCCGCTCGCGCCTATTGCAAATTGTTTCCGCGCCGTTCACGCTGCTGCGCTGGCTCTTCGCCACGCCGGACGGACGTTTTTATCTCGCGCCGATTCCAATTGCGGTGGCCGCCGCGTCGAAATTGCCGAACGTGCTGTTTATTCTGCCGATTGTCGCCGACGCCCTGTTTGAAGGCGGCGTGCGGATTTTCAACAGCCGCGCCGAATCTGCTGATGTTCCGAACCGCCGTATAACGATTTTTCGAGCGATGACGCGCTTTGCCGCGATCTGCGCGACGTTCTGGGTGGTGTTTCTCCTCTTTTACGGCTTACAAAAAGTCTTTACCGGCGATTTTAATCCGTATGCAGGCGACCGCAAGACGTTTTACTGGAATTTCCCGTTCGGCGAAGCCGAAGACGCCTGGGAAAAAGGGATTCGCCTCTCGAACGACGATTACGCCGACGAGTCGTTTTATTTCAGTTGGAGCGTGTTGTTCCATAATCTGTATTATTACATCGTTGGCCGATTTACCGGGATTTTGCCCTATTTTTTCTGCACGTTTGTCGCGCTCTGGTATTTTCTCCGTTCGCTCATCAAAGAAAAACTCATCTGGAACGCCGGCTATGGCACGTTTCGCGTTACCGTCTGGCAGCGGCGCGTCTTCCTCGCGCTGACCGTCGCGGCGAGCATGTTCGCCTATATTTACATGGCGCCGAGCAACTATCAAGGGGGCGGCGGTGCGTTCGGCAATCGTTTTTATCTGAACATCTATCCCGGCGTCTTTTTCCTGATGACGACGCTGTCGAGCCTGATTCCGCTGACGGTCGGCTGGATCGTCGGCGCGGCGTTTTTGGCGCAATCGCTTGTCAATCCGTTCCAAACCTCGACGTATCCGGCGTTTCAGGCGTTCCGCGCTCCGTTTCGCTGGCTGCCGGTGGAATTGACGCTGCTGAACACGCTCCCGACGAACGTCAATAGCAAGCTCACGCAATCCGATCCGCCGGGCGAAACGCCGTTGCATCGCCTGTACTATTTTGATGAAAACATGGTGGAGCAAACGTCGCGAGAATTCTACGCGCGGGGCAAAAAGCAGGTAGATGCAGCGCTTAGGCTGTTTCAGCCGCAAGCCTATCTCACGATCAAGGTGATGAACGGCCCGCTCGCCAATCAGGTAGATGTCAGCGTGGCGGGGCAAAGACAAACGATTGATTTCGCGGCGGCCTTGCAAATGCGGCAAGTCGTCTTTTCGCTCAAGGAATACGTGCCGTTCTTCAAATCGCTCGTCTATCCGATCAGCGTGCGCTCGCAGACTGGATTCGTGCCAAAATTCACGGCGGGAACAGGGCTGAATTCGCCGCGTTATCTCGGCTGCCTCGCGCAGATGTCGTTCGATCCGTTCGACGCCGCAAGCGCCTTTGTTGCGCAGGGTCATGCCAACGACGCGATTCCGCTGTTAGAAAACATGTTGCAGCAGTATCCAGATCATATCCGCGCCCGTTCGCTCCTCGCAACGGCCTATTGGCAGGTCGGACGCTGGGAAGACGCCGAAACGCGCTTTCAGGAATGCGCGGCGCAGATGCCGCAATTTGCCGCCTCGTTTCAAAACTCGGTGGAAAAGCTGAACGCGCCGAAACGCACGAAAACGCCGGAAAAGAACACGAATGAACAGAGCGGTCTGCCTGATTATAGCGCGGAAATCTCGAAAGACGCCGCGCAAGGGAAAAACCAGGCCGCGCCGCTCTTTCTCAAGGCCGAAATTGCGGGCGTCCCGCTTGGCCTGAAATTCGAAGCGGAAAATCTCTCGCATGGCACGGGCGACGTTGAAGCCGACATCGCCGCGTCGAACGGCAGCATCGCCGAATATCGCGCTGACAAAGACCCCGCCGGATTTCTCGTTTTCGGGCCGGAAATCACCCTCCCTGCCGGAACGTATCAGGTCAAATTCCGGGCAAACTCCACGCCGAAACCCGGCCTTTCGCAGGCGTTTCCGCCGTTGGCCATCACGCTCGACGTGTACAGCAAGCGGCACGGCGTTCTGGCAAAATGCGGCGTTCCCGCCGATGCGGCCACGCCGCCGCGTTTCCGCGACTATGCGCTCGATGTGGCGTTGATGTATCCCGACACGCTCGAATTTCGCGTCGAAACCACCGGCTTAGCGTCGGTGAAAGTGGATGCGATTGAAGTCTATCCGCGCCTGCCGCTCGATATGCTGCAAGGCATGGCGACAGTCAACGCACAGCTTGGCAAACTGGATGTGGCGTATGACAATTGGCAGCAGGCGCTTGCGATTGATTCAGAGTCGCCTGCCGCGCAAGCCGCCTATTTGCGGCTCTTGTTCGCGCAGAAACACTGGGATGAAGCGCGGCAATTCATCAGTGAACACGCCGATTTTTCTGAATTCCATACCGGCCTGCTGTCTGAATTATTCGAAACAAGCGACGTGCCTGACACCTTGAAAACGCTGCTGCCGCAATTTGCGCCACAAACGTCCTCGAATGTCGTGTTCGGCGACGCGCTCGAATTTGCGGGGCATACACTCGCTTCCGACGCGCTGAAACCGGGCGATACGCTCAACGTCGAATATTTCTGGAAAGGACTGCGGCGCATGGAGGAAGATTACACGATTTTCGTGCATGTCATTCGGAAAGGAACACTGTTTGCTTCGGAAAACGCCTTCAAAGCAAAACGCAAATTCGGCATGGCAACCGGCATGTTTCAGCAGGATCACCGCCCGTTAGACGGCACGTATCCGACAACCGCGTGGCTGCCGGGCGAGCGCGTCCGCGATGTGTATGCTGCGCCGATTCCCCCGGACACGCGCCCCGGCACGTATGAAATCTGGATCGGCGTCTGGAATCCGCTGACCAAAGAACGCCTGAAAACAGCCAACGGCGAGGAAAAAATCCGCATCGGAGAGATGATGATACAAGAATGAGCAGCGTTTTTGTAACGTTTGGAGGAAGAAAATGAACGATTTCCATTCCGTCCTGTATGAGGCTGTGCTTGTCGCCTTTGGGAAAATTCTCGCCAAGTATGATGTTTTCACGCAGGGTGTGATCATGCGGGATATTGGCAAAGAGATCGTGATGTATTTAAATGAACATGGCTTTGGTTTTCAGGAAACAGATTCGGTTGAACATGAGCAGGGGTTGTCGTTTGATGCGGCGCTGAAAAACGCCGATAAGGCGTTGTACCAGGCAAAACATGACGGACGCAACCGGATCGCGGCGCACAAGAATACCGGACACGAATAGAAATCAACGCGTCCCGAGTTGCGAAATAGTTCCCGGCCATGAATCAAAGCATGCCGTCTCATTTTTTTTCACATCATCAGGATGAACGAATTCTGCGAACAACGTAACATTTGCTTGACGGACTGCAAAATTGCCGTTATGATACGTCTGCGAATCTGAAAAAATGTGAAAATTATGCGACGAATAACCTACTGATAACACTGAGGCGATGAATCGCGGCTGAAGGCAGCCGAGTCAGCCAGCGAGGATTTCACTCTGAAGATATCATGCTTATAGGATTGCCAGCTTTAGAAAACGCGAATTGGCCGAAATTGCATCATGCGTATGGACGAGCGTTAGACACGCCTCAGCATCTGAGGGCATTGTTAGACGGTGGCGACGAGGCCATCAAAGACGCCGTCTCACATCTCTGTTCCGCCATCATTCATCAAGGAACGCCCTGGACGGCGACCGAGCCAGCGGCGCTAACTGTGGCGGGCTTTTTATCCGACAAGCGGATTGATCGCTGCAAACCGCTCCGCGCTCACCTGTTTGCATTTCTTGCGTCCGTCGCGGAAGCCTCTGTTCGAACAGAAATCAGCCGAGAAGAGCTTGAGAAGACGGCGAAATTCGACCTTGAGCCATTCCTCAATTCAGAGGATGACGAGCGGTTGTTCAACGATGAGAACGCCTCAAATGCGTTTTATGCGCGTTCGGTTCTTGGATGCATGAAGGCGGCTCCGGAACTGATTAAAGTGATGCTTGAGGGATTAAAACATCTGAATCCCCGCGTGCGAACACGCGCAGCGATGGGCGCCGTGATGCTGACGAACGCTGACTCGCTCCGCGATTATGCTAAGTCTGTCGAAATCCGCTTGCTCTGGCTCGCTCAAACGACAAGGGATATTGATGAGCGGAGCGCGCATGTCCTCGCGTTAGGAGACTTGGGCTATGCGCCAATTGAATTTCTTCACGATCCCTCGCCTGCGGTGCGCATGTGCGCGGCGTTAGCGCCAGGATTCGCAACGAATCCTGCGGCTCTGCGTGAATTGCTCAATATGGTGGAACGCCAGGCCGGAAATATTGACACCTGGTTTAAAGACAAACCGCCACAGTTTGCGATGTGTCCGCGTTTTGCCGTTGTCGCCCGATTAGTCGAGTCGGTTGCCGATTTTGCTCAACTGGCTAATGCCGCCATCGCCCTCGTGAAGATCACGACGATCCATTGCGTGGATTTCGATTGGGGGCCGCTGCTGGCTGCCGCGTTTAAAGACGGCGACGGGCAGATCGCGACGGAAGCGCAGCGCCGATTCCTCGCCGCGCTTGTCAAAAATCAAAAACTATGGGATGCTCATTTCAGCAATCCGCACAAGTGGTTCAAAAAAGCCGGACTGCCGTATGACCGCAACGAATGCGCCAAAATGATCAAATAAATACCTCCACTGCTCGTTGAGCGTGTCGAAACGAGCGTTTCCTTCGACTCGCTCAATGAGCGGAATGCGCTTTTCATCGTCATCAAACAAAACCGCCTGCTTTTTATCGCGCAAGAAAAGTCGAGAAAAAGTCTTGACAGCCTCAATCCTGCTGAATATGAGAGGAACATATCCGCGAAATTTACGCCGCGCCGATTCCGCCGGAGACGCGCGTCGGCGCGTATGAGATTTGAATCCGCGCGTGGAATCCGTTGACCAGAGAATGCCTGAAAACCGGCGACAACGCAGACGCCATCCGCATCGGTGAGATCGAGATTCGATAATGGTGGCGATTACGAAATACACGGAAGAAAAACAAAAGAGGAACTCGACGCCCCTGATACACTTCGTTGCAATTCGCCGGTTTAAGTCGGGATCGTTATCTTATGAGTCCAACAGTTTTTCGCTATAAATCGTATCGGTTCCATTTTTTCTCTCGTGAAGAGGAACGAATGCATATTCATGTGACCGCCAATCATGGAGAGGCCAAATTTTGGCTTGAGCCGGAAATCACGCTGGCGGTGAATCATGGATTGTCCGCTCATGAAGTTCGAGAATTGCAACATGTCGTAGAGGAACAACGCGATGACATCATTCAATATTGGCACGACCACTTTGGCAACGACTGAAATCCTGAATGTCTCCCAATATGGGGTGTGGATTGCCATCAAAGGGCATGAATATTTTCTCTCCTATCAGGACTTCCCCTGGTTTAAGGATGGGACAATCGCACAAATTCTGCATGTCGAACTCCTGCATGATGAACATCTGTATTGGCCTGATTTAGATATTGATTTAACGATTGATAGCTTGCGAAGACCAGAACATTATCCGTTACTATATCATGAGAGCAGCAGAAAAATGTCGAGTGAATTTTCTCCCATCGCTGAAACGAAGATATGAATCAGGAATGGAGCGAATGGCTGAACACAGCGCATTCGATTGTGCTTGCAATTCCCGAACAGCATGAACTCCCGATTATAGCGATCTGGAGGAATTCGACGCCTGGATGTTTTAGAAGCCCTTTTTATCTATTTATGACATTCTGCGTGGAATGAGGCGCTTAATAACAAGGTTTTTATGAAAGTTGTGATTGATACGAATGTGCTTATTGCGGGGCTTTATTCTCGAAAAGGCTCGTCATTTTTTATTCTTGAGGCCGCGTTGTCGAAACGACTGTCATACGCGATTTCGCCATTAGTTGCGCTTGAATATATCGGGAAAATCGAGGATAAAATTCAGGGTGGATTGTTGACGTTACCGCTTGCGTATTATTTAAAAATCGTCAAAACGTTGATTGATCAGGGCGATCAGATTTTTCGACCGATGTTGCAGCGTCCGACATTGCCGGATAATAGCGATGATAAATTGTTCGAATGCGTGCATGTCAGGCGATTCTGACATTCAATAAACGCGATTTTCCTTCAAGTATTTTGCAGCCGTATCATCTGATCGCGTTGAGTCCGGGCGAATTTTTAAAATTAGAAGGAGGAAGATAGCCGATGACAGTGACATTGCAATTACCGAATGACATTGCTCGTCAAATCGAACGCGCCGCGCAGCGACAACATGTCACTATGCGCCAATATATCTTGACGACCTTGCAAGACACGTTGTCTTATCAGGACGCATTCGAGATGCTGCAAGAAAAATTATCGCAAGCATCGCCATTGAGTGTTGACGAGATTTTGCGATACATTCCGGATCGTCAACCGTTGCCGGGGGATGAATAAATCCTCTATGCACGCCATCACGCAAGCGACGCGAACGCCGCAAAGAGTGCAAATGTTTGCGGCGGTTGCGGCTCTTACGCCGTTTGCGTTAAATGAATGATACATCAAGAATGGATTGAATGGTTAGAAACGGCGCAGCCGAATCTGAAACAACACGATGAAACGCCGGAAGCGGCGGATGTGTCGTCGAAACGCTGCCCGCAGTGCGGCTGGCTGGATCATGCGAGCGTGTCGGAATGTTTCCGCTGCGGCTATAATTATCTCACGGACGACATGTCGTCGGCGTCATTCAATCTGCTGCGCATCGGACTGCCTGCGCCGGATATTCAGGCGACCGCGTTCGAAGAATGGAAAGCGTTCAGCCATCGCGTCAGTCCACAGCCAATTGCCGAATTCGCGCTGCGTTTGCAAGCCGAGCAATTCCGGCTTGTACGCGGCTTTGATCGGTTGATATCGTTGCACGACTTGAATATTATCCACTACGACCATCAGTTGCAGACGGCCTTGACCGTGCTGAATACGATGCGCGGGCAGGCGTTGTTGGCGGATGAAGTTGGGCTTGGCAAAACCATCGAAGCGGCGATTATCATGAAAGAGTTATTGGCGCGTGGGTTGGTCAAACGAATTCTGATTCTGACGCCCGCGTCGCTGATGAATCAGTGGCAGGACGAATTGCAGACCAAATTCGGCGAGGAATTCGTGATCGCTATTCACGACGAGGACTGGCAGCGCGATAAAGTGATTGCCTCGATTTCGCGGCTGCGCCTGCCGAAAAAGCGCCAGACGCCCGCCAATGCGCAGGAAAACGAGGAGGATATTTCAGGCGCGCTGCACATTTTGCGGCAAGAATATGATTTGGTGATTATTGACGAGGCGCACAAACTCAAGCACCGCGCCACGCAGCGATTTAAGTTTGTCAGCCAGATTCGCAAAAAATATATGCTGATGCTCACGGCGACGCCAGTGCATAACAATCTGACGGAATTGTATAATCTTGTGACGCTCCTAAAACCCGGATTGCTCGGCACGATCCGCTCGTTCAAGCGGCATTTCGTCGCTTCGGCAGACGCTCGCCGCCCGAAAAACGAACAGCATCTCAAAACGCTGCTTGCGTCCGTGATGATCCGCAACCGGCGCTCGGATGTCAACATCCGCTTTCCTGCGCGGAAATCGGCGATTTACCATCTCAGTTTGAGCGAGAAAGAGCAGCAATTATATGAACACGTGTCAGCGTATATTCGCGAGGAATTCAAGGCGCAGACCAAACACGAATTTCATCTGCTCTCGCTGACCATGCTGCAAAAAGAGTTGTGCAGCAGCGCCCGCGCCGTAAAAACGACGCTGGAAAAAATCGCGGCGCGGGAACAGTACCCGGACGATGCGAAAGCGCGGTTGCGCGGATTTGCCGAATTTGCGGGCGACATTACCAAAAATCGCAAGATTGACGCATTGCTGGAGCTTTTAACACAATATCCGGGCAAATGCCTGGTCTTTACGGAGTTTCTCGAAACCATGGGCTTGATCAGAGAACGCCTGGATCAGGCCGGAATCGCGGCGCAGACGTTTCACGGCAGCATGGATTTGGCGCAGCGGCGCGACGCTATGCGCCATTTTCAGCGGACGGCGCGCGTGATGATTTCGACGCAAACCGGCGGCGAAGGCTTCAACTTGCAATTCTGCCACCAGTTGGTCAACTTCGATCTCCCCTGGAATCCGATGATGGTGGAACAGCGGATCGGGCGTCTGCATCGGCTCGGGCAGCAGGAAGATGTGCTGATTTTCAACTTTTCCATGCACAACACGATTGAGGCGCACGTGTTGGATTTGCTGTCGCGCAAAATTCGGATGTTCGAGCTTGTCGTCGGCGAGCTTGACCTGATTCTCAGCGAAGTGGAAGACCATAAAACCTTCGAACACGCGATTCAGGACATCTGGATCAGCAGCAAAGACGACGACGATATGCGGCAGCGCTTCGACCGGTTCGGCGACCGGCTGACGAACGCCCGCAAAGCCTTTGAGAAGGTCAAAGAAGCCGAACGCCTGACATCGGAACTCTTCGAGGTATAATGAAAGCATTTCTGATTGATTATTTCCGCTACGCGAATTGCGCTGTTGAGGAGGATGGAAACGCGCTTGCCGTGACGCTGACGCCCGAATTGGCCACGCATATCGGGAAGCCGCGCCTGCGACTCGTCTTTAATCCGGCGCATCTTACGGCGGACGCGGAATTGGTGACGCCCGGCAGTTATTTGATAAACCGACTGTACGAGACGCTGAAAAATCGCGGTGCAAAAATGGCGATGACGCTTCCTTTGCGTCATGTGGCTGCGCCAGTGTCTGATTTTGATATTCGCGTGTCATCCGCTCTGACAAGCCGCATTCAAGAGAAAGAAACGCATGAAACGGAGGCGCTGCTGACGTTCCGCGTGACGTTTCACAGCAATGAAAAACGCGAAGAACTCATCACCATTGGCGTGGACATGCGCGGCAAGATTCGGCGCCACGCCGCGTTTCCGTATCCGATAGAGGCGCTGAATCTGTCTGAATCAAGCCGGTTTCCGTTCACGAAAACCGAGGCGAAAGCGATCTATGAACGCTGTCTGCAATTAGCGCAGGAATATGCGGGGGACGAAGCGCGGCGTAATCAGCAGGAACTCGCTCGACATTTTCATCGCGATGCGTTGCGCTTGCAGGGATTTTATCGGCAATTAATCGAGGAAATTCCGGATTTGGCGATAAATCGGGAGTATCAGACGCAGCAATATCAGGCGGAGTACGAGCGCAAGGCCGCGGACGAATTGCAAAAATGCCAGGTGCAGGTTTTTATTGAGCCAGTGGCGTTTTGTGCGGTGAACACGCCCTTTCAGCGCTATCGGTTCGTGGTGAAAAATCGCGCGGCGTTTTCCGCTGAATTCGACGCGCATCTGAACTTATTTTCCGGGCAGGCGGTCTATCCCGAATGCCCCTCCTGCCAGAATGAGATGCACGCTGTCGGCCTGTGCGAACGCGGCGAACACGCGGTCTGCGAGACCTGCCTTGAGACGTGCCATGTTTGCGGCCAGCAGGTTTGCCGGGCGTGCGGCATCAGCGAATGCGCCGAATGCGGGGAATTTGTCTGTCATGATTGCGCGGAAACGTGCCATCTGTGCGGCAAAACGCATTGCCCGACGCATCTGCTCGGCTGTCGTCTTTGCCGCAAGCATTTCTGCCGGGCGTGTTCCGCGACGTGTGGCGAGTGTGGTAAAATCGTCGGCAATATTCATGTTATTGAGTGCGACATCAGCCATCAGCCGGTCTGTTTCGATTGCCTCGTCACCTGCCCGTGCTGCGACAAGCATGTCGGGCGTTCTCACGCGAAAACGTGCGCGTTCTGCGGACGGCAGATGTGCGAGGAATGCGCGTTCTCTTGCGCGGAATGCGGCCAGACTTTCTGCGTGCATCATGTGCGGGAATGCGACATCAGCGGCAAAATGACCTGTCCGCGCCATTCTGCCGTCTGCGCAAGCTGCGGGCGGCATGTCAGCGCGAAGTATCTCAAAAAATGCGATGTCTGCCGTACCACCGTTTGCGTAAAATGCGCCACGCGCTGTTCCGGCTGCGGTCATTATTTCTGCGAGCAGCATCGCGACGAGATGACGGTCTGCGCGGAATGCGGCAAACGCTATTGCTCGCTCTGCGGTTCCGGGCAGGACATCTGCGCGGAATGCCTTAAGCGTGGACAGGGTTAATCATTTTTTACGTGTCAGAACCTTTAAGGTGTCTGACACGTTTATCGCGAGGAGCGCAAATGTCACGGATTATTACGATTCAGACGCAGTTTCGGGATATTGATATGTTGAAAACCTGTCTGGAAACGCTGGAATGCCAGGTGCTGCATGAGCCGAACGGCATCAAGTTGCGCGGCGCGTCAACGCCGGTTGAATTGCTGGTTCATGCGCCGTTCGGCTCGTTCGGGTTTCGCCGTGCATCGGACGGACAATATGAAATTGTCGGCGACGATTTCGTGCTTGGCCGCCAGCAGAAATTCATCCACAATTTAACGCAGCAATACGCCTACCGAAAGGTGTTGAAGGATGCGGCGGCGGCGGGGTATCAGCTTGTGCATGAAGAACGGCGGGAGAATCGCGAGATTCGATTGGTCGTCAGGAAATGGTAATTTACCCACCCGTTGCCCCTTTCATGAAGGGAACTACAGATGAAGAGGAGACATGATGGCAACTCCACAGGAAATTGAATTTATCATTAGCCCGGATGGAAATGTCGAATTTACGATCTCAGGCGCAAAAGGCGGCCAATGCCTGCCAATCGCGAAATTGTTCGAAATCTTAGGAGAAATTACATCCGACAAGCCGACTTCGGAATTTTATGCGCAGGAAGAAATATCGGGCGTTACTGTGGCGCAGCAAAGGCGCTGAATTTGAATTACGTTTCGATCTCGATATTCCAATATAAGTAATCTTTCCAGCTTTCTGGCGCATGTTTAATGCCAACAGTAATTTGAAGAAATTGATTCCATTGCGGTCGGCGCGGCGGTGTCAGGAGCGACATTCTCGCCTGTTTTGGGGTGCGGTTTGCTTTTTTGCTGTTACATGCCAGGCAGCAGGTCACGACATTGTCCCAGGTTGTCTGTCCGCCCTGCGATTTTGGCACGACATGATCGTAGGTAATTTCTTTCGGCAGCAAGGACGTGCCGCAGTATTGGCATTGGCCTTTGTCTCGCGCATATAAATTCCGCCGCGAGAATTTGACCTCCTGCCGCTGGCGTTTCACAAGATAGAGCAGGCGGACGACTGCGGGAAGTTGGATGGAAAAAGAAATGCTATGGATTTCCCGGTCGTAGTGTTCGATCACTTCTACCTTGCCCAATGTTAATAACGTGACCGCTTTTTGCCAGCTTATCAGCCGAAGCGGTTCATACGTCGCATTCAATAACAACGTCTGTTCCATACCGTCGCTCCTCCTTTAAAAAGATGATTGGCTGATGTCTATAACGTCTCCATTCCTATTTTTTCTCTTGACGTGGCGTGTCATCAAGAGGATGAATTTTTACAATAGCTCCAATGGCTTCGAACTTGAATGTGTTTTCTAATTGTGATATAAAATAATATGGCTCATAGGTATCAGCAAAATATAAGGGATGCGTTTGATGTTGATGAATAAGCGCGGTTAATTCTTCGACTGGATTGCTCGACGAAAAATAGATGGAATCAATGACTTGCATGATTGTGACATCTGGCCGGACATTATAGACTTCCTGATAATATTGTAACGCCATTGCAATATTGAAGTCAGAAAAAATTATTGCGTTGTTGTCAACGCGGTCAAAAACGTCTTTTGCATACTGATATGCTCCAACCAGATGTCTTTTGCTCGGAGTAAAAAAATATTCTATTGAGTCTCGATATGGCAGGTTTCGAATATTGAGAAGATGTATTCCTGTCATTTTGTAAACGCGAGGGAAAATCATATAGACTGCGACAGGACTCAACACAAGAAGCAGAAGAATGGCGATTTGTTTCTTGAGGGTGATAAACGGTCTCCACTCAAGCAGCGCTTCGAATCCTGCGGCGATCCATACGGCAAACACGAGATATGATGCGATGAGTAACGCGAATTGTCTTTGTAAAAAATAGGTCATCGCAAAAGCGGTGTTGCTGGTAAATAAAAATAGTAGGCTATAAGACAGCAAACGATCTTTTTTCCAGAGCGGTTGGATGCCAAAGACTCCGCACACGATCGCGCAGGGAAATTGATACAGCAGATACAATGGAAATTTCCAACTTTCCGTCAGTATCTTTTTCCATTGAATAAATAGGGTAATATGTCCATGCGTATCGTGCAAGATTTTTTCCATCGTTGCTCCAAATCCCAGTTTGTACATCGGGACAAGAAATAATGGAGAAATGCCACACAGGAACGCCAGAAGCGCATACCCGACATGCCTGATACGAATCGGAACCCCGCCAAAAACGAGTAGGCCAATAGGAAGAATAAAAAAGGCGCTGATCGAATGATTATAAAATGATAAGCCCAGAAAAAAACAGATGAGCAGCAGATATTGAGTGCGCTGCGTATTTCTATACTTCTGGGTGAGCCAGAGAAGAGTGGCTAAAAAGAAGGCGTGAAGGGAATACGTTTCGGTAATAACAGCATAGAGCCAAAAGGAATGGGAGACGCTTAAAATCAACGCTCCGCCGATAGATGGCAAATTATGAAACCCCGCTTCTTTCAGAAAAAGAAACAATATGACAATTGCCGCTGCCGCAAAAAAAGATGATAGAATATGCTGAGTGACGGCCAATTCATACGGAAGATAGGAAAAAATAATGCCGATAACGGTATGTAATGGATGATATCCATGACTAAAATCATAAATATCCCGATGCTTGACCTCAAGCGCTAATTTTGAACTGTCCGACCAAAGAAATGTCGGCGGAAGCGTATAAAAATAGAGGCTGAATGACAATAAAAAAACGCTGACCGCATAAGCTATTTTTTTCTTCTTATCTGTTCGTTTCATTAATTGCTTGAAGCTATTTTGACGAGTCAGAATTCATATCGTTGATCACGTAAGAAGCATTGGCATTGAGGTTCGACAAAAATTTTCCAGACGCAAACCCAATAAAACATTGGTTGGTTGTGAATTTTTTATTGGCAATTTGCACAAAATGATATTTTTTCAGAAAGTCGGCGTCTGATAATAATCCATTGAGCCAATTTTTCATCGCCTGGTGGTTAAGAAGCGTCGAATAAAAATATTTCACATTCTCTTCTGACAAACATTTTGTCACAGGGGCAAAGCTGAAAAACGGATTCATCACGTCAGGCTGTAATTCATAAAAAACTGTTTTTTCAAAGGCCGTATGATTTTTCATGCCCATCCGTTTTCCCTGACTATGTCCCATTTTTACACTATTAAGCCCCATCAGATCGATAATCTCTCCTTCATAAGTCATTTTGACTCCGCCAGCAACAATAACGCCGATTGAAGGAGGGGGAACTTCCGCAAAAAACGCCGAAAAAAAACGCCCCATATATCGCCCATCTTCTGCCAACGTAAATTCATAATCAATCGTTCCGCTTTCTTTGACATTCTCCCATTTTAAGGGTTGGATAAGGTATAAGAATATGCATATCGTGAGCACACTCAGCCATTTACGCATTCCTGAAAGTGGCTCACGCCACTGGAACGCGAGAACGGTTTCCGCGAGGTTTGCTGCAAAGATAAACATATTTAAGAGAAGCAGCGGATAGATCGGCTGATAAAATCGCCAGAGATTAAAATGATCTCCTCCCGTGATAATTGGAATAATTAGACCCGTACAGATGACGATGGGAAACAGATCAACCGCCTTGACACTAAATGTCCGATCATGCGAGAAAACAGAGCGGAATATCCTCTGCCCATTTAGCCCTAAAGAAAATACCAATATCAGCATTGAAAACTGCACTACAGGCGCTGAATCAAAGAACCCAACAGCATATCGCCAGCCCTCTGAGATGTTATAAATAATTGACGGCGAAATTTTGGCGTAGTACGTATTCGGCAACGGGTAGCCGAAATAGACCATTCGGAAACCTGTCAGCGCAAGCAGCGTCACGAAGTATGTCAACAGCGGCAGCCGAATAGCGGCGATTCCTTCGCGGATATTCGACGTATATACTTCGCGAAAAAAGAGGATGCCGATAAACACAAGGCCCCACAGCATGGCTTCCGGGCGAGTCAGCAATAATAGCGCGATCAATGTCGCCAATAAAATGGGGCGTTGTTTCTGATACGAGATGGTTGTGATAGCTGTTGCCGTTAATACCGCTCCCCAAAGCCCGTTATCCATCAGGGTAAGAATTTGCCAGATAAAGTACGCGGGAGACAAACAGAGCACGAACATATACAAGAGGCTGTAAAAAGAAAATTGCCACCCTTTTTGGGCATTTTGGCGGCGAGCGATCTGAAAATCAAGATAGTTTGTTGTCAACGTGATTGTGAGGGTAACAAGCAACACATTTATCAGTAATAGAGCGAGTTCGGGTTGCTCGGATATTCCAAATAACGCTGCCGCAATAAGCGTCCAGAGAAAGGAGGAAAAGCCTTCTACTCGCTCTCCTCCGATATTATACACGAAGCCCTGCCCGTGAATCAAATGCTTTGCATAGACAAAAAAAATGTTGGCGTCATCAATTCCAATGAGCGGGGAATCTAATTCGGCCCAAATCACAGAGGTAACGGTGACGACAAGACAGAAGATGAGGCCAAATCGCATCAAAATATTCTTTTTAGCCATAATTACGCCATTCTGAATCTTATAAACTGCGGGTACCCTTGAGAGAGATTTTCGGTCGCAACCAGCGCGATTCCAAAAATCTCCGTTCAAGGATAAATACAATCTCTCGTCCGTTACATTCCAACAGTTCCCTGGTGTTTGATGAATTCTTCGACCTGCGCTCTGGTTGGCAGCGCCGGAATCGCGCCGCGTGTCAGCGTCGCAATTGCGCCGACCGCATTGGCAAAGCGGCAGCATGCTTCAAGTTCGGCGTGCGCTGGCGCGACAAACGGCTCGCCGGATTTCACGCAGCGCAGCAAACAGGATAAAAATCCGGCCACAAAACCGTCGCCCGCGCCGGTGGTATCCACCGCCTGCACGCGATAGCCGGAAACCATGCCTTCCGCTCTGTCCGAATAGAAATAACTTCCACCGCTGCCGGACGTGATGACAATGAGCGCCGGCCCAAAACTGCGCAGCCGCGTCGCGCCGTCATGCAGTTGCCGCGTCCCGGTTAAAAATTCCAATTCGTCGTCATTAATTTTCATAAAATCTGCAAAGCGCATGCCATTCAGAATCTCCTGCCGCGCGGTTTCGGCATTCGGCCAGAGATTCAGGCGGAGATTCGGATCGTAGGAAATCATGACGCCCGCTTTTTTGGCGATCTCAAGCGCATGAAACGTCGCGCTGCGGCACGGCTCGGAAATCAGGCTGATCGAGCCATAATGAAAAATGGAGGCGTTTGCCACCATCGTCTCAGGAATTTCTTCCGGCGTCAACCGCATGTCTGCTGACGGGTGGCGATAGAACATAAAATCGCGCTCGCCATCCTGCCGGAGCGATACAAACGCTAACATTGTGCGAGCATCGGCATCGGTCGCGATGCCCGACACGTTGACCTGATTTTCTTTGAGAATGCCGATCAGAAATTCGCCGAAACTATCCTGCCCAACTTTCCCGACAAATCCCACATTATGACCTAATCGCGCCAATCCGACCGCGACGTTCGCAGGCGCGCCGCCTGCCGCTTTTTTGAATGCGGGCGCTTCAATCAACGACACGCCGGATTCTAACGAGACAAAATCAATTAACACTTCGCCTAAACAGACGACCTGTACCATATCCCATCCTCCATTCAAGGTATTTAAATACTGAATTGACTTACTAATTGTTTTAAGGCATCTGCATGTTGCGACAGCATCAACGCAGCCTCAGTGGACGCATGGGCGCGCTCAGATGTCATTTCAATCAGCGCGCGAATATTATCCATCGCCTCCGACACATGTTTGACAACCCCGGTCTGATCTGAGATGGCCTGCTTCACTTGCTGGGATAGCAGCAGCACCTGCTCTGCCTGCGTCATGATGTACGACGAACTCAAATCTTGCTCTTTCGTGGCGACTTTGATTTGGTTGACCATTTCGACGACCTGTTCCATTGATTGCATGATATACTGGCTGATTTTGGTCTGTTCGACAGTGGTTTCCGCGATTTTCGACACGACCGACGAGGATTCATTCGCGCCGCTGATAATCTTGTCAAGCGCTTTTCCGGCGGATTCCGCTAATTTCACGCCATCCAACACTTTTTCCCGCCCGATTGAAGCGACTTCGACAGCGTGCGACGACTCTTTCTGCACATCGCGAATAATAACGGCGATTTCTTTGGCGGATGAATTCGACTGATCTGCCAATTTGCGCACGCGGTCAGCGATGACGTTAAACTCGCGTCCGCGTTCGCCCGATTTTTTGGCAATAATAGACGCATTAATTGAGAGCAGCGAGGTTTGATCCGACATGTCTTTAATCACGGCTAAAATTTTGGAAATAGATTCCGTGCGTTTATTCACCGAAAGAATCGCCTCCGCCGTGATCGTGACCATCTGCTCAATCGCCGTCATGCTGTTAATCATCATTTCTACCGCTTCGCGGCCATCAATCGCATCCTGCCGCGCTCCGTCCGAGAGCGCTTTGGCATGTTGCGCGGTATCGGCGATTTGCTGCATTGAGGCCGAGATTTGCTGAATAGAGGACGAAGTATCCTGCGACGCGCTGGCTAACTGCTCGCCATGCGTGACAATCTGGCGGATAGAACTATTCAATTCTTCGATAGAGGATGAGGATTCTCCGATAAACGATGACAGTTGTTTCATGCGTTCGTTGACATCTTGAATTGTGGCGGCCATTTCATTCATAGATGACGACGTTTCTTCAACGGATAACGAAATTTTTTCGACTGACGCCGCTTCTTCCTGCGCGCGGCTGTGGGAATCCATGCCTTGCAAGACCAGCTGATCTGCGCCAGCGCGGATTTTCGAAACAAGATACCGCAGTTTGCTGATCATTTCGGCAAATGCCCGCCCTAAAAAATCATGCTCGGATTGTAATTGCGCTCCTTCGCTTAAATTGCCGCTCGCCACTTTTTTCGCAACCTGCGCAATCTGCTGGAGATATCGGGTCATCTGATACACGGCGTTCCCAAGCACATCGGCCTCTGATTTCGGAATAACGACCTGATTCAGGTCTCCGCGAGAAATATTCACAGCCAATTCGGCAATATCTTTCAAATAAGTCGTCATTTTTTGAAAAGCACTCCCTAACGCGTCATGAACTGAGACTGGCGTGATATCGTCAGGAAATTCGCCTTCGGAGATTTTTTGTGCGCCCGCGGCGATCGTTTGCAAATAGCGCGTGGTGTCGTAGAACGACGCGACTAACTGGCCGATCTCATCATGCGCGTGGACAACCGGCAGCACTTGATGCACGTTTCCCCGCGAAATCTGCTGCGCGGTGACGGTCATCTGCTTGATCGGCCTGATCATCGTCGAGGCGAACAACACGCCTAACGTCCCGCCTAATATCCCGAATCCCATCGTCACCGGCAGGGTTTTATTGAGCGTCTGATGATAAATATTCGACGCGAGTTCATTGATTTCGTTCCGCGCTTGCTCGTCGAATTCATCAAAGCGCTCCTGACGCGCCTGTTCCTCTACCACGCTTTTTGCCTGCGCGATCTGCCCTTGCCATTGGCGGTTGATCGAAATATTGACTTCAGCAGACGCATTATCTACCAGGCGTTCGATCTGTGATGAATCCGCGCAGATATTCAACCAATCAGGCTTCGAATACAAGGCAAGCGGAGAGCCATGGGGCGGCAGCGCAAACTCGGAACAAAGCATTTGAAGCTCGCGGCTCAGTTCATCTTTTAAGTCATCGAAAATGTAGGGTTCCACTTCCAACACATTCTGCTGCATGTTTGTCAACACGATTGTGCGCTTCGCGATGCGTTTTTGACTGATCTCCCGAAATATTTCCATATTCGAGAGCGTTGACGGCTTCATCTGCTCCGCGATCAGTTGACGATTTTCGCTGGCGACATAAAATAAGATGCACAACATTGGAATAATTGTCACCAGCAGAAAAATGAGCATGAATTTGTAGAGAAGGTTCAAGTGATACCAGCGTTTAACTGGCGAAGATTGGTCTTGTTGACCTGTTTCAGGCTCGTTGACCTGTGTGCGCGCTGTCATAGCTCCTCCTATCGGGAAACATGATCACCATACAATACCCGGCAGACTATTATTGCCGGATTTTGCGCAGAAAGTCAAGAAAAAGTTATGATTGTGAGAGGGAGAACAAGCGAATACGCTGAGTGAAAAGGAAGAAGGGGGGCGGCATGATTCGCTACGAAGACCTCACAGGTTTGAGAAACCTGTGAGGTCTTTTGGAATATCAGACTAACCCGCGCTTGCGCAATTCGTGGTGGGCTTCTTCGAATTTATCTTCTGCGTTGACTGATTCTGACCACTGAATCAGTTCTTTCATGCCATCTTCGAACTTCACTTTCGGCTCGAACCCGAACGCTTCCTGCGCTTTGCTGATGTCGGCGACGCAATGCCGAATATCGCCTTTGCGGAATTTATTGGTAATCTCCGGCTGCATATCCTTTCCTAACAGAGCGATCAGCGTATCCGCAATAGATTTGATGCTGCGCGGCTTGCCTGTGCCGATGTTAAAACAGCCGGAAAGCGATTCTTTTTCCATCGCGGCGATATTAGCGCGGACGATGTCATGCACCGACACGAAATCGCGGGTTTGCAGGCCGTCTTCGAAAATGACCGGCGCATGGTTGTTTTTGATGCGGCTCATGAAAATCGCGGCGACACCGGTATAAGGATTGGAAAGGGATTGGCGCGGGCCATAGACATTGAAATAGCGCAGCGCGACTGCCGGGATGTTGTAGGCTTCGCCGATATTCAGCACCATTTCTTCCTGATCCCGCTTCGTCATCGCATAAATCGAATTGCATTCCAGCCGTTTGTCTTCGCCGGTGGGAATCGGGCGGATGTCTTCATAACATTCGGGGCAATAAAGTTCCCAGTCATGGTCTTTCATCTGCTCTTCAGTACGTAGCGGCGGACGCACGATGCCGCAATCTTCGCATTCATACTGCCCTTCGCCGTAGCTGCTCATCGAACCGGCCACCAGAATTTTCGACACCTTTGTTTTGTTATTGACGATAATGTCCAATAAATTGGCTGTGCCGCCGACATTTACATCCACATACTGCTTGATCTGATATTGCGATTGCCCGACGCCGACGGCAGCGGCTTCGTGAAACACGACATCCACGCCGGTCAGCGCCTTTTTCAGCGCGTCATAATCGCGCACATCGCCTTGAATGAATTCCGCCTGTTTGTTCAGATACGCGGGCGCTTTCCCTGTGGGATGCACTTGCGGATCGAGATTATCAAAAATTTTGACAGCATACCCTTTTTTGACGAGTTCATCAACGATGAAAGAGCCTATAAACCCCGCTCCTCCAGTCACAAGACATGTTTTCATATTCACCAGCCTTTTTCCTTGTTTTCGTATTGCAAAATGGCAACGAATTGAAGAAGAGAACGAATTCGAGTAATCCTGGTTCTGAATTCGTACCTTTCTTTTATTCGTTGCTGTTACTTATGCGTCATCGTATAAACGCCGTCCCATTGTTCCGGCGGAGGAGTCTCTTGATAGGCTTCGCAGCGGCGCAAATAGATCTGGGATGGGGCATCATCAGGACAAATACGGAGCGCCTCCTCAAAATGTTCGATGGCGTTCTGCCATTGCCGCGCCCGATACGCGGCAAGCCCGTGCTCGAACTCCCCTGCGGCGCGAATCTTCTCGTCCTTCACTTCGCCAGGACGACCAAGCAATTCATAAATCCTGACCGGCTCATGTTTCCCTTTGACGCGTACAAAATCCAATTCACGGGCTACGAATTCGCCGTGAACATGCTCATGCGTAAATTCGCTGAGAATAATATTCGTGCCGTATTCTTTATTGATGCCTTCCAGCCGCGAGCCGAGGTTGACGTTGTCCCCCATGACCGTGTAATCGAAGCGTTTTTCCGAACCCATGTTGCCGACGGTCATTTGGCCAGAATTGATGCCAATCCCGATATTAATCAGCGGCTTGTTCTCGCGCTGCCAGATCGCCTGAAGTTCCCGCAGGCGAGCCATCATGTCGAGGGCGCTGGCGCAGGCGCGAATTGGATGATCGGTCTGCTCCACCGGAGCGCCATAAATCGCCATAATCGCATCCCCCATGTATTTGTCAAGCGTTCCATGATATTTCAGGACAATTTCCGTCATCTCCGTCAAATACGCATTCAGGAACACGACGAGGCTCTGCGATTCCATCGCCTCTGAAATTGAAGTGAACCCTCTAATATCGGAGAAGAGGACTGTCAAGAATTTTCGTTCTCCGCCAAGATGAAGTTTTTCGGGATGCCGGAGCATTTCTTCGACCACTGCGGTCGAAACATACTGCTCGAACGCGCCTTTGATTTTGTTGCGATTATAGAGCGCAACCCAGCGTTGAAAGCCGAGACCGATAATGTAATTCAGGACAATCGCGGTTTCTAATGGCGCGAGATCGATCCAGAGGCTGCGGGCGGAAAACAGGTATTGTCCCGCGCCCCAGATCGCCGCTCCGCAGAGCAGCATTGCCGCCGAATTCGCCCAAAAATTCCATTCGTGAAACAGCACGATGCCGGACAACGTTCCGACCGCGAGAATGAGCAACACCGTCCAGATCGGTGAAATCTTTCGGAGTTCTGTCTGTTCCAGAATGCTTTGAAACGCCTGTGCATGAATTTCGATCCCAAACGTCGAGACATTTGTCAAGATCGCGCTTGTCCCGGCCTCCTGCCGCAATTGTTCGATAAATCGGCTTGCCGGGGCGCGAAACGGCGTCAGAAAATAGTCGTGCGCTGTCAGAGTGGTGTCGCCGATAAAAATGACCTTATCGCGAATCTCTTCAGGCCGAACGTCCCCTTTGATGATTTTCCAGAACGGGATCATCGGGTACGAATAACGCCCGCCGATGTAATTAATCAACAGTTTACCGTCCGGAGCGGTGACACGCAGCACTTCTTTCGTCGCGCCGCCGTCGGTCTTCGAGAGAATAGTCGTGCTGCGATCCGGAAAATCAATCTTATTCACGCCGCCGTTATAGAGCGCGGCGGCTTCTAACGCCAGCGTAAGATGATAGCGCGTCTGAGCGCCGTCGAGCGTCTGCGCGACGAGCGGCACGCTGCGGGCGATGCCATCGCTGTCTAACAGCAGGTTGATCATGCCTGTGCCGCCCGCGTTATCAGCAAACGCAGGGAGCGGACGTTCCATCCGTTCAGGGGAAATATATTGCGCAAGGATGACGATCCCCATTTGTTGCGCCTCATTATAGGCATCGTAAAGCGCCGACGCAAGCGCTTCGTCTTCGGCGACGTCGGTGGTCTGCTGAAAAATCACGTCATAGATGATAAGTTTGGGTTGGAACTGCATCAGATTGCGGAGAAGTTGGGCGTGAAAGGAGCGTTTCCAGGGAAAACGCTGCTGCAACTGCTCTTCGCTTTGTTCGTCAATGGTGACGATCACAATTTCCGGCAGCGGCGGACGCTCGCCGCGAAATTGAAAGCGGAAATCGTAGGTCGCGAATTCCAATTGCGTGAAGCCGCCGACCCAGAAGGCGGCGGCAATCAGCGCCGCAATCGCCAGGCCGCCGCCGAATTCGGCGAGCGTCCTGATGCGTTCGGAAAATTGCGGAATATTCATAGATGATCCCCTGCACTACCATGAGCATCATGTCGTCCGTGTTGATTTCTCTTCCTTGCAAGCGCTTTTCTGCTCGCGAAACGCAATTGTCAATAAAAATGTGCGAGACGCCGCGTTTTCTCTTTGCCTGGCGCATAACATTGCCCAGCCGAAATGCCAGGCAATTGGCCGATATGAGCGGGGTCATACTCAGAAGCGAACAAGACATACCAGTCGCGTAATGTCTGGTGTTCTTGCTTGACTTTCTCCTGTAACAGGAAAATATTGTCTAACGCGCTGATTGATTCAGAACGTTATGGCCGAGAAAAAGCTGTCAGACACCTTCAAGGTGTCTGACAGTTCTGTCTTGAACTGGTGAAATTTGAGGAAACAGAACGCTATGAAATATGCTCTCGGATGCATTGCGCCGTATCCTGAACTCGCTTCACTGGTCGCCGAAGTCGGACGGGAACTCCATCGCGACATTCTCATTCAAATCGGAGATTTGGAAGAAGGGGCGCGTCTGGCTCTTCAAATGGAAGAGCAAGGCATAGATGTCGTGATTAGCCGGGGCGGCACGGCCATCGCCATCAAAGAGACTGTTACCGATCTTCCGGTCGTCGAAGTTCAGGTGAGCGGATTTGATATTATTCGTTCACTGCACAAGGCAAAACAACACGCAAACAACATTGCCATCGTCGGCTTTGAGCCGTTTACCTATGAACCGGAAGATCTCGGAGAAATGTTAGGGATCAATCTGACAGTCGTTTCACTCAAGGCCGTCTGGTACGGCCAACCCCGTTATATCGAAGAAGAACTCAGGACGATTCAGCAACAAGGCTACACCTGTATTGTCGGCGACAACATTTCCGTCCATGTCGCGGAAAAATTGGGGATGTGCGGGCATCTCATCACCTCGGGAAAAGAAGCGGTTCTCCACGCGCTTCTCGAAGCCGAACGGGTGGCAATAGTCCGGCAGCAGGAAATCGAGAAAGCCAAACGCGCCAAAAGTATTATTGAATTTGCCTACGAAGGCATTATCAGTATAGATCGCGAAGGAATCATCGATATTTTCAACCCCAGAGCCGAAGCCATTTTTTCCCGGAAAGCCTACAAAGTCATCGGGAAACACATTGACGAAGTCCTCCCGGCGATGAACCTGTCGCACACCCTGCGAACCGGCTTCCAGGAGCGAGAAAAAATGTTGGCCATTGATGGAATCCATGTGCTGGCCAACATTATTCCGATTACCGTCAGCGAACAGGTTGTGCGAGTTGTGGCGACTTTTCAGAAAACCTCGCAGATTCAACGCATGGAACAAAAGATTCGGGAAGAGTTTTATCTCAGAGGTCACACTGCCGAGTATCGCTTTCAGGATATTGTCGGCGAGACTCGCATCATTCAGCAGGTGAAAGAAGAAGCCAGAGATTATGCCCAAATCGATCTGCCGATTTTAATTTATGGCGAGACCGGCACCGGCAAAGAACTCTTTGCTCAGGCGATCCACAATGCGAGCGCCAGACACGACAAGCCATTTATCGCCTTTAATTGCGCGGCGCTTCCTGAACATCTGCTCGAAAGCGAGTTATTCGGCTATGTTGAAGGCGCTTTTACCGGGGCCGCGAAGAAAGGCCGGGCGGGCCTGTTCGAACAAGCCCATGGCGGAACGATTTTTCTCGATGAAATCGGAGAAATTTCGACGGGAATTCAGGCGCGGCTCTTGCGAGTCCTCCAGGAGTCGAAAATTCGGCGATTGGGCGATGAACGGGTCACGCCAATTGATATCCGGATCATCGTGGCCACCAATAAAAAACTGGCACAATTAGTCGAAGAAGGAAATTTTCGCGATGATTTGTATTATCGCATTAATGTCTTACAATTGACGCTCCCCTCTTTGCGAGAGAGAAAGGAAGACATTCCGCTCCTCATCGACTTTTTCCTGAAAAAATATGCGCAACGGCTCAATAAAGCGATTGAAGGGGTCTCGCGAGACGGCATGAATCTGTTGCTTGAGTACGATTGGCCTGGCAATATCCGTCAATTGGAAAATATCGTTGAACGCCTGATGGTCAGAAGCAAAGAGCGTCACATCATGACCAACTCGATCAGAGACGTGATGCAGTCACTCCGAGGGTATGCGGCTGCTCCAGACACTCAAACGCCGAGCCGGAACGCTTCCCCAGAATCATCGTTTTCGCTCCCACTCACGGCAAGCCTGGCAGAGCTTGAGAAGATGATCATCCAACAAGTGATCCGTGAAGAACGCGGCAATAAAGGCGCTGCCGCTGAGCGGCTTCATATCGGACGAACAACGTTGTGGCGAAAATTGCAGCAATAATTCACATTGAAACATTGTTTCAATATGAACCATCAAAACCTTTTAAAATGTTTCGTAACGAAACAATGTCTGAGAATTTTATCAACGCAAAATAACGCTTCAATCGGCGATCTCCCTTGTAAATAAAGCTTTTTACGACATATACTCTCGCCTGGCATGAAAGCTGCTTTAATAAAAGTTCACACGAAGACCACTTCATGAATTTTCCTCTCGCTGAAAGGTGTGAACCGTGATTTATATTATTGCAGATGATCTGACCGGAGCCACCGATACTGGCGTGCAATTCTCCAAACAGGGATATACAACGGATGTTGTCATTATCTCGGACGCCGATGATACGCATTTAGCCAGCATTCGAGACCTGACGAACACCGTTGATGCGCTGGTTGTGGACACCGAGACGCGCGAAACAGATGCCGCCACGGCGCGTGCGCGTCTCCGGCAGGTCTTGCAGGCGCTTCCGCTAAGTGATGCTGATATTCTCTATAAAAAGGTTGATTCCACGTTGCGGGGAAATGTTGGCGCGGAACTGGATGAATGCCTGAACGCGCTGAAGAAGGATGTCTGCCTTTTTACGCCGTCCTTCCCTCAAAACAAACGCATTACAGTCGAAGGATATCTCATCGTGCACGATCAGCCGTTAGGACTGAGCGAATATTACGCCGGGAGTTTAGACCCTGGCGAAGCCTCTTACATTCCTTCGCTTTTGCAGCAAGATACGGCGCTCCCTATTGCAAGAATTGACCTGAAAGATGTGGCTCAGGGGGAAGAAGCGATTGCCCGAAAGATTCGCGACTTCATCGAGCAAAAGAAAAAAATTCTTGTGATTGATGCGATGAACGACCACCAATTACGCGAGATTCTTCAGGGCAGCTTTCAGGTGCAATCATCAATATTGTATGCCGGGTCCGCCGGGTTGGCAAACGCGATTTCCGAAATCTGCAACGGAAAACATGCCACCGCAGTTTCGCCAAACCGCACGGAGGAATCGGTCATGATTGTCTGCGGTTCCATGCGTTCGATTGCGCATCGCCAGATTGAATTTCTCAAACATCGAGTGGCGCTGCGTGACATCGCTCTTGATGTTGAACGTCTTCTTAGCGCGAAAGACGCGTATTTGCAGCACATTCTTGCCGACGCGCGTTCTTCCGTTCAGAACGAATCGCCGCATATCGTCTTGTATCCTGATCCTGTGTTTACTGACGCACAGACCTCTGAAGCCCTGTTGTCGCGATACCACCTGAACTTCCGAAGTTTAGGGGTGATCATTCGAGATTCTTTGGCGGAACTGGCCATGCGCATTTGCGAAGCGGTGTCTATCAATAATCTCATTCTTACCGGAGGCGATACCGCGATTGGGGTCTGTGAACGTTTAGGCATTCGTCAATTGACGATTGTCGAGGAATTGCTTCCGGGCATTCCTCTTTCGCTTGGGCGCTCAGCAACACAGAACGCACTCAACATTGTCACCAAAGCCGGAGGATTCGGAGAGGAAGACGCGTTATATGTCGTATTTCAAAAACTTGCACAACAAAGGAGTTTACGATGACTGATGTTTATCGTCCGCTGATTGGAATCAGCGCCGGAGATCCCGCCGGGATTGGGCCGGAAGTCACGGCAAAAGCGCTGGCGTTGCCTCAAATGTATGAACGTTGCCGTCCATTAGTGGTGGCTGAAACTGAGCTGATGCGAGCCGCAGTCCGATTTTCAGGACTCTCGTTGGACGTTCATCCCGTCAGTTCACCCCAGGAAGGGCATTATATCGCAGGCGTCCTGGATGTCCTGGATTTAAAAAATATTGATGGCGCGGCGATTCCCTACAAACAGGTCTCTGCCGAATGTGGCCGGGCCGCGTTTGAGTATGTGAAAACCGTGATTGAACTGGCCAACGCAAAAGAGATTGACGCGACGGTGACCGGTCCGATCAATAAAGAAGCTATCAATCTCGCAGGCTTCCATTATGCCGGACATACCGAGATTTACGCGAAACTCACGGAGACCAAAGAGTATGCCATGATGTTGATGCACGAACGCTTCCGCGTGATTCACGTGTCCACGCATGTTTCGCTGCGGCAGGCGTGCGACCGTGTCAAACAGGAGCGGGTTTACCGGGTGATTCGCCTGGCGCAAGACGCGCTGAAGCAGTTAGGCATACAGACTCCGAGAATCGCGGTGGCAGGCTTGAATCCGCATGCCGGGGAAAATGGCATGTTCGGGCGCGAGGAAATCGAGGAAATTACCCCCGCCATTCAACGGGCTTGTCAGGAGGGCTTGCGGGTAGAAGGGCCGTTCCCGCCTGATACGGTGTTCTCGAAAATGGCTGGCGGACAATATGATATTGTCGTTGTGATGTACCACGATCAGGGACATATCCCGACCAAATTGCGCGGGTTCCAATATGACGAGGCCACCGACACCTGGAACGCGATGTCCGGGGTGAACATCACTTGCGGCCTGCCGATCATCCGCGTCTCTGTCGATCATGGCACCGCATTCGACAAAGCCGGCGAAGGGCGCGCAAACCCCGAAAGCATGATTCAAGCGATTGAAATTGCCGCGCAATTTGCCGCGCAGCGAATATAAAGAGGAGAGAAAATCCAATGAAAGATTTTTTGTTTCAAATGCCTCGAACCATTGAAATGGGATATGGCAAAAGCCGTCATATCGCCTCATTTGTGAAGAATTTAGGGCTGAAAAATGCCCTGTTAGTGGTCGATCATCAACTGAAAAAACTGGGCCTGCTGGACGATATTTTCAACAGCCTGAACGATGGGGCGGTGGCGTTTCATGTGTTTGATGACATTACACGCGAACCAACCATTACTGACGTCGATCAGGCTATCAAGGATTTGAAGGTGGGAACAGTGTTTGACGGCGTGATTGGCATCGGAGGTGGCAGCGCCATTGATGTCGCCAAATTGCTGGCAGTGTCCGGTGGTTTTGACGGTTCGGTGAAAGAGTATGTCGGGACGAATATCGTGAAACAACGGGGAGTCCCGATGATGATTCTGCCGACCACGTCAGGCACCGGCGCAGAAGCGACCCCAAACGCCATTGTCCACAATGTTGAAGCCGAGTGTAAGCAAGGCGTGGTCAGCCCGTATTTGATTCCGGATGTCGTCATTCTCGATCCGGATCTGACGCTGACGCTGCCGCCGAAAGTCACGGCAGAAACCGGTCTTGACGCATTTACTCACGCAATTGAATGCTTTATCTGCAATAAAGCGACCCCGATGAGCGATCTGGTGTCTCTGGAATCTATGCGCCTGATGACAACATACCTGCGCCAGGCTGTCAACAACGGCCAGGATCGCGAGGCGCGTTATTATACCGCATTAGGCAGTTTGTATGGCGGGATTGCGATTGCCAATTCCGGCACTGGCGGCGTACATGCGCTGGCGTATCCGTTAGGCGGCAAATATCATATCACGCATGGCTTATCGAATGCGATCCTGCTCGCAGAGGTGATGAAATTCAACGCTCCGGCAGTGCCGGAGAAATTCGTCCGGGTGGCGAAAGTCATGGGACTGAAGACCGCAGGACGTTCTCAAGAAGAGATCGTGTCCTCTACGGTGACAGCCATTAAAGATTTCGTGCGTGATGTCGGAATTACGCTCAACAATTTTGAGGCGACCGATCTGGTGCTGTCCGATTTGGCGCAGTCGGCCATGACCGTCCAGCGTCTGTTGCAGAATAACCCAAGAACGATTACGCGTGAAGACGCTGAAAACATCTATCGAACCTCACTCCGGTCATAGCGAAAAAACGCTTATAGACCTGAATTGCAGGAGAAGACATTATGGTTATAGAAGGCATCTTGCCAGCGATTATTACGCCAATGGATGATAATGAACACCTGAATTTACACGAATTGGCCGTCCAAATCCACCGGCAATTAAACGCCGGAGTCAATGGGATTTTTTGTTTGGGGACAAATGGCGAATTCTACTCGTTGAATGAGCAGGAAAAACTTCAGGTGATCGCCAAAACCTGCGACGTGGTGAAGAAACAAGTGCCGGTGATTGCCGGCGTAGGATGCATCACGACGAGGGAAACCATACGGCTTGCGCAAGAGGCTGAGAACATCGGGGTTGATGCTGTTTCGGTCATTACGCCGTATTTTATCAAGTGTTCTCAGGATGATCTCTTGAAGCATTATACGGCTGTGGCAGAGGCGGTGAAACTTCCGGTGTTTCTCTACGCGATTCCAGCCCGCACGACGAATGACATCGAGCCGGAAACGTTGGAGATACTGGCAAAGATCGATAACATTGTCGCCATCAAAGATAGCAGCGGAGATTTTGAGAAGGTCAAAAAATATATCGAGGTCTCGAAAAACCGAGAGGATTTTGCGGTATTTCTCGGCACCGATTCGCTAATTTTAGAAGGGCTGATGAATGGCGCGGTCGGCTCGCTGTCTGGCCTCGCAAACGTCGCGCCGGAACTGATCTGCAACATCTATAACAGTTATAAGAATCATGATCTCGAAGCGGCCAAACGGTACCAGGAACAGACGATCGAACTTCGCAAAATTTTACAGCTTGGCAATCCCAATTCAATGACCAAACGGGCGGTCAGACTGTTAGGTTTTCCAGTTGGGCCGTGCCGAGAACCTGCCAATATCGCTGACGCTGACATTGATGAACAAATACGGCAGATTTTAACCGGGTTGCAGTTGATGTCGTACACGAAGTCATGAATTTTTAAAAGGTTTCAGGAGTGTCAAATCTTGATTTGACAGGCGAAATCGAGATTTCGCACTCCTAAAAAAGAGGAGGTGAGGCCGGGGTACCTTAAAGATCGTGATTTTCTGCCTGAACACACCCGATCACTTCAGCTCGGGCGCAGGCTCGTTTCGCAACGTTCGGTAAACCATGATGCAGCAAATGAACGTCGCCTTGAAAATGCTCTTGAAGAGAGTATTCTCCTGGCGGACAACAACAACACGGAGAACTGGTTATGAAAAAATTATTGAGTATCGTATTCGCATTGACCCTTGTCGTGGCAATCTCAGCAGGCGAGAGCGCCGCACAGTCAGACGCCGCCAAGAATGCCAGCATACTTTTCGCCACCTTTGAAGTCGGAACAAGTAACTACAACGTTTCAGCCGAGCTTGCCAAGCTTTGGGAAAGCAACGGCATTGGCAAAGTTGATGTTCAACCGATTTCTCCTGGCGGCATGGGAGCGCCGTATCTGTTTCACTACGGGAAAGCCGATATGGCCTTCATTAACGGCGCGCCTGCAAAATGGGCAAGAGATGAAGGGACGCTTGGCAAGGAACCGGCGCACGGATATCAAGCCATGATCGGCGAACTCTCTGCTGTCTCAGCCGTCAACTTTTTGACGGAAGACTTCATCAAAAAATATAATGTCACCACGATTGAAGAAGCGATTCGTCAAAAATTGCCGATCCGAATCGGATGCAGCCCTGTCGGTTCTATGGATAATGAAGTGGTGCAAATCCTGTTAAAGTATTTAGGCGTCTCAGAAGCGGATGTGAAATCATGGGGCGGCGATGTTGTTCATGGCGGCGGTTCAGACCTCGCGTCTATGGTAAAAGACGGAAAGCTTGACTACATGCTTGATCATACATCCGTGAACTCATCAACCATGCAAGAAATTTCAATGACCAGTAATGTGCGATTCCTGCAATGGGAAGAGGCAACCATTGATTACTTTGTCAAAGAAAAAGGATTTCAACGCGTCACGATTGCTGCGAATTCCTGGAAAGGCCAGGCAAATGAGATCGTGAATGCCGGGACGCCGGATTGTATCTTCGTGTCAGACAAGTTAAGCGAAGAAGTGGTGTATCAATTGACCAAAATCATGTGTGAAAACAGAGACTATTTGGTAAAAGTCTTCGCTTCCTTAGAACCGTTTCATCCTGAAACGTGCTGGCAACCGGAAAAAGTCGGCGGTATTGAACTCCATCCTGGGGCGGCAAGATACTTTAAAGAAGCAGGGTACATGAAATAATTCAAGTTATCGCAGAACGGCGTCTGTGGACGCCGTTTTTTCATCATCGCCTGGGAGGGGAGGTTCTATGACAGAGAAACATATCGAAGAGAGAGAGAATATTGCGCGTTCGGATATGGTAGAACAGCCGATAAAGCAAAATATGCCGAGATGGCGTTATATTGCGCTACTTCTTGTTTCAGCGGGCTTTATTGCGTTTCAATTATACATCGCCATGGTTCGTCCGCTGGACCGATGGTTGCAAGTACCGTATCACATGTGTTTCGGCCTGTTGGCGGCATTTTTGTTCAAGCCGATGGCTGACAGTGTTCAACCCAAAACAGCGAAAATCATTGCATGGCTGTATGATGCGGTGTTGATTGCATTACTGGCGTATATTGCGTATTATTTTACCACCAATTTGGCATTTCTTCAAAACAGAATTTACAACATTGATGCCATGAGAACCAATGATTTGATTGCTGCCTATGCGACCGTTTTTGTGGTCATGGAAGCGGCAAGACGCATCATGGGAAGAAACTTATTTATCTTTATCGTGCTCTTCATTGCGTATGCGTTCTTAGGACAAAAGCTGACCGGCGTTTTCCAATTTCGAGGAATGAGTTGGCAAACCTTCGGCGAGGTCATGATTATGGATGTGAACGGCATACTCGGTTCTCCGTTGACCTCTTCGATGAACACCTTGTTCTATTTCCTGATCTTTGGCGCCTTTTTCTCCTCCTGCGGTGGCGGACAGGTATTGATTGACTTAGGCATGAAACTCAGTGATAAAACGGTGGGTGGGCCGGCGAAAGCTGCCGTGCTTTCCAGTGGGTTGATGGGGATGATTTCAGGGAGCGCCGTCGCCAATGTGTCAACAACTGGCGTCATGACGATACCGCTGATGAAAAAATCCGGGTATGAGCCTCACCAGGCCGCGTCTATTGAAGCGGTCGCGTCAACCGGCGGTCAAATCATGCCTCCGATTATGGGAATTGGCGCGTTCATCATGGCAGAAATGATTGGCATCAGTTACATGAAAATTGCCACCGCAGCATTGATTCCTGCATTGGCGTACTATGGCTCTGTCTTCCTGTTGGTGCATTTTTTGGCGAAACGGAAACACATGGTTTCGAAAGATACCGCGCTCAAATATGTATCCGCTCCTATTCTCCCAAGACTCTATCAACTCTTGCCGATTGCTGCCCTGGTATGGATTATCTTCTCCGGCGGCTCGCTGACAAGAGGCGCACTGGTCGGGACGGCGCTCTCTATTATCGTCAGCCTTCTCTCAAAAGAGACCCGCATGAGCATCAAAGGATATGTTGATGCTATGCTTGATGGTGTCCAACAAGCCGCCAGCATTACAGTGCCGACGGCAGCTATTGGCATTATGATTGGCATTGTGATTCAATCTGGCGTGGCCAATAAACTGACAAAGATTATTTCCCAGACAGGAAGCTCAAGCCTTGCGCTTGCGCTCATCTTCGCGATGGCAGGCTGTTTGCTGTTAGGCATGGCGCTGCCGACAGTTGCCGCGTATTTGATTGCCAACATCCTGTTCGGCTCAACCCTGATCAACTTAGGTCTTTCTGCGTTGGCGGCGAACCTGTTCATTTTCTATTTTGGCGTGATTGCGCAGATTACGCCACCGGTATGTTTGGCCTCGTTTACTGCGGCAGGTATTGCCGGGGCCAATTCGTGGAAAACAGGATGGACGTCGTTCGGATATGCGTTTGTCTCCTTTCTCGTACCCTATGTCTTCGTTTTCAACCCGGAACTCATCTTAATTGATGCAACACTGCTTAATGTCACATCAGCCGTGCTGGTGTTGGCATGGGGAGTTCTGTTCCTGGCTGCGGCGGTGAGCGGATATCTGTTTATCCCGATTGACAATATCTTGATTCGGGCGGCCTTCTTTATTATCTCCATTCTGATTATTATCCCGCACCAACTGTCCACGATTATCGGATCAGGGTTGGGAATCGCTTTTATCGTGATTTTCTACCTTGCGCGGATCAAACAGAAAAAAGCAGACGCACTGAACGCAGACGCTGTATGATTACCGATCATGTCAAGCTCATTCACTGTTATGACAAGCTTTTGCCGGGGCTCGGAAACGCGTATGCGTTGGTCACGGAGATGGCACAAGGAAAAGACGACGGGCGATACGAATTTGAAGGCGGCTTCTTTTTGATTCAAACCGGATAAACAAAGCCGATGGATGAGGGAAATTTTGAAGCGCACAAACAATATGTAGACATACAGATCGTGATCGATGGCAGCGAAGATGTTGCCTGGGCAGAATTGTCCGATTTGCATGAAGAAATCGCGTACAACCCGGAGAAGGATGCGCTGTACCTGAGTGGCGCAACAACCCATTCTATGAACATCGGAAAAGACATGTTTTATATTGCATTTCCTCATGACGCTCATCGCCCGGTCAGACACATCGGCGAGCCACAATCCTTTAAAAAGATCGTGTTATAGATGCGAGCGTTGATTTGTTATAAGACCTCACAGGTCTCGAAGACCTGTGAGGTCTGCCGTTATTAACTTTTAATGCTCACATCTATAAAACTGCCGATCAAGGAGTTGACACTATGATAACGAAGAAAATCCCGACGCTCTTTCCTCATAATCATGCCTCGAATATCATTGCGTTGAGCAATGGAGACATGTTATGCGCGTGGTTTGGCGGAAGTTGTGAAGGCAAACCGGACATTTCCATTCAGGCGTCCCGTTTGAAAAAAGGGGCAGCCGAGTGGAGCGAACCGGTGCTGTTGACGAATGACGCCACCCGGTCAGAGCAAAATCCCATTCTTTTTGAGCGGTCGCCAGGAGTCGTATGGTTGATATACACGGCGCAGATCGGCATTCATCAAAACACAGCAGTGGTGAGATGGAGAATGTCAGAAGACTATGGACACACCTGGTCTGAGATTCGTGATTTGTTTGCAGAATCCGGAATTTTCGTCAGAAATCCACCGATTATGCTGGGCAACGGAGATATTCTGTTACCGGCCTACTATTGCGTAGCCTCTGAAACCGGCTTTTTAGGAGAGGATTTCAGTATCATGAAACGCAGTACGGACGGCGGAACAACATGGACAGAAGTACGAATTGAAGGGAGTACCGGCCTGGTGCATCTTTCTATCGTCGCCATTGATGAACACAAGATTATCGGGTTTTTCCGAAGCCGACTGGCGGACTATATTTATAAAACCGAGTCATTCGACGGAGGCGTCACCTGGTCAGTTCCAGTCCCTACAGAACTCCCGAATAACAATGCCTCCATACAATGTAAAAAATTAGCGGATCAACGTCTTGTCATGATCTACAATGATACGGACAAATGGCAATCGCCGCCGAAAGAAAACAGGCCGCCCTGGTTCGATAAGAAAGACATGGATGAAATTGATGTGAAAAAAACGGACAAACCGTCATCTGTCTGGGGCGTTCCGAGGAATCCGCTCTGTATTGCCGTGTCGAACGATGGTGGAAACAGATGGGAAAACGTCTGCACATTGATCTCCAAAGAAGGCTTTGAAGGCGAACCTGAGTTTTCCTATCCATCTATTGCCCAAGACCAGGATGGTCATATTCACGCAACCTTTACCTATTTACGACAGTACATTTGTCATAAAATCATGAATGACCGATTTGAATAATCATGCCACATCAGTCTTGAATAGAGTGGCTTGATGATTGATGTCCCAAAGAAACGCCGTTCCCAGGTGAGCGGCGTTTTTTTTGAGGGGGTGTGCTGTGACCGCCAGCGGTGGCGTTGACGGTGGATGAAGGAGGAATGTGTCTTTACCGGCGGGACGGCAAATTGGCATTACTTCCCGCTATTTGCGTCGACATGACAGACCGAGAAATTGGTTGGAACTTCCCCTTTGACGCCGCCGATTTCGCCGCCGATCAGGATGGTGTATCTCCCTTCCTTGTCTAATTGCTGCGTCTCGTTCAGTTGTTTGATTTTTTTGGCATCTTCCATGCTGACCACGACATTGACCGGAATCTGGCCGGCGCTGTTCGCGGCGCTTACTGTCAGATTGTTCCCATGCCGTCGGCGTTGCTGTGCCTGTGCCAACAGGGAGAATACCGCCATATCGTTTGAAGTTGAGGCAATTATGAGCGGCGTGACAATCAGCGGGCGTTCGCCGAGAAGCGACGAGAGTTTCGGATCGTTCGCCTGCACGTAATGAATCATCCCCTGCGTTTCGAACACGGATTTTTCGACATGCGAGGCATCATACAGGATGTCGCCATCTTCAGAAACGATGTTCGGCAGCAACGCGGGCTGCATCTGCGGAAGGCGGCGGACATCGAAGATAATCCCGGTAAATTCTTCCGACGGGGCTGCTGGCTGCCGCTCTGATTGCGCTGGCACGGGGAGCGGTTCGAGATAGAGTTCTTGATCGCCGACGAGAAACGAGGTGAGACCGGAAATGCCATAAAACGGGAGCGTCGCCATGACCTTTGCCTCATCCGGGCGCGTTGAATCGGGGGGAAGTTCTTCAATAACGGCATTTTTGATCAAGACATTTTGAATCTTCAGGCTGACTTGTTTTTGGCGCGAGAAATAGGCGTCGAATTGGGACGTTGCATTCAGGTTGGTGACAAGCAACGTTTTCAGCGCATTATTCCGCGCGACTAACTCTGCCGCCCGCATTGAGCCTTTTTTCCCGATACCTTCTGATTTCAGAAATCCTGTCTGCCAGTTGATGCAACTGTATAATGTGAGTCCCGCTTGTTGGTCGGTGAACAGAAATTCCTGGATATAGGGCATCAGATCGGTTGCAGTGTTTTCTGGATTATCAAGACAATCATGCCGTTGCAATCGGGGGTTGGTGATCTTCTGAGGCAGCGGAGCGGCAAGAACAATAGACGACAGCAGATTCCACGCCACGATCCCTGCGACCGGCAACAATCTTCTGATGAGATGCTGCATGGCGCGTGTGTTCATCGCGATCCCTCCTTGTTAAATCTCTATACCCAAGCCTTCGAAGGCCAGTCGCGTATGCGGGAAAACCTGCTGCGCCTGGTGTTCCATGTCTCGCAGAAACTCGTCGGAATGTTCCGGATCATGATGGAACAAGATCAACTGTTTGGCCTGCGCCGCCTGCGCTAACCGCGTCCCCTCAAGCCAGGTGCTATGTCCCCAGCCAAAACGCGGCGCTTTAAATGACAGGGTATTGTTATCTGGCTTTCCCGCATACTCTTCCGGCGTGTACATTGCGTCATAAATAAAAATGTCCGCCTGCTCCGCGATTTTCAGCACATTGACATCCAATTCGCCGTCGCGATAATGTTCCGTATCAGTGGCGTAGGCCACGATTTTTTGGCCGTTCCCGCTTTCCAGGCGATAGGATAGGACACCGTTCGGATGATTCAAATGCTGCGGCACAATCAGGTTTTGACCGATACGAAGCGCGGTTTCCTGCAATTCATGGAAATGAATTGCGCCGCCCATGCCATCAAGCCCGATGGGAAAATATTGGTATTCCATCTGTCCGCGCAAGGTATTTTCTAACCGTTCGAAGACTTTTTTCGCGCCATAGAGATGGAAGGTATTGGTTTTTTCCGGGATACTGCGCTTTTGTTCATCTTTTGCGCCAACAAACGCTGGCGTAAAGAATGGAAATCCTTGAATATGATCCCAGTGAGTATGGCTGAAAAAAATATGCCCGGTTTTGCCCCCTTGCGCAAATCCGTGCTTCATGAGTTCAAGCCCTAACAAACGAATCCCTGTTCCGGCATCAAAGATAATCAGCATTCCATCGTCGGTTTCGACGGATACACATGACGTATTGCCGCCCACATCTGCCGTCATTTTTCCCGGGCTGGGAATAGACCCGCGAACCCCCCAAAACGTCACTTTCATAAGTTTCTGCTTGCTCCTTTCAGCGCGGAAAACATGTCGTCCTCGGCGTCATTCCTCATTATTTTTGTAGGCGCATTATCGCTGACATCTCGTGTAAATGTCAAGCATTTTCCTTAAAATTACAAAGGAGCTATGGTGGTAAACGCCAATAGCTCCTTTAAAAAGAGTATGAATTTGGATGCAGGGCAAATGACAAATATTGTCTGCTGCTGTTATTTGAAATTTATCTGTAAATGCAGTCCGTAAATTCTATTTTGGTAAGGTGACAGGGCAAAGAATCTCGACCGCGTGCTATTTTCTATAGATGCTTGTTGTCCTAACATCAATTTTGCCGTTTTCGCTTCGAAATTCTGATCGATCTCAATCTGTCTGCTTTGCTGGCGAGTTTGATAAAACGCCAACATATCCTGAACTTCTCGAACAGCGACGAATGGTTTCATTACGACCTGCGGGCTGAACGATAAACTGACTTTTTTCGAAAACCAACTCAAGGTATTATTCAATTCAAGATTGGTTTGGCGCGATAACCGATTGACGCGCACGGTAAGTATCGGAACATTCAGCGCCTCGTATGTCGCAAAATCGGTTTCCCATGCGGGCAACATGGTTCCTTTTTCATAATGAATCAGCGAAAGATCTCGACGTTCTGCCATCTTTTCCGCACAACAAAATTGGCTCTGTCCCCAAATACTTACCGAAATAATCCCTACTGACAGGAGATGTCTGAATGCAATCAGCTTTCGAATATTACGCATTATCGCAAAAACCCCATTTCGTCGCATAACGCTTCTCCTCCCTTTTTTGGTGAAGAAACCGGTGATCTCCTCACAAATTTTTTTGTGGCAACCCGGCTATCTGTTTGTAAGACCCGTGGCTTTCCGTCCCTACCTCACGATAGGTTTGGTTTTTACAATCATATTCGTTATGCAAAATTAACACCATCTTTATAGGCCATTAGAGATGAATATTCATTGCTGTTTGACCTATTTATGCTGATAATGTTGCAATGTCAAGGAGAAAAATATCATTATTCTTCTATAATTGCTGTTTTTCGCGGGCATTGTGTTTTGGCGCGAGACGAAAAACTGTTTCCAATAATGTTTCATGGTGACGACAGAGACACTTGTCGCAAATTCAAAAAATATCACCGGAGGGGGGATAATCTGAATACGCGCAATTTTGACAGCAAACAGATAAAAACCATAGGAACGGTTGTGTGATAGAACAAATTATTGCAAGAGGTCATCAGAAATAAACACGCCTGCTCGATAGGCATTAGATGGGCATTTCTAAAGATTCTTATTGTGGAGAGTAAATTTTTGTTGACAAATGTTTTGACCTGTAGCATATTAGAGACAATAAAGAGAACGCGACTTGGAGGGAGAAGGCTCCGAGGGAACCAGGTGAGAGCATCTCACAATTACAAACAACGTACCTCTCCTCTCTTCCTCCAATTTTTTAATGCCGATATTTCTTGAAAAAGAAATAATCGGCTTTTTTTATCCCTATGCCTTCGTTTTCCCAACTTCTGATTATTGGCGGCAGCGGTTTTCTCGGCTGGCATCTGGTTAAAGCTGCCGCCGCGCAATATGATGTCTCCTGGACGCATTGCCAACATGCGCTGACGATTGCCGCAAGCCCGGACGCCTATCGCTTAGATATTCAGCAGCCCGACGAGATTCGGGCAGTTATTGAGCAGGTCGAGCCGGAAGTGATTGTTCACACCGCAGCCATGACGAATGCCGACCTTTGTGAAACCCACCGTTCATTAGCGCATAGCTTGAATGTGAGCGGCACGCGCAACGTCGCAGAATGCGCGGAGGAAGTCGGCGCAACCCTGATTTACATTTCCACCGATTTAGTCTTCGACGGCTTGCATGGGAATTATCGCGAAAGATCGGCGACGAAGCCGGTGAATTACTACGGCGAAACCAAGCTCGCCGGAGAGCGCGTCGTGAAAGAGGTGATGTCGAAGTATCTGATTGCGCGGGTCGCGCTGATGTATGGCAACGGTAACGGCGTGCATGGTTGCTTTACGGATTGGATGCGGGACGGCTTGCAGCACGGACGCGAGGTGACGCTGTTTATCGATCAATATCGCACACCGCTTTATGTGAATGACGCGGCGCAAGCAATTTTAGAATTAGCCGAAAAATCGCCGGAAAATGAAACCTATCATCTCGGCGGCGGCGAACGCTTGAACCGTTACGAATTCGGCCAGAAATTCTGTCAGATATTCGGGTATGATCCCAAACATCTCCGCGCTGTCGCGATGAACGATATTCCGTCGCTCGTGCCGCGCGGCGCGGATTGCTCGCTGAATAGCCACAAAGCGCAGAAATTATTGAGTTTTACGCTTTCTGACGTGGCGAACGGGTTAGAAAAAATGAAACGGGGATTGTAGAGACGCCCCGCCGGGGCGTCTCTACGAAATGACCATCCTTTACTTGACTACCGGCAGCCCTTTCTGCGCCCATGAGCCGATCCCGCCGGTCATGTTATACACTTCCGTGAAATTCTGGTCTTTCATCATGCCGAGCGCTTTTCCGCTACGATTGCCGGAGCGGCAATACATCATATAGGTTTTGCTTTTATCCAACGTATTCAGGCGTTCCTTGAAGTTCGACGCGTAAAAATCGAGATTGATCGCGCCTTCGATATGCCCATCTGCGAACTCTTGCGGCGTCCGTATATCGAGAATTATGAAATTCGGATCAGCCTTGCGCAGTTGAATCGGATCGTTTGATTCTTGCGCCGAAATGTTTTTCAGCGTTTGCGTCGCTCCTTTATCTGCCGTTATGCCTGCTCCTTTGTTCGAATCCTTCCCCTGACAGCCGTAAAGCCCGAACAGGGCGAGTATCGCGATAATTCCTATCACAAGCCATATCATAGAATATTTTCCTGTGGTATTCATCATCATATCCAGAGGTTCAGGAGTGCCAAAGCTTGCTTTGGCGTTTCAGAAAAATATTGGCTCGCCAAAGCAAGCTTTGGCACTCCTAATATGTCATCTCCGTTTTGCTGGTGGTAAATAGCGTTTCAACATCAGCGACAGCGAGACGACCGTCACGGAGCTCATCGCCATCGCAAAACCCGCGAGTTCCGGCTTGAAGGTGATGCCGAACAATGGGCGCAAGATTCCGGCGGCGACCGGAATCAGCGCGAAATTATAGGCAAACGCCCAGAACAAATTTTGTTTGATGCGCTGCATCACTTTTCGGCTCAGTTGCAGCGCGGCGACCGCATCGAGCAGGTCGTCTTTCATCAGGACGATTTCGCCGCTTTCGATTGCTACGTCTGTGCCGCTGCCAAGCGCGATCCCGACATCCGCCTGCGCCAATGCGGGCGCGTCGTTAATCCCATCGCCGACGAACGCGACGCGCTTGCCCTGCTCCTGAAACTGTTTGACTTCGTGGGCTTTGTCGTGTGGCAAAATCTCCGCTAACACATGCTCGATGCCGACTTGCCGTGCAATCGCCTGCGCCGTGCGGGAATTGTCGCCCGTAATCATCACCACGTCCAGCCCTTCGCGTTTTAAGGCGTCAACCGCCTGAATCGCCGTCGGCTTCAGCGCGTCGGCAATTGCGAACAGCCCGGCCAATTGTGCGTCAACGGCGACAAGAATCACTGTTTTTCCAGCCTGTTCAAGCGCGGCGACCTGCTGTTCAACGCTGTTGGCGTAGTTGATGCCGCGTTCCTTCAACAAGGCGCGATTGCCGATCAAAACCGCTTTCCCCTCGACATTTGCAGCTACGCCTTTGCCGCCGAACGTGTCAAAATGCTGGCTCTCCGGCAGCATCAATCCGGCCTCAGTCGTATATTTGACAATTGCGTTGCCGAGCGGATGCTGCGAATTCTTTTCTACGCTGGCGGTATAGCGCAGCAGCAAGTCAGGCTCGACCGAAAACGCCTCGATGTCGGTCACTTCCGGCTTGCCTTTAGTCAATGTGCCGGTTTTATCAAACACGATGGTCGTCAATTTTTCGGAAATTTCCAGCGCCTCGCCGGTTTTAATCAAAATACCGAGTTCCGCGCCGCGCCCGATGCCCACCGTCACTGCCGTCGGCGTTGCCAAACCGAGCGCGCACGGGCAGGCGATGACGAGAATTGAAATCAGCGTCGAAAACGCGAAGAGCAGCGGCGCGTCAAAGACGAAATACCAGAGGAGAAACGCGAGAATCGCAATCGTGAGAATGACCGGGATAAAATACGCGACAATCACGTCGGCGAGGCGCTGAATCGGCGGACGCGAGGCTTGCGCCTGCTGCACTAAGCGGATAATCTGCGATAACACCGTGTCTTTGCCAATTTTCGTGGCGCGAAACCGGATGACACTGTTGGTGTTCAACGTTGCGCCCACAACCGTATCGCCGGTTTTTTTCAGGTTCGGCACAGGTTCGCCAGTAATCATAGATTCGTCCACGTAACTTTCGCCGCTGATGACTTCGCCATCTACCGGGAATTTTTCGCCCGGCTTGACAAGAATTTCATCGCCAACCTGCACGATTTCAATCGGCAATTCTTGCTCCACGCCATCGCGAATGACGGTGGCGGTTTTCGGCTGCAAGCCCATCAGCGTTTTAATCGCCTCCGAGGTTTTCCCTTTGGCGCGAGCTTCAAGATAGCGGCCAATCGTCAGAAATGCGGCGAGAAACACAGCAGCTTCGTAAAAAATGAAATCATGCGGCAGCAGGCCGAACGTGCTGAAGAGGCTCGCGCCGAACGCCACGCCGATCCCCATCGCGTACATGACATCCATGTTCAGCGTTTTGTGTTTCAACGAGCGGTACGCGGCGATAAAAATCGGATGGCTGACATACACAAACGCCGGAGCGGCGATGATGAACATCAGCCATTCCATAGGGATATGCATCGGCAAATGCACGTACATTAACACCATCAGAATCGAGCCGGAAATCGTGCCGACGACCGCCCGCCGGAATTTACGCGATAGCTCTTTTTCGCGAATTGCCTGCTCCTGATCTTCGGAGACTTCGCCGTTCACGCCGAGATACTGATACCCGGCCTCCTCGATGGCGCGTTTGAATTCGGTCAACGACACAAAGGCGCGGTTGTAGGTGATAAACGCGGTTTCCGTGCCAAGATTGACTTCCGCCGCCAATACGCCGTCAAGCGCTTGCAGCGCGTTCTGAATGGCTTTGACGCACATCGCGCAGGTCATGCCGCCGACGCCGACACTCACCGTATCGTTGGCCACGTCATACCCGGCGTCTTTGACCGCTTGCGTCATCTGTGTCAGCGAGACTTTGGCGGGATCATACTCAATCACCGCCGTTTCGTTGCCAAGATTGACCTGCACGAAAGAGATGCCGTCCTGCTCCGATAACGCCGATTCGACCGCCTTCGTACACATCGCGCACGTCATACCGGTGATTTTTAATGATGTTTGAGCCATGTTTTTTAGCCACGAATGGCCGCGAATAATTCATTATCAAAAATTCGTGTGTATTCGTGTCATTCGTAGCGAATTCGATCATTCGCGGCTATTCTTCCGGCGGATAGCCGATTTTTTGAAGCGTGACCGCGATGTCGTTCCAGCTTGTGTTCGCGCTCTCCCAATCTATTTTCACGGCCTTTGTCGGAACGTCTGCCGCCGCTTTCACGCCGTTCATGGCATTTAACGCCTTTTCAACGCGCATTTTGCAATGCCCGCAACTGATGTTCGGAATCGTGACTGTTTTGGTTTCCATCTTTATGAAACGACACGGATGTGTGTAAGAAAGGATGAATTTCTATCCTTCTTACACACATCCATGTCGTTTACTTATTCACTCATGTTACGCAGCCGATTCGAGACGAATGACCGCACACTCCCCTCCGGGGAGGGGTTGGGGGTGGGTTCTTGACACGAGCAATCACTCACGGACGACCCCACCCCTTGCCCCTCCCAGGAGGGGAATTGTCGGCGGCGCTGCGTAACATCAGTTATTCAAACAACCCCTGCACCGACAAATAGCGTTCGCCGGTATCGTAGCAGAATGTTAAAACTCGGCTTCCTGTCGGCATCTCCGGCAGCTTTTTGTAGATCGCCGCTAACGATGCGCCGGAGGAAATGCCGATAAAAATCCCCTCTTCTTTCACACAGCGCACCGCAAATTGAAACGCTTCTTCAGCGGTAACCTGAACAACACCGTCTAAAATGTCACGATTCAGCACTTTCGGCACAAAGCCCGCGCCGATGCCCTGAATGGGGTGTGCGCCGGGATTGCCGCCGCTCAATACGGGGGACGCCTGCGGCTCGACGGCGAAGACTTTCAGATTCGGGAATTTGGCTTTCAACACTTCGGCGCAGCCGGTAAGATGCCCGCCTGTGCCGACGCCGGTAATCAGATAATCAAGGCCGTCCGGGAAATCTCGCAGAATTTCCTGCGCTGTTGTTTTGCGGTGAACCTCCGGGTTCGAACCATTTTCAAATTGATTCGGAATCCAGGAATTCGGCGTCGCTTCATGCAGTTCGTTCGCCTTTTCAATCGCGCCGCGCATCCCTTTTTCGCGCGGCGTCAGTTCTAACTGCGCTCCAAGTGCCTTTAAATAGCGGCGGCGTTCGAGCGACATAGATTCCGGCATCGTCAAGATCAGGCGATACCCTTTCGCGGCGCACACCATCGCGAGGCCGATGCCAGTATTGCCGGAAGTCGGCTCGATAATCAACGTATCTTTTTTCAAAATGCCGCGCTGCTCGGCGTCTTCAATCATCGCTAACGCGATGCGATCTTTAATGCTGCCGCCGGGGTTGGCGCGTTCTAATTTCAACCAGACTTCCACGCGAGAATCGAACAGACGATTTATTCGAACGTGTGGCGTATTACCGATGGTTCCAAGAATGCTTTGTGCTTTCATGTCAATTCCTCCATAAGATTCTCCCCCCTAACAAAATTTGAAACTCTGTTAGAAGGTTTGTCATCTCAATATTCCTGAATCAATATTTTTGAACATGAAACGCATCGCGTTCCATGGTTTTTATCGCGGTTCCTGCTTCGCTGAATTTTCTGCCGGTGTGGCAGAGGCTGTGGCGCTTGTACTCTGGGAGGTGTCGTTAGACATATCTTTTTCATCCAGTAGTTGCGTCAATATCGTTTTCATCTCATCGCTCTCCCAGGAACGCGGCCCGATTACGACGCCAACCGCTTTTCCAGTTCTATTCAAAAAATAGGTCATAGGAATCGCTCGCGCGGCATACTGAAGGCCAATCTCATTCTTTGGATCGTGAAGATTCGGGAACGTCAGCTTTTTCTCCTCCACAAACGCCTTGACCGTGTCAATGTTATCACGATCTATGGAGATTGCGACCACCTCCAACCCTTTTTCCTTGTATGCCTCATAGGTGGCCTGAAGCCCGGCGCGTTCCGAGCGGCAGTACGTACACCAGGTCGCCCAGAAATTGAGCAGCACCACCTTTCCCTTAAAGTCGCCGAGCGTCTTTTCTCCGCCGTCCACTGAGGCTAATTTAAAATCAGGGGCGGTTGTCGGCTCGTCGAATTTGAGAATTTGCAGGGTTTCGTATAGATCTTCGCCTGCATATATCTTTCCGGGAAACATGCTTATTGCAAGTAACATGATCATAAGAAATTTCCCGAATGTCCACACGTTTTGTTGATTTCGCATATAATTTTCTTCCTCCGAAGTTATCCAGATCGCCTTCTGGTTCAAGCACGATTTTTTTAAATGGTTGTATGGTGAATTTTCCCGGTATGCGAAGAGACTCAGCATATCGTTGTTTACATAAATCCTTGTAGTTACTCTGTATATGGAATATGGAGCGAGATGTCAAGGTAAAGAATTGAAGATTCTTCAAGAAATCCATCACACGACCTTACGAAATATTACGAATTCCATGAAGATGACAAAAAATCCTGCCAGAATGCGAACTTTCATTTGACAAGCGTTCTCCCAATCTGTATTGTAAAAACAGGCGTCAGCAATGAAGCAAGGCTTCGATAACATGGCAGGACACGTCCAGGAAATATATGGCGAGAACGACATCAGAACTCCTCTCTAAAAATAGTCATTTCAACGAACTCTTCCTCGCAATGAACCTTGTGGGATTAGAGCGGCAAAATGAGCAAGCCTTCTCTTTTCTGGGGAGACCGCCGGAATGGTTTGTTGCGCTTTATCCGGAAATTAAGGTTGACCAGGCATTTTTCCCATCCAGCCAGTTCTCGATGATCCAAGATTTTTTGCTGGACATGAATGATTGGTGGAGGCAGCCAGCGTCTTCTGCGCCGAAACCTGTCTTCTGCGAAAAAGTAGATGCCTCCGGCGTAACACATCGGCTGAAAATCTCCGCCATTATCGTCAGGCGACGGCAATTCCTGCTGATAGAACATCAGGAACAGTCGGCGTCGGCTTCCGCTTCATCGCCAGAGCCGCCTCAGAATATCGCTGCCCTCAAGGACGCTGAACAGGCATTAGAGCGAGAGCGTCGCGAAAAAAAGGAACTCTCGAAAAAATTCCGCATCCTTGAAAAAGCGATAGAAACCATGCCGTTAGGCGTCACGATTACCGACACCTCGCGGAAGATTTTTTATACAAATCCGGCAGACGCAGCAATTCACGGGTATCGTGTTCATGAGTTATTAGGACAGGATGTGGCGATATTTGCGCCTCCCGATCTTCGGCGGCAGATGACGCTTGAAGAAATTTCCATCCTGAAAGGCTGGATTCGGGAAAGCATTAATATCCGGAAAGATGGCACGAAATTCCCCGCGCAGCTTATGTCGGAACTCGTCAAAGATGACGACGGCACGCCGCTCGCAGTCATTACAACCTGCGAAGATATTACTGAACGCAAACGCGCGGAAAAAGCCTTGTCCGACGAGCGAAACCTGTTGCGCGCCTTGATTGATAATATCCCTGATTTGATTTACGTCAAGGATCGCAAAGGGCGTTTCCTCTTAAATAATCAGGCGTATGCTGCGTTTGTCGGCCTGACCAATCCGAACACGCTTCGCGAGAAAACGATCCATGATGTCTTTCCTGAAGAGATCGCGCTTCAAGATGAGCAGTACGACCGTCAGGTCATTCAGGCAGGTTTTTCGATGATTGAGCATGAAGAGACGCTTCCGGCGCAAGATCATGGGGAACACGTGTTTCTCACCACCCGAGTTCCGCTGCATAATGAGCGCGGCGTGGTGACGGCGCTGGTCGGCATCTGTCATGACATTACGACACGTCGGCAGAACGAGAAACAAATTGCGCATCTCAACGCCGTCTTGAATGCCATTCGCATCGTCAACCAACTGATCGTGCGCGAGCGGGATCGCAAGCAACTTATTCAAACAGCCTGCAATCATTTGGTGAAAACGCGCGGATATGCCAATGCCTGGATCGCGCTTGTGAGCGAGGCAGGACGCGTGAATTTTATCGCCCAGTCAGGGTTGGGGGAAAAATTTTCCACGCTTGTCAAATTTCTTCGCCAGGGAAAAATGCCCCCTTGTTTAAAGGAAGCCATTCACTCCCAATCAGTTCATCCCCTGATGCAATTCACCGCGAAAGACAACGGCGTGTGCTGTTTAGGGGATTGGTGTCTCGAAACGCCCAAAATTGCCATTAAGCTTGCTTATGCCGGGAAAACATACGGGGCATTATTTGTCGGCCTCCCGCCGGAAATTTCCGCAAATCAGGAGGAATATGCGCTGTTAGAAGAAATCGCCGGAGATATGGGCTTTGCGCTGTATAACATTGAGGTTGAAGAACAACGGCAGATCGCGGAAAAGGCCGCGCAAAAGAATCAGCAATGGTTGGTTGCCACGCTCCGAAATCTTAGCGAGGCGGTCGTCACAACGAATGAACATGGCGCCGTGACATTTTTTAATCCCGTCGCGGAAATGCTCACCGGATGGAAGCAAGAGGAACTGCTCGGCAAAGATATGGCCTTCCGCATCACGACGGGCAATTCTGAAATTGAAGAAACGCCTGAGCCAGCCGAGTCTCAGGAAGCGCAGCCGGAAATTACGATTCTATTAGGCGATTACTCAATACTAATTGCGAAAGACGGCACGAAAATTCCTATTGAATATAGCGGCAGCCCGATTATGAACGAACAGGGGCAATTCACCGGATTCGTCATGATTTTCAAAGATATTACGGAACGGAGGCGGGCTGAAGATGCCTTAGAAAAGTCGCTCTCCCTGTTGCGTTCAACCCTGGAATCTACGGCGGACGGCATTTTAGCCTTGAATACAGAGAATGGGGAGCCAATGCCGATTTTTAATCAAAAATTTATTGATATGTGGCAAATTCCTGAACAGGTGATGAGCGAGGCGAAAACCGACCAGATCATCGCGATGATCAGGCTGCGATTGAAAGAACCGGAACGCTTCCCGGATATTTTACACGCGCTTCGAACGCCGGACGACCACCTGAAAGAAGACAGTTTCGAACTGTTGGGCGGACAGGTCGTCGAAATGTTCTTGCAACCGCGATGGATCGGGGGAAAATGCGTGGGGATGGTCTTGAGCTTTCACGACATCACCGAACAAAAGCGGGCAGAACATGCGCTGAGGTATCGCATGACGTTTGGCAATTTGATTAATACAATTTCCACCTATTTTATCAACCTTACCCTGGAAAATATTGATCAAGGGATTCAACGCGCCTTGCAAACGATTGGAGAATTTACCGGCGTGGATCACGGCTATGTCGCCCTGACGCCGGAGTATGGCCGCGCGACTGACGTGATCGTCACGCATGAATGGTGGTCGCCTCGCTGCGCGAGCCAGATGCATGCCACGCAGACGCTTGATCCGAAATTTTTTAATTGGGCCAAAGAACATATCGAGCAAGATGGCCTCCTGAACATCCCATCCACGAAAGAATTAGCGGGAAGAAATCTCGCGAAAACGTCGCGGGATTTTCTCGGCGAATCGCAATCATTGATGATCATTCCGCTGGTATTTTCCGGGAAATTGATCGGCATGTTGAGCTTCGAATCGTTACATTCGTCTCGCGCGTGGCCGGATGATATTATTGCGCTCCTCAGAATCCTGGCAGAGATGCTTACCGGCGCATTCGAGCGCAAACGCGCGGGCGAGACACTGGAACATGAGCGAAAACGGCTTTTTGCGGTGCTGGAAAATTTGCCTGCGTATATTTTCTTGCGCGATCCTCGCGGAACAATTCGTTTTGCCAATTATTCGTTCCGCAAACGCTTTGGCGATCCGGAATCGCCGCAGACGCAAGTCTTGCTTGACGAGCGCGAAGGATTGTGGGAAGATTCGCAAGCCTATAAGATTTTCACGACCAAAACTCCGCAAGGTTGGGAATGGTATCATGCGGCCAATAATGCGTATTATCAGGCATACGATTATCCGTTTACCGATATTGACGGATCTGCGCTGGTGATGGAATTCGGGATCGAAATCACCGACCGCAAACTCATGGAAATGGCGTTAGAAGTTGAACGCGCCTCGTTGGCCGAAAAAGTCGAGAGGCGCACGACAGAGCTTTCTCAGATGAATATGCTGTTGCACCAGGAAGTGTTAGAACGCAAGCAGGCGCAAATCGAACTGGAGCAAGCCAAAGAAGCCGCCGAATCGGCAAGCCATGCGAAAAGCGAATTTCTCGCTAATATGAGCCATGAGTTGCGCACCCCGTTGAATGCGATTCTTGGATATGCGCAAATTCTCAAAAACGCGACGAACCTCAACGAACGCCAAATGGATGGCCTGGAGATTATCAAAAACAGCGGCACGCACCTTCTGAATTTAATTAATGAAATTCTTGATTTGTCTAAAATCGAGGCCGGGTTCATGGAATTAGTGTTTACGGACGTGCATCTCCCGGAATTTTTGAAGCAGATTGCGGAAATGATTGCCATTCGCGCCAAACAGAAAGGAATCAATTTTTTGTATGAATGCGATTCGCGTCTTGCACCTGGCGTCAGAACTGATGAAAAGCGCCTGCGGCAGATTTTGATCAATTTACTTGGCAACGCGGTCAAATTCACGGAACATGGCAGCGTCTCTCTCCTGGTTCGCGTGTGCGATTTTCAGGAACACCTGACCGGAAATCTATCAGAACAGCCTAACACGCAAACTATCCGATTTGAGATTGCTGATACTGGCATCGGCATTGCGCAAGAAGATTTGGATGAAATCTTTCTGCCATTCCAACAAGTCGGGACAAAGCGCCATACTGTCGAAGGAACAGGTTTAGGGCTGACCATCAGCCAAAAATTTGTCTATCTGATGGGAAGTCGGTTAGGTGTCAAGAGCGTGCTTGGCGAAGGCACGACATTTCATTTTGATTTAAAATTAGAAGTGCTTCCCGATTTTCTCCCGACCATCAAACCCTCATACCGCAAAGTTCTGGGCTATAAAGGGAAACGGCGAACGCTGCTGGTTGTGGATGATCGCCAAGAAAATCGTATGCTGCTGGCCGACATGCTGATTCCGCTCGGCTTTCACATTCTTGAAGCAGAAGACGGAAGGCAATGCCTTGACCAATTGCGCCAGCATCACCCGGACGCGACGTTATTGGATTTGCGGATGCCGGTGATGAATGGTGTGGAAGCGATGGAACATATCCGCAATGATCATGAATTGAAAGAGCAGATCATTTTTGCGGTATCAGCCAGCGTGTACGAGGATGATCGCAGCCGAAGCCTGCAAGCCGGATGTCAGGCGTTCTTGATGAAGCCCATCTCTTTGGAAGATTTGTTAGAACAATTGCGCATTCATTTAGGCTTAGAATGGGTCTATGCCGATACAGAGAAAGAGCCTGAGCAGGGCAAGGAACAGTCCTCGCCAATGGTTGACGAAGCCTCCGGACTCCCGCTTCAGGAATGCGAAACGCTGCTTAAATTAGCCTCTACCGGGCGTGTGCGTCCGCTGCTGCAACATTTAGAGACGATTGATCCAGCCTATCACGTGATGGTTGAGGAATTGCGACAATATGCCAAAACGTTCCAATTACAGGCGATTATCGAAAAATTGAAGGCAATGGAGACACAATATGAACATTGATGAGTCAATCATCCTTGTGGTGGATGATAATCCTGCGAATTTAAATGTCTTATTCGACATTTTCGGGGATATGAAATATGATGTGCTGTTCGCTTCAGATGGTGAATCCTGTCTGCGGTTAGTGGAAACCGAATCGCCCGATTTGATTCTGCTTGATGTGATGATGCCCGGCATAGATGGGTTTGAAACCTGTCGTCGTTTAAAAGCGAAAGAACGCACGAAAGATATTCCGGTGATGTTCATGACGGCGCTTTCTGAAACGGTGGATAAAGTGCGCGGCCTGGAAGCCGGGGCGGTAGATTACATCACGAAGCCAATTCAACCGGAAGAAGTGCTGGCGCGAGTCAAGACGCATCTGACGCTGCGGAAAATGTATCGGATGTTACAAGATCGCGAAGTGCATCTGTCGGCATTGGTTGAAGAAAAAACCCGCATGGTGACCAATGTGACAATGACGTTAGTGAATGCGTTGGAAAGCGCCAATAAGCTCAATGATAGCGATACCGGAAATCATATCAAGCGCGTTGGCGAATATGCGGCTTTTTTAGCGGAACAATATGGCTGCGATGTTGATTTTGTCAAACGGATTCGCCTGTACGCGCCATTGCATGATGTCGGCAAAGTCGGATTGCCGGATCGCATTCTCCGCAAGCCTGGCCAGTTTACCAAAGAAGAATTCGTCGAAATGCAGCAGCATGTCGTGTTTGGCGCGAGTTTACTCAGCGGAGATGGACTTGATGAAATGGCGCAGAATATCGCGCTCTATCATCACGAACGCTGGGATGGCAGCGGGTACGTGCATCAGCTCGTCGGAGAACAGATTCCGCTGGAAGCGCGTATCGTCGCCGTCGCTGATGTCTTTGACGCCTTAGTGACCGAACGAGTGTATAAACCGGCCTTTTCGAATGAAAAGGCCACACAAATAATCGCCGCGGATGCGGGAAAACATTTTGATCCGGCAATTGTGGATATCTTCCTCGCCTATCAGGAGGAGATGTTTACCATCAAAATGTCATTGCAGTAAAAGGAGTTTCATGTTTAATTATACCTGTTTTCAGTATTGCCCCAAATGCGGAGGCTCAGAATTGATCGCCTGGCATCAGAAAGGGATGCGTTGCGCAACATGTCAATTTGTCTATTTTCACAACAGCGCGGCGGCGGTGGCGGGAATTATCGAAACCGACGCTGGCATCGTCCTAACGCAGCGAGCCATCGAGCCAAAGTTCGGCTCCCTCGATTTGCCGGGCGGATTCGTAGATTACAACGAATCGTTCGAGCAAGCGTTAGCTCGTGAGATTCAAGAAGAACTTGGCGCGGAAGCGTTCGATTTTCGTTATGTGGGATCATTTTCGAATGTCTATGAATACGGCGGCGTCACCTATTTTACGGTAGATGCCGTGTTTGCTTGCCAGGCGAATCATCTGCCGGAACAAGTCGTCAATGACGAGGTCGCCGCCATCGAGATCGTCAATCTTGACGAATTTGATATAGAGCGAATGGCGTTCCACTCACTCAAAGCCGCCTTACAACAGTACCGGAAAATCCGTGCCCGTTAACACGCCAAAAGTCAGCGTTCATCATTCAGTGGTCACGCTTCGACACAACTCATTGAGGAACGCTCGATCTCTTTCGGCAGTGAATACGCATGGAGAGCAGCGTTGTTATCAGCATGATCAGAATATCTTGAAATAACTTACCACTGATGATTCTCCGGCCTTTACAGTTATTCCTCGCCACATTTTCACGGAATTTTCCTTGACAATGCCGACAAAAAAGTTGAGGGAATAAATCTATCTGACATTATTGTACATTATATCACTGATATTATGCAATGTCGCCGACAATTCCCCCCTGGGTGCAAGGCGGTGAAGTTCTGGCCAAAACGTTCCCTGAGCGTGTCGAAGGGAACGCGACTACAACTCATTGAGGAGTGCGATAATTACCTTTTTTCATCCTTGTTATGATTCGCTGGACGCTTCGCAAAAAGATTTTATGCGGCTATGGAGTTTCGCTCACCCTGACAATTATCATCTTTATCTGGGCGTTCATCAATTTGCTTCATCTTGGGCGAGCCAGCGACAACATCCTCAAACGAAATTACAAAAGCATTTTAGCCGCTGACCTCATGATGAACGCGGTTGATCAACAGAATAACGCAGCGCTGTTGATGCTGTTAGGCGAGCGTGAGCAGATGCTCCGGCAGTTTCATGATGATGAAAGCCAATTCCTGCAATGGCTCGGCAAAGCTCAAGATAATATTACTGAGGAAGGCGAACCAGAAACTCTTGCCGCGATCCAAACGACGTACTCATCGTATCTCACGAGATTTTCCGAAATCAATCTCTCTACGCCCTTAGAAAAAGACATGGCCCTTAAACTGTATCATGAAGAGGTATTGCCTCTCTTTATAAGTGTCCGCAAGCATTGCCTCACATTGAGAGAAATCAATCAGATCGCCATGTTTCGGAGCAGCGAACATGCGGGAACGCTTGCCGAACAAGCGCGATGGTCGCTATTGATTATCGGGATTGCGGCGGTGGGGGTTGGCATCGGTTTCAGTTTATTGCTTTCGACCATTATTGTGAAGCCGCTTCAGCATCTTATGGTTGCCACAAAAAGTATCTCCGACGGAAATTACGAGACTGAGCTTGCGCCGCAATCATCCGACGAACTTGGGTTATTAGCGACCGAATTTAACCTGATGGCAAAACGAATCAAGGCATACCAGGAATTAAATATTCAGCAGAAAATTCTGGAACAAAAGAAAAACGATGCCATTTTGCGCAACATTGACGATGGCATCGTGGTCGTGGATGCGGATTTAAAAATCGTCACCATCAATGCGATGGCCATAAAGATTTTAGGAGTCAGCGAACAGGATTGCCACGATCGCCACTTTTTAGAGGTCTTTAACAACGAGCCGCTTTTTGAGCATATCAAGCAGACCATCGAGTCAGGGAAGCCATCTCGCCTCGAAGAGGGAAAAAACGTATTTTCCATCCAAACCGGCCAGGCGACGAACTATTACGAATTTTCCATCACCCCAATTCGCGTGAAAGAAACCGAATCGGTGTTTTATGCTGCGCTGCTGCTGCGCAATATCACGCGCCTGAAAGAACTCGACCGTCTCAAAAGCGAATTTGTGATGATTGCCTCGCACGAACTTCGCACCCCGCTGACCAGCGTTGATATGAGCATCGGCCTTTTGCGCGAAAGCGCGACGCCGAGATTAGACGAAGGGGAACGCGAACTGCTTGAGGCCGCGCATGAAGAGACACAGCGTCTCAAAGCCCTGGTCAGCGATCTGCTGGATGTCTCCAAGATCGAGGCGGGCAAAATGGAATTAGACGTTCAAACCGTATCGGTTGCGCCGCTGATTGAGAAAGCCATGACATTGCTGAAGGCGCAAATCGAGGCGAAAGGCTTGATATTATCGTCGGAAATTCACGACGATGCGGCGGCGGTCAAGGCCGATGTCAATAAGATTACCTGGGTATTGACGAATTTAATGGCGAATGCGCTGCGCTTTACGGAAAAAGGCGGCAGCATCACGCTTTCCGCCGAAAAAGTCGGCGCGTATCTGCATCTGTCTGTGAAAGATACCGGCACGGGGATCCCCTATGAATATCAATCCAAAATTTTCGATAAATTCGTTCAGGTGAACGATAGCAGGAACGCGGGCGGGACGGGATTAGGGTTAGCGATCTGCAAGGAAATCGTGCGCGCTCATGGTGGCGCGATCTGGGTAGATTCCACGCCCGGAAAAGGAAGCGTCTTTACCTTTACGCTGCCAATAGTATCATCATAGCGTTCGGTAATTATTTACCACGAAACACACGAAAGACACGAAAATAGGACAAATTGCGTAATTGTTTACGTGTGCTTCGTGGTGACAGAGTGACACTTTTCAAAAGGAGAAATAGATCATGTCTGCATCAGTATTGATTGTTGATGATGAAAAAAATATCCGCCTGACGGTTTCCGCCACGCTGAAAACGATGAAGTGCGAAACGGACGCTGCTGTCAATGGCGAAGAAGCGCTGGCGAAAATCGCGCAGAAGGAATATGATCTGATTCTGTTAGATATTAAAATGCCCGGCATGGACGGCATGACCGTGTTAGAGCGCATTCGAAAAATCGCGCCCGGCGTCAGCGTCATGATGATTACGGCGCATGGCACCGTTGAAAACGCGGTGGATGCGATGAAATTAGGCGCGGTTGATTTCTTGCAAAAACCATTCGCGCCGGACGAAATCCGCCAGGCCGTCGCCCTCGTGTTAGACCGCAGAATCCTTGATGAAAAACGCGCTGCCAATTATGAAGAATTCATGGAACTTGCCAAAAAATATGTGGAACAGCGCGATTTTCTCACGGCAACGGAATTTGTTCGCAAGGCGCTCTCTCTCGCCCCGACAAGACCAGAAGCGTTCAATTTTTTAGGCGCATTGACGGAAATCAAGGGAGATATGTCGGAAGCGCAGAAATTATATCGCGCCGCTACCTCATTAGACCCGGCCTACAGTCCGGCCAGAGAGAATTTGAGCCGAACCACATCCGGCCATGCGCAGAAGCGCATTCACCTTGAATAATTGTAACTGATGTTACGCAGCGCCGCCGACAATTCCCCTCCTGGGAGGGGCAAGGGGTGGGGTCGTCCGTGAGTGATTGCTCGTGTCAAGAACCCACCCCCAACCCCTCCCCGGAGGGGAGTGTGCGGTCATTCGTCTCGAATCGGCTGCGTAACATGAGATTGTAACTATTTAGGTTTCTGGAGTGCCAACGCTTGCGTTGGCACTCCTAAACAATTACGAATAATCAATAATGGGAGGGGCTATGGCGCAGAAACAAACACTGTTTATCGTGATTGCCGGATGCGGTAGAATCGGCGCATTTTTGGCGAATACGCTTAGCCGTCGCGGGCATAACGTGGTGATTATTGATCGGGATGATGCCGCATTTTCATGGCTTTCCGGCGAATTCAGCGGCTTTAAAGTCGAAGGCGACGCCATTGAATTTGCGGTGCTAAAGCAATCGAAAGTCGAAAAAGCGGATGTGGTCGTGGCGGTCAGCGAAGACGATAACACGAATTTGATGGTAGCGCAGATTGCGAAAACACTGTTCCAGGTGCCGAAGGTCATTGCCAGAGTCTTTGATCGCCAGAAAGAAGAGATTTATCGTCAAAGCGGCATTGAGATCATCTGCCCAACTGCGATTGTCGGCGATGTGTTTTTTGATGCCGTAATGGCCCAAAGGAGCGCGTTATGAATATTTTGATTGTCGGCGGTGGGGAGATGGCCTATTTTCTTTCCCGTTCCTTCATTTCCAAAGGGTACGCCGTGACGATCATCAATCGTCATGCTGACCAATGCACGCAATTAGCCCGGAAACTCCGCGCCACCGTCGTATTCGGCGATGGAAGCCTCCCGCAGATATTAGAAGACGCGGGGGCGTATCTCGCGGACGCCGTGTTAGCCGTCACCTCGCAAGATCAAAAAAATTTGGTGATCTGCCAGATCGCTCAGATGAAATTCAATATCCCGCAAACGATTGCGTTAGTCAATGATCCGGAAAATGAAGCGGTGTTTCGCAAACTCGGCATTCAGGCGATTTCAACCACGCGCATTCTCTCGAACGTAATCGAGCAAAAGACCGGCTTCGACGAAATTGTCAATCTGATCCCCATCGAAGAAGGCAAAATCAATGTGACGGAAGTCGCGCTCAACGAGGATTCGTCCATTCTCGGAAAATCCATGAGCGAATTAGCCTTGCCGGAAAATGCCCTGGTCGCTTGCATCATTCGGGAAAATTCCGCCATCGTGCCGCATGGCAATACCCGGCTTGAACGCCACGATAAGTTGATTGTCATGACCGTGCCGGAAAACCATGGCGCTGTTCTCCGGCTGTTGACGAATGAATAATTTTTCCGCGGATGTCCTCGTTCACAAGCCGACGAGGACGTCGGCGGGACGAAAATCATCATGAGAAATACTGCACACTTGCAACATATTTATGCCGCGATTCTGTCTTATACAGGCGTGATTTTGTTAATCGTCAGCCTGCTCCTCTTAACGCCGCTGATGGTCTTGTTCTTCTGGCCGGAAGAAGCGCAATACAGTGTTGGATTTCTGCTGCCCGCTGCGATGCTTGGCGGGATTGGCATATTGCTCTGGCGCGGTTTTTATCGCAAAGAATCGGCGGTGTTAACCGTGCAGGAAGGCGGCGTGATCGTGCTACTCAGTTGGGGTGCCGCCTGCGTTTTTTCCGCCTTTCCGCTGATGCTGACGATCAAGCTCAATTTTACGCAAGCGGTCTTCGAAGCGGTTAGCGGCTTTTCCACAACCGGGCTGTCGGTGGTGGATGTGACGACTGCGCCGAAAATGGTGTTGCTCTGGCGGACAATCATGCAATTTGCAGGCGGGTCGGGGTTTGTGATTATCATGCTCTCTACCATTGCGGGTCCCGCCGGGCCGGGGCTTTCGATTGCGGAAGGCCGCACGGATCAGCTTGTGCCGCATGTGCGCCACTCCGCAAAATTAGTGCTGTACATTTACGCCGGGTATATCCTTATCGCGATTGCCGCCTTGCGACTGTGCGGAATGAATCTGTTTGACGCCGTCAATCACGCCATTCCGGCCATTTCCACCGGCGGCTTTTCCACGAAAGCCGAAAGCATCGGCTATTGGAATTCTCCCGCGATTGAAGCCGTGACAATTGTGTTAATGATTCTCGGCAATTTAAATTTTCTGACATCCTATCTGCTCTTGCGCGGAAAATTTAAGGCATTCGTCAACAATGGTGAAGTGCGTCTGTTTGCTGTTGTCGGCTCGATGTGCGTTATGCTTGTTTTTCTTTTTGTCAGCCGCCAGTTATATTCCCCGCTCTCCACAAGCGCGCGTGTCGCTGTGTTTGAAACCATTTCGGCGTTGACGACCACAGGTTTTTCCACCGTATCCTACACAAATTGGAGCGATTTCGGCGTCTTTATCATGCTGCTGCTGATGCTGATTGGCGGTGGCACTTGTTCAACAGCTGGCGCGATCAAACAGTATCGCGTGTATCTGTTGTATAAAACGGTGGTGTGGGAAATCGCTCGCTTTTTCAAACCGAGAACCGCAATTGTTGAAAACGCTCTCTGGCAAGGAGAGCAGAAGGTATTTGTCAGCGATTGTCACATAAAAAATGTCGTCGCCTTTGTGTTTCTTTATCTGGTCACGTTTTTTATCGGTAGCGGCATCTTGATGGCCTACGGCGTCTCCACCAGAAACGCTCTCTTCGAATACGCGTCGGCCTTAGGAACAGTCGGTCTGTCTGTCGGTGTTACCAGCATTTCAGCCCCCGCCGGAATGCTCTGGGCGGAAACCATCGGCATGTTTCTCGGACGTTTGGAATTCTTTGTGATTTTTGTGAGCGTCGCGAAAATCCTTAAAGATGGTTCGAGTTTTCTCAGAGGGCATTAATACGGCAGATTCATTGACGCGATTCATGTCTATTGTTCGACTTCGATTTGCTCAATATACATCTCGCTGCCGCCCTGCAAACGGTTCAGCCCGCCGCAGCGCTCGCATTCGATCTTGACGCGTCCGCGCCCTTCGAACAGTTCCCGGTATCCGCATGTTTGGCAGACGAATTCGGCATCTGTATATTTCAGGATGAGTTCAGCGTTCTCGGCGGCAGTCTCTTTCGCGAGTTCAGAGAAATACACTTCGAGGCAGGAGGGTTCGATCCCGGCTAAGACGCCTGCCACGAAGGTAATCTTTGTGATCCGCTGGCGCGGGGCAGGGAGAGCGTGGAGGACAAGATCAAGGATTGACGTGGCTATTGCGGACTCGTGCATCGGGATTCTGAACCGGATAGCTCTGCTCGTTGCGCATAAAGAGGCACTTCTTGGGACACGCATCCACGCAGGCCGCGCAAAGAATGCACTTGTAGGGATCAATCGTCCAGGCTTTTTTCGGCTTTTCGACCAGCAGCGCATCCGCCGGGCATTTCCGGCTGCACAGGCCGCAAAAGATACAATTCGCAATCTCGATTTCGATATGCCCTCGGCTCTGATCGAAACTTTCGCGCTTGACCGCCGGATACATCCTGGTCGCCGGACTGTTGAACAGGTTCTTGAAAATATTGACTAATAAGTTCATATTTCAGGAGTGCAAAAGCTTGCTTTTGCAGCGTGGTAGCGCCACACAATTGCCTGACTTCGTCAGGCTGCAAAAGCAAGCTTTTGCACTCCTCGACATTTCTACCGCTCCGTACAACTGATGCACGGATCAATGGATAACACAATCACTGGCACGTCCGCGAGTTCGCAGCCCGGCAGCATCGCCAGCAGCGGCGCGAGATTCGCAAACGTTGGGGTGCGGACGCGGAAACGGTCGAGATTTTTCGTGCCGTTGCCTTTGACATAATAAATGACCTCGCCTCGCGGCTGTTCCAAGCGTGAGACGAATTCGCCCGTCGGATTGCCTTTGACCGGCGCGGCGACCTCTCCGGCGGGAATGGTCTGAATCGCCTGTCTGATGAGGGACGCGGAGGTATAAAGTTCATCAAGCCGAACCATCGTCCGGGCATAGGAATCGCCGCCTTCCTTGACGACAGGCTTGAAATCGAGGCGGCCATACGCGGCGTAACCGGTTTCGCGCAAATCCCATTTCACGCCGCAGGCTCGTAGCGTCGGGCCGACTGCGCCGAGTTCATACGCTTTTTCCGGCGTTAATGTGCCGACTCCGACTAAACGTTCTTTCACGCTGTAATCATGAATGAACGGCGGCAGAATTTCCCTGAACTGCTTTTCCACGCGGTCTAATGCGTTCAAAATTTTCTGAAATCCGGCCTGCGTGATGTCCTTTCGCACGCCACCGATCGTGCAGACCGACAGCAGCACACGCCCGCCCGCCGTTGCTTCCAGCGCGTCAAGAATTTCTTCGCGGCAGCGCCACGCTTGCATGAATAAATTCTCGAACCCGAACGCATCCGCCACAAGCCCCAAATAAAGCAAATGGCTGTGCATTCTGTGGAGTTCCGCCCAGATGACGCGCAAATAATTGGCGCGGTCTGGCACTTGAATATTCATCAAGGCTTCGATCCCCTGACAATAGCCCCAGGCGTGCATAAACGAACATATCCCGCATAACCGTTCAACCAGAAAGACGTTCTGATGAAAATCTTTCTTTTCGGCGATTTTCTCAAGCCCGCGATGCACGTAGCCGATCATCGGCAGCGCTTCGATGACTTTTTCGTCTTGCAGGACAAGGCGGAGTTGGATCGGTTCTGGAAAGACCGGATGTTGCGGCCCAAATGGGATGATTGAACGATTTTCTTCACTCATAACAGAATACGTGATGATGTGTAATGATTAACGTGATATTCAACGCAAACGGCGCAATCGTTACGTTTGCGTCTCTTGCGGCTTTTGCGTTATAACTCTGGCATCAATGCCGATGCCTGGCGTTTTGGCTAACGGCGCTTTCGGCGCATTTTCGCTTAAGATGAACCGACCGACGAAATTGACCGCCATATTCCAAAAATGCAGGTTGAACAGGTCTTGAATTTCATTTTCGACCAGCGCGGCAGCGAAATAGATATGGGAGACACTCGGCGCGTCTTCTCCTTTGGGAAGCGCAAGCCGCAGGTTATGAAATTCGTATTCCTTGTCGAATTGGTAGAGCAGATCGAACGTATCCCCTAAATCGGTGCAGGTAATCGTCACAAACCGAAAACCCGCCTTTTTGATGCGATAGACCTGTTCGGACATATTTTCCAATGTAATCTCGCGGACATTCTCCAACATAAATGCGCCTCACTCAGACATCGCCACAACAGTATATTTCGGTTTTTCCGCGCGTTGCACTTGTTCGCCCCGACTTTTTTGAACCAGGATATTCGCGGCTTCGAGAATGCCATCAATCATGGATTCGGGGCGCGGCGGACAACCCGGCACGAAGACATCCACCGGAATCACCTTATCCACGCCGCCGAGCACATTATAGCCTTCCGCGAACACGCCGCCGGACGACGAACAGACACCCAACGCCACCACGACTTTCGGATCAGGCATCTGATTGTACACGTTCAGCAGCACTCGCGCATTTCGATGATTGACTGAGCCGGTCACAACCAGCACGTCGGCGTGTTTGGGATTGCCGATATGCAGAATGCCGAAACGTTCGAGATCATACATCGGCGTCAGGCAGGCTAAAAACTCAATATCGCAGCCGTTGCAGCTATTGCAATTATAATGCACGACCCAAGGGGATTTGGCGAGTGAATTATTCATAATTTGTAATTATTTAGGAGTGCCACCACTTGCGTTGGCAACGCAATAACGTCGCGCCGCCAAACACGCGCGCACTCCTGAATACTTACGATTTCCAGAGATACAACCAGATCAAATTGGTCAATGACAGAATAAACGCGACGGTCCACATATATCGGAACATCCACATCGTTCGCAGTCGCGCAAAGGCGTTGTCCACAATAATTTCCAGGAAATAACAGATAATTGCCAACAGCGTGCCGATCCAGACATTCGTCGCCCAGAACATGACCACAAACGCCATGACTAAGACCACTTCGTAACAATGCGTAATTTCGATAATGCCGAGATATTTGCCGGAATATTCGATGGTGACGCCTTTGACGATTTCCTGATGCGCGTGGTGCGACGTGGCGAAATCGAACGGCGATTTTTGCAGTTTGATGGTCATCGCGATAAAAAAGGACATAAAAATCAGCGGCAGCGAGAAGAGCAGCGGCTTGCCGGTCACGGTCAAATCTTTCACCATAAAACTGCTGTTACGCAGATAGATGCCAATCACCATCAGCACCAGGATCGGCTCGTAGGAGACTAATTGGATGATCTCGCGCTGGCTGCCGATTCTGCTATACGGCGAATAGACGCTCATCCCGCCCAGGATCAACGAGAGCGTGGAAAACGCTAACACAAACAGCACCATCAGCAAATCTTGCCCTAAGACAATAAACAGCACCGCTAACATCATAAACGCCAAATGCAGATAGGCGTAGATGATCTGGCTGAAGTTCAAAATCACACTTTCTTTCTGAAAAAGCTTGATAATATCGTAAATCGGCTGGAGAATCGGCGGGCCGTAGCGTCCCTGGATTCTGGCGGTGATTTTGCGATCAAGCCCCATAATAAGCGCGCCGATCACCGGAACGATAAACAGCGTGATGCCAATTTTTCCAATTGCGTCAAGAACAGTTATGGTTTCCATATCATGCCAAACATTAAAAGAATAAGTGCCACAGCCATCGGATTCGTCCATCGTTCCATGATGTCTTCTCCGAAGACCTGCTTGAAATAATACGACATCAATCGCGCTTTTTCCGGCTTATCCGCCACGCTCATAAAGGTATAGGTACACTCCTCATCCTCGACATTTTCTCCGCACAAATACGGCAAGCGAATCTGCGAGGGGCGAATCTGTTTGAAGGTATAAAGGAGGGCAAGCACGACAATTCCCAGCATGATGAACAGCGGCCATTCCTTGAAGTCGCCGACCGTTTTGAGCATGCGCCAGGCGGTATATTCAAACGCAGTTTTAGGAAATACCTTAAAAATGATCGGAACGATATATCCATGATACACAGAAAATACCGAAAACCCCGCAATCACTACGCCTGTCACCAATATTCTCATCGCAATATTCATGGACAGAGGAATATGTTCCCGTTCGAGCTTCTGATACGGCGCGGTAAAAATGCGCCCGATCCATTTTGTCCAGAAAAAAACAGTCAACGCGCTACCGATCACCATTAAAATTAACACCACCGGCGAATCCACTGAGGCTTCAATGGCAATCCATTTGCTGATTAACATGCTGAACGGCGGGACAAACATCGAAACCATGCCAATGCTGGCGATAATCGTGGTCACAGGCATTTTCACCATTAAGCCCATCATCTGCTCGATTTCCCGGCTGCCGATGGTCTGCTCGATATGCCCCATGCAAAGGAACAGCAACGCTTTGGACAGCGCATGGAAACAAAGCACCATGATACCTGCCGCATACGCGACCGGCGTGCCAATGCCGGCGCAGGCGACAATCAAGCCGAGGTTCGCAATCGTGGAATACGCCAGCACTTTTTTGCCGTTGCTCTGTGCAACAGCCAGCCCGGATGTCATCGCAAACGTAAAGGCGCCAACTGTCGCAATCACCATTGCAAAACGGGTTCCAGCAAACGCGGGCGCCAAACGCAGCACAAGATACGACCCGGCTTTCACCATCGTGCTGGAATGGAGCAAGGCCGACACCGGCGTCGGCGCGACCATTGCGCCGACCAGCCAGCTTTGAAAGGGCATTTGCGCCGATTTGGTCAGCGCCGCCAGAATCAGGAACGCGATAGGAATCATCGCCTGCGACGACATGATGGAAGAAATAGACTCGCCTGCGCCTTCCGTTTTGGCCATCAATCCGGCAAATGACAGCGCTGTTCCGCCAAATAAGTTGATAAGCACGGCTCGCAGTGCGTTCTGTTGCGCAATCGGTGTGCCGTCATGGCCAATCAGCATAAACGAGCAAAGGGTTGTACACTCCCAGAACAGCCCGAACCACGCTAAATCATTGGCTAATACAAGGCCATTCATGAATCCCAAAAATCCGATCAAAAAGAAAAAAAAGCGGCCTGTGCTGGCGGCAGTCGGCGGGGCATGGTGTTCGTGTTGCTCCATGTAGCCAATGGCATACAACACAATCAACGAACCGATGACAGAAACGACCAAAACTAAAATCGTTGAGAGGGGATCAACGATAAATTGAGCGGTTTCATAATGCTCTGTGGCGGGAGACGCTTTTTCGTACAGCAACATGAGCATCTGTAAGCTGGTTAATATAATGACTGGGGCATTTTTGAGGCGCAGTCCAATAGAGATAAAAATCCCTAATACAAGAAGTTCAAGCAAAAAAGGCATCGTCCCAGTCTGACCGGAAAAATGGTATTCATACTGACCGGAAAGCGCAAGCCAAATTCCGGCGATGGGAATTGTCACTGCCGCAACCGCAATAATCGGTTTTCTGCCCGCCCACGTTTGCGCAAACAATGCCGCCACCCCCAAAAGAAGCGGCCCCAACACCAGGATGAGTAGCAGAAACAGATGAGTCATTTCTCGATACTCCTGTAATGTAATTATCAACGACGAGGACACATCCCTGATCCTCAGGCTTACACATAATTTTTTTACTTCCTATATTCCCTTCTTCTACATGTCAACTAATTTTTCAGAAATTCCTCTTTTGAATGAAAAACGTTCCTATGGCATATAGGCGACGGTATGCAATATTCCCCTTTCAAGCATAAATAATTAACTCATGTTACGCAGCCGATTCGAGACGAATGACCGCACACTCCCCTCCGGGGAGGGGTTGGGGGTGGGTTCTTGACACGAGCAATCACTCACGGATGACCCCACCCCTTGCCCCTCCCAGGAGGGGAATTGTCGGCGGCGCTGCGTAACATCAGTAATTAATTGATGTTACGCAGCATCGCCGACAATTCCCTCCTAAGAGGGCAGGGCTATTACGTTCTCGTTCCACGCTCCGCGTGGAATGCGCCGTTTCGCCGCAGAGCGGCGTGCTTAAGGCATTCCACGCGGAGCGTGGAACAAGGGTGAATTTTCCATCTCGTCAAGGATATTCGCGCATAGTCCGCCGATTCATCGGCGGGCAACTCGTCACGCCAACAATTCCAACAATGCGCCTCTCAGAATCTCCAGGCCGTTGCGCGTCAGCACCGATTCCGGATGGAATTGGAAACTGCGAAAATTTGGCGCAGCAAGCGCATAGACTTCGCCGAGTTCGCTGACCGAGGCGCAAACACCGGATGGCAGCGGATTATCCGCTACTGCGACAAAGGTGTTGTAAAATCCGACGATCTCCTTTTCATCGAACAACAAAATCTCTTTCTGTACGCCTTGCAGCGGCGTATCGAGCCGCTCTAACCGCAGGCCGAGACTCCGGCTGATGACCTGATGGCCGAAACAGATACCCATAAATTTTTTATCAGAGACGTGCAGATTTTCTGCCAGCCTGTTTAAGCGGAAAATGCGCTCGTCCGCTTCGTTTTCGGGATTGCCGGGTCCAGGCCCTAAGATGATGATTTCTTCCGCGAGTTCCTCAGGTTTAAGGCTGATGGCTGCGATTTTTTCAATGCGCACAGTCAGGCCGAGATGCTCAAGAATGTGCGCGAACATATAGACAAAATCATCTTCATTATCAATGATTAAGGCCGATTTGCCGACAAGTCTGGCATCTTCGAAGGAATGCGCCTGTTTGCGCAGCCAGAACTGCGAGAGGTTGTCGTTTCGCGCCATCAATGTTCGCCGCTGAAGGGGCGTAATGGTTTTCTCCAATATTGGCGGCGTGGCAGTGGTTTCGCGCATCGCTTTGATCGCGCCGAGTGCTTTGGTCGTCGCTTCGATACGCTCGTTTTTCGGGATCGAATCCCGCACGATGCTGCCGCCGGATTGTATCGTAAAGTGCCCGTCTGCGCCGATTTCCAGCGTGCGGATCGTAATCGCGCTATCCAAAAATGGCGCACGTTCCTCATCTTCGCCGAGAATCAGCATGGCGCTGGAATAATAGCGTCGCGAGTCGCGCTCGTATTTGCAGATCACGCGACAGGCGTTTTCCAATGGGCTGCCGATCATGGTCGGCGCAAACATCGTGGCGCGGAACGCATCGAGCGGGCGCATCTCGGTTTCCCCTTTCAGCAGATATTCCGTATGCAGCAGGGTACGCATTTCCTTGAGAAACGGCCCTTCGACTTCGCCGCCGCGCTTGCAGATTTTCGCCATCATTTTTAATTCTTCATCCACGACTTGAAACAGTTCGTGAATTTCTTTCGGGTCTTGCAGAAATGCCGTGAGCGCCGCATGGAAATCGGCCTGCGCTTTCGGCAGCGTGCCGCTAATCGGGTTCAAATACGCTTCGCCTTTGAACACGCTTAAATGTCGTTCCGGGGATGCGCCGACAAAATAGGTTGTACCGTCGAAAAAGCAGAAATTCATATATGACCCGAATTCGTTCCGCATGAACCGGGCAAGAATCGTCAACGCCGCCGGTACCCCTGCCGGACTCAGCGTGCCGGATGTTTTGCGGGAAAGCAGGAAATTCGAGCCTTCCCCCTGTTTAATCTCTTTTTCAATGACTTGCGCCACAACGTCTTCATATTCAGCATCAGAAAGATTATAATGCAGATTGCCGACTAGCGCGAGTTCTGGCGTTTCGACGATCTGGTCGAGAAATTCCGCTGTTGACATCTCGCGCAGCGTCTCTGGAATCAGCGCAATAATCGGCTCGCTGCCGTCAATCGCCTTAAAGCCGCGCTCTTTAATCTGGCAATAGGGAATCATACTGATCGAGTGAATCGGCAGCGTTCCAGCATGTGTTGGTAACTCGTCTAATAAATGGAGGTGAAAAATACGGCCTTGCGCGATGGTCACGCGGTTTTGCTTCTGAAAAATACAACATGGTGTCTGAGGTGAAAACATAGAGAAAAATACCGCAACCGGCGCAACAGACGCACAGGACGCCATCGTCAAATTGGCGCTCGCTTGCGTCTGTCGCGTCGTTTGCGACATTTGTGGTAAAATGATTATTCGTATTGCGTAATAAAATGCTTGTGATGTTCAAGAAAATCACAGAAGAGTGTCCCGCCTGCGCGGGGATGATGGCGTTTACCATTCCCGCGAGGCGGGACGCCATAAACCAGAGGAGGTCTTTCGTTGAAAGGAAGAATCGTAATTGTGACGTTTATAATGATTCATATTTGTTTATCACTTTTCGATAAATTAGTTAAATTTCTATAACGCTTATAGGGCAAGCTTCTCTGAAAAATATGACGCAGCTCTATGCAGACTGGGAAATATGTGTTTGACCGTTGCCAACACCCATTGTGAAGGCGGTTTGAGGTCTGGAATCATCATCGGATGCATCTTTGCATTCACTGCGGCCTGTATTCCGGCTTCCGAATCTTCAAGCACAAAACAGTGATATGGAATAGTTTGTAAGCGATTTGCCGCCAGAAGGAAAATATCTGGAGCAGGTTTTCCATGTTGTACCTCATCACCACAGATGATCGCGTCAAACCGATCATGCACATTGGCTTTACGGAGCAATGTTTCAGCCCGAATTCGTTCTGTTGACGTGGCAACAGCTTTCAATACAGAGCCATGATCCAAAACATCAAGAAGCTCAAACAGGCCGTCTTTAACAGGAACTCCGCGTTGTTCAATGATGTCTGCCGCATATTGAATGCGTAACGCCCTGACTTGTTGAAAATCGAATTCCGGCTCAAGCGCCTGTTCGAACAAGCGTTTCGTATCATCCGCATTTCGTCCAACACTTTGAATAATGAGCGATTCCGGGATATCATGGCCACATGTCTGTCCTGCTTGCTTCCATGCGTCAACGGCGACTTGTTCCGTATCGAACATTAGTCCATCCATATCAAAAATAACTGCGAATCTATCAGATGTTTGTTTCATCGTTGTTAAAAGCATTATCAGAGAGACGCCCCGCCAGGGCGTCCCTACGCGCTCTTTTAGGTTAAAAATCGCCGCCTCACGGCGGACACTTGGCGCAGATTGACCGGAACAGCGTGGTGCTCAGGTAACGATCTCCGCGATCCGGCAGGATGACGACAATCGTGCCGGCGTCGAGATAATGGGCGATATGCATCGCGCCCGCCACCGCCGCGCCACTCGACATCCCTGCGAAGACGCCTTCTTCTTTGGCGAGCCGCCGTGTCACTTCGAATGCCTCGCCATCTTCCATAATAATTTTTTCGTCTAATTGATGCTGATCGTAAATTTTGGGCACGAGAGATTCGGTCATGTTTTTTAAGCCCTGAATCGAATGACCGATGCACGGCTCGATGCCGACGACTTTCACTGATGGCTTCTTTTCGTGGAAAAACTTCGCTAATCCCATCAGTGTGCCACCCGTCCCCATGCCCGCCACGACGACATCTACGTCGCCTCCAGTCTGCGCGAGGATTTCCGGGGCGGTGGTGTCGTAATGCGCGAGTACATTGTAGTCGTTCGAGTATTGATCCGGCAGATAGTACTGGTCAGGATGTTCCTCGAATAATTGATGCGCTCGCCGAATTGCGCCGTCTGTTCCTTCCCGCGCTGGCGTCAATTCAATTTCCGCGTTGTATGCCAGCAAAATATGCTGCCGCTCCATGCTCGCGCATTCCGGCATGAACAATTTCACGCGATACCCCTTTGCCGTGCCGATCATGGCGAGCGCGATGCCGGTGTTGCCGGAGGTTGCTTCTAACAGCACTCTGTCATGCGTCAATTGCCCCGTTTCTTCGGCATGTTTGATCATATAATAGGCCGGACGATCTTTGACCGACCCACCGGGATTGCTCCCTTCTAATTTTCCAAGAATCCGCACCTTCGGATTCGGCGATAATTTCCGTAATTCGACGAGCGGCGTATTGCCAATCGCACTGAAGACTCCCATAATATTGGCAGAACACGGATGTCGCAACAAAAGCTGTCAGACACTCTCGAAGTGTCTGATAGCTAAATCCACGTCATCCGTGTTCCATAAAACGGCGTCACCTCACGCCGCGCAAAAATGCGCCGACTGCCGCGCTTCCCTGCTCTTCATGCAGTTTCAGGACTTTCGTGCCGAGCACGGCGATGTCCACTTTGCCTTTCAGAAAGTCCACATCCGCCTTGTCCTGAATGCCGAAACCGAGCGCAAGCGGCAGGTTTGTTGCGCGTTTGTAGGCGTCCACCAATGTTGATATTTCTTCGGTAAAGTTCGTCTTGATGCCGGTCACGCCGCGCCGCCCCACGCAATAGACGAAGCCTTGCGTCGCATTGGCAAGCGTTTCGAGGCGCTCGCGGGTATTGGTTGGCGTAAAAATAAAAATTGGGTCAACGACATAGCGACGACATGCTTCAAGGTACTCTACGCCTTCTTCCGGCGGCAAATCAGGAATAATCAGCCCCTGAACGCCTGCGCGTTTGGCGTCGGCGACAAAGCGGTCTGTCCCGCGCATAAACATGATGTTGCAGTAGGTCATAAATAAAAATTTGATTTGCGGGTACGCTGCGCAGATGTCCTGCGCGAACTCGAAACACGCAGCGACCGTCGTGCCGCGCTTTAACGAGCCGTCGTTCGCCTGCATAATCACCGGACCGTCGGAGGTCGGTTCGGAAAACGGAATCTGCAACTCCGTCAACTCGACGCCTGCGTCGGCCATCTGCGCGATGATCTCGCGATTCGCCTCGAACGACGGATAGCCGAGGACGAGGTGCGTCATCAATAAAATCTCTTTTTTCGCCCGCTGCTCGCGGATATATTGCTCAAGCATAGTTTAACAGAACACTGATTGGGCTGATTAGGCTGATTTTCGCTGATTTTAATTAGAGATGCAAGCGTTAAAATATATGACGCAGACCTCACAGGTTTTAAAAACCTGTGAGGTCTTATGAAAAATTATTGAAAATCAGCCCAATCAGTCTAATCAGTGTTCTATTTGTTGCGATATTGTTCAGCCTTTTTGATGATAAATTGCTGCCATTTTTTATCCTGAAAGGCGTCGGCAATCGTGAAAATATCTTTGTCGCCGCGCCCGGACTGATTAATTAAAATGATCTCGTCGTTGCCCATTTGTGGGGCTTCCTTAAAGGCTTGCACAAAGGCGTGCGTGGATTCTAACGCCGGAATGATGCCTTCTTTTTTGATTGTGAGTTCCAGCGCGGCGATCACTTCGGTATCAGTCGCAGATTCGAAACGCACCCGGCCTTGTTCCTGCAAATCGGCAAGAATGGGTGAGACGCCGATGTAATCGAGTCCGGCAGCGATAGAATGCGTATCATTCATCTGGCCTTCGTCATTTTGCAGGAAGATCGTTTTCATGCCCTGCGCGATGCCAAGCTTGCCTTCCGGCGCAGTCAGGCGCGTGGCGTGCTGGCCGGAGTCAATGCCTTTGCCGCCCGCTTCCACGCCGATCAGTTCGACGCCCGCGTCATCGAAAAAGCCGCCGAAGATGCCCATCGCATTCGAGCCGCCGCCGACGCAGGCATAGACGCGATTCGGCAATTTGCCCTGCTGCGCAAGCATCTGCGCCCGCGCTTCTTTGCCGATAATAGACTGAAACCAGGCGACCATTTCCGGGAACGGATACGCGCCGCAGGCCGTGCCGAGCACGTAATGCGTCGTGTCCATGCTGCCGCTCCAATCGCGGTACGCGGCGTTGATGGCGTCTTTCAGCGTTTGCGAGCCGCTAGTGACTTCCACGACCTCCGCGCCAAGTTGCTCCATCCAGAAGACATTCGGACGCTGCCGTTCCACATCCACCGCGCCCATATACACCGTGCAGGCGAAACCGAATTTCGCGGCCATTGTAGCGGTCGCAACGCCATGCTGCCCTGCGCCGGTTTCCGCGATGACGCGAGTTTTGCCCATGCGCTTCGTCAATAAGCCTTGCCCCATCACATTGTTTGCTTTGTGCGCCCCGGTGTGGTTCAGATCTTCGCGTTTGATGAAAATTTTCGCGCCGCCGAAATGCGTGGTCAAATTCTCGGCATACGTAATCGGCGTCGGACGGCAGGAATAGGTTTTCATTAAGGTCTCATACTCCTGCCAGAACGCTGGATCGGCTTTCGCGGTTTCGTAATGCCGAATAAGTTCTTCGAAATTGCTATGTAAGATTTCCGGGATGAACATTCCCCCGAATCGGCCATAATAGCCGCGTTTTTGCGTTGCTGTCATATTTTATGTTTTGCGCGAAAGTTGTCAGACACGTTCAAGGTGTCTGACAACTATGCTCGATGTTTTTCTAAATACACGATAATCACTCGTTCATTCAATGGCTCTTCTTTAAAAATCTGATACCCCAATTTTTGATACAAATAGAGGTTACGCTCGCTTTTTTGTCCGGTAAAGAGTTCGAAACGGCTCGCCGTCGAAAACGCGGCTTCGATGGCGGCCATTAACTGCGTGCCGATCCCGCGATTTTGCCGGTCGGGATGAACGATCACTCTGCCGATATAACAGGTGTCGTTTTTCTGCGTCCCCCGTACTGAGCCGATTATTTCGTCGTTATCCACCGCTTTCAGAATAATGTGATCGGCAAACTGCGCTTGTAAATTTTCAAGCGTCTGTGTCAGCGGTGGAATCGTATAATCGTTCCAGATCGCCGCCTCACTTTGATATGCGAGCTTTTGCAATGCCAAAATTTCGGCGGCGTCATCGTGAATTGCGCGTTCAATACGTAGCATTTTATTGAACTACAGGAATACGTGTAAGAAGGGATAAAAACGCCCTATCCTTTTTTACACGTATCCCTGTAGTTTCATCATTTTATTCCCGCCGCGCTGGAATTCATAATCCACGTCAAGGATTTTAACCTGAAATCCGCAAGCGGAAAAATACGCGATCATCGGCTCGACGTAGCGGCTGAGGTTCGCGTTCAAATCGAGGATCGGAAATATTCGCACTTCCCGCGCCACGCGCAACATTTCGGCAATCGCCTCCCGATGAAATTCCTCAGAAAGATTGTCCGAATACAAAAATAGAAAATGCGAGCAGAGCGCGAGATCGAATGCGCTATCCGCAAATGATAGCGACGGCAATTCCTCGAAACGGTAGCGGCCTTCGGCTGTTCCCGTTTCATAATCGTCGAGAAATTCCAGCATGGCGCTCATGCGGATGCGGCCTAATGCCTCAAGCGATGGAATCGTCGTCCAAAGAAATTTGTCCGCATTCTGGCGCGTCTGTTCCATAACTTGCTGATACGTCGCGTCAATCCGCTCGCGGATTTGCGCCGCGCTGAACTGATAAATCGGATCAATCGAGACAACGGAGTTTCCGCGTTCGCGCATGGTCTTATTGAAACTCGCCGGACCGTCGCCGCAGCCCAATATTTTGCGCGTCAAATCGTGTTCGGTCAGGCCGAACATCCTGACATATTCGTCAAATGAGCGTCCCCAGGGAACGACGCAGTCATAAGTAACAGGCATATTTTCTGGAACGGCAACGAATTTTAGAAGGGAACGAACGACCCACCCCTTGCCCCTCCCAGGAGGGGATATTTGGAATAATTATTCGTTCCCTTCTCCGATTCGCTGTTGTTATTCTGTTGCCGGATAATCTTTCAGCACGGCTTCCGCGCGGTCAATTTCTTCCTGCGGCAGCGCGTAATCTTGTAATTTGCCTGAGAAATAGGCGTCATACGAAACCATGTCAAAATGGCCGTGTCCGCTCAGGTTGAACAGAATCGTCTTTTGCTGCCCGGCGTCTTTCGCCAACAACGCTTCATCAATCGCAGCGCGAATGGCATGAGCCGATTCTGGCGCAGGGATAATTCCTTCGCTGCGGGCAAACTTTACCGCTGCGTCAAACACTTCAAGTTGATGTACCGCTTTGCCTTCAATCTGGCCTAATTTGACGAGATGGCTCAACAGCGGCGCCATGCCGTGATAGCGCAGGCCGCCCGCGTGAATTCCAGCAGGCATAAAGTCATGGCCGAGCGTAAACATCGCCATCAGCGGCGTCATCTGCGCCGTGTCGCCGAAATCATACGCATACAATCCGCGCGTAATCGTCGGACAGGCCGCAGGTTCCACCGCGACGGCGCGCAGCGCTTTCCCCTGCATTTTGTCTTGAATGAACGGGAAGGCCAACCCGGCGAAATTGCTGCCGCCGCCGACGCAGCCGATCACGATGTCCGGGTAATCGCCCGCCATTTCCATCTGTCTTTTCGCTTCGAGACCGATCACGCTTTGATGAATCAGCACATGATTCAACACGCTGCCGAGCGCGTATTTCGTGTCGTCGCGTTTGGCGGCTTCTTCCACCGCTTCACTGATGGCAATGCCGAGGCTGCCGAGGCAGTTCGGGTCTTTTTCCAGAATGCGGCGTCCGGCGTCGGTTTGGTCGCTGGGGCTGGCGACGACGCTTGCGCCCCAGGTCTGCATCATCAGGCGGCGATACGGCTTCTGCTGGTAGCTGATTTTCACCATATAGACCTTGCACTCGATCCCGAAATAATTACAGGCGAGCGCGAGCGAACTTCCCCATTGTCCCGCGCCGGTTTCGGTGGTGAGGCGCTTCACGCCTTCTTTCATATTGTAATACGCCTGCGGAATTGCGGTGTTCGGCTTATGGCTGCCAGCGGGGCTGACGCCTTCATATTTATAGTAAATTTTTGCCGGAGTATCCAGCGCTTTTTCCAAACGCCGCGCACGGAATAACGGAGATGGCCGCCACAGGCGATAAATATCGAACACTTCTTCGGGAATATCAATCCAGCGTTCCTGGCTGACTTCCTGTTTGATGAGTTCCATCGGAAACAGCGGGGCTAAATCAGCCGG
>DF820455.1:1001380-1002510 GCA_000739515.1 Candidatus Moduliflexus flocculans
TCCAGCGTTCCTGGCTGACTTCCTGTTTGATGAGTTCCATCGGAAACAGCGGGGCTAAATCAGCCGGGCAGATCGGTTGTTTCGTGCCGGGATGCAGCACCGGTGGCATCGGTTTTGGCAGATCGGCCATAATATTATACCATTGACGCGGCATCTCTTGTTCTGACAGCAAAATTTTCGTGTCCTGAGCCATGTTTTCCTCCGTTATGGCGCAGATCGAAACGATGGTTTCGACCTACATGAATCACTCCGTGAACATAAAAAAAGCCCACTCTTTCGCGATGAGAGAGTGGGCTTGAGAACGTGCCAAACGCTGAGATTACGCGCCGCGGCGCGGACGCGCATTCAACCCACTCGCACAGAGACACCACCGCCAATAGCCAATACAAAGGTTCGCGGCAAATGAGTGTAAAGCGAATGTGTTGTTCATCTCGTGTTTCTCGTTCTCGCAAGCGTTCTAACGCCAAATTGTTACGACGTGGCAACCCTGTCGCGTCGAAAGATTCTTGTCAACGAAAAAATTCTGGAAATGATTTTTCTTGCGACGTTCTTGTCATTCTCCTTGATTTGATTCGCGACGGCTGCGAAGTTTTTTGATTTTCCTTCTTGACTGTTTGTCAACGAGCGATTCGGGTCGGTCGCGATAGGGCTTTTCACCGAATCATTCAGGAGCGCCAACGCATACGTTAGCGCTCCTGAGACCTGAATGATTACGAAAAATCGTTTTTTTTACCGGAGACGACATAATGTTTACACGCCAGATCGATCATGAATTAAAATTCGTTCTTTTACAACCCCGACACGCGGAAGACGTGTTTGCCGTGGTGGATAAAAATCGCCAGTTTCTACGGACATGGCTTCCCTGGGTAGATAATAACACCCGCGTTGAAGATTCAAAAGAATTTATCAAAAAGACACTTCAGCAGGTCATGGATGAAAGCGGCCTGCAATGCGGCATTTTTTATCAGGACAGGTTTGTCGGCATGATTGGATTTCACACCATTAAACGCGAGATTGATATGGGAGAAATCGGCTACTGGCTTGATGAAGATGCGAACGGGCACGGCATCATGACACGCTGCGTCAAGGCGATGATCAATATCGGCATTCAAGAACTCGGCCTGAAAAAA
>DF820455.1:1002985-1005626 GCA_000739515.1 Candidatus Moduliflexus flocculans
CGGCATCATGACACGCTGCGTCAAGGCGATGATCAATATCGGCATTCAAGAACTCGGCCTGAAAAAAATCGAAATTTTCTGCGCCGAAGGGAATCATCGCAGCCGGGCGATTCCAGAACGGCTCGGTTTCATGCAAGAAGGGGTGATTCGCCGTGCATTTGATCTGTACGGCGAATGCGTGAATCTCGCGGTCTATGGCCTGCTTGTCGAAGAATGGAAGGCGGAGTGAATCGCGACCATCACCGCCGCTTCTTCGGATACCGCAGAGGAAAGATGGCAGATGTTTGCGAGAATATGCTCAAGTCCTGCCGGGAAATCGCGCGTGGCAAAAGCGTCGTCTGCCGGGAACAGTTTGCCATGTTCGTCGGCGGCGCGGAAAGAACAGGCGGCAACGACAGCCGCGGCAATCAAATCGCAGGGACAATTCTGGCGGATCGCCAGCAGCATCGCGCCAACGAGCCGATCGTTTTTCTCTAATTTCCGGGGGAGATCGCGCCCGACACGAAAGATCGTATCGCCTAATGCCCGGTTGCGAAAGCGCTCTAATAAATCGTCAATATGCGCATTCAAATCCGGCATAGTCAAATCGGCGGGATACGCTTTATTCAGGGCGACCGCCGATTGCAGCATCGTTGCTCGCACCTTTTCGAAAAGCGTCGGAATGGCTAATGGCTCGTAAATATATTCGAGCGTCGGATTCTGCTGATAGCCCAAGTAGGCGGTGGCCGCATGCCCCAAATTATGAATAAAGAGCTTGCGATCAACATACGCCTGCATGTTTTCTTTCGGCGCTATGCCCGGCACGTCTGGAATCGGGTTCTTAAAACCATATTTATCGAGGATCAATTCGTTATAGGCTTCAGCAAAAACCCAGAGCGGATCGCGCCGCATATCCTCATCTTTCATGATCGGCACCATTTTGCCGATGCTCGTTTCCACAAGGCCGAGCAGCGATTCGAGCGGATATGCTGGTGGCAGATATTGACGCAAATTATCGCGCACATAGTCAGAAATATGGCGGTAATTTTCCGCCATAATCATATCTATTGGCAGATCACCATATTCTTGCTGCCGACGTTTCAGCCCGTCGGCAAGCGTCGGCAGAATGTAGGGCAATGCGCCTTTGCCGACTGCGGTTGCCAAGATGGACGCGGATGCGATTTCCCGGCTCGCCTCGTCCAGATTTTTGCCATGCACGCCGCGCACGTGCTGAATCGAAAGCGTTTCATCGGGCTGGTCGTTGCGCTTGATGATAATGCGATATTCGCGCCGTTCATTCAGCGCAGTGATAAGCGTGTCATTCACGTCAATAAAGACAACTTCATAGCCTGCGCGAGAAAAAAGCTGCCCGATAAACGAGCGCCCGATATTGCCCGCGCCAAATAAAACAAGTTTTTTTGTGATCATAGAAATACCTGGATTTTTAAGAAGATGACACCACAAAATATGGCGAAAAGGTATTGACGCTACTGCATTTTTGCGCCATTATGCGTAAGACGACTGCTACTTTTGCCAATTAAAATTGACGGGTCAATCAAACATTGCACAAGATGTTCATACGGATCATATACTCCGTAGAGACGCCCCGCCGGGGCGTCTCTACCGCGATGGCACAAATATGATCGCATTTACCGCAATTGGTATAATGACCATACGAAGACTTCACAGGTTTTTAAAACCTGTGAAGTCTGAATTGCCATGCGTAAAATTTTCCTGCAATTAGCATCGAATATTCCGGCTGCGCTGGTAGGGGGAATGATGTTTATCGTCTCGCTCTTTTTCCTCCAACTCAGTTTTGGCCTCTCGCTGCTTGTGGCGCTTTCAAGTTATGTCATTGGCGGCGCGTGGCTTTTTCCGTCCCAGACCGCGCCGCTGCCGCAGGCAAATGCGCCGGCTAAAATTACGCGCCCGGAAGTATCCGAAGCTGAATATCAGGTGGTGACGTTAAAAACCTTGCTGCTGCAAATTCACGATTTGGAAATTTATCAAACCGCCGATCATATATGTAATGCCGCGCAGCAGATATTTGATGCTATAAAAACGTCTGAGGCTGCGGCGAAAACCGCGCAGCAGTTTTCTGTGTACGCCCTTGCGCCAACTCTCAAAATTTTCAAGAAATATCTTGCAATGATTTCAGAACCAACTCATTTTGATTCAGGACGATTGGCGCGGTTGCGCCTGATTTTCGACAGCGTCAGGCTGGCGTTCGACAAACAACGCGATAATATGCTGCGCGAGAAACAGTTCTCGCTCGATCTGGAAATCGCCGCATTAGCCGAAACGCTCGAATCCGATCTGCATGACGATCTCAGCGCGCGAGGGTAGCGTGAACGAAAAAATAAAAAACTCTTGACAAATTCGAAGAGTCATCCCATTTTATATACAGTTTTATTAGCACTCTTTTTAGGGGAGTGCTAATTCTTTTTTTAGCAAACAGGGAGGTCTTCTGTTATGTGCATCAGCGCAGTGCTGATGGTCGCAGAAGAGTACATATATTGTGGTCACGCAAGGGACGTTAGAAGAACGACAACATCAAATACTGGTTGCGGTGGTGTGCAACTATATTTCTACCGCTGAACCTGTGGGATCCAGGACGATTGCCAAAAAAGCCGGTTTCGGGCTTAGTCCGGCCACCATTCGG
>DF820455.1:1005863-1055768 GCA_000739515.1 Candidatus Moduliflexus flocculans
TGAACCTGTGGGATCCAGGACGATTGCCAAAAAAGCCGGTTTCGGGCTTAGTCCGGCCACCATTCGGAATATTATGGCGGATTTGGAGGAATTCGGTTTTCTTGCGCAGCCGCATACCTCTGCTGGTCGCATTCCGACGGATAAAGGCTTTCGTTTTTATGTCGATCATCTCACCTCGTCGCAACGACCATTAGAAAATAGCGACTCTTCGCAAATCGAGGAGATGCTGCATTCTGAAATCGAAGTGGTCAACCTGATGAAAAAGACAACAGATTTACTGTCAAAGCTATCGAATCAGGCGGGATTAGTGTTGACGCCAAACCTGAAGAATACGATCTGCCGTCACATTGATTTTATTAAATTAGGAAATGCGCAGGTGTTAGTCATCTTTATTTCCGAATCGGGATTAGTGCATAAACGGGTGATTTTGTTGGACGAGGAAATTGCGCAAGATACATTCGACAAAATGTCGAAATTGATTACGTCCGAACTGATGGGGCTGAGCCTCACGCAGATTCGCGCCAAATTGTTCGGCATGATGGAGCATGAGAAAACGCAGTTCGATCTCTTATATTCTCACGCCGTGAAGCTCAGCCAGCAATTTTTTTCCAATGAACCGGATGACAGCGAATTATATGTGGGCGGCGCCTTTAATATGATGAGTCAACCCGAATTTGCTGATGTAGAAAGAATGCGTTCATTGTTCAAAGCGTTCGAAGAAAAGCGCTTATTGATTCGCCTGTTAGATAAGTGCTTGATGAATGAAGACGCCGATCATAACACGACACGCGTGATTATTGGCGAAGAAAGCACCGAAGAAGACATGCGCGATCTGAGCCTTGTGCTTTCTTCGTATAAATATGGAGATCGTACACTTGGCGTTGTCGGCATTATCGGCCCAAAACGCATGGACTATACCCATATTATTCCAATGGTGGAATATACTGCCAAAACAATGTCGCGTTTGTTGACGGAACGGATGGATTTATAGACACTCGGCCATGAATGCTCACGAATTCATCAAAAATATTCGTGTTATTTGCGCGATTGGTGGCCGATATATTAATTATATTTTGAGGAGGCTTGTGGTGAAAATTCCAGTCAAAATTGTATCAGAACAGGATGCTGAAATAATGGAAGAACAGAAACAAGATGGTGTTCAACAAGACGTTGAGACTGAGGCGCTTGTTGTGGAGTCTGAACATGTGAACACAAACGAAAGCGTCGGCGAGCCGCCGTCAGCGGAGCAACTCGTTGCCGAACCGGCAACGGCAGAACCGGCAACGGCAGAACCGGCAACGACAGAGCCGGCAGCGCAGGAATCAGAAGACGAACTGACTCGCCTGCAAAAAGCCCTTGATGCAAAGACACAGGAGGCCAAAGAGCATTTGGATGCTCGCCTGCGCCTGCAAGCGGAATTTGATAATTTCAAAAAGCGGAAAGAAAAAGACATCCAGGATTTCCGACGTTATGCCAACGAAGATATTCTGCGCGAGATGTTAAGCGTTGCCGATGATTTTGATCGCGCGATTGCAGCGGCAGAGCAGACGCATAAATTAGAGGATTTCCTGAAAGGAATCGAAATGATTTTCGACAAATTTCTTGGCGCGCTAAAGCGTAAAGGAATCAAGGAAATCGAAGCCGAAGGGCAGCCGTTTAATCCCGAAATCCATGAAGCGGTCATGCAGATGGAACGGGATGATGTTGAAGAGGGCACGGTTGTGTCGGTCTTTCAGAAAGGGTATCTGTTGCATGATCGAGTCATTGTCGCTCCAAAAGTCGCGGTGTCAAAGAAGAAATAATTCCGGGCGGGTAATCCAATTTTGGCCAATTTTCTCAATTACTATAAAATTTTAGGCATTCCTGAACAGGCCGACGACACAGAAATCAAAAGCGCCTACCGGAAGTTAGCCTTGAAATATCATCCCGACCGGAATGCTGGCGATAAATTTGCGGAAGAAAAATTTAAACAGGTCACAGAAGCGTACCGCGTCCTGAGTGATGAGAAAAAACGCGCCGAATATGATTTGGGGCGTTCTCCATCTCACCAGGAAAGCAGGGCGGCGTCAGCTCGAAACAAACACGCCAATTTCGACGAAGTCTTCGATATTTTCGACAATGTTTCTTCCAGCAAAACGTCATCATCCCATAAAAAGTATCGCCAGCAGGTTCGTGGCGCAGACTTGACGCACGAACTGTCGATTTCATTCGAAGAAGCCGCCCTCGGTACGACCCGTGTCATTGAAGTTACGCGCATGGAACAATGCCTGCGCTGTCGAGGCACGGGGATTGAGCCGCGCACATACCCGATGCTCTGTCCGGCATGTCTCGGCAAGGGGCGCATTCGGCAATCACATGGCTTTTTGGGGTTTACGCAGGTCTGCCAGGAATGCAATGGCAGCGGGCGAGTGTATCAGAAAGATTGCGCGGAATGTCGCGGTGATAGCCGCTTGCCGCAAACCCGCAAGATTTCCGTGCGCATTCCGCCGAACGTGCATGACGGCGCGAGTCTGAAAGTCGCCGGAGAAGGCGAACATGGTGTGTATGGCGGCGGCACGGGCGATCTGCTGATTCATGTGCATGTCGAGCCGCATGAATTTTTCGGACGCAAAGATAACGACATCTGGTGCGAAGTGCCGTTAACGATTACACAGGTTGTGTTAGGCGATACGATTGAAGTTCCCACATTAGAAGGAAAAGTCCGCATTCGCGTTCCGGCGGGAACGCAGCCCGATCGCATTTTCCGCTTAGCACAAAAAGGCGTGCCGTCTCAGGCGGATGGACAGCGTGGCGATCTCTTCGTCAAAGTCAAACTCCAGATTCCCACCGAAGTCACCCCCCGCCAACGGCAATTGCTGGAAGAATTCGGCAGATTGAGCGGAGAGCGTTCGCTGAATCCGGCGCTGCGCCTGATGCTCTCGCCCGCGCAAACGTTGACGGCGTGGTGGCGGCGGCTGTTCCCGGCGAAACCGACGCAAGATGAGGAATAGTCTTTATCATATCCCTGCGGGATAGCGGTATGAAATAAGGAAATATGGATACAATAATGTATCAACCACTAACAGCGTACTCTGCGACTCGTTCGTCAAATATGCCATTTTGGAACGAAATTGTTTGTGGAGACAGTGAAAAGCTGCTTCAATTAATTCCGTCCGATAGCGTTGATTTAGTGATCACGTCCCCGCCATATTTTCACCAGCGAGAGTATGATGGCGGCGGTATTGGTAATGAAAAAAAAACAGGCGACTATATTTCTGCGCTGATGAATGTCTTTCGGGAATGTGTGCGAATCATCAAACCAACAGGAAGTATTGTTGTTAATATTGGCGATAAATACGAAGAAAGCAGTTTGCTTCTTATGCCGTATAGATTTGCAATTGCCGCTACTGAACAATGCGGAGTCACCCTTGTCAATAACGTCACATGGGTAAAATCTAACCCTACGCCGCGACAATTCAAGCGGAGATTGGTCAGCAGCACTGAACCTTTTTTTCATTTTGTGAAGTCCAAAAATTATAAATATTTTATTGATGAATTTCTGAAACCTGCTTATGAACCCTCAACAAATGGGAATGGGACTGGTGAAAATGTTGGCAAGAAGTATTTTGGGCTGATCGAACAATCTGCGTTAGCTCCCCAACAAAAAGAGATGGCGCGCAATGCTCTGGAGGAAGTGATTGAAGAGGTTCGAAATGGCGAAATTCAAGGATTTCGGATGAAAATTCGAGGGATTCATTCTGAGCCATTTGGCGGGCAAGAAGGCGGGAGAAAAATTCAATTAGATAAAAATGGATTTACGATTATTCGTATTTATGGCAATCCGCTGAAAAAAGACGTGATCGCCACACCTGTCGAATCGCTCAAAAATTGCCCGCATCCTGCGATTTATCCCGTGAAAATTGTGGAAGAATTTATCAAATTGCTCACTCAAACAAACGATATTGTCCTCGATCCATTTGTTGGTTCAGGCTCAACAGCCATCGCTGCGCTTCAGCATAAGCGTATGTATATTGGGTTTGACATCAGCCAGGAATATTGCGCGTATGCTGAACAACGCATACGCGATGCGAAACCGCAATTATTGCTATGGGAAAAAAATAATGCAGAAAACGCCTACTGATATTTTAGAATCTTCGTTTCAACGGGCAACGGATCATTCGATAGATACATGTGTATCAGAGTTGCCTGACGAATGTATTCAAGAGCTAAAAATTATCGTCGAACATGCTGAACGGCAAAAAGGGGTTTTGGGCGTGACGTTGACCTCGATTGTCTATAAAATTTACGCCCCATCGCAAGATATTCGAAAACATCAAGACGGCATGGAAAATGGATATGCGGGCAGATCGTTCGATACGAATTATGTCACGCCATTTTTACGACGCCGATTTCCCCATTTTGCAATGGCCGAAAGCGCATGGCTGACTCGTTCGTTAGAGCAACCGCACCCGTATAATCTTGATTATCCCGGAAAAATCCGCAGTAAGCCTTTGAAATCAGCATTTCTCAACACGTTAGACCGAATACAAACCAACAATCAACTTGCCCCTAAAATGCTTGATGTGCTTATAGCGTTGATGATTGAGTCAGTTTCCAAAGATAGCGTACTTCTTTCAACCGTGGAGATTAGTCATGAATTGACAATTGTAAAAATCATAGACGCAATAACTCAACATATTTATTATGATTACGGAAAAGGCGTTGTTGGGACTGCTCGAATCCCTGTCTTAGCGATCTACGCTGTGTACAATTTGCTCATGCCCGAAGTCAAGAGATATGCCGGCAAACTTCTCGCGCCGCTCGAATCTCATACCAGCCCGGATTTTCGGTCAAAATCGTTAGGCGACATCGAGATAAAGAATGAAGATGGTTCGTGTTTCGAAGCCATCGAAATCAAGCATAAGAAACCGATCACAACCGGCATGGTTGATGCGGCCTATCGAAAAATCAAAGACTCTCATATTGAACGGTATTATATTTTGACGACCAACGAACCCAACTTTAACGATTATGAATCAGTGAAACGAAAAATAGAGGGATATAAAAAAATTCATCGTTGCGAAATCATCGTCAATGGCATTGTTCCATCGTTAAAGTATTATATGCGTTTGATCAGTCATCCGCAAAATTTTATCGAAGAATATACGAAATGGCTTGAATTCGAATTCAACCGCGCCAGTGGAATTAAAAGAGAACATTTGCGAGTTTGGCAAGAAATTCGTCAAAACATCGAGTAAAAAATAGAAAGAGCGGCAAGGTGTTCGTATCGGCACATTTTCCTTGCATTTCTGAAATAACCCATGTATGAACACGCGATAGAGTTTTATATCCGGGCGCTGCTGGATATTGTCACGACGCTGGAACACCACAAAGAAGCGCGGACAGCGTTCGAGCCGTCGTTTCTGTTTCGCGCAGTGAATGACGGCTTTTTGCAGCCAGTCACAGAACAGGAAAAAGCGCGACTGCTGGCGGAACGCCCGAAGGGGGAATTTTTGCTCTGGCAGGGCACGATTCCGGGCGTGAAACGGAATTGGAACGCTATTGCATGGGTCTTTCCATTTTCGCAGCCCGCCGAGATGGAAGATTCCTACGAAATCATCATGCGGGCGGAAATGGCGGCGAAATCATGGGCATTTGCGCGGCAGTTCTGGCTCTCTTGCAAAAAGCGCGTGCAAGAAACGCCGTTAGAGATTCCGGCGAATATCGTCAAACTTCGGGTGGTCGGCGAGGAGTGTCAGCAATCCATGCGGCTGTTGTACCAATATCCGCCGAATTTGCGGTACGTCGCGAAAACATTGTTAGATCGCGCGGCGGCATCGAGCTATGTCCGCAAAAACGTGAAAGTGACCATTGTCGTTGGCGAAAAGTTAGAACCATGCGCGCAACTTCCGCGATAGTGCTTCGACTTCGCTCAGCGTGACAGATCATGGCGAGCGGAGCCAAATCATACTGATGACGGCGCAGTATTAGGATGAAAGGAACAAATTATGGCAGACATCAGCAGCAATCAAGCGATGTATAATAAGGCGGTCGGGATGTATCTGAAAGCCCTCGTCGAAATGATGAAAGCCCTGGATGTTCATACGCAGGTGCGCGTGGAGATGAATGGGAAATTGCTGAAACGGGCGATGGATGACGGTTTTCTCTGCGTGCTGTCGAACGAGACGCGCCAGAGCCTCTGGAATTACTGCTATGACAACGAAATCCTGTTAGCGCGCGGCCCGTTTTCTACCGCCAAAGCGACGCTGAATTGCATTGGCTGGGCGTTTCCGTATCACACAGACGAACAGAAACAGAAAGTGCACCGCATGTTGATGGACGTGAGCATGAAAACGAGCGCCGGGCATCAGCTTGAGAAATTCTGGTATCATCTTCGCGCCGTGCTGCGCATTCTTCCGGTCGAAATTCCGCCCAATATCGTCAAGATCAGCTTGACCAACGCCTTTTATCAAACATCGGTGGAAGTGCTGCAAAGCGTGAATCTCGACACGCATCAACTCTTTGGCAACGTCGTGTATGCCGTGTCGCCAGCCCATTATGCGCTGCCAGAAGATTTTCAGAAAGATGCGCAAAGTCTCGCCTATCTTGAAACCTCAGTCGCGTAATTGCGTCAATGTGTGCGGTGAGTGCACGTAATCAGGCGCGCATGGCATTCTTTTCGCCAAACGCCAAAACAGCCAGACGCTTATAAAGCGTCTGGCTGTTTGTTTATACGGCGCACATCTACAAGTACTTTACGCCTGCGGCCATTCTTTCAGGATGTTTTGCGCTTCGAACAGGAGTTTCACGTATTGTCCGCGTTCATACGTCCACGGGTCTTTGCTCTGTTTTTTGCTCATTTTGCCGCGAAAATCTTCGATCCCTTGATAACCTTTTTGATCCATCCAGGCGTCGAGATCGCTCGTCAGCGTTTGTAGATGCGTGATTTTATTGACAAAAAGCGCGCTGACAACCTGCACGCATTTTGCGCCAGCCAGAATCATCTTAATCACGTCTTTGCCCTGGAAAATGCCGGTGCTGCTGCATATATCGCCGCTCAGATTGCCATACAGCAAGCCCGCGTACCGCAATGGGAGGCGATTATCAACCGGAGAACTGAGATTAAATGGAAAAATATTTTTCTCAGCATCCACATCGAAATCTGGCTGGAAAAAACGGTTAAACAGCACAAAGCCTTTCACGCCAACCTGATCGAACCGCGAAATGACCTGAAGCGGGTTGGAATAAAACACGCTGAGCTTGACGCTGACCGGAATCGAAACGCTCTGCACGACTTCTTCGGCAGTGGCGATCTGCTCGTCTTCGATAGCGCTCCCGCGCAAACCCATATCGCGCGGATTGGCATAAAAATTCAATTCCAGGCCATCCACGCCGGTATCCTGCATCATTTTCGCATATTCGACCCAGGTGTCATGGCTCACGCAATTCAAGCTGCCAAAGACCGGAATCTTGACTGCGTCTTTCGAGCGTTTTACCCACATCAGATGTTCTTTCGGCCCCGCATGTTTCATCGCGGGGTGAAGATTCGTCATTTCCGCGTGAAGTTCGCTGTATCGCGAGAGTTCTTCTTCCAGACGAAAACGCTCTAACTGAATCTGTTCTTCAAATAACGATTTTGTGACGAATGCGGCTGCGCCTGCGGCTTCAAGTTTTTGAATGGTTTCGACATTGCGCGTCAGTTCGCTTGCGCCTGCGATAATCGGGTTTTTCAACGGAATCCCCATGTATGAAGTTGCTAAAATCGCCATAATGCTCCCTCCTTGAAAGTTTTATGGGGTACACACTGTTGGGGCATCATTGGCAGCGATTGAAGTGCGTACCCTCACCCGTCCATGAAACTTACTCAAGACCTCTCCAAATTTTATAGAGGCCATATAAGAGAAAGGCAAGAGATGGGGTCGAAAAATATCCACTTTCTCAAAATTCGATCCGGTCGCCCTGTTCGGGAAAAGCGAACGTTATGCCGAGATCATTGGCCTCTTCAAGTTGTTTTTTGATCACGTCGCGGCGCGGCGTATCGGCTTGCAGCGAGGGCTTGATATGCGTGACCATGACGAACAAGCCCTTCAGCGCTGTTGCAGGCTGCTGCGGGTCAACGGCTTCGGCCAGGCGGCGCAATTCTTTCATCATCCAGGCCGGCGTCAGATGGCCGAACAATTGTTTGGCGTCGCGAGGATCGGGATAGGATGATTCCAAAAAGATGCCGCGCAGTTTCTTTTCTCGCACAAGCGGCGCAATCGTCTGCCAGACATGCTGAAGTTTCTCACATTTTTCAGCGTCATCCGGCCCGGTATCGCCGAAATAAAGCGCGTAATCATCCTGCGTTCGCACGAGAAACGCGGTCGAAGTGACGCCAGAATGACACAATTCGAACGGCGTGACATTCAGCGGCGTTCCAGCGATGGCGACTTCCTGGTCGGGAGTAACGCGCACGTATTCGTATTTTTTCAATTGAAACCCTTCGCCGTCATTGCCGAAATTCGACCAGAGTTTCCAGTTAAAGGCATGATCCCGCAACGTGTCAAGCGTTGAAGGCAGGCCGAAAATCGGTTTCGCGCCATCATCTGGTGAATTAATAATCAATCCAGCGATATGATCGAGATGCGGATGGGATATCAAATACGCTTTTATATGCTGCTGCATAACATACGATTCGATTTGAAGCGGTGGAGCCGCCGATACGCTCACATCGGTGGCGTTCTCTTTGGCATCTGCTTGTTGGAGTACAGCAGAACTCTCTGTGCGAATATCATCCAGATTCCCGGCAATTTTGGCTTGCTGTAAGCCTGTCAGCAGCGTTCCGGCGTCGAGAGCGATAAAGTCATGACTGCCCGCCTGTGCGAGCAAATATGACGGCAAATTGCCTTCTTCCAATCCCCCTGATACGCCGAGCGCAATCATGGTGAATTTCGGCTCTTCGGCATAAGACGGAATAAAAAAAATAGACAGCGCCCCCCAGAGAATTCCGACAACGATCAGAACTTTTATGCGTGTATTCATACAGGATCTCCCCTGAAAATGGAATGTTTATACACTGTGGTGTCGGTCGAAACTTCAGTTTCGACCGACATGAATAGCTCTTTCTGATTCCAGGCACAAAGAAGCCCTGTCAGAGTTGACGCTCTGACAGGGCTGTTATTGATTGTTAGAATGGAATATCATCCGGCGGCACGTCCGCTGGCATGGATGGCGCGGGACGCGGCTCGGCGACTTTGCCCGTATACGCTGGCGCTCCCGTCGAAGCTGGCGCCGATGGCGGCGTGTCATAGGTATCAGCCGGGTGCGGCGGACGTCCGCCACCGCCTGATTCTCCTCGTCCACTACTCAACAAAATCAGGTCTTGCGCAACAATTTCAGTGGTATAACGCTTTACGCCATTTTGATCATCCCATGACCGGGTTTGAAGGCGACCTTCGATATATGTCTGTTTCCCTTTGTTCAGGAATTCAGAGGCGATTTCAGCAGTCCGTCCCCAGGCCACAATATTATGCCACTCCGTAAAATCTTCATATTCATCGCTGTTCGGCTTTTTTCGTCGTTCATTCGTCGCCAGGCTGAACGTGGCGACTGCCTGTCCATTCGACGTATAGCGCAATTCCGGGTCTTTCCCCAAATGCCCTATTAACTGAACTTTATTCAATGATTTCCCTGCCATGTCCGTCTCCTTTGCCCTGCGTTATCAGTTTATGTTCTCGCATAAATCCAATCACATCAGCCATAGACATTACCTATAACCCCCACAGAGCGTCAAGAAGAATCGTGAAAAATATGTAGAATCAAGGCGTATTGCCGCCAACAGACGAAATTATATTGACAAATCCATAAAGTCTCCGATTACGATATATCAATTTCATTGCGCGCCGCATGCGCATGATACCATAAGCACCAAGCAGTTCGAAGACGGAGGTTGCCGTGAATAAAGACGATGAGTTACTCTTTGCCGAAGAAACGAATGAGGCGAGCGCGCCCAGCCAGGAAACCTGGGATATTTTGATTGCTGACGATGAAGAGGAAGTTCATGCCGTCACGCGCATGGTGCTGGAGCGGTTCCAATTCGAAGGCAAAGGGGTACGGCTTTTAAGCGCATACTCAGGCAAAGAAACGCTTCAAATCATGCAAACGCACCCGAATATCGCCGTCCTGATTTTGGATGTGGTGATGGAAGAGGATACGACCGGCCTGGATGTGGTGAAACATATTCGCGAGGTCTTGTGCAACCGGTTTGTGCGGATTATTTTGCGGACAGGCCAGCCGGGGCAGGCGCCGGAACGGCAGGTCACGATGGAATATGACATCAACGATTATAAAGGGAAATCCGAATTGACCGCGCAAAAACTGTTCACGACGATTATCGGCCTGCTGCGAGCGTATCGCGATTTGCGGATGATTGAGCGCAGTCGTCGCGGACTGGAACGCATTGTGACGCTCTCAGCAGAGTTATTTGCCCAACAAACACTTAAACACTTTAGCGTCGGCTTATTAGTGCATCTATCCGCGATTTTGCAGGCTGATGAACTGCACGCGACGCCGCCCAGTTCCGGCGTGGTGGTCAGCGGCAAACATGGCGAATTTGTCATCAGTGCCGGGCTTGGAACATTTCAATCTCTTGAAGGCCAGAATGCTCAAGATGCGCTGCCAGCGAATATCCAGCAGTCTCTGTTTACCACAATTGAACACAAGCGCAGTGTATTTTTAGAGGACGCATATCTTGGATATTTCTCCACCAAAAACGGCCTGGAGCATATCATTTATCTGCAAACCCCAGTTTCGCCAAATCATTTGGATATTGAATTCTGTAAAATTTTGGAAATGAATGCCTCTATCGCGTTCGAAAATATCGAATTGCACCAGGAAATCATCGAGACGCAGCGAGAGGTTATTTTTACATTAGGAGAAGTGGTTGAACGGCGCTTTCACAAAGCGGCCACACATATTAAGCAAGTCTGCGCCATCTCGCATTTGCTGGCGCTCAAGGCGCATCTCGATGAACAGGACGCCGAAATGCTGCGATTAGCTGCTCCTCTCCATGATGTCGGCATGTTAGGCGTGCCAGACGCCATTTTATATAAACATCCTCATCTGAGCCCGGCTGAATGGACGATTTTCCAACGACATCCGCTGTTAGGCTATAAAATCCTGAAAGGCGTTCAACAGCCGATTCTGAAGCTTGCGGCGCAATTAGCGATGGAACATCATGAACACTGGGATGGACAGGGGTATCCGAATGGCTTGCGCGGAGAAGAGATTCACCTATTTTCCAGAATTCTGCATATCGCCGATGTCTTCGACGAACTGATGGATGCCATGCATCAGCAGGCGCAGCCGAACGTGATGTCAGTCAAAACCGTATTTCAAGAACATGCCGGAACGCAGTTCGATCCGAAATTGGCAGAAATTTTCTTGACGCATTTCGACGAATTTGCGCAACATTGGATAGAAAACCACGTCGTATCGTCAACCGCGTAAAGAGGGAGACCGCATGTATCAGGATGACGAACTCATCTTTATAGAAGAATCCTCGCCAACTGTTGTGGCTCATAAAAAGCCATGGAAAATTATCGTGGCTGATGATGAAGAAGAAGTTCATGCCGTGACTCGGATGGTGCTGGAAGAGTTCTATTTCGAAGAGCGTGAACTTGAGGTATTAAGCGCCTATTCCGGAAAAGAGACGATTCGCCTGTTACATGAACATGCCGATGCCGCACTGCTGCTGCTTGATGTCGTGATGGAACAGGAAACGACCGGCCTGGAAGTGGTCAAATATGTCCGCGATGAGTTGAAGAATCGGTTTGTGCGAATTATCATGCGCACCGGTCAGCCTGGACAAGCGCCGGAACGCCAGGTCACGATGCAGTATGACATTAACGATTACAAAGAGAAAACCGAACTCACCGCGCAAAAGCTGTACACGACAGTTGTCGCCTCTCTGCGCGCCTATCGAGACCTCCGAACCATTGAGCGCCATCGAAAAGGCCTGGAACAGATCATTTCAATTTCTGCGCGATTATTTGAATTACGGAATCTTAAACAATTCGTCACCAGCGCATTATTCCATATTGCCGCCCTCCTTGACTTGAACGAAGACGCCGTTTCGCTGCAAACATCGGGCTTTGCGTTAAAGCATGTCACAGGAGCATTTCATTGGCTGGCTGGAATCGGCGAGTTTGCCACGTACGATTTCCAACAGTTTCCCTCGCTTCCAACGCCGATTCAGTCCGTTTTAACGAGCGCGCTCGAACAACGCCAGACCATCTTCGCGCAAAATATGTATGTCGGCTATTTCCAAACGAAACGGCAGGTTGAATATCTGTTATGCCTTCAAAGTGATTACGCATTCAGCGATTTAGAAGTCGGTTTTATCAAAATTTTTTCCACGAATTTAGCGGTCGCGTTTGATAATCTGGCGTTGACTGAAGAAATCGAAGATACACAGCGCGAAGTCATTTTCACGTTAGGCGAAGTCGTGGAAAACCGCTCGGAAGAAACCGGCAACCATGTGAAACGCGTCGGAGAATATTGCTATCTGTTAGCCAGAAAATATGGTTTCGACGAGGAAACCGCAGAATTGCTGCGGTTTGCCTCGCCGATGCACGATGTCGGCAAAATCGGCATCCCGGATGCGATTTTAAACAAGCCAGGCAAATTGACGAACGAAGAATTCGAAACAATCAAAACCCATACGCTCATCGGGTATGATATTCTCAAAGGCTCGAAGCAAAAAATTCTGCAAATGGCCGCCCAGATTGCCTTAGAACATCACGAGCGCTGGGATGGGCGCGGCTATCCTCGCGGGTTAGCAGGCGATCAAACGAGCGTGCTTGCGCGAATCGTGAAAGTGGCCGATGTGTTTGATGCCCTCAGTTGTAAGCGAGTATATAAAGATGCCTGGGAAACCGAGCAGATTATCACGACCTTAAAACAGGATCGCGGCACTCATTTTGATCCCGCGTTAATTGATTTGACCTTGGAAAATATGGATCACATGCTCGAAATCAGGCATCGTTTGCAAGATTAAGGCGACAACAACGCCCGAAACAGCGTCTCATACGCTGCCGCCATCTGTTCCACCGAAAACCGTTCCGCCATGCTTCGCGCCGCGTGTGCGCCGATCTGCGCCGCGATTTCTGGATAACGCAACGCCTCACAGAGATGTGCCGCCAATTGTTCAGCATCGCCCGGCGGCGTCAACCAGCCGGTCACGCCATCTTCAACGATGTCGCGAGCGCCGTCCACCGCCGTCGCAATCGCCGGAATTCCCGCCGCCATCGCCTCCATCAACGCATTCGGCATCCCTTCAAAATGCGACGCTTGCACATACAGATCGGCGCAGGCTAACAGCGTGTCAATATCCGTGCGTTCGCCGAGAAAGCGCGTCTGTCTGCTGACGCCGAGTTTAACCGCGAGCATTTGAAGTTCCGCGAATTGCGCACCTTGCCCGATAATCAGCAGACACACATCGGGAAATTGCGCGGCAACAAGCCGGAAGGCTTGCAGTAAACAATCAAACCCTTTCTGCGGCGCAAGCCGACCGATTGACACAATTATCCTCGCTGTCGGCGGAATCTCAAGCTGACGGCGGCAGGTCTGTTTCTCAAGCGCTTGCGCAGGCGGATTGACGCCATTCGGAATGTAAACAACCTGCGCTTCCCGAACCCCTTCATGTCTCAGCGCAAACGGAATCGCGCTTTTCGCATTAAAAACAATTTTCTGCGCAAATCGCGCCGTTAGTCGGTCGCACCAAAAATGCCAGCGCTGTTTATAGATATTCTGGGCGCGGATTGAGGAAATTATAACCGGAACAGCCGCAATTTTCGCAACAATTCGGCCAATTTGATCGCTGTAAAACAGCAGCGTAAACACGATATCCGGTTTCCACGCCAGCCAATCCGCGATCATGCGCCAGATGCCGCGCAACGTCGCGCCGATGATGATCACCTCAATTCCGGCCTGCCGAAAAGCGTTGAGATTAGCTGGATGCGCCTCATTTTTCAGGCAATAGACGCGTTGTTCGAAGCCATGCGGCGTGAGTTCCTGCGTTAATGAGAGCAGGAATTTCTGCGTGCCGTGCAACGTTAATTTATCAATCATGTAGGCGATCCTGATCGTTTTCATCGTGAGGTCTGGAACGGATGAAGGAAAAATCGAGCAGCGCGTATAACCGCATCAGTCCATAAAGCCCAAAACAGAGCAAAAACAGCGTGGCGATGATATGTGAACCGAACGCGGCAGTAATCGCAATCTGACGCGGCACGCCTAATGCTTCTGCCAAAAAGACCCAGGTCGTTTCATGAATACCGAAGCCGCTGACAAACTGCAACGGAAGCAGGCGCATCATGATGATACAGGTGGACGTAAAAACAATTTCTTGATACGAGAGCTGCACCTGAAACGCATGCAGCAGAAAATAATTGGTCGCGAAAATGCAGAGCCAGATGCCGCATGACACGATCAGCACGGGAAACAAGTTCGCGCCAAATCGCAGCGTGAGCAGGGCGTTTACCACCTCTCCAAGCTCGCGCTCGATTTTATGCGCTAACTGAAACCGCTCGAATTTTAAGACGCGGATCAGGGCGTGAAACCAACCGACATAGCGCGTTTTATACGCCAACAGCAATGCAAGCAACGCGCAGGCCGCGATTAACGCCACACTCACGACTAACAGGAGCGTGTTCAGCCAGGAGGATGAAAAGTTGAGGAATACTGCTGACGTCAGGAACAACAGCGAGATCGCTAAATGATCGAATACGCGGGCGATAAGCAGGTTTGAGACGCTGCGGCCAGTAGAGACCTGATTCACTTGCTTGAGCAAAATGATGTAGGACAATTCGCCAAGACGCGCCGGAATAATGTTTAACGCGGCATAATGCACAAGCACAATCGGCACGAGGTGGCGCAGAGGAATCTGTTGCGGCAAGAGGAGGCGAAAGCGAAGCGCTCTCAGCAAAAACCCTCCGAAATAGCTTCCCATGCCAGCCAGCAGTAACGACGGTGGAATATTCCTGACAATCCGCGCTGCCTCGCGAAAGTCAACCTGCGAGAACAGCCAGGAAATCAAAACCAGCCCGACCCCGACGGGAAAAAGTCGGGCAAAATATTTTCTCAAGCGAGCGTGGTTCGTTGTGACGGACATTTGTTCTTCTTGCATCATGAAATCGGCAGAAGGCGGAAGCACGTGGTCACTGCGCCAAAACGCGGAAACACGCGCAACGCATTCGCAAGGTGTTCGATGCAACGAATGGCGGGCAGCAATTTTCCAGGGCAATACCGATAAAAAATCTGGTGATGCGGCGGAAACGCAAGAATCGCGCCCTGCACCGAATTGACCATGAAGCCCGCATTATGAAACAGGCGCAGCAAGGCTGCGTATCGAAAACGCCGGTGAACGCGCAGAAAAATATCATCTGCCACCGTTTCCGGCAGATTGGCTCGCTGCGCGGCTTGATACGCCTTTTTATCAAACTGAATCGTTTTTTCAGACTGAATCTGGCGATTCAACAAGCGCAGCAGGCGCATGCTCCCACGCGAGAGCGACACGGCAGACGGCGTGGTCAGGATGACGCAGCCATTTGGTTTCAGGACGCGCCGAAACTCGGCGAGCGCTAATTCCGGCGCGATGAGATGTTCTAATACCTCGCTACACAAGAGTAGTTCGAACGTCTGATCCTGAAATTGCAGATGTTCGGCGTCGCCAATTTCAAAGGCAACGTTGGCGCAGCACAGCTTCTGCTGAAGCGTCTTCGCAAAGGCGATGGCGCTCTCCGAAACGTCTATGCCGACAATTGTTTCCGCATCCTTCGCGAGCGATAATGAGAGCAAGCCCGCGCCGCAACCGATTTCGAGAATGTTCTGAGTGGGAAGCGATTGCTGAATCAATGGCAGCATCACTTCAAGCCTTCGCGTAAATGTGTACCGTGTACCAGGCCTCGGCGAATAATAGCCAAGATAGCCTGTGCCGATTTCCCAGTCGAGATACCGGGCGCGGAGTTCATACAACTGCTGAAGCTGCTGATTTGTCGGCGCGGCAGAGTGAAACTCCGGCGTAAGTGCGGCGAGTTCGTCGCGAATCAATTGTGTGAAATTCGTAACTGCCGAAACATGGCATTCGCGCATGACCTTTTCGACGACGGGGCGGAATTCTGAGAACATGGCATCAATTCGCATGTATAACGACGTTGTCTCGCTCTTCTGCTTTTGTCAAGAGATTTCCAGCCGGGCGTCTCCGCGCGAATTCTGCGAGAAAATGATTTCATGCACAGCTATCGCTTGACAAACGCATCCATTTTTACAATAGACGATATCTGACATCCCAGCGCTATCCACGCGATCAGGCAATATTGAATGCGCCTGATCTCCTTGTTTACCCAATGCAATAGACAGGCCATTATGAAAAAATATGCTGTGATTGATGTTGGCACAAATTCAATTAAGTTCCTGATTGCCGAACATCGTCATGATAGATGGAACACGCTGCTCGACTGCGCGGAAATCGCCAGATTGGGCGATGGGTTTTACGATACCGGCAGGCTTCATTCCGAGACAATGACGCGGAATGCAAACGCCATTGCCAAAATGGTGCATATTGCCTATGAACAACAGGTTGATGAGATTATCGGTATTGGCACGATGTGTCTGCGCTCTGCTGAGAATTCCGATGAATTCGTCCGATTGGTCGCGCAGATATGCGGTTTGCACATCGAGATTCTTTCTGGCGAAGAAGAAGCTCGTCTCGCATTTTTAGCGGTAACATCCGGAAATCATACATTGAGCGGGCGCGTGTTCGTGTTCGATACTGGTGGCGGCAGTACGGAATGTATTATTGGGCATGATGGACAGATAGCACAGCGGATCAGTCTGGATATTGGCGCATTGCTCCAGACGGAACGATTCCTGACAACTTTTCCAGTCACATCCGAGCAGATCGAATATGCCTTGCATTTTGTAATGCAGCATATCACGCCGCTGGAATGGATTGATCGCGTTCATTCAGTCGTCGGCATCGGCGGTACTGTGACGACGCTTTGCGCGGTGAAACTTGGCCTTGAGCCGTATGATGCGGAGCGCATCGAAGGCGCGACGTTAGAACTCTCCGAAATTGACCGCCAGATCGCCGTATATGCGTCCACGCCGTTGGAAGAACGGCAGCGAATTCCCGGCCTGCATCCGAAGCGGGCGGATGTGATTTTAGGCGGTGCAATTATCGTGAAGGCGATGATGCTGAAAACTTGCGCGGAGGCGATCACGGTCAGCGACCGGGGCGTGCGGCATGGCATTCTGGCGGATCGGGCAGGATAAGAATTGAACAGGAGCACAATGCTCTGCGCGATCAGAAAAAAATTCTTGCAGCAGCTCTGCATATTAAAGGAAATGAAAAATCTCTTGACATCTCACCTGCTCTGCATATAGGGTTATGTAGATAAGTTGTAATTATTTAGGAGTGCCAAAGCTTGCTTTGGCAAGGCGACAACGTCGTCTCAAGTGCGCAACGAACTCGCTCATTCGCGGCCAAAGCAAGCTTTGGCACTCCTGAGACCTAAATAGTTACGATAAGTTTAACTTGCTGAGTGTGCGCTTGTTGCTTTTTCGGGCGCGATATTGACGAGAAAGACAACGTTCTACGATCATGAAATTGCATATTGTAGTGATTGACGATAGCGAAACGGCAAGGGAAGCGATAGTTAGTGTGCTTCCTAAAAGGGAATATACCGTCGCCATGATGTCGAACGGAGCGGAAGCGTTGTCTTATCTTGAAGAACACCCCAGCGATTTGATCTTTGTTGATGATTATCTTCCAGATACTGATGGTCTCAGCCTGCTGCATACGCTTGTCAAAAAATTTCCCGACGTGCCGATTGTCATGGTCACAGAAAGCGGGTCGGAAAAATTAGCGGTCAATGCGCTGAAAAGCGGGGCGTCTGATTATCTTGTCAAATCAGCGGATTTCATCTCGAAAGTCCCCCATCTCATCCGAGAAAACCTTGACAAATATGAGATGAAACGCCGGAATCGCGATTTGGAAAATCAGTTGCGGGATTCCTTCAAACAACTGAAGCAACTGAATCGCGAGCTTGAGGAAAAAGTTTTAGAGCGCACAGAAGAGTTAGAACGCGCGTATCAGCTTTCCAATGAATTAATGGCCAAAGCAGTAGATTCTAATATGCAATTGGCCGAGTTATACACGGAAGTTGATGAATCGCGGCGCAAATCGGAGATGAAAATCCGAGAACTCTCGCTGATTAATGAAATCGCCCAGGAAATCACGGCGGCCTCGAATAAAGACCATTTACTGCGGATTGTGCTGGATGCGGTGCATGAAGAATTGGGCGTTGATCATTGCGCGCTGCTCCTGCTGAATGAAGAGACACAACATTTGTATATCGGCATGTCGTTCGGCACGCCGGATGATCTGTTATTGGCATTGAGATCGCTTCGCGGAGAGCAGGTCTTGCTCGACGTGTTGCGCAGAAACCGTCCACTATTAGTGCAGGATGTCGAAAGCGATGCCGATTTTATGCCGTTAGCGCATGATTTTCCCGGAATCGAAAGCTTTGCGCTGCTCCCAATTCGCGCGAAAAATAAAGAATTAGGCGTCTGCACGGCTTACGGATATGAGCATAACGCCACATTAACGCAAGATGACGTGACCTTTGTCCTCTCCTTAACCAATCAAACGGCATTAGCGTTAATGAGTCTCGATGAAACTACGCGGAGAATTCAGGCGGAGCAATTTGCCATGCTGGGAAAAGCGGTCAGTTATATCATGGGAGATATGCAGGCAGCCTTCTCTGGAATTCGCCGTGTCATCGAATCGGATGTTCCCCCGGAGGTAGGCCAGCGCATCGAGCAAGAAATGGCGTGGGTCGCGCGTACGCTCGATGAATGTGCGGAATTGGCTCAGGGGCGGCATGGAACGCTTTCCTGTCAGCAGAGTTCGGTGAAACAGTTTCTTGAAACGATTCAGGCTCAACTCACCGCCCAATTTTCTCGTCAACATATTCAGATCGAGATCGAAATGGATCAAGATTACGAATGGGCGCTTGATGTTTCTAAAATGCAGCGGGCATTTTTGATTTTAGCTGACAATGCCCGACAGCGGATGCCGAATGGCGGCACATTCACCATGAAAAGTCGCCGAGAAGGGAAAAAACACCTCTTTACATTCACAGATACCGGCTATAGTATTCCGGTAGAAAGTCAGGCACACCTCTTTGAAACCAGTTGGGCAACTGAAAGTGATCGTCATGACATGGGATTTGGGTTGCTCGTCGCGAAAAAAATTCTGGATGAACATGGGGTTTCTCTTGATGTCCATAGTGGGAAAGACCAGGGCGCAACATTTTATCTTACGTTCTTGCCGGCTCAATAACTCTGGGAGGAATTGCAATTCATCGCCGTTCTTTCCATACGGAACTCATCAGCATTAGGAACGTTGTCTATGGCACAGTTTAATTATAACACGCGAGAAATTATTGCAAAGGTGGTCTATTATGGGCCATCTGTGGGAGGCAAAACCACAAATTTGCAATGGCTTCATAGCAAATTAGATCCCAGAAGCGTCGGGAAACTTTTTTCTTTAGAGACTGAAGCCGACCGAACCCTCTTTTTTGATTTGCTTCCGATCAACCTCGGCAACATCAAGGGAATGGATTTGCGATTGAAGGTGTATACGGTTCCTGGGCAGGTGAAATATAATTCCACCCGGAAAATGGTATTAACCGGCGCTGATGCAGTTGCGTTTATTGCCGATTCCGACGCAAAACGTCATAAAGATAATGTGGAAAGCCTGAAAAATTTGGCGGAAAATTTAGCGTCAAATGGATTGAATATCCGAACTATTCCATTAGTATTGCAATATAATAAGCGCGATTTGCCGAATGTGCTCCCGATTGAGGTGATGGATAAAAAACTCAACTTTCGGAATTTGCCAGCATTCGGGTCCGTCGCTGTAGATCCAAACGATAATGGCGTGCTGGATTGTTTTATCGCTGTCTTAGTCGCAATGGTCGAATCGTTCGGCGAAAAATACAAACTTGGCAAATCAAATGAGGAAATTCTACGGATTACAGAAAAATTAGAAAAAAATTTGCGCGAACATGTCGCTCGCGGGGTTGATGCGAAAGCCGCGAAAAAACAACGCGAGATCGAAGAACCTGGAAAATTTGTGATCAAACCCAAACCATCGCGAGATCAGACTGCGCAGTTTTAACAACTCTCGCGCGCTTTTTTTCAGGCGGTCAAGTATGACCGCCTGATGTGTGTTAAAAACAGACATCCTCCTCTATTTTTTTATTGACTCTTTCCTGAGTCTCTATGACCTCTCAGCAAGAATCTTCGCCGGTAAAACGACTTCATCAAATCATGAATTTTTCAGCGGATTTTGTGCCGCCGACGTCCTCGTCGGCCTCTCTTCGAAACGCCGAAGAGGAGGGCGGCGGCACGAGGTTCTCTTAAAAATTCATGATTCAATGCAGAGAATCAAACGGCGGAAGAATGTAATCACCTAAAGAAAAACAACGTCACTTTATGGAGGAGCACACGATGAATGTCACAAAACAGTTTTATGGGAAAACGCATGACGGCGTTGCCGTTGACCTGTACACCTTGCAAAACGATCATGGCGGAGTGGTTTCAATTACCAATTACGGCGGCATTATTGTTTCCTGGCATGTGCCAGACCGACATGGAAAATTTGATGACATCCTGTTAGGGTTTGAGACATTCGAGGGATTTTTAGGAGAACATCCTTATTTCGGAGCGTTAATCGGGCGTTACGGGAATCGAATCGAACAAGGTAAATTTACGCTGAATGGCGTCGAATATACGCTGGCGAAAAACAATGGACACAATCATCTGCATGGCGGCCTGAAAGGGTTTGATAAAGTCGTCTGGAAGGCGACTGAAGTCCGGCGGGCGGATGGAGTGGGGGTTGAGCTTCACTACCTTAGCAAAGATGGGGAAGAAGGCTATCCTGGCAATTTAAATGTGACTGTTGTGTACGTTTTTACCAATGATCAGGCACTCAAGATCGAATATACGGCCACGACAGACAACGATACCGTGCTGAATTTGACGAATCATGCGTACTTTAACCTGTGTGGCGCATTGTCAGGCAAGAATGTGCTTGGGCATGAATTGACGATTCAGGCTGATGCGTTTACTCCCGGAGATGCCGGCCTCATCCCCACTGGCGAAATTCGTTCTGTGAAAGGCACGCCGATGGATTTCACGAAACCTGCGCCGATTGGCGCAAGAATCAAGGAAGATTACGAACCCTTGCATCTTGCGGGCGGGTACGATCACAACTATGTCCTGAATAAATCAGACCAAGCATTGACGCTTGCGGCGCAAGTATATGAGCCGACAAGCGGACGGGTCATGGAGGTTCATACGACTGAGCCTGGCATCCAGTTATACACGGGAAATTTTTTAGATGGAACTATTACAGGCAAAGGAGGCGTGGCGTATCACCAACATTCCGGCTTCTGCCTGGAAACGCAGCATTTCCCGAATTCGCCGAATCGTCCAAATTTCCCTTCAACAACATTAAAACCCGGCGAAACATATACCCAGACCACCATATATACATTCTCGGTAAAAAAATAGCGTTCGATTGCATTTGAGAAGCGAAAGAAAAAACGGGGCACTCAAGATGAGCGCCCCGCTTTTTTATGGGAAGAGATTATTCTGCGCTTGGCACGTAGATTTTCTGCGCGGCATCATACGTTGCTTTTTGAATCAACGTATTGGGGTCTGTCTCGCGATAAATGTAAACATCTGGCGTATAATTCAAGGAGTTTTTCAACCGTGTGCCCACATCAACTGCTAATTTTTCCGCGCGGCTCACGGTGGTTGCTGATGAGACGATCACTTCAACCTTCGGAGCGCGTTCGACGATGCTCTTCTGCGAGATTTCGCGAATATTCGGATTTGCAGTCAAGACCTCATTATACGCATCAACGGATTTTTGTTGTTCCTTTTTCATGCGTTCTTCTTCGGCTGCCGCCAATTTTTCTGCTTCTTCTCTTGCCCGCTCTTCATCGCGTTCTTTCAGCTTCTGCTGCAAGATTTCTTCTTCAGATGGCAACCCTTGCACTTCCCGGAACCACTTGCTGACTTCATTCTGACGTGGGCCTTGTAATTCCATATAGGTTCGATAATGGAGCGAGGCCTTTTCCTTATCATGCAGAATATCTTGATAAATCACGCCCATATTGAGGTGGGCGTCAACATTTTTATTATCGAAATCGAGGACTTTTTGGTATTCCGCTAACGCTTCTTGATACTGGCCGTTATCATAATACCGGTTTCCAATGGCTAAATGCGCCCGATCAAATAAATCGAATCCATTGCCGGAACGAACAAGGCCAATAGTTAATTGCTGCCCTTGATCGATGGTGAAATACGAGGCCAAGGGCGGCGTCGTAAGAAATTCGATTTTATAGACTCCCGGAGGAAGTTCATGGGTAGAATAATTGCCATTTGTCAGCGGAAGATCTTCGATGCGGATTTCCTGAATGTTCAGTTCGCTGCTTTGCTTCGTGATAATCCCAGGCTGGACAGTATTGACCATTGTTTGCCCCTGGGGCGAAGCATCTTTGTTTAATTCAGTAGCCTCTCCAATGCGACGATTAACTAATCCTAAAATTTTGCCTTCCGATAGCGTTTTCGCGTCAAGAATTCGCGCGACACTGTAGCGTAATTGTGACGAGGCATAAATTAATTGCCCTAATTTTTGGCCGCTATCGCGGTTGCTGTCTAAAAATTCGCCATTGCCGCGAACGGCTAAACAATTTAAGAAGGTTTTCGGCTTGTCATAAATCGTATTGATCCCCAAAACGTTCAAGTTTCCGCCGAACTCGGCGCCTGTTAAGATATCCATTGTCGTGGTGCAAGAATCCGCAAGTTCGCTGTCACACGTATCATCGCCATCTGTAATCGCAAACGCAATGCGAGAGCCGATATGCCCATCGAAATCCTTCAAGAGTTCACGGACTGAAAATCCCAACGGCGAAAGCCCTTTCGGCTGAAGTTGCTGGATGACATCAAGCACTTTCGGTCCATTTCCTTCGCTAAAAGGGATCACCAATTCGCTATCCAAACAATTATTCGATGTTTTTCCGCCACTAATCCTGAGCGCAAACTGTGTATCTTGCTGAGGGAAATATTTAACGAGAATCTGGGCGAGCTTTTTCGCCACATCAATCTTGCGAATGCCATTGATATCCGTCTCTCCCATTGTTTTTGAGGCATCAAAGATAATTTCCACTAAAATTGCGCGTTTATAGGAAACATCGGGCAAAATCGGCGGCAAATCTTCGTCAATCATTCTCACCACAAGGGAACCGGAGTTTGGTTTGTATTCCAGGCTTGTCGAAATTTGCGTATCAAAAAACGCATCAAGCGCGAATGTGTCTGAGGCCAGTCCCCCGACCAACGCGAACACACAGCATAAAGCCGTACACAGCAGGTGTTGTTTCATAAGTCTTATCCTCCCCAATCCTCGCCTCACTGAGAAAGATCGAAGCTGGAGGCGTCAAAGAGAACGTCCTCTCCATTTCCGAAAGTCATATTCTGGATGGCATCTCCGCGTAAGCGTAACGATTCCATCCGTATCCGACAAAATAGAACGAATGCGCGACAATAATAAAAAAGAATAGCCCTATTTTTTGGGATTTGTCAATAAAAATATGGTTCGTGAGTCATCGCAACATGAAAATCATGTCATCATCGCCCTTCTGAAGGGGAAATCTGGTTGGGAAAATTCCATCCGTCGGCAAGGAAAAATGTCTGATTATTTTCTGGACGCCATTCCGGGAATGACGCGCAGCAAGAACTGATAGGCATTATTGATTTCAACGAATTGATCGTGCGACTCCAATCCGAAGTCCGGGTGATATTCTTTCGCCAGGCGCTTGAACGTTTTTTTTATGACGCCAATATCCGATGTTTCTGACAGGCCAAGCGTGCGAAATGCCTGTTGATAGGTGTCATAATGGGTGAGAATTTCCCAGGTGCCATTGAGAAATGCCTCGGCGCTCTCTTCATCAAGTTTTGAAAAATTGCGCGGATCGGCGTAAAAATATTTAAGCGAGAGTTCCTCTAACGCCGCTTCTCCGACAAGCGTGGCATGATAGGCGCAGTAGGAATCGTTTTCAGCACACGCGGCATCGCAGAAGCCAACAAGTTGTTCGTGAAAATACCGGCAGTGTCCAGCGTCAGGATAGGGCAATAACATGGTGCGCATGAAATGAATGAACAAATAACGGTCTTCTCGATAGAACATCTCCTGCAACTCATAAAGCACATGAAATAGTAGAAAATGATGATGAAACAACTCTATCGGCGTTGCGCGAAAAATTTCGAAATTCGGAAACGCAATTTTGAGCAATTGGCTTTCATAACAGGGCTCGCGCAACGAACGCAGAAACGCGACAAGAGCCTCGCGATTGATCTGTGCAAGCCAGTTGGCGAATTCTTCTGATGTCATATTGGCGAAGGTGATGCGGAAAATCGCGCCGTATTTCCTCAGGATTCAACGCAAGCGAGCCATTTTCTGCTCGCGGTAGCATTCTGCGCGGCGAGGTTAATCTGTATATAAAATTGGTAACGGTTATGCGTTTTGCTCACTGACTTTGAACTGCGACGCTGCCGAAAGAAGAATCCCGGTGGCTTCGTTCAACTGGCCGATGGCGGCGAACGTTTCTTGCAGCGCCGCGCGGGTTTCTTCCATCTCCTCGCCTAATTCGCGCACCGCGCTGTTAATCTCATGCGCGTGTTCAGATTGATGCTGCATCGCCTCGTTGACGCGGTCGAATTGAGGAGTTAAATCCTGAATCTGGCCGATAATTTGACTGAATTGCGTGCTGATGCGCTCGACATCTTCTGTGCCGTGCCGCACTTCGGCCATAAATTTTTCCATTTCCATGACGCCGGATGTGACCGCTCCCTGCATTTCCTTGACCATGTCTTTAATATCTAACGTGGCCAGTGCGGTCTGATCCGCTAATCGGCGAATTTCCCGCGCCACAACGGTAAAACCGCGCCCGTATTCTCCAGCTTTTTCGGCTTCAATCGCCGCATTCAGCGACAACAGATTCGTCTGATCCGCAACTTTCGTAATCGTCGTGACGACGGTTGTAATATTATCGGCTTTTTCATGGATCGTCTGTAATTTCGAGGAAATTGCTTTCGACGCATTATCCATCAAACGCATCGCCTCGTCCATGCGCTGCAAATCGGTCTGGCCGCTGCTGGCGAAATGGGCGGTCTGCTGCGATGTCTCGGCGACTTGCCGCATGGTCTCGACAAGATTGTTGGTCACTTCAGAGATTTGATGCACAGAATTGACGACCAGTTTTGTCGAATCCACTTGCGTCGAGACAATCGCTTCCTGTTCGCGCGCTGTCGCGGAAAGCTCGGCGGCAGAGGAGTTTACCTGGACTGATGAGCGTTGAATTTGCTGGACTAACGAACGCAACGCGAGCACCATCTGATTGATCGAATGCGCCATCATCCCCATTTCATCACGGCGTTCGACAGGCAATGTATGGCAGAGATTGCCCTCCGAAACATCCCTGGTATAGGCCATAACTTTGGACACAGATCGGCTGATACTGCGGCTGATCACAATGGCAGCAACGCAGGCGACCACGATACTGACGACAGCAACAATCGCGACCGTCACGACCGTGCGGATATAATGTTCGCTGGTTTCCGTCTTCATCTTTTCTGCCAACATTAAGACTTCATTAACTGGCATGGTGACAGCAATCGTATAGGTGAAATCCCCTACCGGCAGCGGCCTGTATGCGACAAATTTATCAACTCCTTCGAATGTGTAACGGCTGCTTCCGGTTTCGTTATGAAGCATTTTTTCTTTTGCAAGCACTGTCAGCGCTCCATGCTCTGCATCGGCCAGATTTTTCTGATCTGTCAGGCGATATTTCGGATGAGTGACCAGAATCCCTTGTTCATTGATAATGTAGGGGTAGCCCGTTTTGCCGTACACATGACCTTTTAAGACATCCCAAATAACATCCCATGTGAGACGCACCGTCACTACGCCTTTGAGCGTATCATTGACATAGACTGGCGCGGTTACTCGCATTTGGACTCTTTTGGTCTCCGCATCATTTTCCGCGCCAGTGATATAGAATGTATCATGTGTTAACGAGAGGCTGCGTTGAAACCATTTCTCTGAAGCTTTCGATGAAAGCTGGTCAGAAAAATGGCCGTCGTTCAGCATAATCTGTTCCTGCCCGGTGGCATCAAGCAAACCGATCTGCTGAAACAGCAGGCGCTCTTGCTGTTCGATATTGAGGCTTGTTGTCTGATATAAGGATAATATTTCCTGTTGTAAGGCGTCTTCCGCGCGTTGCCGGGAACTCTGTTCGATTTCGGTCGTGTCATAACTCAAGCAGATCACCCAGTTCCAGAGCGGAAATTTTCGGAATGCAACCGTCATATTCCGCCCATTTGATGTGTATTCTATTGCGCTGGTCTCTTCGCCGCGTCTGGTTTCAAGCAGGGCATTCAATTCCGAGATGCCGGTTTCCAGGATCAAATTTTTGCCGATCATTTCTGGATTTCGATGCAATTGGATGCTGCCGATAAAATCAATCACAAATGCTTCGCCGGATTCTCCAATTTTCGTGTTATTGAAAATGCCTTTCAACAAATCGCTCTGCTGCGGCGTGGCGACATAGATCGCGCCGATCATCGCGCCAGCAGCGTCGGTAAACGGTTTATAGGCCGAGATATACCAGGTTTTCCCGATATATTCGCGCCCGGAATAGGTTTCTCCTTTCATTAACGCCGCGATAATCGGGTCTTGTGTGTTGTCGGAATGTTTTGCCGGAAGATAGGTGCCAATCGCGCGATGCCCGTCAGTTGTCGGAATGGTTGACGCCACGCGGATTAAATCGCCTTGCGCATTCATGCGTTGAAAAATCGTGCAATGGACTCCTGAAATTCGCTGAATATCATCTACAATCGGCACGGTCTGTGTGAGTTGTTCCAGGCGTTCTAACGCGATGTCACCAAATCGGAGTTGCGGCAGCGAAATCGAGATTTTCGACTTGGTCATCTGCTCGATTCCTTCCCAGACGACCGGCGACAACTCGTCTAAGGCGGGCGCGCCGTAGCGTTCTGTCATGATATATTCCGCGACGAATAAGGCATTTTTGACCTTTTCTTGCAATTGATCATTTTGTACGCGGCACAATTCTAATAACCCTTCGATAATGCGAACCGCTTCTTTTTCGGCCGCGTCTTTGGCCTGGCGATCTGCGGTAAAATACCACATCATATTGGCGGAATCTGCCAGGCGTCGAGCGGTCAGTTTCGTCGTATCAAGGAGTGATGTCACCTGTTGCCAATCTGCATCAAGACCGAAGCGCATTTTTTCCATCGCTTCTGTTGTCAACGCCTCATACGAATCGGCAATCGTCGTCTGGGAAAATGTGGTAAATTCATGCAATCCAAATCCTGCAATCAACATTCCGGAAATCGCAATAAAACCGGCCATGCTGACGAGCAATTTGATTTTGATTGACCAGTGTCGAAACATAACATCTCACTTTTTAATACAGGGATGATCGTCAAATCGGAAAACATCGGCATAATATTGTGCGTGTTTTCCTGAAAAGTCAATTAATTTCTCCGCGAAATCATGCCGGTCTCTGATTTAAGAACCTTGACCAATTCAAGAGCGCCATGCTCCCAGAGCTCGGTATAATGCCGATTCAGCACAAAGCCATGTTTTTGATAGAAATGGACAGTGGCATGGTAAGCAGGTTTTACCTCTGGCGGGACAGTCAACACGACGACTCGCTCAAAGCCAAGCTGCCGGGCATGATGGACGAAGCGTTCCATCAAGCGCGAGCCAATTCCCTGTCCGCGAAAGGCTGGATGCGTCGCCATCAGCGTAATCTGCAAGGAGCCATCCAGAGAGGTGAATATCAGACAGCCAATCACCTGGTTGTCTAATTCGGCGCAGAAGACGTCGTGAAACAACAGGTCGCGGCGCGTATCTTCCGGCACGTTGGCTGTAAACCATTCGCCAGTCAACAGCCCGGCAAGCGCAACGATTTGTTCGATAATGCAAGCGGGAGGACGACAATATAAGCAAATTCGGTCTTCGCGCATTATCAGAAATCGTTCGCAATCGAGAACAGCAATTTTGCCGGGCCGACACGCGAAAAATCGGTTTCCTGCGCGACATCTAAACGCAAATTGATCAGGCCAAATGGCCCATTAATCGGAAAGCGGAGACCTGCGCCATAGGCCGTGCGCACATCATCAAATGTCACCTCATCCTCTTTTTTCCATCCCAGCCCCATATCAACAAATATTGCGCCGCGCAGCAAATCTACTGGCAGAAGCGGCATGCGGTATTCCATATTTCCTAAAAGAATATTCGTGCCGATCAGATTTTTTTCGTCGTCGTCAAGATCATCTTCAAGCCCTTGCCCTCGAAAGGTTAGCGGGCCGCCGACTTCGAACACACGGGCATTTTCCCCGACGCTGCTGAGCGCCATGAGCCGGAACGCCAACGCGCTGCGCCGCGTTATATGAAAATATTGCCGGGTGTCTGCCGTAAACGTGACGAACGAAATATCTCCAATCGCAGGCCGTATGCTGAACCGGGTGCGATTGCCATCAAGGGCGCCTAAATAGGTATATAACGAGGTATCGCGAACATAAGCAAGCGATGACACGGCGTAATAAAAATCTTCTTTTGGCAGTTCCTGCTCGTTTTCGATGCGATTCCCCTCTGCCATCCACCCTTCCAGGCCGAATTCGACGCGGGTAAATTTATCAAATGGCCATGAGAAATCAGTGGATACGCCCCGTTCGACCGAAATATCGAACTCATCATCGTTCATTGAGAAGGTGCCGTTGTCAGCGGTAAATTGAAATGCGCGAATCGCATAATTCATGCGGCGCGCGCGATTGATATAAGCCACAATAAAATCCGATTCATCAAGGACTTCGGTCATATTGACCGAGATATTCAGGTTTTGATTCGCGAGCATATCCCCAAACGCCAAATGCCCGATCAAATAGAACGATTTCGTGCCGCCCGCTCCGCCAAACAGCAGATATTCAGGGCGAAGAGTTGCGTTGTATCGTTTGGTTTTGATGGATTCGTCAGCAACAAACAGCGCCGTATTCCAATCTTTTTTCTCGACAGCCTTTTCCGATGATACTGAAGAGGACACGGTTTGCAGCAATTCATCAAACCCGATTTCTGCCTGGTAATCGCGATAATTTTGCATCAGATTCTCGCGAGCAAATAAATCCCAGCCTTTTTGGGAAAAGCCTGAAAAAATCAAGCGGTCTGAGGCGCGCGCCCATGTTAGCGCCGGGTTATCCTCCGTCAGCCCAACAACGCCAGTGTTCGCGTTCGTAATCCGTCGAATGGCTTCCTTGCGAAGGTGATTCGGTTCAACGGGATTCCTCTGTAACGTCATCAAATAGAGATTACACACGTCAGATTCATCCGAGATAAAGGCCAATGCGCTGCCATCCGGCGACCAGACCGGCGTAAATTCATTGGCGGGCGTATCAGTCAAAAGATAGGACTCATTGCGTTCCCTATCGTAAAGCGCTAAATCGGATGGCCCGAATTGCAATTTATCGAGATTGGAAAAACGCCCGGTGTCAGTAGAATACGCGATGAGCTTACCGTCCGGCGACCAGGCCGGATGGCGATTTGAATACAAGTCATTGGTCAATTGCGTCATTTTTTCGGTGCCAATATCAATCAAAAACAGGTCTTCCTGTCCATTTTTCGTGCCGGTAAACGCGATCACGTTTTCGGTCGGCGACCAGGCTAAAAAGCTGATGCTGCTGACATTGGGAGTGAGTTTTTTGGTGACTTTTCGCGTGTGAATATTCTGAAGATAAATGGCGTTTTCTCCCCCGGCTTTGGCGTTGAAGGCGATTTGTTGACTGTCGGGCGACCAGGTGAGCGACGCATTCAAGTAGCGCAACGTTTCGAACGTGCCCGCCCGTTCGCCTTCAACTAATTTGTGGAGGATTTTCCCGGTTTCCGCCGATGCTAAATAAATAGTGCGATAAAAATCGCGATCCGACACAAACACGACATATTTGCCGTCGGGGGAAATGGCGGGCATAATATTCAGCGCAAATTTTTTTTCGTGATGTTTCACAAGCAAAGCGGCCTGTTCTTTAAGCGGACGCTGACCGGAATCTGGCGCGGCGGCATATGCAGTCATCGTCTCTTCGCGCCAACCCGCATAAATTTCTTGCCAGGTCGTCGAGGCTACGGTCTGGATGACATCCTCCCAGGGCTGATCTTCCGATAAGCGCTGCAATAATTCGGCGATCACGCGCTGACCATGCTTGTTGACGATATACTCCCACAATGATTGGCCAAAACGATATACCCGAATGTCTTGCATCTGCTCCACGTCATCAGGCTTGGGCAAAGTTCCCTGCGCCACGCCGTCGCGCAGCCACATGACAGTGAGCGGATTATTGTATTCTGACAGATATTCCGCCATACCCTCGACGAACCAGAGCGGCAGGTAAATGCCCGGTGAAAATGCCGCGAAACCTGATTTGCCGCCGCTTAAAATGTCGAATTGAAACGCATGAGTCAATTCATGCACGATGACGTGATTAAAGCTGCGATACGAGCCTAAAAACGGAATGACAATCCGACCTTTCAGACTTTCCGTGACGCCGCCAATCCCCTCATCCAGCATTCCTGAAATAACTTCAGTTTGCTGGAAATCGTCAGACGAGGCGTAGATAATCAGCGGAATTTTATGGAGAAAATCATGATTGAGCGCCTTCGAGAGATAAGCATACGCTCGCTCGGCCATTTTGACGGTATTATCAGCCAGACGTTCCTCGCCTTTATAAAAATAAATTTTGAAATGGGGCGTTTCGCGCGTTGCCCATTTGAAGACCTTATAATGAACCTTATTTTTGCCGAATCTGGGGTTCAATACTTGCGCGAACAGCGATGACGGGAGATGGATCGCAAGCAGAATCACGAAAAGCATGATCAGAACGTTGGGAATGCGGTGGTTAGTGTTCATTAATGATACCCCCCTCTCAGAATGAAGAGATTTTTTGGATGAAACACATTCACATTTATATAGAGTTGTCATCATTCACTGTCAAGCGAAACGATATTCGATTTTCTAAGATCGGACAATTCCAGCCTGAAAGCGCTCATTTTCCTGAAAAATTTTTCAAAGATTGCGCATTTTCCCTGATGAATCGTGCAACTCGTATCTTATTGAAAATAAACGATTTATCATAGCGCTATCTTCAAAAAGCCTTCTACATCGGCGTCTTCATCAAAAAAAAAGAAAAATTACATCACATTTCTGTTGACGTTAAAAAAGACATTTGCTATATTCGGCATGTCAGGATAAGAAGTCAGACGGGTCATCTCGAACGTTTGATTTCTCCTATATCAGGCAAGCGCAGGTTCATCCATTCACCCCTGCTGAAAATGATCGGGAGATGATTTTCACGCAGAGTTATTGTCTAACAGCAACGTTATAGTAGTGGGAGGAGTAATATCATGAATAAAGACTCTTTAATTGGAGCCATGGCTGAAAAATCTGGTTTGACCAGAAAAGATTGCGAAAGCGCCCTGAATGCATTTGTGGACAGCGTCAGCGATGCGTTGACCAAAAAAGAAAAGGTCACATTAATCGGTTTTGGCACATTTTCTGTTGTCACCCGCAAAGCCCGCACTGGCCGCAACCCAAGCACCAAAAAGCCGATGGAAATTCCGGCAAAAGATGTTCCCAAATTCAGCCCTGGCACAAGCCTGAAGGAAAAAATCGGCGGAAAGTAAACCGGCTGACATTGCTTCGAAGGGCTGCGAATTGCTGTCGTTGTCGAGCATACGGAAGTTGTAGAACAACAAAAGCTGTTACGACAGGAAGGAAAGAGTTGCAGAGTGGTCTTCTTTACACGCCAATTTTTTTTGAAGACGTGGCGCTGACGGCGTGTAAAGAACCACTGTGCTGCCCTTATTGGTCACGTGGAACAGGAACGCGAAGGTTCGATGAAAGACATGGTACGTTTTATTGCGGAAGCCCTGGCTGATGAGCCGGAACAGGTCGAGGTTGTTGAAATTCAAGGAAGTCATAGCACAATTGTTGAATTGAAAGTTTCAGAACGTGATCGAGGGAAAATTATTGGGCGTCAGGGGAGAACAGCAGACGCAATACGGACACTCCTTAAAGCAGCCGGAAGGAAATTGGGGAAAACCTATATTTTAGAAATTATTGATTAATTTCTGATGTGTCTGATTTTTACCAGAACAGGTTTATGAGTTGGCGCTACGGGGGCAGGAGGCATCATACCTCCCCCGCCGGGATGACGGCGAGGCGTTCACTCTCCTCTTTTCCCTGTTCTTGAGTAAATCGCTGAAGAAGTCGAAGAATATCTGGAACATGAAATGGTTTTGCAATAAAGAGCTTCACGCCTAATCGAAAAACTTCCTGCCGAACATGTTCGTAACTATTGCCACTGACGACAATGATATTCGCCAGTGGGTTCATGCGTAAAATATTTTTGATTGCCTCAATGCCGTTCATATCCGGCATCGAAATATCAATCGCAACAATATCCGGCAATTGATCGGCGTACAAAATCATGGCTTGCGCTCCGGTTGAGGCCGTTCCCACCACTTTCCCTCCGATCATTTCGATCATTTCGCAAAACATTTCTACGACAATTTGCGTGTCATCCACGACAATATAACGCGGTGTTCGTCCTTGAGGAAGATGAAAACGAACATTGGTCGGATAATAGATCTGGTGATCCTCCACGATCTCTGTCTCTTCGACATCGGCGTGAGTTTGCCAATCTTGTCGCACGAAACCGGGCTGAATTTGCGCAAGCAGGCGCGTATCGTACAATTCTGCTGCGGTGAAAATGGCGGATGGCCTGGATTGCAAAAAGAGTTCGAGTCCGGATACGAGGCCAATATAAAATAACTCATTCATCTGCATCGCATAAATATTTTTTTGCAGCAATGTGACTAATTCTTCTTTATCAGTATCCAGCAGGTCAGAAAAGACGGAGGCTGCTTTTTGCAGCGTTGAATTCAGGTAGGTTGTCGCATGTTCGATTCCGCGTAAACAGGCGAGCAGCGTGTCAGATTCGTGTTGGATATGTTCCTCGAACGTCACGAGCAAGCTTTGCCCCGTCAGCCAGTTAACCCGGCCTTCATGCCCAGGAATGGACGAATATAAGCCAGAAAAATAGCGCGTCCCCCCGATGTAACATGCTTGGCTTGTCCAGGGTTCCCAGCAGGCGACCGCATCAATTTCGCGGTTTGCGAACAGTTCTAACTGTTCGATAGGAGAAGCGTTCACCACAATAATTTGGGAAAGATCAAGCTGAAAATCTTTCGCCATATTATGAAAGAGAATTTCGACAAACGACCCCTGAACCATGCCGATTCGGCGTCCTTGCAAATCTGCTGGCAGTACAATCCCGCTCTCCGTTCGGATCACGAATTGATACGATGCAGAAATATCGGCTAACGGGGAAATAATACGGATTGGCAGGCCGTTCGCTCGCAGCGCCAGAAAATGCGGAAGGGTCTGTGTCCAGATAAAAGGCGGGGCAGAGGAGTGTTCGAACGCGTGAAGACAATTTTCTTCCGACGGAAAAAGCTTACATTCCACTTGAAGCCCGTAACGCTGAAAAAAGCCTAAGCGTTTTGCCAGGACTAATTGCGCGGATGTATGAATATCTTTGACTCCCCAGGCAACGATTGATTCTGGCATAGATGCGCCTATGATTTTTTCACGCCGCGCCAGATGCCAAGCCCGCCCATCGCTGCCGATGGGAGACTGGCTCGAATAACGTGTTGCAGGCTTTCGAGATGCGGCTGCGTATTGAGCAAGACGTGATGCATAATCTGCTGAAATTCGCCCCAATTTATGGCCACCACACCGTAGTGGCTCAACAGAATCAGGCAGCAATAGACGCCGCCAATCACAATCGCCACCGTTTTAGCGGCTATTCGCAAAAATGCGCCCAGACAAAAACCTAAAAAAAAGCTCAACCCGCCTTCAGTCAAATATGGCGCTAATGAAAAGGCAAAATTTTCAGGCGTGTCCCCCGCATTTTTCATCTGCTGCTCAGAGCGAAACGAGACGCCGCCGGGGTTTTCTGGCAGTGTTTTCGCGCCATGCGGCGACAATGATCTTGCTGATGTTGGCATGGTCGCTTGCTGTTCATATAAATACGCATAGCCGCGAATGCCAAGACCGCACAAAAACAGTAATAATACGACGATAAGCAACCATCGGTCACTTCGTCGGTGTTCCGGCTGCTGCTCTGCCATCAGTTTCTCCTTTCATCGAGATCGCGCAGTGTTTTGCCATTGTGGCGCATAGCTGTCGTTTTTGAGCGCTCGCATTTTTCTGTTGTATCGCTCTCACCAGATGCATGCATGAGAGATGTCGAAGCGGGGCATACAATAATGCGCCGATCATGCACGCCGTCCCAAGCGCCAAATCTGTGGAGAGCACAATTTGATCGGCTCGAAGCGTCGCGCGTGCCCAATCTTTTAATAACAGATAGCCAATCAACACCGCGATCATCATGCCTAAAAAAGGCGTTAATTCGCGACACGGATGATATATCAGGACGAGTATAACTCCAAAGAGGAGCAGATTTCGCAAGACCGGGAAATCTGCCCAGTAAATTGCAAAGCTTTTGAGCATTAACGAAAGCGACGGCAGCGTCACAGTCGTCTTCCCGTTTTCTCGACGCAGGTTTTGTTCCTTATCCGGCGACATCAAACCGTCGTCGCCGATTGTCACCCATATATGGCGGAAGTTGCCCGCCAATATCGCGTCAGAAAATCCGCGCGAACGAAGGATGCTTACTGCCAATATCGCTCGCCCATCGCAATCTTCTCGCCGTCTTTCCCAGACCTGTTCGGCATTAGGCCAATAATCTAAATTTCCCCAATTATCCCAATCGTATGCATACGAAATTTTTTCATAGACATATCGCTCAATCGTCTTAAATTCCTCTCGTTTCGTTGCATTTAGAGCAAGTCGCGCGTCAATCTCGCGATTAATCTCCTCTAATCCATCGAAGTTGGTTTGAATAAGCTGTTCGACGTTGGCATAGATGAATAATTGCTTGATAAACAAGAACAAATTAGGATTTAATACGAAAAATAAGACGATCACAAACAGGCAACATTTCAATAACCATCTCCAATAATATTTACAATGTGCGAGATGTTCCCACATCCTCCAGAATGTCTGCATAATGCCCACTTGCGTTATCTGAGAAGTCGGGTTGCGAGGTCGTTACCCATTTCCATTCCTGACAACTCTGCTTCTGATCCCACTCCGTTATTCCTCATGCGATTTTAATATGAACATCAGGGGGTATAACAGGATTGCCTTTTGTATAATGCCCTCTTTGTTCTAACAAATATTATCAGTCTTAAAACGTGATGATGCTTCTGTCAAGAACTCTATCCCAAAAAATGAAAAAGAGCGCCGAATAGCACAACAAGACGTAAAAGAAGGATTTCTCGCTTTCTCTACTTTTTGATTGACATTTGCAGATATGTGCGGTATTCTTCTGCTATTCGATGAAGCCAAATACGTCAGGCTCTCCTGACAGAATATCGGATAACGAGAACATCTGATAATTTCGTAATCGTTGAAAAAGGAGCAATTCGATGAAGAATATACGCCATAGGTGGTTGATATATGCCTGTTTCTGGGGGATGATTGCGCTCATGCCCTCGTCTGCAAGCGCCGGACAGATGATGGCAGTCAAAAATCCGCAAGTGAACCTGCGTCAAACGCCAACGACGACAGCCGACAACGTGATTGCGACAATTCTGCAAGACACTGAGGTTGAAGTCTTGAAACGACAAGGGACATGGTACAACGTGCGGATTTCTGATGGACGAACCGGCTGGATTTCCGAATGGGGGCTGAAACCTTCAACAGAGAGTTCGCCTGAGCGGATCGAGCCGGTGCTTGCCAAGCCGGACGAACGTCCAAACGAACTTCCGACGCAAATGCCGGAAAAAACTCGCCAACTCAGTGAAGATGCTCAATTCGACGAACCTCAACGCCAGGCGACCTCATCTATTCTTGGCGGCACGGGCGGCTCGACGGAGAATATGATGTTGATCCCGGCGAATACGGCTATTATTGGAAGCGATCCGAAAGAACTCGACCGCTTGCAGCGCCACGAACATGTATCGCGCGATATGGTGGAGGATGAAAAACCCCGCCAAACGGTAGCGTTATCAGCGTTTTATCTCGACCGCTACGAAGTGACGAACGCCGATTATAAAAAATTCGTGGACGCCATGCGCTATCAACCGCCGCTAAACTGGCAGAACGGGATGTATCCTCCTGGAACGGAGCGCCATCCAGTCACGTTTGTCTCCTGGAGCGATGCGCAAGCATACGCGAAATGGGCTGGAAAGCGCCTGCCAACCGCAGAAGAATGGGAATTTGCGGCGCGAGGAGCGCAAGGTTTGGTTTACCCCTGGGGCAACACATTCGACACGCAGCGCGTCAATATCAATCAAATTAATAAAAATGTTGCGCCAGTCGGATCGTTTGAGGACGATCTCAGCCCGTTTCAAATCTACGATATGGGGGGCAATGCGATGGAGTGGACGCAATCGCATTATCAGGGAGACCCGGAGTTTTATGTCTTAAAAGGGGGCGCATGGAGCAGCAAGCGTTTTGAGGCGAGAGGAGCAAACAAAACTCCCGGACAGGAAACGTATCAACTCAGCCACATCGGCTTTCGTTGCGCAAAAAATGCCGCGAATTGAGGAAAGAATGTTACGATATAACTGTCAGACACGTTGAAAGTGTCTGACAGTTTTTTGGACACTATCTGAACAGCTTGCTGACCGAATCGCCGTTATGAATCCGCATAATCGCGTCGCCAAGCAGCGGCGCGACGGACAAGACTTTGAACTTATCGTACTGGCTTTGCTTGCCTCCTAAAGGAATGGTATTGGTGACCACTAATTCGTCAAGCTCGATCTGATGCAGTCGTTCGACCGCTCGCCCGCTTAATACCGGATGCACCGCCGCCGCCGAGACGCTTTTTACGCCGTAACGCTTCAAAAATTGCGCCGCTTCAAGCAGCGTGCCGCCTGACGCAATTTCATCGTCAATAATCAGCGCGTCTTTGCCTTGTACTTCGCCAATCAGATGCACCGCTCGCGCTTTTTCATCATCGCCGTCGCGGCGTTTATCAATAATGGCAATCGGCAGATTCAGCCGATTCGCATAGCGTCCGATGCTTTTTGATTCTCCGACATCGCCAGCCACCAACACGGCATTGCTTAAATCTTTGTTGCGAAAGTAGTCGCAAATCAGTGGCGCGGCAATCAACTGATCAATTGGCACATGAAAAAACCCCTGAATTTGCGGAGAATGCAAATCCATTGTTAAGACCCTATGCGCTCCAGCGGTTTGGAGCAAATCTGCCATCAGTCGCGCCGTAATTGAAATGCGCGGCTTATCCTTTTTGTCCGACCGCGCATACGGAAAATACGGGATGACTGCCGTGATCCGTTCTGCCGAGGCATACCGCAACGCATCAATCATAATCAGCATTTCCATAATGCCTTCATTGACCGGCGGACAGGAGGTCTGCACGACAAACACGTCGGAGCCGCGCACATTTTCCAGCAATCGCACCATAATATTTTCGTTGCTGAATTTAATGATTTCTGATGCGCCTAATGGAATTTCGTTATATTCACAAATCGCTTTGGCCAATTCAGGATGAGAACTTCCTGAAAAAATCTTCAACTCGCGTCTCATAATCTCTAATCTCCTTATAATAAGGCTTACCGCTTATTTTACACCCGCCTTACTCTACAAATGAATATGAAAAATTCTGTCAAACAAAAATTGTGAAAATGTAATTATTTATGTCCCGACAAACAGCCTTGTTCGTCGAGCGCTTAGAGAGAGAAACGATTCAGGTTCTCTTGTTTCCGTGGACAAGGCTGTCCACCGGAACAGAAACAATGACGCGAAAATTTGATATGATATGGGGAAAATATTCCCCATGCGCAGAACACGCGGATTGGAAATCATATTTTACATTTGACAACTTTTTCAGGAAATGTTATCCTGGCGTAATTTCTGTATAATTTTCGAATTTTTGGGCGGTTAGCGTTTTCTTCAACTTCTGATATAAATTCTCTAAACCCTTTTATCATTTAAGAATCTTATATAAATAAGGACGCATGATTAATGAAAGTTAGTGATTCTGCGCAGCAGTTTCGAGAACAGATAGCGGGATACGTGACGTTTATGCGGCGAATATGGATTCCGGGCGTGTGCGTTGTTTTGTGCGTAATAATGGTGGGAGGAGTCGTGTGGTATATGCAAACCTCGCCGAGGTTCGAAATTTCCAGAATCGGCATTCGTGGGCATGTTCGATTAACGCCTCAAGCGATTGTTGAACATCTCAATCTTCCTCGTCATACCAATATTTTTCATGTCCGATTACACGATATTCAGCAGAAAGTAGAATCGTTGCCCTGGATTCGCCATGCGGACGTATTTCGGCAGTTTCCGGACAAACTCAGCATTATTGTGACAGAGCGCGAGCCGTTTGCGCTCGTGAAATTGGATGAATTATATTTGATTGATCGTGACGGCGTGATATTAGGATCATTAGCGTCTGGGAGCGCCATCCGTTTGCCGATTATTACTGGTTCTCTGCTGACGCAGCTTAATGAAAACGGCGTTTCTTCGCAATTACAGGAGGCGTTTCATGCGCTTGACGATGTGATGCAGCATCCGCTGTTGCAGCATGTGCGAAAAATTCGACTTGAATGCTCTGAAAATGTCGCCTTTCTTGTCTCCGATACCTCGCCGGAGATTCGCCTCTCTTTGAAAACCTATCAACAAGGGTTGCAACGCCTGGAAAAGATTTATGCGGATTTGCCGAAAGACACGCTGGCCTCTATTGATTTGCGATTCGAAAAACGCATCGTTGTGACTCAGCATAAAGAGTCGCAATCATAAAAAAGTATGTTCTACTCATCTTTTTTATTTGACAGGAATACCAGATATATCGCGATATAGCGGAAACATGGCATAGAGACGCTGTCATGATAGTTGGAGAGGCGGATAATCTTTACGTAAAGGGTGAAACGAATTGGCTGCGAAAGAAGGAACAATTATTGCGGGCTTAGACGTTGGGACGACAAAGATTTGCGCGATTGTCGGCGAAGTCAGCGACGAACAACGAATTGATATTATCGGAATTGGCAGTTCCCCATCGCGTGGCTTGCGCAAAGGGGTCGTGGTCAATATCGAAGGCACGGTTAAATCTATTGAAAAAGCGGTCAAAGAAGCGGAGTTGATGGCCGGCGTAGATTTGAATAGCGTGTTTGTCGGCATTGCTGGAAGCCATATTAAAGGGATTAATAGTCGCGGCGTGGTGGCCGTTTCCGGCAAAAATAAAGAAATCACCAAACAGGACGTGAATCGAGCGATTGACGCTGCCCGCGCCGTCGCAATCCCGGTAGATCGGGAAGTGCTGCATATCCTTCCCCAGGAATATATTATTGACGAGCAGGACGGAATCATTGATCCCTACGGCATGTCTGGCGTTCGCCTCGAAGTCGAAGTGCATATCATCACCGCAGCCGTCACCTCGGCTCAGAATCTTGTCAAAAGCGTGAACCGCGCAGGTCTTGAAATTGAAGATATTGTGCTGGAACAATTTGCGTCGAGCAAAGCCGTGCTCTCCCCGCAAGAAAAAGAATTAGGCGTGGTTTTGATTGATATCGGAGGAGGGACAACGGATGTCATTGTCTATATCAATGGAAAAGTTCGCCATACCTCTGTTCTCGGCTTAGGCGGCAATCACGTGACGAATGATATTGCCGTCGGGCTGCGAACGCCGACCAGCGAAGCGGAACGGATCAAATGTCGTTACGGCTGCGCAAGTTCCGAATTGGTCGAAGAAGATGAAACGATTGAAGTGCCCAGCATTGGAGGGCGAAAGCCTCGCGTGCTGTCGCGGCAAGTGTTGAGTGAAATTATTGAGCCGCGGATGGAAGAAATTTTTACATTAGTCAAAAATGACCTCAAACAAATCAATTACGATGAAAATCTGTTAGCTGCCGGAGTCGTCGTGACGGGAGGCGCATCTATTATGAAAGGCGTCCCGGAACTAGCAGAACGTATTTTTGATCTGCCGGTTCGTCGAGGCATGCCAACCAATATCGGCGGCTTAATTGATGTGGTGAACAGCCCGATTTATTCGACAGGGGTCGGGCTTGTTCAATACGGCATGGAGTTTGACACTGCCGGAAAATTCCAAAAATCACATGATGAACATATTTTTCCAAGAATTCTGGCCCGCATGAAACAATGGTTCAAAGAATTCTTTTAGAGGGTAAACGAGCATGAGCGACAAAAGCGCGATACGTCAACACGCCGAGAAAGCTGATCGGAAGGGGGGCCGTTCTTCTTTATCACGCGTGACGGAAGGGGATGGAAACATGGCAATCACCACAGCAGCAACCACAGGATTTATTGACGATAGCGGCACGAAAGCGCGACTAAAAGTGATCGGAGTTGGCGGCGGCGGCGGGAATGCTGTCAATCGGATGATCTCCGCAGGGCTGGGCGGAGTGTCGTTTATTGCGGCGAATACAGATGTGCAAGCGTTACGGCAAAGTCAGGCGCCCTTGAAATATCAGTTAGGCGCAAAATTGACGAAAGGATTAGGCGCAGGCTCAGACCCGGAAGTCGGCAGAAAGGCGGCGCAAGAAGATGATGATATGATCACCGAAATGGTGCAGGACGCCGAAATGGTCTTCATTACCGCTGGAATGGGCGGCGGCACGGGAACGGGCGCCGCGCCGGTCATTGCCGAAAAAGCGAAAGAACTTGGCGCGTTGACGGTTGCTGTTATCACCAAACCATTTCTCTTCGAGGGGAGTTACCGCTCTCGCCAGGCTGAAATTGGATTGGCAGAATTAAGCGACGTGGTTGACACATTGATTACCATCCCGAATCAACGGTTGCTCAGCATGGTCAGTAAACAGACTTCGATGCTGGATGCCTTCTTTTTGGCGGACGATGTGCTCACTCAGGCCGTGCAGGGCATTTCCGATTTAATCATGATTCCTGGCCTGATTAATCTCGATTTTGCCGATGTCAAAACTATTATGGCTGATATGGGCGTGGCATTGATGGGCGCGGCGATTGCCAGCGGCGATCAACGCGCAATTGAAGCCGCCAATAAAGCGGTCTCCAGTCCGTTATTAGACGATATTTCGATTGATGGCGCGCGCGGCGTGTTGATCAACATTACCGGCGGAAAGAACCTCGGCCTGCATGAAATCAGCGACGCGGCCTCGATTATTCAAGAAGCTGCCCACCCTGACGCGAACATCATTTTTGGCGCGGTGATTGACGAAAACATGGCCGACGACATTCGGGTGACTGTCATCGCGACCGGCTTCGACACGAAAGCCAAAATTGATAAAGAACGCATGGAACGACAGCTTGGCAGCACGGAACGCGCTCCGGTGTATCGTAAACTGGAACGCCCCTCGCAACAGCCACCGCAACCGCAAAAATCCTATGTATCTCCTTTCAGGAAAAAAGTTGAACCAATCAGCGGCGATTTCGTCATCGAAAACGATCTCGACGTGCCAACGTTTATCCGCAAAAAGGTTGACTAAGGAACTATGCCGCAGAGGCGCACGGTTGTGCGCCTCTGCTAAAGAGAGACGCACTGCCTGCGTCTCTATGGACTTTCTGTGTGAATTATCGCATCCGTCAGGATTTTGATGCCAAACTGCGAGGGGAAATCGGAACAATCGTCACACCCCATTATAACAACACGACGATCATTCTGACGTACCCGAATACCTATGCAGTCGGAATGTCAAACCTTGGATTTCAGACGATCTACGGATTGCTGAACGAATGCGAAAACGTCTGCTGCGAACGCGCATTTTTGCCGGATGCCCCTCTGCTTCCGTTATATTGGCAAACACACGCGCCGCTCTGCTCCCTTGAATCGAAAACGCCGCTGTCAGACGTTGACATGGTGGCGTTTTCGATTTCCTTCGAAAACGATTATCTCCATCTGCTCGACATTCTCGAACTTGCCCGCCTTCCACTCAAAGCGGAAGACCGTCGCGACTCGCATCCGCTGATCATCGCTGGCGGAGCGATTACCACAATCAACCCCGAACCGTTAGCGCTGTTTGTTGACGCCTTTTTGCTTGGTGATGGCGAAGAGATTGTCCCGCAATTCGTCGCCGCCTATCAGCAATATGCGCCGACGCGCTCGAAACCCGAGCTATTAGAGCATCTTGCCGCTCTTCCAGGAGTCTATGTTCCAGCATTATATGATGTGGCCTATCATGACGACGGCACGATTGACGCCGTTACGCCAATCGGCGGAGCGCCGTCGGTCATTTCAACCTGTCCGCTGACGGATTTAGAGACTTTTCCGGCGTATTCGCGCATTTTGACTGAAGAAACCGAATTCGGCGACATGTTTTTGCTTCAATTGACACGCGGCTGCCCGTATAAATGCCGTTTTTGCCATACGGGTTACACGCAGCGGCCTCTCCGCCATCTCTCGCTCGAAACCGCGAAGCGCCTGATCGAACATGGCCTGCAATTTCGCCAAAAGATTGGATTGGTCAGCCCTGCCGTTGCCGATTATCCGCATTTTGAGGCACTGTATGATTTCATTCTCGAACGCGGCGGAAGCGTGACAGTTTCCTCCCTTCGCATCAGCGCATGCGCCAATACTGATATTTTGGAGCGGCTTTCCCGCGCCGGACAGCGCACGATCACCCTGGCGCCAGAGGCGGGAACGGAACGTTTGCGAAAAATCGTGCGAAAAAACTTGTCAAACGACATGTTATATGCCACGATTGAACGCATTGCGCTGGCAGGGATTCCCAACGTCAAACTCTACTTTTTAATTGGGCTTCCCTCCGAAACAGATGACGATATTGAGGCCTTGATCGAGGTGGGGCGGAACTGCCGCGACCTCATGGTGCAAACCATGAAACGCACCGGTAAAGTCGGAACGATTACGGTGAGCGTGAATCCATGCATTCCCAAACCATCAACGCCGTTGCAATGGTGCGGGATGGCAACTGAGCGGGAATTGAAACAGAAATTGCAGTGCATCACGCGCGGATTCGCCCGCGTCGGGAATGTGGATGTGATTGCGGAGCCGTTGCGCATGGCGCTCTGGCAAGGGATTTTGGCCAGGGGCGACCGTCGAATCGGGGAGGTGTTGCTGCTTGCCAAATCGCATCAAGGGGATTGGAAAAAAGCGTTTCGGCAATTGCAGCGCTCTCCTGAATTTTATAATCATCGGGAACGAGGAGCAGACGAGCGATTTCCCTGGCAACATCTTCAGGTCGGCCAGTCTCAACAACAATTATTCGAAGAATATCAACAGCTTTTTACAGGGACTCGGTAGAGAAACGGCGCAGCCGTTGCTTTGCCGAACAGGATGTATGCACAGACGTTATGGTCATGCTTGTGCGCTCATATTGACGGTCAGCGTATTTGCGCTGTCATCGTGTTCGCTCTCTCAGGTGCTCAATCCGCCGACAGAGATAAGCCGGTCGCAGTTGCCGGTAGAACCAGTGTACATTCAACAGCAGCGAGGAACCGCCATTTATTACCCCAAAGGGGCGCAACCGGTGATGAGCGCTCAATCGCAAGGCGTCTCGATTCAGGGCGGCGGCGATACGCGGCTCGCCTATACCCAATCGGCAGGAGAAAGCCTGGGAATGCAGGTGCAAAGCTCATTAGCCGAAGCCGAAGCGCTGGTTGCTTCTGGCGAAACCCGCATGCAGGAAGGAAATGTGAGAGAAGCGGTGCTGGAATTTGAACGCGCGCGAATTTTGATTGAACAAGAACTCGATCCGGCGTTAGCGCAAATTCAGAGCCAATCGCAGATTCAAGGCGGCGTCAGCATCCTTTCGACCTCTCAGATTCAGGGCGTAAGCGGAGAACGCACAGAACTCGTTGGTCGCATCAACGAGGCGTATGACGCGCGTGGCGCGGGAGATATGCAGCAAGAGCTTGATAAAGTCAGTAAATTACGCGAAGAAACCCGGTATCAACTGACGCCGATTTCCGTCGCGCCATCATCCAACTCAATCAATTCTCGCTTGATACCGGTGACGCGTCCGAGTCAGCCTCAGCAGATCACGCCGACTTCCCCGACCGATCAGTCGTGGAACTGGCAAGATGAATTTTCCGGCGAGGTTGAGCGCAATATTCGCATCTTCCAGCAGCGGCAGGCTGATTTCGAACGCTGTCTGCAACGCGCCAATCAATATTTCCCGCAAGTGGCGTCTATCCTCCGTTCGTATGGCGTTCCACCGGAAATCGGATACATTGCGTTGATCGAAAGCGGATTTCAGCCGAATGCTGCCTCCTCATCAGGCCGCGCGGGCTTATGGCAATTGTCCGTCGCGCAGGCGCGGCAATATGGCCTGAGCACGTCGGCAGGCAGGGATCAGCGTTTTTCAATAGAGGCTTCGACGTATGCGTTCGCGCGATATATCTCCTCACTGTATCAACGCGCTGGCACCTGGCGTTTAGCCGTGATCAGCCATTCGCCGCAGCAAGATTATCTTGCGAAGCTCATCGCGGCGATGGCGATTGCCGGCGACCCGCAAGCCTATGGATTTAACGTCTATACGCCGAATTTATCGGGATATACGGACACGTCGTGGACGCAGGGCTGGTCGGGTGGACAATCATCGCAGTTCCCTGCGGTGCAATCGCATCAGCCTGAAATGTTGGAACCTCCGTCGGCGACCTTATATTAGTCTAAAATTCCTGTCAGGCATGGCTCACATGCCTGACAGGCTGCCCTATGCACCCCATAGACGATACCACGTTTACACTTACGGATTTTACCAGACGGTACTATCTTCCGGCGCGTCCTTACGGCTATGCGCTGTTTCGGCTGTATTTCCGCCTGGAGGCCATCGGCATCGAGCATATTCCGGCATCAGGGGCAGTGGTGCTTGTGCCGAATCACAGCAGTTTCATGGACCCTCCGCTGCTATCGGCAGTCGTGCCGCGCGTGATTTATTTCCTGATGTTACATCATCATTATTACCACCCGCGTTTTCATTGGCTCTTCAGTCGCTTGCCCTGCATTCCGGTCAAGCGTTCAGGCGCAAGCCTGTCGGCGATGAAGGCGTGTCTCGACACGCTGGAACATCAACAGATTTTGTGCGTGTTCCCGGAAGGCGGCATCAGCGAAGAACATAAAGCGAAAGGGCTGCGGCAGGGCGCGGCGATGATGGCGCTGAAAACCGGCGCGCCGATTGTCCCGGTCGCGTTACACGGCGTCTCAACGGCGTTGCCGTTAGGAAAAATTTTTCCGCGTCCGCGCCGAATTACGATCAAATTTGGCGAGCCGATTCCCGCGCCCGACGGCGACGCTCGCGATAAAGATCAACTGCAACGCCTGACAGAAGACGTGATGGCGCATATTCATGACTTGCTGCACGACGCGAAAAATCCTGTCAGGACGTAAACACCTGGCCGGATTGAGCGTGAATCCTGAACTGAGAGAGAAAAGGCTTGACATTTTTTGCGCGTTTTAAATTGTGGGATGTTGCGTGATGCTGCAACAAAAAATTCTTTTCACGCAGCGTCAGATGCCAATAACTCAAAAAAGAGAGGTGTTGTCTTATGTTTCGATTTGATTTGATTGCTCAGGCAATGGAAAAAGAACCGAATAAATTTTTATTAGTTCATGTATTGTCCAAACGGATGCATCAGATTGTTGACGGGGCACAACCACTGACCACGAAACATGTGGCGCCGGTCAATATTGCCTTACAAGAATTTGTGGATGGAAGCATCGGATTTGAAGAAGAAGAGAAAAAATAATACAAACGATCACATGCAGCAGTTCAATAAAGTATCAACGCCAGCCGGAGAGAATTTTTTTCTCCGGCTGGTTGCGTTTTCGGACAAGCCTGCCAGGGCTAAAATCCAGATTACGAATGCGAATGTGAGCAGGAACAACTGCCGCCGCATGTCTCCGCCGGACGCGCCCGCCGCCGCTGCCACGTTTCATAAAAACTCCGCCCGATCAGGAACAGCAAGACGAGAGCCGCCACGACGCTAAACCAGCGCGGAACCATTGCTTCGGCGCTGCCGACAGTTGATTGCGCCACGAGATGCATCCAGCCGTAAATCTTATCAAGCAGCAAACCCATCAGCACCGAACAAGCCGCAATGCTGCCTAAGTAAATTGCTATTGCGCGTTTGCCCAGCAATCCGTACACGACAGAAATCGTGGCGGCATTCGTCGCTGGCCCTGCCATCAGAAAGACGAACGCCGCGCCGGGGCTGACGCCCTTCATAATAAGCGCCGCCGCAATCGGCGTCGAGCCGGTGGCGCAGATATAAAGCGGAATCCCGACCGCCAGCATAATCAACATAGACGAAAAACCGCCGCCAAGATACGCTTCGAAAAACGTGTCGGGAATCAAGACGCTGATCGCCCCGGCAATCAGCAAGCCGACGATCAGCCACCCGGCAATATCATCGAGAATCTCGCCGAAACCGTATTTGAGTGCCGCCGCCAATTTTTCGCGGTAGGAATGATGATTGCGGTGCGTTTCCGGCGGGCAATTTTCGCCGTCGCAGCAGTGATCCACTTTGCACGAGCGATCTAAGCGAATCTGCTCAAGTGCCTGTTCATTATACGACTTGCCGAAGAGGTTTTGCGTCACGCCAGCCACAAACGCCGTCACGAATGCGGCGAACGGTCGGAAAATCGTCATAATCGGGTCTAACAACCCGTATGTGACCGCGATGGAATCCACGCCGGTTTCTGGCGTGGCAATCAAAAACGCGAGCGTTGCGCCATCATTCGCGCCCTGTTTGCGCAGTGCCGTCGCGGTCGGCAGCACACCGCACGAGCAGAGCGGCAGTGGCACGCCGAGCAGCGTGGCGTATAACACGGAACGGATGCGCCTCTTGCCAAGATAGGTGGCAATCGTCTGGGGATTCACTAAAATATGCAGCAAGCCAGCCACGAAAAAGCCAAACAAAATATAGGGCGACATTTCCACCAGCATATCCCAACATGCGGAAATGTACGCCAATACATAGCGAGAGAGTTGCGTCATCATCGTTGCGCTCCCTGCGGCGATGGCAGGGGAAGCGTATCGGCCTCTTCTGCGTCTCGTCGTCCTATTGTGTATCGCGGTTCGGAGACATGTTCCATGCCCTGCATGATAATCTGCGTCACGTGATCGTCAGCCAGCGCGTAAAAGACGAATTTCCCGTCTTTGCGGTATTTCACTAATCCCGCCTGCTTCAGAATGCGCAATTGATGCGAAATCGCCGATTGAGTCATGTTCAGCATATCCGTCAAGTCTTGTACGCACATTTCCGAGGCGCAGAGCGCGTAAAGAATTTTGATGCGCGTCGAGTCGCCAAACACTTTAAAAAAATCCGCTAATTCGTAGAGCGATTCGTCAGGCGGCATCAGCCCTGCCACTCTGCCGCAGCTTTCCTCGTGAATGAGGGCGCGTCGTCCGATTTGTGCGCTCTGTTCCATCTTTCGAACCGTGATAATTGAATTTTAAATGAATATATGAGCAAGTATTCATATAATAAAAATGCAACCTCATTTTGTCAAGCGCAAACGTGCAATTATTTCAAGGATTATTGAATCGTATCAGAAAGATGCAGGAGTGCAAAAGCTTGCTTTTGCCTCGTGATATTGCATTCGCCATTGCCTGACTTCGTCAGGCAATGGCGAATCAGCGTTTCGCTCGATTTGCAAACAGATCGAACGAAATCAGCGAGCCGGCGCAGACGAGCAGGCTGACCACATAGAACATCCGGTCGGGGATTTCGCGAAAGAAAAAATAGCCTGAAATGCCTGCAAAAATGAACTGAGTCAGGCTCATAATGCTGACGACCTGACTGCGCACGTGCAGCATGGAATAATTGAGAATGGAATGGCCGACGACTGTCGGAATGAGGCCAAGCGCGGCAATGATCGCGATGTCGCCCAGCGTATAAGGCTTGATCGGGCTGACAAAGGCCAGCGCAATCACGAAACAGATGACTCCGGCAATCGCATAGACCGGCACGACATAGAGCCAGATGCTCCCGTTCTGCCTGTTTTTTCGGGCTAAAATCAGGTAGAAACCGAAAAACAACATCGAAAGAAAACAGACCGCATCGCCAAGAAAATAGGCGCGGCTGAGGTTGAAATCGGTCACGAACAACATCGCCGTGCCTGACATCGCCACGATCGTTCCGACGAGTTCCGCTCGCGTCAGCGATTCGCGAAACATCACGATCAGGAACACCGGCATCACGACCGGCACAAGATTCACAATCAGCGACGCATTCGCAGACGGCGTCATCCGCGCCCCGATAATCCACGAAATAAAATGCAACGCTAACAGCGCGCCCGGCAGGAACGCCTGACGCAATCCTCGCAAGATTCGATATTCCGGCTGCGCCCGCATCGCGCTGATGTACGCGGGCGTCAGGGCAATCGCCGCGACAAACAGGCGATATGCCGCTAACAAAATCGGGTGTTCATGACTGGCTTTGATAAAGATGACCGCGCTTGAACAGGCTAACTCACCAAACAAGAGAATCAAAAATTTGATAACCATGATCTGCTTCCCATCAAAAAAGCAATAGCCCTTCAGAGGGCGAATCCCTGAAAGGGCTGAATGCCAATACTGTCATTGCGCCTTGCCGCGCCGCGTTTCTGTCAGCGATTGCGGATTGTTAATGATACGACTTGCCATGTATGAGCAAGTCTTGAAACAACGCACCTATATAAACGCCCGTGTCGTCATTCAGGAGTGCCTGGGCTTGCTTTGGCCATATCATGGCAAAAGCTCACTCAGGAATATTAACGCCTGCGGTGCTATCGCGTCGTCGAGTATTTGACGGTCAAAGCAAGCTTCGGCGCTCCTGAAACCTGAATAATTGCCAACATTGTTTTGTCAATAAGATATTCGTTAGAGTTGAATGATACCGTCGAACAACCTCCTGCCTCATCTTGTCAGCGCTTACCGCTTATGCACCAGTCTATTCGTCTCGCAGAGAATACGGCGAAAACTGCGATTCTTATTGACAAAACAATGGTGATGCGTAAGAGTCATCGCCATTTCGAAACGGAAGGCGTCGCTATTATCTGTCTTTTTATTCACCCTGCTACTGACGAGTCATGTATGACGAAAACAATTTCTTTCTACATGTTCATGGGAGAATCGTGATTATATGCGCCCAGATCTTTTTATTCGCCCCTATCAGCCTGAGGATGAATCTCACGTTATTCAACTGTGGTTTCGCTGCCAATTGGTGACAGCAGCGAATAACCCCAAATGTGATATTGAACGAAAATGCCGGGTCAATCCTGAATTGTTTTTAGTCGGCCTGATTGAGGATTCGCTTGTCGCCACCTGCATGGCCGGATACGAGGGGCATCGCGGTTGGATTAATTATCTCGCGGTTGACCCTGATTATCAGCGTCAAGGGGTTGCCTCACAGATGATGGCGGCGGCGGAACAATTACTTAAAGCGTTGGGGTGTCCGAAAATTAATTTGCAGGTGCGGGAAACGAATGCGCACGTTATTGATTTCTATCAGAGCATCGGTTACAGAAACGACCGCGTGATCAGCTTCGGCAAACGCCTCGAACATGACCCACCGTATCAGAATGAGCAGGAAGAGTAAATGCTTTTTTTCTCTATTAACCCTACCAGTCGTCAATCTCATAAATTTTAACTCATGTTACGCAGCCGATTCGAGACGAATGACCGCACACTCCCCTCCGGGGAGGGGTTGGGGG
>DF820455.1:1055930-1074122 GCA_000739515.1 Candidatus Moduliflexus flocculans
GGGTTCTTGACACGAGCAATCACTCACGGACGAACCCACCCCTTGCCCCTCCCAGGAGGGGAATTGTCGGCGGCGCTGCGTAACATCAGATTTTAATATACAAGGGTTGGCTCAATCTCTAAAATAAACTCTGCCCAAAATCGCCGCTAATTCGGACGCGCCAGAAAATGCTTGACAGATTCTCCCCGCGTTGCATACCGTATCGCATCATTTCGTTCTTTATCAACTCATAGACAGTCAAGACGGGTCAGGCGTTCAGCGTAAAACGACAACAGCAGGCGGATGGCGCTGGCGAATGGCAGGTCACATAGTATGCGGAGCAGAAGAAAAGGGCGCGAATTGGCCTTAAAATTGCTGTATGGCTTAGACGTTCTGCCGAGGGATGTTGACGCCACGCTGAAACTCTTTTGGGGATTGACTCGTTATCCTGAAGATGTCAGGACGTTTGCCGAGCAATTAGTGCGCGGCACGCTCTCGCATCGCGAGGAAATTGACACATTTATCATCAAACACGCGATTAACTGGTCAATTGATCGCATGGCCGTGATTGATCGGAATATTCTCCGGTATGCCGTCTATGAATTGTTGTATGAAGACGTGATCCCGCCGAAAGTCACGATCAACGAAGCTCTTGATATTTCCAAAAAATACAGCACCCCCAAATCCAGCGCATTTATTAACGGCATTTTGGATAATATCCATCATTGCCTGAACGAAAAGAACGCACAGAAAGGGTAAATATGAACAGCGCGCTTCTCAAAAATGCGACGATTATCACGGCTTCGCAAACCATCAAGGCTGATATCCTGGCGCGAGATGGCATCATCGAACAGATTGGCCGCCATCTTGACGCGGCTGACGCGCAATCGTTCGATTTAACCGGACGGTATCTTCTTCCTGGCGGAATTGATGTCCACACGCATCTCGACATGCCGCTTGGCGACATCCGTTCCTGCGACGATTTCACCACCGGCACGGTTGCGGCGGCCTGCGGTGGCACGACCACGATTATTGATTACGCCGCTCACGCGCATGGCGAGACAATGGCGCAAGGACTTGACGCCTGGCATCAAAGAGCCGAAGGGAAAGCGGTCATTGATTATGGCTTTCATCTCACGCTCTCCGAATTTACCGACCGAACGTTGCGGGATATGGAACGCATCGTCGAAGCGGGCGTCACGAGTTTTAAGGTGTTTACGGCGTATCCAGGCCGAATGATGATTGACGACGCCGCGATTTTCCGCGTGTTGCAACAGGCAAAAGAGATTGGCGCGTTAGTTTGCGTGCATTGCGAAAACGGACAGGTGATTGACGCTTTGATTCATGACGCGCTCGCCGCCGGTCAGACCGCGCCGAAATATCATCCGTTGACGCGCCCCGCGATTGCGGAGCGCGAAGCCGCGCATCGCGTGATTTCTCTCGCGGAAATGGCCGACGCGCCCGTCTATATCGTGCATGTGTCGTCCGGCGCGGCGATTGAGCAAATTGCGCAGGCGCGGCTGCGCGGTGTGCCAGTCTATGCCGAAACCTGCCCGCAATATCTGTTTCTTTCCGCCGAACTCTATGACGGCATCGAATTCGAAGGCGCGAAATACGTCATGTCGCCGCCGTTGCGCGAAAAACTCGATCAAGATGCGCTCTGGCAGGCGGTTCGTAATCGGATGATTGATGTGATCGGCACAGATCATTGCCCCTTCCATTTTCAGAGCCAGAAAACCCTCGGACGCGACGATTTCACCAAAATTCCAAACGGCGGGCCGGGCATCGAAACGCGCCTGAATCTGATGTTTACCGGCGGCGTCAGCGAACAGCGCATCAGCCTGAATCATTTCGTGGATATTGTTTCGACGCAGCCCGCGAAACTCTTCGGCCTCTATCCGCAAAAAGGGGAGATCGCGCCCGGCAGCGACGCCGATTTCGTCGTCATCAACCCGGAACATGAAACGTTTATTTCCGCCATCACGCAGCACAGTATCGTAGATTATTCGCTCTACGAAGGGATGCGCGTTAAAGGGACGCCGGAAAAAGTCTTCGCTCGCGGCGAATTGATTGTGGAGAATGGCCGGTTTCTTGGCAAGCCCGGCGCGGGACGCTTTTTGAAACGCCAGAGGAGTAGCCATTATGCGCGTTGAGACGATTGCGGTTCACGAAGAATATCATTTTCGGAATGTCTTTAAAATCCTGCGAGCGCGGTTTCGGCATGAGCGCTTCGACGGCTCGATGAGCGACGAAATCGAGCGGATCGTGTTCGAGCGCGGCAACGCGGTCGGGGTGTTGCTCTATGACGCGGAGAACAAGAATGTCTTGCTGATCAAGCAATTTCGCTATCCGGCGTTTCTGCGCGATCAATCGGGCTGGCTGATCGAAATCGTGGCGGGCGTGATTGATAAGGGCCGCGACGGCCTGGCGGTAGCGCATAGCGAACTTGTCGAAGAAATCGGCTACGAAGTCTCGGAATTGACGCCGCTCTGCGCGTGTTACCTCAGCCCCGGCGGCACGACAGAACAGGTGCAGCTCTATCTCGGCTATCTGCGGCAGGCAAAGCAGGTGAGCGCGGGCGGCGGGCTGGCTTGCGAGCATGAAGATATTCAATTGCTGGCGCTACCTTTTGACGAGGCGCTTGCCATGATTCGGCGCGGCGAGATTTGCGACGCGAAAACGATCATCGCGTTGCAGCAGTTGGCATTAATGACGCACACATAGCTGTCAGACACGTTCAATGTGTCTGACAGCGTTCGCGTATTACGAAATAATGCGGTTGATGGTGCGGGCGACTTCCTGGAGCGGCAGCACGATGTCAGCCAATTCCGCTTCAATCACGCTGCGCGGCATACCCCAGGCCACGCTGGTGTCCTTATCCTGCGCGATAATGGTCGCGCCCTGCTCCTTCATCATTTTTGCGCCTTCCATGCCATCTTTTCCCATGCCGGTCAAGACCACGCCCAACGCGCGTTTGCCATAAATTTCCGCGACAGAGCGAAACAGGACATTCGCGGACGGACGGCAGCCATTTTCCAACGGGCCTTGATGCAGCGTGATGCGTCGTTCTCCTCCCACTTCGCGCAGCGCCATGTGATAATTCCCCGGCGCGACGAAGGCTGTTCCCGGCGCGACAATATCGCCGGTGGCGGCCTCTCGAACGGTGTATTCGGTTTTCTGGTCAAGCGACAACGCAAACTGTTTCGTGAACAGCGGCGGCATGTGCTGGACAATCAAAATGCTGACGTTTGCCTCTCTGGAAATTTCCGGCAGCACAATGTTCAGGGCGTTCGGCCCGCCGGTGGAACTGGCAATCGCGATGACTTCACACTCTTTGCGCAACACTGAAGGCGCTCGTTTCGGGCTGGCTGCCGGCGGAGAGGCCGGCGAAGGCTGCGGCGCTAAAAACGATTTTTGTAGTTTCAACAATCGCAGTTTTGGGAGCAATTCCCCGCGAATTTTTTGGAAATTGGTCCGATAATCGTTTGAGCCGCTCGGTTTTTCGACAAAATCAATCGCTCCTAATGATAGGGCTTCAAGAGTTTTATCCGCTCCCCGCGTCGTATGGATGCTCAGCATGATGACTTTGATTGTGGGATGTAGTTCCCGCAACGCTTTTAATGTCTCGATTCCGTCCAATTCTGGCATTTCGACATCAAGCACTAACGCATCCGGCTTCAGTGAGGGAATTTTCATCAGGGCAATTTTGCCATTCGACGCCGTTCCAACGACTTCAATATAGGGGACATCCGAGAGCATTTCAGACAATCCACGCCGGAAAACAATCGCATCATCCACAATCAAGACGCGCAACGATTTTGTAAGAGTTTCCACCATGTTTCTCTTTCACCGTCTCCATATAAGACCATTTATGCCGATGTTCCCGGTGAATTATCCGGAAAACCCTACTGCTTTCGTCAGGGCTGCAATCAATTCTTGTGTTGGAACAATTCCATCAATAATCTTTTTCTCGACAAATGGATTCAGGACTTGCCGTCCGACAAGCGTTGTCGGTTCTTCTGCCAGCACCAGTCCGCCCTGCTCTTTGAGGGCTTGAATCCCTTCGAGATTCCCTTCTCCTGCTCCGGCTAACAGCACGCCAATCGCTTTTTTCCCATAAAATTTCGCTAAAGATTCGCATAATAATCGCGGCACTGAGCCATATTTTTCGGTGCCTTCTTTCGCTCGAAATGCGAATTGAATATCTGCCCCTGTCCGTTTTATGGCAACATATTGATCGCCGATGAGCACATACGCCTGCCCACCGAGAAGCTTGTCATCCTGTTCTGCGGTTTTAATCGGAATGCGGGCGTTCTGCTCTAACCGTCGAACAAATTGCTCGGCGAAACTGGAAAACATCGCTTGAAAGATCAGCAGACTGGCTGGAAAACCGGCTGGAATTTGAGGGATAATATTCATGAAGGTTTTCGGAGCGCCCATGCCCCCTTCAATAAACACAACATCATATTCGCCACTGCGAATCACGGAGGATGACTTTTGTGCGGTTGGCAGGCTTGGAGCGGTTTGTCGGCTATTGCCGCTGCCGATGAATTTGATTTTTGCCAATAATTCTTCGTGAACCCGTTCGAATCCTTTTGAAAACCCTGAACTTGACGGTTTCGGGACAAAGTCTGCCGCTCCCAATTCCAATGCTTCAAATGTATGTTTTGCGCCGACAGTCGTATAGGTGCTGAACATAATGACTTTGGTGGGCATTCCCTTGTCTCGCAAGACTTTCAGCACCTCTAACCCGTTCATTTCAGGCATTTCAATATCTAACAGCACGACATCCGGTTTTAGTTCCTCAATTTTTTCTAACGCAATTTTGCCATTTTCCGCCTTGCCGACAAAATCAATATCCGGCTCTTTTGATAAGGCGTTGCCAACTAAAATTCGCACGACGATCGCATCATCAACAATTAAGACCTTGATTTTTTCTTTCATAGTCGTTCATCTCACAAACCATTCGCGCTGGTTTGGAGCTCATTCCTTTAGTTGATCCCTTTCTTCTTACGTCTGAAGAAAATTCTGCTGACGCCAGTCCCCGATGAAATTGGAGCCTTACTCTCTCACGAATTTGCGTCCTATTCACTAACGAAAGAGATGCCTCTTTCGAAGCATCTCGCAGATCGATATCACGCAAGTTGCAGAACGCTCTGTAAATCGAGAACGATCAGCAATTCATCTTCTAATTGGCAGACATCTTGAATATAATGGACGGCAACCCCTCGAATCGTTCCGGGAGGCGGCACGAGTCGATCTACAGGGATATCCAGCACATTGCCGATATTATCCACTAATAAACTCATCAATCCTTCATCAGAATTGACAATTAAATTCATGCTTGTTTTTTCATCAGGCAGTTTTTCGAATCCGAGTCGGCAGCGCAGATCAATGACCGTGACAATCTGGCCGCGCAGGTTGATTAAACCGCGCACATAGTCGGGCGCTAATGGAACGGAGGTGATTTCCTGATAGGTGAGAATTTCTTGCACGTGCAACGTATTGACGCCAAACAACTCATCTCCAAGAAAAAACGTTGCCAGTTGCACCATTTCAGTACCTGCATGTTGCTGCTGCTGTTGTTGTGCTGTTTGCATAGGTTATTGCCCTCGACGTCGCAAAATCAAGAGTTCGAGTGCGCGGAGCACTTCGTCTCGATCAAGTTTTACCTGATATTCGTCAATGCCGACTTCCACTCCTCGCTGCCGATCTTTTTCGCCTGTCAACGCGGTAACGGCCATGACTGGAAGATGTTTCCACTTATCATTCGCTCGAATTCGGCGCGTCAATTCGTAGCCGTTAATGAGCGGCATGTCAATATCGGTAACAACCACGTCATACGATTGCACTTCCAATTTTTCCAGCGCCTCTTTCCCGTTTTGCGCCGTTGTCACCTGATAGCCAGCCGCTTCCAAATATGAGCGTTCGATGTTCAAAAAGAACGGAGAATCTTCGACCAATAGCACGCGGAGGTTATGGCGTTCTTCTTCAGACAGTTTGCTGGTAAAAAATTTCTTGTACCAGGTCGGGTACGCCATTTCAATCAAGCCGTGAATATCGAGAATCAATACAGAATGCCCTTGAACGATGGTCGAGCCGAGAATTCCCTGCTGTTTAAAGGTTTCTGTATCAATGTGCGTGCTGATTTCAATCGTATCAATGATTTCCTGCACGACCAATCCGATTTGTTTTTCTACGGCGAAGACAATCAACGACAGCATCTCCGGGTCTGGCGTCGCCGGAATGTCGAAATAATCTTCCAGGCGCAGCAGCGGGAGAATCTCGTTGCGATATTGCATGACCTGCCGCCCACCGGAATATTCGATTTGAGAGGCTGAAAATTTTTCCAGGCGCACGACGAATGCCAATGGAACGCCATAAAACTCGTTGCTGCCGGCTCTAAATAAGACAATCGTTTGATGATGCTCCCCTGTTGCGACATCCGAACCCGTCTCGCGGGCTTCTAACTTCATTTCCTCGACTTTTTTCATGTCATCGAGCGTCAGTTGCGTGACTTTGAACAAGCCGGTGACATTGACGATGAGCGCAAGTTTGCCGTCTCCCATAATGGTCGCGCCATCATAACAATACAATTGCTTAATATGCGTGCTTAACGGTTTGACAACAATTTCTTCGGTATCGCCAACTTCATCTACAATCAAGCCGAACCGCAGCTCTCCGGCAGACAGCACGACGATATGCACGTTGTCGGCAGCGGTTTTGATAGTGGGAACATTCAAAATCTTATTTAACCGGAGCAATGGCAGTAATTCCCCGCGTAAACGATAGACTTCAGCGCCATACACCACCTCGATACTTTGGGATTTATCTTCCGCTTGCAGCATGAGCAATTCTTCCAGATTGACCTGCGGAATGGCGAGGCGGTGCGGGCCGGCTTTTACAATTAAGACCGGAATAATGGCCAGAGTGATCGGGATGCGAATTTTCATCCGCGTGCCTTTATGACGTTGCGTATGAATGTCAATAATTCCGCCGATTTTATCAAGGTTCCTTTTGACGACATCCATGCCGACGCCGCGCCCGGAAATGCTGGTCACCGTTTCCGCCGTCGAGAACCCTGGCCGGAAAATCAGGTTCACCAAATTCCGTTCGCTCATTTCTTCCGCTTGCTGTGCCGTCACCAACTGCTCGCGGATCGCTTTGGCTTTCACTTTATCAATATTGATGCCCGCGCCGTCGTCGCTGATTTCAATGACAACCTGACCGCCTTCATGATACGCTTTGATCATGATTGTCGCGGTAACGGGTTTCCCAAGCTTCTGGCGTTCTGATGGGCGTTCAATCCCATGGTCCAGGGCGTTGCGGACTAAATGCGTGAGAGGGTCTTTAATCGCTTCCAGCAGCGTGCGATCTAATTCGGTATTCTGGCCTTCCATCAGCAATTGCACATCTTTGCCTTGCTGTTTCGAGAGATCGCGAACTAAGCGGGGAAACTGGCCAAACACTTTTTTCACCGGCTGCATCCGCGTTTTCATCACGACTTCCTGCAACTCGGACACCACAACATTCATGCGCTGCGTGACCGCGCGAAAATCGCGCACGTCAATCGTATTCGCAAATTGCACGACCTGATTCCGCGCTAATACTAACTCACCGGTCAAATTCATTAATTGATCTAACAGGTGCACATCCACATGAATGCGCGTGTCTTCAAGGGTTGGGGCGGCATGTTCTCCGCTATCCTGAGTTTTTAGGTCTTTCGAGGTTTTGGGCCTGATTTCTTGAACAGGTTCTTCGATGAACGGTTCGTCCTCTTCTTCAACGTCTCTTGCTGGAGCAATCGGTTTTTTCGGCGCAGGAGCAGGGGAACTGGCAGCAACGGGTTTATTGTCAGCGATTTTTTTCAGTTGCACGACCACATCGAGAATATCAACATTGCCCTCTTCGCCGGTTTTTTCTAACGCGACCAGCATAGATTTGATGCAATCCACCCCGCTCAGCAGAGTTGTCACAATATCATCGTCGAGTTCTAAGGAATGTTCTCGCAATTTTGCCAGCACATCCTCGGCGTAATGAGAGACCTGCTCAAGATTGGTCAGATTGAGAAAGCCGGCGCTGCCTTTGATCGTATGAATCGTGCGGAAAATACTGGCTAATAATTCTTCATTATGCGGATCGTGTTCCAACGCGACAAATTCATGATCCAGGCGCTCTAAATTTTCCTGAGATTCGATGATAAAGTCGCTGAGAACCCTATCTATTCCGTTCATGGTCGTTCCTCCTGCAAAACCTAAACGTATTGAGTCTGACATGATCGTGTGAGGGGATGCTCTTTATCGAAAACCTTATGATTACAGACTCATGGAGCGCGAATAAGATCAAGAAAAATATCGTATTTTCACGAGAATTTCTCAAAATCGCGTCATCTGCATCTTATCTTGCTCGCATCAACACGCAACCGATAAACCCGAACAGGCAGCAACTCAGTAACAGATAATCTCGAAAATATAGCCGATAGGCATAAAATGACGTTCGCGACGCTCCAATCATGAAACCGCGATTCTCCATCGCCACTGTTAATAAGTCCACTCGCCGCAGCAAGCTATTAAAGAGCGCCACGCAGAGAAACACGAGGTGTCTCGCTCGTCCGCCCCAGGTTTCTGTGCGCCAATCAATGCCGCGCGCGATCAACGTCTGCATCAGTTGTTGCGCTTCGTCGAATAAAATCGGCAAAAACCGCAGCGTAATCATGGCGACAGTTGAGATATTCGCCACCGGCAGGCCGAACCGCTGAAACGGTTTCAGCAATTTTTCGAATCCGGCGACCGTTTCTAATGGCGACGATGACGCGTTGAAGATCGTCACCCATCCGACCACAATAACAAGCCTGACAACGGCGATGATGCTTTGTTCAAGCGCAACTGCGACGGCGGGATGGCCGATTGAGGAGGTTTCTGCCGAAATCGTTCCCCAAAACTGCAATCCGCCTGTCATGAACAGCAGCCACGAAATAAACGCGAGATTCCTCCCAATTTGGCGCAACGGCGTCTTTGTTGCCGCGGCAACCAGGAATAGGCTCCCCAATAGAATGCCTGCGCCCCAGAGCGTATTCACCGTAAACGTCGCGGCGACTGCCAATATCACCGAAAAAAATTTTGCGCGAGGATCGAATCCTCCTGAATGCATCAGATTATCGAAGCCTATGAGATATGCAATTGCTCTTAATATTGGAACTTGAGAAAAAAGGTAAAATGCAGCAATTTTTTTTCATCGTCATAAATCAGGCGGTTAAATGGCGCTTTTTTCAAGCGGCTGCTAATTGTCTTCATCGCGTTGTCGAATTGCGCTTCAGCCTGCTGGACGATGTTCGCCAGCGCCGCCATATTCATCACGCTGGTGTCAATCCCCGCGTCTTTTAAATCTTTCAGCACTTCTTGCACATAATCTATCGGGCGATGATAAATATTGGCATGTAACACGACCATTTTTTCATCAGGATAATATTCGGACACATCATAATAAATCGTAATCGGCACGCTGGGGGATAATTGTCCTTCATACACCGTCGGCATGATGGCGCTATAAAATCGCTGCATGTCGTCGCGATCAATCCGCACGCATCCGCTGGAGGCTGCCGTGCCGATGGTGTACCAATCTGTCGTTTCATGCAGGACGTATTGCATGTAAAATTGCGAATCAATATCGCTGGTGAGCTTCATGAATACCGACTTCATATCGCCAGGCATTTTGATTGTGACTGGCTTGAGGGTCGCTTTATCGAACGTATTGGAATGCGTGATTTTCGTGCCGACCAATTCTTTCGGGTTCTGCGGGCCATACTCGAACGAGACGCCAACGGCTTTGGCGTATAACTCGCCGCGTCCGGTCGGCGTCTGGTGTTTGCGATCAGCGCCTTTTCCGACGCCAACCGGAATCGAAAGCCGCTCCCAGTGCTGATCCGCATATTGCGTATAAAGGTTCAACGTATAGGCCGGAATATTTACAAACACTTGCTGCTGAAGAATACCTACTTGAGCCCAGGCCTGACCAGACAACACGGCCATGATAATAACAAGACTGTTAATAATTCGACAAACTTGCCCCCCCATACTTTTCAAGATTCCCCCCTGCATGTATTTTTGAGTCATGTGATGATTACGACACTCGGCGCGGCGGATGCTGCATGATCAACGCAGCGACGTCCTCCGGCGAGTCGGTGATGAACAACAAATCGGCATACGGATGTCCCCAGGCTAATTGCTGGAGCACCGGAAACAAAAACGTCTCCTTCATATAACGCCGTTTTCCGAAAAAAATCATCGGGCTGTAATAGCCGAAACTCCCATAATGATTTTGCGTGGCGTCCATGAAAATCTCCTGCGTCGTCCCCGCGCTGCCCGGCGCAAATACCACGCCATACAGGCTGATCGCCAACAACCCATCTTCCCGAATGCTGTTAGAAAAATATTTGGCGATGTGGCTGGCAAATAAATTGCTCGGCTCATGTCCATAAAACCAGGTCGGAACCGCTAAATTGTCCGTGCCGTCGGGAAACATTTCCAGCACTCGCTGCGATTGCGCGAAATGTTTGGGATGATCGCACGCCGGAGCCTGGCAAAGCAGATGAATCGCCTGATCTAAGTCGCCGGGCGAATATTTCGCCAGATACGCGCCGAGGTTCGCGGCTTCCATAATGCCCGGCCCGCCGCCTGATGTGATCAAATACCCTTGTTTGGCTAACAACTGCGCTGCCTGCGCTACTTTCCGATAGGACGGATCCGTGCGCAAGACGCCATGTCCCCCCATAAATCCGACCCCTTTTTTGCGGGTCATGCCATCATGATTGTACCCTAACAACTCATGCAGCGCGTTATCAATCGCGTGATCATGCAGGCGTTGCGCCAACGCTTCTCGAATATCAGGGTGATAGCGGCCATGTTCGATGAAATGTTGGTAAATTCGATAATCCAAACTGACATCATTCTCAGGATCATAACCTTCCATTAACTCCTGCCAGGTGTAGAGAGCGGAACGATACGGATTATAAGGAAGGCCGTCGAACGACGGGAAAATATGCGCGCCCCGGCCTCGGATGAGGCATTCTTGCTCGCTCGATACAAATTGACATCCTAAAAACAGCGCATCTTGCAGATCGATGGTGTTCCAATCAATGGCAAGATTCGACAGATTTATCCCTTGAACCGCTTTGTTTCTCAGGGTCTTCTGCTCTAATAGTTGCGCAATCGTTTCTACTTCCGACATGACGATCCGTTTCATGATCATTACCCTCTGCGAGTCCGCTATTTGCCAGTACATTTCGACGCATTGTTAATAAAATCATACCGTCCTTCTATCATCTTGTCAAGAAATTGTTCAGCAGTTCTATCAGGAATTACGCGGCAAATGAAGAAAAAAAAGAGCGGAACAAGCGCGTTCTACGCAACTTGTTCCGCTCTATCGCATCGAATAGCGGGCTATTCTGTGTCCATATCCATATTAATTGCAACCGGCTCGACATGCCAGATGTCTTTGACATATTCCTGAATCGTCCGATCTGTCGAGAATTTGCCCATGTTCGCGACATTCATGATCGACATCCGCGTCCAGGTTTTCTGATCGGTATAGGTGTCGGCGACTCGCCGCTGGCAGGCGAGATAGCTTTCGAAATCCGCCATCAGGCAGTACGGATCGCCATGATACAAGAGCGAATCCGTGATCGGACGGAATAAATCGGGCTGTTCGGGGCAGAAGAAGCCGTTGGCGATCATATCAATGACCTGCTTCAACTCCTGATTTTTGTGATAATATTCCATCGGATTGTAGCCTCTGGCCTTGAGTTCTTCGACTTCCTGCGCATTCATGCCGAAGATGAAGATATTGTCTTCGCCGACTTCTTCGCGGATTTCCACGTTTGCGCCATCTAACGTGCCAATCGTCAACGCGCCATTCAGCGCGAATTTCATGTTTCCCGTGCCAGACGCTTCAGTTCCGGCGGTGGAAATCTGCTCGGAAAGATCAGAGGCCGGAAAGATGCGCTGCGCCAGCGAGACGCTGTAATTTGGCAAAAAGACCACATGCAATTTTTCGCGGGTCAATGGATCGTTATTCACTAAATGCGCAACCGAGGTAATCAATTTAATAATCAATTTCGCCATCGCATAGCCCGGCGCGGCTTTCCCGCCGAAAAAGATGGCGCGTGGCACAAACACATCTTTCGGATTGCGGCGAATGTAATTGTACGAATGCACGACATGCATGAGGTTAAGCAATTGGCGTTTATATTCGTGCATGCGTTTGACCTGCACGTCGAAGATGAACTCCGGCGAGACGACCTGGCCGAATTGTTTTTCCACGAAATTCGCAAAATCCGCTTTATTGGCCTGTTTGACTTCGCGCCATTTCTTCTGGAATTTGGGATCACTGGCCAGCGGAATCAATTTTTTCAGTTCATACAGATCCGTGGTGAATTTGTCGCCGATGGTTTCTTTAATCAATGCCGACAGGCGGCGGTTCGCTAAGAGCAGCCAACGCCGATGCGTGATGCCGTTGGTTTTGGCATTAAATTTTTCCGGTGTATGTTCGTAGAAATCTTTAAAAATTCGCTTGCGAATAATGTCGGTATGCAATTCCGACACGCCGTTGACCGAATGGCTGCCGACGATGCAAAGATTGCCCATGCGCACCATCTTTTCCGTCCCTTCTTCGATCAGCGACATCCGGCCTAATTTGTCGTAATCGCCCGGCGAATGAATCCAGACCTGATCCAAAAAGCGGCGGTTGATTTCGTAAACCAATTGCAAATGGCGCGGCAACAGGCGCTGCACCAAGCTGACACGCCACCGTTCCAATGCTTCCGGCAGGATCGTATGATTCGTATAAGCAAAGATGCGGGTCGTCATATCCCAGGCTTTTTCCCAGGGCACATGGCGTTCATCAATGAAAATGCGCATCAATTCGACGACCGAAAGGGCGGGATGCGTGTCGTTCAACTGGATCGCGACTTTGTCTGGCAACTGTTCCAATGAATCATGCACTTTGTCGTAGCGCCGCAAAATATCTTGCAACGAGGCGGATGAGAAGAAATATTCCTGTTTCAAGCGGAGTTCTTTGCCCTGCATGGTGCTGTCTTCAGGATACAGAACCTTCGTGATCGTTTCCGATTCGCTTTTGTGCTCGACGGCCTGCATGTAATCGCCGCGATTGAAGTCTTCTAAGTTGAAGTCGCGGCTCGATTTGGCTGACCAGAGCCGGAAAGTATTGACGGTGTTATTACCATAGCCCGGAATCGGCATGTCATACGCCATCGCGATCACCGGATCGGTGTTGACCCAGCGATAGCCGAATTCGCCGCGTCCTAACGGATATTGCTGGACTTCGCCGTAAAAATGCACGGGATAGATAAACTCCGGACGCGCAATTTCCCAGGGGTTTTCATACCGCAGCCAATGATCTGGCAATTCGATCTGGAAACCGTCGCGGATTTTCTGCTCAAAAATGCCATATTCATAGCGCATTCCGTACCCGTAACCCGGCAATTGCAACGTCGCCATCGAATCCATGAAACAGGCCGCCAAGCGACCTAAACCACCGTTCCCTAACCCGGCATCCGGCTCGTATTCCATCAGCGCTTCCAGATCAAACCCCGCCTCTTCCAGCGCTTTTTTGCAATCATCGTATAATCCTAAGTTGATCAGGTTATTCCCCATCGCCCGGCCTGTCAAAAACTCCATCGAAAGGTAATAGATGCGTTTGGAATCCTGATGATAATATTCCTGCTGCGTTTTGGTCCACCGCGCCACAAGCAGGTCTTTCACCGCATAGGCGGCACTAAGATAATAATCGCGTTCTGTGGCAGAGTAACGATCTTTTGCGACTGTATAGATTAACCGTTTGATGAAGGCATTGATAAACGGTTCGGTTTCTTTTTCTGTTATGCATTGCCGAATGACGGCATTAAGGTCTGTTCGAGGTGTTGCCATAGGTCTGCTTCTCCTTTTCATACAAGGGTTCGCTCCAAAGACTCTATCGTGATACGCCCATAAACCAATCTGCGGCTATTCAAGAATTTTGTCCATTCTTTTTTCGAATGACAATGACTTTTCTTGGAGAAAAACAAACTTATGACTGCGATGCGCGTTTCATTGCCATGCCGTTCTTTTGTTCGCGCCATCCTTGCATCATGGCGGCAATTGCCTTTTTGATTGACATGAATTGCCCGATCTTTTTAGAAATCCCAGAGCAAATCCTTTATTCTAACAGGCATTAGAGAACGTTGTTCAGGGAGGTCGAAACGAACGTTTTGACCGACAATACGACTGCATACCAGAATTCTATTTTCAGGGGAGGATTATGAAAACGCATATCAGCAATATCATTATTTTAGTCGCGCTTTGCGCGCTTTTATTCGGCGTACATGCCGGAGGATATTCATTTTGGGGACGGCACGGCGAAGCGCGGCGGGCTGAAGTCAGCCGGGAAATGGTCGCTTCCGGCGACTGGACGGTTCCGCGTCTGAACGGCGAGCCATTCGTCACGAAACCCCCATTGTTCTACTGGGCTGTTGCGGCGGCATTCACCTTGACCGGGCAATTCGATGAATTAAGCGCGCGGCTTCCCTCGATTCTCGCCGGGACGCTTGGCGTCGTCGTCGTATATTTCTGGGCTGCGCTAATTTTTGCTCCGCGCATCGGTCTGTTTGCCGGAATTATTCTGGCGACCAATGTCATGTATGGCAGCATGGCGCGCAGCGCGGAGGTGGATATCATGCTGACGCTTTTTATCAGCGCCACACTCTGTTGTTTTTCTGTCGCATATCTCTGGCAAAGTCGAGAGACGCCGCAAGGTTGGCATCGAAGCCATTGGATGTTTCTGCTTGTCGCCTTTTTTTTAGCAATGGCCAATTTATCCAAAAATCCGATTGGACTGGTCGTGCCATTGCTCGCCGTCGGCGGATTTATTCTGATTCGGCGCGAGTGGAAACTTATCCTGGCAATGAAACCCTGGTGGCAGGTACTCATCGTATTGGCCGTGATGCTCCCCTGGTTTATTATGGTGATCCGGCGCGTGCCGAATTTTTTTGATATTCTGTTTCAGGAAACGCTTGGGCGCTATACCTCCCCCGATGAAACGCCGCATAAAGAAGCCTTCTATTTTTACATTCCGATGTTAGGCGCATTTGCGCCCTGGGTGCTTTTTCTGCCTGGCGCGATTGCGTCGCTCTGGAACAAGCGCAAAACGCAGGCGATTGCGCCAATGCACCTGCTGATCATCATTTCTGCGGTTGCAACCTTCCTTCTTTTTTCCTCAGTTGGCAGCAAACGCGCGTATTATCTGCTGCCAATGTATCCCTGTTTAGCCATCATCGTCGCAAAATTCTGGGAAGATGAAATTGAGCGGCAAGCCGGCGTGTCGCGTCGCTGGCGAGAGATTCCGCTGCTGCTGTTTGCCGGGTTAGCCTGCCTCGCCGGAATCGGCCTGCCAGTCACGGCGTTTGCGATTGTGCCTCTGGATAAGGCGATGAGCCTTCTCTTCGGCGTGCTGCTGTTCGGAAGCGGTCTCTGGTCGTTCTTTCAAATGAAACAACAAGATAGAATACGCCAGTTCATCGCATTGAGCCTGATCACCGTGATCGTTTATCTTGCGGTTATTATGGCGATTATGCCGGAAATCAATCGCTATCGTTCCCGAAAAGAATTTTTCCAGCAGGCGGCGGCGCTTGCTGGCAACCATCAGGTCATTGATTATAAATATGAGGGCTATGGCATCCAGTTTTATATGCAGCGCACGATTACAGTCATCACGGATGCGGAAAAATTGCGCGAGCTTCTCGCTCGATCAGAGCCAGTCTTTATTCTTATGGAAAATAACCCGTATGAGGTATTACAGAAGGAGCATCCTGACCTCGTTGCTAAATTTGAAGTACTGATGGATCAATCATGGACATCCGCGACAAACCCGAAGCGAGTGCGGCGGATGCTGTTTATCAAAGCGGGAGTTGAGGCATCATGACAATGATGCATGTCGTTGCATAGAAATGTGACAACTTTTGTGCATCGGTAGTCGTTGCATTCTCCTTCTGGGAGGTTCAAGGAGAAGGTAAAGACGCCTGTTTGACAGAAAAATTTTAAAAAGTTACATCTCGCGTTTCACATACAGCATGATTCATAAGCATTGAACAGGAGTGCAAACGCTTGCGTTTGCGGCGAGGCATTGCCCGACTTCGTCAGGCGGCAAACGCAAGCGTTTGCGCTCCTGTCATTGACGCCAATACTCGTAAATAATGCTATAAATGGGGATAATGATCATCACAAGTTTTGTCGTAATGTAATAAAAATGTCGTGGCACTATATATGCAATATTTTTTGCGGACGTGCCTGTTTTTCAATTGACAGGCACCACGCCAGATCAAAACCATCCAAACTATGGAGTGTTCGAATTTGTGAACAGGGGGGAGACCAATCGAGGTCTTGTCATGAATTCGACATTTCACCACAACCGAGGAGGAACCGCTATGAAAAGAATGGCATATCTCAAAGCAGGAATCGCGTTGTTGCTGGTGATGTTTGCGATCTCAGGGTGTATGCTTTTTGACAGCACGCGCCAGAACACGCCGGTATCTCCAGTCGGAGATGCCACTCAGATGCAGAATTTCTGGGTTGGCCGGGGACAGGATAAATATGAAGTCTCTTCCAGTGGAGAACAGTTAGAGGTTTCCGTTCCACAAGGCTCGTATATTCTGGAATACACGACGACTTACGGCACATTTTATATCGTGTTTAAGGCGCTGTTTAGCGTCACGTTGTTTATCGGTCTGGAATCGGGCGATGTGGCGCAAGATGTCTATCTGTACACCGGAGAAATCAGTGATGACGTTGAACCCATCCAGGAAAATGACCTGTATAAGGTCTATGAGTTACCGGCTGAAGAAGAAGCGTCTGATTGGTACAACAGCTTTACTGGAGAGATGGATGTCATTGTGCTGATGACGGGGGGAATGATTTTTCTGGAAGAGGATGAGGGGGAAGATGCGGGCGAGAATGATGACGCGGTTGTCGGCGGAAAATGGACTGTGACAGCAATTGCTGATGGGGCTGGCACGATCAAACCAGAGACCAAAATGGTGCCGAATGGCGCGAGCATTTCGCTGAAAATCAGGCCAAATTCCCGTAACTTTGCCGATATTCTCAATGTGACGATTACGCAGGTCACGAGTGGCGTAAAAACAGATGTGACCTCGTATGTCCAGCAATTAGGCAACGGCGATGGTCATTTAGTGATTCATGGTGTTGACGATGATTTGGAAGTGGCTGTCAAGTTTGGCAACAGTCCGAAAGTCACAGTCAAGCCGCCTAAAACCCCGAAAGCTAAAAAATAAATAGAGGATTGCGCAGCCATTGTTGAGCGGTGGCTGCGCTCATCTATTCTTATCCCGCCTGACACAAAGAATGTCGGATGTGTTTTCGCTCTATTGTCAGCCAGATCATTGCATACATCATCAGCGCAAAAAGGCAAATTTCCATCACAATCAGTTCATATTTATGGGAAAGTTCCCAACGAGAACTTGACAATTGACAACTATGAAATGGGAACAGCACGCAGAATCGCGGTAAGTTTGCGTCAAAATAGGCGAGTTTTTCTATATCAGGATACATCCCACCGAACATCGAAAGTCCAGCCACAATTCGAGCATCTTTATTCAGGTAGAATATCGTCATAATAACTGGCACGGTTACAAAAACTGTCGGAATCGCCCATCCATACGGCAGCGGCTTAAACATGGCGATATAAAACAGCCAATCATAATAGGGCAGCGCATCAAGCAACAGGTGTGTCAACACACCGAAAAAACAGCCTGCTGCGCCTAATTTGAATGTTTCTGAACGAGTCATCGTCAACTCGCCTGAAACCTCATTCTCTTTAGCACAGACATATAAAAGAATACTTCCAGCTAATGCCCCGGCAGCGACATGAACAGGGAAATCCATAAAAAACCTCCTCAATGAAACAGTCATTTACAGACGAACCTCACAGGTTTTTCAAACCTGTGAGGTTTTGTTCGGTGGACACGTTATGAAAAAAGAGGAGAATTTTGCGGAAAATCGCCATGCAACGTGAAGGAAGAAGATTTTTTAACAACAACAGCGAATTGAAGAAAGGAACAAATATATCATTTACTGATGTTGCGCAGCGCCGCCGACAATTCCCCTCCTGGGAGGGGCAAGGGGTGGGTTCGTCCGTGAGTGATTGCTC
>DF820455.1:1074144-1077345 GCA_000739515.1 Candidatus Moduliflexus flocculans
CCCTCCTGGGAGGGGCAAGGGGTGGGTTCGTCCGTGAGTGATTGCTCGTGTCAAGAACCCACCCCCAACCCCTCCCCGGAGGGGAGTGTGCGGTCATTCGTCTCGAATCGGCTGCGTAACATGAGTCATTTAGATTCGTTCCTTTCTTCAATTCGCTGTTGTTTCTTAAAACTCCCGTTCTGCGCTCATTGATAGGCTGGAATCCAGCAGCATGACCGGAACGGTTTCACCTGTACGAACAAGCTGGCGCGACTCGTCAATCACGGCCAAACCGTTCGCCTTTGCCATCGAACTGAGGATGCCAGAGCCTTGCTCGCCAGTCAAGGTCGCGAGATTCACGCCCTCTTGCTGGCAGAGGACAACGCGGACAAAATGTTTGCGCTCATCGCGTTTGCGGTAATCGCTCGTCAGTTGCGCCGAAACAACGGTTCTAAATATCTGCGCATGCCCCATCATTTTCAGCAGCGCCGGGCGGACAAACATTTCGAATGAGACCATTGACGACACCGGATTTCCCGGCAGACCGACGAGCGGTGTTCCGGCAATACTGCCGAAGGCCAAAGGCTTGCCCGGTTTCATGCAGACTTGCCAGAAATGCATTTCCGAGCCGCTCTGCTGCAACATCTCTTTAACGAAATCGAAATCTCCCATCGAAACGCCGCCAGACGTGAGAATCAGATCGGCGCGAGCGGCCTGCGCGAGCTTGCCTTCCAAATCAGCTTTCGTGTCGCGAGCAATGTCGAGCATCAGCGGAATCGCGCCGCATTCCAGTGTCAGCGCGGCAAGCGAATAACTGTTGGCATTGATAATTTTACCCGGCAGCAGCGGCGCGTCCACTTCGACCAATTCGTCGCCAGTGGCAAGAATTGCCATGCGAGGGCGCTGATGCACCGACACAAATGAGCGTCCAAGCGAGGCGAGCAAACCGATTTCCGCAGGCCGCAGCGTGCGGCCTTTTTCTAATACAACATCGCCGCGTCGCACGTCTTCCCCGGCAGAGCGCAGATCAAATCGCGGCGGACGCTCGACGAAGATCGCGACCCGCTCGCCGTCTTTCTGCGTATCTTCGACGCGGATAATTGCATCCGCGCCGTCAGGAATCGGAGCGCCAGTCATAATCCGAATCGCTTCGCCTGTTTGCAAGGTGTGTGCGCTGACATAGCCAGCGGGCAATGCTTCCACGACGCGCAACATGACCGGCGTTTCCGGCGACGCGCCGTGCAAATCGGCGGAACGGACGGCATAGCCATCCATCGCGGAATTGTCGTGGGGCGGAATGTCGAACGGCGCGATGACCTCTTCGGTCAATACGCGCCCCAACGCGGAAAAAATGTCCACGCGCTCCGCCGGAAGCGCCAAGAAGCGTTCCAAAATTCTTTCGCGAGCATCTTTGACTGGAATCATATTTTTACCACGAAACACACGACATATACGAAAATATCTGAATTTATTTTCGTGTATGTCGTGTGTTTCGTGGTGATCGTGATGAGTTATTGCAGAAATTTCACCGATTTTCGGATGGCTAAATTGGGATGCAGCACCATCTGGCGCGACGTGTTACGCCCCTGATGCTCGATTTGATCAAACAGCATCTCCGCTGCCCATTTGCCGATCTGATATTTCGGGTGGACGACAGAAGTCAGCGGGACGTCAACCATCGAGGCGATCTGGGCATCATCAAAGCCCATCACCGAGACATCGTCAGGAATTTTTAACCCGGCGTCTCGAATTGCGGCATAGCCTCGAATCGCCGCATCATCGTTAAAATAAAAAATGGCAGTTGGGCGCTCATCTCCCATCTCCATCAATTCTTTTGTCAGCCAGTAGGCATAGTTCGCTTCGTTCCACCTGACGACGGAACAATGTTTTTCTAAGCGTTCATCCGGCGACACGGCGTATTGCGCCAAGGCGTTCCGGTACCCGATCAATCGTTTTTGGCTTGGCGTATGATGTTCTAAATAAACAATGGCGATGCGGCGGTGTCCGGCTTCGATCAAGTATTGCGTGGCGCGAAATCCCCCCTCGACATCGTCTAAAGACACATACAACACCGAGCGATCATCAAGCGCCCAATCCATGAACACCACCGGAATCGGCAAGCTTTTCAGCAGGTGAAACACCTTTGTTTCTTCGAAATCAACCGGGCTGCCGGAGGGTTCGAATAACAGCCCATCAACGTTTCGAGAGACTAATTGTTCTACGTGCGTCATTTCATTCTCAGCATTTCCTTCGGAATTGGCCAGCACGATGTTGCATTGCTGCTGATAAGCAATATTGTTGATGCCTTGCAGAATCTGCGGATAAATATATTCAAAAAGATGCGGTGAAATGACCCCGACGAGAGAACTGCGCGACGCCTGTTCGTTGATATTGCCGGAAAAAAAACTCCCCAGGCCTTGTTTTTTATAAATCACGCCCTCATTCGCCAATTCTGCCAGCGTCTGCCGGACGGTGCTGCGGCTGACATCGAACTTTTGCATCAATTCGTTTTCGGAGGGGAGCTGCTGCCCTTGCTGATAGTGTCCATCTCGAAAATAGCGCGTCAAAATGTCTTTTAATTGCGCATATTTCGGGCGCGAATTTTCCGCATCAATTTTCATATCTCTCCCAGTCTCTTCCGCATTCGCATTGCGAAACGGATATTCGCTCTACTAAACCATCTTGTTCGAACAATTTATTATCACTACCATACATGATAAAATAGCCTGAGATTTACGTCAAGTTTTTTTATGCTGTAACCATCTCGTAAAATGGGATAAGCGCTTTTGACGCAATAAAAAATTGTTTTTTTACTTGACACATTATGTTGAAAAACTTATACGTACAATTATCGCAAATGAGACAGATCGTTTTCCAATGCCTTGCATCATGCTGATTCACTCCCGGACGCGAGCAATGGCATGAAGAGTCTTTTTGTCGCGCTCTGCGGCGGATGGATTGGCAAACAGGTGCAAGCGTTGGAATGGTATTTGGCCGAAGCAGCGAGTCGGCATTATGACAACCAAGATCGAACAGGGAGGTGAGGCTGTGCGGTAGAGGAAAAACCAGAAGGATCGCAGCAAAGACGTGTACAAACCAAACAAAATCACTCAATGAATTCCTTAAAGGAGAATGACGTATGAAACGCCTTGTAGTACATTGATTCATTAATTTTTAATAGATACGTAATGTCGTTTGAGCGTTGTTCTGGCATCAGCCGTC
>DF820455.1:1077589-1140233 GCA_000739515.1 Candidatus Moduliflexus flocculans
TACATTGATTCATTAATTTTTAATAGATACGTAATGTCGTTTGAGCGTTGTTCTGGCATCAGCCGTCGTGAATCGCCACGTAATGGGCACTCGGAGTTCGTTTCGTTCTTTGACACAGGCGAGCACCTCTCGTTCCAAGACCTCCTGAGAGGGGATTCGCCGATCCAAGCATTGTCGGGCAATGGCGCTGAGTTCGATCTCGGCCATATTCAGCCAGGAGGCATGTGTCGGTGTGGCATGAAATTCAAATCGTTGTGTCAATTGTCGGGCGGTCGCCGCGTCAAATGCCTGATAAAACGAGCCCGCCGTATGGGTGTTCAAATTATCCTGGACCAACCGAAGACGGGTTGCGTCTGGATACTGCGCGGCGAGTGCCTGCATAAACTCGGCATAGTCCTCCTTGGTCCGACGAGGACGCACCTGGGCAAGCCGTCTGCCAGCCAATGGCTCCACCGCAATCAACAGGCAACAGACGCCGTGTCGCTCATACTGTGTGTCCTCTTTGCGCGACTGCCCCGGCTGCATTGGCAATGGCGTCACCCGATCTCCGACCAGTTGACATGGCCGTTCGTCGAAGCATATGACCGGTTGCTCGGGATCATACGGCTGCTCATAGAGATCAAGGAGGTCTTCCATCCGCATGAGGTACTCGCTGGTGAGATGGGCAATGCACCATTGCCGTTTCTGCCAGGGTTTCAGGTCGTTTTTTTGAGTGTGCGTTGGACGGTCGCCGCAGAAATCGCCTCGACCACCTGCAACTCGACGAGGCGATCCGCCAACAACGTCATCGTCCAGCGGGCATGTCCTTCGGGAGGATCAGAACAGGCGAGCGCCGTCAAACGTGCTTCGCCGTGTCCAGAGAGTTTCCTGGGCTGACCAGGCCGGGCGCGTTCCGTCAAGACTGCCTCGAGTCCCTCCTGACAATACCGTCGTCGGGTGAGAAAGACGGTGGTCAGGCAGACCCCGACGTCCTCGGCAATGGCCGGATCGCTCGCACCTTCATCGGCAAGGAGCAAGATGCGAGCGCGCCTGATCGCTCGCGCGGAGTGTGCCCCCGTTGTCGTGAAGCGATGAAGATGCTGGATATCCTCATGAGGTAAGTGTATACGATATGTGGTCTGATTCATGATCGTCTCCTCCTTTGGAAAAATGGTGTTGACCAGAAGAATCAGTCATGAATCTTTTGTCTATTAAAAAATAATGATTTAATGTANTATACGATATGTGGTCTGATTCATGATCGTCTCCTCCTTTGGAAAAATGGTGTTGACCAGAAGAATCCGTCATGAATCTTTTGTCTATTAAAAAATAATGATTTAATGTAGTAGTATGTATCGCGTGTGTCGTTGCGTTAGGCTTATCCGTAGGGATGCAAATCGCATCGGCGGAAAAAATCGTGTTGTGGGATGTGCAGACCAATGAGCCAATGAAGTCAACTGTAGATGGTACGGTTGCGGAATTTAATAAGGCTGGCGGCGAAATGGAAGTCGTGCATATTCAGAATGATCCCTATAAAACGAAATTAAAAGTGGCAATGGGCGCAGGCACTCCGCCGGATATTTTTCAGAACTGGGGCGGCGGTCCGCTCAAAGAGTATGTTGACGCCGAAATGGTTGATTCCATTGACGAAATCAAAGAAGACCTGCTGAAAACGTATATTCCTGCGGCATTTGATCCGGCGACATTTGATGGCGTCACTTATGGCGCTCCCTACTCTGGATTAACAGGAGTTTATTTCTGGTATCGCAAAGACATCTTCGAACAGAATGGCGTGAAGCCGCCGAAAACCTGGACGGAATTCCTGCAAGTGTGCGAAACGCTGAAAAAAGCCGGAATCGCTCCGATTGCGCTCGCAAACAAGAATAAATGGACAGGCTCATTCTTCTATATGTATATGGCTGACCGCGTTGGCGGCGCTGACATGTTCACGAAAGCGCTGTATCGCAAAGATGGCGTCACCTTCGAAGACCCGGGCTTTGTCAAAGCGGGCGAAATGCTGCAAGACCTCGTGAAAAAAGGGTATTTTGTAGAAGGTTTTAACGGCATGGACGAAGACTTACGCAATGCGGCTGCCCTGCTCGAAACTGGTAAAGCTGGCATGTATCTGATGGGTACGTGGTATCTTGGCGGCGCTCACTCCAATGCCCCGGAAGTGGCTGATCAGATTGATTTCTTCCCGTTCCCGGCCGTTGAAGACGGTAAAGGCGATCCGACTAACTTGATCGGCAGCCCAGGACAGGATTACCTCTCGATTTCAACCACCTGCAAAGACAAAGAAGCCGCGCTGAAATATTTGAAGGAATTCATTATGAATGAATCCTGGATTCAGGCACTGGTGAAAAATGGCCTTGTTCCGCCAGTGAAAAACGGGGCAGACCTTATTTCAGACCCGGTATTGAAGAAAGTGGCTGAAAGTTTTCAGGCTGCTGGCCATGTGCAAGTCTATTACGATCAATTCTTGCCGCCGGCTATGGGCGAAAAACATAAAGATCTCGTACAAGCGTTGTTCGGATTGACGATGACGCCTGAAGAAGTCGCGAAAGCCCACGAAGCCGCCATGCAGGAAGAATTGAAGAAGTAATCACGCCTTTCCCCGCCTTGCGTTCTCAGGCGGGGAAACCTCCTCGCGCTCACATTTTTCAAAGAGGTATCTCATGAAACACAGAGGGAATTTCCTGGTTGCCATGGCGTTTATTTTGCCAGCTCTGTTGATTTATCTGTTTTATTTCATCATTCCAATTCCAGCCTCAATCTATTACAGCCTGTTTCAATGGAATGGCATCACCAAAACGAATTATAAACTCACCCCAAAAGATGCTGCCGCGTTAACGTCAGAGCAGGATCTTCCAGCATCGCTCGTCGAAAGCTTGAAACCGGTACTCAACAAAAAATTTGACTCTAAAAAAGAATTCATCTCCGCAGTACAAACCCACGTCAGCGCTGACCAGATGGGGCAGTATGGCGAAAAAATTCTTGCGTATGCCTATAATCCCGGCATGAAATATTTAAAATTCGGGAACTGGGAAAAACTGTTTAAAGACCCGGTGCTGCGCTTAGCCTTGAGGAATAATATCATTCTGGTGATTGCTTCGATCATCCTTCAATTGCCCGTAGGCTTGCTGTTAGGCGTCTTTATCTCATCCAGCATGAAAGGGACGCGCCTGTTTAAATTAGTCTATTTTATTCCCATGATGATCGCCTCTGTCGCCATCGGCATTACCTGGAATTATGTATATGAGCCGAATTTCGGCATGTTGAACGGCATCCTGCGGGCAGTGGGATTAGGCAAATACGCTGTCGGCTGGCTCGGCGACCCGCGCTTTGCATTAGCGGCGGTCATTATCTCGACCTGCTGGCAATTTATTCCATTTTATATGGTGCTGTTTGCCGCAGCCCTGACCGGCATTCCGAAAGAATTATACGAAGCCGCTTGTATTGACGGCGCAACCGGAGTGCAGGCATTTTTCAAAATTACGCTGCCGCTGTTAAAAAACACGATTCGCATGGTGTGTGTCCTTTCGCTCACCGGCTCGCTGCGCTTTTTCGATCTTCTGTATGTCATGACCGGCGGCGGCCCCAATCATGCCAGCGAGCTCCTGGCAACGTATATGTACAACAAGGCGTTTACCTCATTCGAAATGGGCTACGGCAGCACGATTGCGGTTTTTATGTTTCTGTTGTCGTTTATATTAGCCATCTCCGTGCTAAGCCTGCGCAAAAAAGGCGACGATGAAACCGCGATGGCATAACGCGCGTAATAACAAATTTTTATCCAAACTGTTGGAGCATTTTCTATGAACTCATCTTTGAAACGAACGGCGCTTAATACCGTGATCTATGCGGGGGCGATCTGCTGGCTGATCATCACAACCTATCCGTTGCTCTTTTTGCTGCAAAATTCGATGAAGATCACCAACGAATTCTATAAAGGCAATGTGTGGACGCTCCCGGCGCAGATTACGCTGCAAAATTATCAGCGCGTCATGGAGAATCACTTTTTCAGATTCTTCTCCAATTCCGTGTTTATCACGTCAATCTCGTTAGTGTTGATTTTGATTGTGTCAAGCTCTGCCGCGTTTGGATTAGCGCGGATTAAGTTTCCGGGACGCAAGTTGTTCTATCTGCTGTTTGTCGGCGGATTGACGATTCCGATCCATATTACGCTTATTCCTGTGTACACGCTGACCCGGCAATTGGGTCTCTATGATTCGCTCTGGGCGCTGATTGGGCCGTATGTCGCCTGCGCCATGCCAACCAATGTCTTTATCTTAACAGCGTTTATGGAAGAAATCCATCCGAGTCTTGAAGAAGCGGCCTACATGGATGGCGCGAATCGCTGGCAGGTGTACTGGAATATTGTCTTGCCCATCTCCCGCCCAGCATTAGTTGCGGTCGGCCTCTTTACGTTGGTTAACCTCTGGAATGAGTTTATTTTCGCCTTAACCCTGATCAGCACCGAAGCCAAACGCCCGCTGACCTTAGCGATCTGGAATTTTCAAGGGCAATTTGCTACCGATATTCCCGCCATGATGGCAAGCCTCCTGATTTCCTCCTTGCCGCTGTTGGTGTTGTATGGCATTTTCAAAGAACGGCTGATTGAAGGCTTGACCGCTGGCGCAGTAAAAGGCTAATATGAGTGATCGTTGTCAGACACGTAAAAAAGCCTGACAACTCTTTTTAGTTTTATATCAATATTATTAGCCCGTAGGGCTTCAGGTATTGTAGAACACGACAGCAGGCATTCCTACCGCGTAGCGGTTGCGCCCGTATCGCCTACGGCGAATGATGCTTTTTCTGCCACGCCTTCTACAACACTATATTGCCTACGGCGAAAAAACGAGGAAACCATGTCTGCCAATGCGCTTGAGCAATTAAAAACGATGACCACCGTCGTCGCGGATACCGGCGACATCAACTCAATCAAAGCCTACGCTCCAACCGACGCGACGACAAACCCGTCGCTGATTTACGCCGCCGCGCAAATGCCGGAATATCAACATCTCGTTGACGCCGCCATCGCCTACGGCAAGCAGAGCAGCAGTGTGCAGGCCGAACAACTGACGAACACGATTGACAAGCTCTTCGTGGCATTTGGCGCGGAAATTCTGAAAATCGTGCCGCGCTTCATCTCCACCGAAACTGATGCCCGTCTGTCGTTCGATACGGTAGGCACGATTGAAAAAGCACGGAAACTCATTCGTTTGTACGGCGAAGCCGGATATGAACGTAACCGGATTTTGATCAAAATCGCGTCAACGTGGGAAGGGATTCAGGCCGCGAAAGTGCTGGAACAAGAAGGGATTCGCTGCAACCTGACGCTGCTCTTCGGCTTCGGTCAGGCAGTCGCCTGCGCTCAGGCCGGCGTCTATCTGATTTCGCCGTTCGTCGGCAGAATTTTCGACTGGCACAGAACGAAAGAAGGCGTGGCCGGCTATGCGCCGGACGACGATCCTGGCGTAAAATCAGTGCGGCGGATTTACAGCTTTTACAAAACGTATGGCTATAACACCGTCGTGATGGGCGCGAGCTTCCGCAACGTCGAGGAAGTGAAAGCGCTGGCCGGGTGCGACGCGTTGACGATTGGCCCGAAATTACTAAAAGAATTGCAGCAGGATAACGCGGAATTGCCCCAAATTCTCTCGCCGAAATACGCCTCGCAGAATTGCCGCGACGAACACCTGCACGTTGATGAAAAACTGTTCCGCTGGATGCTGAATGAAGACGCGATGGCGACCGAAAAACTCGCGGAAGGGATTCGCGGGTTCAGCGCCGACATTGTCAAACTCGAACAAGAAATCCTGAAACGCTTCTAATACCAGTTGTGTTAGAATACATCATCTTTTCCGTAGAGACGCCCCGGCTGGGCGTCTCTATCGCAATAGAACGGAGATGATCTGTTTTAAAACAATTCGGTATAACGTATGATGAAACAATTACGCTATCTGACCTATGGAATCATCGCAATTATGTTGTGTATGGGAACGACTGCCGAAAGCCAGCAAACCAAAAAACAGGCGTTTGGAAAACCGCTGCGAGCGCTTGCCGAGAAACAGGGCATCTTTATCGGCGCAGCCGTTGATCCCGCCTTCCTCGACGACGCGCAATACGCCGAAACGCTTAAAGCGCAATACAACTATCTCACACCCGAAAACCAGACGAAATGGTCGCTGATTCATCCGGCGCGGGATCGCTACGATTTCAGCAGCAGCGACAAATTAGTGGAATTTGCCGAACAGCATGGCATGAAAGTGCGCGGGCATACGCTCGTCTGGCATAGTCAGAATCCCGGCTGGCTTTTAGCCCAGAAATGGAGCAAAGAGGAACTTTCCGCAATTCTGAAAGATCATATCCAGCACGTCGTCGGCCATTATAAAGGCCGCATCTACGCCTGGGACGTGGTGAACGAGCCATTAGACGGCTCAAACCTGCGCAGCACCATCTGGCAGCAGACGCTCGGCGAAGAGTATATCGAGCAGGCGTTTCGCCTTGCGCATGAAGCCGATCCGGATGCAAAGCTCTATTTGAACGATTATGGCGTGGAAGATGTCAACCTCAAATCCACCGCTATGTATAACCTTGTCAAAGCGCTCCTGGAAAAAGGCGTGCCGATTCATGGCGTCGGACTGCAATTCCATCTCGAACTCGGCCAGCCGCTTGATTACGCCAGCGTGTTTGCCAACATCTCCCGCTTTGCCGAATTAGGGCTTGACGTGGATATTACCGAACTCGACGTGCGGATTCGCGGCGAGGTGACGGACGACAAATTATTCCAACAGGCCGACGTGTATGCCAAATTGATGCAGATTCTTCTCGCCATTCCGAAAGCCCGCACCTATGTGATGTGGGGCTTCACTGACGCGCATTCCTGGGTGCCAGGCTTCTTCGCCAATACCGGCGCGGCGCTCGTATTCGACGAACAATATCACCCGAAACCGGCCTTTTACCGCATGCAGGAAGCGTTAGAAAAGGGACCGATTGAACTCGGTTATTCGGCGAACATTGACGCATCGCTGGCGAACCGCCATATCAGCCTGCCGTTTCAGGCGCTCGCCATCGCGAATCCGCCTGTGATTGACGGCGTGATTTCAGAAGGCGAATGGGACGGCGGCGTCCTGCATCGGTTTGCGTACAACCAGTTGAATCTGACCGATCAACGCGCCCCGTTGGAGCGCCAAAACCTGACCGGCGAATGGATGGTGCGCTATCAGGGAAACAAGCTCTATGGGCTGGTTACGCGTGTTGATGATACGACGATCACGAATCATCAGGATGCTTGGCAAAATGACAATGTTGAAATCTTCGTGGATGTGAACGGCCAATTCGCGCAGTTGCGCTCGGTTGTCGGCCAGGATTGGGGCGCCAGCGAATTTCCGGGCGAACGCAAAGCGGTCTGGAATGCGGACGGCACAGTATTAGAATTCGTGGTGGAACTGCCGGAAAATGATCTCGCCGGAATGACGTTCGGCTGGAATATCGCGCTGTCCGATAACGACAACGGCACAGAACGAAGCGCACAAGTCTATCCAATTCCAGGCGCAAACGAAGGCTGGCAGGGCAAAGGGCTCGGCGAGTTGACCTGCGTCGGCGACAGCCCCCGCGCTGCGGATCAGCGCCATTTCGCCCCGGCATTCCAAGCTGCTCGCGTGACGACTGTTCCGAAAGTTGACGGCGTCGCGCAGCCGGGCGAATGGGACAGCGGCGTCACCTATCCGTTTGCCTATAACCAATTGAATTTGCAAGATCAACGCCCGCCGCTCGATCAGAACGATCTCTCTGGCGATTGGAAAATCGTGTATCAGCAGAACATGATTTTCGGCCTGATTCATCGGCAGGACGATGTGACCGTCACCGATCATGCGAATAGCTGGGAAAATGACACGATCGAAGTCTTTGGCAATCTCTACGGCACATTCGCGCAACTCCGCACAGTTGTCGGGCAGGATTGGGAGGCGCACGACATGCCGGGACTCCGCAAGGCTGTCTGGAGCGCGGATGGCAAAGTGCTTGAATTCGTCATCGAACTCCCGACCAATAACCTTGTCGGAGAGACGATGGGCTGGAATATCGCGCTGTCGGATAATGACGCCGGCGCAAGCGACACGCGCAAATATCAACTGTATCCCATGTACGGCGTCAACGATAGCTGGCAGGGAAAAAACCTCGGCGAAATCACGTTTATGGAATAATTTCCTATTTTGTAGAGACGTTCCGGCGGAGCAGGTCTGCGAAGTTCTGTCACTGCGCGGAGCGTCTCTGCAATGAGAATCGGCGTTACCACGTATTGAGATGCGAATGAATCAAAACCGGACGGGAGTGATTCACTTGCGTTAGTCATTATTCGCAATCATGCAAAACATTACCAATCCAGTCTTGCGGGGCTTTAACCCCGATCCCTCGATTCTGCGAGTCGGCGACGATTATTTTATCGCGACTTCAACCTTTGAATGGTTTCCAGGCGTTCAGATTCATCATTCCAAAGATTTGGTCAACTGGAAGCTTATCACGCGCCCGCTGACTCGCCTGTCGCAATTAAATATGCTGGGCAATCCTGATTCCGGCGGCATCTGGGCGCCGTGCCTCTCCTGGCATGACGGCCTGTTTTACCTGATTTACACGGATGTGAAACTTACGAGCGAGCGGTTTAGCGTTAAAGAAGTCTATAATTATCTTGTGACTGCGCCGGACATTCTCGGCCCCTGGTCTGAGCCGATTTTCATGAACTCCAGCGGCTTTGATCCGTCGCTGTTTCATGACGACGATGGCCGCAAATGGTATCTCAACATGCTTTGGGATTTTCGCGGACGCGATAAATACGCGCTGTTTGCCGGAATTCTGCTGCAAGAATATGATTCTGCCGCAAAAAAGTTGGTCGGGCCGATTCGCAAGATTTTCACCGGCACGCCGATTGGATTAACCGAAGGACCGCATCTTTATAAGCGCAACGGCTATTATTATCTGATGACTGCCGAAGGCGGCACGGAATATGAACACGCGGTAACGATGGCGCGGTCAAAAAAGATTGAAGGCCCGTATGAAGTCGATCCGCAAAACCCGATGCTCACGTCGTATCAGAAACCGTCATTAGCCTTGCAAAAAGCGGGACACGCCTCGCTTGTCGAAACGCAGCACGGCGATTGGTATCTCGCGCATCTTTGCGGGCGTCCGCTCGGCGCGGAACGCCGCTGCATTTTGGGGCGCGAAACGGCGCTGCAAAAATGTATCTGGACGGATGATGGCTGGCTGCGCGTAGAAGGTGGTGGTAATGACCCGAAGGTGAACGTCCCTGCGCCGAATTTGCCCGCGTATCCGTTTGCCGCAGAACCGGCTCGCGACGATTTTAACGCGCCGGAATTAAATATCCATTTCCAAATGTTGCGAATTCCGGCAGATTCCTCGTGGCTATCGCTGACCGAGCGTCCCGGATTTTTGCGGTTATACGGACGAGGCCCGCTGAATTCCTTACACTATCAAAGTCTTGTGGCGCGGCGCGTTCAGGCGTTTCGCTGCGAAGCCGCGACCTGTCTCGAATTCGCGCCGGACAACTTCCAGCAAATGGCTGGTTTAGTCGCGTATTATGACACCTCGCTCCATTACTATCTCAACGTGACGGCGGACGAGGGAAAAGGGACGTATTTGACGCTTTTAGGCTGCGATCTGGATCAGGCGCTCTTTCCGTTGGAACAAGATATTCCATTGCGCGGCGCGACGCGCATCTTTTTGAAAGCGACGTTTGATAACGAGCAGTTGCAATTTGCGTATGCATTCAAAGAAGGGGAGTGGATAAACATCGGCCCTGCGCTTGACGCGACGAAACTTTCGGATGATTACGGCGGACTCGGCTTCACCGGCGCATTTATCGGCATCTGCGCTCAAGACCTCAGCGGCCAGCATAAACATGCTGATTTCGACTGGTTTGAATACATTGAAAAATAGTATGTCAAAACTGTAGTTTCGACATACACCAACGTGATGTGTAACTTGAGAGAAGAACCCACCCCTTGCCCCTCCCTGGAGGGGAATGTGCGCATCGGCAGTCGTCGCATTCCCCTCCTGGGAGGGGCAAAGCGTGGGTAAAAACGCCTGTTTGACAGATAAATTTCAAAAAGTTGCATATCGCGTACACCATTATGGGAGAAAAACATGACAACAGATTCGCAAGTGTATCAAGACGCATCGCAACCGGTCGAACGCCGTGTTGAAGATTTACTGACACGCATGACATTCGATGAAAAAATCGCCCAATTAGGAAGCCGCTGGGTCTATGAAATTTTGGAGAATTTTCAGTTCAGCGCCGCGAAAGCCGGGCAATTGATGAATTTCGGCTTAGGACAAATCACGCGGCTCGGCGGAGCGACGAATTTGAAGCCCCAAACCGCCGCCGAACTCGCCAACGTCATTCAGAAATATCTGAAAGAAGAGACGCGGCTCGGCATTCCGGCGATGATTCATGAAGAATGTTGTAGCGGCCTGATGACGCGCGGCGCGACGCTCTTCCCGCAGGCGATTGGCATTGCATCAACATGGGATACGAAACTAACGGAAGCGATGACGCAGGTGATCGGCGCTCAGATGCGAGCGATTGGCGGGCATCAGGGCTTGGCGCCGGTGTTAGATGTCACTCGCGATCCGCGCTGGGGACGCACGGAAGAAACCTTCGGCGAAGACCCCTATCTCGTCGCGAGCATGGGGTGCGCCTACGTGCGCGGCCTGCAATCGCAGCAAGTCATCGCCACCGGCAAACATTTTGTCGGCTACGGCATGACCGAAGGGGGCATGAACTGGTCGCCGAGCATGATTCCTGCTCGACAGTTGCATGAGGTGTTCCTTTTCCCATTTGAAGCGGCGATCAAGTTTGCGGGCTTAGGCTCGATTATGAACTCGTACAGCGAAATTGACGGCGTGCCCTGTTGCGCGTCACGGAAATTGCTGAGGGACATCCTCAGAACCGATTGGGGCTTTAACGGAATTGTGGTGTCCGATTATTTCGCCATCAATATGCTCTATCAATACCACAAAATCGCCCGCGACAAAGACGAAGCCGCTGCGCAGGCGCTTCATGCCGGACTTGACATCGAATTGCCCTCCACCGATTGCTTCGGCGCTCCTGTAAAAACCGCGCTTGCGAAAGGGCTGTTTACGCAAGAAGATTTAGATGCGGTCGTCAAACGAATTTTGCGGATGAAGTTCCAATTAGGCTTGTTCGAACAACCGTATATTGATGCTGGCAAAACGCCGCAGATTTTCAGCGACGCAGCACATCGGGAGTTGTCGTATCAGCTTGCGACAGAATCCCTCGTCCTGCTGAAAAATGACGGCACGCTGCCGCTGAAAGCCGATGTATCAACGATTGCGGTCATCGGCCCGAACGCGCAGAACTGGCGCAGCATGATCGGCGATTACGCCTATCCGTGCCATGTGGAAAGCCTGATGGAGATGATGCACCAGGAAAACACGTTTAACATGCCGGTGTCTCAAGACCTTGGCGATGTCAGCGATGCCTTGCAGGTCGTGACGGTCTGCGACGCGCTCAAGCAGCGCGTTGCGCCGAACACGAAAGTGCTGTTTGCGCAGGGCTGCGAATTAACCGGAGCGTCTAAAGACGGCTTTGCGGAAGCGATTGCCGCCGCGAAACAGGCGCAAGTCGCGGTGGTCGTGGTTGGCGACAAAGCCGGATTGACGCAAGGCTGCACCTCCGGCGAATCGCGGGATGTCGCCGAGTTAAAATTGCCCGGCGTGCAGAGCGAACTGATTCAGGCGATTCACGCCACCGGCACGCCGGTCGTGGTGGTGCTGATTCAGGGGCGGCCTTATCCGCTGAGTTGGGAACATGAGCATGTCGCCGCGATTCTGGCGGCATGGCTGCCGGCGGAAGAAGGCGGCTCCGCGATTGCGGACGTGCTGCTCGGCAAGGCGAATCCGAGCGGGAAACTCCCGATTTCCGTGCCACGCGCCGGAGGCCAGATTCCGGTCTATTACGCCCATAAGCCTTCTGGCGGGCGTTCGCACTGGACAGGAAATTATGTTGATCTCAGTCCGACACCGCTGTATCCGTTCGGTCACGGCCTGAGCTACACGACATTTGCGTATCAGAATTTGACGCTCAACGCCACCGCGATTCCGCAAGACGGCAAAATTGAAATTGCGTTTGACGTGCAAAATACCGGAACGCGATCCGGCGCGGAAGTGGCGCAGTTATACGTCCATTATCAGCCGTCCCAGAGCATTCTCACCCGTCCGGTGAAGGAATTGAAAGGCTTTGCGCGAGTGAATTTGGAAGCCGGCGTGAAACAGCGCGTGACATTTACGCTCTATGTGCAGCAATTGGCATTTTATGACGAAAGCATGCAGTATGTCCTGAACCCAGGGGAAGTCACCGTCATGGTTGGCGCGTCCGCCGATGACATCCGACTGACGGGCCAATTCAGCATCAGCGGCACGACGTCGCAGATTGTGACGCAGAAAGTTTTCTTTTCCGACGTTCGCTGAAGATACGCGGCCATATCGCCCTGAAAGGGCACAGTCATAATCGCCCAGGGCGAAAGCCCTGAGAATCGAATGCAATTATTGGGATAGAGAGATGCGAGCATTGAAAATTCATCACCACAGACCTCACAGGTCGTTGAGACTTGTGAGGTCTTCTGACAAATCAACGCTCGCATCTATAATGCGACAGTTCAGCTCGCGCAGGACTCTGTGTTGAATCTCTACTCACGTGCTGGTGGCCAGATCGCGCGCATTTCCCACAGTTCAAATTGCGCGACGTTCGCTGCGCCGTCGGCAAACAGCGTGATTGCAGCGTCATCAGGAAGCGCGACGACGCGCGTTACGCAGGCGCGGCCATTATTGACGAACACCTCCATCACGGAGCGGTCTATGAAAATATGCAGCGTCAAGAGATGGCGATCTTCCGCAAGCGACAGCGGCACCGCGATGCCAGCCACATCAAGTGTGCGCCCATCATAGCTGATCGCAAGCGCCGGTTGCTCGTCGCTGGCGTGTCCAATATTCAGGCTGAATATGCGGGCGTCGCGCAGGTCGAATTGGCCGAAGATTTCCGCCTGCTGTCCCGGCATCCGCATAGCGATTCGGCGACTCTTCGAAAGTTCTTCCGCCTCAATGCGAAAATGTTCGCCGCGCAACTGCTGCAATCCCGGGATCGGGCGCTGTCGGAGGCGTCCATCAGCGCCGATGGAAAGCTCGCGTGGCAGCGATAGACAGCCGTTCCAGCCGCGTGGCTGTTCGAAGTCGCGAATCCAGCCGACGAGTATCCAGCGCCCATTGTCATCGTGATACAGGTTCGTGGCGTAGAACTGCTTCGAATAATCAGCAAGATGTTGCGATTCCGGCGTAAAGTTCAATGTCTCCAGATCGAAATCGCCGATGAAACAGTCCACCGGTCCATAGGGCGAATCGAGCAGCACCCACTTATCGCCAAGCGGGAAAAAATTCGGACATTCGAGGCTGTGAAGCGCGGCGTCAGGATGGCGGAACAGCACGCCCTGATACGTCCAGCTAAAGGCGTCTTTTCCTTTTTCATAGATGACCGCCACCGAGTCATGCGCAATTTTCCCGCCTAAGGTCATAAACGTCCGCTCTCCGGCCTGAAACACAAACGGATCGCGCCAATCTTCGACATGAATGCCGTGATGATCCGCCATCTTTAAAAAGGGGTTTTCGGCAATTTTTTGCCACGCAATCCAATCTGTGTCGCCGACTGCCGCCCACTGTTCAGGCAATCTCCGGCCAATGCTGGTGTAAAACAGGATCGGCGTCTGCTGTTCGCCAAGATAGGCGCAGCCGGAAAAGCAGTGTTCTTCGCCCAATTCGGCGGACGGCGTCAGCGCGATTGGGAGATGTTCCCAATGCACTAAATCGCGACTGCGGGCGTGTCCCCAATGAATCTGTCCCCATTTCGCCTGATAGGGGTTAAATTGATAAAACAGATGATAGTAGCCGTTATGATAGATCGTGCCGTTCGGATCATTCATCCACTGCGCCGGAGCGCGAAAATGGAACATCGGGCGAGAAGGGTCTTGCTCGGCCTGTTCTTGCGCCTGTGCGAGGCATTCATTTAACATCTGGTTTTGGGAGACGATTGTTGACATCTCTATCATGCTGATTTCGGCGCACCGGCTTGTGCCGCCGCCGAAACTGCTCCTTCATTGTGTCACAAAGATTATCAGCAGAGTTGTTTGTTCGTCTCAACTGCGTTCGATGTGCGGCGTTAAACGCCGTCGAGATGCCTATTTTCAGGTTTCCGACGAACAGAATTCTGCTTGCCTCGCCGACGAGAACGTCAGCAAGATGGAACATTCATAGCAATTCATGATTCAATATGCTTGCTTCCATCGTCAACAAAATATGATTGCGCAAGTAAAAAAATGCTGTTCCTCATTTTTCCCCGCATTTCCGGGGGGAACGATGAAATAATAACAGAACGCGAAAAAGCTTGCCAATTTTACAATGCCTGCAATATATACCATCTGCTTCCATGCATTAAAGATGACTTTGATATAGCCTTATTCAACAGCATTAAGCCGCCAATAGGAGTGCCACATCTTGATGTGACCGCGAAATCAAGATTTCGCACTCCTCTGATTCGATTCAATTGTTCCGAATAATGCTGTACACATGTCGTTCCAAGAGGTGATAGGTGATGATGAAACCCATGCCAGAAATGAATCATGCCACGCATGAATTGATTCGGAAACGCTGGAGTCCGCGAGCGTTTTCATCGCAGCCGGTGGAAAAAGAAACCATCCTGACGTTGTTCGAAGCGGCGCGATGGGCAGCGTCGTGCATGAACGAGCAGCCCTGGCGCTTTCTCTACGCCACCAAGAACGAATCGGAACAGTATCAGCGCTTGTTTCACTGCTTGAGCCAGAGTAATCAGGTCTGGTGCATCACCGCGCCTGTGTTGGTGATGACATTCGTACGCGTTAATTTCGAACGGAATAATCAGCCCAACAGATGGGCGTTTCACGATTTGGGATTAGCCGTTGGCAACCTGACCACGCAGGCATCCGCGCTGAATCTGTACGTCCATAATATGGCCGGTTTTTCGCTTGAAAAAGCCCGCGCCTCGTTTAACATTCCTTCCGACTTCGAGCCTGTGACTATGATTGCGTTAGGCTATCTCGGCGATCCAGAGCAGTTGCCGGAGGAGTTGAAAACTCGCGAAATTGCGCAACAGCAGCGGAAGCCATTGGACGAATTATTCATAAACTATTCATAACGGTCAACACCGGAGTTTCGACCGTGCAGAAGGAGAGAACACCATGAGAACCGTATGGAAGATGCTTATCATCGTGCTAATTCTGGGGACAACCATTCATTGTCACCCTTCCGAGGCGGCAGACAGAAAAAAAATCGGCATCTGTTTCACTGCTGTCGGCCCTGGCGATCTTTCGTTTAATAACATGCTCTACAAAGGCTCGATTGAGTTACAGGCCAAATACGATATCGAATTCGTCTATCAGACCGTAACTGCCGATACGGACAAAGAATTCGAACGCGCCCTGCGCGAATTGGCGGAACAGGCGGATATGGTGATGACGCTCGGGTTTCAGGCGCGGGGCGGATTAAACGCGGCGGCAAAAGCGTTTCCTGACACGCAATTCGTTTTGTTCGACGTGGTGGCCGAACCTGCGCCGAACGTCAGTTCCGTTGTGTATGCTCAACATGAAGGCGGTTTTATCGGCGGCGCGTTGGCGGCGTTAGTCACGCAAACCAAGACCGTCGGCTTTGTGGCGGGCGTGGATATTGACATTCTGAAAGCCTATATCAGCGGCTTTCAACAAGGTGTGGCGTATGTTGACCCATCTGTCAAGGTGCTTGTGGAATATTGCACGTTATTTCCCAATTTCTCCGGGTTCAGTTCGCCGGATAAAGGCTATGCGATTGCCAGTAAAATGATCGACGCGGGCGCGGACATCGTCTTTAACGGCGCGGGCGGTTCTGGCCCCGGCATTATTCAGGCCGCTGTCGAGCATCAGAAATACGCGATTGGCACAGACGCCAATCAGGATTACCTTGCGCCGGGCTTCGTCCTGACCAGCGTGATGAAGCGCCTCGATACGTCTATGCTGGATATTGGCGGCAAATTCATGCGCGGCGAATTGACCGGAAATACCGTCTATGAATATGCTTACCGCAATGGCGGCATCAGCCTGACGCCGATGGAATTCACGAAAGATAAAATCCCGGCAGACGTCCTGGAAAAGGTTGCGGCCATCGAGCAGAAAATCATCAGTGGTGACATTGTTGTCACGAATCTGCTGACGCCGCCGAAATAACCGGTTTTCGCATGGGGACAATGCGTAAGCGGGGAACTGGACATGAAAGAGAGGAGACCGTATGCATGACGAAGGCGCAACTTCTGAACAACTCATGCATGAAATCTGTGCATTACGCCAGCGCGTCGCTGAATTAGAACGCGCCGAGGCTCAACGCAAGCAGGCAGAGGAGGCGTTGCGCCAAAGTGAAATTCATTACCGAACACTGCTGGACAATTTCCCGGATGCGATTTTTATGCATGATCTCGCTGGTACGCTCATGGACGTGAACCAGGAAGCCTGTCGGCGTTTAGGCTATTCCAAAGATGAATTATTGCAGAAACATCCCTGGGATTTTACCCAGGAAAAACCGCGCGAAGGCTATGCGTTTGTGTTGGAGCAGTTACGCGCCAATGGGCAGGCGATTGATGATAGCGAACACATCACCAAAACCGGCGAACGAATTCCCTGTGAAATCGCGATGCGGCTGATTGTGTATCACGGTCAGCCTGTGATCCTTTCAATTTCGCGCGACATCAGCAAACGCAAACAGGTGGAAGAGGCTTTGTCTGTCAGCGAAACCAAATATCGGCGTCTTACGGAAATGATGCGAGATGTCATCTGGACGCTTGATGCTGAGACGTTACGGTTTACGTATGTCAGCCCATCGGTGATCCACCTGCATGGGTACACGTCTGAAGAGATCATGGCCGCGCCGATGGAGATCGCTCTTACCGGCGAACATGCCAGTCATGTCCGCCAGCTTATCGCGCAGCGCAGCGCCGAATTTCTCGCGAATGAAGATGAGCAGGATGCGCGATATTATTGCGATGAAGTCCAACTGCGTTGCAAGAATGGACGCTTAGTCTGGACAGAAGCCGTCACCCGCTACGCTCGAGATCCCCATACTGGTCGGCTTGAAGTGTATGGCGTGACTCGTGATATTCATGACCGCAAACGAGTAGAAGAAGCGCTGCGCCGCTCCGAGGAGGCGTTGAAAGAGCATCATGCCAACCTGCTGGCCATTCTCGAAAATACAGAAGACATCATCAGTTTGCGTGATCGCGAACATCGGCTGGTTTTTTTTAACACCGCCTTTGCGAATATTTCCAGAAGGCTCTTCCAGCGAGACGTTGTTGGCGGCGTGGATATACTCGCCATTTCGTCTGAAGCCGCTCGGCAGTACTGGCAGCCGATTTTAGCGCGTGTGTTGGCTGGAGAGCGTTATCAGGAGGAATTCGAATGGGATTTTGGAGATGGCGATGTTCGGTCTTACGAGATTTCATTCCATCCGATCATCAAAGATAACGAGGTCATTGGCTACTCCGAATTCAACCACGACATTACCGCCCGCAAACAGGCCGAAGAAGCGTTACGCGCCAGCGAAGATCGTTACCAGCAAATGATTAATCTCTCGCCGGACGCGATTTTGGTGCAGGTGAATAATCGGATTGTCTTCGCCAATCCGGCGGCGCTTCACTTATTGAGGGTGACTGATGTACGCGACTTGTTAGGCCAACCTCTCATCGCATTAGTTCATCCAGATGACCACTCGCTTCTTCAAGAACTGCTGCGGCAGGTTATCGCTGGCCAAATGACGTCGGCTCAACAAGATGTAAAAATACGATGCCACGATGGATCGATTAGCGATGTCGCCATTACCAGTTTTCCGCTGACGTATCATGGACAGTTCGCGATTCAATCAATCGCGCGCGACATTAGCGAACGCAAACGGGCTGAAGAGGCGTTGCAACAGGCGAAAGAGGCGGCAGAAGCAGCCAATCGCGCCAAAAGCGTCTTTCTTGCCAATATGAGCCATGAATTGCGCTCGCCGCTGAATAGTATTTTAGGGTATGCGCAGGTGCTTCAATACGAGGACACATTCAGCGCAAAACACCGCGAAATGATTCATGTGATCGAACGAAGCGGCAAGCATTTGCTGGCGATGATTGATGATATTCTCGATTTAGCGAAGATTGAGGCTGGTAAATTTAACCTTCATCTTTCGCCGTTTCATCTGCCAACGCTCCTTGATGAAGTGAAAGCGATGGTCATCATCAAAGCTGAACAGAAAGGATTATCCTTTCTCCTTAGTCAAGATGCATCTCTGCCAGAATACGTCGAAGGCGATCATCACCGTCTGCACCAGATTTTGCTGAATCTACTGGACAATGCCGTGAAATTTACATCTCAGGGCAGCGTCACGCTGCGCGTGACAACAATCCGCAGAGAGGCGCACAGACGCGCATCGCTCCGGTTCGAGATTGAAGATACCGGCGTTGGGATTACGCCGAATGACCAGACTCGACTCTTTACGCCCTTTCAACAAGTCGGCGATGTGACGCAGCGGACGCACGGTACCGGTTTAGGGTTAGCGATCAGCCGCAGTCTGGCAGAGTCAATGGGCGGCACGCTTACCGTGACCAGCAGCATCGGCGTCGGCAGCGTGTTTCAACTCGATATTCCATTGCCAGAAATTATTTCCGACGACGTGCCTCAGCCCGTAAATCGCATCATTGTCGGCGTGAATCCTCCTGTCCCGACAATCCTGATTGTTGACGATCTCGCTGAGAATCGCGATGTGCTCGCGCAGTTATTAACGCGCTGGGGATGCCAGACTCTTGAGGCCAGCAACGCTCAGGAGGCGTTGCGGCTGGCATTGCAAATGCGCCCGAACGCGATTATTGCTGACCTGCGCATGCCGGAGAGGAATGGAGATACGCTGATTCGACGCCTTCGCCAGACTCCCGAACTTCAGCCTTCGGTCATTATTACTTCTTCAGCCAGCGCGCCACACAGCCTGAACGTCGGGAGTGACGCATTTTTACCGAAGCCAATCAGCGCAGAGATATTAAGCGGATTACTTCAGCAACTTGGGGTGGCGTCCTGGCGCTATCAAGGCGAAACGCCTTCTGCCGCTCCCCGGGAGATTACTGTTAATCTCACGATCCCAGACACATGGAGAGAACCGATTCGGCAGGCTGTGACGATTGCTGACATCCAGCAGCTTCAAGAAATCATTGCCGAGATGAATAACAGCGATGCCATGCTGGCTGAAACCCTCCGTAAACTCGCGCATAACTTCGAATATGAGAGAATCTTGAGAATGCTCTCTTAACAGGATGTCGCCAGACCTCACAGGTTGTGGAAACCTGTGAGGTCTCAACACGACGAAACACATCAATGGAACAGATTTATAATTTTCGCGATTTCGGCGGATATGCGACCTCAAACGGCAGGCGTATCAAAACAGGGGTATTGTATCGCAGCGGCAATCTGGCGAAAGCATCTGCGCATGACATCGAACACCTGACGTCGCTTGGCATTCGCATGGTGTGCGATTTGAGAACGCATGGCGAGCGCCGCAAGCATCCCGACCAGTTTCCTGACGGGTATCCTGTTCGCGTCGTGCATATTCCGATTCAAGGGAAAAATCATAACGATTCTCCATACATTTTCCAACTCGCGTCGCTGATCTTCGGGAAAGGACGACGAACAGAGTACGCCGAGGCGCTGAAGGCATTTTATCAGGAATATATTACGGATTTTCGCGCTGAACTGTCTGCGATTTTGAGGCTCGCCGCCGAACAAGAGAATCTGCCGCTGCTCATACATTGCACCGCCGGAAAAGACCGCACCGGCATCGCCTGCGGCCTGCTCCACTTGCTGCTCGGAACGCCGCCAGAGGTCGCGCTGCATGACTATTTGCTTTCGAATCAGCATCTGTATCAGTTTCAAACAGAGATGCTGAAGCAGTTTGCCCCCCTCAGGCTATTCGGTGTATCTACTCAGCGATTCATGCCGATTTTCGAGGCGCGCCAGGAATATTGGGAAGCCGCCTTCGCGCAGATTGGCCGCGATTATGGTTCGGCGGACGCCTATCTGCGCGATGGATTAGGCATTTCGGAGAACGAGCGGCAGCGGTTCGCCGCGCTGCTGCTGGAATAGCAGACGATTTTGGATTGTGTTATGCGGAAATAATGTTTTGCGAATTTCTTCTTGACAGATTTGGCGGCGGTTCGTAAGAGGGATTTATCAGTCATCGGGGCGTAGCGCAGTCTGGTCTAGCGTACCGGCATGGGGTGCCAGTGGTCGGAGGTTCGAATCCTCTCGCCCCGACTTTCAATTTCTTCAACGTTTTACAGTCACCATCACGTTTGTTCGTATCTCAAAAAATTCCAATTACAGCGTGTCTTATTTAGGCTCTTCGCTGACTTCTAGCTTTGCAAAAATTTTGCATGCCCAGATGCTGATTTCATACAGCACCAACAGCGGCCCGGCGAGCATGATCTGGCTCACCACGTCCGGCGGCGTGAGGATTGCGCCGACGATAAACGCGCCGACAATGGCGTATTTGCGGAAACTGCGGAGATGCGCGGGCGTGACAATGCCCATTTTGGCGAGAAAGACGAGGATGACTGGCAATTCGAAGACCACGCCGAAGACCAGCATCATGGTCGTGACGAACGAAACATAATTTGTGACCGAAATCATCGGCTGAATCAGCGACCCGCCGAATCCGATCAGAAATTTCAGCGCGAACGGCAGCATGACGAAAAAGGCAAACAGGCCGCCAAACAGAAAAAAACCGGTTGCCACTAATACGAAGGGCAATGCATACTGTTTTTCATTCGAATACAAGCCGGGCGCAATGAATGCCCAGATTTGATACAGCAGCATCGGCACGGCGACGACAATCGCCGCAAATGCCGCAAGTTTAAGATGCACGACAAACGCTTCTGCCGGGGAAAGCATGTATAATTGCTCGTTTTGGATGGGGACATGCAGAATGCGCAGCAGGTTTTCAGAAAAAGGATAAAGCGCCGCAAAACAGACGCCGACCGTGATGAGGCTGACAACCAGACGATAGCGGAGTTCTTCAAGATGTCCGGTGAGCGAGAGGTGCTTTTCTTCTGTCGTGTCAGACCATTTCAATTTCCATTGCATACATCAAACCGATAAAAATAAAACACTGATTGGACTGATAGACTGATTGACACTGTCAAAAACCATCAGTGGCACGCAGTCAGATCAGTCCAATCAGTGTGCTATTATTTGAGCCGCTTTTTCCAATCCACCGCCGCTGGAGCCTTTTGGCTGTCTTTGAGCGCTTCTTTGGCGCGTTCGATCTTGCGATCAATCACCGCCGTATCCAGCATGGCAACAGCCGGATCCATTTGGCGCAATTCCTGATAGAGTTTTAACGCTAAATCAAACAATTCAACCCGCTCGTAACAAAACGCGAGTTCGAGCATAATTTCAGCGCGAAGCTGCGGCGTCAGCGTATCTAATAAGAGCAATTCCTGATATCGGGAGATCGCCTCTTCCCATTGTTCTAACAATGCGTAACTATTGGCGATTTGAAACCCCGCCATTGGCGCTCGCGAATTGTCGGGAAACGCATCCACTAAGGCCTGGAATTCCCGCATCGCCTGCTGGTAGTCATGCTGCTTAAAATAACATTCGCCGATATTGTAGCGATATTCCGCCGCATCTACCGCCGAAGCGTATTGCTCAAGAATCAGCCGATACGCCTCGACGCCTTTCAGACAGTCGTTCAGCGATTTGTCGTAAATGTAGCCAATCAATTTCAACGATTCCAGAGCGTAAGTGCCTGGCTCGCTTTTCGCGTACAACTCCTGCAAGTGTTTCAGCGCGTTTTCTGGCTGTTTCAGTTTATAAAAATAGATGTTGCCTAATTCAAAACGCGCTTTCAGACTCAAATTCTGATCTGGATATTTTTGTAGAATGATCTCGAACAGATCAGCGGCTTGCTGATAATCCTCAGTCTGATACGCCTTCACCGCTCGTTGGTACAGGTCTTTCATATCCTCTTTGCATCCTACCAGCGAAAGACAGAGGATAATTAGCCAACCGAAGACATTATTCCTCAGATTCGGGGAGGTCTGGTTCATTTGTCGTTTCTTCCTCTTCATCATTTTCCAAAACGCGGGCGACCGCCACGACCGTATCGTCGTCGCTCAACCATTGCAAGGCTACGCCCTGCGTATTACGTCCGATGACTTTGATGTTCGAGACTTTGATGCGGAGGATTTTGCCCGAGGCCGCGACTAACAGAATATCATCCTGTTCGCTGACTTGAAGCATTCCCACAACATTCCCGCGTTTCGGGGTGCATTTGATATTAATAATACCTTTGCCGCCACGTCCCTGCACGCGATATTCTTCAACTTCCGAACGCTTGCCATAACCTTTTTCCGTGACGGTTAAGATCGTGAAATCATTGTGAACAATATCCATCCCAATGACGTAATCATCCTCTTCCAGCGAAATGCCGCGCACGCCGGTCGCCGTTCGTCCCATCGGACGCACATCTTCCTCTGAAAAACGAATCGCCATCCCTTTGTGCGTGGAGAGGAACACATCTTGTTTCCCGTCGGTCAGCGCGACCGAGACGAGCGAATCGCCTTCGTTAATATTCAAGGCGATAATTCCACTCGAACGCGGGTTCGCATATTCGGTCAACTCGGTCTTTTTGACCGTGCCGTTCTGCGTCGCCATGACGATATATTTGCCCGGCTCGAAATTTTGTACTGGCAGAATCGCCGACACTTTTTCTTCTGCCTCAACCTGGATCAAATTAATAATCGGCTTGCCGCGCGCCTGCCGTCCCGCCTCGGGAATCGTATAGACTTTCAGCCAATAGACTTTGCCTTTGTCCGTGAAGACGAGAATGTAGTCGTGCGTGGAGGCGACGAACAGATGCTCGACAAAATCGTCTTCTTTGGCGATAATGCCAGTCACGCCTTTGCCGTGCCGCAATTGGCTGCGATACATCGTCACTGGATTGCGTTTGATGTATCCGGCGTGCGTAATCATGACCATCATGTCTTCCTCGACAATCATATCTTCCAGCGTGATTTCCGAGGAATCGTCCACGATTTCAGTGCGCCGGGCGTCGCCGTACATTTCTTTGACTTTGATCAGTTCGTCTTTGATGACGCCGGTCACCAGCGCCGGTTGTTCCAATAATGACCGCAGATACCGGATTTCAGTCAGCAGATCATGATGTTCCGTTTCTAATTTTTCGCGTTCGAGGCCGGTGAGGCGCTGCAAACGCATGTCGAGAATGGCGCGAGCTTGTTCTTCGCTCAGGCCGAATTGCGCCATCAAGCCATCTCGGGCGATCTGCGGCGTTTGCGAAGCGCGAATTAGACTGACGACCGCGTCAATGTTATCAAGCGCAATCAGCAAGCCCTGTACGATGTGATCCCGCGCTTCGGCTTTCGCCAGCAGGAAGATGGTGCGCCGGACAATTACGTCGCGGCGGTGGCGCAGGAACAGTTCCATCATTTCCTTCAGAGTCAAGCATCGCGGACGTTGATCCACAATCGCTAACATAATCGTGCCGAATGTGACCTGAAGTTGTGTATGCTTGTAGAGTTTGTTGAGAATAACTTCCGCGTATTGATCGCGTTTGAGTTCAATAACGATCCGCATGCCGTCGCGGTCAGATTCATCGCGCAGATCGGAGATTCCTTCGATATTTTTCTCGCGCACCAATTCGGCGATTTTTTCAATAAGTCTGGCTTTATTGACCTGATATGGAATTTCCGTGATAATAATCCGTTCTTTTTCGGCGCGTTTTTCCTTTTCAACGAACGCTTTGGCGCGAAGCTGAATCAGACCGCGACCGGTGCGATAGGCGTCATAAATCCCCTGACGTCCGTAAATAATCGCGCCCGTCGGGAAATCAGGCCCCTTAATGTAATGACAGAGTTCGTCAATCGTGATGTCAGGGCGTTCGATCAACGCAATTAAGCCATCTACGATTTCGCCGAGATTGTGTGGCGGAACATTGGTCGCCATGCCGACCGCGATTCCGGATGAGCCATTGACGAGCAGGTTCGGGAGTTTCGTCGGCAGGACTTCCGGCTCTAAGAGCGATTCGTCGTAGTTCGGAATAAAATCCACCGTTTCTTTGTCAATGTCCGACAACAATTCATCGGAAATGCGGGCGCGGCGGGCTTCGGTGTATCGCATGGCTGCCGCCGGATCGCCGTCCACCGAGCCGAAGTTGCCCTGTCCGTCCACTAATGGATAGCGTAGCGAAAAATCCTGCGCCATGCGGACAAGCGTATCATAAATCGCGGAATCGCCGTGCGGATGATATTTTCCCATCGCATCGCCGACGACGCGGGCTGATTTTTTGAAGGGCTTGTTCCAATCCAGCCCCATCTCGTGCATGGTGTACAACACGCGGCGATGCACTGGCTTGAGGCCGTCGCGCACGTCTGGCAAGGCGCGTCCAATGATGACACTCATCGCGTAATCAAGATACGAATTTTGCATCTCGGTTTCGATGGAAACCGGAACCGGGGGAATCGTTTGTTCGTTAATTTGTGCCATAAATTTCGAAATCTATTTGATGTCTCGCAAATCGCCATAGTGGAGGCGTTATCGCGAAAAGTGTGTTCAGTTCATAACGCGATCAAACACATTGAACGTATCTGACAGCGAAGAAAATTAAATATCCAAATTCTTGACCTGCGTGGCGTATTTTTCGATGAACTCGCGCCGGGGTTCGACTTCGTCTCCCATCAGCGTCGTAAAAATCGTTTCGACTTCCTCGAAATCGCCGAGCTGCACGGTCAGCATATTGCGGCGCTGCGGGTCCATCGTCGTTTCCCATAGTTGATCCGGGTTCATCTCGCCGAGACCTTTGTAGCGCTGAATCGCCAGGCCGCTTTTTCCGGCGTTGATAATCGTATCCACCACATCGGAAAGCAATTCCACCTCGATCATTTTATTGTCAATCTCGATTTTATACGGCGGAAAGCCCATCATCGCAATCAAATCGGCATGGCGTTGCAGCTCTTTATAATTATGCGACGACAGAAAATCGTAATCCACGACGAGCGGGTCGCCGTCGTCGGTCGTTTTGATCACGACTTTCAGGCGTTCCGGCGTATCTTCATGGATTGCGTAACTGATCTTTCGATCTTTTTCATTCAAGAAAAAAGAGCGATATGTTTCGATGACCGCGTCCATTTCGCGCTCTAACAAATCTCTGAAGCCGAGGATGGCCGCAGTCAGGCGTTTATGATATGCCAGCGACTTCACGAGGACGCGATTCTGGCGATGGCGTTCGAACGTATCGAGGTAACGCAGAAATTCGCTTAACTGGTGGATATGGGTTTCCAGCCGTTTGCCGGTGAAGAGCTTGTCGCCCACCATCAACGCCGCGCTCGCCGCGCCTTGTTCGGTCAGATATTTGTTCATCTGCGTTTCGTCTTTGATATACCATTCCTGCTTGCCGCGCTTGACCTTAAAGAGCGGCGGCTGCGCAATATAGAGGTAGCCGTGTTCGATAATCTCTTTCATCTGGCGATAGAAGAAGGTCAGCAGCAGGGTGCGGATATGGGCGCCGTCCACGTCGGCATCGGTCATGATCACGATTTTATGATAGCGGACTTTCGCGGCGTCGAAATCGCCCGCGCCGATGCCCGCGCCAATCGCGGTAATTAACGTCTGAATTTCCTCGCTTTTCAGCATTTTATCAAACCGCGCTTTTTCGACATTCAGAATCTTTCCGCGCAACGGCAATATCGCCTGAAAACGCCGGTCGCGGCCTTGTTTCGCGCTATTATGCACGAATACGCCGCTTGTCAGCGCAAAATTATGCGTTCCCGGAACTTCGAGATCATACACATCAAGCGTCTGTTCGAGGCGTTTCACCGATACGACGCGGTGATTATGATTACTGATCGCCTCACGCGCTTTCGTTTCGTCGTTGGCGAAATAACGCTGACAGAACGTTTCGAAACTAAGCAGCGAATGATCACGGGTTTCGATTCGATAGGCGCGATAGGCGTCAAGATCAAGCGAGCCATGTTGCCGCTCGATCTGTGTCAAGGCGGCAATCGTTTTGCGATAATAGGTCTGCTCAAGGGCTGCGCGGCGTTGTTCACGGAATTCCGGCGTCCATTGCTGTTTGGTCGTTTCGCTTCGCCATGCCAACAAGTCGTCGTTTTGCCATTGCTCTTTCGATTGTTCGGAACGCTGTTCGCGAGCTTCGGGATGCTGCTCGGAATATGCGCGTGTCCGTTGCGCCTGCTCCTCGCGATGCTGTGCGTCGCTCCAATACTCTTGCTGATTACGATTCAACATGTCGCGATTGGCTTCGCGATATGTTTCGTTTTCATCATAAAATTCCCGCCATTTTTCAACCATATACGCCTTATACTGTTCGTCTTCCCATTGGGCGCGGGCTTGCTCCGAAAGAATCTGGCGCGTATCCGGCTGTTTCATCCGCTCGCTCATCATCGTTCGGAATTCGTCGCTTTGTCGAATGGCGCGGCATTTTTCAATCACGTCTGCGCGATGGAGCGTCTTCTGCGTATGCTGGCGATGCAATTCCAGATGCGTCTCTTTAGAAAGTCGGCGAATATTCGTCGGATTATTATTCCGCTTGTCGAAATCGAGGTGATGGCAATGGTCGCCGTCGCTTTCGGCATAGACGCCCTGCCAGCGATTATGCCAATCCGCAAGCACATGCGTAAAGAGCCACGATTCCGAACGAGGGTCCCACGCCATTTCATACCCATCAATCGTGATGCCAGGTTCGCGCTTATCCGAACATTTGCGATACAGCGGCATCAGCGAATCGTCAGCGCAAAGTTCAACGGCGGGTTTATAGCTGCCGTCGCGCAACATGAAACGGTGATCGGGCGTACAGATGATCGTTTCGTCATTATCTAACGCGACGCAGACAACGGCGACATTTTTCTTCGTCATCCGTACATTCAGAAGCCGTTCCAATCCGATTTTTCCGTCATGCCGGATCGTATAGCCGAAATGCTCTTTGCCGTCAGCTTGTTCGCGAACAAGCTCTTCGAAACTGAGATTACGTCCGTCCGCTAAGGCGACAAGCGTATCACCCGAAAAGCACCCGCCTGCGGAATCGCCCTCGACCAAAAATAATTCGCATTGAGCCGGGTCTTTTTCGGAGCAATCGGCGAGCTTGCCTGGCAGCGTGTTTGACTCGAGCACGCTTTTGCGGCGCGTCAGTTCGCGGGCTTTTTTCGCCGCTTCGCGCGCTCTGGCCGCGCCTAATGCTTTATCAATAATCGCCTTGATAATTGACGGATTTTCGTCGAAAAACTGCGTCAGTTTCTCGTTACAAAGCGCCTCGACAATGCCTTTGACTTCGCTGTTGCCGAGTTTGGTTTTGGTCTGGCCTTCGAATTGCGGATTCGGGATTTTGACGCTGATGACGCCGACCAGCCCTTCGCGCACGTCGTCGCCGGTCAGCACGATTTTTTCGCCTTTGCCCTGTTTCTCGGCAGCGTAGGCGTTAATCGTGCGGGTCAACGCGCCGCGAAAGCCGGTCAGATGCGAGCCGCCTTCGTGCGTATTGATGTTGTTCGCAAAGGAAAAGACGCTTTCCGCGTAACCGTCATTATATTGCATCGCGATTTCGGCGATGATATTGTCTTTCTGGCCTTCGATGTAAATCGGTTTTGGATGCAGGCAGACCTTGTTTTTATTCAAATGCTCGACAAACGACAGAATGCCGCCTTCGTATTGGAAGGTCAGTTTTTTATCTATGCGCTCGTCTTCGACATGAATAATCAAGCCTTTGTTCAGGAACGAGAGTTCGCGCAGGCGGCTGGAGAGTGTGCCGAAGTTGTATTCGTTCGCTTCGAAAATTGTGAAATCGGGGTGAAAACAAATCTTCGTGCCTGTGCCTTTGGCGACGCCAACTTCCTGCAACGGGTTTAACGGAGTGCCGCGCTCGTAGCTCTGGGTATAGACTTTGCCGCCGCGCTTGATTTCCACGTCAAGCCGATCAGACAGCGCGTTCACGACTGACAGGCCGACGCCATGCAACCCGCCGGAGACTTTGTAGCTGTCGTTGTCGAATTTGCCGCCCGCGTGCAAGACGGTCAGCGCGACTTCCGCCGCCGATTTTTTTTCGGTCGGGTGCATATCCACCGGAATGCCGCGCCCGTTATCAATGACGGTGACGCTGTTATCCACGTGAATCGTCACGGCAATTTCGGTGCAAAATCCGGCCATGGCCTCATCTACCGAATTATCTACGATTTCATACACCAAATGGTGCAAGCCGTATACAGAGGTGTCGCCAATATACATGCCGGGGCGTTTACGAACCGCTTCCAGTCCGGTGAGAACCTTAATTTTACTGCCGTCATATTCAGCGCTGTCTTGCCGCTGTTCTTCAAGTTTTTCTAATTCGTCCATCTGTTCGAAACGCAAAGAACGCCCTTCCAGGCAGGGCATTTCACCGCCAGGCGATTGCGCTGTCTGGCGAAAAACCCTTCCTGAAGGCGTTAGCGCGATATAATCTTTCACGTGTGAATATACAGAACTCCCTTCAATTCCTAACGTTTTTTGATCACCCACCCCCAACCCCTCCCAGGAGGGGAGTTTCGCGCATCGTCGCCTCACATCGCGATTCCCCTCCTGGGAGGGGCAAGGGGTGGGTTGTAAAAATATGTTAGGAAGTGAACAGAACTCCCAATGTTACGCTTTCGATTTCCCCGACTCTTGTCAAGGAAATTTACGGCGAAACTCGCTGAAAACAGGGTTTTTTAGACGACGTTTTCGATCTCGATGAACAGGGGGCGAACATCGAAACTTCGCTCGATTTCAGCCTTTAGAGCGAGAATCCCTGGTTTTTCAGACCAGTAGTGGCCGAGGTTGATGAAATTCGTACGGGTTTCATAAGAGACCGCAGCAGCGGATTCGTCAACGCTGCCGCAAACAAAGGTATCCACGCCGCGCTCAAAGATCGCGTTCGAACGGTATTCTCGCGAGGCGCTGCCAGAAATAACGGCGAGCTTTTTAGGAATCTCAGGCCCGTTGGGATAGGCCAGAAAGCCGTGCCGATAGGTTGGCGCAAGCAAAAATGGCGCGGGCGCGGGCGATGCCGCGGGTTGGTAGGCTGCCGGATGAAGGGCATGATGAAAGATGTCCAACATCGCTGTCAACGAATGTTCTTGCGTATTGCGGGCGAAAAAGCCAACGTCGAACGGTTCGAGCATTTCTGCGCCGAGATAGCGCAATAATTCGGCATTATTGCCGTATTGTTGGTGAGCATCTAACGGGAGATGAATGCCGAACACGGAGATGTCATGCTGCAAGAGCAGGCGAATCTGTTCGCGCCGCCTGCCAGTCAATGAAAAGACATCCTTGCCAAAAAATCCATGATGCACGATGATCGCGTCTGCGTTAAATTGGATGGCGCGTTCGATGAATGGCAAATGCAATGACACGCCAAATGCGATGGTTTCGATTTGCGCCTTGCCTTCGACTTGCAGGCCATTCTGGCAAAAATCCTGAAAATGGTCATAGTGAAATGTTTCTTTGAGAAATATGCTGAGCTCGTTGCGAAGAATCATGAGAAAAAATAGAGCACTGATTGGACTAATGGGGCTGATAAAAATCAGTGAAGATCAGTCAAATCAGCCCAATCAGTGTTCTATTACTCCGCGGCGGCAAGCAGTCGCACGGTGACGACCGTCCCCTGTTTCGGCTCGGTTTCGATGCGCATCTGACCATTATTCTTTTCCACTAACGCCTTGCTGAGAATCAGGCCAAGTCCAGAGCCTTCCTCGCCGTTTGTGCCGGGGGTTGAATATTTCATGTCAATGCGAAAGAGATGCGGAATCGCTTCTTTGGGGATCCCAACCCCAGTGTCAGAGACGGCAAATTCGATAAATGCGCCTTGCGATACGGCTGACAGTTCGATAATACCGCCAGGCCGCGTAAATTTTACGGCATTTGACAGGAGATTCCGCAAAATGGTATTGAGCATTCCTTTATCGGCATAGACGCGAAACTGCGGCGGAATTTGATTTTTCAGCGAGAGCTTTTTCTGAACTGCATTCGACGCAAAAAATGCCGTATTGCGTTCCGATAATTCTCGCAGCGAGATGTATTGCGGATGATATTCGATAATATTTTGTTTTAACTGCGTCCAGGTGAGCAGATTTTCCAGCAGAACATAGACCGATTCTGTCGCTTCCTGCATAGAGGTGACGTGTTCTTTAATCTCTTGCGGGCTGAATTTGCCGACGTTTTTGACGATGAAGTCGCTGATGCCGAGCAGACCGGTAAAAGGGGCGCGCAAATCGTGGGCGATGATTGAAAAGAATTTATCTTTGCTGGCGTTGAGCTGTTTCAATTCTTCCTGCTGCTGTTCTAATTGCACGGTGCGTTCTTTGACTTTTTGCTCCAAATTCGCATTCATGCCCCGCAGCAATTGCATCTGTTTTTCAATCGCCTTATCCTGAAAATATCGCCGAATCGCCTCTTTGACCGTGAGCTCTAAATCGGTGGCGTCCCAGGGTTTCGCAATATACCGGTATAGATTGGCGCGATTGACGGCATTCGTAATCGCGTCTTTATCAGCCTGGCCGGTCAGCATGATCGTTAACGTTTTCGGAGAAATCGCGTGAAGGCGAGCCAACAATTCATCGCCCTTCAGCCCGGGCATAATCTGGTCGGCAATAACAAGCGGAATATCGTTTCCCGCTAACATCAATTCTTCGAAAAGGTTAAGCGCCTCTTCTCCGCCCTCCGCGATTTCAATGATATACTTGCTGCCAAAGCTTTTATTCAGCTCTCGCTTGAGCGATTTCAGGACGATTTCTTCGTCATCTACGCAAACAATGACCGGTTCTTTCATCTCGGCTTTCCTCAGAAATTTTGTGGGCATTTTGTGGGCAAATACGCCAATTCGTAAATAGTGAGGAGCGCCTAAATAGCTCCCATTTCTTTTCCTTGTTTTTCTCATCTTTGCAATATGGGAAAAGAAGTCAACAGAAATGTCGGCCTATCAGCGGAATATCCCATATTTTTCGACTTTCCGCTGCAAGGTGCGGCGAGGGATGCCAAGCTCTTCTGCTGTTTTGACGCGCCGCCATTTGTTTCTGATCAGGGTTTCCCGAATGAGATGCGCTTCGAGGGTTTCAACAGCGTCATGCAACTGTATTCCCGGCGGAAGCGGAGCGATTGACAGCGTTGACGCTGGCGGCAAATCAACACTGGGGATATCTATGCGGCCTGTCGCGAGATAGCGTTGCAGGCGGTTTTGCATCTCACGGATATTGCCAGGCCAATCATAGCGCATAAATGCGTCAAGAATCGCTGATGGGAGTGGTGTTTCCGGGGCGTATTCCTGTAGCAATGCTTCCAACAGCAGCGGAATATCTTCGCGGCGTTCTCGTAATGGAGGCACCACGATTTCCATCACATGCAGGCGATAAAACAGGTCTTCCCGAAACTGCCCGTCTCGCACCATTTCAGGCAAGCGTTTGTTGGTGGCGGCCAGGATTCTGGCATCAACGCGGCGCGGCATGGTTCCCCCTACTGGCGTAAACTCCCTGTTTTCTAAGACTCGCAGGAGTTTGACTTGCATCGGAAAGCTGAGTTCGCCGATTTCATCAAGAAAAAGCGTTCCCTGGTCCGCGGCGTCGAAATAGCCGGGCGCATTCCTGTCGGCGCCAGTAAACGCGCCTTTGCGATGCCCGAAAAATTCGCGTTCGAAAATCGTTTCCGTAACCGCCCCACAATTGACAGGGACAAACGGCTGATTTGTCCGTGAACTGAGGGCATGAATTGTCCGTGCGACTAACTCTTTGCCTGTGCCGGATTCGCCAGAAATCACCACATGAAATTCCGAAGCAGCGGCGGCAGCGATCAATTCATACACCTCCTGCATTCTCCGGCTTTTGCCGATAATCGGGCCTAAGCGATACCGTTCATAATTCGTGGCTTTGAGCGCAAGATTTTCGCGTTGCAATTTGGTATTTTCGGCTTCAATGCGTTTTTTCCAGGACAGGTCTCGCAAGACGGCGATCTGAATGTCTCTGCCCTGATAGGCCATCCTTCGGGCATATATCTCTAACGGAATCGGTGCGCCATTGCGCATCTGCCCTTCAATTTCAAGCGGATACTCGGCGTTCGTCGTTAACATCGCGGCGACCGAGGCGCGAAATGGCTCGCTGATAAAATCCGAGAACACCGCCTCAATCATCGTTTCGCGATCTGTATCGAACAGATCGAACGCCCGCTGATTCGCGTCAATAATGCGTCCCTGATCGTGCAGAATAATCCCTTCGAGCGTCGCTTCGACCAGCGTGCGAAATCGAAGATTCTGTTCCTGAAGCAGCAGATTTTGCGCTTGCAGTTGCAACTGAAGGCGGCGAATCGTCACATGCGTTTGAACGCGGAGCAGGACTTCCTGGGGTTCAAACGGTTTGCCTACATAATCAACGGCGCCAAGTTCGAATCCTTTGATTTTCTCGAATAGTTCGGTTTTCGCACTGATAAAGATAATTGGAATCTCGCTGGTGTTCGGGTCAGCTTTGAGTTGTTGACAGACCTCATAGCCGGAGATATCTGGAAGCACAATATCCAGCAAGACCACATCGGGCGGATTCAATCGAATGGAAGAGAGTGCGATTTTTCCATTCAAGGCGGGACGAGCGAGATAGCCGGCTTTCGTTAACATATCTGTCAATAACCGCAAATTGGCCGGCATGTCATCAACAACAACAATTTGCGGCCTGGACGATTCTGGAGATGGCAATTGTGTGTGCATACCATTTTAGCGGGAAGGGCGTTGAGCCTGTTCGATACATTCAGCGATTCGCGGATATTCGAATTGTTCGGTCAGATAGGCCAATGTCTCCGCTAACATCGCGTTGTGCTGCCGCACCTCTTCGATTAACAGCGCAGTATTTTGCATATCTGTGATATTAATCGCATATTTCAGCGCTTCAAGCAACTTATCAGGCAGTTTCGCAAATTCCTTCGGAAGGTCTTCTTCGCAATAGCGAGGCGGTTCTGGGGCAGGATCTTCATAGAGATACTCCACATTGAGATACCGGGCGACGATGTCGAAAATCTGCGCGTTCTGAAACGGTTTATATAAGACATCGTCACACCCAACGGTCAGGATGTCTGGCTGCCCCTCGATATAGGAATTGGCCGTCATGCCGATGATGATCGTCTGTTTCCCCTGCTCCGTGGATTTAATCTGGCGCGTCGCCTCATACCCATCCATCAACGGCATTCGCATATCCATCCAGATCAGATGTGGCTGCCATGTGCGCCAGATCGAATAGGCTTCCTGTCCGTTGCACGCTTCCCGCATCTCGAAACCGAGCGGCCTGAGTAATTTGACGATTAACTGACGGTTGGTTTCGCGATCGTCAACAGCGAGCATCCGGTAACGAGGCTGTCCCGGCGCTAATCCGATAATATTGCGAGGATCAATTGTCCGAGTGGACATATCGGCAGTCGTTGCAAGCTCTATCGGAAGTTCAACGGTTAAACGCGTGCCGACGCCGAGCTCGCTCTGCACCGAGATCGTTCCAGACATCATTTCGGCAAATTTTCGGCTGATTGATAAGCCTAAGCCGGTGCCTCCCTGAATAAGCTTGCCGTCGTGGGTTTGATGAAACGGGATAAACAGGTTGTCTAATTCCTCAGGAGAAATGCCGGATCCGGTGTCTTCGACCGTGAAGATCAGCCAGAGCGTAAAATCCCTGCGAACGCAGCAAACCGAGACGGTCACGCTGCCAACGGTGGTAAATTTGATCGCGTTATTCAACAGGTTCATGATGATCTGGCGCAATTTGCCGCTATCTATCCGAACATAACGCGGCAGATCGCGAGCAAGCTCGACCCGCAGTGTCAAGCGTTTTTCTTTGGCGCGCACCTGAAAGAGTTCGATAATTTCTCCGATGACATTCGGCAGGTCAATATTCTGCTGCTGCACGGTCATGTATCCGGCTTCGATTTTGGACATATCCAACACGTCGTTAATGAGCGTGAGCAGATGTTCGCCGCTGCGATTGATAATCCTGGCGCTATCCAATCCCTCGGCGTCAAAAAACCGATTGCGCGTCAGGATTTGAGAAAAACCGAGAATGGCGTGCAGCGGCGTGCGGAGTTCATGCGTCATGTTGGCGAGAAATACGCTTTTCGCGCGATTGGCCGCTTCCGCCGCGTTTTTGGCTTGTTCCAATTCCTTGAATGTTTCTCTGAGGGCTTCAGTGCGTTCCGCCACTTTTTCTTCCAGAGATTGCGCATACGCTTCCAATTCGCGGTGCAGGCGTTCGACTTCGATTTCCTGGGTGTAACTGTGCACGGCTTCTTTGACAGTCATCACTAAATCAGCGCTATTCCAGGGTTTGGCGATAAACCGATAGAGGTTGGCAGTATTCACCGCGTTCCCGATCCCTTCCGGCGTGGCCTGGCCAGTCAGCATGATTGTTCGCGCGCGCGGAACGCGCTCATGAATTGTCCGCAGAATTTCGTCCCCTTTCATCTCCGGCAGGATATAATCCACAATTGCGACCGCGATGTCATAGGCATCGGCAGTCAATGCGCGAACCGTTTCGAATGCATCGTCGCTGGTCTGACAGATTTCAACCAGATACTCCGTTCCAAACGCTCGCAGCAACTCGCGTTTGAGGGTGTCGAGAATGATCATTTCATCATCAACGCAAAGAATGGCAAGACGCATATTCATACGGAAAGACTCCTCTCAAGCAATTGGTGTAAAATATCAAATTGGTAATGGGAGACAAGTTTCATCAGGGCATCTGCCGTCGGCTGATGCTGTTGCCGAATGTCATCAATTAACGCAGAGAGCGCATCCAAATCAATGAGTCGGGTGGCGTGTTGCAGGCTTTGAAGCGTCAACGGAGGCAACTGGGTAAGCTCTAAGGTCAATTGTTGCATTGCTGTTGTTTGGAGATGATCGGATAAAAAGGTTTGTCGTTCGAGGTGTTCAAGGGATTTGATTTGTTCAAGAAGCGGCTCAAGCTCAAAATCCTTATTATCTTGGGCTTTTGAGACAAGCAGCAGGCGTTCGATCAGAAGATGCAGATGCTTGCTGCTGCTGAGAATTTCCTGAAGATACTCACGATGTTTTGGAGAAAGGTCTTGACTTAACTCCAACAACTGCGCGAAACCAAGAATGATATTGAGCGGTGTGCGCAATTCATGGCTGATGCTGGAAAGAAAGACGCTTTTGGCGTGATTTGCGGCTTCGGCAGCCTCTTTTGCTGCGCGCAATTCCTGTTCTGCGAGCTTTTGCGCGGTCACGTCATGAATCACGCCTTCCAGCGCGAGCAAATCGCCATGCTCCGAAAAAATTCCCTGCCCCTGCTCCCAGACCCAACAGACTGCGCCGTCTTTTTTGATCAGGCGATACATCAGTTGAAATGGCCGTTTTTCTATCAGCGCCAACTGAACCTCATTCCATATCCGATCACAATCATCAGGATGAATAAGATCGATATACGATAATTTGGCGTTATGAATCAGGTCTTCCGGGGGATATCCGGTTAAACGCAAACAACCTTCGCTCATGAATTCCATCGTCCACTGGCGATCATTGCGGCAGCGATACGCGAGACCGGGAAGGTTATGGATCAGCGTGGCTAAAGAACGCTGGCTTTCTCGCAACGCATCCTCAAGCTGTTGTCGTTGTCGAATTTCCAGTCGCAATTGGGCGTTGCTCCCCTCAAGCTCCCGCGTGCGAGCGCGAATGCGCTCTTCTAATGAATCATTCAGGCGTTGCAGTTCTGTCTTGGCATGACGCTCTTCGTCTAATGACTGCCGCAGCAACTCTTCTTGCTGGCATAACAGCTTTTTCTGCCGATAGCTTTCTAACGCTTCTGAAATCGTCAGTTTCAGGTCAGTTTCGTCCCAGGGCTTGGGAATATACCGATATAAGTTCGCGTTGTTGACCGCATTCCCGACACTATCGCTTGTCGCTTGTCCAGTGAGAAAGATTTTCAGGGTATTCGGATGCTGTTGATGAATGGCGGCGAGCAATTCGTCCCCCTTCAGTCCGGGCATGATATGATCTGAAATCACTAACGGCACATCCACGCCCTCATCAAAAAGTTCTTCAACTAATTTCAAGGCGTCATGACCAGTTTCTGCCACTTCGATCTCATACGCGTCGCCGAAATAGCGGCTCAACTGATCTGATAAACCGGTCAATACGAACTCTTCATCATCCACGCAGATAATTGCGGGCTTTTTCATGCAGTTGTGTTTCATGGCATTTTCGGGTGGCACAAAGATTCTCTCATTCTCAGTTTTACCGTTCTGGAATATTGACACGCCACGTAAAAAAAGCGTTGCATCGAATCTCTCTGATGATATAATCACGACATCAGTCCCAACGTGACGACTCGAATCAATTCCTGCTCTGTCCAGGGTTTGCGTAAACAGGCGGTCAATCGGGCTGATTCTTGCAGTCGCGCAATAGCGGTGTCGTCTGCCTGCCCTGTGAGCATGATCAGGGCAATATCCGGGAAGCGCCGATGAACCTGGAGCAAAAATTCATCCCCTTTCATATCAGGCATCAACCAATCAGACACGATCAGTAGGATTTGAAATTCAATCTGATGCAGTTCGGCGAGAATTTCGAAGGCTTCATCCACGCTTTCAGCGAATTCATAGAGATACTGGTCGCCGAAATGATGTTCTAATTGATCGCGAAGACTCTGCAAAATGATCGGTTCGTCATCCACGCATAAAATCGCTTGTCGCAACATGTGGTTCCTTATGCCGGAAGAAAAATGTGAAACGTTGTCTGGCCTGGACGGCTCTCAACGGTAATGCTTCCACCATGCCGATGAATAATTTTTTTGACAATATCCAGCCCCAGCCCACTCCCCTCGCCTGCGGGTTTTGTTGTGAAAAATGGTTCGAAAATGCGTTCCTTCATCTCGTCCGGAATCCCGCAGCCAGAATCGGTAATATGGACGAGAACTCCGGAATCAGCAGGCTCGCCACGAGCAGGTTCTACGGTAATTTCCAGTCGCCCTTTTCCATTCATCGCTTGAAGCGCGTTGTGAATCACGTTTGTCCAGACCTGTTTCAGTTCGTCTGGATAGCAGGCAATCATCGGCGTCGGCGCATAATTCGTTACAACCTCGATCCCGTGCTTCAACTGATTATTATACAGCGTCAAGACAACGTCAATTCCTTCAGAGATGTGCGCGAGCGTTTTTTCGCCGGAATGATCGTAATGAATATAATTTTTCAGCGCAAACACCACTTTCGAAACCCGTTCCACCGCCTGTTTGATGTTCGCGCTGTTATTTTTTTGCATAAACAAATAATACACCGTTTGAACAATTTCGACGCTCTCTTTCTCTCGCAGCAGGGAAAGATACGGAGTCATATCCTGATACACGCCCATATTGACGAGATGTTTCGCCAGTGTCTCTGCCTGAGGGATCTCATAGGAAAGTAACGTGGCCTGGAGTTCTCGGCGCAATGTGCGGGATTCCCGCGATGAGATCGAGGCTTTCGGCTGTAAGGCGGCATGCAGCAATGCAAAAAAGTCTGCCTGGCGCTCCGGCGAAAGGGTTTGGAATAATAGCGGCAGACGTTCGAGCGACATATCGAGCGCCTGGCTGATGTTGTGAATTGACGCATTAATTGCGCCGAGCGGCGTATTAATCTCATGCGCGATTCCAGCGATCAGGTGGCCTAAGGCCGCAATTTTTTCCCGCTGAATCAACTGCTCCTGCGTGAGCTTCAACTGACGCAGCGCTTCGACCAATTCAGCATTTTGCGCATTCAAGCGTTTTTGCAAGCTTCGCAGCGCAAGATGGGTTTCAATGCGCGCTAAGACCTCTTCCGCCTGAAACGGTTTGGTGATATAATCCACGCCACCAAGCGCAAATGCTTTGACTTTATCGAAGACTTCATTTTTTGCGCTGATAAAAATAATCGGAATCTCGCGGGTCCGTTCATCGGCTTTTAATCGCTCACAGACTTCATATCCTGTGATATTGGGCATCATGATGTCCAGCAGAATCAAATCTGGCGGTTCGGCCTGGGCAGCGGTAATGGCTAATAACCCATCTGTTACCGGGCGCGGCATATACGCGCGATGCGAGAGAATTTCTGTCAACAGCCGCAAATTCGCAGGCGTATCATCTATGAGCAAGATGCTCTGCCGACCGCTCATACCTGTTCTCCTGTGTATTCTATGAGTGATAAAATCATCTGATAATCGAAATTTTCAATCATGCGAGTTAAGGCATCAGCGCATTCATCGCTGTATGAGCGAATTTGCCGCACGCATTGTTCAATATGTTCCATATTCAGCCGGATAATGGCCTGTTTCAATTCATTGAGCAATTCAGCCGGGCAACGCGCTAAATACTCCGGCAAACACAACTTCGCCGCTGAATTCGTAATCGCAGGCGGCTTGCATTCATCTTCGTAAAGATATTGCACGCCCAGATGTTTGGTCATCATTTCAAAAATCTCGATTTCTCGAAATGGTTTCCGCACGAAATCATCGCAGCCTGCCGCAAGAATGGCTGCGCGATCATGATCGAACGTGCTGGCCGTCAGCGCGATAATCGCGGTGGACTGACCTTTGGCGGTCTGTTTAATGCGCCGGGTGGCTTCGTAGCCATCCATCACCGGCATTCGCATATCCATCCAGATCAGATGCGGCTCCCACCGCTCCCAGATCGCGATGGCGTCAGCGCCATCTTTGGCTTCTTGCACGTCGAACCCGCCGACTGAATTGAGATATTTGACCAACAACTGGCGGTTGGTATCGCGATCATCCACAACTAAGATTCGATACCGGGGCTGATTCGGCGCAATGCCAATGATTCGACGCGTCGGCGTTTTCGGAGCAACATTCGCAATTTCTGTCTCCTCGACCGTAATATAAAATTTGAAATTCGATCCTTCGCCGAGCGTGCTGCTCACAGTCATGCGACCTCCCATTAATTGCACAAATCGTTGACTGATCGAGAGTCCTAAGCCCGTTCCTTGCTGCGAATCTTTTCCGGCCTTTGTCTGAACGAAGGCATTAAACAAAGTTGGCAATTCATCGGGAGCGATGCCGACGCCAGTATCCTCGACTTCAAAGATGATGCAGAAATGGCGCTCTGGCAGCGGCTCAGGCGGCGCATCCGTCCATTTTTCAAGCGGATCAAGCAGGCCGGCCCGAAGCGTAATTTGTCCGGTGGCTGTAAATTTGATCGCATTACTCAGAAGATTCAACAACACTTGCCGCAGCCGTCCTTCGTCAGCGCGAATGGCTTTGGGAAGGCGCTCATCGAGTTCGACCACGAACGAGAGGCGCTTTTGATTTGCGCGAGCCCAAAACACTTCTTCGACATCGCGAAGAAGCGAGAGCAGATCGAATTCATTCATATTCAGCGCGATATGCCCGGCTTCAATTTTGGAGAGGTCTAAAACGTCGTTAATCAGCGTGAGCAAATGTTCGCCGCTGCGGCTGATGACTTCAAGATTTTCGCGCATATCCGCCTGCAACTGCGGGTTGCGGCTCATCAGCTGAGAAAAACCGAGAATGGCGTTCAGCGGCGTGCGCAATTCATGGCTCATATTCGCGAGAAACGCACTTTTCGCCTGGCTCGCTGCTTCGGCTTGCGTTTTCGCGACGTTTAAATCCTGAACCAGTTGTTCGAGCTGGCGCGTGCGGTGCTGTACTAATTGCTCTAAGTGATCGCGATGCGTCATCAATTCTTGCTGCGTAATTTGATATTGCGCGACGCTGTCGCCTAAGCGTTCTAACAGCAGGTTGATGGTGTGGGTTAAATCGCCGAATTCATCTTCGGCGTGACTCGGCGGACACGCAAGCAGCATTCCTCCAGGATTGGCAATATCCACGCGAGATAGCTGGTGGATCATGTCAAGCATCGGGCGGGTCAACGTGGCATAAAATAACGAGAGCAGTGCCGCCGAGAGGACAATGTTGCGAATGAAATCGCTCAGAATGATGAATCGAGCGCGATCGAAAAAATTGAGCGCTAATAAATAGCTGTCAACCGTGACGATCATCTGGCCGAGATACTCTGCGACATCATTTTTTCTCTGATACTCTAAGGAAACCGCATAGACACTATGTTCACCGAACATCGGTTTTGTCAGCCATTGAAACGTGCCGGAACTCATGGGGCGCGTTTTTTCAACAAACACCTTTCCGAATCTTTCGGTAATTTTCGCATCGCGAATTGGCTCGTATAAAAACAGCCCCTCCAATAAACTTTCGCAGGTCTCCTCGCTGAGGGCGTATAATGCCTCAATCGCCGGTCCTTTCGTCATGTTGAGCATCGTGCGGATCGTCGCCTCAGTCTGTTCCCGTTCCTTAAAAAGATCATAACCAATCTGGCCGATACTCAAAATCGTACCGACAAGAAATGCAACCAGCACGGTATTTCTGGCCTGTCGGTATGCAATGCGTTGGCGAAATCGGATCGGCATAGTGTTCTATTTCAGGCGGCTGTTCATGTTACTGATGAATTCTTCGATGCTCAATTTCCCCTCAATGAAATCCTTCGAGACTTTTTCCCACATTTTTTGTGCCGCAAGCCCGGCAAATGACTGATAGGTGAATCCGACTGGTGATGGCTGCTGCGCTTTGCGCTGCGCGGCTAATTGACTATATAACGACGTTTCTCCCAGGTTATCAGTGGTAAGCGGATACGGAGATTGCACATATTGCCGCCAGAGCACCGCCGCCGCAGGGGTGAGCAGAAACTCCAGAAATTGTTTGGCTTCCGCGACATGTTTCCCGTTTTTATTGACGCCATATCCTGCGACCCAGGAGATTTCGTAAAAATCATTCCCTTTGCCGTTCGGGACACTGAACCAGTCTAATACGCCGATATTGCCGCGATCATGTTCGGTGCCAGCATATTTGCTGTAAAAAAACGTGCCGCAAAAACCCATCGCTGCGCGTCCGTCGGTTACTTCGTAAATGCCATCTACCAGGCCAAGCGTAAACGCTTTGTCCTTGTCATAGCCTTGCGCATCCACGATCTGCTTCCAGAACGCAAGACCGGAGGTCACGTCAGGATCGGCAAAATCAATTTCCCCGGCTAATAATTTTCCGATTTTTTCCGGGCCGGCATATCTGAAAATGGTGTTGATGATTGGCAGGCCGGCTTTCACGCTGCGATCCGCCGCGCCTTCGCCAATCGGCGTGATGCCTGCTGCGCGAAGCGTTCGAATCAGGTTCAGAAACTCATCATTCGCCACCGGACGATCTTGCGGCAGCGAAATTCCAGCTTGTTTGAAGAGGTCTTTGTTATAATAAATCGCGTTCGATAGACCTTCGATTGCCAGAAAATTCTTCACACTTCCCTCGAAGGCAATCGGCACAAGCGCCCAACTCTGGTCAACACGCTCCTTCACTTGTAAATCCCCTAAATCTGCAAGCGAACGAACGATGCGCGGATGCGAAAAGCCATGATCCAGATAGGTTATATCCGGCTCTGCCGTATCAAGCGCGAATGGGAGTTTCTCAAGCAAGGCTTGTTTATCAATCCATGAAATGCTGATGGCAATGCCTGTTTTGGCCTGAAATTCGTTGATTGCCGCATGCATGAAATTGACTTTTGCCGGCTCTTCTCCCCAATGGCTCCATAGCGTGAGCGTTTTCTCCTGAGGCCATGCTTGATGTGACGCAAGCAACACGCCCGCCATGATAATTGTCGCGAGAGATTTTTTCATGACGCCCTCCTTTTTTCAGTGTCAGGACGAAGCCCATCTTTATTGAATTGGCAGCGGCGTCGAAAGCAACGCCGCTGTCCAGAAAACGCCAACAGCTATTTTAAGCGGCTGTTCATGCGTTTAATAAAATCTTCAACGCTCAATTCCCCCGTAATCAGGTGTTTTGACGCATCATCCCACATGTTTTGCGCCGCCGTATCCATGAATAACTGATAGGTAAAACTCGACGCTTGCTGCTGACCGACGCGCTGCGCAGCCAATTGGTTGTATAACGATTGATTCGATTGCTCGCCAGCCAACACAGGGTAAGGCGCTTGAACGTATTGCTGCCATAAGGCCGCAGCTTTTGACGAAAGCAGGAATTGCAAAAATTGTTTGCCCTCCGCGGCAACGGCACTGTTTTTATTCACGCCAAACCCCGCCGCCCAGGAGATTTCATAAAAATCATTCCCTTTGCCGTTCGGAACGCTGAACCAGTCTAATACGCCGATATTGCCGCGTTCATGCTCAGTGCCAGCATATTTGCTATAGAAAAATGTGCCGCAGAAATTCATGGCCGCATGACCGTCCGTCACTTCAAAGATGCCCGCTTCCAGGCCGAGCGACAGGGCTTTTTCCGCGTCATAGCCTTGCGCGTCCACAACCTGTTTCCAGAAGGCGACGCCAGCGGCGATATCGGGATCAGAGAAGTTCATTTTTACTGCTTTCAGCAACTGCATTTTTTCCGGGCCGGCAAACCTGAAAATGGTATTAATAATCGGTAAACCCGCCTTGAAGGTGCGATCTGACGCGCCCTCTCCAATCGGCGTAATTCCAGCGGCGCGAAGTTTTTTGATGATTTCCAGAAATTCAGTGTCAGTCAGGGCGCGGCCTTGCGGCAGAGAAATTCCGGCCTGTTGAAACAGGTCTTTGTTGTAAAAAATGGCATTCGATAAGCCTTCGATGGGGAGAAAATTCAGCGTCGGCCCGTCAAGCGGAAGCCGCAGCAACGACCAACTTTGATCAAAATCCCCCTCTATGCGGAGATCGCTTAAATCCACAAGCGCGCGAGCAATGCGCGGATGGACAAATCCATGATCCAAATACGTAATATCCAATTCCGCCTTGTCAAGCGCAAACGGTAGTTTTTCAAGCAACTCACTTTTCGGCATCCAGACAATCTTTGCGGCAATCCCAGTCTCTGCCTGAAATTCTTTCGTTGCCGCATTCATAAAATTTACTTTAGCGGGTTCTTGTCCCTAATGACTCCATATCGTCAGGGTTTTTTCCTGCGCAGACGCCTGAAACGCCCCAGCAAACAGCATTGTCATCAAGAACAGCATCAGCGATTTTTTCATAATATGCTCCTTTTAATTGAACCCAATCAAAATTTTACAGCATTACTCACGCCCATTCGACAGAACTCAGGAGTGTCAAATCTTGATTTGACGGCGAAATCGAGATTTCGCACTCCGTCCTTCCCTATTTAAAGCGTGAATAGCGCTCCCCCCTGCTGATCGGGCTGGTGTGTTATAATAATGGTACCGTCAATTGAATTTTCCCCACTCCGATATTTTGCAACTGATCTGCGACTTTGATCGTCAAGACATGCGATCCGTCTTGTAAACTCGACACGTCAATCAGATACGTTTCTTCCAGACTATCACTGACCAGATCTTCCGGAAAAATCGGCATCCATTCTCCTGTATCAAGCGCGTATTGCGCTTCTTTCAACCGACTGACACCATCCCGCGCCACTGCCCGGACGCGGATTTTTCCGCTCTCAGGAGCGTTCTCCGCCGCAAGCGTGATGACCGGCGCGGTGTTATCTACCGTAAAACGCGCCGAGATTTTTTCGGCCTGAAGCGCTTGCAATGGCGGGTTTTGCGCTTTGTCGCTCGCCGTCACTTTCACTTCATATTCGCCATCCGGCAGTGTCGTGATATCTAAGGAGTATTTCGCCTCACTCAGGTCTTTTTCAAGTTCTTTCCAGGCCGATTCTCCAAGAGCGCGGAGCGAAACGGTGTAAGTCAGCGCGTCGTTATTGGGATCGCTGGCAGCCCATAACACGGCAATTCGTCCGGCTGGCACGCTTTCAGGCGCAGCAAGGCCAGAATCTGCTGCGACATCTCCTCCCTGTTTGGCCGGGCGAGATGATGCGATTTTTGACGTTGTCCCGCGTCCGCTGCCGCCAGCGGTCGCATCCCCTCCTGACGGCGTCGGATAAAAGGTCAGAACAGCTTTGAATTCCGGCGGAAGATTTAGGGGCAAATACGCGACCGATACTTCTTCCAATATCGGCGCGGCTTCGGCTTGCGGCATGAACGCCGCTTTCCATTGAATAAACCGCGCCGTTGGGCTGGTAATCGTTTCGCCCGCCTGATTGGTCAACTCCGGCGACCACTGACTCCAGGTATCATCAGGAAGCGCGGTGTTGCCAGTGCGGGTTGCGATTGCAATGCTTCCCGCCGCGCCGCGCCAGAAAATTTTCCCCCAGGTCGCAGTGACTCCGGCATCATGCACTGGCGAGAGGTATTCCGCCCGTTCCGCCAAATTCGACGAAAGGCGAGAGACGCCACCCGCATCGCCTGTCCCCAGGGACATCGTGCCAGAAGAACTGCGATACATACTCATCACCTGCTGCGCGTTCGTTTTGATGATTTGTTGAACCTCGCTGTCAGGCAAAATGCGATAGACTGTCCCTTTCTGATCCGTGCCGACCAAAAGGCGCTGCTGCTCATCTACGCCGATTGTATAAATCAGCAGATCATTTAATTCAGCCATTTTTTTCGCAACCCCGTTGGAAGCAATCTGATACACCACCGATCGTTTTGGCGTTTTGGGCTGCAAGGTCGGTTGGGGCTCTTGCGGATTTTCAGCCGGCGCTTTCGGGGTGACGAGGCTGCTTAACGCGGCAGCATAGAGGTTTCCTTCTGCGTCGAACGTTAAGGCATGAATTTCCTCTTCTTTCGCATGAAACACGCCGAACGCACGGCCTTCCGCGTCCAACCTGTACACCATGCCCCGGCCTTCGGTGGCGGCATACAATTCACCTTGCGGTGAAAACAGCAGCGACATCACGTGTGTCTGCGGTGAATCGTAGAAGACGCTTCCTGTTCCGTCCGGCAGGATGTTGAAAATTTTGCCAGCGCCGCCTGTCCCGGCGTAGAGCGTTCCATCTGCGCCAAACACCAGCGACCAGACATAGGCTTCGCCAGTCATATAGAACGTCTGCGAATTGCCATCTGGCGCGATTTTATAAATCAATCCGTCTGGTGCGCTTCCCGCATACAGGTTGCCTTGCGCGTCGAATGCCAGGCTTAATATGTTTACTTCCGGCGAATCGAAAAAGACCGATGTCTCTCCGGCTGGCGTGATTTTGAATATTTTGCCCTGTTCGCCCGTGCCGGCATACAAATTGCCGCTCGTATCTTCGGAGATCGCCCAGACTTGCCGATCCTGATCTTTCAGTGTAAGCAGCGTATCGCTTTTGAGCGGCAATGTCAATTCGCCAACGCTGATGACTGCCACCTGGTCGGTCTCGCCTCGTTGAAATTCCTGCGCGGAGCTTAGCGTCCAGACCTCCGTCTGTGCGCCTTCTCCCGGCGTGATTTCCCCACCGGAAAAACAGGCCAGCATGGCGGCAACCCCCCATTTCCAATATTTCATCTTGCGTTTCATTCGGTTTCTTCTCCTTCTTTTTTCGGTTCGATTGGTTGAATAGTGTCCATCGGCTGCACGACAACGTCATCTCCTGTTTCTGTCAACTGGCCGTCTATTTGAATCGGCAACGCGACACATCCACTCATCACAAAATCGGTGGCGAGATAGGTCCGCGCTAAAATCCTGCCGCGTGTCAGGCTGTTTTTCGCGTATGAATGCGAGGACGATGCCATCATTGCCGTCATGGACAACGGCGGCGATGGAAATTCCTGCCCCTGAATAACCACGCCAGGCTTCAAGTCAAGCAGTGATAGCACAAGCGTATTGCGGCTCACGGCATCTCGAAGCAGCCGCGTCAACTGCTCCAAATCCTGCGGCATATATTTTGCCTGTGCTCGCATGGTTTCGATCATCGTCGTAGCGTCAGCGTCGCAGGCAAACAGGATCAAGGCGCCGCGCGGTGTTTCTTGCGGAATAGTCAAGGTGTGTAACAGAGAGACAGCCTCCTGATTATATGGTTGAAGCGTCAGCATTGCATCAACCGTTTCGCCAGGCCGGAAAAGGTCTTTTTTTACCGCAATCCCGATAATTTCAGCGGTTTGCGTCGCATGGCGCACGGTCATTTCGACTGACACCTTGCTCACATGCACCGGTTTGAATTTATTTTCAATCAATGCGTCTAACGGCGCAAACGCTCCAATAACAGCGGGAATGGGAGAGTCTTTGCCGACGAAACGATTTTCCACAGCGAATGGCTCGGTATCCGCGAATTCAATCGCTGTCTTTGCCGTAATGGCAAATTCTCCTTCCTGCTCGTTATCAAATGCTAACAACGCATTCAGCGTCGCGATTTTCATCAACAGCGAAGTCAGTTGTTTATAATCTGCAATCTCGAACATATAGCGATGTGGTTCAGCATTGCTCTCCGGCGCGTTCAATGTGACCTCAAAAGGAATCATTGGCGCAACCTGCCCCATCTTCCCGGAAATGCCGGTTTTGCGGTCTTGCGTAATCGCGCCGACCGCGTCAAGCGGCGAGGCCATTTTAAACGGGAAAATCAGGGTCGAAACATTCAGGTGGACATACGCTGGTGCCATCGGGAAATTGACCGCGCCCGCCCAGAACATCGGATGCCCAAACGCGATGATGTGATCGCCGTCGCGATAGGTGACAGTTCCCACGCCGCTCACATCCATATCGCCGCGAATCAATTGCACGCCAATGGCTGAGCCAGGCTGCAAATCCAGATCAGCATCTTTGGTGAGCATTTTCGCCACGCTGCCGCCCTGCACTGGCTTCATATTCCAGCCTGCGACCTGCTGCTCGAAAAATGCCAGGCCTCGCGCATCCATGCCGGACACCATTAACGGCGTCGAAATCGGCGTGAAGCCGAACGCTTGCGGCGCGCGAAGATTTGCCGTTTGCGTATCAAGCCGCGCGGCATCCCGCAACATCTCGTGAATCGGCGTAATGCCGACAATCGTATCGTTCGGAAAGATTGACGGGATAAACGCTAAGGCGCCGATCAGCTTGCCGTCAATATAAATCGGGCTGCCGCTCATGCCCGCCAGCACGCCCGATTTTTCCAGCGGCAGCGGCCCGCCGGTCACGCGCGCCATAATGGCGTTGTTGTCCGGGCTTCGGTTGGTCAGGATGCTGAGAATTTCCACATTAAATTCTTCGATTTTTGTCCCCGAAAAAACGGTTTTGCCAATCCCTTTCATGCCGGGTCGAATCTCTTCAATCGGCATCAGTTGGGGCGGCTCGGCGTAGCTGAACGCATGGCAGCCGAGACTGACCAAAAAACACAGGACTGTCACAACACGCGTTGGCAGCCAATGTCGAACGTTGATACTTCGCGCTTCATCTCTTTTCTTCATCATTCTTCTATTTTGCTCCTTTCTAATTGCGGAGTCAGGACGATTTCAATGCGCCGGTTTAATCGCCGCCCTTCCTCGGTTGAGTTATCTGCCACCGGACGATGGGAGCCATAGCCAACCGCAAATAACTGTGATCCAGGAATTTCCAATGTGTCCTGTAAATAGCGTAGCACATTGGTCGCTCTGGCGCTGGAAAGCTCCCAATTGGTTGCGTATCGGCTTTGCAAGCGTTTGCTGATGACCTTATTATCCGTATGCCCTTCGATGCCGATTTGGCGTCCATCAAGATTGAGTTTCAACTCGTCGCCAATCGTTTTTAAGACTTTGAGGCCGTCGTTGCTGATTTGCGCGCTGCCGCTGGCAAAGAGAATCTGATCCACGATGACAACGCGCAATTTCTGCTGAATCTGTTCAATGCGAACGGTTTTATCCTCGATTTGTTTTTCTAAATCGCGGGTCAGGTTTTGATACGTTTCCGCGACAGATTTCAGTTGTTGAATTTCGTCCTCTTTTTTCTTCGCTAAACTATCTAAGCGTTCCTGATACTCTTTGTTCGAGCGCTCTAACTCGTCGCTCAAGCGCGTTTGAATCGTTTCTTTTTCAAGCGTTCCACTTGCGATTTCCGCCTGTAAATTGGCCAATGAGAGATCATGCGCTTCTTTAAGTTTGCGATACTCTTCTTCCTGAGTCTGTAAGTCAGCTTGTAACGATAACGCCTTCTCTTTCGCTGCCTGGAGCGTCGCTAATTGCTCTTGATTCTGCTGTTTTAATACTGCGAGTTGCTCCTGATTGTGCTGATTTTCCTGCAGTAACGCTGCGAATTGTTCCTGAGATTGCTGATATTGCTGCTGCAACGTCGCAAGTTGTTTCTGATCTTCCTGATGTTGCTGCTGCAACGTGGTAAGTTGTCCCTGCAATTCTTGATGATGTTGTTGTAATGAGGTCAGTTGTTCCAAATCTCTCTGATGTTGCTGTTGTAACGCCGTAAGTTGCTCCTGATCGGCCTGATGCTGCTGTTGTAATGCCATGAGTTGCTCCTGAGCGGCCTGCTGCTGTTGCTGTAACATCGCGACGTGTTCTTGCGTCATGCGCTCTTGTTCTCCCATCTTCTCCGAGAGCGAGGCAAGCTCGGCCTGAAGCGTTTCAAGCAATTTTACCTGATCGTGATTTGACGGTTTGGCCTGGTCTGACGCGACCGGAGTTTCTGAGCGCTGTTGGCCTGGGGTCGCCTGTTTTTCAGCAAGCTGCGTTTCTAACTCGCTAAGACGAGTCTGATTTTGCGTCAATTGCCGCATCAAATCTTCGATTTTGGATTCCTTGTCCTGCACTGAAGCCACCAATGCCTCTCGTTCCGCCTGATGGTCGTCTGAGGCAGTGGGCGTTGCCACAGGTGGTTCTGCTGTGGGAGTCGGAAGCGCTTTCGCGGCGGCTTGCGCCTTCAACTCAGTGTTTTCTGCGGAGACCTCGGTAATTTTTTGCTCCTGTTCCTCAATTTTCATTCTCAGCTCATCAATCTGTTGTTGTTGGTCCGCAATGGTATCCTGGAACGCTTTGATCTCGTCATTCGTTCCTGTGTCGAGTGGTTGTTGGGCTTGCAGGGCGTGTAAAGCATCTGTTGTTCGTTGAAGTTCTTCTTCAAGGGCTGTGATTTTATGCTGATCGGTTGGGGCTTGCAGTGTTCGTGAAGATTGTTGCAGTTTCATTTGCGCATCTTTTAATGCATCTTCCGTTTTCTTGAGCTTTTCATCAACTTCTTCAAGACGCGATGTCAGTCGTTGCGATTTTTCGTAAATTTGTACGGCTTCTTGTTGCTTTTGATAAAAGAGGAAAAATCCGATTCCAGCAGCAATTGTTGTAAGAATAGTGAGCGCCAAAAACACCGAACTCTGTTTACCCATATCAGTTACCTCGCGAGAATGTGATGAACGTGGTATGAAATGATAGACATCAGTGGACGGAAATAAGGAAATTCTGATAAGACGGCCTGAAGAAGTCAAGGAAAATTCCATCTTGACGTTCCGAGAGCCGCCATATTTGTCGAACGCATAGAATGCGGCAATTAAAATAGCAGCGAGGTTAGCAATAAAAAATTTTTAAGCACCGATATCGCAAACGTCAATGAATTGTCACGCGTCGACACGCTCAGCGTGCGGGTGTTCCCTGAGCGCGTTGAAGGGAACACCACGACAATTCATTGCATCAGTCATTTGCATTCGGCTGAAGCAGGCCGTATTTGCGGATTTTGCTCCGCAGCGTCGGCTGCGAAATGCCGAGCCGCCGCGCCGCTTCCGACCGATTCCAGCCGACTTCGGTCAGCATGTTTTCGATATGCTCTTTTTCCACATTATCGAGCGAAGCGGGCGCAAAACTTTTCTGAAGCTCGTTCGTCATCATCAAGATTTTGTCGAGGTCTTCTTGTAAAATGACCTTGCCTCTGGCGCGAATGACCGCCTCCACTAATACATTCTCCAATTCGCGCACGTTGCCAGTCCAGGGATGCGTCATCAGGCGGTTAAGCGCGCCTTCCTGCAATTTCCAGACATCCGTGCTGAGATTCCGATTGATTTTATGGAGGAAATGATTCACTAATAATGGCAAATCAGTCAGCCGTTCCCGCAGCGGAGGCAGATGCAGCGTGACGACTTTCAGGCGGTAATAGAGGTCTTCGCGAAACAGCCGCTGCTGAACCATCGCGGCCAAATCGCGATTGGTTGCCGCCACGATCCGGCATTGCGCCTGAAGTTTCTGATGTCCGCCGACGCGCATGTATTCCTGGCGTTGCAGGAAGCCTAAAAATTTTTTCTGCAAATTCAGCGGCAATTCCCCCACTTCATCGAGAAAAAGCGTTCCGCGCCCGGCGCTTTCGATTTTTCCTTTGTTGAGCTGATTCGCTCCGGTAAACGCCCCTTTTTCATGGCCGAACAATTCGCTTTCAAGCAGCGTTTCCACGACCGACGAACAATCGAAAATAACAAATGGCTCGTCATGCCAGGGACTGTTCTGGTGAAGTATTCGAGCGGTCAATTCCTTGCCCGTGCCGGTTTCCCCCTGAATCAACACCGGGGCGCGATTCTGGCATAACATGCCGATAAGCTTAAACACATCCAGCATCTTGCCGCTTTTGCCAATAATCACCTCCAGCGTTTCCGGTGAGCGTTGTCCGCCGCCGCGTGGCGTTTCTTGTTCCATTTTCAGCACTTGCGCCGCGCGTTCAATTGCTTTTTCAATATCATCAACATCGAGCGGTTTATGGATATAATCATACGCGCCATTTTTCATCGCCTCAATCGTGGTCTCCATATCTTGAAAGGCGGTGATCATGATGACTTTGACAGGGCGGGTAGCGTGTTGCATCTGACGGAGCACCTCAAGCCCGCTCATATCCGGCAGGCGAATATCCAGGATAACGACATCCGGGGGCTGCTCTGTAAACAGGGCTAAACCGGACTTGCCATTCTGCGCTGTCGAGACGGCATATCCTTTCTCGCTCAAAAACATTTCCAGGCTTTCCAGAATCGAAGGTTCATCGTCAATCAGAAGAATGTTTGCCATTATCAGTACCTTCTTTCAGGGGATCGTTAGCGGCTGAGATACCTGTAAACTCGGATAAATCGCAATGCAATCGAGCGTATAGACGCCTATAGATATTGTCAAATAAATCCTGTAACAATCTGTTGCGGATCAGGAAAATTCAGGCAATGCGGCTCAAAATGCGCAAGAATGGGGAGAGATTACACTGTGGAGGCGATCTGGTAAAATTCAGTGCATGACACAACAGTCAGACGGCGTCTGGCGTGGGTGAGAAGGAGTTCGATATGCAGGGCGCGGCGATCTACGCGATAAATTGACCAGGGGTGAAAACAGGGGACGTACGTTGTCAGATTCTGATCTGCAACATATTCGATGCCGGGCGCATAGGCGGCGTACATTTCGAACGCGGTCGTCGGGAGTCGGTCTGGATAACCCCAGGGAAGAATTGGCGGCCAGTGAATCGGAAACGGTTGGCCAGACAGCACGTTATCATGCCAGGCATGGAGGCCGATTTCCAATATTTCGGGAAAACCGTCTTCGCGATACCAGAACGGCTGCGTCAGCGGCGCGGGGATGGTATTGAGCGGGCCAAGGCCGACACTGCGGATGTACCGATACCCCGCATCGCGCAATGCGCGTAAAAGTGTCGCCTGGCCGCGCAATCCATTCACGCTTCCAGCAGGAAGCGTCAAGCCAATCACCTCTCGCCCGAAGGTCTTTTCAACCAGCCGTTTCGAATCAAGAAGCTCATGTTTGAGGGCGTCAGGCTGCTCCTGAAGTTGAATCAAATCAGCGTGGCTGTAACTATGGCATTGCAAATCGAACAATGAATAATTCAGGATTTTGCGTAATTCTGCGGCAGCATGTTCCACCAGTTCACCGACTAAAAAGAATGTAGCGGGAAGTTGCAGTTTGCGATGCACGTCCGCGACAGCGGCAACGCCGTTAAGACACTCTTGCAGATGTTCGCCGCGATACGAAACGCTGTTGTGATAGAGATCAGCAGAATACGGCTGATTCCCTAATTCCCACCAGGGATAAATCGCTTCAACATCATAGGCTGCGAGATAATATGACACGAGCGTCAACTACAGGGATGCGTGTAAGAAAGGATGCAAACATCCATCCTTATCTTACCCCTATCTTTGTAGTTTTTAGAAAACTTTGCTGAATTCTTCGATGTTGCTCTTGTCGAATCTGAACAGGCCGCCTAAATAGACGAGGCCGTTCGTGACGCCTTCCTGTACTTCTACTTTGTAGTGGCCGAGACGACCAGCGTCGAATTCTTCGCCAGGTTTGCCGGTGATCTCTTTATTGGCCAGCCGTAAGGCAATGTAGGCATTCAGATAGCCAAGATCAATCGGATTCCAGATGCCGAACACTGGCGATGCGCCATTCAGCACGTATTCTTTCATTTCGCTTGGCATACCGAGGCCAGTCACCATGACTTTGCCAATCAGGTTCTGATCCGTCACGGCGCGGGCAGCCGCAGCGATGCCAACGGTAGTCGGGCTGATAATGCCTTTCAAGTCTGGATACGATTTGAAGAGGCCAAGCGCTTCGTTGTAGCTTTTTTCGCGCACGTCATCGCCATACACCACGCCGACTAATTCGATGTCTTTGTATTCCGGCTTGGCTAACTCTTCTTTCATGTATTTGATCCAGGTGTTCTGATTGCCCATCGTAGCGGCTGCGCTAAGGATTGCAATCTGGCCTTTACCGCCGATCAACTCGGAAATGATCTTCACCTGATCTGCGCCGATAGCCTGCGCGGATGCCGGTTCGACAGAAATGTCGCGGCTGTCCGGCACAATCGCCGATTCCCATCCGACCACCGGAATCCCGCGCTTCATCGCTTTCTGCGACACATTGACCAATGATTGCGGATCATTCGCGGCATACGTGATGCTGCTGACGCCCTGTGCGATCAGCGATTCCATAATCTCGATCTGTCCCTCAGGAGTCGGCTGTTCCGGCCCTCTGAAGATGGATTCCGCGCCGATTTCAGTGCAGGCTTCGTCCCAGCCTTTGCGAATCGCATCAAACCAGGGGTTTCCGATATTTTTTACGACCAACGCCAATTGTTTTTTGTCCTGAGCTTGTGCGCTGTCTTGCATCAGCCCGAACGTAAGCAATGAAAGCGCCACCAACGAAAGCGTTCCGATTTTTACCCAGCTTTTCATACTGAAACTCCTTTTTTCATGTTGACCGCTGTCTGTGAAACAAACAGTAGGATTGATGTTGATACCCAACTTAGACCTCACAGGTTTTTGAAACCTGTGAGGTCTCTGTTCAAAAACCCTGAACGACCACTTTCAGGAGTGCAAAAGCAAGCTTTTGCACTTCTGATGCTGTATGTTTCTGCTTTTTCTGCGACTCATACCACCTCCCTGAGCGCATCGCGGAACGGAACACCGGGCGTTATTCTCCGGCTTCGGCTCGCAGCGAGCGCGTTTCCAATACACGTTTAATCGCGTTGTTGATAAGAATCGAGAGGATCAACAATGACCCGGCGATAATCAGCATGATTTGTCCGGGGATGTTATGCAGCCCTAATCCGTAGCGAATCGTGCCGATCAGGAAAATGGACAACAACACGCCCCACATTCTGCCGATGCCGCCGGCAATCGAGACGCCGCCTAAAATGACAATCGTGATAATTTCTAATTCAAATCCGGTCGCTAAATTCGGGCGGGTATTCCCAATTCTTGACGTTAAAAACATCGCCGCCACGCCAGACAAAAAACCGGAAACGGTAAAAAGGATGATTTTGATCTTTTTGACTGGAACGCCGGACGCATAGCAGGTCTGCTCATTCCAGCCAATCGCGTAAATCATTCTGCCGAAGCGGGTTTTATGCAGAATCAACCCCATGATCAGAGCAAGCGCGAGAAAGACAACGAAGGAAAACGGCACGGGCGTATCGCCAATATAGCCGCCGCCTAAATAACCGAAAGCTTTGGGAAAACCGGTGACAGCCTGGTCGCCGAGAATGACGTAGGCAATGCCGCGATAAAACGAAAACGTCGCCAATGTGATAATCATGGACAGCAATTCGATTTTCGTGATAATCAGCCCATTCAGAAAGCCGCACAACGTCCCGACTCCGACGCCGAAGAGCGTGGCAACCCAGACATTCGCCCCGGACGCAAACAGCGAAGCCATCGAAACCGACGACAGCGCCATCATCGAGGCGACAGAAATATCAATATTGCCGGTGATGATGATAAACGTCATAATCAGCGCGACAATCGCCTTTTCAACGAAGGTGAAGGTCATATCGAACAGATTATACACATTCAAATAGTTGCGGGTCGTCATGCTCATGACCACGTTAAAGCCGATAAACAGCAGCAGCAAGAAGAATTCCCATTGCATGAACAACGAACTGAACGTGAAGCCTTTTTTTTCTGAACCGATCATAATTTTCTCCACCATCTTTCCAAGCTGTCAGACACTTTCGAAGTGTCTGACTGCCATAGCGTCTTAAATATTCCGTCTTGTTAACAGGATTTCATTCATGCGGCGCGAAATCAGCTTGTCGGTAATGACTGCCAATAAGATGATAAAGCCGTTAATTGCCAACTTCCAGAACGGCGAAATTCTGACAAGATTCAGCGCGTTGTTGATAATGCCGATCAAGATCGAACCAATCAACACGCCCCAGATCGAGCCTGCGCCGCCCGCGACATTCACGCCGCCAAGCACGACCGCCGTAATTGCCGTGAATTCGAAGCCTTGCGCCGAATCGGTCTGCGCCGACGTGTAGCGCGAGACCCACAACACGCCGCCTGCGCCCGCTAACATGCCGGTGAAGAGGTACGGCAGAAACAAGATTTTCTCCACATTAATGCCGACAAACATCGCGCCATCGCGGTTGCCGCCGACCGCATACATCTTCCTGCCGGTCATGGTATGATTCAGCAGATAAAAGAAAATCGCATACACGAGCAGCGTGAGAAAAATCAGGTTCGGCATGAACAGGATTTTGCCTCTGGCAAAGTCTTTGAAAGCCGGAGAAAATTTGTCCGCCGCGACCCATTGCCCTTTATTCACGGCATAATTGATAATAAAAGTCAAGCCGCGAAACAGGCTCATCGTGCCAAGCGTGGTGATAATCGGCGGAATCTTGCCTTTCACAATCAACGCGCCGTTGATCGCGCCGAGCGCTGCGCCGATGACTGTGCCCATTAACACGGCGGTAAACGGCGAAATCCCCCAGAAGTCTTTGATAATCAGCGCGACAATCATGCCGCTTAAGCCGACGTTTGCGCCTAAAGAAATGTCAATGCCGCCGGTCAGGATGATCATCATTTCCCCAACGGCGACAATCGCCAAAATTGCCGAATCCAACGCGATGTCGTAAAGATTGCTCGGCGTCAGAAACACCGGACTTCTCAGGGAAATCGCGATAACCATCAAAATCACAAACAGAAAAATGCCGCCTTCTCGAAATTCGGCAAATCGTAAAAATGTGCTTGCTTTGGCCTGCTGATTCATGAAACGCTCTCCCTAATTTTGTATTGACGAAATTCCATTTCGTCGCCGTCGAAACAAAGTTTCGACATACACAGCATTACGCATCGGCAAGCGCCGCCGCTAAAATATCCTGTTCATTTACGCTCGCTCGCGGAAAATACCCTTTGACTAAACCTTCGTGCATCACGAAAATCCGATCCGCCATCCCCATGATTTCCGGCAATTCCGACGAAATCATGATGACGGCAAAGCCTTTCGCGGCTAATTCGCTGATAAAGCGATGCACGGAGGCTTTTGCGCCGACATCAATGCCTTTGGTCGGCTCGTCGAACATCAGGATTTTCGATTTCGAGGCCAGCCATTTCGCCAACGACACCTTCTGCTTGTTGCCGCCGGATAAGCCTAAAACTTTCTGCGTCAAGCCCGCCGCTTTCACTTCCACAAGCTGCGCGTATTCCAGCGCGGTTTTGGCTTCGGCTTTCGTATCGAGCCAGCCCGCTTTACAGAATTCCTGCAATATCGCAAGCGAGATGTTGGCGGTAATATCCATATTTAAAATAATGCCCTCTTTGTCGCGGTCTTCCGGCACATAGGCGATTCCAAGCGCAATCGCGTCACGTGGCGAGCGAATCGTCACGGGCTGCCCGTCCACAAAGACGTTCCCGGTATTCAGCGGATTCATGCCGAAAATCGCCTTTGCGACTTCCGTGCGGCCTGCGCCCACCAATCCATATAAACCGAGAATTTCTCCTTCCCGCACTTGAAACGACACGTTGCGGAATTCCCCTTTGCGCGACAACCCTTCGACGCGCAGCAGCTCTTTGCCCTGTTTTACGTCGAGTTTCGGGAAGAGGTTTTTCACTTCGCGCCCCACCATCATCTGCACTAAATCGTCCCGCGTCACCTGCCCGATTTCCCGCGTGCCGACATACTGGCCGTCCCTCAGCGCAGTCACGCGGTCAGCGACGGTAAAAATATCATCAATGCGGTGTGAAATGAAAATAATGGAAGTGCCTTTGCGCTTCAAATCGCGGATAATATCGAAAAGTTCCTCAGATTCGGAGATGCTCAGCGCGGAGGTCGGTTCGTCCATAATGACGATTTTGGCGTTAATAGAGAGCGCCTTGGCAATTTCGACTAACTGCCGTTCGGCGATGCTTAGCCCTCTGATTTTATCGGTCGGCTTGATGTTGATATTCAGGGACGTCATCAATTCTTCGGTTTTCGCGTAGAGCTTGCGCCAGTGAATGCGGCGCGTCGTCGCGCTGTGCGGCTGATGTCCCATGAAAATGTTTTCCGCCACGTTCAAATCCGGGAAGATTGCCGGGTCTTGGTAAATCGCGGCGATTCCGCGCGAAATGGATTCTTGCGGGTTATGCCAGGCGACCGGATGTCCCTCGTAAATAATCTCGCCATGCGTCGGCGCGATCACGCCGGTAATGATTTTGACGAGCGTGGATTTGCCCGCCCCGTTTTCACCCACCAGCGCGTGCACTTCTCCGGCGCGTAGCTGAAAATCAACGTCTTTCAGGGCGAGGACACCGGGAAATTGTTTGGTAATCTTATGCAATTCAAGGATGTTGGCGCTCATAGGTTTCCACACCTCACAGATTTAAAAAACCTGTAAGGTGTTTTGCTCATCGTTGAGGGTAAAACTGGTCTATATTCTGCCGCGTGATAATCTCGTTTTCGACAAAAATATGCGACGGCACGGGCGCGCCTTCTAATATCGCACACGCTGCTGGAATCAGGTATTCGCCGTATTTTTCAGGGAAAAACGCCACGCCTGCGTCGGACAGCCCTTCGCGAATCTGCTTTTTCCCTAAATCATCCACGCCCAGCGTAATAATAATCAGATTCTCGCGCTGCCAACGCCCGGCCTCTTGAAGCGCCTCGATTGCGCCCGACATGGTTTCCTCGTTAATCGAAGTCAACGCGATCCGTTTTGCGTTCGGATGCGCGGCCAACACCCGATACATGGCAGTTTTCGCCTGTTCTGCCAGCCCCATGCCGCCGTCAGCGCGGACAATTTTTTGCTCCGCCTGACTGCCAAAGGTTTCTTCAAGCGCAGTCGCAAAACCTTCGGAGCGGAGCATGGTAATTTCGCCACCAGCAGGCATTTGCAGCAGAACGACGATGTCAACGGCCTCCCAGCCGCCCCATTTTTCCGTAATCAACTGTGCCATATATTTCCCGCCGAGCGTCGCCGCTTGCCAATCATGCACCCCCATAAACGGCGCCCCCGGCACAGGAATATCTACGGCGATAATCGGAATCTCCGCTTCGGCAAATTTGGCGGCAATAATATGATTGGCTTTCACATCAGCCTGATATTCGATAAACAAATCCAACTCTTGCGCTAACATCAATTCGGCATTTTTCAGGGCGATGTCAGCGTCATATTTATTATCAAGAAGAATCAAATCTTGTCGTTCAAATCCGGCCAATTCCGCCTGCCGACAAATATTTTCTTCCACCTCGACGCCAAAAGGCTCTGCGCTGAAAACACTTGCAAATCCAAGCCGTTTGCCTTTCCCGGGGCTATTCGTATATGGCTCTCCTGCTTTCGCGCATTCGCGATAACATTCATAGACCGCATATAAAGAATGGGGAGTGTCGTTCGGTTCTGCATGGCGTTGCCGCAGTCGTTTGGCAAAAAGATTCGGTCTGAATCGCAACTTGCGGATAGCGTCTTCGACTTTCGCGCGCGTGGTCTCATCAACTGGCGCACTCTGATTCACAACGCGTGAAACCGTCATCAGCGATACTCCGGCAAGTCTGGCTACATCCTTCATGGAACTCATAACAGATCATCCTAGCTTTCATAATTTTTAAGATGTTAACTTTCACGTGAACGTTAACATCTCATGTTTTTTTGTCAAGATTTTTTTATAGAAAATGCAAGAACCCTCTGATAATTAAGTAGGAATAATAATTTACATCATACAAAATTTTTCTTGACATCGTTTAATATAATGTTAACGTTCACGTGAATGATCACTTTTGCAGAAATTTGATAAATCAGCCCCGACGAACTTACAAAACTTATGAGGTCTGTGTCGTTGAACAATCACACATTCAGGGAGGAAAAAACCATGATGAGAAATGCGTTTAAAATGAAATTGCACAAGGGCTTCGAAGCGGAATACAAAAGACGGCACGATGAAATCTGGCCGGAGTTGGCGGCTGAACTGCAAAAGGCTGGTATCTCGGATTATTCCATCTTTCTCGATGAAGAAACGCTGACCTTATTCGCCGTGCAAAAACTAAGCGACAACAATAGCGCTGATAACCTCCCAAACACAGAAATTGTCAAAAAATGGTGGGCGTACATGAAGGATATTATGGATTCAAATCCTGACAATTCGCCGGTTTGCAAGCCGCTGCGCGAAGTGTTTCATATTGATTGATTCAATAAACAAAGACCTCACAGGTTTAGAAACCTGTGAGGTCTAACTTTATACAGGTGAACATTATGAACAAAGCAATAAAAATCGGATTATTCGGTATCGGCCTGGATACGTACTGGGCGCAATTCGACGGGTTATTGCAACGGTTGCAGGGCTATCAGGCGCAGATTCGCGCTCGCATCGAAGGGATGGATGCGCAGGTCGTTGACGCCGGGCTGGTTGACAATCCGGTCAAAGCCCGCGAAGCGGCGGAACTGCTGAAAAAAGAAGATGTGGAACTGATATTCCTCTATATTTCCACTTACGCGCTTTCTTCTACCGTGCTGCCAGTCGTGCAGAAAGTGAACGTGCCGGTGGTCGTTTTGAATCTTCAGCCAGTCAAAGCGATTGATTACGCGCATATTAATTCATTGGGGGATCGCGGCAAAATGACCGGCGAATGGCTGGCGCATTGCCAGGCGTGCAGCGTGCCGGAAATCGCCTGCGTCTTCAATCGTTCCGGGATCGCGTACCATTTGGTCACTGGCTATTTGCAGGACGAAGACGCCTGGCGGGACATCGGCGGCTGGGTGGATGCCGCCAGAGTCGCGAGCGTCATGCGCGCGAACCGGCTCGGCGTGTTGGGACATTATTACTGCGGCATGTTGGATGTCTATACCGATTTAGCGCAGCAATCCGCCGCGTTCGGCACGCATATCGAACTCGTGGAAATGTGCGAACTGAAATTACTGCGGGATCAAACGACCGAAGCGGAAATCGCCGCCAAACTGAGGGAATTCGACGCCACGTTCGACGTGTCGAAAGAATGCTCGCCAGAAGAATTGCGACGGGCGGCGCACACGTCCTGCGCCCTCGATAAATTGGTCGAACGCCACAATTTAGGCTCGTTAGCGTATTATTATGAGGGAACCGCCGGAAATGATTATGAAAATATCGTCACCTCAGTGATCGCCGGAAATTCGCTGCTGACAGCGCGACATGTGCCGGTGGCGGGCGAATGCGAAGTGAAAAACGCGCAGGCGATGAAAATCATAGATGCTTTCGGCGCAGGCGGCTCGTTTTCGGAATTTTACGCGATGGATTTCGAAGATGATGTCGTGCTGCTCGGACATGACGGCCCGGCGCATTTTGCCATTGCCGAAGGCCGCGTCGGCCTTGTGCCGCTGCCGGTATATCATGGCAAACCGGGCAAAGGGCTTTCGATTCAGATGACTGTCAAACATGGCGCAGTCACGCTGCTGTCAGTCGTGCAGGGCGCGAAAGGGGAATTGTCGCTGCTTGTGGCTGAAGGAGATTCCGTGCCAGGTCCGGTGCTGAATATCGGCAACACCAACAGCCGTTACCGCTTTTCGATTGGCGCAAAAGCGTTTATTGAAAACTGGTCAAAAGCTGGTCCAGCCCATCATTGCGCCATCGGCGTCGGCCATATCGCGTACAAAATCGAGAAATTTGCTGAATTCGTCGGCCTTCCCTGCCGCCGCATCTGTTAGTGCGGGGACGCCGCCCCGTGCCACCGGTTGATCGGGGTGGCGTCCCCGCGAGAGTTATAGTCATAAATTAGACATATATGACGTATTTCGGACACTATATGATTCGCTTCTATTATTAAGCCTAAAAGCCAGAATTAAATAAATTGGCTGTCGTAAATCAGTCATATTCTGTCCAGATATTTGACATCTCACTCAAAATGTCTTCCCCCTGCCCCTTACAATAGCAGCCTTTTCCCATATATCCTGTTTAATGGCATGTATTTCGCGTAAGAACATGCCGGAAGTTGTTAATCTAATTGGTTCTCTGGCCTTGTGCCGAATGTTACAATCAATTGTTGTTTGTGAGGAGGAATTGCATGAAGATCAGGAAACAGAGTGTGTTATGGGGAATGCTTATTATCGCATGTTTGCCAGGAATGGTTTTTGGGGCAGGCTTTCAAATTCCTGAACAAGGCGCCAGATCGATGGCAATGGGAATGGGGGGGATCGGGCTGGCGGAAGATGTGTCTGCCATGTATCATAACCCGGCGGGTTTAACACAAATTCAGGGAACGGAAATTAACCTGAGCGTGGCGGGCATTGCGCCGACTGCAACTTATACGCGGACTGGTTACAAGGCGCAGGATAATGACAGCGATTTTATTCCGGTGCCAATGTTGGGCATTGCTTCAAATTTCGGCGGAAAACTCGAAAATTTTGTGTTCGCGTTTGGCGTGAATGCGCCATTCGGGCTTCGCAATTCGTATGATGACGCTGGTCCGCAACGGTATCTTACGACCGATATTTCCTTAGCAACTATTTATATTGGCCCGTATGTTGGTTGGCGGATTGCTCCACAGTTTTCAATCGGCGGCGGCGTCCAATATGTTCACGCGACCGCTGAAATCGGACAAAAGATCAACTATGGCGGGTTATTATATGCGCAAGCGATGCAACAAAACCCCGGCGCTGCCGACCCTTCCTGGAACGAAAACCCCATGTTTGATGGCACGCTTGACATCAGCGACGCGACGGCTGATACCTTTGCCGGAAATCTCGGCCTGATGTGGACGCCCATGGATCAATTTCAACTTGGCGTCACATGGCGCAGCGGCGTTGATTTGGATGTTGAAGGCGACACGAAGGTGACGATTCCGACAGCGTTGACCCAGGCAACAGGCGGCGCGATGCAGTCGTTAAGCACAACCGGCAAAACAACGGTTTCTCTGCCACAGGTCTTTGGCATCGGCGCATCGTTCAAACCGCGCGCTCAAGTGACGCTCACGGCGGATGTCAACTGGATTGATTGGAGTGTCTATAAAAATATTGATTTTGACTTCAAGCAGAATACCCCATATTTTCCAGATACGAAAAATCCGCGAAATTGGGAAGATGCGTGGGCATTTCGCTTTGGCGCGGAATATATGGTGACGGATAAGGCCGCCGTTCGCGCCGGATACCTGTATGATCAGACGCCGATTCCTGATGAATCGCTTGGCCCGGAACTGCCAACCGGCACCCGTAACGGCGTCACTGTCGGGTTTGGCTATGATTGGGGCAAATTCAATATTGATGCCGCATACGTGCACCTCTTTATTGAAGACCGCGAAGTCAATGATAGCATCCGCAGCCCGAAGCCGTTAGGCGATTATGAATCTGCGGCGAATATCGTCGGGTTAAACCTCGGTTATACCTTCTAAGTCAGGAAAACCAGCCATTCGCCCTCTGTCAGATTTTGAACATCTGACAGAGGGCGCTTTCATTTCGCTTCCCCATATCGCAACCATTCAAAATAATGCATGCGCGAAAATTTTCTTGACACCAGAAAAGTAATTTTTATTATAGCATTAATGCTACAAAGTAACAATATATGTATTTTTTCATGGAAGATGTTATGCTAAAATCGTTAGAGATTCCTGAATTAACCACCACCGAATACGATATTTTACGTGTATTATGGAAGGGAGGGGAACAGAATATCCGCGAGGTGCATAATACGCTTCAATCAACCTACAATTGGGCTTATACCACCACAAAGACCATGATGGATCGCATGGTGGCGAAACATTTACTGCGCAGAGAGCAGGCTCATGGCATTTTTTTATATTCAGCCAACATTTCTCGACCGCTCGGCCTCGCAAAACTCGTACATTTTTTCGCCAGCCGTGTCTTAGAAATTGAGCGGCGTGATGTGGTCGAAATGCTGATCAAAAGCGAAACCATGTCAGCCGAAGAAATCAACGAATTAGAACAATTATTGGAACACGAACAATTTATTCAGAACGTGTTAGTTGAGTGAAATTTCCCGCAATCTCATCACGCGACATTTAAGATCTGATGTTACGCAGCGCCGCCGACAATTCCCCTCCTGGGAGGGGCAAGGGGTGGGTTCGTCCGTGAGTGATTGCTCGTGTCAAGAACCC
>DF820455.1:1140261-1148570 GCA_000739515.1 Candidatus Moduliflexus flocculans
CTGATGTTACGCAGCGCCGCCGACAATTCCCCTCCTGGGAGGGGCAAGGGGTGGGTTCGTCCGTGAGTGATTGCTCGTGTCAAGAACCCACCCCCAACCCCTCCCCGGAGGGGAGTGTGCGGTCATTCGTCTCGAATCGGCTGCGTAACATGAGTTAAGATTTTCCGAAAATCTTTATTTCTCCATTCTATTTTCTTGACGGCGTATCCAACGGGCATTACATCTTACCTACAATACATCTCAGGCGTAAAGAACGACATAAAGGCTGTTCTTCCGAGCATTCCGAATCGCTACTTCCAGAAGGAGAAACGTCGTATGTTAGAACATGTCAATCTGTGGGGGGTTAAAGATCCGAATATTTCCTGCCAGCTCGTCCTTGCCAAAAAGTTAGGGCTTTTCGAACACGAAGGCTTGAATGTCAGCTACCGCCTGTTGCAATCAGGCACGATTATGCCCCGCGAGATTCTCCGCTCTCCCGTCAAGCCGCTCGCCTGGACACAAACCGTCATCACCACCATGGTCTTGCGAGAGCAAGCGCATGACGTCAAGATCATTGCTCCCTTAGCCGATGTCTCCAGCACACAACAAGTTGTCATTCGACGCGACGCCGACATTCGTTCCCCGTATGATCTGGTCGGCAAAAAAATCGGCATGGCGGAAGGCGCGGCGATTTATGTCGCGTTTCAAAATATGGCAAAGGATTATGGCCTTGACCTGTCGCAAATTGAGTTCGTTAATCTGCTGCCGCGCGAGCAATTGGAAGCGTTCGAACGCCATGAAATTGACGTGATCGCCAGTTGGGAACCCTGGACAAGCCGGGCTATTGAGATGGGAGGCGTCTTATTTTTCTCTGGCTCGCAGTCCGAGATTCCAGAACACGAAGGCCCGGTCAACTGGTTGATCGATCAGAGCATGTTAATGACGACGGTTGATCATATTCAACAACATCACGATCAGCTCTGCGGAGTTCTTCGCGCGATGGCGAAAGCGACTCAATTTATCGAGGATGATTCAAAAGAGGCCGCGCGTATCCTGACAGACCCCTTAGCGATCGGTTATTTGGAATCGCGCCGCATGTTAGAGCAAAACCGCTACTCGATGGCGATGGATTCCATGTTTCGCCTCGGCATCTATTCGATCCGTGAATTGTTGTATCAGGCTAATCTGATTGCCCGCCTGCCAGAAGAACATGAGTTGTACACCACTGAACTGCTCGAAGAGCTTGATCCGGCGCTTATCAAGCTTAATGCTGGCGCTCAAGGCGAAGTGCGCATTATTGAAATGAACGAGGTGTATATGCAAGAGGGCGTGACAATCCAGAGCGCGCCAGATCGCCCGCTTTCGTTCTTGCTGGCCGATGATTCCAGCGTGATTCGCAAAATCCTTAAAGATGTGACCACCACGATGAATGGTGAAGTCATTGCTGAAGCGACGACAGGGCGCGAAGCGATTGCCCAGTATAAAGCGGTCAGGCCGGATATTGTCATTATGGATCTTTCAATGCCCGATATGACTGGTATTGACGCGATTGCCGGCATTCTGCGCCAGTATCCCGACGCGAATATTATCGTGCTGAGCGGCAGCAATTTCCCGGAAACGCGGCAGCAAGTCTTTGAACTCGGCGCGAAAATGTTTATTCCCAAGCCATTTGATTTGCAACGAGTCACCACTGCGATGCAGGCGATCTTGATATAGGCGTTCGGCATGACGGATCACGATTTTGCCCAATTTCGCGAACTCATTTATGCGCATAGCCATATTTATTGCGCCGATTCTCAACGTCTGCAATTCGAAAAAAAACTCCATGCGCAGCTTGACGCCTCTGGCTTTCATACGCTGGATCAATATTACGCCTTTCTGACGCGCCCATCGGAAGAGGCACATCAAGAACTTGCCCACTTGCTCGAACATATCACGATTAATGAGACCGCATTTTTTCGCATTCCCGGCCAGTTTGCAGGCTTGCGCAATGATGTCTTTCCCCGCCTGCTTCAGCAAGAATCCGTCTTCCCGCTCCACGTCTGGTCGGCAGGCTGCGCGACCGGCGAAGAGCCATATTCTATCGCGATGACCTGGTTAGAATATGCTGCGCAGCAGAACGCCTCGCCGCAGAAAATCAAGATTTTGGCGACCGATATGTCGGCAGCAGCCATTGCAACTGCGCAGCACGCCGCCTATTCATCTCGAAAAGTCCAGAAGATTCCTCACGCTTTTCTTGACAAATACTTTAAATATACAGATGATCTGTATCATGTCGTTGAGCCAGTAAAACAATTGATTACATTTCGCCAGTTCAATTTAGTGGATATCGCCGCCTCTGCTCGGCCAATGTATGATCTGATTTTTTGTCGAAATGTGTTGATCTATTTTGATTATGACGCTCAATTGACATTGCTGCGCGACATACTTCATTCGCTCCGCCCGGGCGGATTTCTGTGTTTAGGAGATGCCGAGACTGTTCATACCTATCCGGAAATCAATAAAATGTTGGAATTGCACGAGGCGCAGGATGCGTTGATTTATCAGAAACGAGGAGAATAACTGTGATATCAACTGAGACACAACAGGCGTTACAGTCCAAAGAAGAAGATGTTCGGCTCCGCGCGATTCTTGAACTGGCGCCGCCACAAGAGAACGATGATGCCCAGTTTCTTGTCGAGATGCTTGGAGATGAAAGCTGGCGCGTTCGCAAGTCTGTCGTTCGCCTTTTAGCGCAGACCGAGATCGAACTTGTTGTGCCGCTGCTGATGAAGACCTTGACGCAACGGCATATTGGCCCGCGCCATATTCGCTTTCAGAATTCCGCGCTGGAATGCCTGGCTGAAATCGGCCAACCCGCGATTCCCGCCCTGAGCAATGCGTTGCAAGACCGCGACAAAGACGTGCGGATCGTGACCGCTAACGCCCTCGGAACCATTCGCCATCCTGATGCGTGTGACGCCCTGATTCGCGCCTTGCAAGACGAACACGTGAATGTGCGGTATGCCGCAGTTGAAGCGCTGTCTCGCATTCCCAGCCAGAAATCAGTGATTCCGCTGACGCAAATTTTGGAATATGATGAAGATTGGCTGAAACTCCCAGCGATTGCCGCGTTAGGCCATATCGGCGATTATCGCGCCACGCCGTATTTAACGAAAATTTCTGAGCATCCGTTGTACATGCAAACTGTCATCGAAGCGCTCGGCAATATCGGCGACGAGCGGGGAATTCCTGCCATTATTCAAGCCCTGAATTCGACAGATAAAGAGATTCGAAAAACTGCCACCATGTCTATGGAAAGCATGGCGCGGAAATTGGACAAACGCCACGCGATCATTCAACAGCCAAGCACGTACCGCGCCTTATTTCGCGCCGCCTGCACCGAGCAGATCATGTTGCATCTCGTTGAATTGATGGATGATCAGGATTTCGGTCTGGTGCTTTCGGCGGTGAAATTATTAGGCTGGAGCGGTCGAAAAGACGCCGCCTATGCGCTGCTGGAAAAATTAGACCACGAGCAGTTGTTAGAAGCTGTAGTGAGCGCTCTGATTGAGATTGGCGAAGAGGCGATTCTGCCGCTCTCGAATGCGTATGACGCTTCCCGCAGCCTTGAGCGAAAATTGCTGCTGATTGATTGTCTGCGAGAAATTGGCGGCGAAAAGACGTTCGTCCTCTTTCTGAAGTACCTGAAACAGGCGACAGAAGAATTTATTATTTACGCGCTCTTGAAATCGCTGTCCAAAGAACCGTTCCTCTCTCGCGTTCTGGTTAATCGCGCTCAGGCAGATTCCTCGCAATATGCATTCGTCTTACAGCAGGCGCAACAGCACGCCGATTCGTCTCATCCGTTAATTCGCGCCGAAGCGATTTATTTGTTAGGATTTCTGCTTGGCCTGGATGCGCTTGATGTGTTAATCAATGCGACGAAAGATGTTGAACCAACAATTCGATTGAAAGCGATTGAACATTTAGGCCGTCTTGTCAATGACGCGCCTTCGCTGCTGGAACATCTTATTTTTCTGCTTTCCGACGACCACCCGAATATCCGCAAGCAGGTGGCCTGCGCGCTTGGCCATGCGCTCGATCCGTCCGCGTTTCCGGCCTTGCTCCTTCTGTTGGAAGATGTGAATGCGCACGTCCAACGCGCCGCCGTGAATGGCGTCGGTCTGTATTTATCCACCCATCCAGAGCCAATGTATCGCGACCGGGTGTTAGACAAATTGCGTGATGTGCTGGAGACGCGCTGCCGCCGTTATGAAGACGGGTTGTTGAAGATCGAACTCTGCCAGACGTTGCAGCGCATACAAACATCCGCCAGCCGTGATTTGCTGATTAAGCTCACGTCCGATTTCGACTTTGATGTCAGAAAATCAGCAATTACCGCGCTTGGATTTTTCCAGAGCGATGCGTCCGAGCTTATTCCGATATTGAGCAAATTTTTAAGCGACGTGCATTGGAGCGTCCGCGAAGCTGCGGTGGCAGCGCTCGGCATCCTGGATGCCTATGACGCCGAGGCGATCTTGCTCCAGATGAGAGACGATCCTGATCTTGCTGTGCGCAAAGCGTTATTCGTTACATTAGGCCGCATCGGCTCGCCGGATATCATCCCTGTGCTACTGACCGCGCTCGCTCATGATGAATTGGACTATGCGGCCTATCAGGGACTTTGCCTGATGGCTTCTCGTCATACAGACGCGCTTCGCGCATACGAATTCCATGAAAATCCGAAGGTGCAACTCTATCTCAAACATATTCTTGGCACATTAACGCCTGACTGATCGGGATGAACGAGTTCATGCAATTACAGATCACCACACAACTGAGCTATACACAGGAAGATTTTAAGCTCCTGAGGGATGCGATTTATAACTATTCGGGGATTTTTATCTCGAACGATTATCAGGGCATCTTCATGCGGCGGCTGGAGCGGCGTGTCTTAGCGTTGGCGATGGACTCATTTCAGGAATATTATTATTACCTCAAGTATAATCAGGATAATCAAGAAGAGTATCGCAAATTAATGGACGCGATTACGATCAAGGAGACCTATTTTTTCCGCGAAGTTGATCAGATGAAAACCATGATCAATGAGGTGATTCCGCTGATTCGACGAGAAAAACCGAACGAAACCATCAAAATTTGGAGCGCGGGCTGCGCGACTGGCGAAGAGCCCTATACGATGGCCATGCTCTGCATTGAAAAAGGGTATCATGTTGGCCCGTCGCGGATCGAAATTTTTGCGAACGACATCAGCCAGGAGGCCATTCAAAAAGCGAAACAAGGCATCTATAAGCAAACCTCGTTCCGAAGCACAGACCCGATGTATCTGCATCGGTTTTTTACGCCATTGGAAGATGGCAGTTATAAGATTCAGGACGAAGTCAAGGAACCGCTCAACTTTTTCTGTATCAATCTCTTAGAAAAAAATAGATTGACATTTCTTCCAATCTTCGATATTATTTTTTGTCGGAACCTGATTATTTACTTTGATGATGAATCCAAGCGGAAAGTGATTGAAAATTTTTACCAGAAACTGCACCCGAAACGGTATCTCTTTTTAGGGCATTCCGAATCACTGATTAACTTTACGCATCTGTTTAAACTGCAACATTATCAACATTCGTTAGCGTATCAGAGAGCCTGAATATGCCTCATGCGATTGCGCATAATAAAGTACGTGTTTTTATCGTGGATGACTCGGCGTTTGTCCGGCGTACGTTAACGAAAATGCTAGAGCGCGATCCTCGGATTGAAGTGATCGGAACGGCCTGGGATGGGCGCGAAGCGGTGGAAAAAATCCCCCGCCTGAAACCGGATGTCGTCACCTTAGACATCAACATGCCCAAAATGAACGGCATCGAAGCGCTGGACATCATTATGAAAAAAATGCCAGTGCCAGTGATTATCGTCAGTTCAGAAGATCAATATATCATTGAAGAAACGCTGGAAGCTTTGGAACATGGCGCGGTGGATTTTATTATGAAACCCACCAATAACGCATCGGAAAAGCTCTTTCAAATTCAAACGGAATTAGTCAGCAGAGTGCTGGCATTGGCTGGTTCTAAACATAAACCGCTTGCCAGTGAATTGCCTCCTCTTCGATTACAAGAGAAATTTCCCCCCCTTCTTCCCCTTCGATCGGCAGTTACGCCCAAAATCCGAGTGCAACCCGAATGTATTGCGATTGGAGTCTCCACAGGAGGGCCGACCGCCCTGTATCACATCATCCCCAAATTGCCCAAAAATTTTCCGGCAGGCATCTTGATTGTGCAGCACATGCCACCGGGATTCACGAGGCCATTAGCAGAACGCATGAATAAAAACAGCCAACTGACCGTCAAGGAAGCCGAAGAAGGCGATGAAGTCGCCGCAGGCACGGCGCTTATCGCTCCAGGCGGCCATCATCTGTTTTTGCGGCGTGATGTTCGGAAAAAGGTCGTCACACATATTGATAGCGAGCCTTCCCATTATATTCATATCCCTTCGATTGACATCACTTTTTCCGATGTTGCGGATATTTATCGCGAATCAGCCATTGGCATTATTTTGACCGGCATGGGGAAAGACGGCGTGGATGGCTTGGAGCGCATTAAACAAAATGGCGGACGCTCAATTGCCGAAGACGAAAGCACCTGTGTCGTGTTCGGCATGCCGGAAGTTGCCATCCGTCGCGGCATTATTGACCGCATCGCCCCGATTCACGACGTTGCGGACGTGCTGTTAGAGATGATGTAACACGCCTCTCATTCTCAACGCTCCAAGTATATCATTCTGTATTCTTCGAAAAATCGCACCTGTTTACATCCCGGCGGACAACCCCGTAAACTGCATTCAAGCAGATGTTTTTAGAGGGGCGGGCTATCGCCGCCTCCTGAATTTTGTTTCCGTTTCTTCCGTTCATATCTCTTGCTGATAAGCAGGCACGTTTAACATCCATAATCGTGTGCCAGTGATTTTTTATTGTTTCAGATAACTTCTGCTTGACATGCGAGCTATTCCTCATATCTGCTCAATTCAGCAGAAGACAGGCAGCGCATCATGCTATTTGTATCGTCATCTCACTAACCTGAACAGATGGCCTCGATCATTCGAGGAATCGAAAAGGGGGAACATCGTATGGCGGAAAAAGAAAAATTAGGGCTGATTGCAGAGCATTCAAAACAGTTGGAAGACCTGCGGAAATCGCGGCAGTCATTAAGCGCCGATCTGTATAAAGAATTAGACACCGCAGATCAAATGTTCAATAAATGGGAAAACCTGAGCAAAGAGCAAGTCGAAGGCGAAATGTCCAAGCTGGATCAGGGCTTAAATCAGTACAGCACCTATCGCGAAACTATCGCCGATCTCGCCGAAGGTTTGACCGATAACCTGACGGAATATGTCCAATTTGCGGCGGAAAGCCAGAATTATCAGGGCATGGAAAAAGTCCTCGCCATGATTCCGTTCACGCATAAAATGGCAGATCGCCAACGCATCGAACGACTGCGCACCCAAAGCCCCCGCGACAACCTGCAAATGATTTTGACGTATGGCGAACAATTGTTCAAAGAAATCTGCGAAGTCCGCGAAGGCGCAATCAATACGTATTCCCGCCTGCAAGCCAACGCCGATGTGATTACGGCCAAAATCGCGGAATACGAGCCAAAAGAAGAGGCGATTAAAGAAAAATTAGATGCATTGGAAAAAGCGTATGCGGAAAAACAAAAAACGTATGAATCCGCATCGCCTCAAGAACAGGCGCAACTGGCGACCGAACTGAACGAGATGCACAAGAACCTGACGGAAGTCCGCAACGAATACGATCAGACCTTTACCATTTACAATCAGGCGCAGCAGGCGCTCGAAGCGAACAAACAATCCCGCGACGCCTTCGAAAAAATGGTGCGCGACCTCGGACGCCAGGCCACGATGGTCAAAGAAAAGATGGACAACGTGACCGAAATTTACCTTGCCGCGCCGGAAGCGGTTAAGGTCATGATGACCACCAGAGGCATGGAATCCCTCGATAAAGCGGTCAACGCCGCCACCGACCGCTCGGTGGATATTATCACCGCTGCCGCCAGCGCCGTCAGCGACGCCACGCTCGCTCGCGAAGAAGTGCAATTGATTGACGAAAAAGTGATGAAAGGCTACATGGATCGGATGGAAGAGACCATGCGCAATTTCAACGAACGGTACGATCAAATCCGCAAAGACGCGCAGCGTTCGCAGGATGAACGATATTCGGATGCGAAATAAATGATAGGAGTGCTAAAGCTTGCTTTGGCCGTCAAAGCAAGCTTTGACACTCCAGCGTTTCAGTCAAAGAGTTCTATTTTATGCCACAAATC
>DF820455.1:1148639-1216414 GCA_000739515.1 Candidatus Moduliflexus flocculans
TGGCCGTCAAAGCAAGCTTTGACACTCCAGCGTTTCAGTCAAAGAGTTCTATTTTATGCCACAAATCAAAGATAGCGCTAAAACCACGCTTGCCGACCATTCGATTTCGCTTCAGGTGGCGCAGCAGAATTTCAAAACGCTGAATTCCGCCGATGCTCGCGCCCATCTGACAATGTTAGGCCAGATGCTTCGATTAGCATTTCAGGCAATTACAAAAAAATTGCCCAAAGATGGCGGCAATAATATTGATTACCTCAATTATTTGAAAAAAATCATCGCGACGATAGAAGTGGTGGTCACAAAACATCAGCTTGAAGCCGCAAAACCGAATAGCGATGTGCAACTTTCCTGCACGATTGATCCGACGGATTCAGGCTTTCCTATTGTGGTACGGGATTTTACGTTTTTAAAAAGCGACCAACAGCAAGCCACTGAACAATTGCGCCATCTGCCGGATGATCAAAAATTGGTCGAAGACGCCCTCTATTTAATCTTTCGCGGCTTGTTCCCCAAAGACGTGGTCCAGCAAAAACTTGCGCGAAATTATTATAGCACCTTATTGCGTTTAGAATTGCCCCAGACCTTGCAGATTCACCCATACACGCATATCAAACAGGACGACACAATGAATTATTGCACGGTATCGTTCGAGCGGCTCGATGAGCATCATAATTTGCCCCGTTTTTACACGCTTTATCTGCGCATCCCTTCCAAATCGTATTTGCGGGAAGAATGGCAAGTTGAATTAGAAGACGCCATCAGAACCGGCATTTCGACGGTGAGCAATTTGGAATTGACGACGCTGGCGGAAAAAATTGAGGCGATTTTCGGCGTGCAGTTGGAATATATCGAGCGTTTTGATGTCGGCCCGTTTTACAGCAAATATACGGAAAATGGCACAGCGGTCAAATCGCTTATCGAAGCGGATGACGATTGCATCATGATGTTCAGCAAAGCGTCGGTCGTGCGTATGGGCGAAGAATCGCATACCAGCCTGAAAGAGAGGTTTCTCGGCTGGCGCACCGGTGACGAATCGGTTGGCGAGTTCAGTCCCGCCATCAACTCGCCACAATATATTTTGATGCCGCACCGCCTGATTCAAAAAGTGCATAATCTCAACATCACATTGAAAGATCACACCAAAATGTTTGGCGTGACGAGCAAGGGAGAGATTTATGAATGAACAGAACAATCCCGTTGACATCGGTAAAGATCAGCTTGCAAAGTTCAAACGCTCGATAGAAGAAATTTTGACAACATTTCGTTTCGGCGGCAAACAATATTCCCTGCCGGATTTGCTCCTGAAGCTTGATCCGGAAGAAGAGTACGTCATGAGCAATTTGGAGCGCGACACCTATTTGGCTGTCCGCGAAGGAATGCAGTTGTTTTCTGCCGTGACTGATTTGCTGGCGGAAAAAGTCGGCCTGAAACAACTCCTGATTGCCACGCCGAGTTCGGATTTGTCCGCCAATCAGGAATTGAATCGGTTGCGCGGCTTTTGCCATAATTACGCCACCTATGCCGCGTCGTTGTTTCTCACGCAAAAAATGGACGCGATCATCCGTTCCGAAGGTGTGGAAGCCTCGGAGAAAAAGCCGGATGCCTCCGATATGCCGTTGTCGCTCGATTCCTCACAACCTGAAAAATCGGTGATTCGCCGGTTGCTCGCACCGGTGTTCGCCTATTTAGTCAAACAGATGGAGACGGGCAAAGAATTCGAATCGTCGCTCGTGTTCGCGGTCTGCGTCAAAGATATTTTCGATAAATACGCCCAACTCGCGTTGCAAGCCAAAGATGCGCATCCCGAACTCGACCGTCATCTGCAAGGCTACCAGTTCCGCATTCTTGACGAATTTCTCGTGCTGGAAGCCTATGAAAACAAAAGCATTTCCGCCGCGCCAGTTGCCGCGCAAGCGCTTACGTTTACGCCGATTCGCCCGCAGGAGATCGTCGGCAACCGCAACGCCAAGCGTAAAATTGTCCGCTACGTCCAGCGCCTCGCGCTTTACGATCCGATCAAGCAGATGAACCCGATTCTCGAACTCGGCGGCCTCGCGTGGACGAGCCTCTATGACGGGCTGCCCGGCACGGGCAAGTCGTCGCTGTTTCGATTGGCGATGACGCAATTGAAAGAACTAAGCGATCAAATCGGCTTCAAATTCGCGATTTTCACGGTGGATCAATCCATCAAAGACGAATATTACGGCAAAACCGGCAAAATCCTGTTGCAACGCCTGTCCGTGACGCAGAATCCGGCGCTCGTCAGTCTCGGTATTCTGGATGATATTGATTTGCTCACGTCGTCCCGCGATGACGCGCAAGGCGCGGATAACGACATTAACAATATTTTGATGCAATACCTCGACGGCGCGTTCACGGTGCGGCGCGGCAACGTCATCAATTTTGCGGCTTCGAATAAGCCGACCGGCCTCGATGATGCGCTGCGCAACCGCTTCAACGACCGTCTGCTGGTTGACGGCCCAAGCACGGCGGAAGATTTCGCCGATATTTCCCTGATCCTCGCGGGCAAAATGTTCGAAAAAAATCTGATCAAGATCGAAAAAGGTTACGAGCCGTTCGCCACGCAGTTTTCGCCGGAAAGTCTTGAGAAAGAGGATGTGGCGGCGTACATGGCGGACGAGTTCAGCAAATACAAAAACGCGACACTGCTTGATTTCGGCAAATTTGTCGCAGACTTGAAAGCGAAAAATCCAAAAATCACCGGGCGTTCGTCTCGCGCCATTATCGAGGCGATCAAAGAACGGAGCGCCGATTTCGACCTGCCGCAAGAATGGTTCGCAAATCGGGCGATCTTTTTCGACCAGCCGTATGAAAAAAAGATCAGCCTGCTGACCGAACTCTATCAGCCGATTACGCCGGATATTCTCTTTCAGGAAGCGCAGCGCTATTTCGATTCCGAAGCCCGCTTCGCCAACACCGAGGCCGAAGGGCATGTCACGCGCGGTTACAATAACCTGATGTGGGACGTACAGGCGCAAATCCGGTATTATCAGGAGCAAGTCGCGAACGGCGAACGCGCCGACCTCGGAAAATTGGATATGCTCAAAGCCATGTCGCGTCAGTTGGTTCAGCAGCATGAAGCGACGATCCGCAAGGCGCTTGGCGTGGCGTGATGAATATAGTTGTCAGACACTTTTGAAGTGTCTGACAACTTCCATAAGACGGTTTATTCCGAGCCGAACGAAGGCCGTATCTTTCACAGCGGCGAAATTGTCCATCCGGCGCTGAATATTCGTATTCCAGTCGAAGCGATTTTTCGGGCGTAAAGAAGCAGTTTCGTCATATCCTTTCTTACATCAATCCTTGTAGTATTCTGTCAAGGTTTGCCTGACGAGTTCGTACCGAGGACGTCAAGCATACCTTGACAGAACAGTAGTTTATTCGCAGAACGGAGAGCATGACCTATGTTAGAAGCAGTCAGTCGAAACGGGATGATGATTGAAAAACTGTTTGTCGTCTCCGGCGATTTAGTCGAGAATTACAATCGTGTTCTTGAACAAGTCATCAGTAAGCGGACGCAGACGCAGAGCTTTCATATTGATAAACGCGGCGAGTCGCCGGAGTTGGAAAAAGAATTCGGTGAGAATTACCTGCAATCCGGACCCTCGCATCGCTATTGCCTGATTGTGTCGCCGGAGCAGAGTGACGCCGACCTGATTCACAAGGAATTTTCGTTCGATGACGACATTCTGAATGACATCTATAAAAATTTTCTTTCCGGCATCAGCCTCGCGACCCGCGTGGATGGCTTGTTCGGCGAACTTGACGACCATGTCAACGCCTACGAAACGTTTGAGGACTTGCTGCAAATCACTCATGTTCATCTTGAATTGCACACGCCGTCCAAATTTCTCAGCACGGCGCGAACGCTGTTGGAATATGCCGAACAACTGAAGAAACAGCCGAATTTATTGCTGGAAAACGATAGCGAGCATCTCCGCAAAATGCTGAAACTCGTCGGCGAAGTCGGCGACGTGCGCGGCTACGATTTGCGGCCGATTGAGGCAACCAAAGAGCTTGACACCTTCTATTCTCGCTTATTCGGCGGCGTCGCGGTCTTTCGCAATGCCGAAAACCGCAGCCCGCTGCCGGCGAAACAGGTAGATCAAGAGCATCTTCTGTACGATTTGTCCGGCGATGCGCTGACGATTGTTCCGCCTGAATTGCCGCCGATGCCGGACACGAAAAGCGGCAAGAAACCCGCGCCATCCAAAACCGTCGTGCTGTATCGCGAAAAAGAGTATCATCCTGAAGACGGCCCATTAGTCCAGTTCATTTCGTTTCAAGAGAAATTACGCATCATTGAATTTCTGCGAAAATACTGGTATGCCGATTTTTCCGTTGATCTGTTAGAGCCAGCCTTGATCCGAATCGAAGATGAAACGATGTTGAGCAAAGGCCACGATGTCACGCAGATGACCCCGCAGCAGCGAGCGCAAGCATTGTATCAATATCGGGAAACGATGCTGCCAGCGTGGTATGAACTCAACGATGTGAAGCGCAAGCTTACCAAAGGTCACGAGCTTGCGACCGTGGTTGCAGCCTGTTCGCCGGAAACGCAAAGTATGCTGCTGACCTCCGCCACGCAAGATGACAACGCGACCGACGTGGTGGAATACGTGATCACGCGCCTCGATGAGTTCCGGCACGAAAAAATGTTTTTGCATAATCGCCGTCATCTTGAGCGCCAGTATCCGCTGTTTGACGCGAATAAACAGAAATATATCGTGCAGGTCTTGAGCCGCATGAAAAAGTGATAATATGAATTCTTTTAACATCGAAGCTAACGCGTCGAAGGGCTGGTGCGATACCGATAATTTATGTGTTGCGCGGTATGACGAACGCCAATTATTCGTGCCATTAGCGTATTTTCCTCGGTTGCTCAACGCGACATCGCCGCAATGCAGCCATTATGAATTGAGCGGCGGCGGAACTGGCATTCATTGGGACGAAATTGATAAAGACCTGAACGTTCCGGGCTTGCTGATGGGCAACTGCGACATCACGAATTATCAGAATCTTGTGTAATAGAACTCTGATTAGACTGATCTGGCTGATTTTTACTGATCTTTCTTTATCATCAGTGTAAATCAGTCATACCAGTTCCAAGCAGTGTTCTATTCTTTCTCATGTCTCTCGAAACCATCTTGACAGATGCGCTTGCTCATGCTGGGGCAGGCGTCGCGTTGGCGTTCGCGGATTACCTCTCGTCGCAGTTGACGAATCCGAAAGCGGCGCGATTGCAACGCAAACAGACGTGTTTGCAATCCATTGAGATTATTCTGGATTCGGAAACGAACGCCGCGCAAGCCGACGCGACGGGCGACCGTCGCGTCGTACCGAAGGATTCGGTCGAATACGCTGAACATATTGCCCGCGTGCAATCCTATCTGCGCTCGTCCGGCCTTGTGAAACTGCAAGCGCCGCTGATGCAGCGCATCAAAGACGGCGTGTTGGGCGTGGTGCGCGACGAAAAAATCAATAATCTCTCGAATACGCAGAAACTCGGCGTGGCGGCGGTCGCGGAAATTGCCTACGAATTCGTCTTCGGCTTTTATCATGCGACGCAGGTCTTAAAACAAAGCCCGGCGTCGGCAATCGCGGCGAATTTGTATCAAATTCCAGCCTTCTGGATCGGCTTATTGATCGGCAGTGGGCTGAAAAAATTCGTCAACCTGATCATTACGCCGCAAGAAGAAAAGCAGTGCGACCGTTTGATTCGGCAGTTGTTGAATGACACCGACATCGTCAAATTGATTGTGGCATATCAGCCGCCGGAAGCGCTGAAATCAGGCTTGGCGGAGCGCGGCCTGAGCGTGTCGGCGGCGCAACTGACGCGCGTCGGGCAGGGTGCGTTCGCGCATCTTAAGCAGATCGCCGACAGCGCGAAAGGCGCGGCGGACAATGTGTTGCATTTTCAGGAAAAACAGGCGGAAAAAGAGCGTCAGGCGCAGGAAGATCGCCGCAAACGCTTCGATGATTTAACCAAAGGCCGCTGACGGAACGAGAAGACCTCACAGGTTTTCAAAACCTGTGAGGTCTGACGAAGAAAACACCATGCCACAAGAACAGGACGATTTGTTGAAACGCCTGCAACAGAAGCACCTTTCATCATCAACGCCGACGGCGAAACGGCGCAGCAGGCTCGCCGAACTCGCCATCAAGATCGCGGACGCCATCGGCGCGTTTCTCGGACGCCATACCAAATTAGTGATGATTGTGCTGGCCATTTTGATGGCGCTGCTGGTCGGCGTCTTTTTTCTGGCCAAAGATTTTCTGACGAAACGCCAGAATTTCCCGGAACGCAACGTGCTGTATCGCGCCACGAATACGGTGTATATTTCCGGCGGTTCTGAGATGAAAGGCACGAAAAGCACCGATCAGCTATCCGAAGCGCAAATCTACGAAGGCGGATTGGAAAGCAAAGTAGGGACGTATCTTTTCACGACGACTCGCGAGATGCGTGACGACATCGAATATTTCAACATGGATAACTCGCAGAAGATTCGGATCGCCTCGGCCACGCGCAAGCCGGAAATCGTGCAGGCGGGGCTGCGCCTCGGCGGCAGCCTGAATTTCAAAGAGCAATTCGCTCAAATTACGACTGAGCCGCAGAAAAAAACGCCGCAATCATACCGCGTGTATAAATTCATCCCGGAACGCGGCTCAAAAGAGGTCGAAGCGACGATCATCGAACACGCCGACGGCACAACGATTCTGGAAAACCGGATGATCGAACTGCGAGAATTTGTCCTGGGCTGGTTCTGGGGCAAAGAGTTTCGGCGCGGCACGCAGCTTGAGCAATTCGTCCATTCGCCACAGACGCAGCCGCAGATTCGGCAATTCGAAGAGACAATCAAAACGTTGGACAGCCCGCAAACGATTGGCCTTGCCGCCCGCGAACGCGCGATTCGCGAGGCGATGGATTTGGCGCAAACCATCGAGGCCACGCCGATTTACATCACTTATGAAGATGGCATTTTTGATCTGCTGCCGCAGGAAAGCACGATCTATTTCGCGCATAAACCCGGCGCATTCGAACGCCTGAAAGACGGCCTGCTCGGAACGAGCGAGCATATCCGGCTGCGTGTCAACGTCAAATTCGACCTGTTTCCAGGCAATTATCCTGGGCTGAACGCCATTCATTTCGGCAAAGATAACAATCAAGTGTATCCATTTGCCAAATACAACAACGGCGGGTACGTTATCACTGACAAATACGGGAAACTCGCGGAAATTACGATTCAGGATTTCTGGCTCTTGTACGGACAGGATGTGCTGTATTCCTATTATTTCGACCTGAACGGCGACGGCAAACTTGATAAGCAGATGGAATTGATCGGCACGGTCTTATGCCGCACGACGCACGACGACCGCGTTGAATTGCAAAAAATTGTCGGCGAAGGCCGCCCGAAAACCGACGTGACCTTTACCAGCCATTATTCGTTCATGTCGCCAACGCCGAATTTAGAACGCGGCAAGCAATTGTTCGAGATTTGCGGCCAGCTTGAAAGCATGCTGCCGGATCAGGTGAATCGCGGCTTCGGCAAACATTCGTTGCTCGGCTTCATCAATCAGCAGCGCAGCGACATCATCTTGTTTCACAATTTAACGATTGAAAACATGAGCCGCGCCCTGACGCAAGAATCCACATTGGTCGCCAAATACGACATCGTGAACCTGCTGATTGCTGGCCGTCGTCCGTATGCCGAAGAGGTCGCGAAGGCGTTCGGCCTCGCGGAACAATTCGCCGAGCGTTTTCAGGCGTCGGAACTCCTGCAAGAGCGGCGCGATTGGAGCGGCCTCATCAGCCTGACACTGTTGATCGCGACATTCGTTATCGGCTTCGTGATGCTGAAACCTCGGAAACCAGTCATTTCGAAAGCAGCATAGCCTTATGAACGTCGGCGATTACGTCTTTATCATCAACCCTGCCGATAGTTTTTATGGCGAAAAAGGGGTGATCTGCGCCGTACATCTTGACTTTTCGCTGCGCGTCACTGGCTACACCGTCCAGAATGCCGCCGGGCGCTGGCGCGACTATCACGCCACCGACGTGCAATATTCTACGCTGACGCAGACGGCGTTTACGAGTCAGATGCAGTTGTTGTAAGTAAAATGTAAAAAATACGTTCGCGGTAAAGACCTCACAGGTCTTGGAGACCTGTGAGGTCTGGGCTGAAGTTATTTTCTCAACTTTACGAATGACATAAAAAAACCACTACACTGTTCTATAAGTTTTTAAGAGTTTGCAGGAGTGTCACATCTTGATGTGACAGGCGAAATCGAGATTTCGCACTCCTAAAAATTACTGAAACGGTGTACTACAACAGATAAAAGAATGTAATGAATTTGTCTCAAGTGAGCAGGCCTTCATTCTCTTGCCGGCTGATTCTGAAACCTGAGATCGCCTCTTAATTGACAAATCCTCTGATTGCAGTAAATACGGTTTATTTGCATTATTGCAGTAGAAAAGCGTGACCGCGCATCTCTGCATTAACAAGGAGGTAAACGCATGAAACGCATGGTGTTTGTCGTGTGTTGCTGCTATATCGTTTGCAGCGTTCTCTGTGTCAGTCTCGCAGATTCCGCGCCTTCTCAGCCTCAGAATGGCCGTCAAAACAATCAAAATAAGGGGTCTCGCAATGAAAACAATAGCGGTGGGCCGCCCGGCGAAAATAAAGGGAAAGGCTCTGGCAATGAGAATAATAACAGTGGGCCTCCGGGGGAAAATAGAGCGCCAGAGAACGCTCGTGGCGGCGAAAAACCCGGGGGAGGAAGCGGGTACTTTTACTCGTCCAAAGCCTATCGCCTCAGAGCGATTGAGCGCGATGGCACGCTGCTGTTGGTCTCCGAAACAAAGGGCTACGATTGGACGCTCAAGCAATATTATGACGTGGTGGAAACGATCACGCTGCTCGGCGTACGTGCGCCGAAATCCGGGGATGTCTGCTATCACGAATATTTTACGCGCGTAGAACAACTCGCCGCCGACATCGCACTGGAAATCGAATACGATGACGCGGCGCCCGCGTCAGAAAATCAGAAGGCGCGCCCCGCCTATCTCGTAACCGAAGACGGACAATTGATCAACATTCAACTCATCGAGGAAGGGTATGCGGCGTTGCAGCCTGGACGGTATTTGTATTATTCGAAATTTAATGACGCGCAGCAGGAAGCCCGACAACAGGAACGGGGAATCTGGACGGCTGGAAAGCAATGTACGGCTGTTCCGCTGGCAGCGGTGATGATGCTGAAGCCCGCGGCTACCACAAGCAATAAACGCGATTGCAAGATTAAAGGGCTGATCAGTTCTGACGGAAAATTGAAATATTGCCTAAGCCCTGGCGACAAGAATTATAATATGATCAAGATGAGGGAAACGGAGGGGGAGCGTTGGTTTTGCACGAAAGAAGAGGCGCGTAGCGCCGGATGGGCATGTTATTGAGCGCCCTCATAATATGATACCAATTGTGTCACTGGATCGTCTCTCCCGTAGAGATGCCCCGGCGGGGCATCTCTACATTATTGGAATAATTTCCCATGTTCAGCGCCTTCTACGCCAATAGCATCCGCAAAAAGATCGGCTTCAACCTCGTGCTGATCATCACCTGCATCTTGACGCTGTTCGGCGTCTATCGCTATTTTGTCATCCGCTCCGAATCGCTGAAAGAAATTCACGACCTCGCCACCATGACCATCAACCGCCTCGCCGAGCATCTCGTAATCCCGATGTGGGATATTGACGCCGATTTAGTGGAAAAAACGATTCTGGCCTATATGATGGATAAACGCATCTACGCCATTGTCGTAAAAGACGAGGACGAAATCTTTTTTCAGGGGCGCAAGCGGGACGAGAACTGGCAGATTGTGGACGCGGAACACGAGATTTCCGGCGACTTTCTGATGCTCAGCAAAGATATTATCAGCGCGGGCGACGAATTCGGGCGCGTGAACCAGGAAAAATTGGGACGTGTTGAAGTGTATATTACCCCCAAATTCGTCGCCGCCGAGCTGTCGGAGGAAATCGTAAAAACGGTCGTGACGATTCTGATTCTTGACATCGCAGCGTTTATTCTCGCCTGGTTCGTCACGCGCGACATCACGCGCCCGGTGGCGAAAATCGTGAAGATCGCGGACGCGGTCGCCAATGGCGATTTCAGCAAAGATATTGATCTTCATCAACCCGATGAAATCGGGCATCTCGCGGATGCGTTCCGCAATATGAAGGCAATGATCGGGCGTGTGCTGGCGGAAATGGATGAACTGATCCAGGAGATTCGAGCGGGAAAATTCGACGCGCGCGGCGATGCGACCGGGTTTGCCGGCGACTGGCGCGAATTGGTTATGGGCATCAATACGGTGATTGACGCCTTTGTTACGCCGATTAACATGGCGGCGGCCTCGCTCGATCTCATTTCAAAAGGGGATATTCCAGATCAAATTACTGAGGAGTATCGCGGCGATTTTAATCAATTGAAATACAATTTAAATCAACTGATTACCGCGATTCACACAGCAACTGAATTAGCCAAAGCCAAAAAGCAGGCTGAAGCCGAAAACCTGGCGAAGAATGAATTTCTTTCCAATATGAGCCATGAGTTGCGCACTCCATTAAACGGCATTTTGGGTTATACGCAAATCTTGCTGCAAAATCAGGAGCTTTCCCCATCTCAGCGGGATGCGCTGAATATTATTTACCAGAGCGGCAATCATTTACTCACCCTGATTAACGATATTTTAGACCTCTCCAAAGTTGAAGCCGGGAAGTTGGAACTCCTGCTTTCTGCCTTTGATTTTCAGACGTTTTTAGACGGAATCGTCGGCTTGATCTGGCTAAAAGCGGAGCGCAAGCATATTTTATTTGAATATGAAGCGTTGACTCCGCTTCCAACAGGAGTGTTGGCGGATGAAAAACGGCTGCGGCAGATTTTGATTAATTTGTTAGATAATGCCGTAAAATTTACGCATCAGGGGCAGGTGACGCTACGAGTGCAAGCGGAATTGCAGCCCTCAGAGCGATCTTCCCCCGCGTCTCCGTCCTGTTGGGGAGAGGATGCGAAGGGCAATCAATTTTATGCCGTTCGTTTCGAAGTGGCTGATACCGGAATCGGCATTCCTGCCGACCAATTGGAGAGCATCTTTTTGCCGTTCGAGCAGTTCGGCGATGCCCGCAGCCGCAGAGAAGGAAGCGGATTGGGGTTGGCAGTGACGAAACGCTTGGTTGAATTGATGGGAAGCGCCATTCATGTTGAAAGCGTGGTGGGGCAAGGAAGCCGTTTCTGGTTCGAGGTCAAGCTTCCCGCGCAAACGTTCATTCCGCATGACGAACAGTGGTCTGCTCGGAAAATTGTCGGGTATCGCGGCCCACAATTGACGGTGTTGGTTGTCGAGGATGATGAAACAAATCGTTCGATGTTGCTGAATGTGCTGAAACCGTTAGGTTTTCATGTCATTGTCGCGGAAAATGGGCAGGAAGAAGTGACGCAGGCGCGAGCGAGCCGGCCTGATGCGATTGTGACAGATTTAGTGTTGCCAGGCATCAGCGGCGTGGAAGCGGTTCAACAAATTCGGCTATTGCCAGAATTGCAGCATGTCATTATTATCGGGACATCTGCCAGCGTCTTTGAAAAAGATCAACAACGCATGATTGTGGCTGGTTGTGATGCGTTTATCGCCAAGCCAATTAACATTCGCCATCTGCTCGATGTGCTTGCGAATCAATTAAATATTGAATGGATTTATGACGAGAAGGACACCGTTTCGTCCGCTGAACAACGCGTCGCGAACGCGCCGATCTTTCCGCCTCCGCCGGAAGAATTGGAGACATTATATGACTTGGCGTTAGGCGGTGATATGGATGATATTCTTGAATATGCCGCCCGGCTCGAACAATATGAGCCATCATTAATGCCGTTTGCCCGAAAATTACGCGAATTCGCCCAGAACTTTCAAGATGAAGACATGCTGCTGTTCGTGACGCAGTACAGAACGTCGCCTTCGGGACAAACGAATACAATAAGCGAGAAACCTCACAGATTTTCAGGATGAGTGAGGCTTCTGTTCTCTGGCTCAGCGGTCAGAATCCCTTACTCCACATTGGTATAGGCTTTCAAATATTGCGCCCGCACATAGGTCTCCGGGCGTGGGCTGTTGATGTGATTGAGATTTCCGCAAAATTCATCAAGCGTGGCGAAATTTTTATCTTCCATCCACTCTTCGAGGCCGTTCAGCAGTTCCTGAATTTTTCCCAACCCTTTTGCGTATAACGCTGACGCAACCTGCACAGCGACTGCTCCGGCCAGGAGTTGTTTGGCGACGCCAAGCGAATCGCGGATGCCGCCGCTGGCGACTAAATCAACGTCAAGCTGCCCGGACAACAAGCCGATCCAGCCTAATGAGCGGCCAAATCCGGCGGGATCGTTAAATGATGGCGTCATCGTTGTTTGCAACGAGGAAATATCAATATCGGGCTGGACAAAACGGTTGAACAACACTAAGCCATCCACACCTGCGCGTTCGAGCCGCAAGGCGAAATTGCCAAAGGAGGTGAACATCGGCGATAATTTTAAGGCAACCGGAATGCTGATCTGGGCTTTGACCGCTTTGAGAATATCAACATACACCGCTTCAATGTCTGCCGCGCTTTTCGTAAAATCGGCGGGCATGACAAAAATATTCATTTCAAGGGCGTCTGCGCCAGCCTCTTGAATCTTTTTCGCGTAATCCATCCACCATTTTGATGTATAGCAATTGACACTGGCCAGCACGGGAATGGAGACGGCTTGTTTCGCTTTGGCAATTGCTTCAGTATAGGCGTCAGCGCCGTAACGCATGTCAATGTCGGCTCGAAGATATTCCAACGCTTCGGGATGCATGGCAAGCGATTGCTCCAATTCCGCGTCTTGCTCGCGAATTTGCTCTTCGAACAGCGATTTCATGACAACCGCGCCGGCATTCGCGTCTTCACAGGCTTTGATCTGATCGACCGTTCTGGTTAATCCGCAACTCCCCGCAATAATCGGGTTTTTTAACGTTAATCCCATATATGAAGTGGAAAGATTCATCGTCGCTCCTCCATGTTTCAGGGATCGCCGCCATCCTGCAAGCGATTCCAGGTGTTGTTAATGACGCGCGCGCTCAATCCTCGCGTATTTTCATAGTTGTCGTTCTTTGGCAGAAGATGTCAATAAAAAAGTTGATGAATGCGATACAGATTCACGCAGCAACGTTTCTGCCGCCTCCAGAACCTCATCAACGCGAATACGGGTCATGCAGGCATGCGTGTCGCGAATTTTGCAACGGCCTTTACCGGTATGCGTGCAGGGGCGGCAGGGGAGCGGCGCGGAAATGACTTTCGCGGGCGTTCGGTATGGATAAAAGCCGAATTCTTCAACGGTTGGGCCGAAGATCGCGACGACCGGACGTTGCATGGCGGCGGCGATATGTACCGTGCCGGTATCGTTTCCAATGAAGATGGCGCAGCGTTTCAGCGCGGCGGCGGCGGCCAATAACGAGACGCGACCACACAACACGATGGCGCGATTCGACAACTGCTGCGCGATACGTTCGGCATTCTCGCGATCTCCAGGGCCGCCGAAGAGAACAATTCGCGTCTGATGCTGGTCAACCAAGCGCTGCCCTAAGGCGATAAAGTTTTCAATCGGCCATTGTTTTAACGGGTGCGCCGCAATTGCGCCGAAACCAACGACAGGCTCGCCATCGCGCAGACCTTCTGCGGCGAAGAGCTTAGCAACATGCGCTTCATTCTGCTCGGTTGGAAAGAGTTCTAAGCCCGTCCCATCATTCTGAACGCCAAAACGCGCCAACGGCGCGAGATAACGTTCCGGCACGGGGACAATGCGGCGATATCGGTTGATTTTCGCCTGTACGAGCAATGTTCTCGCCAGAATCTGTTTCGAATAACCGATCTGCGTTGATGGTTGTGCTAAAAGGCGCAATATTCGGCTGCGCAAATTGCCATGCAAATCCACGCAGAGATCGTAACGAATCTGCCGAAGTTCGCGGCCTAATTGCAGCAATCCGTTGAAACCGTTGCGGGAGTCGTAGCGAAAAACCTGATGCAGCGCCGGATGTGTTTCGACTAATTCAGCGTATTGCTGCTTCGTCACCATATCAATCCGCGCGTCGGGAAAGCGCTTGCGCAAGGCGCGAAACGTCGGCGTGGTCAAAACAATGTCGCCAATCGAACTGAAGCGAATGACAAGAATGCGTTGAATCTGTTCAGGTTGCATGCCCGCCATATCTCGGCACATCCGCAAAAACCGTCAAATAAAAAATACGGGGATTTATTTTGCCACAGATTCGCGCAGATTCTTGAACACGCAGGCGTGAATCTGTAAAATCTGTATTCTCGCCTTGCGCCGTGAAGAACAGAGCGAGACGCCAAATCTCGATTTGAGAGCGCAATCAGGATTGCGTGCTCCTTGTTGAGGTTGAATGGTGATGGAGAATGGCATCATCTGAGGCAGATGCTGTTGTGCATTATTCTGTTTTTGCTTGACTAAATTTTGCCGTATAGCCAGAACGGAATGCCATGAAGCTACGATTTAAAAAGACGCTTACCAAATACCTGCTTTTAGAACTTATCAGCCCGTTTGCAATCGGCCTCTTGATTTTTACATTCGTGCTGTTCATGCAGCAAGTGCTCCGACTGCTCGAATTAGTCATCAATAAAGGCGTCGGTGCGCAAGTCGTCTTGCGCATGATCGTGTATATCATGCCGTCATTCCTCGTGATGACGATTCCAATGGCCGTGTTAGTGGCGACGCTTTCAGCGTTTGGCCGCCTTTCGACGGATAGCGAAATCACGGCGATGAAGGCGTCAGGCATAAGCTTATATACGCTGTGCGTGCCAGTGTTGATTTTTGCGGCGGGCGCGACAGCGATGACCTTTTTCTTTTATGCCAAAGCGCTCCCCTGGGGGAATCGTAATTTTCGCTTAGTGTTATATGAGTTAGCCCGCACAAAAGCAGCAGTCGCCCTCAAAGATAAGGTTTTCGATACCTCCTATCCCGGCCTGGTGATTTACATTGATGATATTGACGCTCAGGAGGTCTTTCACGGCGTGATGCTTGCTGACACTCGCGATAACAACAATCAGCAGGTGATTTTTGCCGAAACCGGGCGCTTGATTTCCGACGAAAAGCAGTTGCGCGTTATTCTACGCTTAGAAAATGGCGCAAGCCATCCCAAAAACGTTCCAAACCCGCTGAAATACCAGATTGTCGAATTTCCGACCCTCGATATCCTCCTGAGTTTTCAAAACAATGCTGATAACTCGCCGCTGAATATCGAGCCGACTGACCGCGACATGACGATTTCTGAATTAGCGCAACAATATGTTATCGTCAAGCAACAAGTCGCCGGGCAGATTGTCAAGCCTGACGCAAGAACGCCAGCAGATGCCGCGCCCTGGTATGAGAATTGGCGGCGAAACACCAAACTACTCGGCGGATTGCTGCTCGATAGTTTCTGGCCTCAGCACGAACAAGCCAGCGATTATCTCGTGGAGATTCACAAGCGTTTTTCCTTTCCTGCGGCCTGCCTTGTGTTTGGTATCATCGCCACGCCGTTAGGCATCCAATCTAAGCGCTCCGGCAAGTCAGGAGGGTTTGCCATGAGCCTGTTCCTGCTGCTGATTTATTATATTTTTATCGTTGCTGGCGAAAGCCTCGGAGATAATGGACGCCTTCCCGCGATTCTCGCGGTCTGGACGCCCAATTTCTTGTTAGGCGTCACTGGCGCGGTTCTTTTGGTTCGGGTAGCCAAACGATGAAACTCACTGATCGATACATTGCCCAGGAATTCACGCGCACGCTTGTGTTAGGAGTTGCGGCGTTGGTTTTAGTCGGAACAGTCGTCGCGATTTTCGAGCGCGTGAATGTGATTGATAAATACGATCCGCCGATGGGGGTCGTTGTGGGATATTTTCTCTGCCGGATCCCTCAGGATTTGGTGTTGGTGATTCCCATTTCGATGTTGCTCACCACGCTCCTCGTCACTGGCGCGTTTTCGCGCAACAGTGAGATTATTGCGATGTTGGCCGGCGGGATCAGCGTCTATCGCATTCTCGTGCCGTTGCTGATTATCGGCATGATCGTAAGCGGCGTCGTCCTGGCGCTAAATGAGTTTGTCGTTCCGGTCACCAACAGGATGGCTGAGGAATTTAACAGAATTATACGGAAAAAGCCGGATCGCGGCACGATGGCGAAAATTCAAATCTGGTTTCGGGGACAGGAACGTCAGGCGCAATTGAAGGAAGACCGCATTTATTATTTCAATGCGCTGATTCCGAAAGACAACGAGATTCAGGGCATCACAATCTTCGAATTGAATGACCACTTCGTCCCAATACGCCGCCTCGACGCACAACGGGCGGTGTACACTCCGGCAAGCCCTGAAGAAAATCTTGCTGCCCGCCGAAAATGGCTGCCGAAAATTTTGAATCGCTTTGGCGGAGAAGAAACGGACTCTGTTCCAGTTCAACAGGGCGTGTGGACATTGTATGAAGGAAGCATGCGGAATGTCGGCGATCCGTCAAATCGGAATATTGTCACGTTTCATGAACGTTCCGATTATAAAATTCTGCATACATTCCAGGATTTCCGGCGCGACACCAAAGACCCGGAAGATATGAATTATCGCGAACTCAAGGAGTATATCGGCACGTTGCTTGCGTCCGGCTATGACGTGTCGGAATATGTGGTAGATTTGCGTGCCAAATTTTCCTACCCGTTCGTCAGTTTTGTCATGGTGATTATCGGTTTTCCGTTTGCCCTCAAGTCTCCTCGCAGCGGCGCGGCAATGGGAGTGGGCATCAGCATTTTCATCGGCTTGACCTACTGGATTCTCCTGCAACTTGGCATTGCCTTAGGGCACGCCGGGATTCTGCCGCCGACGCTCGCCGTTTGGATCGGCAATATCATGTTCGCGTCAGCCGGGCTGTACCTGATTTTAAGCACCAGAACATAACCACAGGGATATGTGTAAGAAAGGATCATCCTTCGTAATGACCATCCTTTCTCTTACACATATCCCTGTAGTTTCCCGAACACCTCGCCAAGAATTTCCAGCGAAAAGCCATCCACGTTCATTGCTGGCTGTTTCGAGACGCCATCCACCACGCCGAGCGCGGCCAGTCGTTCCAACAATTTCCGCTCTTGAACGCCATTCAGAAAATCGCGCTGTCGTTTGCGCGAAAGATACGCCAACATGCCATATGCGCCCCAATTCGAGACGGTGGCAATCACTGGAAATGTCACGCGCGTGACGCACGGATGAATCGGCAGATTTTGCGCCGCAATCGCCGCCGCGAGATTCCCCATGCCGATTTCATTGCCGCCGTCGCCAATGCCGATGCTGACCGGAAATCCGTCAAACAACCAGTCAAGTTTAGCCGTGAATTCGCTGATGTCGTCGCCGCGCATATTATAATAACGACCATCAGCCGCCATGCCGCAACGTTCGATGCTGATCAGCAGCGACGGTCGTTCTGTTGCAAGCAACTGCGCGGCACACTTGCGACTGTCTTCATGCGATAGAATCGGGAAATCAATCACGCGATGCGACGAGCATTGGCGCAAAATTGGGGCGCAGAAGCGATCCGTCACGAATACCGGCTCAGAATCGAGTTCTTTCAGCGCGTCCGCCAATGCAATTGCCCCGACTGGTCCGTCGGTTTCACACGTTCCCGCCACGTAAAAGCCGGTGGCAATCAACGTCTTTCCCGGATGGGCCAGAATCGCCTCCGCCGCCTGTTCGCAGAAATTCGGCGCAAGCGATGACCGCAGTTTATGGATACCGCGCCCGGCGGAATGCGTTAGAATGATTTTCTCGACAGACATAAATAAATAATGCGAATTCTAAAGATTTATCGTACCTGAAACGTCACGCTCGCTTGCGTCCAATCTTCCGGGGCGACTAAATTCAATTGTTCGAACAGGCGGCGCTCGAAATCGTCTTCATAGCGCGACAATACTGGAAACGGGTCATTGCCGCTCATCTGGCGCTGTTCTTTGAATAAGACGATATCCTCTCTGGTCGCGACTGCGAGAAAGCGTTCCATGCCCGGTTCGCCACTGATCTCGAAATCGAACCGATCTGACTCCGCGGGAATGCGATAGATTTTGCCGGCTTCCAGGCGATTCGCGTCGGTATAGCCATTCGGAAAGACCTGCGTGATTTCGCCATTGACGCCGATGTCGTACAGCGTGAGGTAGCACGCTTGATTTGCCCGCACCGCGACAATCACGCGCTCGCCGCTGCGGTACGACGACTGATTCGTGCCGATTTCGAGCGTCAGTAGTTCGGAGGCAGCGTCCGGCGACAATGCGGGACGCTCGCCGCCCGGCGAGGCTGTCGGTTCGGGCGTTGGCGTCGGCGTGGCGGTTGGCGTCGGTTCTGGCGTGGCGGTTGCCACTGTTACCGGCTCGACCGGCGCAGACAGCCATCGTTCTCTGAATTGATACGCCAATACTCCGGCAGCAATCAGCAGCGCGACAACGATCATTTTGCCAAAACCGCCGCGTTGTTGGCGTTTTGGCGGCGCAACTGGTGGATTTGACGCGATTTTTGGGAGAGCTTGCAGCGGTTCTGACTTTGGAACAGGTGTTGAAACAGGTTGAGAAGATGGTTGTTTTCGTTCAACCTCCGATATATATGACGTTCCGGAAGCCCCTGAAGATGGCGCATTTTCAAGCCGCGCCAGCATCTCGTCAACTGATCGCAAGCGATTCGTCCGGTCAAAGCGTGTGCTGCGCTGAATAACCTCGCGGACAGCCGCGATTTCTTCCGGCGCGGCGTCCAGCGCGAATTGACGGTCGAGATCGAGCGTGTTATCTTTGCCGACGATCTGATTAAAAATCTCCTCATACAGCAGGCCATTAGCATCCCAGAGGTTCTGTCCCACAATCAATTCATAGAGCAACAGGCCAAGCGCATACACATCCGACGATTCGTCGCCGGATTTGATTCCTTTCCATTCGCGAATCAGGCTGGGGTCTTTGTAAAATTTCGAGCCGGAGAAATCGCCGGACATCGTCATGCTGCTGTCATCAAGCTTGGCGAGGCCGAAATCAATGATTTTCGGCGTTTGCGTTTCGTAGGTAATCAGGATGTTCGACGGCTTCAAATCGCGGTGAATGATTCCGGCGCGGTGCAAATCGCGGACGCCGCGCAGAATATCGAGAAACAGGGCTTTTTTGACCAGCCAGGGCGCGTTGCGGTGGTCGCGAATCCAATCGCCGAAACTATCGCCGAATACGAAATCGAACAACAGGAAAAAATTCTCCTCGATTTCACGATAACCGTAACACTTGACCACGAATTCCGACGGCACGTTGATGCTCGCTTCGCGCTTGATGCGTTCGATCAACGTCGCCTTGTCATCGCGATTGATGCGGCCTTTTTCAATCAAATAGGGAATATTAATCTGCTTCAGCGCGTAATTTTTCGGCTGGCTCGGATGAACAGCCCGCCAGACCTCGCCAAAGCCGCCTTCGCCGATTTTAAATTTCATCGTCACCGTCTGCGCTTCAGGCAAGCGAATCTCGAATGGCGCGTTCTCAGTCAGATAGGTTATGTAACGCTTCATATTTTGATAAATCCTGTCAAAAATTCAATTGCTTACAGAATTAAACTCAATTCGATCGTTTGACACTTAGATGCGATGTCAATCTAAAATTTTCCAGCGAAACACGCCTAAAAACGCGGGGTTCTGCGGCACGGGACGCCAGGAGGGATCGGGGTGTTTCATCAATTCCCGCACGCGGATTTTGCGCATTTCTCCGTTGCTGCGAGCGCCTGGTCCGGTGTGATAGACGAGAAAGCCTTCGTCTTTCGCGAACGCGGGCGGAGCGCCGATATAAATCATCAGATGCGACGGCATTTGGATGTTGTCGGGATGCAAAAAACAGAGAATGTCCCCTTTTTTCGCGTCTTCCACATGCTTGCTGACAAAGACCATGTTCTGAGCGCGGAGCACCGTGCCATTCACATGTTCAGCAAAGTCCGTCTCGACATTTTCCGGGCGAAATACGCCGTCATTCACGCGAAACAGGCGCGTTCGCAGAAATGGCACATCCGGGTAATCATACGGGCGCTCGTCGCTCATGCTGAAGTCGCTGAGATAGCGATAATTCGCCGCCCACGCGCTGTCGTGCCGCTTTAACGCTTCGACAAAGACAAATTCCACGAGACCGGAACAATGTTGCTGCCAATCATACCAGGTGTCTGCCGGATAATAAAAGAGCGAATCCGCAATCGCCGCGAACCAGTCGCGAAACGCAGCATTATCGCCGAGTTCGACGACATCTGGGAAGCCGTCCTGATCGCTGTCGCGGTCAGATAATTGGAACGTCAGCGTCTGCGTCGCCGTTTCCGCGCCGGAACGGATGTCAATTTGAATCTCGCCCAGATTCGTCAATGAGCGGCTGAACAGATAGAGCAGATGCCCTTTCTGCGTCATCTGCACACGCTGCGAATCCGATACAGTGGCGGTGAAATTCATTTCCGGCGTTTTTTCCGGCGCAGCGCGATAGACTCGCAAGACCGTCGGAACGCGCGGATCGGTCAGCAGCGTCGGGCGGTCGGCTTCGATGATCAGTTCGGCGTAAGCAATGCCTGAATAGAGCAGAGAGAATATGACGAATCTGAAAAAAGTTTTTTTCATCTGATAAGCGAGCATTAAAAATTAATATCGCGTCGCTCAGAGACCTCACAGGTTTTAAAAACCTGTGAGGTCTTATTAAAAGTCAATGCTCGCATCTATAAGTCCTCGCTCACTTAGCGCAGTTCGATTTGCTGCACATAAACCTGCTCGTCCGGTTTGGTCAGCATCAGTTCGAAGGTTTTCCGCACTTCTTTGGCCGTGCCTTCGTTTTGAATCGTGGTGACGGTTGCTTCCGTCAGCGCCTTGCCACCGTAAAAATAGATGAAAATTTTGTACGCTCCGGCATTGGGGTAAGCCATTGTGTAAATTTCCGGGCCGTAGCCGGTCGTCACGTCAACGTCTAATTTGCCGCCGGTCGGCGAATTCGGGTCGCCGTAATAACATTCGAAACCGTCGGGTTCGATGACGTGCAGGTCAAGATCGGTATCATCAGTATCCCACGATAGGATGATTTTTAAAGCGGTCGGCGGGACATCGGCGTAAAACGTGATCGTGTCTGACGCCGGATTCTCGGTATCAGTTTCCGAAATAGTAATCGTATTTAAACCCCGCGCTGCCGCCATTTCGCGCTGGAACGTGTCGCCGTTTAACTCAGCCAGAAAACCGACGCCATTATAATTGATTTTCATAAGGCCGGCGTTTCCGGTTACTTCCAGCGTAAACGGCTTTTTGCGGGTATAGCCGCCGGTCGGCGAGAGAATCTCAGTCGTTGCGTCCGCAAATGCGGCACACGGCATCAGTAGCATGGCAAACCATATCTCGAAAACATGTATTTTTTTTATCATAACGTGATCCTATTTTTGTAGAGACATTCTAGAGGAACGTCTTATTTGATGAAACGCCAAACTCGATGCCCTCGAGACAATCTCTACAATGGAGAATATGTTATTTCGAAATTGTCAACGTTCGGCTCTGACTATTGCCGCGCACTTCCGGGTGATACATTTGATATGCAATCGTCGGCAGCACATGATATTCGCCGGGATAGACGGCCTGCATCAGATAATAATACTTGCCGGGCGTCAGCGTTTTAAAGAAGAAATTTGCGCTCTGGCTGCCAAATTCGTGATACGCCATTTTCTCAAAGAAATCAACGCCTTCGAGTTCGTATTCATTCACGTTAAAGACCGGCAGGCATCCGGCGGGCATGGCATCTTCCAGCGCCACATATTCGGCGTGCTCGGCGGTGGATGTCAAGTCGAGTTCCACAAGAATCGTATCGCCGGCCTTGATAATTTCGTTGTCAGCCAGCGCGACAGATTCGGTTTTGTTTTTCACGCGATAATAGGTTCTGGTCACGCCAATACCCTGATTATCGGCGGCGACGCTTACGTCATCCAGCGCGTAACTCAACGTGACGTTCCCGACATATTTGCCGCTCTGGACATCGAAACGAATTTCCCGAGTCTGGCCGGACTGAAGCTTTTCCTCCGGAACGACGAGCGTATTTTTATATTGTTGCGCCGAAAATTCCATCGTGCCAATTGTATCTGCGTCAAGCAGAACAGGCACGGCAGGGTGCGCTTCTTGCTGCGGATTGGCGGCAGCGTAGTCGCTGAGGGCGTAAATCGCTTCGGCGGTTTCCCGCGTGGATTTCCAGTGGCTGCTGTCGCGATGCAGCAGCAGATAGGTCACGCCGCGAGCGATGTTCTCCGTGTCGTAATTCATGGCCAATAACGCCCGGATCGCCGCGCCGGTCGCGACAATCGGCGAACCGTACCAGGCATTGTCATCCGCCGAACTCCACCATGCCGACGCGCCGTCAGTTTGCGCGAGCGAATCTAATTTTTCCGCTAACTGATTGAGTTGTTCATCATCCGCACCAGCCGTCTTGCCAGCCAAAATCAGCAACGCAAGGAAATAGGGCGAATCCGGCGGATTTTCGAACAGGCTCTCCAGCATATACGCATACACCAGTTCGTTCCGCGCTAACACGTAATAACCGAAAATGCGGGCATTCTGATCGCCCTCGCCGTTATCCAGCGCGTTTTGCAGCCATTCTAACCCGCGCTTCGTAATCGTCAGGTTCAGCATATCGGGATAATCCTGATAGATGAAACTCAGCGCGTACAACACGTAAGCGGTCATAAACAGGTCGGATTCATGCTCATTCCACCAGCCCCAGCCGTAATCTTGGTTGCGGAAGCCGTAGAGCCGGTCAAGTCCTTCGCGGATGAGCTTTTCGCGGTCGTTGAACACTTCCGGCAGTTCGATGCCGAGCTTTTTGGCGGCTGAGAATGCCAGCAGATTCGGCAGAAACGAGCTGGTCGTCTGCTCGACGCAGCCGTAGGGATATTCTTTCACGAACGGCAGCGCCTCGACGACTGCGCCGAATGGACTCGTTAACTCCGCAAGGCCGACTTTCAGCGACACCGTCGAAGGAATCGCCGTCGCCGGAATCTCCACGCTGAAACTGTCGTTCGGCGATTCGATCAGCTTGACCTGCGATTTGGTCTGCGGCAGCGTGATCGGCAGAATGTCGAGTCCCTCTTCAAGAATGTCGCTTTCCGCGCCGCTGACCGCTTCGGCGCGAATCGTCGCGTTGCCGACGTTTTCGGCGGTCAGCGGAAATTCGAATGTGCGTTGCCCATGCCCTTTCAGCGAGATTGTCTTCGTTTTAAAACTTCCAGATACGCCGTCAAAGACGACGTTCAGCGTGACTTTCCGCGCCTGATCGCGATTGTTTTCAACCGTGACAAACCCTTGCGCCTTATCAGCGCGGCTGAGATGACGCGGCATGTTAAGGCGGACGAAGAAATTGCGCTCTGTTTTCACGCTCGCCGTCTGCTTGCCGAGCCGCGTATCTTTTGTGGCGGCAACCGCCGTAATGCGCCATTCCGTCAGGTTGTCCGGGAAGGTTATCGGCACGGAGCAGCGCCCTTCGGCGTCGGTCGTCACCTGCCCCATCCAGAGGATGTGATCCTTGAACAGCTTGCGTTCTTCCGACGCGGCAGTCGGCGGCGACTGGTCTTTCGTGTCTTTGATTCCGGCATAACGGGAATTGGCGTGGAGAAAATCCTCGAAATCCCAGATTTTGCGGGCATAATAATCGAGCGCAAACCGTTCGCGCAGGCTGCGGGAATAGCCGTAAAATCGAGTGGCGAGGGCGTTCGACATGTTGACGGCGTTCCAGCGCGGCGAGTAGAAAAAGAGCCACATATTCGGCGCAATTTCCGGCGAAATCCGATACAGCGCCTCATTCACGACCGCTAATGACAATTCCGCTTCGACCGGATTTCCGACCTGATCCGTGACTTTCACCTGAATCGTCCCCTGTTCGCGGGGAACATAAACCGTTTTGTCGGGCGTGATTTCGACCGTTAACACGCGATCAGTCGGCGGCACTTTGATGTTGACGGTCTGCTCATAAAGCTGATTGTGAAACACGAACGCAGCCTGAAAATAGACGTTCGGCGTGAATTTTGCGGTGATCGGCACTTCCAGCAGCATGGTGTTGCCGCTGAATTGCCGCTGCGACGTTTCGAAGATGTCGTCCCGTTCCAATGAAATCAGGGCGTCGGCGTCCGGCACGGGCGAAACCAGCAGAATGTGCGCGGTGTCTCCGACGTGATATTCGGCATTGTCCAGCACAACCGTCACGTCGCCGGACGTGTAAACGAACGTGCCGCCGTCCTGGCCAAGCCAGGTGAACACGTTCTGGCTGATTTCCCGCTGCGCGTCGTCTTTCGCGGACACTAACACTCGCAAAAAGCCTTTGCCATCGGCCTTGAATTTGATCGTGGCAAGGCCGTCTTTGTCGGTCGTGACGTTTCCTTCAGCCACCGTTTTCGAGGTATCTTCGAGCGTGGCGCGATACTGCACCGCCTGTTTCGAAACCGGCTTGCCGTCGTGTCGTTTCAGCGCAACGGTCACGCTGACGTCTTCATTGGCGGTGTAGAGCGGTTTTCCCATCTGCGCTTGCAGCGCAAATTCGCTGTTGACGACTTTAATCATCGCGGAGGCCGAACCGACCGCATAAGACGTGTCAATCACTTCCGCTTTGACGATGTACACATACTCGCGATCCGCGCCATATTGGGCGGGCGAAAAGCTAAATTCGAATTTGTCCATCGTGGTTGTTTCGCCGCTGCCGACTCGTCCGTAGTCATCTAAATTGCTTTCGACTTCCCATTGCTCACCGTCAAACGTGAAATTGGCGAGATACGTATCCATCAATTCAAGCCGCGAGGCGTATTCCGGGTCTTCGAAGATATTTTTTTCGCTTTCCAATAAATCTGCCCGGAGGGGCGTGCGGAAGATCGAATAGCGCAGTTGGCCGGATTCGACGCGATTGCCGGTGAAATAGGCGGCGTCAATCGCAAACGTGACCGGCTCGTCGGGCGTATAGACCTTTTTCGGCAGCGTCAAATCCACCTTGAAATAGGGTTTGACGTAATTCTCGACGCGAAATTCGCCCTGAAACCGCTTCCCTTCGATAGTCGCAACAATCGTATAGATGCCGGTCGGGGAATAGTCCGCTGTCTCGAATGTGCCGAGAAATGAGCCGAACATGTTGATCGGCGTCGCGCCGATTTCGGTTTCTGTGCCACGCGGATCAATCACGCTCAGTTTCGCCTCAAGCTCGCCGGTCGGAATCGTATAGGCGGCGTCGTTGAAATCGCGTAGAATCCCCTTGATTTCAATCGTATCGCCGGGGCGATAAATCGGGCTTTGCGTGTAAAGGTAAACCATGCGCTCGAATTTCGGCACAGGATACAACGACAATTTCGAGAACGCCATGTCCGTTTCCGCGTCGGTTGCGCTTTTAGCAACGCTGTACACCATCAATTCGTCGTATGTATTTTTTGCAATCGGCGCACTCAGCATCCCTTCCGCCGAAGTCTGACCGCTGAAAACCTGCTGGCCGTTTTGAAAATTATAAATGGAAATGTCCGCCACGACGCCGCTGCCGGTTTCGCGATCAACGACGCGCACAAAGACCTGATTTCCGGTTTGTTTGACGAGCATCGTCGTTTTCGAAACATGCACCATCGTGTAGGCAATCGTGTCTTTTGAGAAAAGTTCCACGATATACAGGCCACGCGCCAGTTTGCCGAGCGGAATATAGGCATGCATCCAATCCCAGCCTTCTGACGCCAAATCCCAGGGAAATTCCTTGACGAGTTCGAATTCTTTCAACCGACCAAGATACAACGATTTCGGCACGCTGAATGGTTCTAAAAACGTGCGGATGTCGGTGTTGGCCTGATGTCGGACGTCGGGATCGGCAATCAGGTCGTAACCATACGTTCGAACCGAAGCGCGGAATCTGTTCGCGTAGCGCATGAATTGTTCGATAGGATTGCGTTTGATGTATTCGGATTCGATATAAACGCGGTTGATCTTCTTTTTATCTTTGAGAAACGCCTGCGGATCGGCGACACGATAGACGCGCACCGTCACGCTACTCATCCCCTGACTTTCGATTTTGATCTGCGCGTCTTCTCCTTCCATAAAGCTTTTTTCGGTGGAAAGATAACAATTGACGTTATATGTTCTCTCGTCTTCTTCATCGTCGGCAAACGCTGTAAACGTCAAGCAGCAGCAGAGCAGTAGCCAGATGATCAATCCTGTTTTCCTCATGGTTCATTATCCTTTTTCACCCCACCCCCAGCCCATCCCCGTTGGGGAGGGGCTGGGGGTGGGGTTGTGCGGGGTATTAGCACATTATTTCTTCATACACATCAACATCCGAGAATATTGCGTGAACGTTTGTTCAATCCTTGCTTTCCAGTCTCAGCAGATACGAGGTATAATCCGCCTGCGTGTCGCGATAGCCAACGAGCAGGCCGTATTGTTCGAGTGTGCGCAGATAGGTTTCTAAATCGTTTTTTGAAAAATAATCCGGCTCGCTGATTCCTTTCGCAAACAGCGACGTTCGCACGATTTCGGCAAATTTTTTCAGATTCATCGTAAACACTGTCGGCTTGTCGGAAAGCGCCGCAAACGCCGGTTCATCCCAGACTGACGGCATCTGTTTGCCGCTTAACAGTCGCGCATCCTCAAGAAAGGCTTCGCTGTCGGTCAGAATCAGCATATCGTCGAGCGTGGCGTATATCAGGCCGGTATCTTCTCCTTTCCAGACCGGCAAGCCCGCCACGTGTTGAATGTTCCAGGTTGATTCGCCGAAAAGCTGCGTAATTCCCTGATAGCCGAGTACCTGCGCCATCATCTGCCAGCCGTTTCGCGCTGCCGATTCGTTGGACGTCGGGGGTTTGCCTTTAAAAATCAGCGCGAACGACGGCGTGATGTCCTCGGAAATATTGAGAACGGCAAAGCTGAATTGAGGCTCGAACACGTCCGCAAAATTCTGCTCGAGGCTGGCGGTGTTGTCCTGTCCGAAAATCGTGTGGAAGAAGATGAACGGATTGTCCGCGCTATCGAAAAACGCGACACTCTTTTTGGGAATAAATGCGCCGAACTTGCCGGTTCGCTCAGGCGAAGTCATCGTATCCGGGCGTCCGATGGGCGTGGTCAGCATTGAAACCGATTTTTCCTCGATATGAAGGCTGATCGCGGCAGTTTTCGTTTCGCCTGCGCCGAGCAGCACGCGATCAAGAAATGGGTGGAAAACCGTTTTCGCATGGGCATAAAACACCAGATCGCTTGCTTGCTCCAATTGCTTGCGCAGAAGCGGCGCAGTCACGGCTTTGGCAGCGGCTTTATACGCCTTGAGCGCCTCGGCGTCGCGGCTGACCAATAATGCGCCGTCATGCACATCAATCACATATTTTCGCAGCACGGTCTGTTCTAACACAAATTGTAACGTCTGGCCGAGATTCAATTTGTTGAGCAGTTTGGGATAAAGCGCGTATTCCGGCTTTAGCGGCAGGATCAAGACCGGCGAAAAATCGCCGCTTTTGACGACAAGGCATTCCGCCATCATGGTTTTCAGCGGATGCGTTTCCGGCAGTTCCCGAAACGTCTGATAGACGCGGGCGACGGCGTATTTTTCGGCGACGTATTCCACGAGATAATCCACGTAATCGTCATCCGACGGCAGCAGCCCGGCCTCCTGAACCGCCTGCTCGATATGCAGCGGATCATTGACGTAGATCAAAAACTCGACATTTTCCGGGATGTACGGCGTCGGAGCGCTCCAGGCTGGCGACGCCGAAAACACCCATAAAAATAGGACAAGATAACAATAACGGCAGATTTTCATAATGTTGTATGGCTCCTTGAGGCAAAACGATGTTGGTAAAATGTAAAAAATAACTTTGAGATAGAGATCTCACAGGTCTTCGAGACCTGTGAGGTCTGAGCCGAAGTTATTTTTTAAACTTTACTTGATAAACAAACATTCCGTAATTCTCCCAATTATGTTTGAATAGATCGTCTATCCGGTCGAGACGCACGGTCGTAGGTTTCGACCGTCATGGGACAACAATGATCGAATGTATCACAATTGGCATGATTTCAATCATCTGGTAATTTGTGAATATGCCGTTATGCTGCGCTGGATGTCAAGTCAAAAAGCAAGGATTCTTGCAATACATTCGAGATACCAATAGACTCGCCGTCGTGCCAGAACGCCGCAGAACGCGATTCTGCTTGTGAGGAAGCGCTATCCCATCACCGATGACAACACGTTTGTATTGATACGCTTGAATTTCCTGGAACAAAAGCAAAGATGATGAGCTCTGGTATTCTATTCTTAAATAACGTGAGTTCGGGAGAACAAAATACCTCAACCGACCCAGCGAGGCGGGAAGGCGAGGCGGCGGTCTTCCCATGCGATACACATGTTGCCCCGCTTGGAGCGAACATCTTATCCCGAACTCACATTAAATAGCATCCAGATTCGCACAACAATTGTTTTTCTGCACGGTCAGACAAAATTTTTAAAGCTGGCGAATGAGAAGAACAAGCATGACAAAATAACCGCCGAATATCAGGTAGTTCGTGAGGGGAAAAGCAAACAGGGCAGGTTTTCGAAGCGCAATGTGGGTCAATATTTTATGAAGTACTTGTAATCTCGGTTGAGCGTACATCGCACGAAACGCAAGGTCGCCTTCTTTGTGTATGCCATTAATAAAAAATAATTCATTATCAAGGCGCTTTTTCGGGCTGGCCATGATAATCGAACTTCCGCCGCGCTTGAGTGCCGGGGATTGAATGGTGAACAGATACCGTTTTCCCTGCGAATCTGAAATCGGCTCAAATGCAAATGCATTGAACATGTGTGGTGACAGCAGCCAGCCATTCAGTCGTTTTAATCGCACTTCTTTCAAATGGGCGTGGAGATCGCCATACGACAACGCTTTTGGAAACTGCGGGTCTAATTCAAAAAGCCGGCATTCCAAAAACGGGCTGTCCCAGGGGCGATAAGAATCAATCCAGAAATCAATACGGGCTAAATTGTTTTGCGATGCGCTGAAGGTTTGTTCAATCAGCGTCCCTTTTGTCCAGAGGCCGATTTCTAACCGAATATCGGTCTGATTCTCGCGCCGCCCGATAACCAGACCATTTCCCAACCAGCCGATGAGGCTGATCAGAACAAGCGCCGCAAATACGATGATAATCACTCGAATTACATGTTGTTTAGAAGAGTGTCGCATGATGAAAATTCAAAAACAGATATTTGACGATCACAATCGCATCAAGGAGACACAACGCTCCGATCCCGATTCCGCCGACCCACCGATGGTATTTCGGAGGAAACAGCGCTGAAAGCCCAAGCAGCGTCAGCGTGCTGATTGGAACCATAATTGTGAACAAATAGCGTCCCTGCGTTAAATCTGGCGCATCGAACTTGAGAATAATCGAGCGAAGCACAGGAATGAGCAACGCCAAGACAATACTTGCGCCAAACAGATACAGAAGACTGGCCTGCCATGCTTTTAAGATAATTCTCTGCCGTTTTGCCTGAATAACATATTTTACAAGGCCGACAATCGCTAATATTTGGGCGCAGGCGGCGGCGACATACCAGAAATGATGCAGATGAATCGTCATGTACCCAAAAATCCCCCAGAACCCCCAGTACATCACGGTAAAAAATTTGGCAATATACAACAGTGTGGCCGCTGTAAATAATTCCGGACGAAAGATCGCTTTCGGCAGACGCCGCGCATCGGGAATGCTGATAATGTGATCATGTACCCAGCTATGGACCCCTGGCAGCCATAACAGCCCATAGCCAATTCCGATGACAAGCAGCATCGCTCCAAATAGATACAGATGCATGCGAACGCCGAGCCGTTTTTTCCAACAATAGAGGAATGTCGCCAACAGCGAAAGCGGCAGGAGAAAATAGGTCGTGCGTTTGCTGAGAAGCGCGAGCGCGATGGTCAGGAGATACGCCAGGCCATACTGCCAGGAGATTCCCTGTTTAAAGATTCGAACAAGAATCCAGAACAGCAGCGTGGCGAAAACCTCGGCCAGTTTATCATTGCTGATCACGCCATTCATCGCTGAAAATTGCGGGACAAAGGCGATAAAGATCGGAATGCCGAGTTGGAGAAAACGCTCAGAAGGAAACAGTTCTCGCGAAATAAGCATGGCAAAGCCGACGACAATAACGCCGCAGAGAACTGAAAGACCACGCAGCAGGTAAATTTCGTTGCGAATCTCTTCTAATGAACAGAGACGTAAAATGGTTGCGGTGACAAGATAATAAAGTTGCTGCGATGACGGCGGAGTTGGAAGATTGCTGCCCTTAAATCGTTCCCGTGTAAATCGTTCTTCGGGAGTATCAACGTACCATAACTGCGACCAGGCCGCTTCGATATGCGCTGCGACCTCCTGTCGTTCCTCTTTTGATGCGTCTTTAAGTTGCATCTGCTTCGCCTTGATCTGCAAAAAATGATGCTTTTCATCAGGCGCTTGATCGAACGGAATCACTAAGCTGTAAATCAATCCTCGCAACAGAACGATACAGAGAATGAGAATAACAGGAATGTAAAAATTTTTAGTTTGCATGAATTGCTGTTCTCAGAAACGCGAGAATATTTTTCGCCCGACCGTCCCATGTAAACGCCTGCACATCCGTATAAGCCGTTTCAACAATCCTTGTCCGTAACGTCTGGTCATTCAGCACGTGTTGAATTCCATTTGCCAGCGCGTGCGGTTGATCCGGCGTCACTAAATACGCATTTTGTTCATGCCGCAGCACTTCGCGCAGCGAGGGCAGATCAGAGGCCACAATCGGACGTTGCGCCGCCATGTATTCGAAGAGTTTCAGTGGCGACGTGCAATCCCGCGAAATCGCCTGCTCTGCACTGTTCGGCAGCGCCAACACATCCGCCGCGGCAAGATAGCGCGGCACGGCATGATAGGGAACATGCTCGATCAGCGTAATGCGCGGCAAATGCTGTTCAGCAATAAACTGCTGCAACGCCTGGCGATCCTTTGTCATACCGCCGATAATATACAGGCGATAATCTTCAGGGAGATGTCGCATCGCTTCGGCTAAAGTATAGACGCCTTTCCAGCGAAAAAGATGACCGGTATAACAGACGATTTTGGAGGTGAGCGAAAGGTCAAGCTCCGTTCGCGCCGCGTCTCTGGAAATCTGCGGCGTTAAACGACGTTGATCAAGGCCATCTGCCGCGACAATGATCTGTTCTGCCGCCACGCCGAATTGTGCATAATACGTTTGTAGCGCTTGCGTAATGACAATCAATCCATTTCCCCGGCGCAATAGCCAAGTCAACAGTTTCGCATGAGACGCGCCATGCATTTCGTGCGCTTCAAAAAAAATCGGTTTGCCGTGCCATCTCTTCATGATGGCAAGCACGAACAATGCGTACCAATCGCGCGTATAATAGACGCCTTCAGCCTTCCTTGTCGTCACCGATGCCATTATGGCAAAGAGTAGCGATTGCAGCATGTAAAGCAGCGTCATGATCCGCGCCGGAAGATAACGATCATATCTGATGAAATCAGGCGACGGCAGCCGCTTGATCGGATACGTCGTCGTCACGTCATAATACTCCCACAGCGATTCGACCTGCCGCATCTGTTCAGACTGCTGCCGAAACGGAACAACCAATTCAACGTCAACGCCCTGTCGCGCAAACGCTTCGCACATCTTCACAATTTGCAGACCATGCGCCTTTTCAGTAGGGATGCGGGCGTTGGCGAGATAAAGAATTTGCATATTGATATAACGCCATTCCGGACTTTTTTGAACGCAAAAACAAGCAAACACCTTCAGCCCAGAAAAGAATCGAATATTTTACGATGACCACGAATCCCGTAAAAATAATCACCACTGTAATGTCAAGAGATTTCACCGATTTATCGAGTGGTCATCATGTTCACATCACGCAATCTGTGGCAATAAAATGATAAACTGACATCCGCCGCCAGTAGCATTTTCGACAGTCATGCTGCCGTCATATTTTTTGATGATGCCGTAGCTCACGGATAAGCCGAGACCGAAGTTCTGCTCTGTTCCTTTTTTGGTGGAATAAAAGGGGAGAAAAATGTTGTCGGGATTCTCGTCATTAATGCCTGGCCCGGTGTCTCGAAACCGAATCTGCACCATTGCTGCGCCGCCGCGTTCGATTGAGGCGGTTTCCACGAAAATGTCGCCGCCGGTCGGCATCGCTTCGAAACTGTTTTTAAACAGATTCAGCAGCACTTGCTTGATTTCATGTCGGTTCGCTTTCACGAATAATTCCTGTTCGGACGGGGCGAACTGGATCGCGATCTGCTGATGCCGGGCGTGATGCTGAAGCAGGTTCAGGATATTTTGAATGACGACATTGATGTCAAGTTCCTCGGCGCTGTCGCGGGTATTGCCGGAAAACGAGTGCAAATTGCTGATAATCGTGGCTATTGCGCCGATTTCCTCCTGAATATCGTCAACCGTCTTCTGAAGCTGCTCCCCCTGCACGTTATATTTCAGATAGCTGAGATCGTTGTAAATAATCTCCAGCGGATTATTGATTTCATGGGCGACTCCGGCGGCTAACAACCCGACAGAGGCGAGTTTTTCGGAAAGCAAGACCTGCTTTTGCAGGCGGTCATGTTCGGTCATATCCTCAAGAATAATGATGTTGCCGATGAACGCCGCGCCGTCAAAAATCGGAAAAGTTTTGATGTTGCTGATGGTGATAATCCGGTTGATTGTGACCGGCGTTTGATACCAGAATCGCTCTTCCCGCAGCGAATCCGCGCCCTGAAAAAGCTCCTGCGCCTCCTCGTTGGCGCTGGATAATACGTCTGCCAGCGGCAGATTAAAATAGGAGGCGCTGCTCAGCCCGAAATAGCGCTTGCAGTAGTCGTTCACCATTTTGATGCGGTTCGCGTGGTCAGTGACAATCAGATTGACCGGCAGATGGCGCAGGATCGCCTCATTATATTTGAGCAGGCGGGAAAATTCCTGGTTTGCGTCTTCAATGTCTTCCTCCGCAGAAAGCTGCGTATACGCCATTTTGATGAGGTTTAATTTATCAACATGTTTGACCTCATCCGTGATAAGAATCTCGCCGTTTTTGATAACGCTGACAGTATCCGCAAGGGCGTAAATGTCGTCAATCCGGTAGGTAATCAGAAGAATCGCCATGCCATCCCGCGCCGCTTGCTTGAGCAGATTGACAATTTTGTTCAGCGACGGCGACGAGAGGCGTTCTAAGGCTTCATCCAAAATCAGGAGTTTCGGGCGATGATGCAGATGTTTGAGAAATTCTACCACCGTTTGATCTGAGAGATTCAGGTTTTTCAGCGGGATCGCCGGGTCAATGTCGAAATCGCAGCGTTCAAGCAGTTCGCGGGCTGCGTCAAGAAAACGGCGTTTGCTGTTCCAGGCAAAGCGATTGATGATCGGGTTCGTGAGAAACAGATTTTGCGCCACCGAAAAGTCGTCATACAGCCGCACCTGCTGGTAAATCATGCGGATGCCCGCTTTCAACGCCCCAGAAATACTCAGCCCCTTCGACATTTTCCCGTCGAATGTTATAGTCCCGTCAGTCGGCTTCAAAATGCCGTTCAGAATCAAACCCAGCGACGATTTGCCTGCGCCATGCTCGCCGACAATCGCATGAACTTCGCCCGGACGCAGCCGGAGATTAATCTGGTGCAAAGCTCGTATCTGGCCGTAATACAGGCAAATATTGGAGAGTTGTAAAAGCATTATAGACTAAACCTCACAGGTTTTGAAAACCTGTGAGGTTTCTGTTTGCGATCAGGAGTTCGAGGAAAAGCCGTATTTTTCCAATTTGTTATAAAGCGTCTTCCGACTCATTTTCAGGACTTCCGCCGCTTTTTTCTTATTGTAATTGACCTGTACGAGCGTCTTCAAAATCAATCCGCGCTCCATCTCTTCTCGCACGTTGTCGGAATGTTCGGCGTGCTGCGCGGGCGCGAGATGCGGCGGCAGGTCTTCAAGATCAATCACATCCTGCGAGGAGATGACCGCCGCGTAATTCAGCGCGTTTTTCAACTCCCGCACATTGCCGGGCCAGTGATAATCCAAAAAGGTATCGAGAACGCGCTGGCTCATGGCAGTCAACGGCTTGGCGTTGACGGCGGCGGCCTGTTTCAAAAAATAGTCGGCGAGCAGCGGAATATCTTCTTTGCGTTCCCGCAGCGGCGGAAGATGCAGCACGGCGGTATTCAGCCGATAATAGAGGTCTTCGCGAAATTGTTTGGCCTGAATCAGTTCGTCTAACGGCTTATTCGTGGCGGCGATAAACCGCGCATCCACCGTGATCGTGCGCTCGCTGCCGATGCGCCGGATTTCGTTATGCTGCAACGTACGCAGGATTTTCGCCTGAATCGTCAGCGGCATGTCGCCAATTTCATCAAGAAAAAGCGAGCTTTCATGCGCCCGCTCGAACACGCCTTTAAAGGCCGTTTCCGCGCCGGTATAAGAGCCTTTTTCATGCCCGAACAACTCGTTATCCAGTAGCGTTTCAGGGAACGCGGCGCAGTTGATTTTCACCATTTTCCGCGCTGCGCGAGGCGAATGCTGATGAATGAAATCCGCCACCACTTCTTTGCCCGTCCCATTTTCGCCGCAGATCAGAATCGGCAAGTCGGTCGCCGCCAATTTCTGCGCCTTTTCGTAAAGCGCCGCCATCTGCTTGTTTCGCGTAATAATCGGCGTCGCGTCGGGATGAAGTGCATCGAACGCGAACGCCGGGGCGCGAAAGCGTTGCTCGTTCAACGCATGTTCCACCGCGCCTAACAACTTGTCGAACACGACCGGTTTGGTGACATAATCTACTGCGCCGAGCTTCATGGACTGCACGGCGGTGTCAATCGAGCCATGCCCGGTAATCATGATCACCGGAACGGCGGGGTTCATCTGATGCAGTTTTTTCAGTAGTTCAAGTCCGTTGTCGCGGCCTAACATAATGTCTAACAGGACGATATTGACGGAATGCGTGGAAAAGGTCTGAAGCGCGTCGCTGCTGGTGGCGGCGCAAAGCGTCTGAAAGCCGCGCTGGTCGAAATTTTGTGCTAAACTCTGGCAGAGTTTCGGCTTATCGTCAATCACGAGAATCGTTGGTTTCATGTCGTTCCTTTTTTATACACACGCAAGGAGTCACTGTGTGTAAAAGTTATACATTTCATCTCTTTCGAACTGAGGACGCTCTGTCAAGCTATTTCTTTTTTGCGACGTTATTTATTTATTCATGCGTAGTTATACGATTTTCAGAGATTGATTGACGAACTGGCATGCGCCTTGCTTAATGAGGAATATTGCATATTGTTGTGTCATTGCGAGGAGCGCCAGCGACGAAGCAATCTCGGCATGAGAGGATTGCTTCGTCGCTGGCGCTCCTCGCAATGACAGTCGTTATTTTATCTGAAATTACGCCAAAGGAGGTTTCAGCAATGATCGAGAGCAGCAAGGAAACAAAGGCGGCACGCTTGACCTACGGAATGGTGGGTGGCGGGCAGGGGGCGTTTATCGGCGACGTGCACCGCAAAGCCGCGCAGTTTGACGGAAAAAACACGATTGTGGCCGGGTGTTTTTCGCGAGATTATCAAAATACTCTGCAAACCGGCGCGATGTTGGGCATTGACGAAAGCCGGCTTTATAAAACCTATCAGGAGATGGCAGTTGCCGAGGGAAAACGGGTGGATAAAATTGATTTCGTCGTCATCGTCACCCCGAACAATCTGCATTATCCCACCGCCAAAGCGTTTTTGGAGCAGGGCATTAACGTGGTCTGTGACAAGCCGCTGACCCCGGAAGTCGCGCAGGCCGAAGAACTTGCGAAGCTTGCAAAGGAACGCGGCGTCTTCTTCTGCGTCACCTACACCTACACCGGCTACCCAATGGTGAAACATGCGCGGGAAATGATCCGGCGCGGCGACCTCGGCGAGATTCGTTTCGTGAACGCCGAATATCCGCAAGACTGGCTCGCCACGCCACTTGAAACGTCCGGCCAGAAACAGGCCGCCTGGCGCACCGATCCGGCGCAAACCGGCAAATCCAACTGCGTCGGCGACATCGGCAGCCATGTTGAAAATATGGCGAGTTACATGACCGGCCTGAGCATCAAATCGCTCTGTGCCCGCCTCGATACCTTCGTCCCTGGCCGCGTCCTCGATGATAACGCGAGCATCATGGTCAACTACGAAAACGGCGCAAAAGGGCTGTATTGGAGTTCGCAGATCGCGGTCGGCCATGATAACGGGCTGCGCATCCGGGTCTATGGCACGAAAGCCTCGATTGAATGGGCGCAGGAAAACCCGAATTATCTGAAAGTGTCGTATCTCGACAAAGGAACGGAAATGCTTTCCAGAGGCCGCGACAAGCTCTATCCGCACGCCGCTTCGTATTCTCGGATTCCGTCAGGCCATCCGGAGGGCTATTTCGAAGCATTCGCCAACATTTACAATACGTTCAGCAAAGCGCTGTTGAAGAAAAAAGCGGGTGAGGCGCTGACCGAAGACGACCTTGATTTTCCGACCGTGCAGGACGGCATTAATGGCGTGAAATTTATTGATGCCTGTGTCGCCAGTTCGCAAAAAGGAGCCGCGTGGCTTGAAATATGACCATTTAAGAATAGAACACTGATTGGACTGATAAGACTGATTGCCACTGATACAGGAGCGCAAAAGCTTGCTTTTGTACTCCTGGGGCGATCTTAAAAATGCAGTTTTATCAATCTGATTGGCGTCCTACCGAAACTATGAGCAGACCTGTAACGTTATTTACCGGCCAGTGGGCTGATTTGCCGTTCGAAGAATTGTGCAAGAAAGTGAGTTCGTGGGGTTATGATGGCCTGGAAATCGCCTGCTGGGGCGACCACATGGATGTGCGCAAGGCCGCGACCGACCCCGAATATGTCAAAGAAAAGAAGGCGATTCTGAAAAAATATCATCTCGGCTGCTGGGCATTAGGAGCGCATCTCTCCGGGCAGTGCGTCGGAGATCGCTACGATGAACGCCTCGATGCCTTCGTGCCGGACGCGCTGAAAGGCAAACCGGACGAAATTCGCAAATGGGCGACGGAAGAGATGAAATTCACGGCGCAGGCGGCGAAAAACATGGATTGCTATGTGGTGACGGGTTTTATGGGATCGCCGGTCTGGAAATTCTGGTATTCGTTCCCACCCACGACGGAAGAAATGGTGGAAAACGCCTTCCAGAAAATCAAAGAATGGTGGACGCCGATTTTAAACGAATTCGACGCGCATGGCGTGAAATTCGCGCTGGAAGTGCATCCGACCGAAATCGCGTTCGATATTTACACGGCGGAACGCCTGCTGAAAACCTTCGAACGCCGCCCGGCGCTCGGTTTCAACTTCGATCCGAGCCATCTGATCTGGCAGGGGATTCAGCCGCATCTGTTCATCCGCGATTTCGCTGACAGAGTCTATCACGTCCACATGAAAGACGCGGGCGTCACGTTAGACGGACGCGCTGGCATTCTCGGCTCGCATCTGCCGTTCGGCGACGTGCGGCGCGGCTGGAATTTCCGCTCGTTGGGGCATGGCAGCGTCAATTTCGAAGAAATCATCCGCGAATTGAACGCCGCGAGTTATTCCGGCCCGCTGTCGGTGGAATGGGAAGATAACGGCATGGAGCGCGAATTCGGCGCAAAAGAAGCGGCGGATTTCGTCAAAAAGATCAATTTCTCGCCGTCAACGATTGCGTTTGATGGGGATATGAAGAATTAACGAACCCCACCCCCGGCCCCTCCCCAACAGGGAGAGGGTATTTTCCCCTCTCCTTCGGAGAGGGGTAGGGGTGAGGTGAAACCGACATGGAACAACTGTTTCGAGCCGAGCATATTTCGAAGGAATTCTCAGGAGTGCGGGTGTTGAATGACATCAACGTGAAAATCCGCGCCGGGGAAATTTTCGGCATTATCGGCGAAAATGGCGCGGGGAAATCCACGTTCGTCAAGATCATGAGCGGCATCTATACGCCGTCAGCCGGGCAACTCTACCTTGACGGAACACCGGTCGCGATCAAAAATCCGATTATCGGCAAGCGGCTCGGCATTAGCATGATCCCGCAGGAATTCAATTTGATCGGCTCGCTGAGCGTGTTCGAAAACATCTTCCTCGGCAACGAACCGCACAAAGCAGGGCTGTTGAATAAGAAGGCGATGCGGGAAAAAACGCGCCACCTGCTGTTTGAATTGAATACCGACATCTCGCCCGACGCGCCGATCTGGCAATTAAGTGTGGCACAAAAGCAGATGGTGGAAATCGCCAAAGCGTTGGCGCACGAATCCAAAATCCTGATTATGGACGAGCCGACGACCGTCTTGACCAGCCACGAAATCGAGATTTTATACGCGCTGATGGAGCGGCTGCGGGCGCAGGGCGTGACGATGCTTTACATTTCGCATAAGCTCAAAGAGGTCAAGCGGATTTGCGACCGCGTGATGGTGCTGCGCGACGGGGATTTCATCAGTTTGGATGACACGGCGGATTTGGATGAACGCGAAATGGCGCGGCGCATGGTGGGGCGCGAATTGAGTCAAATTTTCCCGGAAAAGGCAACGCCGCAAGACGAAGAAGCGTTGCGCGTCGAAAATGTGCAAGTGCCGTCATTCGTGAAAAATGCGTCGTTCGCGCTGAAACGGGGTGAAATTCTCGGTTTTGCCGGATTGATGGGCGCGGGGCGGACGGAATTGGCCGAGGCGATTATGGGCTTGCGCAAGCGGCAGCAAGGGACGATTTTCATTCGCGGCCAACAGCGCTACATCGCGTCTCCGGCGGACGCAGTGAAGCATAAATTAGGCTATCTGTCGGAAGATCGCCAGGGGCGCGGCATTGTGATGAATTTCGATGTGCCGAGCAACATCACGCTGATTTCTTTGAAAAAATACAGCCGGTTGCTCATCAGTAAAGCAAAAGAGCGTGAAACATCGGAGCAGTATGTCAAAGAATTTTCAATCAAAGCCGCGTCGCTGAAATCGCATCTGCGCTATCTCAGCGGCGGCAATCAGCAGAAAGTCTATCTCTCCAAATGGATGGACACCGATCCAGAAATTTTGATTTTAGACGAGCCGACGCGCGGCATTGACGTGAACGCGAAGCGCGAAATTTATCACTTCGTCAATCGGTTGGCGCGTTCCGGGATTGCCTGCATCCTGATTTCGTCGGAAATCGAAGAATTGATGGGGTTATGCTCCCGCGTCATCGTTATGCGCGACGGCGAGATCACCGGAGAATTGACGAACGAGCAGATCAACGAAGAAACTATTATGTTCCACGCTACCGGATTGGCGGGAGAAATCAAATATTAAAAGAGACCTCACAGGTCTCCAAGACCTGTGAGGTCTAAGTCGAGCGAAAAAAGACGTTATGAAGAGAAAATTCGATTTTGCCAAATTTGCCCCATTATTCGCGTTAGCGTTATTATTCGTGATTTCCGCCTTTGCCAGCGAACATTTTCTGAAGCCGCAGAACTTGCTGAACATTTTGCGGCAGGTCTCTTATACTGGCGTGATTGCGCTTGGACTGACGTTCGTGGTGATTTCCGGCGGCATTGATTTATCAGTCGGTTCGATGGTGGCGTTTGTCGGCGGATTGGCGGTGTTGACGCTGAATCAATTCGGCGGCGGCGTCATGGCGATTATTTGGGCGATTTGCGTCGGCCTGATTGTCGGGATGCTGGCCGGAGCGTTCAACGGCATCATTGTGACGAAAGGCCGGATCGCGCCATTTATCGTCACGCTCGGCACGATGTCGATCTTTCGCTCGCTGACGCTCTACATCAGCAACGCCGGGGAATTTCGCTCCGCCAGCCAGCTTTATCCGAAAATCGGCGCGGGCGTCGTGTTCGGCGTCCCGATTCCGGTCTGGGTCTTTCTGTTGTTAGCGGTCATATTCCATATCGTGCTGAACAACACGCGCTATGGCCGCTATGTCTGCGCAGTCGGGTCGAATGAGCAGGTGGCGACGTATTCGGCGATTAAAGTGGATTTGATCAAGTTTTTCACCTACGTGATTACCGGCTTGACGGTCGGCGTCACGGCGGTCATGCTCTCCGCCCGGTTGAATTCGATCAGTTCCTCAAATGCGGGCGTGTTCTACGAATTAGATGCGATTGCCTCGGTCGTCATCGGCGGCACATCCATGTCCGGCGGCAGCGGCTCGATTTTCGGCACGGTGATCGGCGCGATTATTTTAGGCATCATCAACAACATGCTCAATATGTTAGGCGTGTCCCCGTATTTGCAAGGCACGGTGAAAGGCATCGTGATTATTTTAGCCGTGCTGCTGCAATATAAGAAGAAAAACTGATGTGATAGATGGGTTTGGGCTTGCAGGAATCATTTTTTGTGACGAAGCCGTGAACTCCCCTCCTGGGAGGGGAATCTGTCGCCTTCGGCGTTGGAAAACAGGAAAAATCCCATACCCATAAAAGGAGGTGGTTGCTGTTCGTCAAACAAGAGGCAGTATCATTCGATTCGGTTCACACAATACCTTAACAACATGAGACTTTGGAGGATATTGGTATGAAAAAAATTCTGGTAACGTTGTTGGTTGTGGCGACAGTGTTTGCGTTTGCGACGGCGTCCTTTGCGGAAAAGGTCAAAATCGGCGTCTCCATCCCCAGCGCGGATCATGGCTGGACGGGCGGCATTGTCTGGTGGGCGCAGAAGGCGATTGATGAATGGACGAAGAAAGACCCGGATGTGGAATTCTACCTCGTCACCGCAGATTCGCCGGAAAAACAGGTCGGTAATGTAGAAGATTTGATGGTGAAAGGAATTAACGCGCTCGTCATTCTGCCATACGATTCCGCGCCGTTGACGCCTGTGGTCGAACAAGCGTACAGCAAAGGGATTTATACGGTCGTCGTGGATCGCGGCTTGACCAAACCAGCGCAGAACGTCTATGTCGCAGGGGATAACCCCGGACTTGGCCGCGTCAGCGGGGAATGGATGGCGAAAGAATTGGACGGCAAAGGCAAAATCGTCGTGCTGGAAGGGATTCCGTGCGTGATTAATACCGAGCGCGTGGAAGCGTTCAAAGATGTGATCAAAAACTTCCCGGGCATCGAAATCATGGATTCGCAGCCAGCCTACTGGTCAACTCAGAAAGGGCTGGAAATCATGGAAAACTATCTCCAGAAATACAGCCAGATTGACGCTGTCTGGGCGCAGGATGACGATGTGCTGAAAGGCGTGCTGCAAGCGTATAAAGAATCTGGCCGCAGCGACATCAAATTTTTCCTTGGCGGCGCAGGCTCGAAAGAAATCGTCAAGATGGTCATGGATAAAGACCCGTTGGTTCGCGCGGACGTCACCTATCCGCCGTCCATGATCGCCACGTCCATCAGCCTCGCGGTCAAAGGCGTGAAGAACGTGCCGCTCGACGGCTTCTATCAAATGAAGATTCCTTCCAAAGTGATCTTAGCCTCCGAATTGATCACTCCGGAGAATGCCAAAGATTACTATTATCCTGATTCCGTGTTTTAAGCGGAACGATACCGAATGGGCGGGGCAGTGTGTCCCCGCCTTTTTTGGTTAGCGACGCAAAAAAATAACATTATCGAGATCACTTGCGCCGAATCGCGCCACATCAGGCGGTATTCAGAGTGGAACGTCTTCTTCAACCGATTGACGATGAACAAGATCAGGAATTTGAGTATTATTGAATCGCAACAAAGGCACTTGTTACATGGTTTTCAGCCTGTCACAAAGAAAGGAATGCTATGCTCTCTCACTGGACGCAACATGATATAGAGATCAATGGCGTGCAATTACACTATTATCGCACCGGTCATGGGGAGAAACGCCCATTCGTATTGGTGCATGGCTTTTCAGATAGCGGTCTCTGCTGGACGCCCACTGCACGCGATCTTGAATCTGAATATGATGTCATTATGCCGGATATGCGCGGGCATGGCCTGTCGGCGCGGGTTCATCCCGGCGAAACGGTGGACATGGCTGCCGATGTGGCGGAACTTATTCGCAGTTTAGGATTAGAGTGCCCAATTGTGGGAGGACATTCGATGGGAGCGATGATCTCTTTTCACGTCGGCGTGCGTTTCTCGAACTTGATCAGCGCCCTGATTTTGGAAGACCCGCCCTGGTGGTTCTCCCAATCGGAACACGCACTTAACAGCGATCCGGCGGAAAACCCCATCGCGAAATGGGCGAAGACGTTGCCTAACCAGACGTTCGAAGAGTTGTTGACGCAATACCGTCAGGACAATCCCGGTTGGCCTGACGAGATGGTACGTTTGATGGTTGAAGCCAAAAAACAGCTTGATCCCGCAATCATTGATATGATGGTGGATGTACTGCGCGTCCTGGGGCCGACCTGGCAAACAGGCATTCAACAGATCGTTCAGCCGATGCTGCTCATTGCGGCCAACCCGGAACTTGGAGGGATTGTCACCCCTGAAGTCGCCGCGAGCGTTCGCGAATTGAACCCTCACGTGACCACTGTCACCATCCCGGACGCAGGACACCTTATTCGATTTGACAGATATGCCGCCTTTATGGATGCTTTGCGGGCCTTCCTAAAACAGGTATAAGCGAGCAGGCTTTAGTATAACGATAGGCGGGGCTGCGGCTTCGCCTATTTTTTTGAGTCGGATAAATAGGCTCAAATATTGCATTTGCGGGTTTTCTCTATTCTACAAGAGAATCAATATATTTTCTCCGCAATTATAGTAAATTCACCGGGTCAACATCCACGAGAATCTGCACGTCTTTTAACGACATCAATTCCCGAAAATGCGCTAATTGCGTTTTGACGAACAGCCGCATGTAATTCGAGTGTTCGCATTTCAGCAGGAGTTGAAAGCGGTATTTGTTGCGGAGTTTCGTCAGCGCCGCTGGGCTTGGACCCAAGACGGCGACGCGATGCTCGCTTTGCGGCGCGTTGCGTAGCGTATTGGCCATCTGGATCGCAATTTCCCGCGTAAAATCTTCGTCCTGTCCCTGAAGCAAAATATTCACCATACGCGAAAACGGCGGGTAGCGCAACTGCTGGCGGAACGCGATTTCCCGGTTGTAAAAGCTGAGGTAATCGTGACGCTGCGCGGCGAGGATCGCATAATGCTCGGAGGCATACGCCTGAATAATGACTTCGCCGCCTAACTGGCCGCGTCCGGTACGCCCCGCGACTTGCGTCAAGATTTGAAATGTCCGCTCGCTGGCGCGGAAATCCGGCAGATTCAGGCCGGTTTCAGCGGCAATCACGCCGACTAAAGTCACGTTATGAAAATCGTGGCCTTTGGCGATCATCTGCGTGCCGATCAACATATCAATTTCGCCATTCTCAAAGCGCTGCAAAATCTCGAAATGCGCGTTTTTGCCGGACACCGTGTCCCGATCCATGCGCCCGATTTCGGCGTCGGGAAAAAGCAACTGCATATCCTGTTCGATGCGCTCCGTGCCGATGCCGCGATATTGCACGTCCGGGCTGCCGCACTGGTCGCACCGCGCCGGAGGAATGCGCGAAAAATCGCAGTAATGGCAGATCAACCGATGCAGGCTGGCGTGATAGGTCAACGTGACGTTGCAGCGCGGGCATTCATACACAAAGCCGCAATCGCGGCAAAGATAGAAGTTGGCGTAACCGCGCAGATTCAGGAAAATAAGCACCTGCTCCCCTTTGGCAAGCGTGTTGCGAATCGCCTCTTCCAGCGCGTTCGAAATCAGATGCGCCCCCTGTTCATGGCGGCGGTCAATAATTTCGACATTCGGCAGCGGACGGCCATCTACGCGCTGCGCGATGGTCAGGAGATGATATTTGTGATTCAGCGCGTTGTGATATGATTCCAACGACGGCGTGGCGCTGCCGAGAATGATCGGGATGTTCTCGAACCGCGCCCGCATGATCGCGGTGTCGCGGCCATGATAGCGCGGTTCGGAATCCTGTTTGTACGACATTTCATGCTCTTCGTCCACGATAATCAGGCCGAGTTGGTCAAGCGGCGCGAAAATCGCCGACCGCGCTCCGATGACGACATCCACGTCGCCGCGCCGGATGCGCTGCCATTCGTCGTAGCGCTCACCGGTGGAAAGGCCGCTGTGCAGCACCGCGATATTTTCTTCGAAGCGCGACAGAAAGCGGCTGACAAGGAGCGGCGTGAGGGAAATTTCCGGGACTAAGACAATCGCGCGGCGGCCTTTGCTGAGCAAGTAGGCAATCGCTTGCATATAGACTTCCGTCTTGCCGCTGCCAGTCACGCCATGCAGGAGCATCGGCGCGAAATTCCCTTCGTCAATGGCAGTGGTGATGTGCGTTAAGACGACGTCCTGTTCCGGCGTCAGCGGCAGATGCGAGCTTTTTTGATAGGCGAAATAGCCCATCGGCTTGCGCCGGATTTCTTTGGCGTAAACCTGCACGAATCCCTTGTCAATCAACGATTTGATAGCGGAACGCGGATCAAAGCCGACCAACTCTTCGATTTCCACAACTGGCAGATCGTTTGGAAAAAGCTCTTCCAAAACTTTGAAGACCGCAGCCTGCTTTGGAGCGCGCTGCTCTAAAAGAACGACGTCGGCTTCCTGCGCGTTGGGCTGCGACAGGACGATATGCTGGATCGTTTTGGCTTTGGCTTTTCCGGCTTTGGCGGATTCTTCGACGCAGATCAATCCGCGTTTCTGCAAGGCGTTCAAGGAACTGTGCAGCCGTTTTTTCCCGACTTTCTTTTGCAAGTCTTGCAACGATAGCGAGACATGCTGGCGCAGCGTTTTCAAAATGGCGCGTTGCATTTCGCCGGAGACTTGCGGCTGTTCCATCTGAAAAAAATCGGTGGTCATCGCAGGTGGCTCAGCGGCATTCAGGCGGATTTCGATGGCGTGAATCGTGTCTATTCCCGCCGGAAGCGCGGCCTTGATTGCCACGCCCCACGAGCAGAAATAATATTCCGCCATCCATTTCGTCAGGCGCAAAATCGGCGCGGTCACGACCGGCGCGGCGTCAAGCACGTCGAGGATGTCTTTCGTCTCTTCCCGCTCCGAGGTGTCGGTAATTTCGACGATGTAGCCGGTGGCGTATTTCCGGCCAAACGGAATCAGCGCCCGTTTGCCGACCGCGACGTCGTCCTGAAATTCCTCCGGCACGCGGTAGGTGTAAAGATGCTCTACCGGCAGCGCGACTGCGATGTTGACATACATGTTGATATTTGCCGCGAATAAAAAAGTTGTCAGGTACCTTGAAGGTGTCTGACAACTCTGCATTCGCAGCGCATTTACATCAAGCGCAATTCTTTCATGCTGACGAATTTGCCGCCGGCGATGATGATATGGTCAAGCACCGGAATATCCATCATCGTGCCGCTTTCCACCAGACGCCGCGTGATGCTGACATCTTCGGAACTCGGCGTCGGGTCGCCACTGGGGTGGTTGTGCATCAGAATCAGATTCGCGGCGGAATTGACGACCGCCATGCGGAACACGTCGCGCGGATGGACAATGCTGGCGTTCAGCGTTCCTTCGGAAATCACCTGATCTTTGATAATGCGATTTTTCGTGTCTAACGCGACGACGCGAAAGACCTCTCTGGTCAACAGGCTCATTTGATCGCGAAAATACTCAAAAATATCGGTCGGCGTGCGGATGATCGGCTTATTGGCCGCGAAGAACATGGCGACCCGTTTGCCTAATTCGAACGCCGCCATAATCTGGCACGCCTTCGCGCTGCCGATGCCTGGGACGCCTTTCAACTGCGGGAAATCGGCCTGCGCCACGCCTTTCAAGCCATCGAAATGATTCAAGACCTGCGTCGCAAGGTCTATCGCGGTGTATTTTTGCCCGTCTTTGACGATGCCTGTGGAAATGGTGATGGCGAGCAATTCCTGGTTCGATAACGCGCCCGGCCCAAAATGCTCTAAACGCTCTCGCGGGCGGGTGTCTTCCGGCATTTCTTTGATGGTCAAATATTCCATGACGTGACAACGACAACGATTTCGGATAGGCAAGGCAAGGATTCACGTGAACATCCGTGTCTATTCGAAATCTTCGTAGTGAGTTCTCGCGATTCATGCGAAATGGATGGAAGACGATATAGAATGAAATGCCGATCTTGTCAATCTGTTTTGGCGCAAATTTGGGGAATGGTTATACTCGTGGTGTTCAAAAACAAAAAACCCCGTAAAGGTTAACCTTTACGGGGTGAGTAGAGGCTCGATTAGCGCTGATGTTTCTTTCTGGCAATCCCTGCGATGCCGAGTAAGCCTAATCCGAGAAGCAGCATTGTAGCCGGCTCAGGAACCGGGTCGCCGATTTTGACGATGAAATCTTGTGCCTCTCCTGTTTTCCCAATAATATATGAGCTATTCAAACGAACCACCGTTTCTGCTGAAAAGCTCTGCGGCAGTGATGACAAATAGGTTTTTGCGTTTGTAATCGCAGTCGCATCACCCTTAGTTACAGCAAAATTCCCTTTCGTTAAATCAATGGAGCTATTGGAATCTACGACAATTTCCCACAGCGCTAATTGCAATCCGGCGATTTCCTGTTTAGTTGAGTTCTTTTTGAAATATGTATCAAACAACCATGCCGCTTGCAAACCAACATTTTCATTATTCACCGCATAATCACTCGGCTTGACTAAATCTACCAGGACGTTTGATTTCGAATATTGCCAGGGATCAACACAAAATCCTGTAAACAGTTCGCCACCTTTTACCAAATTGCCGTTCGCGTCGCGCAATTTGAGATTGAATTCACCAGTGCTCATGTTCCCAAAACTTGTCGTACCGAACGAATATCCACTATTGTTCCATGCGGCATTAACAAACGCTTCCTGACCGGATGCATATCCCATCGCCGGGATAACTAACGCAACAGCTAATGTTATTAACGCAATCTGTGTAAACCGTTTCATACCTGCTCTCCTTTTGGTTTTTGCCAGATGTCTGAGTCATCATCATGATGTTCTCATGCACCTTTCGGCATTTGGTTCTCAAACCGCTCGTGGAGCAGGCGACAAAAAAAGCCGGTCTTTAAAGACCGGCTGATTGCCCACAATGTGATATTCCACTTTTTGGCAACCCAGCTGTCTCTTTTTTTAAGACCTGTGGCTTTCCGCCCCTACCTCACGATAGGTTTAGCTTTTTCAAAAAAATTGTAGATTGTAAAAGAACAATTGATATTTTTATTTAATGCAGTAAACATGCCAACTCATTCAAACGCGCATCAAACTATAGAGTATTTCAGAGAATATTTTGTAACGATCATCGCAATAACATCCTGAGAACACCTACGATATGGGCTATTTCATAAAAATACGCCGTGTGTAATTTTCGAAAGATTATATAAACGTGTTTGTTTTTCTTTATAGATTTTGAGGAACAGGTTCTTGCGAATGTCCTGAAACTGTTAAATTTTCCGACAGGTTTTCATCATTGCCGTCGCAAAATATCCCGGAATCATAATAAATATGGGAAGTTCTCTTTAATTTGGCGCCTGGAAAATTTTTCGACACCCGGTTGGATCGAGAAGGCAATGATGTAAAGGATAACGCCCCAGAGAACTCTCGACAAACTCTTCAGCAGCCGATATTACGGGGCGGAGAAGTTTTCAAGCGCCGTAATTAATGCGAGCGCTTCTTCACGCGATGCTCCGCAAACCATTTCTTCAGCCTGAAATGCTTTGCATACCGCCGGACGAGTTGGCGAGTCGAATAATGCGCACAGGCCATCAGCGCGTAAATGGAGGCAGCGCACGCCGGCAGGCTTGCCGGAAGGCATTCCAGGAATGGGCGATGAAATCGAAATCGCAATACAACACGCTCCACATCCGGCGCGGCACTCCATCACTCACCTCATTACAAAACTTTAAATACTTGAACGATGCTGTCAAGCATTTCGGATTGTTTCACCAAATCGTTCGCGGTCTGGCTGGAAATCGTCATAATATCTCGCAGCAGATGTTCGGCAATAATTTCCATCGCATGCATGGCTTCGACAATTTGCGCCGAATTTCGATGCAATTCTTCGGCTTGCTGCGAAATATTTTCCACTCGTTCCGCCATGTGCTGCATATTTTTTTCGATTTCAGCAGAGTTCTGATTTTGTTGAATGCTCGCCTGATTGATCTGAGCCGACATCGCCTGACTATTCTCTATCGCCAACACAACCTGCGTAATATCTTCTTCCTGCTGCTGAATCAAGCCGTTCACCTGCGACACCATGTTCGTCACGCTCCCCATCGAGGCGCTAATCAATTGGCTGCTGGCAGCAGTATTCTGAACAACTTTGGCCGTGCCGCCAGCGCGTTCGGAGGCATTCGTGGCGCGTTCCAAAATGGTGTCTAACGCCTCTTTCACCGCGCTCGCTAACCCCATGCCCTGTTCGGCCTTTTTTAAGCCATCGTTCATGTGCTTCACGCCTTCTTCGGTTTTCTTGCGCAAGGTGTGAATAAGCGCGCTGATTCGCTGCGTTGAATTTTTCGTGCGCAGCGCAAGTTCTTTAATTTCATCTGCCACCACGGCGAATCCGCGTCCATGCGAACCCGCCTGCGCCGAAATAATCGAAGCGTTCAGCGCTAATAAGGAAGTCTGCGCCGTGATTTCATCCACGATATCGAGAATCGAACTGACCTGTTCGCCCCAGGAATTCACCTCTTGAATAATTTGCGCCGTGTTGGATACCGCATGTTTTAAATCCCGCATTCCTTCGATAGACGCATCAACCGCGTCCTGTCCTTTTCGCGCGGCTTCTCGCGTGTCATCAGCAAGCTGTTGCGAGAGCATGGCATTATCCGACACATCTTTCAAGGAAACGTCAATGCGCTGCATGGCGGTCGCAGTCTGGCGCGCTACTCCCTCTAAATCGCCGATATACTCAGACATATTTCTGGATGATTTCCCAATCTGCTCGATCGCCGCTAACACGGTTTGCATATTTCCGGCTAAATGCCCGATGCTTGTAGTGACTTCCAGACGGCTGGCGCGAATTTGATGAATTGAGGACAGCGTTTGTTGGGCCGACGCCGAAAGATCCGCCGTATTCTCGCCGATCAGCTTGATAAACTCATCAATCCGCTTCACCGATTCGGTGGTGTGATCAACTGAGGTCGATTGCTGCTCGATACGCCGCGTTAACGATTCGATTTCCCGCAAAATGGCATCTGCCGTCACGCCGACAGTCGAAGAAGAATCTTGAACTTGCCGGGAAATGGAACGCAATTGCTGAATCATTCGATTCAATTGCTGCGCTAACATGCCGAACTCGTCATGGCTTTTCACCATAACGCTCTGCCGCAAATCGCCTTCGGAGGCCAGGCCAATCACATTGACGATATTTTGAATGGAATGAATCGTTCTATGGCTGAAAAAGTACGAGAGGACGAATGCTGCCAGCACTGAAATCGCGCCAAAGGTGATAACTGTTGTGAAAATCCCCTGTAATTCGTCGCGTTCTAATTTTTGTGACAGGCTGACTGAAATCGCGCCGACTGTTTCCGCATGACGCGTAATAAGGCAGTGTCCTTGAAAATATGCGTGTTCGTTGATATGAATCGGATAGATGGAGAGTTGCTGCGCGGTCTGTTGATATAACGCATCACAGGCGACATTCTGAGATGTGACAGACGGAATTATTTTCTGCTCCGGCAGCGTGCCTAACGAAAACTGATTGCCTGCGAACAGATTAACATCAGTTTTACTCAGCGTGGCATACCGCGTGATCTCTTCTTGCTTGTACTCGATTTCTCCAACCATCACGCCGACTTTTTGATTTTTGCGATAGAGCGGAGCTTCCACAGAAAAAAAGAGGATCGAATTTCTTGCAAGAAGCGTCACCGTCGTCTTATCAGGGATCGCATCAGCATAATGCACTGGAATATTGGGGGAAATCGGTCGATCTGGAATCATCGCTCCCGTGTACATGATTGAGGAAATTTCTGCGGTATTATCAAGGGAAAAATACGTGTCCTGCCCGGTTGACGATTTTAAGTAGGCGCCGATATGCTCGCCGCTGCCGTCGCGTTGATACGCCATTAATAGCCGCCCATCTTCTGCAAACAGCATCAGCCGATTGACTGCGCTGATTGATCCGAAATCTTTGAACGATCCGGCTAAGGACACTAAATAGGAAATAACAAATTGCCGAGAACCGATTTCTTCTTTGTTCTGATTATACAGAGACGCTGTCCAGGCTGCCGTTGCTTCTCGCGCTAAGAACTCATCGAATTGTTCCTGATAGCTTTTGATGCGGGTATGTATATCATCCAGAATAATATCAAAGGCAATTTGAATGCTATTCCGCGATTCCCGTTTTTGGCTTGCCCTGGCAAGCAGATAATATCCGGTGGACGTGCCGATCGTGGTCAATAGCACCAAAAATAGACATAAAAACAGGATTTTCGCCTGAATCGTGGCTCTCATATTATGCCCTGTCACTTAAAATAGAGATAATAGCAGCGATGTGAAATGGCGTTATTATAAATCAATGCAACGGTTTGTCAATGAAGAAATACAGGTTTTTTGTCTGTGGTGATATCTCGTGACGATATGTTCCGAATCCATTCACTGGCAATGCCGGGCGCGGTTGAGATAATAGCGTTCCAGCAAGAATAGAGACGACTTCTTATCAGGAAGAAGAAACAAATTTCTCCCAACAAGACTGTAAAGCGCGTTTCGTATAGACGCGTGCGATCTCTTTTCGGAATTCGGCGCTGCCGCGAAAATTCGTCAGCGGATGAATCTGCTCTGTCACAATATCAGCCGCCTGTTCAATCAATTCAGGCGTGAGCGTTTGCCCGACCAATGCGGCTTCCGCTGCTGGAATGCGAACCGGAATCGGTGCGACCGCGCCTAAGGCAATTCGCGCCACATCGCAACGCTGTTCCTTGACAATCATCGTAGTGGTTACGCTAACGACGGAAATATCTTCACGAGTTTTGCTGTTTTTGAGGAATGCGCCGGAAGCCTGCTGAAAAATTTTGGGAAGGCGGATTTCCGTGATCAATTCGTGAGGTTGTATTACCGAACCGCCTTCTGGCTTAAGAAATTCGACGATTGCGACCACGCGTTCGGTTTCGCCGCGCAACACGATCTGCGCGTCGAGCGCCAACAGCGGCGGAATCGTGTCAGCGGCAGAATGGCCGTCGGCGATATTGCCGCCGATAGTCGCCATATTGCGAATCTGCTTGCTGGCGAACCAACTGCACATCTCCGTAAACATGCCGCTGGCAAGGCTGTTCATCAGCATAGAGCGGTAGAGCGTTTCGATGTGCGTTGCTGCGCCGATATAAATCCTCTCGTCATCTTCGTTAAGATAGTCGAGGCCAAGCTGACGCACATCAACTAAAAAATCGAGCGTCGGGTCTTTTTCTACAACGATATTCGTGCCTCCGGCAATCAGTTTCCCTTTGCCGGGTTGTTCTCGCAGCAAATGAATCGCCTCTTCCAGCGTGGCAGGCGTGAAATAAGCCGTAATATTTTTCATAACGATTTTCTGCCTTATGAATGATTGATAATCACAAGATACCGAAGTGGCGCATTCCCGGCATTTCTGATGCAATGCGGTTTTGAGGCATCAAGCAGCAGCGCCTCGTTTATGCCGACACGCAGCGTTTCACCCTCGACTTCGATGGCCGCTTCTCCTGACAACACATAAAACGCTTCCGCGCCCTCATGCGTATGCGGGTCATGCGACTGCGTTTCTGGCGCAAGCTCAGAGACATGCAGCCGGAATTTCTGCCAATCCACATCGCTATCGAGCAGGCATCGCGCAATGCCTTTCGTCTGCTGTAATGAAAATTCCATCGTAACGATGTCGGCATCAGGAGTGTCAACGCTTGCGTTGGCACTCCTGGTGACTCCTGAAAACGTCCCGAACAACGCACTCTCCTTATTAAGTTGCATTTTCCGGGACTTCATATTCTGATTTCACTTCAAATATCTGCCTCGCATTTGGTCAAGAAGAATTTTCGGGCAAGCCGCGTCTAATTATTTCTTCTTGATCGGCGGCTGCGGAATCGGGGTGGTGGTACTCTTTTTGACGCGGAGTTTGATGACGTTATTTTTCAACCGTTCGTCCACCATGTCGCGGAATTCGGCAAATTGGTCATTGAAGACGTTGATCTGCGCCATCACCTTCCCCATCGGATCGCTCTGATCCACTGCGCCGAGCGATTTGTTGCGCTGGAACGTTTTGCGAATATACGTCAACCGTTCGCTTTCTTCCGTCGTCATCCAGCCTGACAACTCCTTGAAGCGGAGCAAATTGAATTCCGCGCCGGTGGTCAACAACTGCGACTCGTCGGAATAGTGATCCATCACGACCTGCTTGACTTCGTCGTCGTTCATGATCGGCAGGATTTTTTCCGTCATTTTGTTCATGTTGCGATATGAGCCTTGCAGCAGGAACGGCGGCTCTTTGCGATACGCTTCGTCCTGCGTGGCAGAATAAATGTACTGCTTGTTGACTTGCAAGACGATGGCCTGAATTTTCAGCAGTTTTTCGAAGACGCTGACGAATTCCCGCGTCTCTTCCAGCGCGTATTTGGCCTCGAAATTCGCGCCTTCGTAGCTGCCGGTGCGGGCGATTTTGATCATCTCGTACACGTCCTGCTGGCTGCGGGTGACGAGCTTGCTCAAGACCGGGTTGGACGTGAGGCAGTTTTCGAGGTACGACAGTTCGAACATCTCTTCGCTGCCGCCGATGATGTCGCCGAGATTGTAGGTGTCGGCGCGGTTCGCGAGCATGTCCGGCACGCGGAATTTTTCGCCGCTTTCGGTGTAGGGGTTGCCAGCCATGACGACGCAGACCTTTTTGCCGCGCAGATCATACGTGCGCGTCCGTCCGCGATAGACGCCTTCGATTTTGCGTTGCGCGTCGCACAGCGAGATAAATTTCTGCAAAAATTCGGGGTTCGTGTGCTGAATGTCGTCCACGTACAACATGACGTTGTTCCCCATTTCAAGGGCGAGATTGAGCTTTTCGATTTCCTCGCGGGCGGTGGCGTTCGGGGCTTCCGCCGGGTCGAGCGACGCGACGCGGTGGCCGATGGCCGGGCCGTTGATTTTCATGAAAATCAGGCCGAGCCGGTTGGCGATGTATTCCATCAGCGTCGTTTTGCCGTAGCCGGGCGGCGAAATCAGGAGCAGCAAGCCCATCAAATCGGTGCGCTTGCCTTCGCCATACGCGCCGATCTGTTTGGCGAGATTCGCGCCGATCAGCGGCAGATAGACCTTGTCAATCAGCTTGTTGCGGACGAACGTGGTCAGGACGCGGGGCTTGAATTCCGACAACCGCATTTCCGCCTGTTTCGTCTCCACGAGATCGCGCTTGATCTGCTGATAGGCGCGATATTCCGGCACGGCGACACGGTGAAATTCGTCGGATTCCAGCAGAAATTCGCTCAAATCCATCGGCAGCGTGTTGTCGCGCATTTTCGGATGCTGCCCGATCAAGCCGCTGACGACGCATTTCGTATCCACCGGCTTGACCGCTTTGCTGTTGACGCCGCCTTGCAGAATCACGGTCACGGCTTCCAGCAGGAAATTCGGGTCATGCTTGCCGGGCTGCGACGCTGCGTAAAATTCGAGCCAATCCTGAATGATCGCCAATTTGCTCGCGAGGTCGTTTTCCACCGATTTCAGAAGCTCGGCGAACTGCGCGTCGGCCTTGTTCAGCGTCAAAAACTCCTTGAAGCCTTTGCAGATGTCGAAGGCGTCGTTATCCACCGGGAAGCCGTCGAGATTTTGCTGCAAATGCTCGACGAGAAAATCGGGGGTCTGGCGCAGATATTTCGGGTCGGTTTCCCAGCGCAACTGGCCGAAAAAGCGTTCGACCAGCGTTTGCAACTGCTGCGCGTATTTTTTATGCGAGACAAATTCGCCGCTGCCGTTGGAAATGGCGCGAAGCTGGCCGAGTGAGCGGATTTTGTGGCGCAGCATTTCGCGCTCGTCGCTTTGCGGCGCGAATTGCCAGAAAATCTTGCCATACGCCCGAATCGCGGGATGAAAGCGGAGCGTTCCGGCCTGCTGAAATACCGGAAAAATCGTGGTCAAAATCGTGGCGCAGTCTTTGTCATGCACGCCCTTTTCATAGCCTTCGTCGAAAAACGGCGTCATGAATTCCCGCACCGCTTCGTAGAGTTTTTCCGGCGCGGCGACGAGCGCGGGCAGCTCTTTCTGCCGCGCTGTCAGGAATTTGAACGCGAGATATTCGGAGCGATATATCCGGTCGGTTTCGCTGATGAGGTCTTGCGTCCAGAAGCGTTTGGTGGCCTGAAACGCCGGGTCGTTGATCTGGTCGAAAAACTCCGTACCGGTGAGATGGAAAAACATCAGGCCGTCGCGCTGCACGGTCGTCAGCCCGAACGCCTGCCGGTTCACGGTGAATTGGAAGTTGCCGAGCGTAATCACGTCGCCGCCGCCCGCATAGAGGTCAATCTGGTCTTTCAACTGCCGAATGCCGTCCTGCTGGGCGCTTTTCAGGCGGCTTGCCACGTCTTCGGCCTTCACGCTGTCGCCGAGTTCCTGCAACTGCGCGATGATTTCCCGCACTTTCAAGACCATCCGATCCGCCGCGAAATAGCCGTTGATTTCGTCAATCGTCTTGAAGGTGCTGAGCCGGTTGACGATGCCGGTCAAAATGCGGTTCGCCGAGCCGAGCAACTGCGTCGTCTTTTTGTTCAAGCCCTCTTCAAGCTGAATTTTCTTCGTGTTGAAGGTGCTGTAAATCTCTTCGCGCTTGGCGGAGAGCTTTTCGAGGTATTCGTCGAAATCGGAAAAACGGCTTTCCAATTCCTCGATCTGCACCATCGTTTTCGTCAGCAGTTCCTCGCATTTCGCGGGCGTGACCGCCTGATCTAAAAAATTCGCGACGGTCTGGTTGATCAGCTTGAACTGCGCCGTGAATTCCAGCGCGACTTCGCCCGATTGCAGGGCTTTGCGCTGTTTGGCGAACAACGCTTTGGACTGGTTCAGCCGCGCATAGACGGTCGAGAGGTTTTCGATGATGCTGGCGGTCTGGGTCGCGTCTTCGATTTTCAGCGTGTTGACAAGCTCGGTCAGCAGGTCGAGGCTCTGATTCAGCCGGGTCAGCGCGTCGCCGACCGCCTGCGTTTCCGCCGTCTTTTTGATCGCCGGAATCTGCGCCTCGATGCCGTCTAACGATTTGTTGAAGGGGACAAGCGCGTCGTCCCGCAGCAGAAAGCCGACGCAATCTTTGGAAATGCGGTCGTAATTTTCCGCCACGTCGGTTTCGATGCGTTCGACGCGCTTCAAATCCACGTAACGCAGGTCTTTCAGCGTGATGATTTCGCCGCGCCGCAGTTGCAATTGCGCCAATGCGCCGACGAACTTTTCCACGCTGTCATATTGCAGCGTCGCCACCGAACTGATGAGTTCCGCCGTCGCTTTTTCGGCCTCTTTCAGGCGTTCTTCGGTGCTTTTGCGAATCTGCACGACTTTATCGTATTCGTCAATCGCGGCTTTGGCGGCAGTCTGCATTTCCACGAGCACGGAGCGCGGATCGAAGACTTCGCGGCTGTCGAGCCAGTAGAACATATCGAGCGCGGACGTGACTTTGCGGACGATTTCGTGATAGAGGCCGAGATAAATATGCTCGGTGCGCACCAAATTGTAAATCGAGCGCATTTCCGAAATGCCGCGCACAAGCTCGCTGTTGCCAATGCGCGCCATGTAGGTGTTCTGGTCAATCGCCACGACCGTCATGTCGGCGACGAACGGCGTCTGCCAGACCTGAATCGCGTGGCTTTTCTGCGCCTCCTGCCCGGCTTTGAAAAAGACCATTTTGCCGTCGTCGTAAATCGTGAAGCCGTGACAGGTGATCGGGCTTTCGACCTTTTTGTTGATCAAATTGTATTGCAACAGGATGTATTCGCCCGTGATTTCGCGGTAAAAGACGTAGAGAAAATCTTCGCCGTTCGGCGAGCGCACCATGCGGAGGAATTTCATCCCTTCGGTCTGGACGTTGAACGCCTTGTAGCCCTCGTTTTGCAGAAAATAGCCGCCGGGAAAAATCAGGCCGTCGTCGTCCGGCAGGCGGATCGCGGCGCGGTGAATCTCATCCACGCGGGTCGCGACGCCGAGCTTTTCGTCGAAAATGATGTAGCGGTATTGCTGCTCCTGATACGGCAGGATTTTCAGCAGAATAATCGAGCCGAGAATGGCGTAAAAGACCTCCGCGTCCTCCAATTTTTGCAGCGCATTGTCCACTGGCTCGCAGTAAATCCCTTCGCCGCTTTCGGTGTTGTTTTCCACTTTGACGGTCAAATCGCCGCCGACGGTTTCGACGAAGACGCGGTCTTGAATCGAAACGTGGGGATGCGTGCCATAAACGAAATTGTCGCGGGTCGTGCGCGTCCATTCGAAATCGTGCTGCGGCGGATAGCTGAATTCCCGCTCCGAGCGGTTATCCGCATATTTCAGGCTGCCGTCGTCGCCGATATGCCATTTGAACGCCTTGAGTTCCGCGCTGTCGCCGATATGGAACAGCATCAGCAGGCTCGCGCCTTTGCGGTAAAACGTGGCGAAGCGGGTCTCTTTGTAGTAGGCGTACTGGTTGCGGAAATCTTTGACGAATTGCGGGTCGTTCAGAAAATCGCCGTCCACGTTGTCGAAGCGGTCGTCTTTCATCTCATAGACGCTGAACACGTCCGACACCTGCGTCTCTTTTTTCAAGCCGAGAAAGACGTTGTAGCCGAAAATCAGGCGCTTGCCGATGGCGATCATGTCGCGGGGGACGCAGTTGTTCTGGGTGACGATGCGATCCGAACGGAGCGCCTGATTCGCTAACGCGCCGAAAACCTCCTTGCGGCGCTCGTTGATTTTGCCCATGCGGTCGAACAAGTCGGCGCTGAGCGCGGTCAGCCGCTTGCGAATAATCTCATACGAGCCGCCCTCCATCTTCTCGTCGGCGGCCTGCGGCGCGTCTGTCTGCGTGGTGTCCAATGGTTTTTCCGGCGTGTTGTCCATGAGTGACCTCCTTTATCGAATCCCCCGGTCGGGTGGCGTATGCGTTCACCACGAAACACACGAAATACACGAAAAAATTCAGAAGGGTTTTTTATTTTTTCGTGTATTTCGTGTATTTCGTGGTTAAAAATGTCCTCTCGTTCAAGAGGCGCGTTCTGCGCGTGGCGCGACAAAAAGTGTGCCGCACAGAACGATAGAAAAGGCGCAGGAAGATGTCAAGCAGAAGGTGAATGAAAACCGGAAAATTCGCCGCGCCGCGCTATAAAAGATTGACAGAAAATTTTCAGTTCGTACTATAAGCAATGATGCGATCATGGATTCTTGCTCCTCGCCAATTATTGGAATCACATAGCTGAATATTCCGAATTTTGGAGACTCTGATCATGTTTGACATACATTGGATTATTCGAAAAGTTCAAAAAAACGACTATTAATTTTCCAAACATGCCGAACAGGAACGGCAGAATGATAATTTGTTGATTGAAGATGTTGAAGAAGCGCTATTGTCTGGCCGTATTCTTGAGCAATACGAAGATACGGGACGCGGCGAAAGCTGTCTGGTCGTCGGATTTACCAATTCAGGGAAACCGGTACATATCGTATGCGGAACGCGAGAAGATGTATTAGCCATTATTACGGTCTATATTCCGACGCCGCCTAAATTCATCAATCCTTATGAACGGAGGAAATCATCATGAAAGTGTGTCATTTTTGCGGAAATACGGAATTCAAACAGCGAACGGTACAATATCTGTATCGTCATGACAATAATTTGTTATTCGTCAATAATGTGCCATGCGTCGAATGCGCGTATTGCGGAGAGCAATATTTCGAGGCCAAAGTTCTCAAACAGATCGAGCAGGATTATCAGGAGATTTATGTTGGCGGAAAGCCTGCGGCGGTCGAATTGCGCGTTCCATGCGAGGATTTCGCCTTTGCGCAGCCTTTGAATGCGTTGGCAGCACGTGCGGCGTAATAGTAAAATCATGAGCGTATATGTCTATACTGAAGCCTTGCAAAAATTTGCGTTTTTGTTAGAAGAAGCGTTTCGCACCGGAGAAGTCAAGGTTCGGCGGGATGACGGCAAAGTATTTGTGATCAAGCCTGAACCGAGCCTTGCCTCTCCGTTAGACGTTGAAAGCGTCAATTTTGGCATTACCACCGAAGAGATTCTCGAGTGTATCCATGAAAGCCGAGAAGGGCGATTGTAGCACATGAAAAATGAGGCAATATTATGGCAGTCACATATCAAATGACATTTCCAGAAGAAATTCTTGGCGTCTTACGCTGGCGGAAAGCCGATATCGAACGCTCGATCAAACAGGAATTAGCGATTCATTTTTTTCGGATGGAACGCTTGAGTTTCGGTCAGGCGCGGCGGCTGGCGGAGTTATCGGTCGTTGATTTTATCGAGGCGTTAAAGGAGCGGAACATTCCGTTGCATTACGACCTCGCCGACTACGAAGACGATCTGAATACGATGATGGCAAAAGGGTCTGCTTGAATCTCCGGCTGATGAATTATCCGAACTCCAACGCAAAGGATTGTGGATAGATGACGCCCTGATTGAGCAAATCCGGAGCGAAACGCAGAAATAAATATTTAAAGAGGTGAAATCAGATGAAAACATGGACGCTTTCAGAAGCGCAGAGCCATTTTGCGGATGTCGTGGAATCCTGTTCGTCCGAGCCGCAAATTCTGGCAACGCATGGCCGGCCTGTTGCCGCGTTGGTAGATTTCGGACTTTTCAGCGAGTTCCTTCATTTCCGCGAAGCCCGCGAACGCCCGACGATTAAGGAACTTTTAGCTGAGTTACGCCGAATTCAGACGCAAGAGTCTGTTGAAATAGAATTGCCGGAGCGTCAAGATCGCCCCAACCCGATTTTGGAGATGAGTGATGAACTTCTTATGTGATACTAATATCATCAGCGAGGTCATGAAACCCTCGCCACATCCGAAAGTCGAACAATGGTTCGATGCGCAACGCAGCATTCGCCTGAGTGTCGTGAGCGTGGAAGAAATTTATTATGGACTGGCGTATAAACGCGCAGAACGCCAATTGCAATGGTTTGAAAAGTTTCTTTTTTATCGAGGGGAAGTCGTATCGCTGACCAGTGAGATTGCTGAACACGCCGGTAATTTGCGCGGAGAATTGCGACGAAAAGGCATTACCCGTTCACAAGCTGATATGTTTATCGCAGCGACGGCGATAATCCACGATCTGATATTGGTCACGCGAAACATTTCTGATTTCGAACACTGTGAATTACGCCTTTTCAATCCGTTTACGCAATCACAACCGCCAGAATTAACCACCCCTATCGGATGAATAGAAAGGAAGCAGAGTATGGGAAGCATTACGATCAACGTGCCGCAAAATATTCAGGTGAATTACACTGTTGAAAATGTATCGTTGACCAGATCGCTGCTTGATCTGCTGAATGCGATCATGCTGCGTTCATCGCCCGAACATCGTGAAGATGATTCGCTGCTTGGCCTGTTTGCAGACAAAAGCGATCTCATCGATCAGGTGACGGAACTCACGATGAGGTCGCGGGAAACCAAACAGCAAAGCAAGAAAGGCGTTCCCGGCATAGACCTGCTGAAATTCGCCGGAACGCTTTGCGCTGAGGATGCTGAACGGATGATGCGAGTGATTGACGATGATTGCAGAAAAGTTATATGGGAATAGTTTCGTAAAATACACAAATTTCACAAAATGCTGTATAAAAAAACTTGTCATGTGTAGTATTGGATGATTTAAGGTTTAGATGATGAATGAAATACAATTAAAAGAAAATATTTTGTTTGCCCTCCAAGAGCAAGGATTTAAAATAAATCCTCATATACGTGTTCATGAAGAAAATGAGGCTCACCATAAGAATCTCTATAGGGATATACAATCTACTGCAAGAATTGAAAAACTTTGTGAGCATAAAAAATTTCTGCTATCAATACTCAAAAAGGTTAGTAAGTATTCTATCGAAGGGAGCAAAATTAATCCAGAAAAAATTCAGTTAGAAATAAGAGAAGTTCATGTAGACTCATTAGAAGAGAGTATTTTCAGATGGTGGAATTTAATGTGGTGGAGCATCCCTTATCAACGAGCATATGGACGCCAAATGCGATTCATTCTGTGGGATACTTTTCATAATGCTCCATTCGGTTTAATTGGCTTACAAAGTCCCGTTTTAAAAATGGCTGTTCGAGATAAGGCATTAAACATACCTAAAAAAGAACTCGATGTGTGGATTAATAAATCTATGCACGCTCAAAGGCTTGGAGCGCTTCCACCCTATAATGAGCTTATAGGTGGAAAATTGGTCGCATTGAGCTTGGTATCTAATGAGATAAAATATCTATATCAAAAAAAATATAATGATTATAAAACTATAATCAAAGGGAGGGTTATTGAACCCAATCTATTATTCATTACAACAACGAGCGCTTTTGGTAAGAGTAGCATTTATAACAGATTGAACTATAACAATCAACGCATTGCTGAAAGTTTAGGATATACTAAAGGGGCAGGTTCTTTTCATATTCCAGAAGAGTTATATCAAGAAATTTTAAAATTTTTGTCACAAAAGAATATTGACGTTTCCAGAAGTTTTGGATATGGCCCATCAAAAAGGATTCATTTATTAAGCAATGCTTTCCGTTTATTAGGACTTCCCAAATTTCAATATCATGGGATTAAACGAGAATTCTATTTATTCTCACTTGTTTCAAATTTACAAGGAATAATTCAGAGGAACGAATATCCTGAATATATTGATAGACCTTTTAAGGAATTAGTTTGTTATTGGAAACAACGTTGGGCTTTACGACGTTCAGAAACAACCAATCAATGGAAAAAATTTCTTCCCGATAAATTTTTTGAAGAACAACAAAAAATATTGGAGGATTTATGATGGAATATGAGCAAAACCCATTTGGAGAGCTTCCAGAAGCCTTAGTAGAGGAGATGCTTTCAAAAAGCCAACAACTTGGTGAAGAAGTTTTTGGTTCCTTTAATGGAATACAAGAAAATAAAAATATAATGCGAGAGCGTCTTCTTAAAGCCAATATCCTTAGAAGAGATTCGGATTTGAGTTACTCAGAAATTCCAACAACATGCGGTATTGACGGCTCGTATGTTGTTGATCGACTTTTGGCAACCGATATTGCTGCTTGTGCGGCTGTTGCGATGGAAGGCTTGACCCCACCTTCGGAAAATCGCTATTGGGAAAGACCTCATCATGAAGCCTTCATGCATCCTGAAAAACACAATCTAGAGACTAATTCGATTTTGAGAGGACTTATGATGGGCATGGAAATTGAGCTTGCTGCGAAATCCCCACACGATTTGATCTTGATAGACGGCTCTCTAACGACCCCTCTTATTTATTTTAATCAAGCAATAAATGGATTAATAACAAATCCCCAAGCAAAAGTCGGACAGGAACTTTCCACAAGATTGATGACATTCCTTGAATCGTATAAAAAAATTCTGCAATCCACCAGAAGTGATAAAATGTGGGTCGGAATACCTAAATATACTACAAAACGGGAAATTGGCATTAAGTTTGAGTGGCCTTCCAGTTATGATGATCGCGCAATTTTGACCAATCTTATGTTTCCTGGTGAATTTTTGGCTCCGATTCCACTCACTCAGCCGCAAAGTGAATGGCATTTAGCATTACCCTCTGAGCATACAAAATTGCGGCAGATAGTTCAGGAGATTATTATGGGAATCAAAAATATTTATGTCCTTTACTACAAACCTAATCGTTGGTCGCCAGCGTTAAGGATTGAAATGGCGGCCTCAATTGCTTCAAATGATTCCCGGATAGCTATTGTGTTAAAAGGATTAGGGCATCAATGCCAAACACCAGGAATAATGGAACCTTATCCTTTATATATTGCAGATCAAATGGTGAAAAGCATGAGCAAAGCTATGCCGGCATTTCGACAAATAGCAATATCAAGAATGACAGAGATGTATCATGGTGATATTTCAGAAATTTTTTTTAGTATGCACGGTTATCGAACTGAAAGTGGGAGGTAGAACACATGAAACCATGTCCAAAATGCGGGGAATCATTACAAGATCATTATTACTACCATAAATGCGGCTGGGATGAGAGAAAAGGCAATAAAGCTGATGGAACTCAAAATGAAAATCCTGTAAAAGCAGATAATCTGCCTCAAAAAGGAACTAATACCACAAGTATGAAGCAGATTGTGAGTTCATCTGAAAAAATAGGCACAATTGGTTCTCCTTCTTCAACTAGTGAATTATCACTTGATATTCTTGCAACCGCTGTTGATAAAAGACTGGTCGGAGAATTGGCATACTTTGAATTTGTACAGGATGGTAAACCCCATTATGCACTAGGTCAGATTACAGAAGTTGAGCTTCGAAATACTTGGCTTGAAGGACCTACAATGAAATCTCTGGCGAGACAGCGAGGAACCGTGAATCCTATCAGTGGATTACAGGATACACACTCCGCCAAAATGACTCTCAGTGCCGTATTCAGCGATCATGGAAATATCTTTAAACAGAGCGGATTGGGAACTGTTCCAGCAACAGGAACCTCTATTTATTTGGCGAATGATGATACAATTAACAAACTTTTGGAAATGTATCAACAAGAAATTTTTTATCTTGGACATGTGTATGGGTCTGCTCCTAAACTTCCCCTTTGGTTCAAGCATTTTGATTCTGGTAAAAATGGCGCGGGAGAAGCGTACCATCTTGGTATTTTCGGTAAAACAGGTTCAGGCAAATCAGTCCTTGCGAAAATGATTTTATTAGGTTATGCCCGACATCCAGAAATGTCGATATTCATTTTTGATCCACAAGGTGAATTTGCTTTGGGATTACAAGAAGATAAAAAGCCTTCTCACATGGGCGAAGTTTTCTGCCAGCCAATTCTCAAGAGCCTTGGCCGAAACGTCGAAGTCTATGATTTGCAAAAGATCAAACTAGATCGATGGGAGCTTTTTACTGAACTTCTTTTGGAATTCGGATTCTTTTTTGAATTAGGCGTCAAAGCGACAGACTATCAGCGAATCCTTGCTGAGTCAGTTGAAGAATTTTTGCGAAATAATAAAGCATACAAATTAGAGAACCTTGATGAGAATGCGCTTGTAGGGGTATTGACGTATATAAAAACGAATATTCGTCGGTTATACTCCGGTCAGGCTGGTGTTGAACGAGTTCAAGAGTTTGTTGATGAAATTCTTACAAATTTAAAAACAGCCACGCCAGATAATGTTCCTCCGGCTAAAGAAAAATGGCTCAAAACGGCTCAATTTTTTATTGCTCATGAAGGCTCAAAATCTCCAATGGGTATCGTCAAATCAGCTTTAATGCTGAAAAATAATGGAAAAAGGCCAGCCATTATTATCGATCTTTCGAAAAAGCCGATTGATATACGCCAGAGTGTCTGGGATGAAAAGATCAAACCTTTACTTATTGACCGCTTTTTGGATGCTTTAGGCCAGGAAGCTGAACTCTCCTACCAAGGGAAAACGGGTTTAAACACGCTAGTCGTACTTGATGAAGCCCACCGTTTAGCCCCTGCTGGAAAATCAAAAAATGAACGAATCGAGCGAATCAAAATGAACTTAGTTGATGCCATTCGTACCACGCGCAAATATGGATTGGGTTGGATGTTTATTAGCCAAACACTATCGAGCATAGATAACGACATAATCCAACAACTCAGTATTTACTTTTTTGGATTCGGCTTGAGCATGGGAACAGAGTTTCAAAAACTCCGAGAATTAGTAGGAGGACAGAAAGAAAGCCTCAATCTTTACCAACGGTTTAGACACCCGCAATCCTCCTTTGATGCTTCTACAAAGGAATATTCGTTTATGACTATCGGCCCAGTATCTCCATTATCTTTTTCAGGAACGCCTTTATTCTTAAGTGCATTTAACTCCGTAGAAGATTTTATCAAGAATAATGCTCTTGATAAAAGAAACAACGAGAAAAATGGCGATTAAGCTGATATTATTGTAGTTGAACCAGCATGTCATTAAGCCCTAGCTTTCAGCAGATTCAAAACTTCAGGAACAGGAGCGCGGTCGAACGTATATCGCCTTGCCGGTCAAGCGCCGCCTCACGGAACGCGCAACGCCTGCGCCGGGCTGATAAGGGCGAAATAGGCTACAACTTGACATCGCATGGCTTGCGACATATCATAGAAACAAGGAGGTAGATCAGCATGGCAACCAAAAAGAAACCGTTTAACAAATATACGCTCACTGAAGCGTATGCGTATTTGCATGTGACGCAAGTCTTGCCCTGGACGATTCCATTCACCCCGATTGAGCCGGGCGAGATTTTTCGCGCCGATATGGAGCGGTTGCAGGCGTTTGACGTGACGTTCAGCGAAAGCGGCAAAGAAATCCTGATTGATACGATTTTGCAAGAAGCGTTAAGCCGCCGCAAACATCTGAAGGTCTGGAAAGAGGTGGCTCTGAAAGCCGACGATCTTAGCGGACGCAGCGAGTATGTGTTTGCGCAGCGCTTGACGGTGCTGACGCATCCTTATGTCTGTCTGGCAGAAGCGAAAAAGGATGATTTCGAACAAGGCGCGGCGCAGTGCTTGTTAGGAATGAAGGCGTGTCAACTCTTGAACGCGAAAGAACAACTCATCATTGATATGCACGGAATCGTCACGAATGCCGCTGCCTGGCAATTCTACAAATTGACGACGCAGGATCAGGTGTATCAAAGCCCGCTGTATAGTTTCGAAACGCAAACGCCGACGTTGTTCGGCATTTTAGACACCATCTTTACGGCCTGCGAGCAATATGTCGCTTAGGCGAACGACGGATATCGCGCCACGATGCTATCGAAGATGATGTAGCCGATGTGGAACATCTTGAATTGATGCCCCCAATACGGATGAAACGCGAAGAACAAAAGCGCGGTCACGCACCGCCTCACGGAACGCGCAACGCTTGCGCCGGGCTGATAAGCGCGAAAGAGGCTGCCGCTTGACATCTTGCGGCGAGCGGTGTATATGTATGATAAAAAACGCGATAATTGTCGTTAGGCAGGGATATTGGAATTGATGAACAGATACGATCATCACGGAGGTGACAATATGCTCACCATAGAAGGCATGTTTGATGGACAGACGATCACATATTTTGGGCATGTGCCGTTTACGCAGCAAAAACGGGTCTTGATTACGTTTCTTGAGGAGACGCTACTGGAACCGCGTTCGTCTGCCGCGCTTGACCCCATCGCCGCCCTGCGCGGACGAGACCGACAGGCGCGGTTGACCGAAAAACTCTTAGCCGCCCGCAAGGAGGATCTGGCACGTAAACACACGCCTTGAACGATATGTCCTGGATACGTCCGCCTTTTTGACGCTGATTGAAGACGAAGCGGGGGCGGATACGGTTGAAACGCTTTTATATCGCGCCAAACACGAGGAGATCGCGATTTTCGCTTCGTTTGTCACGTTTATGGAAGTGTTCTTCAGTACCTAACGTTTTTTGCTCACCCACCCCCAACCCCTCCCAGGAGGGGAGTTTCGCGCATCGTCGCCTCGATTTGAGAATCCCCTCCTGGGAGGGGCAAGGGGTGGGTGAACAAATTTATGTTAGGAACTGAAGGAAGTGTTCTATATGACCCTGCAAGAACGTGATCCCCAGGAAGCCTGCGCCCGATGCAATCTGATGGCGCAACTCGCGGTTGAGCGGATCGAGTCGTCGCCGGAGCTCGGGCTGATCGCCGGAGAACTGAAAGCGGCGCATCACCTCTCATTTGCCGATGCCTGGATTGCGGCCACCGCCAAATTTCATCAAGCGAGGCTGGTACATACAGACCCGGAATTCGAGCAGGTGCAGGATGAGGTGACACTGTTGCCATTGCCATATAAGTGATCGCATGCGCTACAGCCGGGTGACATTGTGCAAAAAAATACGTGGTCTTTTCAAGAAAAGAAAGGAGATTTTATATGCAAACAATCCAAATTGCCTTACCGGAATTTGTCCGAATCAATCCGCGCGACATCCGAATGATTCTTGCCGCCAAACTCTACGAGCAGGGAACGCTTTCTATCGGGCAGGCGGCGGCGGTCGCAGGCTATTCCAAACGTACGTTCATGGAAGTGCTTGGCGATTACGGCGTCTCTGTCTTCAATTACGCGCCGGAAGACCTTGCGGAGGATGTCGCCAATGCCTGATGTGATCTGTAATTCAAGCTGTTTGATTGCGCTGGATAATATTGCGATGGTGCCGCTGTTGCAGTCTATCTATGGACTGATGACGATTACCGAAGAAGTACGCAACGAATTCGGAAAAGAGCCTGAAAAATGGATTGAGATCAAACGAGTGGCAGACCGCGCAACGCTTGCCGTTTTAGAGACAATGGTTGATTTAGGTGAAGCGAGTACGATTGCTCTGGGTTTAGAAACCCCGAATTCGCTGCTCATCTTGGACGACTTGAAAGCCAGGAAACTGGCGAATCAACTTCATCTGAAATATACCGGATTGTTAGGAATACTCGTCAAAGCCAAACAACAAGGCGTTCTCCCTTCAGTTCGCGATGTGTTAAGACAGCTTCGATCTGTAAATTTTCGTATTTCCGTTGCGATGGAACAAGAAATTTTGCGATTGGCTCAGGAATAAACGAAACGCTCAACGCGCCGGCCTGATGAGCGCGGCGTTATTGAGGTCATGCGCGTCGGCTGGCGGGCATGACGAACATCGCGTGTCATCATTCGGGGGCTGCCGCTTGACATTTCTCGGCCTGTATCGTAATTTAAAGAAAAGATATTGACATCAATGGAAATTTCAACATGAGGCATATCGTATGGAAACAACATTAAAGCATCAGGTCTTAACCCAAATTACCGCTTTGCCGGATAGCGCAAATTTCGAAGAGATTCTTCATGCCTTGCGAGCATTGCGCCCAAAACGGACGTCTGCGCGTTCGCAAAAACTGCGCAAACAGAAGAAACCTGTTTCCTGTCTTGATCTCGCAAAGCCAGTGATCGGCGTGTTTAACGGACCAGAAGACCTTTCGACCAATAACGCATATTTTGAAGGGTTCGGCGAATGAAACGGCGGATATTCATTGATACGGGACCAATTACCGCGTTATTGAACAAGCGTGACCGTTGTCATCAACACGTGATGCGGAAACTTGCGGAGTTGCCTCCGCCATTGCTGACATGTGAGGCAGTGGTCACTGAGGCATGTTTTCTGGCGTATAAGCATGGCAACAGCCCCGATGCGGTGCTTGAACTCATTGAAAACGAATTTATGGCCATCTCGCCTGCTCTGCGTTCATGAGATTCCCGCTATCCGCGCATTGATGCAAAAATACGCCAATGTGCCGATGTCATTCGCGGACGCCTGCTTAGTGCGCATGGCGGAACTCTACGATGACAGCGCGATCTTGACGCTCGATTCGGATTTTCTCATTTATCGCAAATATGGTCGGCAGTCGCTTGAAACGATTATGCCGGTCGAATAGAACATGCCATCATTTGACCTCACCACAATCGAAACGCGCAACGCCTGCGCCGGGCTGATGAGCGCGAAATAGGCTGCCGCTTGACATCTTGCGGCGGACGGTTTATGTTATCAGTAACTCATGTTACGCAGCCGATTCGAGACGAATGACCGCACACTCCCCTCCGGGGAGGGGTTGGGGGTGGGTTCTTGACACGAGCAATCACTCACGGACGAACCCACCCCTTGCCCCTCCCAGGAGGGGAATTGTCGGCGGCGCTGCGTAACATCAG
>DF820455.1:1216424-1232025 GCA_000739515.1 Candidatus Moduliflexus flocculans
GGGTTCTTGACACGAGCAATCACTCACGGACGAACCCACCCCTTGCCCCTCCCAGGAGGGGAATTGTCGGCGGCGCTGCGTAACATCAGTCAGTAAGAAACTGTTTTAAAAGTCAGGAGTGCCAACGCTTACTTTGGCCGTTAAAGCAAGCTTTGACACTCCTTTCGTTGTGACGCCGTTGTACTCATAGCTGTCAGACACCTTGAAGGTGTCTGACAGCTTTTTTCTTTTACGCCATCAACTTCCGCAGGACGTATTGCAGGATGCCGCCGTGCTGAAAATATTCGACATCCACGTCGGTATCGAGGCGGGCGATGACTTCGAACGTGACGACCGCGCCGTCGGCTTTGACCGCCTTCACCGTCAGCGTTTTGCGCGGCGCGATGTCGGCGATGCCGGAAATCGAATAGGTTTCCGAGCCATCGAGGCCGAGCGTCTGCGGATTTTCGCCGGGTTTGAAGAGACACGGCAAAACGCCCATGCCGACGAGATTGCTGCGATGAATCCGCTCATACGATTCCGCGATCACCGCTTTCACGCCGAGCAGATTGACCCCTTTCGCCGCCCAGTCTCGCGACGAGCCTGAGCCGTATTCTTTCCCGCCTAAGACGATCAGCGGCGTCCCTTCGGCCTGATATTGCATCGCGGCGTCGTATATGAACATCTCCTCTCCTTGCGGGAATTTTTTCGTGAAACTCCCTTCTTTGGGCGAAACCAGCGTGTTTTTGACGCGGATGTTGCCGAACGTACCGCGCATCATGACTTCGTGATTGCCGCGCCGCGAGCCGTAGGAATTGAAATCGGCCTGCGCCACGCCATGCGCCTGCAAATACTGCCCCGCCGGATAATTCGCCCGAATCCCGCCCGCCGGGGAAATGTGGTCGGTGGTAATCGAATCGCCAAGCGCCGCAAGCACCCGCGCATTCGCGATGTCCGCCGGTTTGGTCGGATTCGGCTGCAAATCGGCGAAATAGGGCGGATTTTTGATATAGGTCGAAGCGGCGTCCCATGCGAAGGTCGTGCCTTGCGCCACCGGCAGCGCGTGCCAGAACTCGTCGCCGTCGAAAATCTTGCTATATTCCTGTTCGAAAAATTCCTGTTTGACGCATTTCGCTGCCAATTCCGCGATCTCCTGCGGCGTCGGCCAGATGTCATGCAAAAAGACTGGCTCGCCGTTCGGATCAAGCCCAAGCCGCTCGGTCGTCACATCCACGTCCATCCGACCGGCGAGCGCATACGCCACGACGAGCGGCGGCGACATCAGGTAATTCGATTTGACCGCCTGATGCACTCGCGCCTCGAAATTGCGGTTGCCGGACAGCACGGACGCGACATTCAGATTTTGCTCCGCAATCGTCTTTTCGATGGCCGGATGCAGCGCTCCGCTGTTGCCGATGCAGGTGGTGCAGCCGAACGATGTGAGATGAAAACCGAGCGCGTCGAAATACGGCATCAAACCGGCTTCCGCAAGGTAATCAATCACGACTTTCGAGCCGGGTGCGAACGAGGTTTTGACATACGCCGGGATGCGCAAGCCGCGTTCCACTGCCTTTTTCGCCAATAAGCCGGTGGCGACGAGCAAGGCCGGGTTCGACGTGTTGGTGCAGGACGTAATCGCGGCGATCACGACGCTGCCGTTGCGGAGTTTCACGTCATTGCCGCGCAAGTTGAGCGGATGCGCGGCGGCGGTATCCGGGAACGCCTGTTTCACCTGCGACAATACGACGCGGTCTTGCGGGCGTTTCGGCCCCGCGACGCACGGCTCGATTTTCGACAAATCGAATTCCAGCACGTCGCTATAATCCGGCGTCACATCCCCCGTATTGAAGAGGCCGACCGCTTTGGTGTAGGCTTCGACGAGCGCGACGTTCGCTTCGCGTCCGGTCAATTTCAGATACGCGAGCGTCTGTTCGTCCACCGGGAAGAGGTCGAGCGTCGCGCCGTATTCCGGCGTCATGTTGGAAATCATGGCGCGATCAGGCGCAGGGAGCTTTTTGACGCCGGGACCGAAATATTCGACGAATTTTTCCACCACGCCGTATTTGCGCAGCGTTTCGGTTACAGTCAGCAGCAGGTCGGTCGCCGTGACACCGGGGCGCAGTTCGCCGACCAGCCGCACGCCGATCACATCGGGAATCGTCATGTAATACGGCTGGCCGAGCATCACGGCTTCGGCTTCGATGCCGCCGACGCCCCAGCCCATGACGCCGATCCCGTTAATCATCGGCGTATGCGAATCCGTGCCGACGACCGTATCCGGGAACGCGACCGGCTGACCGTTCAGCGTGTCGGTCATGACGACGCGGCCAAGATGCTCTAAATTCACCTGATGGCAGATGCCGGAATTCGGCGGCACGACCTTGAAATTGTCGAAACTCGCCTGCGCCCATTTCAGCAGCTTGTAGCGTTCGGTGTTGCGCTCGTATTCCTTCGCCACATTTTTCCGCAGCGCGTCGCGTGTGCCGAAATAGTCAATCTGGACGGAATGGTCAATAATCAGTTCCACCGGCACGAGCGGATTGATTTTCTTCGGATCGCCGCCGAGCGTAGCAACCGCATCGCGCATGGAGGCCAAATCCACGACCGCCGGAACGCCCGTGAAATCTTGCATCAGTACCCGCGCCGGATGATACGGAATTTCCACCGGCGTCGCGTATTTCTTCTGCCAGCGGGCGATCTTCAGCACATCGTCGAACGTCACGACGCGCCCGTCGAGTTTGCGCAGCAGGTTTTCCACGAGAATTTTAATCGAAAATGGCAGACGTTTAATATCCGCCAGCCCTTTTTGCTCTAACAGCGTGATGTCGAAAATTTGATACGAAGTGCCGTTGACATTGATGTATCGGATAAAGTCGCGTTGTTCCATTCTATTTTTTCCTCGTATGCGTTTAAGTAATACCAATTGCCTTTGAATAGATCGTAAATTGTCGGGCGAAACACAGTTTCGACAGGCAACGAATATGAGCTTTCAAAAGGCAATTGGTATAATTAACATGAAATTGAATCGTTTGCGCATACCTGCATTTTTAATTGTAGAGAGACCCCGACGGGGCGTCTCTACAGTGATTTATCCTTTATTTGTATTCATCCCAACTTTTGACCTGCAAATCGGCAAGCGACACCTGACTGATCGCTTTGGCGAAGCGCTGCGCAAGCTGGAGATTGGTGATGAGCGGCACATTAAAATCCACCGCTTTCCGCCGAATCAGATAGTCGTTTTCCAATTCCTGCGGGTCTTCGTTTTTCGGGATGTTGATAACGAGATCGATTTTCCCGTCCGCGATGTAGGTCAACGTATTCGGTTCGGCTTTTTCCAACGGCCAATAGAGCGTGGTGACATGAAAGCCGTTCTCTTGCATGAATTTCGCCGTGCCGCCAGTCGCGAAAAAGGCAAATCCCATTTTCGCCAGCAAATTCGCGCTTTCCAGAAATTCGGCTTTGCTCGTTAACGGGCCGGTTGACAGCAGAATGTTTTTCTTCGGCAGTTCGAACCCGACCGACAATAAGCTTTTCAAAAACGCTTCATGGAAATCGTCACCGAGGCACGCCACTTCGCCGGTGGACGCCATTTCCACGCCCGACACCGGATCAGAGCCTTGCAAGCGCGTGAACGAGAATTGCGGCGATTTGATGCCGACATAATCGAGGTCGAACGCGGAGCGGTCAAACTTCGGCACGTCATGCCCCATGATAACCTTCGTCGCGGCGTCAACGAAATTCATTTTGAAGACTTTCGAGACGAACGGGAAACTCCGCGATGCCCGCAAATTGCACTCGATGACCTTCACGTCGCCGTCTTTAGCGAGAAATTGAATGTTGAACGGACCGGTGATTTTCAGCGATTCGGCGATTTTCCGCGCAATGATTTTGACGCGCCGCATTGTTTCCAAATAGGTGCGCTGCGGCGGCAGCACGACGCTCGCGTCGCCGGAATGCACGCCCGCGTTTTCGATGTGTTCGGAGACGGCGGAGCAGTACATCACGCCATCTTTGGCAACCGCATCAATCTCGATTTCCCGCGCATTCGTGATGAATTTCGTGATGACAACCGGATAATCTTTGCTGATGTCCGCTGCTTTTTTGAGATATTCTTCCAACTGGATGTCGCTTTCAGCAATGCTCATCGCCGCGCCGCTCAGCACGTAGCTTGGCCGCACCAACACTGGGTAGCCGACTTTCTTGGCGAATTGTTTGGCAGACACGATGCTGGTTAATTCTTTCCATTCCGGTTGATCGACCTTTAGCGTGTCGAGTAACTGCGAAAAGACGTGACGGTTTTCGGCGCGATCAATATTTTGCGGCGACGTGCCGAGAATTGTGACACCCGCTTTCGACAGCGGCATCGCGAGGTTATTCGGCGTCTGCCCGCCCATAGAAATAATCACACCCATCGGCGACTCTTTTTCGTAAATATCCAGCACGCGCTCGTAAGAAATTTCCTCGAAATAGAGCTTGTCGCAGATGTCGTAATCCGTGCTGACCGTTTCCGGGTTGCAGTTGATCATGATCGTGCCATAGTTCAAATTCCGCAGCGTGATCACGGAATTGACGCAGCACCAGTCGAATTCGACGGACGAGCCGATGCGATACGCGCCGCCGCCCAACACAACGACCTGTTTCTCCTGTTTTTGCGGCTCGATATCGTCTTCGCTGCCGTTGTAGGTCATATACAGATAGTTCGTTTTGGCCGGATATTCGGCGGCCAACGTGTCAATCTGTTTGACATACGGCACGATACTGAGCGCTTTGCGGCGTTCGCGCACTTCCTGTTCCGACCGTTTGGTCAGCAAGCCGATCTGCTTGTCCGAAAAGCCTTTGCGTTTGGCATCTTTGAACATCTCAACCGGAATGTCCTGCAAACTGTATTTCGACAATTCGGTTTCAAGATCAATGATGTTTTTGACCTTATATACGAACCAGGGCGTGATGCGCGAAAGTTCGCAGATGCGCTCCACCGAATAGCCCTGCCGCAATGCCTCCGCCACCGCGTACATCCGGCGGTCGGTCGGCTTGTTCAATTCGCGGTCGAGATCGTCGAATTTCTCCTGATGACAGGCGATGCCGGGAATGCCGATGTCGAGCATTCGGACGGCCTTTTGCAGCACTTCTTCGTAGCTGCGGGCAATCGCCATGACTTCGCCGACCGATTTCATCTGCGAGCCGAGTTGCAGGCTGACTTTCGTGAATTTTTTCAAATCCCAGCGCGGATATTTCAAGACGATATAATCGAGCGCCGGTTCGAAACAGGCCGACGTTTCCTGCGTCACCATGTTTTTGACTTCGTTCAGGCTGTAACCGAGCGCGAGTTTCGAAGCGATGAAGGCGAGCGGATAGCCAGTCGCTTTCGAGGCGAGCGCGGAACTGCGGCTCAGGCGGGCGTTTACTTCGATAATCCGGTAATCCTCGGATTTCGGGTCAAAGGCGTACTGAATGTTGCATTCGCCGATGATGCCGAGATGGCGGATGACCTGAATCGCGATGGAGCGCAGCTTGAAATTTTCGGAGGAACTCAGCGTCTGGACGGGCGCAACAACGATGCTTTCGCCGGTGTGAATCCCCATCGGGTCAACGTTTTCCATCGAGCAGACGACGATGCAGTTATTGTAGCGATCCCGCACGACCTCGTATTCAAGCTCTTTCCAGCCGTCGAGGTATTCTTCGATCAAAATCTGGTCGCTATAGGAAAACGCCTTTGTGGTCAATTCGACGAGTTCATCTTTGTTCCGCGCCATGCCAGAGCCAAGTCCGCCGAGCGCGTAGGCGATCCGCGCCATGACCGGATAGCCGATGTCTTCCGCCACTCGCACGGCTTCTTCAACGCTGTTCACGGCTTTGCTGGCGGGGATTTTCATGTTGATTTCTGTCAACACGTTGGCGAATAGCTCGCGGTCTTCGGTGTTTTTAATCGCCTGCACCGGCGAACCAAGCACCTCCACGCCGTATTTTTCCAGCACGCCGTTTTCATAGACTTCGAGGCCGACATTCAGCGCGGTCTGCCCCCCGAAGCCGAGCATAATCCCGTCGGGGCGCTCTTTTTCGATGACTTTTTCGACAAAATAGGCATCCACCGGCAGAAAATAAACTTTGTCCGCTAAATAATCCGAGGTCTGGATCGTCGCGATATTTGGGTTGATCAAGACCGTCGCGATTCCTTCCTCTTTCAGGGCTTTGATCGCCTGACTGCCGGAGTAGTCGAATTCCCCCGCCTGCCCGATGCGCAGCGCCCCTGAGCCTAAAATCAAGACTTTCGTATATTGTTTTCGCATGAAAAAGGATAATAGAACACTGATTGAGCTGATCAGACTGATTCTCACTGATAAAACATAAAAAAATCAGCGACGATCAGCCAGATCAGTCCAATCAGTGTTCTATTTTTTCACGACATTGCTCGCAAGAACATGTCGAAAATGAATTCGGTATCATCCGGGCCGGGCGAGGCTTCGGGGTGGAATTGCGCTCCGAAAAAGGGTTTCGAGATGTGGATGATCCCTTCGTTCGTTTTGTCGTTATCGTTGTAGAACCATTGCCGCCAATCTTCCGGCAGCGGATCGGCGTCCACGGCGTAGCCGTGATTCTGCACGGTGATGTAGCAGCGTTTCGTGCCGGTTTCGACGCAGGGCTGATTGTGGCTGCGATGGCCGTATTTCAACTTATACGTGTCCGCGCCGGCGGCGAGGCCGAGAATCTGCGAGCCGAGGCAGATGCCGAGGATCGGCGTATGATTTTTCAGGGCGCGGCGGACGTTTGCAATCGTTTCGCCGCAGGTTTTCGGGTCGCCAGGGCCGTTCGAAATCAGAATGCCGTCCGGATTTTCTTTGAGAAAATCGTAATTCCAGGGGCAGCGGATGACTGTGATATCGCGTTGTAGCAGAGCGCGAATAATATTATTTTTGACGCCGCAATCCACAATCGTGACGCGCTTCGAACCATTGCCATAGGTGATCGGCTCTTTGACGCTGATTTCGGCGGCGAGATTGCGCAGATCGTGATCCACGAATTCGACGGCGTTGTCGTCGTCATACACGATTTTTCCTAACATGACGCCGCGTTCCCGCAGGCGTTTGGTCAGGGCGCGGGTATCAATCCCGGACAGTCCGGGAATATTCTGTTCTTTCAGCCAGTCGGAGAGCGATTTTTTGCCGTTCCAATGGGAATAGTTTTCGCTCCATTCCGAGACGATCAGGGCTTCAGCCTGAATGCGATCCGACTCGAAATATTTCATCAAGCCGTATTCGTCGCGTTCTTCGTTCGGCACGCCGTAATTTCCCATTAACGGATAGGTCATCGTCAGCAATTGCCCGCGATACGACGAATCGGTCAGACTTTCGGGGTAGCCGACCATGCCGGTATTGAAGACGACGCCGCCGGACACCGGCTTAATCGCGCCGAAGGCATAGCCTTCGAACACCGCGCCATCTTCAAGAATCAATTTTGCCTGTTGTGTTGTTTGCTCCATTATAAATGAAAACGCAAACGACGCAACAGGCGCAATCGTCGCAAACGCGTGCCTAAAAAGACTCGTTTGCGACTTTCGCGTCTCTTGCGCCTTTTGCGTTAAAAAAATTACAAATTTTTAATAATCGCGTCGCCGAATTCCGAGCATTTCACTTCGGTCGCGCCGTCCATCAATCGGGCGAAATCGTAGGTGACGGTTTTCTGCTGGATCGCTTTCGTCATCGCAGCGACAATCATATCTGCCGCGTCTTGCCAACCCATGTATTCCAGCATCATCACCGCCGATAAAATCACGGAACCGGGGTTGACCTTATCCAATCCGGCGTATTTCGGCGCAGTGCCGTGCGTCGCTTCGAACACAGCGTGACCGGTTTCATAATTGATATTCGCGCCGGGCGCAATGCCAATCCCGCCAACCTGCGCGGCGAGCGCGTCGGAAAGGTAGTCGCCGTTCAGATTCATGGTCGCAATCACGTCGTATTCTTTCGGGCGCGTCAAAATTTGCTGCAAAAAGGCGTCGCAAATCACGTCTTTAATGAGAATTTTCCCGGCGGCCATCGCGTCGCTCTGCGCCTTATCAGCCGCGTCGCTGCCCTGTTCGGCTTTGATGCGGTCGTATTGCGTCCAGGTGAAGACCTGTTCCTCGAATTCGCGTTCGGCCAGCGCGTAGCCCCAGGTTTTGAAGCCGCCTTCCGTGAATTTCATGATATTGCCTTTATGCACTAACGTCACGGATTTGCGGTTGTGCGCAATCGCGTACTTGATCGCCGCCCGCACAAGGCGTTCTGTCCCTTCAATCGAAATCGGTTTAATGCCGATAGCGGAGGTTTCGGGAAAGCGGATTTTCGAGACGCCGAATTCATTTTGCAAGTAGGTAATTAATTTTTTGACCGCCGTCGAATCGGCTTCCCATTCGATGCCCGCATAAATGTCTTCGGAATTTTCGCGGAACACGACCATATCTACGTCCTGCGGGCGTTTGACTGGCGACGGCACGCCGTCGAAATAGCGCACGGGGCGCAGGCAGGTATAAAGATCGAGTTTTTGGCGCAGCGTGACGTTCAGGCTGCGAAATCCGCCGCCGATAGGCGTGGTTAATGGCCCTTTAATCGCAATATAATAATAGCGAATGGCGTCGAAACTATCCTGCGGCGCCCATTCGTTGAATTGATTATAGGCTTTTTCGCCCGCAAAAATTTCATACCAGTGAATCTGTTTCTGGCCGTTATACGCTTTGGCGACAGCGGCATCCACCACGCGGACGGCAGCGCGCCAGATGTCCGGCCCGGTGCCATCGCCTTCAATAAACGGAATAATCGGGTGATCTGGAATCTGAAGCATGCCGTCTTGAAATGTAATGCGTTCGCCGCCTGCCGGTAGTCCAAATTTTGAAGGAGTAAACGTTTCCATTGTGTTATTCCTCTGCGCAATGCCTCAGGCATCCAGCACGCCATAAACGCATTGCCGCGCGTCAAGAGTCTCGCCGCGTCGTTTGCGTCACGATGAGATTCTCTGACCGTAAATGCTTTTGTTTTTTGGTTCGATGAATTCCGATGTATTTTAAATGTTTCGAAATGCCCGTTTTCGAAGGTTGGAAAAGGAGAATCCGTGTAAAAGTTACCCCATTTCTCATTTTATGACCGTAGTTTTTAGCGCCTGTAAATGTCAATAAATTTTTCACAACACAGCGAATAGAGGGCGAAGAGCCTGCAAAGAAATGACTGAGAGAGTAACATCCCGGCGCATGGAACGCGCCGGGATGACGGGAGGTGCTTACGGTTGCGTTATTCCCATAACGGGCCGAGCGGGAACTTCTTCGACACGTCATTGTCGCCAAGTAACAAGTAGATCGAGGCGAGCAACGCGACTGCGAATAAAAAGGTGACCATAATCTTTTCCTCCTGAAGAAACGTGTCATCATACCTGATCTCTCAAGCAGAGTCAACGATCTCTTCGTTCATCTATATATAACGTACATTTCAGTACGGGAATTTGGTATGCCATTACTGTCTCTGTGAGACGCTCTTCTTTTATTACAAAGGTCATGCCACAAAGACGAAATTGATCGTATTTTTCAAGGTCGCCTTACTGATACAATGAATGCGAGGAACAGATTTGCGCGAGCATCGCGAGACAGGCATTCTGTTTGTTTTTGAGTATCAAAATTTTATGTAATATCATAAATATTTATAAATTGTTTCACTGTACTTCTCACGCAAAAGCGCAACGACGATGAAACATGGCTGTTGCGGGTTTGGCAAAAGTTCGAAAAAAATGATTTATAACCACCAAGATTTTCTCCCTATTTCACAATCTTCATGAAGAAAAGATTGACTCTTGAGGTGTCTGTCGTATAGAGGGTAGAAAATCGCGTAATTCTCCCTGCGTCTAAAACATTGTTGTCTTTCCTGACGGGGTAGGTATATGAAATTGCCAATTATCACGCTAAAATGGCAATTGATCGGAATGTGCGTTTCATTGGTCGCGCTTCCGGTCATCGTATTAGGCCTCTTAAGTTATCGCGCGTCGGAACAGGAAATATATTCCTTAGTCGCAGAAAAACTGCGAGAACAGGTGTTGATGGTGTCGAACCATCTGAAAACCGCCATCGATCTGACGCAGGAGCGCGTGAATTACAACATCAAGGTCGCGCGCGAACTTTTTTACGCTTCTGGTCAAGCGGCTCTGAACGAACAGAAACAGGTGACCTGGACGCTTGTTGAGCAAACCTCCGTCGAACCGACGATCATCACCATTCCAACGATGGAAGTCGGCGGCGTTTGCGTTACCGATATGTATAACGCCCATCATCTCGTCGATCACATTCAATCTCAGGTTGGAGGAACAGCCACAATTTTTCAAACAATTCCGCAAGGCTTGTTGCGCATTTCGACCAACGTGCGCCATGCTGACGGGTCTCGCGCGGTGGGAACGTATATTTCGACCGATTCGCCGGTCTATCAAACGGTCATGCGAGGAGAGACATTTCATGGACGGGCATTCGTCTTAAATACCTGGTTTCAAGCCGTGTATGAGCCGATTCGCAATTCGCAAGGCGCAATTATCGGCGCGTTATATGTTGGCCAGCCGGAAGCGTCGAAAGCCATTCTTGACGGACTGTCAACAATTGTCGTCGGCAAAACGGGGTATCTCATCGTCGTCAACATGCAAGGGGAATATATTCTCTCTAAAGGGAGAGAGCAAGATGGCGAAAAAATTATAGATACTCAAGATGCCGGTGGACGGTTTTTTGTCCGAGAATGGACGCAAAACGCTCAGAACCTTGGGCCGGGCGAGGTCGCTATTGATACGTATCCCTGGCTCAATCCCGGAGAACGACGCACTCGCATGAAGATCATTGCTTATGCCTATTTTGCCGAATGGCAATGGCTGATCGCCTCCACGGCTTACGTTGACGATTTTTTTGATAATCTCACACGCATCCGTAATATCACAGTCGCGGTCTCTCTGGCGGCAATTGTTTTTGGAACAGCAGTCGCGTATGGGTTTGCTGCCAATATGGCCGCGCATTTCAAACGGCTGATGACGGGCATGGAACGAGTGGCGCAGGGCGACTTGACCGTGACGGTTCAGACAACGCGGCGCGATGAAATCGGCGTGCTGACGCATGGCTTGCAGGACATGATTGCAACCTTGCGGGACATTGTCGCCCGTATCAAAGAAGGTGCGGAGAAGGTGGCGTCCGGCAGCCAGGAACTCCGAGCGCGTTCCCATGACATCGAACGCGGAGCGCATGAGCAATCCAACGCCGCGACGCAGGCGTTGTCATCTATGGAACAAATGGTGACGAACATCCGCCATAATGCGGAACATGCGCGTCAAACGGAAACACTCGCGCTGCAAGTCACATCAGACGCGCAGGAAAGCGGACAGGCGGTGCTTGAAGTCTTGAACGCCGTGCGAAAAATTACCAACGAAACCGCTGGCATCAACGAAATTGCCAGACAGACGCGGATGCTCTCGCTAAATGCCACGATTGAAGCGGTCAGAGCCGGAGATTTCGGCGCGGGCTTCGGCGTGGTGGCGGAAGAAGTGCGGGCATTAGCGGAACGGAGTCAAGGCGCGGCTGCCACCATCAGCGAACTCTCCGATGTGATTGTCGCCTTAGCGGAAGATGCGGGAGACCGCTTGCTTGGCCTGATCCCCCGCATTCAGGAAACCTCGGAACTCATCCGTTCCATCAGCCAGGCCAGCACGCAACAGCACGATCAGGCCGATCAGGTGAATACCGCGCTGCATCAGTTGGATCTGGTGATTCATGAAAACTCGATGATGGCGGAAACATTGACGCTTCTTGCGGAAGAACTGGCGGAACAAGCCGATCATTTGCAGCGTTCAGTGGATTTTTTCAGCGGGGGAACAACTACATAAAAAAACCGCGCGAAGGTCGCATACTTCGCGCGGTTGGTGAACTGCTTTTAGAAGTCTTCTTCTTCTTCCAAAATAATCGAAAACGATTCTCGTTTCAGCTTGCTTCTGGTATATTTCCCGCGTTTTTCACTCTCTTTTTTCGAAAGAATGACCGGGCCGACTTTCTTTTTCATGCGATCCGGACGTCTGCGTTTTCTTCTCAATAACGCCTTTTTCATCGTGTCACCCTCCTTGAAAGGTTGTTCATCGAATATCGATCCGACGAAACAGCAACAAACGAATGTAGTTAAATAATACATTCCCTATGCGTGAAAAGTCAAGAGACGCGCGGCAAGAAAGTGGAGATATTTTGTCATTATTCAGGAGTGCAAAAGCTTGCTTTTGCGGCATGATAGCGTCAGAAAGGCAGGCGCGACCAAAGCAAGCTTTGGCACTCCTGAGGCTTGGCGCGCCATGACATCTCGCCACGCAGTCTTTCAATTAGATGAGAAGCGCGGCTTCGGGTTGAAGGGATTTTTTGAGGATTTATGCAGCGGCATCAGGGAACATCTCTGTAATCAAGCGTTTGACGGCAGACGGAATTAATTTGTTCGCGCTCAAATAGCGCAGATTATGCGGTGGGATGCGGCGCAGCAAGCCTCTCACCGTTTCGGTCGGCGTATTCGGATTGGAAAGCAGGGCGAACACAATGCGAAGTTGCGCAATCAAGGCCGAATTACGCCCGATAAACACTAATACGTCTTCCGGCGTCAATTTCCAGCGGCAGATATTGATCAGAATCTCGCTGGACTCATGAAACCTGCCGATCAGCCCGACTAAAAACGATGAGAGCGTGAACTGCGCGCGATCAATCAACTTGAACACGTCGCCGGATGTTGCTTCAACCATCGCGATTTTGTCGGACAGCGGCAACTCCTGAAATTGCTGCTGAATCTCTTCTTTGGCGCGAATTCTGATTTCGGTGGAAATGCTTTTTTTATGATAGACCTTTGCGAGATCGCTGATGCTCAGAATTTTAAGGAGAGCGAAAGCGTCTTTCGGAAGCGTTTGTGGGTTAAACAAAATCGCCATGCGGATCGGGTAGAGTCCGCTCCAGCGGTGATGGTGCGCAATTGCGCTCAGAACCTCGGAAACGTGCGTTGTCTGTGCGATAATCAGCACGTCATCCGCTGTCAAATTCGGATTATTCAGCAGAATTTCGATGACGCGGATGTTATTGTCATACAAAAAATCAGGAATCTCTTCGCTCGACGCCAGCCGCGCCATGGTCACGCGCTGCCCGACGGAAATCCCTTCTTTGGCGAGCCGGGCGGCGGTTTGCGCAATCGCTTTTTCTTCCAGCGCTTTGCGTCGTTTTTCATTCGCCCGCCGCTCCCGCAGGATGATCTCCTCAATCGCGTCATTAAAATAGCGTTCATTGATAAGCGGATAAAACGTGTTATGAATCCGCAGGTCTTGCGCAATCGGCTCGATGGCCGCATACGGCAGCAAGTCGAACTGCGCGGAGACATCCGCAATCCGCTGGAATAAATCGCGGTAGCGCGTGATGAGAAATTCTTCGCGATGCGCTTGCGGCACGCCATTCAGCAGCGGCGGAATCTTGTGCGCCTGGCCGCCGCGATACAAAATCAGGCTGAGATTGATGTAACCTTCGAGAAAATCGGGAATGGCGCGGAGAAGCTGGGTATAGAGATCAATAGATTTTTCGGTTTGCGAGGCGCGGAGCAATTCATCAGCCTGCCAACAGAAATCTTGCACCATCAAGCTGATAATGAAGTCGTTTGAGGTCAGCGACGACAAGGCATTTTTCCAGTACGCGAGCGAGAGGGCATAATTGCCGCCGCATTGCTGATATATCGCTCGAAAAATCTGCTGCGCTAATTTTTCGGTTTCATCATCCGCCGGTTCTTTGCGATACGACAAGGCCAGGCTTTCCACCCGCATCTGTAATTTTTCAAGCGCCGGAGACGCTTTTTCTGCCTCATCGGCCTGCGCGAGGCGGCGGCATTCATCCAGAATATACGGCTGAATCGGCGGAAATTCGGCGGGCAGCAAGCGCAGCACATTTTCCCAATACGACAGCGCTAACGACACATTTCCGCGTTGCTGATGGGCGAGCGCCTGACTCATCTGCTGAAAAATTTCATGGCGGGTTTTCGGCATAATTCCCCTTAGCTGTCAGACACCTTCAAGGTGTCTGACAGCTTGAAGCGTTCGCTTTTTTCAGAAGCGCGATCTGTCCGGCGTGATACAGATTGTGTTGAACGACGCCGTGCATCGCGACATAAAATGTGAAACTCTGGCCGGGAATCGTCTCGTGCAGGCGCGATTCCTGGAACGAACGCATTGCCCCGACAAGCTGCGTCGCGAGCGTTCTCAAGCGCTCGACCGCCGCCATCCACGCCGCCGCGCTCGCGTCGCGCACTGGCGGCCAATCGTCCTCGTTATGCAGCATGATGTATGGTTCGCCGTGCAGCGATTTCAACAGCACTTCTTCCCAGGCGGCAATATGCAGCACAAGTTCCCAGATTGTATGTGCCTGCGGCAATGGCCTGTTTGCCGCCTGCTCCGGAGTAATGTGTTGAAGAATCTGAAGCACGGCATCCCCATGCCACGCCGCGCCATCAAACGTGCGTTGTAGTTGATCGGCGATCTGCGTTACTGTTTCCATAATCACTCCCGTGAAAATAAAATGTTTATGCGTGATGTCGTAGGTTAAAACTCCTGTTTCGACCTACATGAATAGCTCTATTGTTGGGTTCATGCATTCTGCTCCATCCGGCGCAGCACTTCTTTCCACAATGCCTGATAATCCTGCGCGGCGTCCGATTTCGGGCTGAAATGTGGCACGGGCGCGCGGTGCGTTCCCATTTGTTCAATAACTGCGCGAGAAGGGATTGTTGTGGCGCAAAAATTGGTCGTCGTATTTAGAGCCTCCATCGTTTTGCGATGCAAGATTTTGCGCGAATCCACCATTGAAAAGAATGGAATTAATTTCGCCGGATTGCTGAAATGTTTGTTCAAATATTTTTTCACCTGTTTGAAGGTCTGAAGCGACAGTGTGGTCGGAATCACCGGAATAATCAGATAATCTGCCGCCTGAAAGACATTTTCCGATAAGAACGACAGCGTTGGCGGACAATCTAAAAACAGGTAATCATATCGCGCCGCTAAGGTGTCAATCAGGCGGGTAAGCTGTTTTTTTCGACGTTTCATCTCGCCGAGCGCCGCGTCAAGATGGCGGATTTTAAAATGCGCCGGAAACAGATCGAGATTGGCGTATTCTGTCGGTTTAATCAGCCGATCTAACATGCTTTTATCCTGAATCAAGGCTTTGGCTGATGGTTTGGCCGCTGGCATGATTTTCAAATAAAATGTCGTTGCCCGTTGTGGATCCAAATCCCAGAGCAGTGTTCGCTTGCCTTCTTTGGCCGCAAGATAGGCTAAATTCACCGCCGTCGTGGTTTTGCCAACGCCGCCTTTCAAATTATACACGCCAAAAGTTTTCATAGCCTGATTCTTTGGCCGCCTCTCAGACCTCACAGGTCTTTAAGACCTGTGAGGTCTCTCAGTCGAATTGGTTTTTTACATTTTACTAACTCATGTTACGCAGCCGATTCGAGACGAATGACCGCACACTCCCCTCCGGGGAGGGGTTGGGGGTGGGTTCTTGACACGAGCAATCACTCACGGACGAACCCACCCCTTGCCCCTCCCAGGAGGGGAATTGTCGGCGGCGCTGCGTAACATCAGT
>DF820455.1:1232054-1252038 GCA_000739515.1 Candidatus Moduliflexus flocculans
GGGTTCTTGACACGAGCAATCACTCACGGACGAACCCACCCCTTGCCCCTCCCAGGAGGGGAATTGTCGGCGGCGCTGCGTAACATCAGTTACTAATAGTATTGGCTTACGATCTTACACAATTCCTCATACACGCCCGGAACGCCGGTGATAAAGATACGATCCTCAAACATATTATAGGGCTTGCCATGCAACGTCGAATAGGGGCAGCCGCATTCGGAAAGAATGCACAGCGCGGCAGCAACATCATAGGTCTGTAAATCCTGTTCCCAGAAACCCTGCAAATATCCGGCGGCGACGTAAGCTAAATCAAGCGCGCCCGAACCAGGGCGTCGAATGTCGCGGCAATTGCGCATGACATCTTTGGCGCAGGCGAAAAAATTTTCAACTAAATCAGGGGAACGAAACGGCATGCCTGTCGCGATGAGCGCCTTTTCCAGCGGCATCGCGGCGCGTTTCGGCATCAGTTCCCCGTTTTTCCGCGCGCCCTGCCCGCGTATTGCCGTAAAGCAATCTCCGGTAAATGGGCGATAGACCACACCAAGCACAGGCTCCCCCTGTTGCGCAAGCCCGATAGAAATCGTAAACAATTCATATCCGCTGAGATAATTCGTCGTGCCGTCGAGCGGATCGACGATCCATTCAAGGGCATCGTTCTGAATCCGCTCGCTTTCCTCTCCATAAAAACCGGCTTCCGGGCAGAGCGCGAGCAACCCTTGTTTCAGCATGCGTTCGCTTTCCACGTCAATATAGGAAACGTAATTTTTTTCTTCTTTTTCGTCGCCCCAGCCCGGTTCGCGTTCGCGGAAATGCCGCATTTGAAATGCGCCCGCTTCTTTACACAGGGCTTCTATCGTGGCGAGCATCTTTTCATCAAGCGTGATCATGAGCAATCATCCTTTTTCTCTCTGGTTGTGTACTGCGAACAACCTTATTCGCAGTCTGATGGGTTGAAAAGTTCTATGTGCGCATAAAATCTTCATCACAGATCACCTGGAAAAGATCAAGTCAATTTTTGCGGAATTTAACGAAGCAACGCATCTCTTCACCTTGACACGTTCTGCGCTTTCATAAGTGCGGCAACGCTGTTCTGCGTGAGTCGGTCAGAAATTTTTCTCTTTTCCGTATTTGGTTCTTGACAATCCGACTGATTGTGATAAGTTTATTCCATTCTTCCATCATGATTATAAATTTTCCGCGCTGGCAGAGCCGCATATCGGGAGCGCGGCTTCCGAACGTGAGCAGCATTCCATCGTATGAAACTGTTTGACATCGTGAAACATTATATCGCGTTAATGCTTTCGGGCATGATCACGCTTCTGCTGATCGGATTATCTTTATTTTTAGCGTCAACAGGCGTGATTGGGTTGGGATATGTGTTGTCGTACGTGTTTTCCATTTTGCTGCCGGGCGAAACAATGGGAATGTTTCAATTCGTGTTGGTCGCGTTAGCGGTTGCCTGCATCGCAGGGTTGGGCATTCCGATTTTCCTGCTAGCGCGAAATATTCAGAAATCCACCGAAAGCTTCTCGCTGATGCAATTTGAAGAAGATGGCGAAGAGGATGGCGAGTTTGACGAAGAACAGGAAGAAGATCCGATTGACGACGCCGAATTGAACGAATTTTTGAAAAAACTCCACAAAACCCGCAACATCGGTCCGTTTATTCCGTCTCCAAAGACGATGGACGACCTCTGCCCCTGCGGCAGCGGCTTAAAATATAAAGACTGCTGCGGCAAATTCTGGAATTAGCGCATTGACCTGTCAGACACCGTGAACGTGTCTGGCAGGTTTTTTTACTATAAATGCTTAATCTGCCGCATATCGTCAATCCGCTTCATCGCTTCTAACAACAAGCCATGCACGTTCATCGTCACCGTGCGTTCCACATCCACATCGCCCGGCACAAAACGGAAACTGGCGTCTTGCCAGGTCATCAGGCGGAAAAACGCCTGCTCTCCTTTCAGGTTCTTGGTCATGGCGTGAATCACAAGGCCGTTTTTAATGAAAATTTTCCCTTTATCGCCATGATTATCAATCGTCAATGCGCCGGTTTTATTGGCCGTGTAAAGCGTTTGAATCAATTCTTCAAGGCTGATCGTGCTGAGTTTGCCCGCCAATCCTTTGTCTGGCTCGGTTTCGCCGCTTTTTTCGCTGGTGGAACGCAGGCGCTCCGACAAAATGCGGTGAAAATAGCGATTCAGCACCGGATATTCTAACAGGATGTCATTAAAATACGCCTCGCTAAGCCGCATCAATTCGACATCTTCGATGCTGGTAATCGCCGCCGCCGCCGGATTTCCCGTCAAAAGCGACATTTCGCCGAAACAATCGCTATGCGCCAGCACCGCTAATTGAATTTCCTTCCCGTTTTTCATCGGCAGGCCGACGCGCACGCTCCCTTTTTTGATGACATAAAACGAATCCCCTTTCTGTCCTTTCTGAATGATCACCGTATTTTTCGGGTAGGTCACCAATTCGAACCGATCAATGATTCGTTCAATCGCATTCGTCGAGAGCGTGCGGAACAGATCGCTTTCCAGCAGCGTGTTTTTCGACGCGGCGCGGTGCGCGTCCACTTCGTCTTGCAGGATGCGACCTTCTTCAAGCTTTAAATTCAGGGCTTCGAAAATATTTTTGGAAATGGTGTAATATTCGAACATTAAGTCCGTATTTTCCTGCATGTTCAGCAGCAGTGACAGGCGAGCCAGCAGCAGGACATTGTGCTTAACCGTGCTGACGCGGTATTTTTGGGCGATTGACTGAGCGGTCAGGCCGTTGAATCGCTCTAAGCGCTCTTTCAGGAATTCATCTTTAAATGGCATGAGGTGCTGCTCGATCTGCGCTAACACATCCTGATATTTGCGATGTTTTTCCGGGTCTTCCCACATCAAAATTTGAATGCCTTCGGCTTCCAGCACTTTCACTAATGTTTTGCGGCGCGTCATGACATCGGCGTCGCTATCGTATTCTTCCGTTGCCGAAATCGAAGCCTCAAGAATTTTGTGATATTCCCGGATGCGTTCGTAGGTCTGATAAGCGGCGAGTTCGTCGGGATAGACGCCGCTCAGATCGTCGCAAATCTTCATGCCAAGCTGCTCTTTGTAGGGGTTGAGCTTCAGATTAAGCGCGTCGGAAATCCGCTTGGAGGTTTCGTTGTATTGCTCGATGATATGCAGGTTTTCGTCATGTCCTTCCAGTAGCAGTGTAAAATGGGACAGCAGAAACAGATGGTGTTTAATCAAGGTCGCGTCGTATTTTCGGGCAATTTCACGCGGACTGATATTGGCGAACCGCTGCAAAATCTCTAACACGAAGGCCGATTTCTCGTGACCGAGATAGGTTTCGATGTCGCTTAACACCTGCTGATATTTCCGGTTTTCTTTGACGCTGAGCGCCTGAATGCCGATCCCCTCAAGCACCTTGATGAGCGCCTGCCGCCAGATTTTTTGCGCTTCTTGCGGCGCATGCGCTTCCTTGTCGAGCGAGCTTTCGAGAATCACACGAAATTCTCCTAATTCTTCCGGCGGGTAGGAGGTGATTTCCTCGACGCTGACTGAAAACAACAGTTCGCTGATCTCTTTGGCGCGTTCGCGCAGCAGCAAAAATGTCTGGTTAATTTTGCCGAGAATCTCTTTGAGCGTGCGGAGTTCCTGATGAATGCGCTGCTGCCGTTGAGCTAAAATGCGCTGATAATCGGCTAACGACCGCTGATAGTGGACAATCGTTGCATACGAGGCTTTGGCAATATTTTCCGGCTCGGCGTCGCGCAGCCGGCGGAACAGATCGCGAATGAATTCGGTTTTGAGTTTGATGGCGGAAGAAATATTCCGCACCGCCTCGCCGTAGCGCCGGAAATTATGCGAGCGATGCCCCTCTTTCTGAAGAATAACGCGCAATTCATCCGCGAGAATTTTGCGATACGATTCCAGCACGCTTAACGTATAGGCCGAATTCTGGACAATCAGCGTCACGTCCGACGGCAGCGTTCTGACCAGCGTGGCCGCTGTCAGCGAGCCATTCTCCGGCTCATCGTCCATCTCATCGAAGTCAACCATCTCGTTCTCGTTTGGCAGCGTGATGATCCCGCTCCCATTGCCATCGAATTCATTATAGATGGCGAATTCCTGACTGATCGCCGCATTCATGCGTTCTTCGGTCTGGCGGATAGCGCCTTGTGCTGACTATGCCGTCAGTATCCCTCCTGTATCTGTTTTGTCTATTCTGAACAGCGCGCGCTGATGAAAGTTAAAAATTCTCGTCACTTTTTACGTGACGCTGCGAAACATAAGCAACGCCAACCGCGTCTAAATCGCATGTATCCCATAGAGACGCGCGGCTGTGCGTCTCTACCGCGATGGGACGAACGACACGGATATGTGTAAGAAAGGATAGAACCGATATAGCCATCCTCAATCAATGGTCACGCTTCGACATGCTCAGCGTACGCCGTTCCCTGAGCGTGTCGAAGGGAACGAACTTACCACTCATTGAGGCTTGCTATATCCTTTCTTACATATATCCGTGTCGTTCTTCCAAAAAACAGTAGAAAACATGCGGGTTTGCGTCAAGTATTTCTTTTCTCAACCCAGAGAACTTTTTTTAATAATCATTTTTCTTGTTACTCATTATATTTATTAGTGTTATGAGAATTTCCCTTTTGGTGCAAGCTTGAATTTTTTTGCGATTTTCAGAAAAAAAATAATCGGAAAAATTTCACAACAAGAGCTATCTTCTTAAAATATTTACACTTGCTGATATTTTCCGCTTGACAAAACTTTTCATTCCGCCGTATATTTAAATTGTGAAAAAATGTGTGTTATTGCAGCCTGTCGGATTAACGTTCATAGAGGCACGCTGAAGGCGGCAAACCTTTTATTCATCAACAATAGCGAGGCAGATGGCATGAAGGAGGAGAAGGCGTTTGTGAAGAGGTGACGGTTGCCGCAAAAAAAGAAGCTGCAAGGACTGGTACTCCTCGCAGCTTCCGCCAGCGGCAAACGGGGAAATTCGAGCTTTCCTGGAAGGTGGCTCACGTATAGGCCCTGTTGCGCGCCGAATCGTGCGTGTGAAAATCGGTTGTTGTGCCTCTCTTGAGGCGATGCGCTCAGTTGTTTCCTGTCTTGAAAAACCTGCTTGCGTTGTGGTTTGATTTAATAATACGTTCCCCCCCGTCCTTTTGTAAAGGAAAAAAAACAAAAAAAATCCCTCCTGTCATAAATCTGCATACGCGGGGAGTCTCGTATGATGTCGAGCGTTGTCAAGACGCAAGAAGACGCCAAATATGCGGAAGTCGGAAAATTGTTATCCGCCCGTTTGCATGAAGCGCGGGCGAAAAAAGGGCTGCTGCGCTGCCCGAATTGCCTGCGTGTGTTCGATGCCACGCATCTGATTAAATGCCCGGGCTGCCGGACATTAATCGGCAACGCGTTTCAGGAATGGCGCGGCGAAACCAGGCCGCAAGCCGAGCCGCTCCCGTTCCTGAAAGAGTGCGCCCCGGCTGCGCCGCCGCGCCCGAAAAAGCGGCGCGTCTTCCGTCCGCGCAAAATCCTGGAAGCCGCGCAATTGGAACTTGACTTTTTCACGCAAAGCTGCGCCCAGTATCCGGGATGATTCCACTATCGTTCTCAATATCCCGACAACCGACATGAGTAGAGACGCAGAACGTAATGGCGAGGAAATAGCTGTCAGACACCTTCCAGGTATCTGACAGCTCTGTTCATACCGTTCTGTGTCATTACATCTCCGTTCTATACATCATGACAAAAGCCATCGGCATGTTTTCCGGCGGATTAGACAGCCTGTTAGCGATCAAATTGATCAAAGAACAGGGAATTGACGTTGACGTGTTGCACTACAATATCGGCTTCGAATCGCTGCATCTTGACCGGCAGATCAAGCGCAAAGCCGCCGAAATTGATCGCGCCGACATCGAGCGCAAACTCGACGTCACGATTCAAGAGATTGACGTCACCGAACCGTTTTTGCAGGTGGTGCTGCATCCGAAACATGGCTACGGCTCGGAGATGAACCCCTGCATAGACTGCAAAATTTTTATCTTACAGCAGGCCAAAGCCTACATGGAGGCGCATCAAGCGCAGTTTATTTTTACCGGCGAAGTCGTCGGACAGCGCCCCATGTCGCAGATGCTGCACACCATGCACCTGATCGAGCAGCGCGCCGGGCTGCGCGGCTATCTGCTCCGCCCGCTTTCCGCGAAAATTCTTGAGCCGACGATTCCCGAACAGCAAGGATTGGTGGATCGCGAGCGCTTATTGGGGATTTCCGGGCGAGGCCGCCACGAGCAGTTAGCGTTGGCGCGGCAGTACGGTCTCAGTTTCCAGCAGCCTGCGGGCGGTTGTTTATTAAACGATCCGAGTTTTTCGCTCCGCCTGAAAGAATTATTGGCGCACACACCCGAACCGCTGCTCACCACGACGGACGTGATGCTGCTGAAACTTGGACGGCATTTGCGGCTGGCGGACAACCTGAAAATCATTGTCGGGCGGCATGAAGTGGATAACGACTATTTGATAAAATATGCCGCCGGACGCTGGACTGCGGCTGTCCGCGACATTCCTGGCCCGACCGTCGTGATTGACGGCGATCCGGATGACGCCCAATTCGAGCAGATCGCGCAGATCACCGCGAATTACACCAAAGCGAAAGACGCCGACAGCGTCATCGTAGATTTTCTGCGCGGCGACGAACAACGCGCCATCGCCATCAAACCCGACGCCCTGTTGAATCCGAATAAATGGCGGATCGGGGAATAAACATTCAACGCACACCGTAGGGGCAGACCCCCGTGTCTGCCCAGGGCTGTTACGTTCTGTCATTGCGAGGAGTGACAACGACGAAGCAATCCCTGAACCCGACGAGATGGCTTCGTCGCTGTCGCTCCTCGCCATGACACCGTTTGGCGAGAACGTAACAGCCCTGCCGTGTCTGCCAGTTTTGGGGCGAACACGGGGGTCGCCCCTACGCCCGTGTTCGCGGTGGCGGCGCAAGCTGTCAGACACCTTCAAGGTGTCTGACAGCTATTCTTCCCCAGCGGCGTTCTGCAACTCTTTGATTGTTTCCTGCAATATTTTCAAATCCTTTTGCGCCTGCGCATTGGCGGTATCTTTTGCAAGTCGCTCCGCAATCGGCAACGCCTGTTGATACCATTTTAAAGCGGTTTTCGGTTCGCTCGATTTTTCCTCGATTTGTCCCAATTTATAGAAACTGACGATTAAATCGCGCTGCGCCGCCGCATTCGCCGGGTCTGCCGCCGCGAGCCGCTTGGCAATCTCTAAATCCTGCTGATACGCTGTCAGCGCGGCATCCGTGTCGCCGCGCTGCTGCTGAATGTCGCCGATCTTCTTATCGCTGACCGAGAGGTCGCGCTGTGCCTGCGCATTCGCCGGGTCTGCCGCCGCGAGCCGCTGAATAATCTCCAATCCCTGCTGATATGATTGCAATGCCTTATTTGTATCTCCTAATAAAAGCAAAACATCTCCGATGTGATTCAAATTGACCGATTTTTCACGTTGAGCGCGAGGCGTGTCGGGGTCTAATTCATAGACTCGATCCAACAACGCGAGATTCGATGCTAAAATGCGAGCGACAATTTGATGCGCACCTGGCAATTTTACCAATTCATCTCTTAAATCGTAGGTCAATGAATTGATCGCATCCAATGCCAGCTCTTTCTGTCTGATAGCGCGTTCTTCGGCTTTTTCCGCCGCCTGCTGCTGCTTTTGCGCCCGCTTTTGTTCTAATTCCGCCGCGCCTTCTGTTCGGCTTCTTGCGCCCGCAGCAAGCCGATGGTCGAGGCCGCCGTCAATCCCAATAGCGCGAGCATGACCGCGAAGGTCGTCAGGCGCGCGCGCCGCTTGCGCCATTTCGCGGCGCGGAAAAACTCGACTTCGAGCGTCGTCAGTTCCTTGCCCGCCCGCCGTTCGAAGGCGATCAACTGCTCCAAATCCGGCGTCTGCCAGAGCGCGCCCGCTTTGCGCCCGATCTCGTCCCAGTGCCGCGCCGCGTCGCGCAGCCGGTCGCGGAAGCGGAGGTCGGCGCGGCTCGCTTCGATCCACGCTTTCAGGCTGTCCCAGTGTTCCAATAGCGCCTCGTGCGTGATGTCAACGGCGTTCTCCCCAAGCGTCAGCAGCCGCGCTTCGCGCTGCGCGAACGGCGTCAGGGCGCGATGCGTCTGCGCCGGGTCGTCGCCATGCGCGATCACGTCGCTCAGGCGGTCGCGGCGGCGGGTGTCTTTCGCGCCTTCGCCGAGCCGCATCATGGCGAGAAAGGCGCGGCGGGCGATCTCCTGCGCGTCCGGCGTCAGGCCATCGAAAATCGTCTGCGCTTTCTTTGCCAATGCGCCGCCGACGCCGCCGATCCGCGTCAGCGTCTCCAGCGCGTCCGCGCCCTTTGTCATGCCGTTCCAGATTTCCGTCAGCGCGAATTCCAGCAGCGGCAGCGCCCCGTCGCGTTTGTCCATCTGCCGCAGCAATTCGTCAACCACCATCGCATCGAGCGGCTGCCCCGCCACCCGCGCCGGTTCGGCAATCGCCCGCCGCAGTTCCGCGTCCGTCATGGCCGGAACGAGATGATGCTGCGCGGAAATCGCCTGACTCAGCGCCGGGACGCTGTTCGTCCGGTCGAAAAAGTCGCTGCGCAGCGCAATCAGCAGGCCGCAGGCGCTCCGGCGTTCCGCGCAGGCGAGCGCGTCGAGCAGCAGTTCCACGAAGCGGCGGCGCTCCTCGGTCATCTCGCCCAGCGTGTAGAGTTCCTCGAATTGATCCACGACGAGCAGCAGCGACGTGGCGCGTTGTTTTTTGATGATGCGGTCAAGCACATCCGGCAACGCGATTTCGTTGGCGAGCAGCGCGGCATACAGCTTATTCTGTTCTTTGAGGCGGTCGGTTTCTGAGAATTCAGGCTCTAACAGCGGAATCAGTTCTTCGGTTAGCGCCTTGAGCGGCTCGTCGCCGGGACACATCTCCACGACGAGCAGGCCGGGATCAGCGGCCTTCAGGCACGGCAGCAACCCGGCGCAAATTGCCGACGATTTGCCGCTGCCCGACGGCCCAAGCATGGTGAGAAATGGCGCGGCGTTCAGCTTTTGCTCGAATTCGGCGACCAATTCCTCGCGCCCGAAAAAATAGGGCGCATCCGCTTCCGCGAACGCTTGCAGCCCTTTGTACGGATTCAGCGCCCGCCGCGCCGGTTCAAGCTCCGGACAGGCGTCAAGCAGCAGCGCCGCCGGAATCATGTAAGCCGACGCAAACTCGTCGCGCCCGCGAATCGCGACAATCATGCCGAGCGCCGCTTCTTGCTGGTCATCCCAGACCGCCGCGCCGCTGAAGCCGTGTTCGATGGCGCGGCGTCCGACATCATGCCGCAATTGCACGCGCCCGCTGGCAACAAGATCGCCGAGTCTGCCGTTCGCCCATTCGCCGTCGTCTTCCATGCGTTCGGGCAAGCCGTAAGCGCGAAACGTCCGCCCGGCGTAATGGCCGTCCGGCAGCGTCAACAGGTCAAGCGGACGCGCATCCGGCGGCAGCGGCGTCTCGGTTGCGATTTCCAATAGCGCGATGTCTTCCGGCGCGCCCGGCGTCGGCTGATCGCAAATCGGCAGCCAGCGAACGACTCGCGCCTTCAGCGGCGCATGTTTCGGCAGCAATCGAATTCGACACGCTGCGTCGGTGCGTCGGGCGCATATTTCGGCAAACCAAGCGCGGCTTCCACGACATGCGCACAGGTCAGGAGATAACGCGGCGACACCAGAAATCCCGCGCCGACCGGGACGCGCTGCGCGAAAATCCGCGCAATGGCATGATTAGGAATCGATGAGTTCATAAACATTTCCATGTAGGGGCAGCCCCCCGTGTCTGCCCTATTTTACGGCAGGGTTGTTAAGTTCTAAATTTCAGAAGAGTGAGAAACACCCTCGTTCCACGCGGAGCGTGGAACGAGAACGTAACAGCCCTGGGGCGAACACGGGGGTTCGCCCCTACGGTTTCCCCGCTTTTTTCCAGAGCAGCGAGACTTTAAACGTGGCTTCGCTATCCACCGACGCTAAGATTGCGCCGGCTTTGGCGTTAAATTTGACGCCGAATTCGAGGCCGATTTGATCCGGCTCATTCATTTCGCGGAAAGCGTTCAACACGAATTCCGCTGCGGGCTTGACTCTGGCAATCGCGTCGGTAAAACGCTTTTCCGCTTCCACAAAGCCTTGCTGGCCACTGCCGCCCCGCGTGACGCGCTCCGCGTCGTACCCTTCTCCTTGCGCGACTTCGACATAAACCGGTGTGCCATCGTCCATCTTGAGTTCCATCACTCGTTTGTCGTTCATAATTTCGCTCCTTTGCGATTCGCAAGCTGTCAGACACCTCGCCGGTGTCTGACAGCTTATGTCCGGCAAAATCGCGGCGCACCTGAGAAAAGTCAAGAGAAAACCGGGCGCGTTACAGCGCCGCAAGCGCGGCCTTTGTAATCTGCCAGTGCAGGCGGAGCGGCTGCGCGGCGTTCCAATCGCGGCGTTTCAGGGCGGTTGCGCCGTATAGCAAAACATTCACGCCGAACGCGGCGCACATCGCGGCGAAAATCATGCTTCTGCGCCAGAAAGGATAATGTTTGCGGACAAATTGAAAGCGAGCGCGCCAGCCTTGCAGATGTTTTTTTTCGGCTTCTGCGCCGAGCAGATGCGGCGTGCTGGCCCCGGCGTAATGGATGACGGCGTGTTCGGTCGGGAAATAATAGATTTCCCAGCCCAATCGCCGCATTCGGTAGCAGAGATCGCTGTCTTCGCCATACAGGAAAAAGGCCGGGTTCATCCCCTGACATTGCCGCAATACGTCGCGCCGCGCTAAAAAACAGGCGCCGACGACAAAATCCACCGGGCGCGGCGTCTCGACTTCATGCGGCGCGTAATTGCCGGACAACGGCGTTTCCCAGTAAAAGCGGGCCAACGTTGCCAGATAAAAAAGATTGAGCGCGGAGGGAAAACGAAAACAGGAATCCTGAAACGCGCCGTCCGCATAGACCAATCGCCCGCCGACGCCGCCGACCTGCGGATAACGATCTAAAAAGCCGCAGAGTTCTGCCAGCGTGTTCCCTTGCAGCAGCGTATCGCTGTTCAGATACAGCACGTAACGCCCTTGCGCCGCCTCAAGTCCCTGATTATTGGCGATGGCGTAGCGGTTGTTGGTCACGTTTTCGATGCGCCGAATGTATGGAAAGCGGCGTTTCAGCATCGCCACGCTGTCGTCGGCGGAGGCATTATCCACGACGATAATTTCGAACGACACGCCCCGCGTCTGCGCGTAAATCGAAGCGACGCATTCTTCCAGCAGGCGGCTGGTGTTGAAACTGACGATGACGATGGAGAGATCGAGGCTCATACCGGATGGCTCGGCAGAATATCAATATCAGGCAGTTGTTCCCACGCCTGTTCCACTGGAATGGATTGCTGCAAGAAACGAACGATGATCGGCAGCGGCTCCGGCCAGATTTCCTGAAATAACGCCTCGCCGTCGAATCTTACGGCAAACGCCAATTGCTCGCGAGGCGGCGTAAATTGCGCGTTGACGCCCGGCTTGTTGCCGCGCGGATCAATGCGATACCAGCCAATTTCCGGCAAATGCGCCGCAACGAGTCCATGCAAGCAGAATGGCGACCCTTCATCATCAAGGCGAAGGCGTTGATAACATAATCCGGCGGGAATGCCGTTGGCGCGGAGCAGCACGGCTAACAGATGGCTTTTCGCGTAACAAAAGCCTGTCCGATGTTTCAATACGTCCGACGCCGCGCAGGTTAACGGATTCATGCGGTAGTCGTAACTATGTTGAATTTCGTCCCGCACCCATTCGAAACAGCGCTTGGCGATTATCGCCGCATCACGCTCGTCTCCGGCGAGTTGTCGGGCGAGTTGCAGCACATCGGGATGCGTCCAATTTAGAATATCTGTTTCAGCTAAATAGTGTTGCATAGAATTTCGTTGTATATCGCTGTCAGACACTTTCGAAGTGTCTGACAGCTTGCCATATCATATCATGTTCTGTGTACCTGTACATATCTGCGATTCTGAAGGCGCCGAAAGAAATTCGTCAATAAATTTTTTGCATGAAAAAGATTTCTGCAAACACAGATTTTGGCGCAAAACAGATTGACATGATTCAAAGGTTTGAACTACAGGGATGAGTGTAAGAAAGGATAAAACTCTCGCATTTCGACAATTTCATCTATTCTTATACTTATCCTTGTAGTTTCTCGAATCGTTAATGAAAGGAGATTGCCATGAACAGACCGAAAATTTACATTACCCGCTTGATTCCCCAATTCGGCATTGATCTGCTGAAAGCGACGTGCGATGTTGAGATCAATCCGCATGACCGCCCGTTGACGCGGCAGGAATTATTGGCGCAGATCAAAGGCCGCGATGGCATTGTCACCATGTTGACCGACAAAGTGGACGCCGAATTTTTAGACGCTGCCGCTGGCGTGAAAGGGGTGGCGAATTTTGCGGTCGGCTTTGATAATATGGATGTCAAAGAGGCGACGAAACGCGGCGTGCCGTTGTCGAATACGCCGGGCGTCTTGACCAACGCGACGGCGGAAATGGCATGGGCGCTGCTGTTTGCGGTCTGCCGCCGCGTCGTGGAATCGGATGGCGTGATGCGCGCGGGGCAATGGCCGGGCTGGGCGCCGCTGCAATTTATCGGCGGCGACGTGACCGGCAAAACGCTCGGCATTGTCGGCGCAGGACGCATCGGCGCGGCGATGGCAAGGAAATCGCGCGGCTTCGACATGCCGGTACTTTATTGCGATGCCGATCAAAATGAAAAGTTAGAACAAGAATTAGACGCAAAAAAGGTCGAATTCGAAGAATTGTTAGCGGCGTCGGATTTTATCAGCGTACATGTGCCGCTCCTGCCGGAAACCCGCCATCTATTCGGCGCGAAACAGTTCAAAATGATGAAAAAGACCGCGTATCTGATTAACACATCGCGCGGCCCGGTCATCAACGAAGCCGAATTGGTGGACGCCCTGAAAAATGGCGATATTGCGGGCGCGGGGCTAGATGTGTATGAATTCGAGCCGAAAATGGTGGACGGCTTAAAAGACCTGAATAATGTCGTGGTCGCGCCGCATACTGGCTCAGCGTCGGTGTCTGCTCGCGAGGGAATGTCGCGGCTCGTCGCGGAAAATATTCTGGCGATGGTGGCCGGAACGCCAGCGCCGACCTGCTTGAACCCTGAAATATATAAAAAATGAGGCAATTATTTCTTTGTGCCGGCGAACAAGGCTGTTCGCCGGTGCGTAAGGGGCGATGCATGAAATTATCTACAAAAGGCCGTTACGGCGTGCGTTTGATGTTCGATCTCGCCTTGCATTATGGCGAAGGACCGATTTTTTTAAAGGATATTGCGGAACGCCAACAGATTTCGGAAAAATATCTCTGGCAGTTAATTCCGCCGCTGAAACAAGCCGGATTAGTCACGTCAACCCGCGGCGCGCATGGCGGTTATGAATTGTCCAAACCGCCAGCACAGATTACGGTGCGAGACATTGTGCAAACCACCGAAGGGCCGTTATCCTTAGTGGATTGCGTGGAAAATGCCCCGATCTGCGCCCAGGCAGAAGCGTGCGTTGCCAGAGATGTCTGGAGCGAAATCTCCGCCAAACTCATTCAGGCAATGGACGCCATCACGCTGGAAAATATGATTGAACGCAAGCGCGGCATTGCCAACGAATCGAATTACGTGATTTAATGGAACAGGGAGGCATTCTCCCTGTTCCGTAAGTTTCTGATTTCCCCGCTATTCTCACCGTAAACATCCAGAACGTCAACGTTCTGCGTTGGCAAGTCAATGCCTCAAACATCAGACCATTCTTTACAAATCAGCATGATTCGCTCTCAAATCTGGCAGCAATGCCAGTGAAGGCGATGACACTATCTATAATACATTCAAATAGTTAGAGAAGATGAAATACGAATTTTTCTAGAAATAGAAAATTCTTGTTGACAAAAATACATTTAATTTCTACTAAAAAAATAGAAATAATAGAAGTTGAATATTTATTCCTCCCAACAATAACAACAACCGTATCAAAACACAGGAGAATTGCTATGAGTAACTCATGTTACGCAGCAGGTTCAATACAAATGGCCGCAAACCCCCCTCCTGGGAGGGGTTGGGGGTGGGTTCTTGACACGAGCAATCACTCACGGACGACCCCACCCCTTGCCCCTCCCAGGAGGGGAATTGTCGGCGGCGCTGCGTAACATCAGTGAGTAAAATTGACAGCCAACTTCATCTTGAAACATTAGCGTTACATCCGGGACAGTAGCCAGACCCGACCACTGGATCGCGAGCCGTACCGATTTATCAAACCACGTCGTATCAGTTTCACGATACGGAACATGCCGCGCGTCTCTTCGGATTAGCCGAATTCGGCAACATCTATACGCGATTGATGAACCCTACAACCGACGTGCTGGAAAAACGCATTGCGGCGCTGGATGGCGGCGTCGGCGCGTTAGCCGTCGCCAGCGGCCAGTCGGCGATTACCTTAGCGCTGCTGAATATCGCGCAGGCCGGCGACGAAATCGTCTCGACAGATAATCTCTACGGAGGCACGTACAATCTCTTTCATTACACCTTCAAGCGACTGGGCATCACCGTCAGATTCGTGAAATCGAATGATTTCGAGGGGCTGCGCAAGGCGATCACGCCGAAAACAAAAGCGGTGTACGCTGAATCCATCGGCAACCCGAAACTCGATGTGGCCGATTTAGAAACACTTTCCAGTATCGCTCACGACAACGGCATTCCGCTCGTGTTGGATAATACCGTGTCGCCGGATCTGCTGCGCCCGATTGATTTCGGCACAGTTTTCGGCAGAAGAACAGATCGCGACCGGCGTCACGCCCGATTTCATCCGCCTCTCCATCGGCGTCGAGCATATTAACGACATTCTGGCCGATATCGAGCAGGCATTGCAGAAAACTGCATAAATTGAGTTCATCGGCTGTCAGGAATATTCGAATTCCCTGACAGCCGATTCTTCTATCCTGGTCGTCTCAATGCAGGGCTGATCGATGCAAGCGAGGAAGAAAAATAATGAAAATTGCTGTTGGCATGAGCGGCGGCGTGGATTCGTCCGTGGCCGCCTGGTTATTGAAGGAAGCCGGACACGACGTATTCGGCGTCAGCATGGCGCTCTGGGATCGATCGTCTGTTTTAACTGCCGCACCGCAGAGACATGCGTGTTACGGCCCGGACGAAGCGCAAGAACTCGACACGGCGCGGCACGTTTGCGAGCAACTTGATATGCCGTTTTACGTCTTTGATTGCGCCAAACAGTATCAGGAGATCATGCTGGCCTATTTTCAAGAAGAGTATCAGGCCGGACGCACGCCGAACCCGTGCGTGCGTTGCAATCAACTTGTCAAATTCGGCTTGCTGCCGCTGATGATTGAACTGGCCAACATGCCATTCGACGCCTTTGCTACCGGACATTACGCGCGAGTGACGCAAGATGCGGCAACTGGCAGGTTTTTATTACGAAAGGGCAAAGATGGCAAAAAGGATCAATCCTATTTTCTCTATCGCCTATCGCAGCAGCAATTAGCGCGTTCGCGCTTTCCGTTGGCGCAATATCGCAAGGAGGATGTACGTGCTATTGCCCGTCGCGCCGGACTTGGCGCAGTCGCGGACATCGCCGAAAGCCAGGATTTTTACAGCGGAGATTACCGCGATCTGCTCTGTTTGCCAGAGTGTCCCGGGAATATTGTGGATACGAATGGCCACGTGATTGGGATGCATCAGGGCGTTTGGCATTATACCATCGGCCAGCGCAAAGGGCTGGGAATTGCCGCTGCCGAACCATTATACGCGATTGGACTTGACGTCAATGCCAATACGGTGATTATATGAATGCGTGGTGACGCAATTAAATTGGATTGCGATTGACGCCTTAATTGAGCCGATGCGTGTGAACGCAAAATTGCGGTCGGCGCATGTTGCCGCTGCCGTGCAAATCGAGCCGCTAACAACTGATACAATCCTCGTAAAATTCGAAGCGCCGCAAGAGGCAATCACGCCGGGACAATCCGCCGTCTTTTACGATGGCGATCTTGTCGTTGGCGGCGGCATTATCGCTAATAACACGTTTACCTGAAGCAAAAAAGGAGATGAACAATGAAAAAACCGACTCCACCGTTGAATTATTCCATATCAGGCATTCTGATTAGTCTTGTGGCATTTTTGCCGCTCTTCATCATTGCATTTCACGCAATTCAAACGATCAAAATCGCCGATATGGCCATGATGTTGTGCTGGGCAGGCGTCGTCATTGTTCTCTCTTCCATGATTGGTTATCGTTTCGGCAAAGTCATCCGCGATAATCACGCCTTGCGCCAGACAAACGAACAAAAAGATAGCTTTTTTTCGATTTTAGGCCATGATCTGCGCAGCCCGATGTCGGTGGTTTCCGGTTTTTTAGAAATCCTCCAATCGAATTATGATAAATATGAAGATCAGGTCAGAAAAGAGTATATCCGGCATAGTTACGTCGCCTCGAAGCGCGTGTGCGACCTGTTGGAAGACATTCTGGAATGGTCGCGGCTTCAGCGCGGGAAAATGCCCTGGCAGCCGGAACAATGCGACCTCTTTGGGCTGATTGATGAAACGGTGTTTTTGCTCGAAGCGAACGCGCAAAAAAAAGAGATTGCCGTGCAGGTGAATGTTCCGATGACAAGCGTCGTATTTGCCGATCCGCACATGTTAAAAACAGTGGTGCGCAATCTTGTGTCCAATGCCATCAAATTTACGGAACCTGGAGGAAAGATTACGGTGAGTTCGTCGTCTGCGAACGATTACGAGGAAATTACGGTTGCTGATACCGGCGTCGGCATCAGCCCGGAACATCTTCAAAAGTTGTTTAAAATTGATGTGGTTTTTTCAATGCCCGGCACGGCAAAAGAGCCGGGAACAGGCTTAGGGTTGGTCTTATGCAAGGAGTTTGTCGAGAAGAACGGCGGCGTCCTCCGCGTTGACAGCGAAGTCGGTCAAGGAAGCCGTTTCCGTTTCACGGTTCCGAAAGCAGACCGATCCCGTCAACATGCGCAGGAGATTACCGCATCAAAGCGCGAGGAGATTTCGAGCTATCTTGCGACCACATCTGCCGAGTATGACCTGTAAAAATAGGGAATACGTGAAACGATTTTTTCTGTAGGTCGAAACTATCGTTTCGACCTACACGACTTTCAGAGGAGAGGAATGATGAAGAGCGTCTATTTTGATAATGCCGCCAGTACGCAGGTTGATGAGCGCGTGCTGGCGGCGATGCTGCCATTTTTCGGACAGAACTACGGCAATCCCTCAAGTTTGCACATCAAAGGCCAGGAAGCCCGAGAAGCCATCGAACAGGCGCGGACTGATCTTGCCGCCGCGTTGAACGCGAAACGCGAAGAGATCATTTTTACATCGAGCGGCACGGAATCCAATAATTTCGCGCTGAAAGGCTGCGCGTTTGCCAATCGTCATCGCGGCAATCATCTGATTGTGTCGGCAATTGAGCACGACTGCGTGCTGAATTCCTGTCGTTGGCTTGAAACGCAAGGCTTTTCCGTCACCTATCTGCCAGTGAATGGCGACGGGTTGATTGACGTGAATCAGTTACAAGAATGTTTGCAGCCAGAGACGATTTTGGTGTCCATTATGCACGCAAACAACGAAATCGGCGTGATTCAGCCGCTCGATGAAATCGGCGCATTGTGCCGAGAACGCGGCGTTTATTTTCACACCGACGCCTGTCAATCCTTCGGAAAAATCCCGTTCGATGTCGAACGCCTGAACGTGGATTTTGCGACGATCAACGCGCATAAAATTCACGGGCCGAAAGGCGTCGGCGCGTTATACATTCGCAGCGGTTCAGCCATTCTCCCCTGGCAGCATGGCGGCGGACATGAATTCGGTTTGCGATCCGCTACAGAAAACGTGCCGGGGATTATCGGTTTTGCGAAGGCGGCACAGATTTGCGCAACAGAAATGTCTCACGAATTGCCGCGTCTCCATGCACTGCGAGATCGCGCCATTGACGGCATATTTGCCGCGATTCCGTCGGCCTATCTGAACGGTCACAGGACATTGCGGCTGCCGACGAATATCAATGTCGGGTTCGACGGTTTCGAAGGGCAGGCGCCGAATTTGCTGATGGCGTTAGACAAACAAGGAATCATCGTCTCGACCGGCTCGGCGTGTTCCTCGCATCAAAATAAAACGTCACACGTGCTCGCCGCGATTGGTCGCAATCCATTGCAAGCCATCGGCGCGCTGCGCATCACATTCGGGCGCTTTACAACGGCTGAAGACATTGAGTACCTGCTTGAAATTCTGCCAGACGCCGTGAACAATTTACATTCGCTCTGGTCGCGTTAAAAAATAATATGATCAAATAAGGAACGTAACTATTTAGCCCGTAGGGCTTCTGGTTGTGTAGCAGGCGAATTCAGCATCAGACTCTATCGCGTAGCGGTTGCGGGAGCGTATCGCCTACGGCGAACAAACGGGGTGGTGATGGGGCCTTTTCTACAAGACCGCATCGCCTACGGCGAAAAATAGCTCAATAATTACAAAGGAATAACATTATGAGTCGCATTTATGAAGACATTACAAAAACTGTCGGCAACACGCCGCTTGTCAGGTTGAATCGCCTTACTGAAGGCATGAACGCGACTGTGCTCGCGAAATTGGAATCATTTAACCCGCTATCCAGCGTGAAAGACCGCATTGGTGTCGCCATGATTGAAGATGCCGAACGGCGCGGGCTGATTGATGCGAATTCGGTGCTGATCGAGCCAACCAGCGGCAATACCGGCATTGCGTTGGCGTTCGCCGCCGCTGCCAAAGGGTATAAATTGATGATTACCATGCCGGAGACATTCAGCGTCGAACGCCGTCAGTTATTGGCGTTTCTTGGCGTGGTTGTCGTGCTGACGCCTGGCTCGGAAGGAATGAAAGGCGCGGTGCAGCGTGCTGAGGAATTAGCCCGAACCGTCCCAAACGCAATTATTTTGCAGCAGTTCCAAAACCCGGCCAACCCTGAGATTCACCGCCGCACCACCGCCGAAGAAATCTGGAACGACACCGATGGACAGGTGGATATTCTCGTGGCTGGCGTTGGCACGGGCGGCACGATTACCGGCGTCGCCGAAGTGATCAAATCGCGCAAACCGACGTTCAAAGCGATTGCGATCGAACCCGAATCTTCCCGCGTGTTAGTCGGCGGAGCGCATGCGCCGCATAAAATTCAGGGGATTTCGCCGGGCTTTTTGCCGCAAGTGCTGAATCGCGAGCTGCTTGATGAGGTGCTGCATGTCAAAGATGTCGATGCTGGCGCAACCTCTCGATTGTTAGCGAAACAGGAAGGAATTCTGGCGGGGATTTCCAGCGGCGCAGCTTGCTGGGGCGCGTTAGAAGTGGCGCGACGCAAAGAGAATGCCGGAAAAACCATTGTGGTTGTGCTGCCAGATACCGGAGAACGGTATCTTTCGACCTGGCTGTTTAAAGAGGCATAGTTACACATTGTAATACCAATTGCCTTAAAAAAGATCATGTTACCCCTTAGAGACGCCCCGCCGGGGCGTCTCTACCGTGATGGTCAAATATGATCGTATTTACCACAATTGGTATAAGAAGGTAAGTGTTTACGTACCGCCGACGGTCGGCCTGAAAACGAGGTCTGATGGAAAGGCCGACGGGGGACGTCGGCAGTACAGGATTTCCGCTCATTCAAGATGCGAACAGGACTGTCCAGTGATACGTAAATAGTTACGTAACTCATGTTACGCAGCCGATTCGAGACGAATGACCGCACACTCCCCTCCGGGGAGGGGTTGGGGGTGGGTTCTTGACACGAGCAATCACTCACGGACGAACCCACCCCTTGCCCCTCCCAGGAGGGGAATTGTCGGCGGCGCTGCGTAACATCAG
>DF820455.1:1252097-1254542 GCA_000739515.1 Candidatus Moduliflexus flocculans
GGGTTCTTGACACGAGCAATCACTCACGGACGAACCCACCCCTTGCCCCTCCCAGGAGGGGAATTGTCGGCGGCGCTGCGTAACATCAGTTACGTAAGAAGAATTCCCCCTCCCATCTCATAATTGCCTGCCCCTAAATTTGATATTGCTTAATTATTTGTAAAAAATCGAGTTGCGACTTTTCTGATAAAAAATCTTGCATTTTCAATATTATGTCTTTTTACTCCTCAGTGTCGTCGAAAAATTTCGTTTTATCAAGCGATGTCAAGGAGAAGGCCGTTATGAAAACATCACGATTCATCTATCTGCTTTGTTTGCTGCTGATCGCGTTTGCGCTGCCTCAAGCGCAGGCCACCAGCCTCACCTCGCCGGTGATGGTTACAGCGCATACCGCCGGGGAAATTTCCCGCAAAAGCGCCATCCAGGTCAAATTCACGGATAACGTGGCGCTGCCGGAGCAACTCAATCAACCGCTCACCGTTTCCCCGCTGTCATTCGTGCCGGATATTCCCGGAACTGCCCTCTGGACGGAGCAGAACACGCTGGAATTTCGCCCGGCGCAGCCGCTTCCTGCCGGACAGAAATACGCGGCAACCGTGAATTTTTCGACCTTTATCCAGGGCGCTGAAGCGCCGGAACCATTCCTGTTCGACTTTATCGTCAAACATCAGGCCATTGAGATCAAAATTGATGGGCTTGAGGCGGTGAACGAACAGGATGCGACGCAATTAAAATTGCGCGGCTCATTAACCACTTCCGACGCCGAAGACGAAGCCAATATCCCGAAACTCCTGACTGCGACGCAAGACGGCGCAGCCCTCAGCATCGAATGGTCGCATTACGGTAACAGCCATCCGTTTACCGTGACCGGCGTGCAGCGCAAAGAGGCTGCGTCCGAAGTGACGCTCACCTGGAACGGCGCTCCGGTTGGGTCGGAATCTACCGGAACGGAAACTGTCAGCGTTCCGGCTGCCGGGCCGTTTCAGGCGCTCAGCGCAAGAGCGATCAAAGGCGCGGAACAATATATCGAAATTCGTTTCAGCGACTCGCTCAAAACAGCGCAAGATTTGAAGGGGCTGATTCAAATCAGCGATTATGAAGAATACTATATCCGCGCCGAAGTTGACGGCAGCCTGATCAAAGTCTATGGCCGCGAACGCTGGGACAGCCCACATAAAGTCACGGTCGCGGCGGGCGTGAGAAATGTGTTCGGTTTCCGCCTCAGCGAAAAAGCCGCATTCGATGTTGATTTCACCGAAACGCTGCCGCAGGCGCGGTTTGTCGGCAACGGCATTATTCTGCCGTCGTCGGCGGGCTTGACGATTCCGATTGAAACCTACAATTTGAAACAGGTGATTGTCGAGGCGATGCAGGTGTTCGACAAAAACATGCCGCAATTTTTGCAGGTCAACAGTTTAGACAGCGGAAGCAACAGCGAATTGCGCCGGGTCGGGCGCGTGGTCTGGCAAAAGATGGTTGATCTCGATTTTAAAACCGAACAGCAGAATAGCTGGGTGCGGCACGGTCTCGATTTGACACCGCTCGTCCAGAATTTCCCTGGCGGCATGTACACGCTGACGCTCTCGTTCCAACGCCCGAACGTGGTCTATCAATGTCCGAACGCGCCGGAAAACGAGGAAATCGTGCTGCCGGAAATCTCGGATGCGTGGGACACTGGCGTCAAAGATCGCAGTTCGTGGGATTATTACGAAGAGTGCATGGATGACGGCTGGTACGAATGCCACTATAACCGCAACAATCCCTGCCACAAGGCGTATTACATGCCCTATTACAACAGCAGCAGCACGGTCTCGCGCAACGTGCTTGTGTCGGACATTGGCTTGATCGCGAAACGCGCCCTGAACGACGTGACCGTGTTCGCGACCGACATCAAAACCGCGCTGCCGCTGGAGGGCGTGGATGTCGAATTGCTTGATTACCAGCAGCAGCGGATGAGCATGGCGAAAACTGACACAAACGGCAAAGCGACGCTTCATTTCGACCGCAAGCCGTTCGTCGCCGTTGCGCATCTCGGCGATCAGGCCGGTTTCCTGAAATTGGACGACGGCTCGGCCTTATCTCTCAGCAGTTTCGATGTCGGCGGCGAAGAGGTCAAAAAAGGGATTAAAGGGATGATTTACGGCGAACGCGGCGTCTGGCGTCCGGGCGACACGATGTATCTGACCTTTTTGCTCTGGGATCAGGAACACGCGCTGCCGAAAGGGCATCCGGTGGTGTTCGAATTGCTGAACCCGCAAGGCCAGATCGTCAAAACGATCAAAGCGAAAGAGTCGCTGAACGGCTTTTATCCGTTCCCGGTAGCGACTGCGCCGGACGCGCCGACCGGCAACTGGATGGCGCGAGTGCGCGTCGGCGGCGTCACGTTCGAGCAGCCGCTCAAAGTCGAAACGGTCATGCCAAACCGCCTGAAAATCAATCTGAGTT
>DF820455.1:1254658-1258113 GCA_000739515.1 Candidatus Moduliflexus flocculans
GTCACGTTCGAGCAGCCGCTCAAAGTCGAAACGGTCATGCCAAACCGCCTGAAAATCAATCTGAGTTTCGGCGAAAATCTGACCAGTTTATCAAGCGGCGACATTCAGGGCGAATTGTCGGCCACGTGGCTGCACGGAGCGATTGCGAAGAATCTGAACGCCGATACTCGCGTCACGTTTACGCAGCGCCCGACGAAATTTTCGACCTATACCGATTACATTTTCGATGACCCGACCCGGACGTATGCATCGGAAGAGTCGTTCATTTTCGAAGGCACACTCGACGAAGAAGGCAAAGCCCCGATTGACGCGACGATTAAAACCGAAAACGCCTCGCCGGGCATGTTGAACGCCAACTTTTTCACCCGCGTCTTCGAAGACAGCGGGACGTTCAGCAGCGACCGTTTTACGCTCCCTTATAATCCGTATGAACGCTACGTCGGCCTGCGCCTGCCGAAAGGGGACGCGGCGCGAGGGATGCTGCTGACCGACACGAAACATCCGGCGTCGGTCGTCATGCTGGACAAAGACGGCAAGCCTGTGCCGTCCGCGCAGGTCAACATGACGCTCTATAAGCTCGATTGGCGCTGGTGGTGGGAAGAAAGCGCGAATTACGTGGAAAAACTTTCGAACGAGCCGATTGCCAAAGGCGTGGTTGACATCAAAGACGGCGTCGGCGAATGGCTGTTCGAAGTCAAATATCCTAACTGGGGACGTTACTTCGTCTATGCCTGCGACGCGGCGGGCGGCCATTGTACCGGCAAAGTCGTCTATATTGACTGGCCGGGCTGGGCGGGACGCTCGCAAAAAGAAGCAGGCGGCGGCGCGGCGAACATCTTGACGCTCTCTTCGGACAAGCCTCAGTATGTCGTCGGCGAAAAGATCGTGTTAACCATTCCGTCGGGCAAAGCCGGACGCGGCCTGGTCAGCATCGAAGCTGGCAACAAGGTGATTCAATCCGCGTGGGTTGATGGCAGCGCAGACGAAACGCGCTACGAATTTTTCGCCACTCGCGACATGGCGCCGAACGTCTATGCGCACGTCACCTTCCTGCAACCGCATAAACAGAAGGAAAACGACCTGCCGATCCGCATGTACGGCGTGATTCCGCTGTTAGTAGAAGACCCGGCGACGAAGTTGCAGCCGCAGCTTGACGCGCCGGAAGAACTGACGCCGGAGCAAAGTGCGCAGATTTCTATCAGCGAAGCGCAGGGCAAGCCGATGACCTACACAGTGGCGATTGTGGACGAAGGCTTGCTCGGCCTGACGCGCTTCGCCACGCCAGACCCCTGGAAACATTTTTATAAACGAGTCGCGCTCAGCATCAAAACCTGGGATTTATACGACCTTGTGGCGGACGCGACCTCCGGCATTCTGAACAAATTGATCGCCATCGGCGGCGGCGACAACTTGCGCGGCGGCGAGAAAAAGGCGAACCGCTTCCCGCCGATGGTGCGCTTCTACGGCCCGTTCGAGTTGCCGGCGGGCGCGAAAAATACGCATGTCATCGGCATTCCGCAATATTTCGGTCAGGTGCGGATCATGGTGGTGGCGGGGCAAAACGACGCGTTCGGCTCGACGGAAAAATCGGTTTTTGTCCGCAAGCCGCTGATGCTGCTCGGCACGCTGCCGCGCGTGCTTGGGCCGGACGAATCGGCGGAAATGCCGGTGTCCGTTTTTGCGATGGATGAAAAAATCAAAGACGTGACGGTGAAAGTCACCGCCGAAGAACCGCTGCAAATCGTCGGCGACGCGGAGAAAACGCTGACATTTGCCGCGCCGGGCGACGACATGGTGCGTTTTAACATCAAAACCGCATCCAAAACCGGCATCGGCAAAGTCAAGATCGAAGCGATCAGCGGCACAGAAACCGCGACGCAGCAGATTGAACTCGATGTGCGGCTGTCTGGCGGCGAAGTGACGGATGTCTTCGCGACGCATCTGCCGCAAGGGGAGCGCTGGGAACAGGAGATTGCCTTCCCTGGCATGGAAGGGACAAACAACGCGATGCTGGAACTGTCGCGTATTCCTCCGCTGAATCTCGGCAAGCGACTCTTTTTCCTGATTCATTATCCGTATGGCTGCATCGAGCAGACAACCTCGTCGGTCTTTCCGCAGGTCTATCTGAACACGCTGCTTGAGCTTTCGCCGGCGCAGCAGGCGGAAATTCAGAAGAATGTCAGCGACGGCATCAGCCGCTTACAGTTGTTCCAGACGAGCAGCGGCGGCTTCGCGTACTGGCCGGGCGAAGGCGGGGCGAGCGAATGGGGGACGAACTACGCCGGGCATTTCCTGATTGAGGCGGAAAAAGCCGGATACGTCCTGCCGCCAAGCATGTTGGATCGCTGGAAACGGTATCAGCGCGAAAAGGCGGCGAACTGGGAAGCCGGAGCGAGTCAAGCGGAATTGATGCAGGCGTACCGGCTTTACACGCTTGCCCTTGCGGGCGCGTCGGAACTCGGTGCGATGAACCGCCTGCGGGAAACGGAAAACCTGCCGACAACGGCGCGGTGGCAGCTTGCCGCAGCCTACGCATTAGCGGGACAACCGGAAGCGGCGGCGCAGCTTGTGGAAAGCGCGAGCCTCTCCGTGCCGAAATACAACGAACTCTCGAATACCTACGGCTCTGACATCCGCGACAAAGCGATGATTTTAGACGCGCTGTCATTGCTGAAACGGATGAACGACGCGCTGCCGCTCGTCAAAGAATTGTCGGAAGCGTTAAGCAGCGACGAATGGCTCAGCACGCAGACGACCGCCTACGCGCTGACCGCGATTGCGCGTCATGCTGGCGTGAGCGGCGACACGGGCGGCAAGAAGATCGAATGCCGCGTCAGTTGGAACGGCGGCGAAGCGCAGTCGGTGCAGTCAGAGGCGTTAATCATGCAAGTTCCGCTGACCATCAGCGTCGGAAACAGCGGAAAAATTGTGGTGGAAAATATCGGACAGGGCGGCGTTTATCCGCGCGTGATCGTCTCCGGCATTCCTGCGCCGGGCACGGAGCATGCGGCGGAAAACGGCATGGCGTTGACCGTGCATTACACCACGCTCGACAATTACGAGCTTGATCCGACGGCAGTCGAGCAGGGAACGGACATGGTCGTCATCACGACGGTCAAAAACACCAGCGCCCACGCGAAATACGATGAAGTGGCGTTGGCGCAGATTTTCCCGTCGGGCTGGGAAATTCGGAACGTCCGGCTTGACGCGCCGACGCAGGATGGCGGCAAGCGTTACGATTATCAGGACATTCGCGACGACCGGGTTTACACGCATTTCGACATCAATCCAGGCGAAACGAAGACCTTCAAAATCCAGGTACACGCCGCCTATCTCGGCAGATACTATCTGCCAATGACGACAGTCGAGGCGATGTATGACGCCACCATCAACGCCCGCGTGCCGGGACGGTGGAGCGAAGTCGTCGCAGCAGGCACGGCGTCGGCGGAAGAAGT
>DF820455.1:1258202-1391757 GCA_000739515.1 Candidatus Moduliflexus flocculans
TCAACGCCCGCGTGCCGGGACGGTGGAGCGAAGTCGTCGCAGCAGGCACGGCGTCGGCGGAAGAAGTCACGGCGCGGACGCTCTATGAGCCAGTAGCCGACACGCAGGCCAATGAGACATCCGATTCCGAAACAGGCGAGAGCGAGGAAGAGTCCGAACCATCGTATTATGAAGTGATAGACTCGCTGGCAAAGCAGATGCAGCCGTTGCTCGAGGCTGACCCGGTGCTTGTACTGGATTTTACGAACCTGCAAGGCCGCGTGACCGGAATGGGGGTGAATTTAGCAGACAGCATCACAAGCGAATTGAGAAGCTCGGAATATACCTTTCTGCGTCCGACGGAAAATCTTTGGCAATCTGTCTCTGCGACTGGCTTCGAGCAGCGGACGCCGGAAGTGTTAGCACAATTCAAACAAGCCACTGATGCGGTCACCATCGTGACTGGAATGTATCTGATTGTCGGCAATCGCTTCCATATCACGGTCAGCGCATGGAACGCCGACACCGGCGAATGTATCGGCTCGCAGGCGGTGAGTCTATCGAATGAACGAGTCAGTTCCTATTCCGGCTGGGAATTAAACAGCATTCCGTTTGCGGATGTGGTGAAAACCGCCTGGAAAAACATGAACCTCGCAACGGATCACGGCACGACTGATCCGATAGTGTATCCAGAAAACAGCCTGCGGGATGTCTATTACCGGCTCAAAACCTTTGCGGAGTTTGGAGACGTTGCCAGTGCGTTTGGCGGTGAGGTGTTCCTTTCAGGGCCGCATGCGAACGCGGCGCTGAACCTCGACGCGAAAGATGCCTTTGGGCATTATAACCCGGCGTTTGTGGTCTGGCTCGGCGAGACGCTGATTCCCGGCGCGACCGATTCCGCGTTCCGCGAGGCGACGCAGGGTGTCTATGACGAGTATTTCCGCAAGCTGGCGCGGAATGCGTATTTCGTCTATCGCAAGGCGCTTGCGGAACTGAAGAGCGATCCGAATGCGATGGAAGCGCGGAAACAGGCGTATTTAGACGCGATCAAAACCGGGAAACTCTATGAATATTGCTACGAATCCTGCGCGATTGCCGAAGCGGCAGACCTGAACGCGCCGGAAGAGGATTTCGACGGCGGCGTCGCCTGCTCGGTTTCTTGCTTCTTAGTGCGGCGCGCGATTGATGGCACGTTCGATGAGTTTTACGGCGTGCTGCTGAAACTGCTGAAAGCCTATGACAGCGAGTTTTTGAGCCAGAATCCGTAATATAAATAGAGAATCAAACCTCACAGGTTTCAAAAACCTGTGAGGTTTGTTGCCATTCCTGACAGGTGTGAATATGGAACAGCGCACGGTGATGATGGTTGATGATCAGCCCGATGTGTTGAAACCCTTGATCGAGTTTTTAGAAGGATCGGGGTTTCGGATTATCGTGGCGCAAAGCGGCGAGGCGGCGCTCAACCGGCTGAAAAAATTTCCGCTGCCGGATGTGATCCTGATGGATGTGCTGATGCCGGAGATGGACGGTTTTGCGACGTGCCGGTCGATCAAAGAGATTGGTATCGCAAAAGATATTCCAGTGCTGTATATGACCGCGTTATCGGATACGGTCGAGTTAGTGAAGGGATTCCAGGCAGGCGGCGTGGATTATCTGACGAAACCGGTGCAACATGATGAAGTGTTCGCTCGCCTTCAGACACACCTGAAGATTAAGCATCTCCAACAAGAACTTCAGGAAAAAAATGCCGTATTAGAAACGAAAAACCGCCAGTTAGAAGAACTGAACGCCTGCAAAGACAAATTTTTTTCGATTTTAGCCCACGATTTGCGCGAGCCGTTTAATTCCTTGCTCGTGCTTACCGAACTCATCATTGACAATATCGAAGGATGGGAACCCCAGAACATCAAATCTATTGCCCAAAAAGTCCGGACCTCGGCGGGAAATCTGTATGAATTGCTTGAGAACCTGCTCACCTGGTCGCGTATTCAGCGGAACATGATGGAGGTGCATCCGCAGCGCATCAATCTGACCCATGTTGTCGCTCAAAACATCTCTCGTCTGGAAGTCTCAGCCCAAAAAAAAACAAATTCACCTTTATAACCAGATGCCGTCAGAATTATTTGCGTATGCTGACGCGCAGATGGTGGATGCGATTTTACGCAATCTCCTCTCGAATGCCTTGAAATTTACGCCTGCGAACGGCGCGATTACGATTTCGGCAGAATCGGATGGCACAATGACCGCTGTTTCGGTGGCGGACACCGGCATCGGCATTCCTGAAACGATGTTGCGAGATGTGTTCCGCGTTGATGTCAAAATCAGCCGCAAAGGGACTGCCGGAGAAACCGGGACAGGGTTGGGGTTGGTGCTGTGCAAAGAATTTATTGAACAGAACAATGGAACGCTGAATGTCACGAGCCACGTCGGGGAAGGGACGACCTTTACATTCACGCTGCCGTTGTCGCAGTAATTCAGTGACGTTACGCAGCAGGTTCGATACGAATGGCCGCACACTCCCCTACTGGGAGCAGGGTTGTGACGTTCTCTCACCTCACCCCCGGCCCCTCTCCGAAGGAGAGGGGAGACGCCCTCCCCTTCGGGGAGGGGGGGGGAGGGGTTTCCGGGAGAACGTCACAGTCCTGCCTCCTGGGAGGGGAATGGTCGGCGGCGCGACGTAATATCAGTAATTCGGTTTCTAACGTTTTTTTGATGCCTCGTCGCCTTTCAGGATGCCAGGGTGGTTAAGTTCCCAACTGCGCCAACGGCGCAACTCATATTAGCCCGTTCTGTGCGAAAAATAGTATGAATGCCGCATTTCAGCCATTTATCGCGCCGCCGCTGTTATTGTATGACGGAGAGAATTCGCGCATTTATCGCGCAGAACTCGTTGAAACTCATGCGCCCGTCATTCTGAAAGTCCTTCGTTCCGATACCCCCACCCAACGCCAGCGCATTCAATTTTATAACGAATACGATTTTACCAAAGATTTGACCATTACAGGCGTGCGTTCTGCCTGCGGTCAGACGATCATCGAGCGGCATGATACACTGATTTTGCATTATGTGGATGGCTGCACGCTGAAGGAATGGCTGACGCACACTCCGCGTGCGTTGTCCGATTTGCTACGAGTGGCGATTCGGATCGCGCAGATTCTCGGCGAAATTCACCAACATCACCTGATTCACAAGGATATCAACAGCCAGAATATTTTGATCCAACCGGAACAGCAGAATGTGACGATTATTGATTTCGGCATTGCGTCGAAAGTGAGCTTAAAAATGCCGCATCTCGGCCACCCTGACCTGCTGGAAGGGACGCTGGCCTATATCTCGCCGGAGCAGACCGGCAGGATGAACCGCGTGGTGGACGAGCGCACCGATCTCTATTCTTTAGGCGTCACGCTGTATGAGATGTTTACCGCGCATCTGCCGTTCGAGTCAGACGACCCGATGGAATTGGTGCATGCACATCTTGCCAAAACGCCGACCTCGCCGAATCAGATCAATCCCGAAATTCCTGATGCGCTTGGCCGCATTTTATTAAAGTTGTTAGCTAAAAATGCCGAAGACCGCTATCAATCGGCGTTTGGGCTGAAATGGGATTTGGAACAGTGCTTGGCGCGCCTTGAGACGTCATCTGTTTCCGCAATTGACGCGGAATTTCAGCTTGCGCAGCGCGACATTTCCGGCAAACTTCACCTGCCAGAGCGGTTGTATGGCCGGGAGCAGGAAATTGAAATCTTGCGGCAAGCATTTGAGCGGATCGCAAGCGCTTCTTCAAATGCGGCAGGGCATTCGGGGAAGGCCGAGTTACTGTTGGTTTCCGGCGTTGCCGGCGTTGGAAAATCGGCGTTAGCGCACGAGATGCACAGTCCGGTTGCCGCGCAACAGGGCTATTTTATTCAGGGCAAATTCGATCAATTCCAGCAAGATATTCCGTATAGCGCGTTTATTCAAGCATTCGAGCAATTCGTCGAGGCACTGTTGACCTTCCCGGAAGCCGAACTCCGGCGCTGGCGCGACGCACTTCTTGCGGCGGCGGGGGGCATCGGCAAAGTGCTGACCGAATTGATTCCGACCTTAGAGTTCATTATCGGCAAGCAGCCAGAACTACCGGTTTCAGACAGCATTTCCGTTCAAAATCGTTTTGATTATGCGCTGCGCTGCTTCATTGGCGCCATCGCCCGCGCCGACCACCCGTTAGTGATTTTCTTAGACGATTGGCAGTGGGCGGATTGGCCGTCTATCAAGCTGCTGGAAACGCTGTTGATGGATAAGACGCTTGAGCATCTCCTGATCATTGCGGCGTTCCGGGAAAATGAGGTCGTTCCGACGCATCCATTTCTCCTGGCTGTGGAGCAGATCAGACAGACCGGAAGAGGCGCGCAGACGCTCCAGATCAAAAATCTAACCTTTGCCGATGTCTGCGCGTTGCTGGCGGACGCGCTTCAAAATCGCGCAATTGCTAACGTGCAGGGGTTAGCGCGGTTAGTGTATGGCAAGACGCAAGGGAACGCTTTTTTTACGCGCCAATTTCTGATCGCGCTGTATGAAGATGGCTTGCTGACGCTTGATTCCGAACAAATGGCGTGGCGCTGGGATATCGAGCAGATTCGAGAGAGAGCCATCTCAGATAACGTGGTCGCGCTGCTCACGCAAAAAGTGCAAAAGTTTTCCGCCGCGACGCAGCGCGCCTTATCCTTCGCGGCCTGCATCGGCAATCAGTTCCCCCTCTCCACCTTAGCCATCATTGCCGAACGGGAAGCGGCTGCCGTCAATCAGCTCTTAGAACCGGCAATTCTTGAAGGGTTGCTGCTCCCGAATCATCTCCATTTTCACCGGGCTGATCCGACGACCCTGCTCTATCGGTTTGCGCATGATCGCATCCAACAGGCGGCGTATACTCTTGTTCCCGATGCGGAGAAGCAGGCCGCACACTTGCGAATCGGGCGGCTGCTCCTCTCGAATATTCAGAAACATCAGTTCAGCGCAGATTCGGCTGAAATGGCGCGTTCGCCAGAACTTGACGAACGCCTGTTCGAAATTGTCAACCATTGGAATCTCGGACGGCACTTGATTGAAACGGCGGCAGAAAATATCGTGTTGGCGCGTTTGAACCTGTGGGCAGGGCAAAAAGCCAAAGCGTCTGCCGCGCATGAATCCGCGCTGCATTATCTCTCCATCGGGATTGAGAACCTGCCAGAAGATGCCTGGGAACGCTGGTATCCATTGACCTTTGCACTCTACCGTGAACAGTATGAATGCGCGTATGTATCAGGGAATTTCGAACAGGCGGAGCAACTATTTTCAATGATTTTGACTCATGCTCATTCAACAATAGATGCGGCAGCGATCTATAATATTCGCTTGATCAATTATGTCGGAGTCGCAAAAGAGCATGAATCATTCGATATTGGTCAGAAGGCGCTGCGCTTGTTCGGGATGAGCTTACCTGAAGGCGATCTGAATGCCGAGATTGTCAGAGAATTAGAGGCGATTCAGATGCGTTTACGCAACAAAGCGATTGCCGATCTTGTGCATCTGCCGCTCGTCACACATCCAGAATGCCGTGAAGCGATCAGAATTTTTATGAACCTTCTTACGCCCGCTTTTATCAGTAATCCCCTGTTATTCAAGTTTCTTATTGCGAAAGTCGTGCATATTAGCTTAGAAGAGGGTTTAACTCCAGAAATGCCCCAGGTATTCGCCGGATATGCCTCATTATTGGAAGAGATGTTTGACGATTATCACACCGCTGCCGAATTCGGGCGATTAGCGATCCGCCTGAGCGAGCGTTTTGATAATCCCTCGCAAAAGTGTCGAACGTACCATACAGTTGCAATATTTATCAAGCCTTGGATAAAGCCGTTGCATTCCAGCACGGCGTTAGCCCGGCAAGGCTTCCAATATGGGATGGAATCGGGCGAATTCGCGTATGCGGTTTATTGTCTGACGGTGGTGGCATTAATGCGGCTGACGCAGGGCACGGAATTGAACAGCGTCTTGCAAGTGTTTATCGAGATGGATAACATTTCTCAAAAAGCGCGCTACTATGGAATTGTGGAAAATATTCTCGCCACGCGGCAATTAGTTATCTGTCTTCAAGGACATACGGCCAATCCAGGAACGTTTAATGATGAACACTTTTGCGAGGAGACATTCTTAGAGCAGATGAAGATGTCTCCTGTGGCTCGTTGTGAATTTTATACATATAAATTACAAGCGTTTTATCTGTATGAGCGTTATGAAGACGCCTGGCGCATGGCACTTCACGCTGAGCCGCTGTTGCCTTCTATGGCTGGAATTGTGGCTGAAGCCGAGTATAATCTGTATGCGTCATTGACGCTCTGCGCTCTGTATTTAGCGGCGGATTCGCTGGAACAACAGCAATATCGCGAACGCTTGCGGGTAAATCAACAACGGATGCAACGCTGGGCTGAGAATTGCGCTGAAAATTTCAGGCACAAATATCTGCTGATAGAAGCCGAAATCGCCAGAATCGAAGGGCGAGATTGGGAGGCTGTTGCTAACTATCGTCAGGCCATTGCCGAAGCCCGACAGCAGAAATTCCTCCAAAATGAGGCGATTGGAAATGAATTGTTCGCCAAATTCTGGCTCGCGCATGGGGACGAGCGTTTGGCGAGCGCCTGTCTCGCCGATGCGTATGATGGCTACCGGCGCTGGGGCGCTGATGGCAAAGTCGCTGACCTGAAAGCGCGTTATCCGCATCTGCTTATCAGAATGTCATTTGCGCAGCGTCCTTCGGGACAGGAGACCTCTCAAACAGACACGTCCAGCAACAGCACGACCGGCGCGATGCTGGATGTCGCGACGGTCTTGAAAGCGTCACAGACGCTTTCCAGCGAGATTGTGCTGCCGGAATTGCTGAAAAAGATGATGCGGCTCGTGATGGAAAATGCCGGGGCGCAAAAGGCGGCGCTGTTGCTCGAACAAAATGGCGTCTGGTTGGTGGAAGCTGAGAGCAGGATGGACAATGAAGAAATCGCGACCTTGCAGGCGCGTCCGCTTGACGAGCGTGATGGACATGCCGCGCCAGCCTTTGCACAGGCGATTATTACGTATGTCATGCGGACACAAACGCCGGTCGTGCTGCATGATGCGGCCAATGAAGGCGTCTTCATTCATGATCCGTACATTATCGCACAACGTCCGAAATCTATTCTCTGCCTCCCGCTCATCAAGCAGGGACGGCTCGCCGGAATGCTTTATCTTGAAAATAATCTCGCGACCGGAGTCTTTACGCCCGTTCGGCTTGAACTATTAAACGCGCTTTCGGCGCAGATGATGATTTCGATTGAAAACGCGCTGCTGTATGCGACGCTTGAAAACAAGGTCAAAGAGCGCACGCGCGATTTAGAAACTGAAAAAGAAAAATTGCAGATCAGCGAACAACACGCGCAGGAATTAAAAGAGGCTGCCGAAACCGCCAATCGCGCGAAAAGTACCTTTTTGGCGCATATCAGCCATGAACTGCGCACGCCATTAAACGGCATTTTAGGCTATACTCAGTTGCTTCGCAATGATATTGGACTCGCCGGAAAACAACGCGACGCGGTGGCGGCGATTCATCGAAACGGAGAGCATCTGCTGCTGCTCATCAACGATTTGCTTGATCTCTCGAAAATCGAATCGCAAAAGATGGAATTGTTCTTACAGACGTTTCCGCTGCCACTCTTTCTACAGAATCTAGTGGAAACCAACGCCGATCGCGCCGCGCAGAAGGGACTGCGCGTCTATGCGGAGCTTTCGCCCGATCTCCCGCCCTTTGTGCATGCCGATGAGCGCCGTCTGCGGCAGATACTCTTGAATCTGTTCAGCAATGCCATCAAATTTACGCATCATGGCTCAATCGTATTGCGTGTGTATCCTATCGAGGAGAGCAATCAGTCATCTTCTCCGCGCATTCATTTTGAAATTCAAGATACAGGCATTGGCATTGCCACCGAACATCTCTCGCAAGTTTTTATGGCATTTTTTCAGGTGAATCATCAATCCGCCTACGAAGGAAGCGGGTTAGGACTCACGATCAGCCAGCAGCTCGCGCGCCTCATGGGAAGCGAATTACGCGTCAACAGCACGGTCGGCAAAGGCAGCGTGTTCTGGTTCGAGGTGCGCCTTGCTGCTGCGGCAAACGCTTATGCGAACATTGCGCCGCCGCAGCGCCACATCCTCGGCGTTCGTGGCGAACAACGCAAAATTCTGATTGTGGACGATCATGCCGGAAACCGGCAATTTTTGCAGGCATTGCTGCTCCCCTTAGGGTTTGACGTTCGCGAAGCCAGCAATGGACAGGAAGCAATTGAAATCGTCAGAACATGGCAGCCAGACGCGATTTTGATGGATTTAGTGATGCCGGTCATGGATGGATTCGAAGCGACCCGCCATATCCGCACTCTGAAAACTCACCCTGTTGTTATCGGCATCTCGGCCAGCGTGCTGACTCCGGCACGTCAAAATAGCTTTGCGGCAGGCTGCGATGATTTTTTGCCAAAACCGGTCTCATTCATCGAGCTATTGGACTGTTTGCAGCGGCATTTAGCGTTAGAGTGGGTCTATGCAAACACCGACGCAGACGACCTGGAAACGAAAGACGTTCGACCGCCGAAAACAATCGTCTCTCCGACAACGACTCCTTCTCAGGATGTGCTGCTGAATATTTTACGATGCGCGGAAGGCGGCGACGTGACAGATTTGCACGACTTGCTGGACGACTTAAAGAATGCCTCACCTGAGTTGCTTGCGTTTGTTACGAAGATCGAATCTCTCGCGAATCATTTTCAATTCGAGCGTATTCGCGAGTTCGTGAGATCATTGCTGCCCGTTTGACAAGGCTGCCAGCAATTTACACTTCACGCGAATGAGCGGTTTGAGAAAATTTTAGCTGGTGGACATTATTCAGATATGTATGCTCGCTTGTGCTTAATAGTTGGAGCATTTGGGCTTTTTTGGCCGGATTGAGAATATCATCGAGCGTAATATTGGCGATAATCCCCATGATGAATTTTTGGATTTCCCCCCAGATTGGCGAGATCTGACACGTGTCTGCCTGACCGCATTGCGCGGCATCTATCAGGCAATTCACCATATAAATTTTCCCTTCAATCACTTCGATAATGTCGCGCAGGCTGATCAATTCAGGCGCCCGCGATAATGTAAATCCGCCGCCGCTGCCGCGCCGCGAAAGCAGTATTCCGCCACGACAGAGGTCTTGTAGAATTTTTCCTAAATACGATTTTGGAATCTGGCTCTGTTCCGAGATTTCGTCAATCGAAACATATTGCCCTCTGGCATGTTGCGCAATATAAAACAGCGCCAAAATGCCATAATTCCCGCGCGCAGTCAATTGCAGCACGACGTATCCCCCTCTTCTTAATGGCAAGGCTGTGAAGTTCTCGTTCCGCGTGGAACGAGGGGCAGCGCAACCCTCACAGGATTTAGAACGTCACAACTCTGCCTTCTTAATGGTCGAAGAATGTAATGCAGGTTTCTGTTGTGCTGTATGGCCGAATGCGAAGAAGTCAAGAGCGCAAAAAAGAAAAAGCCGCCCCGCTGTGAGATCAGAAAAAACGAGGGACGACAGGGTTGTTATCGCATTATTCAATGACATTGGAGCCGGAGAACGCGTGTCAAATCTTGAGTTGACCGCAATATCAAAATTTCGCGCTCCTCATCGAATCTTTCGTCGTTTATATCAAGAGAGAAACCGCTTGACCGATTTATCAATTTAGTAAAATGCAAAAAATACATTCGCACAACAGACCTCACAGGTCTCGAAGACCTGTGAGGTCTCCACCACAAACATATTTTTTACATTTTACTTATGAATGAATTCTTTTGTAATTTTCGAGATATCCTGTTTGAAATCCAACTCGGAACGCGCAAAATTTTTCTTGACGGAAATTGCTGGCGGCACTTCAGCGATGAATATGGCCAATTTACATGAGTATTTTACAACCTATCACCGCCCGGTCTGGGCGGAAATTGATTTGGATGGCATCGAACATAATTTGCGGGAATTCCGGCGCATTCTCCCGGCGCAGACGCAGATAATGGCGGTCGTCAAAGCCGACGCTTACGGACATGGCGCGTATCAGGTGGCGCAAACGGCGTTGCAATCGGGTGCATCGTGGCTCGCGGTGGCATTGGTCGAAGAAGGCATCTGCCTGCGGCGGAAAGGGATTACCGCGCCGCTTCTACTGCTCGGCATCTCTGCACCTGGCACGGAACACGCGGTACTTGAACATGACCTGCGCCCGATGGTCTGCACGGTCGAATCGGCGCGGCGCTTTTCGGAATGCGGCCAGGCGATGCAAAAAACCGTTCAGTTTCACCTGAAGCTCGACACCGGCATGGGGCGCGTCGGCGTTCGTCCCGACAATTTGCCTACATTGCTCGACACGATCAGCGATCTGCCAAACCTTGAAATGGAAGGCGTGTTCACACATTTTGCGAAAGCAGACGAAACCGATAAAACCTATTCTCATTTACAAATCCGGCGGTTTCAAGAGTGCCTACATCGGATTCGACAGGGCGGATTCGCGCCGCGCTTCTGCTATCTTGCCAACAGCGCGGGCACGATGGAATTGCCGGACGCTCACGCTGATATGGCGCGAATCGGCATTTCATTATATGGCATGTATCCGTCTGCCGAGGTTGATCCCGCTATTGTGCATCTCAAGCCGGTCTTGTGTTGGAAAACCCGCGTTGTGCATCTCAAAACGCTGCCGCCGGGAGAAGCGGTCAGCTATGGCGGCCTGTTCGTGACGCAACGGCCAACCGTTGTCGCCACGCTGCCAGTCGGTTATGCGGACGGCTTTCGGCGACGGCTCTGGAAACAGCATTGGCATGTGCTGATTCGCGGGCAACGCGCTCCGATTATCGGGCGCATCTGCATGGATATGTGCATGATTGATGCGACCGACATTCCCGGCGTGATGGTCGGCGACGAGGTTGTCTTAATTGGTTCACAGGGCGCGGAAACGATTCTAGCTGACGACATGGCCACCGCGCTTGACACGATTAACTATGAAATCACCTGTCTTGTCGGCAAGCGCGTACCGCGCATTTATCGGCGGCAGGGCGAAATCATTGGCATCGAAAGCCTGTTAGGCGAGCACGCTGCCTGACGTGGTATTTCTTCACATTCATGACATCTGAAAAATTTGAAACGCGGGGCAACGTGCATCATCAGGCGTATCACATGCCGTTATCGTATGCGATCAGCGATACCTTTTCAGATGACCTGCGCGAGCCTCATCGCTATAAAATCGCGTTGATCACGTCAGGTTCGGGCATTCTCACGCTCGCGAACGAACGCCGCGCGTTTATCGCACCTTCCATCCTCTGTTTAAGCGAAACTTCCGCCATGCGCGTCGAAAAAGCGGCAAGCGTTGCGCTGCATCTCGTGTATTTTCACCCGACGGTCATCAACAGAACCTTGACATTTGCGAGCATGCGCACTGAGTATCGCGATATCTATTCGCCAGAAGCGATGGATTACAGTTCGCTGCGTCCGTTTCGGCATCAGCATCATGCCGGATGGCTGCACAATTTAGGGTTGGTAGAAGCGCAACGCCTTCAGGAGATTTTCAACGCGCTTGCGCGACAATTGGAAACGCAGCCCGACGGCTACTGGCCGTGCCGGTCGAGAACCTATCTGATTGAACTGCTGTTCGCGCTTGCGCAACTCTATTTAAACGAAACGCATGAGCAGGAAATCGGGCCGCAATGCGTGAAATTCGAATTGCCGACGCCGCCGGAGCAGCCAGAGATTTATCCGGTGTTAGTGCATTTGCTGAATAATTATCATAAGCGCATCACGATTCCAGAATTGAGCAAGACGTTTCACACGAACAGAAATTCCCTGAGCCAGAAGTTCAAAAAAGCCACAGGAACGACAGTGGTGGATTATTTAAGCAAAGTGAGAGTGCGAGTGGCGTGTCAGTTGTTAAAAGATTCAAGCCTGCCGATTGTCGAGATCTCCGAGCGCACGGGCTATGTAGATGTCACGCATTTTGGCCGGACATTCCGAAAATACACCAGCCTTTCGCCATCTGAATATCGCGACCGTTATCAAGGTGAGGTTTCGTTAAGGCCGCATCAGGAAAACTAAATATAACGTCCCGCGAACATCCTCGTTGCTCGCTGACAAGACAAGCGAACGAGGATATGTTCGCGGGACGAAAAAGGAGTACCAGGACTATGAAATTTCCATCTGATTTTTTGTGGGGCGTTGCGACGTCATCGTATCAAATCGAAGGCGCAGTTGCTGAAGACGGGCGCGGTGAGTCTATCTGGGATCGCTTTGCCGCGCAGCCGGGCAAAATCAAAGACGGCAGCAGCGGCGCGGTGGCCTGCGATCATTATCATCGCTATCGCGAAGATGTCGGGCTGATGCGGGAATTAGGCGTCAACGCCTATCGGTTCAGCATCGCCTGGCCGCGTGTCCTGCCGAAAGGCTTCGGACGCGTCAATGACGCCGGTCTCGATTTTTATGACAAATTAGTGGATGAATTGCTGAAATCGAAGATTACTCCGGCAGTCACGCTCTATCACTGGGATTTGCCGCAAGCGCTGCAAGATCGTGGCGGCTGGGGGCATCGTGACACGGCGCAAGCATTCGCGGAATTCGCGCAGGCAGTAGCACGGCGGCTGGGGGACCGCATCCCGATCTGGTTTACGCATAACGAAATGTGGTGCACGGCGTTTTTAGGCCATGCCAACGATATGTACGCGCCCGGTTACTCAAACTTCGCCTTAGCGCTGCAAGCGGCGCATCATGTGCTGGTATCGCATGGGCTGGCTGTGCCGGTGCTGCGCGAAGAATGCGCGAAGACCGCAAACATCGGAATTGCGCCGAATATTGCCTATCCGCTTCCAGCCACAGACGCGCTGTCCGATGCAGAAGCGGCGCGGCGTTTTGATGGCTTTTTCAATCGCTGGTTTCTTGATCCGCTCGCCGGAAAAGGTTATCCGCAAGATATGTGGGAATGTTATAAAGGATATACGCCGCATATCGAAGACGGCGATTTTCAGATTATCGCCGCGCCGCTCGATTTTCTCGGCATCAATTACTATAATCCGGATCGGATTGCCGATGATCCGGCTGGCGTCCTGCCGCCATATACGCGCCAGATTCCTGATCCGACGCTGAAACGGACGGCGGATCGCGAGATTTACGCGCCGGGCTTATATGAGTCGCTGACGCGGCTTCACCGGGATTACGGCTTCCCGGCGATGTATATCACGGAAAACGGCGCGGCGTATCCTGATGCCGTTGCGGAAGACGGCGGCGTGCATGACGCCGAACGGATCGCGTTTTTACAAGCGCATTTCGAGCAGGCCGCGCGAGCGATTGACGCGGGCGTGCCGTTAAAAGGCTATTTTGTCTGGTCGTTAATGGATAACTTCGAATGGTCGCAAGGCTACACCCTGCGTTATGGCCTGACGTATGTGGATTTTGCGACGCAGCAGCGCATTTTCAAAGACAGCGCCCGCTGGTATCGAGAGTTTATCGAGACGCAAAGATGATAGAACGCGGATGACGCGGATTGCGGATTCTCGCAAAAATTATTTTTATCATCGAAAATCCGAACAATCCGCGTCATCCGCGTTCTCTTTCCAAAACGCTTACTCGTTCGTTTTAATCACGACCATCATTTTGTCTTTCAGCAGCGCGGCAAAGGCGTCCGCGTCTTCCGTTTTGCCTTCATATAAGCCGTAGTGAATCGGAATCGCGATTTTGGCCTTCACGTCGAGCGCGGCGTCCGCCGCCTCCTGCACGCTGTTCATCGTGTAGGTCTGTCCGAGCGGCAGCAGCGCAATGTCGCATGCTATCTCTTTCATCTCCGGGATGCGTTCCGTATCGCCGGAATGATAAATTCTTACGCCGTCAGTCGTGAAAATATAACCGACCCAATTATTCGCTTTCGGATGAAATTTGGTTTTTACAACATTGTACGCCGGAACGACTTCGACGGTGAATCCGTCTTGCTCCCGTTTCATGCCAGGCTCAACCGCGATTACCGTCGCTTTTTCGAACTGTTTTTGCAGGGTTTCGGCGACATCTTTCGGCGCAAAAAAGACGGTGGTGTCTTTCATCACCTTGCGGATGTCATTCGGCGAAAAATGATCTTCATGGGCATGCGTAATGAAAATGAAATCCGCCGGGTCGTCTTTTTCTAATTGCAGCGGATCAACATACAATGACTTCCCGTCCATTTCGATTTTAACGGTCGCCTGACCGAACCAGTGAATCTTTTCCGCCATCTGCTCCGGCGTGCTGGCGGCCAGCGCAAATGACGCGCACATCAATATTCCTGCAATCATCATGAGAAAAGCAGCATTTTTCATAGAATCTCCTTTGTTTGATAATTATACCAATTGCGGTCAATTTTCGCCTGTTCACCGTAGAGACGCTCCGGCGGGGCGTATCTACGAGAGAGATGATCTTTTCAGGCACAATTGGCATTCGTTCATTTTACAGATGCGAGCCTTGATTGCCATAAAGCTTCATCGGAGTGTTCAAGGTTCGCACCGCTCCCATCACACCGGCTGACATCGGCCTCGCTTCCTCCAGCCACGCGCCGCAGAACCGCATTGGCATCAGAAACATTTCCGAATATGCGCCTTAATTTACAACACATTGGAAAAAATACAAGAGCAAATTCGCAGCAAAATTCTGCATATCATCACATTTTTTTCGCCCGTTCTGAAACGCGCCGCATGAACACGGCGAACGCGGAAAGGCGAAAAAATTTCGTCCTCCATGCGCATGGAGAACTTTTCTCTTTTAATACTTGACTTTCCTCTGGCCTCTTTAAAAATAGTGTCTCTATCCGATTTTATGCTGGAAACGGCATTTTTATACCACGAAAACACGCAGCAATTACATACACGTTCAAGGGAGGAACATGGTCTATGTCAGGTCATTCCAAGTGGCATTCCATTCGCCACAAAAAGGGGAAAATTGACGCGCAGCGCGGCAAGATTTTTACGCGCTTAATTAAAGAATTAACAGTTGCCGCCAGAATGGGCGGCGGCGATCCGAACGGCAATGCGCGGCTGCGCACCGCGATTGCGGGCGCAAAGGCGGCCAATATGCCGGCGGATAACATTGATCGCGCCATCAAAAAAGGCACGGGCGAACTCGAAGGCGTCTCGTATGAAGAAATCACGTATGAAGGCTATGGCCCGGCGGGCGTCGCGGTAATGATTGACGTGATGACGGACAACAAAAACCGCACCGTGGCGGATATTCGGCATATTATCAGCAAAAACGGCGGCAACCTCGGCGCGGCCAACTGCGTAGGCTGGATGTTCCATCGCAAAGGCGTGATTCAAGTGAGCGCCGAAGACGCCAACGAAGACGAGTTATTAGAAATCGCGCTCGATGCTGGCGCGGAAGATATGACGAACGAAGGAGATACGTTCCAGATTTTGACCGCAGTCGAAAATTTCGAAGATGTGCGCAGCACGCTTGAACAAAAGGGGATTCCGATGCTGAGCGCGGAACTGAGCCGCTTGCCGGAAAATACCGTCAAAATCACCGACGCGAAAGAAGCGGCCAAAGTGATGAAACTGATGGATGCGCTGGAAAATAGCGACGACGTGCAGAACGTGTACGCGAATTTTGACATTCCTGAAGAGATTCTGGAAAGCCTGGAATAACGGCGCATGAGAACGCTCGGCATTGATCCCGGCTCGCTGAAAAGCGGCTATGGCGTGGTGGATGAGCAGCAAGGGCAACTGACGATGGTGGAGTACGGCGTGATTCGGACGAAATCCGACGCGCCGCTCGCTGAGCGCCTCTTGACGATCAGTCAGCGCGTGCGTGAATTGATTGACCGGTACGCGCCTGACGACGTCGCCGTTGAAGAAGTGTTTATGGCGACGAACGCACAATCCTCCCTGAAATTAGGACAGGCCAGAGGCGCAATTCTCCTGACTGCCGCGCAAGCCGGGATCAGCGTGGCGGAATATACGCCGCTGCAAGTCAAGCAATCGGTCGTGGGGTATGGCCGGGCCGAAAAAACGCAGGTGCAGCAGATGGTCAAAGTCTTGTTGCGCCTGACCGAACTGCCGTCGCCGGACGATGCGGCGGACGCGCTCGCCATCGCGATCTGCCACCATCATTCGGTGAAAATGAATCGTCAGCTTGCGCAGGGACGATAGCCCGAAAAGAAAATTAAACACGACATATCTTTGAAAAGGGTTGACTATGATCGCTCGACTGACTGGCAAACTCGCCCTGAAAAACCCTGATGAAATCCTGCTTGATGTCGGTGGTGTCGGTTATCAGGTGTTCATCCCGCTCTCCACGTTTTACGAACTCCCGGAACGGGGCGAACTCATCACCCTCCAGATTTACACCGCCATGCGGGAGAACGCCATCGAACTGTTCGGCTTTCTCACGCTCAAAGAAAAAGAAATCTTCAAGCTCCTCTTAAATGTTTCAAAAATCGGTCCAAAGTTGTCATTAAATATCTTATCGGGCATCGCCTGCGACGACCTGACCGCCGCGCTCGCCAGCGGCGACATTTTGAAGTTGCGCGGCATTCCAGGCATCGGGCAGAAAACCGCTGAGCGGATGATTCTCGAATTAAAAGACAAAGTGCCGAAAGCGCAGGCCGCCGCCGGACAGGACGTCGCGCTGCCGGGCGAACTCTTCGACGATGCGCTCTCCGCGCTGCTGAATCTCGGCTATAAACGCCCGAACGCCGAACGCGCCGTCAAACGTGCCATCACCGAAGCCGGGCGGGATACGCATCTTGAGGAAATTATCCGGCTGTCGTTGAAATATATTGCGTTGTAACATTGAAACCACGAAACACACAAAATACACGAAAAAAATCGAACACTGATAACCTGATTGGACTGATTGACACTGATTTTTTATCAGGATTGTTCAGCATGATCAGTCCAATCAGTGTTCTATTGATTTTTTCGTGTCGTTCGTGTGTTTCGTGGTGAATTATTCACAGAATGGATACCGAAAAACGTTTAGTCAGCCCGGATCACCGTGCCGAAGATTTCGATGTCGAGCGGTCGCTGCGCCCGCAGCATATTGACGAATACATCGGCCAGCAAAAGCTGAAAGAGACGCTGTCCATCTTTATTCAGGCCGCCAAAGAGCGCGGCGAGGCGCTGGATCATGCGCTGTTTTATGGCCCGCCGGGGCTTGGCAAAACGACGCTTGCGCATATCATCGCCAAAGAGATGAACGTCAACATCAAAACCACGTCCGGGCCGGTCATCGAACACGCGGGCGAATTGTCGGGCATTCTGACCAATCTCGCCGAGAAAGACGTGCTGTTTATTGACGAAATTCATCGCCTGAACCGCGTTGTCGAAGAAAATTTGTATCCGGCAATGGAAGATTTTCAGTTGGATCTGATTGTCGGGCAGGGGCCGAACGCTCGCTCGATCAAGCTGAATATTCCGCATTTCACGCTGGTCGGCGCGACGACCCGCGTCGGGCTGATGACCTCGCCGATGCGCGACCGCTTCGGCATCATTCATCGCCTCGAATTTTATACGCCGCAGGAATTGCAGCAGATTGTCACGCGCTCGGCGCATATTCTGAAAATCGAGATCGAGCCGGAAGGCGCGAACGAAATCGCGCGACGCTCGCGCGGCACGCCGCGCATCGCGAATCGCTTGCTGCGGCGCATCCGCGACATCGCGCAAGTCAAGGGCAAGAACGTCATCACGCTGGAAATCGCGAAGCTCGGATTGAAAATGTTGGAAGTTGATGAAATCGGGCTTGACTTTATGGATCGAAATCTGTTATTGACAATCATTGAAAAGTTCGATGGCGGCCCGGTCGGGTTGGATACGCTCGCTGCCGCAATCAGCGAGGAAAAAGACACGATTGAAGATGTGTACGAGCCGTTTCTGATTCAATGCGGATTCGTGGAACGGACGCCGCGCGGCAGAAAAGCGACGAAATTGGCATACCAGCATTTCGGGCAAACGCTGCCGCCGCAAAAACAGCCGGGAAGTAGTCAGCCGTTATTGTGGACAGGGGAAGATCAACCATTAATCATTACCTAAGGAGGGACACGTATGCGAAATACGCTTGCCATGATTCTTGCAGGAGGCCAGGGAAGCCGCCTCACGATTTTTTCAAGCTCTCGCGCCAAGCCCGCCGTGCCGTTTGGCGGCATTTACCGGATCATTGATTTTGCGTTGAGCAATGTCATGCACGCAAAAATCAACGTGGTCGGCGTACTGACGCAGTATCGGCCCAGTTCGCTCATGGATCATCTGAAAAAAGGCGATCCGTGGGATTTCGTCGGGCGCAACCGCGAAATTAAAGTCCTGCCGCCGTACACCGGAACACATAGCTCGGACTGGTACAAAGGAACAGCAGACGCGATTTATCAAAATCTGTGGTACATCAAGCGCTACAAGCCGAAAAACGTGTTGATTCTCGGCGGCGACCATATTTATTATATGGATTATTGGAAAATGGTGGCGTATCATGAAGAAAAAGGCGCTGATTTGACGATTGCCACGATGAACGTGCCATACGAAGAAGCCAGCCGGTTCGGGATTATGACGGTGAACGAAGAAAATCGGATCATCCGATTTCATGAAAAGCCGAAAGAACCGGAAAGCACGCTGGCCTCAATGGGCATTTACGTGTTCAATGCCGATATTTTGACCCGCAAATTGATGGCGGACGCCAAAGACCCTGGAAGCCAGCACGATTTCGGCAGCAATATCATTCCTGAAATGATTCAGGAAAATCGCGTGTTTAATTACGTGTTCGAAGGCTATTGGAGAGATGTCGGCACGGTGCAATCGTTCCTTGACGCCAATATGGATTTGTTGAACCCCGCCTCCGGCCTTGATCTCGGCAAATGGGATGTGCATACGAACCTGGAAGAGCGGAACGTCGCGGATCGTCCGCCCGCCAAAATCATGTCGAACGCCAGCGTTTCGAACTCCATGCTGTCGCGTGGCTGCGTGATTGACGGCGTCGTGGAGCAGAGCATTCTGTCGCCTGGCGTGATCATCGAAAAAGGCGCGGTCGTGAAAAACGCGATCATCATGCACGATTGCGTGATTCGCGAAAACGCCGTGCTTGAAAATGTCGTGACCGACAAAGATGTGATCTTCGGCAAAGGTTCTCAGGTCGGCGTCAGCGGCGAGAATGTCCCCAATCGCATCTACCCCAAATACCTCAACACAGGCATCAGCATTTTCGGTAAAGGCGCACGCGTGCCGGACAATGTCAGCATCGGACGTAACTGCGTCATCTTTCCGCTTGCGAACGAAACCCATTACACCGGCACAACGGTGGAAAGCGGCGATAGCGTCGGCGCGGAAGACGCGTAAATCCCGCCACCGAACCCGTCAGACACCTGCAAGGTGTCTGACGGGTTTTACAATTCTCAACAACAAGGAGTAAATAAGAACGATGAAACTTTCAACAAAGATTATTCTTACTACTGGAGTAGTAGCAATCGTTTTAGGCGTGTCTATTATTCATGCGATTTCAAAAAAAATTGATCCTATAACAGATGCAATAAAACTGATTCTTGAGTCATTCAAAACGCAGAAAATCACGACAGAATATAAAACGTATGCCACCGAAATAAAAGGAACAAACCGCTTGCAGCTTGCCACATTAAAAACGCAGGAAATTTTTACAAGAACTGAAAACTTAGATTATGTCTGGGGCTTGTTGAAATTCAGCGCTTCTGTCGAAATTTCCGCGCCGGTGGAATATACCTTTTATCTTGAATTGAACGACGGCTGGAAATTTTTAATCAACGATCCGGGCAATACGCAAGTGACCGCGCTTGATGTCTATGTGCTTGCGCCGCCGATTCAAGCGAACGCCCCCGCGATTCATGTCTCCGAATGGCAAATCAAAGACGGCGAAACGAGCGTAATGATAGACGAAGGCGAGATGAAAAATAACCTGATTCGAGAGTTGGAAACCATCTGTCAGGGAGGCATCAGAGAAAAAATAGAGCAAGTCCGCCCAACTGTTCGCGATGAAGTCAGTACATTTGTCACGACCTGGTTTGTTGAAAACCGGTTCAAGGATTCCCCGATCAAGCCGCGCGTGGCGGGCGTTTATTTCGAGGATGAAGCCTTGCCGTCAAATGTGGCCGCGCTCTTGAAATTATCGCAAACCGAAACCATTCAACAGACGCCGAACGCAGGCCAAAACCTCTAATCAGCCATTAGCGCGTAGCGCTTGAAGTCTTGTAGATATGCCAGGTTGCGAGGAATCATTCGCCGTAGGCGATACGCTACGCGGTAGAATGCGCGGCGATTTTGATATTCTACAACACTCAAAGCCCTACGGGCTAAATTATTACAGGAAAGGAATCGTTGTCATGCCAACGCTGAGAACTCAACGTATTCGCGTCATGATTTGTTGTCTGTTGTTCATCTCGGTCGTTTCATGTGGAGGAACTGATGATAGTCAGAAACCAACGCCGACGCCTGCCGCTCAATCGAATCTTCCCGGCGAGCCGACAGCCGCGCCCTCGCCGCAACCGACAGTTACGCCATCACCACAACTGACCGCGCAGCAAGACGCGCAGCGGATGGTCGTGCTGTTGAATTACCTGCAAATCGCCTTGCTCAAAGTCGCGCATTACCAGGATCGCGTCATGTTAGATGGGGAATATCGCCATCTGTTGACGAATATCAAGCTGTCCACCATCAGCGATCAAGCGCTGGTCGCGTTTCTCAATGCGATGGCCGAACAATTCAAGCCATTCCTGCTGACCGATCAGGAAAGAAGGCTGCTCGATCAGCAATATCAGGAATTCGTCGTCAAGGCCATTTATGCCGACTATGCCCGCCAGACCGCGCAGCAGCCCGGCCTGCCGATGAGTTGTGCCGCCGCCGCATTGGTTCGGATCGGCGCGTTCCATGAGCATTACCGGCAGCATCTTGCGGAGTATCGTCAAGCGCTTGACAAGAGCGTCTGGGAATTGCCAGCGGAAGCGCTTCAGGTGATTCGCAATTCGCAAAGCCAATTTTCCGAAATGTACTGGCGATTTATCAAACAGCATCAACTGCCGGATACGTTGAATCCGTCGGAAGATCGCATTCAGCAGCTTATCAAATTGCTGGACGAGCAAGACCAGGAAAAACGGCTGCGCTTGCTGCAAGACATGCAAACCGATTTTGCGGCGTTTCCCCCGCTGTGGCATGCGCTTGCGTCGCTGACGGCGCAAATTCTCCAGCCACAAGACGCCCTCCCGCTCTATCAGAAATTCGACGAGGCCAACATCAATGCGTTCAAATACGATCATGAATCCGCCGAAGTTCTGATGGAACGGCTGTTGCTGAATGAGGCGGACATGAATACGCAAGAGACGCTGCAACACATCATCGCCTTGTCGCCGGACGATTGGAGAAAAAATTTGTTTGTCGCGTTTCAGGCGATGAAACACGCAGACTACCAAACCGCCAGGGACTTGATTCGAAAAAATCGCGACTTCGACAAAGACGAATCGCTTCATCTGCGAGTGTTAGGAGAAATCGAAGCCGCCGCTCTTGAGGAACAAGCCTTAGAGCAGTTATTCTCTCAGATGTTTGCCAATGCCAACATTCGCTATCAGGATATGCTCGGCTTGTTGGGACAAATACGCGGCGGCGCATTCCTGCAAAAGCAGTTGGACGCCTATCTGAAACCGGCGATTGCTCCGATCTCGTTTGCGTTGGATACGGCGCTGATTTATGGCGAGGACGAACTCACGATCTCATTTCCCGCGATCTGGTTTCGCAGCCGGAAAAATGCTGCTTCCGTCTCTGCCGGAATCGTCGGCGAAAGCAAGGAGATTCTGCCGTCAGACCCGAAAAATATCCAGCAAGAACATGATCCGGTTACGCTGACGTTTCCCGGTCTGTTCAAGGCAAAAGAGTTGTTGAAAAATAACGGGCATAAGACGATGTGGCTGAATATCTCCGATCATCTGCAAACGTCGTCGTTGTTTGTGGATATTTCCGTGAAAGACGTGAATGGAAAACCAGCAATCGTGTTTGAGAAAACACAGCTTGCTGTCGGTGGGATTTGTTACGCGGTTTCCGGTTCGACCTGGGATCGAAAGCCAACATGCGAATTTTGAAGAAACGTTTTTTCTTTCAGGAAAACAGAGATGACATTCCTCGAACGCGCAATCAAATGGTATTTCAGCCGCATGAGCTACGAAGAAAAGGCGGCGCTGTTAGATCGAAGCGTGGAGTATTTTCTCGCGGGGATGTCGCCGCAGGAAAAGCAAGATTTGCTCGAACGCGTGGCGGCGAAACTGCTCGATGACGTGGAAATAAAAGACCTGCTGCCGAGTCTGTTGGCGATGATGTGGAAGCGCGTCGGTTCGGATGCCGAACGCGCAAATATTCTTGAAAAAACGTTCAAATTCGCCTCCGTCACCGGCGGCAAAATCTCTGATACGATGGCGTCCGCATTGAAGCGATTTTTGTAATGACGCGCCGATGAACAGCCTTGTTCGTCGCGCATAGAAAAAAACGCATCAATCGGTTGCCCGATACGCGCTTGCGGCGGGCAGGGCTGTCTGCCGGTACGTAAGGTGTTATCATGTAACTGTTACCAAAGGAGTTGATGTCATGAACACAAAACAACATGCTGGAAATATGTTTGTTCGTATTGCTTTCTTGCTGTGTCTGTTGGTCTCCTCCGCATTTGCGGAAGATGCGATTCAGATTTACGCCCCGCCGACGCCGTCGTCCATTCCGTTTATCCTCGCGGCGCAGCAGATGGACGACATAGACATCACGATTTTTGCCGATCACTCGCAGGCGCATACACTCTTTCTGCGGGGTGATGTGCCGATGTTAGTCACCGGGTTATCGGTAGGGATCAATTTTTTCAAGCAGGGCGTGCCGGTTCAACTCGTGAACAGCAGTGTCAGCGGCTTGACCTATTTAATCACAAAAGGCAAGCAGGTCAGTAGTTTTAAAGAATTGGCGGGCGAAGATATTTATCTGCCGTTCGAAGGTTCGCCGATTGAAGAGATTACGAAATTTTTAGCGGAAAAAGAAGGCGTGGTCTGGGGCAAGGAACTCATGCCGAAATACGCGCCATTTCCATCGGCGCTGGAATTGCTGAAGGCCGGCAAAATCAGCGTTATCGCCCTGCCAGAGCCGTCAGCTACGGTAGCCGCCGCGCAGAAGGATGTCTTTGTTTCGTTCGGCTATCAAGAAAAATGGGATGCGTTGACCGGCAGCAGCGGCGGCTATCCGCAAGTCGGCATGTTCGTCAAAAAAGAGTGGGCAGAGCAGCATCGCGAACTGCTCGCGAAATTGCATCAGAACCTTCAGGCCTCAATTCAGCGCGTGCAGGAGCATCCTGAAGAGGTGGTCGCCGCGAGTAAAGACTACTTTCAATTCCCGGAAAAAGTGCTGATTGCCTCGCTCAAACGAACAACCTTTGCGCTGAAAATCAATGCCGATTTGCAGCAAGACGTTTCTGGATATTATCAGACGATTGGACAGCCCTTAGATGACTCGTTTCAGAGCTTTTTTTACCGCGATCCGCAATAATCTTTTCGCGCTGGTGTTGTTTCTTGTGGCCTGGGCGGCGGCCTCGCTGTTTTTCCCGCCGTATATCGTGCCGTCGCCTCTCGCGGTTCTGCGAGAAACGCCGGTCTATTTTCAGCCCGCCATGCTGCATCACCTATTCGTGACGCTCTATCGCGTATCGGTCGGGTTTGTCATTGCGGTCTGTGGCGGAACGCTTTTAGCGATCATCGCTGCGCCGCTGCGAAAAACCGCGCAATTGACCACGCTGATGAGCCTGTTCGAAGTGCTGCCGGGGATGATTGTCGGCATTATTTTTCTGCTGATTTTCGGGCTTGGGCATGGCGTTCCCATCGGGTTAGTCGCGTTCTTAACGCTTCCGGCGATTGCGATTAACACCAGCGGCGGATTAGCGAAAAAAAATCGGCTGTTAGAAGATTATCTGCGCTCTATCGGCGGAACGCGGCGGCACATTCTGCGCAATATCTACCTGCCGGTGTTAGTGCCGACGTTGCAAAGCAATCTGACGATGGGGTTCAGCCAGGCGTTAAAAATTGTCATTCTCGGCGAATTTATCGGCTCGCAGGACGGCATCGGCTATTTGCTGAACGTGGCGAAAATCTATTTCAATATGAACGCGGTCTTTTTTCATCTTTCCATCGTGCTGCTCTTCATGCTCGTCTTTCAGGTCACTCAGCAATTGTTGTTTCTGTTGTGTTTAGGAAAGTATTTTTATGCCGAGTAATGCCGCTTTTCCCATGCTTTCCGTGAACGCGCTAAACAAATCCTATGGGGCGCGACGCGTGATTGACCGGCTGTCGTTTTCCATTCCAGCCAGAGAGCGTGTCACAATATTTGCTCCATCCGGCGCGGGGAAATCCACGCTGATCAATATTCTTTCCGGCGTGGACAAGCCGGATGATGGCGCCTATACGTTTCGAACAGCAGCGCGGCCCAGCACAATTTTTCAAGAGCCGCGTCTGTTTCCTTATATGACTGTGCAAGAAAACATCTTCTTCCCGCTGCGCGTCCAACAACAACCGATCACGCCAGAACGCCTGGAACGCTATCATGATTGGTTAGAGGTTTGCAATCTTGCAAGAGACACACACCACTACCCCTATCAGCTTTCCGGCGGCATGAAACAGAAAGTCGCCTTCATTCGCGGCATGATCACGTTCCCCGACGTGGTGCTGATGGATGAGCCGTTTAAATCTATTGACATGGCCTCGAAACAGCGCATGATGGCGCATTTGCTGAACGCGCATCCGAACATCACGCTGCTGCTCGTGACACATAACCTCGACGAAATCCCGCTGTTGACGTCAACGCTGTTTGTCTTTCATGAAAATCAATTAGGCCGGTTTACCACGTATTCCGACGTGGCATCGCTCTCCGTGCCAGAAATCGCGACTAGGATTTTTGGATGAGTAACATGGCTGTTGCGATGTAAGTGCTGAGATTCTGTCAAATTCTCCGGGAAATTGCAAAGAATTATTTGACATCTTTTATGGAAAATTGCAAGAGGACTTTCGTGCGAGGTTTGCCGCATAGCAACATCCGAAACATCTGTTTCATAATGCGGAATATCCATTTTTGCTATTCGTCAATTGCTTCAGCAGCCAACTGACTTCACAGGAACAGAGGAGGGCTGAAGAGATGGCAGAACAACGATTTCGATTAGTGACTCGCAGTGATTTTGATGGGTTAGTGTGCGCGGTCTTATTGAAAGAGCTCGATCTGATTGATGAGATTAAATTTGTGCATCCGAAAGACATGCAGGATGGCAAAATCGAGATCACCACAAATGATATTACCACCAATTTACCCTATGTCGAAGGCGTGCATCTTGCATTCGACCATCACCTGAGCGAAACAATCCGCATCAGCGGCAAAAAAGACAACCATATTATTGATCCCGACGCGCCGTCTGCGGCCAGAGTTGTCTATAATTATTATGGCGGGAAAGCCAGATTCACAGAGATTTCCGATGACATGATGGCGGCAGTAGATAAGGGCGATTCCGCGCAATTTACCAGAGAAGAAATTTTACATCCAACGGGCTGGGTGCTGTTGCATTTTTTGATGGATGCCCGCACAGGTTTAGGTCGTTTCAGGGAATTCCGCATTTCCAATTATCAATTGATGATGGATTTGATCGCCTATTGCAAGGAACATACGATCAACGAAATCCTGGCGTTGCCTGATGTCAATGAGCGGGTTGAATTGTATTTTGAGCATGAAGAACGCTTTATTGACCAGATTAAACGCTGCGCGAAAGTCTATCAAAATCTTGTAGTGCTTGACCTGCGGGATGAAGAAGTGATTTACGCCGGCAACCGGTTTATGATTTATGCGCTCTTTCCGCAATGCAATATTTCGATGCATGTCTTATGGGGCGTCAAACAGCAGAATACCGTGTTTGCGGTCGGCAAATCAATCTTGAATCGCACGTCAAAGACCAATATCGGCGAATTGATGCTCAAATACGGCGGCGGCGGCCATGCAAACGCCGGCACCTGTCAGATTGAGAACAGTCAAGCCAATGCCATGCTTCAGAAAGTGATTGCTGCCATCACGGCAGAGGGGTAATTATCAACCATTCACCATACAGAAGGAGGAAAAACCGATGCATGCGAAAAGACATTTGATTTGCGGCATTCACATCACAGACCGTTTGCAACACGCGGTCAAAGTGCAAGAATTACTCACGCAGTATGGAAAGTTTATCAAGACCCGCCTCGGATTGCACGAAGTCGGCGAAGGCAATGATTCGCCGAATGGCTTGCTGCTGTTGGAATTTCTCGATGATGAAGCGGCATTTACCAAATTTACTGGAGACATCGCCAAAGTCGAAGGGATCGAAGTGCAGAAAATGATTTTTGAACATCCGTAAGCGAGGATAACATTGGCGTGTCAGGCGCTTCCTGTGCGCCTGACACGCATGAAACGTGTTTCAACATAACCGCGCTGATGATTCTTTACGTCAGGATCGGCGCATCGTGGCGGTCTTCGTTCATTAATTGTTGTACCTGTTCGATAATTCCGGTGAGTTGCTGGCTCACGCGCCCAATATTCTCCGAGCTTTGCGCCACCTGCTGCACAAATTGTTCAATTTCCCCGACACCGGCAGAAACAGCGGCTTGCATCACCTGCACCATCTCTTCAATGTCTAAAGTGGCAACCGCAGTCTGGTCAGCCAGCCGCCGGATTTCCTGAGCCACCACAGCAAAACCGCGCCCGTATTCTCCCGCTTTTTCGGCTTCAATCGCCGCGTTTAATGAGAGTAAATTCGTTTGATCCGCGACGCGCGTGATCGTGGTGATCATGCTGGTAATGTTTTGGGCTTTATCGTGAATTTCCTGAAGCTTTTCCGCGATTGTTCTGGATGCCTGCTCCATATAGCCCATCGAATCGTCCATCCTGGAAATATTGACGTGGCTGATTTTCGCTAAATCGGAGGTCTTCTTTGAAACGGCTGCGATAAATTGGCGTCTGGCCTCCGCGAGTTCTCGCTCTTTCGCGGCCTGTTCCTGTTCTTTCAGCGTTTTCGCGCGTGCTTTGGTTTCCGTAATATCAGCCAGAAAGCCTTCATAATACTGCGTTGTCCCATCAGTGTCACAGACTGCCCGCGCGGAGAGCGCCCCCCAGAAAGGGGTGCCATCGTGGCGTTTTCCCTCAATTTCAAGTCCAAAGACATGATCGTGCGTTTGCAGATGAGCGATAAAGCTATTCCACTCAGCAGAAGCCGAAAAAAGATAGCTCCGCAGAGAAGTCACGCGCTCTTCGAGGTCTTCAACAGAATTGAACCCTAATATTTTTGCCATCGCGGCATTGGTTCGCAACACATTTCCCGTGTCTGGCGCGATTTGAAAGATGCCTTCCAGCGCATTTTCGAAAATTTTGCGATACCGCTCTTCGGCTTGCCGCAAATCATCAATATTGTTGCGAATCACATCGCGCATCATCGCAAAGCTGGAGGCTAACGCGCCGAGTTCGTCGCCGCGCCGCGTGTCAATCGTCTGCTCCAAATTCCCCTGCGCAACATGTTCAACGTTTGTTTGCAGGGTGCTGATTGGGAACACCACAGCCCGGCGGATAAAAATAATAATGGCGGCGGAAGTCACGAAAATGCACAAAAACGAGCCAAACACAAACATATTTCGAATGCGCTCTTTTTGCGCTTCAGACTGTTTTGTATTGACTTTGATAAATGCAACGAAGACGGGTTCGCCGCCTTCATACGCGACAATCGGCGTAGCGCAGATCAAAAATGCGTCTTGTTTGGCGGTTTGGCGAAACACGCGGGTCGTTTTTAGCTCCGAGGCGTTGCTCGTTTCTTGAATCCAGGCAATGTCAGCGCGCGTTTTTCGAATATCGTCAGGATGAAGCGCATAATAGACTTTTTGATCGGTGCCAATGACGACGCCGTCTTCGAAGTCTTCCCCCACGATTTCTGTCATCACCTCTTTATTCGAGACAGACTCGTAGCGAAGCAGTTGGCGATTCATGAGAATGCCGGGGAGTCGAATCTGCGCATCCATGCGATTATCAATCTCATGCGAAAACCGATTGATGTAGTAGAGGCCGAGCATCGCAAACGCGACGGCCTCGACCACAATCACCGCCAGACTGATTTTGATGCTCAGACTTTTCAACCAGAGTTGTTTCATTGTGGCAGAACCTTCTGCTTTTGTTGTTCGACATCCTTGAGAATCGCGGGGATGGCGTCAGGTTGATCGAGAAATTTCGCAAACGCATTCAGCCCCAATTCCGCGACATCCGGGTCAGTCGCTAAATCATAATTAAACGCCCAGTTCGGCGCGGCACGAATCGCGTCAAGAATGCGCTGTTGTAGATCGGAATAAAACGAGGAAGGCACGTTCATATTGGGCGATAATGCGCCGGACCCCTGGCTCATTTTCTGCTGGGGTTCAACATCCGAAAAATAGACCATCGCTGTTTTCGCAGCCTTCACTTTTCCTTCTTTCGCTACCGCAATTGCGTCAATCGGCCCTAATGACGCGCCAGGGACCTCTGGCGTCACCGCCGGGAACGGGAAAAAGTCATAATCCTGTCCCTGTTTCCAGCCAAGCTGCCCATCAAACAGACCGATAATCCATGTTCCCATCAGCGTCATCGCCGCCTCGCCATGAAATAGCTGTTTCGCCGCCTCTGACCAATCCAGCATATTGGGGTTCGTTGTCAAATAACCTTGCGAAATCAAGTCTTTCCAGAGCGAAAACGCGGCGCTGACTTCAGGATCGGTATAAGCGGCGTGATGCGTCATTAAGCGCTGCCGATATTCCGGCCCGGCAGTGCGCAGAAGCAGATAATCGAACCAGAATTGCGCCGGCCAGCGGTCGCGCGCGCCAAGCGCAATCGGCGTGATGCCTGCGGCTTTGATCTTCTGGCAGGCGGCGAGAAATTCCTCCCAGGTGGCGGGAGGCGTCAGATTTAATTGTTGAAAAATCCGCGTGTTGTAAAACAAGGCAACATAATGCTGCGTGACCGGAATGATATATTTTTGTCCGTTATAGGTACAGGCTTGCCCAATGGCTGCGGGGAAACGCTCATCCATTTTTTCCGCCGCCCAGATATCGTCAATCGCGTCTAAATATCCCTCTTTCACTAATGCTTGAACGCGCGCTCCAGCCCAATAGGAAAACATATCCGGTGGATTGCCGCCCGCTAACATGACCTTGATGCTGATTTTGAAGGATTCATGCTCAAATCCTGTCGCTCTGACGGTATATTCGGGATGGATTGCGCTGAACGCGCTGACCATGTCGTTAATCCCGCCGCTTAACGCGCCTGTCCAATAATGCAGAAAAATAATTTGCTCCGTTTCCGCCGCAAAAAGCTTGCCTGTGAACATAACTCCGCTCATGATCACCAGCCATGCCGCCATGTTCTTCAGCCTGAACGTCGCTCTTCGTGTTCGCATACGCTCCTCCTTCGTTTTAATGGTTTTTGGATAAGACCTCAGAGGCTGTTCTAACAGTCTGGAGTGCCAAAGCTTGCTTTGGCTGACAACGCAAGCAATGAACTGTCATAATGCTCGCATCTATGTATAGAAGGGAAAGTAAGGTTGTTCGATGAGAAAGTCAATAAAAAAATAGGAAAGACAGAAATGTCTTGTCACAATAATAATCTACGGCAGATTAACTGATGGGTTGAACATGCCGCGCTGGAATTACGCTTGACAGAATGCTCGGCGTTCTGATAAGGTTGCGGGGAAACTGTCAGACACCTTAAAGGTGTCTGACAGTTTTTTGGTTCATAATATGTTGTTTCATGATAATGTTGGAAAAGGTTTGAACATGTATGCTGAGAATAGACGATCTGCATGACATCAAAGACGGTCAGCGCCTCCGTTGCGGCTACACGACCGGCAGTTGTGCCGCCGCTGCCGCCAAAGCTGCCGCGCTGATGCTGCGCGACGGCGCAATTCCTGAATTTGTCGAGTTGGAAACGCCCGCTGGAATTACGCTGAATTTGCGGGTCGAACAGCCGCGTCTTGAGGCGGATCGCGCTTCATGCTGCATCGTGAAAGACGCGGGCGATGACCCGGATGTGACGAACGGCATCGGGATTTTTGCTAAGGTGAAACGCCGTTCTGACGGTGAAATCAGCATTGACGGCGGCGAAGGCATCGGACGCATCACGCGCAAGGGTTTCTGGGGCGAAGTCGGCGACGCGGCGATTAATCCCGTGCCGCGCAAGATGATTCGCGATGCGGTGCGTCAGGTGGCGGCTCATGGCTGGGACGTGTTGATTTTCGCGCCGCACGGGCGGGAAATTGCGCAGAAGACCTTCAACCCGAACCTCGGCATCGAAGACGGCATTTCGATTATCGGCACAACTGGCATCGTGCGGCCAATGTCGGATGATGCGCTGAAAAAAACGATTTTTTTAGAAATTGATCAGATTGCCGAAACGAGCGCAGCGGAAATTCTGCTCTGCCTCGGCAATTACGGCGAAAAAATGTCGGTGGCGCTGCCGCGCCGGATGCCGATGGTGAAAATCGCCAATTTCATCGGCGAATCGCTGGCGTACTGTCATAGCAAAGGCTTCCAGCAGGTAACACTGTTCGGACATGTCGGCAAGCTCAGCAAGCTCGCCATCGGCGCGTTTAATACGCATAACCGCGTCTGCGACGCCCGAATCGAGGCATTCGTTTATTATCTCGCCCTTGCCGGAGCGCCGTATGCGTTGCTGCAACAGGTCAACCAGTGTGTCACATCAGAAGATGCGGCGCAACTGCTGATTGATAGCGGCCACCGGCAGCTATTCGCGGAGATGCAGCGCGGCTGCGTTGAACGAATTCAACGCTATGTCAAAGACGATGGTTTTATCGTTGACGTGATTTTTTACTCGCTGCGACATGGAATACTGGTTGACAATTCCCTGACATCTAACTAATTTGGTTTTTGTCATAAGATATTACTGATCCAGTCATTTTCAGGAGTGCAAACGCGTGCTTGCCGCATGAAGTCGTCACGTCTTTCCCTGACGTTATCAGACCGCAAAAGCAGTCACAGTACCATCCCTCGAAACCGTCGAACAGGAACTTGCGAAGGTATCGGCGAAATGATTTGCGGAAATCTGCGGTTGACGCATTGTTATGTTATCACTGATCGGCATGGGGCCGGGGCATATTGATTACGTGACGCCAGAAGCGGCGGCGGCGATTCGACGCGCTGACATCGTCTTAGCGTTCGACCGCGTGGCGGAAACTGCCGAATTGATCAGAACGCCGATTGTGCGGATTCGACGGCTGGATGACATCTTTGCGCATCTCGCGCCGGAACGCGATGTCGCGTTGCTGGTGTCCGGCGATCCCGGCTTTTTCAGCATGTTGGAATATCTCCACGCGCAACGCGTCGAAATCGGGCGCGTGATTCCGGGCATTTCGTCGCTGCAATATTTTATGGCGGCGCTGCGCAAAAGCTGGCACGGCGTGACCTGCCTGAGTTTGCACGGCAGAGACGACGATTTGGCGGCGCTGAAGGATGTTCGCATCGCGGCGATGTTGACGGATAAAATCAATACGCCGCAACATATTTCAAAACGCCTGCATCAATTGGCATGGCGAGGCCGCCTGTATGTCGGCTCGCATCTCTCCTATCCGAACGAACGGATTCTCGCGGCGCGAATCGGCGACGAGATTGACGACGACGGCTCGCTTTCGATTGTGGTGGTGGAACGGGATGAAATGGCTTCGTGATGACGAATTCGAGCGCGGCGAGATTCCGATGACAAAATTTGAGGCGCGTGTCCTCTCCCTTGCGTTGTCAGGCATCGGCGCGGGCGATCTGTTTGTGGATATCGGCGCCGGCACTGGATCAATTGCGGTACAAGCGGCGCTGCTTGGCGCGGACGTGTACGCCATCGAACGTGAGGCGGCAGGTGTGGCGCTGATTCAGAAAAATGCTGATAAATTCGGCGTTCGCATTCAAGTTTTGCATGGCTCTGCGCCAGAACAACTTGCCGAAATTCAGAATATAGACGCCTGTTTTATCGGCGGGAGTGGCGGCCAATTGCCGCAAATTGTTCGCGAAGCGCATCGTCGCCTGCGTCCCGGCGGGCGCATTGTCGCGAATTTTATCCGACCGGACACGATGACGCAATTCACGCAATTATTGAAAGAATGCGCCTGCGTCAACGTCGAAACCCGTCTGCTGCAAACGGCTGTCAGCGATTCATTCGGCATGTTGCGCGGGCAGAATCCGATCTTTTTAGTCAGTGGAATCAAATGTAGGGGCGAACCCCTGTGTTCGCCCTAAAAACAACGACCGGATAACACCTCACAGGTTTTGAAAACCTGTGAGGTTTGTATGAGATATTTATGAAAACATTGTATGGCGTCGGGGTCGGCCCCGGCGACCCGGAACTGGTCACGCTGAAAGCGATCCGCGTCATTCGCGAGGCCGATTACATCTTTGTGCCGCGCCCGAAAAAAGAGTCTGAAGGCATGGCGGAAGCGATTGTGGCGGAACATCTGGCCGGAAAGCAGGTCGTATATCTGCATCTGCCGATGGGCGCGGATAATTCGGAACGCTACCGGGAAATTGCGAGCGAGATTGACGCGACGCTGCGCGATGACGAAAACGGCGCATTCATTACGATCGGCGATCCGATGGTCTATAGCACATTTGCGTATCTCATGTTCGCGGCGCAGACGCTCGGCATTCGGACGCGTATCGTGCCGGGCATTCCCTCATTTGTGGCAGCTTCCGCCGCGCTTGGTGAGCCGCTTGCGATTCGCGACGACAGCTTTTATCTCGCCGATGGCAGCGTTGACGAGGAAATTTTGCGGCGTGTGCAAACAGTCTGTGTGTTGAAACCGCGAAAAGAGTTGGCACACACCCTTGACAAATTCGAACAATACGGCTTCGACTATGCGTATCTGAAACGCTGCTCGCTGCCAGAAGAAGAAATTATTCGCGACCGTGACCGCATCGCGCAGGATCGCGACTACATGACGCTGTTGTTTGCCAGAAAAAAAGAATAGAATTCATATAGGGTGCAAAAGCAAGCTTTTGCACTCCTATTTTTCTCGGATGATTTATTTTGTCGGCGCAGGGCCGGGAGACGTAGATTTGATCACGGTGAAAGGCCGCCGTTTATTAGAAACGGCGGATGTCGTCATTTACGCCGGGTCGTTGGTCTGGGACGCGCATCTGCGCTTTTGCAAGCCAGAATGCGAGCGCTACGACAGCGCGGGCATGACGCTGGAAGCGGTGCTTGACATCATGGCGCAAGCCGAAGCCGCCGGGAGAATGACCGTCCGGCTGCATACCGGCGATCCGACGATTTACGGCGCAATCGGCGAGCAGATGGCGGCGTTGGATCAACGCGGCATCTTATATGACATTGTGCCGGGTGTCAGTTCCTTTACCGCCAGTTGCGCTGCCGTGAAGCGGGAATTCACCGTGCCGAATGTCAGCCAAACTATCATCGTGACGCGCCTCGAAGGCCGCACGCCCGTTCCGCCTTTGGAATCATTAGAATCGCTCGCCGCGCATCGCTGCTCGTTGGCAATTTTTTTGTCGGTGCAAGATATTGAAAATGTCGTCGTCAAACTCAAAAGCGGCTACGGGCGCGACGACGTGCCGGTAGCGGTCATCTATAAAGCAACCTGGCCGGAGCAGCAGATTGTGCGCGGCACGCTCGCTGACATTGCCGAACACGTCCGCGCCGCCGGAATCAAAAATTTTGCGCAGATTCTCGTCGGCGATTTTTTGAACGCCCACGGCGAACGCTCGCTGCTGTATCACCCCGACTTTTCGCATGGATTCAGACAGAATTAATGCTTTCCAGGAGTGCAAAAGCTTGCTTTTGCGGCAAAAGCAAGCTTTTGCACTCCTGATGCGACAATGAATATTGCGTGTTTGACATTCACCCATCGCGGATTTGAATTAGCGGAACGCTTGCAAGGCTCGTATCAAGGGCGCGTGGAAGTGTTTGCCAAGGAAACCTATAAAGATGAACTTCCGCGCATTTTCGAGGAATTTGAGGGCGTCGTGTTCGTGGCCTCCACCGGCATCGCGGTGCGGCTCTCTGCGCCATTTCTCAAGGGAAAAACCAAAGACCCGGCGATTGTCGTCGTGGATGATATGGGACGATACGCCATCAGCCTCGTTTCCGGTCATCTCGGCGGCGCGAATGCGTTGGCGCAGGAAATCGCGGAATTGCTCGACTGCCAGCCGATTATCACGACTGCTTCCGATGCGCGAAAAATCGAATCTATTGACCTGTTTGCGCAAAAGCATCATTTAGTCATCGCAGACATGCTGGACGCCAAGCTGATTACTGGCATGATGGTGGACGGCAGGCCGATCCGCCTTGACAGCGAAATTCCGGTGACGCTCGATTATACGCATCTCTCCGACGATGAATACGATGGGTGCATTTACGTGACATCGCAGCGCCATGTGGAAAGTAATGTGCCATGTTGCGTATTGCATCCGAAAACGCTCCATGTCGGGCTTGGCTGCCGCCGCGGCAAAACGGCGAAAGAGATTATGGACGCCATTACGCAGGTGTTTCAGGAAGAAAATCTCTGCCTCAGCAGCATTCGCTCGATTGCCACGACCGAAATCAAGCAGGAAGAGCCGGGCATTCTCGAAGCCGTCAATCGGCTCGGCGCGGAACTCCGCATCTTCACACATTCGCAGATTCGCAGCGTGCAAGACCGTTTTGTCAGAAGCGAATTTGTCGAACGCACGATTGGCGTCAGCGCTGTCAGCGAGCCGTGTGCCTATCTCGCAGGCGGCGACGTGATTGTCGGCAAAATCGCGATGCACGGCGTCACAGTGGCCGTTGCGAGGGAAACGCCATGACGATTTACACGAAAACCGGAGATGACGGCACAACCAGCGTCATCGGCGGGCGACTGCCGAAAGACGACGCGCGGGTCGAGGCGTATGGCGCGATTGACGAACTGAATTCGCAGATCGGGCTGGCAATTGCCGAACTTGACGCAGGGCGAGACGCCGATTTATTGGCGGATTTGACGGAAATTCAGCAACAGCTATTCGATTGCTGTTCCGATTTGGCGACGCTGCGCCCGGAATTGCGGGCATATCGCATCACGCCGGAACACGCCGAGCGCCTCGAGCCGCGTATTGACCACTACAACGCGCAAACCATCCCTCTCGAATATTTTATCCTGCCCGGCGGCGCGCGGTTGTCGGCGTTGCTGCATGTTTGCCGCACGGTGGCGCGACGAGCGGAACGGTGCGTTATTACGCTGGAACGCGAAGCGCAAACCGTGAACCCTGCCGTCAAAATTTACCTGAATCGCCTCTCTGATCTCTGTTTCGTAATGGCGCGAGCGGCGAATGCGCGGGCAGGCGTGGCGGATGTCTGCTATGCGCGGAGCAAAAAGATTTTTAAATGCAAGTCGCCAATCATCACCACGTGATCAACCTCAGATTTCACAGAGAAAAAAACCTGCGGCCTCTGCGAAATCTCTGGTTTCATCGTTCTGAAGAATCGCCGATCATCGCGATTGTGTTTCTTGACTTCTTTCGAAAAAAATATTTGACTTTCTTTTGAAGGCTTCATGGAGTGCATAGTCAGAAGCATCATGATTCTCATGATGCGCTGATTGAACATTCCGATGGAAATGGGCTGTCACGCAGTGTTCGAACTGCCTGGCCGCTTAAACATGCTTATGAAAAAGTCGTTCATGATTCTCTGGTTGCTGATTGGAACGTTATTCCTCGCCGGTTGTCCCAATCATTATCAAAAGGGAATGACCTATATCGAACAGGGACAAACTGATTTAGCCATCCAAGAACTCCTCACCGCTCTGCAAAAAGAGCCGAATAACCCTGATATTTATTATCAATTAGGGCAGCTTTATATTCGACAGGAAGCGTATCGCAAGGCGCAGGAGATGTTTCAGGCGGTTGTTGATCGTTTTCCGACGTATGCGAATCGCGACGGCGCGTTATATTATCTCGGACTGTGCCATTTTCAATTCCGCGAATACCCGCTCGCGATGAACGCTTTGGCTGAGGTTGGAATGAAATTTCCAGCCAGTCAGTTCGGCGAGTCCGCGCAGTTCTATTATGCGGAAAGCGCCTGGTTTGCTGAGGATGTCGGCAAGGCGACCGGTTCTTATCAAGAACTGTTGCGTCGCTTCCCGACCGGATCATTCTATCCGGTCGGCTTGTTCCGGCTTGGAGAGTGCCAGTTGACGCTTGGCAATCATGCCGAGGCAGCGGACGCATTCAAAAAATTTCTGGCTGCCGCCGACACCTGGAATGCCAATGCGATTCAGGGGCGATACGACCTGAATCAATTGATCGAACGCGCCTATTATGCGTTAGGCAAGAGTTTTACTGCCTTGAAAGAACCGGCCAAAGCCATCGGTTATTATCGCGATCTGCTGAGTAAATTTCCCAAAAGCGGGTATGCGCCAGAAGTCTTTTATCGCCTCGGCATTGCCTATGAAAGCGTGGGAAATCAGCAGCAAGCCGTTGATACCTTCCGCACGCTCTTAAAAGATTTTTCCGCCTCGGAATTTGCGGATGACGCTTTATTCCGCCAGGGAAGCGTACAGTTCAGCGGTCAACAGTATGACGCGGCGCTGGCCTCACTTACGGAATTAATCACCACGTTTCCGAATAGTCCAAACGTGCCGCGAGCGCAGATTATGATCGGCAATGTCTTGATGCTGAAAAATGATCCGCTGAAGGCTGCTGACGCCTACGAACAGGCGCTCTCCTATGCGCCGCAGCCGATTGAAATCGGCAGCATTAAAATTGAGCGCGCGGAAGCCGTTGCGGCGTTACGGCGTCAGATCAGGCTTTCAGCGGCGATTGCGCATTATCAGGCTGATGATTTCGCGAAAGCCGCAGCATTGCTGGCAGAAATTCCCGCTGAAGAACGCACGACTGAAGAGCATTTTTGGAATGGGGAAATCGCATTTCGCCTGCAAGATTATGCGCAGGCTCGCAGCGATTTTAATCGCGTGCTGACAAGCCAGGATGCCAAAGATTTGGCGCCGCAGGCGCATTTAGGCATCTTGAAAATTTTATACGCCCAGGAACAATGGCAGGAGGTTTTGCAGCGTGCGCAAGAGATTCCGCGCGAGCGCCTGACGCCAGAAGTGTTTTTGCTTGCGGGGGATGCGGCGCTGAATCTCAAAGATTTTCCCTCTGCAATCACATGGTATGAAGACATTCGCAATCGCTATCCACAACATCCGATGGCGCAAGACATCCTCTATTACGCGGGAATCGCCGCGTACAAATTAGAGAAATTCGACCAGGCTCGAAAATATTTCAACGATTTGATCCAGCAATATCCTGGACATCGTTTTGCTGGCGAAGCGCAGTTTTATCTCGGCTGGACATTTTTCCGCGACGATAATTATGAACAGGCGATTCGCGCGTTTCAACTGCTGATCGAGCGTTTTCCTCAAAGCGAGTTTGTCGTGCAGGCCAGATTAAAAATCGCGGACTGTTATTTTAACATGGGGCGATATGCCGAATCGCTGCAAGAATATCAACGGATCATGAATGATTACCAGAATAAGCCGGAAATTGTCGGCGAAGCGCAGTACGGCATGGCGTTGGTGTATAAAGTGACGGGAGAATACAACCAATATCTCGCTGCCACGCGAGAATTTATCGAGAAAAACCCCAACAGCCCGCTCAGCATCGCCGCGCAGTTTCAAATTGGCGAACAATATTTTCAGCAAGATGATTACCTGAACGCTATCAATGCCTACCAATGGATTGTGGAGCGTTTTCCCGATAGCGAGTACGCGGATAACGCGCTCTATCGAATCGGGCAATCCTATGCGCAGCAGAATGATGTGACGGCGGCGTTAGAATATTTTCACAGCCTGATGAATCGCTACCCGAAAAGCGAATATCGCCCGACCACACAATATGAGATTGCGGCGCTGTATTTTCACGCAAAAGATTTTGCGAATGCTGCGGCTGAATACCAGACATTCTTGCAAAGCTTTCCAGCTGATACCAACGTGCCGCAAGCGATGGCTGATTATGGAACATGTCTGATCGCGCTGAACAAGATGCCGGAAGCGTCGAAAGTCTTCGAGCAATTGCTTCAGCGTTTCCCCACAAGCCCGCAAGCCGAAGGCGCAGGCGTTGTCGTTGGAGAAGCGTATGCCAGCCAGCAACGCTGCGAAGATGCGGAAGAGGCGTTCGGCGCGGTGTTAAGCGGCTCAGATCAAGGGAAAGCGGCGAAAGCGCAATTGACGATTGCCTCTTGTTATCAGGCGCAGGGCAATGCCGAAAAAGCGATTGCCGAATATTTTAAAGTGATTTATGTGCATTCCAGCCAGAAAGCCGAAGTGGATCAGGCCACATTCGCGTCGGCAGGCATTTATGAACAGCAGGGCAAAATAGACGAAGCCCGTAACTTGTATAAAAAACTCGCGGAGACATCTTCCAATCAGGAATTTGTGCAACAAGCGAGACAGAAATTGCAGGAATTGCAGTAACAACAGAGAGAACGCGGATGATGCGGAGCGCGCGGATTCTCGCGGAAACACAACGCCATCTGTGAAAATCCGCGCCATGCGCGTTATGCGCGTTCTCTCTCCGATTGTATGAAACATCAATGGCATTTTTTATGGCTTTTTGTCGGCGCATGCTGCCTGTTCCCGGCTAATCGCGCCGTATCTCAGGACACTCAGCCAGAAACGCTTCGATTGCCGGAAGTTGTGATCATCGGCATTGACGAATCGAAAATTCAGCGTCCGATTCCAAAAGTTGAATTGCTTCCCGCGTCGCTTCCGGTGATGACAACGTCGTGTTTGGATGAGGCGGATGCGTTGGCGTGGCAGGCGGCGTTGGTGGCGCTGCTTCAGCCGCGCAAGGCGGAAAAATTGTATCAACAGGCGATTGCGCTTGATCCGGAAGATACAGACGCCTATGCGCGTTTGGGAAAAACATATCAGGCGTCCGGCATGTACGAACGCGCGAAAGATGCCTATCTCAAGGCCATCGAACGCGATAGCGGCGTCAGCGACATGCATTATGCGTTAGGCATTTTGTATGACAGCCATTTGCGTGAGCCGCAAAAAGCGCTTGAACAGTATCGTGTCTATCTTGAGCATGGCGGCGCGGATGCGCGGGTGAAATTCTGGATGCGGGAACTTGAGGAGAAATTGCAATCGCCGACAACTCCGTAGAGACGCACGGCTGTGCGTCTCTACGTTGCGGGGATTACGATACGGTTAACGGAATATACACCGTATTGCTGGACGTGCCGTCCCGGTTCTGAACAAACACAGAGAGAATGACTTCGCCTGGTTGAACGAGCACGCTCAGTTGAAATGATGTGGTCAGCGTGCCGGACGTGCCAGAGGCATTCGAGACTCGCCCCTGATACGAATTGCCCTGATTATCGGTAATAAAGGCCGTTCCGTCGTTCATTTTGCCAGAGACGTCAATAAAATTGATCGCTAACACGATGGTCGCGCCAGCATTGGCGGGGTTGGGCGTGGCTGTGCCCCCATCTGACAATTGCGGCGGAGTTGACGGCCCGGTCGGGCCATCGCTGCCGCCATCGCATCCAGCGAGGGCGATGATCAGCGCGAATATTATACCCCACCACACAGACTTCATGCGAAACTTCATTCTTATGCCTCCTTTGTTAAATGATTAATATTCTGGATTATCTCGTCGCGCGGCAACGCCGCGATTCCTCATTCAGCCGAGGAAACTCTTATGATGTGAAATCTTTGGCACAGCGAAAACCGATAAAATTGCTCCGGTTGTCTGCCGGGGCATAAAGTCTGGTCGTGCAAGTGGACTGGTACTCCGGGTGAATCCACGATCCGCCGCGCAACACGATAAAATCTTCGTCATAATCCGGACTTTGATGCTGACTCCAGGCATACGGCTTATATCGGTCTGCGGTCCATTCCAAGACATTGCCAGTCATATCATATACGCCGAAAGGACTGATGCCGCTGGGATATTGGCTGACTGGCGTCAGATGATGTACGCCGGATTCCTGCGTATTGCAACGGGTATGATCGAATTCGCTCCCCCACGGGAACGTTCTGCCATCCGTTCCTCGCGACGCTTTTTCCCATTCTGCCTCAGTTGGCAGGCGCTTTCCTATCCAGCGGGCATAAGCGTTCGCTTCGTCCCAGGTAATGTTCACGACCGGAAACGCCTCCATGCCGTCGGGGTAGGAATGATTCGGGTCAAACCGTTTGTATTGTGCGTTTGTGACTTCATGCATGTCAATGAAAAATCCATCAAGATACACACTTTGTTCCGGGCTGGCGTTCGGCGAGCCATTTTCGCGCCCCATAATAAAATGGCCTGGCGCAATATAACACATATTGGCAAACGTATCTTCCGATCGATATTCTAAGCGAATCGGCGTCTGCGCTTGTGGAATTGTCACAATATCAAGCGTTTTCAGGATGTCGCGGGAAATGCTTTGCAGAAAAGCGTTTTTTTGTTGCTCTAATCGCGTCAAGATCGGCAAAATCGCAGGCGTCGCGATTTTGCCCAGCGCATAGGCCGCTTTCCAATGCACCATCCAATCGTCATCATGCAGCGCGTGAAGCAGCGGCTCAAACGCTTGTTCCGATCCAATCTGCCAGAGGGCGCTGACCGCCATGCTGCGCACGTGCCAATTAGGGTCGATCAGGGCGCGGCTGAGAGCTTTGATTGATTTTTCGGAACGAAGCTGTCCGAGCGCCCATACCGCGCTTTCGCGCACTTGCCAGACTTCATCCTGCAACGTGGCAACCAATGCTGGCAAAGCGCGTTGCGAGCGAAGTTCTCCGAGCACCTGCGTGACGCGCTGCCGAATCTGCCAATTTTCGTCATGCAGCGCGAACACTAATGGCTTGATGGTTCGATTCGATTCCATGCCCCGCAAGGCTCCAACGGCGCAATACCGCACATGCCAGACATCATCACTCAGGCATTTTACCATGTCTTTAAGCGCTGAGGCCGACCCGATTTTGCTTAAGACATCAAGCGCCGTACAGCGCACATGCCAGACATCATCGCGCAGCGCTTTGATAATATGCTGCACCACGCCATTCGACGGTGTCAGGCTTAATTCGAGCAGCGCGGCTTCGCGAATTGTCCAATCGCCATTTTGTAATGCTTTCGTCAATTCGCCAACGGAACGTTTTAACGAAATCGCTGATGCAGGAGAATTCGAAGATTGGCGATGAAGTGGGGAAATCTGCGCGGCACCGTCTGGGATCGGCACCGCTTGTTTCGTCGGCATCGGCTGATCATTTCCAGTTACTGACACAACGGGACGGGGAATGGCGTGAGGCGGCGTATCTGACGGAAATGAGGCCGGAAGGGATTTCGGCGCAGAGGGATGATACTGGCGAATGGCAACTGTCGCGCCGGCTTGCTCTAAATAGACTTTCAGCTTTTTTGTCGCAATTGCGGAAATATTGGCGGCGATCACGCAGGGACAGGATGTCAGAATCGCTTCCGGTGAAGCGCTCAACCCGCGGATATGTTGAAGCAGCCGGAATACCTTCTCCCGTTCCGTGCCAATAGCTCGCAATTCTACCTCGAATCGAGCGGCGTGTTGACTTTCCAAGCGTTCTTTTCTGCTCAGGCCGTCTGCCGCGCGTGTCTATCACGCGCCGCGGCTGGCTGGCAGCATGTCATGTGTACCTATTTTCTCGGCGTCCCGATTAAGTGTTCATCAAAAACAGACAATCATCTGTATAGTATAATTATGCAGGTTTTACTGGCGTGTCAAGAAAAAAGCGTCATTGGAGAATGTTGAAGAGGCAATTGCAGGAGATTGCTCGGCGCTGATTCGAGCAGATATTGATTTTCTTGAAAAAAATGATGCTCGTGCTGTTGGAACGGCGCGTTTCAGGAGCGTCAGGCGTCATTGCGTCCCCTTGCCTTCGAAGAGATCGCATATTAGGGAACTTTCAAAAGGCCGTAAATCCGGTAGAGACGCGCGGGTGCGCGTCTCTACCGGCATGGGACAAGTTTCCTGCAATTGGCATGACTAAAAATGTTCAAATTCATTGTCGAGTTCATCATGAAATATGCTGTCCGACCGATGTTTTTCTGCGCTATGATGTCGGCGGTGAGGAGTTTTGTCATGCATGTTTCTGTCGTGTTTTTTTTCGAGAAGCGGCGTGGGAGGCGCGCCGGGAACGGCAACTTCTGCGGCGGCGGCTGATTCGGAGACGTGAAAAAATGTAATCGCCTTTTGAAGCTGTCTGGCCTGAGCAGCCAGTTCTTCCGCGGTAGCGGCCAGCTCGTCGGCAGTCTCAGCGTTTTCCTGCGTGACTTGATCTAATTGCTGGATCGCGCGATTCACTTGCTCGGCTCCCATGCTTTGCTCGGAACTCGCGGCGCTGATTTCTTGCACTAAGTCGGAAGTGGTCTGAATGTTGGGAACAAGTTTTGTGAGCATCTCCCCGGCTCGTTCTGAAATAGCGCGGCTGGAATTCGCAAGCGTGTCAATTTCTTCCGCCGCATCTTTGGTAATATCAGAAAGTTTACGAACCTCTGCGGCAACCACAGAAAAGGCTTTGCCATGTTCTTGCGCTCTGGCCGCTTCAATCGTCGCATTTAATGAGAGCAACCGCGTTTGTTGCGCAATTTCTTGAATAATCATGATTTTTTTCGTGATTTCCTGCATGGCCGTGACCGTTTCCCGAACCACTCGCGCCCCTTCTTCAGCATATTCGACCGATTGCCGGGCAATTTTTTCCGCCTGCACCGCATTATCTGCGTTTTGGCGAATATTCGTTGTCATCTGTTCCATCGAGGCTGACGCTTGCTCGGTCGAGGCCGACTGATTCGCCGCTCCTTCCGACATCTGCGCGGCGTTCACATTCATCTGCTGACTGCTGATCGCCACGTTATCAGCGCTCACTTTAATCTGAACCACGATATCCTGCAATGTTTTGCTCATGCTATTGAGTGCGCGCATCAGCGTATCCTGTTCCGAGCGTTCTTGCACTTCCCTGGTAAAATTTCCGCGCGCCATCTCTTCTGCTAAACTGGTAATCTCCTGGGTGGCAATAATCAATTGATTGACATTCTTTTTAATCGTGTTGAAATCGCCGCGATATTCTGCGGTAATCAATTCCGGCACATCCCCTTTGGCAATTCGCTCAATCGTTTGTATCGCCACTGTCACCGGCGTCGTAAATGCATCAACTACCTGATTGACACCAGAGACGAGTTCGCGCCAACCGCCGCCGAAGGCGGAGACATCGCCGCGCGCGTCAAGCTGCCCATCCTGAATCGCCTGACTGAGCGTGCGAATCGCCTGAATGACGTTCCGAATATCTGAGCCTAACAGATTCAGATTCTGTTTCGTCTTATTAAAATCGCCGCAGTATTCAGCGGTAATCTGTTCTGGAATTTCGCTGTTTGAAAGCCGTTCGATATAATTGGCAGTGGTATTAATGGGCGTCACCAACGCGTCTAACAAGTTATTCACGCCGACCATAAGCTCGCGCCAATTACCCGCATAACCGGACAACTCGCTGCGCGTGGATAACTGCCCAGCTTGAATGGCCTGGATAAGCCCATGCAAATCCAGCAAGGCGCGTTGGATCGTAGTTTGCATCGTGTGAAATGCGCGGGCTAACGATCCAATTTCGTCGCGTTGGCGGATATCAATGACCTGCTCAAATTGCCCGTCGGCAATGCTATTAGCCACCTTGACCAGGCTCGTCACCGGCTGCACGATCATTTTGCGTCCCATGACATAGGATAAGGCTAATAATGCGACAAACACAATCAGCGACGCCCAGCCAACGGAGATGAGATACGATTGGCGCTGCCGAAACATAATTGTTTTGGGCAGCGTGACGCCGATGAGCCAATCCCAGGTCTCAAAATACTTAAAGACCGTAAAATAGCCAACTCCCGCCTGCTCATAATCCAGCGTCCCGGACTTTTGAGCGAGCATCTGCTGGATGTATGCCTGATTGGCGGCCTGGCTCTCATCCTGCGCAAATTTTGATTGGAACAGCATTTTTTGTTCTTTAACGGCAAGCACATAATAACCTTCTGTCTGCGATTCAGTTTCCGCCGACATCTTCTGAAGTATCTCAGTCTGCGCCTGTTGCACGTATGCCGCGATTCCCGTGGCGCCGGAATCTTCCAACAGCTTGATCGTCGCGTCGATTTTTTCGATTTGCGCGGCTAATTTTAACGATAACAAGCCTGTATTCAGTTCGTAAATAATGGCATTAATCACCCAGGTGCCAATCGCGACCATTAAGATGACCATCGCGAAGAGCAGAGATCCGATAAAGACGGATAGTTTCATTTGAATTTTCATATTTCACCGTAATAATATGTTTGATACGCTCGTTTTCAAGAAAAGAGTCGCATCCGTTGTGCGTGTTTATTTTTTGCGAATGACTTGCTTACCCTCGTAGTCGTCATAGATGACATTGGCGAGATTCAACACGTCCATAGGGAAGACGATGCCTAAATTTGTGGCGGTTTTGCGGTTGAGCGCAATGTTGACTTTGCCTGGATATTCAGCTTTGATCGTGTTGATCTCCTCCCCTTGTAACACTCGCGCCACCATCCGTCCACATTGCATACCGACCTCCGCCGTATCAATCCCAAAAGCGCAGAGCGTGCCGGCTTGCACCGGAAATTCCCAATAGGAGACCGTCGGTTTTTTGAGATGCTCTCGCTGCCAGGGATACAGCTCAGTGATCACATTAAGCGCGCTGCCATCGCGTTTACGCGTCGGAGATGAGCGCAGTATCCATCCCACTTCAGGATCGTCGTTATACTGCAAAATTGCCTGCTGCCAATCTTCAAACACCTCTGCGTTCACAACAGCTTTGAGCGGAATTTGAAGGCGCTGCAAGGCATCAATCACGCGCTCTTTGGGCAAGATCGAAAATTTGGGATTATCCAGGAACACCACCTGCTGCCCAGGCTTCAGTGGGGCGACTTTCTGCAAAAATTTATAGCTATTAAAGACCATATCCTGCAAGGTCGTGTAGGTTCCGGTAATATTGCTGGTGGGCATGCCATCTTCCCCAACAAAGGGTTCAACATTCACCCGAGTGATCACCGGAATCGGAAGCCCCTTTAACGCGACCAACACATCGCTTAATCCAGAAACATCTAAGATCGCTGAGGGAGCGCTCTCCTGAATTTGAGCGACCACTTGCGTCAAATCACCTTGAGATGGCACAACAATTTTTTCGATGCGCACATTCTGTTGATCGGTCAAACCGGCCTGGGTCAACCCATTCAACATTTGATCAAAAATTAGGGGGTTGAGATTTTGCATATCCAACACCACAACCTTTTTGAGGTCTGCCGCGCCCCCGACATTCGCAGCCCCCAATAGCGCCACAAGCGCTATGCTCATCATCACGATGCGTTTCATTGCGTTTCACTCCTGTCGGCTCAGCGTGAGCGCTGAGATATATCATCACATCGCCCGCGACGCCAATCATAAAAAGGGAATAAGAAAAATGTCATTTGACCAACATTTCCCATAATGCGACTAGAGATAGACAGCAAAAGCGAGCGAAGGATGAAAAAATTTTTCTTCATGTCCGCGTGTTTTTGTACCTGCAATGATAACCTTCACATCCAATAAACGATTTTCCGCCCTGTTTGCAGCAGTGATGGTAAAAACGATTATAAATCGTACATTGTCAGACTGTTTTCATGAGAACAACACCCTCGTTTCAACTGATGCCAATTGCATTTGAAAAGATCACTCACTTAAATATTGACATATCTTCATCATCTACAAAATGTTGAATTCAGCGGGGCGTGAGTGTGTACGCTCTGCTTGAACGCAGTGGCCTATCGAAAAAGTGTGGAGGATAAATTTTACACAGTCGCTTGTCTGTGCGCTCCGTAGCATTCTTTGCGAACGGTTCGGACACAGAGCATATCATTAAATTAATTATGGAACTTCCCAGGCATGTGTTGGGAGGCTTAACATAGATAGATTCAACTCTCCTTGTATAGCCTCCCGCCAATCGTCATGTTTTCGTGTTTGGTGTGAGGCTTGTCTTGTGTTCTGCTCCGATTCAGACAGCCTCTTCAGTTAGTATCGTCAATGATCTCTGTGAATTTTGAAGAGGAGGTTTACCCATGATTCGTATCTTCGACGGCTCGAATCAACTGATTGAAGTCGAGAATCCGAAAGCCAAAGGTTCGTGGATTCATCTGACATCGCCCACAGATGAAGAATTGCAGCATATCTATAGAATATTTCAAGGGATGGTCCCGATGGATTTCCTCACGGATCCGTTGGATATCAATGAACGCTCTCGCATTGAAGTGGATGATCATAGTGTGCTGATCATTGCGCGTTTTCCGGTGTTTAATCAATCGCGCGATATTGCCTTCACAACTCAGCCGGTTGGAATCATCTATACCGAGGACGCGATTCTGACGATATGCTGCCAGGATAGCGATATTTTTGCTGATTTTATCAACGGAAAGGTCAAAAATTTTTCAACGCAATTTCGCAGCCGCTTCATGTTGCAGCTCTTTTTAAAAATTGCATTGCGCTATTTGAGTTATCTGAAAGAGATTAATCTGCGCACTGCGGAAATTGAAAAAGAATTGCATCAGGCGATGAAAAATGAGGAATTGATCAAATTGCTCAATCTTGAAAAAAGCCTGGTTTTTTTCACAACATCGCTGAAATCCAATGAAATTGTGATGGAACGGCTGCAAAAAATTCCCATGATCAAAATGTATCCCGACGATCAAGATTTATTGGAAGAGGTCATGATTGAAAACAAACAGGCCATTGAAATGGCCAATATTTACAGCAATATTCTCAGCGGCATGATGGACGCGTTTGCCTCAATTATTTCGAATAATCTGAACGTGGTGATGAAATTTTTGACCTCGGTCACCATTATTTTAGCTCTGCCGACATTGGTTGCCAGCATTTATGGCATGAATGTCGCGCTTCCGTTTCAGGATTTGCCCCATGCCTTTGCGATCACGATGTTTATCTCGTTTGCCGTTGCTGGATACACAGTGTACTTATTTTTTCGGCAAAAATTTTTTTGAAATCACTGCTAAAAATAATAGAGTTGTTGCTCAATAATAAAAGTTGACAACCATCGCCGTGACGTCAAGCTGATTCTTTCATGTATTGACAGAAAGATTCCAGGACACGAGGAGGGCAGAATGGCATGACGACGAGAAGACCTGCACGATGAGCGACAATTCAAAGCCTTAACGGGGGTATCACACCAGGAGTTTCAGCAGTTGTTACCCGTGTTTACGACGAGCGACCAAGAGATGCAACAGGAGCGCTACGCTGCCAAGCAAGCGCGCCGTCAACGTCAGCCGGGGGCCGGACAAAAAGGGAAACTCCCCACGAGTTCAGAGAAACTGGTGTTTATCCAGTCCTATTGGAAAGTTTATCCGACGTATGATGTCTTAGGCTGTCAGTTTGGCTTGGCTCGGTCAAACGCCTGTACGAATGTGCATGCCTTGTGGTCGGTGCTGGAGCGCACGTTGAAGACGCTTGGCGTCTTCCCTGGGCGCTCGTTTTCCAGCGTGGAGGAACTACATGCCGCCTGTGGGGAGATTCGAGAACTCTTGATTGACGCCACAGAGCGGGAACAGAACCGTCCCCAGGATGACGAGAAACAACGGGATACCTACAGTGGGAAAAAAAACGCCATCCCGTCAAAAATATGGTGATTGCGCCGCGGAAGAAATGGATTCTCTTCCTCGGCGATAGCGTGGCAGGCAGGATCCATGATTCTGCCCAATTCACGCAGGCGTTTCCGGTGGTCGAGCAGACGAATGACCGCGTGAAGTGGTTTGAAGCCTTCGTGTTATGGCTTGATTTGGGCTATTTTGGAGCGCAAAAGACATACGTGGCGAAAGAGGTGAACATGCCGCACAAGAAGCCACGAACATCGAAAGGGAATCCATCTCCAGCCCTCACCGACGAGCAAAAGACGGAGAATCGTGAGATCAGTCGAATACGCGTTCTGGTGGAACAGGCCATGAGCGGCTTGAAACGCTGTCATATCGTGCCCCATCGGTTTCGGAATCGTCTGGAAGATTTTGTTGACACGGCGGTTCTTCTTGCTGCTGGACTGTGGAACTGGAAACTCAAATGTCAAGGAGTCACTAATTGAGCAACAACTCTAATGCCAATTGCGGGAAATTTGATCATATTGGCCTCATGATCGTAGAGGCGATCTCTTTGAACACAATTGGGATAACGTCATAGAAAAGACCTGTCAGGCTTTTCCGTCGAACGTATTTTTACCGCTGTTCAGGAGTTATTGACTGACCTTACGCATACAACGTTTGAAGCTTTTGAAAGCTCGCTTTGAGCGCGGTCAGATAAATTTTACTGCGCAAGGCAAAATGATTCATGTGATGCTTGAGTTTCAATTGTTCACGTTTAAACACGGCATAAATCGCCGCAAAAACGTGTGTACTCTGCGTGGCTTTCGTTTGAGTTGGCGAATGTGTCAAGGCCGTATGCGATTTCAGGGATGTATGAAAGACTTCCACGTTCCATCGTGCCTGATAGAGGGTGGTGATTTGGTCGTACGTCAGCGAGGTCTCGCTTGTGACGACAGACAGCACGCCTTCACTGCCGTCTTGGTTTCTCAAGACGTGTTTGCATACGGCGACGGGAAAAGAGACCCCTTTCAGAAACACGTGTTGCGTGACGTTCGGTTGAAGGTCACGCGTCTCAATCTGGACAAAACGACGATTCATGTTGTCCAGTGCGCTCAGAGCCACTGTCCGATTCCCTTGAATCGCCCTGACAAATGCTTTATTCAGCGTGAGCCGGATAACGGTCATGTTGTCTTTGGAGGCAAACCAACTATCCATGAGGACAACACGGAAGGAGAGTTGGTTCCAGGTGCACACCTGGAGCATCTGGCGAGCCAATTCATTTTGGGTCACCTCGCTTTTGCGCTTTTCACGGCGTGTTTTCAGGTCGCAAAACCGAATCGGCTTGGTGATGAGTTCAAAGGCGACGGGGCTGTTCTTTCCGTCAATAGGGTAGAGGCAATTCAAGAGATTGCCCCCTGTCACCATGCGTCCTTTGCTATGGTCGAAATGCTACGTAATGAGGTCATTTTCGTCAGTCCATGCGTTTTCAGCAATGGTGTCGTCCAGAATCACGCCCCCTTCCTGTTGGGTGATCGCACGCACAGTGGGCTTCACCAAGCGCCATAATTCGCGAGAGTTGCACTCGGTGTTGGCTAAAAAACGAGTGATTTTATCATGACTGATCGTGTGATCTAAGACGTCTGATAAACCGGTGGCGGTTGTTTGTCCAAATGAACTGAGCAGATAATCTGCATACAGGGCTAACAGTATTTTATCCATCATGCTACTATGTGAAAACACAGAATTTTTGCAATGAAAATGCGTAAGGTCAGTTAGTAACTCATGTTACGCAGCCGATTCGAGACGAATGACCGCACACTCCCCTCCGGGGAGGGGTTGGGGGTGGGTTCTTGACACGAGCAATCACTCACGGACGAACCCACCCCTTGCCCCTCCCAGGAGGGGAATTGTCGGCGGCGCTGCGTAACATCAGTTAGTAAAATGTAAAAAATAACTTCCACGTATCTGCCAACACCCCACCCCCAGCCCATCCCCAACGGGGAGGGGAGTTTCCCCCTCTCCTTCGGAGAGGGGCAGGGGGGAGGTTTTTGGAAGTTATTTTTTCAACTTTACTTAGGAAAACTATGATACAAGAACTGCCTTTTCGACACATTCATTTAGATTTTCATACCTCGCCGCAGATTCCGAACATCGGCAAACATTTTGATCCAGAGACATTTATTGCCACGCTGCAACGCGCTCATGTCAATTCTATCGCGCTGTTTGCCAAATGCCATCACGGCATGTCGTATTATCCCACGCGCCTCGGCGTGATGCATCCGCATCTTGATTTCGATTTGTTCGGCGGCATGGTGAACGCCTGCAAACAGGCTGGCATCCGGGTCGTGGCCTACACGACGGTCACGCTTGACGAATATATGGCGACGCAGCATCCCGAATGGCGGCAGGTTGATGAACAGGGGCGGCTCGTCGGCAGAGCGCCGCTGAATGCCGATCATTTCAGTTGGCAGTGGCTGTGCATGAATTCCCCGTATATTGATTACGTGGCGCGGCATACGCAGGAAATTCTCGAACGTTATCCTGTGGATGGAATTTTTTACGATATTATTCTGCAATCCCCCTGTTTATGCCGCCATTGCCAGGAAGGAATGCGGGCAGAAGGCTTATATCCTGGCAATTTAGCGGAGCGCGAGCGGTACAGCCTGCAAGTGGCTGACCGCTGCATGGCGCGACTCAGTCGCGTGGTCTGGGATCATAACCCGGAATCAGCCGTCTTTTTTAACAGCCGCTTGCGTTTTGACACGTATGCCCGCAATAGTTCGCGCAACGAACAGCAGCGCTATTCGCACTGGGAAATCGAGTCGTTGGCGTCCGGCGAATGGGGCTATAATCATTTCCCGATTGCCGTGCGCTACTTTCAGGCCGTTGAGCCGAAACGCGCGATGACCGGGCATACCGGGCGATTTCATACCAGTTGGGGCGATTTCGGCGCATTAAAAAATCAGGCGGCGTTGGAATATGAATGCTTTCGCCTGATCGCCTCCGGCTGCGCCTGCACTATCGGCGATCAGCTTGCGCCGAACGGCACGCTTGACTCGGCGATTTATCAGCGCATCGGCGCAGTTTATGAACAGGTCGCCCGCAAAGAGGCGTGGTGCCGCGATGTGACGCCGCAAGTTGAAATCGGCGTTATGACTGCGCATACAGGCGATCATGGCGGACTGGCAAAGATTGATGAGGGCGTGATGCGGATGCTGTTAGAAACGCATTATCAATTCGAATTTCTTGACGCACAATCGAATTTTCAGAAATATCCGATGTTGATTCTCCCCGATGACATCCGCCTGACGCCAGCATTGCGGGAAAAACTGACGGCGTATCTCGCGCAAGGCGGGAAATTGCTGCTGAGCTATCATTCCGGCCTGATGCAGGATCGCGACGAATTCGGCGTAGATTGCGGCATCGCGTTTCAGCAGAATTACGAATTTACGCCGTCGTATATTCGGGCGCATGACGCCTTGCAGCAGGGCATCGAGCCGATGGATCACGTAATGTACGAGGCGTCGGCGCAGGTCGCCGCGCACGATGGCACAGCAGCGCTCGCCTCGATTGTGAAGCCGTATTTTAATCGGACGTGGGAGCATTTCTGCTCGCATCAGCATACGCCGCCGGAAACGATCACTAACATTCCGGCAGTCACACAGCGCGGAAATATCATCTACATCGCCAGCGCTATTTTCAACGCGTATATCGGATACGGCTATCGCCCCTATCGCGAAATCGTCCGCAACTGCATCGAACGGCTGCTTCCGAACAAGCTGATTTGCGGCAACCTGCCGACGACAGCAGAGACCACGCTGATGAAGCAGGGCAACTGCCTGATTTTACATGTTCTACATTATACGCCGCAGCGCACGGCAAAAAGAATTGACATTTTAGAAGAAGTGATCCCGCTCTACGATAGAACAATCAGCGTCAAAACCGACCAGCAACCAGCGAAAATCCTGCTGATTCCTGAGCAGCAGGAATTGGCGTTTACCTGGTCTGATCATTACGCGCATTTTACCATCCCTGAAATCCGGGGGCATCAGATGGTCTTGATCGTAATGTAGAAGCGCCTCGTACCACCAATGTCCTCGTCGGCGTTATTGAAGGAAAGGCCGACGGCGACGTCAGCGGTACGAAGTTCTTTTAAAAATTAACGCGCCAAAATACTATAAAAACGCTATGTAAAATGCAAAAAATAAATTCGAACAAAAGACCTCACAGGTCTTGAAGACCTGTGAGGTCTAAGTCGAAGTTATTTTTTAACTTTACTATACAAGGAACTGAGATATGATGTTAAATCGCTTTCGCAACCATCGAGGAAGACTTCGCGTCGCTGCTGACCATCGGCATTTAGAATTTGAAGATGGGACGCCGTTTTTGTATCTTGGCGACACGGCCTGGGAATTATTTCATCGCTTAAATCGCGAGGAAACTCAGTATTACCTGAATAACCGTGCGGCAAAGGGATTTACCGTCATCCAAGCGGTCGTGCTGGCCGAGTTAGACGGGATCAACATTCCCAATTCCTCTGGCGATTTGCCGCTTATAAACCATGATCCGACCACGCCGAATGAAGCATATTTTCGCCATGTTGACGCTGTGGTGCGCGACGCCGAGGAATTGGGGCTATTCATCGGGATGCTGCCGAGTTGGGGCTCTGGCTGGAAGCAGGAAGCTGGCAATGACAGTTTTATTTTTACCGTTGAAAACGCGCGGATATATGGTCGTTTCCTGGGCGAGCGCTATCGCGATCATTCCGTTATCTGGATTTTAGGCGGAGATCGGAATATTGAACACGAGGAAGAATACGCAATTATTGAATCGATGGCGTTGGGGCTGAAAGAAGGAGATCGCGGAGCGCATCTCATCACGTTTCATCCGCGCGGGCCGGGGCGTTCGGCGGCATTTCTTCACCACGCGGAATGGTTGGATTTTAATATGTGTCAAACCTCGCACGGCGCGCGCGATCATGATAACGGGCTGTTCATCGCGCAGGATTACGCCCTTGAGCCGCCGAAACCAACCGTAGATGGCGAGCCGCGTTATGAAACCATGCCGGTCGGCTTTTATTACAAAGATGTCAACCGCTATGATCGCTTCGACGATGACGATATGCGGCAGGCGGCGTATTGGGCAATGCTCGCGGGCGCATGCGGGCATACCTATGGCCATAACTGCGTCTGGCAGATGTGGACGCCAGATCGTGAATCGCGCCTGTGGGCCGCGACGCCCTGGCGGGAAGCGTTAGATCATCCGGGCGCGTTTCAGATGGGGCTGCTGCGGCGATTATTCCAATCGCGGCCATTCCAGAAACTTCTGCCCGATCAAACGATGATTGTGGATGGGCCGGTGAGCGGCGGGGCGAAAATCCGGGCAGCGCGCGCAGCAGATGGGACATTTGCCGTCGTTTATTCTCCGCGCGGCGAGCAATTCACTCTTAACAAAGGCGCAATTCAGGCGCAGCGCATCAAGGAGTTCTGGTATGATCCGCGTTATGGGTCGCTGTATCATTTTCACAGCACCGATAACGCCGGATTTCAAACCTACGCGCCGCCAACCTCCGGACGCGGCAATGATTGGGTGCTGATTCTTGAAGATGTCCGACTGAACTTTCCGATTCCTTGAACCTGGCTGAGTGAGACGTTTCAACGAGGTGATTGCATGATAAAAGACGAGACAGTTTGCCTGCCCCAATCCGTTGCTTCTGGGATTCCCCTGATGCAGCGGATGCATTTGTTGTGGGAAAGTATCACGCGGCATCCGGTGCTGTATGTGATGATGCTTCCCGGCCTGACCTTTTTTATCATGTTCAGGCTTATCCCGAGCTTCGGGAGCATTATTGCCTGGCAAAAATACAATGTGTTCAAAGGCATCCTGAAAAGTCCCTGGGTTGGGTGGGAAAATTTCGAGCGGATGTTTGCGTATCCCGATTTTGTTCGCATTATGTATAACACGCTGGCCATTGGCGGAATGCTGGTCCTTTTCAGCTTTCCAGCGCCAATTCTGTTGGCGCTCCTTCTGAATGAAGTCCGTTCAAAACGCTTTAAGCGGGTGATTCAAACCGTCATCTACATGCCGCATTTCCTCAGTTGGGTGATTGTCGGGCAACTGGTCTATAGCGTGCTGTCGCCAACCTCCGGCATTGTCAACGCCGTCATCCGCGCGTTAGGCGGGAAGAGCGTTTTTTTTATGGCGCAGAGTTCACTCTTTAAGCCGATTGCGGTGCTGGCATATATCTGGAAAGAAGCGGGATTCATGTCGATCGTTTATATTGCCGCAATCAGCGGGATTGATCAGAGTTTGTATGAAGCGGCGGAAATTGATGGCGCCGGACGCTGGACGAAAATGCGGCGCATCACCTTGCCTTTAATCATGCCGACGATTGTGATTATGCTCTTGCTGGATATCGGGCGCTTTTTGGAAGTTGGGTTCGATCATATCTGGAACTTGCTGAATCCGGTCGTCTGGAGTCAGGGAGATATTCTGAACACCTATATCTTTCGCGTCGGCTTGCAAGATGGACGATATTCCTTGACGACCGCCATTGGCATATTTAAGGCATTTATCGGGCTTGTGCTGCTGCTCGGCGGCAATAAGCTCGCGGAAAAACTTACCGGGCGAGGATTTTTTCTACGATGACGACGCCAAAAAAGAACATGAAACCGGCCTATTCGGAGTTTGCGATCTCTGCCGTATTAGCCGCAATCGCATTGACGATGGCGCTGCCATTCGTCCATGAGCTTGCCAAATCCTTCAGCTATCCGACGGAAGTGGCAGCCGGTCGGGTGAGTCTCTGGCCGAGAGAATTTACCTGGGGAAATTATGGCTATTTTTACCAGAAACATCGCGCCACCTTAACGCGCTCGTTTGTAAATTCCCTCTATATTACCGGATTCGGCGTGTTCTGGAGCACGTTAAACGCCGCGCTTTTTGCCTTTCCATTGTCGCGTCCGCCCAAAGAATTCCGCCTCACAAAGCCAATCATGTACCTCGTGTTGTTTACGCTTGTGTTTTCGCCGCCAGTCATTCCCTATTTCCTCGCGGTGAAATCGTATGGATTGATGGACACGCATTGGGCGATTATTTTGCCACATACGATTTTTCCGTTTGAGCTCATTTTAGTGATCTCATTCTTTCGGCAATTGCCGGAAGAGATGTTTGACGCCTGCCGGATTGACGGCGGCGGCGATTGGCATCTTTTCCGGCATGTGGCCGTTCCGCTTTCAAAAGCCGCGTTAGTCACTGTGGCGTTGTTTGCCTCAGTCGCGCTGTGGAATATCTTTTTTCATGCCATGCTCTTCATTCGCACTCCAGAATTACAGCCGTTGCAAGTCTTTGTGCGAGGCATTTTGCAGGCTGGCGGCGATATTGCCACCTCCGGCCAATTAATCAAGGACCCGTTTGCAGAAACGGAATCCACGAAAAGCGCAATCGTCATCCTGACGACGATGCCCATTATTCTCGTCTATCCGCTGTTGCAGCGATATTTCGCAAAAGGTGTGCTGTTGGGCGCGATCAAAGAATAAACCTAGGGGGGAATTTTTTGGAGGTGATGCCGACATAATAATAACCGCATAAAACGACGCGTGATCCGATATATAGCAATCCTCAATGAGTTCGTGGCGTTCCCTGCGACACGCTCAGAGAACGCGGCGCGCTGAGCGTATCCAGGCGTGACAACTCATTACGGTTCGCTATAACACAACAGAAACAGTTTCGTTCGTGTGTAAACTTCACATCAGAAGGAGAAATGGTTATGAACAGCAAAAAAATGATCATCATTGGAATCATGGTGAGTTGTTGCGCGTTGATTGGCGCGCACGTTGCCCTTGCTGAGGAAGCGGCAGGCTATCGTTTTGTGTTTGCGCATGGGCCATGGGATCTTGCTCAGGGCAGGATTGATATAAAAGACCAGCCGCAGAATCCCTATTTTCAATATGTCGAAAAAACATACGGCGCCGCCCCATTAACCATCTCCTGGGAATGGGATGGCATTAAGGGCTATATTCAGGGATTGCGGTTGTATATGGCGTCAGGAGAGGTGCCGGAAGCGATGAAAATTGTGGATTTACAATTCGCCTCCGAACTCATCGAGGCTGACATGCTGATCCCGTTAGATGATCTGCTGCCGCAATATGCGCCGGATTTATGGAAATTCGTGCCGGAAGACGCCTGGAATATTATTCGCTCGATGGCGCCAGATCATAAGATTTATTACGTGCCGGATATTCCCCCGGTCTATTGGTCTCGCGCAGGTTTTATCCGCCAGGACTGGCTGGATCGCGTCGGCATGAACGTTCCCACGACCCGCGATGAATTAGTGGCTGTGTATAAAGCGTTTAAGGAAAAAGATGCCAACGGGAACGGCGATCCCAACGATGAAATTCCGGTGTCTGGACGCGAAGGCATGCGCTGGTGCGATGACTTATTTACGATTCACGGCGTCAGCATGATAGAAGGCCATCCGCGCCTCAGTTGGGATGCGGAAAAAAAGCAGATGATTTCGCATCAGGTTTCGGATCAGATGAAAGCGGCGATTGAATTTTTGCGCTATTTGACTGAAGAAGGGCTAATGGACCCGGTCATGCCGATTCTCAAAAAACAGGATTGGGTTGCCAAGATTAACGCCAATCAGGTTGGCCATTACTTCCATGTCATTGGCGAGATGGAAAGCTACAGCGCGTTCAGAGAGAAAGACCCGCAGGCGAAATGGACGTATCTTCCGCTTGTCAGCGTACCTGGCGTTCCGCCGCAAAAGCATGTGTACGTGAATGGCGCTGCGCCGACCAATCCGGTCTTTGCGTTGACGAAAGCCGCCAAAGACCCGGAGAAAATTCTGCGCTGGTATAATCAGAGCGTCACCACGATGGATGGCCTTTTATACAAAACACTTGGCATTCCTGAAAAGGACTGGAAGAAAGTGGGCGATCAGATTGAAATCATCAATAAAGAAACGCCGTATTATAAGTATGTTCCCATCGAAACGACTCAGTATTCACGTGACATTTTTGCGATGAGCGCGATGGGCGATATGAAAGCGCCGATTCTGGATAAGATGCTTGAAGTCGGCTTCACCGGGTATGATGACGCATCAATGCCGATCTCGATTTATGAAGGATATGAGGATTATGCGCCTGATAAAGCAACACTCTATCGGGAATACTGCTCGAAGATGGTGCTTGGCGTGCTGCCGATGAGCGCATGGGATGACTATGTGAAAGAGTGGCATGCCAAAGGCGGCGATGAGGTCTTAAAACGGGCGACCGAATGGTATAAAAACGTGAACAATATTCAATAAACGTTTTTTCTTTGCAACTATTTACCACGAACCACACGAAAGACACGAAAATATGGGAAAAGAAATTTCCTGGTTAGTAACGTTGAAAAAATAACTTCGGCTCAGACCTCACAGGTCTCGAAGACCTGTGAGGTCTCTACCGCGAACGTATTTTTTACATTTTATTTATCGAAAATAAGTCCTATTTTTTCGTGTCTTTCGTGTGGTTCGTGGTAAATAATTAAATAGAACAACCGCATCTTCTTGAAGGAATTATTCAGGTCTCAGGCGTGTCAATGCGCGTTTTGGCGGTCAAAGCGCGCGTTGGCGCTTTTGAGACCTGAATAATTATGAAAAAACGCTTGTTTTTTATGGCGTTGTAAATACGAATCGTGAAATCATAACCGATGTTGCGTAACACATTCGACATAATGTGATAACATAAAATAACGGAGGGTTCTCATATGTGTAAGCATTATCTATTCCATCAGCACGTTCGTCTGATGACGATTCTATCTGTTCTAACTTGTGTCAGCTTATTCAACATGCCGCCTGTGGCATTCGGGCAACAATCTTCAGCCCCCGCCACAGTCACGATCTGGGGCTGGGATGAAAAATCTACGGTGCCGCTCCTGCCGGAATTCGAAAAGACCTATCCTGATATTAAAATAAACTACGTGACCTTCGCGTCTGATAGCGAATGCATGCAAGCGTTTAAGGCCGCGTATGCCACCGGCGAGAAACTGCCTGATATTATGTGGCTGGAAATTCAAGCGATTGGCGAGTTTTTAGAGATGGATATCTGGGAGCGGCTGGACGCGCCTCCGTATCAGGCTGATCCGGCGCTGGAATTCGAATCGCTGCATCCGTCAATCAAAAATGCCAAAGGCGAGTTAATCGGGCTGCGTTGGGACCTCCCCATTTCTGGCTTAGCGTATCGGCGCGAGTTAGCGAACATCTTTTTTGGCACGGACGAGCCGGAAGCATTGGAAGCAATGCTGCCCACGTGGGATGCTGTTTTCGCCAAAGCCGTCGAAACCCGCAAACAGCATGGCGATCTTTTTTTGTTTGCCAGCCTGAAAGATGCGTTTCGCGTCATTGACGGACAGAATTCAACGCCCATGTTTGACGGCGACACGATGAATTTTCAAAACACGATTGGACGGACATACGAACGCCTTGTCGCCATGCGCGACGCCGGTTTAGTGGATGCGCTGCTGCAATGGACGACGGAATGGAATGCGTCGTTCACGCAGAAAAAACATCTGTTCTATCCCTGTCCGACCTGGTTTCCGCATTTTGTAATTGAATCCAACGATCCGCAAGGCAAGGGCGCCTGGGGAATGATGACGCCGCCGGAAGGCGGATTTTTCTGGGGCGGCACGATTCTGGCGATTCCGAAACAGAGCGAAGAGAAGGAGGCCGCCTGGAAATTTTTGCGTTGGTTCCTGTTCAGTCAGGAAGGGGGCAATGCGAATAAACAGGCGAACGGCGTCTTTATCGGATTTAAGCCGCTTTATGACAATCCCGAATTTGCGTCATATCATAGCGATTGGTTTGGCGCGCAAGACCTCGGACAGAAATGGTTTCGCGACATTGCGCCGAAGGCGTCTCCCGTGCGTCCGCCGTCGAAATATGACGCGGTGGTCTCCGAAATCAACAATTTAATTCTGCAAGCGCTTTCGGAAGATCCAAACATGACGCTTCAAGACGCGCTGACGGGTTTCAAAGAAGAACTCGCCGCGCGATTGCCGGAACTTCGCATTAATTAATCTGACCTCTCATCATTATCAGAGGATACCTGCACAGAACGCCCTTCTACGGGCGCTCTGTGTGTCTCTGAGAAGGAGCAGCAGCGCGTATGCTTTCGTTTTTCAGGCGACTGAGCATTCAATGGAAATTAGCCTTCTCATTTATGGCATTAAGTCTGTTTCCGCTGTTCGGTCTCGGGAGCATGGCCTATTTCACGTCCCAGGCGACGATTCGACAAAAAGTCGGTTTCTACTCCCAAAAGAACCTCGAACAAATCTGCCAGAATCTCCAGGGAACGCTGGAACAGATTGAAAAATTATCGCGCTTAATCGTGTTAGATGGCAAGATGAGCGAACGCTTAGCGACGTTCTCAACCCAAACCACGCTGCAAAAACTCAAACGCACGCGCGATATCGAAGCAGAATTATCAGCGCTGGCAATATCGCATCCAGATGTGCGCCAGATTCTGCTTGCCCGCCGTCATGAACCGCTGCTTGCCTCAAAAGAGTCGCTTTTAGAAAAAGAACAGAATTATTTTTCCACAGACGATTTCTGGCAAAGCGATTTATATCAGGAAATTGCCAGGCTTCGCGGCCAGGTGATCTGGAAAAGCGGCATTCGCGGCAAATATACGGAATTCTACCTGCTCAGGCAGCTCATTGATCCCAACACCGCGCAGGAATTAGGCATCTTAGTTTTTGTCATCAAACCCGATTTATTGAATCGGGTTCTCATTCAGCAGACCCAAAGCGATGGCAGTCAGATGTTTGTCATCGAACAAAGCGCGAAGATTGTCGCCCATTCTCAAGCCTCCCTCACAGGAACGTCCGTGACGCAAACGTATCTGCCGGAAATCTTCCGCGATTCCCATGCGGGCTATTTTCAAACAGAAACAGCGCTGGTCGTCTTCAGCCCGCTTTCCAATCAATGGCATATCATCTGGGAAATTCCGCTCACGTTTCTTTTCGAGGAGATTAATCGCGTCGGCATGATTATTGTGCTGGCCGTCGTCGTGTGCGGCGCGCTGGCCGTCGCGCTCGGTCTTGCCATTTCAAGCGTCTATTCGCGCATCATCCGCGAGTTGGTTGATTCGGCCTCCGCGATTGCGAACGGCGAGTTAGATCATCCGCTTCAATTGAGCGGCGAAGACGAAATCGGCCAATTAGCCAAACAGTTTGCCACGATGCGGGATGCGATTCGCCAGAAAATCGAAGCGCTGCAAACGCTCAACAGTGAATTGGATATGCGGGTCGAGCAGCGGACTCTCGAGTTGAGCGCGGCCAATGCGGAACTCGCCCGAGGGCAATACATTTTGAATTGCTTCATGGACAACGTGCCGGATGGCATTTATTTCAAAGATCGAGATAGCCGTTTTTTCCGATTAAACAATTCGTTTGCCGCAAAATTTGGCGTAAACGATCCCGCACTTTTAATCGGCAAATGCGACTTCGATTTTTTCTCGGAGGAATACGCTCGTCCGAAATATGAGCAAGAACAAGAGATTATTCGAACCGGGCAGCCGCTGTTGGCGTTTGAAGAGCCGGATTTCAACGGGCGCTGGGCGCTCTCCACGAAAATGCCGCTTCGTGATGAATATGGCGAAATTGTCGGCACATTCGGCATTTCCCGCGATATTACGCCGTTAAAAACCGCGCAAAAACAGATTGAAGATGCCTACGCAGAAATTCAGATATTAAATGAACAATTGAAGCAGGAAAATCTGCGCATGAGCGCCGAACTTGATGTCGCCCGGCGCTTGCAGATGATGGTTTTGCCAAAGCCGCAAGAATTAACCCAAATTCCTGATTTAGACATTGTTGGCTATATGCAGCCCGCCGACGAAGTTGGCGGCGATTATTACGATGTGCTGCATTGCCAGCAGGGGCGCGTCTGTATCGGGATCGGCGATGTCACCGGGCATGGCCTGGAAAGCGGCGTGTTGATGCTGATGACACAGACAGCGATTCGGACGCTGATAGATCGGGGAGAAATTGATCCTGTGATTTTTTTGGGTACCTTGAATCGCGTCCTCTATCAAAATATTCAGCGCATGGGCGGGGATCGCAGCCTGACACTTTCGATGGTGAGTTATCAGAACGGGCAAATCCGGATCATCGGCCAGCATGAAGAAGCGATTGTTGTGCGTCAAAATGGACAGATTGAGCGATTGGACACGATCGATCTCGGCTTTCCATTAGGCATGGTTGCTGATATTCGCGAATGGGTGACTGAAGTAAACGTGACGTTACAGTCAGGAGATGGAGTGGTGCTTTATACTGATGGCATCACGGAAGCGCAAAATGCTCACAACCAATTTTATGGCCTTGAACGGCTCTGCGCAGTCATCAGCGCGAACTGGCGCGGCGCGAGCGCGGAGACGGTGAAAGAGGCCATTATCGCCGATGTTCGCGCCTTTATCGGCAACGCCATCGTGTATGACGATGTCACTCTGGTCGTCTTAAAACAAACGGCCTAAACATAGACGCGCATTTCATAAAATCATAACGCTCGCACCGATTCCCGCATCACCATTTTCGTGTTGAGCGTCACCACTTGCGGAAAATCTTTATGATCGCCGCGCATCCGCTGCAGCAGCAGATCGGCAGCGGTTTGCGCCATTCGTTCGAGAGGTTGTTCCACTAAGGTCAGCGGCGGCTCGATGACATCAATCGGGTCAAAGCGGTCAAAGCCGATGACTGACACATCATGCGGAATGTTCAGGCGCAATTCATGAAGCGCTAATACCGTGCCGATGGTGGCGAAATAATTGGTGGCGTAAATCGCAGTCGGCGGCTGCGGGAGGTCGAACAGACTTTCGATCATCACATATTCGCCCGGTTCGATGAAACTCCCTTCTTTCACCCAGCCGCTTTCGACCGGCAGGTTGTAGGTGCGCATGGCGTCGTAATAGCCGCGCAGCCGTTCGCGATAGACATAGACATCCGGCGAGCCGTTCACAATCGCGATGCGGGTATGTTTGTTGAAGATAAGCTGCTCGACAGCGCGAAATGAGGCGTGAGCGTTATCCACAATCACGGAATCGGTCTCAAAGCCAGGCAGCAGTTGGTCAATAAACACCACCGGAATATCTTCCGCCGCAAACTCTTCCAGAATCGGCAGGCTTCCTGCGTCGGCGTAGGAGGGAAAAACGATCAGGCCGTCAACTAAGCGCTCTTTCGCAAAGCGCAATTTCTGTTGCAGACGGTGGCGGTCATTTTCGTAATTGCAGAGGAGCAGGCTATAGTTTTTCTGTTCAAAAATCTGCTCCAAAATCGTGGTGATGGCCATGAAAAAGACAGCGCGATATTGCGGAATAATCACGCCGATCATCATCGAGCGATTCCGGCGCACCGCCTGTGCTAACATGTTTTCCTTGAAGCCTGACGCCTGAATCGCCTGCTCGACTTTGAGGCGGTTATCTTCCCGCAATTGATAGCCATTCAAATAGCGGGAGACCGTCCCCAGCGACACATTCGCCAGTTTCGCCACATCACGAACCGTTGCAGCCATATATCACGTGAAATAGACAGGATTAACATGATTGTATTCGAAAACCCCTCTCAAGGTTTTGAACTCTGGCTAAATTACCCAATCAATAATCATGTCCATCATGTTAATCCTGTCTAATTCGTATCGTTGAATCGTCTTTTGTTCCCCAGAGATTTCAGCATATAGAGGGAATTTGCTGATTTATCGCGCTTCCGGCATATCGGATCACGCCGTCCGCGTCCGCTGTCGGTTCGACACCGACGCCGCGCCCTTGCCCCACAAGCACGACATGATAATCGCGCTGCGTGGTCAGGCCGTCGAAATTTCCCTGTCGGTCGGCAAAGGTCACACTGTTCTGCGCGTCATTCCAGGAAATTCCTGTCCAGGCAAACGCGCCGCGCTCGTAATTATAGTTGTCGCCTTCATCTTCGTACAGGTCAAAGCGCCCGTCTGCGCCGGGATACACGCGCAATTCGTATGCGGCGTCCGGCTGCTCATTCGCATATTGAATTTTCGGACCAAGCGGCAGAATCGAACCGGCTTTCACGAAGAGCGGCAGAATCTCTAACGGCGCGGCGGCGTCAATCGTCTGCCCGCCGTGATAGCGCTTACCCGTCCAGAAATCGTACCAATCACATCCGGCGGGGAGATAGACGATGCGCGTCTTTCTTGTTCCTTCCAATTTTGCTGAATTCGAGGTGTAATACATCGGCGTTGTCACCGGGCAGACCATCAGCGCCGGGCCGAACATGAACTGATCGTTGATGTCATAGACGTTCGGATCGTGACGAAAATCAAACGCCAACATCCGCATCATGGTGTAGGCGTTATGCGTTTCCCAACCTGCTAACGAATAGATGTAGGGGAGCAGGCGATAGCGCAGCACGTCGAATTTCACGAGCGTGTCATACGCGGCATCGCCCGGCTTGCCGAAGCGCCAGATTTCCCGTGGCGTGTCCGTGCCATGCGACCGGAACATCGGCAGAAATGCGCCAAGTTGAAACCAGCGCACATACAATTCACGATAACCTTCATCGTCGCATCCGTTCGGATAATCGCCCTGCCAGAACCAGAGTTCCGGCTTGTGGGCGACGAAAAATGCGCCGATGTCGAACGTCCATTTCGGGTTGCCAGTGACGCAGAGATTCAACCCCGCCGCAAGCTGTTTGCGGAAGGTTTCCCACGTGGCGGTCGTATCGCCCGACCAGACGACCGTGCCGTAGCGCTGCTGCCCCGGAAAATGGGAGCGCGTCAGATTCACCACGCGCTTGTCGGCGGTGACGCTGCGCTGGCCTTCATAGATGCCCTGCGAATGCAGCAGCGAATAGACGTTCAAATATTCCGGGTCAAGATACTTTTTCCCTTCTGCTGTGTTGATCAAGGCGCGCTTGGATGGTTCGGGCTTAAATGTACCGTTCCAGTCGGCTTCGAATGGCTCGGTGCAGTCGCCCCACCAGGCGTCAACGCCATATTGAAACAACCCGTCGTATGCCTGTTTCCAGTATAACGCCCTTGCGCCAGGCAGAAACGGATTGTAGTTGCTGTCGTTCGCTAATAGAAACCCTTGCGCCTTCATTTCGGCGTAATTCGGCGTGTTGCGGTTCATGTTCGGCCAGATCGAGATCATTAAATGCGTATGTAAATCGTGCAGATCATCCGTCATCTGTTTGGGATCGGGAAAGCGTTCGGCGTCGAAACTCTTCTGCCCCCATTCCCCTTCCGGCCACGATTTCCAGTCTTGCACGATGCAATCGAGCGGAAGTTGCTTTTCGCGGTAGGTTTTGACGATGTCCAGCAGTTCGGCTTGCGAGGCGTACCGCTCTTTGGATTGCACGTAGCCGAACGCCCATCTCGGCAGCAGCGGCGCTTGTCCGGTCAACGCGCGGCATTCGGCGACAATCTGGTCGAATTCCGGGCCATAGAGAAAATAGAAATCCATCTCATCGTCAACTTCCGTCCAGAAATACGAGCCGTGCGCATCGTCATGAAACGCCGCCCACGAGTACGTATCCCAGAGGATGCCGTAGCCTTTGGTCGAAACAATCATCGGCGCGACGACTTTCATGTTCTGCTGATACAGGTCTTCGCGCTGGCCGCGATAATTCAGGATGCCTTCTTCGTGCTGACCGAGGCCGTAAATGGCTTCACCATCGGCGAATTCCAACTCAAATTTGGTGGAATACGCCATCCGATCAACCACCATTTTCGAAGAACTCGCCGTGATTCTCAGGCCGTCTGCTGTCTGCCGGGTTTCCATGCTGGCGGTTTCATCGAATACTGGCCGCTCCACCGGGATTTCATTCAGCCATTTGCCGCCTTGCTGCGGCTCGCGCACAAGCAGATTTCCGGCGGCGTCCTGCCAGGTGAACGCGCCGGTCGTTTTGCTGATCAGCATTCGAATCTGCGCGGTGCTTAACGTGATTGTTGCGGCGTCTTCTTGAAACGAAAAGGGCGCATTCGGACTGTTTTGCGGGAGAATCATCAGGCTCGGTTTCGCGCTGAATTGCTCGCGTTGCGTATAGACGACATGAATGATGCGCTCGCTCAATACTTCAAGCTTGATGCGGCCTGCGGTGGTGAGCAAAATCAAACCTTGCGCCTGTTGCTGAACATCAATGATTTGCATATTTGTTCCTTATAGCGTAGCTGTCAGACACCTTGAAGGTGTCTGACAGCTTTTCTCTAAGTAATGCCGTTCGTTGAGCGAAGTCGAAACGAGCAAATGCGTTCCCTTCGACTTCGCTCAGGGAGCGCTGCATTACCGATACGGTTCCACCATTTTGATCATGCGTTCAACGTCGGCTTCCTGGAGCGGTACGCCGTCGGCGGTGATGACATTCAGATACACGCCTTTGCCGCCGATAGCGTCTAACAGCGGGATGACATCGTTCACGTCAATATTGGCGATCCAGACCGCTTTGTTGGCGTTCAGAATTTTGCGATACATCTCATACCAATAAGGATCGCCGCCGGGCGGCACTTGCGGGTCGGGCGTCCATTCAATCGCGTTCAGGTCTTCGATGTCGAGCAGATGGTCAACGTGGCCGAGGCATTGATGCCCGTCCACATGGAACATCGAGTGTTGCAAAAACTGGCACGATTGCCGCAGATACGGCACGACAAAACGCTTGAACATGCGCGGAGAAATCATGGCCGCCACATCGCATTGCAGCAAGCCGGTTTTTCCCGCCCCCCAGAGCATGAAATAGCCGAACGCCATGCTGCCGTCGTCTAATTTAATCAGATCGTACATCCGGTCAAAGGCGAGCATGTAGGCGGCTTCGATTTCCTGAAGTTTTTCATGCACCCATTCCGCGCGATCTACGAGATCGGTCATCAACTGCGCCGCGCCGCGCAATTCTGACAGCACGTCGAGATTCGGAATAATGGCGGGCATGCCGACGAGATAATTTCCCTGACTCTGCGCAACCGTTTCGCGAACGATGGTTTCCAGCAATTGACAGGCTGGATGCGCCGCATCAAAGCGCAGCGGCGGATGCGTGTCGGGATCGGTAATACATTCATGATACCAGATATTTGTCTCGGCAAACTCCTGTGTTGCGCCTAAATACGGCGCAAGCGAGACCGTGCCGATGTCCGGCCAGCAGAGCGGCAAAATGTCCGCCGGCCAGATTTTCTGCGCCATGTCATAGCGAATATGCTGCGCGACAAATTGCGGGTCAGTGTGACGCTGTTCCGGCGTCGTTGGCGCGGGCGGCGGCGTGACAGCAACATGCGGCGGGCGCGGGCTTTTCAGGCCGGTTCCCCAACTGCCGAGAACTAACCCTTCGCGACGCCACCACTGTTCGAAATGCAGTTTCGTTTCAGCCCAATTGGTTTTCCATAAAGTGTTTGTCATATTCTATTTTTAGAAACCTCACAGGTTTTTGAAACCTGTGAGGTGTGTTATTTTTACCCTTTCATCGCGCCGGCATACGCGCCCATTGAGATATTTTTTTGAAAAAACAGAAATAACGCTAAGGGGACGGCGGAGGCGGTCATGATCGCGGCGGTCAAGATGGTGTCATCTACCCCATATTGGCCTTGCAGCATCGCAATGCCCTGCGTCACTGTCCGCAGCGTATCTTTTTGCAGCAGCAGCATCGAAAAGGGCAATTCATTCCACATGGATTGAAAGCCAATGATTACGATAATCCCGACCATCGGTCGCGCAATCGGGACCATGATGCGGAGTAATAATTGCCAGGTGCTGGCGCCATCCAACCGGGCTGATTCAATGAGTTCCATCGGGACGCTGGCATAAAATGTCGTCATAATATACGTGCCGAACGGCGCAAAATACGCGACCCAGACGAGAATGATGCCGAGATAGTTGTTGACGAGACGCAAGGCCCGGCAGACCTGAAAGATTTGAATCGAAAGAAGCATTTGCGGAAAGATCATGAGAAAGAGCATCGCTAAAAAAATTGGCAGCCGAAACGGGAACCGTAGTCGGCCAAATGCGAAGCCGGCCATAATGCAGACACACAGATACACCAGCATCGCCGCAGGCATGAGGATACAGTTATTCAAAAAATATTTCAGCAAACGGCCTTTTATCAAAACGGTCGTGTAATTTTCCAACGTGAGCTGCTTCGGCCATGACAGCTTGTTATCCATATACTCATGCGCTGTTTTCAGACTGGTCTGGAACGTAAAGAGAATGGGATAGATCGCGCATAACGTAAAGATAATTAACACGATATACATGATGATTTTCGTCACATTTTTATTCATTGGCATTCCTCTGCATTAAACGCACTTGCATGATGGCGATCAGGGCGCAAAAGACAAATAATACGCTCGCCCAGGTGCAGGCATAGCCCATGTTGAAGGCGACAAAGCCTGCATTATAAATGCCGTATTCCAGCGTAAACGTGCCAAAACCAGGCCCCCCGCGAGTGAAGGTGTAAATAAACGGAAACGCTCTGGCCAGGGTTTCGGTAAAGGAAAGGACAACCCAGAATTCAATCGCAAAGTGAATCGAGGGAATCGTCACATTCCAAAAAGATGCCCACCACCCGGCGCCATCAATCGTCGCTGCTTCATAAAGGCTCTCATCTACGGCGCTCATCGCAGCCAGAAAGTAGATACAGCCAAACCCTAATTTAATCCAGACGCCATAGGTAAGCCCTAAAATATTAATTGCCAACACTGATTTATTCAGCCAATCAAGGGCATAATTCTCCAGCCCGACAGCCGTTAAGAGCGCATTCAGCGGACCAATTTTTCTAAATAGAATGCTGAAAATTAACCCGATGATGACATACCCTAACACGTTAGGCAAATAAATCAACGCCCGGAAAAATGACCACCCTTTCAACCCCATGCGGAGAATGGCGGCAATCAGCACCGGAACCAGCGTTCCTAACGGAATATAGAGCAGCAAAATCGCGGTATTTTTTAATGAAATCCAAAAGCGTTCATCCTGCCATAACGTTTTATAATTGTTCCAACCGATAAATTGCGCCGTCCCCATCCCTTTCCATTTGGTAAAGCTATAATAAAAATTAGACAGAACCGGATAGAGAATAAATATCAGCAGCAGCAACACCAACGGCGCGATCAAAAGGTATGCATCCCGCGCTTCGCGATTGGTCTTCCAGGTTTTTGCGTTCACGAATTCCCTCTCTGCGTTAAAACGCCCCTGCCAGGAGTCTGTCCTGACAGGGGCGGCCTGCCGCTTGCCTAATTGGTTTTCGCGTTCTCTAACATCGTTTGCGCGGCTTCGATGAACTTATCAAGCGTCATTTCGTTGGAAACATACGCCTGAGCGCAATAACGATCAAAATTCTGGTTGGCGTCTTCATTCGTCAGCAAGGTCACGAAATCGCGATTGAATGACCGTTTCAGGATTTCGCCGACTAACGGATAGCCTAACTTGTTAATATCCAGATTTTTATTGGGGGATAACGCGCCGGTCTGCCCCATCCAGATCGCTGCGCCTTCGCCGCGAGCGTAGCCTTCGATCACTTTCATTGCGGCTTCGGGATTCTTCGACCATTTCATAACGCTATACCCAATCCCGGCGGGCTGTCCGGCCTGTTGATCTTTATATTGAGCTTCCGGGAAATTGATGGTCGGGAAATAGCCGACATTTTCTTTGCCCAGCCCATCGCTGAAGACCTTCCAGTGGCACACATCGGATAACAGCCCAACAAACATCGCCCCTTTGCCAGCCGCAAAATTATTGGCGGCATCCATAAAATACGGCGTCGAAGAGCCATTCGGATCCATATACCCTTTGTCGAACAGTTCCTTGACGATTTCGGTGGCTTTCTTAAAGCCCGCATTGTCTTTGAAATTCTGTCCGCCGGTGACGAGCGCCGCTGTGTCAGCGCCATAGATATTGGCGACTAACGTGCGGAAAAGGAAATCAACCGTAAATGGCGCGCCCTGCAACCCTGCGGTTATCGGAACGATTCCGGCTTGTTTCAGTTTCTCGCAGGCTTCCAAAAAGGCGGCCAAGTCAGTCGGCGCTTTTTCCGGATCAAGTCCCGCTTGTTTGAACAAGGCTTTGTTGTAATAAATTCCCATGCCTTGCATCGTGATCGGCACCATGTGCACCGGCTTTTTCCCATCGCCGCCAGTGGAGCAGAACGCCCAGCTGAATTCCGAGATTTCATCGCGCCAGGGCTGGATATATGTATCTAATTCAAGTGTGAACTCATCAAATTCATACGCCTGCACTCCCCCATGAAACATGACCACGTCCGGGCCTTCGCCAGATTGTACGGCGGCTCGCACAAGTTGATAATATTCATTATTGGGTTGCGCGACATGCTCGATTTTGATGTTTGGATTTTGCTGCATAATCAAGTTGTCAACGGCCTGCATCGCGGCCTGCACGCCGCTGGTGGCGTCGCCATACTTGAAATCCCAGATCGTAATCGTGACCGGGTCTGCCGCAAACGCAACTGCGCTCAACATCAACGACATCGTAACTGCTAGTCCCAACATAGCTCTGATTTTCATAACCTTCCTCCTGTGAAACTGTTAATATTGAAAAAACGCGAGGACGCTTTTTGAACACACTCAACAATATTTATATTGAACATGTTCAATTCTCGATTAAAAAATTCATTCATATCAGCCTGTCAAGAAAAATAATCGTAAAAATTATTTATCCGATAATTGGAGAATTATTTTCTTATATCTATTTAAATATAAAGTATTTAAATATTATACAAATTTTTTAAAATCGTCCTCAACTTTTTGAAATTCTTTATGTTGAACGTGTTCAAAAATAGTGATAATCAAAATAGAACGCGATAAAGATTCACATCCTATCGCAAAAATGATCAATTCTTCGTTCGAAATGGCATTTTTCCGTCGAAATTTCAGCAAGCCACATCAAGACAAAAATTCGATTGAAACCGATATTATCTCTGTTGTTACGAATAGTACATCGTTCCGTAAATTTTTCATCGTTCGCAGGAGTGTCACATCTTGATTTGAAAGGCGAAATCGAGATTTCGCACTCCTAAAAATTACAGAAACAATGTAATAGGTACGCCGCCCAGAGGCAGATTCTCAGCGTGACTGCTTCTGGATGCAGTTTATTTTTTACGCTCAACATCAGGAGATTTACATGATACAACAATTGGTTATTTTCATGGCAGTATTTGCGTTTTTCGTCAGCGCATTGTTTACGCAGGCGCAAGAGTTCCTCAGCAACGCTACTTTTATGATAAAAGAGCTTCCAGAATATCAGCTTGCGTATGTGGAGCAAGTTGGCGATTTTGAGGGAAATGGCGAAATTTACGATGTGCTGATTGAACGATTAGTGGCGTGGGCACTGCCCAAAAATCTCTGGGATTTTCCGGCGACTACAAAAATGATTCTTGTATATCCTGATGATCCCGAGACTACGCCACAAGCCCAACAACGCCTGTGGTTAGGAATTACTGTGCCTGAAGACATGTCCACTCCCGAAGGCATTCAAAAACTGGCACTTCCCCGCGCCACGTATGCTGTCGGAACGTTTGAAATATCGGCGCAAGAGTTCGGCAGCGCCTGGGGATATATGTATGAATGGATTTCACGACAAAATTATTCTGTTGCAGAAGGATATCGTTTCGAAGTGAAGAAAAACGATTCCGATGCACATCCTGAGAAAAAACATCTGGTTGACATTTGCATTCCGGTGCGTTCGAACAACTGAAAGACGCTCTTTTGAAGGAGAAAGCGGGCGCGATATTCCGCGTCCGCTTATTTCGAAACGGCATCAATCACAGCTTTGGCAATTTCGCCTAACGGGAGGATTTTATCAACCGCGCCGCGTTTAATCGCTTCGTTCGGCATCCCGAACACGACGGATGTGGTTTCATCCTGGGCGATATTCATGGCCGCCCCGGCCTCTTTCATTTCCAACATGCCGCGCGCGCCGTCGTCGCCCATGCCGGTCATGATGACGCCGATTGCGTTTCGTCCGGCATAACGCGCGGCGGAGCGGAACAGCACATCCACTGAGGGGCGATGACGGCAGACGAGCGGGCCGTCGGTCACTTCGACGTAATATTTCGTGCCGCTGCGCCGAATCAGTGTGTGTTTGTTGCCCGGCGCAATCAGGGCGCGGCTTGGAATCACGGAATCGTTATTTTCCGCCTCCTTGACCGTGATTTTGCACAGGCCATCCAGCCGCTTGGCAAAGGCTTTGGTGAAGTGTTCGGGCATGTGCTGCACAATCACGATGCCAGGTGCATTCCAGGGCATGGCCTCTAAAAATTCCCGCAGCGCTTCCGTTCCGCCGGTTGACGCGCCGACCACGACAATCTTTTCAGTGGTTTGAATCATCGTGTTTCGCGTCGGCTTAGCAAGCACGACATCCGCTGTGAGTTTCGGCTCGACTTCACGGATTTTTATCACTTTTTTCGCGCGAGACTCCGCCGCCGCTTTCACAATATCGCAGATGCGGACGCTGTATTCTTCCAGGAACTCTTTGGTGCGCTCGCGCGGTTTTTGAATAATATCCACCGCGCCGTATTCCATCGCTTTGAGTGAGACTTCAGAACCTTCTTCTGACAATGCCGAGCAAATGACCACTGGAATCGGGTGTTCGCTCATGATTTTTTGTAAAAACGTCAATCCATCCATCCGGGGCATTTCGATGTCGAGCATCAACACATCCGGCATCTCTTTTTCCATTTTTTTCGCCGCAATCAGCGGATCGGGGGCGGTGGCGATAACCTCCACTTCCGGGTCTGTCGAGAGTACCGTTTTTAACGTCTGGCGCATCAATGCGGAATCGTCAACAATCACGACTTTTACAGGTGGTTTTTTTAGCATGCGTCACGTAACGCTGGGCGCAGAGAGCGAACTTATGCTCCCCAGCCAGGTTCTGAAGCGGAGTTGATACGTTTCAATAAGACCTCGCCTGTTTGGGTATAAAATAAAATTTTTCGACCTAAATGTCCACCCACGTCAGAGACGATTAATTCAAGATTATGCGCCTTGATCGCCTGCAACACCGCATCAATATTCGACTTGCCGACCGGCTGCATATTCGGATTGCCGGTTCTGACCGTCAACATATCTGCCCCGCCAAATAACTTCACTTCCAGGTCTTTCGGCTCAGAGCCATAGGTTTTCAGCCGTTGCAGCATCAGCGGGATGACCGTCTGCACGTATTTATAGGAGAGATTTTCAGTCGTGGCGGCGTGCTGATCCAGCGCCTCATTTCCTTGTGGCAGCAGCGCGTGACACATTGCGGCCACGCCGAGGCGCTTATCAAACATCGTCACTGCCATGCATGAGCCTAACACGGTGCGCACAATCGCCGGATGATCGCTGATATAGAGTTCAGCGGGTTTCAGCGTGATGACAGGGAGATGCGGCGCAAGATGGGCGCTGACTTCTTTTTGATACACCGTATGCGCGACCGCCTTCAGCGGAACCGACAGGCCATTCAGCGTCTCCGAATGGCCGGTGAAGAGATAGCCGCCCGGACTTAAATGCTGGTAGAGCCGACTAATAACCTGTTCCTGAATGTCGCGGTTGAAATAGATAATCACATTGCGGCAGAAAATGATGTCCATTGTTTCGCGAAATCCGAACTCGCCGCGCACCAAATTCACCGAACGGAAACGGACAAAAGCGCGAATTTCAGGGGAAATCCGCACCATGCTTTTTTCGCGTTCTTTGCTTTTTAACAGATAGCGCTTGCGGAATTCCACCGGGATCGGATCCGCGTTTTCTTCTTCATAAATGCCGAGTCGGGCTTTTTCCAGCACTCGCGAAGAGACATCCGTCGCTAAAATCAGAAAATGGAATCCTGGATGTTGCAGGCTGAAATCGTGCAGCACCATCGCCAGACTATATGGCTCTTCGCCAGAAGAACAGCCGGCGCACCAAAACATGTACTGCCGGTCAGCGCCCTGTCGGCTGATAATTTCTGGAAGGACGCGCTCGATAAGATATTCGAAATGATTCGGCTCGCGAAAAAAATCGGTTTTGTTCGTTGTTACAACATCAATCATTTGTTGGAGTTCAAGCTCGCGGCCTTCTGGACTAAATACATAATTGTAATACTCGTCAAAGGATTCGATCTCCAACTTCCACAGCCGTTTTTGAAGCCGTGCTTGAAGCATGGTTTTTTTGGCAATCGGCATTTTGATGCCTAATTCCGCTTCGATAAATTCACTGAAGCGATAAAAAGACTCATCACTCATGCTTTCGACGTTCGTTCTACGCACACTCTCTTCATTCATAATCGTACTCACATAATGTTCGATTCATCGTTCATGAACCTTGACAGGTTATGGGCGTCACTATCGCCGTCGTCCCTGTTTTTTGAGCAGCATGGCTTCAAGGGATTTCAAAACTTCTTCACGATCAAGTTTGATCTGGTATTCATCAATGCCGACTTCGAACCCGCGCCGCCGGTCTTCTTCGCCACTGAGCGAGGTCAAGGCCATAACCGGCAAATGTTTCCATTCCGGCGTGGTTTTAATGATTTTCGTCAGTTCAAAGCCATTGCAATACGGCATATCCAAATCGGTGATGACCACATCCACATGATGCGCCGCGAGTTTTTCCTGCGCGTCGTTCCCATTAATCGCTGTAATGACGTGATAGCCAGCGGCTTCTAAATAGGATTTTTCGATATTCAGGAAAAACATCGAATCCTCGACAATTAACACATCAAGCTTGCTGCGTTCTTCTTCGGTGATTTTGCTGACGAAAAACTTTTTATACCAGGTCGGATAGGCCAATTCGATTAATCCGTGAATATCAAGGATCATCACGGAATGCCCGTCAACAATTGTCGAGCCGAGAATCCCTTTCTGCTTGAACGTTTCTGTATCAATATGCGTATCAATTTCGATGGTGTTGACAATCTCGGATACGACCAGTCCAATCTGTTTTTCCACAGCAAATACAATGAGCGATAAGGTTTCCTGCGGTGGTGCGGCAGGAATATTGAAATATTGTTCCAGGCGAATGAGTGGCAAGATTTCATGCCGGTACTGCATGACTTCGCGTCCGCCGGAATATTCGATTTGCGATGCGGGAAACTCTTCCAGCCGCACCACAAACGCTAACGGTACGCCATAATATTCATTATTCCCAACACGGAACAGCACAACCGTCTGCCGATGTTCGCGCATGTCAGTTTCACTGATGGCTTCAGCCTGTTCACCGCCCTGTTGATCGGCCTTTTTAATTTCATCCGATGACAACTGCACGGAACTGTACAATCCTGACGTGTTCAAAATCAACGAAATTCCGCCGTCTCCCATAATCGTTGCGCCATCGTAATAGGGGAGTTGCTTGATATGACTGCTTAAGGGTTTGACCACGATTTCTTCGGTATCTCCGACATCATCCACCACTAAGCCAAAATGCAGTTCCCCAGCAGACAACACGACAATGTTGAGTAAATTATCCGTCGCGCCTTCAGGCTGAGGCAGCGCAAAAACGTCGCGCAATCGAATAATTGGCAGGAGTTCGCCGCGCAGCCGATAGACTTCCGCGCCGTAAATGCGCTCGATAGTATGAGATTCGTCTGTGTCGGTCTGCAACATAATCAACTCTTCCAGATTTACTTGCGGAATGGCAAACCGCTGTTTTCCGGCGGCGACAATCAGCACGGGAATAATGGCCAGCGTAATCGGCACGCGCAATTTCATGGTCGTGCCTTTATGCAATTCGGTCTGCACATCAATCGTGCCGCCGATCCGGTCGAGATTGCGTTTCACAACGTCCATGCCCACGCCGCGCCCTGAAATCTTGGTAATCTGTTCGGCGGTTGAAAAACCTGGGCGGAAAATGAGCGTGATTAACTGCCGTTCTGTCATCTCTTCCGCTTGCTGCGGCGTCACCAAGCCTTGCTGAATCGCTTTTGCCTTGACGCGCTGCAAGTCAATCCCCGCGCCATCATCCGCGACTTCGATATGTACCAAACCGGCTTCATGAAACGCGCGAATCTGAATTTTCGCCGTCGGCGATTTTCCCAATCGTTCGCGGATATTCGGCGCTTCCACGCCATGATCAATTGAATTCCGCACCAAATGCGTCAGCGGGTCTTTAATCGCTTCGATTAAGGTCTTGTCCAGTTCAGTCGCCTGTCCTTCCATCACAAGCTGCACGTTTTTCCCCTGCATCATCGAGAGATCACGCACTAAACGCGGGAACATGCCGAACACCTTTTTAATCGGCTGCATGCGTGTCTTCATGACCGTTTCCTGCAATTCAGTCACCACGACATTCATCCGTTGCGCAATATCGCGCAAATTCCGTTCCTCGCTTTTCGTGGAGAGCTGCATGACCTGATTGCGCGCAAGGACAAGTTCGGCGGTTAAATTCATTAATTGATCGAGCAAGGCGACATCTACATGAATCCGGCTTTCTTCGACTGACGAGAGGGTGCGTTCGATGATTTCAGAGGCTGATTTGGTTGATATATCGCTGGCAACGGACATCGGGGATTCTTCCTGAATGCTCGATGCGTCCTGCGGTTTTAGCGGTTTCGCGATTTTAGAAAATGGCGCAGATTTTTCCGAGAGCGTTGCTTTGGCGGCTGTTCGATCTTCAGGAGCAGTGCGAATTTTTTCAGCGATAGATTTTAACGCTTTCAAGACGGGATCAACGTCATGTTCTCCTTCATGACCGGTTTTTTCAATCGTCAGCAAAATAGATTTAATTGTATCTACCGCGCTCAGCAGCACAGTCGTAATATCGGAATTCAGCCGTAGCGATCCTTCTCGCAGTTTGGAAAGCACGTCTTCGGCATAGTGTGACACTTGCTCTAACGTGACGAGACTCAGAAACCCCGCGCTCCCTTTGATGGTATGGATAATCCTGAAAATATCCGCCAATAAATCGGCATTCGACGGGTTTTGTTCAAGCGCGACAAATTCATGATCCAACCGCTCAAGATTTTCCTGCGATTCCATCACAAAGTCGCGAAGTACTCGATCTAATCCATCGTTCATGATGTTTTCTCCTCAATAAACGGCGATGAATGGGATACCATTTGCTTTTCTGAATTGGTATAGCGCATTCACAGCATTTTGTCAATGGATTGGCGCAAAAACATCGTTAATAGCGCTCGAAATCTTTATCATGTTCGTCTTCCGCGATGGAGGGCATCGCCGAAAAAAACGTCTCACGGTCACTTTTCAGGCGTGTATTCTTTTGGGAATCAGGCCGCGCGTCGGGCGAAATCCTGGATTTTGGCTGGCGCGGCGATGCGGCGTCTGGAATCGGCGCATCGAAAGACTCCATGGATTCAGGGACATGGAAGAATCCGATAATCGTGCGAAGCTGTCCAGCTTGCGCCGCTAATTCTTCGGCGGTTGACGCGACTTCTTCCGACATCGCGGCGTTTTGCTGCACGATCTGATCTAATTGTTGGATGGCGCGGTTGATTTGTTCGGTTCCGGCGTTTTGTTCGCGGCTTGCCGCCGTAATTTCCTGCACAAGTTCGGAGGTTTTTTGAATATCCGGCACTAAGCGCGACAGCATATTCCCGGCTTGTTCTGCGATAGAGATGCTGTTGATGGCTAAATGATTGATTTCTTCTGACGCGGTTTGGCTTCGTTCCGCTAATGAGCGCACCTCTGCGGCGACGACCGCAAAGCCTTTGCCATGCTCTTGCGCTCGCGCGGCCTCAATCGTGGCATTGAGCGACAGAAGGCGCGTTTGGCGGGCAATGTCTTCGATAATGGAGACGCGCTTCGAAATCTCATGCATCGCAGACACCGTTTCCAGGACTGCCGCGCCGCTGGCGCGTGCGTCTTCAGCGGATTTGATTGCAAGTTTTTCGGTCTGGAGGGCATTTTCGGCATTTTGCCGGATATTCGCAGCCATTTGTTCAATGGAGGACGAGGCTTGTTCTGCGGCGGCGGCCTGCTGAGAGGCGCCTTGCGACATTGCTTGTGCGCTGGAACTCAAATTCTGGCTGCCACTTGCGACCTGAAATGCCGCTTTCTGGATGCTGATTGTCACGTCGCGTAATTTTTCAATCATCACATTGACCACCGTTTGAAATCGTCCGATTTCATCGGAGCGCGTCATGGCTATGCGGACATCAAGGTTTCCTTCGGAAAGCTTCTCTGTCGCGGTAATCGCCTGTATAATCGGAATGCTCAGGTTTTTGGCTAAGAGAAAAATCGCCGCGAGCGCAAGCAACGCGCAGCCTGCGCTTATGCCGATTAAGACAAATGTTTTCTGCCTGCTTTCCTTGAGAAGCGCGTCTGCTTCGGCAGTAATGCGCGCGCGGGGGATATTGATATTCACGATCCAGGGCGTTGCGCTCTGTCCGATATGAATAGGGGTAAACACTTCAAGCGCGTTCTCTAAGAGCATGACCGATTCTTCTTCGCTCTGAATGATGTTTAATAGATGGGTATGCTCGTCTTCGTGGGATTGAGCAGAATTGTTGGCTTGGTTCTCCGTGTGTTCGTGGCCGCCATGCAGCGTATCAATCATCTGCCCAGCCAATTGCGGCTGATTTTTGGCCGCGACAATGGTGCCGTTATGGCTGAATAGGACAAACTGCGCTTCCCCTCCGTATAGATCAGGCAGCGTGTCAATCATGTGCTGCAATACCGCTAATCGCATATCCACGGTGATCACGCCGTAAAAATTGTCTTGAAATATAATCGGCGCGGTAAGGGTCGTCATGAAAATATTTTTCCCCTGCACAGGGTAAAGGTAGGGATCAATCACGCATTCGCGTTTCGTTTGTTTCGGGCAAAAGTAGTATTCTCCTTTGCCTTCGATGGCATAATTTTCTAATGGAGCAAGCGTGATCGTGTCGTTTTCGCCACGCGACCAATATGGGATAAACCGTCCTGTTGCATCATGGCCAGGTTCATTGGCATAGCCGGAATCTAATTCGTCAAAGGCGTTTGGTTCCCAGGCGGTTCCGATGCCGACAAAATTATCATTTTCCGAGAGAACCGTTTTGAGCAGTCCATTGACCTGATCGCGATCAATTTGTAAGCCAATGTCAGGGTTTTTGATTCCTTGAAGACTCTGCGCTAATGTTCGCGCCGTATCCATCGCAGTTTCCATCTCGGCTTTGATGGCATTTGCATATTGTTGCGCTAACGTTCTGACGTAATTCTGAGTATCGCGAAGTGCTGTCTCTCTCTCAGAAAACGCCTGTTTCCGCATATCAACGACAATATACGCGACAATCACAGTGGTCGTCAGAAGTAGGCACAACCCCATCCACGACGCAATTCTGACTTGAAGTCGTTTGTAGAATTTCATATCCCTCCCCCTGTTTCCCCAGGGCTGTTACGTTCTGTCATTGCGCGGAGCGTCAGCGACAAAGCAATCCCTGATCTTCGCGAGATTGCTTCGTCGTTGTCACTCCTCGCAATGACAACGTCGTGACGAGAACTTCACAACCCTGCTCTGTTTCTCTGCATAAACCGATTTGTCTCCCCTGATTCTTTCCTGTGTATGCTTTTCATGGTATGGCGTTATTCCCTTGCATTGAACGGGCCAAAACCTGTCAGACACCGTGAAGGTATCTGACAGGTCTGTTCAATCATCGTGCATAATGCTGTATGCCACCGGCAGATATTGTCCATGAAAAAACACAACATTTTCATTTCGATCATGACGCCGTTGATACCGTTGTGCGCTTGACCGAACGCGGCGGATAGGCTGGGCGCTCAAAGATAATGGCAACTTTTGTGCCTTGCGCGCTCTCGATGGTAATCTCTCCTTTTAATTGACGCACCAGCATTTTTACCAAGCGCAGCCCAAACGAGAGCGCCTGATGTTCTTCTGAAAGAATGTGCGGAAAACCGATCCCATTGTCTTTCACCTCTAATAATAACATCGCGGTGTCATACGTTTGCAACGCGATCTGAATTTCATTGGGCGGCTGGAGGGGCTGGCATTTCTGGGGAAAGGCATATTTCAAACTATTGGACATCAATTCGTTGATAATTAGCCCACATGAGATTGCTGTGTCCACATCGAGAGAAACAGGGGTGACATCAATCGCTAACGAAATGTTGGTTTTCCCATAGGATTGCAACAATGTATGCGCTAACTGCGTGATATACGCATGCACGTCTAACTCGGCCAGGTTGCTGGATTGGTAGAGTTGTTCGTGAATATGCGCGATTGAGCGGATGCGGTTCTGCGCTTCTAAGAAAATATCACGCGCCAGAGGGTCTTTAATATCTTCTGATTGCAAATCCAATAAACTGGAAATGACTTGTAAATTGTTTTTGACGCGATGGTGGAGTTCTCGAAGCAAGACTTCCTTTTCTTTGAGCGATGCCTGAAGTTCTTCCTGGGTTCGCGTTCGCTCATAAATTTCATTTTTCAATTCTTGCGTCCGCTGTGCCACCAGTTCTTCAAGGCGTTCGCGGTGCTTTTGGAGTTCCAACTCATTCTGTTTGCGCTGAATAGCATTTTCAACGGTCAACGCCAATGTTTTTAAATAATTGCCTTCCTGATCTTTGATCAAATAGTCATATGCCCCGGCTTTCATGGCTTTGACAGCGATCTCTTCGTTGCCGATGCCGGTGACAAGAATAATGGGAATGCCTGCCAAATCATCAAAGAGATCGAAGGCCACGCCGTCTCCTAACACATAATCCACGACAGCGGCATCAACAGGCGTCGTTCGGAGCAGTTGGCGCGTCTGTTCGACTGAGCCGGCAATGACGTATTCATAGGGAAAATGTTCGCGCCTGGCAAACCGCTCGAACGCCATCTGGTCAACTTTGTCATCTTCAACAAACACAATCTTGTAAGGAGCGCATTCCATAACTTATTCCTCGTCAGGCATCTCACTCAACGTCCAATAGAGATTGATCGTGCGAACGACTTCAACAAACTGCTGATAATCAACAGGTTTGATCATGTATCCGGCGACGCCTAAATCAAAGCTTTCAAACTTGTCCTGATCGTTTTTAGAAGCAGTTAGCACGACGACTGGAACTTTTTTTAACGAGGGGTCTTTTTTAATAATCTGGAGGAGTTCCAGACCATTCATTTTCGGCATATTCAGGTCTAACAGGATGATACAGGGGCGTTCTGTATTCGGCTGGTGTAAAAACTGCAATGCCTCTTCCCCGTTACCCGCCACAAACACGTCATTCGTGACGTGAATCTCCCGCAGCGACCGCTTCACAGTCATCGCATCCACTTTATCATCTTCAACCAATAAAATAGGCTTTTTGCTATTCATCATCATAGCTCCTTCACATTGCATTGCCAAACCGCTATGCCGCCCCCCGGCATACGGGTAGGGGTATCGTTGTATGCATCCTTTTAATCTGTCTGAGCGATAGCGAACCTCAATACATGATCACGCTTCGACAACGCATTGAGGACGGCTATACTGAAAAAATATATCCGTTATCGCAATATTGCAAGATGGCGTCAATGAAATTCTCCATTCAATTCATGCAATGACATAAGAACGTCATTTTTATGCGCGTCGTTCTGAGATTTTTGTGGAGATGGAAGACTTGCCAGACCGTTCACTATGTCAACCCAAACTGGCGATCACATTCGAGGTCTGATTCAATCCAGGTTCGGTCTCCATCGAAGCGAATAAAAGATTGCTCATAATTTTCGACACGTTCGCGGCTGAATTGGTTAATATTGCGTCTGGCATTTATCGCGCCGATAGTGGCGAATTGACGAAAATTTCTGCGGTGTTCCGCGCGATTTCCTCCTGTTCGCAAATCGTCTGCGGGTTGTGTTTCATGAAGATTTGGGCAGAGTGAAAAAAAATTTGCTCCCCTGATTCAGTTCGGACTCTACCCAGATAGTCCCACCATAAAGCGTAATAATCTTTTTCACAATTGCAAGCCCTAATCCAATCTGTTTATCGTTGTCATGGGTATGCAGTGTTTGAAATAGGTGAAAAATTTTGTCGTGATATTCCGCAGGAATCCCTGCGCCGTTATCAGCCACTTCAAACTGCCAAAATCCTCCATGATCGCGACAGGCAATTGTCACCTGTCCTTGAGGGCGTCCCATAAATAAAATTGCGTTATCTATCAGGTTGCCAAACAGGGCTGACAGGTGTTCTTTCTTGCCAGAGATGACAGGGAGAGGGGTCAGGATACAACACACGATCGTCTCTGGCGGCATGAGATTTTCGAATATCTGCGGAATCAGGGCGTTCAGATCAATCGGCTTGACTTTCTCTGGCTGCCGGACAATGCTGATGTATTCCGCGATGCCATCAAGCAGACTATTCATCCGTTTGACGCGCTGAACCAACCAGGAGAGCATTTCCTGGGCGCGCGCATCAAAGAGATGGCTATAATCATCTTTCAGCCATTGCGCCAATTGCCCGATCCCGCGCAGCGGCGTTTTCAAATCGTGCGAAACCGTCGAGATGACATTTCGAAGATCATCATTGGCCGCTTCTAATTCTGCCGTGCGTTCTCGCACACGCTGTTCGAGGCGCGCATTCATCTGGCGCACGGCCTCTTCGGCTTCTTGTCGCTGGCGAATTTCTTGCTGCAAGATTGAATTCTGTTTCTGGAGCGAGCGTTGCAGCCGACTCAGTTTTAAATGCGTGTGTACCCGCAGCAACACTTCATCGGCCTGAAACGGTTTGGTAATGTAATCTACGCCACCGATTTGGAAGGCGTAAGCTTTGTCCTGAATATCATCTTTCGCGCTGATAAAAATAATTGGGATATCACGAGTCCGCGCGTCATTTTTGAGTTGACGGCAAATCTCATAGCCGGAAATTTCTGGCATCATAATATCCAGCAATATCAAATCCGGCGGCTGCGTCTGTGCGCTGACGAGAGCTAAGTGTCCATGAGAAACCGGTCGCACCACATGCTGTTGGGATTTCAATATCTCCATCAACATGCGAAGATTGGCCGGAATATCATCAACGATCATGATCGCGCCGACCAATCTTTCCTGAGGGGCTGTTGCATCAACATGATTCATATCCGGGTTTGTCTTGATGATCGCGCAGACATTTGACACTTTCTGCGGCCTGCCTATCCATTCACGTCCCCGTCAGCGATTCAGCAATTTATGGATAATTCCATCCAATTTGCGCAAATTGACAGGTTTGCTCATATACTCGTTCGCGCCAGCCTCGATGCACCGTTCGCGGTCTCCAGGCATGGCAAGAGCGGTCAACGCGATAATCGCAGGGGACATGTCCGGCAGGGCGCGAATATGCTGAATCGCTTCGAGGCCCCCCATGACCGGCATCTGAATATCCATCAGAATGGCCGCAGGTCGCATCTGAATCGTTTGTTCAAGCGCCTCTTTCCCATCTTTTGCGATAGCGACGGCATAGCCTTTCAATTTGAGATACTCAGCTAACATCTCCGCATTGGTTTCATGATCGTCGGCGACAAGAATCATCGGCGCGGTCGTCGAATTGTTCGGAGCGCTATCGTTGGCAATCCCCGGCGAGATCGTTGATTCTTCCTGAATCTGCTCTTGATGCTGAACAAGCGACGCATTGTGGACGGGCAAAGAAACCGTAAACCGGCTTCCTTTGCCGACAGTGCTTGTCACGCTGATATGCCCGCCATGCATTTCTACCATTCGGGAAACCAACGACAGCCCTAACCCCGTTCCCGGGTGTCGGCGAGTAAATGTGCCATCTAACTGAACAAATGGCTGAAATAAGCGCTGAATATCTTCGGGCGAGATGCCAATGCCGGTATCCCAGACAGTAAAATGCACCTGGTGATCATGTTCCGAACGGACATCGAGGCCGACCTGTCCGCCTTCTGGCGTAAATTTCACCGCATTGCTCAGCAGATTGACGAAAATTTGTTTGAGACGCCGTTCATCGGCATCAAGCGTTGGCATTGCGGCCTGAAAATCAAATGAAATGGCAATCCGTTTTTTGCTCGCCTCTTGTTTGATAAAGCGTAAACTTGCCTGACAGACGTTCTCGATATTGACCGGGGAGATCAGCAGTTCTAACTTCCCTGCGCCAATTTTGGCTAAATCCAAAATATCGCGAATAATCGCAAGCAAATGGCGGCCACTTTCATCAATGCTGTTCAATGCATCCCGCTGTTTCTGCGTTAATGCGCCGAAAATCTCTTCTTGCAATGCCTCGGTCATGCCCAGAATTGTATGGAGCGGCGTGCGAAATTCATGGCTCATCGTGGCGAGAAATTCATCCTTCATTCGGGCAGCGCGGGCAAGTTCGGCATTGGCTTGCTGGAGTTCGGCGGTACGTTCTTCGACACGCCGGGTTAGCGATTCGCGTTCTTGCTGCAACGCTAATTCGCTTTCTTTTCGTTCGGTAATATCCTGAACCAGGCCATCGTAAGAGATCAGCACGCCTTGTTTATCGTGATGCAGCACTGACGTATTTCTTACCCAGCGCACTGCGCCGTCTTTTCGAATAATCCGATGCTCGTATGGCTCGACATTCTGCCCCTCCATCAGGCGCTCTGTGCGTTCGATCACCATCTGGCAATCCGCGTCATAGACCATTTGAATCCAAAGATGCGGATTTTTTCGAAATTCTTCTTGCGTATATCCTGTCACTGCGATACAAGTCGCGCTATGTTCTGTTGATTCTGCGCGGCCATCTTGCACGCGCACCGTATAAATGTAATCCGTCACCGCTGCAATTAACCGACGGTAGCGCTCCTCGCTATCTTTCAACATCCGCTCCAATTGATGCCGATAAATCGCCATTTCGATGCAACTGTGTAATTCCCTGGTCTGAAATGGTTTAATCAGATAGCCAAACGGCTCAGCCAATTTCGCGCGTTGAAGTGTTTTTTCATCGGCATAGGCGGTGAGATAGATGACCGGGACATCATACAGCAAGTGAAGATGTTTCGCGGCGTCAATGCCATCGATCTTTCCCTCAAGTTCAATATCCATCAACACCACATCCACCTGATATTTAAGCGCTTTTTGAATGGCTTGCTCGCCCGTGCTGACGACATCCGCAATCGCATACCCCAATCGCTCTAATTTGGTTCTGATATTTTCAGCGACGATCACTTCGTCTTCCACAATAAGAATACTGGTCTGCGTTTGCGCCATATCGTATATGGATCACGTTTTCTGCCAGGGAACGCCCCTGATAGATAAGGATATATGCTTGCAATTTCTGGTGTGTTGCGCGTTCGGAAAAGACGGCAGAAAACACACCAGAACGCGGCGGTTCTGTCAATGGGAATTTGCGTCACCGCGAGTTTTTCCTCGTCGGCAACCGCAACGCCTCTCATGTTCGGCGTTAATATCGCTCGAATTCCTCGTCCCGCTCATCGCCGAGCGCGAAAGGATGCCGCACAGGAATCGGCGTGTCTGCCGCGCCATTTTCAGCCCGGCTGACAGCGCGGACGATTTTTTTCGCCGCCGCCTCTTCCCGGCGTCTCTCTTTAACAGGCAAGGCGTCGTTCTCCCGTTTTCGAGGAAGATTGGAGAGGCTTTTTTCGTCTTCATATCCGATATTAAAAAAACTCATGGTGACTTGTAATTGTTCGGCTTGACTGGCCAATTCTTCCGAGGTGGACGCCACTTCTTCGGCAGTCGCCGCATTTTGCTGAATCACTTGATCCAACTGCTGAATAGCCCGATTGATCTGTCCCGCGCCGGAATCTTGTTCTTTGCTGGCTGCGCTGATTTCCTGGACAAGTTCGGCGGTTTTTTGAATGTCCGGCACGAGGCGGGCGAGCATTTCTCCGGCATATTTCGCGATTTTGACGCTGGCGTTCGCGAGATTATTGATGTCTTCCGCGGCGGCCTGGCTGCGTTCCGCTAACGAGCGCACTTCCGCCGCCACCACCGCAAAGCCTTTGCCTTGTTCCGCCGCCTTGGCCGCCTCAATCGTAGCATTCAGCGACAACAGGCGCGTCTGGCGGGCAATATCTTCAATAATCGCAATCCGCTTCGCAATGTCTTGCATGGCAGCCACCGTATCCGCAACGGCTTTGCCGCTTTCCTGCGCGTCTGCTGCCGATTTTAACGCGATCTTGTCTGTCTGCGTGGCATTTTCCGCATTCTGACGAATATTGGCAGCCATTTCTTCCATAGATGACGACGCTTCTTCTGCCGCTGCCGCCTGTTCGGTCGTGCCTTGCGAAAGCTGCTGCGCGCTGGAACTCAATTGCTGGCTGCCGCCAGAAACGTAATTCGCCGCAAATTTGACGCTGGTCACGACATCGCGCAGTTTCCTGACCATCGCGCCGAGCGCTCGCATCAAGCCATCGCGCTCTGAACGCGCCTCAACCTGAATCGTTAAATTCCCATTCGCCAATTCCTCGGCCATGTGCGTGATGTCCGCCATCACTTGAATCAGCACATTCAGGTTCGTTTTGATCTCGTTGAAGTCACCGAAGTAAGTCTCCTGGATTGGTTCTGGCAGGTCGCCTTTCGAGATGCGATCCACATACGTCGCCGCGACATTTAATGGGGTAATGATCGCGTCGAGCGTGTTGTTGACGCCTTCGACGATTCGTGCAAAATCGCCGCTGAACCGCCCGACTTCGCCGCGCGTGGCAAGCTGCCCTTGCGTTGCCGCATTCGTCAGGCGGATTGCCTCCGCAACTAAGCCGTTGATGGCATCAATGCATTGATTCAGATTATTTTTAATGTCGTTAAAATCGCCGTGATACATTTCGGTGATTTTGTCTGGAATATCCCCTTTCGAAATGCGATTCACATACGCTGCCGTCAGTTGAATCGGCTTGACAAACGCATCAATCAACAGGTTAATCCCTTCAACCGTGTCGCGCCAGCCGCCGGAGAATTTAGCGAGATTGCTCCGCATCGTCAGATTTCCCTGCCGCGTTGCGTTAATCAATTCATTCGTTTCCTGGAGAATTTGATGAATGCATTGGATCATCAGGTTCAACGAACGCATCAACGTGTCATGTTCGGAACACTCGCGCGCTTCAATCTTGAGGTTGCCGCTGGCAATGGATTCAGCAATCCGCGTGGTCTCATTGGTCGCATCAATCAGGAGATTCAGATTATTGATCATCGTCACGAAATCCCCTTGATAGGCTGAAGTGATTTTCTCTGGAATATCTCCTTTCGCAATACGATCCAGATGGGCAGCGGTAAGCGCGAAGGGTTGCGTAAACGCGTCAATTACGTTATTCACGCCGCCGATCATCTCGCACCAGCCGCCAACAAATTGACTGGCATTGCCTCGCATGGCAAGCTGCCCGGTCTGAATGGCTTGCGTTAAGACTCCCATTTCCTTCAGCACGGCGCGGATCGTGCTTTGCATGTCGCGAAATGCTTGCGCGAGGCTGCCGATTTCATCGCTGCGGATCAGGCGAATCTCTTTGCGGGTTTCGCCTGCCGCCAGCTCGTTCGCCAGGCCAACGATCTGCGTTAGCGGCTTCGTGATCGAGCGGCTGAAAATGCTGAATCCCACGATCACCATCAATGCTGCGGCAATGAATGTGACCAGGCCAGTGCGCGTGGCGAATGGGATTCTTGCGGCGACGGCGGCCTGCATCTGCTGCTGTTCTTCTCGGATCGAATTTTCGAGCACATTGAGGCTCTGGCGGATCGGATCGCTATACCCATCTAATTCATCATCAATATTCACAAATTCCGCATTGATTTGCGCGGCGGCGACGGCGCTTTCTTGAATCAACCGCGCCAACGTCTCTTGCACTCCTGTGGCGAGCTTCGGAAACGTCTCGCGAATCATTCGAGCCGCCTCTTTTTCATTCTCTGTCTCAACGAATCCATCCAGTTGAGCGACGGCCAGGCGCATCGTCTGAATAGCATTCTGAATCGTTTTCAGGCGTTCCTCCTGGATGCGGCCTTCATCTTTGTCTATAATCGAATCCATCGAGGCTAACATGAGTTTAGCATGAAATTCTGCAAACGTGCTCAACAGATTGACCTGTTCACTGCGGCGCAGCAATTCCTGCGAGGCGTTGCTCACCTTCTTTTCAACCGATGTCATCAGTATCTCGAATTGTGTTTGAATCTGTTTTCCGAGATCGCCCAACGCGCCATTTAGCGCGGCAAACGCTGCGTCATTCTGCGCGCCAGACGCCGCGCTTTCCTGAAGCAGTTTGACCAAATCGGTTAAAATGCCCTTCTCCAATTGCGGCAGCAGCGTTCTGATTTGATTGACTGACGCCTGTTCCTCGCTCGTATCCGCAAGCGCATCCAGTTGGGAGAACCGAGTTTGAATGAATTGCAAGCTGCTGGAAATCTGGTGCAGGCGCTGCTCGCTGATTTTGCCGGATTGTCGATCAATCATGGACTGTATGGCCTCTAACATGAGCAGATGATGCATTTGCAGACATTCTCGCAAAAAGCGAGCGTGTTGATTGAATGTTGCGGCAATATTGGCGGCAGTCTCCTGTTTTTCATGCAACGACGAGCGCAACGTAGTGATCGCCGCGTCAATTTGAGCGCCATCCTGATCGAGTTCGTTATCAATTTGTTCGAAAGCTTTTGTAATATCCTGAAGTTGCGCCGCGCTCTGTTCGATCAAGCGCACCAAACGCTCTTGAATGCCAACTTGTAATTTGGGAAAGATATCCTCAGCTTTTTGAAAGGCGATTTTTTCCTCATCGGTATCAACAATTGCGCCCAACTCCTGAAACCGCTGCTTCAATGCGGCGATATTTTCGGTGATGACTTTCATGCGCTCATCGCGAATGCGGCCTTCGTCTTTATCAATGACGGAATCCATTGCCGCCAATACCAGATCAACCAGCAGCGTCCGCGCTTGAATGGCGCGCTCTAATTGGCGCTCGCGTTCAGCCATTGCCTCATTCGTCTGCCTGATGAGTTGGTTTGTTCGAAATGAAATCCCGCCCATTGCGCCTAAAATGATGATAATCATCATGCCCATAATCAACATTTTTTTGCCAATCGTCCATCTCATGTTCATTCCTCCTCATGTTCGTTTTTCAGGGTTATCACGTGTCATGAATCGCGTTCAAACTCATCGTCACGCTCATTTCCGTTCCCATGAGACGAGGCGCGATGTACGGTTTTTTTCAAAAATGATCGCATTGTTCATTGCGATTGAACAAGAGCGCAAAAGCCATTGAATGATGCTGTATGTACCATTTATTGCACTTCGAGCGCATGTCAAGAATCTTTTTTGCGGGGATTCGGAGAGAGGGATCGCGAGCAGCGCGCAATCCCAACGATGACACGGGATCATTCGTTTTTATGAATATGTCGTACCGCCGACGTCCTCGTCGGCCTCTCTTACAGCATTATTCACTTGCATTGAACGGGACGAAACCTGTCAGACACCTTGAAGGTGTCTGACAGGTCTGTTTAATCATCACGCTTAATGCTGTACAGCGCCGACGAGGACGTCGGCGGTACGAAATGCCATTAAAATCTCATGAAACAGTGCGCTGTTCTAAGGAAAGGCTGGACGGGTTCTAAAAATCTGAGCGACGTTTATCGAACGGGAAAACGGCGATGTTAGGCACGCATTTTTCAGAATCGCTCGAATTGATCGTCGTACTCGTCTGGTTCTGTCAGGTCGCTAACGCTGCGCTGAGACGGGCGTCCCCAGCTCTTCTCTCTTTGCGAGGCAACAATTTTTTTCATCATTTTGTCTGAGGGGTGCGGCCTCTCTTCAGGCTGTTCTGGCAGATCGCCATCCCAATGCTCGTCATTGACTTTGAAATAGTTCATCGCAATTTGTAGTTGGCGCGCCTGACCGGTCAACTGTTCCGCCATAGAAGCCATTTCTTCGGCAGTCGCAGTATTTTGTTGAATGACATGATCCAATTGCTGAATCGCGTTATTAATTTGCGCGGATCCGGAGCTTTGTTCGCTGGTGGCCGCAGTGATTTCCATCACCAACTCAGATGTTTTTCGAATATCGGGAACAAGCTGCGCTAACATCTCACCCGCCACGCTGGAGACGGCAAGGCTGGATCGCGTCAATTCGTTGATTTCTTCCGCCGCGTCGTGACTGCGCTGCGCTAATGCACGCACTTCAGCAGCGACAACAGCAAAGCCCCTGCCGTGTTCCTGCGCTCTGGCCGCTTCGATTGTGGCGTTCAACGATAACAGCCGGGTTTCCTGCGCGATTTCCTCGATAATCGTAATTTTTTTGGCGATTTGCTGCATCGCCTGAACGGTCTGCGCCACGGCTTCTCCGCTCTTCTGCGCATCCGCCGCAGATTTCATCGCGATTTTTTCCGTCTGTATCGCGTTGTCCGCGCTTTGCCTGATGTTCGACGCCATTTGCTCCATTGATGCGGAAGCCTGCTCAGCGGCAGCGGATTGCTGACTTGCGCCATCCGCCACTTCCTGTGCGCTGAGGTTCATTTGCATGCTTCCATCCGCGACATTTCGCGCGGCGGCTTTGACACTGATCACAATTTCATGCAGTCGTTTCACCATCGCGTTCAACGCGATCATTAAGCGATCATGTTCGCTGCGCTCCCGCACATCCACCGTCAAATTTCCGGCAGCGATCTCTTCCGCCATGCCAACAACATCGGTCAACGCCGCGATCATGCGATTCAGCGCACTCATGAGTCGATCCTGCTCAGAACGTTCTTTCGCCGCAACCGTCAGATTTCCGTTTGCAATCTGTTCGGCAATTGCCGAGATGTCATTCATGGCGTCAATCAGCCCGTTGACATGCTCCTGAATCTCGTTGAAATCACCAGCATACTGATGCGTGAGCCGTTCGGGAATATCGCCTCTGGCAATTCGTTTCAGGCTCTCCGCTGTCACTTGAAACGGATCCATAAACGCATCAATCATTCCATTCATCCCGACAATCAAATCCCGCCAACACCCTTGAAATTTCGCGGCGCTTCCTCGCTCATGCAGCGTTCCGGCCTGAATTGTGCGAGTCAGGCGTTCAGTTTCTCGCAGGGCTTCTTGAATGCGACTTTTCATCCCTCCCAATGCAATTGCGAGTTCGCCGATTTCGTCGCTTCGACGGACATTTAATTCGGCTTGAATATCGCCGCTCGCAATCGCTTTGGCAAACGCGACGCCTCTCACCAATGGCCGTGTTAAGTTTTTCGCCACCAGCCAGATAACGAGCGAAACGCCGCCAATCATCGCCAGGGTCAGCGCGAACACCGTCTGGCGAAGATGAGCCACCGGGCTGAACATATCGTTCATGTCCGCGCCGACTGCCACTGTCCAACCCGTTAATGGAACTTGCGATAGATAGACCTGTTTAGGATTCCCTTTCCAGACATAGGTGAACAAGCCTTCGTGAGCCGCCAGCAAATCCTGTCCAAATTCGAAATCGGTGATTTTCTGGTCTAAAATTCGCTCTTTTTCAGGGTGGGAAATAAATGTTCCATCCTTTTCCAGCATATACGCATAGCCTTTTTCACCGATGTGAATCGGAGCAATAAATTTATCGGTGACGGAATTTAAGCTGATGGAGACCAAAAAAACGCCGATGACACGTTCCTCCGACAACACTGGCGCAGAACACGCAAGCACAGGCTCGCCAGTCGTCCGGCTGCGAATTACCGACGAGATCGCGACTTTCCCCGCCAGGCTTTCCTGGAAATACGCGCGGTCATCATACCGGGCGGTTCCGACATTTTCCGCTGTCGAAGACGCAAGCGTCATGCCGTCAAGATTGACGATATTCGCTACCACATATTGATAGCGCTCTTTCAGTCTTTTCAACGCCAGATTCGCGGTTTGAATCCCTTGCCAGTCATTTGGATTTTTCAGTACATTGACGGTGATATTCCGCTCGCTTTGCTGTAGGACATCGAGCTGTAGGTTGCGCAGCCATTCTTCGATTTGCCCGGCAAGCCGTTCACTGGCCTGCTCCATTTCGCGCGTAATTTCTGTCTGTAACGCCGATCTGGCCGACGTGTACGCCACAAACATAATCACGCCCGCCCCGATAATGATCGTGCTGAGTGTCGGGATAAAAAATCGGTTAAATACATTCCATCGCATAGTCTCTCCTTCTCGATTCTGCCTGAACTCTGTTGTCTGGTGATTGCCGATCTTCCAGATTGTCTTTTGAGAACAGACTCTTAAAATCGTCAGGAGATTAAAAAAATTTTCATGGAACGGCTTCTTTCTCAGGAGAGACTCTCAGGGAACTGCCGCTTTTTAAACACAAATTGATTGCAGGCTGTCGGAATATTGGCTGGAATAACGCGCACTGTGTCGAAACCAAGTCGGCAGATGAAATTGCAGACAGCTTCTGCGCTGGCGTATTCATACGGATAACCGCCGACCCAATCTACCACATCGTAAAAAAAATCCATGCCACGCTGTTTGTGTTTCGGGTTCTGTCCAGTAACAAGGAATTTGGTGAGGTAAATGATCGGATAAAACAGGAGAACGAACAGGCGCTGCGCGACGCATGGCGCATGATTATAGCTCCATTTTATCAGTCGCCACAGCGGCGAAGACCAGTGCTGGTTGTAGATGGAAAGAATGAACACGCCATCAGGTTTGACCAATCTGGCGGCATTACAAATCGCCTGCCACATGTCACCGGTATGATGCAACACGCCCCAGGAATGCACGATATCGAATTCTCCGCGATGGCGCAACTCTTCGACCAGGTTGTCATCTAAAATTGAAGCAATGCGATACGGCGGAGAGCAGGAAAAGTTGAACGCGGTAAGCGTTTTTTGCAACGACGGCACATTTTCGTTATCAATATCAATGCCAAGCACCTTCGCGCCCATTTCATGGGCTAAACAGAGTGCTAATCCCTGCCCAAACCCAATGTCTAAAAATGTGCGATCCTGGAATGCCACCCCGTCGCATAACTGCCGAAATGCCTGCCGCGCTTGCTCGATTTTCTCCGGGGTTAACGCATACTCGACGTACTGCTGCCAATTTCTGCCAAACGCAAATTGTCTCGTCTTCACAGCGATTCCGCCAAGCGAAGAATAAGTTATCAAAAATATCAGCGTCAAGAAAATATGCCGTTCGCTCGGGGAGTCATTTTCTGCCGCTTTCGAGTCTGCTCATATAGCCGGACGTAGGCTTCTGCAACCGATTCCCAGGAGTAATTGCGAGAAATCTGTTTGCTGCGAAGCCCCATTTTCTCTCGCATGCCACGCTGATTAATCAGGGCGATCAGGGATTCCGCTAACGCATGAACAGCGCGCGGCTCGATCAGAAATCCATTCTCGCCGTCACACACAAGCTCTTCGTTTCCTGCGACTCGCGTTGCCACCACCGGCAGACCGCTTCCAATAGCTTCCAATACGACATTCGGCATGCCTTCCGCTAATGATGGCAGAATAAACACATCAGCGTCAAGATAATACTCCGGGAGTTTGCCATGATCCACATAGCCGAGAAACCGCAGGTAACCGCCAACGCCAAGTTCTTCGGCCTGCGCGGCAAAGCTCTCCTTGTCCGGCCCATCGCCGACGATTTTAATCACAAACGGATATTTTGCTTCTTTCACAATTTGTGGAATCGCGTCAATCAAAAACTGCAATCCTTTTCTGCGGATCAGCCGCGAGACAAACAAAATGCGCACTTCTTCCGCCGGGCAACGGGCATGGCCGTTGGTAAAACGATCCAAATCCACGCCATTTGGAATCACCTGAATCGGCAGACTCGGAAACGCTTTTACCGCCATGTCACGCAATCCATCGCTATTTGCAACAAGAAAATCCGCGTTGCGCCATAAAATATTGAACGCCGGTTTCAAAATTTTGTAAAGATGTTTGTATTGAAACGGGCGAAAGCCCGGCACATCGCCGCCGCCCATGCGGATGATGTATGGAATGCCGAACAGCTTTTTGGCGATGTAACCTAATGGTCCGCTCGGCACGCCAAAAAAGATGTGAATCAGATCGTATTTTTGGGTGAAAACCAGGTAGAGTAACATGGGCAGGGAACTGAGAATAAACGACGCCATTTCGATGACGCTACAATAATCGCGGCGCTTGCGCAATACTGGGACGCGGAATATTTCGATATCTTCAATCGTTTCGCGCCAGCGCAGTTCGCGGAAATGGGAAGTCAGCACATTGACGCGATGACCTTTGTAGGCCAGTTCCCGCGCGATATAATAGGTCGCAATCCCGCCCCCTCCGCCAATCGGAGGAAATTCGTAATTGATGATGAGCACATTCATTGTCATTTTCCGGGTGTCCCGCCGACTTCGCAAGAACGCCTCTCTCCTCCATACGGCGCGGTGCTTAAATTCGGAATGATGTTTGGCAGAATTCCATTGCTTAATATTTCATTTTTTATGCCAACATTATTTTCGGCCTACCGCCATCCTATCGCAAACCACAATGAATGGTCACGCCTCAGCGCGCGGCGATCCCTGAGCGTGCTGAAGGGAGTGCGGCCACCACTCAGCGAGCATGGCGATATCAACAGATACAGCATTATGCGCGATGATTGAACAGATCTGTCAGACACCTTCAAAGTGTCTGACAGGTTTCGTCCCGCTTAATGCATGTGAATAACGCGGTATTGAGCGGATATGCTCTCGTATCAGGCAATACGTTAGGGGGAGGAAACGCGATCCCTTTCGGGTATCTGACAACGTTGCGCGAACGATCTGAATCAATCTGATTTGGATGTTGTCTGAATAACATTGCATAATACGATATTCATTAGAATAATGGGCAAATTTTCAGAATGAAGAACAGTTTTTGCTCGATAGTATGCATAGGCATTCATAACTTTTTGAAATCATTTTCATAGGCCGTAAATGTGATAACACAGAGCGTTATGGCGAGGAAATAGCTGTCAGATACCTTCAAGGTGTCTGACAGCTTGTCCATAACCTTATGTGTCAATACACGTAAACGTTATGAAAATAAACTGATGGAGTTTGGCAAACAGGCACGCGGCAAAAGCAAGCGTTTGCGATCCGGTTCAATCGCAATGAATGACGCTGTATATCGCTCCGTTTGATTTACGTCTTGCTTCGGGACAACCGACAGAGAGATAGAGGGGGGGACGGCTACTTGGGGAACTGTCGCGTGTGGTTGGGAATTTTAAGCGGTTCGATCACAAAAAACCCCTGCCAGAGGTTGAAACTCTGACAGGGGTGAATGCACTCAGGCTGTTGCAGCAGCCTCGGTTTTCGGAACATCCACAAGGCGACGTTCTTTGATGCGCGCATCTTTGCCGCGTTTTTTGCGCAGATAATATAATTTCGCGCGGCGCACTTTCCCGCGACGCACGACTTCGATCTGGGCGATATTGGGTGAATGCAGCGGGAAAATGCGTTCCACTCCGACTCCGAAGGACATTTTGCGGACGGTGAACGTGGAGCGTTTCATTCCGCGTCGTTTGCGGATGACGATCCCTTCAAACACTTGAATGCGTTCTTTGCCGCGCTCCCGGACTTTTGCATGAACTTTTACCGTGTCTCCCGAACGAAAATCCGGGATGTCGGTGCGCATTTGCTCTCGATCAATGGCTTCTATCAACGTCATGATATTTCCCCTTGTCTAATTAGACATCTCTGTCACAACACGTTCAAGATGTCTGGACGATTTGTGCCGACCATTCGGCGCGTGTGCAGAGCGCAAACGGGATGTTTGCGATGCAACGGATTTACACATCACGCGCAAAGAGGCGATCAATCATGATCGCCGCTGCGCTACGCACGGACAGGTGATTATAATCCCCAAGTCCGCGAATTGGCTCTAACACGACATCGCCATGCGTTTTGATGCATTCCGTCTCCAGGCCATATCCCGTGCCGAGCACGATCACATAGGGCGTGGCGGTGTCTTCTTTCATGGTCATCCCGGCTTCCTTGAAACGCCATAATGGTTTTTGGCACAATGTGGCGACATATTCCCGCGCGCTGGTAATGACCACCGTCGGTTTTTTGCCGCACTTTTCATGAAGCTCGCGAATCACATCTTCTAACGAATCAACTAAATAGGTGGTGGCAAATGCCACCTGCCGCGTCTGATTATACTGACTGCCAAACCCTTCAACCCAATGCTTGATGATGCGCCGGCAGAGTTCCTGCTGCGAAATCAGCGGCGTCACCATATAATAGCCGCCTAAATCATACGTGCGCACCAATCGCGAAATATCATGAATATCGTGATTGGTAATCGAAGTGGATACGACAACGCCGTTTTTATCGTACACCGGATAATGAACTAATGCGACAAAAATATTCGAATACACCTTGCACGTCTCCGGAAGCTCATCTCCACTGCCGCTCACGATGACAATAAATCTGGTCGGCGCTGTCTTGTGCGTTGCAACGCCTGTTCGCGACGCCACGCCTCGATTTGTTTGTGATGACCTGACAACAGCACGTCTGGCACGGCCATGCCGCGAAATTCCTGCGGACGGGTGTAATGCGGGTAATCTAACAACCCATCATAAAACGAGTCGCTGATCACGGATTGTGCGTTCCCGATCACATCGGGAATCATGCGCGACACCACATCAATCACGACCATTGCCGCAAGCTCGCCGCCGGTCATGACATAATCGCCAATCGAAATTTCCTGATGCACTAACGCTGTTCGCACCCGTTCGTCAATCTCTTCATAATGGCCGCATAAGAGAATAAGTTCCTCATGCGTGGCTAATGTTCGGGCGACATGTTGCGTTAATGTTTCGCCTTGCGGCGTTAAATAAACAATATGCGGCGCTGTCAACTGATGCGCGGCGATCACATGCTCAACAGCCAAAAAAATCGGCTCAGCTTTCATCACCATGCCGCCGCCGCCGCCATACGGAACATCATCTGTCGTCTTGTGCTTATCCTGCGCAAAATCCCGAATATTATACAGATGCACTTCGAGCAAATTCCGGTCGCGTGCCCGCTTCAACATGCTATGCTGCAACACGCCGTCAAACATGCCAGGAAACAACGTCAGCACAAAGACTTTCATCTTATAATTCAAGCAACCCGCAGATCGGACGGATGAGAATTTTTTTCTGTTCCCGATCAATCGTCAGAACAATCTCGTTGGTTGACGGAATAAGATATTCTTTCTCTTCGCGGCGCACGACATACACATCATGGCTGCCTGTTTCGAGAATATCCGTCACGTTGCCAAGGTAGTCGCCCTGCTCCGTGTACACATCAGCATCGAGAATTTCATAATGATAATAGACACCTTCCGGCAATTTCGGCGAGGTTGCGCGATCAACTGCTAACGAACATCCGACCAATTGCTCCGACTGCTCAATCGAGGAATACCCCTCGAAACAGAGAAACACCCCTCCATGATGATAACTCGCATTCTCAATGACAAGCTGTTGAACGCGGCCATCAGGCCACATGACATGCACGCTGTTAAGATACTCGAAGCGATCGGGGATATCCGTCAACGGAAGGACTTTAACTTCTCCGCGAATTCCGCGTGTTTTGACAATTTTCCCGATGGTAATCCATTCGGTTCGGCGCTCGGTGTGTTTCACAAATTTCCCTTCTCCTGCGGCGAACCCCGGAAAAGACGACCTGCAACGTTATTCCAAAATCTCGAGAACCGTGCGTTTCTCCATTTTTGCGCTAGCCGCATTCAGAATTGTGCGGATGGCATGAGCGGTTCGCCCTTGCTTCCCGATCACTTTTCCCATATCTTCTTTCGCGACCCGCAATTCGAGGATGCGGCTCTGTTCTCCTTCCACTTCCTTTACATCAACCAATTCAGGATGATCTACTAATGCGCGCACAATCGTTGCAATCAAGTCTTTCATGCCGTGTCTCTCCAGGCTTCATCGGGGGTTAGGCTGTTGCCGTTTCGGTCGCTGTGGCTCTTTCGCTCAGTTTCTGCGATTTTGGCGAAATATTATTTTTCTTCAACAGCGCGGCAACCGTATCAGTCGGCTGGACACCATTATTCAGCCAATATCTGACGCGATCTTCTTTTAATTTGACTTCTGCTGGATTTTTCAACGGATCGTATGTTCCAACCGTTTCAAGAAATTTTCCGTCCCGCGGAGCGGTTGAGTTCGCCACAACAATACGATAAAAAGGTTTTTTCTTTGCGCCGATACGTTTCAGTCGTAATTTTACCAAGATAGCTCCTCCATCATCAAGTAAAATGCGTCCGCGGTGCTTCCGAGATGCCTGGCATTCGGCAGCCCTGACGCTGGTGATAAATAATAAGAAATGCCTGCGCTGACAGACATTTCTCTGGCTGTTTAAAACGGCCTCTTGCCGCGTGAAAATCGTTTTGGCAGATGCCGAAAACGCTTTCCTCCGCTTTCAGTCAGCTTTTTCATCAATTTTCGCGCTTGATCGAACTGCCGCAGCAGATTGTTCACATCGCGAATATCTGTGCCGCTCCCTTTGGCGATGCGCTGTTTGCGCTTGCTGTTGATCAAGCGCGCATCAAAACGCTCTTGCGGCGTCATCGAATTGATCATCGCCTCTAAGCGGGCGAATTGTTTTTCATCCACTTGCAAATCTTTCAGGGCGGCTCGATTCACTCCCGGCAGCATCCCCAATAACTGATCAATCGGTCCCATCTGCCGAACCTGACGCAATTGTTCGCGGAAATCGTCAAGCGAAAAACTCTGTTCGCGAATTTTACGCTCTAATTCTTCGGCCTTTTTCTCATCCATCGCTTTTTCAACTTTTTCGATGAATGACAACACATCGCCCATGCCTAAAATCCGCGACGCCATTCGTTCGGGATGGAACCGTTCGAGTTGGTCTAATTTTTCGCCGACGCCGACAAATTTGATTGGGCGATTCGTTACTGCTTTAATCGAAAGCGCCGCGCCACCACGGGCGTCACCATCCATTTTTGTCAGAATGACGCCGGTAATATCTAAATCTTTATTGAATTGATCCGCGACGGTGACGGCGTCCTGACCGGTCATGGCATCCGCGACAAACAGCACTTCTTTCGGCGCTAACTGCGCTTTCAGGTCGCGAAGTTCTTGCATGAGTGTCTGGTCAATGTGCAAGCGTCCCGCCGTATCCACCAGCATGACATCAAAGCCTTCGGCTTTCGCTTTCTGATGCGCCATCTGGCAGATTTTGCGCGGGTCTTTCTCTTCTAAATCAGCATACACGTCAAGCCCCAATTGCTGCCCTAATACTTGCAATTGCGTGATCGCGGCAGGACGATACACGTCAGCGGCGACCATCAGGGGTTTGTGGTGCTCTTTGGATAACATGCTGGACAATTTTCCGACAGAGGTTGTTTTTCCTGAGCCTTGCAAGCCAACTAACATGAGGACGGTTGGCGCAGTTTCCGCAAACGTCAAGCCAACATATTCTTTCCCCATCAAGGCGGTTAATTCTTCATTAACAACTTTGATCAGTTGCTGTCCCGGCGTCAGGCTTTTCAGCACTTCTTGTCCAATGGCGCGGATGCGGACGCGCTCGACAAAATCCTTGACAACATGAAAATTCACGTCCGCCTCCAATAAGGCCATGCGAACATCTTTGAGCGCAACTTTGATATTCTGTTCGCTGAGTTTGCCATGTCCGCGAAGTGTCTTGAATGCTGATTGTAACTTGTCGGCTAAATTATCAAACATGACGATGTCTTTCGATTCAAAATATGCGTAAAACCCTTTTATAATGGGATAAACAGCGATTTTTGCAAAATGCGTGTCACACTCTATGGATGGTCATAGAATTGTCAAGAGGAAAATCAATCTTGCGAGAGACGCATCGCGGATTCGAATGAAATGCGCGGGAAAAGCTCCCGCGCCATGTCCAATCCGTTCACGTTCTTGTGTGCCTGATCTCAGAAATCAATAATGTATTTCGTCGGGTTAGTGGCAACGCCTCTCACCCTGACTTCATAATGCAGGTGCGAGCCGGTGCTGCTGCCGGTGTTGCCGACATACGCGACCACGTCGCCGCGTTTGACTTTGTCCCCGACTTTTTTGTCTAATTTCGAGCAATGACCGTAAAATGTTTGATAGCCATAGCCATGATCGATCACCAGCACTAATCCATACGCGCCTTTATAGTCGGAATATGATACAACGCCATCGGCAGGGGCAGCAATCGGCGTGCCCGTTTTGGTGGAAATATCAATTCCGGCATGCATGGTTTGTTTTCCGGTAAACGGCGATTTGCGCTTGCCGAAACCGGAGGTAATCCAGCCGCGTACTGGCCAAACCGAGGGTGTCGAGGCCAACAATGTATGCTGATCTTGGAAAAATTCCATTAAGCGTTGCGATTGTTCTTCTTGATCAATTGCGGTGTTTTTCAATTTTTCCAGATTAGCAATTTTTTCTGTCATACTTTCTTCACTTTCTTGCTTAAAACTTTCGATGACATCTGTAAACGCAGAGAGGTCTTCGCCTCCCATGGCAAAATTGAGATCATTTCCCAACGGATTTTCTACGCCTGCCATCAGCATTAATTTGGCATTGACTAATTTCAACCGCGATACCATCTGCCGTAATTCTGCCGTATCTTTTTCATACTGTTCGATCAGGTTCTTTTGCTCCCGCGTTGATTTTCTGATGGTGGGAAGTTCCTGTATTGTCTGCTGCATTACCTGATAGCGCGTCACCATAAAATATGCTGTCGCCGCCCCGCCAATAATCAGCGCCAGAATGAGCGCGATCAGGCCGCGCGTCAGCAAATAGGGGACTTTGATCTGACGAAAATGTGAAGTCGCGTCAGGCACAATAATTAATGTAAAATATTTTTTTGACATCGCTCGTTTTACATGCGGCATGTCGCCAATATTTCAAGCGACCTGTTCGCAAGCGCCATAAAAAAAGCATGATTTTTTAATAGGTTATAAGTTCAAATACACGATAAATCATATCTGCGTTTCCCGCAAATCTGTCAAGTTTTTTGAAATTTTCTCCTGGCGCATTATTGATCTTGATGCAATCAAATTCCTCAAAAGGCTGTTTTAAAAGTCTGACGTGCCAATTCTTCCGTAGTAGGGATTTCGGATCAAGGCGCAATTAAAGTAAACGACAAAAAGGTATTTTTGATAAAAAGATTTTACAAAAATGCATAATTATAACGGGTGTTTGCGGACTTTTTTCTGCCCACGCTGAGGATTTCTATTCACGCAAAGAAAATTTTTGAAACATCAATTCTCACGAAAATTCAATCGAATCCAAGAAGACGCAGACTGGCGCGAAATGTTAATGATGTCAAAAAGTTGCAATCTGCGACCGATTGGCATGATCATTGAATATATGAATGCAAGAGAAAACGTCATTATTGGACGCGGCTGATGTATAAGCCATTATAAAATAAAAACATCCTTCAAAGGAAGGTGGTCGCGCGATTGCATAATATTTCGCAACCGGGCGCTCACCTGAAAACAAATGACAGAGATTCTTGAACGCGTAAAGAAAGACAATATTAAGTTCGTACAACTCCAATTTACCGATATTCTTGGCGTCGTGAAAAGCTTGACGATTCCGGTGCATCATTTAGAAAGTTCTTTAAAAGACGGGACATGGTTCGATGGTTCTTCGATTGAAGGGTTTACCCGGATTCAGGAAAGCGATCAGTTCTTGAAACCCGATGTCAGCACATACGCGGTGATGCCTTGGTTGACCAATACCGCCCGGTTTATCTGCGACGTGTTCACGGCTGACGGCGATCCGTTTGAAGGCGATCCGCGTTATATCCTCAAAAGAGCGGTCAAAGAAGCCAATGACATGGGGTTTGAGCTTTATACCGGCCCGGAATTGGAATTCTTCCTGTTCAAGAAAGAAAATGGCAAATTGATGCCGATGCCGCACGACACCGCCGGATACTTTGATTTGACGACGGATGAAGGCATTAAGATTCGCGAGCAGATGTACGATGCGTTGTCCGCGTTCGGGATTAACGTCGAAGCGTTGCACCATGAAGTCGCGGTTGGACAGCATGAAATTGATTTCAAATATGATACGGCTGTGAAAACCGCTGATCATGCGGTGACATTGCGTTTCGTGCTGAAAGCCATCGCCAATATGCACGGCCTGCATGCGACCTTTATTCCGAAACCGATTGCTGGCATCAACGGCTCAGGCATGCATGTGCATCAGAGCTTGTTCAAAGGCAGCCAGAACATGTTCTTTGACGAAAGCAAAGAATATATGTTGTCCGATATCGCTATGGGATACATTGCCGGTATTTTGAAACATATCCGCGCAATTGCGGCAGTCTCTTCGCCGACGGTTAACTCATACAAACGCCTTGTGCCGGGTTATGAAGCCCCGGTCTATTTAAGCTGGGCGCGGCGCAACCGTTCCGCCTTGATTCGCATTCCGCGTTACTCCAAAGGCAACACGAAAGCGACCCGCTGCGAAGTGCGCTGCCCAGATCCGAGTTGCAACCCGTATTTAGCGTTTGCGTTGATGCTGAAAGCTGGTCTCGACGGCATTAAAAACAAACTGACGCCGCCTGCTCCGGTGGAAGAAGACCTGTTTGAATTCACCGCTGCTGATCTGAAAGAACGCAATATTGCGACAATGCCAGGCAGCCTCGGCGAAGCGTTGGAAGAAATGGAAAAAGACCCGTTGATTAAAGAAACGCTGGGCGATCATACCTACAGCAAATATCTCGAAGCTAAACGCGCTGAATGGGATTCTTATCGCCTGTATGTGTCACAGTGGGAACTGGATCGTTACATGGAAGTGTTCTAATTCCGCTGAAAATAGATGCTTGGCAAACAAAACCCCCGCTCCGAAAGGAGGCGGGGGTTTTTGCTTTAAAAGGAGTGCAAAAGCTTGCTTTTGCGAGTTGACGGGATCAAACAAAGTCACGTTGGAAAAATAATTTCGGCTCAGACCTCACAGGTCTTGAAGACCTGTGAGGTCTCTACCACAGCAAAAGCAAGCTTTTGCGTTCCTGTTGCTTTTTTATTCGTTCCGCTTTTTTAAGGCCATTGTTTCAGTATGCAGCGCTTGCGCGGCCTCTTTCACTGATTTTCCTTTTGCCAAATCCGCCAGGCTGCCGAGCGCGTCTTTGCCGCCCTGCAAGATGCCGATGAGATCGTGCATCGGGCCAGACCCGGATCCAATCACTAAGCCGGTGAGCACCATGTCAACCACGCGCGGCGTCGGAATGCCGATGTAGCGCATCATGCCGAGGTCGCCGACAATCGAAATCACCAATCCGATCAATAAGCCAAACCAGATTGCTATCGCTTTTTTCCAGGCGATATATTCCGGCGCTTCGACCCAACTTCGCAGGCGTTGTTCCGCTTTTACCAGCCGATCTTCGGCGTTAGTAATCAATTGAAGTTTCTCAGGCGTCGTCTCGACGCCAACCGTCTCCATCGCGTCTTTCGTCGCCTGATAGGCGTCCTGATATTCCCGCCCGATCCAGTCCAGCGTTTCACGCGGCGCGACTAAAATGTCGGCAATCGCCCGCGACGACTGTTCGAACCAGTTGAAGCCGGTTTCCAGTAGGCGCTCAATCGCGACAGACACTGCCAAAAACGGCGCTAAAACACTCATCAAATCCGCGCTGGCGGCTTTAATCATCGGCGCAGAACCGAATAGCCACGCGAAACTCGCTAACAACATCGCCAACGGGTCTGTTGCCGTTTTCGGTGTCATGGCGGCAATCCCTTCCGGCAGCGCCCTGATCACTGCCAATACGATTGTCACAATGACAAGCAAAATAAATAAAAACGATAAACTGATGCGCGTTTCATAGCGTTTCATGGTTTTCGCCGCATCTTTCATCGCAACATCCATTGCGTCGTTTTCTTCCGGCGAAAGGCTGCGACTGCGCGTTTCCATGCGCCGCATCTGATCCTGCGCTGCCGAAAGCGCAGCGGTGCGCGGCATTGACGAACTCGAGATCGCCATATTCCGAATCTCCTTCGATGTGCGTCGAAACTGCGTTTCGACGAGAGTGAAACACCAGTTTCGTCCTACGATTTATAATCAACGGTATAACGACTTTTCAAAATGATACGTAATGATACGCACGATTTTCACAGGAAGTCAAGAACGAAATCGCGAGAAAGCGCGGAAAACCTGAATTTTCGTGAAATCTGCTTGACATGTTTTTCGCGGATCGTGTGTATGAATGCGAAAAATTCAGGCCGATTTCCTCAAATAACAACAACGAATTGAAGAAAGGAACGAATTCGAATGACCTCACGCCTCGATTCGTTCCTTTCTCCAATTCGTTGTCGTTCTTAAAACCTTTACCTGAAAAAGGCTTCCTGAAGGGAAATGATAGGAATGTACATTTTTGTTATTTTCTCTAAAAGAAGAAAAGTATATGCGCCAATTTCTATTTGAACCCGATACGCCAACCGCTTCCGTTCCTGAACGCGCCGACGTAGCAGAACAATATCGCTGGAATCTTGCCGATTTATATCCCTCGGTCGAAGCCTGGAAGACACAAAAAGACGCGGCGGCAGCAGAGATTCAGGAAGTCGCCGCATTTAAAGGCCGCCTGACTGAATCGGCTGCTGTCTTAGCGGCGGCGCTGCGGCGCTATTTCGATCTTGCCAAAACCTTCAATCATCTGTATTCGTTCGCGCACCAGTCCGCCGATGAAGATGTGCGGATTGCCGAACGGCAGGGATTGGTGCAGGAAATTCAAGCGCTCAACACCGTGTTCGGCGAGCAGACCGCGTTTATTGCGCCGGAACTGACCGCCGCCGCACCAGAATTGTTGAACGCCTATCTTGCGCAAACGCCGGAATTAGAAGAGTTCCGCATGTTTTTGAAGGAAATCGAGCGGAATCGCCCGCATACGCTTTCTGAACCGGAGGAAAAGCTGCTGGCGGGAGTCGGCGACATTATTGGCGCGGTCGAGCAGGTCTTCACGATTTTCGAAAACGCCGAATTTCCGTTCCCGTCCGTGACGCTTTCGACTGGCGAAGTGGTCACATTGACTGCTTCGAATTATTTGAAACATCGCGTGTCGTCTGTGCCGCAAGACCGGCAGCTTGTCATGAGCCGCTTTTTCGAGACCTTCGGCACGTTCAAAAACACCTTCGGCGCAAACCTCGTTGCCAAATTAAAAAGCGACTTTTTCTACGCCAAAAGCCGCAAACACGCTTCCTGCCTCCATGCCGCGCTCCATCATGATAATATTCCAGTTTCCGTCTATGAAAACTTGATCGCCCAGATTCGCCGCAGCCTGCCGACGCTGCATCGTTTTCTCGACCTGAAACGCCGCATGTTGAAGCTTGACACGCTGCATTACTGCGACCTCTACGCGCCGCTCGTCAGCGATGTGGATTTGACCTATTCGGTCGAAGAGGCGCAGGAGATCATTTTGACGGCGTTGCAACCATTGGGAACGGCGTATATCGAGCGGCTGCGGCATGGCCTGAACAATCGCTGGATTGATTACATGCCGACCGCCGGAAAACGGAGCGGCGCGTATTCCAACGGCGCAGCATACAACGCGCATCCCTATATTTTGATGAACTGGAACGGCAATTACGACTCGCTCGGCACGTTGGCGCACGAAATCGGCCATACCATGCATAGCGATTTGACGAACCACGCGCAGCCCTTCGCCAACGCAAATTATTCGATTTTTGTGGCAGAAATCGCCTCGACCTTCAACGAGCAATTGGTAGATCACCATCTGATGCAGCAGATTCAGGATACGAACGCCAAACTCTACCTGCTCGGCCATTATCTTGAAGGCTTTCGCGGCACGATTTTCCGGCAGGTGCAATTCGCCGAATTCGAGTGGGAAATCCACAAAAAAATCGAGGCGGGCGAGGCGTTGACCGGCGAATCCCTCAGCGAACTCTATTGGAACATTACCAAAGCGTATTACGGCCATGATCAGGGCGTCTGCGTGGTTGACCCGTATGTCGCGCATGAATGGGCGTTTATCCCTCATTTCTATTACAATTTTTACGTCTTCCAATACGCCACGTCGTTGATTTACTCAACGGCGCTCAGCGAAAAAACGCTGCGCGGCGAACCCGGCGCGGTGGAAAAATATCTGCGCATGCTGCAAAGTGGCTGCGCGAATTGTCCGATTGAGTTGATTCGCGAAACCGGCATCGAACCGCTCTCATCCGAAGCCTTCGACCTCGCGATGCAGCGCATCAATGGCATGATCGATCAGATCGAAGTGCTGGTCGCGTCGTCACGTTCGTAAAAAAGGAATGAGGTGTCAGACACGTTGCAAGTGTCTGACACCTTTCTTTCAAAGGAACGCATGTTTTTCAAGCGTGTGTTTGAATTGACGCTGATAAGCCTGCTATGTTCTGCGCCAGTTTCTGCCCGTGACATCGTCAAAATCCATGCGATTCAGGGCAATGGAGCATCCACGCCGATGACAGGGGCGAAGGTGGCGATTCAGGGCGTCGTCACCGCGGATTTTCGAGCGGCGAATCAATTGAACGGATTTTTTATGCAGGAAGAAAACGATGACGCAGACGCAGATCCGACGACTTCTGAAGGCGTGTTTGTCTATGATCCCGACCATCTTGCGGATGTGGCAGTTGGTGATCTCGCGCAGGTCAGCGGAACGGTCAGCGAATACAAAACGCTTACCGAAATTGCTCAATTGACAAAGGTTTCCGTGCTGAGTCGAAACAATCCGCTGCCGACGCCAGCAGCATTGACGCTCCCAATGTTGAGCGCGGACGCCTTCGAGCGCTTCGAAGGGATGCTGGTCACATTTCCGCAAACCTTGACGGTGATTGATAATAGCAGTTTGGGGCGTTACGGCGAAATCGCGCTCGCCGCGAGCGGGCGACGCTATCAGTTGACGCAGCAGCGCGCGCCGGATCGCGGGCAATATGCCGCATATCAGGCGAGCGCGGCGTTGAATACGCTCTATCTTGACGACGCGATGCGGCAAAATCCCGATCCGATTGCCTATCCAGGCTTTACGCTGAACGCGGTCAATTCGCTGCGCATTGGGTACGAAATCAATAATTTGACTGGCGTAATGGACTACTCGGCCTCGCATTATCGCCTTCACGCCACGCAAGCCTTACAAATCAACGCGGCTGCCAATCCGCGCCCACCTGCGCCGGCATTTGCCGACAGCACCCTGCGCGTGGCGAGCTTCAATCTGTTCAATTATTACAACACCTTTTCCGGCTGCGCGGCAGGCGTCGGCGGAATTGCGATGGAATGTCGCGGCGCGAACAACGCCGCCGAATTCGAACGGCAGGCGGCCAAAACTGTGGCGGCGATTATCGCGCTGAATGCTGATATTCTTGGCGTGATGGAATTGGAAAACGACGGCTACGGCGCGGAGAGTTCGATTCACGACCTTGCGCAGCGCGTGAACGCCGCAACTGCGCCGGGAACATACTCATTTCTTGACGCGGACGCCCGTGCCGGAAGAATCAACAGCCTCGGTGCAGATGCGATTCGCGTCGGCTTACTCTATAAACCCGCAGCCGTCGAGCCGGTCGGCGTCACCGGAATTCTTGATGCGTCAGCGCGGCCAGAGTTTGACAGCAGCCAAAATCATCCGGCATTAGCCCAGACATTTCGCGAAATCGCAAGCGGCGCAACCTTGACAATCGTCGTCAACCATTTGAAAGCCAAACTCTGCACCGACGCGACCGGCGCGGACACCGACCAGCGTGACGGGCAAGGCTGCTGGAATGCGACGCGGACGAATGCCGCCGCCGCGCTGGCGTCATGGTTAGCGGCAGACCCGACGCAAAGCGGCGATCCGGACGCGCTGATTCTCGGCGATTTAAACGCCTACGCGCAAGAAGACCCGCTTCGGGCGATGACAACGGCAGGTTATACCGATTTGGTTGCCCAATTCAACGGCGCAACAGCGTATTCGTATATGTATGAAGGCGCATCCGGCACACTCGATTATGCCCTCACAAACGCGAGTTTATTACCGCAGGTTGTTGGCGCTGCCATCTGGCATATCAACGCCGACGAACCGAAAGCGCTTGATTATAACATGGAAAATAAAACCGCCAGACAAATCGCCGATTTATATCGCGCCGACCCGCATCGTTCCTCAGATCATGATCCGGTGGTGGTGGGGTTGAAATTGATAAAAAATAAAAGATTTTAACGCAAAAGGCGCAAGAGACGCTATAGACGCAAGCGTTAAAAACAATTTCTTTTACGCTTGCGTCCTTTGCGCCTATAGCGTTAAATTCTTTTCTTTATTTCTTCTTCGGCGCAGCGTCCGGCAGCGGCGACGGCGCGAGGGCTTGTTCTAAAATTGTGCCTTTCACAAGCTGCGCGAAGACCTCCGCGACGCTTTTGCCGCCGAGAATTGCGAGCGGCGACATGCTTTCCGCGACGCGCTCCGCAAGGGCTTTCTCCGAGAAGGATTGCAGCGCGGCGATCAGCTGCGGCGACACGGCCTGCGCTTTGCTGACGACCGCTTCGACTTCGGCTTTCAGCTCGTCGAGCCGCTGACGCTGCCGCCGTTCCATAATCGAGATTTCTAACGTCAGTTTCGCGTCCTGCCGCGCCAATTCCGCCTTGTTGACCGTGTCCAGCCCTTGCTGCTGCGCCAATTGCGCGTCGAGTTTGCGCTGGTCGGCTTCGGCGTCGGCGGCGATTTGCGCCAATTTCAATTGTAGGCGTTTCGCCGCTTCCGCCATTTGCAAATCGAGGAACAATTGCTGCGTTTCGGCGTCCGTTTTCGCGATGTTCTGGCGGATAGCTTCTTTTTGTTGATGCACTTCGAACGCGCGTTGTTCCGCCGCTAACTCAAGCGTCTGCTGCACGGCGGAATGCTGCGACTGCACCAACAGGTTGGAAATCGTCTCGTCGCCGATGGTCACGTCCAGCACTTCCACGTCGTAAATCCGCATTCCGTTTTCCTCGAACGTCAGGCCGGGGCGCTTGCCGCCGTCGCTGGATGCGCCGATAATCGTATCGCGGATAATCTGGATGGATTTCGAATAAAATGCTTCGATGCCATGCCGTTTGATGGCGTTGCGCAGCATGGAGCGCGTATGATCGGTCAGGAATTTGACATAATTTTCCACATTAAACCATTTTTCCGGCTCGCCTTCGAAATTCACGCGATACGACACGCGCATCTTGACCGGGCAGAGATCGCTGGTTTCGGCGTCAATCACATCCGACACTTTGTTATGCAGCACCCGCAGATAGACTGTTTTCAGCAAGCGCTCGTCCTGTTTCGGCGTGCCCGTCGAAAGTTTCATGATTTCTAAAATCTCGTCATATTCCAGCAAATAGGTCTTGGGGCCGACAATGACTTTGCGTTCGCCGGTTTTGTTGACGGCTAACACGGCGTAGCCCGTCCAGACATTGATCGCGACCGCGCCTTCATAGCGCGTATCGAGCGTAATCGTGCGGGGCGGCGTGTATTTTTGTTTGCGCTTGAAGGCGTCTCCCGCAAATTCGGCGGACGGCGCAGCAGGCGCGGCTTCTTCGGTCATGCCCATCGTCGCGGCAGCAGCAGGGAGCGCAGCTTTCAGGGCGCGTTCGCTGACAAACTCTTCCCCTTTTTCTTTGCGCGTCATCTCCATCAAGCGGCGGTTATATTCCAGCGCCTCGTCGTTGCCTGGAAACCAGATTTCAACGAGTTTCGGGTCAATCACGCGGCGCACAATCACCTCTTTGCGCGGATCGGGCAGCAGCATACACGGCCCTTTCACGAGCCGAATCTGGCCGTTGGAACGGTTCAACACGTACCGCGCTTCGCCCGCCGGAATCGCTGCCGAATAATGCACTTCCTGCTCGCCGTAGCGAATAATCGCGTGTTCCGGGCGCGGGAAGTAAATCATCTGGTCTTTGCCGGTAATAAACAACTCATCGCCGACCTCGTATGTTTTGCCGTTATCTTCATACGGCGCGATGACTTTGATGTAGAGGCCGATGATTTCGCTTAGTTCGATAGCGCGGAATTTGCGCGAGCCGTCTTTGTTGATAAACGTTTCGGTTGGCTTGGGGAAGACCACCGCCGGGCCTTTGATAAAGCGTTTGTTGCCGTCCTCATCGAGCAGAATGCAATATTCGAGGCGTTCCAGCGTCACGGCTTCCCGCACGTACTCTTTGTTGTGCGGCTCTAAGACGACTTCCACGCCGGTCGGCGGAATGTAAAACGAGACTTCCGTGCCTTTGATGACCAGCAACTTGCCGAGCGTCAAATCCGGGATGTTGTTTTCCGGTTTCGCTTCGGCGGCGTCTTCCGGCGCGGCGGGCTTCATCACCGCGTTCGTCCAGTTGACGCGAGCGGCTTCTTCGTCATACACGCGGACAATCAGATATTGATTGGAGCGGAGATGATGCCCCTGAATCACGCGCACCATCTGCCCTGGCCAGGGCGCAAACGCCACCGGTCCCGGAATATTCACCTTGCGTCCGATGTCGAGCGGCGGCAGGCTGTTGGCCGTGCCGGGCGTCGGCGGCTTGCCATCCTTCGCCGGATTTTTCAGCATGACGTACCACCCTTCCGGCGCAATTGCGAACAGTTGAATCGCTTTTTCCAACAAGCAGCGTTCGAAGCGTTTCGTGTTGCTGTTGAATACCACCGGCTGATCCGTATTCGCCAAACTGGTCTTGTGCGGCCCCACGTAATTGACGATATTCCCTTTGGTTTCGTCGAGAATAAAGGCATGTTCGTTCGGGGCAAGAATCAAATCGCGTTCCCTTCTGGTATCATCTGGCATGGCAGTTCCTCCTGAAATGTTTCGTAAGTTTTTAAGTGAGTATAAATAAATTTGTATCATTTTTTAGGAGCGCCAGCCTCCGGCTGGCAGCACCCGACCGGAGGTCGGCGCTCCAAAAATGTTCAAGAAATTTATTTATAGTTACTTAGGAGTCATAAGGAGTGCCAAAGCAAGCGTTGGCACTCCTGAATGGCAGTAGGTACGACAAACACATGTTATCGGCCATGAACGCGACCGTTTAACATGTTGAGAATCCACCCTCTTTTCTACGATGTCTCCTGCGTCGCAATTTCGATAAGCAGAGCTTTCAGGGTTTTTAGAATTTTGAAGATATCGAATAGCTCATCTTTCAGTGCATTATGCCCGGCGCTGATGCAATAGGTCTGCGCGTCTAACACCATGAAATACCACATTTTCCCGACGACATACAGGCCGTAGATCGGATGCGGGCGCGGATTCAAGGCTTGCGCAGCGAGCATCGCCGAAAGCGCCTGCGCCGCCGGATCGCCTTTCGGCTCGTTCTCTTTTTTATATTCGTGAAAGCAGAAATACGGGATTTTGGGCGAATATAAGCCTTTTGCAATGACGGCGTCTGGTTCTCCCGCCAATTCGTAGTCGCCGACAACGGCGGACAGCGGACGTTCGGAAAATATCGAAAATTCGGGCGTATTGAAATTCACGAATGTGAGCATCGGCCCGATGAAATATTCGATCAATTCGGTTTCGTTCCATGCGTCGGCATGATCGATCAGCAATTCTTGCAGCCGGCTGAGCAGAACGGTTTCCACCTCGTCAATCAACTGCGTGGCGGAACGTTCGATCCATTCGTCGAACGCCGGGAGCGTCCGGTGGCGAGTCAATCCGAACGTCTCTTCCAGTTCTTCTTTATTCCAATCGGAAAACAATCGTTTTGTTGGCATGATGGTTGCACCTCCTGTTTTGTATAGCTGAAAACGATGATTTTTAGAGTATTGGGATATTCTTCATGAACGATTGCATGAAAGCATCCTGAAATATCTGTTGCCTGTCAATGAAAAAATGAGAACGCATCCCCTAACAAGCGCCTTGTTAAGTTTGAAAATCTGGAGGCAGCATGTTCGCAGTTTTGTACGAATTTTCTTGACCGAATTTTCGATGGTGCGGCAAGATTTATCTTATCAATCACACAATCATCACGAAGAAAATAATTCGGTTTTCTCGCTCGTTGAGCTTGTCGAAACGAGCAGGGCGCGTTCCCTTCAACAAGCTCAGGGAACGGAGGCGTTTGTCATTGTCATAACCGAATTATATTAACGTCTGATGTTACGCAGCGCCGCCGACAATTCCCCTCCTGGGAGGGGTAAGGGGTGGGTTCGTCCGTGAGTGATTGCTCGTGTCAAGAACCCACCCCCAACCCCTCCCCGGAGGGGAGTGTGCGGTCATTCGTCTCGAATCGGCTGCGTAACATGAGTNCAAGGGCCCGCCAGTCCGCGCCGTGGTGATCATAAAAGCGCTTGTCCTCAGAGCGAATAACCGCCTTCACGAGGGCAGGGGAAATATCCGGAAGAGTCACCCACTCGAGTTTTCGGGCGTGTAAATCAATACGCAGCTCGTGAATCACCTCCCCCTGTCGATCGAGAAGAACAGCGTCAGAAGATTGGTACGAGGCCTTGATGGAGGGAAAAGAAGGTGCAGCAAAAGCATTGCTCTGTGCGAGGCATATTGCAATTATAAGGAAGAACTGTTTCATAGGTTTATTTTCCAAAGATCTGAGAAATTCTCTGAAAATCCGGATAGTTGATATGAATGATAATCGCTCCAAGGAAAACAAACACCAGAATGATTACGAAGGGTTTCCAAGTGGTCCAAAAGACACTGCCTTTCCAGTCGGGATTGCTGATTTTTTTTGTACTTTTTATAAGACCTGCCGTAAGTACAAAATTAAAAGCCGCTTCACTCAGGATAAATGGGGCGTTGTAAACTATATACAGTCCTGCACCAAAAACAACTGCCAGTAACAGCCCCAGAAGAGCAAGGATAACCCCCGCTTCTTCTGTATCAAAAATTCCCGATATCGCCTTTCCTGATACGTCGCCACCTGCTTTTTCAGCTCCCTGCACGCTGTCGATTGTAGCCTCTTGTGCAGCAATATCATTATTGCAGGCTACTCCGCTCTCAAACGAACCGGACGAACCTCCTCCTCCGGACAGTCCTCCTTTTCCTCCGTAAAAAGTTCCTCGGCTTTGGATGTTCTCTACAGCTCCAGAAGAATCCGGAATAACATTGCAAACATGCGGTACCGCATCGTTGACAGTGTGACCGTTCAGCTTTCCTGTTGGTAACACATACATCAGCCACAATCTCATAAATCCAAAAAATGCACCATAGGAAATAATGATGGCCAGAGGATACCTGATAGCAATATTATTTATGTCAAGACAAGCAGAATTTTAGACGCAATCAGGCCGATAAGCGCAGTCCCCGCGAGAATCAGCAACATGTGAATGTGGAGAAAAAATTGTTTTCCCAACATACTGCTGAAATACTTTTTTCCTGCAGAAATATCCATTCTTTAATGATGCAACTGGGAACAGGCCAAAATTGCAAAATCATGTTTTGTACGAGGTCACTGCCCTATTTCCATCTTCTTGTTCGGTATTTCCCCAAACATTTCCGGAGAATACAACGCCTCAACGCGAGTTTCAGGAAGTTCAAATGTGCCGCTTGTGTTCAGGCGTACCGTGTACTCAAGCGACCACTTGCCTTTTGACACATATTCATAATATGCGCGATAGGCCCGGAGGGGAGTGTGCGGTCATTCGTCTCGAATCGGCTGCGTAACATGAGTTAACGTTATTGTCTCAATGAAATAAGGAGGCAGGCAATGAAAAGATTCATGTATTGCATGACGCTTATTGGCAGTGTTGTCTTGATGGGGACTCTCGCGACGGCAGAAGAGTTGCAATTTCCCACAACAGAACAAGAGATTGTCAATGCCCTTAAAGGGACGGAAGATCAGAAAGTCACCGGCGCGTTGCAGACGCAAAACGCCGATGAAGGGCAGGCGTTATTTGATGATGAGAAAAAATCTACCAGAAGCATAAAAGGCATTAGTCGCGTTGTTAATGATGAAAACGCCGAAAAGACAGCGCCGCTTAAAGTCGGGGCGCTGATTTTATTCGACACAAATTCCGATGTTATCAAAGACGAGTCGTTCAATTTGCTGCGGGAATATGGCAAGGCGTTCACCGGCGATTTGAAGGACGCGATCTTCATTGTGGCCGGGCATACCGATGGCGACGGCACGGAAGAATATAATTTGATGTTGTCGCAGAAACGAGCGGAGGCCGTGAAACAATTTCTCATAAAAGAATTTAAGATTGACGAAAAACGCCTGATTGTGAAGCCTTTCGGCGAAAGTGAGCCGCTGGAATCGAACGATACGCCGGAAGGCAAAGCCAAAAATCGGCGAGTGGAGTTTGCTCGTATTGAATAGCGCATGAACTGTCAAACACCTTGAAGGTGTCTGACAGTTTTTTCAAGGAGACCACGCATGTTTCTTCCTGTTGGAGATACCCCGAACCCGCGCAATTACACGCCCTGGGTCAATTGGGCGATTATCGCCGCCAATGTCGCCGTGTATCTGCTGATCAGTTTGCCGCTGACGGCCAAAGGCATCCAGCCGCGAGACCCACTGCTGCAAGAATACTTGCAATATCTTGCGCCATTAGCGCGTTCATGGGCGGAATTGCGCCAGATGCTTTCGCAATTGACGGCTTACGATCTGTTTGTGTTCGCGCATGGCTACAAGCCCGGAGCGCCGCAACTCGGCGATTTGTTTTTTTCGCTCTTCCTGCATGGCGGCTTCTGGCATCTGTTCGGCAACATGCTGTTTCTCTGGATTTATGGCGATAACGCGGAGCATCGGCTTGGGCGGATCGGCTATCTGTTAACATATCTTGTCAGCGGTGTGGTGGCGACGCTCTTTTTCAGCATGTTTGCGGGACGTTCGATGCTGCCGTTAGTCGGCGCATCGGGGGCAATTTCAGGCGTACTTGGTCTCTATTTTCTGCTGTTTCCGCGCAATCAGGTGAAAGTCTTTGTCATGCTCTTCCCGTTTTTCATGAATGTTGTTTTGCTTCCAGCGCGCTGGGTGTTGGGCGTGTATTTAGTGATTGATAATCTGCTGCCGTTTCTCGCCGGATCGCAGTCCAGCGTGGCGTATGGCGCGCATATCGGCGGCTTTCTGGCCGGATTGGGCATCGCCTGGGTCGGCGAACATTTTGCCTGGAAATGGCCCTGGACAGATCAATATAAAGATTTGGGACGCCGCCCGCAAGCGAAAGACACGGTAATTGATGCGGAAGTGCTCGCGCCGCCGCTTGCTGATTTGCGCGAGGCGATTGCGCAGCAGAATCCGAACCAGGCGTTTCAGGTGTTGCAGCAGGTTGGGCGTGAAGAATTGTCGCAACTTTCGCCGACGGAATGCGCGATTCTTGCGGACTGGCTCGAGCAAGCGGGCTATTCGATTGCCGCGACGCGCTTGCTGCGCGGCTGTTTAGGACAACGCGCCAATGCGTCGAATTTGGCGGACGCCTATTTAGCGCTTGGCTTGCTGCGTCTGAAGCAGGGACAGCCGACCGCCGCCTACCAACATCTGCTCAACGTGTTCGACTACAATCCGTCGCCGGAAACTGCCGAACGCGCTCGTCAGGCGTTGGCGCAGATTGATGTCTATCGGCGAAAATAACGGCGAATCAACTTTTTTACTCGAAGAGGGCGGATGATGAAAATTTTGGTGATTTTAATGTGTGGCTTATGGTTGGCGTTGAACGCCTTCGCGCAAGAACAGACGATCTTATTGATCGAAAGCTACCATGAGGATTTTGAGTGGGATGTCTCCTATAAAAAGGGAATTCAGGATATCCTCGGTTCGGCATATCGCCTCGAAACGTTTCAGATGGATACAAAGCGACTGCCGGCGGAGGAACATCAGGCCAAAGCCGATGAAGCGTGGGCGGCCTATCAACGCCTGAATCCTGCGCTGGTCTTTTTAGGGGATGATGCCGCGTTGAAATTCCTGGGAGCGCGATTTGCGGAAACCACGACGCCAGTGGTCTATTTGGGAATCAATGCCAATCCCAGAACCTATCTTCCAAAAGGCGCAAAAAATATTACCGGCGTGTTAGAGCGTCCGCTGTATGTGCGCTCCATCCTCATGTTAAAACAGATACTCCCTTTAAAAAAGGTGTTAGTGCTTTTTGATACCGACCGCACCTCAGAAGTGATTCTTTCCGATGTGTTCGAGGGAAAAACCGAATTTACGACGGCTCAAGTTCAAGGCGATGTCAAATTAGTGAAGGGGTGGGATGAATGGCAGCAAGAAGTCTTGAACGCAAAGGGGCAATATGATGCGCTGTTTGTGGGATTGTATCAGACGATTGTCGCCCAGGATGGCCGCCATTTGCCGGATAGCGAGGTGATCGCGTGGACGGCGGCGAACGCTCCCATTCCATTGTTCGGATTCTGGGACTTCGCCGTAGGAGCGAACAAAACGATTGGCGGTTTAGTGTTGTCGGGAGAAGAACATGGGCGTTTAGCGGCGGAAATTGCCCTGAACATTTTCGCGGGAAAGAATCCCGGTCAAATGCAGCCGGAAACCACGCGCAGCGGGCAGTTGCTCTTCAGCCGCAAACAACTTGAAAAATATCAATTGACTCTGCCGCCAGAAGTCGCCGCCAAAGCCAAATTCGTTGAGTAACAACGTTATCGCATCACATCATGCCGCCAACCCCGTCAGGATTCAAACTCCTGACGGGGTTTTTTTATTGCTGCGTAAAATTTTCTTGACAGTATATTTATTTAAGTATTTATGTACCAAAATAACAAAATAATTTATTACATATATAAAAATCTCAAAGGAGCTTCTATGAATACGACACCTCAGAACGAACAGGAAAATGTCGTCACGATTCCGGTGGAGCGAGTGCAGACCGGCGTCCGCATTGAGCGTCGCCTGCTGAAAGTCTTAAAAGGATTAGCCGAATATTACGACATCACGCTTGGCGATTTGTTAGAGGGCATCGTTTTGCATGCCTTCGAAGGCAAAAGCGCGTTCAACAGCCCGGACGTCTTGCAGCATATCGCCGATTTAAAGCGGATTTATGGCATTGATTACGATTCGAGCGCCAGTCATCATTTTATCGAACAGGGAGGAACGAACAATGGATAAGCAAGAGGGCATGTTCACGCGCTGGTTTGTCAACATTTGGCGCGAAATATTGGCGCTTCCTTCGAATTTCAGGGAAATGCGCGTTTTTTCGATTGTCTGGTTCGGACAATGCGTGTCGGTCATCGGATCAGGCTTAACGCAGTTTGCGTTAGGATTGTGGGTCTATCAGCAGACCGGCTCAGTGACGCGGTTTGCGTTGATCGCGCTCTCCTCCGTGCTGCCGCGCCTGCTGTTTTCGCCATTAGCGGGCGTGCTGGCTGACCGCTGGGATCGCCGCCGGGTGATGATCTTCAGCGATCTGATCGCGGGAATCGGCACGTTGGTGATCGCCTACTTATTTTTCACGAATCAGTTGGCGACCTGGCATATTTACCTCCTGACCGCCCTCAGCGCCGTGTGCAATACGTTCCAGTGGCCGGCGTATTCGTCGGCGGTGACGCTGCTGGTGCCGCAAGCGCAATTAGGTCGCGCCAACGGCATGATTCAATTCGGGCAGGCGGCAGCGGAAATTCTGACACCGACGTTGGCGGGCGTGTTGTTAGTTTCAATCAAGATGTGGGGAGTTTTATGCGTGGATGTCGTCACATTTCTGTTTGCGGTCGGAACGCTGATATTTGTGCGTTTTCCGAAGCAGACAGGCATTCAGAAACATCAAGCCGCGCAATCGTCGTTTTTTAAAGACGCGGCGGCAGGGTGGCGCTATATTACGGATCGCTCCGGCTTGGTGGGATTGCTGCTCTTTTTCGCAGTGGTGAATTTCCTCTGGGGCATGGTCGGGGCGCTCATTATGCCGATGATTCTCAACTTCGCGCAGCCAGATGTGTTAGGGCTGATTATTTCCTGCGCGGGCGGCGGCTTGCTGACCGGCAGCGTGATGATGAGTCTCTGGGGCGGCCCGAAACGCCGCATTTTCGGCGTGTTGAATTTCGAATTGCTCAGCGGCTTCTGTTTCCTGCTGATTGGCTTGCGGCCATCGGCGGCCTTAGTCGCGCTCGGCGCGTTCGGAGCGCATTTCACGATTGCGATTATCAGCGGCTCGAATCAGGCGATCTGGCAGACAAAAGTGCCGCCAGAAATTCAAGGCCGCGTGTTTGCGATGCAGCAGATGGTGTCGAATTCGATGAAGCCGCTGGCATTTTTGCTGGCCGGGCCATTAGCGGATCGCCTGTTCGAGCCGCTGCTTGCGCCGAATGGGGCGCTTGCCGATAGTCTCGGCTTGATTGTCGGCGTGGGGGCGGGACGCGGGATCGCCTTGCTGTTCATCGCGATGGGATTCGTCAAAATCATCGTGGCCGCGAGCGCCTATGCGTATCCCCGTATCCGCCGCATTGAAGAGGAATTGCCGGATATTTCATTCGCAGACCCGGCTGTCGCCTCTGTATAAAGAGTATGTGCTTGTAAGAATACGAATTTTTTTCAGGAGCTATTATGTAGGCCGAAACTATAGTTTCGACCTACGCTATAGTGCATAAAAATATATTTTCAGGAGAGAGAACGAAGATGTCACATTTTACAGCCACGCAATTTGCAAGAAGCGGCGTCATTCGCTGCGATGCCGCAATCGAAGATGTGTTTCCGCTGCTTTGTCCGAAACGAGAAGAGGAATGGGTTCCCGGGTGGGAATGCGAAACCATCTGGTCGAAAAGCGGGTATAATGAAGAAGGTGCGATTTTCAGAACGCGCAAACCGTTTGGAACGGAATTATATTGGACGACGCTTCGGTATGACTTGCCACAAAAAGCTATTGATTTTTTGATCGTCGCGCCGCATCGTTATCAATTTCGTTTCACCATTGATTTGCATGTCGAACGCGAGCAAGCTCTTTTGCTCACATTCACCCATGTATTTACGTCGGTTTCGGATGAAGGCAACCAATTCCTCGCGCAATACCGAGAGGAAGACTTTGCAGAACGCTTGAAACATCTTGAAACCTTGCTCAATCATCATCTTAAAAACATCACGACATAATGAACGGATATATCATGTACCGTCTCATTGCAGGTCGGTCGAAACTGAAGTTTCGACCGACATTGTGCGTGGAAGTGGGCTTTAATTGATTGGCTTCAGGCTGCCGCCGCCGTTTAACGCATAGGTTTTGCCGCCTAATGTGGAACAGGCCGAGCTATTATACAAGACGGTATGGCCATTGCTGTTGATGCTGCCCGAATTGTTCAGGCAGGTCAGATATGAATCCGCCGTCACATTCCACGTGCTGCTGGAATCCAGCGTCAAAGAAGCCGTTTTCGCGGCATTGTCCGCGTTGATCGCCCCGGTCAACGATGAGCCGTTTTTGAGCGAAATCGTCATCGCGCTCAGGTTGTCCGCGACAAAATTTCCGCTCAGCGCCTGTCCATTTGCCGTAAAAATCGCCGTGCCGCCATTCGAGCCGCTCGCGCCCCAGTTGCCAGCGCTGGCATTCAGCAGTGTGCCTGACGCAGCGGTCACGCTCACGCTGTTCAGCGTGATGATGCCGGTGGAATTCGTGACATAAAACAGCGGGCCGTTCGAACCGGTATAGGCGAGTGAGCCGCCTGTGATCTCGAACGTTCCCTGCGTCCCTTCCGCGTCGCCGGACATGCTCTGGTAAATCATCACGCCCCATTTGCCGTCTTTGCTGGATGACAGCGTGGTATTCGTCAACGAAATCGAGTTGCCGCCTTCAATCACAGCGGTCTCCGAACCATCAGTCGCGCAAGCGCTGTTCGAAACCGTGATCACGCCGGTCGAATAAATACATGGCGAATTCTGGCCGGACGCTTTCATCGAGCCGCCTGTCATCGTAATCGTCCCGCTGCCGCGATCTGTCGCAATCGGCGCGGAGCTTGCGCCTGTCGTCGCGATATTCACCTCCGTCAGCGTCACCGATCCGCCTTGCGTTGCCATCACGCCATGCCCGCCATCGCCCGTCGCCGTGATCGTCACGTTCGAAAGCGCGACCGACGAACCGCTGCCTGTCGCAAACGCGCCGTTCGCGCCTGTACCAGTCGTCGAAATCGTGCTGTTAGACAGCGTAATCGCGCTGCCGGATTCTGCGAGCACAGCGGCGTTCAGGCCGTAAAAGCTGCTATTATCCTGCGAGGACGTATTGCCAGTAGTGATGATTGTCGAGTTGGTCAGGGTAAATTGGCCGCTATTAGTCACATAAACCGCTGATTCATCGGTATTGCTTGCCGTATACGTTTGATTGGATTGACTTTCGCTTCCGCCGCTCTGTTTGTAGGCGGCGGTTGTTGTGCTGCTCGTTGTGCCAGCGGAGGTTGAGGTTAACGTATTGCTCGAATCGGAAGAATCCGAATCCGAACAGCCGGTCATTGTCAACATGCCTATTGCGAACAATGCCATCGCGCCATTGAATATTACCCGCTGCATCGTGCCATTTTTCGCGCTCTTTTTCGTTATTTTCATAGTTTCTCCCGTAAAACAGAATTTTTATGCGCTGTGGCGTCGGTCGAAACTATCGTTTCGACCGACATTATGCGTAGAAGTGAGTTTTAATTGATTGGTTTCAAGCTGCCGCCGCCGTTGAGCGCATAGGTTTTGCCGCCCAAGGCCGCACATGCGTTAGCGTTATACGAGACCGTATGGCCGTTGCCGGTGATGTTGCTGATCGAGCCGCCTGTCATGCCATCGGCGTCGGTCAAACAGGTCAGGAAGGAATCTCCGGTCAGATTCCACGCGCTGCTTGCGTCGAGCGTCAAATTGACTTCTTTGCCCGTATTGGCTGAGTTGATCGCACCGATTAATGACGAGCCGTTCTGCAAGGTCGCTGTCACCGTGCTGATGTTGTTGACTTCGATATCGCCGGTCAATGTTTGTTTGTCCGCGTGAAAAATCAGATGACCGCCGTTTTCTCCTTCTCGTCCCCATCTGCCGTCACTCGCCTTGATTAATATTCCCGATTCAGCCGTCGCATTCACGCCGTTCAGCGTGACGGCCGCGTTCGTGTTGGTGATGTAGAATAATGGGCCGGTTGTCGCTGTCAGCGAGCCGCCGTTCATCGTATAAGCGGCCACGCCGACTTCCGCGTCGCCGGAAAAGCTTTGATAGATCATGACACCGCATAATTTTTCGCCGCGCAGTTTCGAATTTGTTAACGTCACTGTGTTCTTGCCTTCGATCACGACTGCCTCAGAACCGGTCGCCACTGATGTCAGGTCAGTCGCCGTAATGACGCCGGTCGCGTAGATACCAGGAGAACCCTGACCAGATGAAATCACTGTTCCGCCCGTAACGGTAATCGTGCCGCTGCCGCGATCTGTGGCAATCGGCGCGCTTGAGCGACCGGACGTTTGCATATCAACATTCACCAGAGTAATGGCGCCGCCATTCGTCGCCATGACGCCATGAGCGGCATCGTTGGTGGCAGTAATCGTCACGTTCGACAGCGTTATTGACGAGTTCGCATCGGTTGATATTGCGCCGTTTGCGCCCGTTCCTGTCGTTGAGATCGTTCCGCCTTCAATCGTGAGTGCGCTCCCTTTCGTCGCCAGAACCCCCGCATTTAAGCCGTAAAAACTGCTGTTACTCTCGCTGGTGGTGTTGCCGCTAGTGGCGATCGTTGGATTCTTCAGCGTCAGTTTGCCGCCATTGGTGACATACACAGCCGAAACGTCGTCAGTATTGGAGATGTACGTTTTGTCTGCCTCAGTTTGGGCTGCCCCGCCATCTACGGAGTAAACCCCGCTTAATGTGTATGGCCCGGAATCATCAGGCGGCGGGCTTTGTCCTGGCCCGCCGGGAGCGCCAGCCCCATCGGACGGAGGCGACTGCCCCCATGCTGTCATTGCAAATACAACTGTGAGAAGGAATATCGCCGCCCCATGCGGTAACAGTCTTTTTGTTGTGTCAATTACGCCCAAAAACTTGATCATGGTATTCATCCGAGTTTCCGCCAACATGCGCTGAATTATTCGAATTTCGAAACTCCAGCGAATGTCGCTTTCGACAAATGCGTTTTTGTAAGAATCACTCGCAAGTTTGACGGTGTCACGATTCGTTACAAAAACAATTATACGTTGATACAATGGAAATCGCCGCCTGATTCCCTTTCGCTTCCAAGGAAATCAGACAACTATCACTCAAGACGAATAGGGATTACAATTTGTTCCCGATGGTTGATGGGAAAATAACTGCTGGTATCTCGAAGAGGGATTCAGATGATGGGGGAACGACTGAAAAATTGGTGGTTTGAGGAAAAACGATTGAGATTGTTGTCAGACACGTTTTCAGTGTCTGACAATATCATTTGGAAAAACTACTTCACCCAGGGGCGATTTTCAAACCCGAAGGCGTTTAATTGTTCTGCGGCAATCGCGGCATCAAGCTGCACGGCTTTTTGGTAGCACATTTCCGCTAATTCCCAATCTTGTTCGCGCCCCATGGTTTCAGCTTCTTTCAACAAAAATTTGACTTTCAAGAGTTTGGCGCGTTCTGCGGTAATATCTCCCTTTTTCATGGCGATTTCAGACGCTTTATCGAATCCGGCTTCATCCACGCGGCATTTGGTGGTATAGAATCCATGTTTGCCGCCTTCGCGCGTGCGTGACGCTGAACCAGCAGAGCTTTGCGGAATCCGATAGCGCGTCGGGGCAATCGGCGTATAGGCATACTCTGCGCCGCTGGCAGAATACACAAGCCAGGTGTAATAATCTTCTGACACTTTTTCCGGCGGAAACAAGTTGTTGTATGCGATCTCCGTGCGAACGGAGGTGGCAGAGGTCAGGTTCGTATAGCCGGTTTCTGTTGCGATTTTGATCCAGGCGTCTTTGCCTTGCGGTGGATTGCCACTCTCATGGGATTCCAGAATTTCGACGATAGATTGTGACAATTTTTCACGCGGCACGGTATTACTGTATTCGTCAATAATCTCGAATGTGGTATAGACCACGCCGACTTCCGGTTTTTCCAAAAAGATTTTCCGAGCCATTTCCACGCGGCGGTCGCCGGTAATATCATCGGCATCTAAGAAGACGATGAACGGATAGCCTGCTTCGTAAGCATGTTTAATGGCAACGTTGCGAGCATGTCCCGGCCCGTCGCTCTGTTCCATGAAAATCACTTCGAGTTTGCCATTGAATTCTTTGACTAACTGACGCAGATACTCTTTGGCGCTTTCAGATGGCGAATTGCCGTCAGCAATCAAAATTTTCCAGTTGGAATCGGTTTGCGCTTTGATGCTGTCTAACGTAGCATTCAGCCAATCCCGCTCCATCTGCGTTCCTTCTTTGCTCCAATGCGGCATAATAAACACCGCGGGGCCATTCACCATATCAAATGTCACGCTCATGCTCTCCTCCTTAAATGGTTTGTGTTGATTCCGTCAGAACCCCTCTCGTTTCAGGTTCAAGGGAATCGTGGTTGTTTGTTCTCTGCCGATTCCGGCAATAATAATACCGAATGCTCATGGCCTCGGCGCAACGCATTCCCCCCTGGTGAATTGGCGTTGGCCGAAGCCCAAAACTGGCTTGCGTTTATCCCCCCATGCAACCCAGTCATTTTTTCTGTCCCGATGTGTTATTTTTCGACGCCCGTCACTACAACGCCTTGCATGAAGAAACGCTGCGCGAAAAAGAAGATGACCACCGGAATTGCTAACGACATGACCGTTGCCGCCTGCACTAACTCCGTCTGACGAGTAAATAAGCGGTTAAACTGTGTCAAGCCAATTGTGATTGGAAAGGAATTCGCGGTTCCTGCAAGATAGATCAACGGTTCTAAAAAGTCATTCCAGCAGTAGAAAAAGTGGAACAGCGTCACCGCGACTAACGCCGGAACGGCTTGCGGCAGAATTACCGAGAAGAAGGTGCGGAAATATCCGGCGCCGTCAATTTTGGCCGCTTCGTCCATCTCGCGCGGCACGCCCATGAAGAACTGGCGCAGCAGGAAGATGTTCCAGCCATTCGAGAAATATTGTGGAATAATAATTGGCAGCCAGGACCCGACCCATCCGATTTTGTAGAAGAACGCATATCGGGGAATCAGCGTGACCGCTGGCGGCAGGATAATGGTGGACATCACGATAATAAACAACGCATTGCGATAGGGGAATTTGAAGCGAGCAAAGCCATAGGAAACGAGCGCTGCCGAGCAAACCGCTCCAATCGTGCTGAGTACCGCATACGTCACAGTATTTCCCAGCAGTTTCAAAAATTTGATCGAATTCCACGCAGTGTTATAGTTTTTCCACTGAATGCTTGTTTCCCACACCGGCTCAAGCGTCTGCCATTTGCCGTCCCATTCAAAGGGCTGCGCACCTGGCGTATCAATATCCAGCAGCGTAGATTTCGCGCGGGTTTTTTTGATTAACGCGACATGTTTCGTTCCGGCATCGGTTTTCAGCGCGACCACGTCATATTGTTTCCCGTCAAGCTCGTAGGTTTTTTGCACCGATGGGATGAAGGGCGCGTCAACGTTGGCAATCTGCAATTGCGTTTTTACTGATGTCACCAGGCCATAAATAAATGGCATGAGAAAAATCCCCAACACGATCAGCCCAAAAATCGTGACACCAATCGTACTGAACAGTCGTTTCATCTTTTGTGTTTTCATACGTATCGTCGCGACAAGCTCTTTGAAAAAAGCGAGGTCAATCTTTCTTCATTGAGTCTTGGCGAATTTTATTGTTTATCTCCGGCATAATACACCCAATAACGCGCCGTGCCAAACAATCCCATCGTTAAAATCAGGCCAACCAGGAACATAATCCAGGCAATTGTCGCGCCATATCCCATATTAAAAAATGAGAACCCTTGCAGATAAAAATATACCATAATAAAATTGGTCGCGCCGTCGGGATAACCTGGATATGCGGCAGCCCCGGCATTCGGGCTGACTAAAATATACGGAACCAGGAAATACTGCATTAACACAATCAGTCCGACTACCGTATTATAAAAAATCACAGGCGAAACCATCGGTAACGTAATATTGAATAAGCGACTCCACCAGCCCGCGCCATCCACGTAGGACGCTTCATACAATTCCGTTGGCACTTGCTGAAGTCCGGCCAAAAAAATCAGCACGGTGTTTCCAATTCCCCATAACCCAATCAAGGCATACGTAAAGTAGATGATTTGCGGATTATGCAGCCATCGGATGCCTTGCACGCCGACCGCTTTGATGCCTAAATAATGCTCAAGAATCTGATTCACCCAGCCGAAATCATCGAGGACGCCTCTCCAGAGCAACACACCGGCGACGAGCGGGATCATGGTCGGCATATAAAACAAGGTGCGGAAAAGGTTTTTCCCAAGCAGGTGTTCAGAATTCAGCAGCATCGCCAGAAAGAACGACGTAATCAAGCCAATCGGCACGGAAATCAGGCCAAATTTAAACGTTTTAATAATGGCAGGTAAGGCTTCAGGATCATCGAAAAAAAAGCGTTTCCAGTTCGCAAATCCTATAAACTTTGCTTGTTCTGGCGTCGCCAAATTAAAATCATATAAACTGAAGCCAAACGAGGCAATCATCGGGATGAAATAGAAAATGAGAAAACCGATGATCCAGGGGCTGATAAAAATCAATCCCCAACGAGTCTCTTCTCTGGCCAGTTTTGATTTGGGAATATGCGTGTTCATAAATCAACTCTCCCTCTTAAGAAAAGTGGCCTGGGAAATGCTTTTCGCCAGGCCACTTTGGGTGTGTTACACGGACAGTATGCTTCTCGCCTTATTTTTTTGCAGCGTCGAAAATCTTCTGCAAATCGCCTTTCAGCGTTTCGGCTTCTTTGGCAACATCCAATCCAGCTTCATTGCCCAGTTTGGTGAAGAATTCATTGTACTTATTATTGGCTTCCTGGAAACTCGGCATCCATGATTCATGGTTCGGATTGTCAGCATATTTGGCGCTGTCTTTCACGACTTGCCAGTTAATCGTTTTGCCCGGGAACTTATCTGCGGCAAATTTTTCAAAATACGCATCCTGTTTGCTGATGCGAGCAGGCATTGCGCCGTAGGTCTGGAGCAATTCATCAGATGCTTCGCCCAACAGATACTGTAACACGGCGAATGTCGCGTCAGCGTTCTTCGTCGTTTTGGAAATCATGAACGAATCAGCGTGCATTTTCGCGGTGGTTTTGCCATTAAAAGAAGGCACGACAGCCGTATCCCATTCATCTTTGAACTCAGCCATGCAGCAACCCGCATACCACTGATGAATCAAATCCATCGCGATGTTGCCGGTCTGGAACCAGTTGCCCTGTCCCATGTAATCGCTGTTGCCGCCAGCATTGGTCGGATAGAAATGGCTTGTCCACATGCCATCATAAACCCACTTCCAGGCCTCAACCCATTCCGCAGGAATTTGAGCCGTTTTGCCGTCAGCAGCCACGAACGAACCCGGGCCAAAGAATGTGCCCACGCCGCGAGCGTCTGTCCACTGAATGCCAAAGCCGTATTGGGCGATATTTTCAGGGTCAAAACTTGCGTCGGAAGCGGCATTCCCGTTTTTATCAACGGTTAATTCAATCGCCAACTCTTTTACGGTGTCGAAATTCCATTCTTTTTCTTTGCCGTCTTTGTCAACGTAGGGCTTGCCGTATTCCTGAGGAGGCAGCGGCAATCCGGCTTCTTCGAAGGCCGTCTTGTTGACGAACATATAGGACGGATAAATCCCGAACGGCAATCCCAACAGCCCTTCGCCTTCTACGCGGTAGAAATCCACCATTTCTTTCTGGAAGTCGCTCAGATCATACTTGGTCTTATCTACGAGTGGTTGTAAATCCAGCCATGCGCCTTTGAAACTGTCGCGTCCGCGCAAGCCAACCGGACCAACGAGGTCAGGAGCATTGCCAGCCGCAATCTGGGTGGCCAGCACATCAAACGCCTGCGCATTTGCCACGATTTCAATTGAGAGTTCAATATCGTTCTGTGATTCGTTGAATTTTTTGACAACTGCTTCCTGCGGAGCAAGCTGCTGCTCGTTCGTGCCTGTGCCTAAACCGACAAACCAACGGACTTTCGTTTTTTCAGCAGATGCTAATCCTGGAATTAATAAGGCGCCTGCCAACAACATCGCGACAAACTTCTTCATAAACACAGCCTCCTGTAAATTTCCCTCGCCAACATTCGGCATATTGAACGAGTGAAAAAATTTCCCTGACCACTTCATCTTTAAGAGATGAATAGATGCCAGGATGATTCGGTGAAGAATGATTTGCAACAACTCAACAAGACAAGGTTGCGGCAGAAGTTGGTATATCTTTTCTCTGCCACCTCCATTGCATGTGCCTGTTATCGGAGAGCATAGGTACAATTGCCAAGAAAAAATTAGCGGTTTTTTATAAATAAGTACCAATAAGTTGTAAGATATTGATTTCGTGGTATTTGTAAAATTTAATTGTTGGAAATTTTCTGAATTTTCCTCGAAATACTTCGAAGTATTTCAAAGTTATTGGTAGTAATTTCTCTTTCCGGCGATTCTTTGGAAAAATGTTATGGTATAAGTTTCAGAGTTCTTGAGAAATAGAGACTATTTATGAAGTTGATGAAAAAAACCTTGACGCCAAACGCGAAAAAAAACATACTTCATTCTGCTGTTATACCAATGAGTCGAAACATCTTTAACAAGGTAGAACTTGTATGAAAATTGATGAGAGCAACCCGACGCCAAAGTATCTTCAATTAAAAGAGATCATCAAACAATATTTCGAAAGCGAGCAGTATAAACCGGGGCAGAAGATTCCTTCGGAAAATGAGTTGATTACGCAATTTAATGTCAGCCGCAATACTGTCCGGCAGGCGTTGAGCGAATTGGTCAACGAAGGATTTATTTATAAAAAACATGGGAGCGGCAGTTTTTTTTCTGGAAAAACGCAGGACGAAACCACGCAGAGTTTTCTGATCGGCGTGATTACGTCATTTATTTCGTATTACATTTATCCGCCGATCATTCAAGGGATTGATGATGTCGCCCATAAAAAACATTATAATATCGTTTTAGGGAGTTCGCGTGGTGATCAAGAAAAAGAATTAATCTGTTTGGAACAACTGCTGCAAAAGGATATTGACGGCTTGCTCATCGAACCTGCCGGCGGTTTTCAGGATATTCGAGAGTCAAAAGTTCTGGCGCTGCTGAAAGATATTACGATCCCCGTAATGTTCATTAACTGGGTGATTGATGACCCGGACGTGTCGTTTGTTTCGATTAATGATCGGGAAGGAGGGTTTACTGCCACAGAATATCTGATCGCAGCCGGACATCAGCGCATCGCCTGTATTTATCCCAACGATCACGTCCCCGGAATTCAGCGGCATCTCGGCTACCGAAAAGCGCTTGAGCAATTTCATATTCCGTATGATCCGCAATTAGACAAGGGGGGGACGATCTTTCGCTGGAATGAGGCGGAATACATCGGGCGGCTCGTCAAAGAATTGCTCATGTTAGGGGATAAAAAACCGACCGCCATGTTCTTTTTTAACGATAGCGCCGCCTTGCAAGGAGGGTATCAAGCCATTCGCGAATTCGGGCTGAAAATTCCGCAGGATATTTCGGTGGTTGGATTTGATGATTCCGAATTGGCCGCCGTTGCAGATGTTCCGCTTACCAGCGTAAGCCACCCGAAATATCAGATTGGGCGATGGGCGGCGGAGATTTTGTTTGAAGATATTACCTCTCGCGGCCCAAAGCCACCAACCAAGCAAATGGTGATTAATCCAATTTTAGTGGAACGAGATTCCGTCAGATTTTTAAATATGCCTGATGAGAATGATTAATCTCTTTGGTATAAGTGGAATAAGATTGCATGGCCATAAAATGCAGGTATTCCATCTTTTTTAAAACGTCACGATGTGATACCCTTGCTCGATATACGCCCCCATGCTCGGATGCCCTGACATGTCTTTATTCATTGGCAATCCCTGCGCTTTCGCCGCCTCAAGAGTCCCCATTTTCGACGCGCATGCCTGACAAACAGCATGAATGAGTTTTGCCTCTTTGACCTGACGATAGAGGTCAGCAAACGGCGCGTCGGGTTCGGCCAGCGCGGCAATAAGTTTGGTGGCGCTTCCTTCAATAATCACCGCCACGTCATACCCTTTCGCCTGCATATCAAGCGCGTTCAGCAAGACATGCACAAAACACATCGGCTCTCCATTAAACGCAAATAACGCAATTTTTTTCTGCATACCCCTCGTTCTCCTGTTCTCCATTACCAAATTTGGTTCAAATTTGAATGCCCTTCTATTCTAACGCTGTCAACGGCTATCGGTAATTTTATTGACAATGTTCGTCAAGTTTTCTTTTATGAAACGAGACGACGGCATCAAAATGGGATCACCTTATTTACGCAATTACCTGAAAACAGAGGAAATATCACATGCTAAATACATTCGATAATGTGATCAAAAAATGGACATCAATAAAAATGATTGGGATGAGTCTGGCCTGCTTTATGGCAAGTTTCGCGGTGATTAACGGCAAGCCGTTCGGCGTGGCGCAATTAAAAGCGATCACTGGCGGCGTCGGCATTCTGGATATGATCCCAGGCTATTCGCCGCAGCAAGCGTATGCGCTGTTTGCCGCGCTTGGCGAGCAGGGACGCGCCTTTAACCTGCATTACATCGTTCCGCAAGATTTCGTGTTTCCCGCGCTCTATTCGATCTTTTATGTCATCACAACAACCTCTCTGTTTCGAAAGGCGTTCGCGGAAAATCATCCGCTGCACAAGCTTATCCCGCTCACACTGCTTGGCGGCCTTGCCGATTATTGCGAAAATATCTGCATCATCATTATGCTCCTGAACTATCCAACGCAATTGCCCGCCGTCGCCTCCGTTGCAAGCATCTTCACGCTCGCGAAATTCGGCGGAATCGGCATTTCATTGTTAATGCTGCTGATTGGATTGATCGGCCTCTTATCTCGTTCTGTTCGATTAAAATAACGTGAGTTCTGGATAAGATTTCGCCCCAGCGGGGCGATAGAGGTATTTTTTTTCCCGAACTCACGTTAAAATAGATTGGAAGGGAAGCCAACAGTTCAACACTCCTTCTGCAACTGTTGCAGCAGGTTCAGCGCCTCAAGCGGCGTGAGAGCGTTGATATCGAGGTCTTTCAATCTGGCGACGACTGGGTGCGGGCGTTCGCCGAAGAGCGACATCTGTTCTTTCGGCGCTACAGATTTTTTGCGCGATGACGCCGTTGAGGTCGCTGCCGGTTTTGTGAAATGATGCTCCGCCTCGCCGTGCCGATCTTGCTCCAAATCGGCTAAAATCTCTTTAGCGCGGCGAATCACGGCGGCAGGCAATCCAGCGAGCCGCGCCACCTGAATTCCATAACTTTGATCCGCGCCGCCTTCAATGATTTTCCGTAGAAAAATCACCTGATCGTTCCACTCTTTCACCGCGACATTGTAATTTTTCACGCCGGTCAGCAGCGTCGCGAGTTCGGTCAATTCGTGGTAATGCGTCGCGAAGAGCGCCCGCGCCCCTAAAATTTCGCGGTTGTTGATGAATTCCGCTACCGCCCATGCGATGCTCATGCCGTCGAACGTGCTGGTGCCGCGCCCGATTTCGTCCAAAATAATCAGGCTGCGCTGCGTGGCGTTGTTCAAAATGTTGGCGGTTTCGTTCATTTCCACCATAAATGTGCTTTCGCCGCGACTCAGGTTATCCGACGCGCCAATACGGGTGAAAATGCGGTCAACCGTGCCGATTTCCGCCCGTTTCGCCGGAACGAAACTGCCGAGCTGCGCCATCAGCGTAATCAGCGCGACTTGCCTGATATACGTCGATTTCCCGGCCATGTTCGGGCCGGTGATAATTAAGAGGCGGTTCTCATTGCAATCCATGCGCGTATCGTTCGGAATAAACGGCTCGTCGAGCTTCATCTGCTCGATAACCGGATGGCGGCCTTCCGTAATGTCGAGCCGGTCGCTGTCGCTCACTTCCGGCTTGACGTAGAGATTCCGATCCGCCACTTCCGCAAGCGCAGCCAGCACGTCTAAGACGGCGATGGTTTCCGCCGTGCGTAGGACGCGCTCGACTTCGTGGCTGACGCTCTGGCGCAATTCTTGAAACAGGCTGTATTCAAGCTCGACGATGCGGTCTTCCGCGCCAAGCACTTTCGATTCGTATTCCTTCAATTCCGGCGTGATGAAGCGCGTCGCGTTGACGAGCGTCTGCTTGATGATGTAGTCGTCCGGGACGAGGTGCAGGTTCGGTTTCGTGATTTCGATGAAATAGCCGAAGACCTTGTTATATTTAACTTTGAGCGAAGCGATGCCGCTGCGTTCCTTTTCTTTGCGCTCCAAATCGGCGATCCAGTGTTTGCCCTCTTTGCTGATGACGCGCAACTCGTCGAGTTCGGCGTTATAGCCGGGCTTGATTAATTTGCCTTCCCGCAGCGTCAACGGCGGCTCGTCCATAATTGCGCGATCAATCAATTGCGCCACGTCCTGCAATTCGTCGCAGTTTTCGACCTGTTCGGCGATCAGTGGCGATTTTAACGCGCTTAACAGACGGCGAAATTCCGGCAGGCGCAGGCAGGATAATTTGAGCGCGACGAGGTCGCGGGCGTTCGCGGCAGAGAGCGTCAGGCGCGTGATCAGGCGTTCGAGGTCATGCACGCCTTTCAGCAGATCGCGCAAATCGCCCCGCACAATCGTATCTTTTTTCAATTCCTCGACCGCATCGAGACGCGCCTGAATATCGGCGATGCGCACAAGCGGATAACGCAGCCATTTTTGCAGCATCCGCGCGCCCATCGAGGTCATCGTTTTATCGAGCAAACCGAGCAGCGATCCGGCGCGGGCGTGGTCGTTGATCGTGCGATAGAGTTCCAAATTGCGCTGCGTGGCGAAGTCAATCAGCATGAATTCGTCGTGGCGCAGCAGGCTGAGTTTGCGGATATGCGGCAGCGCGGATTTCTGCGTTTCCTGAATGTATTGCAGCAGCGCCCCGGCGGCGGAGAGGCCGGAGGACGCCTCCTGCACGCCGAACCCGGCGAGGGAATGCACCTGAAAATGATCGAGCAAGACCTGTTTCGCGGCGCGGAGTTGAAAGGCGCGATCCGGGTATGATGTGACGCAGGCGGCTTTGTAATCGGCTAACACGCGCTGTTCTTCGGTCTGCTGCGAATAGGCGTGGCTTTCCGGCACGACGACTTCTTTCGGCTCAAAGCGCTGCAATTCGTCGAGCAGGCGTTGAAAGCGCATCACGCCGGAGAGTTCGCCGAGATAAAATTCGCCGGTGGAAAGGTCAATCAGCGCAACGCCGACAAGCTGGTCTTTCTGCGACGGCTTTTCGCCGAGCATGGCGGGGGAAAAGACGGCGGCGATATAGTTGTTTTCCCGCGCATCGAGAATCGTGGCATCAAGCGCCGTGCCGGGCGTGACGACGCGCACAACTTCGCGCTTGACGATCCCTTTCGCGGTTTTCGGGTCTTCGACCTGCTCGCAGATGGCGACGCGGAAGCCCTGCCGGATCATTCGCGCAAGGTAGTTGTCAACGGCGTGATACGGCACGCCGCAGAGCGGCACGGGCGGCGTGTTCTGGCTGGCGTGGCGCGAGGTCAGCGTGATTTGCAGCGCTTTTGAGGCGATTTCGGCGTCCTCGAAAAACATCTCGTAGAAATCCCCCATGCGGAAAAACAGGATCGTATCCGGGTATTCGGCCTTGATTCGGCGGTACTGCTGCAACATCGGGGTATTTTCTGCGGCCATTCGAAACGAAACCACGAAACACGCGAAAGACACGAAAAACTCACATGTAAAATTGTTTCGTGTCTTTCGCGTGTTTCGTGGTAAAAATCACGATGTTTGAGACGACAAAAGGCGCAAAGCCATTCTTCTTTGCTTTGCGCCTTGATGCGCGTCCCTTATTTTATCGCGTGTTGAGGGACTTCGATACAGGTTTTGATGAACGTCAAATTGCTCCGCAGCCATTGATTGACGAATTGATTGACATCCACGTTTTTTTCGGTCGCTAACATCTGGATAAATTCGGAAACGTCGGCTTCAAGGTAAATCGGCAGATGAAATTCTGCGTCAGGGCGATAAAATTTGCCGCGTTCTCCTTTCGAAAAATCATATTCTTTTTTCATCACGCATTTTCCTCATATTGCCGACGTTCTTTCGCCGTCGCTTTTCTTGCGGAAATAATCCGAATCTTCCAGCATGTTGATGACACTTCTCGAAACGTATGCGATATGACAAGCAAAATGAGGCTTTCGTCTCTTCCCATCGTCACCCAGCGGTCTTCAGTCTCGTTATGTTCTTCGTCGAAAAGCGAAATCATGCGCGGATCGCGAAACACTGTTGTGGCGCGTTCGAAACTGATGTGATGCTTTCGAAGATTTTCATTTGCCTTTCGCGGATCCCAGTCGAAATCGTATCGCAAACCATCAACTCCTTTTTTACACCTTCCACTCTTCCCGCTGACCTTGCGACAGGATTTCCGTCAGTTCCATCGAGCTTTTTTCCATTTGGAGAATCAGGCGGTCAGCGCGTTCGGAAAAAAGGTTGTGAAAGACTAAGGTCGGAATGGCAATTGCGAGGCCGGCGGCGGTGGTAATCAGGGCTTCGCCGATGCCGCCCGCGAGTTGTTCGGCCTGCCCGATGCCGCCTGCTGACAACACGTTAAAGACCTTGATCATGCCGGTGACGGTGCCGAGCAGACCAAGCAGCGGCTCAACCGATGCAATCATGCCGAGCAGGTTGAGATATTTTTCAAGATAGGCGATTTCATGCCGCCCGGCATCTTCGATGGCTTCTTTAATTTCATCACGACCGAAATAATATTTCATAATCCCGGCTTCGATGATTTTTGCGATTGGCTTCGTGCTTTTGGAGCAAATCGAGAGCGCCTCGTTAATATGCCCTTCCAGCAGCAGCCCTTTGATCCGGGCAAAAAAATCTTTTGGAATAACTTTGGCTTCCCGCAAATTGATAAAGCGCTCGAAAATAATCGCGACGGCGACCACAGAGCCGAGCAGAATCGGATACATCACATATCCGCCTTTAATAAGCAAATCCAACATTCTCGATCCTCCTGATTCAGCAGAGAACTTCGCAGGTCGGATGCGCGCTGCCATGACATCGCGCCCGCAAAGAATGATACTGGCATATTTTCATTCGTTCTGCGATATGCGTATTTTTCGCGCTTTTGTCTTGTCAAGAAATTACGGCGGAAAATCGAAGATCGCCGTTGTTCATCGAAAAATTTTCCGAATCTGGCATTTTTTCCTTGCATTTCTGCCGCGACAACATATTTTATTGTCTGGTATGCATTGGAACGTGGTGAGTGAGTTATGAGCGAGAAAAAAAGCATTTGTATTAATAAGGAAGCAACGCATCTCTATTTTATCGAAGAACGCTTCGAAGCCGGGCTTGTGCTGCGCGGCACGGAAGTCAAATCGCTGCGGGAAGGTCGGGCGAATTTGAAAGAAAGCTACGCAAAAGTCAACGGCGACGAAATTTTTCTCGTCAATTGCCATATCAGCCCGTATTCGCATGGCAATCAGTTGAATCACGATCCGCTGCGTTCTCGAAAACTCCTGTTGCATCGGCGGGAAATTCGCAAGCTCATCGGCAAAGTGTCGGAAAAAGGCTTTACGCTTGTGCCGATTAGCATGTATTTTTCCGATGGCAAGGCCAAATTGGAGCTTGGTTTAGGCAAAGGCAAAAAGCTTCATGATAAGCGCGAAAGCCTGAAAGAGCGCGCCGCGAACCGAGAAATGGAACGCGCCTTCAAAAATAAGCAGTTTGATTGACTCTTTCCCCTCCTGGGAGGGGCAAGGGGTGGGTAATTTTTACGGCAACATGCTCTTTGAAAGACCTCAAGCTTGGGGGCGATATGGTTTCGACGGGGTTAATTGAGGCGTCAGTTGCGTGCCGAGGCGTCGGGCCCTCGTAAAAACGACACAAACACAAATGCAGATGAATACTATACTGCACCTCTCGCAATGGCTGCGTAAGCCTGCGCGAAGGACAATCGGCTGCCTATAACCAGCCGACGTTCAAACTGTTCTTGCCTGTGAGGCAGGGCGAACGTCATTAACACAGGATAGTCGCCGATTATGCGCGGGAATAGGCGGCGAATTCTCAACTGCGCTAACGCGGGTATGATCTTGTCTATGGGAGCATACCCGCGTGACACCAAAACATAGACTACGCATGTAGACGCTGGCAGCTGAAGAGCTTCGGACCGGGGTTCGATTCCCCGCGCCTCCACCATTTTGAAAAAGCCTGTATTCAATTGAAGTTACATGAATACAGGCTTTTTGTATTATAACTGACCTTACGCAGCAGGCTCGATGCGAATGGTCGCAAACTCCCCTCCAGGGAGGGGTTGGGG
>DF820455.1:1393230-1415357 GCA_000739515.1 Candidatus Moduliflexus flocculans
GTTTGACAACAATCTCGCCGAACGCGATCTCCGCATGATCAAAGTCAAACAGAAGATTTCGGGTACCTTTCGTTCTCCAGAGGGTACCCGCGCATTCTGTCGCATTCGTGGCTTTATTTCAACGATCAAAAAACAGGGGAAGAACGTCCTTGAAGCCTTGACAAACACCTTCAAGGCTCTCCCCAATACAACATAGGCTGTGTAGTTACACTGAAAAAACCTCCTCATTCAAATAAATATTGACAAACGTTGCCATATCATGCTGTTTATCGGAATCATTCGCAAATTGAACGCCATCTTGAGGATACATCACTTTTTCGCATTATGCTCTGTCCGTTTTGCATGAATCAACATGCCGCATCAGTAACGGTTTGCCCTGAAAAGGAGATTCGCATCCCGTCTGTCTATGTTGAGGATGTCCGGCATGGCGTGCCGGTCGTGGTGATGTTGACCATCGGCTACAGCGGTCACGGCAAAACCTGTTTTCTCAGCAGCCTGTTTCATTCGCTCTATCATGATTCGGTTTCGGAGAAATGGCCGGGATTTTCCTTTATTGGCCTGACGATGGAGACGCTGAACCGCATTCATCACGAATTCGTGACAATTCTCGATCATGGCAATCTGCCGCCGAAAACGCCGATCATGTTCCCCACGCCGCTGATTCTGAAATTCCAGCGCATCCCGCTGAAAGTCAAAAACTGGTTTAAAAAGCATCTTCAACATCAAACCATCGAACAGCGCGAACTCATCGTGATTTTTTACGACATCGGCGGCGGCACGTTCGACGTGGATGAAAAAATCCGGCAAAATATCCCGGTGCTGAGGGAGATTTCGACGCTGATTTTTCTCCTCAGCCTGCCGCAATTGTTAAACGAAGCGAATGAAAATAACGGCATTTCCGTCGTGCAGCGCTTGCATAAATTGCTGAATACCATTGTGATCGCGATGCGCGACCTCGGCCAGAACCAGCAGAAAAACATCCAAATCTGCTTCACGATGGGAGACGAAATGTGGGATCAGGAAAATCTGTTGTATGGGCCGCTCTCTATGCGTCTTTCCCACCCAATACCGCCTGCCGACGATTTCTCCGCGTATTTCGCCGCCAGCCGCAGCGATTCGAAGATTATTCAAGACCATGTCGAGAGCGAATACCGCGCATTTTATAACACGCTTGCCAATAATTTCGGGCAAATTCGATTCACGTCAGTCTCGTCGTTAGGAGCGCAGCCCACGCAGGACGGGCGCATTCTCAATCTTGCACCGAATAACGTTTTTGACCCGCTATTGAGTTTATTGGAACTTGAGGGATTGTTATGAAGGTTGAACAGCAGATGTTTACCAGCGGCAAGCCCGAATTCGTCACGGTGGCCATCACAGCCGGTTTGAGCCGCGACGAGCGCATCACGCTTGAGCGGCATTCGCTCTATTTGCTGCCGACGGCGCTGATGTATCAGGAAAATGTCGTAACGCCAGTGAAATATGTGTTTTATCCGCTTCACGCAAAGCGCGGCGTGGTCGGCAAAGCGATCTATGCTGGAAAAGACAGCTTAGGGCGTCCCGGCAATTATTTTTTTCATAATCTGGTTTTTGAGTTTGACGATTTACAGCAGGAATTCGACCTGAACCCGGCGGCGCTGATTCGCGCCATCGAACAGCAGCAGCATTTTCGAACGACCGCGCCGCAAACGCCGCTGACGCCGGAAGAAATCGCGTCGCTGCCGCGCCTCTCGGAAATGGCTGTTCCACGCATCAAACAGGCCGAATTGGAACAATTGTTATATGTCGGCCTGAATTTCAAATCATTTCAATTGCCGTTGTTGCTATATGGAACTGATTGCGAATGCCTCGATCTGTTAGAGCGCCTCTATCCGCTGCTGCCGTATCAACAGCGGCGCGAGTTTTCGTTTGATACCTACTCCTATGGCACGGGCTTAACGTTTCGCGTTCAGGGGTTGCCGCCGCAGCCCGAATTTCGGCAGAGTTTTTCGCCTGCGTTGACGCTGAATTGTTCGACACTGCAAGTGACAGCGGCATTTCAGATGCCAGCGCCGCCAGCACGGTTCGAGGCGATTCGCGGCCTCGTGTTAGCCGGAAAAACAGGCGAACTGAACGCATTGTACGCATTAGAACACTGGCTGGAATTGGGAAATTTCGACGAATTCACGCGGCGTTTCGGACAAACTTCCGCTGAAATTCAACATCTGCTGCGCGATTTCCATGCGCCGCGCCTGTTGGCATATCTTGTTGAACAGCGCCAGACAGCCTTGTTCGAACTGCTCCAGCCGTATTTGACATCCGACGATCTCGCCATCTTGTCGGCTGCGCCGGAACTGATGCGACGCTACGCCGAGCAGGCCGACGACCGTCGCGCCGCGATCTTTGCGGAATGGATCGCCAAATTCAAGCGATTTTCTGGCGACGATCTTTTTTTACTGCCAGAAGAAAAACGCGGCGCGGCGATACGCATTCTGCTGGATGAGATGTTGAAAATGCCGAAATCGAAAGAAAAACAGGCGCAATTGGAGGCGGTCATTCGTTATGCCATCCACGCGCCGGGAATGCTACTTGCGGTGCTGCAAGCGGTGAATCCGAGCGACCTCGGCAAACAGGAACGAGCGGAGTTAAAACGCTTGTTCGAGACGATCCCGACGGCGCAGAAATCGCCGCAGATTCTCGCGGAAATCGAGCGGATTTTACAACCGCCAGCGTCGTTTTTGCAGCGGATTTCAAAAAAATTAGGACGTTCTCACAATTAAGTGATGGATTTGGCATGTAGGGGCGAACCCCGTGTTCGCCCAAATTACCGGCGGTACGTAAACACTTACAAAAAACGATCAGGAGTGCAAAAGCTTGCTTTTGCGGCGTGGCATTGCCGCGCCGCTGCCTGACTTCGTCAGGCCGCCAAAACAAGTTGTTGCGCTCCACAAATACGGAGGCTTTTATGAAAAAACATGGGTTTATCGCGCATTTATTGCTGAATGCGGTTGCGTTTTTAGTGGTTTCGTCGCTGTACAGCGGAATGCATGTCGCTGACTTCTGGGCGGCATTGGCGGCATCTATCGTGTTCGGCATTGTTAACGTGCTGCTCGGCTCGGTATTGCGGCTATTGTCGCTGCCGCTCAATTTCTTGACGTTCGGCCTGTTTACCTTTGTGATCAACGCGCTGCTGCTGTTGGTGACGGCGGAATTGTATGATGGCTTGCAGATTCAGGGCTTCAGCGCGGCACTGATTGCGGCGCTGCTTTTTTCCATTGTGAATGCGGTGCTGTCGTCCTTTTTCGGCAAAAAAGAGAAGGATTGAACCATTCAAGCTGTCAGACACCTTCAAGGCGTCTGACAGCTTTTTCATTATGCCCGCCTCAGATTGACGACAGTTTCAATGTGATACGTGTGCGGGAACATGTCCACCGGCTGCACTTCTTTGATGTCATAGCCGCCATCGGCAAACATCGCGACATCTCGCGCAAGCGTCGCCGGATTGCAGGAAACATAAATCACCTGCTGCGGCGCGGCGGCGAGAATCGCTTTCACCACTTTCGGCGACAGGCCGGGGCGCGGCGGGTCAACCACAATCAATTCCGGCGTTTCCATCTCTAAGGTTGGGAAAATCTTCTGCGTTTCGCCGCAATGGAAACTGACGTTCGTAATCTCGTTTCGTTCCGCGTTTTTCTGCGCGTTCAGCACGGCATCTTCCACGAGTTCCACGCCATACACATGTTTGGCGCGGCTCGCTAAATGCAGCGCAATCGAGCCAGTGCCGCAATATAAATCCACCGCCACGCCGCCCTGTGTCTGTTCTGCCATGCGCTGCACAATCTGATACAAATGTTCAGCCTGAAGCGAATTTGTCTGGAAAAAGCTCTGCGCCGAGATTTCAAACGACAAACCGTTGATGATTTCCGTGATCGTCGGCTCGCCGAATAAGAGCACTTCTTCCTGTCCCTGGCTGCTCTGGCCTTTTTGGCGATTGATCGTTTGCACTAAACTGGTGATCATCGGGAAACCGGCCAGCAGATAACGCACGAAGCGGTCGGTTTGCGGGAAATATTCGCCGGACGTGACAATATTCACCATGAATTGCCCGGTATGTTTCCCTTCGCGGACAATGACATGCCGCAGCAAACCTTCTTCTGTTGCGCCGACAAACGCCTTGAACTCCTGCTTGATCGCAAAATCGCGGCAGAGATTGAAAATTTTGACGCTTGCTTCGGACTGCAAATAGCAGTTTTCGAGGTCTAAAAGCAGATCCCAGCGTCCCGGATAATGCTGACCGAGCACGAGTGTGCCATCTTCGTCGTGCCCGAATGAAAATTCCATTTTATTGCGATAATACCAGGGGGAATCCGTGCCGAGAATCGGTTGAACCGGCACGTCCTTCAGTCTGGCAATATGCTGGAACGATTCCGCCACCTGCTGTTCCTTGAATTTTAATTGATTCTCATAACTCAATTGCTGCCATTTGCAGCCGCCGCAGCGTCCGAAATACTCGCAGCGCGGCGCAATGCGCAACGACGATGGCTCTAATAACTCGACAATTTTGGCGGTGGCAAATTGCTTCTTGCGTTTGATAACTTCCGCAAGCACGCGGTCGCCGGGAATGCCGTCTTTGACAAAGACCACCATGCCGCCGTCCGCGACGCGAGCGACCGCTTCGCCGCCGAGCGCCAGATTTTCAAGCCGTAATTCTAATTGATCTCCTACTTTCATAAGCGTATGCGTGTTTCCGCGAGGGTTTTTGATATGCACAAATCGTCCACTTGAGATTGCCGAGGTTGGCAAACCTCTAAGAAACTGTTTTAAAAGTCCTGTTGACTGGCAAATCTCCAGGAGTGCGAAATCAAGATTTCGCACTCCTGGAGCAATCAACGTTTAAAACAGTTTCTAAATATGAACGTAAATTCGCATGATGATTACCTGGCGCATTATTTTGAAATGCCTGCGATTCGTGTCAAGGCATTTTTTGCCGCCGTGCCGAAAAGAACGCCTGAAGAGGTTGAGCGCGAAAGAAAAACCACAATTGGCAAGAAGTTCCTGTTGACATGAAAAAAGAGATTAGGAAGAATGGATATTAGCGAAGAAGAAGCATTACATGATTGACGAATCAGTGGCCTGTTAGCGGCTGCGTGGTTGTATCAACAGGGAATGGGGGAACACGAAATAAGGAGGAACGACAATGGCGGTCTTAGAAACGATTTATCAAAGCGTGATTGATGGCAACATGAATGGCGCGACGAGCGGCGTCAATGCTGCGTTAGCAGAAGGAATTGCTCCGTCGGAAATTCTGAATAAGGGGCTGATTGCCGCGATGACCGAAGTCGGGCGATTATTCGAAGAAGGAGAATATTTCGTGCCGGAAATGCTGATCGCCGCCCGCGCGATGCAGGCGAGCGTGGCAATTTTGAAACCGAAATTGAAAGATGCGGATGTCAAGCCGCTCGGCAAAGTCGTTATCGGCACGGTCAAAGGCGACCTGCACGACATCGGCAAAAATTTAGTCGCCATGATGTTGGAAGGGACAGGCTTTGAAATTATTGATTTAGGCACGGATGTGACGCCGGAAAAATTTGTGGACGCGATCAAAACTCATGACGCCGGATTCGTCGGCATGAGCGCCTTGCTGACGACGACGATGCCTTCGATGAAAACCACCATCGAAGCCTTGAAAGCCGCCGGCGTGCGAGAGCGCGTAAAAGTCATGATTGGCGGAGCGCCGATTACGCAGGAATACGCGAATGACATCGGCGCAGACCTGTATGCCCAGGATGGCCCGTCTGCCGCCCGCAAAGCCAAACAAGCGCTCGGCCTTGCTTGAGAACATACGCTACCTAACTAACACCCTGTCCATTACAGGCGGGCTGTTGAGCGCAATGCCACAACACATTATGGGTAAAATTGCCGGATATGTTCAAAGTGCCTGACAACTTTTTCGCAGCCGTAATGTGTTGTGCCATTGCATAATCCAATGACTCCGAATGTCTATCAAGAATTTGTGGATTGCTGGCGCGATCCGTTTCAGCGCGAGGCGCATATTTCCTCTTATGTCAGCCAGAACGCATCATTCATCCCTCTGCTTCCAGAACATCTGTTGCAACTCTCCGTTCAAGAAACGTTAAATATTCTCCGGGCGCGATTTGGTGCGGCCATTGATATGGCGATCTCGCAGGAATACGCGCAGACAGGGCGACCTTCAGGCGTTCTGCCTGAAGCGCTTCGGAGCGCGGTGGCGAACGAGCCGGATTGCCGATGGTTGCAACGCTGCAACATGGTCGGCGTCAATGTGCGAACGCTCGGTAATTTCTGGAACCTCGTCAAATACGCCCTGACGCTGCCGCAATCGCAAGATGCGATTCAACTCCTGCCGATCTGGGAGCCGGGTGTGGTGGGAAGCTTGTACGGCATGAGCAGTTGGGAATTGAACCCGGAATTTTTCAGCGTTGAACTCGCTGAAACCTGCCCGCATTTAGATACGAAAGAACGTCAGTTGCGAGCCGTAATCAATCTGCTGCATGTGATGGGCAAAACGGTCGGCATGGATGTCGTGCCGCATACGGACAGGTTTTCCCAAATGGTCTTGTCCTATCCTGAATATTTCGAGTGGCTGCAACGCCAGGACGCCGAAATCATCAGCCACGACGAATTCTTGTTCGAGGCGGTGCAGCAGAAAATCATGACGTTCCTCGCGCAGCATGGCGCGGCGGTGGCGAGCGAGCCGATCCCGACGGAACGGACGATTTTTTTCTCTGAAAAAACGGATGAAGCGCGGCGGTTGCGCATCTTATTCGGCAATCCTGCGGATGTTGAATTTCGTCAGACCCGCCGCAATCTGCTGATTCAGCACATTTTTTCCTATGGCTATGAACCTGTGCCTGCCACGATGGCGCCGCCGTTTCGCGGCATGATTCCTGATCGCCGCGAAGAGGCGAAAGGCGTGGACGGCAACGGCATGATCTGGCGGGATTTTGTCATCACGAAGCCGCAAGCGATGTCTCGCGTTTTTGGGCCGTTAGCGCGGTACAAGCTTTATCATCCGCGCAACCGCAACCGCGACTGGGAGCTTGATTTCGACCGTCCGCATGTTGCGGCGTGGAACTATGTCTGCGAGCATTACGCCGACGCGCAGCGGCGCTACGGCCTCGATTTCATGCGCGGCGACATGGCGCACGTCCAGATGCGTCCTGGCGGCGTTCCGCGCCACATTGACCGCTATTACGACATCCTCGGTGCAGTCAAACAGCATGTTCAGCACGCCAATCATACGCCGTTTTTCGGCTATTTTGCCGAAACGTTTTTGGCGCCGCGCGACGTGTTCGGCTACGGCGAAGAACTGGATCACCTCGAAGCCGCCGACGCCGACGCCACATTAGGCGATTTGCAATCCACCTGTGTCGGTTCGCCGGTCTTTTTACAGCGTTTCCGGCAATATGCGGATTGGGCGGAGACACGAGGCTGCAAACCGAGTTTTACGCTGATGACCGGCGATAAGGACGACCCGCGTTTCGACGAATTTTACCGGCATGGCAGCGACGTCCGCCTGTTTATCGCGCTCTTTTTGACCAACATGCCGAGCTATATGGGGGCAGGGTTCGAAACCCGTGATATTCATTACGCTCCCGCGCCAAATGAACATTACACGAAGTTGTATGTGTTTCACGAAACCGCCGGACCGAAAGCGACGAACGGAGCGTATATCTGGGGCAAAAACGGCGTGTTATTTTCGCGATTGACACGGCTGCGCTTGTATGCCGAAACAATCTGGGCAACAATTCGCGACGTGGACTGCCGCTGGCTGATTGCGCCCGATACCACCGGCGACAATCCGGTTCTCGCCTGGACGCAGCAGGACGATCCACGTTATCTGTTTATCGTGAATACCAGCCCGGAGCGAACAGTTGGCCGCACGGGAATTCCGTTGATGCCGCAGACACTCGAATTGCGCCTGGAATTTTCCACGATTGACGATGGGCAAAATGCAGAAGACGCCTGTTTGACCTCGAACGGCAAACATTATCAACTTTCCAGCTTATTGCCGGGTGAAGGGCGAGTGTATCGCGTTTCGTCGCCGGTTGAATAATACATTTATGGTAGGAGATCGAATTCAGATTCACGCCGAACAACGCGCTCAAGCGGAAGAAATTGCCGCGCATCTGCTGGCGTCGGCCTTTGCGAAATCAGGACGACACAGCATGACGGTCGCTGGAGAATCCGGCAGCGGCAAGTCAACGATGGCAGCGGCCATTGCGGAAGCGTTCGAACAGCGCGGCAAGCGCTGCGTCATTCTTCAGCAGGATGATTATTATCTGCTGCCGCCGATGACCAACGACCGCGAACGGCGCAATCACGCCGACTGGCGCGGCGTCAAGGAAGTGCGGCTTGACTTTTTGGATCAACAGATGCAGGCGATTCTCGATGGCGCGGAGGACATCGTCAAGCCGGTGTCGGTGTATGCCGAAGATTGCTTTAAACAGGAGCACCTCTCAACGCGAGATGTCGCGATTGTCATTGTTGAAGGCTCGTTTGTCTCGCTGCTGCAACACGCGCATGTGCGCGTGTTTATTGACCGCACCTACATAGACACCAGAGCGTTCCGGGAACAACGCGCCCGCGACGCTGCCGAACTCGACACATTTACCGAAAGCATTTTGCAGATCGAACATGAAATTATTTCCGCGCATAAGCCATTGGCTGATATTATTGTGACGAAAGAAGGGAAGATTGCGTATCAACAAGCATCGTAGCGCGGATGGGGATTGTGGGAAGCTCAAATGCGAGCTTCCCCAGACAAACTCAAGCGTTGATGCGGACAGCCGTGTTCGTTGCCCGAATGTGTAGTGAATCATGAAAGATGACGTCGGCGGGACGGAAGCATTTACGATAAAAATAATCATTCATGTTACGCCGCAGATTCGAGGCCAATGGCCGCAAACTCCTCTCTTGGAGCAGGGTGATCAGAAAAATGTTAGGACGTGAAGAACCTTGGCTTAAGTGATGACAAATTGTTCTTTTTCAGTTCTCGCGCAGAGACGCGGGGACGCAGGGAATTGATTTGAGAGCCGTTCTCTGCGCGAAATAAAAAAATATATTTGCTATTACTTAAAGTCTTTGATGGAGTCGCTGATGGCATCAAACATATCGCTTGCTCCCGTTCGCGGTGAGCTTTTTCCGGGAATTCCTCTGGCGATAATTACCTGGTGGTGGGTGTGTTCTGCATATTTTCTATCAATCCCGCCTGGCATGGAAGCAATATCGAGAATGAGCGTATCCGTGTTGATGCGATCAAGCACGTCTTTGGTAAGATAGATACTGGGGATCGTATTGATGATATAATCGAAATCAAATGTCGCATGGGGCAGTTCTGAGAGATGAATATGCTGATACCCTTCACGCAAGGCGTTCTCTTTTTCTATCGGACTGCCCGATGCAATCGTCATATTTGAACCGAGATCGCGCAAGACCTTGCTTAATCGAGTCCCAATTCGACCAAGCCCCAGGACTAATGTTCTGGAATTGTGGATCGTCCGATCCGACTCTCGAATCAGAATTTCGATGATACCTTCAACTGTTGGAATGGCATTCTTCAATAAAAACCGCTCGTTCTGAGTCAGATCGATCAGTTTGATTGCAGGCAATTCAAAGGGGATTCCTCCTAAACCAGTAACGAACGTCGTGTTTGGCGCGAGGATATCATTGAGTTCAGCCAAGGTCATCTGGGTCGTACTAAAAGGCATATAAAGCAATGATCCATCGAGTGTCAACGGAATTGGCCCGATAATCAAGGGCTGATTTGCAAGAAGATGCTTTTCAACCGCAAATTGGCGATCCCGTTTCTCAAATCCCATGAGTGTCACATTGACAGTATGTGACCGACAGAGGTTGTATAAATGAAAGTTTCTTAAATCCCCTCCGATGATGACAGCAGTTTCCATTTCTTTCCTCGCCCAAGATAACGGTGATAATAACGCAGACAGGTTGTTATGGCGCAAACGCCCTGTTTCCAGCAATAACGGGATATCGCTTGCCACGTAAACAGGCAGTTTGCAGTTGTTATTGAATGGATGAAACGATTGTGAGATGCATCTTGAATTATTGGTCGTAATAGCCTTCCATAAATTCAATGACATTCCCTTCAGGGTCTTTTATAAAGCATATTTTGAAAACATGATCTTCATTTGAATAATCAATCATGTTATCAATAGAAATATGCTTTTGATGAAGTAATGTGATCAAATTATCAATTGATTGAATCTCGATAGCATAATGCTTAAAAGACGCATGATCGCTTTGCAACATACGTTTCTTTTTGAAAAGCTCTATCCGGAAATTATCACGACCTAAGATAAAGAATTCATCATTCTTTCCCTGATTAAATACCCGTACTCGTTTCAAATCAAGAAGATCGGAGTAGAATTTTTCCATTCCATCTATATCATCACAATAAAATGCAATATGACTCAATTGAAGGTGTAATACTTCTTTTGAGCCTTCTTTACAGCCAATAGCAATCCATCGGCCTTCATTGTCTTCAAAAATAAATTCTCTGTTGCTATAATCAGTAAGATTAAACTCCTTCACAATTGTAATGTTCTTGTTCTTAATTTCGTTATAAAAATCAAGTTGATTTGTTGATATAAAATAAGCGTCATATCCATACCCGTGAACTTCTCGGTTTGGACGTATTTTCTCAAGACGCGACTTTGTTAAAACGATTTCAATCGAGTCTTTATACAGACAGATATGCGGTTGGTTTGATTCTAAATAACTGACCGCACGAAATCCAATCTGCTCGTAGAACTCTTTGGTTTCAAGAATCGTTGACGATGGGAATATTTGCAAACTCGACTGTAAACCATTCATATTCGCCTCATTCTGACAAGTTATACCAATTGCCTTTTGAAAGATCATATTCGCGTTGTCCGTCGAAACGGCGTTTCGACGAGGGCGCCCCCCAGTTTCGTCCGACAATTTACGATCTATTTAAAGGCAATTGGTATTATTTGATAACAACAGAAAATATTAGGATTCGTTCCAACTGCTGATGTGTGCTTCCAATTCTGCGCGTTTTATAGATGCGAGCATTAATTTTTAATAAGACCTCACAGGTTTTAAAAACCTGTGAGGTCTGAGAAGGGCAGAATATTAATTTTCAATACTTGTCTCTATAATACCAGGTGTACTGCACAAAACGTTATGGTCAAGAAAAAAGCTGTCAGACCCCTTTAAAGTGTCTGACAGCTTACCCACAATCTTGTGTGTCAGCACATCGCGCAATCGTTTACATGGAACAGAAAAGACGAAAGCCTCACAGGGAAAAAACCTGTGAGGCGTGATTTGCGACATTAAATGTACTGGTTGATCAGATTTTCGATCAATTCCTGTTTGCCGCTGATCTGTTTCGGTTCGCCCATGTTGACGGCGAGATCGCGCAATGCTTCCAGCCCCAATTCGCCGCGTTCGAAGGCTGCGCCGTTGCCGGAATCATACGAGGCGTAGCGGGCGGTTCTCAGTTTTATGTAATCTGATTCGCTCAGAATGCGATCCGCAATCAGCAAGCCGCGCGCAATCGTATCCATCGAGCCGATATGCGCGATGAAGAGGTCTTCGAGATCGGTCGAATTGCGCCGGACTTTCGCGTCGAAGTTCATGCCGCCCTTGCCAATGCCGCCGTATGGCAGCAGCACGAGCATCATTTCAATCGCGTCGTACAGGTTTTTCAAGAATTCGTCCGTATCCCAGCCGTTATGCGGATAGCCCTGATTCACGTCGAGACTGCCGAGCAATCCGGCGTCTGCTGCGACTTGCAATTCATGCGCGAAACTGTGTTGCGCCAATGTCGCATGGTTGTTTTCGATATTCAATTTGAAGTCGTTCAGCAGGTCGAATTTCCGCAAAAAGCCGATCACGGTTGCCACATCGGAATCATATTGATGCGTTGACGGTTCCATCGGTTTTGGTTCAATCAGGAACGACCCTTTAAAGCCGATTTTGCGGCCATAATCGCGGGATTTCGTCAGGAACATGCCAAGATGTTCGAGTTCCCGTTTCATGTTCGTGTTCAGCAATGAGGTGTAGCCTTCGCGTCCGCCCCAGAAGACATAATTTTCGCCGCCGAGTTCGACGGTCGCGTCAATCGCGGCTTTCACTTGCGCCGCACCATGCGTCAGCACATGAAAATCGGGGTTGGTCGAAGCGCCGTTCATATAGCGCGGATGCGAAAAGAGGTTCGCCGTGCCCCACAGTAATTTGATGCCGGATTCCGCCTGTTTCTTTTTCGCAAGCGCGACGATCTCTTTCAGGTTCGCTTCCGACTCTTCGATGGAATTTCCTTCCGGCGCGATGTCACGGTCATGAAAGCAATAAAACGGCGCGCCGAGTTTGCTGATGAATTCGAAGGCGGCGTCTAATTTATCTTTTGCGGCCTGCATCGCGTCGCTGTTTTTTGACCAGGGCAGCGGCATCGTGCCAGCGCCGAACGGGTCGGAACCAGCACCGCAGAAAGTATGCCAGTAGGCGATTGCGAAGCGGAAATGGTCTTTCATCGGTTTGCCCGCCACGACTTTGTTTTCGTCATAATATTTGAAGGCGAGCGGGTTTTTGGATTGCGGGCCTTCATACTGAATTTTGCTGATGCCTGGAAAATACTCTTTTGCACCGATTGTAACGTTTGTTGCCATGATTTGTTCTCCTTGTTTAAGTGTGATGAATATGCGTCAGACTGCCGTGATGCGTCTGACGCGCTTGCGTGATGCGTAATTTTTTCGATGTAGGAACGTTAAAAAATAACTTCACATCAGACCTCACAGGTCTCTAAGACCTGTGAGGTCTCAGGCCGTCACCGAACTATGAAACATCCGTTCGCATGAGAGCAGCGCCGCGCCTAAAATTGAGGCGTTCGCTTGCAGGGTCGTCCATCTGAGCGCCACATCCTGCTCTGTATAAAACATGTTTTCCACAAAAATCCGTTGACGCAGCGGTTCAAGAATCTGCTCTTTGAATGGGCTGAGCACGCCGCCGATATAGATATAATGCGGGTCTTGCGCGAATAAAATATCCTGAATGCCAATGGCGAGGTAATCCAAATAGGTTTCAAATACGTCAGTCGCCACTGGTTCGTTCACGCTCAAGCGGTCAAAAAAAGCTGTCAGATCGCGCAATTTTGCGCCGGTACGTTCCGCGTAGCCTTGCAGCAGCACATTGCCGGAGGCGTAACGCTCCCAGCAGCCGCGCCTGCCGCAGGAACACGGCAGACCGCGCGGCATGATGCTGGTATGCCCGTATTCCCCCGCACGTTTGTTTTTGCCGCGATACAATTGTCCGCCGACGATGATGCCAGTGCCAATTCCTTCCGACAAAACGGAAACATATACCACATTCCGCATTTCTTTGGCGACGCCGAGCTTGAGTTCCGCCATTGCCGCCGCGTTCGCTTCGTTTTCAAAAAACATCGGGAACGGAAAGAGCGGCGCATATTGCGCGAAATCTACCTGTTTCAGGCCGAGATTCGGCGCGATTTTCAGAAGGCCGCGTTCTTCATCCACCACGCCAGGGAGCGAAAATCCAATGCCTAACACGTGAGCAGAGCGGACATGTTGATCTGCCATTATCCGTTCAGTTTCTTGCCGAATCGTTTCCATCAGCGCATCCATCTGCTGATAATCTGGCGCGGTGATCGTCGCATCCGCTTTGATTGCTGCGTCGAGATTCGTCAGGACGATCCGCACTGCGTCGAGGGTAAAGTCAACCGCAAGCATATTATACGCATCCGGCGCGAATTGGATAACTTTCGGGCGGCGGCCTGCGACCGATTCGGAAACTCCGGCATTCTGCGCAACGCCTTCTTCGATCAGTTGTTCGACAATCGTCGTAACGGTCGGCACACTCAGATCAAGCTCTTTGGCAATTTCCTGAAGCGTCAGTTCGCGTTGTTTCTGTAAAAGCGAGAGAATCTTTTTCCGGTTTTCAGCGCGGATGGCTTTGTGGTTGATGGCTCGTGGCGTCATGTGTTTCGGGTTAATCGGGATTTTAAAAATAAACTTTTAATCTATTTTTAAAATCTATTTAAAAATAGATTAAAAATGTCAAGAAAAAAATAGCGCTTGTCAAAAATATTTGCCATTATCCAGAAGTTATGAATTTGCGAGACGGCCTTACACTGGAAGATATACCCGAAATGACGCGCCTTTGGGGTGGCGGTTCGCGGCATCAATCGAACCGCCATGCGTTTCGATAATCCGCTTCACGTTGGTCAAACCTAAACCTGTGCCATGCGATTTGGTCGTAAAAAACGGCTCGAAAATGTTCCGAAGTTGTTTTCTGGCAATGCCGCAGCCGTCATCTTCAATTGCGATCTCAACGGTCGGGCGCTTGCCAGCCTCAGCGCGATGGTATTGACTGGAAACCCAGATCGTGCCGTTATGATCGGATGCATCGAACGCATTCAGGAGCAGGTTCATGATCGCCTGCGATAACTTTTCGCCGTCAGCCTGAAGCGGCGGGATATCGGGATCAAACGAGGAAACAAGCGTCAACTGCTTCTGGTCAAACTGTGCGGAAAGCAGATCGAGGCAGGCGGAAAGCAGCGCATTGACATGACACTCGACCGGATGCACATGCAGCGGCTTGGCGAAATCGAGCAATTCTTTTAAAATCCCTTCTAATCGGATGACTTCGGTGACGGAAATATCGAGGCGGCGGCGGTCGTTTTCGGAAAAATGCTGATTCTTTTTCAGGATTTGCAGATTGAGCTTAATTGCGGAGAGCGGATTGCGAATTTCGTGCGATAATGACGTGGTCAACCTGCCGATGTAGGCCATTCGTTCGGCTTCCCGCATCCGCTGCTCCATCTGCACTCGTTCCGTAATATCGCGGCAGATACCAATATCCACAAACGCTTTTTCATGCGGAATGGTTTTCGCAGTCATTTCGGTAAACAGGCTTTCTCCGGTTTTCGTCAATCGCAGATACTCAAACAGATGCGAGACTGACATCATATCGCGATTATGCCGATACGCATCTGCCACTTCGTTCCGGCTTTCCGGGTCAACAAACCAGACAAATTCTTTGCCTAAAACCTCATCTACTTGATACCCGTGCATGCGGCAGAAAGCCTGGTTTGCGAAAACGATGCGCTCATCTTGCAGCACGAAATACCCATCGGTAATCTCTTCCACAAGCGTTTGATATTTATACTCAGATTCTCGCAAATCTGCGCTGACGCGGAGGTTTTCCGCTCGCAGCCGGTCATTGAGCGCGCGGATTTCAATGTTTGCTCCGGCTAATTCGAGCGTTTGCTGCTGAAGATGATGCGTGAGTTCGCGAATATGCACATGCGTGGCGACTCGCGCCAACACTTCTTCCTGATGAAACGGCTTGGCGATGTAATCCACGCCGCCCGCCCCGAATCCTTTCAGCTTATCTTCCGGGCTGGTCAGCGCGGTCATAAAAATGATCGGAATGTCTTTGGTGGTTTCGTCTGCCTTTAAACGCCGACAGGTCTCAAACCCGTCAATGCCAGGCAGCAGCACATCCAATAAAATCAAATCCGGGCAAATATGACGAGCGCGTCGCAACGCAAGCTCGCCATTGCTGGCAATCGGTGTTTTATAGCCATAGGCTTTTAAATAATTTGTCAATACGCCTAAATTGGTGGGATTATCATCCACAATGAGCACAGTCGCGATTTTCGGCGTTGTTCGCTGCGCAAGCTCCATATCGCTCACTCCTTGATATACCCGGATGCCCGCATTTGATCGCTTGCGATCCGCTGGCATTCTGTCAGGGTCTGTTCGACGGAGACGTCGCCGGTCAACAGCCAGGCGATTTTCTGGCCGATCTGCGTGCCGATGGCCGGGAACTCAGGAATCCCAACGTATTGAATGCCGATATACGGCACAGGTTGAACAGAGGGATGCGTGATGTCTGCGTTGCGAATGGCATTAAACACGAACTCCGAAAATGGCGCAGCAGCCCGATACGCCGGATTCAGGTATGTCGAGTGCCGCGTGCCGGGCGGGACGGCGACCCAGCCTTCGCGCTGCGCCACTAAGTTGATGTAATCTTTCGAGGTCGCCCATGTAATAAATTTTAACGCTTCATCCGGCACTTTCGAGGAAACCGGAATCGCTAACGCCCATATCCACAGCCAGGGAGAATCTTTGGACACTGCGCCGATGGGAGCGGACGCAAAGCCTAATGACGCCGATACCTGTGATTTTCTGGGATCAAATAAGACTCCAGCGGCGACAGTGGCATCAATCCAGATGCCGCAATGCCCGTTGGCGAACAACGTCAAGTTCTCTGTAAAGCCGTTATTGGGCGTCGTCGGCGGGCTATATCGGGCTAAATCGGTATAAAGCGTCAGCGCATCGCGCCATTCCTGAGTCTTGATCGTCGGATTCCACTTTTGATCGAACCAGCGCCCGCCATAAGTATTGACTAACGTTGAAACGTAGGCCATATTTTCTCCCCACCCTGGCTTGCCGCGCAGACACATCCCATAGACGCCGCGCTCCGGGTTGTGGATCGCGGCGGCAAAGCGCTTGATATCAGCGTAGGTCGGCATTTCCGGCATGGTCAATCCCGCTTGCGCAAAGAGGTCTTTGCGATAGAAGGTCATGATGCTTTCCGCGTAGAATGGCAGCGCATGCGCGACGCCGTTGTAGGAGACACCATCGCGCACAGAGTGCAAAACATCGGGGAGATCGTACTTCTCCGGCAAGGTTGAAAGCGGAACAAGCCAGCCATTTTTCGCCCAGATCGGCGTTTCGTAAATGCCGATGGTCATAATATCGAACTGTCCGTCGGAGATGGCGAGATCGCTGAGCAACCGCAAGCGCAGAATATTTTCATCCAGCGTTTTCCATTCCAATTTCACGTCTGGATGCAGCGTTTCGTATTCTTTTGACAGGCGCTGCATAATCATCATTTCGGGGTTATCTACCGTCCCAATGCGAATGATTTTTTTCTCTTTCTGCGTGTTAGCGGCGGTTTCCAGCAATCCGTGTTTGTATAAAATCTTTTCGACCTTCTGATCCGCAATCATCTCCCGCAAGCCGCGATTGAAGTCAGCAAGTCGTTGTTGATAGCCCGGCGAATTTTTCGAGAAGGCAATATGAAAAGATTTTTCCGCTAACGGCGGGTTCATAAACTCAAGCTGCCCGATGGTATGAGGCAATTTGTTGACCATCAGGTCAGCGGCAGTGTATTTATCAATGACCACGAAATCCACGCGCCCTTTGAAAAGTTTGAGCACATTCTGCATGTCGGTCGTGACCATGTCTTTTTTCAAAAAGTCCGCCGCATCGAATTCCGGCGTATTGACCGAGCCTCTGACCACGCCAAACACATAGGATTGCAGATAGCGCAATGCCTCGGTTTGATGCGTGTCTGGAGGAACGACATATTCTGCCGGAGTTGACTTTCGCTTGAGCAGGCCAATTTTGCCGCCAGGAAACGGATCGGAAAAGGCAAATTCCCCTGTCAGCGCGTCGTCGTAGTAAACGGGCAGCAACCCATCTTGCGTTCCTTTTTGAACATTTCTCACTGCTCTGGCCCAGGGATAAAACGTGATATTCACGCGATAGCCGGCGCGCTGAAACGCTTCGGTGACTAATTCACATACGTATCCATGATCTGGCAGGTTCACCCCGATATATGGCTCGCGTTCCGAAGTGGCGAAGGAAACGATCTGTTCGGCTTCAGCGTAAGCGCAACAATAAAGGGGGGCTGTTTGCGCAAAGAACAGGCAGAGGATCGTCCATAAGATGCGGCGACTATATTCAAACATGTCATCACCTTTTCGCATTACGACAGAAGGGAGGTTTATGGAGTGCCCGCAAGATTTTTTATCGCTGGCGTAGTAAATAATGACACAAGAGATTGCTGTCAACAAAAGAATATGGGAAAATGAGTATGTATGCTTTGGGAGCGGGTTCGATAACGAATTTTGTAGAAACGAGTGATTCGATCCGAAAACAGGAGAGGGAATTTGACTCCCGTTCCGAGAGCCAAAAGAATATCTCCCTCTCGTCAGAATGAAAAAGAGGAGAAAAGGGGAGTTCTATTTTACACGCTGTTAACCTGCTATAATGAAGAAAACAGCACAGCTTTTGCGCCGATATACCGATTCTTAAAATAGGGATCATCCAGGTTGCTGATCGTCACGCCGTATTTCGGAGAGGCGTGGATAAATTGGTTATTCCCGATGTAAATCCCAACATGCGATGGGCCAGGGCGATACGTTTCGAAAAAGACAAGATCGCCTTCATGCAGATGCGCTTTCTTGATCTTTTTGCCAAGCGCGGCGCGGTATTGCAGCGATGAGATGCGCGGCAATTCGATGCCGTTTATGCGATAGACGAAATAGGTCAAGCCGGAGCAATCAAACCCACGCGGCGACGTGCCGCCCCAGACATAGACTTTCCCAAGATATTGCTGCGCGGTCTCAATAATATCCTGGCGTTGCTCCTCGCTCTCTTCTGAATCGTCTAAATCTTCGAGCGTCTGTTTTTTCATCTGGATTAACGGACGCTCTTTTTTAGGAGTTGCAAGCACGGCTTTCCGAGCGATTTTGCCAACATCGTTGTTGGGCAGCCGCACAAGATACCAGTCTTCAGTTTCGCCGATAAATGGCAGTTCCGTGCCAATCGCAATTGGAATCGTCTGGCTTGGCCAGACGGCGATTTCGCTGCTGACCTGACGGATCGTGATCGTGGTCAGTTTTCGCTCTTTTAAATACATAGCATCCGCCGGAAGCACGATAAGCTCGGTTTTATGAACCCATCCTGAAAGTTCCGGCTCCGGCCCGACTTTCACGGCATACCACCACTCTGTTTCATCTTCGATGCGAACCACGTCGCCGAAAATACATTGCGTCAGCCGTTCTGATGAAACGGTGGGTTCAGCATAGACATCGGCAAGCGAATGAGTCACTGCGCCAAACTCGAAAAAGGTTCGCTTCAATTTTGGCGCAGGCGTCTGTTGCGATGGCGCATAAGTCGCCGCGTTTTGGTGGCATCCGCCACTTAGCAAGCCGCTTACAAGCAAAATGAACCACGCAATATTCCAGAACCCTGTTTTCATGCGCTTCCCCCCTGATAAGACATTTCCATAATGAATCCGACGATCTTACCAAAGATTATTTCATGGTTTCGAAGGGCTGTCAACAAATAAAATCTCTCAGAAATGCAAGAAACTCAAAGAGAGAATATTTTCCTGTAGTTATATTGACAATAGATGAGCAGAGCCATAGTCTCATGTGAGAGAATTATCTGATTCCTTTAATTCTATACAGCATTATTCATAGCATTCCTGTTTGCCATCAATACTCTTGAATAATGCTGTATAAAGGCATGATGAATTGTCATGGAGAATATCATGTGGTCAATCATTTTGATGGCACTGATCGCCGCGTTTGCGGCCTTTTCGATCTACCGGCATATCAAGCAGGAAATCACCGGGGGATGCAGCGGAGGGTGCGCCGATTGCGCGGCGCGGCGAAATTGCCAAACGTTGCGTAAAGAAAAACGGTAATTGTTTGGCGTGAATCCCGGCGAACATTGCTGTTCGCCGGGGCGTTTTCATTATCCTTTTTGCGAAAATGGCGACGCCGGAAATTCTGGCAAATGTTTCTTCAAATCTTCCAACAAGAGCGAAGACTTCCGGCTCAACGTATTCGCTTGTTCTTCCAGGTCGCGATACAGCTCTTCTATGCGCGTATTGATTCCGGCGGCGCGAGTTTTCATCGCGGCAGCTTGTGTTCCCAGTTCTTCGTAGAGCGCGGTCATCTGTTCACTAATGACCACGAGTTGACGACAGAGTTCTCGATAGGTCGCGTGCGCCTGTTCGCTTTTGACGGCGGCCAATTCGCGAAGTTCCTCGTAATGCTGCGTTGTTTGCTGGCTGAACCCGGCGGCGTACTTTCCGAATTCCTCATACGCGGCTGAGGCTTGTTTGCGAGCGGCAAGCGCTTGCTCGCGCAGTTCTTCATACTCTTCTGCCGCATGCTTGCCAATATGCCCCGCCTGATCTTTCAATTCGTCGTATGCGGTCGCAGCCTGTTTGCTGAGCGTGGCAGCATGTTTGCGCACTTCGTCATATTCTTCGACAGCTTGTTTGCTGACATGGGTCGCATATTCTTTCAATTCATCATACGCGATGGCGGCCTGTGTGCTGACATGCGCCGCATGTTTACGCAATTCATCGTAGGCTGCTGTCAATCGGCGTTTTACCTCGATTAACGCAGGTTCCGGCGCGACGCTCACTGCGTCTTTATGCTGAAGAATTCGCTCTAAATGCTCATACGTATAGTGGCGTAAATGTTTAAATGAGACAATATACGTCATGGCCTCGACGAACATGTACGGGCGGTGTTTCACCGTATAGGCAAGAATCTTGAGGAAAAATTTCCGCCGTTGCCGATCTAACGTGAATAAATAATAGCGAAACGTTTTCCAGACGACCTTGAGCTGCCAGCGCGTCGGAAAATGAAATGGCACGCTCGACCGTCGCTCAAACTGTTGCAACGCGCCGATCACGCGCTTGGCATAATTCTCGTAGCTGTATAATTGTTTGACTAACCAATGATAGCCATTCACTAATTGCTGTTTTGTCATGTTTTTCGGCACAATATTCACATCCAGCGCCGTGTTGTCCACCTCGAAATATTCGGCAGACACATCGAGACGATTCTCCCGCTGCAACCGCTTATAGAGCGGTGTTTCCGGAACGGCTTGCAGAATTCCCGTCATCGCCCAGGGAATATTTGCTTCCATGATAAAATCGAGCTGCTCCTGAAAAATCTTCTCGTCGTCATGGTCGAACCCGACGATCATCCCTGCCGAAACGGTAATGTTATAGGATTGGATTTTGCGCACATCCGCCAGCAGATCGGTGCGGACGTTCTGGCCTTTGTTCACTTCTTGCAAGCTCGCTTTGCGCGGCGTCTCGATGCCGATAAACACTTTTCTGAAGTTCGCCTGGTACATCAATTCCAGCAATTCGTCGTCTTTCGCGAGATTGATGGAAACTTGCGTCATATAGTCGAACGGCGTCGTCAGCGTTTTATTGAATTCGATAATCGCAGTCAGCAGTTCTTTCGCATAGGCTTTGTTGCCGATGAAATTGTCATCAGTGAAAAAGACCGATTCCACGTTTTCTTTGGCAACAGCCTCCAGTTCGGCCATCACCTGCGCCACTTTTTTGAAACGAACTTTTCGCCCGAACAACACGACAATATCGCAAAATTCGCAGCCAAACGGACAGCCGCGCGTGGTTTGAAGCGTGGCATGCACGTATTTTTTTAATTTCATCAAATCCACGCGCGGCACAGGAGAATCTTCCATATTGATCGGCTCGCACTGTGTATATTCGGTTTTGTAATCGCCGCGCTGATAATCTTCAAGAAACTGTTTCCAGGTATATTCCGCTTCGCCGACGAAAATCACATCTACTTTGCCCCGGCAGCCTTCCAGATTCAAGCCGGTAATCGGCCCGCCCAGCACGACAAGCTTGCCGCGTTTGCGAAATTCTTCCGCAATCCGAAAAATTTGCGGCCCTTGCATTAAATACCCGGTCAAGCCGACAATATCGCACGGCTTGCCATAATCAATCGGCTCGATATTTTCGTCGCAGATTTCGACCTGATGTTCTGGCGGGGTTAATGCGGCAATGGTCGCAAGGCCGAGCGGCCCGGAAGTATAGGTAACGCCGCTTAAATCATTGGAGTATTCGAAGCCCCAGTACGTGACAGGAAATTTGGGTTTAATTAAATAAATATTCATGAGTTATTCTCCCTACGACTGTTCTGACAAGGTTTGATTGACGGGTACGTATCCGTCAACGTCAACTTGCAAAAGCACTCCTGCATTGGTCAAGAAGTTTTCAGGAGCGTAAACGCTTGCGTTGGCCGCCAACGCAAGCGTTCACATTCCTGAAGGCGTGAAACAATATGCGTGAATGTGAATAAATCGAACTTTTTTAGTAACTACACAGGCATCATATTCTGATAAAATTTTACTTGATTTTAGTCAAGAAACACGAGTATAAAAATGTTCTATGGAAACACCTGTCATTGTCGTCTCTACCATTGAAGATCTGCCGCAAGCCCTTCGGATGATCGAAGACCTGTTGGGGGG
>DF820455.1:1416731-1430445 GCA_000739515.1 Candidatus Moduliflexus flocculans
CTCCAGAGGGTACCCGCGCATTCTGTCGCATTCGTGGCTTTATTTCAACGATCAAAAAACAGGGGAAGAACGTCCTTGAAGCCTTGACAAACACCTTCAAGGCTCTCCCCAATACAACATAGGCTGTGTAGTTACCTTTTTTATAGCTATAGATGTCGGGCGCTGATTCGGTCAAGAAAATTTCGAAAAAATATCACCTGTGAGAGGGGTTGCGTTGCTCTCAGGGAAGACTTCACATTTTGCGAGCGCGTTGCGGAGATTCTTGCCGAAAGACCTTGACAATTTTCGGATAGATTCACAATCAACGATAGCGAAAATTCCTTGTGTTCGAAAGACAAATATTTTCCCATAACGCAATACAACCAATGGCGCTTGAAGAGATCATACATTGTGGTCAGGGAGACGCTGTTAGACTGGTTGACGGTGTCTGACAACTCTGTCCAGAACGTTCTGTGTCAAGACACGTAAAATGTAAAAAATAATTCCCCTGTCCCCCTCGGCACGTTCAGGGAATAACGTGGGGATTATTGAACCGATAGAAGATAAAATTATGCACGCGCTGTATAAAGCTCATGCCAACGAATTAGATATGCGTTTCATCGAATCATTAAAGGCGTTGTTCGGTGAGCGTGAAATCGAAATTACGATTCGCGAAATTCCAGCGAAAGAAGAGGTGTTTTCCCCGTTGAGCGAGACCTTGATCATCGAATATGCTGACCCGTCAGAGCCGCCGATAGTTACGGAGGTTTCAACGATCAACGCGCAGCCGTAATACATTCTGTATGGAACAGACCAATAAAATCGTTGAATATGCCCACGTCTTAATCAAATTGCTGCAAGATGTGTTGTACGATGAAGAGAGCGCGACCTGGAGCGACCTGCTGACGTTCCAGATTCCGGTGCGTGATTATTTCGCCAAAATCGGCTTAGAGCTCCATTTGGACGAGCGCGAAGGTTTCGCCTTTCTCAAGCAGCAGGACGGCGACGATGTCAAACTGCCGCGCCTTGTGCGCCGCGTGCCGCTGTCGTATGAAGTCTCGCTGCTCTGCGTCTTGCTGCGGGAAATTTTGGAAGAATTCGACGTGAAAGACGTGGCCTCGCGCAAATGTTTCGTCACCGCAAAAGAGCTTCAGGAAAAAATTGAAATCTTTTTCAAAGACGCGCCCAACAAAGTCCGCCTGCTCGACCGATTTGATAAAACAATCCAAACAGCGGCGCGGCTCGGCTTTTTGAAAGAAACGCCCGGCGACAGCCTGAATGACGACATGCGCTATGAAGTCCGGCGCGTCATTAAAGCCAAAATCACAAACGAAAAGCTGGAAGAAATGAAACGCAAAATGCAACTCTACGCTGATTCCGCGCTGTCGGAAGAAGTGGTGTAATACCAATTGTGATAAATACGATCATATTCGACCATCACGGTAGAGACGCCCGGCAGGGCGTCTCTACGGGACAATATGATCTTTTTTAAGGCAATTGGTGTAAGAATATTTCGCCGCAAAGACGCCAGGAGCGCAAAAGCAAGCTTTTGCGCTCCTGCTGGATGCGTTTCTGCGGAGAAAATGAGGCCGACATTGTACCAGACGCATCATGAATTAGGCGGATTCCGCCTGCAATATGTCGAAATTTATAACTGGGGCACGTTCGATAAAAAAATCTGGCGGCTCACGCCGGATGGCAAACATTCGTTATTAACCGGCGCGAACGGCTCCGGCAAAACCACCTTAGTGGACGCATTGCTGACGCTCCTCGTTCCGGCGGGGAAACGGTTTTACAACCAATCCTCCGGCGCAAATACGCGGCGCGAACGAGACGAAAAGTCCTACTGCCTCGGCGCGTATGGCAACATTCAGACCGAAAACAAAGCGGCCTCCACGACGCAATATCTCCGCACGAAAAGCGACTATTCAATTCTGCTCGGCACATTTCGCGACCACGCATCCGATCAGGCGGTTACGCTCGCGCAAGTGCGCTGGTTCAGCAGCGACGACCTCAAGCGCGTGTTCATTTTTTCGCCGAACGCCCTGACCATCAAAGAGCATTTTATCCCGCTCGATCCCGGCGGCGAGTGGCGACGGCGGCTGCGCGGCATCGGGCGCACCGAAATTTTCGACACTTTCACGCAGTATTGCCAGAAATTTTCCAAGCTATTCGGCTTCAAATCCGAAAAAGCCTTGAGCCTCTTCGCCCACACCGTCGGCATTAAAGTTCTCGGCAATCTGAATGAATTTATTCGAGGCAACATGCTGGAAGAAACCAATGTGGACGAGGAATTCAAGAAACTGCGCGAGCATTACGACAACCTTCTGTCCGTCCACAACACCATCGAAAAAGCGAAAGAGCAGTTGCGCTACCTTGAGCCGATTACCGAGGATGGCAGGGCGTATCTGCAGGTCGGCGAGGCGCTGCGCGACGTGGAGCAGACATTGGAAATCGTCCCGGCCTATTTCGCCGGAAAAAAGATGGAATTGCTCGATGAAGCGTCGCGCAAAAAGGGCGACAAATTGGCGCGGGTCGAATCTGGCATTCAGGAACTCCGCGCTGATATGACGAATTTGGAGCGGCAGCGCACCGATATCGAAATCGCCATTAGCAAGGACGAAACCGGCGAGCAGATTCGCAATATCGAACGCGACATTGCCGCCGCCGGAAAAGAGCGCGATGCACGGCAGGCGAAAGCGCGGGAATACGGCATGATCGCCGAAATGATCGGCTATGCGACGCGCCCGGATGAATCTGAGTTCTATGAAAATATGCGCAAGGCCAAAATTCAGAAACAGGAGATTGACGAACGCCTTCCCGCGCTGCACGAGCAATGGTCAGATCAACGCAGCCTGTTACAAGGGCAAAAGCGCGAAAGTCAGGCGCTTTTGGAAGAAATTCATTCACTGGAAGGCCGCCAGAACCAGATTCCACTGAAAAATATTTCGATCCGCAAAGGGATCCTCGACCACATCGGCGCGACTGAAGATGAATTGCCATTCATCGGCGAGCTTATCAAAGTTAAGCCCACAGAAAAGGCGTGGGAAAGCGCGACTGAACGGTTGCTGCATAATTTCGCGCTGATTCTGCTTGTACCGAATAAATATTATCGTCAGGTCAATCAGTATGTCAACTCTACTGATTTAATGGGACGACTGGTCTATTATCGCGTTGATCCGCAGCAGCTTGAGTTTCGCGGCTATGACGAACATCCCGACAGTCTGATTAACAAGCTCGAACTTGCGCCGCATTCGCCTTATCGCGACTGGCTGAAACAGCAGTTGCAGCGCAATTATAATTATATCTGCACCAACCGGCTCGAAGATTTTCAGCATTACGACAAGGCGATGACCAAAGAAGGATTGGTGAAAGCCCACGACCGCCATGAAAAAGACGACCGCATTCAGGCCGTGCAGCAGGGGAATTACGTGCTCGGCTGGGACAACAGCGAAAAAATCGCCACAATTCAGGCGCAGCGCCGCGATCTCGAACGCCGCATGAATGGCATCGCGACCCGCATCCGCGAAATCGAACGCGAACGCGAAGACCTATCAATTACGCGGGATCTGCTTAACAAACTCCTCAGTTTTGCCGATTATTATGAGATTGATTGGCAGAAGCACGTCGCGCAAATTCAACAGTTATACGACGAAGAATTGCGCTTGAAAGAGAGTTCCGATAAATTGCAAGAACTTGAAGACCAGTTGGCGGTCATCAACGAACAGATTCGCCTGAAAAAGCAGGATGAAGACAAAATGGCGGAACAACGCGCCAATCTGAAGCGCGATATGCAGGAATACGAGCAGCAGCGCGCTAATAACGCCAAAATTCTGACCGCGTACAGCCATTTAGCGCTCAACGACTATTTTGAGAAACTGATGCCATACCTCGAAGGCGTCAAACAGCCGTTTACGCTTGATTCTATCGAGCAAGCCGCCTCAGAAACGCGGGATAAAGTCTATCGCAAAGTGCGGGAAATCCGCCAGGAACAGTCGCGCATCGAACTCGAACTCGCACGGAAAATGCACGCCTTCAAGACACCGCCGGAAGAAATCACGCAAAAATACCCGAGTTGGACGGCGGATACGTTCGATTTGCGGGATTCCCCCGAATTTCTCGGCGATTACATGCGCCTGTTCGAACGCATCAAAGACGAGGATTTGCCGCGCCATGAACAACGCTTCAAAACCTGGCTGAACGAGCGGCTGATTGTCAATTTCGCTAGTTTCGAAACGTCGCTTGACAAGCAGTTTAAAGGGATTAAAGCGAGCATCAAAGAATTGAACGAATCGTTGAAACAGATCGAGTTCCATTCCACGCCGCCGACTTATGTGCAGATTGATTATAAGGAAATCCGCGATCACGGCGAATCCGGCGTCATGATGTTCCGACAATCGCTGAGGGAAGTGTTTGCCAATCTGCAACAATTACACGAACCGCAGGAACTTGAAGAGAGCTTCAAAAAGGTCAAAACGATTATCGAACGGATGACGCTTGACGAAGCGTGGCGCAGGCGCGTCACTGATGTGCGCAATTGGCTGGAATTCGGCGCGATAGAGAACCATCGGAACGATGACTCGCCGAAACGCTACTATGACGATTCGCAAGGCTTATCCGGCGGCGAAAAAGCCAAACTCGCCTACACGATTCTCGCGTCAGCGATTGCGTATCAGTTCGGCATCAATCAGAACGGCGACCAGAACAAATCGTTCCGGTTCGTGGTGGTGGATGAAGCATTCAGCAAAGTTGACCCGGAAAACGCGCTGTTTGCGATGGAATTGTTCAAACAATTGGATTTGCAACTGATGGTCGTGACGCCGCTCGACAAAATCAACATCGTCGAGAAATTCATCCATTCCGTGCATTACACCGAAAACAAAAACCGCCAGAATTCCGCAGTCTATGACCTGACGATTCAGGAATATCTCGCCAAAAAAGACGCGCTGAAAGCGGGGTGACAGCGCTGAGATAATGACAGAACTCCGAGGTCTTCAAGACTTCGGAGTTCTGACAGAGGAACGATGATACAACATCAACAACTGTATCAAGACATTTGCGAGTTGATCGAACATGCCAGAAGTTCAGTGTACCAAACGGCCAATTGGGCAATGGTGCGAACATATTGGGAAATCGGCAAACGGATTGTCGAGGAGGAACAACACGGCGAAAACCGGGCTGAATATGGCAAATTCCTTGTTGCGCACCTTTCTGAAAAATTAACGGCGGAATTCGGCAAAGGTTTCGATAAGTAAAGTTTAAAAAATAACGTCCAAATACCTCACCCACTGCCCCCTCTCCAAAGGAGAGGGGGAAACTCCCCTCCCTGTTGGGGAGGGGCTGGGGGTGGGGTGTTGGCGGATACATGGAAGTTATTTTTTACATTTTACTAAGCGCAATTTGTTTTACATGCGGCAGTTTTATCTGACCTTTCCAATACTGAACGCGTTGCGTTCACAATTGTCATGGACGCATTATCGCCTGTTGTTGAAAGTCAATGATGAAGCCGCCCGCCTATTTTATTTGAATGAAGCGGCCGAATGCGCGTGGAGTTCCCGTCAACTTGAGCGGCAGATCAACTCATTTTATTATCAACGTTTGTTAGCCAGTCAGGATAAAAAGTTGCTGCAAGCCGAAGCCGCAAGTCAGGGGAACGCGCTCAGTGCAACACACTTGCTGAAAAATCCCTATATCCTTGAATTTTTGGATTTGCAGGCAAACATCAATTATCTTGAACGCGACCTTGAAACCGCAATTCTCAGCAAGCTGCAAGAATTTCTGCTCGAACTCGGCAAGGGCTTCTGTTTTGTCGCCCGACAGCAGCGAATCACGACCGAAGCTGGCCAGCATTACTACGTTGATCTGGTATTCTACAATTATCTGTTAACTGATGTTACGCAGCGCCGCCGACAATTCCCCTCCGGGGAGGGGTTGGGGGTGGGTTCGTCCGTGAGTGATTGCTCGTGTCAAGAACCCACCCCCAACCCCTCCCCGGAGGGGAGTGTGCGGTCATTCGTCTCGAATCGGCTGCGTAACATGAGTGAATTATACACATTTCTAATAAATTGCATCTATTCCTGTCAAGGAAAAGGTTGTTACCAAAAAGACGCGCCACGAATAGTGCAAAAACAGCATCGCAAATCTGTGTTCCTGCCTCAAGTCGAGCTAACCCTGGACGGTTTCTATGAAACTGCGATCTTTCCAATATGCCATAAATGGCACAATGTTGGCGCTTGTGGCATATTTACGATATCGTCTTATTTTAAAAGGTGTTTTCATAAGATGAATGAAATCTTTTAATTAATTTATGTCAATATTGGCCGATTATATTTTTTCATCATTTTATGATTAATTGGCGTCGCAATGCTGCTGATTTGAGAATGGGGACGCTGGCATCCTTTTTGCTATATTGGCGATGATAGTAATTATGTAATACCAATACTGTGAATAGATCACTATTCCCAGATGCCCAGGCGTCATCTGTCGCGTGGTGACGCTTCTATTGCCACAGTCGGCATTACGCAATGAGCAGAGATGACCGTTTGACAGTGATTGCCAGGGTGAAGCGTTGTTATTCTTTGGGAACCACAGGATTCAACCAAACGCATCTGGGGTTGGTTTTTTTTAATCCCGCCCACTTTTCGTCAATCTCTCAAATTACATGAATGGGCAGTATTCTATCAGATCGCGCTCGCCGAGAATGATTGGTGTGAATTGTTCGGTGCGAAATTCTTCATCATCATGTTGGTATTTACGCGATCTGCGTCTACCGCCAACGGGCAGTCATTTTCGATGTAATGCCACCGCGATGATTACAAATTTATAGATGCGAGCATTAAAAATTCATCTTGCGTCACTCGCAGACCTCACAGGTTTTTAAAACCTGTGAGGTCTTATTAAACATCAATGTTCGCCTCGATAAATGAGTGACCAGGCATTATCGGAGAGAATGATTTCTCACATACAGACGCGAAGACCGCAAAGCGTGTGATAATGCTGAAGTTAACGGACTGTGCGCCTCAACATGAGGCAAAAGTTATGCTCACAAAATCTATGATTCCTGTCACGTAACCATATTCTTTAGCGGATAACGACTCGGAATTTTTATGAAAATAGCAACCAAATTATCAACAGCATTTCTGACGTTAATTCTCATCATTGTCGGAATGGTGATCTCCAGTATATTTTTCAGCGTCAGAATCCAGTATCTTTCCGGGAAAATTGCCCCTGTCGCGAAAACGGCAAGCTCTTTAGTGATGTGTATTAAAGACGCAACCATCCTGTTAGAAGGATTGCCAACGTTGAAAGATGAAGAGCAACTTCAGGCTCAGGCCGTCCAGATCGATGAATTGCATAATGATATCCGACAGATTCTCAACGAACTGTCCGCGGTGACGGAAGCTGCTTCCCTCGATTTAGATGTTCGAACGATTACCCGACTCCATCAGACATTTTTTTTGGAAGTAAACGCAAACCTTGCCACATATCAGGAAGCGCTCTCTTTGCAAAAAGAGGCCGCCATCGCCAAAACGCTGGAACGTTTTCAGGAACAGCAGCATGAATTGAATCAGTTGCTCGTCTTGTTTGCAGAGCGCAATGAGACGCCGATTCACCAGAAAGAAGAGACCGCGCGAACGCTTGAACAATCCGGCAAGGCCACCACTGACGAACTGCTCTGTCTGATTATTGAGCTATTTAATCAGGATTATCCGTTGGTACAAGGGGCGTCGAAACTTCAATCCTACGTCGTTGAGTTGGGAGAGCTTTGCAGAAGATACATATCCGAGCAGAACGAGCAGCGCCTCGCAGAAATTGAAATACAGATTGCGACCATTTTTAGCTTAGCGGATTCCAGAGTAAAACGATTACAGCGATGCGCAACATCCACAGAAAATGCCCATGACACGCAAATGTTTGCGGAAGGGCTGGCGGCATTACAGGAAACGATCATGGCAGAAAACGGCCTGCTTGCCCTGTATCGTAAGGAACTCCTGGTGCGTAATCGGCTGAGGGAGCTTGAAACACAGATTCGAAATGTGACCGGTGTCATTCAATCCATCAGTATTGATATTTTGAAACGCATGGAGCAATTCATTGAAACCGCTCAAAAAACAGTGTGGCGCGAAGTCATTATTCTCCATATTATGTTCGGAATCTTCATGCTGGCAGGCATTGTCATCAGCGTGATCTGCGCGTGGTTGATGACGCGATCTATCGTTCAGCCCATCCGCCACATCGTTGAGGTTGCGGCTCATGTTGCCGAGGGGCGGTTGGATCAGGAAATTACAATTCAACGCGACGATGAAATCGGCCAATTAGCCGAAGCGTTTCGACACATGCAACGCACGCTCGCGCAGGTGCTTCAGGAAACAGAGCGTTTGAGCCGCGCTGTTCATGATGGGCAATTAGATTTTCGAGGCAATGCGGAATCGTATGCGGGAAGCTGGCAAGCACTCGTGCGCGGGATGAACAACATCATTGAAGCGTTTGTTGCTCCATTTACCATGACTGCGGACTCGATTCAGCGGATCGCAAAGGGGGACATTCCGGAAAAGTTGACGACAACCTATCGCGGCGATTTTAATGCGATGATGCAAAATGTGAATCGGCTGATTGACGTCATGCAGAGCATTACCGGGTTAGCCGAAGAGATTGCCGATGGCAATTTTGCCGCTGATGTTCAGGAACGTTCCCACAATGACCGCTTAATGCGGGCGTTGAATCGGATGACACAGCGACTGCGTGAGGTCTTGCTCAGAATGCGCGACCTGGTAGAGATGGTTCAGCAAGGCCGACTGGATGTGCGTGGCGACACCGAAGCGTTTGCGGGCGGCTGGCAAGACCTCGTGGTCGGGATTAACGCCTTACTCGATGCGTTTGCGCACCCGATTACTTCGGCGGCAGCGCATATTGACCGGATTGCGCGAGGCGATATTTCATTGAGAATTACCGAAGAATACAACGGTGATTTTAATGCGATCAATGACAACCTAAATATTCTGATTGACGCGATGTTTGAAATCTCCGAATTGGCTGAGACGATGGCCAATGGCAATTTACATATCGAAATTCGCGAACGCTCGCCGCAAGATATGTTAGCACAAGCCTTAAATTCGATGTTGCAATGTTTGCAGCAGGTGATTATCAACGTCACATCCACAGCGAACCATGTCGCGTTATTCAGCCGCGAGATGAATGCCGCGTCGGAGCAGGTTGCGCAGGGCGTATCAAAGCACGCGGCGTCTGTCGAAGAGCTTTCTGTGACGATGGAGCAGATGGGGATGAACATCAAGCAAAACGCTGAAAATGCTCTGCAAACGGAAACGATTGCGCTGCAAGCGGCTCAAGATGCTGAAGCGAGCGGGCATGCGGTCATGGAGACCGTGACGGCCATGCGCGACATTACCACACACATTCAGATCCTGGAAGAGATCGCGGAACAGAGTAATTTGTTAGCGCTGAATGCCGCAATTATTGCGGCTCAGACCGGAGAACATGGACGCGGGTTTGCCGTTGTGGCCGACGAAGTGCGGGAACTTGCGAAACGAAGTCAATCTGCGGCGAAAGAGATTGATAAACTCGCCGTTTCCAGTGTCCGAGTTGCTGAAAATGCCGGAAAGATGCTGAATGCGCTCGTTCCAGATATTCATCGGACGGCAAAATTGGTGCAGAAAATCAGCGCGGCAAACAAAGAACATGATACGGGCATTCACTTGATCAACCAAACGATTCAGCAATTGCAGATGATCACCCAGAAAAACTCGGCAAATGCCGAAAAAATGGCAGTCATGGCGTCAGGATTAGCCAGACAGGCTACTGAACTCAACGAGACTGTGGCCTTTTTTACCTCGGCAACGGCCACATAACGCTGCATGCTGAGGCCTTAAATCGGCAGGAACGATTAGCCTTTCACCGCCCCTGCCAACGCTGACCGCACGAAGAGTTTCTGGAAGGCTAAATAGACCACAATCATCGGCAGCAAGCCGCACAGCAATCCGGCGTAAATCGCCTGGAAATTGGTGGTGAATTGCCCGGCAAACGAACTGATCAAGGGCATTAAGGTGTATTTATCAGGGTTCAGATAGATGCGGCCATTCAAGAGATCATTCCAGAACAGCGGAAGCATGATGCTCACAAAGACGGCAAACGGCGTTTTGGCTAATGGCAACACCGCATGCCAGAGATAGGTCAGCCGACTCCCGCCGTCAATTTCGATGGATTCTTCGATTTCTTTCGGAATCGTTGCAATATACGAGGTAAAGACCATCGTCGAGAGCGCCCCGCCTTTGATATTCAACAGAATCAGATTCCAATAGCTGTTCGAGAGATGCAGATAGCGGTTGAAAATCAAATAGGTCGGCACCATCACCATAACAGGCGGGATGATCATTTGCAGCAAATAACTTTGATAGATGTAGGTCTGCCAGCGCGTCTGCAAACCGGCCAGCCCCGTGCCGGTGAGAATTCCTAACATGCCGCCGAGCAGAATGCTGATTGCGCAGATATAGACATTCGCCCATATTGCCCGGAAAAACGCCCTATTGCCAAGAATATTATACCAGCCGTTATACATCACGAACGGGCGCAAGTAGGCAATCACCTTCTCGTCGGGAATGTGATATTTGGCGGCAAGCTGGCTTAAACGCATGTTTTGATTGAGGTACTCGTCAATCCCGAATTCGGTTTTAAACGCTTCGAGATCGAGGTTGTAAAACGTCGCCATGCTGCCCAATTTGGCATTCAACAAGCTGTCAGTGCTAATTTTCGGCGGCCACAAATGCAGTTGCGTGCTGTCTTTGGTTGGCACGAAACTGCGGATAATCAGAAAATAAAATGGAAGCAGCGTGATCACGCAATACAGCAGCAGCAGAACGCCGATACCCCCGATTCGCATATTTTTTAATCTGTTCATTTTGATATAATTTCCGCAATTCCCCTCCTGGGAGGGGTTGGGGGGAGGGTAATAGATGTGAAGACGCTACCTCTTCCTCACCCACCCCTTGCCCCTCCCAGGAGGGGAATTGCGGAGATACTGCATCTTAATACGCGGTGCGTTTTTGATACCGGATCAGTAAAAAGGCTAAAATTAACAGCGGCACATAGACGATGACCGTGAGCGTCACGCCCTCGGCCATCGTGCCGAGCGCCCAACTTCCTTCTGAAGCAAAGCCGAGGCGGAACAGGATAATCGAGATGAATTGTGCCTTTTTATTGCCGTAAAACGCGCCCATGCCGACGAGTTCGTCAATCACGCCGAACGACCCGATCAGGCAGAAGATCGTCGCCATGATAAAATTCGGAATCATTTGCGGAAAGTAGATATGGAGCAGGCGTTGCCAGTAATCTGCGCCGTCAATTTTCGCGGCATCAATGGTGTCTTCGGGAATGGAGAGGAGACCGCTTAAAAACAACGCCATATTGAACCCGGCGGCCCGCCAGCCGACCATCAGCGGCATGGCGGTCTGCACGACCAATTCGCTCCCCTGAATATCCACCGCTTTTTTAATCAGGCCGAGTTTCAGCAGCAGCAGGTTCATCGAGCCGGTGTCGCGACTGAACAGCATAATCAGCAACATGCCGACGCCCACGCCGGAAATCATCCAGGGGAGGTAAATGATCGTAAAGATCGCGCCTTTGACCCGCTGGAAACGGGTTTTGAATTCAAACATGAACAACGCTAAGGTCAGGCCAAAGAGATAGACCGTTAAATAATTAAAAAAGGTAAAGCTGATGGTGCGTAATAGTGCTGGCTTGAATTCCTGTCCAACCGCGCCTTGAAATACGGTGGCAAAATTCCGAAGACCGATCCAATCGGCATCTGTGGCCATCACGCTGACGCGGTCGGTGAAGATAATCGGCAGCGCCACAAAAAACGGCAGAATGGTTAAGCCGACATAGAGAAAAAATTGCGGCGCGACAAATGCGATATTCCAAAGATTGCGGCGCTGATTGCGAGTAAGCTGTTTCGACATGATGGCAGTTCTCCAACCTCACCCCCTGCCCCCTCTCCAAAAGAGAGGGGTATTTCCCCTCCCTTTTGGGGAGGGGCAGGGGTGGGGTGGGGTAGATTTTCCTACTTCTTCACTAAATCCGGATACGCGGCTTCCCAACGGGTCTGGAAGACTTGCATCAATTCTTTGAGGGTCATTTTCCCTTCGAAGTATTTGCCATAGACTTCCGCCATATCATCAGAAGTTAGCACATCCGGGCTGCCGCTTTTCATGAAGCCTGCCGCTAAATCCTGTCCGGCAAAGCCATTTTCCCATTCCAATTTGCCGAATACGCCGTCATTCACCGGTTTGATATATTGGACATACTGGCTGTTGGTCAATTCCGGCTCGCCGACGGAACTCATGTCATACGCCGGAGTTGCGCCTGTGGCTTCCGCTCGCATTTTCACGGCTTCCGGGCTGTGCCACCAATTGAAGGCTTTGAGAACGGCATCTTTGTTCGGTTTCTTCATGCTTGCAGCAAACATCGCCGTGGCGTCGCGCGGGCTGATGGCATACGACCAAACTTTGCCAGATGCCGATGGGAACGCAAACCCATCCAATTCGGCGTCAGGATTCGCGGCTTCGACTTTATCCCACATCCAGGGGCCATGATAAGTCAGGATCGATTTCTGCGCGATAAAACCGGCTTCGAAATCCTCTTCCCAACGACGCGTCCACCATTTTTCCGGCAGATAGCCTTTATCATAAAACTCTTTCATCACTTCGAAGAAATGGCGATACGGATTGTTTTCCACATCCGTCCATTTGCGCTCACCCATCCAGAGCGGAATTTGATTCTCATAACCGCCATCCGGGAAGGTCAGCGTGATCGAATTCAGGAACGCATACATCACCACCCAGCCATGCCAGCCGATGTCCCAGACATATTCGACTTGCGGGTCTTGATCGGCAAATGCTTTCAGTTTCGCTAACAAATCACGCAGATCGTCGAGCGTGCGGACGGTGGCTTTCGGGTCAAGCCCGGCTTTTTTCATCATCTCCGGGTAGAAAATGAAACTGAATTTGAAGCCCTGAAACGGGTTCGCTGTCGGGACATAATCTTTAATCCCGGTGATTTTTTCATACTGATGTTTCACATCGTATTTGTAGTTGTCCCACCACTGGAAATCAACGGTCAACAGGTTGACGAAATGCTGATAGGTCTCTTTCGTCATGATGCCCGCCGTGTTGCCGAGAATGTCGGCCGGCGGATCGCCTGCGACGACGCGGGTAATAAAGGCCGGCGTATCGGATTCGTTAATGGACATCACATTGATTTTGATATCAGGATTCTGTTTTTCGAACACTGACCAGATTTGTTTTTCCTGTCCTTCATATTCCGGTTGCGTGGCGACGAAGGTGACGACCTGCTGTTCTGCCCAGACAAACGACGCAAGCAGCAACGACATAAGGCAGGCCAGCGAACTGAGAATGATGCGTTGTTTACTCATACATGCGACTCCTTTGATTGAACGATGAATTATTTGGGGTTTCAAGCACATAAGTAAAGTTTAAAAAATAACGTCCACGTACCTCACCCCCTGCCCCTCTCCAAGGGAGAGGGGGAAACTCCCTTCCTGTAGGGGAGGGGCTGGGGATGGGGGGTTGGCGGATACATGGAAGTTATTTTTTACATTTTACTAACTCATGTTACGCAGCCGATTCGAGACGAATGACCGCACCCTCCCCTCCGGGGAGGGGTTGGGGGTGGGTTCTTGACACGAGCAATCACTCACGGACGA
>DF820455.1:1430483-1510089 GCA_000739515.1 Candidatus Moduliflexus flocculans
CCCACCCCTTGCCCCTCCCAGGAGGGGAATTGTCGGCGGCGCTGCGTAACATCAGTTACTAAGTAACAGACAATAAATTTTTGTAACTATTTAACCCGTAGGGCTTTCAGTATTGTAGAACGTGACGGTGCGCGATTGCTACCGCGTAGCGGTTGTGGTATGCTCCACATCGCCTACGGCGAACAAATTGCGATGTGCTGTGAGTTCTACAACACCGTATCGCCTACGGCGAAAGCAAGGTAAATAGTTACGAATTTTTTAGGTTTTTGTTTCGCGAACATCATTGATATTCAACACACGCCAGCATATCCTTGCTTACATAAAATCCTTGTAGTTACCTACACACGATACGGCACATCTGAAGATTCCATCTTTTCTGACATAATCCTATCAGGATTCACCTCACCTCCTTCGACAATCAGCGGACGTGGCTCGAATTTCCCACAATCAAAATCCTTAAGCACGAACATCTCATGCCGCTGGCAGAAACCTGTGTTCAACTCGTCCGGGCAAAAATGCCGGCAATATTCACAACTGCGCAATGTTGTCATTTGACTGGCATCCACACGGTCATCTCCGAAAGGCCGCGATTATCCCAGGCATAATAGGGGATAAACGTCACATCCAGCGGTTGCGCGGCGTTTGGACGAAATTCGCGGTAAAGCTGCCGCGACCAATCACCCGCCGCAATCCGCTCGGCCTGGCCTTTCAACAGCAAAATATTCTGTAACACGCCCTCGCCCCATTGCGGCGTCAGTTCGATGTCGTGCGGGAGCGCGACTTCCGACAATTGCACACCTTCCGGCACATCAACGGATTCTAAGCAATACACCACCGGCCCGCGTTTGATCGCGACCTGCTGACGGCATTCTTCCACCAACGGATGCGCTTCCAACAGCACGGCTCGCATCGGCAAATTCAATTCAATGACATCGTCCGCCGCCCACGTCCGTTGCAATGTCACGTATGTTCCCGGCTGCATCGTATTTTGATACGGTTGTCCGTTGATCTGTAACGCCGCCCCATTTGCCCAGCCTGGAATGCGGAGATGAACGGCGAAATTCGTGGGCGCAGGCACATCAACGCAGATCTTCACGCGGCCATCCCAGGGATAATCGCTCTGCTGCGTCAATGTCAGATTGACGCCATCGGCCAGAGTCGCGCTGAACACGCTGCTGCCGTAGAGATGCGCCCACACGCCGTCATCGGAAAGGCTGTAAGCGTAACTGCCGGCTTCGGCAATCACGCGGACGATATTCGGCGGGCAGCAAAAGCTCAGCGGAATATGCGGCTCGCGAGTGCGCGACCAGCGCAATTCGAATGGTAATTCGGCTTCCTGACGCAGCGTGTTCGTATAAAAAAAGCGCTTGCCGTCGAGGCTGATGCCAGACAGGGCGCTGTTATACAGCACGAGTTCCACGATGTCGGCAAATCGCGCTTCGCCTGTGATCGCCAGCATGCGCCAATTCCAGAACAGATTGCCGAGGTTCGCGCAGGTTTCATTGTAGGCGGTGACGTTCGGCAGTTGATATTCGCGGCCATACGCCTGATGCGTCTTGTGGATGCTGAAATGGTCGCTGGAGCCATCCGGCGACGCGCCATCGTATAACGCGCCGCACGCGCCGGTCACGTACATTTTCTGAAAGACAACATTCTGCCAGATTGTTTCTAACACGCCGAATAGCGCCTGATCGCCGGTTTCAGCGCAGAGATCGGCGATTCCGGCGTAAAGATAATTGGCGCGAACCGCATGACCAACGGCTTTGGTCTGTTGCTGAAAGGGAATTCGATCCTGATTATCGTCTGTGCCGCCATCCATTAATGCCCGCATTTCGACCAATTTTTTCAGTAAATCGAGATGTTTCTGCTCGCCGGTCGTCCGATACATATCCACTAACCCCATATAATGCGCGGGGCAGATCGAGTTTTTGGCTAATTCGGGAGAGGGATGCTGAAAGGCTTTTGCAAGGTAATCGCTTAATTTATCGGCAATCGTCAGCAGCGTGGTTTTGCTGGTGGCCTGATAATGAACGCAGGCGGTGGTCATCAAATGGCCGAAATTATACATTTCGAAATCGAGCCGGTCAGCAAATTCGCGGCCATCTGGCTCGCCGCGCCGCTGCTTAATCAACACCGGCGTGTGCAGATAGCCATCTTCGCGCTGCGCCTTCGCGAAGACGGCGATCATCTCATCCATCTGCTGATCCAATTGTGCGTCCCGCGTCACGCCATAAACATACGCCACCGCTTCCAGCCATTTATAGAAATCGCCGTCGGAAAATGGGCAGCCGTTATATTCGCCCTCTCGCAGCCCGGCAGCCACAAGAAAATTTGTGTACCAGGAACGTTCCGGCGTCTGGTTAAGCAATTCCCACATATTTGGAAGCATCACGCGGCGGCAGACTTCGAAGCGATCAGCCCAGAAGCCTGTCGTCCATGTCACCGCGCCAATCTCGACATTTCGCAATTTTCGGTAGGGAGTTGTGGAAGCCTGTCTTTTCATGCTTCTTCTGTTCCTAATGATGTTGAACTACACGGATAGGTGTAGTGTTTTAACAAGATTTGATTGATGGATGATGTCGCGTAGGGGCAGACCCCCGTGTCTGCCCTGTTGTTTGGGCGAACACGGGGGGCGCCCCTACATGCCAAATCCATCATTCAAATCTTGCGAAAACAGTAGTAATTCTCTGGTACGGAAATCGCAGTCAATCATCATCGTTTTCAGCGCTTAGAGTTGCAACCAGAATGCCAACTGGCGCAAAGAGGCTGAGAATGGCGATAGATACGGAAATCTTTTCCACAAGAAGGCATATTTCGCGGTGAAATGATGAAGCAGATCGGCAATTTTTGCCGATTACTCAAAAGAGAACGAGAAAAAGGCAGAAAATACGGCAAACATTTAAACAATGTAAATATTGCTATTTCAGGCAATTTTTGCCGATTTGTTTGTATCACAGGCATACGGATAGCCCGTAGGGCTTTGAGTATTGTAGAATGCGGCAAGAGATGCCAGTTGTTCTACCGCGTAGCGGTTGCGCGAGCATATCGCCTACGGCGAATAAGACGGAGAGTAGCATCTTTTCTACAATACCGCATCGCCTACGGCGAAAATTAGGTAAATAATTAAGGAGGCTCATTATGACCGAAGAACTGCACACGTATATCAAATTAATTCGACAATCAATTTGCAAGGATTTTCATGGGATGTATCGCAAAGCGGGCGCGGCGATGCCATATCCGTTTCTCGTGCCGGGCAGCCAGCAATACGCGGATGTGCTGTGGGATTGGGATTCCTGGTTCAGCGATGTCGCGCTGCGGCAGGTGTTAAAAGAGGTCAACGACCCGGCGGAATACGAACAGGCGCTCCCGTATGAGCGCGGTTGCATCCAGAATTATCTCCATTACGGCAGCATGGAGGGCTGGATTCCGATCTTTTTCGAGCGCAAAGGGCCGAAACGCCCGGAGCAGCTTTATGCCGAAAACATGCACAAACCCTGTCTTGCGCAACACGCGGCGTTTTTGGTGCGTGAAACCGGCGACGCGGAATGGCTGCGAGACGGATTCTATTTCTTGCAAACCTTTATCAACTGCTACAACCATCACCACCGCCACGCCTGCGGCCTCTATTTCTGGCAGACCGACTACGCCATCGGCGTGGACAATGATCCCTGCACCTACTTCCGTCCGCATCGCAGTTCCGGCTCGATTTTCCTCAATTGCCTGATGTATCGCGAATTATTAGCGATGGTCTATTTGTGCCAGCAATTGCGGCTGGATGAAGTTGCCGCGCATTACCAGCAGGACGCCGACGCGCTGAAAGCCGCTATTCAAAAATATTGCTGGGACGAGTGGCTGGGGTTCTTTTACAGCGTTGACCTCAATCTGCTCCCTGTGCCGACCTACACGCAGCCGGAACTGCATTTCGGGATGCCGCGTGATTGGCCGTGCTTGATTCAACGGATCGGCATCTGGTCGGGATTTTTAGCATTATGGGCTGGCATCGCAACGCCGGAGCAGGCTGAGCGCGTCGTCCGCGAACATTATGAAAATCCGAAAACGTTCAACGCGCCCTATGGCGTGCGGACGCTCTCCAAAATGGAGCCGATGTATAACGTGCGCGGCACGGGAAACCCGTCGTCGTGGTTAGGGCCGGTGTGGGGCATTTCGAATTATCTGACGTTTCGCGGCCTCGTCCGTTATGGCTTTAACGACGCCGCCCGCGATCTGGCGATCAAAACCATTACGTTATTTGGCCGCGATTTCGAGCGTTTCGGCGCGTTGCACGAATATTACCAGCCGGAAAACGGCGAACCGATTTTGAATCGCGGCTTTCAGAACTGGAATTATCTCGTGCTGAACATGATCAACTGGTTAGAAAACAAACCGGCAATCGAGGAATTTTGAATATCTGCCCATTTCGCAGGATTGCCGAACATTTGTTGGGGCACGCCCCCGTGCGTGCCCGATTTCCCGTGCGTGCTTTGTTTGGAGCGGCAACACTGAGAAATGGCAGGCACGGGGAAATCACGGGCAGGCACGGGGAAATCACGGGCAGGCACGGGGAAATCACGGGCAGGCACGGGGGCCGCCCCTACGGTTGGCATAAAATTTTATTGACGAAATCGTCTGAATATGCAAGGGCTTCTTGCGCGAACAAGTCATTTGACAAGAATTTCATCAAGGAGCAAGACGCATGGCAAAGACGAACGATAAAACCGCAAACGCCGAGCCTATCGAAAAACAACTCTGGAAAGCGGCGGACAAACTCCGCAAAAACATTGACGCTGCCGAATACAAGCATATCGTGCTTGGCCTGATTTTCCTGCGCTATATCTCCGACGCCTTCGAAGCGCTGCACGCCAAATTGCTGCGCGGCGAGGGGGACTACGCCGGGGCTGATCCGGAAGACCGCGACGAATACAAGGCGGAAAACGTCTTTTTCGTGCCGGAAAGCGCCCGCTGGTCGCACCTGCAAGCGCAGGCCAAACAGCCGACGATTGGCAAAACCGTTGACGCCGCGATGGAGGCGATTGAAAAAGACAATCCTTCGCTGAAAGACGTGCTGCCAAAAGTCTATGCGCGCGGTCATCTTGACCCGACCAATCTCGGCGGCTTGATTGACCTGATCAGCAATATCGCGTTCAGCGACGCCAAAGCCCGCAGCGCGGACGTGCTGGGCCATGTGTTCGAATACTTTCTCGGCGAATTCGCGCTGGCGGAAGGCAAAAAAGGCGGCCAGTTCTACACGCCGCGCAGCGTCGTCGAATTGCTCGTCGAAATGCTTGAGCCATACAAAGGCCGCGTGTTCGACCCCTGCTGCGGCTCTGGCGGGATGTTCGTGCAATCGGAGAAGTTCGTCGCCGAACATCAAGGGCGCGTCAATGACATCGCCATTTACGGGCAGGAGAGTAACCAGACGACCTGGCGGCTCTGCAAGATGAATCTCGCGATTCGCGGCATTGACAGTTCGATGGTGCAATGGAACAACGAAGGCTCGTTCCTGCACGACGCGCACAAAGATTTGAAAGCCGATTACGTCATCGCCAATCCGCCCTTTAACGACAGCGATTGGAGCGGCGACCTGCTGCGCAAAGATGGCCGCTGGCAATTCGGCGCACCGCCCGCCGGGAACGCCAATTACGCCTGGATTCAACACTTCCTGTATCATCTCAGCCCGGGCGGCGTGGCCGGATTTGTGCTGGCCAAAGGATCATTGACCTCCAAAAGTTCCGGCGAAGGCGAGATTAGGAAGGCGCTGATTGAAGCCGGGTTGGTGGATTGCGTCGTCAATCTGCCCGCCAAATTATTTTTGAATACGCAAATTCCCGCCTGCCTCTGGTTCATTCGCCGGAGCGAACCCTCACCCCAACCCTCTCCCAGAGGGCGAGGAAGCAATCCAGATGAAATCCTCTTTATTGATGCCAGAAACGAAGGGCATCTAATTAACCGCCGGACGCGGGAACTTTCCGCCGAGGATATTCACAAAATCGCCGCGACGTATCACAATTGGCGCAATCGCCGTAGGGGCACGCCCCTACGTTGCCCATCCGATTATATTGATATTAAAGGGTTTTGTTGTTCCGCCAGCATCGAGCGGGTGCGGGAATTGGATTACGTGCTGACGCCGGGGCGTTATGTCGGCCTGCCGGACGAGGAGGATGATTTCGATTTCGCCGCCCGGTTCAGCGGCCTGAAAGCCGAATTCGAGGCGCAGTTGCAGGAAGAAGAGCGCCTGAATGCTGCGATTCGAGAGAATTTGATGGCGATTCAGTTTCCGTCAAAGTAAAATATGACGCGCTTTATTTTACTTTAGGGGCGATAAGTAAAATAAGAATTCGCGTAATTTACGTTGGAGCAGGTTATGGATATAAAAGATTTCAAAGCCGGTTCGTATCGGCAGGGGTTTCAATATCAGTATTTTCTGCCTGAAAAAATCAATCATGCCTTTTATTGGACGGATGAAGTCATTAATGAACTTTTAGAAAAAGCCTCATTGAAATTGGGCGAACTCAACTCCTTTTCGCGGTTTGTGCCTGATACGGATATGTTTATCATCATGCACATTTTCAAAGAAGCTGTCGTATCCAGCCGGATTGAGGGGACGCGCACCAATATCGCAGAGGCGTTGGTTGAAGAGCAAGCGATTGAGCCGGAACGGAGAGATGACTGGCAAGAAGTGAATAACTATGTTGCGGCGATGAACATGGCGATTGCCGAGTTAGACACCCTGCCGCTTTCAACCAGACTGATCCGGAACACGCATAAAATTCTGCTTTCCAGCGTCAGAGGCGAGCATAAGAATCCCGGCGAATTTCGGACATCGCAAAATTGGATCGGCGGCGCCAGCCTGGCGGATGCGATTTTTATTCCGCCAGCGCATCAGGAATTACCGGAGTTATTATCTGATCTGGAATTGTTTCTGCACAATGCCGAGATTCATCTTCCGCATCTGATTCGCATCGCTATCGCCCATTATCAGTTTGAGACAATTCATCCATTTTTAGATGGGAATGGCAGAATCGGACGGCTGTTGATTACGTTGTATCTGGTTGCCAGCGGCATGTTGGGAAAACCGCTGTTGTATCTCTCTGAGTTCTTCGAAAAGCACAAACCCTTGTATTATGATAACTTGACCATCGTGCGCGCCAAAAACGATTTGGGGCAGTGGATCAGATTTTTTTTAGTCGGGATCGTGCAAACGGCGGAAAATGCTATTGAGACGTTAACAAAGATCACGGATTTAAAAGCGGCGATTGAGCGCGAGCGGATTGTGCGGATGGGGAAACGGTCGCAGCAGGGGATGGAGTTTTTCCATCTGTTATTCCGCAAACCGGCGGTCACAATCAAGGATGTGCAGGCGATGACCGGATTGTCGGTCAAAGCGGCGAATGATCTGGTGCAGGCGTTTGTCGAACAGCAGATTTTGGTCGAAACCACCGGTTATCAACGCAATCGGGTGTTTGTGTTTGATGCGTATGTCAAGTTGTTTTGATGTGGAACGGAAAAGGTGAAACTGGTATGAGCGAGTGGAAGGAATGTAAATTGGGGGAGTTGATCTCAGAAGGTTTGGCAGAGTTACAAACAGGACCATTCGGGACAATGTTCAATGCTTCTGAATATACAAATCACGGCATTCCATTTATTGCGGTTCAAGACATTGGAGAGAACAAAATTGTCTCCAATAAACTAAAATTCATTGGTACCGAAACCGTAAAACGATTGGCAAAATATAGGGTCGTTACAAATGATATTATTTTTGGCCGAAAAGGATCGATTGATAGAAGAGCGTTAATAACTGAAAAAGAAGATGGGTGGATACAAGGGAGTGATTGCATTAGATTACGTTTTGGTGACTCTATAGATGCAAAATTCATCTCCTATCAATTAGGAAGCAATAAACTTAAAGAATGGTTGATTCGACATTCACATGGTGCTACAATGCCCTCACTCAATCAGGAAATACTTTCCTTGTTACCGTTCTCTCTTCCCCCACTCCCCGAACAACGCGCCATCGCCGGGGTACTGTCCAGCCTGGACGATAAAATTGACCTGCTCCACCGCCAGAACGCCACGCTGGAGGCGCTGGCGGAAACGCTGTTCCGGCAGTGGTTTGTGGAAGAGGCGGCGGCAGATTGGGAAGAACAGACATTATCAAGCATTGCAGAACATAAAAGGGTAAATGTGCAACCCAATAAAAACCCTGTAATTATGTATCATCATTACAGTATTCCGGCATTTGATGAAAAGAATGAACCCACTTTAGAATCTGGTGCAGAAATCCAGAGTAATAAATATATGGTTTTCCCTGATACTATCCTTATATCAAAACTTAATCCTCGTTTTCCGAGAATATGGGCTATACCCTCAGTTATTGAAGATAATTCCATTTGTTCAACAGAATTTCAGGTTATTTTACCAACCGATGCACGGTGGTATGGATTTATCTATTGCCTGTTAAAATCAAAGCAAGTCATTGATGAGTTGGAAAGTGCTTCTGGCGGGACAAGTGGTAGCCATCAAAGAGTAAAACCAGAAGATATTTTCAATATACAATTTCAAATGCCTGATAAAGAAAGACTTGCAAAATTTGATGTTATAACCAGAGATTTCTGGCCGAAGATTAATGCCAATAGGAAACAAATTCGCACTCTCGAACGCCTGCGGGAGACGCTGCTGCCGAAATTGATGCGCGGGGAGGTTCGGGTGGGGGCTCCGTCAAATCTGTCGGACAGGGCGGACTTGTCGGACAAGGCGGACAAGGCGGACATGTCCGACGAAGAAAAAAGGAGAAATAGATGAGTGAGTTAATTCCAAAACATGGTGGGTTCAGGAATCTGCGCAGTTTTCAGGTGGCGCAGCAGGTGTATGATGGTACAGTCTATTTTTGCAACCGTTTCATTGATAAGCGTTCCCGCACACATGATCAAATGGTGCAGGCGGCTCGAAGCGGGGTGCAAAATATCGCGGAAGGCAGCTTAGCGTCAGCGACTTCCAAAAAAATGGAATTAAAATTGACTGGCGTGGCGAGAGCGAGCCTGGGAGAGCTTTTGCTCGATTACGAGGATTATCTGCGTCAGCGCGGCATGGAACAATGGACAAAAGATCATCCCAAAGCTCAGAAAGTCCGGGCAGCCAGGCCGCAAACCGTGAATTGGCAGCTCTTCGAAGATCGATCTGACGCGGAATTAGCGAACATTATGATTTGCCTGATTAACCAGGCCAGTTATTTGCTGTGGAAACAGATGCAACGGCTGGAACAAGATTTTCTGAACGAGGGCGGTTTTACGGAGCGGATGTATCACGCCAGAAAACAGGCCAGAGATAAACAATGACGCACATCACTGAATCCCAGATCGAACAATTCGCCATCGAACTGCTGCAACAACAGGGCTACCACTACATTTACGGCCCCGACATCGCGCCGGACGCCGCCGCTCCGTTCTGGCTGGACGAGATCGGGGTGAGCGTGAAGCGCCAATCGTTCGAAGAGGTGCTGCTGCTCGATCTGCTCCGCCAGGCGGTCGCCCGCCTCAATCCCACGATCCCGGCAGATGCGCGGGACGACGCCATCAAACAGATTCAACGCCTGCATTCGCCCGAATTGCTCGCCAATAACGAAGCGTTTCACCGGATGCTGACCGAAGGCATCACCGTCACGTATCAGAAAGACGGCCACAGCCGTGGCGATCTCGTCTGGCTGATCGATTTTCAGAACCCGGCCAACAACGATTTTATCGCACTGAATCAATTCACGGTCATTTCGACAGGCTCAGTGACCGGCGCCGTCAATAAACGCCCGGACATGATTCTGTTTGTCAACGGCCTGCCGCTCGTGGTGATGGAACTGAAAAACGCGGCGGATGAAAACGCCACCGTCCTGTCCGCCTTCAAACAACTGCAAACCTATAAACAGGCGATCCCCGCGCTCTTTACGTATAACGGCATTCTCGTGATCTCTGATGGATTAGAAGCCAAAGCCGGTTCGATTTCCGCCGGATTAAACCGCTTTCTCGCCTGGAAAAGCGCAGACGGCAAAACGGACGCCTCGCCCCTGATCGGTCAACTGGAAACCCTGATCAAAGGGATGTTGAATACAACGACCCTGTTAGACCTGATCCGGCATTTCATCGTGTTCGAGAAATCGAAAAAAGAAGAGAAGGCCACCGGCCTGATTACGATCCAGACCGAAAAGAAGCTCGCTGCGTATCATCAATATTACGCCGTCAACCGGGCGGTGCAATCCACGCTGCGGGCGTCGGGATATCAACGACCCACCCCTTGCCCCTCCCAGGAGGGTAAACCCACCCCTTGCCCCTCCCAGGAGGGGATTTTAACGCGAGAATCCCCGGAAAGCTACGGCGTGCCGGGCGTCAGCTTGCAGCCAGTGGGCGACCGCAAAGGGGGCGTGGTCTGGCATACGCAGGGGAGCGGCAAATCGCTTTCAATGGTGTTTTACGCTGGCAAAATCGTGCTGGCGATGGAGAACCCGACGATCGTGGTTATCACCGACCGCAACGACCTCGACGATCAACTGTTCGATACGTTTGCGGCCTCGAAACAACTGTTGCGGCAAGAGCCTGTGCAGGCGGCGGATCGTGAACATCTGAAACAATTACTGAAGGTCTCTTCCGGCGGCATTGTCTTCACCACGATCCAGAAATTCCAGCCCGACACTTTGGCAAACGGGACGGCCTATGAACGATTGTCTGACCGGGCGAATATCATTGTGATTGCCGATGAGGCGCACCGCACGCAATACGGCTTCAAAGCCAAAATCATAGACGCGAAAGACGCCAACGGCGCGGTCATCGGCCAAAAGACGGTGTACGGCTTTGCCAAGTATCTGCGGGACGCGCTGCCTAACGCCACGTATCTCGGTTTTACTGGCACGCCGATTGAAAGCACGGATGTCAACACGCCCGCCGTGTTTGGACATTACGTGGACATTTACGACATCGCGCAGGCGGTCGAAGATGGCGCAACCGTGCGGATTTTCTATGAAAGTCGCTTAGCGAAAATCGAACTGAGCGCCGAAGGCAAAAAATTGGTGCAGGAATTCGACGACGCGATTGATCAGGATGACCTGACCGATGCCCAGAAAGCCAAGTCGAAATGGACGCAGTTAGAGGCGCTGATTGGAAGCGCGGATCGCCTCAGACACGTGGCGCAGGATATCATCGCGCATTTCGAACAGCGCCAGCAGGCATTGGACGGCAAAGGGATGATCGTCGCCATGTCGCGCCGCATCGCCGCCGACCTGTACCGCGAAATCACGAATTTGAGGCCGAAATTGCATGATCCCGACCTGAGACGCGGAGCGATCAAAGTGGTCATGACCTCGGCTTCGTCCGATGGGCCTGAGATTTCGCAGCATCACACCACCAAAGAAGAGCGCCGCACCCTTGCCGAGCGGATGAAAGACCCGGCGGACGCCCTGAAACTCGTGATCGTCTGTGATATGTGGTTGACCGGGTTCGATGTCCCCTGCCTGCATACGCTCTACCTCGACAAGCCGATGCAGGGACACGCGTTGATGCAGGCGATTGCGCGGGTGAATCGGGTCTATAAAGATAAAAAAGGTGGCCTGATTGTGGATTATCTCGGCATCGCGTCCGATCTGAAAAAAGCGTTGTCGTTCTATTCGAACGCAGGCGGCAAAGGCGACCCGGCAGCCACGCAGGAACAGGCCGCGCAGATGATGCTGGAAAAACTGGAAGTCGTGGCGCAAATGTTTTATGGTTTCCCGTATGAGGATTACTTCGCCCTGCCAACCGGCCAAAAGTTGAACTTTATTCTGGCTGCCGAAAACCATATTTTGGGGCTTGAAGATGGCCGGAAACGCTTTATTAATGAGGTGACGGCGCTGTCGCAGGCGTTCGCCATCGCGATTCCGCATGAACAGGCATTAGATATCAAAGATGAAGTGGCGTTTTTTCAGGCCGTCAAAGCGCGGTTGGCGAAATTCGACAGCACCGGATCGGGCAAAAGCAATGAGGAGCTTGAAACGGCCATTCGACAAGTCATTGATCGGGCGCTCGTGACAGATCAGGTGATTGACGTCTTCGACGCGGCGGGCATTAAGAAACCGGATATTTCAATTCTTTCCGAAGAATTCCTGCTGGAAGTCAAAAACATGGAACATAAAAATCTCGCGCTGGAAATCCTGAAAAAGCTCCTGAATGACGACATCAAAGCCCGCATGAAGAAGAATCTCGCGCAGAGCCGGGCGTTGATGGAGATGCTGGAAGACTCCATCGCACGCTATCATAACAAAATCGTCACCGCCGCCGAGGTGATTGAGGAACTAATCCGCCTTTCCAAAGAGATTCGCCAGATGGATCAAGAACCGCATGAAATGGGCTTATCCGAGTATGAATACGCCTTTTATACGGCGATTGCCAACAACGCCAGCGCCCAGGACGTGATGGGTAAAGACAAACTGCGGGAATTGGCGGTCGTGCTGTATGAAAAAGTCAAGGCCAACGCCTCGATTGACTGGACGATGAAAGAGAGTGTCAAGGCCAAATTGAAAGTGATGGTCAAACGCATTCTGCGGCAGTACGGTTATCCGCCGGACATGCAGATGCTCGCCACCGAAACCGTGCTCAAACAGGCCGAACTTATCGCAGAAGAATTAACGCGCGTATAAAGTTAGGCCAATTCTCTCAGTCTATATGAACGGACTGAACGCGCATCTCAATTTGTTTCGCTGCCATCAGAATGCTGGCGATCCCGGATAAAAAATACATGAAAAAAACGTCTCGTGTCGCAATTGTGATTGATTTGTTGAAATTCTTTGCGCTCTCTGGCCTGCTGATTTGGCTGATGGCGCGGGGGACGACGCATTCCGGCTATCACTGGCAGTGGTATCGCGTGCCGCAATTTTTGTTTACCGTCCGTAACGGCAAATTTGCGGCAGGGCCGCTGCTGCAAGGGTTGGGCGTGACGTTGCGCATCGCCGGAATCAGCCTGATTTCCGCGATGTTGTTCGGTTTTTTAGCGGCAATCTTCAGGCTGTCGCATTCCTTTACCGCTCGCGCCGTCGCCCGCGTCTATCTTGAATTGATTCGCAATACGCCGTTGCTGATTCAACTCTTCTGCATCTATTTCGTGATTGCGCCGGTGCTGGATATGGGCGCGTTTTCGTCGGCGGTATTGGCGTTAAGCTTGTTTGAAGGGGCGTATGCATCGGAAATTTTACGCGCCGGAATTCTCTCGATTCATAAAGGGCAGTGGGAGGCGGCATATAGTTTGGGCATCAGCACGCCGGATATGTACCGCTATATCATTCTGCCGCAGGCGTTCCGGCGCATCCTGCCGCCGTTGGCCAGTCAGGCGATTTCGCTGATCAAAGATTCCGCGCTCGTCAGCACCATCGCGATTTACGACCTCACCATGCGCGGGCAGGCGATTGTGGCGGAGACGTTTCTGACCTTCGAAATCTGGTTTACGGTCGCCGCCATGTATTTACTCTTGACTGTCTCGCTTTCCTTTTTTATCCATTGGCTGGAAAAGGCGATGCATAAAGGCGCGTCGCGATAGGGCGATGAATATAGCACTCCGAAATGAACTGTGGTTGTGTTCCCTTCGACAAGCTCTGGGAATATCGCGCACCGATCTTATCGAAACGAGACAACGTTCTCCTGTGCTACAAATTGAAACTCCAGTTTCGACTTACAGGAAATAAATTGTCATCTCCGCACAAGGCTCGCGACACATTCGACGTGCGGCGTATGGGGGAACATATCCACCGGCTGAATCTCAGCAACGGCATACCCATGCTCAACGAGAACGCGCAGATCGCGAAACAGGCTGGCGAGATGACAGGAAACATAGACGATACGCTGCGGAGACATGCGGATGATGGTATCCAATACGGCAGGCTCGCACCCTTTGCGCGGCGGATCAAGCACGACGACATCCGCCCGCAGCCCCTGTTCCACCACATCGGGAATCACAGTTTCCGCCGCGCCGGAAAAAAATTCAACATTTTTGCAGCTATTCAGCCGGGCGTTATCTATAGCATCCCGCACAGCATCTTCCACGATTTCCACGCCATAGACCTGCCGCGCATGGCGCGAGAGAAACAGCGAGAGCGAACCGATGCCCGAATAGAGATCGAACACGGTTTCTTCGCCAGTTAATGCGGCATATTCCAGCGCTTTCGCGTAGAGGATTTCCGTTTGCGCCGGATTCACCTGATAAAATGCCAGCGGTGAAATGGCAAATGTCAACTCGCCGATCTGGTCGCGAATTTGCGGCACGCCGTAGATCAGTTCCATCCGGCTACCGAGAATGATATTGGTGCGCTCGCGGTTGCTATTCAGCAGAATGCCCGTAACATTCGGCATGGCGCGGGTCACGGTTTGAATCAATTCGCGCTGATGCGGCAGCTCGTCGCCGTTGATGACAAGCGTCATCATCATCTCGCCAGTATGCAGCGCGGATCGCATGACAAGATGACGGACAAGCCCTTCATGCCGGGTTTCGTCGTAAATGCTGACACGCCACGTTTCGAGAAATTCTTTTACAATGTCTCTGGCATGATTGAGCGTGTCAGCCTGCACTCCACACACGCGATGTTCGATCAAACGATGCGAGTGTTTCGCGTAAAAACCGAGCGCCACACCATTATGGCCGGGCATGACCGGATATTGCGCTTTATGGCGGAAGTGACGCGGCTGCGCCATGCCGAGCGTATCATGCACGACAATCGGCGTTGTTGCAGGTAATCGCGCTGTGAATTCCCGCACTCGCCTGGTTTTAAGCGCCAATTGCGCAGGATACGCGAGATGCTGCACACTGCATCCGCCGCAGCGGTCGAAGACCGGGCAAAACGGCGTCATGCGATCCGGCGACGGGCGCAAAATTGTTTGTAATTTCCCAACGACATACGCTTTGGCGATTTTGATCGCCTTTATTTCCACTCGTTCTCCTGGCAAGACGCCTTCGACAATAATCGGCTTTCCTTCCAGAAGGCCGATTCCCTGCGCGTCGTCGTTCAGATGCGTAATGTCGAGCCGGTGTATGCTATTTTTCAAGATTGCCATGCGATTCCTTTTATGCTTGTTTTTATGCTTCTTGTTTGCTTGACAGTTCTTCTGAAGCAGCCTCCGCTTGCGCTAACGCCGCTGCCAGCATCTCCTGAATCTTCGCGATTTCTGCGGTTCTGGCGAATCCATAAAGCGTTGTCAGAAATGGCAGCGTTGTCGTGTTGGATTGCCGAAGCATCTGTAACTGATTTCTCAGAGCAAAAATGTCTCCAATTTGCGCGAATTCCAGCAATTCTCTAATGGTCTCCGTCGGAGGAAACGCTGGCTTGGCACTTGAGGCCGCATTGGCTTGAACAAGCTGCAATTGCTCGCGCTGTTGTTGAAACATATCGCGGATCGTCGTCAGCAGTTCTTCGAGCTTGAACGGCTTCGCTAAAAATGCCAGGCAGCCGGCGTCAAGACACCTCTGGCGCATCTCTTCATGCGCATCCGCCGACAACGCCACGATCATGACCTGCTCCTGGCCGGGCAAGGCGCGAATCTGGCGCATCGCTTCAAATCCATCCATCACGGGCATCAACAGATCGAGCAAAATCATTTCAGGCTGTTTCGTCTCAGCAACATGAATGGCCTCGTGGCCGTCTTCAGCTTCAAACACGTCAAAACCGAGCGGTTTCAGCATATTGACTAACAACAGCCGATTCGTTTCATCATCATCTACCACTAAAATTCTATGCGGGAACTCTTTTGCGTCAAACGTGCTATAGATACTCGTGAACGCTTGAGATGGCGGCAGAACAATTTCCGGCAATGCAAGGTCGAACCAGAAAAGCGACCCGCGATTCTGTTCGCTGAAGACTTCGATTTTCGCGCCCATCATCCCTGCCAACCGCTGGCTGATCGTCAGTCCCAACCCGGTGCCAGCCACATGGGTCAGATATGGCTCAAGCTGATGAAATGGTTCAAAAATCTGCTGTAAATGGCTCGACGGAATGCCGGTTCCAGTATCCTCGACTTCAAACCGAATCTGGCGATATTCGCGAGAATTGGACGAGAGGTCGTCTGCCATTTCGACAATCAGGCTGCGTTTGACGCGAAATGTCACTTGCCCTTGTTTGGTAAATTTGACCGCATTCCCTAACAAATTCAGTAAAATCTGCCGCAGCCGCTGCTCATCTACATACACAGCGGTTGGCAAATCCGGCGCAAATTCACACACAAATTTTAACCCTTTTTCGCGAGACCTCAGAAAAATAATATCCTCGATCCCTTTAAGAAATCCGCGCAGATACACTTCGTTGCGCGTCATGGTCATTTTGCCAGCTTCGATTTTTGATAAATCAAGCAAATCATTGATAATCAACAATAAATGCTCGCCGCTTCCATGAATTGTTTGAATGGCATGTTGCGCCAATTCTGTATGCCCTTCTTCGCTCTTCAATAATTGAGTGTATCCTAAAATCGCGTTTAATGGTGTGCGCAATTCATGGCTCATTGTCGCAAGAAACTCTGTTTTTGCGCAATTTGCCATCTCTGCGGCCTCGCGCGCCTTGCGGATTTCTTCTTCTGCGTGCTTGCGTTCTGTAATATCTTCTGCATGCACCATAATCAAATCCGGCGGGACCGACGCCAGCGTGAAGGCAAAATATCCATCAAGTCGAAACATCTCAGATTGATAAGGAAATTCGCGCCTGATAATGTTCTGCCCAACGCCGCAATGACGCATATCTTCGAATATATCTGGACGGTCGCGATAGACTTCGCTGGCGAATTTGCCGAGGATGAAAGCCGCGCGGCCATTTGACAATTTCTCGGCAGCGCGATTGAAATCAATCAACACAAAATCGTCGCCGCTTTTTTTCCAGGTAAAGGTCGGGATCGGAATAGATTGATATTGCGATTTAAAACGTTCTTCGCTCCGATGCAACAAGTCTTCCGCGCGGATGCGTTCGGCCATTTCACGATTCAAGGCATCGCGAGACGCAGTAACCACTTTTAATTGCTGCGCCATCGTGTTAAAGGCGCTCGAAATCCGCTGAATTTCTGGCTGGCCGCGTTCTTCAAGACGAGCCTCCAGATTCCCGCGGCCAATTTGCGTGATGCCTTCAAGCAGATGGATCAGCGGGATGGTTGCCTTGCGAGCGAAAAAAAACGCCGCGATTGCAGCAATGATCATCATGCCGAAGGCGATTTCGATAATATTCGAGCGTAATGCCGCAATCGGCGCAAACGCTTCGATTTGATCCACTTCAATCAACAAACAGGTTTTTAAATCGTCTAACCAGCGATAGACGCCAACAATCGGCACATTGCGATAATCATTATAAAATCCGCTCCCACTCTCTCCGGCTACGCACGCGTTAATGCCATCGGAACGAAGCGTGGCTCCGATCAGAGCGCTCCCTGAAAATCGGCTTTCTGAAATTAAGTGATAATGATGACTCACTAAATAGGCTTCTTCAGTTTCACGCAATTCTTGCCCTTGCGTTAAAATATATTGAATGGCCTTCATCTCAACTTCGCCTGCTAAAATTGCGGCAGTTCTTCCGTCTGACGTTTTGATCGGCGTGGCAATCGTGATAATCGGGCGTTGCAGCGATTGCGAATATCGGGGAGGCGCAAGCATTGTGCGTTCTTGACAGGAGCGCGCAAAGGTGATATCATGCAATGGCGTCGTCTCTGCGTCGCCTGTCGAGAGCAGCACGTTTCCAGTCGCGGCATCAATTAAAAAAAGCGTCTTCCATGGCTTTAGGGCAAGAATCGGTTCGAAATGATCGCGGCGGAGCAAATCCGCAGACGACGCATAGAGCGGGTCTTTCGGATCAGATTCGGCAAGCGCGGACGCGTATTGCTTGACGAGCGGGCGTTGCGCCAATTCTTCCACGCTCTTTTTTTTCTCCTCCAGCCATTGCTCTAATTCAGCGCTTTTCAGAAGGGCAGTCACGGTTAAATAATGCAGCAGGTTTCTGGTAATCAGGCGTTGGCTGGTCTGATACGCGATGAGTCCGACGAATGCGAGCGGCAGAATCGAAAGGAACAGAAAAAGGGCGGTTAATTTTGTCGAAAGACTGAATCGGGAAATATCCATAGATGTCGCCTTGTCATGTGGAAAGAATTCGCGTCAGGTTTTGGAAGAAATTCTCCAATGAGGTCTGAATTTGGTCAAGAAGTTTCTCAGAGAAATCGTGAAGATTGAGACGAAATCCGTAAAAGAGCGTTTGACAAAAACGCGTGAATCGGAGATACAGCCTTTATGTTTGCGATGCTCACACATCCTCGAATTCGCATGTTTTTGATGATTTCCGCCTTGCTTGGCGTTGCGCTCTGCATCGTACATGCAGATGGCGTCTTCACTCCATTCGATCTGCTGATACTCTCTGGTCAGGCGACCGCCTCCGGCGGACGTGTGGCACTGTGGCTTGCTCTGCCGATTATTCTGGCCTGGGCATTATTCCCCGGCCTCGTCATCTTGCGTTATGGCAACGAAATCGGCCTGTTCGCCTCGCTTGGCGGCGGCGTGGCGTATCTTCTTGTCGCACTTGCTGCGGCGCGTTCCGGCCTGATGCTGCAACTGCCATTAATTGCGCCATTGATTGCCGCACTCGCAGCGATTATCCGGGTCATGGGCTGGGGCGCGGCGTTTTTAGAGCGCGAAAAAGAGCGCGTGAATAAGCTGTTTGGCTATTTTCTTGATAACGAAGTCCTGAAATATCTCTTACAACACCCTGATTTAATCAATAAAACGGGCAACACCAAACAATTAACGATTCTGTTTGCCGATATTCGCGGCTTTACGGCGCAATCCGAAACGCTGCCGCCGGATGTGATTATCATGATGCTCCGCGAGTATTTTCGGCAGATTATCCCGGTGATTCGCAAGCATGGCGGCACAGTGGATAAATTGATGGGAGATGGAATCATGGCATTTTTCGGCGATCCGATCCCTCAGCCGGATCATGCTTGCCGTGCCGCGCTGACCGCGCTTGAAATGCAGGCAACGATGCAACGTGTCGCCAAAGATTGGGAACGGCACGGCATCAACGACGTCGGCATCGGGATTGGCCTGAATTCGGACAATGTCGTGGTCGGCAATATCGGCTCGGACGAATTTTGCGATTATACCGTGCTGGGGCGCGGCGTCAATCTTGCCTCACGCCTTGAATCGAAATGCCCGGCGGGACAAATTCATGTCTCTGCCGCTGTCTATCAGGCGTTATCAACTCAATTCGTTTTTGAACCGTTAGGTGAATTTGCATATAAAAACATTCAGGGCAAAGTGCCTGTGTATCGGCTAATTTCAAAGAAATAATCTGCAGATCTCGAAAAGGAGTTCCCACATGTCGCATAATACTACCGTTTCATTAGTCCTCGGCAGTGGCGGAGCGCGAGGATTGGCACATATCGGCATTATTCATTGGCTTGAGGAACATGGCTATCAGATTCACTCGATTTCAGGATGCTCGATGGGCGCGTTAGTCGGCGGCATTTACGCGGCGGGCAAACTTGACGCATTCGAGCAATGGGTGCGCTCGATCACAAAATTCGACATTCTGACGTACATGGATTTTTCGTTTTCCAAAAGCGGCTTCGTCAAAGGTGGGCGTCTGATGAAAACCCTGAGCGATTTGGTTGGAGACCGCCAGATTGAAACCCTGCCGATACGATTCACCGCCGTCGCCACCGATATTGAGCATTCAAAAGAAATCTGGCTGAATTCAGGCTCGCTGTTCGACGCGGTCCGCGCCTCGATTTCGATTCCGTTGCTGTTCACGCCATTTTTCTATCGGGATGCGTTTCTGATTGATGGTGGGATTTTGAACCCCGTGCCAATCGCGCCAACCTTTCACGACAATACCGACCTCACGATTGCCGTGAATCTGAGCGCTCGCCCGAAAGACATTCGCGAATTTCTGCGAGAAGAAACACACGCAGAAAGCACTGAAGAGCCGTCGAACTTCTCCGCGTTTCAGAAAAAAATCGGCGAATTTTTAGCGCTGCTGCAATTCGCCAAATCAGAGCAGACGGTTGAGGAAATCGGCATGTACGAAGTGGCCGTTCAAGCGTTTGATGCGATGCAAGAGGCGATTGCGCGGCAGAAACTTGCGGCATATCCGCCAGATTTTGTCGTGGAGATCGCCAGAAATGCCTGCGGAACGCTGGAATTCGATCTTGCGGATCAGATGATTGCGTTAGGGTATGAAAAAGCGCGAGAATACTTAGGGATGCTCGCGCCCGGTGCAACCCCGGACACCATGCTCAGCGCGTGAAAATAATCTGCGGGACGCGCACGGCTCGCGTTCCGTCTTTTGAGAGCGGGATGAATTCGTATTGCTCGTCGTTGATGAGGTGGCTCGGCGATTGCGACGCAATCGAAAAATAGGTCATGAGTTCCGCCAGCCCATCTTCCAGCGGATGCTCGTCTAAAATTTCTCGCAGCGAGACTTGCGGCTTGCGGCTCAGACGGTCGGAAATGCGATGCAGCAGCGCTTCTTTGTTGATGTCGAACTGGCTGAGCAACCGATGAAAATCCACGTCATCAAGATCATCGTTGCCGATTTCGGTCGGATGAAATAAGAATTCGGCTTCCTGCGGTTCGTCTTCGTTCAAGGGGCGTTCCATCAGGAGTTGAATGCACGGGCTGCCGTCAATTTCGAGAAATTCCTCCATCTGCGGCGGTGCGTTCAGCGTTTTCAGCGCGTATTTTTTGATGTCGCCGATCAATTCGATGGCGCGTTTGCGGTTCTGATTGCTCTGCCCGGCGAGAATGCGGTTCAACTTTTCGACGAGCAGATGATTGGAATCAATGACCTTTTTGCCCGCGTCCAGCAGATAGATTTTGATATTGCTTAAAAAATTATCTGACGCCTCTAATTGGCGTTCTTCCAGCAATTGATAGAGATGGTCAATGGCCCGGTCAAGCTCTTCGCGCCGCGCGTGATCCATTAGCACCTGCCAGAAGGTGTAAAAACTCCGTCCCTGATCCGATTTTTGCAGCGTTTCCGTTTCGTCTAGCACATAGCCGAGAATCGCCCCTTTTTTGCTCTCTTTTTCGGCATGTTTTTCATAAATGGCGCGAACGAGATCGCGGAAGTTCTGCTCCACCTGCCGGAAATCGGCCAATAGCTGTTTGGCGGAACGATTGATTTCGTAATAGCGCTCTTTCACCTGCGTGTCATTAAACGCCTTCACCACGCCGGACGCTTCGATTTCCCGAATCTGGGCGTCAATGTCGGTGCGTTGTTTCCGCAGTGCCGTTAGCTTGTACACCGGGTCGTCCAGGCTGTTTTCCACGAGATCGCGCACTTTGCGAAAAATGTCGAGAAACATGGATTCCGTGCCGACGAATTCTTTCTCCTCAAGTTCCTGCACCCACTGAATGACTTTTTCAGTATGCGGGGTCAACTCATAGACATCCACGCCTTTGTCGTCGGTGTATTTGCGCAAAATATTCTGTTCGTCTGAGCACCAGACGTCAAGGTATTGCCGCGCCCGCGTCACGACATCACCGGTTGCTTCGCCGCTTTCTTCGAACTGGCGCAGAAATTCGAGATAATCAGCCAGCGCGTCCGCAAGTTCGTAATGCGAAATCGTCAGTCGGTTCGTTTCCTTGAATTCCTGAAACAGGAAACTCACGATCAACGGTGCATTTTTCGCCCGCAGCAGGCGGATGCTCGGCGAATCGGCTAATAAGGTTTGCAGATGTTTGTATGTCATGGCAAATTGAGAAGAAAAAATACTATTATCATCATACAGGCGAACCGCCCCGTCTCCCCTCTAAAAAGGCAAGCTGCCCGTAAAAAATGTCAAGACAATTTCTCGAAAAAGAACGCTGCGTAAAAATAACAGCGAATAAGAGAAGGGAACGAATTTAACCGCCAGAAGGTCTATTCGTTTCCTTCTTCGATTCGTTGTTGTCTTTGGGATGATAAAAATTTTCGTAACTATTTAGCCCGTAGGGCTTCAGGTATTGTAGAAAACGGTTCAGCCCCCGCCCTTCTACCGCGTAGCGGTTGCGGGAGCGTATCGCCTACGGCGAACAAGGCGTCTCTTCTACAATACCACATCGCCTACGGCGAAAATCGCTAAATACTTACAATAATACAATGCTATATCACACGTAATTATTTACGTACGTACCGCGAACGTCCTCGTTCGCAGTACGTCGCGCTAAATAATTACAAATTTTCATGAATCGCTTGACAAATTTTGGAAAAGAATTATTATTAGCATATGCCAATAATAAGGAGGGCATGATGTCACGACCTGTGCGATGTCGAAAAATCGGCGAAATGCCGCAATATACCATCTTTAAGCCTGCCGGCATTCCCGGACGCGGGTTAGAAGACGTGGCGCTGACGCTTGATGAATTCGAGGCGATTCGATTGGCGGATTTGCAGGGATTATATCAGGATGAGGCGGCGCGGCAGATGGAAATCTCGCGTCAGACCTTCGGCAATATTCTTGCCGCCGCGCATCATAAAGTCGCGGAATGTCTGATTGAAGGGAAAACGCTGCATATTGAAGGGGGCGCGATTGAAATCGCGCCGCGCACGTTTTTGTGTCGGGCGTGCCGTCATCGTTGGCAGGCAGCGCATGGCGCGGAGCGCCCGGAAGCCTGTCCGACCTGTCGAAGCGGCGAAATTAGCTGCGAACACAATGAGGCCGCTGTCGAGTGTTCGTCTGAAGGAACGCATCATGGGCGGCGGCGTTGTTGTCGGAGATCACAAGGAACGCAGGAATTTTCATAAAAGGAGGTGATCGTTATGCCAGCATTTAATGGAACAGGACCGCAGGGATATGGCCCGAAAACGGGCGGCGGATTTGGCCGTTGCGCTCAAGATGCTTCGCAGACACCATATTACGGCGTTGGGCGCGGCGGGCTTCCTCGTGGAGGCGGACAGGGCTTCGCATTTGGAGGGCGCGGCGGACGGCGCGCGCGTCCGCGTAGAATGTGGGGGGAAACTCCTGTCAATACGCTAGCATCTGCCGTTGATCCGCAGCAAGAACAAGAATGGCTGCGGCGGCAGGCAGAGTCGCTTCAAGAACAATTGCGCCACATTGATGCGCGATTGGCCGAACTGAGTCGTTCGGCAGAGTAACATTGGCAGGGAACGCTCTGTTTTCGGCGTCAAAGCAGAGCGTTGAATTCTCAGGCATGTTGATATTCATTCGAAACGATATAACAGGGGCGACATGGTCATTACAATTGCAAGCGGAAAGGGCGGCACGGGCAAAACCACACTTGCCACGAATTTAGCGCGGGCAGCAGACGCTCCGGTACGGTTTATTGATTGCGACGTGGAAGAACCGAACGCGCACCTCTTTTTGCGTCCGGTCATCACGGACGCGCAGCCGGTGCGAAAACTCGTGCCGCGCATTGATGCCGAGCGTTGTACGCTCTGCGGCAAGTGCGCGGAGTTCTGCGCGTATCATGCGTTGGCCGTGCTGCCAAAAACAACGCTCGTGTTCGACGCGCTCTGTCACGGCTGCGGCGGCTGCACGCTCGTCTGTCCTGAACAGGCGATTGCCGAAGTCGGCCTGGAAGTTGGCGTTGTTGAGTCCGGCCAGGCCGGAATGATTGAATTCGCGCAGGGACGTTTAACGGTCGGCGAAGCAATGGCCGGGCCGGTGATTCGCGCCGCAAAATCCAACATTGATCGCAATAAAATAACGATTCTCGACGCGCCGCCTGGCACGTCCTGCCCGGTCGTCGCAACGTTGTTAGACACCGATGTCTGCCTGCTCGTGACCGAGCCGACGCCTTTCGGCTTGCACGATTTGACATTAGCGGTAGAAACGGTTCGGAAACTTGGCCTGCCGCATGGCGTCGTCATTAATCGCGCTGGGAGCGGCGACATTCGCGTTGAAACGTATTGCCGAAACGAGCAGATTCCAATTCTATTGAGCATTCCGGCGGACAGACGAATTGCTGAAGCGTATTCGCGTGGCGAGATGCTGATTGACGCCCTGCCGGAGTATCGGCAGCCGCTTCATGACGCGCTGTTAGCGTGTATCGCGCTGGGTGAAACAGGGAAAATTTCACAGATTAAAAACCCTGTGAGATTTGATTGAGGTATAATGAAAGAATTAGTCATTATCAGCGGGAAAGGCGGCACGGGCAAAACCTCGATTGCGGCGTCGTTTGCCGCGCTCGCGCAGTCAGCCGTGATCGCCGATTGCGATGTGGACGCGGCCAATCTGCATCTGCTGCTTGCGCCGCGCATTCTTCGACGCGAAACGTTTCGCAGCGGCGAAACAGCAGCCATCAATCCAGATATGTGCATTCAGTGCGGCGCGTGTCGCGAGCATTGTCGTTTCAATGCGATTGATGAACATTACGTCATCCATCCGGCGGCGTGTGAAGGCTGCCGCGTTTGTTGGCATGTCTGCCCGGTCAAGTCGGTGGAATTGCGCGAAAATGTCTGCGGCGAATGGTTCGTGTCAGAGACGCGCTACGGCATGTTCGTTCACGCGGAGTTGGGAATTGCCGCCGAAAATTCCGGCAAGCTTGTCGCGACGGTGCGGCAGGAAGCAAAACGCCTCGCGCAGAAACAGCAGGCCGAATTGGTGATTATTGACGGCTCGCCCGGCATCGGCTGTCCGGTGATTTCATCGGTCGCCGGAGCAGCATTGGCGCTGGTGATCACTGAGCCGACGCAGTCGGGGTTGCATGACTTGACGCGGGTGGCGGAGTTGACCGCGCATTTCAAAACGCCGACTGCCGTTTGCGTTAACAAAGCCGATCTCAACCCGGGCATGACGCAAAAAATCATGGCGAGTTGTGAAGAGCGAGGGTTGCTGTTTGAGGGAACGATTGCGTATGATCAGGCGATGGTTGACGCGGTTGTTCACGGAACGCCGGTCGTCGAGCATTCGCAAGGGGAGGCCGCTCGCCAGATTCGCGAACTCTGGCAGCGAATCGAGCAGCGTTTGAATGGGATGTCTGAAAAACCCTGACAGAGTTTCGAACTTTGTTAGCACTGAACATGAACAAAGGAGACATAAAACAGTATGGCAACATGTGGAACAGAAGCAAGCTGCTCGCAATGCGAATCATCAGAAACGTGCAGCCAGGACGAGCAGAAACGGCATGAAGAAGAACGGTTGCACGCGCAATTAGGGTTAATCGAGCATACATTGGTGGTCATGAGCGGCAAAGGAGGCGTCGGAAAAACGACGGTGGCGACGAATCTCGCGATGGCGCTCGCGCAACGCGGGCATCGTGTCGGCCTGTTAGACGCGGATATTCACGGACCGAACGTGCCGAAAATGCTTGGCATCGAAGGGGCGCAGTTTATCAATCGGGGAGACGGTATGCGCCCGGTCGGATGTTATCCGAATTTGAGCGTCGCCTCAGTCGCATTTTTATTGGAATCGCAGGACGATGCCGTCATCTGGCGCGGGCCGCTGAAACATGCCGTGATTCGCCAATTTATCAGCGATGTGAACTGGGGCGAATTGGAGTTTTTGATTGTTGATTTGCCGCCTGGCACAGGCGATGAACCGTTAAGCGTCGCGCAAACAATGAAGGTGGTGGATGGCGCGATTATCGTCACCACGCCGCAGGATGTCGCGCTGCTCGATGCGCGGAAAAGCGTCACGTTTGCGCGGAAATTGAATATGCCGGTGGTCGGAATTGTGGAAAATATGAGCGGATTTATCTGCCCGCATTGCGGTCAGCGCACCGATATTTTCAAAACCGGCGGCGGCGAACAGGCGGCGTTGGCGATGAACGTGCCGTTTTTAGGCCGCATTCCGCTTGAGCCGGGCGTCGTGCAGCATTGCGACGACGGCAAGCCGTATGTCGAAAAATTTCCGCAGTCTGAAATGGCACATGCGTTTGCGGCGATTGCGGAACGATGTGAAACCTTATGATCAATTGAATTTGAATATATCATATATGCCGTAGAGACGCCCCGCCGGGGCGTCTCTACCAGGTAAGAAACATTATGCCAACTTATGAATATCAGTGTCATGCCTGCGGGCATCAGTTTGAGCGGTTTCAGGGCATCAATGACGCGCCGGTCGCGTCCTGCCCGGAATGTCAGGGAAATGTGCGCCGCTTGCTCAGTGGCGGCGGCGGCGTGATTGTCAAAGGCGGCGCGTCTGCTCATGCGTCGCAATGTGGACGGGAACAGCCCTGCTGCGGTCGCACAAAGCGGTGCGAATCGCCGTCATGCCATCATTAAAAACATGTCACACTTCACAGGTTTTTAAAACCTGTGAGGTGTTTATCCAATGGAGAACGATCATGAAAATTTGTATTCCAGTCTTAACACAGGAAGGCATGAACAGCCCGATTTCATCCCATTTCGGCAAAGCCGATCATTTTGCGATGTTCGATGAGGAGACGCAAGCGTTGACTTTTTTTAGCAATACCGGCCAGCATCATGGCGGCGCGTTGACGCCCGCGGAGCTTATCCATCAGGCCGGCGCGAATGTCGTGTTGTGCGGCGGATTAGGCGTGAAGGCCGTGCAAATGTTTCAGCAGTTCGGCGTCCAGGTGTATAATCAGGCAAGCGGTACGGTCTCAGAGGTGTTAGCCGCATATAACGCGGGCAAGCTCCCTCAAGCGAATGATATGACCGCCTGCCATGACCACGCCCACTAATAGCGAACAGAGACCTCACAGGCCTCAAAAACCTGTGAGGTCTGTGCAAGGAGATGTTATGAAAGTTGCATGTTCAACACAAGGCGCGGCATTAGATGCTCAAATAGACCCGCGTTTAGGACGAGCGGCGTATTTTTTGATGATTGACACGGATTCGCAGGCAGTTGAGGTTCTGGATAATTCAAGCGGCGCGGCTTCTGGCGGAGCAGGGATTCAGGCGGCGCAAACACTCGCCTCGAAAGGCGTGCAGGCGGTCATCACCGGGAATTGCGGCCCGAATGCGTTTGCCACGTTTCAAGCTGCTAATATTGCCGTTTATACCGGCGCATCCGGCACGGCGCGAGACGCGCTGGCGCAATATCAACAAGGAACGCTTACCGCTGCGGGACAGCCGAACGTCGGCGGACATTTCGGCGATACGCGCAGGGCAGGCTGAACGATTGTGAAAGAAGAACTTCAAATCGGAGCGGTGCTATTGGCCGCGCTTGTCGTCATGCCGCTTTCGATAGCCACAATAACAGGACAACAAGGAGCAGAGCCGATGTCTTCAACTCAATTTACGCCATCCAGGGAATTTGAATTGACCATCTTGTACGATAACATGCCGAAACAGCCGGGTTTTGAGACGGCGTGGGGCTTTGCCTGCCTCATTCGCGGCGCGGAGCACGCGATCTTGTTCGACACTGGCGGCGACGGCGCGGTCTTGTTGCGCAACATGCAACGCGCCAATGTTGACCCGAACGAATTCGACATCTTAGCGCTTTCGCATCAACACTGGGATCACGTCGGCGGCCTATATCATCTGCTGGATGCGCGGCAGCGCCACCTCGCGCTGTATGTTCCTGCCTCGTTTTCAACCCATTTCAAACAGGACGTGCAGCGCTATGATATTGAGTTGACCAATGTCTGCGATCCGGTTCGCCTTGCCGAAGGCGTGATGTCCACCGGCGATCTCTCTGGCGCGATTCGGGAGCAGGCGCTGCTGTTAGAAACCACACGCGGTGTCGTGATTGTGACCGGCTGCGCGCATCCCGGCATTCTCAAGATCATTGAAACCGTCCGCGATTTGCTGCCGCAGAAGCATATTCTGCTTGTCCTCGGCGGTTTTCATCTGATGAATGACACTGAAACCGACATCGAGCGGGCTGTCACACGTTTTCGGGAACTCGGCGTCGAATACGTTGCGCCGACGCATTGCTCCGGCGAGCAAACCCGCGCCATCTTCTCCCACGAATATCAGGCGCATTTTCTTGCTGTCGGTGCCGGAAGTGTCATTCGTCCTAACGAATTATAACAGATGATTGCTCAGGCGATAAGAGTGTGCGAGGAGGTTAATTTTTGCAACGATTATAGATACGAGTATGAAGAAGTCATATCGCGCAGACCTCACAGGTGTTCAAAACCTGTGAGGTCTTATTAAATATCAATGCTCGCATCTATAAGAGTCACTCATATTCCCCCCTACTTTTGCCTGACGGGGAGTGAGATCGAGGAGAGAACGTTTCTGGAATAGGGCTGCAAATATGAGAACGTGAACATGTTATGCTTTTGTTCCCCCCCCCGTTGAACTGGAAAAGCCATCAGAATACATTTCCTTCACGTATTTTCGATCAGAGTACCACACCATTTCAGTAATGTTTCGGAGTGCGAAATCGAAATTTCGCACTCCGAATAATTCATGCAACGGTGTAGTAGTACTGCCTTTTTCGACATTATTGATGAATAATTCCAGGAACAGATTTAAGAACTGTTGTTAAAACTTGACAGGGGAAACGTCGCAGAATTCTTGTCCGTGATACAGTGCAATTATAAACTCTTTTGAACCGCTATCCTAAGCACTATTGGAGTTGCGCCATGAAAAAAGTTGAGTATCATCATACTTCGAACGGCTCTGATATTTCATCATCCGCCCAACATCTGTCAAACGAGAATGAGCGTCGTCTGATAGAACTTTGCGCCGCCCCGCTCCCAAAGGCATTTGATGCCCTTGGAGCGTCACTTCAAGGATTAAACAGCGAACATGTGACCCAGCGATTAGAACACTATGGGCCAAACGAACTATCGCACTCCAAGCGGATAGGATTCTGGACCGATATGTTCCAACGCTTCAGAAGTCCGCTGGTGGTGCAGTTGGTGTTGATCGCCGGGATATCCGCGATCATTGGCGAGATCAAGTCTACTGTCATTGTGGGGGCGATGATCCTGCTCAGCGTTGGCATGTCTTACGTCCTCGACCGCCGCGCCAGCCAGGCCGTAGATAATCTCGGCAAACGCGTGCAGTCCCGCACGATGGTGATGCGCAATGGCGTCGAAACCGAAATCAAAATTTCTGAGGTCGTTCCTGGCGATATCGTGCTCTTGCAGGCCGGGTCCATTGTGCCGGCGGATTTGCGCCTGATTAGTGCCAAGGACTTTTTCGTCAGCGAGTCGGCCTTATCCGGAGAATCCATGCCGATAGAGAAGACGGCGGCGATTTCCGCCTCCCCATCCCTGTCCCCTCTGGATTTGCCAAACGCCTGTTTCCTGGGGACATCAGTCACCAGCGGCACAGCCCGCGGTCTGGTGATCAATACCGGCGTCCAGACCTTGTTCGGAGCCATCTCGGAGCGCCTGGCCGAAAAACGCGAAGAGACTGATTTCGACCGCGGCGTGTACTCCTTCACCTGGCTCATGATCAAGTTTATGGTGGTGATGGTCTGTGCAGTGTTTTTGATTGTGGGCATGACTAAGGGCAACTGGCTGGATGCCTTGATCTTCGGTCTTTCTATTGCGGTGGGGCTGACCCCTGAAATGCTGCCCATGATTGTCACCGTCAACCTGGCGAAGGGGGCGCTGACGATGGCCCGGAAAAAGGTGATTGTCAAGCGGTTGCCAGCCATCCAGAATTTCGGGGCGATTGACACGCTGTGCACAGACAAAACCGGCACGCTCACCCAGGATCGGGTCGTCTTAGAACAGCACGTTGATATTTTAGGGAATGTCAGCGAAGAAGTCTTAAATTATGCTTACCTCAACAGCTATTTCCAGACCGGCTTGCGCAACCTGATCGACCGCACGGTCATCGAACACGCCGACCTGAATCTGGATCAATGCCGCTTAGTGGATGAGTTGCCGTTTGATTTCCAGCGCCGGCGGATGTCTGTGGTGGTTGAGTATGAAGGCGACCATGTCCTCATCTGTAAGGGCGCGGTAGAGGAAATTTACGCGGTCTGCACCCGGTATCAGATCGATGAGGAGGTCTATCCGCTCGTCAATATGCTGCGCGATGACCTGTTTGAGGAAGTCGAGCGCCTGAATCGCGATGGGTTTCGGGTGCTCGGCATCGCTTACCGCGAATTTCCACGGGAGAAGACGACGTTCTCGGTGCACGATGAATCTCAACTTATCTTGCTGGGATATATCGCCTTTTTTGATCCTCCCAAAGATATGGTAGATAAAGCATTAGCGCTGCTCGCTGACGCTGGCGTCAACGTCAAAGTTCTGACTGGCGATAACAGTCTGGTCACCGAAAAGGTCTGCCGCGATGTCGGGCTGACTGTTGAGCGCCTGGTGACCGGGGCAGAATTGGCTCGGCTTGCGCCAGAACAGTTTTCCAAAGCTGTCGAGGAGAGCAATGTCTTTGTTAAGTTGTCGCCGTCGCAAAAAGAGGAGATCGTGAAGGAATTACGGCGTAACGGCCACGTTGTGGGCTTCATGGGAGACGGCATCAACGACGCGCCAGCCATGAAGGCAGCTGATGTGGGCATTTCGGTGGATTCCGCGGTGGATGTCGCGAAAGAGTCCGCCGGGATCGTCTTGCTGGAAAAAAATCTTCTGGTGCTGGAAGAGGGGATTATGGAAGGACGGCGAGTCTTTGCCAATATTATCAAATACATCCGTATGGGCGCCAGTTCCAATTTCGGTAACATGTTCAGCGTGGTGGGCGCTAGTTATCTGCTGCCGTTCCTCCCCATGCAGCCGGTGCAGATTCTCACGAACAACCTGTTGTACGATTTTTCGCAGACTGGCATCCCGACCGATACGGTGGACAAAGAGATTGTCGCCAAACCCCTCAAATGGAATATCACGAACATTAAACGCTTCATGATCTTCATCGGGCCGATCAGTTCGATTTTCGATTATGCGACGTTTGCGCTGATGTGGTTTTTTTTCCATTGCCGCGCATTTAGCGACCAGGCAACAACCCTCATGCAGCAGGAACACCTGGCCAAACTATTTCAGACCGGTTGGTTCGTCGAATCGCTCTTGACGCAAACCCTGATCGTCCATATCATTCGAACGCGGCGCATCCCATTTTTCGGCAGTCGAGCCTCCGCCTACATGAGCCTGACGACCCTGTTTATCATGGCGATTGGCGCCTGGTTGCCTTACTCGCCCTTAGCCGATTATTTAGGGATGACGCCCTTGCCAGCGATTTACTGGGCGTGGATTGCGCTGTTTCTGCTTTTGTACGCTGTGTTGACGCATGTCGTAAAAGTCTGGTTTTTCAAACGTTACGGAAATAATTGATTATGAATAGTATTTTGACCGCCTTACAAGAAGGCCGCCTTTTTGAGCTGCCAGATAACGATAAAACGAGCGCCTTGCAGTTTTTGGCACATGTGATCGCCGCTTTTCCTCAAGTTCCCGCCGACGTCGACATCTTTGAGCATGTCATGAAGCGCGAGGAATCGTTCAACACCGCCCTGGGCAAAGGATGGGCATGTCCGCATGCGCGGGTGTCGTTTGAGGAAGATTTGATGTGCGCCATCGGATGGAGTCCGGAGGGAATCGCGTATAACGCCCCGGATGGCAAACCTGTCATGCTGGTGATTATGTATGTGATCTCGGACACTCAACGCAACCATTACCTGCGCGAAATCTCCGTGTTAGCCAGAGCCCTTGAAACCTACCCCAGTTTTGAAAAATTGTGGGATGTTAAAAATCTGGATGACATTCGTAACTATCTGTTGGATTTAGTTGATACCGCCAAAGAATCGTCCGGTCCGGATACTCGTACCAGGATGATTCGGTTGCAGGCGAAAGCAGCGCCGGAGGCGTTGACGTTCCACGATCTGTCGAACCTGATTGTGGAGCCTGTCACCCTCATTGCCATTCCCAAAATGAAACCTGTGGCTCTGACACAGAATCAGAGCTTGCTGGAATGGCTCGATTCCACCAGTGATCTGATTGCCAGGCTCGAAGCCGAAGGCGTTTATCAAAACGGGGGCTGGCGCGTCATACGGCGCGGCGTAGTCGCCTATCAGGGTGGGCGAATGGCCTATGATTGTATCGCGGTCAGATTGAACCCTCTGAAATAATGCCAATTATAGATGTGAGTATTGATTTTTAATAAGACCGCACATGTTTTTAAAACCTGTGAGGTCTGCGAGGGACACAATATTAATTTTCAATATTTGCATCTATAACGTCTCTGTAACAGACACATTGAACACGCGGTAAAAAGCGTGTCAACGCTTGCGTTGACGGGTCACTCGTACCCCCGATAGCCTTGACCGGACATGGCTGCCCGGGGTACGCATCTGTCTGCCAAAACACTCCTGTCAGGGCGACGCTGCCGTTATGGATCGTCGGAATTTCCACTCACAAGCATAAAAGAACAGAACGATGGCACGCGATGTGAAAACGGCAAATCGGTGGGTTATTGCAATAATGGGCACGATCGTGCAGTTGTGCCTGGGAACGGTGTATGCGTGGAGTTTTTTTCAAAACCCGATTGTCAAGGCGTATGGCTGGACGAACGCCCAAACAGCCTGGACATTCAGCATCGCGATCTTTATGTTGGGCATATCAGCCGCCTGGGGCGGCATTCACCTGCCCAAATTCGGCCCGAAAACGCTGGCAATGTCAGGCGGAATCCTTTATGCAATCGCGCATTTTATCTCGGCCTACGCCCTCTCGATCTCCAACTTGCCGCTTCTCTATGTCGGCTATGGAGTTATCGGCGGAATTGGATTGGGGCTTGGATATGTCACGCCAGTCGCAACCGCATCGAAATGGTTCCCCGATAAGCAAGGGTTTGTGACCGGCATGGTGGTTATGGGATTTGGATTCGGCTCGTTAGTCATGTCGAAAATTTTAGGCCCGTTCTTTATGGAAATGACTGGAAACAATCTGGTATTCGTGTTTGCGTATATCGGCGTGGCGATCTTTATCTGCCTGACTATCGCCGGCGCGTTTTTGCAAATGCCGCCTGCCGGGTACGCGCCTGTCGGATATACATCGCCGGCAACACGCGTTGCGGCGACGGACGCGGAAGAGCCGTTGACCGCAAAACAGTGCATCATATCGCCGAAATTTGCGATGATGTGGTTGATGTTTTTCTTTAACATCGTTGCGGGAATTATGTTTATTGCGTTTCAGTCGCCGCTCTTACAAGACTTGCTGAAATTGCGCATAGACGCGGGAACAGATTTGTCAGCCCCGGAGATCAGCGCCTCGCTCGCTTCAGCGGGAGCAACATTGATCGCCATCAGTTCATTATGCAACGGCATCGGGCGGTTTTTCTGGGGCGGGATGTCAGATAAAATCGGACGCGTTCAGACATTTCGGCTGATTCTTGGAACGCAATTCGCCGTCTTCCTCTTGCTGCTGGTGGTAACGCATCCCTGGCTGTTTGGGATGCTTGTCTGCTACGTGCTGTTGTGTTATGGCGGCGGATTCGGCACGATGCCGTCGTTTGTGAAAGATACATTCGGCGTGAAATTCATGCCTGTCGTCTATGGCGCGATTCTGACGGCCTGGGGGTGTGCCGGCGTGGTTGGCCCGCAAATCGTTGCCGGCATGAAGGATCGTTTTGCGGCAGAAGCCGGAACTTACTCCTTTGCCGCTGGGGCGGCCTGTCTGTTCGCCGGTTTTCTCATCGCGCTTTTTTTGAAGAACGAACATGTTCGGTGAGCGCGTCTCTGCCCCTGCCAGGGGTTAAATCCTGGCAGGGCTTGTGAGGTTCTCTCAGAAAAGAAATTGCTCGCGTTCCGTATAACTCGTATGCAGCAACTCGTGCGATTTGTGTGAAAGCGGATGTTCAAGAAATTCGTCATACAATTTCGTGACTTCCGGGTTTTCGTGAGATTTCCGAATTTTCATCTCTTTGTCTTCGGCATATAAGCCCAGGGCGCGTTCTGCACGACGCTTCAAAATCGAGCGCTGCGTCGTGCCGTATGGCTGACCGCCGCCGCCGACACATCCGCCGGGGCAGGCCATCACTTCGATAAAATGATACGGGATTGGCTCGTTCTTTTCTTTGGCTTCGGCCACACGATCCAACACTTTGCGGGCATTCCCCAAGCCATTGGCAACGGCAAAATTGAGTTTCGTTCCGGCCACGTCCACCGAAAATTCTTTCACGCCCTGAATGCCGCGAGCGTCTTTTACTTCGACACCCGGCAGCGGCGTTCCCGTAACTTTTTCATAGACTGTGCGCAACGCCGCTTCCATGACGCCGCCGGTCGCACCGAAAATCGTGCCAGCGCCGCTGTATTGTCCCATCAGGTCATCCGGCTGGCTGTCATCTAATGACGCAAAATCAATGCCGGCTTCGCGAATCATCGCAATCAATTCGCGCGTCGTCAACACATAATCTACATCTTGATACCCTGATGCTCGCATTTCAGGCCGCCGAGCCTCGAATTTTTTCGCCGTGCACGGCATGATTGAGACGGTGACGATTTTCGCGGGATCAAGCTGATGTTTCTGCGCAAAATACGTTTTCGCTAACACACCGAACATTTGCTGCGGCGATTTGCAGGATGACACATGCGGCAGCATGTCATGATAAAACGTTTCGACGAATTTGACCCATCCCGGCGAGCAGGAAGTAATTAACGGTAAGACGCCGCCATGCTGCAAGCGTTCGATGAATTCCGAACCTTCTTCCATAATCGTCACATCGGCGGCAAAGTTCGTATCAAACACATACTTGAATCCCATCATTTTTAATGCGCGATACATTTTGCCGACCATATTCGTTCCGACTGGTAATTGGAACGCTTCCGCCAGTGACACACGGACGGAAGGAGCTTCCTGGACGATGACAATTTTCTCGGGGTCTTCAAGCGCCGCCCAGACATACTCGCTTTCTTCTTTCTCATGCAGCGCGCCTGTGGGGCAGAATGCCACGCACTGTCCGCAGTTGACGCAGAGCGATTCTGCAAATTTGCCGGATGGCGGCCCGACGACCGTATCAAATCCACGATGCGCTTTGCCAATGGCAAATACGGTTTGGATTTCTTCGCCGCACACAGCAACGCAACGTCCGCATAACACGCATTTATCGGAATCTCGAACAATCGAAGGCGAGCTTGTATCCTCCGGCAGCGAATCAATAATTTTGCCAAATCCAGACCGTTCGATGCCGAGTTGTTTGGCAAGCGTTTGCAATTCACATGCGCCGTTGCGGATGCAATAAAAACAGTCATCCGGATGGTTCGTCAGCATAAGTTCCAGAATGCCTCGACGCATATTCATCAGTTCCCGACTGCGCGTGCGTACCGTCATGCCCTGCGTTACCGGAGTAGTGCAGGCGCGGGTAAACCCACGTTGTCCTTGTACTTCAACCAAACAAATACCGCATCCTCCGGTGGGTGATAATTCTTTATGATAACACAAAGAAGGAATAGAGATATTGAGCGTTTCAGCAGCTTTAATGATGGTTAAGCCCGTGGGGACTTGTGTCTGCTGTCCGTCAATTGTTACAGAGACAAGTTGATCAGCCATAGCGCACCTCGTAGAAAAGCGGAATGCTTATCGAGCGTTCCGGCGTGGGTATTATGTCCTATCAAGAAAAACAAAATACATTAGGAATAAGGCTATTTCTCTATCTGAGAATGTCAACAAAAAAAGAATGAATCCGACAACAAAAGCATCACAATTCATGTAAAAATCATGATGTTTCGCTGAAAGATGACGCGATACAGAATAAGAAAAATCAGAACTGGAAATGATTGCAACGCTTGTTTTTGCGCCGTCAATTTTCACTCGTTCGTCAATGCCTCGATTTGTTCTACGCGCGTTTGATGACGACCTCCTTCGAAAGGCGTTTCCAGCCACACTTTCACCATCTCGCGCGCCACGCCTTTCCCGACGACGCGTCCGCCCATCGCCAGGACATTGGCATCGTTATGTAATCGGCTCATCCTGGCAGTATATTCGTCATGACAGAGCGCCGCGCGCACACCGCGCACTTTCCCGGCGGTCATTGAAATTCCTAAGCCACTGCCGCAGATGACGATTCCTCGATCAACGTCTCCAGAGGCAACCGCTTTCCCGACTTTCGCGCCATATTCAGCGTAACTGACTGACGTGAGATCATAGACGCCCATATCAATAATTTCATGTTGCGAAAAGGCTTCTAATAAATATGCTTTGACATCTTCTTTGAGTTCAAATCCTGCGTGATCACTTCCTAACGCAATTTTCATTGGTCTGTCTTCTCCTCTGGGTTGCGCGTCCGCCATCGGCAATGACGCGCTGATGAATTGTTCCTATTGAGAATAACCGAGACGGTCACTTCTTTATTTTTGCAGCACCCAAATATCACTGGTTTCTTCGAATCCTTTTAATTTATACCGGCCAGCATGTCGAAATTTTGCCTGTTCTGGTTTTTCAAGCCGCTGAAGACAATCCGCCGTAATCACAATTCTATCGGAAAACGGAATCGGTGCGCCATCATACGCATCATCTACTTGTTCCGGCATTTGCACATTTTGGATGCGAAAGGCGCGATGGACTTCTACGCCGAGGACATCGCCGTCAGGCGCGACTTTCGCCAGCCCCCAATGCAATGCCATGCGCACGTGAATATCCGCGCGAACCGGCGAATCGAGAAATGATTTCGCTAACGCAAGCGCTGACGCTGCCGTTGTAAACACCGCGAGAAATCCCCCGCCAGTGGACTTCAAGAACAGTAAATCTTTTGCCGCCTCATGTTTTTTGACGCGATTGTACATTTTCCCGACGGTATTGGAAAAATAGGTATCGCCAACTTCGCGAAGATACTCTGACGAGCCTTCAAGATCAAGCACTAAAAGAGCGATATCTTTCCGGTCTGATTCCAGCGGCATGATCGAATAAAAAATTGAGCCTTCTGATGGCGGCGCCGCCTCATTAATTGGCGTATCAGGACGCGGAATCGGCGGTTTTTCCTCTTGCTTGGGCGCGTCCTGACTCACCTCCTCCGGTTCCTCTTGCTCCTCTGGGTTTCGGCTCATTCGCTGCTGGGCGTCGCGGATGCGCCGCTCGCTCAGCCCCGATGCTTCGAGCGCCTGCGCCAACGCTTCGCGAAAAGCTTTGGCGTCAGGATAACGTAACTCAGAGAGCGCTTCGCGCATTTTGCGTTCGTCATAAGGCACTTCAGCCTCTTTGAGCGCCCGATCAATCACGGCTGCCACGGGATCGGGAATTTCAGGGTTCCGCTGTTGAATCGGGATGGCTGGATTGCCGATAATCACCGTCATATAGTCAGAAATAGCGGCCAGGCGTTTCTGACGCTTGCACCGTTCGAACAGAGATTCGAAACCATCTCGAACCCATTTGCCCGTCAACATTTCATAAAACACCGCCGCAATCGAAAAGACATCTGTTGCCGGGTTGAGATATTTATAATGCGTGATCTGTTCACGCGGCCAGTACATTGGCGTTCCCAGGACTTCGCCCGGTTTGGTAATATTCGTGAATCCGGCAGATTCGAAACTTTTAGAAATGCCGAAGTCTGAGATTTTGGTCTCGACTCCTTTCGGCGTGAACCCTAATAAGATGTTTTGGGGCTTTAAATCGCGGTGGACGATGCCGGTATAGGTTTGGCTGACGCCTCCGGCGATTTCGCTGACGATTGTGACGTAATGGGCATACGCCAGGCCGTCCAGCGTGTCCAGCATAATTGAGGCGGCGCTTTCCAGGGGGATTTTCCCGTTGCGAGACATCAAAAATTGATAGAGGTTCATGCCGTTCACATATTCCAGCACGAAATAGAAAAGCGACTCGCTTTTGCCATGATCGAACAATTCGACAATATTCTGATGTTTCAACTGGCGCGTCACATCAATTTCCCGCTGAAACGATTTAATATTGTCAGGATTGGTCGCCATCTGCGGCAGCATAATTTTAATCGCCACAGGCTTATCCTGTCGGAGGTCTGTCCCTTTATACACCATCCCCATTCCTCCCCGGTCAATCATTCTTTCAATGCGATAGCCGGGAATTTGCGGCATGCCGTTATCCACTTTTGGCAACGGGGCAATCGGACTTTCGACGTGTTTTTTCTTGGCGGCGTTTTGGAGCAGTTGACCTAACATGCCCAACGGGTTCGCCCCCTGCTCCTGTTCGACTTTGGCAGACGAGACAAACGATACCGTTCGGTCGCGATCATCGGATGGCGATGGCAACGCAATCATGACCAACATTTCCGTATCCCCAACCGTAATTTTATCCCCATCTCGCAAGGCCACGTCATGCACGCCGGGAGGCGCCTGTTTCACGTCTTTTCCCGCAGGCTTTCGTCCTCCGTAACGCACGCCATTGACGAACGTGCCATTCTTGCTATTCAAATCTGTCACTTTACACTCTGGCGGAGAAACTTCTAACAGAAAATGCTGGCGGGAAACATACGGATCATTCGGCAAAGAAACGCGGGCGTCAAGGGCGCGTCCGAAAAGAAACCGGTCAGGTTTCTCGAAGATAAAATGTTGCCCTTTGGCCGGGCCAGCAATAATGCTAATCTCAATACGCATCTCACCCATATTATGGTGTCATCCCCTCCTTTGAACTATTCATGATATCGCCATAAGGGACATTCAGGCATGTTTTCCCGTCTGAAACAGCGCTGTTAATCGCTGAAACACACCTGTACTCTGCACGACCTTTTCATGGTCATCTCCCAATGTCACCGCTTGTTCGCTGGTATCCAATTCCCAATCTAATTCATAGGCTCGCAAAGTTTGATCTTCGCTGCCAGAGAGCAGAAAGCGGCCATCTGGCGTGATGCTGATCGCGGTGACACTTTTTTTATGTCCGCGAAATGTCCAGATATTTTGCCCGCTTACCAAATCCCACAGCCTGACAGTTTTGTCGTCCCCGCCGGAAAAGAGGAACCGTCCATCTGGCGTCATGGTGACGGAAAGCACTTCTCCCTCATGTCCTTTCAAGACCAATACGCATTTGTTTGTTTCAATATTCCAGAGGCGTAATGTTCCATCGGAACTGGCTGAAATCAGGTAATGGCTGTCTGGGGTCGCGATGACCGCATTAACTCGCTGCTTATGCCCTTTGAATAATTGCAGCATTTTTCCGTTGGCTTTGTCCCATAAGCGCACAGAGCGGTCTTCGCCTCCAGAAAAAAGATAGCGTCTGTCTGCGGTCATGCCAACTGCCGAAACGCGGTCGCGGTGTCCTTTAATGATTTGCAAACATTTCGTTGAAGCGGGATTCCACACGCGAATCGTCCCGTCAGCGCTGCCAGACAGCAAGTGACGCCCATCCGGGGAAACTGTAACAGCGCTCACATCTTGCTGATGTCCTTCATACGTGCGCAAACAGCGACCAGAACGAATATCCCAGAGGCGCAACGCCGTATCCTCGCTGCCAGAGGCCACAAACCGATTATCTGGCGTAATCGCCACCGCATTCACTGCCAGCCAATGCCCATCAAACAGTTGAAGAAATTTACCGGTTTCAATCTCCCAGGCGCGAAGGGTCATATCAGCGCTGGAGGAAACTGCGATGTGTCCATCAGGAGTCACCGCGATCCCTGTTACGGTGCCATGATGCTCTTTGGCAACCCAGACCTCCCATTCTCCACGCAGGCGTTTTCGAGGAAGCACTTTTCCGATAATGGCGCTCAACGCCAATGTTTCCGGCGCGCGTTCATACCCAGGAGTTGAGCGCGCCTGAAGCAGATAGCGATAGGCGGCAGTCGTTTTGCCGTGTTCCCAGGCGGTTTTCGCCCATTCCATCAGTTTTTGAAAGCGTTCCGTCAGGATTTGAAGTTCACCATGATTTTGCTGACGCGAGACCTGTAACGCCGCATCATATCGCTCGGCATTAGAAACATCCAAATCCCACAATTTCAGGGAAGCGTCCCGGCTTCCGGAGGCCGCATAGCGCCCGTCCGGGGTGATTGCGACGCTGGTGACGCTGTCTTTATGTCCCTTAAAGGTGCGAAGGCATTTGGCCGTCGCCAATTCCCAGAGGCGAACCGTATGGTCATCAGCGCCGGAAATGAGATAACGCCTGTCAACCGTTGCCACCACGCCATTCACGCCATCTTTATGCCCACTAAAGATGCGCGCGCATTTCCCTGTGCCAAGATGCCAGAGTCGAATGGTGTTATCGTGACTGCCTGATAACGCAAAACGCGCATCCGAGAGAACATAGACAGAGTTGATGCGTTCGTTATGTCCGGCAAATACGCGCACAGAGTTTCCAGTCGAAAGATTCCATAAGCGCAATGTGCGGTCATGGCTTCCTGAAACCACAAAGCGCCCATCCGGCGTGATGGATAAGGAGGTAATGCTTCCGGCATGGCCGGAGAGCGTTCGCAGCAATTTGCCCGTTTTGAGACTCCACAAACGCACCGTGCGGTCTTCTCCGCCTGATACGAGAAACTGACCATCCGGCGTCATCGTCACTGCTGTGACATTGCCTTCATGCCCCTTAAACGTGAGGAAACAGCGGGCAGTGCCGAGTTCCCAGAGCAAGACCACTTCATCTTTGCCGCCTGACACGGCCATGCGGCCATCCGGCGTGACCGCAAGGCAGGTGACTTCTTTAACATGCCCTTCATACGTTCGTAAGCATTTCGCGCTTTCGACATCCCATAGCCGCAAGCTCATATCCAGGCTTGCTGAGACAAGAAACCGCCCATTTAAGCCGAATTCAACCGCGGTAACGACATCTGTATGCCCATGATCTTCCCAGAACGTCCAAAAATTCTCGCGGGTCGTTGGATTCCATAATTTTACCGTCGCATCGCGGCTTCCAGAAATGACGGTCTGGGTTTCCTTACTGATATCAATGCCGGTAATCGCTTCTCGATGCCCTTCAAATGTCCAGACATGCGCATTTTTTTCTAATTGCAAATCCCATAAACATAAGGTCGCATCTGTGCTCGCTGAGATAATATGGCGATTATCGCCCGTAACAGCGATGGAGGTAATCGCTTCGTCATGCCCTCCTTTTAACCGTTGGAGTTCCTGGCCGGATTTCACATCCCAGAGCTGCATGGATGCGTTGCGATGCCCGGCCACCGCAAACGAGCCATCAGGGGCAATCGTCAACGCCGAAACGACTGTCGAAAACAGCCCTAACGTCTCTAATGAAGCGCCGTAGTATTTTCGCTCTGTCCGTTTGCCGGTGGTCAAATCCCACAGATACAGGTTCTCTTCTTCATGGCCGGATAAGGCAAAGCGTCCGTCTGGCGTGATCGCCAGCGTATTGATCTCGTTCGAAAACTTTTCCGATGTCCAGAAGCACTTGCCTGTCGGAATTTCCCATTGACGCAACGTTCTGTCGCGACTGCCGGAGACGGCTCGCCGTCCATCGGGCGCGACTTTGAGCACTGTCACCCAATCGGTGTGCCCGCGAAAACTTTTGACGAATTTTCCGCTGCTCACATCCCAGAGCCTGACCGTTTTATCGCGGCTGCCAGAAACCACGTAGTGGTTGTCTTGCGTGATGGCAACGCAGAGTACCGCATCTTCATGCCCGCGAAACACCCATTGGCATTCGTGCGTGATCAAGTTCCAGAGGCGAATGGTTTTATCTTCGCCGCCGGAGACCGCATAATGGCCATCCGATGAAATTGCGACCGATGTCACCGGGCCATGATGTCCGCTTTCGAAAGCTCGGCAGCAATGCTGCCAGCTAAAGGTCACTTTCTCATTGCGAACGCGGGAGCGGGCTTGGGCTAAGCGCTGATGTTCTAAGCTTTCTTTATCGCGAGGAACAAGGTCTAATACCTGTTGGTAGGCGTGTTCAGCCCCCGCATAATTTTCCTGCGCCAGTCGCGCATCGCCGAGCGCTCGCCAGACAGGGGCATTGTTGCGCAGTTCCTGATCCTCAAGGGCGCTCAGGAATTCCTGTTCCGCTTCATCTGCCGCCGCGCGTTCCAAATGAATAAAGCCTAAATAGACGCTCGACCGCTTGGTGACATGCTTCGCTTCTTCTAATTGGCGGATCACGTCGTCGTCCGTCAATTTACAGGCGCGCCAATCCAACAGCGTGCGATTATAAAGCGATTCTGGATGATACGCATCGAGTTTCAACGCCTCATTCCATGAACTAAACGCATCAGCCTCTTTATTTAAATCCAGGAACGAAACCGCCCGGTTATTTAATGCATCTGAGCGTAAGTCCGCCGCCTGGGGAATCAGCCGCCGATAATTTTTCCCGATAATTTCCCGATGGATTCGAGCTAATTCGTGTCGCAAATCTGTCATAGATTCCGGACGTTTATTAGGGTCTTTATCAAGACAGCGCAGAATAATCTCTGCTAATGCGTCGGGGATATCTGGGTTAAAAATTTTGGGGCTTGGCGCCGCCATTGATAAATGACGGCCAATAATCACATGCACCGGCTCCGTATGGCTTCCATCGTCAAATGGACGCCGTCCGCAGGAGAGTTCATAGAGAATGACGCCTAACGCATAAATATCAGCCCGGCGGTCAGCATTTTTCGCTCCGCCCCATTGCTCCGGCGCGCCATATTCCGGGGTGCCTAATTCTGAGCCAGTTTCCGTAATATCTTGTCCCGTGCGCGGTTTCGCCTCTGTTGATTTGTTTTTTTTCGGCGCGGCCTCCTCAGTTCCGGCGCGTTTGACAATCCCAAAATCGGTGACGAGCAAATCTCCTTTATTCGTCAAGAGCATATTGCCGGGTTTCACATCGCGATGCACTTCCACGCCGCGCTCGTGCGCATAGCCCAACCCGTCACATGCTTGAATCACTAAATCCAGAATTTTATCCCATTCCCCTGGCTTGACCTTCCCCAGCCGAATCCAATCCTTCAGGCTGCCGCCCTCAATATAATCCATGAAAACGCGAGGAACCCCGCCAATTTCACGGACGTACCAGCATTGTACAATATTCGGATGCAGCCCTAAATCTACCCAGGTTTGCGCTTCGCGGATAAAGCGAGCTTTCGATGCCTCGTCTGCCACCAAATAGGCTAACGGCATTTTGACCGCCATCTCCATCTTCCATTCCCGATGGTTCACCCGATAGACGATACCCATGCCGCCCTGTCCAATGATTTCAATGACTTCGAATCGCCCTTCAATCACATCGCCAATGTCCCAGTTAACTTTCTCTGCGAACTGGGGAACGGCGGCGCGGGACGCATGGGTTAATGTGGGGTCGGAAATCGTGCCGCGTTTGGTAAACGTGACTACATGTTTGCTTTGCGCGATTTCGCGCAGGGCGGCGCCTGCCGTCAACGTTTGTTCGCCCTGGGCTGGTTGTTGGGGCGGAGAAGCATTGGCCTGGTCTTGAGACGCTGGTTTTTTAGCGTCTGCGGTGAATGGCGCAGATGCCTGCCCATTCTGTGCTTGAGATAATGTCTGATCTTGTCCCGGCGGAGACGGTTTCGTGATCGTATGCTCAGCGTCAGGCTGTTGTTTTTTCTCATCATGTCCAGGTTGTTTCGGCATGATCTCACCCTTCGCTTGGCTGTTCATGACTGTCCGCCATATCAACGACAATCACCGTGATATTATCCGTTCCATCATTCTCTTTCGCAGTAGAAACCAAATCATGACAGACTTCCTGGGGCGAAACTCTGGTCGAGAGAAGGCGGGCTAATCCTTCATTGGTCAATCCTTTTGTCAGGCCGTCGGAACATAATAACCAACGATCTCCAGGACGCAGCTTTTTACACCAGACTCCGGGATGCAATTGGCCTTCTTTGCCAATAAACTCTTCGAGCGCATGGCTCAAAGGATGACAGGCGGCTTTATCCGGGCTGAGATGTCCTGTGCGCACTAAGGCTGCGGCAATCGTCTGATCCTTGGTAATTTGCAGCAGCCGTTTTTCTCGCAGCAAATACACCCGACTATCTCCAGCGCAGGCCACATACGCCATCTCATGATGAATAAAAAGCAAGGCGGCGGTCGAACCTAACCCCTTGATTTCTGGGAATTCTTGCGATTGGCGATAGAGATGTTCGCTCAATTCTGCCAGCGTATTGCCGATGATAAAGGTAATTTGCCCAGGCGTCGGCGTATCGAGCGCTTGTATTTTTTCTTTTAACAAAAGGGGCAACACCGTCACGACCGCCTGGCTTGCCGTTTCCCCAGCAGCGCGTCCTCCCATGCCGTCAGCCACAATAAAAAGGCGCTTTTTTTCATCGCATAAAAACGCATCTTCATTGTGTTGACGTTTATATCCAACATCTGTCAGCCCAGCGCTCAGAATTTCCATAACCTCGATGTCTCTCTTGCCGATCTATTTGATTGACGCATTCATCGTCCATAACGTGGTTGGCTCCTCAAATCCTGCCAATCGAAATGCCCCTGCCAGGGTGAAGCGTGTGCGATGAACTTCGGATAGTTGTTCGAGCCCGACGGTGGAAATCATAATCCGGTTGGCGTCAGGAAACTCAGAAAGTCGAGCCGCAGATTCAATGCGATCTGTTTTGCCTACACCTTCAATTCGGCTGATTCGATGCACTTCCAGACCATACAAATCGCCATCTACGCCGACTCTCACGCTGCCATAATGCAGGGCCAGCCGCAGTTGAATTTGCGTATCTATTGGACTGGATAAAAAGGTTTCAGCAACGGCAAACGCATCGTTCATCGAACTGAACGCCGCCAAGAACCCATCTCCAGTGCCTTTCAGAAAAAATAAGGATTGCGAAAGCGCATGTGTGCGAATCCGCCGCAACATATTTCCAATTAATGTGCTGAAATGCGTATCTCCCTTATTCACAACATATTGCGTGGATTGGGCAACATCCAGCAAAAGAAGCGCGGCATCGCGCGTCGTCCCTTCCTGCGGATTCGAAAGCATGATCATGTTGGATGGCGACTTGCCTTGCGCGTTCTCCGCTGATTGCTGTGGCGCAAGACGGCCAGACGCATCAACGAGATTCAAATCGAGCAAGACCTTCGCAATCGTTTCTTTGAATACGCCTGCATCAGGATAGCGAAGGGTTTGCAATTCTTTCTGGACATTGCGCGTTTCTTGCGGAATTTCCTTTTCTCGAAGCGCCCGATCAATCACTCGCGCCAATGGTTCGGGAATTTGCGGGTCTCGCTCTCGAATTGGCACAACCGGATGTGATGCAATCACCCCCATGTAATCGGAAATTGACGGACGATACCCTTGCTCTTTGCTCTTTTTTAATAATTGACTAAACCCGTCTCGCACCCATGTTCCGGTCAGGGCTTCATAAAAGACCGCCGCAATCGAAAATACATCTGTGGCCGGGTTCAAATATTTGTAATGAGTCAATTGTTCACGCGGCCAATACATTGGCTGTCCTAAAATATCTTCCGGCGTGGTAATATCGGTGATGCCCGCTTCTTCAAAGGTTTTCGACAGATGAAAATCCGTAAGTTTCGCTAACCAGGAATCGCCTTTCTGCGTGATCAGAATGCTTTCCGGCGAAAGATCGCGATGAATAATTCCTTCCCATTCCCGAATCACGCCGCTGTTAGTGCGAGCGGACAGCCTGACTCGATGAGCGTATGCCAACCCTTCAAGCGTGCCAAGAATAATCGGGGCGAGTTCACGCAACGGCACGCGACCGGCGTGAGATTGGATGAATTTTTTTAATGTAATGCCATCAATAAATTCAAAAATGAAATAGAGCAGGTTTCCAGCGACACCATGCCCCAAAAACTGGACGATATGCCCATGTTTTAACTGGCGGATGATCACTAACTCTCGCTGCAAAATTTTGAGTTTATGCGGATTCACCATGACCCGAGGCGAAAAAATCTTAATCGCCACTAACTGGCCGGTTTTACTTTCTCTGGCTTTATACACCTCTCCCATTCGTCCTGTGCCGACTTTTTCCTCGATGACAAAGCCTTCGATTGAAATTGATTTCGTCTGCGGTTTCGATTCATGGGGCGTTTGTTGTTCTTGAGGAGCGCGTCTTTGTGCTGCGCCGGATTCAGAGGCGGGCTTGCTCCCGGTCTGGGCTTTTCGACAGGCCGCGCAGATATAACCGCCTTGCGGCGGCTGCGGCAGGCTGCGAACCTCTGCGGTGACATCTCTGCCGCAACGAGCGCAGCGGATTGCTGCCGGAGTTTGCTGCGCCAATTGGTAATCCATCGTATCAAGCTGAATCGAGACCTTAATCCGGGTATCGCCAACGGAAATCTCATCGCCATCTTTAAGCAAGGTTTCATTAATCGGAGCTTGTTTGAATTCTTTGGGCAACGGAGTTTTTCCGCCGTAGCGCACGCCATTGACAATGACACCGTTTTTGCTGTTCAAATCGCGAAGTTTGCAGACAGGAGGCGCGATTTCAAGAAAGAAATGCTGTCGGGAAACATAGAGGTCATTCGGAAGGGAGATATGCGCATCCGCAGCACGCCCGAACAGAAAACAATCCGGTTTGGTAAACACAAATCGTTTTCCTTTGGCTACACCTGAAGTCACCAGTAATTCAACTTTCATACGTGTCACACACTATTAGGCGCTATTGGAAATATGGCGTATCTCTCTGCGTTTCACCTATCGTTGAGATACGGCTTCTACTCAGATCATGACAAGCCGAAGGCTCTGATCTCCTTCATCGCGATGCCAGCGTATCCGTTCGCTCTTTTTTGGACATCCATAACGAGGTGAAGTTAAACTCTCTCCCAGATATTGTTTTGCATTTTGCCTCCCCTGTCAAACGAATAATACGAACAAAAGAAAATTTTCTGTCAAGCATATTCTGCGAATTTCTGAGTTCTCTCGCTCAGAGATCGCCCCTCTGTGACGCATCTCTTGCATAGAAAAATAATGCAAGATCACGCCATAAAAAAATTGACAACATTCTTGAGACTGGCGTAATTTTTAACGGTAAATTACGAATGCGCGCGGCATGAAAACAGGAGTGTCAAATCTTGATTTGACGGCAACGTCGGGCGAAATTCAAATTTCACACGCCTGTTTTGTTTGCCTGGGAGAGAAGATTATGATCATCTATCAGTCCCCATATTGCCAGATTGATTATCTGCCAGAACGACGATGCCTTATTCAAAACTGGCGCGGATTCGCAAAGTCCGCAGAATTTCGCGAGGCGATTCTAAAAACGATAGAATTTTTTGAGACACAAGGGAATCTTGCCTACATCATAAGCAATACCCAACATTCTGAAGTCGTGAAAAAAGAGGATGCCGAATGGGTGGCAACCTATGCCAATCCTCGCTTAGTGGCGCATGGTCTTCAAAAGATCGCGTTTATCGTGCCGACCAGTATTTTGCTCAAATGGTCGGTGGAGCATTTTCGGATAACATCTAAGGAAATACCAGTAATTCAATGGTTCGATGATCTCGAACAGGCAATGCTTTGGATAAAAGACTGAGTCTTATTCTTCAGCGTGTTTTCCTGGCGCAAGCCTCCAATCGAATTCCCAATACCGCGCAATGCGGTCTCGCCCGCCAGAAACTAAGTAATGGCCGTCTGGCGTCAGCGAGATCGCTTCCACCGCATCCGTATGCCGTTCAAACACCCGCAAACATTCGCCCGTTGAAAGCTGCCAGACACGAATCGTATGATCCCAGCCTCCCGAAATAGCAAACCGCCGATCCGGCGTCATGGCGACGGAGGTGACATAGCCGTCATGCCCGTGCAACACGCGCACGCATTTTTTCCGCGCGACGCTCCAGAAACGGATTGTGCCATCTCGACTGCCAGAAAGGGCTAATCGCCCATCTGACGAGAGCGCGACGGAGGTCACATAATTCGTATGCCCTCGCAGCGTCTCGAGGCATTTGCCATTTGTCAACGACCAGAAGCGCAACGACGTATCCCAACTTCCGGAAAGCGCGTACCGCCCATCCGCCGACACCGCGACTGCCACCACGTCGCTCGTATGACCGCGAAAGACCCGCAGACATTTTGCCGTTGTCAACTCCGCTTCGCGATACGCATCCTCTAACGGCACAATCATCCCTTCAAAGCCCTGCACATGTCTGCCGGGCGAAAGATACCAGAGCCGCAGCGTGGTGTCGGTGCTGCCGGAAATCGCAAATCGTCCGTCCGGGGTAATCGCAACCGCGCGGACATAATCTTCATGATCTTTGAAGACTTTTAAACATTCTCCCGTCGCTAACGCCCAGAGCCGCAAGGTGGTGTCCCAACTGCCGGAAAGGGCAAAATAGCGATCCGGCGATACCGCGACACACGACACGCTCCCACGATGCCCTTTTAATTCTCGCAAGCTGGTGCCATTTGCCAGCGTCCAGACACGGACAGTGCGGTCGCGCCCGCCTGACACGGCAAATCTGCCATCCGGCGTGACCGAAATTGAGGTAATAAAATCAGTGTGTCCTTCGATGTTTCGAATAAGCCGGCCTTCTCGAAGAGTTTTCCGCTGTAACTGCATCCCTAATTTCAAATTCAACGCTAACGCAGCGGGATCACGTTCATATCCTGGCACGGCTCTGGCTAAGGCTAAGAACGTATAGGCCGTCGCAATCTTTCCCTGATTCATGGCGGTGTCGGCGCGAGCGATATACTTCCCATAGCGTTCCTTGAACAGCAGCAATTCAGCATGCTCCTGCTGGCGACAGACCTGGAGTGTCGCGAGATAGCGCGGGGCATCAGCATCTACAGCCCAGATGCGAAATGTTTTATCTTTCCCTGCGGAAAAGGCAATGTGCCCGTCATCTGTCATGGCGGCAGCAGCAATGCTTTCGGCATGACCAGAAAGGATTCTCACACAGATCCCTGTTGCGCTATCCCAGACACGCAGGGTTTTATCCAGGCTGCCGGAGAGAATATATCGCGCATTCGGCGTGATGGCAACAGTTGAAATTTGCCCGTCATGTCCTGTGAACACACGAAGGCATTCGCCTGTGCGCAGATTCCATAACCGGACGGTTTTATCCGCGCTGCCAGAGACCAGATGCGTGCCGGCGGAAGTGATGGCAAGCGCCGTGACAATCTCCTGATGTCCTTCTAATACCCGAACTTCCTGCGTACTCTGCACATCCCAGACGCGCACACTAGCATCAAACCAATTCGAAATGAGCAAGCGTTCATCATGCGTCATCACAATCACTGTCATCCAATTGCGATGTTTCCTGAAGCTCTGTAAGCCGCTTCCACCTTTAAACATCTCAAGCAATGCCTGCGTCTGAAGATCGGAAAAACAGAGTTTCTCTTTTTCGGAGAGAGCAATCGCAAATCGTCCATTGATCGAAACAGGAATCATTACAGCAGAACCGCCTTCATGCCAACAGAACGAAAAGTCGTCGCCAGTTAACTGGAAAAGGAGTTTTGATGTTTTTTCAACGACCTGAAGTTTTGCAAAATGCGTGGTGAGCGAGAGAGATTCTTTCGCGTTTGCGACAAACGAGCGAACATATTGGCCATCTTGAAGGCGCAACAAGCGGAGTTCCTCGCCATTGCCGATGATGATGGCGTTTTCACCTGGAGTCGGGATCACGCATTCCATCCAATGACTGAAGGCTTGCAACACACGAATGCATTCGCCAGTCGCCATATTCCACAGGCGCACCGTTCGATCTCGACTCGACGAGATTAATAATCGCCCATTTTTGGCCAGCGCGCAGGAAGTGACGGCGGCGGTATGCCCTTTCAGCAGATGAGCAATTTTTCCGGTGGAAACATTCCACACTCGAAGCGTCTTATCGCTGCTGCTGGAGACAACAAATCGCCCGTCTGGCGAAACTGCAAGCATCGTCACCACGCTGCCATGACCGCTGAATGAGTGGAGAAGACGTCCTAATGGCCACGAATAGATTCGTATCAGCCCATCCTGACACCCCGCAAAAATTTTCTGTCCATCCGGGCTGACGGCTAAGACCGAAATTCGGTCTTTTCCAGCTAATCGTTTCAGGTATTTTCCCGTCAGCACTTCCCACACCCGAACCGATTCCCCCCCGCAGGAAAAGAGATATTGTCCATCTGGCGTGACTGCCGCACTTTTAACAGGGTTCGTATGCCCTCGAAATTCCTGAAGCGATTCCCCTGTGCGAATATCCCACAATCGCAACGTCATATCCGCGCTGCCAGAGATAATATGATTTCCGCCAGGGAGCATAATTATGGCATTTATCCCGTCTGTATGCCCGGTAAATGTCCGAAGGCAGCGCCCTGTGTCCAATTCCCAGAGAACGAGATGCGAGCTTTTGCTATGAGATGAAAGGAGAAATTTTCCATCTGGCGTCAGGCCGACTGAGGTGGTCGTATTCGCCTGCCCTTTGCAATTCCATTGTTCATGCGCGGCATTCCAGATAAACGTCCAGAGCGTTTCGCCGGACGTCAAATCCCAGAGTTTAAACTCATGTTGATACCTCAGTAACGCCAACCGGCCATCCGGCGTCAGCGTTGCGCTTTTGACATCGCTTTTTTCTCCAACAAATGTATGGAGGCAATGCGGCCAGGGAAACAGGATTTGCCCGTCAAGACTCCGGTTCTGCTGATTTACCAGGCTTCTTCGTTGTTGAAGCGCCTGGTCATCCGGCAGTAATTCTAACGCTTTTTCATACGAATCGCTTGCCTCGGCAAATTTCTCCTGCGCCATCTGCGCATCGCCTAATGCTCGCCAGATCGCGCTGTAGGGAATCACGGCGCCATGCTCGATGGTTTCAATCAATTCGCGTTCAGCCGCGTCAGCCGCCGCCTGTTCTGCGTAAATATTGGCTAAATACAATCCGGCGCGAGGGCTGGCCTGTTTCGCTTCTTTTAAGCGGCGAATAACTTCTTCATCATTAATTTGCCGGTCTCGCCATTCGACTAACGCCTTATTATAGACCGATTCAGGATGATGGGGATCGAGTTTTAACGCTTCGTTGAATGCGGCTAACGCTTCGAATTTTTGCCCTAAATCTAAGAGAGAAACCGCCCGATTATTTAAGGCGTTTGACCGAAGTTCTGTTGTTTGCGGCTCAGGGCGTTCATACGGTTTGCCAACCGCGCTGGCATAGATTTCAACGCACTGTTGACGGAGTTTCGCGATAGAGGCAGGTCGTTTTTCCGGATCCTTCTGTAAACACGTCAAGATCAAATTCGCAAGGTCTGCCGGAACATCCGTGCGAAACGCTCGCGGATCGGGGGGCGGCATAAATAAATGGCGTCCAATCATGACTTGCGCGGGTTCGCGCTGTTTGCCATCATCAAATGGCCGACGCCCGCAGCAGAGTTCAAAAAGAATGCCCCCCAAGGCATAAATATCAGAGCGCGGATCGGCTTCTTTTGCTTTTCCCCATTGCTCAGGGGCGCTATATTCCGGCGTCCCTAAGTCTGAACCGGTAATGGTCATGCTCAAGCCGGCCACGCCGACCGGCAATGTCACTGATTGCGTTTCGATATCTTGTTCCTTTTGATGCCGCACGATTCCAAAATCCGTCACATGCAGCCTGCCATCGCTCGACAGCAGCAAGTTTCCGGGTTTCACATCCCGATGCGCCGCCACGCCATTTTGATACGCATAGCCTAATCCATCACATGCTTGAATAATGAAATCAAGAATTTTCCCCCACTCTCCCGGCTGGATTTTTTTGGCTTTGATCCAATCTTTCAGGCTTCCGCCACTGATATAATCCATGAAGACACATGGAATCCCGCCCAATTCACGGACATACCAGCATTGCACAATATTCGGATGCATCCCTAAATTCACCCATATCTGGGCTTCACGGATGAAACGCGCCTTGAATATCTCACTGGCTTCAGAATAGGAAAGCGGCATTTTGACGGCCAACTCGACATCCCATTCGCGATGGCGGACATTGTACACAATGCCCATGCCTCCGCGCCCGACAACCCCTTTGACTTCATATTTCCCATCAACGACCGCTCCAACTTTCCAATGCAGTTTTTCTTGAAGCGCTTCGACTTCCTTTCGGAAAGATGGGGCCGAAGGGCTGAACGGTTCGACCGATTCGCTTTCTTGTGTGCGCTTTTCTGCGAATGCTTCAAGCTCGTCAGAAAGGCTTAATACGGAGAACGATTGCTTCGTTTCCTGAGTAATTGAGGCCGTCAGCGAGGAAAAAATCTCTTGATGCGAAATTTCATCATCGTCCCATTCCTCCTCGTGTTCATTAAAAAACGGGGCTTGAGGTTGAGGAGAATACATCCAGCGGCCAGTAAGCGTCGGATCAAAATCCTCGTCTTTTTCATCGGAAAACATGGCAGTCAGGTCTTTGGCGGCTTGTTCTTGTTTTTTTTCCGAAGGATGTGGAACTTCTGATTTCTTTTCGTCCATTATCGTCCGATTTAATAGACATTATTGGAAATAAAAAAATCAATCCGAAATTCCCCTCCAGGGAGGGGCAAGGGGTGGGTAAACGCTTATTTCCAATAATGCCTAATGGTTATAAGAAATTATTTCGGAGCGCCAACGCTTGCGTTGGCAACATAATGACGCCATGTCAGACATTGGGCGAGCTGACTCACTCGTTGGCGCTCCTGAGACCTGCGGCGCGACCTCACGCTCAGAACAACCGTTGAACATCGCGAACCATTGCCGCGACTTCTTTGAACTTCAACAACTTACAGGCGTCTTCAGGCGTGACCCAGCGCCGTTGTCGAACCATTTTTTCAGGCCAATCGTCGAAAATATCGGTGACTTCAAAGGGAAAGACTTCGATATGGCATACGCTATCCCACTTTTCCCGCGAATACGAGCCAAGCGCCTGCGTTCCGACACGACCGCCAATGCCGGCTTCTTCGAACGCCTCTTTGACGGCGGAATCTTGAGGGGACATGCCAGGTTCAATAATTCCTTTCGGCAAAATCCAGCGCTTTCGCCGACGAGACGTGATCAACAGAATTTCTAATCCGGCGGCGGTGCGGCGGAACGGCAACACCGCCGATTGTTGATACCAGTAAGTTGGCTTTCGCATCCTCATCTGTTGTGCCTTTTTCTTCTTTACACGTTTGCTCATCTTTTTTTATTGACAATTTCTTCTCTCGAAAGTGTCTTCATGGTTGCAAAAAGAATAGTCATCTCTAAAAATTTCTCTATGATGCGAATATTTCGTCAGATCGTCTGCTTATGCCTAATGATTGGCATATTGAGCGACGCAGCATTTTCTGCTTCGGACGCTTCCGAGAAAGCGCGAGTAAAACAGGCGCAAATCGCCTTACGCCAGCGCGGTTATCAGATCGGCCAGGTGGATGGCATCTGGGGAAAACAAACACGCGCGGCGCTGACACGCTTTCAACAAGATCAAGGACTTCCTGTGAGCGGCGAACTCGACGACGCCACACTCGCGGACTTAGGACTTCTGTCGCCAGCCTTGCCGACCAGCGGCGCTGCGCCTGTCGCAAAGGTGCCGACGGTTATTCTTCGCGCCGCGCCCGCTGAGCTAAGCGCACAAGAGATTGACAGCATGATTCGGAAGAATGGTTTTCATCACCCGGGCGATGTGTCGGCTGGCGGCCTCTCTCCGACAAGACAGGGCGCGTTTTCGCATCAATATGAGGCGACAACGTTAAGAGGCGATCCAGTGGTATCCGACCTCGCGACAGGTCTGATGTGGCAACAGCGACCGACTCCTTTCATCCGCCATCAAGACCTTCAGCGCCATTTGAGCGCAACCAACGCCCAATCGTATGCCGGATTCACTGATTGGCGGCTGCCAACAATTGAAGAGCTTGCCTCTCTGCTTGAGCCGCCGGATAAACAGCGGGATTTCCTCGATCCGATCTTTGCGATGCCGTACTGGCTCTGTTTGAGCGCAGACCATGTCAGTGGTAATCCCACCCAGGTCTGGGTTGTTTTTTTTGAGGAAGGCATAATTCTCCCGGCGTCTGCTCATGACGACTATGATGTGCTGTTGGTGCGGAACGCGCATCAATAGCCTGCGATCCTCCGTTGAACGCACAAGATACATCAACAGGAAATGTATGCTTCTCCCGATTAAATCCCCATATTGGAAAGAATATGACAGAGCGAATTGACGGTTTCAGACAATTTGGGATGCGATTGTTCGAAATCGCTCACAGAATATTTCAACCCTTCGAGTGATAGCGCTAATAAGCGGGGATTGATTTCCTGACGAGTGGCTTCATGGGCAGACAGGCCGGTGAAACGGGTAATGCTTTCCGCGTCTTCCTGGCGTGTTTCGGAAAGCTCGGAAACCTCATGTTTTAGCGCGTTGAGCAATGTCAGCAATTCTGTGCGGTGTTCATCAGAAATCGTGCCACCGTGCTGGATTTTTTCTTCAATTTGAGCAATCGTTGTCTGGATCATCAGCATTCCTCCTTATTGTTCCTCATCATTCAGCGAATCAAACAGTTCCTCGGTCACAGAATCAAGCGCTTCGTGGGTTAACACTAATTTTTTTAACAGCGCGCGCGAGCGCAACGCATGAATTGCGCGTTCAGCCGCCCCTTTCCCGAACAGTTTATCGAACTCTTCAAGCGCCTCTTCATAATGATACTTGGCCAGAATCAATTCTCCGCGCACCCGTTCTAATTCTTCGATATGCTCACGCAACAGTTTTTTGTCAAGCATTCTTCCCCCTCCTGCTGTTTTTCTCCACAGATTGTATGGTTAGTAAAAAAATAGGGCGCGACCGCAACCGCAAGTTATTCGGCGGCAATTGGCACGGTAAAATAAAAAATCGTGCCTTTGCCTTCTTCGCTTTCGACCCAGATATGTCCGCCATGATCAGTAATAATCTTTTTGGCGATTGACATGCCTAACCCCGTGCCGCGTTTCTTGCCATACGTGACGAAGGGTTCAAAAATGTTTTGCTTCACATGTTCGGGAATTCCTGCGCCGCTATCAGCGAGGCGAAATTCGACATGCGTCCCTTTGTGCAAGTAGGTATTGATCGAAAACCGGCCATGCGGCGGCAACGCGTCTTTGGCGTTGTTCGCGATATTAAAAAAAACCCGTTTCAGCTTTTCCTTATCGGCGTAAATTTTGCGCTTGCACAACAATTTGGTGATAAATTGAATATCTTTATATTTGAAGGTCTGCCGAAGCGCCGCAGTCACTTCATTGACAAATTCCTCCACATCCCAGATTTGCAGTTTCAATTTCATCTTATCGCCGCGCGAAAATTCTAAAATCTCCTCCACCATGACTCCCATTTGTTCAACTTCGGAGGCGACGATCCGGGCGTATTCCTGCTGTTCTTGCCGAGAATTGTCATCACGTTGCAGCAGCTCGGCAAACCCGAGGATACTGGTCATCGGCCCTTTCAAATCATGAATAATTTCTCCGGCCATATTCCCGATGGTCGAAAGCCGTTCCATGCGCAGCTTTTCTTCCGTCAAGCGGATACTTTCCAGACCGGCAATCAGTTGGTAGGCTAAGATTTTAACAGCCACAATATCCTCGCGGAAAAATGGNTTTCCAGACCGGCAATCAGTTGGTAGGCTAAGATTTTAACAGCCACAATATCCTCGCGGAAAAATGGGAGGCCGGACGTTTTATCCGCCATGTAGGTCACGCCGAAAAAATTATTGTCGCGCCACAACGGAATGCAGACGATGTGATTCGCGCGATACCAGTCGGGAATATCGAACTGCCGCAAATACGCGTTGTCGTAGGCATTGCTGAAGATCAGCGGCTCTTTGCGTTTTGCGAACAGTTTTTTCATCAAATTTTCAAGCTTTTCTTTCGGATAATCCGGGGATTCCAGGCTTTCTTGCTGCGAGTTCGACATATACAGGCTGATGGCTGATGATTTGCCATCCGTGACGGCAATGGCGACTTTCCATGCGGAAGTCATTTCTTCGATATATTGAATGGCTTTGCGAATCAGCTGCGGCAGATCGAAGACCGGGCCGAATTGCAGGCTGATTTCTTGCAGTTCGTCAATATGATGGGAGAGGTTATATAACTTGAGGAGCAATTCGACAGAAAGGATCAATTGCTCGCGCGTCCAGGGTTTGAGCAGGATCGCATGGACTGTTGCGCGGGACAGGAGATATTCGGACAAAATCTCGTCGTGTGTTTCGAGGAGCAGCAGTTTCATGATGTCGGGATTCGATTTCTGGACATTGTCCAAAAAGTCCGCGCCATGAATGCCCGGCATGTTCTGATCGCAAAGAATCAGCTCAATGCGTTTCTGGGCGGCTTGCAGCATATCGAGAATGAGCGCGGCTTCTTCGGCGCTTTCCGCTTTATAGACGATATGCGTGCGGCTGAACTCTTCCTGAATCTGATTCGCCAGGGTATTCAACTCGGCAAGATGATCATCCACGCAAAGAATGTAGCCCCAGTCCATGTGCGGCGCGTCCCTCCATCCATTGAACAACAGCATCATCGTGAACGTTTTGGATGTCCATAACGTATTCGAGGAAAGGACGTTTGTCAAGGTTTTTCGCTGTCTGTTTCGAACGAACGCCGGGAGAGGATGCTAATGTCATGGAGAGGTGGCCTCGGTTGGCAAAAAAAAACGCCGCGCTCGACATTTCTGCGAGAGCGGCGTTTTAAAAGGCTGGCCGGAAACAATTACTTTCTGCTTAACACTTTTCCGGTTTCAGGATCAAACAGGTGCATTTTCATCATATCGAAATACACGCTGACTTCCTGATTCAATTGCGATTTTGAATGCGGGTCAACGCGAGCGACGAAACTATGATCGCCTTTCGACAATTCAAGAATGATTTCCGCTCCGAGCGGTTCGATCACTTCCACAACAGCCGTTGCAGTTTCCCATTTGCCACGACGACCTTCCTGCGGTTGATCCGCAACATCTTCCGGGCGAATGCCGAAGGTCACGTCGCGATTGACATACTTATCGTAATAAGTATTGTATTCAGTAGGCACTCTCAAACGGAAACCGCTGCTGTCAATCATCAATCCGCCGTCGCCTTTGACGAGTTTCGCGCGGAAGAAGTTCATTGGCGGGCTGCCGATAAACCCGGCGACGAATTCGTTTTGAGGATAATCGTACACTTCCAACGGCGCGCCGACTTGTTGAATGAAACCGTCTTTCATGATGACCATTCTGTCGCCCATCGTCATGGCTTCGACTTGATCGTGGGTCACGTAAATCATCGTGGTTTCCAGTTGTTTCTGCAATTTGGATAATTCACCACGCATGGTCACGCGCAATTTGGCGTCGAGGTTGCTCAACGGTTCATCGAACAGGAACACTTCCGGGTCGCGAACGATAGCGCGGCCAACAGCGACACGCTGGCGCTGACCGCCGGAGAGTTGTTTCGGTTTGCGATCAAGCATTGAGGTAATGCCAAGCATCTCGGCGGCGCGTTTCACGCGCTGTTCAATTTCATCTTTCGGGAATTTGCGCAGTTTCAGGCCAAACGCCATGTTGGTGTACACATCCATGTGCGGATACAACGCATAGTTCTGGAACACCATCGCGATATTCCGATCTTTCGGAGCGACATCATTCACGACGCGATCCCCAATGCTGATGGTGCCCGACGACACTTCTTCCAATCCGGCGACCATGCGCAGCGTCGTCGATTTCCCGCAGCCCGACGGCCCGACAAGCACGATAAATTCTTTATCTTTAATATCCAGATTAATCGAATTGACCGCCTTGAATCCATTCGGATACAGTTTAACTAAATCTTTAATAAATACGCCTGCCATGAAAAACCTCCCAAAATAAATGGTAGTTGATAAAATATCTCATCACGCTGTGTTGTGAGAGGCTATCATTTCCAAAGCGAACATCAGCATGTCATTCGATTTTTTCTGCCCGCTTTCGCTGTCAGCAATCAACAACTCTTCGGAAACGCGCCTCTACTCCCCCCGCTCCTTTCCAAGAAATATAAAGGGGGTACATCTTGAATGAAACGATGTAAAATCAGCCCAAAATTGTCAATACATTTTTCGGCATTATTTGAGAAATCTGGAGATGCTCTTTGCAAGACGCATTTCCGAACGCCCTGTAATTTCGAAAACTTCACGATCTCGTGCAAAAAATTATTGACAAGCTTAAACATCTGTGTTCTTATAAATACAAGAACATGCCTTTTATCGCATTATGCAGACGCATTGAGCCTGAAGAACCCTTGGCAGGGTCGGGTTCAATCCTCGTGAATAATGCACTATATGACGTTATCGAGAACGATGCTGTCGGATGCATAATACTGCATATTGTCAGGGAGGAGGACGCAAGCGCGAGATGACGAGCATGAGGAACAGGGAAGAGAATGCGGCGTTCATGTCGGCTTCGCGCAGAATGAGGACGTATGAAACATATCGTGAGATTGATGGTGTTGGCAGGGTTGATGATGGTCGTGACATCATGCGGCGATCCCGCTTCCGGGTCGGGCAAATCGGCGGTGTTTTTGGTGGCAAATGGCGGCCAGAAATGGGGAATTATTGCAGATGTCTATAATGCCGCTGTTCCAGGGAAAGCAACGAATAATTATTTTGATATTACGATCAAATCGGAACGAAAAGACCCGACAAAAATTCCATTGGGCGTTTATTCTGATGTCATTCTTGAAGAATATCGGATTGATTATTTTCGTTCAGACGGTAACCCCAAGGTGCCAGAGCCATTGGTTGTCCCAATGAATTCACGAGTTCCGGTTGATGGAGAAACCAAGTTGAATCTTTTAGTTTTGACGCGTGATGCCAAATTGAAATCCCCCCTGAAAGAATTAGCATTCGGTGGCGGCGAAGGTTCGATCATTATGGCAGCAGTCATTACATTTTATGGAAAAGACTTAGCAGGAAACAGCTTGACGGTTACGTATCAACTTCATATCGAAGCGGGAGATTATGCGGCAGACGTATAGCAGAATAACTGCCTGTTAATTGACGGATGCGTCTCCCGGATAAGTGTCCGGGGGACGCTCACCTCGCATTACACATTCAAGCATTGTTTCGTAAATTCTTCGCTCAGACGTCTCCGGGGCTTCCAAACAACAAACATTCCACATCTAACGATCTTTATTATTGAGTGGTTCAACCTTTATGGTCTCCGTCAGCGTCAATTCCTTCCCGGAAAGCAGGCGCTTAATGTTCTCGATATGCCGCAGATACATCAGCGCCATCGTGATGAGCGCAAATGCGACAATTGGCAGCGAGCCGCCGAACGTAAATGCGAGAATCGGGGCGCAGACTGAGGAACTGAGCGCGGCGATGGAGGCTTTCTTCGTGGTTTTCGAGACAATCACCCAGATCAGAATCGTCAGCAGCGCCGGCAGCAGGGCGATCCCTAAAAATGATCCATACGTCGTGGTGACGCCTTTGCCGCCTTTGAATTTCAGATAGACCGGCCAGTTATGCCCGATAATCGCCGCTAACGCCACCGCGACCAGCCACCAGCCGTCAAGATGCAGCGCCCGCGCCATCACGACCGGAATCAGTCCTTTTAAGCCATCGCCGAGCAGCGTCATCGCCGCCGCCTTTTTCCCAAGAATCCGCTTGACGTTCGACGTGCCGATATTGCCGCTGCCATGCTGCCGAATGTCAATCCCTTTACGCTTGCCGATCAGATACCCGAACGGAATCGCGCCTGAAAGATACGCCAGAACCACCATGCCAAGTTGCAGAATCATAATGTATATTCTCCCATAGAGACGCTCCGACAGGGCGTCTCTACAAGATATTTGTAATTTTTATAACGACATATCAATCCGTTTTAATCCATCAATAAAATATTCGACGCCCGACCAGACTGTCAGCGCTGCTGTCGCCCATAAGGCAATGCAGGTCAGGTTCAAACCGAACTTATACTTCTGCATAATCAATAACGGTACGACAATGACCTGCGCCACCATTTTGGCCTTGCCGAGCGACCCGGCAGGAATCACGATATTTTGCGATGCCGCCACCGAGCGCAAGCCGTTGACCGCGAACTCTCGCGCCACGATGATCACCACAAGCCAGGCCGGAACATGGCCGATTTCAACTAACGAAATCAACGCTCCGGCAATCAGAAGTTTATCCGCAATTGGGTCCATCAGCTTGCCGAGCACCGTAATCTGCTTTCGGCTTCTGGCAAGATAGCCGTCGGCAAAATCTGTCGCTGCCGCCACTAAAAAAATCGTCACCGCCAGCCAACTGCTGAATTTTGTCAATAACACGACGACTAAAATTGGCACAATCGCCACACGAATCAATGTCAGTTTGTTCGGAAGATTCAAAAGATGCGTTGGTTTCATCGCTGTTTCCATAATCAATAAAGAAACGCCTGATAACCCTGTCAGGGGCGAAACCCTGACAGGGTTATTTGTTCTTATGTTAAAAATGCCTGTGAAAACGCCTCCGGCAATAACTTTGCCGGCGTAAATACTCGCACATCTCCACGTAAATTCGCTAACACAATATCGAAATGCCCGCCGCCGAGTTCGAATAAGACTTGCCGACAGATGCCGCACGGCGGGCAAAGCGTCGGCGTATCCGCCACAATGGCAATTGCCGCCAATTCTCGTTCTCCATGCGCATAGGCATTGCCGAGCGCGACCCGTTCCGCGCAGATGGTCGCGCCATAAGAACTGTTTTCGATATTGCATCCCGGAAACAGTTTACCAGAGCGCGTCAAAACCGCTGCGCCGACCAGAAAGTTCGAATATGGCGCATACGCTCGCAATCGCGCCGCTTTTGCCGCTTCAATCAATTCTTCGTACATGGTTTATAGGAGTGCAAAAGCTTGCTTTTACCGCAAAAGCAAGCTTTTGCACTCCTATTGTTCCTTTCGACAAAATTCCTGAATCACGCCGTCAATCAGGGCGATAAACATATCTTTCGCTCGATTGGCCGCCGCCATCACGTCCGCATGATCCAGCTTTGCGCCTTCAATGCCGGCGGCCAGATTTGTCACGCAGGACACTCCGGAGACGCGCATTCCCATCTGCGTCGCCACAATCGCTTCCGGCACGGTGGACATGCCGACCGCATCCGCGCCGAGCGTCCGCGCCATGCGGATTTCCGCCGGGGTTTCATACGACGGGCCGCTGAACGCCATATAGACCCCTTTGCGCAGGCGAATGCCGCGCTCTTGCGCCACAGCCTCAAACACGCGGGCATCATCGGGATGATAGACATGGCTCATATCCGGGAAGCGTTCGCCGAATTCAGGCTCATGTGCCCCGCGCAACGGATTGACGCCCATGTAATTGATATGATCGGTAATCAGCATCAGATCGCCCGCCTCAAAGCCAGTGTTCACGCCGCCCGCCGCGTTTGTCAGAATCAAGCGGCGCACGCCGAGTTGTCCCATCACGCGAACTGGAAACGTGACCGTTTCCATATCGTAGCCTTCATAGTAATGAAACCGGCCTTGCATTGCCATGATCAGCCGCCCATGCATTTCCTGAAACACCAGGCGCCCTTTATGCCCTGGCACGGTAGATTTCGGAAAATGCGGAATATCTTCATACGGAAGAATCGTCGGCGAAGAAAAACGATCAGCATATTCGCCGAGTCCCGACCCTAAAATTACGCCGATCACCGGCGTTCCTGTCACGCGGCTGCGAATCGCGTCAGCCGCCTCGCGAATTTGTTCGATGTGCATGATGGCTTCTCAATCCAGTATTTAACCCTGTCAGGGGTTTACGCCCTGACAGAGTCGTTTGAATGTTAAAAAATCAGTGTGTTCCTGCATGGTATTCAATCAAGCTTACATCCACTTCGGAGATCGTGCCGTGATGCGTGTACTCATAGCATGTGATGCCGATGCCTGGCGTGAAATGTACGATAATTCCATCGGGAAGCGTGTTAAGCGTGATGATATATTCTTCCAGCGATGCTATTGAAACGACCCCGGTGATTTTTGCTAAAAACGGGCGTTTTTCCTGCACAACCCAATAATAAAAACCGTCACCCCGTTTCAGCATCTCCGGCTCGCCAAATGTATCGCCGGGCGTTAATGGGAATTTCAGTATTTGATCTTCGGGGAAAAGAAGGTCGTTCAATTCATCTGCCGGGTCTTTCAGTCGTTGAAATGTGTTGAGATCAGTTTGATAGAAGTCGTTTCCGTGACGAATAATCGCATACTCGCTCGGAACGCGCCCCTCTTCATAAAACGCAAGATCGCTCGGATGGCCTTTCATCAAATAGCCGATAAATTCGTCGCGTTCGACCTGTTCGATAACTTCCATTTTCCAGGTCATCTGCTGTTCTTTGACGCCCGATTCGTTCTGCCATTTTACCATGCCCTCATATAGCCAATACGTTCCAGGAGAGAGCGGAAACACGTCCTGTTCCGCTCGAAGATTCGGAACATTAAACACACTCAAACACACAAAGACGGCGATAACGCCAATCATTTTATTTTTCCACATAGTTCTGTTCTATACCTTTGTTTATTCGTCAATGAAACCACTCCTTTATGCTGTTACAATCGCTCGAATAAGCGGCGTGTTCGCGGGCGGAGTCGCGCCGATGCGATACGCCTGCCGGATCAGCGCGACGGCGGCATCGAGTTTCGCCGCGTCGTTATATTCCACGACGCAGAGCGGTTCGCCCACTTCCACGCGGTCACCGACTTTTTTCTTGAGTATCAGGCCGACGGCGTGATCAATCACCGAATCGAGCCGCTCGCGGCCTGCGCCGATTACCATGCTGGCAATGCCGATCTGCTCGCTGTGAATCGCTTCGATATACCCCGACTGTTCGGCGCAGACGACCTGCTGATGCGCGGCTCGCGTGAAGCATGACGGATCGGTAATGACCGCCGTGTCGCCGCCTTGCAATTCCACAAGCTGCCGGAATTTTTCAAACGCCGAGCCATCGGACAGCACACGCCGCATCGCGTCGCGCCCCTGTTCGATACTGGACGCACCGCCGCCGAATTTCAACATATACGCGCCAAGCTCAACCGTCAATTCCACCACATCCGCCGGGCCGCTGCCGCGCAGCACGTCAATGGATTCCAGCACTTCCAGCGTATTGCCGACCGCCTCGCCGAGCGGCTGATCCATGTCGGTAATCAGTGCCACCGCGTCTTTTCCCATCATTGCGGAGATTTCCACGAGGCTTTGCGCTAATCGGCGTGAATCTTCTTCAGTCTTCATGAATGCGCCGCTGCCGGTTTTGACATCGAATACGATGCCGTCAATCCCTTCCGCCAGCTTTTTGCTCAGGATGCTGCCGGTAATCAGCGGAATGCTTTCCACCGTTGCGGTCACGTCGCGCAACGCGTATAATTTCTTGTCTGCCGGAGCAATCTGGGCGGTCTGGCCGATCATGCAGACGCCGATCTGTTGCAGAATCTCGACATAGCGCTCGAACGGAATATCTACGCGAAAGCCGGGAATCGCTTCTAATTTGTCGAGCGTACCGCCGGTATGCCCAAGCCCGCGCCCGGAGAGCATCGGCACGCAGACGCCCGCCGCCGCAACTGCCGGAGCGAGCGGCAGCGAAATTTTATCGCCAACGCCGCCGGTGGAATGTTTATCCACCTTTCGACCCGGAATCATACCCAAATCGGCGACAATGCCGGAATGCAGCATGCACTCGGTCAAGGCGACGGTTTCGTCTTTCGTCATGCCGCGAAAAAAGACTGCCATCGTGAAGGCGGACATTTGATAATCTGGAATGCGGCCAGCAGTGTAGCCGTCAATTAAAAAGCGGATGTCCTCGCGGGATAACACGCCGCCGTCGCGTTTGATTTTGATGATGTCTTGCGCTCGCATAATCTCCTTTTATTGCGTGAAAATAGGGTTGCACACATCCAAAACAAGCAGGAGAAGAAACGCAAGAAAAATCATGGAAATTTTGTTCTCCGCGTCAAACACGCCAAACTTCTTGACTTTTTTTCTGGCGTCATCCATCCGACTTCTGGTTGGCATTTCTTTTATAAAAAAGTAACTATTTAGCCCGTAGGGCTTGAGGTATTGTAGAATCGTATATCAGAGATATCTCTACCGCGTAGCTGTAATGACACAACAGGTTATGGTCAGGAAAAGCTGTCAGACACCTTCAAGGTGTCTGACAGCTCTGTCCATAAAGTTTTGTGTCAATACACGTAGCGGTTGTGGGCGTATCGCCTACGGCGAAGAGTCGCATTATTGGGATGTCCATTCTACAAGACTGCATCGCCTACGGCGAAACACTGCTAAATAATTACAAAAAATATGGAACTCTTCTGGAATATTCCGATTTTTTTTAAGGTGCTTGGCGTTTTCACTCTGATTCTCGTATTGATTCGGAAAAACGCGCAATTAGGGACGGCCTTTTTCTCCGGGGCGCTGCTGTTAGGGCTATGGTGCCGCATGACGCCGCTGAAACTGGCGCAAAGCATCGGCCTTGCACTGATTGATCCGAAAACGTTGCTCGTTGCCGCGATGGTCGGGCTGATCCTGATTCTCAGCCGCTCGATGGAAACGCTGCATCAGATGAAACGCCTGCTCGCCTCGCTGCAAGGCACCATCACGAACGCGAAGGCGCAATTGATTGTCTTTCCGGCGCTGATCGGGTTGCTGCCAATGCCGGGCGGCGCGATTTTTTCCGCACCGATGGTGGAAGAAGTCGGCAAGCAGTACGGCATTGACGCCGAAACCAAATCGCTGTTGAATTACTGGTTTCGGCATGTCTGGGAACTCTTCTGGCCGCTCTATCCGGGCATGATTCTCGCCACGTCGCTCGCCGGATTCGAATTCTGGACGCTCGTGCTGCGCGGTTTTCCGCTCAGCCTCTTTTCGACGCTGCTTGGCTATCTTTTCCTGCTGCGCTCGCTGCATCTGCCGAAAACAGACCGCGAGCAGGCCGCGAAGCCGTCGGAATGGCGAACAATCCTGCGCGAAGTCGCGCCGATTCTGTTTGTCGTCATCGCCTCCATCGGCGGGAGTTTGAGTATCGCGCTGTTGAAAGGAGCGTTCCCCGCGATTGAACGGATTCCGACGGAAATCCCGCTGATTGTCGCGCTGCTCGTCAGCATCGCGCTGGTCTGGCGAATGAATCGCGCCACCCAGCAGATCATCGTCAGCGCTGTATGGAATAAGCCGCTGCTGAACATGCTTTACATGACATTTGGCATTTTTGCTTTTAAAGGCGTGTTAGTCGAAAGCCGCGCCGTCGAAAATCTCAGCGCATTTTTCATTGCCTTGCATGTGCCGCTGATGCTGTTGGTGATGCTGATTCCTTTTATCGCCGGGGGGATTGCCGGAGTTGCGCTTGGTTTTGTCGGCACGTCGTTTCCCGTGCTGCTTTCGCTGCTTCATTCGATGAGGTTTGAACAACCGCAGACGATTCCCTATTTAGTGTTGGCGTATTGTTCAGGCTTTGCCGGCATGATGTTTTCGCCGCTGCATGTCTGTTTTGCGCTGACGCGGGAATATTTCAACGCCGATTTCGGGCGGCTGTATCGTCGTCTCTGGCTGCCGCTGATGCTCCTGCTACTGGGCGGCGCGGCGTATTTTTTCATACTGCGTTATCTCGGTGGAAATTAAGCGGAAAAGCTGTCAGACACTTCGCAAGTGTCTGACAGCTATGATTTTTATGAAAACACGGCTGTGTTACTGGTTCTGGTTTTACTTGCCGCCAATCGCCTACATGGTGGCGATTTTCAGCGTGTCGGCCATGTCGAATCCGACCTTTCAGGGGGAAACGCCAGATTACGTGCTGCATGCGCTCGAATATTTTTTGCTGGCGCTGCTGCTGATTCGCCTGCTGCTCGCCCGTCGTCTGCCAGAGCATGACCAGACCGCCTGGCTGCGGCTCTGTCTGCTTGGCGCGGGGATTGCGATTGCTTACGGCCTCTGCGACGAATTGCATCAGTATTTTGTTCCCGGACGCCATTGCAGTCTGCATGATGTCGCCGCGGATTCGTTCGGCGCATTGCTCGCCTGCGGCGCGGGCTGGCTTGACTATTTCCTCAAATTGCCGCGCCGCGCGGCAATACAGCGCATGTTATCGCCGCTGCGATCTCTTTCGTATTCAGCCTATCAGCGAGAGCCATTTTGAATATCTACGCAAAAGACTGCGCAACCTTACGAGAGTTTCACCTCTCACAAGCTTCTTACGAAAACATTACGCGCATCTCATCCTTTTCAAGGACTCTTCCGCGTTCATAACACAAGTTTTTTACTGGTTCAGAATCCTCAATCTTGACAATCTTTCTTACAAGCCATATAAAAAAAGACCTGGCGGGTCTTGAAAACCTGCCAGACCTGAATAGCGTGCGAACATACTGAAAAAACCGTCGGGACAGGGTTTCGACGTTCAAATTATCGTGGAGGGATTATGCCATTTTTTGTGATGTTTTTAACCATTTTGTTCAGCGTCTCGTTCGGCGTGCATTATATGGTGCTGCATCGCCTGAGCCGGATTTTTGAGTTTCAGTATTCCTGGAAAGTGTTTCCGCTTTTTGTGCTGATTACCGCGAATTTTTTAGCGGTGGTTTTTCTGTCGCGCGTAGTGTGGAACAGCGCCATGCGGGTCTGGTGGATTGCGATGGTCACGTATATCGGCGCGCTCTGGATTACGTTCGCGGTGGTGGTCGTCTATGCGATGATTCAGCTTGCTGTGCATGTTGTTTTACCAATTCCGGCTCGCGTCTCGCAAGTGGTCGTGATCGGCGTCACACTGACGCTTGTGCTGTATAGCCTCTATAACGCTCGTCATATCGAGGTGCATACGCTGGAATTTTCGTCGCCGAAACTCCGCGAGTCGTTGACCATCGTCCAGTTGACTGACTTACATCTTGGGGCGCTCAATGGCGCGAGCTATGTCGAGCGGATTGTGGCGCAAACGAACGCCCTGAAGCCTGATTTGGTGGCATTAACCGGCGATCTCGTGGACATCGGCACGACCGCCGACATCTTGCATGGCTTCAACAATTTGAACGCGCCCGCATTTTTCGTCTGGGGGAATCACGATCAGTTTTTGCGAGAGGATGAGGTGAAGCGGATTTTCAGTGCCACGCCGATTCGGATTCTCAAAAACGAAACGCATGTCTTTCAAAATGCCCTGGAAATTATCGGATTGGATTACATCGAGCGCCAGCCTGAACCGCATAACGACGCCCGCCCGATTTTAGCCAGTCTCGATCCGCGCGGGGAGTTGTTTACGCTGCTGCTCACTCATGCGCCGCTCCCGTTTGAGCAGATGGACGGGCATGCGATTGATTTGCAGCTTGCCGGACATACGCACGCCGGGCAAATCGTGCCGTTCAATTTCTTAGTAAAAACCCGTTACCCCATGCTGAAGGGATTTTACACGTCAGGCGAACGCGCCATCTATGTGTCGTCCGGTGCAGGCACATGGGGGCCGCCGATGCGTTTAGGCACGCGCAGCGAAATCACAGTCATCCGCCTGCTGCCCCTCCCGCCTGATTCCGACCAGCAACTCCTTGTCAGGAATGAATAAACCGACAGCAAACAAAAAACGCCCCGCGAAATCGCTTTCGCGGGGCGTTTTGATCACATTATTTCTTTCGTTCGAACACGGCGATGACTGTATCGCCTGGTTTGGCGCGGAGATTATGCTGCGCGATGGGCGTGCCGTCAAGGCGCTCCCAGCCAACGAAACGAGAATCCGGCGACGCGACTGCTTTGATGATCAGCGTTGTTGTCAATGAAACCGGGACGCTTACCTCCGCGCAATCGGCTTCGCAACGCTCCTTCCCAAGCATGATAAGGCCGGTTCCGCTATTCTTCGCCGCTTTCCGCACCGTAAACAGCGGCAGAACGTAATACGCGCCGTCACGCTCGTCAACCGCCACATTCCCGGCTTTATCCACTGCCTGCACAAAAAACTCCGTCGGCCCGGCGGCAGGAATGCTGCCTGTCCATGCCGCGCCGCTCTGTGTCAGATTGACGCTCTGCCATGCCCCTTTGCCATCCGTATAAACAACGACGACCGTTTCGATGCCGGACGGATCGTCGGCCTGTACCGTAATCGTGGCTGCGTTCCCTTGCAGCGCGCTCGTCACGCTTGCGATGGTCGGGGCGGTGAAATCAGTCGAGTTGGCGTGAGCATAGACCTCGAAATTCATCGCCGTGAAAATGCGCTGCTGGTTAGCAGCAAGATTCGGGTTGTATTGTCCGGCAGTTGCGATTAACGTTTGCCGCCGCCCCGCTAACAGGTCAAGCGTGTTGAACGCGCCGAACGCTGCCGGATACCAGCCGGGCGCGTCGAACGCTTGCGTTCCAGAAGATGCCGACGCGGTTGTCTGTGTGGTGACAACCTCTTGCAGCGGCGGCGCGGCGTTGACGATGCTATACACGCCGCCTGTGAACACGACGCCATGCACGCGGTCGGCCATCGTGACGAGATCGTCAATCAGCACCGGCAACACCGGCTTGCCGTCGTCGTCCGTGACGTTGCCGTTCAGCGCATAATACCCTCCTTCCGGCGTCGGTAATGCCCATGAATACGCCCGCGTCTCTTTGGACAGGCCGCTTGCCAGTGCTACCGGCTGAACCGTGACCGAGATCGGATTGACTGGCGCGGGCGCACTGAGGCCGGATGTCACGCGATACATCGGCAGGCCGTATAATGTGCTTTCAGTCAGGATTTTTTCATGGATGGCATTCAGAAACGGAATGCCTGCATAATAGCGTTGTTTGACTTGCATTAAGGCTTTTCCTACGGTGGTTTCCGTTCCGACCGCAAGCTGCTGCGTGAAATACCACATCAGTTTTTCAGAATAATTGACTCCCATTCTGAGCCCCCAGCCGTAGCCGGTATTCGCTGTGTAAATAGCTCGTTTCGAGGATAAACTTTCCGGCAAATCGAGCGATTCGGCAAGATTTTTCCCGGCGTGACATCCGGTGCTATACCAGATCGCACGAGAAAAATCCGTCGCGGCGGCGGCAATCTCGGCATCGGAAAGAAAGCCGCCGTCCGGCGCTCCAAAGCCGTTGTAATCGGCATGATTATTCAACGATACCACGTCATGCGGCGTGCTCAACACCTTTGCGCGAAAGGCGCTGGATGCCCATGTCGCGCCAATTAGAGAGCAATCTGATGCCACCTGCGCTCCGGTTAAGGTCGCGCATTGATATTGCGCGGCGTCCCGAAACATGTCATAGCCCGTCACAACGCCTTGCCGGAGATTCATATTTTGCCCGGACAGGAAGGCGTCAATCTGCCCGATGATTTGCGCGGGTGATTCCACCAAGCGCCCGATTGATACATCAGGAATAAACAGTTCTGGGTTTGCGCACTTATTTTCCGGGTTTGCGTAACACGTGATTGGATTTTTTGAACTGTAAAAATCGTCCGTCAGCGTCAAGAAATCCGGAGGCGTCAGCGGCCCCGACGCATCCTCCGTGATCGGATCGATATTACGATAGAACGGAATCACGCGGTCATCGCCGACGATGACGATATTTCCTAACTCAGGATGCGCGTTCCATTCTTTGAAAATAACCTGTTTGATGGCGTCTGCAACGGCATTGGCGTTCGCGGCATTGTTGTAATCCGAACTGCGCGCGGCCTGTTTCGCTGAAACAGCAGTATCGTTTTCGACTTGCACGACCAAGCCTTGTACTGCTGAATGCGCGGCAAAGGTTTTGAGCTTGCTTATCACCTGATCCGCCGCGCTGCTGCCGTGTAAATTGGCGAGTTGCTGGCGGTTTGTCAGAATCAACGTATGAGTACGAATAATAGGTGGCGCACTGCATACAATTCCAGAACGAGTAAGGTAATGGATACTGCTTAACCACGATTGAAACGTGGTATCTTGCGGCTCGCATAAATTCGTTTCATTGAATTTGAAATTATATAGCATTTTCAAATTCATAAGGTTTAGGCTTAATGGGCCTTGTAGTTGATTTTTTGTTAAAAAGAACTCTCGCATGTTTGAAAGATTTCCCCATTCTGCCGGCAATTCCCCAGAGAATCGGTTATTGCTCAAATAAAGAAATTTCAATTTTGGGATAGCAGACCATTCGCGAGGAAGCGAGCCTTCCAATTGATTATCATTCAATTCAATCTCTTCCAAATTTACAAAACTGCCCCATTCCGGAGGCAATGTACCTGAAAACTGATTATAGCCAAGTCTTAATGTTCGCAAATTAGGGAGATGATTCCATTCTAAAGGTAGATATCCGCTCAATTTATTGTGGCTTACACTAAGATTAATTACATTCGTTAATTGATTCCATTCAAGCGGTAGCTCACCAACTAACATATTCCAACCTAAATCAATGGCTTGTAATTTACCCAAATGCCCCCACTCTTTCGGAAGTTGTCCTGTCAAATTATTTCCAAGTAAATACAAAGTTTTCAAGTTTGTTAGCTTACCCCATGATAATGGAAGTTCTCCGCTTATTTTTGTTGCTTGTAAATTGAGAAGTTCCAGATTAGTAAGCTGCTCCCATTCATGAGGAAGAATGCCGCCTAATGGATTAAAACTCAGGTCAATATATTTGAGTGTTTTTAAATTCCCTAACTGTGGAGGCAGTCCACCTTGTAGCCGATTACCTCCCAGACTAAGATATTCCAAAAAAGAAAGATAAGTCACGTCTATTGGGATGCTTTCTGTTAATTGATTAGATGCGAGAACCAGCTTTATAACATGGCCGTTATTACATGTGACTCCATACCAATTACAGGGCGTATTCGTTTGCAACCATCCTCCATTTTTCCCTCCTGTGTTGATCCATGATTCTCCATTTGTTTCTGTGTAGAAGGCCGACAACGCTTCACATTCTGATTCGGGAATTTCGCTGACATTTTTGCAATTAGTAAAGACTTCGGGTGAAGGTGGAAATATTCCGTTAAAATAGTTATGGTGAAAAACAAATATTCGAGTATCGTATGGGGAAGGATTCTGCAATTCTAATGGTAAATTACCACTTAACTCGTTAAAACTGACATCCAAATACCGTAAATTGGCAGTAATCGCTAAATTAGATAAATCCCCGCTAAATTTATTATGGTGAAGAACCAAATTGGCTAAATTCTTCATATTTTTCATCTCTATGGGAAATGTTCCAGAAAGTTGGTTATTATGCAATTTTAGGTTACCTAATTGGGTAAGATTTCCAAATGTGGCGGGTAAACTTCCACTGAGTTGATTAAAACTGATATTCATATTATATAAACTGCTCAGGGATCCTAACTCAGTAGGTAATTGCCCATAAAATCGGTTATTGTGCAAATACAATGTTTCTAATCGAGACAGTCCACCAAGCGATGGAGGAAGTTCGCCTGTCAACTGATTGGAATTCAACATCAGAGTCCGCAAATTTTTCAAATTACCGAGTTCTTGAGAAAGGTTGCCATAAAATTGATTTTTCTGGAGGTATAACTCTGATAACCTGCTTAACTTTCCAAGCGATTGAGGTAATTCTCCCGTAAATTGATTGGTGTTTAAATCTAACAGTGTTAAGTAGGTAAGATTGCCTATTTCGGACGGCAAATCGCCGCTAAACTGATTGTTGCTTAAATCAAGGCTTCTTAAATATATCGTACTTCCAATTTCTGATGGGAGGTTTCCGCTTAATTGATTCCATTCCAAATTTATGTTATATAACCACGTTGATTTCAAAAATATTTGTGGAAGTGTTCCTTGTAACGTATTGAAGGATAAATTAAGATCATGTAAATATGAAAACTTATCAATATTGAATGGGATATTTCCATGTAGTTGATTATCAATAAGCTCAATTTTTGTTATATGATTTACAATAATACCTCTTGATTCCTGATATTTACCACATCCTATTCCATACCAACTACAAGGCGTATTCGTTTGCAACCACCCAGTTTTGTTCGTCCAGTTTGCACCATTGGTATTGTTATAGAGGCTGACTAAGGCGTTACATTCGGCTTTCGGGACTTCCGTCACGTTATCGCACGAAAAGGTTTGCGCGTCTGCCGGAAGTGAGACGTTCAATAACTCCACAGTGAGAACAAACAGTATGAATCGTTTGAGACTGCTTGATTTGTGGCGTTTCGTCCTGATGACGCCGAGCAGGCCAATAAACGAGAGGATAAATAACGTTAGCGTTGTCGGCTCGGGAATAGGAACATTGCGTTCGAACGTAATTGTGATTGTGGCGACATCGAATTTTACTTTGAAATCGGGCAAGCGCACGAAATTGCCGATTTTCAGTAACGTATGATTGGCAGTCAGCAACACGAGCGTATCATGATCATCTAACGCGATTTCTTCAGAGGGCATATTGAATAGTAAGGAAGGCAGCAACGGCGTATCAGACAAACTATTTGGCAACGCGGCAATGTTAATGATGTGTTGCGGCGCAAGGTTCATCGAAAGCGCCATATTCGTTTCGAAATCGAATATGGCATCAGAGGCTTCCCCAAAATCACTCCAATTGAGCATTGACGGTTTCCAGATTTCTTCAATCTCTGGATATTCTCCAAATGTGACGATTAACACGGTCGGGTCGTTATAGACTGTGCCGGTTTCGAAATCAAGGCCACCTGAAAATACTGGAACGGTGACAGAATAGATGCGCTCGGCGTCTGCATTTGCCCCGAAAGTGACAGCGATGATCAGCGCTGCCATGAGAATGCCCCAACGTAATTGTTTCATAGATTCCCCCTGTGATGCGTGTTGTTCGAAATAATTAGAAAATACGCATGAATCACTCGAACAAGTTGTTGTTTTTTATGAAATTGATTGCGTCAATAGTTCAAGAGCAAGCTCGACGGAAATATTCCCAAAATGTTGAGTTTCATGCAAATAATTCAATTGTATTTCACAAATGACTCTTTTGTATTGTGAGGAAGATGTTTTTCTATGAGGTATTTCAAGAGACGGGGAGCAATCCCGAAATTCGTGCGAGAACGCCGCTCGGACGCTTTCAGGAATGAACACATATCCAAAGAGTTTCGGCAGCAGTTCGTTCTGTCCAATGAGCGTCAAGTAATAGAGAGGCGACGTGTTCGAAATCACAAGCATGCGCGACTTCCCAAAGATTCGAGCGTTTGTGCGTCTTGTTCCAGATCGCATTCAGTATAATCAAGATATGCCTGAGCCTCTTTCAGAAGTGCATCAACCTCCCAACGCGAACGCAATCCTAAGGTTTGCTGGACTTCGGCAGCCGTGAGAATATCTAAGCGATACGCCTCAATCATCACCGATTCAACACCCGCCTCGCCACGCTCGACCATTGCGCTTGTAAATGTTGCATGACATCATCAGGAAACGCTAATGAAATTGTGGTCATGTTTCTCACCTCCACATCGCTATATTATGCCATTTTTGACCTAAGTCGAACTGAAAAAACTCTGATAGACACTTTTGGATTCAGTCAGCGGTTTTGTCAAGCGTTTCATGCGTTCAGAAATATCGCATCTATCATCGAAGAAATGCAATAACCATTGCGACGCCAATTCCCAAAAAAATTACCATCCATTGATAGAAAAACTACCGTCGAATCTGATGCTGAATGTGTGTCACTTTTCGCGCTATGTCATCTTTGGCGGCATGCGATATTCGTTTGATTCTCTCCTCTATATCAAGCATATTTGGAAGAGAAGAAACATGCTTCGCATCTTCAAGAACCTGCGACAATTCTTCCGTCACCTTTGGAGCAATTTTTGGCAATTCGTCGTGAACTGCTTTTGTCAAATCAGTTGCCGTTCGTAAAAATGTTCTGAACATCTCACGTTTCTGTTGTTGCATTGCGATAAACAACGTCTCACATCAAAAGCATGATATTTCCCTGTTTCTGATGCGAGGCTCTTTTCTCATAGATTTCGATTATGTTGTTTATGGAATTCGAAAAAATGAGCGCTAAGCGATTTTGCAAGCTGACATTCTTGCTTTTTTCCTATATGCTTCGCGAATAACATCAAAAGAACAGTCGGCAGCCACGCAAAAGGGCAAATTTCCGTGCCATCAATCCATGATTGAGCGATGATAGTGATTTGCATCTGCGTTTCATTCAGGCAAAACGTCACCTTGACTGTTCCCATGCCCAAAAGACAAAGCACATTTTCCGGTTTTTTCCTCGTAAGTTGCATAATCGCCTTATTCGCTTCCATCTCAACGACCTGAAAAGACCATCCCTCGTGATAAAGCCATCCTTGAGTCGAATGCAATATATCCAGAAACAACTCTTTCCGGCAATCTATGCGTAAAATTTGGCTCATGGCTTTATCGTCCTTATCTGCTGCTAAACAGAGTTGCTGCTTTGTCCAACACTTCTTTTCGTAAATCGCCTTTTTTCATCCAACCATAGCCTGCCGTAATCAACACCGGCCAGACGATAAACAATGCCACTCCTAAAGACGCAAGCTGATTTCGCAAGTCGCCATCATCCACCTTAACTACGACCATATTTCCCTGCCGTTGCGCGACAATATCAAACGTATAGACTAACCCCGAAAATTGACGAAGAAATCCTGATTTTTTCAGTTTCACCTTATATCCTTCATCGGTCATGCCTTTGAACGTCAATGCAAATTGTTTCTCCGCAATTAACTCGTCAGCAATTGTATTCAGGGCAACTTGAATATCTGTTGAGTTATTCGTAAATGTTCTGATTTCGACTCCCATAATTTTCAAAGCAGTTTGTTCCGTGTTGAAAGAAACGGTTTCCTTTCTCACGAATACTGCTTAATGCTTAAACCGATAGACATGAAATCTACATCAAATCAAGCCACAAGAAGGTTGTTATTTCAGAAAAAGAAAGATAGATACCCAACTTAATGACATGTGAAGCCATAGCCATGAAGTCAAGCCATACTTTATAAACGAAACAACTGCTCCAAAAAACGCTCCTAACACATAAATACCCCATGCAATATCCCCAATTTTTTTGTTTTCCGAGGTGCTGCCATTCATAATCATCCAAACGACAGTACTAATGGCTATTCCTCCAATAAACCTTCCAACTCCGTTCCAATCAAATTTTTTTTCGACGATCCCCCAAAATATAAAAAAACCAATGCAAATAAGAGGGATAATTATACATCCAGCTTCATTATCTGAGGACTGTTGTGGCTGAGTACCATTGTTCGTTTCTTCCATAAAATAATCTCCTTATTGAGTGATTGTCTCATACTTCTCGATTTTTCCCAAGCATTCTAACCGATTTGTTTCTTCTTTTCTCTTAATCATCTAATTCTTCAAGGAAATCTACAAGCCTGTTGATTAAGGATTCCTCCTTTCCTGATGCTTCCAGACCATTCTTATAGCCTCTTTTATACGCATCCTTAATGACTTCATTATTACCGCCTTTGAAAAAGACTCTAAATGGTTCTTTTCCTTGCGAACCATCATTATATCCCCGTTCATACCACAAATTCGGATCGTATGATTTAAAAAACCTTTCCCAAAACCCCATAGCCTTCTCCTTTTATTGTTGGTTTTATGTCTGGATAAAAACGAAGTTTACCCTTGAAAAACTTCTTGACTATTTCCCTGCTTTTCACGAGTGTTTTACCTGATTCGCTTATTCAAGAGATTGTGGAAATCGCGGTTGGACATTTTCCATTCGAAAATTTTTCAATTATGAAAACACTTCCGCTCGGCGTACAGGATTTCGGCAGTTTGATTGCCCAAAATTGCCTCTATGTGGATAAAACGCGGCAGATCGCGGCGATGGTTGACGAGGGGAAATATTTCTTTCTCTCGCGTCCGCGCCGTTTCGGGAAATCGCTGCTCGTCTCCACGCTGAAAGCCTTCTTAGAAGGCCGCCGCGACTTGTTTCGCGGTTTGTGGATCGAACAACGGCAGGACTGGACGCCGCATCCGGTGATTCATCTTGACGCCTCGCTGATTCCGCATGATACGGAAATCCGCTTGAAAGCCGGGTTGCTGGAATTTTGCCAGCAGATTGCGGAACAATATGGCGTGGAAGTGCGCAGCCAGGAATATGACGCGGCGTTCGCGGAACTAATCCGCCGTCTTTCGCAGCAGACCGGAAACAACGTGGTTGTGCTGATTGACGAATACGACAAGCCGATCCTCGACGCGCTGCCCGATCTCACTGCTGCCAGGCGTCAGCGCGACATCTTGAAAAATTTCTACGAAATCCTCAAAGGGAGCGATCACTATCTCCGTTTCGTCTTCATTACCGGCGTCTCGAAATTTTCCAAAGTTTCCGTCTTTTCCGGCCTGAACAATCTGCGCGACATCACGCTTTCGCCACGTTTTGCCACGCTGACCGGCTACACGCAGGAAGAATTGGAACGCGATTTCGACGAACATCTCCAGCAAGTCTGTTTGCAGCATGATCTGACGCGAACGGCGCTGCTGGCAGAAATTCAGCGCTGGTATAATGGCTATTCGTGGAATGGCGAAGACCGCGTCTATAATCCCTTTTCCGTGCTGAATTTTTTTGCGGAACAGCAATTCAGCAACTATTGGTTTGCGTCGGGAACGCCGACATTTCTGCTCGATCTCATTACAAGCCAGCAATATGAAACAACCGAATTCGAGAATAAGCGCGTTCCGGAATTGATTTTTAACGGCGATGATTTGGAGCAGATGAATGTCTTTGCGCTCCTTTTCCAGACCGGCTACCTGACGATCACGGCGAAAGAGCGCGATTACGCCGGCGCGACTTATACGCTGAATTATCCGAATTTCGAGGTCAAACAGGCATTTTTGACCCTCTTGCTGCACCGATTCACGACGTATCGTTTAGAAGATGTGCCACAACTCGCCAGATCGCTCCGTTACGATTTGGAACATGGCGATGTCGAGAACTTCATCCGCTCGATGCGCGGTCTGTTTGCTAAAATTCCCTATACGCTGCATCTACCGCAAGAGGCGTATTATCATTCGTTGTTTTATATGATTTTAGCGTTGATGGGCGTGGACATCAATTTGGAAGTGTTGACCGATCAAGGCCGGATTGACGGCGTGTTAGAATGTCAACGCGCGATTTACGTCATTGAATTCAAATATGGTCATGCTGGAAGCAAAATGGAAACATTGACTGCGCAAGCCATTCGTCAAATCGAAACCACCCATTATGCCGACCGCTTTCTCAACGATCCGCGCCCATGCGTATTGGTCGGCGTCGGATTTATTGAAAAAGAGATCGGCTATCAAACCGTATGTCGAAAGATTTGATTACCGAGTATTGCAAAGGGCAGAGCCGTTTTCCGTCATGGTGCGGCGACTTCGACGTGTTTTCGCAGGAATGCGATCTGCTGACAAATCGTCTGATGCAGGACATTTTCGAGCGCGGGCGCTGCCAGCCGGATGAGATGGTCAAAGCAGCGGTGCGCGGCAGATTGGCGTACTTCAATGACCGCCTGCCTCAGGATGTCAAAGCGGAATATGAAAACGCGCTGCCATTCGAAATCGCCGAAAACATCAAGCGCCAGCAGTTGAAAAAAGGCGCGTCGCTGCCTGTGCTAAAGGGCTACATCAATCGAACGGTTTTTTTCGAAATTCCGAAAGTCTTAGCCAAAGACGGACTGTTAGACGAAGAGACGGAGTCGGCAGACGAACTTGACCGCGTTCCTGAACCCGGCGGCTGGGTATTGCCGTTGACTGGCCTGCTCGAACAAATTCATGAGGCATTAGCCCGACGTGTCTGCCATGAAACCAAAATAAAACGCAGGGAGATTCTTATTCGACAGCATCAGATTTTTTTGAGGTTGACCGCCTTGCTTGAAGAAGATATGTCGGCCAACTCAGCGAAACAAATCGTGGCGGACGAACTCGGCATCAAACGCAAAATGCTGGAACGCGACCTTGACGACATCGAAAATTATTTAATCGAAGAAAATGTCCTGACTCGCAAACGGGTTGGCTCTTTAGAAAATAAACATGATAAGGAGCAGGATAACGCATGAATCCAATCGAACAACATGAACAATTGACAACGATCATCGAACAAGAAGTTCGCGCCCGGCGGCATCGCGCAGCCGCGCCGAGCAAGCCGACGCCGCATCCGTCCGGCGAACGCCTGTACGATTACGCGCTTGGCTGGCTCGATTCCAGCGAGAACACTGAAATCCAACGCCACCTTGCCGTCTGTCCGGCCTGTGTCCGCGAATTAGGCGCTATTTTGAAATTCGAGCAAGCGCTTGAGATCGAAGACGAACAGCCCTCAATCGTCGAACGGGCGGCGCTCTGGATGAGCAAACTCTGGATGCCGCTCTGGGCGGGAGAACTGGTGACAGCGGCAGATATTCCCGCGCAGAAGCACCGGTTTGAGATGGAAGCCGGCAGCGGCGAAATAACTGTGACCTGTTTTTGGCGCGGCGAAGATGAAAACGCGCCCGCCTATCTTCATATCGCCTGGCGGGCTGACATGCAGACGCCCGGAGAATTTCGGGCGCGATTCGTCTCCGCAGAGACGCAGACGCCACTCGTAGAACTGCCGCTTGGACGGCGTTTATATGGCGAAAAGACCTTTACGTCGCAGGAATTGGGTTTCGATCCTTCCCGTCAGCGTTGGGGCATCGGCATTACATTGGTGGAAATTGACAGCATTCCAGACGAGGGCGCATGATTCATTTTGCGTATCCGAATATTGGCAATTCTGACCGGTTTGTCGGTTGCGGTCGTTATGCGGTTTGCGAAGAGAACGACGACCCGGGCGAAGGCTATAAACCGGTCAAACGCCCGAATTCCTCGAATCTTGCCGATATTCAGGAAGCCGCCATTTATTTTGCGCCAACCGATGACGGCGTCAGGCGCGTCATCTATGAAACGCGCGATGTGCTTGATTACGAATATCAAGGAGCCTCTCTTGATTTCGCCTACCTGCTGGCATTGATTCATTGCCGCCGTCCGTTAAAATTCGCCGCTGCGCATGACATCTGGTGCACCGGCAGCATCAATTATTCGGGAAACGCTCCGATTCTCAGGCCGGTTGATCAAAAAGGTTTCGACAGCAAGCTCAAAGCGTTTTTGTCGGCGAATGTCCCGGAAACCATATTTTTCGCATCACGGGTCAATGTCGAGCATCAACGTCAGAAGGTGAAAGTTCTCGCGTTGCAAGATGTGACGCCGGAAAGCGTTTTTGATGAAAAAACGCTGATTGCCGTCGGACGCGACGAATTGTCGCAGTTAGTCGCGTTGCTGTTCGAATCTCCGACAGGCGCGACGCACAATCCGTATCGCGGCCTGTTTGCGTTTCGCGAAACCGATGCGCCATTCTTTTTCGGACGAGAGGACGCTATCGAGCAATTGGTTCGTGAGGCGCAGACAAAGCCGATTGTTGCGGTGATCGGTCCGTCCGGCAGCGGCAAATCGTCGGTCGCCCAGGCGGGACTCTTCCCGCGTCTGCGAAAGCAGGGCGACTGGCTGATCGCGTCATTCCGTCCGGGAGAGCATCCGTTCTATCAATTGGCGTATGCGCTCTATTCGCTGCAAAAGCCGGATATGGACGAACTCGAACGCGCTGAAAAAAGCAAGAAAGCGGCAACCTACCTGTTGAACGCAACGCTGACGCTGTCGGAAGCCGTCAAATCCATTTTCGACAGTCACCCGCAACGACGCCTGCTCCTCGCGATTGACCAATTCGAGGAGCTTTACACGATGTGCCGCACCGAAGAAATCCGCCGGAGTTTTCTTGATGTCATCATCAAGGCGTGTCACGTTTCGCAGACGTGGCAGCAATCCGATTGGCAGATTACCTGCGTGTTGACCATGCGAGCCGACTTTTTGGAACAGGCGTCGGCCTATCGTTCGTTTGCGGACGCGTTGCGTCATGCGCTCTTCGTGCTTGGTCCCATGAATCGGAATGAACTGCGCGATGTGATTGAGCAGCCAGCGCGCGTGATCGGATTCGATTTGGAAGACGGTCTGGCAGAGCGGATGTTAGACGCAGTCGGCGATGAACCCGGCAATTTGCCATTATTGGAATTTGCTCTGACGCAATTGTGGGATGAAATCAGCGATACTGCGTCACATACGATGACACACGTTGCCTATGACCATATCGGAGGCATTGCGCAGGCGCTTTCCCAGTATGCGGAGGGTGTGTTTCAACGACTTCCAGATGATGAGCAAGAGCAGGCGAAGCAAATTTTCATGCAATTAGTTCGCCCCGGCGAAGGGACGGAAGACTTCCGGCGCATCGCAACTCGTTC
>DF820455.1:1510239-1513621 GCA_000739515.1 Candidatus Moduliflexus flocculans
AAATTTTCATGCAATTAGTTCGCCCCGGCGAAGGGACGGAAGACTTCCGGCGCATCGCAACTCGTTCTGAATTAGGCGAAGACCTCTGGCGCTTAACGATAAAATTAGCCCATGCCCGTCTTGTCGTCACGAATCGTCAAATTCATGCGTCATCGGGGCAGTCTGTCGAAACGGTCGAAATCGTGCATGAAGCCTTGCTGCGTCATTGGGAACGCTTGCGAGATTGGCGAGAAACGGAACGGCATTTTCGCGCCTGGCAGGAGCGCGTGCGCAGCATCATGCAGCAGAGCCAGGCGCAGGCCAAACAAGGATGGCAATTATTCGAACGCCAATATGATCGCGATTTCGTCTTGCGCGGAAAATCCCTGAAAGAAGCGAAACAATGGCTGAAACGCAAACGAACCGAAGTCAGCGCAGATGAACAGCGTTTTATTGCATACTGCAAACGAACATTGTTCTGGCAGGGACTTCAAAGAAAATGTCTTGCCGCGTTTGTCGGGATCGGGCTTGGCGTTGTTTATGTTATCCTGCGTTCGATCTTTTTCTGGTTTACCAATAAATAACGTGAGTTTTGGATAAGATTTTAGTCCCGTTGGGGCTGATATTTTATCCAAAACTCACGTTAAATAGTGGGCTGCAATGTTCTTGCAGCCCGTTTTTTGGGAGAGTAACTTTCTTTCTTAATAGAATCAATGAGGCGCAACAATCGCGCAATTTCCCCAAAAAGCATCTTTATCAATGCCTTGTAAGCGGCAAATATCGCAGCCATGTTTCCAGACAAAATTTTCGTCTGAAATATCATCGCAATTTTGATCGACAACCTTATTTGTTCCGCCGCTGCATACACAAAACACGCTTCCGTCAAACGGGTCGTATTCGAAAGGTTCTCCCCAAATATCTTTTCTCTCAGGAGAAGCGTCTCTAAGCGATGACGGATAACGGTCATGATCGCTATAATACGTATTCAACTCTACTGCAATTGTTTTGAGATCAGCCTTCGTTCGCGTAAATTTCGACCGTTTCAACGCAGAGAGAACCGCAGGAACTGCGATGCCTGCAATAATCCCAATAATCGCGACCACTATTAATAACTCGATTAACGTAAACCCTTTCTTTCTAAATATCATCAGATTGTTTCCCCCCTCGAAACATCTTATGATGCGGCAAAATTTTTCGCTCTCTATACAAAGAATTCTCATTCAGGGAAAATTGTCCAAAAATTTTTGTAGCTTGATTGGAAATAAATAAAAAAACGCCCCGCGAAAGCGATTTCGCGGGGCGCGGGTACGTTTCTCCTGCTGCTCTTATTTCACCTTCAACAGATAGAATCCGGCGGGCGCGAGCGACACCTTGCCTTCAGCAAAGGCGATCTCCTGCCCATCCAGCAGGTTCGTGAACGTCTTCCCTTTGAGGTCTTCAAGCGTGGCCTCAGTCGTTTCGGCCAGCGAGCCGTTCATGATAACAACGGACGCCTGCCCATCCGGCGCGGTTCGTTTGAACGCATAGGCATTCGCCGCTGTTTCAAGAAACGCAATCGAATCGTTCGCCACGTTGCAGAATTCCGGGTTCGCCTTGCGGATGGCGATGAGCTTTTTGTAGAGGTTCAGCAGCGAATTCGGGTCGGCCTGCTGTCCGGCAACGCTATGCGCCGCCTTATTCTGCTCGGCGTTCCACATCGGCGTCCACCACGCTTGATGATCTTGCCGCCAGGGCACCCATTTGCCGTCATCCACCCAGACCGTGCCGCCGGTCGAAAAGCCCGCCTGCGCGGATTCATCCCACTGCATCGGGGCGCGCTTGAAAATATCGTCGCCGGTCTGCGTCTGCGTGAGGCCGATTTCTTCGCCGTAATACATGAACGGCGTGCCAACCGAGGTCAACAGCAGCACCGCCGCCATTTTCATTCTGTTCGCGTCATCTCCCACTAAGCGCATGACGCGCTCCTGATCATGGTTGGTCAGGAACGGCGAATAGAAACTGACCGGCGCGAGGCTTTTGGCTTTCCCGTTGAAATTCGCCTGCATGGCCTGCGCTAACGTTTTCTGCCCTTCGGCAACGCCCGCGCTGCCGAATTGTCCTTGCTCAATCGCCGCCGCGTTCAGCGCGTTCATCAGTTCGCCGCCGAAATTGAAATCGAAACAGAGGTCAATCCCCTTCCCCTGATCGTAATATTTGGCGATGATGCCGGTGTCCGCCCAGACTTCGCCAATCAGCATGATGTTCGGATTCAGGCTTTTGATGTACTGGTTGAAATCCGTCCAGAATTTCAGCGTCGCCTCAGTATCGGCCTGGTTAGGGTACGGGCCTTCTTCGATAGCGTAGCGGATCGCATCAAGACGGAAGCCGTCAAAGCCTTTGTCAATCCAGAATTTCGCTAACTTTTTCAACTCGTTGATGACTTCGGGGTTGCGCAGGTTCAAATCCGGCTGGCTGCCGTCGAACGCAGCATAATAATATTCGCCGCGCTCTTCGTTGAAAATCCAGACCCAATCGGGGTGATTATAGCCCCAATCGGGATGTTCCGGCGGCGCCCAGGGTTTGCCCCACGCGCCTTTGGGAATCTCCTTGCTCCAGACAAAATAATCAGTGTAGGGATCGATCTTCTGCACCGATTTTTTGAACCATTCGTTTTGCGTCGAAATATGGTTCAACACGAGATCCGCGATGACTTTGATTCCGCGTTTTTCGGTCTCTTGCAGGAATTCATCAAAATCGGCCATCGTGCCGTAATCCGATTCCACTTGATAAAATTCCTGAAAATCGTAGCCGTGATACGACGGCGCCTCGAACATCGGCGTCAGCCAGATGCCTGTAATTCCCAACTCCACGAGATAATCCAATTTCGCCGTCATCCCCTTGAAATCGCCGACGCCGTTCCCGTCCGAATCGGCAAAGCTGCGCGGCCAGATTTCATAAAACACGGCGTTCTGCCACCATTTCCCCGTTGTCTGCGCCTGATCGGCGTATGCGCCGAACGCCAGCAGCAGCGTGATCATTCCTGAAACAATGCTGATTTTTTTCATACCAGTCTCCCTTGAAAATAGAGCGTAGGTCGAAACTATAGTTTCGACTTACATAGATAGCTTAGCGGTTGACATTCGAATAAAAAACGCCCCGCGAAATCGCTTTCGCGGGGCGTGAGTTCGACATGAAGCGTATGCTTACTTCATCTCTTTAATCGCGGCCTGGGCTGCGGCTAACCGCGCAATCGGCACGCGGAACGGGGAGCAGCTTACGTAGGTCAGGCCGATCTGATGGCAGAACTCGACGGAACTCGGATCGCCGCCATGCTCGCCGCAGATACCGAGTTTGATCTCCGGGCGGGTCTTGCGGCCAAGCTCACAGGCCGTTTTCATCAAGACGCCGACGGAATCGCGGTCAA
>DF820455.1:1513989-1514894 GCA_000739515.1 Candidatus Moduliflexus flocculans
TCCGGGCGGGTCTTGCGGCCAAGCTCACAGGCCGTTTTCATCAAGACGCCGACGGAATCGCGGTCAATCTGCTGGAACGGGTCAACCGGCAGGATTTTCTTGTCGAGGTAATCAGCGAGGAACGCGCCGATGTCATCGCGGGAGAACCCGAACGTCATCTGGGTCAAGTCGTTCGTGCCGAAGGAGAAGAACTGCGCCACTTCCGCCATTTTGTCAGCGGTCAACGCGGCGCGCGGAATTTCGATCATCGTGCCGGTCATGTGCGGAATCTCGCTCAAGCCGAATTTCTCGCAGACTTGTTTGTACACCGCCTGAATCAGTTCATACTGGTTTTTCAGTTCGGCGTTGGTGCATGTGACCGGAATCATGATTTCAGGATACGGTTTTTTGCCGTCTTTGATCAATTCGGCAGCGGCTTCGAAAATCGCCCGCACCTGCATTTCCGTCACTTCAGGATACGTTACGCCAAGACGCACGCCGCGATGCCCCATCATGGGGTTGCTTTCGTGCAGGCTCTCAGCGCGTTTATTGAATTCTTCGGCGTCAATACCAAGGCTTTTCGCGAGTTTGTCGCGTTCAGCTTGCTGCTGCGGCACGAATTCGTGCAGCGGCGGGTCAATCGTGCGGATTGTGACCGGGAAGCCGTCCATCGCTTGCAGTGTGCCTTTGATGTCGTTCTTCATGTATGGGAAGAGTTCGTCAAGGGCGGCGCGGCGTTCTGCGACGGTTTTGGAGGCGATCATTTTGCGGAGGATGAACAGCGCATTTTCAGAGCCTTTGCCATAGAACATGTGTTCGATGCGGAACAGGCCAATCCCTTCTGCGCCGAATTCGATGGCTTTGGCGGCATCATCCGGCGTGTCGGCGTTGGTGCGGACTTTCAGGCGGCGGAACTCATCGCATAA
>DF820455.1:1515009-1529265 GCA_000739515.1 Candidatus Moduliflexus flocculans
CTTTGGCGGCATCATCCGGCGTGTCGGCGTTGGTGCGGACTTTCAGGCGGCGGAACTCATCGCATAAGCTCAGCAATTCCTGAATGTAGGCGTTCTTTTCTTTGTCTTCTGTCGCTTTCACCATCGGCAACTGCCCAACATAAGCCAGACCTTTTGAGCCATTCAGGGAAATCCACTCTCCTTCTTTCAGCACTTTATCGCCAGCGGTCAACGTTTTCGCATGGACATCCATTTTCAACGCGCCTGCGCCAACGATACAGCATTTACCCCAACCACGAGCCACAAGTGCCGCATGGCTGGTCATGCCGCCGCGAGCCGTCAAAATTGCCTGAGCGGCTCTCATCCCTTCGATATCTTCCGGGTTGGTTTCTTCGCGCACAAGGATGACTTTCTTGCCTTCTTTCGCCCATGCGACAGCATCAGCCGCTGTAAAGACGATCTGGCCGGTTGCGCCGCCGGGGCCGGCTGGCAAGCCTTTACCAAGCACGGTTGCGGTTTTTTCGGCTTTCGGATCAAGAATCGGGTGCAGCAATTCGTCCAACTGTTCCGGTTTCATGCGGGAGACAGCGGTCTTCTTGTCAATCAAGCCTTCATGCAGCATGTCGAGCGCCATCTTCAACGCTGCCGGGCCATTCCGTTTCCCAACGCGGCATTGCAACATGTAGAGTTTGCCTTCCTGAATGGTAAACTCGATGTCGAGCATGTCTTTGTAATGATTTTCGAGTTTGCGCTGAATGCCGTGCAATTCGTCGTACACAGTTGGCATCCCGGTTTCGAGGGAGACGAGATCTTTGGTATGGTCGGATTTGCCGATTTCGTTGATCGGGTTCGGGGTGCGGATGCCAGCGACGACATCTTCGCCCTGCGCATTGACGAGCCATTCGCCGTAGAAATAATTTTCGCCGGTGGCCGGGTTACGGGTGAAGGCGACGCCTGTTGCGGACGATTCGCCCATGTTGCCGAAGACCATGGACTGCACATTGACGGCAGTGCCCCAGTCATCCGGAATTCCTTCAATCTTGCGATACGCGATAGCGCGGCGGCCATTCCAACTCTGGAACACGGCGCCGATGCCGCCCCATAACTGTTCCATCGCATCTTCCGGGAACGGCTTGCCGAGGACTTCCAGCACTTTGGCTTTGTAAATTTCCACCAATTCTTTCAGGTCGTCAGCGGTCAAATCGGTGTCATATTTATAGCCTTTGGCATGTTTCATCTTTTCCAGTTCTTTTTCCAATTGCTGACGGACGCCTTTGCCTTCTGCCGGCTCGATGCCAGCGGCTTTTTCCATCACAACGTCGGAATACATCTGGATCAGGCGGCGCTGCGAATCGTACACGAAACGCGGATTGCCGGTCTTTTTGATCAAGCCTTCGCGGGTGGTGTTGTTCAAGCCGACGTTCAGAACGGTTTCCATCATGCCAGGCATCGAGGCGCGAGCGCCGGAACGCACTGACATCAACAACGGATTCTCCTTATCGCCGAATTTCGCCCCCATCGCGTCTTCGGTTTTGCGGAGCGCTTCTAAGACCTGTGCTTCCAATTCTTTCGGGTATTGCTTATTATTTTCATAATACGCGGTGCAGACTTCTGTCGTAATCGTGAATCCAGCCGGAACGGGCAATCCAATGTTGACCATTTCCGCTAAGTTTGCGCCCTTGCCGCCGAGCAAATTTTTCATGTCAGCCTGACCTTCGGCCTGACCGCCGCCAAAAAAATAGACCCATTTTGTGGACATACAAAACCTCCCGATGCTGTAATGTCAGTTCATAATAAAAAGATTCTTTCGAATCTTTGCGAAAAATACATGGCATCTGGTTCAATCATCTGGTTTCAAGTTCCCGACAGGGAAAATCGAAACAACGACATGGCCATATATTTCTTTCTGGGATGCGTTACAACAAATCTCAGAGTATCGTTGCATAGAAGCGGGAAAGTTTGTCAAATAAAATTTTCTCAGAACTATACAGGCAGGAGCCACGCTCATCATCCTCTGGTTGTGTTTCCGTGAAGTACGCTCTTCGCAGCCGAAACCTGCGCTCTATACACGTGAACGTTGATCAGCCAGCCATGCGAGAGAAAATAACCAACGAATACGCAATAAAATAGAGGATCGCGTCATGATTCTCGCCATTCGATCTGATGGCAGCGCACAATACGCCAGAAGTGGCACATATCTGCCATTTATGGCGCATTGACTTGATCTCTCTATTTTTTCTATTGTTAGCGTTTTATCAGCGCAATTTTTCGTCAAAAAATGTCATTATTGGCATTTTTTCGCGAAGGTCGCGCGAATGGCGTTTGAAACAATCATCAATCTATAGCACTCCTCAATCAGTCGTCACGCTTCGATACGCTCAGCGTGCGTCGTTCCCTCAGTACGTCAAAGGGAACAACGCCGTAATTCATTCAGGATTGCGATATCGTTAGCTAAACCCTGGCGTGGCACGACGAGCATTCTTTTTTATCACAATCTGATGTTACGCACCCCACCCCTGCCCCTCCCCTAAGGGGAGGGGTTTTTCACCCCCCTCTCCTTCGGAGAGGGGGCAGGGGGTGAGGTCGAACAGACGGGCGTTTTAGGACTATGCCTGCGTAACATCAGTCACAATAGACATAATATTTAATCTGCTCCGCAATGTTCCCTTTTGTCTCGTAGTGTTTCAATTTTGAATCACCTTACTAAAATGGACGAACTTACGATTTATGAGAGGATATGTCCCAAGCATCATTGTCTTGCCGCTATCAGCTATTAGCGCCTTTTAGCCTGTAATCGAATGAAAGACGGGGAATGGCATATTTATTGCTTGTATAGGTTTTCCTAAATAGTTAGAAAAATTCTTTAGAAATTTTAACGAGGATGTCAATACATTATGAAAAGCATCAAAACGTACATGATCGTGAGTTTTTGCGCGATTGCTGCGTTGAGTATTACAGCGTTAGCAGCCATTATTTCTCAAAAGATCAGCCAAAATATCACCGGTCAGGCCGAAAAAATTGCCGCAGAGACAGCAACCCGAACATACGAAACGCTACATTTACCTCACCAGGCATTTGATGTATTGATTAAAGAAGATATTCAGCGCAGCATCGGCGAACTTTGTCAGAATCCGATTGTCATGACAGATGTTGCAACTAACCGTTTGAGCGCGCTGGATGCTGAGCTCGCCGCTGCCGCGAAAAAAAATGCGTTCGATGTTGCGCTATTGCTCAATCTTAAAGGTCAGTTACAGGCGTCGTTTCCAAAAGATTTAGATGAATTTGCCGTACAAGAATACCTTCAATCATGGACATTTGCTCCTGAAATTCTCCGATTGGCCGAACGTACAGAGGAGGCAAATTCACAGATCATCGAGAGTTTTATACGTCACGATTCGACAGGTTTGCGGACGCTTGGATTACATGCTTTTGATATTGATGGAAAAGGCGCGCTCAGTTTTGTTGCGGCGAGCATTGTTCGAAATGACTTCCAGGAACCGCTGGCGATTTGCGTGATCGGCAAATTATTGCATGGGGAGCATACGCCATTGCAGCGCTTACATGCGATGGCGGGCTACGCCAGCGCAATTTTCCTTGATAACACGCCAGTTGCTTATACGGGGCTTTCTGCGGCTGCCGATACGTCCGCGTTTGCTTTAGCCCCCGATGTCTATGCGGAAATCATCCAGTCAACGGAACATCTGGATCGAGAAATCACCATCGCTAACACAGAGTACCTTGCCTCTTGCGCCTCGCTAAATTCTTTTGACCACAAACCGCTCGGCGTATTATGTTTCGGATTTCCAGCATCGCCGATTGTCGAAGCGCAGCAGAAGATCCTACTATCCGGCATGGAAAGCAAACGCGATATCCAAGCCTGGATTTGGGGAATGGGCTTGCTTATTGCCATATTGTTTGCGGCTGCCTCGTGGGGAATTGCCTCGATGATCGTCAAACCGATACGAATGCTTTCTCTCCAGGCGCAGCGGCTCGCGAAGGGCGATCTGACAGAGGACATTCATCTCGTTTCTCATGGCGAAATCGGCGAGTTAAGTGAGAGTTTAAACTCGATGGTATTTGCTTTTCGAGAGATTTCCGCGACATCACAATCCATCGCCACCGGCAATCTGCATCATAAAGTGACGCCGCGCTCAGAGCAGGATATTTTAGGGCATGCCTTGCAAAAGATGTCGAATTATTTGAACGATATGGCCTCAATGGCGGAAACGGTCGCGCAGGGAGACCTGACAATCCGGCATTTTCCCCGCTCGAAAGATGATGTGTTCGGAGGCTCGATTCAGGCGATGACAGAAGGGCTTCGCGCCTTAATTTCCCAAATTAAGCAGAGTGTCAACCAAATCCGCGCGACAGAAGCGGAGATTGTGACGCTCGTCAACCAGAACATTCACCTGGTCAATCATATTCATGAGTCGATCCAGGAAATGACTTCGCATATAGACAAAACGGGGGAAAGCGTCTCTGTCGTTTCGCATAACATGGAAGCATTATTTTCATTTGTCACAGATACGGTGAATTCGGTCTCTCTGATGGCGACTTCGATTACGCAAATCGCGAGCAATACGACCAGCTTAACCCAGCATACGCATGATGTGATGGCATTAATTGAACAAAGCAGTCATTCGCTGGAAGAGATTGTCGAGCGCACGGATCGGTCGCAGGAATTCGCGCATTCAGTCATTGAAGATGCGTTTGAAGGGCAGGAAGCAGTGGAACAAGTGATGCGCAGCATGGAAAAAATTCAGGAAACAATGGCCATTGCCGTCAATGCGATCAGCCAGTTTGCGCATCGTTCCCGCGAAATTGATACCATTCTCGATGTCATTCGCGACATTACCGACCGCACGTCATTGCTGGCATTAAATGCCTCAATTATCGCCGCGCAAGCCGGAGATCGCGGGCGCGGTTTTGCGGTGGTCGCTGAAGAAATGAAGAGTCTCGCCAATGGCGTAAATACCTCGACCAAAGATATTGCTCTCATCCTGAAAAGCGTTCAGCAAGAGGCATCTAAGGTGGGGCAGACCGTTCATGATGGCGCTGCCAACGTCGCGCACGGGATACAACGAACGCAAGCGGCGCAAAAAGCCCTGCAAAAAATTCACGAAAGCTCGCAGCATTCTTCTTCGGAAGTCACAATGATCGCCGAGGCTTTACATCATTTGATGGCGACCATCCATCAAATTTTTTTGGAGATCGAAGGGGTCAATGCCATGACGCAACAGATTACTGCGGCAACAATCACGCAAGAAGGCGATACCAGCGATATTTACACGGCGATTACCAATATTAATGACATGGCGTCTCAAGTGCAGCAAATGGCAAGGAGTCAATTAGACGCTGTCCGGCAGGCGATTACCCGCGCAAATATTGTCAACACGCTGATTGATAGAAACTTAGAGAGTTCTCAGCATATTGACCAGACTGCGAAAGAACTCACATCACAAGCCGCCGTGTTGCTTCGTTCAGTAGATCGTTTCCGCCTCAGCGCTGAAGAAGGAAGAACGCGATTGATGGCCGCCAATAACAATTGACAGATCGCCATCCTCAATCAGTTGTCACGCTTCGACAGGCTCAGCGTACGGCTTCCCTGAGCGTGCCGAAGGGAACAAACTCGCCACTCATTGAGGATGGCGATCTCGCACATTCTTCAGTTGCGTCACCCGCCTGACGAAATCAAAAGAAACCCCATTTCTTCATGAGTGATATTTTTCTCTCTTTTCATCATCGGGAACCATTCGAACAACCAGCGTTCAGCCAATGAAGAGGTTGTCAACCTATGGATGAAAATTGGCTGACATTTTGCATCTTTTTTCTTGCATACGTGTCGAAAACTGTATATACTTGAGAATCGTATGGTGGACAGGCATTCGAAACGCTGGCCGCGAAACGAATTGACACCATCTCAGGGAAAAAAATTGATTGTGCCCAGACGATAACGGAGGTGCTCATCATGCAAATGCATTCGGAGACGAATTGGATCGCAGCGACGGAACAAGGGGGATTTGATCGCGTTCAATCGCAGACGCCTCGGAAAAAATCGGCCATCCTGGTCGAAGAACCGATTTCTACAGAAGCTCTTGATACTTATTTACACCATCTTTGCCATTGCAAGAAAAAACCCCATCACTGGATAACCCCGGAACTCTGTAAATTAGTCGCCGGAAAGGGATAAGCCAGATTGAAATCGTTTGTGAATCGGCAACGACGTGTGTTGTTCGAATATGGCAGACAGATCGCCAGGAGTCGCATACGTAAAGGTGGGAAGAATATGTGAATAACGAGCGCGAAGGCGCGGCAGTAACGGCGGTTCCTGAAGCGCTTCCGCGTCAAACATCGGCAGAAGCGGCGCAGACGTTATGGCAGCAAGACATTCTACGGCGTCCAGCATCGTTTGAGGTTGAGTAAAATCCGCGAGAATACAGCGCGAAATATGCCCTAACACCGTCAGCAACGTTGAAAATTTCTGGCCTTCAGGTTTTTTAATGTCTAACAACACCGGCAAATAATTTCTCTCCCGTAGCGCTCCACGCAACGCATCTAACACCGGTTTTCGTTCTGCCCCGAACCGTCCGACAATCAACACAATTTGCGATGTTATCGTCTCAAAAATACTCGGAATTTGCGGCGTATGCAAAAACAGATACATAAATTGCGCCACATTAAAACCATCTATTGTCACGGTCGGTTCATCCCAGTCGGTCAACACCAAATCACGCTGGTTTGTGGTCTCGTCCATCATTAATTCCCATGCGGAAATGCCGTAAATATGGCTTTCGGAAAGGTTCGCATGTTTGAGGTTCGCTTTCAGCAGATGCGCGCCGCGCAGATCAGCTTCTCGCAAATCAGCGCCTTCTAAATTTACGTCAATAAATTCGGCGCTGCTCAGATACGCTTCGCGTAAATCCGCATGATTTAAATCCGTTTCCCGCAATATGGCGCAACGGAAATCCGTATTGCGCAAATTGGCTTGTTGCAGATTGGTTTCCCGCAGCGAGGCTTCTTTGAGATTCGCCCAACTCAGATCGGCATTCCTGAGATTCACCTGTCTGAATGAGGCTTCCCGTAAATCAGTCCAGCACAGATTGGCTTCGCTTAAATCGGTTTCGACAAAAACGGCGCCTTTCAAATCGGCTTTTCTCAGATGGGCTTGATGCAGGGTCGCCCAGTGGAATTTCGCGTCGCGCAGATTCGCCTCCATCAGGTTGACGCCGCGTAAATCGAAATTTCGCAGGTCTGCGTTTTTCAGATTTGCGCCACTGAGGTCTGGCTCAAGTTCGCCAGCGGTTTCTCGCCACCTATTCCAAATTTTTCCGCCTTGTTGAAATATGTCAAGATGCTGCGTATTTGCCATAGTCGCGTCCGCCTTTAAGAGTAAAAGATTCGGCTGCTGTGTTCGCCAAATCTCACGCCAGCCCTGCAAGGTTTGTCAACAAATTTGTATGCCGAAACGCATCCTGTCAGGACGCCAACAGATCATCCGCCAGCCCGACGGCTCGCAGCGCCGCTTTCACGCGCTCGATCTGCTCTAATGCGATTCCACTTTCGCCCCCCATCTCCATCTGTATATCGAACGACAGTGAAAATTCTGCGGCAAACGTGTTGGAGACGGCTTCCGAAAACGCCGTCAGTTGCTCAGGCGTCAGCGTTCCCGCCCAATGCAGCATCGTTGGCGGCGCAGCGGCGGGAACTGCTGCCGGAGCGCTTTCCGGCGGCATCGCAATCAGATGGCTTAATTGTTCTTCAGGCGATTCCGGTTTTTTGGACAGGATCGAGACTTTGACCCAGGCGCTTTTATTCGCAACCGTTGCGCGCACTTCAAAATCATTGCCATCCTTTTCGCCTGCGGTAAAAACGCCGTGTTCATCAATTGTGCCGCCGGTCGCTTCCCAATGCACGTTCCGGGTGATTTCCTCGCCATGCTCATCTAAGGCTCGCACGGTAAAGGTGATTTTTTCCCCGGACATCAGGCTGACTTTCGGCGCGTCAATCATCAACGATGCCAGCACCCGCTTCAGGCCAGAGAGATAGGTTTCCGCCTGCGCCGGCGAGAGGATGAATCGCTCATCCGATAATTCGACATCTGCCGCGTTCAGGAGCTTTTGATAATAAAACGGCGTATATTTGTCTTCGACTTTTGCGCCGACATACGCCAGCAAGCCAGAGGTTGCGCCTTTGGCGATCATGTCCTTGATCGCTTCAACGGTGGTCAGGCGCGGAAAATGCGGCAGCTTAAAAAATAGCTCTTTGACCGCTTTCGCGCTCCAGGGTTGTTGTAAATATTCCGCAGGCCAATTATGCTTGAGAAAGCGCGGACTGACCGAATCCGCGACATAATCGAACAGGCGCAGTTGATTCAGCAGCATTACTGGCAGCGAGTTCAGACCACCTGGCTCAAGATGGCCGAGATCGACAAATTCGAATTCGTAGGATTTATTCAACAACACGACATGATGATAGGCATACCAGACCAGATCGTGCAGGCGATGTTCTGTTTTTATGATATGATCAGAGATTTGCCGAAGCGCTCGCGCCGGCTCGTTTTCTGAAATCATTTCAATCTGTTCCGGTTCGACCTGAAACTCCTGATACATATCCTGCCAGGTCAGCAGCGAGCGGGCTTCTTTGCGCAATTGCGCATCATCTTCAGGAAGCGCCCAGAGAACGCCGTTTTTGAAAATTCGTTCTCCCTCGGCAGTTTGATGCGTCAACGCTGTCATCAACTGCATCGTGCTCGCATCATTTTTGTGATAATTGGGCGCGGCGACCGCCAGCGTAATCGCCGGGCGATCAGGTAAGTCCGCTGGCGTCTCGGGAAATAACACCACGAGACTTGGAGCGGAAAACACTTGTTGAATTGCGGATTTCACCTGTTCGTCAATCCGTTCTTCATCAATATCAGGGGAGCGATCAGCAAACAATTTATTCAAGTTTGGCGTCAATTTGAAACGATAGATATGCTCATCCCGCGTTAAATAATAACACCGTTCGGCCAGGGCGTCTAAAACCGTATCAACGGCTTTGAGCGGAAAATCAGGCTCGCCGACCGCTAAGCGGATTTCCGATTCAGCGGCTTGCAAGCTCAAGGCATCCGAAATCCCGCCGACCGATTCCAAAAAAATCGCCGTGGCAGTTTTCTGATGCAGCCGATTATGTTTGATGTCATCTGAAGCTTCGGCATCAAGTCGCACCGCGAAGGCGCCCTGGCCGCAAATATCAGTAAAAATCGGCACTTCGAGGCGCTGATCCCAACCAAGTTGGGCGCAGACGGCATCGCGAAATTCGAACCGTTCTAACGGCGCGACCCCCGAACTGATTAAGGCGTCGGAATAAACTTTGCTATAGCTGTCGCGATGCACCACCGACAACAGCAGCGCCATCAGCCGCAGCATCCCGCGCAGCGATTCAAACGTCGGCAAGGCTGACCATTTGCGAACAAACACCGCCAGCAATTCAGGGTGGAACGGATATGCATCCCGGAAAACGCGCTCGGCGTGGCTTGAAGGAAACCAGGCGGGAAACTGCACTAAATGCTTTCGAACCCACTTGCCATAGGTTCGGCAGGTTTCGAGCGCATCGTTCGGGAGAATCAATTTTCCATCCGAAGAAATTTCTTCCGCTTCCCAGATAAACAAGCGGCGGCGGAGGATTTCTCCCGCATCATGCGCGACGACAAGCGTGACGGTTTCGCCAAGGTGGCGGAACAAATCGGCGTACCGCTGTAATTCCAGCGCGTCCTGCCGGTCTATGTTGGCCATAGATGGCGGCAAGGTGATGACGAAGGCGGTCTTTTCTTCTTGCTGAATCAATTGAGCAAGATCGGAGAAGAATCGAAAAATCTGCTGGCGCATCTCGGCAGAAGATTCGCGCCGAATATACGCGAGCAGGTCATCAATCAAAATAAGGCAGGGAACTCCTTGCGGCAAGATGCGTTGGAGCGTATCCCGCGCAGGCGCTCGCATCATCACGTCATCTTCTTCAATCAGTTCAAACGCCTCGCTGCCGCCGAGTTGAAACACCAATTCGCCCCAGAGCGTTTTGCGCGTCGGATCGCCGCGTTTTCCGCTGCGGCGTTTTGAAAGGTCGAACGTGACGCCAGAAAAAGCCGCTAAACGCGGCACGGACAGCGCTGTCAGCCCGGTTTGCGCGAATAATCGCGGCGCTCCGGACAATTTCACCGCGTCATTGCCAGCACGCACCAGATGATAGAGCATCGTCAACGCATGAGTTTTCCCGCCGCCATGCGGAGCGACCACAGAAAAAATCGCCGAATGCTCTCGGCTGCCAGAAAGACGAGACATCACATCGCACGCCAATTTGGTCAGTGGATGCGAAATGTACGTGGAGCGGAAAAACTGCGCGGGATCGCTATACTCCTCGGTTCCCTGCGCATCGCGGGCTTTGGGGAATGGCACCGCAAATTCTAACCATTCCTGATTCACGTTTTCGCAAAGTTCTTTACGGAGTTTAAGGACATCATACCAGGGCTTCAGAAGCATATAAACCTCCGTTCTTGCCATGTAATACAGTAGGAGCGCAACATCACATCATTCTACGCAGCGGCGTCAATGGCATCTTCTGATGAAACGATATTTTTTCCACTCAATTTTGTAAATAGAAATATTCATCTTCTTCTCAAAAAACATGGTGTTTGGCGATCTTTCGCCCACAGCCATCTTAAAAGTCGTCCACAAAATTCATTATCATCGGAACTTTTTTGCTTCCGGCCTCGTTTTAATTATGACGAGCTACATTGTGTCATCCGACAAACACGGCTGTTTGCCGATAAGCGTACATAAAAATGTAAAGGAACTAATTCGTATAGGTCGAAACTGGAGTTTCGACTTATACCACAAACGATGAAACGATCATATCTCAAACTCTTGATAGATATTGTGATGGCCGTTGCGGTTATCATGTTGATGGAACCCCATGTCACCGGCCTGCGGGCGCATGAATTGGGCGGTTTATTGATTTTCGTCGTGTTTTTGGTACATGCGCTGCTGAATTGGAAGTGGATCGCCTGCATGACAGGTCAGTTTTTCACGAAACTTCCCATGAAAAGCCGCGTGAATTATTGCCTGGACGCGCTGCTTGCGATGGGCTTCTTTTTGATCGCGCTCAGCGGCATGGCCATCGCCAAAACAATTGATTTTACATGGCTGCCGTTGCCAGGCAACATGATGTTCTGGCGGATGCTGCATGGCTCAGCCGCGTTGCTGACGTTCACTGCCGCAGGCATTCATGTCGGCTTGCACTGGAAATGGGTGCTTTGCCATTGCAAAAAACGCAATCAGGAGGTTGTTCATGCGTAAATTTCTCGAAACCGGTTTACTCGTCGCGCTCATTTCCTGCGCCGCCGTATGGGGAGCGCAGCAAATCAGATTTTTTCAGCGCATCCCGATGGTTTTCAGTTCGCTGACATTTGCCGTTAGCAGCGTTTCGAATGAAGGGAGGCCGCCCAGACCAGATACGCAGGAATTTCAAGCGCCAACCCAGTCGAACAATGAGGCGGGAGGACGACCGCAACGGCGCGAAATGGGCGCATCCTCGGACGGATGGAAGAATATTCTGGCGCATTGCTCGATATTTGCATTCATGGTGATGTGCGCCTATTACAGTGAACAAAGCATACGCAAATTGGCTTCTTATCGAACGCGTAGCTTGCCGGTGTCATAACAACGAACGCCATTGTTTCCCACCGATCGCCAGGATCGTGAAGTTTTCGCGACGCGTTGTCATTGCGAAGAGTGACAACGACGAAGCCGTCTCGTTAAATCCAGGATGGTTTCGTCGCTGGCGCTCGCTCGCAATGACAACACCCCACAGTTCTGCCTCTAATACCGGCGGGCGCGGCTGTCTGTTGGCATATACTCATATTTTCGATGGTTCTGCCCATCTCTTTCTTGACAGATTCAGCCTCTTGCCGCGATTATCTTCAGCAACAAAGATGAATGCTCGATCAACTCATTCGCCAGAAAAGAACACCGCTGAGAGATGTCAATGAGCCAATTCTCGACCACATTTGAAAAAACGTTTCACGCCCTCTTTGAACAGGGAACCGTCGGCATTTCCATCACCCGGCATGATGGCGTTTATCTCGATATGAACGCCCGATTTTGCGAGCTTGTCGGATATGCGAAAGAGGAATTGCTTGGGAAAAACTTTCGCGATATTACGCACCCCGATGATCTGCCGCAGGATAATCGTTACGCTGACCAACGAGGCGTCGGGCAGATTGATAAATTCGGCATTGAAAAACGGTATCTGCATAAGGATGGGCATCCGGTCTGGGTGACGGTTTATGTGAGCGCGCTGCGAGAGGTTGATGGACGCATCAGCGGCGTCGTCTCGGTCATCGTTGATGTCAGCGAGCGCAAGCGGGCGGAAGACGAACTGCGACGGTTGAAAGACCAATTGCAGGCGGAAAATATCTATCTCCGGGAAGAAATTCAGGAAGAGCATCATTTCGGCGAAATGATTGGCCAAAGCAAAATATTTCGCCGCGTGCTGACCCAATTAAAACAGGTCACCCCCACCAGAACAACCGTTTTGATTTTAGGAGAAACCGGCACGGGCAAAGAACTGATCGCCCGCGCAATTCATCATAACAGCCTTCGCAAAGACCACCCGCTCATCAGAGTGAATTGCGCCGCGCTCCCCTCTCATCTGATCGAAAGCGAATTGTTCGGACACGAAAAAGGGGCATTTACCGGAGCGACTGCGAAACGTTTTGGACGTTTTGAGTTGGCTAACGGCGGCACGATTTTTCTCGATGAAATCGGCGAACTGTCGTTAGATTTGCAGGCGAAACTGCTGCGCGTTCTTCAGGATTGCGAATTCGAGCGGCTCGGCAGTTCCCGCACGATTCGCAGCGATGTGCGGATTATTGCGGCGACGAACCGTGATCTCGCGGCGGCGGCGCGTTCCGGCCAGTTTCGTCAAGACCTGTATTACCGGCTGAATGTGTATCCTCTCACGCTGCCGCCGCTGCGTGAACGCGTTGAAGATATTCCGCTTCTGGTTCAAGGATTTACGACGCTATTCAGCAAGCAGTTCAACAAATCAATTACGCGCATTCCGCAGGCCACAATGGAACGTTTGCAACGATATTCCTGGCCAGGCAATATTCGCGAATTGCGCAATTTAGTCGAGCGGGCGATCATTACGGCGCAGGACGATACGCTTCGAATCGATCTGCCAGAAACCGAAACGCCCAAGGGAAAGCGCGACGGAACGCTTGAAGAGATCGAGCGTGACTATATTTTGCGGATACTCGACAAAACTGGCTGGCGTATTCAAGGGCAATCCGGCGCAGCCGATCTGCTTGGCCTGAACCCCGGCACGCTGCGCTCGCGGATGCGCAAATTAGGCATTGTCCGCCCGCCGTAAGTAACTCGGCAAGCTGTCAGACACCTTCAAGGTGTCTGACAGCTTTTTTCCATAAATTTTATAGGACTTTCGCAAATACTGAAACGTTACTGTTGATTGTTTGGGGTGTGCTGTGAGGACGAGGTCTCCACACCAAGACAAGGAGGAGCACCATGCGTCCACGGATTCGCCGCGTGGATGCGTGGACGTTGCGTTGACGTACGCAGACCAACGAGACACTCCCCGAGTGTGCCAGGGCTGTCGATGAGTGGAGTCCTGATCTGATTCATCGGGATTGACGGGGGGAGCGTATGCCTCCCCGCCTTGTGTGGGAGAAGGTTGCTCCGGAGGTGAGGCTGAGTCCCCAGGGGGAGGTCGTGTGTGAGGAGACGGGACGGGAGAAGCGCGATTCGTCCCACCGTGCTCTTGTCCGACGCCAAGACCGCGGCAACGCCAACACCGTCATGAACGGGAGTGGGGGGGGCTGTGGGTCTGTCACTCCCGACCTGGACCGGTTGTGGAGCATCGACGACCGGATCGACCATCCGGACGGGGAGGGCAGCCCCACCTGGCACCATGTGCAGGAGAGGCAGGGTCATCGGGTCTCTCAGAACGGGCGGCCCTTTCAGGCAGGGCTGATGGAGACCTGGGACGCGGCCACGTGGCTGAGGGGGTCTAGTGAACGCCTGGAACACGTCTCCACCTGTCCCCTCACACCCCATCGGCAGACGAATGCATCGGGACAGTCCAACGACGCCCATTGTGTCGAACGTCTGTCCTGGACGGCTGCTGAGCAGGCGCCTGGGAAACGGGGGCCTCTGAACGAGTGTCCCAACGGCCATCAGGTGAAACGGTTCCGCGTGCTGCTCGCTTCCGCGCGCACGGATGACG
>DF820455.1:1531391-1546471 GCA_000739515.1 Candidatus Moduliflexus flocculans
TGAACACAATTGGGATAACGTCATAGAAAAGACCTGTCAGGCTTTTCCGTCGAACGTATTTTTACCGCTGTTCAGGAGTTATTGAATCGGTCGAAACTGTCGTTTCGACTGCGCCACAAACGATGAACATTCTATTTTCAGGAGAGAAAAATATGCCGATTTTACAGCTTGGAATACCCAAAGGAAGCCTTGAAGAAAGCACGATTGATATGTTCCGCAAAGCGGGATACAAAATTACGGTCAACTCGCGGTCATATTATCCGACAATTGACGATGAGGAAATCGAATGCCTGTTGATCCGCGCGCAGGAAATGGCGCGGTATGTGGAAGAAGGCATTATGGATGTCGGGCTGACCGGCCTTGACTGGATCGAAGAAAACGGCGCGAACGTTGTGGAAGTCGCGGAATTAGTCTATGGCAAAATCGGGCGCAATCCGCTGCGCTGGGTCGTCGCCGTGCCGGAAGATTCGCCGATTCAGTCGGTGCAGGATTTGCATGGCAAACGGATTGCGACCGAAGCGGTCAATATGACGAAACGCTATCTCGCCAAACATGGCGTTGAGGCGCAGATCGAGTTCAGTTGGGGCGCGACTGAAGTCAAGCCGCCGCGCCTGGCTGACGCCATTGTGGAAATCACGGAAACTGGCTCATCGCTCCGCGCCAATCACCTGCGCATTCTCGATACCGTCTGCGTCACGACCACTCGCATGATCGCCAATAAAACCGCCTGGCAGGACAGTTTCAAGCGCTCGAAAATCGAGCGGCTCGCGTTGCTGCTGCAATCGGTGTTGGCGGCGGAAAAACGGGTGGGGTTGATGATGAACGTCAAACGGCAGGATATAGATCGCGTGGTGAAAATTCTGCCAGCCCTCCAAAATCCCACCGTATCACCGCTGTTAGATGCGGATTGGGTTGCGCTGAATACCGTTGTGGAAGAGCGGATCGTGCGAGAAATCATTCCCGAACTTCTAAACGCCGGCGCACACGGCATTATCGAATATTCGCTGAATAAAGTTGTGCAATAACGCTGCGAATGAGCTGCTCGGATGAAGGTAAGGTAGAGACAGTCTATGCTTTCTTACACTCATCCGCGCAGTTTTTTAAAACGCCCAAACATCCTTCGCTCTGACCTGCCAGGGTATCGTTGCGATTATTGCACCCCTTCCGCTTTTTCTAATTCGCCATAAAAGCTGCCGACAGCAACTTTACTTTTGATTTTCACTGGCAGACGGCGATAATCGGCGGTCAGCCAGAGTGAGATCGTCGCATCTTTGCTTTTTTTGAAGACGCCGCCGATGTCTTTGGTGTCGGGCTTGACAAGGTAGGTGTCATACGTCCCGGCAGGCACGGTGATTTTTTCGCGCTTTACGATCCGCATAACTCCTTCCACGCTTTTTTTGCCGTCAGTCACGTAGCGCTTGACTTCTGCGCCTTCCGCAAACGACAGCGTGCGAACGTAAAATAACACGGAAAGCGGGTCGAATGTGCCATCTTCGAGCGGAATCGGCGCGCGTTTTTTGGTTTTGGTGGTATATTGCGCTTCGCCGCGTTTCCAATCAAAATGCACGTCCACATCACGGCGAAAATCCCCTTCGCGCTGGTTGCGCTTGAACAACAGCGAGCGCGTCAGCGTCATATCCGCAAACGCCTCGAAACGATTGCGGACTTTATAGAAATTGTCAATAAATCCATTTGTCCGAGCAGTCAGCACGAAATGATACGCCGGTTCGCCGCTCAATGTCGTGATTGGCATCGTGATTAATTCGGCTTTGCCTGCCGAAATCCCCTGCCAATTTAACGAAAAGACAAGTCGTTCTCCTGGCGTGAACGGCGGCGACATATCTGGAGTGATGCTTGCGGCGGGGACGATGATTAACGTGGCCAGCCCTGAAACAACGGCAAGGGCAGCGCCGAAGAAACATGCCATGCGAATAGCTGCTGTCAACCCGCTCAGGGCAGGCTGACAGCGCAGGCGAAATATATTGAAACGGCTCATTAATTTTTCAAGCCGGGATACAGCGAGAAATCAAGCGGAAGTTTCGCCGAGTCAGGGCTGCCAATTTTATACGCTTTGGCGACTAATGCCCTGTTTTTCTCTATGACGGCGGATTTCACGCTCCACTTGCCGTCCCGGTAGGCGTATTGAATTGTCCAAACACCGTAAAACGTGCCGAATTCGGGATGCGACGACGTGTCTGCTGGCTTCAATTGCGCGGCCTGACATGCCTGTTCGCTTTTTCCCGTCCGAATTTCCATCTGAAATGGCATCTTCAATTCGGCGATATACGGAGTCAATAACGAGTTATTTTCTAAAATATCAAACGACGTAAATTTGGCGGAGAATTTTCTCACAACTTGAGCATATCCGGTTTCGCCGTTGCCATCCAACAAGATTTGTTTTGAACACGCAGCTTGTTTCTGGGCATCGTAGGAATTTTCGAGAATGCTCGCATGTTGTTCGCTCAAGCTTTTGAACGAGGCGATCAGCGCTTGCTGCTCTGGCGTTTGTCCGATATTTGGAGTTTGCGACGGCTCAATGCTCTGGGGCGATGGCGCTGACGCCTGAGCGTTTGCCGTCTGCGTTTTCAGCGCGTCGAGTTCTTGTTGCAGAGCAGCTTTTTCCTGCGTCAGTGTTTGAATCTCCTGCGCGCGTTGATCTACGGCAGCTTGCAATTGCGCATTCTGGTTTTGCGCATCTTGCAGCGCCGTCGCATCTACTGGCGGCACATCGGGAGCAGATGATTTGCCAATCCACCAGCCGCCAACGCCGAACAATATTGCGCCAGCCAGCACGCCGACAAGCAGCATCAGCATCGGGTTCGCCGCGAGTTTCTTTGATGCGCCACTGGTTTCATCTGCCGCGTCCTCCGCTTCTTCAGCCTCAGAGCGCGGTTTTTTCTTCAATAAAGACGAGAACGCCGGTTTTTTCTTTTCTTTCACAGTTTCTTCCTCGTCGTCTTCAGCGGCTTTAGGCGTACTGCCTTTTTTGCCGAATTTGGGGAGCGAGGGGAAGGACATTTTTTTCTTCGGTTGCTCTTCTGGCTCGAAATCGGCCATTATCTCATCGCCGTCCATCGCGGCATTTTCGCCGAAAAGCTCGTCTTCCGTGTTTTCGTCGGCCATTGAGGAGGTATCTACTGCCGAAAAGCCGCCGAATTCATCCGACGGACCGCCAGCGTCATCCGCGTCGTTCTGGCTGCCGTCTGAGGCTGACGCGCCAAGCGCCCAATCATCCGGCGTAAATTCCGGCACATCGCTGGCAGATTGATCTGAGGCGGAAAAATCGTCAGACAGCGGGAGATCGTCAGGCGAAAATAAATCTTCTTCTGGCTCGTTCATGCTGCTGCTGCGCATTTCCGCGCCTGCTTTTTCAAGAAATCCCTGTAATTTTTCCGCCATTTCTTTCGGAATATCGTCAGCGATGATACAGGGCGTCGAACTGACCAGCGCTTCTGGAGCTTGCGACAGTCCTTTCACTTTGGAAAGCACTTGCAGCACGCGGTTTTGATACGCTCCGACATTTACCATTTCAAGCCTGACACGATCTTGAGCCTCCATACGCTCCCTCCTTTATGCGCTGTTAAGTCGGATTTTTTTCATTTCTAAAACGCTTCTTTTCTTCGGAATGAACAAGTTACCAAATTCCCCAAAGTTATGCAAGCTTTTTTCTCTAAGAAGAATATCACGATCTCAGTAAAATTTGTCAAATCTCTTTTGCAAAAATCGCGATTATTCAGAAAAATAAAGCTTTACATTCTCCTCTTCATCAAAATATATGGTGTTGACAGAACCGCATTGTGATCACGAACGCTGTCAGACATCGCTGTCAAACGCCTGTCAGGTATCTGACAGCGATCTTCTGGCTCAAAACGATGTCCAGAGTGCTTGTAATTAATCCCGGATCAACCTCGACGAAAATCGCCGTGTATGACGGCAACGAGAGGTTGCTTGAAGAAAAGCTGGCGCATTCGAAAGAGGAACTGGATCAGTACCCGCATATTATTGATCAATATGAGATTCGCAAAGGATTGACGCTGAAATGCCTGGCAGAACGACAGATTCCGCTTGATTCGCTCGATGCCATTGTGGGGCGCGGCGGTCTGCTGCATCCGCTGGAAGGCGGCTGTTACCGCGTCAATGATCAGATGCTTGACGACTTGCGGCAGGCGGTTATGGGGGAACACGCTTCCAATCTCGGCGCATTGATCGCCAGAGCCATCGGCGACGACATCGGCAAGCCATCGTTTATTGTTGATCCGGTCGTCGTGGATGAAATGGAACCGTTAGCCCGCTATTCTGGCGCGCCTGAGATTCCGCGCATCTCCATCTTTCATGCGCTCAACCAGAAAGCCGAAGCCCATCACGCCGCTCAGGCGCTCGGCAAACGTTATGCCGAATGCAATTTCATCGTCGCGCATCTCGGCGGCGGCATCTCGGTCGGAGCGCACCGGCGCGGGCGCGTGATTGACGTGAACAACGCGCTGGATGGCGACGGCCCGTTCAGCCCGGAACGAAGCGGCGGCCTTCCCGCCGGTCAATTAGCCCGCCTCTGTTTTCTCGGCAAATGGACGCTGGATCAAATCAAACAGCGCATCAAAGGGCATGGCGGGTTGGTCGCATATCTCGGCACGAATGACGGCGGCGACATCGCAAAGCGGATTGAGGCGGGCGACGACCATGCGCGGGAAGTGTTCGAGGCGATGGCGTATCAGGTTGCCAAAGAAATCGGCGCAATGGCGGCGGTGCTGGAAGGCGAGATTGACGCCATTGTCATCACCGGCGGATTAGCGCACATTGCATTTTTTGTGGAGTGGATTGTCAAGCGCGTTCGATTTATCGCCCCGATCAAAATCATGCCGGGCGAGGACGAAATGTTTGCGTTGTATGAAGGGGTATTACCTGTGTTACACGGCGAAGAACAGCCGAAAGAATATGCTGGACGGCAAGACCTCACAGGAGAAAACGAAACATGACCCTGACCATTAAAATGATCAATACTGTCACTGTCGCAGAGATTGTCGGCGATCTTGACCGCAGCACATCTCTTGAAATTCAGGAACAACTTCTGCCGCATATTCGCAGCGGAACGCGAGTCTTGTTAGATATGAGCCATGTCAATTACATGTCCAGTGCCGGGCTGCGGATGCTGCTTGTCATGTATCGCGAAGTCAAAGCCCGCGAGGCCACCATTGCCCTGGCGGGACTGTCGGAGCGGTTGAAAGATATTATGGCGGTCACTGGCTTTTTGAAGCATTTTACCGTCTCTCCGACTGTTGCCGATGGGATTGCCGCATTGCGAAAAGAAAGCGAACCTGCATAGACCTCGCAAGTCTTCACGACCTGTGAGGTCTCTGACATGATAACACACCATGCACCATACCGAACGCATAGATATTTATCCCACGCATTCCTATAACGGCTTTTTGATCCGGCTTGGCCGCCCTGCGCCATTTGGAGCGACCATTGTGCCGGGGGGCGTCAATTTCTCGATTTTTTCCCAGCACGCCACGCAATGTTCGCTGATATTGTTTGAGCGAGACGCGTCCGAACCGTTTATCGAAATCCCATTTTGCGGCAATTTCAAGAAGCTTGAGCGCGACGATTTCGACCGGCTGGAATTGCGCATTGGCAACGTCTTCACCATGACCGTCTTCGACTTGAACTATGAAGACCTCGAATACGGCTTTCGGATGGATGGCCCCGGCCCGCGCGCGAGACGGGGCGAACCGGCGGTGCATCGTTTTGATCCGGAAAAAGTGCTGATGGACCCATACGCCCGCGCGATTGGCGGGCGCGATGTCTGGGGCGCAGCGCCGGACTATTCGCGGCCGTATCAGCACCGGGCGCGGATTGTGTATGAAGATTTCGACTGGGAATCGGATCGCCCGCTGGAACTTCCGGTGGAAGACCTCGTAATTTACGAAATGCACGTGCGCGGCTTCACGCGGCATCCGTCATCTGGCGCAAAATATCCCGGCACGTTCGCGGCGATCCATGAAAAAATTCCGCATTTGAAAGAACTCGGCGTGAATTGCGTCGAGTTGATGCCGATTTTCGAGTTTGATGAATTCGAAAATTTTTTTTATAGCCCGCATCAACGCCTGATGAACTATTGGGGCTACAGCACGCTCGGATTTTTCGCGCCGAAGTCCGGATACGCCACGACCGGCGCGATGAAAGACGGGACGATGGTGGCGGACGAATTAAAAACCCTGATCAAAGAACTGCATCGCAACGGCATCGAAGTCATGCTTGACGTGGTCTTCAATCATACCGGCGAAGGGGATGAACGCGGCCCGGTCATTTCCTTTAAAGGCGTGGATAACGCCACCTATTATACGCTTGACGAGCGCGGGCGCTATCGCAATTACAGCGGCACGGGCAACACGCTGAACTGCAATCATCCGGTAGTGCGGAATCTGCTGCTCGACAGCGTGCGCTACTGGGCGGCGGAATACCATATAGACGGCTTCCGTTTCGATTTGGCCTCGATTCTCGGACGCGACCAGAACGGTGCGCCGCTCGCCAATCCGCCGCTCTTAGAAACGCTGGCGAATGACCCGATTCTCGGCAAATGCAAGCTGATCGCCGAAGCATGGGACGCAGGCGGATTGTATCAGGTCGGCACGTTTCCGGCGTATGGCCGCTGGGCGGAATGGAACGGCAAATATCGCGACACCGTGCGCCGCTTTCTGCGCAGCGATCCGAATCAGGTTAACGAAATGGCGTTGCGCCTGACCGCTTCGCCTGACCTCTATTCCGGGCGCGGCGCGACTGCTTCGATTAACTTCGTCACCTGCCACGACGGCTTCACGCTGATGGATTTGGTCTCGTACAATGACAAACATAACGAGGCGAACGGCGAAAACAATCGAGATGGCGCGAATGACAATTTTAGCTGGAATTGCGGCTGCGAAGGCGCAACCGGCGATTGGAACATTCTCAAACTGCGGCGGCGGCAGATGAAAAACGCCATTGCGATCTTGATGGTCAGCCAGGGCGTGCCGATGATTTTGATGGGGGACGAAGTGGGACAAACCCGGAATGGCAATAATAACGCCTATTGTCATGACAGCGAATTGAACTGGTTTGACTGGAATCGCTTGAAAGAACAAGGCGATTTGTTTCGGTTCATGAAACATTGCATCGCCTTCCGCCATGCGCATCCGGCGCTGCGGAATCGGCATCATTTGCAGCATCGCGATTACGTCGGCAGTGGCTACGCGGATATTACCTGGCACGGCGTCCGCGCCTGGCAGCCGGACTGGACACCCGACAGCCGAACATTGGCCTTCATGCTTTGCGGCAAACATGGGCGAGGCGGTCAGCAGCGCGACGATTATCTCTATGTCATCATGAATATGCACTGGGAGAGCCACAATTTCGAGCTTCCCATTCTTTCCGACGGGCGGTGCTGGTATGTCAGCGTCAACACGATGATGGAGTCGCCGCACGATGCCTATGAGCCGGGAAAGGAAGTGCTTGTGTCAGAACAGCGCGGCTTCGTCGTCGGCGAGCGTTCGGTCGTGGTGCTGGTCGGGCGATGATATTGCTTTTGCCCGCAAAATCATGATTTCAGCGGAATCTGAGGGAAATTGAATCATGTATATTGAGGATATTATTTGGCGAGATGATGTTATTGAAAAACTGGAGAGAAAGCATCATATTTCACCAGAAGAGAAGGCTGAGAATGGCTATATTCAAGGTGAGGATATTTATTATGCGTATGGCCGAACTGATGGCGGGCGCTATGTGTTTGTCGTATTTCTTTATAAACGCAATCGAGAAACTCTGATTGTGAGCGCCCGCGATATGGATCGAAAAGAGAGGAATTTATATGCGAAAAAATAGCACGTTGATTCCAGAACACTTCGCTTCTTTCGAAGAGGCACAGGAATTTTGGGATACGCATTCAACGGCGGACTATTGGGATGAGATGCATGATGTCGCTCTGCGATTATCGCCATCGTTACAGGCAAAACTTGAGGCGAAAAAATTATATCACCTGTTAGGGCTGTCATCGCAGCAAATCAAGGTGATCGAACAAGAAGCGAGGTGAGAGCAAACCAATACGCGGCAATTGATTGCGCATTGGGTGCTTGAACAGGTCAAAAACGCGCATTACTCGTCATATTGACATCTTTTAATTGTCAGAAGGCATCTGCGCGATCAGGCGCAAGGTGATTCGGATCGCTAAATGTATTTTTATGCTTCATGATTCGACCTTCTTCTGTATCTCTCTGCGGGCTGAAAAAATCCGGGCGCTGATTGTCGGCGGCGGGCGAGCGGCGTTTATCAAAGCGAAGACCTTTGTCGAGCGCGGCTGTCATGTCACGGTTCTCGCCCCGGCTGTGCGCGATGAGTTCGCGCAGTTCGATGCCGGCAGCGTCGAAATTCGACGGGCGGTGTATGCTGTCGCTGCGCTTGCCGGTCATCAGCTTGTCGTTATCGCCACCGACGATGACGCTGTGAATGCGCAGATTCAGCGCGATTGCGAGGCGCGAGACAAACTGTATGTCATGTGCGGCGACGCGCAGCAAGGGCTTTTCGTCACGCCGACGACGCGAGACACCGAACAGGCGATGATTGCGGTGCATACGAAAGCGGGCAGCCCGCGTTCTGCCGTGTTTCTGGCTGAAAAATTGGCGGAAGATGCGCGGCAATATGACGCCTTTATCGCCTGGATCGCCGACATCCGGCAGCAGATCAAAGAACGCGACGACAAAGATGAGATCATGCGAACACTGAATACAGATGCGGTATTTGATCTGTTTATGCAGGGCCGGCAGAACGAATTATTCGACCGGTATGTGAACCACAGAGAAATATGAATGGAATCTTCTATGAAGATAATTACGCAACAAGAACGCAGTGCGCCTCAGAATAGGTTTTCGTTAGGAGTATACGCGCTTTTATTTTTTATAACATGGACATTATTTGTTTTTTTCGTATCCCCCTGGCTGAAAATACATGGCGTGGTGGCAAAAAATCTCGTCGCACCGATGATGAAAGTGGTGATCTGGACGATTCCTGCGTTGTTGTATCTGAGATATCGCGATCATGTCGAACCGTTGGCCTATTTGAAAATGAAAGGACAACTCGTCAACGGGGCGTTATATGGCGTTGGCTTCAGCTTATTGGCGATTGGAATCATCGTCGCTAAAGAATATCTCTTAAAGAGAACGTTGCAATTCAATGTCAACTTTGCTCTCGACTCGTGGATAGGGGGAGTTCTTCTGGTCGGGTTTACTGAAGAACTTCTTTTCAGGGGCTTTTTCCTCCAAAAAATCAGTGAAACAACAACCTTTTGGCGAGCGAATTTAATAGCAACAACCCTTTTTTTATTTAGCCATTTTCCTGGCTGGCTTGAGAGTCATTCATTTATTGCGCACCTCGTATCAGGGGGAAGTTATATATTCTTTTTCGCTTTGATACAAGGATTCGTATTAAAAAAATCGAACTCGTTATGGGCATGCATTATTATACACGCCATCAATAATTTGATGGTCTTCGGTTTCCGATAGACATAAGAGGGTATGCATTCATGCCACTATTACGAATTGCCACGCGTAAGAGCGTGTTAGCTCAATTGCAAACCGACCTGATTATCACCGAACTTGAGCGGCGTTTCGGTGTCGCCTGCGAAAAAGTACTAATTTCCACCAAAGGCGATCAGATGCTCGATGTCACGCTCGATAAAATCGGCGGAAAAGGCTTGTTTGTCAAAGAAATCGAAACCGCGCTCCTAAACGGAGAGGCCGACGCTGCGGTGCATAGCATGAAAGACGTGCCTGCGGAATTGCCGGACGGATGCGAGCTTGCCGCCATGCTGCTGCGCGACGATGTACGCGACGCCTTTGTCGCTCGCGATGGCATCGGCTTTTTCGATCTGCCTTCCGGCGCGAAAATCGGCACGAGCAGCCGCCGCCGCGAGCAGCAACTTCGACAACTTCGCCCCGATATTCACGTCGTTCCGATTCGCGGCAACGTGCAGACACGACTGAACAAGCTCCATTCCGAATCTTTAGACGGCACGATTCTCGCGGCGGCAGGCTTGAATCGGCTGAACTTGAGCGCTGTCGTCACCGAATATTTCGCGCCGCAGCAGATGATTCCAGCGGTCGGGCAGGGAGCGCTCGGCGTGGAAATCCTCTCAAATTCTCCTCATGCCGCCTTATTTCGCCAGTTAGACGACGCGGCCACGCGACTCTGCGTCGAAGCGGAACGCCAGTTCATGCGGACGTTGAACGCGGATTGCCACGCGGCGATCGGGGCGTATGCGCGGCTTGACGGCAGTTTATTGCGGCTCATCGGAATGTTCGAAGTTAACAAACGCATTGTCATCCGTGAAATCACTGATTCTCCTCATCAATCAACGAGTCTTGGTCAGCGGCTTGCCGAACGTATTTTCCTCGCCACCCCATGAACGATATGGAAATCTACGATCACGATCTTGAAAGCGTGTTGCGCCTGTCGCATTTCACCATCGAACACGCACCGGACGCGGTGTTATGGGTGGATTCGACCGCCGTTATCCGCCGTGTCAATGATGCGATGTGCCGGATGCTCGAATATGAAAAATCCGAATTATTAGGCGAAAAAGTGTTTTCGTTCCACTTAAACGAAGATGAAGAGGCGTGGAAACGGCGTTACGAGATTATCAAAGCGCAGAAATTATTAGTGTTCGAACGCCAGCAAATCACCAAAAGCGGACGCCTGCTGACCGTCGAGGTGTACGCCAATTTCATGGAGTTTGAGGGCGAAGAATACCTCTGCTCGTTCCTGCGCGATATTACCGAGCGCAAACAGATCGAAGAGGATTTGCAGGAAAGCCAGCGGACGCTGTTTACGCTGATTAACACGCTCCCCGGCGCGGTCTATCGCTGCCGCCCCGATGATTCGCTGACTGCCGAATTCCTGACCGAGTGGAGTGAGAGCATTACCGGGTATCCGTCGGAATGTTTCATCCGAAACCGCAATCTTTCGCTGGCTGATATTATTCACCCGGAAGAGCGAGAATCCGTGCTGCAATATTTTCGGGAAACGCTGGCCAATCATGCGCCGGGACGCTCTGTATATCGGATTATGACGGCGAACGGCGCGATCAAATGGATTACGAATCGCTTTCGCGGCGTCTATGCGGATAATGACACGATCATTGCGATTGAAGGCTATTTCAACGACATGACCGACCGGGTCATGATGGAAAATGCCCTGAAAGACGCGCTGAAAGAGGTCGAACGGCTCAAAGATCAATTAGAAGAAGAAAACATTTATCTGCGCCAGGAAATCAAGCTGACGCATAACTTCGAGGAAATTCTTTCGCAGGACGCCGGATTCAAGGCCGTGCTCAGCCATGTCGAGCAGGCCGCGCCGACGGACGCAACCGTGCTGATTCTCGGCGAAACCGGCACAGGCAAAGAACTGATTGCGCGGGCGATTCATAACCTGAGCCCGCGCAAAAATCGTCCGCTTGTGAAAGTCAATTGCGCCGCGCTTCCCGCCAACCTGATCGAAAGCGAATTGTTCGGGCATGAAAAAGGGTCGTTTACTGGCGCGATTGCTCAAAAAATCGGACGGTTTGAGCTTGCGCACAAAGGGACGATTTTCCTCGATGAAATCGGCGAACTACCGTTAGATTTGCAGGTGAAACTGCTGCGCGTGCTGCAAGAAGGGGAATTCGACCGGCTCGGCAATACCGAAACAATTCGCGTAGATGTGCGCGTCATTGCCGCAACGAACCGCGATCTTGAAGAAGAAGTCCGACAGGGAACGTTCCGTGAAGATTTGTATTACCGATTGAACGTTTTTCCAGTACATGTACCGCCGCTGCGGGAACGGAAAGACGACATTCCGATCCTCGTCGAACATTTTTTGCGGCGCTATTGCAAAAAAACTGGGCGCGTGATTGACGTCATTCCGCAAAAAACGATGGATACGCTTCAAGATTACCATTGGCCGGGAAACGTGCGGGAATTGGAAAATATCATCGAACGTGCTGTGATTTTGAGTCGCGGCAAGCGTCTGGAATTAGGTGACTGGTTCGCAGCAGAGCCAGACGTTCCGGCGAGTGCGTCCGACATCGCCACGCTGGAAGAGCTTGAGCGCAACCATATTCTTCACGTTCTGAAATTGACGCGCTGGCGGGTCAGCGGCCCGAAAGGCGCGGCGAAGATTCTCGACATCAACCCGCAAACGCTCGTCTCCCGCATGAAAAAGCTCGGCATCGAGCGGCCTGTTTAAATCATAAAAAACCCCGTCAGAGTTTGAGACTCTGACGGGGTGACAGGCGTCAACGCTCGCTTTTATCTGTAATGACACAGAACGTTGTGGCGAGGAATAGGTGTCAGACACTTTGGAAGTGTCTGACACCTTCTCCATAACGTTCTGTGTCATTACATTTACCGTTTGGCTTTCATCAGTTTCAGCGCTTCGAACCACAACACACTCACGCTGCCAGCCGCCACGCAAATCACCAAATCAATCGGATGCAGCATGTCGAACTGGAATAACGCCTGAAAGAACGGATGATAGAGGACAATTGCCAGAAAGAACGCCGTGCCGCCAATCACCCACCACAAGGCTTTATTCGGCGTCCGTAGCGTCTGCGCAATCGTTTGCGACCAGGAACGGTTCGTCAGAATCAGGCCGAGATTGGCGACGATCAGCGTCGTAAACGTCAACGCCCGCGCATCGGCGTCGCCATGCCCGATCATACGCGTGATTCCAAACACCGCCAGAATAATCACTAACACGCTGACGCCTTGCAACAGGCTGAGACCGATCATATTCCAGTTCAGCAGCGATTCTTTGGGACCGCGCGGCGGACGCTTCATGACATTCGCTTCCTCTGATTCGGCTTCGAATACCACCGAACAGGCCGGATCAATAATCAGTTCGAGAAACACGATATGTACGGGCAGCAGGACTAACGGCCATTTCAACAAGACCGGAATCAGCGAAATTCCGGCAATCGGCACGTGAATCGCTAAAATGTAGGCAATCGCTTTTTTGATGTTATCGAAAATGCGGCGACCGAGTTTGACCGCCTGCACAATCGAGGAGAAATCATCCTCAAGCAGCACCAACGCGGCGGCTTCACGTGCAACGTCCGTGCCGCGTTCGCCCATCGCGATGCCGATATGCGCCGCTTTCAACGCGGGGGCATCGTTTACGCCGTCGCCAGTCATCGCCACAACCTCGCCGTTCGCTTTGAAGGCGTTCACAATCTGCAATTTCTGTTCCGGCACGACCCGCGCGAAGATATTGACATGCTTGATTCTCTGGCGCAGTTCCTCTTCGCTCATCCGCTCCAATTCCGGTCCGGTGATAAACTGATCGGACGGCGTCAGGCCGATCTGCTGCGCGATGTTTTGCGCCGTGCCGGGATAATCGCCGGTAATCATGACAACGCGGATTCCGGCGGTGTAGCATTCCTGCACCGCTTGCGGAACGGTTTGCCGAATCGGGTCTGCAAGGGCGATCAATCCCAAAAATTCGAAGGGAAAATCATGCTGTTCCGCAGGCAAATCACTCGTCTTTTCGAAGCGCGATTTTGCGACGCCGAGAACGCGCAGCCCCTCGTTTGCCATACGGTTGATTGCCCGCGCGAGTTCCTGCGTTTGCGTGGTGTCGAAATGGCACAAATTCGCGATGGCTTCCGGCGAGCCTTTTGCGGCGATTTCGAACTCGACGCCGTCCGGTGACTGCCAGACATGCGACAGCGCAAGCAATTCCTTTGAGAGTGGGTAGGCATGAATCAGCGTCCAGTCGTCGTGCAAATGTTCGGTCTGCGCGAGATATTGATCGCCGAGCAGCCGGATCGCCTTTTCCATCGGATCAAACGGGTCTTTCTGGCTGGCTAAAATGCTGAATTCGACGAGTTCATGGAAGGTTTCGGGCATCGTTTCGCGCGACACGGCGGGAATGTCGTAAAATTGGTCGTGGGCGAACAATTTGCAGACGGTCATGCGATTCTGCGTCAGCGTGCCGGTTTTATCCACGCAGAGCACCGTTGCCGAACCGAGCGTTTCAATTGCCGGAACGCGGCGAGTCAGCACGTTATTTTGGGAAATGCGCCATGCGCCTAACGCAAGGAAGATCGTCAGCACCACCGGAAATTCTTCCGGCAGCGTCGCCATCGCGAGCGTGATGCCCGCCAAAAAGCCTTCCAGCCAGTTGCCCCGCGTGAGGCCATACACCACGATAATCAACGCGCAGGCCGACAGCCCGACCATCGCCATTTTGCGGACTAACTGGCCGGTTTCCTTTTGCAGCAGCGTTTCTTCCGGTTCGACGGTCTGCAACGCTTTGCCGATTTTGCCGATTTCGGTATTGACGCCAGTGCCAAGCACGCGCGCCACGCCATGCCCGTGAACAATCAACGTGCTGGAATAAATGTACGGTAGATCGTCGCCGCCAGGTCGTCCCATTTTGGGTTCGGCATTTGGCGCGGCGGTTTTGCGCACAGAGACCGATTCGCCGGTCAACAACGATTCGTCCACCAGCAGATTTTGGCTTATCAGCAGCAACCCGTCCGCAGGCACGCGATCTCCTTCCCTGACGACAAGCAGATCGCCCGGCACGACTTCGCGCCCGGCGATGCGCTGTTCCTGCCCATCGCGAATGACGAGCGCACGCGGGCTGGATAGATCGCGCAACGCTTCCAGCGCTCGTTCCGTTTTGCGCTCCTGATAGAGCGTAATGCCCATCACGACAAACACAAAGCCCAACAGCATCAACGCTTCCTCAATGTCGCCTAAAAACAAGTAAATCACGCCGCACGCCACGAGAAGCAGAAACATCGGCTCGCGCACGACATCCAGCGCGATTGCCCAAATCGTCCGCGTTTCCGTCGAAGGCAACTCATTATACCCGTGTTCGCGCAATCGCTGCGCCGCGTCTGCCTGAGAAAGGCCGGCTAACTCTCGAATGTCCGCTGGTTCACTCATAATTTTCCGCTACAATTTTTTGAATGGTTGATATTATTGACTGATGTTACGCAGCGCCGCCGACAATTCCCCTCCTGGGAGGGGCAAGGGGTGGGTTCGTCCGTGAGTGATTGCTCGTGTCAAGAACCC
>DF820455.1:1546773-1563498 GCA_000739515.1 Candidatus Moduliflexus flocculans
CCGCCAGTGGCAAGGAGGTCATATTTCATGACCATCCGGGTATAACGGCGCACATCGTCGGCGCTGTGTTCGCTGTGAAAGACTTCAAGCCCCTGCACCCCGGATTTGACGAGTTCGGGAATCAAATGATCTTTGCGCGTCAAGCCGGGGTGCGCGAGGATCGGAATTCCTCCGGCCTGCGTAATTGCGTCAAGCGCCTGTTGAACCGATAAATTGTTCTTCGGGATATATGCCAGTTTCCCTCTGCCAAGATAGCGGTCGAACGCCTCATCCGGCGATGCGGCATAGCCTGCAAACGTCATCGCGCGAGCGATATGCGGGCGTCCTGGCGAGTGGGAATTGGTAGCGGTTTCGAGTACCTGCGCAACTGTAATCATCACGCCCAATTCCTGAAGCCGCGCCACGATCTGCGCCAGGCGGCGAAAACGCGCCTCTTTTTGGCGCTGAAGAAGGCTTAATAACTCGGCATGATCAGGATTGATGCCATATCCCAACAGATGGAGGTCTCCATGTCCTTCGGCGTGAGCGCTGATTTCGATTCCTGCCAGGCATTCGATTTGCGCCTCACTCGCAAATTTTATCATGTCGGGAATGCCGCTGACGGTGTCGTGATCCGTGATGGCAATCGCGCGCAAGCCGACTCGTTTCGCGTCAGCGACAACTTGCTGAGGCGTGGAGCGCCCATCTGAATGCGTGGTGTGTAAATGCAGGTCTATGCGCCCGTCTTCCGGTCGCGTGGGATGCCAGTATGGTGTTATGGACATAAAAAATAAGGCACGCAACAGTGTTGCGTGCCTTCCTGAACGAAAGCGGGTGACGGGATTCGAACCCGCGACTCCAAGCTTGGGAAGCTTGCACTCTACCAGCTGAGTTACGCCCGCAATCAAAAAATTATTGATAAAGAATCTCAAAAATGAGAGGGATTTTTTGTCAATAGTTTTTTATAACTATTTAGCTATTTTCGCCACAGGCGGCGCGGAATCACCTCCCTTCTACACGATTTCAAGCTTTATGGGCGAAGTAACTGCGTTCTTTTACGGGTTTGCAACTGTAAGGCCTTGCCTGCCATGCAAATCTTGAGAACGCTGAAGAACCCGCGTATTTTGGGGGGCTTGATACAGCAATCCTGAATGAGTTATGGCTGTGTTCCCTTCGGACACACTCAGGGAACGGCGCGCGCTGAGCATGTCGAAGCGTGACAACTGATTGAGAATTGCTATGCAACAGACCGGCGGCAGAGGGTTTTTCTTGACAGAACATTTTCCCGAAATTAGAGAGGAAAAGATGCTAACGTGCAAAATTTAGAATCCCGCGTAGTAAGTAAAATGCAAAAAATAACTTCCACGTATCCGCCAACACCCCCCCCAGCCCTCCCCAACAGGGAGGGGAGTTTCCCCTCTCCTTTGGAGAGGGGGTAGGGGGTGAGGTCCTTGGACGTTATTTTTTAAACTTTACTAAGAGGTGTTCATGTATTCCCGCGAACGAGCCGAACGAATCATTGTAGAGGCGATGCGAAAGGCATTGCAAATTGGATACAAGTCAATCAATTTAGGGAACGCGCATATCGGCATCAATTCCGGCCAGGGCGGCGTCTGGGCGGGCCTGTTCAAAAGGACTCCTGTCAATCTCGAAATGTTTGATGAGGGCGCATTAAAGACCACGCAACTCAACATGCTTCAAGACCTGTTTCGGCGCTATGGCGTTGACGCTTCTCCGGCAGAAGTCAACGCCATGTTGTCGGCGCTGATCGGCAACGGCCTTGAGCGGTACGCGAAAGCCTTTCTCAAATCTATTCCCTTTCTTGACAGTTTGATTTATGATGAGGCGGACAGTCTGCCGGTGCTTGCGGCGGCCTCCACTTACGCGCTCGGTCAAATCGCTGTTCTGCGATTGGAAATGGAGCAGCCGTTTGGCAAGTTGAATCTTCAGGCCGTGAAGCAGACCTTTCAGCGAGAATTCGAACACGGGAAAACGCTGTCCCGCGCGATAAAAGAAGGCCAGAGTAGCTCGACAATTGTGCTCGATTTCGAGACCGCGCGAAAACGCTATGAACACGCCTGCCAGCAGCCAAATCCAATCGAAGATGATCCGTTTGCGATTTCGATAGAGGAGATGTCTCCGCGATCAGCGTCAAAACACGCGCCTTCGCCGAAAAAACCGGACGGGCTTGCGGAAAAATTCGAACAGCTTGCCACACTGCGAGAAAAAGGAATTTTGACCGAAGAAGAATTTCAAGCGCAACGCCAAAAACTGCTGAATCAGCTTTAAAAATAACTTCAGCAGACCTCACAGATTTCCAAGACCTGTGAGGTCTTATACTTCAGGGAGGAAACGAGTATGCGTTTACCAGGCGGATGGGAATTGCCGGAAAAAATTATCCAACGTTTCGGTCAGAAAGGCGCAGGCCGCCAACGGGCGATGGTGGCGGATGGGCATTTGTTGTTGGTGCTGCATACCGTGCCAGCGCCAAAAACCGATGAGCGCGAGCCGATGTTTTTCTGGCGCAAGCCGACCGGAGAATGGATATTTACCGGCAAAGGCGACGGATTAAACGGCCTGCGGAAGCATGTCCAGGCGTATGAAGACGCGGCGCAAAAAATGGGCGCGGCATACAAACACGCCGCCAACGCCGAAGATTATTTTACGATTCTCGATGATCTCGTGCCGCTTTTTCATTCCGCCCGCAATCTTCACGCGACCTTGCAAGATGCCCGCGAAGGCATTCCAGAAGACCGCGACATTATTGATTTGCGCGACGCGGCGTATGAAATCGAGCGCGATCTCGATTTGCTTCATGCCGATTCCAAAAACGCGCTCGATTTCAGCATGGCGAAACAAGCCGAAGAACAGGCGCGGATCGGGATGCAGGAATTAAAATCCGCCCGGCGCTTGAATATGTTGGCGGCGATTTTCTTTCCGCTGACCGCGATTGCCGGCGTGTTCGGCATGAATCTGCCGCATGGCTTCGAACATGCGCCTGTTGCGGCCTTTTGGAGCGTGTTTATTTTTGGAATTATCTTGGGAATTTTTACCTGCAAATGGGTGACGAAATGACAGACACGCTCACAGGCATTCGCGCCGTCTTCTGGGATAACGACGGCGTGTTGGTGGATACGGAACCGCTTTATTATCAGGCGACGCGTGACACAATGGCGACAGTCGGCATCGAATTGACGGAGGAGCAATACTATCAATTTTTCTTGGTGGAGAATTGCGGCGCGTTCCATTTAGCGCGAGACAAGGGGTTTTCGGAATCTGTCATTGATGAACTGCGAGACGCCCGCAACGCGAAATATAACGACTTGCTGAAAACGTCGCCAGTCGCGATAGCAGGCGTTGAGCAGGTGTTGCAGCGGATGAAGGGAAAATTCGTGATGGGGATTGTCACCAGTTCGCATCGCGAGCATTTCGACACCACGCACCAACATACGACGCTCACGCAATACGTTGATTTTATCCTGACCAGCGAGGATTACAGCGTCACCAAGCCCGATCCCGCGCCATATCTCGCGGCCATTCAGCGCAGCGGCTGCCGCCCGGAAGAATGCCTGGTGGTGGAAGATTCGGAGCGCGGCCTGATTGCGGCGACGCGCGCCGGGTTGAAATGCGTCGTTATTCCCCGCAATTTGACGCGACGCGGCGATTTTCGCGCCGCGTATCGCGTGTTAAATGATATTTCGGAAGTATCAGAACTGCTTGCCTGAAAGCATGGCGCGTCAGATACGGTGTTTGGACGCGCTGCCTGAATTAGTCTGCTGCCATCCATCCTCGGTGGTTGTGGAGATGCGCTCTAACGCCACCAATGTATCGCATTATTCATACCGTTTGCACTCCTGTTGAATACTTATGAATAATGCGATAAATTCTGCCTCACTTCCTCACTTTAACCGAAATGACACAATGCATTAACAGAATATAAACATGTCAACCTATGTTCAGATAGTGTATGCCGCAATTTTCAGGGATTGGCGAAAATGCTTCCGCAGAAAATTTTCTGGCTGGTCCTCAATATTTCTTTTTCATCGGACATAGGTGAAATATATGGAAAACCTCGATATGAAACGCCGCGATTTTATGAAGTTTGGCATGGTGGCTGGCGGAGCGCTGGCCGCCATGACGATGCTGCCGAAACAACTATTTGCGATCACGTCAAAAGCGATAACGCTTGATAACTGCCTGCAATTAACTCCGCGGCAAATGGCCGAGCAATCTCAACTCGTTCAAGCGTCATGGCAAGAATTACGCTCAGCGGCAGCAGGCATCAGCGACGCCACGATCCGCAATATTGTGCAGGCAATTCTCGACAATCCCGCGCCGACGTTTATGGAACGGTATCAATCTGCCGCGGAAAAAGCCGCATTGAGAAAAGAATTGATTGCGGCGGGTTTGCTCGATGAAAAAGCCGTGCCGGAAAATGCCGATTTTCCGCCGTCGAACGGAAATCCGAAACAATCGCCGCAGCCCTTCTTTTCAGCGCCGGGCAGCGGCTACCAGAGCCATCATTCCTATCCCGGTGGTGTGGTCACGCATACCAATTTGAATGTCAAAGTCTCGGTTGCGCTGTTTGATGGGTATGCCTCGACGTATGGTTACAGCCTGAATAAAGATGTCGTGCTGGCGTCTCAAATTCTGCATGATTTGCACAAACCCTGGGTGTTTCAGTGGCTGGAAGACGGCAGCACGAGAACCGAACTGTCGCTGGCCGGAACCGGCGAACATCATGTGTATGGCATCGCGGAAAGCATGTATCGCGGATTGCCCACAGAAGTCGTTGTCGCGCAGGCGTGCGCGCATAATCACGCCGGGTCTGACGCTGATGAGAAAGGCGTGGTCGGCTGGCTTAAAGCGGCGGCGATTCTCGCGGGAAAAAATCCGGCGCAAGAAGGCTATATCGCGGCTTCCGGCGATACGCTGCCTCTGCCGCGCTCGCAAGAAGGATTTATCTGTCATCTCGGCGACCATGATTGGGTATTAAGCGTTCCCGCCGCGAAATGGATGATTCCCATTTTGGGAAATGTGGCCAAAAATGTTTATGGCATGACAGATGACGATTTGAAGGGCAAACGCTTCAACCAGTTCAGAAATTACCTGTTTTCTCAAGCCACGATTATGAACCTGTATCAGGTGTATCGTCTGGAAGGGGAAGATAGTATCACGAAAATCGCCAAACAATTGATTGCCGCCTGATCTGATTCGGAAGCCGACGCCCGTCGGCTTCCGCGTTGATTCATCAGGAACGCGCGTTCGCAAAGATCGGTTACCGATAGTTCTGCTAAGATTTCCCTCCTTTCTACATACCCCCAATCATTTCATTAATTTTTTCCTGAACGAACATAGAAGAATTTTTGCTCTCCCCCGTAATCTTCTTGACATCTATCACCTACCAATATGCCCTCTCCATTATTCACAACATTTCAAGGGCATTCTCAACAACTTGTCTCGTTTTCAGGAGTTTTGCGTATGCGCAGGCATGGCGACCATCCGCGCCCGACGATTGGGGTATTTAGTTATGGATTTTCCGGCAATTTCCTATGGGCTGGCGCGACGGCGGCGGCGCGGCAGCATGATGTCAACCTGATCGGCTTTGCGGGGGGCAGCCTGCATTCTCCGCGCGGATTCGAGGCGCAGGCGAATGTGTTGTTTGATCTGATTGACCCGCAGCAAATTGACGGACTCCTGTTAGATAGCGGCATCCTGAGCCATTATGTCGGCACGAACACCTTGCACGAGTTCTGCGGGCGTTACGCCGGAATGCCGATTGTCAGCAGCGAAGTCGCGCTAAAAGGAATTCCCAGCGTCCTATTGGATTTTTATCAGGGAATCCGCGACCTGATCGGGCATCTGATTACGGCGCATGGCTGCCGGCGCGTCGCCTTTATTCGCGGGCCGCAGGAATCGCAGACGGCGGAAGAGCGCTATCACGCCTATCGCAAAGCGCTCGCTGAATATGACATTCCGTTCGATCCTGATTTGGTTGCGCCAGGCACGTTTTTTGCGCCATCCGGCGCGGAAGCGATCCGGCTTTTGCTCGATGAACGCCGCGTCGCGTTCGACGCCATCGCCGCCGCGAATGATTGGATGGCGCTTGACGCAATGCAGGCGATGCAGGCGCGTGGCATTCGCGTGCCGGCAGATGTGGCGGTTGTCGGCTTTGACGATCAAAAAGAGGCGGGCGTGGCCGTGCCGCCGTTGACAACGGTTCAATTAGGCGCAGAACAGCGCGGCTATCGCGGCATTGAATTGCTATTGGCGCGGCTCGCCGGAGAAGAGGTCGCGGAGCAAGTGATTCTCCCGGCGCAGCTTGTGCTACACCAATCCTGCGGCTGCCCTTCCGCGATTGTGGTGCAGGCCGCTGCCGGAGAATGCGCGGTGTCATCTTCTCCCGTCGCAGACCTTTTCACAATCAACCGCGAAACCATTCTGACCAAAATGAATGCGGCTCTCCCGGTTGAAATGTATGACCCGGCATGGCTCGCGGAATTGCTCGAAAGCTTTTCCGCTGAACTTGGCGGAGAAACGGAACGCTTTTTACGCGCATTCAAAGCAATTGTGCAGCGCGTCGGCGCGAATGACGGCGATCTTTCCGGGTGGCATGACGCGTTGTCTGCTTTGCGCCGCTGCGTTCGGCCTGCGCTTGAACAAACGCCGTTATTAGCTCGCGCCGAAGACCTCTGGCAGCAGGCGCGGACGCTGCTCGGCGAGGCGATTGAACAAGCCAGAACCTCGCAGATGATGCAGGCCGGGCAGCAGATCATGACGCTGCAAGCCCTCGGTCAGACGTTGCTGTCGGTCTTAGATGTTTCGGAATTGATGGACATTTTGGCGCAAAAACTGCCGCAAGTCGGAATTCCGAGTTGTTATCTCTCGCTGTATGCCGATCCAGAACATCCCGCCGCCACGTCGCACCTGATTCTCGCATACGACGAAACCGGGCGCATTCAGGTCGCGCCAGACGCGCAGTATTTTCCTTCGCGGCAATTAGTGCCTGCCGGAATTTTGCCGCACCGCCGACGTTATACGCTGACGGTGGAAGCGCTCTATTTCCGCGAACGCCAGCTTGGGTTCGCCTTGTTCGAAGAAGGCGCAGATAATTTTCTCTCCGGGATTTCCCAGTTCACCGGCATTCCCGGAGAAAATCCGCTGCGCGGGCAGATCAGCAGCGCGCTTCAGGCTGACCTCTTAGTTCAACAAGTCCAGGAACACGCCGCAGAATTGGCGCGGGAAAAATATGTGACCGATACCTTTTTAGAAACCGTGCCGGATCAAATTTATTTTAAAGACTGCCAGAGCCGCATTACGCGAGCCAATAACGCTCATGCGCTGAGATTTGGATTGACCAACCCGCGAGAGGAATTGGGCAAAACCGATTTCGATTTTTTCCAGGCGGACGTGGCTCATGTCCAATATGCTGAAGAGCAGGCGATTATTCAGACCGGGCAGGCGATGATTAACAAGGAAGTGGCGGAAACATCGCTGGATGGGCAGGAGCGCTGGTCGCTCGTCACCAAAATGCCGCTGCGCGATGAACGCGGCGAGATTATCGGCACATTCGGCATTTCGCGCGACATCACCGCGCTGAAATTCGCGGAGCAGGAGTTAGTGCAATATCGCGATCATCTATCGGAACTTGTGAAAGAACGCACCGCCGATCTCAGCCGGAGCAATGCGCGGCTGCACGCCGAAATTGTTGACCGCGAGCGAATGGAGCAGGCTTTGCGTTCCAGCGAACAGCAATACCGACTGCTCGCGGAAAATGTGCCGGATGGGATTGTCATTGTGCAAAATGGCGGCGTGGCGTTCAGCAACGCGGCGTTTGGAAATATGGCCGGATACGCGCCGGAACGCCTGACCGAGATCGATCTGATGCAGGTGTTTCACGCGCCAGCCCGGCAGATGTTACACGCCTGTTTCGAGCAGAAAGAGCCAGCGTCCGTCCAGGCTGAATTGCTCCGCCCCGACGGTCGCGCGCTCTGGACGGAAATCGAATGCGCCGCGATTGTCTGGAACGGACAGCCCGCCTTTCTATTGACAATTCATAATATTACCGAACGCAAGCTGCGCGAACAGCAATTGGAAGAAGAACGCGCCCGCTTGCAGCAAGAAAATCTCAATCTGAAATCCACGATTAAGGAACGCTACCGATTCGGTGAATTGGTCGGCAAAAGCCCGGCCATGCAACGCATCTACGAATTGATGCTCAGCGCGGCGTCTTCGGATGTAAATGTCTTAATTGTCGGGGAATCCGGGACAGGCAAGGAGTTGATTGCCCGCACGCTTCATCAAATTTCCCCGCGCAAAACGAAGCCGTTTGTTGCCGTCAACTGCGCTTCGATTCCAGAAACGCTGTTCGAGCGGGAATTTTTCGGGCATCGCAAAGGGGCGTTTACCGGCGCGGACAAAGATACGCCGGGGCTGTTTGATCGCGCTCATCAGGGCATCATGTTTCTGGATGAGGTCACGGAACTCACGCCCGGCACGCAGGCGAAACTGCTGCGCGTGCTGCAAGACGGCAGCTATACGCCCTTAGGGAGCAACATTCCGCGCCAGGCGGATGTCCTCATGCTCGCCGCGACGAATAAGCCGCCGCAGGAGGAGATTGCGCAAGGGCGTTTGCGCAAAGACTTTTTTTACCGGATCGGCGTGATTGAGTTGGCCGTACCGCCTCTGCGTGAGCGCAAAGACGACCTGCCGCTCTTGCTGGAATATCTGTTGGAGCAATATTGCCAGAAACAGGCGCAGATTCATGGCAAGCTGCCCGCCGATCTGCCGACAGATCACACGCAGTTGCCGGGAGAATTGGCGCAAGCGTTGTACGCCTACGATTGGCCGGGCAATGTGCGGGAATTGCAGAATGTGCTGCAACGTTATTTAGTCACGCGCGATCTCGCGACCATCCTCCATACGTTAGGGAGTTTCACGCCTTCCGTTTCGCCGGTCAATGCTCAAGGCCGCGCGTTTGACGTGACACTCCCGAAAGCGATTGAAGCATTGGAAAAACAGATGATTGCGGAAGCCCTCGCCACAAGCGGCTATCATATCGGCAAAACCTCCGAACTTTTGGATATGCCGCGCCGCACGCTGCAAAATAAACTGAAAAAATACGCTTTTACATTGAAGCGTGTCCTGTCATAATCTCTTGCGGAGCGCTCTTTGACAAACATCAGACATCTTCTCCTATTCGTTTGGGCCAGGAGAAGTAGAAGCGACTCCCTTGCCCTGGTTCGGATTCGACCCATACGCGCCCACCATAGAATTCCACAATCTTTTTGACCACCGCCAGCCCGATGCCCGTACTATCGCGGTCATTCCGAGAGCTAACGGACTGAAAGATTTTGAAAATACGTTCATGATGACGTGGTTCAATGCCCGGCCCATTATCTTCCACCCGAAAGACCCAGTTTTCGCCCGCATCCTCGCTCGTAATCGTAATCATCCCCGTCGGTTTATCCAGAAATTTCACGGCGTTGCTCAGCAGATTTTGAAACACCTGTGTGATTTGGATGGGATCGCCTTGAATGACCGGCAGTAGCCCCTCAAGCCGAATCGCAATATGGGCCGGCGGCATGAGCATGTCAATGACTTGCGAGACAAGCATATTCAGATCGACTGATTCCTCGCGTTCGCTGCTATGCGCTGCCCTGGAATAACGCAAAATCCCATCAATCAAGGTATCCATTCGTTTGACCTGTTCACCCAAAAGCTCAAGCTGCTCCTGCCCATTGGCGTCAAGCACGCTCGTATAATCCGCTTGGATCCACTGCGTCAGCCGACTAATCCCTCGGAGCGGAGCTTTTAAGTCATGGGACACAATGTAGGCAAACTCTTGCAATTCCTTATTCGCGGCCTCAAGTTCAGCGGTGCGCTGGCTCACCCGCACTTCCAGTTCCTCGTTGAGCAGACGTAATGCCTCTTCGGCCTGCTTACGCGCGGTGATATCTTCTTTCACCGCCACAAAATGCGTGATATTGCCCTGAGAGTCCACAACCGGCGAGATGGACACCGCTTCCCAGTACAGGTCGTTATTTTTCTTTTTATTATGGAATTCACCGCGCCATACGCTGCCATGTGTGATGGTATTCCACAACTGCTGGTATTCTGCTAAAGAGGTTTCTCCTGATTTAAGGATGCGCAGATTTTTTCCGATTGCTTCCTCGGACAGGTAGCCGGTCATATCTGTAAACCTGGGGTTGACATACTGGATCGTCCCCGCAGGGTCTGTGATGACAATGGCCTCCGGACTTTGTTCGACGGCCTGCGACAACTTGCGGATTTCTGCCTCTGCGCGTTTGCGCTCTTCTAAGGCGTTAGCGAGCTTGATGTTGCTGTAACTCAAATTGCCAATCAGTCCAGCAAACGCGGCGTAAAATGACATCGCGGCATTGACGGTGTTCCGGTTCCAGCGAGGGACCCGGTCGAGCGCCGCAAGGTATTCCTGCGTATTGAATCCATAGCGCTGGGCCTGTTGACGAAATATTTCATAGTCCGGTGTTTCGTCATCGAACAGAAACTGCCCCAGGAAAATATTCCCGACGTGCTTATCCCCTAACATGATCGGGGTCGCGATATCCCACATGTTGAGTTTGCACCGATACTGTTTAAACGTGCCGGTCGGCACATTACGGCTGAGTTCGAGATCGCTTTCAAGGCACAACTGGCGCGACTCCGGGTGCATCCGATGGAATTTGGCGCAGATATCCTGCCAGCCGGTTCCCACCAATACGTTGCCATGCAGGTCAATGATGCCGATGCCAATGTTGGTCAATCGGTAGAATTCATCCATGAGTTTCTGAATCTTTTCACTGTCGATGATGTCGGAAAGTTCCAATGTACTAATATCGGTCTCGGGGGATAGGATGGCGTCGAGCTTCCGGCGAACGCGCTGCTCGCTTTCTCGTAACGCGATCTCCGCCTGATTGCGCTCAATGCGCGTGCGCAAGGCCACGATGCCGAATGCTAAATCGCCAGCCAATTCTTCCAGCAGCCGGATTTCGTCGGTCGTAAAGGCATTCGGCTCGGTAGCATAGATATTGAGCGCGCCAAAGGTGACGGCGCGTTCGTCTTTCAGGGGGAATGCGAGGCTGGAACGATATCCGCGCTGCAAAGCAGACTCACGCCAGGGAGCAACTTGCGGATCGGTCATAAAATTCTGGATACAGGTCTGATTGCCAGTTCGGATGGCCGTTCCGGTAGGTCCGTGCCCGCGCTCCGTATCAGCCCAGGTGATGTTGGCGTCGGCAAGATACCCGTCCTCGACCCCGGCCCAGGCCACCGGGCGGACGGTTTGGGTCTCATCGTGTTCGGCATAGCCCACCCAGGCCATGCGATAACCGGCCTCGTCGCAAATGATGCGACAGATGTCGTTGAGCAAGCTCTGCTCATCCACCGCCCGCATCAGAATCTGGTTACAAGTGCTGATGGCGCGGAGTTCACGATTTAGACGGCGTTGGGCTTCCTCGACCTGCTTGCGCTCGGTGATGTCGGATAACATCGCAAAGGAACCCTTGAAATGGTGCTCGGTGTCGAAGATCGGCGTTGCTGAAGCATGAACCCACACGATCCGCCCATCTTTATGGAGGAATCGGCGTTCATAATTTTCCGCGATGCCCTGGCGGCGGTTAGCCATTTTCTGGAGATGATCAGGCGTATCCTCTTTAAACATGAAGTCGGTTACAGGCCGACCAAGCATGTCTGTGTCCTGATAACCGAGTATTTCTGCCATGCGGGTATTAACAAATATGGTCATGGTATCCGGCCCGACCATCCAAATCCCCTCGGTGGCAGTCTCTACAAGGCAACGATAATTGGCCTCACTTGCCCGCAACGCCTCTTCGACCCGTTTGCGCCCTTCAATCTCAGCGTTGAGTTCCCTGTTTACGGCGTTCAGTTCTGCCGTCCGTTCTGCTACCCGGCATTCCAGTTCATCACGGGCCTTTTGCAACACATTCCGCTGCAACCGATTCTCCAACGAAAGCGCCACAAAATTCGCCACATTACTGAGAAACGGTTGGTATAAGTCAAATATGTCCGGTTGGTCAATCCGGAAAATAAAGAAGCCAAACCGGTGCTCAAGCGTCTCTACCACAGCCACATACAGATTGGGCACGTCTCTAAATCGGCATTCGAATTCCTTCGCGAACGTCGCAAACTTCCCTTCCTGACTCCGCAAATGTGCGCACGCGACACCGTCGCCACACGAAAATTCACCCTCCTGCACCGAGGCATCTCCCAAACAGACTCGGCACGCTCGAACACCGGGCACAGTCACGAACGCTTTCGCATAGAATTCCGCAATGCGTTGCATGGTCGGCAGCACAAACAAGATGTTTTGCGTCGCAAACAATTGACCAAGCACGCGAGCATCAAGATTTTTCACATCACCCGCCATACGGCTCACCCACCTAAGCTTAGTGGCTTGATATTGAAGCCCTGACCGATTTTCGAAAACCTGTCAGGGCTGGCGCTTCCGGTTACGATTGTTTTGATGTCAGTTCCGCGAGAAATTCTTGCGGCGGGAGATAATACGGATTGCGCACAACCTGCCCCTGGGCGATCATATACGGATGAATCTGGATAACCTTGAACAGCGTGGCGCCGTCAAACACACGGGCATCATATTGGCACATGCCGCTATGGGGAAACGTTGAAGAGACGGTATTGAGTAACGCTTCATACTCCAATACACGGTCAGAGCCGGGCAGGCCTTTTAATACCCAGGTCATTTCACCGGTACTACGCACGCCGTGATACCCAGCCTGTTTTGCCAGATCGTAGCGGTGAACGCACCCATCAATCATGGCTTGCGGCTCGAATCGTCCACTCGGACAATAGGCGTTTTCGGCCTGAGCGATCATGAACGATCCTTTTTCCTCAACTTCCGGGAGTTCGACCCCCATGTCCAACAGCCAGGAACGAATGGTTTCAGGCGTGGTTTCATCAGTAAAATAGCGCACCAGTTCGCCCTGCCTGACACCTGCAGCCAGATATTGGGCAACAATTTTTCGACGTTGCTCGTCATTTTCATAGATCAAGCAAATGTGTCCGGATTCCGGGAAGCTTTCTTGTGTGAATCCTAACATAATTCCTTGTTGCGATGCATTCATACGAAACCTCCTTATTGTGGTTGATACGGATACTATTTTTTATGCATCATCCTTCTTCTTTGAGGTCATCAACACTGGAAATATACGGTGGTTGTAAATTTATGAGCATTTCTCACTGTAATATAAGTCAGGGAAACAGTTCTGTAAAGGGAAAATCTTGTGTGTGATCAAGCAACAGAAAAAGTAGCAGAAATTGCCCAAAATGGAAAAAATTTCCGTATTCTGAAAATAGTCCTTATTGTAAGGTAAGCCTATCAATTCTTATTTCTTTTTATAGGCAAGAATTGCCGAATATTACGACATTTCCTACGGCGGCGACTCCCCTTCGCTGGAATTGCCTGCTATTCAATCGTGTTGGCATTTCGGTTGCATCGTTGGAATGTTTGCTGTATCGTATGACTTACAGATATTACAAAGGCAAGCACTAAGCGCTCATTTTAATGAATATAAAAAAATAAATCTGATAACGACTTTTCCTGACTTCACCCTCTGCTCTTCTCTAAAGGAGAGAGTCCAGGGGTGGGGTAGCTGAGAAGGAGCCTTCCATGCGAGTCACCAATTTACGTTGTGAATATACAGAAAATCCGCTCGGTATAGATGCCCGTGAACCCCGGCTGTCGTGGCTGTTTGAAGACCCGGAACGGGGCCAGAAACAAACGGCGTATCAAATTCTGGTTGCCCGCCGCAAAGAGCTATTAGACGCCGAACGCGGCGATCTCTGGGATAGCGGCAAAGTGGCTTCGCCGCTATCGGCGCAAGCCGCCTACGCAGGCGAGGCGCTGCAAAGCTGTACCCGCTATTATTGGGCTGTGCGCGTTTGGGATCGTGACGATCAGGCGAGCGCATACAGTTCGCCAGCGTTTTTCGAGACCGCCTTTTTTGATGCGAACGACTGGCAGGGAGCGTGGATCAGCGCCGGAGAAACCGCCGGGCCGCTGCTGCGCAAAACCTTTAACGTGGACAAGCCGGTGAGCAAGGCGCGTTTGTATATTTGCGGCGTCGGTTACTATGAAGCGCGGCTCAACGGCCAGAAAATCGGCGATCATGTTTTAGACCCCGGCTGGACGGATTACGCGAAAACGCTGCTCTATACGACGTTTGATGTCACACATCTGCTCCGAAGAGACGGCAACGCGCTCGGCATCCTGCTCGGCAACGGGCGTTTTTCGCCGTCAGATGAAGAGGTGAAAAGAACGCCACAGATTTTAAAAAAATACGCCCCCGCTCCGGTTGTGTTAGCGCAATTACACATCGAATTCTCCGATAACACTACCATGCGCATTCTCAGCGACGCCACCTGGAAAACGACCTCCGGCCCGATTCAATCGAGCGATATTTACGACGGCGAGCGTTATGATGCCCGTTTGGAGAAATCTGGCTGGGATTTTTCGGATTACAACGACGCCGGCTGGCAGCCCGCGCAGATTGCCAAGCATCCCGGCGGCCAACTGGTGTCGCAGGCGACGTTCCCACCGGTTAAAATCTCGCAAACCTTGCCGCCGCAAACATTGACCATCGTCAGCCCCGGCGTCTATATTTACGACTTCGGCCAGAATTTTTCCGGCTGGGTGAAACTGCGCGTGGCTGGCGCACGTGGGACAAAAATCACAATACGTTACGCCGAATTGCTCTATCCTGACGGCACGCTGAACACTGTCCCGAATCGGACGGCGAGCGCGACAGAAACCTATATTTTGAAAGGCGAAGGGCAGGAAGTCTTCGAACCGCGTTTCACCTATCACGGCTTTCGTTATGTGGAAGTGTCCGGTTTTCCGGGAACACCGTCGCTGCACGCGCTCGAAGGGCAGGTCGTCCATTCCGCCCTCGAAACAGCAGGAAGTTTTCTCTGCTCGCATCCGCTGCTTAATCAGATTCATCAAAATATTCTCTGGGGGCTGCGCAGCAATTTCATGAGCATCCCGACCGATTGCCCGCAGCGCGACGAGCGGATGGGCTGGTTAGCGGACGCGCATTTAGCCGCCGAAGCTGCGATCTATAATTTTGACATGGCTGGCTTCTACGCCAAATGGCTGCGCGACATCCGCGACGCGCAGTTAGATAACGGCAGCGTGCCGGATGTCGTGCCGATGTACTGGCCGATTTTTCCGGCGGACCCGGCCTGGGGCACGGCCTGTCTCGTCATTCCCTGGATGGTATATCAATATTATGGCGACCGACGGGTGTTGGAAGAGAATTATCCGGTGATGCAGCGTTATTTAGCGTTTCTGAATTCGCTGGCGCATGATGACGTGCTGGATTTTGGACGGTGGGGCGATTGGTGTCCGCCCTGGCACGTCAATTCGGTGGATACGCCTTACGAGCTTGTTTCGCAGTGGCATTACTATCATGATACTGCGCTGATGTCTCAGATTGCGGCGATTCTCGGTAAACCGGCAGAGGCGGACGAATACCGAAAGAAAGCGGAACGCATCAAAACCGCCTTTAACCGAAAATTTCTGCACGGCTCGCAGTATGGCGGCACGCCGGATCGCTGGTATCAACGTCTCATTCCAAAGGTCGCCACGCTCGACGAAGCGCAGGTGATTGAACAGCATTTGGCCGATACGTTCGCTGTGCGCAGCCAGACCGGGCCTGTGTTGGCGCTCTATTTGAATCTTGTCCCGGAAGAATTGAAGGCGGCGGTCGTGCATGGGCTTGTGCAGGATATTATTGTGATGCACGGCACGCACGTCAACACCGGCATCATCGGCACGCGCTATCTTTTCGACGTGCTGAGCGAGCACGGCCACGCCGAATTAGCCTATAAACTCGCCACGCAGACGACGTATCCGAGTTGGGGTTACATGATTAAAGAAGGCGCAACGACGCTGTGGGAACGCTGGGAATATCTGACCGATCTCGGCATGAATTCGCAGAATCATATCATGCTCGGCAGCATTGACGCCTGGTTTTATCGCTACTTAGCCGGAATTCAGCGCGATCCGTCCGCGCCGGGCTGGCAGCATATCCTCATCAGGCCGCATGTCCTCGGCGATCTCACTTTTGTCAGCGCCTCGCTCAATACGCCGAAAGGCCTGATTGCGGTAAGTTGGAGGAAACAACATGACGCCTTCCTGTTAGACGTGACGATTCCGGTGAACGCCAGCGCGGCAGTCAGCATCCCGAAACGCGGCTGGCAGCAGGTCAGCATCTCCGAAAGCGGCGTCGAAATCTGGCGCAATGGCGCAATCGCGCACAATCTTTCCGGTATCAGCAGCGGACAGGAACAGGAACACTGGGTGACATATCAGGTCGGATCGGGCGTATATTGCTTTGAAATCCGCGAACAACAAGAACAAGGAAAATGAACATCAGAACCTTCGCGGACTCGCAAAAAATGTAGCAGGGCAGATGCAGGCTTGGAGACGAACATAACGTCACGAGTTTGAGGCGGCAGTGATTACGACGATTAATTAACGCGCTCATGCTGGTCTCGACTGAATGATTAACAGACCTGAGCATTAGAGAAGTAATGCTTGACAAAAGTCTATGATGAGAGTGGATTGCTGAACTGTGAGATCAGAGAAAAATGCGGTTATTTTAATCACTGATGTTACGCAGCGCCGCCGACAATTCCCCTCCTGGGAGGGGCAAGGGGTGGGGTCGTCCGTGAGTGATTGCTCGT
>DF820455.1:1563685-1585420 GCA_000739515.1 Candidatus Moduliflexus flocculans
CCCCAACCCCTCCCCGGAGGGGAGTGTGCGGTCATTCGTCTCGAATCGGCTGCGTAACATGAGTTAATCAGATATTTTTCAGAGGAGGAACCATGATACATCGAATGATGATATATATGTATCGCCTGCGGCTGATAATCCTGTTGAGTCTCACGTTGAATGCGTCGGCCCAGATGTCTTACAAAGAAGCGCCTATGTTAGCCGAGCGCGTCAAGGCCGGCAAACTCCCGCCAATCGAACAACGCCTGCCAGACGATCCACTCATTGTCACGCCACTCCATGAGATCGGGCGCTATAGCGACACCCTGCACGTGTTATCCAATGAAGCGGCGAAATTAGGGGATGGGCGGAATGCGATTAACCGCGCCACGCTTGTCAAAGCGGATTATGATGGCTCAACCCTGATTCCGAATTTTGCCACTGCTTGGGAATGGAGCGCCGATGGCACGCGCCTGACCATTCATTTGCGAAAAGGCGTGAAATGGTCGGATGGCGTGCCTTTTTCGATGGAGGATATTCGCTTCTGGTGGGAAGATGTTCTCCAGAACCGCGACATCTATCCAACCCCGCCCTCTTATGGGGTGGTGAACGGGCAAGCCGCTCAGATTGAATTTCTTGATGAGACTACGTTTCGTATGATCTTTGCGGGACCGAATCCGCAGATCATGAATCTGCTCGCGATCTCCGGGGAAACCGCCTGGTCGGAAAGCTTTTGTTTCCCCAAACATTATCTCAAACAATTTCATGCGAAATATGCTGATCCGGCGGAATTAGCGCGTCTGATGGAACAAGGCGGTTTCAAAACATGGATGGATCTTTTTCGCTATCGCGCCAACAAATACGAAAACAGTTGGGCGCCGGAACAATTAGGACTGCCCACGTTACATTCCCATGTGATTGTCGAAGTCGGCCCCGATTATATCATCCAGGAACGCAACCCCTATTATTGGAAAGTTGATGCGACAGGCCAGCAATTGCCTTATTTTGATCGGATTTATACCAAAATCGTGACCCCGGAACAGTATCATCTCCAAATCGCTGCCGGAGAGGCCGATTTCGCCGCAAGGCGCACAAATTTGGAAAACCTCGAATTATATCAGGCCGCGGCCGCAGCGGGGGACTATCGTGTCCTGTTATGGCGTTCGCCGGGCAGCGGCGAATTTATCCTGCTGTTGAACTTTACGCACCCTGACGTGGTTCTGCGTCAACTCATTCGGGATATCCGGTTCCGGCAAGCCTTATCGGTCGCAATTAATCGGGAAGAATTCAATAACATCGTGAACAATGGCCTGGCGATGCCCCAGCAGGCGTCCTTAGCGGTCTGGTCGAAATTCATGGAACCTGATTTTGCCACAGCGTCTGCGCAGTACGATCCGGCGCTGGCAAATGCCTTGCTGGATGAACTCGGGCTGGCCTGGGACGCCGCGCACCAGTTCCGGCTGCGCCCGGATGGCGCGCCGCTGGTGCTGCACATCGAAATTTCCGAGACGCGGGATGTGACCGCGACGCAGCTCTTGCAGCAATATTTTCAGGCGATTGGCGTGGATTTCCAAATTACGTCGGTTGAGCGCGAAACCAAAGAAAATCATTTCGCAGAAAATGCGTTCGATTGTCACTTAGCCTTGTACGGCATGTTAGATCGCACATTCATAGATCGCCCCACCATCTTTATCCCCACAGAAAGCGTCGGCGCGAACGTCTGGGCCCCTTTGTGGGCGCAATGGCAAGAAACCGGCGGGAAACAAGGCGAAGAACCGCCGGAGGAGGTCAAACGCAATTTTGAGCATTGGCGCGTCATGCAAACCAGCGTAGATGAAACGGAAGTCACGCAGGCCGCCAAGGCGATTTTGCGGTCGCAGGCCGAGAACCTGTGGACTGTTGGCATTACGACTTGGGGGCCATGGCCGGTGATTGCTCGCAATACGCTGGGCAATGTCCTGGAAGAAGGCATTTACACCTATGACCTGCTGATGTATGCTCAGTATGCCAATCCCGACCAATGGTATCGCCTGCCGAATCAATAACTCTTAACCTCGGAAGCCGCGCCCCTTCCTGCGATTGAGCACAGGAAGGGGTGCATATTAAAATCTTATGATGTCCGACGTGCTGAAAAATTGCCACCACCGATGGAAGACGTTAAACCAACGCTGGTCGCTTCAAACGCGTCTGCTATACATCAATATGTTGCTAGTCGGATTAATGGCGCTCGGCATTTCCGTCGCCTATTATACGCTGACCCGCTATGATAAAAAACAGCAATCACGGGAACGCCTGAATATTGCCTTTAAAATTATGCAAGATGATTTTCAGGAGCGTTTGTAGAATTATCCGGAACAGGTGACGGGCTTTTTAGAGAACGACACCTTTCTCAAATGGCTGCTCTCTTCCTATCGCACCAATCCGAAGCGATTCTTTTCGTTCTTAACCATTTCGCGCTCGTTGTTAACCACGACGAACGCACTCAAAGGTTTCGCGCCAACGATAACCGCCGACCGCTTGTTAGTCTATGGCAGTGATGCGCGCCTCCTCGTGGCTTATTACCGCCAGGAGCAGCAAGATCATGTTGGCGCGTATTTGCGCACGGACGAAGGGCGCGATACCTATCTCGCGTTGGATGACTTTGCGCGACTCATGCGCGAACTGGCTGGCAATGAGCCGCTCCCGGAAGTACCCTTACCCGAAAATCTGCCAGAGTCTTATCCGTCACCCATACCAGCGACAACGACGATCTCGTTCTTCAGTGAAAACCACCAATTAGGGCTGCGCGTGACCGCGCCGATTGTCTTAAATAAACAAATGCTGGGTGTTTTCCTCTGCGATGTTTTCTTCAAACAGGCACATGTCGCCCGGTATGTCGCACTGAGTAAGACGGATATTAATTTTTTTGCGGATAATCAATTGAGTATCGGAACCCTGCCGACACAGCAGATGTTCCCGGCAGAGTTACTCGCCAAGTTTGAAACCTGCCAGGATTTATTCAGCGGCGTTCGTCCGCTGCGTCCCGCGACCATCACGATAGATCGGCAGCCCTATTATCAAGGGCAATGCGCCTTAACCGACGGATCGCGCCGGATTGGCGCAATTATGGTGAATCTCTCGCAGATGACCGAGCAACGTGAAATCCGCAAAATTCTGTTGGCCGTTCTGGCGGTTGCCGGAATTATCGGCAGTTTCGCCGTGTTTTTATCGCAAGTCTTCAGCCGCCGCATCGTGCAAGCCTTCCAGGAATTAAATGCCGCGATTGCCCGCGTCGCCTGTGGTGATTTGCCGCAACCGTTAACCAGGGTCTATCCCGGCGAATTCAATCAGACCAAAGACAACCTGAATCTGCTGATTGCCGCCGCCAATGAAACCACGCGCATCGTTGAAGCAATTGCGGCAGGCCAGTTATCGCTGGATGTCCGGGAACGTTCCGCGCATGATCGTCTGATGCAAGCCATCAAGCGCATGATCCGCCACTTGAATGAGATTCTCAGCGAAACGGATAACCTCTTACATGCCATCTACAACGGCCAATTAGAGGCGCGCGGGAATGTCGAACTTTTTGCCGGAGGCTGGCGGGAAATGATCACTGGTATGAATAATGTCATTGATACGTATATTGAAATGTCTTCACTGAATGCCCGCCTCAAGGAAGATAATCTGCGCATGGGCGCGGAATTAGAGGTGTCGCGGCGGATTCAACAAATGCTGCTGCCCTCCCCGGAGGAGTTAGTCAACATTGACGGCCTGGAGATTGTGGGGTTCATGCAGCCGGCGGATGAGGTGGGCGGTGACTATTATGACGTGCTCCATAATCAGGGGATGCTCCATATCGGGATTGGCGATGTGACCGGGCATGGCCTGGAAAGTGGGATCGTGATGCTCATGACGCAAACCGCGATTCGCACATTGGTTAATCGCGGCGAAACCGATCCGGTCATCTTTTTGAATACCATCAACCGCGTAATCTTTCAGAATATTCAGCGCATGGGCGTAGAACGCAGTTTGACGCTGACGATGGTGAATTATAAGACCGGACACCTCCGCGTCATCGGGCAGCATGAAGAAGTGTTAGTTGTGCGGGCCGACGGAAGAATTGAACGGATCGATACGGTTGATCTCGGCTTTCCGCTTGGCATGGTGGAGGATATTCGCCAGTGGGTCGCCGAAGCGCCTATCACGCTCTCCTCAGGCGATGGGCTGGTGCTTTACACCGATGGCATTACCGAAGCACAAAATGCTGCGAACAACTTATATGGGCTTGAGCGCCTGTGCGCCATCATCAGCATGATATGGCGTGATTCGACTGCTGAAGCGGTAAAAGAGGCGATTATTCAGGACGTACGCGCCTTTATCGGCGGAGCGTTGATCTATGATGACGTGACACTGGTGGTGCTGAAACAGAAATAGTCAGAACTATCAAATATCTTCACGATGTCTGACGGTGATAACGATCATGTTTCACAATCACAGAAAGCGCTCTGCTATGGGAAAATGGACGTTGACAACCTTTGCCTTCCGGCAGGATGCCGGCAATCTCAGTTACAAGAAAATTACTTAGAACCTCTTAGTTAGGACTTTCGCAAATACTGAAAAGGTACTGTTGATTGTTTGGGGTGTGCTGTGGGGACGATGTCTCCACACCAAGACAAGAAGGAGCACCATTCAGGCAGGGCTGATGGAGACCTGGGACGCGGCCACGTGGCTGAGGGGGGATAGTGAACGCCTGGAACACGTCTCCAGCTGTCCCCTCACACCCCATCGGCAGACGAATGCATCGGGACAGTCCAACGACGCCCATTGTGTCGAGCGTCTGTCCTGGACGGCTGCTGAGCAGACGCCTGGGAAACGGGGGCCTCTGAACGAGTGTCCCAACGGCCATCAGGTGAAACGGTTCCGCGTGCTNCGCCTGGGAAACGGGGGCCTCTGAACGAGTGTCCCAACGGCCATCAGGTGAAACGGTTCCGCGTGCTGCTCGCTTCCGCGCGCACGGATGACGTCGGGTCCCACGATCTGGCTCAGGATGCCACGGCGGCCGGGCAAAAGGCGTGGGGCTTCCGTGGGACGCTCGAGGAGTTCCACCGCGAGCCCAACCCACTCCCCGGGAGTGACGCCTGTCAAGGCCGGAAAGCACGCATTCAGCGGCCTCATATCGGATGGGCGATCCTGGTCTGGGGGCCGTTGAAACGCCTGGCCGATAGGACAACGCAGACGGGGGATCAGATGACACCTGGTGTACTGGACAACGAGATGAAACAGGAACTCAAGACCCCTACGGTAAAAATGGTACTTGCGTAAGTCCTATTTTAGACTTCCAATACCTCGGGAGTCTGGCCGTTATATTTCATGTCTGCCGTGAAATATCACGGTTTTTTTATTTTCTTCAATATCAGGTCTTTTCGATATATACAGTTCCGCGCCGCCGTGAAATATCATGCGTACCTGCAATATATTTCCGCGACGCCCCATCCTCCTGCTCTGCTTTTCCGTGAGTTTGCCCTTGTTTTCGCCAGAAATATCACACATGGACACACTGGCATGAAATGTGAAATCATAGATTGCGTCCATCTTGTGGATATGAGTACGCAACGAAAACGAATAGTATTATAACGAAGGTGGTAACTATTTGCAGCATTATTCATGTGCATTGGATCGAAAAATAGTTGTCAGGCACCTTCAAGGTGTCTGACAACTCTGCTTAATCGCAACACATAATGCTGGATATGCTCCCGCAGTCGCAAGAGCCGCAGGCGTGATGCCTGCTCTGCGTCCTGGTGGGAAGAAATAGAAAAAACCATTCATGTAGAGGGTATGAAATGAAAAAATGGATCGTGCCTGTTTTTGCAGGAATGCTTTCAATGATGCCAATCATTTCTGCTTATGCAGAACTCGCTTCAACAGCCCCTCAACAAGAGAACAATGCCGTGTATAGCCTTGATCTTCATGCCGATCACTATACCGTGAAAACATTTACACTCAACGGTCAACCGATCACATACCGGGCATTTGAAGACCTTGTCTATGTGCAGCATCCGGTTGACATCAAATATGAGCGCATGAATGTGTATGTGCCTGAAGAATATTATGAGGGAAAATCTCTCGGCAATTATACCGCTGAGACTGCGCCGATCTTTTTCCCGAATGAAGTTGGCGGCTATATGCCCGGCGAGCCGGCAATTCCTGGCAACGGAAGGGACGATAGTCCGAACGCCGCGATTGTAGCGCTGTCAAAGGGCTATGTAGTGGCCTCGCCCGGCGCGCGCGGACGAACGACGCAGGATGAAAGCGGTCAATATACTGGCAAAGCGCCTGCCGCTATCGTGGATTTAAAAGCCGCTGTTCGCTATTTACGCTATAACGACAGCGTGATGCCCGGCGACGCCGAGAAGATTATTTCGAACGGCACAAGCGCGGGCGGCGCGCTCTCCGCATTGCTCGGCGCGACCGGCAACAACGCGGACTATGAGCCATATCTGAAGGCGCTCGGCGCGGCAGAAGTGCGCGACGATATCTTCGCCGTCTCCGCCTATTGCCCGATTACCAATTTAGATCACGCGGACATGGCCTATGAATGGCAATTTAACGGCGTCAACGATTACAAAAAGATCGAAATTTCTATGCTTGATTTTAAAGTGCAGCGAAAGGAAATTGCAGGCACGTTGATGGCGGAGCAGATTAAGACCTCTGAGATGCTGAAACCGCTGTTTCCTGCGTATCTCAACAGTCTGGGATTGAAGAAGGCCGACGGGACTGATTTAACGCTGGATGCCGACGGCAACGGAAGTTTCAAAGACTATGTCAAGTCGTTCGTCATCGCCTCGGCGCAAAACGCGCTGGACAGTGGCAAAGATTTATCTGCGCTGGCCTGGATCACCATTCAGGACGGCAAAGTCACAGACATCGCCTTTGACCAATATATCGCCTACGCCGGGAGAATGAAAACTCCGCCCGCCTTTGACGGGCTGGACTTGAGCGGCGGCGAGAACAGTTTGTTCGGCACGGCGACTGTTGACGCGCAGCATTTTACGCCGTTCAGCCTTGAGCATAGCGCTGTGAACGGTTCGCTTGCTGACCCGGCCATTGTGAAGTTGATGAACCCGATGAATTATATCGGCGCGGAAGGCGCGACAACTTCGAAATACTGGCGGATTCGGCATGGCACGATTGACCGAGACACCTCGCTCGCCATTCCGGTCATATTAGCGACAAGGCTGGAAAACAAAGGCTTCGATGTTGACTTCGCGCTTCCCTGGGATCGTCCGCACAGCGGCGATTATGATTTAGACGAGCTATTTGCCTGGTTCAGCCAGATTTGCCGTTAAGGAGACGAAAGGAAATTCCTGTTATGAGAGAACACTATGGAGTCTGACAATTTTCCCCGGTCACGCTGTGAGGAGGAAAACGATGACGATGATTGTTTTTCCTCCCTTCATTTAAGGAGGTGACGCGAGCGTTACCAACATGTTGTGTGTAATACCAGTTTTACGTCTGCGCCTTGTGCTGCGCGGAGATTGAAATCAACGAATTGCATCAATTGGCATCAATAAAAACAAGGTAACTGTTTACGTATCAGCGGACAGTTCTGTTTGCCTCTCGAATGAACGGAAATCCTGTACCGCCGACGTCCCCGTCGGCCTTTCCACGAGACCACGTTTTTAGGCCGACGGGGACGTCGGCGGTACGTAAACACTTACAAAATAAGGAGAGAGATTTTATGACGATGAAAAGAATGAAACAATGGATTACGCCTGTATTCGCGTTCGTGTGTCTGGCAGCGCCCGTAGTGTATGCTGACACGCCGACTAATCAACAGGAGGGCAAAACAGTGTACAGCCTGGACTTCAAGGCCGATCAATATACTGAAGAGACGGTCGCGCTTGATGACAAGACAATCGCGTATCGCGCCTATAAAAATATCATGTACGTGCAGCATCCGGTGGATACCACGTATCAACTGCTGAATGTCTTTGTTCCTGTCGAGTATTACGAAGGCAAATCTGTCGGCGATTTTACTGCCGAAACCGCTCCGATTTTCTTAAAAAACGACATCGGCGGCTACATGCCGGCGCTGCCAGGAGACCCGCAGATGGTGCGCGAAGATGGAAATGCGAATCCGATGCCGTTCGCGCTATCGAAAGGTTATGTTGTGGTGTCGCCCGGCGCCAGGGGCAGCGCATCCGAAGTGAACGGCGTGTTTACCGGCAAATCGCCTGCCGCCATCGTGGATTTGAAGGCGGCTGTCCGGTATTTGCGCTATAATGACGCTGTGATGCCCGGAACGGCTGAGAAAATTATTTCCGACGGCACCAGCGCCGGCGGCGCATTATCGGCGCTCCTCGGCGCATCTGGCAACGACGCCTTATACGAACCGTATTTGAAGGCATTAGGCGCAGCCGAGACGCCAGATCACATTTTTGCGACCGTCGCCTTCTGCCCCATTACAGATTTGGAACATGCCGACATGGCCTACGAATGGCTCTACAATCGGGTAAATGACGACAAAGATGCGAACGGCAAGCCGTTGTATCAGTTTACCGACGCCCAGAAAGCCCTTTCCGCCGAACTGAAAGCGCTCTACCCGGCCTATTTCAACAGTTTAGGGCTGAAAAGCGTCATTGACGGCGCGGCGCTGACCGATGCCAATCTTGAAGCGTATATCAAACATTTCGTGATTGCGGCGGCGCAAAAAGCGATGGATACAAAAGGCACGGATATGTCTGGCTATGCCTGGATGACCATCAGTAACGGCAAAGTCACCGACATTGATTTTAACGCCTACCTTTCCCATGTGACCAGATGGCAGCCGATTAAAGACCCGCCAGCCTTTGACTGGCTTGGCGATCAATCCACCCAGGAGCCTCGCAAATTCGGCTCGCGCGAGAATAAACTGTTTGGCACCGAAACGCAGGATGTTAGCGTCTATACCGATTTCTCCGCGGCGAAACTTGGCGTGACGATTTCTCAGGAGTTAAAAGACCGCGTGTATCTGATGAATGCCATGAATTTCGTCGGCAAAAAGGGCGTCAACAACGCGCCGTACTGGTATATCCGTCACGGCTCGATTGACCGGGATACCGCCTTTCCCGTGCCAGTCAGTCTTTACACCAAATTGATGAACGTTGGCGCAGCAAAAGACGTGAATTTCGATTTAGCCTGGGATCGTCCGCACAGCGGCGATTATGATCTGGACGAACTGTTCGCCTGGATCGGCAGCGTGTGCAAATAATCTGACAATTATCAGCCAATGTTGACCTGCGCCAATGTCGAGCAATCGGCATTGGCGTGTTGCGTTTTCTCCCTGCCTGCCCGCCTGAAAAACCTCGCTCAAAATTTTATCGCGCCCGCGAGATGACACTTGACAGAAAAACGCCGACATGCAAAAATAATATCATGCAGACCTCACAGGTTTTAAAAACCTGTGAGGTCTTATTGCCAATCACCGTTCGCATCTATAAAAGGAAATCACATGTCGCGAAAACGCTTGCAAATGCATCGAATCAATCGCAACTGGTGCAAAGGGTGCGGCATCTGCGTCAAATTCTGCCCCAAGCATGTGCTGGAATTAGACGCCGAAGAAAAAGCGGTGACCGTGCACCCCGACGATTGCATCTGCTGTAAATTATGCGAATACCGCTGCCCCGATTTCGCCATCGAAGTCGTGTGTCATGATGTTGAGGAGGTGAGCGCATGAGCGGGCAATTGGCCTTTCTGCAAGGGAATGAAGTCTGCGTCGAGGCCGCGCTGTACGCCGGGCTTGATTTTTACGCCGGGTATCCGATTACGCCGTCCACCGAAATCGCGGAGCATACTGCCGCGCGGCTGCCGCAAATTGGCGGAAAATACATTCAGATGGAAGACGAAATTTCCTCGATTTGCGCTGTGATCGGAGCGTCGCTGACCGGGCGCAAGGCGATGACCGCCACCAGCGGGCCGGGTTTTTCGCTGATGCAGGAAGGGCTTGGTTACGCGATGATGGCGGAAATTCCCTGCGTCATCGTCAACGTCATGCGCGGCGGCCCGTCCACCGGCCTGCCGACGAGTCCGAGTCAGGGAGATGTCTGTCAGGCGCGCTGGGGAACGCACGGCGATCATTCAATCATCGCGCTGACCGCCTCGAATCATCAAGACCTGTTTTCCATCACCGTTGACGCTTTTAACATGGCCGAAACCTACCGCACGCCGGTCGTGTTGCTGTTCGACGAAGTGATTGGTCATCTGCGCGAAAAAGTCGTGATTCCCGCGCCTGGCGAGTTGACGGTCACTGAGCGCCTGCGCACGTCGGTTAAGGCGGGCGTGGATTATCATCCCTATCTGCCGCGCGAGGACGGGCGGCTGCCGATGTCCGATTTCGGCGGCGAGCATCGCTATAACGTCACCGGCCTCTATCATGATATGTGGGGCTTTCCCTCCACAAGCCCCGAGATGATCAATGGCCTGATTCATCATCTGGTAGATAAAATCGAAAACAGCGTCAATAAAATCATGCGCTGCAAAGAATTTTATTTAGACGACGCCAGGATTGTGTTGATTTCTTATGGTTCTGCGGCGCGTTCCGCCCTGCATATCGTCGAAAACCGTCGCGCCAGAGGGGAGCGGCTCGGCTTGATAGAATTGCAATCGCTCTGGCCGTTTCCGCACGACGCGATCGCGGAAAAATGCGAGGCCGCCGAACATGTCATCGTTGTGGAAATGAATCTCGGGCAGATCGCCCGCGAAGTGCGATTAGCCATCAAACACCCGGAAAAAGTTTTTCTCGCGAATCGCGTGGATGGCGTCTTTATCACGCCGACCGACATCAAAAACGTGTTGCGCATCATTCAAGGAAGAGGGGTATAGCATGGCCGCCAAAGACTACATTCGACAGCGATTTTTTCCGCATCTCTGGTGCGCCGGCTGCGGACATGGCATTATCCTGAACGCCCTGCTGCGAGCGATTGACGACCTCGGCTGGCAGAAAAACGAACTCGTGATGGTCTCTGGGATCGGCTGTTCGTCGCGCATCACTGGCTATGTGGATTTTCATTCGCTCCACACGCTGCATGGCCGGGCGCTCGCCTTCGCTACCGGCGTTAAGCTAAGCCGCCCGGAATTAAAAGTCATCGTCGCGATGGGCGACGGCGACGCGCTCGCCATCGGCGGCAATCATTTCATCCACGCCGCCCGCCGCAACATCGAAATGACGGCGATTGTCATGAATAACCGAATTTACGGCATGACCGGCGGTCAGCATTCGCCGCTGTCCGGCTGCGGCGTCATCGCGACGACCGCGCCTTACGCCAATATTGACCGCGAATTCGACGTGGTGGAGCTTTCGAAAGCCGCCGGAGCGACCTTTATCGCCCGCGCCACGACCTACCATGTCCAGCAGATGACCGACCTGCTGAAACAGGCGTTGACGCATCCCGGCTTTTCGGTGGTGGAAGCGCTCAGCCAATGCCCCACCTATTTTGGCCGCAAGAACAAACTTGGCGGCGCGGTGGAGATGATGGAATGGTATAAAACCCACACCACGCCGATTGGTTCGAAAGCGAAGCAAGAAGACCCGACGCTCATCGAACGCGGCGTGTTCGTGCAGGAAGAACGCCCCGAATATTGCCGCGAATACGATAAAATGGTAGCGAAATTACATGGATGAGTGTAAAAAAGGATATTCAATTATTTAACGCAAAAGGCGCAAACGCAAGGAAATATTGAGGGAATTGCCATGAGCACAATGACGATTGCAGAACCGTTACAACATCTTTTGCAAGAGTTTACGATCAAGAACCCGCTTGACATCATCAAAGATTATCTTGTCACGGAAATTTTATGCAAAATTTCCGATTTTACGCAGGAAGTCCGGCATTTCGAGGCCAAATACGGCCAGAGTTTTCAGGAGTTCGAGGCCGCGTATCATGCCGGAGAAGAAGATTTCGCGCGTTATGACGATTTGATGGCATGGGAATTTGCGCAACAGGGGAAAGCCTATTGGGAAAAACGATTGGAAGGGATGAAACATGTTTTATAATATCATCCAGGATTTTTCCGAAATTATTGCCGCGTATTCGGTGACAAAATTTGAGAAATTCGGATCGGCGACCTCACTCGTTGCGCAAATCGAATTCAAAGATCGCTCGATTTTGCACATCAAAGACTATCTCTTTGTGGATGGAACGCGGAAATATGCCTATCATTGGCAGGACGCAGGCGGAGTCTTACGAATGCGCTGGGATAATTCACCGCATCACCCGCAGATTGCCAATTTTCCTCATCATAAGTATCTTTTCCCTGATGTCGTTGCTGAATCTCATGAGCGAAATTTGCGAGATGTATTAGCTGTGATTCGACAAGTATTGACGACTTGAACGGATTGATAACACATAAAACCGTCGGTCTCAATCAGGAAGAATGTTGTGAATATGACAGGATGGCAGCGAAATTACAAGGATGAGTGTAAGAAAGGGTAAAAGATTTTAACGCAAAAGACGCGAACGCCGCAAAAGTCGCAAACGTCAATATCGTTTGCGCCCATTGCGTCTCTTGCGCCTTTTGCGTTAAAAAAACCTCAATCGAACATCCCTTCTTGCACTCATCCTTGTAATTCAGACAATGGAACGACAACGCATTGTATTTTCAGGGGCAGGCGGGCAGGGCGTGATTACCGCCGGAATCATCCTCGCGGAAGCCGCCGTGCTGTATGAAGGCTTAAACGCCACGCAAGCCCAATCCTACGGACCGGAAGCGCGGGGCGGCGCGACGCGATCTGATGTGATTATTTCCGATGCCGACATTCGCTACCCCAAAGTCGCGCAGCCGAATATTTTGGTCACGCTGACGCAGGAAGCCTACAATAAATACGTCGCCATCGTGCGCCCCGGCGGCATGGTGATTGCGGATGCGCGGTTCGTGACGCTTTTGAACGCGGTGGATGCGCGGCAGATTGCGCTGCCGATGCATCAGCGCGTTATGGAGCGGATCGGTAAGCCGATTGTGCTCAACATCTGCATGTTAGGCGCGCTGCTCGGCATCGCGAAACTCGTCAACGCCGACTCGATTCTCGCCGTGTTAGAGCGCCGCATCCCTCGCGATTTTCTGCCAATGAACCGACAGGCGTTAGAACTCGGCCTCGAACTCGGCACGCCGTATCAGCGATAAAAACGGTCGCGGATGACGCCGATTTCAAGCCATATTCATAAAAAATCGGCGTCATCGCGCAACCCCGCCCATTTTCAAAAGTCGAAAATCTCGCGTAAATCCTGGCGCAGATGCGGCGAACGCAAGTTGTGGCATTCCTCAGGCGTGAATAATTTCAAATTTTTGTAACTATTTAGCAACCACCACGAAACACACGAAATACGCGAAAAACATCAAGAAATTCGTACAATGTCCAGGGAATTTCCCTATTTTCGTGTCTTTCGTGTGTTTCGTGGTAAATAATTACAAATTTTTTCTGAAATAGGCTTGACAATAACATAATTTTTGCTACATTATTTGTAGCATGATACAAAAATGATAGTACCATGTTTTATTAACCGTAGAAAATCTACACAAACAAGGAAAATTAGTAACTATTTACGTACCGCCGACGAGGACGGCGGCGGTACGAAATTTCCATTCATTCGACAGGCGAACAGGGCTGTACGCTGGTACGTAAACAGTTACAAAAATTACATCATGAAGTTTTTATGGACAGCAAGTTATGTCAAAAATTTGGATGAATCAATCGCTTTTTATTCCAGGTTAGTGGGGCTTCAAGTGGTGAAGCGTTTTCCGGCGGGACCCGGAATGGAAATCGCGTTTATGGGCAATGGCGCGGACAATGAAACATTGGTTGAACTCATCGCGGATCGCAGCAAGAGCGCTGTTAACTACAGCGAATTCATCTCGCTTGGTTTTGCGGTTGATTCTCTTGACGCCATGCTGGAGACTGTAAAAAATCACAACATTCCCGTCCACAGCGGGCCGTTTGAAACTCCCAGCGGGTTAAAATTTTTCTGCGTCAAAGACCCGGATGGCCTGAATGTTCAGTTTTTTCAGCAAAAATAATCGGAAGTGTTTACGTACCGCCGACGTCCTCGTCGGCCTGAACACGTGGTCTCGTGGAAAGGCCGACGAGGACGTCGGCGGTACGGGATTTCCGAATTCACCACGCATTCGGGAGACAACAGCGCTGTTCGTTGGAACGTAAACAATTACAGAAATTCTATTTTCAGGAGGAGTGAACATGTCAATTCCAACTCCGGGACAACCTGTCAGAGGTTCGAAAACCGGCGTTCCCATCATGGCGCTGTTTGATTTGCTTGGGCGAACGTGGGCGCTGGGAGTGCTCTGGCAATTACAAGATGGGCCGTACACATTCAGAGAACTTCAAGAAAAATGTGAATCCATTTCTCCTTCTATTTTAAACAGCCGCATCAAAGACTTGCGCAAAGCTGCGATTGTCGAACGAACCCTGGATGGCTATCAATTGACGGCGCGAGGTCATCAACTCGTGACGATCATACGTCCGTTCGGAGAATGGTCAAGGGAATGGGCAAAAGAGGTCTTTCATTTGCCAGAAGACGCGACGCAGGCTACAGAACAATAAGGTTATTCCTTTCCAATTTTTTTTCCGAGTATTAGCGACATCAGCGGAATCAAGGGATCAAGACGCTGTCACAATACATGGGAGACTTCCCCATATGAAGCAGGTGAGATTCTTAATCTTAGACACATTAATAACAATTTACGTCACAATACATGGGAGACTTCCCCATATGAAGCAGGGCTGTGTTTGTTTCCAAATTTACAGAAAAATGGCATAATCTTTGAATGAATGATCGGCATCTTGCAATCATCCCATCGTATCAAGGAACATAGCGTGGATGACGAAAGATACGTAAATACGAACTCAAATGTCTCATCTCGGAATCGGCAATTGATAAGGCATTGCTGAGATTCGGACAATTTTACATCATTAAACCTGAAAAAACGGAAATCTTTTTTCTGTTTTTAACAACCTCATTCTTCATGTCGGATGCATCGCGCTGATGTTACTGGCATGGCAAGAGTGGGATGTTCAAGGAGACAAATTACTATGAAAAAAATGTTATCGCTGATAGCTCTGGCTGGGTTGATATTTACGGCTGCTCCGGCAGCACATGCGCAGTATGCGTGGATGAGTCTTCAAGGCGGCGGCGTGTTTCCGAATGGCGATTTTCAGGATATGGCCGATAATGGCTGGGGCGGCGGCGTCGGGCTGGGCATGTTCGTACATCCGATGGTGTTGTTGAAAGGAAGCGCGTCGTATTACTCCTTTGGCTCAGAAACCTTACTTGGCAAAGAGATTGACGGCGGGTATGCGCCTTTTGAAATTGGAACGAACCTCTATCTTGGCTATTTCGGCAGCGTTCGTCCGTATGCGACCGTACATGGCGGCTGGTACGTCGCCACAGGCGATTTTGATGAATCTGATTTCGGGCTTGGCTTTGGCGCTGGATTGGATATTCCGATCGGCTCGCCCAACACCTCTATCTTCATTGAGCCGAGTTACAACATTGTTTTCCGCGATGATGACAACGGATTTGACGACGATGTCGAATTCTGGGGCTTGCAAGTTGGCTTTGCTTTCACGATGCTCCCGCCGAATCCGATCCAAAATTAACCGAATGTCACAAGCTGTCAGACACCTCAAAGGTACCTGACAGCTACCTATTCAAGCGTTCGAACACCATCTTTACCTGCGCAAGCGTTTCCTCTCGATTGCCCGTATTTCGAATGACGTGCGTCGCGTAGCGGAGTTTCTCGTCAATCGGCATCTGCGCCGCGATTCTCCGGCGGGCGTCTTCTTCCGACAACCGGTCGCGTTCCATTAATCGCTGAAGTTGCACATTCTCCGGCACATACACCAGAATCACCGTTGGATAGCCGCGATACATGCCGGTTTCGATCAATAGCGGCACGTCAACCAGAATCAGGCGCTCAGGCTCGCTGGCGTGAATCCGCGCTTCTTCGGCGTCAATTGCGGCAATTACGCGGGGATGCGTCATCTGATTCAGGCGTTCGCGTTCTTCGGGATGCTGAAAAATAATCGCGCCTAATGCTTTGCGATCAAGCTGGCCGTTTTCTAACAGAACGTCTCGCCCGAAATGAGCGACAATCTCCTGATACGCCGGTTGGCCGGGTTCAACGACCTGCCGCGCCACCAGATCGGCGTCAATCAAATGCGCGCCAAGTTCCTGAAACATGCGAGACACTGTACTTTTGCCGGTCGCGATCCCACCAGTCAGCGCCGCTGTTTTTCGACGTATTGAGGATTTATTGCCCTGCTCGCCATTCATGTTCTAACCGCGACATCAGTACCAGATTTGAATATTCATTTCCGAATTTCTGACATTCGCGCAATGTGCCTTCCACCACAAAGCCTTCGCTTTGATAGAGCGTAATGGCGCGAAGATTCTTTTCGCGCACGTCAAGCCAGAGCCGATGCGCGTGAAATTGCTCGAACGCGACCTGTTCAATCAGGCGCAGCGTGGCGCGTCCGTAGCCTTGCGATTTTTCGGCAATCACCAAGCGCATCAATTCCACGCTGTGATAGGGATTCTTCAACCCTCTCAGAATGGCGTATCCGACCACGCGAGAGCCGACGGTTGTTTCAATCATCCAGTGACCACAATCCGCGTTTTGTAATGCGGCCTCATGCTGCGCTTCGTCCCACTGCCCGACGAATTCGGCATTTTCAACATCCTGCTCTAACCGGATGACATACGGAATCTCCGAGGACGTTATTTGGCGTAAACAAATTTTATTATTCCGCGCAATCGTCATATTCATTCGCCGTTCAGGGTTTTGAGCGCCAGCATCAACGCCTGCGTGCCGAGCCTCCCGCGACCTTGCGCTTTTAAAGCGACATACAATTGATGAACCAGCGCCAATCCTGGCAGCGACAGATTCAACGCTTCGGCTTCTTTCAGGGCGATTCCCATATCTTTGACAAAATGCTCGACAAAAAAGCCGGGATCGAAATTCCCCTGCGCGATGCGCGGGCCGAGCGTATTGATTGACCATGACGCTGCCGCGCCCTGGCCGATGATGTTGATGACCGCCTGCTGATCCAATCCGACTTTCGCGGCATACAGCAGCGATTCGCAGACGCCGATCATGGTTCCGGCGATCAAAATCTGATTGCACATCTTGGTGTGCTGGCCTGCACCGGCTTCGCCCATCAGCGCGATATTTTTTCCCATCAATTGAAACAGCGGCAAGACTTCATCGAATGCGGCCTGCTCTCCGCCAACCATAATGGCAAGCGCCGCGTTTCGCGCCCCGACATCACCGCCGGAAACCGGCGCGTCGAGGCTTGCGATCCCGTTCGCCGCCGCAGCCTGCGCAATTTTTCGCGCCAACGCTGGTTGGCTCGTCGTCATATCCACGATAATCCGGCATGCGCCGTTGACCGACAACACGCCCTGCTCGCCGAGATACGTCTGCTCTACGTCCGCCGGAAAGCCGACGATACTGAACACGATTTCTGCCTGCCACGCCACCTCTGCCGGAGTTTCGCACCAGACCGCGCCGTTATCCAACAAGACCTGCGCCTTTGCTTTCGTGCGATTGAACACATATAACTGATGCCCGGCAGCCTGCATATACCCGGCCATTGATTTCCCCATCACGCCCGTCCCAATCCATCCGATTCGTTTCACTGTTATTCCTCCACCCGTTGTCGTGTTGTTATGTACTAATACCAATTGTGTTTACATGGATCATATATCCCGTAGAGACGCCCCGCCGGGGCGTCTCTACCCTGATGCCACAAACATGAGCTATTTTACCACAATTGGTATAAGCTGCTCCTCTTTCGCGAGCATATCTTTGTTCACATAGGCGATGTTTTCCGCCTGTTTATCGTAAGCCTCTTCAATACATTGCGCGTCGTTATGAAACATATCTGGTTCGATATGATAGAGTTGCACCAAGCGTTTTTCGATGCTGCGATGATCTTCGAGCGTGCCATCTTCTAAAATATGCTGAATCTCAAGATTATTGGCGCGTAAATTCCGACAGACAAGAATGGTTCTATGGCAGGCGAGAGGCTCTTTTTCCGCGCATAGCAAGGCAATTCGGTGCGTGTTCATCTCTGTTCGCAGCCAGCGAATTCCTTCGATAAAACGGGGTTCTCGCGCCAAACGCTCGTATTGAACCTGCCCATGACGATAGCATTGCGGGTTATCGCTCCGCGCGCCAAGTTCTCTTCCCATAAAGACATAGACAATATTGCGTTCCGTCAATGACCGTTTCAAATTCTCACGATTGTATTGCGGATTATATCGGCTATACGGAATAGAACGCACGTCGCAAATCATGGTCATCTGATGTTGCCGAAGCAATCCGATAAAAACCTCTATCGAATGGGTCGAATGTCCAATGGTAAAAATTTCAGCGCTCATGCGATTGCCTGGATTCAAGCTGTGGCAGCAGCCTCGAAAATCGCGTGTAATGCGCCGAACAAGTGAGGCATCTGCTCTACCGTATAACCGGACGCATTTTGAAGAAATTGATTTCGAACCAGTTTTCCAATTTCCCACCGCTTGCCATCGGTCACAATGCCATAGACTGCGCATTCTGGCTGGTCGTTCAGTTTTTGAGCCGCTACCAATTCCGCTAAGCATTGTCCCCATCCTTGATCGAAATCATTCCGTTTCGCCTCAACCACCACGAGGATCGGGAGCGTCAAGACCGTCTTGCCCAAGGGCGAGCGACCGGACACCAAATAATCTGGCGTTCCTGATAGTTTTTGATCATAGCTTAATGGCCGTTGAATCCATAGTTCATATTGCTCTGAATACGGTTTGTACGCCTCTCGAAGAATCGGGAAAATGACCGCTTCCGACCGTGCGCCTTCCGTGCTGTAAATGGGTAAATAGGCTTGATTAAAGGCAAACTCTTCAAGAAATCGCGCATCCGGCTCAACAGCCTGTTCTTCGATAAAGCGTTCTTCACGGTAGGAAATATTGAACTCCGTCTGGACTTGCTCGATATTCTTATAATCGCTAAACGCCATAAATATTCCCTCCAATCAAATTAATTCGCGCTCATTGAGTTCCTCGTGGGTTAATTTGTGATGGCTCCAATCTCACGGAAAGGTCTTGTGTTGCAATCCAAATGCAATCGCTTTTTGTCGAAATTATTCCGAAGCAGAGGCGTCGCTTCTATGCGTCCAACGTCGAAAAATATCTTCGATTACCTGTCGAATCTGCTGTTTTTCATCCTCTGAAGTGGCGATATACCTTGACGTGACGTATTCATTGACGCCATCAATCAATACGTTGCCATACATATCCTCCATTGATATTGAAATGCACAAATCAGATTCTTATGTCATATTTCACATTCTGCCGCTCATTCGTCAAGAGATATGGCAGACGATAACACAAAAAAAGCGCCATGTCGAAACATGGCGCTTGAGGTCATTGCCGACAATGAAGCAAGCCTTACTTTTTGATGTTATAGAAGGCTGACATCCCTGCAAACTGTGCGATTCCGCCGAGTTCTTCTTCGATGCGGAGGAGTTGGTTGTATTTGCAGATGCGGTCAGTGCGGGAGGTCGAACCGGTTTTGATCTGTCCGGCGTTGGTCGCCACGACGAGGTCGGAGATCGTGTTGTCTTCGGTTTCGCCGGAACGATGCGACACAATCGCAGTATAACCAGCGCGTTTCGCCATTTCGATAGCATCCAGCGTTTCGGTCAGCGAGCCGATCTGGTTCAACTTGATCAGAATCGAGTTCGCAATCCCTTTTGTAATGCCTTCTTTCAGGATTTTGGTATTGGTCACGAACAAGTCGTCGCCGACAAGCTGCACTTTGGAACCGAGTTGATCCGTCATCAGTTTCCAGCCGTCCCAATCTCCTTCCGCCATGCCGTCTTCAATCGAAATAATCGGGTATTTCGACACCCAGTCCGCCCAGAATTCGACCATCTGTTCGGACGTTCTTTCGGATTTGTCGGATTTTTTGAAAACATAGCGTTTTTTGTCTTCATCGTAGAACTCGCTGGCAGCCGGGTCAAGCGCGATAAAAATCTGTTCGCCCGGTTTGTAGCCAGCACGCTGAATCCCTTCGAGAATGACTTCGATGGCTTCTTCGTTGGATTTCAGGTTCGGCGCAAATCCGCCTTCGTCGCCGACTGCGGTGCTGTAGCCTTTTTGTTTCAACACAGCTTTCAGATTGTGGAAGATTTCGGCTGCCCAGCGCAGGGCTTCGCGGAAACTCGACGCGCCGACCGGCATAATCATGAACTCTTGCGGATCAACGTTATTGTCAGCATGAGCGCCGCCGTTGATGATGTTCAACATCGGCACAGGCAACGTTTTCGCGTTCACGCCGCCGATATATTGATACAACGGTACGCCGCAGGTGGCAGCCGCCGCTTTGGCAACGGCCAACGAGACGCCAAGAATCGCGTTTGCGCCAAGTTTTTCTTTGGTTTCCGTCCCATCAAGTTCGATCATCGCCGTATCAATCGCCACCTGGTTGCGGGCGTCCATGCCGATGATTTCTTCGGCAATATCTTCGTTCACATTCTGCACGGCCTTCAAGACGCCTTTGCCGAGGAAGCGTTCTTTATCGCCGTCGCGCAGTTCCAACGCTTCGCGCGATCCGGTTGACGCGCCAGATGGCACGGCAGCGCGGCCTGTCACGCCATTATCAAGCGTCACTTCGACTTCAATAGTCGGATTCCCACGAGAATCTAAGATTTCACGCGCATGAACCTCATTGATTACGACTTCATCATACATCACCATATCATTCATTGGAAATTCCTCCTTTTGGAAATTATTAACAATCGGACATCTCGATGTCCTTGAAAAACCCCTCGTTTACACAGTTTTAAACCATCAGACATCTTGTGCTGATTGACAGAGTTGCGTCAAGAAAAAAAGCCAGAACTCTGCACCGGAAAATTTCTTGACGTTGAAAAGGTAATCACACACGCTTATTCGAATCAAATGACAACAATGTCGGTCGAAGTTGATGTTTCGCCCAATCCCCCTTCCAACGAAACAAGGTGTTCAGGGCGATAAGGACGTCGGCGTTACATAAATACTTATGTAACGCGATGTGCAACTTTTTGAAATTTCTCTGTCAAACAGGCGTCTTTACCCACCCCTTCCCCCTCCCAGGAGGGGAATGCGACATGGCTGATGGATGAATTCCCCTCCTGGGAGGGGGACGGGGTGGGCTTTTTAGAAAGTTACACATCGCGTTTATATATTTTCAGGGGAGTAGAAATGAACACATTATTTGATATAACCCATATCAAAGGGATGACGCTCAAAAATCGATTTATCCGGTCGGCCACGTGGGAAAATATGGTGACGCGCGAGGGCGGATTGTCAGAACGGCTGCTGAACGAATATGAAAAGCTTGCCAGCGGAGGAGTCGGCCTGATTATTTCCGGCACAGTGTATTTTTCCCCTTCGATTTCAGGCCATATAGTGCTTGCTAATGATCAGGCCGTCGGCGAATATCGTCGGCTGGCTGACACTGTTCATCAGCATGGCTGCAAGATTCTCCTGCAAATAAATCATGCGGATCGCAGCGAGCAGTCGCCGCTTCCAACCGATTTGTCGAAAGAGCAGATTTGCGCCATTATCACGGAATTCGGCAATGTGGCGGCGCGGGCGGAGCAGGCCGGATTCGACGGCGTGCAGCTTCATGCGGCGCATGGCTTTTTCTTGAGCAGATTCATACACCCGCTCGCGAATCGGCGCACCGACGAATATGGCGGAAGCC
>DF820455.1:1585560-1587993 GCA_000739515.1 Candidatus Moduliflexus flocculans
GGCTTTTTCTTGAGCAGATTCATACACCCGCTCGCGAATCGGCGCACCGACGAATATGGCGGAAGCCCTGAAAACAATCTTCGTATCCTTTCGGAGATTTATGATGAAATCCGACGCCGGACGCGCCCTGAATTTCAGATATTCATGAAAATCAATAGCATTGACGGCAGAAATCCGGAGCGTGTGTTTGATGCCTGCCGTTACACCTGCCGCCATTTTGCCGAAAAGCAGATGGATGCAATTGAAATCAGCGGCAATGTGTTCGATTTTCCCGACACGCGCATCAACCCGTATCGCGAATCGGTACTGCGCGACTACGCCGCGCAAATCGCCGCAGACGTGGATATTCCGATTATTCTCGTCGGCTTGAATCGCTCATGCGCGACGATGACCGAAATTTTGAACGCCACGAACATTCGTTATTTTTCGCTGTCGCGTCCGCTGATTCGCGAGCCGAATGTGATCAATCTCTGGCAGCAAAACCCGGCGTATGCGCCGCAATGCATCTCATGCAATCAATGTTTTCGTCCTGATGGTAATACCTGCATTTTCTCGTGAGTGATGAAAGAACGCTTCTTTTATCGTAATTATTTACCACGAAACACACAAAAATATGAGACACTTTTCAGTCATGTGGCGAAATGTGTTGATGTGTTTTCGTGTATTTTGTGTGTTTCGTGGTGGCTGCTAAACAGCAACTACACCATTGCATTAATTAGTAGGAGTGTCAAATCAAGATTTGACACTCCTACAAACGATTAAAAATTTCTGAAACAGTGTACGACCTTAATCATATTTCTCGTGGTTACGTATGCTGTTCAATCATTTCAGAAAGTATCATCTGAATATTCCCGAGTTGAAAACATTGCGCTAATGTTTGCAGTTGGTTCACAACTGGCATGAACGCTGGCTCTGCTTGCGCTAATCTGGTAAGGTAGTCGCGTAATTCGACCACATCGCCGACGGCTGCCAGATCGTACAGGCTTTTCAGATCAGATATTGGGAGAAGGTTTTCGACGGAATTCGAGGGGGCGGATGGACTCGCGTCTTCCAGATAGCGCCAGTTCGCAACTCCTGATGTCTGCAATAACTCGCTCAGCGCATCTATATCAATCGGTTTTAGCAAAAAAGCGTCGCTGCCAATCTGCTGATTCCGTTGCTGGTCATCTGTATATACGCTGGCAGACGAGGCGATGATGAACGTGTTTTTTAAATCGGGGTTCTGGCGGAGGCTCTGAATCAGCGTGGCGCCATCCATTTCTGGCATCCGCAGGTCTGTGATAATCGCCGTGGGATGTTCTTTCTCCGCCTGTTGCAAGGCGTCCAGTCCATTTTCGGCTTCAAGAACGCGGCAGCCCCAACAGGCCAGAAGCTGTGCCAACATCCTGCGGCTGTCGGCAATGTCATCTGCCACTAAAATCGTCGGCACAGGGTCTTCTACGCCAATAATAATACGCGGCATAAACGCCTGCTCTTCTTCCACAGAAAGAATGGGCAGAGAGACATCGAAGCAAAAGACGCTTCCCACGCCGACGGCGCTGGTTACAGTCAGCGTTCCTCCCATCAGCGTGGCTAAATTACGACTGATTGCTAAGCCTAATCCTGTTCCTTGCGCCCGACGCATTGCGCCGCCGACTTGTTGGAACGGAGTAAAAAGTGTGCAGATATCTTCCGGCGCAATTCCAACGCCGGTGTCTTCGATGAGAAATCGCAGAGACGCGCGTTCGCCTGTCTCTCTATCGCCGCGCGCAACGCGCAGCGTCACGCAGCCATGATCAGTAAATTTTACCGCATTCCCCAACAGATTCAGCAAGATCTGGCGGATGCGATGTTCGTCACCTTCAACGTATTCTGGCAAGCCATTTTCTCGCCTCACATAAAAACGCAATCCTTTCTGTTCGGCTTTTACCTCAATCATCGCTTGCACATCTGCAAGCAACGACGACAGGTACATCCGCGCAGGGTGCACCTCCAATTTGCCAGCCTCGACTTTAGCGAGATCAAGAATATCATTGATCATGGCGAGTAAATGCTGACCACCGCGTTCGATTGTCGTGACGCCATTCTGTAATTCATCAGGAAGCGATGCGTAATGCCTAAGAATATGGGCATACCCTAAGATTCCATTCAGGGGGGTGCGGAGCTCATGGCTCATATTGGCTAAAAATACGCTTTTCGCATGATTTGCGGCTTCGGCGGCCTCTTTCGCGCGTTGTAATTCAAGATTTTGCGTTTGCAATTGCCGTTGGGCGTCTTGCAAAGCAAGATGGGTATGAAGACGCGCTAGGACCTCTTGTGGCTCAATCGGTTTGGTGATGTAATCTACGCCACCAATGGAAAACGCCTTTACTTTATCAAATGTTTCACTCAACGCGCTGATAAAAATGACTGGGATATCGCAAGTAACAGCATCAGCTTTCAGTTGTTCGCAGA
>DF820455.1:1588423-1592848 GCA_000739515.1 Candidatus Moduliflexus flocculans
CTCAACGCGCTGATAAAAATGACTGGGATATCGCAAGTAACAGCATCAGCTTTCAGTTGTTCGCAGACATCGAAGCCGGAAATATCGGGCATCATAATATCGAGCAAAATCACGTCGGGATGATGCATGTGAGCGGCTGAAATGGCTGCCGCCCCGGTCATGACCGGCAAGACACGGTAGCCAGCTTCTGTCAGTAGGTCAACCAACAATCGCAGATTGGCGCGCGTATCATCAACGACTAAAATCGTCTGAGAAGACGCGGCATCGGTTGTAGGCAATAACGTGCGTTCAAGCATAATTCAGATATCCCTTTCTTGGCGGAGGCAGTTGAGTATCTGCTCATAATCAAAATTCTGCGCGAACCGGCGTAAATAGTCGGCAGCGGCCTGATGTGTGACGCGCAATTCCTTCAGCAGGCGGAGAATCAGAGGAAGATCGAAACGTTCTGCCCCTCGCGCCAGATCGCGGCGAATGTCTGGCGGAATGTTGGCGAGGAGCGCGGCGGCATTACCGTTGTCAGCCTCGGCCTTTGCCTCTTCTATGCAAAGGAAGCGGATGCCTAAATGGCGCTCCAGCACAGCAAAAATCTCCTCTTCTTGAAACGGTTTGCGTAAAAAATCATCGCCGCCTGCCGTGAGTATCGTGATTCGTTCGTCGTCCAGAATGCTGGCGCTCAACACGATGATTTTCGTTTCTTTGCCCTGCGGAGTCGCCTTAATCTGTTTTGTGGCCTGATAGCCGTCCAATATAGGCATTCGAATATCCATCCAAATCAGATGCGGTCGCCACTCCCGCCAGATATGTAGCGCTTCCTGACCATTTTGGGCTTCGCGCAGTTCGAATCCCTGTCCTGAGCTTGTCGTTTCGGCAAAGGGCGCAAATAAGGCACGCAACAGTTGGCGATTTTCAGGCTTATCATCAGCAATCAGCAGCCGATAAATCGGTTGAGCAGGATTGGGAAGCAACTGGCGCTTCAGATGCAACGGCTGGCGTTGGATAGAAGCTGTTTGTTCGAGCTTTCTGGCAGAAAACGTCATCCTGAAGGTTGTGCCGACTCCGAAGGCGCTGCTGACGGTAATATCGCCTCTCATCAATCGGGCAAACTGCCGACTGATGGCAAGCCCTAAGCCTGTGCCCTCTTGCGTGAGCCGCCCGGACGTTGTCTGGGTAAATGATTCGAAAAGCAATGGCAATTCTTCTGGGGCGATTCCTGTGCCGGTGTCTTCGATGTCGAACGTGAATATCATCTCGTCGCTCCCCGAAATCGGCGAGGCGTTGAGAACGCGCACCATCACGCGCCCCTGGCGGGTAAATTTGATCGCGTTGCTGATAAGATTAATCAATATTTGTCGTAGTTTGACATCATCCACATAAATATATTGGGGGATGTCTGCCGCGCATTCCAACCCAAACGCAAGGCGTTTCTGTTCTGCTTTCAGCGCGAACATTTCTTCAAGATCGTCTAACAATCGGAACAGATCGCATGCTTTCGGCTCAAGCGTGCTGCGCCCGGCCTCGATTTTCGACAGATCAAGCACTTGATTAATCAAGCTTAGCAGATGTTCGCCGCTGTGCGCAATTGTTCCGGCATAAGCCGCCGTTTCTGCGGCATGAGGCTCGCGCGCTAAAATTCTGGCGAAACCGAGAATGGCATTTAACGGCGCGCGCAGTTCATGGCTCATGTTTGAAAGGAAGATGCTTTTGGCGCGATTCGCAAGCTCTGCGGCCTCTTTCGCTTGCCGCATATCCTCCTCAGTGCGAACGCGTTCCGCAATTTCCTGCTGCGCAAGCTGGTAGAGCCGCGCGTTTTCGACCGCGCTCGCCGCCGCCGTTGCAATCGGCTCGACTACGCGCAGATCAGCCTGCGTAAATCGGTGTGCGTTCGCATCCACAAGATTCAAGACGCCGATCACTTCACCGCGAGCGCGAAAAGGAAGGCTGAGAATTGAACGAATTTCGATGCCGGTTTTCACATCAATCTCTTTATAATGCTGATTGGTGGCGCGGGTATCGCTCACCATAATGACGCGCCCGGTCTGAGCGGCCTGCCCCACAATNGGCTTTTTCTTGAGCAGATTCATACACCCGCTCGCGAATCGGCGCACCGACGAATATGGCGGAAGCCTTGAAAACAATCTTCGTATTCTTTCGGAGATTTATGATGAAATCCGCCGTCGCACACGCCCGGAATTTCAGATATTTATGAAAATCAACAGCATTGACGGCAGAAGTCCGGAGCGTGTGTTCGACGCCTGCCGTTATACGTGCCGCCATTTTGCTGAAAAACAGATGGATGCGATTGAAATCAGCGGCAATGTGTTCGATTTTCCTGACACCCGCATCAATCCCTATCGCGAATCGGTGTTGCGAGACTATGCCGATCAGATTGCCGAAGATGTGGATATCCCGATTATTTTAGTCGGCCTGAATCGGTCATGCGCGACGATGACGGAAATTCTGAATTCCACAAACATTCGCTATTTCTCGCTGTCGCGCCCGTTGATTCGCGAGCCGAATTTGATCAATCTCTGGCAGCAAAACCCGATGTATGTGCCGCAATGCCTCTCATGCAATCAATGTTTTCGTCCTGACGGCAATACCTGCATTTTCGAGTGAGCGCGGAAAGAACGCTTCTTTTAAGTGATTACAAATAGTTTTTTTGATATTCCCGCAGAGACGCAGAGAAGGTTGTAAAAAGTCCTCCCCTGCGCCTCTGCGTCCCTGCGCGAGAACATTCAAATTTTTATTTGTAATTACTTATCATTAATTGCTTATCAAGATCACATGTTTCTTGTGGTTACGTATGCTGTTCAATCATTTCAGAAAGGATCAATTGAATATTTCCGAGTTGAAAACATTGCGCTAATGTTTGCAGTTGGTTCACAACTGGCATGAATGCTGGCTCTGCTTGCGCTAATCTGGCAAGGTAATCGCGCAATTCGACCACATCGCCGACGGCGGCCAGATCGTAAAGGCTTTTCAGATCAGATATTGGGAGAAGGTTTTCGACGGAATTCGAGGGGGCAGATGGACTCGCGTCTTCCAGATAGCGCCAGTTCGCAACTCCTGAGGTCTGCAATAACTCGCTCAGCGCATCGATATCAATCGGCTTTAGCAAAAAGGCGTCGCTGCCAATATGCTGATTCCGTTGCTGGTCATCTGTATATACGCTGGCAGACGAGGCGATGATGAACGTATTTTTTAAATCGGGGTTCTGGCGGAGGCTCTGAATCAGCGTGGCGCCATCCATTTCTGGCATCCGCAGGTCTGTGATAATCGCCGTGGGATGTTCTTTCTCCGCCTGTTGCAAGGCGTCCAGTCCATTTTCGGCTTCAAGAACGCGGCAGCCCCAACAGGCCAGAAGTTGTGCCAACATCCTGCGGCTGTCGGCAATGTCGTCTGCCACTAAAATCGTCGGCACTGGGTCTTTTACGCCAACAATAATATGTGGCATAAATGCCTGGTCGTCTTCTATCGGAAGAATGGGTAATGACACATCAAAACAAAAGACGCTCCCAACGCCGACGGTGCTGGTCACAGTCAGCGTTCCTCCCATCAACATCGCTAAATTACGACTGATCGCTAATCCTAAGCCTGTTCCTTCCGCCCGACGCATTGCGCCGCCGACCTGTTGGAACGGAGTAAAGAGCTTGCTGATATCTTCCGGCACAATTCCAACCCCAGTGTCTTCGATAAGAAACCGCAGAGACGCGCGTTCGCATGTCTCTCTATCGCCGCGCTCGACGCGCAGCGTCACGCTGCCATGATCCGTAAATTTTACCGCATTTCCCAACAGATTCAACAAGATTTGGCGGATGCGATGTTCGTCACCTTCAACGTATTCCGGCAAACCATTTTCTCGCATCAGCTGAAAGCGTAATCCTTTCTGTTTGGCTTTTACTTCAATCATCGCTTGCACGTCTGCAAGCAACGACGACAGGTACATTTGTGCAGGATGCACCTCCAATTTGCCAGCCTCGACTTTGGCGAGATCAAGAATATCATTGATCATGGCGAGTAAATGCTGACCGCTGCGTTCGATCGTCGTGACGCCATTCTGTAATTCTTCAGGAAGCGATGCGTAGTGCGAAAAAATATGAGCATACCCTAAAATCCCATTCAGAGGAGTGCGGAGTTCATGACTCATATTGGCTAAAAATACACTTTTTGCATGGTTCGCGGCTTCGGCGGCCTCTTTCGCGCGTTGTAATTCAAGGTTTTGCGCTTGCAATTGCCGTTGGGCGGCTTGCAACGTAAGATGGGTATGAAGACGCGCCAGGACTTCTTGTGGTTCAATCGGTTTGGTGATGTAATCTACGCCGCCAATGGAGAATGCCTTCACTTTATCAAACGTTTCGCTCAACGCGCTGATAAAAATGACTGGGATATCGCAAGTAACAGCATCAGCTTTCAGTTGTTCGCAGA
>DF820455.1:1595188-1600140 GCA_000739515.1 Candidatus Moduliflexus flocculans
GCTGATTGGTGGCGCGGGTATCGCTCACCATAATGACGCGCCCGGTCTGAGCGGCCTGCCCCACAATCCCCTGTCCCATTGGCAGACGCCAGCCTAAAATATTTTCGCGTCCCGGCCCAATGGATTCTTTGCAGACCAGTTCACCAGTTGCCGCATCTCTCAGCCAAAACGAGGTGGCGAGAATGTCTAAATGCTCGTGCATCTCGTTCAGCACTGCCGTCAGGACGCTATCAAAATCAATCGTGGAACTGAACATCTGGCTGACGTGATTCAACAGCGCTAATTCCTGATGCCGTTGCTGTAATTCCACCTGCTGCATTTGAATTTTCTGATTTGCCAGCAGCAGTTTCAACTGGGTTTTATCGCTGATTCCGGTAATTTTGACGGTTTTGCGGAGCAACGTGTCATAGGCGTCAACTAAAGCCTGGAGGCGTTCTCGCAACGCTCCCGGCGTCAGCGAGGCATTGGCGAACGCTTCCCGCATTTCTGTCAGAAGGGCATACTCCTGGCGATAAATATCAGCGGCGCGGGGTTTATCGGTCTGCGTCATGAATGATGATGTTTGCATCCTTGCGAGTTGCTAATCATTCGCATCATTTTGGCAGAAGAATCAATTGATACGGCAACAGTAAATCTTCACACAATTCTTCGCCGGTTTCTAACATATCTTCATCGCCCTCTTCATAATGCCAGTTTACCGTCACTGAGCCACCCGCTTCGTAATGCTTATCCAGAATTTCCAGAAAATCGAGGAGGCACTTGGAGGAACTGGTATTCAAATAGCTGATCGTGATATTGACGATCAAGGGGCGGTTGACTGTGGCGATAAATGTTTTCAGCCAGGCGTATAGCGGAGCAAAAAACTCGACAGGGTTTTCAGGGTACGATGAACCAGTCATCGTGAGGATGCCAGTCTCCGCATCAAAAACGACGCCCAATGAATCTCGTCTTCGCTCAATTCGTAAATTTTCCATAACGCTATTCCTTGTTCACCTGGGTGGAGAGCACGACAAATGTCCGGTGTTCATCAAGGATGGTGGTCTGAACGTCAATCGGCTGACCAGTTTTGCGGGCAATACTGATCAATCCGACGCCTCCTCCAATTTTTCCATCCTCGCGCGGCTGTTTCAAGNGCTGATTGGTGGCGCGGGTATCGCTCACCATAATGACGCGCCCGGTCTGAGCGGCCTGCCCCACAATTCCCTGTCCCATCGGCAGACGCCAGCCTAAAATATTTTCGCGCCCCGGCCCAATGGATTCTTTGCAGACCAGTTCGCCGGTCGCCGTATCTCTCAGCCAGAACGAGGTGGCGAGAATGTCTAAATGCTCGTGCATCTCGTTCAGCACCGCCGTCAGGACGCTGTCAAAATCAATCGTCGAACTGAACATCTGGCTGACGTGATTCAACAGCGCTAATTCCTGATGCCGTTGCTGCAATTCCACCTGCTGCGTTTGAATTTTCTGATTTGCCAGCAACAGTTTCAACTGGGTCTTATCGCTGATTCCCGTAATTTTGACGGTTTTGCGGAGCAGCGTGTCATAGGCTTCTGTCAACGTGCGCGCATATTCTCGCAACGCTTCCGGCGTCAGCGAAGCATCAGCGAACGCTTCCCGCATTTCTGTCAGAAGGGCATACTCCTGGCGATAAACATCGGCGGCGTGGGGTTTATTGGTCTGCGTCATGAATGATGATGTTTGCGTCCTTACGAGTGTCCACTCATTGACATTATTTTGGCAGAAGAATCAATTGATATGGCAGCAGTAAGTCTTCACATAATTCTTCGCCGGTTTCTAACATATCTTCGTCGTTTTCTTCATAATACCAGTTTAGCGCCACTGTGCCGCCCGCTTCATAATGCTTATCCAGGATTTCCAGAAAATCGAGGAGGCACTTAGAAGAACTGGTATTCAAATAACTGATCGTGATATTGACGATCAAGGGGCAGTTCACGGTGGCGATAAATTCTTTTAACCAGGCGTATAGCGGAGCAAAAAACTCGACAGGGTTTTCAGGGTACGATGAACCAATCATTGTGAGGACGCCAGTCTCCGCATCAAAAACAACGCCCAATGAATCTCGTCGTCGCTCAATTCGTAAATTTTCCATAACGCTATTCCTTGTTCACCTGGGTGGAGATCACCACAAATGTCCGGCGGTCATCAAGAATGGTGGTCTGAACGTCAATCGGCTGACCAGCTTTGCGGGCAATACTGATCAATCCGACGCCTCCTCCAATTTTTCCATCCTCGCGCGGCTGTTTCAAGCGTTCTTTATATGCCTGTTTCAGTTCTTCCGGCCCCAGTTGGTTAATAGCGGCACAGCGTTCTTTTAATTCCAACGCCTGTTCCGCTGTCACCATATTTCCGGCGAAAATCGTAAAATGCGTACTATTTTCTCTGATGACCAGCACGCCGGTGCCAATCTGTTTGTTCTCAATAATGGCGCGTTCCGATGAGTAGCGGTAAATATTTTGCGCTAATTCGATAAAAATGAAAAAGACTTTCTGAGCGACGCGGTGTTGAGCGTCTTCCCCCGACAGTTTTTCTTTGAGCAAATCGCCGACGCTGATCAAAATCTCCTGCGAAATATCGCCTTTAAATGCCAGGAGAACATGTTGCGCCTGCATAATCTGATAAAAATCAAATACTTGAAAAGGTATCATACGTTTCTGGATGTATCAGCCACCGATTGCGCAGAGTCAGGAGAGCCAACGCAAGCGTTGATTCTCCTGACTCTGCGCAATCGGCGATCCGTTCAGTTCTATTAGACGCGAATTCCAAGCATAGTGATGTCGTCCCGCTGCGGCTCATGACGCTGATGCGCCTGTAAGCGCTCGATTACGCGTGCTTTTTGCGTATCAAGCGGAAGCGGCGCGAGCTCTGCCAACACTGCGCGAAGCTGCGGCGAACCGAATTTTTGCTCGTCTGGATCAGGCTGATCGGCCAACCCGTCTGAACACAAATAGAGCATGTCGCCCGGCTTGACTGCAATATCCCGATTGGTGAATGCGCGATAGTCTTCTTTCTGGCGTCCTCCGATAGGCTTGCGGTCCCCTTTGATTTCCTGTAATCCCTGCGGCGTGACATGATATAATGGGCGTTTTGCGCCCGCGAACGTGACGCGATCTCGCTCTGAATGCAGGCGGCATAGAGAGACATCCATGCCATCCATCGCCTCGCCTGTGCGCTGTTGCAACGCTGCGCGCACGTCGCCATGCAGCCGTTCCAATATCTGGGCGGGATCGAGAATCCGCTCTTCCACGACAATTTTGTTCAGCAACATTTGCCCAATCATCGAGAGTAGTGCACCAGAGACGCCATGCCCCGTGCAATCTACCACCGCAGTCAACGTATCGTCATTGACCTGAGCGAGCCAATAAAAATCGCCAGAGACGATGCTAAGCGGCAAGTAAAGAATAAAATACTCGCCGAGAGACGCCTGCGCCATGCGTTCCGGCGAAGGAAGCAGCGCCTCTTGAATCCGCCGGGCATATTGGATGCTGCTGGTGATCTGGCGGTTTTTTTCGGCTAACTCCGCGTTCGCGCGTTCTAAATCAGCGAACGCCTGCTGCAATTGCTGCGTCATCGCATTAAACGCCGCCGAAAAATCCCCCATAAAATCCACGCGCTGCGTAAAATCCCCCGCCGCGATTTTCTGCGTTTTCCACGTCAGATGCCGCAGGCTCGCCTGAAGGCTTTTGAACGACTGCAACACGCGCATTTTGCCTTTTGGCGGATCATAGTCTAATTCACCGCGCGACAGGGAATACATGAAATCGGCGAATTCGTTGTATTCCGAGAGAAAACGATTGATATATGCCACGACTTGCGTATATTCGTTTTCCGGCGCATCTGGCGGCAGCGAAAGCTGCGCGGGCTTTTCGCCGCGCAACAGCCGATAAAATATTTCCGTAATCGCGTCAAGTTGTGTTTCTTGAAGAGTCAGCATATTTTGAAGTCCCATCGCCAGACCGCGTTACCGTGTTTGGCAAGTCGCTCCACTTACTGTGCCGGTCTTACGTCAAAACGGCAGACCCGGTCGCCCGAACACCAGCAGTCAATTTCTTTAACACGGAAATTACGGCCTGTATGGGAGGAGAGAATCCCCTGAATAAAGCCTTCGTCATACGTACAGATTTGCTCTTCGCAGACTGGCAGCCCGGAACAATCCAAATCTTCTGCAACGGTCAATGTAAACGTGAGTTCCTCCAGATTCGCGGCCTCGACGCGAAGAATGCCAATTTGCAACTCTTTCAACACTTGCTGCAATTCATTGATAAACTCATCGAAATTCGCTTTTTTGGTCAGCACATTCTTATATAATTGCCGTCCAGCTTCTTCCCCGGCGCCATAAAAGATCCGATCAGCCTCTTCAACGCCAACTTTCCGGATCAACACGTCTCGCAACGTGAATTGCATCAGACGATAGACCACGACATTCATGGTATGCCCTAAATTCGGGCGTCCTTCGGAAATGTCGCCCAACATGCTCCAATCAAACATTGATGCGCTGCGCTCTTCTTTGAACATGCGATCTCCCTCCGTTTATGGTAATCAAAATAAATAGAAGCAGCCCTTGCTGTTAAGTGATGACAAATTATCCTTTTTCAGTAACTATTTAACACGACGTTCGCGGTACGTAAATAGTTACCTTTTTCAATTCTCGCGCAGAGACGCAGGGAATTGATTCGAGAGCCGTTCTCTGCGCCCCTGCGTCTCTGCGCGAAATAAAAAAAATATATTTGCTATTACTCGATGTTCAAGTTTTTTCTGGAGAGCCTACGGAAATGGGCATTTTACTTTTTGAGTAAAAATTCTGTATTTGGCCTAATAGTAGGCTTTTTCCAAAAACCAACTACAAAAAACTTGAACATCGAGTATTACTTAACTCATGTTACGCAGCCGATTCGAGACGAATGACCGCACACTCCCCTCCGGGGAGGGGTTGGGGG
>DF820455.1:1600341-1621480 GCA_000739515.1 Candidatus Moduliflexus flocculans
GGGTTCTTGACACGAGCAATCACTCACGGACGAACCCACCCCTTGCCCCTCCCAGGAGGGGAATTGTCGGCGGCGCTGCGTAACATCAGTTACTTAAAATGACAATCATTCTGTGGTAACTTCTCCCCATAAACCATAAAATTGTCAATAAGATTCCTGCAAAGATATATCACTAATGATGTGTCATTGGAGTTTATAAGAGATTGTATGTGAGCAAAATCACTGCCGTTAAATCAGGCAAAACCTGCTTCCGGCGCGACAAGCATTTTCTCTTGTTATCTTTATTATTGACAAACCTGCCGCATTTCACCAATACCGTCCGCAGGTCGGCGATTTGCTCGCGCTGACAGCCGAATATTGTTAAAAATCAGATCAAGACTGTTCAGTACTTTACGAAAAATTATACCGAACAGAAGATAGGGAACGAATCGGAGGCATAAGGCCGCTCAAATTTGTTCCCTTCTTTCAAAGGCTGAAAAATCCAACAACGAGTGATTCTTATGAAATACAACACGTTTCGAACATTCTATTCCGTACTTATCGCAGCATTCATCTTGCTTCTCACGTCGTCATTAAGCCTGGCAGCCGCGAAGGATAGCGCCTATAAAGCGGTGTTGCTCATGGATTACGATTCCGGCGAAATTTTAACGGAAGAACACGCGCATGACGCCGTGATTCCGGCGTCGCTTGTGAAAATGATGGTGCTGTATCTGACAATGGAACAGATTCAGGCGGGCAAACTCCATTTTTCCGATAACGTGACCATCTCCGAATGGGCAAGCAAAATGGGCGGGCAGCAGGTCTATCTTTCAAAAGGAGAGGTCTTTACGCTGGAAGAATTAATCGAAGCAATGATCATCGGCTCTGCGAATGACGCGGCGGTCGCGGTGGCGGAATATCTCGCCGGAAGCACGGATGCCTGCGTCGCCCTGATGAACGCGAAAGCGAAGGAATTAGGCATGGCGGATACGACGTTTGCCAACGTGCATGGCCTGCCGCCATCAAAAGGCCAGGTGGATAACGTCACCTCCGCGTTTGATATGGCGCTGTTAAGCCGCGCTTTATTACAGCGGTTTCCGCAAGTGTTGAACTGGACGTCCACCGTAAAAACCACCTTTCGAAACGACACGCTCCCGATTGCCAATACTAACCGCTATCTTTTGCGCAATGTGGAAGGCGTGGATGGCTTAAAAACCGGCTATCATCGCAAATCCGGCTTTAATGTCTGCGTAACTGCCAAACGCGGCCAGCGCCGCTTGATTGGCGTGGTAATGGGATCGCCGTCAAAAATAGACCGCAATCGCGCCGCGAAAGAATTGCTGAAAGAAGGCTTTTCCACGTTCGAAAAAGTGTCGCAATTGAGCAAATAATCGCGTGAAAGACCTCAAAACAACACCTCACAGGTTTTAGAAACCTGTGAGGTGTTTTATTATTATGGCTATCCGAGAAATTCAGGTCAAAAGCATTTTGCAGCGCAGCGGCATTCCTGGCGCGGATTACGTAATTAATCCCTACACCGGCTGCGTGCATGGCTGCGTCTATTGTTACGCCCGTTTCATGCGGCGATTCACCGGACACGCGGATGCCTGGGGCTCGTTTTTAGACGTGAAAAGCAACGCGCCGGAATTGTTGGAACGCCAGTTATCGCGCCGGAAAACGCCGCTCGATGGTTCGGTGTTTCTCTCAAGCGTGACCGATCCATATCTGCCGGCGGAACGCAAGTTTCAACTGACGCGGCGCGTGCTGGAAGTTCTGCTGAAACATCAGGCTTCGATTTCGATTTTGACCAAATCCGACCTTGTCACGCGGGATATTGACCTGCTGCGGGAGTTTCGGAATTGCTCGGTCGGCCTGAGTATGATGACCGTTGATGACGCCGCCGCGCAGCAGTTCGAGCAGTACGCCGCCCTGCCCTCCCGCCGCATTCAAGCCTTGCAGACGTTAAAAGCCAACAATATCCGCACGTATGCCTTTATCAGTCCCTATCTGCCGGCGATTTCCGATTTCGACGCCTTATTCGAGCGCTTATCCGGCGCGGTTGATGAAATCGGCATCGAAGCGTTAAACACGCGGGGCGGCGGCATGGGGGGCGTGATAGACGCCCTCAATGCTTATGCGCCGCATCTGACCAAACAATGCTTTCAATTAGTACGCGACGATCAGTACTGGGACGCCCTCGAAGTTCATGCGCGGCAGTGCGCAGCGCAGGCCAATATCGCGTTTATGGGCGTGTTTCGGCATGGGCGATAACCCAAAAGCTGTCAGACACTTTCGAAGTGTCTGCCAGCTTTTGCCTGCCAAATCGCGTACAGCAAAAATTCCGTGTTGCCTTTCGCGCCTTTGATCGGCGATTCGATCACGCTTTGCGCGGCGAGGCCGATTGACGCGGCATATTCCTGCACCTCTCGCAGCACGCGCTGATGCTGCTCGGCGGATTTCACCACGCCGCCTTTGCCAACTTCCCCTTTGCCGACTTCGAATTGCGGCTTGACAAGCGCGATCACTGTTGCGTCCGGCTTGAGTAGCGAACAGATCGGCGTCAACACTTTGGTCAGAGAAATAAATGACAAATCAATCACCGCAAGATCGAATGCTTCCTCAAAATCAACGGGAGAGAGATTACGCACATTGACGCGCTCGCGATTGACAACACGCGGATCGTTGACGAGTTTCCAGGCAAGCTGGCCGTAGCCGACATCCACCGCATACACCTTTTTTGCGCCATGTTGCAGCAGGCAATCGGTAAAGCCGCCGGTGGACGCGCCCACGTCAATCGCGATTTTATCAGTCACGTCCACGCGGAATACTTGCAGCGCTTTCTCCAATTTCATGCCGCCGCGCCCGACAAATGGATGTTCCTGCCCAATCAGGCGAATGTCGGCGTCTTCCGGCACGCTCGCGCCAGCTTTATCAATCTTCTGTTCGTTGACCAGCACCAAACCGGCGAGAATCAGGCGTTTCGCCTGCTCGCGGCTCGGCGCAAGGCCGAGATCAGTCAAGAGGATGTCAAGGCGGGTCTTTGGCATAAAAAAACCGTAATAATTTAACATCAGAAGTGCCAAAGTTTGCTTTGGCACTCCAACATGCTTACGCCGGCAGCGGCGGAATGCGAATGGTCTGCCCTGGATAAATTTTGTCTGCGTCTTCAATCACGCCGCTATTTTCCTCAACGATGTAACGATATTTGTTCGCGTCACCGTAAAACTGTTTAGAAATTTTCGACAACGTATCCCCTTTTTGAATCGTGTAAAACACGCTGCTATCCGCAGGCTGCGCCGATTCCGACTGAATGGAGGTCGGCGTGGCTTGCGGGGCGGCGGGGGGCGTGGTCGGCGTCACCGTTGGCGTAACTTGCGGCGCAGGCTGAGGCGGCGCGACGGTTCTGCTCGCTTCCGGCGCAGGCGCGGCAGGCTGCGGCGCAAGAAGTTTAAACGCATCCACGCGCTCCACGCCCGCGATGTTGCCAGCCACTAAAATCGCCTTTTCTTTCGTCTTCACGGTATCGCAATTGCCGCACAGCGTCACAAGGCCGCTGTCATACGTCACAGCCAGATCATCTATGCGATTGTTCTGCCGTCCTAACCATTCGACCAGCAGTTTTTTGATGTCCTCGGCGTTCGGATTCTTTGCGCCGAAAATGGCATTGCCCGCGTTTTTTGAAAAATTAAAGAGTCCCATCATCTGCCTCCTTTTTCATTTACAGCATTATTCAATCTCAGTCAGGAGTGCTAAAGCTTGCTTTTGCGCCTGACGAAGTCAGGCGATTCGCAAGGCAAAAGCAAGCTTTGGCACTCCTGTTCAATCGCCATGAATAATGCTCTGTGTGACATGTGTTCAGGTTGATCCATGATTATGCGGAAATTACCGCATAATCATGCTGCAATTTGCCTTGCTCTCTGTCAAGTTTTGAATGCGCTGATGTGGCAATCATCTGTAACAATAGGCAATTCTGCCAGGGGTTTGCCTTTGTCAGGATTGGCGAAACGATACGCGTCCTCAATGAATTGTGGCGCTGTTCCCTTCGACAAGCTCAGGGAGCGCCGCACGCTGAACGTGTCGAAACGTAAAATTGATTGAGGATGGCTATAGGTGAATCGCGGCAACTAAAACGCCTCTGGATAGCCGATCTGGACGAACACGTTTTCTAAGCGGTGTTTATGGCCGAGTTCCATATTGGCGAGATTGGCAAAGGCCGCTTTCAGTTCCGGCTCTTTGGCATTCTGCTCTAATGCGCGATAAAATTCAACGGCTTGCTGTTCCTTTTTCATCGCTAACGCAATCGCGTCGGCAGGCTTCATCTCCGCCGACAGCGCTGGCAATTCGGTCGCTTCAGCCACTTTATAATCCGGAGAAGCCTCAATTTTCATGATCTTTGCCGGATCATTTTTGAATTGCGTCAGCAGATTTTTGTGTCCGAGTTCTTCCTGGGATAACTGCGCGAAAACGGTTTTGACCTCAGAATTCTGCGCGCGTTCCGACACCTTGCGATAAAATTCGTAGGCTTCGATTTCTCGCGAAATCGCCATGTCAAACAGGGCTTCGTATTGTTGTTTGTCCATATTTTACAAGACGATAGCGCTGTCAGACACTTTAAAAGTGTCTGACAGCTTTGTTTCTATGCGAATCAATTACATTTTGCTGACGCGCACGGCGCAGGCTTTGAACTCAGGAATTTTGGCAATCGGGTCAAGCGCCGCATTCGTCAGGATATTCGCGGCGGCTTCATGATAATGAAACGGGATATAAACTGTTCCTTTGCCGATTTGCCGCGTCACGAACGCTGGCGCTTTGATCGTGCCGCGACGGCTGCTGACTTGAATGAGTTCGCTGTTGTTGATGCCCAATGCTTCAGCATCTTCGACCGAAATCATCACCATTGGCCCGGCCAGGTTATTCAATCCTGCCGTTTTTCTGGTCATGGTCCCGGTATGGAAATGCTGTAGCACGCGCCCGGTCGTCAGCACTAATGGATATTCGGCATCCGGCAGTTCGGCAGGTTCTTTAAACGCGATTCCTACCATCACGCCTTTACCGCGCGCAAACGTCCCTTTGTGCAAATATGGCGTTCCGGGATGTTCGAACGTCGGACACGGCCATTGCAAGCCGTTTGCACCGAGGCGTTCCCAGCTAATCCCGCCATACGACGGCGTAAGTTGGCGAACTTCTTCCGCGATGTCATGGGCGGATTGATACTTCCAATCAGCCCCCATTGCGTTGGCGATCTCCTGAATAATCACCCAGTCTTCTTTCGCCTGTCCGGGCGATTTCACGGCTTTGCGCATTCGTTGCACGCGCCGTTCGGTATTCGTAATCGTGCCGTCTTTTTCAGCATAGGATGCGGCTGGCAACACCACATCCGCCAACAGCGCGGTTTCGGTCAAAAAAATGTCCTGCACAACGAGAAAATCGAGCGTCTCAAGGGCGTGTTCCAGGTGGTTCAAGTCAGGATCGCTGATCATCGGGTTTTCGCCCATGATATACAGCGCTTTGAGTGTTCCCTGCGCGGCGGCGTTGAGCATTTCGATCAATGTCAATCCCGGTTGTTTCGGCAATTCGCGCTGCCAGGCGGCGGAGAATTTCGCGTTCGCTTTTTCGTCCGCGACCGGCTGATAACCGGAGAAGACGTTCGGCAGGCCGCCCATGTCGCACGCGCCCTGCACGTTCGACTGGCCGCGCAGCGGATTCACGCCGCCGCCGTCTTTGCCGATATTGCCGCACAACATCTGAAGATTCGCGATAGAGCGGACATTGTCAACGCCGGTAGTATGCTGCGTGAGCCCCATCGCGTAAAAGACCGCCGCGGTGTCCGCTTTGCCGAACATCGCGGCGATTTCCCGCAGTTGCGCCGCCGGAATGCCGGAAAGTTGTTCGACTTTTTCTGGTGTAAACTCTTCGACCGCCTTCTTCAAATCCTCGAAGCCTTCGCAGCGTTCGGCGATATACGCGTGATCATGCCAGTTGTTCACGATAATTTCGCGCATAATCCCGTTCAGCACGGCGACATCCGAGCCGCAGCGCTGGCGGGCATAGATTGTCGCAAATTTCGCCATTTCGATTTCTTTCGGATCAATCACAATCAGCTTGCTTTTGCCGAACCGGATCGACTGTTTGATCCGGTTGGCGATGACCGGATGAGCCGCCGTCGTATCCGACCCGATAATCAAAATCACGTCCGCATGTTTGATGCCCGCAATGTCGTTCGTCATTGCGCCAGAGCCGAATGAGGCGGCCAGACCGGTCACGGTGGAACTGTGGCAGAGGCGAGCGCAATGATCTATGTTGTTGGTGCCGATTTCCCTCCGCATGAATTTCTGGAAGGCGAAGTTTTCTTCGTTTGTCACTTTGGCGGAGCATAAGCCCGCGAGCGCGTCCGGCCCATGTTCCTGTTTGATGCGGGTAAACGTCTCGGCGATGAGCTTGAGCGCGTCGTCCCAGGTCGCTTCTCGCAGGACGCCGTCCGTATCGCGAATGAGCGGCGCGGTCAGGCGTTCCGGGCTATTAACGAACTCGTAACCGTAGCGCCCTTTGACACAGAGCATCCCGTCATTGACCGGGCTGCCTTCAACTCCGGTGATTTTGACGATATCGTTCGTCCGTTCGTTGATGTGTACAGTGATTTGACAGCCGACGCCGCAATACGGGCAGATCGTATCCACCTGTTTGAGTTCGTAGCGACGGCCTTTTCCGAGAGATTTTTTGTCTAAAATCGCGCCGACCGGACAGATTTGCGAGCATTCGCCGCACTGAACGCAGGAGGATTCGCCCATCGGAATGTTATGGTCGCAGATGACTTTGGTCGCGAGCGAACGATATGCAAACCCCAACACATCTTGCACGACGATACAGTTATCGGCTTGAATGCAACGTCCGCACTGGATGCATTTGCGAAGGTCGAGCACGATCATTTCGCTGCTTGCGTCCATGTCTGAGACAGGCGCGTCAATGGCATACTCCGGGATTTCGATTCCTAAATAATACGCCGCATCTTGCAACTCGCACTCGCCATTCGCTTCGCACGACAGGCAATTATGCTGCCCATTTGCTAAAAGCAAATTGACCACCATCTTACGCGTTGCGCGAATTTCGCCCGAGTCGGTGTTGACGACCATATTTTCAGCCGCGAGCGTCGTACAGGCCATTTGCAGCCCGCTCTTCCCCTGCACTTCCACCGCGCAAACACGGCATTTGCCCAATGCCCCCGTTTTCGGGTGGTAACAGAGCGAGGGAATATAGATCTTATTTTCTCTGGCGACTTCAATGATCGTCTTGCCAGGCTCGAACAACACCTCCTGATCGTTGATGATCATTTTCACGCTCATCCCTCTTCCTCCCAATAAAAACGCAATCAACTCACACGCCATTCGACAAAAAAATTCATCACATTTTATCCGTGCCATCGCGTCGAATTGCACCAGAAAAAATGTTGATCTTTCGTCATCGCAATGTCACACCATGTTGCGATTGTCGCCGGTTTATTTACGCATGTTTTTCGTGAACATAACGTATCACCTTCACATCTTCAAGCGTAATTAATCCTCCGCATTTCGCGTCTTCAAATAATTCGTGGAGTTTTGGCAGAAATTGATCTATTCGAGGCAAAATGTCAGCAATTTCGATAATAATGGGCAAATCCGACGAGAGATCAAGAATTTTGGCGGAACGAATGCGACTGGTTGGGCCAAAGGCCAACATGCCTCGCCAAACTGTTGCTCCGGCTAACCCCATCGAACGCGCTTCTCGCACAATCACTTCATAGAGCGCGGTATGTTTGATTTTATCGGATTCACCGATAAAAATGCGTAATAACCTGGCTTCTCCTGTAATTTCCATAATGCCCTCGCTTAGAGGCGCAGGAGGAGTTTTATCAGGATTCCTCCAAGATAAAACCACACAAACGCCCCAAAAAAGGTGATTCCCCAATACATGCCAGCCAGCCAGAATTCTTGCGTTTCTACAAACTGCGACAATTCATAGACCATTGACGATAACGTGGTGAAACTTCCGCAAAAGCCAGTCACCAGCAATAAGCGCACTTCCGAAGTCAGCACACCGGTTTCTGCGCTGAGCGTCGTTAAGCACCCGATCAAAAAACATCCTGCCCAATTAGCCGTTAATGTGCCATACGGAAATGAGAGCGAATAGCGTTGCGCAGCTAACGTGGTCAAATACCTCAAGGCTGCGCCGAAAATGCTCCCAATGCCGATCCAGACTAAAGATACCCATATCTTCTGCATAATCTCTCCCATGAAAATAGAATTTTCATGCGCTGCGGCGTATCGAAACTGTGGTTTCGGCCTGCATGAATAGCTCCATATCAAATCACATTAAGAAGTTCTGAGGTGGAAACGCTGGTAGGAGTTATCAGCACGTCGGCGGTTAGCGGTGAACCCCATCACCGAATAAAAACAACGAATGCGCAATGATGTGCCACATGTCAAGAAATTTTGCCACTGCGAAACCTCACAGGTTTCTAAAATCCGCGAGGTCTTCATCTTCAATGGAAAATTCAGAGCATTCGCACCTATCGTTCTTTGAGGATTGATCTAATAATCACAGAAATTTTTCGATCAGAATCTCGTCCACATATCCTGAAGGAAATTTTGCGTGTTTTTTGGCGATGCCGATGATGGTGAAGCCTAATTTGAGGTAAAAATGGAGGGCGTAAGGGTTATCGGCGCGAACATAGGCGAAGATTTTTTCGTAGCCGCGCGTTTTGGCAGCGGCAAAGGTCGCCTGCGAAAGCTGTTGGCCGATGCCTTTGCCGTGATGCGTTAAGGCAGTGTACGTTCCAATGACGCCGACATGATCGCAGGCATGCGTATAGGGAGCAAACGGATCGAGTGATTGAAAACCGACGATTTCAGCGCGATCTCGAAGTTCCGCAACATGGAAAATCCCGCGCGGCGAAAAATTCGCTAAAAATTCGCGTTCGGCTTCGACAGTCAACGGCGTATCAAACACGGTGTATGTGTGCGTGGCGATGATGGGATTGAAGATGTTGACGATTGCTTCGGCGTCATGTACAGTCATTGGGCGAATACGCACATCTGCCATATCGGGAACACACGCATAATGCATCCGTCTTGCGGTGCGGGCAAGGCTGCCGCAGAGACGAATCAATAGGCGTGTTTGTTGATCATACCTTTCCAAAGCGTCATCAGAATGATCTTCAGGTCGAACATGACTGACCAATTCTGAATATAGTAGAGGTCGTATTCGATGCGTTTTTCAATCGAGGTATTGCCGCGCCAGCCGTTAATCTGCGCCCAGCCAGTCACGCCGGACTTCACTTTATGGCGCAGCATGTATTGCGGTACGCGCTCGCGGAATTTTTGCACGAACGGCGGGCGTTCGGGGCGCGGCCCGACCAGGCTCATATCACCGGCTAACACGTTAAAAAACTGCGGCAATTCGTCGAGGCTGGTGGAACGCATGAAGGAACCGAGTCTTGTGCGCCGGGGATCATTCTTTTTCGCCCAGACTGCGCCGCTTTTCGATTCGGCATCCACGCGCATGGAACGGAATTTGTACATATCGAACACATGCCCATCCAGCCCCATCCGCGTCTGTTTATACAGAATCGGGCCAGGCGAGGTTAATTTAATCAACGCGGCAAGCAGCAGCATCACTGGCGAGCAGATCGCGATAAACAATAGCGAAAACGCGATGTCGAAGCCGCGTTTGATGACACCATTCCAACCTTGAATCGGGCTTTCGCGCAGGTTGACAATCGGAATGCCATCTAATTCTTCGACGCCGACGCGCAAACTGATGTATTGCATCAAATCGGGAATGAATTTGACATCCACGCACTCTTGATCAACAGATTCAAGCAATTCAAGGACGCGGTCATGCGCGGTCATTGGCAACGCAATAAATAATTGCTGCACGCCGCGTTCCTGAATAATTTTGTTTATTTTGTCGAGCGTGCCTAATACCGGCGTCCCATCAATCATTTTCCCTTGCTTTTTGGGATCGTCATCTACAAACCCGACGACGTTCAGGCCTAATTCTGTGTAGGTGTGTGCTTTTCGCGTCAGTTCTCTTCCTAAATTTCCGGCTCCGGCAATTAAAATATGTCGTAAGTTGTAACCTTTCGTGCGGGCGTAATCCACCAGGCTGCGCATTAACGACCGGCTGATGCCGATGGCGAAGATGTTCATCCCCCAGAAATAGAGCAATACAAGGCGAGAATACGAAGATTGCGGGTAAAAAAAGTTAAAGGTGATCAATAAAATCATTCCGACCGTCACCGCCTGAAAAATCGTCACAAATTCTTCGGCTTGCGAACTTCCTCGACGCGGGCGATAGAGACCTGACACATGGAAAATGACAATCCACATGACGAGAATTGGCATAATCAACCGCCAATAGACATCGAACGGCGGAACGCCTTTGCTGACCGGGATCAGGCTGGTCTGGAAACGGGCATAATAGGCAATCGCCCATGATGAACAGGTCATCAGCGCGTCTGTCCCGACAAGTCCGGTCAATATCAGGGGATGGGTTTGCTTGATCATACGTTTTTTCCTCCGCACGAGTTGACACGCCAAAAATAATTTGGTGTATCACTATCTTATAGCGGATATGTGTCAACTATTTTTCGCTGTTCGAAAACAGCAATTTCAGTAAATCCGCACGCTTGCGCCATCTGCCGCGCCTGGGCAAAATCCCGTCCCACCTGATCGGGAGCGTGCGCGTCAGAACCAAACACCAGGGGAATCTCATATTTTTTGAGTAATTTCAATATCTCGATAGCCGGGTACATTTCTTTGACCGGTTTGCGCAGTCCGGATGTGTTGATTTCTACCACCATTCCAGCATCTTTATAGCTGCGAATGGTCGTTTCGATTAATGCGGAAAAATCTTTCGTCGGGCGGTGTCCGAATTTTTTGGGGAGATCGGTATGCGTGACAATATCGAACAGCCCGGAACGCGCAGCCTTTTGCAATTGCGCGAAATAGAGTTCATACACGGTATCCACGCCGACCCGTTCCCATTGATCCAGATTGTGCGGGTCATCAATCGCCCAATCCTCGACAAAATGCACGGAGCCATAGACGTAATCGAACGGATGCTGCGCTAAAAGGCTGCGCGTAGCGGCCTCTTCTGCCGGGGAATAATAATCGGCCTCGATGCCTAATTTGATCGGTAATTGAGGATAGGTTTGCCGCAATGCCAGTACGCGCTGAACGTATTCGAGCAGTTTCTCGAATGGCATCGCATATTCGGGATGCGCCCACTTGATCATTGGCAAATGATCGGAGAATCCTATTTCCCGCAACGGCTGAGTTAAGGCAAATTCGATATATTCTTCCATGCTGCCAGAGGCATGGCCGCATAATGTGGTATGAATATGATAATCAAGCATAATAAATCGCTGTCAGATCCGCCCGACGTGTCTGACAGCTTGTGTCGCCTACCCCATTGTTACTTCGACCGACACCGTCGCACCATCAGCGGCAATCGGGATGATTGTGCCTTCAACAGTCTTGCCATCCACCTTCAGGGACGCAACGCCTTTCGAGACATGCGTTGGATTGTTTACGACAATTTGATACGTTGCGCCGCGAAACACGCGCGTTGCCGTGAAACCATCCCACGCTTTCGGAATGCACGGGTTGACCTGCAAACCAGCATAAGTCGGCAGAATGCCTAAAATATATTTGGTCGCCGCCTGATACGTCCACGATGCCGTGCCAGAGAGCCAGCTATTCCGGCCAAGCCCGAACTGCGGATGTTCGTCGCCTAAAATATTTTGTGGGTAACTGTATGGCTCGACTTCGAACGTGTCGAGGTCGTCGTTTTTCGCTGCCGGGTTGATTTGATTGTAATATTGAAATGCCCGGTCGCCGTTTCCCATAATAGTTTCGGCAATCATTACCCACGGATTGGCATGGAGAAAAATGCCACCGTTTTCTTTGGCTCCTGGCGGATAGGTCGTGATGCCGCCGATATTCGGATCGTAGCCATTGAATCCCGGATAACTCAATTTGATGCCGTTTTTGGTGTTGAGCAGGCGATTGACCGAATTCAGCGCTTTTTCAGCGCGTTCCTTATCGGCAAAGCCCGCGATTACCGGCCATGATTGACCATTTGTGTAAATCTGGCCATGTGCGTTTTCTTTTGAGCCGAGCTTGCTGCCATCGAAATCAAAATAGCGGATAAACCATTCGCCATCCCAGCCATGGTCGTTGACCGCTCGCTTCATGTCATCGTAATAGCTCTGATACGTTGCTACCATGTCTTGTTTGCCGAGCGCCCCCATCAATTCAATCATCTCCAGCAGCGCCTTGCCGAATTGCGCCGCGACAAAGAGCGATTCCGCGCCAGTGCGCAAGTTGACGGTATCATTCCAGTCCGCAAATCCCAACAACGGGATGCCGTGCGCCCCTTTATGCGATTGCGTAAAGGAGATCGCGCGGTGTAAATGTTCCAGCACAGTTGCAAATTCCAGCGGCTGTTTTTGCGCATCTTTCTCGTAAAAGGGGATGATCTGGTCTAAAAATGCCATGTCGCCGCTTTCTTTGAGGTAGGCGGTCACGGCGAGAATAATCCAGAGATGGTCGTCGCCGTAGTATTTTGGGCGATCCGGCATTTCGTGGGAATCGCCTACTGTCGCTTCCATTGTGGAGGGGAAAAATTGGTGCATCGCCGAACCATCGCGCTTTTGAACACACAGCAGTTTTGTGAGTAACGCCTTGCCTTCATCTGGCGCGTGTGCGAGAATTCCCATCGAATCCTGCGAGCTGTCGCGGAACCCCATGCCGCGTCCGCCAAAGCCGAGTTGGTACAGCGATAAATCGCGCGACCAATTTTTCGTGGTATGGCACTGGCGTGGATTGTGGACGTTAAGCATCGAGTTCATGGCCGCGTCCGGCGTATTCACTTGAAATTTCGAGAGGTAGGCGTTCCATGAGTCGGCAAGCTGCGTAAAGGCAGCGTCCACCTGTTCCCCACTACGGAAGCGTTGAATGGCTGGCAGCGCGGAAGAAATGCTTGCGGTTTGGCCTAATTGCGTGATGATGCGCTTCGTTTCATTCGGGGTGAATGTGCCGAGATGATGCAGCAACGCGCCGATATTATCGCCGCGCAGCGCTTCGTAATTGCCGAGTTCCGCCTGTTCCAGGGCTTTCGGCGCGCGCCACGTGCCGTATTCGTTGTCTCCCAAAAAGCGCTTGCGATCAGATTCAAACGATGAGACCGGCCAGTTGGAGGTCAGGTAATTAACCGCCGTTTCTTTTTTCATGAAGGCGTATTGCTGCAAAATCAACAGGCCGTTTTCCTCGCGAAACGCTTTGCTCTGCATCGTTTGCGGCACCCAATCGGCGTTTGTAAATTGTTTCAGCGCGTCGAAATGAGTATATTCCACGACCGGAATCACGTCAATTTCTACCGTCGCGCCGGTCAGATTCGTAATTTTGATGTCGCGAATCATGCGATCTTCGCCGATTGGCACAAAGACCGTGATCTCGGAGCGGATGCCGTAAAATTCCGTGATATAGCGCGAATAGCCTAATCCGACGCGACATTCGAAGCGGTCATACTGATCTAAGGTCGGAACAAAATACGGGGAAAAGAGGCGAGAACTTGTTTCGTGTTTCAGGCGAATATACAAGGTTTCGCCTTTGAAATCTGACGAGGGGAGCTGCGGAACATACTTCACGATGCGATTTAACGCCGGGTCGCCTTTGCAAATCAGCGAGCCGCCAGTCTGATCAATGATTCCTCCGAACGCGAGTCCACCAATGTAATTTACCCATTTTACCGGGGTTTTGGGAGTTGTGATCACATATTCCCGCGCCTTATCATCAAAATAGCCATACATCATGACAACAGCCTCCTTTCTTTTAGAATAAGCACTCAAGTTGTTGGTATTAATTGCAGATATTTTGTTGCCGATTGACCCAACAAGTCGAATTTGGTCAACAAGAAAATTCGAAGAAATTCGAAAATACCATGTTCTTGAGTTGCATACATCTTCTCTTTCAAATAACAGGTATGATAACACACGAAAGATCAGAACACAAGGAATTCATGTAAATGGTGTAAAAAATTTGGTAACTATTTAGGTTCTCAGGAGTGCCAAAGCTTGCTTTGGCACTCCTGTTCAATGCTTATGAATCATGCTGTATTTAGCAACCACCACGAAACACACGAAAGACACGAAAAAATCAAGATTTACATCCGATGACTGAGGAGTTTCCCTATTTTCGTGTATTTGGTGTGTTTCGTGGTGGTTGCTAAATAATTACAAATTTTTATAGAAATTCAAGGAATCGTTCGCGTAGGTCGAAACTGGAGTTTCGACCTACGCCGCAAGGCATCAACGGTTTTTTGGCAGAAGGGGAAAATGGGAAGGGTATGAGAAGGACTACCGCTCTTGTTTCGAGTTTTTTGTGGCATGCCAGGCCATAAACAGTTCCACGCTTTCTTCTGTGAGCTGCGTGCCGCGCACATCATGAATGATTTGCAAGACTTTTTCCTCTGGCATCGGATCCTGATACGGGCGTTTGCTGCATAACGCGGAGTAGATGTCCGCAACCGACACCAGGCTGGCCCAGAATGGAACTGATGTCAGGCCATGCGGATAGCCGCGCCCGTCGGGGCGTTCATGATGGTACAAGACCATTGACACCACATCCGACAAACTGGTAATTGGTTTCAGAATATTCGCGCCGATAATCGGATGCTGTTTGATCATATCGAATTCCTGCGGCGTCAGGCCGCCGGGCTTAAAAAGAATATCGTCGCGAATGCCGATTTTGCCGATGTCGTGCAAGCGTCCGCCGATGGTCGCCATTTCGATTTCTTCATAGCTGGCGTTCATCAGCGTTGTCATGCCGCCCACGATTTCCGCTACGGTTTCGGAATGGCCGCGCGTATATGGATCCCGCGCTTCGAGCGCGGAAATCAGGCTTGCGATACTGCCGAGCATCAAGGAGCGTTCGGATTCCAAACGTTCCCGTTCTTTCACGAGAATTTGAAATTGATCAGACAGAATCCGCTCCACCAGAATCACCATCTGATCCATGTTGAAAGGCTTGACAATGTAAGAGACTGCGCCGCGCCGGATAATGCGCTTGATATGAGCGCGGTCGCTGATCGTGCTCATCACGACAAACGGGATGGTATTATATTCTAACGAGGCTTGCAAGGTATCGCATAACTCAAAGCCGTTCATCACGGGCATGTCGAGATCGCTGAGGATCAAATCGGGTTTGCGCTGCGTGATCAATTCGTAAGCGATGCGCCCGTTTTTCGCCGTCACCACTTGAAAACCGGCGCGTTCCAATCCTTCTTTGACCATGCGGCACACCAGGCGCGAATCATCTACCACTAAAATCAGCCGCTCGCGGTGAAAGCTGAATTTCGACAACACCTCTTCGATGGTTTTCAGCAATTCGGTAAACGCTTCCCGTTTAGAAACATAGGCCCACGCTCCCGCCTGAAAGCCAAGATCGATATCCCCTTCAGAATCGAACGCGCTGACAATAATCACCGGGATGCCGCGTGTATTCGGATGACTTTGAAGATGTTGGCATAACTCAAGCCCATCCATACCGGGCATATCCATATCGGTAATCACTAAATCTACATTCGCAGATTCCACAATTGCCAGCCCCTCTTTCCCATTGCTCGCCTCTTCGATGTCAGCGCGCAATGGGTGAAGCAATTCGATGAGTCCCCGACGCGTCGACGGACTATCATCAATCACCAGGATACGGAGGTTGCCCATGCTACTTTCTCCTCTCAACAAACCTACAACCCATATCGCACAATATCATGCAGCCGCACTAAGCCAAGGCACTTGCCGTCGCGATCAATCACGGGCAGCACGCTGATTTGCGATGGGCGATTTTCCATCAATTGCAATGCCTCATACGCTAATGTATCGGGAGAGATGACCACAGGATGAGAGGTCATGATCGTTTGAGCCGTCAGCATTTCCAACTCTGCCGGGTTGGTCTTTTGCATCCAGCGGCGCAAATCGCCATCCGTCACCAGCCCGACCAACCGGCCTGTCTTATCTACGATATTGACCGCTCCCATTCCGCCGCGCGTGATTGCGTTAAGCACGTCAAGCCAACTTGCCTGCGGCGAAAGCGTCGGATGCTCGGCGTCGTTATGCATTAAATCGCCGACTTTGACCGTCAGACGCTTGCCAAGCCGTCCCGCCGGATGATTAATGGCAAAATCTTCCGGCTTTACCTGCTTGACCTCCATCAGCGTCATCACGAGCGCGTCTCCTAACGCCAGCGCGACGGTCGTGCTGGCGGTTGGCGCTAAATTTAACGGACAGATTTCACGATCAATCGTGGCGTTAATCACCACATCGGCTTGACGCGCTAAGGTCGAATCAAGGTTGCCGACAATGGCAATAATGGGAATGCTGCGACGCTTCAAATGCGGCAGCAGCGTAATAATTTCGTCAGACTCTCCGCTGGCGCTTAACACTAATCCCACATCGCCTTCCTGCACCACGCCGAGGTCGCCGTGCAGCGCGTCGCCGGGATGCAGCGCGATGGCGACCATTCCGATGCTGCAAATGGTGGCTGCGATTTTCTGGGCGATAATGCCAGACTTGCCAACGCCGATGACCACGATTTTTTGCTGGCATTCTGCTAACAACATCAAGGCGCGTTCGATCTGTTCCGGTTCTAATTGCGTGACGACTTTGTCAATGGCGTCTGCTTCCGCTTCCAATAATTCGCCAACTCGCGATGTCAATGTCTTTGGAATCATAAACGCGTTCCACTTTTGAAAAAATGAGCGTTTCCAGGCATCTCGACGAGAATCCTGGCGGTAATCTGTTCGCATGAATCGGTTATCCCTGATGAAATAGCGCATCCAATGATTTCGGCCAAAATGGTCGCCCATGCTCATTCATGGCCGTGACGAGAATCCGCACTTGCGCAATAAGGATGTCTTGTTCAGGATCATAGCCGTCGTTTGAGGCGCTTGCTCCTTGATGCGGGCAATAAATCGTGTGCTGGAATGCCAAGCGGATGCGGGACACTCGCTCTAAATTTGTGCCAACGACAAACGTGTCGCCGCTGCGCAGCGGATGTTTATAATTCAATTCAGCGCGAATGACCACTAAATTGATCCCTTGTTTCGCAAGCGACACCACGTCTAATCCGATATGTTTGGCGTATTCATGGCGGCAATGCTCGACATAATGCAAATACATCGCGTTATTCACAATACCCTGAAAGTCGCATTCATAATCGCGAACATGAAATGTCAGAGAAAATTGAAAATGTTCCATTTCGTTAGCTCTCATCAAACCAGTCGTCATTTCAGCATCTCACGGCATTTAATTTTATGGAGGACTGCGTTCTTCGAAAACCCGTTCTGTGTCAAGCTACATCAAATTGTCAAGAGAGAAAACGAGTTCTCGCCAAAATAAGCTTGACGATTCATCTAATTTCTCTCATACTTGCTCATGATGATTCAGGGGGGAGAATTGGCATTCATTTAAGCAATGCCAATCGTATAGCGCCAAATCTTGATTTGGCCGCGATTGGCCTTACGTTAAAGAAAGGATACCATGGCAGCATTAGAGATTCAGCAAATTGCAGGCACGACGTATATGATTCCAGCCCCGGCCAATATCGGGATATACGAACAGGACGGGCGGGTGATTGTGATTGACAGCGGCAATGATAAGGAAGCGGGACGACAGATTCTCAAGCTCCTGAACGCCCGCGGCTGGACGTTAGAGTTGATTATCAACACGCATTCGAATGGCGATCATATCGGCGGAAACGCTTTTTTACAGCAAAAGACGAACTGTCGGATTGCGGCGACGTCGCTTGAGGCGGCGTTCATTCAGCATCCCGTGCTTGAGCCGGCGTTTCTGTTCGGCGGATTTCCGATGAATGCGCTGCGGAATAAATTTCTCATGGCCGCGCCCTCGACGATCACTGATGTGATCCCGAATTCTGGCGGTATTCTCCATACCGGCCTGGAAGCGATCTCGATTCCCGGCCATTTTTTCGACATGATTGCCATCCGCACGCCGGATAATGTGGTGTTTCTTGCCGACTGCCTGTTCCCTGATGTGATTCTGCAAAAATATCATATATTCTTTCTGTATGACGTTCAGGCGCATTTCGCGACATTAGACCAACTTCAAACGCTTCAGGCGGCATATTACGCGCCAGGACACGGAGAACTTTCGACAGAGATCGCGCCATTAATCGAGCGAAATCGGCGACAGGTGCAGGAGATACTTGACGCGCTCTCGGCCTGCTGCGCTCACGCCGTTTCCTTTGACGAGATTTTGGCGCAGGTTTGCCAGAGGTATGACATCGCTCTGAACCCGAATCAGTATGTGCTTATTGGCAGTACGCTTCGGTCGTGTTTAGCGTATCTTGTTGATAAAGGCATCATCGAACTTGATTTTTCAACACATGGCGCTCGCTGGTTTCGGAGATAAAAAGAATTGCAACAGCCGTCGTTCTCGACGCTGGATCGCCTGTGTCGTTTGCGTCATCACGTTGTTGGGATGGCTCAAAACCGCAACGCCATCTGATCGCAGCGCTGTTCCGAGCGTTCCCATTCTGTTGACCGATACAATAGAAGTGTCTCCAATTGGACAATGTCTCGAAATTTTTGAAGATCCCACTGGCAGGGCAACGCTTGACGAAATCATGGCCATCGCCGCATTTTCGCGCAGCACGCAAGCAATCCCCAATTTTGGATTTTCTCATTCGGCCTACTGGGTACGCTTTACTGTTCGCAATCAGGAGCGCCATCCGAGCACCAGGCTGATGGAAATCGGCAATCCATTTATAGATTCGATTCGCATCTATGAATTTCACAACGGAATGCTGTTTTCAACGAAAGAGTCAGGCGATACGGTGGAATTTCGACAACGGGACGTGCCGCATCGCAATTTCGTCTTTCAACTCGAATTCGGCCCGCAGGAAGAAGCCACATTGTATCTCCGCTTTCAAAATAAAGGCCGCATGGCGATAGCCATCACGCTCTGGCAGCCGATAGCATTCGCCGTTCACGCCTATCATCAACAATTCGCGTCCGGCATTTTTTATGGCGCGGCGCTGATCATGCTTGGCTATAACCTGCTGCTCTTTTGGCTGCTGAAAGAGCGAATTTACGGGCAATACATCCTGCTGCTCGCTTCTATCATCATCATGGTATCGAGCAATGAAGGTTTTGCCTATCAATATCTCTGGCCGACGCTCCCCTGGTGGAATGATGTCTCGCTCAACGCCTTTGTCGGGTTGACCTCAATTCTCTCGCTCTGGTTCAGCGCCCAATTTCTGCGATTAGCAGAATATTCTCGCTCATTATGCCGCGCAACCACTGTTTTGCAGTGGATATGGGGCATTCTAACGGCGCTGTTTGTGATTACGCGCCATCCCGCGCTGCCGCAATTGATCGTCGGATTAGCGCTTCCCGGGCCGTTATTGCTGATTGCGGCGGCGTTTTTCGTCTGGCGCAAAGGCTATCAACCTGCGCGGTACTATCTGTTGTCATGGGGAATTTTTTTTGCGGGCGCATTTGTTGAAGTGCTCGGGATACACAATGTGATCCCTGTGGAACTCATCAGCGGGCGCGGTCTGCGTGTCGGGTTAGTGCTGGCTCTCGCATTTATTTCGTTAGCGTTATCGGATCGGATTAATCTGTTAAAATTCGAAAAGGCCGATGCGCAGGCAAAGGCGCTGCAAGCGGCGCAGGAAAATGAGCAGCTTATTTTGGAACAAAATCTCGTGTTAGAACGGAGCGTGGCCGAACGCACGGCGGAATTACGCGCTTCGAACGAGCAGTTGCATCAGGAGATTGCGGAACGCAAACGGGCGGAATTGACGCTGCGCAAATTAGAAAAGGCAATGGAAACCACCGAAGCCGGGATCACGATTACCGATCCCGAAGGCCGCATTGTGTATATTAACCCGGCAGACGCCCGACAGCACGGCTATACGGTCGAAGAAGCGCTTGGTTTTCCAGCGGCGATCTTTGCTCCGATGCAGCAGGAACAAACAGACGATTCAGAGCAGAATTACGTAAAGGCTTCGGGGTTATACTGGAAGCGAGAGCGCATGAATGTGCGCAAAGACGGCTCGGCGTTTCCGGTGGAACTGATTTCCACGCCGCTGCATGATGAACAGGGCGTCTATCTTGGCCGTGTCACCGTGTGCGAAGATATAACAGAACAACAGCAGGCCGAGCTTAAACTCATTGCCGCGCATAAAGAGTTGCAGCAGAAAAATCGCGAACTCCAGGAAGTCAACGCCAGCAAAGATAAATTCTTTTCGATTATTTCGCACGATCTCCGCAACCCGCTCAGCGTCATTCTCGGCATGACGGAACTGCTGCGGGAAAATTTTGAGCACTACACGCCGGAACGCGCGAAAGAGTTCTTGACCCGCATGTATGCCGCCGCCGAACGCCTGCATATCCTGCTGGAAAATCTGCTCACCTGGTCGCGCCTGCAACGCGGCGTCATGGAATATCATCCCGAAGACATCAATCTTTTCGACATCGGCGAGGAAAATCGAGACCTGTTTCTCGAAAAAGCCGCGCAAAAAGGCATTACGTTAGTCAACGCCATTCCGCCGAAAACCCGCGCGTTTGCCGATCACGGCATGATGAATACGGTCATCCGCAATTTAGTCTCCAATGCGTTAAAATTTACGACCGCAGGAGACCTCATCGAAATTGCAGTTTTTCAGCGCGATTCGCTGATCGAACTCAGCATTCGCGACACTGGCATCGGCATTGCACCGGAAGACATGGAAAAACTTTTCCGCATAGATGTGCAGCATAGCCAGGTTGGAACAGCGGGAGAACGCGGCACTGGCCTCGGCCTGATTCTCTGCCAGGAATTAGTGGAGCGCAATGGCGGCGCGATTTGGGTGGAGAGCCAGCCTGGGCAGGGAGCGACCTTTCACTTGACACTGCCGGCGCAAAAAAAATAATGATCCCGTGACGGTCGTTCTTTGCGGCGAAGCAGGCGGAATCGAAATAAAAAATGCTAAGCGTTCTTCAACAGATGGACGACGTTCATATCTAATTAGTTACTGATGTTACGCAACGCCGCCGACAATTCCCCTCCTGGGAGGGGCAAGGGGTGGGTGGTGTCCTGTGCGGCGTCTTCGTGTCCACC